>NZ_CP113889.1:5045000-5719356 GCF_042232855.1 Metapseudomonas boanensis | reverse complement strand
CGCGTGATCTTGCTGAAGGTGGCGATGGTTCAGAACTGCGCAAGGAAATGGCCAAAACTTCTGCAGTGATGCCAGTGCCATCGAGAAGCAAAGAAAACGGTACATTTGTTTTGCGCCAAGGGCCTTGAGTGGGATCAATTCTTGGCTATGATAGGCCGCGTTTTTTCGCCTGGGCCCCAGCCGGTCGGCATTAGCTGACTTATTTTTCTGGCTCAAGGCCAGAACGCAGCGGACCTGCTCCGTTTGAGCTTTTCCAACACATTAGTGGAGAGATCACCTTGGTAGAGTACGTAGTTTCCCTCGATAAGCTCGGCGTCCACGATGTTGAGCATGTGGGGGGCAAGAACGCATCCCTGGGCGAGATGATCAGCAATCTGGCTGGCGCCGGTGTTTCTGTCCCCGGTGGTTTCGCCACGACCGCCCAGGCCTACCGTGACTTCCTCGAGCAGAGCGGCCTGAACGACCGTATCCATGCTGCCTTGGATCAGCTCGATGTGGATGACGTCAATGCCCTCGCAAAGACCGGCGCGGAGATCCGCGGCTGGGTGATGGATGCCGAGTTTCCTGCGCGTCTGGATGCGGAAATCCGCACTGCCTTCGCCGAACTGGCCCAGGGCAGCGACAACCTGGCTGTAGCCGTTCGCTCTTCCGCTACCGCCGAAGACCTGCCGGACGCTTCCTTTGCCGGTCAACAGGAAACCTTCCTCAACATCCGCGGCGTGGATAACGTGATCCGCGCAGCCAAGGAGGTATTCGCCTCCCTGTTCAACGACCGAGCCATTGCTTACCGCGTGCATCAGGGCTTCGATCACAAGCTCGTCGCCCTGTCCGCCGGCGTGCAGCGCATGGTCCGCTCCGAAACCGGCACCGCCGGCGTCATGTTTACCCTGGACACCGAGTCCGGCTTCCGTGACGTGGTCTTCATCACTGCCGCTTATGGCCTGGGTGAAACCGTCGTACAAGGCGCCGTGAACCCGGACGAGTTCTACGTGCACAAGTCGACCCTTGAGGCGGGCCGTCCCGCGATCCTGCGCCGTAACCTGGGCAGCAAGGCTATCAAGATGATCTATGGCGAGGAGGCCAAGGCCGGCAAATCGGTCAAGACCGTCGAGGTGGATCGTGCCGATCGTGCCCGTTTTGCCCTGTCTGACGCCGAGGTCACCGAGCTGGCCAAACAGGCGCTGATCATCGAGAAGCACTACGGCCGCCCGATGGACATCGAGTGGGCCAAGGACGGTGACGACGGCAAACTGTACATCGTCCAGGCTCGTCCCGAGACCGTGAAGAGCCGCACCAGCGCCACCGTCATGGAGCGCTACCTGCTGAAGGAAAAGGGCAAGGTCCTGGTCGAAGGCCGTGCTATTGGCCAGCGCATTGGTGCCGGCCCGGTGAAGGTGATCCACGACGTTTCCGAGATGGACAAGGTCCAGCCGGGTGACGTGCTGGTCTCCGACATGACTGACCCGGACTGGGAGCCGGTGATGAAGCGCGCAAGCGCCATCGTCACCAACCGCGGGGGGCGTACCTGCCACGCTGCGATCATCGCTCGTGAGCTGGGTATTCCGGCTGTTGTGGGTTGCGGCAACGCCACTCATGTCCTGCAGGATGGCCAGGGCGTTACCGTTTCCTGTGCCGAAGGTGATACCGGCTTCATATTCGAAGGCCAGTTGGGTTTCGACATTCGTAAGAACTCGGTCGATGCCATGCCCGAGCTGCCGTTCAAGATCATGATGAACGTCGGTAACCCGGACCGCGCTTTCGACTTCGCCCAATTGCCGAACGAAGGCGTTGGCTTGGCCCGACTGGAATTCATCATCAACCGCATGATCGGCGTGCACCCCAAGGCCTTGCTGAACTTCGCCGGCTTGCCGGCTGAGATCAAGGACAGCGTCGAGAAGCGCATTGCCGGCTACAACGACCCGGTTGGTTTCTACGTCGAGAAGCTGGTCGAGGGCATCAGTACCCTGGCTGCTGCTTTCTGGCCGAAGAAGGTCATCGTGCGCCTGTCGGACTTCAAGTCCAATGAATACGCCAACCTTATCGGCGGCAAGCTTTACGAGCCGGAAGAAGAAAATCCGATGCTCGGCTTCCGCGGTGCCTCGCGCTATATCAGCGAGTCGTTCCGTGACTGCTTCGAGCTGGAGTGCCGTGCGCTGAAGAAGGTGCGCAACGAGATGGGTCTGACCAACGTCGAGATCATGGTGCCTTTCGTTCGCACCCTCGGCGAGGCCTCGCAGGTTGTCGAATTGCTCGCCAGTAATGGCCTGAAGCGCGGTGAGAATGGCCTGAAGGTCATCATGATGTGCGAGCTGCCGTCGAACGCCCTGCTGGCCGATGAGTTCCTGGAGTTCTTCGATGGTTTCTCCATCGGTTCCAACGACCTCACCCAACTTACCCTGGGCCTGGACCGGGACTCTGGCATCGTTGCGCACCTGTTCGACGAGCGTAATCCTGCCGTGAAGAAGCTGCTGGCCAACGCCATTACTGCCTGCAACAAGGCAGGCAAGTACATCGGTATTTGTGGACAGGGCCCGTCGGACCATCCCGATCTGGCCAAGTGGCTGATGGAGCAGGGCATCGAGAGCGTTTCGCTGAACCCCGACTCCGTGCTGGATACCTGGTTCTTCCTGGCTGAAGGGCAGGCCTGATACCTGGAGTGGCTTAAAGGCTTTGCGAGCGCAGCTTAGGCGCGCTCAACGGCCCTGAAAGCAGGCTCCAGAAGTCATCTCGAAAAGGGCGGGCGTAAGTCCCGCCCTTTTTTGTGCAAGCAGAATCATGCAGAGCAGTAGCGATCTATTTCCCGTTGCGCTGATGAGCGCGGAACTTCGTGGCGACCTGACCGAGGATGTCTATCGTCTGAAGCCAGGCAATAGCCCGGACCCCAGTGTTGAACTGGTTTTGACCCGACTTGGGATATTTGGCCGTGAGGGTGCGCGTGGCGCGCCAGTCATCCTGTTGCATGGCAGTTTTTCAAACCGGCGATTCTGGTACTCGCCCAAGGGAATCGGCCTGGGGCCTTTCCTGGCCAGGGCGGGCTTCGATATCTGGATAGCGGAAATGCGTGGGCATGGCCTTTCGCCGCGCAACCAGCACTATCGACGCAATCGCGTGGCTGATTACGCGCGCTATGACTTGCCCGCCATCGCCGATTTCGTGTGCGAGCAGACGGGCGAGGTTCCGCACTGGATCGGGCATTCCCTTGGGGGAACGACCCTGGCTGCGGCGCTCGGTGGGCACTATCTTGGCGAAGGGCAGGTCGCATCGGTGGCGCTGTTCGGAAGTCAGGTCAGTCGTACCTACTGGCCGTTGAAAATGCCGCCGGTGGAGTGGGGCGGTCGTCTACTACTCAAGCGCTTCGAGGTGCTATCCGGCTCTTTGCTGAAGCGCGGTCCGGAGGACGAACCGATCGGGCTTGCCCTCGAGAGTTTGCGTTGGCACGGGCTGTTCGGCCGCTTTGGTGACGCCGAGAGCGACTGGTGGGCGGGCTTGTCCGAAGTGCCCGTACCTGTGCTGGCAGTTGCTGCTGCGGGTGACGGGCAAGATCCCGTCTGGGCCTGCCGCAAGCTGTTGGAGCAGTTTCCTGAGGAGAGTCGGCATTTTCTATGCCTGTCTCGGCAGGAAGGTTTCGCTGGTGATTACGGGCATGTCGAAATGCTCATCGGCAAGGATGCCCAGCGTGAAGTCTGGCCGCTCGTTGCGCGTTGGCTTGAGGATCGGCAGCTGCCTGCGCAGGTCGGGACGGAAATCGCAGCGGGCTAGTCGAATACAGCAGGTTTTCGATTTCGGCTCAATGGGGCATATGCAAATATGCACAGAACCGCAGGGGTTCGGAGGCTCTATGTTCGTAGAGTTGGAACGATTGATCAATCTGGACGAAGGCTATCGCGGCACTTTTCAGGTGCAGGGTCGTCATTTGCTGTTGATCGTCGTTGATAGGCAGCCGATCCTCATGGAAAATCGCTGCCCACACCAAGGCGCTCCCCTGCACAACGGAACCCTCGAAGGAACGATGCTGCGCTGTTCCCGGCATGGGATAACCTTCGACCTGTCCACTGGTTGCGCCATCAACGCACCTTGTGCGCCTCTTCAGCGACTGCCGCTGGCGTACGATGGTGATCGCGTCGGGCTCGACCTGTAACTGCTATCAAGGAGATGACCATGCAATACGTTACCCCTGACTTGTGTGACGCCTATCCCGACCTCGTGCAGGTTGTCGAGCCGATGCTCAGCAACTTCGGCGGCCGCGACTCCTTCGGTGGTGAAATCGTCACCGTGAAGTGCTTCGAAGACAACTCCCTGGTGAAAGAGCAGGTCGACCTGCCGGGCAAGGGCAAGGTCCTGGTCGTGGATGGTGGCGGCTCGCTTCGCCGTGCACTGCTTGGCGACATGCTGGCCGAGAAAGCGGCGAAGAACGGCTGGGAGGGCATCGTGGTCTATGGTTGCATCCGTGATGTCGATGTCATCGCCCAGACCGACCTGGGTGTGCAGGCGCTGGCCACTCACCCGATGAAAACCGACAAGCGCGGTATTGGCGACCTCAATGTGCCGGTTACCTTTGGCGGGATAACCTTTCGCCCAGGCGAATTCATCTACGCCGACAACAATGGCGTAATTGTCTCGCCCAAGGCCCTTGAGATGCCTCAGTAAGGCAAGTCCATCAGCATCGCCTGGAGTCTTGGGGGCAGGAGTCGTCATGTTCGAGGAGCAGAACGCCCAATGGGGGCTGGTCCATGCCTTTGTGCTCGATGGCCAGGGCGGGGCAGCTCCCATCTCCCGACTGGCGTTGGAGAGTCTGGACCTGCAGCCGGGGCAGAGCCTCTGGTTGCACTGGGACAGAAGCCATCCTCAAGCGCAGCGTTGGCTGAGGAACGCAGCGGATTGGCCGAGTTCACCTGCGACCTGTTGCTTGAGGAAAGTACGCGGCCACGTTTGCTGTCCCTGCCTGGCGACGAGCTCCTGCTGTTCCTGCGGGGCATCAATCTGAATCCGGGGTCTGAGCCCGAGGACATGGTTGCAGTCCGCATCTTCGCCGATGCGCAGCGAGTCATCTCGTTGCGACTTAGGCCCTTGCACGCCACTGATGCGCTCATCGAGCAATGGGGTCGTGGCTCTGGCCCGAAAACCGGCTCGGAGGTACTGCTTTATCTCGCGGAGCACCTGACGGACAAGGTCGACACCCTGGTCAGTGATTTTGCCGAGCGGGTGGACGAGCAGGAGGAGCGCCTGGATGTGGACGAGCGTTTTCGCCCGGACCATGACCTCATGCTCCAGGTGCGTCGCCGTGCAGCAGCCCTGCGGCGATTCCTTGCGCCGCAACGCGACCTTTACGCTCAATTGGGGCGCAATCGCCTGCCCTGGTTCGTCGAGGACGATACCGGGTACTGGAACGAGCTGAACAACCGCCTTACTCGCTATCTGGAAGAGCTAGAGCTGACGCGTGAACGGGTTGGACTGGTGCTGGAGTCGGAAAGCCGCCGCCAGAGCGAGCGAATGGGCAAGACCATGTATTTGCTGGGTATCACGACCGGCTTTTTCCTGCCGATGAGCTTCGTCACTGGGTTGCTGGGTATGAACGTGGCCGGAATTCCCGGTGCAGGGACGAGCTATGGGTTCTATGTCGTTTGCGCCCTGATTGGTGGAATGGTTCTGTTTCAGTGGTGGTTGTTCCGTCGCCTGCGCTGGCTCTGATGTGACCTGCCCAAGGTCGGCTGCGTCTAGCCGACATATCCACGTGAGGTGCGCATGCACGATCCGTTTGAAGAATCCCTGCGAGACCTGCTCAAGGCGCCGTCGTCTGATCATGATGACGATGCGACCCTGGGGCGGGTACTCAAGACCGCCAACCGCCAGGTCGGCGCGGGGGACTTGTTCGGCCTGATGGGGCATTGGCTAGAGGCCATGATGATTGCCCTGAACAATGGTTCACCTCACCTGGCGCCTGTTTCGCGCCGTAATGCTCCTGACCGCTCTGCAGATAAGGCTGATTGAACATGGAATTCGACCCCTGGACCCAAGGACTCGTTAACGCCATGACCTCGGTGTGGGCACCGGTGGCTGGCTTCATTCCGCGTCTTTTCGGCGCGCTGGTCGTAGTGCTGCTCGGTTTCGTGGTGGCCAAGCTGCTCGATACGCTGCTGTCGAAGCTGCTCGCCAAAGTCGGGCTTGATCGCCTGATGGGCGGCACCGGCCTGACCAAGATGATTGCCCGTGCCGGTATCCAGGTCCCGGTTTCCACCTTGATCGGCAAGATCGTCTACTGGTTCGTATTGCTGATCTTCCTGGTGTCCGCTGCCGAATCCCTGGGCCTGGATCGAGTGTCGGCGACTCTGGATGTGCTGGCCCTATACCTGCCCAAGGTTCTTGGCGCTGCCCTGGTATTGCTGGCTGGCGTATTGCTGGCCCAGCTGCTCAGCGGCGTGGTGCGCGGTGCGGCGGAGGGTGTTGGCCTTGAGTACGCACACGGCCTTGGGCGCCTCGCCCAGGGTCTGGTCATCATCATCAGCATTTCAGTGGCCATCGGTCAGCTCGAGGTCAAGACCGACCTGCTGAACAACGTCATCGCTATCGTGCTGATTTCCATCGGCTTGGCGGCTGCCCTGGCGTTGGGATTGGGAAGTCGCGAGATCGCAGGCCAGATCCTGGCCGGCATCTATGTGCGAGAACTTTATCAAGTCGGGCAACAAGTCAAGATTGGCGATGTCGAAGGGCAGATCGAAGAGATCGGCACGGTGAAAACGCTCCTGCTTACCGAGGATGGTGAGCTGGTTTCGCTGTCGAACCGCGCATTACTTGATCAACGGGTAACCAGCCGCTAACACGACGGCATTTCCCTGCTAATGTATGCCGCCAGAATTGGAGCGCGAACCTTCGTGCTCCGGCGGCTTTTGACCTGACTGTCGGCCCGACCCGCTTTGAACAAGCCCCAATCGCTGTCCTTGCGCTATGACCCACGCGAGCTTTCTGACGAGGAGCTGGTGGAGCGTGCGCACGTCGAGCTGTTTCACGTCACGCGCGCTTATGAAGAGTTGATGCGACGTTATCAGCGCACTCTTTTCAACGTTTGCGCTCGTTATCTAGGGAACGATCGTGATGCGGATGATGTCTGTCAGGAGGTCATGCTGAAGGTTCTGTACGGCCTGAAGAACTTCGAGGGCAAGTCCAAGTTCAAGACATGGTTGTATAGCATCACGTACAACGAGTGCATTACCCAGTATCGGAAAGAGCGGCGAAAGCGTCGTCTGCTAGATGCTCTGAGTCTTGATCCGCTTGAGGAAGCCTCTGAAGAAAAGTCTCCCAAAGTCGAGGAGCGTGGCGGCCTAGAACGTTGGCTTGTGCATGTCAACCCCATTGACAGAGAAATCCTGGTGCTACGTTTTGTCGCAGAGTTGGAGTTCCAGGAAATCGCCGACATCATGCACATGGGCCTGAGTGCGACCAAGATGCGATACAAGCGTGCGCTGGATCGCCTGCGTGAGAAATTCTCGGGCCTCTCCGAAACTTAGTTTGGGAAAATTATCTCTTAAGGGACGGCAAGTTCTGCTAGACTTCGGCCCGAAGTTGTCCCAGCGATTGATTGACAACTTATTTACCACCAATGATGGGGATTTACGGATGAAACTGAAAAACACCTTGGGCGTAGCCGTTGGCTCTCTTGTTGCCGCTATCTCGCTGAACGCGTTGGCTCAGGGCCAAGGCGCAGTTGAGGTGGAAGCTTTCGGTAAGCGTTACTTCACTGACAGTTCTCGCAACCTCGAGGACGGCAACCTGTACGGCGGTTCCGTTGGTTACTACCTGACCGACGACGTCGCCCTGGCCTTGTCGTACGGTGAATACCACGACATGACCTCCGACGACGCCTTCGCACCGAACGGCCACAAGGACATCAAGGGCAACCTGGCTTCCCTCGATGCCGTCTACCACTTCGGCACCCCGGGTGTTGGTCTGCGTCCGTACGTTTCTGCCGGTTTCGCCCATCAGAACATCAGCAACATCCCGCCGCGCACCGGCCGCGACCACAGCACCTTCGCAAACGTTGGCACCGGTCTGAAGTACTACTTCACCGAGAACTTCTTCGCCAAGGCTAGCCTGGACGGTATGTACAACCTGGACGCCCAGGAATCCGAGTGGATGGCTGGCGTAGGTGTCGGCGTCAACTTCGGTGGCTCCACCAAGCAGCCTGAGCCGGCTCCGGCTCCGGTAGCCGAAGTCTGTGCTGACAGCGACAACGACGGCGTTTGCGACAACGTCGACAAGTGCCCGGACACCCCGGCCAACGTCACCGTTGACGCCGATGGCTGCCCGGCTGTTGCTGAAGTCGTTCGCGTCGAGCTGGACGTGAAGTTCGACTTCGACAAGTCCAAGGTCAAGGAAGAAAGCTACGGTGATATCAAGAACCTGGCTGACTTCATGAACCAGTACCCGGCTACCTCCACCACCGTTGAAGGCCATACCGACTCCGTTGGTACCGACGCCTACAACCAGAAGCTGTCCGAGCGTCGTGCCAACGCCGTTCGTGAAGTTCTGGTCAACCAGTACGGTGTAGGTGGTGAGCGCGTCGAAGCTGTTGGCTACGGCGAGTCCCGCCCGGTTGCCGACAACGCCACTGCTGATGGCCGCGCGATCAACCGTCGCGTAGAGGCTGAAGTAGAAGCCCAAGCCAAGTAGTTGGGTTGCGCTTGAGGAAAACCCGGCTTCGGCCGGGTTTTTCTTTGCCTGGAAAAAGGTTGAGCCAGGTCGGCCGGTCGGACGGTCGGCTTGCAGGGGGGGCGACCTGTCCGGTGGAGGCTACCCTGTCCGGCGGGGGATATTGGCAGTGCTCAGGGCCGTCGGGCTTCTCGGGCTCAGCGGAGCACCGGCCAACCTACGTGTCTGTTTTTCTGGATGGCTCTTCGTCCCGACGGACGCTGGCGAGCAATTGCTAGCCCAGAAAAAGCCAATTCACCGCCGGTGATGAAGTACATTCCTCACCTCGGTGCTTTCCTGGTGGGCGAAAGGGCTGATCGGGCCATAAACAAGCCCGGCCAAGGCCGGGCAAGCACTACTTCGCAGGAGCGAAGATGGGGACTAGGCGCTCAGGGCCTGGGGCAGGGCCGAGGTATCGGCTGCCACTTCACCGATCACCAGGATCGCAGGGCTCTTGAGCTGGAAGACCAAAGCATCAGCTTGCATCCGGCCAAGCGTGCTTCGACATTCGCGCTGAAAGGGCAGGGAGGCGTTCTCGATCATAGCGACTGGCATTCCGTCGGACATGCCGCCCGCCAGCAGACCGTTGCGGATGTCCGCCAGTTTGGCCACACCCATGTACACCACCAGAGTGGTTCCACTCTGGGCGAGGGCATGCCAATTGAGTTCGCTGTCGTCCTGGGTATGCGCGGTGACCAGGGTCACGCCGCGACTGATGCCGCGCAGGGTCAGCGAAATGCCACAGTTGGTGGCACCGGCTAGACCCGCGGTGATGCCGTTGATCAGCTCGCTTTCCACGCCATGGGCCGCGAGCCATTCAGCCTCTTCACCGCCGCGGCCGAAGATGCAAGGGTCACCGCCTTTCAGGCGTACGACGGCCTTACCTTGGCGGGCATAGCGCAACATCAACCGATGGATGAACGCCTGGGGTGTCGAACGGCAACCGCCGCGTTTGCCGACGCGGATGACGCGTGCGTTAGGGCTGTGCTCAAGAACTGCGGGGTTGACCAGGTCGTCGATCATCACGATTTCCGCCCGGCTCAATGCTCGTACCGCCTTGAGCGTCAGCAGTTCCGGGTCTCCTGGGCCTGCGCCTACCAACCATACCTTGCCATTCATAACGGTCTCCTCAGGCAAACGCTGCGGAGGGCGCCGCGTGCGCCACCAGCAGTCTCTTGATTTCCGGAACGCAGGAGCCGCAGCTGGTGCCGCAGCCCAGTTCCTGCTTCAGGCCGGCCAGGTCCAGCCCGCGCTCGATTCCCGCGCAGACGGCCTGTTGGCTTACATTCATGCAGTTGCACAGGGTTTTGCTTGGGACGCTTGAAGCGCCAGCGGCCGAGGGCGGGGTGCTGAGCGGAGCGAGGAGCCAGCGCCGCATCTGCTCGTCCATCTGCCCGCTCTGCCAGAGATCCTTGAGCCAGTGCCGTGCTGCCGTTTCGCCTGCCAGGCGTACGGCTGTGATGCGACCCTGGTCGACGCGCGCGCGCTTGCCGACGGCTTGGCTGGGGTCGTCGTAGGCGATGACAGGGCCATCGCACAGGTTCAGATGCACGTCTATCCGGTCGAGCAGCTCCTTGGCGATTGCGCCATGGTGTGCGGCGCGCAGTACCAGGGCGGGACGCTCCCTGCCTGCCAGACTCAAGCTGGCATAGTCGAAGTCCTCGCACAAAGGGCGTAGTGCTTCGAAGCGTTGCTGAACGTCACCTTCGATCAGCGCGAACAATTGCCAGGGCAGTTCGGCTTTTTCTATCGCAACAGCCGCGTGCTTCAGTTCCGGCTGCTTTGACAGCGGGTCGAAGGCGGGGAGTGTCAGCACATTGCAGCCGAGGCCCTTGAGAAAACGGTCGCCCCAATGCATGGGAAGGAAGGCTTCACCGGGCTGGATTGCGTCATCACTCTGCACCGGCAGGATCAGGCTAGCGCGCCGGCTGGTGACGCGCACCAACTGGCCGTCCTGCAGGCCTCGCTGGTGCAGTTCGTCCGGGTGCAGGCTCAGCATGGCTTCTTCGACATGGCCGAACAGCCGGGCAGCGGTGCCGGTGCGGCTCATGCCATGCCACTGGTCGCGCAGGCGGCCGGTGTTCAGCGTCAGCGGATAGCGATCATCACGTGGTTCCTGTGGTGCGCAATAAGCGTCGGCCACGAATCGCGCACGTGAGCTCGCAGTGGGGAAGCGGCCATCGACGTAGAGCCGTGGGGTGCCCTGGGTGGCCCCCACGGGTAGAGGCCATTGCTGGGGGCCTTGGTTGTCCAGCAGGGCATAGTCGATGCCGGTGAGATCGAGGTCGCGACCGGAGGTCAGCTGCTTGTATTCCTCGAACAGGGCTTCTGCGTTGTTGAAGTCGAACAGGCTTGGCAGGCCGGGGCGGAGTTGGGATTCCAGGCGCTGGGCGAAGTCACAGACGATTGCCCAGTCCGGTCGCGCCTCTGCGGGCGCTGGGACCGCGCGCCGCACATGACTGACGCGACGCTCGGAGTTGGTCACGGTACCTTCCTTCTCGCCCCAGCTGGCGGCGGGCAGAAGCAGGTCGGCATAGCGGCAGGTCTCGGTGGTGAAAAAAGCTTCCTGGACCACGACAAAGGGACAGGCTGCCAGCGCTTCGTGGATTTTCTGCTGATCGGGCAGCGATTGGGCCGGATTGGTGCAGGCAATCCAGAGTGCCTTGATTCGTCCGTCACGGACCGCTTCGAACAGTTCGATGGCCGTGAGGCCCGGGCGCACGGGAAGCGAGTCGACTCCCCAGTATTGAGCGACCTCGGCACGGTGCTCGGCGTTGCCAGCCTCCCGATGCCCGGGCAGCAAGTTGGCCAGGCTACCGGTTTCGCGGCCGCCCATCGCGTTAGGCTGGCCGGTGAGGGAGAAGGGGCCGCAACCGCGGCGACCGATCATGCCGGTGGCCAGGTGGAGGTTGATCAGTGCGCTGTTTTTGGCGCTACCGGCAGTGGACTGGTTCAAGCCCATGCACCAGAGCGAGAGGAAGGTTGGCGACTTGCCGATCCATTCGGCGCAGCGGCGCAGGTCGCTCTCGGTGATACCGCAGAATTCTGCAACCGCCTCCGGGGTGCTGTCGGCAACCTGCGTTTCGAGCGCCTCGAAGCCTTCGGTGTGTTCGGCGATGAAGCGCCGGGCGACCCAGTCTTCCTGGATCAGGATGTGCAGGATGCCGTGGAACAACGCCACGTCGGTGCCGGGACGAATGGCCAGGTGCAAGTCCGCCAGGTCGCAGGTGTCAGTGCGGCGCGGGTCGATGACGATGACGCGCATGTCGGGGCGCTGCGCCTTGGCCGCTTCCAGGCGACGAAACAGGATCGGGTGGGCGAAGGCCATGTTGCTACCAGCAATCAGCACGCAATCGCTCTGTTCGAGGTCTTCGTAGCTGCAGGGCGGCGCGTCCACGCCCAGGCTGCGCTTGTAGCCGACTACAGCCGAGGACATGCACAGCCGGGAGTTGCTGTCGATGTTGTGGGTGCCGACCAGTGCCCGGGCCAGCTTGTTGAAGGCGTAGTAGTCCTCGGTCAGTAGTTGCCCGGAGATATAGAAGGCCACGCTGTCCGGACCGTGCTCGCGGATGGTTTCGGCGAAGCGGCTGGCCGCGTGGTCCAGGGCAGTGCTCCAGTCGGTTCGTGCTCTTGCCAGGCCCTTGGCGAGACAAAGTTCCGGGTACAGCGCACGCGCGTCGATATCGCCGGTCAAGTGCAGGGTGGAGCCCTTGCTGCAGAGCCGGCCGAAGTTGGCCGGATGCGCGGGGTCGCCCTGCACACCCAGGATCCGCTCGCCGTCGTGCTCGATCAGCACACCGCAGCCAACGCCGCAGTAGCAGCAGGTGGAGGCGGTGGTTTGGGTTTCACTGTTCAGGGACATGTTGAAGCTTCCGTAAGTCTGGGCTTGAGGAGGTATCGAAGCGTCCAATCACGCGCTCAGAGCGGTTTGCTGGGCATGCAGCCGGGTCAAGGTGGCTGTCAGGAGCATACTGGCCGGGGCCGCCGGAACCATGGGGCTGATGCTGACCTTGCGGGTTTCCTGCGCGTAGGCCGATTCCGGTGACGGTTCGCCAAACATCAGGTGGTCGCGAATGGCGCCGATATCCTGCTGCTCGCGGATTTGCCGGAAGTACCAGGCGCCGTCGGCGATGTCGCCATACAGGCAGGCACCTACCAGCAGGTTGTCCTTGATCACGAGCTTCTTGTAGATGCCGCCAACCGGGTCGGAGAAGGTGATGGTTTCGCAACCCGCGCTGCCCATGAAATCGCCGGCGGAGAACAGGTCGATGCCGGTGACCTTGAGCTTGGTGGACGTCACCGAACCCTGGTAGCGGGCGAAGCCGAGGCCTGCGAGGTGGTTGGCGCAAACCTTGGCCTGGTCGAAAAGGGGCGCCACCAGGCCGTAAGCGACACCGCGATGGTTGGCGCACTCGCCGATGGCATAGATGCGCGGATCATAGGTTTGCAGCGTGTCGTTGACCAGAATGCCGCGGTTGCAGGGCAGGCCTGCTGCTTCCGCGAGCCGGAAATTGGGGCGGATACCGGCGGCCAGCACGACAAGGTCAGCGGGTATGATGTCGCCGTCGTTGAACTGGACGGCGCAGACCTGGCCTTCGCCGTTGTCGACCAGTTCCTCTGTGTTGGTTCCCAGGCGGAAGTGGATCCCACGGGCCTGAAGGGCCTCCTTCAGTAGGCCTGCGGCGGTTGCGTCGAGCTGCCGATCCAACAGCCAGTCACCGAGATGCACTACAGTGACGTCCATGCCGCGCTGGCGCAGGCCGTTGGCAGCTTCCAGGCCGAGCAGGCCGCCACCGATGACGACGGCGTGGCTGTGGGTACGGGCGGCCTCGATCATCGCGCGGGTATCGGCGATGTCGCGGTAGCCGAACACGCCCTCCAGGCGATTACCCGGTACCGGAGGAACGAATGGAGTGGAGCCCGTGGCGATGACCAGGCGATCGTAGTCAGCGACTGTACCGTCCTGGGCGATCACCTGGCGCTTGATTCGGTCGATCTTCACCACTTCGCGGCCTAGCAGCAGCTTGATGTCGTGCCGCGAATACCAGTCGAGATCGTTGAGGACGATGTCCTCGAACGCTTGCTCGCCAGCCAATACGGGGGAGAGCAGGATGCGGTTGTAGTTCGGGTGCGGCTCCGCGCCGAACACGGTAATGTCGTAGCGCTCTGGGGCAAGCGTGAGCAGTTCCTCCAGCGTACGGACCCCAGCCATGCCATTTCCGATCATCACCAGCTTGAGTTTCTTCATGCGGGAGGCTCCTGCATTTCAATCGCGCAAACAAAAAAGGCGCCTGCTGTTGCCAGCAGGACGCCTTTGTCCAAGTCCCGTTCGATCGGGAAAGTGCCACCTCGTCGTTGAGGTGGGCGCTTTTGTAGATTGTCGAATCTGTCTTTGCAGGTGCTGTGCCAACTCTGCAAGGCCGCATGGTTAGTGGGTTCCACCAGAGGCTCAGTGTTTGCTGGGGCCGCTGGCGCACCTTATTGCAGCCTGCTTGCCCTGGGTTGGTGCGTCAGGTGTTGGCGAGCAGGAAGGCCAGCGCGAGGTTCACCAACAGCGATATCAGGG
The DNA here is from genome assembly GCF_042232855.1 of Metapseudomonas boanensis. NCBI lineage: Bacteria > Pseudomonadati > Pseudomonadota > Gammaproteobacteria > Pseudomonadales > Pseudomonadaceae > Metapseudomonas > Metapseudomonas boanensis. Next base: position 5,705,108 of record NZ_CP113889.1, on the reverse strand, counting down.
CGATGCCACGCCAGACCTTCAGTGGTTCTCGTTCCAGCAAGGGACGTGGTCGCGTGTTGAGCGACTTGCGTTCATCCTGTTCGAGCGCCAGCAGCCATTCTTCGGCTGTTTCGTAGCGTTTTTCCGGATCGGCACTGAGTGACCGGAGCAGCCATTCATCAATCCAGTTCGGGAGATCCGGACGGTAGCGGCTGGCTGGGGCGGGGGTGCCGAACTTTGGGTGCTGAAATGGCTCGATTTCGCCGTAGGGATAGTGACCGGTTAGCAGGTAGTAGAGGGTAACGCCCGCAGCAAAGAGATCCTGGCGGCTTGTCGGGGCTGCGCCGCTGAAGGCCTCGGGGGCAATGAAACTGGGGGTTCCAGGGAGGCTGTTGGGTTCGTCCTGGGAGATGCCGGGGCAGTAGGCCAGGCCAAAGTCCAGCAGGCGAAGCTCGCCATCATCGCCCCAGAGCAGGTTCTCTGGTTTGATGTCGCGGTGCAGGATATTGCGCCGGTGCAGCATGCCCAGGGCCTTGATCAGCCGGGGTGCGATGTCCAGCCATTCCGGCAGCGCCACCGGGCCGCTGATATGCAGGTGTTCGGCCAGGGTCCGGCCAGGATACTCGCGCTGGACGTAGTAAAGGTGTTGGCGGTGCGGCAGCGGGTGGACTTCCGGAAAGTTCCGGCCGGCGACGCGGCGCAGGAACCATTCCTCCTGCATCAGTGCTGGTCCGGCTTGAAGCTCGTCGCGACGGCTGGGCGGCAAGGTTTTCAGTAACCAGCGGCGGGCCTGGGCATCGCGCACGCGGTAGACCATCGACTGGCGGGACTCGGCCAGAAGGCGGTCCACCTGCCAGCCTTCGAAATCCTGCCCGGGCTGCAGCAGAGGGGGCAGCGGCCAGTGATCCAGTTGGGCAAGGGTGTCCGCCAGTCCGGTCTCAGGCAACTGGTCGACCTGGATCAGCAAGGCGCTGGCATTGTCCTGACTGCCGGCCAGGTGCGCCGCGCTGACCAGCGCCTTGGCAGCGCCACTCAAGTCTGACTCGTCCTGCAGGATGCTCTGGATACCGCGGTCCCCCAGCACCGCCCAGACACCGTCGCTGACCAACAGAAAGCGCTGCTGCTCCTGTAGTTCGCCATCCAGGTAATCCACCACCAGATGCTGGTCTAGCCCCAACGCACGCTTGAGCACATGCTGCATGCCTGGTTGTTCCCAGACATGGTCCTCGCTGAGGCGTTCGAGTTGGCCGGCATGCCAGCGATAGGCCCGGCAGTCTCCGACATGCGCGAGGGTGAAGCGACGGCCGCGCAATACCAGGGCGGAGAGGGTTGTCAGCAGCGATTGGCCGGCGCCGCTTGCCTGAAGCCAGCGGTTGTGGGCGACCAGGAGGCGATCCAGCGATTGCGCGACGGGCCAGGTTTCCGGCGTGGAGTAGTAGTCCAGAGCCAGGGCCTGCAACGTGGCGCGGGCGGCCAGGCCACCGTCCGCACACTGGCTGACACCGTCGGCGAGAGCGAAGAGGTAGCCCTTGCTCGCTGCGAGTGCCGGGGCCGGGGTGACCACGCGCAGGGCATCTTGGTTTTCGGCCCGGGGGCCGGTGGCGCTGGCTTCGCCGAAGCTGAGTTGCAGGGGCATGCGCGCGTCCTGGGGATTGAAGGAGCTGTTGGGCTGGCGTGCCAACCTACCACGTGCAAGCGGCCCGGATCGTTTCCGGGCCGCAGGGCAGGGGTTAGACGCGGGCAGCGGTCACGGCAGCCGAGCCCCAGGTGGTCCGCCAGCGCATTTTCACGCCGTGCAGACCGAACCAGGCGAGCACGCCAAGGCTGGCGAACAGCCACAGACCGAGCTGGTAGTCCCCAGTGTGTTGCTTGATGGCGCCGAGGCCAGCCGTCAGACAGAAACCGCCAATGCCGCCTGCCATTCCGATCAGGCCGGTCATGACGCCGATTTCCTTGTGGAACCGCTGCGGTACCAGTTGGAACACGGCGCCATTGCCTGCGCCGAGGCTGAGCATGGCGACCACGAACAGGGCCAGCGCTGCGGTGGGGCTGGAGATGTGGAAGCCCACGGCGGCGATGCACAGTGCGGCGACGGTATAGACCGCAAGCAGGGTACGGATACCGCCAACACGGTCGGCAAAGGCACCCCCCAGCGGGCGCATCAGGCTGCCGGCGAAGACGCAGGCGGCGGTGTAATAGCCAGCCGTGACAGGCGCCAGGCCGTATTGGTCGTGGAAGTAGCCGGGCAGGGTGCTGGCCAGGCCGAGGAAGCCGCCAAAGGTCACGCTGTAGAAGAACATGAACCACCAGCTGTCGCGGTCGCCCAGTGCTTTCAGGTAGTCACCGAGGGCCTTGGGCGCCGGGCGGTTGGGCGCGTTACGGGCGGCCAGGGCAAAGATCGCCAGAGTCAGCACCAGTGGGATGAGGGCAAGTCCGAAAACGTTGTTCCAGCCGAACATGGTTGCCAGGCCGGGAGCGAACAGGGCGGCCAGCACTGTGCCGGAGTTGCCTGCGCCGGCAATACCCATGGCCTTGCCCTGATGTTCTGCCGGGTACCACTGGGAAGCCAGCGGCAGCGCTACTGCGAAGGAGGCGCCGGCAAAGCCGAGGAACAGGCCGAGCAGCAGGGCTTGCTCATAGCTGTGGACCCCCAACTGCCAAGCACCGAACAATGCGCAGATCACTACCACTTGGCCCAGCAGGCCGGCGGTCTTCGGCGAGGAGCGATCGGCCAGCAGGCCCATCAGGAAGCGCAGTACCGCGCCAGCGAGGATCGGGGTGGCGACCATCAGGGCACGCTGCTGCGTGGTCAGTTGCAGGTCGGCGGCGATCTGAACACCCAGGGGGCCAAGTACGTACCAGACCATGAAGCTCAGGTCGAAGTAGAGAAATGCGGAGAACAGGGTGGGCGTGTGGCCGGCCTTCCAGAAACTCGTAGTCATCGAACACCTCATCTGCAGTTAGGGGCCGGGAGGCGCGTCCGCCGTGATCGTGGGCACGGCGGTCGTGCCTCCCGGTAAAACGTCGCGCTTGTGGCGCTCCGTTCTGCGGCTGGAGCCGCAGCGGGATTGAGTTAGCTGCATGCGAACGTCCGGATCCCGGCCCGTCCACCGGCCCCATCGCTGGGGCTGAAACGAAAAAGGCGCCGCATCACTGCCCGCATTGATGCGGAGTGACGCGACGCCTTTGTCGTTTAGTCGGGCAGCCGACGTTGGCTACCTTTGGCAATTGCTGAGCAAGAGCTGGGCCATATTCTGGAAAGGCCTGTTTCAGAGCGGTTTCGGGAAAGCACGGCTTGAGTCGGCTGGCTCAAAAGGGGGCGAGGTGGTCGTGTGTGCACCGAGTTGGGCCGGTGCGGGATTCAATCCAGCCAGTTCACCTTGGGAAAGGTATCGCGGAAGCCGTCGGGCATCGGCACGACGCGGGAGGTTTGATAGTTGAAGAAGACGAAACCGGACTTCGCCATAGCGATGAGTTTGCCATCGGCGGGTCGGCTGATGCGGAAGGTGATGTCCCCACCGTATCTGTTGAAGTCCATGACGCCGACCTCGAACAGCAGCTGGTCGCGGGCATGGGCTTCCGCCCGATAGGTCGTGGCCAGGTCTGTGACGATGATGCCCGTGCCGTCTTCCGTCGCTTCGTTGATGCCATACTCGAACAGGAAGCGCGCGCGGGCTTCGGAGATCATCGAGATCATCGAGTCATTGCCGAGGTGGTTGGCGGCGTTGATGTCGGTAACCCGGACGGTGAGGTGGGTCGAGTAGCAATACTGGTCTTCAGGAAATTCAAGCGACAGTCGGGCCATTGCGCAGGAACTCTTCAGGCATGTGTTGAAGGGGGATGCGGCAGAAGGTTGATTCTACGCTGGCACGGCCCGATTGATGACTCATTCCGCTGCTCAATGGGCTCGCTCAGTGGTAGCCCGGGCTTCAGTCCGGGACTTCACCGGATGGAGGGCCCGGGCTCCGTGCCGAAGGGCGCGAGGTGCAGGAAGTCAGCGGTGCAGGCCGTTGAGCCAGTAGAAGGTTACCCGCCCACCCTCGTTGACGGGGCCATAGTTGTCCTGGATATAGGCGCCGGCCTTGAAGTAGAGCTGCTGCACGCTCCAGTAGCCACTGAGTTCACGGTAGTGATTGCCGTCATCGTCGGGGCTGGTGATCACGATACCCAGTTTGCCCGTAGGCGTCAGGCGGAAGTCGTAGCCGAAGCGTTGACCAAGCGGCACATCATCAACCAGCAGGATGTTCTCCACCTCGGTGTCACCGGGACGTTTGCGCAGCAGTGCCTCGATGCGACCTTTGCCGCGCAGGTAGTGGTACTGCAATTTAAGCAGCGGGTCGTTCTCGCTGCCGGGCTCGTCCTTGCTGTGGATCTGGCCAATGATGATCTTGCCTTCGCTGGGCACCTGCTCTACGGAGAGGACGGCACTCAGGTAGCTATCCGAACTGCCGTGGTACCAGTAACTCAGCGTTCCGTCAGCCTGGGTTTCGCGAAGTTCTGTACGGGGATATCGGGCATCCTCGGTAACGGAGCCGGTTACCGGAACCCAGAAAGTGATACTGCCGTCGTCATTACGGCGAAAGTACTGACTTTCATAGCCGTTATTGAGGCGCTCGGTGCTGATCAGGGTTGCCGAGTCATAAGCGGGAACGGTCAGGTTCCAGGTCGTCAGGTCGATCACTGCATTTCCTTAGCGTTGTTTGGAGTTGCAGCAGTTCGTGTGCGAGACAGACAGAAAGTTCTACCGAGTCGACCGACGGATGGTCGCGGAGTTTGGTACGGAAGTACGAGTATTCGTGGGCGGGATTGTGGTCTTTTCTATGAGGAGTACTTGCATGTACTCGAAACATTAAGAAAAGTTTATTGCAGGGGATATGAAAGGAGAAAGTCTTACGGAGAATTACTGAGTGGATGTCGCGAAAAATAGTTTTTCTTAATACTGGGCATCCCTGCCCAGTCAGCTCCTGTCAGGAGGCGAGTGCGGGGGCCACTCGAGCACGAGTGACACGTTCAGCTCGCTTGCTTGCCCAACTGACCAGCAGTGTCATCATGATGAAGCCAGCGCAAATGAACAGCGGGTAAGCAAACATGATTTCGCCAAGGGAGTATTTCCAGCTGAGCGGGCGGGCGATGCCCAGCATGGCCGCATAGAACCAGGAAACTCCGGAGACGACGCCCGAGAATACCGCGAGGGTACGAGCATTCGCTTCCAGCTTGAGCAGCGTGCCAGCCTTGACCAAGGCAGGCATTACAACGCTGTGGAGCAGGAAGCCGTTGATGGTCAGGAGCATTACGATCAGGATCTTGGCCTGGAGTTTGGGGTTGAGGAAATACACCGCGCCTTTGACAGAGTAGTCCAGTAGGACGATACCTATCCCAGTTACCCAGAGTGCCGCAAGTGCAAACAGTACAGTTTTCTTCAGCGTATCAAGATGGGTTTTGTCGCTATGAGCCGCGTCGTTGCCTTGTACCAGTTGCTTGATCATGGCGACGTCGCTTGTGAGGACAAGACCGATCGCTACGCAGCAAGCAATAAGGTGGGCATAAACAATACCCATGCGCATTAGTTCCATGGTTGCTTCCTGTTGGAACAGGGAAGTCATCAGATGGTACAGCTCCATGGTTTACCTCTTGTTCTACAAAGTAAGTTGGTGTGCTGATGCAGTAAGGGCACCGATTAGATCTAGTTGCTTACTCGTGAGCCTCTTTGGGCTTTGAGTCATGGTTCTTTGTTGTCACGTCGCACAGTTGCTTTCATGTCTTCATACGCCGTTCCTCCTTTTTGAGACAAAAAAGTCTCCCGCACCAGATTGGGTGCTTTGGGAATCTCTCCGGACTCAAGGGGAAAAAAGGTATGCGCGCCGTAAGCCGACCATGGATGAGAACAGCGCGATGTACTAAGGCTTACATGAGAACCTATTAAGCCCTGTTTTGTTCAAAAAATGATCTAAAAGCCGACGAGTGGTTATTTTTTGTTCTACTCGAAAGGCTGTCCGTGAGGGCGGAAACCCTTGCCAGGCGGGCGTTTCAGGCAAATGAAGGGAAAATGCGCCCCCTGTGACTCGGGGGCGCGGGTCAGCGTCATTGCTGCTCGTTTTTCCGTGCCCTGGCGGGGAGCGGGAGCAGGCCGTCTGCCCGGAACATGCTCTTGATACCACGTACTGCCTGGCGGATGCGGTCCTGGTTTTCGATCAGGGCGAAGCGCACATGGTCGTCACCGTAATCACCGAAACCGAGGCCCGGTGAGACACAGACCTTGGCCTCAGCCAACAGTTTCTTGGCAAACTCCAGCGAGCCAAGCTCGGCATAGGCCTCGGGGATTTTGGCCCAGACGTACATCGAGGCCTTGGGGTTCTCAACCATCCAGCCGATCTCGTGCAGGCCTTTCACCAGAACGTTGCGACGCTGCCGGTATTGCTCGGCGATATCCCGTACGCATTGCTGGTCCCCCTCGAGTGCGGCGATGGCCGCCACCTGCAGCGGGGTGAAGGTGCCGTAGTCGTGGTAACTCTTGATCCGCGCCAGGGCGCTGACCAGTTCTGGGTTGCCGACCATGAAGCCGATGCGCCAGCCAGCCATGTTGTAGCTCTTGGACAGGGTGAAGAACTCCACCGCGATGTCCTTGGCGCCCGGGACTTGCATGATCGAGGGCGCCTTCCAGCCGTCGTAGACGATGTCGGCGTAGGCCAGGTCGTGGACTACCAGGATGTCGTACTGCTTGGCCAGGGCCACCACACGCTCGAAGAAATCCAGCTCCACGCACTGCGCCGTAGGGTTGGAGGGGAAACCGATGATCATCATCTTCGGTTTCGGGATGCTTTCGCGAATGGCCCGCTCAAGTTCGGCAAAGAAGTCCACACCCGGTACCAGGGGCACGGAGCGCACCTGGGCACCGGCGATCACGGCGCCATAGATGTGGATCGGGTAGCTTGGGTTGGGCACCAGCACCGTGTCGCCGTGGTCAAGGGTGGCGAGCATCAGGTGTGCCAGGCCTTCTTTGGAGCCGATGGTGACGATGGCTTCGCTTTCCGGATCGATCTCCACGTCGTAACGGTCCTTGTACCAACGCGAGATGGCTCGGCGCAGGCGGGGAATACCGCGGGAAGTGGAGTATCCGTGGGTGTCTTCACGCTGGGCGACTTGCACGAGCTTCTCGACGATGTGCGGCGGGGTAGCGCCGTCGGGATTGCCCATGGACAGGTCGATGATGTCCTCGCCACGACGACGGGCAGCCATCTTGAGTTCGGCGGTGATGTTGAAGACGTAGGGGGGGAGACGATCGATGCGCGCAAAACGGCGCGGAGAACGCTGGTCAGCCATGCTTTCCTCGGATACGTAAGCGCCCGGAACCGTCCGAGCGACGTCGGCCACTGCGGTGGCCTGGCGGGGAAGATAAGCGCAATGCAGGGGCCTGTCGAGTGCTTGCGGCACCTTTTCATGGCAGGCCCTGTCGCTTCAGCTCGCGGGTGAGGCGCTCGCTTGGCGCAGTGCAGCCAGCAGGCTAACCAGTTGTTGGACGTCGGCATCGGTGGTGCGCCATGAGGATAAGCTGAGGCGGAACGCCGGACGCCCTTGCCAGAGCGTGGGCCCGAACCAGACCTCGCCTGAGCGCTGCGCGGCTTCGCGGATGGCCACCGTGTGTGCGTCGCTGGTGGCACGCACTAGCACCTGATTGAGCACAGGACGGTTGAGTACCTCGAAACCTGCTGCGCGCAGCCCGGCCGCTAACTCAGCGGCCTGTCGCAGGTGCCGGTCGATCATCGACCGCAGGCCGTCGCGGCCAAGGGCTGCCAGAGCTGCCCAGATCGGGATGCCACGGGCACGGCGGGAGAATTCCAGGGTCAGGTTCTTCTGCGCGTCGCGCGAGGCGGTGGCGTAGGCCGCATCGCTGTTCATCGCGCTGGCCAGGGCATCGGCGTCGCGGCAGATGGCCATGGCGCCGTCATAGGGGGTGTTCAGCCACTTATGGCCGTCGGTGGTCCAGCTGTCGGCCTGCTCCACGTCTGCCGCCAGCGCCGAGCTTGACGAAGCGCGCACCCAGAGTCCGAAGGCGCCATCGACATGAACCCACGCGCCCGCTGCTTTGGCTCGGGGAATGAGTTCTGCGAAGGGATCGAATTCGCCAGTATTCACCTCGCCGGCCTGTAAGCAGAGGATAGTGCGGGCATCCAGCTCCGGGAGCCGGGAGGCATCTACGCGCCCTTGGGCGTCGGTGGGTGCGACTATGAGGCGCCGCATTCCGAAACCTAGAATGCGCAGGGCCTTCTTCACCGTAATGTGGGTGGTTTCCGAGACCACTACTCGAATCTCCGGTGCGCCGATCAAGCCGTCGGCGTCGAAATCCCAGCCTTGGCGGGCGAGCAGGCTACGGCGCGCAGCCGATAGTGCGGCGAGAGTACAGGCGGTGGCGCTGGTGCCGAAGCCCACGGCGCATTCTCTGGGCAAGCCAAGGGTTTCCAGGACCCAGCGGGCAGCGACTTGCTCGATGCGGTGGGCAGCCGGTGAGTTTTCGAAGGACGAGGCGCATTGATCCCAGGCCAGTAGCAGCCGCTCTGCCGCGGCCGCGGCCGGCAGCGTCGCGCCGATGACGAAGCCGAAATAGCGTGGTCCGTTGGAGGCGGTGGTGGCCGGCGAACCCAGTTCGTCAAGCTGGCGCAGCACCTCATTGGCTGGGCGTCCCTCTTGTGGCATGGGCTCATCGAATCCCCGCAATGCCTCGATGGCTGCCTGGGAGGGGAAGACCCTGCGGCAGTCAGTACCGTCGAGATAGCGCAGAGCGCGCTGGTCGGCGTCCTCGAGCAACTGGCGTTCGGGCGGCTGAGTGGTCATCGGGGAGCTCGCAGGCAGTGGGTAGTGCCCACAACATTAGCGATTAACGTTGACGGCTTGCAGATACACGGCCGTACAACGCAAGTCGTACAGTTTTGCTGTACGACGTGACTGGAGCAGTACAGCGGTGCCGGTGAGCGATACAGTTGCCAGAGTCTGAGGTCAGTGCCCCAGCATCTCGTGCATGGCGATGATCTGTTCGGCCACTTGGATCAGCTTCTGCTGTCGACTCATGGCCTGGCGCCGCATTAGGGTATAGGCCTCCTCTTCGTTGCAGCTTTTCATCTTCATCAGCAGCCCTTTCGCCAGTTCGATGCGCTTGCGTTCGGCCAGTTGCTGGTCGCGGGCTGTGAGCTGGGCGCGTAACGCCTGGTCGCTTTCGAAACGGGCCATGGCGACGTCGAGAATAGGCTGGAGGCGATCGGCCTGAATGCCTTCGACGATGTAAGCGCTGACGCCGGATTGGATGGCCTGGCGCATGACATTGGGGTCGTGTTCGTCGGTGAACATGACGATGGGGCGAGGCTGGTCACGGCTTACCAGTACGACCTGCTCCATGACGTCCCGTCCAGGGGACTCAGTGTCGATGAGGATCACGTCCGGGCGAATTGCCTCGACCCGCGCCGGCAGATCGATGGTAAGGCCGGACTCGTCGATGACCTCGAAGCCGGCTTCGACCAGAGCGGCTCTCAGGCGGCCGACTTTCTTGGCGGTATCGTTGATCAGGAGAATGCGCAACATGATGTCGGTCTTCCCTCGCGGCTACAGGGCCATGGCCTGGGTGCTGCCAGCCAGTGCATGGATCGGGAAGCTGCGGGCATAGCCTGCTGGATCGCTACCGTCCCAGTGCTTGCCGTCGAGCAGTGTGGCGCTGCGCATGGGTTCGGGCACCTCGATGCCCAGTGCTCCAGCGGCCTGTTTGTAAAGATCGATCCGCTGAACCTGGCGTGCGATGCCGAGATAGTCTGGATCGTCACGCAACAGGCCCCAGCGACGGAATTGAGTCATGAACCACATGCCATCCGATAGGTAAGGCATGTTGACCCTTCCCTGGTCGAAGAACCGTAAGGGATGAGCGTCCTCCCACGCGTTGCCGAGACCGTCTTCGTAGTGCCCCAGAAAGCGTGGTTCGATAGCTGAAACAGGGACGTCGACATAGTCGCTGCCACTGATCAGCTGGGCCGTGCTGCGGCGATTCTCCGGGTTGTCTTCAATGAAACGGCTGGCCTCCAGCAGGGCCATGGTCAGGGCACGGGCTGTGTTGGGGTATTGCTCGGTAAATGCCTGGGTAACGGCGAGGACTTTCTCCGGATGATCGGACCAGATCATCTGGCTTGTGGCGAGGGTAAAGCCTTGGCCTTGCTCCACGGCCAGCGCGCCCCAGGGACCGCCAGCACAGAAGCCATCGATGCGGGCAGCCTTGAGGTGAGTGACCATCTGCGAGGGCGGCACCACCACTGTGTCGACGTCATGCAGCGGATGAATGCCTTGGGCCGCCAGCCAGTAGTTGAGCCACATGGCATGGGTGCCAGTAGGAAAGGTCTGGGCGAAGGTCAGGCGTGCACCGCCATGGAGCACGTGGCGGGTCAGTGCCTCTGAACTGGTCACGCCGGTGCGCTTGAGGGGTTCCGAGAGGTTGATGGCCTGACCGTTCTGGCACAGGGTCATCAGGATCGCCATGTCGGCAGTAGGGCCACCGATCCCGAACTGGATGCCATAGACCTGACCGTAGAGCGCCTGCGCGGCATCAAGCTCCCCGCCCAGCAGTTTGTCGCGCAGGGTTGCCCAGGATGCCTGGCGTTGCAGATTGAGTGTCAGCCCGTATGGCTGCGCGAATCCCTGAGTGGCGGCGACGATCAGGGAGGCCGAATCGGTCAGGGGCATGAAGCCCAGGTTGAGCATGCACTTTTCCGGGGCATCGCTGCCTGCCACCCAGTCCAGGCTGTCCGATCGTGTAGGGGTCTGCTTGTCGGTCATGGTTTCTTGCCACCTAATCAGCAAAATGGCGTCGCCCCAGAGCTGCCGGAGCTGCCACTGGCATCGACGCCATCGTCATCAACCCGCTCCGCTGTTGGAGTGAGTATTGGTGAACTGGCTAAAGCAAGCGATGTGCCAGTGGCTCAAAAAAAAGAAACCCCGCCAGGGCGGGGTCAAGGATTTGAGGCTGGAGCTACCTCAACGTTCGATGATCTGCTTCACCTGGGATTGGGGAATCTGTTGGGTGCGGCCCTCGTCGTCTTCGAACTCAATCATGCCGGTGTCCCGGTCCAGTTCGGGCTTCTCATGGGTGGTGATGATCTGGCCGTCGGCCGTGGCAATCAGGTATTCGCTGGAGCACGCAGCAAGGCCCAGCACGAAGATCACAATCAACACCGCCTGTTTCATCACTTAGCTCCGTCACGATTGTCCGCCCTTACATGGAACATAGCTGCTGCAGGTACGTCTGCAAGGCGGGGCGCGTGATTGCTTGCGGCCGGTTGCCACTGGGCTAGCGAAGCCCAATGTTCAGTGGCTCGGGGTCTTGTTGGGCTACGCGGCGTTGCGACAACGACCAAGAAAAAGCCCCGCACGGGGCGGGGCTTCTTCATGGCCGGTTAGGGCTTAGGCTTGAACGACCGGGATCTTGGCGTTCGCAGCGGCTTCCTTGTACTCGGCGATCTGGTCGAAGGACAGGTAGCGGTAGATATCGGCCGCCATGCTGTCGATGTTCTTCGCGTAGGCCATGTACTCCTCGACGGTCGGCAGTTTGCCCAGGATCGAGGCAACGGCCGCCAGCTCGGCGGAGGCCAGGAACACGTCGGTCGCGTCGCCCAGGCGGTTCGGGAAGTTACGGGTGGAGGTGGAGACCACGGTGGAACCGGTCTGTACGCGCGCCTGGTTACCCATGCACAGCGAGCAGCCCGGCATTTCCATGCGCGCACCGGCCTTGCCGTAGATGCCGTAGTAGCCTTCTTCGGTCAGCTGGTGGGCGTCCATCTTGGTCGGCGGGGCCAGCCACAGGCGGGTCGGAATGCCCCCTTTGACCTTGTCCAGCAGTTTGCCGGCGGCGCGGAAGTGACCGATGTTGGTCATGCAGGAGCCGATGAACACTTCATCGATCTTGCGACCTTGCACGCTGGACAGCAGGCGGGCGTCGTCCGGGTCGTTCGGGGCGCAGAGTACCGGCTCCTTGACCTCGGCCAGGTCGATCTCGATGACGGCGGCGTATTCGGCGTCCGGGTCGGCTGCCAGCAGGTTCGGCTTGGCCAGCCAGGCTTCCATCGCCTGGGCGCGACGCTCCAGGGTCCGGGCATCGCCGTAGCCTTCGCCGATCATCCAGCGCAGCAGGGTGATGTTGGACCTCAGGTACTCGGCGATGGCCTCTTCCGGCAGCTTGATGGTGCAACCGGCAGCGGAACGCTCGGCCGAGGCGTCGGACAGTTCGAAAGCCTGCTCGACGGTCAGGTCGTTGAGGCCTTCGATCTCGAGGATGCGGCCGGAGAAGATGTTTTTCTTGCCTTTCTTCTCGACGGTCAGCAGACCGGCCTGGATGGCGTAGTAGGGGATGGCGTGTACGAGGTCACGCAGGGTGATCCCGGGCTGCATCTTGCCCTTGAAGCGCACCAGTACCGATTCCGGCATGTCCAGCGGCATTACGCCGGTGGCAGCGGCGAAGGCCACCAGGCCGGAGCCGGCCGGGAAGCTGATGCCGATCGGGAAGCGGGTGTGCGAGTCACCGCCGGTGCCGACGGTGTCTGGCAGCAGCATGCGGTTCAGCCAGCTATGGATGATGCCGTCGCCCGGACGCAGGGACACACCGCCGCGGGTCTTGATGAAGTCCGGCAGGGTGTGGTGGGTGTTGACGTCGATGGGCTTCGGATAGGCGGCGGTGTGGCAGAAGGACTGCATCACCAGGTCGGCGGAGAAGCCGAGGCAGGCGAGGTCTTTCAGCTCGTCGCGAGTCATCGGGCCCGTGGTGTCCTGGGAACCGACGGTGGTCATCTTCGGCTCGCAGTAGGTGCCTGGACGCACGCCTTGGCCTTCCGGCAGACCGCAGGCACGGCCGACCATCTTCTGCGCCAGGGTGAAGCCCTTGCCGCTGTCGGCCGGGGACTCCGGCTTCTTGAACAGGTCGGAAGCGCCCAGGCCCAGCTCGGCACGGGCCTTCTCGGTCAGGCCACGGCCGATGATCAGCGGGATACGGCCGCCGGCGCGGACTTCGTCGAGCAGCACCGGAGTTTTCAGTTCGAAAGTCGTGACGACTTCGCCGCTGTCATGGCGAACGACCTTGCCTTCGTACGGGTAGACGTCGATGACGTCGCCCATGGCCAGGTTGGTGCAGTCGAATTCGATCGGCAGGGCGCCGGCATCTTCCATGGTGTTGTAGAAGATCGGGGCGATCTTGGTGCCGAAGCAGAAGCCACCGGCGCGCTTGTTCGGCACGAACGGGATGTCGTCGCCGAAGAACCACAGCACCGAGTTGGTGGCGGACTTGCGGGAAGAGCCGGTACCGACCACGTCACCGACGTAGGCGACCGGGAAGCCCTTGGCCTTGACCGCTTCGATCTGCTGCAGCGGGCCGATGGAGCCGGGCTGGACCGGTTCGATGCCGTCGCGGGCCATTTTCAGCATGGCCAGGGCATGCAGCGGGATATCCGGGCGGGACCAGGCGTCCGGGGCCGGGGACAGGTCGTCGGTGTTGGTTTCGCCGGGGACCTTGAACACGGTCAGGGTGACTTTTTCCGGCACGGCGGGCTTGTTGACGAACCACTCGCCATCGGCCCAGGACTTGAGCACGGCTTGGGCGGCGGCGTTGCCTTGCTTGGCGCGCTCGGCGACGTCGTGGAAGGCGTCGAACATCAGCAGGGTGTGCTTCAGCTGCTCGGCGGCGACGTTAGCCAGTGCAGCGTCGTCCAGCAGTTCCACCAGGGTGGCGATGTTGTAGCCGCCCTGCATGGTGCCCAGCAGTTCGGTGGCGCGGGCCTTGCTGATCAGCGGGGAATTGGCTTCGCCCTTGGCGATAGCGGAGAGGAAACCGGCTTTGACGTAGGCGGCTTCGTCGACGCCCGGCGGAACACGGTTGGTGATCAGGTCGAGGAGGAAGGCCTCTTCGCCGGCCGGCGGGTTCTTCAGCAGTTCGACCAGGCCTGCGGTTTGTTCGGCGTTCAGCGGCTGGGGCACAACGCCCTGGGCGGCACGCTCTTCTACATGTTTGCGATAGGCTTCAAGCACAGTTTTACCCTCATCAGTGGCCCTGGATTCTTCCAGGGCGCTCATCCAGGAATCCGCCGAACGCATGCGCCGCACAGCTTTGTGAGCTGTCTGGCCAAGGTTTCGGCGGCCTCCATCGAGAAGCTGTTTTCAAAGTTTTACGCCGTCAGGAAGGCCTGATGAGGGCTGGCGCTGGACACCTCAAATGAGGGGGCCAGCGCCAATTTTTCCTGCCGGATGAACTGTGCTCGTGACGCTTTGAAAACAGCTTCCAACGGATATCGGCGCCTTAAATGGCGGGCTGATTCTACTGGAAAGGTTCGGCAAAGTTAAGACAAAACCCCCTCCTCGCCATGGGTGACCCCGATTAGACAAAGGGCTAAGATGGCGCGCCTGATTCACCCGTCGAACCTGCCATCACCATGTCCAACCAGCGAATCAAGACGCCTTGCGTCGGCCTCTGCTCCACTGTCTATGGCGACCTGGTGTGTCGGGGCTGCAAGCGCTTTCATCACGAAGTGGTGAACTGGAATCTCTATGGCGAGGAAGAGAAGCGCGCGGTATGGCGACGTCTTGAGATTCTCCTGGTGCAGGTCATGACCGCCAAGCTGGAAGTGTTCGACCCTTCGCGCCTGCGTGCGCAGCTCGAGCAGCATCAGGTGCGGTTCGTGCCTGAACAGTCGCCTTACTGCTGGGCCTACCAGCTGATTGCCAGGGCCGCACGGATGATCAATCGTCTGGATGCTTACGGGGTTGCGCTGCTTCCCGAGTTTCGTGACTGGGCCTTGCCAAATCTTCGCGAAGCCATTGATCGGGAGTTTTTCCTGCTCTCCGAGGCACATTACGAGCGTTACATCGCTCCGCGCTTTCTTAGGGAAGGGATGGAAATTCGCCTATGACGCTTTAAAAAGAGAGCCGCCCGATGGGCGGCGCTTTTTTTCATATTGTCAGCGTTGGGCTACCAGTTCTTCGAGATGGCTGATTATGTCGTCAGGTTTCAGGACCAGGACATCGCTTTCCAGCGTGTCGAGCACCACTTCGGCCGTATTGCCGATCAGGGCTCCGGAGAGGCCGGTCCGCGCAACGGTTCCGATGATCGTGACCACTGCCTGTAGCTTGTGGGCAATGTGAGGAATGAGGACATCGGCTGGGCCTTCCTCGATATGCAGACGCTCGTCGCTGACATCGAATTCGGCCTGGAAAGCCCTGCATTCTTCGCGATAGCGCGCCTCAATGGTCTCCTTGAGCTGGAAGGTCGGGTCGGCCGCCGACAGCATCGGCGAGGGGTGCGCGGAAATCACGTGCAAGGTGCCCTGGGCCAAGCTGGCAATGTCGTAGCCGTGGCTGACGATGCCAGCATGCAGGGTACGATGCTCGCCATCACTGTTGCCCACATCGACAGCAGCCAGGATTACTCCGCCGGTCCAGGGGCGGTCCGTCTTGACCATCAGGACCGGGGCGGGACAGAAGCGCAGGAGCTTCCAGTCATCCGGTGTCAGCAGCGCCTTTTTCAGCGGGTTGTCGGGATAGTGTTGCTTGATCACCAGGCCACAGCCTTCTGCCTGTTGTGCAGCAATGACGGTCTGGTGCAGGTTGTCCAGCCAGTCCTGCTGGGTGGTGGCGCTGAAACCCTCGGCTGTGAGCGAGGCTGCCAGGTCGCTGAGGTAGGCGCTGTGGTCGCTCTTCTTGTCGCAGATCAGCAGGTGCAGGTGCGACTGGGTGACATTAGCGATCAGTTTCGCCCTCTTCAGGGCCAGGCCCTCTGGTCGGTCCGGTTCCAGTACTACCAGGATGCTGCGAATGGCTTGCATGGTCCTCATCTCCCTGTCGATGGCTTATAGCCAAAGCAAATGTAGTACCGATCAAGCTTTGGTGTTCTTGACATATGTCAGAGCGCCGGACTAGTCGTTGCGACTCGCATTCGTATAATGCTCCGCCTTTGCGGGAGCGGCCAGCAGCCAAGAACTCCCGCCCCGTCGAATCAGTGACGCATCTGCATAACGGAAGACCCGCCAGTGACCTTGCCTGAAATTCATGACTTTCTTGGTTGCCGTACGCCCGACGCCTGGGTGGCGGCCGCGCTGGCCGATCAGGAGACCATGCTGATCGACCACAAGAACAACGAGTTCAAGGCAGCCTCGACGGCGATGGCCCTGATTGCCAAGTACAGCACTCATTTGGATCTGATCAACTTCATGTCGCGACTGGCCCGCGAGGAGCTGGTACATCATGAGCAGGTGCTGCGGATAATGAAGCGCCGGAAGATTGGCCTGCGGCCGGTTTCCGCTGCACGCTATGCGTCTGGCTTGCGTAAGGTGGTGCGCACACATGAGCCACAGAAGCTGGTCGATACCCTCGTTGTGGGGGCGTTCATCGAAGCGCGCTCCTGCGAACGTTTCGAGGCGCTTGTGCCTCATCTGGATGAGGACCTTGGCAAGTTCTACGGTGGGCTATTGAGGTCCGAGGCCCGCCATTTCCAGGGTTATCTGAAGCTTGCCTATCAATACGGGGATGCGGCTGACGTCGATCTGGTGATCGAGAAGGTCTGCGCGGTCGAGCGAGAGTTGATCGAGTCGCCGGATAGCGAGTTCCGTTTCCACAGCGGCGTGCCCGCTTGAAGGTCAGGGCATCAGGCCCGTCGCGCTGACAGTCGACAGCTGCTCAAAGGAAGCGCCCAAGTGGGCGCTTCTTTATTCCTGACGATGAACGGTGTCCTTCTGGCTCGCACTTTCTTGTGCGGAAATGCTGCCCGTGGGTCGGCACCAATGCGCGGTATCGAGCGAATCAGGCAAGGCTGAAGGGCGCTTGCTGGAAACCTTGTTCGTCTACCTGGAGGGCCCAGCCTTGTCGATCCCAGTCGCCAAGCACGATGCGCCGCGCAGGCTGGCCGTCGAGAGCAAAGTCGTGGCATGCCGGGCGGTGGGTGTGGCCATGGATCAGAGTCCTGGCGCCATGTTCGCGGAGGATCTTCGGAATCTCTTCGGCAGTGACATCGGTGATCTCGGTCGTTTTCTGCCGGGTCTGCATGCGGCTTTCATTGCGTAACTTCCGGGCCAGCTTGTGGCGGGTTCTCAGCGGCAGGTTGCGCAGTATCCACAGCGAGACAGGGTTGCGCAGCCATCGACGCAGGCGCATGTAGGCCTCGTCGCGGGTGCACAGGCTGTCGCCGTGCATCAGCAGGACGGGTTCGCCGTTCAGCTGGACCAGGCTCGGGTCCGGGATCAGCGTGCAACCGGCCTCGCGGCAGAAGGCGCTTCCAATCATGAAGTCGCGATTGCCGTGCATCAGGTAGATGCGGGTGCCGGTGTCGGAAAGCTGACGGAGCGCTTGGGCGATCGAGCGCTGGAAGGAGGTCATGGCATCGTCACCGATCCAGGCCTCAAAGAAGTCGCCGAGGATGTAGAGAGCTTCCGCCTGGGGCGCGCGCGTCTGCAGGAAATGAAGGAACGCCCGGGTTATGTCCGGGCGCTCCTCTTCAAGGTGCAGATCGGAGATCAGCAATATCACTCAGCGATCTCGGCCTTCTCGATAATGACGTCGTCGACCGGTACGTCCTGGTGGCCGGCCTTCATGGTCGTGGAGACGGCCTTGATCTTGTTCACTACGTCCATGCCTTCGACCACTTCACCGAATACGGCGTAGCCCCAGCCCTGGACAGTCGGTGCGCTGTGGTTGAGGAAGCTGTTGTCAGCGACGTTGATGAAGAACTGGGCAGAAGCCGAGTGCGGCTCCATGGTGCGAGCCATGGCAATGGTGCCAACCTTGTTCGACAGACCGTTGTTGGCCTCGTTCTTGATAGGCGCGCGAGTCGGCTTCTGCTTCATGCCCGGCTCGAAACCACCACCCTGGATCATGAAGTTGCCGATCACACGGTGGAAAATGGTGCCGTTGTAATGGCCGGACTTCACGTACTCCTTGAAGTTGGCCACGGTTTCCGGGGCTTTGTCTTCAAAGAGTTTCAGGGTGATGACGCCATGGTTGGTGTGCAGCTTGATCATTGGGGTATTCGCTCTGTCGAGAAATCCAAGGCCTGTCAGGGGATTGACAGCTTCGGCTATGATAAGCGCTTTGATTTGGCCGGCCTACCCTGAGCCGCGCACCAGCATGACCAAGGACACCATGAGCAAGCCAGAGACTCCCGCCGCCTCCAACTTCCTGCGCCAGATCGTCCAGGCCGATCTGGATGCCGGCAAGCACACGAAGATCGTCACCCGATTCCCGCCGGAGCCCAACGGCTACCTGCATATCGGTCATGCCAAGTCTATCTGCCTGAACTTTGGCCTGGCCAAGGAGTTCGGCGGCGACTGCCACCTGCGCTTCGATGACACCAACCCGGCCAAGGAAGACCAGGAATACATCGATGCCATCGAAAGCGATGTGACGTGGTTGGGCTTCCAGTGGGCCGGCGAAGTGCGCTATGCCTCCAACTATTTCGACCAGCTGCATGCTTGGGCAGTAGAGCTGATCAAGGCTGGCAAAGCCTTCGTTTGCGACCTGTCCCCGGAAGAAGCACGCGAATTCCGCGGTAGTCTGACTGAGCCAGGCAAGAACAGCCCGTTCCGTGATCGCTCGGTAGAAGAGAACCTGGACCTTTTCGCACGCATGAAGGCGGGCGAGTTCCCCGATGGTGCCCGTTCGTTGCGAGCCAAGATCGACATGACGTCGCCGAACATGAACCTGCGCGATCCGATCCTCTATCGCATCCGCCACGCGAATCACCACCAGACCGGCGACAAATGGTGCATCTACCCGAGCTACGACTTCACCCATGGTCAGTCGGACGCCATCGAAGGCATCACCCACTCCATCTGCACTTTGGAGTTCGAAGACCATCGTCCGCTCTACGAGTGGTTCCTGGCCAACCTGCCGGTACCCGCAGAACCGCGCCAGTATGAGTTCTCGCGCCTCAACCTGAACTACACCATCACCAGCAAGCGCAAACTCAAGCAGCTGGTGGACGAGGGGCATGTGAGCGGATGGGATGATCCACGCATGTCCACCCTGTCCGGTTATCGCCGTCGTGGCTACACGCCCGAGTCCATCCGTAATTTCTGCGAGATGATCGGCGTCAACCGTGCCAGCGGTGTGGTGGACATCGGCATGCTCGAGTTCAGCATCCGTGATCATCTGGATGCCACGGCCCCGCGCGCCATGTGTGTACTGCGCCCGCTCAAGGTGGTGATCACCAACTATCCGGAAGGTCAGGTGGAGAATCTCGAACTTCCACGTCATCCGAAGGAAGACATGGGTGTTCGCGTCCTGCCGTTCGCCCGTGAGCTGTACATCGACCGTGAAGACTTCATGGAAGAGCCGCCCAAGGGCTACAAGCGCCTTGAGCCCAATGGCGAAGTACGCCTGCGCGGCAGCTACGTCATCCGTGCTGATGAGGCGATCAAGGATGCCGACGGCAACATCGTCGAGCTGCGCTGCAGCTACGACCCGGACACCCTGGGCAAGAACCCTGAAGGTCGCAAGGTCAAGGGTGTTATCCACTGGGTGCCTGCCGAGGGCAGCGTGGAGTGCGAAGTTCGCCTCTATGATCGCCTGTTCCGCTCGGCTAACCCGGAGAAGTCGGAGGAGGGCGGTAGCTTCCTCGACAACATCAACCCGGGGTCTCTGCAAGTGCTGACGGGTTGTCGTGCCGAGCCGTCCCTGGCTCAGGCCCAGCCGGAAGACCGCTTCCAGTTCGAGCGCGAAGGTTACTTCTGCGCCGACCTGAAGGATTCGCAACCCGGCAAGCCGGTGTTCAACCGTACCGTGACCCTGCGTGACTCCTGGGGCCAATGATGACGCTGTCGATCTACAACACGCTGAACAAGACCAAGGAAGCGCTGAAGCCCCTGGTGGGCAATCAGGTGCGCATGTACGTCTGCGGTATGACGGTCTATGACTTCTGCCACATCGGCCATGCCCGTGTAATGGTGGCCTTCGACGTGGTGGCGCGCTGGTTGCGTCACCGCGGCTTTGAGTTGACCTATGTGCGCAACATCACCGACATCGATGACAAGATCATCCGGCGTGCCAACGAGAACGGCGAGCCGTTCGAGGCGTTGGTCGAGCGCATGATCGCTGCGATGCATGAGGACGAGGCACGCCTTTCCGTATTGCGTCCGGATATCGAGCCACGTGCCACCGGCCATATCGCCGGCATGCACACCATGATCCAGACCCTGATCGACAAGGGTTTCGCCTATGCGCCCGGCAACGGAGATGTCTATTACCGGGTCGGCAAATTCGTCGGCTATGGCAAGTTGTCGCGCAAGAAGATCGAGGATCTGCGCATCGGTGCCCGTATCGAGGTGGATGAGGCCAAGGAAGATCCGCTGGACTTCGTGCTATGGAAGGGCGCCAAGCCTGGCGAGCCGAGTTGGGAGTCACCGTGGGGGGCGGGGCGTCCCGGTTGGCACATCGAATGCTCGGTGATGTCCACCTGCTGTCTGGGCGAAACGTTCGATATCCACGGCGGTGGCCCGGAT
Organism: Metapseudomonas boanensis; assembly: GCF_042232855.1. Classification (NCBI taxonomy): domain Bacteria; kingdom Pseudomonadati; phylum Pseudomonadota; class Gammaproteobacteria; order Pseudomonadales; family Pseudomonadaceae; genus Metapseudomonas; species Metapseudomonas boanensis. The sequence goes on along the minus strand of NZ_CP113889.1, from coordinate 5,684,634 downwards.
CTGGTGTTCCCGCATCACGAGAACGAGATCGCCCAGAGCGAGGCGGCCACTGGCAAGCTTTATGCCCAGGCCTGGATGCACGCCGGTGCAGTTCGGGTAGATGGCGAGAAGATGTCCAAGTCCTTGGGCAACTTCTTTACCATTCGCGAAGTGCTGGAAAAGTATCACCCGGAAGTGGTTCGCTATCTGCTGGTGTCCAGCCACTATCGCAGCCCCATCAACTATTCCGAGGAAAGCCTCAAGGAAGCCAAGGGTGCGCTCGAGCGTTTCTATCATGCATTGAGAGGGCTGCCTGATGCGGCACCGGCAGGCGGAGAGGCCTTCGTCGAGCGCTTCGGTGCGGCCATGGATGATGACTTCAACAGTCCTGAAGCCTGTGCGGTTCTGTTTGAGATGGTGCGTGAGGTCAACCGACTGCGCGATACCGATCTGCAAGCTGCTGCCGCCCTGGCCGCCCGGCTGAAGGAGCTGGCTGGCCTGCTCGGCGTGTTGCAACTGGAACCGGACGCATTCCTGCGTGCGGGGGCTGAGGGCAAGGTGGATGCGGCCGAGGTGGAGGCATTGATCCAGGCTCGCCTCCAGGCCCGCGCGGAAAAGAACTGGGCGGAATCCGACCGAATTCGCGATCAGCTGACGGCCATGGGCGTTGTCCTGGAGGACAGCAAGGGTGGCACAACCTGGCGTTTGGCTGATTGAGTGCGGTGTGACCTGCGGGAGTCCGTTCCTGTCAGGTCCGCGGCTCGGGCAGATGTCCGCGCAGAACCAAGCAAGAGGCCGCTACTCCTAGCGGCCTTTTTCTTGGCTGCCGGTATCACTTGCCCCCAGTGTTGGGTGGCGATGTGTCATCAATCCGCCTCGCACTGGCCGCAGCATGGATCGCTGAAGCGTGACCCATCCTGCGCTTTGCGCCTCCGACGGGCCGAGTTGGAATTGTCTTGTCGGTTACACAGCGTCTTTCTTGCTTAACAAAACATAACGTCCCGCTGATTGTGCAGCCTTTCCAAAGCTGGCTAGGATTAGGTCGCTGCTGCCTCCCTGGGCAGCTTTACCTATAACAAAAAGGGGAAAGGTGTATGAGTGAGCCCGTCATGCGGCGCACCCAGTTCGGCCTGCCTGTGGAGTCCTTCCGCGCGCCGACGTTTCGCTTCCACTCGCCGCTGGCCAAAGCGCTCTCGCTGTTCAGTGTGCTGTCCGTCGTCGCCGTTGCCGCTGTGCCAATCACCGCATCCGCGCTTGCCGCCGATGCTTCGTCTTCCTCAATCGAATCTCCCAAGGCCGTCAGCAGCCTGCTGCTGGATGTCGTTCATGCCGGCAAACGCCTGGTGGCTGCAGGCGATCGTGGCCACATCCTGTACTCCGATGACGATGGAAAGTCCTGGAGTCAGGCCAAGGTGCCGACTCGTCAGATGCTGACTTCTGTCTACTTCATCGATGACAAAAAGGGTTGGGCAGTCGGGCACGACGCGCAGATTCTTGCAAGCGAGGATGGCGGCGCTACCTGGACGCTGCAATTCGAAGACCTGCAGCGTGAAGCCCCGCTGCTGGATGTCTGGTTCAAGGATGCCAACACCGGCTTCGCCGTGGGGGCCTACGGCGCCTTGCTGACCACCGCAGATGGCGGCAAGCACTGGGATGACGTCAGTGACCGCCTCGACAACGAGGACCAGTACCACCTCAACGCCATCACAGCGGTCAAGGACTCTGGTCTGTTTGTGGTCGGCGAGATGGGCAGCATGTTCCGCTCCGCGGACTGGGGTGAAACCTGGGAGCGCATCCAGGGCCCCTATGAGGGCTCTCTGTTCGGCGTTCTGGGGGCGGCCGACTCCGGCGTGGTGATTGCCTATGGCCTGCGTGGCCATCTATTCCGCTCTGCCGACTTCGGAACCACCTGGGAAACCATTCCGTTGAAAACCACCGGTGGCGAGCTGGAGTTCGGACTGTCCGGGGGCGCTTTGCTGCCCAATGGCAGCCTTGTGGTGGTCGGCCACGGCGGTAGCGTCCTCAAGAGCAATGACAGCGGTCGCAGTTTCAGTGTGGTCAACCGCGCTGATCGCATGTCGCTGGCCGGCGTCATCGCCGACGACAAGGGCAACCTGATCCTGGTGGGACAGGGCGGCGTGCGTGTGGCATCACCGACCGGCGCCGAGCTGGGCCAACTATAAGAAAGGCGGGAGCGTTTTATGAGTACCCATCACCAGGACAAGGCGACCTTCCTGGAGCGCCTGATCTTCAACAACAGGCCGGCGGTGATCATCATCTGCCTGCTGGTCAGCGTCTTCCTATTCTGGCAGGCCCTGCAAGTGCGGCCCTCGACCAGCTTCGAGAAGATGATCCCGCTGCATCACCCCTACATCCAGAAGATGATCGAGCATCGCAATGACCTGGCCAACCTCGGCAACACCGTGCGTATCTCGGTGGAAGCGGTCAACGGCGACATCTTCAACAAGGAGTACATGGAGACCCTTCGCCAGATCCATGACGAGGTGTTCTACATCTCCGGCGTCGATCGCTCGGGCCTGAAGTCGCTGTGGAGTCCTAGTGTGCGCTGGACCGAAGTGACGGAAGAAGGCTTCGCCGGTGGCGAGGTGATTCCACAGACCTATGATGGTTCCACGGCTACTCTCGAAGATCTGCGTAACAATGTGCTCAAGTCCGGCCAGATCGGTCGTCTGGTGGCGAACAACTTCAAGTCCAGCATCATCGACGTGCCGTTGCTCGAGTCCTACCCGGACCCGAACGATCAGGGCAAACTGCTCAAGCTCGACTACCGCCAGTTCTCCCATGAGCTGGAAGAGAAGATTCGCGAGAAGTACCAGGCGCAGAACCCGAACGTGAAGGTCCACGTGGTGGGCTTCGCCAAGAAGGTCGGTGACCTGATCGATGGTCTGATCATGGTGGTGGTGTTCTTCGGCATCGCCTTCCTGATCACCCTGGTGCTGCTCTATTGGTTCACCTGGTGTATCCGCAGCACCATCGCCGTGCTGTCCACCACCCTGGTGGCGGTGGTCTGGCAGCTCGGCCTGATGCACAGCGTCGGTTTCGGTCTCGATCCCTACTCGATGCTGGTGCCGTTCCTGATCTTCGCCATCGGGATTTCCCACGGCGTGCAGAAGATCAACGGTATCGCTCTGCAGTCCAGTGATGCCGACAACGCCCTGACGGCGGCACGTCGGACGTTCCGACAACTGTTCCTGCCGGGCATGATAGCCATCCTGGCGGACGCGGTGGGCTTCATCACCTTGCTGATCATCGACATCGGCGTGATCCGTGAGCTGGCGATTGGCGCCTCCATCGGCGTGGCAGTGATTGTGTTCACCAACCTGATCCTGCTGCCCGTAGCGATCTCCTATGTGGGCATCAGCAAGAAGGCCATCGAGCGGAGCAAGAAGGACGCCGTACGCGATCATCCGTTCTGGCGCCTGCTATCTAACTTTGCTCACCCGGTCGTGGCTCCGATCTCCGTTGTCATTGCGCTGATCGCTTTCGGTGGTGGCCTCTGGTACAGCCAGAACCTGAAGATCGGTGACCTGGACCAGGGTGCCCCCGAGCTGCGTCCTGATTCCCGTTACAACCAGGACAACAACTTCATCATCAACAACTACTCCACCAGTTCCGATGTGCTGGTGGTCATGGTCAAGACCGGTCCTGAGGGCTGCTCGACCCATGAGGCGCTGGCGCCAGTGGACGAGCTGATGTGGAAGATGGAGAACACTCCTGGCGTGCAGTCCGCCATCTCCATGGTCACCGTCTCCAAGCAGGTGATCAAAGGGATGAACGAGGGCAACCTGAAATGGGAAACCCTGTCGCGCAATCAGGACGTGCTGAACAACTCGATCAGCCGTGCAGAAGGCCTGTACAACTCCGACTGCTCGCTGGCGCCGGTGTTGATCTTCCTCAACGACCACAAGGCCGAAACCCTGTCCCGCGCTGTCAAAGAGGTCGAGGCGTTCGCCAAGGAGCACAACAAGGAGGGCCTGCAGTTCCTCCTGGCTGCCGGTAACGCGGGCATCGAGGCGGCCACCAACGTGGTGATCGCCCAGGCTGAACTGACCATCCTGATCCTGGTGTACATCTGTGTGGCGGTGATGTGCCTGATCACTTTCCGCTCCATCGCTGCAACCCTGTGCATCGTGCTGCCGCTGATCCTCACCTCCGTGCTGGGTAACGCGCTGATGGCTTGGCTGGGTATTGGCGTGAAAGTGGCGACCCTGCCAGTGATTGCGCTGGGTGTGGGTATTGGCGTTGACTACGGCATCTATATCTATAGCCGCCTGGAAAGCTTCCTGCGCGCGGGCCTGCCGCTGCAAGAGGCGTACTACCAGACCCTGAAGTCCACAGGTAAGGCCGTGCTGTTCACCGGGTTGTGCCTGGCAATTGGCGTGGCAACCTGGATCTTCTCGGCGATCAAGTTCCAGGCTGATATGGGCTTGATGCTGACCTTCATGCTCCTCTGGAACATGTTTGGTGCGCTGTGGCTGCTGCCGGCCCTGGCACGGTTCCTGATCAAGCCCGAGAAGCTGGCGGGCAAGGTCGGTGGTTCACTGTTCGCCCACTGAGCCTGATAGCTCGACGAAGAAACCGCGGCTCTGGGCCGCGGTTTTTTTATGGCTGAATTTTTTCTTGGGGCGCTTGGCGAATGGATCAGCGCTGTTCGCGTTAGGTGTTGGGGTCGTAGCAACAGCTGAGGCAAACACGGTGAATGGATTCGTTCACCAGAAGCGACGGCCGCAAGGCCATTCTCTGCATGGTCAGCGATTTCCCGCTGAAGGGGCACGCAGGCCCGCTTATGTGGGTCTAGATGCGCCCGAACGCCATGCGTTCGAGCGTGACGGGGGATAGGGATTCCGAGTCATGGCGGGGACCCGTAGGGCAGGCCTGCGGTCTGCTTCGCAAATGAATTCGCCCCACAGGGAGGAGCGGTCCAACGGTCAACGCGGGTAGAGCGGCGGCAGTTGGCTGGCCTCGACCGTAACTTGTTGCGCTGTCTGTTGTGCAGGCAGTGCCCGGATGGCCTTCCACAAATCCTCGCCTTGCCAGCGCTGGCCTGCCTCGCTGTATAACGCTCCGTTCAGCTCATCCAGGGCGTCGGACAGCGGAACGAAGCGTGCGGCCATGTCGGCCAGGGTTTCTGGTTGCTGACGGGCCCAAGCGTCCAAGGCCTGGCGTGTGGCGTGCGGGTCGTTCGACTGGCAGGCACGTTTGAGGTCATCGAGGAGTGTCCGAGGACTCGGTCCTGTCTGGGCGGTTGGCAGGATCGCCGGCTGTCGGCGGGCGCGCCACCAGAGGCTGAATCCCAGGAAGGTCGTGCAAGCGAACAGCGCACTGGCGAGTTGCCAGGGCCACAGTCGGACCTGTGTGGACGGAGCGTCGGTGGAGGCTTCGGCTTGTGGCACGTTGGCAGCCTCCAGTTCGGGATTGATGGCGACTTCCAGAGTGCGTGCAGGCAGTTCGCTGCGCATCAGCCGGTCGTCCCTGGTGCTCCACCAAGTTACTTCCACCGGCGGAAGCTCCAGGCGGCCACTGGCCGTTGGCACCAGCGCTTCGCGTTCTTCCCGGCTGCCAATCATTCCGCGTTCGCCATTCTGGCTGCTCAGCTGAGGTTGGTCGGGGTAGCGACGCAGTCCCTTGACCTGCGTGGCTGGCAGCGGGGGCAGCTGCGCGCTGGAAAGGCCGTCGACCTGAAGCATCAGACTACGGGTCAGGGAGTCGCCGGTCTTGGCGCCCTTGGGATCGGGGTTCCAGGCTTCAGTCAGGGTCAGGTTTCGGGCCGGCAGCCAGGGCACGTTGTCGGGGTAGTCCGCGGGTTTCGGCTTAACCGTGAGCGGAATCTGGGGAGATAGGACCCGAGTCAGTCGACCTGGCTTCGGACCGAATGGCTGGTAAGTCCCCGTCTTGCCGCGATCGACCAGGGTTGCACTGAAGACTTGGGCCGGAAGCGTGATCAGTCCACTTTTCTGCGGGAATATTGCGTACTGGACTTCGATCACGCCATGGCGCACGCCATTGATTTCCTTTTCGTAGGTGCGCGGCTCGCCAAGTTGTTCGACGCGGGCGTCGTCCATCTGTAGCGGGCTGAGGCTGCTGTCGTCGTACAGCGATACCGAGTGGTAGACGCGGAGGGTGAGGACGGCCTGGGCCTGCACGTAGACGCTTTCCTGGTCGAGGCTGGCGTCGATGAACACTGGGGCCAGGTTGGTCTTGGTGTCTTTGCTGGCCTTCTGTATGTGCAGGGTGATGGGCTGGGTCCTGGCATCTCCCAGCTGGAGCGGCGGGATCACGACAAAACCGGTCTGCTTCGGCTGTAGGGTGACGATCCAGCGCGTTGCCCGTTCGTTCTGCCCATTCAGTGTGCCGAGTTGGTTGATCTGGCGGGTGCCGAGCACTTCGAACTGCTCATTGAGCGGTGTCAGATCGGGCTTGCCGAACAGGGTTGGGTCCGCCGACTCGAGGGTTAGTTCGACCGTTTCGCCTTCACTAAGGCGTGTCCGGTCGATCGTGGCGGTAACGCCTGCCGCGCTGGCGTGCAAGGCGAAGAAGCTGATTAGGAGGACACAAAGCAGGCGAATCATTGCGAGTCTTCCTGGTGCTGTTGCTGTTCGTACCAGAACTTGCGGCGAAGCAGTTCTGCTGGGTCGTCCGGAATCTGGCGCAGCCATTGCTCCAGTGCCTGGCGGCGCTCGTCAGCCATAGACTCGGTCCCGGCCGTTGGGCTTTGAGCGAGATCCTGCTCGGCCTGGCCTTCGCCGGGCTTCCCCGGAGCTGCCTCGCTGGGTGAGGTCTGTCCAGTCTGCACCTCGTCGGGCTTGGCTGTCTGGCCATCGGGTTGCCGTGTGTCAGCGGCTTCGTCCGGGCGAGTACTGGCGTTACTCTGGTTGGCTTGCGATTGAGTCTCAGCAGATTGCTGGTCTTCGCTGGGCTGTTGCGAGGACTGCTCCTGGCGCTGGCGTAGCAGCGATTCGACCAAGGCTTTGTTCTTTTGCGCAGGCAGTAGTTCAGGCTGGCGTTGCAGGGCCGAGTCGTAAGCGTCCACAGCAGCTTCAAGCTCGCCAGCCTTGGCCAGGGCATTGCCGCGGTTGTAATGGTCGGCTGCATTGTCGCCCTGGGAGAAACGATCAGCGGCGGCTGCATAGTCGCCTGCTTCATACAGGGCGAAGGCCTGCCAGTTCGTGTCGATGAATCGCTGCGCTGCTTCCGCCGGACGCTGGGCCTGGAGCAGGCGTTGGCCTTGCTGGTCCGGACGTAGCCAGAGGTCCTCCAACTCGAAGGCCATTGCCGGGCTTGGTAGGACGAAGAGCAGTGGCAGACAGAACAGCCAGCCTCGACGTCCGGCACAGGCGGCAAGCAGGAGCAGGGGCAGAAGCAGCCAATGGCCCTGGTCCGCCCAGGTGGCCAGTTGGGCAATTTCGCCACTTTCACGAAAGCTTTCTGCCCCATTGAGCAGGCCCAGGCTGCGTAGGTCACCGTCAGTGAGTTGGGCGCTGGCGTAGCGTCCATCCAATTCTCTGGCAAATCGACGGAGCCCTGCGCCATCGAGCTTAGGCAGGAGGATCGCACCCTCAGAGTCCTTGAGAAAACCACCGTCCTCCTGGGCGATCGGCGCACCTGCAGCGGTGCCTAAGCCCAGGATGGCAAGGCGCCCGCCTTTGGAGCCGAGGATTTTGTTGATACCCCGTTCTTCTGCCTCGTCCAGGCCGCTGGTGACCAGGAGTAGCCGGCCTTGGCCCCGGGCGCCCTGTTCCAGCAGTTTGAGTGCCTTGTCCACGGCGAGATCGGCACGCTGGCCGGGACTCGGCATGATCGACGGCTTCAGCGCATCGAGCAGGTTGAATGTGGTCATCAGGTCGTCCGAGAGCGGCACCAGGCTGTGGGCGCTGCCCGCATAGACGACCACCGCCGTCTGCGCATCATGCCGGGCATTGAGCAGGTCCCTGATCTTGCGCTTGGCTTGTTCCAGCCGGCTTGGCGCAACGTCGGTGGCGAGCATGCTTGGGGTCAGCTCCAGGATGACCACCAATGGATCCGCACGTTTTTGCGTACTCTGCTCGACCCGTTGCCAGCTTGGGCCCAGCAAGGCCAGCAGGGCCAGCAGCCAGGCCAAGCCAAGGGCCAACCAGGGCAGGCGATTGTGGCGCTGGCTGGCACCGTTCAACAGCCAGGGCTGGAATGCAACGGGCAGGATTTGCTCCCAGCGGCCACTGCGTCGCTCGCGATGCCAGAGTTGCCAGAGCAGCCAGCCGAACAAAGGAACGAGCAGCAGCCAGCCGGGGCGTAGCAAGTAAGGCCAGGGTTCGCTCATGTGCGCCTCCGCCAACCTTTGCTTAGCTGTGGCCGTTGTCGCAGGGCGTGCGGCCAGAGGGCCTGGCAGACTAGCAGCAGGCTCATCAGGACGGCGCCAGCGAGGGGCCAGCTGTACAGCGCGAGGGCCGGGCGCGCCTGGCTCGGACGCTGCGCCACCGGCTCCAGTTGATCGAGAATTTCTTCGATTTCTGCAAGTTCCTTGCTGGAGCGTGCGCGGAAGTATCGGCCACCGGTCTGCTCGGCAATCGCGGTAAGGGTGGGTTCGTCCAGGTCCATGCTGGGGTTCAGGCCCAGGATGCCGAGCGCATTGCCCTGTTGCGGGTCGGCACCAATGCCGATGGTGTAGATCTTCACGCTTTCTTCAGCGGCCAGGCGGGCTGCAGTGAGCGGCTCGATCTCACCGCCGGTGTTGGCACCATCCGTGACAAGGACCAGCACCCGGCTGGTGGCTGGCTGTTGCCGTAAGCGCTTCACTGCCAGGCCAATGGCATCGCCAATGGCGGTATTCTTGCCGGCGATGCCGATCAGCGCCTCGTCCAGCCAGGTCTTCACCGTCTGCCGGTCGAGCGTCAGCGGGGCTTGTAGGTAAGCCTGGCTGCCGAACAGGATCAGTCCGATCCGGTCGCCCTGTCGGCCGTCGATGAACTCGCCCATCAGGTGCTTGACCAGCGTCAGTCGGCTGACCTCCTGCTCTTCCCATTGCATGTCGGAGTAGTCCATGGACCCGGACACATCCACGGCCAGCAGCAGGTCGCGGCCGCTGGTGGGCAGCGGCTGTGGTTCGCCGACCCACTCCGGACGAGCGGCCGCGGACACTAACAGGAGCCAGAGCAGGATAAAGGGCGCCTGCTGCCGCCATGCCGGCAGATTGGCCCGGGCGCGGCGTCCGACCAGGCCTTCCAGATCGGAAAGGAAACTGACTTTCAGCGCCGCCTCGCCGCTGTCGGCTGCAGGCAGCAGCAGTCGCAGCAGCCAGGGCAGGGGGGTGAGCAGGAAGGCCCAAGGCCAGGTGAATTCAAACATGCTTGCGGATCCAGGTGTCGACTGCCTGGTAGAGGCCGTTGATGGCTTTGTCGTCCAGCTTGCATTGGGGGCGGTAGGCACCTTCCACCAAGATCATCCAGCGGGTCAGGCCGGCTGCGGGGCAGCGGTTGTCCAGGTAGGCCAGCCAGGCACGACCGCTGAGCGTATGGCTGTGGTCGTCGGGATAGTGCATGCGGCACAACCGTTTGAGTAGGCCGTTGAGCTCCTGCAGCCAAGTACCGGCGGGCGCGCCGTCATAGGGTTTGACCAGGCTGGCAAGCTCAGCGAGTGCAGCCTGGCGTGACGGATCCAGGGGCTGTTCGGCCTCGGGTTGAGCCTCGCCACGGTGCCGTCGAGCCAGTGACCAAAGGCCCCAGCCGAGTCCCGCGAGCAGCAGTGGCAGCAGCCACCAGCCGGGGGCAGGCGGCCACCAGGGGATGGGGGGCGGTGCGATCAGGGGCTCGAGGGCGTCCAGCGGGTTCATTGCGACCCCTCCTTGTGCTGCAGGTAGTCGCGCAACTGTTCGATCATTCCTTCCTGTGTGCTCAGAGGCATCAACAGCACGCCCAGTTTCTGCGCCAGCCGTTCCCAACGTTCCGTGCGGGCCTCGCCCAGTTCACGGTAGGCACGTCGCAGCTCGGCGTTATGGGTGTCCAGTTCCAACTGGGCGCCTTGCTCGGAGAAGCGCAACAGACCCGCCGCGGGAAGAGCGTGGTCGAGCGGATCGGAAACTGGCAACAGGATCAGGTCCGTGTGTCGGGCGAGCAGGGTGATCTGCTGCTCCGAGGTATCGGACAGCGTGCGCTCATCGCAGAGAAGCACCACCAGGCTGCCCGGGCGCAGCACTTCGCGCGCACGGCGCAGCGCCAGGCTGAGCCCTTCGCGAGGGGCGCCGGCCTGGGTGCCCAGTGCCTGGTTGGCACGGGCCAGTCGGTTGAGCAGTTGCAGCAGGCTCTGTTTGCTGCGGCGCGGCTTGATCTCGTGGTGTTCCTGATCGCTGAACACCAACCCGCCGATGCGATCGTTGTGGGCCAGCGCTGCCCAGCCGATCAGGCTGGCGGCCTGGGCAGCGAGGACAGACTTGAAGACCAGTCCCGAGCCAAAGAACAGGCGTTGGCTCTGCTCGACCATGATGAACACTGGCCGTTCGCGCTCCTCGTGGAACAGTTTGGTATGCGGCTCCTGGGTTCGCGCGGTGACGCGCCAGTCGATGGTGCGCACGTCGTCACCCGGCTGGTAGACACGCACCTGGTCGAAGTCGATGCCGCGCCCGCGTAGCTTGGAGTGGTGCAGGCCAATCAATGGGCTGCGCCGGGCCGGGGTAGAGAAGAGATGGACCTCGCGCACGCGATGGCGCATTTCGATCAGTTCGGCGAGGCTGACGTGGATACCCGATGCACTCGCGGCCGGCGGCTCGAAACTGGATGGCGCGACCTTGCGCCGCTTGATCCGGAGCTTCCAATTCGCAGCGCGCAGGCGCATTCAGGCCACCGCCACCACGTCGAGGATACGTTGGATGACACGATCCTGATCGATGCCGGCTGCCTCTGCCTCGAACGAGAGGATCAGGCGGTGACGCAGCACATCGAAGAGCACCGCCTGGATGTCTTCCGGGCTGACGAAGTCGCGGCCCGCCATCCAGGCATGTGCGCGCGCGCAGCGGTCCAGTCCGATGGACCCGCGGGGGCTGGCGCCCCAGGCCAGCCACTCGGCCAGTTCGCTGTCGAACTTGGCCGGGGTGCGGGTGGCCATGACCAGATGCACGAGGTACTCCTCGACCGCGTCGGCCATATACAGGCCAAGGATTTCCTTGCGCGCGGCGAAGATGGCCTGCTGGCTCACCTGGTGTTCAGCGCGGGTTTCGCCATGCAGCGCTTCACCTCGTGCCTGCTGGAGGATCTTGCGTTCCACCGAGGCATCCGGGAAGCCGATGCGAACATGCATCAGGAAGCGGTCGAGCTGGGCTTCCGGAAGCGGGTAGGTACCTTCCTGTTCGATCGGGTTCTGGGTTGCCATCACCAGGAACAGCGGCGGCAGGTCATAGGTGGAGCGGCCAATGGAGACTTGCCGCTCGGCCATGGCTTCCAGCAGCGCGGATTGCACCTTTGCAGGCGCCCGGTTGATTTCGTCCGCCAGCACCAGGTTATGGAAGATCGGCCCCTGCTGGAACACGAAACTGCCCGTTTCGGGGCGATAGATCTCGGTGCCGGTGATGTCGGCGGGCAGCAAGTCGGGCGTGAACTGGATGCGATGGAATTCGGCCTCCACGCCGTCGGCCAGGTCCTTGATTGCCTTGGTCTTGGCCAGCCCGGGCGCCCCCTCCACCAACAGGTGTCCGTCGGCGAGCAGGGCGATCAGTAGCCGGTCGATGAGCTTTTCCTGGCCGAGAATCTGGGTGGAAAGATAGTTTCGAAGAGCGACGAGCGCTTCACGGTGTTCCATCGCTGAACTCGTTCGGGTGGGGAAGGGTGGCTGCAAACGCCTCCGATTATGGGGCATCACTTTAATGTACGCACGGGCTTGGGACCTAGGAGAGCTTGCTGGCGAACTTTGGTTCCGTGAGCTGGGCGGTATTTTCGAGTGGTTTGGAAAGGGCCGGCGTTGAACGAATATGTCGCAGCACGGTAAGCGCGCAGCAGCGATCCCTCGTTAAGCTTTCGCGGCAATGGTGACCGCCGGGTCGCAGTTGTTCCCGGCATGACACCCGGAGAAGGGGCGCGCTGCCTGGATCGACTTGCGGCCCTTCGTCCTCGTTCAAGCGATCTACGCTTAACCCCTAATAAAACGAGCCAAGCGGAGCACTACCATGGCGTTCTTCACCGCGGCCAGCAAAGCCGACTTCCAGCACCAACTGCAAGCGGTTCTGGCGCAGCACGTCAACGAGCAGGCATTGCCACAAGTAGCCCTGTTCGCCGAACAATTCTTCGGCATCATCGCGCTCGACGAGCTGACCCAGCGCCGGCTCTCCGACCTGGCCGGCAGCACACTGTCCTCCTGGCGTCTGTTGGAGCGTTTCGATCCTGCCAGTCCCGAGGTCAGGGTGTTCAACCCCGACTACGAGAAACACGGCTGGCAGTCGACCCACACCGCCGTTGAAGTGCTGCACCCGGATATCCCCTTCCTGGTGGATTCGGTACGCATGGAGCTGAACCGTCGCGGTTACAGCATTCACACCCTGCAGAACAACGTGCTCAGCGTGCGCCGCAACGCCAAGGGCGAACTGCTGGAAGTCCTGCCCAAGGGCACCCCGGGCAAGGACGTGCGCCAAGAGTCGCTGATGTTCTTGGAGATCGATCGCTGTGCCAATGTGGGGGCGCAGAAGACCCTGGAGAAGGCGCTGCTGGAAGTGCTGGGCGAGGTACGGGTTGCCGTCGCCGACTTCCACCCGATGAAGGCCAAGGCCGAAGAGCTGCTGGCCTGGCTCGGCAAGGCCAAGCTCAAGGTCGATACTGAAGAACTCAGTGAGATCAAGGTATTCCTGGAGTGGTTGCTGGACGATCACTTCACTTTCCTGGGCTATGAAGAGTTCACCGTTGTCGACGAGGCCGACGGTGGGAGCCTGGTATACGACGAGAAATCCCTCCTGGGCATCTCAGTCCTGCGTCGCGGTGGCTTGAAGAAGGATGACGTGCACATCGGGCCGGAGGCGTTGGCTTATCTGCGCGAACCGATGCTGCTCTCCTTCGCCAAGGCCGCCGAGCCGAGCCGCGTGCATCGCCCGGCCTACCCGGACTTCGTCTCCATTCGTGCGCTGGATGCCAAGGGCAAGGTGGTCAAGGAGTGCCGCTTCATGGGCCTCTACACCTCGTCGGTGTATGCCGAAAGCGTCGAGCAGATTCCCTACATCCGCCGCAAGGTCGCCGAAATCCAGCGTCGCTCGGGCTTCGCGCCGAAAGCCCATCTGGGCAAGGAGCTGTCCCAGGTCCTGGAAGTACTGCCCCGTGACGACCTGTTCCAGACGCCAGTGGACGACCTCTTCGCCACCGCGATGTCCATCGTGCAGATGCAGGAACGCAACAAGATCCGCCTGTTCCTGCGCCGTGACCCCTACGGGCGTTTTGCCTATGCGCTGGCCTACGTGCCGCGTGATGTCTACTCCACCGAAACCCGCGTGAAGATCCAGCAGATCCTGATGGAGCGCCTGAAGGCGAGCGATTGCGAGTTCTGGACCTTCTTCTCCGAGTCGGTGCTTGCGCGCGTGCAGTTCATCCTGCGTCTGGACCCGAAAAACAAGGTCCCGGTCGATATCGCATTGCTGGAGAAGGAAGTCATTCAGGCCTGCCGTTCCTGGAAGGACGACTACGCCAACCTGATCGTCGAGAGTTTCGGCGAGGCCCAGGGTAACCGCGTGCTGGCCGACTTCCCGAAAGGCTTCCCGGCCGGCTACCGCGAGCGCTTCGCCCCGCACTCGGCGGTGGTCGACATGCAGCACCTGCACAGCCTATCCGATGGCCGCCAGCTGGTGATGAGCTTCTACCAGCCGCTGGCCCAGGGCGAGCAGCAATTGCACTGCAAGCTTTACCACGCCGATTCGCCGCTGGCGTTGTCGGATGTCCTGCCGATCCTCGAGAACCTCGGCCTGCGCGTGCTCGGCGAGTTCCCTTACCGCCTCACCCGCCAGGACGGTCGCGAATACTGGATCCACGATTTCGCCTTCACCAGCGCCCTCGGCCAGGAAGTCGATATCCAAGAGCTGAACGACACGCTTCAGGATGCCTTCGTCAACATCGTCGGCGGTCATGCGGAGAACGACGCCTTCAACCGCCTGGTGCTGACCGCCTCCATGCCGTGGCGCGACGTGGCTCTGCTGCGGGCTTATGCGCGCTACCTCAAGCAGATCCGCCTGGGCTTCGACCTCTCCTACATCGCCAGCACCCTGCTGAACCACGCCAATATCGCCAAGGAACTGGTGCGTCTGTTCAAGACGCGCTTCTACCTGGCGCGCAAGCTGGCCGGCGAAGACCTGGAAGACAAGCAGCAGAAACTGGAGCAGGCCATCCTTGGTGAGCTGGACAACGTCGCCGTGCTTAACGAAGACCGCATCCTGCGCCGCTATCTGGACCTGATCAAGGCGACCCTGCGCACCAACTTCTACCAGACGGATGCCAACGGCCAGCACAAGTCCTACTTCAGCTTTAAGCTCAATCCGCGCCTGATCCCAGAGATTCCGCGCCCGGTACCCAAGTTCGAAATCTTCGTCTACTCGCCGCGAGTCGAGGGCGTGCACCTGCGCTTTGGCGACGTGGCTCGTGGCGGGCTGCGCTGGTCGGACCGTGAAGAGGACTTCCGCACTGAAGTGCTGGGCCTGGTCAAGGCACAGCAGGTGAAGAACGCGGTGATCGTGCCTATGGGGGCGAAGGGCGGCTTCATCCCACGTCGTCTGCCAGTGGGTGGTGGCCGTGACGATATCCAGGCCGAGGCCATCGCTTGCTACCGCATCTTCATCAGCGGTCTGCTGGACATCACTGACAACTTGAAAGAAGGCAAGGTAGTGCCGCCGGCCAACGTGGTACGCCACGACGCCGACGACCCCTATCTGGTGGTGGCGGCTGACAAGGGCACCGCGACCTTCTCCGACATCGCCAACGGCATCGCTCTCGAGTACGGCTTCTGGCTGGGTGACGCCTTCGCTTCCGGCGGCTCGGCGGGATACGACCACAAGGGCATGGGCATCACCGCCAAGGGCGGCTGGGTATCCGTGCAGCGCCACTTCCGTGAGCGCGGCATCGACGTACAGAAGGACCACATCACCGTCATCGGCATCGGCGACATGGCCGGCGACGTGTTCGGCAACGGCCTGCTGCTGTCGGACAAGCTGCAGATGGTGGCGGCCTTCAACCACATGCACATCTTCATCGACCCGAATCCGGATGCGGCTTCCAGCTTCCATGAGCGCAAGCGTCTGTTCGACCTACCGCGCTCCTCCTGGGCCGACTACGACACCAAGCTGATCTCCGAAGGCGGCGGCATTTTCCTGCGCAGTGCGAAGAGCATCGCCATGAGTCCGCAGATGCAGCAGCGCTTCGAGATCGACGCGGACAAGCTGACCCCGACCGAATTGCTCAATGCACTGCTCAAGGCACCGGTCGACCTACTCTGGAACGGCGGTATCGGCACCTACGTCAAATCCAGCAAGGAAAGCCACGCTGACGTGGGCGACAAGGCCAACGACGCCCTGCGCGTAGATGGCCGTGAATTACGTGCCAAGGTGGTGGGCGAAGGCGGCAACCTTGGCATGACCCAGCTGGGTCGCGTCGAGTACGGCCTCAACGGTGGCGCCAGCAACACCGACTTCATCGACAACGCCGGCGGCGTGGACTGCTCGGACCATGAGGTCAACATCAAGATCCTGCTCAACGAGATCGTTGGCGCAGGGGATATGACCGGCAAGCAGCGCAACCAGCTGCTGGCCGAGATGACCGACGCCGTGGGCAACCTGGTGCTGGGCAACAACTACAAGCAGACCCAGGCCCTGTCCTTGGCGCAGCGCCGCGCGCGGGAAAAGATCGGCGAGTACAAACGCCTGATCGCCGCGCTGGAAGCCGCCGGCAAGCTGGATCGCGCGCTGGAGTTCCTACCTACGGACGAGGAGCTGAACGAGCGTATCGCCGGCGGACAGGGCCTGACCCGTCCGGAACTGTCGGTGCTGATTTCCTACAGCAAGATCGACCTCAAGGAGTCGTTGCTCAAATCGCTGGTGCCGGATGACGATTACCTGGCCCGCGAGATGGAAACCGCCTTCCCGCAGCTCCTGGCGGAGAAATTTGGTGACGCCATGCGTCGTCATCGCCTGAAGCGCGAGATCGTCAGCACCCAGATCGCCAATGACCTGGTCAACCACATGGGCATCACTTTCGTGCAGCGCCTGAAGGAGTCCACAGGCATGAGTGCCGCCAACGTGGCCGGCGCCTATGTGATCGTGCGCGACGTGTTCCGTCTGCCGCACTGGTGGAAGCAGATTGAGGCCTTGGACTACAAGGTCTCGGCTGAGCTGCAGTTGACCCTGATGGACGAGCTGATGCGCCTGGGCCGCCGCGCGACCCGCTGGTTCCTGCGCAGTCGCCGCGAGGACCTGGACGCTGCCCGTGACGTCGGTCACTTCGCCCCGCGTGTGGCGGAGCTGGCTGGTCGCCTTGACGAGCTACTCGAAGGACCGTCGCGCGAGCAGTGGCTGGCGCGCTTCCAGACCTATGTCGAAGCCGGTGCGCCGGAGGAACTTGCTCGCGTAGTGGCGGGCACCACCCACCTTTACACCCTGCTGCCGATCATCGAAGCCTCGGACGTCACCGGCAAGGACACGGCAGAAGTTGCCGCCGCCTACTTCGCCGTTGGCGGGGCACTGGACCTGTCCTGGTACCTGCAGCAGATCACCAGTCTGCCGGTGGAAAACAACTGGCAGGCGCTGGCGCGGGAAGCTTTCCGTGATGATCTGGACTGGCAACAGCGTGCCATCACCGTCTCTGTCCTGCAGATGAACGATGGCCCGGCAGACATCGAAGAGCGAGTTGCCCTGTGGCTGGACCAGCATCGTGCGCTGGTGGAGCGCTGGAAGGTGATGCTCGTTGAGCTGCGTGCCGCGACTGCGACCGACTATGCGATGTATGCGGTGGCTAATCGTGAGCTGATGGACCTGGCCCAGAGCGGCCAGCATGGTGTCTGCATCCCGTGATGCATCACGCCTCTATGAGTTAGTGCTCAGCCCCGCTTCGGCGGGGCTTTTTTTGTGCGCCCGGCAGGGCGCGCTCGCTTGGAGGTGGAGTTCCCTGCACACCTTGCAAGGGGGCGGCGTGCATCCGGCGGCCGTGCGGTGAAGGATTGCACTCTTGCCTAGGGAGACCTCGCCTCATACCTGAACGGGCGGCCGTGTGACTCCGACCTACTTGATGGGGTTCTGGGGATTTGGTTGCTCAGTGGTACAGCAACCAGAGGGAGTGAAAACAATAAAGAAGCTTCTACGGGCTCTGCGCCCCAGAGGCGGGTGGCGGGTCAGCCCGCCATGGATAGCCGGTTGCGGCCTTCCCGCTTGGCCACATACAGTGCGTTGTCCGCCCGGCGCAGCAGGCTCTCCACCGACTCGGCCGGGAGCAACGTTGCGCACCCCAGGCTGATGGAAAGATCCAGCGGCCGGCCCTGGACCAGATACTGCAATTCCAGTATGCCCAGGCGTAGTCGCTCACCTACCATGGCAGCCGCTTCACGGCAGGTGCCGGAAAGCAGCACCAGGAATTCTTCGCCGCCGAACCGGAACACCATGTCGACATTGCGTAGTTTGCCCTTGAGGGTCGTTGCCACGGCCTTGAGCACTTCGTCGCCGGTGCTGTGGCCGTATTGGTCGTTGATGCGTTTGAAGTGGTCGATGTCCAGCATCAGGACCGACATTGGCTGAAGACTGCGTCGCGCTAGGTCGACCTCGCGCTGAAGCGTCTGCTCCATGGCGATGCGATTCCCGGTGTCGGTGAGGGGGTCGCGCAATGCGCTTTGCACCGCGGCTCGGTAGAGCAGAGCATTTCGCAAGGGAAAGAGCAGGCTGGAAAGCAGCGATTCCAGCTGGTTCAGCTCCTGTTCGTCGAAGCGCTGGTTGCGTCGGAATATCAGTTCGCCAAGGTATTCGCCTTCATTGCTTAGTCGGTACCCGGCTGAATGGCTGGCGAGAGTGCCAAACTCCAGGCGAACGTCGCTGCTCTGATGGAGGTAGGTGAGGGCATCCAGAGACACCAGACGCTGAACTTCAGTGAAGAACAGGTTTACGATGCGCTCGACGTCCAGGCTGGTCTGCAGTTGCAGGTTGAGCTGGCGATGCAATTCGGCCAGGCTGACCGGCTTGAGCTTCGGCTGTCGTTTGCCGGTGAAGCCCAGGCGCTGCAGTTTGGCGGCGTCGAAATCGATGGTGTTGGTCCGGTTGGGAGGAGCCATTCAGTTGAACCTCTGGCGCAGTAAGCGGCGACTACGGACTTAGAGCGATTTTCGTGCCAGTCGTTGATATCTATTGGAAAACCATTGAATTTCAAATGGTTACAATGTTCGCAGGGTGCCTTGAGGCAAGCCATTGCCGGGATACTGGCAAAAGCATGGCAATGTGATGCCGTTCACGGAATATGGCTGCCGGAATTCTGGCGGAGGTTGCGGCGGTCGAATGACCGCCGCGGAGGGCGGTCATTGCGCGTCGAAAGCCTGGCCGTTTACACCGGTGCTGTCTGGCCCCATGAGGTAAAGGTAGACAGGCATGATGTCGGCGGGTTCCGGATTGTTGTCAGGATTTTCTCCAGGGTATGCCTGGGCGCGCATGCTGGTGCGCGTGGCGCCCGGGTTGACGCTGTTTGCGCGGACATTCGCCACGCCGTCCACCTCATCGGCCAGCACCTGCATCAAGCCTTCGGTGGCGAACTTGGAGACGGCATAGGCGCCCCAATAGGCCCGGCCTTTGCGGCCAACGCCGCTGGAGGTAAAAACTACCGAGGCATCACTCGACAGTTTCAGCAGCGGTAGCAAGGTGCTTGTCAGCATGAACATGGCGTTGACGTTGACCTGCATGACGCGCATGAAGTTGTCGCCGGAGAGCTGCTCGATCGGCGTGCGCGGACCAAGGATCGAAGCATTGTGCAGCAGTCCGTCAATGTGGCCGAACTCGGCCTCCAGCGTTGCGGCCAATTCGTCGTACTGGTGCGGCTGGGCGGTTTCCAGGTTGAAGGGGATTACCGCTGGTTGCGGATGGCCGGCGGCTTCGATCTCGTCGTAGACGGCATTCAGGCTGGCTTCGGTCTTGCCCAGCAGCAGCACGGTGGCGCCATGGGCGGCGAAGGTCTTGGCGGCAGCAGCGCCGATGCCACGGCCAGCGCCGGTGATCAGGATGACCCGATCCTTGAGCAGGTCAGGGCGAGCGGAATATTGGAACATGGAAACTCCTTCGTGAAGCTTGAGGCTATACGCCTGGTTTCAGCTGTACCAGAAGCGTTCCGGCCTGAGCCGGCTGCTCATCAAGAGCAAAGCGCACAGTCGAGCAGCGTGCGCAGCTCGAGCGGATGGTCGACCACAACGTCGGCGCCCCACTGCGTCGGATTATCGTTTGGGTGGATATAGCCGTAACTCACGGCGGCAGTGCGCGTCCCTGCGGCGCGGCCGGATTCGATGTCACGCAGGTCGTCACCAACGAAAAGCACGCTGGCCGGGTCCAGGTTCAGCTGGCTACAGGCCAGTAGTAGCATTTCGGGGTCAGGCTTGCTGTTCTTCACGTGATCCGGGCAGATCAGCACGGCAGAGCGTTCGGCCAGGCCAAGCTGCTGCATGATGGGTTCGGCATAGCGCACCGGCTTGTTGGTCACCACGCCCCAGATCAGATTGGCCCGTTCGATGTCTTGCAGTAGCTCATCGATGCCCTCGAAGGGGCGGGTCAGGACGGCGCAGTGGCTTTGATAGCGCTCCAGGAACTCCAGGCGCAGCGTTTCGAACCCTTCAGCCTCGGGGTCGATGCTGAATGCTGTGGCGACCATGGCGCGCGCACCTCCGGAGACCTGATCACGGATCTGTTTTTCATCCTGCGGCGGCAGGCCGCGCTCCGCTCGCATGGCTTGGCAGATCGCGATGAAGTCCGGCGCAGAGTCCAGCAGGGTGCCGTCCATATCGAAAAGAACTGCTCTGAGTCGCATGCTGGTCACTCCTCGCGCAGGGTCTGGATCATGTAATTGACGTCGACGTCGGCTTCCAGTTTGTAGTGCTTGGTCAGCGGATTGTAGGTCAAGCCGATGATATCCTTGACCTGCAGGCCTGCGGCGCGGCTCCAGGCGCCCAGTTCAGAGGGGCGGATGAACTTCTTGAAGTCGTGGGTGCCACGCGGCAGCAGGCGCATGAGGTACTCGGCGCCGACGATGGCGAATAGGTAAGCCTTGGGATTGCGATTGATGGTCGAGAAGAAGACTTGCCCGCCGGGCTTGACCAAGGTGTAGCAGGCGCGGATGACCGAGGCGGGGTCGGGAACGTGCTCGAGCATTTCCATGCAGGTGACCACGTCGAACTGGCCGGGCATCTCGGCGGCCAGCCCTTCGGCTGTGATGCGTCGGTACTCCACTGGTACGCCGGATTCCAATTGGTGGAGCTGGGCGACGGCCAGTGGCGCTTCACCCATGTCGATGCCAGTGACGGTCGCGCCGCGCTGGGCCATGGACTCACTGAGGATGCCACCGCCGCAGCCGATGTCTGCCACCTTCTTGCCGGCCAGCTTGACCCGCTCATCGATCCAGTTGACACGCAGCGGGTTGATGTCGTGCAGAGGCTTGAACTCGCTCTCACGGTCCCACCAGCGGTGGGCGAGGGCCTCGAACTTGGCGATTTCGACGTGGTCGACGTTGGTCATGGGATTTCCTCAAGACAGAATTCAGCGGCCGGCAATGCGCTCGCCCCAGCTACGGGCGACGGCGCCAAGGCGTTGTTCATCCAGCCGGGTCAGACGGCCCTGGTCGAGCAGTTGCCTGCCATCGACCCACAGGTGCCGCACTGCATCGCGCCCGGTGGCATAGATCAGTTGGGAGACCGGCTCGTAGACCGGCTGCTGGGCGAGGCCCGACAGGTCGAAGGCGACCACGTCGGCGGCCTTGCCGACTTCCAGTGAGCCGGTGTCCTGGTCGAGTCCAAGCGCCCGTGCGCCATTCAGGGTGGCCATGCGCAATGCCCGGTGGGCATCCAGGGCGCTGGCGGAGTGGGCAACAGCCTTGGCCAGGAGTGCCGCAGTGCGGGTTTCGCCGAGCAGGTCCAGGTCGTTGTTGCTGGCGGCGCCGTCGGTGCCGATGGCGACATTGACCCCTGCCTGCCACAAGCGCTCCACGGGGCAGAAGCCGCTGGCCAGCTTGAGGTTCGACTCGGGGCAGTGGATCACGTTGGTGTTGCTGGCAACCAGCAGGGCGAGGTCTTCATCGCTCACCTGGGTCATGTGGACGGCCTGAAAACGCGGCCCCAGCAGGCCAAGGCGGGCCAGCCGCGCCATCGGGCGTTCGCCACGCTGTTCGAGGCTCTGCTGCACTTCGAACGCGGTTTCCTGAACGTGCATGTGAATGCTTGCGTCCAGCTCCTCAGCCAGGACGCGGATGTTCTCGAGCTTGTCGTCGCTGACGCTGTAGGGTGCATGGGGGCCAAAGGCCACTTTGATCCGCGGGTGGTGCTTGAGGTCGCTGAACAGCTCCACGCCTCGGCGGATTGCCTCGGCCGCATCGCTGGCGCCGGGAATCGGGAAATCCAGCACAGGAATGGCCAGTTGGGCCTTGATTCCAGTGCCATGGATGACCTCACTGGCTTGCGAGGGGTAGAAGTACATATCCGAGAAACAGCTGATGCCGCTCTTGAGCTGCTCGGCTACCGCCAGTTCCGTCCCGTCGCGGACGAACGTTTCGTCGACCCACTTGGCTTCTGCTGGCCAGATGTGCTCCTGTAGCCAGGTCATCAGTGGCAGGTCGTCGGCCAGTCCTCTGAACAGGGTCATGGCGGCG
This sequence comes from Metapseudomonas boanensis, assembly GCF_042232855.1. Taxonomy (NCBI): domain Bacteria; kingdom Pseudomonadati; phylum Pseudomonadota; class Gammaproteobacteria; order Pseudomonadales; family Pseudomonadaceae; genus Metapseudomonas; species Metapseudomonas boanensis. The sequence goes on along the minus strand of NZ_CP113889.1, from coordinate 5,662,840 downwards.
TGGCCGTGGGCATTGATGAGTCCAGGGGTCAGCACCATGCCGGGAAGTTCGCGGCACTCGTGGGCCGGATGGCGAAGGGCTTGCTCGCGTGGCGCCAGCAGTGCGATGCGGCCGTCGCGGATGCCCAGGCCGTGATCCCGAAGTACCACGCCGGCGGGTTCTACCGGGACAATCCAGGTCGGGAGCAGAAGCAGGTCGAGCGGGGCATTGGCAGTGGGCATGGAGGCGCATCCTGGGCGCAAAATAGGGTGGCGGCAGTATACCCGAGCCAGACACGGTCCGGCTCGCTATAATCTGCGGTTTTTCCGCGAGTTACGGGTGGTGAGGTGGGTGATGCGTGAACAACTGTTAGCAGCCGAGAAGGTCAAGGCGATCGATTGGCGAGACGGATCCCTTCATCTGCTCGATCAGCGCCTGTTGCCCGCCGAGGAAATCTGGCTCGCCTATGACTCGGCAGAAGGGGTTGCCAGCGCCATCCGTCAGATGGTCGTGCGCGGCGCTCCGGCCATCGGCATCAGCGCCGCTTACGGCGTGGTTCTGGGCGCGCGTGCCCGTCTGGCTGCCGGGGGGGACTGGCGTGAGGCGCTGGAGGCGGATTTCAGTATTCTGGCAGCGTCGCGACCGACTGCCGTCAATCTGTTCTGGGCACTGAATCGCATGCGTGAGCGGCTGGGACGTCTCAAGCCGGGTGAGGCGCCGCTGCAGGCGCTGGAGGCCGAGGCGATTTCCATCCACCTCAGCGATCGGGAGGCCAACCTGACCATGGCTCAACTCGGCATGGAGCTGATTCGCAAGCATCAGGGGAGTCCGCAGGCCTTACTGACTCACTGCAATACCGGTGCTTTAGCGACCGGTGGCTTCGGTACGGCGCTTGGTGTGATCCGCGCAGCTCATCTGGATGGGTTGGTGGAGCGAGTTTATGCCGACGAAACCCGACCCTGGCTCCAGGGGGCGCGGCTCACCGCTTGGGAACTGGCCAATGAAGGTGTTCCGGTCAGCTTGAATGCCGATGCTGCGGCCGCGCACCTGATGAAGACGGCGGGCATCACCTGGGTCATCGTCGGCGCCGATCGCATTACCGCCAATGGCGATGTCGCGAACAAGATCGGTACCTACCAGTTGGCCGTCAATGCCATGCACCACGGCGTCCGCTTCATGGTCGTCGCGCCCAGTTCCACCATCGATATGTCCCTGGAAAGCGGCGACGACATTCCGATCGAGGAGCGTGACGGTGCCGAGCTGCTGGATCTGGGGGGGCGTCGCGTGGCCGCTGATGTCCATGCGGTCAATCCGGTCTTCGACGTGACTCCTGCTGATTTAATTGATGCAATTGTGACCGAGCGTGGCGTGGTGGAGCGTCCGGATGCAGCCAAGATGGCCCAGCTGATGTGCCGCAAGCGCCTGCATTGAGCTATTGGTCGGCAGGTAGCGGGGTAGGTGCGAGGCGGTGACTGTGGTAAGCTCCGGCAGTTATCGAGGCTGCCCTGAAGAGGCGGTCGAATTGCACAGATCCTTGGCTTAACTCGTTGATTTGTCGTGAGTCGTTGTGGTTTCAAGCCACAGCGACGAGCTTCGCGCCGCTCAGGACGAGTGGGGCGGAGCTTCACCAGAAAAAGGAACCAGGCTTCTCATGGGCGAACTGGCCAAAGAAATCCTCCCGGTCAATATCGAAGACGAGCTGAAACAGTCCTATCTCGACTACGCGATGAGCGTCATCGTCGGGCGCGCCTTGCCGGACGCGCGCGACGGCCTGAAGCCGGTACACCGTCGCGTTCTCTACGCGATGAGCGAACTGGGCAACGATTGGAACAAGCCGTACAAGAAATCCGCCCGTGTGGTCGGTGACGTCATCGGTAAGTACCACCCCCACGGCGACACCGCCGTCTACGACACCATCGTGCGCATGGCTCAGCCCTTCTCGCTGCGCTACATGCTAGTCGATGGTCAGGGCAACTTCGGTTCGGTGGACGGCGACAACGCCGCGGCCATGCGATACACCGAAGTCCGCATGTCCAAGCTGGCCCACGAACTGCTGGCCGACCTGGAGAAGGAAACCGTGGACTGGGTGCCGAACTATGACGGCACCGAACAGATCCCGGCGGTCATGCCGACCAAGATCCCCAACCTGTTGGTCAACGGTTCCAGCGGTATCGCCGTTGGCATGGCGACCAACATCCCGCCGCACAACCTGAGCGAAGTCATCGACGGTTGCCTGGCGCTGATGGATAACCCGGAGCTCACGGTCGATGAACTGATGCGCTACATCCCGGGACCGGACTTCCCAACCGCCGGTATCATCAATGGTCGCGCGGGCATCATCGAGGCCTATCGCACCGGCCGTGGCCGTATCTACATCCGCGCGCGCGCCGAAATCGAAGATATCGACAAGGTCGGCGGTCGCCAGCAGATCGTCATTACCGAGCTGCCTTACCAGTTGAACAAGGCACGGTTGATCGAGAAGATCGCCGAGTTGGTGAAGGAGAAGAAGCTCGAAGGCATCACTGAGCTGCGCGACGAGTCCGATAAGGACGGCATGCGCGTGGTCATCGAATTGCGCCGCGGCGAGGTGCCCGAGGTCATCCTCAACAACCTCTACGCCCAGACGCAGTTGCAGAGCGTATTCGGCATCAACGTCGTGGCCTTGGTCGATGGCCAGCCGCGCACGATGAACTTGAAAGACATGCTCGAAGTGTTCGTCCGTCACCGTCGCGAAGTGGTGACCCGTCGGACCGTATTCGAGCTGCGCAAAGCCCGTGAGCGCGGCCACATCCTCGAAGGCCAGGCGGTCGCTCTGTCGAACATCGACCCGGTGATCGAGCTGATCAAGGCTTCGCCGACCCCGGCCGAGGCCAAGGAGCGTCTGATCGCGACTCCCTGGGAGTCCAGTGCGGTCGAGGCGATGGTCGAGCGCGCTGGTGCGGACGCGTGCCGCCCGGACGACCTCGATCCGCAATACGGTCTGCGCGAAGGCAAGTATTACCTGTCGCCGGAACAGGCCCAGGCCATCCTCGAACTGCGTCTGCACCGCCTGACTGGCCTCGAGCACGAGAAGCTGCTGTCCGAATACCAGGAAATCCTGACTCTGATCGGCGAGCTGATCCGTATCCTGACCAATCCTGAGCGGCTGATGGAAGTCATTCGCGAGGAGCTGGAAAAGGTCAAGGCAGAGTTCGGTGACGCCCGTCGTACCGAGATCGTCGCGTCCCAGGTCGACCTGACCATCGCGGACCTGATCACCGAAGAAGAGCGCGTGGTGACCATTTCCCACGGTGGCTATGCCAAGAGCCAACCGTTGGCCGCCTACCAGGCCCAGCGTCGTGGCGGTAAGGGCAAGTCGGCCACCGGCGTGAAAGACGAGGACTACATCGAACACCTGTTGGTTGCCAACAGCCACGCGACCCTGCTGCTGTTCTCGAGCAAAGGCAAGGTCTACTGGCTGCGTACCTTCGAGATTCCCGAAGCCTCGCGTACTGCGCGCGGCCGCCCGCTGGTGAACCTGCTGCCGCTGGATGAAGGCGAGCGCATTACCGCAATGCTCCAGATTGACCTGGAAGCCCTGCAGCAGAGCGCAGGTGCCGACGAGGAGCTGGACGAGGGCGAAGGCGTGGTGATCGAAGGTGAAGTAGTCGAGGCCGAGAACGGTGACGAAAGCGACGCCGAGGTCTCTGACGACGAGCAGGACGAGCCGACCGGGGCCTACATCTTCATGGCCACTGCCTTCGGTACTGTGAAGAAAACCCCGCTGGTGCAATTCAGCCGCCCGCGTAGCAGCGGCCTGATCGCCCTGAAGCTGGAAGAGGGTGACACCCTGATTGCCGCCGCCATCACTGACGGCGCCAAGGAAGTGATGCTGTTCTCCGATGGCGGCAAGGTCATCCGCTTCAAGGAGAAGCACGTGCGTACCATGAGTCGTATCGCTCGTGGTGTCCGCGGCATGCGCCTGCCGGAAGGCCAGCGCCTGATCTCCATGCTGATTCCGGAATCGGGCGCGCAGATCCTTTCTGCCTCCGAGCGTGGTTATGGCAAGCGCACTCCGCTGGAAGACTATCCGCGTCGTGGTCGTGGCGGCCAGGGCGTAATCGCGATGGTCACCAACGAACGCAATGGCAAGCTGGTCGGCGCAGTCCAGGTGCAGGACGGCGAGGAGATCATGCTGATCTCCGACCAGGGCACCCTCGTGCGTACCCGTGTCGACGAAGTCTCCAGTTCCAGTCGCAACACCCAGGGCGTTACCCTGATCAAGCTGGCCAAGGATGAGACCCTTGTTGGTCTTGAGCGCGTGCAGGAGCCATCCGACGACGGCGAAGCTGATGAGCTGGAAGGCGAAGAGCAGGGTATGGATGTTGCGGATGAGGTCGTCGTGGACGAAGTCCAGCTTGACGATGCAGGGCCTGCCAGCGAAGAGTAAGCGTGAACTGAATGGGCAGGCCGGCGCCGGCCTGTCCATTCGGTTGGAATAATCGGCGGACGGGCGATGGCGTCCTCCGCGCTACCTAGTGAGAGTGGATGTGAGCAAGCGAGCCTTTAACTTCTGCGCCGGCCCGGCCGCGCTTCCGGAAGCTGTTCTGCAACGCGCCCAGGCGGAACTACTCGACTGGCAGGGCAAGGGCCTGTCGGTGATGGAGATGAGCCACCGCAGCGACGAGTATGTCGCTATTGCAGAAAAGGCCGAGCAGGACCTGCGCGATCTGCTTGCCATCCCCTCCAACTACAAGGTGCTGTTCCTTCAGGGCGGCGCCAGCCAGCAATTTGCCGAGATTCCCCTGAACCTGTTGCCTGAAGACGGCGTAGCTGACTACGTCGAAACCGGCATCTGGTCGAAGAAGAGCCTCGAGGAGGCCCGTCGCTTTGGCAACATCAACGTTGCTGCCAGCGCCAAGGCCTATGACTACTTCGCCATCCCTGGCCAGAACGAGTGGGCGCTGAGCAAGAACGCCGCGTACCTGCACTATGCCTCCAACGAGACCATTGGTGGTCTGCAGTTCGACTGGGTTCCCGAGGTGGGTGATGTCCCGCTGGTGGTGGACATGTCTTCCGACATCCTGTCGCGTCCGCTGGATGTTTCCCGTTTCGGCCTGATCTACGCCGGTGCTCAGAAGAATATCGGCCCGAGCGGGCTGGTGGTGGTCATCGTTCGCGAAGACTTGCTGGGACGTGCACGTTCCATCTGCCCGACAATGCTCAACTACAAGATTGCGGCGGATAATGGCTCGATGTACAACACGCCGGCCACCTTCTCCTGGTACCTCTCCGGCCTCGTATTCGAGTGGCTGAAAAAGCAGGGCGGCGTCGAGGCCATGGAGAAGCTCAACAAGGCGAAAAAGGACCTGCTCTACGGCTACATCGACAAGAGCGATTTCTACACCAACCCCATAGCCTCCAATGCCCGTTCCTGGATGAACGTGCCGTTCCGCCTTGCGGACGAGCGCCTGGACAAGGCATTCCTCGAAGGCGCCGACGCGCGCGGGCTGCTGAACCTCAAAGGCCACCGCTCGGTGGGCGGCATGCGCGCCTCCATCTATAACGCCGTCGGTCTTGATGCTGTCGAGGCGCTGGTGGCCTTCATGACGGAGTTCGAGAAGGAGCACGGCTGATGTCCGAACAAGAACTGAAGGCCCTGCGCCTGCGCATCGACAGTCTCGACGAGAAGATTCTCGAGCTGATCAGCGAACGTGCCCGCTGCGCACAGGACGTGGCCCGCGTGAAGATGCTGTCGCTGCCGGCAGGCGAGAAGCCGGTCTTCTACCGCCCCGAGCGTGAGGCCTGGGTCCTCAAGCACATCATGGAGCGTAACCAGGGTCCGCTGGACAACGAGGAGATGGCGCGGCTGTTTCGCGAGATCATGTCTTCGTGCCTGGCGCTGGAGCAGCCACTCAAAGTCGCTTATCTCGGTCCGGAAGGAACCTTCTCCCAGGCGGCAGCGATGAAGCATTTCGGCCATGCCGTCATTAGCGTGCCGATGGCCGCCATCGACGAAGTATTCCGTGAAGTGGCCGCGGGCGCAGTCAATTTCGGCGTGGTCCCCGTGGAGAACTCCACCGAGGGCGCCATAAACCACACGCTGGATAGCTTCCTTGAGCATGACATGGTGATCTGTGGCGAGGTCGAGCTGCGAATCCACCATCATCTGCTGGTGGGCGATACCACCAAGACCGACCGCATCACCCGTATCTATTCGCACGCCCAGTCGCTTGCGCAGTGCCGTAAGTGGTTGGACGCGCACTACCCGAACGTCGAGCGTGTTGCGGTTTCCAGCAATGCCGATGCGGCCAAGCGGGTCAAGAGCGAGTGGAACTCGGCGGCGATCGCTGGCGACATGGCCGCCAATCTCTATGGTCTGACCAAGCTGTGCGAGAAGATCGAGGACCGGCCGGATAACTCCACGCGCTTCCTCATAATCGGTAGCCAGGAAGTGCCGCCGACGGGCGACGACAAGACTTCCATCATCGTCTCCATGCGCAACAAACCTGGTGCGCTGCACGAGTTGCTGGTGCCCTTTCACAACAATGGCATCGACCTGACCCGTATCGAGACCCGTCCGTCGCGCAGTGGCAAGTGGACCTACGTGTTCTTCATCGACTTTGTCGGCCATCACCGTGATCCGCTGATCAAGGATGTGCTGGAGAAGATCAACCAGGAAGCCGTGGCCCTGAAGGTGCTGGGTTCCTATCCGAAGGCCGTACTTTAACGACAGCGACAAGCTGCGAGCGACAGGCTGCAAGCGTATCGACGCCTGGCTTCGCTTGCGGCTTGCAGCTTCAAGCTTGAGGCTTTGTTATGAGCTGTGATTTCCTCGCCCTGGCCCAGCCGGGCGTGCAGAAGCTTTCGCCCTACGTGCCCGGCAAGCCGGTGGATGAATTGGCTCGCGAGCTGGACCTGGATCCTGCCAGCATCGTCAAGCTGGCCAGCAACGAAAATCCTCTGGGCCCGAGCTCCAAGGCACTAGAGGCAATCCGTAACGAGCTCGCCGAGTTGACCCGTTACCCCGATGGCAATGGCTTCGAGCTCAAGCGTCGTCTGGCTGATCGCTGCGGTGTTACTCCTACTCAGGTGACCCTCGGCAACGGCTCCAACGATATTCTTGATCTGGTCGCACGCGCCTACTTGGCGCCGGGCCTGAATGCCGTGTTCAGCGAATATGCGTTCGCCGTTTACCCAATCGCCACCCAGGCCGTCGGTGCGCAGGGCAAAGTCGTTCCGGCGAGGGACTGGGGCCATGACTTGCCGGCGATGCTGGCAGCCATCGATGCCAACACCCGCGTTGTCTTCATCGCCAACCCGAATAACCCCACTGGAACCTGGTTTGGTCCCGCGGCGTTGGGGGACTTCCTTGCCCGCGTTCCGGAAAACGTTCTGGTTGTCCTGGATGAGGCCTACATTGAGTACGCCGAAGGCGATGATCTGCCCGATGGCCTTCGGTACCTGGCCCGTTACCCGAATCTGCTAGTGTCGCGCACCTTCTCCAAGGCCTACGGCCTGGCTGCGCTGCGCGTTGGTTATGGCATCTCGACGGCTCAAGTGGCGGATGTGCTGAACCGGGTGCGCCAGCCGTTCAACGTCAACAGTCTGGCCCTGGCTGCTGCCTGCGCGGCGTTGGACGATGCCGACTACCTGGTGGAGAGTCGTCGTATCAACGACGCCGGCATGGCACAGCTGGAAGAGGGCTTCCGCGCGCTGGGCCTGAGCTGGATTCCGTCCAGGGGCAATTTCATCGCTGTCGACTTCGGTCGCGATGCTGCACCGATCAACCAAGCCATGCTGCGCGAAGGCGTGATCCTGCGTCCAGTGGCCGGCTACGGTATGCCGAACTTCCTGCGCGTCTCCATTGGTCTGCAGGCTGAGAACGCGCGCTGCCTGGCAGCGCTGGCCAAGGTGCTTGACCGTGCCTGATGTCATCTCGGCGCAACAAGGTGCACCTATCTTCGGGCGTCTGGTCGTAATCGGGCTGGGTCTGATCGGCGGCTCCTTTGCGAAGGGGCTGCGCGAGAAGCGTCTATTTGCCGAAGTGGTTGGGGTCGACAAGGACCAGGAGTCCTGCCGCATCGCCGTCGAGACTGGGGTGGTCGACCGTTGCGAAAGTGACCTTGCCGCAGCCTGTCGAGGTGCCAGTGTGATCCAGTTGGCCGTGCCAATCCTGGCCATGGAGAAGCTCCTGGTCGAGCTGGCTCAATTGGACCTGGGCGAGGCGGTATTAACCGACGTCGGCAGTGCCAAAGGTAATGTGGTGCGGACGGCGCGGTGGGTCTTCGATGGTATGCCTCCCCGTTTCGTGCCTGGCCATCCGATCGCTGGCTCGGAGAAGAGCGGAGTGGAGGCGGCCAACGCCAGCCTGTTCCGTCGCCATAAAGTGATCCTCACGCCGTTGGAGAACACCGAGAAGGCTGCTCTGGACCTCGTCGACCTGCTCTGGCGTGAGCTCGGCGCCGATGTGGAGCACATGGAGGTCGAGCATCACGACGAGGTGCTTGCCGCGACCAGCCATTTGCCGCACTTGCTGGCATTCGGCCTGGTCGACTCGCTGGCCAAGCGCAGCGAGAACCTGGAGATTTTTCGCTACGCTGCGGGCGGTTTCCGCGACTTCACGCGGATCGCCGGCAGCGACCCGGTGATGTGGCACGACATCTTCCTCGCCAACCGCGAGGCGGTGCTGCGCATCCTGGACGATTTTCGCGCTGACCTCGACGCCCTGCGCGGCGCGGTCGACGCTGGGGATGGGCATGAATTACTGGGCGTGTTCACGCGCGCCCGCTTCGCCCGCGAGCATTTCAGCAAAATCCTGGCCCGACGGGCCTATGTGGACGCCATGCACAACAATGACCTGATTTACCTGGCCCAGCCGGGTGGCCGACTCTCCGGGCGCATTCGCGTGCCGGGCGACAAATCCATTTCCCACCGTTCGATCATGCTCGGCTCGCTGGCTGAGGGCACTACCGAGGTCGAGGGCTTCCTCGAGGGTGAGGATGCCCTGGCGACCCTACAGGCTTTCCGCGACATGGGTGTGGTTATCGAGGGGCCACACCACGGTCGCGTGACCATCCACGGTGTGGGCTTGGGCGGCCTGAAGCCTCCGCCCGGTCCGCTGTACCTGGGGAACTCCGGTACTTCCATGCGCCTGCTCAGTGGCCTGCTCGCCGCGCAGTCGTTCGACACCACCCTGACCGGAGACGCGTCCCTCTCCAAGCGCCCGATGAACCGTGTGGCCAAGCCGCTGCGCGAGATGGGGGCGGTGATCGAGACTGGTCCCGAAGGCCGTCCGCCGCTGACCATCCGCGGTGGCCAGTGTCTCACTGGTATGAGCTACGAAATGCCCATGGCCAGCGCCCAGGTCAAATCCTGCCTGCTGCTGGCGGGCCTCTACGCGGCTGGCAAAACCTCCGTGAGCGAACCGGCGCCAACCCGCGACCATACCGAGCGAATGCTGCAGGGGTTCGGCTACCCGGTAAATGTCGACGGCAACACCGCCACGGTCGAAAGTGGCCATAAGCTCAGCGCCACGCATATCGAAGTTCCGGCTGATATTTCCTCGGCGGCCTTCTTCCTGGTGGCGGCAAGCATTGCCGAGGGCTCTGAACTGGTGCTGGAGCATGTTGGTATCAACCCGACCCGTACCGGGGTGATCGATATCCTGCGCCTGATGGGCGGGGATATCACCCTGGAAAACCAGCGTGAAGTCGGAGGCGAGCCAGTAGCGGATATCCGCGTTCGTGCAGCCAAGCTGAAAGGCATCGACATTCCTGAAGACCTGGTTCCGCTGGCCATCGACGAGTTCCCCGTGCTCTTCGTCGCTGCGGCCTGCGCCGAAGGCAGCACTGTGCTGCGTGGTGCCGAGGAGCTGCGGGTAAAGGAATCCGACCGCATCCAGGTCATGGCCGACGGCTTGCAAACCCTGGGGGTCAAGGCCGAACCGACCCCGGACGGCATCGTAATCGAGGGCGGCCCGATGGGTGGTGGCGAAGTCTGGAGCCACGGCGATCACCGTATCGCGATGTCGTTCAGCGTCGCATCCCTGCGTGCCAGCGCGCCTATCCGTATTCATGACTGCGCCAACGTCGCTACCTCCTTCCCGAACTTCCTCGGGTTGGCTGGCCAGACCGGTATACGCGTATCTGAAGAGGGTAAGCCATGAGCAACAATGTGCCCGTGATCGCCATTGACGGACCCAGCGGTTCGGGCAAGGGCACAGTTGCGGGCCTCCTGGCGAAGCGACTGGGCTGGCATCTGCTCGACTCCGGGGCGCTGTATCGGCTGCTGGCATTCGCAGCGCGCAACCATGGCGTCGACCTGACGAACGAGGAGTCGCTCAAGGTGCTGGCGGCGCACCTGGATGTGCAGTTCAGCGCCAAAGTTGGCGGTGGCCAGCGCATCGTGCTGGAGGGTGAGGATGTCACCGACATCATTCGCTCCGAGCAGGTAGGTGCCGGTGCTTCTCAGGTGGCCGCTCTACCTGCCGTTCGGGAGGCATTGCTGCAGCGCCAACGCGCCTTCCTCGAGGCGCCTGGGCTGGTGGCTGATGGCCGTGACATGGGGACCGTGGTCTTTCCTGAGGCCCAGCTGAAGATATTTCTCACTGCCAGCGCCGAAGAGCGTGCCCGTCGTCGCTATTTGCAACTGAAAGGCAAGGGTATGGAGGCGGATCAGGCCTCGCTGCTGGAGGAAATCCAGGAGCGTGACGAGCGTGATAGCCAGCGTTCGGTAGCTCCGCTCAAGCCGGCTCCCGATGCTGTCATCCTCGATTCGACCCATCTCAGCATCGACGAGGTTCAGGACAAGATCCTGGAAGCCTTCGCTGCTCTCGGCCTGGACGACTGACCCGTCAGCGCCGCAGGCGTCTTCACCTGGAGTTCGGGGGTCGTTTTCCTATCATGCCTTTCTTCCGGGCGTCCTGATGGGGCGCTTGGAGGAAGCATTTATCCCTACAAAAACAGCCTCTCCAGCCTAGGGCCCAGGACGAAGAACCCCGCTTATGCTTCGGAAGATCCAGACATAACTCGATCGTCTATCGCGCTGTGTCGCCGTTTGCATGATTGGTACGGCACCCTCAGCTGTTTGCATTGGTCTGTGCAAAGGGCATAAACAATCGAATCACGGTGATGAGTGGATCTTCTGCGCCTACTGGGGCAGTGACTCCAGCTTCAAGAAGATCAAAGCTCCCTTGCCCAGTAATCCGTCGGCACTAAAAAAGGCCGCATCCAGCGGCCATTTTGTGGTGCTTATCCCGTCACGTGTGGAGCGTTTCGGCTGCGTAGAGGGTGTTTTCTAGCAGGCAGGCGCGGGTCATCGGGCCAACGCCGCCTGGAACCGGGGTAATCCACCCTGCACGCTGCTCGGCGATATCGTACTCCACGTCGCCAACCAGTTTGCCATCTTCCTGGCGGTTGATGCCGACATCAATGACAATCGCGCCAGGCTTGATCCATTCGCCTTTGACCAGGCCGGGTTTTCCTACGGCCACTACCACAAGGTCAGCATTGGCCACGTGGCCGGCCAGGTCCTTGGTGAAGCGGTGAGTGACGGTTACGGTACAGCCTGCCAGCAGCAGTTCCAGAGCCATTGGGCGGCCAACGATGTTCGATGCACCCACTACCACGGCGTTCATTCCATAAAGGTTCGCGCCGGTGCTTTCCAGGAGGGTCATGATGCCCTTGGGGGTGCATGGGCGCAGCAGCGGTATGCGCTGGGCGAGTCGGCCAACATTATAAGGATGAAAGCCGTCGACATCTTTGTCGGGGCGAATGTGCTCCAGCAATTGCGAAGCATCAAGATGCTCGGGCAGCGGAAGCTGCACGAGGATGCCGTCGATGGCGGGGTCCTCATTGAGTCGGTCGATCAGTGCGAGGAGTTCTGCTTGGCCGGTGCTGGCCGGGAGATCATGGGCTTGGGACAGAAAGCCGACTTCCTCGCAATCCTTGCGCTTGTGGGCAACGTAGACTTGCGAGGCGGGATCGCTGCCAACCAGGATTACCGCGAGTCCGGGGATGCGCAGACCTTGCTGGCGGCGCTCAATGACGCGTTGGGCTATCTGCTGGCGGAGGCGGGCGGCGATCGTTTTGCCGTCGATCAGTTGTGCGGTCATGACGCTAGATTAACCATCGGGAAGGCCTAAAAAGGGCGCTTATTCTCGCATGGCGGGCCCTGCGGGCAAAGGCGGCTGGTCAGCATTTTCCCGTAACTCCTTTATCTTTCTGATTTTTTTTAAATTTTCTGTTGACGGGGTGTGGGTGTGTCGATAACATGCGCCCCGCTTGTCGAGCACAGCCAGTCGCTGGGTAAGACGGCAAGACTGAATCTCCTGATTCTTTCGAAGCCGATGCTTTATAGTCTGCCTGCAGATTTAAGCGCCCGTAGCTCAGCTGGATAGAGCATCCGCCTTCTAAGCGGATGGTCGCAGGTTCGAGTCCTGCCGGGCGTGCCATTTGGCAGCTTAGGCTCAAGCAAACGCAATATGGTGGGCGTAGCTCAGTTGGTAGAGCACAGGATTGTGGCTCCTGGTGTCGTGGGTTCGATTCCCATCGTCCACCCCATATTCGAGAAAGCGCCAGGCCTAGGGCCTGGCGCTTTCGTTTCAAGCGTTGCCTCCGCGGACGTGGTGGAATTGGTAGACACACTGGATTTAGGTTCCAGCGCCGCAAGGCGTGAGAGTTCGAGTCTCTCCGTCCGCACCATCTTTCTCATCTTCTTATCTCTTCGTTTTGCCGGCTGTTTCTGCTGGGTGACTTCTTCATTTCGACCCACTAGAATGCATGCCCTTGATTCTGGGGCCGGAACGGCCGGCTAACGTCTGTGCAACGAGGAATATCCATGCAAGTTTCTGTAGAAAGCACCTCCGCTCTTGAGCGCCGCATGACCATCGGCGTGCCGGCCGAGCGCGTCGAGAACGAAGTGACCAAGCGCCTGCAGCAGACTGCCCGTCGCGCCAAGGTTGCCGGTTTCCGTCCGGGTAAGGTACCGATGAGCGTGATTCGTCAGCGCTTCGAGGACTCCGCTCGTCAGGAAGTCCTGGGTGACCTGATCCAGTCTTCCTTCTATGAGGCAGTCGTCGAGCAGAAGCTGAATCCGGCTGGCCAGCCTGCCGTCGAGCCGAAAGTGTTCGAGAAGGGCAAGGACCTGGAGTACGTTGCCGTCTTCGAAGTGTTCCCTGAATTCCAGGTTGCTGGCTTTGACGGTATCGCCATCGAGCGCCTGCAGGCTGAAGTTGGGGATGCTGATGTCGACAACATGCTGGAAATCCTGCGCAAGCAGAACACCCGTTTCGAAGGTGTTGAGCGTGCCGCCGAGAACGGCGACCAGCTGAACATCGACTTCGTCGGCAAGATCGATGGCGAAGCCTTCGCTGGTGGCTCTGCCAAGGGCACCCTGCTGGTGCTGGGCTCTGGCCGCATGATTCCGGGCTTTGAAGATGCCTTGGTTGGCGTCAAGGCTGGTGAAGAGCGCGTGATCAATCCGACCTTCCCGGCTGACTACCAGAACCTGGATCTGGCCGGCAAGACCGCTGAATTCACCGTTACCGTGAACAGCGTATCTGCGCCGCAGCTTCCTGAGCTGAACGATGAGTTCTTCACTCTGTTCGGTATCAAGGAAGGCGGTCTGGATGGTTTTCGCGCCGAGGTTCGCAAGAACATGGAGCGCGAGCTGCGTCAGGCCATCAAGTCCAAGGTCAAGAATCAGGTAATGGACGGCCTGCTGGCTGCCAACCCGGTCGAAGTACCCAAGGCTCTGATCGGTAACGAAGTGAACCGTCTGCGAGTTCAGGCCGTTCAGCAGTTTGGTGGCAACATCAATCCTGAACAATTACCAGCTGAACTGTTCGAAGAGCAGGCCAAGCGTCGCGTCGTGCTGGGTCTGATCGTGGCTGAAGTCGTCAAGCAGTTCGAGCTGAAGCCTGACGAAGCTCGTGTGCGTGAGCTGATCGAGGAAATGGCGTCTGCTTATCAGGAACCGGAACAAGTCGTGGCCTGGTACTACAAGAACGACCAGCAACTGAACGAGGTTCGTTCGGTTGTGCTGGAAGAACAAGTTGTAGATACTGTCCTGCAGAAGGCCAACGTAACCGACAAAGCGGTTTCCTACGAAGATGCAGTCAAGCCGGCGGAAGCTCCAGTAGCCGACTGAGTGTTTCACCTCGTTCGAATACACCATAAGCCAGCCTCGAGCTGGCTTATGCGTCTTTGAGACATGACTATTTAGTTAGGGAGTGATCGCAGGACATGTCCCGCAATTCTTATATGCAGCAAATGCCTGACATCCAGGCTGCCGGCGGCCTTGTGCCGATGGTCATTGAGCAGTCTGCCCGTGGCGAGCGCGCCTACGACATCTATTCGCGACTGTTGAAGGAGCGTGTGATCTTCCTGGTTGGACCCGTGGAGGACTTCATGGCCAACTTGGTCGTCGCGCAGCTCCTATTCCTCGAGGCCGAGAATCCGGACAAGGACATCCATCTCTATATCAATTCACCCGGTGGCTCGGTGACGGCTGGCATGTCGATCTACGACACCATGCAGTTCATCAAGCCTGATGTTTCGACCATCTGTATCGGTCAGGCTTGCAGCATGGGGGCGTTGTTACTCGCTGGTGGTGCTGCCGGCAAGCGTTACTGTCTACCGCACTCGCGGATGATGATTCATCAGCCGTTGGGCGGATTCCAGGGGCAGGCCTCGGATATCGAGATCCATGCCCGTGAAATTCTCACTATCCGCGAACGCTTGAACAAGATTCTGGCCGACCATACTGGCCAGCCGATCGACGTCATTGCCCGCGACACGGACCGTGACAATTTCATGAGTGGCGACGACGCCGTCAAGTACGGGCTCATCGACCAGGTTCTCAGCAAGCGCCAAATGGCCGGCTAAGTCCTTCCGCAATGCCGCGGCCGGAAATATCCGGCCGCTTCGCGGGGTTGAAAATGCCCGCATTTGCCTTCATCTTGTGTTTCATGCCTACCCGATTGGATCGATCGAATGACTGACACCCGCAATGGCGAGGACAACGGCAAGCTGCTTTATTGCTCCTTCTGCGGCAAAAGCCAGCACGAAGTACGCAAACTGATTGCCGGCCCCTCGGTCTTTATCTGCGACGAGTGCGTGGACCTGTGCAACGACATCATCCGCGAGGAGGTGCAAGAGGCCCAGGCAGAAAGCAGCGCGCACAAGCTACCTGCGCCCAAAGAAATCCGTACCATCCTTGACCAGTACGTCATTGGTCAGGAGCGTGCAAAGAAGGTGCTGGCGGTAGCGGTGTACAACCACTACAAGCGTCTCAATCAGCGCGACAAGAAAGATGATGTCGAACTGGGCAAGAGCAACATTTTGCTGATCGGACCTACCGGCTCCGGTAAAACGTTGCTTGCTGAGACACTCGCTCGGCTGCTCAATGTCCCGTTCACCATCGCTGACGCTACCACGCTAACCGAAGCTGGTTATGTCGGCGAAGATGTCGAGAACATCATTCAAAAGCTCCTGCAGAAGTGCGATTACGATGTCGAAAAGGCCCAGATGGGTATCGTCTACATCGACGAAATCGACAAGATTTCCCGTAAGTCCGACAACCCCTCGATTACTCGAGACGTGTCGGGAGAGGGCGTGCAGCAGGCGCTGCTGAAGCTGATCGAAGGCACTGTGGCCTCTGTCCCTCCGCAAGGCGGGCGCAAGCACCCTCAGCAGGAATTCCTTCAAGTCGACACTCGAAACATCCTGTTCATCTGTGGTGGGGCGTTCGCTGGCCTGGAAAAGGTCATCCAGAATCGTTCCACCCGGGGCGGCATTGGTTTCAACGCCGAAGTCCGCAGCAAGGACCTTGGCAAGAAAGTTGGCGAAGCCTTGCGCGAAGTCGAGCCGGAAGATCTGGTCAAGTTCGGCCTGATTCCGGAATTCGTTGGCCGGCTACCGGTCATTGCGACTTTGGATGAGCTTGATGAAGCTGCCCTGATGCAGATTCTCACCGAGCCCAAGAATGCACTGACCAAGCAGTACGCCAAGCTGTTCGAGATGGAGGGCGTGGATCTGGAGTTCCGTCCAGATGCGCTGAAGGCCGTAGCCCATCGTGCGCTTGAGCGCAAGACGGGTGCCCGTGGCCTGCGCTCAATTCTTGAGGGCATTCTGCTCGACACCATGTACGAAATTCCCTCGCAAACAGAAGTAAGCAAAGTGGTTATTGATGAGAGCGTGATTGAGGGCTCTTCCAAGCCATTATTGATTTACGAGAACAACGAGCAGCCTGCCAAGGCGGCGCCAGACGCTTGATGGAACGAAGGGGCCTACGGGCCCCTTTGTATTTCCTGCCGCAATGCTTGTTTTTTCTTGGTCCTAACCCCATCTTAGGGCCAAGGGTTCTCCCATCTGTTTACGGCCCGAGGGCCGCCGTAGAGCTGATACCATGAAGACAACCGTCGAATTACCTCTCCTGCCATTGCGTGATGTTGTGGTTTATCCGCATATGGTCATCCCTCTGTTCGTGGGGCGTGAGAAGTCGATCGAGGCGCTGGAAGCCGCGATGACCGGGGACAAACAGATTCTTCTGGTGGCACAGCGGAATCCGGCTGATGACGATCCAGGCGAAGATGCCCTGTATCGCATGGGTACCGTGGCGACTGTGCTGCAACTCCTGAAATTGCCCGATGGCACCGTCAAGGTGCTGGTCGAGGGCGAGCAACGTGGTGCCATCGATCGATTCATCGAGGTCGATGGCCATTGCCGCGCAGAAGTCAGCCTGATCGATGAGGTTGATGCTGGCGAACGCGAGTCTGAAGTGTTCATTCGCAGCCTGCTCAGTCAGTTTGAGCAGTATGTCCAACTGGGCAAGAAGGTGCCTTCCGAGGTCCTTTCTTCGCTGAACAGCATTGATGAGCCTGGTCGCCTGGTTGATACCATGGCGGCCCACATGGCGCTGAAGATCGAGCAAAAGCAAGAGATTCTAGAGCTGACTGAGCTCTCTGAGCGTGTTGAGCACGTTCTGGCTCTGTTGGATGCAGAAATCGATCTGCTGCAGGTCGAGAAACGTATCCGTGGTCGCGTCAAGAAGCAGATGGAGCGCAGTCAGCGGGAGTACTACCTGAATGAGCAGATGAAGGCCATTCAGAAAGAGCTGGGCGATATCGACGAAGGCCATAACGAAGTCGAGGAGCTGAAAAAACGAATCGATAATGCAGGCCTGACCAAAGAGGCCATGACCAAGGCCATTGCCGAGCTCAACAAGCTCAAGCAGATGTCACCGATGTCTGCCGAAGCGACTGTTGTGCGCTCGTACATCGACTGGTTGGTCAATGTACCGTGGAAGGCGGAGAGCAAAGTCCGTCTCGATCTGGCCAAGGCCGAAGACATTCTCGATGCAGATCATTACGGGCTGGAGGAGGTCAAGGAACGTATCCTGGAGTACCTCGCTGTCCAGAAGCGTGTGAAAAAGGTCAAGGGCCCGGTCCTTTGCCTCGTTGGTCCGCCCGGCGTCGGCAAGACTTCGTTGGCCGAATCCATTGCGCGGGCAACCAATCGGAAATTCGTGCGTATGGCGCTTGGCGGTGTGCGGGACGAGGCTGAAATCCGTGGCCATCGCCGTACCTATATCGGTTCGATGCCGGGTCGCCTGATCCAGAAGATGACCAAAGTTGGTGTGCGCAATCCGCTGTTCCTCCTCGACGAGATCGACAAGATGGGCAGCGATATGCGTGGTGATCCAGCATCGGCTCTGCTGGAAGTGCTCGACCCCGAGCAGAACCATAACTTCAACGACCATTATCTAGAGGTCGACTACGACTTGTCGGATGTGATGTTCCTCTGCACCGCCAACTCCATGAACATTCCAGCTCCCCTGCTGGACCGCATGGAGGTGATTCGGCTGCCGGGTTACACGGAAGATGAGAAGGTCAATATCGCGGTCAAGTACCTGGCGCCCAAGCAGACCAAGGCCAATGGACTGAAGAAGGGCGAGGTGGAGTTCGATGAAGCGGCGATACGCGACATCATTCGTTACTACACGCGCGAGGCCGGCGTGCGTAGCCTGGAGCGTCAGCTTGCCAAAGTATGCCGCAAGGCGGTGAAAGAGCATGCCCGGGAGAAGCGTTTCCAGGTGCAGGTTACTGCTGAATCCCTTGAGCACTTCCTTGGCGTGCGTAAGTATCGCTATGGTCTCGCTGAGCAGCAGGACCAGATTGGCCAGGTTACCGGCCTTGCCTGGACCCAGGTGGGTGGCGAGTTGCTGACGATTGAAGCGGCCGTCGTTCCCGGAAAAGGGCAGCTGACCAAGACTGGTTCTCTGGGTGATGTCATGGCCGAGTCGATCACAGCGGCTCTGACAGTTGTGCGCAGCCGTGCGAAAAGTCTGGGAATACCTGCTGATTTTCACGAAAAACGCGACATTCACATCCATATGCCCGAGGGCGCTACTCCCAAGGACGGCCCGAGCGCAGGTATTGGGATGTGCACGGCGCTGGTTTCTGCGATGACTCAGATTCCGGTGCGGGCGGATGTTGCAATGACTGGCGAAATTACGCTGCGGGGCCAGGTACTGGCGATTGGTGGCCTTAAAGAGAAGTTACTGGCCGCACATCGTGGTGGAATCAAGACGGTGATCATTCCCGAAGAGAATGTGCGGGATTTGAAAGAAATTCCCGAAAATATCAAGCAAGACCTCGCCATTAAACCCGTTAAATGGATTGACGAAGTCCTGCAAATTGCGCTGCAATACGCCCCGGAGCCCTTGCCCGATGCGGCTCCGGAGATGGTTGCAAAGGATGACAAGCGCGAGACTGATTCCAAGGAGCGAATCAGCACGCATTAGCCGGGGGGCTTCCTTGACACATTTTTCAGGCCCTTGTTATAAAGCGGCTCTTATGTGTTAGCGGGCCGTCCAGCACCCGCTTTGCTTACGCCAAACAATTAAGAAACAACTCAACAGAAATAAGGGGACTTAAGAGTGAACAAGTCGGAACTGATTGATGCTATCGCCGCATCTGCTGATATCCCGAAAGCTGTTGCCGGCCGTGCGCTGGACGCAGTAATCGAATCCGTCACTGGCGCTCTGAAGGCTGGTGACTCCGTGGTGCTGGTTGGTTTTGGTACTTTTGCTGTCAAAGAGCGCGCTGCTCGTACCGGCCGTAACCCGCAGACTGGCAAGCCGATCAAAATCGATGCTGCCAAGATCCCAGGCTTCAAGGCAGGCAAAGCTCTGAAAGACGCCGTAAACTAAGCGTCTTTCGGGCTCTGCCCGTAGCGGAGGCTAATTAGCAGCGACGGAGGATGATCCGTCAGTTGCAGGAGGGGGATAACCCCAAGGCTCCGCAAACTACGAGAAGGCGCATCCTCGGATGCGCCTTTCTCATATTTGGACACTACCCGCGTTACACGGCTGCACAATCCGTTCGGCCGCTTCTGGGGGATGCATGCTGCAGAACATCAGGGACAATTCACAGGGGTGGATTGCCAAAACCATTATCGGCGTCATCATCGTGCTGCTCGCATTGACTGGCTTCGATGCGATCTTCAACGCTACCAGCAACCGCCAGAATGCCGCCGAGGTCAACGGCGAGGAGATCAGCCTGGATCAGCTGAGCGAGGCGGTGAATCTTCAGCGTCGTCAGTTGCAACAACAACTAGGTAAGGATTTCGATGCCTCGCTGCTTGATGAGAAATTGCTGCGTGAGGCAGCTCTCAAAGGGTTGATAGAGCGCAAGCTGCTGCTGCAGGGCGCTCAATCGGCTGACTTCGCCTTCTCCCAAAGTGCTGTTGATCAACTCATCCTGCAGACACCGGAATTCCAGGTTGACGGCAAGTTCAACGCTGATCGTTTCGATCAGGTCATCCGCCAGATGAACTACAACCGTCTGCAATTCCGCGAGATGCTCGAGCAGGAGATGCTTATCGGCCAACTTCGTGCCGGCTTGGCTGGCAGCGGCTTTGTCACCGATGCTGAGGTTGAGGCGTTTGCCCGATTGGAGAAGCAGACGCGTGACTTCGCCACGCTGACTCTGAAGGCAGACCCGGCGATGGTCAAAGTCTCTGACGAGGAGCTCAAGGCCTATTATGACGGCCATGTTGACCAATTCATGAGCCCTGAGCAGGTTGTCATCGAGTACGTTGAGTTGAAGAAGGATTCCTTCTTCGATCAGGTCGAGGCCAAGGAGGAGGATCTTCAGGCCCAGTACCAGAAGGAGATCAGCAACCTCGCCGAACAGCGTCAGGCTGGCCACATTCTGGTTGAAGTCAACGACAAGCTGAATGATGAGCAGGCCAAGGCCAAGATCGAGCAGATCAAGCAACGCCTGGACAAGGGTGAGGACTTTGCCGCTTTGGCCAAGGAGTTCTCTGATGATCCGGGTTCCGCTTCCAATGGCGGTGACCTCGGCTTCGCAGGTCCTGGTGTCTATGAGGGGCCTTTTGAAGAGGCACTTTACAGCCTCAAACAAGGCGACGTGTCCGCCCCGGTCCGCACACAGTACGGTTGGCACCTGATCAAGCTGCTCGGTGTGCAAGCACCTGAGATCCCGACCTTCGCCAGTCTGAAGGACAAGCTGGAGCGGGATATCAAGGCGCAGCAGGTTGAACAGCGTTTTGTTGAAGTCAGCAAGGAGCTTGAAGACGCAGCTTTTGAGGCTTCCGATCTGGCTCAGCCGGCCCAGGAGTTGGGTCTTGCGGTGAAAACCAGCGCCCCCTTTGGTCGTGAGGGCGGCGAAGGGCTGACAGCCAATCGTCAGGTCCTGCAGGCTGCCTTCAGTCCCGAGGTTCTAGAGGATGGAGCCAACAGCTCCGCCATCGAGCTGGATCCAGAAACAGTTGTGGTCCTGCGCGTCAAGGAGCATAAAAAGCCTGAGCAACTGCCGCTGGAAAAGGTCAGTGATAGCATTCGCCAGCACCTGGTGCAGCAGAAAGCCAGCGAAGCGGCAAAGAGCAAGGGCGAGACCCTGATGGCAAGTCTGCGTGAAGGCAAGACTCCGGTTTCCCAAGCTCAGGAAGGGCAGGCCTGGAAGGTGGTGGAAGCCGCTACTCGCAGTCAGGAGGGTGTTGAACCCGTGTTGCTGCAAGCGCTGTTCCGCATGCCCAAGCCTGCGGCCGCGGACAAGCCTGAGTTCACGGGCGTCGCGCTCGGCAATGGCAACTATGTGCTGATTCGCCTGAATGGCGTCAATCAGCCCGAGGCCAAGTTGTCGGACGAGGAGAAGGCGATGTACAGCCGCTTCCTGGCTTCGCGTAGTGGTCAACAGGATTTCGCAGCCTACCGCCGTCAACTGGAAGCTAAGGCAGAAGTCGAACGCTTCTAATCCGCAAGATGGAACGGAAAGGCCGCATTATGCGGCCTTTTCTTTGCCCATCAGTCTTCAATATTGCCCATCGCGGTGGTATTGAAGCCTCCGTCGACATAGAGGATCTCGCCACTGATGCCGGAGGCAAGGTCGGAGCAGAGGAAGGCGCCGGCGTTGCCGACTTCTTCGATAGTGACATTGCGACGCAAGGGCGTTTGCTTCTCGTTGGCGGCAAGCATCTTGCGGAAGCTTTTGATGCCTGAGGCTGCCAGGGTGCGGATCGGGCCGGCGGAGATGGCGTTGACACGGGTGCCTTCCGGGCCGAGGCTCCCGGCGAGGTAGCGGACGCCAGCTTCCAGGCTAGCCTTGGCCATGCCCATGACGTTGTAGTTCGGCATGGTGCGCTCGGCGCCCAGGTAGGACAGGGTCAGCAGGCTGCCGTTGCGGCCCCTCATCATTTCACGGCCGGCCTTGGCCAGCGCCACGAAACTGTAGGCGCTGATGTCGTGGGCGATACGGAAGCCTTCACGAGTGGTGACTTCAGTGAAGTCGCCATCGAGTTGGTCGCCTGGGGCGAAGCCAACGGAGTGGACGATGATGTCGAGACCGTCCCATTTCTTGCTTAGAGCTTCGAACACGGCCTTGATCTGGTCGTCCTCGGCTACGTCGCAAGGGAAGCACAACTCCGCACTGGAGCCCCAGCCCTCGGCGAATTCTTCTACACGGCCTTTCAGTTTGTCGTTCTGGTAGGTGAAGGCGAGTTCGGCACCTTCGCGGTGCATCGCGGCAGCGATGCCCGACGCGATGGAGAGTTTGCTGGCGACGCCAACGATCAGTACACGCTTACCGGAGAGAAAACCCATTTGCATTCATCCTATTGTTGTTAACGGGCAGTACCGGGAGCCAGGTAGGCGGCTTCGAGCAATTGCTGCGTATAGGTGTGCTGCGGGGCGGCGAAGATGGCATCGGCTGGACCCTGTTCGACCACCTGTCCCTGCTTGATCACCATCAGCTGATGACTCAGCGCCCTGACAACGGCCAGGTCATGGCTGATGAACAGGTAGGTCAGGTCGTATTTCTTCTGCAAAGACCGCAGCAATTCCACCACCTGGCGCTGGACCGTTCGGTCGAGTGCTGAGGTCGGCTCGTCGAGCAGGATCAGGGCTGGTTTCAGCACCAATGCACGGGCAATGGCAATCCGCTGCCGCTGCCCGCCGGAAAACTCGTGAGGGTAGCGGTGTCGGGTTTCCGGGTCCAACCCTACCTCCAGGAGTGCGTCGATGATGGCCTGCTCCTGCTCCGCTTCAGTGCCCATGTGGTGGATGTTCAAACCCTCGCCGACGATCTGGCCAACGCACATCCGTGGGCTTAGGCTGCCGAAGGGGTCCTGGAAAACCACCTGCATCTGTCGCCTGAATGGGCGCACCTCCTTCTGTGTCAGGCCGTCCAGGGACTGTCCCTGGAAGCGGATCGCTCCCCGGCTGCCGAGCAGTCGAAGGATCGCCAGACCCAACGTGGATTTGCCGGAGCCGCTTTCGCCAACGATGCCGAGGGTTTGTCCCTGGAGCAGGCTGAAGTTGACGCCATCCACGGCTTTCACATGGTCTACGGTGCGTCGCAACAACCCTTTCTTGATCGGGAACCACACGCGAAGGTCATCGACTTCGAGCAATGGCGGTCCAAGTGGGGTGTCTGCTGGGCGGCCAGACGGTTCTGCGCCAAGCAGTTCCCGGGTGTAGGGGTGCTGTGGTGCGTGGAACAGCTCATCACACGACGCCTGTTCGACAATGCGACCGCGCTGCATGACACAGACGCGATGCGCGATTCGCCGAACGAGGTTCAGGTCGTGGCTGATCAGCAGCAGGGCCATACCCAGGCGCGCCTGCAATTCCTTGAGCAGTTCGAGGATCTTCAGCTGAACGGTAACGTCCAGCGCAGTGGTGGGCTCGTCGGCGATCAGCAGCTCCGGTTCATTGGCGAGCGCCATGGCAATCATCACTCGCTGCCGCTGGCCGCCTGACAGTTCATGCGGGAAAGCTTTCAGCCGCTTGTGTGGCTCCGGTATGCCGACCATCTCCAGCAGTTCCAGCGTGCGATTGGTGGCTGCCTTGCCGGTGAGGCCTTTGTGCAAGCCGAGTACTTCGTTGATCTGCTTCTCGATGCTGTGCAGGGGGTTGAGCGAGGTCATCGGCTCCTGGAAGACCATAGCGATCCGGTTGCCGCGGATGCTGCGCAATTTGGCTTCAGGCAGCTTGAGCAGGTCCTTGCCCTCATAGAGGATGCTCCCGCTCGGGTGGCGAGCGAGGGGGTAGGGCAGCAGGCGCAGGATGGAGTGGGCAGTGACCGACTTGCCCGAGCCACTCTCGCCCACCAGGGCCAATGTTTCACCCTTGCGGATATCGAAGCTTACGCCCTCGACCGCGCGCTGGATTTGGTCGCCCGCAGTGAATTCGACGGCCAGGTCGCGGATTTCAATCAGGTTTTCGCTCATCTCACTTCCTCGGGTCGAAGGCGTCACGCGCGGCTTCGCCGATGAACACCAGAAGGGTTAGCATCAGTGCCAGTACCAGGAAGGCGGAGATGCCCAGCCATGGGGCCTGCAGGTTGGATTTGCCCTGAGCGACCAGTTCGCCCAGCGAGGGCGCTCCAGGGGGCAGGCCGAATCCGAGGAAATCCAGCGCGGTCAGGGTGCCAATGGCACCGGTGAGGATGAAGGGCATGAAGGTCATGGTGGAGACCATGGCGTTGGGCAGGATATGACGGAACATGATGGCGCCATTCTGCATGCCCAATGCCCGGGCTGCGCGGACGTATTCCAGGTTGCGGCCACGAAGGAACTCAGCGCGTACCACATCCACAAGACTCATCCAGGAGAACAGCAGCATGATGCCCAGCAACCACCAGAAGTTGGGCTGGACGAAGCTGGCCAGGATGATCAGCAGGTAGAGCACTGGCAGCCCTGACCAGATCTCCAGGAACCGCTGGCCAACCAGATCGACCCAGCCGCCATAGAAACCCTGCAGCGCCCCGGCAATTACGCCAATGACCGAGCTGAGCAGAGTCAGGGTTAGGGCAAATAGCACCGAGACGCGGAAGCCGTAGATCACCCGCGCCATCACATCGCGGCCTTGGTCGTCAGTGCCCAGCCAGTTGTCGGCGGAGGGCGGTGCGGGAGCCGGAACCTTGAGTTCGTAGTTGATGGTTTCGTAGCTGTATGGGATAGGGGGCCAGATCATGCTGCCGCCCTTGGACTCGATCAAGTCGCGGATGTATGGCGTCTTGTAGTTGGCTTCCAGAGGGAACTCGCCGCCGAAGGTGGTTTCCGGATATCGCTTGAGAATCGGAAAGTAAAGCTGACCGTCGTAGCTGACTGCCAGTGGCTTGTCGTTGGCGATCAGCTCTGCGCCGAGGCTGAGGATGAACAAGGCCAGAAACAACCAGAGCGACCACCAGCCGCGCTTGTTGGCTTTGAAGCGCTGAAAGCGGCGGCGGTTGATGGGGGAGAGTTCCATGCTCAACCCTCCCGGCTTTCGAAGTCGATGCGAGGATCGACCAGGGTGTAGGTCAGGTCGCCGATCAGTTTCACGATCAGTCCCAGTAAGGTGAAGATGAACAGGGTGCCGAAAACCACCGGATAGTCGCGGTTCAAGGCGGATTCGAAGCTGAGGAGGCCCAGGCCGTCGAGGGAGAAGATCACTTCGATCAGCAGCGAGCCTGTGAAAAAGATGCCGATGAATGCTGAAGGGAACCCGGCGATGATCAGTAGCATGGCGTTGCGGAACACGTGACCGTAAAGGACCCGGTGCTCCGAGAGACCCTTGGCGCGGGCGGTCACCACGTACTGCTTGTTGATCTCGTCCAGGAAGCTGTTCTTGGTCAGCAGAGTAAGGGTGGCGAAGTTACCGATCACCAGAGCTGTGACCGGTAGGGCCAGGTGCCAGAAGTAGTCCAGGATCTTCCCGCCCAGGCTGAGTTCGTCGAAGTTGTTCGAGGTAAGCCCGCGCAGAGGGAACCAGTCGAAGTAGCTGCCACCGGCAAAGAGCACGATGAGCAGGATGGCGAACAGGAAGGCGGGGATCGCGTAGCCGACGATGATGGCGGAGCTGGTCCAGACGTCAAACGCGCTGCCGTGGCGAACTGCCTTGGCGATGCCCATCGGAATGGACACCAGATACATGATCAGGGTGCTCCAGAGCCCCAATGATATGGACACTGGCAGCTTTTCCAGGATCAGGTCGGTGACCCTGGCATCGCGGAAGAAACTGGTGCCGAAATCCAGGTGCAGATAGTTCTTGATCATCAGCCAAAAGCGTTCCGGCGCCGGCTTGTCGAAGCCGTACATCTTCTCGATCTCGGCGACCAGCTCAGGGTCAAGGCCTTGGGCGCCGCGGTAGTTGGAACCCGCCACCGCTACTTCGGCACCGCCACCGGAGATGCGCCCGGTGGCACCTCCTGCGGCGGAGTCGAAGCCCTCGAGCTTGGCAATCATCTGTTCGACCGGACCACCGGGAGCGGCCTGGATGATGAGGAAGTTGATCAGCAGGATGCCGAACAGCGTGGGAATGATCAGCAGCAATCGACGCAGTATGTAGGCGAGCATTTACTGGGAATCCGGCTCAAGTTGGTTCTGCCCGGACTGGCTAGCAGTTTCCATGCCCGGCTTTACCCACCAGGTGAATAAACCGTAGTCGTAGAGCGGCGTGGATCCAGGGCGCTGGAAGTGGTTCCAGTAGGCGACGCGCCAGGTGTCGACGTAATAATTGGGCACCACATAGTGACCCCAGAGCAGCACTCGATCGAGAGCGCGGGCATGTTTGATCAGGCTTTGTCGGGAGTCGGAGCGGATCAGACCCTCGACCAGCTTGTCGATGGCCGGGTCACGCAGGCCGATGAAGTTGCGGCTGCCAGCGCTGTCTGCACTGCGCGAATGCCAGAACTCCATCTGCTCGTTGCCTGGCGAGTTGGATTGACCCCAGGTGGCCGGGACCATATCGAAGTCGCGGGAGCGGAGACGGTTGATGTATTGCGAAACATCGACGCGACGGATTTGCAAGTCGATGCCGAGTTCAGCCAGGTTGCGTTTGAACGGCAGGATCACGCGTTCGAGGTTGGCCTGGGCGATGAGGAACTCGAATGCCAGCGGCTTGCCATCCGGGCCGACCATCTTGTCGTTCTCGATCTTGAAGCCCGCTTCGGTGAGCAGTTGGTAGGCGCGGCGCTTTTGCTCGCGGATGATGCCGCTACCGTCGCTGACCGGTGGGGTGAAGACCTGGGTGAAGACTTCGTCCGGAACCTGCCCGCGCAGCGGCTCGAGGATTTTCAGCTCAGCGGCATCTGGCAGTTGGTGTGCCGCCATCTCGGAGTTTTCGAAATAGCTACCGGTGCGTTTGTAGGAACTGTAGAAGAGTTGCTTGTTGGCCCACTCGAAGTCGAATAGCAGCGCGATGGCCTCGCGCACGCGACGATCCTGGAAGACGGGGCGACGGATGTTGAAGGCGAAGCCCTGCATGCCTGTGGGGTTATGGTTGGTGATGCTTTCCTTGACGATCTTGCCGGCGCGCAGGGCCGGGCTGTCGTAACCCGTGGCCCAATCCTTGGCGGAGTATTCCAGGTTGAAGTCGAATTGCCCGGCCTTGAAGGCTTCCAAGGCGACGGACATGTCGCGGTAGTAGTCGACAGTGATGACGTCGAAGTTGTAATAGCCACGTACGACGGGCAGGTCCTTGGCCCACCAGTCCTTGACTCGCTCGTAGCGGATCGAACGGCCGGCGTCCACCTTGGCGATGCGGTAGGGGCCGCTACCCAGAGGCGGTTCCAGGCTGGTCTTGCCGAAGTCGCGCGTTTCCCACCAATGCTTGGGCAGGATCTGGAGCTGACCAAGGATTAGCGGCAGTTCCCGGTTGCCTGGATGCTTGAAGTCGAAGCGGACCCGCTGGCTGTCCTCTGCCACCACTTTGGAGACATCGGCATAGTAGTGGCGATACATCGGATCGCCCTTTTCGGTCAGGATATTGAAGGTGAAGACCACGTCTTCGGCCGTGACTGGTTTGCCGTCGTGAAAGCGTGCCTTGGGGTTCAGATAGAAGCGCACGAAGCTGTTGTCCGGCGCTTTCTCGATCTGTTCGGCGAGCAGGCCGTATTCGGTGAAGGGTTCGTCAGGCGAGTGGAAGGTCAGGCTGTCGTAGATCAGCCCCAACTGGTCTGCTGAATTGCCCTTGGGGATGAAAGGGTTGAGGCTGTCGAAACCGTTGAGACCTGCCAGGCGTAGTCCGCCGCCCTTGGGAGCATCCGGGTTGACCCAGGAGAAATGGGTGAAATTTGGTGGATACTTGGCAGGCTCGTCATACAGTGTTATCGCATGCTTGGGCTCGGCGGCTGCTAGGCCGGCGAAGGCCAGGAGCAGGGCGCCAAAGCCTTTCAGGCAGCGGTTGCGCAGCGTCATGTTCATCGGGCGTTCTCCGAAGGCTTCAGCCACCAGGCGCGCAGGCCCAGGGTATAGGGCGGCGTGGCGACGAAGGCGAACCGGTTACGGTACGCCAGGCGGTGATAGTTGATGTACCAGTTGGGAATGCTGTAATGCTCCCAGAGCAGGACGCGGTCTAACGCCCGCGCGGCTGCCACCTGCTCGTCGCGGCTCTGGGCGCCGAGCAGCTTGTCGATCATTGCGTCGACTACCGGGTTGGCGACCCCTGCATAGTTCTTGCTTCCTTTCACGTCGACCTGGCTGGAATGGAAGTAAAGTGTTTGCTCCAGGCCAGGGCTCAAGGATTGAGGCAGCGTCATCAGAATCATGTCGTAGTCGAATTGGTCCAGGCGCTGCTTGTACTGGGCGCGATCGACGGTGCGCAGGCTGACGTCGATGCCGATGCTGGCCAGGTTCTCGCGATACGGTTGGAGGATACGTTCAAGGTTCGGGTTGACCAGCAAAATCTCGAAGCGCAGTGGTTGTCCATTGGCGTTCAGCAGGCGTTGACCCGAGAGCTTCCAGCCTGCGTCTCCCAACAGACCCAGAGCGCGGCGCAAGGTTTCCCGCGGGATGCCGCGGCCTTCCGTTGTCGGGACATTGAAAGGCTGCTTGAACAAGGCCTCTGGAAGTTGCTTGCGATACGGCGAAAGCAACAGCCATTCGTGGCCTTCCGGCTTTCCGGCGGCGTGGAATTCGCTGTTCGGGTAGTAGCTGGCGGCACGGATATAGGCATTGTTGAACAAGGTGCGATTGGTCCACTCGAAATCGAACATGAGGCCCATGGCCTCGCGGACCCTCCGGTCGTGGAATGCGGCGCGGCGTGAGTTCATGAACAGCGCCTGCGTCTGCGTGGGAATCTGGTGGGGGATTTCCGCGCGGATCACGTCACCTCGGGCGATCGCTGGGAACCGATAGCCGTTAGCCCAGTTTTTCGCCTGGTGTTCGATATAGAAGTCGAATTCTCCCGCCTTGAAGGCCTCGAACGCGACATTGCTGTCGCGATAGAACTCCACCTCCACGCGGTCAAAGTTGTACTTGCCCCTGTTCACTGGAAGCTTTTCGCCCCACCAGTCCTTGACGCGCTCGAACACCAGCCCGCGGCCAGGCCTGACCTCGGTGAGCCGATACGGCCCGCTGCCCAGGGGGGGCTCATAGCTGGTGCGTTTGAAGTCCCGGCCTTTCCAGTAATGCTGCGGCAACACCGGCAACTCGCCGAGGCGCAGGATCAGCAGCGGGTTGCCGGCGCGCTTGAGGACGAAGCGGATGCGGTGACGGTTGAGGATATCGACCCGCTTCACTTCCTTGAGGCTAGTGCGGTACTGGGGGTGACCGTCCTTGACCAGCGTGCGGTACGAGAATGCCACGTCGTAGGCGGTGATTGGCTGGCCATCATGAAAGCGGGCCTCTTCGCGCAGATTGAAAACCACCCAACTGCGGTCCTCGCTGTATTCGACGCTTTGGGCAATCAAGCCGTAGCTGGACGCAGGCTCGTCGCCTGACGGGTCGTATTGCCCTGTACCGACCATGAGCGGCTCGTTGAGCTCCGTTACGCCGTATTGGGCGAAGTTGGGCGTTGCGACTGGGCTTGTGCCCTTGAAGGTATAGGGGTTGAGCGTATCGAAAGTCCCGAACGCCATGACACGTAACGTACCTTTTTTCGGCGCGTCGGGATTGACCCAGCTGAAGTGGCTGAAGTTGGCAGGGTACTTGAGCGAGCCGAATTGGGCGTAGCCGTGGCTTTCGACAATGGTGGCGAAACAGGGCTGCGCCAGGAGGCCGATGAGCAGGGTGAGGAGACGACGCATCAGGCGAGTGTCCGATCCATGGCTAACTTGTCGGGCATTTGGGCGCTGGCCTCGCGGCAATGGGCCTCGGGCGATCGCAAGGGCCTGCAGAATTGTTTCGTTCGTCACATGCGTCAGATATCAGCTATGACGGCTGAAAGGTACAGTAACAGCTTGTATAAGCAGGAAAAAGGGCTTCTCCGCCAAGGAGTGACCGTCATTCAGGCCCCCGACTTGAGCCCCATGTACAGGAATGCCCAACTTGGGTGAATGCCGCCATGGTTTGCAGTCGTGGGGCGAGCCTCTCAATCAGGCGAGACTCCCCACGTAGGTCGCTATGGTGCACGATCTTCACCAGTTGGCGCAGATGGATAAATCATCTGTGCAGCAATTGGCTGACGTCCTGCATCCCTGATGCAACGTTGACGTCCAAGGTCCTGCGCGTTGCCAACAGCGTGCATTGCAACCCTTCCCAGGAACCCATCAGGACCATCTCGCGGGCCATCGTATTGATCGGGCTCGTCGATGTCAGACTGATCGACCTGACAGTCAGCCACCTTAGGGGCGAGCAGGCTCGGCGACCTGATTCCCCATACCGATCCCGAACAGATCCGCTTGCACCGCGAGCTGCGCCAGGCAGCGCTTGCTGCAGCCCAACGAGCAGGTAGATCTTGCAGGGCCTAGTGGCTGGTTTTGCAGCGTGCGGACATCAATCTGGTACTGGAAGCGTTGCTCAACGGCCTTAGCCAGGGTAGCGGCTTGATACGCATGATGATGCGTGCTGAACGACCAGCGCAGTTGTCTCAAGGTGCGCCAGGTTGTGGGGGAGGGAATTGCTCGTTGATTAAATGGGGCTACGCTGGCTGCGGTGCCTGAGCAGCCGAATCTGCTCAATTACGTGATACGGACGCTTGAAACACTTTGGATGGGCGTGTCCGCCAGCTAGTCGCTGAACGACCTGGTAACGCAACCAGTGCGCGATTGGCTGGGGCGGAGGATGTTCTTCCTGGCCCTATTGCTGGCGGGCAAGCGCGGCGCGGGATCGGAAGTGATCTACGCCGGGATATCCAGGGCGTGCACTCAATCACGAGAGGTTCGTGGTCTTCCAACGCTTCGCGAAATTGGCAAGGCGCTGCCAGAAAGCGATGGTATTGAAGGGTTAGCGCAGGTAAAGGGTAAGCGTTTGACCAGGCTTGAGGCTGCCACTGCGGGGGTTCCAGCGCTGCAGGTGTTCCATTTCAACATTGAAACGCTTGGCGATCAGGTACAGTGAATCGCCTCGCTTGACCTTGTAGTAGGTCACCGCATCGCGACTGTTTGCTTTCTTGCTGCGGGTGACGGAGGTGGTGGCACTGCCCTGCAGGGCGAGGGTCTGGCCGGCCTTGACGCTGTTGCCGGAGAGCGAGTTCCAGCGCTTCAGATCTTTGACGTTGACCTTGTACTGCTTGGCGATCTGCCACAGGCTTTCGCCGCTCTTTACCTTGTGACTCTGCGCCCTCGCTGGGGCTTGATTGCTAGCGACATTCTGGAACAGCGGTTGCTGAGGCTTGAAGCCCGGCTCGACCGGAATGCTCAGCTGCTGGCCCACGCGCAGGCGGTTGCCGGACAGGCCATTGATGTCCTTAAGGGTCTTGACGGTCACGTGGTAGCGGTTGGCGATGCCATGCAGACTGTCGCCGTTCCGTACGCGGTATTTCTGCCAGTCCACCAGTTCAACGGGCTTCATCATTGCCAGGTTGGCTGTCAGCAGCTCAGCCTTGTCCGTCGGCACCAGCAGGTGCTGGGGGCCGTCCATGGTGATGCGCTTCTTGAAGGCCGGGTTGAGTTGGTACATCTCGTCTTCGTCGACGTCCACCATGGCGGCGACGCGAGACAGGTCAAGACGCTGCTGCTTGACCTCGACCACTTCGAAGTAGGGCTCGTTGGCGATGGGGCTGAGGTTCACGCCGTAGGCTTCGGGCGCCATCACCAATTGGGACAGGGCGAGTAGCTTGGGCACGTAGTCCTGGGTTTCCTGCGGCAACGGCAGGTTCCAGTAGTCGGTAGGCAGGCCCAGCTTCTGGTTGCGCTCCATCGCGCGGCTGACAGTGCCTTCACCTGCGTTGTAAGCAGCCAGCGCTAGCAGCCAGTCGCCATTGAACATGTCGTGCAACCGGCTCAGGTAGTTGAGTGCGGCATTAGTGGAGGCGGTGATGTCACGGCGGCCGTCGTACCAGTTCGTCTGGCGCAGATTAAAGTGGCGGCCGGTGGATGGGATGAATTGCCAGATGCCCACAGCGTGGGCGCGGGAATAGGCAAAGGGGTTGTATGCGCTTTCGATCACAGGCAGCAGCGCGAGCTCAAGGGGCATGTCGCGCTCTTCCAGCCGCTCCACGACGTAGTGGATATAGAGGCTGCCGCGCGAGCTTGCACGTTCGATGAAGGACGGATTGCTGACGAACGAGAGGCGCTGGCGCTCTACGCGCGGGTTGACGCCGATCTCATCCTGCAATTTGAAACCGGTGCGCATGCGCTCCCAGATATCCTGGGGTGCGCGCTCTTCTACTGCGTCTTCCAGCCACTGAGGCTGTTGGCTCATGGCTAAGGCTGGGTCGGTGTCCACGCCCTGGTCCTCGTCCCTCTGCCCCGTGCTTTGGCAGCCGGCGAGGATGGCTGCAAAGACCACCACGAGGGCTCGTGCGGCTCGTGCCAATGCATCCAGGTCGAAGATTCGGATCGGCGAAGACAACATTGGCTGAGGGGGGTATCCGGGGGAAAAGGTCGGGCGATTCTAGAAACCGACCTGAGGCTGGTCAAGTTTTCACCAGTCGGCATCTTCCCCGGATAAGCTCAGAATTGATCCTTCCAGGCACGCAACGTCGCGAAAACCTCGGTGGGCGTGCGGTTTTTCTTGCCAGCCCGCTCGTCGGCCATTTGTTTAACGGATGTTTCGCTAGCTCGCAAGAACGGGTTGGTTTCCCGTTCCAGTGCTATGGATGATGGCAGGCTGATGCCGCCTGCCTCGCGCAGGCGCTGCACATCGGTAAAGCGCTTGGCCGTCGCCTCGTTGCCCGGCTCGACGGCCTTGGCGAAGCGCAGGTTGCTCAAGGTGTATTCGTGGGTGCAGTAGACCTGCGTCTCGCCGGGCAGTGCCGCGAGGCGGCTAAGGGAATGGTGCATCTGCTCGGGCGACCCCTCGAAGAGGCGGCCACAACCCGCTGCAAACAGGGTGTCGCCGCAGAAAAGTAGTGGCGTGGTCGCGTCGGCGTGAAAGTAGGCGATATGACCCAGCGTGTGGCCTGGCACCTCGAGTACCTGGAAGTCCAGCCCGAGCACCTTGACGTGGTCACCATCCGAGAGGGCCTGATCGCGGGCGGGGATGTTTTCCCGTGCTGGGCCAATGACTCGGGCGCTGCAGGCTGCCTTCAGCCGTGCGACCCCGCCGATGTGGTCGGCGTGGTGATGGGTAACGAGGATGTCGCTGAGCTGCCAGCCCGGATGGGCGTTCAGCCAGGCGAGTACAGGCGCGGCGTCGCCCGGGTCGACCACGGCGCAGCGGCGGGTTTCGTCATCCTGCAGCAACCACAGATAATTGTCGGAAAAAGCGGGAAGAGCATCGATTTGTATCATGTCGGGTGTCGCCAATCGGGAAGCATTGGCGCATCTTAGGGCTCTAACGCAGGAGATTGCCATGACCGAGAAAGCATTTGCTCAGGCCGATGCCAACTGGCTGGAGCTCATAGGAGATGCCCGCGACTGGCTGTCCGGTCCGTTGGGCGGAATGATGCTGTTCGAAGAGCAACGCCTGCTCGAAGATGAGTTGGCGCGATACTTCGGTGGCTACCTGGTGCATTACGGTCCGCGGGCGGAATTGCCGCCGGGCGCAAAACAGATCCAGCGCAGCGTTCATCTGGGGGCGCCTTTGCCAGGTGTCGAGATCGCCTGCGAAGAGAATGCCTGGCCGCTCAGCGAACATGCCGCCGATGTGGTGGTACTGCAACACGGCCTCGACTTCTGCCTGTCGCCCCACGGCCTGCTACGCGAGGCTGCGCGCAGCGTGCGACCGGGCGGGCATCTGGTAATCGTCGGGGTCAATCCCTGGAGTGCCTGGGGTGTGAGGCATTTCTTCGCCCACGATGCATTGCGTCAGGCCCGCTGCATCTCGCCGCTGCGTGTAAGCGACTGGCTCAACCTGCTGGGCTTTGCGCTGGAGAAACGCCGCTTCGGGTGCTATCGTCCGCCGCTCGCTTCAGCCGCCTGGCAAGCCCGACTGGCTGGAATGGAGCGTTGGGGCGCCGCCGGAAAGGGCTTCGGCGCAGGCTTCTATCTATTAGTGGCGCGTAAGCTGGTGGTCGGCTTGCGTCCGCTGCGTCAGGCCCGGCGCGAGCCGATGGGCAAGCTGGTGCCGATGCCGGTGGCGAAAGTCAGCCGGTGCGATTCCAAACACGAGGCATAAGTGAGCGAACTGGTCGAGATCTACACCGACGGTGCCTGCAAGGGCAATCCCGGTCCCGGTGGATGGGGGGCATTGCTGGTCTACAAGGGCGCCGAGCGGGAGCTATGGGGTGGTGAACGTGAAACCACCAACAACCGGATGGAGCTGATGGCGGCTATCCAAGGGCTGGCGGCGCTGAAGCGCTCATGCGAGGTGAAGCTGATCACCGACTCCCAGTATGTAATGCAGGGCATCACCGAGTGGATGCCCAACTGGAAGAAGCGCGGCTGGAAGACGGCCGCCAAGCAGCCGGTCAAGAATGCTGACCTCTGGCAACTGCTGGACGAGCAGGTGAACCGTCACCAAGTGCGTTGGCAATGGGTGCGCGGCCATACTGGCCACTCGGGCAACGAGCGTGCCGACCAGTTGGCCAACCGGGGTGTCAGCGAGTTGAACGCTCGATAAATTTCGCTGCGGTACAGCGGGCAACATTATTCATGGGCTCTGAACATGCGTTACGTCGCAGATTTCTACCCACTCGTCAGGTCTGTAAAAGACTAGACGTGGCGCCTGGCCTGAGGTTGCCGGTAGGTGTCACCCATTTTTCAGGAAAAAATGTAAACGAAAGGCTGTTTTTTCAAGCTTTCGTTTACATGCTTCTCCGAGTCGTCCTCGATAGGCGAAATCGGGGTCTGAGTCGAAATCCTTCCTGCGTACCGACCGGGCCGTCGAACTTCATCCCTTCGAGTAGCTTGGTGGCCTGATTGTCTTTCACGACTCGGGCGTTGTTCTCGCCGGGGCGTCCGCTCGGGTCGTCACTGAAGCGTCGGGCATAGTTTGCCGCTTCATGAAGGCCCAGATCAGATAGACGTTGCCATTCTTGGTGTTGCCTTCGCTCTTTTTCTTACCATTCGAATAGTGGGCGCTGGCCACGCAGCGGGCATCGACTTCAACAAGGCAAATTCGGCGCGCAACTGGCTACTGTGCAGCAGGTGTCGCTCCAACCCGTCATTTTGCGCATTGAGCGTTTCGATGACCGCCACATTGGCTTTTATGGCCATAGCGACCTTGGTTGACAGGCCCAGCCGGTCGACCGAGGTCGCAGCCAGTTTTTTGATGCTGGCGCACCTGGCCGGCTGGCCACCACAAAACCGCCATTTTCAACAGAATCTGCCGCAAGCAGACATTTCACGAAGCTGTATTGCTCACCTATGGGCGCCTGCCTGTTGGTCAAATCTGATGCAATTGGTTGGTCAAGTGGGTACGAGCACGTCCCCCACAAAAAAGCCCACGTATCCACCCGGATATGTGGGCTTTGTGCTGCAGCCAAATCAGGCTTTGCGGCGGAACAACAGGTGGTCGAGGCTGAAGCGCCCGGAGCCGTTGAGCAGTAAGGGCATGGCTGCGATCAAGTAGATCAGGGGCAGTTTGTAGTTGCCGTAGCCTTTGTCGCTGATGGTGTAGCCCTGGGCGAGTTCCGACAGGGTCGACCAGTGTTCCGGCCAGTGCACGGCGGAGATGGCGACCACAGTCAGCCCCATAAGTACGAAGGTTGCGAATCGGGTGCCGAGGCCCAGCAGCAGGAGCAAGGGGGCAATCAGTTCGGCCCACATGGACATCTGCCAGCTGAGGTCGGCCGGAAGCACGTTGAAGGGGAAGGGGAAGGCGGACTGGATATCGACGAACCAGTTCTGGCCGTTCCATTTCTCCAGACCGGACTCGAAGAATTCCCAGGCCAGGAACAGGCGCAGGGGCAAGTCGGCGCTCCAGGTGCCGAGGCGATTGAGGTGGGTGAAGGCGTTTTTCAGTGGGGCGAGTGCAGGGTAGTGCATGGTGACCTCGAATCAGCGGGCGGTGGCGAGCGGCGCGCGGGCCGACTGGGCATTGCGGCGCAGGCGCTGGGCCAGCTTGGCGGTGAGCTTGAGCACGATGGCGGAGAAGATCAGGGCGAAGCCCAGCACATACCAGGGACTCATCGGGATACGCTTGTAAAACGACAGGCAGAAGATCGCCGCCAGTACCCAGCTGCCGCTGCTGTGCAGGGCCTTCCAGCCGCGGCCGCCGAGGGCCTTCATGGCGCTGGGGAAGGAGGTGAGGCTGAGCAGCAGGATGAACAGGTAGCCCACCGAGCCGGGGATGTTGGCGGCCACCGAGCGTCCGGTCCAGAACACCTCGGGAAACAGCTTCCCGTAGGTCAGGATCAGCACGCCGTGGATCAGGTGGGAGAAGGCGAAGGCCAGGCCGAAGAAGCGTCGCTCGCGCAGCAGCGCACGGGTCGTCGGGCTGGGCAGCAGGATGGCCAGCGACGAGGCGAGGAAAGCGATCAGGAACAGGGCGAAGGAGGTACGGGCGGTGACGCGGATGGCGCTGCGCAGCGCCTCCACCAGCTGTGGCTGCCAGAGCAAGGCCAGCGCGGTGGCGACGAGCACGAGCAGCGCTAGCAGGTTGAACAGGCGCCAGCCATGCAGGCTGGCGGGTGCAACGGGCAGATTCATGGGCGAACTCCTGGAAACGGGGCGCGGTCGGCGGAATGCCACCGCGCTGTCCGTGTCATGCTCGCCGGCCGGCGTGTCCCGGATGTGTCTGCCGGGGGCTGTCCTGTATCGCTCTGTATCGTCGCCTCAGCCCGTTACATTGAGTTCCAGTTCGGCGCACAGGCCGCCGTGCTCGCGGTTGCGCAGGATCAGGCGGGCTCCCAGCGCCTGGCTCAGCTGCAGGGCGATGGCCAGTCCTAGGCCGGTGCCGCCGGTGCTGCGGTTGCGCGAGCTCTCCACCCGGTAGAAGGGTTTGAACACCTCCTGCAGCTCTTCTTCGGCTATGCCTGGCCCCTCGTCCAGCACCTGCACCCGAACCTTGCCCTGTACATCCCGTTGTACGTCCACCCGAGCGCCTCCGCCGTATTTGAGGGCGTTGTCCACCAGATTGCTGAGTACGCGCCGCAACGCATGGGGGCGGGTTTCCAGCAGCAGGCCGCTGGAGCCGGAAAGGCTCACCGCCTGGCCGCTGTCCTGGTAGTCGCAGACCAGGCTGTCGAGGAAGGAGTCGAGGTCGATACGGCACAGGGTTTCGCTGGCGCCGTCCATGCTGCGGGCGTATGCCACGCCTTCGCGCACCAGATGCTGCATTTCGTTCAAGTCACTCCACAGTCGGTCGCGCTCAACTGAAGTTTCCATCTGTTCGACGCGAAGCTTCATGCGGGTGATGGGGGTCTGCAGGTCGTGGGAAATCGCCGCAAGCAGCTGCATGCGCTCCTTCAGGTAGGCGCCGATGCGCCCCTGCAACTCGTTGACGGCGCGGGCGGCGTAGGCGACCTCCTGAGGTCCGCGTTCGTCCAGTACCGGGCCTGAAGCGTCTGGGTCAAGGTGGTCGACAGCGTGGGCCAGGCGAGTCAGCGGGCGGATGGCCATGCGTACCGCCAGCCAGGTACAGACGAGCAGCACCACCAGTTGCAGGATCAGCACTACCGGTAGCCACTGCGCCACGGGAATCGGGCCGGGGGTGACGTCCACTGTCAGTGGCTTGCCGTCGCTCAGTATCAGGTGCACCTGGAAGTGGGGCGTAGGGGCGGGAATGTTCTCGAAGCGCAGGCGATAGCGCTCGCCGATGGCCCGCTCTATGGAAACCGCCGCCATATAGGGCTGGTCCATGTCCATGGGGACGCCTGGTAGCCCTTCGTCGAGTCGGTACCGATAGTTGCGCCGCGCCAGTAACGACAGCCAGGTAGCGCGCTCATCCGCCGGCAAGCGGTCGATCAGGGCCACGGCAGTGCTGACGTCATGCTCCAGGTTGCCGAGCATCACGTCGCGACCGGTCTGGTAGCGCTCGTAGAACTGCGAGGCGAAGGACAACCCATAGGCCAGTACCAGCCCGGTCAGGAAGATCAGCGCCAGACGTGTGGCCAGCGTGCTCGGCCAGCGGAGCAGGGACATCATGTCGTCGGCTCGATCAGCTGCACGGGCAGCGAGAAGACATAGCCTTCGCTGCGGACCGTCTTGATATAGGCTGATTCGCGGGCGTCGTCCTGCAGTCGTTGGCGCAGGCGACTCACCAGCAGGTCGATGGAGCGGTCGAACACGTCCGCCTCGCGACCCTGAGTGAGGTTGAGTAGCTGCTCGCGGCTGAGCACCCGCTGCGGATGGTCGAGAAAGACGCGCAGCAGGCGATACTCGGCGCCGCTCAGAGCGACCACCGTATCGGCCTCGTCCAGCAGGTGCCGGGCAGTGGTGTCCAGGCGCCAGTTGCCGAAGCCGATCAGCCGGCTGCTCTCGCTGATCTGCAGGTTGGGCGGCAGCATGCGGCTGCGCCGCAGCACGGCGTTGATCCGCGCCAGCAGCTCGCGGGCGGAGAAGGGCTTAGTCAGGTAGTCGTCGGCGCCCATCTCCAGGCCGACGATTCGGTCGGTCTCCTCGTTGCGCGCGGTGAGCATCAGCACCGGCGTGGCCTTATGCTTGCCCACTCGTAGCTCGCGGCACAGCTTCAGGCCGTCGTCGCCGGGCATCATGATGTCGAGCACGATCAGGTCCACCGCGTTGCCTTCGAGGAAGGCGCGCATCTGCCGGCCATCGGCGGCCAGGCTCACGCGCAGGCCGTTCTTCTTTAGATAGTTGCCGGCAAGCTCACGGATTTCCCGGTCGTCGTCGACGATAAGGATGTGATCGACATGGTCCATGGACATACCTCTTTCTGATGAATGCGCGGCTTAATGTATCGGTCAACGCGGTGCTTGCCCGCTGCCTTTTGTATTGCAGTGTATCCAGCGCCCCGTTGATACCTGCGATTGCACAGTGGCCTGAAAGTATCCCTCTGTATCAGGATCGCCTGGAGATACCTGGTCGGGTAATGGCGGGCAGCTGCGGACATATCGGCGATACCTCCCACCGGTGGAATAGGCACCCAACGGATGCAGTGGTGCATCCGTCCTATTTCCCATTGGTGAGAAACGTCATGAAAATCCTGTCCCTGGGCGCCGCCTGCCTGCTGGCAACCACCTACAACTTTGCAAGTCCTGTGGTTCAGGCCGCTGAAAGCGTCGCGCCCGAGCGTTACCACTACGGTATGCACCTGGATATCAGGAAAGTGGTGGGGGTTCACGAAGAGGCCTCCATCCTGTGCCAGGTGGTCGATGCGCGCATGGAGTACCTGGACTCCAACGGCCAGTTGCGCAGCCTGGCGTATCGCAAGCTTGCCGACACCTGCGCCAACCAAAATTGAGCCACCACATGCCTTCCCGCGTCGTGACGGCGTGGGTCGAATGCCCAGGGCCTTTGGGGCCCGCTCTTCAATGAGGTGCCCATGTATATTGTCGCCTTTCTTGGCGGGGTGCTGACGCTGTTCAGTCCCTGCGTCCTTCCTGTCCTGCCCCTGTTGTTCTCCCGTGCCGGAGGGCCGGCTTGGTCGCCCTTGCTGACCCTGGCCGGCCTGGCCTCGGGTTTTGCCGTGTTGGCGAGCCTGGCGGTGGTTCCCAGCGAGTGGGTGATCCATGCCAGCGAGTGGGGGCGTAACCTCGCCTTGGTGCTGCTGGCCGTTTCGGCGCTGGCCCTGCTGTCCAGTCGTTTTGGCATCTGGGTGTCGCGCCCCTGGCTGTGGTTGGGGGATCGTCTGCACGGCGAGGCGCGCCGCCTGCCTCCGGCGCTCTCGGCCTGGCTGATGGGGTTTGCTGCCGGCCTGCTGTGGGCGCCCTGTGCCGGCCCCATCCTGGGCCTGATATTGTCCGGGGCGATGCTCAACGGTGCCAGCGCCTCCACCAGCCTGCTGTTGCTCTGCTTTGGCCTTGGCAGCGCCGTGGCGATGGGCGTACTGATTTTCCTCGGGCGTAGGGCGTATCAGCGAGCCAAGCTGTCGCTGCGTGCGGTGGAATGGCTGCGCCGCGGTACCGGCGCCCTGGCCTTGCTGGCGGTCGTCGGCATCGCCACCGGTATCACAGATCGCCTGGCCGGCGTTAGTGACTCCCGCCTCGCGGCCGAATTGGAGCGCAAGGTGATCGACGGTGTTCCGGTGCTGATGGATAAGCTGGTGAACAACGCCCGTGCCGAGGGAGTTGGACAACTGCCTGACCTGGGCTCGATGCCATCGCTGGAGGGCGCCAACCAGTGGCTCAACTCCCCGTCGCTGAGCAACGAGCAGCTGCGTGGCAAGGTGGTGCTGGTGGACTTCTGGACCTTCGACTGCATCAATTGCAGGAATAGCCTGCCTTACGTGAACCAATGGGCGCAGCGCTACGCGGACAAGGGGCTGGTGGTG
Organism: Metapseudomonas boanensis; assembly: GCF_042232855.1. Lineage (NCBI taxonomy): Bacteria > Pseudomonadati > Pseudomonadota > Gammaproteobacteria > Pseudomonadales > Pseudomonadaceae > Metapseudomonas > Metapseudomonas boanensis. The sequence goes on along the minus strand of NZ_CP113889.1, from coordinate 5,622,713 downwards.
ATCGGCGTGCACACGCCCGAATACCCCTTCGAGCGGGTCATCGACAGCGTGCGCGAAGCGACCGTCCGCCTGGGGGTCAAGCATCCGGTGGCGATCGACAATCAATACCGCATCTGGAATGCCTTCACCAACCAGTACTGGCCGGCGCATTACTTCGTCGATGCCAACGGCCGGGTTCGTCACCTGCACATCGGTGAAGGCGACTATAAGGAGCAGGAAGCGATCATCCAGAAGCTGCTGCAGGAGCGGGACGCAGCGGAGAAGGACGTCAGTGCCACCTAATAGGCCGTATGCAGGAGCGAGCGCTGCTCGCTCCTGCATCTGTTGCGGTATCGGCTGAGACGCGCTGGTACTCACTTGGAATAGCGTGCGGCTGGGGCGTTCAAGGACAGGTACGGCATCAGCTTCTGCCGCGCAGCTTCATAAGCCTCAAGATCCGCGATGTGCGGGAGGGCGGGAATGGTGACGAACTCGCCCTGGTCGAAGCCGGCCAGTGCAGCATCCACCATGGCATCCGCCTGCATGACGATGGCGCTGGGCAAGTACTCCACAGGTGTGCCGGCCGCAGCCCAGAAGTCGGTCGCGGTTGCGCCGGGCAGTACGGCCTGGACCCTGACGTTTAGGTCGTGCAGTTCCTTGTGTAGGGACTGGCTGAAGGCGAGGACGAAGGCCTTGGAACCCCCATACACGCCATTTAGTTTCTCCGGCGCGATGGCGACGATCGAGGCGATGTTGATGATGGTGCCGCCACCTTGGGCGACGAAGCCCGGCGCGGCCGCGTAGGTCAGGCGCATCAGCACGTTCACGTTGAGGGTGAGCAGGTTCTCCAGCTCGTCGACGTTCGACTCCAGCAAGTGATGGGTCGCACCGACGCCGGCGTTGTTCACCAGCGTCGTGATGCTGGAATCCTTGCGAAGAATGTCTTCGACCCGTGCCAGATCAGCCTTGTTGGCAAGGTCGGCAACCACAACCTCAATGTTTCTTCCGGTTTCGTCGCTCAGGCGCTTGGCCAGCGCATTGAGGCGCTCACGATTGCGGGCGACCAGGATCAAGTCGTGGCCACGGCGAGCCAGACGGTCGGCGTAGATCGCACCGATGCCGGACGAGGCGCCCGTGATGAGTGCGGTACCGGGATGGGAGTGGGTCATGTCGTTTCTCCAGGGTGGGGTGGGACTGGAGAGCAGAGTGCGGCGCTTTTACTATGTCTTAAATGACATTTAGAGTTATGTTTTAGGTCATCCTCGGAGGCGCACATGCATCGAATCGGCTACCTGCTGATGGATGGTTTCCAGGTGCTTTCGTTGGCCACCCAGACCGTATTCGAGTACGCCAACCTCGCCGCGAAGGAACCCTTCTACAGCATCGAGAACTTCTCTCCGGCTGGCGGACTGGTGCGCTCCTCACTGGGGCTGGCCGTCGAGACGCGCCCATTGGACGCGCCCCGCCTGGCGGACACCTGGATGGTCATCGGGGTCAATGACCCGCTGGCAGCGCCGACTCCGGAGGCTACCCTCGACTTCGTGCGTCAGGCCGGCAGCCAGGCACGGCGTACGGTGGGCGTCTGCACCGGGGGCTTCGTGCTGGCCGAGGCGGGCCTGTTGGCCGGGCGCCGTGCGACGACCCATTGGGCCTTTGCCCATGAAATGCGCAAGCGTTATCCGGACATCGAAGTCGAGGACGACCGCATCTACCTCATCGACGGGCCCATCTGGACCTCCGCCGGCATGACCGCAGGGCTCGACCTCGCCCTCGGCATGGTGGAGAAGGACCTGGGCGCGGATGCGGCCCGCTCGGTCGCCCGCAAGCTGGTGATGCACCAGCGGCGCTTCGGCGGGCAGTCCCAGCATTCGGAGATGCTCGACCTGGCACCCAAGTCCGACCGCATTCAGAACGCGCTGAACTATGCGCGCAACCACCTGAGTCGCTCGCTCAGCGTCGAGGAGCTGGCAGAAGTCGTGCACCTGAGCCCGCGTCAGTTCACCCGCGTATTCACCAACGAAACCGGTCATTCCCCGGCCAAAGCCATCGAGGGGCTGCGCTTGGAAGCGGCGCGGCTGATGATCGAACAAAGCCGCCACTCCTTGGACGTGGTCGCCAGGGAAACCGGGTTTCGCGACCGCCGCCACATGCGGGAGGCTTTCCTCCGTGGCTTCGGCGTGCCACCCCAGGCCGTGCGGCGGGATGCCCGTGGCGTGACGGGGTGAAGGGGTGCCTAGCTCGGTTTGTAACCTTCCGTACCTCTGCGCCTGTGTACACATTCGCATGCAAATCGGCCGCAGGCCAACACACGTGAGACATCTGGTCCTTCGAGACTTAGTCCGTCCACCCTTGGCAGCCGAGATGACTGAAGGTGGTCCGGAATGATGCCCACAACCCGAGCGGAAGCCATTCGATGAAGACCCTGAAGAGCCTGCTGACGTCTATCGTCTTTTCGCTGGCTGGCGTTGCCGTGCACAGCAACGCCGCCACCGAGAACCACCGCAATTCCAGCGGTGTTTGTTTCCAGACGACTCCATTGAGCAGCAAGAAGTTTTCACCGAAGTCGGCCGAAGCTGGAGCCAGCGGCGACCCTCAGGACCGCTCGCTGGTCGCCCACTGAGCCGCCGCTGGCGGGCGCGGCCTATAACTAACCTCCAGAGTTGGGTACAGAGGACTGCCGCCATGAGTGATGCGAACTGCGAATTGTTGGCGCAAGTGTTGACCGCCCACGGCGGCCTGGAGCGTTGGAACAACTTCAGCGCGGTGCACGTCAGTATCGTGACCGGCGGATCCTTGTGGGGCATGAAGGGGCTGACCCAGGACAGCGCGCCGCGGGAAATGAGTGTCTGGCTGCATTAGCGGCGCGCGTCGGTCATGCCCTTCGGGGCGCCGGACAAGCGCACCGTATACTCGCCCGGGCGCATCGCCATCGAAACCACCAGCGGGCACGTGGTGGCCGAACGCGCGGACCCGAGGGTGTCATTCGATGGCCACGGGGAAACCACCCCCCTGGGACCCGCTTAACCGGGCCTACTTCAATGGTTATGCGCTCTGGTCCTACCTGACCATGTCGTTCCTGTTCACCCTGCCGGGTGTCAGGGTTGAGGAGTTGGCACCGTGGGAGGAGGGCGGCCAGCACTGGCGCAGGCTGCGGGTGCACTTCCCGGTCAGCGTGGCGACCCACTGTACGGTGCAGGACTTCTACTTCGGGGCGGATTTCCTGCTGCGTCGCCACGACTATCAGGTCGATGTCAGCGCAGGCTTGCCCGCTGCCTAGTACATGTATGACTACATCGAAGCCCAGGGCCTGCGCCTGCCCGGCAAACGGTGGGCCTATCGACGTGACGAACAAGGCCGTGCCATCGAGGCGCAACTGCTGGTATCCATCGACATCAGCGACCTGCGCTACGAATGATCCGGCGGGACTCTTGTCTAGACTCGCCCCGGGTTTCGGCCAGTTCCTCCAGCAGCTTAACCCTGCGGGGCATAGTGCAGCGTGTCCAGCTATGAGGCAGCAGTGCCTCGGTAGTAACCACCAGGGGCTGCACAGACGGTAAGGTTGTTCACCAGCTCGAGCGTCCGGCCGCCGCAATGCCTCGGAGCCCCACGCCAGGCCCGGGCGGTGCGGCGTTACGCACGTTAGTGCGTTTCCAGAGGCGCCTGCTGCTGCGCGCTTAGCTTCTCCCAGTCAGGCCCGGTGCTGGCCTTGGCCCCGCGGTTGATGCCCAACACCAGCGCGCAGAGTGCCGGTAGAAACAACAGAGTTAGCACCGTGCCCACCAGTACTCCTCCGATCAGCACAAAGGCCAGGGACGACCAGAACACCGAGAACGTCAGTGGGATGAATGCCAGTGCGGCGGCCAGGGCAGTGAGCAGCACCGGCCGGGCACGGCGCACCGTGGCTTCGATGATCGCCTCGCGCAGGGGGCGGCCGTGGGCCTGCTCTTGCTCGATCTGGTCGGTGAAGATCAGGGTGTTGCGCATCAGGATGCCGCCAATGCCAATCAGCGCCAGGATGGCGTTGAACCCGAAGGGCTGATTGAACAGCAGCAGCACGGGAACCGCGCCGATCAGGCCAAGCGGTGCGGTGGCGAAGACCATGAACATCAGGGCGAAGGAACGCACCTGGAACATGATCACCACCAGGGTCAGCAGGATCATCACCGGGAACAGGACCGCGAGGGCCTTGTTGGCCTTGGCGCTTTCTTCCACCGGCCCGCCGATAGCCACCCGGTAGCCAATCGGCAGCTTGGCGATCAGCGGTTGCAGGTCGGCGTACACGGCCTTTTCCACATCCGGCGGCTGGGTGCCTTTGATGATGTCGGCGCGCACCTCGAAGGTCAGGTCGCGGTCGCGGCGCTTGAGGATCGGTTCCTCCATCACCGGCTGGAAGCGGCCGACCTGCTCCAGCGGAATCGAAACGCCGGCGGCGTTGGTGATGGTCAGGCCCTCGATGCCGCCGAGATTCTCCCGCTGGGCATTCTGCGCTCGCACCATCACCGCCACGGTGCGGGTACCTTCGCGAACTTCGGTCACCGGGTTGCCGGTGAGCAGGGCGTTGAGCTGGCTCTTCACCTCATCGGGGGTGAAACCGAGCAAGCGCAGGCGATCCTGGTCCAGCACCAGGCGATAGGAGCTGACACGCTCGCCCCAGTCGACGAAGGTGTCGCGGGTCATAGGGTTGGCGGCTACAACTTGGCGTACGTCCTCACTGATTTGCCTCAGTTGCTCCAGATTCGGGCCGGACACGCGGAACACTACCGGGAAGGGCACCGGCGGGCCGAACACCAGTTGGGTGACTCGCACTCGCGCGGAAGGAAATTCACCGGCGGCGATGCGTGCCTGCATGCGCTCGCGCAGGGCGTCGCGGGACTTGGAGTCCGCCGTCTGCACGATGATCTTGGCGAAGGCCGGGTCCGGCAGCTCGGGGTTCAAGGAGAGGAAGAAGCGCGGCGCGCCGCCGCCCACGTAGGCGTCCACCAGTTTCGTCTGGGGCTCCTCCAGCAGTGCCTTCTCCACCTGGGCGACCACGCTTTCGGTGGCTTTGAAGGCGCTGCCCGGCGGCATGTAGACCTCCACCAGCAGCTCGGAACGGTCGGAGTTGGGGAAGAACTGTTTCTTCACGGCCCCCATGCCGAGGCCGCTGACGACGTAGGCCGCCACCACCAAGGCGGTAACCGTCTTACGGTGGTTTACGCACCAGGTGATCAGGGCGCGCAGGCGCTGGTAAAGACGAGTGGCGTAGAGCGCATCATGACCGCCAGCCACCGGCTGGATCTTCGGCAGCATCTTCACCCCCAGGTAGGGCGTGAAAAATACCGCCACTACCCAGGAGGCGAGCAGGGCGAAGCCGACGATCCAGAAGATGTTGCCGGCGTATTCCCCGGCTCCGGATTTGGCGAAGCCCACCGGCAGGAAGCCGATCACGGTCACCAGGGTGCCGGTAAGCATGGGCGCGGCTGTTGACGTCCAGGCAAAGGTGGCGGCTTGGATGCGGTCGAGGCCTTCTTCCAGTTTCACCACCATCATTTCGATGGCGATGATGGCGTCGTCCACCAGCAGGCCGAGGGACAGGATCAGCGCGCCCAGGGTGATGCGGTCGAACTCGCGGCCGCTCATCAGCATGACCACAAAGACGATGGATAGCGTCAGCGGCACGGCGGCGGCCACCACCAGACCAACGCGGAACCCCAGGGCCAGCAGGCTGATCAGCATCACCACGCCGAGGGCGACGAAGAACTTGAGCATGAACTCGTTCACCGCGATGCGGATCTTCTCGGCCTGGTCGGAGACCTTGTCGAACATCACACCCAGCGGCAATTCGGCGTGGATGCGGTCCTCTTCAGCTTGCAGTGACTTGTCCAGTTCCAGGCCGTTGAAGTGCGGTTCCATGATCACGCCGAGCATCAGCGCGGGTTCACCCTGGTGGCGAATGCGGTAGGTCGGTGGGTCTTCGTAACCGCGCTGCACCGTGGCGACGTCGGCGATGCGCAGCAGTTTGCCGCCCGCATTGATCGGCACATTCTCGATCAGCTTCAGGCTGTCGAAGGCACCGTCGAGGCGGATGTAGGCGCGCGGCCCGCTGGTTTCGACGAATCCAGCCGGGGCCACACCGTTCTGCTTGCCCAGGGCTTCGAAAATCTGTTCCGGCTTGAGGCCTAGGGTGGCCAGGCGCTCGTAGGAGAACTCGACGAAGATGCGTTGGGACTGTTCGCCGAGAATGTTGACCTTCTTCACGCCGGGCAGGCGCAGCATGCCCTGGCGCAGATCCTCCGCCATCTGCACCAGCTGGCGGTGGGGCATTTGCCCGGCTTCCAGAGCGTAGAGGGCGAAATAGACGTCGGAGTATTCGTCATTGAAGAACGGCCCGATGACGCCACGGGGCAGGCGCTTGGCCTCGTCGGAGAGCTTCTTGCGGGTCTGGTAGAAAAGTGCCTGGATGTCAGCCGGGCGGGTGGAGTCCTGGTATTGCAGTTTCATGGAGACAAAGCCGGGCTGGGCTATGGTCTCCACCCGATCGTAGAGGTCCAGCTCCTGCAGACGCTTTTCCAGGCGGTCGGCCACCTGCTCCTGCATTTCTCGCGCGGTGGCGCCCGGCCATGCGGCGGTGATGGTCATGGTCTTGACCGTGAAGGACGGATCTTCGGCGCGCCCCAGCTTGCTAAAGGCGATGGCTCCGGCGGCCAGCGTGGCAAGGATCAGGAACAGGGTGATTGCCCGGTTGCGCACCGCGAAGGCGGAGAGGTTGAAGCGGCTCATCTCAGTGCTCCAGGGCCAGGGATGGTGCTGGCAGTTCACGCACACTGTCGCCGGGGCTGAGCAGGTTGGCACCGAGGGCGACTATGCGTTCGCCCGGTTGCACGCCACCCTGCAGTACCGCTTCTTCCTGCTCCAGGCGCACCACGTTGACGGAGCGCAGATCGACCTTGCCGTCGTTACCGATGACCCAGACGCCGGTGCCTTGGCCCTTGTCATGCAGGGCACCTAGCGGGACACGCATCAACTGCTGCTGGCTCGTGCCATCGAGGCGCAGGGTGATGGTGGAGCCGATAGCCAGGGCCGGAGATTCGTCCCCCAGGGTGTAACGGGCGCGGAAAGTGCGGGTGGTGTTGTCCGCTGCGGCAGAAAGTTCGCGCAGGGTGGCGGGCACAGCGACGCCCGAGGCGCCGTAGGGATAGGCTCGGGCCGGATGGTTGGCCAGGGGGCGCTGGGTTTCCGGAATATCGATCACCGCCTCGCGGGCACCGTCGTGGGCGAGGCTGGCGACGATCTGGCCTTCGGCGACCACCTGGCCGCGGTCCACCCGTACATCGGTGATCACGCCGTCTCCGTCGGCCTTGAGGGTGGAGTACGTTCTGCGATTTTCCACCTGAGCCGCTTCCGAGGTGGCGGCGGCGTGCTCGGCCTGGGCCACCCGCAGACGAGTGTTGGCCTGATCATAGATCTGCCGAGAGACCGCTCCAGTTCCGGTCAGGCGACGATAGCGGGCTTCATCGTCACGGGCCTGGCGTAGCTCGGCTGCGGTGGCGGTCACCCGGTTGCGCGCCGTGCGCAGGGCCAGCTCGAAGTCGGTGTTGTCCAGCACCAGTAGCACGTCACCTTGCTTGACGCGGGTGCCCGGGTCCACCTTGCGGGCGATCACCTTGCCGCCGACACGAAAGCCCAGGTCGCTGGTGGTGCGGGCCGCCACCACGCCGGTATACAGCGCGCTCTGCTGGGCAGCCGACCGCACCTCGGCCGCAAGCACCGTGCGTGCTTGGGGGGCTGATATCACGGTTTCAGCCTGACTGTTGCAGCCGCTTATGGCCAAGGGGATCAAGGCAAGTAGGGCAAGCTGGGTGTAATTCATGATGCGGTCCTCTGGAGCGGCCAAGGGCGGATTACTGAGCGCCTGAGATATGATGGTCATAATTTTATTGAGTTGTATATATGCCGATCGTCATTTAATTGAATGCCCAGGGTGGAGGAGGCCTACGGAGCTACAAAAGGTGGGGAAGGGGACTCGGGTGGCCATCAATGGGGATGACTGACAGGCTCTGGCAGTGCGGCGCCATTCTTGAGCCAGCCTCGCCGCCAGATGGGTCATCCAGCCTGGAGCCGCTGTAGGACGTGGGTTGATCCGCCGCCAGCTTGAATCCACGGCGCGCAGGAGCCTGCATGAGGCGAGAAACTTATCGAAGCCCTTCGACAAGGTCCTGAATCACTTCAGCGAGGACATGAATTCCCTCTTGAATCTCCTGCGTCGTCAGGCCTGCATAGCCCAAAATTAGCCCTGCCGGTCGTTCGTTGGCTGCCGATGCGGGGCAGGCAAACAGCGGCGAGAGTGGGTAGACGCCGACTCCGCGTGCGAGCGAGTCCGCCTGCAACTTGTGCTCATCCTGGGCGCGAAGGGCCGGCAACAGCAGCACGCCATGCAGTCCCGCGGCCATGCCGACCAGGTGGCCGTGCCCCGCCAGATGCTGTTCAGCGGCCTCTAGCAGCGCTTTCCGCCGCCGTTCGTTCTCCCGGCGCAGGCGACGAACGTGGCGCTCATAGGTACCGTTTTCGATCAATGAAGCGAGCACGTTTTGCTCCCAACTCGGCGAGTGACGATCCGTCAACCGCTTGGCTTCCCTGAAAACGGGAACCAACTGATGCGGTAGGACCAGGTAACCCAGTCGAAGCTGAGGCGAAAGTGCCTTGGAGAACGTTCCGACATAGATGACGCGAGCATCCGTGTCCATGGATTGCAGTGCATCGATAGGGTGCTGGCCGTAGCGAAACTCGCCGCCGTAATCATCCTCAATGATCCACGCGCGCTGCCGACTTGCCCATTCCAGCAGTTCGTGGCGGCGCGCGATGGAAAGCACCGCGCCCATCGGGAACTGGTGAGACGGCGTCACATAGGCCAACCGCACGCGATCATCTTCTGGTAGACCGCTGGTATCCAACCCGGATGCGTCGACAGGTGTTGGCAACGCGGTCGCGCCCGTTGCCTCGAAGCAATATCTGGCCATGCGATAGCCCGGCTCCTCGAAGACGAATGCGTCTCCCGGGTTCAGCAGAAGCCGAGCACACAGGTCGAGTCCCTGCTGCGAGCCATGCACGACGAGAATCTGTTCCGTATCGCACTCCAGACCTCGCGCGCGGCGCAGATAGCTTTGGATTGCGCTGCGCAATCGCCCTTCACCTTCGGGCTGACCGTAATAGAGGCTCAGCCCGCGCTTGACCAGTTCGGCTCGATAGGCGCGCTGCCAGCCCAGGGTGGGAAAGTCACGCGAGGCAACCGAACCGTACTTGAAGTCGATACGCGCAAGCGGAGACGCCATGCTGTAAGGCTTCAGAGCGGCAACGCGTTGCCCATACAGGGATAGCGCAGGCGGCAGATCCACCTGCGCCGAGCCCGCGTGAGCACGCCCAGACAGGCTAATCATCCCGTCCGTTACCCTGGCGGTTTTCCCCGTCGATGTCGTGACAAATCCCTCGGCAGCTAGTTGCTCATAAGCTGCCGTCACCGTGGTTCGCGACACGCCGAGCTCGGCCGCCATTGCTCGTGTTGAAACGAGTTTCGTACCCGCTGCAAGCGTGCCGTCCTCTATCTGTGCGCGTAGCTTGGCATAGATGCGGCGTTGCGCACCGCGGGAGGATGCATCTGGCTGGGCTGGAAACTGGCCCATGGAAATACCTCAAAACTGGCACTTTTTATTGTGCAGGTCGTGATCGAGATTATGGGTACTCATCCGCCCGAAGTGAAACCCCGATGTACATTCCCGAGCACTTTGCCGAGCGCCGTCCAGCACAGCTGTGCCGAATCATCCGCGGCAATCCGCTGGGTATTCTCGTGGCGCCCGGGGACTCCGAGATTTATGGCCGCATTCCCTTTGATCCCGAGCTCCTCCGGCGCAGCTTGGCACTGCTGACAAGGCATCACGCATCCAGTGAGCGCCGGCCGCGAAGCCCTTGCCTCGGCCATGCAGGAGGCAAGCGGATTATGACCACAGCCCCACTCGCAGCCCTTTGTCCGCGGCCGGATGCACATCCGGGTACTCTTCAGGCCAACCAGAACAGGGGGACCAGACCTTGGAACTGGAACTGACTACCAGCACGATCCTAGTGACGTTCGCCGGCGTCTTTCTGATCTGTTTCATGAAGGGCGCATTTGGTGGTGGCTTTGCCATTATCGGCATCCCGCTTCTGTCGCTGGTGATGGACCCCATCACAGCTGGCGGCCTGCTCGCACCGTTGTTCATTGCAATGGACTTGTACGGCCTGCGTTACTGGAAACCCTCGACCTGGTCAAAACCAGACCTGAAATTGCTGGTGCCAGGGCTTGTCGTCGGTATTGGCCTTGGCTACCTGCTCTTCCGCATGCTGGATCACCACGCGATTGCCATAGTGATGGCAGCAGTCACGCTGATTTTTGTCGGACTCTGGTTCAAGGCCGGTGGTGAAGTTGGGGTACAGCCGCGCTCATCGCCCAAGGCGGTGACCGCGGGCATCACATCGGGCATCACGACCATGGTCGCGCATTCCGGCGGGCCACCGCTGGCGATGTACCTACTGCCGCTCGGCCTGAGCAAGCAGGTCTATGCCGGAACCACCAGCATGTTCTTCACCGTGGGCAATCTGCTCAAGGCAGTGCCCTGGCTGCTCGTGGCCGGGCCTACAGGCAACGTATTGAGTCTGATGGCTATCTGCTCGCTCGCCATTCCTTGCGGTGTGTGGCTTGGCTGGCGCCTTCACGCAAGACTGGAGCAGCGCCAGCTGTACCGTGCCTGTTATGGCCTGCTGGCGGTGACAGCCCTTAAGCTTCTGTGGGATGGCGTCTCCGGCTATATCGTCTGAGTACATGTGGTCGAGACGAGTTTGTAATCGCCGCTCGGCACCAAAGGTTGCAGCAGCACCAGCCAGAACAGACCACACAGCATCACGTCGGTTCGGCGTCGGCGTCGAGACGCCCACGGCGAAACAGTGGCCGCGGTTCGATGGCCGAGCGGCCGTACAGCACGCTCAAGCCCGCCAGCCCCTTGAGCGCGTCCTCCACCGACTTGTCGGCGCGCACGGCGAAGGCATCGAAACCGCAGCGGCGCATATGCGCCAACTGGTCACGCAGCACGTCGCCGATTGCGCGTAGCTCTCCGCGCCAGCCCAGGCGGGTACGCAACAGCTCGGACCGCCGTGTTGAAATTGGTGGCCTCCCAGGCGGCGATTTCCTTGGAAAACGCTCGCCTGTACCGCGACGTGGTGGAACGCGGAACCAAGATCCGCCGCCTGATGGATTCCAACATCATTGGCATCGTTCTCTGGAGGAATGATGGCGAGATCACCGAGGCCAATGACGCGTTCCTGCGCATGGTGGGTTATCGGAGGGAAGACGTGGTTTTCGGCAGTATCGGCTGGCGGGACCTGACACCAGTGGAGCTGTTCGGGGTCACCGAGCAGGCCATGAAGGACGCCGTCAAGGTCGGCTGGGCGCAGCCCTTTGAGAAGGAGTACGTTCGCAAGGATGGAAGTCGACTGCCGGTGATCGTCGGTGTGGCCACCTTTGAGGCCAGCCGCCAGGAGGGCGTAGCCTTCGTCCTCGATCTCACCGAGCGGAAACAAGCCGAAGCGAAGGTGCGTGAAAGCGAACGGCGTTATCGCGAAGTGCAGACGGAACTGGCTCACGCCAACCGCGTTGCCACCATGGGGCAGCTCGCCGCCTCTATCGCCCACGAAATCTACCAGCCTATCGGCGCCACCGTCACGAACGCCCATGCTGCGCAGCGCTGGTTGGGAGCCCAGCCACCGAACCTGGAGGAGGTGGGGCAGGTGCTAGGCAACATCATCAGGGACGCCAACCGAGCGGCGGATGTGCTGGGTCGGATTCGTGGAATGATCCGCAAGGCGCCCCAGCAGAAAGAACCGGTGGATATCAACGAGGCCATCCGCGAGATGGTCGAGTTCACCCATTGCCCGGCCAGCAAGCATGGCGTTCAGGTGCATACGCAGCTGGTGGGTGCATTGCCCTTGATCGAGGGCGACCGGGTCGAGCTGCAACAGGTGCTGCTCAATCTGATCATCAATGCGCTGGAGGCCATGGATAGCGTGGACGAAGGGGAACGGCAGCTGCGGATCAGTACAGCGCTGAACAGTACCGGCTGTGTGCAGGTAACGGTGAGCGACTCGGGACCGGGGTTCGCTTCCGAGTCGGCCGAGCAGGTCTTCGCACCGTTCTATACCACCAAACCCACCGGCCTGGGCATGGGTCTATCCATCTGCCGCTCCATCATCGAAAGTCACAGCGGCCGGTTATGGGCAAGCGACAACCAGCTCCGAGGTGCGGTGGTCCAATTCACCCTGCCGGCCCATCAGAATGCTTGAACGGGTTTGCGAAAACAGAGGTGATCGAGCGCCCCAGCCGCTTCACGGCAATTCGTCCTGGACGAGAACGGCTGTCAATCGCCTGACCCAGGGGGTGGCCAGCACGACGATGGGGAGCATGGTGAGCCAGGACAGCAGCCAGCTGTTCATCCAGTACGACAGCAGCGCGGCGAAGGGCAGGTTCATCGGGCTGGCGATGGCTGCGGCCACGGCGCAGGTGATCGCTGATTGGATGACGCCCGCGGCGTGTTGGCGATAGCGGTAGGAAATCTTGCGCATGCGAACAGGCTCTCGATGAAGGACCGCGCCACTGACGGCGCGGTCCTGCTGCATTGGCATTCAATGGCCTTTCAGGCGCTCCAGGGTTTCCGCCGTGGTCCACAGCGCATTGGCGATGTAGCGGTAGTTGATCAGCGCGGCGAGGTAACCGTCGCCTTCCGGCGTCGTGGGTCCGGCAGTCGCGTCGCGCACCACGGCCACTTCGAAGCCCTGCTCCAGCAGTTCTCTCAGATGCGATTCCACGCACAGGTTCGCCGCCATGCCGGCCAGGATGATCTGGGATACACCGTGCTTGCGCAGTTGCAGCGCCAGATCGTTGGTCTCCGGGCCATAGACCTTGTGCGGGGAGGCGATGATGGTCTTGCCGTCGAGGATGTACGGCTTGTACTCGGGCATGAAATCGGCACCGGAGTTCTCGAAGCCTTCGAGGGTCAGCGGTCCCTTGCGGTCGAACATGCAGATGCTGTGCATGACCTTCTCCAGCGGGCCGCCAAACTGCCACTCGTGGTCGCACGGATAGTAGTAATGCGGGGAAACGGCGACGGTGATACCGGCTGCCTTAGCGGCAGCGAAGAGTTGGCCAATGTGCTTGACGGTATCGTGCTCGGTGATGCTCTTGCCGAACACACTCCAGCTCACGCCCTCGGGGCTGAGGAAGTCGATCTGCGGGTCGATGACCACCAGTGCAGCCTTGGCAAGGTCGAGCTGCATGCCCGGATCGGGCAAGGCAGGCTCAATGGGGTCGGTGTAGATGGATCTGGTCTCACGGCTCATGACGGGACTCCGGTCGGCGGTAGGGGAATTCGTTTTCGCCGTGGCGGGCTGGAGGGCTCGTGGTTACCATCGGCGACGGTTGAATCCTAATTCCGCGTCGAATCGGGCTTTTGCCAGGACGTACCAAATCTTTTGCGGGTTGTCCCTTTATGGATGTTCTCTCCGAATTCTTCGAACGCACCAACCTGCAGGGCCGGCTGTTCTTCGCGGGGCCAGTGGAAGGGACGCTGGTGCTGGACAAGCCGGAGGACATGGCGTTCATCCATGTCGTCCAGCGGGGTGGCATTGATATGGTCCAGCCCGGGGTGCCGAAGATCTCGATCAGCGAGCCTGCGGTGCTGTTCTGTCCAAGCAGTTGCCGATACCAGTTGCGGTCCAGCTCGCAGCAGCCTGCGGAACTGATTTGCGCCTCCTTCCTGTTCGGACGGAACTCCCCTGGGCCGTTGCACCTCGGGCTACAGGAAACCCTGGTGTTTCCGCTCGACACGCTGGAGCCCCTGGCTCCGGTGATGGGCTCGCTGGTAACCGAGTTCCAGGGACGGGCCCCGGGCCGCTCGAAAGCCTTGAACCTGCTGTTCGAATACCTGTTCGTGCTGCTGGTCAGGCGTGCGGTGGAGGAGGGGCGGATTTCCAGCGGTTTGCTGTTCGCCCTGCAGGACAGACGATTGGCAGCGGTGCTCAGCCGAGTCCACGACGAGCCTGAGGCCGCGTGGTGCGTCGAGGAGCTGGCGCGTCTGGCGAACATGTCCAGGTCCAGGTTCTCGGCGCACTTCACCGAGATCATGGGCACCTCCCCAATGGGCTACGTCACCCAGTGGCGCATGAAGGTCGCCCAGGACCTGCTGCGTGACGGCGTGCCGATCAAGGTGATCGCTTCTGCGGTCGGTTACAGCTCCCAGGCGTCGTTCTCCAGGGTGTTCACCGGTTTGGTGGGCTGCCCGCCGGCAGAGTGGGTCAAGCGTGTGTCCGGTAGCGAACCCACCCTCATCGTGGCCAAAGTGCGCGACTAAGGGCGTGCGGCGCGATTCGATGCATCGCCCAAGAGATGCTGACTCACGCGCGCCCTCGCGTAGCCCGGCGTTTCGCGTATTTCGACAGCCCGATCTTGATGCCGACCAACACAGGGGCGGCGAATACGAAAAGCAGGGCGACTGCGTTGAACGCGGTGTCAAAGGCGATCACGGTGGACTGACTTGTCACGCCCCGGCCCAGAAGGCTCATCGCTGTGCGGCTGGCAGCCGCCGCATCCATCCCTTTCGCCGCGAGCATGGCTGTGGTGGTCGTCAGCCGTTCGATGACGGGCGTCCCCCCGGCGGTGAGGTTGGCGCCGAGTATCACGCGATTGGCGACGACGTGATGCTCGATCAGTGTCTGGAGTGCCGCGACGCCGATAAGACCACCCAGTTGGCGGCCCGTATTGAACAGGCCAATGCCGGAGGCAAGGTTTCGGCTGTTGAGTTTGCTGAATGCAATCAGGGTGATCGACAGGAACAGGAAGCCAAGGCCCAGGCCACGCAACAGGATGGCCGACATCATGTCGGCCGTATCGCTTTCGTTGGTGGAGCCGGACAGCATCCACATCGCCGCCATGATCATCAGGATGCCAAAGGGCACGGTGGCCACTGGGGGAACGCGCCGGGCCTGCATGAGAAAGGCGGCAAACAGGAGCGCGCCGATGAAGAGCGCGCCGCTGGGCAACAGCAACAGGCCGGCATCGGTAGGGGTGAACGCGAGAACGGACAGGGCGAACGCGGGGATCAGGAACGCGCTGCCGAACAAGGCGGCACCAGCCACGAAACTGACGATGAAGGCGAAGGTGAAGTCTTCCGATTCGAACAGGGTGAAGTCGAGCAGGCCTCGGCCCTTGGCGAGCACTTGTTGACCGAGGAAGGCCAGCAGGGCGGCCAGGCCGGTCAGGGTCAGCCAGACGATGTGGGGCTCTTCGAACCAGTCCCAGCGGCTGCCCTGGCTCAGGACGTAGGTGAAACAGAGAATCACGGTGGCGAGCAACGTGGAGCCGAGCCAATCGAATGGCCGCCGCCGCGCCTTGGCGGGCTCCGGGGTGTCTGCAATGAGCAGAAGGCCGACGGATGCCAGGGCAAGCGGGACGGCGCTAAGGAAGATCCAGGTCCAGGACTGGCTGTCGATCAACCAGCCCTGCAGGGCCGGCGCGAAGGTGGCGGATGCGACGACGGCGCCCATGGCGAACAGAGCTTGCAGGAGTGGCTGCTGGTGCCGGGCATAGGCGAAGAAGATGAGCGTCTGCCCTGCGACCAGCAGGCTGCCGCCGGCCAAGCCCTGAATGATGCGAAGCGCGATCAGCAGGTCCAACCGGGCGGTGATGGCGGCCAATCCGCATGACAGACCCATGACCAGGGTTGCGCCGATGACCACATTGCGCGGCGGGAAACGGCTCAGCAGCCAGGGGGCGGTCATGAACCCCATGAGCTTCAGCGCGGTGTATCCGACATCCAGCCAGGCGAACTCATCCGGCGTTGCGTAGGTGTCGCCGATGATGTCGCTGCGCCCCAGGGCGAGAACGGTGCTGGCAATGGCTTCCGTCAGCGTGGCAAGCACGATGCCTACCAGCAGAGCAATGCTGGTCCGGGCTCCTACGCGGCTCGAAATGGTGGCAACGGTTGTCATGAGCCGCTTCGCCCTTCGATTTCGACCCGCGCGGAGAGGCCCGGCACGATGCGGCCTGGCAGCGGATTGCTGACGAAGCGGATTTTCACCGGAACGCGCTGCACGACACGGACGAAGTTGCCGGTGGCGTTGTCCGTGGGGAGCAGCGTGAACGCCGACCCGCTACCGGGTGCGAAGCTGTCGACTACCCCTTCGAGCGTCCCGTCCGGGTAGCCGTCGAGGGTGATGCGCACGCTCTGGCCGGGCTGAATGTATTCAAGCTGGGTTTCCTTGAAGTTCGCCACCACCCACACGTCCTGGACCGGGACGATGTCGAGCAGGGAAACGCCTGGCGTGACGAAGCGGCCAACGCGGACTTGGCGGTTGCCGACGACGCCATCGACAGGGGCGCGCACGACGGTGCTGTCGAGATCGATCTGGGCGACTTCGAGCGCTGCCTGTGCCTGCGCCACAGCGGCCATGGCAGCTTCTCGCTGCGCCACGAGGACAGCGATGCGTTGATACTGGGCCTCTACCGTTGCGGAAGCGGCCGATACCGCCGCCTCGGACCTGAAGCGCGCCGAATCGCTCTCGTCGACCAGGGCCTGGCTCACCGCGTTGCTGCGGATGAGCTTGTGGCTGCGGTCGTGAGTCTTGATCGCCAGGTTCATCTCGGCCACGGCCGAGCGTTTCTGGGCTTCGGCCTGCCGAATCAGGGCCCGCTGAAGCTGGGTCTCCGCCTCGACATTGGTCAGACGCGCCTCGGCCACCTTGACGTTGGCCACTGCCTGCGCGAACCGCGCCCGGTAGTCCCGATCGTCAATGCGGAACAGGACATCACCTGCCGTGACGGCCTGGTTGTCCTGGATTTCGACCTCGGTGACATAGCCACTGACCTTGGCGGCGAGGGAGGTGACGTCGCCACGGACGTAGGCGTTGTCGGTTGACCTCGCGCCACTGGAAAACGCCATGATCGATCCGGCGATCACGACCAGGATGGCGCTTGTAAGCAGCAGCAAGCCGACCACCTTTTTCCTGTTTGGCCGCGACGATGCGACACCGGTCCTGGAGCTTTCGCCGGTTGTGCTGGCGACCTTGTGCTCACGCGCATTCATTTCTCGTTACCTGTTTAATTCCGTTGACCTCCAGCAGCCCCAGGCGGACCGAGCCTGGAGCTGTCGGGATCCCATCAGCCCGTTGATCGGTTACTTCTTGGCGGGCGTGACGAGCTCCTTCTCGTTGCTGTCGAGGACGAACACGGCCAGCAGGCGTGCCGGTTCCGTGTCACTGGCGTTCGCACTTACGCCGTGAAAGGAGCCAGGCTCTTCGACGAAGTTTTCCCCGGCCTTGTAGACCTTTTCCGGGGAGCCGTTGACGCTGCTGCGAATGGCGCCCTCAAGGACCGTTGCATAGATGAAGGCCGACTTCGGATGGGTGTGGGACGGTGACCCGGCGCCGGGCCCGTACTCCACGAGCACGCCCCTCATGCTCTTGCCGGGAATGTTCGGAATGGGGCGATCGAATACCACCGTCACCTTGCCCGGCGGCCGGTCGCCGGCAGACGCTGTGGTGATCGAGAGTGCTGCAAAGGCAGCGGCCAGGAAGACTTTTGTGAACATGACCATTCTCCTACGCGTGTATGTGCTGTGAAGGCGCGACCTATATGGGGTCTACGCCTTCCTGAGTTGCCCTTGGGGGCGACTTGCCTTTGTGAGCCTCAGCGCCCTGCCTGGGCCACTGACTGAGCGAGCCAGTCCTCGAAATGGATCCCACCGAGGCGTGGGTTCTTGCCGGGGGTCAGCGACTGATCGTCGAGCAGGGCGCCGAAGTAGCGGGCGTGTACGTCCGGCACGACCTTGCGGGTGTCCTGCGTGCCGCGCAGGAAGCGGCGGATCAGTTCGTCGATAGGCAAAGCCTCGGGGCCGGCGACTTCGACGGTGCCATTGGCCGGCGCTTCGAGGGTGACGTCGGCGAGGACTGCCGCTACGTCATCGGACGCGATCGGCTGGATCAGCGCCGGCGACACATGCAGCTCCGTGCCGACGGCAAAGGATTCGGCAATGCCGCCGACGAATTCGAAGAACTGCGTGGCACGCAGGATGGTGTAGGGGATGCCGGAGGCCTTGATGAGGTTTTCCTGCGCAACCTTGGCCCGGAAGTAGCCGCTGTCGGGCAGGCGCTCAGTGCCGACGATCGAAAGGGCGACGTGGTGGCGGACGCCGGCGGCGGCTTCGGCCGCCAGCAGGTTGCGGGTGGAGGTTTCAAAGAAGTCGAGAACGGCCTGGTCCTCCCACACCGGCGCATTGGCCACGTCGACGACGATGTCTGTGCCATCCATCGCCTGGGCCAGGCCCTCGCGGGTGATGCTGTTCACGCCCGTGCTGGGCGAGGCCGCGAGCACGTCATGGCCGCGCTCGCGGAGGTGCTTCACAAGCTTCGAACCGATGAGGCCGGTGCCTCCGATGACGACGATCTTCATGGTTTCTCTCCGCTTCTATCGACGGCAACCATTGCTGTCGGTGTAGATGGAGAGTGCGCTCGCGCTCCAGGGAAGTCCTTGTGCCGGCCTTGAATTACCCTTCGGAGAAGCTTGGATTTTCGTCCAATGAAACAGCTGTTCGACTGCCCCTTGTCGATGAAGGACCTGCCAGTCGCGCGCTGCCGTATTATCAAGATCAGCCACTAATCGCTAGCCGTCGGGGACACGGAACCGAAGGCGCTCGTCCAGGGGATACTGATTTTGCAATTCATGTTTGGCGACTATGTGCTCGATCAGGGGCGCCGGGAACTGACCTTGCGCGGGCAAGTCGTGACCGTCGGGCCGCAGGTCTTCGATCTGTTATTGCATCTTGTCAGGAACCGCAAGCGCGTCGTCAGCAGAGACGAGTTGCTCAAGGCGGTGTGGAGTGGCCGGATCGTCTCGGAATCGACGATCACCAGCCACATCAATGCGGTGCGCAAGGCTGTCGGCGACACCGGAGAAGAGCAGCGCCTTGTTCGGACGGTCGCCCGCAAGGGATATCGCTTCGTCGGCGAGATCGGCGAAGCGCCACAGTCCGACGGGCCAGGCGTCGACGAACTCGCGCTCGTCGACCCGAAGGAAACGCCTCCATCCGTGCTCGCCCTGCCGGACAAGCCTTCCATTACCGTCTTGCCCTTCCAGAACCTGAGCGGCGATCCGGAGCAGGACTATTTCGCCGACGGCGTGGTGGAGGACATCATCGCCGCCCTGTCGCGTATCCGCTGGTTGTTCGTCATCGCGCGCAATTCGAGCTTCACCTACAAGGGGAGGGCGGTGGATGTCAAGGATATCGGCCAGGAGCTCGGCGTGCGCTACGTGCTGGAAGGCAGCGTGCGCAAGTCCGGTAGCAAGGTGCGCATCACTGGGCAGCTGATCGAGGCGACGACCGGTACGCATATCTGGGCGGAGCGCTTCGAAGGCTTGCTTGACGACATCTTCGACCTGCAGGACCAGATCGCCGAAAGCGTCGTCGGCGCAATCGCGCCGCAGCTCGAACGAGTCGAAATCGAGCGCGCCAAGCGCAAACCCACGGAAAGCCTGGACGCGTACGACTATTACCTGCGCGGTACCGCGAAACTGAATAATGGCACCCGGGACGCCATCGAGGAGGCGCTGCTGTTGTTCTACAAGGCCATTGAACTCGATCCGGAGTTTGCCTCGGCCTATGGCATGGCTGCCTGGTGCCACTTCTGGCGCAAGTTGAATGGCTGGATGAGCGACCGAACGCTAGAGATCGCCGAGGGGACGAGGCTCGCGCGTCTGGCGGTGGCGCTTGGTCGCGACGACGCGGTGGCGCTGACCCGCGGCGGACATGCACTGGGCCATCTCGCTGGCGACCTCGATGGCGGTATCGCGCTGCTTGACAGGGCACGCCTGCTCAATCCCAACCTCGCACCGGCCTGGTACCTGGGCGGTATCCTGCGGGCTCTGCGCGGTGAAGCAGACGCCGCAATCGAAAACTTGACCCATGCCATGCGCTTGAGTCCGCTGGATCCGGAGATGTTCAGGATGCAGGTGGGGATGGCGATCGCGCACTTCTTCGCCGGGCGCTTCGATTCCGCTTTAGACTGGGCGGACAAGGCGCTGGGGAATCTGCCCAGTCTCCTGCCTGCTGTTGCGCTGCTGGCGGCCAGTCATGCGCACAGCGGTCGAATGGACAAGGCGAAGCTGGCGATGCAGCGGCTGCAGGAGCTGGATCCCTCTTTGCGTATATCGCGGCTGAAGGATTGGTTGCCGATTCAACGAGCGGAGGATCTTGCGCTGTTTGCCGATGGACTGCGGCTGGCCGGGTTGCCCAAGTAACACCACTTAGGAATACCTGGCAACCGCGCCCCGGGATGTGCAGGAGACGGGGGAGGGAAGAGCTACATTCCGGCCATTCTCGTAATTTTGAACTCCCGTATGGCCCAATTTCCGCAGGGCGAAGCGGGGCGCCTGCCGGATCTGTTTTCCCTGCCCCTAGGGATGAAAACGCTTTGCTACTTTTACTGTAGCCACTTGTCTACCTTCGCAGCTCTGGATTTTTCTTTCCAGGCCTTTAGGACTTTGTGATTGCCGCTTTTGGTCTCTACTAAATCGCCTCTGATTTCGTAGACACTCGGTGAGCGCTCCTGCCTGGCAGTGGACATTTCTTTGGCCTTGGTGGCAATCCGCTTACAGGACATCTACGTAACGTAATCGCTATGAGGAATACCCAAGTAAAAGCCCGCACACCTCGAAAAGGTGCGCGGGCTTTTTGTCAGCAATAGCGGATCAAGGAATGTCGAAGGTCACTTCGATATTGCCCCGGGTGGCCTTGGAATACGGACAGATCTGGTGTGCTGCTTCCACCAGGCGGACCTTGTCGTCGGCTGCCAGGCCAGGGAGCTCGACAGTCAGTTTCGCCGCCAGGGCGAAGCCGCCGTCAGCGGTGTTGCCCAGAGAGATGTCAGCGGACACTGCCACATCTTCCGGCAGGCGGATCGACTGGCTCTGGCCGGCGCGGCGCAGGGCGCCGATGAAACAGGCCGACCAGCCCACGCCCAGAAGCTGCTCCGGGTTGGTGCCCGGTCGCCCTGAGCCCGGCGGGCTCAAGCGCACGGCGAGTTCACCGTCGGAGGACTTACCCTGGCCGTCGCGGCCCCCGGTGGTCCGGGTCTGGGCGGTGTAGAGGGTCTTTTCCAGCATTGCAGTCATCATTGAACTCCACTAGGTATAAGAGCCGGTCAGCGCCGGCAATGGGTTTCGCTTCAGGCGCGGGTGCCAAGCACCACGCCTTGGGCGCGTAGGTTTTCCAGCAGGGCCAGGCCTTGCGGTAGGATCGATTCGGGTTCGACGCCAATGGCTTCGGCCAAGGCATTCAGGTGCTGCCGGCCGGAGCAGCTACGCTCCTGTAACGACGTCAACAGTGCATGGGCCAGGGGCGCCAGGCGGGAGAAATGCACTTTCTTGTCAGCGCCTCGGCGCGCCAGCACTAGGGTCGGCTGCTCGGGGGCTTCCTGCGGCAGGTAGTTGGGGCCGATTTCAGTCACCGGCCACTGGTATGCCAGCGGCCAGGCCAGGCTCGACAGTAAGGGCTCCCCTGCGAGCAGGTCGCCCTCGGGATCATGGGCGGGTTCACGCCTGTCGTTCAGCAGCAGTGCAGCTTCCACCCACTCGTAATGGGCCAGCTCCACCACCCAGGGCGACAGGTCCAGGCTGCCGCCCCCGCCTTCCGCTAGAAAGTCGACAAACTCCCCGGATATCTCGGTGAACAAGGGCGTCTGGCAGCGGTGCCGCGCGTAGAAGGTGTCGACCAGCGTCCGCCACTTTTCCGCGCCGAGGCTGGCGCGGATCACCGGGAAACCACCAGACAGCAGCGACTCCATGTTGCCGAAGAACAGTTGCCGGTACACCGCCAGGCGCCGCGTCTCGATACCGGGGGGCGGCATACTGTTCTGCGGGTCGCGCACGTAGCGCGCCATGCTCAGCAGCTGGTCATGCAGGACCTCATGCACGGCGCACCTCCGGCCAAGCAATGGCGGCATGTTGCCGTGCGCGGATCTGCTCCACCTCGCCCAGCAGTTCCGCCAGGGGCGGGAAATTGAAGTCGCGCTCCAGCAGGGTCGGCAGAGCACCGAATCGCTGATAGGCCTGTTCCAACAGGGACCAGACATCAGCCTTGACGGTCGCCCCGTGGGTATCGATCTTCAGGTCCGGCGCTTCGTCGTAATGACCGGCCACATGCATGTACACCACCCGTTCCACCGGCAACGCAGCGAGGTATGCAGCAGCGTCGTAACCGTGGTTGATCGAGTTGACGTAGAGATTGTTGACGTCCAGCAACAGATCGCAGTCGGCCTCCGCCATTACCGCGCGGAGGAAGTCGATCTCTTGCAGCGCCTGGTATGGCGCCGCGTAGTAGGAAATGTTTTCCACGGCGATGCGCCTCTCCAGGACGTCCTGAGCCTGGCGGATGCGCGAGGCGACATGGCGCGCCGCCTCGTCGGTAAAGGGCAGCGGCAACAGGTTGTAGAGTTGGCCGTCGTCCGAGCAGTAACTCAGATGCTCGCTGAAGAAGGCCACGTTGCGGTTGTCGAGGAATTCGCGGGTACGTCGCAGCAGTTCGAGGTCCAGCGGCGCCGGTCCGCCGAGAGATAGCGACAGACCATGGCAGGCCATCGGGAAGCGTTCGGCGAGCTGGGCCAGGCGATCACCTTGGAGGCCCCCGACGTTGATCCAGTTGTCCGGCGTGCACTCCAGAAAGTCCACGGCACTGACATCCATCGACAGCAGTTCGGGCAATAGCGCGCGACGCAGGCCAAGTCCTGCACCAGAGGGAAAAGCAGCAGTGGTCACGGTGTTCTCCTGAGGCGGTAATACCCTCCCTGGCCCGCGACACAGGGAGGGCGAGGCAAGCGGCAGGTTTTACTGCTTGGCCTGGCTCATCTTGGTGAACAGCTCGGTGGGGACCTTCTTGCCGTTGGAGGTGTACTGGTTGCTACGGAACTTGTAGACCTCGCCCTCGGACAGGAAGCCATCCTTATTGGTGTCCATGGCGATGAACTCCGCTTCGCCATTGGATGCCACAGTCAGCAGCTCCTTGCGGGAAACCAGGCCGTCATCGTCGGTGTCGGTGCGAGCAAAGGAGGCATCGCCGCATTTGCCTTCACCACACTTGCCTTCAGTAGCCTTGGTGCCGCCGGCTTCGGCGGCACCGCACTTACCTTCTCCGCACTTGCCTTCGGCGTTGTTGGCCTTGTCGCTGGCCTCGGCCGCACCGCACTTACCTTCACCACACTTGCCTTCGACGGCCTTGTCAGCGGCGGCCTGCAGGTAACCCTGGGGCAGCGCCTCGACGGCGAAGGCGGTGGAAGTGGCCAGGTTCATGCCACCAACGAGGGCGACGGCGATCAGGCCAATGCGGGTCTTGTTCGGAAACTGGATACGGGACATGGTTTTTCTCCGGAAATGGGTAGCGGCTAGGCCGCAGGGGGGCTTCTTGACCCTTGATCGAGGCGTCTGAACTGTCCTCGTTCGGGTGTGGCCATTTCGCCGCAGCCATGTATCCGCGACGTATCCAGAGCAGGAAACATTTGTAAGCGAGTCGACACGGAGCAGAACCAGATACAAAGGAATACGTGCCCCGCCAGCCAGGCTCCGCCTGATTGGGATTCACGCCCTCAGTTGTCCTCTGTGCCAGGCTGGGAGTGAAGTAGCGCTGATGGCTTCAACTCAGCATTGCCCCGAAATTGCTCCCATGCCCGAGGCGTCCCGCAAGGGCTATGAAGGGATCAGCCATCCACCCCTTCCTTGTCGATATACCCCTTCGCACTGGCTGTGCTAATACACCTGCTGTTTTCAGTCGGCAGGCTGGAAGCTGTCGCATGCAGCCCTGCTCAGAGGCCGTGAGAAATAGCTCGGTACGCGACGTTCAGCCTTGATCGAGGACTCATAGTCAGTCCGACTCCTGCTTGGTCACATGAAGCTCGAAAGCGCTGTCAGATGCTTGGGTCGTGCGCGACGCCGGGGTGTACATGGGTGACATGCGCGCCCAGCAGGGCAACGGCGAGATCGCTGGGCACGCCACGGATGTATCGGGGGAAACGGAGGTGACGGTTGAGGTCATCAAGCACCTGACGCTCGACGGTCCGATCCTGCTGCACAACCTCGATGATCTGCCGCCCATGGTGCGCCCGATGACCGGCGATCAGCGTGGCAAGGTGTGCGAGATTGGCGCGCTGGGGTCAGCACGAAGTCGAGCGCAACGGACCGATCACCTTCATCGGTAGTGGTGAGGATCTCAATGCCGCCACCAAGAATGGCCTGCAGCGCGCTGCCGCGATCACCGGACTGCCCTACGATGAGGTGCTGAACCGCGCCACCATCACCGGTTCAGAGTCAATCCCTACCGGACTTCTTTTTGCCTAGGGCCATGGCAAGGAATGAGCCTCTTCCGGTACGAGTGGCGGGGGTAGAGGAGGGGACCATGTCGTTTGCCTTCTCAACAGCAACTGATCTGCTTCTATAACGCCTCGCATCGTGGCTGCTGGCCGAGTTGTCAGGTGCTGGTTCTGCCGGGGAAATCACACTGCGGCTTGGTCGTTGCGGTGAGCGCTGAAGTATCTCGATGTATCCAGATCGGATGTTCGGGAACGGGCATACAAATGCGCCTGCTGGCCGATACGCCTCGGATACATGATTAGGGCGAAATGGCCACACCCGAGCGAAGGCAGCCATGGCGCTTCGCTCCAGGGTTCCAACACCCTTGTGGCATGACCTGCGCGTCACCGCCGCGCACAGCATCCGGAGAAACACCATGTCCCGTAACCAGTTCTCGACCAAGACTCGTATTGGCCTGATCGCTGTCGCCCTCGTTGGTGGCATGAACCTGGCCTCGAGCGCTTTCGCCGTGGAGGCACTGCCCCAAGGCTACCAGCTGGCAGCCTCTACTTTTGCGCTCACCGTCGCTGAGGGCGGCTCTGACCACACCAGCCTCTACCGCGCAGCCGAAAGTGATGCCGAGCGCTCCGAGTCCCTGAATGTTGCCGAAGGCGGTTCTGATCGCACCAATGCTTTCCGCATCGCTGAAGGTGGCTCCGACCGCACCAAAGCCTTCGATGTGGCTGAAAGCGGTTCCGACCGCACCAACGCCTTCCGCGTCGCCGAAGGTGGCTCCGACCGCACCAAAGTCTTCGATGTGGCGGAAAGCGGTTCTGACCGCACCGGTGCCTTCCGTGTGGCCGAAGGTGGCGCTGACCGCACCGGTGCCGAACGCATCGGCTGATCCCGGAGCAGGTAGAGGCAGGCAATCACGATGTATGCATTCCCTGGAAAGACAGAAGGCGCCCCCTGTGGCGCCTTCTGTCTTTCCAGGGCCTGGGAATTGCGCAAGCCCCGCTTTACTCCCGCACCCACCCATGCTCTAGCAGAGGCCGGTCCCAGGCTGGCGCATCGCTGGCGCGCTCCTTTAGGAATTCGATCAGCGTGAGCATCCGGCGAGACTGGACCAACGCGGGTTTTGACTCCTTCGCCGTACCGGAAGAAACCGGTACCCGCACCGGGTGGTGGTGCGCCTGGGCGGGCCGACCCTGGACAGCGGTAACGGTCGCATGAATGGTACGTTGCTAGTCGTGGAGGTCATGAGCCTGGCCAAGGTGCAGGCATTACAGGGCGATGAGGGTGGCGTCCTGAAGGTTTGAATCGCCCGTACTGCTCCATTACGCCAATGACGCGATTGCTGATTGGTCATTGCGCGTGCATCTCGATCCTCCGATTCGGCCGTACTCGCGCCCATGTGCAGGTGCTGAGAGCTGTACAGGGAATGGCTCATACCGTGGAAATGGTAGAGAAGAACGCACCAGGTTCAATGCGTATTTTCTATCACCCTTTCTGGGAAGTGCTTGATTTCGACAATGAAAAAGTCATGGAGGGAGAGGGGTTCCTGAATCGGCTGTCTGCGGTGCTTCAGGTCGTTCTTTTTAGGGCAGAGCAGGTCGGTATCTTCAAGTATATGGAGCGGACGCCTGTTAATCGAACTCTCCTCAAAAAGCTGGAGTTCATAGCCGATCTAGATGCATTGGCCTGCCTGACCTGGCTACTACGAGAAGCGACGGAAAATAAATGCAGTAGCACTGGCGATATTGGGAGAAGCTTGCACAAAGTGCTGACGATGATGGTTTTTGAGCTTCATGCTCTGAAGATAGGTTTTCCTCTACTGCAACACTTTATCGACCGAGTCCTACCGTTGGCCTTGCCCCGTCATCATCGAATGGCAAGCACACCGCTCGACTACATGCTTGCCTCGAGCGTGCTGAATGAACTTTCTTTCAATATCAAGGATTCACCAAAAACGCTCGATTGGAAAAGCCGAGATTAGAACATGGTGGGCTTGTTCAACGGGAGATTTGATGTTGATGTGTTGTTTGCCATGTGGCTCCAAACTGCGAGAGACGAGAATTATCCTTGGATACCTGCCAAGGTGATAAAGGAAATAGAGAGCTCCGCGGGATTTCGGGATTATGGTTGGGCAGAGTTCCTTGGCGAATTCCTGGATAGGCCTAGTTGCTGTATGGGCTTGCGAATATCCTACATAAGATCGAGGCCTGACTTTTCAGCGTTTCAGCTAGTTACCCTTAAGGCGAGCAACTGCCTCTGGCATCCGTATGTCAGAGCTGCCTCATTCGGCATCATCAAGTTGGCTAAGCTTCGCTAGCTGATTTTCTGACTACAAGCAGATTTGAGCGCTACATCATCACCAGTCACTAAAGCGCATTTTGTACGAGTCGCCAATTGCCCACATCTTACAGTCGCCTTGGGCACGTTTACTTTTTGACGAACTTGAAGAGAAGGCTTGGCGCTGTTTACACCTGATCATCGGTCATTGCGATGGTTTTCGGCCGGCATGTTAAGATCTGGCGCGCATTTACAGGGGAGAAAGCGATGACGGTTTACAAAAACACTACTAACAGGATAGTAGTACTGGATACCGAAACCACCGGCATGCCGGTCACCGATGGCCACCGGGTCATCGAGATCGGCTGTGTCGAACTGGAGGGACGCCGTCTGACCGGCCGTCATTTCCATGTCTACCTGCAGCCTGACCGTGAGGTGGATGAAGGCGCGATCGCAGTGCACGGCATCACCAATGAGTTCCTCGTCGGCAAGCCGCGCTTCAAGGATGTAGCCGATGAGTTCTTCGAGTTCATCAAGGGCGCCGAGCTGATCATCCATAACGCGGCGTTCGACGTCGGCTTCATCAACAACGAGTTCGCCCTGTTGGGTCAAAGTGACCGCAGCGACGTCAACGAGTACTGCTCGGTACTCGACACCTTGCTGATGGCCCGGGAACGTCATCCGGGCCAGCGCAATAGCCTCGATGCCCTGTGCAAGCGATATGACGTAGACAACTCCGGCCGCGACCTGCACGGCGCATTGCTGGACGCCGAGATCCTTGCCGACGTCTACCTGGCGATGACCGGTGGCCAGACCAACCTGTCGCTGGCGGGCGAGGGGAGCGATAACGACGGTACCGGCCGCCAGCAGGCCAGCCCGATTCGCAGGCTCGCTGCTGAACGTGTCCGGACCCGCGTCATCCGTGCTGACGAGGATGAACTGGCGGCTCACGCCGCTCGCCTTTCCGTTATCGAGAAGTCTGCCGGCGCGCCAGCGCTGTGGGTGCAGATGGAGTCCGGCGAGTCCTGAGTCGTCGCTTCCGAATTGCGACCTTTACGTACAGCCTGACGCAGCGGGGGTTCCGCCCCCGCTTGGTAGCTTCTACCCTGAGGGCATCGGCGGGCAGTCTCGCCATCCTCAGGGCATCAGAATGTACAAAGAACTCAAGTTCCCTGTCCTAATCGTCCACCGCGACATCAAGGCCGACACAGTCGCGGGCGAGCGCGTGCGCAGCATTGCCCGTGAGCTCGAGCAGGACGGCTTCACCATACTTTCCACTGCCAGCTCCGCCGAAGGGCGCATCGTCGCCTCCACGCACCACGGACTGGCCTGCATCCTGGTGGCGGCCGAGGGGGCCGGGGAGAATCAGCGGCTGCTGCAGGATATGGTGGAGCTCATCCGCGTCGCGCGAGTGCGCGCGCCACAGCTACCGATCTTCGCCCTCGGTGAGCAGGTGACCATCGAGAACGCTCCGGCCGAGGCCATGGCTGATCTCAACCAATTGCGCGGGCTGCTCTACCTCTACGAAGACACCGTGCCCTTCCTTGCCCGTCAGGTGGCCCGTGCCGCCCGAGGCTATCTGGAGGGGCTGTTACCGCCGTTTTTTCGGGCATTGGTGGAACACACTGCACAGTCCAACTACTCGTGGCATACGCCTGGTCATGGCGGCGGCGTGGCTTACCGCAAAAGCCCCGTGGGACAGGCGTTTCATCAGTTCTTCGGGGAGAACACCCTGCGCTCGGACCTTTCGGTCTCGGTGCCTGAGCTGGGCTCGCTGCTCGACCATACCGGTCCACTGGCAGAGGCGGAGGCGCGGGCCGCGCGCAACTTCGGCGCAGACCACACGTTCTTCGTGATCAATGGAACCTCGACGGCAAACAAGATCGTTTGGCACTCCATGGTGGGGCGGGACGACCTGGTGCTGGTGGATCGCAACTGCCACAAGTCCATCCTCCACTCCATTATTATGACCGGGGCCATCCCGCTCTATCTGACGCCCGAACGCAACGAGCTGGGCATCATCGGCCCCATTGCGCTGAGCGAATTCAGCCGCGAGTCGATCCAGGCCAAGATCGACGCCAGTCCGCTGGCCAGGGGGCGCGAGCCGAAGATCAAGCTGGCCGTGGTGACCAACTCCACCTATGACGGCCTGTGCTACAACGCCGAGCTGATCAAGCAGGCACTGGCCGACCGGGTCGAAGTGCTGCACTTCGACGAGGCCTGGTATGCGTACGCTGCATTCCATGAGTTCTATGCCGGTCGTTATGGCATGTGCACTAGCCGTGGCCCAGGCGCTCCGCTGGTATTCACTACCCATTCCACGCACAAGTTACTGGCGGCGTTCAGCCAGGCGTCGATGATCCACGTACAGGATGGAGGCGATCGCCAGCTCGACCGCCACCGCTTCAATGAAGCGTTCATGATGCACATCTCCACGTCTCCCCAGTACGGCATCATCGCGTCTCTGGATGTGGCCTCGGCGATGATGGAGGGGCCAGCCGGCCGCTCGCTGATCCAGGAAACATTCGACGAAGCGCTGCGTTTTCGCCGCGCTTTGGCCAACGTGCGGCAGAACCTGGCGCCGGGTGAGTGGTGGTTCGACATCTGGCAACCGCCACTGGTCGATGGCGCTGAAGCGGTCGCCACCGAAGATTGGCTGCTGCAGCCGCAGGCGGATTGGCATGGCTTCGGCGAGGTGGCGGAAGACTATGTCCTGCTGGACCCGATCAAGGTGACGCTGGTCACGCCAGGGCTGACCGCGGGCGGTAAGCTCGACGAGCAGGGCATCCCGGCCGCAGTGGTCAGCAAGTTCCTCTGGGAGCGCGGGCTGGTGGTGGAGAAAACCGGGCTCTACTCCTTCCTGGTGCTGTTCTCCATGGGGGTTACCAAGGGCAAGTGGAGTACGTTGCTCACCGAGTTGCTGGAGTTCAAGCGCGGCTACGACGCCAACCAGCCCCTGAACCAGGCGCTGCCCTCGATCGCCGCGGCCCACGGGGCTCGCTACGCCAACATGGGGCTGCGTGACCTGTGTGACGCCTTGCACGCCTGTTACCGCGACAATGCCACGCCCAAGGCGCTTAAGTGCATGTACACCACGCTGCCGGAGCTGGCGATGAAGCCTGCCGATGCCTATGACAAACTCGTGCGTGGCGAAGTCGAGGCCGTGCCGCTGGATCGCCTGCAAGGGCGTATTGCTGCTGTCATGCTAGTGCCCTATCCACCAGGCATCCCCCTGATCATGCCTGGGGAACGATTCACCGATCAGACTCGCTCGATCATCGACTACCTGGAGTTCGCCCGGACCTTCGATCTGAGCTTCCCGGGTTTTGATGCTGATGTGCACGGCCTGCACTATCAGGACAGCCAGGATGGACGCTCCTATAGCGTGGATTGCATAAAGGAGTAGGCCGCCCGAGGGTGTCGATGGCGACGAGGCGCGATGGCTTGCTCCCTGAATCGCTTGCCAGAACCAATAGGAGCGAGGCGCCGGCGAACGGGCCTAGCTCCGGGCTGCTGATGGGCGGCATTCCCCTCTACACCAGGCGTCAGAGCCAATGGCTGACCGCCCACCAACCGAGTGTACCCATCACCAGCGTATAGGGCAGGGCCATCCAAACCATACGGCCGTAGGAAAGGCGCACCAGCGGGGCCACTGATGACGTCAGCAGGAACAGGAAGGCCGCCTGGCCGTTCGGTGTTGCAACGCTGGGCAGGTTGGTACCGGTGTTGATGGCGATTGCCAGGGTGTCGAAATGTTCCCGAGTCATGTTGCCCGCTTCAAGCGCCTGCTTCACCTCGGTGATGTAGATGGTGGCGACGAAGACGTTGTCGCTGATGGCCGAAAGCAAACCGTTGGCGATGAACAGCATGCCGGGTTGTTGGTCGGTCGGTAGTGCCAGCACGGCCTGGATAATGGGCGTGAACAGGTGCTGTTGCTGGATCACTGCGACCACGGCGAAGAACGCCACCAGCAGCGCCGTGAAGGGCAGGGCGTCCTGAAACGCACGGCCGATCTGGTGCTCATCGGAGATGCCGTTGAGACTGGTGATCAGCACGATCACCAGTAGGCCAATCAGCCCTACCTCGGCGACGTGCAGGGCCAGGGCGAAGATCAGGATCAGCGCGGCGGCGGCCTGGACCAGCAGCGCTGTACGCTGCGCCGGGGTGCGCCGGGCATTCTCTTCGTGGGCGTAGTCGGCCAACACCTGGCGCACGCTGGCGGGCAACTCGGTGCCGTAACCGAACCAGCGCAGTTTCTCCAGCAGCACGCAGGTCAGCAGGCCGGCGACCAGCACCGGCATGGAGACTGGGGCCACGCGCAGGAAGAACTCCTTGAAGTGCCAGCCTGCTTCATGACCGATCAACAGGTTCTGTGGTTCACCCACCAGGGTGCAAACCCCGCCTAACGCGGTGCCCACCGCAGCGTGCATCAACAGGCTGCGGAGGAAGGCCCGGAAGTTGTCCAAGTCTTCACGATGCAGGTGGGTGACTTCGTGGTCCGAGTCATGGCTGTGGTCATCGCGCATACCCTTGCCTGAGGCAACTCGGTGGTAAACAGCATAGAAGCCCAATGCGACGCTGATGATCACTGCGGTGACGGTCAGGGCATCGAGGAACGCAGAAAGGAATGCCGCCAGCATGCAGAACAGCAGCGATAGCAGCGCTTTGCTATGCACGCCCAGCAGCAGGCGCGAGAACAGTAGCAGCAGCAGGTCCTTCATGAAGTAGATGCCCGCCACCATGAACATCAGCAGGAGCAGCACGGGGAAGTTGTGCTTGAGCTCCTCATAGACGGCATCAGGCGTCGCCAGGCCCAGCAGCAGGGCCTCGATTACCAGCAGCCCGCCCGGCAACAGGGGATAGCACTTGAGTGCCATGCCCAGGGTGAAGATGAATTCGGCTACCAGCAGCCAGGAGCAGAACACCGGCCCCATCAGCCACAGCGCCAACGGGTTGAACATCAGGAACGCGATGATCGTCAGTTTGTACCAGCGAGGTGAGTGGCCCAGGAAGTTGTGGCCGAAAGCCGCGGTGAGCGAGGTGGGCATCGGTGGGTCCTTGATTGTTATGGTCGTTGTAGCGGGCCGGAAAGGTGCCAGTTAGGGTCCCCGTAGATCAAGTGTTTGAGCCGGGAAATCGAAGTGGATTGGTCAGTGAGAGGCGTGGCCTGCGTCACAGTGGTCGGCATCGACTTTTACCAAGCGCTTGTTATAGTTGCCGAGCTCCATGCTTTCCCCTTTTTTTCTATCGCGCCCCGCCGAGGATACCCATGTCCGACTACAAAGCCTTCCGCGTAGAGTTGGCAGACAAGATCGCCCATGTGGAGATCAACCGTCCGGAAAAGATCAATGCGATGAACGCCGATTTCTGGTCGGAGATCGTCGATATCTTCTGCTGGATCGAAGAAAACGATGAGGTTCGCGTGGTGGTATTGTCTGGAGCCGGCAAGCACTTTTCGTCCGGTATCGACCTCATGCTCCTGGCCTCTGTCGGTAGCCAACTGGGCCCGGACGCCGGCCGTAATGCGCGGACCCTGCGGCGCAAGATCCTCGAGCTGCAAGCCTCTTTCAACGCTGTCGACAATTGCAGCAAGCCAGTCATCGCCGCTGTCCAGGGGTATTGCCTGGGTGGGGCAATCGACCTGATTTCCGCGTGCGACATGCGCTACGCCACGGTCGATGCGCAGTTCTCGATCAAGGAGATCGACATTGGCATGGCGGCAGACGTGGGTACGCTGCAGCGCCTGCCGCGTATCATTGGCGACGGCATGATGCGCGAATTGGCCTACACAGGGCGGACCATCGATGGCGAGGAAGCCCAGCGACTAGGCCTGGTCAATCGCACGTTCGCCGACGTTGCCGCACTGCGTGATGGCGTTTTGGACGTTGCCCGGCAAATCGCCGCCAAGTCACCGATCGCCGTGCGAGGGACCAAGGAGATGATCCGCTACATGCGCGATCACCGGGTCGACGATGGGCTCGAGTATGTCGCTACCTGGAACGCCGCGATGCTGCAGTCTGCTGATCTGCGCGTCGCCATGGCGGCCCACATGAGCAAGCAGATGCCCGAGTTTGCTGACTGATGCGTTGCCGCAAACCCGCGCGGGAGGCGCACTAGGCATGGTTACTGGAGTTACATCACTGGGCCTGGTACGCGACGAGCTGTTCGCCACCATGGAGCAGGCCGAGCAGAGCCTCGAGCATTTCATAGCCGAACGCCAGAATGGCAGCCTGCTGCAACAGGCCGTGGAGGCCTTGCATCAAGTGCGTGGCACGCTTGACCTGATTGAGCTGACCGGTGCCAAGTTGCTGGCCCAGGAGCTTTTGGACCAGGCTACGGATATTCCGACAGGCGCGGGGGAAGAGCGCGACGATCAGCTGTCCGCCCTCAGTAGTGCCCTGTACGTATTGCGGCGATACCTGGAAAACCTTGACCTGCATCGCCAGGAGATGCCGGAGCTCCTCTTGCCGGCTATCAACGAGCTGCGTAAGACGGGCAGCCAGGCACCGCTGCCTGAAAGCTATTTCTTCAGTGTCAGGCTCGACCTGCCACGTGGGGCTGAAGGCGCGGTGTCGCTCAAGGAAGGCATTGATCGGGATGGCTTGGCGCGTCGGTTACGCCATGTCTTCCAGCAGGGTCTACTGGGCTTTCTTCGCAATGAGACCAGCGTTTCCGCTCTGCGACTGATGGAGCGGGCGCTGGGCGGCCTCGAGCGAATTTTCGCCAACGATTCCCGCGGACGACTTTGCTGGATTGGAGCTGCGGCGATCGAGTCGCTGATCGAAGGGCAGCTGTTGCCGCTCAAACCCCGCAAGCAGCTGTTCTCGCGGCTTGACCGAGAGCTCAAGGTGATGCTCGGCAATGCTCAGTACGAAGCGCCGCGTAACTTGCAAAAGGAGCTGCTCTATCTGGTGGCGCTGGCTGATAGCAACGGTCGGCGAGCCAGGGAAGTGCGCCAGGTCTTCGGCATGCCTGCATTGCCCTTCACCGATCAACTACTCGACCAGGAGTATCAGCACCTCTCCGGGCCGGGCCAGTCGGTGATGCGTTCGCTGTCTACTGCGATTTCAGAGGAGCTTGCCGGCGTCAAGGACCTGATTGACCTGATCGAGCGGGGGACGGCCGCTGCGGAGTCCTACGGCGGCCTTCAGGGGCAGCTGAGCAAGCTTGCCAAGACACTGCTCATGGTTGGCCTCAATTCGCCAGGCAATGCCTTGCTGGCACAAGTACCGATGGTCGCGCTCTGGAGTGCTGACGAACCTATCGACCCCGCGGCCCTGCTGAAGCTGGCCGATGCCGTGCTTTACGTCGAGAGCACGGTGGCCAATCTGGAACAGGGTGATCGACGGCCATCTCGCCAGCAGCTCGCGGAGCCTGGCCGTGAAGTGGACAGCTTCGCCAGTCATCAATTGGCGGAGGCTAGAATTGTCGTATTGGATGAGGCGCAAGCGGGCTTGGCTCTGGCAAAGCGCGCCATCACCTCCTATCTGGAGTCCAATGGCGAGCGACTGCACCTGGCCAACGTGCCGCTGAGCCTGCAAGCGGTGCGCGGTGGCTTGTGGTTCCTTGGGCAGGAGCGTGCGGCGGCACTGGTTGGCGCCTGCGCCGACTATATTCAGGGCCAGATGCTGGAGACTTCGCAAATGCCATCGGAACCCATGCTAGAGGCGCTGGCCGATGCCTTGACCAGCCTCGAGTACTACATGGAAGGCGGTGCCTCAATGCATCGTGGGTTCCAGTCTGATGTTCTCGACCTCGCAGCCAACAGTGTGCAGACCCTTGGTCTAAAGGTGGCGGCCTGAAATGACGAGTGAACGTTGGCAACCAGGGCTGCTCGATGTGGCCCAGTCGGGTGGATGGGCCGTGGCCCACACACGCCAGAACTTCCTTGCTGATAGCAACGGTGTGCTCTTTCCTCGGGAGTGGCTGAAGCGCCAGGAGCTTCCTGTGCTCAGCGAGCAGGGAATCGGGCACTTCGACGGCGACCCCATCTACCTGCTGGAACTGGCCTACCCTGCCGAGGTGTCGGGCTGTCATTGGCAAGGGCTCCGACAGTTCATGCTCCAGGGCGATGCCGACCTGTTCAGGCTGCTGGGATACGCTAGCCAGATCGGTACCTGGGCGCTGCAGAATCGCTTCTGCGGTAGTTGCGGGGTGCGGATGGAGCCTGTCGCTCGTGAGCGCGCGATGCATTGTCCGGAATGTGGCGTCCACCATTATCCGAGGCTCTCGCCGAGCATGATCGTGCTGGTCAGCCGGGGGGACGAACTGTTGCTTGCTCGTTCACCACGCTTCGTTACCGGGGTCTACAGCACCCTGGCCGGCTTCGTGGAGCCAGGGGAGTCGGTCGAGGCGTGTGTCGCGAGGGAAGTGCGGGAGGAAGTTGGCGTCGAAATTCGCAACATCCAGTACATTGCCAGTCAGAATTGGCCGTTTCCGCATTCATTGATGTTGGGCTTCCATGCCGAATACCGCAGCGGTGAGATCGTCCCGCAGCCGGGCGAAATCGAAGATGCTCAATGGTTTTCCGTCCATGCCTTGCCGCCTTTGCCGGCGCCGCGCTCGATCGCCCGCTACCTCATCGATCTCTACGTGGCAAGGTGCAAGGGGCTAGCCGATCCAGTGCTGCCACACTAAGCGTGCGGTCAGCGCCAGTACGACCAGGATGAACACCGGGCGGATGAACTTGGCGCCGCCCTGGATTGCCGTGCGCGCGCCCAGAAATGCCCCCGCCATCAGCGCCAAGCCCATGCTGATCCCCAGCGCCCAGGCAACCTGGCCTGCGGCAATGAACACCGCGAGTGCCATCGCGTTGCTGACGAAGTTCATGGTGCGTGCCACACCGCTGGCGCGCACCAGGTCGAGCGGATAGAGCAACAGGCTGCTGACGGTCCAGAAGGCTCCAGTACCGGGGCCAGCAACTCCATCATAGAAGCCGAGCCCCAAGCCCTGCGGCCATTGTCGGCCACGAGCGATCGGTGCGTGCTCGCTGTGCGCGACGTCTGGCGTCTTGCCGAAAAGCAGGTAGAGGCCGCAGCCGAACACCACCACCGGTAGCATCTGGTTGAGCCAGGCGGCTGGCAGCCAGTGCGCGATGATCGCGCCCAATGCCGCCCCCACGGCCGTGGCCAGCAGTGCGTTACGCCATTTGGCTGGGGTGAAGAGCTTGCGTCGGTAGAAGGTGTAGCTCGCAGTCGCTGAACCGAAAGTGGCACACAGCTTGTTGGTGCCCAGCACCAGGTGTGGCGGAAGGCCGGCAGTCAGCAGGGCAGGGATGGTGAGCAGGCCGCCGCCACCGGCGATGGCGTCGATGAAGCCCGCAAGAAAGGCAACGGCTGCAAGAATTGCGAGGGTAGCGGGATCGACCGCCATCTCGAAAGGAAAAGGCATAGAGAACGAGATCCATGTCAACGAGCGCCGCGTAGCGTGTGGCTGCGGTCGGGGGAGTTGCGCATAATGCCGGCAAATTTTCGCA
This sequence comes from Metapseudomonas boanensis, assembly GCF_042232855.1. Classification (NCBI taxonomy): domain Bacteria; kingdom Pseudomonadati; phylum Pseudomonadota; class Gammaproteobacteria; order Pseudomonadales; family Pseudomonadaceae; genus Metapseudomonas; species Metapseudomonas boanensis. Next base: position 5,586,585 of record NZ_CP113889.1, on the reverse strand, counting down.
GAAGGAATGGGCTCGATGCAGTACGACGGCCTGGCGTGGGCAATGGCTCTGCTCGCATTGCTGGTGGCAGTGGCGGCTGGGCGGATCCTGTTCGATCGCAGCTGGTTCCTGGGGTGGTTGCGCGGTACCTGCGGCTTGGCATTCCTGGCTCTGGCGGTGCTCGTTGCACTGGTTGCGCGGGATCTATCGAGTTATGACGCGTTGCCACAGGATCGCCCTTTGGCGACCCTGAGCTTCAAGGCCTTGGAGGCGCAGCGGTTCCAGGTCACCCTGCTGGAGGGGGGGCGTGAGCAGGAGGTGCTGCTCGATGGCGATCTCTGGCAGCTCGATGCACGGCTATTCAAATGGAAGGGCTTGGGTGATTTGCTCGGGCTACAGCCTGGCTACCGCCTGGAGCGGCTGTCGGGGCGGTACCTGGCGATCGAGCAACAGGCCCTGGCGCAGCATTCCCGAGCCCCGCTGGCCGAGAGTCCCTATGGAGTGGATGTGTGGCGCTGGCTGCGTCTCACACAGCAAGATTTTTTCCTGTTCCTGCCTGAGGCCCAGCGGGTGACGTATCTACCGATGGCTGATGGAGCGGTCTTCTCGGTGAGCCTGTCGCCCACCGGCCTGCTGGCCGAGCCATTGAATCAGTCGGCCGTCGAGGCGCTGAAGGATTGGCGATGAGCCAGAGGAGCCCAGGATGGAGCGGGCGGCGCTCCGCTGATCGCAGCGATATCCATCAGAAAATCAGTCCCATGAAAAAGGGAGCCTGAAGGCTCCCATTTTCCTGTCCGAGGATCACTCAGGAGAGGAACCCGCCATCAACGTTTAGCGACACTCCGGTGGTGTAGCTGGACGCATCGCTGGCCAGGTAGAGTACCGCGCCGGCCATTTCGCTCGGGTCGGCGACGCGCTTCAGCGGAATGCGCTGCAGGGCGACGTTGCGGATGGCGTCGTTCTTCACCAGGGCAGAGGCGAACTTGGTGTCGGTCAGGCCCGGCAGCAGAGCGTTGCAACGGATGCCGAACTGCGCACATTCCTTGGCGAACACCTTGGTCATGTTGATCACCGCCGCCTTGGTCACGGAGTAGATGCCCTGGAATTCGCCCGGGGACACGCCATTGATCGAGGCTACGTTGATGATGCTGCCGCCGCCGTGCTCACGCATCAGCTTGCCGGCCTCGACCGACATGAAGAAGTAACCACGGATGTTGACGTCAACGGTCTTCTGGAAGGCCGACAGGTCAGTATCCAGCACGTTGCAGAACTGAGGGTTGGTGGCGGCGTTGTTGACCAGGATGTCGAGGCGACCGAACTGCTCGCGGATCTGCGCGAACACGCTCTGGATCTGCTCCATTTCGCCAATGTGGCAGGCGATCGCGGTGGCCTTGCCGCCAGTTGCGTTGATCGCATCGGCTACTTCCTGGCAGCCTTCGATCTTGCGGCTGGAAACGATCACATGGGCCCCTTGCTGGGCCAGCAGTTTAGCAATGGCCTCACCGATACCGCGGCTGGCACCGGAGACGAAGGCGATTTTGCCGTCGAGGTCGAACAGAGTGGTCTTGGACATGGGGTTCCCCTTGTTGTAAGCCGGTTTACAGCCGTGATTGGTTGATGACCTGCAGGCTCATCTGCTCCAGCAACTTGTTCATGTGAATGAACTGCGCGAAGCGTTTGTCCTGGGTCTGGCCATGGAAGTAGCGGTAGTAGATCTGCTGCACAATGCCCGCCAGCCGGAACAGGCCGTAGGTGTAGTAGAAATCGAGATTGTCGATACGCGGCAGACCAGCGCGTTCGGCGTAGTAGTCAGCGAATTCCTGGCGCGTCAGCATGCCCGGCAGGTGGCTCGGCTGGCGGCGCATCAACTGCACCGGGGCCGGGTCTTTGGCTTCGATCCAGTAGGCCAGGGTGTTGCCCAGGTCCATCAGCGGGTCGCCGATCGTGGTCAGCTCCCAGTCCAGCACGCCGATGATCTTCATCGGGTTGGCGGGGTCGAGGATCACGTTGTCGAAGCGATAGTCGTTATGGACGATGGCCGGCTTGTGGTGGTCGGCGGGCTTCTTGTCCTGGAGCCAGGCCTTGATCGGTTCCCAGGTGGGGGCATCGGGCGTCAGGGCCTTCTCGTAGCGATCGCTCCAACCGGCGATCTGACGCTGCACATAGCCTTCCGGCTTGCCCAGGTCACCAAGGCCACAGGCCTTGTAGTCGACATTGTGCAGCTCGACCAACTTGTCGATGAAGTTCAGGCAGAGTGCGCGGGCCTGGGCCTCGTCGAGCTTCATGTCGGCCGGCAAGTCAGCGCGCAGGATCATGCCCTTGACCCGCTCCATCACGTAGAACTCGGCGCCGATCACCGACTCGTCGGTGCAGTGCACATACGCTTTGGGGCAATACGGGAAGCCTGCATTGAGCTGGTTGAGGATGCGGAATTCGCGGCCCATGTCATGGGCGGATTTCGCCTTGTGACCGAACGGTGGGCGGCGCAAGACGAACTCCTGGTTCGGATACTCCAGCAGGTAGGTCAGGTTGGAGGCGCCGCCGGGAAACTGGCTGATGCGCGGGCTACCTTCCAGGCCGGGAATGTGCGCCTTGAGGTAAGAGTCGATGATGGCGGCGTCGAGCTCTTCGCCTTCACGGATGCGGGTGGACTGGTCAGTAAGCGTCATGCTTATCCCTTCTGTTTATGATGGGGGCCCGAGACTATTCGCTAATCTAATTCCAGGCTTGGGACGTAACAAGCTGAACGGGCCGTTATAGACAAAGGTGTTGCAGCACAATCAGGCTGCCTGATTCGCCAGGAGCACCGGCGTCGGGCGAAAAAAAACCGGAGCCCAGGAGGTTCCGGTTTTTCGGTGCATGGCTTCGTTGTCGAAGCTTAGAGCGTGTTCTGGATCGCGCGAGCTAGAGCGTGGCTGTACTTGGCGGCCCATCGCCGAAACGCAACAGATCCAGGGCAAGCCCTTAGACCGGGAATAGTTCGCCGAGCTTCATCGCCAGCATCATGTCGCCTTCGGCGCGCAGCTTGCCGGCCATGAAGGCCTGCATGCCGTCGGTCTCGCCGCTCATGATGCCTACCAGGGTGGCGGTGTCCATGATCAGGGTGACGTTCGGGTTGGCGGCGTCGCCTTGTTGCACGTCGCAGGTGCCGTCCTTGACCACGAGGTAGTGGTTGTCGCCATCTTCGATGTTGAACTGGAACACCAGGTCCAGGCCAGCGGCGGCACCGGCGTTGAACTTGGACTGCATGGTTTTGACGATGTCAGCAACGTTGGTCATGGTCATTTCCTTTTTTTCTAGGGTTTTTCTAGCGGCCGATCCGGCCGCAGTGGGCCGGGCTCAGCGGTAGGTGATGAGCTCCGGCGCCTTCAACAGTTCCAGATGCACATGACTGTTGAAGGAAGCCAGCGACACCTCCTTGCCGCGGAATTTCAGGCGGCTCAGCGAGGTGTTCACGATCTGCCAGTTGAGTTCGAAAGCACTTTCCGGCGGTATGCCAGTAATCAGGCGGAGTAGGGCGGTGATCGTGCCGCCGGAGGTAAACACGGCAATATTCTGCTTGCTCTGGGCCTGAGTCAGGATACGCTCGAGGCCATCCTGCACTTGGCTGACGAAGTCCTGCCAGCTCTGCAGGCCAGGCTTATCATGCTCACCGGAAACCCAGCGCAGGATCAGCTTGGAGAACAGGCGCTGAAACTCTGCGCGGTGCTGCGCGGCGTTGTGCAGGATGTTCAGGGCTTCGGGCTCGTCCGGGAGCAGTTCGGGCAACAGGGCTCGAATCACCGCGTCAGCGTCGAACTCATTGAAGGCCGGGTCGATTTCGACGCTTGGGACGTTCAGGCCGGCTGCACGAAACTGCGCCAGGGCTGCATCGGCGGTGTGCCGTTGACGAAAGAGTCCGCCGCTGTAGCAACGATCCAGGCGCAGACCCAACTGGGCTAGGTGTGCACCGAGTATCTCAGCCTGGCGGATGCCGAGTGCCGACAGCACATCGTAGTTGTCGGCGCCGAACGAGGCCTGGCCGTGTCGAATCAGGTAGATGCTGCCCACGTTCTGGCGTCCCGCAAGGTTGAAAGTTTCGCGAGGTTATGAGGAAGCCCAAGGCCTGTCAACGAAAAAACATACGCTTGTTTGAATGCATTCCCGGCATTTATGGGCCCACTTTCCCGCCGCTGGCAGCTATGGGAACGCGCCGGTATGCTTGTTCGTTGTCCGCGCCGCCAAAAGGCAGGCGCCTGTAGAGGAAACGAGGGGGATTTCGTGGAGTTTTTTGCCGAGTACGCGGGCTTCCTGGCCAGGACGGTAACGCTGGTCGTGGCCATTCTGGTGATACTGGCTGCCATCGCTGCATTGCGTAGTCGCAATCGGCGCGTTGGCGCGGGGCATCTTGATGTCCGCAAGCTCAATGATTTCTTCAAGGAGCTGCGCGAGCGCCTCGAGCACGCGGTACTGGACAAGGAGCATTTGAAGGCCGCACGCAAGGCTGAGGCTAAGGCGGCCAAACGGGCCAAGAAGGCCGGTGAGCACAAATCCAGGGTCTTTGTCCTGGACTTCGATGGCGACATCAAGGCCTCGGCCACCGATCACTTGCGCCACGAGGTCACAGCGCTGCTGAGCATGGCGACGCCGAAGGACGAGGTGGTGCTGCGGCTGGAGAGCGGCGGCGGGATGGTGCACAGCTACGGTTTGGCCTCGTCGCAACTGGCGCGTATCCGCGATGCGGGTGTGCCACTAACCGTATGTGTGGACAAGGTGGCAGCCAGTGGCGGCTACATGATGGCCTGCATTGGTCAGAAGATTCTCGCGGCGCCTTTTTCCATCATCGGTTCCATTGGTGTCGTCGCGCAATTGCCCAATGTGCATCGTCTGCTGAAGAAGCATGACATCGATTTCGAGGTGCTCACCGCCGGAGAGTACAAGCGCACCCTGACGGTGTTTGGTGAAAACACCGAGAAGGGTCGGCAGAAGTTCCAGGAAGACCTGGAAACCACCCATGTGCTGTTCAAGGACTTCGTAGGTCGCTACCGGCCGCAGTTGGCGATGGATGAGATCGCCACTGGCGAGGTATGGCTGGGGGTTGCTGCCCTCAACAAGCGGTTGGTGGACGAGTTGCGGACCAGCGATGAATACCTGGCCGAGCGCGCCCGGGAAGCCGAGCTGTTCCATTTGCACTATGTCGCTCGCAAGAGTTTGCAGGAGCGCGTTGGTTTGGCTGCCAGTGTGGCGCTTGACCGTCTGCTGCTGAACTGGTGGACCCGGCTCAACCAGCAGCGGTTCTGGCAATGAAGTCGGGCTGACCCTTGCGGGTTAACCCAGTTCAGGAAGCAGAATGTCCTGCCAGAGGCTGCGTTCGAACTGCGGCTTGAAGAAGCCGAAGTGGCCGATGGCTTTCGCTCCCACCTCCCGGGGGGCGATGCGCTTGTGCAGTTGTTGGGTCTGACTATAGAAGCTGTGCAGCGACTCGGTATTGCGCCCCGACATCATCTCGTCGTCGGTGAAGGAAATGGCGGTAATCGGCGTGCGAACTGCCGAGAATGCCTGCCTGATTTCAGGGCCTTCAGCGCCCACCGCATATTCCGGATCAAGGCACCAGCGCCGCCATTGGCGGATCACACCCTTGGGCAGGTCGCCGACCATACCCAGGCGCTTGCCCGGGAAGTAGCCAGTCAGCGGAGTGAGCAGGGGAGCGGCCAGGAACCACAGGAGCCAGACGCGACGGCGAAGCTGCTCGGAGTTTTCCCGCCAGTAGCCGCTGCCGGTGGCAATGGTCAGGGCTTTGCTGATGCGATGGCCTCCGTCCACGAAGGGCAGGATCTGCCCTCCGAGACTGTGGCCGATCCAGTAAAGAGGTTTGCCTGGGGCCGCGTGTGCCAGCGCGTCCAGCATCGCGCTGCAGTCGTGGCGGGCCCAGTCGAGGATGTCGACGTCCAGGTCGCGTAGGTGGCCATTGCGTGACTGGCCCATACCTACGTAGTCGAAGGTGGCGACCAGGTAGCCGCGCTCCGCCAGCCAGTTGGCGAAAGCTGCATAGTAGCGCTGAGGGACACCCATGGCGGGCACTATCAGCACCGCAGCCAGGAACTCGCGATCAGGGCGGTACCAGGTGGCGCTGACGGAGTGGCCGTTGCCGTTATCGATCCGAGTTTCTGTCGGGCTGATCATTGCATCCGTCCTTGCGGTGGAAAGGGCTTCTGGAGTAACGCGAACCCAGGCAGTATACGCAGCCTAGAAATTTATTCTAGAAAAGTATTCTAGTAGCAAGCAAAGGATTCCAATGGGCCGTCCCTCACGCAAAGACGAGATTCTCCAGGCCGCATTGGCCTGCTTCAGCGAACACGGTGTGGATGCCACCACCATCGAGATGATCCGCGATCGCTCCGGTGCCAGTATCGGCAGTCTCTACCATCACTTCGGCAACAAGGAGCGGATCATCGCCGCGCTGTATCTGGAGGGTGTGGGTGGCTACGCGCGGCTGCTGGAGGCGGGATTTGCCACGGCGGAGAGTGCTGAGGCGTGCATCAAGCTACTGGTGGCTTGCTACATCGACTGGGTTTCAGCGAACCCGGATTGGGCGCGCTTTATTCTTCATAGCCGTGGCCGGGTGGAGGCGAGCGAGCTGGGTGGGCAGTTACGCGATGCAAACCGGGTGCACCATGGCCGCATCGAGGAGGCGCTCAGACCCTATCGCGAGGCGGGGGCCTTCCGGGAGATGCCGCGAGATTGCTTCAGCTCCGTGGTGATCGGTCCGGCGCAGGATTTCACCCGCAACTGGCTGGCCGGACGCACGCGGACCACCCTCGCCGACTGCCGCGAGCTGTTCATGCAGGTGGCCTGGGATGCCGTTCGATCTCGGTAAAGCCTGGGCTGGATGACTGTGGGGGCGACTGCGCTGCGCTTGGCGAATGAGTCGGCTCAGTCCCAAGTGTTGCAAGTGGCGGTATCCTTTGTAGGGGCGAGCTTGCTCGTGAAAGGATCCGGTTCGCGAGCAAGAACTCGGCGTCCCCCGCTCCTACAAGGTTCTCAGTCCGGTCGTTGATTACGAGCAACGGCTAACACAGACAGAGCCAATGACTCCGCCTCGCTACGGAACTTCCGCTGGTTTGCGAAAAGCAAAAAGCCCCGCTGGTGCGGGGCTTTCTGTTGGGCGTCACTCACGCAGAGCGGCGGCGGAACAGCGGCAGGGGCTGGTCGCTGGAGGCCTGATACACCTCGGAAAAATCCTCGAACGCCTTGAGGGCGTCGTAGGGATCTTTATCCGCACGCAGGGCGAAGGCGTCGAAACCGCAACGCTTGAGGGCGAAGAGTTGGTCGCGCAGCACGTCGCCTATGGCGCGTACTTCACCTTTGTACCCATAGCGTTGGCGCAGCAGGTAGGCGGTGGAGGAGTGGCGGCCGTCGGTGAACGCCGGGAAGTTCAGAGCGATAACCTGGAAGTACTCCAGCTGGTCGGCGATTTCTTCGATTTCCTCATTGCTGTCGAGCCACACGCCAAGACCGCCATCGCGGGCCTTGAGCGCGTGCGCATGGTCGCACCACAGTGCCAGCGGAACGATGATGTCGTCGCAGTTGGGGATGCCGTCGAGGGTGGCGTCCTTGTCCAGCAGGTGCCAGGTTTCGTCGATGACCTGGCCGTTCTTAATGATTCGCTGCATAAACGCGCTCCTTGAACGGGTCGATACCGATACGGCGGAAGGTGTCGAGGAAACTTTCCTCCTCAGTGCGCTGTTCGACGTAGACGTTGATCAGCTTCTCGATCACGTCGGCCATTTCATCCTGGGCGAAGGACGGACCGAGGATCTGAGCCAGACTGGCGTCACGATTGGCACTGCCGCCAAGCGATACCTGGTAGAACTCCTGGCCCTTCTTGTCGACACCGAGAATGCCAATGTGGCCGACATGGTGATGGCCGCAGGCGTTCATGCAACCGGAGATGTTCAGGTCCAGTTCGCCGATGTCGAACAGGTAGTCGAGATCGTCGAAGCGACGCTGGATGGCTTCGGCCACCGGAATCGACTTGGCGTTGGCCAAGGAGCAGAAGTCACCGCCCGGGCAGCAGATGATGTCGGTTAGCAGGCCGATGTTCGGGGTGGCGAAGCCGAGTTCGCGCAGTTCGCCCCATAGGGTGAAAAGCTGGGACTGCTCGACGTCGGCCAGGATGATGTTCTGGTTATGGCTGTTGCGCACTTCACCGAAGCTGTAGCGATCGGCCAGGTCGGCGATGGCGTCGAGCTGTTTGTCAGTGACGTCGCCCGGGGCCACGCCGGTGGGCTTCAGCGACAGGGTCACGGCCGCATAACCAGGTTTCTTGTGGGCGAAGACGTTGCGCGAACGCCAGCGGGCAAAGCCCCGGTGCTCGGCATCCAGCTGCGCCAGCGCAGCGTCTTGGTCGTCCAGGGCCTTGTAGGTCGGGTCGACGAAGTGACTGGCGACGCGCTGCACTTCGGCATCGGTCAGAGTGGTGGGGCCGTCCTTCAGATGGGCCCACTCGGCCTCGACGCGCTCAGCGAAGACCTCAGGAGTCAGTGCCTTGACGAGGATTTTAATGCGCGCCTTGTACTTGTTGTCGCGACGACCATAGCGGTTGTACACGCGCAGGATGGCGTCGAGATAGCTCAGCAGGTGCTGCCAAGGCAGGAATTCGTTGATGAAGCTGCCGACCACCGGGGTACGGCCCAGGCCGCCGCCGACGGATACGCGGAAGCCCAGCTCACCAGCAGCGTTTTTTACCGCCTCGAGGCCAATGTCATGCACTTCGATGGCCGCCCGGTCGCTCACGGCACCGTTGACGGCAATCTTGAACTTGCGCGGCAGATGGGAGAACTCCGGGTGGAAGGTGGACCACTGACGGATGATCTCGCACCAGGGACGCGGGTCGACCACTTCATCGCGGGCAACGCCGGCGAACTGGTCGGTGGTGGTGTTACGGATGCAGTTACCGCTGGTCTGGATCGCGTGCATCTGCACGGTGGCCAGTTCCGCCAGGATTTCCGGCACGTCTTCGAGCTCAGGCCAGTTGAACTGGACGTTCTGCCGGGTGCTGATGTGGGCATAGCCCTTGTCGTAGTCGCGAGCGATCTGGGCCAGCTTGCGCACCTGGGTGGACGACATCAGGCCGTATGGCACAGCCACGCGCAGCATGGGCGCGTAGCGCTGGATGTACAGGCCATTCTGCAGGCGCAGGGGGCGGAATTCCTCACCCGAGAGCGCGCCTTCCAGATAGCGGCGGGTCTGATCGCGGAACTGCTTGACGCGGTCCTCGACGATCCGTTGATCGTACTCGTCGTATACGTACATGAAATGTCCTGTTGTCAGGCTGCTTACAGCTTTTCTGCGCGCACGGCCGCGCACTCCCCGCGGAGCCGGAGGAAGATACCAGCTCAGGGTTATGCGCAAAAGTGATGTTTGAATATATGTAAAGAACGAAAAGTTATTGCTTCAAGGTTACGCATAACCAGTGTGCTTGAGAGGGGGCCGCTCCTGGTCTTAACTCGAAGTGCGGAGCACTTATAACCACAACAAGGGGGCAGCCATGACAGACCATTCCGATCACTCCACCCATGACAGCAGCGTTGATGCCTGGGCGATCTTTTCCCTGATCCTCATTGCAGTGGCCACTGCAGTGTTCTGGGTTAGCCATCAGTAGTTCATCTCCACCTGCCGCCCGAGCGTTCCGGTCGGGCGGCTCGCTCCTGCAACGATAGACAAGCCTGGAAGCGGTTATACTTCGCCGCCATTTTTCCGGGTAATGGATTGTGAAAGGGTTCTGGTCCTGCCTTCTGCTGTGCTGCTGCCTGGTTAGCAGTGCCATTGCCAACGCCGCCTCGGTCGTCTTTCTCAATCCCGGGAGGTCCGACGAGCCCTTCTGGGTCAGCTATGCGCAGTTCATGCAAGCCGCAGCAGCGGACCTCGACATGGACCTGCAGATCCTGTTTGCCGAGCGGGACAAGGAGCGCATGCTTCAACAGGCCCGTGAAGTGCTGCTGGGCCCTACTCGGCCGGATTACCTGATGTTCGTCAACGAGCAGTACGCTGGCCCCGAAATCCTTCGGCTGTCCCGTAGCAGCGGTGTCAAGTTGTTCTCGGTCAATAGCACACTGACACCAGATCAGCAGGCGCTGGTTGGCGGTACGCGCGAACAGTACCCGGATTGGATCGGCAGCATGGTTCCCAACGATGAAGAGGCCGGTTACCTGATGGCCAGGTCGCTGCTGGCGCAACAGCAGCATCTGAATGCGGGCCGGCCATTCGAGTTGGTGGCCTTTTCCGGCGACAAGCAGACTCCTGCAGCGAAGCGCCGCGAAAAGGGCCTGCATCGCGCGTTGGCGGCGTATCCTCAAGCGCGGTTGCGACAATTGGTGTATGCAGAGTGGAACCGTCAGCGTGCCCACGCCCAGGCACAGCAGTTGTTCGTGCGCTATCCCAAGGTCGAGGTAGTCTGGTCGGCCAATGATGAGATGGCATTCGGGGCGATGGCGGCGGCAACCGCGCTAGGCCGCAAGCCAGGACAGGATCTGCACTTCTCCGCCCTGAACAATTCACCTGAAGTGTTGCGGGCTTATCTGGATGGGCAGGTGAGTGCGTTGGTCAGCGGGCACTTCACCCTGGGCGGCTGGGCGCTGGTGTTGTTGCATGACTACGATGCCGGTCTGGACTTCGCCAAACATGGCGGCAAGGACCGCGAAGTTCGCTTGTTCATGGCGCTGGACAAGAAGAAGGCCATTCGCCTGCTCACCCATGTCGAGCAGCGTGGCTACAAAATCAATTTCAAGTCCTACAGCTTGCTGCATGCGCCAAAGCAGCGTGACTACAAGTTCTCCCTGCAGCCGCTGCTTGATTGATGCTTACAACCCGGCGAGGTGCAGGACCAGCTTGACCACCCCGTAGATCAGCAGCACGAAGACTGCTGTGAAAATCACGCCGAGCAGGATGAATTGACTGGGCTTGCCACGGCTGAAGTCGCGTGCCCGGTTCTTCCCACTCTGCACGCCAAAGGCAGCAGCCAGCACACTTTGCAGCATCTCGCGGAAGCTCAGGGGCTTTTCTTTTTCCTTGTCGTCCATAGGACACCTCCTGGCATCAGCGTAGCAGGCCGGGGGGTTACTGCCGTTAGCGAGCTGGACGTTGCAGTCGCTTGGTGTTCACCACATCTACCGCACGAGCGCGCAGTTGCCCGCATCCGCCGTCGATGTCCTGGCCAGCAGAGTTGCGTACTTTGGTGAGGATGCCGCGGCTGTGCAGGTAGCGCACCATCTGCACGATGCGGTCACCATCAGGGCGCTGGTAGTCGTCGGCGTCGAGGCTGTTGTAAGGGATCAGGTTCATGACCGCGTACTTGCCCTTGAGCAGTCGAAGGATGCCGTCCATTTCTTCCACGCTGTCGTTGATTCCCTTGAGCAGCGTCCATTGGTACTGGATCGGATAGCCGATGGTGCGGGCATAGCGCTCGCCCAGTTCCACCAGTTCATCCGGGGCGATGCGTGGAGCCTTCGGCAGCAGCTGTTCGCGCAGGTCGGCGCGGGTGGTGTGCAGCGATAGTGCCAGGGCCGGCTTGACCCGTTGCTGTGGCAAGCGTTCGAAGACCCTTGGGTCACCCACGGTGGAGAACACCAGGTTCTTGTGGCCAATGCCGCCGTCAGTGCCAAGTAGGTCGATGGCCTCCAGGACGTTCTCGAGGTTGTGGGCTGGCTCGCCCATGCCCATGAACACCACTTTCTTCACTGCGCGGAATCGGCGGGCGAGGGCGACCTGGGCGACGATCTCGGCGCTGCCGACCTGGCGCAGGAGACCGCTCTTGCCGGTCATGCAGAATACGCAGCCGACAGCACAGCCCACCTGGGTCGAGACGCACAGACCGTCGCGCGGCAGGAGCACACTTTCCACCATCTGGCCGTCAGCGAGTTCCACCAGCAGGCGCGCAGAGCCGTCTGCCCCCGGATGTTCGGAACGCAGACGGACCAGGCCCTCGAGTCGCTCCGCCAGGGCTGGCAGCCCATCGCGTACGCTCAGTGGCAGGAAGTGCTCAGTGTGCTGGCGGCGTGTGCCGGCGTTCAGTGGCTTGCCCTGCAGCCAGGCGCGTACGACCCGTCCGCTATGGGCAGGTTTGGCGCCGAGCTCGGCCAGGTGCTGATGGATATCGGTGATGCGCATGGGGCGCGCATCCTACCACTCTCGCCATGGAGGTGGCAGGTCCATCGGCTTTGCTCCGATGGACCGGTTGAAGACTGTCAGGGGGCCTCGACAGTGATCGCCACGGCTGAAGTCAGGCGAATGACCACTTCCTGATTGACGTAGGAAGGCTTGAGTTCGACATCGGGCCGGACCGCTACGGTTTTGCGACTACCATCGGCGAACTCCAGTGTGGCGGTATGTTTGGCCGCGTCGATCGCTTTGACGACAGCAGTCACTTCGACGGTGTCTGCCGCCATTATGCCGGGCTTGTCGCCTTCTGGCGCAGTGGCCAGCACCCCGGCGGCTCCATCCTCCCTGGATTCGCCGGGTTCGCGCAGGTACACCACCCGCTCGCGCGTGACAGTAGCGGTTACGCGATCCCCCACCTTCATCTGGGGAAAGTTGCGTATCTCCGGAACTGCCTGGAAAGTCTGGCGGTGGCCCTGCTGATCCTGCAGGGTAAAGGTTCGTTTCTTGTAGTCGATGTCACTGATCACCGCGGTTATCTGCTCCATCTCGGCGGTAACGCCGCCAGGAACGCCTTGGGCATGCACCTCGGCGCTGCTGGTGCTACTGCTTAGCCCATCATTCTGGGCCTGGCTGCTGCAGGAGCTGACCAATGCAAGGCTGAGAAGGAGAAGGCAAGCTCGTTTGGTGTTGGGCATGGCATATCTACCTTGATGAAATGAATCCGGAATTCGTGGATTTCATGAATGGCATCCTCCCGGCCCAAGGCAATTCGGAGCTCGGCGGAAAAGACTCATCCAGCCTTCTTAGGCATTTTCAGCTTAGGCCAAGCTTGTGAAGTTGCTGCCTGAACCTCAGTCGACGCCAGAGTCCAGGCGTTGTCGGAGTCTCGTCGGGTGTTTGCGAGATGTGATAGGCACCCTCGTGTTATTGTGGCGCGTTGTTTTATCGAGCGATTTGGGAGCGGTTCATGAAGTTCATCCATCAGCGCGAGCACCTCAATGAGGGTGATCTGGTCATCATCCAGTGCTCGCAAACCTGCAATATCCGTCTGATGAACGACGCGAACTTTCGCAGCTTCAAGAATGGTGGCCGACACAGCTACCACGGCGGCGCCTTCGATCGCTTTCCAGCGAAGATTGTGGTGCCCAGCACGGGCTTCTGGAATGTCACGCTCGACACCGTGACCCGCCGCGCCATCAGTGTGACGCGCAAACCAACCATGACCTATTCGATCAAGTTCGTTCGCCGTTCGGGTTCGGGTAGCTGATTTCTGCAAGCATGAAAAAGATCCGCATCAGCGGTAATGCTGTCCACATAAGTATTTGAGTTTCAGCGGGCCCACCCGAAAACCCGATGCCAGCTATCTGGCGTCGGGTTTTTGTGCTTAACAGGGGGGCGCTGTCCAATGCGTTCTCCGAGACTAGAGGGCAGGCCAGAAAAACGCCGCGATTCCGTCACGGAATCGCGGCGTTTTTCTTGAATGCACAGCGTTACCGTATTGGCGGGCCTTTCTGGTGTCCCGGGCTGAGGGCCGGGCTCCGGTGATGCGCATCATCCGTGAAGCGAATTCATTCGCGAGGCGCCCTGAGGGGCGCCAGCCAATCAGCTTTCGTAGCCCAGGTTCGGCGACAGCCAGCGTTCGCTGACGGCCTGGTCCTGACCCTTGCGCCTGCTGTAGCTCTCCACTTGGTCGCGCTCGATCTTGCCCACGGCAAAGTACTGCGCTTCCGGGTGGGCGAAGTACCAGCCGCTGACGGCTGCGGCCGGGAACATCGCGTAGTGCTCGGTGAGCGTTACGCCAGAGGTGCTGTGCGGGTCGAGCAGGCGGAAGAGGGTGCCTTTCTCTGTGTGGTCCGGGCAGGCCGGGTAGCCGGGAGCCGGGCGGATGCCCTTGTACTGCTCCTTGATCAGCGCCTCGTTGTCCAAGTGCTCGTCAGCCGCGTAGCCCCAGTATTCCTTGCGCACGCGCTCGTGCAGCCATTCGGCGCAGGCCTCAGCCAGGCGGTCGGCCAGTGCCTTGACCATGATGGCGTTGTAGTCGTCGCCCTTGGCCTCGTACTGCTTGGCCAACTCCTCGGCACCGATGCCGGCGGTGGTGATGAAACCGCCCACATAATCGGTTATGCCGCTTTCCTTCGGTGCCACGAAGTCTGCCAGGCAGAAGTTAGGCTTGCTGTCGGGCTTGATGGTCTGCTGGCGCAGGTGATGCAGCTTGGCCATGGCTTTGCCGTGGTCGTCGTAGACCTCGATGTCGTCGTGGTCAACCTGGTTGGCAGGCCAGAAGCCGAATACCGCGCGGGCCTTGATCTGCTTGCCGTCGATCAGCTGTTTGAGCATGGCCTGGGCATCGTTGAACAGCGCGGTGGCCGCTTCGCCCACCACCTCGTCGGTGAGGATGCGCGGGTACTTGCCGGCCAGGTCCCAGGAGATGAAGAAGGGCGTCCAGTCGATGTACTGGGCCAGCACGGCCAGGTCGATGTCCTCCAGCATCTGCACGCCGGTGAAGCTCGGCTTGGATGCGCGATAGCTGGCCCAGTCGAACTGTGGCTTGTTGGCCAGTGCGTCGGAGTAAGCCAATCGCTCGGTGCGGGCGGCGCGGTTGGCGGTGCGTTCACGAACCTCGACGTATTCAGCGCGGGTTTTCTCGACGAATCCAGCCTTGAGCTCCTTGGACAGCAACTGGGTGGCCACGCCGACTGCACGCGAGGCGTCGGTAACGTAGATCACGGCATCGTTGCTGTACTGAGGGTCGATCTTCACCGCCGTGTGGGCCTTGGAGGTGGTGGCGCCACCGATCATCAGCGGCAGCGTGAAGCCTTGGCGCTGCATTTCCTTGGCGACGTGGACCATCTCGTCCAGCGACGGGGTGATCAGGCCGGAGAGGCCAATGATGTCGCACTTCTCGGCGATGGCGGTCTGCAGGATCTTCTCCGCCGGGACCATCACGCCGAGGTCGACGATGTCGTAGCCGTTGCAGCCGAGCACCACGCCGACGATGTTCTTGCCGATGTCGTGCACGTCGCCCTTGACCGTCGCCATGAGGATCTTGCCCTTGGCTTCCGGCTTGTCGCCTTTTTCCGCTTCGATGAAGGGAATCAGGTGGGCCACCGCCTGCTTCATCACGCGGGCGGACTTGACCACTTGCGGCAGGAACATCTTGCCCGCGCCGAACAGGTCGCCAACGACGTTCATGCCGGCCATCAGCGGGCCTTCGATGACATCGATGGGGCGCGTGCACTGCTGGCGGCATTCCTCGGTGTCTTCGACGATGAAGGTGGTGATGCCCTTGACCAGGGCGTGCTCCAGGCGTTTGCCCACCGGGTAGCTGCGCCACTCCTCGTTTTCAGCTTCCTTTACCGCACCGCCACCCTTGTAGTTATCGGCGATGGCCAGCAGGGCTTCGGTGGAGTCGGGATTGCGGTTGAGCACCACGTCCTCGACCTTCTCGCGCAGCTCTGCCGGAATCTCGTCGTAGATCTCCAGCTGGCCGGCGTTGACGATGCCCATGGTCAGGCCGTTCTTGATCGCGTGGTAGAGGAAGACCGAGTGGATAGCCTCGCGGACCGGGTTGTTGCCGCGGAAGGAAAACGACACGTTGGATACGCCGCCGGAGGAGAGCGCATAGGGCAGCTCGTCACGGATATAGGCACAGGCCTCGATGAAGTCCACGGCGTAGTTGTTGTGCTCCTCGATGCCGGTGGCCACGGCGAAGATGTTCGGGTCGAAGATGATGTCTTCCGGCGAGAAACCCACTTCGTTGACCAGGATGTCGTAGCTGCGCTTGCAGATTTCCTTCTTGCGCGCTGCGGTGTCGGCCTGGCCGGCCTCGTCGAAGGCCATGACCACAACAGCGGCACCATAGCGTTTGCACAGCCGGGCGTGATGACGGAAGGCTTCTTTGCCTTCCTTCATGGAGATGGAGTTGACGATGCCCTTGCCCTGGATGCACTTCAGGCCAGCCTCGATCACTTCCCACTTGGAGGAGTCGATCATGATCGGCACGCGGGAAATGTCCGGCTCGCCAGCGATCAGGTTGAGGAAGGTGACCATGGCCGCCTTCGAATCCAGCATGCCCTCGTCCATGTTGATGTCGATCACCTGGGCACCAGCTTCCACTTGTTGCAGGGCCACTTCCAGGGCCTCGGTGTAGTTTTCCTCGCGGATTAGGCGGGCGAACTTGGCTGAACCGGTGATGTTGGTGCGCTCGCCGACGTTCACGAACAGCGAGTTGCGGTCGATGGTGAAGGGTTCCAGACCTGACAGTCGGCACGCCTTCGGGATGTCCGGAATCACGCGTGGCGGGTACTTGGCTACGGCTTCGGCGATCGCCTGAATATGCGCCGGGGTTGTGCCACAGCAGCCACCAACGATGTTCAAGAAGCCGCTGGCAGCAAATTCTTCGACCACCGCTGCCATTTCCGACGGCGTCTCGTCGTACTCGCCGAAGGCGTTCGGCAGGCCGGCGTTGGGGTGCGCGGAGACGTGGGTCTCGGCCTTGTTGGCCAGCTCCTCCAGGTATGGGCGCAGGTCCTTGGCGCCAAGGGCGCAGTTCAGGCCGACGGAGATCGGCTTGGCGTGGCGCACCGAGTTCCAGAAGGCTTCGGTGGTCTGCCCGGACAGAGTACGGCCGGAAGCGTCGGTGATCGTGCCGGAGATCATGATCGGCAGCTCGATGCCCAACTCTTCGAACACGCCCTGCACGGCAAAGATCGCTGCCTTGGCGTTGAGGGTGTCGAAGATGGTCTCGATCAGGATCAGGTCCGCACCGCCCTCGATCAGGCCACGGGTGGCTTCGGTATAGTTTTCCACCAGCTGGTCGAAGGTGACGTTGCGGTAGCCGGGGTTGTTCACGTCCGGGGAGATGGAGCAGGTGCGGCTGGTCGGACCGAGCACGCCGGCGACGAAGCGCGGCTTGTCCGGGGTCTCCAGGGTCTTGGCATCGGCTACCTGGCGGGCCAGGCGCGCACCCTCCACGTTGAGCTCGTACACCAGTTCTTCCATGCCGTAGTCGGCCTGGGAGACGCGGGTGGCGTTGAAGGTGTTGGTTTCCAGGATGTCGGCGCCAGCATCAAGGTAGGCCTTCTCGATGGACTGGATGACATCCGGGCGGCTCAGCAGCAGCAGATCGTTGTTGCCTTTGACATCGCTCGGCCAATCAGCGAAACGCTGGCCGCGGTAGTCCGCTTCGTCCAGTTTGTAGCTCTGGATCATGGTGCCCATGCCGCCGTCGAGGATCAGGATGCGCTGGGTCAGCGCCTGTTGCAGGGCTTGCTGGCGGGCGGTGCGGTCGGACATGGGGACTACCTGAGAGTGGTTGAAACAAAGGCAGCGATGATAACAAAACCTTAGTATTTTTTAGCTTGTTCGCTGTTTTCATGAATTCTGTTCATGTTGCGGGCTTTTCAGGTTCACCGAGATAGCCCGCAAGCCAGTAGAATCCACGTTTTGGGTTACAGGGATCGAGTCATGTCGCTGCGAAAGCTGGATATCGTGTTCGTCTTGCTCATGCTGCCGAGCCTTCCCGCCCTGGCACAGGAGCTGTCATACAGCCGCGACATTCAGCCGATCTTTACCCAGAAGTGCGTGGCCTGCCACGCCTGCTACGACTCTCCCTGTCAGCTCAACCTGGGGAGTGCCGAGGGCGCTGCGCGCGGTGCGAGCAAAGTGCCGGTCTATGACGGCGCACGGACTAAGGCGCAGGAAACCACGCGGCTCTACTTCGATGCGCATGGCGCAGAGGCCTGGAAACGCAAGGGCTTCCAGTCGGTGCTGGAGGGCAATGGCGGCCAGGCTGCGCTCATGGCGCGGATGCTGGAGCTGGGCAAGTCCCATCCGCTCGTGCCCAATGCGAAGCTTCCGGCTGGGCTGGATATCAGCATCGGCCGCAAGAACCAGTGTCCGCGGCCCGACGAATTCGAGGCTTACGCCGAGCAGCATGCCCAAGCGGGCATGCCATTTGCGGTGACGGGGCTCAGTGGGACGGAGTACCAGACCTTGCAGCGCTGGCTGGACGAGGGGGCGCCAGTGGCAGAGCCGGTCGTGCAACCGAGCGCCGCCGAGGCCCGCCAGGTTGCCGAATGGGAGGCTTTGCTGAATGCCCCGGGTGCCCGTGAGGCGCTGGTGGGGCGCTGGCTGTTCGAGCACCTGTTTCTTGCGCATCTCTACTTCGAGAACGGGGAGGCTGGCCACTTTTTCCAGGTGGTTCGCTCACGTACGCCCAGTGGCCAGCCAATCGACCCCATCGCTACGCGTCGGCCCAATGACGACCCCGGCAGCACTTTCTATTACCGTCTCAGGCCGATCCAGGGCGTGATCGTGCACAAGACGCACATTACTTATCCGCTGAGCGCGCAGAAGCTGGTTCGGGTCAGGGAGCTGTTCCTCTCTGGCGACTGGGTAGCAGAGCAGGTGCCCGGCTACGGCGCACAACGTCGTGCCAACCCGTTCGAAACGTTCCGCGCCATCCCGGCGCGGGCGCGCTATCAGTTCATGTTGGATAACGCCGAGTACTTCGTACGCACTTTTATTCGCGGTCCGGTTTGCCGGGGGCAGATCGCCACCGACGTGATCCGAGACAACTTCTGGACCCTGTTTCAGGACCCAGCGCATGACCTGTACATCACTGACGCCGAGTACCGCGAGGCTGCGACGCCGCTGTTGGCGATGCCGGGCCAGTTCGACGAGATCGGTGACCTGTTGGGCCTCTGGCGCACCTACCGTGACAAACGCAATGAATACGAAGCGCTGCGCATGGAAGCCTACGCCGAGGCGCCTCCAGCCAGTTGGGCGCATATCTGGGCCGGCAGCGACAATGCGTTGCTGTCGATCTTCCGCCAGCACGACAGTGCCTCGGTGCGCAAAGGCCTGATTGGGGATGTCCCGCTGACGCTTTGGTGGATGGACTATCCGCTCTTCGAGCGCACCTATTACCAGCTGGTGGTCAATTTCGACGTATTCGGCAATGTCTCGCACCAGGCGCAGACGCGCTTGTACTTCGACCTGATCCGCAATGGCGCTGAGGTGAACTTCCTCCGTCTGATGCCAGCAGAGGCCCGAGCGAAGATACTCAACGATTGGTACCAGAACAGCGGCAAGCTGAAGATGTGGCTGGACTATCAGGCTATCGACCATGAAACGCCCACTGGCTTGGCACTTGTCGGCAGTGACCCGAAACGTACGTTCGCCAATACATTGCTGGAGCGTTATGCCGGACTGAATGCGCGCCCCGACCCGATTAACCGCTGCACTGGCGCACATTGCTCAAGGTCTGCAGTAGCGCCGCTGCTGCAGGAGGCCGAGCAGGCATTCAGCCAACTGGTCAGCCGGCCAGCGGCGGGGCTGAAGGTGATCGAGTTGCTGCCCGAGGCGACCCTGCTGCGCGTCGAGTTGCCGGATGGCAGGCGCGAGGTCTATAGCCTGTTACGCAACCGTGCGCACAGCAATGTGGCCTTCATCGTAGGGGAAGAGCTGCGCTATCAGCCGGGCCTGGATACGTTGACAGTTTATCCGGGCGTTCTCAGCAGCTACCCGAACTTCATGTTCAATCTCCGGGGCGACGAAGTGCCCGTTTTTGTCGCGGCGTTGCAGCAGGTGCGGGACCAGGAGGCGTTCGAGCAGATAGTGCGGCGCTGGGGCATCCGCCGTTCGCATCCGCAGTTCTGGTTCTACTTCCACGACCTTTCCCGTTACATCGGGGAAACCGAGCCGGTTGAGGCGGGTGTGTTGGACATGAACCGATACCAGAACCTGTGAATCCAGGCTTGACGCGAATTATTCCTACTAATTTGGTAGGCCTTTATCCTGGACTGTCCTTTGGCGTACACTGCGCCTACGTTTGCGAGGAGTTTCCATGAGCGCCATCACCATCACCCAAGCCGCCCAGGACTACCTGGCGGATCTGCTGGAGAAGCAGAACACCCCGGGCATCGGCATTCGCGTCTTCATTACCCAGCCGGGCACCCAGTACGCTGAAACCTGCATTGCCTATTGCAAACCGGGTGAGCAGAAACCGGAAGACAGCGCCCTTGCGCTGGCTGCCTTCACGGCCTGGATCGATGGCGTCAGCGAGCCGTTCCTGGAAGATGCAATAGTCGATTACGCCACCGACCGCATGGGCGGCCAGCTGACCATCAAGGCCCCGAATGCGAAAGTGCCGATGGTCAATGAAGAGAGCCCGCTCAATGAGCGCATCAACTATTACCTGCAGACCGAGATCAATCCGGGTCTGGCCAGCCATGGCGGTCAGGTTAGCCTGGTCGACGTGGTCGAGGAAGGCATCGCTGTGCTGAAATTCGGTGGTGGCTGCCAGGGTTGCGGCATGGTCGACATGACGTTGAAGGACGGTGTCGAGAAGACCCTGATGGAGCGAATTCCCGAGTTGAAGGGCGTGCGTGACGTCACTGACCACAGCAATCGCGAGAACGCCTATTACTAAGGCGTGATCGTACTGAAAAAGGCGACCCAGGGGTCGCCTTTTTCATTTGACTGTCGAGTTGCGCTCTACTGGTTCGATGCCAATCGACGCCGCGCTGGC
Organism: Metapseudomonas boanensis; assembly: GCF_042232855.1. Taxonomy (NCBI): domain Bacteria; kingdom Pseudomonadati; phylum Pseudomonadota; class Gammaproteobacteria; order Pseudomonadales; family Pseudomonadaceae; genus Metapseudomonas; species Metapseudomonas boanensis. The sequence goes on along the minus strand of NZ_CP113889.1, from coordinate 5,565,935 downwards.
CAGAGCATCAGCAAGGCTACGGCGAGCAGAGGCCGCATGCCCAGATTCACGGCCCCCCAGCCCACTCCGGTGATCAGCGCGCCTGACGCGAACGAGCCACAAACCGCAACCAGGCTGTTGCACTGTTCCATCAGTCCCTGGGCCTGGCCACGCTCAGGGGCGTCATGGCCTTCACCAAGCAAGGTGGTGCCGGCCAGCAGCAGGTGCCAGCCCGATCCGAGCAGATATGAACTGACCAGAAAGTGCATCTGCTCAAGGTCGCTCAATGCCACAAAGGCACTGATCAATAGCACCAGACTGCGCAGAAGTGCGACCCGCCGGCTGCCCAGTTTGTCCACCAGGGGGCCGGCAACGAAGGCGGGCAGGAACATGCCGAGCATTTGCCAGCGTATGACTTGCACGCTGAACTCCAGGGAAAGGCCGCAGCCGCTCATCGCCAGCGGGGTGGCATTCATGATCAGAATCATCAGACCGTGCCCGACTGCAGTCGTTGCCACCGCCGCTCTCACCAGTGGACGTTTCAGCAGGGCGCGGGCTTCGGCCCAGCCGGCCTTGGCAGGCTTGGGTGCCAAACCTTCCGGCAATCGCGCCATCAGCAGCAGTGCGAGCAGGACCAGTCCTGATATCAGTAGGTATGCACCTGCGAAAGGCGTCTCGAGCGCATTGCGAGACCAGAGCGAGAGGCTCGGAGTAATCAGTGCCGCGCAAAGGCCGCCGCCGATCACATAGCCTGCGGCGTGCTCTTTTTGCTGATCGTCCACTGCTTCGAGTGCGGCAAAGCGGTAATACATGGTCGAAGCCTGGTAGGCTCCGATGGGTAGGGCGCCGAGGCAGAACAGCGGGAAATCACCCAGCAAGAGCCCGAGCGCGCTGAGCAGCCCGCCTGCGATGCTACAGGTGGCGCCGATCATCAGGCCCGGTCTGCGGCCATGGCATTACATGAACAACGACAGCGGTTGAGCAGCCAGCAGGTTGCCGAGTACCAGCAGGCCTAGCGGCAGGGTTGCGAGGGCGGTAAGCGGGGCTAGTTGCAGGCCGACCAGTGCCATAAGGGTTACGCCGAGCATGGCGCAACTCCAGTAAAGCGCCTGGGCGGCGATCTATAAACGGATGGTGGGGTTACCGAGCAGCATGATTCGTCCTTGATTCTCAGGCTTACCAATATTTCGGGTAGCGACTTTCACGTGTCGCATTGTTGAAGAGAAGTGCCACGGCCACCAGCAGCAGCGCGCCGGTCAGTGTGGGGTAAAGAAGAAAGTCCCAGCTGGGTTGCAGTAGGAACACGATCACTGGATTGGAGCCGGCCGGTGGATGCACTGTTCGGGTTGCCATCATCAGGGCGATAGCGGTGCCCACGGCTAGTGCGACGGCCCACCAGTGCGGGCCCAGGCTGTGGAGAACGGCAAGGCCAGTCAGCGTGCTGAGCAGATGGCCGAAGAGGATATTGCGCGGTTGCGAGAAGGGCACATCGGGAAACCCGAAAACCAGCACACAGGACGCGCCGAATGATCCCAGTAACAATGTCAGGGAGAGCATGTCGCCGAGGCTGGCGATGCTGGCGATTGCCAGTATGCCACCCAACCAGGCGATGGCGATCTGCTTCACGCTGGGGCGAGGGGGTGGGGTGATGGCATCGCCCCGGAACTTCTTCAAGAAGGTGAGCATGGTCGTCTTGTCTCAGGCGATGGGCTGGCAGCCAGATGGTTTGTGGATGCGTTCGGTCGAAGCGGGGAACCTATCCAGTTTTCCGGCGGGACGGATCGGGCGTCTCACCAGCTCTCCTCCGCAGTTCGGGCAGATTCCGTGCAGGCGTTGGCCGGCGCAGTCGCGGCAGAAGGTGCATTCGAACGAGCAGATCAGGGCGTCCGGCGAGTCGGGCGGAAGGTCGCGGTCGCAACATTCGCAGCCAGGGCGAAGCTCCAGCATGGCAATTCCCTCAATGGCTTATGGTTCGTCCGAACCGCTCCGCGTATTCCTGCGGGCTCACGGACAAGTATTTGTGAAAGCTGCGGCGCAGGTTCTCCGGATGGCCGAAGCCGGTCAGTCGCGCAACGGTGCCGATGGAGGCCTGCGCGTCCTGCAGGAGCGCGCGAGCGGCTTCGAGTCGTACTCGCTCGACATATTTGCCGGGCCCTACTCCTAGTTCCTGCACAAAGGCGCGCGACAGACTGCGGGGGGACATGCCGGCTTGGCTGGCCAGTGCGTCGAGTGAGAGATCGTCGCCCAAGTGGGCGGGGATCCAGTCGAGCAGCGCCGCCAGTTTGGGAGTCCGGCAAGGCTCTGGAGTGAGCAAGGCGCTGAACTGTGCCTGGCCGCCCGGACGACGCAGGAACAGCACCAGTCGGCGGGCCACTGCCAGAGCCATCGTACGTCCCAGATCCGACTCGATCAGGGCCAGGGCCAGGTCGATTCCGGCCGTGACACCGGCAGAGGTGAAAACGTGGGCATCACCATCCTGGCCGCTGGCATCGAAGGTATGCAGGCGCTCACCCTGGAGAATGATTCCGGGATGTGCTTGAAGCGCTGGAACATCGGCCCAGTGAGTCGTGGCAGGGCGCCCGTCCAGAAGTCCTGCGGCTGCGAGGATCAATGCGCCCGAGCAGATCGACCCGAGCCGACGAACCCTGGGTTCGGCGTGGCGCAACCAGTCGAGTAGCGCCTCATTCTTGCGCATGGCTTCCACTCCGGCACCGCCGGGAACCAGCAGGGTGTCGAAGTCGGCTGCTGACACTTGGTGCCAGGATTGGTCTGCGACCAGTGCGAAGCCGGCAGAAAGGGTGATCGGACCGGCCTCATTGCCGAGCAGGTGAATCTCGTAGCAGGAAGGCAGTCCTTGTCGCTGGCGTTCCGTGTTGGCTGAGGCAAAAACCTGCAGTGGGCCCGTGATATCCAGGCTCATCGCATCGGCAAACACCAGGCAGGCGATCTGGCGAACGGTTTCCATGGGCATCTTCCCCGGTTGAAGGTGATGCCAGTTTGATCGGTCGGGAGGGTGGCAACAATGACAATGGCCGCACAGATATTGCCAAATGACCAATGCGCAGCAAGGTTGCAGGGGAGGGAGAACGGGATCATCACGGCGGGCAATTGATGCTGCCCGCCGCCCATTGGGCACGGAGCGGGAGTTTTACTCCGGCATGCTCCAGGGGTCGAGGCTGTAACCTTTGCTGCTCAGTTCTTCGCGGGATTGCAACAGGATAATGGCCAGTTGCTCAGGATCGGAATAGGTGCTGCTCGGGATTTTCGAGCGCCCCAGCAGGCGAGTGCTGGTGCGATCGATGACGCTGATGCTCAGCTCACCGGTGCCGTCCTGGGGGGCCCAGGCAACGCATTGGAATGGTTTGAAGGCTCGGCCTGTAATGATCAATGCTTCGTTGAATCGCAGAGGTGCGTTCATGGGATCAGTCTCTCCATATTGTGCCCAATGAAGGTGACGGAGGGGCCCATCGGGCTTTATGACACCGTCATGAATGTGGATGACCGAACGAAACCGATAAGTCACAGCGCGTCGTTAAAAGCTAAGTAATTGTCGCTGAAATGAACGAGTGACCCGTATCAGGAGGATTTCGGCTAACGGTTTCATGAGATCTGCGGGGCGGGTGTTGCAGGCTTTCGCGCCTTGGCAATCGTCCAGGCGGTATTGCCAAGCCTGGACGATATACCGAGAAGATCGGCGGCAGTATGATCGCCGGTCATTCAATCCTGTCGTAATCAGAGTGATGCCGTGCCTTTACCCCGCCGCCTCATCAAGCCAATCGCTGTTGCCTGCAGTCTCGTCTTCCTGGGCGCATGCGCAGAGCATCCACGCTCTCCCAGAGTCAGTGCCCTGCCCGAGGCTGTCGAGCTGAGCGGCGTTCCTTTCTTCGCCCAGAACGCCTACCAGAGTGCGCCTGCTGCGCTCGCTGCCTTGCTGACCCAGCAAGGCGAGGTCGTCACGCCTGGGCTGCTCGAATCGGAATTGCGCCTGCCGCAGCAGGAGGAGAGCCTGCAACGCAGCATCGCGGATGTCGCACGTCAGCATGGCCTGCTGGTCTATCCGCTCGGTAGTGGGCTCGACGATCTGCTTGAGCAGGTTGCGGCGGGTAATCCCATTATGGTGTACGTGAAGCAGGGCTATGGTTTGCTGCCCAGCTGGCGTTTCGCTTTGCTGGTGGGCTATGACCTGGATAATCGGACGCTGCTGCTGCGTAGTGGACATCAGCGTCGCATGCAAATGGGGTTTGGTGAGTTCGAGGCCGGATGGGACGCTGCTAGCCGATGGGCTGTGTTGCTGCAATCCCCAGACCAGTTGCCCGCTGCGGTTGAGCGCGGGCGCTGGTTGAAAGGAGCTGAGGAATTGGATGCCGCAGGGCAGACTGAAGCGGCCAGCATTGCACGGCGGCAGATGCCTTGATTGGGTAAATGACAACGGCGCCTCAGGGCGCCGTTGTCGTATTGCATAGGGGTCAGACGCCCAGCTTGTCACGCAGGCTGTAGTACCAAGCGCCCAGTGCCGTGAACGGTACGCGGAAAACCTGGCCGCCCGGGAACGGATAGTGCGGAAGGCTTGCGAATGCATCGAATCGCTCGGCCTGGCCGCGCAGGGTTTCCGCGATGACCTTGCCCGCTACGTGGGTGTAGGTCACGCCATGGCCGCTGCAGCCCTGGGAGTAATAGATGTTGTCGCCAATCCGGCCAACCTGTGGCAGGCGCGACAGGGTCAGCAGGAAGTTGCCGGTCCAGGCGAAGTCTATCTTCACGTTCTTCAGCTGCGGGAAGGTCTTGAGCATCTTCGGACGAATGATCGCTTCGATGTTCGCCGGGTCGCGCGCGCCATAGACGACGCCGCCGCCATAGATCAGGCGCTTGTCGCCAGAGAGGCGGTAGTAGTCCAGCAGATAGTTGCAGTCCTCTACGCAGTAATCTTGCGGTAGAAGTGACTTGGCCATCTCCTCGGACAGCGGCTCGGTGGTAATCACCTGAGTGCCGCACGGCATCGATTTGGCTGCGAGTTCTGGGATCAGGTTGCCCATGTAGGCGTTACCGGCTACCACCACGAACTTGGCCTTCACTCGACCTTGCGGTGTTTGCACGACAGGGTTCGCGCCGCGCTCGATACGAACGGCCGGGCTCTGCTCGTGGATGATACCGCCCAGGGATTCCACGGCAGCGGCTTCGCCAAGGGCAAGGTTCAGTGGGTGGATATGGCCGCCGCTCATGTCTAGCATGCCGCCGATATAGTTGTCGGTCGCCGCCACTTCACGGATGCGCTTGGCGTCCATCATCTCGAGCTGGGTGTGGCCGTAGCGTTCCCAGAGCTTCTTCTGCGACTCGAGGTGCTCCATCTGCTTCTTGGTGAACGCAGCGAAAACGCCGCCGTCCTTCAGATCGCACTGGATGTTGTACTTGGCGATGCGCTCTCGAATGATGCGTCCGCCTTCAAATGCCATCTGGCCCATCAGTTGGGCGTGCTTGGCGTTGGAGGTGCGCTCGATCACGTCGATATCGCGGCTGTAGCTGTTGACGATCTGGCCACCGTTACGACCGGACGCGCCAAAGCCCACCTTGGCCGCTTCCAGGATGGTGACCTTGAAACCATTCTCCAGAAGGAACAGGGCGGTAGAGAGACCGGTATATCCAGCCCCTACGATACAGACATCAGTCTCGGTCTCACCCTTGAGTTCCGGGCGAGCCGGGACGGGGTTGGCCGAAAAGGCGTAATAGGATTGGGGGTAGGGAGTGTGCGTCATAATGGAATCTCTGTTTTTTATTTTTTACAGATGGGATGATGCTACCTGAGTTGAGTCGGGTCGGCTAGTCTCTGTGCAAAATATTTAACGGAGCGGTGAACAGTAAAAAATCCACTTTTTCAGAGAGTTAGCGAAAAAAGGTGTTGACAGAGAAAAGTAAGTCCGTAGAATGCGCACCCATCGAAGGCACATAGCTCAGTTGGTTAGAGCACCACCTTGACATGGTGGGGGTCGTTGGTTCGAGTCCAATTGTGCCTACCAAATCGAACCCGCGTCACGCGGGGCTTAGAAGGCGATCCGAAAGGGTCGCCTTTTTTGTTTTGGGAAAATTTTGGGAAAATGACTATCGAGCCTAGAGCTTCAGGTCTGCGCCCACCGTCAGGTATTGCACCTCCTTCCCTTCGTGACCGGCCTGATAGTGCTCAGTCATCCTCACGTCAGCATGGCCCATCAGCGCCTGGATGTATTCCTGCAGACAGCACTGCTGCTCATACAGCCAGGCATCCAGCGCCCGGATCTCGTGAAAGGTTGGTCGCTCGTCCTTCGGCATCGCCTTATAGGCTTCTGAATCGTCCCGCGCCTTGCTGAAGGCCTTCGGCAGTTAATCCTCGGTCACTGCGTTCCGGTGCCGCTTCACGTCCAGCTGCTCCCGCTTACGGGCCTTGGGCGAGTAGTGGATCAGGTAGGGGCAGACGACCGGCGAGGCCAGGCTCTCCTTTACGACGGCGCGCAGCGCTTCACTCATGACGATCTCCAGATGCACCGGGTAGTCATAGTTCTGGGTTTTGCCCGGGGAGACGCGGATGGTGTTCTTCTCCAGGTCGACCGCGGCCTTCTCTCGGGTCGCGATGTCCTCCCTCCGCTGCAGGCTCACCAGTGCAAGCCGGATTCCCCGCCGCAGCCACTCCGGAGTCCACTCATAGGTCAGGATGGCGTGCAGACCTTCCTTGGTATGGCGTTGGCGTTTCTTCTCGGCCTCGACCTTCACCAGGGTCAGCTCTGCGACGTTGCGCTCAGCCAGGCCCTTGGCGACGGCGAACACCTGCACCATCAGGCCCCGGTGCTTCGTGTAGGCGTTGTTGCGAACTGGTCCAGGTACTCGGCCACGGCCAGCACGTCCAGTTGGCCAACCATTCGCGTCCCGACGTCGGCCCGGTACCTGGCCAGCTTGAACTTGATTTCCGGCAGGGTGCGCTCGGAATAGCTGCGGGGCGGCAGCCTTCCTCTTCGAACCGGCCCAGCAGGTGATCGACAGTTGGGGTCTTCTCGCCAGTCAGCAAGGCAAGCAGGGTGCCGTCCTCAGCCATGAGTGGGGCCAATTTGGCGTTGGCCGCCCGGGCGAGCTTGTTGATGCTGGTCTTCTTGCCTGGGGTGGGGTTGCGGGACTGCCAGTACTTCCCCGTTAGGGTACAGGTTGTCCGGCAGGCTGCGGTTTTTGCTGGTGCGTTTGCGGTGCGGAGCCGTCAGCCAAACTCCAGCATCTTGGCCAGCAGGGGATCACTGGATCCGGTTAGCTCAGTCTGCAGGTCTACAAAGTACATATCGCCTTTGGTCTCGCCGACCACGGTTCCGTCCTCGACCCATTTCGTGAGTTGCTGCAGGCTGGGCTTCCTGCCGGCATAGCGCAGCTTCCTGTATTCGCCGATCTCCATGAGGCACGGCAACTGAACGGTCATCTGGGCAATCACTCGTGCCATAGACAATACCTCGCCGCCCAGCGCAGCGCGCGAGGGGTGTTCCGGTTGACGTGTGGGGATGGGGCAATGTGCTGCAGTGCCGGTTAAGCAGCGCTGTGCTTCACTGATCCCTCGCTGCCCTCCCGACCGAGTGCATCGGGCAAGGATGCTGGTCGGGCAGGGCAGTGCTGTTCGCGGTGGGTGGCGAGGGCTGCCTCGACTGCCTTTCGCATTCGCGGTCCTACGCTTTCTGCACATGTGGCATTCACGAACCTGGCTATCAGCGCCTCACGTTCAGCGAGTAACTGGGTTTTCGCGGCCAGTCACTTCTCGTGATTCTCTTCCAGGACAACCCAAAGCTGTTGCTGGTGCTGCTGGAAGTCCACCAAGGCGTGGTGCTCGTTCGGTCATGGTTTGCCCTCCCTGGCAGTAACGCCAAGCTGTGGGGAGTAAGGGATGGATCAGAACTTGGGTGGAGCGGCGATGCAGCGGAGGCAGCCGCAAGGGGCCGGGCGCCCTGAGCTCCGGCAGAGGATGATTCGGGTCATGACTTGGTCTTCTGGTGTGCCTGCGCTTCGGTCGGAGACGCAGGTTCGAAGAGCGGGTGGCGCTCGCCGTCCTCGGTAATCACTTCCAGTTCGTGCATCTGGAACAAGCCACCCAGTGTCCAGTTGCAACTTTTTCCAGGTGGTGTGGCCTTCACCTGGCCGCCGGCGCCGGTGAACCTGCCAATGCAGGAAAAACCCAGGTAATGCTGAGCGGCATCGAAATCCCCCCCGGCGCCGGCTGCGACCAGATCGGCGCCGGACTCGGCGGTGCAGCAGATCGGGCACTTGGAGGCGTGCGCATAGATCACCCGATTCATTATCTGCGTTCTGGTGATCACCAGGGCGCGAGTGGCGTCACAAACGGTCACATTTCAGGCCTAGCCTGATCCTGCGACACAGCACCCCAGTGCTTAAGGGCGCTTATACTTTGTTGGTTGGCCAGCCCGAGTGGTTGGCTTTTTTTTGCCCGCCGTTTGGTGGTGCTCATGAGGCTGATTGGCCTTTCACTTGGAAGGATGTCCATGGACATAACGGTTCAGCGACTCACAGACCAAGGACGAGATGTATGGCAAGTGGAAGCCTGCGGGATGGCAGTGTCGTTCAAGGATCAAGCATCGGCGATCTCATTCGCTGAGAAGCTCAAGGCGCGAGTGGAATCGCCTCACTGCATCCCGGAAGACGTACTTCACCGTTGGGCCGACGAGCACGCCAGGATGTGTTCGGAGTAGTGTGCGCGACGACCTCTCCGACCAGAGAGGCCGGGGAGGGTGGCGCACTGCACTCTGCTGTGCCTAACTCTTTGAGCCCAATTCCCGGAGGACCGAGTATGGCGGGTGAAAACTACTGGCAGAAAGCTGAGCAACTCGCACGCGAGGCTGCCAAAACGTTCAACGCAGTTGGGGATTTTCTCAGCTCTGGGCCCGATCTCAGTGACGAAGATGTGCGGCTCGACTATTGGGAGCTCCAAAGCGCTGCGATTGTGGCCGCAGAGACTTTCAAAGAGCACTACGAGCATTCGTTGACAGGAGGCGGCAGTAGAGGGCTTGACGCCGGCGACTAGCAGTCGAGTTGCCGCTGGATCCGCCGGCCAATCCAACGCACCGCTGGAATAGCCTTGCTGTTGCCAATAACGCTTGTGGCGCGGGCCGTCCGGGCATTCCTCCGTAGGCTTTCTGCGCCAGGGGATCAGGGTGTAGTCGTCAGGGAGGCCTTGGCAGCGCTCCCACTCGCGAGGTCTCGTGCGTCTGACCCCTTCGGCGTTCAGTACATATGCCTCTCGGTCATCGAGAGCGCCGTCTCCCTGAGCCGTGAGAGTGGGATGAAGTGCCTGCTCCGCCGGCCGTCTCGGCGGTCTATCCCGGCGAGGGCCTTCAAACTCAAAAAGTACCGCTGCAGCATCGATCCTGCTCGAGCACTTGCGACAACGAACACACGGCGGCGTCGTTTGGCCAGGCCGAAATGTTGGGCATCCAGCATCCGCCATGCGGCTGTTCGCGTGGTTCCATACGCACAACCAGCGTACGCCCATTTGCCCCCTGCCGGCTGGAGCGCATCGGATTCGCCCACCAGGGCACCGAGGAAGCAGCCGAACGAGTTGCCTTTGTCGGAGAGGACGCCGGGGACGTTCTCCCAGACGATGATGGGGGGGCTTATCCGCTCTGGCTCTAACAAGGTCAGCTGCATCTGCGAACTCCGCGTACTTGATGGTAAGGGCGCCGCGCGGGTCGGCCAGGCCTTCGTGCATGCCGGCCACGCTGAAGGCTTGGCAGGGCGTGCCGCCGACTAGGACATCCGGCGCCGGAATACTGCCCACCAGCACCTGGCGGGCGATCTTGGTCATGTCGTCCAGGTTGGGGCATCCGGCCAGCGGTAGGCGAGGACGGCGGAACGGAAGGGCTCGATCTCGGCGAACCACTTGGCATGCCACCCCAGCGGGTGCCAGGCCACGCTGGCGGCTTCTATGCCGCTGCGCACGGATCCGTATGTGGTCATGCTTTCTCCATGTCGAACGGTGCCATGCCGCTTGTGCGGCTGGCGGGTCGGTGAGATGGGGCGGGCGACCTTACGACAAGCCGCGTAGCCGCCGTTGAGCAAAAGCGATCGCGCCAGTGTCTTAGGGATATCTGGCGCCCCTCAGCTGATGCGGGGCTTTAATCGAGGCTTGTTGTTGAGGGTGTGTGATGGGCATAAAGCCTTTCGTGGGCGCGTTTCTGATGTTCGCTTCCGTTGCTGGCTTGGCTGTCGCGGGTGATCGCGATGACAAGTGGGAAGACGAGTACCGGGACGGCCCGTGTCGCGTCAAAGAGGTCTCTGACAAGGGCGACTACAAGCTGGAAGTTAAATGCCCGGATGGGCGTGGCAGGACCTGGGCCCGGGGTGAATGGAAGGACGAGTACTGGGACGGTCCGTGCCGGGTAAAAGTCGAAGCAAAGCGTGACGAATACAAGAAAGAGGTGAAGTGCGAGGGCCGTGACGACGGTTGATGCCTGCCCTTTATGCGTCTTCTCGGTCCCGCTTGCCGGCGATCCGCGTGCCTTCTGCGTAAAGTTCCAGCGCCACGTTTTCGCTGGTCGTGAAATTGTGGCGCGGGACAGCGAGGGCTGAAGCCGAGCCTGCTGGCCCTAGTGCGTGGGTATTCATGATCAGTAACTGGACCGCTTTGCTGATCTCGGTGATGCCGTGCCAGGCCATCAGCTCCTCCAGCTTCGCCCTGGTGCTGGGCCGCACCCGATGGCGCAACTCCTTCTCTTCGAGCTCTTTGCGTCTTTCTGCCGTTTCGGCAGAGCGTTGCTGCTGGTCCTTGGCCATGATCAGGCTTCCATCGCCATGCGTGTGCCACGCTCGATGTTGAACTCATCGAGAACCCGCAGGACGGTGGGCTTGCTGCATTCGGCCTCGGCAACCATCTCGGCGATGGTCAGGCCGCGAGCAGCGAGTGCGCCGATCTTAATTGCCAGCTTCTCGCGTCGCCGGCGGCCGGCATCGGATACGGCCTGGCGGGCTTTATTGCCGAGATGGCGAGGCTGGTTGCTGTAGGCCTTGCCGATGGTGATGCTCTACTGCTCAGCAATGCGCTGGATCCGGCGGTTGTCGATGCGGAGGTGCATTCTGATGGCGCTGATGCCGGCGCCGCGGACGGCCAGTTCGCGGTTCTGCTGGGTCAGGGCAGCTTCGCGGTTACCGGCGCAGCGGGACATGGGCGAGCTGCTGCTCCTGGATAGCGAGTGGGTGGGACTTTACAAGGAGTGCGCTGCCGGTAAGGTCGGCCTGATTGAGGCGCTGAAAGGTCTCTAGGCTCTATACGGAAAGTCTCTGAGCGAAGATCCGGGAAGGCGAAATCGACTGAAGAAGCGCAGTCTTGATGCGGGGAGACGCGTGAAAATTGCCCGTTCCCCCCCCGCAAGAGGCGGCCTAAGTGGAATCACTGGGCCGGTGGCGGGTTCTGGATCTGTTTGATTATACCGCTGGTGATGTCTAGCACCTGCTGGCTTTGGTTGTAGGCGATACTCGACTCGTTGGTGACGATCAGGTTGAAGCCGTTGGCGCGGGCATAGCTCTCGATGGCCAAATCGATGGTTTTATCCATGATCTTCTGTACCTGTACGTCGTGTTCGCGGCGCCGCTGCTGCAACTCGTTGAACACCGCTGCCTTGGCCTTCAGGTCGAGGATCAACTGGTCCTTCTCGACGCCCTCGATGCAGGCTTTTACTTCGGCGGTGGGCCGGTCGGTCCCCATGGGAATGCCGTACATGGAAATGGGGGCGGGGGGAGCGAGCCGCTCGCTCTTGTTCGGCTCACGAGTGTGCAGGTTCATGCACCGTTGCATACCGCCGCGTTTCAGCTCGGAAATCTGCTGGTTGGTTCGTTCATATTCCCGTAGCTGGCTCTTGTAGTCGTTGTCCAGTTCAGCTGGATAAGGGTTGCGCTGCTTGATGGTATCGCTGATGGCCGACTGGATCCTGGGCTTGTTGACCAAGGCCCAATTAGGCTGGCTCTGCCCGAGAAACTGGTCGCAACCGGACACTGCAAGCGCCAGGAAGGCCGCGAGGAAGAAGCTTGGATGCATGTAATGCTCCCTTTAGATGGTGTTAGTCAGGGGGTTTCTGCAAACAGCATTCGAAAGGCGATGTTCCGGCCTGAGTCGCGCACCTCCCATGGGTATCCGGTCATGTGATCCCGGATTCCGCCCGGGTTCGCTTCACGAAAGAACGCAGAGCGCCCACGCTCGTAATTGTGGATGGGCGTGGCGTTGGGATCGGTGACTGGGGACGTCCTGTAAGTCGGCCCCATGTCGGGGATTCCGACCGCGGTGTCCGGCGGATTGCCCAGATCGCTTAGGGTTACCCAGGCGATGTATTCCCTGTCGGCGGCCAGCTTGATTGGCGGAACGTCGAAGTCCTGCCAGCTGTATTTGTACGTTTCCGCGATGCGGGGCAGCGTGCGAATTTCGCTGGCCCAGAGCTCAACCGGGGAGGGGTGGTCAACCTGCCATTCCGCAAGGATGACCTGGAACCTGACATCGGATTGAAGTCCATTACGGTTGTACTGATGGAATTGGAAGCCCAGCCGGATAAGTGTCGGTGCCTCTGTCGGCGGCGTGAAGATCTGGCCGGCGGCGGTGATTCCAGTGTCCCGACTGGTGCTGCGGATGATCCAGTTACTCGATACACCGAGCTGGGGCTTTTCGGGCAGGCTGACCGTCCTGGGCTCCTGATGGGGGCTGGGTTGGACCTGTGGAGTGGAGGCGGGGCCAGGGGCATTCTGATGCTGGTAATACCAGCCCGCCGCTGCAGCAAGAAAAAGGGCCAGCATCCAGTACTTGTTCACGTCGCGTCCTCGAGGCCACGGAGCGCGGGTGAGAGGTGGGAAGAGGCATCCTGCCCGGTGCGCGTCCTGTCATTGTGCCATCATAGAATGGAAGGTCAGTGCCTGCCATCGGAGTGGCGGGGCTGGCAACTGTCGCCCCCTGGCATCCCCGGTTTGCGAGCCTTGGGCGCCCCTTTAGACCCCGGTGGATATCGTAAGCAAATGTCGCGGAAGGGTACTGTGGTTGGAGTTCTGAACGGTGATTTCAGGCCGACTACTGAATAAAAATCCAACGCTAAGCTATTAATTCCTCTGGGGTTGACCGCGTGCTATCGAAGCGCCGCATTGCGCGGGCGGCAGAGGGGGGGAATCCGAGGGGTTCCCTTTTTTCCCCCTGGAAAACTTTCACAAGTTACAGGTCTCGTTCATACGGGGCAATGTGAGCGGCTGGTTTCACTACCTCCAAATCCCTTCCTTCACAGCTCTCAGTGTCAAAGCTGGTAGCTAACCTATTGATCCTCCTGGGGAATCCGTCGTCTAGCTAAGGTGGGGCCCAATGCTTTCGCCCCGAATTGCTACGCTCAGGTAGCTCTATCCAATTGAGCTACGTGCCTTCGGTGGGGCGAGAAGCTCGCATCCGATGCGTAGCCCTCCTGCCCACACCAACGCGATGGCGAGACGCTATCAATGCTTGCGCGAAAATGTAGAGCTTGCTGAAAAGTTGACGTTACGTGCGCGAATAGAAGGAGAGGTGCTCTATCAAGCGGCTATTCTCGTAAGAGAAATCATTCGGGGGCATTCGCAGAAAAAGTATCCCGCTCAGCAGGCTTGCCCAGGCTGCTGCCAAGCAACCGGTTGAGTCGACCTTTGGGTTGCTCCGCGCCCCTTCGGACGCTCAGTCGGAACGTTAGTGAGCTCAAGCTCTATGGATAAAGAACCTTACCTGAGCGACGCGTACCCGCCGCACGAAATTGCTCGGAAGGTTGAGCGCCTTGGGGTTGCGAAGGCGCGCACGGATCCCCTCACATTGCTCGTTCTGGCGGTACTTGCTGGGGCCTTCATTTCGCTTGGTGCACTGCTGTTCAGTGTTGTGGTTACGGAGTCCAGCCTTGGCTTCGGCCCCACGCGTTTACTTGGCGGCTTGAGTTTCTGTCTCGGATTGATTCTTGTGGTGGTGGCTGGCGCCGAGTTGTTCACTGGTAACAACCTCATCGCGATGGCCTGGGCCAGCCGCCTGATCGGCACCCGTGAGGTTATGCGGAACTGGCTTCTCGCCTACGTTGGTAATGTGATTGGTTGCCTGGGAACGGTTCTGTTTGTCGTGTGGGCCGACATTGCCAGTTTAAGCAACGGGGCTGTAGGGGAGACGGTGGTGCACATCGCACGTGCCAAAGCGAATCTTCCCTTGGGTGAGGCCTTCGTGCGGGGGATTCTGTGCAACGCGCTTGTCTGCCTGGCCGTGTGGTTGGCGATAGGCGCGCGTAGTGTGACCGACAAGATCCTGGCAATCCTCTTCCCCATCACTGCCTTCGTGGCCATCGGCTTCGAGCATTCAATCGCGAACTGGTTCTTTCTGCCGTTCGGGCTCGCAGTGGATGCACAAGACGAGGTGTCGATCGCCGGGGTCGGTAAGAACATTCTCGCGGTGACCGCGGGCAATGTAGTTGGTGGCACTTTGTTAGTAGCCGGCGTGTACTGGGTCGCCTACTTGCGAGGCGAGCGCATGCGGAAAGATCGGTCCTCATGAGTCGCAACTATGATTCGGCGGTGTCGGCCGCGAACAGAAGCCTGGGGGGCAGGCGAAGGTCGAGCATCTATGTGATCTAGGGGCAGTTCGGTTACGTGAAGGTGAGCGTGGGGGCAAGAATGCGGCGCAGATGGTCACGTTGTTCGCGCGGTCGAATCTGTGAATAGCGCTCCGGCATTTGCAGGGCAGCACAGAGGAAATCCGCCTTGTAATTCGGAAAATGCCCGTTGCATGGTGCTCGCAGCAGCTTATAAGGCAGAAGCGAGCGGTTGATCGGATCCCTTTTGATTGTTTGGTCGCTTTCAAGATCGGCAGGGGCTGAGGTCAACCAGAAGTACATGGCGATTCCAAGCTTACTGGCGGGCTGATCCTCGTTATGAGGAGATGAGAAGGGATGCATTTGCCCTGCGCTCGAGCCTGTTAGATTCGGGGCTTGACTCGGGGTAAACGTCGACCAGCAGCAGATGGGTTTTGAAGAGGAGGTGGTGGCATCTGCCAGGGGGTATCGGAGTGATGTCTCGTGGGCAGGCCGACTACTGTATGAAAATACAACGCTAAGTTATTGATTCTATTGTGGTAGACTGCGTGCTTTCGTGGTGCCTTAGAATTACCATTTTTCCTTTGGTATCAAGCATTTAGGTGCTTCCGGCAGTCACCTTGACATGGTAGGGGTCGTTGGTTCGAGTCCAATTGTGCCTATCAAATTCGATAAAAAGGTCACTCATGTGACCCTTTTTTATTGGGCGCTTGTCAGGGGCGTGGCTTTCTGGAAGCATCCCGCATCCTTATTACCTCCAGTGACTCTGGTTCGGTTCTGGTTGGCCTCAAGGGCTCCTGCCACTGTATGGCGGGTATACCTCCGGATCGCTTACTGGCTCATCCCAACCCATGTGGCCTTTGGTAGAGGTCACCACTAGGAGAGGAGGCGCCATGCCCATCATTACTCTTCCCGACGGCAGTCAGCGTGTGTTCGATAAGTCCGTTTCCGTGCTTGAGGTGGCCCAGTCCATCGGTGCGGGGCTGGCCAAGGCCACATTGGCTGGCAAAGTCAATGGCAAGCTGGTTGATGCTTGTGATCTGATCGATACGGATGCCGTGCTGCAGATCATCACGCCCAAGGATGAGGAGGGGTTGGAGATCATTCGCCACTCCTGCGCTCACCTGATTGGTCATGCGGTCAAGCAGCTCTATCCGACTGCCAAGATGGTGATCGGCCCTGTTATTGAAGAGGGCTTTTATTACGACATCTCCTACGAGCGTCCCTTTACGCCTGAAGACATGGCTGCGATCGAGAAGCGCATGCAGGAGCTGATCGAGAAGGATTACGACGTCATCAAGAAAATGACGCCTCGTGCCGAGGTCATTGAGGTGTTCAAGGATCGCGGCGAGGAATACAAGTTGCGCCTGGTCGATGACATGCCGGATGAGCCGGCCATGGGGCTGTATTTCCATGAGGAATATGTGGACATGTGTCGTGGTCCGCACGTGCCTAATACTCGTTTCCTCAAGGCCTTCAAGCTGACCAAGATCTCCGGTGCTTACTGGCGCGGCGACTCCAAGAACGAACAACTGCAGCGGATCTACGGTACTGCCTGGGCGGATAAGAAGCAGCTGGCTGCTTACGTTCAGCGTATTGAGGAGGCTGAGAAGCGTGATCACCGGCGCATCGGCAAGCAGTTGGATCTGTTCCACCTGCAGGAAGAGGCGCCGGGCATGGTGTTCTGGCATCCGAGCGGTTGGACCGTGTATCAGGTGCTGGAGCAGTACATGCGCCAGGTGCAGCGCGAGAATGGCTACGTCGAGGTGCGCACTCCACAGGTGGTCGATCGTATTCTCTGGGAAAAGTCCGGGCATTGGTCGAATTATGCCGAGAACATGTTCACTACCTCGTCCGAGAATCGCGATTACGCGGTGAAGCCCATGAACTGCCCGTGCCACGTGCAGATCTTCAATCAGGGGCTCAAGTCCTACCGCGACCTGCCGCTGCGCCTGGCTGAGTTCGGCGCCTGTCATCGCAACGAGCCGTCCGGTGCTCTGCACGGCATCATGCGCGTGCGTGGATTCACTCAGGATGACGCCCACATCTTCTGTACCGAAGATCAGGTCAAGCAGGAGGCTGCCGATTTCATCAAGCTGACCCTGCAGGTGTATGGCGACTTCGGCTTCACTGATATTTCGATGAAGCTGTCGACTCGTCCGGTTAAGCGGGTGGGTTCCGACGAGCTTTGGGATCGTGCTGAAAGCGCCTTGGCCGATGCGCTGAATGAGTCCGGTCTTGCTTGGGAATATCAGCCGGGCGAGGGTGCATTCTATGGACCGAAGATTGAGTTCACCCTGAAAGATTGCCTGGGCCGTAACTGGCAGTGCGGTACCCTGCAGTACGATCCGAACCTGCCGGAGCGTCTGGATGCCGCCTATATCGCGGAAGACAACAGCCGCAAGCGCCCTGTGATGCTGCATCGTGCAATTCTTGGCTCCTTCGAGCGCTTTATCGGCATGCTGATCGAGAACTACGCCGGGGCGTTCCCGGCATGGCTGGCGCCAACCCAGGCGGTGGTGATGAATATCACCGACAAGCAGGCCGATTTTGCCCTGGAAGTGGAAAAAACCCTGAATCAAAGCGGGTTTCGTGCCAAGTCCGACTTGAGAAACGAAAAGATCGGCTTTAAAATCCGCGAGCATACCTTGCTCAAGGTTCCCTATCTCTTGGTTATCGGAGATCGGGAGGTTGAGACACGATCCGTTGCAGTGCGCACCCGTGAAGGCATTGATCTTGGGTCCATGCCCTTGGACCAGTTCGCGGTGTCGCTCGCGCAAGCGGTTTCCCGGCGTGGTCGCCAAGAATTGGAGTAATCACTATTAAGCGTGAAATGAGACAGGACAAACGAACTGCACCGAAAGCCCCGATCAACGAGAATATCTCGGCACGCGAGGTTCGGTTAATTGGTGCTGACGGCGAGCAGATTGGCATCGTCTCGATTGATGAAGCGCTGCGTGTCGCTGAAGAAGCAAAGCTGGATCTGGTGGAAATCTCCGCCGATGCCGTACCGCCTGTCTGCCGGATCATGGATTACGGCAAGCATATCTTCGAGAAGAAGAAGCAGGTTGCGGCCGCGAAGAAGAACCAGAAGCAGATTCAGGTAAAAGAAATCAAGTTTCGTCCAGGGACGGAAGAAGGGGATTACCAGGTAAAACTACGCAACCTGGTACGTTTCCTAAGTGACGGGGACAAGGCCAAGGTATCCTTGCGATTCCGCGGTCGTGAGATGGCCCACCAGGAGCTGGGCATGGAGCTGTTGAAGCGGGTCGAAGCTGACCTTGCCGAATACGGCACCGTTGAACAGCATCCTAAGCTGGAAGGACGCCAGCTGATGATGGTCATCGCCCCCAAAAAGCGAAAATAACCCCCAGGGCACTGGCAGGCCTTGCGGTTATGTGTATTGACTGAATGCGGAGTATCCGAACATGCCAAAGATGAAAACCAAGAGTGGTGCTGCGAAGCGTTTTCTGAAAACTGCTTCCGGCTTCAAGCACAAGCACGCTTTCAAGAGCCACATCCTGACCAAGATGACCACCAAGCGTAAGCGTCAGCTGCGTGGTAGCACCCTGGTGCACCCGTCCGACGTTGCAAAAGTGGAGCGCATGCTGCGCGTTCGTTAATCGGTCAAGATTCTAGAGGAAATTACTCATGGCTCGTGTTAAGCGCGGCGTCATCGCTCGCAAGCGTCACAAAAAGATTCTGAAACTCGCCAAAGGCTACTACGGTGCTCGCTCGCGCGTGTTCCGTGTTGCCAAGCAGGCGGTAATCAAGGCTGGCCAATATGCCTACCGCGACCGCCGTCAGAAGAAGCGTCAGTTCCGCGCTCTGTGGATCGCTCGTATCAACGCTGGTGCTCGTCAGAACGGTCTGTCCTACAGCCGCCTGATCGCTGGCCTGAAAAAAGCTGCCATCGAGATCGACCGTAAGGTTCTGGCCGACCTGGCAGTGAACGAAAAAGCGGCGTTTGCTGCGATTGTCGAGAAAGCTAAGGCCGTCCTGGCTTAAGTCCCCGACAATCCCGGGTTCGCCCGGTGCTGAACGTCACCGATAGGGGAAGGGCCTTGCGCTCTTCCCCTATTTCGTATCTGGAGTCTGTACATGGAAAATCTGGATGCGCTGGTCTCGCAAGCGCTTGAGGCCGTGCAACAAGCTGAAGACGTGAATGCCCTGGAGCAGATTCGCGTTCACTACCTTGGCAAGAAGGGCGAGTTGACCCAGGTGATGAAGACCTTGGGCGACCTGCCGGCCGAAGAGCGTCCGAAAGTCGGCGCCTTGATTAATGCGGCCAAGGAGCGCGTTCAGGATGCCTTGAACAGCCGCAAAGAGTCGCTTGAGCAGGCAGCACTTAGCGCCAAGCTCGCGGCAGAGCGCATTGATGTGACCCTGCCCGGTCGAGGCCAATCCTCGGGTGGCTTGCATCCGGTCACGCGCACGTTGGAGCGTGTGGAGCAGTTCTTCACCCGTATTGGTTACGGCATCGCCGAGGGCCCGGAAGTCGAAGACGACTACCACAACTTCGAAGCGCTCAACATTCCCGGCCATCACCCAGCCCGGGCAATGCACGATACCTTCTATTTCAATGCGAACATGTTGCTGCGCACCCATACCTCGCCGGTCCAGGTACGCACCATGGAGTCGCAGCAGCCCCCGATCCGCATCGTCTGTCCAGGCCGCGTCTATCGCTGCGACTCCGATATCACCCACTCGCCGATGTTCCATCAGGTCGAAGGCCTGCTGGTCGACGAGGGCATCAGTTTCGCCGACCTCAAGGGCACCATCGAAGAGTTCCTGCGCGTCTTTTTCGAAAAGGACCTTGGCGTGCGCTTCCGTCCATCCTTCTTCCCCTTCACCGAGCCATCCGCCGAAGTCGACATGTCGTGCGTGATGTGCAGCGGCAAAGGCTGCCGCGTGTGCAAGCAGACCGGCTGGCTGGAAGTGATGGGCTGCGGCATGGTGCACCCGAACGTACTGCGCATGTCCGGCATCGATCCGGAGAAATACCAGGGCTTCGCCTTCGGGATGGGCGTGGAACGCTTGGCCATGCTGCGTTATGGCGTCAACGATTTGCGCCTGTTCTTCGACAACGACCTGCGCTTCCTCGCGCAATTCCGCTAGGTCGTCACGTCAGAAACGAATCCCTTAGGAGAGCAGGATGAAATTCAGTGAACAATGGCTGCGGAGCTGGGTAAGCCCGCAGGTTTCCCGCGACGAGCTGGTTGCTCGTTTGTCGATGGCTGGCCTCGAAGTGGACAGCGTTACGCCGGTCGCTGGCGTGTTCAGCGGCGTGGTAGTGGGTGAGGTGCTCAGCATGGAGCAGCATCCCGACGCCGACAAACTGCGCGTCTGCCAGGTCAGCAATGGTGCGGAATCGTTCCAGGTAGTGTGTGGTGCACCCAACGTGCGCCCTGGCTTGAAGATTCCGTTTGCAATGATCGGCGCCGAGTTGCCCGGTGATTTCAAGATCAAGAAGGCGAAGCTCCGCGGGGTCGAGTCCAACGGCATGCTGTGCTCAGCTTCCGAGCTGCAGATCAGCGACGACCACGATGGCCTTATGGAGCTGGCGGCCGACGCGCCGGTAGGTCAGGACATTCGCGCTTATCTGGGCCTCGATGACGTGATCATCGAGCTGGGTCTGACTCCCAACCGCGGCGATTGCTTGAGTCTCTCCGGCCTGGCCCGAGAAGTCGGTGCGCTCTATGCCACCCCTGTTTCCCGCCTGAAAATCGATGCCGTCGCACCCAGTCATGACGAGGTTCGCCCTGTCGAAGTGACTGCGCCGGCTGCGTGCCCGCGCTATCTTGGTCGAGTCATTCGCAATGTAGACCTGTCCAAGCCGACGCCGCTGTGGATGGTCGAGCGTCTCCGTCGCGCCGATGTGCGCAGCATCGACGCAGCGGTCGACATCACGAACTACGTAATGCTCGAGCTCGGCCAGCCGATGCACGCGTTCGATCTCGCCGAAATCAACGGCGGCATCCGTGTGCGCATGGCTGAGGAGGGCGAGAAGCTCGTCTTGCTGGACGGCCAGGAAGTCAGTCTGCGTGCCGATACCCTGGTGATCGCCGACCATCAGCGCGCCCTGGCAATTGCTGGCGTCATGGGTGGCGAACACAGCGGTGTCAGCGCAAAAACCCGTGACCTGTTCCTGGAAAGTGCGTTCTTCGACACCATCGCAGTTGCCGGTAAGGCCCGCTCCTATGGCCTGCATACCGACTCCTCCCACCGCTTCGAGCGTGGCGTGGATTGGCAGTTGGCTCGCGAAGCCATGGAACGTGCCACCGCCTTGCTGCTGGAAATCGTTGGCGGCGAAGCTGGCCCCATCATCGAGAGCGTGAGTGAAGCGAGTCTGCCCAGCGTTGCACCTGTCACGCTGCGTGCCGAGCGCATCGCGCAGATGCTGGGCATGGAGATGGACGCGGCTGAAGTCGAGCGCCTGCTTACCGCCTTGGACCTCACGGTCACAGCGCAAGGTGTTGGTCAGTGGCTCGTAGGCGTGCCCAGTCACCGCTTCGACATCAGCCTTGAAGTCGACCTGATCGAGGAGCTGGGTCGCCTCTATGGCTACAATCGCCTGCCGGTTCGCTATCCCCAGGCCCGCCTAGCGCCCAAGGCGAATGCCGAGTCCGCCGTCGAGCTGCCTGCGCTGCGCCGCTTGCTGGTCGCGCGCGGCTACCAGGAAGCCATCACCTACAGCTTCATCGATCCCAAGTTGTTCGAGCTGTTCAGCCCCGGCGTCAAGCCGCTCACCTTGGCCAACCCTATCTCCGTTGATATGTCGGCGATGCGCTCGTCCCTATGGCCGGGCCTGGTCAAGGCGCTGCAGCACAACCTCAACCGCCAGCAGTCCCGTGTGCGTATGTTCGAAAGCGGTCTTCGCTTCGTCGGTCAGCTGGAAGGGCTGAAGCAGGAGGTCATGCTTGCTGGCGTGGTCTGCGGCTCGCGCCTACCTGAAGGCTGGGCCCATGGTCGCGATGGCGTGGACTTCTATGACGTGAAGGCTGATGTCGAGGCTCTGCTGGGCGCCGCTGGCGCACTTGAATGTTTTGACTTCGTTCCGGGTGAGCACGCTGCATTGCATCCGGGCCAGACAGCTCGCGTCGAGCGCGACGGCCGTCTTGTGGGCTACCTCGGTGCCCTCCATCCGGAGCTTGCCAAGGCCTTGGATATCGACCAGCCCGTCTATTTGTTCGAGCTGGTGCAGGCTGAGGTGATGCAAGGGCGGCTTCCGAAGTTCAGCGAACTGTCGCGCTTCCCTGAGGTGCGCCGCGACCTGGCCTTGCTGGTGGATCGTGAAGTAGCCGCCGAGGCTGTCCTCAACACGATCCGCGAAGGGGCGGGTGAGTGGCTGACAGACCTCAGGCTATTTGACGTCTATCACGGTAAAGGCATTGATCCGCATAGAAAAAGCTTGGCCGTCGGCTTGACCTGGCAGCATCCATCGCGCACTCTTACTGACGATGAGGTGAATAACACAACGCAAAACATCGTCACCTCGCTGGAAGACAGGTTCAATGCCACGTTAAGGAAGTAGCGTATGGGGGCTCTGACGAAAGCTGAGATGGCTGAACGTCTTTATGAAGAGCTTGGCCTGAATAAACGGGAAGCCAAGGAATTGGTGGAGCTGTTCTTCGAGGAAATCCGTCAGGCGCTGGAGCATAACGAACAGGTGAAGTTGTCCGGATTCGGCAATTTCGACTTGCGCGATAAGCGTCAGCGCCCTGGACGAAATCCGAAGACAGGAGAGGAAATCCCAATCACGGCTCGCCGTGTGGTCACTTTCCGTCCAGGGCAGAAACTCAAAGCCAGGGTCGAAGCTTATGCTGGAACCAAGTCATAACGACGAGTTACCGCCCATTCCAGGCAAGCGCTACTTCACTATTGGTGAGGTCAGTGAACTCTGCGCGGTCAAGCCCCACGTGCTGCGCTACTGGGAGCAGGAGTTTCCTCAACTCAACCCAGTCAAGCGGCGAGGGAACAGGCGTTATTACCAGCGCCAGGATGTGCTGATGATTCGGCAGATCCGGGCGCTGCTCTATGATCAGGGCTTTACCATCGGCGGGGCACGCCAGCGCCTCACCGGCGATGAAGCGAAGGACGACTCTACCCAGTACAAGCAGTTGATCCGGCAGATGATCACCGAGCTAGAGGATGTTCTCCTGGTCTTGCGCAAATAAGCGCCCCTCCTGAAAAAAAACTTCCACAATTCAAAAGCTTATTGTATAGTTCGTTCCGCTTTCGGGTGACCGGGAGCAAGGTTAAAATGTCGGGGCGTAGCGCAGCCTGGTAGCGCACTTGCATGGGGTGCAAGGGGTCGAGTGTTCGAATCACTCCGTCCCGACCATATTCTTCAACGACTTAGGCCAGTTCGGAAACGACTGGCCTTTTTCGTTTCAGGGACTTTTGCGGGACTCTTCATCCTGCCTTCCTCCTCAGTATCGTCAGCACCGGCCCGCGGGAGTCGGTAGCCGATATCTTGTTGGCTTCATCAATCAGTTTTCCCAGCTCTGCTGCCGAGTAGTGACTGGTGATGCTGCCGTTCTTGTGCCCCAAGAGAGCCTTCCGGTCCTCTTCCGTCACCCCGGCCGCCCGAAGCCGGCGCCCGAAGGTGTGCTTCAAGTCGTGGATACGAATCGAAGCGAATCCGGGTGGAGCAGGGCGCAGAAACTTCTCCTGGAATTTCTTTGCCGCCCGTACCCTGGCTTTCTTCCAGGCCGAGTCGTTCATCCGGTGTACTGGCATTGCCTTCCCGTTCTGGTCGGGCATCCCATAAGGGAACACCCAAACTGGGTCCAGGCCACGCTGTCCCTCTATGACAGATTTCGCCACGGTGTTCAGTACCACCAAACGCTCGTCGCCGTTCTTGACCCCCGAACTCTCATGCCGGCCACCAAAATCGGCAGGTATGAGGAAGACGCTGGTCTTGAGCTCTGGAACCTGTATTTCCCAGTCCCAGCGCAATTTCACGACTTCCTGTTCGCGTGAGCCACTGTTGACCTTGTAAAGGGCCATGCGGCGCAAGTGATCAGGCAGTTCGGCAAAGAGAATCGATTGCTCTTCCCAGGACAGCGGATAGGGCGCCCGCCTGGTTTTCTTTTCCTCCAGCTTGGTGATCATCGGCACTACATCGAGCCAGGGACGCTTCTGCTCATCACGCCATTTCCTGGCGCAGAGATTGAGGATGCGTATGACACGCTCCAGGGCGATGTTCACCGTTCGGTAGGAAACCCCGTGTTTCACCTTGCCGTCGCTGGTCTTGCTGGGTTTCAGGCGATCCCTGATGTACGGGGCCAGCGTTTCATCATCGATGTGAGTGACAGGGGTGTCCCCGATATACGGATCCAACTGCTCCAGATAGATGGCAGTAAGTCCGATCGAGGGTTGGTCTTTGTACTCAACCAGATAACGAGTGGCTGCTTCCCTCCAGGTTCTGATCCTGCGTACGCCGTAGATCTTCTGCTCGCGCAGCTTTTCCAGCTTGTGTATCAGGTATTGCTCTGCCTCCTTCCTGTCGCTTGATCCAGTGCTTTCCTGAATTCGCTGACCTCTGAAGACCTTGTCGATGTGCCAGATCCCGTTCCTTTGGTAGAGGCCGCTAATGGTTTTTTGCGCCATGGTTTTTCTCCTTGGCGCTCGCTGCGGGGGTGATCATGTCCCGTGGCACCTTCCTTTTCAATGCTGGCCTGGTCGATGTAGGTGTCGGCCCAGGCGTCCAGTTCCTCTCGATCGAAGCCGATGCCCTGCACCCCGATACGGAATTCCCGGACGTAGGGGCGAACAGTCTTGTTGAACTCAGTACGGCACATGCCGAGGTAGGCTGGTGCCGCATTGGCCCGAAGTATTCGGGGCATGCAAGCGATCAAGCGGGCAGGGCGTTGCTCGGTTGTTGCGGGCATGGCTGTCCTTCTCCTCGTTGCCCTGTTCCACGTGCAGATGCTGGCTGCTACCCATTGGGCAAACAACGCGGTGGAGAGGGCCGTGGAGGGTTTGGTACAACAGGGGCACTTGGATAATTGGTGCCCTGGCGGTTTCGGGCCGACTTGCCATCTGTTGGCTTGGCGGGCCTGGTCATAACGGGGCTTAAGGATCGATGTATGTCTTCTGCAGAGGTGTTCGAACAACCAAATTCAAGCCCTGGCGGGCCGGTCACTCGTGAGGAGTTGTACGCAGAGGTTTGGCAACGCCCGATGACCAAGATCGCTGAGCATCACGGCGTCTCCTCCAGCTTTATGGCGCGTGTGTGCACGCAAATGAATGTACCTCGTCCACCGCGTGGGCACTGGGCAAAACTGGAGAATGGAAAACCAAGTCCTCAGCCACCATTGCCTGAGGCAAGCCCGGGTGATCTGCAGGTTTGGCGCCGCGGCGATGTCCTGGGACCGATATCTCGGCCACTTCCAAAGGCACCGAGTCCACGGGTAGTTCATCCTGAGCAACTAAGAGTCTCGCGCTCCAAGCAGCACCCAACAGTTGTCGGAGCGTACGAAATCTTTGAACAGGGACGGGTGATCGATCAGGGGTTTCTCAAACCAGGAAAGCAGCGCCTGGTCGATATCGTGGTAACCAAGCAACAGCTCGAAACGGCCCTGAAAGTTGCAAATCAGCTCTTTCTCAAACTCGAAGCCGCCGGTCATCGCGTCATGTTTGCCCCAAGTGATCGAGTGTATTCCCGGGCTCCGATAGATGAGCATGAGCATCCACCCAGGAAGCCGCGGCATCGCTATCCTGCGCTGTGGTCACCCTCCAAGCCCACGGTGGTGTTCGTGGGAACGGTGGCCATCGGACTGACCCTGTTCGAAATGACCGAGGAACTCGAAGCTCGCTATGTCGACCGTGGGTACATTCCGGTTTCCAAGATTCCAGCGCAGCAGCAGCGGCGACTGCATCCGACTCTTAACTGGACCACGCGCATGGATTTCGCCACCGGGCGCCTGTGCCTAAGGGCTTTTTGCCCCTATCCCAATGCAGATTGGAGCCGCAGTTGGAAGGAGAGCAAGGGGAGCCGGCTGCATGGCCAGTTGGATGAGATCGTCCAGCAACTCACAGATGCGGCCCCTGTGATTGCTCGCTTGGTGGAGGAGGGTGAGGAGCGGGCACGAATTCGGCGCCAGGAATGGCAGGAAGAGCTGCGCCGACTTGAGGAGAAGCAAGAACTCAGGCGACAGGTCGAGGCCCGGCGTAATGCGCGCTCAGACTTGCTCTCAGCGATTCAGCAGTGGGATGAAATCAAGCGGATACAGGCTTTCTTCCGTGATGCGGAGGCATCCGTTTCTGAGTTGGTAGACGAGGATCGATGCCTGGCAATGAAAAAGCTCATGCAGGCGCGTGAGCTAATTGGTGAGATGGATGCGTTGAAGGCGCTAATGGAGTGGAAGGGGCCTACTGAACGTTGAGCGGGGGGCTTGTTGCTCGCTTGCCGCCGGCGGTATCACACGGTCTAGAAAGGTGTGAGACTTGGGCAGCAATAGGCCTGAATCGCGGTGTGTGAAAAGTGTAGATGAAAGCCGGTTGATTCAAAGCTTCGCAAGCAGGGCTGTAAGTTGCTGCTTTGCTCGCTTTCCTGAAACTGAACGTTCCAATAGTTCATTAGCCATATTCTTGTACATTTCTACTGCCTCAACTGAGGCGGTGACGCTTGCAATGCCACAATGGATATTTGGTAGTTCACCCAAGCGATAGGGGCTGACTGCAACATAGCAAGCGCTTTTTTGGTGGAAAATCTGGAACGTCATATTAGGGAGAAGTTCATCGATCAGGTAGATATTCAGCTTGGAGTTTTCCTCGCCAATTCGATCGATTAGATACTCCACCTCGCGCCTTGCCTGAAGCGCACGCTCCATCCTTAGACTTGATGGTAGGTCCAGCTTTCCTACCAAGCCAATGTGCAGGAAGCGCTCAATTTGACGTAGGCTGATAATTGAGTGTACTTCAAAATTTTGCTTAGAGAATGTTTGCTTGCGCTCATCCAGAATATCGAGGATCTGTTGCTGCATATCCTCATCTTTCTTAGAGAAATACCGAGGTTTGGCTTCCTCTAACATCGTGACGAAATATTCGGAGTATTGAGGTGACGTCAGTAGGTAGGAAAATGGATCAAAGTAAGAGACGACCTTGAAAGACTTTGCTTCCAATTGACGCATGCGCTCGAAGTAACCGAGGGCGTTCTCGAAATACTCGGTTTCTGATCCCAGCAGGCTATTGACTGGGACCTTGAGCAAATCGGCCATCCGCTCGAGAGTATCTAGTTTTACGATAGTTCCACGCTCAAGGCGGTAGACCGCGGCCCTTGAGATATCTAGCTTCTCCGCAACCTGATCAGCATTGAGCTGACGCCCGATCCTGTAGGCCCTAAGCCTCTCGCCGATGGCTGTGTAGTCGATACGGCTCACAAAGGGCCCCCTTGCCGGTTGAGAATGGCGGCCATTTTGGCGTCCTTCAGCCCTGATGTCACTGGCGAAGCCTCGGTCTATGAGGTCGACGCCCGGTGCCGTGAAATCTCTTGACGTCCTGCGCTCACCAGTATAAAAATTTAGACAAATTCATGGCATGCGTCCAATAAATGATACAAGAGAGGGCACAATGCGACATTCCTACCTACGCTCCACTTGTGTGCTCCGGTGCTGGCCGGCTTTAAAAGCCTTTCTTGCCCACAATGGCTCTTGATGAAGCCTTGGAGGCGTCTATGTCCTATTCCAGTGAAAAGTTGCTGAGGGACCGTTCCGCGTCGCCTCGCAAGGCGCTCATCGCCAGCGTCACCGGTTATGCGATGGATGGCTTCGATCTGCTAATCCTGGGCTTCATGCTCCCGGCGATCACGATTGGCCTGAGTCTGAACTCCTCGGAGGCGGGCTCCCTCGTCACCTGGACCTTGCTTGGTGCGGTGGCTGGTGGACTGATCTTTGGCCAGCTCAGCGACCGTTATGGCCGGGTCAAGATGCTGAGCGTCAGCATCCTGCTGTTCTCGGTGTTTACGGGCCTGTGCGCGGTGGCGCAAGGCTACTGGGACTTGCTGATCTACCGGACGCTGGCGGGCTTCGGCCTGGGTGGTGAGTTTGGCATCGGCATGGCGTTGGTGGCCGAGGCGTGGCCAGCGCATAAGCGCAACCGGGTGTCGTCCTATGTCGGCATGGGTTGGCAGGCCGGCGTCCTGGCGGCCGCAGTGCTGACGCCGCTGCTGCTTCCTCACATTGGTTGGCGTGGCATGTTCCTGGTTGGCCTGCTGCCGGCGCTGGTGTCCTTCGTGATCCGCCACACCATGGGTGAGCCGGAGGAGTTCGTTCGGGCTGCAGCGAATCCGATCTCCTTCGGCGAGCGTTTTCGTGAGCTGTTCAAGGATCGGGCTACCGGCAAGGCCAGTCTCGGTGTCATCGTCCTGACCTCGGTGCAGAACTTCGGCTACTACGGGATCATGATCTGGATGCCGAGTTACCTCTCCAAGCAGTTTGGCTTCTCGCTGACTGCCTCCGGCACCTGGACCGCCGTGACCGTGATCGGGATGACCTTCGGAATCTGGCTGTTCGGGCAGATGGCCGATCGCTTCGGTCGCTGGAAGATCTTCCTGCTCTACCAGGCCGGCGCCGCGATCATGGTGCTGACGTATGCCAACCTCACGGATCCGATGGTGATGCTGGTCGTCGGTGGTGTCATGGGGATCTTCGTGAACGGCATGATTGGCGGCTATGGCGCCCTGATCTCCGACCTCTATCCCGCTCAAGCCCGGGCGACGGCGCAGAACGTGCTATTCAATGTTGGTCGCGGCTTCGGCGGCCTCGGCCCGCTGGTAGTAGGGGCAGTGGCTTACAGCCTGTCGTTCTCGGTGGCCATCATGATGCTTGCCTCGATCTACGTGTTGGCGATGGCTGCCACGCTTTTCCTCTTGCCGAGGCTCAATGGTGGTGAGCCTCAGCCATTCAGCCCCACTGCTGATAGTTCATGACCCGCTTCGGGTCTAGATCGAAAAAATCATGAAGACAGTGTGCGGTCAATACTCCGCGCATGAAAGATTTTTTCTAAAAGAAGCATGAAAAAGTATTAGGAGGTTCTCGAAGAAAACATTTTCCTTTAGGTATTCAGCAATCCCGCAACTCCATAATGGTGGAAGTTTTTGTTTCGAACTTCTTGTCGTGGTCCCGTTTGCCTTGAAAACAACAATTAAGAGGTATATATGAATATTCTGCGTTCATTTAAATTTGGGGTGCTATTGATCGGTTTTGGGGGGGCGGTTCAGGCTGCTGAAAAGGCATCCTGGAGTGACACCTTTATTGGGTATCGCTACAGCCAGCATTACACGGAGCCCGGGAAGAAGGAGGATATTACAAAGAATATTCTGCAGCTTACTCATGTAAGTAGCTACAGGTACGGACAGAATTTCTTCAACTTGGATATCTTCAAGTCGGACAGCAACGACCCTGCCAAAGGTGGCGGTACCGGGGCTACGGAGGCTTATCTGACGTATCGCAACCAATTACACTACGGTCGTATATTTGATCAGCCATTGGCGTTCGGCCCTGTCAAAGACATGGCTCTAACCGCGGGCTTCGATTACAATACAAAAAATAGCGAATTTGCGCCAAATAAAAGGATGCTGGTTCTTGGGCCAACTGTTAAGTTTGCTCTGCCGAAAGGTTTCTTCGATGTTAGCCTTTACTATGCCCGTGAGTGGAATCATTGTGGGCTAGATGTATGCGGGCGTCCAGGAAATCACACGGAGATTCTGTTTGACCCCTACTATCAACTAAATATGACGTGGGGGATTCCGTTTGATGTAAATGGTGCCTCTATGAAATTTCAGGGATTTTACAATCTGAATGGAAAGAAAGGGGAGGATTATCAGAACGTGGAAACTGCACGTGAGCAACTGATGAGAACTTCGCTCATGCTAGATGTGGGGCAGATGCTCGGCGCTGGCAAAAACGTCTTCTGGATCGGGCCGGGTTATGAGTACTGGAGAAACAAGTTCGGTAATCATGGCAAGCCGGGAGTGGACACAGATGCACTCTCCCTCAACCTAGAGTGGCATCTGTAATGTTCAACGATCCTGTCATGAGTCTGTAGGGCCGAATCGATCTAGCGAATTCACGGCTTCTTATCCACCTGAGGTGGTCGGCGACGGATCGGTAGGTTTAGTGACGAATGGTAGTATCAAAATTTAGACAGGTGTTCGTAGGATACGGTGTGTCCGCTAACGGGGGGGGCCATAACCAGAGATGGTTCAGTCTTCTCATCGTAGAAGCTCCCGAAGCCGAGCGTGTCTTGCGCAGCGCGTTGTCTAAAAAATTATACAACAACAAGAGGATCAAAAAATGTCTGATGATTTCGAAAGCAAGGCAAGGCCTAAGGCCGACGCATCGCCCCGGAAAGCACTCATCGCCAGCGTTACCGGTTATGCGATGGATGGCTTCGATCTGCTAATCCTGGGCTTCATGCTCCCGGCGATCACGATTGGCCTGAGTCTGAACTCCTCGGAGGCGGGCTCCCTCGTCACCTGGACCTTGCTTGGTGCGGTAGCTGGTGGACTGATCTTTGGCCAGCTCAGCGACCGTTATGGCCGGGTCAAGATGCTGAGCGTCAGCATTCTGCTGTTCTCGGTGTTTACGGGCCTGTGCGCGGTGGCGCAAGGCTACTGGGACTTGCTGATCTACCGGACGCTGGCGGGCTTCGGCCTGGGTGGTGAGTTTGGCATCGGCATGGCGTTGGTGGCCGAGGCGTGGCCAGCGCATAAGCGCAACCGGGTGTCGTCCTATGTCGGCATGGGTTGGCAGGCCGGCGTCCTGGCGGCCGCAGTGCTGACACCGCTGCTGCTTCCTCACATTGGTTGGCGTGGCATGTTCCTGGTTGGCCTGCTGCCGGCGCTGGTGTCCTTCGTGATCCGCCACACCATGGGTGAGCCGGAGGAGTTCGTCCGGGCTGCAGCGAATCCGATCTCCTTCGGCGAGCGTTTTCGTGAGCTGTTCAAGGATCGGGCTACCGGCAAGGCCAGTCTCGGTGTCATCGTCCTGACCTCGGTGCAGAACTTCGGCTACTACGGGATCATGATCTGGATGCCGAGTTACCTCTCCAAGCAGTTTGGCTTCTCGCTGACTGCCTCCGGCACCTGGACCGCCGTGACCGTGATCGGGATGACCTTCGGAATCTGGCTGTTCGGGCAGATGGCCGATCGCTTCGGTCGCTGGAAGATCTTCCTGCTCTACCAGGCCGGCGCCGCGATCATGGTGCTGACGTATGCCAACCTCACGGATCCGATGGTGATGCTGGTCGTCGGTGGTGTCATGGGGATCTTCGTGAACGGCATGATTGGCGGCTATGGCGCCCTGATCTCCGACCTCTATCCCGCTCAAGCCCGGGCGACGGCGCAGAACGTGCTATTCAATGTTGGTCGCGGCTTCGGCGGCCTCGGCCCGCTGGTAGTAGGGGCAGTGGCTTACAGCCTGTCGTTCTCGGTGGCCATCATGATGCTCGCCTCGATCTACGTACTGGCGATGGCGGCCACGCTTTTCCTCTTGCCGAAACTCAATGGCGGCGAGTCGATGGACTCTGCCTTGGGCGACCAAGCGACATCGGCTGACGTGGTGCCTGGTAAATGAGCGTGTAATCCTGCCGAGATGATGGCTCTCGCTCTCGACGCATCGATGAATGGCAGTATAAAAAATTAGACAAAGACCCCTTGGAGTCGTAGTATCAGCTCTAGGGTACATAGGAAATGAAAGGGCTTCTGGCTGAATCGCTAGCAATTCACGACTCAGCCAGTTTTCTTTAGCAAGAAAGTCTAAATAATTAGACAATCCTGGTCGCCCTTTGAGACACGGGTCCTGCGACGAAGGGTAACGAAAGCCCGATCCAAGTGGACCTTTCGACAATAAGAGCCGAGCTCGGCGATATCCCTATCGTGGAAGGCTGAAATGAGCACAACGATTTCTAGTCATGGTTCCAAGCCTGTTGAAGTTGTTCCTCCGGATGACACTCGCGGTGTCGTTCTTGTTAATGAGTGGGTTAACAACGAATACAAGCGTTTGGTGCTTAAAGCAGAGGGTGCTGCCTGTCACTCGCAGCCAGGCCAGTTCTTCAACCTTCTTTGCCCGTCGGAAGGTGCGCATAAGCCATTCTTCCGGCGCCCGATGAGCACCTATAAGGCAGATCCACTAAAGGGGGAGGTCGAGTTCCTCTACAAGGTCACTGGCGCAGGTACCTATGGCCTACAAACCTTGCGTGAAGGGGAGTCCCTCGAAATCCTCGGTCCGCTGGGCAGGGGATTCCACCTGCAGCTTGGCTGGAAGCACATGATCATCGTGGCGCGCGGCGTTGGCCTGGCCACATTAGCCCCTCTGGCAGAAGCAGCTCATGGTCTCGGGATCAAACTGACCGCAGTGTTGAGTGCGCGAAGCGAAAAGAGCCTGCTCTCGAAAGATCGCTTTGCATCGCTCGGTGCCGAGGTAATCACCGCCCTTGATGAAGACGGCAGCAGCTCTCCAGAAAGCATGGAGGCAATCCTGCGAGAAGTGATCTCGCGCGAAGGGACCGACGCCATGTTCACTTGTGGCTCCAAGCGCCTTACCCGGCTGCTGAAGCGTCTGTCTGCCGAGTATGGCTTGGTGGGACAGGTCGCCCTGGAGCAACAAATGGTCTGCGGTCTTGGCATGTGTCAGTGCTGTGTAGAGGTGTTTGAAGTGAACGGTCTGAAGGTGGGCAAGCGCGTCTGCCTAGAGGGGC
Source organism: Metapseudomonas boanensis (assembly GCF_042232855.1). NCBI lineage: Bacteria > Pseudomonadati > Pseudomonadota > Gammaproteobacteria > Pseudomonadales > Pseudomonadaceae > Metapseudomonas > Metapseudomonas boanensis. The sequence goes on along the minus strand of NZ_CP113889.1, from coordinate 5,533,686 downwards.
CGGTATTCGATTTGGCGGAGGTGGTGGAATGATTGACCTCAGCGTAAACATCGGCGGCCTTCGCCTAAAGAATCCAGTCATGCCTGCGTCCGGCACTTTTGCGGAAGAGCTTTGCCATCTACTCGACTTCAATGAACTTGGCGCTCTGGTCACAAAGACCATCACCGAGGAAAAACGAACTGGAAATCCTCTGCCGCGAGTGTGTGAACTGCCCGATGGCATGATGAATGCCATTGGCATCCCCAGCAAAGGCGCACACGTCTTCATTGAGAAGGTTGTACCTTTCTATCGCGACTTCGACTCTCCCCTCATCGTCAGTGTCTCGGCTCCGACCGTGAAGGGATTCGCCGACATCATGGCCCGGCTCTCCGACGTGCCGGGAGTTGCGGGTATCGAAGCCAACATCTCATGCCCGAACATTGAATCCCACGGCAAGTCGTTTGCCATGCACGCCAATAGCACTGCTCAGGTGGTGAAGGCGATGCGCGCGTCCTCCAAGCTGCCGTTGTGGGTCAAGCTGACACCTAACAGTGGGGATGTAGTTGATGTGGCTCGGGCCGCCGAGGCGGAAGGTGCTGACGCCGTGGTGGTCGGCAACACCCTGCTTGGGTTGTCGATTGATATCGAAAAGCGTCGTGCTCGTTTGGGCAATTTCATGGGCGGAATTTCCGGCGCAGTCATCAAGCCGCTCATGGTGCGCCTGACCTACCAGTGCGCACAGGTCCTGAAAATCCCGGTCGTTGGTTGCGGAGGGGTTTGCACTGCAGATGACGCGCTTGAGTTCATGCTCGCCGGCGCAAGTGCCGTGCAGGTGGGAACTGCGACCTTCATCCAGCCCAAGGCCATGAGCGACATCATCAAGGAGTTGGAGGCGTTCTGCCTGCGTAAGAACATCACGGAACTGCGTTCGTTGATTGGCGGACTCGACGACTCGTTGGGCGAACCGTTTGGAGCGATGCCATGAAGCACTTCTGGACTAGTCAATCCACCCGGATCTTTGCCGACCTTGCAGAGCTGACGCGTGATCCTGAAGTCGGAATTACCCGTGAAAGCTATGGTGACGGCGAGAGCCTGGCCATTCGTTACCTGACCCAGTTCGCCCAAGAGGCCGGGCTGAAGGTCTCCACAGACCGTGCTGGCAACATTGTGTTTCAGCGCAAAACAGACTTGGGAGGTCCGAGCTTGTGGTGCGGCTCACATCTCGACTCTGTGCCGCAGGGAGGCAACTACGATGGCTTGGCTGGTGTCGTGGCGGGGTTGCTGTGTCTCAAGCAACTGGACGAAGAACAAGCAACCACGCCGCTAGCCTTCCGAGTACTTGGGCTACGAGGAGAAGAGAGTGCCTGGTTTGGAAAGTCCTATATGGGCTCCCGGGCCCTGATGGGAGGGCTGAGCCCCGCTGACCTGACCCTCACCAATCGCTTCAACAAGAGGACGCTAGCGGAGAGGATGAAGGCCGTTGGTGCAGACGTCGAAGCTATCAGTCGCCAGCAATGGCTCATCGACAGGTCGGAGCTAGCTGGGTATGTCGAGGTGCATATCGAGCAGGCCGAATCTCTCGAGCGACAAGGTCAAGCGCTCGGTGTTGTGCCTGGAATCCGAGGCAATCTACGTCACAACCAGGTGATTTGCATTGGCGAAGATGGTCATTCTGGAGCCGTGTCTCGACAAGATCGTCACGACTCGGTTTTTGCCGTGAGTGAGCTGATTGCCCGGATCGACAAGCGTTGGGGCGAGTGGGTCGCGTCAGGTCGCGACCTGGTGGTTACTGTCGGGACCATAGGAACCAACACGGCCCACCATGCTGTATCGCGCATCCCAGGCGAAGTCAGCTTTAGCCTGGAGTTGCGTAGTCTTCACCAGGCGACGCTCACAGAATTCTATGAGCTTATCCAGCAAGAGAGACGTCTGATAGAAGAGGCCCGCAAGGTTTCCTTCGAGTTCGACCAGCGCATCGACACTCAACCGGCTTCCATGCATGGTCCGTGGGTTGATCACCTGCAGGCGATCACCCGGGAGCAGGGGTTGCAAGGCGTCCTCACTCCCAGCGGGGCTGGACATGACGCTGCTGTGTTTGCCAATGCCGACATTCCGAGTGCGATGCTGTTCATCCGTAACCAGCACGGTTCCCATAACCCTCACGAGGCTATGCGGATAGACGACTTCGTGCAGGCCACCTCAGTGCTTTATCAAGCCGCGAAGGAGTTCAAGCTGTGACCACGTCCAACTGGCTGATCAAGGGGGCGACTCTCGTGAATGAAGGGCAGCGCTTCGTTGGTGACCTGCGCATTCGCGACGGTCTGATCGCTGAAATAGGTCAGCATCTGGAGTCCCTGGCTGCTGAATCGATCGTGGCGGCTGAAGGGCTATGGCTGCTTCCGGGGATGATCGATGACCAAGTGCACTTCCGCGAGCCGGGGCTGACCCACAAAGCGGACATTGCCAGCGAGTCTCGTGCATGCGCTGCCGGCGGCATCACCAGTTTCATGGAGATGCCGAATACCAAGCCGCCAGCTCTGGATCGGGTCTCGCTGGAGGCCAAGTACGCGTTGGCCGCGCAGTCTTCTGTCGTGAATTACGCTTTCTACATGGGGGCTAGCAACGACAATCTGGAGGCAATCCGAGCAATCGATCCGAAAGCGACGCCCGGCGTGAAGGTATTCATGGGGGCTTCGACCGGCAACATGCTGGTGGACAATCCCGATGTGCTGGATGCGATCTTCCAAGATACCCCGGTGATGATCATTACGCACTGCGAAGACACGCCGATGATCGACGCCAACCTTGCTCAAGTCCGTGAGCGCTATGGTGATGACATCCCGGCACGAGAGCACCCGTTCATTCGCTCCCGCGCGGCTTGTATCAAGTCCACGCGGCTTGCGATCGAACTGGCTCGCAAGCATGGCACCCGCCTGCACGTGCTGCACATCTCGACTGAAGAAGAGTTGGAGTTGTTCGAGCCGGGCCCACTGTCTGGCAAGCAGATCACCGCTGAGACCTGTGTCCATTTCCTGCATTTCAACGAAACCGACTACGAGCGTCTTGGGTTCCTGATCAAGTGCAATCCGGCGATCAAAAGCGAATCCGATCGCCAGGCAATTGTGAAGGCACTGGCGGACGGTCGGCTCGACGTGCTGGCAACGGACCATGCACCTCATTTGTTGGCCGAGAAGCAGAATCATTATGGCAGCGCACCTTCTGGCATCCCCCTGGTCCAGTACGCCTTGCAGACTGCTCTGGAGCGAGTTTTTGCAGGTGACCTCACGCTGGAGCGGGTGGTTGAAGTTGTCAGTCATGCGCCGGCCAGGCTGTTTGATGTCCAGGGCCGAGGTTTCCTGCGTCAGGGGTATGCCGCAGATCTGGTGCTCATTGACCCTCAGCGCCCGCATCTTGTGTCCAACTCGGAAGTCCTGTCTAAATGTGGATGGACGCCATTCGATGGCGTAACGCTCTCTACAAGCATTGCTGCTACGTTTGTGAATGGCCAGCAAGTCTGGGATGGGAGCGAGGTGAATCCGGGTGTACGTGGGCAACGGCTAACGTTCGCCAGGTAGTTGTTTTAAAACCGACAGCCTAATTGGTGAATAAATATATGAAGTTCTCAGAAATGGTTGCTCACTTCGCGGAAGCATTACCGGGAACTGAGTCTTTCAAACTTGCCAAGAACGACTGCGAGGCGATCATTCGTGATGAGCCTTCTCAAGCTGCAGCCGCCTTCTTGATCGCAGGCTTCTGCCGTACATACGTGTTGCTCTATGAGGACCAGGCTCTCAGCATGGAGTTTGCTCAGAGGAACAAGGAGCAACTGCTTTATTACATGCGCTACTTGGATCACGCATTGGGTATAAATGACCCAGTCGTCGCCTATCAGGCTATCAACGAGGTTGTACAACAGTACGTCGCCAGCGATCGAATCTTCTGAGTCACGCCTGAACCGCATCTCAAGGCTAAAAGCGCCACGCATGCTTTTAAGTGAGAGGCTCCCTCTCGGCCTTGAGGTGCCTTAGACGAATCCAACTACCTTAAAGTTTTCTAGATAGATCTAAGTGAGTTCGCTGGATAGCTGAAGAGTTGTCGGCGCACATTACTTATTGTCTATTGTGCTCAACAATGGTGTTTAAAGATGACTTCTCTTAAAGCTGCTGCTCTTGAGTATCATGCTCAACCCCGTCCCGGGAAACTCAGTGTCGAGCTGACCAAGCCGACTGCCACTGCCCGCGACCTGTCGCTGGCTTATAGCCCAGGTGTCGCGGAGCCGGTGCGTGAAATCGCACGCGATCCCGAGCTGGCCTACAAGTACACGGGCAAGGGTAATCTGGTGGCAGTGATCTCCGACGGCACCGCTATTCTCGGTCTGGGCAACCTCGGCCCGCTGGCCTCCAAGCCGGTGATGGAAGGTAAGGGCGTGCTGTTCAAGCGTTTCGCCGGCATCGATGTTTTCGACATTGAAGTCGACGCAGAAAGCCCACAAGCCTTCATCGACACCGTCAAGCGCATTTCCATCACCTTCGGCGGCATCAACCTGGAAGACATCAAGGCGCCCGAGTGCTTCGAGATCGAGCGCACCCTGATCGAACAGTGTGACATCCCGGTGTTCCACGATGACCAGCACGGCACCGCCATCGTGACCGCAGCTGGGATGCTCAATGCGCTGGAAATCGCCGGCAAGAACCTGGCCGAGGCCAAGATCGTCTGCCTCGGTGCCGGTGCTGCAGCGATCTCCTGCATGAAGCTGCTGGTGAGCATGGGCGCCAAGGTCGAAAACATCTTCATGATCGACCGCAAAGGCGTTATCCACGCTGGCCGCGACGACCTGAACCAGTACAAGGCCGTTTTCGCCCACGAGACCGACAAGCGCACCCTGTCTGAGGCGCTCGACGGTGCAGATGTGTTCGTCGGCCTGTCGGGTGCCAACCTGCTGAGCGCGGAAGACCTCAAACGCATGGCGCCGAGCCCGATCGTGTTCGCCTGCTCCAACCCGGATCCGGAGATTGCTCCGGAGCTGGCGCATGCGACCCGCGACGACGTGATCATGGCGACCGGTCGTTCCGACTACCCGAACCAGGTCAACAACGTACTTGGGTTCCCTTTCATCTTCCGTGGTGCTCTGGACGTTCGCGCGACCCGTATCAACGAAGAGATGAAGATTGCCGCTGCCCTGGCGCTGCGTGACCTCGCCAAGCTGCCGGTGCCAAAGGACGTCTGCGATGCCTACGGCGTGGCTTCCCTGGAGTTTGGTCGTGAGTACATCATTCCGAAGCCGATGGACAAGCGTCTGATTACGGTGGTGTCCGATGCCGTTGCCAAAGCCGCGATCGAGTCCGGCGTGGCGACTCTGCCGTATCCGAAGCACTATCCGCTGAAGTCGGTAGATGACGTCTTTAGCTTCTGATCCGTCGGCCAATCTTCAGCAACACGAGCTAGAGAGGAAGGTATTCAGATTGCTGGACCCTGAACCAAAAGCACGCCGCACGGGCCGCCCTCTAGGCCTTGCACGAGCACAGCCGCGACATGCTGAAAGCTACCATTCCCGAAACCCCGGCTCGGGCCATCTCCCCGAGGAGTGGCACGTAATGATCAACAACGTGGTTAACAAGCCGCTCCACTGACGCGACCTTCGCACTACAGACCGTGGCGCTTCCAAACAGCGGCGACGGCGGGATTGGCGGTCACGCCATTGTGGAGGGCCTTCAAGTTGGGATGCTTAGCGAGGAGGCCCGGCAGATCATTGTTCCAGTCGGCGATCATGGCGGCATAGATGTCGGCTGCGCTCATCGCCGCACCGAGTATGAACGGGCCGTGGCCCAAGGCTTCGGCGAAGATGTCCCATTCCTTGGCCATCAGCCGGATCGCCGCCGACTTGGCGCCGTGGGCGCCGTTGGGATCGTCGGTGTAGCCGCTAGGGAAGTCCCATCGGCCTTCAGTCATATAGGAATTGGCAGCAAGGAACACCATCCAGCGCAAGTAGCGAGGGCGGAGCGGCGAGGCAAGGCCCGGCGCTAGCTGGGCGTCTGGAAAAGCGTCAGCGAGGTAGATGGCCATCGCTGCGCTTTCCGTCATCACGCTGCCGTCGGGAAGCACCAGAACCGGAACTTGGCCCATGGGGTTGAGCTCGATGAACCAGGGCGGAAAGCGCCGCGCGGTGTCTTGCTCGACATCGACGGCTGTATAGGGGACGCCGCACAGGGCGAGCACCGCTTCGACCGCCATCGAACCCCAACTCCTGACGCCGTAGAGCTTGTACATGATTCCTCTCCACCGCTGCGAATACGGACACGAAAGGGGACAGATCCATTTTTCCTACTCTAACGCCCCTTTTGGCCGACTTCTGCCTGCCATGATGGGCTGCTTCCGGCCGATCCTGTTGAAAAGTCAGTGCTGTAGGATGGCGTTGGCGGCAACTTTCCAGAGTTAGTTTGTTGCGCGGACGATTTCTTCCCTGAGTACAACAGTTTGATACCGGTGTCTGATCAGGATGAGCATTGAGCAATGGTCCCATCGCTCACTAGCTGCCGTTGGTATCACGTGGGTTAGAAGGTGGTCCGTCGATGTTAACTTGATAGCGCGTGCTGCGTCCGCCCCCGGGTAGGCGGATGAGGTAGCCTTTGTCAACGAGGTCGCCTAAATGGCGAGTGGCTGTGGCTTTGGAAACTTTGGCAACAGCCTGATATTGGGTCGCGCTGATACCCCCCTCGAAGCCGTTGCTGCCTCCATCGAGCAAGCGATTCAGCACCTTGATCTGTTCGGCCGATAGCATTTGGCTGCGGTGTGCCTGCCAGAACCGCGCCTTGGCCAGAACGCGGTCGATGCGTGCCAAGGCCTGTTCAAGGCTTTTGAGCAGTGTGGTGAGAAACCACTGCAGCCAGGCGGTGATATCCAGCGTGCCTTTCTGGCTGGTCTCGAGGATGTGGTAGTAACCGCCGCGGTCGTCGAGGATGCTCGCGGACATGGCGTAAAAGCGAATCGCTTGTTGCTCACCTTGCGCCAGGGCCAAATCAGTAAGCGCGCGGGTCAGGCGACCGTTGCCGTCATCGAAGGGGTGCAGGGTGACGAACCAGAAATGAGCAATGCCAGCGCGTAGCAGCGGATCGAGATTGGCATCGTTGCGGCTGCGCTCGAACCAAGCAAGGAAGTCGTCCAGTTGCTCTTCAAGTCCGGCGCGTGGCGGGGCTTCAAAGTGCACGGTGGGTCGGTCAATACGGCCTGAAACCACCTGCATGGGCTCCTCGCCGCGTAGCGTACCAATGCGCAACGGGCGGGCCAGTAAGCCGTCGTCACTGGGGAAGAGCCAGCGATGCCAGTTGAACAAGCGCTCTAACGTGAGCGGCTCGTGATGTGCACTGGTGGCATCGAGCAGTAGTTCGGCTAGGCCTTCACTGCGCATCGTGGTGCGGCCTTCCTCACTGAGTCCCAAGCGCCGTGCCAGAGAGGAGCGCACCGAACCGACATTGAGTTGCTCACCCTCGATGGCAGATGAGGTGACAATGTTCTGCAGCAGGGCATCCAGGCAGCTCTGAACTTCAGTGTCGCGCCCGACCGCACCGAGCATGCCAAGTAATCGACCCTGGGCTTGGGCGCAGGCGCGCAATAGAGAGGCCAGCGGTTCGGCCTGCCAGGTGAATTGGGGCCAGTCAGCCTGTTCCCAGATCCAGAATGGGTCCTTCATCGCATTTGCTCATCAGTGAGCCGATTAGTGGCTCTATTCGGCTCATTTTGTGAGCCGATTGTGCCGGCTATTCGGCTCACTGTCTAATCAGGCCATGAGCGATTTCGTAGGACGGGGACAGGTTCAATGAAGCTAATTAGTAGAAAGCCACCCCAAAATGGCGGCTTCTGGCAATAGGCACGCTTCAGGCAGTTTCTCGGCTTTTGCTGATTCTTTTTGCTCATTCGAGCACTTCGCGCTGGATCTCGATGGCGCGTGCGGCTGCTGTGAAATAAGCAGCGCGCTTGGCAGCTTCAGAATTGCATCTGAAAAAGGTCGACAGGGGGCTTGAACTTCCGACAGGAGCTTTTTTCATCTGGGCCACGATCAGAGATTGATGAGGTTGATGTTTACCGTCACTTGCTGGGGGAGGGGCTAAGCGATTGCGGCAAAGCGCTCGATGTAGGGGTGTTCGCGTTGCCTGGCTTGCCACAGGTCGTAGTCGGTCTGTACTCCCAGCCAGACGCGGGCAGTGCCAATCCCGGCCAGTTCCAGGCGAACGGCCAGATCTGGGCTGATTGGTGCTCGGCCATGCAGGATCCGCGACAAGGTTTCACGCGCAAAACCAAGACGGCGTGCCAGTTCGGCAATGCTGATGCCTAGCGCGGGGAGCACGTCCTCGAGCAGCATTTCGCCAGGATGTGGCGGGTTGAACATGACCATGGGTACGCCCTCCTGTTCAGTGGTAGTCAAGGTAATCGACGAGTTCTATGTCGTTACCCACGAAGCGAAAGATCACGCGCCAATTGCCGTTGACCGTGAGTGACCAGAATTCTTCCAGCTCCCCATTGAGGGATGTAGCCGCCAGCCAGGTATGTCGAGGTCAGCTGGCTCGCGGGCACGATCCATGAAGCTCAACATTCGGCCCAGGCGCTTGGCGTGGTCGGCTCGGATGCCTTTGGTGGAACCAGATTCGTAAAAGATGCGCAGGCCTTTGTGCCGGAAGCTGATGATCGTGGTATGAAGTGTGATGTATTGGGTCACGGTTTTCAACCGCGAAAGGATTGCTCTGCTACGGCATTTGCCGCTTGCCCGGTGTTTGCTGGGGAGTGCACACGAAGAGGATCAACTACCCCTGTCCCCCCTGCCGTTGGCTCTCCTGAACACCCGGTCCCTCGCCATGAACGCCTCCAGCATGTGCGGGATGAGCGTAAGCGCATCGACCTCTTCGCCGTAGGCTTGCGAGTGCAACGCCGCGTAGCGCTCGAGGTCGGCCTTCAGGCCAGCCGGGCAGGTGAAGGTCAGCTTCAGGCTCTCGGTTTTCGGCAAGGGGCCAAGGCGCAGCTTGTTCGTGCTCATTGCGGGTTCCTCTGCGGGATGAATAAGGGCTGGTAGGGGCGCAGCACCAGGTCGCGGTTGACGATCACGCGCAGGGGCAGGCCGGGACGCTGGGTCAGCGTGGGTTGGATATCGAGGTTGCGGCGGGTGACCTCCTGGCCGACCTGGTTCACCGTGTCCTGCAGGCTGTCGCGGCCGGCGATGATGATCCGATCGCCATCCGTGCGGTTCTCCGGTGCCGCCAGTTCGGCGCCGATGCCCAGCAGACTGGTCATGGCTGCACCGGCGACGATCCGGTCCCAGTGCCAGTCGACGCCATCCTCCAGGCCGGCATAACCGGCGGTGTCGCTGCCCACCAGGTTGTCGAGCTGGAAGGACGAGGTGTCCGGCAGGATCACCCGCTGCCACACCACCTGCACGCGACTCTGCCCATAGCTCACCTGGCTGTTGTAACGGCCGAGCAGGCGCGAACCCTGGGGGATCAGCACATGCTGACCGGAGGCGCTGTCGTAGACTGGTTCGGTCACCGTGGCGATCACATCGCCAGGCAGGTCCGACTTGATTCCGGTGACCAAAGCCGCCGCGATAACGGTGCCGGCCATGACCTGGTAGGGCGAATCCGGCAGTTGCAGAAATCCGGAATTACGGATTTGTGCATTTGCGGGTTTACTGAGAAACGCTTCTTTCTGCTCCTGCCGGTTCTGAGTAGCCGCTGCGTCAGCAACTGCAGTCGATGCAGAAGCCGTGGCCATGGGATCGAATCCCCCCGGTCCGGCCAGCGCCGGACCAGCAGGCGTGGCGCCCGATGTCCGCCCGCCACTGGACCGGAAGAACACCGACGACAGCGCGGCTTCCTCTGCCTCCTTGAGCCTGGCGAGGCGCTCGGCTTCGGCCGGGTCGGGACCAGAGTGGCGGTAGTCGTAGCCCTGCGCCTGCTCGGCTCTGAGGATAGGGCCTCCCAGGTCGCCGGGCAGCGGCGGGCCCAGCTGCGGCACTGCGGGCGCCACGGGGGGTGGCAACTGCGAATAGTCCGCCGGCAGCTGCTCCAGCCCCTCGGAGCGGGTCACGCGGTCGACGTTGTACAGCTCTCGTTGCTCCGCGCCGTCACGGCGCTGCTGAGGTTGCAGCGACCACAGCATGGCGCCGAGCACTGCGCTAGCCAGACCACCAGCGAGCACGGCCAGCATGCGTGGATTGAGGCGGGTGACCGGGCGAGGCTGTGCGCGCAACTCGAGGGACTCCGGTGCCTCCTTGGGCGGTAGCGGCGATGGCGCCGCATCCTGGCTTTCGCCCGTAGTACTCATGCTCAGGGCCTCCGTGCCACGCCATCGGTGCGCTCGATCCGCACCACATCACCTTTGTCCGCGCCCAAGCGCAACTCGGCCGCGCCGAACAGCCGATCCACGATGTAGTAGGGCGAGCGGAAGCGGTAATTGACCAACTGGCCGTCGCCTTCCGGGCCGATTACGAACAGCGGCGGCAACTCGCTCTGGGCGATGCCGGCGGGAAACTGGATGTACACCTTACGTCCATCGTCGAAGGCCCGCAGGGGTTTCCAGGGCGGGTTGCTGCCGCTGATCGCATAGCGAAAGCGCAGTTGTTCCAACGTGAGGCCGGCATCGATCGGTGCCGCCGCCTTCGCGGCCGTAGCGCGGCGCTGCAGGGCGAGCATGCGATCCTTGGGGTAGTCCCAGGACACCGAGGCCATCCAGGCTTGCTCGGTGGCAGTCAGCTCGATCAGGTAGGTACGCCGCGTGGTGGTGATGACCAGGTTGGTCTTGAGGTCGACCCGCGTTGGCTTGACCAGCACGCTGACACGCAACTCCTCGCCGCTGCCGCTGGAGGTATCGCCGACGATCCAGCGCACAGTGTCGCCGGCAGCCACGGTGACCAGTTCCTCGCCGGCCTGCAGGCTGATCGCCGTTACTCGGCCCGGGCTGGTGTACACTTGATACAGCGCGCCGTCTGAGTAGGGCCAGATCTGAATCGCGTTGATGTAGCCCTCCCGGGTCGGTGCGACCCGCGCGTCACGATTGGCGCGCGCGACCCGCACGCGCTCATCGGCCGGTTCCATGGATGGCTTGCTCGCCTGGGCCTCTGGCAGGGGTTTCAGCTGGGCCGGCAGGGCCAGCGGCTTGGGCATCTCCACGACCTCAATGGGCTTAGGTGGCTCCGGCAGGCGCTGCGCCTCCACTGGTTCGTCCAGGGGAATCACCGGTGGCTCGCCCTGACTGGCGCAGCCGGCCAGCATGGCCAGCAGCAAAGGGCAGGTGGAGAAGTTCAGGGAGATTCTCATGGCTTCTTGGCTCCTTCCGTAGTGTCCAGTTCACGGCTCCACGACAGGCCGTTGACGTAGATGCCGAGCGGGTTGCGGCGCAGCTTTTCCTCGGTGCGTGGCGCCTGCAGTACCACCGACACCACCGCCGTCCAGCGTTCCAGTCCGGTGGCCGCACCGTTGACGTATCGGCGTTCGTTCCAGCGCACCTGGAACGAGCTGTCGCTGGCCCGCACAACACTGGTCACCTCCACCGTCACCGACTCCTTGCCGACCCGGCTGAAGGGATCGCTGGCGCGGGCGTAGTCGTTGAGAGTGGCGGCGCCGCGGTCAGTGGTGGAGTGGTAGGCCTCCAGCCAGCTCTGCCGCACCACCACCGGGTCGATGGATAGCGAGCGTACTGACTCGATGAAGCCCGCCAGGTGGTGGGCGATCTGCGCATCTTGGGGTTGATAGGGACTGGCGGCCTCGCCAACCGCCCGTACCTGCCCTGAGTTGTCGACCTCCACCACATAGGGCGTGACCATCGACTGGGCCGAGTGCCAGACCAGCCCGCCGGCCATCAGCAAGGCCAGGCTCAGGCAACCGAAGGCCATCAGCCGCCAGTTGCGCGCCTGCACCAGGCTACTGCCCGTGCGCTGGTCCCAGGCCTGCGCCGCGGCTTGGTAGGGCGTTATCGGTTGCGGGGTGTCGCTGTAGCGCACGCGGGGACGCTTGAATCGCATCTTCGTTCTCCTTCACGAACTCGACGGGTCGCGCACCTGCGGCCCGGGGGATGAACCGCCACCATCGCCACCGCGCAGGGCGTGCGCGACCGTGGTGGCGGCCTGGGTGAGCTGTTGCTTGCGTTGCAGGCGTCTGGCCCAGTCGGGTTGCTTGGCGGGCGCAGTCGCTGGGCCGCCTGCTGTGGCCGTACCGCTAACCGCGGTGCCTGCGCTCGCAGAACCTGATGCCATGCCCGCGGCCAGCGGCTGGGCACCGCCCATGGCCAGGCGTGCCGCGCCGGGCGCCATGCGGGCGCCGGCTAGCACGGCGCCGCCGACACCCGTGGCCAGGGCGGCGGCACCGGCGGCCATTCCCGCAATACCGAGCGCCGTACCGGCCGCTGCACCAGCCCCCAGTTGCGGAGCGCCGGAAACCAGGCCGGTGGCGATACCCGGCCCGAAGATGCCCAGGCCCAGCAAAGCCAGCGCGGCAAGCATGACCACCAGTGCATGGTCGATGGAGGGCTCGTCCGGCACGGCCTGGAACTCGGCAAACAGCCCGGTGCCGATACCGACGATCACTGCCAGCACCAGGACCTTGATACCGGAAGCGACCACGTTGCCCAGCACCTTCTCGGCGAGGAAGGCGGTCTTGTTCCAGAGGGCGAAGGGCACCAGGACGAAGCCGGCGAGGGTGGTCAGCTTGAACTCGATCAAGGTGACGAACAGCTGGATGGCCAGGAAGAAGAAGCTGACCACCACCACCAGCCAGGCTAGGAACAGCACCAGAATGCTGTGGAGGTTGCTGAAGACCTCGGGGAACCCGCTCATGCGGCTGATGTGTTCTAGCAAGGGACTGCCTGCGTCGATGCCGATGGCGGCCAACCGTCCTGGCTGCAGGAACTCGCCCTGGCTCAGCACCGAGCCCGCGGCCAGCAGGCCCAGTCCGGCGAAGGAGCGGAAGACGATCTCGGCCAGCGTGTTGAAGTTGCCGATGATGAAGGCGAAGGCGCCGACGTAGAGGGTCTTCTTGACCAGCTTGGTGCTGACATCCTCGCCGCCCATGGCCCAGAACAGCCCGGCCAGGGTCATGTCGATGGCCACCAGGGTCAGGCTGAGAAAGGCCACCTCGCCACCGAGCAAGCCGAAGCCCGAGTCGATGTAGAGCGAGAACACCGCGAGGAAACGGTCGATCACGCCGACGTCGTTCATCACATGCCCTCGTCGAAGCTCGGCGGAATGGCGGGCAGGCTCTCGGGTGTGAGGAACTCGCCGGGGCGAGCGCAACCGGAGTAAAAGCGCTCCTGCCGGGATAGCTCTGACCGGGTCCCTTCACCGTCATCGCCCTGGCCGCAGGCAGCCAGTACGAGCAGCAGTGGCAGCAGTGGCAGCAGTGCGGAGGCTTTCATCGCACCGTCCTCACTGCCGGTAAAACTGCACGGGGTAGGGAGTGTAGGGCGTACCACTGCCCAAGAAGCGTCGCCGCAATTCGCGGGCTTCCTCGGTCGCTGCGGCCTGGCGCGCGAGTTCCAGGGCAATGGCGCGGTTCTGGGTGATCTGCAGTTGCTGGGCCTGGATCGACTGCTTCGCCTGCAGAGCCAGCAACTGGTTGGTGGCCTGGGCTGCCTGCAACGCACCACCGGCTGCTTGGCTCTGCTGCATCAGGTCGGCCAGCACGCTCTCGTCCTGGGCCTGGTTCTGCGTCACCTGGGCCTGCACGCGCAGGGCGGTGTGCAGGCCGTCCAGCCCTTGCTTCCAGCGCTCGCGCGACTCTTGTGCCATACGTTCGCCAGTGACGCTGCTCGCGTACTCGGCCGGATACAGGCGGGCAAACTCCTGGTCCATGCGCTGGACGTCGTACGCCAGCCCTTGGGCCTCGGCCAACAAGCGCGAAGTGGTGGCAAGGTTCATGCGCAGCCGATTGACCACGTTGTAGTCCAGGGTCGCCAGGTGGCGACCCTGGTTCAGCAGCATCTGGGCCTCGTTCTGCAATTGACGGACCTGGTTGTTGACCATCTCCAGCGTGCGCACCGCGGTCAGGGTATTTTGCGCGAGGTTGGTCGGGTCGATCACGGTGAGGGCGCTGGCCGGTTGGAATGCCAGCAGGCCCAGCATCAACAGGGCCGCGTGTGAGGAACGGCAAGTACGAAGCGTCATGGCAGGCACTCCTTGTGTGGTGAGGGATGAGAGGCGAGCAGGTCGGCGGCCCAGTCCAGTCCGCGGTGGCGTAGCCAGACGGCGGCGAAATCCGCTGGGCTGGACTCCTGGAGGATCCGGCTGATTTCTCGTTGCTCGGCCGGGCTGGCGGATGCAGCGAAGGCCAGCGCCACCGGCCCCAGGTCGAGGTCGAACAAGCGGTTGCCGAGACGCGACTGGTAGTAGTAATCGCGCTTGGGCGTGGCCTGGGCGATGATCTCGATCTGCCGGTCGTTGAGGCCGAATCCCTGGTAGATGCCGCGGATCTGCGGCTCGCTGGCCTGCGGGTTGGGCAGGAAGATGCGACTGGCGCAGCTCTCGATGATCGCCGCGGCGATGCTGGAATCCTTGATGTCGGCCAGCGACTGGGTGGCGAAGATCACCGAGACGTTCTTCTTGCGCAGGGTCTTGAGCCACTGGCGAATGCGGGCGGCGAATAGCGGGTCGTCGAGGAACAGCCAGGCCTCGTCGAGGACCAGCAGGGTGGGCGCGCCATCGAAGCGCTCCTCGAAGCGGGCGAACAGATAGCTCAACACAGCTGCCACCGCCGCCTTGCTGTGCAGCAGTTCCTCCATCTCGAAGCACTGCACATCGACCGTGCCGAGGCGGTCCCGGTCGGCGTCCAGCAACTGGCCGTGGGGGCCGCCCAGCACATAGGGCTGCAGCGCCTGGCGCAGGGCATTGTCCTGCAGCAATACGGACACACCGGTCAGCGTGCGTTGCGCCTCGGGTGCGCCCGCCAGGCTGTCCAGCGCGGTCCACAGCGCGGCCTTCTGCTCCGGATTGACCGCAACCCCTTCCTGCAACAGACGCGCCTCCAGCCACTCGGCGGCCCAGGCGCGGTAACCGGTCTGGTCGATGCGTGCCAAGGGCTGGAAGGCCAGCTCTCCATCACCGCCCAGGTCGTAGTGCTCGCCGCCCAGGCCCAGCACCGTCGCGCGCAGCGAGCGGCCCATGTCGAAGAGGAACAGGCGTGAGCCCGGGTAGCGACGGAACTGCAGGGCCAGGGTCGCCAGCAGCACCGACTTACCCATGCCGGTAGGGCCGGCCACCAGGGTGTGGCCGACGTCGCCGACGTGGGTGACCAGGCGGAACGGTGTCGCCCCATCCGTGCGGGTCACCACCAGCGGCGGGCCGTCCAAGTGATCGTTGCGCGTTGGCCCGGCCCAGACCGCCGAGACCGGTATCAGGTGCGCCAGGTTGAGCGTCGAGATCAGCGGTTGCCGTACATTGGCGTAGGCGTTGCCGGGGATCGACGACAGCCAGGCCTCCACCGCATTGAGACTCTCGGCAATGGTGATGAATCCGCGCCCCTGGATCACCCGCTCGACCAGACGCAGCTTCTCCTCGGCGACCCGCGCATCGCGGTCGCTCACCGTCACCGTGGCCGTGACATAGCCGAAGGCGACCTGGTCGGCGCCCAGTTCTTGCAGGGCAGCGTCGGCGTCGTTGGCCTTGTTTGCCGCATCGCTGTCGAGCAGGGGGCTTTCCTGCTGGAAGAGCGCTTCGCGCAGCAGCGCCAGGACCCCCTTGCGTTTGGCGAACCACTGTCGGCGCAGACGCACCAGTTCCTTCTCGGCTTCGTCCTTGTCCAGGCAGATGAAACGGGTCGACCAGCGATAGGCGATGCCCAGGCGGTTGAGGTCATCCAGCAGCCCGGGCCAGGTCGAAGTGGGAAAGCCGCGCACCGACAGCACGCGCAGGTGCTGCTCGCCCAACCGCGGTGCCAGGCCGGTGGTCAGCGGGCAGTCGGCCAACAGCGCATCCAGGTGGAAGGGGACCTCGGGCACGGCCACCCGCTGGCGTTGCGTCGATACCGTGGCGTGCAGGTAGGTCAGCGTCTGGCTGTCGTCGAGCCAGGCGAGCTCGGGCATCACCCCGTCCAGCAGATCGAAGAAACGATCGCTCTCGGCGACGAAGGCGGCCAACCGCTCGCGCCAGTCGACGCCGCACTGCGCCCGATGCTCATACAGCAAGCTGGCCGCGCGAGAGCGCGATTCCTCCGGCGGCAGGTAGAGCAGCGTCAGGTGGTAGGTACTCTCGAAGTGACTGCCCAGCGCCTCGAAAGCGGCGCGACGCTCCTCGTCCACCAGCCAGGACAGCGGCTCGGGAAAACTGCTGTCGGGGTAGTCGGCGGCCGCCACTCGCTCGGCCTCGATGAACAGCGCCCAGCCCGAGCCCAAGCGGCGCAGGGCGTTGTTCAGGCGCGCCGAGGTGGCCACCAGTTCGCCTTGGGTGGCGCTGTCCAGGTCCGGACCGCGAAAGCGCAAGGTGCGCTGGAAGGCGCCGTCCTTGTTCAGCACCACGCCCGGGGCAACCAGGCCGGCCCAGGGCAGCCAGTCAGCCAGTTGCGCGGGACGACGCTGGTATTCGGTGAGGTTCAGCATGGCGGCTCCCCTCACACGTCCAGCAGCGGGCGTTGCTTGATATGCCGGGCGAAGACCTGCAGGAACTGCGGATCCAGGCGGGCGCCCCAGACGGCCAGCGAATGGCCGACCAGCCAGAGCACAAGGCCCGGAATCCACAGCTGCAGGCCCAGTCCGACCACCGCCGCCAGGGTGCCGTTGAGAATCGCGACGTTGCGCGGCGCGCCGCCGAGCAGGATCGGCTCGGTCAGAGCGCGGTGCAGCGGCACTTCGAAACCGGGGATGAGATCGCGCTCGCCGTTCATGCAACCACCGCCCCGCCGGCAAAGCTGAAGAAGCTGAGGAAGAACGACGATGCGGCAAAGGCGATGGACAGGCCGAAGACGATCTGGATCAGCTTGCGGAAGCCGCCGCTGGTGTCGCCGAAGGCCAGCGTCAGACCGGTGGTGATGATGATGATCACTGCGACGATGCGTGCCACTGGGCCCTGAACCGAGTCGAGGATCGATTGCAGCGGCCCTTCCCAGGGCATGCCGGAGCCTGCGGCGAACACCGGAACGCACACGCCCAACCAGAGAGCGCCCAGCGCGAATGTGCTGGCGGCACGACGACGAAAAGCAACGATCGTATGGAGGAGAGTCATGGCTGATTTCCTTTAGTGGATGACGGAGAAAGGAAGGCGTCGATCGAAGTCAGCTGATAGCCGCGTTCGTCGTGGCCAACGACGCGAGCGATCTGCTGCACATGGCGGGCGCGGCCGCGCCCGGCGAGGAACACCACCAGGTTGATGGCCTCGGCGATCAGAGCCCGTGGCGCGGTCAGGGCGACTTCCAGGATCAGTTGTTCCAGGCGCAGCAGGGCGCCTTGGGCAGAGCCGGCGTGGAGGGTGGCGATACCGCCCGGGTGACCAGTGCCCCAGGCCTTGACCAGGTCCAGGGCTTCGCCGCCACGTACCTCGCCGACCACCACCCGGTCGGGGCGCAGGCGCAGGGTAGAGCGCACCAGGTCGCCTATGGACACCACGCCGGGCTTAGTGCGCAGGGCGACATGATCGAGGGCGGGGCATTGCAGTTCGACTGTGTCCTCCAGGACCAGCACGCGGTCACCGGTGCCGGCCACTTCGGCCAGCAGGGCGTTGGCCAGGGTGGTCTTGCCGGTGCTGGTGCCACCGGCAACTAGGATGTTCTGCCGGTCGCGCACGGCGATACGCAGGTAGTCGGCTTGTGCTGCGTCGAGGATTCCGTCGGCCACGTACTGCTGCAGGGGAATGACGCTGGCGGCACGTTTGCGCAGGGCGAAGGTCGGCCCGCCTGCCACCGGTGGCAGTACGCCTTCGAATCGCTCGCCGGACTCCGGCAACTCGGCGCTGAGCAGGGGCTTGCCCCGATGCACTTCGGCGCCAATATGCGCGGCAACCAGGCGGATGATCCGCTCGCCGTCGGCGGCGGGCAGCGTGCCCAATCGGGAGCGGCCGGTGGAAAGGCGATCCAGCCAAAGCACACCGTCGGGGTTGAGCATGACCTCGACCACATCCGGATCATCCAGGGCGGCGGCGATCAGTGGGCCCATCGCCGTGCGCAGCATGCGGGTTCGGCGATCCAGGGAGGCTGCTACTGCGCTTCGCATCGGGGAGGCTGTGGTCATGGACGCTCCCCTGCGGCCTGGGCTTCTGACGGAGCAGCCTCATGCAGATCGCTGACCAAGCTGCGCCCGCGCTGCAGGTGGCACCCCAGTTGCTCGACGAACTGGGTGAAGCGCAGCTTGCCCTGCGCGCGCGCCGCGTCCTGATGAGCCTCGGGCACTGGAGTGCTGACGGTGAGGTAGTAGCGCACGTAGAGCGCGACGGTCTCGATCAGGATGTTCTGGTCGCGCTCCAGTCGCTCGAACTGGCGCGACAGGCGATCCAGCCGCTTGGCCATGGCCACCTCGCGCTGCTCGCCGGAGTCTGGTGACAGCCAGGAGGCGAGCGCCGCGGCGATGATCGAGGACTTCGACACGCCCTTGGTGATCGCCAGCTCGTTCAGGCGCTTGGCGTGTTCGGGTTGGATGAACAGGTTCAGGCGGGTTCGGCTCATAGGGCAATTCCATCGTCAGGGTCGAGGGCGGCGAGCCGCGCTGTACGCTGCAGGCGCGGATCGGGCTGGGTAGGGAAGAGGGCAGGGGTGTCGTCCTCGTCGAGCAGCAGCAGGTCGCTGGCCAGTTCGTCGGGGGCAGGCAACTGCGCGATTTCCGCCAGCTCGGGCTGGCGGCGAGGGCCGCCGTCGTCGAGGGTCTCGCCGCCGGCCAGTACCGTCTGCGTAGCGCCAATGGCTGAGGGGATGGCCAAGGCACTCCAATCGTCCGGTCGTGCGGCGGGTGCGTCGGCATAACGTCCAGGCTGCAGTTGCGGCGCCGGCTGTACCCGGCGCTGGAAGTTGGAGTCGGCGAAATAGCGCAGCTTTTTCGCCCGGATCGGTGCATGGCCGGAGAGCATCACCACCGATTCGTCGGTGGGCAATTGCATCACCTCGCCCGGTGTCAGCAACGGGCGGGCGGTCTCCTGGCGCGACACCATCAGGTGCCCCAGCCAGGGCGCGAGCCGGTGGCCGGCATAGTTGCGTTGCGCACGCAGCTCGGTGGCGGTGCCCAAGGTCTCGGAGATGCGCTTGGCGGTGCGCTCGTCATTGGTGGCGAAGGTCACCCGCACATGGCAGTTGTCGAGGATCGAGTGGTTCTGGCCATAGGCCTTATCGATCTGGTTGAGCGACTGCGAGATTAGGAAGGCGCGCAGTCCGTAGCCGGCCATGAAAGCCAGGGCCGATTCGAAGAAGTCCAGCCGCCCCAGCGCGGGGAACTCGTCGAGCATCAGCAGCAGCTTGTGCCGACGCTCGATGCCGTCGGCGCCCTCGAGCGACTCGGTCAGGCGCCGGCCGATCTGGTTGAGGATCAGGCGGATCAGCGGCTTGGTGCGGCTGATATCCGAGGGCGGCACCACCAGGTACAGCGATACGGGATGCTCTGCCGAGATGAGGTCGGCGATCCGCCAGTCGCAACGCGAGGTGACCTCGGCGACCGTCGGATCACGGTAAAGGCCGAGGAACGACATGGCCGTCGACAGCACGCCGGAGCGCTCGTTCTCGCTCTTGTTCAGCACCTCCCGTGCGGCAGAAGCCACGACTGGATGAGGCGCGTCGCCCAGATGGGACGTAGTCATCATCCGGTGCAGGGTCAGTTCGAAGGTGCAGGCCGGATCCGAGAGGAAGTTGGCGACGCCGCGCAGGGTCTTGTCCTGGCCGGCATAGAGCACATGCAGGATGGCGCCGACCAACAGCGCATGGCTGGTTTTCTCCCAGTGATTACGCCGCTCCAGCGCGCCCTCCGGGTCGACCAGGATGTCGGCGATGTTCTGCACATCGCGCACCTCGTGGGTGCCGCGGCGTACCTCCAGCAGCGGGTTGTAGGCGGCCGAGGCGGGATCGGTGGGGTTGAACAGCAGGCAGTGGGAGAAGCGCGAGCGCCAGCCGGCGGTCAGGCTCCAGTTCTCGCCCTTGATGTCATGGATGACCGCCGAGGTCGGCCAGGAGAGTAGGGTAGGGACCACCAGGCCGACGCCCTTGCCCGAGCGTGTCGGCGCAAAGACCAGCACGTGCTCAGGGCCTTCGTGGCGCAGGTACTGCTCCTGGAACAGGCCGAGGAACACGCCCGCCGGCCGGGTCAGCCCGGCCTGGCGTACCTCATCCGCATCGGCCCAGCGTGCCGATCCGTAGGTCGTGACCTGCTTAGCCTGGCGCGCACGCCAGAGGGCCATGCCGATGGCCACTACCAACGCCAGCAGGCTGCTGCACGCAGCGATGCCGCCGCCAACGTTGAACACCTCTGGCGCATAGGCATCGAAGAAGAACCACCACTCGAACAGACGCCAAGGGTGATAGATCGGAGTGTCCAGCCATTCGAACCAGGGCGCCCCCAGGCGAGCCTGGTAGCCCAGTGCGGCAGCCGTCCACTGAGTCGCCCCCCATACCCCAGAGAGAGTAATGACCAACACCACCAGCACCTGGCCGTACAGTACCGTCGTCGCTTGCATCCCTGAACCCAGCCTCTCCGATAAAGCACTCGGCACGAAGGCGTGCCGCGGGCGAGAGGTTCGGCATTGGTGGGGGAGGGGTCAAAGACCGATTCGAGGATGACTACGAGTGAGCGCGCAACAAATCTAACTGTGGTTTGGGAGGGGGCAACGGGGTATGTCGTAGCGCGGAGATGAAGTACATGGCTGACGCTGAACCTGCGTCGTTGGCCGAATTGGAACGGATAGCAGCTTGTTGAAGTTCGCCCACGCCTTGTTTGGCTTTGCGGTAAAGAGATTGCGATGTCGGCTCCAATCTGCCAGGACCCTCGACTGCCATGCGTGGAGCGGATACCACTCAGGAAGCCCTGTTCACCGTCGCCAGGCTCGACGATTTCGTGCCGGCGATTCACCCCCCACTACGCGCCATCCGCAAGCTGGCAGACGCAGCGCTGCGGCGGCTGAGTGCCCTGCTCGACACTTTGTATGCCGACACCGGGTGCGTCTCGATCGCCCCGAGAAGTTGATGCGGGCGCAACTGCTGCAACTGTTCTATTCGCTGCGTAGCGAACGCATGCTCATGGAGCAACTGGTCTACAAATTGCTGTTCCGCTGTTCCGCTGTTCCGCTGTTCCGCTGTTCCGTTGGGCTGGCCATCAATGATCCGGAGTGGGATCACTCGGTATTCTCGAAGAATCGTGACCGCCTGAATGCCCAGGCAGTGGCCGTACAGCTTCTGAACGAGGTGGTGCGTCTGGCGGAGATGCAGGGGCTGATTTTCGATGAGCAATTCTCGGTTGACGGCACGCTGCAGCAGGCCTGGGCCTCACAGAAGAACTTCCGCCCCAAGGACGACTCCCAAATGACCAGCCCCCTGGCCCACGCAACGCCCAGCCGGAATTCAAGGGACAGAAGCGCAGCAGCGATACCCATACTTCAATCAGCGATCCGGACGCCCGGCTGTACCGCAAGAACCATAACACTGGCGCACAGTTGAGCTACATGGGGTATGTGCTGATGGAGCATCTCAGAGGCCTGGTGCGCAGTGCTGATGTGAGTCTGGCCAGTGGCCGGGGCGAGCGTGAAGCCGCACTGGAGATGCTGGGCGAACTCGGTGGTCGTCGCCGGCGCACCTTGGCTACGGACAAGGCCTACGACACGGCCGACTTCGTGGTCGCCTGTCGCGCCCTCGGCGTGACACCGCATGTGGCCCAGAACACCAGTGGTCGGCGCAGCGCCATCGACGACTGCACGACGCGACACGCCGGCTATGCCCTGAGCTCAAGGAACCGCGTCTGGATCGAACCCACTTTGGCTGGCTCAAGGCCGCGGCAGGCATTCGCCAGGTGAAGCAACGGGGCCTTGAGCGTGTCCAAGCGCTGTTCCAGTTGGCCATGGCGGCAAGCAACCTGGTGCATCTGCCGAAGCTGCTGGCGGCCGGCACAGCCGTATGAGCGCGCTGACGGGGATGGTGCGCCCGCAGCCTGCCAGGGCTATTGGCCCCGCGCGAGGCCCTGAATAGGGCTCGTGCGACCGCGACCACCGCCGTCACAAGCAGTGACCGTTAGCATGGCGGCGAATTTCAACAGGCTGTTAGGAGCAGCATGACTTACAGGCAGGACTTCACGGATAGAGCGAGAGGCTCTGGCCTTTCCAACAGAAATGTCTAATCACAGTGGTTTAACCGAGCGCGCCGCCTTTCCTGGCACCGCTCGGCCAAAAAATGCATGGGGGTTCGAACAAATGACCTGTTATTCAGCACCGCTCAATGGCCAATGCCACACCCTGTCCGCCGCCGATGCATAGGGTGGCGAGGCCCCTCCTGGCGTCGCGCTTGATCATCTCGTGCAGCAGGGTCACCAGCACACGGCAGCCGGAGGCGCCGATGGGGTGGCCAAGGGAGATGGCGCCGCCGTTGACGTTGACCTTGTCGGCATCCCAGCCCAGCTCCTGGCCGACGGACAGGGCCTGGGCGGCGAAGGCTTCGTTGGCTTCGATCAGGTCGAGATCAGCCAGGCTCCAGCCGGCCTTTTCCAGGCATCGACGAGTCGCCGAGACCGGGGCGATGCCCATGATCGCCGGGTCGACGCCGGCGTTGGCGTAGCTGGCGATGCGCGCCAGCACCGGCAGGCCGAGGGCCTTGGCCTTGGCCTCGCTCATCAGCAGCACGGCAGCGGCGCCGTCGTTGAGGCTGGAGGCGTTGCCGGCGGTGACGCTGCCGTCTTTCTTGAAGGCCGGCTTGAGCTTGGCCAGGGCTTCGGCGGTGGTGCCGGCACGCGGCTGCTCGTCCGTGGCGAAGGCAACGGGGGTGCCCTTCTTCTGCGGGATCAGGATAGGGGTGATCTCATCCACGAATCGCCCACCTTCGATGGCGGCCACGGCCTTCTGCTGCGAGGCGGCGGCGAAGGCGTCCTGGGCTTCACGGCTGATGCCGTACTTCTCCACCAGGTTCTCGGCGGTGATGCCCATGTGGTAGTCGTTGAAGGCGTCCCACAGGCCATCCTGGATCATGGTGTCGACCAGCTTGGCGTGGCCCATGCGCAGGCCGGTGCGGGCACCTGGCATCACGTACGGTGCCAGGCTCATGTTCTCCTGGCCGCCAGCGATGATGACCTCGGCGTCGCCACAGCGGATAGCCTGGGCCGCCAGGTGCAGGGCCTTGAGGCCGGAGCCGCAGACCTTGCTCAGGGTCATGGCCGGTACCGCGTGCGGCAGGCCGGCGAGGATGGCGGCCTGGCGGGCCGGGTTCTGGCCGGAGCCTGCGGTGAGCACCTGGCCGAGGATGACTTCATCCACTTCTGCGCCGTCGAGGCCGGTCTGGGCCAGCAACTGGCGGATCACCGCGGCACCCAGCTCCGGGGCGCGAATGGCCGCCAGGGCACCCTGGAAGCTGCCGATGGCGGTGCGGGTGGCGGCGACGATAACTACATCCTGCATAAGTACTCCATAGAAAAAGAATCCGATGACAGGACTATGCCTTCCACCTGCAATCCAACACCCACCCAACGGGAGGGGGGAGAGGAATTCTCGCCCTGAATAGGCTTTGAATGGCAATCGGGCGCCGTCGAGTCGTCGGAGATGGCCTGTCCAGAGAGGTGAATGTTGTGAACCGCAGTCTTTCCACGTTAAGCGGCAGGAGCCGTAAGCTCGATGGCGGTGCCCTGTTTGGCAGTATGCCCCGGCGGTACTGGCTCGAGTGGCTCAGCCCCGACCACGATAATCGTGTGGAGATGGCTAGCCGTGCGCTGCTCGTGCAGCAGGACGGTGTGAACATCCTAGTCATGGCCGGGACCGATGCGCTCCTCGCACCGCCGTCGCGCACTTGCCGTTGCCAGCCGGCAGCACTCGGTTTGTTAGACGGTCTTGCCCGTCTGGGCTTGGGAGAGGGGCAAATCCATGCCGTGATGATGACCCATCTGCATGCTGTGCTTCCCCATGATGTGGAAGAGGCGGTACGCGAGGGCAACACTCCCAGGCTACTGTTCCCCGTGGCGCGCTACCTGACCGGACGGCGCCATTGGCTGCGGGCCCGTCACCCGCATCCTCGTGACCGCGCATGGTTTGTGCCGCAGATCATTCGGCAACTGGAAGGCAGTGGTCGCTTGAAGCTGCTGGATGAACAGAACGGCGATTTCCTGGGCGAGGGCTGGCGTTTTCATGTCAGCGATGGCTACACGCCTGGCCAATTGCTCCCGGAAATAGACATGCCCGGCGGGCCCATCGTCTTCGCCGGCGACCTGGTTCCCGCTATGCACTGGCTCAGACTCGAACTGACCACCGCCTTCGATCGAAACCCGGAATGCTTGATCGACGAAAAGGAGCGCCTGTTGGACCATTTGGTGGCCAACGGTGGGCGTCTATTCCTGCCGCGCGACCCCGGCATCGCGATGATCAAGGTCATGCGCGACCGGCAAGCGCGCTACCAACCCTTCGACCACCATGCCGACCTGCAGCGGCTGGATAGTTGATACACCTGAAACTTACCCCTTCTGGAGGGGAATGGGAACGCAGTGTCCCGTTCAACAGGAGTCCTAGATGAAAGTACTGGCTGCGGTAAAGCGCGTGGTCGATTTCAACGTCAAGGTCCGCGTCAAGGCGGACAACTCCGGCGTCGATCTCGCCAACGTCAAGATGTCGATGAACCCCTTCTGCGAAATCGCCGTGGAAGAGGCCGTCCGTCTGAAAGAAAAAGGCGTAGCGAGTGAAATCGTCGTCGTCACCATCGGCCCGAACACCGCTCAAGAGCAGCTGCGTACGGCCCTGGCCCTGGGTGCCGACCGTGCCATTCTGGTGGAAAGCGCTGACGAACTGAACTCCCTGGCCGTGGCCAAACTGCTGAAAGCAGTCGTTGAGAAAGAACAGCCGCAGCTGGTCATCCTCGGCAAACAAGCCATCGACAGCGACAACAACCAGACTGGCCAGATGCTCGGCGCCCTGACCGGCTATGCCCAGGGCACTTTCGCCTCCAAAGTTGAAGTGGCGGGCGACAAAGTCAACGTGACCCGCGAGATCGACGGCGGTCTGCAGACCGTTGCGCTGAACCTGCCAGCGATCGTCACCACCGACCTGCGTCTGAACGAGCCGCGCTACGCGTCGCTGCCGAACATCATGAAAGCCAAGAAGAAGCCGCTGGACGTGGTGACCCCGGATGCCCTGGGTGTTTCCACTGCTTCCACCGTGAAGACCCTGAAAGTCGAAGCGCCGGCTGCCCGCCAAGCCGGCATCAAGGTCAAGTCCGTGGCTGAACTGGTCGACAAACTGAAGAACGAGGCGAAGGTAATCTGATGGCTATCCTGGTTGTTGCTGAACATTCGAACGCCGCTCTGGCAGCCGCCACCCTGAACACCGTTAGTGCTGCGCAAAAAATCGGCGGCGACATCCACGTTCTGGTCGCTGGCCAGGGCGTAGGTGCCGTAGCTGAAGCCGCCGCCAAAGTCGCCGGTGTCTCCAAGGTTCTGGTAGCCGACAACGCTGCCTATGCCCATCAGTTGCCGGAAAACGTTGCTCCGCTGATCGCTGAGCTGGGCAAGGGCTACAGCCACGTGCTGGCCGCTGCCACCACCAACGGCAAGAACTACCTGCCGCGCGTGGCTGCCCTGTTGGACGTCGACCAGATCTCCGAGATCATCGCCGTCGAAAGCGCGGATACCTTCAAGCGCCCGATCTACGCCGGTAACGCCATCGCCACCGTGCAGTCATCGGCGGCCGTGAAAGTGATCACCGTGCGTGGTACCGGTTTCGACGCTGCTGCGGCCGAAGGCGGTTCCGCTGCCATCGAAGCCGTGAGCACCGTGACCGACGCTGGCAAGTCCGCCTTCGTTGGTGAAGAGCTGGCCAAGTCCGACCGTCCAGAGCTGACCGCCGCGAAGATCGTGGTGTCCGGCGGCCGTGGTATGCAGAACGGCGAGAACTTCAAGCACCTCTACGCCCTGGCTGACAAGCTGGGGGCTGCCGTGGGCGCTTCCCGTGCCGCCGTCGACGCCGGTTTCGTACCGAACGACATGCAGGTCGGCCAGACTGGCAAGATCGTCGCGCCGCAGCTGTACATCGCCGTCGGTATCTCCGGTGCCATCCAGCACCTGGCCGGCATGAAGGACTCCAAGGTCATCGTCGCAATCAACAAGGACGAAGAAGCCCCGATCTTCCAGGTCGCGGACTACGGCCTGGTGGCTGACCTGTTCGAAGCCGTACCGGAACTGGAAAAGCTGCTGTAATAGCGCTTCCTGGCTTGCGGCACAGAAAACCCGCTCCCCGGAGCGGGTTTTTCACTATCCCGAAGGCTGGATGATGCTGAGCGGGTGGGGTTCGCTGCGCGCACCGGCGGGACTTCCGGCATCCACCTTGCCCCATTCAGGCCTCGAGGCGAAGCGGCCAGGCGCACCTCTGGGCACATTGCGATTGCGTTTGCAGGAGCCAGCCCTGCTGGCGAATGGCGGAATGCTAGGGCGCTTCGCGAGCAAGCTCGCTCCTGCACGGGCGGATGCCTTTTGCGCGGACGCCGGGTGGGCTTGCCGATCCGCAGAAGCGGGTTTCAAGGCCTGTCCAACTCCTGTTTCATCCCCGCCAGTCGGGTGTCGCCCGGGGCGCTATGTTCCAGCTGGCGCAGGTATTCCCGAGCCTGGTCGCGCCGTCCTGCGATGGCATGCAGGTAGGCGAGGGCGTAGAGCAGGTCGCCATCGGCTGGGCTTTGCGCCAAGCCGGCTTCGAGCGCTGCGCGGGCCTCGTCCGGGCGGGCCAGGCGGAGCAACAGCAGGCCCTGGTTGTAGCGGATGCGGGAATCCCCGGGCATGACCATGGCAGCCTGCTCAAGCCAGGGCAGACCTTCCTCGGCCCGGCCATGCTCCACCAGCAGCAGGGCGAGCATGTAGGCCAGGTTGCCGTGGTCCGTCGCGGGCTGGTCGGCCAGGGCGAGGCCGTCCCGCAGTGTCCGCTCGGCTTCGTCCTGGCGCAGCAGGCTGTTGGCCAAAGTCGCCAGGTTGACTCGGGCCGGGGAAAAGTAGGGGTCCATCCGCAGGGCCTGGCGATATTCTTCCAGGGCCTCCAACTGGCGTCCCTCGCGTTCCAGGAACACCGCCAGGTTGAGTCGGTTGCCGGGCAGGTCGGCGTTGCCGCGCAGTCGCCGCTCGTAGTCCGCCAACTGCGCCTTGAAGGCGGCGCGCCGGGGTTCCGGCAGCGCCGTCGAGGGAATGCCAGCCAGTGCCCGCAGGGCTTCGTCGCGCACCGCCAGGTCGGGGTCGTCCAGCAGCGGCAGCAAGCGCTCGACCCTCCGCACCGGCAGCTCCTCGGCGAAGGCGGAAGCGGCGTAGGCGCGTACCAGGGCGCTGGGGTCGTCCAGGGCCTGGCTCAGGCTGGGCAATGCCGGTGGGCCGAACGGCAGCAGTTGCGCGGCCGCGCTGGCGCGCACCACGGCTGGCTGGCCCATGTCCTCAAGCACCTTGCGCAGCAATGGCAGGGCCTCGGCTCCCTGGCTGCGCGCGGCGTTGAAGGCCTCGCCATAGTGCCGCGGGCGCTGCGGCTGGCCGAACCAGCCTTCGATAGCGCGCGCCGCCCACTGCGGCTCTTTGTCCCGATGGCAAGCGGTGCAGGCGTCGGGGCTCGCGGTCTTGTCCGCGAGGTCCGGGCGGGGTATGCGCAGGCTGTGGTCGCGGCGGGGGTCCACCACCATGTAGGTCTTGCTCGGCATGTGGCAGCCGACGCATTGCGCGCCCGCGGAACTGGTCTGGTGATGATGGTGCGCCGGGCTGTCGTAGTCCTTCACCCGCAGGCCGGGGAATCGCGCCGGGGGCGTGGGGTTATGGCACTGCAGGCAGAGGCCGTTGCCTTCCACCTTCACCCGCGTGCTGTGGGGGTCGTGGCAATCGGTGCAGCCGACCCCGGCGGCGTACATCCGGCTCTGGGCGAAGGAAGCGTATTCGTACACTTCGCCGTCTATCTGCCCGTCGGCGTGGTAGAGGTCCGCGCGCAGGCTGGCGGGCAGCGCCGACGCCAGCAGTCCCTGGCCGGGCTGCTGGCCGTTTCCCAGGCCCTGGCGGCGGCTGTGACAGTAGGCGCACTGCTCCACCAGGCCCCTGCTGCCGAGGGCCTTGAAGTCCACCGCCAGGCCCATGTCGCGGGACGAGGCTGGGGACTGGCCGGGCGGAGCCTGGCGCGCCCAGTCGACATGGGCCTGCCCTGGACCATGACAGGCCTGGCAGCCGACATTCTGCTCATGCCAGGTGCTGGCGAAGCTATCGGTCTTGTCGTCGTAGTGCTTCTGCAGGTTGGTGGAGTGGCAGTCGGCGCACATGGCGTTCCAGTTCTGGTAGCGGCCGGTCCAGTGCAGCGGGTCGCTTGGCGCGAAGTGCTGGCCCGGGTAGAGCGAGAACCAGCGCTGGCCGCCGGCCTGCTTCGGGCGGCTGTCCCAGGCGATGGTCAGCGCCTGCAGGCGGCCGCCCGGAAAGGCCACCAGGTACTGTTGCAGGGGGTAGTGGCCGAAGCTGTAGAGCACCTGGAAGTCCGCCGGCTTGCCGTCGGCGCCCTCGGTGTTGACGAAATAGCCATCGCCCTTGCGGAAGAACCGCGCCTGCACGCCCGCTTTGTCGAAGCGGACGTCGGCGAAGTCCCCCAAGACACTGTCGGGGCTGGCCCTGGCCATGGCCCGCTGGTGGTCGGAGCCCTCCCAGGTCTGGGCCTGTCCGGTGTGGCAACCGATGCAGCTTTCGGCGGGCGCGTAGCCCACCGGGTCGAGGGCCAGCGCCGGGGGTTGCTCCGCCTGTCCGCTACCCACGCTGGAAACGAGCAGCAGGCAGAGCGCCAGGAAATGGCGGGCGGCCCGCGCCTGCGCGGTGCTGCAATGGCGGCGCAGCCTCGGCATCATGGCACCTTCTTTTGCTTCTGCAGGAAGTCCTGCACCAGGTTCGATCGGTCGAAGGACTTGGCGGTCTGCACCGGGGGGTACTCGGCCAGGGTCTTCAGGTGCGCGCCGATCAGTTCGCCCATGGGTCCCGATATCCACGAGGACTTCTGGATCAGATGGCCGTATGAGTCCTTGCTGTCATAGCTCTCGAAGGGATCGCTGCGCAGGTTGAACATCAGCGGCGCGAAGCGCGGCACGACTTGCGCGTAGTAATCCTCCTTGGTAGAGAAGTGCAGCTTCCAGGAGCCCATGCGCACTGCGGTCAGCTTGCTTTCGATGTAGTAGAGGATGCTAGTGCGCGCGCTCTGCGGGGATTTGCCGATCCAGTAGTCCAGGTTGTTCACCCCGTCGATGTACTGGCTCTTCTCCTTTTTCATCCGCTCGGCCACGTCCGGTACGCCGGCCGCGGCGGCGAAGCTGGTGAACATGTCCTGGTGCCCCTGGATGCCGTTCAGGATCAGTCCAGGTTTTACCACACCCGGCCAGCGCAGCATCGATGGCACGCGCACGCCGCCTTCGAAGGTGGTCATTTTCTCGCCTCGGAAGGGCGTGGTGGCGCCATGGGGCCAGGAGGAATGCTCCGGGCCGTTGTCGGTGGAGTACCAGACGATGGTGTTGTCCTCCAGACCGTTGGCCTTGAGGAAGGCGAGCACCTGGCCGATGTCATGGTCGTGCTGCAGCATGCCGCTGCCCTGGGTATCGTCCTCGTGGGTGTACTTCGCGGCGGCGTGGCGCCACTGGTCGTTGAGGTGGGTGTAGAGATGCATGCGGCTGGTGTTGAGCCAGACGAAGAACGGCTTGTCCTCTTTCTGCGCCTTGCGCATGAAATCCAGCGCCATGGGGATTACCTCGGCACCGTCGAAGTCTTCCATGCGCTTCATCGTCAGCGGGCCGGTATCTTCGATGGTCTGCTTGCCGACCGGCCCGAAGCGCGGGTCCACCGTCGGATCATCCTTGTCGCTGGCGAAGGTGTGCAGCACGCCACGGGTCTGGAACTTCTTGGCGAACGCCGCCGGGCCGCCGGGGTAGTCCTTTGCGAAGTTCTGGTAGTCGGCGTACTCGTGCTGCTCCTCGGTATTGAGGTGGTAGAGGTTGCCGAAGAACTCGTCGAAGCCGTGTACGGTGGGCAGGTGGGGGTTGTTGTCACCCAGGTGGTTCTTGCCGAACTGGCCGGTGCGGTAGCCGGCGCCTTTCAGCACTTCGGCCAGGCTCGGCGAGGCGGCCTGCAGGCCCAGCTTGTCCCCCGGCTGGCCCACCGTGGTCATGCCCGAGCGGATCGGATACTGGCCGGTGATGAAGGCTGCACGGCCGGCGGTGCACGAGGGTTGGGCGTAATGGTCGGTGAAGCGCGCGCCCTGCAGGCCGATGCTGTCGATGCTCGGCGTGGTGTAGCCCATGGTGCCCATGCCGTAGGCGCTGACGTTCTGCCAGCCGATGTCGTCGCCCCAGATGACCAGGATGTTGGGCTTGTCCGGGCGGGCCTGCGCCGCCGGTGCGACGAGCAGCGCGCAGGCCAGGCCCGCGATGGCCAGCTGCTTGATACGTTGGATCATGAACATGTCTCCTTGGAGTTGAGCCTGATGACCGGGGCGGGCGCTTCAGTCGCGTAGCGCCGCGACCAGCCGTGCGCGCAGTTCCGGGTGACCGGCGTAGGGATCGGGCGGGTTGCGCTGTTCGACCATGGCTTCGAATCGCTCGCGCACCGCCCCCATCGCCCGGGGATGCGAGTAAATGTAGAAGCGACGCTGCCGGACCGCTTCGAAGGTCAGTTCGGCGATCTGTTCGGCGCTGACCTTAGCCGAATGGGTGGCCTTCTGGTTCTGCGCCAGGGCCACCTGCTGGGAGTGTGTCGGTCCGTTGCCATCGACCAGTTCGTCCGGGCGGTTGCGGGCGGATTGGCTGATGCCGGTGGGCACGAAGTACGGGCACAGCACCGAGCAGTGCACCTGCCCGGAGACCAGGGCGAGATCCTGGTAGAGCGTCTCGCTGAGGGACACCACGGCCTGTTTGCTGAGGTTGTAGGCACCCAGGGTCGGGGCGTTGAGTAGCCCGGCCATGGAGGCGGTGTTGACGATGTGCCCTTCGTAGTCCGGGTCCTCCGCGGCGGCCGCCAGCATCAGCGGGGTGAAGATGCGCACCCCGTGGATCACGCT
The DNA here is from genome assembly GCF_042232855.1 of Metapseudomonas boanensis. NCBI lineage: Bacteria > Pseudomonadati > Pseudomonadota > Gammaproteobacteria > Pseudomonadales > Pseudomonadaceae > Metapseudomonas > Metapseudomonas boanensis. Next base: position 5,502,572 of record NZ_CP113889.1, on the reverse strand, counting down.
GCGAACGTTGACGCCCAGCACCCATTCCCAGTCCTTTTCGCTGTTTTCCCACACCAGGCCGCCGGCGAGCACGCCGGCGTTGTTGAACAGTAGGTGGACCGCGCCGAACTGCTCCAGCGCCGCATCGGCCAGGGCCTGAACCTGGGCCGGGCTGGAGACGTCGGTACGCAGACCGATCACCTCGGCGCCGCGCGCCTTCAGCCCGTTGACCACGGTTTCAAGCGCCTCCGCCTGGATATCGGCCAGCGCGAGCCTCATGCCAAGGTCCGCAGCTTTCTCGGCAAAGGCCTTGCCGAAGCCCGAGGCGGCTCCGGTGATCACCGCCACACGGTTCTCGAACCTGTTCATGACGCCACCTGGATGCTTTCCAGTGCGCGGCGCAGGGCATCCGGCAGCGGCACCGGGCGGCGGGTCAGGCGGTCCACGTAGACGTGCACGAAATGCCCCTGGGCGGAGGCGATGTCGTTGTCATTGGCGAACAGGCCGACTTCGTAGCGCACGCTGGAGGTTCCCAGGCGCGCTACCCGCAGCCCGGCGCGCACGATGTCGGGGAAGGCGATGGACGAGAAGTAGCTGCAGCCGGTTTCCACCACCAGGCCGACTGTGGGGCTCTCGGCGAAATCCAGGACTTTCTGTTCGAGCAGCCAGGCATTCACCACGGTGTCGAACCAGCTGTAGTAGACGACGTTGTTGACGTGGGCGTAGACGTCGTTGTCCATCCAGCGCGTGGTGATGTCGCGGAAGTAGCGATAGGCGCTGCGGCTTTCCGGAGTGGGCTTGCTCATTGGCTCAGGCCTCCACCTTCATGCGGCGCACGCGGATGTCCGCCTGCTCCTTGTGGCCGGACATATGCTCGTAGCCGCACAGGCGCGAACAGTACTCGCCGACCATCACGCTCGCTTCGTCGGTCATCACGCGCTGGTAGGTGTGGGTCTTGATGAACTTGCCGACCCACAGCCCGCCGGTGTAGCGGCCCGCACCCATGGTGGGCAGGGTGTGGTTGGTTCCGATCACCTTGTCGCCGTAGCTGACATTGGTGCGGTGGCCGAGGAACAGGGCGCCGTAGCAGGTCATGCGCTCGTGGTACCAGTCCGGGTCCCGGGTCATCACCTGGACATGCTCGGAGCACAGTCCCTCGGCGACTTCCAGGGCCTCTTCGTCGGTGTCGCACAGGTAGATCTCGCCGAAGTCGCGCCAGGCGGCACCGGCCACCGGCGCGGTGTCCAGGCGGGCGAGCACTCGCTCGATGGCGGCCGGCAGCTCTTCGGCGATCGTCCTGCTGGTGGTCACGCAGTAGGCCGGGGAGGTGGGGCCGTGCTCGGCCTGGCCCAGCAGGTCGACGGCCACCAGCTCGGCGTCCATCGTGTCGTCGCAGATCACCAGGGTCTCGGTGGGGCCTGCGAACAGGTCGATGCCCACGCGGCCGAAGAGCTGGCGCTTGGCTTCGGCCACGTAGGCGTTGCCCGGGCCGACGATCATGTCCACGCCCTTGATGCTTTCTGTGCCAATGGCCATGGCCGCCACCGCCTGGACACCGCCAAGGCAGTAGATTTCATCGGCGCCCGCCAGGTGCATGGCGGCCACGATCTCGGGGCAGGGCTTGCCCTCGAAGGGCGGCGCACTGGCGATCACGCGTTTGACGCCGGCCACCTTGGCGGTGAGCACGCTCATGTGCGCGCTGGCGATCAGCGGGTACTTGCCGCCTGGGATGTAGCAGCCCACCGAGTTGACCGGGATGTTGCGGTGGCCGAGCACCACGCCCGGCAGGGTCTCCACCTCGACATCGTGCATGGAGTCTTTCTGGATCTGCGCGAAGCGGCGGATCTGTTCCTGGGCGAAGCGGATATCGTCGAGGGTCTGCTGCGGCAGGTTGCCGATGCAGGCGTCGATCTGTTCCTGGCTGAGTCGGAAGCTTGCCGGTGACCACTGGTCGAACTTCCCGGAATATTCACGCACGGCGGCGTCACCGCGCTGTTCGATGTCGGCGAGGATGGCTTCCACGGTGGCGCGGACCTGCGCGTGGTTGCTGGCCTTGGCCTGGGCCGACTGGCCCTTCTTGAGGTGTTGGATCATGGGGACTTCCTGTTGCGGTAGATAGCCGCCTGGGCGGCATGCGGGTTGATTGGAGGGCTTTTCTAGGCAGTGGAGCGCAGCACCAGTCGCCCCGGCAGTTCGCGCAGTGCCTCGGCGACGCTGCCGCCGGGGCGGCCCTCGTCGAGCAGCCGGATGGCGCAATCGATCATTTCGTTCAGCGGCTGGCGCACCGTGGTTAGGTCGTTTTCCGGGTAGGCGGTGGCGCGGATATCGTCGAAACCGACCACGGCCACGTCCTCGGGGACGCGCAGGTTGGTGTTCATGCGCAGGTGGCTGAGTACGCCGAGGGCCATCAGGTCGTTGGCGCAGAACACCGCATCGATACCGGGCTGGCCGGCTGCGAACAGCCGGGCCGCCGCATCGCGTGCGCCTTCGTAGCTGTATCCGCCCTGCTCGCAGGCGACCAGACGCAGGCCATGCGCGGCCAGGCCTCGCTCGAAACCGAGTAGGCGGTCGGTGGTCGTGGAGATGCTTGGGTCACCCGCTACGAAGGCACAGGCGCGGCGCCCGCTGCCCACCAGGTATTCGGCCACCGCAGCCCCCATGCGCTCGTTGTCGCAGCACACCGACCAGACCGTCGGGTCCTCGACGCGGCGGTTCATGAACACCACCGGTACACCCTGGCGCCCACACAGGTCCGACATGTGTGATGACAGCCGCGCGGCGGTGACCACGATGGCGTCGACCTGGTACTGCAGCAGCTCGGGCATCAGTTCGTCCGCATCGCCGCCCGGCGGCACCACGAAGAGCAGCAGTTGCCGGCCGGTTTGTCGCAGCTGTAAGGAGAATTCCTCCAGGGCTGCGGGATAGAAGGGGTTGGTCATGTCACCCATCACCAGCGCCACGATCCCGGTGCGCCGCCGGTTCAGCGACCGCGCGATCGCATTGGGCCTATAGCCTGCTTCGTCGGCCATGGCGAGGATGCGCCGGCGTACCTCGGCAGAGATGCGCGAATGCGGGTCGAAGGCGCGGGTGACCGTGGACGTGGCCACGCCGAGGCGCTCGGCGAGAACCCTGGCCGTGACGCGCCCGCCGGCCAGCGCGTTGCTCCGGGCAGGGGTGTCGGGAGGGGGGATGTCACGGGTCATGTCAGGGCCTCGGCTACTGTGCAAACGTGTGCACACGTGGGCTGAATCCTGCCGTGACCTTTCGGGAGGAGACCCTCCCCAATGGAGGGGGACGCTGGCAAATCGTAGTCCGGACTTCATCCGGGACAGGGATTGCGCCGATGTCGTAGGGACGATTTCAATCGCCTAGCGGGTCGCAGACCCGCCGTAGGTTGGCGCTGAGGAACGAAGCCCAACGGGAGGACATGACTACCCTCGTTGGGCTTCGCTGGACCGGCACGGTGCTGGTCGTTCTACCCCTCAACGCAGCCCATCGGTCCGCAGGGCGGCCGGGGTGAAGTCGAAGAATTTCGCCTGTAGGCCGTACTGGGTGGTGCTGGGCTCCTGGTTGCGCATGCCGAGTGCCAGGTAGCGGCCGGACATCAAGTCATAAAGGACTTCCACCGCGAGATAGGACGCTTGCTGCTTGTAGTGATACAGCGAATGACCTTCGGCGACGCGCCACAGTTGACCTCGGCCATCGTAATGGTCGACTTCGGCGATCTGCCAGGTGTCTTCGTCGATGAACATATGGCGCTTGGAATAGACGTGGCGGCTGCCGGGCTTGAGCGTCCCGACCACTTCCCAGACCCGGTGCAGTTCATAGCGGGTGTGGTCGGGGTTGATATGCCCGGCTGCAACGATGTCGTCGTACTTGAGCGTTTGCGATTCGAGCGCGTAGCTGTTGTACGGGATGTACAGCTCCTTCTTGCCGACCAGTTTCCACTCGTAGCGATCCGGTGCACCGTTGAACATGTCCAGATTGTCTGCGGTACGCAGGCCGTCGGCGGCTGTGCCCGGGCCGTCGTAGGTGACCTGGGGCGCTCGCCTTACACGGCGCTGGCCAGCGTTGTAGATCCAGGCCATACGCGGATCGGTAACCTGGTTGAGGGTCTCGTGGGCGAGTATGACAGTGCCGGCCAGGCGCGCCGGGGCTGTCACCCGCTGCTTGACCATGTAGAGCATGTTGCCCTTCTTGTCCGACGGGAAATCGACGACCTGCTCTGGATACACCTGCTCTTCCTCGAAGCGTACCGGGGTGTAGGCGCCATTCACCTGTGGGGTGACCTGAATGTAGCTGCGCCAGTAGTTGCCTCCCACATAACGCGTGATGTGGTTCCACAGCACTTCGACGCCATTCTTGGGGATCGGGAAGGCGTAGTAACCGCTCTTCTCGAAGTTGACCAGACCGTTGCCGCCGTTGATCGGCTCAACCTGCAGCGCGCTCTTGCGAGCGGCCTCTTGGATCGCCGCGGGTACGGTGGCGGAGCGATGGGAAGGGTAAACGGGGATGCGATAGCTCTGCGGGTAGCGCTGAAGCATCGCCATCTGGCCATCGGTCAGCTTGTCGCGGTACTGCGCGGCGTTGGTCGCGGTGATGACGAACAGCGGCTTTTCATTGGCAAATGGGTTGCTCAGGAAACCGTTGGACGCAACCGCGCCGGCGTCCGGCGGCAGCCCGCCGGTCCAGGCGGGTATGCTGCCGTCGGCGTTGCCTTCTTTCTGCGCACCGAGCGGGGTGAGGACTGTGCCGAGTTGGGCGGCTTCGTTCGCCGAGACTGCCGCCATCACGTGGCCAGCGAGCAGACTCAGCGCCAGGATGCAGCCTTTCTGAACGGTTCTATTCATGATCTTGCCCTCGGGAAGGTTTAGAAGTTCACGCCGAAACTCAGCGAAACGAAGTCACGGTCGACGTCGGTGTTGAAGTCGCCGCCAAAGTTGTTGGTGTACGTGAGGCTGGCTGTGTAGGTGTTGCGGTAGTCAGCATCGACACCCAGTCCGACGGACTTGGCGCCTTCGTTGAACACCGGGCCGTAGCCGTCGACGTCGTGGGACCAGAACAGGTTCGGCGCCAGGTTCACCCCGGCGAACACGTCGCTGTACTTGAGGTTGGCGAACGCGCGGTAGCCCCAGGAGTTGGCGGTGTAGTAGCCGTGGCGGCCGCCCTGGGTGATGTCGCCGAACACCGAGTCGCGGCCGTAGCGCTGGGTCTCCAGGGACTCGAGGCCGCCGGCGTGGGTGAGGCCCACCTCCACCGCGAGACTCAGGGAGGTGGCGCCCAGCACCGGATCGAACAGGTGCAGGAAGCTGGTCTGGGCCTGGGTGACTTCCTTGCGTTTCCAGCCCTGCAGGACCTGGCCTTCCTCGGCGGCCACGGTGGGCTCGATGTCGGAGCCGGTCAGGGCGCGGAAGGTGGGGTTCAGCGCGCCGCCGAAGAGGTCGGCGGTGTTGATGCCGATCGGGGCATTCGGCCGGTAGCTGATCTCGCCGCTCCAGGCGGTGCCGGTGGGCAGTTCGGTGGCGAAGCTGGCGCCGAACAGGTGGATGTCTTCCGGGTAGTCGAGGAAGTAGCTGGTGTTGCCGGCACCGGTGGCCAGGCCTAGTGCGAACTGCAGGTCGGGATCGAGGGCGGCGAAGCCCGGGTCGTTGTTGATGAAGTCGGCCACGCCGCTGGCGGTGCGCAGGCTGAAGCGCGGCGCGCGGGAGTGATAGTTGAGGTAGTAGGCGGCGTACTCCACGCCGTCGCCCAGCCAGCGCAGGGCCATGCCCTACTGGCCGCTGTCTCGCGGGTCGTTGTTCCTTTCGCGGCGGACTATCACCCCTTCCGGATCGCTGATGCCGAAGCCCAGGCCCGCCGCGGCGGCGATCGGTTCCAGCGGCGCCACACCGGCCAGGCCGCCGTTCAGGTTGTTATTGCAGCCCTTGGCCACCGGGTCGGCGCCGAAGAAGGTGCCGCAGTTGTCCAGGGCGTAGGGTTTCCACTCCAGCTGGTAGAACGCTTCGACGCTCAGGTTCTCCCCCAGGCCCTGGGCGACGTAGAACATGTTCACCGGGATCAGGCCCTCCTTGAGCTCCGACCCGGGCCGGCGAAGCGCGGCGACGTCCAGCGGATTGATGGAGTTGATCGAGTTGCTGATGAACAGGCTCTCGCCCCAGCTCACCACCTGCTTGCCCAGGCGCACGTCGCCGGGATTGCCGGCCAGCTCGTAGCGCTGCGAGACGAAGGCGTCGAGGATCTGCGTGCCGGCGGAGCGCGCCGACATTTCTCGACCGTCGTCGCTGATCTGCTTGAACGGACGGCTCTCGTCCTTGAGCTCGAAGTCGTACCAGTACTTGCCGCGCACGAAGGCGCGGGTGTCGCCGTAACTCAGCTCCAGGTCGTGCACGCCCTTGAAGATCTTCGAGAAGGTCTCACCTTTCTTGAAGTTCAGGCGCCCGTCGTCGCCCGAGGACGAGAAACCGTTGCCGCCGTTGGTGACATCGATCAGGTGCGAATCCGGATCGGAGGTCGCCCAGCTGGCGCCAATGGACAGGGCTGAGTCGAACTGACCCTGGAGTTCGCCGATGTTGAAGGAAACGGCGAACGCCGGATGCTGGATGGATGCCGAAACGGCGGCTGCCAGCAGACAGCGCTTGAAGTGTCGGATACGCACGGGATTGTCCTTGTTCTGGTTGTGCTACGGATCGGGAGGGGTGGGTCAGCGTTGGTTCTGCAGGAAACAGAGCACCGCCTTGCGCTCTTCGGCCTTGCGCAGGCCGCCGAAGGCCATGGTGGTGTCGGGGAACATCTGCGCTGGGGAGCTGAGCCACGTTTCCAGGCGTTCCAGCGACCAGCTGTCGTTGGCACCGGCCAGGGCCGGCGAATAGGCGTAGCCCTGCACCGACGCCATGGGGCGGCCGACGACGCCGGCCAGGTGCGGGCCGACGCGGTCGGCGTCGAGCGCATGACAGGCGCTGCATTTGGTCAGGAAGACCTTTTCTCCGGCGGCGGGGTCGCAGTCGAGGGCGGAAGCGGAATGGCTGAGCAGGAGCGCGAACGCGCCGGCGGCCATACGCAAAGGAGGGTTCATCTGGTTATTCCCCGGTTGGCTAAGGTGGGCCCTAAGGTGACAGCCGGGGTGAGGGCGCGAATCGCTGGGCTACGCCATTGATTTGTCATTCGATGCCAATCGGTGTTGCGAGGGGGCGACGGCCGGTGCGATGGCGCCGGCCGGCCCGGGGAAATCAGCGCGCAGCGGGGGTGTAAGGGTCCGGGGTGCCGGCCTCGATGGGGGGAAACTTCTCCAGGCTGGCCTTGAAGCGGCCGACCACGCCCATCATCGGCTGCAGCGCCCAGGTGTTCTCCAGCATCACGTCATGCTCTTCCCGCTGGTCGGCCAGCAGGTTGTAGAGACGGGGGAAGGCCAGCGTCTGCGGCGGGTCGTACATCTCGTCCTGCTGGATGAAGTGCATCTTCCAGTTGCGCCATTTCACCGCGGTGAGGCGGTCCGCCACATAGGCGGGGAAGCCTTCGCGGTTCGAGTTGGCCTGCCGGCCGCTGAACAACGGCATCTGGTCGACGCCGTCCACGACGCGGTCGGTGGGCACCTGTGAACCGGCGGCATGGGCGAGGGTGGTGTAGAGGTCGACGATATGCACGATCTCGTTGCTCACCTTGCCCGCCGGGACATGGCCGGGCCAGCGCAGGATGAACGGGGCTCGCAGCCCGCCCTCCATTGCCGTGAAGTAGGTACCCCGCCAAGGGCCGTTGGCGCCGCGCCAGGGGTGGGTGGCCTCGCCGCCATTGTCGCTGGTGACGATCACCAGGGTGTTGTCCTCCACGCCAGCGTCCTTCAGGGCATCGAGCACCTGCCCGGCGCGATGGTCGATTTCCGCCAGGGAGTCGGCCCAGGAGCCATTGCCGGTGCGGCCGGCGAATTCCGGGTTGGGCTGGGTCGGCATGTGCGGCAGGGAGAAGGGGATGTAGGCGAAGAACGGCTTGCCGGCGCCGGCGTTGCGCTTGATGAAGGCGGTGGCGCGCTCGGTCAGCTCGGCATCCAGGGTGCGCTTGCTGGCCAGGTCCAGCTGCTTGACCTGGCGTGGGGCCTGGCCCTGTTTGGCCTCGTAGATGTACTGGACTGGCGCTAGGCTTTCATTCCAGCCCTGCTTGCTGCCCAAGGCCGGGGTCAGGTCGGTGGCCTGGTCGCTGCCGGACCACATGACTTCGTCGTAGGTGCGCGGCACCCCGTACCACTCGTCGAAGCCTTGCCGGGTCGGAAAGCGCGACTCGCTGCTGCCCAGGTGCCACTTGCCCCAGATGCCCGTGGCATAGCCGCGCGCGGACAACAGTTCGGCCAGGGTCTGCTCCCACAGCGTCAGTCCGTCCGGCTGGCCGCTGCGCGGCACCCTGTAGGTGCCCGAACGGATCGGGAAGCGGCCGGTCAGCAGCGCCGAGCGCGAGGGGGTGCATTGCGCCTCGACGTTGAAGTTGGTCAGGCGCAGGCCCTGCTCGGCGAGGCGGTCGATCCGGGGCGTTTCCGCGCCACGCAGTGCGCCGCCGCCATAGCTGCCCAGTTCGCCATAGGCGAGGTTGTCGAACAGCATGACCACGATGTTCGGCGGCGCCGATTGGCCATAGGCCAGCGGCGCGGTGAACAACGCCCCGAGCAGTGCCAGTGGTGACAGGCAAACTTTCATCAATGTATCTCCGGTGCTGCCGGTTGGCTTTGGGAACGAGGGGCAGCGTACCGCCGACCATGGCCGATGGACGGGCGCGTTGAATCGCCAGGGAGCGCCAGGCATTTGCCATTTCGCGCCATTCGTCGGTCTTGCGCCGAGCGATAACGCGGCCGCCAGCCAACCGGTGCGCTGTCTGTTGTCGCTCTGTCCGGGGTCTGTTAGGTTCTCCCGTCTGCCTCGGTCGCCATGCTGTACCACCTGCAACGCCTGTGCGGCCTGGCTGCGATCGAGCGACAACAAGAATCCGGGCCCAGGAGCCCTGCCGCCATGTCCCGCCTGAAGCACACCGTCTACGCCGAAGCCCTGTTGCAGCAGCATAGCGCCCTGTTTCGGCCCTATCTGGCCATGGTCGGGCTGAGCGAGGAGGTGCTGGAGCGTCCAGATGCGAAGATTCCGCTGAGCCAGTACAACGCGCTGCTCGAAGTCGCCAGCAAACAGGGCGACCCCTTCCTGGGGCTGCGCCTCGGTCTGGGCATGTTCGGCGAGCCGTTCAAGGGCAGCCTGATGGGCGGGGTCGGCCACCTGGCGCGCAGCGCGGCGGATGTGAGGACCATGCTGGAGTGCGCCAGCCGCTTCATCGTCGTGCACGCCCAAGCCAATGACCTGACCTGGCGCCTGCACGGCGGCTGCTTGTAAATCACTTACCGGCTGACCGACCCCAGCGTCCTGCACCGCCGCCAGGACGCAGAATTCGCCATGGCGACGCTCTATTCGCGCCTGCGCGAGTACACCCTCGGGAAGTTCGCGCCGCTGCGCATGGAGTTCGAGCATCCACAACCTGCGGATATCAGCCTGCACGCCAAGGTATTCCAGTGCCCGCTGAAGTTCGGCCAGCCGGCCAACCTGATGGTCTGGCCCGGCGAATTGCTCGACGAGCCGCTGGCCACGGCCGATCTCAGGCTGTACCAGGCGTTGCTGCCCGGCCTTGAGGAAGAGCGCCGCCGCCGTCTCGCCGATACCGACCTGACCACGCGCATCGGCATGGTGATCGAGGCGAACCTGGCCAGCGGGCGAGTCGGCCTCGAGCAGGTGGCGACCGAGTTGTGCATGAGCAAGCGCACGCTGCAACGGCGCCTGCAGGAGCTTGACCTGGAGTTCGCCGAATTGGTCGAGGAGATCCGCCAGGCGCTGGCCATCGAACTGGTGCGCCAGTCGCCCCGCAGCCTCACCGAGATCGCCCAGCAGCTTGGCTACAACGAGGCCAGTTCCTTCACCCGCGCCTTTCGCCGCTGGACCGGGCTGAGCCCCAGGGAGTTCCGCCAGCAGGGCGAGAAGTAAAGCCGCTTGGCCGAATTGTAGGAGCGAGCTCTGCTCGCGAACGATCGCGCTCGGACCCTTCGCGAGCAGAGCTCGCTCCTACGAAACCACCCCGTGTCAGCCCAGCAGTTCGCGGGTTCTCAATGCAGCCTTGCTGCCGGCACTGATGGCGCCATCGATGAAGCCGCGCCAGCCTTCGCCGTGATCGCCCTGGCCGAACACCACCCGACCGCGATCCTTCTGGAAGTGGTCGTAGTACTTGCCCAGCCATTTCGGCTTGTAGCTGCAATAGGTGCCGAGGGAGTACGGATCCAGGGTCCATTCGTAGCCGTAGCATTCCTCCACTTCCAGGTCTGGGTAGAAGGTGCTGACCACCGCCTGCACGGCGTCGCGATCCTGGATGTCGAGCTTGGCCGGGTCCGCGCCGAAGCCGACGAAAATGCTGTGGTCCTCGGCCTTGGCGTAGGTGACCAGCAGGTTGAGCGGATGGTCGGAGCCGGCAACTCCCAGTCGCTTGCCATCCCCCGGCAGCTTGCCCTTGGTCCGCATGAACACCTTGATTCCGCTGCCGGAGTGCTTTTCCTTCGCCGCTTCCACCAGGGCCGGGTCCAGCGCGGGGCTGAAGGCGATGCGGGGCAGCACGTTCATCGGCACGGCCACGATCACCGCGGCGGCGCGAATGGCTTCCCCTTGCTGGGTGCTGACCAGGACCCGCTCGCCCTGTTGCTCCACCCGCGTCACCGAGGTCGAGAGCCGCACATCCGGCTTGCCTTCTTCCAGCATGGCGTTGATCAGGCTGATGGTGCCGTCCTTGAAGCTGTAGCGTCCCAGGGCATCGACGAAGGCCGTCATGTTCCAGCCCGGCAGCGACCACCAGCGCGCCACGTCGGCATAGGAGGCGCGATCACTGGTGGTGTGCGCGATACCGGTCACATAGGCGTCCACGAAGTTGCGCTGCAGCGGCGTGAGCTTCAACTGGTCGAGGCGGTCGGAGCCACTCATGCCGTCGACTGCGAGCAGGTCCTGCCAGGTGTGCTTGGCGTCGTAGGGACGTTCCCAGAGCTTCGGCGCATCGGCGAAGTACTCCTTGACCGCCTTGGCGATGGCCATGAAGTCGTCTAGGGTGGGCTCGATGGCCTTGCCTTCGTGGATGATGCGCACGGTCTGCGCCTGCTCGGCGAAGGGCTCGGGGGTTTCTTTCAACTCGAGGCCGTAGCGCTGCACCTCGGCCCAGACGAAGGGCTGGGTCCAATGGATCCAGGTGCCGCCCAGCTCGACTTTGTGCCCGGCGAACTCGCTGCTGAAGGTGCGCCCACCAAGGCGGTTGCGCGCCTCCAGGACCAGGGTCCGGTAGCCGTTCTTCATGCTGTCGCGCGCGGAGGTCACGCCTGCGAAGCCGCCGCCGATGACCACTACGTCATAGTCGCAGTCGTCGAACTTGCTGGCAGATTCGCGCTTCTTGGCTGCCGAGACGGTCAACGAGGCACTGCCGGCTACCGCCACGGCACCCGCGGCACCTACCACGCCGGCATTTCGCAGGAATTTGCGACGGCTGACACCGTCATTCTGCATTTCACCCATTTCCACACCTCTGAGCTTGTTGTGATGCCTTGCGGCCTTGTCGGCCAACATGCCAGAGGCGGCCTGCATTTCGATTGCCAGCTCACGCCATGGTTTTGCCATTGGGTGCCAATGTCATGTGGCGCAGCCACATCGCGAATGAATTCGCACAATGAAGCGGGCCGAGCCCAACGCTTCCGGGGGCACCGATGCCGCGTTGGGCGCAATGGCGTGTTGCTTGCGCCTCAGACGACCAGTTCGATCAGGAAGGGGCCAGGGGTCCGGTTGGCCCGGCTGAACAGCTCGTTGAAACCTTCCATGCTGGTGACACGGTCCGCTTCCACACCCATGCCATTGGCCAGGCGCACCCAGTCGAGATCGGGGTTGCCAATGCCCAGCATCTCGATCGCGGTCTTGCCAGCGCTCGCACCGACGTTTTCCAGTTCGTGCTGGAGAATCGCGTACTTGCGATTGGCCAGTATCACCACCGTGACATCGAGGCGTTCCCGCGCCATGGACCAGAGGGCCTGGACGGTGTACATGCCCGATCCATCCGCCTGCAAAGTGACGATGCGGCGGTCCGGCGCCGCCACCGCTGCGCCCAGGGAAAGTGGCAGGCCGTCGCCAATGGCACCGCCGCCCACTTGCAGCCAGTCGTGAGGTGCTGCATGCAGAGTGCCGGCGTAGAGGGCAGGGCCGAATGTGATGCTTTCGTCGACCACGATCGACTGCTCGGGTAGCAGGACGTTAAGCGACTGCGCAAGCGCTTGCGGAGTGATGTTGCCACGTCCGAGCGTAGCGTCAGTCGTGCGTTCGAAGGGGCTCACCCGAGGTGCGCCCAGCTCCTCGGCCAGACGCTCAAGGGCGTCGAGCAGGTCTTCTTCCGGGCGGGCCAGGACATGGATGCCGGCATCCTCTGGATAGGGACGGGGTCCCTTGCCGGGATAAGCGAAGAACGTCGCTGGTGCGGGTGTACCCACCAGGATGATGTAAGCGATGCCAGCCAGCTTCGCGCGTGCGACATCGCCGGAATAGGGCAATCGCTCCACCGCGAAGCGGCTCCGGCCACGGGCGACGCGAGGGTTGGACACCGTCGAGAGCAGGCGCGCGTCGGTTGCGGCAGAGATTCGATGGGCGGCAGCCAGAGCTTCCTGTCCCAGCGCCTTGCCAGCCAGCAACAGCAGAGCCGGTTGGCCGGAGCGCAGTATTCGGGCGGCCTGCTGCACGGCATCGGGGGCGACCTTCGGTGTGGTAATCGGCGCAAGAGGCGCGGCGACCACGCCGCCAGCATCCCAACAGACGTCCGAGGGCAGGATCAGGGTGGCGATGCCACCCGGTGCGCTGCAGGCCGCTTGCACCGCCGTGGCGGCAGCCAAGCCCACGGAGCCGGCCGATGTTGCCGTGCGGGTCCAGACGGAGACCGGGCGGGCCCAGCCCTCTGTGTCGGCGGTCAACGGCGCGTCGTATGGGCGATGATGGGTCGCCTGGTCGCCGACGATGTTCACCATGGGGGTTCGCGCACGTCGCGCGTTGTGCAGGTTGGCCAGGCCATTGGCCAGACCAGGGCCGCAATGCAGCAGGGTGGCGGCAGGTTTGCCGGCCAATCGCGCGTAGCCGTCGGCGGCGCCGGTCACCACACCTTCGAACAGGCCCAGCACGCAGCGCATGCCGGGATTGCGATCGAGGGCGGCGACGAAATGCATTTCACTGGTGCCGGGGTTGGCGAAGCAGGTGTCCACGCCGGAGGCCAGCAGGGTTTTTACGAGGCTTTCCGCGCCGTTCATTTCGCTCATTGTCTTCACATCCTTTCAGTGATCGGGCGATCCGTCGGACGCGGTGCCGCAAGGCGCCGTGCAGGAACGCAAACAAGCAGCAACAGGCTGCCTACCACCAACAGCCCGGCAATGAGGTCGAATGCCAGGTAGAGGCTGCCAGTTGCGGTTTTCACCGCGCCCACCGCCGTCTGGCTGAGCACGCCGGCCAGATTGCCGATGCTGCTGATGATGGCAATGCCGCCGGCTGCGCCGGACTTGCTCAACAGGGCCGGCGGAATGGTCCAGAACAGCGGCATGGCCGACAACGCGGCGGCGGCGCCCAGGCTCATCAGCGCCATGGAAAACACCGCATGCCCATGCGCCAGGTCCAGCAGGCAGAAGCTGGCGGCGGCCACCAGCATGGTCAGGCCCAGGTGCCAGCGGCGCTCCATATGGCGATCCGAGCTGCGGCCAAGCAGGTACATGGCACAGAGACCGCCAAGGAACGGCAACGCCGTGACCAGGCCGATCAGCTTGAGGTCTTCCATCCCGAAGCCGCGCACAAGAGTCGGTAGCCAATAGGACACGGTGTTGGCGCCGCTGTAGATGCAAAAGCACACGAAACCTGCCACATAAAGCTGCGGGTCGCGCAATACGTCTGCGAAACCGTGGTGCTTGGCGGTGCCCGTCGAGTCGTTGGCCAGCGCCTGTTGGATCTGGTGTTTCTCCTCATCGTCGAGCCAGGTGGCCTGTTCGGGGCGGTCAGTCAGCCAGAAACGTCCGATCACCCCCAGCAGCACCGCCGGCAGGCCAGTGAGAATGAACAGGACCTGCCAGTCGCGCAGACCGAGCCAGCCGTGCAGGTGCGCCATGATGGTTCCTGAAAGTGGGCCACATACCATGCCCGCGACCATGCCGGCCATGAAGAACGACGCAGTGATGCGCCCGCGCTGGGCTGCGGGGAACCAGTAGGTGAGGTAGAGGATCAGCCCCGGGAAGAAGCCCGCCTCGGCTATACCCAGCAGGAAGCGCGCAGCGATCAATTGGTTAGGTGTGGTGACGAAGGCGGTAGCGACGGTGATCAAGCCCCAGAGGATCATGATCCGCGTCAGCGTGGCGCGCGCCCCGACGCGCTGCATGTAGAGGTTGCTGGGCACCTCGAAGAGGATGTAGCCCAGGTAGAAGATGCCGGCTCCGATGCCGTAGGCGGCATCGCTGAGGGCGATGTCCTCTGCCATGCGCAGCTTGGCGAACGACAGATTCAGACGGTCGATGGCATTGATGATGAAGGCCAGCATCAGGAAGGGCAGCAGTCGCCAGATGACCTTGGTGAAAGTGCGTTTGAGTTGCTGGGCCGGTACTGCGGAGGTGGCCGGGAAGGGCTGGATGGCATCGCTCATGGAACCGCTCCTGCGGAAAAGCCGGATTGTTGTTGTAGTGGGGCCTCGGCAGGCCGCAGGGCCGAGTATGGAGTGGCCTCGTGGCGGGATGTTCCGTATTTCTGATTGGGCTCAACTGATTGATTTTAGGTGGAATAAGTCCTGTTGATGCGCAGAACTCCAGATGCTTTTCCGGTTTTTCGCGCGGACTAGGCTCCAGCGGGCGGGCCGTCCATCGCTTCCGCGCGAATGGTGTCGTCCAGTTGGCGATCCTCCGGCCAGATGACCTTGATGGCCTCGCCGTCCAGACGATAGGTGTGGCAGCTATTGATCAGGCTGGGACGCGGCAGGGGACGGTCGCTGACCAGTCGCTCGCGGAGATTGTCATGCTTGCGGAGCAGGGCGAAGTGCGCCTGGTAGGCAGTGGTGGCCATCGGACCGAAGAGTTCAGTCAGGTGGGTGCAACCGCTGGCGCCACCTACCCGCGCCTTGATCCTGGGCATGAAGCCGGGTCCGATCCGTAACCCCGCCAGGGCGGCATAGGCGGACTCGATCTGTGCGCAGTAGGGCGTCGGGCCGGCATGGGTCCTGGCCGTCACCTGCTGGATTACCAGCTCCCGGTCCAGGGTCATGGTGATGTGCATGTGATGGATTTCCCCATCGGCGGGCACGACGCGGAACAGCATGTCGGCATCAACTGGGGTGATATCGCGCATTTCGCCTTCCACATCCAGCAACCCGTCCTCGCGCAGGTAGGCGGTGCAGGTGACGTGGCGGGTATGGAGGAGCGTGCGCGTGTGGCTCATGGCGAGGGTTCCGTGACGAGTGTGGAAACCTCAGGGTAGGGGAGGAAATGGGACAAGCCGCCCCCCACGTGGGGAGGGGCGCGAGTGGGTTTCAGTCGATGAGGTTGTGGTTGCGTGCCCAGACCATGGCGTCGTAGCGGCTGGAAACACCGAGCTTGACGAAGATATTGCGCAGGTTCCACTTCACCGTTTCCAGGGTGATGTCCAGCGTATGCGCAATGCGTTTGCTGGACATTGCCTGGGCCACCAGGCTGAGGATTTCCAGTTCGCGCGGCGTCAGCACCGGCTGTTGCTCGGGAGTCGCCGCGCGGCGTGGACGGGGCATCGCAGCGTTTGCCGAACAGGGATCGGTGAGCTTGACGAGTAATCCGTCCACGTATTCGCCGATTGGGCCTTCCTGGGGGTGTTCCTCGGTCAGCCGGTGCAGCAGTTTCTCCGTCAGGGCGCCTTCGTCCAGCAGGGTGCGGACCAGGCCGAACTCCTGGGCGGTCGCCAGCATGCCGGTGAGGACGGCGACCGATTCATCGGGCCGCTTGAGATCGTGCAGGACGTCGGCGTGGAGCAGGTCGGCCAATACGGCAAAGCGCCCGCGATTGAAGCGCTCGGCGTAGTCGCGGACCTCGTGCAGCGCCTCCAGCGCGCGCTCCGAGTCCACGCTGCGCAGCAGGCGGGCCCGGGCCAGGGCGGCGAGGGCCGGCAATTCGGCGCGAGCGCCCTGTTCAGTGGCATGGGCTTGCGCCAGTTCCTCGAGGCTCGCCAGCAGCTCGGTCGCGCGAATGCGGTTGCCCTTGATCAACAAGACCCGGATCTGCTCGGCGAGCAGATGGGCCACCGGCCTGAGCTGCCCCAGGCACCGCAAATGGGCGATCTGTTGCTGGAGAAAGCCCAGCGCCGCGTCCGGGCCTTTCTGCAACAGGTCGAGCCGTGCGCGGACCATGTTGGTGCGCAGGATCACGTCCGGCACCGAGGAGTGCAGCAGCCCGAAGCGGTTGGCAATCAACTCGCGGGCGTCGTCGATGCGGTCGAGTTCGTAGAAGGCGTCCGACAGCATGCTGGCGCACAGATTGGCGCAGATCGAGCGATGGCCGTGCTCGCGCGTCGAGCGTTCGAGCAGTTCCGAACCCAGGCGTTCGGCTTCTTGCACATCGCCGGCCAGCATGTGCGCGGTGACCTGCGCCGACTCCGCCACCAGCGCCATGTCGTTGCCGCGATCTTCCGGCGGGATGGGGTGGACGTCGAACAGCCTTCGCGCATCGGCGTAACGGCCCGCGATGTAATAGGCAACGGTCAGGGTGGCCAGCAGCATGTAACGCAAGAAGGGGTTTTCCATCGGCGCATCGCGCACCGGCTCCAGCAACTGTACGGCGCGATCGGAATCGTCATCCTGCACCGCGATCGCGGCGCGGATCAGCGCCAGGCCGTTGGCCAGTTCCGGATGGTCCTGCATGTCGCTGGCTTCCAGTCGGATCAGCCAGGACTTCGCCCGTCCCGGGCGGGAGGTGAGGGAAACGGTCACGCAGGCCAGGAAGAGCAGGCGCTGGTTGCGGAACAGCACCTCTTCCGGAAGGTGCTCGAGCAGCCGCAGCGTGGGGGCCAAGTAGTCGAGAGTCCAGGTAGCGGGTGCCGAGCGTTCGATCACCTGGGTGGCGAGCTCGATATCTTCACCAAGGCTGGCATGGCGCACTGCCTCGGTCAGGCAGTTGTGCTCCGCGAGCCAGCGGGCGCCCTTGCGGTGCAGCTCGCGCACCTGGTCGCTGCCGCGACGTTCCAGGCGCGTACTGAGGAACTCGCCGAACAGGGGGTGGAAGCGATACCAGGCCTGGCGGTCGTCGGAATCCATGCGATAGATCAGCAGGTTCTCGTCCTCCATGCGCTTGATCAGGTCGCCAGACTGGGCATTGCCCGTAACGGCCTTGGCCATCGCGGCGCTGAAACGGCGGAAGATCGACAGAGTCTCAGTGAACTCCACCATCTCCGCTGGCAGGTGCGCCACCACTTCCTCGCTCAGGTAGGCCTGCAGATCGCTGGAGCGCCAGACCAGGTCCTGGAGGATGGCGCGGCTGTCGGCGCGGTTCTTCAGCATGACCACGATCAGTTGCAGGCAGGACGGCCAGCCGCTGGTCAGGTCATGGATCAGGCGCAGCTCGTCCGCGTTGATCCTGTTGGCCCCGAGGTTCTCTTCCACGAATGTGCGCGTCTCGGCCATGTCGAATGGCAGCTCGACGCTCTCGATCTCGGCCACCTGGTCCATGACCCGCAACCGTGAAAGGCTGAGCGGCGGCGTGATCCGCGAGGCGAGTACCAGATGCAGGTTGCCGGGACCGTGGTCGAGGAGTTTCTGGATAAGCTTGTGCGCCAGGGGGGCTTCGATGTGGTGATAGTCGTCGAGGATCAGGTAGAGCTCTTTGGAAAGCATTGCCGCGGCGTCGACTATGGCCGCGACGGTGGCATCCATCGCGCTGGTCGTGTTTTCGTCGCGCAGCAGCTCAATGTCCACTTCGATGCCCAGACGCCGCAGTGCTTCCAGCAGTGCTGCGCAGAATGCCGCGTAGCCCTTGTCATCCGCCGTCAGCGAAACCCAGACGACTTCCGCCCCCGCCCGCAGCCTCGATTGGCGCCATTGGGCCAGCAAGGTGGTCTTGCCGTAACCCGCCGCACCGGTGATGAGCACGAGCCGGCAGTGGTGCATGCGCTCCAGTTGTGCCAGCAGGTTGTCGCGCATCACATGCCTCGTGCCGATGCGCGGCGGCGAGAACTTGGTGGAGACCAAGTGCCTGGGTGTCTTTGTTGTCAATTTCTTGTCCCCGGTTCACGGTCTGCGAAGGATAGAACGTACGAAAGGATGGATCGGTTTTGCCGATTCAGCTAACCGCGCCAGCCCGCTGCTCCTTCCATCGGATGGAACTCGGTCGGCGACGCTAGCGAAGCGCCTTTGCCACGTCAAGAAAGTCCGGGCGCCGTTCGTGGCGCATTCCCGCCCCATGGCTGGATGCCTCTTTCGTCCCAAAAAGGGAGGGGACGTGGCACCGGGCAGCTTCCTTAAGATCGCGTCGGACCATCCACTGCGCTTGCGAGAAGGAAACAATATGAAACTGAACGACAGGGTCGCCATTGTCACTGGCGCGGCATCAGGTCTTGGCCTGGCCACCTGCAATGCGCTGGCGGCGGCCGGTGCCAGGGTCGTCGGCCTCGACCTGGATCAGGAGAAGCTCGACGCGGCACTGGGCGACGGCATTTTGGGCATCGCCGTCGATGTTTCCAGCGAAGCCAGTGTCAAGGCGGCCATCGATGCGGTGGTCGATCGCTTTGGCGCCGTCCACGTCGCGGTGAACTGCGCGGGAATCCTCGGGCCGTGCAAGACGATCTCCAAGGGCCAGTTGTTCCCCTCCGAACTCTGGGACCGTGTACTGGCGGTCAACCTCACAGGCAGCTTCAACATCATTCGCCATGCAGCCCTGGCCATGACCGCGAACACCCCTGAAGAAACCGGCGAGCGCGGCGTCATCATCAACACCGCCTCCGGTGCCGCGCGGGAAGGGCAGATGGGCCAGGCGGCCTATAGCGCGAGCAAGGCCGGTGTCATCGGCATGACCCTGCCGATCGCCCGTGACCTGGCCGAGCACGGTATCCGTGTAGTCAGCCTGGCGCCGGGCCTGTTCGAATCCGGCATGTCGGCGGGCATGCCGGCGAAGGTGTCCGAAAGCATCGTCAACAGCCTGCTGTTCCCGCGTCGCATGGGCCATCCGGGGGAGTTCGCCGCGCTGGTGCGGCACGTGGTGGAGAACGCCTACCTGAACGCGCTGACCCTCGATATCCAGTGTGGTGTGCGCTGATCCTTCGACCTCTTGTGCAGGAGCGAGCTTGCTCGCGAAAGGTTGGGCTTGGGATTCGCGAGCAAGCTCGCTCCTACAGGTGCGGCGATACCCATCGAGCGATGCTGATGGATTCGTTCACAGTGGCGATCGAAAAAGCGCAACACGGCTCTTGTGCAGGAGCGAGCTTGCTCGCGAAAGGTCGGGCTTGGGATTCGCGAGCAAGCTCGCTCCTACAAGTGTTGATACCAGGCCACGCCACACTCATCCGTGCTGACGCTGATCTCATTGCGGATCAGTAGATGGTTTAGGTGGGCGATGGCTTCGCCGGTGGCCAGGGTCAGTTGGCTCGGGTCTGCGGTTCGCAGCTTCGCCGAAAACAGCAGCGGGAAGACATCCACCGCTCGCCGTGGCTCCGTCAGCCCCCGTCTCAAGCGATCGAGCGCATCGAGCGCGTCGGCTTCCAGTTGGGTCAGGCGCGCATGCAGGCCGTGAAAGGGTTCGTTGTGCGAGGGCAGGACCAGCACCGCGTCAGGCACGCGCCTACGCAGCTTGCCCAGCGAGTGGAGCCAGTCACCTAACGGGTCGGCATCCGGCTCGGTGGGATGCACCGAAACGTTGGAGGATATGCGCGGCAGCACCTGGTCGCCGGAAATCAGCAGTTTTCGCCGGGCGTCGTACAAGCAGGCGTGCTCGGGCGAATGGCCCGCGCCAACCACCACCTCCCAGTTGTATTCGCCGATGTGCACGAGCTCGCCCTCGCGGACGCGTCGGTAGCTGTCTGGCAGGGGGGAAAGCATCCGGCCGAAGCTACCGAAGCGTCGGCCGTATGCGGCCAGTGCCTGATCGTCCCAGCCAGCGCGGTGATAGAAGCCGACTGCATCTTCGGGTGCTGCGCGTCCGGTGTCACCGGCCAGCATCCGGCATTGCAGGTACTCCAGGCGCGTCATCCAGAGGCGGCAGCCGGTCCGTCGGGTCAGCCAGCCGGCCATGCCGACATGGTCGGGATGCAGGTGCGTGGCGAGTATCCGTGTCAGCCGTCCTCCGACTAGCGGCCCCGCGAGCAGTTTCTCCCAGAGCGCCACGCTGTCTTCGCTGAAGATGCCGGTATCCACCAATGCTTGGCTGTCGTCGTCGGCCAGCAGCCAGACATTGATGGCGCCAAGCGACGCCGGCAGCGGCAGTCGGACCCAGTGCACGCCTTGTGCGATCTCCAGCGGAACCCCCGTTTCAGGCGGGGCTCCGCAGGGATAGTGGATGTCCGTGCCCATGGGGTCAGGGGAGGCCTCGTCCGACATTGTGTGCTCCATCAGTTGTTCGTCCCAGTCAGGACCGGGGAGGGCGATTCGATGCGTTCACGCTAGCGGAGGGGGGGAAGGGGGGGC
This sequence comes from Metapseudomonas boanensis, assembly GCF_042232855.1. NCBI lineage: Bacteria > Pseudomonadati > Pseudomonadota > Gammaproteobacteria > Pseudomonadales > Pseudomonadaceae > Metapseudomonas > Metapseudomonas boanensis. Next base: position 5,481,920 of record NZ_CP113889.1, on the reverse strand, counting down.
ACCCCCCTTTCAGAAAGGGGGGGGAGGACACACAGGCGCTGCTGGCACCCTTTGGCCACTCGATCATTGATTGAGCTGTTTCCGGACCTGGCGGCGGTCGGCGCGAGGTCCCGGTTTCAACCAAGGGGAGGAGACGCCCAGATGAATAACAAGAACAAATCGAATCAGAGTCATCCCGCCAGTTCTCATGCGTTGCGCGCCACGGTGGTCGCCATGTGCGCGATAGCCTGTGGCAGCGCCAACGCTTTCGAGATCGATACCGGCAACGAAGACATCCAGCTGCGCTGGGACAACACCCTGCGCTACAACCTCGGCATGCGTGTCGAGGGGCAGGACGATGCGATCCTGAAAAACCCCAACAACGATGACGGTGATCGCAACTTCGACAAGCACAGCCTGGTCAACAATCGCCTCGACATCCTCAGCGAGTCAGACATCGTCTACAAGGGCAAGTACGGCGCACGAGTCAGTGCCGCGCTCTGGTACGACGCGGCATATGCCGGCAGTCTCGACAATGACAATGTGGCGACCTCGAACCACCTCGGCTCCGATGGCCGCCCGGCCCTGGGCCTCAGTCGCTATGCGGACCGCTACTACGAAGGTCCTTCCGGCGAGTGGATGGACGCGTTCGTGTTCGGCGAGTACGACATCGCCGACATGCCGCTGAAGGCGCGCCTGGGTCGTCACACCGTGAACTGGGGCGAGTCCTTGTTGGGGGCTGGTGCCATTCATGGCATTTCCTATGGCCAGGCTCCGCTGGACCAGGGCAAGGCCCTGGCGCTGCCGGGCATCGAAGCCAAGGAGCTGTACCTGCCGCGCAACCAGTTCTCCGCCCAACTGCAGGTCACGCCCGAACTGTCCTTCGCTGCGCAGTACTTCTTCGAGTGGCGGCCGTCGCGTGTGCCCGAGGGCGGCACCTACCTGGGATTTGCCGACATCTATCTGCAGGGCGGCGAGTCGTTCATCCTCAGCCCGACGCTGCGCGCCACCCACGGTGACGACATCGAGCCGCAGAATTCCGGCGACTGGGGCGTGATGACGCGCTGGAGCCCTGAATGGCTCGACGGCACCCTGGGCTTCTATGTCCGCAATTTCTCCGACACCCTGCCGCAGACCATCCTGCTGGCCAACGCCCGTCCGCAGTACTTCTTCAACTACGCCGACGACATCGACATGTACGGCATCAGCCTGTCGAAGGAAATCGCCGGGGTCAGCGTCGGCCTGGACCTGAACTACCGCCGCAACATGCCGCTGGTCAGCTCCGCCGCTCGGGTAACCTCGGCCGCGCGTCTGCCGGACGACGGCGACATTCTCGGTGCTCGCGGCGATACCCTGCACGGGGTGCTCAACGCCATCGGCACCGTCAGCCCAACGCCGCTGTTCGACAGCGCCAGCTGGTCCACCGAGCTGACCTGGAGCCGCTGGGTGTCGGTCAACTCCGACCCGCTCAACCTGTTCAAGGGCTCGTCGGCCTACAAGGCTGTACCGAGCAACATCGATGAAGTCTCTCGCGACGCCTATGGCCTGGCCGTCAACTTCACTCCGACCTGGTTCCAGGTGTTCCCGGGTGGTGACCTGTCGATGCCGATGAGCTACTCGGTGGGTCTGTCGGGCAACTCGGCAGTGGCCTCCGGTGGTAACGAGGATGCCGGCAGCTATGCCGTGGGCCTCGCGCTCGATCTCTACAGCCGCTATCGCTTCGACCTGAAGTACGTCGACTACTTCGGCGACTACTCGACCAATCCGGTCACCGGCGCCGCAGTGACTCCCAGCGGCAGCCAATCGCTGCTGGAAGACCGTGGTGCCGTGTTCTTCACCTTCAAGACCACCCTCTGAGCGGCGACCGCCGTTCCTGCAAGTCCACGAACGGCGGCCCCGGTTCCACCGGGGCTCCGTTCCGCAATTCGCGCTCCGGCGTGACCGATGTGAGGTGACCAAGGTGTTCAGACAGTTCATTCGTCCGCAACTCGCGATGCTGCTCGCCCTGATGGCGGGACAGGCGCTTGCGCAGCAGGCGTTCATCTCCCCCATGGAAACACCTGCGCAGCACAGCGCGCAGGCGATCCGTGCGCCGCTCAATGCGCTGGCAAGGGCCGGTGAGCGCTTGGTCGCGGCGGGGCAGCGCGGTCATATCCTCTTCTCGGACGATGGCAAGGACTGGGTCCAGGCCCAGGTGCCGGTCAGTTCCGACCTGACTGCGCTGGCATTCCCCAGCACCGAGCAGGGCTGGGCCGTCGGCCACGAAGGTGTGGTCCTGCACAGCGGCGACGGTGGCAAGACCTGGAGCAAGCAGCTCGACGGCCGGCAAATCGCCGACCTGCTAGTTAAGCACTACGGCAATCCGGCCAACCCGGATGACCCCGGGGCGCAGCGCCTCAAGCAGGACGCCGAGCTTTTCCTCGCCCAGGGCGCAGACAAACCGCTGCTGGACGTGTGGTTCGAGGATCACCGCAACGGTTTCGTCGTAGGCGCCTTCAACCTGATCCTGCGCACCGCGGATGGCGGCCAGACCTGGACGCCCTGGCTCGATCGCGTCGACAACCCCAGGGCCATGCACCTGTATGGCCTGCGTCCCGCTGCCGGCAGCCTGTTCATGGTCGGTGAGCAGGGCCTGGTGCTGAAATTGGATGCTGCCCGGCAGCGCTTCGCCAGCCTGGAGCTGCCTTATCAGGGCACGCTGTTCGGTGTGCTGGGCGACGACAACCTGATCCTGGTCTACGGCCTGCGCGGCAATGCCTATCGCAGCCTTGATGGCGGCGCCAGCTGGAGCAGGGCCGAAACCGGCATCGAGGCCGGCATCACCGGTGGTGTGATCGCCGAGGACGGTTCCGTCGTGCTGACCGGCCAGACCGGTCAGTTGCTGCGCTCCACCGACCGCGGTGCCACCTTCAGCCTCGTCCAGGTCGATCGTGTGGTTCCCAACTTTGCGATGGCACCCGTCGTCGGCGGGGCGGTTGCCCTGGCCGGACTCGGCGGCGTGCGTATCCAGAACTTCAAGCAATAACAAGAAAGCCGGAGAGCCGAGATGGGTACCCACGACCTCAGCGACAACCTGCTGACCATCAGTGACCTGAAAAAATTCGATCCGCGATCGGGCAGCCGCCTGGAGCGGCTGATCTTCAACAACCGCCTGCTGGTCATCCTGCTCTGCGCCGTGGTGACCGTACTGCTCGGCTGGGACAGCACCCGGCTGACCCTCAACGCCGCCTTCGAGAAAACCATCCCGCAGAACCATCCCTACATTCGCAACTTCCTGGAAAGCCGCAACGAGCTCAAGGGCCTGGGCAACGCCGTGCGCGTGGTAGTGGAAAACCGCACCGGCGATATCTTCGACCCGGATTACCTGCAGGCGCTCAAGCAGATCAACGACGAGCTGTTCCTAACTCCCGGCGTCGACCGGGCCAACGTCAAGTCGTTGTGGATGCCGGTGGTGCGCTGGAACGAAGTGACCGAGGACGGCTTCGCAGGCGGGCCGGTCATGCCCGATAACTACACCGGCTCGGAAAAGAGCATCGGCGAGCTGCGCCAGAACATCGGGCGCGCCCAACTGCTGGGTAACCTGGTGGGCACCGATTTCCGCTCTAGCATGATTTTTCTGCCCCTGCTGGACAAGGACAGCGACACCGGAGAACCGCTGGATTACTGGCAACTGTCCAAGCAACTGGAGAGCATCCGGGCCCAGTTCTCCGGCCCGCAGGGCAGTGCAGACCTGAATATCCGCATCGTCGGTTTCTCCAAGGTGGTAGGCGACCTGCTCGACGGCCTGCAGCAGATGATGGTCTTCTTCGCCGTGGCGGCGCTGATCGCCGCGTTGATCATCTACGCCTGGACCCGCTGCGTGCGCAGCACACTGCTGGTACTGAGCTGCTCCTGCATCGCCGTGCTCTGGCAGCTCGGCCTGATCGCCCGCCTGGGCTACGAGCTGGACCCCTATTCGATCCTGGTGCCCTTCCTGGTGTTCGCAATCGGCGTTTCCCATGGCGCACAGAAGATGAACGGCATCATGCAGGACGTGGCTCGTGGCACCCACAAGCTGGTGGCTGCGCGTTATACCTTCCGCCGCCTGTTCCTGGCCGGCCTGACCGCGCTGGTGGCGGATGCGGTGGGTTTCGCGGTGCTCATGCTGATTGACATCCCGGTAATCCAGGACCTGGCGATCACCGCATCGATCGGCGTCGCCCTGCTGGTCTTCACCAACCTCATTCTGCTGCCGGTGATGCTGTCCTACTCCGGTGTCAGTCGTAAGGCTGCCGAGCGCAGCCTGCGCGCGGAGCAGAAGGAAGCCGCCGGCGCCTGGAGGCTCCTGGAGCGCTTTACCCAGCGCCGCTGGGCAGCGGGCCTGCTGGTGTGTTCTGCCGTGATCACGGTCGCCGGCTTCATCGTCAGTACCCACCTGAAGATCGGCGACCTGGACGCCGGTGCTTCCGAACTGCGACCCAACTCGCGCTACAACCTGGACAACGCCTACATCAACTCCAGGTATTCGCTGTCTTCCGACCAGTTCGCGGTGATCGTCAAAACCAGGCCTGAAGGCTGCCTCGAATACCAGACGCTGATCGAGACCGATCGACTGGGGTGGACCCTGCAGCAGGTGCCAGGGGTGCAGAGCACCGTTTCTCTGGCCGATGCGGTGCGCAAGATCACCGCCGGTTCCTATGAAGGCAACCCCAAATGGATGTCGATCCCGCCGAACCAGGACGTGCTCAACTACGCCGCCCGCACGGCCAGTACCAGTAACCCGGAGCTGTTCAATACCGAATGCTCGGTCATGCCCTTGGTCGCCTACCTGACCGACCACAAGGCGGAAACCCTCGACCGCGTGGTGAAAGCTGCCGAATCCTTCACTGCCGCCCACAGCACGCCCGAGCGCCAGTTCCTCCTGGCTGCCGGTAGCGCGGGCATCGAGGCCGCCACCAACATCGTGGTCAAGAAGGCCAACTTCACCATGCTGCTCTACGTTTACGCGGCGGTCATCGTGCTCTGCTTCATCACCTTCCGCAGCTGGCGCGCGGTGGTGGTCGCCGTGGTACCCCTGGTGATCACCTCGGTGCTTTGCGAAGCGCTGATGGTGGCGCTGGGCATGGGGGTCAAGGTTGCCACCCTGCCGGTGATCGCCCTGGGCGTCGGCATCGGCGTCGACTACGCGCTCTACCTGCTGAGCATCCAATTGGCCCGGCAACGCGCTGGCGCTTCCCTGGCCGAAGCCTACCGCCATGCCCTGCGCTTCACCGGCAAGGTGGTGGCGCTGGTGGGCGTGACCCTGGCCGCCGGGGTGATCACCTGGGCCTTTTCACCCATCAAGTTCCAGGCCGACATGGGCATCCTGCTGACCTTCATGTTCCTCTGGAACATGCTCGGCGCCCTGGTCCTCATCCCCGCGCTGTCGCACTTCCTGCTGCGTGGCGTCGGCGAATCCGGTAGCCGGATTCCCACGCCCCTGGCAGTCGTTGAGCAGCCCACTCACACCGAATCCAAGACCCCGGCCGCCCATTGCGTATGAGGCGGGCCCTGGCCAAGACGAAACCAGGAATCCATAAGGAAGCACCATGAGCGATACCACCGCAGTGTTCCTCAGCGAGCAGGAAATCATGATCCGCGACTCGGCGCGCAAGGTCGCTGCCGAAGTCGTTGCACCCTCGGCGGCAGAGCGCGACCGCAGCGGCGCCTGGCCACGCGGCGAACTGGAAACCGTGGCTGAACTCGGCTTCCTCGGCATGCTGATACCCGAGGAGTACGGCGGCGCCGGAGCCAGCTTCGTCGAGTACTGCCTGGCCATCGAGGAGTTCGCCGCCGCCGATACCGGCTTCGCTACCCTCATCCACGTGCACAACTCCGTGGGCCTGACCGTTGCGCGTCTGGGCAACGAGGAGCAGAAGCGCAAGTACCTTCCGGACCTCGCCAGCGGCAAGCGCATCGGCGCCTTCCTGCTCAGCGAACCCCACGCCGGATCCGACACTGCGGCCTTCCGTACCCTGGCCCGCCGTGATGGGGACCACTATGTGATCAATGGCAGCAAACAGTTCATCTCCAACGGCAATGAGGCGGGCCTCGGCCTGGTGCTGGCCGTGATCGACAAGGCTGCCGGCAAAAAGGGCAGTAGCCTGCTGATGGTCGATCCGGCGCAAAGCCCCGGCTACGTGGTGGCTCGCGTCGAGCACAAGATGGGCCAGCGCTCGGCCCATGTGGCGCAGATCCAGCTGGAGGATTGCCGCGTGCCGGTAACCAACCTGCTGGGAGCCGAAGGCTCCGGCTACCGCAATGTGATGGGCTCGCTGTCGGAGGGCCGGGTGGCCATCGCTGCGGTGGCCACCGGTACCGCTCGCGCCGCCCTGGCCGCGGCCGTCGGCTATGCCCGGGAACGCGAAGCCTACGGCGCGCCGATCATCAACCTGCAGGGTGTCGCCTTCGACCTGGCCGACATGGCGACCCAGGTGGAGGTTGCCGAGCAATTCATGGTGCATGCCGCGCGTCTTTGCGAGGCGGACGTTCCCTGCGCAAAGGAAGCTTCCATGGCCAAGCTGTTCGCCAGCGAGATGGCTGAGAAGGTCTGCTCCGATGCGCTGCAGATCCACGGAGGCTACGGCTACCTGAACGATTTTCCGGTGGAGCGTTACTGCCGCGATGTTCGCGTGACCAAGATCTACGAAGGCACCAGCCATATCCAGAAGCTGATCATCGCCCGCAGCCTCATCTGAGAGGAGCCCCCTCCAAAGAAGGGGGGGCACTGCTGTGGAGCAGGTCATAACCTGCCTGGGACGATCGACTCGGGTACGCGACATTCGCCCAGGACAAGAACATGCAGATGCAGTTGCCAAGCGATGAGCAGCACCTAGTGGTGAACAGCTTCCGCACCTTCCTCCTTTCCGAGGTGGCGCCGATTGTCCGGGTGTTCCGTGACCGGCCCATTCCGAGGGGAAACCTGCGCGAAATCACCCAGGGTATCGCCGAGTTCGGCCTGCCCGGGGCCAGCCTTGCCAAAGAGCTAGGCGGCATGGGGTTATCCGCGGTGACCGAGGCGATGCTTTTCGAGGAGCTCTGCAGCGTTTCGGTGGAGATCGCCGCTTGCGTGATGGTCAATCTGGCGGCGGTAGCGGCGCTGGCCGAGCTGCCCGAGGCCCGCGGCTCCCTGCGCGAGCGCTATCTACCGGATCTGTTGGCAGGGCGCAGCTTCGCTGGCTTCTGCACGAGCGAGGCTGAGACGGACACGGTGGCGGCCAGCTGGGTCCTGGACAGCTTTGTCATCGAGGGCGAACAGGGCGCGGTGACCAATGCCCACCTTTGCGATTTCCTCATCGCCCGGGTGCGAATGGCGTCCGGCGCTTGCTGCTACCTGCTGGTGGACCGCGCCGAGCATGGCTACGAAGCACGTGGCGTCGAGCCATCGGGCGTGGGGCGGGCCAGCGGTGCGCGGGTGTCGTTTCACGGCGTCCGGTTGCCCGCCAGCCAATTGTTCTGGGACGAAGCCGATTGTTCAGGGGCGAGAGCCAGGCTGCTGGAAAAGGTCCATGCCGGCAGCGGCCTGCTGGCTGTGGGACTGATGCGCGTTGCCCAGGAGGTGCTCATCCTAGCCGCCCAGGAATCCACCGGGGTCGACAAGCCGCCCGCCGCGCAACCTCTGGTGGCCGCGCGCATCGCTGAAATGGCGACCCGGCTGGAGGCTGCCAGACTCCTGTGTGTCCGCGCCTATTCGATGATGGACGCTGGCTTTCGCTGCCAGATGCAGGCCTCCATGGCGCAATGGTTCGCCACCGAAATGGCGATGGAAGCATGCCGGGCGGCGGCTCTGCTGCATGAGTGGCCGGGAATGGCGGGCGCGCTGGACGTCGAGCGTCTGCTGCGCGAGGTCATCGCCCTGCCTGCTGCCGGTTGCGGCAACGACTTCCACAAACTACTTATCGCGCGGGAACTTACGGGTATCAATGCGCTTGCCTGACCACCCGCTTCCTGCAATTGAACGAACTCCGTCCGATGCCGGAGTTCTTGCTGTAACCGTGGACCGGGGTCCACTTCAAGGAACACCTATGCGCCTTTCGACAGCTTTCGTTGCCACTGCCATTTCCCTGCTCGGCGCCCAGTCCTGGGCGGCCGAGACCGCACCGGCCAGCCCCGCGAAGGCGGCAAGTCCCGTGACAGCCGCCACGAACCGGGAAGTCCTGAAAAAACTGCCGTTCAGTGATCGCGCCGACTACGAGGCGGCCCGCCGTGGCCTGGTGGCACCCTTCGAGGGGGAGATTCGCAATGCCGATGGCAAGCCGGTCTGGAACACCCATGCGTACGATTTCCTGCAGCAGAAGGACGCCCCGGATTCGGTGAACCCGAGCCTGTGGCGTCTGGCCCAGCTCAACGTCAATGCCGGCCTGTTCCAGGTGACCGAGCGCATTTACCAGGTGCGCGGGATCGATCTGGCGAACATGACCATCATCGAGGGCGGCGATGGGCTGATTATCATCGACCCGCTGTATGTCACCGAGACCGCAAAGGCAGCGCTGGAGCTCTATTACCAGCATCGTCCGCGCAAGCCGGTGGTGGCGGTCATCTATTCCCACAGTCATGTCGATCATTTCGGGGGCGTGCGCGGTGTGGTCGACGAAGCTGACGTTAAGGCAGGCAAGGTCCGCATCTATGCCCCGGAAGGCTTCATGGAACACGCCATCAGCGAGAACGTCCTGGCCGGCACCGCGATGTTCCGTCGAGGCATGTTCCAGAGCGGCGGCATGGTGCCGAGAAGTGAGCGTGGCCAACTGGATACCGGGATCGGCAAGGGCGCTCCCGTGGGCGGTACCATCAGCCTGATCCCACCGACCGACCTGATCGTCCAGCCTCTGGAAAGCCACGATATCGCGGGTGTCCAGGTGGAGTTCCAACTGACCCCCGGCACCGAGGCGCCGGCGGAAATGAACCTCTATCTGCCACAGATGCATGCCCTGTGCATGGCCGAGAACGCCACCAGGACGATGCACAACGTCCTCACCCCGCGTGGCGCTGAAGTCCGCGATGCCAAGGCATGGTCGAGGTTCATCGATGACAGCCTGGTGCGCTATGGCGACAAGGCCGAAGTGATGTTCGCCCAGCACAACTGGCCGACCTGGGGCGGCGAGGGTATCCGTACGCTGCTGTCCGACCAGCGCGACATGTACGCCTTCATCAACAACCAGACCCTGCACCTGCTCAACCAGGGCCTGACTCCGCTGGAGATCGCCGATGCGGTCAAGAAGCTGCCAGGCGAGCTCGACCGCAAGTGGTACACCCGTGGCTACTACGGAACCCTCAGCTTCAACACCCGAGCCGTCTACCAGCGTTATCTCGGTTTCTACGACGGCAACCCGGCCAACCTCGATCCGTTGCCGCCAGTGGAGTCCGGCAAGCGCTATGTGGCAGCCCTGGGTGGGGCAGACAAGGTGCTGCAACTCATGCGTGCCGCGATGGAGCAGGGCGACTACCGCTGGGCCGCGCAGTTGGGCAACAACCTCGTCTTCGCCGAACCGGACAACAAGGCCGCACGCGACGCCCAGGCCGACGCCCTGGAGCAGTTGGGTTACCGCAGCGAATCGGCGATCTGGCGCAACATGTACCTGACCGGTGCCCAGGAACTGCGCCAGGTCGCTCCGCAGCAGGGCGCGCGGGCCATCGCCGACCTCGTGAAGGCGGCGACGCCGGCCATGTTCATGGACGTGCTGGCCGTGCGCCTGGATTCGGACAAGGCCGTGGGCCATGACATGACCCTCAACTGGGACTTCGAGGACCTTGGCGAGCACTTCGCCCTGACCCTGAGCAATGGCGTGCTGACCTACCGCGAGAACACGAGCCATGCCAAACCGGATGCAACGGTGAAGATGAGCAAGGCAGTACTCGACCGCATCAGCCTGCGCCAGCTCGATTTCGCTACGGCCGTCCAGCAAGGTGAGATCAAGCTCGAAGGGGACGCCGCTCGCTTCAAGGATCTGCTGGGCATGCTCTCCAGCTTCCAGGCGACCTTCAACGTCGTCACACCCTGAGCGCCATGACGCGCCGACTCGAACAGGTGCAAGGTCACGAGGGCGGGGCGGGTAAGCCCGCCCGTGGCCAGGGCGCCCATGACAATGTGCTGGTGGAACTCCCGGCCAAACCCCGCAAGCGACCGAAGCAGGCTCGCTCGGTCGCCCTGGTCGACGCCCTGAAAGTGGCGGGGCGCGACATTCTGGAAGGGGAAGGGCGGGAGGCGCTGTCCGTCTACCGCCTTTCCGACTACTCGGGTGTGGCGATCAGCTCCATTTACGAGTACTTCCCCACCATCGAATCGCTGGTCGGCGCGATCTTCGAGGACTACCGGGCCGATGCCCGTCTCGAGGTGATCGCCAGCATCCAGGCACTGCCGCCGTCGGCGACGCTCTACGACGGCCTCGAGGTACTCCTGCGTACTGGCCTCACGGCCTTGCACCGCTGGTTGCAGATCGACTCGCAGCTCAGCATCAAGTCCGCCTATTACGGCGAGCTGGTGCGCCTGGAAATCGTCAAGCCGGAGCGCTTCTGGATCTCCATGGTGATTCCGGCCCTGGTGGAGCGCTTTTCCGACGAAGTCCTGGTGCGCAATCGCGAGAAAGCGGGCTTCCTCGCCTACCAGGCCGTGACGGCATTGCCCCGCGCCCTGCTGATCGAAAAGCCGGAATACCTGGTGGAGCCCGATACGGTTCGCCTGCTGGCGCGCATGCTCCATGCGCTGCTGACCACCACGGATGCGGAAACCACCACTTCGTGATCCTGTTTTGATGATAAAAAACGTTTTAAATCAGTAGGTTGTATGTCAGTTTCGGATGCCGGAATCCGGAAATGATTCAGCCCTTTCCACCCCTAGAATGGCCTTGCCATGAAGGCCGTCCGACTCGCGACGGCCGGGTGATGCGTACCCCCCGTGCGACTGCCGGGTAGGGCGCGAAAGGGTGAATCCGAGGAGATCGTCCCGTGACAAGAACAACAGAAGAACAGGTCGAACTACTGCTGACCGATCCGGCGGCCCTGGCCGACCACTCCCTGCAGAACTGGATTCAGCTGCCGCGAGAGCAGATCGACATCCTGCAATTGGCTGGCCTGAAACGCCGCTTCGCCGAAATGCGCGAGCGCATCCCCGTGTTGAAGAAGCTGGCGGACGCCGAAGGCGTCGAATGCATCGAGCAACTGGACGACGTGGTGCCGCTGCTGTTCGAGCACACTATGTTCAAGTCCTATCCGCCGTCGCTGCTGGAGAAGAACAACTTCGCCGCGATCAACAAGTGGCTCGGCAAGCTGGTGACGCCGGAGCTCGCGGAGAAGATCGCCGCCGTCGACGTCAGCGCCTGCAAGGGCCTGGACGACTGGTTCGAGACCATGGACCGCGACGTCCCCGAACTCTGCCTCAGTCACACCTCGGGGACCTCCGGCACCCTGTCGTTCCTGCCCTGCAGCGTGCGCGAGTTCGAGAAGGCCTCGCAGGTGCGCAAGCTCTATGCCTGGAACATGAATGGCCCGGACACGCCGAACCCGGACATGCACACGGCCTACCCGTATTACCGCAAGGGCTACCTCAGCCACCTTCGCGGGGTCGGTTCGCTGGTCAAGGTCCTGCTGCCGGACGAATCCCATTTCCACCCGGCCTATCCCTCCACCCTGTCCAGCGATGTGCTGCATTTGGGCGCAAAGCTGCGCGCGGCCCATGCCAAAGGCACCCTGGACCGCCTGGTGATAGCCCCGGAACTGCTGGCCAAGAAAAAGCTGTTCGACCAGCAGCAGGCCGAGATGCCGCAGCACCTGGCCGCCTTCTTCGATGACATCGCCAGCCGCCTCAAGGGCAAGCGCGTCTACATCGGCGGCACCTGGAACCTGCTGCACAACATGGCCAAGGCCGGTCTGGAGCGCGGTCTGGAAGGTGTCTTCCACCCAGACTCCTACATCATCACCACGGGCGGCGCCAAGGGCGTGGTGCAGCCTGAAGGCTGGCGCGAGGACGTCAAGCGCTTCACCGGCGCCAAGGCACTGAACGAGTCCTACGCGATGTCGGAAGTGGTCAGTGGTTCGCACCTGCGCTGCGAGCAGGGCAACTACCACTTCGCGCCGACCGCCATTCCCTTCCTGCTCGATCCGGAAACCGGCAAGCCGCTGCCTCGTGCAGGTCGCCAGACGGGCCGCGCGGCCTTCTTCGACCTGGGCGCGGACATCCACTGGGGCGGTTTCATCACCGGCGACGAGATCACCGTGGAATGGGACCAGCCTTGCACGTGTGGCCGCCACTGCCGCTATGTGGTGGGCGCCATCCAGCGTTACAGCGAGAAGAATGGCGGCGACGACAAGATCACCTGCGCCGCGTCCGAGCAATCTCACCGGGAAGCCATGGACTTCCTCAACACACTGGAGGGCTGAAGCCATGACCCACCCCATTGCACCGATGATCATCCGCGGCGAAGTCATCACCGACAACCTGATCGAAGTGGGCGGGCGCGGCGGCGACCTGGCCTTTCTCACCCCGGACGCGCACAAGTACATCGACCGCCTGCCCCTGGGCAATCCGGCCAAACTGGCCGACCTGTACCAGCTCAGTTTCGACGACATCCTCGACTATGCCGTCGAACTCGGCGCTCGCCTGGCCTTCAGCAAGAACCCGTACCTGCAGGAAGCCTGCGAGCTGTCCTACCTAACCGCCCCCACCACGCCGAGCATCGTCAAGGGCTCCTACATGGGGCTGCAGAACCTGCTCTCGCGGGAGTTCATCACCGAGATGGTGGAAAGCACGGTGGGCGTCAGGTACCTCGAAGGCTGGGTCCCGCAGACCCTGCTGGACGGCACCGAGCTGGAAGTCCGCTGCTTCGGCGCGCGCACGCTGCACATCGTTGCCGGCAACGCCGTTTCGCTGTCGCTATGGACCATCATTCGCAACATGGTCCTGCGCAGCGACGCCATCATCAAGGCACCGTCCAACGACCCGTTCACCGCCCTGGCCATCGCCCGCACGATGGTCGACATGGCGCCGGACCACCCGCTGACCAAACACCTCTCCGTGGCCTACTGGAAGGGTGGCGACCAGGCACTCGAGCAGCGCCTGTACCAGCCGCAGAACCTGGAGAAGATCGTCGCCTGGGGCGGCTTCGCATCGATGAAGCACGTCACCCAGTATGTCCAGCCGGGCCTCGAGCTGATCTCCCTGGACCCCAAACGTAGCGCCAGTATCATCGGCGAGGACACCTTCGCCAGCGAAGCCGGCATGCGCGAGGCGGCGGTGCGCCTGGCGGCCGACATCGGTGCGATCAACCAGAAAGGCTGCGTGTGCGCGCGGGTGATCTATGTGCAGAGCGGCACTGACGCAGACGGCCTGGCGCGACTGAACACCTTCGGCCAGTACGTCTACGAGGCCATGCTGGGACTGCCCAACACACTCAGCACCACACCCAAGTCCTATGACAAGAACCTCAAGGCCCACGTCGACGCGCTGCGCCTGGATGACGAGTGGTACAAGGTGATCGGCGGGGATGAGGGCGCCATCATCTGCTCGCAGATCCCTGAGCCGGTGCCCTTCTCCACGCTGCTCGACGACCGCACCGCCAACCTGGTGCCGGTGGACGAGTTGAGTGAAATGCTCGATGCAGTGGATGCCTATACCCAGACCGTCGGCATCTATCCCGAGAGCATCAAGGACCAGCTCAAGGATGTGCTACCGCTCTATGGCGCGCAGCGCATCGTCTCGCTGGGCTACGCGGCCGCCATGAAGTTCGCGGCACCCCAGGACTCCATCGAGCCGATGCGGCGAATGGGCAAGTGGATTTCCAACCAGATCGCTTCGCCGGAAACCAGCCCGGCGCCCTGGCAGCGTCCTTCTATCTGATCCCACGCGCCCTGCTTCGGCAGGGCGCTTCACCGTGCACCCCCGATATGCGAGGAATCCCCATGACTACCTGTCTCGGCTACGGCGCCATTGAGGCCCATGCGCCGCTGAAGCCGCTGAGCTTCGAGCGCCGCGCACTGCGTGACGACGACGTCGCCATCGAGATCGCCTACTGCGGCGTCTGCCACTCGGACATGCACTACGTCCATAACGACTGGAACAGCACCCGCTTCCCCTGCGTGCCCGGCCACGAGATCGTCGGCCAGGTCAGCGCGGTGGGCCCTGCGGTGACCCGCTACAAGGTGGGCGACCGGGTCGCGGTCGGCTGCCTGGTGGACAGCTGCCAGCAGTGCGCGGCCTGCGAGGCGCATGAAGAGCCCCATTGCAGCCAGGGTATGACGCCCACCTACAACGGACTGGACCGCATCAGCGGCGAGGTCACCTACGGCGGCTACTCCCAGCACCTGGTGGTGCGCGAGCAGTTCGTACTGCGCGTGCCCGAGGCGCTGGACTCGCGCTTTACCGGCCCGCTGCTGTGCGCCGGCATCACCGTATGGACGCCGCTGCGCGAGCATGGCGCCGGGCCGGGCACCCGCCTGGCCGTGGTCGGTCTCGGCGGGCTGGGCCATATGGTGGTCAAGCTGGGCGTCGCCCTGGGCGCCGAGGTCACGGTCATTACCACCTCGCCGGGCAAGGCCGAGGATGCACGTGCGCTCGGAGCGCATCACGTACTACTGTCCACCGACCCACAGGCGATGAAGGGGGCGGCGAGCAGCTTCGACCTCATCCTCGACACCATCCCGCGCACGCACAACGTCAACCCTTACCTGATGCTCCTGGGTCGTCACGGCAAGCTGGTGCTGGTGGGCGCCCTGGAACCGCTGGAACCGATCCATGGTGCGCTGCTGGCGATCAACAACCGCTCCATCGCCGGCTCGCTGATCGGCGGCCTCACCCAGACCCAGGAACTGCTGGACTTCTGTGCCGAACATCAGGTTCTGCCGAGTTGCGAGATGATCGATATCCAGGACATCAACACGGCCTTCGAGCGCATGGAACGCAATGACGTGAAGTACCGCTTCGTGATCGACATGGCCTCGTTGAAAGGCGTCTGACGGCGACCAGTCGCACCGCCCCGACCGCTGTGTCGGGGCTCTCCGCGTGATGCAGGGCCTGCGCCCACCCCAAAGGGGAGGGGTCATCTGTTCCTGGAACGGGCATAACCTTTCAGGGACGGTTCACGACGGAGAAAAACAACAATGTGTTCATTACGTCTGGCGCTGGCCTGCGGCGCCTTCACCACTTCCTGCCTGATGGCTGCGCTTGCGCCATCGGTTGCCCATGCCGCCGATCCGCAGGCGCCCATGTACTCGGACCGGGACGTGAGCGATGCCTACATTTACCTGCTCGGGCGCCTGCTGGTGCTGCGCCAGCAGCAACTGGACTTCCAGCAAGGCATGCGCTGGAACCAGCTGGTGCACCGCAAGCCGGGCGCCGTGGACTGGCCCAACCCCAACCTGGACGTGGCTTATTCCGAAGCCTGGGTGGCGTTGGACGAACGCAGCTGCACCCTGGTCAGCGTGCCGAAGATTTCCGAACGCTATTACACGGTGCAATTCCTCAATGGCTGGGGAGAGACCCTGGCCAACATCAATGAGCGCACCTTCGCGAAGCAGCCCAGCGGAGACTTCGCGGTCTGCCTGAAGGGCGCCAGCGTCACGCTGCCGAAGGGCGTCCAGCGCGTGGACCTGCCGACCCGTACCGCACGGGTGCTGTCGCGGGTGGAACTCGGCGCTGACCCGCAGCAGGCGGAGCGCCTGCAGCAGCAGTTCAGCATGCGCCCCAGCGGCTCGCCGCAGCTTCCCGAGGTGCCCGAAGTGCCCCTGTTCAGGTTGCAGCAACTGCCGGGCGTAGAGGCATTCGACGTCGCCGAGATGGCGCTGGAAGAGCCGGACCTGAATCCCGGCATGGAGGCGCTGCAGGCCCGCGTGCATGCGCTGGCCAAGCTGGCCAGCGATCCGGCGCAGCGCACGCGTCTGGATGCGGTGATCCGGAAGCAGGCCTTCACCGCCCTGGCCAAGGCTGCCCCGACCCTCGGTCCCGGTACGGTTCTCAACGGTTGGGTACGACCAGCCGTATCCGGCGCCTACGGCAGTGACTACCTGACGCGCACCCTGGTCAACCTGGGCGGCATCTGGGCCAACACCCAGCAGGAGGTCAATTACTTCCGTGGGGCCGTGGACGACCATGGCGAAGTCCTCGATGGTAGCCGCAGCTATTCCCTGACCTTCCCCCGCGACCAACTACCGTCCGGCTTCGCGCGCTATTTCTGGTCGATCACGGCCACCGATGCCAAGACCTTCAAGGTATTGCCCAACGCGCTGGGGAGCTTCCTGCTCAATAACCAGTCGGCCCTGCGCTACAACGCGGATGGTTCGCTGACCCTCTACTTCGGCCCGCAGCCGCCGGCGGGTGTCGCCGAGGCGAACTGGCTGCCAACCCTGGCAGGGCAGAACTTCCGGCTGATGTTCCGCTACTACGGCGCCAAGGGCGCGGTGGCCGGCGGACATTACTTCCCGCCGGCCCTGGCCAGGCTCTGAGGTGAATTCGATGAGAACTGGAATGATGTACGAACTCAAAGTGATCCTGACGGCCCTCGGGCTGCTTGCGGCCTGCTTGCCCGTTGCGCGCAGCGAGGAACTGGCAGAGGCCGGCGTGCGCGTGACCGCGGACAATTTCGTCCGTGCCGAGACTGACCGTTACTTCGGCCTGACCGTGCAACGAGGCGGGTTCGGCAAGTTCGCCCATTGGCGCGAGCTGGTTCCGGTGGGCGCCGCCACCGTGGTGCGGCCAAACCGCGACACCCTCTATTCCACCGCCGTCTTCGACCTCGACGCGGGGCCTGTCAGCGTGTCCCTGCCCGATGCCGGCCCGCGTTTCATGTCGCTGGCGATCATCGACCAGGACCATCACGTCACCGAGGTGCACTACGGCGCGGGGCACTACAAGGTCGACAGGGCGGAGGTGGGGACCCGCTACGTGCTGGTGGGTGTGCGCACCCTGGTCAACCCTGCGGACCCGGCGGATTTCACCCGCGTTCGGGCGTTGCAGGACGCCATCACCGTGGAGCAGCCCGGCGGACCGGGGCGCTTCGATGTGCCCGACTGGGATGAAGCGAGCCGTGCCAAGGTACGGAAGGCGCTGGTTGGGCTGGGGGAAACCCTGGATGACTCCCGTGGCATGTTCGGCAAGGAAGGCGAGATCGACCCGGTGCGCCACCTGATCGGCAGTGCTACCGCCTGGGGCGGTAACCCGGCGAAGGACGCCTACTATCAGATCGTTACCCCCGAGCAGAACGACGGCCTGACTAACTACCGGCTGGAGGTGGGCGCGGTCCCGGTGGGCGCCTTCTGGTCCATCAGCGTCTACGACCAGGCGGGGCGCTTCCAGCGCAATGCCCTGGAGGCCTACAGCCTCAACAGTCTGACTGCGAAGAAAGGCGAGGGCGGTATCACTTCCGTAAGCTTCGGCGGTTGTACGCCGCAGGTGGAGAATTGCCTGCCGATCATGCCCGGCTGGAACTACATGGTGCGTTTCTACCTGCCCGACAAAGCGATCCTGGACGGCAGCTGGAAATTGCCTGAAGCGCAACCTGAATCCTGAAAGTACCAAGCGGCGGCCAATTGGCCGCCGCTTTTTCTTCCCGTCCCGAAGGGGCAGGGCTGTGCCCAGGCTGAACGCCGGCACGAACACCCCCCTCTCCCTCGGGGAGAGGGTTGGGGTGAGGGCTGCCATTGGTTGGCGCGGTGCCCTGCCATCTCGCGAATGAATTCGCTCCTACAGGGCAGGACTGGGTCCTGCTTGGCGATTGAAATCGCCCCTACAGGACTATGCCGAGGGTGGGCACAGAGTCACCCCTCTCCCCTTCAGGGAGAGGGGCCGGGGGAGAGGGTAGTTACCGGCTGGCATGGTGTCCTGCCATTTCGCGAATGAATTCGCTCCTGCTGGGCAGTTCCGTGGATGGGGCGGGCGATGTTCCGCGAGCTTGCGATACCCATCGATGAATACCCACAAAAAAGCCCCGATGGCGCCCTATTCGGAAGGGGACACATCGAGGCATCAAGCGAGGGTAATCTTCAAACCGCTGGCGGACCTCAGGACACGCGGCGGGCCTTGTCCTTCCAGTATTTCTCCCGTACCTGGCGGCGCAGCACCTTGCCCACCACGCTTACCGGCAGCGCCTCGACGAAGAGGATCGACTTGGGCGCCTTGAAGCGGCCCAGGCTGCCCTTGACGTGTTCGATAAGCACCTCCGGCAAGACTTCCTGGCCAGCCTTGAGCACCACTTCCGCGTGCAGCGCCTCGCCCCACTCCTCGTGGGGAACGCCAACCACCGCCGAGTTGGATACGGCCGGGTGGGCATTGAGGGCGGCTTCTACCTCGACGGCGTACACGTTGAAGCCGCCGGTGATGATCATGTCTTTCTTGCGGTCCACCAGGTGCAGGAAACCCTGGTCGTCGAGGTAGCAGAGGTCGCCGGACTTCCAGAAGCCATCGACGAACTCGGCGGCGCTGGCTTCCGGGTTGCCGAAGTAGCCGGAAACGGTGCCGCGGGAGCGTACCCAGAGTTCGCCGGTAGCGCCCTGTTCCAGAGGCTTGCCGTCGTCGTCGACGATGATCACTTCGGCACCGGCGGCGATGCGCCCGGCAGAGCCGATCTGGCTGTCGGAGGCGCCCTGGTGGTCGGCCTTGCCGAGGATGGCCACGGCGTGCAGGCACTCGGTGGCGCCGTAGATCTGCATGAAGATGTTGCCGAAGCGTTCCTGGGCCTGGCGCAGCTTGGCCGGGCTCATGGGCGCGGCGCCGTAGGCCAGGGTTTGCAGCGAGGAGAGGTCGTAGTCGGTGGCTTCCGGCATTTCCAGCAGCCGGTAGATCATGGTCGGCACCAGCAGGGTCATGGTGACCCGCTCGGCGGCGATGTTCCGGCACAGTTGGGCCAGGTCCGGCACGTTCTGGGTCAGGGTGCAGCCACCCCGGAACAGGGTTGGCAGCAGGCCGAGGCCGGAGCCGTGGCTGATGGGGGCCATGTGTAGGAAGCGGGTATCAGACTGATAGGGCTGCTCGTTCTCCATGTACATGGAGTCGCGCAGCGCGAGCCAGTTGTCCATGGTGTAGGGCACGCACTTGCTGACGCCAGTGGTGCCGCCGGTGAAGCGATAGGACACCACGTCGTTCTGGGTTTCGTGGGCGATGTCCGGTGTCGCGTCGGAGACGCCTTCGAGCAGGTCCCAGAAATACAGGAGGCCGTCACGGGGCTGGGCCGGCGGGTCCATGCACACCACCTGGATGCCTTGCTCGTGGAGCATGTCGAAGTAGCGCTCCAGCAACGGGTTCTCCAGGAACACGGCCTTGGGGCGGATCAGGGCGATCTGCGAGCGGTGTTCCTCCAGGGAGTCGCGGAAGTTGGTGTAGGCACCTGCCGCCTCGCCCTTCATGGAGGTCCAGGCATGCACCAGGGACAGGTTGTCGTTGTCCAGGATGCACAGGTAGACGTCGCCACGCTGCAGGCCAAGGCGCTCGCGCAGCATATTGGCGATGCGGTTGGTGAGTGAATGCAGCTCGCGGAAGGTGTAGCGGCGTTTGCGCTCGATGTTCACCAGCGCCTCGCGGTCGGCGAATCGCAAGGCGAGGTTGCCCATGGTCCGGGCGAAATTCATTTTTGTCGTCATTGTTGTTCTCCCTCCTGTACCCCGGACGGGCCGGGTATCCGGCGATTAGCCTGCAGGCCCCGCGGGCCTTGTACAAGGCCCGCGGGGCTTCGTCCAGCGCGGGATCAGGCGCCCTTGATGCCTTTCATGGCGGCTTCGACGAACAACTGCACCTGCTGGTTGGCGTCGTTGCGCGGGCCGGCGCTGTTCCAGTCAGTGATCTGCGCAAGGTGCGCTTCGATGGCTTCCGGCGACAGCTCGGCGTCGTTGATGTAAACCGGTGCCGTTTCTTCCATGCGTACGGCAGAGAACACGCCGGCGCCGGCGCCGAGAATCAGCTTGGTCGGTGCGTTCTCGCTGACCAGGAACAGGGCACCCGGGGTGACCTGCTCGGGGCGGCTGGCCTTGAGCAGCTCTTCCGGCATCACGTCCGCGGTCATGCGGGTGGCGGCCATGGGCGCGAGGGTGTTGACCAGGATGTTGTTCTTGCGGCCTTCGATGGCGAGCATGTTCATCAGACCCACCAGGGCCATCTTGGCGGCACCGTAGTTGGCCTGGCCGAAGTTGCCGAACAGGCCGGCTGCGGAGGTGGTCATCAGGATGCGGCCGTAGTTCTGCTCGCGCATCAGGTCCCAGACGGCCTTGGTGCAGTTCACCGAACCCATCAGGTGGACGTTGACCACGGCGTTGAAGTCGGCCATCTCCATCTTGGTGAAGGACTTGTCGCGCAAGATGCCGGCGTTGTTGATCAGGATGTCGACGCGGCCGAAGGTTTCGACCGTCTGCTTGGCCAGCGCCTGGACCTGCTCGTAGTCGGCCACGTTGGCGCCGTTGGCAATGGCGGTACCACCGGCCTGGCGGATTTCCTCGACCACGGCCAGGGCTGCGTCGGATGAGCTACCGGAACCGTCGCGGCTGCCGCCGAAATCGTTGATCACTACCTTGGCGCCGCGGGCAGCCAGTTCAAGGGCGTGGACGCGCCCCAGGCCGTTGCCGGCGCCGGTGACGATGGCGACGCGATCATCAAAGCGAATAGTCATGCTGTATATCCTCTCTTGAAGCGTAGTAGGAGGGAGAACGGCGGGGAGAGCGCGTGGATTCTCCTGGTCGCCGATCTCCGTAAAGGGTCAGGTGCGGGCGAAGATGCCGACGTGCTCGGTCGATTCCTCGACGCGCCAGAGGCCGCCGCCGTTGCCCTGCAGGGCGATACGGGCGCCTTCGACCTGGCGCTTGCCGCAGTCGCCGCGCAGTTGCTCGACCAGTTCGAAGATCTGGCCGATGCCGGTGGCGCCGATGGGGTGGCCCTTGGATTCCAGGCCACCCGACGGGTTGACCGGCAGCTTGCCGCCCAGGCTGAAATCGCCGCGCTCGGCCATCACGCCGCTCATGCCCGGCTCGCAGAGGCCCAGGGCCTCGATGGCGAGCAGTTCGCCGATGGCGGTGGCGTCGTGCACCTCGGCCACGTCAACGTCCTGTGGGGAAATGCCGGCCTGCTCGAAGGCGGCCTTGCCGGCCAGGTGGGTGCAGCCCTTGTCGAAGTCCTCGGCGGCGCGGGCCGAAGCCGAGCGCACCACGCTGGCCAGTACCTTGATAGCGCGGCTCTTGTCGAAGCCGTATTTCTTCAGCGCCGATTCGGTGCAGAGGATAGCGGCGGCGGCACCATCGGAGATGGGCGAGCACATCGGCAGGGTGATGGGGTAGGTGATCGGCGGCGCGGCGAGGATTTCCTCGATGCTCATGGCATTGCGGTACTGCGAGCGTTCGTTGTGCACCGAGTGGCCGTGGTTCTTCGAGGAAACGGCCGCCAGCTGGCGCTGGGTGATGCCATAGCGCTCCATCAGGCCGCCACGGCCGAGAGCCGCGTAGACGTCCATGAAGGGGCTGTAGGGCTTCTCCGACTGGGAGCCGGGCGGCGGCACGATGCCTTTGCCCATGGCGGCCAGGTAGTTCTTGTTCTCCTCGAAAGTCTCGATGTCCCAGGCGGACTCGAAGGCGGAGAACATCTTCATCTTGTCGCTGTAGAACATCTTTTCCGCGCCCACGGCGATGGCCACGTCAGCGGCGCCGGCACGCAGCTGGGTGACCGCCAGGCTGAAGGCATGGCTGGAAGAGGCGCAGGCGCCCTCGATGTTGAAGATCGGGATGCCGTCCAGGCCCAGCGGCAGCAACGCTACCTGGCCGCGAATCATGTGCTGGCCATCGAAGTGGCCCTGGGTGCAGTTGCCGAAGAAACCAACCTGGACCCATTTGCGGTCACAACCGGCGTCCTTCAGGGCGTCTTCCACCGCCCAGGCGGTCAGTTGCTTGATGGTTTTGTCGGTGTGACGGCCGAAGGCGGTCATTCCGACGCCCACGATGTAAACGTTTTCCATCTTTACTCCTTCATGATCTGCTGCACGTCGGCATAACTGCTCTAGCTCGCCAGATCATGGCTATCTGGTTGTGGGCGGGGGGATCAGTAGCCCTTGAAGTCCGGCTTGCGCTTCTCGGCGAAGGCGCGCACGCCTTCGGCCATGTCGTAGGAGCGCTGGTGATTGCGCAGCTCCAGGAGCTCCTGGCGCAGGGCATCGGCGCGCGACTTGTCGCCGGCTTCGTTGGCGACCTTCTTCATGCGCCGCAGTACCAGCGGGCTCTTGTCGGCCAGCTTGTCGCCGATGGCCTGCACGCGGTCCACCAGCTCGGCATCGGCTACCACTTCGCTGACCAGGCCGTACTGCTTCATGTCCTGCGCCGGCAGGGAGTCGCCGGTAAACAGCATGTACTTGGCGATGTTTTCCGGGATCTTGCGCGGCAGCACAGCGGCACCGCCGCCACCGGGGAACACGCCGAAGTTGGAGTGCGCATCGCCGAAACGGGCGCTCTGGGCGGCGATAACGAAGTCGCAGCAGAGCACGGTCTCCAGGCCACCGGCGAGCGCAAGGCCGTTGACGGCGGCGATTACCGGCTTCGGATAGACGCGCAGCAGGTCGAAGAAGGCGACGATGGTGTCCAGCAGGTCGGGCTCGCCCGGCTGGGGCGTGCCGCTGGCCTTGAGGTCGGCGCCGGCGCAGAAGGCCGGACCGGTGGCGGTCAGCGCAATCACGCGCACGCCGGCATCGTCTTCCCAGGCCTGCAGGCGGGCAATCATGGCCTCCAGCATGTCCCGGTTCAGGGCGTTCATGGCTTTCGGGCGCGTCAGGGTGATCCAACCCACCTGACCCTTCACCTCAAAAGAAACGGACTCGCTCATCTCAGCTCCTCGATAGCAATGCAAATGGCGTTTCTGCCTGGATTCGAACTTACGCGAGGCCGTCGGCGCAGCTCCCCCCCCGTTGCGGACGGGGTCGACTTCCACCCGGTTGTAGCAGGATGCAGGCGACGTCCGGGCAATGCCTGAAGCCGGGTGAAGCCCACACCTGGTCCCGTTTGGAGCAGGGCCGGACCGTCTCGAACAAGTACAAGGGCGGAGAAAGCCAATATGCATACATCAGTCATCAATGCCGACGACCTGCTGGTCGCGACCAAGTTCTCGCCCCCGCGCCTCAATGCCCGGCACATTTCCCGTGCGCACTTGCTGGCCCGCCTGCGCGAGGCCCAGCAGTGCAGCGCGACCCTGATCACCGGGGGCGGGGGATTCGGCAAGACCATCCTGCTCGCTCAATGGCGCCTGGAACTGATGAAGTCCGGGCTGGATGTGGCCTGGATCTCCTTCAGCCTTGACGACCGGCAGTTCGCGAGTTTTCTCGTCTACCTGCTGGCGGCCCTGAAGCGCCTGGGCATCCGCATTGAGCAGGAGTGGCTGCACAGCGATGGCACCGAGCAATCGATCAATGCCCTGGTGGCTATCGTTACTCGCGCTGCGGAAGCCGTTGGCCGGGAACTGCACCTGTTGATGGATGACTTCCACCATGTGGAAGCGCCGGCCGCCCACCGGTTGATGCAGAAGCTGCTGGATCACTGTCCGGCCAACCTGCATATCGCCATCGCGTCGCGGACGACGCCGCCGCTCAGCCTCGGGCGCCTGCGCATGCAGGGCCACCTGGCGGAGATCGACTTCGCCGAACTGCCCTTCGACCTGGACGAAACCCGCGACTTCTTCCAGCAGAACCTCGGCACCCTGAAGCTCAGCGCCGATGAAGAGCACCTGATCCATGACCTGACCAGTGGCTGGCCGGCCAGCCTGCAACCGATCGCCACCATGCTGCGGGCGCGGCCGACGAAACGTACTCAGTTGCGCTCGATCCTCGCCAAGTCCAGCGACTTGCAGGCCTATCTGGCCGAGGACGTGGTGGCCTGCCTGCCGCCCGAGCTGATCGGGTTCATGGAGAAGGTTTCGATCTTCCGGCGCTTCAATGCCGATCTCGCCGAGTTCGTCACCGCGAGCTCGCGCGTACCGGAGTTGATGAAGCGGGCCGAGGACGAGAACCTGCTGATCTACCGCATCGAGTCAGAGGACAGCACGCCCTGGTATCGCTTCCATCCGCTGTTCGGCGAGTTCCTGGTGCAACGCCTGGCCACCCACGGGGCCGCTGAAGTCCAAACGTTGCACCGGCGCGGCAGCCAGTGGTTCGCCGAGCATGACTACCTGGTGGAAGCCGTGCGTCACGCCAACCTGGGCGGTGACCTGGATTATGCGTTGGAGGCCATGGAGGAAGCGGCCTCGACCACCTGGAGCATGGCCTACGTAAGTCCGATGCTGCATCTGCTGGAACGATTGCCGCAGGAGGTCCTCTTCGCTCATCCACGGCTGTTCATCATGGGTTGCCTGACTTACGCCTTCACCGCGCGGCCGGACAAGGCGCAGCGCTGGCTCGAGCAGATACGCCGCACGGAGGCGGCACGCAATCCGGCGGTATCGTCGAAGCTGGTCCTGGCGGATGCCGCGATCGCTCTGCAACTGGACCAGCCCCGGCGGGTCATCGGCCTGCTGGAGCCGGCCCACCAGGTGTCACTGGACAACCATTCGCTGCACTACATCAGTCTCTCGGGTCTGGTCACCGCCTATCTGGCGGTAGGTCGCTTCGATGACGCCCGCCGCTTGCACGAACAGCATCCGGTCCATATCGAGGACCGTGACAATGACATGGCCATGGTCTTCGAAAGCACGCGTGCCCTGACGAGCCTCAGGTCCGGAGATGCCCTGGAGGCAGAACGCCTGGGGTCGAGCATTCTCGCCCGGGCGGAAGAGAGCTACGGGCGCGGTTCAGTATCCGCCAACCTGTGCGCCGCCACGCTCTGCGATGCCTATTACGAACTGGACCGCCTCGACGACGCCCTGCGGGTGCTGGCCAATCGCAGCGGCATCCTGCGCTCCTCCATGCCGGATGTGATGGCCCGTGCCTCGATCTGCCGCGCCCGCATCGCGGTGCAGCGCGAGTCGTTCCAGGCAGCCCTGGATTTCCTCGAGGCGCAGGCGGCGCATTTCCATGTACTGGGCCTGGATCGTCTGCTGGCGCTGATGCTGGCCGAGCAGGTTCGGATGCTCCTGGAACAGGGAGAGCTGCGTCGCGCCACGGCGCTGGTATCGCGCCTGGCCGATCTCGAAACGGCCCAGCGGACGACCGCCGAAATGCGCAATGAGATCGCGCAGATTGCCACCTTCGCCCGGGCACGGCTGGCGTTGGCCGGACGCGATCCGGGCTGGGCGCTGGAGGGGCTGGCGACGGTACGGGAGTGCGCCAAGAAGTCAGGGCGGGCGCGTACCCTGGTCAAGGTCAGGCTGCTCGCGGCCTTGGCCCATGACGAGCTTGGCCAGCGACGTGAAGCCGATGAAAACCTTCAGTCCGCCATGGCAGTTGCCGCCCGGCACGGACTGGTTCGTACCGTACTGGACGAAGGCCGGGTGGTGGTCGAGCGGTTGCTGCAATGGCGCGCTGAGTGTCCGCCCGAAGCCCCAGTGGCCGTCTACCTGGACCGCCTCCTTGCGCACGACGAGCCGGACACCGAGCCGTTGCCGTCGATCTTGCCGACACGTGTGGTGGCCCAAGCTCCGCGCGCCAGCCTGACTCCGCGCGAACTGGAGATCCTCGGGCTGGTGGCGCAGGCAATGTCCAACAAGCGCATTGCCCTGACGCTCAACATCACCTTCGGCACAGTGAAGTGGAACGTGAAGAACATCCTCGCGAAGCTGGGTGTATCGAGTCGCTATGCGGCCATTTCCCTGGCGCGCCAGCAGGGGTTGCTGAAGTAGCTGGACGTCCTCCCGGGCGAGTTTCCCCTACCGAGAGGGGAGGCGCGGACGCGGAGTCGTCGCCTCCATGCTGCGGACATTGCGCCAGGTAGCGACCGTCCGCGTGACGCGTTCCGCCGGATCGATCCGGGCGGCGTCCGGTCGGCGGCGGTTGCAGCGCAAGGCATCGGAACTTCGACCCAGGTCAAGAGGAAGCATATGAGCGATACATCCGCAGCATTCCTGAGTGAGCAGGAAATCATGATCCGCGACGCCGCCCGCAAGGTGGCCCAGGAAGTGGTGGCAGCCACGGCCGCCGAGCGCGACCGCACTGGCGCCTGGCCCCGCGACGAGCTGAAGGCGGTGGCCGATCTCGGCTTCCTCGGCATGCAGGTTCCCGTGGAAGCCGGCGGTTCGGGCATGTCCTTCCCCGAGTACTGCCTGGCCATCCAGGAGTTCGCTGCAGCCGACGCCGGTTTCGCCACCATCCTTCATGTCCACAACGGCATGACCGACATGCTCAATCGCTTCGGCACTGAGCGGCAGAAAGAGAAATACCTGGCCGGAATGATCTCCGGCGAGCTGATTGCCGCGGGCCTGCTGACAGAGCCGCAGGCCGGCTCTGACACCGCCGCGTTCCGCACGACCGCGCGCCGCGAGGGTGACTGCTACGTGCTCAATGGCAGCAAGCAGTTCATCTCCAACGGCAACGAGGCCGGCATCGCCTTCGCCATCGCGGCGGTGACCGAGACCCCGGAAGGCCGCAAGGGCCCCAGCATGTTCATCATCGACCCGCGCGAGCCCGGCTACACCGTGACCCGTGTGGAGAGCAAGATGGGCCAGCGCTCGGCCCATGTGGCGGCGATCCAGCTGGACAACTGCCGGGTGCCGGCGGAGAACCTGTTGGCTGATGAAGGCACTGCCTACAAGCGCCTCATGGCGACCCTCTCCGAAGGCCGCATCGGTATCGCCGCGGTGGCCGTGGGAGGCGCCCGCGCCGCCCTGGAGGCGGCCGTGAGGTACGCCAACGAGCGTGAAGCCTATGGCTCGCCGATCATCAACCTGCAAGGCGTGGCCTTCGACCTGGCCGACATGGCCACCCAGTTCGAGGTCGCCCAGCATTTCACACTGCATGCGGCCCGATTGCACTTTGCGGGTGTGCACTGCGCCAAGGAGGCCTCCATGGCCAAGCTGTTCGCCAGCGAGATGGCCGAAAAGGTCTGCTCCGATGCGTTGCAGATCCATGGCGGCTACGGCTACCTCAGTGACTTCCCGGTGGAGCGCTACTGTCGCGACGTCCGGGTGACCAAGATCTACGAGGGCACCAGCCATATTCAGAAGGTAATCATCGCCCGCCACCTGTAAGGCCGGGATCGAAACTTCCTGTAGGAGCTGGCTTGCCAGCGAATACGGACCCTTTCGCCAGCAAGCTGGCTCCTACGGCTCGTCGTCTTATCAGGAGGAAAATGGACGTGACTGACAGTGCAGTGCTCTACGAGAAGATAGGCAAGACGGCGCTAATCACCCTGAACCGGCCGCAGAAGAGGAATGCCTTCGAAGCGGCCATCAACCGAGCCTTGCCGGCGGCCGTGAAGGCTGCGCGGGAGGACCGCTCGGTACGCTCGGTGGTTCTGACTGGCGCGGGTGGGTCTTTCTGCTCCGGCTTCGACCTGGGCAGCCTGGAAGAGGGGGAGGATGGGGCCTTTGCCGGACGCAACCTGGTGCTGGGCTTTCACGATTGGTTCTGTGGGCTGATCGACATGGAGAAACCGGTCATCGCCGCAGTGGACGGTGCCGCCGTGGGGGCGGGGTTCTCCCTGGCCCTGGCGGCGGACTTCATCTTCGTCACGCCACGAGCCAGACTGCTGCCGACTTTCCTCAGTCTTGGCCTGGTGCCGGACCTGTCCATGTTGCATGTGCTGCCGCGCCTGGTGGGGCTGGCCAAAGCCAAGGAGATCATCTTCTCCGCACGTCCCATCGATGCTGAACAGGCCGTAGCGCTGGGCCTGGCCCAGGCGTTGATTCCGGAAGGGCAGTTGCTGGATAGCGCCTTGCAGTTCGCCATGCAATTCGACGAAGCCCCGGCGGATGCGCTGGGCATGGCCAAGACATTGCTCAACCGTTCGTTCGAGACCGACCGCCAGGCCATGAACCAGTTCGAGGCCGCTGCCCAGTCGCTGTGCGGTGCGAGCCGCTACCACGCCGAGGCGGTTCGCCGTTTCCTGGCCAAGGAAGGGTTGCCCTACCGGGGCGCGGTGCGTCCAGCGACCTGACATTTCGCTAATGAATTCGCTCCCACAGGGCAGGACTGTGTCCCGCTTGGCGAATGAATTCGTCCCTGCAGGACGGTGGCCACGCCTTCGCACCGTCCGTCCCCGGCGCCATAAACCACCACGCCTGGCGTCCATTGCCACTGCTGCTGCTACCCGCATCCGCTAACATGCCCCGGTTCATCCGTACCTGGTTGTCACGACGGAACCCGGCCGGGGAGGGATGCCTGCCCGGAGGGCTATCCAAATGGGGAGGGGCGAGCCGCAGGAGGGGATGCCTATCCTTGATGCTCAAGAACCTGCCGTCCGGCGCCACCGCCGGGTGAGCGCCACTGGCGCATGCGGGATACCCACAGATGAGGAGAAAGACATGAGGCAGAAAGTCGTCGTCGCCGGTGTAGGCATGATCCCCTTCGTGAAGCCCGGCCAGAGCGAAACCTACGCGGTCATGGGTGAGCAGGCCGTGCGCCTGGCCCTGGCGGACGCGGGCGTGGGCTACGAGTCTATCCAGCAGGCTTATGCCAGCTATGTCTTCGGTGATTCCACCTGCGGCCAGCGTGTCCTCTACAACGTGGGCATGACCGGCATTCCGGTGCTCAACGTGAACAACAACTGCGCCAGCGGCTCGTCAGCGCTGTACCTGGCCAACCAGGCGATCAGCAGCGGCATGGTGGACATTGTCCTGGCCTTCGGCTTCGAGCAGATGATTCCCGGTGCCATCAACAGCGCCTTCGCTGATCGACCCAGTCCGCTGGAGCTGTTCCTCGAGCAGTGCAACGAGGCGATTCCCGGTGCCGCCGAGATTCCCGCCGCCCTGCGCATCTTCGGCAGCGCCGGTGTCGAGCACATGAAACGCTTCGGCACGCCGCTGGAAACCTTCGCCAAGATTCGCGCCAAGGCCAGCCGCCATGCGGCGAACAACCCCAAGGCCGTGTTCCGCAAAGTGGTCACCACCGAGGAAGTGATGGCCGACCAGGTGGTCTGGCCGGAAGTCATGACCCGCCTGATGGCATGCCCGCCCACTTGTGGCGCTGCCGCTGTGGTGCTGTGCAGCGAGGCTTACGCGCAGAAGCACGGGCTGGATCGCAGCGTGTCGATTGCCGGCCAGGCGCTGACCACCGATGGCGCGGAAACCTTCAAGTCCGGCGACATGCGTGATGTGGCGGGCTTCTCGATGTCCCGCGCGGCCGCTCGCCAGGTTTACGAAATGGCCGGCATTGGTGCAGATGAAGTGGACGTGGTCGAACTGCACGACTGCTTCGCCCAGAATGAACTGCTGACCTACGAATCCCTGGGGCTGTGCCCGGAAGGTGGTGCGCAGAAGTTCGTCGACGACGGCGACAACACCTATGGCGGCCGCTATGTGGTCAACCCGTCCGGTGGCCTGTTGTCCAAGGGGCACCCCATCGGCGCGACTGGCCTCGCCCAGTGCACCGAGCTGGTCCAGCAGCTGCGCGGCCAGGCCGAGCAGCGCCAGGTAGAGGGCGCGCGCATCGCCCTGCAGCACAACATCGGTATCGGTGGCGCCTGCGTGGTGACCATGTACCGCAAGGACTGACAGGGGAAACCTGATGGATTTTCAACCTGACGCCAGCCTCGCGGCTTTCCGCGACGAGGTCCGGCAGTTCCTCCGGGAGGTCCCGGATGAGCTGAAAGGCCAGCAGCGCTGCACCCGCTCGCCGCGCGAGCAGATCATGCGCTGGCAGAAACTGCTCAACGAACGTGGCTGGGGCGCGCCCTACTGGGCGAAGGAACACGGTGGCACCGGCTGGTCGGTTCCGCAGATCCTGGTCTTCGATGACGAATGCAGTGCGGCCGGCACGCCGACCCAGGATGCCTTCGTGCAGAAGATGCTCGGGCCGGTACTCAATGCGTTCGCCACTCCAGAGCAGAAGGCCGAGCACTTGCCGGCCGTCTTCAACGGCGAGCGCCTGTGGTGCCAGGGTTTCTCCGAACCGGGTTCCGGTTCCGACCTGGCCTCGTTGCGCACCCGCGCGGTGCGTGAGGGCGACCACTATGTGGTGAACGGCCAGAAGACCTGGACCAGCTATGCCCACCAAGCCGACTGGATCTTCCTGTTGGTGCGTACCGACACGGAAGTGAAGAAGCAGGCCGGTATCAGTTTCCTGCTGGTGGACATGAAGTCGCCCGGGGTCACCGTGCGCCCGATCCGCAGCATCGACGATGCCCATCACCTGAACGAGACCTTCTTCGACAACGTGCGGGTTCCGGTGCGCAACCTGATCGGCGCCGAAGGGCAAGGTTGGAGCATCACCAAGTTCCTGCTCAACAACGAGCACGCCACCACCGCCGACCTGCCCGAGCTCAAGCGTTACATGCGCGAGCTGCGGCTGATCGCCGCCACGTTGCACGTGGGCGACCAACTGCTCTGCGAGCGTCCGGAGTTCGCCTTGAAGCTGGCGCGGCTGGATGCCGAGCTGCAGGCCATGGAAATGCTGGTCCAGCGCGTGGCTCGCCTGGAACAGCAGCACAACCCGGCCTCACACAGTCTCGGTTCGATGCTCAAAGTCCGCGCTACGGAGCTGCAGCAACGCATCACCGAGACGCAGATCGAGGCCCTGGGGGACTACGGCGCCATCGCCTATCCGCATCCACACGAGGCGGACCCGGAGCTGCCATATCCGCTGCAACGGCTGGCGCGCGGCATTTCGAACGACATGTTCCTGCGCCGGGCCTCGACCATCTATGGCGGCACCAGCGAAGTGCAGCGCGGCATCATCGCCAAGTTGTTGTTCCAACTCTGATAGCAGGACACCGGCATGGATTTCGAACTCACTTCGGAACAGCAGCTGTTGCAGGACAGCGTGCGCCGTTACATCGACAAGGCCTACAGCTTCGAGGCGCGCACCGCCCTGCTGAAGGCCGGGAAGAACGGCAGCGCCGAGAACTGGGGCATGTTCGCCGCCAACGGCTGGCTGATGGCGGCGCTGCCTGAGGAACACGGCGGGCTCGGTGGCTCGCCTCTGGAAACCGCGATCATTGCCCAGGAGCTGGGTCGTGGCCTGGTACTGGAGCCTTATCTGGGCTGCGCAGTGCTGGCTGCACAGACCCTTGCGGCTGCCGCCAACCCCGAACAGCAGGCGCGCTGGCTGCCGCAACTGGCGGAGGGTACCTGCCGCATCGCCCTGGCCTATAGTGAACCCGGCTCACGCGGCATGCCCGAGCCGGTGACCCTGCGCGCCGAACGCAGTGGCGACGGCTTTATCTTGCGTGGGCTCAAGAGCCTGGTGCTGGGCGCGCACGATGCCCATGCCTTCATCGTTTCCGCACGGATCGAAGGCACTGCAGGCGTCAGTCTGCTGCTGGTGGACGCCGACGCCGTGGGGCTGGAGCGCCAGGCTTTGCCGCTGCATGACGGTACCTGGGTGCAAGAGCTCAATTTCGATGGCGTCGAGGTCGGCGCAGACGGGTTGTTGGGCGAGGCGGGCCAAGGTCTGCCGGCCCTGCGCGAAGGCCTGGCCCACGGCATCGTTGCACTGTGCGCCGAACTGATCGGCGGCATGGAGAAGACCCTCGAAGTCACTGCCGACTACCTCAAGGTCCGCAAGCAGTTCGGGGTGCCCATCGGCTCGTTCCAGGCCCTGCAGCACCGCATGGCCGACATGGCCGCGGAGGTGGAGCTTGCGCGCTCGATGCTGCATGCCGCGCTGGCCTCCATGACCAACGATGACGAACCAACGCGCCACAAGACACTGTCCGGCGCCAAGATGCTGATCGGCCGAGCGGCGAAGTTCGTCTGCGGGCAGGGCATCCAGCTGCACGGCGGTATCGGCATGACCGAGGAGTACCTGGTGGGGCACTACTACAAGCGCGCCGTGGTCGCCGACCTGCTGCTGGGCAGCAGTGACAGCCATGAGGCGGCCTGTGCCACAGCCCTTCAGGCCGAACTGCGGGCCTGACCAAGCCATTCAGACCATCTGGAGACAACAATGAAAAGCTACGAAACGCTGGCCGAACTTCAGGGCCTGGTGGGTGAAGTCGTGGGCACCAGCAATTGGGTAACCATCGACCAGACCCGCATTGACACCTTTGCCGAAGCCACAGGCGACCATCAGTGGATCCACGTGGACCCCGAGCGCGCCGCCAAGGGCCCCTTCGGCAAGCCGATCGCCCATGGCTTCCTGACCCTCAGCCTGCTGCCAACCTTCATGACCAACGCCTTCGAGCTGCGCAACGTGAAAATGGGCGTGAACTACGGCCTGAACAAGGTGCGCTTCGTCCAGCCGGTGCCGGTGGACAGCCGCCTGCGCGGGCACTTCAAGGTGCAGTCCTGGGAGCCGCTGGAGGGCAACGGCGCGCAGATCACCTACGAGATGACCGTGGAGATCGAGGGCGCGGCCAAGCCGGCCTGCGTGGCCGAGACCATCCTGCGGGTATTCGCCTGACGCGCGTCGCCACCGCCTGAAGGGAACGCCGCCACAAGCCCGTTCTCCTGTACAGAAACGCCACGCCGTGCCTTCGGGTACCGCGTGGCGTTTCTGCTTCAGGCGCCTTCTTTGCGCCATCTCGTACCGGCCGTCCATCCCCCCCTCCATGCGCCAATAAGGGGGGGGCGAGGGGCGGGGAGTCTTGGTTAAAAAAACGCTGCCGGGAAAGAAATGCACCCCCAGGCAATGCCTCTGCGCCATCAGGTCCGGGGTAGTTTGAAACGGGGGTGGTCCTGGACCTGTACGGCAAGTCCGCATTGACCTGAGGTAGGTCGACGACATACCTGCGTCGGCCGTCGTTCCAGCTGGTAACGACCTGTTCCTCAAGGGGCGTGGCGCGCTTTACGAGACGTTCAAAACCACAATCTCAGAGGGTGGAGACATGACTAGACTGACAAGAACCCTGATCGCAGCCAGCCTGCTGGCCGCGCACGCAGGCGTGCTCCATGCAGCAGTGACAGCGGAAGAAGCCAGCCAACTGGGTACTTCCCTGACCCCGGTCGGGGCCGAAATGGCCGGCAACGCCGACGGAACCATTCCTGCGTACACCGGCGGCCTGAATACGCCGCCACCCGGTTTCGACAAGAGCAAGGGCATTCGCCCGGACCCCTTCGCCGGAGAGAAACCGCAGTTTTCGATCGACGCCAGCAACGTCGATACCTACGGCGACAAACTCACCGAAGGCACCAAGGCACTGATCAAGAAACTGCCGGGCTACCGCCTCGACGTCTACCCGACGCATCGCACCGTGGGCTATCCGCAGTTCGTGCTGGACAACACGCTGAAGAACGCCACCAGCGCCACGTTGACCAACAACGACGAGACCCTCAAGGGGGCTCATGCCGGCGTTCCGTTCCCGATGCCCAAACGCGGTATCGAGGTGATGTTCAACCACCTGGCGCGTTACCAGGGCCTGTCCTGGGTCGCACCCAAGTACGGCGCCTACAATGTCGACGCGGCGGGCAAACTGGTGACCTCCACCCAGGGGCGTTGGACCTACGAGATGCCGTACTACGACGTCTCCAAGAGTGGCGACGACATTCTGCTTACCCGCGCCCGCGCCAACTACACCGGCCCTGCACGTCGTGCCGGGGAAGCGGTGATGACCTTCGACTACACCGCTACCGAGCGGGGGCGAAAGGCCTATCAGTACCTGCCCGGCCAACGCCGCGTGCGCCTGGCGCCGGACCTGTCCTACGACACCCCGAACGCCAGTACCTCGGGCATGTCCACCATCGACGACATCAACCTGTTCAACGGCCGGATGGACCGCTTCGAGTGGAAGCTGGTGGGCAAGAAGGAAATGTACGTTCCGTACAACACTTACCGCTTCACCTATGCGGAGAAGCCCGAAGAGGTGTTCGGTCCCAAGTTCATCAATCCTGACCTGGTGCGCTGGGAACGACACCGCGTCTGGGTGGTAGAGGCGACCCTCAAGCCGGGCATGCGCCACATCTACTCCAAGCGCACCTACTACATCGACGAAGACAGCTGGACCGCCCTGGCGGTGGACCAGTACGACGGCCGCGGGCAACTGTGGCGTCCTGGCTTCAGCTACCTCACCCAGATGTATGACGTCGGCGGCACCAACAGCACCGCCGGTCACTACGACCTGATTGCCGGGACCTATTACATCAACGTCTGGCCGGGCAAGGCTGGCGTGGTGGTGGCCGACAAGCTGACCTCGGACAAGGGCTGGACCTCCGATAGCCTGGCGGGTGCCGGCATTCGTTAACTCCGGACGGGGAGTGTTGGGCGGAACCGACCTGGTCGGTTCCGTTTTTTTTTGTTTGGGAGCTTCTACTCACTTTGGCGGCGAGCAAGGCGCAGGGGGATGCCGGACATCTGGCGCTGCAACTTGTCCACGGCACTCAGGGGCAAGGCGTCGACGAGGATGACCGACTTGGACCGCAGGGTGCGCTGTGTGCACCGATTCCGTGATCGTTTTCGACAACCCTTCAAGCCGCTGGTGCGCACGGCGCACCCTACCGTATCGGCATCATCCTGCTAG
Source organism: Metapseudomonas boanensis (assembly GCF_042232855.1). Classification (NCBI taxonomy): domain Bacteria; kingdom Pseudomonadati; phylum Pseudomonadota; class Gammaproteobacteria; order Pseudomonadales; family Pseudomonadaceae; genus Metapseudomonas; species Metapseudomonas boanensis. The sequence continues at coordinate 5,447,510 of NZ_CP113889.1, read as the reverse complement.
CTCGTGCATTCGAATCGTCGCAGGCAGAGCCGGTGATTCAGGGCGTGACTTCCTGAGCTCAAATGAAAAAGCCCCGGTATCCAACCGGGGCCTCAGTACAACCCGCATCCTATCAGGACACCCGTCGCGCCTGGTCCTTCCAATATCGCTCACGCACCTGCCGGCGCAGCACCTTGCCTACGGCGCTCACGGGCAGCGCGTCGACGAAGGTCACCGATTTCGGGGCCTTGAACCGACCCAGGCGCGCCTTCACCAGTTCGATCAGCTCCTCCTCCGTGATCGTCACGCCCGGCTTGAGCACCACCTCGGCATGCACGGCCTCGCCCCATTTGTCGTGGGGCACGCCGACCACGGCGGACATGGACACGGCCGGATGGGCGTTGAGGGTCGCCTCCACTTCCACCGCATAGACATTGAAGCCACCTGTGATGATCACGTCCTTCTTGCGGTCGACGATGAACAGGTAACCAGCCTCGTCCAGATAGCCCAGGTCGCCGGACTTCCAGAAACCGTTGTGGAACTCGGCGGCAGTGCCTTCCGGGTTGTGGTGGTAGCCGGAGATGGTGCCGCGGCCACGCAGCCAGATCTCGCCGGTGGTGCCGCGCGGGACCGGTTTGCCGTTTTCGTCCACGACCATCAGTTCGATGCCGATGGTGGGGCGTCCGGCGGAGGCCAGGCGGCCGGTCTGGATGGCGGTCAGATGATCGGCCTTGGTCAGGGTGCAGACCGCCTGGGCGCATTCGGTGGAGCCATAGAGCTGGAAGAAAATGTTACCGAAACGAGCCTGGGCCTGCTCCAGCTTGGCCGGGCTCATGGGGGCGGCGCCGTAGTAAAGGGTCTGCAGGCTGGACAGGTCGTACTGGGTGGCTTCCGGCAGTTCTACCAGCCAGCCCACCAGGGTCGGCACCATCAGGGCGGTGGTGACGCGTTCCGCCTCGACGTTGCGGCACCAGGCCTTTAGGTCGGCGGCGTTCTGGGTGACGGTGCAGCCGCCACGGAACAGCGTGGGCAGCAGGGAGAGCCCCGAGCCGTGGCTGATGGGGGCGATGTGCAGGTACCGAGTGCGCTCGTTGAAAGCCTGGCCCTGCTCGCTGTCGGCGTACATGGAGTCCCGCGCTGCCAGCCAGTTGTCGATGGTGTAGCGGGCGCATTTGCTTCGGCCGGTGGTACCGCCGGTGAAGCGGTAGATCAGTACATCCTGGTGTGCATCCGATTCGATATCGGGTTCTGCATCGGAGACGCCTTCGAGCAGGTCCCAGAAGTATCGTGCATAGGAATGCCGCGCCGGCGGCACGTCCATGCAGATCACCCGGGTACCGCTCTGGCGCAGCATCTCGCCGTAGCGATCCAGGAGTTCGGTTTCGATGAAGACCACCTTGGGTCGGATGAACTCCACCTGCCAGCGGTGCTCTTCGAGGGAGTCTCGGATGTTGGTATGGGCGATGGCCGCTTCGCCCTTGAACGCGGTCCAGGCATGCAGCAGCGACAGGTTGTCGTTCTCCAGGATGCACAGAGCCGTATCGTCTCGGTGCAGGTCCAGGCGGCTGCGCATCATGTTGACGATGCGGTTGGTCAGCCGGTGCAGCTCATCGAAGCGATAGCGCCGGTTGCGCTCGATGTTCACCAGGGCTTCCTGGTCGGCGAAGCGCAGGGCGGTCTGGCCCATGATGCGGGCGAAGTTCATCTTCATCGCGGTCTCCGTTTGTTGTTCTGGTTGGTGGAAATCGCATTCTAGGAACGCCCTTGCGTTGCAACGCCTCCCGTCTGGGGAGGGGCCAGCCGGCAGGGCCTCGCTTCCCGCGCGCCCACTCATAAGAGGGGGGGAGCGTCACTCGTGATCGCGAATAAGGTGCTCCAGCGGTTCCCACCTTTCCGGACAATTCGCGAGGCGTTCCATGCGCACCCTGGCGTTCAACACGACCAAATCCATCCTCATTGAATGCGGTGCTTCGCGCCGCCTGGCAGCCCCTGTACGAAGCATGGGTTGCCAATCGGTACTCATCGTCACGGACCCTGGCGTCCTGGCGGCGCGCCTGCTGGACTCGGCGTTGCTCGAACTGGAGCGCGAGGGGCTGCAGGTGACGGTCTTCTCCGAGGTCCAGGCCGATCCGCCCGAGTCGGTGATCCTCGCGGCGGTTGCGGCCGCCAAGGCCAGCTCGGCGGACTGCGTGATCGGCTTCGGCGGCGGCAGTTCCCTGGACGCCGCCAAGCTGACCGCCTTGCTTGCGCGTAGCGATGAGTCTCTGGCCGAGATCTATGGCAGCAACCTGGCCAAGGGGCCGCGCCTGCCGCTGATCCTGGTGCCGACTACGGCGGGCACGGGTTCCGAGGTCACGGCCGTGTCGGTGGTGACCACCGGCGCCGGTGAGAAGAATGTGGTGGTTTCGCCGCTGCTACTGCCCGACCTCGCCGTGCTGGACGCCGAGCTGACCCTCGGATTGCCGACAGCCGTCACCGCTGCCACGGGCATCGATGCGATGGTCCATGCCATCGAGTCCTATACCAGCCGGCACCTGAAGAACCCGATTTCCGATTGCCTGGCCCGTGAGGCCCTGCGCCTGCTCAGCGCCAACCTGCATGAGGTCTGTCGCAACGGCGCCAACCTGGAGGCGCGGGAAAACATGCTGCTGGGCGCCTGCCTTGCCGGCATGGCGTTCGCCAATGCTCCGGTGGCGGCGGTCCATGCACTGGCCTATCCGCTGGGGTCGCGCTTCCACATTCCTCACGGACTGTCGAATTCACTGGTGCTGGAGCCGGTGCTCCGCTTCAACCTGGAAACGGTCGCGCCGCTGTATGCGGAGCTGGCGGATATCGTCCTGCCTGGTCTTGGTGGCGACGCGTTGGCGAAGGCCAACGCGCTGGCTGACTACCTGGGCGGCCTGGCCGGTGAGCTGCAGTTGCCAACGCGCCTGCGGGAGCTGGGCATCAGCCAGGCCGACATCGAGGACCTGGCCAGTGATGCCGCCAGGCAGACCCGCCTGCTCGGCAACAACCCCAGGGAACTGGGCATCGACGATATCCGTTCCATCTACGAGAAGGTTCTATGAGTCACGCACGTCCCACTCGCAGCCAGTTCTGCCACTTCACCAGCATGCCCAGCCGTTGGGGCGACCATGACTCCTATGGTCACGTCAACAATGTGGTCTACCACTCCTACTACGAGTCCGCCGTCAGCCTGTTCCTGGTGGAGCAGGGGACCCTGGACATCGCCAGCAGCCCGGTCATCGGACTGATCGTGGAGAATTGCTGTACCTACTTCTCGTCGATCAGCTTCCCGGACCGCATCACCATCGGCATGCGGATCGCGAAACTGGGCAACAGCAGCGCTCGCTATGAGCTGGCGCTGTTCCGTAACGACGAAGAGGAAGCTTCCGCGGCGGGGTACATCGTCTACGTGTATGTCGACCGGGCCAGCAACCAGTCGACCACCATTCCCGACCATGTGCGATCCGCGTTGCTCAAGCTGGTGGATTAGTGCGGATCGGTGCCGTGGGGTCATGCCAAACACGCCTCCGTGCCTGCTGATACAACCCTCTCCCAGAGGGAGAGGGGCTGTCCTTGCCGGCGTTCAGTTTGGGCGCAATCCTGTAGGGGCGAATTCATTCGCCAAGCAGGACGTAGTCCTGCCCGTTTTTCGTAGGAGCGAATTTATTCGCGAAATGGCGTGGCACGGAGCCAGCCTGAACCTTCCCGCACCCCAACCCTCTCCCAGAGGGAGAGGTGGGCTGTCCGTGCCGGCGTTCAGTTTGGGCGCAATCCTGTAGGGGCGAATTCATTCCCCAAGCAGGACGCAGTCCTGCCCGCCTTTTTGTAGGAGCGAATTTATTCGCGAAATGGCCAGGCACGGAGCCGACCTGAACCTTCCCTCACCCCAACCCTCTCCCAGAGGGAGAGGGGGCTGTCCGTGCCAGCGATCAGTCTGGGCGCAATCCTGTAGGGGCGAATTCATTCGCCAAGCAGGACGCAGTCCTGCCCGCCTTTTTGTAGGAGCGAATTTATTCGCGAAATGGCCAGGCACGGAGCCGACCTGAACCTTCCCTCACCCCACCCCTCTCCCAGAGGGAGAGGAGTGACTCGCGCTAGCGAGGCACAAGTCATCCTGAAGCAGTCAGTGGCCTGAAACTCGCCACGGCAGGTCCTGCCAATAGCCTCAGGGCGCCTTCTTCTGTCCGTGCAGGAAGTCCTGCACCAGGTTCGATCGGTCGAAGGACTTGGCGGTCTGCACCGGGGGGTACTCGGCCAGGGTCTTCAGGTGCGCGCCGATCAGTTCGCCCATGGGTCCCGATATCCACGAGGACTTCTGGATCAGATGGCCGTATGAGTCCTTGCTGTCGTAGCTCTCGAACGGGTCGCTACGCAGGTTGAACATCAGCGGCGCGAAGCGCGGCACGACTTGCGCGTAGTAATCCTCCTTGGTGGAGAAGTGCATTTTCCACGGGCCCATGCGCACGGCGGTCAGCTTGCTTTCGATGTAGTACAGCAGGCTGTTGCGCTTGCTCTCGGGCGACTTGCCGGTCCAGTAGTCGCGGTTGTCGATGCCGTCGATGTACTGCTTCTTCTCCTGCTTCATGCGCTCGACGACGTCCGGCACGCCAGCTGCGGCGGCGAAGCTGGTGAACATGTCCTGGTGCGCCTGGATGCCATTGAGGATTTGCCCCGGCTTCACCACGCCCGGCCAGCGCAGCATCGACGGCACTCGCACGCCGCCCTCGTAGGTGGTCATCTTCTCGCCGCGGAAGGGCGTCGTCGCGCCGTGGGGCCAAGAGGAGTGTTCCGGGCCGTTGTCGGTGGAGTACCAGACGATGGTGTTGTCCTCCAGACCGTTGGCCTTGAGGAAGGCGAGCACCTGGCCGATGTCATGGTCGTGCTGCAGCATGCCGCTGCCCTGGGTATCGTCCTCGTGGGTGTACTTCGCGGCGGCGTGGCGCCACTGGTCGTTGAGGTGGGTGTAGAGATGCATGCGGCTGGTGTTGAGCCAGACGAAGAACGGCTTGTCCTCTTTCTGCGCCTTGCGCATGAAATCCAGCGCCATGGGGATTACCTCGGCACCGTCGAAGTCTTCCATGCGCTTCATCGTCAGCGGGCCGGTATCTTCGATGGTCTGCTTGCCGACCGGCCCGAAGCGCGGGTCCACCGTCGGATCATCCTTGTCGCTGGCGAAGGTATGCAGCACGCCGCGGGTCTGGAACTTCTTCGCGAACGTCTTCGGGCCGCCAGGGTAGGCGTTGGCGAAGTTCTGGTAGTCGATGTACTCGCGCTGTTCCTCGGTATTGAGGTGGTACAGGTTGCCGAAGAACTCGTCGAACCCATGCACGGTGGGCAGGTTGGCGTTGTTGTCACCCAGGTGGTTCTTGCCGAACTGGCCGGTGCGGTAGCCGGCGCCTTTCAGCACTTCGGCCAGGCTCGGCGAAGCGGCCTGCAGGCCGAGCTTGTCGCCCGGCAGGCCCACCGTGGTCAGGCCCGAGCGGATCGGATACTGGCCGGTGATGAAGGCTGCACGGCCGGCGGTGCACGAGGGTTGGGCGTAATGGTCGGTGAAGCGCGCGCCCTGCAGGCCGATGCTGTCGATGCTCGGCGTGGTGTAGCCCATGGTGCCCATGCCGTAGGCGCTGACGTTCTGCCAGCCGATGTCGTCGCCCCAGATGACCAGGATGTTGGGCTTGTCCGGGCGGGCCTGCGCCAGCGGCGCAATGAGCAGGGCACATGCCATGCCCGCCAGGACCAGCAGTCGGCCGATGTGTTCGTTCATGGTGGTCTCCTTCTTGTTGTGGGTTGTGGATGCCCTGGCGCCGAGGGCGCGCAGGGCCTGGAGCCTGCTTCAGGTCGCGAGCTGGATGCTTTCCAGCGCGCGGCGCAGCTCCGCCGGCAGCGGTAGTGGACGGCGCGTCACTCGATCGACGTAGACGTGCACGAAATGCCCCTGGGCGGAGGCGATGTCGTTGTCATTGGCGAACAGGCCGACTTCGTAGCGCACGCTGGAGGTTCCCAGGCGCGCTACCCGCAGCCCGGCGCGCACGATGTCGGGGAAGGCGATGGACGAGAAGTAGCTGCAGCCGGTTTCCACCACCAGGCCGACTGTGGGGCTCTCGGCGAAATCCAGGACTTTCTGTTCGAGCAGCCAGGCATTCACCACGGTGTCGAACCAGCTGTAGTAGACGACGTTGTTGACGTGGGCGTAGACGTCGTTGTCCATCCAGCGCGTGGTGATGTCGCGGAAGTAGCGATAGGCGCTGCGGCTTTCCGGAGTGGGCTTGCTCATTGGCTCAGGCCTCCACCTTCATGCGGCGCACGCGGATGTCCGCCTGCTCCTTGTGGCCGGACATATGCTCGTAGCCGCACAGGCGCGAACAGTACTCGCCGACCATCACGCTCGCTTCGTCGGTCATCACGCGCTGGTAGGTGTGGGTCTTGATGAACTTGCCGACCCACAGCCCGCCGGTGTAGCGGCCCGCACCCATGGTGGGCAGGGTGTGGTTGGTTCCGATCACCTTGTCGCCGTAGCTGACATTGGTGCGGTGGCCGAGGAACAGGGCGCCGTAGCAGGTCATGCGCTCGTGGTACCAGTCCGGGTCCCGGGTCATCACCTGGACATGCTCGGAGCACAGTCCCTCGGCGACTTCCAGGGCCTCTTCGTCGGTGTCGCACAGGTAGATCTCGCCGAAGTCGCGCCAGGCGGCACCGGCCACCGGCGCGGTGTCCAGGCGGGCGAGCACTCGCTCGATGGCGGCCGGCAGCTCTTCGGCGATCGTCCTGCTGGTGGTCACGCAGTAGGCCGGGGAGGTGGGGCCGTGCTCGGCCTGGCCCAGCAGGTCGACGGCCACCAGCTCGGCGTCCACCGTGTCGTCGCAGATCACCAGGGTCTCGGTGGGGCCTGCGAACAGGTCGATGCCCACGCGGCCGAAGAGCTGGCGCTTGGCTTCGGCCACGTAGGCGTTGCCCGGGCCGACGATCATGTCCACGCCCTTGATGCTTTCTGTGCCAATGGCCATGGCCGCCACCGCCTGGACACCGCCAAGGCAGTAGATTTCATCGGCGCCCGCCAGGTGCATGGCGGCCACGATCTCGGGGCAGGGCTTGCCCTCGAAGGGCGGCGCACTGGCGATCACGCGTTTGACGCCGGCCACCTTGGCGGTGAGCACGCTCATGTGTGCGCTGGCGATCAGTGGGTACTTGCCACCGGGGATGTAGCAGCCCACCGAGTTGACCGGAATGTTGCGATGGCCGAGCACCACGCCTGGCAGCGTCTCCACCTCGACGTCGTGCATCGAGTCCTTCTGCAACTGGGCAAAACGACGGATCTGTTCCTGGGCGAAGCGGATGTCATCGAGGGTCTGCTGCGGCAGGCTGGCGATACAGGCGTCGATCTGCTCCTGGCTGAGCCTGAAGCTTTCCGGCGCCCACTGGTCGAACTTCGCCGAGTACTCGCGCACGGCGGCATCGCCGCGTTGTTCGATGTCGGCGAGGATGCCTTCGACGGTAGCGCGCACCTGCACCTGGTTGCTGGCCTTGGCCTGGGCCGACTGGCCTTTCTTGAGTTGTTGAATCATGGGCTACTTCCTAAGGACTCCAGGGGATACCGCCTCAGGCGGCTTGCAGAGTGGGGGCCGTCGGCCGGGCGGCCGTCAGCACGATGAATGCGGCCAGCAGGTACAGGCTCATCACGAAGTACAGGCTGTAGAGGGTGCCGCCACTGCTGGCATTGAGGGCACTGGTGACCGAGGGGCTGATCGCACCACCGAGGTTGCCGATGCTGCTGACCAGGGCGATGCCGACCGCCACCGATGCGCGGGGCAGGTATTCGGAGGTCAGCGCGAAGAACACCGGCGGCACCGAGGCAACGCCCATCATGGCCAGACATAGTCCGGCCAGTGAGACGCCGAGCTGCCCCTGCGCCAGGGCGATGATCGCCAGGCCACTGGCGGCCGTCAGTGCGCCGGCGGTGAAATGCCAGCGGCGTTCGCGACGGCGATCCGAGCTGCGGCTGAGCAGGATCACCCCGGCTGCGGCGAACAGCTGCGGCAGGGTGGCGTAGAGGCCGATTTCCAGCATGTCGTTGACGCCCCAACTCCTGATCAGGGTCGGTGTCCAGAACGCGATCGTGTAGGTGCCCGCGACCATCAGCACGTACACCAGTGACAACACCCACACCTTTGAGTCGCTAAGCAGGTCGCGCAGCGAACCATGACTGGCCTTGGTCGCCGATTGGTGCTCTGCGTCGAACTGCTGGCGCAGCCGGAGTTTTTCCTCGGCACTTAGCCAGCCCGCCTGCTCGGGCCGGTCCACCAGCACGAACCAGGCCAGCAGGCCCAGCAGCGGCGCGGGCAGTCCCTGTACCAGGAACAGCCACTGCCAGCCGTGCCAGCCATTGAGGCCGTCGAAGTACTTCATGATGGCGCCCGACAGCGGCCCGGCAATCAGGCTGGCGAAGATGGCGCCGAGCAGGAACACGGCGATCATCCGCGCGCGCCGCGCTGGCGGGTACCAGTAGGTGAGGTAGAGCAGCGCGCCGGGGGTGAAACCTGCCTCGAAGACGCCCAACAGGAAGCGCAGCACGTAGAACTGCGTGGGCGTCTGCACGAACATCATCGCCATGGCGACGACACCCCAACAGACCATGATGCGCAGCAGCGTCTTGCGCACGCCGATCTTCTCCAGCACCAGGTTGCTTGGTACCTCGAACAGCAGGTAGCCAATGAAGAAGATGCCCGCACCCAGGGCATAGACGGCATCGCTGAAGGCCAGCGTCTCTTTCATCTGGAGCTGCGCGTAGCCGACGTTGATGCGATCGAGGAAGGCCACCACGTAGGCCGTGAGCAGCAGGGGCATGATTCGCCAACTGATCCTTCGATACATGGCGCGGTCATCCGGGGTTTCTGTCGGGCCCATGCCGGTCTCCTGGTAGTTGTTGTGATTGGTGTGGTGGGTCAGGCCGAAGAACGCTGCACGAGCCGCCCCGGAATCTCGCGCAGAGCCTCGGCGGGGTTTCCGCCCGGAGGGCCTTCGTCGAGCAGGCGGATGGCGCACTCGATCATTTCGCGCAGCGGCTGATGCACCGTGGTCAGGCCGTGCTCTGGATAGGCCGCAGCGCGGATATCGTCGAAACCGACCACGGCCACGTCCTGGGGCACGCGCAGGGCGGTATTCATACGCAGGTGGCTGAGCACGCCGAGGGCCATCAGGTCGTTGGCGCAGAACACCGCATCGATACCGGGCTGGCCGGCTGCGAACAGCCGGGCCGCCGCATCGCGTGCGCCTTCGTAGCTGTATCCGCCCTGCTCGCAGGCGACCAGACGCAGGCCATGCGCGGCCAGGCCTCGCTCGAAACCGAGTAGGCGGTCGGTGGTCGTGGAGATGCTTGGGTCACCCGCTACGAAGGCACAGGCGCGGCGCCCGCTGCCCACCAGGTATTCGGCCACCGCAGCCCCCATGCGCTCGTTGTCGCAGCACACCGACCAGACCGTCGGGTCCTCGACGCGGCGGTTCATGAACACCACCGGTACACCCTGGCGTCCACACAGGTCCGACATGTGCGAGGAGAGCCGCGCCGCGGTCACCACGATGGCGTCGACCTGGTACTGCAAGAGCTGCGGCATCAGTTCGTCGGCGTCGCCACCCGGAGGCACCACGAAGAGCAACAGTTGCCGGCCGGTTTGCCGCAGCTGCAGGGAGAACTCCTCCAGGGCAGCGGGGTAGAAGGGGTTGGTCATGTCGCCCATCACCAGCGCGACGATGCCGGTGCGTCTCCGATTCAATGACCGCGCGATGGCATTGGGCCGATAGCCCGCTTCGTCGGCCATGGCGAGGATGCGCTGGCGCACTTCGGCCGAGATGCGCGAATGCGGGTCGAAGGCGCGGGTGACAGTGGAGGTGGCCACGCCGATACGTTTCGCCAGGTCCGCAGCTGTGATTCGTGCGCCTGCCGGATAGGCTTGCTGGACGAAGGAACCCGGAGGGGATGTGTTGCGTGCCATCTGCATGCCTCAGTCGCTGTGCAATCGTTTGCACACGTGAGTTGAATGCTACCGACGCGCTGTGAGAGTGACCCCGCCCCAAAGGGGGGGAAATGGGAGATTAGGTGTGGAGAGTGACCTCGACCCTACGAGATTGGGGAGAACCGTAGGTTGTGGCTGAGCTGCGCGACGCCCAACGTTTGCGGGTGAGGCCGCTACTCGCCTGACAACGGGATGGTGAGTGTCAGCCAGAGGTTCCAGCCTTCCGCGCGATTGCGCGCGTCGAACTCGTGATAGCCCTTGAGATTGGCGTACCAGAGGTCGTTGCCCACCTTGAAGAAGTGGCCGACCTGCGGACCGACGGCGCTGACCCGGGACTTGAAGTCCCCCAGTACCGCACCGCTGCCGGAATCGCCCGTTACCTGGTGATAGACGTAGCCGACGAGGCCCAGATGGGTGCTGTCGGTGACGAAGTGCGATGCACTCCAGTCCAGGTGGGCATCGATGCCATTCTGGTAGTCCAGATCACTGTTCTCCCAGTTGTAGGTGAGACCTGTCACCACGGAGAACTCGTTGCGCTTGTCGAAGTAGGTGTAGCCGCCGCCGGCATCCAGCGCGGCGTGGCCAAGCCCCAGGTTGACCAGGCGATCGGGGTCGTAGGCACCCACCGGCAGGTTGCCCATGCCGTAGACCATGAAGTTGTGTTCGCCATGGTTCCATTTGAGCGTGCCCATGGCGAACAGGTCGCTGGAGCCCTTCAGGCTGTCGTTGACCTGGGTGGAGAGCGTGCGGCCGCGCGGGCCGGTCAGGGTGGTCTCGACATCGACCTCCGAACGTCCCAGGCCGACGAGCAGACCGAGGGACGCCTGGGCACCCAGCACGGGCTCAGCGAAGGTGTAGTTCGGCCCACCGAACAGCAGGTCGGCCTTGGCATCCACGCCGGCGGCTATCTGGCCACGCCCACCCCTTGGCAGAGGCTCGCTCGCGCCGATGTCCGCGCTGACGTGGTAGTAGATCAGCGGAAAGGTCCAGCCCGGCGCGGTGGGTACTGCCGCCAGGGCACCGAACTGGCCGGGAAGCCAGAAACTGATCCCGCCTTCATCCGCCGATGTCATGGTAGATGGCAGGGCTACGGCCATCGCCAGCAGCATGCGAGGTAATGATTTGAGCACTTCTCTCTCCAGGGGGCGACTCGCTTGCGATTAGCAGTGCCCCGGACAGGCGTCCGGGGTTCCTACCCTTACAAGCTCCCCACCAGTTGCCCGCCATCCACCGCCAGCACCGACCCGGACATGTAAGCACCGGCTTCGCTGGCCAGCAGCAGGAAGGGACCGTCCAGTTCTTCCAACCGACCGAGGCGGCGCATGGGCACCGCGGCGCGGATGTAGGCCTGGCCTTTCTCGCTGTCGAAGTAGCCGTCGGTCATCTCCGTCGTGAAGTAGCCCGGAGCGATGGCGTTGACACGGATGTTGTAGCGCGCCAGTTCCAACGCCAGGGACTTCGTCAGCTGGACCACGCCGGCCTTGGCCGCGCAGTAGTGGCTGTAGCCGGTGCCGACTCGCAGGCCGAGCATGGATGCAATATTTACGATGCTTCCTGGACGCTCGGCACGCGCCAGGCGTTGTGCAGCACACTGGGCGACGCGCCAGACGCCGTCGAGGTTGGTCGCGAGCATGGCGCGCCAGTCTTCTTCGCTGATTTCCAGCACACGCAGACCGCTGCCGATGCCGGCGTTGTTGAGCACCACGTCCACTGGTCCGAAAGTCGCTTCGGCGGCATCGAAGGCAGCTTCCACACTGGCGCGGTCGGTGACGTCCAGGGCCACCGGCAACGCCTGGCCACCGTCACGGCGTATGGCGTCGGCCAGCTGTTGCAGGCGCTCGACGCGACGCGCTGCCAGGACCACGCGCGCTCCGGCACGGCCGGCTACGCGAGCGAGGTGGGCGCCGATACCACTAGAGGCGCCGGTGACCAGCACGGTGCGGCTGGCCAGGGAGAAGGGGGCGAAGACACTCATCAGAACACCTCGAACAGGCCGGCGGCACCCATGCCACCGCCTACACACATGGTTACCACGACGTACTTCACGCCACGGCGCTTACCTTCCAGCAGGGCGTGGCCGACCATCCGCGCGCCGCTCATGCCATAGGGATGGCCGATGGCGATCGCGCCACCGTTGACGTTGTAGCGCGAGTCGTCGATGCCCAGCTTGTCGCGGCAGTAGATCGCCTGGCAGGCAAAGGCTTCGTTGAGTTCCCACAGGCCGATGTCGTCAACCTTCAGGCCGTGCTGCTTGAGCAGTTTGGGCACGGCCAGCACCGGGCCGATGCCCATTTCTTCAGGCGCCAGGCCGGCGACGGCCATGCCGCGATACGCGCCCAGGGGGTCCAGGTTGCGCTGCTCGGCCAGGCGCGCGTCCATCAGTACGCAAGCGCTGGCGCCATCGGAGAGTTGGCTGGCGTTGCCGGCGGTGATGCAGCCACCTTCGATCACCGGCTTGAGGCGGGCCAGGTCGTCGAGGACGGTCTGCGGACGGTTGCCCTCATCCCGGACGAGGGTGACTTCTTCGAAGCTGATGGCACCGCTGGCCTTGTCGACGATTTGCCGGGTGACCGTGACCGGGACGATCTCGCCCTCGAACAGACCGGCGCGCTGGGCTGCCGCGGTGCGCTGCTGGGACAGCAGGGAGTAGGCGTCCTGGGCCTCGCGGCTGATGCCGTAGCGGCCGGCCACCAGCTCGGCGGTCTGCAGCATCGGCATGTAGGCGTGGGGCATCAGGCGCAGCACCTGCGCATCGTGCTGGCTGCCGACCCATTCCATGTGACGGTTCTGCACCAGGCTGATGTGCTCCTGACCGGCGCCGATGGTGACCTGCATGCCGTCGACCATGATCTGTTTGGCGGCGGTGGCGATGGCCATCAGGCCCGAGGCGCACTGGCGGTCGAGGGTCTGGCCGCTGACGGAGATCGGCAGGCCCGCGGCCAGCACGCTCATGCGGCCGAGGTTCCAGCCGGCAGTACCGGCCGGCATGCCGGTGCCCATGACCAGGTCCTCGATTTCCCCAGCCTCGACGCCTGCCCGCTCGACGGCGGCGCGAATGGCAAAGGCGGCCATGGTGGGGGCGGTGGTCGCGTTGAAGGCACCGCGAAACGCCTTGCCGATAGGCGTGCGTGCGGTTGAGAGGATGACGGCTTCTTTCATGGTCTTGTCCTGTTGAAGGTATGGGCAGGCGCCAATAGGGACTCAGCGCCTGCCAGGTGCAATCAGATGCGCTCGATTCGGGTCTTGCCGGCTGCCACCAGGCGCTCCAGCAACGGCGCCGGCTGGAACCACATCTCGCCGTATTCAGCGAGGGACTGGCGGAAGTGGTGAATGCCGGCCAGTACCTTGTCCAGACCCAGCTGCTCGGCGTAGTGCATGGGACCGCCCAGGTGCGCCGGGAAGCCGTAGCCGTTGATCCACACCAGGTCGATGTCGCCAGCGCGCAGGGCGATGCCCTCGTCCAGCAACTGGATGCCCTCGTTGATCAGCATGAACAGGCAGCGGTCGTGGATTTCCTGCTCGCCCATGGGGCGACGGGGCACGTGCAGCTCGCCGGCCAGGCGTTCGGCCAGCGCGACCACTTCGTAGTCGTCCTGGCGATTGCGACCTTCGTACGCATAGAAACCACGACCGGTCTTCTGGCCGAAACGGCCCAGGGCATAGAGCTCGTCGCCGAGACGGCAGTAGCTTTCGTCATGGGCGAAAGCGGCGCGGTTGGAGTCGCGAACCAGGAAGTTCACGTCGACGCCGGCCAGGTCGAGCATGCTGAAAACGCCCATGTTCAGGTCGAGACCGGTGAGTACGCCATCCACCTGCGCCGGCGTTGCGCCCTCCAGGACCAGGCGATGGGCTTCGCGGGCGTAGGGTTCGAGCATGCGGTTGCCGATGAAGCCGAAGCAGACGCCGGACACCACGGGCATCTTGCCGATGGTGCGACCCATCTTCAGCGTGGTGGCCAATACGTCCGGCGCGGTTTCACGCCCACGCACGACTTCCAGCAGGCGCATAACGTTGGCCGGGCTGAAGAAGTGCAGACCGATCACATCCTGCGGACGAGACGTCACCGCAGCGATCTGGTCGACGTCCAGCGACGAGGTGTTGGTGGCGAGGATGGCGCCGGGTTTGCACACCCGGTCCAGGGTGCGGAAGACTTCCTGCTTGATCTCCATCTTCTCGAACACCGCTTCGATCACCAGGTCGGCGTCGGCGAGGTCGGCATAGTCGAGCGTGCCGCCGAGCAGGGCCATGCGCTGCTCCAGCCGGGCTTCGGTCAGCTTGCCGCGCTTGACGCTGATCCCGTAGTTCTGGCGGATCTGCGCCAGGCCGCGATCGAGGGCGTCGCCCTGGCGCTCCAGCAAGGTCACCGGAATACCGGCATTGGCGAAGTTCATGGCGATGCCGCCGCCCATGGTGCCGGCGCCGATCACCGCTACCTTGCGAATCGGGCGGAGCAGGGTGCCGCTATCGATGCCCGGGACCTTGCCGGCTTCGCGCTCGGCGAAGAACACGTGACGCAGGGCCTGGGACTGGATCGAGGCTTCGGCCTGCTTGAACAGCGCCACCTCGCGGGCCAGGCCTTCCTCCAGCGGCAGCAGGCAGGCGGCTTCCACCGCCGAAAGCACCAGGCGCGGTGCCAGGCGGCTCTTCCAGCGCGGCTCGTTGTCCTGGCGGAAGTGGGCAAGGAAGTCCTCGGGCAGGCCTTCGGCGGGCGCCGGGAAAGGCGCGGCGGGACGTGCGGGCGCCCGATTGGCGACCAGTTCACGGGCAAAGGCGCGGGCTTCGTCGAGCAGGCTGTCGGCACTTGCCGAAAGCCGGTCGAGAATGCCGAGCGTGAGCGCACTGTCGGCGCCCGCCGGTGCGCCAGAGAGCATCATGTCGAGTGCTGCCTGGGCACCGATCAGGCGCGGCAGGCGCTGGGTACCGCCGGCACCGGGGAGCAGGCCGAGGTTGATTTCAGGAAGGCCGACGCGCGTGCCGGGCTCGCCAATGCGGTAGCCACAGGCCAGGGCCAGTTCCAGGCCGCCGCCGAGCGCGAGTTTGCCGATGGCTGCAACCAGCGGCTTGTCCAGTTGCGTCAGGCGCAGGAGCAGGGAGGGCAGGTCGGGGGCGGCGAAGGACGCATCGCTACCGAACTCGCTGATATCGGCTCCTGCGCTGAACAGGCCGTTGGTGCCATGGAGGACGATCGCCTTGACCGAAGGATCGGCCGCCGCGCGCTCGCAGGCTTCGAGAACAGCAGCGCGCAGGGGTTGGCCAAGGGCGTTGACCGGCGGGCGGGCGAGGCCGATCAGGGCCAGGTTGTCTTCAACCTGATAGGTAACCAGGGCGTTCATGGTGGCTCCTTGTAAAGGGTTGGAAGTCCGAAGACGGGTCAGAACCAGTGGTCCTGCATGTCGAAGCTGCTGCGGTTACCGGAGGCCAGCAGGCGTGCCTGGGCATCAATGGATGCCAGCTCCCAGTCCATGAAGTAACGGGCTGCCTGCAGCTTGCCCTGGTAGAAATCCGCCTCGCTGCCAGCCGCGCCGGCAGACAGGGCGCGGCTGGCGACCAGCGCCATGCGCAGCCACAGCCAACCCACCAGTACGCGGCCGAACACATCGAGGTAGGCAGTGGCATTGGCCAGGCCGAGGTTGGTGTCGGCGGCGACCTGGCCGAGCAGGCTTTCGGTGACTTCCTGGAGGCGGTCCAGGGAGCCGGCCAGCAGGTAGGCGAGCGGGGCACAGCGGTCGTCGTGCCCGGCTTCCTTCAGGGTGTCGCGCACGCGCTCCAGGAACAGGCGATAGCCGGCGCCGCCGTTCTGCTGCAACTTGCGGCCCAGCAGGTCGAGGCCGTGGATGCCTTCGGTACCTTCATGGATGGGGTTCAGGCGGTTGTCGCGGTAGTACTGCTCAAGCGGGTATTCGCGGATGTAGCCCGAGCCGCCGAGCACCTGGATGCCGATGTCCGAGGCCATCACGCAGTATTTGGACGGGTACGACTTGACCATGGGAATCAGCAGGTCCAGCAGTTCCCCGGCTTCGCGTCGCAGGGTCTCGTCCGGTGCGGTGTGGGCATCCTCGAATAGGCTGCTGGCGTACAGGCACAGTGCGAGGCTGCCTTCGGCGTAGACCTTCTGCTGCAGCAGCATGCGGCGCACGTCGGCGTGCTCGACGATGCGCACCTGCGGCGCCAGCGGGTCCTTGGCGCCCGGCAGGCGGCCCTGGGGCCGTTCGCGGGCATAGTCGAGGGCGTGGATGAAGCTCTGGTAGGCCAGCGCCGAAGCGCCGAGCGCCACGCCGATGCGCGCCTCGTTCATCATCTGGAACATGTAGGACAGGCCTTTGTTGGCCTCGCCCACCAGGTAGCCGACTGCGCCGTCGCGCTCGCCGAAGTTGAGCACGGTGGAGGTGGTGTTGCGGTAGCCGTGCTTGTGCAGCAGGCCAGCCAGGGCCACGTCGTTGCGCGCGCCCAGGCTGCCGTCGGGGTTGACCAGGAACTTCGGCACGAGGAACAGCGAGATACCGCGGGTGCCCGCCGGCGCACCGTCGATGCGGGCCAGCACCATATGCATGATGTTGTCGGTCAGCGAGTGGTCGCCGCCGGAGATGAACATCTTCTGGCCGTGGATGCGATAGGTGCCATCGTTGGCTAGGCGAGCGCTGGTGCGCAGGTCGCCAAGGGCGGAACCCTGGCCAGGCTCGGTCAGCGCCATGGTGCCGCTGAAGCGGCCATTGAGCATGGGCGGCAGGAAGCGTTCGCGAAGTGCATCGCCAGCGAAGCTCTTGACCAGGTTGGCGGCGCCGATGGTCAGGAAGGAATAGGCCACCGTGGCGATGTTGGCAGCGTTGAAGTAGGCCATGCTGGCCCGCAGGATGACCTCGGGAAGCTGCAGGCCACCGTCCTCGGCATCGTGGTGGGCGGCGAGGAAGCCGGCCTGGGCGAAGGCGTCCCAGGCGACCTTGGTTTCCGGGATCAGGGTCACGCGTTCGCCGTCGAAGGTCGGTTCGTTGGCGTCGCCCTTCTGGTAGTGCGGGGCGAAATATTCGGCCGCGACGCCGCGTGCGGTTTCCAGCGTGGCGTCGAATACGGCGCGATCGTGTTCGGCGTAGCGGGGACGCTGCAGCAACGCCTCGGTATCGAGCAGCTCATAGAGCTGGAAGCTCAGTTCGCGTTCGTTCAGGAGCGAATCGGTCATCTCGTTCTCTTGTACTGGTTGGCCGACGGACGGCCGGGGGATTGGGCTTTGCCAGTAGAGCGAATTGCCGACGAGGCCGCCCCCACCCTTATGGAGTGGGAGGGACAAAGGTCCCGGACGCATAGCCGATTCGACTGCGCCTACCCGCTTCGAGGGGGCGGGGAGAGCGCGGGTCGCCCTAATGTGGCGTGAAGGGCGTCCGGACGGTCGGAGCCCGCACAGACAACCGTATCCAGGGGTATTTCCATGATTCCGCGCACCCTCTTCGATCATGAACATGAAGAGTTCCGTAGTACCGTCCGCCGCTTCCTGGCGGAGGAGTGCACGCCGTTCCACGAGCAGTGGGAGGAAGATCACCTTGTCCCCCGCGGGATCTGGAAGCGCGCCGGCGCGCTGGGCATGCTCAACGCCACCACGCCTGAGGCCTATGGTGGCCTGGGCCTGGACCGGCGCTTCTCGATGATTGCGGTGGAGGAGGTGGCTCGTGCTGGCTTGTCCGGATTGAACGGTTTCAATGTGCACGACATCTGCGCGGGGTACCTGATCAACTTCGGCACCGAGGCACAGAAACAAGAGTGGCTGCTGAAAATGGCCAATGGAGAAGCCATCGCCGCCGTCGCCATGACCGAACCCGACACCGGGTCTGACCTACAGGCGGTCAAGACTCGAGCTGTGCTGGACGGCGATGAGTACGTCATCAACGGTGCCAAGACCTTCATCTCCAACGGCACCAACAGCGACGTCATAGTCGTGGTCGCCAAGACCGGGAACAGCGGCAAGGGCTCCCGGGATATCTCACTGATCCTGGTGGAAGCCAACCGCGCGGGCGTCAGCAAATCCAAGCCGCTGCGCAAGGTCGGCCTGCACGCCCAGGACACCACCATGGTGTTCTTCGAGGACGTACGCGTTCCGAAGGCTAACATCCTCGGTGGCGAGCCAGGCCAGGGCTTCTATCAGCTGATGAAGGAACTGGCCTGGGAGCGCCTGAGCATCGGCATTCTCGCCATCGCGGCGAGCCAGGCGGTGCTGGAGCAGACCGTTGACTACACCCGTGAGCGCAAGGTGTTTGGCAAGCCGATCATCGAGTTCCAGAACTCGCGCTTCAAGCTGGCTGACCTCAAGACCGAAATCGCCCTCGGGCAGACCTATGTCGACCGCTGCATGGAGCTGATCCTGGAACATGCGCTGAGCCCGGAAGCGGCAGCTGCGGCCAAACTCTGGTGCACCGAGCTGTACTCGAAGGTCGTCGACCAGTGCGTGCAGTTGCATGGCGGCAACGGCTACATGCTGGAATATCCGGTCGCCCGGCACTACCTGGACAGCCGCGTCAACCGCATCTACGGCGGTGCCAACGACATCATGCGCGAGCTGGTGGCACGAACCCTCTGATACGCTCCGGCGGTGCCGTCCAGGCACCGTCGTCCCACCCCCTCGGTTGGAGGGGGCGGCTCCCTCTCTTTCCCCTCCACCATCTGTTGCAGGAACGGTCGCCCGGGTGCCCGGTACCGTACTATGGCTGCTACTGACCTGAGGCTAAGCTTCGGGTAAAACAGCGGCTTGCCACATGGCCGTATCCACCCTGATTCCAACCCGCGCATGCCTGTCCCGCTGCGTTTTGGTAGGCCATTTGCGAATCGGAGACCCAGTCTGGACATGCACACAGACAAACTGCTCGTATCAACGAAGTTCGCGCCACCGCGCATTGGCACCCAGACCATCCTGCGCCAGCGCCTGCTGGAGGACCTGCAGCGCATGGCGCAATGCCGTGTCGGCCTGGTCACCGGCAGCCCCGGCTTCGGCAAGACCACGCTGCTGGCCCAGTGGCGGCAGGAGATGATGCGTTCCGGAGCGGACGTGGCCTGGCTTTCGCTGAGCACCGACGACAAGCATCTCGCGATTTTCTTCGCTTACCTGCGCGGCGCGCTGCAGCGCCTGGGGATTCCGCTGGACAGCGGCATTCCGCCGGAAGGCACGCGGCCGGAATTCATCGATGGCGTGGTGGCGGCAATAGTCGAGGGCGCGGCCAGCATCAACAAGGAGTTGTACCTGGTCATAGATGACTACCAGCATGTGGCGGACCCGCGCTCCCACCAGCTCGTGCAGAAGCTGCTGGACCATAGCCCCGACAACCTGCATTTCGTGATTTCTTCCCGCGTCGGGCCGCCGCTCAGTTTCAGCCGGCTGCGACTCAGCGGTCAGTTGGTGGAGCTGGACTGCGCCGCGCTGCCGTTCGATCTGGCGGAAACCCGCGCCTTCCTCGAGCAGAGCCTGGCGGCGCTGAAGCTCAGCCCGGAGGAGTTGCACCAGATCCACCAACTCACCAGCGGCTGGCCGGCCACCCTGCAGCTGGTGGTCATCCTGCTACGCAGCGACCCCGCGACGCGCGACGCCTTGCGGGAAATGGGCTGGCGTTCTGACGACCTGCAGAGCTACCTGGCCGAGAACGTAATGGTGCACCTGCCGGCCGAGTTGGCATCGTTCATGGAGGACGTCAGCATTCTCCGGCGTTTCAATGCCTCGCTGGCGGAGGCGGTGACCGGTTGCGCGTCGGCGCAGGCCATGCTCAAGCGGCTGGATGAGGAAAACCTGCTGATCTTCCGCGTCGAGGCCGATGATCGCCAACCCTGGTATCGCTTCCACGCCCTGTTCGGTGATTTCCTTGCCACGCGTCTGCTCCGCCGTGATCGCGAGTCTCAGGATCAGCTGCACCGTCGTGCCGCGCGCTGGTTCGCCGAGCGCAAGTTGCTGGCCGAGGCAGTGCGCCATGCGACCCAGGCCGGCGACCTGGACTTTGCCGCGCAACTGGTCGAAGGGGCGGCCCCGGCCACCTGGAGCCTCGACCAGCTGAGTCCTCTGTTACGCTTGCTGGACCAGTTGCCGCAGGACATCCTGTTCTCTCGGCCGCGGCTGTTCTTCCTGGGCTGCCTGGCATACGCGCTGACCGCCCGTCCGGCCAAGGCCGAGGCATGGATGGAGCAGTTCAAGCGCAGCGGTGCCGCACAACAGGCCGACGAAGCTTACCGCCTGCCACTGGTGCAGGCGGCGATCGAGGTCCAGCGCGATCGCAGCGAGCCGATCATCGGCCTGCTGGAAAGCTTCCATGCCTTGCCGGATGACTACACGGTGACCCGTTACGGCGCCCCGGCGCTGCTGGCCATCGCCTATTCGGCGGCGGGAAGGCACGAGGAAGCGCTGCGCTGCCTGGATGAGAATCCCATTCCCGAAGCCGAGCGGGATGCGGAAATGGCCCTGGTGGCCGAAGGGGCGAGAACCACCTGCTACCTGCAGGAAGGCCGCATCCGGGAAGCCGAACGTGTCGGTTCGGCGCAACTGTCCCGTGCCGTGGCGGTCCACGGCCATCGGGCAGCGAGCGCCTACCTGGGCGCCGCAACCCTGGCCGAGGTGTATCGCGAACTGGACCGGATCGACGAGGCGCGGGAGATTCTCGCCAATCGCAGTGGCCTGCTGCAGTGGACCATGCCCGACACCATGTTGCATGCCACCATCTGCCGTTCACGCCTGGACCTGCTGCAGGATTCCGCCGCGGTGGCTATGGCCTTCCTCGAACGCCAGGAGCGTCACTTCCGCAGCATCGGCCAGGACCGAGCGTTGGTGCATTGCCTCACCGAGCAGTCGCGCATCGCCCTGCTGGAGAACGACCGTACGTACGCCGCCGAGCGCGTCGCCCGGCTGGAACCGCTGGCACTGCAATACCGGGATGCCCAGGGATTCCAGGCGGAAATCCCGGCGCTGGCGGCGCTGGCGCGGGCGCGCCTGCTGCTGGCCACCAACTACCCGGACAAAGCCCTGGCGGCCCTGGATATCCTGCACACCTATGCCACGCGCTTCCGTCGCGGCCAACTGCTGGTTACCGGACAGTTGCTGAGTGCCATCGCCCACTCCGACTTGCTGCAGCCGGAGCGGGCGGAAGAACACCTGCTCGCTGCCCTCGCCCAGGGTAGTCGACTGGGACTGGTGCGCACTTTCCTCGATGAAGGCGAGGTGCTGCGCAAGTTGCTGGCAACCTTGGTACCCAAGCCGTTGGCCAATGACGAAGGCGCCTACCTGAAGCAACTTCTGGAGCGCTTCGGGCCGGGAAATGTCGGGCGCGCCAGTGAGTCGTCGTCGAACAACGCACCGTCGATGCTGACGCCGCGTGAAGTGGCGATCCTGGAGCTGATCAGCCAGGCGATGTCGAACAAGCGCGTGGCCCTGACCCTGAACATTTCACTGGAAACGGTGAAATGGAACCTGAAGAACATCTACGTGAAGCTCGGCGTTTCCAGCCGCTATGACGCGGTGTCCTGGGCGCGCAAGCACGGCCTGATCGAATAAGGAACGCTCCGTAGGATGGTGTAGAGCGCAGCGAAACCCATCCTCCTAGGGCGAAATCGCCAACGGGGCGGAGGTATGCTGCGTTGCGTGGACGCGCCATGCGCTCCGTCCGTTGGAATTTCGCCGGCCCAGTCTATGCCCTGTAGCCATCCCGGGAACCACCCCGCGCGAGGGGGCGCGAGGGGTTTGCAGCACCACCTGGCCACCTTTCCCATCCCCCCCTCCCTGAGGGGGCTGACCCCGGATACCTCCTCCTATGATCGATCCAGAGCCGCCCGCAAGGGGGGCAGAACGATTGAGCCGAGGAGAACCACCCATGATTCCGCGTACCCTGTTTGACCACGAGCACGAGGAGTTTCGCAGCACCGTGCGACGCTTCCTGGCGGAGGAGTGCGCTCCCCGGCTGGAGCAGTGGGAAGAGGATCATCGGGTTCCCCGCGAAATCTGGAAGCGCGCCGGCGAGCTGGGCATGCTCAATGCCACCACCCCGGAAGCCTATGGCGGCCTGGGACTGGACCGCCGTTTCTCGATGGTCGCCACCGAAGAGATCTACCGCGCGGGCCTGGCATCGGGCCTGATCGGTTTTGGTGTGCACGACATCGTCGCCGGCTACCTGGTGAACTTCGGCAACGAGGCACAGAAGCAGGCCTGGCTGCCGAAGATGGCGGCAGGCGAGGCCATCGGCGCCGTGGCCATGACCGAGCCGGATACCGGTTCCGACCTGCAGGCGGTCAAGACACGCGCGGTGCTGGACGGTGACGAGTACGTCATCAATGGCGCCAAGACCTTCATCTCCAATGGAACCAACTGCGACATAGTCGTCGTCGTTGCCAAGACCGGCACCTCGGGTAAGGGCGCCCAGGATATCTCGCTGATCCTGGTGGAAGCCGACCGCATGGGCTTCAGCAAATCCAAGCCGTTGCGCAAGGTCGGCCTGCATGCCCAGGACACCACCATGCTGTTCTTCGAGGACGTTCGCGTGTCCAGGGAGAACCTGCTGGGAGGTGTGGAAGGGAGGGGCTTCATCCAACTGATGAAGGAGCTGGCCTGGGAACGCCTGTCCATCGCCATCAGCAGCGTCGCCGGCGCCCAGGCGGTGCTGGAGAGCACCTTGGAATACACCAAGGGCCGCACCGTATTCGGCAAGCCGATCTTCGCCTTCCAGAACACCCGATTCAAATTGGCCGACCTGAAGATGCAGCTGGCGGTATCGCAGAACTACGTCGACCGCTGCATGGAACAGTGCCTGGCGCGCAGCCTCAGCCCCGAGGCGGCCGCCGCCGCCAAGCTGTGGTGTTCCGACCTCTACACCAAGGTGGTGGACGAGTGCGTCCAGCTGCACGGCGGCAACGGCTACATGCTCGAGTATCCGGTTGCCCGCCACTACCTCGATCACCGCGTCCTGCGCATCGCCGGCGGCGCCAACGACATCATGAAGGATCTGGTCGGGCGCACGCTCTGATCCGGGTCGCAGAGGAATACGCAATGGAATATCTGATCCCCCGTACCCTGTTCAGCTCCGAGCACGAAGAGTTCCGCCGCGCCTGCCGTCGGTTCATGGAGGAAGAGGTCGCGCCTTTCCATGCCCAGTGGGAGAAGGACAAGTGCGTCCCTCGCGAGGTCTGGCGCAAGGCCGGTGAGCTGGGAATGTTGTTGCCTTCCATGCCCGAGGAATACGGTGGTCCCGGCGCCGACCGGCTGTTCGACATGATCTTCGCCGAGGAATTCATGCGCGTGGGTGCCACCGGCCTGATCGGCTTCGGTGTTCACGGCCTGGTGGCGTTCTACATCCTCAACTACGGCACCGAGGCGCAGAAGCAGGCCTGGCTGCCGAGAATGATCGCCGGTGAGGCGGTGGGCGCCATCGCCATGACCGAACCCAACACCGGTTCTGACCTGCAGGCGGTCAGGACCCGCGCTGTGCGCGAGGGCGACGAGTTCGTCCTCAATGGTTCCAAGACCTTCATTTCCAACGGCGCCTCCTGCGACCTGGCGCTGGTGGTGTGCAAGACCGGCAACAGCGGCAGCGCCAAGGACATCTCGCTGGTCATCGTGGAAAAGGAGCGCGAGGGCTTCGCCCGTTCCCAGCCACTGGAGAAGATCGGCCTGCACGCCCAGGACACCAGCATGCTGTTCTTCGACGACTGCCGCGTGCCGGCTGAGAACGTCCTCGGCGGGGTTGAAGGGCAGGGCTTCTACCAGCTCATGCACGACCTGGCCTGGGAACGCATCATCGGCGCCGTGGGCTTCCAGGCCCAGGCCGAGGCGGCCCTTGAGCACACGGTCGAGTACACCCGCACGCGCATCGTCTTCGGCAAGCCGGTACTCGACTTCCAGAATTCGCGCTTCACCCTGGCGCAACTGAAGACCGAAGTGCAGATCGGCCGCTCCTGGATCGACAGCTGCATGGAACTGTTGCTGCGCGGCGAGCTGAGCGCCGAAACGGCGGCGGTGGCCAAGTACTGGACCGCGGAGTTGAGCAGCCGGGTTGTCGATGCCTGCCTGCAGCTGCACGGCGGCAACGGCTACATGACCGAGTACCCCATTGCGAGGCTCTACCTCGACACGCGGGGCAACCGCATCTGGGGCGGCACCAACGAAATCATGAAGGAAATCATCGCCCGCACCCTGTGAGGGGGACCTTCAGCCTACCTGCGGTCGCAATCGGTAGCCGCGCCGGCTCGTCCAGCAGGACGGCCGGGCTCCGGTGCCCTGCGTCGCGATAACAACCATCTCTTCAGGAGAGGAGCGCAAACGTGTCTCAACAAATTCGCTTCGACGGCAAAGTCGCCATCGTTACCGGCGCTGGCAACGGCCTGGGTCGTGCCCATGCCCTGCTGCTGGGTTCTCGTGGCGCCAAGGTCGTGGTCAATGACCTAGGCGTGACCACCGAAGGTGTGGGCAGCTCGTCCGCCGCCGCCGATGCGGTGGTCGCCGAAATCCGCGCCCTGGGCGGCGAGGCCGTGGCCGATTACAACTCGGTGACCGAGGGAGAGAAAATCGTCGCCACCGCCCTGGAGGCCTTCGGCACCGTCGACATCCTGATCAACAACGCCGGCGTCCTGCGCGATTCCTCGTTCCACAAGATGACCGAAGAGCAGTGGGACCTGATCCAGGATGTGCACGTGAAGGGTGCTTTCCGCCTGACCCACGCCGTCTGGCCGATCATGCGCGACAAGGGCTACGGCCGCATCGTGATGACCGCTTCCGGTGCCGGCATCTTCGGCAACTTCGGTCAGTGTAACTACTCCACCGCCAAGTCTGGCCTGATCGGTTTCGCCAACTCGTTGGCCATCGAAGGCGCGAGCAAGAACATCCGCGTCAACACCATCGCGCCGATC
Source organism: Metapseudomonas boanensis (assembly GCF_042232855.1). Lineage (NCBI taxonomy): Bacteria > Pseudomonadati > Pseudomonadota > Gammaproteobacteria > Pseudomonadales > Pseudomonadaceae > Metapseudomonas > Metapseudomonas boanensis. Next base: position 5,422,668 of record NZ_CP113889.1, on the reverse strand, counting down.
GCCGCCTCGCGCATGGTGATCGCCAGCGGCATCTTCCCTGAAGAGCTGCATGCCAAGCTGAAGGTGGAAGACGTTGCACCGCTGGTGGGTTGGCTGTGCAGCGAAGACTGCCAGGATACCGGCGGCCTGTTCGAAGTCGGTGGCGGCTTCCACGCCAAGTACCGCTGGGAACGTTCCCAGGGCCGCTTCCTGCATACCGACTCGCTGAGCCCGGAGCTGGTGCGCGACAACTGGGAGCGCATCACCCGTTTCGACGAACACAGCGTTCACCCTGCCAACGGCGGCGAAAGCTTCAAAGAGCTGTTCGAGCGTATGGAGTCCCGTGCCGTCGGTGGCAACCAGTACGTGGATATGGAAGTCGCGGCCAACGCCGTGGCGACCCTGGAAACCGAGTACACCCAGACCGACGCCGCGCTCTATGCCCTGGCCGTTGGCGCCGCCAAGGACCCGCTGGATCGCACCGAGCTGCTCTACATCAACGAGTTCAAGGGCGAGGAGTTTCGAGTGCTGCCGACTATGGCAGTGCTGCCGGCAACCCAGGTGTTCCTCAAGGCGATCCTTGCCGGCAAACCGACTCTGGAAGGGCTGGAGCTACCGTTCGCCAAGGGACTGCACGGCGAGCAGTACACCGAGATGTACCGTCCGCTGCCACCGGCCGCCAAGCTCAAGCACACCATGCGGCTGAAGCAGGCCCTCGACAAGGGCAAGAGTTCGGTCAGCGTGCTGGAAATCCATACCACTGACGAGCACGGTACTCCGCTGTGTTACAACGAGTTCACCAGCTTCTACGTAGGTGTTCCTGGCGCTGGTCTGCAACGGGTAGCCAGCGCGCCGGCCGAGGCACTCCCCGAGCGCGCAGCCGATGCGGTGATCGCCGAGAAGACTGACGTCAACCAGGCGCTGCTGTATCGCCTGTGCGGAGACTGGAACCCGATGCACGTGGATCCGGACTATGCCGCCAAGGCCGGTTACGAGAAGCCTTTCCTGCATGGCCTGTGCACCTTCGGCTACGCCGGTCGCCATGTGATCAAGGCGTTCTGCAACAACGATTCGCGTCTGTTCAAGAGCATCCGCGTGCGTTTCGCAGCCATCGTGATGCCGGGCGATACCCTGGAAACCCGCATGTGGCGCGAGTCGCCGACTCGCGTCGTGTTCGAGACCCGCGCCGTTGAGCGTGACGTAGTAGTGCTCAAGGGCGGTTCGGTCGAGATATTCGAGCAAGTGCCGGCCTGACCCCTTGGCCATCTGCCGCTTCCGAGCCCCGGAAGCGGCAGCTTTCTATTTCAGGAGAGCACGATGCAACATTGCGTCAATGTGATTGGCGTAGGCATGTCCCCCTTCAGCCCGGCCTCGCTGAGCGCCAACCCGACCGCCCAGGTCGGCGAGACGGCACGGCAGGCGCTGGCGGATGCAGGATTGTCCGCGCGGGATATTGGAACCGTCTTCTCCGCCTCGGGATTGATGGATGGCGGGACCTTGCAGCGGGCTCTCGAACAGACGGGGCTGGGGCGTGTGCCGCTCCAGCATTTGCCGAAAGACGAGGAAAACAGCACCCTCCTGTACCAGGCCTGCCAGGCCATCGAACTGGGTCTGGCCGAATGCGTGCTGGTGCTGGGTGTGCAGGGCGCACCGGCACCGCTGCCAGACCTGGGCACTGTGCTTGAGCGCCTTGGTGCGACGGCGCGGGCGTACGTGGCGCGCTACCAGACGCGTCGGGAAACCTTCGCCATGATTGCGGTCAAGGCGCGTCAGCATGCCGAGTTCAACCCCCTGGCCGTGTTCACGTCCCCGCTGACCCTCGATGACGTGCTGGACGCCAGCACCATCGCCGAGCCGCTTACCCATCCCCAGTTCGCCTGGCCCACCTCCGGCGTTGCGGCCGTTGTGCTGTGTTCGAGCGAATTCGCCAGTCGCCGTGGCAATCGTCCTGTGGTGCGGATCATCGCCCAGGCCTGCGTTTCGCCTGTTCAGGTGTCCGGTTTCGGTTCGGCATCAGCCTTCGCTTGCATCGGCTATGAGGTCAACGTCGCCGCCGCGCGGGAGTTGTATGAGCAAGCGGGCAGGGGGCCGCAGGAGGTGGAGGTGTGCGAACTGCACGACAGCAGTACCCTGAACGAGCTACTGCTGTATGAGGCACTCGGCTTCTGCCCCGAGGGAAGCGCCGAAAAACTGGTCGAAGATGGCGACAACACCTATGGTGGCAACCTGGTCGTCAATCCTTCCGGGGGCCTGCTCTCGCTGGGCCAGGCACCGACGGTGAGCGGGCTGGCGCAATGCATCGAGCTGGTGCATCACCTGCGTGGCAACGCCGGCCGGCGTCAGGTCGCCGATGCGCGCATCGCCCTGCAGCACCAGACCGGGGCAGACGGCACGGTGGTGACCACCCTCTATCAGCGCGAGTGAGCCGACGCGGCGCTTCTTTCGCCGCCCAACAGAACAATTTCAATGGGTGGTACATCACCCTTCAGACGCAGGACACGCCATGAACAAGAACAATGAGCACCCTACGCTGTTGCACCGCTTCCTCCGCTGGGAGAGCAGCACGCCTGATGCCATCTACCTGACCCAGCCCCTGCCGGACGGCAGCGTGGTCGACTACAGCTGGCGTGAGGTCGGCGACCAGGCCCGGCGGATGGCCGCCTACCTGGTTTCCCTCGACCTGCCGCCACGATCCTCCATCGGTATTTTCGGCAAGAACACCGCTCATTGGATAATCGCCGACCTGGCGATCTGGATGGCTGGGCATATCAGCGTCCCGCTGTACTCGACCGCCAATACCGACACCGTGCGCTACGTTCTGCAACATGCCGAGGTGCGCTTGCTGTTCGTCGGTCGTCTGGATGGCGATACCGCCGGCTGGAGCGCCATTCGTGCAGGGGTTCCCGCCGGCCTGCCGCTGATCGACCTGCCGATGTCGGCCTGCGGCGAGGGCGAGTCCTGGGAACGCATCGTCGCTGCCTTCGCGCCACTGCAACGGGTAGTCCTGTCGGAGCCGGGCGAGTTGGCCACCATCATCTACACCTCTGGCAGCACCGGAAATCCCAAGGGTGTCATGCACAGTTTCGGCAGCATGTACAACGCTCCGGCGGTGACCGGCTGCATGTACGACAAGGGCCGGGGGCCACAATCAGGCGACCGTCTGTTGTCCTACCTGCCGCTCGCCCATACCGCCGAAAGGGCAGTGGTGGAAGCTGTGTCACTGTTCAGCGGCTGCCGGGTGTTCTTCAACTTCGGCCTGGAAACCTTCAGCGAAGACCTGCGCCGTGCGCGCCCGACCATCTTCCTGTCCATGCCGCGCCTGTGGGGCAAGTTCTACCAGGGCATCAACGAGCGGATTCCGGCGGCTGTCCAGGCTGCCGCCTTCGCCGATCCGGTGGAGGGCGAACTGATGAAGGCGCAGATCCTTTCCGCCCTGGGCCTGGACCAGGTGCACACCGGCCTCTCCGGCTCGGCGCCGCTGCCGGTCAAGGTGATGGAGTGGTACCGCCAGTTGGGCCTGGAACTGCTCGAGGGCTACGGCATGTCGGAGAACTTTGGCACCTCGCATTTCAGCCTGCCGGGGCAGGTGCGCGTCGGCTACGTTGGTGCCGCGATTCCAGGCGTCGAGTGCCGCATCGGCGACAACAGCGAAATCCTGGTGAAGAGCCCCGCGCAGATGCTTGGTTACTACAAGCAGGACGAGCTGACCGCCGAGAGCTACACCGCCGACGGTCTGTTCCGTACCGGCGACCGTGGCGAACTGGACGAGCAAGGGCGCCTGCGCATCACCGGCCGGGTCAAGGAGCTGTTCAAGACGGCCAAGGGCAAATACGTCGCCCCTGTGCCCATTGAGGCCAAGCTCGGCAACCATTCGCGCGTCGAGGCCTCCTGCGTGACTGGCGTCGGTCTGCCGCAGCCTCTGGCACTTCTCAACGTGTCGCCGGATACCCGCGCCACCCTGGCCAGCGCCGAGGGCCGTGATGCCGTGGCCACCGAGCTGGAGGTATTCCTCGCGGAGGTGAATGCCCAGTTCGAGCCTCATGAGCAACTGGCGTGCCTGGTGGTCGTCCGTGAGCCCTGGAGCATCGCCAACGGCTTGCTCACGCCGACGCTGAAGATTCGTCGCAACCTGGTCGAGGACCGCTACCAGGACAAGGTGGACGTCTGGGGCGAGAGCGGTTGCAAGGTGATTTTCGAGTAAGGTGCGGGCAACGAAGAAGGCCGATCCGGATTCCGGATCGGCTTTTTTGTTTTCGCAGCAATGACGGGCTACCTGCTGATTCCGTAGGATGTGGTTGAGCGAGGCGAAACCCATCAGGAATGGTGGATGGGTATCGCAGGCTCAACCCATCCTACGATCGCCGAGCCGCCCGCTTCTTAGCCGCCGGCTTTTCGTTGATTGCCGCCAGCCCGCGCATTTCCTCGTATGAGTCCTTCAGGCACTGCGCGAGGAAGTCCGGGTCGGGCACCACGTTGGGCGAACTGGTCAGGGAGACGAACATCTTTCCGCAGTAGCTGGTGGGGTTCCAGATCAGCGAAAGGCCATCCACCAGCGGGCCAACGCCGCACCAATAGACGAGCTTGGCGCCGAGCATGTAGAGCGGCACGTTGGGGCCGGGAACGTTGGTCACCATGCAGTTGTGCAGGATCACCGGCCCCTTGCCGCCGACGCCCATCAGGGTGGCCAGGCGGCCAGCAAGGCCGAGGGTGGCCGGCGGCGCGAATTTCTGCAGGTTGGTCAAGTCTTCGGCACCGATCCCGTGCTGGATCTCCTTGGACTCCGAGGTGGCCGCGTAAACCGCTCCCAGGCGCTGGAGCGGGTCATCGATATCGGTGCACAAGGGGAAGGTGACCATCGAGATCGTATTGCCGCTGGCGGAGGCTTCCCCGCCCTGACGGGTATTGACCGGCGCCAGGGTCACCAGCGACTTGTCCGGCAGTTCGTCGTTCGCCTCCAGGTAGCGGCGCATCGCTCCGCCGATGATGGCCAGGACCGCATCGTTGACCGTCGCCCCCGGCACCAGGGCCTTGATCTGCTTCACCGTTGCGAGGTCAAGGGTGACCGAGTTCCAGACCCGGGCGGCGGTGACATTGGTGTTGAAGCGCGTGCGGGGTGCGCCACTCCTGGAGGTCAGCACCGAACGGGCCATCGAACGCAGCCCAGCCACCGCCAGCTTGGGCAGCACCCGGGCCAGCGGCAGGGCCATCCGCGCTGAGGCGGAAATGTTGTCGGTGAGCATGCGGCTGACTGTGTCCAGCGGTCCCCAGAGTTGACGGTGGGGGCTAGTCTCCGGCTTGTCGGGAACTACCGCGACGGGTTTGCCCTGGGCGCCGGCGATGTCGTGCAGGGCCCAGGTCAGCTCCGCCGCGGCGGTGCCATCCATGGCGGCATGGTGCGACTTGGTGAGGATGGCGAAGCTGCCCTTGGGAATACCCTCGATGTTGTCCAGCCCTTCGATGACATACATCTCCCAGGGCGCGCGGGCCAGGTCCACCGAACGGGCGTGGATGCGCGACACGAGGATGCAGAACTGCCGCCAGTCGCCAGGCTTGGGCAGGGCGAAGTGGCGGACGTGGAAGTCGATGTCGAAAAGGTCGTCTTCCACCCAGTACGGATACCCCAGCCCGTAAGGGACCTGGACGATCTTGCGGCGGAACACCGGCGAAACATCGAGGCGATCGGAAATATGCCGGACGATCTCGCGGAACCCGAGGCGCTTTCCTTCCACGGTGGACTGGTCATAGATGTAGATCATGGTGCAGTGCGAGGCCGCATGGGGCCTGTCGACTTTCAGGAACAGCGCATCTTGCCCGCTGAGTTTGCTCATCGTTGGGGTACCCGCAAGGTGGTGGCTGAGGTTGATCCAGCGGCTGGATCAATCGACCTGGCGAGCGAGGCGTCAGGCCTCTCCTCACCCGGGTACGCCATATTCATCGTTCGCAGGTGCAACCCGTCCCCCCTTATTCGGGGGGATGAGCGCGCCGGGCCTGCCTCTAACCTGTCGCCACCGTAGAACGCCCCGGTGTCGGTCGGTGGGGCGATAGGCTGGACTTTTCCGGGGGAATCCGCGTGTTGAACGAAGAGAGGTGTGCAGGCGAGAGGGTGGCGGACCGTTCGCGCAGCCCCTGGTGGGAACGGCTGCCGGAGGATTTCTGGCTGCATGCGGACGGGACCGCCCTGGATTCCATGCACCCGCTGAAGGTCCATGGCACTGCGGCGGTCGAGCGGGCCATGCGCACTTCGCTGTCGACCACGGTCGCCGCCGCAATGCTGGCATCGCTGAAAGGCGGCAGCCGCATGCAGGAAGAGTTCGACGCCTTGCGCTTCTACGAACCGCTGGCGCGGGCGGGGGACCCTTCGCGGGTGTTCCTGCCCCCATCCGGAGGAATCGTCGTCGAAGCGCGGGAGCTGTCTGGGGAGGGAATCCGGCGACTCCAGCTGAGCTTCGCCAGTCCTTTCCAACCGTTGAATCCCTACGCTCGGCCGCGCTTCGAGGCCATGCAGTGCAATGCCCGCGCCCATGCCCAGCACTGGTGCCACGGTGACCGGCCCCGGCCGACACTGATCGTCATCCATGGCTTCGCGGCGGACTCGCATTGGCTGAATTCTCATGCACTGTCGCTGGCCGATTTCTACCAGCGCGGCTACGACATCCTGCTGTTCACCTACCCGCACCATGGTCGGCGCGCCGAGCGGGGCTCTTGGTTCAGCGGCCAGGGGCTGTTCGGCAGCGGCCTCGTTTCCTTCAACGAGGCGCCCTTGCATGCGATCCACGACCTGCGCGTGTTCATCGACTACCTGCAGAAGCGCGGCGTTGAGCGGATCGGTGTGGCGGGCATTTCCCTGGGTGGCTACACCGCGGCGCTGCTGGCGGCCGTCGACGATCGCCTGGCGTACTGCATTCCGATCGTGCCGGCGGTCAGCCCGATCGACACGTTCCTCGAATGGCAACCCACCGGCCTGCTGTTGTCACGGTTAATGCGCTGCCAGGGGGTGGGGGTCGCCGAGATGCGTGGCCTGCTCGCGGTGCACAATCCGCTGACCTACGCCTCGCCCATGGACGGTCAGTGCATGCTGATAATCGGCGGCGCTGGTGACCGGGTGACCATGCCGCGCCACCTGCGCCTGTTGCAGCGGCACTGGCCGGGCAGCGCGCTGCACTGGTTCCCCGGCAACCACATCCTACATCTGGGCCGCAGCGAGTACTTGGAGCGCATGGGCGAGTTGATGGATCGGTATTCCGGGTTGTAGTGCGGTCATAGCTGTGCACACCTCCTGTTCGCGAGTGAGGCTATGTTTGCGTTAAGTGTTGCTAGAAAGTCCTGAGCCAAGCTGATTGCCGAGTTCTGCGGATGTTTCTGGTTTCGCCTTCCCGGGCGAGTCCCTTTTGCAAACACAAACGCCCAAAAGGAACCAGAACGCTTGCCCCTGCATCCGGCCCCGGCTGCGCAGGGGTACCCTCCATCGTCGCTCCGGGGGCACGGCGAGAGGGGCCATCCATGGCTCCACATGCCTCTCGCGGCATCCATGCTGCTGAAATGATTCACTCGGCCTCCTGAAGGGGCGAAGTCGCCGCCCCACCCGATTTACAACATTTCAGGCTGGTTTGGGCTTCAGGATTGCTGAGCTGATGCCGGCGCGAGTCACCCCTCTACCTCTGGGGTGAAGAGGCACGCTTTCGGAAGTACTGCTTCTGGTGCCGAAGAACGACTGAGCGCGAAGCGATCAGGCTGGGGCGCAGGGCGGGGGCAGTGTCAGGCTGGCGCACAAACATGAAAGGCCCGTGCTGGTTTGTTGGGTTTCGCTGCGCTCTACACCAACCTACGGAAGCGTGCTCGTCGATATCCCCCGGAGGCTGCGCGGCAGAATGAACAACGCCCCGCAGGTGCGGGGCGTTGTTCTTGCTTCAACTCACGAGGTCAGCGAATACCTGCGTTGCGCAGGGCGGCGGGGGTGAATTCGGACATCTTGGTGCGGTGGCCATACTGCGGTGCGAGCTTCGATTCGTTGCTCATGGCGGCGACTATGTAGCGGCCAGCGATCAGGTCGTAGAAGCCCTGGGCCGCGGGGGCGTTCAGGCCTTTCTCGTAGTGGGTGTAGGTGTAGTTCTCGCCCACCCGCCAGAGCTGACCGCGACCGTCGTAGTGGTCCACTTCGGCGAGCACCCAGCTGTCTTCGTCGAAGTACATGTCGCGCTTGGCGTAGATATGCCGTTCACCCTGTTTCAGAGTGGCCTGCACGTGCCACACGCGGTGCAGCTCGTAGCGAGTCAGGTCCTGGTTGATATGGCTGGGTTTGACGATATCGGCGTACTTCAGGCTCGGGGACTGCAGCTTGTAGTTGTTGTAGGGGATGTAGATCTCCTTCTTGCCGATCAGCTTCCAGTCATAGCGGTCCGGCGAGCCGTTCATCATGTCGGCGTTGTCGGAGGTACGCATGCCATCGGCGGCCAGACCGGGAGCGTCGTAGGCGAGCTGGGGCGCGCGGCGTACGCGGCGCTGGCCGGCGTTGTAGGTCCAGGCCTTGCGCGGGTCCTTCACCTGGTCGATGGTCTCGTGGGCCATGGACACGGTGCCGGCCAGACGTGCCGGCGCGTTGACGGCGAAGATGTAGTAGTAGAGGACGTTCTTCGCTTCTTCCGCGTTCACGCCGTCCATGAACTGCGGGAAGCTGTTCTGGTCTTCGGTCTCGACGATGGTGTAGGCGCCATCGACTTGGGGTACGGCCTGCACCGCCCAACGGTGGATGTTGTCGCCGCGATAGCGGGTCACGTGGTTCCAGTAGACCTCGACGCCATTCTTCGGCATCGGGAAGGCGTAGTAGCGCGAGTCGGAGAAGTTGCCCAGGCCATTGCCGTCGCTGACCAGTTGCACGCCAGTGGCGCTCTTCTTCGCTGCGTCATAGATGTTCGACGGCGCCCAGGCGGTGCGGTGGCTCGGGTACACCGGAATCTTGTAGGTGTCGGCGTAGCGCTTGAACATCGCCAGCTGGCCGGGGGTCAGCTTGTCCTTGTATTGCTCGGCGTTGGCCGCGGTGATGGTGAACAGCGGCTTCTCGTCCTTGAACGGATCGCCGAGGAAGCCCTTGGCGTCCACCGGAGCGGCGCCGGGTTTGAGGCCGCCGTCCCAGCTTGGGATGCTGCCGTCGGCGTTGCCTTCCTTCTGCGCACCCAATGGGGTCAGGGTCGTGCCCAGCTGGGCCGCTTCCTGCTCGGAAACAGCGGCCATGACGCTGGTGGCCAGCAGCGACAGCGCCAGGGCGCCGGTTTTGATGATCATGCTTGCTTTCATGGAATTACCCTCTGCCGGTTTCGGCTTAGAAGTTCACGCCGAAGCTGAGCGAGACGAAGTCGCGGTCAGTACTGGTGTTGAAGTTGCCACCGAAGAAATCGGTGTAACTGAGGCTCGCGGTGTAGGTGTTCAGGTAGTCGGCATCCAGTCCGACGCTGACGGCCTTGGCGCCCTCTTCGAAGTTCGGTCCCCAGCCGTCGACGTCATGGGACCAGGCCAGGTTGGGGGAGAGGTTGATGCCGGCGATCACGTTCGGGTAATCGAGCTTGGCGCGAACGCGATAACCCCAGGAATCCGTGGTGTAGAAACCATGGCTGTTGCATTCCTTCTGGGGGTTGGTGGAGGTGGCGCAGACAGTGGTGTTCTGGGTGCCGGGGAACTGGCCCGCGCCATAGACCGGGCTACGGCCGAAGCGGATGTCGGTGCCGTCGGCGTCGCCCAGGCCGTTGATGCGGTTGTAGCCGACTTCGCCCACCAGGGTCAGGCGGCTGGCGCCCATGACCTGGTCGAAGAACTGGGTGGCCGTTACCTGCGCCTGCATGACCGGCATGCGCTTGTAGCCTGGCAGGTCACCGCCGAGGGCCTGGGCTGTCTCGCCGCTGGTGAAGACCGGTGAGGTCTGGGTGCGGAAGTCGGTGTCCGTGGACTGGATCGCGGCCAGGTTGAGGTCGGCGGTGTTGATCTGCAGGGGCATGTTCGGCCGGTAGCTGAGCTCGCCACCCACGGAGGTCGCGCCCAGGGTGGTCTGGAAGCTCACGCCATACAGGCGGATGTCCTCCGGATAATCCACGAAGTAGCGCGCGGCACGGACCCGGTCGAACTGGTTCTGCACGGCGGCGACCTGGCGTGCGGCCGGCGGCAGGGCGCCGAGCTGTGCTGCGGTAATCGGCGCCACGGTGGTTTGCTTGAAGCTCAGGTAAGGGTTACGGCTGTGGTAGTTCATGGCATAGAAGCCGAACTCGGTGTCGTTCAGCTCGGGCACGAACCAGCGCAGGGCCACGCCGTACTGGCCACTGTCGCGCGGGTCGTTGTCTTCCAGGCGCGGCATGTAGACGTCGTCCACCACGGCGTTGGTGAGGATCTGCCTGGCAGTCGCGGTGTTGCTGGCAACGCCCGGGGCGAGGTCAGGGCCGGCGAATACCAGGCGGTCGGTGCAGCCCTGGGGTAGGGGGTCGGAGCCGAAGAAGGTGCCGCAGTTGTCGACTACCGAGTTGTCCCACTCCAGCTGGTAGAAGGCCTCGGCAGTGAGGTTCTCGGTCAGGCCCTGGGAGATGTAGAACATGTTTACCGGGATCAGGCCTTCCTTTACCTCGGCACCCGGACGGCGCAGGGCGGCGACGTCGATGGGGTTGATGCTGTTGATCGAGTTGCCGATGAAGGTGCTCTCGCCCCAACTCACCACCTGCTTGCCCAGGCGCACGTTGCCGGCCAGGTCGCCCAGGTTGTAGTTGTGGTAGACGAAGGCATCGAGGAACTCGGCGCCGGAGGCCTTGGCCAGGTCGTCACGGCCGCTGTCGTCGATGTCGTAGAACAGCCGGTGCTCGTCTTTAAGCTCGAAGTCGTACCAGTACTTGCCACGCACGAACACGCCACTGTCGCCGTACTTCAGCTCCAGGTCATGCACACCCTTGAAAATCTTCGAGAAGGTCTCGCCTTTCTTGAAGTTCTTGCGGTTGTCGTCGGCGGTCCGGGTGGCTGACTTGCCACGCAGCCCCTGGGTGTTGGCGGAGTTGATGAACATCGGGTCCGGTCCGCGCACCGCCCAGCTGGCGCCGACGGAAATGGACGAGTCGAACTGCCCTTCGATTTCTCCCAGTTGGAAGCTGACCGCCCCTGCGTTGGCGCAGGTGCCGAGGGCCACCGCGGCCGCCAGGAGCCGGGGAGGGAAGGCCGCCAGGCCGCGGGGGGAACCACTGGCCGGCGCCCGCTGATTCAATGAGGTTGCATGTCTTGCGTGTGTCACGTGTTGGTTCCTCTATGGAGTCTTTCTTGTTTTTTTCAGGACCGCAAGCACACGCTATCCCCGGTGTCCCCCACCCATCCCCCTCCAGTAGGGGGGGATTTTCCCCTCCCGTCGCACCCCTCGCCATCCCCCCTTGGCCGCGCATGTTCACGCCCCCTCCACGAGGGGGGGCGTGGCTGTTCGTCGCTGGGCAACCATCGGTCCAAGGGGTGCTGCATTCGCCATCGGGCGCAGAAGCGCATCCCAGACCTTGTCACCTGACCTTGGAGAAAGTGATGTCGCAGAAAGTCTATGTCGCCGGTGTCGGCATGATTCCGTTTGCCAAGCCTGGCCAGAGCGGTACCTATATCGAGATGGGTGCGCAAGCCATCCGCCTGGCGCTGCAGGATGCCGGCCTGGACTACGGCAAGGTCCAGCAGGCCTATGCCGGGTACGTCTATGGCGACTCCACCAGCGGCCAGTCGGCCCTCTATGAGGTCGGGCTGAGCGGCATTCCGGTGATCAACGTCAACAACAACTGCGGCAGCGGTTCCACCGCGCTGTACCTGGCGCGCCAGGCGGTGGAGAGCGGCGCAGTGGATTGCGCCCTGGCCTTCGGCTTCGAGCAGATGCAGCCGGGAGCGCTGAAGTCCCACTGGCTGGATCGCCCGATCACCTACGGCAAGGGTCACGAAGTGGCCGATGCGATCTTCCCCCAGGGCCGTGAAATGCCTGACGCCCTCAAGTTCTTCGGTGGCGCGGGCCTTGAGCACATGCAGAAGTACGGCACGAAGATGGAAACCTTCGCCGCCATTCGCGCCAAGGCCAGCCGCCATGCCGCCAACAACCCGCTGTCGGTGTTCAAGAAGGTGGTAACCACCGAGGAAGTGATGGCCGACCAGGTGATCTTCCCCGGCGTGATGACCCGCCTGATGGCCTGCCCGCCAACCTGCGGCGGTGCTGCGGCAATCGTGGTGTCCGAGCGCTTCGCCAAGCAGCACGGCCTGCGCACCGACGTGACCATCCTGGCCCAGGCCCTGGTGACCGATCAGCCGGAAGCCTTCGACCCGCCTTCGCTGATCAGCATCGTCGGTGTCGGTATGACCCGCCAGGCCGCCACGGAGGTCTACGAGAAGGCCGGGGTCGGCCCGGAAGACATCCGCGTCTGCGAGCTGCACGACTGCTTCGCCCACAACGAACTGCTGACTTACGAAGGCCTGGGCTTCTGCCAGGAAGGCGGCGCCGAGAAGTTCGTGATGGACGGCGACAACACCTATGGCGGCCAAGTGGTGATCAACCCGTCCGGCGGCCTGCTCTCCAAGGGCCATCCGCTGGGCGCCACGGGCCTTGCCCAATGCTATGAGCTGACCCATCAGCTGCGCGGCACGGCCGGCGCCCGCCAGGTCGAAGGCTTGCAGCACGCCCTGCAGCACAACCTGGGCCTGGGTGGCGCCGGCATCGTGACCCTCTTCGGTCGCGGCTGAAGCCAGTGCGCGCCCCTGGTGGGCGCGCGTTTCAACTCACTCGAGGACTCCATGACATGGCAGACAAGAGTCTGATCGGCCGTTCCCTGGGGGTGACCACCACCGAAGTCGAGAAGGGTCGCCTGCGCTTCTTCGCCAAGGCCATCGGCGAAACCGATCTGGTCTACACCGACGAAGCCGCCGCTAGGTCCGCCGGACACCGCTCATTGCCGGTACCGCCGAGCTTTCTGATGTGCCTGGAAGCCGAAGGGCGTGACTCCAACCACATAGTCGAAGGCATATTCGGCTTTGACCTCGGCCGGATCCTGCATGCCGAGCAGGGCTTCACCTATCACGGCATGGCCTATGCCGGCGATGTGCTGACCTTCGATACGCGGGTGGTGGACGTTTACGAGAAGAAGGGTGGGGCGCTGACCTTCGTGGTCCAGGAGACCCGGGTCACCAACCAGGACGGCCGGCACATCGCCGATATCCGTTCCTCCCTCGTGCAGCGCTGAGGATCGTGCAATGAGCCTTCCCCTATTCGACGAGCTGCAGATCGGCACCGAACTGCCGCCGCTGACGCTGCCCGCGATCAACCGCACCACGCTGGCGCTGTATGCCGGCGCATCCGGTGACCACAACCAGGTGCATATCGACCTCGACTTTGCTCGTAAGGCACGTCAGCCCGATGTGTTCGCCCACGGCATGCTCTCGGTGGCCTACCTCGGCCGCCTGCTCACCGCCTGGGTGCCGCAAACGCAGATCCGCAGCCTCTCGGTGCGCTTCACCGGCATCACCCAGCTGGGCCACATCCCAACCTGCAGCGGCAAGGTCATCGAGAAATTCGAGGCCGATGGCGAGCGGCGCGTGCGTCTGGCGATCCGCTGCGGCAACCAGTACGGCGAAGAAAAACTGATCGGCGAAGCCGTCGTGGCTCTCACCTGAACCCCAAAAGAACAAGGAACAACCCATGAAAAAACTCGAAGGCAAAGTCGCCCTGGTCACCGGTTCCGGCCGTGGAATCGGCCGCAGCGTCGCCCTGAAACTGGCTGCCGATGGCGCCCGCGTGGTGGTCAATGACCTGGACGCCGGCCCGGCCGAAGAAGTGGTCGCGGAAATCCGTGCCGCCGGCGGCGAAGCCGTCGCCTGCGTCGGCAGCGTCACCGCCGTGGATTTCGCCGACCGCTTCGTGAAGAGCGCGGTGGACAGCTACGGCGGCATCGACATCATCGTCAACAATGCCGGCTACACCTGGGACAACGTGATCCAGAAGATGAGCGACGAGCAGTGGTACGCCATCATCGACTGCCACATCACCGCTCCTTTCCGCATCCTGCGCGCCGCCCAGCCGATCATCAGCGCCATGGCCAAGAAAGAGGCCGCCGAGGGACGCGTGGTCAACCGCAAGGTGGTGAACGTGTCCTCGGTATCCGCGAGCGGCAACCCGGGCCAGGTCAACTACTCCACCGCCAAGGCCGGCGTGCTGGGCATGACCAAATGCCTGGCCAAGGAGTGGGGGCGCATGAAGGTCAACGTCAACGCCGTGGCCTTCGGCCATATCGAGACCCGCCAGACCCAGCCGGTGGAGGGCGATCCGAACTACATCAATATCGAAGGCCGCGAGATCAAGGTCGGCATCAGTCCGGCCATCGTCGAGCAGTCGAAGACCATGATCCCGCTGAGCCGTCCGGGCACACCCGAGGAAGCGGCAGGCGCCATCTACCTGTTCTGCATTCCGGAATCCGACTACGTTTCCGGCCAGGTTCTGGTTTGCGGCGGCGGCCTCGGCAACGTCTGAGGTGACTGACGGGGCGCATAGGCGCCCCTTCTTTCAAGAGGGCTGTTGCATGGAAGAGAAAACAGTCAGCCGTCGTCTGCTGCATACCCGCCAGGTGACCTGCACCGGCTATGAACGTGACGACGGGCTGTTCGAGGTCGAGGGACGGCTGCTGGATACCAAGGGGGTCGACACCGAGTTCCCCTATGGGGTCATTCCCGCCAATGGCGTGCTGCACCAGATGCGTATCCGCATGACGCTCGATCGCAAGCTGGTGATCCAGCGGATCGAAGCCGTTTCCGAACAGGCACCCACTCCGGTATGCAGCCATATCAACCAGGCCTACGCCGCATTGGTGGGCATCAGCATCGGCCCGGGGTTCAAGAAGCGAGTGGCCGAGCGGGTTGGCGGCATGAAGGGGTGCACTCACCTCACCGAACTCCTCGGTCCCATGGCCACTACCGCCATCCAGACCCTGGCGCCCGTGGTGCAGAAGCGTCTGCGCGAGCGCGCTGACCGCGACCCCGACTTCGAGATGCCCACCCACTGGGCCATCGGTACCTGTCATGCATATCGGCCGGAAGGCGATGCCGCACTCCGCGTCCTTGAATGGCGGCCTACCGATCGCCGGCCAAAAAAATGAAAAGGCGGGGCGCCTGCGCCTTGCCGTTTCGCTACAAGGAGTTCCTCGTGAACAAGAACAATCTCAGGCGCACCCTCGTGGTCGCACTCCTTGCATTCCTCACCCATGCCTCTGTATCCAGCGCAACCGCTCTGACGCCCGCCGAGGCTCGTGCCATCGCCAAGGAAGCCTACATCTACGGTTTCCCTCTGGTGGACAACTACCGCGTGCAATACACCTACTTCCAGGACCGGCAGCATCCGGAGTTCAAGGCGCCCTGGAACACCCTGCACAACACCGCGCGCATCTACACGCCGGACGACAAGGCCTATCCGACGCCCAATGCCGATACGCCGTACTCCCAACTTGGCGCGGACCTGCGCCGCGAACCGTTGGTGCTGACGATGCCAGCGGTGGAGAAGGGGCGTTATTACTCGGCGCAGTTCGTCGACGCGTACACCCATAACTTCGGTTACGTCGGCAGCCGTACCACCGGTAACGGCGGCGGCACCTTCCTGCTCGCCGGGCCGGACTGGCAGGGCACTGTCCCGCCCGGTATCGACCGTGTGTTCCGTTCCGAGACCAAGTTTGCCTTCGTGTTTTACCGCACCCAGCTGAAGGGCCCGGACGACCTGGAAAACGTGAAAAGGGTGCAGGCCGGTTACAAAGTACAGCCGCTGTCCGCGTTCCTCGGCCAGCCGGCGCCGGCCGCGGTACCTGCCGTCGACTTCCGCGTGCCGCTCAGCGCCGAAGCAGAGCGCAGCAGCCTGGAGATCTTCAACCAGTTGAACTTCGTTCTCGGTTACTGCCCGACCCATCCTTCCGAACGGGGCCTGATGGAGCGCTTCGCACGGCTGGGCATCGGCCCTGGCCTGATCTTCGATGCTCAGGCATTGTCGGCGGATATCCGCGAGGCCATCGCGGCCGGCATCGCCGACGCCTGGCGGGACTTCGAGGCCCTTGGCCAGCGGGTCGCGCGAGGCGAAGTCTCCACGACGCGTTTCCTCGGTAGCCGCGAATTCCTCGGCAACAACTACTTGTACCGGATGCGCGCGGCGGTCACCGGCCTCTATGGTAACGACAAGGAAGAGACCATCTATCCGCCGTTCTACCTCGACGCCGAAGGGCAGAAACTGGATGCCTCGCGCCATCGCTACACCTTGCGTTTCGCCCCCGGCCAACTGCCCCCGGTCAACGCGTTCTGGTCGCTGACCCTGTACGACGCCTCGCGACTGCTGGTCGCCAACCCGCTGCAGCGCTACCTGATCAATTCGCCGATGCTGCCGCAACTGAAGCGCGATGCCGATGGCGGCCTGACCCTGTACATCCAGCACCAGTCGCCGGGCAGGGCTCATGAAGCCAACTGGCTACCCGCGCCGGACGGCCCGTTCTATATCGCTGGCCGCCTGTACTGGCCGAAGCCCGAAGCCCTCAATGGCCGTTGGAAGGCACCGAAAATCCAGCGCATCGACTGATCGACGTCCGAGACATCACAGCAACACAGCAGAACGGTCCCAGGCGCTTCGAGATGTCGTCCTGGGATCAGGCGGTCCTGAAGAAAATGCTGAATGCGTTGCTGACACAGGCGCGTAACGACGGAGCAATCCCCGTTCGACTGTTGGTCAAGGACGTCCTGGTCGACGTCTTCCGGTCCATCCGCGTGTACAACTCCGCCGGCTAGTTCGAGCGCAACTTGCAGGACGCCTGTACGCTCAACGACATGATTGCGAAACGGGGCAGCGATGGCTGCATTGCTGTGCAATCCTGCAGCTGCGATGGCGAAACAGCCAACAGCCTGCCCATCACGTCCGGCTGGAAGTACATGGCGCGCCTGCAGACATTGCGGCTGAGCTGCGCGAAGCCCAGCGCGCAGTCTGGCCATGAATCGTTGGGTTTCGCTTCGCTCTACGCCAACCTACGGCACCTGCATCTGACTGTATAGGCAAAAAAATGGTCCTTCGCGGAATGAGGGGGAGATGCGAGTTGACAGCCGGATAGGCGGTAGGAGCCAGCTTGCTGGCGAACATTCGCCATTCGCCAGCAAGCTGGCTCCTACAAGGTTTCGCGCGCCTTCGATGTGTCACTCCGCCCGACAAGTCCGCCAAGGAGGTGTTGCAGGCTGATGCGACAGAACGATTCCTGGTTCACGGACAGTCCCCATGCAGGGTGCCTTTGGGGGTTCATCATGCTTTCCGGGGAAGGCGGGAAGCCGGCGCCAGCCAGTCCATCCGCTCAGATACGCGTCCGCAGTACAGGCAGTCGACACGACGCACCGGCAGTTGCAGCAGCACACGCTGATCCAGCGGGTCACGACCCCGCATCTGGCGGATGTGCTGCTCGTGGATCAACGGGTTGGGTTTGGCACACCGGCTGCAAATCGGTAAGCGCTCGGCCTGGGGCTCAAGACTGATTAGCAGGGTGTCGTGAGTGGATTGGGACAGGCGACGACCTCGTAGCCTGGCCAGAAAGCAGCAAGATCAATAGGATGCACGGCGACAGCAGGGCGTGGGGGGTGGTGTGTTTGGCGACTGCCAATCTACCCACTTCCCTGACTGTCAACTCGCTCTTCCCCCTGAATCCGCGAAGAACCAAAAAAAGGCCGTCACAAGGACGGCCCAAAGCTCCGTTCCGGCGGTCGACACCCACCGGCCCCTTCCCGCCGCCCGCTTGGGGCGGGCGGCGGAATCTCAGAACAACGAATCTTCCATTTCCGAAACCGCGTCGCCGCCCTGGATCACGATCCGCGACAACCCCTCGGCACGTGGCAGCAGATGCTCGGCATAGAAGCGTGCGGTCTGCAGCTTGCCGCGATAGAAGTCCTGGTCGGTGGTTCCCGCCTTGAGCTGGCCATGGGCGGCAAGCGCCGAGCGGGCCATCTGCCAGCCACCGGCCACGGTGCCGAACAGCTCCAGGAATGGCACCGCCCCGGCCAGAACGCGAGGCGCCTGTCCGTTGAAGTTCGCCACGATGAACTCCACCGCCGCGTTCAGCGCCACCACGGCGCTGGCCAGAGCGCTGGCGATGTCCTGCAGCTGCGGATCATCGGCCCAGACAAGGCGTTCCATCACGGAGCGCATGCGCTTGGTTACCAGGCCGATGGCCTTGCCGCCATCGCGGGCGATCTTGCGGCCGACCAGGTCCGACGCCTGGATGCCGGTGGTACCTTCGTAGATGGTCGTGATGCGTGCATCGCGCAGATGTTGGGCAGCGCCGGTTTCCTCGATGAAGCCCATGCCGCCGTGGATTTGCACGCCCAACGAGGCAATGTCCACTGCGTTCTCGGTGCCGCAACCCTTGACCACGGGGATCATCAGGTCGACGAAGGCTTGCCATTCCTGGCGGCGTTTGGGGTCGGGGTGGCGTTCGGCGCAATCCATTGCGGCGGCGACTTCGCAGGCGATGGCGCGCATCGCCTCGGTACGGGATTTCATCGACAGCAGCATGCGGCGCACGTCCGGATGGCGAATGATCGCCACTTTGTCGCGACTCTTCGCGCCGGCCTCGGTGCCCTGAACCCGCTCGCGGGCGTAGGTGAGCGCACGCTGGTAGGCGCGCTCGGACAAGCCGATCCCTTCGATGCCGACGGAGAAGCGCGCGGCGTTCATCATGATGAACATGTATTCCAGCCCGCGATTCTCTTCGCCCACCAGCCAGCCCAGGGCACCCTCGTTGTCGCCGAAGGCCAGTACGGCGGTGGGGCTGCCATGGATGCCCAGCTTGTGCTCGATGGAGGCGCAGCGCACATCGTTGCGCGCACCTAGGCTGCCGTCGGCTTCCACCAGGAGCTTCGGCACCACGAACAGCGAGATGCCTTTCACACCGTCAGGCGCGCCTGGGACGCGGGCCAGCACCAGGTGCACGATGTTGTCGGTCAGGTCGTGTTCGCCGTAGGTGATGAATATTTTCTGGCCGAACAGGCGATAAGTTCCGTCCTCCTGGGGCTCGGCCCGGCTGCGCACAGCGGCGAGGTCAGAACCGGCCTGCGGCTCGGTCAGGTTCATTGTGCCGGTCCACTCGCCGCTGATCATCTTCGGCAAGTAGGTTTCCTTCAGGTAGGACGACCCGCATAGTTCGATGGCCTCGATGGCCCCGCGGGTGAGCATCGGGCACAGGCCGAATGACACGTTGGCGCCATTCCACATTTCTTCCACCAGTGCTGAAACCAGGCGCGGCAAGCCCTGACCGCCGAATTCGGGATGGCAGGAGAGGGCGTTCCAACCACCTTCGACGAACTGGTCGTAGGCCGCCTTCCAGCCTGTTGCCGTGGTCACTTCCCCTTCACGCCAACGCGCGCCTTCGCGGTCGCCGACGACGTTCAAGGGGGAGAGCACACCCTGAGCGAACTTGCCGGCCTCAACCAGGATGGCATCGACTAGATCGGCCCCCAGTTCTTCGCAACCGGGCAACTCATTCACCTGCCCCAGGTATCCCAGTTCGTTCAAGACGAACTGCATATCGCGCAGGGGCGCGCTGTATTCATTCATGATTGAAACCTCCGCAGGTAATTCAGTAGCTGTGGAAGCCGCGGCCGCTCTTGCGACCGAGATGGCCAGCCGCAACCAGATCCTTCAGCAGCCGGGCGGGACGGTATTTGGGATCGCCGAAGCCTTCGTGCAGTGCTTGCATGATGGCGAGCAGGGTGTCGAGGCCGATCATGTCGGCCAGGGCCAGGGGACCGATGGGATGGTTGCAGCCCAGTTGCATGCCATTGTCGATGTCCTGCGCAGTGGCTAGGCCTTCCTGCAGCACGAACACCGCCTCGTTGATCATTGGGATCAAGATGCGATTGACCACGAACCCAGGCGCGTTCTGGACATCGATCGGCGTCTTGCCAATCGTCCTGGCGAAGCTATCCACCGCCGAATGGGTCTGATTAGATGTCTGCAGGCCGCGTATGAGCTCCAGTAGTTGCATGACCGGTACCGGATTGAAGAAATGCAGACCGATGAAACGTTCCGGACGTTTCAATACTGCAGCCAGTTGGGTGATGGAAAGGGATGAGGTATTTGTGGCGATAATCGTGTCTGCCAAAACCACCTCCTCAATCTGACGCAGAATGCGCAACTTGAGATCGAGGCTTTCGGTGGTGGCTTCGATCACCAGGTCAGTGTCTGACAGAACGGCGTAATCGATGCTAGTCCGGATCTGCTTCAGGGTCGCATCCCGCGTGGCCTCGCAGATCTTGTTTCGGCGGACCTGACGTTGCAGGTTCTCTTTCATAGCCGCTAAGCCAAAGGCCAAGGCTGATTCGCTGATATCGATCAGGGTCACGTGCAGTCCGACGGAAGCGCAGACCTGGGCGATGCCGCTGCCCATGGTCCCGGCACCTATCACGCCGATTCTTCTGAGATTCATGGAGCACTCCGGTGGGTGTTTGCGTAGCTGGTATGCCATGCAAAGTTCAACAGATTGCGGAGTTTGATAGCCCACCCCAGAGGGGTGGGAGGTTTCGCAGGAGGATTATTCAATCAGGATGGGCGGATGATTGCGTGTGTTGAGCCTATGGCCGGAACACATCCAGCTCGAACGGCTGAGGAATACGGTGAGCCCAGCGGCTATACCGAGGCGTTGCTACATCGACCCCGTTAGATATTGAAGTTGTCAGGTTTACTTTGGAGGCTGGCTGTCGCTGCTATTACTAATTGCGCCAAAGCTCACTGTGACATTTTCAGCTTTTTACCAACACGACGATCCCCGTGCTTGTGGTGAGTCTGTTTGGTTTGTGTTCGACTTACCCGGGGGTTCGGGGTCAATTTGCCCTCATGTGCTGCGACCAGGCCGTCGAAATCCTCGACCTGTTCAGAAAAGTTATCGCGTTTGGTCATGGGGTTTCTCCTACCTTTCCTTCGTGTTCAAAAAGCATCTTCGGCTGTTTAGCCAGATCGCTGTTCACGTCCTGCTCGAATCGATGGCTTTGCCCATCAAGCAATCTCTACCGTTCGGGACTCGTCGGAGAGCAATGCCTGGCTTTCAGTCGGACTCACCCGCCCGATGAACCGAGCCAGTTGCTCGGCCGGCTCGCCTTCGCGCCGTACCAGGTAGGTGGTCAGCATTGCGTGGCAGCCGGCCAGAGGCCGGGCTACTACGGCGGGATTGTTGAGCTCGGTGATACGCGCCAGGCTAGAGAAGCCCAGCCCATACCCTGCAGCCACCAGCGCCATCATCAGGTCCAGCGTCGGCACGCGATCAGCGATGGTCAGCCGCGTGTCCACGGTGCCCAACACTTGCTGTAGCTGTTGCCAGAAACCTTCGCAGACTTGCGGATCGCAGAGTACCAGCGGATAGCGGACCACCTCGTCGAGTGGCACGTGGCGGTAGGTCAACAAGGGATGGCGGGCAGGTATTGCCACCACCAACGGGTCGAACCAGACTGGCTCGGCCGCCAGACCCTCGCCGACTTCCGCCGATTGAGCCAAACCGATATCGAACAGGTCGTCGTTGAGTCCTCTGACCTGTTCCGTGAAGGTGACTTCCGACAGGCAGATTTCGACTTCGGGCTCCTCCTCGCGACACTGAGCGAGCAGGGCGGCCAGGCGTGACTGCGGGATACCGTCAGATAGCGCAACTCGAATGCGCCCGCGGTATCCAGCCGCGGCGCTCTTGACGCTGGCCTTGGCCTGGTCGACGACCGCCAGCACGCGGCGGGCTTCTTCCAGCAGCACCTTGCCGGCCCAGGTCAGGCGCGTGCGACGCGTCGTCCGTTCGAATAGTTGTACGCCCAGGCGGTACTCCAGTTCCTTGATGATCCTGGAGAGGGGCGACTGTTCGATATGCAGACGCGCGGCCGCACGTGCAAAGTGCAGTTCCTCTGCGACGGCGATGAAACAGCGAAGGTGGCGCAGTTCCACGGCCTTTCCTCCCTTGGGTGATTCAGTTGTAGGGTTCGGCCTGCACGTCGCAGGTCCAGCTGCGCTGGCGACGCAGGTTGACGATCTGCAGCAGGGCGCCCAGGGTGGCTACACCGCCAGCGCAAGCGGCCAGGGTCCAGGTGGGCATCTGCAACAGCAGCACGAAACCACCTGCCGCTGCGCCGATGGCGCTGCCCAGATAGAGCGCCGACTCGTTCAGCGCGATGGCCAGATTGCCGTCGCCCTGGGGCTGGCGCGCCAGGATCAGTTCATTGTTCTGCGGCACCTGCAGGGCCCAGCCAACGGCACCCCACAGGACGATGGGCAGCATCACCAACCAGGTGCTGAGGGCGGCCGCAAGCGGCAGCACAAGCAGCGATACAGCAAGGATCAGCATGATGGCAAAGGTCAGGACCGGTCCCTTGATGCGGTCCACCAGAGGGCCGACCAGGAAGCTACCCAGCACGCCGCCGATGCCCCACACCCACAGGTAGGGCGTAACCGAACGCACCGCGCCATAGACCGGATCAGCCAGCAGCGGGGCGATGAAGGTGTACATGCCGAGGCTGGCGATGGCGGCCAGCAAGGACACCAGCAGGATCACCAGCACATGGCCGTCGCCGAGGATCGCCAGTTTCTGGCCCAGTGTCGTGGCGGTGGCCGCCGGCAGTGCCGGAAGCTTCAGCAGCAGGCCAAGGAAGGCCACCAGGCCGAGCAGGGTGACCAGCCACAGGGCCGCTTGCCAGCCCATCTGCTCGGCGACCAGCAGGCTGAGCGGCACGCCCAGCACCACGCCGCTGGCCATGCCGCCCATGATGATCGCGATGGCCTTGCCGCGGCGCTCCGGGGTGGACACCGCGGCCGAGGCGCCGATGCCCATGGCCAGGTAGACGCCGGCGCCGATGCCGGCAACGGCACGCCAGACCATCAGTGTGGTGAAGTCCTGGGCCAGCGCGCTGGCGGCGTTGGCGATGACGAAAAGGCCCAGCGCCAGCAGCAGGCCGGTGCGCTGGCGATGTGCCGGGGTAAGGGCGACGAAGATCGGCGAGCCCAGGCCATATGCCAGGGTGAAAGCGGTCACCAGTTGCGCGGCCACCGCGACGGATACCGCGAATGAGGCCTCGATCATCGGGATCAGCCCGGCGGTGACGTAGGAAGCCATACCGAGGGCGAAGGCCCCCAGCGCTATGAGGTAGATGGGGGATTGGTTGGGTGTGTGCATGCTAAGGCTCGCTTGCACTCCAGCGGAGCGCGTTGATGGGACAACAGAAGGATGCGGCCCCGAGCCGGGGCTGCATCCGGTTGGGGACTAGAGTTCGAGGCTGACGTCGTACTCGCTCAGCCAGGTGTTGAGGCCGACCACCAGTTCCATGCCCATGCGCTCGTACATGGGCGAGACGCTGCCAAGTGGCTTAGCCAGGGTTTGCTGGATGCGGCTGCTGTCGAGCAGCGGCGTCACCGGCGCATTGCGATCCGCTTGGATGGCGGTCAGGGCGTCACGCAGTGCCTGCTCATAGGCCGGGTCCTGGGTCGAGGGATAGGGACTCTTGACCCGCTCGCTGATCGACTCCGGCAGCAGGTCGCGGGTTGCCGCGCGCAGGATGCTTTTCTCCCGCCCATCGAAGGCTTTCAGCGCCCAGGGGATGTTGAAGGCGTACTCCACCAGACGGTGGTCGCAGAAGGGCACCCGCACCTCGAGGCCGACGGCCATGCTCATGCGGTCCTTGCGATCCAGCAGGGTCTGCACGAAGCGCGTCAGGTTGACGTAGCTCATCTGTCGCATGCGCTGGTCCGTCGCGCTCTCGCCCGGCAGTACCGGTGCCTCGGCGATGGCCTGGGCGTAGCTGTCGCGCAGGAATCCCTGCATATCCAGTTGAGTCAGCAGGCCCGGGTCGAACAAGGGCTTGCCGTCGAAGTACCTGCCGGTCACCGAGGTCAGCCAGGGGAAGGTGTCGGCCTGGATCGCCTCCGGGTCGTGGAACCAGCGGTAGCCACCGAATACCTCGTCCGCGCTCTCGCCGGACAATGCCACTGTCGAGTGCTTGCGCACCTCCTGGAAAAGGCGATAGAGCGACGGCCACATGTCGCCCCAGAAGGCTGGCGGCAGGTCGAGGGCGCGGACGATCTGCGCACGCAATGCCGGATCGGCCAACTCGCGGCTGTCGAGAACGATCTCCTGATGGCTGGAGCGGATCTTCTCCACGAGGTCGCGCACGAAGGGCGCATCCGGTGTGCCGCGCACGGCATCGCCAGTGAAGCCGCTGCCGTGGTCGACGAAGTCGACGGAGAAGGAGCGGATGTTCTCCTTGCCGGCGGCCAGCAGCTTCTTCGAGGCCAGCGCGGTGATGATTGAGGAGTCAAGGCCACCGGAGAGCAGGCTGCACAGCGGCACGTCGGCGACGATCTGGCGGTCGACGATGTCTTCCAGCAGATCACGGGTATGCCGGATGGTCTCGTCCAGCGAGTGGGTATGCTCGCGGGCCTCCAGCTTCCAGTAGTGGCGGCGACTCAGGCCCTGGCGGTTGATCCGTACGATCTCACCCGGCATCACCTCGCGCATGCCGTCGAACACGGCATGGCCGGGCGTCTTCACCATCTCCAGGATTTCGCGCAAACCGTCGGCGCGCACCTTGCGTGGCACCAGTGGGTTGGCCAGCAGGGCCTTGGGTTCCGAACCGAAGATCACGCCGTCCGCGGTGGGGTAGTAGTACAGCGGCTTGACGCCCATGCGGTCGCGGATCAGCAGCAACTCCTGCGTGCGCAGGTCCCAAAGGGCAAAGGCATACATGCCGTTGAGCCGCTCGACGAAGCCCTCACCCCATTCCACATAGGCCCGCAGCACCACCTCGGTGTCGCTGCGAGTCTCGAACCGGTGGCCGAGTCGCAGCAGTTCGGTACGCAGCTCGCGGAAGTTGTAGACCTCGCCGCTGTAGGTGATGGCGGCGACCTCACGCAGACCACCGTGCATGGCAGTCATCGGTTGGCGACCTCCTTCCAAGTCGATGATCGACAGGCGGCGATGGCCCAGGCCGACCGGCCCGTCGATCCACAGCCCACCTGCGTCCGGCCCACGCAGGGCCATGGTGTCGGTCATGCGCTGCAGGGTGTCGCGTTGCGCGTCCATGTTCTGGCTGTAGGACAGCCATCCAGCGATTCCACACATAGTCTTCTCCTTGTGAACTTGGGTTATCCGAGGCTTTCCAGGTCGCTGTCCTCGGCCAGCAGCACGCGCGTCTCGCCATGGAGGTAGCGTGCTGGCGCTGGGGTTTGCGCTTGGGTGTCGAGGTCGTTGAGCAGGCACTGCAGGGCCATGGCCGTATCCAGGCCCGCAAATGGCTCGCGTGGCGCTTCCTTGAGCGCTACTGCGCGTACCGCCTGCAGGCACAGCCGTGAAAGCTTGTGCAGGGTTTCCAGCCCAGGTATGTCGGGGGTCGTCGCGAACTCGTGCAGCAGTTCCTCTGCGCCGTTGGCACCACGGGTCCAGATTCGCAACTGGTCGTGGTCCCAGCGTGGTGTGTCGAACACCAAGCGCGCATGGATCAGCCGGGCGTCGCGGTCGACGAAACTGAAGTCCACCGTGCGCTGGCGGACGATGTTGACGAAGCTGCTGTAGCCGGTGACCGGGGCATTACCCAGGCTGGCGGTGAGCTGTACGGTGTCGAGGACTGCTACCCCGGAGATCGAGAAGTCCGAGCGCACGCCAAGCACGCCGTGCAGCCTGAGTTGGCCGGCGCGCGGGTAGATCCAGCTGACGAGATCCAGAGCATGGATCACCTCGCTGGTCACGCCACACGTGGGGCGGTAGTCGTTGATACGATCCTTGCCCCAGTGGAAGTTGGCGCGCACCAGTTGCCAATCGTGCCGCTCGACCCACTCGCGCAGTTGCCGGGTGGCCTCCGAGTAGCGTTCCACCAAGTCCAGCGCGAAACCGCTGACGTGCTTCAGCGCAGCTGCGAGCTCGGCCAGCTCGTCTTGCGGAGTGACCAGGGGCTTCTCGCAGATCACAAAGCCCCGGTAGCCGGCCAGTTGCTTGAGCACGATCGCATGGCTGTGGTCGTTGACGCTGACAACGACGATGTCTGGGGCAAACTGCTCCAGCGCCCGGCCGACGCTGTCGAAGTAGGGCAGCTCGGTGGACTTCTGCCGCCGGCCGACGTAGGCCAGCGTTAGCGGCATACCGGTGCTGGTGGCGATGTGTTCGAAGGTACGGCGATAACGATTGCCGGCGTAGCCCAGGCCGATGATCAGGATCTTCATGCCGAGGCCTCCTGACGGATCAGCAGGCGCTCGTCGCTGACGGCGAAGCCCAGGGCCTGGTAAAGCGTGCCGGCGGCCTCAGTGCTCTGCAGCACCACACAACCGACGCCGCGGTTGGCGAACCAGCGCAGTAGATGCTGCATCAGCTGCCGGGCGATACCTCGGTTGCGCCACTGAGGCTCCACCACCACTGATTGCACCCAGCCCGACAGGCCATTCAGGCAGCCGGGGGCGGGGGCGCGCTGGTCGATGATGGCGGTCGCGCACCCCAGCACCTGGCCGGACTCCTTGTGCTCGGCGGCGAGGATCTGCACGCAGTCGCTGTCGTTCAACCGGTTGCTCAGCCAACTGCGATACGCCGCCCGCCACTGCGCCGACTCCTCCGGCGTCTTGCTCGAGTAGCTGGCCGAGGTGCCGTCCAGCAGGTGCGCGCGCAGTTCGACCAGGCTAGTCAGGTCGGCCAGGGTCGCCGGGCGCACGGTGTGGAAGGACTGATCCATCTCAGGCCACCTCCGTGCGAAAGGCCTGGGACGCCAGCGGAATCGAGAAATGCTCGAAGGTCTCGCGCAGCGACGACGCCAGGTGTTCGATCTGCGCATCGCTGTGATTCGGCGTGGCGTTGACCCGGAAACGTTCGGTGCCCACCGGCACCGACGGGTAGTTGATCGGCTGCAGGTACACGCGGTGGGTATGCAGCAGGCGTTCGGCAGCGGCCTTGCAGCGATTCACCTCACCTACCAGCACCGGCAGCACGTGCGTCTGCGAACACGGCATGACTGGGACGTCGTAATCCTTGAGATGCTCGCGCAGCTTGACCGTCTGCGCGTGCAGGCGATCGCGTTCGCCGCTGCTGGCTTTCAGATGCTCGACGCTGGCTAGGCAGCCGGCAGTAACGGCCGGGGGCAGTGAGGTGGTGAAGATGAAACCGGTGGCAAAGGAGCGCACCGCGTCTACGATCACCTGGGTCGAGGCGATGTAGCCGCCAATCACGCCGATGGCCTTGGCCATGGTGCCCTGGATGATGTCTACCTGATCGGCCAGGCCGAGTTCGGCGGCAATGCCCGCACCGCGCAGACCGTACATGCCCACGGCATGGACCTCGTCGAGGTAGGTGAGGGCGTTGTAGCGCTTAGCTACCTCGACGATCGCGGCGATGGGCGCGATGTCCCCGTCCATGGAGTAGACCGATTCGAACACCACGATCTTTGGGTGGTCCAGCGGATAGCTAGCGAGGATCTGTTCCAGGTGCTCAACATCGTTGTGGCGGAAGATCTGCCGCGCGTTCGGAGTCGAGCGGATGCCGTTGACGATGGAGGCATGATTCAATTCATCGCTGATCACCACGCAGTCGGGGAGGCGCCTCAGCAGGCACTGGATGGTCGCGTCGTTGGAACCGAAGCCGGTGGGGAACACCAACGCCGCTTCCTTGCTGTGCCAGTCGGCCAGGCTGGCCTCCAGGCGGGCATATACTTCGTGCGAGCCACCTATGTTGCGCGAACCGCCTGAGCCGGCGCCGTAGGTTTCCAGCGCTTCGTGCATCCGTTGCCGAACGACCGGGTGCTGGGACATGCCGAGGTAGTCATTACTGCACCAGACGACTACAGGCTCCTGGTCGTGGCCTTCCAGTTTGGCCAGTGGGTACTGGCCGCAGATGCGGCTGAGGGTGGTGAAGGTGCGGTACTGGTTGGAGGACTTCAAAGTTTCCAGTTGTTCGCGAAGAAGTGCTTGGTACATCCCTTTATCTCCTTAGCAAGTTGATGACACGTCGATGTGTGCTTCCTCATCAAGCAAGTGCCCTGGCGCGCGTTTGCGGCCAGGCGGGGGTATTCTTCTTGGGATTTATGGGGGTTACAATTTGACTGTTTATACTGTTATTTGAGGTAATCGGATGAGCGCGCCCCGAACACTCGAACGTACCCGGGCAGAGTTGGCCGAATTCCTGCGTAGTCGCCGTGAGCGCATCTCGCCGGAACAGGTGGGGCTACCCGCCGGGAGCCGACGGCGCACGCCCGGGTTGCGTCGCGAAGAGGTCGCCGCTTTGGCGGGAGTGGGTTTGTCCTGGTACACCTGGCTCGAGCAAGGGCGGGACATCAGTGTGTCCTCCACTTTCCTCGACAACCTCTCGCGGGCCCTCAAGCTGGATGCCACCGAGCGCCGTCATCTGTTCCTGCTGGCCCATCAGCGCTTGCCGGTGGAGCCCGGACGGACCTGGTGTGTAGTGCCGCCGCTGATTCATCGCCTAATGGCGGATATCCCTTCGCGCCCGGCCTATGTGCTGAACCTGCGCTGGGATGTGCTGGCCTGGAACGCCGCAGCGGACCGGGTTTTCGGTTTCTCCGCGCTGCCGGCGGATCGGCGCAACCTGCTGTGGATGTTGTTCACCAGCCCGGCCATGCGCGTTTTGTTCAACCCCTGGGAGGAGCAGGCGCTGCAGATCCTTTCCAGCTTCCGGCGGGACTTCGTGCGGGCCACCCAGGATCCCGAAATCGCCGCGCTGGTGAAGGACCTGGTAAAGGCTTCGCCCGACTTCAGGGACTGGTGGCAACAGCAGGACGTCCATGGCCCGTGCCAGGGCATTCGCGACTTGCGGATCGAGCCGATCGGCCCGGTGGTGTTCGAGCACACCACGCTGACCATCGATGAGGATCGGCACCTGCGCCTGGTCTACTACGCAGCCAAGGAGGGGAGGAGGGAGAGTCGAGCTTTCGAGCAATGGCTGCAGCAGGCGCCCGAAGCGACTGGAGCACCGACCGTTTAACCAATGGAGGGACCGCGCTGGCGGCCCAGTTGCCAGGACACGCTGTTGCCCTGTACCACGGCAGAGAGGCTCTGCCCGAGCTTCGGCTCGATCACCGGCTTCCACGGCACCAGGCTGAAGCCAATGCCATCGTCGAGCAGGGCGAAGCGCCCGCTGGCCAGCTGCACGCTGCGCCGGTAGGTTCCGCTGATCCGTTCGCCATCGGCCGCCGGCCGGTACTGCAGGCCTGTCTCGGCTGTGATCTCGCGTGCGGCGGCCGACAGTTCGCGTCCGCGCAAGGTGGCCAGCAGGTTTCGCGCGAGCACGACGCGTTGCCCCTGGCGTTCAGCCAGGCCCTGTTCCACCAGGAAGTCCGCACGCTGCTTGAGCGCCTCGTGCACCTCCCTGCCGAAGCCCTTGTCGGCAAGCTCCCGTCTGCCGCCGATCAACTGCTGATCCAGCCAGGTTGCACCGATGGCACGGACCTGTCGCCCTACCGAAAGCGGTGTGCGTAGTTCGACGGCGATATCCCCCAGCCGACGGGCGTCATGCTGCTGGGCTCGCTCGGGCAGATCGGCGGGTACCCGCCAGACGCCATCGGCAAGTCGCTCCACGATACCGGCCCGGCGCAGGGCTTCTAGACGACGCACATGGCGTTCGACCAGCACCTCGGGATCGTGTCCTTCGGCGTCCTGAGACCGGGCCAGTGCGAGGTGATGGTCGGCGCGGTAAAGGCCATCCGCTGCCAGCGAAGCAATCGAACGATCCAGCGCGCGAGGCTCGCCTAAGTTTCGTGTCTCCACCACGGCGCCGATGGGGTAGTCGGCCAGCTCCGTCCGGGCCGGCAGCGCCAGGTAGTGAGCCTTGCCGTCGAGGCCATCCACCACCAGATAGCCACGGTCGTGCAGTTCATCCGCCAGCCCCTTGGCCACCACTCGGCCGACCACGGCAGGGCCGCCGCCACCTGGCTCGAAGACCGCCAGATCCCGCTGCGCACTACCCATTGCGCGTTGCAGCGTGCGCACGATATCGCCGCGTTCGCCCATGGCGCGCAGGGTCGCCTCGGTATCGTCGCGCAGGATCCAGTGGCCGGGCCGATCCTCCCGCGCCAGGCCAAGTTGCTGCAAGTGCTGCAGACGGCCGAGTAAGGGCTGCCTACGGGGATGGTCGGCGAGGGTCTTCAGGTGGAGCACGCCCGCCTGGCGTTCGCGCAGGAGGGTGCGATCCAAGCTGGTCCAGCGCTCTTGTTGTACCTCCCGCTGCAGGCCGCACTGGATCTCCAGTTCGGTGCGCGGACCAAGCCATTCCGTGGCCAGTTCCGCGGCGCGGTTGCGCATGCCTTCAGCGATGTAGTCGCGGGCAATGATCAGGTCCTTGCCGGTGTCGTCCTTGCCGCGCAGGACGATGTGGGTGTGGGGGTTGTCAGTGTTCCAGTGATCGACCGCCACCCAGTCGAGACGGGTACCCAGGTCAGCCTCCATCCGACTCATCAGATGACGAGTGTACGTCCGCAGGTCATCGAGCTGCTCGGCATCCTCTGGAGAGACAATGAAACGGAACTGGTGTCGGTCCTCCCGGCCGCGCGCGTCGAAGGCTTCCACGTCGGCCTGGTCGGTCAGCGGGCCGTAGGCCTTGCCGGGATCGCCCTCGCGACTCACGCCGTCGCGCTCGATGTAGCGCAGGTGGCTGAGTGTCGAACGCTTGCCGGCCTGGCGCAGGTTGACCAGGCGCGTTTTGATGGTGACCCGACGCGCGTTAGGCGACAGCTGCTGAGCGCTGAAACGTGCGGCGACATGGCCGCGACCGAGGCGAGCGCCAGGCTGCTGGCCAGCTTTGCCCGCCTTACCGCTGCCAGCCTTGTTGGCCTGACGCAGCACCTGGTTGATGAAGGCCTGTCCGCGTTGCTTCGGTTTCCCAGGTTGGGGACGAAAGCGATGCTCGTTGTCCTGATTGCGTTCCTTGCTCATCCTGAGAGATCTCCAAACCGATCGTAGTGGAGCGCGGTAGGCACGCGCCTGAGCCAGCGTTTTCGCGCCGATAACGCGAGGCCTGCACCTGATCGCATCAGCGCTGTGCCACATCCAACCCACGTGCAGACTGCTTTCGAGCGCCACGAAGTGCTGCGCCCTTTTATCTTGCCCTCCGCTTTCCCCCTGCCTTGACGCTTCTGAAGTGGGTCACCAGGTCGGGCTGTCCGAGCCTCAGCGCAGACCTCAGCCGGCAGGCGAGGGCGCAGCCAGCTGCACGGTGGTGGCGCTCGACTGCGCACCCCGAGCGCACACCATCCGCGGTTGGGTCGGCGTGGGAACGACCCGCTCATCGATGCGACTCCAACCACAACGGCTGCGCCCGACCGATCACCGCGCGAGCCGAGACGGGCCCGAAGTAGCGGCTGTCGAATGACTCCGGGTTGGTGCTTAGCAGGAAGAGTTCATCGCCAGTCAGGCGCCGGCATTCTTGCCAGGCCGGCAGCGTGCGACCTTGTCGATCCTTGCGCAGTTGCCTGGCGACCAACGCGCCGTCGATGAGCACCTGATTGCCCTGCACGCACACCTGCTGCGGTGCCCTGGCCGCCACAGATTTCAATAGCGGTACGTTCGCCGGCAGGTAACCCCGTCGTACCGCCAGCCTCATCACCCCGGGCGGCAGGTGGACCAGCACCAGGTTGCCAACTGAAATCGAGCTGGCAGGCCCGATGCGGTACCAGCCGATGGGCACGCTGTCGGAGGCGTTGTAGACGAGCAGCGGCGGCGATGTCGCGCACGCTGCCCATCCCAGGAAGATCAGGCTGCCAGCAACCAGTGCCAGTGGCTGCCACGCACCACGCGTACCCGCTGTCATGGCGTGGCCTCCGGAAACTGCCGCTCCAGCACCTCGCGCAGCATCTCCGCCATCGTCACGCCGCGGTCGAAGGCCGCCAGCTTGATGCGCGTACGCAGTGCCGGCGTGATATCCAGTGTCAGCCGTGCCGTATAGCGTTCGACCTTGCCGTTGTCGATGGCCGCGCCTTGGCGTATCCAGGCCTCGGCCTGTGGATCGGCCAGCGGGCGTGCACCGATGCCGATGCGCTTGCCGCTCATGGCGACCACCTCAACAGCTCATCCACCAGGCTGCTGACCTCGCGTGCGGCGGCGCTATCCGGGGCCAGTTCGCGTGCCAGGCGACCGGCTGCCACGCTCTCGGCGAAGACGATGCGCTGGCGCACCTCGGCCTGCAGGGCGGGCAGCGGCTGGTCGGCCAGGGCGCCGCGGGCTTCTCGGCCGATCACCGTGGTACTGATGCGTCGGTTGATGGCGAATGCCGCGCGCAGGGTCGGGCGGAACACCTGCGCTTCGCGGATCAGGCTGACCATCTCTGCGCTCGCCCACAGGTCATAGGGACTGGGCTGCACCGGGATCAACACGCGATCAGCCGCCAGCAGCGCCGAGCGGGCAAGCGCGGCAATGCGGGGAGGACCGTCGATGATCACGTGGTCGGCGCGTCGGGCCAGCTCCGGGGCTTCCTGATGCAGCGTCTCGCGTGCCAGGCCAACCGCGCTGAACAGCCTGGGCAAACCCTGCTGACTGCGTCGCTGTGTCCAGTCCAGCGCCGAGCCCTGCGGGTCGGCATCGAGCAGAATCACGTTGTGGCCACGCAGGGCCAGTTCGCCGGCGATGTGGGTAGCCAGAGTGGTCTTGCCGACCCCGCCCTTCTGGTTTAGCAGGGCGACGATCATGGCCGGATCTCCCCGGCCAAGCAGCCCTCATCAGCGCCTGTCCACAAATGGGCGCTGGCCCAATAACAAGTTAGAGCTTTTAAGTTAGTTAAGTTAAGGGCGGCTGAAAGCCGCGCCAGTCTTCGCCTGCAGAGGTGTTCGTGCGCCTGATGGCACGAGGGCGATGCTCCTGATAGCACGTGCCCGCTTGCGCCTGATAGCACGTCGGGATTCACAGCTTGTCCGCAGGTTATCCCCGTGCCGTCTACGGCACGGGCCGGAAGGCCAGCAGTTCGGTCGACGGGGGCAGACGAACAACCTCCAGGCGATACCCCGGCATCGACTGGCGTGCCACCAGCGCACGCAGGTCGAGGGCGAAGTCCGAGTAGCGTGCCGTGCTCCCCGATTTGCGGTGCAGGTGGCGAAAGTCGAACTGCCAGCCGTCCTCCTGCTTGCCGCCATGCTTGCGCACCAGGCGGTACAGCCAGCGCTCGATGCCGCCGGTGAGGCGGAAGTAGGCCGGGTCGATGGTCAGCACCAGGGCCTGGTCGAGCACCCCGCTGTAGAACCAGTCCGGCAGGATCAGTTCGATACCCAGCGGCCGGCCATCCGGAGCGGCCAGCTCCTTCCACTCGTTGATCCAGGAAAAGCGGTGCAGGCGCCGACCGGTGGTCTCGCGGATCGAGGTGGCGACGCTGGTCGACTGCAGCCGATCCAACGCGGCCTTGAGGCGCTGGTAGTCGCGCAGCGAGGTGCTGCGGCCGATGAAGCGCAGGATCTGGTAGGGCGTCGCGCGCATCAGCCGCGACGTGGGGATGCCCGCATCGCGCGCCTCGACGATCTGGCTGGCCGCCCAGATCAGGATGTCGGCATCCCAGATCGTGGCGATGCCGTGCTCCAGCGTGCCCTCCACACGCACCGTCACGCCGCCGGAGCGGAAATCGATCGGGACGGTGCGCCGCGACTTGGCCAGCGAGAAGAACGGATGCGCCATCAGGTCCTGGGCATCGCGCGGTGCCATGTCGCCCGGCAGGGCGCGGAACAGATCCAGTTGCTCGCTCTGTGCGGGTTGATCGAGCACGCCGCGATTCATGGGCAAGGGCTTCACTGGTCATCACGCGCAGCTCCCGGGTGGCGGTCGAGGTACTCGGGATCGAAGGTGGTCTCGAAACTGCGCTCACTGGCCCAGGCCTCGAGATCGGTCAGGGCATACATCACCCGGCGGCCAAACTTGTGGAAACGTGGCCCGCCGCCGATCACCCGCTGCTTCTCCAGAGTGCGTGGAGAAAGTCGCAGGAAGGCCGCTGCCTCGTTGTTGGTGAGGTAGCGAGGGGGAGGGGAGACCTGTGGTGCTTGCGCCTCAGTAGGCCCTGCTGTGGGCCTCATCGCGTGTGTCGTTGGCCCGGCCTTCCGGTGCAGAGGGGAGTCGAGGTCGATGCGACGCCGGTGATGAGTGAGATCGGGTGAGTGCGACATGGTGTGTCCTCCGTTGACGTGGGAGGAGCACCGTGCGGCAGCGGTCGCGCTCGATCATGCCGGGTTCGGTCTGGGCGAATGTGAAGGCAAGAGACGCGCGAATTGATACCCGAACGGTCTGGGCGCTGACCAAGCACGTCCACCTTTGCGGGCGAGCGTTGGCAATACACAAACGCGCAAGGATCTGTGCGAGCAACATTACGGATTTACGGATCTGCAGCTTTCTGCAAAACCTGAAAACCGCATTGGCGGATTTCCGTAATTCCGTAAAAGCGTAAATCCGCTTCCCCACAGATCCGTAAAAACGTAGGTGCGGATCGACAGATTTGAGCAAAAACGTAAGACCACAACGGTCTGAATCTGCTGGCGCAGCAACGCAGTTGCTGCAGGCTGATCGCGAGGGGCTAGTCCCCCAGCATCAGACTCCCGGGTGGGAGGCGCGGGTGGCTGACAGGCCAGGGGCGCAAGAAACAAGGGCGCCGGGCCACCCCACTGCTCTCCATTCAACCTATCGGTTCCAGAACACGTGCATCTGCTCGAAGCCGGTTTCCAGGGTGAACAGGTCGCCGCCAATCTCCATGGGGGCCGGCATCCAGTGGTGATTTGGATCTACTCGGCGAGGTGAAATGCCGAGGCCATTCGTTCCTGTTCTTTCGCGCTGATGCCCAGCTTTTTGGCCGCAGGCCGCCAGAGCAGTCGGACCTTCGTGCGAAAGTCTTCGATGATTTCCAGGGCTTCCTGCTGCTTGAGCCGGAAGTAGCCGGCAACAGAAATAGCCAGGTCCAGATCGAGAGCGTTGTCAGACTCCGAGACGTTCAGCTTCAGCCCGTCGGAGTAGGGCACCGGATTCATATCGTAGGCGGCGGAGAGTTGCCATCCCTTGCCCGGGACGAGGATAAAACCATGGTTGCGCAAGTGGTCATCCGTGTTGCTGACCAGCATGTTGAATACGATGCGCTTCCATAGCTCCTGAAGATCAGCCTCTGGAGTGGCTCCGTGTCGTATCAGCACTTCGGCGATTTCCAGGTAGCTGGCGCCGGTTGAATGGTCATCGCCATCCACATGTTCCGTCATGGTCATGGCGGAGGCGAAGTGCAATCTCTTGCCCGTGGCGGTGCGGTCGAAGCGCTTGACCATGAAGCAGTGATGGTCGCTCGCATATTTCCCCGCGGTGGCTTCCGCCACGCGCAAGCCGCAGGCGTTGGCCAGGATATTGACCACCATTTCCCAGGCGCCGACATCATGTTCGTCGTTGTTGCTGGGGAACTTGGCGATCCACAAGGCGTTGTCCGGATCCACCACGCTGGCTTTGGGACGGGCGCCACCCAGTGAGCCGCCCGGCGCTATCAGCATCTTCAACCAGTCTCGGCCGTCACTCATGTCCTCGCCCTGTTCGAAGCGCCTGGAGGCCTCTTCAAGCTCGCGCATACTGGTCATGGGCGGTGCCGCCATGTCGTGGTGGTCATCCAGGAACGGGCCATTCACATCCGTCTTGAAGCGTATGGCTCCTACGCGGAAGCTATCGTGGACACCCAGCAGATAGTCGGACTCGAATAGCTTCGAGCCCTCTACGGCAGCTCCAGCTCGTACATCCCGTTCATGTCTACGCCGCATCAGCAAACGCCCCCAGCGGTCAGGCGAGGCGTCAGCGAAGATACCGAAGGTGGCGGCGCCCTGGGCGGAGAACTGGCGCCCTGCGAATGGCTGGAGCCGCGGATCAAGCAGCGCTTGTTGCGCCAGGCCAGC
Source organism: Metapseudomonas boanensis (assembly GCF_042232855.1). Lineage (NCBI taxonomy): Bacteria > Pseudomonadati > Pseudomonadota > Gammaproteobacteria > Pseudomonadales > Pseudomonadaceae > Metapseudomonas > Metapseudomonas boanensis. Next base: position 5,386,833 of record NZ_CP113889.1, on the reverse strand, counting down.
CAATGCCGCGTCGGCGAATTCGAACTCGAACCGCTCGGTACCGCGTGTGCGCTGGCAATGCAGGGTACCCAGGCTCTGCGGACCATCGAGCCCCACCCAATCGGCGAAGACCAGGATCTGGCTAGCCATTGAGTTCCTCCATCAACTGGGCCGCCAGGTCGGCGCCAGTAACAACTTTCTTTCGGGCTGATTTGGATTTGGAGGGGGCTTGCTCAATGGTCTTGGAACGTGTCGTCGCAGGACGCTTGGGCTCACTGACTGCTGACTTGCTCAGCTCTCCCGCAGCCGGTTTTGAGGCGCTTCGTTGAAATGTGGGCTGGCTTGGCGGGGCCGACTTGTTTTTGCTGGCAGTCGTCCTCGACGGCGATAGGGCTGCATCCTGCAGGTGGCGCCCAAGCTCATCATTCAGAGCTACTTGAGCAATGTCTTTCTCCAGTCCCAGGACCTGCAGCACGGCCATGTAGGCACCGAGGGTCACGCCTGCGCTGCCTTGCTCAAGAGACCTGAGGGTCGGCAAAGACATGCCGGCCCGCTCGGCCATCTGCTTGGCTGTGATCTTGCGACGCTTGCGCGCGAGCATCAGACGCTCTCCGAGCGCCTCGAGGAGGCGATCAGATGCGGGCAGCAGTGGGGCAGTGCGCTTTGCCATTGGGAAAATATTCTTTCAGAAAAGATTTTTCGATGAAGGAATAATAGCACCTGTGCTCTCGTTTTCCTCTAGGAGAGGATCCTAGGGTAAAGCTATTACTCAATTTTTACAAAAAAAATGAAGCAATATTTTCACTAATATGGCGAGTGAGGCGTCCCTGAGCCAGTCGCCAGAGGCTTCATGAATGCCGCTTCGCATTCAGCTCGGTTCTTCTCGTATGCACAACGCGTCGCTGTTTTTTGATTCTGGCGACATGTTTTGTTTTCGTGTCGCTGGTGACGACATGTGGGCACAACGTGTTCTTGAAATGGCTTTCTTGCGACGTATCGTCTCAAGACTCGGTGGGTAGAGAAGAGCGCCGTGGGGATGCCTGATTTGCGGCTGAGATCCGGCTTGCCTGCCCCTGGCTGATCGCAGGGTGCGTGCAGCACCCGATCAGCCTCCAGGGTGGGGCGCGCGGGTGTCCGAATGGACAGGGGCGCAAATAAGCAAGGGCACCAGGTCAAGCCCGGTGCCCGACAGCCCGCACTACCTGTTCCAGAACACATGCACCTGCTCGAAGCCGGTCTCGATGGTGAACAGGTCGCCGCCGATCTCCATGTCGCGGGCCATGGCGCGGTAATCGATGTATATGGCCAGGTGCTGGGGAATGCTGCTGGTTTCCTCGGTCAGTTCCTGGGCATAGTCGGCCAGCGAGGCGTAGCAACCGCAGTAGTCTTCCTCGGCGGCCCTGCGCGCCTGCTCCAGGTCGTTGAAATGGGAGAGCAGGGCGCCGCCAAAGTCGGAGTACTCCTCGATGAAGCAGGCGATCTCGTGGGCGGCTTGCAGCCCCTCGTATTCGCCGAGGCGGTAGCCGTCGAAGCCCTCGAAGTCGTGGATGGCGTACTCCTCCGCGCCCTCGACCGGTGAGGCTGCGAGCATCGCGTCGACTTGCGCCTGGATGTCATCCATGTCCAGGGTTGCATCGATCCAGACACCATGCAGATAACCGGCGTTGTAGGCGGTCAGGTCGGCAACGTAGATCCTGATTTCTTCGCTCATGGCTTTCACTCCTTCGTCTTCAGGGTTCTGCGCTTGCGTCGCGCATGAACCCCTGCCGACTAGGGCGACTAAGGCGGTCGTGAAAAAATCAGGAAAAATCGCGGAGGCTCCACCCAGCGCAGCGGCCGGGTGGAAACCGTCTATTTTTCTTGATTTTGAGGGGGCAAGAACCCCTGCTCTGGAAGAAGAGAAGGTCAACACCTTGTGGTGACCGACCACATCGATCCGATGTGTCTGTAGTGGCTAAAAGACAAGCTTGTTGCTCAAGCAATGGCTGATGTACCTACTGCTCTCGCCATTGGGCATACTCAGTTGGTCTGAGGATGGCCAGGAATGGTCTGGGTACTCCACAACAATCACAAATCCTGGCAATGGATAGACAGCAGAAGGAGCAGGGATGGGCGTATTCACTCCCCCTGGAGAAACACGTGTCGCGGTCCTGGTCGATTGCGACAACGTATCTCCCGAGATTCTGGAACACGCGCTGCGTGTCGTTGCCCAGTTCGGGCGTGTGGTGCTTCGCAGAGGTTATGGAAACCACGGATCGCTGGCCAACAAATGGCAGGAGGCGCTGGTGCGCTTGGCCTTCACGCCATGTCTCCAGTACCAGTACGCCGCGGGTAAGAACACGTCGGACATCGCGTTGGCGCTCGATGCCCTGGAAGCCCTTTTCGATCATCGAGTCGACACCTTCTGCCTGGTCACCAGCGACTCGGACTTTGCCTACCTCTGCCGCAAGCTCCGTGAGCGGGGAGCCACGGTCTGCATTGTCGGTGAGTCCAAGACGCCTGCTGCACTGCGCAACGCCAGCGACCAGTTCTTCGAGTGGAGCCGAGACGAACACGCCGAGGAAACTGCTGAACAGAGCGAGAAACCTGCCGCCAAGCCTGACGCCAACCTGAAAACCGAACCCGCCAAGCCTGATCCCACAAAGCCCGCAGTCAAACGCAGACCGAGGTTCGTTGTGGATGCAGTGTCCTTGCTCGCCGCCAGGACCAGCGAGGGCAAGGTGACCCTGAGCGCCCTGGGGCAATACCTGAAACGAACTGATCCAGCATTTTCACCCAGCGCATACGGTCACTCGGGCCTGCTCGACATGATCAAGACCTACGACCTGCTACAGCTCGTCCAAGAAAACGGTGGCCACTGGAGCGTGAGCCTTGCCGCACGCGAAGAAGCCGCGCCCGAAGTCATCAACTGATCCCCGCCTTGCAAAAAAGGGGGCAAGGCCCCCTTGGCTCAGATGAGCCCATGCTCCGCGAAGGAGACTGATTGGCTTCCTGCGATGATGATGTGGTCCAGCGTACGCACATCCACCAGCGCCAGGGCTTCCTTGATGCGCCGGGTGATGGACTTGTCCGCTTCGCTGGGCTCTGGATTACCGCTGGGATGGTTGTGAGCGATGATCGCCGCGGCTGCATTCAGACGCAGAGCTGCCTTGACGACCTCACGTGGATAGACCGCTGTGCTGTCGATAGTGCCCTGGAAAAGCTCGACGTACTGGATCAATCGATGCTTGGCATCTAGGAACAATACTGCGAACACCTCGCGCTCGTAGCCGGCCAGCTTGGCGCGAAGGTAGTCCTTGACCACATCCGGCGAAGTGAAGCTGGCACCACGCTGCAGCTTGCAATCGATGGCCTGGCGCGCGGCTTCGAGGATCTGATCGGCAGATGCCGGCAGATAGCAGCCTTGGTCGTCACGCACGAGCAGGGTAGCAGCGATAGCTGGGACAGGTTGCGACATGGTCGTTCTCCGGTTGCTCGGGCGGAATTGCCCGATTCCGGACCAGCACGACGCAGCGCAGCAGTCAGGGGGCGAAAGCCGGCTTGGCCGCAAGCGTGCTCCGCACGCGCAGCCCTTGACGGCGAGAACGCCGTGATAGGGTGAAGGGAAACAGCAAGACCGCCCTCCGGACTTTCATGCAGCACGGACGGCAAGCGAAGCGCGCAGGCCCAAGGGGCCGGAGAGGAAATGGGCGTCTCCAAGAAACTCCATCGCTAGGCAGAAAGCTCGAGCCGGCTGAACCGGCTCGAGTTTCTAGCCTACAGCGTCAACGGCAGATCCCTGATCCGCTGCTCATTGCGCTGCAGCGAACTCAGCCGCTGCTGAATGCGGCTCAGGAAACCGACCTCGAAGGCACGCCTTTCCATCGCGCAGGGTAAGAGATCACGCTCGGCAATCATAATCGCCCAAAGCCAGCCGCTTCGGGCGTTGTCGAGCCAAGTCTGGGCCAGCCCCACGCCTTGATTGAATGCCTGTCGGCAGTCTTCGGCCCAGATGATCTCCATGCCTGGATGCCCATCGTGAGGTGGAAGCCAAGTCATGATGCCTTTGCTCATCGAGCACCTCCTCGTGCTTCAGAAAGGGCACGACGGAACAGCACAACCATCTCGTCGAGCAGATCCTGGGCCGAGTAGGCTGTAAGCCGTAGGCGAAGGTTTTCCGGCTGGAATCCATTCGGCCCGGCAATTTGATCCAGCAGATTGCCGAGCATGGTTGCGCGCAATTCGACCGCAGCCTCGGTGGGGAGGGGAGAGCGCCCGGATTCATGTAGCGGACTTGGCCGCCGCGGGAAGGGAACAACGCAGGTTTCGAACTCAGCCATGGCGCACCTCCTGAACAGAGGTGAACAAGACCAAAATCCCAAGGCGGAGCTCTCGGGTAAAAAGGAGGTAGCGCATTTTCCTTATGCTCCTCGGTTTGATTAAGGAGCCGCCACCAACCGTTCTGACGCAGTAGGGTGGCGAACCGTACGGGGGTCAGAATCCGGTAACCGAGGAAACCGGCCAGGCAAAAGCCTGCCCCGCACGGTTCACCATAAAAAAGCGATCACGATGCACATACGTGCTGCCGCTAAGATATGACGCAACCGCGCCCTCGATTAATCGGGTTCTGACGCCCGGTCGTGGGATTTACCACGACGGAGGCACTCTAGCCTGCGGGTTTCGAGAAGGCAATCCACTGTGGCGTAGTGAGGTGGGCTAGGAGGGATCTTCGTCGACTATCTGCGAAACAGCCACGGGACCACGGCTGAATGAACGGCAGCAGCCGGCACTGGAAGCGACGGCCAATTGGAAGAGTGCTAGCGGGACTTTCAAGGCGCAGGGAGCATTGGGGCAACGTGGCGCGCCTGGCCATCAACGAATAACGTCGGCAAAGGAAGTGAGGCCTGCCACGTCCGAGTCTCTTGCACCGGGGAAGGGAAACCTTCATGGAGTCCCACGCGCTCAGTCCCGCTACTAAATGCCCGCGCTGCGCGGGCTTCTTGGCAGCATGAAAAAAACAGCTGAATAAGTATGAAGCTTAATGAAATTGTTTCATCAGTAGACACCATCCAGGATATTTCCGTGCTGTTGCCCAAGGAATTGCTCGAACGAAGCGGCACAGCCCTAGAGAGCCGTCGGACGGAGGACGGGAGGGGTTGGTGGTATCGAGTGGATCCGGAAGACCCCCGTATTCCGCTACAACGAGGCTGAAGATTCAGCGCAGGCGTTGGCGCAGGTGGCACAGGTTCCGGGGGGCGTGGTTTGATCATTACAGCATGAAATCACGGGCGCCCGTTGATAGGATCGAGCCTATTGCCAAGGAGTACCCCCATGAGCGTTGACTCTTACCGCAGACAAGTAGTCCAGCATCAGAATAATATTGCCAAGCTACAGCAGGAAAAAGGTAGGGCTGCTGAGAAGGCGGCACAGGCCAACAAGCGTTCTCTGGAAGCGAGCATGGCCGCGAATCGGTCAAAGAGCATTTCCACGATCAACTCGAAGCTGAAGGACGCTCAACGCTATGCCGCGGATGAAGCTAAGGCGCAGCAGGAAATCGGCAGGATCGAAAAAAAGATCGCCGATGAACAGAAGAAGCTCGTTACCGCACAGGGCAGGCTGGATCAGGAACTGACTCGCGAGCGAAAGAAGAGGCTGGCGGAGCAGCAGCGCACTGACCGTGAACATGAGCGGCACATGCGAAATATCCACGCCGATCTCTCGCGGCATGAACGTCTGCATGCGGAAGCAGCATCGCAAATCGAGGTTCTAATGGCGTTGCCAGAGGAAATCGTGGTCGCTTTTTTTGCGGCAGACCCTGGTAGCGCGTCAGCTACCAAGCTCGCCTTGGATGAGGAGGCCCGGTCGATCGGTGAAAAGATCAGGGCGTCTGAGCATCGAGACAGCGTGCAGTTCGCATCTCGCTGGGCTGTGAGGCCAATGGATATCCTTCAGGCGATTAACGAGTTAAGCCCCACCGTTGTCCACTTCAGCGGGCACGGGTCGCCGGGCGACGAACTGGTTCTGCAGGACGACCAAGGCCAACCAAAGCACGTTCGCAAGGAGGCAATCGTTCACACGATTTCTGTTGCCTCAGACAGTGTAAAGCTGGTGTTCTTCAATACCTGCTTCTCGTACAACCAAGCTCAGGAATGCGTCAAGTACGTAAACGCAGCTATCGGAATGAACGATGAAGTGGATGATAGGGCTGCACGAATATTCGCGTCACAGTTCTACTCAGCGATCGGCTTCGGCCACTCCATTCCTAGGGCATTTGACCAGGCTAAAGCCGTTTTGATGATGGAGGACTTTGATGAGGCCAGAATTCCAGAACTCTATTTGAAGGATGGGGTTTCCGAGGATGAACTTGTGTTGGTTCGGCCCGCTTCATCTCGAAGTATGCTTGACGCCCCTGTGCCGGTTTAGGCAGGATGATTTCCACACAATGAACAGAAACCCGGCCAAGCGCCGGGTTTTTTGTTTGTGGCCGTCAGAACTCCAGTGGTGGTGTCTTATTTCCATGCTCAGTAGGAGCCTACCATGGGGATGACGGTTGTAAGCGTCCAGCCAAGTCACCTTCCGAACTCCCGCATTAAGGGCGATGGTGTCCGCGTATTTTTAAGCGGACGCGATAGCCCTTATCGCCGGGATTTCCATGCGCCAACGAAGCTCTTACCCCAAACCGTTCAAGGCCCAGGTTGTTCAGGAGTGCCTGCAACCTGGTGCGACCGTCTCCAGCGTTGCCATCAGCCACGGCATCAACGCCAACGTCATTCGCAAGTGGCTGCCGCTTTACCGAGATCAGCCACCAGCGGCGTTGCCGGCGTTCGTTCCATTGAGGGCCACGCCTAAACGAACAACTGAGGCGTTCGCAATCATTGAGTTGTCCCTTGGCGAGCAAGCGGTCACGGTGAAATGGCCAGCCTCCGATCCTGAAGGCTGCGCCCGCTTTGTGCGTGGGCTCACCCCGTGATCCGCATCGATACCATCTGGCTCGCCACCGAACCGATGGACATGCGCGCCGGTACCGACACCGCGTTGGCCCGTGTGGTGGCCGTGTTCGGTGCGGCGAAGCCGCACTGTGCCTATCTCTTCGCCAATCGCCGCGCCAACCGCATGAAAGTCCTGGTGCATGACGGTGTGGGTATCTGGCTGGCCGCGCGGCGCTTGCACCAGGGCAAGTTTCACTGGCCAGGCATCCGGCACGGCTCGGAAGTCGAACTCGACACCGAGCAACTTCAGGCTTTGGTACTGGGTCTACCCTGGCAGCGGGTCGGTGCCGCCGGCGCGATCACAGTGCTGTAGCACCTGCCATTAGCCCATCGGTTTATCTCCGCTGACCGCCTGCTCTGGCACAATCAGCGGCATGACTGCCTCGCCCAATCTCGACCAACTGACACCTGACCAGCTGCGCGCACTGGCCGCGCAGTTGCTCACGCAGGTCGACCTGATGGGCAAGAAGATCCACCGCGACCAAACGGTTATCGAGAACCTCACCCACGAAATCGCCATCCTCAAGCGGCACAAGTTTGCCAAGCGCAGCGAGCAACTGAGCCCTGACCAGGGCCGCCTGCTGGATGACCTGCTCGACACCGACATCGTGGCCATCGAGGCGGAGCTGAAAGCGGTCAATCCGCCGGCTGCGCCGGCCGAAGCACGCCAGCAGCCCAAGCGTGCACCGCTGCCACCGCAACTCCCGCGCACCGTGATCCATCACGAACCGGAGAACACCCAGTGCGCCTGCGGCTGCCAGCTGCAACGCGTGGGTGAAGACGTCAGCGAAAAGCTGGATTACACGCCGGGCGTGTTCACCGTCGAGCAGCATGTGCGTGGGAAATGGGCCTGCCGCCAGTGCGAAACGCTGATCCAGGCGCCGGTGCCGGCGCAGGTGATCGACAAGGGTATCCCCACCGCCGGCCTGTTGGCGCACGTGATGGTGGCCAAATTCGCCGACCACCTGCCGCTGTACCGGCAGGAAAAGATCTTCGGCCGTGCCGGCCTGGCTATCGCTCGTTCGACGCTGGCGCAGTGGGTCGGGCAAACCGGCGTGCAGCTCCAGCCGCTGGTCGATGCGCTGCGCGAAGCCGTGCTGGGCCAACGCGTGATCCACGCTGACGAAACCCCGGTGCAAATGCTCGCGCCGGGCGAAAAGAAAACCCATCGGGCTTACGTCTGGGCCTACAGCACCACGCCCTTCGCCGATCTGAAGGCCGTGGTCTACGACTTCAGCCCCAGCCGTGCCGGCGAGCATGCGCGCAATTTTCTTGGCCAGTGGAATGGCAAGCTGGTCTGCGACGACTTCGCTGGCTACAAGGCCGGTTTCGAGCAAGGCATCACCGAAATCGGCTGCATGGCCCACGCCCGCCGCAAGTTTTTCGATCTGCACGCGGCGAACAAAAGCCAACTGGCCGAACAGGCGCTGCACTCTATCGCTGGGCTGTACGAAGTCGAACGCCAAGTGCGCGACATGAGCGATGAAGAACGCGGGCGAATACGGCAGGAACAGGCTTCACCGATCCTCGACGCGCTGCATGCCTGGATGCTGGCCCAGCGTGATCGGGTGCCCAACGGCTCAGCCACGGCGAAAGCCTTGGATTACAGCCTCAAACGCTGGCAGGCACTGACTCGCTATGTCGAGGATGGTGCTGTGCCCATCGACAATAACCCGGTCGAGAACCAGATCCGGCCGTGGGCCCTTGGACGCTCGAACTGGTTGTTTGCCGGGTCGCTACGCAGCGGCAAACGGGCGGCGGCAATCATGAGCCTGATCCAGTCGGCGCGCATGAATGGGCATGATCCCTATGCCTATCTCAAGGATGTGCTGACACGACTGCCGACGCAGAAGGCCAGCGCTCTAGCCGAGCTGCTGCCGCACAACTGGGTATCCGCCGGCAAGGTGTAATGCCCGTTCGCTTACTGACGGTTACCAAGCGGGAAGGATTGGGCGGAAAGATCTACTCAACAAAATACGTAAGAAAGCCTTACCTGCATTAGACGAAGTGTGTTTAAGTTGTCCGGAGCGGGATTTCGGCTACGGCCTTCAGTCAAGGCTGCGCTGTTCAGAGATGGTAGTCGACTTTTTGGTCGGTATTTTCCTTCCTCGAAGAGCTATAGGGTTATCACCCCTATAGCTCTTCGGGGTTGGCTTCGATGGATGTCGATGAAAAATGCTGAAGAGGTCGTCACGTTTTGATTATACAGTTCTATTCCACAATGCAATAGAATCGGACCTGTACCAAACAACGCTATTTTCTTTGGCAAGCAGTAGGAAAACTAATTCCTCCATCGCAGGCAAGTAAAAGTCCTCCAGAACCAAGCGGCAGCCATCAGTGTAATTTTCACTGGATATGTGGTACTCCGTTTCTTTGTTGTGTACGATTGAGCATCTAATACGATAGAGGACGGTTGAGAAGAAATTTGTGAATGAATTGATTTCTGTGGCGGAATTCCTAGAGACGTCAAGTTTATTTAGGAATTCATCGATGTCGACTAGTTTAGCTGCGTGTCTGGCAAGAAACGCTTGCCATAATGAATGGACTTCATTCCCTATGGAGGAGGCGCTAAATTGAAGCGGGAACGATGCCCTCATTAAAGACTTCACTGCATCCAGTTCATTGGTTTCTACGGCCTTATAGAGGCTTTTGAACTCTCGTATAGAAAACATTGCGCCATTTCTTGAGCGCTCTAGTTTTACTATTGGGTACTTGAACATGAAGTTCTCGATTACGTGATAAATCGAAAGATACTTTGAGAGGACGTCTTTTCGGTCAACGTATTCGCCCATGATTTGCACGACTTCACTAAATTGCGCATAGTTGAGCTGGGGGTCGTAGCTGTTGATGGAAGAATTCTTTGGTGCGGCCAAGTATTCGATGGTTTTGGTAGTTTTCTTGCCTTCTGTCAGCATGTATATCTTTAGTAGTGAAATTGCGTTGCCCTTCGCAGTCAGGCACGGCAATGGGCAAACTAATATTTCTGTAGAAAGTGAAAAGTCTATTCTTTCAGAAATGCAAGCAAGGTAATACCAGAGCTCCACATCGGTTACGTAAGAAGATAGGGCGTCCAAGGATTCTCGATGGCTTGGGTTAAACCAGGCAAGATTGCTGCTAAGGGTGTTGATGTTTGAGACAAAAGCTGTAGCGGGGAACGCTAGTGAGCATGAAAAAAAATCAAAAACAGCGGTAACGTCTTCGTCGGGGATTGTTCCAACCGAAGTACATATTTTTTCTGAGATGATGATTTGATATATTAATTTATTAAAATTGAAATCTGGGTGGTCGGGAAATATGCGATGAAATTCTTCAAGTGTAGATTTTAGTTCCTGGAAATCATATGTCGAGGAGAAATTGTTACGGCTATCCTCAAGCGATGAATTAATCTGCGTTAGCTGGTCGCAGATTGCGTCGAATTGATTTTTTTCGGTTTCGCCTAAGCTTTCCCAATAGGGTTCATTGGGTTCTTCATATATTCTTTTTGTCTCCGAAATTAGCAGAGAAAATACAGCGTCAATCTTTCTCATGCATATACCCCATCAAAAGCAGAATGCCAATTGATAGGCGTGGAAAAATTGCCTTCAATCAGGCTTGTGAAGGACTTGAATATCACTCTCTTGCTAACAGCGCCGATATTGATCTTTGCTAGGTCTATGTTCTTTCGGGCTGCTTCATAGTTAGGGATATCGCAATTTCGGAAGTTTTGTACAAGCTGCTTGCATATAGTGATGAATTGCTCAGGAGTTTCGGATTTAGCGCCAAGAGCTGCAAACATGCCGCTCAGAGAAGTGTCGCGCCCCATCCATTGCACGCCTTCATATCCAAAATTCTTCTCTGCCGCAGAGTCGATTTCGTATAGGGCGCGCACAAATGACTCTAAGAACTCATAAGTAAATGCCTCTGTTAGCTCTGAGTATTTTTCTTTGTCGTTTTGAATGCTTTCAATAAAGTTTGAATTTGTAGATATGGGTTTTCCTTCGGAATAAGAAATCATGGAGGAAATCAAATGCGAGAAGTGGAACTCTCCTACATTTCTTTGTTTGCTGTGAGATGCTGAAGATATTTCTTTTTCTCTGGAGATTTTTATATGCCCAGTCTTGACTTCGGTAAGCATGGAGTAGGTGTTGTTAAAAAGCAGCTCTAGCTGATGTCGTATGTTTACTGGCTTGTGCCCGGCATTCAGTAAAAGCATTTTCTGCACTTGTTCGCTTGCGCTAAGCCCACTCCAGGCTTCAAACCACTGGTAATTTTCAGTAAAGCAGTTTTCTAGGGCTGCACTGCCGTAAAGATCATGAAATCGCTTTAGCTCAATTAATATGTAGCTAGATGATCCGATCGAGACAAGCTCGTTTCGGTACTTTCTTTTTAGCTGAAATTCGGAGAGTTGATCAGGGTCTAGGGAGATTTTTTGAAGTAACAAATCTTTCGTATCATTTATTATTTTTAGCCTGTGGGTGCGCTGTAATCCATCAAGTATTTTGAAGTTTTCAATATTTCCGGTTTGCAGGTCTGTACCATCTTCCAGTACTAATGTTATGGAAGGAATGTGCCTCTTGTTTAGGATGGTAAGTACCAGTTTGTCTAAGTATGAGTTTCCGACAATGGCGCGCTGGACATCATAGGAGGCGTAATCTTCTGGCAGCGAGGATAGGTACTCGCTTAGTGAGGACTTTATCAGGTGGCAGGTTGCTCCGTCCTCGCGTTTAATGTCCAATGCTTCGAACTTCATCAGGTGGTTCCTTCGAGGCTGTGCAGTAAAATAAGCATATGGTTAGATGCGGCGTTTGTCTTCAGGTTATAGCTTCTATCTTTCCTTATTTAAGAGGAACTGAAATAGAGTGTTCCGGAATGTTTGTCTGAGCTTCGGAGTAGCGGGCATCTCTTACCTGCCACCAGCACTCTTGTTTTTTGGCCCACTCGGAGATCATTCTTCCGCCTGCTCCCTCGCTCAGAACTGTATCCACTTCACGTGCCCATATAGCTATCTGCTTCTGCAGCTGCAGCGATATAGCCTGTTCCTGCCAGACTTTCTCGAAACTAAATCGCCCACCTAACTGGAGAGCCAAGATGGAAACGGTATAGGCAGTGATATTGGCCTGGAAGGCAGGGAAGAGAGGGCGGATTGTTCTATGTGCGGACTTGAAGATAATGGCCTTTGCGATCATTTCCCTGTATTGGTCAGCATCCGGAATCACATTCTCGCCGGCCTCTTCTCGCTCTGCAAGTTCGTCCATGAAGGCTTGGAAGTTTTTCTGGCTGCCAAGGCTTACGAGATGCGGTTTCTGGTCCCAAGCAAACAGGAATTTTGCCAAGTCAGGCTTGGTAAGCTTGCGGGCAGGTGGAATTTCCGACTGGAGTTTCTTCTTCTGGGCGACTGTCGCTGCATCCTTTTCCAGCATCACCTTGTAACTGCCTGCAGAGCGCTCGTAGAACCATCGGCCGACCCCATCGGGGCAGTAGGTTCGCATTGAGAGCTTTTCGAGTTCGCGGTGGAATGGCTTGTTCGCGGACAGGTCGGACTGTTTGACGACGTTCTGGCTGTTTGCATAGCGGGAAATATTCGAGATCAGTTCCTCGGCGTCCGAGCTACCACTTTTAAGCACGATGATCTTCGCCGGAACCCGGACATTGTCCAGATTGATGTCCGCCTGCTTTTTCTTGGCGAAGTAGAGGGATGCCGTTGTCTGTCCTCCATTGACAATCTGCATACCCTGCAACCAGAGGATGCCGAGGGAGCCATCCCGTGTACGATCCAGTTTTGCTGCATCGGCCACGACTACAATACCGTTGTTGTAGGCCATGAAGCGCTCAGGTGTGTCGCGCAGGGTGTCGCGAATTCCCTTGTTCACGCCCTTGCTGTTCACCCCGAGGAAGGACCGGACGTTGGCCTCCAGTATGCGGGGGCCATACTTCTCGTAAAGTGCGCGTAGGGCATTTCCGGGCACGGCCGTCAGCGCGTAGTCGTATTCGTCTTCATCCGATCCGGGAACCCATACGCTCGGCAAGGCCGAACCGCAGAGGTCATGGAAGTTGACCACCAGCTCGTCACGGGGACGTCCCTGCTGCAAGTGGTTGAACAGTCTCTGGATGTCCATGACCTCGACTCGGACCTGTTTTCCCTCAACGTCCTGAGGGGCGTAGTCCCTGGTCTTGACCCGGGCGTCGGTAATCACGAACACCCTGATGCTGTCCAAGTTGCCGAAAATTCGTTCGACCTCAGTGACTAGGGCATACACGTTATTGGTCTCGTCGAGTTTCCTTGAGAGCTGGGTTCTAGCGCAGAGTCTCAGGAACTGGAGGCCTTGAGTGGCAGCGCGGCTCACTTCCTGGTCGGGGAGAGCCTCGATGTCGTCAAGCCCCTTATATAGGCTGACGAAGAGATCCAGTCGATCCGGGAAGCCATTCTCGTCCGTGGTGTCGGAAACCGAATAGCCGCTGATCTTCACCTTGAAAGTACTGACCTTGGCCTCGTAATGGCAGACGTTGGTATCGAAGGTGATGCCCTGCTCGGCCATGTGGTTCATCACCTGCTCGGTGAAGAGCTCCTCTGCGGAAACGGGAACCTTGCCCGGCGCGAGATCCTTGCCAAGCTCTTCCCGAATTGCGTCCTGTGTTTCACGCAGAAAATCGACCAGCTCCATCAAATCACTCCAAGTTTCTGAAGAACCTCTGCCAGTTGCAGGCTGTCAGCCGTTAGCAATGACAGGTCAAGTTCGTATTGTGCCCAGCGGACCGCTGCCGGCACATTGAAGGGGATCAGCCTGGGGAATTCGGAGTCCACTAGCAGGATCCGAAGCTCGCTGACGGAGAAGCGCCGGCTGTATGCTTCCGCATGCATGTCCAAGTACCCTGCCTCATGCAGGGCGCTTTCAAAAATCGCCAGGGCCGCAGGATCAACAGAAAGGCGGTTGCGAATGTCGGCAACATGTTCGGGCAGGGTCAGACCCACGTCGTCTGTTGCCAGCCGCAGTGCTGCCAGAAACAGGGGGGCGGCCTGAGAATCATCAAGCTGATCCAGCGAGACGATACGGACGGGAAAACCATCTGTCGCCAACGTGGATTTCACTTCTATGGCACCCGATCCGAGCAGGAAATCGTGCAATCCGTCGAGAGGCCCTTTCCATGCATTGGCTGCTGAGTACTGCAGCACGCCAGCGTTGACCACTTCCCGAAGAAAACACAGTTCACCTGCCAGACCCTGCTCGGCTTCTCTGCCCAGGCCCTCACGGCCCCTGTGCATGAATTCCTGCCAGCCGCGGACCCTGCCGAGCAGGCGCTGATACAGCAGCTCTTCTGGTGGTTCGCCTGGAGTGTTCAATAGTGCCGCTACATCGGCGACCACGGCGGCAAACAGCTCAAGACTGCCGGCTGGCTGTCTGACAAGCGCCAGCCATTGTTGCGGGGCACCTGCCTCGCCCAAAGAGGCCCGCTCCATCCGGAATCCCTGTCCCTGCGGCAGCTGTGAAGCCGGAGCCAATCGGGTGCTGGAAAACCCGACCAGAATGGCTTCCTCGTTGCCAGGCGAATGTCTGGCCAGTTTTACCCGGCAGCTGCCGGCCTTAAGCAGGTCGATGGATCTCCAGCCCGGCGTACCGAGATTGCCGGCAAGAGCTCGCCAGGTACTCAGGATCTCGCTGTTACTCACTGCCGCCATACTGCTGCTCCCAGAGAATGTTGGTGGCCATGTAGGGCACTGATTTGGCCGTGTTGCTGGCGGGGAAGCTAATAGCAAAGGCTACGACAGGGAGCTGGACATCCTTGATGTCCGAGTCTTTGGGATCCAGAAGGGAAATCAGAAGCAGCCCGCGCTCGGGGTGAGGCTCTATTCCATCGGCTCCCAGCCCGCGAACACGTCGAATGAACGGGCCACTGGGAATATCAGGCAGCTCCCGATTCCGTGCTCGCGCCGGATCGGGTTTCCAGGCGCGCCGGGTCAGTTCGAGCGCTGCACTCCATGCTCTCTCGTCGAGGTCCAGTGCTTCGTCCTGGGGAGACAGCAGGCGGCCGATAGAGTACTTATCATCGCTATCCAGCGACTTGTTTTTCCGTTTCATCCGAGGCACCTGGATGCCGGAAATATCTTCCGTTCGGGAAGCGACCCCGCCGCCGATGACGGCTACGGTCCAAGAGGTGAGCTCCTTGGACTGATTCATTTTCTCGATGAAGTCCGCCAGCATGTTCCCGCGAACCTTTCTGGAGTCCGGGTGGGTCTGGTAGCCCCGAAGGAACTCGATTACAGGCTGGGCAGGGACTTTGGTCCAGTTGGCGCCATTCCAGCTGTCCTTTCGAGCATTGCGCTGGCGTGAGGGAATTGGGGAGGGCGTCCCCATGGTCTGAACGAACTCCCTGAAAGCCTTGAGGTTGGATTCGAGCTTGTCCTCATCCCTGTAGAAGCTGACCGTTTCGACTACCTCTCCGCTGAAGGAAAGATACAGTGTCTTGGCCGCCCTCATCTTCAATGGTGAGGTAACCATCAACACTGGATGGGACTTGACCTTGAGACCGTAGTCACGAGGAATCTGGCCGCTATCGATCATGTAGTCGAATTCGGCACGCAGTTCTTCGGCTGCATCCGTTATGTGCTCGAACCACTCGACCAGATCTTCGGTAGTGTACAGACGACACAGATCCAGATATCCCGGACGGTATCCGAACCACCGCCCCATCTGCATAAGCGTGTCGTACATCTTGGAGGCACGCAGGAAGTAGCTGACGCACAGACCCTCGAGGGTCAGCCCCCTGGCGAGCTTGTCACCCCCGATCGCAATGACCTTGAGCCCTGTCACGCTGTCTGCATAGTCCAGAGCGTCCTTGGCGGTGCCGTTGATCATCCGCACGTCAATCTGATCAAGAATCTCAGGTAGCAGTGCCTCGATATCCTCCCAGTTGGGCGCGTTGCGATACTGATCCTCGGCCGTTTGCTCTGCCACTCGCTGACTGGTCGTCAGGAAGTCGTTATCCCAGAGACGGCGCAACTCGCAGAGAGTGGCTTCGTGATTGATACGGAATGTGAGGCAATGCTTGAGATGAAGAACATGATCTTCAACCTGCCGGTGTACATGCTGTTGCACCAGGTTGAAGCGTGTGACGTGAACGAGCATCGAACAGTGGTCTGCACCCTGTCCCCGCAATTGCCGAAAGGCGCATGCGAGGACGAAGGCATGGATCGCCTCGATCAGGGATGCCGGCATTTCCTCTGGCGGGGTATAGGTGCTTTTGTGGCCGACTGGCATCCAGCCCTTCTTGCCATCCTCTGAACAGTGGTCCGACACGATTCGGACGAGGTCCAGATCTCCGACTCGCCCATTTTCTGCTTCCAGTCCGAAGACTCTTGCCGGACCAACGTAGTTGGATGGCGCCGCCAAATTGGTGATAAAAGCAGCCGGAAACAGATCCGGGCCTTCCCGCGTCGTTTCGCCCCGTTCGTGTATGTAGATGTTGGCGAATGGCGTAGCGGTGTAGCCCACATAGGCCTTTCGAGAGAATGAGTGCAATATCCGGCGAATGAGTCCGTTGATGGCGGTTGGCTCGTGTTCAGGGTCGGGGTTACCGTAGGCATCAACTACTTCTTCGCCAGTGTCTACCGATGCGTGGTCTGCCTCGTCATCAATGATTAGCAGGGGAAGGTGGGTGACCAGTTTGCGTCCGGTATCCGGATCCGTGGTGTTGGCTACATGCCTGTGAATCCAACTTAGCAGTCGAGCCAGAACCGCCTTGTTCTTCTTGACAACGAACAGCCAGGGCTTGCTTTCCGGCGCAATCCCCAAGTTCCTGACGAATCGAATATTGAAGTCGCCGGTTTCCGTCCTGTTCGTCACGTACTGGGGCCGCAGGTCGTGGGATCCATCAATCAGGCCCACGCCAATCGGGCGTTGGCCTTTTCCCGCTACAGCGCTGGTTTCGTAGCCGAGAAATCCCTCGTCCAGTCGCATCTGGGTCTGTGAGCGGAGATTGTTGTGCAGTCCTGCCAGCACGATGATGATTTTGTAGCCGGCATCGGCAGCCTTGCAGATCAGGCCCGTATAGTTCGCGGTCTTGCCTGACTGGACATGCCCTACCACCATACCGCGCCTGTCCCATGCACCTTCTCGCAGAGGATCCTCGAGCATCGAGAGGGTACTGTCGGTAGTTCTGTCGAGGGCCTCGACGGCCTTCCAGGGAAGCTTTCTTTCCTGCAGTTCACGATAGCGTTGCCAGTATCGCCAGTTCTGTTTACGTTCGCTGGTCAACCATGGGATGTGTCCTTCCATGTTGATCAGAGACGCCTCATCTCCGACCCATATGCTGAAGCGCCGGATGAGTTCCTCGATCACTGCGCCCCGATCAAGGCCGTCGGCTTTCTTCGGCATGATCTTCAGTACCATGTCGATCTTCTGGGCGATCAGGGCGGGGGTGATGACCGACTTGTCCTGCTCGTCCAGCAACAATTCCTGGACGAACTTGATCACGCTCCATTTATTTTCCTCGGACATATGAGGCAAAGCTCCTTAAAGGGTGTCGGGTAGGGCGTCCACCAGCGCGGGGAAGGCATGGAAGGGTTCTGTTATGCGCAGCTGCTCCTTGGCGGAAGCGCTTGAATAGCCCTTCTTCTCGACAAGGTTGCGATACATGACTTTGAGAATTTCGGAGACTTCTTCGGATGGAACCTGGTCGAATCCGGTGCAGGGTGTGTCCTGGTTCTCTGCCGTGTCTATCCAGATCCGCTGTACCGGCACGGTCTCCTCGATCACCCGCATCATGGCCTTGATCTGGGGCAGTAGAGTTCCTGCGTCATCGAGGACGGCTCTTATCGCCGGGTGCTCGCTGTCGATCCGATAGCGAATACCTTTCGCAAGGTTCTCCACCTTCCAAGCCTCAACTATCTGCCGATTGCCCATCAGTATGGGTTTGCCTCGATGTGCAAAGGCGCGCCGTGCCCTGGAACGAGTCTCCTCCGCCAGGGTTGTCAGCCAGGTACGGAGATACACCGGCGGTCTGGCAGTGGACTTGCGAATATCGATCTTCCAGTCGGCATCTGCAGAGTTGGGAATGTCCAGTCGGATTCGGGCAAGTCGATGTGCCTCATCCTTCGTCCAAGATCTGCCCGAGCCGAGCCCCAGCCAGCTGCCCGCAACAAGAAGGCGTTCGTTGCGGTAGACATAGAAACCCTGTTGAGCGGTCCATCCTTCCGGACCGGCCAGGCGCTCGAACTCCGCTTCGCTTAATCTGTCCTTGTGCGGAAGCACATGGCATTCGGCCTCAACGCCGCGACAGGTGGGGTGTCTGAAGGTCGGAGGGTTGTAGGGTTTCGCAGGATGATCTGTCATGAAGGGATCCCACGGCTTGACGGGATGTCCATTCAGCAGGATACGAAGACGTGGCCTGGTTCCTTCGAGATACCGGTGGAACACCATGCCCAAATGCTGTTCCACCCTGACCGCAAGATTGAGAAAGTCCCTGGAGGTACTTCCCGGCGTTACGATCCGGTCCAGTTCCTCCCATAGGACAAGGGTGCCGGACTGCTCGGGGGATAGTCTGTCGAAAAAATCTTCCGAACCCGGGTGGGCGCCTTCCAGCAGATGCCAGCCGTTGTCGGGACTGTTTGCCAGAAAGTCGAGGTCCCATCGCAGGGACTGTAAGTCATCTGCTCCCACGGTTGCGACTGTCAGCCTTCGACACTGTGAGAATGAGGCAGTCTTGAGTCCCAGCCCGAAACGTCCCAGATCCGCGGCGGCACGCTCCTCCAGCGGACTCCGTTCTCCCAGTCTCATGGCTCTGTCCAGTTCCGCGGCGGACATTCCTCGGCCGTTGTCCAGACACAGGATACGACTCTGTTCCTCAGCCCACAGGAATTCCAGTCGAACCTCGTTGGCCCCTGCGGCAATACTGTTGTCAATGATGTCGGCGAGCGCGGTTTGAGCGTTGTATCCCAGCCCACGCAGGGCCTCCACCATTGCGCTTGCTCTGGGAGGAGCGTTCCTGCTCCTGAATGGCGATGACGTCAACTTAGCTCTCCAGCTCGAACATGCTGAATTGACGCGCCGAAAGCCTTGTGGGCTGACCCGCGGATTTACCCCCTCCGATAATCCTTGCCACTACATCGGCAATCTTTCTGGCCAGCAGAGGAGGTACGGCATTGCCCACTTGGTGGAACTGCTGCGTCCGGTTTCCGAGGAAGAAATAATTGTCCGGGAAGGTCTGTAGTCTTGCTGCCTCACGGACTGTCAGGCTGCGACACTGAGTCGGGTCGTAGTGGATGAAGTAGTGCCCGTCCTTTGCGATGTGGCTGGTAATGGTTGTGGACGGAATTCCGGCTCGCTGTACGCGGAAGCGGTCACTGAACTTCCCGCTCTTCCAGTTCTTGTGATCGGGCTCCAGACCGGGAAGGTCGAAGTCCTGATGCCCTTTGGGTGAGCCCTTCCTTACATCGGCAAAAACTGCGGCATATACATATCGCCTAAGGTCGGAACTCATGTGGCCTCTGGCCTCATGGTTGAGCCAGTACCTCAGTCGATTGTCTGGTAGCCACTCGTCGAGATGGGTGCCGGTCTCTCCACTCCATTCGCTCTTTTTCAGGACGCGAAGTCCGCCGTTGTTATCTGCCTTTCTGCTGAAAGTCTTCGCCAGGATCCCCAGATGGCTGGCCAGCATTATCCTGTCGGCATCGGTTGTAGCCTGCTCTCTGCAGGCATGGGCCAGCTCCCCGAGGTGTTGGCGGACTACGTCACTCCATAGATCAGGGGAGTCTGCCTGTCGTGTCAGGGTGCTGCGCAGTGGTGGGAGATTGCCAATAACCTGTTCGATGCTCGGGCCGGACGACGGTGTGAGCTTGTGGTCCCCGAGGGCTCCCAGATACTCCTCGGACACTCCCAGCAGGATCACTCGATGTCTGGCCTGGGGCACGCCATACCTTTCGGCGTGAATGATGTAATTGGCAGGCTCGATGCTGTCGGGATCAGCTCCGCTCTCATAGATGTCGTCGGCGACGAGTGAACAGATCCGGTATTTCGGTCCGTTGCCTCTTTCTCCAAAGGCGGCATCCGGGTCTGCCAGATCACTCAGGATCTTCGGGAACATTTGTTGGCCGCCAACACGTGACGAGAGTATGCCTTTCACGTTCTCCATGACAAAGACTGCCGGGCGTTTCTTTTGGATGATTCTCAGGTACTCCCGATAGAGGAAATGCCTGTGATCATTCTCTGCGCGGTAATCCGACTTGGCCTGATTTCTTGCCCGCCCTACCACGGAATAGGCCTGGCACGGAGGGCCGCCGATCAGCACCCAAGGCTTGGAAGCGTCAAGTCGCGTCTCAAGCAGGGCATCCAGTCGGGCGTTGCCTTCGGAAGTACCTAGTTCGAGTAACTGGGCCTCGCTGTCGGCCTGACGCCATAGTGCAAGGCTTCTGTTCGTGTACGGTTCGGTTACGTCTGCGGTTTCGCAGAAGTTGTAGTAGTCCTCCAGCGCTTCCGGGAGCTCCCGCTTCAGGAGTCTGTAGAATGCCCTGAGGCGCAGGGTGGATCTTGCAGAGGTCTCCATCTCGGCCGAGACCTTGATCTCGAAGGTCCCTTCGCCGCCGCTCGTGTGCGAGGAAAAGCCCTCTCCAAGTCCTCCTGGTCCTGCAAAGAGATCAACGACCTGGATGGGATAACTACGATTCATGAGCTCACGCTGTTGAAAGAGGGTATGAATGGATATCGTCGACAGTGCGACGCGATCCCGAATGATGTCCGGCATCAGGGGCCGGGATACCAAGCCGGAAATAACGGTGCGGAAGTTTCTGCATGCCCGTGGTTATCGTTTTAGGCTGCATCGCAAGGATCTTCCGGGGTGTCCAGACATTGTGCTGCCACGTTTCAGGACCTGTATTTTCATCCATGGCTGCTTCTGGCACCACCACAAAGGATGCAGATTCGCCACGTTGCCCAAGACCCGCGCCGATTTCTGGGCTCAGAAGCTGAAGGATAATGTTGAGAGGGACCGGCGGGCTCAAGAGGAGCTTCTCCGCAAGGGGTGGCGGGTACTGACCATCTGGGAGTGCGAGCTGAAGCATCCGGAGGCCGCGCTCACAGCCCTGCTTGGCCAGCTGGAGAGTTCGGAATAGGGCAGATGGCCAAGCGAAATGACAGGTAATCAAGACTCGCTGTCCAGAGTCGCAAGAACATCCGGTACCCAGCTCTGGCAGGCCCAGCCTCCCGAAGGGCTTCTCTGCAGGTACTGGCTCAACTTCCCGCTGAGCAGGCTGTTGACGACCGGCAGTGGGTATCCCAGTACCTGTTCAACGTGCGTGGCTCTGTCCCCTGGGTTGTCTGCGAAGTACCTGAGGACATCTAGGGCCATACTGCCGAGGCTCATGATCCTCTGTAGCAGCAAATTGTCTTCCACGCTGGCTGAGCGTTTCGATGGCGCTGAGACCGAAGCGGAAAGCTCCCAGTGCTGCTCGTCCGGCATCTCATCAAGACCCTCGATGACTAGACCGCCTTCCTCCATGGCATGAGCTCCAATGTGCTCCTGGATGGATCTTGCTTCGGTTCTCAGGGGGACGTCATCCACCGTCGGAATCTTGCTCTCCTGCTCCGGCTGCCAGGTTAGCGCGAACAGCTCATCCTCATCGAGCTCAGCCCTGTGGGCAGCCGCAGGACGTTCGGGATCGGCTTCCGGCTGGTCAAGATTTGTGGCGGGGGAGGGGGAGGATGGAGAGGCCCTTCGGAACAGCAATAGAAGATCCACCAGTCTTCTAACGCGCTCGGGATGGCGAATCTGCTCCAGAAAGTCCACAAGCAGCTCGCGAGCTTCAGTTTCATGCCCCAGCGAGGCGAGGAGGGAAATCGCGCGGACAGTGCTATCCGGAAGATGGTCTCTGAAATCGGTGCGCAGTCGTTCGGCGCATTCCCCTTGATCTGTTGGCAGAGGGTAGGGAAGCAATCGTGCAACCAGCTGCATCCAAGCATCGGGATGGGAGTCCTCTGGTGTCGCAGGAGGCTCACTCGTCCCATCTATGTGAATGCTGCTGTCCGTAACGGGCCACATCCGTTTTCTATAGGCAACAGTCAGCGTGTTTCCCGACAACTGCAGAGGCCGCGTGATGCGGTCTATTACCTGGCCAGACGCCACCACCTGCACGGTCTCTTCCATATCCCTGTTGCTCAACTGTCTACTGCAATATCTGTGTGCTGGCTTTCTGCCCTAATGATGCCGATTAAGGAGACCCGGGTACAAGTCATGAATGGAATAGTTGACTGACGGTGGGGGGCGTTCGCTGCTGGTCAGCTCTCACCTGATGTCCTATTTGCATTGGCAGGGCGGAGCTGGATCTCTATCCGATTTGGGGCACGTCAATCGTCGCGTTTTTCCCTTTCTGAAAGCCACCGCGCGTCGTCTTCGGAACAGACAACGCACAAAAAAGCCCGCGCTCTCGAGAACGCGACATAGGCAAGTTCGCGACGCTCCATTTCGTCGCCGCTGACAATGAGAATTATTGCCGATCGTTCCAATCCCTTGAACCGCCGTACGGTATCCACGACCACGTCCTCGAGCGCCATGGTTTCGGCATCTGTAAGCGGAGTGTTTGTCCCGCTGCTTTTTTCGAGAAAGCTTGTTCGGGCTGCGGGCCCGTTGACAAGGACTGCTATATCACCAGGAGCCACCTCCTCGTTGTATACGAGCCGTCGAAGCTCCCTGTATGCGGCTTCGACTTTCGAACTAGGATTATCGGCGTTGATCCAAGAGACTTCGAGACCGTCGGGCCCGTCGGCGATTATCTCGGGGCCCGAATAATGCACCGAAGCGGCATTGTGGATGTTCTTCGTGTTGCGGAGATTTCGGGAAAGCCGAACCGGAACGACGCTCAGATCATGAACGCCATTTCCGGCGCTGTCGTAGACTCTCTGATTGCTATCCATGAAAACACGGAGGTTTCCATTGCTGTTCAGGCAGGCATCGATCGCGATCCACCATTCAGCTCGGAAGTCCTGACCTTCATCGACAATGATCGTGTCCCACTTGAGCGCAGGCTGGATCTCCATCGCGCAGTAGAGCGCGTTTGGAAGGGCACTCTCGTAGAGATTCTGCTCACTGATGTCGGACGGCGTCGGGACACCTGCCTGACGTGAGATGCGTCCGCACAGCGCGTGAAATCCGGCAACCGTAAGGTTTTCAACGTCTTTCAGTTTTCGCTCGAGGTTCGATGCCAGGGGGCGGCTGTGACAGGTCAGGAGGGTTTTCCGCCCGGCCGCGGCGGACCTGAGCGCTTCCTCTATCGCAACCACAGTCTTGCCGGTCCCTGCTCCACCCCGGATTAGCGCCCGCGGGATATCGGCGATGACGTCCAGGACATGGTACTGGGATGGTTCAAGGACGCGGAACTCCGTGTCGGCTTCCGCTAGAGCAGCGCCGATCCGGAAGCTAAGGGTGAAGGGATGCGCCAGTAGTCTTTCCAGCGCCGCGATGCCGTCACGACCAAGAGGTTCGCAGTTGTCAGGCCGTTGCCCTGCCTTCAGACGGTCGTTGACCCATTCGCCCAGCCCCTGCTGAAACTGGTGTGAACAGCAGAAAATCTGGGCCGGACGATCAGCTCCGAGGTTGCCACGGGGCGAGCCAGCGCTCGGGAAAATCACCCCATGAGCGGCATGTATGAAGCGCCTGGGCCATCTGGCTGACTTGTTGAGGTGGTTGAGGATCTCATGCTTTGCGCCTCGGGCCTGCGCTACCGGGTCCTTGATCTTGTGGACGAAATTGCCGTGATCCGTGCTGCGCCACTGAGCGTCCTTCGGATCGAAGGAAATCTCTTTCCCCCCTTTGACCTCGATCGCAAGGATACCGTGGTCAGGATGTGCGATCAGGAAGTCGCATTCGCCATCCTTCTCGTTTCCCAACCTGTCGGTTCCCAGCCATGGACTCGAGTAGAAGACATGAAAGGTATCGGCGAGAACCTCGGCGAGGCGGTTATACACGCGAACCTCCGCCCAGCGCCGTGGATCATCCAGTACCGAACGGGGCAGCTTCCTTGGCCAGAGTATTGCCATCAGCTGCTCCTAAGCATGTCTTCAAAGTATCCGAGGCCAGAACCCGTCCCGTCACCGGTCAGGAGCCCGCGGTCGAGGAAGCTGTTGAAGGCCTCGCATGATGTCTCGGGAGCGAGACAGCAGGCGTGACACACTGAATGCGAGTAGCTGTTGATCGCTCCCATCATGTCCGTGATGCAAAGCGGATCGGACGAGCACCACTCGATGGAGTCGATCGCACGTTGCAGGATGCCCTCGATACGCCCCGCCTTGCCCTGCCGTTCGAGGCCGCCGAGGGTCCCGTCCGAGTCCGGTGTCGCGGTATAGATCAGGAGCCCGGCCATCTTCTCATCGCCAGTCCCGGCATAGATCCTCTCCTGGAGGGACGCTGAGGAGTATCCGCACTCCAGCGTAAGCTGGCGCATGAGCGCGTGCGCGAGGGTGTGGCAGAGCATGTAACGCGGGGTTATATCCTGAGGTGGCTTCGAGTCGTCGCCGTAGCGTTCCTTCCAGTCCGCCTGGTGTTGATTCTCGCACTCGGAGACGCGTGCAATGACATCCGGTCGGCTTTCCCAAGTCGTCAGCCGTTCCTCATTCAGTGCGAGGAAGATCCCTTCGCCGCGAACCTCGATCGCCGGAAGCCATTCAAGCGGTTCCTTCGAAAGCCGTGCCACCTCGGGCGAGTCCGGATCGCCGGGAGGATTGATCCGGGTGAACCCCTTGATGGCACGGACCTCGCGGAGGCGCACAGCCCGTACCACTCGGGAGACCCACGGAGCTATTTCGGGGGATACAGCTTCTCGACGGGTTTCGAAGTCGATGTCGGTGGTCCGACTGCGACCAGGCTCGGTGACGAACTGTCGATATTCTGCTGGGCGCAAGTCGTCGGTTCGTAGCTGTCCGTACGACGTGAGTCGGGCCCGGATCGCCTCTGCCAGCTCCGCCGGCGACATCTCCAGCTCCCTCAGAATGCTCGCCAGATCACCCTTCGCAAGGAAGCCGATGTACTCCTCCAGCTTTGACAGGTCGTCGAGGTTTGTGAGGGAACTCCACCAATCGCCCAGAGCCTCCTGAAGACGGTCTGACCATGGCGGGATACTCAGGGCTGACTCCGTCACCGCAAAGTACAGATTGGAAGCACCTCGCTGAACAGCGTACTGCTCCTTTCCGCAAGTTTCGTCGCCATCGGCCAGCCATGGTCGATGCCCCCGGCATTTCGGACCGCGCTCCCAAGTCTTCTTCGAAAAAACGCCGTCCATCGACCGGCGTGCGCCGCACTTCGTGCAACTGAGGATGAGGCCTGCAAGGCCAGGTTTCTCGGACCGCAGCATCAGACCCGGATGACGCTCCGGGTTGTCACGCTTCGATACCGGGCAATCCGGCTTGTGCCCCACCCACCAATCCCACGGAAACTCGTCTACGTGGCCATGCTTGCAGGCCATGACAAAGCGGACCGGAATCACGAAGACCTTGCTGTCACCATGGGATTTTTCTGTGCAAGTTGGGCAGTAGCGATAGGCCTTGCCCGGCTCGCTCTTCCATCGCCGTTCCGGCTTTATGACTTCGCAGCTTGGGCACTGTAGCCATTTCGGGAAGCGCACAACGACGAGACGCCTGGTATCTGGATCGTCGTCCTTCCGCCGCTCGAGCGTAACAGGAGGTGTCCTGAAGCCCTTTACGCCGAGCTTCTTCTGCAAGCGTGTCTCACGGATGACCTGCGGGTGAGCCAGGCCAGCCGGAGGAAAGGAGCGATCCCATTCCTCGAGTCCGGCGGCGATACCCGAAACGGCTCCTCCATCTGCCCTGAAGTCCACCACTGAGCCGGGACCGAATGTCGAAACGACTGCACTGCGCCGTAGATCCTGGAGATCATTCTTCATGGGTGTCATCCTTTGCCCTGAGGACAGGGGCCATCCTGAAGGGGGTTCCGGCCTCGACGGTTCGCATTGAGTTGAGGGTTGGCCAGGCGGCGCCGGTATCGCGGCCGGCAGCCCGGCGAGCAGCGGCGCGCTCGGCGCTCTGGAGAAGGGATTCGCCTCCCTTGTAGTCGCTCCAATACACTTTTGGGGACCTTGCTCTCCATTTATCAAGACAGCGTTCAAGTTCTTTTTGGACGGCGGTCTCTTCGGGATCGACCCGCTTCGCACGCTCGACGATCAGGTCGATGAGGTCCATCGCCTCGTCTTCCTCGTCATCTCCCATGTGTGGGGAGTCGAGCATGTCGGGAACAAGATGACGTACCGCAGCTACCAGCGCTGCATGCAGCGCCCTGTCGCGAGCACGTGACGCGAAGGGAGTAACGCTGGTTGCTTCCACATCCCTGTAGAGGGTGCAGTGCCAGCTGCAGAACGTCTCGAAATGCGACCGGTCGCGCGCCTTGGCGTTGTTGAGGACAGCGACCACAATTCCACTCACTTCTCCCCGACCGACGCGGCTAGTGGACTGGATGTATTCGGCAATGGTCTTGGGTTGCCCGTTGACCAGCATCAATCCCAGTCGAGAAATGTCTACGCCAACGCTGACCATGTTTGTCGCGAGCACCGTGTCGACTGCGCCAGGGGAGCCGACCTTGATGTCGAGGAGGTCGAGCATCTCGCGGATTTCTTCCTGTGTTCTCCGAGAGGTAAGTTCCTCGACGTTGCTGAGGGGTCTTCTCTCTTCACAGCGTGCGTCAGCATAGAGCGCGATACTGTCGGTGACGTCGTCCTGCATGAGGACAAGCGCACCACCAAGTTCGCGAAGCGAGTTGAAGTATCCGACAAGCGTCCAGTAAGCGTCCCTTCGAACATCGTCACTGAATGCCCCGAAAGCCGTTTGCAGCAGGGAGCCCGCGACAGCTTGCAATGTAAACTTTGCCGATCGGCCGGCAGTCGTGACACCGAGGTAGCGTCTTCCCACTGCCTTCGGTCGTCGATCTCGAACTGCAAAACCGGAGTCATCATGATCGATCGCCGGCGGGGGGAACTGGAATGCTTCGCGATCGAACAGGGCCAGTACCTGCTCCGACGCTCGGCGGATCGTTGCCGTCGAGCCGATGACCTTCGCCCTGTGCCCGCGCGCGGCGAACATCAGATCGAATGCCGCCTCATAGGCCCCTGCGATCGTCCCGAGAGGGCCGGAAATAAGATGCAGCTCGTCTTGGATGATGAGGTCAGGCGGAGAGCCATCCGAAACACCGAACAGCCTGTTGGTTCTCTTCTCGCGAACGATCTGTGCGAACTTGTCGGTCGTTCCGATCAGCAGCGTCGGTCGATTGTCGTAGACGTCTTCGTCGACGGTGTAGACAGGCAGGTTCCCGTACATCGTGCACACGCTATTCGTGCATTCGGCGTTGACGGGGGAGGTGGCGCTCGTCATCGACCATCTTAGCTTCTCGCCGCAGGTGGGACAGCGGGCGAGCTGTTTCGGGGACGCGACCTCCAAAGATCCCTGAAGGGAAGCGAACGCATCCGCACGCTTGTTGGGAGTAGCGTCTCCGCCAACCCACAGGCCGATCGAGAACGGCTCGCTGCCCTGAAGCGGCAGGCCGTTGGGAGGCGCTACCCGTCCGGATCGAATCGCTTCCAGTGCCACGATCATTGCTGCGGAGCGGGCGAACTGCTGGGTCGTGAGCAGGCGAAGCGTGTAGCGCATAAGGGCGCAGACACCACTATGGTCACTCGGATCATCCGAGAGGCGCCGGTACACGGCGATGCATGCTATCAGTGCGAGGTATGCCTCAGTCTTGCCGCCGCCGGTCGGGAACCAGAGGAGGTCCATGACTCCTCGGTGCTTGTGCTCGCGGATGACCGAGGATGGTGCACTTAGAAGCAGGAATCCCAGCTGAAACGGCCGCCAGCGCAGAGGGCCGTGCCGGCTCTTGGAACTATCCCATGAGTGTTGAAGGTGCATGGCGAGGTTCGCCAGCTGAAAGGCTCGCCGAAGCCGCGGATTGGCACCGAGTTCGGCGACTGATGCCTGCATGCGCCCGAGCGCTTCCTCGCATCGGGCGAGATGCGCCTCTGCGACGTACTTCAGCTCGGGGCTCACATCTGTCGCGTCGTCAAGTCGCTTCCGCTGCACCTGTACCCAGCGGTTGTAGGCGTCGCAGAAGCGCTGCAGTCCCTGTTGGAGGGGGATGGTCTCGGCGTAGGCTAGCACTTCGGCCGAGAGAGGATCGAAGGCCTCACTCTCCTTTCCCAGCTCCGCAAACAAGGCGTGACCATTCGGATCGACGCTCTGAACGATGGCAGATGGCAGCCAGGTCGTCCCAACCCATCGGGCATTGGCGCGCCCTCCGGCTGTGTGGTCCGCGGCTTCCCAATCAGCCGAGCAGACGTGTCCGACAGCGAACTCCGCCACATTCCTGTAAAGCAGTGCCCCGCTTTCCTCGTCGCTGACTGAGCCGGTCCCCTCCGTCCCCCCTTGGTACATCGACGTCGCTCGCCGGGGAGGCTTCGGTACTAGCAGGGTGCCTTCACAGGGTTCTATGCGAAGCTCGGTCTGGAAGAGCGATGCGGCCTCGATCTCGTCTCGATCCTGCTCTGGAACGACCGAATTCACGAGCGTAAGAGTGACAAGGACGGCGCCCCCTGCATTAATGCATCGGACACTGAGTGAGACGTTAGGCACTCCTTTGCCGTGTTCCGGAAGGGCAATCTCGCGCGTCGGACCGGGCGAAATATCGAGACCTGCAATTTCGACCCTGTGAGGCTGTCGAACCCAGATATCGGCGTCGTCGCGCTTTTGGGCCCGGTACGTGGCGAAGCTGCAGATGACTCGCACCTGTGGTGTGCCGCTTGATGCAGCGCTGAACGATATGCCTGCCACCGAGGGCTTCTGGATCGAGCCCGTTCTGACCGCATCGCTCTCGCCGTCGCTCTCCTCTCCCGAGCTGGCGCCTGCGGTACCGAGGCGGTCATCATCTTCCCCCGACATTGCGGTCTTTCGGGGCCAGAGGATACCGGTGAGATAGACATCGGACGGACGTGCGGTCAGCTGCTCGTCCTCTGCACGCGGCCCGACCAAGTCCTCGACGAGCCTGCAGGCGACGAGATTTCTGTCCTGTGATTTGTCCTGCACGGGAGCTATCTCCGTTCGAAAAAGAAGAAGGGGGGGAATGCCGCAATTCTAGGTGTCAGGACGAAACCGGAGGACGCCCAAGGCTCATTCAGAGTCTCAAGATCATTGTCGTCGGGGGCCAGAACGATCGTTGCACAGCCCAAACCTCTCACGTGGTTCACGTTGGTCGGCGGCTTGTGGCTTTGCTTCTGGTTTCTGTTCTCAAGTATCGCCCAGAGGTCGTACGTGAGATGGCGCGACAAGGCACCAACACAGGGGCCTTCGCTACCGGTATGGATCCTGTAGCGCCAATCCAGGTCGGGATCGGCTTTCAATTTGTAGGTGGTGACAACATCGGCGACCTTAGTCAGAAAAGCCTGCCCGGCCGAAGCATCGGCTGCACTGAACTCGCTGCGACCAACAAGACCGCGCGCGGTGATGTCGCTGCCTCGTCCGATCTCGACCATCGTCGATTTGCCGTTTCTCGCGGAGTGATGAACTCGTCCCGATGGCAAGGTTGACGCTCTAACGGCGTTGTTCTCCCCAGCGATGAGGGATGCGCGCGCGCGCGTGGCTCCGACAAAAAGCACACGCGCCTCTTCTATCTCATCCTCGATGCTCTTGAACTCCGCACCGTTCGGCAGCAGCAAAACGACGTTGCTCGCCTCTCGACCCTTGCTCGCGTGAATCGTCCCAACAATCGGTCCGAGAAGGCCGTACTCAGGGAGAGTCAACTCAACCGGGGGGCGGGTCTGGCCCAGCCGCCGTCTCAGCCTCTGCATGTCGATGGAGCCATCCTTGCGCCCCGCAACGCGCATGAGATGCTGCCAAGCTTCGGCAGGCCCATACCGAGGTGCGGCCTTGTTCTCGATGCGCGCCGCCCAGAGGTCGAGAAAGCGCCGCTCTGCGAGGAATGGCTCAACGAAGTCTGAGAAACAGATCGCAAGCCATGCCGGTAGGGTTACGCCATATCCTGACAGGCGTAGACGATGGGGAAGATCACAGAACTGAGACGCCATTAGCACTTCGGCACGAGTTCTGAAAAGCAGAAGATCGTCGCTGGTGAAGTCGGCGACCTTCATCTGGGACCACTTCAGCCCGCGCTTGTCGGCCAGCTCTCGGATTCTTTCCGCTGTCTCGGCGTGCAATCCGTCGCGGTGCTTCTGTTTGTCGAGGATATCCTGGCGCAGTTCCGAAAAGATCTTTCGAAGCCCGGGAGAGGAGGTGCGATAAATCTCCTTCAGGACCAGTGTAGCGAAGCCCAGTGTTTTCGCGGTCCGCAAGCGCTCAAGCAGCGACTTACCAAGTTCGTTTTCTGCCACCTTGCGACGTCCGATGCTGTCGTCCGAGAAGCCATAGATTGCCTGGGCCTCGTCGGCGAAGACCGTGACCCCGCAGTCCGAAGGCAGCCGCTCCACCAGAGCCTCAATCAGGTCTGCTCGCTGCCCAACGAGGTCCTGCGCCTCGTCAATCACGACGTGCTCGATCTGCGACAGCTCGTCTGCCACATCTTCGTCAGTCTTCAACAGTTCGATGACTCGGGCGATGTTCTCTTCGTAGGATCCGGTCAGCCTGGCCTTTGGGTCATGCCCGGAGTGGATGGACCACGCATGCGAGTCGATGGTCGCGATCCGGATGGCAAAGGATGCATCGCCAACGTAAGAGTGCAGCCGTGCACGGATTTCCGCTACTGCGGTCCTCGTGAAGCTGATCATCCAAGTGTTGCTGGGCTCGAGATCTTCTTCAGTGATCAAGTAGGCGAGGCGAGCGCAAGCGACGGCCGTCTTTCCGGTTCCGGGGCCAGCCTCGACGACAAGCCGGGCATCCGTATCCGCCTCGATCACCCGGAGCTGATCTGCATCCCAGCCTGCATCCAGAGGAGCTTTCTCAGCAATAGCCATGGTTACAGAATTCCTTGCTCAACAATTTCTTGTGCTGATTTCGCCTTCAAGCCTGCGCTCAATTCAGATCTGAGGGTGTGCAGAGTTTCGGGTAACCAAGGTTGGGGGTTACTGCTGTGGCGGCCTGTCTTCGTAGCTGATCGTAGAGTGCATTAGCGCCACCTTCCAGTCTCGAATCGGCATCGTTCACGAACTTTTCCACCTTGCCTGGTCACCAGCGATTACGATTTTGCCTACCTCTGCCGCCAGCTTCGTGAGCGGGGCGCCACGGTCTGCATTGTCGGTGAGTCCAAAACGGCCGCCGCACTTCGCAATGCCAGCGATCAGTTCTTCGAGTGGAGTCGTGACGAGCACGCGGAGCAGACCGAGAAACCTGCCGTCAAGCCTGGCGCCAACCTGAAGACCGAAGCCACCAAGCCGGAACCCGCCAAGCCTGCCGTCAAAGGCAGACCGAGGTTCGTTGTAGATGCAGTGTCCTTGCTCGCCGCGAGAACCAGCGAGAGCAAGGTCACCCTGAGCGCGCTGGGGCAATACCTGAAACGAACTGATCCTGCTTTTTCGCCCAACGCATTTGGCCACTCGGGCCTGCTCGACATGATCAAGACCTACGACTTGCTGCAACTCGTCCAGGAAAGCGGTGGGCACCGATAGCAACCTACTGTGGCGTAGTTGGGAACTGCTAGTCCGAGGTGTAGGACTTGGGCGAGTATCCGCCGTCGCCACTCGACGCTGGGCTATCTGAACCCGATGGAGTTTGAGCGGCGCTATGCGAGCAGTAGCTCTTAAATACCTGTCCTCCAGCTCCAGGACAGATCACAGAGCCTAATAACTAGCCTGTGATAGTTAATCTGGGGGCGGTGAAGGCAAAATGGTGGCGCACCCAAAATTCAGGGATAAACTTCACTGACGCGGTTCTGATATCAGGAGGACGTATGCTCGTTCGAGTGAGGGTGCAATCAGAGATCGAATGCATTGCCTTGTCCTTCGAACCTCGCCAGGAGATCACTGCCTCCCGAGGAGGGTGTTCTGTACCAGGGAGGGGCGTGGCTGATGTCTGAGACTAGCGCCGCCGAGATTGCACCCGGCTGCAGGGTGCGCCTCAAACGCAATCCATCGCGCACAGGAACAGTAGGCGAAGAGGTGATCGGTTCTGGCCGTCGGCAGAAGGTCCTGGTCCACTTTGTCGATGGCTCCGAGGATCACATCTTGCTGGGCGAGCTGGAGCGTGATGGCCAGCTCAGTATGGCGCCGCTAGCTTGTATTAGCCGCGGCGACTATGCCGGCGTGCAGAATCTGCGGACTATGGTCACGCACTATCGCCTCAGCGGTCGGCTGGCTAACCTGATCTACAGCCTCAACACCACCAACACATTGTTTCGCGCTCATCAGTTCAAGCCGGTGCTGCAGTTCCTGGAGTCCCCCTGCAATGGCATCCTGATTGCCGATGAGGTGGGCCTGGGTAAAACCATCGAGGCTGGGCTGATTTGGACCGAGCTGCGTGCTCGTGCTGAGGCACGTCGGCTGTTGGTGGTTTGTCCGGCGATGTTGCGTGACAAGTGGCGGGACGAGTTATTCAAGCGCTTTGGTGTTCGTGCCGCGCTGGTGGATGCCAGCGAGTTACTCGAGTATCTGCAGGCGGCGCAGCACAATCCCCGGCAGGAGTTTGCTCTAGTCGCCAGTATGCAGGGGTTGCGACCACCGCGAGATTACGAGGCGCTGGACAATCAGCAGGGCTCTGCTCGATTGGCGCGGTTTCTAAGTGAAGCTGCCGAGGCAGATGATCGGCTGCTGGATTTTCTGGTGATCGACGAAGCGCATTACCTGCGCAATGCGGAAACCCAGACCAACGCACTGGGCCAGCTATTGCGGCAGGTCAGCGATGGAATTGTGCTGCTTTCCGCTACGCCGATTCAGCTGCGGCGCAGCGATCTTTTCAGCCTGATCAAGTTGCTTGATGAGTCGGTCTTTCCTGACGAGCACAGCTTTGATTTCAGCCTGCAGCTGGCGCAGCCCATCTTACAGTTGCGCGACGAAGTGATGGCCGGTCGAGTATCTCAGGAGCAGTTTGTCACTACGCTGCGTGAGTTGATGGCAGAGTGGAAATGGTTTCTCGCTGACAGCCAGCAGTTGCATGGTCTGTTGCAGGAACCACCCAGTGACCAGGTTCTCTCGGAGGTACGCAGTCGTGGCGAGATCGCCAATCGCCTGGACCGGATTCATCCGCTCAGTAAGTTGGTGACTCGCACCCTCAAACGCGATGTCGAGGAAGACCGGGTGCAGCGCGAACCAGTAGCCTTCCGTGCCACCTTGTCCCCTCTGGAGCGACAGTTCTATGATCAAGTTACCGAGCTGGTCCGGCAGTATTGCGACAGGCAGAATCTGCTGACGGGCTTTATCCTGACTATTCCGCAACGACAGATGGCCAGCTGCATGGCAGCTGCCTGTCGTGCCTGGCAGCAGCGGATAACAGGAGCGGACGGTCTGAAGATCGACGAAACCTTCTATGAGTTGGAGGGTGATGATCCGGAGCAGGATTACTGCGAGCCAGATGAAATGGGGAGCTTGGTGCGGGCGCTGGTCGAGATTGCCCATTCGATTGGGAGCTACGAGCAGCTCAAGCGTGAGGACAGCAAGTACGGTCTGTTGCGTGACAGCCTCAAGAAATACCTGCGTCAGTACCCCGACAAGAAAATCGTGCTGTTTTCCTTCTTCCGCCAGACCCTGGCCTATCTGCACGAGCGGTTGGCAGAGGATGGCATTACCAGCGTTGTGCTTCAGGGCGGGGGCGGCCGTCAGCGCAATCAGCAGATTCTCCAGACGTTCGAGTTGCCCACTGGGTCGCAGGTGCTGTTGTCGTCCGAAGTGGCTTCCGAAGGTATCGACCTGCAGTTCTCTTCGCTGCTGATCAACTATGACCTACCCTGGAACCCGATGCGCATCGAGCAGCGCATCGGGCGTATTGACCGTATCGGCCAGCCAGAGAAGAAGATTCTGATTTGGAATCTGATGAACGCCGATACCATCGATGAGCGCATTTACGATCGCTTGCTGGATCGTTTGGATGTATTTAGACAATCACTTGGGCGCATGGAAAGCGTGCTGGGTGATGTGGTGAAGAAGATGACGCTCAGCTTGTTCCGTCATCGTTTGACGGCCAAGGAAGAGCAGGCCTTGATTGAGAGCAACCTACTGGCGCTGGAAGAACGTCGGCGTCGCGAAGAACAGCTAGAGGCCGAAGCCCCCAACCTGGTCGCCCATGGCGATTTCATCCTGAACAAAGTCAAAGCCGCTCGGGAGCTGAATCGCACCATTACTGGTGAAGACATCTTCGTCTATGTCAATGACTTCCTCGCGCGGCACTTCCCGGGCAGCCGTCTGATTCCTCTGGATGAGGGCGGATCTCTCTACCAATGTGAGCTGTCCTCAGCAGCACGCGTTGAGTTTGACGTCTTTATTCAGGAGCGCATGCAGCAGGGGAGCACTCGCCTGCTATCCAGCCGACCTCTACCTTTAAAGTTCGAGAACATGCATGGCCTGAAGCCGGCAGACTACGAGCGTGTCGCCCAGGACCATGTGTTGGTTCGGTTTATCAGTAATTACCAAAGGCAACCCGGAAAGCTATCTGGGGCCTATCCGGTTAGCGCAATTTGCCTGGATGGCAGCCGAACTCCGGCAATTCGGCCTGGTGTTTATGCGTTTGCCATCTTCCGTTGGTCGTTCACCGGCGCGGTCACTCGGGAGCAGCTTGAGTATCTGGCCATCCCGCTGGACGGGGAGGTTTTTCTCAGCGCGGAGGACTCCGAAAGCTTGGTCAATGCGGCTGCGCTATATGGAGAAGACTGGTTGAGCGCGAAGGCAGATATTGATCCCGAACGGGCCGCAGAGCGCTTTGATGAGTGTCGGGCAATGTTGGCTACGCTGTTCACAGACACAGTGCAAAGAGTGCGTGAGGAAAATCAGGACCGGATTAGCCTGATGATTCGAGTGACCACGGATCGAGCCGATTCTGAAGTAGCAAGGCTGCGTACCCTGATGCAGAGACTCCAGTCTGAGGGAAAGAGTGCTGTCGTACGAATGACGAGCGGCAAGATCAACCGAGTCTGGGAGCGTCTTGACGCTCGTAAGCAGGACTTGCTGCAGAAGAGGAACATGCATGCCGAGGATACCCCAGTGGTTGGCGGCATGATCAAAGTCATTTGAGAGGGGGCGACGATGAAGGTAGGGACACTGGGGAAGTTGCTCAAGCAGGCGCTCAAGGAAGTGGGTGTTGAGCCGCCCCTGCCTTCGCCGACATTTCCGCAGGGAAGCCCTGGTACAGATCAGGAGACCTCCCCAAATGCTAAATCTTCAACATCGGCAGATAGCCCAACAGATGAGGGATATCGTTCGGCGCCAAGTGATAAGAAGCGCACGCCATCATCCCCTGGACGCCAATCTAGGGCTCGTTCAGGTCAGGGGCGGACGGCTCCGGCGCGTCAGCAAGTTGAAAAGTCGCCGCCTGTAAAACAGCCGGTGCCTGCGCCGCCCTATAGCTTGAAGATGGGCCCTGAGGTTTCGCTGATCTGGTGCCCATCCAATGCGAACCCCGTTCCGGCACTGGCGGAGTTTGCTTGGACTGGGCGGGCGCTGCAACTCGCTGAGAACGCCTCTGAAGATGCAGAGCTGACGATTGGCCTGGATTTTGGTACGTCTTCAGTGAAGGCTGTGATAACCGACAAGGCCAAGAATATTTCTTATGCCGTCCCTTTCCGTGATGGGGTAGGAGTGGGGAGTTATTTGCTACCCAGCACCCTTAAGAAGGGGGAGCAACAAATTCATGACTTGAAGATGGCGCTGCTTTCCAATCCGGGGTCGCAGCACTGTCAAGAGAATGTGGTTGAGTTTCTTGCTCGGGTGATTCGCCACGTGCGAGGGTGGCTGTTCGTCACCCACGGCAAGGTCTACCAACGCAGCTACATCCTCTGGGGTCTATCCATCGGTTTACCCGTGGCCAGCATGCGTGAGAAACCTATCGTGGAGCTGTATAAGGTTCTCGGCTACGCTGCCTGGCTGGCTGCCGGAAGCAGTGAACTCGTAATTTCCCGGGAAACGATTTGGAATGCTTTGGAGCGGGCAAAGCAACTGGATCCGGGCAGTGACGAGGCCATTGACGAAGCGGGGGTTGAGATTGCACTTGCCCCCGAGGTGGCTGCTCAGATCCATGGCTTTGTCAGCTCTGGCGCCTATGATCCGCACGGTCAAAATATCTTTCTCATGGTCGACATCGGTGCCGGCACCCTGGATGCGTCCGTATTCCGAATCGAGAGGCAGGGAGGACGTGATCGCTTCATAGCCTTCAGTGCTACGGTGGAGCCAAATGGCGTTATGTGCTGGCATCGCCGGCGAATGCAGTGGTGGCAACAGGCTCTGGAGTCAAACGCGCCGGAGCGAGCGGACCTTCTGGAGGGAATTCAACGTATCGCCCTGGATACAGGGACTGAATCACCCGTGCCGGATGAGCTGACGGGCTACTTCAACGGCCTGGACGTGCAGTTCTGCGATCAGTCAGCTCATCCAGATCGCGTCTTCTATCGCAAAGCTTCCGAGCAGGTTGGATACCAGACTTATGCGCGTTTGAAGATTGATCACTTGTTGCCTGAGCATCAGATGGCGGGAATGCCCATGATCCTCTGTGGCGGTGGAAAGCGACTGCCCTTTTACTCCAAGCTCGAGCGGTCGATGTCGCGCTCTTCAGGGTACCCATGGTTTGGGACTCGTCCTTTTCCGTTGCAAAAACCTGCCCGTCTTCGGGCGCCCGGTCTGAAGGCTGCTGAGTACGATCGTCTCTCGGTAGCGTACGGCCTAAGCCGCATCAATCTCAAAGAAGTAGTGACGGACGTTCCACCGATGATAAGCAGTGAGTCGGTGGTCAACTGGCGGGATCTATATATAGAAAATTAGTGTGGGATTGATGTCTGGCGGAGCGCCATGAGGTGAAGGAGCAGCCGTTGCTGTGCATTCAGAAAATTGCTTCCCGGCTCATGGCTTTTGAATACCCCTGAGCTGGATGGCGGCGGCGGTGATTGTAAAAGCGAATGTAGTCGAACAGGTTGGTTTTCGCCTCCTGGTAGGTGGTTTAGCGCGTCAGCTACACCTGCTTGGCTTTCAGCGAACGGAAGAAGTTCTCCATTGCAGTGTCTCAGCAGTGACCCATCAGGCTGAGGCCGTTCTGTCAGGGACTTTTGCGGGAAATCGTTGAAAATCGTCAGGTAGCGTAGGACATCGGTTGCAGCGAGCGCCCTAGATAAGTTTAGAAAAATCAGTGAGTTACGAGGTCGACCACTGGCATGGGGTGCAAGGGGTAGAGTGTTCGAATCACTCCGTCCCGACCATATTCTTCAGCGACTTAGGCCAGTTCGGAAACGACTGGCCTTTTTCGTTTCAGGGACTTTTGCGGGACTCTTCATCCTGCCTTCCTCCTCAGTATCGTCAGCACCGGCCCACGGGAGTCGGTCGCCGATATCTTGTTGGCCTCATCGATCAGCTTTCCCAGCTCTGCCGCCGAGTAGTGACTGGTGATGCTGCCGTTCTTGTGTCCCAGCAGAGCTCGCCGGTCCTCTTCCGTGACCCCGGCCGCCCGAAGCCGGCGACCGAAGGTGTGCTTCAGGTCGTGGATGCGGATCGAGGCGAATCCGGCTGGAGCAGGGCGCAGAAACTTCTCCTGGAATTTCTTTGCCGCCCGGCCCCTGGTTTTCTTCCAGGCCGAATCGTTCATCCGGTGTAATGGCATCGCCTTGCCGTTCTCTTTGGGCATCCCGTAAGGGAACACCCAAACTGGGTCCAGGCCACGCTGTCCCTCGATGACGGATTTCGCCACGTTGTTCAGCACCACCAAACGCTCGTTGCCGTTCTTGACCCCCGAACTCTGTTACTCCGAAAACCTGGAAAGTCTTGCAGGTTGCCCTACTATTAAAAATTACTACTTAAAAAACTTCGTGCCGCTCGTACTCCTTTGTCGCGGTGTGCAGTGGGTAGCCGACGACACGCTTCGAGTAGTTCGGCTATATCCCAACAGCGCCGTCCATGTCCTTGTTCTCTCCAAACAGGAGAAACGTCATGACGCATATCGGCAGTTCCTCACCAGCACAACGGAGTGGAATCGCGGTAGGGAAGGTGCTGTTTGCAAGCTTGGTTTTGGCCCTGCTGGCACTTGCAGAAAGGCCGGCGCACGGGCAGGTCTTGCTCACCGAGACGACATGGGGTGGGACTGGAGCCGAAGTCGCAACCGCTGTCGCCACGGCCGCCGACGGCAGCGCGTACCTCGTCGGCTCGACGGATAGCTTTGCCTTCGACCAGTTCGGCCAGCCCGCGACGCGAATGTTCATCGTCAAGCTCTCGAATGGAGCGGTTGTCTGGCAGCGGATCTGGAACGGCCCGACCATTGTCGGGGTGACAGATGCGTCAGTGGCGGTCGCTGCCGACGGTTCAGTTTACGTGGCCGGCATCACCGCAGACGGAGGCGGAGACGCCGTGTTGCTGAAATTCGATCCGAACGGCACCCTGCTCTGGGTGCGGGCTTGGGGCGGTACCCAGTCCGATAGCGCCGGCGCGGTGGCGACGCACAGCGACGGCTCCGTCTACGTCGCGGGCCGGACAACCAGCTTCGGCCCGAGCTCCGCCGGGGTGTTCGTCCTGAAGTTCGATCCGACGGGCACTCTTGTCTGGCAACGGCTCTGGGACAATGCCGCCGGCTTCGAGGCGATGGCTGTCTCACCAGACGGCAGCATCTACGCGGCCAGTTCGAAACTGCGGGGAAGCGATCTCTCCCAGTTCGACGTGATGGTGCTGAAGCTGACGCCAGCGGGCGACCTGGTCTGGGCACGGACGTACGGGGCGGGCGAGGTCGTGGATGCGCGCGGCGGAATGGCCGCTGCCGCGGATGGGTCCATATACACCGCTGGTGCCATCCAGGCGGCGAAGGGCGGCATCGTCAGCATCGCCGCGCTGGTCCTGAAGATAGGGGCCGATGGCAGCTTGTTGTTCGGCAAGGGATGTTGCACCAAGGACGGCGACACCGGTGAAGGCATCGCGGTGGGGCCCGACGGCTCGGTTCTTCTTGCCGGAACGACGACGGTGTTGGGCGTCGGCTTCCAGGATGCATTCGTCGCGCGCCTGGAATCGACCGGCAGGAAGGTAACGGATGCAGCAACCTGGGGCGGCACCGGCTTCGAGAGCGGCGGCGGGGTCGCGGCTGCGGCCGACAACACGGTGCTGCTTGCGGCGACGACCAGCCAGGGCCCGCCGTATTCGCTGCTGGCGGCATCGCTGAAACTGTCCGCGCCGAAATTCACCGTCGCGACCCCTGCGGGAGCGCTCGTGGATCCGCAAGGCACAGTTTCGATTCCGCCACACGGGGCGTCCGTACCGGCCGGCAGCACGACCTACAGCGGAAACTTCGAGTCGGCACTCATATCGCTCACGCTGCCGTAACGGGTCAGCATCGCTGGAACGGTGGGGGCGGATGTAGCGCCCCCCGGTCAATCGCTCGGTCCAATGCCGACGAGACGCCCGGCACTGGTCTGTCCCGGGATGAATCGCCAAATAGTTCCTGAACACTTGCGACAATGCGCTCTCGCAGTTGCGCTGGGCTTGGGACGCCGATCAGGAAAGAAGGACTGCCGCAGCTCCAAATTGTTGCCATCAAAGCCAGTAGGTAGCAATGGTGTTCATGACTTGTCCTCCATGTTGAGAGAGGACAAAGCTGGATCAGCTGCGGTACACGGTCGCTAACCGACCCGAAGCAGCCCCTTGTCCTCAATCAGACCGGAACTGCCGCATACCCTGCCGCTCCATTGCTCGTCGGCGAGCGACTGGGATACCGCGATCACTTGCCTTGATCGTGCCGACGCCTGATTAGGCTGTTCTAAAAGACTGTATGGGATAACCTTGCGGCACGAATCAACCATGACGCTGTGAACTGAACGATGGGTTTTGAACAACTAGCTGAGCTGCGTGACCGCCTGCGGGCTGAAAAAGAGCAGGCAAAGACCGATAACTCGAAGCCGCGCAAGCGGAAGTCCGCCCCGCCAACAAAGCCTCGTGAGCAGGACCCTGCGGTGGAAGCGATCTGGCGATTGCAGAAGCACTTCCCATTGGCCTTCCCGGTCAATCCGGCCCCCAAGGTTCCGCTCAAGGAGGGCATCTTCAAGGATGCCGAGCAACACCTGGAGCTGCTGGGGATCACCAGAGAACAACTCAAGCTGGGCATCGCTACCTGGTGCCAGGGAAGTCGATACTGGGCAAGCATGACGGAGAATGCGCCGCGCTTGGACTTGAGCGGTCAGGCAGTTGGCA
Source organism: Metapseudomonas boanensis (assembly GCF_042232855.1). Lineage (NCBI taxonomy): Bacteria > Pseudomonadati > Pseudomonadota > Gammaproteobacteria > Pseudomonadales > Pseudomonadaceae > Metapseudomonas > Metapseudomonas boanensis. Next base: position 5,346,633 of record NZ_CP113889.1, on the reverse strand, counting down.
CGGTGACGGCGGCTCAGGCGCTGCATGCGAAGCGGCAGGCTTCGCGGCAGCGCGGGCAAGCGCGACGTCTTCAGTCAAAGCCGAAACAGCATTCACAGGCCCTCGCCGCCGATACCGCTGCGGAATAGGTCGTGGATTGAAATCACTCGTGCCCAGCATCGAGTCGCCCAATCATTCAAGTCACTAGCAAGGCGCACGAGTCACTGCTACCCCGTGCCCTCGATGGCGCGGGAAGTGATGGTGAGGTGATTCGAATAGCAGCCAATGGCCGGTTAGCGACGGCCTCACTTCGACCGTCGCTATGCAGGGTCAAACCTCTGTCTGTTCCGCCATTTCCAAGGCGTCGTCGACCTCAATTCCTAGGTATCGAACGGTACTCTCAAGCTTCGTATGGCCGAGCAGGAGTTGGACTGCCCTCAGATTCTTTGTCCTGCGATAGATCAGCGATGCCTTTGTGCGTCTCATGGTGTGGGTGCCATACATCGCTGGATCAAGGCCAATGGATTTCACCCAAGCTTTGACGATTCGTGCGTATTGCCGGGTGGAGAGGTGGTCTGAGGTATGCAGCCGGCTCGGAAAAAGGCAGTCCTCACTGTGAAGCTGGGCTTGATGTATCCAGATTTCGAGAGCAGCCCTTGTTTGCTCGGTAATCTCAAACTGCACAGGCCGCTGAGTTTTCTGCTGCATCACGATGGCTCGTGATGACACATGCTCACCATGGGCAACGTCTCGCACACGAAGTTTGGTTAGGTCGCAGGCTCGCAGCTTGCTATCGATTGCCAGATCGAAAAGAGCCAAATCCCTGGTTCCCTCCGCGATCTGAAGCCGTACCCGGATGGCCCAGATATCTCTTAGTCGAAGCGGGGCTTTCTGCCCGACCAGTTTTCCTTTATTCCAAGGTTGATGGCTGGTGGTAATGGTGTTCATGGCTTGTCCTCCCTATGAGGGAGGACAAGGGTGACCAGTGAATGCAAGGGTCGCTAACGGCCAATAGCGGCCGCTGAAAGCTTGCAAACATCGCTCCATTGCGAGTGTTGGTCCCCTATGGCGGGAACACTCTTCTTCTCGGAAGAGGAGCCGTCTTGCAGCAGCACTTTCGCACTGAGATCGGACTCCTCGACGGTGCTGACCGTTATTCCGCCTTGGTGATGTTCAGAATGGAGGCATTCATGCCTTCCGCCTTGAACTCGAAGGTGACCTTCTCTCCCACTTCAACACTTTCGAGTTGTTCCTGGCTGGCAGCGAAGGCCATGGTCATCGCCGGCCATTTAAGGCTCGGCACGGCCCCATGGGAAATCGTGACCGTGCCCTTGGCTGGATCGACTGCCTTGACCGTGCCACTTGCCGTGGCGGTTTGCGCCTGCGCCTGGGCGGGCTCCTTTGTCGTGTTGCCCATGTTCATGCCGGACATATCGTCGGCGAGGGCGGGTAGGGCCGAGCTCAAAACGAGGGCAAATGCAGTGGTGAGTGCTGTTCTCATGAAACTTCTCCAAGGGTGGTTTGCGAAGTGGGGTGGGGTTGGGTACGACGGCGCATAAGCCAGTACGCCGCCGGGATGACGAACAGGGATAGCAGCGGCGCGGTGATCATGCCGCCGACCATGGGTACGGCGATGCGGCTCATCACTTCGCTGCCGCTTCCGCCACTCCAGAGGATCGGCAGCAGGCCGGCGATGATGACGGCGACTGTCATGGCCTTGGGACGTACGCGCTGTACCGCTCCTTCCCGAATGGCGCCCCGCAAGTCTTCGTTTGTCGTGTGCCCGGCATCCTGCTTCTCGGTCCAGGCGTTCTTCAGGTAGAGCAGCATGATCACGCCGAATTCGGCCGCCACGCCGGCCAGCGCGATGAAACCCACACCGGTCGCGACCGACAGGTTGAAGCCCATCAGGTAGAGGAACCAGACGCCTCCGGTCAGCGCGAAGGGCAGCGTGGCCATGATCAGCAGGGCATCGTCGAAGCGGCCGAAGGTGAGGTAGAGCAGAACGAAGATGATCGCCAATGTGGCCGGCACCACCAGTTTCAAACGGGCATTGGCCCTCTCCAGGAACTCGAACTGCCCGGAATAGCTGAGGCTCATGCCGGGCGCCAGTGTCACCGAGGCCTCGACGGCCTGGCGCAGATCCGCCACGACCGAGGCCAGGTCTCGCCCGCGAACGTCGATGTACACCCAACCCGAAGGGCGAGCATTTTCACTTTTGAGCATGGGCGGCCCATCGGTGATCCGGATCCGCGCCACCGTTCCGAGGGTGATCTGGCCGCCCTGGGCGGTATAGATGGGCAGTCGCTCCAGGGCATCGACCGAGTCCCGCCACTCACGGGGGTAGCGCAGGTTGATGGGATAGCGTGCGAGTCCTTCCACGGTCTCGCCGATGTTTTCGCCGCCAATGGCGCTGGCGACGATGGCTTGCACGTCGGCGATGTTCATCCCGTAGCGAGCGGCCGCCTGGCGATCGATGTCGACGTCGATGTAACGTCCGCCGGTCAGGCGTTCGGCGAGGGCCGAGGTCACGCCGGGTACCGTCCTGGCAGCACGCTCGACGGCCTGGGTCACCTGGTCGATTTCAGCAAGATTCGTCCCGGCGACCTTCACCCCGATAGGGCTCTTGATGCCTGTCGCCAGCATGTCGATCCGGTTGCGAATCGGCGGAATCCAGATATTGGTCAGGCCCGGCACCTTGACCACGCGATCTAGCTCCTCCACCAGCTTGTCGCTGGTCATTCCCGCACGCCACTGATCCTTGGGCTTGAAGCGTACCGTGGTCTCGAACATCTCCAGCGGTGCTGGGTCGGTGGCCGACTCGGCGCGTCCGGCCTTGCCAAACACACCAGCTACCTCCGGGACGGTCTTGATCAGCCGGTCGGTCTGTTGCAACAGCTCCGAGGCCTTCTGTGCGGAGAGGCCAGGCAGCGCCGAAGGCATGTAGAGCAAGTCGCCCTCGTCCAGTGGCGGCAGGAACTCTCCACCCAGCTGCGAAACCGGCCAGAGCGTGGTCAGGAATGCCAGAAGGGCCACCACCAGGGTTGCCCTGGGATACCGCAGCACGGCATCCAGCGCCGGCTGGTACAGGCGAATCAACCCACGGTTGAGCGGATTGCGCTGCTCGGCTGGCAGCCGTCCACGTATCCAGTAACCCATCAACACCGGAATCAGCGTCACCGACAAACCCGCGGCGGCGGCCATCGCGTAGGTCTTGGTGAAGGCCAGTGGGCCGAACAGGCGGCCCTCCTGGGCCTCCAGGGTGAACACCGGGATGAACGACAGGGTGATGATCATCAGGCTGAAGAACAACGCGGGGCCGACCTCGACCGCCGCATCGGTCATCACCCGCCAGTGCTGCTCGCCGCGCAAGGTTTCGCCGGGATGGCTGGCGTTCCAAGCCTCAACGCGCTTGTGGGCGTTCTCGATCATCACCACGGCGGCGTCGACCATGGCGCCTATCGCAATGGCGATCCCGCCCAGCGACATGATGTTGGCGTTGATGCCCTGGTAGCGCATGATGGCGAACGCGATCAGCACCCCCACTGGCAGCGAGACAATGGCCACCATGGACGAGCGCAGGTGCCAGAGGAACGCGGCGCAAACCAGGGCGACCACGATGAACTCTTCGATCAGCTTGTGGCTGAGGTTGCGCACCGCCCGCTCGATCAGTTGGCTGCGGTCATAGGTGATGACCAGCTCCACGCCCTCGGGCAGGCTCTTCTGCAACTCATCGAGCTTGGCCTTCACGGCGGCAATGGTGTCACGCGCGTTCTTCCCGCTGCGCAGGATCACCACACCGCCGACGGTTTCCCCTTCGCCATCGAGTTCGGCAATGCCCCGGCGCATCTCCGGCCCGAGCTGGATCGTCGCCACATCGCCCAGGGTGATGGGCGTGCCCTCGGGCGTTAGTTTCAACGGCACGGCACGGAAGTCGGCGAGGGTCTTCAGGTAGCCGGAAGCCCTGACCATGTACTCGGCCTCGCCCAGTTCCAGCACGGCACCACCGGTTTCCTGATTGGCCTTGCCGATGGCCTCGACCACTTCGCCCTGGGTGATGCCCACGTTGGCGAGGCGGATCGGGTCGACCTGAATCTGGTACTGCCTCACCATGCCGCCCACCGTGGCGACTTCGGCCACGTTGGGCAGGGTCTTCAGCTCGAACTTGAGGAACCAGTCCTGCAACGCTCGAAGTTGCGCCAGGTCGTGAGTGCCGCTGCGGTCGACCAGGGCATATTGGAATATCCAGCCGACCCCCGTGGCATCCGGGCCCAGCGCGGGCTTGGCGGCGGCGGGCAAGCGCCCCTGCACCTGGTTCAGGTATTCGAGCACCCGCGAGCGCGCCCAATACAGGTCGGTACCGTCCTCGAACAGCACGTAAACGAAGCTGTCACCGAAGAACGAGAAGCCCCTGACCGTCTTGGCCCCGGGCACCGAAAGCATGGTGGTGGTCAGCGGGTAGGTGACCTGGTTCTCGACGATCTGCGGCGCCTGGCCTGGATAGGACGTGCGGATGATGACCTGTACGTCGGAGAGGTCGGGCAGGGCATCGATAGGGGTGCTGCGCAGCGACCAGATGCCCCAGGCCACCGCAAATAGAGTAGCCAGCAGCACCAGGAACCGGTTGGCGACTGACCAGCGAATCAGCTTCTCGATCATGGCGCACTCTCCAGTTTCTCCAGCTGCTCGATCAGCAACCCGGAATCGCCCTCTCGCACTTTCAGGCTGATGCGGTCACCCGCTTTCAGGCCCCGCGCCAGTTCGGGCCTGGCCAGGGGAAAGGTCATGGTCATGCCGGGCATCCCCAGGGTCTTGAAGGGGCCGTGGGAAATCGTCAGCTCCTGGGCACCGACTTCGACGATGCTGCCCTCGGCTTCATGCAGGGTGGGCCGGTCGATGGGCATCGTTGGCTTGCCCAGTGCCCTGGCCTCGATACCCCGCAGGCTGGCTTCCGAATCGATCAGGAACTGCCCGGAGGCGACGACCTGCTGGCCGGCGGCCAATCCTTCGAGCACCGCTACCTGACCTTCGCTCTCCTGGCCCAGCTGGACTTCAACCGGGCGGAAGCGACCGTTTTCTTCCACAAGCATCACGAGCGCGCGTTTGCCCGTGCGAATGACCGCTTCACTGGGCAACAGAAGCAGGTCGGTCTGGCTTGGCTGGTTCAGCCGAACCTGGGCGCTCATGCCTGGCCGCAAGCGGCCGTCGGGATTGGCCAGCTCGATGCGCACGCGCAGCGCACGGCTTTGCGGGTCGCTCTCGGGAAGCACGCTGGAAAGCGCCCCGTGGATCACCTCGCCGGGTAGGGCTGGCAGCCGCGCTTCGACCGTCTGCCCGATTTGCAAGGCCCCAGCCTGGGACTCCGGGATGGCCGCCTCCAGCCAGACGTGTTTCAGGCCGTTGATCCGGGCTAGGGTCTGTCCGGCCGCCAGGGTCATGCCAATGCGCACCTCCAGCTCGCGAATCACACCCTTGATGGGGCTGGTCAGCGTCATGACCGGCCTGGCTTTTCCGCCGCGCTCGACCTGAGTGATCAGCTCCGCCGGCATCCCGAGGAGGCGCAGACGCTGGCGAGCCGCAGCCGACATGGCCGGGTCGCCGCTGCGGCGCAGCGCGAGAAACTCTTCCTGGGCGGCGGCCCACTCGGGAATCAACAGGTCGGCGAGGGGCTCGCCGGCCGCAATCAGATCGCCAGGTGCGCGGACGTAGGTGCGCTCGACGAAACCACCGGCCCGCGCCTGTACTAATGCCACTTCGCGCGCATTGAAGGCCAGGACGCCGCTTACTTGCAGGCTTTGCTCCAGTTTCCCCTTGGTGACCGTGGCCAACCGCACACCGAGGTTCTGCTGGATGCCCGGCTCTATGCGGACAGACGAGCTGTCATTCGCTTCATCCGCAAATTTTGGAACCAACTGCATGTCCATGAAGGGCGACTTGCCGGGGCTGTCGAACTTCTGCTGCGGGAACATCGGGTCGTACCAGTAGAGCGGTTGGCGCTCGTCGACGGGGGTGGCGACCCCGGGTATTCCCGTCGGACGCCCTTGGGTGGCAAACCAGTAACCGCCTGCCGCGCCTACGAGCAGGACCAGCCCCATCAGCGCGGGTACCTTCCAGGCTGCGCGGCTCATGGGCGGCCCTCCCCGTAGGTAAAGTACAGGCGGGCGCCAGCCAGTGCTTTCAAGCCTTGCACGTCGAGCTCCTTGAGTCGGGCCTGGACAAGCTCGCGCCGTGCCGCGATGACACTGGCCAGCTCGGTATTCCCGGCGCGATAACCCGCCAGGGCGAGCGCCACCTTCTCTTCGGCCAGGGGCACCAGGGTGGACTGACTGCGGGCCACCGCCCGATCCAGGCGCTGGTAGTCCGCCAGATCCGCTTCCAGTTGCTGGGCGTGCTCGCGCAGCAGGGCTTCGCGCTCGGCCTCCAGCTGACCGACCTGGGCCCGTCGCGCAGCGATCTTCGGGTCTTGGCGAGTACTGGAAAAAAGCGGCAGGTCGAAGGTGAATTGCACGGTCATCATGTCGCCGAATTCGCGCCCACGGCGCTGGTAGTCCACCTCCCAGCTCCAGTCGGATTTCTTCTCCGCTTCGGCCTCGCGCACCTGGGCTTCGGCTTCTCGCGCCATCGGCTCGTAGGTCGCCAGTTCGGGATGGCGATGCAGGGCGTGCAGGTACCTGGAAGCATCGATGGGCCAGTGCGGAAAGTCACCGGCAAGGGGCCGCGCAGCCTCCTGGCCGACCCAGCGCTTAAGTGCCGCTCGCGCCTGGGCCACCTGGAGTGCCAGATCGTCCTGCTGCTCCGCCAGTTGGGCCGCTTCCTGCTTGGGCTCGACCGCGTCCAGCGCCTGGCCGCGTCCTCCCGCCAGGCGGGCCCGAACGGTCTCCGCCAGCAGTCGGTTTTCCCGGAAGAAGTCGTCGAATCGGGCGAGTTTGCGCTGCTCGGTGTAGGTCGCGATCCAGGCCAGGGCGGTTTCCCGGCGGACTTTCACGCGTTCGGCTTCCGCCTCGGCTGTAGCCCGATCCACCGAAGCCTGGGCCGTTTCGACCCGCGCCTTGCGCTTGTCACGATTGGGCATCTCCTGCATCACGCCGACCATCTGCATGGTCATGAAGTCGCGGTCCAGGCTCCAGCGGTCTTCGCCCTCGATGGGGACGTTCTGCACGCCCAGGGCGAGCTTGGGGTCCGGCAGTTCGCCGGCGGGTATCGCGGCATTTTTCGCCGCATCCAACTTGGCCGCTTGAGCGGACAAGGACGGTGCATTGCGCTCTGCCAGCTGCAACGCGTCGTCCAGCGACAGCGAGGCCGCCTGGCTTGGCAAGGCAAACAGCATCATTGCCAGGGCGGCCGCAACAGGCAGCCCGGGGCAAGGACTCAAGGAAGTCATCTGACGATTCCTCTGAATATTCAGCGCGTAGGCGCGTGCCCTCCCGCAGTCGGAAGCGATGCAGGTGGGGAGTTCAGACAGGGAGAGGAATCAGACGCAGGGAGGTCGCCAGAGATCGGCAGGGGAGCGGTCGGGAACAGCTACAGGGTAGGAGTCGGCGAGCACAGGCCCGGTCAGGGTGACCGGTGGTTTCAGGATTGAAACCTGAAGCATGCTGCCGGTCTTGCATTCCTGGCCCGTCTTGCAGGCTTTCTTGCCATGCTCGGCCATCTTGTCCAGGTCATGGCAGCAGGCCATATCCATGTCCGCCATCTGGCTCATGCCGGCGGCTTGCATCGGACAGGCCTCGGCCGGCGCCTCGATGCCCGCCATCCCGCTCAGGGGAAGCGCCAGGCTGATCAGAAAGACGAGGAGGAACCGAAGGCGGCGTTTCATGCAGGGGAGTTTAGTCGTTGGCTAAGAGGTGGAGCAATTACGGGATGTCGGTTTCGTAGTGGCAAGTGAATCGATCCGTCTGTTTTCGAGCGAATTGGGCCGATGACAAACGGCTGCTTTTGGCCGATTTCTGCCCTAGCCGAGAGGCAGCTTCCAACCCAATACGACGCTCTATGGTCGTCGGGCAATGCGTTCTGCAGCTACTACGGTCAGCCGCTCGGCTTCGCCGCGTTTTCGCGCAGCGCGGTGATATCTCGTTTCGGCGCAACGCCGAACATACGTGCGTACTCGCGGCTGAACTGGGATGGACTCTCGTATCCGACTTCGAACGCTGCCGTCGAAACGTCCCGGTGCTCGTTTAGCATTAGGCGCCTTGCCTCATTGAGGCGCAGCCACTTCTGATACTGAAGCGGGCTCATTGATGCCAGTTGCCGAAAGTGGTGGTGAAACGAAGGCGTACTCATCTGAACGCGGCTCGCGAGGTCATCGACCCGCAGCGGTGAGGCAAAGTTGAGCTTCAGCCAATCGATTGCCTTGGCTATTCGGTATCCATGACCATCGACGGCGGCAATTTGTCTTAACCGGTCAGACTGGTCACTCATCAGCAAACGATAGTGAATTTCCCGCTGAACGAGCGGTGCGAGAGTCGGGATAGCTTCGGGCTCGTCCAGCAAGGAAACCAAGCGGAAAAACGGGCCCAGTATTGCGTCGGTGACCGTGCCTATGCCGACGCCGGCCGTTGCTGCGCGATCCCTCCTCGGGGGCAAAGTGCCGCTGGCAATGAGCTCGGCCAAGATGCGCTGGTCCAGCTTGAACGCCAGCCCCAGGCACGGGCGATCACGACTCGCCTTGATTACTTCGGAGTTTGCAGGCAGGTCGAGCGAGGTCACCAGAAACCGCGACGGGTCGTAGTCATAGGCATCGCCCCCAATCCACATCCTCTTCGCCCCCTCCACGACCAGGACGATGCTCGGCGGCACCATGCAGCTGTACGGGGGCGCCGTCTCATTACGACGAAAGAGTTCCAGGCTCGCTATTGCCGTACCGAAGTCACCGGTATCAGGCGTTCGCCTGCCGATATGCCTGATGAGCGCGTTCAAGTTATCACCCACTGGATTTCCAGCGGTCTGTGCAGATTTCATGTGGCTCCTCCCGTCTGGATAGCACTGTATCTGCGCGAGCTTCGCCAGCCTACAAAACACCAGCACTTTCATAGGATCAGGCAAGTAAGGCAGAGAAATCCGCTACTGGCCGTAGAGGCCCTCCCTCCAAAATGCCCATCTAAACAGGATCAATAAGCCCGGTCTGCCAAGGCGATGAGTACATGGGGCATTCAGGACGCCCCAGCCCGGTAGCAGAGCCTCGATGGGGCAAAGCCCGTTGCCAGCAGCCAGGTGGATCACATCGCCCTGTCGCGCTGGGCGTTTCCAGCGTTCCCGGGCACGATTCATGAGGGTAGGACCAGTGTTGCCACAGAACATTTCACAACATGATCGCGGCGAAGAACGGCAAGCATGGGGCGCCGTATTGGCGATTTCTCTTGCCGCCTTTGCCCTGGTCGCCTCGGAGTTCATGCCGGTCAGCCTTCTTACGCCCCTGGCGAGTGACCTGCGGATTTCCGAAGGTCAGGCAGGGATGGGCATCTCCGTATCGGGCCTGTTCGCCTTGCTCGTGGCGCTCGTGATCGCTCCGGTGGCCGCCAAGATGGAGCGCAAGCGAGTGCTCATGTGCATGATCCTGGTCATGGTCATCTCTGGGACGGTGGTCGCGTTTGCTGCCAACTACGAGATCTTCATGGTCGGGCGGGCACTGATCGGGGTGGCAATCGGTGGGTTCTGGTCTCTGAGCACCGCGACGGCGATCCGTCTCGTGCCTGCCCGGGACGTGCCGCGTGCCCTGGCTCTGGTCAACGGCGGAAACGCACTCGCTACGGTGATCGCCGCGCCGGCGGGTAGCTACCTCGGCGCCTTCATCGGTTGGCGCTGGGCGTTTTTCATCGTCGTACCGGTTGCCATTCTGGCGCTCGCCTGGCTGATGATCAGCATGCCGAAGCTGACGCCGCGTCCCGTATCGTCGGGATCAGGCAATGTTCTTTTGCTCCTGAAGAGGCCACCGGTTGCCCTGGGAATGCTGGCGGTCGCGGGCTTCTTCATGGGCCAGTTCATGCTCTTCACCTACCTGCGTCCGTTCCTCGAGACCGTGACGCAGCTTGACGTCTCCCTGGTTTCCTTCGTGCTGCTACTGATCGGGATATGCGGTCTCGTGGGTACGTTCCTGATCGGTGCCTTCCTCAGAGAAAGCGGCTTGTTCCGAATTCTGGTCGGCGTTCCGGTGGTGATGGCGGTGATCGCCATGGCGCTTGTGGCGTACGGCGACACCCTCATTGCCACAGCTACGTTGCTTGGATTCTGGGGCCTGATCGCGACGGCGACGCCGGTGGCCTGGTTCACCTGGATTGCGCGCATTGTTCCGGACGACGTCGAGGCGGGCGGTGGTCTGTTCGTTGCCATCTGCCAGCTCGCGATTGCCCTTGGAGGCACCGTGGGCGGGATCATCTTCGACTCGGTTGGCTACCGCGCAACATTCAAAGTGAGTGCTCTGCTGCTCGTGGTCACCAGTGTTCTTGCCTACCTGGCAGGTCGCTCGGCAGCCAAGGCTGCCGGAGACGCTGAGAACCGCCCTGCAGGCCCGCTTGTGGTGAGCGAGCCGTGACACGGCTCGTATTTTCCCTTCGACAAATACAACGTTTCAAAAGGAGTCAAAATGAATCCGTTCAGCTTCTATAACCCAACGCGAATCGAATTCGGCTCCGGAAAGGAAGCCACCATTGGCGAGCACCTTGCTGCCAGCAACGTGAGTAAAGTACTGCTCTGCTACGGAAGCGAGCGCATCAGGCACGACGGGCTTTTCGATGTCGTGGCCCACAGCCTTGCGGGGCAAGGAATCGAGTTCGTGGCGCTGGGCGGCATCGTCAGCAACCCCGTTCTCTCGAAAGTTCGTGAAGGTGTAGAGCTCGCCCGTGCGCATGACGTCGGTGCGGTGCTGAGCGTTGGCGGCGGATCTGTCCTCGACAGTGCGAAGGCGATTGCGGCCGGAGCCAGGTACGCAGGGGATGTATGGGATCTGTTCATCGGCGAAGGAGCTCTGACGTCGGCACTCCCGTTGTTTGCCATCCTGACGCTCGCAGCAACCGGTAGCGAAATGAACCCGTACGGTGTTGTGACAAACGAGGCGACCAACGAAAAGCTGTCGATCGGCAACGACCACACTCGACCGAAAGTCTCCATTCTCAGCCCTGCGAGAATGGCCGGCGTATCACGTCACTACCTCGTATATTCCGCCGCCGACATCATCTCCCACCTCATTGAGGTGTACTTCACCGCCACGGTTCAGCCCAGGCTCCAATCGCGTCTGGTGGAGTCGCTGATCAATACCGTTATCGATACCACGCAGATATTGCTGGATAACCCTGCCGACGAGGCGGCACGTGGGGAGTTCGCGTGGGCCGCCACGCTTGCGCAGAACGGTCTGACCTTCTCCGGTTGTGCCGGTTTCAGCTATCCCAACCATGCGATCGAGCATTCATTGTCGGCACTGTTCAACGTGCCGCACGGGGCAGGGCTGTCGGTCGTCATGCCTGCCTGGATGAAGTGGTATCAGGATCAGAACAAACCGCAATTCGAACGCTTTGCGAAGTCCGTATTCGGCCTGGAGTCGGCCGAAGAAGGCATCGCGGCGCTTGAGCGCTGGTTCGATGAAATCGGTACGCCGACTCGCCTCCACCAGTTGGATATTGCGGAGTCGGACCTGCCCGCCATCGTCGACAACGTCCAGATCAACGTCAAGGCGTTCGGCATCGCGGATGCCTACCCGCCCCATGTCGTCACGGACATTCTCAAGCGCGCCTTGTAAGGCAAGCCCAACACAGTCAGCACTTGAAGGAGAACGGTCATGGCCTCTTGCCTCGCGCCCGCGCGTCTTTTCAAAGTCGGCATCATCACAAGTGTTGTAGTGATGATGAGCGTACAGTCTGTCACCGCTCAGGCCCAGGCGAGTGCGGATGTCACCGCAGCACAGCTGGTCCAGACGTGGGACAAGACGTTTCCCAGGAGCAGCAAGGTTGATCACCAGAAGGTCACCTTTAAAAATCGCTACGGGATCACGCTTGCCGCAGATCTGTACTTGCCGAAGAACCGTGGGGATCAACGACTGCCAGCCATCGTGGTGGGTGGCCCGTTCGGTGCGGTAAAGGAACAGGCCGCAGGGCTGTATGCGCAGACAATGGCCGAACGTGGCTTCGTTACCATGGCCTTCGACGCGTCCTATACAGGGGAGAGTGGCGGTGAGCCGCGCAACATCGCCTCGCCAGACATCAACACTGAGGACTTCATGGCGGCGGTGGATTTTATCGGGCTGCAGTCCTACGTGGATCGCGAGCGTATTGGCGTAATCGGCATCTGCGGCATGGGGGGTATGGCATTAAACGCTACGGCGGCTGACAAACGTGTCAAAGCCGTTGTCGCCAGCACCATGTACGACATGAGTCGGGTCATGTCTAAAGGCTACAACGACAGCATGACTGCAGAACAGCGTGCGCAGGCGCTGGAGCACATGAGTCTGCAGCGCTGGGAAGATGCCGCCAGCGGAAAGCCTGCCTATCAACCGGCCTACAACAAACTGAGCGGCGGCGAAGCACAGTTCCTGGTTGAGTACGCCAACTATTACATGACTCCGCGCGGCTATCACCCGCGGGCAGTCAATTCAGGCAACTCCTGGTCGGTCACCACACCGCAGGCGTTCATGAACATGCCGATCCTGAGCTATATCCAGGAGATTTCTCCCCGGCCGATCCTGTTCGTCCACGGTGAGAAAGCTCACTCGCGCTACTTCTCTGAAACCGCCTATGCGGCTGCTGCACAACCGAAAGAGCTTCTGATCGTCAAAGATGCCACCCACGTCGATTTATACGACCGCCTGGACAAGATTCCCTTCAACGCAATCACCGCGTTCTTCACCAAGAACCTGCAACGTTGATCGGCGTTGAGACGAAATGAAATGAGCAGGCTTCGTCGTGATGCCGGTTTACCCGTGAGCGGCAGCCTTTCCGCTCACCACCCTCGGGAGCCTGCACTTGGCTTGACGGTTGCGGTGGATTGGCAGTGAAAGCCCGATCTTTTTGGTCTGCATTCAAAGCAATGCAGTCTTCCTGACAGGAGTTCGCCCATGATACGTCTTCAAATTAATGGCCAATCGACAGACGTTGATGTGCCCGACGAGATGCCTTTGCTCTGGGCGTTGCGCGATGAGCTCGGCATGACAGGCACCAAGTTCGGTTGCGGCATGGCAATGTGCGGAGCCTGCACAGTACACATGGATGGGGTAGCCATTCGTTCGTGCGTCACGCCGATCTCGGCTTTGGCGGGTCGAGCGATATCGACCATCGAAGGCATGCAGCGCGACCCTGTCGGTCAGGTCGTGCAACAGGCCTGGATCGAGAACAACGTTGCCCAGTGCGGCTACTGCCAGGCGGGCCAGATTATGACGGCTGTCAGTCTGCTGAAGACCAATCCGCTCCCCAGTGAGGAGCAGATTGACCAGGCAATGAGCGGCAACATTTGCCGATGTGGCACTTACCCGCGCATCCGCGCAGCCGTCCAGCAGGCGGCCGGCCAACTGGCGCAGGGAGACCCGCGATGAGCATCAATTCTGGACTCTCCCGTCGGGGCTTTCTGCAAGGCAGTATCGCAGCGCTGACATTGGCAGTGACGGCTAAGGGGTTGATTACGGCCGCCTGGGCAGAAGAGGGTACCCCGAGATATGGCGCCGATGGCATGTCGGGAGGAACGGTGGACGATCCGCTGATCTTTGTTTCCATCGCCGCCGATGGGACTGTCACCATCGTTGCGCACCGCGCAGAGATGGGCACAGGCGTGCGCACCAGCTTGCCGATGGTGGTTGCCGATGAGATGGAAGCCCGCTGGGAGCAGGTCAGGGTCGTGCAGGCCGAGGCCGACGAGATACGCTACGGCAACCAGAACGTGGATGGCTCACGCAGCGTGCGGCACTTCCTGATGCCCATGCGGCGTGTCGGGGCCGCGGCGCGGCAGATGCTCGAGGCTGCTGCGGCAGCACGTTGGTCGGTCCCCGTGTCCGAGGTCAAGGCCATTCAGCATGAGGTGGTCCACGAGCGCACTGGTCGTCGCCTGCGATACGGCGAGCTGGCAGTCGATGCAGCCAAGCAGCCTGTGCCTGACGCCAAGGTGCTCAACCTCAAGGATCGGAAGGACTTTCGCTATATCGGCAAGGATCAGGTACGCCTGGTCGACCTGGAGGCCATTGGCAAGGGGCAGGCTACTTACGGCATGGACATGCGCCTGCCCGGCATGGTGTATGCCGTCGTGGCGCGGCCACCTGTGGTTGGTGGCAGGCTGCGTCGCTTCGATGCCAGCAAGGCGCTGGCCGTAGCCGGGGTGCTGAAGGTCGTGGAGATACCGGCCATGAGCGGCGCGCCGGCCTTCCAGCCACTGGGTGGCCTGGCGGTGGTCGCGCGCAATACCTGGGCTGCACGGCAGGGGCGTGACGCCCTGCAGATTGAATGGGACGGCGGCGGCAATGGCGGTTACGACTCCGGGGAATTTCGCCAGACTCTGGCCGCCGCCGCCCGCACGTCTGGCAAGGTGGTGCGCAACCAGGGCGACGTCGCGCAGGCGTGGAGCCAGGCGCCCGAGAATCAACGACTGGTTGCGGAGTACCACGTGCCGCATCTGGCACATGCCTCGATGGAGCCGCCGGTAGCCACCGTGCGAATAAACGACGGCAAGGCCGAGGTCTGGACCTCGGTGCAGAATCCGGTTGCGGCGCGTGATGCGGTTGCGGCGCGCCTGAAGCTCAAGCCGGAAAACATCAGGGTCAATGTACTACTGCTGGGCGGTGGTTTTGGCCGCAAGTCCAAGCCTGACTTCGTGGACGAGGCCGCCGTTGTCGCGCAGGCAATGCCCGAGGGCACCCCGGTCAAACTGGTTTGGACGCGGGAAGATGACATCCGGCATGACTATTTGCACACCGTCTCGGTCGAGCGCTTGGAGGCAGTGATCGATAGCCGCGGGCAGGTCAGGTCCTGGCTGCACCGCAGTGCCGCGCCCACCATTGCGTCACTGTTCACACAGAACGCGATGGGACAGCAGATTTTTGAATCTGCCATGTCGGCGATCAACATGCCCTACCGCATCCCCAACGTGCGCGTGGAAACTGCCGCGGTTCCTGCTCACGCTCGTATCGGCTGGTTCCGCTCGGTGGCCAACATCCCCCATGCCTTTGCAGCGCAGTGTTTTATCGCTGAACTGGCCCTGCGAGCGGGCAAGGATCATCGAGAGTTCGCCCTTGACCTGATCGGCCCCGCGCGCCGGATCGACCCGGGAGCGATGGCCGACACCTGGAACTACACCGAGTCGCCCGAGCGTTACCCCTACGATACCGGGCGCCTGCGCGCGGTAATCGAAGCCGCATGCGCGGGCGCGGGGTGGGGCCGCAAGCTGCCCGAAGGCCACGGCCTGGGACTGGCGTTCTGCTACAGCTTCCTGAGCTATACCGCCACCGTGGTTGAGGTGGCGGTGGACGACAAGGGCGAGGTGCACGTGCTGAGCGTCGATATGGCAATCGACTGCGGCCCGCAGATCAAGCCCGAGCGTATTCGCGCGCAACTCGAAGGCGGCGCCATCATGGGGTTGAGCCTGGCGCTACTGGGCGAGATCACCTTCGCGAAGGGGCGCGTCGTCCAGAGCAACTTCCACGACTATGAGGTGTTACGACATAACGCCTCACCACGCACGATACGTACCCATCTGGTCAACGACGATCATAACCTGCCGCCTGGCGGTGTCGGCGAGCCGCCGGTCCCGCCGGTGGCGCCGGCGCTTTGCAACGCAATCTTTGCCGCTACTGGCAAGCGGGTGCGCAGCCTGCCGGTGCGCAAGGTGGTTTAAACCCCTGTCGGGACCTACTGCCCTTTCCAATAGCCAAAATTTGCACGCTCAGAGGATCAGGCAAGTAATCCAGCGAATTGGGTGCTGAATCAGCCGCGCCTGCCAAGACAATAGCCTTCTTGAAGTGAGGAATATTCAACTCCATGCATGTCAAGGTTGGCGCCGCCCACGTGGGCAATCCGCTTCATATAAGGCACCGCCGCGTCATGGTCGGGAATACGAGCGTGCTGCTCGCGGGAGCTGTCGTATGTATGGTGCCGGCGCAGTGAAGTTCGCCTGCGTGGGATGCGGTGCCTGCTGCCGTGGCCGATTCGTACCGCTGCCCCAGGACGAAGCCTTTGCCTGGCTTGCCCGGGGTGGGGAGGTGGCGATCCTGCTCGAAGCATTCCTGCTCGAGCCCGCGCGAAGCCATGAACCACGCTATGCCCATGACAGTGGTCGCGCTGGCATCGGCAGGTCGGGCTCTGCAGACCTCAATGTCATCGCCATATTCGCCGGCGTGGCGCAGCCGCAGTGTCCTAACCTGGGCGCAAATAACCTTTGCGCAATCTATGCGGAGCGGCCCCTGGTTTGCCGGATCTATCCGATGGAGATCAATCCTTTCATCCCGTTGAACCCCTCGGCGAAGGATTGTCCGCCGGAATCCTGGGGCAGCGCCGACAGTGAAGTGCTGATAGCCACCGACCGCCGTGTGAATCCCGAGTTCGCGGCGTTGATCGAGGATTCGCGCGAGGCGGATCGACGCGATGCTGCATCGAAGCTGCCTATCTGCCAGGCCTTGGGTTATTCGGTTGCGGGTTGGAAAGGCAATGGGCTGACTCTTTACCTGCCAGAGCGGCAACGTCTTGTCGAAGCCTATTCCGCCGCGGCGCAGCGGCCGGTGATCGCTTCGCAGTGGACCGTACAGGTGCAGGGGACGGCGTTGGAGGACTCACTGCAGCGCCGGGGAATCCGATTGAACGACACCGCCAGCGAGCACGCTTTCGTGCCGGCTGGGCAATGAGGTTGCGGAGCCTGGATGGAAAGTATCGATCTGTTGGTCCTGCGAACCGCCCGTGACTGGCTGGCCGCAGGCGAACGCGTGATGCTGGTGACGGTGGCGCGCACCTGGGGTTCTTCTCCGCGGCCGGTGGGCTCGATGATGGCCCTGCGCAACGACGGCCGCGTTGTAGGCAGCGTGTCGGGCGGATGCATCGAGGATGACCTCATTCATCGACATACCACCGCCTACGGCGGAACAGGGTTGCCACAAGCTCGCCCCCAGCTGGTTCGCTACGGCGTGAGTGCTGACGAAGCGCACCGTTTTGGCTTGCCTTGTGGCGGTACGCTGGAGCTGATCCTGGAGTTCGAGCCCGACCTGACTGCTCTGCAACAACTGCTGGGGTGCCTCGATCAGGGGCAACTGATGCAGCGCAAGCTGGACATCGAGACGGGGCGAACGAGCCTTGAAAGCACGGAAACACCGGATGAGTTCATCTTTGACGGCAGGCGGATGATCAGCACGCTCGGCCCGGGCTACCGCATGTTGCTGATCGGCGCCGGCGCACTGGCCGAGTATGTCGCCACTATGGCGCAGTTCAATGGGTTCCAGGTCACCCTCTGCGACCCTCGCCCTCAGTACCTGGAGAGTTGGAGCGTTGCTGGCGTGCAGCGCATTCAGGACATGCCGGATGACGTCGTCAGAGCCTTTGCGCCGGATGTCCGCAGTTGCGTCATCGCGCTCAGCCACGATCCGAAGCTGGACGATCTGGCCTTGCTGGAGGCGCTGCGTGGCCCGGCGTTCTACATCGGGGCCATTGGCTCGCGGCGCAACAGCGAAAGCCGGCGCGCTCGCCTGATCGAGCATTTTGGCGAGACGCAGGAATCGCTGCAGCGCCTGCGCGGGCCCATCGGCATCTATATCGGCAGCAAGACCCCGCCGGAAATCGCAGTCAGTGTCATGGCGGACGTTCTCGCTGCCAAGAACGCCGTCGCTCTACCTGCGGAACTCACAGTATCCCATGCCAAGCAACTACAGGATCGGCGCCGCCGGGCCTGATCGGCGTGGTGCCGGCGCTGCTGGTATTCCAGTCGCCGCTGGGCTTCGTCGCGATCCTGGGGATCATCGCCCTCGGCGGCATGATCATGCGTAACTCGGTGATCCTGATCGACCAGGTGCAGATCGAGATCTCCCAGGGCCGCGACCCGTGGAATGCGGTGCTGGATGCTGCCATTCACCGGGCTCGCCCGGTGATGCTGACGGCGCTGGCTACCGTGCTGGCGATGATCCCGCTGACGCGCAGCGTGTTCTGGGGGCCGATGGCGATTGCGATCATGGGCGGCCTCACCGTGGCGACATTGCTGACGATCTTCTTCGTCCCAGCGCTGTATGCCGCCTGGTTCAAAGTGCGCCGCCATGCGGCTGCCGGTGACCAGCAGGTGACGGCCGGTGCCGCGCTCAATTCCTGAGTGACGGGCGCGGCGGCACTGCGCCTCAACCTCATCGACGAAGGCTGATCAGGTCCGATCAGCCTTCGTCGAGTCAAGGCCGGGGCTTGGTCGCGACATTGCTGAGTTGCGTTCGACGGGCAGCCAACCAGTCGCTGCGCGCCTCCGCCATTTTTGGAGCATCAACACCATGCTGAAAATGTTCGGGCTTACCCTGACCGTCTTGCTTGCCGTTGTCGCTATTGCGCTGTGGACCCTGCTTGGCCAGTTCGAGCCCTCCATCAAATCCGCCATCGAGACCGAGGGTGCCCTGGCCACGCAGACGCAGGTGCTTGTGGGCAGCGTCGAGTTCTCGCCCTTCACCGGTCTGGGCGGGCTCGATGGGTTTACCGTGGGAAACCCAACCGAATTCGCTTCGCCCTACGCCGTAGTCGTGGACCGTGTCGCCCTGCAGGTGGAACGCGGCTCCCTTCTCGGTGATGGGCCGATCATCGTTGAGTCCGTGACCGTCATCGCGCCGCAGATTACCTACTCAGCGCGGAGCCCCTCGGCCACCAGCAACCTGGAAACCATCAAGAATACAGCCAGGACCTATTCCTCCACCCCGGCCGCCATTCGGGCCGGCAGCCACGCACGCAAGATCATCCTCCGCGAGATTATCGTCATGGGCGGCTCGATCTCTCTTGATGTCCCCCTGCCTGGAGGTGCGCTGGTGGTGCCGCTGCCTCCGCTGCATCTCACCGACATCGGCGCGTCGACAAATGGCGCCACGCCGCCCGCGATCATCCGCGCCGTGAGTGAGGCGATTGCGGAGGAAGCGAAGAAAGCGGTTGCCAAGATCCTCGCCCAGAAGCTCAAGTCCGTTGTCGGCGGGCTCAAGCCGCGCGCGGGTCAGCTACCGAAGTCCATGCCGTCGGCTCCGCCCCTGCCGACGCCGCCGTCCTTGCCGTCCCCTCCGACTTCTCCATCGCCGCAATCCTTGCCGTCCACCTCGGCTCTGCCATCGCCTGGATCCTTGCCGACCCTACCGTCCCCTCCGTCCATGCCATCCTTGCCACCTCTTCCGCCCGGCCTGAAACTCTTGCCGGCCTCGTCCGGCTTTTAGGCCGGACCGGACGAGTGAAGGCGAGGTGCGTTTGGCTGCACCGCCGAACCTGACCGAGCTCGAGAAGCCCGGATTTAAGCCGTTCCCCGGGCTACATCCAGTGGGGCCAGGGCAAAGATTCAACGTGCAAAAGGGTGGAAATATCTAATTCCATAATCGACTAAGCCAGGACTTGAAAACCTTGAAATCGCTTGCATATTTCCTGTCGCAGGGGCCATACGAACAACTGTGAGGCTTCCTGGTCGAGATCATGTCAGTCAGCCAGAAGGAGGTTTGTCATGTACGAGTCCCTTCTTAATCTGTCGAGCGATCCCATTGCCGAGTTCGAGAGGCTGCAGCGCGAACTGCAACAAGTCCTAGGCACAAGACTGGGGCGTCCAGGCAGCATTCGCGCGCTGGCCAGTGGTGCTTTCCCGGCGATCAATGTGGGAAGCACGCCGTCCAGCATAGAAGTCTATGCCTTCGTTCCCGGTGTCGATCCGAGCAGCCTTGATCTGCAGATCCATCGAGGTCTGCTATCGATATCCGGCGAGCGCCGGCCGGCACGGAGCGCGGAGGATGGCAATTGCTCCGTGTACGCCAACGAGCGTTATTCCGGACGCTTCAAGCGTACCGTGAGCCTCAACGATGAGGTCGATACCGACAAGGTCGAAGCTCATTATTGCGACGGCGTTCTCCGCATCTCGCTACCTCGGCGGGAGGCTGCGCAACCCAGGCGCATAACCATTCAGTAACAGCATCGGTTTGAAGGAGGAATCACCATGAACGACAAGCAAGCGGTCGTGCGCGGCGAGACTGAAACCCAAACACTGCTGCCGCGTGTCGATGTCTTCGAAGATGACAACGGAATCCAATTGTTTGCGGACCTTCCGGGCGTGCCCAGGGAGCGACTCGTGGTCAATGTGGAAGGTGACACGCTTTTGTTGGAAGGGGAGATCATGCCGGAGATGTCCGAACACCTGGAGGCCGTCTATGCCGAGGTCCAGCTGTCGCGGTTCCGGCGAGCCTTCACCTTGAGTTCCGAGCTGGATACTACACAGATCGATGCTGAGCTACGGGACGGTGTGCTGAACCTGCGTGTCCCCAAGCATGCGCATGCCCAGCCTCGGAAGATCGTCGTGAAAAGCGAGTAGGGCCTTGAGTGTTTGGAGGTCGACCCCATGGACAAACTAGCTGAACTCAAGCAGGGCCTGGAGGAAACCTGGCATTCGCTGGGTGAGGGCTGGCGCCAGCTGCGTGATCGCGCCAGCGAGGCGCTGACACGTTTCACGCCGGTAAACCGGAGCAGGAACTCGCTGGAAGATGCTCACTCGCCACCGGCACTTGCTTCAAGCTGGGGATTGCTGGCCGGCGATCTCTACGAGGACGGCGAGCAGATCGTCGTCCGCCTGGAGGTGCCAGGCATGGTGAAGGAGGATCTGGATCTAGAGGTGAGGGGAGATGTTCTGATCATCCGCGGTGAAAAGCGGGTCGAGCAAGAACAGGGCAATGGGCGCTATCGAGTCCGCCAGTGCACCTTCGGCAGTTTCCGGCGCAGCTTCCAGCTTCCTGCACCCGTCATTGCTGAGAAAGCCAGAGCCAGATGCAGCAACGGCGTGCTGCGTGTCGAACTGCCCAAGGAGGAGCGCGTGCGTGGCCGACGCATTGAGGTTCGCTCGGGCTGACACTGCGATGCCTGGCGTTCATCTTGCCTGTCACAGGTAAGCGAAAGTGCCTCGTCACCAAGGCAGCCCGCCCGCGACAAACTTGCGGGCGGGCAGTTCTTAAACAGCGGAAATGTGGAGGTTGGAGGTTGCCGCGCTTGATCAGAGCAACAGGGCCAGACAGTAACCCTTGATCGCCAATTGTGTAAGCGTCAGGGGAGGGCGAGTCCGCTAAAACTGTGCAGGATCGGCGTTTCCTCTCTCTTGGAGTAACAGCGCGTTTTGGGCGCTTTAGAAGGGCAAGTCATGATTTCTTACCTGCGCCTGCCGATGGATTCACGTCCGAACTGACTCGAATGGACAATACACTCTGGAACGTATGGGTCACACAGTGGAGGCGGTTGAAGCTCATCGGTCGCGATGCATGGGTACAAGGATTCGTGCCGGGTTCTACCCCAGTTCGCATCGAGGAATTCTGTGTGAAAGCTCGATAGCTGTTTCACCCTCCCAAGCAACGCCTCGTCAAGCTGGGCACTGCCTATGGCTCGGGTTGATCGAGGCATCGACGTCCTTGCCAGCTTGGCACAGCGTCATCCAACCATTCCCTGGTGATTGGCTGCTTCATCGGTTGGGAGCAGCCACAGCTGGACTGCGCAGTCTGGTCGCGCTATAAACTGTACAAGATTAACAATTGTACAACTATTTGTAGCGATCGCAAGGCCGGGCAGGCGGAGGAGCAAGGTGGCACTAGGCTGGGTGCTTGAGCACATGCTCAGCAAGGTGAGCGGTCTCGCCCTGGCGCTATTGTTGGGCACGACAGCGGCTCTGGCAGACTGGCGTGACGACTTGCCAGGAGCGCGTGCTGTTGGTACCGGCGAGCTGAAATGGTTCGGCATTGCAATCTACGAGGCGAGGCTCTGGAGCCGGGAGGTGAGTCCAGCGCTGGACCAGCCCTTCGCCCTGGAGCTGACCTACCACCGCGAGTTCAAGCGTGACACCTTGGTCGAGGTCAGCCTGGAGGAAATACGCCGGCTCGGTGGCGAAGGGCTCGACCCGAAGCGCTTGGCGCAGTGGACGTTTGAAATGCATGAAGCATTTGTCGATGTGGTCCCCGGCCAGAGCATTACTGGCTTGTACTTGCCAGGCCGGGGCTGCCGCTTTTATGTGGATGGACAGCTTAGGCGGGAGGTGGCGGACCCGGACTTCGCCCGCGCCTTCTTTGCAATCTGGTTGGACCCGCGCACTCGCAACCCCGAGCTGCGCCGCCGGCTGCTTGGTTTTGAGGTAGCCGCCGAATGAAGCGCTTGCTCATGAGGCCCATGCTGCTGTTCTTGGCCTGGATGTGCCTAGGCGGCTGCGCCGGCGCCAGCGTCGAACGCTACGCCCGCGACCAGCCGTCCCAGGACTTGGTGCATTTCTTCGCTGTTCCGGTGGAAGCCTGTGCGATCTTCCAGGCGTGGTCGGGCGAGGTGGTCAAGTGCTTCCAGGCACAGATCACCAGCCGACGCGACGGTGACCAGTTGATCCTCGATGAACGTTTCCTCTATAGCGACGGCTTCCGACAGCGTAGGGTCTGGACCCTGACTCCGGATGCTCCTGGACGTTGGCGTGGCCGTGCCGCCGATGTGATTGGTGAGGCGTACGGCGAAGTGGCGGGTAATGCGTTGCAATGGCGCTACCAAATGAATCTGCCTGTGGACGGTCGGCCCCTCGAGGTGACCTTTGACGACTGGATGTACCTCATGGACGAGGACACCCTCATCAACCGATCGAACATGAGCAAGCTCGGTGTAGAACTAGGCCAGGTGATCCTGTTCTTCCGCCGGCAGTCGGGCGGGCAGGGCGTATGAGAGAAACCCTGAGTCTTAAGTCGATGGACGATGGTTACCGTGCACTAGTGATTGGCGCGAGTGGCGCATTGGGTACCGCCTTCTGCGAACTGCTACGAGAAGACCCACGCTGCGTCGCAGTGCGAGAATTAGGGCGCGGGAGCTTGCCTCGGCTTGATCTGGAAGACCCGCCGAGCATCGCCCGGGCCGCGGCCGAGCTTTCAGTCGAGGCACCGTATCAGTTGATCCTGCATTCAGCCGGCTTGCTGCACCGTCCGGGCGTGCAGCCGGAAAAGTGCCTGGCCGCGATCGAAGCGGACACCATGCAGGCAGTGTTCCAGGTCAATGCTATTGGGCCGGCGCTGCTCCTGCGCCACTTCCTGCCGTTGCTACATGCAAGGGGGGCGATGGCGCTGCTTTCGGCGAAGGTGGGGAGCATCGGCGACAATCGCCTGGGTGGCTGGTACGCCTACCGCGCTTCCAAGGCGGCGCTGAACATGCTGGTGAAAACCGCTGCCATCGAACTGGCTCGCCAACGACCTCAGGCGCGCCTGCTGAGCCTGCACCCCGGTACGGTGATTTCCAAACTGTCCGAGCCTTTCCGAGGTGCGGCGCTGGCGCGTCCGGCGCGGCAGGCAGCAGCAGATCTGCTGGACCTTATCGATCGCCTCGGGCCTGCTGAGAGCGGCGGTTTCTTTGCATACGACGGTGAGCGCCTGCCCTGGTAAGCGTGGAGGAAGTATGAATCTGAAAGCGCTGGCCAACCTGAACGCCTGGCCGAGGATTTACAAGCCCGAGATGGCGTCGCTGGTTGCCGGTTGCGATATGGCATGCCTGCAGCAGGCGGTCCCCCAATGACGATGCCCGCCTGCCGCCTTGGGCTGGTGCTCGGCGACCAGTTGTCGTTCGACCTGAGCTTGTTCGACGCCCTGGACGCCCGACAGGACGCATTGCTGATGGCTGAGGTGGATGCCGAAGCGCGTTACGTTGCTCACCACCCACAGAAGATCGCTCTGATATTCAGTGCCATGCGGCATTTCGCTGAGGTCATGCGCCAGCGCGGCTGGCGGGTGATCTACGTGCGCCTGGACGACGCAGACAATAGCGGCAGCCTGCCCGGTGAGTTGTGTCGTTGGATGGAGGCCTTGGGGGCTGAGGAGGCGCATATCACTGAGTGTGGTGAATGGCGCCTGGAGCAGGCGCTCAAGGGCTGCGGCCTGCCGCTGGTGTGGCACCCCGACCGCCGCTTTCTATGCTCTCGCGAGGCGTTCGCGCGCTGGGCAGGCGGCCGCGGCCACTTGCGGATGGAGCACTTCTATCGCGGGATGCGCAAACGCAGCGGACTCCTGCTGGAGCCCGACGGCAGCCCGCTGGGAGGCGCCTGGAATCTCGACGCGGAGAACCGGAAGGCACTGCCGCGTGGCCAACGTGGTCCCTTTCCGGCGAGCTTCGAGGCGGATTCCATTACCCGAGAGGTACTGGCGTTGGTCGGGGCGAGATTCAGCGACCATTACGGCGGCCTGGCTGCCTTCGACTACCCGGTGACCCACGCCGAAGCACAGGCTCTGTGGTTGCACTTTCTCGACTTCTCTCTGGCCGCCTTCGGCGATTACCAGGACGCCATGGCCACCGACGAGCCGTTTCTGTTCCATGCGAGAATCAGTGCGGCGCTGAACATTGGGCTGCTCGATGTGCGCCAGCTGTGCGCGGATGTTGAAGAGGCGTACCGCCGAGAGCGGGTGCCGCTGAATGCTGCCGAGGGATTCATTCGCCAACTGATCGGCTGGCGCGAGTATGTGCGCGGTATCTACTGGCTGCGCATGCCGGAATACGCCGAACTCAACGCATTCGGTAATCACCGTCCGTTGCCTGAGTTCTACTGGACGGGCACCACCGACATGCGCTGCATGGCCCAGGTGATTGGCCAAACCCTCGAGTTGGGTTATGCCCACCACATCCAGCGGCTCATGGTTACCGGCAACTTCGCGCTGCTCGCCGGCATCGCCCCCAAGGCTGTCTGCGAGTGGTACCTGGCGGTCTACCTGGATGCCTTTGACTGGGTCGAGCTCCCGAATACCCTGGGCATGGCGATGCACGCGGACGGAGGATACCTTGGCTCCAAGCCCTATTGCGCCAGCGGCCGCTACATCCAACGAATGTCGGACTACTGCAAGGGATGCCGCTATCGGGTTGACGAGTCGACGGGGCCACAAGCTTGTCCGTTCAATGCGTTGTATTGGCACTTCCTCATGCGCCACCGCGATCGTTTGGGGTCAAACCCGCGCCTGGCCATGGTCTACCGCAATTTGCTGAACATGGATGAGCCGCGGCGCAAGGCACTCTGGTTGCGTGGCGAGGAACTGCTGGCGCAGCTGGACGCCGGGGAGGCCCTGTGAAGAAGGCTTAACTGCCGAGCAAAGTTTGCCCGGTGTGTGGTCGCCCGTTCTTCCGGCACAGGCGCTGGGCGCGCTGTTGGGACGAAGTTCGCTACGGCTCGGAGCGTTGCTGCCGCTCAGCGCGTGCCCGACAGGCGGAATGCTAGAGGCATCCAAGCCCCCCAAAGCGGTGCCAGCACCAGCGTTGTACCGGCGATGCCAAGCGGCAGTGAAACCTCAGCCAATGGCGCGCCGGCGCAGTATGCCAGTGGCCCGCCGATCCCCCCCAGTAATATTCCTCGCCAGGCTGGCCGCGCGGCCCAGGCCAGACTGTGGCGCAGGCCGCAGGCAAATACCAGCCAGAGCAGGAAAAGCCAGATCGGAAGAGGGGACTGGTCAAAGCCGAATACACCGATCGCGCCGAGTGTCGTGTCCATCGCACAGCCGCCCAGGGCCACGCGCAGTAATGCACCGGCCTCCGCCCGGGGGTGAGGACATAGCACCAAGTGTGCGAACAGCCCGGCGGCGACTGCGAACAGTAACCAGGATATCTGTGCGCCGAGAACGCAACCCCACCAGCCCAGTTGCAGCCAGAGCGCGTTGCCTATCAGCCAGGCCCGGTCCATACCTCGGCCTATGGTCGCTCCAGCAAGGGAGCGCTTCGGGATGCCGGGCCTGCCCAGAGCAACTGGGCGACGCCAATGGAGCGTTCTTCGAAGCCGCCTTCGCAGTAGCACAGGTAAAACTCCCAGAGGCGCTGGAAGGTCTCGTCGTAACCAAGCTCCAGCAAGGCCTGGCGTGATTGCCGGAGGTTGTCGTGCCACAGCCGCAGGGTGCGGGCGTAGTGCAGGCCGAAGTCTTCCATGTGCAGAAGGTTGAGCTGAGTTTCGGCGCTCGCGGTCTGCAGCATCACGGTCAGCGAGGGCAGGGCACCGCCAGGGAAGATGTAGCGCTGGATGAAGTCCACCGAGCGGCGAGCCTGTTCGTAGCGCTGATCGCGGATTGTGATGGCTTGCAGCAGCATCAGGCCGTCATCCTTGAGCAGCTCAGCGCAACGGCGGAAGTACTCCGGAAGGTAGCGGTGGCCGACCGCCTCGATCATCTCGATGGATACCAGCTTGTCGTAGCGCCCCTCGAGGTCGCGGTAGTCCTCTCGCAACACGCGAACACGTTGCTGCAGGCCCTGGGCCTCAACACGCTTTACGGTGTGTGCGTATTGCGCCTCCGACAAGGTGGTGGTGGTCACCTGGCAGCCATAGCGGCTGGCTGCGTAAAGTGCCAGGCTGCCCCAGCCGGTGCCGATTTCCAGCAGGTGGTTGCCTGGGCGCAGGTCGAGCTTGCGGCAAATACGTTCGAGCTTGTTCAACTGAGCCTCTTTCAGGCTCTGCTCGGAGCTTTCGAACATCGCGGCGGAGTACATCATGGTGGGATCGAGTAAGCGTTCGAACAGCGCGTTGCCCAGGTCATAGTGCGTCATGATGTTGCGGCGCGAACCGTTTCGGCTGTTGCGATTGAGCCAGTGGAGCAAACGCAACATTGGACGGCCCAGGCGCGCCAAGCCGCCCTCCATGGCGTCGAGCACGGCAAGGTTGGAGACAAACAAGCGGGTCACTGCAGCCAGGTCGGGGCTGCGCCAGTAGCCCAGGATGTAAGCCTCGCCAGCGCCGATCGAGCCATTGCTGGCGACCAGTCCCCAGACCGCATCGTCCAGGACTTCGATTTGGGCCTGCTGCAAGCTGGTTGGATCGCCGAAATCCAGTTGCCCGCCGCGAAACAGTATCCGTAAGTGGCCATGGCGCAGGCGACGCAGTTGGGCGAGAACGGCCTGCTTGAAAAGGCCGCCTGCGAGCGGACCGAGGTTGCCGGCTTTGCTAGCGCTCAGGATGGGGTCGGACATGCTTGGAGTCCTCGTTAGCGGGTTGGCCGACGCTTAGGTGACGCTCGCTGGCCTGGTGGGCGTGCAAGGGGGTGCCTTTGAGCAGCAGCCGCAGGGCCTGCCAGTAGATGGCGGTCAAGGTACGCAGGGACATCCACGGGAAGGCCAGAACGTGCCGGCGCAGGCCCGCAGCGTCGAGTGTCTGGCGCTGCAAGCTGAGGTGGGCCTCGAACAGCTTTTTCCCCTCGCGCCAGTTCTCCAGGTGTACGCGTAGGTGCGGGCCCTCGACCAGGAAGCGCATGCGGTAGTCCATGTCCTGTGACAGAAATGGCGATACGTGGAAGGCCTTGGCCACCCGAAACTCGGATGGTTCTCCGGGGCGCACTGGCAGCACGTAGTTGTAGCGTTCGCGCCAGGGGGTGTTGCGCACTTCGCAGAGGATCGCCGCCAGGCGCCCTGTGTCGTCATGACAGAAGTAGAAGCTCACCGGGTTGAAGGACAGACCCCAGCTGCGTGGCTGGGTCAGCAGGTGGATGGCGCCCTGGGGGGCCTCGCCCAAAGCTTCGCGCAGCAATTCACGCACAGCCTCGGCCAATGGAACGCCGAAGCGAGTCCAGGCCGGTAGGTAGTCGCGCTCACGCCAGCATAGCGGCGCCAGGCGCCAGCTCCGCAGCAGACGCGAGATGCGCAGTACCCGCTCCAGTTCGGCAAGGTCCAGGTAGAGCATTCCGACGGGGTAGCGAAAGGTGTGCGGGCAGGGCACGAAGCGCCGATGGCTGACCCACCCGTCGCAGAGGCTGCTGTTCACAGCGTTTCTCCGAAATGGGCCGCGACCTTGAGAGCGCTCACCACGCCATCTTCGTGGAAACCATTGCCCCAGTAGGCACCGCAGAAGTAACTGTGCTGGTAGCCCTGCAGGCTTTCCCGGCAGGCTTGAGAGGCAATCGCTGCCTGAGTGTACTGAGGGTGTGCATACTTGAAACGTGCCAGTACCTTGGCTGGGTTGACCGCCGTGCCCTGGTTTAGGCTGACGCAGAACGTCACCGGGGCCTCCAGTCCTTGCAAGATGTTCATGTTGTAGGTCAGCGTGGCCGGAGATTCGGGTGGGCCACCTAGCCGATAGTTCCAGCTGGCCCAAGCCTTTCGCCGTCGCGGCAGGAGGCTGTCGTCGGTATGCAGGACCACCTCATTGCTGGCATAGGTCAAGGCGCCAAGCACCTTTCTCTCATGCACGCTTGGGGTCTCCAGCAGGGCCAAGGCCTGATCGCTATGGCAGGCGAATACGACTTTGTCGAAGCGCTCCCATCCAGCAGCACTGAGCAAGCGCACTCCGTCGACGTCCCGGCTGACTCGCTGTACCGCACAGTTAAGCCGTAGTCCCGACTGGAAACCGGCGCACAGCGGCTCGATGTAGCTGCGTGAGCCTCCCTCGACCACTCGCCATTGCGGGCGATTGTTGATCGAGAGCAAACCGTGGTTATGGAAGAAGCGCACGAAGAATTGCAGTGGGAAGTCAAGCATTTGTGCCCGCGACATCGACCAGATGGCCGAGCCCATGGGAACGATGTAGTGCTCGATGAAGCGCTGCTCGTAGCCGTGCATGTGCAGGTACTCGCCAAGCCGCGTGGCAACGTCGATGCGCTGTTCCTGCAAGTCGGCCATGGCCTCGCGGTTGAAGCGCAGAATGTTGCGCAGCATTTTCCAGAAGGCAGGCGACAACAGATTGCGGCGTTGCACGAAAAGGCTGTTCAGATCGCGGCCGTTGTATTCAAGGCCACTGGCCGGATCGTGCACCGAGAAACTCATCTCAGTAGGCCGTGAGGCTGTGCCCAACTGCTTCAAGAGGTGGATGAAGTTCGGGTAGGTCCAGTCGTTGAACACGATGAAGCCGGTGTCCACCGCGTAGCTTCGGCCTTGCCATTCGACATCGATGGTATGGGTGTGGCCGCCGATCCAGTCCGTGGCCTCGAATACAGCCACTTCGTGGCGGCGCGCCAGCAGGTACGCGCAGGTGAGGCCGGATATGCCGCTGCCGATGATCGCGATGCGCACGTTTCAATCCGTTTGTTGGGGCCGTGCCAGGCGTCGGCCCAGTGCCAGGCGCCAGCGCGCCGGAAAGCTGCCGAGTAGGCGAATGGCAAGGATGAAGGGCAGCGGGAAGGCAATCTCAAGAGGCCGTTTCCGCAGGTGAGCTGCTATACGTCGGGCGGCGCGCTGTGCTGACCAGCACATGGGCATGGGAAAGTCGTTGCGGTGCGTGAGCGGGGTGTCGACGAAGCCAGGGCTGACCAGAGTCACGTCGATGCCCTCGGCGGCAAGGTCGATGCGCAGGGACTCGATGAGATATCGCAGGGCCGCTTTGGACGCGCCGTAGGCCCCGGCACGCGGTAGCGCCAGCCAGGTCACCGCACTGCAAACGACTGCGAGATGCGGGCGCTCGCCGCGGCGAAGCAGAGGCAACGCTACCTGCACGCAGTGGCTGGCTCCGAGCAGATTGGTGCGAACCACTCGCTCCACCAGTTCTGCGTCGAAGCGCCCCGGCTCCAGATACTCGCAGGTGCCGGCATTGAGGATCGCTAGATCCAGGGCGCCCCACATGTGTTCGATGCGCCGGCCGATCTCTGCGACGTGCTGCCGATCGTTGATATCGCCTGCGGCAACCAACACCTGGGTGGGAAAGCGCTCCGCTATTGCTTGCAGTGGCGCGATCTGGCGGGCGCTCAGTGCCAATTGATGGCCCTCTTCGAGCAGGATTTCCGCCAACGCAGCCCCTATGCCGCTGCTGCCGCCAGTCAGCCATATGCGACTCATGCGAGCCTCTGCTTGAGCCACGCAATCAGTCGCCCCATCAATGGCAGGTGTTCGTAAAGCAAAGCGCCGGCATCGAAGTAGTCGTGGTGCAGGTAAACCCGTTCATGCCAGCGCAGGTAGCTGCAGCCCTCCAGTTGGATTACTTCACCTCCGGCCAAACGTGGGTGACGAAAACGCAGGGTCCAGCGAAGGTAGCCTCGATCAGGACCAACTTCATCGAAGCCTTGGAATTCGTAATGGAGATCTCGCACGCTGGCGTAAATCTGCCCGAAGTAGCGCCGAAGCGCCGGGAGTCCATTCAGGCTGTGTAGCGGATCACGGAAGTGAACATCAGGTGTGTACAACTCCTCCAGAGCGCCCAAGCGGCTCGCATCCAGTGTGGAGAACGTCTGCGCAAAATCTTGCAAGAAAGCACGCATTTCGGTACTCCCGAATATTTGTACAGGAATTGTATTTGTACAATTTGATGGGGAGAGTAACGCGAAATTTGTACAAGTCAATGGGCTTTGTAGAAGTCTTGTGTTGTCCGCTCCAATGCTTGGCTGCGTGCTATGAGCAAGTCCACTGCCGCAACTCATCCACATGACGATGGACAGGCCCTAGCAGTCGGCGGCGAAACCGGCGGCGGTGGTGCAGTCATGTTCGAGGTAGTCCCACTTTCCGGAAAGCGTCTAGGCAAACACCTCGTCCGGGTGGTAGTGGCGGCTCAAGGCGGGCATCGCTGCGGCGGGTGTCGAACCACTCTAGAAAGGCTTCCAGTCGCTGTTCGAGCCCATCGCGCAGCGGTGCTTTGAGGAGCACGTTGGGGCAAATGAATCGGCTCTGTCTGCGTTAGCTGTTGCTAGTAATCAACGGCCGGGCTGAGAGCCTTGTAGGACTGGGGACGTCGAGTTCTTGCTCGCGAACCGCGATCTTTTCGCGAACAAGCTCGCTCCTACAAGAGATCCATCCGGATGCAATCCTTAACAGGTACAGAGCCAATTAATTCACCCCCACAAGGAGGGGCACCACTTTTCCTTCGGGCGTGGCCCAGCGTTTCCTGGGCACGGTTTTCAAGCAAACCGTGCCCATATTGCTGGTGTTCGGGGCGCGTCTGAACTGCCAGTAATGGCTTCGGATGCTTTCTTTCCTTGGCACCGCAGGCCAGACTTGCGACATGCCAATCCAGACCCTTGCTCGTCTCTCCGATATTGCACCGTCGCAATGGGATGCCCTGTTGCCGGATGCCCAGCCCTTCATGCGCCATGCTTTTCTCAGTGCGCTGGAGGAGAGCGGCAGCGTGGGTGGGCACAGCGGCTGGAGTCCTGTGCATCACCTGTTGCGTGGAGCGGGTGGCGAATTGCTGGCGGCCATGCCGGTTTACCTGAAAAGCCATTCCTATGGCGAGTATGTGTTCGACTGGGCTTGGGCTGATGCCTGCCAACGTGCCGGGATCGGTTACTACCCCAAGTTGCTGGCGGCGGTGCCCTTCACCCCGGTAGGTGGGGCCAGGCTATTGGCTGTGGACGATGCGTCTGCCGTTCAGTTGCTTGATGCGTTGGAGCGCGACGTGGCGGCAGATGGGCTGTCGGGCGTGCACATCAATTTCACTGATGCTTTTGCCGATCTTCACCTGTGCGGTCGCCGCGGCTGGCTGGAGCGCCTGGGTTGCCAGTTCCACTGGCGTAATCAGGGGTACCGGGATTTCCAGGACTTCCTCGACGCCCTGAGTTCACGCAAGCGCAAGCAATTGCGCAAGGAGCGTGAACAGGTGGCGGGGCAGGGGATCGCGTTCGACTGGCGCGCCGGTAGTGAGTTGAGCGAGGCGGAGTGGGACTTCGTCTATGCATGCTATGCCAATACCTACCGCGTGCGCGGCCAAGTCCCCTATCTGACGCGTACTTTCTTCAGTCTGTTGGCGGCACGTATGCCTGAGGCCATCCGCGTGGTGCTGGCGTTGCAAGGTACCCGGCCGGTGGCCATGGCATTTTCACTGCAAGGTGGAGATACGCTCTATGGCCGCTATTGGGGCAGCCTGGCGGAGTTCGATCGACTCCATTTCGAAACCTGCTTCTATCAGGGCATCGACCAGGCCATCGTCAGTGGGCTTCAGCGTTTCGATGCCGGCGCCCAGGGGGAGCACAAGTTGATTCGAGGCTTCGAGCCGGTGATCACGCGCTCCTGGCACTTCCTGACCCACCCGGGGTTGCGTGCCGCGGTAGATGACTTCTTGCGCCAGGAGCGTGATGGGATACAGGCCTACGCCGAGGAGGCGCGTGGCCTGCTTCCTTATCGCCAGGGCTAATCAGCCGATACTGGTCGGTGTGCTGGTGTCGGTGGTGGTGCCGCCCCATTCGAGGAAGCGGATCTTGTGCACTTCGCCTTGGCTGTCTTCATAGACGAGGGTGACCGGCACGACGCCTGTCTTGTCGGAAGTGTCGGTGCGGTGCAGCACCTTCTGAACGTCGATGTCCATTCCGTAGTGGTATTCCACAACGGGTAGACCCGCACCGTGGTTTTGCAAGCCATCCTGGGCGAATACGCTGGGCGCGAGACTGGAGATCACGGCGCTGACAACCGAGGCCATTTTCATAGGCTTTTGTTCCTCTGTTGGGTATCGCTTTCAAGGGACTTCATGTGACCCGACTGAGGCGGTTAGTTCAACCATCGCTCCGGGAGGGGCCGTTTCGAACGGGGGCTGGCTGCTCGCAATCACCCGTGCTTGAGGTGGTGAAACCGTTTGTCGCACGCCGTGAGATTTCCAGGCGAAATAGGCTGAGATGGTCTAGCGGCGGCTCGAAAATTCACTCCACGCCAACGAATCCACCGGTCTGGTGCAGCCAGAGGCGCGCGTACAGCCCGTCTCGCTCAAGCAGCTCGCTGTGGGTGCCGCTTTCCACGATGTGGCCCTTGTCGAGCACCACGAGCCGATCCATGCGCGCAATGGTCGAAAGCCGGTGGGCGATGGCAATGACCGTTTTGCCCTGCATCAGGGTTTCCAGGCTTTCCTGGATTGCGGCTTCCACTTCCGAATCCAGTGCCGAGGTAGCCTCGTCGAGGATCAGGATGGGGGCATCCTTGAGCAGCACCCGGGCGATGGCGATGCGCTGACGCTGTCCGCCGGACAGCTTGACGCCGCGCTCGCCCACATGGGCGTCGAAGCCGCGACGCCCCTGGGCATCGCTGAGCTGCGGGACGAACTCGTCGGCGCGGGCCTTGCGCACGGCTTCGCGCAACTCGTCGTCACTGGCGCCGGGCCGACCGTAGAGCAGGTTCTCGCGGATCGAGCGGTGCAGCAGCGAGGTGTCCTGGGTCACCATGCCGATCTGCGCACGCAGGCTCTCCTGGGTCACTTCGGCGATATCCTGGCCATCGATCAGGATGCGACCGCCCTCCCGGTCATAGAGGCGTAGCAGGAGGTTGACCAGGGTCGACTTACCGGCACCCGAGGGGCCCACCAGGCCGATTTTCTCGCCTGGCCTCACGCGCAGATCCAGGCCCTGGATCACGCCGCTGCCCTTGCCGTAGTGGAAGTTGACCCGCTCGAAGCGTACTTCTCCGCGCCTGACCTGTAGCGGCAAGGCGCCAGTGCGATCGATTACCTGGCGTGGCACCGAGATGGTCTGCATGCCGTCCTGCACCTGGCCGATGTTTTCGAAAATGCCGTTGACGACCCACATGATCCAGCCGGACATATTGTTGATGCGGATCACCAGGCCGGTGGCCAGGGCGATGGCGCCGACGGTGATCAGACCCTGGCTCCAGAGCCAGAGGGCCAGGCCGCAGGTGGTGACGATGAGCAGTCCGTTCATGCTGGTGATGGTGGCGTCCATTGCGGTCACCACCCGCGCGGCGAGCTGAGTCTTGTAGGTCTGTTCGCGGATTGCCTCGCGGGCGTAGTCCTCTTCTTCACGGGTGTGCGCGAAGAGCTTGAGGGTGGTGATGTTGGTGTAGCCGTCGACGATGCGGCCCATTAGGCGTGAGCGCGCGTCGGAAGACTCCACCGAGCGTTGCTTGACCCTGGGCACGAAGTACCCGAGGGTGGCGAGATAGCCAGCGATCCAGAGCGCTAGCGGCACCATGAGGCGCCAGTCCGCTTCCGCGAACAGCACCAGGGCGCTGACCGCGTAGATCAGCACGTGCCAGAGTGCGTCCACCGACTGCACCGCCGAGTCACGCAGGGAGTTGCCGGTCTGCATGATGCGTTGGGCAATGCGGCCGGCGAAGTCGTTCTGGAAGAAGCCCAGGCTCTGCTTGAGCACATAACGGTGGTTCTGCCAGCGGATCAGGTTGGTCAGGCTGGGATTGATGGTCTGGTGCACCAGCAGGTCGTGCAGGCCGTTGAACAGCGGCCGCAGAATCAGGGCAACCAGCGCCATCCAAAGCAGCTCCTGGCCGTGCTGCTCGAAGAATTGGCTGGCGGGCGTGCTTTGCGCCAGGTCAACGATGCGGCCGAGGAAACTGAACAGAGCCACCTCGATCAAGGCGACGATAAGACCGACCAGCAGCAAGGCACTGAAGATCGGCCAGACCTGGCGCAAATAGTAGGCGTAAAAGTGCAACACGCTGCGCGGGGGCGTTTCGTCGGGCACCTGGCGAAAGATATCGATCAGGCGTTCAAACCGTCGGAACAGCATAGTGGCTCATCCTTGCTCAGGCTGCCTTCGCGGAAGGCTGATGGCCCGGACTTCCTGTCCGGGCCAGCGGTCTTAGAGGCGCTTGGCTGAGAGAATCATCACCGGCTTCAGCGGCACGTTCTGGTACATGCCGCGATTACCTGTGGGCACGGAAGCGATCTGGTCGACAACATCCAGGCCGCGCACCACCTTGCCGAACACTGCGTAGCCGAAGTCGCGGCTGCCGTGGTCGAGGAAGGCGTTGTCCTTGTGGTTGATGAAGAACTGGCTGGTGGCCGAGTCGCGCTCCTGGGTGCGGGCCATGGCCAGCGTTCCGCGGACGTTGTGCAGACCGTTGTCAGCCTCGTTCTTGATCGGACCACGGGTTTCCTTCTGCTGCAGATCGGCATCGAAGCCGCCGCCCTGGATCATGAAGCCGGGAATCACGCGATGGAAGATGGTGCCGTTGTAGAAGCCGGCATCCACGTATTCGAGGAAGTTCTTCACGCTGGCGGGGGCCTTTTCGGCTTCCAACTCCACTTCGATCTCACCGGCGCTGGTAGTCAGCAGCACGTGTGGGTTGTCGGCGGCCATCAGGTTCAGGGAGAACAGCAGGGCACTGGCGGTCAGGGCGAGTTTCTTCAGCATGAGCATGGGTCCTAGGTACGTTCCACTTCTTCTATGAAGTCGAGCAGGGTGGTGTTGAATCGGTCCGGCTGGTCCAGCGGAGTGGCGTGGCGGGAGTTTTCGATGACGACCAGCCGCGCATTGGGCAGCTCATTCACATAGGCTTGCTTCTGCGCGACAGGGGTGTAATCGCGGTCAGCGCTGACCACCAGCGTAGGACAGGTGATCCGCGCCAGGCGTTCCCGCACTCCCCAGCCGATGATGGCGTCCAGGGCCGCGAGGTAGGCGCGCTTGTCGTTCTGCGGCCAGCGCTCCTCGATCTTGGCCCGCAAGGCTGCCTGGTCCGGGTGAGGGAACAATAGGCGGCCCAGGCCCTTGGCGATGCTTTCCAGGCTCAGCAACCGCGACAGGCTCCAGCGCTTGGCGATTTCCACGTAGTCGCGCGGGGTTTTCGGCTTCACCTCGGGGCCGCTGTTGACGATGGTCAGGCTGCGCAGCAGCTCCGGGCGCTCGACCCCCAGCTGGAAGCCAATCATCCCACCCATGCTGATGCCCACCAGATGCACCGGCGCCAGGCCAAGGTGCTCGATCAGCGCGGCGACGTCGTCGGCGAACGTGCCCATGTTGTAGCGTTCGCGGGGTTTGTCGGAACGACCGTGGCCGCGGACGTCCAGCACAATGACGCGGTGGCGCGAGCTGAGGGCCGGAATCTGGTACTCCCAGTCGCGGGTGCTCGACCCCAGGCCGTGCACCAGCAGCAACGGTGTGCCGTGGCCGTAGTCCTCGTAATGCAAGCTGCAGCCGTCGTTATTGAAGTAGGACATGCACGACCTCCTGTCAGGCACTGGGCATCGGGGCTGCGAAGGGGGCATCCAGGGGCGCGGAATCGAATGTCCTGATCAGTTCGACCAGAATCTGCGAGGCCGGGCCCAGGGCTTTCTCCTTGTTCGCATAAAGATAAAAAGATGGATGGCGGCTGCCGCCTTGCTCGAGTGGGAGCGGCTTGAGCACGCCTTCGGTGAGTTCACGCTCGATCAAGTGACGCGGCAGCCAGGCGAAGCCTAGACCGCTGCTGACGAAGTTGGTGGCGGTCGACAGGCTACCCACGGTCCAACGCTGCTCCGCGCCCAGCCAGCCAACGTCGCGCGGCTGCGTACGGCCGGTATCGCGGATCACCACTTGCAGTTGGCTTTCAAGGTCCTGGAAGTTGATCTGGCGGTTGAGTCGGTGCAGCGGGTGGTCCGGGTGGGCGACGGCGATGAACTCTACAGAACAGAGCGCGGCGCCCAGATAGCCCTGAATGTCCAGAGTGGTGATGGCCAGGTCGGCCGATCCCTCCAACAGGACTTCCTCGACGCCGGACAGCACCTCTTCACGCAGGCGAACGCGGCAGCCGCGGCTCTGCGGCATGAAAGCGGAGAGGGCGCGGACCAGGCGCGCATTGGGATAGGCGGCATCCACCACCAACCGCACTTCTGCCTCCCAGCCTTGCTCCATGTGGTGGGCCAGTTCTTCGAGCTGGCTGGCCTGCTTGACCAGTTGCCGTGAACGGCGCAGGAGCACCTCACCGGCTTCGGTCAGCACAGCCTTGCGGCCTTCGATGCGCAACAGCGGCACGCCCAGTTGCTCCTGCATCCGGGCTACGGTGTAGCTCACCGAGGATTGCGATCGATGCGTCGCTTCTGCGGCTTGGGCGAAGCCACCATGGTCCACCACAGCCTGCAGGGTTCGCCACTGGTCCAGCGTGACACGGGGGGCTTTCATGCGAGATCGGTCCTCTAGTCGCCAGGGCCGCGAGGACCCAAGCCCCCGTGGCGTGCTGCGTGCCGCAGCGCTCTGCTAAGCTGGCGGCCTCTGCGCTGGAGACCACCTATGAATAAGTTTTGCTGTGCCTTGCTCGCTCTACTACCTGCTGTCGCCCTTGCCTACCCGATCGAGGTGGAGAAGCAGTACAACGGTGCCGAAATCGTCTATGACACCACTGATATCGACGGCAACATGGCGGCGATCAACCTGCAGAACCTAGGTGAGGCCCGCGCCGAGTGCACGGTGCGTTTCATCAACGGGCCGGAAACTCCAAGGGTACGCAAGGCTGTGATCGACGGTGGCAAGAGCGCTTATCTCACCGCCAAGTTCAACCGTGCCGTGATCAAGCTGCGGATCAAGTTGACCTGCAACCCCAAGTGAAGGGGCAGGGGCTTTGGGCACAGAAAACAGCCTAGTGCCGAGCTTTTGATAAATCAACTTTCCTGATGTTTTGTAGCGAATATTTACGCTTTTTTATCGATATGTGACCGCCTAATCTGCCTCCCATCGACGCACAACAACCCCCGATGGAGGTAGTCACCATGTCCCGCATTCTTGTCATCGAAAGCAGTGCCCGTCAGCAAGGTTCCGTGTCCCGTCAACTGACCCAGGATTTCATCGCCCGTTGGCAAACCGCCCATCCTGCCGATGACATCCAGGTTCGCGACCTTGCGATCGACCAGGTGCCGCATCTCGATGCCGACCTGCTGGGTGGATGGATGAAGCCTGCAGACCAGCAGAGCGAAAGCGAGAAGGCTGCCTTGGCGCTCTCCAACCTGCTGACCGAGGAGCTGCGGGCGGCAGATGTGCTGGTGATGGCGGCGCCCATGTACAACTTCGCTATCCCCAGCACCCTGAAGTCCTGGCTGGACCATGTGCTGCGTGCAGGGGTCACCTTCAAGTACACCGAGACCGGCCCGCAAGGCCTGCTCACTGGCAAGCGCGCCTACATCCTGACGGCCCGCGGCGGCATCTACGCCGGTAGCCCGGTCGACCATCAGGAGCCGTACCTCCGCCAGGCCATGAGCTTCATCGGCATCCATGACGTAACGTTCATTCATGCCGAGGGCCTGAACATGGGCGCCGAGTTCCAGGAAAAAGGCCTGGCCGCCGCCAAGTCGCAACTGGCCAAGGTGGCCTGACTCCAGCTCCGCTCCAATGCTCCCCTTTGCGCGCCGTGGCTCCTTGAGCGCGCACGCCAGACCGGCCTGATGGTTCAGGCCGGTCTTTTTGTTGGTGACGTGACCTTGATGGCCGCGGAGCAGCCCGCCTTGAGAATGATTCAGCTCCCGCAGATCAGAGGGGTTTTCTTACCTGCCGTTTTCCGCAATGTCGAAGGCGTCCCTGCCCAGATGGTCAGTTTTTCCCCTTGTTAAGCTTCCTCCCGCGGCAAGGAAGGCGTATTTTCGCCGGCTGCTTTTCGAGGTCCGAGATGACTCAGTTTCATTCCAAAACCCGCGCGCCGAGGCAGCCATGAGATTGTCCGGACGCGGTGTTGTGCTGTCCCTGATAGCCTCTGTGCTGTTCGCCCTGATGCCCGGCTACGTGAAAACGCTGGCCCCGCTGGATGGTGTTCAGGTATTCGCCCAGCGCGTGCTCTGGTCGATCCCGGCGGTTCTGGCCCTGTTGCTGTTGACGCGCCAATGGCCCGCGTTCATCGGGGTACTCGGGCGTTTGCGAAGTGAACCCTTGTTGCTGGCAGCATTGCCGCTGGCTGCGGTGTTGATTGGCGTGCAGTGGGGGTTGTTCCTCTGGGCACCGTTGCAAGGGCGGATGCTCGAGGTGTCCCTTGGCTACTTCCTCCTACCGCTGGCGATGGTGCTGGCCGGCAGGGTGTTCTACAACGAACGCCTGCGCCCCCTGCAGCTGCTGGCGGTTATCTGCGCCGTGCTGGGTGTGTTCCACGAGCTCTGGCTGACCCGTGCCTTCTCCTGGCTGACCCTGGTTACCGCGTTGGGTTATCCGCCGTACTTCATGTTGCGCCGCTGGATGCGACTGGATGCGTTGTCCGGTTTCATCCTGGAGATGGCGGTCCTGGCTCCCTTGGCGATCTGGATGATCGTCAACTGGTCGCCGCCTGGTGCCTTCACCCTGGTACCGCAGTTGTGGTGGCTGCTGCCTGGCCTGGGGCTACTCGGCACCCTGGCGTTTGCCGCGATGATGGCCTCCAGCCGCCTGCTGCCGCTGGGCTTGTTCGGCATCCTCAGTTATGTGGAACCGGTGCTGCTGTTCGCCGTGGCGGTGATTTTCCTGGGCGAAGCATTCAATCCGGCTCAGCTCTGGACCTACCTGCCGATCTGGCTGGCCGTGTTGCTGATTGGCTGGGACAGTGCGAAGTTACTGCGCAAGCAGGCTCGGCAAGGGCTTTAACGCCGCCAACACATGGTCCCGCAGCAGCGGAGCCAGATTGCTGGGATGGACTTGGCCGGGTGCCAGCCAAGCCAGTTCTTCCAGTTCCGCCGCCGCTTCCACCGGGTGGGGCAGGCGAGCGACGAAAATGTCAGCGTTGATCCAGGTGCCAGCTTCGTTGGCGGCCGGAGCGCGGAACTGCCCGAGTGGCTGCAGCGCCGCTGCATCCAGGCGCAACTGCAGTTCTTCCCAGAGTTCGCGAAGCAGGGCTTGCACGGCGCTTTCGCCCGCCTCGCGCTTGCCGCCCGGCAGCATCAGGGCTTGGGTGCCGCGCTTGCGCACCAGTAACAGGCGGTCTTGCGGGTCGAGCAAGCAGGCGGCAGCAATGTTCAGGGTGGTCATGGGACCTCGGCTTCGGGGAGGAGTTGATAGTGCAGTTGCACCACGCCGGTGCTGAAACTACGTTGCTCGCGGAGTTGGAGACGGCGTTCGAGGCCGGTTGCGAACATCGGAATACCGGCGCCCAGCAAGTGTGGGATAACGTTGACCACCAACTCGTCGAGCAGTCCGGCAGCATAGCAGCTTCCGGCCAGCGAACCGCCCCCGACCAACCAGACGCGCTTGCAGCCTTTCCTGGCGAGTGCTGCAAGGGCGTCGCTCGGCGAGGCATGACTGATCCGGACTTCTGGAGCCTTGCGCGGTAGTTTCGCTCGGGTCAGTACGGTGCAGGGCTTGCCAGGGTAGGGCCAGTCGCCACCGAAGCCGAGGACCGACTCATAGGTCGCCCGCCCCATCAGCAAGCCGTCGACACTGTCGTAGAAGGCCTGGTAGCCATGGTCTTCATCGGTGTTCTCGACAGCCTCCAGCCAGTCGACGCTGCCGTCCGGGCGGGCAATGTAGCCGTCCAGGCTGGCGGCGACGTAGTAGATCAAAGTCGGCTTCATGGCGTTGTTCTCCGGGACAAGCGTTTAGCTTAACCGCAGTTTCGAGCTGCGCCAGGTCAGCACTCTGTGCGGAAATCGGGCTTTCCGCCGCGACACCGGGTAACCTATGCAGCTATTTACGTTTTCGATCCGAGGTAGTCCTGTGTTTGCCCAATTCGCCCTGCACGAACGTCTGCTCAAGGCCGTTGCCGAACTGAACTTTGTCGAGCCGACTCCGGTGCAGGTGGCGGCCATTCCGCCAGCCCTGGAAGGGCGCGACCTGCGTGTCACCGCACAGACCGGCAGCGGCAAGACCGCTGCCTTTGTCCTGCCGCTACTGAATCGCCTGATCGGTGATGCCGAGAAGCGCGTGCGTGTTCGCGCACTGATCCTGCTGCCGACCCGCGAACTCGCCCAGCAGACCCTGAAAGAGGTAGAGCGTTTCTCCCAGTTCACCTTCATCAAGTCGGGCCTGATCACCGGTGGCGAGGACTTCAAGGTGCAAGCGGCCATGCTGCGCAAGGTGCCGGATGTCCTGATCGGCACGCCTGGGCGTCTGCTGGAGCACCTCAACGCTGGCAATCTGGACGTGAAACAGGTGGAGGTACTGGTGCTGGACGAGGCGGACCGCATGCTCGACATGGGTTTCGCCGAGGACGTGCAGCGTCTGGCAGGCGAATGTTCCAATCGGGCCCAGACCCTGCTGTTCTCCGCTACAACAGGCGGAGCGGGTCTGCGCGAAATGGTCGCCAGCGTCCTGCGTGACCCGCTGCACCTGCGCCTGAATGCAATTGCCGAGCTCAACGAGGGCACCCGCCAGCAGATCATCACCGCCGACGATCCGGCCCATAAAGAGCGGCTGGTACACTGGCTTCTGGAGAACGAGACCTACCAGAAGGCCATCGTCTTCACCAATACCCGTGTCCTGGCGGACAGACTTTACGGTCGCCTGGTGGCGGGTGGTTTCAAGGCCTTCGTGCTGCATGGCGAGAAGGACCAGAAGGATCGCAAGCTGGCCATCGACCGCCTGAAGCAGGGCGGCGTGAAGGTGCTGGTGGCTACCGACGTTGCCGCGCGCGGCCTTGACGTGGATGGTCTGGACCTGGTGATCAACTTCGACATGCCACGTTCTGGCGATGACTACGTGCACCGCATTGGCCGTACTGGCCGCGCCGGTGGCGAGGGCTTGGCGATTTCTCTGATCTGCCATACCGACTGGAACCTGATGTCCAGCATCGAGCGCTACCTCAAGCAGAGCTTCGAGCGCCGGGTGATCAAGGAGCTCAAGGGCAGCTACAGCGGTCCGAAGAAGGTGAAAGCTTCCGGCAAGGCCGCTGGTGTGAAGAAGAAAAAGGTCGACAAGAAGGGCGACAAGAAGCCGTCCGCCAAGTCCGCCGCGCCCAAGCGCAAGCCGGCCGCCTCCCGCGCGCCGCGTGGAGAGTCGCAGGTGGTGAGCAGCGATGGCCTGGCGCCGCTGAAGCGCAAGAAGCCGGCAGCGGAATAAAGGAGCGGGCGGAGGAATGTCGCCGATGCGCAAGGCCGTGTTGGCGGCCGGGGCCTGGTACTTCTCGGAGGCGCTCCGGGCTGAGGTCTACCGTTGCGTGCAGCCAGATGGCGTCGTGCAGTTCAGCGACCGTGGCTGCGCCTCGCTACAGGCATCGCAGCCGCTCGCCTCTGAAAGTCAGAGCCTCGCCGCCTACTTTGTCCAGCTCATGGGGCAGGGGCCTGAACAGTTGCTAGGGCCTTGGCTCAGCGGCTTTGGCGCTGTGCAACTCCTGCTGCTGGCGTACGCGTTGATGAGCCTGCTGTGCTTTGTGGCGTATTGGCGGGACAAGCGATTCGCCATCGCCGGCCAGCAGCGGACTCCCGAGACCCGGCTGCACCTTCTGGAGCTGCTGGGCGGTTGGCCCGGCGGTCTATTGGCGCAACGCCTCATCCGCCACAAGAACCGCAAGCTCTCATATCAATTCAAGTTCTGGCTGATCGTGGCCGTCCATCTTTCCGTGCTGGGCTACTGGCTGTTCGGCTGACTCTACGGAGCCGGGGCTTTGGGTGAGGGCGACAGGGCAGGCCTCTGGCCTGCCTTCGCGAACGAAGCCACTCCTACAGAGCGGGGACGCCTCCTTTCACGGCACCAGCACGATCTTCCCATCGCGCTCGCCACTGGCCGCAGCGGCGATGGCTTCCTTGATCTGGCTGATGTTGTAGGTGGCCGCGATGCGGGCCTTCAACTTTCCGC
Organism: Metapseudomonas boanensis; assembly: GCF_042232855.1. NCBI lineage: Bacteria > Pseudomonadati > Pseudomonadota > Gammaproteobacteria > Pseudomonadales > Pseudomonadaceae > Metapseudomonas > Metapseudomonas boanensis. The sequence continues at coordinate 5,304,251 of NZ_CP113889.1, read as the reverse complement.
TGGCGATCAGTTGGATCAGCTCACCGAAGAGCTGCATCTGCTGCTGTGGCGTCGCCTGACGGAACCAGCGGGCCAGCCAGAAGCCCTTGAGGGTGACATCGCGGAAGACGAAGGAAGCTGCGTTCACCTGGCAGGGCTCGCCGCTCATGCGTCCGTAGTTCACCAGCACGCCACCCTCCGCCAGGCTGGAGGCGAGGTGGTCGGTCGAGGCACCGCCCACGGCGTCGATGCCGAGCTTGATGGCTGCGCCACCCGTGGCTTCGCGGGCGCGTTTTGGCAGGTCCGGGCCATCCACCAGCACCACGTCGCCTCCTTCGGCTTGTATAGCGGCCACGGCGGATTCGCGCCGGACTACATTGACGGTTTTCAGGCCACGGATCTTAGCCAGCTGGATCAGGTAGCTGCCGACGCCGGAGTTGGCGGCGTTCTGGATCACCCAGTCGCCCGGCTGCAGATCGACGAAATCGCGCAGCATCAGGTAAGCAGTGGGCGGGTTGACGCTCAGCATCGCCAGTTGCTGCGGATCAGCGCTGGGCAGTGGGACGAGCTGCTTGGCCTCGGCGATCAGGTGCGTGCGCCAGGTACCGCAGCCAACGGGGAGTAGCACGGTCTGGCCGGGTTTGAACTGGGCCACGTCAGAAGAGGCTTCGACGACCTCGCCCACGCCCTCATTGCCGCCAATGGCTGGCAGCGGCGGCAACATGCCGTACTCGCCGGTCAAGGTCAGCACATCCGAAGGGTTGATTGGCGCGGCCAGCACTTTCACTAGAACCTGACCTGCGCTGAGCGGCGGCAGTTGGAACTCGACGGCTTCGATCACATCTTGCGGCACCGGACCGCGGGTCCTGTATTCGGCTTTGAGCATGGCGCTTCTCCTGGGCAGGTAAACGAATGAGTCTAGTGCCTTGACCCCGCAATGGGCTGAATCGCGAGCTATTTACCCGGCTGATTACACAACGGGGCAGATGGCGCAGAGAGAATGGCGGAGGTCGTATTGGTGGCGATGGCGGGCAGGGCCTTTGCTAGGGTCGGCGGCGAAGCTGGAGTCGCGAGCTTCCTTGGATGCATTCACACCCTAAAGGAACAAGAAGATGAAGATCGCCAAGACACTGATGTCTGCTGTGCTGTGCCTGGGAATGATAGGAGCCGCCCAGGCCGCGACCGAACTGAAGCACTGGCCGGAACCGGCCGCCAAGCAACTCGACGCGATGATCGCCAAGCATGCCAACCAAGGCAACTTTGCGGTTTTCGACATGGACAACACCAGTTACCGCTATGACCTCGAGGAGTCATTGCTGCCCTTTCTGGAGATGAAGGGGGTGCTGACCCGCGAGAAGCTCGACCCTTCGCTGAAGCTGATTCCCTTCAAGGATGTGAATGGGCACAAGGAAAGCCTCAACAGCTATTACTTCCGGCTCTGCGAGATCGATGACCTGATCTGCTATCCCTGGGTTGCCCAGGTCTTCTCCGGCTTCACCCTGCGCGAGCTCAAGGGCTACGTCGACGAGCTGATGGCCTATGGCAAGCCCGTGCCCAGCACCTATTACGAAGGCGATGAGGTCAAGACCATCGAGATCAACCCGCCGAAGGTGTTCAGTGGGCAGAAGGAGTTGATGAACAAGCTCAGCGAGAACGGCATCGAGGTCTACATCATGACCGCCGCGCTGGAGGAGCTGGTACGCATGGTCGCCTCTGATCCGAAGTACGGTTACAACGTCAAACCGGAAAACGTGATTGGTGTGACTACTTTGCTCAAGGACCGCAAGACCGGCGCAGTGACGACCAGTCGCAAGCAGATCGAAGAAGGCAAATATGACCCCAAGGCCAACCTGAGCCTTGAACTGACGCCCTACCTCTGGACCCCGGCGACCTGGATGTCGGGCAAGCACGCTGCTGTCCTCACCTACATCGATCAGTGGAAGAAGCCCATCCTGGTAGCAGGCGATACGCCCATCAGCGACGGCTACATGATGTTCCACGGTACCGACGTCGGCAAAGGCGGTATCAACCTCTGGATCAACCGCAAGGCCAAGTACATGGACCAGATCAGCGGCATGCAGAAGGATAATGCCGAGGCCCAGGCCAAACTGGGTCTGCCGGTGACGGCCGACAAGAACTGGGTGGTGGTGACCCCCGAAGACATCCAGTGAACCCAAGGGCCGCCCCCAGTGGGCGGCCGTCTGCCTTCTCGGGGCTATCACACGACAGCCCATCATCCCGCACACCAACCCCACTCCCGGCGGGAGTGGGGTTTGTGCTCTTGCCCGGGTTGCATTGATCGGGCGATCTGCACCGCTCCTCAGCTGGGGCTCATTGACGCTTGCACTAAAGGCAACTGTGACGGCTCGATTGGTGAGTCCGCCTGTCCTGGCTGGACAGTGGAGACGTCAGCCCCGGCTGGTAGCCTGCCGGCCTTGTCCGAACCTTGAGTGGAGTGGTCGATGAAGCATCTGCTATTCATCCTTGGCTTGAGCCTGGCCGGTTTGCCGGCCGCTGCGCTCGCCTGGTCCAACCATGCTCTGGGAACAGCCCTGGCACTCGCCGAGCTGGTGTCGATCAAGGATGCTCCGCAGGTTGAGGTCGAGACGCTGGAATCCTTTCTCGAGGAGGAGGGGGTGGCGTTGGAGCAGCTGCTGGATGAGCAAGAAGCATTCATGCGCGAGACCTATCCAGGCTACCCGGCTCGGCCCGATGAACTGCATTGGCTGCCGCTGCACCGTGGTGACCGGCGTCGAGCATTCCTCATGGCGCTGCGGGCGAACCCGGAAACCAGGCTCGCGTATTTCGTTCAGGCGCTGCCGGGAATGGACTGGCAGGGCCGGGCGCCGCTGGATGCCTCCGAAGTCATGGTGTTCAGCAAGCCTAACCTCTGGGCTGCCTGGCATTTCTACCGTGTCGAGCCCGGCGAACGATTACCGGCACTGGCGGTGCTGGCCAGTGCCTCGGATGAGCCGGATTACGGCCACGATATCAATTTGTTCAGTGACAACCCGGGGGAGGCTGGTGCCCGATACAATTTCGGCCCACAGCCGTTCGGTGACTCGCGTTACGAGTATTCCTCCCAGGCTCCTTTCCACATGGGTTACTACCACGAGTCAGAGCTGGTCTATCGTGGTGCGCCGTTCCTGACACGAACCTACCCTGAAATGCGCGTTTTCCAGTACATCGGTCTGGCCCGGTTTGCCTTTGAAAGTGGTCATCCCTATTGGGGCTATCGTTTCCTTGGCTGGGGACTGCACTACGTTCAGGACCTCACCCAGCCTTACCATGCCAAGGCACTGCCGGGGCACAGTGACACGCGCTTGCTCTGGGCCGCTCTGAAGGATGTGGTGGGCCTGGATCACGAACGGCAAGCGGTCATGGCTCAGGTCGCCAAGCGGCACACCGAGCTCGAGAAGTACCAGGTGGAAGAACTCGGCCAATTGCTGCGTGATGGCAACACAGAGAGCCCGCTGATGCGCGCCTATGCCGACCAGTCGCGTGATGGTGATTACCCTGCCTACGACGACCGTCGCTACCTGCGCTGGGTGGTTTCCCTGGAGGCTTCGAAAGGGGCTGATGACCTTGACCAGCGCCTGGGCGAATGGTTGGAAAGCGCGAACCGCCCCCCAATGAGCTTCAGCCAGGGCAATCATTTGCGGCCAGCATTGCGCGACTCTCGCCTGGATGAAGCACTGGTGCGCCTCCTCCAGCACTTCGGTGCGCACACTCGCAATGTTGTGAGAGCGGTGCTGCCTTGAGCGGATGATGCCACCCGCGCGTCGATAGCGTGGGTGGCACGGTGATTAGTGGTACTGCGGCAGGCGCAGTTCCCTACCTTCCGGAATTGCGGTGTGCTCCTCGTCGGGACTTTCCAAGTCGTCCGCCCGACCGCCCTGCTTGCGGGCCAGCATGCCGAAGATGCTCTTGATCGGATTCAGTGGGCGTTTCTGCTCCGCCAATTGCTCGCCTGTCCCAACGCTTGGCGGCGGCAAGGCTTCGGTGGTCACACGGAAGTCGCTGATCTCGATTACGCCACGACCCTCGGCCAGCAGGTGGAACGAAAAGGCCTTGCGGGCTTCGGGGTTATCGAACGAGAAGCTGAGTTTCACTGGTTTGCCCTGCACCAGCCGGGGCAGCTCGGGTATGGCGAGGGCAACGTCGCGCTCGAATTCCTTGGCTTTCAGCTGCATCTGGGCACCCTCGCGCGCCATCCGCAGGACGCGGATCTGCAGCTGCACGTGCGTGCGGCTGTTCTTCGGCAGCTCCATATACTGCGCGCCGATCAGGTTGTCCGCCCAATCGTCCCGGGACTTCTCTTTCAGCTTGATGCGCTCGCGGGTGGCGAACTGGTACTCCTGGCCAAGCATTCCGCCCTGCAGCGATTGGTCCAGCAGCGCACCGCGCTGAGCCATCAGGCGGGCTTTCTTGCCGCTGAAACTGCCGAGGTAGCGAGCTTCGTCGGCGATGAAGCCTTCGCTCTGGTAACGGCGGCATACCTGTCGGAAGTCGCACTCGGTGAAGGTGTCCTTTCCGTCATGGTGGCGCAGCTTGCCATTGGTGTAGGACATGATCTCGCGTCCGCTTGCGTACTCACGGAAGAGCGAGCGGCCAGCAAGGTTCTGCGGGACCTCATAACCGAAGTAGTCGAGGATCGAGGCCTCGAGGTCGACGTGCCCGTAGACACCGGCCTTGATTGGCGGGAGCGCGGCCTGCTCCGGCGCCAGTACCAGGTTGAAGCCCCAGGCCGAGGCAAGGCGCACCTTGTCGATACCGTGGGACTCGTCCGAGGTGACGATCACCAGGGTGTTTTTCAACACACCCTGCTTCTCCAGGCCCTGCAGGAAACTGTCCACGGCATCGTCCAGGTAGGCAATGGCGGCTTGTTTCGCGTCCGGGTAGCGTGCCAGGTAGTCGGCCGGGGCGGAGTAGGGCTGGTGGGTCCCAACCGTCAGCAGCGTCAGCATCCAGGGTTTCTTCTGCTGGCGCAGTCGCTTCACATAAGTAAGCGCGCCCTCGAAGAACGCCTTGTCATCCATGCCCCAGGGGAACTCCAGATAGGCCTTGTTAGGGAACCAGTCGCGCCCCAGGGTCTTGTCGAAGCCCATCTGCGGCATGATCTTGTCCTTGGCCATGAAGCGCAGCCCTGCGCCCTGCAGGAAGTGCGTGCTGAACCCGTGCTGGCGCATTTGCGCGGGCAGACAGGCCTTGGCGCGAGCTGGGTTGTTCAGCAATTCGAGGCCTTTCGGTGTGCCCGAGTCGAGCTTGCTGTAGTCGCCGCAGAGCATGGCATACAAGCCGCGGATGGTCTGGTGGCTATGCAGGACATAGTCCGGCGTCGTCATGGCGCGCTCTGCCCATTGGCTGAGCTTGGGCATCATGGCGACGTCGTAGCTGCTGTTGATGGCTGCTCGGTTGGCAGCCAGGTAGGCGCCGGGAATGCCTTCGAGAGTGATCACCAATACGTTGCGTGCCTGCCCCGGTCCGGGCAGGAGTGGCATACCGTCGAGGTCCAGACGGGCAAGACCGCTGATGTCTGGCGGGGTATCCGGCTGATTGCCGTCCAGCCAGTCTTCGAATGCCAATTGCCCCGTGCTGGCGATGCTGGCCAGGAGCTTGTGCGGCAGGTTGAACTGCTGCCACTGGTCGGCGTCGCTCGGCTGGCTGTATTGCAGGAATACATGCCCGGCCAGCAGGGCGGCTGGTACACCGAACCAATAGCGCGGCAGCGGATTTATCGAGCGTCGCCAGCAGATCAGGCAGGCAAGAACGCTGATGGCCAAGGCGATGGCCAGCTTCGGATGCCCTACGCCACCGCCTTGGGTGGAGTTGCTGACGAATTGCGGATCGAGCAGATAGGTCAGGTCGCTGGGCTCAGGCATACGCCCGACGGCACCTACCAGCTCGATGTTACCCATGGTCATCAGGCTCCAAGCCACCATCACGGGTAGCCCCAGCCACCACGGGCGACCGTAGATCAGGGCGATCAGGAAGCTACCCACGACAAGGTCGGACAGGTAGCCAAAGTGATCGGACCAGCCAAGCGCATAGCGCCAGGCAAGGGGAATCACCAGGAAGAGCACGCCAAGGCTTGCTAGCGATAGGAATGGTGGCAGCCAGCGGCTGGATGGGCGCACAGGGACTCCCGAAATCAGGCAGTAAGTATCCGGACGATAACGGTCACGGGTTAAATTTCACGGCATGGCGACATGATACTGAAACATCATCGTGCTCCGAGTTGATAGACCACATCGCTGAGCGAAAATTCGCGTCGCCCCAATGCATTTCTTCGCTCTGGAAGCACCATCCGTCCCCTTGGAACGTGGCCAACGGGTAGAATGCCGCCTCGACTCAAAGAGGTAGCGGATATGGCACTGATCGGGCGTTTCAACTCACTGCAGGTGGTCAAGCACACCGACTTCGGCTTGTACCTGGACGGCGGGCCGGACGGTGAGATCCTCCTGCCGAAGCGCTATGTGCCCAAGGACGAGCCCACTGAGGTTGGCGAGTGGTTGAATGTGTTCCTCTATCTGGACAGCGAAGACCGCCCCGTCGCCACCACGCTCACGCCCAAGGTCCAGGTCGGGGGTTTCGCCAGCCTCAAGGTGGTGGAAATCAACCGGGTTGGCCTGTTCCTCGACTGGGGCCTGCCCAAGGACCTGCTCCTGCCGCATTCGGAAGAGAAGCGCCCGCTCCAGGTCGGTGACTACTGCGTCGTGCATGTCTATCTGGACAAGCGCACCCGCCGGATCACCGCCACTGCACGACTGGACCGCTACCTCGACAACACCCCGCCACGCTACAAGCCCGGCCAAGCGGTCGACTTGCTGGTTGTCGAAGCGACGGACCTGGGTTTCAAGGCCATCATCAATGGCCTGCACTGGGGCCTGATCCACAAGAACGAAGTCTTCAAGTTCTTGCGCAGCGGCATGCGCGAGCAGGGCTACATCAAGGAAATCCGCCCGGACGGCAAGATCAGCCTCAGCCTGCAGCCTATCGGCGAGCGCGCAACCACCGGCCTGGCCGAACAGATCCTCGACAAGCTGCGCAGCGAAGGCGGCGTGCTACAGATCAGCGACAAGAGCCCGCCCGAGCTGATCAGCAAGCTGTTCGGCGTCAGCAAGGGCAACTTCAAGAAGGCCATCGGCGGGCTCTACAAGCAGGGTCTGATCCGTATCCACGAAGACCGAATCGAACTGGTCTGAGCGCATCTTGCGTGGTCCTGCAAGGTTTCGATCTTGCAGGTTGCACGCTGCCAAGCGCCTCAATCGTGCGCAATGCACTGCGAAATTTGTTTAAAAGTTTTGCAAGCGACTGATTTATTTGGCGATTCCGTTGTCATACCGCAGGCATGCATGCTGCAGCGAGGTGCAGGAGCACTTATTTCCTGGGAGAAACACATGAACCTGGACATCGGAACACTTGCCAACGCCTTTCCTGACTATGAGCTGAGCACCGCGCCCCGCCCTGATGGTGGCTACGTGCTGACGCTGGAGCGGGAGGGCAAATCCTTTCAACGGGTCGTGCCACGCATCGGCGCCGCAGCCCAGCTGGACTGGCTGATCAGCACCCTGAAGCGTGACCTGGCGCTTGAGTTTGGCGAGGTGCCGCCGGTTGAATCCCTCAAGGTGCTGCACCGCAAGCCACTGCCGCGTTACCTGCGCGCCTGAGGCGCATCGCATCAACCAATGAGACTGGAAACCAACAGGTTCCGGCCTCACCTTCGACGTCTTCTCTGGCGCATATCCAGCCCCAGCACCTAGGCTGATCGAATCAGCTTTCGTGGGAGGAGGGCATGCGCAAACTCCTGATTCTGGTGCCTGCGCTGGCGGTTCTGGGCTTGCTGCTCTGGTGGTGGAGTCGCCCGCAGCCCCTGCCTGTGCGACTGGTAACGGTCGAGAAAGGAACCGTTGAAACCCTGGTGGCCAATACCCGTGCCGGTACATTGAAGTCCTGCCGGCGCTCGCGACTGTCCTTCAATCTGGGAGGGCAGGTGACCGAATTGCTGATCGACGAGGGCCAGCGCGTCCAGGCAGGCGAGGTCCTGTTGCGCTTGCGCCAGGATGATCGACAGGCGCGCGTCGCTGAAGCACGGTCGCGCCTGGCGGGCCAGCGCAATGCCCGCGAGCAGCGTTGCCAGCAGGCCCAGCTGAACCGTCGCGACCTGGAACGATTGCGTCACCTGGCCGAGCGCAAGCTGGCCGCCGCCGATCAACTGGACCAGGCCGAAACCCGGGCCAACCTGGCGCAGTTGGTGTGTGATGCAAGCGATGTCCTGATCCATGAGGCTGAGGCGCAACTGGCTCTGCAGCAGTCCTTGCTCGACCAAGCCACCTTGCGAGCCCCCTTCGCGGGCATCGTGGCGCAGATCAACGGTGAGCTGGGGGAATACGTCACCCCCTCGCCACCGGGTATTCCCACGCCACCGGCCGTGGACCTGATCGATGACAGTTGCCTGTATGTCGAGGCGCCGATCGACGAAGTGGACGCTGCTCGTGTGGCGCTGGACATGCCGGCCCGGATCAGTCTGGACGCTTTCCGCAACCGCCACTTCGAAGGACGGGTCAGCCGCATTGCCCCCTTCGTTCGCGATCTGGAAAAACAGGCGCGAACAGTGGACGTCGAGGTGCAATTCGACGGCGTGCCGTCCGGCGTCACCTTGCTGACGGGCTACAGCGCCGACGTGGAAATCCTTTTGCAGCACAAAGACGAGGTGCTGCGCATCCCCACCGAGACATTATTCGAGGGCCGCCGCGTTTATCGCTACGACGCCGAGGCCGGCGTACTGCGTGAGACCAAGGTCAAGACCGGCCTCGGCAACTGGCGCTGGACCGAGATCACCGCCGGCCTGGAGCCGGGCCAGCGGATCCTCTCCAGCCTCGACGTGGAGAAACTCGCTGATGGCCTGGCAGTGGTCCCAGAGGAGGCGGTGGAGCCCGAGCCATGATCCGCCTGAGCGGAGTGACGCGTTGCTTCCAGTTGGGCGAGCAGCGGGTGATGGGCCTGGATGCCGTCGACCTGGACGTCTTGGCTGGCGAGTACCTGGCCGTTACCGGTCCCTCCGGCTCCGGCAAGTCCACCCTGCTCAACATCCTCGGCTTGCTCGATGTGCCGGATGCTGGTGAGTACTGGCTGCGTGGCGAAGCCACGGCTGGGTTGGACGAAGGACGCCGGGCCGAGTTGCGTAGCCGCTGGATCGGCTTCGTGTTCCAGTCCTATCACTTGATCCCTCGGCTCAATGCCCGGGAGAACATCGAGCTCCCCATGCTCCTGGCGGGTATCGAACCGGTCGAGCGGCACCGCCGCAGTTCCGTCCTGGCTGAACGGCTGGGCCTGACCGATCGTCTGGCTCACCGCCCCGGCGAATTGTCTGGAGGCCAGCGCCAACGCGTGGCCATTGCCCGTGCCATGTGCATGACGCCTTCGCTGCTGCTGGCCGATGAGCCCACCGGCAACCTCGACAGCCAGTCCGGAGGCGAAGTGATTGACCTGCTCGAAGAACTCAACCGCGAAGGGCTGACCCTGGTGGTGGTGACCCATGACAGCCAGCTCTCGGCGCGTGCCAGCCGCCAGTTGGCGATGCGTGATGGACGCATCGTCGAGGACCGGCGGCAATGATGCGTGCTGCCGACGCGGTTGGCCTCTGGCTCGGAGCGCTGCGCGGGCACCGCTCACGCAGCCTGATGCTGCTTCTGGCGGTGGGCATCGGAGTGATCGCCGTAAGTCTGCTCACCGGGCTCGGCGAAGGTGCGCGCACCTACATCCTGGGTGAGTTCTCGGTGCTCGGGCGCAACACCGTGATCGTCCTGCCTGGGCGCAAGGAAACCAGTGGTGGAATGCCCCCGATCACCGGATTGGCGCCGCGCGACCTGACTCTGCAGGATGCAGCCGCCATCGCCCGGCTGCCGTCAGTGCTGCGGGTAGCGCCGCTGCAGGCCGGGCAGGTCGAGGTCAACGTCGGCAGCCGCAACCGCGAAGCTTTCACACTAGGAACCAGTCACGATTTCTTCGCCATTCGGCAACTGGAGGTCAGCCAGGGCCAGGTGTTGCCGCTGCTCGATTTCGGTGAGGCGCAGGCGGTCTGCGTCATAGGCGCCAAGCTGCGCAGCGAGCTGTTCGGTACCCAGCCTGCGCTGGGTCATTGGCTGCGCGCGGGCGACCGGCGCTTCCGGGTGGTCGGCATCCTGGCTGAGCGTGGCGAGTCATTGGGCATGGATTTCGGCGAGATGCTCATCATTCCCGTGGCCAGCGCCCAGGCCCTGTTCAACCGCGAGGGGTTGTTCCGCATCTTTGCCGAGATGCGTGGACCTGGCCTGCTGGAGAGCGGCAAGCAGCAGATCCGCGCGACCATCCGCGAGCGCCATGAAGGGGAGGAGGACATCACCCTGATCGGGCAGGACTCCATGCTTGCGGCCTTTGCCGACATCCTCCGCGCCCTGACCCTGGCGCTGGCAGGCATCGCGGCCATCAGCCTGATGGTGGCTGGAATCCTGATCATGAACGTGACCTGGATATCGGTGAACCAGCGCACGGCAGAGATCGGCCTGCTCAAGGCCATAGGCGCTACCGCTGCCCAGGTGCGTCTGCTGTTCCTGGGCGAGGCGGCTTTGCTGGCCCTGGCAGGGGCAGTGAGCGGCCTACTGCTGGGGGAGGTTCTGCTATGGGCGGGGCGCCAGCTCTGGGACTTCCCCTTACATGCGCCCTGGTGGGCCAAGGCCAGCGCCTTGGGGTTGAGCCTGGTGACGGCCCTGCTGTTCGCCTGGTTACCGGCCAGCCGCGCCGCCGCGATGGAGCCGGTAGATGCCTTGCGGCCGCAGGCGGGGCGATGACAGCCATGATGCGCGTCCAGGATGGCTTCGCCCTGACCGCCTCGGCGCTTACCAGCCGGCCCTTGCGAAGCCTGCTGACGATGCTTGGAGTGGCCATCGGCATCGCCGCCGTAGCCTTGCTCACGGCCATTGGCGAAGGGCTGCGCGGCTACGTACTGGATAATTTTTCGCAGTTCGGTACGCGGATCATCGCCATCCACCCGGGGAAGACGCAGACCGGCGGGTTGGGTGGCATTCTCAGCAGCGTGCGCCCGTTGACCCCGGCTGATGCGGAGGCGCTCGGTCGTCTACCACATGTCGAAGCGGTGGTGCCGATCATTCAGGGTACCGGCGACATCCAGTTCCAGCAGTTCAGCCGTAGCAGCGACATCATCGGTGGCGGCCACCAACTCGCTGAGGCCTGGCGCTTCCAGTTGGCGTTGGGGCAGTTCCTGCCGCCAGCGCGCGACGGGCGCTCACCTCCCTATGTGGTGCTGGGCCAGAAGCTCCGGACCGAACTGTTCGGGGACGCCAATCCGCTGGGGGAGCTCGTGCGTATCGGCGGTACGCGCTTCCGGGTGATCGGAGTCATGGAAAAGAAGGGGCAGTTGCTCGGTTTCGACCTCGACGACATCGCCTACATTCCCGTGGACTGGGCGCAAAGCCTGTTCAACCGGGAGGGGCTGATGGAGATCGATGTGGTGTTCAACGCCGGCATCGGCTCGGTCCAGATGGCCGAACGCATCCGTGCCGCGCTCATCGAGCGCCATGGCGAGGAGGATTTCAGCATCACCACCCAGGACGACATGCTGGCCAGCCTCGGGCGCATCCTTTCAGTGCTGACCATCGCGATTGGCGCTCTGGGCGGCATCTCCCTGCTGGTCGGGGCGGTGGGCATCCTCACCATCATGACCACCACCGTGGGTGAGCGCACCGCCGAAATCGGCCTGCTGCGGGCCGTCGGCGCCAGCCCGCGACAGGTGCTGGGCCTGTTCCTCGCGGAGGCAATCTTGCTTTCGCTGGCCGGCGGCCTCCTGGGACTGGTGCTGATGGGGATTTTGCTGGGCGGGCTGCACCTCGCCCTGCCGGGGCTGCCTTTGGCCTTGAGCCCGGGTGTGCTGATCCTGGCGATGGTGCTATCCGGGGTGATTGGCGTGATGGCCGGCATTGCGCCGGCCCGCGCCGCTGCACGGCTGCATCCTGTAGATGCGCTACGCGGCGAGTGATTCAGCTCAGGTCTCGACGCCGGACGGCGGCATCATGTTCTCGTCTTCCTGGCCGCGGTGCTGCTCGGTGCGCGGCTCTTCGTCCCTTCGTTGCTCTTGTTTCCGGGGCTCGTTGAGTAACTCCTTGGCCGAGGCCTGGACTTCATCGACCTTCTTGTTCAACTCGTTGACGGCGTCGCCGATCGCCTCCCGGGCGATGTCCTGGGCGGCTTCCTCGGCCTTGCGCGCCAGCTTGTCGGCAGATTCCTCAGCTAGCTCGCAGCCGGCGAGGCTTGCCAGCAGGCTCGTTGCAAGGACCAGGGCGACAAGACGTGAAGCAGGTTTCATGCAGTGATTCTCCAGTGATGCGGTATGCAGCTCATTCAGCTACCGGCCATTGTCCGGCGCGGTCGCCATCATTGCCTAGACCTGTCGTCTGGAAAACCAGCCAGGGTTGGGATTCTGTATGCAGACGTTTCCGTGAAAGGCGGGCAGGGAAAAGCCCCAGGTCCGCAGCGGCGACTGATTCGAACCCGGGGCTTGGGGCCGACGTCCGCCAGCCTCAGAAGGACAGACTGGGAGATCGGGGCAGGGTTCCCGAGAATCTGCGTGAATGGGATGGCTTCACTAGGCTTAGCGACATATTCGGGGGCGAGAGAGAGGCAACATGACCAGGCGGATACTGCTGTGGCTGCCGTTTTTCCTTGCCCTCCTGGCTGGCGGCGCTCGAGTGCCGGCGGCGACCTTCGACGATATCCAGCCGATCCTGCAAAGTCGCTGTGTGCTTTGCCATGCGGGAGATGCGGCGCCTCTGGGATTGCGGCTGACCAGCCTCGATGACCTGCTCAAGGGCAGCAAGGTTCGACCGGTGGTGGTCAGCGGCGATCCGTCGGGCAGTGAGCTGATCCGGCGCCTCAAGGGCATCAGCCTGCCACGGATGCCGATGACCGGACCACCGTTTCTCAGTGATGCGGAAATCGCCCTGTTCGAGCGCTGGATAGCCGAGGGCCTGCAACCAGGCTCACGGCCTTCGTCCAGCACTGTCGAGACGCAGCCGTTGCAGTACCCGGCGGCCGGGCAGCCGGTCACCTATGCGCATGTCGCGCCGATCTTCGCCATGCGCTGCACCAAGTGCCACTCGCGTTACGGCCTGATGGGCTCGGCGCCGGAAGGCTTCCTGCTGATCTCCTATGAAACTGCCCTGGATCACGGCGAGCGAGCGCGCATCGTGCCGGGCTCGGCCGGTGCCAGCGAGCTGGTGCGACGCATTCGTGGCCAGTCCCGGCCACAGATGCCTTATGACGGCCCACCGTACCTCAGCGAGGTGGAGATCCAGCTCATTGTCGACTGGGTCGATCAAGGCGCCCGCGACGCCCTGGGCCGCCCTGCATCCAACCCGGTCGGCTCACGGGTGCGCCTTCAGGGCATGCTGGGGGAGGGCTGGACCCTCGATGGCCTGCCGCTGGTGGTCGGTCCAGACAGCCGGATCGACAAGTCCCCTGGTGTGGGTGATTACGTCGAAGTGCGAGGGCGTTTGGGTGGTGACGGTAGGGTAATGGTGGAGCGTATCCGGCGGCGTTGAGGGCTCTACTGGCGTCGAAGCGCGCTTGCTCGCGAATCCCCCCGCGCCTTCGCCGGCAAGCTGGCTCCGGTGGAGGGACGGCACCCGTGGATATCCAGCCGGCTCATGGCGGCTATCGCCCCATCAGGCTTCGGATGCGACAACCGCCCGGCGCGCCAGGCGCTCACGCAGAAGCTCGGTTCCACTCACCAGGAGAATGCCGGCGAGCACCAGGGCCGCACCGATCGCAAACGAGGGCTCGATGCTCTCGTCCAGCACCAGCACACCGAAGGCCACGCCGAACAGCGGCGTCATGAAGGACAACACCGAAAGACGCGAGGCCAGGTATTTGCGCAGGAGCCAGAACCAGGCCAGGTAGCTGACCAAGGCGATCACCACCACTTGGAAGCCCAGGCTGAGCAAGGCGTCCTGGGTCAAGATCATCTGCGTCTGGTCGGTGGCGAAAGCCACGGAGAACAGCAGCAAGGCAGCACCGAACAATTGGTAGAAGAGCGTCTTCACCGCCGAGGCGTCCGACAGGGACGAGCCACGGATCACCAGTGTGGTAGCGCCCCAGGCCAGCGCCGCCAAAACCCCGAAGGCGTCGCCGAGCAGCATGCTGCCGGGCGCATCCGTCGATTGTCCCAGGAACGCCAGCGCGATGCCGCCAAACGCAACCAGCACGCCGGCCCATTGCAAGGGTGACAGGCGCTCCTCCGGCAGCATCAGGTGCAGGCCCAAGGCGGCGAACATTGGCGCTGTGTAGAGGAACACCGAGAGGTGCGATGCGCTGGTGTGGTTCAGGCCCTGGCCAATGAAAAGGAATTCCAGCGCGAACAGCGCCCCGACACTGATGCCGGGCAGCAATGTGCCGTCGTTGAAAGCGTTGCGGCCTTCACGCCACAGCACCAGCGCCCCGAGCACCAGGGCCGCGCCGCCGGAGCGGATCGCCAGTTGCAGGATCGACGGTACGTCATCCAGCACCAGTTTGATCGCCACCTGCTGGAATCCCCAGCAGATACAGAGGAGGAACATCAAGCCACAGGCGAACCAGTCCAGGGGCAGGCGGGAAGCTTTCATCAATGAACTCGCTAGGCAGGGAAACCGCAGGTGCGGCCAATGTGCGCAGGATCGGACTGCCGTGCCTTGCATTCAAACGATGTTTTGTCATTATGCTTTGAGCAAAACTCAAAGCGAACCGCCATGCGTCTTCCGTCCCTCATTGCCCTGCGTACCTTCGAGGTGGCTGCTCGCCGCCGTAACTTCACCGAAGCTGCCCAAGAGTTGTCCGTCACCCCTGGCGCGGTAAGCCGGCAGATCCGTCTGTTGGAGGCCGAACTCGGGGTCAGCCTGTTCGACCGCACGCGCAATACGGTCAGCCTCAACGAAAACGGACGAAAGCTGGCCGCTACCGTTTCCCAGGCCTTCGACCTGCTGATTCGCGGTGCCGATGAGCTGCGGGGCCAAGACGACGGGCCGATCCACATCACCTGTGCACCCTCCATTGCCAGCCATTGGCTGATGCGCCGGCTCAATCAGTACGCCGCCGATAATCCGGACATCACCCTCAGCCTCGAAGCCACAGAGCAGCTCACCGACCTGGAACGCGGAGAGGCCACCCTGGCGATTCGTTTCACCACGGCTGATTCCCCTGCTCCGGCCAGCGAGCGGCTGTTCTGCGAAACCTTCTTTCCGGTGTGCAGCCCAGCGTACCTTGAACAATTCGGGCCGTTCGACGCGCCGCGCGACCTGCTAAAGGCGCGGCTGATCCACACGCACTGGAGAAATGCCGCGAATTTGAGGTTACCGGGATGGGATGACTGGTTTGCCGCCTATGTCGGTGAAGCAGAGCCTCAGGCGGGGGGGATGCGATTCGGCCTGATCGGCCATGCGATCCAGGGCGCGGTAAGCGGCCAGGGATTCGCTCTGGGCACCACGGCGCTGGCCAGTGACGACATCGCCAATGGCCGTCTGGTGGTGCCGTTCGCGGAACGCTGCAGGCTGCGCACGCCCTGGGAGTACCGCCTGGCGTGGAGCCGCAAAACGACACCGGCGGAGAAGGTCCGCCGATTGATCGATTGGCTGGCGGCCGAAGCCCGAGCCAGCGCCGGGCCGGATTCAGAGGGGGAAGGCGGCTGACGGTCATCCGCTCCAGGCTTACACCATCCGGCGCAGCTGATGCAGCCTGTGCTGCAACCCTTCGGCCCAGTCGGGCGTAGCCTGCCCGGTACCCGCCCGTTTCAGCATTGGGTGATGGCTGACCACGCGCGTGAGGATTTCCTCCTGGGTTGGCTTCACATCCACGAAGAATATGTGCTTGCCATCGCGCAGGAGTTGCTCGAAGCGTTTGACGATGGGATTGGGCGTCTGGATCCCGAACAGGCTACCTTCCCAGGTGCTGAAGCCGAACAGGACCACAGCCAGGAAAACGAATGGGACCCAGCCGACGGAGGTCTCGGTCCAGCCACTGAACCAGGCCACCAGCAGCATCAGTACTGCCAGCGCCAGGCCGATGCCAACGCCAATCAGGCTGGAATGTACAAGGTCGCGTTTCATGACGGACGAAACGTCGTGTAGCTGGTGCTTTTCGACTTCGGCGTCGCGTTCGCTGAGGACGTGGATCTGCTCGTGATCGATGCCGCAGGCTTCGAGTTCGCTTTCGACCTTTTCCAGATCGTTGAGGTTGTCGCTGACGTAGTAATGCCGCTGCATGGCACACCTCCCATCTCGCTGTTTCCAGCCCCCAACTGGCTTGTCCCCTTGCGGCCAATGTGGCCTGCGTGGAAGTGTAGCCCTGACTGATGCTGGTCAAGCGGCGCCTGCCCATCGGCAGACGTGGGCCGGTTCAGCCCGGCCCTGGCGCCCGGCGGAGGGGCATTGCACCCTTCCGCCCGGGGGCGCGCAAGCGTCTTACTTGTTGCCGATGCGGATATGGCGGCTCGGGGTCACCTGGGCGCTGACGCCTTTGGCGATTTCCTGGATTTCCCCGCCTTGCTTGAGGAAGGCCGCTACCTGGGCTTCCAGCGACTCGCTGGTGGCCGTTGCCGGCGGTGCTTTCGGGGTGCGGCTGTGGGAGTTCTTGATTCGCATGTCACATCCTCGTTCCGGGCCCGCCGTGATGGGGCAGCCCTGGAAGGTATCCGGGAAAAAAAAACCGGCCCGAAGGCCGGTTTCTTCATTCTGTGCGTGATCAGATCACTTGCACTTCGTCGGCTTGCATGCCTTTTTGGCCCTGCACAGCGATGAAAGAGACCTTCTGGCCTTCTTTCAGGCTTTTGAAGCCGGCGCTTTGGATAGAACGGTAGTGAACGAACAGATCCGGACCGTTATCGGTGGTAATGAAACCGTAGCCCTTTTCATCGTTGAACCACTTGACGGTGCCGGTTTGGCGCTCGGACATTGGAATGTCTCCTAGAAACTGAGTTAAAGCTCGGCTGGATCTTTCCAGCCTGTCACTGAGTGCAGAAGGTCAGCAACCGATGAAGAGGGGACCGCTTGAGTACAGACCATTTCCCGGCGACACATGCATCACAGCGCCCGACACAATACCTGTGCTTTCGAGGAATGCCTAACCTTTTTATTTTCGAGCCGTCGGACGGCAGCGAAATCGGAGGCCCTGGAGCATGTCGATCGTCCAAGCGTCGCTCAGGGCACCGCGCCCGGAAACTGCGCGTAGGGCATCTTCGGCATCTGGTCCGGGGGCAAGTAGAGGGGCGCCGGCGCGCCTGAGGGGCCGAGGTGGCGGATGTAACGGAAGATCGCCATCAGGTCCTCATCGCGCATCTTGCGTAGGTTGAACCAGGGCATGGGCGGCCGCCATGGGCCGCGTGCGTGGCTCAGCCATTGCTGCTCCGTGAGGTTCTGCACCACCAGCCGCAGGTTGGAGGCATAGGTCGTCCCCCAGGGGCCTCGCCAACCGAGCTGGCTGCCGGTGAGCCAGAATTTCTCGTCGACCTTGCCGTCGGTCTCCATGTAGCCGGGAGTGTGGCAGTCATTGCAGCCGGAGACTTGTATCAGATAGCGGCCGCGTTGAACGTCGGACTCTGCTTTGAGATCGGCACAGGCGCTGCCGGCCGTGAACAGCATCAGCAGGGCGATGATGCTTCCGTACTTGCCTGTCGTGTGGCGGTGTCTGTAAGCAATGGGCGTACTTTGGGTAGCTGAACGACCCAGGTGTGCGAGGTGGGCTGGCTTCATGGCGGCGATCCGCTGCGGGTAAGACTACGGCCGGCAACGACCGCAGTCGTGACAATGAAACTACCTGAAAAACGATAGCAGGGTGCCCATTGCCTGCTGCCGTAGGTGAAAGCCGGTCATCTGGTCGACCAATGGCGTTGCGGACACGCGAAGCAGGCAAGACGTGCCCCGAGTCAAGGACCCAGCATGGCTGTTTAGCTCAAGGCTCAACCGTCGCGCAGAACCTTCATTTCCGCATCGGCGGCACCGAAGCCGCGCTCAAGCTTGATCTTCAGGCCCAGGTCGGTGCGCGAATCGGCGAACTTCAGCGCATCGGCCAGGGAGACTCGCCCCGTCTGGAAGAGCGTGTAGAGGTGCTGGTCGAAGGTCTGCATGCCCTGTTCCAGCGCCCGCTCAGTGGCGGATTTGAGGTCATCGAGTTGATCGCGCTGGATCAGGTCGCGGATGTACGGTGTGCCCAGCATCAGCTCCACCGCCGCCACCCGCTTCTGCGCCAGGCCTGGCACCAGGCGCTGGCCGATCATCGCCAGCAGGTTCTGCGACAGGTCTGCCAGCACCTGGCGCCGCGCCTCTTCAGGGAAGAAACGGGCGATGCGCTCGATGGCGTGGCTGCTGCTGGTGCCGTGCAGGGTGGCCAGGCACAGGTGGCCGGTTTCGGCGTAGTGCAGGGCGTGCTGCATGGTATCCAGGTCACGGATCTCGCCAAGCATGATCACGTCCGGGGCTTCGCGCAGCACGTTGCGCAGGGCATCGGAGAAGCTGTGGGTGTCCAGGCCGATCTCGCGTTGATCGATGATGGACTTCTGGTGCGAATGGAGGAACTCGATCGGATCTTCGATGCAGACGATATGGCCGCTGCGGTGGCGATTGCGGTAGTCCAGCATCGCCGCCAGGGTGGTGGACTTGCCGGAGCCGGCGGCGCCAATCACCAGGATCAAGCCGCGGTCCTGCATCGACAGTTTCTCCAGGATCGGCGGCAGGCCGAGTGCGGCGATGCTGGGGATGTCGCTCTTGATCAGGCGGACCACCATGGCGACCTCGCCACGCTGGTAGTAGACGTTGATCCGGAAGCGCCCGCTGCGCTGCACGCTGACGGCGAGGTTCATCTCCAGGTCGCGCTCGAATTCGGCGATCTGCTTCTGGGTCATCAGCTGGTAGGCCATCAGCTGGACTTCGCCTGGCTTGAGCACCTCTTCGCCCGCTGGCTGGCTGTGCCCTTCAACCTTCATGTGCGGCGGAGCGCCGACGCTGAGGAACAGGTCGGACCCTCCGCGCTCGTAAAGCTGCTGGAGGTAGGGAAATACGTCTACGGAGCGGTGATCGGGTGAGTCGTTCATGCGTTCTCCTGCGTCATGGGCGCGAAGCCTAGCAGCGGCCAACCGGCCGCAATATGACGCGCATCAAAATCAATCCTGAGCGTTGGGCGCGACTATGCCGAAGACCTTCATCCAGCGATAAAGCGTCGGCCGCGACATCCCCAGCTCGCGGGCCGCGGCGCTGACGTTCCAGCGGTGACGGCGCAGGGTGTCCTCAAGGTCGCGGGCCTGGCTGCCCTGCTGTTCCTGGCGGGGCAGGGGGCGTTCGGCCTGGCGGGGATGGACGCTGGGCAGGCACTCGTCGGGCAGGTCGTTGACTGTGACTTCTTCCGTTTCGGCAGTCGCCAGGGCGTACTGCAGGGCGTTGCGCAGTTCGCGGATATTGCCTGGCCAGCCATACCCCAGCAGGGCGCTCATGGCATCGCCGCGAATCCTCGCAATGCGCTGACGCTGCTCGCAGAGCTCCCTGAACACGCGTTCGATCAGATAACCCTTGTCGGCGCGTTCGCGCAGTGGGGGCAGGCGAAGGGTAGCGCCGTTGAGCCGGTAGAACAGGTCCTCGCGGAACTGCCCGGCCTCGATCATCTGCCGCAGGTCGCGGTGGCTGGCGGCAATGACGCGGATGTCGACTTTGATCGGTTTCTCGCCACCCAGCGGCATCACCTCCTGTTCTGCCAGCACGCGCAGCAGGCGGGTTTGCAGGTGCAGTGGCATGTCGCCGATTTCGTCGAGGAACAGGGT
Organism: Metapseudomonas boanensis; assembly: GCF_042232855.1. Lineage (NCBI taxonomy): Bacteria > Pseudomonadati > Pseudomonadota > Gammaproteobacteria > Pseudomonadales > Pseudomonadaceae > Metapseudomonas > Metapseudomonas boanensis. The sequence goes on along the minus strand of NZ_CP113889.1, from coordinate 5,284,444 downwards.
GCCGCCATCGGCCTGTTGGATCAGTCCGCGCATGCCCTTGCTGCGTGCACCAGTGAAGGTGCCAGGCTGGTAGCCGAACAATTCGCTTTCGATGAGGGATTCGGGCATCGCCGCGCAGTTGATGGCGATGAAGGGGGCCTTGCGGCGGTTGCTGCTGTCGTGCAGTGCCCGCGCCAGGCGCTCCTTGCCGGTGCCGGTCTCGCCGTTGAGCAGCACGTTGAGTGGTTCGCTGCACAGGCGCTTGGCTCGGGCGAGCATCTTGCGCATGGCCGGGTCGTCATCGGCCAGTTCGTCCAGTGGGCACAGCGCCTGTTGCGCGGGGTTGCCCAGAGTCGCGACCGGCTGCCGGCTGGGCTCCATCAGGGCGGCGAAGAACAGTGCATTATGCCGGTGGGTGCGAAAGGCGCGTACCTGGTCGGGGCTGGCGTGGGGAATGCTGAAAATATCATCCGGCTCGCAGTCGAACAGGTCCTGGATTCGCACTTGACGCGCTAGCGCCGAGGCGCGTTCGGGCAGCGCCAGGCCACATTCGGCGAGCAGGTTGCGGGCGGCGGTATTGGCTGCGAGCAGCGTGCCGTCACCGGCCAGCGCGAGCAGGTATTGGCGATTGATCAACACGAACTCGCGCGAGCGATCGAAGCACAGGATGTGGCTTTCGCGGTAGCGCCGCAGGAAGTAGGCATCCTCGATCATCCGCGCATACTGCTTGACCAACTGCAGGGCGAATTGCTGGGAGTCCTTCGAGGGAGGCGAGTTGAGCGCAGAGATGTCGAGTACTGCCAGCAGCTGGCCCTGGGGGTTGAAAATCGGCACTGCGGTGCAGGTCAGGGCGATGTGGTGGGCGCTGAAATGATCGTGGTGGTGGCAGGTGAGCGGCTGCTGCTCCTTGATGCAGGTGCCGACGGCGCAGGTTCCAGCGTGGTCTTCGCTCCAGTCCGCACCGAGGTAGAGCCCAGTCTTGCGGTGGCTGGCCTCATCCAGCGGGTCGCCCAGGAACTGCACGGTGATGCCGCGGTTGTCGGTGAGCAGGATTACGTAACCCAACTCGGCGATGTGTCGGTACAGCTGCTCGACACCAGCGCGGGCGACGTTGATCAACTCGTCGGCCTGGTCCTGGTGCTCGCGCAGCACCTGGCGCGGAACGAAGCGAGGTGGTGCAGGCTTGGACGGATCGAGGCCGTAGTCCTGGATACAGCGCTTCCACGAGCGAGTAATGATGGGCTCGCGGCCCGGGCCTTGCTGCGTGGCGATGGCGTCGGCGGCGTAGGACAACACGGTGTCGATATGCAGGCTCGGAGTCGAAATGGTGCTCATGCAGCCTCCTCGGATAGCGGGCGACGCGGTGTCCCCGGTATCCGTGATGACGATCTTGTTCTTGTTCGGCGGCAGCGCGTGGCGGAGCGGGCTGGCACGTTCGACCACACCTTACGAGTTTAGACCGTGGTCGTCACCTGCCCGATGGTTGTAAAGCGGCCTTACAGCTGGCCTTACACCTGTAACTTCCAATGATGTTCATGGGCAGGTTTTTGTCACCGATTGATCTTGGAAAAATGATGAAATTCAATCGGATAGATGTGTTTGGTAAGGCGTGGCACGCATCCTGCGCCAGGGTTGTCCGGCCCCCTGGCGGGGTAGAACAACAAGAAACGAGGATGCACGATGCTGCCTGTCTACCAAGGGACCAGCCTGGCTGGCCCGTCGACAATCGAAAACAGAACCTGGATTGCAGCCTGGAGCCTGGGGTTGTTGGTGTGTTGCCTGTCGGCCCTCCAGCCAGCCCGTGCGCTGGATCTGGATGCCGGCGATTACGTCCCGGCACCTGCCGGCACCACGCTGGGCCTGCTCTATCTTCAAGGCGCCGAACGCGACCACCTCTACCAGCAGGGAGAGCGCATTCCCGATTCGCCCGGGTTGGACTCGGAGATCGGCATCCTGCGTCTGGTCCATTACACCGACCTTGCCGGTTACCGGGTGGCGCCGCAGGTGCTGGTGCCCTTTGGCCGGCTCGACGGGCGCAATGGCCTGGAAGATACCGAGGGCCTGGCCGACCCCATCCTCGCCATGCCGCTTTGGCTAGTCAACGACCCCGACAATCGTCGCCACTTCGGTATCACGCCGTACCTGTTCCTGCCGTTGGGAAAGTATGACTCCGATGACCCGTTGAATCTTGGTGAGAATCGCTGGAAGTTCAATCTTCAGGCCGGCTATGTAACCGGGCTGACCGAGAAGCTATCGCTGGATCTTTCGGCTGATGCGATGTTCTACGGCCGCAACCGCCACTACGGCAGCGGGCGCTGGACCCATCGGCAGAAGCCCAGCTACCAGTACCAGGGGTTTCTGCGCTATCAGCTCAGCCCGACGCTGGACTTGCGCGCGGGCCTCTCGTGGCTCGACGGCGGCGAGAACCAGGTCGATCGACAATGGCTGGATGACCGGCAAGAGAACGGCAAGTGGTCGCTGGGTTTCTCCTGGTTCTTCCTGCCTCAGACGCAGGTGGCGGCCACCTACGGGCGGGACTTTGAGGTGGAGAACGGATTTCGGGAGGATGACCGGGTGAATATCCGCTTGTTGCAGGTGTTCTGACCACCCCCTTCCCTGGGGCCTCAGCGGCAATTCTCCCGTGGACGAGCGGCTGCGGGGGGCGGCCAGGCCCGTATGGGTTACGCGTCACCATCCCCCCTTGCGTTGTGCGACCCGAGTAGGGGCTCTTGGCAACGGCGCGTATGGCCATTGAAAAGCCCCCGGTGCCGTCAGGCAGCGGGGGCTTTTTCATGTGGAGCAGCCTCGACCTTGAGGGTCAATTCACTCGCAAGTGGCCGCGCAGGCCTTACTGCTTGTCTGGCACACCGTTCACGACGCCTGCGGTGTTATCCAACAGGCTCTTGGTCGCGGTCTGCAGGAACGCTTCCAAGTACTTCTGCAGGCGCGGGTCGCTGTCGCCAGGTACGCGCTCGGCCTTGGCATCGGCGCCCAGCTGGTACTGGTAAAGGCGCGGCGGCAAGTCCCTCGGTTGCACCAGGATGCGGTCACTGCTGACGATCGCAACGGTCTGGTCGCTACCGGACGGTTTGATCACGCCAATGCCCGGATCGCCTTCCGGCAGATTCAGCAGGTCACGCCCCCAGCACTGATGTCGTACGTCGCCGCCCAGGCGGCCCATGATGGTGGGCACCACGTCGATCTGGGTGCCGACGCTATGGTTGCGACTGCCAAATTTCTCCTGCACACCCGGACCAATCAGCAGCAGTGGCACGTTGAAACGGAACAGGTCCATCTCGGTGAGCTGTTGAGGGCTGCTGAAGCCGTGGTCGCCGACCAGGACGAACAGGGTGTCCTTGAAGTAAGGCGATTGACGCGCCTTCTCGAAGAACTGGCCGAGCGACCAGTCGGCATAGCGCATGGCGGTCAGGTGCTCATCCAGGGAGCCGTGCCCGGTGACCGGCTCCACTGGGAGCTCCTTGGGCAGGGCGTAGGGCGTGTGGTTGGAGAGGGTTTGCAGCAAGGCGTAGAAGGGCTTGTCGCTGGGCAACTTGTCCAACTCCACAGCTGCGCGGTCGAACATGTCCTGGTCAGATACGCCCCACGTGGGGTCCATGAATACCGGGTTGACGAAGTCTTCACGGCCGACGAAACGGGTCATGCCCTGATTGGCGAAGAAGCCGGACTGGTTATCCCACTGGAAGTTGCCGTTGTAGACATAAACGTCGTTGAAATCGCGCGCGCTCAACAGCTGCGGCAGGCCGGAGAACTTGTGTGCACCCTCGGGGGTGCGCATCAGGTACTCGAAGCTCGGCAAGTTGGGGAAGCACGCCATGGAGGCGAACATGCCCTGGTGGGTGTGCGTGCCATTGGAGAAGAATCGGTCGAACAGCAGGCCTTCTTTGGCCAGCTTGTCGAAGTTGGGGGTGATGCCGTCAGTGTTGCCGAGGGCGCCGACGTAGCGGCCGGCGAAGCTCTCCATGAGGATCACCACGACGTTGCGGATCGGCAGGGTGGCTTCGACCGGAGGGGTGAAGTCACGGCGGATTGCCGCGGTGTCGGCGTCCACCAGCGTATCGTTGGGGGTCAACAGCATTTCCCGAACGGCGACCAGTGCATCCTCATCGGGCATCGTGGCCTTCCAGGCATTGTCGCGGTGGGACGAGAAGCTGTTCTTGGCGGCGTCCACCAGCGTCAGGGTGCCGTTGAGACCCAACTGGTTGGCGAACATCGATTCGGTGGTGAAGGCATCGCCCCAGCGCAGCGGAGGGCCCTGGCGCACGTGACCACGGGCGGCGACCACGGCTACCACCAGACACAGGGTGAAGACGACCGAACGTGCGGCCCAGTGCGCGGGGGAATGGTGTGCAGTGTGGTGCGATACAGCCTTGGACTGCGGGCGGCTAAGCAGGTCGAGGCCGCGGAACATCTGGTACAGCAGCCAGGTGGCAACGACCCAGGCCAGCAGGTAGCGACCTACCGGGAAGCCGTTCCAGACCATGCTGCCGACGGTGCCCAGGTCTTCCTGCATGTACTGGAATACCAGGCTGTTCAAGCGTTGGTGGAACTCCCGATAGAAGTCCAGTTCGCTGATGCCTAGTAGCAGGGTGAGGCTGGCAAAGGCTGTAAGCCAGAGCTTGTGCAGGTTTCGGGCGGCCATCGCACGCGTGCTCAGCAGCGACAACATCAGCGGAATGCAGGCGAACACCACCACGCGCAGGTCGAAGCGCACCCCGTTGAGGAATGCCTCGACGAATACCGAGGCCGGGCTATCACCGATCAGCTCGCGGTTGTAAACCAGCAGGGCCAGGCGCAGCAGGCTGTACATCACCATCAGCGCAGCAGCGCTGAGCAGGGTAAACGTCAGGTGTCCCTTGACGGTCGGGATCCCCTGACGGGCCAACGTCGGGCGAGAGGTGATTGATTCCTTGGCAGTCATGCGATCAAACATCCATAAAGCAACTGAAAAAAAATCCGGCGGGCGAAATGCCAGCATTGTCGGAGGGAGAAAGCCTCTGAACGGCGGACGGGTTCACGGCAGGACATATTACAGGTATGTGTCGGTACCGGGGCCGGTGGGGGACAGTGCCAGATGGCGTGTGAAGAAAATGTCATGCTGGGCTGGGTGATTGTGACGAAACGATTCAAACGGGCGTTCAGCAGATCGGCGCAAACCCCGAAAACTTCAAGGGATTGCGGACGATATAGATGTTGCTGGTGCGGCCGCCTGCTCGCCGCATAGCAGCATCACGCCGCGACCAGCGCCACGTCGTCCGGGAGGAGAACATTCAGATGGGCGGTGGAGCCACCGCTGATGGCGTTATGGAGTACCTGCAGCAAGCACTCCTGCTTGATTCCTGCGGGGCCACATGACGCGCTTTGCCCTTGGCCAGGCTGACCCCGGGACGCCGGCTTTCGGCAAGCCGCTTCCTGCACTCCTGGCGCGTTACTACCCGGGCGACCGCTTCGGCAGTCGCAACTCAGCGCAGAGTCCGCCTTCGGCGCGGTTGCGCAGCTTGATGCTGCCGCCTAGGCGAGTGGCGATCATCTCGACGATGGCCAGCCCAAGTCCAGCACCTTGCGGGTTGTCCTGGCTGTAGAAACGCTCGAACAGGCGCTCGATCTTCTTCTCGTCGATACCTGGTCCCAGGTCCTCGACACGGATCACGAACTGGTCTGCCTCGTCGTCCGCCAGGCTGACTTTTACTTCCCCACCGGGTGGGGAGAAGTTTGCGGCATTAGTGATCAGGTTCTGCAGGGCGATGCCGATGGCCGCGGCATCGCTGGTCGTCCTGAAGTTTCGCTCGGGGACTTCCAGGGAAAGCTCCAAGCCCCTGTCGAAGATCAGCGGCGTCAGCTCGGCCAGGTGCTCGCGTACCACCGAGCCCAGTTCGATGGGTTGCCATTTCTGCCAGGCCAGTTCCGGCTCGACCCGTGCCATGGTCAGCAGCTGGTTGAACACCCGTGCCAGGCGGTCGACACCCACGGTCAGGAATTTCAGGGCCTCGTTGCGTTGTTCTTCGCTGGTGGCCTCCAGGGCATTCTGCGCATGCAGGCGCAGCACGGCCAGTGGCGTGCGCATCTCATGGGCAGCATCACCAATGAAGCGGCGTTCTCGCTGCAGCACCTGGTCGATCTGCCCGAGCAGCCGGTTGAGCGCAGCCTGCATGGGCTCAAGCTCCTTCGGCAGGGGCACGATCTGCAGCGGGGCGAGGGAGTCCGCGCTGCGGTTGCGGATGACTTCCGCCATGTTCTGCAGTGGGCGTAGGCCCCAGCCGATGGCCTTCCAAACCAGGGCGGCAAGTATCACCACGCCGATCAGGTTGGGCGTCAGGGTGTGGCGGACGATGCGTTCCACCAGTTCCTGACGAACGTCGTCTCGCTCGCCAACCCAGATCAGCAAGCCCTTGGCCGGGTCCGGCAAGACGAATCCGCGCCAGCGCTCGCTGCCCTGCGTGTAATCGTGGAAGCCAGGCCGTTGTGGCCGTGTGTTGAAGGCCGGTGCGCTGGCTGAGCGCACCAGGCTCTGGCCATCCAGGCTCCAGATGTGGAAGGCCAGCTTGCTCTCATAGGGGTGGCCAACTTCATGTGGGCCGACCTTGCTCAAGGTGTCATTGAATGCGGCGTAGAGCTGCTCACGTTCGGCACTGGCCATGGGCAGGTGCATCATGCCCTGCAGCATCCGAGCGTTCTGCGCCAGTTGTGCATCGTAGATTTCCGCCACCTCGTGGCTGCTGTCGAGGTAGTTGAACAGGGCGATCAGCAGGCTGCCGAGCAACAGCAGGCACATTACCAGCCACAGGATGCGGCGTTGCAATGACATCATGGGCGCGCTTCCACCACGTATCCGATGCCCCGTACCGTGCGGATCAGCTCACTGAAGAGTTTTTTGCGCAGGTGGTGGATATGCACCTCCAGGGTGTTGCTCTCCGCTTCCTCGTCCCAACCGTAGAGGCTCTGCACCAGCCGCTCGCGGGTCAGCACCTTGCCTGGCTGTGAGAGCAGTTCGTGCAACAGCACATATTCCTTGGGCGTCAGCTGTATCGGCTGACCGTCGTAGGTGACTTGTTGCGAGGAGGGGTCGAGCGTCACGCCAGCATGTTCGATGAGCAGCTGTGGGCGCCCGGCACTGCGCCGCAGCAGGGCGCGCAGGCGCGCTTTCAGTTCGTTGAGGTCGAACGGCTTGACCAGGTAATCATCGGCCCCGGCATCGAGGCCGATGATGCGGTCATCGGTGGCGTCACGGGCGGTGAGAATCAGCACCGGCAGGTTCGAGCCGCTGGCACGCAGTTGCCGGAGCACCTGGACGCCATCGAGCCGGGGCAGCCCCAGATCGAGCACCGCCAGGTCGAAGTTCTCATTGAGCAGAGCGTGCAGGGCGCTGACGCCATCAGTCAACCAATCGATTGTGTAGCCTTCCTGGCGCAGGCCGGCGCGAACGCCGGCCCCCAGGGCGTTATCGTCTTCGACGAGCAAGAGTCGCATTGCAGTCCTTTTTTACTTTTGAATTTCCTGCAGTAAAGCATCGATTTCCTGGCGCCGGCCCTGGTCGGCCAGTTCGCGGCCGGGGCGGGGGGCTGCCTGTTTGGCCTTGAGCAGCGCTTCGCGTGCTTCCTTGTCATTGCCCTGACGGTAAAGGTGGTCGCCCCAGAAGTACAAGCTGTCGATACCGTTGGGGTTGAGCTGCAGGGCCTTGCGCAGCAGTTTTTCCGCTTCATCTTCATCGCCGAAGCTTACGGGCCAGCCCGGCACGCGGTCATACAGGGCACCGAGGCTGGTGTAGGCCGAGCCTTGCAGCGCGTTCGGGTCGAGCTGGATGGCTTTCTCCAGCGCGGCGCGGGCGTCCTTGACCTTGCCCAGGGCACCCAGGCCGCCATCGGCACCGGCCCAGCTGCTGGTGACAATGCCATGCCAGATCCAGGCTTCGGCGGCATTCGGTGCGCTACGGGTGAAGGCGTTGGATTGCGCAGCCAGCTTCTCGAACTCGGCGGCTTGCTGCTTTTTGGGCGTCTGGTACTGGATTTCGGCCCAACGCTGCTGGATTTCCGTCAGGCGTTGTCCGTTTGCACCGTCGAGGGCCCAGGTCGGGCCGCTGAGGGCCAGCAGGAGGCCCAGGGAGCAGAGCAGTTTTTTCATCATGAGTGTTCCTTGGCATGAGTAGGGGAGGTGAAGCGACGGATGATCGGCAACTGTTTGTGCAGGGCTCGATCAATCAGCCCGGGCAGCATGCTGTTGATCCGCACGAAGAGTTTTTCCGGCCAGCCCAGGTAGAGTTCGGAAAGGTCTTTCTCGATGGCGGCGATGACCGCCTGGGCGACATACGCCGGCTCGTCCATGCCGACCTTGAGTTCGGCATTCAGGGCCATGGCCGCACTGCTGTTCATGCTGGTGCGCGTAGCCCGTGGGGCGATGTAGAGCACGTTCACCGTCGTGTCCGCCAACTCGCGGCGCAAAGCTTCGGAGAAGCCGCGCAAGGCGAACTTGCTGGCGCAGTACACGGCATAGCCGGGATAGCCAATGGAGCCGTAGATGGAGCCGACATTCACCACCAGTGCGTGGGGTTGCTGGCGCAGCATGGGCAGCATTGCGCGGGTCAGTTGCAAGGTGGCGCAGACGTTGAGCGCCAGCATGTCTTCGATTTCGCTCTCTTCGATCTGCTCCAGCAGGGCGAAGCGGTTCACCCCGGCGGCGTTGATCAGCAAATTGACTCCGCCCAGATGGCGCGCCGCGTCCACCACCAGCTTGCGCTCATGCGCTTCCCGCAGGTCCGCACCAACCCAGGACATCGCGTCCGGGTAGCGACGCAGCAAGTCCTCCAGAGCGTCGCGGTTGCGGCTCACAGCCAGCACGCGCGCGCCCCCCGCGCAAAGTGCTTCCGCCAGCGCCAGGCCGATGCCGCCGCTGGCACCGGTCAACAACACCCGGCAATCAGCAAGTTGCATGGCGCACCTCGTTGACGGTCACCGGAACAGCGCGCGGCAGGCCACGGAACATCTCGGTGTAGAGCTGATAGACCACCTTGGCGGCGTGGATCACGGCGGCCTTGTCGTCTTCATCTTCCAGACGGTTCATCAGCTTCCGGTAGGTGACCATATGGTCCTGATCCAGGCTGCCGTGGGAGGACAGGTAGCTGAAGGCGGTCTCGGGCAGGCCAAGGCTTTTCTGGATGGTGCCGGCAGCCTGGGTGGCCAGGGCGATACTGGTGCCTTCAAGGACGTTGACCATGCCGAACAGCCCGACCGGGTTGCCGCGTGCGATCAAGTCGTAGAGGTAGGCCACCATCAGTTCGATGGGCAGCGTGGGCTGGCTGCCGGCGACTTGTTCGGCGTCTCCGCCGCAGGCGGCGATATCGTTGAGGATCCAGCGCTCATGGCCGTACTCCTCATCTATGTATTCGCACACCGCGCCACGCAGCCATTCCAGGCGCGCGGGCAGGCGGGCGCCACAGGCCATCATCAGCGGGACGGTGTGGCGCACGTGGTGGTAGGCCTGGGCGAGGAAGGCGCGATAGCCCTCCAGACTGACCTCACCGGCCAGTGCTTCGCGGATCACCGGGACGCTGAACAGCGCTTCCCGTTCGCGGGCGGTGGCTGCTTGCAGTTCGTCGAAGAAATTCATGGTGCAACCTCACTGGTTTCAAGTTCGAAAAGGGTGTCTCGGTAACGCGCGAGGATCGCCTCGCGACGTGGTCGGCCATTGGCGGTAAGCAGCCCGTTGGCCGGAGTGAAGGGTTCGCTCAGCCGGTGCCAGGCGTGTACGCGCGCGTAGTCCGGAAGCTGGGCATTGGCGCGGGATACGGCCTGAGCCAGGGTGTCGTCATCGCAGGTCGGGTCCAGCGGCAGCAGCAACGCCAGGTTGCCGGGCAAGCCCTCGCCATGGACGAATGCCTGGGCGATCACGCCGCGCTGGGTCAGCTCGGCTTCGACCCAGTCCGGGTTCACGTTGCGGCCGTAGCTGGTAATGAACTGGTACTTCTTGCGGCCCTTGAGGTAGAGATAGCCATCGGCATCGAACTCGCCGATATCGCCGGTCGGCCACCATTCCCCCGTGAACGGGGTTTCGCCCAGGTAACCCAGCAGGTGCGAGCCGCTGACCAGCACTTCGCCGTCGTTCGCCAGCTTCACCCGCACATGGGGTAGCGGCTGTCCGACACTGCCTGGGCGGTTAGCAGTAGTGCGATTCAGGCACACCACCGAGGCGCACTCGGAGAGGCCGTAGCCCTCGAATACCGGCAGCTCCAGCTTGGCCGCGCGGGCCAGCAGCGCTGGCGATACCCGCGCACCGCCCACGGCGACGAAGCGGAACTGGTCGGTACGCAACAAGCCGCGCTCCAGGGCGGTGACCAGTCCGAGCAGCAGTTGCGGTACCAGGATCATGCTCTGCGCACCGCTGAGCACCAGGGTGCCCAGGAAACGTTGCCAATCCACACCGCTGGCGCCCTGGATGCCTACTTGCCGCTGCGGCAAAAGTGTCAGTGTGGCGCCGGCGATCAGGGCCGCGTAAAGCCCGAGATTCTCCAGCAGCACAGCGAGAGGTAGCACGGCCAGATATTGCTGGGGTTGGGCCGGGCGACTGACATTCTCCAATTCACGCGCCACTCGCAGCAGGGCTTCGGCGCTGAGGCAGACGCCCTTTGGCTGGCCGGTGGTGCCAGAGGTGTAGGTGATTTTTGCAGTGCCGCCTGGCAGCCCATCGCCAGGTTCAACGGGCTTGCGCCAGAAGCTTCCGTCGGGCTGGTAGCCGGCGGCTTTCAACTCGTCGGCCAGTTCCGGACCGGCCACCAGCAGGTTGGCCCTGCTTTGCTCCAGGCAATGGGCGCGTTGCGCCGGGCTGAAGAACGGCGGCAGGATCAGGCAAGGCCGCTCGGCCAGCAGCGCGGCCAGGTCCCAGAGGACGACTTGCGGGCCGTTTTCCAGACCCAGCGCGAATACGCCTGCAGGCTCCTGGCGCAGCATGCGTTCGCGCCGCTCGACCTCGGCCAGCAGCGCAGCATAGTCATAACGCTCCGTTTCGCCGCGCAGCGCTGGGCTGCTGGGTCGCATGCGTGCATGCTCATGCAGCGTTTCACGGAAGCGCTCAAGCTCAGGCCGCATGGTCAGCCTCCAGCATGGTTTGCGGGAAACCCTGGCGGTCGAAGACCCCGCACTGCTCCAGCTGTGCGTAGCCGTAAAGGATGTTGCCAGCAAAGACCTGAGGCTGCTGCTCGTAATAGGTGCCCCAGAGTTCGCGCTCCTGGCCGAGGCGTTGCGGGTCTGCCTGGCCGAGCACCAATGGGTCGAGACCCAGACGGCGGAAGCTGTTGATCAGGGTTGTGGCACCGGTAAACACCACCCATTCCAGTCCGCGCCTGGCCAGCAGCCAGGTCACGGCGACGATGATCAACCGGGCATTGCCGGCACTCATGGACGCCAGGTTGCCTACTTCCACTACCTGATGACGTCCCACCGGCCTGGACGCCAAGGCGGACAACTGGTTCTCCACGGGAGACTCCAGGTATTGCTCGAGGAACAGCGGGTTGCCGTCGGCGAGACGGATGCCCACCGCCGCATTCAGTGCGCCATGGTGATTACGCATGGCCAGCAGCTCAGGCATGAACTGGCGCACATCTGCGCCGTGCACGTGCCGAAAACGGTTTTGAATGAAGGATTCGACGTTGGTGCGCCCGTGGTCACTAGGCTGCATCAGGGAAAGGTAGTGCTGTTGTGGCTCATGTCCGAAAGAAAAGGGGAACGCTTCGTGCCACTCGACACTGTTCATGACTGCCCTCCAGGCAACAGTGGGAATGTGGGCAGTATCTGGAGGAAGTCTTAAGGGACTCTGAAGAAACCTTAAGGTAGGTATGCATCGCTATGCCGTGATGCAAGCGGCCCCTCGCGGCAGGGCTCTTGACCCTTTAGTAACTACAGGGTTTTTACTTTTACTGTGAGGGGCTCGCCTTGAGCGCTCTCTGCAGCCTTTGAACCGAGAGGTAACTATGAAAGATGCACTGCACTCCGCGATCAACGAAGCATTCGAGCAAGCCGGGCATTCGATGCGCAAACAGCAGAGCGACGATGCCTTTCGCTGGCTGGAGCGGGCCCACATCCTCACGCAGACTCGGCCCTACCTGCACGCAAAGTCCCATTGGATGATGTTGCAGTTGGGCTGGCAGGCCCGTGATTACCGGGAGGTGGCAGGCCAGTTACCCCGTATCGTTGCCGCCCTGTTGTTTTCCAGAATCTGGGTGCCGGCCGGAAATACGGGGCGCGCGCGGGTCAGCGCTTTCGCGCCGATGCCAATCGCCGACGAACTCCAGCAATTACTGGATGGAAAGAGCCTCCGTTGAGTTTGGGTGGCTTTGGCAGAAGCCATTACGCGGATTGCCCCTTCCCTCGTATGACCGGCGCATATCGTTCCTCCTGCCCTGGTGGCACTTCGCCTTACGGCATGTTCATAGCGGCAGTTTCTGCGGATGGCCTCCTGTCCGGGCGAGGTCATAGGCTGCTTTGTACAAGGCTCGGGCGTCTGTCAACAGCAGGGCATTCGGTGCCCCAGGAGGCCAACGAGAGGAACGACGAAATTGATCCTGTCCTCCGAGAAGGATAGTGTGCGGCCGTCAGCCGTCTTGCACAGAGAGCACGGCCTGCTAACAGTCTGGAACACGACCATCAACACCCTCGTCATGGCGTAGTCGGACACAAGGCCGTTGCGCTGCATCGTCACCATGATCGAAAACAGTCGCGCGTGACTGGATAGGGCTGAGCGCACAGGACTGCTTTCAAATGTGGGAACCAACGGGTTATTTCGGGCTCTTCCTGGCGGCATTCGGTGCCGCCACGCTGTTGCCCCTGCAATCGGAGGCCGTACTGGTCGGCCTGCTGCTTACGGACCAGTATCCTGCCCAGGTGTTGCTGGCTGTCGCAATCACGGGCAACGTGCTGGGTTCGACGGTGAATTGGTGGCTGGGCCGTTATGTCGAGCACTTTCGCCACAAACGCTGGTTTCCCGTCAGCGAAAGCAACCTGGACAGAGCCCAGCAGACTTACCACCGGTACGGACGTTGGTCGCTATTGGCGAGCTGGGTGCCTATCATCGGTGACCCACTCACCGTGGTTGCGGGCTTCATGCGAGAGCCGCTCTGGAGTTTCCTCATGATCGTTACCCTCGCCAAGGGGGCGCGCTACGTGGCGCTTACCGCACTGACCCTGGGCTGGGCAGGATGACCGCCCTGGTAGATCGACATCTTGAGGTCCAATGCCGAAACGGCACCCTCGATCTGGTGAAGTGGCTCGCCATGTTGACCATGGCGTTGGATCACCTGCGCTACGTCTGGCCCGAGTTGAGCGGCCTGTTCGTGCCGGGGCGGATTGCCTATCCGTTCTTCTGCCTGGCCATCGCTGCGAATGTCGCTCGCTCGAACGTTGGCGATCTCTTCACCTCGCAAAATGCGCGCTATCTGGGGTGGCTGTTGGTGTTTGCGGCACTGTCCGAGGTGCCTTACCGGATCTACTCCGACCATTCGGCCTCACTCAACGTGTTACCCACTCTGGCACTCGGGCTGGTGATCGCCTGGGGCGTCCATCACCGGACGTTGCCCGGCGCCGTGATGGCCTCGGCTGCCGCCGTCCTGGCCTATATGCTGAGTGCCCCGCTGATGTATGGCTTCATCGGTGCGCTGATTCCTGCTGCATTGTTGCTGGCGATCAAACAGCCTGGCTGGCTATGGCTGTTGCCCGCTGTGTTGTGCGTGCTGATCAACTCACGGAGCCATCTGCTGACCGGAGTAGCGGAGTTGCAGCTTTACCCGCTGCTGCTCCTGACCACGCCTTTTGCGGCACCTATCCTTGGTCTCTGGCTGCTGCGCCAACAGGCCAACTTCAGCGTCTGGCCCGTGAAGCGCTGGGGCTATTTGTTCTACCCGGGGCACCTGATGGCCCTGCATCTGCTGCGCGCAGTGGTGTAGTGCACTGCACTGAACGCGGCGGCGCGGCGGCTTTATTGAGCGACGTCGGGGCAGCATTCGTGAAGCACCTGCCGCCTATGTGGATAGGCTCTGGGTGGGTTGGCCGGCATCGCGCCAACCGGCGAATCCGTCAATCAGGTAGCGTGCGTCGAGCCCCAGTGCCTCCAGCGTGGCAGCAATCCCCTGGCTGATCTCGCGGCCATGGGCGCAATACACAATCGCCGGCCGGTCGCGCGGAATCTGATCTTTCCAACTGAACACGGCCTCAGGGTCACGCCATTGCGCGCCGGCAATCTCGGCTGAGTCGGTCTGCCGCGCATTCGCGCGGCGCACGTCCAGCAGGGTGAAGGTTCGGCTGGCGGCCCGCCATTCCGCCAATTCACAGATCGAGATACGACTCATCGTCCACCTCTCAGTTTTGCAGCAGGTGCACCACCAGCCCGACCAGGGCACAGCCGGCCAGCACCTGGATTACGCTCCGCTTGAAGCGGAACAGGGCAACGGCCGCCCCCAACGCGATCAGCGCCGAGGGCCAGTCGAAGCGACCACTGAAGCCTTGCGGCCAGAGCACGTGGTAGCCGAAGAACAGCGCCAGGTTGAGGATCACCCCGACCACGGCTGCGGTGATGCCAGTCAGCGGCGCGGTGAATTTCAGCTCGTTGTGGGTGGACTCCACCAACGGGCCGCCCGCGAGAATGAAAAGGAAAGAGGGGAGAAAGGTGAACCAGGTGACCAGGGCCGCGGCCACCGCACCAGCCAGGAAGAGCTGCTCGGCTCCGAACATCGGCTGCACGTAGCCACCAACGAAACCGACGAAGGCGACGACCATGATCAGCGGGCCTGGCGTGGTTTCACCCAGCGCCAGGCCATCGATCATCTGGGCTGGGGTCAGCCAGCCGTAGTGGCTCACCGCGCCCTGGTACACATAAGGCAGCACCGCATAGGCGCCGCCGAATGTCAGTAGCGCCGCCTTGGTGAAAAACCAGCCCATTTGGGTCAGAGTGCCTTGCCAGCCGAAGACCGCGGTCAGCAGGCCCATGGGCAAGGTCCAGAGGATTGCTCCGACTACCAGCAGTAGCACCAGGCGTGACCAGCGGAAACGGACATGTGCCGCTGGCGGCGTGTCGTCATCGATCAGCGCCGGGCCAAAGGAATGCTTCGCTGCACCATGGCCACCGCCGACGCTGAATTTTGTCGGCGCGAACCGGCCGCCGAAATAGCCGAGCACTGCAGCCCCCAGCACGATCATCGGGAACGGCACATCGAGGGCGAAGATGGCCACGAAAGACGCTGCAGCAATCGCCCACAGCCAGTTGTTCTTCAACGCACGCGAGCCGATGCGATGGGCCGCCTGGACGACGATGGCGGTCACCGCCGGCTTGATGCCATAGAACAAGCCTGCCACCGCAGGCACATCACCGTAAGCGATATAGACCCACGACAGAGCGATGAGAATGAACAGCGAAGGCAGGACGAAAAGGGCGCCTGCGATCACCCCGCCCCAGGTGCGGTGCATCAGCCAGCCAATGTAGGTGGCCAACTGCTGGGCTTCCGGCCCGGGCAGCAACATGCAGTAGTTCAGCGCGTGCAGGAACCTGCGCTCGGAGATCCAGCGGCGGCGTTCCACCAGCTCCTGGTGCATGATCGATATCTGCCCGGCCGGGCCGCCGAAACTGATGAATCCCAGCTTCAGCCAGAACAGGAACGCCTGGAGCAGGCTGACAGGGGCGGTGCTTGATTGGCCCTGTTCTGCTGGCGGCACAGTGGTTTCACTCATTGGAGTTTTCATCCTTTACGAAAGCGGCCAGCAACCCATCGAAGATGGCGCCGGCCGCGGCCAGAAGTTGATCGTCATCGGCAATGGTTTCACGCAGCCCCGCCAGCACCCGCTCGATACCGGCCGCCTCCGCAGGCGCAGCTCCGCCCACATCGAGGTAATGGACGAGGGCCGCGATCCGGTCCAGCCCAAGCATCTCCAGTTCGAAGCTGGCTTGCAGGGTCTCGAAGGTGACGCGATGGCCGATATGGCTGAAGGCGGCGCCGTCAAAATCAAAACCCAACGCATCAGCAGGGCAATCGCCGGGCGCATCGAGCCAGAGGATGCGCGCATCACGGTCGATGAACCGTTGGATCAGCCAGGCGCTGGCCAGGCGGTCGACCCAGGGTCGCTTCCGGGTGGCCCAGAGACGGCCCTGGAAGTCCCCACGGCTAAGTACCTTGATCGGCAGGTCATGGCTGCCTGGCTCGTCCGCCGACAAGGCTTTGCTGACGGCGGCCTCCAGCTCCTGCAGAGCTGAATCGGTCTGTTGCCGGGCGTCTCCTGGGAAGAAGTCGATGGCGGAGAGCTGGGCAAACGCTTTGCGCAGCTTGCGAATCTGCCTGGTGGAGGTCAGCGCATTCGCCGCAGTCAGCTGTTCACGGCATTCTTCAATATCCACCCGCAACGCGGCGTACTCCTCGACCCGGTCGAACAGCGCCAGGAAGCGTTCGCCCTGGGGATCGTTGATCGGCAGCAGATAAGCGGTGCCCTTGATGCAAAGGATGTCTCGTTCGATGGCTACCAGAGATTCGTGGCAGGTTGCGCTATTGGGCAGCAAGTAAACGCCGTCTCGCAGCACGGCAGCGCCGCAGGCCTTCAAGGCACGCCAGGCACGCATGCGTGCGGTGGCGTTGGCGGTGGGCAGGCCGATGACGAGTGCAAGCCAATCGTTCATGTAGAGCTCAAAACATAAAATGTTGAGAAAGCTACATTACGCCTGATCGCTTCAATACGGAAGCACTGTAAGAGTCAACGGCCTCCTGATAACCAGGATCTCCATTACTGGCTGATCGCGACTGGTCGACACCGACAGTCTTGGGCCGGTGCTGCCGGTTGCGAATGACTGGATCTGAGTCGACATGAACCTTCTGGAAAAAGTCCTGTTCTCGCGAACGGCCATGCAATTGCTCACGCACGGGCTATCCGCGGCCGCAACTCAGGGCGCACCGAACAGCATCGTCCAGTAGATGCCCGCGTCGCTACGCGATTGCGTCGCATAGGCCGCGCCAACCTGGGTAAACCGCGGGTTCATCAGGTTCGCGCAATGCCCGGGGCTGGCGAGCCACCCTTCCATCGCCTTGCTCGGTGAGCCTTGTCCGGCGGCGATGTTCTCGCCGATTTGCCGGCCCCGATAGCCTGCGGCCCGCGCCCGATCCGCAGGCGAGTCACCGTCGTGGCCTCGGTGTGCGAAGTAGTTTCCGTTGGCCATCGCCCGACTGTGTTTCTGAGCCGCCGCCCCCAAGGCGGAATTCCAGGCCAGCGGCCGTGCGGCGGCGAAGCGCTGACGACCGCACATGCGTGGCTTCGCTCGCGCTGCGTTGACCTGGGCCAGCAAAGTCTTGCCCGAAGCTCTCGCATCGCCCAGATGTTCATTGAGCACTGGCCGCGCCAGCACCACCCGCCACTCGTTCCTTCTGCGACTGACGCCGATATCGGTGAACTGCTTATCCAGCAGGGCTCCACAGTAACCGCTCCGGAGCTGGCTGAAGGCTGCCTCGGCGTCCTCTGCCCCGACCAGGCGGATGGTGCGCACCGTCACGGCCTGATATCCGGAAGCCTTCAACTCCTCCCGTAAACGGCCGTTATAGCCGACCGGCAAGGCCAGGCTCGTCTTCAGCGCCAGCGGCGCCAACGCCTGGACCGTGCGTCGCTCGCAGCGCTGGGGGTGGGCACGGTAGCTGTTGATTGCTGCCTGCAATTGCCTTTCCCCGCTGGCATGGGCGGGGGTGGCGAACAGCGGGAGCAACGGAACGACGCAGAGCGAGACAAAGCAGGAGGTGCGGGCGGTTTGGCGCATGGACGGCGAACGGCTCTGATGGGTGGCATTGGCGTCGAAGGTGCGGAGGAATGACCGGAGACGCGACTTGCTGGAGTCGCTGGCAACTGGACTCCGAGGCCGGGGTAAGACTGCGGGCCGCAACGCAAGGTTCACGGGCAAAGGGGACAAATTTGCGGTTTGAGAGGTGTGTCGGATTCTGGCCGGTTTCAGCCTGATACGACAGGCAGCTTTGGGATGGTTGCAAATGGCTGGGGCCGAGTCATTCACTACAAGCCGGATCTGCGCAGGACGGTTGAGGGGGCTCTATCGAATGCGCATGGATTGCCGGTGGCCTTCAAGATCACCGGAGGCGAGGTCAACGTGGGGCACCGGTGCGGCCAGAATCACTCCCTGCGAAGGCACTTGGATCCAGTAATGCTGTCTCCTATCGATTGGGCGAGGCGAGACCAGCGCTAATAAAACGCCTCGAGTTGTTGGCCCGCCTGCTTGTTGGGCAGGGGGCTAGGAAGCAACCGGCATCTCAGCCATAAAAATATGGAATAACATGATTAATCGACGTCGGTTATAGGGCTTGGTAGGTAATCTTTCGGCTTTTCCAGGAGGTTGGTCATCTGTTTTGCGTCGTTTCTCTAGGGTTTCTATCCTTTCAGGGCATAAGTGATTAGGTGTTAGAAAAAATATTTCATTTGACCTAATATGTTTAAGCAGATATTTCTAAGATGTGCAGCAATAACACCTGCGCATCTCCTGAAGCCTGCGTATCGATAGAAAGGGCTCTATCCACTACGTCACTGCCTAGAAGCACAAAAAAGACACGAGGTAGCATGATGACTGATCACCACAAGAACATCCCCGGTGATGCTGACGCCGCACGCCTGGCATCGCTTGGGTACAAATCTGAATTCCGGCGGGACATGAGTCTGTGGGCGAATTTCGCGCTGGGCTTTACTTACCTTTCGCCAGTCGTAGGCATTTACACCCTCTTCGCCACCTCCCTCGCACTGGGAGGGCCGCCGATGATCTGGGCTCTTTTCGTGGCCGGCTTTGGCCAGATGCTGGTTGCGCTGGTGTTTGGCGAGATCGTTTCCCAGTACCCCTTGGCGGGGGGCGTGTACCCATGGGCCCGTCGCCTGTGGGGGCGCAAGTGGGCATGGATGACCGGATGGGTGTATGTGATGGCGCTGTTTTCGACCATTGCGGGTGTGGTCTATGGTGCTGCCCCCTACACCGCCTCAATCATTGGTTTTGAGCCGACCACCGAAGCAACGGTAATTTGTGCATTGGCTGTGCTGGCGCTGGCTACCATCATCAATTTGATGGGAACTCGCATCTTGGCTCAGGCCGCCATCATTGGTTTTACGGCGGAGATCCTTGGTGCTCTGGTGGTCGGCGGCTACTTGCTGATCTTCGAGCGCCATCATGACTTCAGTGTCCTTTTCGACTCGTTTGGTGCTGAAGGGAGTGGCACCTACCTCAGCGCGTTCTTGGCGGCGAGCTTGATTGGCGTGTTCCAGTATTACGGCTTCGAAGCTTGCGGTGACGTCGCCGAAGAGGTGCCGAATCCCGGGCTTCGTATCCCCAAATCCATGCGTCGCACGATCTACATCGGTGGCGCTGCAGCAACCTTTGTGTGCCTGGCGCTGACCCTTTCGGTTGTGGACTTCCGCGCTGTGATCGATGGCACTGCGGGTGACCCGGTCACGGGTGTCTTGAAGTCTGCATTCGGCACCGTCGGCGCCTGGATGGTATTGGGTGTCGTGCTGATTTCCTTCCTGTCCTGTGCGATGAGCCTGCAGGCTGCCGCCAGTCGGCTGGTCTATGCCTATGCCCGCGACAAGATGGTGTTCGGTAGCACTCTGCTGGCGAAGTTCTCTCATGAGAAGCATGTACCGCCCTACGCTCTGCTTCTGTCTGCAATCGTTCCAGGCATCATCGTCGTGGGCTCGATGATTTCTGCTGATGCACTGCTGAAGATCATTTCCTTCTCGTCAGTCGGTATCTACATTGCCTTCCAGATGGTCATTCTTGCGTCCCTGCGAGCACGTCTGAAGGGATGGAAGCCCTCCGGTGAATATCAGCTTGGCCGCTTTGGCCTGCTGATCAATATTGGTGCCCTGGTGTACGGCGTGGCAGCTATCGTGAATATCTGCTGGCCTCGGACTCCTGATGCTGCTTGGTACGACAACTGGATAGTCCTGCTCTCGGCGGCAGCCGTAATTGCAATCGGCTTCGTTTACATGGCGCTTTCTCGCCCCCATCACCGTAGCGATGCACCGCATGGGGATGCCGTTCCTGGCAGTTCCTTTCGAGCGGTGAGCGCGGATGCGGCCTAATCGCCAAGCCTGATCCTGCTTCCACTTATTCTTGGATGCCAATATGCCCTTGTCCTCAAGGGCATATTTCATTGTGCAGTTTGATCGTGGCAGCACCGACAGGCCGAGGCTCGAGGCAAAAAGTGCGGTGCAAAATCCTAAGGCAACGCAATTCACTCCTAGTCTTGCCCAAGATCATCAGGGCAATAGCGCTGTTGCCGAATCTGGATGTTCCAGGCGAAGAGCTGGGCTGTATTTGCTGGAGAGACTATCCAGGGATCAGAGGGGGCGCTCAAAGCGGCATGGGTATCGTTAGAGTCGGTTCAATAGCCCGCCGAAGCTTCGTGGTGAGGTGCTGATATCGCAGCCTCGCCCCTCATCGGACGCAAGCTAGCCAAAGTGATTTATGCTGCCCCTGTCATGTTCCGTCGATTGGGCCGCCGGATGAGTGACCAGTGAGCCGCAGCTTCACCGAGCTCGATTATCTTGCAGTCCGCTTCTGTGCGGTTGAACGCATGATGTGCCATTTCCCCGACCGTCCAGTTGGCGGTGTTGGCTGCAACGACTCGCCCTTCTTCCGTCACTATCAGGGCTTCGTGCTCCATCTTCATCAGGCTTGAGAGCAGAACGCGCTCGAACCGGTGCAGGGCTATATCCGCTCCAGCAATGCCGACAAAGCGGCCGTCGACATAGATAGGCATGGAGAAGGTCAGGATATACATGTCGGCGCCGTACAGATCGACATAGGGGCCAACGACAATATTGTGCCCTGTGTCTCTCGGGCGGGCGAACCAAGGCATGCTTTGATAGTTGTAATAGCTTTCGCTTCGACGGTTGAAGTTGAGGGTCATGGGAACGACTTTGCCCGACGCCCCCACTCGCCACCACTCCAGATACATTTCTTGATCGGCCAGTTCTCCCGGCTCGATCACAACCCCCGTGCCATGTACAGAGGTTCTTTCGGCCTGGAGGTGGGCGTCGATCTTGGGCTTCAGCGTGGCCAGATCCTTGGAGGTAGGCTTCCTCCCTTCCGCGCTGAGTCGCCTCCAGATGTCGACAACCTCATCCGCGAGCGCGGTCAGTTGGCTAAATACGTTACCGATCGAGGCGTTGATGCGTGTTGCACATTCATCAAGCTCGTCTCGGAGAATATCTTCTGGCATGGCTTAGCGTCCCGCTGCGTGTCGTTGAATATTAGTTATTGTGGGTACGTTTCACACACAAACCGTGATCAGATTTGCTCAAGAAACGGGGAGCAAGTGACGTGCCAGTCACCCCTCTTCTTGCGCTAAAAGATTTAGTCTCAGATCTATTAAACGTTTGATCCCACGGGTCACGTGAGCTTCGGCCAGTGCTCCCGCCAGGTTCGAATCACCTGCAATGATCGCGTCAGCTATCGCGCGATGTTCGTACTGCACGGCCTCGGGCCGTTGTGCGCCTTCGACAGGAATCCATAGCAGCTCACCAATCTCGGCTTGCAAGCTCATCTCTGCGTGAGTAAGTCTCACGGATTGGGCGGCTACGGCGATTTCGATGTGGAATCGCGCATCGGCGCGACGCCTTTCCAGTCTTGTCGTCGCTTCCCCTAGTGCCTTGATGTAGTGCTCGAAGCGAGCGTGGTGTTCCGTTGATGAACGTCTTGCTGCAAGACGTGCAGCTGCACCGGAGATAGCGACGTGCTCGTCGCAAAGATCTCGCAGTTCCAATGCGCTCATCTCACTCAATCGAGAGAACAGAAGGTCTTCCGATATCTCGACAGGAGGGCAGACGAAGCTTCCGCCGTTACGTCCCCGGCGGGTTTCGATCACGCCTCGTTCCCGAAGGTAGGCCAATGCTTCCCTGAGCGTTACGGTCGCGACGCCAAATTGCATCGCCAACTCGTTCTCGCTGGGTAGCTGCTCTCCCTCTGCGAAAAGTCCAAGGTCGATGACCTCGATCAGTCGGCGTACCACCTCTTCGGTTCGCCCTTCCTGACGCAGCCGCATGAAAGTGGCTGTCCGTGCACTCGTAGTTTCGTTCATACGTATTCTGTTGGCCTGAAGTGCTTTCACCTGTGACCAGGTGACCATTCCCCCGCGCTAATCCTCGTTCTCTGTACGCTTGAAGCGTGTTGGAATTTATCAGACTTGCCGTCTCTCACGCTCTTATAACCTCTTTCCAGATGTTTTGATTGTACTTGCAAGAAAAAAGGCCGCCTCCTTGCGGGAACGGCCTCAAAAAGCCCGCCTGATCAAAACGAGCTTTGACCATCTGGGCGCAGGGTGAGGGCTGCGCTCAGTTGTTCCCGAACGGGTAGCTAAGGGAAGGCATCCACTTGCGCCAGATCTGTTCCAACTGCCCGTTGGCTTTCACTGTCGCCAGGGCGTCGTTGACCCTTGCGAGCAACTGCCCGTTTCCCTTCTTCACGGCAATACCCCACTTGTTCTGGGTCGGCATGCTAAAACCAATGCCCAGGTCTGCCTCTTCAGCCAGAGGTACCAGCGCGACGTCATCGTCGACAAACGCGTCGATTTTGCCTTCGCGCAGGGCTTGAACCATGTCACCCAGGACGTCATCGCTGTCGCCGCCAAACGGCACGCAAATGCAACCGGTAAAGGTTTCGGCCAGTGCCATGTTCAGGCTATTGGCGATGGCTCCAACCTTTTTGTCGACAAGATCAGCAGGGCTTCGTACCGGGCTGCCACGCAGCACCATCACGGCCTCGTCAAAGACCGCATAGGGCTCGGTGAAGTCCGCGAGCGTCTTCCGGTAGTCGGATATGCCCTGGCCACACAGAATCATTTCACCTTGGTTGGCCTGCAGTGCAGGGTAGAAGTCAGCCCAGTTCTGATAGGCGAACTTGCAGGAGCGCCCCAGCGTGTTTGCCAGAAGGCGACCGAGATCTGACTCGTACCCATGCCGGTAGCCCTCGCCATCCTTCCAGAACAGGGGGG
Organism: Metapseudomonas boanensis; assembly: GCF_042232855.1. Lineage (NCBI taxonomy): Bacteria > Pseudomonadati > Pseudomonadota > Gammaproteobacteria > Pseudomonadales > Pseudomonadaceae > Metapseudomonas > Metapseudomonas boanensis. The sequence goes on along the minus strand of NZ_CP113889.1, from coordinate 5,261,460 downwards.
GCGCAGGCAGGTCGGCGCAAATGATCCGGAACTCCTGCAGTGCTTCTTGATTAATCAGGCTCATGGCAGGTAGTCCAGGTACATTTTGCGCTCCCAATCAGTGACCACGCCGCAGGAGCGGGCCCACTCGTCAGCCTTCAGGTCGCGATAGAGCGACGTCATCTCCGGCGGCAGCGCAGCACGGATGACTTCGTCGGCGTCGAAAGCCTGGACGGCTTCACCAAGGGTCAGCGGCAGGCGCGCCGAGTTACCACCTTGCGCATAGCTGTCCTTGCTCTCGGACGGGCCCGGGTCGATCTTGTTACGCAAGCCATCGAGCATGGCGGCCAGCAACAGGGAGTGAGACAGGTACGGGTTCACGCTGGCGTCAGGGAGTTTGTATTCCAGGCGCCCGTTCGCGGAGAGGCGGACAGTGCAGGTCTTGTTGTCCATACCCCAGTTGAGGCGGGTCGGAGCGAACTGCCCGGTGTCCCAGAAGCGTTTGTAGGAGTTTACGGTCGACGCCATGATCATCATCGAACCTGGAGCATGCGCAAGCATGCCGCCGAGTGCGTGCAAACCTATATCGGTCAGGTGCAATTCACGGCGGCCTGGTTCGGCCAGGGCATTGCGGTCGCCTTTCCACAGACTGACGTTGTGGTGGCAGCCGTTGCCCATGCTGCCGGTGCTCGGCTTCGGCATGAAGCTGGCAGTGACGCCGAACTCGCGAGCTACCTGGCGGCAGATCAGGCGATAAGTCATCAGGCGATCAGCGGTCAACTCGCAGGAGTCGAACATCCAGTTCAGCTCGAGCTGGCCCGGGTCTTCGTAATCGCCCTCGATCATGTCGAGGCCCATTGCGTTCGCGTACTCCATGACGCGCTTGTAGATCGGGCGCATCAGCTCCAGGTTGCCCAGATGGTAGGCAGGGCTGGCGCCAGGACGGACTTGTACTTCCAGCTTCTCGCCGAACCACGTCATCTCGGGCTCGCAGCCCGACTTCAGGCGCATGCCAGTTTCTTCGATGAACGCTTTGTGGGTACGAATCAGGTGGCCGCGAGCGTCGGTTGCCAGCGGATCACCGCCATTTTCCAGGCGGTGATCCGGCTCATACAGGCGGCAGAAGAATGAGCCGATGGAACGATCCCACGGCAGGACGTGGAAGCTGTCGATATCCGGCATCGCAGTGAATTCTGCAGCCTGGGCTCCGCCGCCCAGGAGTTCGCCAGCGCGCGTTGTTTGCAGATCGGAGATGGCGGTGCGGTGAAACTGAACGCCTTTTTCCAGGTTGCGGAGCAGGTGCTTGGCCGGGACAACCTTGGCGATGACGCGGCCGGAAAGGGTGACCACCTGGTAGTAGAGGTACTCCACACCAGCTTCACGAATTCGGGCGGAAAGCTCCTGTGCAGTGCTGGAGCTGGTGTTGTGTTCTCTGTGAAGGTCTAACGCTGTCATTCGAGTTCTCCTCTGGCGCAGCATTCGCAAGGCTCTGCAGCTGCTTAATTCTTGTTACTCCCTGCTCTAACGGCTTGCCGTAAGCACCTGGCAGGGGCGAATTAAATTTAAAATATGGTTTTATATCTTTCAACAGATTTTTTTCTGGATACCGATGGGTGGGGTCCCTGTTGGGGCTGCTGAGATCGCAGGGTTGGCGTCCTGCGCTGGGGCAGAGCGCGGCCATTCCGCCTGGTGGAATGGCAGTTGGAGGTGGGCGGGGATGGGCCCCCGCAGGGTGCGGAGGCCTAGTGACTCAGGGAGCGGGGATCAAGAGACGGGGATGCTATACGCATGTTTCCTGAAGAAAGATGCAGCCCAGTGTGCGATTTGGCTGTTATCGACTTCCAGACTCTCAATGCTATCCAGCGCCTTGCTGGAGATTTCTTCCGGAAGCAATGTGCCTCGGAACTTGGTTGCCAGGGCCTGAATGTACGCGGTAGTGAACTCCGGATGGAACTGAACCGAGATGGCTGGGAAATCGTAGGCTAGAACTCCATTCGTGCAGTGGGACGATCCTCCAATGCACGACGCACTGGGAGGCAGGGTTGTGACCTGGTCCTGGTGGAAAATGAAAGAGGCTGCTGCCTTAGGGGGCGCACCGTTCACATACTCATAGACTTGTGCCCCAACACCCCAGCCGTTCTTGGCTTTTGTCGTCTGGCCACCGTACGCATCAGCCATGATTTGATGGCCAAAGCAGATACCAAATACAGGGATTCGTTTCTCCTTGAGCGCTTGTAGGAAGTCAATAAGGCTCAACATCCACGGAGCTTTTTCGTAAGTGCTGTAGCGGGAGCCTGAAAGGATGTAGCCGTCGAACGCTTCAAGGTTGGGGAGTGCTTCTCCCCGCACTGGGGAAATGTAGGTAAAGGCCGCTCCTGGCAAGAACGGAGAAATCCAGCGTTCAATCATTGCAGGATAAGATCCAAACTCATCAATCAGGTCGGCGGGCGTCAGTCCATTTTCAAGGATGCAGATCTTGAGCGGTTCAGATTTCATGTTCTACCTTCTGCGAAGTTCTGATCGGTTGTCGGCTGTTTGGCTTTATTGCAGCTTTGGCAAGGGGAGGTCAGACGCCGACTGTTGATTCAGAAATTAACATGCCGCCTGAGATTGGAATCCGAGGCGGCACTTAACTTGATGAGTTTTAGATTTCCGAGAGGATTTCCTTCGCCCACTGCATGGCGATATCGCCTGGCAGTTCGCCACTGGATGCATCATGAAGGCCACGCTTCCCAATCTGATTCGCACCCAGTTCTACAAGCTGCTCGGAGATGATTTCGCTGCCCCGGTTGTAGGTAGCGTAGAAGCTGTCACCCAAGCCAAAGACGGCAAAGCGCAGACCTGTGAGCTCGGGCTTTTGAGCTCCCAGGGCCGAGAAGAAAGGCTGCGCTGAGTTCGGGAGCTCTCCGTCGCCGTAGGTGGAGCAGACGATAATGTAGAAATTCTCAGGGGACAGTTCGCTGATCTGGAACTTGGACATGTCTGCGGCAGAAATATCAATTTCATGAGCGAGAGCATCTACGATGTCATCGGAAACCATTTCTGCGTTGCCAGTTTCGGTGCCGAAAAGTACTTGTATTTTCATTGGGTGACTCCCTGGGGGTTCTCTTGAGCGATGCTCAACATTTCAAATTTGCTTCTTGTTTTTCGCCGAACTCTTCCGTCAGGAGCACTTTGCAGTTCTTTGGCATCGATACGCTTCCAGTCGTCGTAGCTAACCAAGAGATCCTTTATTCGAGTTGGGATTGCGGAAAATCCTGGTTTGCCAATCGAGAGGGTGCCGGCGCTAATTGCCTGAACTATCGAGTCCGCGACACGCTTAGAGTCAGCTCGATTTTCAGGTATTGTTCCGCGCGGGCCTCTTCTGAACCAGCCGGCACAATAAAGACCAGCGTCCATATAGCCGGCTTCGATATGTGATGCCGCGCTGGTAAGTGCATCCCTGCTCAGATCAGTCCCTTTCCGCTCTTCGAACCCAATGGCGGTGATAACGCTGTCCGCTTTGAGTTGAATGCGTTTCCCGGTACCGTCAGTGCAAACGAAGGTGATCGACTGGACTTCATCCGTGCCGTGAACCTCCTCGGGAGCCCACCCGAAGTGGAAGGTCACCATTTTCCTATGGCCGGCAGCAACGCTTTGGATTTCTTGCAAAGCCAGAAGCGATTCGATTTTTGCGTGCTCCAGCGGATTGGAGGCGGATGTCAGTGACGAGTCCGGGCCGATCTTGAACCGCACATTGCTGAGCTTGGCCAGTTCTTTGATCATCACCGTATCGAACTTCGCCAGTGCAGCGGGCGAGCGCCCGACAATGTCGATGGTCTCGACTGGGTCAGCCAGCAGGTGTGACAGGGATTCATCCGAGATATCCGACCCATCGAACTCGTCATGCGATTTGGCGATCAGACGCAGCAGGTCGATGGCGACGTTGCCGTTCCCCACAATGACGGTGTGCTTGCCAAGTCGGGGAGCGAAGTCGACCTCGTCAGGGTGGTCATTGAGCAGTCGGGTGATTCGACCTGCACCGTAAACATGCGTGAGGTCGTCGCCCGGAATGCCGAGTCTGCGGTCGCCATAGAGCCCCGTTGCAAGAACGACAATGTCATACGCTTGGCGTAACTCATCCAGCGCAAGATCCTTTCCGATCTCGAGATTGCCGATGAATCGGATGTTTTCCCGTTCGAACAACCTTTCGAACTGTCGCGTTACTGCCTTGGTTCCCGGATGGTCTGGGGCCACTCCATAGCGCACCAACCCGTATGGCACGGGAAGTCGGTCAATCATTACGACCTCTGCCTCAGGCCACTCCTTTCTGAGCGCCTGCGCGACGTAGCAACCCGACGGGCCGGTGCCCACAATCGCCACAGTTGGAGTCGCCATCATCAGACCCCTCGGTCGAACTTGATCGGCAGTGCAGTGGCGCCGGTATTGCCGCTATCAGGCAGCCACGTCACTTCACCGTTGTAGGAGGGGCCTTTCAGTCGCTGGGCAAGCAGGCTAAGAGCTTCGGTCATATCACCTCGGGCGATGAAGTGGCCGATGCAATGGTGAGCGCCTGCGCCGAAGCCGAAGTGCGGCTGGCGCTTGGCCGTGATGTCGAACTCTGGGTTCTCGAAGGCTTTGGGGTCAGTGCCGGCGGCTTGGCTGAACAAGTGGACAGTGGTGCCTTTCTTGATTTCCAGTCCCTGGAAGTTGAAGTCCTCGAGCGCTTCCCGGGTTACCCATGTGACAGTCGGGCGAACTCGCATGACCTCCTCGACCGCCGCTCGGGCCAGGTCGGGCTGTTCCCCCAGAAGCTTCCACTGTTCTGGATGCTGGATGAAGGTGTCCATTGCCAATGCGATCTGGTTACGCGTGGTGTCGATCCCGCCAAAGATCGCGAGAACAATCATGTCGTACAGCTCTTGATCACTCAGCGCTGCCTTGTCTTCCTCGTTGGCCTTGACCAGCATGCTGAGGAAGTCATCACCCAGACCGTTCTTCTTGAGATTCTCGACGGCCATTGCTGCATAGCCGAACAGCTTGTCGGTCGCAGCATTGATCTTGGCCTCGTCCTGCTTGAACGTGACGCCCAAGGCCAGGCCCATATCGACGGCGAGCTCTGCCAGCCCGCGCCACTCACTGCGAGGCAGGCCGAGCAGGGAGCAGATCACCTGAGTTGCGTAGGGTTCGGAAAACTGGGAGACAAACTCGCAATGGCCGACATCGATGAAGCTGTCGATCAACTCGTTGGCCATTGCCTGGAATTCAGGGGTCATCTTGCGGACCAGCTTCGGGGAGAAGGCCGGATTCGCAAGGCGGCGAAGGCGGGAGTGGTCCGCGCCTTCTCGACTCAGGAGCATTCTCAGCCACCAGTCCGCAAAGCTTCCGGTCGCCTTGTTGTGCGCCGGCCAGGCGTAACTGCCCTGACGCAGTCGCTGATCGCGAATCAGAGCGTTAACTTCGTCGTATCGCAGAATCGCGATGCCGTAGGGCGTGCGCGCAAACCAGCTTTCCTCACGGGCATCGATTACAGCCTGGGAGCGGATTGAAAATGAAGGGTCAGCCACATCTAGGTAAGGGGCGGCCTCAAGCGTAGTTGGAACACTGGATGACATTTAGACACCTCCGATTTTTGTTAAAGGCTTCTTGAGTGGACATCTCGCCAGAGGCTCAACAGCCCAAGGCCCTGCGCTACGCCATTCGTCTCTCCCGAGGAAGCTGTCTGTAGCCGCCTGTCGAGGGAGTGAGGTGATTTCAATTTAAAATATGGTTTCATATCTTTCAACCGGATTTTTACGCCCGCTTGTCCGATTCGGTCTCTAGTCCACCTTTTCTGTTGCCCTCGTCGGCGATCTCTCGGCCCGGTTTTGGCGTCTAGCAGAAGAGGGATTGGCAGTTAATTAGCTTTAAGATATGGTTTCATAAGTATTTGCTTGCCCCTCAGGAGCGCCCCATGAGACCCGAACGTGCTGTCGCCATCACTCACTCGGATACCGATGTCCTTGGGAGCCTTCCGGATCTGTTTTCCGATCTAGGTGTCCAGCTAGAGGTCATTCCGGTATCTGCAGGCTTGCCCGATCCAGATAGCCTCGGCCTGGCGGTTGTGATGGGCAGTCCCGAGTCTGCTTACGATCACCGGTTGCCATGGCTGGCCAATGAACTGACCTGGCTCCAGTCCGTCCAGGCGAGGGGTGTTCCGACATTAGGGATTTGCTTCGGCAGCCAGCTTCTGGCCCGAGCATTGGGTGGACAGGTTTATCGAAACGCTGTTCCGGAGATTGGTTGGACGCCGCTTGAGACGCCTGATGGCTGGGCACACAAAGGGCCATGGCTCAACTTTCATTTCGATGCGTTCACTCCGCCACCAGGCTCCACCTTGCTGGGACTGACGGATCTCGCCCCCCAGGCTTATCGGAAAGGACGGGCGATGGGGGTCCAGTTTCATCCGGAAATCGATACGGAGATGTTCGATACCTGGACGGCTTATTGGCATGGGACGGAAGAAGGCAAGCGATTCCTTGCGTCGGCTGGCGATCTGCCGGAGCGGATGCGTGCCGAGATTCAGGCTCGAGAGCCCGAGAACCAGGCCAACTGCAAAGCGCTACTTCGCGACTTTTTGAACAACATCTGAGGCTTGCCTCAATAAGGACCTGGATCAGCTCCTGTGCCTGCGCTTTTCCAGAATTAGCCATGCGTTGCAGCAATACGATGAGAGGAAACGACATGATCAACCTGACCCGCACCGACTGGGAATCCAGAGCAAAGGCCCTGAAGATCGAAGGTCGCGCATTCATCAATGGCGAGTACACCAATGCAACTGATGGGGAGACGTTGGACTGCATAAGCCCGGTGGATGGTCGTCTGCTCGCCGAGGTCGCCAGCTGCGATCAGGCGGATGCAGATCGTGCTGTTGTGAATGCTCGTGCCACCTTCAATTCCGGAGTCTGGTCGCAGCTTGCACCTGCCAGTCGAAAAGCGGTCATGATCCGGTTTGCTGAGCTCGTCGAGGCGCACGCCGAGGAGCTGGCCCTATTGGAAACGTTGGATATGGGCAAGCCGATCAGCGACTCGCTGAATGTTGATGTGGCGTGCTCCGCGTCTGCTCTTCGTTGGAGTGGTGAGGCGATTGATAAGGTCTACGACGAAGTGGCGCCCACGCCCCATGACCAGCTTGGTCTGGTAACTCGGGAGGCGATCGGAGTCGTTGCCGCAATCGTTCCCTGGAACTTCCCGTTGATGATGGCTTGTTGGAAGCTGGGGCCGGCTCTTGCTACAGGCAACTCCGTCATTCTCAAACCGTCTGAGAAGTCCCCGCTGACCGCGATCCGAGTTGCCCAGCTGGCCGTAGAGGCTGGTATCCCCAAAGGCGTTCTCAACGTGCTGCCGGGCTATGGTCATACGGTCGGCAAGGCTCTGGCTCTGCATATGGACGTTGATACCCTGGTCTTCACAGGTTCGACCAAGGTCGCCAAGCAACTCTTGGTGTATGCCGGTCAGTCGAACATGAAACGCATCTGGCTCGAGGCTGGCGGCAAGAGTCCCAACATCGTATTCGCCGATGCGCCTGATTTTCAGGCAGCTGCGGAGTCTGCAGCTGCGGCCTTCGCATTCAATCAGGGTGAAGTCTGCACCGCTGGCTCGCGCCTGCTTGTCGAGAGCTCGATCAAGGACGACTTCGTGCCTCTGGTTGTCGAGGCGATCAAGAACTGGAAAGCGGGTAATCCCCTTGATCCGGCGACCAATGTCGGTGCCCTGGTCGATACCCAGCAACTCAACACCGTCCTTTCCTACATCGAGGCGGGCCATGCCGATGGTGCCAAGCTGCTGATCGGCGGCAAGCGGGTGCTGGAAGAAACGGGCGGGGTATACGTCGAGCCGACCATCTTCGAAGGCGTCTTGAACTCCATGCGGATCGCTCGAGAAGAAATCTTCGGCCCCGTACTTTCCGTTATCACCTTCGACAGTGCCGAAGAGGCGATCCAGATCGCTAACGACACGCCCTATGGCCTGGCCGCTGCTGTATGGACGAGCAATATCTCCAAAGCGCATCTGGTCGCCAAAGCGCTTCGTGCCGGCAGCGTCTGGGTCAACCAGTACGACGGTGGTGACATGACCGCACCATTCGGTGGCTTCAAGCAATCGGGTAATGGTCGCGACAAGTCGCTGCACGCGTTCGACAAATACACCGAACTCAAGGCCACGTGGATCAAGCTGTAATGAGCAGGCCATGCCTATAGACAACAATGCCTTGCTCCGTAGGCACGAATTCACGGGAGTGCCCAATCATGAACATGCCTGATCTCACACTCGCTCAAAAGTATGTTGAGTATCAGCTACACCCTTACACGGATGCTCGGCTGCACCAGGAAGTAGGCCCATTGATCATCGAACGAGGGGAGGGCGTCTACGTCTACGATGATCAAGGCAAGCAGTACATCGAGGCCACGTCGGATTTGGGGGTGTGGCGCTGGGTTTCAGCAACGAACGCCTGATCAAGGCGGCTGATCAACAGCTGCGGAAGCTTCCGTTCTATCACCTGTTCAGTCACAAGGCGCATAGCCCAAGCATTGAGCTGGCAGAGAAATTGATCGAGATGACGCCGGTTCCGATGAGCAAGGTGTTCTTCACGAACTCGGGTTCAGACGCAAGCGACACCGTCGTGAAGCTGATCTGGTCTCGCAATAATGCGATTGGGAAGCCAAGATTCGGCGAGTGCTCGAAACCTTCAGTCGTGCGCTCGATGATACCGATCGCTGGTTTGCTCTGGGCTACAACCAGAGCCGTCGGCACCAATGGGAAGGGCACATCCACAAGTCACTGCGATAGTTCGCCCAAGGCGCAGACCGCTCGGCGGCAGCATAAGTCGGTCGCGGCCGATAGGTGCAGGATGGTCGAGGCCATGTAGATGCCTCACGCACCGGCGCAATATAGAAGGAGACATTCGCCAGCTGGCAGTTAGAATGCAGGCGATCACAAGAGAGACCGTTCCATGAGTTGTACCAGCCGAAAGATCGACCAGTTGCGCCGCCAGATCCCCAGCTTCGCCTGCGTGCCTGGCTGCCATGATTGCTGCGGGCCGGTAACGGCGTCGTCCGAGGAGCTATCACGACTGCCCGTGAAGAGCGACGCTGAACATGACGCAGCGCTTGCCGAATGGAACTGCGTGCACCTCGGCCCGCACGGCTGTGAAGTGTACGATCAACGCCCGCTGATCTGCCGACTGTTCGGGACGACCCCCAGCTTGCCATGTCCCCGCGGCCGTGGTCCGGAAGTACCCATTGAGGCGCATGTCGAGCGCCAGGTCCATGAGCTGATTGCCAGCACCCGCCAAGTGCTGGTTTAGCCTATTGGCCGTACCGCAGGATAAATCAGTACTGACACGTCCAATCACTGCGCTGGGATTGTGATCAACGGCAGTTTGTCATTGCTGCCGGTTTCCGACAGCGTGAAGAAGAACATGATGGCCGCCAGTGCACGTTTCGCCTGCCAGTTGGTGTCATCGATCCAGAACCAGTGATCACGATAATGCACCGTCGTGTAAGCGTGCTCGGGCTTTTCCTTGCCGCTGCGAATGAAAATTCGCGACACGCGATTCTCGACACTGCCCTTTTCGACGGTAGGCACCGCACTTTGATCGTTGAGGTGCTCTTGGGGCACATCGATGTAACTGGAAAACGCTGTCATGATCTGCAGCATCGAACGGCTGTTCACCGCCAGCTCGTCCTCTTCTCCGCGTGCCGGTGAATACTTGAGCACGAACCGCTCGCGACCTTCCGATAAGTGAAGCAAGCGACGGACATCTTTCTGTTTTTCCAGAATCTCGGGAGCGACATCATCGCGGCGCATGAATAGAACAGCGGTCCTGCCTTTGACCTTGTCCTCTTCTACGCGCATGCCCACGGCGCCGGCGGCCTGGATATCGCGAATCAACTCCAGCGCACGCAAGAATTCCGGTTCAGCCTCGCGCAGGGCACCCGCCATTGCCGAGCGATTGCGTACACCATTGAGCGACTCGACAGTCAGGCCCAGGATGAAATCCGCTGCATAGCCTGACTGGAGCATGGAGAAAATATTCTTCGGATCGATGGGCGTCAGCAGTCCGATGAGGAATTTTTCACCGGTCAGCGGCACGTAGGTAATCGTGGGGCGATCCGTGTATTTGCCGTTGGCACCCAACACGACGCTGTTGCCTTGAATCGCATCGGCCGACGAGATCTGTCCACCGATGCTGCCGCCGGTTTCCAGCGAATAACCGGCGACGATTGAGGCGACATCGACAAATACAGGCATGTCCATGTAGCGCAACTTGACGATGTTGAGCAGTGTCTGTTGTTTCCAGGAGTCGGCGATGGCAGAGCTGTAGTCGAAGCGATCCAGCGTCACCGTGTCGGGGCCAATGCGTGTGCAACCTGGGAGCGTCAGCGAAGCAACCAGCGTGGTGATGAGGCAGAAGGGGCGGAGTTGCCCCCACTGCCGCTCAGCTTGTACCAAGCCACCGTCATGGTCAGCCATAGTTGAGTCCAGTCGCCGTTGAATCACGGGATGAAGTCTGCCTCGGTGCGCTGATAGACGAGATGCAGCCATCTTTCCAGCGGAGCACTCAGCACGTCCGACCTCGGTGTTTCGAGTATAGGTGCGGACAGCGGCGGCAGCAGACTTCGGCGCAAAGGCGCGCATCGGTCTCGGGGAAGCTGGCCCGCCCGGCTGCAATCTAGTTGAGCCGATATCTGGCCAGGTCCTCCGATGTCAGCACGCGCATTTTCCATGGCTCGATCGCCTGCATCTCTTCAACCAGACTCGTGGGAATGTTCATTTCCCGGAAGTAGTCTGTCGGGTTGTAGCGCACGCCCTTATGGGTGAGGTCGGCGAGGGCGGAGTCGCCGCTCGGGAAGTACGGTCGGTGCAGGCCGACATACCCGCGTACAGTTTTCTCGCGGCCGGCGGCCAGCAGGTAGATGCAGGTGCCCTGGCAGACGCTGCTGGAGGGAACCAGGGCATCGAAACCTGTCTCACGCAGCAGGCGACCCATTTTGATAGCCTCGGGCACGCTGCCACCAATGCTGTCCAGGATCACGACCTTCTTCGCGTACTTGCCCGGGTTGGCCCTGATGCCACTGATCAGCGCCTCATAGTCGCCGGGGGCAATGTCTTCGGAAATCTTGGCCGCAAGCACCAGGCCGATGGTCTTATGCTGGACGGCTTGTACTTCTACCTTGGCGATAGCCGTTGCCGAGCACAGTGCGATCGCGCAGATGATGGCGGTTCGAATTGTTGTTCTCATCATGCGACGACACTTCCTTAACGCATGCATTCCAAAGGCTGGCGAAGATACTCGCTGTGTGCGGTTCTACGCGATGATTTTGCGGGCACTCTGGCCCCGACCTGGCTCGGTTGGCAAGACGGTCCCGATCATGGATGGTGAAAAGCCGCCGTGCGGTCCCTTCGAGTTTGGAGCTTACTTGCGCCTGTAGTGGATGACGTTGGTTTGTTCTGAAAAAGTAGGGTTGCGCAACGGATGTGAATGCATTGGTCCCAATGATCGTGAGTTAACGATCTGTAATGAAATGAGATATGCCTGACGTTAAATGCGGAGCTCCTCAAGGGCGCTGGAGCAGTTGAAGATCGACAAGTCCTTTGTCTAAGACGTGCCGACGGACGAGAACGATGCGGCGATCACGCGGACCATCATGGCAATGGCCGACAATCTGAACGTGAGCGTCGTGGCCGAAGGCGTGGAAACCGTGGAGTAGATGACTTCCTGATGGAACACGGCTGCCGGGCGTTCCAGGGGTATCTGTTCAGCCGTCCCGTCCCGGCGGGCCGGCTTGCGGATAGTGTCTCGTTGGCGACGGCAACTGCCTAGAAGCAGGCGATTTCCTGGTGGGTTCGTTGCCCGGTAGGTGAGAGCGCTGTTCCCGAGGAGGGGATATCGCTCTGGCAACCATGTTGGTAAAACGCTCCACCACTTCCTGATTCGACAGGGACTGAAAGCTGTGGTCCCACAGGACAAAGCTCTCCAGCATGCCTATTACGCTGCTGGCGAGGAACCTCAGCTCGATCTCCTCCCGTTCCGGGATACCGGCCTCGGCATGGATCACCCGCTTCAAGCAGTCCAGGTAGTCACCGCGCAGGTTGTAGATCCGTTGCTGCTGCTCCTTGGAGAGATTGTTCTTCTCTCGACCCAGAAGAATCAGTCTTTTCTTGTCTCCGGCCTGGAAGTCGATGAACGCCTGGATGAACAGATGAACCCGTGATTGGCCAGGAAGTGCGCGTTTGAGGCGGCGCCGGGTCAGGTTGAGCAGGTCGTCCATGCACTCTTCGATCAACTCGAAGAGCAGGCTCTGCTTGTTCTCGATGTGGTTGTACAAGGAGCCGGCATGCACACCAATCGAACTGGCGAGGTCGCGCAGGCTGGTGGATTGGTAGCCGTTGACCAGGAACAGGTCCAGCGCGGCCTGGCGCAGGCGGTCTTGGGTTCTGGATGTGTGGATGTCGATCATGGCGTCCCTTGTGGTGGCGGCAGCTGGGGCGAGATCGCTCGGTGCCAGCTGCCGATAGGGCGTCATGAAGCCATGGCTCGCCGCTCCGCGCCTGATGCAGGCTGGCTAGTCCGAATGGAGGGGCGGGTTGAAAAGGCCCGGCACTTCAACCCGCCAGACGGCCGGTTGAAGTGCGTTTGCCGGGAGTAGCGGATCAGCGGCCGTAGCGTTGCTGGCCCCAACTCAACATGGCTTGCAGCAGGTTCCGGAGAACAGCCTGCAGTTGCTGTGCACGGTCTTCGACGTAGGGGTAGGGCGGGGCTTCCTCCATGTAGCAGCGTTGGCTCAGCTCCAGCTGCACGGCGTGGATGTGCTGCTCCGGCTGCCCATAGTGACGGGTGATGTGCCCGCCTTTGAAGCGCCCATTGAGCACATGGCTGTAGTCCCGAGCTTCGCCGCAGGTGGCCACCAGTGCTTCAGCCAGGCTCGGATCGCAACTGGCGCCGGCGTTGGTGCCCAGGTTGAGGTCCGGCAGGCGGCCTTCGAACAGGTGGGGGATGAGCGAGCGGATCGAATGGGCATCGAACAGCAGCGCGTAACCGAATTCGGCCTTCATTCGCGCCAGCTCGTCGACGATGGTCTGGTGGTAGGGCGTCCAGATCTCGGCCAGGTAGCGTGCGCGCTCGTTGGCAGAAGGAGTCAGTCCCTCGCGGTACAGCGGCGCGCCATCGAACAGGGTTTCCGGGTAGAGGCCCGTGGTGGCGGTCGTGTAGAGCGGCTTGTCGTCGGCCGGGCGGTTGAGGTCGATGACATAGCGCGAATACTCGGCCGCCAGGGTGCTGGCTCCCAGTTCGACGGCAAATTCATACAGGCGCGGGATGTGCCAGTCCGTATCGGCCAGCTCGAGGCCAGCCGCAACCATGCCGGCCTCTACTGCCGGGGTGAGCTGGGTGCCAGGGTGGGGCATGCTGATCAGCAGCGGCACGCGGCCGCGATTGAAGGTCAGTACCTTAGCCAAAGTTGATCTCCTTTCCGTGTCGAATCACCCGCTTGGGCAGATCGCCGCCCAGCCAATAGGCCAGTTCGGCAGGGCGCTGGATGTCCCATGCGACGAAGTCGGCGGCCTTGCCCACTTCGAGGCTGCCGTGGCTGTCGGCCAGGCCCAGGGCACGTGCGGCGTGCAGTGTTGTCCCGGCAAGGGCCTCTTCCGGCGTGAGGCGGAATGAGGTGCAGGCCATGTTCAGCATCAGGCGCAGCGACAGGGCGGGCGAAGTGCCGGGATTGAGGTCACTGGCGACCGCCATGGGCACGCCGTGGCGGCGCAGGGTGTCGATGGGGGGGAGCTGGGTTTCCCTCAGCAGGTAGAAGGCTCCCGGCAGCAGCACGGCAACTGTGCCGGCAGCAGCCATGGCGATGGCGTCTTCCTCGGTCATGAATTCCAGATGGTCAGCGGACAGCGCCTGGTAGCGCGCGGCCAGGCTGGAGCCATGCAAGGACGACAGCTGTTCGGCGTGCAGTTTCACTGGCAGGCCCAGGCCCTTGGCGACCTTGAACACCCGTTCCACCTGCGCTGGGGAAAAGGCCAGATGCTCGCAGAAGGCATCCACGGCATCGACCAGGCCTTCGCTGGCCAAGGCAGGAAGCAACTCGTCGCAGATGTGGGTGATGTAATCATCGGCGCGACCAGCGTATTCCGGTGGCAGCGCGTGGGCGGCCAGGCAAGTGGCGCGAACCGTCAGTGGCAGGTTTTCGCCCAGGCGCCGAGCGACACGCAGCATCTTGCGTTCGCTGGAGAGGTCCAGACCGTAGCCAGACTTCACTTCCAGGGTGGTGACGCCATCGCGCAGCAGTTGCTCTGCGCGGCGGGTTGCGCTGGCCAACAGCTCGTCCTCGGGGGCTTCGCGAGTGGCGCGCACGGTGCTGGCAATACCACCGCCCTGGGCGGCAATCTCGGCGTAGCTGACGCCTTGCAGGCGCTGCTCGAACTCGGCGCTACGGTCGCCGCCGAACACCAGGTGGGTGTGGCAGTCGACCAGGCCAGGAGTTACCCAGGCACCGTCGAGGTCGACCTCCACGTCGTAGGGGATGGACTTCAGTTGTTCGTATGGGCCGATCCACTCGATGCGGCCGGCGTAGGTCACCAGAGCGGCGTCCTCGATGATGCTGTACTTGCCGTCCTTCATGGTGGCGGCGTGGCAGTTATGCCAGAGATGCTTCATTTCAGTTCTCCCGGCTCGAGTGCTGCCTTGCCATTCTGGCGATCGGCAACGCGGAAGCGTGGATGTGGGATGGCATGTATCGTCTCTTGATTCGAGCCAAGGCCCTCCGCTAGAGGAGGGCCGTACCAATTGAAGTGTGGACCTACCCGGGCAGAAGGGTACTCCCAGGCTCTCGACCTGGGTGGGGCTAAGGCCCGGCGACGTGGCCGGGCTTTAGCCATCAGTCCGCCAGGTTTGCCACGGCGCTTGGCACTCCCTGGTTCTTGGGGCGCACCCAGAGCCAGTAGGCGGCTACCAGCAGAAGGATCCAGACTGCCCCGACCCCAAGTGCAGCCTGGGTATCAGGGAAGTAGCCCAGGACACCAAAGATGAACAGCATGAAGGCGATGGCTGCGGCTGGTGCTGCCGGCCACAGCGGTACCTGGAACTTCAGTGCGGCAACTTCGTCAGCGCTCATCGAACGGCGCATTCCCACCTGGGCCAACAGGATCATCAGCCACACCCAGACGGTGGCGAAGGTGGCGATGGAGGCGATCAACAGGAAGACGTTCTCCGGGATCAGGTAGTTCAGCAGCACGCCGATCAGCAGGGCGACACCCATCACCACCACGGTCATCCATGGCACGCCATGGCGCGAGACCTTGGCGAAGCCGGCAGGTGCCTGCCCCTGGCGTGCCATCCCATAGAGCATGCGACCGGCGCCGAAAATGTCGCTGTTGATAGCCGATACCGCTGCGGAGATGACCACGATATTGAGAATCGTAGCGGCCGAGCTGATGCCGAGGCTGTCGAAGATCTGCACGAACGGACTGCCCTTGCTGCCGATTTGCGGCCACGGGAAGATCGCCATCAGCACGAAGAGTGTCAGCACGTAGAACAGCAGGATGCGCACTGGCACTGCGTTGATCGCCTTGGGCAGTACCCGCTGCGGGTCCTTGGCTTCTCCGGCGGTGATGCCGATGATCTCGATGCCGCCGAATGCGAATACCACCACCGCAAACGACGCGATCAGGCCGCTGATGCCGTTGGGCATGAAGCCGCCGTGCTCCCAGAGGTTATGAATACCGGTGGCCGCGCCGGTATCGGCTATGCCGAAGCCGTACACCATGATGCCCAATCCGGCGAGGATCATCGCGACGATGGCGCCGACCTTCAGCAGCGACAACCAGAACTCCAGCTCGCCGAAGACCTTCACGCTGCACAGGTTGAGTCCACCGAGGAAGAAGACAAGCGACAGCACCCAGATCCAGCGGGGCACCTCTGGAAACCAGAAGCCCATGTAGATGCCGAACGCCGTGACGTCGGCCAGGCCGACAATGATCATCTCGAAGGCGTAGGTCCAGCCGGTGACAAAGCCGGCCAGAGGGCCCAGGTAGCTGCTGGCATAGTGGCCGAAGGAGCCGGAAACCGGGTTGTGCACGGCCATTTCCCCGAGGGCGCGCATCACCATGTACACCGCTGCGCCGGCTATCAGGTAAGCCAGCAGAACCGCCGGACCCGCCATCTGGATCGCCGATGCCGAACCGTAGAAAAGCCCGGTACCGATGGCCGATCCCAGGGCCATGAAGCGGATATGGCGTGCGCTCAGGCCACGCTGCAGGCCTGTTTGATCTTTCATCCTTCTGCTCTCCTCATTGTTCTTATGGATGAGCGACACCATCCCGCTCCGGTGGGTTTATCCATCACCGGAGCAGGCTGGGTTTCACTGAGTTGGGGTTAGAGGCTCGGCAGAAGCTTGGCCGGCATCAGTCCGTTCAGGCAGCCGCTGGCCAGCAGTTCACTGGCCGTCTCGATATCCGGGGAGAAGAAGCGGTCTTCCTGATAGTACGGGACCTTGGCGCGGAGCTGACCACGGGCCTCTTCCAGCTTCGGCGAGCTCTTCAGGCCTTCGCGGAAGTCCAGGCCCTGGCAGGCACCCAGCCATTCGATGGCGAGGATGCCGCGCACGTTGTCGGCCATGGCCCAGAGGCGCTTGCCGGCGTTCGGTGCCATGGAGACGTGGTCTTCCTGGTTAGCCGAGGTGGGCAGGCTATCGACGCTGGCCGGGTGCGCCAGAGCCTTGTTGTCGCTGGCCAGGGCGGCTGCGGTGACCTGGGCGATCATGAAGCCGGAGTTGACCCCGCCGTTTTCCACGAGGAAGGGCGGCAGTTGCGACATGTGCATGTCCATCATCAGGGAAATGCGGCGCTCGGACAGCGAGCCGATCTCAGCGATGGCCAGCGCCAGGTTGTCGGCGGCCATGGCCACCGGCTCGGCATGGAAGTTGCCGCCGGAGATCACATCACCCTCGGCAGCGAACACCAGCGGGTTGTCCGAGACAGCGTTGGATTCGATCTCCAGCACCTCGGCAGCCTGGCGCAGCTGGGTCAGGCAGGCCCCCATCACTTGTGGCTGGCAGCGCAGGGAGTAAGGGTCCTGCACCTTGTCGCATTTTTCGTGGGAGCGGGCGATTTCGCTGCTGGCGGTGAGCAGGTCACGGTAGGCGGCGGCGACGTCGATTTGTCCGCGCTGGCCGCGAGCGGCATGGATGCGGGCATCGAAGGGCGCGCGAGAGCCGAGCATGGCCTCGACGCTCAACCCGCCACAGACGGTGGCAGCGGCGAACAGGTCTTCTGCTTCGAACAGGCCGCGCAGGGCGTAGGCGGTGGATACCTGGGTACCGTTGAGCAGCGCCAGGCCTTCCTTCGCGGCCAGGGTCAGCGGCTCCAGGCCGGCCACGGCCAGGGCTTCGGTGGCAGGCAACCACTGGCCGCGGTAGCGAGCCTTGCTTTCGCCCAGCAGTACCAGCGACATGTGCGCCAGCGGTGCGAGGTCACCGGATGCACCTACAGAACCCTTGAGCGGGATGTGCGGGTAGACCTCGGCATTGATCAGGGCGATCAGCGCGTCGATTACCTTGCGGCGGATGCCGGAGAAGCCGCGGGCCAGGCTGTTGACCTTGAGCAGCATGATAAGGCGCACCATGGCATCGTCCAGCGGCTCGCCCACGCCGGCGGCGTGGGACAGCACTAGTGAGCGCTGTAGCTTTTCCAGGTCGGCCGGGGCGATGCGGGTCGAAGCCAGCAGGCCGAAGCCGGTGTTGATGCCATAGGCGGTGCGGCCTTCGGCCAGGATCTGTTCGACGCAGGCGACGCTGGCCTCGATGGGCTCAGCGGCACTGGCATCCAGAGTTACCTGCAGCGGTGCAAGGTAGGCTTGGCGCAGCTGGGCCAGGGTCAGGTGTCCGGGTTTCAGGTTCAGCTGGTTCATTCTCAAGCTCCTTTGCCAATCATCGGCAGGTTCAGACCTTGCTCGTGGGCGCAATCGATGGCGATCTGGTATCCGGCGTCGGCATGGCGCATCACGCCGGTGCCAGGGTCGTTGGTCAGCACGCGGGCGATGCGCGCAGCCGCTTCGTCGGTACCGTCACAAACGATCACCATGCCGGAGTGCTGGGAGAAGCCCATCCCCACGCCGCCGCCGTGGTGCAGCGAAACCCAGGTGGCACCGCTGGCGGTGTTCAGCAGGGCGTTGAGCAGGGGCCAGTCGGAGACGGCATCGGAACCGTCCTGCATGGCTTCGGTCTCGCGGTTGGGGCTGGAGACCGAGCCGGAGTCCAGGTGGTCGCGGCCGATCACGATGGGTGCCGACAGCTCGCCGGAGCGGACCATCTCATTGAACGCCAAACCCAGTTTGGCACGTTGGCCCAGGCCGACCCAGCAGATACGTGCCGGCAGGCCCTGGAAGCTGATGCGCTCGCGCGCCATGTCCAGCCAGCGGTGCAGGTGGGCGTCGTCCGGGATCAGTTCCTTGACCTTGGCGTCGGTCTTGTAGATGTCCTGCGGGTCGCCGGACAGCACGGCCCAGCGGAATGGGCCGATGCCACGGCAGAACAGCGGGCGGATATAGGCTGGCACGAAACCGGGGAAGTCGAAGGCATTGGCCACGCCTTCTTCCTTGGCCATCTGACGGATGTTGTTGCCGTAGTCGAAGGTCGGGATGCCTTGCTTCTGGAAGTCCAGCATGGCCTGCACGTGCACGGCCATGGACTGCTTGGCGGCTTTCACCACGGCAGCCGGCTCGGTCTGCGCGCGGTCGCGGTACTGTTCCCAGGTCCAGCCAATCGGCAGGTAGCCGTTGAGCGGGTCGTGGGCGCTGGTCTGGTCGGTGACCATGTCCGGGCGGACGCCACGGCGGACCAGTTCCGGCAGGATTTCAGCGGCGTTGCCATGCAGGGCGATGGAGATCGCCTTGCCTTCGGCGGTGTATTTGGCGATGCGCGCCAGGGCGTCGTCGAGGTCCTTGGCCTGCTCGTCGACATAACGGGTCTTCAGGCGGAAGTCGATGCGGCTTTGCTGGCATTCGATGTTCAGCGAGCAGGCGCCGGCCAGGGTCGCGGCCAGCGGCTGGGCACCGCCCATGCCGCCGAGGCCGGCGGTGAGGACCCAGCGACCGGTCAGGTTGCCGTTGTAGTGCTGGCGGCCGGCTTCGACGAAGGTCTCGAAGGTGCCCTGGACGATGCCCTGGCTGCCGATGTAGATCCAGCTGCCGGCGGTCATCTGGCCGTACATGGCCAGGCCCTTGGCATCCAGCTCGTTGAAGTGTTCCCAGTTGGCCCAGTGCGGCACCAGGTTGGAATTAGCGATCAGCACGCGCGGGGCGTTGGCGTGGGTCTTGAACACGCCGACCGGTTTGCCGGATTGCACCAGCAGGGTTTCGTCGTCATTCAGTTCTTTCAGGGTCTCGACGATCTTGTCGTAGCACTCCCAGTTGCGCGCGGCACGGCCGATGCCGCCGTAGACCACCAGTTCCTTCGGGTTTTCCGCGACCTCGGGGTCGAGGTTGTTCATCAGCATGCGCAGCGGCGCTTCGGTCAGCCAGCTTTTGGCGTTCAGCTGGTTGCCACGCGGGGCGCGGATTTCGACATCACGGAAACGGGTTGGCTTGTTCATCGTGGGCTCCGAGAAGACTGGTTGCCTGTTGTTGTTGGATTTGCCGCTTGGGCATGGACGCATATAAACATGTCTATACAACCATAATCAAGAGGAATTTATCGGACAATTCCAGGGCACCGAAGCACGGCTGGGGGCAAAGGATTGTGCGCCCGTTTACGGGGTGGGAGGGAAGGCGTGGGTAGGCGGTACCCGGCTGTCAATGCAGCCAGGTAGGCAAAGTGATTGCATTTAAGGAAAGGCGATCAGCCCTGGACGAATACCAGGGCCTTGAGGCCGCTGTCGGAGCTGACATCGGCGAATTCCGGCGGGTTTTCCAAGCGCTGTTCGAAACGTAGGCTCGGCGCTTCCTGGGCCATACCCGCGATGAGGAAGTCCGGGCCGATGGCGGGGTCGTTGACGCAGGCCAGCACCACACCATTTTCACTCAGCAGCTCCGGCAGCCGTCGCAGGATCTTCTGGTAGTCGCGGGTCAGGGCGAAGCTGCCTTTCTGGAACGACGGAGGGTCGATGATGACGAGGTCGTAAGGGCCTTCTTTCTTGACCTTGCCCCAGGACTTGAACAACTCGTGGCCGAGGAAGCTAACCTTGCCAAGGTCGTGCTGGTTCAGTCGATGGTTGTCGCGCCCACGGCTAAGGGCAGCCCTGGCCATGTCCAGGTTCACCACGTGTTCGGCCCCGCCGGCGATGGCGGCAACCGAAAAGCCGCAGGTGTAGGCGAACAGGTTGAGCACGCGCTTGCCGCTAGCCTGCTGCTGTACCCAGCGACGACCGTAGCGCATGTCCAGGAACAGGCCGCTGTTCTGCTTCTTGCCGATGTCCAGCTTGAAGCGCAGGCCGCTCTCGGTGATGTGCCACTCCTCGATCTCATCCCCCACCAGGAATTCCGTGGTGCTGTCCAGTTGGTAGCGGTGCTGCAGTAACAGGGTGTGGGCCTTGCTCTGATTCCAGGCGGGGGAATTGGCCAAGGCCAGCAACATGGCTTTCAAGTCGGCCAACGCGTCGGCAGCGGGTTCGCGAAAGAGGGAGACCAGCAAGACGCCTTGCAGCCAGTCGGCAGTGACCTGTTCGAGGCCTTCCCAGCGTCGGCCGCGACCATGGAAGAGGCGTCGGGCCTCGTCGGGGACGGTGCTGAGCGCGGTGGTGAGATGGTGCAGGAGGGTGCCGAGAGCTTCTGGGGTCATGGTTCGTTGTCTGTGGAAGAGCGTGCGGCATTTTACGCGTAACCGGAGGGGGCTGCTGTGTTTGTGGTGGGCGATGGGCAGGCCAGCTTGGTGAATGAATTGGCTATGTCCCAGTCATGTGTTGCAACTGGCTGCATTTGCTGTAGGAGCGAGCTCGCTCGCGAATCGGACCTTTTCGCGAGCAAGGACTCGGCGTCCCCCTGCTGCTACAAGACGCTTCGCTCGACGGTCTATTCCTGGCAACAGCTAGCTCAGACAGAGCCAATGGTTTCGCGCCTACAGGAAAAACATTCCGTCGCTCGGCTTGGCCCTCACAACTTGTAGCCGATCTGCCGCAGCAGGCCCTTGCGCCAGAGGATATCGTCGTCACCTTCGATGCTTGTAGGACGCAGGCCGTCCACCACCCCGAGCACGGCGCGGCCTTGCCCGGTTTCGGCAAGGATCACCTCTGTCGGATTGGCCGTGGCGCAGAATATGCGGCACACCTCGGGCACCATCTTCAGCGTGTTCAGCACGTTGAGTGGGTAGAAACCGTCGCCCAGGAAGAGGATGAAGCTGTGTCCCGCGCCGATGGCCATGGCGTTCTTCTGGGCCAGTTCGACCATCGCGCTATCGGTGCCGGACCAGCGCACCAGGCATTTACCCGAGGCTTCGCAGAAGGCGAGGCCGAATCTGATGCTGGGTACGGCGCCCACCAGCGCTTCGTGGATGTCTTCGACGGATTTGATGAAATGGGTCTGGCCAAAGACGAAATTGGTGTCGTCCGGCTTGTCGATCTTCACGGAGATGAGTTGCATGTCGAGCGCCTCCCAACCTGCTGCCAGGCAGCAGGTTAAGCATAGTTGCCGAGGGTGGCGCAGTCGGGTTTCAGCCGAACTTGACCAGGTTGAGGCCCGGCAGCGGGCCACCGGGGAACTGCACGAGGCTGCCGCCGACGCTGAGGGCCCCGAGGTCGATGCCGAAGAAGCCCAGCTGCTCGATGAGCCCGCCCACCTGTGCTTTGGCGCGGGCGTCGTCGCCGGAGTAGAACAGAACGCGCCGGCCGCCTTCGGCTTTCGGGTCACCGGATACCAGGTGTGGTTGCAGGTGGTTGAAGGCCTTCACCACGCGTGCGCCCGGCACCAGGTCGGTGAACGCTTCGCTGGACAGCCGGCCGCTCAGCTCGGCGGGTTTGAACAGCGGTGCTTCGATCGGGTTGTTGGCGTCGATCACTATGCGTCCGCCGAAGTCCGGCAGACCGTCGAGGGCTGCCGGTAGCCTGGACCAGTTGACCGCGACCAGCACGATGTCCTGGGCGGCGGCTTCTTCACGTGTTCCAGCCTTGATGCTGGGACCCAGTTCGCGAACCAGATCCGCCAGGGACTCCGCCCCGCGGCTATTGGCGATGACTGCTGCGATGCCCTGATTGGCCAGGGCCTTGGCGAAGGCGGAACCGATTGCGCCGGCGCCGATGATGCCGATGGTGCTCATGGTGATGCTCCTTCAGTGGGGGCAGGAATCAGTAGGTCAGGCGGTGAAACCGCCGTCGGCGATGATGTCGGCGCCGGTGACGAAGGCCGCTTCCGGGCTGGCGAGGAAAGCGACGACGCTGGCGATTTCATGGGGCTTGCCGTAGCGACCGATCGCGATGCCGGGGCCGACGATTTCGCTCACCGGGCCGCCATCCGGGTTCATGTCGGTGTCGGTCGGGCCAGGGTGCACGGTGTTGACAGTGATGCCACGCGGGCCGAGGTCCCGGACCAGGCTGCGGTTGAAGCCGGCGACGGCGCCTTTGGTCAGGGTGTAGAGCGACGCGGTGGGGAAGGCTGCGTAGTGGGTCATGGACGAGCCGATATGGACGATCCGCCCTCCGGCCTTCATGTGACGCACGGCTTCCTGGGTGGCGACGAACACTCCGGTGACATTGACCGCGATCATGCGCTCGTAGGTCTCGAAGGGAATGTCTTCGATGGGGCCACCGAGGCCGAGGCCAGCGTTGTTGACCAGGATGTCGATACCGCCGAAGGATTCGACGGTGGCGGCAACAGCTGCACGTACGGCGGAGGGGTCACCCGCGTCGGCGGCAATGGCGACGGCGCGGCCACCTTCGTCTTCGATAGTGCGTACGACCTCAAAGGCTTTTTCCGGCGATGCGCTGTAGGTCAGGACGACGGCGGCGCCATCAGCGGCAAGGCGCTTGGCGATGGCGGCGCCGATGGAACGGGAGCCGCCGGTGACGAGTGCGGTCTTGCCGGCAAGGGGAAGGGTAGTGATCATTTCGATGAACTCCATGGGTTGGGGGTGGAGTCACTATCGCTCGTCGATTACTCTTTGATTAGACGCTAATGGATTGAATGATCTTCAAGCATTTGTTTAAGGATGCCCATGGAAACCCTCGCCAACCTGGAGTCCTTCGTCCGCAGTGCCGAGACCGGCAGCTTCTCCGCCGCGGCACGCCGCCTCGCCCTGACACCGGCAGCAGTGAGCCGCAATGTGGCGATGCTTGAGCGCAACATCGGCGTGCGGTTGTTCCAGCGCTCGACGCGCAAGCTGACCCTGACCGAGGCGGGCGAGCGCTTTCTGGAAGCTATTGGTGGCAACCTGGAGGCGCTGCAGGCGGCCATTGCCAGCGTGGGGGCCGATCAGGGCGAGCCGGCTGGCGTGCTCAAGGTGAGCATGGCGCCGAGCTTCGGCATGACGCACCTGTTACCGCTGCTACCGGCGTTCCGCGCGCGATATCCGCAGGTGCGACCGGAGTGGCATCTGGAGAACCGCTCGGTGGACCTGATCGCCGAGGGCTATGACGTGGCCATCGGTGGTGGTTTCGAGCTCTCTTCGGGCATCGTGTCGCGGCCAGTTGCACCGGCTCACATCATTGCCGTCGCTTCACCCGCTTACCTGGCCGGCCGTACGGTGCCGACCAGCCCTGAGGAGCTGGCTGACGTTGACGGCATCGTGATGCGCTCGCCCCGCACCGGCCGTGTCCGCCACTGGACGATGCGGGATGTGGCTGGCGCGGAAGTGGCCGCCCACTTGCCCGAGACCATCATGCTCAACGACCCTGCCGCCATGCGCGAGGCTGCGCTGCTGCATCAGGGCGTCGCGCTGCTGGCGGTGCCGGATGTGTTGCCTTGGCTGGAACGTGGCGAGTTGGTGCGGCTGTTGCCGCGCTGGTATGCGGATGCCGGGTCGATCTCGATCTACTATGCCAGCCGCACCTTGCTACCGGGCAAGACCCGCGCGTTCATCGACTTCGTCACCGAGAACTTTGCCCGCGAGCGCCTGGCCGAGCGGTTCGCCGGCAGTCTGGGTTGAACTGGCAGGATTATTCCAGGCACTCGGCCAAACGCACCAGGTCCGCTTCTGCCTGCAGCAACGCGGCATTGCCTTCCGTCTGCCAGCGGTGGAGCAGGGGGTGAAGGTCCGGTTCCTGTTTGGCTTTCAGGCACCACTGGAAGTGGTCATGCCAGGTGCCCAGCGCCGACTGGAGGGTTTTCAGTGCAGCTGCTGTTTCGGTCGAGATTGGCGAAAGATCAGGATAAGCGTCGGCGGCATAACGAGTGCGTTTGACCCGTAAGCGTATCTGGTGCCGGTCATGGGCCGGATCTGACAAAGCGGCTTTCAGCGATTCCACCTGTTTTTCCAGGCGATTGAGTACGCGTTTCTTCATGCCGCGCAGTTCCCCGTCCTGTTCAGCCGCACGGAATGCCGTCGGCCATTCATCCAGGCAGGTAAAGAATTGCTGGAGTGTCGAACTCTCGATAATCGCGGCGTAGCTGGCAGCCAGGGTGTCCTGGCGCACATTGGCGGGGCCGTTGAGCCCCTTGCGGCGGAGTTCCTGGATCAGCACTTCCAAGTCGCGCACGGGCGTGGTCATTTTGCCGACCTCGGCTGCGGCCTGGTCTAGATCTGTCACGCCGTCCTTGCCGCGCAGCGGGCGAAGCAGGCTGCGCAAGCGGCGCAGATTGATTCGCAAGTCATGCAGGGCTTCATCGTCAGTACCAGCGGCTAGGCGCATGTAAGCGTGGTAAAGCCCGGTTTCCAGAATCAGAACCTGGGCGACTATCCCATCGACGAATGACATTGCGTTCCCCCGCGGAACCCATTGGTCCATGCAGATTAGCCGACTGAGCTTTCTTTGAGCCAAAGCTCATTGTGACCAGATCTGGCTGCTGGATTCGGCGCAAGGTTGGGGCGTCGGCAGCGTGCTCGCACTTTTTTGGGGCCTGTCAGTAGACTTGCCGAGATGCACTGCTTGTTTCCTGGAATAGAGTCATTCGGTGCTGAAAGTCCCGAAATAGACAGGCCTGGCCGGTCTATTGGCGAGGTATTTCGAAAGCTGGCACAACCGCTGCATAGCCTTGACCGAGCCCTCCCCGAACAGGCGGTTGGGCAGCCTGGACGATCAATGGCGATCGCAGGTCCCATCAGGACCCCAGGCTCCTGAAGGTGCGCCCGGCAGCGAGGCCCGGCGGCACCCAAGAACGAACAGGCAAAGGCGCCTGGAACCCCTTGGTTCCAGGCGTTTTTTTTTGCCCCCGAAAACGTGATTGGCTTGGTCCGGGTGCTACTTATGAACTCCAACGTCGCTACCTTCAATGATGTGCAAACGCTGGTCGTCATCGGCAATGGCATGGTCGGCCACCATTGCGTCGAACAACTGATCGAGCGCGGTGCACTGGACCGCTATCGGTTGCATGTATTCAGCGAAGAGCCGCTGCGTGCTTATGACCGCGTGCATCTGTCCGAGTACTTCGGCGGACGCGATGCCGAGTCGCTGGCGCTGGGCGAAGCCGCGCTGTATCAGCGCCCAGGCGTCACCCTGCACTTGGGCGTGCCGGTGCTGGAGATCGACCGTGAGCGCCGCGAGGTGATCACCGCCGAGGGTTGCGTGAATTACGACAAGCTGGTGCTTGCTACCGGTTCCTATCCTTTCGTGCCGCCGATCGAGGGCGCTGAGGGCGATTCGCGCCTGGTGTATCGCACCCTGGCCGACCTCGACACCATTCGCGCGGCTGCTGAAAAGGCGCGACGTGGTGTGGTGGTGGGCGGTGGCCTTCTCGGCCTCGAGGCGGCCAACGCGCTGAAATCCCTCGGCCTGGATGCCCATGTAGTGGAGTTCGCCCCGCGCCTGATGCCGGTGCAGCTCGACGATCAGGGTGGCCAGGCGCTCAAGGCGCGGATCGAAGCGCTGGGCGTGGGCGTTCACCTGTCCAAGGGAACCCAGTCCATCAGCGCGGGCAGCGAGTACCGCTACCGGATGAACTTCGCCGGCGACGATTTCCTGGAAACTGACCTGATCGTCTTCTCCGCCGGCATCCGGCCGCAGGACGCGCTGGCCCGCCAATGCGGGTTGGAGCTGGGACCTCGTGGTGGCGTAGCCATCGATGGGCAGTGCCTGACCAGCGACCCGGACATCTACGCCATTGGTGAATGCGCGGCCTGGAATGGCAGTATCTACGGCCTGGTTGCGCCGGGCTACCAGATGGCCCGCGGCGTGGCCGCGCAACTCTGCGGCGAAGCCGCCGATCCCTTCATTGGCGCCGATATGTCCACCAAGCTCAAACTGCTGGGTGTGGACGTGGGCTCCATCGGCGACGCCCACGGCGCGCTGCCGGGCGCCCGCAGCTACCGCTTCATCGACGAAGCCACCTCCAGCTACCGGCGCCTGGTGGTTTCCGCCGACGGCAAGCAGGCCCTGGGCGCCGTGCTGGTTGGCGACAACAGCTACTACGACACGCTGCTGCAATACGTGCAGAACGGCATCACGCTGCCAGCCGATCCCTCCAGCCTGATCCTGCCGCTGGGCGAGGCGGCCCCGGCCCTGGGCGCGGACGCGTTGCCGGCCACCGCCACGGTCTGTTCCTGCCACAACGTCAGCAAGGGCTCGATCTGCTCCGCCATCGAGGGTGGCTGTACGGATCTGGCCGGCGTCAAGGCTTGCACCAAAGCGGCTACCGGCTGCGGCGGCTGCGCGGGGCTGCTCAAGCAGGTCGTCGAGCATGAGCTCGCTGCCCGTGGCGTGGCGGTGGACAAGAGCCTCTGCGAACACTTCGCCTACACCCGGCAAGAGCTGTACGGGATCGTCCGTGTAGAAGGCATCGAGACCTTCGAGGAGATGCTCGCCAAGCATGGCCGCGGCCATGTCGGTTGCGAGATCTGCAAGCCGGCCATCGGCTCCATTCTCGCGTCCTGCTGGAACCGCCCGATCCAGGAGCCCTGGCTGGTGCCGTTGCAAGACACCAACGACACCTTCATGGCGAACATGCAGAAGAACGGTACCTACTCGGTAGTGCCGCGCATCCCTGGTGGCGAAATCACGCCGGAGGGCCTGATCGCCATCGGCGAGGTGGCGAAGAAATACAACCTCTACACCAAGATCACCGGCGGCCAGCGCATTGACCTGTTCGGCGCGCAGCTCCACGAGTTGCCGGACATCTGGGGCGAGCTGATCGCCGCCGGCTTCGAAACCGGCCATGCCTACGGCAAGTCCACCCGTACCGTGAAGTCTTGCGTGGGCAGCACCTGGTGCCGTTATGGCGTGCAGGACAGCGTGAAGATGGCCCTGGACATCGAGCATCGCTACAAGGGCCTGCGCTCGCCGCACAAGCTCAAGTTCGCAGTAAGCGGCTGCACCCGTGAGTGCGCTGAGGCGCAGAGCAAGGATGTCGGCGTGATCGCCACCGAGAAGGGCTGGAACCTCTACGTCTGTGGCAACGGCGGTATGCGCCCGCGTCATGCCGAACTGTTCGCCACGGACCTGGATGACCAAACGCTGATTCGCTACATCGACCGCTTCCTGATGTTCTATATCCGCACCGCCGACAAGCTGCAGCGCACCTCGGTCTGGCGCGAGAGCCTGGAAGGCGGGCTGGACTATCTCAAGGCGGTGATCATTGACGACAGCCTGGGCCTGGCTGCGGAGCTGGAGGCGCAGATGCAGACGGTGGTGGACCGCTACGAATGCGAGTGGGCCAATGCCATCCAGGACCCGGAAAAACTCAAGCGCTTCCGCACCTTCGTCAACGACCAGCGCGGAGACCCTGACATCCATTTCGTCAACGAACGCGGGCAGCGCCGCCCGGTGAAAGCGGCAGAGCTCAACCTGATTCCGGTAGCCGAGGAGGTGGTCTGATGGCCCAAGTAAGCGCGCAACGCATCGATTATCAATTGGCCCAGGGCGGCCAGTGGCGGGCCCTTTGCGGTCGTACTGACCTGGTGCCGAACTCCGGCGTGGTGGCCTGGGTGGACGGTGCTCAAGTGGCGCTGTTCTACCTGCATGACGCGGAGGGCGAACGCCTGTTCGCGGTGGACAACCGCGACCCGCTCTCTGGCGCCAACGTGATTGGCCGGGGCATCGTCGGCCACTTGGGTGGTGCGCTGGTGATCGCCTCGCCTTTGTACAAGCAGCATTACCGCCTGGATGACGGTGCCTGCCTGGAGTACCCGGAGCAACGCCTGCGTGTCTGGCCGGTGCGCCTGCGCGGCGAAACGGTGGAGATCGACCTGGCCTGAGGGGTGGGACGGTCGACGACCGGCATGGAGCGGGCGAGGGGCTGGACTATGCTTGGACCGTCCAAGCACTTTCGACAAGCCGGAGCGCCCATGACCGTCCTACGCATCGTGGCCAATATCGCCGTCCCTGATCCGGAGCTCGCCCGCGAGTTCTACCAGAAACTGCTTGGGCTCGATCTGGTGATGGATCATGGCTGGATAATGACCCTGGGCTCCGGCGCGAGCACCGTGCCGCAGCTCAATGTGGCGGAAGAGGGTGGCTCCGGCACGCCGGTACCGGACCTGTCCATCGAGGTCGACAACGTCGACCTGATCTACCGGCGGGCACGTTCGGCGCAGCTGGAGATTCTCTACGGGATCATCGACGAACCGTGGGGCGTGCGGCGCTTCTTCGTTCGCGATCCCTACGGCGTAGTGCTGAACATCCTCACGCATCGCACCAGCGAAGGTTGAGTGCGATTCAAGTGAAGCTGAAGACGCCCTGTTTGCAGCAGCGCACAAGGGCATCTTCCAGCTTGCGATCCGGCATCGCATGTGCGCGCAGGCTGTTGACGGTCTTCTCGACGTAATCGCGGGTGCTACCGTAATGGCCGCTGGCGTGGGTGAAGACCAGGCGCAGCACATGGTCGGGCAGGGCGCCGGCATAGCAGGACAGTTCACGTCGCAGGACGAAGCCGAGTGCCTGCACTTTTGCCCCGCCAGCCAACTGGCAGTTGAGCCATTTGGGCTGATAGGCGGCGTCGGGCATCTCGCGTTGCCAGAGGGCGAAGAGGTGTTGTTCCAGCCCCTCTTCGGGCAGGCGATAAGCAAATCCAGCGCAAGAGCCGCCGCGATCGAGGCCCAGCACCAGGCCGGGGGTTTCCGGCGTCCCGCGATGGAGCTGCGACCAGAGGTATAGGCCCCGGTGGTAGCCATGAATGCGCGCGCGGCGACTTTCGACGGCTGGGCACTCCGGACGCCAGATCAACGACCCGTAAGCAAACAGCCAGACTGGCCCGCCACGGTGTTGCGCCATGGTGGCGTCGAGCGAGGCGTGCAATTCGGCGAGGGTGAGTTGAACTGGCTGTTCGAGCAGCGGCGGGTAGGGGGCGATCAGTCGGTCGTGCGTTTGGCCGGACATAGCGTCAGCGCGGTCTCCGGAGCGTGCTGAGAGATGTTTTACCAGTTGGTGGGCGACAGGCGTAGGGGCTTTCGTCGATTTTTTCAGGGCTGGCTGACGTTTGGCCGCAATGGCCCGCGCGATTGGTCGGAAAAGAGCCTCGTCCGACGTCATGTGCCGCTTGGTCGCAGCTTGGGGGCGGCGTTGATGCTAATACTGAATCAGCGCCCCATGCGTTCTTGTTGGTGCGGGGGGCAAGCCTGTTCAGCCTTGAGGATTTGGCCTTGGTCGCCAAGATCAGGATCGGCATTGTTGATGACCATCCGTTGCTGCGGCAGGGGGTGGTATCGGCGCTCAAGCGCATTTCGGACTTCCAGGTGGTGGAGCAAGGTAGCTGTGCCGATGATGCAGTCGACATTGCCGTACGCTTCGCCCCGGATGTGCTGCTGATGGATGTCAACATGCCGGGTGATTGCTTTGGCGCCATTCGCTCCATCAGCTCTGCCGCTCCTGGGGTGCGGGTCATGATGCTGACGGTATCCGAGTGCGAGGACGATGCCTACGCAGCGCTGGAAGCGGGGGCTCAAGGCTACGTGCTTAAAGGCGTTAGCGGGCCGGAGTTGGTACAGGCAATCCGGAAAGTCGCGGGAGGCGAAAGTTTCATAACCCCGGCTTTCGCCAGCCGCTTGCTGAACCGCCTGAGACAGCTCCAAGAGCATGAGCGGCACCGGATCGAGCTGACCCATCGCGAGGAACAGATCATCCGCGAGGTGGCCCAGGGCCTGACCAATCGTGAAGTGGCCAACAAGCTCGGTCTCAGTGAGAAGACGGTCAAGTACTACATGACCAATGTCATGCAGAAGCTGCACGCACGAAATCGCGTGGAGGCGGTTACTGCCGCACGCCGGCAGTGGGAAGTCGAAGGTGCTCCGTCGGCGGATCACGATGCACAGGAGAAGCCGGACTAGAGCGGCTACAGGGCTTCGGATTCAGTGGTGGGAAGCTTGAAGCGTGCAGTGACCTGAGTTCCTGCGCCGGGGCGGGAGTCGATTTGGAAAGTGCCGCCCAAGGCTTCCACACGGTACCGCATACCCACCAAGCCAAGTCGCCTGCGGCCGTGCTCCTCCTCGGCGGTGCTCGTTTGCGCAAAGCCGGCACCAGCATCCTTCACGCATACCACCAGCTCTCCTTTCGCCAGGTGTGCCGAGACTCGCTGGCCCTTGCCTCCTGCATGCAGGAAGGCATTGTTGAGGGCTTCCTGGACGAATCGGTAGAGGCAGATCTTCAGTGACATGGAAGCCTGCGTCGGCAGTGGCCCCAAGTCCAGTTCGACAAAGGTGCCGCTGCGTTGTTCATGGCGTTGTACCAGCAGATGGAGTAACTGCTCGAGGCTGAGCTCTCCGATCTCCGGCAGGGCCAGTCCGCGGGAAATGTCACGAATCTCACGCAATGCATCCTGGCCGGCTTTCCTGATGGTTTCCAATGCATCGCCCTCAAGCTCTTCCCCATGCTCCTTCAGGCGATCGCGGAGTTGGGCCAGTTCATCGATCCTCACCAGGATCAGCGTCAGCAACTGCGCCGGACCGTCATGCAGGTCTGCACCGAGACGCCGCAGAGTCAGCTCGCTGACCCGCGAAAACTCCAGGTTGGCACTGGTGATGCTGCGCTGCAGTTGGGCGTTCTGCGCATGCAGGATTGCCTGTTCGACCATCCGTTGCTTTAGCGCTACCTGCTGCTGGTCGATGATGCGTTCGCCACGGCGTACCACGAAGAACAGCAAACCCAGCATCGCCAGGGTGGCCGACCCAACCACGGCCCAGACCTGCAGGCGCACGGTGTTGATTTCCTGCTCCAGGCTGTCGGCATGCTCGTAGAACTCGCCCACTGCAACCACTTTGCCCGTCCCGTGTTCACGCAGGGGCGCGTAGATTTCGTAGAGCGGCACTTCGAGACTGCGTTCGAAGACGTTCTCATCCTGCTCCAGATCCTCCAGCCCAGTCACGATCCGGCCTTGCAAGGCTTCGTCAATCTCGTCAGTGGGGAACTGACGGTTCAGCATCGATTTGTCGGTGCTGTAGATGACGGTGCCATCGGGCCTCCAGATCTTCACGGAGGCTACATGGCGGTTCAGTGAGCTGTTCTGCAGCAATTGATCAATGGCGGCAGCGCTGGCGGGAGGAATTGTTCCGGTGGTAGCCAGGTTCTGGACAAAGGGTTCCAGAAAGCTCTCCATGTAAAGCGCGCCGGCCTCAGCTGCCGATTGCACGGCGGCGCGTTCGATGCGCTGGCCGACCAGGTTGCCGACCAGTGACATGGTCAGGCTCAGGATGAAGCCGGCCGCGATCGCGAATTGGGTGGAGCGCTTCAGGCGTCCTGCACGATTGCACAAGCGGCGCCACCAGCTGCTGTTCCGTCCTGGCTTTGGTCCAGGGGGGGATTGGACCAAGGTCGGGTCAGAGCCCCGGCCGCAAGTCAGCTGATTTGGTTCGACCTTCGCATCTATGGGCATTCGCTGATCTCCTTGATGCTTTTACTCGAACCCTGTAGCCAGCCCGAATCAGGGTAGGGGGTAGCTGCCTGCATAGCCTGAGAAGCTTCGCGTTTGATGTGGAGGATACTAGCTCGCTGCTGCAGCAGATCAGTTTGTCATCCCGCACATCACGGGCTACGAGTTCGATGGTGGGGCGGTGTTCGGCCGCTCTGGCTCCAATGCTTGCGGCATGCTGGTTGCCTGACTCGATGAATGCACTAAGCCTAGAACGTAGTGCCCGAGTGGTCCGCCGGAGATGTCTTGGTCGGTGGAGTCGGCAGTGACCTGATGTCCAGAAATCTGCAACTGGTTTGATCGTCAACCATGACTTCAACTTTCTGGAGGATTGAGATGCTACTGGCAGACATTTCTGCGAACAGGCAAAGCTCAGGTTTCAGGTTTCAGGTTTCAGGTTTCAAGGGTGTAACTGGGGGAATCGATCACATCCACGTGGAGGGTAACGTCAACAACACTGCTGCAGATATCCAGATCGACCGGGTCGGGCACATCACGCTCACTGCTAACGACTTCGTCAGATTGCTGTCTCCTCCCTTGCGGTGATCCGCCTGCCCGCGGAGCACCGCATTTTTTATGCCCGTAATTGAAGGGCGCGAGCAAGTTGCCTTCGGGCAAGCCGTTTTCAATCCCCTTTGACCTGCGCCTTCGCCGCGAGAGGATTAAGGGGGCTGTCGAGCAGGCAGAGGGCCATGTTTTTGGCGATTTTGCTAGACCAGCACCTCAAAAATGGCAAGTTCTGGCTCCGTCCTCCGGGCGGTGTCAAATAGCTGACTAGTGGGGTTGGTCTTTTGGGATGGCTCTATTCCGCGCGTTTCAGTATGGGTCTGTCCCACTGATCGGGCCTCTTGAGAGCGGAATAGTTCACATTTCATCATTTTTGTAAGTATATGTTTCATTCGCAAGTCATTGTTAATCAATGGCTTGATGTCACTAATTGCCTTGAATTTGGTGATTTGACGGTCTCTTGACAGTCTTTTCTGGCGAAACTTTAGTCACTTATGTAAGAAATTATTTCAAATGTGGGTCGGCTGCATTTAAGGGCTCTGCAGCATTGGTCCGGGGGGGATAAAAGCTAGGGAGAACACCATGTGTACCGTCTTGCGTCTGACCCTCCGGAAGGCTTCTCCGCCAGCCGCCAGTCACCTTACTTCCATTCACGGGCCGCCGGACCGCTGAACCTCTAGCGGTGTCGTCAGGGGAGAGCCTGGCCTGCGCTGATCAACCTGAGCGTGTGAGCTTCGCAGCAGCAAAGCCGGTGTCCTGAAAGCCCCCAATAAGAATCGAAACGTGGCGCCATATGCCGGCAGCCACGCGCGGGTCCTTGTGTGCTTGGAAATGAGGAAACAGCAAAATGGCCAACTTCAACTTGTCGGACCTGGATTTCATCCTGCAGCAGATCCTCATCTCCGAGGCCCATGCGAACGGCGAGGACCTCCTTGACCTCCTGCCGAATGTCCAGGTGCCCTTCGGACTGCGTACCATCGATGGCTCATTCAACAATCTGCTGTTTGGCCAGAGTGGGTTTGGTGCGGCAGACAACATTTTCCCGAGGTTGCTCGATCCTGTGTTCCGAACGGCGGGTGACAACCCCTTCGTCCCCGGTGTCCAGACGACCTCTTATGCGCAGACCAGCGGCACAGTTTTCGATCCGCAGCCGCGGATCATCAGCAACCTGATCGTCGACTTCACTGCCAACAACCCGGCGGCTGTGGCAGCAGCTGCGCAGACACCCGGTTCCAGTACCGTGGCAAGCCCCGGTCTCGACGGGATCTTTGGCACTCTGGATGACACCTCGACGTTGTTTATCCCGAACGTTGCGCCGGATGCCGGGCTATCCGCTCCCTTCAACGCCTGGATGACCTTCTTCGGGCAGTTCTTCGACCACGGCCTGGACCTGGTGACCAAGGGCGGCAACGATGTCGTGTTCGTTCCGCTGCAGCCGGACGACCCGCTGTTCGTACCTGGCGGTACGACCAACTTCATGGTGCTGACCCGCGCCACCCAATTCGGCGGGCCGGGCCTGAACCAGAACACCACCTCGCCCTTCGTCGACCAGAACCAGACCTATACCTCGCACCCGTCGCACCAGGCGTTCCTGCGCGCGTATGAGCTGAACGCGGCTGGCCAGCCGGAAGCTACCGGCAAGCTGATCACCAACCGTGACCTCGGTGCCGACGGGGTGTTCGGTACGGCCGACGACGTCGAGATCGGTGGCATGGCCACCTGGAAGGTAGTCAAGGCCCAGGCCCGCGACATCCTCGGGATCAATCTGACCGATGCCGACGTATTCGATCTGCCGCTGCTGGCCACCGACCCCTATGGCAATTTCATCAAGGGCCCGAATGGTTTCCCGCAGGTGGTGATGAAGGGGTTCGATGGCATTGCTGGTACTGCCGATGATGTTCTCGTGGAAGGCAACCGGCTGGCCCCGCTCGACCTGACCAATGCCGTGCGCACCGGCCACCAGTTCCTCATCGACATCGCCCACAGCGCCGATCCCACCGGTGGCCTGGTGGCCGACGCCGACACTGTGATCAACGCCGGCAGTCCGCAACCGGCAGGAACCTACGACAACGAATTGCTGGACGCGCACTACATCGCCGGCGATGGCCGGGTCAACGAGAACATCGGCCTGACCACCGTGCACCACGTGTTCCACTCCGAGCACAACCGCCTGGTCGAGCAGACCAAGAGCACACTGCTCGCCTCTGGGATCCTGGCCGAACTGACCCCCTGGTTGATGCCGGGTACCGCACCGGCTGTATTCCCCACCACCGCCGCTGAGATCGCCGCCCTGCAATGGAACGGCGAGCGTCTGTTCCAGGCCGCCAAGTTTGGCACCGAGATGCAGTACCAGCACCTGGTGTTCGAGGAGTTCGCCCGTACCATCCAGCCGCAAGTCGATGCGTTCCTCGCACCTAATGGCTACGACACCACCATCGATGCATCCATAGTCGCCGAGTTCGCCCATACGGTTTACCGCTTCGGCCACTCGATGCTGCTGGAAACCGTGGATCGCTTCGATGTCAATTTCAATCCGGTTCTCACTGACCCGCTCCACCCGACGAATGCCCAGCAGATGGGCCTGATCTCCGCCTTCCTCAACCCCCTGGCCTTTGCCGCCAGCGGCCCGACCGCAGAGGAAGCGGCCGGCGCCATCGTTCGCGGGCTGACCCGCCAGGTCGGTAACGAGATCGACGAGTTCGTCACCGAGGCCTTGCGCAACAACCTGGTGGGGCTGCCGTTGGACCTGGCCGTGCTGAACATCGCCCGTGGGCGCGATACCGGTGTTCCTTCGTTGAACGCCGCGCGTCGTGAGTTCTACCGCATGACCGGTGATGAACAGCTGACGCCCTACACCAGTTGGGTGGACTTCGCGGATCACCTGAAGCACGTGGAGTCGCTGATAAACTTCATCGCCGCCTACGGCACCCATTCCAGCATTGTCAATGCGACCACCCTGGCCGAGAAGCGCGCCGCAGCGACCCTGCTGGTGCTTGGCGGCGCCGGCGAGCCGCTGGACCGTATGGACTTCCTGCACAGCACCGGTGCCTGGGCCAGCGGCGCGGATGGCGTGACCACCACCGGCCTGGACCAGGTCGATTTCTGGATTGGTGGGTTGGCTGAAGAGAAAATGCCTTTCGGCGGCATGCTCGGTTCCACCTTCAACTTCGTCTTCGAGACCCAGTTGGAAAGTCTGCAGAACGGCGATCGTTTCTACTATCTGTCACGGACCGCAGGGCTGCACTTCGGTGCCGAGCTGGAAAACAACTCCTTCGCCAAGCTGGTGATGCTCAACACTGATGTCACGCACCTGCCTAATGCCATCTTCTCGACACCCACCTGGACGCTGGAGGTCAATCCAGCGCTGCAGCATACCGGCCTCGGTGTCGACGGTCGTGCAGACCCCACCGGCGGCATCCTCATCAATGGTGTCGAGGTGACCCCGCTGGTCATCCGCGACAATCCGGATACGGTCGGGCCAGATACCAACTACCTGCGCTATACGGGGCCTGACCATGTGGTGCTGGCTGGCACCGAAGGCGATGACATCATCCTTTCCAGCGAAGGCGACGACACGCTCTACGGCGACGGCGGCAACGACCAACTGGAAGGTGGCTACGGAAACGACGTCATCATGGGCGGCGCCGGCGACGACATCCTCACCGATGCGGGCGGTGACAACCGTATCGAAGGTGGCGAAGGCAATGACGTGATCGAAGTCGGCAACATGATGGCGGCAGGCGCCGGTAACCTGATTCTTGGCGGCGACGGCAAGGACTTCATCGTCACCATCGAGGACATGTCCACTACCTTTGGCGGCCGCGGCGACGACTTCATCTACAGCGCCAAGACCAGCCTGCCGCCCACCGGCAACGAGGGCGACGACTGGATCGAGAACGGCACCCAGGATGGTGCTCCGGGCGACAACTTCAGCCCGTTGTTGGCTGACGAGCTGGTCGGTAACGACGTCTTCATCGGAGGTGGCGGCTTCGATGAGTTCATCGGCGAAGGTGGTGATGACATCTTTGTCGGCAGTGATGCCCAGGACAAGATGGATGGCATGTCCGGCTTCGACTGGGTTACCTACAAGAACGACAACATGGGCGTCACTGTTGATCTGACCCTGGCAAACTTCCTCGGCATTGGCGAAGTGGGCGACCACATTGCCTTCCCTGTCGCTCAGTCCCCGGCTTCGATCTTCGATCGCTTCGCTGAGGTGGAAGGGCTTTCAGGTTCCGATTTTGCAGACATCCTGCGTGGCGATAATGCCGACGCAGCGCTGCTTGCCGGTACCACGATCACCGGGAATATCCTGAGCAACCTCGACCTGGTCGATGGCCTGCGCGCCTTCCTCGGCACGGCGGCCGCCGGTGCGGACGGCATCACCGGAACGGCTGACGACCAGTTCGGCGCCGGCAACATCATTCTCGGCGGCAGCGGCAGTGACATCATCGAAGGGCGTGGTGGCGATGACCTGATCGATGGCGACCTTTGGCTGAACGTGCGTATCAGCGTGCGCGCCAATGCCGATGGTACCGGGGCTGAGATCGCCTCCTTCAACAGCATGCTGGACCTGATCCCACAAATGCTGAACGGCACCTTCAACCCCGGTCAACTGGTCGCTGTGCGAGAAGTGCTGACCGGTAATGTGGACTTCGACACTGCGAACTATACCGGGCTCAATTCCGAGTACAACGTGGTCGACAATGGTGATGGCTCATTCACCGTAACCGACCTGGTGGTCGGACGCGATGGCTCGGATCGCCTGACCAACATCGAGCGCATCCAGTTCGCCGATGGTGCGCTGGTGCTGGTTCCAGGCTTGAACGCCGAGCCGGTCGGTCAGCTGACGATCACCGACACCAATGGTGGCACGTTCCAGGTCGGTGACTTCCTGACCGTATCCAACGCGGGTGTGACCGATGCTGACAATCCGGGGGGCACCCTCACCAACGTGACCTATGTCTGGCAGGTCGAACGCACGCCGGGCACGGGTATCTTTGAGGATATCGTCGCTGCACCGGCAGGCGACCTGGCCTTCCAGAGCGCCAACGGTGAACGCTTCAGGATTACTCCGGACATTGCCGGGTTGGCGATCCGGGTCAAGGGCGTCTATCAGGATGCCAACGGTGTAACCGAGCAGGTGTTCTCCGATCCCACGGCGGCAGTCGACCCGTTCACTCCACCCCCGCCGACGCTAGCGGTCGACCCGGGGCCGGGCGTTACCCAAAGCGGGCGGGGCATACAACTGGTGCGTTCCGACCTGGATTTCATCCTTGCCCAGATTCGCATCGCCGAAGCCCATGCAGCAGGCGCCGACCTGCTGTCGCTGGTGCCCAACGTACGGGCGTCGGCCGGTCTGCGTACCGTCACGGGTGAATTCAACAACCTGGTGAACTTCTCCGGGATCGACCAGAGCCAGTTCGGCGCTGCGGACAATAGCTTCCCGCGGCTGTTGCCGGCGGAGTTCACCAACGAGCTGGACGAAGCCGCTTTCCTGGGTGTGACCAATACCGATTACAACACCGCCGTAGACGTGGTGGACAGCGATCCGCGCACGATCTCTAATCTGATCGTCGATCAGACCAACAACAATCCGGCGGTAGTGGCCGCGGCGTTGGGCACCGATGGTTCGACCCTGGTGACCAGTCCAGGCCTGGACGGATTGTTCGGTACGGCGGATGACCAGCAGGTGAACTTCATCCCGAACATCGCTCCGGACGGCGGGCTGACCGCACCCTTCAACGCCTGGATGACCTTCTTTGGTCAGTTCTTCGACCATGGCCTGGACCTGGTGACCAAGGGTGGCAGTGGCAATGTATTCATTCCTCTGCAGCCTGATGACCCGCGTTTCGTTCCCGGCAGCCCGACGAACTTCATGGTCCTGACCCGCGCCACCCAGCTTGGCGCGCCCGGGGTGAACGAGAACACTACTTCGCCCTTCGTCGACCAGAACCAGACGTACAGCTCGCACCCGTCGCACCAGGTGTTCCTCCGCGCCTACATCTCGACGCCGAATGGCCCGGTGGCGACCGGCGGGCTGATCACCAACCGCAACCTGGGGGCTGATGGCCAGTTCGGCACTGCGGATGATGTTGAAATCGGCGGCATGGCCACCTGGGCAGTGGTCAAGGCCCAAGCCCGAGACATCCTCGGGATCAACCTGACTGATGACGACGTGTTCGACGTTCCGCTGCTGGCGACCGATGCCTACGGCAACTTCATCAAGGGGCCGAACGGCTTCCCGCAGGTGGTGATGGTCGGTCCGGACGGTCTGCCTGGCACCGCTGACGACGTACTGGTGGAGGGTGATCCGGCGGCCAATGGCGGCGTGGGTATCAACCTGGCCGATGCAGTGCGGACTGGCCACCAGTTCCTCATCGACATCGCCCACAGCGCCGATCCTACCGGTGGCCTGACGGCAGACCTCGACTCCATCATCAACATCGGAACCCCACCGGCGGCGGGGACCTATGACAACGAGTTGCTGGATGCGCACTACATGGCCGGTGACGGCCGGGTCAACGAGAACATCGGCCTGACCGCCGTGCATGCGATCTTCCACTCCGAACACAATCGCCTGGTCGAGCAGACCAAGAGCACGGTGCTGGCCAGCAATGATCTGGCCTTCATCAACGAGTGGCTGCTTACGCCCGTCACCTCATTCCCGACCACCCAGGCCGAGATCAATGCCCTGCTGTGGAATGGCGAGCGGCTGTTCCAGACTGCGAAGTTCGGCACCGAAATGCAGTACCAGCACCTGGTGTTCGAGGAGTTTGCACGGACTATCCAGCCCAACATCGACCCGTTCTTCGCGCCGACCCAGGTCTATGACGTGAACCTCGATCCCTCGATCGTCGCTGAGTTCGCCCACACGGTTTACCGTTTTGGCCACTCGATGCTGACCGAGACGGTCGATCGCTTTGACGCCAGCTTCAATCCGATTACGGTCGACCCGTTGCACCCGACCAACGACCAGCAACTGGGTTTGATCGCTGCCTTCCTCAACCCGCTGGCCTACGCGGCCAGTGGGTTGACTCCGGAAGACGCCACCAGCGCCATCGTGCGTGGCGTGACCCGAACGGTGGGCAACGAGATCGATGAGTTCGTCACCGAGGCTTTGCGCAACAACCTGGTGGGGCTGCCACTGGACCTGGCGGCGCTGAACATTGCCCGCGGCCGCGACACCGGCGTGGCTTCACTGAACCACGCGCGTGCGCAGTTCTATGAGGCGACCGGCGACATCAACCTCAAGCCCTACACCAGTTGGGCTGACCTGGTGCTGCATCTCAAGCACGCGGAATCCGTGATCAACTTCATCGCGGCCTATGGCACGCACGCGTCCATCACCAGCGCCACGACGCTGGCCGACAAGCGTGCGGCAGCGACCGCCATCGTCCTCGGCGGGGCAGGCGCCCCAGCCGACCGGCTGGACTTCCTCAATGGACCGGCAGCCACGACCGGGGTCGACAACATCGACTTCTGGATCGGTGGCCTGGCCGAGAAGGTCACGCCCTTCGGCGGCATGCTCGGCTCGACCTTCAACTTCGTGTTCGAGAACCAGTTGGAGAAATTGCAGGATGGTGACCGCTTCTATTACCTGGAGCGCACCGCTGGCCTGAACTTCAACGCTGAGCTGGAAGGCAACTCCTTCGCCAAGCTGATCATGGCGAATACCCAAGCCACCCACCTCCCGGGCATCGTCTTCCTGACCCCGGCCTATACGCTGGAGGTCAATCCGCTACTGCAGCACACAGGGCTCAATGACCCAGGTTTGGATGGTATCCAGGGCACTGCAGATGACGTGGCGGGCGCGGACGGAATACTCGGTAATTCCGACCCGCTCAGCGTCGATCCATTGCTAGCGCTGGTGAGCCGCGACAACCCGGCTACGCCAGGCGCCGATACCAATTACCTCCAGTACTCCGGACCGGACCATGTCGTACTCGGTGGTTCTGCGGGCAATGACATCCTGCGCGCCAGTGAAGGTGACGACACTCTCTACGGGGACGGCGGCGATGACCGACTCGATGGCGGCTACGGCAACGATTTCCTCAATGGGGGCGATGGTGACGACATCATCACGGACCTTGGGGGGGACGACAACATCAAGGGCGACAACGGCAACGATGTCATCCACGGTGGCAACGGTGTCAACCTGATCCTTGGCGGCTTCGGCAACGACTTCATCATCACCGGTGAAGACGCCAGCGAGGCTTTCGGTGGCCAGGGCAACGACTTCATCCTGGGGTCCAAGGCCAACGAGCAGGACATGGGCAACGAGGGCGACGACTGGATCGAGTTCGGAACCTCGGATGGGGCACCGGGCGACAACTTCGACCCTGCCGGTAATGACCCCATTGCCGGGAATGATGTGTACATCGGTGCCGGTGAGGGCGACAAGTTCAATGCCGAAGGCGGCGACGACATCATGGCCGGCAGTACGGGTCAGGGAGACCGGTACATCGGTGCTTCCGGCTACGACTGGGCCACGTTCAAGAATGACACCAAGGGTGTGACCATCGATATCAATGGTATCTTCTTCGACCAACCGTTAGTGCCGGGCTCCGGTGCCTCGGTGCTGACGCGCTTCGACTTCGTCGAAGGGCTGTCCGGTTCGTCCTTCGCCGATGTTTTGCAGGGCGATAATGCCAATGCCACGACATTACCCACTGCAGGTGCCAAGGGCAGCGTCCTGACCAACATCGCGCTGATAGCAGGGTTGCAGGAGTTCCTGGGAGCCGGCGTCACCTTCTACGATGGCGGCAACATTATCTTGGGTGGCAGCGGTAGCGACATCCTTGAGGGCCGTGGCGGCGATGACCTGATCGACGGCGACAAGTGGCTGAACGTACGCATCAGCGTGCGTCAGAACCTGGATGGTAGCGGGCCGGAAATCGCCAGCTTCAACAGCATGACCGAGATGCTGCCGCAGATGCTCAATGGCACCTACCACGCCGGCCAGTTGGTCATCGTGCGGGAGATTTTGACGGGAGCGGCCGATTTCGACACTGCGGTCTTCTCGGGACTCAACTCCGAGTACGACGTGGCCCTCAATGCCGATGGTTCGGTCACAGTGACTGACCTTCAAGCCGGCCGTGACGGTGTGGACCGTCTCACCAATGTCGAGCGACTGCAGTTTGCCGATGGCATGCTCGACCTGACTCCCGGAATGGATGCTTCACCGCTGGGTGAGGTCACGATCAATGACGCGACGCCTGAGGTGGGTTCAAGTCTCAGGGCTTTCATTACGCAGGTCACGGATGGCGACAATCCAGGTGGTAGCGTTACCGGGCCGGTGTCTTACTACTGGCAAGTAGAGACCGCGCCGGGTTCCGGAATCTTCACCGACATCACCTCGATTGCTGCTGGCGCGTTCTCGCGTGCCAGTGGTGAACGGTTCAAACCCACGGCTGACCTGGCCGGCTTGTCGATCCGCGTGAAGGCGATCTACAAGGACGCCAATGGTGTGCTGGAAACGGCGTTCTCGGCACCGAGCGCAGCGATCCTGGCTGACCCAGCCCCGGACGCGGCTACCGGCGCTCCGGCGATCAGCGACATGTCGCCGACCCAGTCGCTGTCGCTGGCGGCCTCGCCCGGTACCATCGACGATCCGGATGGCCTCACCACCGCGATCTTCACCTACCAGTGGCAGTCCTCGAGCGATGGCGTCACCTTCACCAATATCGCCGGGGCGACCAACCGTGGCTTCACGCCGACCGCGACCCAGGTCGGCCAGCAACTGCGGGTCATCGCCACCTTCACCGATGATTTCGGCACGATCAACTCGCTCGCGTCTGCTGTGACGGCGGTAGTCGGCGCCCTGATCGTTGGC
Source organism: Metapseudomonas boanensis (assembly GCF_042232855.1). Lineage (NCBI taxonomy): Bacteria > Pseudomonadati > Pseudomonadota > Gammaproteobacteria > Pseudomonadales > Pseudomonadaceae > Metapseudomonas > Metapseudomonas boanensis. Next base: position 5,219,209 of record NZ_CP113889.1, on the reverse strand, counting down.
ACGCCAGGTGTTGACAACCTGATCGGCACTATCGGCGCCGACCTGATCAATGCCCTCGACGGCAACGACACGCTGCTCGGGGGGCTGGGCGACGACACCCTCAACGGTGATGGCGGCGACGACGTGATGATGGGCGGGGCCGGGGCCGATGCGATGATTGGCGGTCTGGGCAACGACATCTATGAAGTCACCGACGCCGGGGATGTGGTGGTCGAAGCGGGCAGTGCCGGGCATGACACGGTGTCGACCTCGCTCGGCAGCTACACCCTGGGGGCTAACGTCGAAGGGCTGTTCTTCGGCGGCAGCGGCAACTTCGTCGGCACCGGCAATGCGCTGAACAACGTCATCGTGGGCGGCGCCGGCAATGATGTGCTGATCGGCGGTGCCGGGGCCGATACCTTGGCCGGCGGCCAGGGTAATGACGGCTACAACGTCGACAACGTCGGGGATGTGGTGATCGAAGCGGCCGGCGGCGGACAGGATTCGCTGGTAACGACCTTGGCCAGCTACACGCTGGGGGCCAATATCGAGAACCTGACCTACGACGGTACTGGCAACTTCACGGGCCGCGGTAATGCGCTGAACAACACCCTGGTGGGCGGTAGCGGCAACGACGTGCTGATCGGCGGTGGCGGAGCCGACACCATGAGCGGCGGTCTGGGCAACGATGTCTATGAAGTCACCGACGCCGGGGATGTGGTGAACGAACTGAGCGGAGCCGGGCATGACACGGTGTCGACCTCGCTGCTGACCTATGTCCTCGGGCCGAACCTCGAAGGGCTGTTCTACGGCGGCAGCGGCAACTTCACCGGTATCGGCAATGCGCTGAACAACGTCCTCGTCAGCGGTGCAGGCAATGATGTGCTGATCGGGGGGGCGGGCAACGACACCATGGCCGGCGGCCAGGGCAACGACATGTACGAGATGACCGAGGCCGGGGATGTGGTCCTGGAGCTGGCCGGCGCCGGGATCGACTCGGTGTCGACCTCGCTCTCGGTGTTCGAGTTGGGGGCGAACCTCGAAGGGCTGTTCTTCGGCGGCGCCGGCAACTTCGACGTGGGCATGGGCAACGCGCTGGACAACACCATCGTCGGCGGGGCGGGGCATGACGCGATCTTCGGCATGACCGGCAACGACTACATGGTCGGCGGCGCTGGCAACGATATCTTCGTGTTCGGTGCGGGCTTCGGCCAGGACATGATCGCGGACTTCGACGTCAATCCGGTGGGTGGACAGGACCGGCTCAATATCGAGAACCTGGGGATCACGGCGGCCACCTTCGGCGCCAATGTGGGCGTCGCAGGAGTAGCCGGCAGCACCGTGGTCACCATCGGCGCCGATAGCATCACCCTGGTGGGTATTGCCGATGCCTCTACCATCAACCAGAGCGACTTCATCCTGGCGGGTTGATTAGCTCCAGCTCCCCTGACGGGGTGAAGTGCCAGGCACTTCACCCCGTTTCTTTTGGCTCTGCCTGCGTCAGGTTTCGGACGGGACTTGAGTCTCTGTAGGAGCAAAGGGATACCGAATTTGTGCTTGCGAACGGGGCCTTCCGCGTTTTCTCCGTTGCTTTGCTTCGCTACTTGCCTGCCTGCCTGCCTGCCGGCTTGCTAACGACCGATGTGTCAGCATTCCGCCGTTTCGAACGCGCGCTGGTTTGCGCCACAAGCAAGATCGATGCCTTCAATTAACTCGATTTGACCATATGAGCTAACGGTTGTTTTCCTGTGATAAGTGGATTGGGTTGGCTTAGGCAGCTCTAGAACGGGCATTTCAGTGTCATCGCGAGGTGTGTCTCAAGGCGCTGGGAGGGGGGATGGCGATGGATGTCGAACCGTTCATCGCAGATAAGTGAAGTTTTTTTACAAATTTCATGCACTTAGTATTCAGTTACATTTGGAAATACTTATTGACGGTTACTTGACACTAATTGGGGTCGGAACTTTAGTCAGGATGTAAGTGAGCGTGACTGTTTTTTGGCAGACTGCATCCGAAAAGGGACGTTGCAGCCTTAGCCTGATTGATCTGCTAGGGAGAACGTCGTCATGGCTATCGACTCGTCTTTGCATTGGAGGGGGACACACCCGCCGATGCACGCATTCATTTCCGCCCGGGTCCACGGACCACCCTCTGCCTGAGCCAGGCCGCCACCAATTGTAGTGCGGCGCGCCAACGATCCGAATCATCCCCTGACACCTGAGCCCTTGTATGGGTTCAGCGGGTTCGTTCGCGGATTCGATCCGGTCTTCTGAACAACATCTCCATTTCAAACGTGGAATCGCTCCCGCGTGGATGTGATTCAGCCTGACTTTTTGCTGTAGGAACTGAGGATTCAAAAAATGGCCAACTTCATTCAGTCTGACCTCGAGTTCATTCTCCAGCAGATTCTCATCGCTGAAGCCCATGCCGCGGGTCAGGAACTTTCCGCGTTGTTGCCAAACGCCCAGGTGCCCTGGGGCCTGAGAACCATCGATGGCTCCTTCAACCACCTGATCCCGGGGCAGGATGGTTTTGGCGCAGCGGATGAGTTCTTCCCGCTGATGCTCGACCAGGTCTTTCGCAACGAAGGCGATGACAGCTTCGACCTCAATGGCCCTGCACCCGGTGGGTTGCTGACCAACAACAACTACGCCACCACGGGGCCGATCGCCGGCAATGTGGTGGATGCGGACCCGCGGATCATTTCCAACCTGATCGTCGATCAGACCGCCAGCAACCCGGCGGCGGTCGAGGCCAATGGTGGCGCGCTTCCCGTGATCAGCCCCGGGCTCGATGGGCAGTTCGGCACGCTGGATGACAAAGAAGTTTTCTTCATCCCCAACACCACGCCGGATGAAGGGCTATCCGCGCCGTTCAACACCTGGTTCACCTTCTTCGGTCAGTTCTTCGACCATGGGCTGGACCTGGTGCAGAAGGGTAACCAAGGGACGGTCTTCATCCCGTTGCAACCGGATGACCCGCTATTCGTCCCGGGCGGCACCACCAATTTCCTGGTGCTGACCCGTGCCGACAATGTGGCGGTGGGCGCGGGCGCTGACGGCATCATGAACACCGCTGACGATGTGCATCGTCACCTGAACTTGACCAGCCCCTTTGTCGACCAGAACCAGACCTACAGTTCGCACCCGTCGCACCAGGTGTTCCTGCGCGCCTATGTCTCGACTCCGGACGGCCCGGTGGCGACCGGCAAACTGATCACCAACCGTGACCTCGGTGCCGATGGACGGTTTGGTACAGTGGATGACGTCGAGCTGGGTGGCATGGCCACCTGGGCAGTGGTCAAGGCACAGGCCCGCGATATCCTCGGCATCAACCTTACCGATGCCGATGTAGGCAATATCCCGCTGCTGGCCTCTGATCTCTACGGCAACTTCATCAAGGGGCCGAATGGCTTCCCGCAAGTGGTGATGCTCGGTTTTGACGGTGTAGCGGGAACGGCTGACGACGTGTTGGTGGAGGGCAATCCTGCCGCCCCCATCAGCCTGGTAGGCGCTGTGCGCACCGGGCATGCGTTCCTCGATGACATCGCCCATAGCGCCAATCCATTCGACAGCCAGACCGGGGCTCTGAAGGCCGCCGACGGGGACGCTGTCGTCGGCGACGATGGCATTGCCGGTACCTATGACAACGAGCTGCTGAATGCGCACTACATCGCGGGCGATGGGCGGGTAAACGAGAACATCGGCCTGACTACCGTGCACCATGTGTTCCACTCCGAGCACAATCGCCTGGTGGACCACACCAAAGATGTGATCCTGCAGTCGGCCGATCTGGCCTTCCTCAGCAACTGGCTGATGCCGGGCACCGCTCCAGCGGTGTTCCCGACCACGCCGGATCAGATCGCCGCCCTGCAGTGGGATGGCGAGCGCCTGTTCCAGGCCGCCAAGTTCGGCACCGAGATGCAGTACCAGCACCTGGTGTTCGAAGAGTTCGCCCGCAAGGTGCAGCCGAACATCGATGAGTTCCTGGCGCCAAACGGTTTCGACACCACCATCGACCCGTCGATTACGGCCGAGTTCGCTCATGTGGTGTACCGCTTCGGCCACTCGATGCTGACCGAAACCATCGACCGGATGGACCCGAACTTCGTCAACAGTGAAATCGGCCTGATCGCTGCCTTCCTCAACCCGCTTGCGTTCGCGGCCAGTGGCGTAACGGCGGAGCAGGCGGCCGGCGCGATCGTTCGCGGCCTGACACGCCAGCAGGGCAACGAGATCGATGAGTTCGTCACCGAAGCGCTGCGCAACAACCTGCTTGGCCTACCCCTGGACTTGGCGACCATCAACATTGCCCGTGGCCGTGATGCCGGCGTGCCTTCGCTGAACGCAGCGCGCCGCAGCTTCTTCGAGGCCACAGGCGACAGCCAGCTGGAGGCTTACACCAGCTGGGTCGACTTCATGGGCAACCTCAAGCATGAGCTGTCCCTGGTCAACTTCATTGCGGCTTACGGCACCCACTCGACCATCACCGCTGCGACGACCCTGGCCGACAAGCGCGCCGCTGCCATGGCCATTGTCTTCGGTGGTGTCGGTGAGCCGATTGACCGCCTGGACTTCCTCAACAGTACCGGGGCCTGGGCCAGTGGTCCCGGCGGCGTTACCACCACGGGTCTTGACCTGGTGGACTTCTGGGTAGGCGGTCTGGCCGAGAAGCAGATGCCGTTTGGCGGCCTGCTCGGTTCTACCTTCAACTTCGTGTTCGAGACCCAGCTGGAAGCGCTGCAGAATGGCGACCGTTTCTACTATCTCGGCCGCCTGGCGGGACTGAACTTCCTGACCGAGATGGAGAACAACTCCTTCGCCAAACTGGTGATGCTCAACACTGACGTCACGCACCTGCCGGCGGACATCTTCTCCACTCCAGCCTTTACCCTTGAGGTCAATGCAGCCGTGCAGTTCACCGGGCTAGGTCTCACCGGCCGTGACGACCCAACCGGGGCCAGTCTGATTGCGCCCCTGGTGATCCGCGACAACCCCGATACGGTAGGGCCTGACACCAACTACCTGCGCTACACCGGCGAGGACCATGTGGTACTGGGCGGTACCGCCGGCGATGACATCCTGATCTCCAGCATCGGCGACGACACGCTTTGGGGCGATGCAGGCAACGATCGGCTGGAAGGCGGCGATGGTGTCGACAACCTGGAGGGTGGTGCCGGTGACGATATCATCACCGACCTGGGTGGCGACGATACCCTGAGGGGCGGCGACGGCAACGACGTGCTGCATGGCGGCAACGGATTCAACCTGATCCTGGGCGGCGCCGGCAGTGACTTCATCGTTACCGGTGAAGATGTCTCGGACACCTTTGCCGGCCCCGGCAACGACTTCGTATTCGGTGCCAAGACCAACCTGCCGACTGCAGGTAACGAAGGCGACGACTGGATCGAGATCGGCACCCAGGACGGCGCACCCGGCGATAACTTCGCGCCATTCGCCACAGATGATGTGGCAGGCAACGATGTGTTCATCACGGGTGGCGGCTTTGACGAAGTCATGGGTGAGGGCGGTGACGACATCATGGTCGGTTCCGACGGCTCCGACCACTTCGACGGTGCGTCAGGCTTCGACTGGGCCAGTTATGGCAGCGACACGCGTGGGGTCACTGCCAACCTGTTGATCGACGACTTCATCGAACCCCCGGTGACGGCCTCCAATGCCGGCCTGCTGGACCGCTTCGCCGAAGTGGAGGGGCTTTCCGGTTCGGCGTTCGGCGACATCCTGAAAGGGGATGACTCCGATGCCACAACCATTCCCACTGCGGGTGCCAAGGGCAGCACCCTGACCAACATCGCCCTGATCAATGGCCTGCAGGCGCTGTTCGACGAGGCCTTCGGCCCGGGTGTGATTTCCTTCTCGTCGGGCAACATCCTCCTCGGTGGCAGTGGCAGTGACGTGATCGAGGGGCGCCGCGGCGACGACCTGATCGATGGCGACCGCTGGCTGAATGTCCGTGTCGCGGTCACCGGTAACCCCAATGTGACCACCGTGCAGAGCCTCCAGGAGCTGATTCCGCGCATGCTCTCGGGCGAAATCAACCCGAGCCAGTTGAGTATCGTGCGTGAGATTCTGGACGATGACGACAGCCTGGATACGGCGGTCTATGCAGGACCACGAGCTAACTACACCGTTACCACCCTCAACGGGGTCACCACGGTCACCGACAACGTCGGTGTTGCTGCGGGCACCGAGGGTACCGATACCCTGCTGAACATCGAGCGACTGCAGTTCTCCGACCAGACCCTGGTATTCGATCCCGTCGCCGGCGCTTTCGTCGAGCCTGATCCTCTCCTGGGTCTCAACAGCCTCCCTGTGGGCCTGGTGACCATTTTCGATGCGAACACCAACACACTGGACAACACTCCGGCAGTCGGACAGTTGCTGAGAGCCTCGGTGGCAGGCGTGACCGATGCCGAGAATGTCAGCCCCGATAATCCGACCGGGTCGCTGGATGGCAGACCGGTGAGCTTCGTCTGGCAGTTCGAGGTCGCGCCTGGCTCCGGCATATTCCACGACATCGTCACGGCTGGCGGGGATGCCCCATCTACCGCGGCACGCGGTACCTTCCTCGTCACTGCTGATCTGGATGGCGTGGCCATTCGCGTCAAGGCCATCTACCAGGATGGCGACGGCGTGATGGAAACAGCGTTCTCGACGCCAACTGCCGCAGTTGACGGTCTGGTCGCTCCCACTCCACCGGTCGCAATACCGGCCGAGAGCGCGACGGACCCGGTCAATGGCGGCGTGCACCTGATCAGGGGAGACCTGCAGTTCATCCTCGATCAGATCAGGATCGCCGAACGCCATTCCGCAGGCGAGAACCTGATGGACATCCTGCCGAACTCGCGGGTTGCCTTTGGGCTTCGTACGGTCGATGGCTCGTTCAACAACCTGGTGACCGGGCAGGAAGAGTTTGGTGCAGCAGACAACCCGTTCCCGTTGCTGCTGGATCAGTTCTTCCGCAACGAGAACGATGAGACACCATTTGCCGGCACCACGAACACCAACTATGCCGCGAATGGCAATGTGGTGGATTCCGACCCCCGTATCATCTCCAACCTGGTGGTCGACCAGACCATCACCAACCCGGTGGCGGTCCAGGCCTTCGTCGATGCCGGGCTGGGCGTCCTGGCAGATGGCACGCAGATCGATTCCGCTACCGGCTTGCCCTATGCAATTGGGACCTTGCTTGACTTGGGTGGTGTAGCTATTCCTCGCGGACAGCCGCTGTTCATCCCCAACACCGCACCGGATGAGGGGTTGTCGGCCGGTTTCAACTCCTGGTTCACCCTGTTCGGCCAGTTCTTCGACCATGGCCTCGACCTGGTGAACAAGGGGGGCAACGGCGTCATCTTCGTGCCGTTGCAAGCCGACGATCCGCTGGTGCTGGGCGCAGACGGAATAGCCGGGACGACGGACGACCTGCCTGAAGCGCAACGCTTCATGCTGCTGACCCGTGCCACCAATACGCTGGTCCAGGCTGGGGCGGACAATGTCCTTGGCACTTCGGACGATGTGCACCTGCACAACAACCAGACCACGCCTTTCGTCGACCAGAACCAGACCTACACCTCGCACCCGTCGCACCAGGTCTTCCTGCGCGAGTACGAACTCAATGCTGCGGGGGATCCGGTTGCGACCGGCCGGCTGTTGGACGGTGTTGACGGCGGTCTGCCGACCTGGGCACAGGTCAAGGCCCAGGCCCTGATGCTTGGCGTCATCCTGACCGATGCCGATGTCACCAACCTGCCGATGCTGGTGACCGACGCCTACGGCAAGTTTGTTCCTGGCGCCAACGGCTTCGCCCAGTTCGTCACGGCCACTGGCTTCGTGGAAGGGGTGGCCGGCGGTCTGGCAGTGCCCGCCAACGTGGTTCGCACCAATCATGCGTTCCTCGATGACATTGCCCACAGCGCCAACCCCCGCAACTCTGCCGGTGCATTGCTGACACCTGATGCTGATCTGGTGGCAGGCACCGACGATGGTATTGCCGGGACCTATGACGATGAATTGCTGAATGCACACTTCATTACCGGCGACGGCCGCGGCAACGAGAACATCGGCCTGACCGCCGTGCACCACGTGTTCCACGCCGAGCACAACCGGATGATCGAGCACATCAAGGCGGTGGTCCTGGCCAGCAATGACCCGGCCTTCGTCGCTGAATGGCAGTTCCCCGATGGCAGCTGGAATGGCGAGCGCCTGTTCCAAGCGGCGCGGTTCACCACTGAAATGCAGTACCAGCACCTGGTCTTCGAAGAGTTCGCCCGCAAGGTGCAACCCCAGGTCGACATCTTCTTCGCGCCGACCCAGGTGTACGACACCGCGATCAACCCGGCCATCGTCGCGGAGTTTGCCCACGTGGTTTATCGCTTCGGTCACTCGATGCTGACCGAAACCGTTGACCGCTTCGACCCGAACTTCACTGAAAGTTCCATGGGGCTGATCGCAGCTTTCCTCAACCCGCTGTCTTTCAACCAGCTCAGCGATGGGGCGGGCGGAACCGTCACGGTCACGGCCGATCAGGCCGCGGGCGCCATTGTCCGTGGCATGACCCGGCAGCTCGGCAACGAGATCGATGAGTTCGTCACCGAGGCGCTGCGCAACAACTTGCTGGGTCTGCCGCTCGACCTGCCGACCATCAACCTCACCCGTGGCCGGGATACCGGTGTGCCGTCCTTGAATGCCGCGCGTCTGGAGTTCTACAACGCCACCGGCGATGCCCAGCTCAAGCCCTACACCAGCTGGCTGGATTTCGCGATGAACCTGAAGCACCAGGAATCGGTGGTCAACTTCATCGCCGCCTACGGCACCCATACCTCGGTCACTAGCGCCACGACCCTGGCCGACAAGCGTGCTGCGGCCTTCGCCTTGGTGTTCGGTGGGGTTGGTGCGCCGGACGATCGGCTGGAGTTCCTCAATGGACCGGCCGCGACGACGGGTGTCAATGACATCGACCTGTGGATCGGTGGTCTCGCCGAGCGGCAGATGCCCTTCGGTGGCCTGCTGGGATCGACCTTCAACTTCGTCTTCGAGACGCAGATGGAGAAACTCCAGGACGGCGACCGGTTCTATTATCTGGAGCGCACTGCCGGCCTGAACTTCCTCAGCGAGCTGGAGAACAACTCCTTCGCCAAGCTGATCATGGCCAACACCGACGCCACCCACCTGCCAGGTGATGTGTTCTCGACCCCAGCCTTCACCCTTGAGGTCGACCAGAACGTGCAGTTCACTGGCTTGGGGATCACTGGCCGCGAGGACCCGCTGGGCGCCAACCCGTTGATCCCGCTGGTTCTGCGCAGTGCCAATTTCCTGCAGTACAACGGCGAGGACCATGTGGTGCTCGGGGGTAGCGCCGGCAATGACACCCTCATTGCCAGCATCGGCGATGACACTCTGCACGGCGATGCCGGTAACGACCGACTGGAAGGCGGTGACGGCAACGACATCATCTTTGGTGGCGCCGGCGACGACATCCTTACGGACAAGGGCGGCGATGACAATATCCAGGGCGGCGAAGGCAACGACGTCATCCATGGTGGTAACGGCATCAACCTGTTGCTGGGCGGATTCGGCAATGACTTCGTCATCAACATCGAGGATGCCTCCGAAGCATTCGGCGGGACGGGCAACGACTTCATTCTCGGGGTCCGGGCGAACGAGTTCGCGTTCGGTAACGAGGGTGACGACTGGATAGAGCTCGGCATGCCGGATGGCGCGGCCGGCGACAACTTCGACCCCTTCGGCAATGACCCAATCATCGGGCACGACGTGTTCCTCGGTGAGTTCGGCATCATCGACCGGATGGACGGTGAGGGCGGCGACGACGTCATGATGGGCAACGGCGGGGAAGGAGACCGCTATGTCGGGATGTCGGGCTTCGACTGGGCCGTGTTCAAGGACGACCCGGCGGGCGTCAACATCGATATGCGTCTGCGTGCCTTCATCGAGGCACCGATCGCTCCGGGGGCCACGTCGGCCCTGGCCCGCTTCGAGTCGACTGAAGGGGTGTCCGGCTCTGCGTTCAGCGACATCCTCCGCGGCGACGATGCCGATGCGACCTTGATCGCCACGTCGGGCGCCTATGGCAGCGTGCTGACCCATATCAGCCTGATCGCCGGTCTGCAGGAGTTTCTGGGAGCAGGTGTAACGTCATTCGGCAGCGGCAACATCATCCTGGGCGGTGACGGCAGCGACATGCTTTTGGGCGGCGGCGGTGACGACCTGATGGATGGTGACAAGTGGCTGAACGTGCGCATCAGCGTGCGTGCCAATGTCGATGGCACCGGAGGCGAAATCGCCAGCTTCAACAACCTGACGGACCTGGCGCCGTTCATGGTCAACGGCACCTACAACCCGGGACAGCTGGTGATCGTACGCGAGATCATGGACGGGAACGGGCTCGGCTTTGACACAGCCGTCTACAGCGGCAACGTGGAGCAGTACGACATCGTCATCAATGACGATGGTTCCCTCACCGTGACCGACCTGGTGGGCTCGGACGGTGTCGACCGCCTGACCAATATCGAGCGGCTGCAATTCGCCAACGATGTTCTCTTGGTCGCGCCTGGCAACAACAGCGGTCCGGAAGGCTTGTTGTCCGTCAATGACACCACGCCAGAAGTCGGCACCCTGATGAAGGCTTCGATTGGCGGGCTCACCGATCCGGACAACCCCGGCGGTATCATCACCGGCCAGGTGGCCTATTACTGGCAGGTGGACACCGGCGACGGTGTCTTCGTCGACATCACGACGCTGACCGCAGGCGGTGAACTGGATGTGGCCGCCGGACCGACCTTCCGGGTCACGGCTGACCTGGTCGGCCTGCAGTTGCGACTCAAGGCGATCTACAAGGACGCCAATGGCGTGCTGGAAACCGCGTTCTCGGCCCCGACCGCTGCGGTTCTGGCTGATCCGGCCCCGGATGCGACCACTGGAGAACCGGCGATCAGCGACATGTCGCCGACCCAGTCGCTGTCGCTGGCGGCCTCGCCCGGTACCATCGACGATCCGGATGGCCTCACCACCGCGATCTTCACCTACCAGTGGCAGTCCTCGAGCGATGGCGTCACCTTCACCAACATCGCCGGGGCGACCAACCGTGGCTTCACGCCGACCGCGACCCAGGTCGGCCAGCAACTGCGGGTCATCGCCACCTTCACCGATGATTTCGGCACTACGACCTCACGCACCTCTGCCACCACCGCGGTAGTCGGCGCCCTGATCGTTGGCACGCCAGGTGTTGACAACCTGATCGGCACCATCGGCGCCGACCTGATCAATGCCCTCGACGGCAACGACACGCTGCTCGGGGGGCTGGGCGACGACACCCTCAACGGTGATGGCGGCGACGACGTGATGATGGGCGGGGCCGGGGCCGATGCGATGATTGGCGGTCTGGGCAACGACATCTATGAAGTCACCGACGCCGGGGATGTGGTGGTCGAAGCGGGCAGTGCCGGGCATGACACGGTGTCGACCTCGCTCGGCAGCTACACCCTGGGGGCTAACGTCGAAGGGCTGTTCTTCGGCGGCAGCGGCAACTTCGTCGGCACCGGCAATGCGCTGAACAACGTCATCGTGGGCGGCGCCGGCAATGATGTGCTGATCGGCGGTGCCGGGGCCGATACCTTGGCCGGCGGCCAGGGTAATGACGCCTACAACGTCGACAACGTCGGGGATGTGGTGATCGAAGCGGCCGGCGGCGGACAGGATTCGTTGGTAACGACCTTGGCCAGCTACACGCTGGGGGCCAATATCGAGAACCTGATCTACGACGGTACTGGCAACTTCACGGGCCGCGGTAATGCGCTGAACAACACCCTGGTGGGCGGTAGCGGCAACGACGTGCTGATCGGCGGTGGCGGAGCCGACACCATGAGCGGCGGTCTGGGCAACGATGTCTATGAAGTCACCGACGCCGGGGATGTGGTGAACGAACTGAGCGGAGCCGGGCATGACACGGTGTCGACCTCGCTGCTGACCTATGTCCTCGGGCCGAACCTCGAGGGGCTGTTCTACGGCGGCAGCGGCAACTTCACCGGTATCGGCAATGCGCTGAACAACGTCCTCGTCAGCGGTGCAGGCAATGATGTGCTGATCGGGGGGGCGGGCAACGACACCATGGCCGGCGGCCAGGGCAACGACATGTACGAGATGACCGAGGCCGGGGATGTGGTCCTGGAGCTGGCCGGCGCCGGGATCGACTCGGTGTCGACCTCGCTCTCGGTGTTCGAGTTGGGGGCGAACCTCGAAGGGCTGTTCTTCGGCGGCGCCGGCAACTTCGACGTGGGCATGGGCAACGCGCTGGACAACACCATCGTCGGCGGGGCGGGGCATGACGCGATCTTCGGCATGACCGGCAACGACTACATGGTCGGCGGCGCTGGCAACGATATCTTCGTGTTCGGTGCGGGCTTCGGCCAGGACATGATCGCGGACTTCGACGTCAATCCGGTGGGTGGACAGGACCGGCTCAATATCGAGAACCTGGGGATCACGGCGGCCACCTTCGGCGCCAATGTGGGCGTCGCAGGAGTAGCCGGCAGCACCGTGGTCACCATCGGCACCAATAGCATCACCCTGGTGGGGGTGGCGGACTCGACAGCGGTTACCCAGACGGATTTCATCCTGGCGGGTTGAGACGCTGGCGTCATAACAGGAGGCAACCTCGAGGGTCATGGTGCTTGGCACCGTGGCCCTCCTTGCGTTTGATGCGCCTGCAATCTGCCGGCGACTCCTATAACGCCATGGGTGCAAAGTCGGGAGGTTTTACCGGCTTCAGTTGGCTCTTTGCAGTGCTTGATATTTCGAACGCCTGGTGCGTATTTTGTACAAGCCGCCACGAGGAGCGGTTGTAGTGCACAAGGACAATAACCATGGCTACCCAAGTCCGCAGCCCGCTTGAAGAGCGTTTGGCCGGCATCGAAGAAGTCGAGTGTGTCACCCCTGATCTGAACGGTGTGATGCGAGGCAAAGTCATGACCGGCGAGGGTTTTCTCTCCGGGCGTCGCCTTCAGCTGGCGCGCGGTGTGCTTCTGCAATGCATCATGGGTGGCTATCCGCCGGCCCGCTTCTACGGGAGCGACGATGGTGACCTGGCCCTGGTCGCCGAACCCGGCCAGATCCACCGCGTGCCCTGGAGCGAGCAGCCGCGAGCACTGGCCATTTGCGATGCTCAGGAACTGGATGGCCGACCGTCTGGGCTGTCGACTCGTGGCCTGCTGCGCAAGGTGGTCGAGCGTTACGCCGAGCATGGCTGGCAACCGGTAGTCGCCACCGAGCTGGAGTTTTTCGTATTCGCTCCCAACCCCGATCCGCAGCAACCCTTCCTGCCACCGGAGGGCTTGGATGGGCGTCGCGAAACGGGCTGCTCCGCATTCAGTGTGTCCTCGAGCAATGGCCTGCGCCCGTTCTTCGAGGAGGTCTATCGCTGCATGGAGGTTCTGGGGCTGCCGCGTGACACCTTCATGCACGAAATGGGAGTGAGCCAGTTCGAGATCAATTTCCTGCATGGTGATCCGCTGTTGCTGGCCGACCAGACTTTCCTCTTCAAGCACCTGCTCAAGGAGGTGGCGCTCAAGCATGGCATTACTGTGGTGTGCATGGCCAAGCCATTGGCCCACACGCCGGGCAGTTCGATGCATATCCACCAGAGCATCGTGGAGAGCGAAAGCGGCCGGAACATCTTCACGGCTGAAGATGGCGTGCCTACTGAGGCTTTCTCCCATTTCATCGGTGGCCAGCAGGCAGCCATGGCGGATCTCACGGCACTTTTCGCACCCAACGTGAACTCCTACCAGCGCCTTTGCCACCCCTACGCATCGCCGAACAATGCCTGCTGGTCCCACGACAACCGTGCGGCTGGCCTGCGTGTTCCCGCCAGTGCTCCTGTCGCCCGCCGGGTCGAGAACCGCCTGCCGGGTGCGGACGCCAACCCCTACCTGGCCATTGCCGCAAGCCTCGCTGCGGGCCTGTACGGCCTGGAGCAGCGACTGCAGCCCAGCGAGCCGATCCAAGGTGAATTCGAGGCACCGGATTCTTTGTTGCTGCCCTGTACCTTGCATGCCGCTCTCGAACGTCTGAAACGTAGTGATTTGGCGCGAGAACTGTTCGGCAAGGAGTTCATCGAAGGCTACATTGCTACCAAGACGATGGAGCTCAGCAGCTTCTTCGATGAAATCACGCCCTGGGAGCGGCGCATCCTCGCCTCCCAGGTCTGATTATCCGCAGGGCCACCGAAATGGCGGCCCCTCTAGTACAAGGAGCCGCCTGGAGCGCCGATGCATCGAATCTGGAAATCTTTCCGCGCATTGTATTTTGCCACCCTGTTGATGCTGATCGGCTCCGGCTTGCTCAGCACCTACCTCGGTCTGCGCCTGGCCGCCGACAAGGTGGATGGACTCTGGGTCGGCGCGTTGATGGCGGCGAACTATTTCGGCCTGGTCATCGGCGGCAAGCTGGGACACCGGCTGATCGCGAGGGTCGGCCACATACGCGCCTATGTGGCATGCGCCGGCGTAGTGACTGCGGCCGTGCTCGGTCACGGCCTGACCAGCCTGCTTCCTGCCTGGCTGGTCATGCGGATGTTGGTGGGCCTGGGCATGATGTGCCAGTACATGGTCATCGAAAGCTGGCTCACTGAACAGGCGGATGCCAGCCAGCGGGGCCAGGTCTTCGCCGGCTATATGGTCGCCTCCTACCTGGGGTTGGTCCTGGGACAGTTGGTGCTGGTACTGCACCCGGGGCTGGGTCCAGAGTTGTTGATGCTGGTGGCGATGTGCTTTGCGCTGTGCCTGGTGCCAGTGGCCGTCACTCGCAAGATCCACCCGGCGCCTTTACACCCGGCCCCGCTGGAACCGCGCTTCTTCATCAAGCGGGTGCCGCAGTCCATGACGACGGTGCTGGTCTCCGGACTGGTCATCGGCTCGTTCTATGGCCTCGCGCCGCTCTATGCCTCGTCGCAAGGGATGCCCACCAACCAGGTCGGTCTGTTCATGGGTAGTTGCATCCTGGCCGGCCTACTGGTCCAGTGGCCGCTGGGCTGGTTGTCGGATCGGCACGACCGGGCGGTACTGATCCGCAGCACGGCTGCGCTGCTGGCTCTCGCGGCCTTGCCCCTGGCGATCATGCCGCAGGCACCGCTGGAAGTGCTGTTCCCCGTGGGCTTCCTGGTTTGTCTGCTGCAGTTCAGCCTCTACCCGCTGGCAGTGGCCTTTTCGAATGACCATATCGAGGCTGACCGCCGCGTCTCCCTGACGGCCATGCTGCTGATCACCTTTGGCGTGGGGGCAAGTGTCGGTCCGTTGCTTACTGGCGCCCTCATGAAGCTGCTCGGGCCGAACATGCTCTATGCCTTTGTCTGCTTCTGCGCGGCAGTCCTGGTCCTCAGGGTGCGACCGGATGCGGTTACCGGCCTGCACCGGGTCGACGAGGCGCCACTTCACCATGTGCCCACCCCGGACAACATGACCAGTTCGCCCCTGGTCGCGGCGCTTGACCCGCGGGTGGATGAAAAGTCGATCCATGATCAGATGCAATCGGGGGATGCCCAGCCATCGGGTGATGCTCCGGCAACTGAAACGGGGGAACAGCCGCAGGTGAAATAGTGGCCCAGCGCCATCCTGCTTTTGACCAATCATCGGCGACAGTAGGTACCTGAGCTTTAAAGCCCGAGGTTCGCCTCGGGACTTCAAGGAGGACCGTGGCCGTGAATCTGAGCATCTCCCTGCACTTGCTGGCCCGATCACCACAGGCCGGCGGACTTGAATCCCGACTGGTTCCCGCCTTGGGCGAAGAGGGGGCTCTCCGTTTGCAGCGGCAACTGGTTGCACGGGTGCTCAACCTACCACCGATGGGCTTCAGCGAGCGCATCTTCTGGTTCGAAGATGGGCCGGACGAGAGCCTTGAGGCGTTGGCCGAAGAAAACGACTGGATGGTGGTAGGACAGCCGGTCGGAGACCTAGGGGAGCGTATGAGGCGCATCGCCGCCCTCGGCCTGGCAGAGAACGACGCCGTGGTGCTGATCGACCATTTCTGTCCGATCCTGGATGCCAATTATCTCGCTGAGGCCTGTGAGGCCCTGGTCGAATGCCAGGCTGTGCTCGGACCTACCGAGGATGGCCGCTATGTCCTCCTAGGCTTGCGCCGGGTGGATCCGCGTCTGTTCGAATCCATTCCCTGGGGCAGCAACCAAGTGCTGGCGCTGACCTGTGAGCGCTTGCAGCAGCTGGATTGGCAGCATGGCCTGCTGCCGACGGTGTGGATGGTTGATTGCCCCGAGCACCTGCCGCGGCTGGCGCGGCTGGGGTACAAATTGGGGGCGACCTAGAACAGTTCGTCCTTTTCGAAGCGCCGGGCTTCGCGTTGTAACTGGTAAACGAAGCGCTCCACCTGGCGTTGCACCAGGCCGCTCATGTCATGGAAGCGAACGCCAGCGAAACTCACTCCCAACTTCTCCTCGTAGTGCACATGGCGCAACTCGATTGTCGTTGTCACTGCGCCGAAGGGCAGCTTCGCTGTGAAGCGCTCGTAAAGTTGGCCGGGTTGGAGCCGAGTGCTCTGGTCGCCTTCAAAGCGCAGTTTGCAGCCGGTGGCGGAAATATCCAGCATCTGTCCCTGAAGGGCGGCTGAAATCTTGTTTCCATCCAGTTCGACAGCTACCAGTTGCGACTGCTTGAGGGCAGCTCGGAAAGCATTACGGCGCTGGTGGTAGATCACTTCCTGAGGGAAGGCGCACCAATAGCAACGTGCGCCGTCCAGTTCACCGATCTCGACTGTCTGGAGGGACTCCCAGGCAATCCTGACACCTTCACGGAAACCCTCGATGCGGAAGGTTTCGCCGTTCCTCAGGAAACGCTCGCCATCATTCGGGATCATCTCGTCGAGGGCAATCAGGCCGCGATCACGGTCGACTTCGACCAGGTAACTCTGGAAGCGTTGATTGCGGTCGTGGAAGGTAATGATCAGAGGGTCGTGATGTTGCTGCAGAAGGCGAAGATTTGCCTGGATCTCCACCGGAGCCTTGAGGATCTTCGGTGGTTGCGGGCCGTTTTGCTCGGTGAATAGGTTGGACACGGTCCGGCTCTCTCTACACGCAAGGTTTGGTGTGAGCCGGGCTCCATGCCCACAGGTCTCACACTCTTCTTGTAGTTGGGGTCAGGCCTGGCTGAGCGGGCGCTGGTGGCCGATTCTAGCGGTAGTGCCGCGGCTGTCATAGAGGCTTGGCGTCTCGCCGCCCCGTAGGATTCCAAGCATGCTGCCTACCGATGTCTGATTGGCTCGAATCAGGCGCCCATTGCGCTGGTTGGCGCTTTGACAGTGCTCGAGCAACTGGCCGAGTTCGTCACTTCGGGCCAACAGTTCGGCTCCACGGGGGGAGGCATTGGCGAGTTGCTCCAGCCCGGCCCGGTCAGTGCTGAGTCGAAGGTTGACCAACAACTGACTGCGCTGGCGGCCATGCTGATCAAGTTGGGCGAGGAGGGGCTGCTTCTCGGCGATGAGGCTTTCCAGGCGCGTCAGGTCTCGTTCGCCAAGTGCCTGGAATTCTTCGTCCATCAGCTCAAGCAGTCGCTTGGCGTGGTCGATATCTTGGTTGAACAGGTCTAGCAGGTTGGTGTCTTGCATTGCTTGCTCTGGGAACCGGGCGTCCAAGGTCCCCAGCGCAGCCCGAGGACTAGCGCTGGGATTCGAAGTTCAGCAGTTTGCTGGCCACGCGCTTGCTATCGACCTGGTAAGAGCCGTCGGCAATGGCCTGCTTGAGCTTTTCAATACGCTCCTTGTCCACGGCGGGCAGGTCGCGCAGCTTCTCGCCTGCTTGCTGCAACATTTGAGCGTCGCTGCTCAGTTTCACGGATTCACCGCTGCCCGCAGTCTGGGGCTGTTCGCTGACTGTTTGCGCAGCAGCAGGCAGGTTGCCCGTGACCGCTTCACCCTTGCCGCCGGCTTGTGCGGAACTGGTACGTGCCGTGCTGGCGGGGGTTGGGCCGTTGTTGGGCCGATTGAAATCAATGACCATGATGTTGAACCTCGGACGCTAATTGGACGCTTACCGTGTTATCGGCCTTGTCCGGGCTAACTTTAGAAAAAAATTTCAGACAAGCAGAGTGTAGGAAACGTCTGTTCTGGAGCGTCATGTCAATCATGCCTACATATCCACCTGGACCTGGCCGGGACCCTGGACCCGGGCTTTGACTACGCGCCCCGAACTCAGGTTGCGTACGCGGATCTGTTCTCCTGGAGCTCCGTTCGACAAGGCTTCTCCAGGCATCCGCACGTTGATCGCCGAGATTCTGGCGCTGATCACCACCTGGTCGCCTTTGCTCACGACTTCAGCCATCTGCAAGTGGATTGGTGCCAATACCTGGTCAGGCAGGAGCGCGCGGGTGGTCTTCTGGCCCATCACCTGAGAACTGTTCGTAAGGAAGCCCTGGCTCAAGGGGCCTACATCGCGCTCGGCGAGGGCCACGTCCTCAGGCGCGATCATGGTGTCACGTCGCAGAGGGCGAGTCACCACCACGACCTCGCGGAACAGCCTGACCTGGCCGGGCACGAATACGGTCCAGGGTGTGTTGCCATCGCAGCGAAGCCGGACGGTGACGCGCCCAAGCGGCTTTGACGGGCTTTCCAGACGTGCAGTCAACTCTTTGTCGCAGAGAGGCAGGCGTAGCCGCGGGTCCAGTCGATTGACCTGGATTTCGTAGCGGCCCTGGATGCTGCTGCGCTGCAAATAATCCTCGACTGTCGCCTCAAGAAACCCCTGGGTCACGCCGATAAGCTCTTCAGGCGACGTCATGGTTGCACTCGATACCGGGCTGTAGCCGAGACAGCACAAAGCGGGTACAACGCTCGCAAACAAGTTGCGGCATTTTGATATCAAGTGTCGGAAAAGCGTCGTCGAAGCGTTCATGCGCACTGAGAAGCAAGGCTCGTGCCGCCTGACAGGCTAAGACGACAGATTCATAGACCTGCAGGAGGAGTCTGGTCATGGCCGGCGTTTTGGATTCGGTTAACCAGCGTACCCAACTGGTCGGGCAGAACCGCCTGGAGCTGCTGCTGTTCCGTCTTGACGGTTCTCAGCTCTACGGGATCAACGTATTCAAGGTGAAGGAGGTCCTTCAGTGCCCTCGGCTCACCGTGATGCCCAAGTCCAGTCCGGTGGTGCGCGGGGTCGCGAATATCCGTGGGGGGACCATTCCGATTCTCGACCTGTCCCTGGCGACCGGGCGAAGAAGCCTGGATGACCTGAAGAACAGCTTCGTCATCATTACGGAATACAACACCAAGGTTCAGGGGTTCCTGGTGCGTTCGGTCGAGCGCATCGTCAACATGAACTGGGAAGAAATCCATCCGCCACCCAAGGGAGCCGGCCGCGATCACTACCTGACTGCGGTGACCCGAGTCGACAAGCAACTGGTGGAGATCATTGACGTCGAAAAGATCCTCGCCGAGGTCGCACCGACTTCGGAGGTAGTGTCCGAAGGGGTCGTGGATGTCGAGACCCAAAGCAAGGCCCTCAGCAAGCGGGTGCTGATCGTTGACGACTCCTCGGTGGCGCGCAAGCAGGTGGTGCGATGCCTGGAAACAGTCGGGGTCGAAGTCAAGGCGCTCAACGATGGTCGCCAGGCCTATAACTACCTGCGTGAGTTGGTCGAGGAGGGCAGGGCGCCAGAGGACGAGCTGTTGATGATGATTTCCGACATCGAGATGCCGGAGATGGATGGTTACACACTGACGGCGGAGATCCGCAACGATCCACGCATGCAGAAGTTGCATATCCTCCTGCATACTTCGCTTTCCGGTGTGTTCAACCAGGCGATGGTGAAAAAGGTGGGGGCGGACGACTTTCTTGCCAAGTTCAAGCCTGACGACCTGGCTTCCCGCGTCGTCGAGCGCATCAAGGTTATGGATGGGAGCTGAGCAGCGGCTCCCTGGCATGGAAATAGATCGGTGAGGCGCCCTTAGTGTCTTCAGGCAATGTGGATTTCGAGCAGTTCCGGGTATTCCTGGAAAAGACCTGCGGCATTCTGCTGGGCAGCAACAAGCAGTATCTGGTTTCCAGCCGGCTTAACAAGTTGATGGAGCAGAATGGCATCAAGACCCTGGGCGAACTGGTCCAGCGCGTCCAGGGCGTGTCGCGCGGCGGTCTGCGTGAACAGGTTGTCGATGCCATGACGACCAATGAAACGCTCTGGTTTCGCGACACCTATCCGTTCGATGTGCTGAAGGGGAGGGTGCTGCCAGAGTTGCTCAAGGCCAACCCGAACCAGCGCCTGCGTATCTGGTCGGCAGCGAGCTCCTCCGGTCAGGAACCTTTTTCCATTTCCATGGCGATCGACGAGTTCGAGCGGAGCAGTCTGGGGCAACTCAGGGCCGGTGCTCAGATCGTTGCAACGGACTTGTCAAGTTCGATGCTCACAGCCTGCCGTGCCGGCGAATATGACAGCTTGGCCATGGGGCGCGGCTTGTCCCAGGAACGGCTGGTTCGTTACTTCGACCAGAAGGCGCCGGGGCGCTGGGCGGTCAAGCCGGCGATCCGCAGCCGCGTGGAGTTCCGCCCGTTGAACCTGCTGGACAGCTATGCGGCCCTCGGCAAATTCGACATCGTGTTCTGCCGTAACGTGCTGATCTACTTCTCGGCCGAGGTGAAGCGGGACATCCTGACGCGCATCCACGCCACCCTGAAGCCTGGCGGTTACCTGTTTCTCGGTGCGTCCGAGGCACTCAACGGATTGCCTGACCTTTACCAGATGGTCCAGTGCAGTCCGGGGATCATCTACAAGGTCAAGTGAAGCGAGGGAGGCCAGTGGCCTCCCTTCTTCGTTGCATACCATTGTATGAGCCAGCTTGCTGGCGAACGACCCTGGCTCATCCGTTCGCGAGCAAGGACTCGGCGTCCCCCTCGTTCCTACACCAGTGTCAAGGTTACGTTGATATTGCCGCGGGTCGCGTTCGAGTACGGGCAAACGATATGCGCCTTGTCGACCAGGTCTTTGGCCGCTTGGCGATCCAGCCCGGGCAGCGAAATCTTCAGTTCGACCTCGATGCCGAATCCGGTGGGCAGGGTACCGATTCCGACGATCCCTTCTATATAAGAGTCCTCTGAGAGGGCGACCTTCTCCCGGCCTGCAACGAACTTGAGGGCCCCGAGGAAGCAGGCCGAATAGCCGGCGGCGAAGAGCTGCTCGGGGTTGGTGCCATCACCACCTGGCCCTCCCAGCTCCTTCGGGGTGGTCAGCTTGACATCCAGCACGCCGTCCGACGACACGGCACGGCCTTCTCGACCGCCATAGGCTTCGGCGTACGCGCGGTACAGGGCTTTTTCGATGGGCATGGCGGGTCTCCTTGGATGGTTGAGAACCTGCTCAAGCCTAGTCAAAGGATGGCGTTCCTTACCGGGTATCTGACTGAAGGTTTCTCAGCGGGTCAGCCAGTCGATGAATAGGGCGAAGAGTTCCGCCTGGGAGCCAATGTCCAGCTTGGTGTAGAGATTCTTGCGGTGCATGCGCACCGTCTCGGGGGAGATTTCCAGCACCCTGGCGCTGGATTTGGCCGAGTGGCCGCGCAGCATCAGGTGGGCGACTTCCCGCTCGCGCTCGGTAAGCACCTCGCTGCCGAAGTTCATGAAAGCGTCCCTGATCTGCTGGTTGAGTGCCGCAGGTGGGCCTGAGTGCAAGGATGATGGGCCGGCGTTGGACAGGCAGCGGGCCAGGCCACCGCGCTCGTCGAACTGCCGGATCAACTCGCGCACCATGGGTTGTGCCGCGCGCAGCAGTTCCAGCTCGGCCGGGGTGAAGCGCGCGCCGCTGAGCCCCTGGTAGACGCAGAGCGAAACCTTGCGCTGGCCGCCCAGGTCGACGATGTAGTGGCTGTCCTCCACCGAGCCGCACTTGAGGTAGTAGGTCTTGTAGTACTCGCTGTTGAAGAAGTCGTCCGGGGCAATCTCCGAAAGCGGGTAGAAGCCCTCGGCGAGGCCGCTTTCAAGCGCGAGGCAGAACGGGTCCAGCATGTATCCGCGTGCGTAGTAACGTTCGATCAGGGGTTCGCGGTACTCGGTGGGAATGCCGCGCTGGTACAACGGCCGCGGTGCCAGACCTTTGCATTCCAGACCGAGCAGGACCGATTCGATCGGCACCAGGCAATTCAGCGCCTCGGCCAATCGCTCGCCGAAGCCGGGTTCGGCGACGCTGGCCATGGCCCGCGCCAGCCCTGTATGCCAGGCATGCAGGGAGGTGGCGGGGAGGGTGGTTGCGGTTTGTGCTGAGGAGTCGGCCATGCCCGGCAGTCTACTGGGGCTGCCGGGCGTCTGCAAAAGGCCCAGGCTGCGCATCAGTTGCCCGCGTACTGGCCACTGCGCTGCAGATCAGCAGCCGTCTCGAGGATCGCCACCCGCAAGGTTTCGACGATCTCATCCACTTGAGCGTGGGTGATGGTAAGCGGTGGTGACATCACGTTCAGGTGCACGATGGGCCGGACCAGCAGGCCACGCTTCTGTGCGCGCAGGTGGATTTGCTCGCCAATGTTCAGCTCATCCGGGAACAGCGCCTTGCTCGCCTTGTCGGCCACGAATTCAACGCAGGCCATCAGCTTCTTGCAGCGCACGCTGCCCACCAGCGGCAGACTGGTGAGGCTTTGCAGGCGCTCCTCCAGGTAGGCGCCAACGTCCTCGACATGGGCCAGCAGATTCTCGCGCTGGATGATCTCGATGTTCTTCAGTGCACTGACGCAGCTAACTGGGTGCCCGCTGTAGGTGAAACCGTGGCTGAAGCAGCGCCCCTTGCCCGCCTCGCCAATCACCTGCCAGATACGGTCGGAGAAAATGCATGCCCCCAGAGGCAGGTAGCCCGAGGTCAGGCCCTTGGCGGTGGTGATGATGTCCGGCTGCACGCCGAATACGTCCTCAGAGGCGAAGAATGCTCCCAGGCGGCCGAAAGAGGTAACCACCTCGTCCGAGACGTAGAGCACGTCATGTCGCTGGCAGACTTCCCACATGCGTTTGTGGTAGCCGGCGGGCGGGATGATCACGCCGCCCGAGCCCATGATCGGTTCGGCGAAGAACGCCGCGACTCGATCGGCACCAAGCGTCAGAATCTTGTCTTCGAACTCGTTCACCAGAAAGTCAAGGAACTGCGCCTGGTCCATACCCTCCGGTGCGCGGTAGGGGTTGGGGCAGGAAATGTGGTGGATGTGATCCTTGAGGAAGTCGAACTCGGCCGGGCGGTCCGCCGCCTTGCCACCCAGCGACATGGTCAGGAAGGTGGATCCGTGGTAGGCGTTGATGCGGGTGATGACGTGTTTCTTCGCAGGTAACCCGCGGCAGTTCTGGTAGTACTGGATCAGCCGGTAGGCGGTGTCGACTGCCGTCGAGCCGCCGGTGGTGAGGAACACATGGTCCAGATCGCCCGGTGCGAGTTCCGCGAGCTTCTCGCACAGCTCGATGGCCTTGACATTCGCCATGTCGCAGAAGGGGTTGGAGTAAGCGAGCTGGCGTACCTGCTCGGCGATGGCCTCGGCCATCTCTTCGCGGCCCAGGCCGATGTTGGTGCACCACATGCCGCCCACCGCATCGAGGTAACGATTGCCGGCCGTGTCATAGATATAGGCGCCTTCACCGGCGGCAATATTCAGTGAGCCGTTTTCGCGATGGTCGTCGAAGATGTGGTAGCCGTGCATGTAATGCGCTTTGTCGGCTGCGACCAGTTCTTCATCATTGAACTGCGCAAAATATGCTGGATTTGGGATGGCCATTTTCATTTACCTCGGGTCGTACGTATGCGGCGTGGAGAGTCCCCTCTGACATTTACGAGAGAGGGGGAACGGTGCCGACTCACTTGCCGGTCTTCACCGTGTTCCAGGTGCGGGTGATCAGTCGCATGCTCTTGGGCGAATGCGTCTTCTGGACGAACAGTCGGGCGCGAGTAGCGGTGTCCGGGTAGATCGCCGGGTCGTTGCGGACTTCGGCGTCCACCAGTGCGGTAGCGGCCTGGTTGCTGTTCGGGTAGCGGATGTAGTTGGTGACTTCGGCGATCACCTTGGGTTGCAGCAGGTACTCGATGAACGTGTGGGCGTTAGCCACGTTTGGCGCGTCCTTGGGGATATAGAAGTCATCGAACCAGATCAGCGAGCCTTCCTTGGGAATGAAGTAATCCAGCTTGACCTTGGCGCCGGCTTCCTCGGCCCTGGCCTGCGCGGTGGCGTAGTCACCTGACCAGGTCATGGCGATGCACTGATCGCCATTGGCCAGGCCGTTCAGGTAACTCATCGAGTCGAACTTGCGGATGTACGGGCGCACGGCGAGCAGCAGGTCCTGCGCGGCCTTCAAATCCGCCGGTTCGACGCTGTTGGGGTCGCGCCCCAGGTAAGCGAGGGCCAGCGGCAGCACGTCGGTGGGCGAGTCGATCAGGGTCACGCCGCAGTCGGCGAAGCGTGACACCACCTTGGGATCGAAGATCATCGCCAGCGAGCCGATCGGCGCGTCGGGCATGCGCGCCTTGATCATCTCGACGTTGTAGGTGATGCCATTGCTGCCCCAGGTGTAGGGGGCTGAATAAGTGACGCCCGGATCGAAGCTTTCCAGGCTGGCCAGCACCTGCGGGTCCAGGTTACCCCAGCTGGGCAGGCGGCTCTTGTCCAGCGGCTGGAATACGCCAGCCTTGAGCAGCGGCGGTACCAGAGCGGCGTTGAGCACCACCAGGTCATAGCCAGAACGCCCTGGCAGCAGCTTGCCCTGGACGGTCTCGTAGGAATCGAAGGTGTCGTAGGTGACTTTGATGCCGGTGGCTTTTTCAAAGTCGGCCAGGGTGTTTTCGCCGATATAGTCCGACCAGTTGTACAGCCGCAGGGTCTTGCCATCGTCCGCCGGGCTCAAGGCGGGCAACAACGCCAGTGTCGTGCCGAGTGCTGCTACCAGGGTCTTGCGCATGTCGGTTCCACCTGTGTTGTAGTTATCGGGGCCTGGAACCACTCTCCGGTACCAGGCGGTTGGCGGCCATACCCCGAACGGGTAGGTGGGGCTGGATTGTTGCTGTACATTCGTTCAAATTCGCCGGAACACATCAGGAGCTGTCGGCATGACTCAGGAAGCACGTTTTTCCCGACTGGACCCAGAGCTGCGCAAGGCTCACCTGATCGACGCGACCCTGGCCTGCCTGAAGCAGCATGGCTTCCAGGGCGCCTCGATCCGCAAGATCTGTGCCGAGGCCGGGGTTTCGGTCGGTCTGATCAACCACCACTATTCGGGCAAGGACGAACTGGTGGCCGAGGCTTACCTGGCAGTTACCGGTCGGGTGATGGCGCAGCTGCGCGAGGCCATCGATCGGGCGGCACCCAATGCCCGGGAGCGGCTATCGGCATTCTTTCGCGCGTCCTTTTCCGCCGAGGTGCTGGACCCGCAACTGCTGGATGCCTGGCTGGCATTCTGGGGCGCGGTGAAGACGGCCGAGGCGATCAACCAGGCCCATGACCAATCTTATGGCGAGTACCGCGCCATCCTGGCCAGCGTGCTGACCGACCTGGCAGCCGAGCAGAGTTGGCAGGGCTTCGATGCGGACCTCGCGGCCATCAGCTTGAGCGCCTTGCTCGACGGCCTCTGGCTGGAGTCCGGGCTGAATCCGCAAACCTTCACACCAGCGCAGGGCGTGCAGATTTGCGAAGCATGGGTGGATGGGTTGCTGGCGGGCGGCATGCAGCGTTTCCTGCGTCCTGTCGGAGGTCGTTGATCGGTCGTTCAAGTGTGGGTAACCTGCTGCTCCTTGCGTCGTCCAGAACAATAAAAGCGCCCCTATTCGGAGGCGGAGGGCAACATTGATGGCTCCCAGTGTGCTGATCGTTGACGACGATCCGCTGATTCGTGAACTGCTCCACTCCTATCTCGGCCAGGAAGGTTATGACGTCCGTTGCGCCAGCACGGCAGAAGATGCCGAAGCGTGCCTGGCGGAAAGCCCGGTCGACCTGGTCTTGCTGGACATCCGCCTGCCTGGCAAGGATGGCCTGACCCTGACCCGAGAACTGCGCGTGCGCTCGGAAGTGGGGATCATTCTGATCACCGGCCGCAATGACGACATCGACCGCATCGTCGGCCTCGAGTGCGGTGCCGATGAATACGTGATCAAACCGTTCAATCCCCGGGAACTGGTGTCTCGCGCCAAGAACCTGGTGCGCCGGGTGCGTCATTTCCAGCAGCCTGCGCCAGCAGCCGTGGCCGCAGGAGGCCAGCTCAAACGCTTCGCCGACTGGGTGCTGGACATCGACCGCCGCCGCCTGATTGACCATGAGGGCAGCGAGACGTTGCTCACCCATGGCGAATTCCAGCTGCTCAGCGTCTTCCTGCGTAACGCCGGGCACACCTTGAGTCGCGACCAGCTGATGGACCAGATCCGCAATCGCGAGTGGCTGCCCAATGACCGCTCCATCGACGTGCTGGTGGGGCGCCTGCGGCGCAAGCTGCGTGACGATCCTGCCGAGCCGCAGCTGATCATCACCATCCACGGCGCGGGCTACCTGTTCACCGCCACGGCCTCCGTTGCCTGAAGTCATGGCGCGCCTCTGGTTGCTGGCCATCCTCCTGCTCGGCTGCACGGCGAACGCCGCCGAGCCGGTGCGCTACTGCGACCACCCGGTGTACCCGCCAATCTCCTGGAGCGACGGCAAGCATATGCGTGGCATTGCCCCACGCGTGGTGCAGGCAGTGTTCGCCAGCCTTGGGCTGGACGCGGAAATGGTTGTACTGGGCAACTGGAAGCGCTGCCTGCTGGATGCTGCTGAAGGGCGGGTCGATGCGGTGCTGGCCTATCGGACCCCAGAGCGCGAGCAGTACCTGGCGTTTGCCCAGGTGCCGGTGCTGCGGGAGGAGGTGACGGTCTTCTACAACCGTCGGCATCCGCTCAAGGTCGAGCGGATACAAGACCTGACGCGTTATCGCGGCGGGCTACTGTTCGGCGAGAGCTATGGCGAGGCTTTCGACGAGGCGGTGGCCCGAGCCGGCAATATCGAGTGGGTCTCGGACAGCAAGCAGAATTTCGGCAAGCTGATCCGTGGCCGCATCGATTTCATCGCCCACGAACGTCGCACTGGTCTTCTCTATGTCGAGTACTTGCAGGGTGGTGGTGATATCCGCGCCTTGCCCCTGGCCCTGGCGGTGGACCATCTGCGCCTGGCCGTCTCGCGTCGCTCACCCCTGGCAGCGCGGATGGCGGAGATCGACCGGGAGCTGCAGCGCCTGACCGACAGCGGCGAGATCGAGCGCTGGCTCGGGGAAAGTGAAGCCACCTACCGCGACATGATCGTTCAACCGGAGCCGCGCGAATGAACGGCGTGAAGCTCCCTAGCGGTCTGCTGCGCCGCCTGCTGCTGTTCATCCTGCTGTTCAGCCTGTGTTTTACCCTGGTGGCCAGCGCTGTGCAGCTGCTCCTTGAATACCGCCGTGAAATGCGCGACATCGAGGCGCGACTGGAGTTGATACGGGTCGGCTACCTGGAAAGCTTCGAACGCAGCCTTTGGGACCTCAACCAGGAACAGCTGAAGATGCAGTTGCGCGGCCTCGCGGATTTCCCGGATATCGCCCAGGTGCGCTTGAGCAGCGCCGACTTCGATCTGCAACTGGGTTCGGACAAGTTGGCCGGCCCGCTGCGTCGCGAGCGTTTCGAACTCACCTACCTGCCGCCAGACGGCAAAGCCCGCCACCTCGGTGAGCTGGAGATCAGCATTGACCTGGGGGCGGTTTACCGACGCCTCTATGCCACCGGCCTGACCAGCCTGTCGTGGATGGGCGTGTTTCTTTGCGGCCTGGCGGTGGCGCTGTCCTGGCTGTTCCACCGCCTGGTCACTCGCCATCTACGAGTGATGGCCGATTTTGCCCGTGGCATCGCCACGGGTAATTGGCACGAGGCGTTGCGTCTGAATCGACGGCCGGGAAGGGGAGTGGACGAAATCGATACGGTGGCCCAGGCCCTGGACGATATGCGCCGGGCAATCCTCGATGATATCCAGCGTCGCGAGGAAGACCGGACCGCCCTGCAAAACATGGTCGAGCGGCGCACCGCCAGCCTGCAGCGCGCCAAAGAAGAGGCTGAGGCGGCCAACCTCGCCAAATCGCGCTTCCTCGCCACGATGAGCCACGAAATCCGCACGCCGCTCAACGGCATCCTCGGCATGGCCGAGCTGCTGCGTGGCGCGGCTCTGGGCGAGCGCGACGGCAAGCGCCTGGAAGCGCTGCACAAAGCCGCCGAAGGGCTGCTGGCGATCCTCAACGAAGTGCTCTACTTCGCTCGCCTCGAAGAAGGTGAGAGCCGGCCCGAGCTCGTGGACTTCTCGTTGAAAGCCCTGCTCGAACAGGTGCTCACTCTGCTCGAACCCAGGGCAAGCGCCAACGGCACCGTCCTGCGCTCGCGCATCGAGCCGCGGGTGCGCGTCGAGTGTCGCGGCGCCGAGCAGTTCCTGCGCCAGGTGCTGAGCAACCTGTTGGCCAACGCAGTGAAGTTCACCGAGGAAGGGGAAATCCTTGTGGAGGTTCGGCTGCTGGACGAAGTGCCCGGGGCCCAGCGTCTGCGCGTCAGTGTCAGCGACGATGGCATCGGCATCGCCCAGGAGGTGCAGGCACGGATCTTCGAGCGCTTCACCCAGGCCAGCGAGGAGGTGGCGCAGCGTTACGGTGGCACCGGCCTGGGGCTGGCCATCAGCAAGCGGCTGGTGGAGTTGATGGGCGGCCGCATTGGGGTCGAAAGCGTGGAAGGCGAGGGCAGCTGCTTCTGGTTCGAGGTCGCCCTGGAAGATGTCAGCAGCCAGGCTCCGCAGCCGGTCGCCCCGATCCTGGCAGACGCTCTCGACGTGCTGGTGGTGGAAGATGTCGCCCTCAACCGTGAAGTGGTGGCCGGCTTGCTGGAACACGACGGCCACCGCACCAGCCTGGCCGAGGATGCCGAACCGGCCCTGGCGCTGTGCCGGCAGAAGCGATTCGACCTGATCCTGCTCGACCTGCACCTGCCGGGCATGAGCGGTATCGAGCTGTGCCGGCTGATTCGCGGCGATGGCCGGGGTGCCAATCGCGATACCCGCATCCTCGCCTTCACCGCCAGTCTGCAGCCGACCCTGGTGCGCCGCTGCCTGGACGCCGGCATGCAGGGTGCTCTGGCCAAGCCCCTGAAGCTTGCGGACCTGCGCCGTGCCTTGGCCGGGGATGCAAAGGGGCAGCCTGCGGGAGGCGACGACGAACTTCTGGACAACCAGCTGCTGCAGACGCACCGAGGCCTGCTTGGCGAACAGAAGCTGCAGGGTTTGCTGGAACTGCTTCGGCGCACGCTGGACGATCACCGCATCGGCCTGCTCGATGCATTGCAGGCCCGCGATTGCGCCGAGGTCGAGCATCTGGCCCACCGGCTGGCTGGCAGCAGCGATTCCCTCGGCTTCCGCGCCCTGGCAGCAGTTCTGCGAGAGCTTGAAGCGGCGGCCCAGGGCGGAGACCAGGCCAGTCTGCCGGTGTTGCAACCCCGACTGGAGGGCATCCTGCAGCGTTCCAGCGACATGCTGGACGAACTACTGCGCCCCTCCGCCTGAGATCGAACAATTTCCTTACGACTTTTTACAACTTCGATCGCAACGTTCAACGGCGTCTTACAAGGGCTTCCAATAATCGGCCTCAACCGTATCCGCGGGCTTGGCGACGACCTCGCCGCCCGCGACCTCGGTTTTCGTGGCTTATTGGAGACAAGAATAATGACCCGCCGCAAAGCTTCCCTTTCGTGCCTGTTCGCCTGCTGTGCCTCCCAGGAGGTGCGCCATGACTGATGATCGCGTCCAGCTCACCCGCTCGCTGAAAAGCCGGCACATCTTCATGCTGTCCCTGGGCGGTGTCATCGGCACCGGCCTGTTCATGGGATCCGGCGTCATCATCAACCAGGGCGGACCGGTCGGCGCCGTGCTGGCCTATCTGGTGGCTGGCCTGCTGATGTACCTGGTGATGGTCTGCCTGGGCGAGCTCTCGGTACAGATGCCGGTCTCCGGCTCATTTCAGGCCCACGCCACGCGTTACATCGGCCCCGGCACCGGCTTCATGATCGGCTGGGTCTACTGGATGAGCTGGGCCACCACGGTGGGCCTGGAATTCACCGCCGCCGGCATGCTGATGGGCCGCTGGTTCCCCGACGTGCCCATCTGGTACTGGTCGGCGCTGTTCGTGGCGGTGCTGTTCTCCCTCAACGCCCTGACCACCCGTGCCTTCGGCGAGGCCGAATACTGGTTCTCCGGGATCAAGGTGGCCGCCATCCTCGGCTTCATCGTGGTTGGCATCCTCGCCATCTTCGGTGGTTTGCCGCTGGCCAGTGGCGAACCGGCTCCCATGTTCAACAACCTGGTGGGCGACAGCCTGTTCCCCAACGGCATTTCCGCCGTGTTCGCGGTGATGATGACCGTGGTCTACGCCTTCCAGGGCTGCGAGATCATGGGCGTAGCCGCCGGTGAAACAGAAAATCCTGAGAAAAGCATCCCGCGTGCCGTGCGCAACGTGGTGTTCCGCGTGCTGATTTTCTACGTGCTGGCCATTCTCGTGCTGTCGGCCATCGTGCCCTGGCAGCAAGCCGGGCTGGTGGAAAGCCCCTTCGTCCAGGTGTTTGACATGGTCGGCATCCCCTTCGCCGCCGACCTGATGAACATCGTCATCCTTACCGCGCTCCTTTCGGTGGGCAACTCCGGCCTCTATGCCTCCACCCGCATCCTCTGGGCCATGTCCAAGAGCGGCATGGCGCCGCGCGGCCTGGCGAAGCTCAGCTCCCGTGGGGTGCCGCTCTATGCCCTGGCCATCACCCTGTGCTTTGCGTTGCTGTCACTGCTGACCAGCTTTATCGCCGCCGAGACCCTCTACATGATCCTGACGGCCATCAGCGGCCTGGCTGGGACCGTGACCTGGATCGTCATCGCCCTGGCCCAGTACCGCTTCCGCAAGGCGCACTACAAGGCCGGCGGCACCGTGCAGGACCTGAAGTACGCAGCGCCGCTGTTCCCGCTGATTCCGCTAGCCTGCATCTTCCTGTGTGTCTCGCTGTTCGTGTTCCTGGCCATGGATCCGACGCAGCGACCCTCGCTGTATTGGGGCTTCGGTTTCATCTCCCTGTGCTATGGGGCTTACTACTTCACTCAGTTCAAGCGCCAGCGCAGCCTTGCGCCGATTCCGGCCGCCTGATCCCGGAAGCGTCCCACAAAAGCGCGGCAGA
The DNA here is from genome assembly GCF_042232855.1 of Metapseudomonas boanensis. NCBI lineage: Bacteria > Pseudomonadati > Pseudomonadota > Gammaproteobacteria > Pseudomonadales > Pseudomonadaceae > Metapseudomonas > Metapseudomonas boanensis. The sequence goes on along the minus strand of NZ_CP113889.1, from coordinate 5,188,011 downwards.
GCAATCTGCCGCGCTTTTTAATTTGCGCCCGTTCGCTGGAGCAGGAAGGGACTTGGCGCTGCGTGGGATGGGACGAGCGAAGCGATTCCCGTCGATGAGGATCGCAGGCTCAGCGGACCGCCGCCCGCCCCCCTGCAGCCGTGTGCACATCCACCCTCCGCCTGGCCCATCAAAGGCAGGCGATGAGTTGTTCAAAGATGTAACAACTCCTGCGCACGTTTTTTGTCGCTTCAATAAAAGTCTTTTTATAACAATCAGTTAGAAGATTTTTTTGGTTGTTACATACCCCATTCGGGGAGGATTGTCGGCTTGCTGAACACTTGTTTAGTATGGCGTCCAGCTTTCCCATCCTCATGACCAAACACAACAAGACGAGGGCTCGTATGACTACCCCAGCCTCCCTGCTCAGCCAGGTTGAAGCCGGCATCGCCTGGATCACCCTGAACCGTCCGCAGCAACGCAATGCATTGGACATCCCCACCCTCGAGGCCCTGCACGCGCTGCTCGATGCCCATGAAGCCGACCCGGCCGTGCGCGTGCTGGTACTCACGGGGACTGGTCGCAGCTTCTGCGCAGGGGCGGACCTTGCCGAGTGGGCCGAGGCCGAGGCCCGCGGCGAGCTGGAAACCTACGGCTGGACCGAAGCCGCGCACGCCCTGATGACCCGGCTGCACGGACTGGCCAAGCCGACCATCGCCGCCATCAATGGCACTGCTGTAGGCGCGGGGATGGACCTGGCGCTGTGTTGCGACTTCCGCATCGCCGCGCAGTCAGCGCGCTTCAAGGCTGGCTACACCGGCATGGCGTATGCGCCGGACGCCGGCGCCAGCTGGCACCTGCCACGGTTGATCGGCGCTGAACAGGCCAAGCGTCTGTTGTTCCTCGACGAGCTGTGGGGCGCTGAGCGCGCCTTGGGCGTCGGTCTGGTCGGTGAAGTCTGTGCCGACGACGCCTTGCTGCAGGTTGCCGGCGAGCTGGCCATGCGCCTGGCCGCTGGCCCCACCTTCGCCTTCGCCCAGACCAAGGCGCTGATCCGTGATGGCGCAAGCCGCAACCTGGCCGAGCAACTGGTCGCCGAGCAGGCCGCCGGGCTGCTCTGTGGTCGCAGCGAAGACGCCGCCGAGGCGCTGCGCGCGGTCGCGGAAAAACGTACCCCCCATTTCATCGGCCGCTGAAGCGCCGCTCCCAGCCAGAGGACTCGGATATGAATTTCCAACTCACCCAGGAACAGGACATGCTGGTCGACGCGGTACGCGCCTTCGTCGACAAGGAGCTGCTGCCCCATGAAGAAGCCGTGGACCGTGCCGATGCGGTCTCCCCGGAGCTGGCGGCCGAGATTCGCGGCAAGGCCCTGGCGGCGGGCTTCTACGCCTTTAACATGCCGGAGGAAGTGGGCGGCGGTGGCCTCGACTACCTGTCCCAGGCGCTGGTAGAGCGTGAGCTGTCGAAGGTGTCCTGGGCGCTGCACGTGTTCGTCGCCCGACCCTCGAAGATTCTCATGGCCTGCAAGGGCGAGCAGATCGAGCAGTACCTGCTGCCCAGCGTCCAGGGCGAGAAAATCGACTGCTTCGCCTTGACCGAACCGGGCGCGGGCTCCGACGCCAACTCGATCAAGACCCGTGCGGTACGTGAGGGCGGCGACTTCGTGCTGAATGGCAGCAAGCACTTCATCAGCCACGCCGGCCACGCCGACTTTGCCATCGTCTTCGCCGTCACCGACACCTATGAACACAATGGCAAGAAGCGCAACGCGGTCACCGCCTTCCTGGTCGACAAGGGCACCCCCGGGATGACCGTGCGCCGCGGGCCCAAGTGCGTCAGCAACAGGGGCTACCACACCTACGAGATCTTCTTCGACGACTGCCGCGTGCCGGAATCCAAGGTGCTCGGTGAGGTCGACAAGGGCTGGGAAGTCGCCAACGCGTGGCTCACCGCCGGACGAGTGATGGTCGCCGCCAACTGTGTCGGGCAGGCCCAGCGCGCGCTGGACCTTTCCCTGCAATGGGCCGCCGACCGCAAGCAGTTTGGCCAGCCCATCGGCACTTACCAGGGCATCTCCTTCAAGCTCGCCGACATGGCCACGCAGATTCGTGCCGCAGACTTGATGACCCTGCACACCGCCTGGAAGATGGACCAGGGCAGCATGACCGACGGCGAAGCCGGCATGGCCAAGCTGTTCGCCAGCGAAGTGCTCGGCCGCGTGGCGGACGAGACCGTGCAGATATTTGGCGGCATGGGCCTGATGGATGAAGGGCCGGTGGAGCGCATCTGGCGCAACGCGCGCATCGAGCGCATCTGGGAAGGCACCTCGGAAATCCAGCGCCACATCATTTCCCGCGAACTGCTGCGGCCGCTGCTGCGCTGACCGGAGGTTGACCATGACCCAACGTGACAATCTCAAGCGCCTGCTGGCGCCTCGGCACCTGGCCTTCATTGGCGGGCGCAGCATGGCGCGTGCGCTCAAGCGCTGCGCCGAAGGTGGTTTCATCGGCCAGATGTGGCTAGTCAACCCGCAGCACGCCCAGCTTGAAGGAGTGCCGTGCGTGGCCAGCGTCGCCGACCTGCCATGCGGGCCCGACGCGGTGTTCATCGCCACCAACCGCGATCTGACCCTCGGCGTCGTGGCCGAGCTTGCTGCCAAGGATGCCGGTGGCGCCATCTGCTACGCCTCCGGCTTTGCCGAGACGGGCGAAGAGGGGCAGGCCCTGCAACGTCAGCTGCTCGCCGCGGCGGGAGACATGGCGCTGCTCGGACCCAATTGCTACGGCGTGCTCGACTACCTGCATGGCGCAGCCCTGTGGCCGGTAGCCCATGGCGGCAAGCGGGTGGAGAAGGGCGTGGCGGTGCTCACCCAGAGCGGTAACTTCGCCTACAACCTGTCGATGAGCGACCGCTCGCTGCCGGTGGCTTACATGGCTTCGGTGGGTAACCAGGCCCAGCTGGGCGTAGCCGAACTGATGGACGTGTTGCTGGATGAGCCACGCGTCACGGCCATCGGCCTGCACCTGGAAGGTCTGAAGAACGTCCCCGGTTTCGCTCGCGCAGCCTACAAGGCGCTGCAGAAAGGCGTGCCGGTGATCGCCCTGAAGACCGGTGTCTCGGAAATCGGCGCCGAGCTCGCGCTCAGCCACACCAGCTCGCTGGCCGGCTCCGATGTCCTCTATGACAGCCTGTTCGAACGCCTCGGGGTGATCCGCGTGAGCGGCCCGGTGAGTTTCGTGGAAACCCTCAAGGCCGCCGCCTGCGGCAACCTGCCGCCTGGCCCGAGCCTGGTCGCGCTGGCCTGTTCCGGTGGCGACGCCGGGCTGATCGCCGACTACGCCGAGCGTAACGGTCTGCCGCTGCCGAAGCTCGACATCGTCCAGCGCGACGAGCTGGCCCAGGTGTTGCCGGACTACGCGAACATCGCCAACCCGCTGGACTTCACCACCGCCATCTGGGGCGACGGTGAAGCCTTGCGTCGAATGCTCGACAGCACGCTGCGCAGCGAGGCCGACGGGGCCTTGCTGGTGCTCGACTATCCCGGTGAGGAAACCGGCGAACGTCCGCAATGCGACCTTCTGCTGGAGCTCTACTGTGAAGCGCTGAAACGCCACGGCAAGGTCGGCTTCATCGCCTCGGCCTTTCCAGAGCTGCTGCCGGCACACGCCCGCGAGTTGCTGCACGCCCAGGGCGTCGCCGCCTTGCAGGGGGTGGAAGACGGCCTCGCCGCCTGGGCGCGCATCGCCCACTACCGCCAGCGTCGCGATGCGCTGCTCGTGCGCGGCGACGCAGCGCTGGTGCCGATCTGCCCGTTGCCCCTGGAGGGTCAGGGCCGGCTGCTGGATGAGTGGCAGTCCAAGCAGGCGCTGAAGCCCTTCGGCGTGCCCCTGCCCAAGGCTGTGCTGAGCACGCCCGGCCAGGCCCGTGAGGCAGCTGCCGACCTCGGCTTCCCGCTGGTACTCAAGGCGGTTAGCGCCGAGCTGCCGCACAAGACCGAAGCCGGTGGCGTGGCGCTCAACCTGCGCAACGAGGCGGCCCTGGAGGCGGCATTGTTCGACATGCGCGAAAGCCTCGCCAGGCATGCGCCGCAGGTGGCCTTCGATCAGGTGCTGCTGGAGCGCATGGCCAGTGCGCCGCTGGCCGAGCTGATCGTCGGTATCAAGCGCGAGAACGGCTTTGCCCTGGCGCTGGTGATCGGTGCTGGCGGCATCCTCGTCGAGCTGCTCAAGGACAGTCGCAGCTTGCTGCTGCCCACCACCGACGCGGCGATCCGCGAGGCCCTGCTGAGTCTACGCAGCGCGCCGTTGCTGACCGGCTTCCGGGGACGCCCGGCGGTGCAGTTGGACGCACTGGTCGATGCCATCCGTGCGGTGGCCGACTACGCCTGCGAGCACGCCGACCAGTTGCTGGAGCTGGATGTGAATCCGCTGCTGGTGAGCGCCGACGGTGCCGTCGCGGTGGATGCGCTGATCCGCCTAGGGGAATGACGCTCTTGTAGGAGCCAGCTTGCTGGCGAAGGTCCGGCGCACGGCCGTTCGCGAGCAAGCTCGCTCCTACAAGTCTTGGCAATTGGTTCGAGGAGACACCTCATGCAACAACAGAACACCCTCACCGGCGGCCAGGCCTTGGTCCGCCTGCTGGCCAACTACGGCGTGGACACCGTGTTCGGCATTCCCGGCGTGCACACCCTGGAGCTGTACCGGGGCCTGCCGGGAAGCGGTATCCGCCATGTGCTCACCCGCCACGAGCAGGGCGCCGGCTTCATGGCTGACGGCTATGCGCGAGTCAGCGGCAAGCCGGGCGTATGCTTCCTGATCACCGGCCCGGGCGTGACCAACGCGGCCACGCCCATCGGCCAGGCCTATGCCGATTCAATCCCGATGCTGGTGATTTCCAGCGTCAACCACACTGCCAGCCTCGGCAAGGGCTGGGGCTGCTTGCATGAGACCCAGGACCAGCGCGCCATGACTGCGCCCATCACGGCCTTCTCGGCGTTGGCATTGACTGCAGAGGACCTGCCCGAACTGGTGGCCCGTGCCTTTGCCGTGTTCGACAGCGAGCGCCCGCGTCCCGTGCACATTTCCGTGCCGCTGGACGTGCTGGCCGCCCCCGTGGCGCGTGACTGGAGCAACGATGTCGTGCGCCGTCCTGGACATGGCGTGCCTGCCGTAGAGGCCATTCAGCAGGCCGTTGCGAAATTGGCGGCGGCCAAGCGACCGATGATCATTGCCGGCGGCGGTGCGCTGCAGGCTGGTGAGGCGCTCCAGGCGCTCAGCGAGCGGCTGGCCGCGCCGGTGTTCACCAGTGTGGCCGGCAAAGGCCTGCTTCCACCCGAAGCACCGCTGAACGCCGGCGCCAGTCTCTGCGTGGTGCCAGGTTGGCAATTGATTGCCGAAGCCGACCTGGTTCTGGCGGTCGGCACCGAAATGGCCGACACCGACTTCTGGCGCGAGCGCCTGCCGCTCACTGGTGACCTGATTCGCGTCGATATCGACCCGCGCAAGTTCAATGATTTCTACCCCTGCGCCATAGCCCTGCGTGGCGATGCCCGGCTGACGCTTGAGGCCTTGTTGGCGCAGTTGCCGGATGCGGCACGCGACGCCACGTCGGCCATCGGTACAGTCGCTCGCCTGCGTGAAACCATTCGCCAGGAGCACGCACCGCTGCAGGCCATTCACCAGGCGATTCTCGACCGCATCGCTGCCGTGCTGCCGGCCAACGCCTTCATCAGCACGGACATGACCCAACTCGCCTACACCGGCAACTACGCCTTTGCCAGTCGGACGCCGCGCAGCTGGCTGCACCCCACCGGTTACGGCACGCTGGGTTACGGCCTGCCGGCCGGCATCGGCGCCAAGTTCGGCGCGCGAGAGCGGCCGGGACTGGTGCTGGTGGGCGATGGCGGCTTCCTCTACACCGCCCAGGAGCTGGCTACTGCCACCGAAGAGCTGGACAGCCCGCTGGTGGTGCTGCTCTGGAACAACGATGCCCTGGGCCAGATCCGCGACGACATGCTCACCCTGGACATCGAGCCGGTGGGCGTGCTGCCGCGTAACCCGGACTTCATCGGTCTCGCCCGTGCCTTCGGCTGCGTGGTGAAGCAACCGCAGAGCCTCGACGAACTGGAAGGCGACCTGCGCGGCGGCTTCGCCCATCCGGGCGTCACCCTGATCGAACTGAAACACGCCTGCGCTCGCTGAGCCGGGCCAAGGAGCTTGCCATGCGCTTTTCCGATCTCACTCAACGCATTGCCGGCGACGGCGCGGCGGCCTGGAACATTCACTACCGCGCCCTGGAACGTCAGGCACGCGGCGACGACATCCTGCTGCTGTCCGTCGGCGATCCGGACTTCGATACCCCGCAACCCATCGTCCAGGCCGCTATCGACAGCCTGCTGAACGGCAACACTCATTACTCCGATGTGCGCGGCAAGCTTGCCCTGCGTGAGCGCATCGCGGCCTGGCATAACGCGCGCAGCGGCCAGGGCGTGGCCGCCAACCAGGTGGCGGTAATGGCGGGCGCCCAATGCGCGCTGTTCAGCGTCGTGCAGTGCCTGCTCAATCCGGGTGACGAGGTGATTGTCGCCGAGCCGATGTATGTGACCTATGAGGCGGTGTTCGGCGCCTGTGGCGCCAAGGTCGTGCCGGTTCCAGTGCGTTCGGAGAACGGCTTCCGTATCCAGGCGCAAGACGTCGCGGCGGTCATTACTTCGCGGACCCGGGCAATCGCGATCAATAGCCCGCACAACCCCTCTGGCGCCAGCCTGCCGCGCGCTACCTGTGAGGCTCTGGCCGAACTGTGCGTTCGCCACGACCTCTGGATGATCTCCGACGAGGTCTACAGCGAGCTTCTGTTCGAGGGCGAGCACATCAGCCCGGCCAGCCTGCCGGGCATGGCCGAGCGCACCGCGACCCTCAACAGCCTGTCCAAATCCCATGCCATGACTGGCTGGCGGGTAGGTTGGGTGGTCGGCTCCGAGGCACTCACCGCGCACCTGGAAAACCTCGCCCTGTGCATGCTTTACGGGTCGCCCGACTTCATCCAGGACGCCGCCTGCGTCGCCCTGGAGGCAGGTCTGCCGGAGCTGGCAGCGATGCGCGAGGCCTACCGCCAGCGCCGTGACCTGGTGTGCGCGACGCTTGCCGGCTGCCCTGGACTGCGCGCGCTGAAACCAGATGGCGGCATGTTCGTGATGGTCGACATTCGCCCCACGGGCCTCTCCGCCCAGGACTTCGCGGACCGCCTGCTGGATCTCTACGGCGTGTCCGTGCTCGCTGGCGAAGCCTTCGGCCCCAGCGCCGCCGGGCATATCCGTCTGGGCCTGGTGCTGGGCAGCGGCCCGCTGCAGGAAGCCTGCCGCCGCATCGCCCGCTGCGCCACCGAACTGATCGAGGAGAAACGCTATGCGTGAGTATCGCCACCTGTTCATCGGCGGCGCCTGGGTCGCGCCCCAGGGTTCCGGCATGGCCGAGGTCATCAATCCGGCGACGGAAGAAGTCGCCGGCCGCGTGCCGCTCGGCAATGAGGCGGATGTGGAGCGTGCGGTTACCGCAGCCCGGCAAGCTTTTGCCGCCTGGGCGCGGACACCGTCGAGCGTGCGCGCGGGTTACATCCGTGCGTTGGCCGAACAGCTCAAGGCCCGTGCGGATGAGATGGCCGGCCTGATTACCGCCGAACTTGGCATGCCGGTGCAGTGGTGCCGGACCATCCAGGTCGAGGGTCCGATCGAGGGACTGGAAAGCTACGCCGGACTGGCCGCCCACATGGACGAGGTGCGCGAGGTCGGCAACTCCCTGGTGGTACGCGAGCCGGTGGGCGTCTGCGCCTTCATCAACCCCTGGAACTACCCGCTGCACCAGATGGTCGGCAAGCTAGCGCCGGCGCTGGCGGCTGGCTGCACGGTGGTGGTCAAGCCGAGCCAGGAAACGCCGCTACATGCCTTCTTGCTGGCCGAGCTGATCGAGGCCATCGGCCTGCCGGCCGGGGTTTTCAACCTGGTCAGCGGGCCCGGCTCCAAGGTCGGCGAGGCGCTGGCGCGTCACCCGGATGTCGACATGGTTTCCTTCACCGGTTCCACCGGCGCCGGCGTGCGAGTCGCCGAGGCGGCAGCGCCGACGGTCAAACGCGTTTGCCTGGAGCTGGGCGGCAAGTCGCCGCTGTTGATCGGCGCTGATGCTGACCTGGCAGCGGCCGTGCGTTACGGCGTACAGGATGTGATGGTCAATTCCGGGCAGACCTGCACGGCACTGACCCGCATGCTGCTGCCGGCAAGCCGCTACACCGAAGCGCTGGAGTTGGCCAAGGCCGAGACCGAGGCACTGCGCATGGGCGACCCCCTGGATCCGGACTCCTTCCTCGGCCCCATGTGTTCATCCGGCCAACGCCGCACCGTGCGTGACTACATCCGCATGGGAGAGGAAGAGGGTGCCCGCCTGCTGATTGGCGGCGCTGACGTGCCCGTGGGCCTCGAGCGAGGCTACTATGTGCGGCCCACGCTGTTCGCCGACGTGCACAACCGCATGCGTATTGCCCAGGAAGAAATCTTCGGGCCGGTGCTTTGTCTGATTCCCTACGCCGACGAGAAAGAGGCCGTGCTCATCGCCAATGACTCGCCCTTTGGCCTGTCCAGTGCGGTCTGGACCGCCAACCGAGAGCGGTCTCTGGAGCTGGCGCGGCAACTGCGCGCCGGGCAGTGCTTCGTCAACGGCGCCGCCTTCAACTACCGCGCGCCTTTCGGCGGCTACAAGCAGTCCGGCAACGGGCGCGAGTGGGGCGAAGAAGGGCTGGCGGAATTCGTCGAAGTGAAGGCCATCCAAATCTGATCATCAGGCCGGTACACGCCGGCCTCGCCATTCAAGGACACCCCATGAACGTATTGATCGTCCACGCCCACCCCGAGCCTCAATCCTTCACCAGCGCCCTGCGTGACTTGGCCGTGGAGACGCTGCAAGGTCAGGAGCATCAGGTGCTGGTCTCAGACCTCTACGCGATGAAGTGGAACCCTGTGGCCAGCGCGGAGGATTTTTCCGAACGGGCCAACCCGGACTACCTGGTGTATGCGCTGGAGCAGCGCGAGGGCGTCAAGGCCGGGCGAATTGCCGCAGACATCCAGACTGAGCTGGATAAGCTGCTCTGGGCGGACCTTGTGATCTTCAACTTCCCGCTGTACTGGTTCTCAGTGCCGGCCATGCTCAAGGGCTGGATCGACCGCGTGCTGGTATCTGGCGTCTGCTACGGCGGCAAGCGCTTCTACGACCAGGGCGGCCTTGCCGGCAAGAAGGCGCTGGTGACCCTGACCCTGGGCGGGCGTGACCACATGTTCGGTGAAGGCGCCATCCATGGGCCGCTGGAGGACATGCTGCGTCCGCTGCTGCGCGGCACCCTGGCTTATGTCGGCATGGAAGTGCTGCCGCCCTTCGTGGCCTGGCACGTGCCTTACATCAGCTATGAGGCACGGCAGGACTTCCTGCGTAGCTACCAGGCACGCCTGCAAGGGCTGGAGCAGGACGTAGCGCTTGAGTTCCCGCGTCTGGAACAGTTCGACGAGCGGCTGTATCCGCTGCAGCGCCCGGCCCAATAAGGCGAGCTAGCCGTGGGGGCCACCTTCGAGCGGGGCGCTTGGTAGGGGAAAGGGGGAGGGCTGGTTCTTGCTCGCGAACCCAGCCCCGCATTCGCCAGCAAGTTGGCTCCTGCAAGCGTGGCGGGGCGGCGCCGATCTCCGTGCCGTAGGAGCGAGCTTGGCCGCGAACCCAGCCCCGCATTCGTCAGCAAGCTGGCCCCTGCAAGTGTGGCGGGTCGACGCCGATCACCGTGCCGTAGGAGCGAGCTTGGCCGCGAACCCAGCCCCGCATTCGCCAGCAAGCTGGCTCCTGCAAGCGTGGCGGGTCGGCGCTGATCTCCGTGCTGTAGGAGCGAGCTTGCTCGCGAACCCAGCCCCGCATTCGCCAGCAAGCTGGCTCCTACGAGCGTGGCGGGTCGGCGCCGATCTCCGTGCCGTAGGAGCGAGCTTGCTCGCGAACCCAGCCCCGCATTCGCCAGCAAGTTGGCTCCTGCAAGCGTGGCGGGTCGACGCCGATCTCCGTGCCGTAGGAGCGAGCTTGCTCGCGAACCCAGCCCCGCATTCGTCAGGAAGCTGGCTCCTGCAAGCGTGGCGGGTCGGCGCTGATCTCCGTGCCGTAGGAGCGAGCTTGCTCGCGAACCCAGCCCCGCATTCGTCAGCAAGCTGGCTCCTGCGGGGTGGGTTCATTAGCGAAGCGGTCTTCCTCTGAGCACCTTTGCCTTGCCAAGCGGCAATGCCGCCTGCCGCCTTTGCCGCCCCCTTGCCAACAGGCGGAACCGCTTTGCCGCTTTTGCCTTTGCTGCTACCGGGGTAACTTTCCAAGGTATTGAAAATAAAGGGAAAAAATAACTGGCACGGCCTTTGCTGACACTTTGGCAAGCAACCCAGCATTGCCACTGGCAAAGGTTACGGACCATGAGCATCAGTTTCGAAAAGGCACTCGGCATCCACCAGCAAGCCCTCAGCTTCCGCGCTCAGCGTGGCGAGGTGCTGGCCAATAACATCGCCAACGCCGATACCCCGAACTACAAGGCTCGTGATCTGGACTTCGCCAGCGTGCTCGCGCAGCAATCGCAGAAGACTGCTGGCGGCAGCTTCCAGGCCACTCGGACCAGCCAGCGCCACATCGCCGCTGAGGGCATCCAGATGGGCGAGGCCGCGCTGCAGTACCGCATTCCATTCCAGGCGTCGATCGATCAGAACACCGTCGATCCGCAGATCGAGCAGTCGAACTACACCGAGAATGCCATGCAATTCCAGGCCAGCTTCACCTTGCTCAACAGCAAGTTCAAAGGCCTGATCGGCGCCCTGCGCGGCGAATAACGGAGAGCCAAGCCATGTCCCTATCCAGCATCTTCAACATCGCCGGAACCGGCATGAGTGCCCAGAACACTCGGCTGAACACCATCTCCAGCAACATCGCCAACGCCGAGACGGTCTCCTCGAGCATCGACCAGACCTACCGTGCGCGCCATCCGGTGTTCGCCACCATGTTCCAGAACTCCATGGGCGGCACTGGCGACAGCGGTTCACTGTTCGCCGATCAGGATCAGTCCGGCAGCGGCGTGCAGGTGCTCGGCGTCATCGAAGACCAGGGCACGTTGACTCCGCGCTACGAGCCGAACCATCCGGCCGCCAATGCCGAAGGCTATGTCTACTACCCGAACGTCAATGTGGTCGAGGAGATGGCCGACATGATCTCCGCCAGTCGCGCCTTCCAGACCAACGCAGAAATGATGAACACCGCCAAGCAGATGATGCAGAAAGTGCTGACCCTGGGTCAGTAACCGAACCTGAGGGAACAGCATGAGTATCAGCACCGCCACGAGCGCGACCAACACCCAGTCGGTTCTCGACCAGTACAGCCTCAAGACCGAGACCAAGAGCAGCAAGGACCTTGGCAAGAACGAGTTCCTCGAACTGCTGGTCGCCCAGTTGAACAACCAGGACCCGCTGTCGCCTCAGGAAAACGGCGAGTTCATCGCCCAGCTGGCGCAGTTCAGCCAGGTGGAGGGCATCGAGAAGCTCAACTCCAGCATGGGGTCGTTGCTCTCCGGCTACCAGTCTTCCCAGGCGCTACAGGCGTCGTCGCTGGTCGGCCGCAAGGTCATTGTGCCCACCGAGAAAGCAGTGGTGGACACCAGCGAGACCTTCAAGGCCAGCGCCTCGCTGCCGGCCAGCAGCAGCAACGTCTGGGTCAATGTCTACGACACCAGCGGAAGTGTGGTGAACCGGATCAACCTGGGGCAGCAAAGCGCCGGCAGCGTCAGCTTCATGTGGGACGGCAAGGACTCGAGCGGGAATCTCATGCCACCGGGCACCTACAAGTTCGAGGCGCAAGCCCAATACGACGGTGAGACCAAGGGGCTCTACACCATGCTGCCGGCCAACGTCGACAGCGTCACCCTTGGCCAGAACGGCGGTGAGCTGATGCTCAACCTCGCGGGCATCGGCAGCGTCGGGCTGTCCAAGGTCCAGGTCATCGGTCAATAACTGCCGGCAGATTCGGCAAGGAGTTATCGAATGAGTTTCAACAATGGCCTGAGTGGCCTGCGATCGGCGAGTACGGATCTCAATATTACCGGCAACAATATTGCCAACGCGGGCACTGTCGGCTTCAAACAGTCGCGCGCGGAGTTCGCCAATATCTACGCGTCGTCCGTGCTGGGCGGCGGCAAGAACCCCCAAGGCAGTGGCTCGCTCTTGTCGAGCGTTTCCCAGCAGTTCAATCAGGGGAACATCAACTACACGCAGAATGCCCTCGACCTGGCCATCAACGGCAATGGCTTCTTCCAGGTCAGCAACAATGGGGCTCTGAGCTATACGCGGGCGGGTTACTTCGGGACTGACAGCAACGGCTACATCGTCGATAACTTCGGCTACAACCTTCAGGGCTACACCACGGATGACAATGGTGTCCTGCAGACTGGTTCGATCGGCAACCTGAGGATCCGGGCAACAAGCCAGGCGCCTGCGGCCACCAGCATTGTGACTCAGGGCTTCAACCTGAACTCCACCAGCACTGTTCCAACCAATGCGTTCAGTCCCACTGACCCAACCAGTTACAACTCGTCGACTTCGACGAACATTTTCGACAGCCAGGGCAACGCCCATGTGATGACCCAGTTCTTCGTCAAGACTGCCCCCAACGCCTGGACGATGAATGTGCTGATAGATGGCAGCCATCCTTTGGCCGGGGTGGCCAACCTGGCTGCAAGCACCGCGGCGAGCGCCGCTGGTGCCACGCCCGCCTCGGTTGCTGCCGCGGTGGCGACCCTTGCCGGTACCGATCCCAGCGTGCTGCCCGCCCAGGTCACGGCCGCCAGTGCGGCTTCGGTGGCTGCAGGCGCCACGGTGGAGAGCGTCGTCGCCGCCATCGCTGCGGCCGGCAAGACTCCCGTCAGCGCGAACATGACCTTCAATTCGGTCGGCCAGTTGCAACCTGTCACCAGCACCAGTCCGGCGGCCTATGATCCAAACGCAGTCCCGGCCATGCCGGCGCCCCAGCCGACCGATGTCTGGGAGATGAATGCTGATGGCACCCTGAAGATCAGGAGTTGGGTGCCGTCCACCTCCAATGGTGAGGAAAACCCAGTGTTCCTGGCCAATGGAGCGGCGATCAGCAACTCGGGTGTCAGCCTCGACTTCCGCCAGGCCACACAGTTTGCCAGCGCCTTCGCCGTCAACAGTGTTGCCCAGGACGGCTACACCACGGGAGAGCTGGCGGGTGTGGAGATCAGTGATCAGGGTGAGATCTTTGCTCGCTACACCAATGGCCAGTCGCGAGTGCAGGGGCAGGTCATCCTGGCGAACTTCGCCAATGTCCAGGGGCTGACACCGGTCGGCAAGAGCCAGTGGATCCAGGCCGCTGACTCCGGAGAGCCGGTGCGCAACCCGCCCCGCTCTGGCACCCTCGGGGCGATCCAGTCGGGCGCGCTCGAGGATTCGAACGTCGACCTGTCGGATCAGTTGGTCAACCTGATCGTCGCCCAGCGCAACTACCAGGCGAGCGCCAAGACCATCGAAGCCGAGAGTGCCCTTACCCAGACTGTCATCAACCTGCGTTGATGAGTGGCTGCGGGTTGGCCGGCGTTGACAATCCGTAGGATGGGTTGAGCGGAGCGAAACCCATCAGTGCAGGTCGATCGGGTTCGCAGGCCCAAACGGAGCGTCGCCCGGCCCATCCTGCCGGGCTTGCGGCTTCGCGAGCTCGCTCCTACAGGCGGCAAACGCCCTTGCCGCTGGCGGCAGTTCCTCGCCGCCAGCGCTTTGACAAGGCCCTATATGGGGCTTTTTTATTTTTATAAATCCTTAATATTCAAAGTCTTACGGTTAATGTTTGGGGGTGGCACGGCGCTTGCTGGATGGAAGTCAAAGAGCAGAGGGCGGCAACGCCCACTCGGAGAATTTTCATGGACAAGATGCTGTACGTCGCGATGTCCGGCGCCAGTCAGAACACCCTGGCCCAGCGCGCCCACGCCAACAACCTGGCGAACATTTCCACTACGGGTTTCCGTCGAGATTTCGAACAAGCCCGCTCCATGCCGGTATTCGGTGACAGCCTTCCGGCGCGTGTCTATGCCATGACCGAGCGCCCAGGCACTGACTTCACCCCGGGTGCCCTGCAGGAAACCGGTCGTGATCTGGATGTCGCCGTCGAAGGGGAGGGCTGGGTGGCTGTCCAGGCTGCCGATGGCAGCGAGGCTTATGTCCGTACCGCCAGCCTGCAGATCGATGCCCTGGGCCAACTGCGTACCGGCAACGGTTTGCCGGTCATGGGCAACGCCGGACCGATTGCCATTCCGCCGGAGCAGAAAGTCGAGATCGGCCAGGACGGTACCATCAGCATCCGCGCACTCGGTGAGGCGCCGAACGTGGTGGCCGAAGTCGACCGTATCAAGCTGGTCAACCCGGATCCCAAGCAGTTGCAGAAGGGCGCCGACGGCCTGATCCGCCTCAAGGACCCGCAGCAGCCGGCTGAGGCGGATGCCACCGTGCGCCTGACTTCCGGCTTCCTCGAGGCGAGCAACGTGAACGCCGTGGAAGAGATGACGGCCATCCTCTCGCTGTCCCGCCAGTTCGAGCTTTCCGTGAAGATGATGCGCACCGCCGAGGACAACGCCTCGGCAATGGCGCGGGTCTTGCAACTCAGCTAATCACCAGTACGCGGCGCCATGATTCTGGCGCCCGAGGAGAATGACGATGCTTCCGGCACTTTGGGTCAGCAAGACCGGCCTGTCCGCCCAGGACATGAACCTGACCACCATTTCCAACAACCTGGCGAACGTCTCGACCACCGGCTTCAAGCGCGACCGCGCCGAGTTCGAAGACCTGCTGTACCAGGTTCGCCGGCAACCGGGTGGCCAGTCGAGCCAGGACAGCGAGCTGCCCACCGGGCTGCAACTGGGTACCGGCGTGCGCATTGCCGGCACGCAGAAAATCTTCAGTCAGGGCAGCCTGCAAACCACCGAGCAACCGCTGGACCTGGCGGTCAACGGCCGCGGTTTCTTCCAGGTGTTGATGCCGGACGGCACCGTCTCCTATACCCGCGACGGCAGCTTTCACCTCAACTCCGATGGCCAGATGGTGACCTCGCAGGGCTTTGCCCTCGAGCCGGCCATCGTGGTGCCGCCCGAAGTGCAGACTTTCACCGTCGGCGAGGACGGCACCGTCTCCGTGACCACCGTGGGCAACCCGGCCCCGCAGGTGATCGGCAACATCCAGACCGCCGACTTCGTCAACCCGTCGGGCCTGCAGGCAATCGGCAACAACCTGTTCCTGGAGACCGCCTCCAGCGGCGCGCCGCAGATCGGCACACCGGGCCTGACCGGCCTCGGCACCGTGCTACAGAACACCCTGGAAAACTCCAACGTCAGCACCGTCGAAGAGCTGGTGAACATGATCACCACCCAACGCGCCTACGAGATGAACTCCAAGGTCATCTCCACCGCTGACCAGATGCTCGCCTTCGTCACGCAGAACCTGTAACGCCTGAGGTAGTTGTCATGAACCGGCCGATCATCCTTCTCTCGCTGCTTGGCATCACCTTGCTTCAGGGCTGTGTCCAGCCGGCGCCGAAGCCGAACGATCCGTACTACGCGCCCGTGCTGCCGCGCACGCCGTTGCCGGCTGCGCAGAACAACGGCGCCATCTACCAGGCCGGTTTCGAAACCAACCTCTATGATGATCGCAAGGCTTATCGGGTGGGCGACATCATCACCATCACCCTCAATGAGCGCACCCAGGCCAGCAAGAATGCCAACTCGCAGATCCAGAAGGACAGCAAGGCCAACATCGGCCTGACTTCGCTGTTCGGTGGCGGCGTCTCGGTGAACAACCCCAACGGCGGCCTCAATCCGCTGGATGCCGCGCGGCTGAGCCTGGACGCTTCATACAGCGGCGAGCGGGACACCAAGGGCGACAGCAAGGCAGGGCAGAGCAACAGCCTGTCCGGTTCGATCACCGTCACTGTCTCAGAAGTGCTGCCTAACGGCATTCTCTCGGTGCGTGGCGAGAAGTGGTTGACCCTGAACACTGGCGATGAACTGGTCCGCATCGCAGGCCTGGTTCGCGCGGACGATATCGCCACCGACAACACCGTGCCTTCGACTCGCGTGGCTGATGCGCGCATTACCTATTCCGGCACCGGCGCCTTCGCGGATGCCAGCCAGCCGGGCTGGTTCGATCGGTTCTTCATGAGCCCGCTGTTCCCGTTCTGATGAGGCTGACCATGAAGCGACTGATTTCCGCCTTCTGCCTGCTGGTCGTTGCTGGTATTGCCCAGGCCGAGCGTCTGAAGGACCTGGCCAGCATCCAGGGCGTGCGAACCAACCAGCTGATCGGCTACGGCCTGGTGGTGGGCCTGAACGGCACCGGTGACCAGACCACCCAGACGCCTTTTACCCTGCAGACCTTCAACAACATGCTGGCGCAGTTCGGTATCAAGGTGCCGGCCAGCGTCGGCAACGTGCAGTTGAAGAACGTCGCCGCGGTATCCATCCACGCCGATCTGCCGCCGTTCAGCAAGCCCGGCCAGACCATCGACGTCACCATCTCCTCCATCGGCAACGCCAAGAGCCTGCGAGGCGGCAGCCTGCTGATGTCGCCGCTCAAGGGGATCGACGGCAACGTCTATGCGATCGCCCAGGGCAACCTGGTGGTGGGGGGCTTCGACGCCGAAGGCAGCGACGGCTCGAAGATCACCGTCAACGTCCCGTCATCCGGTCGCATTCCTGCGGGCGCCACCGTGGAGCGCCCGGTGCCGAGCGGCTTCGAGCAGGGCAACTACCTGACCCTCAACCTCAACCGTCCGGACTTCACCACTGCGAAGAACATCGTCGACAAGCTCAACGAGCTGCTCGGCCCGGGCGTCGCCCAGGCCGTCGATGGTGGCTCGGTACGCGTGAGCGCGCCGCTGGACCCGAACCAGCGCGTCGACTACCTGTCAGTGATCGAGAACCTGGAAGTGGAAGCCGGCCAGGCGGTGGCCAAAGTCATCATCAACTCGCGGACGGGCACCATCGTCATTGGCCAGAACGTGCGTGTGCAACCGGCGGCCGTGACTCATGGCAGCCTGACCGTGACCATCACCGAGGACCCCATCGTCAGCCAGCCCGAGGCCTTGTCCGGTGGGCAGACCGCTGTGGTGCCACGCTCGCGGGTGAGCGCCGACCAGGAGGCCAAGCCGATGTTCAAGTTCGGCCCGGGCACTACCCTCGACGAGATCGTTCGTGCGGTGAACCAGGTGGGCGCAGCGCCTTCCGACCTCATGGCCATCCTCGAGGCGCTCAAGCAAGCCGGCGCCCTGCAGGCCGACCTGATCGTGATCTGAGGACGCGGCGATGAACTCCAAGCTCTCCGCCGCTGGCGGCTCCACATTCGATTCCGGCGCCTACACCGACCTGAACCGCCTCAACCAGCTCAAAGTCGGCAAGGATCGCGACAGTGAGGCCAACATCCGCAAGGTGGCCCAGGAATTCGAATCGCTGTTCCTCAACGAGATGATGAAATCCATGCGTTCGGCGGGCGAAGTGTTCGCCGAAGGCAATTACCTGAACAGCAACGAAACCAAGACCTACCAGGAAATGCACGACCAGCAGTTGGCCGTGACCATTTCCAAGGAAGGCGGCCTCGGCCTGGCCGATGTCCTCACGCGTCAGCTGTCGAAGACCAAGAGTTACGCCGGGCGAGCCAACCCCTTCGCCGAGGTGAATGGCGCCCTGCAGGGTGCACCGCAGAAACCGGTTGGCAGCTCAGCCACCGCTGTCACTGAGACGCGCGATGACTCCAGGCTGATCAACCAGCGTCGCCTGGCATTGCCCGGCAAGCTGAGCGAGCGCCAGGTCGCCGGTATCGTGCCATCCGCCGAACGAACCCAGGCAGCGCAGCCCCTGGCCGGTAACGACTGGGCGCCAGCCAGAGCCTTTGCCGCGCCTGAGCGCGACTCGGTTGCCGACCAGGGCCGTGTCAGCGTGACCGGCGTCGGCAAGTCGGTATTCGCCTCACGCAATGACTTCATCGAAACCCTGCTGCCGATGGCCATCGATGCCGCCGAACGCATCGGCGTCGACCCGCGCTACCTGGTGGCCCAGGCTGCGCTGGAAACCGGCTGGGGCAAGTCGGTCATCCGCCAGAAAGACGGCAGCAGTAGCCACAACCTGTTCGGCATCAAGTCCCATCGTGGCTGGGATGGCGAATCGGCGCGGGTGATGACCACCGAATACAAAGGCGGTCAGGCGGTGAAGGAGGCGGCGTCGTTCCGTGCCTACAACTCCTTCGAGCAAAGCTTCCATGACTTCGTCAGCTTCCTGCAGCGCAATGGCCGTTATCAGGAAGCCCTCGACTCGGCACAGAACCCAGAGCGCTTTGTGCGCGAGCTGCAGGAAGCCGGCTACGCCACCGACCCGCAGTACGCCCGCAAGATTTCCCAGATCGCTCGTGGCATGCAGATCTACCAGACTGTCGCCAGCGTCGATGGCGAGACCACCAGGACATGAGGCTGAGTCATGGCTGACCTACTGAACATTGGCCTGTCGGGGCTTAGCGTCAGCAAGACGCAACTGTCCATAACCGGCCACAACATCACCAACGTCAACACTCCGGGCTTCAGTCGCCAGGATGCCTCTCAGGCCACTCGACTCCCTCAGTTCAGCGGGGCAGGCTATATCGGCTCCGGCGCTGCGCTGACCGAGGTTCGACGCACCTACAGTGAGTTCCTCACCTCCCAGTTGCGCAACTCCACGGCCCTGAACAGCGATGTGACCGCATACAAGAGTCAGATCGATCAGCTCGATTCGCTGCTGGCAAGCACCACCACCGGCATCACGCCGTCCATGCAGAAGTTTTTCGCCGCCCTGCAGACAGCGGCGGAAGACCCGGCCAACACTCCGGCCCGTGAGCTGGTGCTGGCTGAAGCTGAAGGCCTCGCCAGGCGCTTCAACACCCTGCATGACCGTCTCAGCGAGCAGAATGGCTTCATCAACAGCCAGATGGTCACGGTCAGCGAACAGGTCAACCGCCTGGCCACCTCGATCGGCAGTCTCAACAATGCCATTGCCGAAGCATCGGCCAACGGCAAGCAACCCAACGACTTGCTCGATGCTCGCGATGAGGCCGTACGCCAGCTGTCCAGCTATATCGGGGTGAACGTTGTCAAACAGGACGACAACAGCCTCAACCTCTTCATCGGCAGCGGCCAGCCGCTAGTGGTCGGCAGCACGGTAAGTCGGCTGCAGATCGTCAACGGTCAGGGTGATCCAAGCCGCTTCGAAGTTGAGCTGGTCAACGGCGGGACGCATCAGAACGTCACGCCCCAGGTCAGTGGTGGCGAGTTGGGTGGGCTGATCCGCTACCGCAGCGAAGTCCTCGATCCGTCGACCAATGCCCTGGGCCGCCTGGCCCTCGCTATCAGCGACCAGGTCAACGGTCAGCTGGGGCAGGGGCTCGACCTCAAAGGGCAGGTCGGCTCGATGCTGTTCGGCGACTACAACGATCCGCAGTTGGCGGACCTCCGTGCCCGTGCGTTCAGCGACAACACGTCATCGGCCGATGCATCCCTGTCGATCGGCGACACGCGCCTGCTCGGAACCAGCGACTATCGCCTCGAGTTCGATGGCTCCAGCTATCAGGCACGCCGCCTGAGCGACGGTGCAGTCATGACCGTCACGCCCGACCCGAGCAATCCGTTGAAGCTGAGCTTGCGCGATGCCGCTGGCCGGGATCAGGGCTTCAGCGTAACGCTCACGGGCACACCCTCCGCCGGCGACCGCTTCATGCTGGAACCCACCCGGATGGGTGCCTCATCCATTTCGGTGGAGTTGGACCAGGCCGAGCAGTTGTCCTTCGCCGCGCCGCTGCGCAGCGAGTCCAACCTGCAGAACCGTGGCAACGCGGTGATCGGCGCGCCGGAGATCGTCCAGGTGCTCGATCCGGCCAGCCTGGCCAGCATGCAGGCCCTGCGTTCTGATCCGCTCGCTCAGGCTGTCATCAGCGCGTTTCCCAATCTGACGCTGACCTACGACGATGCCACCCAGCAATTGCAGTTCCCGTCGCCACTGCCAGCAGGGGTGCGCATCACCACCGTGCCGCAGTTGCCGCCAGCCGCGGCGCCGACCGACATCACCGGGCTGGCGATCACGCCCGGGCAGTCCAATGCGCTGTCTTTTGCGGTGGAAGTCACTTCAGGCGGCGTGACCCAGAGTTACACCATCCAGCAGACCTTCAGTGGTCGCCCACAGGACAACGACAGTTTCACGCTGGGCTTCAATCGAGGCGGCGTGTCGGATAACCGCAATGCGCTCAAGCTGGCGGACCTGCAGAGCAAGGCCAGCATCGGTGTTGACCCGAACCTCGGCAGCGGCAGCTCGGGCGTGAGCTTCACCGACGGCTATGGCGAGTTGGTGGAGCGCGTCGGCACCTTGACTGCCCAGGCGCGGCAGGACAGCGAAGCTTCGACGGCAGTTCTCAAGCAGGCCTCGGATAACCGCGACTCACTGTCCGGCGTGAACCTGGATGAGGAAGCCGCCAACCTGATCAAGTTCGAGCAGTACTACAACGCTTCGGCCCAGATCATTCAAGTTGCGCGCTCCCTGTTCGATACCCTGATCAGCAGCTTCCGCTAGTAGGTCATACCCATGCGCATTTCGACTCTTCAAGCCTTCAACAACGGCGTCTCGGGCCTGCAGCGCAATTACTCCGACGTGACCCGGACCCAGGAGCAGATCAGCAGTGGCAAACGCATCCTGACTCCGGCCGACGACCCGGTCGCCTCGGTACGGCTCCTGCAACTGGAGCAGCAGCAGAATGTGCTGAGCCAGTATCAGGGCAACCTGGCAGCAGCGCAGAACAGCCTGAACCAGGAAGAGGCCACCCTCGATACGGTGAACAGCCTCATGCAACGCGTGCGCGAGTTGGCGGTACAGGCGGGCAACGGCGCACTTAGCAGTGCGGATCGCCGATCCATAGCGACCGAACTGGGCGAGCGCGAGGAGGAACTCTTTGGCCTGATGAACACCCGCAATGCCCGCGGCGAATACCTGTTCGCCGGCTTCCAGGGCAAGACCCAGCCATTCGTTCGCAATGCAGACGGCACCTACAGCTATCAAGGAGATGAGGGCCAGCGGAAATTGCAGGTGGCCAGTTCGCTGGACATTGCCATCAGTGACAACGGCCGCGCAGTGTTCGAGAACGCAGTCAATGCGGGGCGCCTGAGCGTGTCAGGCAACCCGGCGGCACCTGCCGAGCCGCTGGTCAGTGGCGCCCTGGTGGATGACGAAGTGACGTTTGCCGGCTTCCCGCAGGGCGGTATCCAGCTGGACTTCAACGACCTGGCCAATCCGCTGAAATACAGCCTGACGCCTTTGCCACAGCCGGCTGCCGGGCCGGTTATCAGCGGTACGCTGGCTGCGGGCAAGGACACCAAGGTGAGTTATGGTGGCGTCACCTTCCACGTCAACGGCACTCCGCCCAACGGGTCGAGCTTCACCATCAGCCCGCCCGACAGCGACCCGGCCACTGCGCCCGCCAACAAGGTCGGGATCCTCGACACCATTGCCAACCTGCGGATGGCGCTGGAACAGGGGAGTGACTCTCCGCAGGGGGGGCGTGAGGTTCGCGACTCGGTCGCACTGGCCATCACCAACCTCGACCATGGCATGACCACCCTCGATACCGTGCGTGGCCAGATCGGCGCGCGCCTGAACACCGTCGAATCCACCCAGACCTCCCATGACGAAGTCAGCCTGGTGAACAAGAGCGTCCAGGCCGAACTGCGTGACCTCGACTATGCCGAGGCACTCTCGCGCCTGTCCATGCAGTCGATCATTCTCGAGGCGGCGCAGCAGAGCTACGTAAAGGTCAGCAGCCTGAATCTGTTCGACCAGCTGCGTTAAGTGCCGGCCTGATTTTCTCCAGGGCAGATGCACGCAGCCAAACGCTCTGCTTCAGCCCATCCCTTGGATCGCTCCTTGGCAGGTGCTCATTGTTTGTCGGAGCGAGCCTGCTCGCGAACACTTGGCGAAACCTGGGTCCTTCGCCAGCAAGCTGGCTCCTACAGGTTGAGTATGTGGTGCTAAGTCCTTGTCAATACTGGCAAATTCGAAAATCTGAAAAATCTTTGAAATTGCCCTAAAGGTCCCCGACCAAGGGCCGATACAAAAGACGAATGCGAACTCTCTGGGCGCCTGAGCATGGAAGCCCGCGAGGCGCTTACTCAGGCAAACACTAGGTCCCTTTGGAGATACCACCATGGCCTTGACCGTCAATACCAACGTCTCGTCCCTCAACGCCCAGCGCAATCTGAGCGCGTCTTCCAACTCGCTGAGCAAGTCCCTGGAGCGCCTGTCCACCGGTTCGCGCATCAACAGCGCCAAGGACGACGCCGCCGGCCTGCAGATCGCCAACCGCATGACCAGCCAGGTCAATGGTCTGGGCGTAGCAGTGCGTAACGCCAACGACGGCATCTCCATGGCGCAGACTGCTGAAGGCGCCCTGCAGCAGTCCACCAACATCCTGCAGCGTATGCGCGACCTGGCACTGCAATCGGCCAACGGTTCCAATGGCACCTCTGAGCGTAACGCGCTGCAAGGCGAGGTTACCCAGTTGCAGGCCGAGCTGACGCGTATTGGCGACACCACTCGTTTCGGTAGCCAGAAGTTGCTGGACGGCAGCTTCGGCACCAAGGACTTTCAGGTCGGCGCCCAGGCCAACGAGACGATCAAAGTCACCGTGGCTGATGCCCGTAGTACTGCGTTGGGCAGCAACGTCCTGGCTGCGGATGGTTCAATTACCGGCAACGTTGTGACCACAGCCACCAACGGTATTGCTGCCGAAACTGACCTGGCACTGACCAACTCGGCCGGTACCGCTGCCAATATCGCGTACGCCGCTAACGCTTCGGCAAAAGACATTGCAGCCGCGATCAACACGGCTGCCAACGGCATCGGTATCACTGCTACCGCCACTAACAGCACCACCCTGAGTGGTCTGACCGCCGCCGGTACCGTGAGCTTCACCTTGGGTGGGTCCGCGATCAGCGCTGCCGTTTCCAACCCTGCTGATCTCACTTCCCTGCAGTCGGCCATCAACGGCGTATCGCAAAGCACCGGCATCACCGCAACCTTTGCCGATCCAACCAACAAAAGCTCGCTGACGCTGTCCACCACGGACGGTCGCGATATTTCGATTGCCGCTTTTGCAAACTCCGCGGCTACTGCCGACACGATCAACTTTGGAGGCACCGTGCTGGCTGAGGCCGGCAGCGCGATCAAGGTCGGTACCGTCGAACTGAGCAGCTCCAAGGGTCAGATCGTAACCGCCAACGCAAACGCTGATGTGTTCTTGGCTGCGGGTGCCAACAACAGCTCCTTCAGCTCGGTAGCCAACATCAACATCGCCTCCCAGGGCGGTGCTCAAAGCGCGATTTCGGTGATCGACGCGGCTATCGGTCAGATCGACAGCCAGCGTGCCGACCTCGGTGCGATCCAGAACCGCTTCGACAACACCATCTCCAACCTGCAGAACATCTCGGAAAACGTCTCCGCCGCTCGCGGCCGTATCCAGGACACCGACTTCGCTGCCGAAACCGCAAACATGACCAAGAACCAGGTCCTGCAGCAGGCCGGCACCGCGATCCTGGCTCAGGCCAACCAGCTGCCGCAGGCGGTGCTCAGCCTCCTGCGTTAAGCCTAGGGGCGAGTCCGCGTAACCACCACGGGGGGAAGTGCCTGGCGCTTTCCCCCGTCTTGCCATGCGAGGTGAGGTGATGGACGTCACTAAGTTGAATGCGCAGTCACAGTCTGGTGTGCAGCTCCGCCACGTCCAGGGTGGCGACCCGTTGCGCCCGGTACGAAATGAGTCTGTAACGGAACTTCAGCCTCAAAAATCGCAAGGAGAGGGCGAAAAGCCCGAGCAGGGGGAGCAGCCTGTCGAGGCAGCTTTGTCGAACATCCAGGACTTCGTGCAGAACATCCAGCGCAACCTGAGCTTTGCCCTGGACGATTCCAGCGGCCGGGTGGTGGTGAAGGTGACCGACGCTGCGTCTGGCGAAGTGATTCGGCAGATTCCCTCGGAGGATGTTCTGAAGCTGGCTGAAAGCCTGTCCGAGGCGCGCAGCCTGTTGTTCCAGGCCGAAGCCTGACAGCCGGCTGGAGATTCTTTGGCACGGAATTTGTTTCGAACAGGCGCGCGGTACGCAAGTGCCAAACCCTTGACGAGGTGGTGAGATGGCTGGAATTACGGGACTGGGCTCGGGCATCGATGTCAGCAGCATCGTGAATGCACTGGTGAATGCTGACCGGGCGCCCAAGGATGCTCAGTTGGCGCGCCTTGAAAAGGCTACCACCACCAAGTTCTCCGCCCTTGGCCAGCTCAAGGGTAGCCTCAGCGAACTCCAGACCGCGCTCAAGGATCTCAACAAGACCTCGCTGTTCGAGAACCGCTCGGCAATCTCATCCGATGCCAGCCTGGTGACGGCCACTGCCACCAAGTCGGCACTGGCCGGCAGCTACACCATCAAGGTCAGTCAGTTGGCCACTGGCAGCAAGGTCGGGACCGCGGCCCTGGCCAGCGACTTCACCGTGCCGACCAATGGCGATGCTGATGCCGTGGCCGGCACCCTGACGGTCAAGGTCGGTGCTGCCGACGCGGGTACTCAGGTCGAAATCGCCGAAGGCGCCACCCTGGCCCAGGTGCGCGATACCCTCAATGCCAAGCTCAAGGACCAGGGCGTGAGCGCCAACCTGGTGACCAACCCCAGCGATGGCAAGACCCGCCTCGTGCTGACCTCGACCAAGAGCGGTGCCGGAAATGACGTGCAGGTTACGACTTCCGATCCCGACCTGGCAGCGCTGAGCATTGGTGGCGGTACCCTTGACAGTGCGGATGCCGCCAGCAATGGCGTGATCGAAGCAGCGCGCAATGCCAAGTTCAGCATCGATGGCTTGGCTCTGGAAAGCTCGACCAACAGCGTCAGTGGCGCCATCCCGGAGGTCACTCTGGAACTCAAGGCAGCTAATATCGACAAGAACCTGACGCTCACCGTCGACCAGGACAAGTCCGGCGT
This sequence comes from Metapseudomonas boanensis, assembly GCF_042232855.1. NCBI lineage: Bacteria > Pseudomonadati > Pseudomonadota > Gammaproteobacteria > Pseudomonadales > Pseudomonadaceae > Metapseudomonas > Metapseudomonas boanensis. The sequence continues at coordinate 5,162,911 of NZ_CP113889.1, read as the reverse complement.
AAAGGCCAATATCAAGAAGTTCGTCGACTCCTACAACAAGCTGATCAGCACCTCCAATCAACTGACTGCCGTGGTTGCGGTGGGCGACGGCAAGGCTCCGGTGGTGGGGGGGCTGGTGGGTGATGCGACAGTGCGTACCCTGCTCGGTGGGATTCGCAATGAGCTGGTCGAGCCTGCCGACCAGGCCGGTGTCCGAGTGTTGGCTGATTTGGGTATCTCCACCCAGAAAGACGGCACCCTGAAGATCGACGACACCAAACTGGACAAGGCGCTGAAGGAGAATTTCGATTCAGTCGCCAGCTTCTTCACCGGCGACCAGGGCTTGATGAGTCGCCTCGACAAGCGGGTCGATGGCTATGCACAGACCGGCGGCATCCTGCAGCAGCGCATGGATGGTTTGCAGAACACTCTCAAGTCGGTGGACAAGCAGAAGGAAGCGCTGGAACTGCGCGTTACGCAGGTCCAGCAGCGCCTGCTCAACCAGTTCAATGCCATGGACTCCCTGGTGGGCCGCCTGAACCAGACCAGTGACCGCCTGACCCAGGCCCTTGCCAGCCTGCCTGGTGTCGTACAGAAGGATTAAACCGCCGTGACCCATCCTATCCATACCTACAAACAAGTCGTCGCCAGTCCGGACGTCACGCCCTATCAAACGGTGCAACTGCTGCTGGCGGGCGCCCTGGAGCGTATCTCCCTGGCACGTTTCGCCATGCAGGAAGGCAAGCCGGAGGTGCGCGGCGTCGCGGTCGGCTCCACCCTGAGCATCCTCGGCGCGCTGCAGGCGGGCCTCGATCGTGAGCTGGGTGGGGAAATCGCCGCGAACCTCGACGCGCTCTACGACTACATGACCCGTCGCCTCGCCGGCGTGGCACTGGACTCGACACCGCGTCACCTTGACGAGGTGGAAGCGCTGCTGCTGCAAATCAAGGAAGCCTGGGACGCCATTGGTTCCGAAGTGGACGTGTCCGCCGGTTGAGAGGTTCTTTGCGCTGCGCCGGGCTCACTGTAGGAGCCAGCTTGCTGGCGAAAAAGACGTGAGCATGCGTTCGCGAGCAAGCTCGCTCTTAGAAGGGAGGCTTGCCGAGAATCATGCAGAACAGTGGAAATCCAGGCTAAAGGTTACCGCTGGTCGGCCGATACCTTGGGTATCAGCCAGTCAGTTCCGCGGGAGCCACCATGTACGCAGCGACAGCCCTCAGACAGTACCAATCGGTCGATGTCCAGGCGCAGGTTTTCGAGACAACACCCCATCGCCTGATCCAGATGTTGATGGAGGGCGGTCTCGGCCGCCTTGCCCAGGCGCGCGGTGCCATGGAGCGTGGCCAGACAGCGCAGAAAGGCGAGTTGATCGGCAAGGCCATCGCTATCATCGGCGGCCTGCGTGACGGGTTGGATCACCAGAAGGGCGGCGAACTGGCCGGTAACCTGGACAGCCTCTACGAGTACATGACCGGCCGGCTGATGCAGGCCAACCTGAAGAACGACCTGGGCCTGCTCGATGAAGTGGCCGGGTTGCTCCGCGAAATCAAATCCGCCTGGGATGCCATCGCACCGTAATGGCAGTAGAGGATTACACCATGAGTTCATCCGTTCAGCGTCTCGAAACCACCGGCAGCGCCCTGCGAGCAGCGCTGGCCAACCAGGACTGGGCGGCGATCGGTGAGTTGGATCAGCTGTGCCGTCAGGCGGTCGACGATGCCATGCTCGACGCAGTGCCTGATAGCGAGGCCTTGCAGGCGCGGATGGAAGAGCTGCTGGCGCTGTACCGAGAGCTCGTTAGCGTCTGCCAGGCCGAGCAGCAGCGCCTTGCCGGCGAGCTGATCCAGCTCAACCAGGCAAAGCAGGGCGCCAAGGTCTATCAGCTTTTTGGGTGAAGGCTTTTTGATATCTTTCTGATGTTGTTTCGACATTGCTCTGGCGGTCACTTAGCCGTTCCGTCGACCTGATCAAAAAAACACGCCATAAAATTGACTCTGGGTGGATTTTTGACTTTACTACTGGCCAATTGCCGGTCCAGCCCATCATAGAGGCTTCTCCGTCTGCTCGTACGCCGCGCGATGCGGCGCCCATCCCTAAAAGCAAGAACTAGACAAGATGTGGCGTGAAACCAAGATTTTGCTGATCGACGACAATAGCGATCGCCGCCGTGATTTCGCGGTGATTCTGAATTTCCTCGGGGAAGAACACCTGTCCTGTGGCAGTGACGATTGGAAGCAAGTGACAGGTGGCCTGGCGGCGAGCCGCGAGGTCCTGTGTGTGTTGCTGGGTGAGGTTGCGGCCAAGGGCGGAGCCCTCGAGTTGATCAAGCAGGTGATGGCATGGGATGAATTCCTGCCGGTGCTGCTGATTGGCGAACCGACACCGCCGGACTGGCCCGAAGACTTGCGCCGACGTGTGCTGGCCAGCCTGGAAACGCCTCCGAGCTACAACAAGCTGCTGGATTCCCTGCACCGCGCCCAGGTCTATCGCGAGATGTACGATCAGGCCCGCGAGCGCGGACGCCAGCGCGAGCCCAACCTGTTCCGCAGCCTGGTGGGTACCAGTCGTGCGATCCAGCAGGTGCGGCAGATGATGCAGCAGGTGGCCGATACCGATGCCAGCGTGCTGATCCTCGGCGAGTCCGGCACTGGCAAGGAAGTGGTGGCGCGCAACCTGCACTATCACTCGAAGCGTCGCGAGGCGCCTTTCGTGCCGGTAAATTGTGGCGCCATTCCGGCGGAGTTGCTGGAGAGCGAGCTGTTCGGCCATGAGAAGGGCGCTTTCACCGGTGCCATCACCAGCCGGGCAGGGCGCTTCGAGCTGGCCAATGGCGGCACCTTGTTCCTCGACGAGATCGGCGATATGCCGCTGCCGATGCAGGTGAAGCTGCTGCGTGTGCTGCAGGAGCGCACCTTCGAGCGTGTGGGCAGCAACAAGACCCAGAACGTCGACGTGCGCATCATCGCCGCCACTCACAAGAACCTCGAGCAGATGATCGAGGTCGGCAGCTTCCGCGAAGACCTCTACTACCGCCTGAACGTGTTCCCCATCGACATGGCGCCATTGCGCGAGCGCGTGGAAGACATTCCGCTGCTGATCAATGAGCTCATTTCGCGCATGGAGCACGAGAAGCGCGGCTCCATTCGTTTCAACTCCGCCGGCATCATGTCGCTGTGCAATCACGACTGGCCGGGCAACGTCCGCGAGTTGGCGAACCTGGTGGAGCGCATGGCGATCATGCACCCCTACGGTGTCATCGGCGTAAGCGAGCTGCCGAAGAAATTTCGCCATGTCGACGACGAGGACGAGCAGCTCAAAGCCATGCGCGAAGACATCGAAGAGCGCTCGGCCATTGGTGCTGGTCTGCCGGGCGTCGCCAGCCCTGCAATGCTTCCGCCGGAAGGCCTCGACCTCAAGGACTACCTGGGCAACCTCGAACAGGGGCTGATCCAGCAGGCTTTGGACGATGCCTCCGGGGTTGTGGCGCGTGCCGCCGAACGCTTGCGAATCCGCCGCACCACGCTGGTGGAGAAAATGCGCAAGTACGGCATGAGTCGTCGCGACGAGGAATTGGCGGAGGAATAAGCTGCCATTTCTCATGTCCTTGATTCATAGGGATATTTTTTTAGGCACGGGTCTTGCTATGACTCTCTCGACCGACCGTCTGCTGACGGTCGATGGAGCGAGAGAGAAGAATGAACCCAGCTGTCATCCCCGCGCAGAACCATGAGCCCTCTGCGGCTGAGCAGGCCAGCCGTGCTGGCCTTGAGCAGGCGTTCGCCCTGTTCAACCAGATGTCGAGCCAGCTCAGTGAGTCCTACAGCATGCTGGAAGCGCGGGTCACTGAACTGAAGGGACAGCTGGCCCTCGTCAGCGCCCAGCGCATGCAGGAGCTGGCCGAGAAGGAACGTCTGGCCAACCGCCTGCAAAGCCTGCTGGACCTGCTCCCTGGCGGCGTGATCGTGATCGACGGGCAGGGCGTTGTGCGCGAGGCCAATCCCGTGGCGCGTGGCCTGCTGGGGCAGCCTCTGGTCGGCATGCTCTGGCGTCAGGTGATCACTCGTAGCTTTGCGCCCCGTGAGGACGACGGCCATGAAATCTCCCTCAAGGATGGCCGTCGGCTGTCCATCGCCACCCGCTCCCTCAGTGCCGAGCCCGGCCAGTTGGTGCTGCTCACCGACCTGACAGAAACCCGGCGCTTGCAGGATCAGCTCTCGCGCCATGAGCGCCTGTCTGCGCTGGGGCGGATGGTGGCGTCGCTTGCTCATCAGATTCGTACCCCACTTTCCGCAGCCTTGCTTTACGCCAGCCACCTCAGCCAGCAGGTATTGCCGGTGGAGCAGCAACAGCGCTTCGCCGGCCGCTTGAAGGAGCGGCTGCACGAGCTGGAACACCAGGTGCGTGACATGCTGGTATTCGCGCGCGGGGAATTGCCCTTGCCGGATCGCTTGGCACCGCGCGCGCTGTTCGCTGCGCTGCGCGAGTCGGCCGACTCCCATGTGGAGGGTCTGAATGTTCGCTGGCAGTGCGACATTGCCGAGGGCGAGTTGCTGTGCAATCGCGACACCCTGGTCGGCGCACTGCTCAACCTGATCGAAAACGCCATTCAGGCGGCGGGTCGTGACCTGCGCCTGAAGGTGCATCTCTATGCGCGAGAGGGCAGCCTGTGGCTGGCCATCAGCGACAACGGCCCTGGGATTGATGCCGCCACCCTGGCGCGCCTGGGCGAGCCCTTCTTCACCACCAAGACCACCGGTACGGGCCTCGGCCTGGCGGTGGTCAAGGCCGTGGCACGTGCGCACCAGGGGGAGTTGCAGCTGCGATCAAGGCCCGGTCGTGGCACATGCGCCACCCTGGTTCTGCCGCTGATTCCCGCGGTCCAGTCGGTTTCACAGGAGTAAAGGACGATGACTGCCAAAATTCTGCTGGTCGAAGATGACCGTGCCTTGCGTGAAGCGCTGGCGGACACGCTGTTGCTGGGCGGTTACGACTACCGTGCGGTGGATTGCGCAGAGGCGGCCCTGGTGGCCCTCGGGGAAGAGCCCTTCGGCCTGATGATCAGCGACGTCAACATGCCGGGCATGGATGGCCATCAGTTGCTGGGCATCGTGCGTCAGCGCCTGCCGCAACTGCCGGTGCTGTTGATGACTGCCTATGGCGCAGTGGAGCGCGCCGTCGAGGCGATTCGCCAGGGAGCGGCGGACTACCTGGTCAAACCCTTCGAGCCGAACACCCTGCTGGAGCTGGTGGCGCGTCATGCCCTCGGCCGCATGAGCGTGGCTGATCAGGACGGGCCGGTGGCCCTGGAACCGGCCAGTCGACAGCTGCTGGACCTGGCTGCGCGCGTCGCCAGGAGTGATTCCACGGTGCTCATCTCTGGTGAGTCCGGCACGGGCAAGGAAGTGCTGGCGCGCTACATCCATCAGCAGTCCCCGCGTGCCGCGAAGCCGTTCATTGCCATCAACTGCGCGGCGATTCCTGACAACATGCTCGAAGCCACGCTCTTCGGTCATGAAAAGGGCGCGTTCACCGGTGCCATTGCCTGTGCGCCGGGCAAGTTCGAGTTGGCCGACGGAGGCACCATCCTGCTCGACGAGATTTCCGAGATGCCAATCGGCTTGCAGGCCAAGCTGTTGCGCGTGTTGCAGGAGCGTGAGGTGGAGCGCGTTGGTGCGCGTCGGCCGATCAACCTGGACATCCGCGTGCTCGCTACCACTAACCGTGACCTGGCAGGGGAAGTGGCGGCGGGGCGCTTCCGCGAGGATCTCTACTATCGCCTCTCTGTCTTCCCTCTGGCTTGGCGCCCGTTGCGTGAGCGCCCGGCGGATATCCTCCCGCTGGCCGAGCGTCTGTTGGCCAAGCACGTCAAAAAAATGAACCATGGCGCGGTGCGCTTCTCGGTCGAGGCCCAGGCCGCGCTGGTCGCTCACGCGTGGCCAGGCAACGTACGAGAACTGGATAACGCCGTGCAGCGAGCGCTGATCCTGCAGCAGGGTGGCAGCATCCAGCCCCAGGACCTTTGCCTTACCGCGCCCATCGGCATGGCGGTGGCACCCATCGCTCCCTTGATGGTGGTTCCAGTCACCGTGCCAATGGCGACCATGCCAGCCGCCCCTGTCGAGGCTGCCGGCGGCTTGGGTGATGACCTGAGGCGCCATGAGTTCCAGATGATCATCGACACGCTGCGCTCCGAGCGTGGCCGCCGCAAGGAAGCTGCCGAACGCCTGGGCATCAGTCCGCGTACCTTGCGCTACAAGCTGGCGCAGATGCGCGATGCGGGGATGGATGTGGAGGCGTATCTGTACGCCAGCTGAATGGCGGCATCCCGAGGGGCTGATGGATTCTTTGTGGGGGCGTGTTCATTCGCGTTGCAGGCCCCAGGGGCTGCCGTCCAGAGTTCGAGCCAGCTGAGACATCCCTCACCCCAGCCCTCTCCCAAAGGGAGAGGGGGCCGGTCCTGCGATTCTGCCGACCTTTCGAGTCGCCATTCCTGAACTCTTGGCACCGTTGTTGCAAATACCTACTCATCAAGCCGCGCAGCGTCAAAAAAGCGCGGCAGTGGGAGGAATATGATGAGCCAGGGTGTCGAGTTCAATCGTCTGATGTTGGAAATGCGTGCCATGCAGATGGATGCCATGGCGCGCGCCAAGCCTGTCCCCGTCGCCGCGCCGGAAGTCGGCGCGCCGAACTTCGCTGAGGTGCTTGGTCAGGCCGTCAACAAGGTCAACGATACCCAGCAGGCGGCCAGCGAACTTGCAACGGCCTTCGAAGTCGGCAAGACCGGCGTGGACCTGACCGACGTCATGATTGCGTCGCAGAAAGCCAGCGTTTCCTTCCAGGCCATGACCCAGGTGCGTAACAAGCTGGTGCAGGCCTACCAAGACATCATGCAGATGCCGGTATAAGGACGGGTTGAGACATGGCTGACGCTGCAACAAAGGTCCCGGCCAAGATGGACGCATCGATCGAGCCGGGCGGGAAGAAGCCCCTGTTCGGTCTCGCCTTCCTGGAAAACCTTTCGCAGATGACCATGCTGCGCCAGGTCGGCTTGCTGGTCGGGTTGGCCGCCAGCGTTGCCGTTGGCTTTGCCGTGGTCCTCTGGTCCCAGCAGCCGGACTATCGTCCGTTGTACGGCAGCCTTTCCGGTATGGATGCCAACCAGGTGGTGGATGCCCTCACGGCCGCGGACATCCCCTACAAGATCGAACCCAACTCCGGTGCCCTACTGGTGAAGGCGGACGACCTGGCCCGCGCGCGGCTGAAACTCGCTGGTGCGGGGGTGGCGCCGAGCGATGGCAACGTCGGCTTCGAAATTCTCGACAAGGAGCAGGGCCTGGGCACCAGCCAGTTCATGGAGGCGACCCGCTACCGCCGCGGGCTGGAAGGTGAGCTGGCGCGTACCATCTCCAGCCTGAACAACGTCAAGGGTGCCCGTGTGCACCTGGCGATTCCCAAGAGCTCGGTATTCGTCCGTGATGAACGCAAGCCGAGTGCCTCGGTGCTGGTGGAACTCTATCCGGGGCGTGGCCTGGAGCCGAGCCAGGTGATGGCCATCGTCAACCTGATCGCCACCAGCGTGCCGGAGCTCGAAAAATCCCAGGTCACGGTCGTCGATCAGAAGGGCAACCTGTTGTCCGACCAGCAGGAGCTCTCCGAGCTGACCATGGCGGGTAAGCAGTTCGACTACTCCCGGCGTATGGAGACCCTTTACACACAGCGCGTGCATAGCATCCTGCAGCCGGTCCTGGGGAATGGCCGCTACAAGGCGGAAGTCTCGGCGGATGTGGACTTCAGCGCGGTCGAATCGACTTCCGAAATGTACAACCCGGACCAGCCGGCGCTGCGCAGCGAACAGAGCGTCAACGAGGAGCGGCAGAACAGCAGCGGACCGCAAGGCGTCCCGGGGGCGCTGTCCAACCAGCCGCCGGCGCCGGGTGCCGCGCCGCAACAAGCCAACGGTGCTGCAGCGCTGGGCTTGGCGCCGGGGCAACCGCTGCTGGATAGCAACGGCCAGCAGATCATCGACCCCTCCACCGGCAAGCCGATGTTGGCGCCGTACCCGACCGACAAGCGCGACCAGGCCACCCGCAACTACGAACTGGACCGCTCCATCAGCTACACGAAGCAGCAGCAGGGTCGCTTGCGTCGGCTTTCCGTCGCCGTGGTGCTTGATGACCAGGTCAAGGTGGACCCGCAAACCGGCGAGACCACCCGGGTAGCCTGGAGCGCCGAGGAGATCGCCCGTTTCACCCGTCTGGTCCAGGACGCCGTGGGCTACGACGCCAGCCGTGGCGACAGCGTCAGTGTGATCAATACCCCCTTCATTGCCGACAGCGGTGAAGAGGTCATCGACATTCCGTTCTACACCCAGCCCTGGTTCTGGGATGTGGTCAAGCAAGTGCTGGGCGTGCTCTTCATCCTGGTGCTGGTGTTCGGCGTGCTGCGCCCGGTGCTGAACAACATCACGGGCACCGGCAAGGGCAAGGAGCTGGTGGGCGGTCGCGACGGTGATGTCGATCTGGGCGTGATGGGCCTGTCCGGCGAGCTGCCGGAGGACCGCGTCAGCCTCGGCGGGCCGCAGAGCATCCTGCTGCCTAGCCCGAGCGACGGGTATGATGCGCAGCTCAACGCCATCAAGAATCTGGTGGCGGAAGATCCCGGCCGCGTGGCCCAGGTAGTCAAAGAATGGATCAACGCCGATGAGTGAGAACCGCGCCCCCGCGAAACTGGCCAAGGTCGACAAGGCCGCCATCCTGCTGTTGTCTCTGGGTGAGACCGATGCCGCCCAGGTGCTCCGTCACATGGGGCCGAAGGAAGTGCAGCGGGTCGGCGTGGCCATGGCGCAGATGCGCAATGTCCATCGCGAGCAGGTGGAGCAGGTGATGAGCGAGTTCGTCGAGATCGTCGGCGACCAGACCAGTCTCGGCGTCGGCGCTGACGGTTACATCCGCAAGATGCTCACCCAGGCCCTGGGCGAGGACAAGGCCAACAACCTGATCGACCGTATCCTGCTGGGTGGTAGCACCAGTGGCCTGGACAGCCTGAAATGGATGGAACCGCGCGCCGTTGCCGATGTGATCCGCTACGAGCACCCGCAGATCCAGGCGATCGTGGTTGCCTATCTCGACCCTGACCAGGCCGCCGAAGTGCTCAGCCACTTCGACCACAAGGTGCGTCTGGATATCGTCCTGCGCGTATCGTCGCTGAACACCGTGCAACCTTCCGCACTCAAGGAGCTCAACCTGATTCTCGAGAAGCAGTTCGCCGGCAATGCCAGCACCACTCGCACGAGCATGGGCGGGGTGAAGCGCGCGGCGGACATCATGAACTTCCTCGACAGCTCGGTCGAAGGCCAGCTGATGGACTCGATTCGCGAGGTGGACGAGGACCTTTCGACTCAGATCGAAGACCTGATGTTCGTCTTCGACAACCTGGCCGATGTCGACGATCGCGGCATCCAGGCGTTGCTGCGCGAAGTGTCGTCGGATGTGCTGGTGCTGGCCCTGAAGGGCTCGGACGATGCCATCAAGGAAAAGATCTTCAAGAACATGTCCAAGCGCGCTGCCGAGCTGTTGCGCGACGATCTGGAAGCCAAGGGGCCGGTGCGAGTCAGCGACGTGGAGTCGGCGCAGAAGGAAATCCTCACCATCGCCCGCCGTATGGCCGAAGCCGGGGAAATCGTCCTCGGCGGCAAGGGCGGCGAAGAAATGATCTGAGGCGCGCACAATGGCCAACAAGGATTCGTCGAGCGAACTGATCCGGGGCAAGGACCTTGGCGTATTCGACCGCTGGTCGCTGCCCAGCTTCGATCCGGAAAGCCCTGTTGTCGTCGAGGCGGAACAGTCGGCCGAAGTGGACGAGGCCGAGCAGTTTGCCGCCGCCGAGCCGCTTGGCCAGGTGGAGGACGTGGAGCTCGAAGCCGTCAAGCCGCTGACGCTCGATGAGTTGGAAGCGATCCGTCAGGACGCCTACAACGAAGGTTTCGCAACAGGTGAGAAAGACGGCTTCCACGCGGGCCAGATCAAGGCCAGGCAGGAGGCGGAGGTAACACTCTGTGCCCAGGTCGAACGTCTGGAGCGAGTCATGGGCCAGCTGCTCGATCCGATCGCAGAGCAGGATCGGCAGATCGAGGAGTCCCTGGTTCATCTGGTCAGCCTGATTACCCGCGAAGTGATCCAGCGTGAGTTGCACACCGACTCCAGCCAGCTTCGCCATGTGCTGCGAGAGGCCCTGAAGTTGCTGCCCATGGGGGCCGGCAACGTTCGTATCCACGTCAATCCGCAGGACTTCGACCTGGTCAAGGCCATGCGTGACCGGCATGAGGAAACCTGGCGCATTCTCGAAGATGAGGCGCTGCAGCCCGGCGGCTGCCGCGTCGAGACCGAACACAGTCGTATCGACGCCAGCGTCGAGACACGCCTCAGCCAGGCGCTCAAGCAATTGTTCGAACGGCAGCGGGAGCACAAGGTTCATCCACCGGCGGCTGATCGCTCGCTGGAGGTAGGCGCCTTGGAAATGGCCGTCCATGCGGATTGAACGCACCAGCTTCGCCAAGCGTCTGGCGGGCTATTCCGATGTCATCGAGCTGCCTGCACAACCCGTGGTGGAGGGACGCCTGCTGCGCATGGTTGGCCTCACTCTGGAAGCCGAAGGCTTGCGCGCGCCGGTAGGCAGCCGTTGCCTGGTGGTCAACGACGACAGCTATCACCCGGTACAAGTCGAGGCCGAGGTGATGGGCTTTTCCGGCAGCAAGATATTCCTGATGCCGGTCGGCAGCTTGGCCGGAATCGCGCCCGGCGCTCGCGTAGTGCCACTGCCGGACACCGGCCGCCTGCCCATGGGCATGTCCATGCTCGGGCGTGTGCTGGATGGCGTGGGGCGCGCCCTCGACGGCAAGGGCGGCATGCGCGCCGAAGATTGGGTGCCCATGGATGGTCCCACCATCAACCCGCTCAAGCGTCATCCCATCAGCGAGCCGCTGGACGTTGGTATCCGCTCTATCAATGCGCTGCTCACTGTCGGGCGCGGCCAGCGTCTCGGCCTATTCGCCGGCACCGGCGTCGGCAAGAGCGTGCTGTTGGGCATGATGACGCGCTTCACCGACGCCGACATCATCGTCGTCGGCCTGATCGGTGAGCGGGGCCGTGAAGTGAAGGAATTCATCGAGCACATCCTCGGTGAGGAGGGCCTCAAACGTTCGGTAGTCGTGGCATCGCCTGCAGACGACGCACCGCTGATGCGCCTGCGGGCTGCCATGTACTGCACGCGGATTGCCGAATATTTCCGTGACAAGGGCAAGAACGTCCTACTGCTGATGGATTCGCTGACCCGTTTCGCCCAGGCCCAGCGGGAAATCGCATTAGCCATCGGTGAGCCGCCCGCGACGAAGGGCTATCCGCCATCGGTATTCGCCAAGCTGCCGAAGCTGGTGGAGCGGGCGGGCAATGCGGAGCAGGGTGGTGGTTCGATCACCGCGTTCTACACCGTGCTGTCCGAAGGCGACGATCAGCAGGACCCGATCGCCGACTCGGCACGGGGCGTGCTCGACGGGCACTTCGTGCTGTCGCGCCGGCTGGCGGAGGAAGGGCATTACCCGGCCATCGATATCGAAGCGTCCATCAGCCGGGTCATGCCGCAGGTGGTCAGCGCCGACCACATGAAACTGGCCCAGCGCTTCAAGCAGCTGTGGTCGCGTTACCAGCAGAGCCGGGACCTGATCAGCGTCGGTGCCTATGTGGCCGGTGGGGACCCTGAGACCGACCAGGCCATCGCGCGCCAGCCTGGCATGGCGGCATTCCTGCGTCAGGCGCTTGATGAGAGTGAGGGGCTGGCCCAGAGCAGCGCACGCCTGGCCGCGACCCTCGGCGTGGCCCCGCTGGGTTGATGACGAATGTCGCGAAATCGAGCGGCGCGCCTGGCGCCAGTGGTGGAGATGGCTGCGCGCGCTGAGCGTGAGGCGGCCAGGATGCTCGGGCGTTGCCAGGGTCAGCTGACCCAGGCGGAAATGAAGCTCGGCGAACTCGAGCGCTACCGCGCCGACTACCAGCAGCAATGGCTGGACGAAGGGCGCAAGGGTGTCTCTGGCCAGTGGCTGATGAACTATCAGCGCTTCCTCTCGCAGTTGGAATCGGCCATCGGCCAACAGAGCCAGAGCGTCAATTGGCACCGGGACAACCTGACCAAGGCCCGCGCGGCCTGGCAAGAACGTTATGCACGGCTGGAAGGCCTGCGCAAACTCGTGCAGCGCTACATCGACGAGGCCCGAATGGCCGAGGACAAGCGCGAGCAGAGGCTACTTGACGAGCTGGCGCAGCGGCTGCCGCAGCACGGCGCGGAGTAGCGTTTGGCGCATGAAATCAGTGGGGGGCGAGTTCATTCGCCAAGCAGGCCGCAGGTCGGTGTGCGCCCCCTACGGCTGGTCGCCTCGGGTTTCCCGAACGTGCAAAAGAATCCTAAATTTCAGGCATGCACCGCTTTGTTGTTGCCCTGCTTGGGTGTGGGTGCTAAATCTTCTCCACGCGTAAACCGAACTTGAACAAGGAGCTTTGCATGGCCATCACCTCGATGCCCTCAGACGATGGGCAGGAGTTGACCATCTCGATCCAGGGACGTTTCGATTTCGGCGCCCACCAGGAATTCCGCGATGCCTATGAGCGTGTGAACATCACGCCCACGCGCTATGTCGTAGACTTGAAGGGCACCACCTACCTGGATAGCTCTGCGCTGGGCATGCTGCTGTTGCTGCGTGACCATGCCGGCGGTGACCGAGCCCAGATACGTCTGGCCAACTGCAGCCCTGACGTTCGCAAGATCCTCGCCATCTCCAATTTCGAACAACTCTTCCAGATCGCCTGAGGACTCGTCCGTATGTCCCAGCCGTTGTCCATCCTGATTGCCGAGGACAACGCCGCTGATCGCTTGTTGCTCTCCACCATTGTCAGTCGCCAGGGCCACCGTGCCCTGGCCGCCAGCAATGGCCTGGAGGCGGTCGCGCTGTTCCGCCAGGAGCAACCGCAGCTGGTGCTGATGGATGCCCTGATGCCCGTCATGGACGGCTTCGAGGCGGCCAAGCGGATCAAGCAACTGGCTGGGGATGCGCTGGTGCCGATCATCTTCCTTACCTCACTGACGGAAAATGAGGCCCTGGTGCGCTGCCTGGAGGCGGGGGGCGACGACTTCCTCGCCAAGCCTTACAACCCGGTGATACTCGAAGCCAAGATCAAGGCCCTGGACCGCCTGCGTCGCCTCCAGGATACGGTGCTGCAACAGCGCGACCTGATCGCCCGGCACAATGAGCACCTGCTCACCGAGCAGCGGGTGGCCAAGGCGGTGTTCGACAAGGTGGCGCACACCGGCTGCCTCAGCGCGCCGAACATTCGTTATCTGCAATCGCCGTACGCCTTGTTCAATGGTGACCTGCTGTTGGCCGCCTACAAACCATCCGGCGGCATGCATGTGCTGCTGGGCGATTTCACCGGCCATGGCCTGCCGGCAGCCATCGGCGCGATGCCCCTGGCCGAGGTGTTCTACGGGATGACTGCCAAGGGCTATGGCCTGGTCGACATCCTCCGGGAGATGAACGCCAAGCTGAAGCGGATCCTGCCGGTGGGCGTCTTCTGCTGCGCGGCCCTGGTGAATCTGAGTTTTCATAGGCGAGTAGTCGAAGTCTGGAACGGCGGTCTTCCCAATGGCCACCTGCGACGTGCCGATAGCGGCGAAGTGGTGCCGCTGGTATCTCGCCACCTGCCACTCGGAGTGCTTGATCCGGCGTCGTTCGACGCCCGGTTCGAAACCTATCCGGTGGAAACCGGGGATCGCCTTGTGCTGGTTTCCGACGGCGTGCTGGAGACGCGTAACGATGCCGACGAGCTGTTCGGTGATGAGCGTCTGCAGGCAGTTTTCGACGCAAATCGCCAAGGCGACAGGCTGTTCGAGGAGATACAGCAGGCCCTGACCGCATTTCGCGGCCAGGCCCAGGACGACGTCAGCATGATCGAAGTGTGCGTCCTGGATGAGACCGTGGAGCGCGCCGAACTGGCATTCACCGACAGTGGCCAGGCCAGTCCGCTGGATTGGGCGGCCAGTTTCGAGTTCCGTGCCCAGACCCTGAAACGCTTCAATCCGCTGCCCTTCCTGCTCCAGCTGTTGCTGGAAGTCCAGGGGTTGCGTGAGCAGGGGGGCGCTATCTACACCGTACTTGCCGAGCTTTACTCCAACGCCCTGGAGCACGGGGTGCTGGATCTGGATTCATCGCTCAAGCGCGATGCTGAAGGCTTCTCTCGCTATTACCGAGAGCGCAGTGAGCGTCTGGCGGGGCTTGAGCAAGGCTATGTGCGCTTCCATCTCGAACTTGTTCCGCAAGAGAAGGGCGGCGGACGCTTGCTCATCCGCGTCGAGGACAGCGGCAAGGGTTTTGACCTGGCCGGCACCCTGGCCCGGCAACCTTCGATGGACAGCCTCTGTGGCCGTGGCCTGACCTTGATCAGCCAGCTCGCGGCGCGCTGCGGCCCCTCAGAGTCCGGCTCCGGGGTTTGCGTCGAGTTCCGCTGGCCTAGTCAGACAAGTTGATCACCGATTCGAAAAGGGGGGGAACTGAGTGTCAGAAGCTCATCTCGACAACGCTGTCTTAGCCGCCCTGAAGGAAGTCATGGAAGATGAATTTCCCGTATTGCTGGACACCTTCATGGCTGATTCGGGCGAGCGTCTGCGCCAGTTTCATCAGGCGGTCCAGCAGCGTGATGCCCAGGCCTTGCGTCTATCTGCTCACAGCTTCAAGGGCAGTTGCAGCAACATGGGCGCTTTGCCACTGGCAAGCCTCTGCAAGCGGCTGGAGGAACTCGCCAAGCAAGAGCAATTGGATGAAGCGCCTCCGCTGATCGAGTCGATCGAGCAGGAGTTTGCCATTGTCAGTCGCTTGCTGGATGACGAGCGCAGTCGCTGAACTGGCTGGTTACCCGCTCTCCGGCCGACTTTGGATAATTGGCCCGCCACTTGCTACAGCCCAGGCACGAACCAACTCGAGCGGAGAGTGCCCATGCCCGTTGCCCCCAGTCTGCTTCTTCAGGCCACGCCTGACGTGAAGCCGAAAGCACCGGTTGCAAAAGCCCCGGAAAAGACGGCGCAAGCCAACAACGGCGAGGCGTCCAGCTTTGCCAGGATGTACGCGAAAGAGCGTCAGGCCACGGCTGCCGAGTGCAAGGAGCCGGCCGAAACGGGCCCGCCGGACGAAGCTGGCCAGCCAGTTGCCGAGGCGGCAGACCGTGCGGAGAGTGTTGCCGAAAGCGGCAATGCCTTGCCGGCCGAGGAAGCCGATGACCCGCAAGTCCAGGGCGAGCCTGTCATTGACCCGATGCTGCTGATGGCGATGGCCGAGCAGCTACCATCCGAGGCAGTGGAGACCCAGCAAGCCTCGGGCGCATCGGTAATCGATCCGGCGTCGCTTGTGGTGGCGGCCGACCAGGTGTCGCCGGAGCAGTCCAGTGCTGCGCTCGAGGGGTTGCCCGTCATGCCGACAGTCGCTCTGCCGGACAGTGCCGCTCCCAAGGTCTTGGGCGAGTCGAGCCAAGCTCCTGAGCAGGTCTCACTGGATACCAGGCCTGCCGTGAAAATGGCAATGGAACAGCTCGCCCAATCGGCCCAGTCAACCCCGCAGGTGCAGGGCACCAACCAGCAGTCCGCCACCTCCGCTGAGTTCGCCAGTGCGCTATCTGCTTTTGCGGATCAGCCAGTGGAGGACGGTGAGCTTCAGCTGGAAGGCGAGTTGTCCGTGGCCGAGCATTCCGGCGGCCTGGGCGAAGCTTTGGGCGAGAGCTCTTCCGACGCCCGCAGTGAGGTCCTGGCCAGTCGCCTCAGTGCGCTTAGCCAGGCTATCGGCCAGCCGGTGGCCCAGGCGCAGCGCACGCCGAATCTGGTACCGGGGCAGCCTGTCGCCCTCCAGCAAGGGGGATGGAGCGAGGCTGTGGTGGATCGCGTCATGTGGCTGTCCAGTCAAAACCTGAAGTCGGCAGAGATCCAGCTCGATCCCGCCGAGTTGGGTCGTCTGGAGGTACGTGTGCACATGACTCAGGACCAGGCACAGGTGACTTTCGCCAGTCCGAACGCAGGTGTCCGCGATGCTCTGGAAGGCCAGATGCATCGTCTGCGCGAACTCTTCGCCCAGCAGGGGATGAACCAGTTGGACGTGAGCGTCTCCGACCAGTCGCTGAGTCGCGGCTGGCAAGGGCAGGGCGGTGACGCCGAGCGGCGTGGGGGCGGCGCGCGTGCCGATTTCGGTGGTGAGGGCGATGAAGACCCGTCAGTGAGCGTCAGCGAGATTCGCTCGGCCAGTGTGGGTGCTGGGCGTGGGTTGGTGGATTATTACGCCTGATCCCATAGCCCTCCCTCTGAAAGGACGAAGGGAGTTGGCCCCGGTAAAGACTGGTTTCTACATTCAGCCAGACTCCACGTTGCCGGCACGCACAAAAAGCTTCAGGCGCGTGTCACCCCTCTCCTCGTCGGGAAGAGGGGGGCGGGGCCGCCGGGCATGCCCTTACCTTCCGTATCTCCCAATTCCCCCTTGCTCCCGAGTGACAGTTGGCGGCGACACTGGTATATCCGCTGCCCTGGAGTGAATGCGGCACCGTCCGAATGGTTGGCGAGCTGGCATAACACTTGCTCATCACCCTGAAAAGGTGGGTCCTACCCCGCCAAGTGACGGATTATTGGCATGGCAAAGAACAACGCGAAGACCCCGGCTGCAGCCACCGCGTCAGCGGGCGACAAGAGCAGGCTGAAACTGATCTTGCTGATTGCAGTGGCTTTGCTCCTGGCGGTATCCCTTTCGGTCGGTGCGACCTGGTTCTTCCTCAGCCGAGGCGACCGGCAGGCCGAAAGCGCAACGGACGAGGTGGCCGAGGCCGCGGCGCTAGGCAAGCAACCGGCTATCTATCAGGACCTTGCTCCAGCCTTCGTCGTCAACTTTTCGCAGAACGGGCGACAGCGCTACATGCAGGTCAGCCTTTCGTTGCTGGCCCGCGATCAGGCTCAGCTGGACGCGCTGAAAGTGCATATGCCGTTGCTGCGCAACAAGCTCGTCATGCTCTTCTCCAGCCAGAGCTTCGACACCCTGGTCACCCCGGTTGGCAAGGAGATGCTGCGTCAGCAGGCTACTGCCACTGTCCAGGAACTGGCCAAGAAGGAGATCGGCGAACTGGTCGTCGAGCAAGTACTTTTCACCAATTTCGTATTGCAGTAGGCAAGGTGCAACCATGGCTGTTCAAGACCTGCTGTCCCAGGATGAAATCGATGCGCTGTTGCACGGCGTCGACGATGGCCTGGTGGAAACCGAGTCCGAGGCCGAACCTGGCAGTATCAAAAGCTACGACCTGACCAGCCAGGATCGCATCGTCCGGGGGCGTATGCCGACCCTGGAGATGATCAACGAGCGTTTCGCCCGATACACCCGCATCAGTATGTTCAACCTGTTGCGCCGCTCGGCGGATGTGGCCGTGGGCGGCGTGCAAGTGATGAAGTTCGGCGAGTACGTGCATTCGCTCTACGTGCCGACCAGCCTCAACCTGGTGAAGATGAAGCCGCTGCGCGGCACGACACTGTTCATCCTCGATGCCAAGCTGGTGTTCAAGCTGGTGGACAATTTCTTCGGCGGCGACGGACGCCACGCCAAGATCGAGGGGCGTGAGTTCACCCCTACCGAGCTGCGCGTGGTGCGCATGGTGCTGGACCAGGCTTTCGTTGATCTGGCTGAAGCGTGGCATGCCGTGTTGGATGTGAACTTCGAATACATCAATTCCGAGGTGAACCCGGCGCTGGCCAACATCGTCAGCCCCAGCGAAGTGGTGGTGGTGTCTACCTTCCACATCGAACTGGATGGCGGCGGCGGCGACCTGCACGTCACTATGCCCTATTCGATGATCGAACCGATCCGCGAGATGCTCGATGCCGGCTTCCAGTCCGACGTCGACGACCAGGACGAGCGCTGGATCAAGGCCCTGCGCGAGGACATCCTCGATGTCAGCGTGCCGGTAGCCGCTACCGTGGTGCGCCGCCAGCTCAAGCTGCGCGACATCCTGCACATGCAGCCGGGCGACGTGATTCCGGTCGAGATGCCTGAACACATCATCATGCGCGCCAACGGTGTGCCGGCCTTCAAGGCCAAGTTGGGATCGCACAAGGGCAACTTGTCCTTGCAGATCCTCGATCCCATAGAGCGTCAGCGCTGATAGCGACGCTGCCAACGAATCAAGAGCCAGACGAGGTCAACCGATGGCAAGCGACATGGACACCACCACCCCTGAGGAACAGGCCTTGGCCGACGAGTGGGCTGCGGCACTGGCCGAAGCCGGCGATGCCAGCCAGGACGACATCGATGCCCTGATGAACCAGGGTGCTGCCGCACCGAGTTCGCCGCGGGCGCCGATGGAAGAGTTCGGCAGCGGGCCCAAGGCCGCTGGCGGGCTGGTGACGCTGGACGGTCCGAACCTGGATGTGATTCTCGACATCCCGGTGTCCATTTCCATGGAAGTGGGCAATACCGACATCACCATTCGCAACCTGCTGCAGCTCAACCAGGGCTCGGTGATCGAACTCGATCGCCTGGCCGGCGAGCCGCTGGATGTGTTGGTCAATGGCACTCTGATCGCCCATGGTGAGGTAGTGGTGGTCAACGAGAAGTTCGGTATTCGGCTGACTGATGTGATCAGCCCGAGCGAACGCATCAAGAAGCTGCGCTGACACCATGCATCGTCATATCGTCGCGGGGCTCGCCCTGCTGCCCTGGAGTGCGCTCGCTGCAGAACCGGCGGCCGTCGCGCCCGGTGCCGGCAGCGGCATGGCGGCCCAATTGGGGCAATTGGCGCTTGGCCTGCTGCTGGTGGTGGGGCTGATCTTCCTGCTCGCTTGGTTGCTGCGCCGCGTCCAGCAGCTCAGTCCGCGTGGCGGGCAGGCAATCAAGCTGGTGTCGAGCCAGTCCCTCGGCCCACGCGATCGGCTGGTGCTGGTGCAGGTTGGTTCCGAGCAGATTCTTCTTGGCCTCAGCGCCGGAAGCATCACACCCCTGCACGTACTCAAGGAGCCGGTGCAGGTTCCGGATAGCCAAGCGGCCAGTCCGGAGTTCGCCCAACGACTCATGGAACTGCTCGGCAAGGACAAGCACTGATGGCTTTGCACCGCATCCTCATGGCGTGCCTGCTGGTGCTGGCTGCGCCACTGGCCCTTGGCGCCGACAATCCGCTGTCGCTTCCGGCCATCACGTTGAGCACAAACGCCGAAGGTCAGCAGGAGTACTCGGTCAGCTTGCAGATCCTGCTGATCATGACGGCGCTGAGCTTCATTCCGGCGTTCGTCATGCTGATGACCAGCTTCACGCGGATCATCATCGTCTTCTCCATCCTGCGCCAGGCGCTTGGCTTGCAGCAGACGCCGTCGAACCAGATTCTCATTGGCCTGGCGCTGTTCCTGACGATGTTCGTCATGGCGCCGGTGTTCGACCAGGTGAACCGCGACGCACTGCAGCCCTACCTGAACGAGCAGATGCCCGCGCAGGAGGCGATCACGAAGGCCGAGGTACCGATCAAGAACTTCATGCTGGCGCAGACCCGCGCCAGCGACCTGGAACTCTTCATGCGGCTTTCCAAGCGCACCGACATTCCCAGTCCGGACGCCGCCCCCCTGACCATCCTGGTGCCGGCTTTCGTCACCTCCGAGCTGAAAACTGCGTTCCAGATCGGCTTCATGATCTTCATCCCGTTCCTGATCATCGACCTGGTCGTGGCGAGCGTGCTGATGGCCATGGGTATGATGATGCTCTCGCCGCTGATCATTTCCTTGCCGTTCAAGATCATGCTGTTCGTGCTGGTGGATGGCTGGGCGTTGATCATCGGCACACTCGCCGGCAGCTTCGGCGGCGTATAGGGGGGGGCTGCATGACACCTGAAGTGGCCGTCGACCTGTTCCGTGAAGCGCTGTGGCTGACCTGCCTGATCGTCGGCATCCTGGTGGTGCCGAGCCTGGTGGTGGGCCTGATTGTGGCGATGTTCCAGGCTGCCACCCAGATCAACGAGCAGACCCTGAGCTTCCTGCCGCGTCTCATCGTGATGCTGCTGACGCTGATCTGGGCAGGCCCCTGGCTGACCCGCCAACTGATGGAGTACATCCAGACGCTCTATCAGAACATCCCGATGTTGATCGGTTGAGCCATGCTTGAGCTCAGCGATGCGCAGATCGGCGGCTGGGTGGGGAGTTTCCTCCTGCCGCTGTTTCGCACCGCAGCCTTGCTGATGACCATGCCGGTGATCGGCACGCAGCTCGTGCCGATGCGGGTGCGCCTCTACCTGGCGGCGGCAATTGCAGTTGTGCTGGTGCCTGCCTTGCCGCCGATGCCGGCAGTCGATACGTTGAGCCTACGCACGCTGCTGCTGATTGGTGAGCAGGTGCTGATCGGCGCCTTGCTCGGCTTCGTCCTCCAGCTGTTCTTCCATGCCTTCGTGGTGGCCGGGCAGATTATCTCGATGCAGATGGGCCTGGGCTTCGCTTCCATGGTCGACCCCACCAATGGCGTCTCGGTGCCGGTGCTCGGGCAGTTCTACCTGATGCTGGTGACGCTGCTTTTCCTCGCAATGAACGGTCACCTGGTGGTCTTCGAGGTGCTGGCGGAGAGCTTCGTCACCTTGCCGGTAGGCGGGGGGCTGATGGCCGCGCATTACTGGGAAGTGGCCGGCAAGCTCGGCTGGGTGATGGGGGCGGGGTTGTTGTTGTCGCTGCCGGCGATCACCGCGTTGCTGGTCGTCAACGTCGCCTTCGGCGTGATGACTCGCGCCGCGCCGCAGCTGAATATCTTCTCCATCGGTTTCCCGCTGACCCTGGCCCTCGGCTTGGTGATCGTCTGGATCGGCATGGCCGACATCCTGGCGCAGTACCAGGTTCTGGCCAGCGACGCGCTGCAGTTGCTGCGCGAATTGGTGAGGGCGCGTTGATGATCCTGCTGACGTGTTTCAGGCCTGTGGTCGGGTGGCACCATGGCGGAAAGTGAGAGCGGAGCGGACAAGAGTGAAGAGCCCACGGCGAAGCGCCAGCAAGAGGCCCGGGAGAAAGGGCAGATTGCTCGCTCTCGCGAGCTCAATACGCTGGCCGTGACCTTGGGCGGGGCTGGAGGGCTGCTGGCCTCCGGCGGCAGCATGGCGAGTTCGTTGATGCAAATGATGCAGGCCAACTTCGCCCTGTCGCGCGAGGTGCTGCTGGACGAGCGGAGTATGGGCATCTGGTTGCTGGCGTCAGGGAAGATGGCCCTGGACGCCGTGTTGCCCCTGTTGGCCACCTTGCTGATCGTTTCCATTGCGGGACCGATGGCGCTGGGCGGCTGGCTTTTCTCGGGGCAGGCGATGGCGCCCAAGTTCAGCCGGATGAACCCGCTAGCCGGTCTCAAACGCATGTTTTCCACCCATGCCCTGGTCGAACTGCTCAAGGCGCTGGCCAAGTTCGCGGTGATCCTGCTGGTGGCGCTCGCGGTGCTCAATGCGGACCGCGACGACCTACTGGCCATCGCTCATGAGCCACTGGACATGGCCATCCTGCACAGTGTTCAGGTGGTGGGTTGGAGCGCGGTCTGGCTGGCCTGCGGGTTGATTCTGATCGCTGCCGTGGATGTGCCCTTCCAGCTCTGGAGCAACAAGCAGAAGCTGATGATGACCAAGCAGGAAGTGCGCGATGAGTACAAGGATTCCGAGGGTAAACCCGAGGTCAAGTCGCGCATCCGTCGCATGCAGCGCGAGATGGCCGAGCGGCGCATGATGGCTGCCGTACCGCAGGCCGATGTCGTCATCACCAACCCTACGCACTTTGCCGTGGCGCTGAAGTACGACGCCGAGAAGGGCGGGGCGCCAATGCTGTTGGCCAAGGGCGGCGACTTCACGGCGCTGAAGATCCGCGAGATCGCCCAGGAGAACAAAGTGATGGTGCTGGAGTCTCCGGCGCTGGCGCGGGCGGTTTACTACTCCACTGAACTGGACCAGGAAATCCCCGCTGGGCTTTACCTCGCGGTCGCCCAGGTGCTCGCTTACGTCTACCAGCTCAAGCAGTTCCGTGCCGGCCGGGGCAAGCGCCCGGCACCGCTCAACGACCTGCCGATCCCGCCGGATTTGCGGCGGGACGAGTGAACCCCGGAAAGCAGCACGGATAACGCCTTCTCCCTCTGGGAGAGGGGCCGGGGGTGAGGGATGCCGAGCTTGGGGGGAAGCATGAAAAGCAGGCTTGCGGTGTGCATCCACGAACGGACCCGCTCCCACGGCAGTCCTGGCAGAACTTTCCTGCCTGAAACCCCGAAGAAACAATCCCTTACCCAAGTTGGAAGGCTTCTTGCAGAGGCCCGCTGATGACCGAGTCTTGTGTCAAAAGATTGGATGGGCGGAGCGCCAATCCGTGATGGGGTAGGGGAGCAGCAGTGGATCGTACGCAACTGATCGGCAATGTCCGCAACAACCTGGTGGGCATGGGGCGCGGCAACCTTGGGGTGCCGCTGCTGGTGCTGGTGATGCTGGGCATGATGACGTTGCCGGTGCCGCCTTTCCTGCTCGACGTGTTCTTCACCTTCAACATCGCCCTGTCCATCGTCGTGCTGCTGGTGTGCGTCTACGCCATGCGGCCGCTCGATTTCGCCGTGTTCCCCACCATCCTGCTGGTGTCTACCCTGCTGCGCCTGGCGCTGAACGTGGCTTCCACCCGCGTGGTGCTGCTCCACGGCCAGGATGGCCATGACGCGGCCGGCAAGGTGATCCAAGCCTTTGGTGACGTAGTGGTGGGCGGTAACTACGTGGTCGGTGTGGTGGTCTTCGCGATCTTGATGATCATCAATTTCGTCGTGGTCACCAAGGGCGCCGGGCGCATCTCCGAGGTCAGTGCGCGCTTCACCCTGGACGCCATGCCTGGCAAGCAGATGGCCATCGATGCTGACCTCAACGCCGGTCTGATCGACCAGGGAGAGGCCAAGAAGCGCCGAACCGAGGTGTCCCAGGAGGCGGACTTCTACGGCTCCATGGACGGTGCCAGCAAGTTCGTTCGCGGCGACGCCATAGCTGGCCTGCTGATCCTGTTCATCAACCTCCTCGGTGGTATGGCCATCGGGATGGCCCAGCACGGCATGAGCTTCGCCGACGCTGGTCGCATCTACTCGCTGCTGACCATAGGTGATGGCCTGGTCGCACAAATTCCCTCGCTGCTGCTGTCCACCGCCGCGGCCATCATGGTGACTCGAGTCTCCACCTCGGAGGACATGGGGCAGCAGGTCAATCGGCAGATGTTCGCCTCGCCCAAGGCCCTGGCCGTGTCGGCCGCGATCCTGATCGCCATGGGCCTGGTGCCAGGCATGCCCCACGTGTCCTTCATCGGCCTGGGCCTGGTGGCTGCTGGCGGTGCCTGGTGGATCTGGCAGAAGCAGAAGAAGGTCAAGGAAGAGGCCGTGCAAGAGGAGATACGGCAGCAGGAGCTGCTGCCTGCCCAGCGCGCCCAGGAAACCAAGGAGCTGGGTTGGGACGACGTCACTCCCGTTGACCTGGTGGGCCTGGAAGTGGGGTATCGCCTGATTCCTCTGGTGGACCGCAACCAGGGTGGCCAGCTCCTGGCGCGGATCAAGGGCGTGCGCAAGAAGCTCTCCCAGGAGATGGGCTTCCTCATGCCCTCGGTACACATCCGCGACAACCTCGATCTGTTGCCCAACGCCTATCGCCTGACCCTGATGGGGGTCAGCGTGGCCGAGGCCGAGGTCTATCCGGACCGAGAATTGGCGATCAATCCCGGCCAGGTGTTCGGCACCCTCAATGGCGTGGCCGCCAAGGATCCGGCGTTCGGCCTGGAAGCGGTGTGGATCGACGCCAGCCAGCGCGACCAGGCGCAGTCGCTCGGTTACACGGTGGTGGACGCCAGCACGGTGGTCGCGACGCACCTCAACCAGGTACTACACAAGCATGCCCACGAGCTGCTCGGCCACGAAGAGGTGCAGCAGCTGATGCAGCTACTGGCCAAGAGCTCGCCGCGGCTGGCGGAAGAGCTGGTGCCGGGCATGGTGTCGCTGTCGACCTTGCTGAAGGTTTTGCAGGCGCTGCTGCAGGAGCAGGTGCCGGTACGCGACATCCGCACCATCGCCGAGGCCATCGCTAACGTCGCGCCCAAGAGTCAAGATCCCGCCGCGCTGGTTGCGGCAGTACGTGTGTCGCTGTCTCGCGCAATCGTGCAAAGCATTGTGGGACTAGAGCCCGAGCTGCCTGTGATCACCCTGGAACCAAGGTTGGAACAGATATTGCTGAACAGTCTGCAGAAGGCTGGTCAGGGTTCGGAAGATGGCGTTCTCCTCGAACCTGGCATGGCTGAAAAGCTGCAACGTTCCCTGGTGGAAGCGGCGCAGCGCCAGGAAATGCTTGGCAAGCAGGCGATCCTGCTGGTGGCTGGGCCGATCCGGGCGATGATGTCGCGCTTTGCCAGGCTCGCCGTGCCAACCATGTACGTGCTGGCCTACCAGGAAATACCGGACAACAAGCAGGTCACCATAGTCGCGACTGTGGGCCAGAACTAACCGAGGTCAAGGACCATGCAGGTCAAACGCTTCTTCGCCGCCGATATGCGTCAAGCCATGAAGTTGGTGCGTGATGAGCTGGGCGCTGATGCGGCCATCATCGGCAATCGCCGGGTTGCCGGTGGTGTCGAGCTGACCGCTGCGTTGGACTACTCCCTGCCTGCTGCCGCTCCGAGCAAGCCTAATCCGGCCCTTGAAGCCGAGCTACGCAAGACCCAGACCCGCATTGCCGAAGCCCAGGCCGAACTGACCACGCGCGCCCAGGCTGATGCTGGCAAGGACCGTCAATTATTCGCCGGCGAGCCGCTGGTGGCCATCGAGCCCGAACTGCCGGAATCGGCCCTGGCGGCTGCACTGAGTCGCCCACGCACCATCCCGGCGGCCATGGCGCCAGCCGAGCCCGCTATTACGGCACTCGACCATGTTGCGCTGGATGCCATGCGTTCCGAACTGAACGGCCTGCGCGAACTCATCGAAGTCCAGCTCGGTTCCATCGCCTGGGGGCAAATGCAGAATCGCCGTCCGCAGCAGGCCGGTCTCTGGCGTCGCCTGCAGCGCATGGGGTTGCCGGCCGAGCTGGCACGCACGCTGCTGGAGAAGGTCGGTAACGTCCTGGAACCGCGGCAGGCCTGGCGCATGCTGCTGGCCCATCTGGCCCACGCGATTCGCACGCCACAGAACGAGCCACTGGAAGAGGGTGGCGTGATTGCCCTGGTCGGCCCTGCCGGCGTGGGCAAGACCACCACCCTGGCAAAGCTCGCTGCGCGTTACGTGCTGAAGTACGGTGCCCAGAGCATTGCCCTGGTCAGCATGGACAGTTACCGAATCGGTGCCCAGGAACAGTTGAAGACCCTGGGGCGTATTCTCAACGTCCCGGTAACCCTGGTCGATCCCGGTCAGTCCCTGACTCAGGCCCTCGCACCGCTGGCGCGAAAACGTGTCGTGCTGATCGATACCGCCGGCCTGCCGGCCAACGATCCGGCCTTGGCCATGCAGCTCGAAGCACTGGCCAGCCGTGGTGTGAATGCCCGAAATTATCTGGTGCTGGCCGCCACTAGCCAGAACCAGGTGCTCAAGGCCGCTTACCACAGCTACAAGCGTTGCGGCCTGTCCGGCTGCATCCTGACCAAGCTGGATGAGTCGGCAAGCCTGGGCGAGGTTTTGGGGCTGGCCATCGGCCAGCATCTCCCGGTAGCCTATCTGGCTGACGGGCCTCGAATTCCGGATGATCTGCAGGTTCCGCGCAGCCACCAGCTGGTGAGCCGCGCCGTCAGTCTCCAGGCGCCGGAAGACCCGAGCGAAGAAGCCATGGCAGATATGTTCGCCGGCCTTTACCAGAATCCGGCGAGACGTGTCGGTTGAAGAATCCTGAGCTGCTCGTATCGGGCAGTCCTAGACAGCCAAGTGGCCCAGTCCCTAACAAGGTGTTTGAAATGGGTAATATGCATCCCGTACAGGTGATCGCGGTGACCGGCGGCAAAGGTGGCGTCGGCAAGACCAATGTGTCGGTGAACCTTTCCCTGGCGCTGGCCGAGCTAGGCCGCCGGGTCATGCTGCTGGACGCTGACCTCGGCCTGGCCAATGTCGACGTCCTCCTCGGTCTCTCGGCTAAGCGCACCTTGGCCGATGTCATCAATGGCGAGTGCGATCTGCGTGACGTGCTCCTTCAAGGCCCTGGCGGTATCCGCATCGTGCCGGCGGCTTCGGGCACCCAGAGCATGGTGCACCTTTCGTCGATGCAGCATGCCGGGCTGATCCAGGCCTTCAGCGATATCAGCGACAACCTCGACGTGCTGGTCATCGATACTGCCGCCGGCATTGGCGACTCGGTCGTGAGCTTCGTTCGTGCCGCGCAGGAAGTGATCGTGGTCGTCTGTGACGAACCCACGTCCATCACTGACGCCTACGCGCTGATCAAGTTGCTCAACCGCGATTACGGCATGAATCGTTTCCGGGTGTTGGCCAACATGGCTCACAGCCCCCAGGAAGGCCGCAACCTGTTCGCCAAGCTGACCAAGGTCACCGACCGCTTCCTCGACGTCGCACTGCAGTATGTGGGTGCGATTCCCTACGACGAATCGGTGCGCAAGGCCGTGCAGAAGCAGCGAGCCGTCTACGAGGCGTTCCCGCGCTCCAAGTGTTCCCTGGCATTCAAGGCGATTGCGCAGAAGGTCGACAGCTGGCCGCTGCCGGCGAACCCGCGCGGCCACCTTGAGTTCTTCGTCGAACGCTTGCTCAGGCAGCCCGCTGCGGATTCTCCCGTATGACACCAGCGAGCGGACTGCGTATGTACAGTAAGACTCAGGCGCGGGACTCGCAGCACCAGTTGATCGAACGCTATGCCCCGCTGGTCAAACGCATCGCCTATCACTTGCTGGCGCGTCTGCCGGCCAGCGTGCAGGTGGAAGATCTCATGCAGGCCGGGATGATCGGCCTGTTGGAGGCCTCGAAGAAGTATGACGGCGGCAAGGGGGCGAGTTTCGAGACCTACGCCGGTATCCGGATTCGAGGCGCGATGCTGGACGAAGTGCGCAAGGGGGATTGGGCTCCGCGCTCGGTCCACCGCAACACGCGCATGGTCAGCGACGCCATTCGCACTATCGAGGCGCGGACGGGGCGTGATGCCAAAGATCAGGAGGTCGCTGCCGAACTTGGATTGAGTCTCGATGACTACTACGGCATCCTGAGCGACACCTTGGGCAGCCGTTTGTTCAGCTTCGACGACCTGTTGCAGGACGGCGAGCACGGCGGGTTACCCGAGGACACCGGTGTCACCCAACTCGAACCTTCGCATGACTTGGAAGAAGAACGTTTCCAGGCCGCGCTGGCCGATGCCATCGCGCACCTGCCGGAGCGCGAACGCCTGGTTCTGGCGTTGTATTACGACGAAGAGCTGAACCTGAAGGAAATCGGTGAAGTGCTTGGGGTAAGCGAATCGCGAGTCAGTCAGTTGCACAGCCAGTGCGCAGCACGCCTGCGTGCCCGGCTCGGCGATTGGCGTGCGCGCTGAATGGCGTACCGGTTTGACGATTGAATGACGTACCCGGAAGAGGGGCGTTTAAGACTGTACGGAGGTCGACTTGGACAAGAACATGAAAATCCTCATCGTTGACGATTTCTCGACGATGAGACGCATCATCAAGAACCTCTTGCGCGACTTGGGCTTCACCAATACCGCCGAGGCCGACGACGGCACCACGGCGTTGCCGATGCTGCACAGCGGTAATTTCGATTTCCTCGTGACCGACTGGAACATGCCCGGCATGACCGGCATCGATCTGCTGCGCGCGGTGCGCGCCGATGACCGCCTGAAGCACTTGCCCGTGCTGATGGTCACCGCTGAAGCCAAGCGCGACCAGATCATCGAAGCGGCCCAGGCCGGCGTGAACGGCTACGTCGTCAAGCCCTTCACTGCTCAGGTATTGAAGGAAAAGATCGAGAAGATTTTCGAACGGGTCAGTGGCTAGTGCCGGCCGCGAGGGTGCCATGGACCAGAATCAAGCAATGCTGGGAGACTTCGAGTCGACCCTGAAAGACCGTGCGCGGGAATTGGTGGATAGTCTCGAGCGAGGCAATTTCACCGATGCAGTACAGCTCATCCAGGAGCTCAACCAGGTCCGTGATCGCGGCCTCTACCAGGAAGTCGGCAAGCTCACCCGCGAACTGCATAACGCCATCGTCAATTTCCAGATCGACCCCAAGCTGCCCCTCGCCACCGAGATGTCGCAGATCGCGGATGCGACGGACCGTCTTTCCTACGTGGTGCAGATGACCGAGCGTGCCGCCAACCGCACCATGGACCTGGTGGAGGAGAGCACGCCGCTGCTGGGTGGACTGAGCGACGAGGCGCAGCAATTGGGCGAGGAGTGGGGGCGTTTCATGCGTCGGGAAATTGGCGCTGACGGCTTCCGCGAGTTGGCCCGTCGCATCGAGCAATTCCTTACCCGCAGCCAGCGGGATACCGGCACTCTGTCCGGCAAGCTCAACGACATCCTGCTGGCACAGGACTACCAGGACCTCACCGGCCAGGTGATCAAGCGCGTGACGCAGTTGGTCACTGAAGTGGAGAGCAACCTGGTCAAGCTCGTGTTGATGGCCAGTCAGGTGGATCGCTACGCGGGCATCCAGCACGACCATGCCGCGCTGCGCGCCGAACTCGAAAAAGAAAAAAATCCTTCCAGGGGTGAAGGTCCGCAGATCAATGCCGATAAACGTGAAGACGTGGTGTCCGGTCAGGACGACGTCGATGATCTGCTATCCAGCCTGGGCTTTTAGGGAGCGCTCATATGAGCTTCGACGCCGATGAAGAAATCCTCCAGGACTTCCTGGTTGAGGCCGGCGAGATATTGGAGCAACTGTCCGAGCAGCTGGTCGAGCTGGAAAGCCGCCCGGACGATATGGACCTGCTCAATGCGATTTTTCGTGGGTTCCACACGGTCAAGGGCGGCGCTGGCTTCCTCCAGCTAAACGCGCTGGTGGAGTGCTGCCACATTGCCGAGAACGTCTTCGACATCCTGCGCAAGGGCGAACGCCGCGTGGATGCGGAGCTGATGGACGTGGTCCTGCAGGCACTGGATACGGTCAACGAGATGTTCAGCCAGGTCCGTGAGCGCAGCGACCTGGTTCCAGCGACTCCAGCACTGTTGGCCGCGCTGGCACGTCTAGCCGAGCCGGGTGGTGACGCGACGGCTCCGGTGGTCGCGCCCAGCCCCGCTGCCGAGGTGTCTGCAGCTTCCGCCGATATCACCGACAGCGAGTTCGAGCAGTTGCTCGAGGCCCTGGGCGGGGCCGCTGTTGCCGAGCCAGAATCCGATCCGGTTCAGGCGGTCGCCGGGGACGAAATCACCGACGACGAGTTCGAGGCTCTGCTGGACCAGTTGCACGGCAAGGGCAAGTTCGTGGGCTCCACCGAGCCTGCTGCCGTGTCCGTGAACGCTACGGTGGTCGCAGCCCCGCCGGCGGGTGCCAGTGAAGAAATCACTGACGATGAGTTCGAGGCGCTGCTCGACCAGCTGCACGGCAAAGGCAAGTTCAACGGCGCTGCCGAACCCATCGTCACCCCGCTCGAAACGCCGGTCGTGCCGGCTGTCAACCCGGCGGGCGGCGAACATATCACCGACGATGAGTTCGAGAGCCTGCTCGATCAGCTACACGGCAAGGGCAAGTTCACAGGTGCGGTCGAAGATACCGCCACTGCAGTTGTCGTCGCTCCTGGCAAGCCTGCTGTTGCTCCCGCACCTAAGCCCGTCGCCAAGCCCACCGAGCCGGCGGCTCGTCAGGTGGCGCCGGCCGCAGCCAGCGGCGGGGCGGCGGCCAGTGAGGCTGAAACTACGGTACGGGTCGACACCGCACGGCTCGACGAGATCATGAACATGGTCGGCGAGCTGGTGCTGGTGCGTAACCGCCTGGTGCGCCTGGGGCTCAACAGTGGCGACGAGTCCATGGCCAAGGCCGTGTCCAATCTGGATGTGGTGACGGCCGACCTGCAAACCGCGGTCATGAAGACCCGCATGCAGCCGATCAAGAAGGTTTTCGGCCGCTTCCCGCGGCTGGTCCGCGACCTGGCACGCAACCTGAAAAAGGAAATCAACCTCGAACTGGTGGGCGAGGAGACCGACCTCGACAAGAACCTGGTCGAGGCGCTGGCCGACCCGCTGGTACATCTGGTGCGCAACGCAGTCGACCACGGCATCGAGCCCCCCGAAGAGCGCGAGGCCGCCGGCAAGCCGCGTACCGGACGTGTCGTACTGTCCGCCGAGCAGGAGGGTGACCACATCCTGCTGATGATTACCGACGACGGCAAAGGCATGGATGCGAGCGTCCTGCGTGCCAAGGCGGTCGAGAAAGGGCTGCTGGACAAGGACGCTGCCGAGCGTCTGACCGAACTGGAATGCTACAACCTGATCTTCGCGCCGGGCTTCTCGACCAAGAGCGAGATTTCCGACGTCTCCGGCCGTGGTGTCGGCATGGACGTGGTCAAGACCAAGATTTCCCAGCTCAATGGCACTGTGAACGTCTTCTCGCAGAAGGGCTTGGGCTCGAAGATCATCATCAAGGTCCCGTTGACCCTGGCGATCATGCCGACCCTGATGGTCATGCTGGGGAACCAGGCGTTCGCGTTCCCACTGGTCAACGTCAACGAGATTTTCCACCTCGACCTGTCGCGCA
This sequence comes from Metapseudomonas boanensis, assembly GCF_042232855.1. Classification (NCBI taxonomy): domain Bacteria; kingdom Pseudomonadati; phylum Pseudomonadota; class Gammaproteobacteria; order Pseudomonadales; family Pseudomonadaceae; genus Metapseudomonas; species Metapseudomonas boanensis. The sequence continues at coordinate 5,132,208 of NZ_CP113889.1, read as the reverse complement.
CCAACGTGGTGGATGGCCAGGAAGTGGTGATCGTGCGCGACAAGGCATTGCCACTGTTCTACCTCAAGCGCTGGCTGGTGCGTGATGCCACCCATGAGGAGCAGGGTGAGGGCCATGTGGTGATCCTCTCGGTGGGCACGCAACGCATCGGCTTCGTGGTCGACCAGCTGGTTGGTCAAGAGGAGGTGGTGATCAAGCCGCTGGGCAAGATGCTTCAGGGGACGCCGGGCATGTCCGGAGCGACTATCACCGGCGACGGTCGCATCGCACTGATTCTCGATGTGCCGAGCATGCTCAAGCATTACGCGCGCCGCGGCTGATTCTGGGCGGCCGGGAGTGGCCGCCCGCTAGGAGCTTTCTGTTATGGCAGTCAAGGTTTTGGTGGTGGACGACTCCGGTTTCTTCCGCCGCCGCGTATCGGAAATCCTTTCTTCGGACCCGAACATCCAGGTGGTGGGGACCGCCACCAACGGTCGCGAAGCCATCGACCAGGCGCTGGCGCTCAAGCCAGACGTCATCACGATGGACTACGAAATGCCGATGATGGATGGCATCACCGCGGTTCGGCATATCATGCAGCGTTGCCCGACTCCGGTGTTGATGTTCTCCTCGCTGACCCACGAAGGCGCGCGGGTCACCCTCGATGCGCTGGATGCCGGCGCAGTGGACTTCCTGCCGAAGAACTTCGAGGACATCTCGCGCAGCCCGGAAAAGGTCAAGCAGTTGCTCTGCGACAAGGTGCACAGCATTGCTCGCAGCAATCGCCGCTTCAGCGCCCTCAGTTCATCCGCGCCGCAAGTTGCGTCGAGCCCTGTTGCCGGCGCTGCCGTTCGCCCCGCAGCAGTCGCCGCCCCGGCGCCTGCGCCCTCGTCGAACTCGCCTGCCCCAAAGCGTAAGGCCTACCGGTTGGTGGCCATCGGCACTTCCACCGGTGGCCCGGTAGCACTGCAGCGGGTACTGACCCAGTTGCCCGCCAGTTTTCCGGCGCCTCTGGTGCTGATCCAGCATATGCCGGCTGCTTTCACCAAGGCCTTTGCCGAGCGTCTGGACAAGCTCTGCCGGATATCGGTCAAGGAAGCTGAGGACGGTGACGTACTGCGCCCCGGCCTGGCGCTGCTGGCCCCGGGTGGCAAGCAGATGATGGTGGACGCACGTGGCGTGGTGCGCATTCTGCCCGGCGACGAGCGCCTCAACTACAAACCCTGCGTGGACATCACCTTCGGCTCTGCTGCCAAGTCCTACAACGACAAGGTACTGGCCGTCGTGCTGACCGGAATGGGCGCTGACGGTCGCGAAGGTGCGCGCCTGCTCAAGCAGGGCGGTAGCCAGGTCTGGGCGCAGGACGAGGCCAGTTGCGTGATCTACGGCATGCCCATGGCGGTGGTGAAGGCCAACCTCGCCGATGCCGTCTATGGCCTGGACGAAATTGGTCGCCACCTGGTCGAGGCCTGCATGTGATGGAGGCCTTCAGCTAATGGATGTTCTCAGCCTTATCGGGGTAATCCTGGCACTTGTCGCCATCATTGGCGGTAATTACCTCGAAGGCGGCCACGTATCGGCTTTGCTCAATGGCCCGGCAGCGCTGATCGTGCTGGGTGGCACCCTGGCCGCGGCGTTTCTGCAGACGCCGATCAGCGTCTTCAAACGCGCCCTGACGATTATTCGCTGGATTCTCCTTCCTCCGCGTGTCGACCTGCCCGGTGGAATCAACCGGGTCGTGAACTGGAGCCTGACCGCGCGCAAGGAGGGGCTCCTTGGCCTTGAGATGGCAGCCGACAGCGAGCCCGACGCGTTCGCTCGCAAAGGCCTGCAACTGCTGGTAGACGGTACCGAGCCGGAGTCGATCCGTACCATCCTCGAAGTCGATCTGTTCACCCAGGAGGGCCGCGACCTGCAGGCCGCCAAGGTGTTCGAGAGCATGGGTGGCTACGCGCCTACCATCGGTATCCTCGGCGCGGTCATGGGGCTGATCCATGTGATGGGCAATCTCGCCGACCCGAGCCAGCTCGGCAACGGCATTGCCGTCGCCTTCGTCGCCACCATCTATGGTGTCGGTTTCGCCAACCTGCTGCTGTTGCCGGTCGGCAACAAGCTCAAGTCCATTGCCATTCGCCAGTCGCGTTTCCGCGAGATGCTGCTGGAGGGCATTCTCTCCATCGCCGAAGGCGAGAACCCGCGCTCGATCGAACTCAAGCTGCAAGGCTTCATGGACTGACGGGGGCTCGTCATGGCGCGCAGGCGGCATCAGGAAGAACACGAGAATCACGAGCGCTGGCTGGTGTCCTACGCGGACTTCATCACCTTGCTGTTCGCTTTTTTCGTGGTGATGTACTCCATCTCCTCGATCAACGAAGGCAAGTACAAGATCCTCTCTGAGAGCCTGGTAGGTGCGTTCAGCCAGCAGGACCACTCGATAAAGCCCATCCCCGTGGGCGAGGAGAAAACGAGGACCACTGAGCCGGATCGGGCTCTGCTGGAGCAGGAAAGCGAACGCAGCCAGGCCGCGATCGACAACCCGAGCGCCGACCCGCTGCAAGAGATTGCCCTGGGCATGCGGGATGCCTTTGGCGACCTGATGCGTGATGGCCAATTGAGCGTGCGCGGCAATGAGCTGTGGGTTGAGATCGAGATGAACTCGAGCCTGCTGTTCCCTAGCGGCGACGCGGTCCCGAACGATGCAGCCTTTGCCCTTGTCGAGAGGGTTGCCAGGATTCTGGCGCCCTACGACAACCCTGTGCATGTCGAGGGCTTCACCGACAACCTGCCCATCAGCACGACGCATTTCCCGTCCAACTGGGAACTGTCCACGGCGCGTGCAGCCAGCATCGTGCGAATGCTGGCAATGAAGGGTGTTGCGGCTGGGCGCCTGGCGGCGGTGGGCTATGGCGAGTTCCAACCGGTAGCTGACAATGCAACGGCGGAAGGGCGGGCGCGCAACCGACGTGTGGTGCTGGTGATTTCACGCAATCTTGATGTGCGGCGCAGCGTGAGCGGCGTCGGCAGTGCCCACGCCAAAGTGGATAGCGCCTTGCAGAGGGCTGGCACGCAACCTGCACCACCTGTGGCAGCACCGGTCCCTGCAGAGGGTGCCGTCAATTCCCCGTCACCTGCCCCATAAAGGCGGGTGCTGATTCTCGGCACCTTTATGGTCCGGCCGGGAGGATGAGAACGATGAGAGTCTGGGCAGTAGCCAATCAAAAAGGTGGAGTCGGCAAGACCACCACATCCATTGCTCTGGCGGGCCTGCTGGCTGACGCCGGCAAGCGGGTGGTCATTGTCGACCTCGACCCCCATGGATCGATGACCAGTTACTTCGGACACGATCCGGATGCCCTCGAGCACAGCTGCTTCGATCTGTTCCTGCATCAGGGTGGGGTCCCTGCGGGCCTCCCGCGCGAATTGCTGCTGCCGACCAGCCATGAACGCATCGCCCTGCTGCCCTCCAGCACGGCCCTCGCCACACTGGAGCGCCAGTCGCCGGGGCAGAACGGGCTGGGTCTGGTGATGGCCAAGAGTCTGGCGCAGCTGTGGCAGGAGTATGACCACGCTGTCATCGACAGCCCGCCGCTGCTCGGCGTGCTGATGGTCAATGCGCTGGCCGCCAGCCAGCACCTGGTAATTCCGGTGCAGACCGAGTTCCTTGCGGTGAAGGGGCTTGAACGCATGGTCAGCACCTTGGCCATGGTCAACCGGTCACGCAAACAGGCGCTGCCGTTCACCATCGTGCCGACGCTTTTCGACCGGCGCACCCAGGCCTCGCTGAACACGCTCAAACTATTGCGCAACAGCTACCTCGATCACCTTTGGCAAGCCTACATCCCGGTGGACACGCGTTTGCGCGATGCCAGCCGCGCCGGGGTGACGCCATCCCAGTACGACAACAACAGTCGCGGCGTAATTGCCTATCGCGCCTTGCTCAAGCATCTGCTGAGCCAGCAACTGGCCACCCGGGTGGCTTGAAATGAGTGCTTGTGCCGACCCGCGGTACTCAAGTCAGGCCGATTGCCTGCCGATAGGTAGTCAAGATCAATCCGCTGGATTCTCGCCATGAGCCGTACCGTCGCCACTGCTACCGCCACACGCCCGCAACTGGCACTGCAGTCGTATCTTGATGCACTGCTGCAGGAGGCCTCGGTCGAACTGGAGGCAAGCATCAGCCTTGAAGAGTTCGAGGCTGCCGTCCTCGAGGAGCAGGTGCGTGATGCACGTATGCCCCGGATGGTGACTGCCGAACCGGTCCCCGAACCACAGGTCCCGGTGCAGCAGGAGGTCGTCGCCGAGCCGGAAGCCGAGCCTGAGCCGCAACTGGCCATCGTAGAGGCTCGGCATTTCGAGCAGGTCGAAACGAGGGTCGAGCCGCTCGTCGAACTCAGTGTTCCCAGCGCGCAGCTTCTTGATATCCCGATTCTGCATGCCGAGGGCCGGCCGGCCTGGGGCGAGGAGCCTTTCGAGTGCCTGCTGTTCGACGTCGCCGGCTTGACCCTGGCTGTGCCGCTGGTTTCGCTTGGCTCCATCTACCCATTGGCAGGTCAGGAGCTGACGCCACTGTTCGGTCAGCCGGACTGGTTTCTGGGCATACTTCCGTGCCAGGCGGGCAATCTGAAAGTGCTGGATACCGCGCGCTGGGTGATGCCGGAGCGTTACCGCGACGACTTCCGTGAAGGGCTGCAGTATGTGATTTCGGTCCAGGGTTACGAGTGGGGACTGGCCGTTCACCAGGTCAGTCGGTCGATTCGCCTGGACCCGAGTGAAATCAAATGGCGCAGCCAGCGCGGCCTGCGTCCATGGCTGGCAGGCACCGTGATCGAGCATATGTGTGCGCTGCTGGATGTTTCGGCCCTGGCTGAGTTGATTGCCAGCGGCGCCGTCAAACAGATGTCGTTGAATTGAAAAGCGGCCCCGTGCAGCATGGGGCCCCGTTTGCATAACAGCGGGCAGAACCCGCGATCGCTGCCTGGGGGCAGCCCAAGACGAGGCTAGGGAACATGAAGAATACGTCCGCGCAAGGTGCTGAAGACCCCATTCTGCAGTGGGTGACTTTCCGCCTGGACAACGAAACCTATGGCATCAACGTGATGCAGGTCCAGGAAGTGCTGCGCTACACCGAAATCGCGCCGGTGCCGGGGGCGCCGAGCTACGTTCTGGGCATCATCAACCTGCGCGGTAACGTGGTGACCGTGATCGATACCCGTCAGCGCTTCGGCCTGGGCCCGGCTCCGGTGACGGATAACACGCGCATCGTGATCATCGAGGCGGACAAACAGGTCGTCGGCATCCTCGTCGATAGCGTTGCCGAGGTGGTTTACCTGCGCCAATCGGAAATCGAAACCGCGCCAAACGTGGGCAACGATGAGTCCGCCAAGTTCATTCAGGGCGTCTGCAACAAGAACGGCGAACTGCTCATTCTCGTCGAGCTGGACAAGATGATGAGCGAGGAAGAGTGGTCGGAACTGGAGAGTATTTGAGTTGATCTGGATAGCGCTGGCAGTGCTGGGGGTGGCCTGCGCCGCTCTGGCCGGCGCTTGCCTGTGGCTTGCCAAGCGCTTTCGCCTCGAGGTCGAAGCGCAGGCCCGGCGCGATGCGCTTCGTGACCTGCGGATCAAAGAGCTTTCCAAACGACTGGATGCCTACCTCAGCGGCAGCATCCGCATGGGCGAGGAGCTCCATGAGCTGCGCCAGGTGGTTGCGCCCCTGCCGGACAAACTCAACCAGATCGAGCAGCGCGATCCCACTAGCCTTTCCTTCACCCAGGCGGCACGCCTCGTCGGTCTGGGCGCCAGCGTCGCCGATCTCACACACGCCTGCGGCTTGACAACCGCGGAGGCTGAACTGGTGAGCAAGCTGCATCAGGCGCAGAGGGACCGCGGCTGACTCGCTCTCCTGCAACGCTGGTTCGCCCTTGGGCCTAAGCCACACAGCCGGCTCAGGCTAGTGCTTAGGCCGCGAGGTTCTTAGCTCCCCATCCCCTTTCGCCAATAGTTCCAAGCCGTCCTCTGCCACGGGCCTAAGCTGAAATTCCGGGGCTTCTCTCCGGGGAGGTCCGGTGATGCGTCTCCTTCCAATCCTGCTGTTCTGCCTGGCATCGCTGGTACATGCCCAAGAGGCCCCTATGGAGGTCGACGGCGCGATGACGGTCAATGTGCTCCAAGCACGTTACCTCTACGAGCGCGGGGCTGTATTCATCGACGTTCGTCCGACTCGCGAGTGGTCCTGGGGCCATGTGCACGGTGCCTTGCATTACGAGCTGGCGGGTCGATTCGACGAGCTGGCTAGGCCCGACTGGCCCAGGAACATGCCGCTGGTGATCTACTGCGACAGCGATGTGTGCCCCCATGGCGCCGAAGCCGTACGCATGGCGGTGAGCTGGGGCTATCGGCAGGTGTTCTACTTCCGCGAAGGCTACTTCGCCTGGCAGTTGCTGGATTTTCCGCAGGGTAAGGGGCTGCAGGGCGAGCGTCTGGTGTTCAATCGGCCGGAGCGTTGAGACGCGCGGGCGCAGTGGCCACATCCTGCTCTGGGGCACATTCCCGCTTTGGCACAAGGTCGGGCGGACACTTGCCTTTGAGGTACCAGGCAAAGGCGATGATTTCGGCGATGGTGCGGTACAGCGACTCTGGAATCGCATCACCCAGCTCCAGGCGCGCAAGCAGCCGCACCAGTTCGGCATTTTCGTAGATCGGCACTTCGTATTCGCGGGCGATGGCCAGGATGGCTTCGGCCAGTTCGTCATCACCCTTGGCCGTGAGACTGGGCGCGGAGCTGCCGTCATAGGAGAGGGCAATGGCCTGGCGGGGCGTGTCGTTGCTCATTGCGTTTTCCTTGCAGAAGTACGGCCCAATGGCAGATCGAGGCAGCCCGAATCGTGCAGCGAGGCGTAGCGCAAGCAAGCGATAGCACAGGGTGCGCGCAAGGGCGTTGGTCTCATGCGGTTTCGTCCACCCAGCGCTGTTCCAGGTTGGTGCGAGGCCCTTGAGTTGGCTTGCCCTGGCAACAGGTCAGTTCGCCGACCGTGAGGCCTGCGGCAACCAGTCGTTCGTGCAGCTGCGGGAGCTCCAGGTCGATCAGGCTGGCGGTGCTGGCCCGCTCCGCCCAGAGCTGGCTGGAAACGCTGCCGTGGGCCAGTTGTGCCTGGACCTGCAGCGGGCCGAGCGGCTCGAGATCGAATGCCAGTTCGATACGCCAGAGGCTTTCCTTCTGCTCGCCGGGCTTCGCTTTGCCATCGCGCTCCTGCTGCAGTTTGATCTGCAACGGGACGATTTCCTGCTGGTTACGCATCGGTATTTCCAGTTGCCAGGTGGTCAGCAGATTGCCCTCAGGCGTCACCTGACTTTGCGTCAGGCTCGACAGTTGATGCGTCTGCAGGCGTGAAACAGCGGCCGCAGCCAGCTTCAGCAGGGCTTCCAGGTCCTCTTCACCGTCCCGCGCCTGGGTCAGCCGCGATGGCAGTGGAAAGCTGAGGGCTTGCTGTCGAGCGTTGGCCTGGCCAAGTGCGCCCAGTGCGCTGCGGATGAAGGTCGGCAGTGCCTGGGCCATTGCATTGCTGGTACCAGTGCCAGGCAGTGTCGTGGGCGTGGGCAGCGTGGGCAGCAGCTGAGCGATCAGGCGTAGGAGGTTACCTTTGAAGTCCTGTGACAGTGCGACCGTCTGGCCGGTCAGCAGCTTGCTCTCGAGCAGCAGGCCACTGTTCTCCAGCGCCTGGGCCAGCCCCTTGGCATCGCCGAGCTGGCGGGCATCAGGGAGGGCGCCCAGGAGTTTGTCCATGGTGCCGCGCAGGGCCTCGGGCAAATTGTCCCGTCCCATGCCTTGCAAGGCTCTGAAGAGGCCTTCGAGCGAACCTTGGCGACCCTGCTGGCTAGCCAGCTGCTGGCTCAGCTCCAGCTGATCCAGTTGAGCCGACAGCGGCAGGAACTGAAGCTTCTGACTGCCTTGTACCATTGCCGTAAGCAGGCTGCCGATGGCCAGGGGGCGCGGGCTTTCGATGCTCAGCTGGCGACCGGCCAAAGGGGTGTTGAGCAGGCTTATGAGGGCCTTGTAGACAGCGGCCTGGGCTTTGCCTTGGGCTGCCACCTCAGTGGCTACCACCTTGCCTTGGAGCAGGGTGCCAACTGGCAGCAGGTCCAGGTCGAGGCTGCCCAGCGCTTTTTCTCCGCCTTGCAGGGTCATGGCCAGCCGGGTTTCGGAGAGCGCCGTGACGTTGAGAAGGCTGCCTTGGGCCACCGGTCGCGAGCTGCGGGCTGCGATGGTTGCCTGGCTGCCATTGGCCAGCGTCAGCTTGAGCAGGAGCTGGAAGCTTTGCGCAGTCTCCTTGACTGCAATGACCTCGGCCTGGGCGCTATCCCCCGCTGCCAGTAGGCCATCCAGCGGCTGCAGCAGCTTGAGCGCCAGGTCCGCAGCTATCTGGCCGGGGCGCTTGACGGGTTGGCTGGGGGGCAAGGAGCGAGTGCCGCTGATTTCTGTCATCGAAGGGTAACAACCTGTCGAAAAAGCTCGCTTCGGGTGAAGGGGATGGCATGTATAATGCCGCCCCGTCCGGGCCGGCTGCGAGTCGTGCGTGTTCCAGTATAGCGGCCGGTACCTCCCTGACTTGAACACTTCCCGGGTATCCATGCCGTGACCAGTCCCTATCTCGAGACCGTGGCCCTCGCTTGTGAGCGGGACTGGCGTCTGCTGTTCGAGCGGCTGGACCTGCAGTTGCACCAGGGCGAGATGTTGCAGGTCAGCGGTCCGAACGGCAGTGGCAAGACCAGCTTGCTCCGATTGCTTTGCGGCCTGATGCAACCAACCGCGGGTGAAGTGCGCCTCAACGGCAAGCCGCTGGCGAGCCAGCGCAGCGAACTGGCACGTAACCTTTTGTGGATTGGCCATGCTGCCGGAATCAAGGGGCTCCTGACCCCAGAGGAAAACCTGCGGTGGCTCTGTGCCCTGCATCAACCCGCTGGGCGCGACGCCATCTGGCAGGCATTGGACGCCGTGGGGCTGCGCGGATTCGAAGACGTCCCGTGCCATACGCTGTCTGCCGGCCAGCAGCGCCGCGTCGCACTCGCTCGCCTGTACCTGGATGCCCCGCCATTGTGGATCCTCGACGAACCCTTCACCGCCCTCGACAAGCAGGGCGTCGCTCAGTTGGAGGCGCACTTGGCGCGGCATTGCGAGCAGGATGGCCTGGTCGTGTTTACCACCCACCACAGCATGGGGCAGGTACCTGCCGGTTATCGCGAACTTGATCTGGGGCAGCGCCGCGCATGAGCAGTGTCTTCACGCTTCTGGTGGCTCGCGAAGCTCGCCTGCTGGTGCGCCGTCCGGCGGAATTGGCCAACCCGCTGGTGTTCTTCGCCATAGTGGTTGCATTGTTTCCTCTGGCGGTGGGGCCGGAAACCCAATTGTTGCAAAGCCTTTCGCCCGGCCTGGTCTGGGTGGCGGCTCTTTTGGCCGTGCTGCTCTCGCTGGACGGCCTTTTCCGTAGTGACTTCGAGGATGGCTCGCTGGAGCAGTGGGTCGTTTCGCCGCACCCCTTGCCGCTTCTGGTGCTGGCCAAGGTGCTGGCACACTGGCTGTTTTCCGGACTGGCACTGGTACTGTTGGCGCCGCTGCTGGCTTTGATGCTCGGCCTGCCGACACGTTGCCTGCCCGTGCTGTTGCTCTCGCTGCTACTCGGCACGCCAGTCTTGAGTCTGCTCGGCGCGGTCGGTGCCGCGCTAACCGTAGGGCTCAAACGTGGTGGACTGCTGCTTGCGCTGCTGATTTTGCCGCTGTACATCCCAGTGCTGATTCTCGGCAGTGGGGCGTTGCAAGCGGCCCTGCAAGGACTGCCTGCGGTCGGCCACCTGCTGTGGCTGGCCAGCCTGACCGCCCTGGCGGTTACCCTGACACCTTTTGCCATAGCCGCCGGCCTGACCATCAGCGTCGGCGAATAAGAAACAAGAGTTGCCCTGATGAGAAAACTGCCGAAGTCCGAACATGCTGTATCGATGAGCGGGTGGTCCCGATGAACTGGGCGTGGTTCCACAAGTTGGGCTCGCCCAAATGGTTCTACGAGATCAGTGGTCGCTGGCTGCCCAGGTTCGCCTGGGCTTCCGTGATCCTGATCGCCGTCGGTCTGGTCTGGGGCCTGGCCTTTGCGCCGCCGGATTACCAGCAGGGCAACAGCTTCCGCATCATCTATATCCATGTGCCGGCGGCTTTCCTGGCGCAGTCCTGCTACATCATGCTGGCGGTTTGCGGCGTGGTTGGGCTGGTATGGAAGATGAAACTGGCCGACGTCGCCTTGCAGGCTGCCGCTCCGATCGGTGCCTGGATGACCTTCGTGGCACTGCTTACCGGCGCCATTTGGGGTAAGCCTACCTGGGGTTCCTGGTGGGTATGGGATGCGCGACTGACGTCGATGCTCATCCTCCTTTTTCTGTACTTCGGTGTCATTGCCCTCGGCCAGGCGATCAGCAATCGTGATAGCGCTGCCAAGGCCTGTGCGGTGCTGGCCATTGTCGGTGTGATCAACATCCCGATCATCAAGTACTCGGTGGAGTGGTGGAACACCCTGCATCAGCCGGCCACTTTCAAGATCACCGAAAAACCGGCCATGCCGCCGGAGATGTGGGTGCCGCTGCTGATCATGGTCCTCGGCTTCTACTGCTTCTTCACCACCGTGGTGCTGCTGCGCATGCGCCTGGATGTACTCAAGCGTGAATCCCGCAGCAGCTGGGCCAAGGCTGAAGTTCGGGCACAAGTGGAGAAGGGCTGATGAATTTTTCGTCTTTCACCGAGTTTCTCGCCATGGGTAACCATGGCCTTTACGTGTGGTCGGCTTATGGCATCAGCCTGGTCGTGTTGGCCATCAACGTCGCCATGCCGTTGTTGGCGCGCCGACGTTACCTGCAAGACGAGGCGCGTCGTTTGCGCCGGGAGGAGTCGAAGTGAATCCGGTTCGCAAGAAACGCCTGTTCATCATTCTCGCCATCATGGCGGGGGTGGCGATAGCCGTAGCCCTGGCGCTGTCTGCGCTGCAACAGAACATCAACCTGTTCTACACCCCTACGCAAATCGCCAACGGCGAAGCGCCGCAGGACACGCGCATCCGTGCTGGCGGTATGGTGGAGAAAGGCTCGGTTCAGCGCTCGGGTGATAGCCTCGACGTGCAGTTCGTGGTGACTGACTTCGCCAAGAGCGTGACCATCCGTTATCACGGCATCCTCCCGGACCTGTTCCGTGAAGGGCAGGGCATCGTTGCCCTCGGCAAGCTGAATGCCGACGGCGTATTGGTGGCCGATGAGGTGCTGGCCAAGCACGACGAGAACTACATGCCTCCGGAGGTGACCAAGGCCCTCAAGGAAAGCGGCCAGTTGCCGCCGAAGAAAGAGGGCTGATTTGATGATCCCTGAACTTGGCCACCTGGCCCTGATCCTTGCGCTGTGCATGGCCATCGTGCAGGCCACCTTGCCGCTGGTGGGCGCTTGGCGTGGCGACCGTCAATGGATGAGCCTGGCGCAGCCGGCTGCCTGGGGGCAGTTCGCCTTCCTGGCATTCGCGTTCGGCTGCCTGACCTATGCCTTCATGGTCGATGACTTTTCGGTAGCCTACGTTGCCAGCAACTCCAACAGTGCTCTGCCCTGGTATTACAAGTTCAGCGCCGTATGGGGCGCGCATGAGGGCTCGCTGCTGCTCTGGGCGCTGATACTCGGCAGCTGGACCTTTGCGGTGTCGGTTTTCTCCCGGCAGTTGCCCGAAGTCATGCTGGCTCGCGTGCTGGCGGTGATGGGCATGATCAGCATCGGTTTCCTGCTGTTCCTCATCGTCACTTCCAACCCCTTCAATCGCCTGTTGCCGAGCGTCCCGGCGGACGGCAACGACCTCAATCCGTTGTTGCAGGACTTCGGCCTCATCGTCCACCCGCCGATGCTCTACATGGGCTACGTGGGCTTCTCGGTAGCCTTCGCCTTTGCCATCGCTGCACTGCTCGGCGGTCGCCTGGATGCGGCCTGGGCGCGCTGGTCTCGACCCTGGACCATCATCGCCTGGGCCTTCCTCAGTGTCGGCATCGTGCTCGGCTCCTGGTGGGCCTACTACGAACTGGGCTGGGGCGGCTGGTGGTTCTGGGACCCGGTGGAGAATGCCTCCTTCATGCCTTGGCTGGTGGGCACTGCGTTGATCCACTCGCTGGCGGTGACCGAGAAGCGCGGTGTGTTCAAGAGTTGGACCGTACTACTGGCGATCGCAGCGTTCTCCCTGAGCCTGCTGGGTACCTTCCTGGTCCGTTCCGGGGTGCTGACCTCGGTGCATGCCTTCGCCTCCGATCCGGAACGCGGCGTGTTCATCCTTGCCTTCCTGCTGCTCGTGGTGGGGGGCTCGCTGACGTTGTTCGCCGTGCGCGCGCCGGTGGTCAAGAGCCAGGTGGGCTTTGCCCTCTGGTCCCGCGAGACGCTACTGCTGGTGAACAACCTGGTGCTGGTGGTGGTGGCCTCGATGATCCTCCTCGGCACTCTCTATCCGCTGGTGCTCGATGCCCTGACCGGCGCCAAGCTTTCGGTGGGTCCGCCGTACTTCAATGCGCTTTTCCTGCCGCTGATGGGGATCCTCATGCTGGCCCTGGCCGCTGGCGTGTTGGTGCGCTGGAAGGACACCCCGCTGCAGTGGCTGCTCGGCATGCTCGGCCCGGTGCTGATCGGCAGCCTGGTGCTGGGCGTGCTGGCTGCGTTCCTCTATGGCGACTTCCACTGGGCCGTGCTGGCCGTGGGCTTCCTCGCCGCCTGGGTAGTGCTGGCCGGCGTCCGCGACCTGGTCGACAAGACGCGCCACAAGGGGCTGGTTACCGGTATCCGCGGGCTGACGCGCAGCTACTGGGGGATGCAATTGGCCCACGTGGGCGTTGCGGTCTGTGCCCTGGGTGTGGTCCTGTCCAGCCAGTACAGCGCCGAGCGTGACCTGCGCCTGGCGCCGGGTGAGTCGGTGGAGCTCGGCGGATACCGCTTCCTCTTCGAGGGGGCGGCGCACCATGAAGGCCCCAACTTCACGTCCGACAAGGGCACCGTGATCATCTACAAGGGCGAGCAGCAGATCTCCGTCCTGCATCCGGAGAAGCGCCTCTACACCGTCCAGCAGTCGGTAATGACCGAGGCGGGCATCGACGCCGGTTTTACTCGTGACCTCTACGTCGCACTGGGCGAGCCGCTCGATGCTGGCGCCTGGGCGGTGCGTGTGCACGTCAAGCCGTTTATCCGCTGGATCTGGCTGGGTGGACTGCTGATGGGCCTGGGTGGCGTGTTGGCAGCCGTCGATCGTCGCTACCGCGTAAAAGTGAAGACCCGCGTCCGTGACGCGCTGGGTATGTCTGGAGCCCAAGCATGAAGCGCCTGATCCTGGTCCTGCCGCTGCTGGCCTTTCTCGCCATCGCGGTATTCCTCTATCGCGGCTTGTTCCTCGACCCGGCCGAGCTGCCTTCGGCGCTGATCGGCAAGCCGTTTCCGGCCTTCTCGCTGCCTTCGGTCAGTGGCGACCGCACCATCACCGAGGCCGACCTCAAGGGCAAGCCGGCGCTGGTCAATGTCTGGGGGACCTGGTGCGTGGCCTGCCGCGTCGAACACCCGGTGTTGAACAAGCTGGCGCAGATGGGCGTGACCATCTACGGCGTGAACTACAAGGACGACAACGCCGCTGCGTTGAAATGGCTGAATGAGTTCCACAATCCCTATCAGCTGGATATCCGTGATGAGCAGGGCAGCCTCGGCCTCAACCTGGGCGTTTACGGTGCACCGGAAACCTTCCTGATCGACAAGGACGGCATCATTCGCCACAAGTTCGTCGGTGTGATCGACGAGACGGTCTGGCGCGAGCAGCTGGCGCCTTTGTACCAGGCGCTGGTCAATGGGGGCGGGCAATGAAGCGCCTGCTGGCTGCCGCACTCCTGGGGCTGGCGCTGAGCGGCGCAGCCCGGGCCGCGATCGACACCTACAGCTTCAAGGACGAGGCCGAGCGTGAGCGTTTCCGTACACTTACCGAAGAATTGCGTTGCCCCAAGTGCCAGAACCAGAACATCGCAGATTCCAATGCGCCAATTGCCACCGACCTGCGGCGGGAAATCTTCCGCATGCTGGAAGAGGGCAAGAGCAACGAGGAAATCGTCGACTTTCTGGTGGCGCGCTACGGCGACTTCGTGCGTTACAAGCCGCCGGTGAATGCCCGCACCTTGCTGCTCTGGTACGGCCCGGCAGGCCTGCTGGTAGGTGGGCTGGTGGTGCTGGGCATCATCGTCGTGCGCCGCCGCCGAGTTGAGAACAGACCCTCGCAAGTAATGCTTTCCGCTGAGGAGCAGGCGCGTCTCGATGCCCTGCTGAACTCCGAGAACCAGGACAAGAAAGCCCCATGATTGATTTCTGGCTCGCCGCCGGCCTGCTGCTGCTGGTCGCTCTGGCCTTCCTGCTGATTCCCGTGCTGCGTGGCCGCAAGGCCCAGACCGAGGAAGACCGTACCTCCCTCAACGTCGCCCTGTACCAGGAGCGCCTGGATGAGCTGGAAGGCCAGCGGTCTGCCGGCACCCTGACCCAGGAACAGTTCGATGCAGGCCGTGCCGAAGCGGCCCGCGAGCTTCTGGCTGATACGGAGGGCGCTGACATCGCCCGAGTTTCCCGCCTGGGCAAGGCGCTGCCGCTGGTTGCCGCTATCCTGGCTCCGGCGCTTGGTTTCGGCATGTACCTGCACTGGGGGGCTAGTGACAAGGTGGAACTTGCCCGCGAAATGCGCGAGCAGCCGCGTTCCATGGAGGAAATGACCGCACGTCTGGAGCGTGCGGTAGAGGCCCAGCCGGAATCCGCGGAGGGCTGGTACTTCCTCGGTCGTACCTACATGGCCCAGGACCGCGCGGCCGATGCTGCCCGTGCCTATGAACAAGCGGTCAAGCGGGCAGGGCGTCAGCCCGAACTGCTCGGCCAATGGGCTCAGGCCCTGTATTTTGCCGCTCAGAAGCGTCTGACCCCAGAAGTGAAAGCGCTGACGGAGGAGGCCCTGAAGGCTGATCCCAACGAAGTCACCAGTCTCGGCTTGCTGGGGATAGCCGGCTTCGAAGACGGCCGTTACCAGGATGCGATTCGCTACTGGGAGCGCCTGATCGTCCAGTTGCCTGCCGATGATCCCTCGCGCGGCGCGTTGCAAGGCGGCATCGACAAAGCCCGCGAGAAGCTCAAGGAAAGTGGCGTCAGCGTCGAGACGCCGGCTGCCACTGCGGCTGTCGGTGCGCAGCTGAAGGTTCGCGTGGACCTGGCCGCCGCCCTCAAGGACAAGGTCAAGCCCGGCGACAGCGTGTTCGTTTTCGCTCGCGCAGCCTCTGGGCCGCCCATGCCACTGGCCGTCAAACGCATGACAGTTGCCGACCTGCCGGTGGAGGTCAGCCTGAGCGATGCGGACGCCATGATGCCGCAGCTCAAGCTTTCCAACTTCCCGGAAGTGCAGTTGGTCGCCCGGATCTCCCGCAGCGGCAACGCTACGTCGGGTGAATGGATCGGAAGCAGTTCGCCGTTGTCTACTGGCACGTTGGAGCCCCAACGTCTGACCATAGACAGCCCGGACAAGAAATGACCGTTCAAGAACTCGAAATGCAGGCCCGCCGTTCTCGGCTGGGCCTGCCCCTGATAGGCCTGCTGCTGGGCCTCGGCGGTTGCGTTGCACAAGGCCCTTACTACGAGCCGCGTGAGCCCGACCGCGAGCCTCCAGCGGTGTACACCCCGTCCCAACCGAAACCGCAACAGCAGCGTCCCATGCCACCGCCGCAGCCGCAGCCGGCCAAGCCGGCACCGCGGATGAGCGCGCACCCGCGCTTTGCGCCACCACCTGGCGGCAACTGCTATTGGGATACCGGGCTTGGCGTCTACGTGCTGGAAGGTGAGCGCAACATCTTCTATCGCGAGCGCATCTATTACCGTTGGGATAACGGCTGGAGCTATTCCAACAGCCCGCATGGGCCTTGGGAGCCGACTGATGCCAGCGGTGTTCCTGCAGGGCTGGGGCGGCGTTTTCACTGAGTCAGGCAGGCCGTTGGCCTGCTTGGGGAGTGAATCCGCCGCTACCAGAGCCGCCGCTCTCCGAATAGCCTGAGCCCCTTTCCCATCTACGGGAGAGGGGCCTATTGCACCTTGCGCACGAGGTTCAAGGATTCTCCGGATCGTGCCCCAACGCCTGGATGAACAGCGAAAACAGCTCCGGCTGGGAGGAGATATCCAGCTTGGCGTACAGGTGTCGGCGATGCACCTTCACCGTTTCAGGCGAGATGGCCAGGCGCTCGGCGATGGCTTTCGACGAATAGCCACGCAGTATCAGGCGTGCGATCTCCAGCTCCCGTTCCGATAGGACCCCTGCACCAAACTGGCTTAGTGCATCACGTACTTGCGTAGCTATTTCATCATTTCGGGCTGCCTGGGGGCGCAGGCTGCATTGGTGCCAGTGCTGCTGCATCAACGCCAGTACCCAGGTCGAAAGCAGGGCGAGCATGCCGCATTCTTCGGTGTTGAACAGGCGCCGCATGCCCAGCGATAGCGAGAGTGCCCCTTCGCCAGGCAGTTGGAGAATGAACTGCACTTCATCCTCCAGCACGTTGTCATGGAAGTAGCTGAGGAAGTACTCGCTCAGGCGGAACTGGTCTGGGGCAATTTCCTCCAGGCGATACAGACCGCTGGGTAACCCCTCCTGGCAGGCTTGGTAGAAGGGGTCAAGCAGGTAAAGACCGTTCAGGTACGCGACCATCGGTGCCGGGCCGATCTGGGGCACGACATCGTAGACCTCCAGGGGAAGGGGGACGCCTTCCGCCGGGTAGTGGGTGGCCAGCGCATTGTCGAACGGCAGCCATTGGTGCAGCAGCAGGATCAGTTGCTTCCAGAAACGCTCGCGACCGATCTGCTCGATGGTGCGGCCGAGGCTGGCGTGCAGGCCGACCTCCCGGAACAAGGTTTCCATGTGCATCTCCGAATCCGCTCAGGCTGGGAGCGCAAGCTTGGCCGATCAAGCCCGGTCCGCGTCAAGGGGCGTACTCCAATAGGGTGATTGGCTCTGCAGTCATGCCTCCTCAGAATCCGCTCCACAACAACAGCGCCGCTGCACAAGCCGGCAACGCTTCGTTCCCGCCTCAATCCCAATAACAAGCAAGAGGATCAGGATATGAGCTCTTCCAGCCCGTCCACGGGTTCGCTCAAGCCCACTTTGGGCACCTTCGATGTGGTCGCTATCACGGTCTCCAGTGTCACTCCGGCCAGCTCGGTTTTTGTCATCGCTCCCTTCGCCATCCAGCAGGCCGGCAGTGGGGCGTTCCTGTCCTTTGTCCTGGCTGCGGTGTTGGCGCTGATGTTCGCCTGGTGTTACTCGGAGCTCGGCCGCGCGCACAAGACCGCCGGTGGCGAATACGTCTATGCCAAGCGTGTGTTCGGCGGCATGGCAGGCTATGCCACTTTCCTGACGGTGCTGGCGGCGATGATATTCGTTCCGCCAGTGCTGGCGACCGGCGCGGCAACCTACCTCAATGCTGCCCTGGGAACGCAGTTCGATTCACAGATGGTGGCCTTGGTCATCGTGGCGGCGAGCTACTTGCTGGGCGTCCTCAATATCAAGCTCAATGCCTGGGTCACGGGTATTTGCCTCCTGCTTGAGGTCGCGGCCCTGCTGGTGATCGTCGTCCTTGGTTTTGGTAACCCAGAGCAGCCGGCGAGCGTGTTGCTGCAGCCCCAGTTATTGGAGAACGGTGTGCTGCAAGCGGCGCCGATGGCCCTGGTGATCGGCGCGGTTGGCATAGCGTTGTTTTCCTACAACGGCTTCGGCGGCGCCGTGCTGTTGGCAGAGGACATGAAGGACGGTGGCCACGGTTTGCCCAGGGCCGTTCTCTGGTCGCTGCTGCTGGTTGTCGCCATTGAATTGGCGCCGCTGACGGCTCTGCTGATTGGCGCACCTTCGCTCGCCGAGATGGTGGCCAGCCCGGACCCCATCGGCTATCTGCTTGCCAGTCATGGCAACGAAACCCTATCCCGGCTGGTCAGTGTCGGGATATTCCTCTCGGTGTTCAACGCCATCATCGCCATCGTCATCCAGATTGGCCGGGTAATCTTCAGCAGCGGTCGTGATGAGCTCTGGACGCCCGCTCTCAATCGCGCGTTCACTCGAATTCATCCGCGATGGGGGTCGCCCTGGCTGGCCACCTTGTTCCTCGCGGTCCCTTCGGCGCTACTCAGCTTCAGTTCCAACCTGGCGGAAATGACCTCGTTCACCGTGCTGCTGCTCGTCTTCGTTTATCTGATCATCGCGCTCTGTGCGCTATTCAGCCGGGTATTGCGGCGCGACATCGAGCACACCTACTGCATGCCGCTATGGCCTCTGCCGGCGCTGCTGGCGGTGATCGGCGCGGGCTACCTGCTGCTCAACCTGGCGCTGGAGGCCTCCGGCCAGGACCTATTGACCATCCTCGGGCTACTGGCGGTATCGGTGATCCTCTATGGCACCTACGGCAAGCTCAGTCCCGCCTTCCAGAAACTCTGAATTCCAGGAGTCGTTATGCGTGCGCGTCAACTTGGTATCAATATCGGGCTCGGCATGCCGGGTGAGTTCAACGCCATCACGGATGTGCCGGGCGTACGGGTCGGCCACAGCACGATTTGCGAAGAGCGCAGCGGCAAGCTAGTGCGCACCGGCGTGACGCTGGTACAGCCGCGGGCCGGATCGGCCCGCGAACAGCCGTGTTTTGCCGGATGCCATGTACTCAATGGCAACGGCGACGCCACCGGGCTGGAGTGGATCCGCGAGGCGGGTCTGCTGACCACGCCGCTAGCCATCACCAACACCCACAGCGTCGGCGCGGTGCGTGACGCCCTGGTCGCTGAGGAACGTGCTCAAGCCGGCGACTCGGTGTACTGGTGTATGCCGGTGGTGATGGAAACGTACGACGGCGTGCTCAACGACATCTGGGGCCAGCATGTCGGCCCCGCTGAAGTGGCCGAGGCCTTGGCTGATGCGCGAAGCGGCGCAGTAGCCGAGGGACCGGTCGGGGGTGGTACAGGAATGATCTGCCATGAGTTCAAGGGTGGCATCGGCACGGCGTCGCGCCGGCTTCCACCGGAGCAGGGCGGCTGGACGGTGGGCGCACTGGTTCAGGCCAACCACGGCATCCGCCGCGAGTTGCGGGTTGACGGCTACCCGGTTGGGCGCCTGCTGTGCGAGATTGAATCCCCCTTCGCCGAACACGGTACTCCAGGCATGGGCTCTATCGTGGTCATCCTGGCCACTGATGCACCGCTGTTACCCCATCAGTGCCAGCGCCTGGCTCAGCGTGCTTCCATCGGCATCGCCCGTACCGGCGGTGGCACCGAGGACGCCAGTGGTGACATCTTTGTCGCCTTCGCCACGGGCAATTGCGACCTGCCGCCAGCGGATTACGGGCGCAAGGACCTGTCGTTCAGCACACCACTGGAAATGGTCAATAACGACCATGTCTCGCCGCTTTTCCTGGGGGCTGCGGAGGCGGTTGAGGAGGCGATCATCAATGCCGTGCTGGCGGGGCAGGAGATGGTGAGCGCGGATGGGCGGCGGGTACCGGCGCTGGATGGGGATACGCTCCTGGGAGCCTTGCGGACACTGGGTTGGCGGGGAGCCTGAGGAGTGAGGCCCTGCCCGCGATCGGGCAGGGCGAACGGGTCATCGCCCGGTGTAGACCTGGTCGAACACGCCGCCGTCGTTGAAGTGCACCTTCTGCACGTCTTGCCAGTCACCGAAGGTCTTCTCTACCGAGAAGAAGTCCACTTTCGGGAAGCGGTCGGAGAACCTGGCGAGGATTTCCGGGTTGCGTGGGCGCAGGTAGTTGTTGGCGGCGATGGTCTGGCCTTCGTCGCTCCACAGGTACTTCAGGTAGGCCTCGGCGGCGGCGCGGGTACCTTTCTTGTCCACCACCTTGTCGACCACGGCAACCGGCGGCTCGGCTTCGGCCGAGACGCTGGGGTAGACCACTTCAAAGCCGCCGCGGCCGAATTCGCGGGCGATCATCTCGGCTTCATTCTCGAAGGTCACCAGCACGTCGCCGATCTGGTTCTGGATGAAGGTGGTGGTGGCGGCGCGACCGCCGGTGTCCAGCACCGGGGCCTGCTTGAACAGCTTGCCGACGAAGTCCTTGGCCTTGTCCTGGTCTCCGCCATTTTTCAGCACGTAGCCCCAAGCGGAAAGGTAGGTGTAGCGACCGTTCCCGGAGGTCTTCGGGTTAGGTACCACGACCTGCACGCCATCCTTGAGCAGATCCGGCCAATCCTTCAGGCCTTTAGGGTTGCCCTTGCGCACGATGAACACGGTGGCGGTGGTGAAGGGTGCGCTGTCGTTCGGCAGGCGGCTGGCCCAGTCTTGCGGCACCAGGCCGCCGTGATCGGCCAGGGCATTGATGTCCGTGGCCTGGTTCATGGTGATCACGTCAGCCGGCAAGCCGTCGATGACTGCGCGAGCCTGTTTGCTGGAGCCGCCATGGGACATCTGCAGGTTGATGTTCTCGCCATTCTCCTGCTGCCAGTGCTTCTGGAATGCGGCGTTGTAGTCCTTGTAGAAGTCGCGCATCACGTCATAGGAAACGTTGAGCAGGGTAGGCGCAGCCTGAGCGGCACTTGCCAGGGCCAGGCCGGCGGCGAGCAGGGAGGCGGAGAACAGTCGTTTCACAGGGAGTTCCTTCTGGGGGGCAGTGTGACGACGTGACTATATCCGGCCTTTTTATATTCGTTTAATACTAAAAAAGTATTTGTTTATTCATGTTTGTTTTCGTGGCGGCGTTCCCCTAGAGGGGCGAATTCATTTGCCAGGTAGGTCTGCCGAGAGGTTGCGTGGGGCGCGTTGTGGCCCATTGCGAAGGAATTTGCCCCCACCGATTGAGTACAGCCTCAGGGAGTGGGGTTATTGGTTCACTCCGGCAAACGCCGCAGGCTTGGCAGGATGCAGCGCAGCAGGAGCGTGCTGGCCAACACCAGCCAGCAGGCAAGGATGAAGGGGGCCGTCATGGCTGGCAGGCCTAGCACGGCAAAACCGGGTTGTAGCAGAACGCTCAGCAACACACCGGCAAGCACGGACCAGGGTTGGCGGAAGTCCTTGCCCAACGCGATAGCGACCAGGGCGCCATTCAGCCCGTACAGTCCGGCCAGCAGGTCTTGCTCGGGTAGCCCCTGGAGCGTGGCCAGGCTAAGCGCCAGGACAGAGCCGAAAAGTGCCCAGGCGGCTACGCGCCAGTTGGCCGCCAGCAGTGCGGTGAGCACACAGGCACCTGCCAACGGGGCATCGAGGAAAATCACCTGGCCAATTCCACGCACGACCGCCAGCGGTGTGCCAATCCAGCCATGCTGCAACAGTCCGTCGGCCGATGCTGCGCTGGGGACCAGCTCCAGTGGCCCACCCAGAGCTAGCCACAGCCAGCCGAAGCTGACGAAGGGCAGCGTATAGGCCGGCAGCCATTTGCGCTGGCGTGCGGCTGCAAGCAATGGATTGAGCAGCAGTGAGGACATCCCGCCGGCGCACAGGATAACCAGCGCCAGATAGAGCGATGGCTCGAATCGTGCGCTGAGCAGCAGACCCAGCAGCACGCCGTTGTAGCCGTAGAGCCCGGCTTCGATGTCTTCCTTGCGATATCGCCGTCGAACGGCAGTGAGCCAACCGGCTGCACCACCCAGCAGTGCACCACCGAGCAGGGCGGGGGCGCCCAGCGCGATGGCAAGCAGGATCAGTGCGCCGCAGCCAGGGTGGCGCTGCAGGAATATCTGGCTGAAACCGTTCAATTGGGCCGAGGCCCAACTACGGACTTCAGGTCGTAGAGGCAGTCGATACATGGCAGTTCTAAAAAAATCGCCCAGTCGTTTCGAACCGGGCATCTATTCCTGTAGCGAAGCTGCTCGCGAAGGGCCGAGCGAAGCTTCGCTACAGGTGCTGCATTGGAGCGCAGGTTCTCTATGGACCCCGTCGCTTCGGGTGTTTCAAATCAGTTCAGCGTTTCGATCCGAAGGCTGTTTGTACTGCCCGGCTGGCCGAACGGCACGCCGGCGGTGATCACCACGGTATCGCCACGCTTGGCCATGCCCTGGGCCTGGGCTATCTCCAGCGCTGTGCTGGTGACTTCCTCGACC
Organism: Metapseudomonas boanensis; assembly: GCF_042232855.1. Taxonomy (NCBI): domain Bacteria; kingdom Pseudomonadati; phylum Pseudomonadota; class Gammaproteobacteria; order Pseudomonadales; family Pseudomonadaceae; genus Metapseudomonas; species Metapseudomonas boanensis. The sequence continues at coordinate 5,110,111 of NZ_CP113889.1, read as the reverse complement.
TTGTGCAGACGTTCATTGACGACCGAATAGATGCCCCAGGCCACAGTCAGGCGACGCGCGGTGTTGAGATTTGGCGTCAGACTGAGGATCGGCGCCTTCGGGCGCTCGCGGGAGGCGCGCAGACTGGAGCTGCCGGACTCGGTGTAGTTCACCAGGGCCGCCACCGGCAGGATGCTGCTGATGCGGCGGATGGCGCAGCTGATGGCATCCGAAGCGGTAGCCTCGGCCTGCGGACGGCTGACGTCGAGCTGGCTCTGGAAGTCCGGACCGTTCTCCACCTGGCGGATGATCTTGCTCATCATCTGCACGGTTTCCAGTGGGTAGTCGCCGGAAGCAGTCTCGGCGGAGAGCATCACCGCATCGGCGCCTTCGGCCACGGCGTTGGCAACGTCAGTCACTTCAGCGCGGGTCGGTGCCGGGGAGAAACGCATGGACTCGAGCATCTGGGTGGCCACCACCACCGGCCGACCAAGTTGGCGGCAGGTGCGAATGATGTCTTTCTGGATGCGCGGTACGTTCTCGGCCGGCACTTCCACGCCCAGGTCGCCGCGAGCCACCATGATGGCGTCGCAGAGGCGGGCGATTTCTTCGAGGTGTTGCACCGCAGAGGGCTTCTCGATCTTGGCCATGAGGAAGGCGCGACCCTGGATCAGCTCGCGGGCTTCGACGATGTCTTCAGGACGCTGCACGAACGACAGCGCCACCCAATCCACGCCCAGGTCCAGGCCGAAGGCAAGGTCACGACGATCCTTGGTGGTCAGCGGGCTGAGTTGCAGCACCGCTTCCGGTACGTTCACACCCTTGCGGTCGGACAGTTCGCCGCCGGCTACTACTTTGGTGTCCACGCCATCGGATTGCTTGGCGATCACCTGCAGGCGCAGACGACCGTCGTCCAGCAGCAGGTTCATGCCGGGCTCCAGCGCCTCGATGATCTCGGGGTGCGGCAGGTTGACCCGGCGCGCGTCGCCCGGGGTAGTGTCCAGGTCCAGGCGGAAGGCTTGGCCGCGTTCCAGATTCACCTTGCCTTCGGCAAAGCGCCCGACGCGCAGCTTTGGCCCTTGCAGGTCCATGAGGATGCCGATGGGGTAGTTCAGCTGGCGCTCCACTTCGCGCACCCATTCGTAGCGTTGGGCGTGGTCGGCGTGTTCACCGTGGCTGAAGTTGAGGCGGAACAGGTTGACGCCGGCTTCCACCAACTGGCGGATGTCGTCGATGCCTTTGATCGCCGGCCCGAGGGTGGCGAGGATTTTTACTTTCTTGTCAGGCGTCATTTTTCAGGGCTCTCGAGAATCAGGATGGCGCGGAAGTCGTTCACGTTTGTGCGGGTCGGCTCGGTTACGATCAAATCACCCAGTGCGGCGAAGTAGCCGTAGCCGTTGTTGTTGTCCAGCTCATCGCTGGAGCTGAGGCCGAGCTTGGCGGCGCGGCCGTAGCTGCACGGGGTCATGATGGCGCCGGCATTGTCTTCCGAGCCATCGATGCCGTCGGTGTCGCCAGCCAGGGCATAGACGTCGGGCAGGCCTTTCAGGGTATTGGTCAGGCTCAGCAGGAACTCGGCATTACGCCCGCCGCGACCATCGCCGCGTACGGTCACGGTGGTCTCGCCGCCGGAGATGATTACGCACGGCGGCTTGATCGGTTGGCCGTGAAGGACTATCTGCCGGGCGATGCCGGCGTGGACCTTGGCCACCTCGCGGGATTCGCCTTCCAGATCGCCGAGGATCAGTGGAGTAAGACCGGCGGCGCGAACCTTCTCGGCGGCGGCGTCCAGGGATTGCTGGGGCGTGGCGATCAGTTGGAAATGGCTGCGCGACAGGCAGGGATCACCGGGCTTCACGGTTTCCGAGCGCGGGTCTTGCAGCCAGGTACGCACATGGGCCGGAATCTCGATCTCATAGCGGGCGAGAATGGCCAGGGCTTCGGCAGAGGTGGTTGGGTCGGCCACGGTGGGGCCTGAGGCGATTACGGTGGCCTCGTCGCCGGGTACGTCCGAAATCGCATAGGTGTAGACGGTGGCGGGCCAGCAGGCCTTGGCCAGGCGGCCGCCCTTGATCGACGAGAGGTGCTTGCGCACGCAGTTCATCTCGGAGATGGAGGCGCCGGATTTCAGCAGGGCCTTGTTGATTGCCTGCTTGTCTTTCAGGGTCAGGCCTTCGGCGGGCAGTGCGAGCAGGGAGGAACCACCGCCGGATAGCAGGAAGATCACCCGGTCGGACTCGGACAAGCCACTGACCAGCTGGAGCACGCGCTGGGCGGTTTCCAGGCCGGCGGCATCCGGAACCGGGTGGGCGGCCTCGACCACTTCGATCTTCTTGCAGTTGGCGCTGTGGCCATAGCGGGTCACCACCAGGCCGGAAACTTCGCCCTGCCATTCCTGCTCGATCACCTCGGCCATGGCTGCAGCGGCCTTGCCGGCACCAATGACGATGACACGGCCAGAGCGGTCGGCGGGGAGGTGGTCGGCCAGGACCTGGCGGGGGTGGGCGGCAGCGATGGCGGTGGCGAAGAGATCGCGCAAGAGGCTTTTCGGATCGATGGACATGGCAGGCTCCGTGGCGCTGGATTCTTGTTATGGGCTGCTTGCCCGGCATCAGGCATGCCGGGCTGTCAGGCCGATTACAGTCCGCAGCCGCCGCGCGCGGCGACTCTGGACTGGAATCGACCTTCCTGGCCTTTGGCGCCGTGTCACCGCCGGCCAGGAGGGTCGAAGGGGGCCCACCGGCAAGGTTGGATTGTGTAGGTCAGTGCCGAACCTGCGAGACCCGACGATCGGAGCTGCCGGCTCGATGCTGGGCTTCGCGTCGCTCAGCACCAACCTACGGGGTGTTCCAGTTCAACCTTGCAGTGGGTAACGCATTACTCCTCGCGGATCGAGAAGTTGGCCATGTGTTCCAGGCCTTTGATCAGGGCGGAGTGGTCCCAGTTGCTCCCACCGAGGGCTGCGCAGGTGCTGAACACTTGCTGGGCGTTGGCGGTGTTCGGCAGGTTCAGGCCCAGTTCGCGGGCGCCGGACAGTGCCAGGTTCAGGTCCTTCTGGTGCAGGCTGATGCGGAAGCCTGGATCGAAGGTGCCCTTGATCATACGCTCGCCGTGGACTTCGAGAATCTTCGAGCCGGCGAAACCGCCCATCAGTGCTTCGCGCACCTTGGCCGGGTCGGCGCCATTCCGGGCGGCGAACAGCAGGGCTTCGGCAACGGCCTGAATGTTCAGGGCGACGATGATCTGGTTGGCGACCTTGGCGGTCTGGCCGTCACCGTTGCCACCTACGCGGGTGATGTTCTTGCCCATGGCCTGGAACAGCGGCAGGGCGCGTTCAAAGGCGTTAGGGCAGCCACCGACCATGATGCTCAGGGTCGCCGCCTTGGCACCGACTTCACCACCGGAAACCGGGGCGTCCAGATAGGCGGCGCCAGTTGCCTTGATCTTCTCGGCGAAGGTCTTGGTTGCGGTGGGGGAGATGGAGCTCATGTCGATCACGACTTTGCCGGCGCCAACGCCTTCGGCCACGCCATCCTTGCGGAACAGGACGTCTTCGACCTGGGGAGTGTCCGGAACCATGACGATGATGAACTCTGCCTCCTGGGCTACCTCTTTCGGGTTGGCCAGGCCAACGCCGTTTTCGCCCAGCAGGTCAGCCGGCGCTTTGTCGAAATGCTCGGAGAAGAACAAGGTGTGGCCGGCCTTCTGCAGGTTCTGAGCCATGGGCTTGCCCATGATGCCGGTGCCGATGAATCCGATTTTTGCCATGGGAGAGTCTCCTGGTGTCGCAATGTCTGATGTGGAACCGAACTGCGTAGGATGGGTGGAGCCTGCGATACCCATCATCGGGGCTAGGCCTGGCACGATGGGTATCGCTTCGCTCCACCCATCCTACGAACAGCGAACGGTCAAACTGCGTTATGGGTTTTCAGCCAGCCAAGGCCGGCGACGGTGGTAGTGGCGGGCTTGTATTCGCAACCGATCCAGCCCTGGTAGCCGATGCGGTCCAGGTGCTCGAAGAGGAAGCGGTAGTTGATTTCACCGGTGCCCGGCTCGTTGCGGCCGGGATTGTCGGCAAGCTGCACGTGGTTGATTGCGGCGAGGTTGGACTCGACGGTGCGCGCCAGGTCTCCTTCCATGATCTGCATGTGGTAGATGTCGTACTGCAGGAACAGGTTGGCGCTGCCGACCTTGTCGCGGATGGCCAGGGCCTGCTTGGTGTTGTTCAGGTAGAAGCCGGGGATGTCGCGGGTGTTGATGGCTTCCATCACTAGCTTGATGCCGGCGGCTTCGAGCTTGTCAGAGGCGTACTTCAGGTTGTCGACGAAGGTCTTTTCGATGGTGGCGCAGTCATAGCCCTGCGGGCGGATGCCGGCCAGGCAGTTGACCTGCTGGTTACCCAGGACCCTGGCGTAGGCGATCGCCTTGTCGACGCCGGCGCGGAACTCCTCAACGCGGTCCGGGTGGCAGGCGATGCCACGCTCGCCCTGGCCCCAGTCACCGGCCGGGAGGTTGAACAGCACCTGCTCGAGCTTGTTGGCGTCCAGGCGGGCGCGGATCTCCTCAACCGGGAAATCGTAGGGGAAGAGGTACTCGACACCGCTGAAGCCGGCTTCGGCAGCGGCGGCGAAACGGTCCAGGAAGTCCACTTCGGTGAACAGCATGGACAGGTTGGCGGCAAAACGGGGCATGAATGTCTCCTCAAATCTAGCTCCCTCTCCCACCACGAATAGGCGAGGGATTGGGTGAGGGATGTGACGAGTTGCCTCGGACATCCCTCACCCCAGGCCCCTCTCCCGGTGGGAGAGGAGAGTCAGGGCGATCAATCCAGCAGCGAGATGGCGGTTGGTGCGTCGGCGCCGGACTGGGCCAGTTCCTCGAACTCGTTGATCGCGTTGATCTCGGTGCCCATGGAGATGTTGGTCACACGCTCCAGGATGACCTCGACCACGACCGGTACGCGGAACTCTTCCATCAGCTGCTTGGCCTTGGCGAAAGCGCCTTGCAGTTCGTTGGCGTCGAACACGCGGATCGCCTTGCAACCCAGTCCCTCGACCACGGCAACGTGGTCCACGCCGTAGCCTTTGAGTTCCGGCGCGTTGACGTTCTCGAACGACAGCTGCACGCAGAAGTCGATCTCGAAGCCGCGCTGCGCCTGGCGGATCAGACCCAGGTAGGAGTTGTTAACCAGTACGTGGATGTAGGGCAGGTTGAACTGCGCGCCCACAGCCAGCTCTTCGATCATGAACTGGAAGTCATAGTCGCCGGACAGGGCGACTACCGGGCGGTTCGGGTCAGCCTTGACCACGCCAAGGGCTGCCGGAACGGTCCAGCCCAGCGGGCCGGCCTGGCCACAGTTGATCCAGTGACGCGGCTTGTAGACGTGCAGGAACTGCGCGCCGGCGATCTGCGACAGACCGATGGTGCTGACGTAGCAGGTGTCCTTGCCGAAGAATTCGTTCATCTCTTCGTAGACGCGCTGCGGCTTGACCGGCACGTTGTCGAAGTGGGTCTTGCGCTGCAGGGTGCGCTTGCGCTCGCGGCAGGATTCAACCCAGGCGCTGCGATCTTTCAGCTTGCCAGCGGCTTGCCACTCGCGGGCGACTTCCAGGAAGGCGTCCAGTGCGGCGCCGGCGTCGGAAACGATGCCCAGGTCCGGGGTGAACACGCGACCGATCTGGGTCGGCTCGATGTCGACGTGGATGAAGCGGCGGCCCTGGGTGTAGACGTCAACCGAACCAGTGTGGCGGTTGGCCCAACGGTTGCCGATACCGAACACCAGGTCTGATTCCAGCAGGGTGGCGTTGCCATAGCGGTGGGAGGTCTGCAGGCCGCACATGCCGGCCATCAGGCGGTGGTCATCCGGAATGGTGCCCCAACCCATCAGGGTCGGGATGACCGGTACGCCAGTCAGCTCGGCAAACTCGACCAGCTTCTCCGATGCGTCGGCGTTGATGATGCCGCCACCGGCGACGATCAACGGACGCTCGGCGTCGTTCAGCATGGCCAGGGCCTTTTCAGCCTGGATACGGCTGGCCGACGGCTTGTGTACCGGCAGCGGCTGATAGGCGTCGATGTCGAACTCGATCTCGGCCATCTGCACGTCGAACGGCAGGTCGATCAGCACTGGACCGGGGCGACCGCTGCGCATTTCAAAAAAGGCCTTCTGGAAGGCGTAAGGTACCTGGCCCGGCTCCAGGACGGTGGTTGCCCACTTGGTTACCGGCTTGACGATGCTGGTGATGTCGACGGCCTGGAAGTCTTCCTTGTGCAGACGTGCACGAGGAGCCTGGCCGGTGATGCAAAGGATCGGGATGGAGTCGGCGGATGCCGAATACAGGCCGGTGACCATGTCGGTGCCTGCCGGGCCTGAGGTGCCGATGCACACGCCAATGTTGCCCGGGTTGGTGCGGGTGTAGCCCTCGGCCATGTGCGAGGCGCCTTCGACGTGACGGGCCAGTACATGGTCAATGCCACCGATCTTGTTCAGGGCTGCATACAGCGGGTTGATGGCGGCGCCGGGGATGCCGAACGCGGTGTCGATGCCTTCGCGACGCATCACCAGGACGGCAGCCTCGATTGCTCTCATTTTGGCCATGTTTTGTGCCTCTTTCTTGTGAAAATTGTATACAAGCTACGTGGCTGGATTCTATTCAGCAGCTGACTGAAGGGTCAAGACCATTTGTGAGGCGAAAGGTCGCAGGAGCGAGACTCTTTTAAAACACCCGTTTTATGGGTCTCTCCCGGACTTGCCAGGAAGCTGACGGGTACACTGTATACAAAAAATAATGTGATTGTATCTATGTGTTGATTTTTTTGTGTTCGGTGGGATAGTGAGGGGCAGAGTTCAGATGCGTCTGGAGCATGCGTGGGATTTCTCCTGCATGGCCCGAGGTCCGGCGAACCCAGGCAGCTCCGGCGCCACGCAAAGTCCAACCAATCACGAGGAACGCTTGAAATGAACACATTGACCTTGGAAACCGCTGTGAGCATTTCCAACCATGCCCTGGCCACCGGTCGCGAACTGCGCACCGCGCCGCTCACCATTGCCGTGCTGGATGCCGGCGGGCACCTGATCACCCTGCAGCGCCAGGATGGCTCCAGCATGCTTCGTCCGCAGATAGCCATCGGCAAGGCGTGGGGTGCTGTTGCTCTGGGCAAGGGCTCGCGCCTGATCGCTGCCGATGCGCAGCAGCGCCCAGCCTTCATCGGTGCTGTGAACAATCTGGCGGACGGCAACCTGGTGCCGGCGCCTGGCGGTGTGCTGATTCGTGATGCGCAAGGAGAGGTGATCGGAGCGATCGGTATCAGCGGTGATACGTCGGATATCGATGAGCAATGCGCGGTGAGCGCGGTGGAAGCGGTCGGTCTGAAGGCGGATGCCGGCGCGGCCTGATGCTTGGTGGGGCTGCTGCGCAGCCCTCAGCGAATGAATTCGCCCCCATAGGGTTTGTGCCAGCCAGCGCCTGCCCTGTGGGGGCGAAGTCTTTTGGTCCCCCGGTAGCGCTAGCCGGGGGTGAAATTCGGGATGGGTTGAAGCTCACCCCCCCTGCAAGGTGAGTGAGGGTTGCTGCTCTTTTGTGGGAGCGAATTCATTCGCTGAGCAGCCCGAAGGGTTGCCGAGGTTTAGAGCGCAGAGGCTGGCGTTGCTTTGTTGGAGGGGCCTCAGGCGCTCCTGGCCTGTGGCCTTTCTTCCACTTCGCAGCCCTTGATTACCAGTCGGATGATGGTCTCGGCCGCGGCATCGTAGTCGGCGTCGCTGAGGGTGGCCTTGCCGGTGACGGTGGAGATCTGCCAGTCGAAGTCGGCGTATGTCTGGGTTGCGGCCCAGATGCTGAAGAGCAGGTGGTGCGGGTCGACCTTGGCCATCAGCCCTTGGTCGATCCAGCGCTGGATGCACTCGATGTTGTGTCTGGCCTGGTCGTTCAGTTGCTGGGTCTGTTCGGCGGAAAGATGTGGCGCGCCATGCATGATCTCGCTGGCGAATACCTTGGATGCATAAGGCAGTTCGCGGGAGATACGGATCTTCGAGCGAATGTAGGCCGTGAGCACGTCATATGGGTGTCCGGCCTGCTTGAAAGGCGCAGACGCTTGCAGCAGCGGCTCGACGATGCTCTCGAGGACCTCGCGGTAGAGGTTTTCTTTCGACTTGAAGTAGTAATAGACGTTGGGTTTGGGCAGGCCAGCCTTGGCCGCGATGTCGCTCGTCTTGGTGGCGGCGAACCCTTTGTCGGCGAATTCCTCGCTGGCCGCGCGCAGGATGAGGTCTCTGTTGCGCTCGCGAATGCTGCTCACATCGGCTCCTTGTTGGACTCGTCCGGGAGGCCGGAAAGGCCGGCCGGCGAGAGGTCGGGCATGGTATCACCGGCTTCGCGGGGCTCTCAAGCGAAGGCCGGAGAGAGATTCCTGTATACAAAAAAAATGTTTTCTGTTTCTATTCGGCATCCGTCCATGTCGCCGGTGTCCTGACCGGTGCGTGTTGCGGCAGACTTCACCCATGCAAGACACACAATTGCTCGACCCTTTCGGTCGACGAATCACTTACCTGCGTCTGTCGGTCACCGACCGCTGCGACTTTCGTTGCACCTATTGCATGAGCGAGGACATGGTCTTCGCTCCTCGCGCGCAGATCCTCAGCCTCGAAGAGCTCTATACCGTCGCCGATGCCTTCATTGGCCTGGGTGTCCGGCGCATTCGCATCACCGGCGGTGAGCCGTTGGTGCGCAAGGGCCTGACCTCCCTGCTGACGCGCCTCGGCGCCCGCGGCGAACTGGATGACCTGGCTATCACCAGCAACGGCTCGCAGCTCGGGCACATGGCCCATGAGCTTCGCGAAGCAGGCGTCACCCGCTTGAACATCAGCCTCGACTCCCTGCAACGCGAGCGGTTTGCAGCCTTCACCCGCCGCGACCGCCTCGGCCAGGTTCTGTCCGGCATCGACGCCTCGCGCGCTGCCGGTTTCCGTCGCATCAAGCTCAATACCGTGGTGCAGAAGGGGCGCAATGACGATGAGGTTCAGGACCTGGTCGCCTTTGCCGTCGATCGCGGCCTGGACATCAGTTTCATCGAGGAGATGCCGCTAGGCAGCATCTCCAGTCACGAGCGCAAGGTCACCTTGTGCACCAGCGAAGATGTGCGCGAGCGGGTCGAGCAGCGCTTCCAGTTAGTGCCCAGCAGTCACCGTACCGGTGGGCCATCCCGCTATTGGCAGGTGGTCGGCAGCGACACCCAGGTCGGTTTCATCTCCCCCCATAGCCGCAATTTCTGCGGCGACTGCAACCGTGTGCGCGTCACGGCCGAAGGCAAGCTAGTGCTCTGCCTTGGGCACGAAGGTGCGCTGGACCTCAAAGCGTTGATCCGCCGTCATCCTGGCGATGGCGAGCGGCTGCGCGCTGCGCTGATCGAAGCGCTCAGGCTCAAGCCGGAGCGACATCACTTCGATGCGTCCGAACAGGTCCAGGTAATCCGCTTCATGAGCATGACCGGCGGCTGATCAACGCCCTCGTGTTAGCCCTGGCGGCGTTGCTCCATCTCGCCGTACTGATCGTCCTGTCTTCAGTGAAGCGCCTTGCCAGGGCGTCCACGAGAACCTCGATCCCTCTTGAACCAGATTCCGAAAGTAATTGTGCCCGCAAGGGCCAAGGAGAACACGCATGCCCAGAACACTCTTGGTGAAGAACGCCGACTTGCTGGTGACCATGGACGGCCAGCGACGGGAAATCCGGCAAGGAGGGATGTTCATCGAGGACAACCGCATCCTCCAGGTCGGGTCGAGTGCCGAACTGCCGCAGACGGCGGACGAGGTGCTGGATCTTGCTGGAAAGATCGTCATCCCCGGCCTGGTCAACACCCACCACCACATGTACCAGAGCCTGACGCGGGTGGTGCCGGCGGCGCAGGACGGCGAGTTGTTCAACTGGCTGACGAATCTCTACCCGATCTGGGCGCGGCTGACGCCCGAGATGATCCAGGTCTCCACTCAGACCGCGATGGCCGAGCTGATCCTTTCCGGCTGCACCACCTCCAGCGACCACCTGTACATCTATCCGAACGGCTGCAAGCTGGACGACAGCATCCACGCCGCTGGCGAGATCGGCATGCGCTTCCACGCCGCGCGCGGCAGCATGAGCGTCGGCCGCAGTCAGGGCGGCCTGCCGCCGGACTCGGTGGTGGAGAAGGAAGCCGACATCCTCAAGGAGTCCCAGCGCCTGATCGAGGACTATCACGACGCCTCCCACGGCTCGATGCTGCGAGTGGTGGTGGCACCGTGCTCGCCTTTCTCGGTGAGCCGCGACTTGATGCGCGAAGCCGCGGTACTGGCGCGCCAGTACGGGGTGTCGCTGCACACTCACCTGGCGGAGAACGTCAACGACATCGCGTACAGCCGCGAGAAGTTTGGCATGACCCCGGCCGAATACGCCGAGGATCTGGGGTGGGTCGGTCATGACGTCTGGCATGCCCACTGCGTACAGCTGGACGAACATGGTATCGAGCTGTTCGCCCGTACCGGTACCGGCGTTGCTCACTGCCCCTGCTCGAACATGCGCCTGGCCTCGGGCATAGCTCCGGTGCGGCGCATGCGCGATGCCGGTGTGCCGGTGGGACTCGGCGTGGATGGTTCGGCCTCCAACGACGGCGCCAGCATGATCGGCGAGGTGCGACAGGCCCTGCTGCTGCAGAGGGTTGGCTTCGGCCCCGATGCCATGACGGCTCGCGAAGCCCTGGAAATCGCCACCCTGGGCGGTGCCAAGGTGCTCAACCGTAACGATATCGGTGCGTTGGCGCCGGGCATGGTCGCCGACTTCGTCGCCTTCGACCTGAACCACATTGCCTATGCCGGCGCGCTGCACGATCCGCTGGCGGCCCTGGTCTTCTGCACGCCGACCCATGTGTCCACCAGCGTGATCAACGGCAAGGTGGTCGTCCGCGATGGCCAGTTGATGACGGTCGACCTGCCGCGGGTACTGGAGCGCCACAACCAGTTGGCTCGTCAACTGGTCTCTGGGGAGTAAGAAACCTGCAGGGGCGGGCCAGGCTCGCTCCTGCAGGTCTGCGTCTCAATAAGAACAAGGAGAAGGTCATGAAGCCTCTTGCGTTTGGCTGGCTGCTTGCCGGCGTCTGTTACATCGATTGCAGTCAGGCTGAGACCCTTGTGGTCGGGGTCGAGCCCCAGGATTTCCAGCCTCACTACTGGGTGGACGAAAGCGGCGAATATCGGGGCTTTGCTCGCGACTTGCTGGATCTGTTCGCCCGCGAGAACAAGTTGGATATTCGCTATCAGCCACTACCGGTCAAGCAGCTGACTCAGCACCTGCTCAATGGCAGTGTCGACTTCAAGTACCCGGACAATGTCAATTGGGCCCCTGATCTGAAACAGGGCAGGACGGTTAGCTACAGCCAGCCTGTGGTGGCGTATGTGGACGGTGTGCTGGTTGCACCGGAGCGGCAGGGCCGGGGGCTGGACCGGCTCGCGCGCCTTGCGGTGGTGGACGGCTGGACACCCTGGAGCTACCAGGACCGCATCCAGGGCGGGCAGACCCAGGTGGTGCGCAGCACAGGCCTGGCGCAGATGATCAAGCAAGCCATGAAGCGGGAGGCTGACGGTGCCTACTACAACGTGGTGGTCGCAACCTTCTACCTGGACAACATAAGAGCTCGCCCCGGCGCCCTGGTGTTTGACCCCAAGCTGCCGCACACCCGAGGTACTTTCAACCTCTCCAGCGTCAAGTACCCCGAATTGATCGGGCGTTTTGACCACTTTCTCACTGAACACCGGGACGAGGTGGCGACGCTCAAGGCGCGCTACCAGGTGGAGGCCAACCTCGATACCGAATACCTCGGGATGGAGCAGTGGAAGGTGGACTTCCTCAAGCGACAGCGGGAAAAGGCTACGCCCTGACGGCCTGCACGGATCTGTCGGCTGGATTGCGCTAGCGCAGCTAATCCAGCCGATGGCATGCCGTTCTGATCAGCTATCACACGCGCAACCTGATCAGTGATTGATGAATGGCCAGCACGCAGCTGCGTAAGGCTCTACGTCCTCTACGGAGATAGCGTTCTGTCTCGATATGCGGGAAGTCCTCTGAGATCGGGGGATGGGATTGGCTCTACTGAAACAATATTTGTACACAATTAATGTGGAAAATGTTGTTAGAGATGTTCACAACGTGTATATAGTCGGAAAACCTGACTTCTGAATCAGTTTTTGACTGAGATAGAACCCAGGGTGTGAACACCCTGTAAGCCCATGACCGACAAAAACAATAGGCAGGCTTTACTCATGAGTGCATCCGATCTGTCCGTAGATCGCCCCGACCTCATCTACGGGTTGAACGACACAGCTGGATTCAGAGCTTCAACCTTTGCCGCCATCCAGCTCGTCCTCGCAAGCTTCGTTGGCATCACCACGCCGACCCTGATCGTCGGCAGTATGCTCGGGCTGCAAAGTGAAATTCCGTACCTGATCAGCATGGCGTTGCCCGTGTCCGTCTTCGGCGCTTTCGTCCAGGTGCGCCGCTTCGGCCCGGTCGGTTCCGGCCTCCTGTACATGCAGGGCACCATCATCTCTCTCGTGGTTTTGTTGCTGCTCAAGATGTCCATGACAGATATGGCCGGGGGCTTTGGTGCAGCCGACCTTGGCTCGCTGAGCAACCTGGGTCTGGCTGGACTCGTGCTGGGGGCCATTGTCATCTTCTATCGCTTCGACAATCCGCTGCTACGCCTGTCGCCCATCATCATGGCGCTTGGCCTTGGCCTTGGCCTTGGCTTTGCCGGTGTGCCGGAGGTGCTTCACGAACTGCCCAAGGCCTTGCAGAGCATTTTCGAATCGCCAATGGCGGTGGGGGCATTCAGCGCCATCCTGCTGAGTTTCACCCTGCCGGATGAGCATGTGGAGATCGAAGAAAACGAATTCGAACCCGAGGCCTCGATGATCGAGGCCCTGCAGAACCCGCAAGACGAAGCCGAACAGCGCAATGCTGAAGACAGCCCGTCCGACATTGGCCGCCAGATCAGCCCCGGATATTCCGGCTGACGCGAGGCGCTAAACCCTCTCCAGTTCCGCAGCTGTTCCTTGCCTGTCCTCCATGCTCCGGGGCGGGTCGGGGGTGGGTGCGGGTCGGAAAAACCTGAAACCCACTACAACAAGGGAAACCCCATGAAATTGAAGTATCTGCCGCACTGCCTCGCCCTCTCGACCGGCCTCCTGGCGGGCGGCCAGGCCACGGCCGACGACCTGCTGTTCTGGCAGAACAACAGCCTGACCTACCTCTACGGCCAGGATTTCAAGATCAACCCGGAAATCCAGCAAACCGTGACCTTCGAGCATGCCGATGGCTGGAAGTACGGCGACAACTTCTTCTTCCTCGACAAGATTTTCTACAACGGTGACAAGGATGCTCTCGTCGGCGACAACACCTACTACGGGGAATTCCAGCCGCGCTTGTCGCTGGGCAAGATCTTCGACCAGAAGATCCAGTTCGGCCCGGTTACTGACGTGTTGCTGGCGATGACCTACGAGTTCGGCGAAGGCGACGTCGAGTCCTACCTGATTGGCCCTGGTTTCGACCTGGCCATTCCCGGCTTCGATTACTTCCAGGTCAACTTCTACAACCGCCAGACCGATGGCAGCCGTCCTGGTGACGACGTTTGGCAGATCACTCCGGTGTGGAGCTACACCATCCCGGTGGGCAACTCCGACATCCTGATCGACGGCTTCATGGACTGGGTGGTGGACAACGACGAGAACGATCGCGGCACCTACCACGCCAACCTGCACTTCAACCCGCAGGTGAAGTACGACCTGGGCAAGTCGATGGGCTGGGGTGAGAAGCAGCTCTACGTCGGTTTCGAGTACGACTACTGGAAGGACAAGTACGGCATCGACAGCGAGAGTTTCCTCGGCGATGAGATTCTCGACGGCACCAACCAGAACACCGCCAGCCTGCTGGTCAAGGTGCATTTCTGATCGCCAGGAGCGACAGGGCCGGGGGATGGCACAATGCGCCGTCCCTTTGGGCCGAAGGGGAGGGGTGCATGCCACCGCAGCACTGTTCTGTTTCTGTGACGCTGTTGCCCTTCAGCTGGCGGAAGATGGGAAGAGCCCGCCTTGCGGCGGGCTCCAGGTCAGAAGGTGAATTCCAGGTTTACCGTTGGCGTCGAGGTCCGGCTGCCCCGGCCTCCATCCACGCCGAACTTGTTGTGCCAGTACTCGTAGCCGACACCGAGCCAGAGGTTCGGCTTGGTCTTGGCGCCAGGCAGCGCGGCCACCATCAGCGAGGTGCGCATCAGCGTTTCTGGGGCGGTGTCTTTGTCGAAGTAGTCCTCGCCTTTCTCCCCGACGTAGTTGACGAAGCCCTGGAACTTGGCGTTGTGGTCGCCAAGCTGGAAAGGCTTGAGCCAGGTCAGGTTGACCATGTAGGTAGTATCGAACGTGTGGTCCGGATGGCGCGCGCCTGGAATTCCCGAATGGTTCTTCTCGCGGTAGTACATCAGGCTGAGGTCGAGGACACCGGCGCCGTTGAACTTCAGCGTCGGGCCGAACACGAGGGCACGTTTCTTGGCCGAGGCGCGGTTGTTGTTGCGGTTGGCATCGAAGCCAAATGTGAAGGCGTAGTCCTTCAAGAGGCCGGTCCCCAGCGGCTGGTCGAACACCCGCGAAGCGAACAGCTGGTGTCGATACACCGCGTAGACCTCACTGCCGCCGTGGTCGGTACCCTTGCGCGGGTCGCGGCTGTCGGAGAGGAACACGTCCAGGTTGAAGAAGTTACTGCCATAGCGGTACCCGTCAGCGTGGGTGAAGCTGTACACACGTTTGGCGAACTTGTCCGGGTTGTTCGGGTTGGTGAACTGTTGGCCATAACGGAAGCCGACACTGTTGTTCATCCATTCGAAGAACTTGCCTTGGTCAGCGGCAAAGCCAGCCGGGCTGGCGGCGATCAAAGCGGCGCCAAGCGCCAGTCTGCGGTAACGAAGCATTCAGATTCTCCTTCTTGTTGTATTTCTGGAAGCGTGAAGAGGTCGCAATGCGTTTCGGCGTAGCTACCCATGCGGGCAGGGCCTTAATCGCCGAGAATGTCGAGCAAGAGGTTCAGCAATTCATGAATTCCTGCGCATGGAGCCTCCGGCAAGCCGAACCTGTCCGGCGACCCCGCGCGGGCGCGGGCCGGTCAAAGACGGCAAGGTCTAAAAGAGCCCGCCGGGTAGGCGGGCTATGGAGTCCCGGATAAACCTCTTGGGTTCAACCGGATGGGAGCAAATACGCTCAGTGAGCCGCGCAGTGCTGGCTGCGATCCTTCTCGCCGAGAATGTTGAACAGCAGGTTGAGCGTCAGGGCGCTGACGGTGGCCATGGCGATACCGCTGTGGGTGATGGGTTCCATCCAGTGTGGAAGTTGGGCGAAGAACTCCGGGCGGACGACCGGTGCCATGCCCATGCCGATGCTGACGGCGACCAGCAGCTGGTTGCGGCGATCGGTGATGTCCGCCTCATGGAGGATCTTGATGCCAGTGGCAGCGACCATGCCGAACATGGCGATACCGGCACCGCCGAGCACGGCCGGCGGAATCGAAGCCACCAGGAACGCAGCCTTGGGCAGCAGGCTCAATACCACCAGGAACAGGCCGGCGACTGCAGTCACGTATCGGCTGCGCACACCAGTCATTTGCACCAGGCCGATGTTCTGGGCGAACGAGGAGTGGGTAAAGGTGTTGAAAAAGCCCGCGAAGAACGACGCTCCGGCATCGCAGAGCAGTCCACGGCGCAGGGCTTTGGGGCAGACTTCACGTCCGGTGATCTTGCCCAGGGCGAGGAACATGCCGGTGGACTCGACGAATATGATCACCACCACCAGACACATGGACAGTATGGAGGCCAGTTCGAACTTGGGCATGCCGAAATGCATTGGCTCCACTACCTGGAACCAGGGCGCCTTGTCCAGGCCGCTGAGGTCGACCATGCCGCAGACTCCTGCCAACAGGTAACCTAGGCTCATACCGATCAGCACCGATACGTTGACCCAGAAGCCCTTGAGGAAACGGTTGACCAGCAGGATCGCACCCAGCACCAGGGCCGCAATGGCCAGGTACTCCAGCGCGCCGAACTGCGCGGCCTTGCTACCGCCTCCTGCCCAGTTGACGGCTACCGGGAACAGCGTCAGGCCGATCGAGGTGATCACCGTGCCGGTCACCAAGGGTGGGAAGAAACGAACGATGCGCGACATGAAGGGCGCGATCAGCAGGCCGAAGAAGCCCGCGGCGATCGTTGCGCCGAAGATCCCTTGCAGGCCGACTCCGGGCATGCCGGCCATCACCACCATGCTGCCGACGGCGGCGAAACTGGCTCCCATCATCACCGGCATGCGAATGCCCATGGGGCCGATGCCGAGGGATTGCACCAGGGTGGCTATACCGGCCACCAGCAGGTCGGCGTTGATCAGGAAGGCGATTTCCTCGCGTGACAGGCCGGCGGCCTGGCCGACGATCAGTGGCACAGCGACGGCACCGCCGTACATCAGGAGGACATGTTGGATGCCGACCAGGAAGAGCTGCATCAGGGGCAGCCGCTGGTCAGCGGGCGAAAGGGGGGTAGCTGGCTCATTCTGAGCGGTCATGCAACACCTCGGCGCTTTTGTTCTTTTTAGTCGCTTAGGCGACGCCGCACCGGGTGGATGCTGCATCGCCGGGTATTCATGTAGCGAGCTGGGCGAGTCCTGCCCAGCCGGGGGTACTGCTGGTAAAAAGAAGCCCGCCTCGAGGCAGGCTTATTAAAAACGGGTCCTGCTTGGGGTCAGGACCCGCCGTGGTATCGCTTACTGGGTCTTGGCGCCCTGGGCAATCCAGCGGCCGATCAGGTCACGCTCTTCCTGAGTCATCTGGGTGATGTTGCCCAGTGGCATGATCTGGCTAGCAACAGCCTGGGCCTGGATCTTCGGAGCGAGCATCTGGATCTGCTGCGGAGTGTCCAGCATCACACCACCCGGTGCCGCGGTGAACATCGGGCTGGTGGGTTTGGCTGAATGGCAAACAGTGCAGCGTTCCTGTATGACGCTATGGACCTTGTCAAAGCTGGTGGAGCCATTGCTGGCCTGGGCAGGTGCAGCAGCAGGTGCAGCAGATTCCTGGGCAGCAGCAGCCGGCGCTTCGCTGGTAGCAGATGCTGCGGCTTCGTTGCTGTGCTCTACAGCCAGGCTCGGTTCGGCTTGCTTGTAGTTGGGCGCGGTGACGAAGGCCAGGCAGATCATGCCCAGGGCGCCGGCCGGCAGGGTCCAGGCGAACTTGTTGCTGTCGTGGCGGGTGTTGAAGTAGTGACGTACCAATACTGCGATCACCGCGATCCCGGCCAGGATCAGCCAGTTGTATTGGCTGCCATAGGTGCTCGGGAAGTGGTTGCTGATCATGATGAACAGCACCGGCAGGGTGAAGTAGTTGTTGTGGCGCGAGCGCAGCAGGCCTTTGGCCGGAAGCACCGGGTCCGGAGTGCGGTTCTCTTCGATTGCCTTAACCAGCGCGCGCTGGGCCGGCATGATGATGCGGAACACGTTGCCGACCATGATGGTGCCGATCAGGGCGCCGACATGGATGTACGCACCACGGCCGCTGAATACCTGGGTGAAGCCCCAGGAGGCGCCGACGATCAGTACGAACAGTACGAGGCCGAGCAGGGCGGGGGTCTTGCCCAGTGGCGAATCGCACAGGAAGTCGTAGATGAACCAGCCTGCGATCAGGGCGCCGGCACCGATGGCGATGGCCGCTGCGGGGGCCAGGTCGCTACCGGGGGCGATCAGGTACAAGGTCGGGTTCAGGTAGAACACCACGGTCAGCAGGGCAACGCCCGACAACCAGGTGAAATAGGCCTCCCATTTGAACCAGTGCAGGTTGTCCGGCATTTTCGGCGGGGCGAGCTTGTATTTCTCCAGGTGGTAGATGCCACCGCCGTGGATAGCCCAGAGGTCCCCCGAGAGCCCATCGCGCGGGTTCTTGCGATTGAGGTTGTTCTCCAGCCAGACGAAATAGAAGGATGCGCCGATCCAGGCGATGCCGGTGATCATGTGAACCCAGCGGATGCTCAGGTTCAGCCATTCGGTCAAATGTGCTTCCACAGTTGTTACCTCTTTCCCGCCGACCGGCACGCCGATCGTTGGGCTTCTCTTATTAGTGGTGGGGGTCGAGGAGCAGTTGCTCGTCCTCAGTGAAGTAATGCTCGTCGCAGTTGTTCCCGGAACCACTGCGATCAACCACCAGGAAGTCATCCCGCTTTTCGATCGTCAGCACCGGGTGGTGCCAGACGCCGCGATGGTAATTAACGCCCTGCCTGCCATTGCTGAGGAAGGCACGGACCAAGCCCGGTACAGGTACATCGCCAAGTGGCGCGACCACGACCAGAAAGGGGTTGCCGAGCAGCGGTATGAACGCTTGGCTGCCCAGCGGATGGCGCTCCAGCATGCGTATGCGTAGCGGCATTTCCAGGGACTCGGCGCTGAAAATGCTGATGATCGCCCGGTCCTCCGGCTGCGCGGTCTCCACGGTTGCCAGCTTGTGGTAGCGGCGGGTGGAGCCGTTGTTGATCATGAAGTATTCGCTGCCTTCGGTTTCGATCACATCTCCGAAGGGGGCGAAGGCTTCTTTGGTCAGGGGCTCGATCTTCAGGGTACGCATGGCTGTTCTACTTGTTCAGTTCAGTTCATCCCCCCTCCCTCCGGGAGAGGGAGCAGGGGTGAGGGACGCCATGCATTGCACGGAGCATCCCTCATCCGCCCCTTCGGGGCACCTTCTCCCAGCGGGAGAAAGGGTCAAACGCTTACTTCGCCACCTTGCCGAACAGGCGCAGACGGCTTACGCCACCATCCGGGAACACGTTCAGGCGCACGTGGGTCACCGGGCCAAGGGCTTTGATCTGCTCGGCGAACTCATGTTCGGCGTGCATCGAGAGTTTCTGGCTCGGCAGCAGCTCGCGCCAGTACAGGCTCTGGGTCTCGATTTGGCTGTCGGTGCCGCCTTTGACGTAGGCCGCCTGGATCGAGCAGCTGTCCGGGTAGTTGCCCTTGAAGTGCAGGGTATCCACCACAATACGCTCGATTTCGCCCGGATGGCCTAGGGCGACGATCACCCAGTCGTTGCCCGGGGTACGGCGACGGGCGGTTTCCCAGCCATCGCCCATGTTGATGCCACGGCCCGGGTTAAGGATGTTGCCCATGCGGCCGAAGTGCTCGTCGGAGCAGGCAAGGGCGCGACCGCCATTCAGCGCTGCTGCCAGGTCGACCTGCTCGTTGTCGCCGATCGCGGACCAGTCGCGGAACGGGATACCGTACACGCGCAGGCGGGCAACGCCACCGTCGGGATAGATGTTGAACCGCAGGTGAGTGAAGGCCTGCGCGTTGGCGATTTCGTGGTAGTGGTGGCTGTTGCCCTTCAGCTCCACGGACGGCAGTACTTCGGTCCACTCGGTAGCGTCGGTCGGGTCGCCTTCTGCGACGAAGCAACCTTCCAGCGAGGCGGACGGCGGGAAGTTGCCGGTGAAGTGGCTGGTATCGATGTCCACGCCCTTGATCAAGCCCGGTACGCCCAGGCGAATTACGGCGTAGTCGTAGCCTTCGAAACGCTTACGGCGGGATTCCCAGCCGTCCATCCACTTGCCGTTATCATCGAAAACGCCCTCCTTCCAGACAGCCGGAGTCGGCTGGAACAGTCGGTTTACGTCAGCGAACCAGTCGTCGGTGACGAAGATGGCCTTGGTGCCGAGACGGGCGTCGGCGAGGTTGACGTACTTCTCGAACGGGACGGCGTAGCTTTTCATCTGTTTTGTCTGCCTTGAATTGAGGGCGATATGGAGGGAGCGGTGCGCCTGCGACTTACATTTGCTGCAGACGGAACAGCGCGATCTTGTTGATCTCGACCAACGCCCTGGAAAACTCGGCTTCGGGGGAGTTGTGGATGCGCTCCTCGAATGCCGCCAGGATCTGGTGCCGGTTGCTGCCTTTCACCGCCATGATGAAAGGAAACCCGAACTTGGCCTTGTAGGCGTCGTTCAGCGCGGTGAAGCGGGCGAACTCTTCAGCCGTGCATTGGTGGATGCCGGCACCGGCCTGTTCGCAGGTGCTGGCTTCAGTCAACTCGCCACGGACGGCGGCCTTGCCAGCCAGGTCCGGGTGAGCGTTGATCAGCGCCAACTGGGCTTCACGGCTGGCGCTGAGTAACAAGTCGGCCATGCGCTGATGCAGGCCGTCGATGTCGTCGATGCTAGTGTCCTGACCCAGGTCGAAGGCCTTCTCGGCTACCCAGGGCGAGTGCTCGTAGATGTCGGCGAAGGTCGTGACGAAGGCCTCGCGGGACAGGCAGGACGGAGTGCAGGTCTGGAAGCGGCTCATTTCGCTTGCTCTTTGAAAGGGTGGGTGGCGTGCCAGTGGCGGGCGATGTCGGCGCGGCGGGCGAACCAGACTTTTTCATGGCCCTTCACGTAGTCGATGAAACGCGCCAGGGAGGCGATGCGTGCCGGACGACCCAGCAAGCGGCAATGCATGCCGATCGACAACATCTTCGGCGCGCCAGCGGCACCTTCGGCGTAAAGCACGTCGAACGCGTCCTTCAGGTATTGGAAGAAGTCGTCGCCCTTGTTGAAGCCCTGCACCTGGGTGAAGCGCATGTCGTTGGTATCCAGGGTGTAGGGGATGACCAGGTGCGGCTTGTCAGTGGGGTTGTTGGGTTCCCAGTAGGGCAGGTCGTCGTCATAGGTGTCGGAGTCATAGAGGAAGCCGCCTTCCTCCATCACCAGGCGACGGGTATTGGGGCTGGTGCGGCCTGTGTACCAGCCCACCGGGCGCTCTCCGGTCAGTTCGGTGAGGATGCGGATGGCCTCGAGCATGTGCTCGCGCTCCTGGGCCTCGTCCATGTACTGGTAGTCGATCCAGCGGTAGCCGTGGCTGCAGATCTCATGGCCGGCTTCGACCATGGCGCGGATCACGTCGGGATGGCGTTGCGCAGCCATGGCCACGGCGAAGATGGTCAGCGGAATGTCATGACGCTTGAACAGGTCGAGCAAACGCCAGACTCCAGCACGGCTGCCATATTCGTATAGAGACTCCATGCTCATGTTGCGCGCGCCTTGCAGCGGCTGGGCGGCCACCATTTCGGACAGGAAAGCTTCTGACTCCTTGTCGCCATGGAGAATGTTGCGTTCGCCGCCTTCCTCGTAGTTCAGCACGAAGGACAACGCGATACGGGCCTCACCCGGCCATTGCGGATGCGGAGGGTTGTTGCCATAACCGATCAGGTCGCGTGGGTAATCAGCGCTCACTGCAGTCTTCCTTTCTAGTCTGTTGGACGGTCATCGCCGCCCTGGAATGGAGGTGCGATCACGGATGGGGTGATTGTATACAAATTGATTTGCGTTTTGTAAATCAAAACTTTGTCAAATTCGTTGCCACCTGTCCAAGCAAGAAACTTGCCCGGTCGGTCAAGTCCTGGTGGCGTAAAGCCCGGAGCCTGGCCTTTCCACTCGCAAACCAAAGATCGGCTATACCTCGGTTGAGGTATTCGGATTGGAGGTTGATATTGTGTACAATTTTCTTTGTTTATGTCTTACATTTCAATGGGCGCATGTTATTCTGCGCACCGAACCAGGGCTTTTGGCCCTGTCCATGCACCGATTTCAACAAGCAGAGGAGGTGTGGCGTCTCGTCAGCGGCCTGATCGACCGGCCCTGAAGGCGCCCAGCGAGCAATGGGACGTTTGACCACGCATGTATTGGATGCCGCCCACGGCTGCCCTGGCCGTGACATCAAGATCGAGCTCTACCGCGTAGAAGGCGCAGGCATGGAGCTGGTTGCCACCGCCAACACCAACGATGACGGCCGCTGCGATACGCCTCTGCTGCAGGGCGCCGACTACCAGAGCGGCGTCTATCAGTTGCACTTCCATGCCGGCGATTACTACCGCGCCCGTGGGGTGAAGCTGCCTGAGCCCGCTTTTCTGGATGTCGTAGTGCTGCGCTTTGGCATTTCCGCCGAGCAGGATCACTACCACGTGCCGCTGCTGATTTCGCCCTACAGTTACTCCACGTATCGGGGCAGCTAGTATTACGGTTCTCGTTACCCTCGACTCAACGAGTCCTTCTAGCCCGCTCACACTGCGGGCTTTTTTTGTCTGAGAAAAACCAGGGCGCCCGCGCACACTGCTACGCCCAATTATAAAAAAAGCCCGGCACAAGGCCGGGCTGAAACGCATCACGGGGAGATGCGCAAGGGATCAGGTCATGCCCAGCCAGTTCGGCAGTACTAGCGATATCCAGGGCACGTAGGTGACCAGGACCAGGAATGCCAGCAGGATCATCAACCAGGGCATGGCGGCGCGGATTGTCGCGGTCAGTGGCATCCCGGTCACTGCTGAGGTGACGAAGAGGTTAAGGCCAACCGGCGGTGTTACCAGTCCGATCTCCAGGTTCACCACCATGATGATGCCGAGGTGGATGGGGTCGATGCCCAGCTTCATGGCGATGGGGAACAGGATGGGCGCCAGAATCAGGATGATCGCCGATGGCTCCATGAACGCTCCGGCGATCAGCAGCACGATGTTCACCACCAGCAGGAAAGTCACCGGTGTCAGGCCTGCGTCAATCACCCAGGCGGTGATCTGTTGCGGTAGCTGCTCGGTCGTCAGCACGTGGGCGAAGAGCATGGCGTTGGCGATGATGAACATCAGCATGATGGACAGCTTGCCGGACTCCAGCAGCACCTTCGGCGCTTCGCTCAGGGTCATGTCCTTGTAGACGAACAGGGCGATGAAGGCCGAATACACTGCGGCCACAGCCGCCGCTTCCGTGGGTGTGAACATCCCGGAGTAGATGCCGCCGAGGATGATCAGCATCAGCAGCAGGCCCCAGATAGCCTTGCGTGCCGCGGAAAGCCACTCGCGGAAGGTCGCGCGGGGTAGGGCGGGCAGGTTCTTCTTCACGGCGACGATGTAGATCGCGATCATCAGTACCACCCCGAGCATGATCCCGGGCACGACGCCGGCCATGAACAGCTTGCCCACCGAGGTTTCGGTGGCGGCGGCATAAACCACCATGACGATCGATGGCGGGATGAGGATTCCCAAGGTGCCCGCGTTGCAGACGATGCCAGCGCCGAACGCCTGCGGATAGCCGGAGCGGACCATGCCGGCGATGGCGATCGAGCCGACGGCTGCCACCGTGGCGGGTGAAGAGCCGGAAAGTGCAGCGAACAGCATGCAGGCCAGCACGGCGGCGATTGCCAGGCCGCCCCGAATATGGCCGACGCAGGCGTTGGCGAAGTCGATCAGGCGTTTAGCCACCCCCCCGGTGGTCATGAAGGCGCCGGCCAGCAGGAAGAAGGGAATGGCTAGCAACGTGTAGTGCTCGGAGGTCTCGAAGAGCTTGATCGCCAATGAGCGGACCGAGTCGGGGCTGAACAGGATGATGGTCATCGAGCCCGCGAGGCCGAGGGAGATGGCAATGGGCACGCCGATGAACATCAGCAGGAACAGCAGGAAGAAGAGGAACAGGACGGTCATGGCTTGTCTTCCTTGTGCGGCTCGTCGTGTTCGGTCAGCTTGAGCACTTCGGCGGCCTCATCGGCCAGGCCCAGGCCCGTCTGGCGATTCTGCAGGAGGCGTACGAGGATCTCCGCGAATCGGATGAACACCATGGCGAAGCCCAGCGGCACGATCAGGCCGATGTGCCATTGCTGCACGCCATAGTGGCCCAGGTCTTCGGCGCCTATGGCTGCGGTGAACAGGGTCTGCACCCACTCAAAGCTGGCTACGCTGAGCAGGCCGGCATAACCCAGGCAGCAGAGGCAGGCGATGATGCCGATGAGGCGCTGGACTCGCCGAGGCGTGAGCTTGACCAACGCGTCGACGCCAATGTGGCCAGCAGTGCGCACACCGTAGGCGAGACCGAAGAAGATCAGCCAGGCGAACAGCGCCTTGGTCAGCGAGTTGCTCCAGGTCATGGCCTGGGCCATGGCGAGGATACTGTCGCCGATGGCGAAGAGCGTATCGCTGGCGGCTTCCCAGCGGTCAGCGAGGTTGTAGAACAGGGTGTAAAGATTGTTGAGGATGACGTAGACGAAGGTCACCAGCGTCATGGCCGCCATGAGGAAGGCGATGAAGGCTTCCTCGAAGTGGTCCCAGACGCGCCGCAAGGCGTTCATGGATGGCATCTCCCGATGGCTGAAGCGTCGTGCCGCGAGGGGCGGGCAGAGCCAGCCCCGGTGGCGTGCGGATCATTGAGCCTGGTTGGCGGCTTCAGCGGCTTTGATCAGGTCAGGACCGATCTCGCCCTCGAACTTCTTCCACACCGGCTTCATGGCCTCACGCCATTCGTTGCGCTGCTCGGGGGTGAGTTCAATGATTTCGCTGGTCTTGGCCTCGATGATTCGCTGCTTGTCGCCCTGATTGAGGGCTTCGGCCTGTTTGTTTACTTCGACTGAAACTTCCTGAGTGATCTTTTCCAGCTCGCTGCGAACGTCGGCTGGCAGTCCAGTCCAGAACTTGGTGTTGGTGATCAGCATGTAGTCCAGTACGCCATGGTTGGACTCAGTGATGTACTTCTGCACCTCGTGCATTTTTTGCGAGTAAATGTTCGACCAGGGGTTCTCGGCACCGTTGACCACGCCGGTCTGCAGGCCCTGATAGACCTCGGCGAAACTCATCTTGCGCGGGTTGGCACGCACAGCCTTGAACTGCTCCTCCAGCACGGCGGAGGCCTGAACGCGGAACTTCAGGCCGCGGGCATCCTTGGGTTCGCGCAACGGCTTGTTGGCGGACAGCTGCTTCATCCCGTTGTGCCAGTAACCAAGGCCGGTGATGTTCTTGCTTTCCATGGATTTGAGCAGGGTCTGGCCATCCGGGCTCTGCTGGAAGCGGTCCACGGCCTGAATGTCGTTGAACAGGAAGGGCAGGTCGAACAGTTGCACCTGCTTGGTGTATTGCTCGAACTTGGCCAGGGAGGGCGCGATCAGCTGCACATCGCCGAGCAGCAGGGCTTCCATTTCCTTTCCGTCACCGAACAACGAGGAGTTGGGGTAGACCTCGACCTTCACTTTGCCGGGCAGTCGTTCTTCCGCGAGCTTCTTGAACAGCAAGGCGCCTTGCCCCTTCGGAGTGTGTTCCGCCACCACGTGGGAGAACTTGATCACGATCGGGTCAGCCGCTTGGGCGAGGCCGGCAGCGGCCAGTGCGAGTGCGCAGGCGAGTCCTTTCAGAGCAGGTTTGAACATTGGTGCATCCTCTTATTGTTCTTGGCTGAGTAAAGCGCAGGGGCGCTGTATTGGCGAAGCAACAAGAGGAAGTCTAGGCGGCAACCGTACCTTGGCACGGTCAGGTGGAGATTATGCGCGGCTGGGCTTGTTCTTGTTGGCTCGCTGACGAAGCAGTGGCAAGCAACATGCCAGAGGCGCGAGGCCCAGAGCTGATGCAGGGAAGAGGGGCGAATCGGAAAAGCCTGGAGGTAATTGGTGGCGGAATGCCGCCGTGCTTTAGATAATTTTTGGCGGAAATCCGCCATGCCCTTGTGGGGGCGGGCGGGTGGGGGCGGAATGTGCTCCCGCCGCCCCGACAGTGGAAAAGCTCAGCGTGATAACAAGGAAGCTGCGCCAGCACCGCTGAACAGCGCTGCACTGGTGCGGTTGAACCAGACGTGGCCTTTTCCCGAACGCAGATAGCGGGCCGCGCTCTGGGCGCTCAGGCCGTAGAACAGCTTGCAGCCCAGGTCCAGCATGGCCCAGGTGGCGATCATGACCAGCAACTGGGTCGGCAATGGGCGCTCGGCGCTGAGGAACTGCGGCAGGAAGGCGGCGAAGAACAGGATGTCTTTCGGGTTACTGGCGCCCAGGCCGAAGGCCTTCCAGAACATGGCGTGAAAGCCCGGGTTCACCGGTTGTTCTTCGGCGGTGGCCTGTTGGGCGGCGTGCCGCGACTCTTGCCAGCTTTGCCAGGCGAGATAGAAGAGATAAAGGGCGCCGACGATCTTCAGGGCGCTGAAGAGCTTCTCCGAGGCCAGCAGCAGGGCGCCCAGGCCAAGGGCGGAGGCGCTGAGCAGGCAGATGGAAGCGGAAACCCCTCCCAGAAACGCCGGGGCCGAGCGGCGCAGGCCGTAGTTGAGGCTGTTGCTGACCATCAGCAGGGACAGCGGCCCGGGGATCAGGATGACGATCAGCGCGGCGCTGCTATATAGCAGCCAGGTTTCCAGGCTCACAGGCTCTCTCCTCCTTAAATGAAAAGGCCCTGCCGCATCGCGGCAGGGCCCGGTCTAGCTGAGTTGGAGCTTACAGGAAGATGAACTTGGCTACAAAGATCACGCACAGTGCATACAAACTGACGGATACGTCCTTGTACTTGCCCGTGAAGGCCTTCATGGCCACGTAGGTCACGAAGCCCAGGGCGATGCCGTCGGCGACCGAGAAGGTCAGCGGCATCATGATCACAGTGACGATGGCTGGGATGGTCTCGGTGTGTTCCTTCCAGTCGATGTGGGCCATGCCGCCCATCATCAGCATGGCCACATAGATCAGCGCACCGGCAGTTGCGTAGGCGGGGATCATGCCGGCCAGCGGGGCGAAGAACATCGCGGCAATGAACAGGAAGCCAACGGTCACGGCAGTCAGACCGGTGCGACCACCTGCGGCGACGCCGGCGGCGCTTTCCACATAGCTGGTCACCGGCGGTACACCGAGTACGCCGCCGAACACGCTGGAGGCGCTGTCAGCCTTCATGGCCCTGGACAGGTTCTCGATGCGACCGTCTTCCTGAACCAGGTTGGCACGCTGGGCGACGCCCATCAGGGTGCCGGCGGTGTCGAACATATGCACGAAGAGGAAGGCCAGGATCACGCTGATCATGGACACTTCGAAGGCACCGGTTATGTCCATGGCCAGGAAGGTCGGAGCCAGGCTCGGCGGCATGGAGAACACTCCGCCGAACTTGACGATGCCCAGGCCGACGCCGATCAGGGTGACGGTGAGGATGCTGATCAGGATACCGCCGAACACGCGGCGGTATTCCAGCACCGCGATCATCAGGAAGCAGATGGCGGCCAGCAGTGGACCCGGAGAGGTGAGGTCGCCAATGTGCACCAGGGTGGCCGGGTGGGCGACGACGATGCCGGCGGTCTTCAGGCCGATCAGCCCGAGGAACAGCCCGACCCCCGCGCCCATTGCAAAGCGCAAGCTGCTGGGGATGCTGTTGAGCAGCCATTCGCGAATGCGCGAGAAGGTCAGGATCATGAACAGCACGCCGGAAAGGAACACCGCACCCAGCGCGATCTGCCAGCTGTAGCCCATGGTGTTGACCACGGTGTAGGTGAAAAACGCGTTAAGGCCCATGCCTGGCGCCAGGCCCACGGGCCAGTTGGCGTACAGACCCATCAGGAAGCAGCCGAAAGCCGCTGCAAGGCAGGTGGCGACGAAGGCCGCACCATGGTCGATTCCAGCATCGGCCATGATGTTGGGGTTGACGAAGATGATGTAGGCCATGGTGATGAACGTTGTGAGACCTGCGGCCAGTTCGGTCTTCACGGTGGTGCGGTGCAGGCTGAGCTTGAAAAGACGTTCTAGCAGCCCATTGGTGGTTGGGGGCGCAGCGTACGTTCCTTGTTCTTGTTGTTTGATGCTTTCCACAGGCGTGGTACTCCTCAATTCTTTTGTTTTGATCACCCAGAACCTGGAGTGGGCTCCGGACTCTCTGAGGCAGGTGCGGGCATGGTGCGCTTCCTTGATTTGTTGACTCATGAGTCAGGAAGTTCACGGCGCGATTATGCCTTTGTATACAAAAAAAACAAATAATGTTTTCAGTGTTGCGAAAATCATCCTAATCAGAATTTCTGACTTGAGGGGCAAGTTTCTGGTGAGACAATTCGCTTGCTTGCTTTGATTAAAAAGCTTTTAAAAACAATGCCTTGATGGAATGCCTGGGAAGAGAGAGGGAGTCGGAGAGGTTGTGCTACAGCATCAAATGCATGGGGCGAGACGGCGTCTTATGACAAAAAAATGTAGAACGGAGGGGGGGATTTCCCGGCCCGTTGAGGGTGCCGTGACCGTAAATGCGGGAACAGCGCCAAAAATCTGTGCAACTGGTCAGGAATGGTGCTCTTGTGGCGGTGAAACTGTGCAAGGCACTCTGATTGTGTACAATATCTGGTAAATTTTCCCTGGTTCTCCGCGCTGAATTACCCCTCAGCCTTGGTGGAGAGGGGCAAATGAACGCCCCGGTAGACCGCTGTTATCACACGCGAGCCCCCATGAACGAACAGTTGCAGCCACTCAAGAAGCAGCCGCGCATCGCCAAAAGCACTCGCAGCGGCACGCAAGACGATGTCG
Source organism: Metapseudomonas boanensis (assembly GCF_042232855.1). NCBI lineage: Bacteria > Pseudomonadati > Pseudomonadota > Gammaproteobacteria > Pseudomonadales > Pseudomonadaceae > Metapseudomonas > Metapseudomonas boanensis. The sequence goes on along the minus strand of NZ_CP113889.1, from coordinate 5,081,805 downwards.
TCTATGCACACATTTTCGATGCCATCCTCGAACAACGCCTGGCTCCCGGCACCAAGCTCAGTGAAGAAGCCCTGGGTGAGATCTTCGGCGTAAGCCGAACCATCATCCGCCGCGCGCTTTCCCGCCTGGCCCATGAAGGCGTGGTTCTGCTCAGGCCTAACCGCGGCGCAGTGGTGGCCAGCCCCAGCGTTGAAGAAGCGCGGCAGATCTTTTACGCGCGCCGCCTGGTAGAGCGCGCGATCACCGAGCTGGCCGTCGAGCACGCTACTGTCGAGCAGTTGCAGGAGCTTCGGCAGATGGTCAACGAGGAGCAGGCCTGCTTTTCCCGCGGCGACCGTGGAGCCGGTATTCGCCTTTCGGGCGAGTTCCACCTGAAGCTCGCCGAGGCGGCGAAGAACGCTCCGCTGGTGAGCTTCCAGCGCAGCCTGGTGTCGCAAACGTCGCTGATCATTGCCCAGTACGAAAGCGGCAGCCGCTCGCACTGTTCCTTCGACGAGCACAATCGCCTGATCGACGCCATCGAATCCCGCGATGCCGAGCGCGCGGTGATGCTGATGATGCACCACATGGATCATATCGACGAGAAGCTCAACCTTGACGAAGGGGGTGCGTCGGACGATCTGCACGCGGTGTTCTCGCATCTCCTGCAGACCAAGAAGAAGCCCGGGCGCGGCGGCTCGCGCAGCGCCTGACTTGTCCCAACAACAAGCCCCGCAGATGCGGTAATTCTGTTCACATAAGAAAAAACGCCGCTTTTCCTTCAGCAGGAGAGCGGCGTTTTTGGTTTTACATCATCACGCAGTTGTTTCTGTTGGGGCGGGTATCTCTCGTAGGAGCGAGCTCTGCTCGCGAACCCGCCTCCTTCGCGAGCAGAGCTCGCTCCTACAGGGCCTTCATACGGGCTCCGAGGTGGCAGACTGCTCCGAAGGCCGGTCACGCCCCTCCTCATATGCGCTGCCGCCAATGCCTAAGTGAACAGCATTACGCAGATGCGGGCTTCTTGTTGGGCGAGCGGTTGCCAGTGCCAGAGCAGGCCTTTGGCCTGCATTGCGAATGAATTCGCCCCCGTGAAGCTTGAGCAGCCACCAGAAAAGGCTTGAGCCGCACACGTCATGTGGGTGCGAATCCATTCGCAAAGGGCCGCAAAGCGGCCCCGGCTTTTCAACCCCGCTGATGCACGCTCTGTCCCGCCGCGAAGGTTTCCTTCACGGTGCGGTCGTCGCCGAGGATGGTCAGGGCAAACAGCCTCTCCTCCAGGCTACGAGCTTGCTGCAGGCGGTAATCCAGCAGTGGCGTGGCCTTGTAGTCGAGCACCACGAAGTCCGCGTCCTTGCCAGCCTGGAAGTTGCCGATGCTGTCATCCAGGTACAGCGCGCGGGCGCCGCCGAGGGTCGCCAGGTACAGCGACTTGAAAGGATCTAGCTTCTTGCCCTGTAGCTGCATGACCTTGTAGGCCTCGTTCAGCGATTGCAGCTGGGAGAAGCTGGTGCCGGCACCGACATCGGTACCCAGGCCCACGCGTACGCCATGTTCTTCCAGCTTCTGCAGGTCGAACAGACCGCTGCCGAGGAACAGGTTGGAGGTGGGGCAGAAGGCCACGGCCGAGCCGGTTTCCGCCAGGCGCTTGCACTCTTCATCACACAGGTGCACGCCGTGGGCAAAGACCGCGCGCTGGCCGATCAGCTTGAAGTGGTCATAGACGTCCAGGTAGCCCTTGCGCTCCGGGAACAGCTCCTTGACCCACTCGATCTCCTTGCGGTTCTCGGAGAGGTGGGTGTGCATGTACAGGTCCGGGTACTCACCAAACAGCTTGCCGGCCAGTTCCAGTTGCTCGGGCGTGCTGGTGGGGGCGAAGCGCGGGGTCACCGCGTAATGCAGGCGGCCCTTGCCGTGCCAGCGCTCGATCAATTCCTTGCTGTCGGCATAGCCGGATTCGGCGGTGTCGGTCAGGTAGTCCGGCGCATTGCGATCCATCAGCACCTTGCCAGCGATCATCCGCAGGTTGAGAGATTGGGCCGCCTCGAAGAAGGCGTCCACGGACTCCTTGTGCACGGTGCCGAATACCAGGGCGGTGGTGGTGCCGTTGCGCAGCAGCTCCTTGAGGAAGATGCCGGCCACGTCGGCGGCATGTGCCTTGTCAGCGAACTGCTTTTCGGTGGGGAAGGTGTAGGTGTTCAGCCAGTCGAGAAGCTGCTCGCCGTAAGAGGCGATCATGCCGGTCTGCGGGAAATGGATGTGAGTGTCGATGAAGCCGGGGGTGATCAGCGCGTCGTGGTATTCGCGCACCTCGGTTTCTGCTGCCAGCGTCGGCAGCAGCGCCTCGGCATCACCCACGGCGGCTACGCGGCCATCCTCGACGACCAGCAGGCCATCCTCGAAATACTGATAGGACTCTTCGATGCCCACCTGTGCTGGGTCGGCAATGCTGTGCAGGATGGCGGAGCGGAAGGCGGTTACGTGACGGGTCATATCGGTCTCGTTCAGATCGTGTTCGGTTCGGCTTGTATCCCCCTCTCCCTCCGGGAGAGGGCTGGGGTGGGGGAGTGGCGCACATCTGCAGTGCGAGGCTTCCCTCATCCGGCGCTTCGCGCCACCTTCTCCCGGGGGGAGAAGGGAAAAATGTCAGGCTTGCTCGCGGCGGGAGGAGGGAGTCAGCTTGGCGACGGTCTCGCCCTTCTTCACTTCCTGGCCGAAGCTGGCGTTGTAAGTCGCGACCACCTCGCCGGCGATGGAGATGGCTATCTCCACCGGCAGTTTGCCTTTGACTTCGGCGATGCCCATAGGGCAGCGCATACGCTGCACCACGTCGGCCTGGAAGCCGCGCTCGCGCAGGCGGTGTTCGAACTTGACGCGCTTGGTTTTCGAGCCGATCAGGCCGAAGTAGGCGAAGTCATTGCGCTTGAGAATCTCGGCGGTCAGCTCGAGGTCGAGCTGATGGTTGTGGGTCATGACGATGTAGTAGCTACCCGTCGGCATGTCGGCGATTTCGTCGATCACTTCCTCGTTGACCACCTTCTCGACGCCAGCAGGAATCTGCTCGGGGAACTCGTTTTCTCGCGAGTCGATCCAGCGCACCTTGCACGGTAGGCTGGCCAGTAGAGGAACCAGGGCGCGGCCGACGTGACCAGCGCCGAACACGGCGATGTGGGCTTGTGGCTGGCCCATGGGCTCGAACAGCACCACAGTGGCGCCGCCGCAACATTGGCCCAGGCTGGCTCCCAGGCTGAAGCGCTCCAGTCGAGTGTCCTGGCGGCGGCTTTCGAGCATCTCGCGGGCGATTCCCATAGCCTTGAACTCAAGGTGGCCGCCGCCGATGGTTTCGAAAATACGATCAGCGGTGACGACCATCTTCGAGCCGGCATTACGCGGGGTTGAGCCACGTTCTTCGATGATGGTCACCAGGACGCAGGGCTCGCCGCGCTGCTGCAGGTCTGCAAGGGCACTGATCCAGCTCATTTACTCAGTCTCCAACTGTGCAGGGGCTTGGTTGAGCGCGACAGCCGCCAACCGTCCTTGGGACGGACCGGGGCCGGCAGCGTTTCCAGCAGCACGGCGTCAGTGTCGGGCTGCGTTGTCTTTGGTCGATCGGTGGGTGTTGTCATTGTTCTGCACCGTTTTTTCTCTATGTACGAGCCAGCTTGCTGGCGAATTGCGTGTCGTTGGAAGCGACACTCTCGCCAGCAAGAACTCGGCGTTCCCCTGGCTCCTACGGGTTAAGCCGGTTCGGTCTCCGCCTGGGCGGCGGCCGTGACCGGTTGCTGCAATTTCCTCATCTGTTCCACGCCCCAGAGAACGCGCTCCGGGGTCGCCGGTGCGTCGATCGCGGGCTGTGCCCGGTAATCGGCGAGGCTGGCCACTGCGTCCTTGATGGCGCACCAGACGGCGATTCCAAGCATGAACGGCGGTTCGCCCACGGCTTTGGAGTGGAACACGGTCTGCTCCGGGTTCTTGCGGTTTTCCACCAGTTTCACCCGCAGGTCGATCGGCATGTCGGCAATGGCCGGGATCTTGTAGCTCGCCGGGCCGTTGGTCATCAGCTTGCCTTTGGCGTTCCACACCAACTCTTCCATGGTCAGCCAGCCCATGCCCTGGACGAACGCGCCTTCTACCTGGCCGATGTCGATGGCCGGGTTCAGCGAGGCACCAACGTCATGCAGGATGTCGGTGCGCAGCATCTTGTACTCGCCGGTCAGGGTGTCGACTATCACTTCGGCGCAGGCGACGCCGTAGGCGAAGTAATAGAAGGGGCGGCCGCTGGCCTTGTCGCGGTCGTAGTAGATCTTCGGGGTGCGGTAGAAACCGGTGCTGGAGAGCGAGATCTGGTTGAAGTAGGCGAGTTGGATCATTTCCTCGAAGGAGAGGAACTGGTTGCGCACGCGAACCTGCTCGTTCTTGAACTCGACGTCCTCGGTCGTCACCTTGAAGTGGGTGGCGAGGAACTCCACGAGGCGTTGCTTGATGGTCTCGGCGGCGTTCTGTGCGGCCTTGCCGTTCAGGTCGGTACCGCTGGAAGCCGCGGTCGGTGACGTGTTGGGCACCTTATCGGTGTTCGTCGCGGTGATCTGGATGCGCGAGATGTCGACCTGGAACACTTCAGCCACCACCTGGGCGACTTTCGTGTTCAGCCCCTGACCCATCTCGGTGCCGCCGTGGTTCAGGTGGATGCTCCCGTCGGTGTAGATATGCACCAGTGCGCCGGCCTGGTTGAGGAAGGTAGCGGTGAAGCTGATACCGAATTTCACCGGTGTCATTGCCAGACCTTTCTTCAATACCGGGCTCTTGGCGTTGAAGACGCGAATTTCCTCACGACGTTTGGTGTAATCGCTGCTGGCCTCCAGCTCGGCGGTCATCTCGGCGAGCATGTTGTGCTCTACGGTCTGGTAGTAGTGGGTGACGTTGCGCTCGTCCTTCCCGTAGTAGTTGAGCTTGCGCACCTCCAGCGGGTCCTTGCCCAGATTGCGGGCAATGGCGTCCATGATCTCCTCGATCGCAACCATGCCCTGCGGACCACCAAAGCCCCGGTAGGCCGTGTTGGACGCAGTATTGGTCTTGCAGCGGTGGCCATTGATGGTGGCGTGTTCGAGGAAGTAGGCGTTGTCCGAGTGGAACATCGCACGGTCGACGATGGAGCCGGACAGGTCCGGGGAGTAGCCACAGTTGCCTGCCAGTTCCAGTTCGATGCCGGTCAGCAGGCCATCGTCGTCGAACCCCACGTCGTACTCGACGTAGAAGGGGTGGCGCTTGCCGGTGATGGTCATGTCTTCCATGCGCGGCAGGCGCATTTTGGTCGGGCGCTTGGTCAGATGGGCGATCACCGCGCATAGGCAAGCCGGGCCGGCGGCCTGGGTCTCCTTGCCGCCGAAGCCACCGCCCATGCGGCGCATGTCGATAACGATCTTGTGCATTGGCACGCCGAGCACCTCGGCCACCAGCTTCTGCACCTCGGTGGCATTCTGCGTGGAGGTGTAGACGATCATTCCGCCGTCCTCGGTAGGCATCACCGAGGAGATCTGGGTTTCCAGGTAGAAGTGCTCCTGGCCGCCGATGTGCAGGTTGCCTTGCAGGCGGTTCTTCGAGTTGGCCAGGGCTGTGCTGGAGTCACCGCGTTTGTGCTGGTGGCTGTCGAGCACGAAATGTTTCTTGCGCAGGGCATCGACCACGTCGAGCACCGGCTCCAGGTCTTCGTATTCGACGATGGCCGCCATGGCCGCCTTGCGTGCGGTTTCCAGGCTGTCGGCGCCCACGGCGAGAACCACCTGACCGACATACTCGACCTTACCGTCCGCCAGCAGCGGGTCGCCGGCGACTACCGGACCGATGTCCAGCTGGCCGGGAACGTCTTCAGCGGTGATGGCGATGGCGACGCCCGGGAATTGGTAGCAGGGCGTGGTGTCGATGCGCGTGATGCGCGCATGGGCGCGGTCGCTCATACGGGCGTAAACGTGCAGCTGGTTGGGGAATTCCAGGCGGTCGTCGACGTACACCGCTTCGCCGGTAACGTGCTTGGGCGCGCTTTCGTGCTTCACGCTGCGGCCGACGCCGGTGGTGATGTCAGCGCGGAACAGTTCCGCCAGTTCGGCCTGGGTCTTGATGTGGTGTTTGTTAGACATAAGCGGTCACCCGGGTCTCGACTTCTGGTGATTGCTGCTCTAGGAAGAACTTGCGCAGGAGGTTCTGCGCGGCCAGGAGACGGTATTCCTTGCTGGCGCGGAAGTCCGTCAGAGGGGTGAAGTCCTTGGCCAATGCTTCGCAGGCACGCTCGATGGTGCCCGGGTACCAGGCGGAGCCGATCAGGGACTGCTCGCAGGCGCTGGCGCGCTTGGGAATCCCGGCCATGCCTCCGAAGGCGATTCGCGCCTTGCGCACCACGCCATTCTCGATGATCAGGTTGAAGGCAGCGCAGACGGCAGAGATGTCGTCGTCCAGGCGCTTGGACACCTTGTAGGCGCGGAATGCCTGGTTCTTGCGGGCACGCGGCACGCGCACCTTCTCGATGAACTCGGCCTCCTGGCGGGCAGTGACCTTGTAGTCGAGGAAGTACTCGTCCAGTGGCAGGATGCGAGTCTGGTTGCCTTTGCGCAGGACGATCTCGGCTCCGAGCGCGATCAGCAGCGGCGGGGCATCGCCTATGGGCGATGCGTTGCCGATGTTGCCGCCCAGGGTGCCCTGGTTGCGAATCTGCAGGGAAGCGAAGCGGTGCAGCAGCTCGCCGAAGTCCGGGTATTCCCGGGCCAGGGTCTCGTAGCAGTCCGACAAAGGGGTGGCTGCGCCGATTTCGATGAAGTCAGCAGTCTCGTCGATGCGTTTCATGGCCTCGACATGGCCGACGTAGATCATCACCGGCAGCTCGCGATGGAACTGGGTGACTTCCAGGGCAAGGTCGGTGCCGCCGGCCAGCAGGCGCGCCTGTGGGTTGGCGGTGTAGAGATCGGCCAGGTCAGCGATTGTCAGTGGCACCAGGCAGCGCTTGTCGCCGCTGTTCAGTTCGGCGGTTTCGCGCGGGGCGATGGCTTTCAGCTGGGCCACGGTCTGGGCTTCAGCGGCATCGAACTGGTCCGGCTGCTTCTGGCAGCAGGCCTGTTCGGCGGCATCGATGATCGGACGGTATCCGGTGCAGCGGCATAGGTTGCCGGCCAGCGCTTCCATGGTCTGCGCCTTGTCGTAGCCGTTGCTGTTCTTCTGCAAGGCAAATAGCGACATGACGAAGCCCGGCGTGCAGAAACCGCACTGCGAGCCGTGGCAATCCACCATGGCCTGTTGCACGGAATGCAGTTGACCTTGGTGTTTGAGGTCTTCGACGGTGATGAGCTGCTTGCCGTGCAGCGAGGAGACAAAGGTCAGGCAGGAGTTGAGGGTGCGGTAGCGGACGCGATCGCCCTCCAACTCGCCGACCACCACGGTGCACGCACCGCAGTCGCCGGAGGCGCAGCCTTCTTTGGTACCGGGTTTGCCGACATGCTCACGCAAGTAGTTGAGCACCGTGACATTAGGGTCGAGGGCATGCTCGGTGCGCAGCTCCCGATTGAGTAAAAACTGGATCAAGGACGACCTCCAGGCACTTATTGTTTTTACGAGGGCTCGTATGGCGGCAAATTTAAGATTGTCTGACTTTGGGGTCAATAAATATTTGACTCTTGAGTCAGGAAATATTCATGTGTTTCAGTTATTAGCCCTACGTACCCGCTCTAGATCAAGCACAAGCGCAATTCGTGCCACCTATTTGACAGTGTAGAAACGCCAAAGCGCTCGTGCAGGGGGCTTTAGCTTGAGGGAGGCAGGGGAGGCATCAGCTGAGGGAGCGGGCAAGCCTGCTGCGATTGGGTCAGCTGGTGCCCCGCGCCGGCACAGTGGGCCCGGACCTTGGGGGCATGACGCGACGCCACGGCGGCGGAATCAGTGCGAGGACGATCATGCCCGCATAGCCATTGGGCCGCTGGGGGTTGTCTTCGAAATGCTGCAACACCTGGTAGCGCCCTTTGGCAACGACGTGGTGGTCGGAGTGGCGTTGCAGGTGGAGGAGGAGCAGGTGGGGCGGTGTACTGATGTTGGATTGTCGGACGATCATTGCGCCGGTCGACCCGTTCCGCGCTCGGTCTTCAGGTTTGAAACCTCGCGACCGGTCACCTTTAGCCCATAACACCCTGTGTTACACTTCGCCGCCTGTACGCGTTCTGCTACAGCGCCTGGCAACACCCCGCACGCTCTTGCATTCCCTGCCGGTACCCGTAGTACTGTCGGCGCTGGAGCGTTGCCGTGGAAACCCCTCGGCGCACTGTGCAGCCGTTTTCAAGTTCGAAGGAAAACCATGACGTTCAAGGCACCGGACAGCCTCGCTGAGCAGATTGCCCACCACCTGGCCGAACGCATCATTCGCGGGGAGCTGAAGGAGCGGGAGCGCATTCAGGAGCAGAAAGTCACCCAGTCGCTGAATGTCAGTCGCGGTTCGGTGCGAGAGGCGCTGCTGATCCTTGAACGCCGCCACCTGATCAATATCCTTCCGCGCCGCGGTGCTCAGGTCTCCGAGCTCACCCCGCAGCATGTGCGTAGCCTCTACACCTTGGTAATGGAGCTCTACATCCTGTTGGGCAATGCCGTGGCCGAGCGCTGGCGAGTCGAGGCCGATCTTGCGCCTTTCCTGGTCATCCAGCAGCGTCTGGCCGATAGCTTGCTGAAGCAGGACATCAATGCATTCGTCGACGCCAGTTTCTCGATCATGCAGGCCGCCTATCCTTTTGCCGACAATCCGTACTTGCAGCAGACCCTGGACAACCTGCAGCCGGCCATCAGCCGCACCTACCACATTGCCCTGGAGCGTCGTAAAGGCGAGATGGGGCAGTTCATCGAGGTGTTCGCCGAGTTGCTGCAGGCGGTGATTGCCCGCGATCCCGCCAGGATCCGTGAAGTATTGATCGGTTACGGCAAACAGAACTGCGCGCTGGTGCTCGCAGCCCTGGCCGAGCGTTGAGCAGGGCGCGCCGATGCGGTTGAAGAGCATCAAGCTGGCCGGGTTCAAGTCCTTCGTCGACCCGACGACGGTCAGCTTTCCCAGCAACATGGCGGCGGTGGTCGGCCCCAACGGCTGCGGCAAGTCGAACATCATCGACGCCGTACGTTGGGTGATGGGTGAGAGTTCGGCGAAGAACCTGCGCGGCGAGTCGATGACCGACGTCATCTTCAACGGCTCCAACACCCGCAAGCCAGTGGCCCAGGCCAGTATCGAGCTGATCTTCGACAACTCCGACAACAGCCTGGTTGGGGAATACGCGGCTTTCGCCGAGATATCCATTCGCCGCCGCGTCAGCCGCGACGGGCAGAACACCTATTTCCTCAACGGCACCAAGTGCCGTCGTCGTGACATCACCGACATCTTTCTCGGCACTGGCCTCGGGCCGCGCAGCTATTCGATCATCGAGCAGGGCATGATCTCCAAGCTGATCGAGGCCAAGCCCGAGGACCTGCGCAACTTTATCGAGGAAGCCGCCGGCATCTCCAAGTACAAGGAGCGCCGCCGCGAAACCGAGAGCCGCATCCGCCGCACCCAGGAAAACCTGGCACGCCTGTCTGACCTGCGTGAAGAGCTCGAACGCCAGCTCGAGCGCCTGCACCGCCAGGCGCAGTCCGCCGAGAAGTACCAGGAATACAAGGCTGAGGAGCGCCAGCTCAAGGCCCAACTCGCCGCACTGAAGTGGCGTGCGCTGAATGAGCAGGTCGGTCAGCGCGAAGCGGTGATCGGCAACCAGGAGGTCAGTTTCGAGGCCCTGGTGGCCGAGCAGCGCAATGCCGATGCCAGCATCGAGCGCCTGCGTGACGGCCACCATGAATTGTCCGAGCGCTTCAACCAGGTGCAGGGTCGCTTCTATTCCGTGGGCGGCGATATTGCCCGCGTCGAGCAGAGTATCCAGCACGGCCAGCAGCGGCTTCGCCAGTTGCAGGATGACCTGCGTGATGCCGAGCGCTCGCGCCAGGAAACCGAATCCCATCTCGGGCACGATCGTACCTTGCTGGCCACACTCAGCGAAGAGTTGGACATGCTCGGCCCCGAGCAGGAAATGAGCGCCGCCGCTGCTGAAGAAGCCACGGCCCAGCTCGAAGAGGCTGAAGGCGGCATGCACGCCTGGCAGGAGCAGTGGGATGGGTTCAACCAGCGCAGCGCCGAGCCGCGCCGTCAGGCGGAAGTGCAACAGTCGCGGATCCAGCAGCTCGAGCAGAGCCTGGAACGCCTGCACGAACGCGGACGTAGGCTCAACGAGGAGCGTGCCCAACTGGCCGCCGACCCGGAAGATGCCGCAGCACTTGATCTCAGCGAACAACTGGCCGTCAGCGAAATGCGTCTGGAGGAGCTGCAGGTCGCCGAGTTGGCACTGGTGGAGCAACTCGAAACGTTACGCGAAGAGCTGCAACAGGCCAGCCAGTCTCAACAGCAGGCCCAAGGCGAGCTGCAACGTCTGAATGGGCGCATTGCGTCTCTGGAGGCGCTGCAGCAGGCCGCACTGAATCCCGGCACGGGCGCTGCCGAATGGCTGCGTGATCAACAACTGGCTGAGCGACCGCGCTTGGCGGAAGGTCTGCGCGTCGAGCAGGGCTGGGAGCTGGCGGTGGAAACGGTGCTGGGCGCCGATCTGCAAGCGGTACTGCTGGACGACTTCGCTGGCCTCGACCTGAGCGGGTTCAGCCAGGGTGAGCTGCGCCTGGTGAACGCCGCACATAGCGGAGCTAGAGCGCCTGGAACGTTGCTGGACAAGGTGGAAGCGCCGATCGACCTGGCACCCTGGTTGGCCAAGGTCATTCCGGTGGAGAGCCTGGACCAGGCATTGGCCCAGCGCGCGAGTCTGGGGGAGGGCGCAAGCCTGATCAGCCGCGATGGCTATTGGGTTGGCCGCCACTTCCTCCGCGTGCGCCGTGCCAGCGAGGCCGAGAGCGGGTTGCTGGCGCGCGGGCAAGAGTTGGAGCGCCTGCAGGCCGAGCGCGAGGAGCGCGAGGCTTCGCTGGAGCTGCTTGAAGAGCGCCTGCAACAATTGCGCGACAGTCAGCGCCAGCAAGAGGAATCCCGCGAGCAGCAACGCCGTCTGTTGCAGGAAGAATCCCGTAGCCAGGGTGAGCTCAAGGCGCAACTTTCTGCCCAGCAAGCCAAGATCGAGCAGCTGACGCTGCGTCGGCGTCGCCTCGAGGATGAGCTGCGCGAACTGGATGAGCAGCGCGCCCTCGAACACGAGCAGTTGGGCGAAGCGCGCCTGACCCTGCAAGACGCCCTGGATGCCATGGCCAGCGACACCGAGCAGCGCGAGCAGCTATTGGCGCAGCGTGACGGCCTTCGCGAACGGCTTGATCGCATCCGTCAGGAAGCTCGGCAGCACAAGGATCATGCCCACCAGTTGGCCGTGCGAGTCGGCTCGCTGAAGGCGCAGCACGATTCCACTCGTCAGGCCCTGGAGCGCCTCGCCCTGCAGTTCGAGCGTCTCAACGAGCGCCGCGAGCAGCTCAGCCTCAACCTGGAGGAGGGCGCCGCACCGCTCGAAGAGCTGCGCATGAAGCTGGAAGAGCTGCTGGAAAAACGCATGAGCGTCGAAGAGGAATTGAAGCAGGCGAGATTGACGCTGGAAGATGCCGACCGCGAACTGCGCGATGCCGAGAAACGCCGCTCCCAGGCCGAGCAGCAATCGCAGCTCTTGCGTGGCCAGCTGGAGCAGCAGCGTCTCGAATGGCAGGCCCTGAGCGTGCGCCGCAAGGCCTTGCAGGACCAGCTTCACGAAGATGGCTACGACCTGCACGGCGTGCTCGCCACCTTACCCGGTGAGGCTACCGAGGCCGGTTGGGAAGAAGAGCTGGAGCGCCTTGCTGCGCGCATCCAGCGTCTGGGGCCGATAAACCTGGCGGCGATCGACGAGTACCAACAACAATCCGAGCGTAAACGCTACCTGGACGCGCAGAACGATGACCTGGTGGAGGCGTTGGAGACGCTGGAAAATGTCATCCGCAAGATCGACAAGGAAACCCGCAACCGCTTCAAGGAAACCTTCGACCAGATCAACGCTGGCCTCCAGGCGTTGTTCCCCAAGGTTTTCGGCGGCGGGCATGCCTATCTGGAACTGACCGGCGAAGACCTGCTGGATACAGGCGTCGCTATCATGGCGCGCCCGCCGGGCAAGAAAAACAGCACCATCCATCTCCTCTCCGGTGGCGAGAAGGCGCTGACGGCGCTGGCGTTGGTCTTCGCCATCTTCCAGCTCAATCCGGCACCCTTCTGCATGCTGGATGAAGTGGATGCCCCGTTGGATGACGCCAACGTCGGTCGTTATGCAAGGTTGGTGAAGGAGATGTCGGAGAAAGTGCAATTCATCTATATCACCCACAACAAGATCGCCATGGAAATGGCTGACCAGTTGATGGGCGTGACCATGCACGAGCCGGGTTGCTCGCGCCTGGTGGCGGTGGACGTGGAGGAGGCCTTGTCGTTGGTCGAAGCCTGATCGGCAGGTGTGTAGGTTCTTCGGGACAAATTCACCCATCGAGCCGTGTAGGGCCCTATCAGAGGTTTCTCTGCTGGGCTGGCCGTGCTAGCTTAATGCCCAAATTTGTTGCACGTGGAAAACGCCATTCAGAACATGGAGTTGGGCGCCACGTTTCAGGGGACGGGATGTCCTTTCTTTACCTTTTGTCATTTTTACCAGGGGATACAGGACTACATGGATATCGGTCTGCGCGAGTGGCTGATCGTCATTGGCATCATCGTAATTGCCGGCATTCTGTTCGATGGCTGGCGCCGCATGAGCGGCGGCAAAGGCAAGCTCAAGTTCAAACTGGACCGCAGCTTGTCCAATGCCCCGGATGACGAAGAAGATCCAAACCTGCTGGGCCCGGTGCGGGTCAAGGACAAGCAGCATCAAGAACCATCGCTCGACGAGGAGGACCTGCCGTCGCTGAGTGCGCGCGATCTCAACAAGCGTCGTGGCGAGCCGCAGCAAGGCGACCTTAACCTCGACGAGCCAGTGCCGACCCTGCTGACGCCCGTCGATGAGGGCAAGAAGAACGGCAAGTCGCATCCCAAGGCCCAGCCTGAAGCCCAAGACGTGCCAGTCGAAGAAGTGCTGGTGATCAACGTGGTCGCCCGCGACGTCGATGGCTTCAAGGGCCCGGCTCTGCTGCAGAACATCCTGGAAAGTGGCCTGCGCTTTGGTTCGATGGACATCTTCCATCGTCACGAAAGCATGGCGGGTAATGGCGAGGTGCTTTTCTCCATGGCCAATGGTGTCAAGCCGGGTACCTTCGACCTGGACGACATTGACCACTTCAGCACCCGCGCCGTCAGCTTCTTCCTCGGCCTGCCTGGCCCTCGTCATCCGAAGCAGGCCTTCGATGTGATGGTGGCCGCTGCCCGCAAGCTGTCCCAGGAACTGAATGGCGAGCTGAAGGACGACCAACGTAGCGTGATGACTGCGCAAACCATCGAGCATTACCGCCAGCGCATCGTCGAGTTCGAGCGCAAGCACCTGACCCAGAAACGCTGAGCACGCGCCAGTGACCAAAAGAGCAGCCCCGGCTGCTCTTTTCGTTTGGCTATGCCGGCACTAAGCGTTGTCTCCGACTGAGTTCCTAGTAGGAGCCTGCTTGCTGGCGAATGTCTGAGCTCCTTGTAGGAGCCAGCTTGCTGGCGAATGTCGCGGATTCGCGAGCAAGCTCGCTCCTACGGCGCGCTCCGTTTGACGCCTCTGACCTGGCAACAGCTAACGTTGACATAGCCTTTTGTTTCAAGAGAAAGAGCCAGAACCATGACCGACGCCCAGACTGCCGCCCAGCGCATTTTCCATTTGCGCGCCGAACTGGATGAGCACAACTACCGCTACTACGTACTGGACCAGCCGAGCGTTCCGGACATCGAGTACGACCGCCTGTTCCGTGAGCTGCAGGCCCTGGAGGCGGAGCATCCCGAGCTGGTGACCCCCGAATCCCCGACCCAGCGGGTCAGCGGCGCTGCCTTGGCAGCATTCGGCGAAGTGCGTCATGAGGTACCGATGCTAAGCCTCGGCAACGCCTTCGAAGAGCAGGACCTCCTGGACTTCGACCGGCGCGTGCGGGAGGGGCTGGGGGACCTGCTGCCGGCCGGCGACCTGTTTGGCGGCGGCGTCGACGTGGAATACACCTGCGAGCCGAAGCTGGATGGCCTTGCCGTCAGCCTGCTTTACGAAAATGGCCTGTTGGTGCGAGGGGCCACTCGTGGCGATGGCACGACGGGCGAGGACATCAGCAGCAACGTCCGGACCATTCGCAATGTGCCGCTCAAGCTCCAGGGCGAGGGCTGGCCGGTGGTGCTGGAGGTTCGTGGCGAGGTATTCATGTCCCGCGCCGGCTTTGATGCGCTGAACGCCCGCGCCGCGGAAAGCGGCGGCAAGACCTTTGCCAACCCGCGCAACGCGGCTGCCGGCAGCCTGCGCCAGCTGGATGCGAAGATAACCGCCAGCCGCCCGCTGGAGTTCTGCGCCTACGGCATTGGCCGTGTAGATGGCGAATTGCCTGGCAACCAGTACGAAGTTCTTCAAACGCTCAAGACCTGGGGCATGCCCATTAGCCGAGAGTTGAAGCTGGCCAAAGGCGCGACGGGTTGCCGCGAGTATTACCAGGCTATCGGCGAGCGTCGCGATAGCCTCGCCTACGAGATCGACGGCGTGGTCTTCAAGGTCAACAACCTGGCCTGGCAGCGCGAGCTGGGCTTCCGCGCCCGTGAGCCTCGCTGGGCCATTGCCCACAAGTTTCCGGCGCGCGAGGAACTCACCGAGTTGCTGGACGTTGAGTTCCAGGTGGGCCGCACTGGCGCGGTGACCCCGGTTGCACGTCTCAAACCCGTCCAGGTGGCAGGCGTGACCGTCTCCAACGCCACGTTGCACAACATGGACGAAGTAGCCCGCCTGGGCCTGATGATCGGTGACACCGTGATCATTCGTCGTGCTGGCGATGTGATTCCGCAGGTCATGCAGGTGGTGGCTGAGCGTCGCCCCGCAGGCGCGCGCCCCGTGCATATCCCCGAACACTGCCCGGTGTGCGGGTCGGCAGTGGAGCGGACCCAACTGGTCAAGCGTGGCAAGGGCAAGGAAACCGTCAGTGAGGGCGCGGTGTACCGTTGTGTCGGTCGCCTGGCCTGTGGAGCCCAACTAAAGCAGGCGATCATCCACTTCGCCTCGCGTCGTGCCCTGGATATCGAAGGCTTGGGCGACAAGATCGTCGAGCAGCTGGTGGATGCTGGATTGGTTGCTTCGCCAGCCGACCTTTACACCCTGACCTATGACCAGGTCGTGGTACTTGAGGGTTTCGCCGACCTCTCGACTCGGAACCTGCTTGGCGCGATAGCAGACAGCCGCACGCCGGCCCTGGCGCGCTTCATCTACGCACTTGGCATTCCTGACGTGGGTGAGGAAACCGCCAAGCTCCTGGCGCGTGCCCTGGGCTCGCTCGAGCGCATCCAGCGTGCCTTGCCGGAAGTGCTCACCTACCTGCCGGATGTGGGGTTGGAAGTGGCCCACGAGATTCACAGTTTCTTCGCCGACGAGCACAACCAGCAGGTCATTCGCGACCTGTTGGCGCGAGGCGTGACCTTGCAGGACGAGGGTGATGTGTCGGCCGAATTTGCGGCTTGCACAACGTTGGCGGGATTCATCGACAAGCTGAATATCCCGGGCATCGCGGCCACTGGCGCGAAGAACCTGGCGGACAAGGGTGGCAGCCTCGATGGCGTGATTGCGCTGAGCCGGGACTGGCTGGAGCTGAGCGTGATGAAGGGGCTGAACGAGAAGGCCAAGCAGGCGCTGCGCGAGTTCTTCAGTGATGCTGGAAACATCGAGCGGGCCAGGGCCATCGACGTGCAGCTACGCGACTTCGGCATGCATTGGGAGAGCGAAAAGAAGATCGTGGAAGGGTTGCCACTCGCCGGCCAGACCTGGGTGCTGACCGGTACCCTGGAGACCATGAGCCGTGATCTGGCCAAAGAGAAGCTGGAAGCCTTGGGCGCCAAAGTGGCCGGCTCGGTTTCCGCGCGCACTCACTGTGTGGTTGCGGGCCCCGGGGCTGGCTCCAAGCTGGCCAAGGCCAGCGAACTGGGCGTCAAGGTACTGGATGAGGCCGGGTTGATTGCCCGGCTGGCAGACCTGGGCGGAGGCCGTTAGGCCGTGATGCTCTTGATCACCTGTTCCAGCTTCGCAGCGGTGGCATCATCGAGTACCTCGCTCTCGCTTTCTTCCTGACGCAGGCGTTGCCGGAACTCGCTGGGCGTGCAGCCGGCAAACTGCTTGAAGGCGCGGGCGAAGTAGGACGGATCCTTGAATCCTGCCTCGTAGCCGATGCTGGTGACGGGCATCTGGCTGTTCGCCAGCAGGTCCTTGGCGAACTCCATGCGCTTGCCGAGGACGTATTCCATGAAGCCGACGCCGTTGACCTCCTTGAACAGGCGGCTGAAGCGAAAGGGCGTCATGCCGCAACGTCGGGCCAGTTCCTTCTGGTCGATGCTCTCGCGAAAGTTCTGGTCGATGTACGGCATGATCCTGCCCAGCGCCTTGTGCTTCTGATGGTTCGACGTCAGGCGGATGCTGCCCGGCAGGGAAGGGTTGTGGTCAACCAGTGGCTTCCTGCCCAGGCTGGGAACGTCCCGCCGTACTTCGCGAAGTTGCCGAAGCGAATGGAGATAGCGGCTTTTATCCTCGCCGGCGAGCGGCAGCACCATGTATTCCCATACCCTGGCGCGCATGGCCCACACGGCGAGCTCTTCGGAGTGCTGCACGGTGAACATGGTGATCGGGATCGATGGGTTTGTCCGCTTGATTTCCAGCAGAAGGTTCAGGCCGTTCGCGTCGGGCTTGTCGAAGTGGATGCAAAGCATGTCCACCTGCCTGGAGCCTTCCCAGCCAGCAGGTAGCGAAACGTCGCCCCGCCTGCATTCGCAGTAATCCTCGAACTGCTGCATGAGCTTGTGTGTTGACTTATCGCGCGTCAGGTCAAGCCAAAGCAAGATTGGTCTACCGGCTGAGTAGGACTGCATGATCGAACCCTGCACTCGTTATTGTCCCTTCCCCGAGATGCAGTATTGCCACTGTGCCACCAGTGTAAAGAACGAACCCTTATTGTCCGTCAGGTTTCCCTGCACATTCTGTTCTAGCCAGGCCCGGGACCCCCATTTCTAGGGGATTTCCGCACGACCACTCCGTTCGTCGCCCGACCAATCACCTTGGTTCTTTTTATGCAGGGTGCCACGCCTGCCCAGACCGCATCCGGCCTGACTTCCATTGATTTCCGCTCCGTTGTAATCCGCAAAAAAGTCCTATCGATCCGCAAAAAACTCCTAACCGCTGATTTTGGGCAGGTCTAGGGTCCATCACAGGCGGGGCGAGCAGTGCCGCTGAATCCTTGCAAAGACAAACGTGAGTGAGGTGGGCGAAATGACTTTTGAAGCAATCAAACAATCGGTGATGAAATTTGTGAAAGACGAAGATGGACTGACCATCGTCGAGTACGCCGTAGCAGGTGGCCTGGTGACCCTGGGCGCTGTTGCCGCATTCATCACCCTCGGTGAAAACGTAGCTGAGCAGATTACCTGTCTGGGCAACGCTGTCATGGGCGACGATTGCGCCCCGTGATACCTGTCTAGAGAGGCGCAGCGATGTCCATAGAGCAAATGTACCCCGTCATTCTGCTGCTAGGGCTGCTGGTGATTGCGGTGGTGAGCGATCTTCGCCGCCACCGCATCCCGAACCTCCTGGTGTTGACGGGGATCGTATTGGGGCTCGGCAGCCAGTTTCATTCCCTTGGGTTGAGCGGGGTGAGCATAGGTTTGCTGGGCATGCTGACCGGCTTCGTCCTCTTTCTCCCCCTCTACATCCTGGGGGGCATGGCGGCCGGTGACGTCAAGCTGATGGCTATGGTCGGCAGCTTCTTCCTCTACCAGGATGCCGCATGGATCGCCTTCTACAGCCTGATTGCCGGCGGCATTTGCGGATTCCTGATCGTGCTTTTCCGTGGGCAGATGTTCCAGACCCTTGGGCGGTATGGGTTGATGCTGAGGACTCGCACTTACCTGGCGCCTGCATCTGACGAGGCTGCAGGCAAGCCGTTCCCTTACTCGGTCGCAATCCTGCTCGGATCCTTGACCGGTATTTTCTGGCAGCCATTGGGGCTTTGAGCCAGGAGGCGAATCATGTATGCGATCAGCGACAGCGATGCCTTCCCCAACGAGAGGGAGTCGGTGCAGCGCTTGGCTCCGCAACCGCGCACCGTCCGAGATACCGGCCTCGCCGATAATTTCCTGGGCGATCTGGTGTGCAAGCACTTGCATGATGCCGGTGTACTCGACATGTCGCGCCTGGTGGAGCGCCTGGCGTTACCAGGGACGGTACTGGAGGAAATCCTCGCTTTCCTGCGCAAGGATGGGCGCATCGAAGTGCTTGGCCAGACGGGTGGTCAATCCATGCGCTACGGTCTGACCGAGCGTGGTCGCGGTGCCGCTCGTGATGCACTTGGGCGCAGCGGTTATATCGGTGCCGCACCGTTTCCGGTGAGCGCCTATCGCTCGCTGCTCAAGGTGCAGACCATTCACCACGGAAGGGTCACTGCACGAGACATGCATTCGGCTTTCCAGGGTGTGGTGCTGGCCGACAGCATGCTGGACAAGCTGGGGGTCGCCCTCAACTCAGGCCGCGCCATCATGATCTACGGGCCGGCAGGTACCGGCAAGACCTATATCAGCAGTCGGCTGATCCGCCTGTTCGCCGAAGCCATCTGGGTCCCCCATGCCATCGCTGTCAATGAGGCGGTGATCGAGGTCTATGACCCGCAGGTTCACCAGCGCCTGGATGACAACCCGCAGCAGAACAAGTTGCTGCTGGACGAGGGAATCGACCGGCGTCTGGTCTGCTGCAAACGGCCCATCGTGATCACCGGCGGTGAGCTCAGCATGGAGCAACTGGATATTCGCTACGACCCGTCTTCGCGGCTCTACCAGGCGCCCCTGCAGCTCAAGGCCAGCAATGGCCTGTTCATCATCGACGACATGGGGCGTCAGCGCATGGCGCCGGCCCAGCTGCTCAACCGCTGGATCGTCCCGATGGAGGAGAAGCGCGACTTCCTCAATCTGGGGGGCGGGCGCCATTGCGAGCTGCCCTTTGACCTGGTCCTGGTGTTCTCCACCAACCTGAACCCACTGGAGCTAGCCGATGAGGCCTTCCTGCGGCGCATTGGCTACAAGCTGCACTTCAACTACCTGCAGCCGGAAGAGTACGAACGCATCTGGCGCCAGGAAACCGAGCGTCTGGGCATCCCCTTCGACCCAGTCCTGTTGCGTTATGTGCTGATGGGGCTCTATGAACCTCAAGGCATGCCATTAGTGCCTTGCCACCCACGGGACCTGCTCGGGATGGCGCTGGATCGCCAGCGCTACCTGGACGATTCCGGCCCGCTGTCACCCCGTGAGCTGGAATGGGCCTGGCAGAACTACTTCGTCCAGCTCGATTCGCTTGGCTGAGGAGAT
The DNA here is from genome assembly GCF_042232855.1 of Metapseudomonas boanensis. NCBI lineage: Bacteria > Pseudomonadati > Pseudomonadota > Gammaproteobacteria > Pseudomonadales > Pseudomonadaceae > Metapseudomonas > Metapseudomonas boanensis. The sequence continues at coordinate 5,062,304 of NZ_CP113889.1, read as the reverse complement.
CTAGACATGAGTGCGCGTACCTTGACCCTCGTTGCCCTGTCCCTGGTTCTTGGCCTGGGCGCCGCCTGGATGGCCAACAATTGGCTGAGCGCCAAGCTCAATGCCACACCGGATGACAACCTTCAGGCCGTGGTCGTCGCCACGGTGGAAATTCCCTTCGGGCAGATGGTCGAGGCCCAACAAGTGACCCTGGTACGCATGCCCAAGGGCACGGTGCCGGATGATGCCTTCGACTCCACTGAAAAGGTGGTCGGCAAGATTGCCACCTTCTCCATGCTGCGCGGGGACATCGTGCGCGGGGCCCGGTTGGCTGAACACCTCGGGGGTAGCACCCTGGCTTCGCTGATCGCGTCTGACAAGCGCGCGGTGTCGGTGCGGGTTGATGACGTGGTGGGAGTCGGCGGATTCCTGCTGCCAGGCAATCGGGTTGACGTGCTGGCCACCAAGAAAATTGGTGGCAACAACTCGGATGCCGAGTCCAAGACCATTCTCGAAGACCTGCGCGTGCTGGCTGTAGACCAGACCGCCAGCACCGACAAGACCCAGCCGGTGGTGGTTCGCGCTGTGACCTTGGAAATGACCCCCAAAGAGGCAGAGGTTCTGGTCAAGGCCATGACTGAGGGGAAGCTGCAGTTAGCCCTGCGCAATCCGCTGGATGATCAGAAGAAACCGGAACAGCCGGCCGTTGCAGCTGTAGAGAAGCCGGTACCTGCGGTCGTGGCACCCAAGCCGGTCGTGCGGCGCAGCGGCGGGGTAGGGGGCGTGACCATCATTCGTGGCACCGAAGTGAATACCGTGAAGGCTCAGCTTTAGGTCTACCTTGTTTGGAGTCGGACATCCGGCTGCCCAGGGCAGTGACCAGTGACACAAGGAGAGGGATATGCGAAGCATTCGGAAAGTTGGTTCTGTTGCGGTGTTCCTGCTGGCCTGGGCGATGCATCCGGCTCCTTTGATCGCTGCCGAGTCGGGCCCGGTGGTATCCGCGATGCCGGCGGCCAATACCAGCAGTATCCAGGTGCCTATCTACAAGTCGCGAGTGCTTCACACGCGTGCGCCGGTCAAGCGGATCTCGGTAGGCAACCCGGAAATTGCTGACATCCTGATTACCACCCCTACCCAGCTCTACCTGCTGGGGCGCTCATTGGGTAGCACCAACGTCCTGCTGTGGGACGGCAGTAACCGACTGATCGACAGCCTTGACCTGGACGTGGTGCATGACCTCAGTGGCCTGAAGGACAAGCTCCATCAGCTGATGCCCAACGAGCGCATCGAGGTGTTCAGTGCCCAGGGCTCCCTGGTCCTTCGTGGCCAAGTCTCCAGCGCAGCGGTGATGGACACTGCAGTCAAGGTGGCCAAGACCTATGCCGCGCAAACCGCCAGCGTGGTGCAAGGGGAGGGCTCAGAGGCCAAGGCGACGCCGGCCCAAACCTTGGATGTGATCAATCTGCTCAGTGTCGGCGGCACCCAGCAGGTGATGCTTGAGGTCAAGGTGGCGGAGATGCAGCGCAGCCTGTTCAAGAGCATTGATGTTCGCTTCAACGCCCTGGACTTTGGCTCGTCCAGCCGCTGGTCCACTGGCGGCTTCAATAATGGAGACGGTCTGGGCTTCGATGCTGATGGCAATGTCAACCCGACGACTCTCTTCGGGAATGGTAAAGGGTTCCTGGCCCAGTTCCTGTCGGACGAGTTCCTCTTCAACGTGGTGCTGGAAGCGGCCAAGGACAATGGATCGGCCAAGGTCCTGGCGGAACCTACCCTGACCACCTTGAGCGGGCAGCAGGCCGAGTTCATCTCCGGCGGCGAGTTCCCGGTACCGATCACCGAGGATGATGGCATCACTATCGAGTTCAAGGAGTTCGGGGTGGGCGTGAAGTTCCTTCCAGTGGTGCTGGATGCCGGACGCATCAATCTCAACCTCAATGTCTCGGTCAGTGAGCTGTCGAATGCCAACTCACTGGTGCTGGATACCGGCCTGGACAGCGTCCTGGGCGATGGCGTCGCTCAGATCATCCCGTCGCTGACCAAGCGCAGCGCCCAGTCCACTGTCGAGCTTGGCAATGGCCAGACCATCGCCATCGCCGGCTTGATCAGCGAGAACACCCGCGATTTCGTCAGCCGCTTCCCGGGGCTTGGTGACCTGCCGGTGCTGGGACATCTGTTCCGCAGCCAGCAGTTCCAGAATGGCGAGACCGAGCTGGTGATCCTGGTGACCCCTCACCTGGCCAAGCCAGTAGACGCCAAGGCTGTGCGCCTGCCTACCGAGAAGTTCGTCGAGCCGAGTGATGTGGATTTCTACCTGCTCGGCAAGACCAAGGGCCGCGAGGCTGGGCGTCCGGTGCCAGTCAGTCTCGGCGTCAGCGAAGGCCAGTTCGGCCATGACCTCAACTAGCTGGAGACCACGAGCATGAAAGGCATCATTCCCCTGTGTTTGCTGGTCGCCGGGCTGTCCGGGTGCATGACCTATGAAGAGGGCCGCGTAGGGACGCTGGGTTACAGCGTCTACCAGACCACCTACCAGCAGATTGCTGATAAGGAGCGGGCGGCCAATCCGGGAACGGAAGTTTCTCCAGATGGCGTCGATGGTCCGCTCACGGAGCGAGTCATGGACGGCTATCGGGGTGTGACTGGCGATGCCGAGCAGGTCGGGCAGCCGATTCAGATCAACATTGAAAACTGAGGAGCAGGTCATGAAGCCGCGTATCCCCAGGTCGTTCTCTTCTCCGCCGAGGCGCCAACGGGGTGCAGTGCTGGTGCTGGTGGTCATTGCCTTGCTCGCCATGCTGGCCATGGCGGCGCTGGCGCTGGATGGCAGCCACATGCTGCTCAACAAGACACGCCTGCAGAATGCGGTGGATGCGGCAGCCTTGAGTGGCGCCAAGACCCTGCAGCAAGTGATGGGATCGGGTAATGCCTCAACCTTGGCGCGGGATGCAGCACTGGCGACGCTGAGCCTCAATGCATCGGCACCGGGCAACGGCGAGCTGGCTACGGCCATGGCGGGTAATGCCGGATTCGCTGTGGTTGAGCTGTCCAACAGCGTTTACGGCCCGTTCGTTTTTCCGGGGCCGGCCGACGCCAGGTACGTCAGGGTGTCGGTGCCGGATTACCCGCTCGCTGGATTTTTCTGGGGAATCCTAGGTGCCATCGGTGATGGCGACACCCCGGACAAAGCTGTGGCTGCTATCGCCACGGCCGGCCCCAGCCCAACCAGCCCATGCGATATCGCGCCCCTCATGGTTTGTGGCGAACCCGACCAGTACGACCCAGAAACCGGCATGTTCTGGGGCTATCAGTTCGGTGACCTGGAGGTGCTGAAGAGTGCGGCTGGTAACGCGCCTGCGATTGGCCCTGGTAACTTTCAGCTGATTCGGCTGGGGAGTAATACCGGTGCTGCAGATATCCGCAATGCCCTGGCTGGTGGCATCGACCAGTGCAACACCGTCGGTGACGAGGTGGAAACCGAGCCCGGCAACTCGGTGGGCCCAGTCGCTCAAGGGATCAATACGCGCTTCGGGCAATACACCGGGCCGATGGCCAATAGCTCCGGCTCCTATCCGCCAGACCTGGTGACCAGCTTCAGCAATCCGAAGATGACCTACAACGACAGCGTTTCACCTGCTCGAGTGGAATACCAGGGGCAGGTCGTGACCTCGAACGGCGGAGACCTTTCTACCGCGAACACCGCCCTGCTGGACTACAACGACTGGCGCCAGGCTGTTGGCAACTGCCCCAACGGGTGCGAATCCAACGGTGTCTTCGAGCGGCGGATGATGAAGATTGTGGTGGGCAACTGTGACGGTGAATCGGGTGGCCAGACGTCTGTACCCGTGCTCGGATTCGCCTGCTTCTTTCTGTTGCAGACGGTCGCCCAGCAGGGCAACGAGGCACAGATCTTCGGCCAGTTCGTCAAAGAGTGCGAAGGGGATAACGTGCCTGGGCCGACACCGGAAGACGATGTTGGGCCGGTCGTCATCCAGCTGTACAAAACCTATCTTGATCCCAGCACTGTGAGTAAAGACTCCTAGGGGGCGCCATGAGACGTCAGGAATATATGGGCGTACAGGCGCAGCGTGGGGTGGCCATGGTGGAATTCGCCATTACCTTGCCGTTGTTGTTGCTATTGCTGTTCGCCATTGGTGAGTTTGGCCGCATGCTGCTCCAGTACAACAGCCTGATGCAGGCCAACCGTGATGCCGTGCGATATGTGGCTGGCAAGGCCTGGAACCCGACGCTCGGACAGGTTGCGTTGACTACTGACTTGCAGAACCAGGCCAAGAACCTGGCGGTCTACGGTTTACCAGTGGTGCCTGCGGGCACGGAGCCTGTGGTGCAGGGGCTGACCACCGCGAATGTGCAGGTTACGGCTGTGGGTACAGAACATGTCCAGGTCAGCACCAGCTTTACCTTCGTCCCTCTGCTGGGTGGTGGTCTCCCGGATGTACTTGGCGATGGCATGTCGTTGAGCTTTCCCCTGGTCGCGACCACCGTGATGAGGGCGCTGTGATGAACATCAGGCGCATGCGGGGCGTGTATGTCGTGGAGTTCGCCATCATCGGCCTGCTCTTGTTTGTCGTGCTGTTCGGCGTGCTGGAGATGGGCCGTCTCTACTTCACCGTGAACACGCTCAATGAGGTCGTTCGTCGTGGTGCCCGCCTGGCAGCGGTTTGCAATATCGATGAGCAAGTGATCCTCGAGAGAGCCGTCTTCGACATGGAGGGAAGCGACGGTTCAAGTGAGCTGGTGGGCGGGCTGGCTACCAGTCAGGTGACCCTGACCTATCTGGACGAGAACGGTGCCCAGGTCGGCAATCCCGCCGATGAAACGGGCACCGACGGCTTTCGTGCCATACGTTACGTTCACCTGGAAGTGCAAGGTTTTACCTTCGATCTGATGATCCCCACGTTGGGGCAAACGATCACCCTGCCTGCGTTCAGGGCAACCCTGCCCCGGGAGAGTCTCGGGCGAAGTGTGGAGGGGGATACAGAATGTTGACGTCGAGAGAGTCTTCCACAAGCAATCAACCGAGCAAGCAGGGGCTGAGATTACTGATCAGCAGCCGCGATGCCGAGGCCTTGCGGCATCTGCAAGGATGCTGTCAGCGTGTGTCTGGCCTGCTGGTCAATACGCGCCTGGTCACCAACGGCCATACGGATCCATTGTATGGCTTGGAGCAGATGCCCGACTTCCTGCTCTTGCGGGTCAGTCACCTGTGGCGCGAGGAGTTGGCTGCGCTTCTGCAGCGACCGGCTCAGGAGCGTCCACCGCTGCTGATATGCGGCCCATTGGACGAGCGTGAGGGTATTCGGCTGGCCATGCAGGCCGGCGCCCGAGACTTCCTCCCCGAGCCTGTTTCGGAGGAGGAACTGCGTGCTGCACTGGGTCGCATGCTGGTGGAGTCCCGGAGCGGAACGACCACAGGCGGCAAGCTCATCGCTGTGATGAATGCCAAGGGCGGTTCGGGAGCAACCCTGCTGGCCTGCAACCTTGCACAGCAGCTCAGTGCTGCGGGCAAGAGCACCTTGCTGCTGGACCTGGACCTGCAGTTCGGCAGCGTGGCCCACTACCTGGACGTGCAAGCCTCGCACAGCCATCTGGATGTGCTGCAACAGGTCGATGAGCTGGATAGCGTGGCGCTGCGCGGATTCTGTAGTCACTTCAGCCCCAATCTGCATGTGCTGGGCGGGCGTTCGAGCGAGCTTTGCCTGTCACAAGACGTTCGCCTGGAGCAGCTGGAAGCGTTATTGAGCCTGGCCCGCAGCACCTATGACTGGGTAGTGGTGGACCTGCCAAGGCAGATCGACCACATCACCGGCGTTACGCTGGAGCAGGCCGACCACGTTTATATCGTTGTTCAGCAAAGCCTCAGCCATTTGAAAGACGCTACCCGTCTGATGCGGATTCTTCGTGACGATCTCGGCGTGCAGGGCGGTCGCTTGCAGGTGGTGGTCAACCGTTACAACAAGGCCTCACCGGTGACCCTGAAGGATATTGCCGAGACATTGCGATGTGCGGACCTGCAGAAGCTGCCTAATGACTATGCCGTAGTCAGTGAGAGCCAGAACGCTGGCGTACCGTTGGCGCTTCATGCTCCAAAAGCTCCCGTTAGCCTTGCGCTGCGGGAGCTTGTGCAGGAATTGCTGGGGGCCGAAGAGGCCAGGCAGGGTCTGCTGAAACGTACCTTTGGCCGGCTGTTCGGGGGGTAGATCATGCTTAGCGAATTTCGGAATCGCCTGCGTCAGCCGGCTGCCAAGAAAGAAGAGGCCGACCAGCAGAAGGTGGAAAACGACGATGCTGCCAGCTCGCTCATGGCATGGGAGGTCAGTACGCCGGATACGCTTTATGAAACCAGGACGCAGCTTAACCCGGTGGAAGGCGAATGGCGCGAGAAGATCTACCAGCAGCTACTCAAGGTCATGGATCTGTCCTTGCTGGATTCACTCGAACCAGCGGACGCGGTTCGGCAGATCCGTGATATTTGCCAGCGCCTGCTGGATGAACATTCTGCACCCGTGAGTTCCAACTGCCGCCAACTGATCATCAAGCAGATCACTGATGAGGTACTCGGCTTGGGACCTCTGGAGCCCCTGCTGGCCGATCACAGCGTGTCCGACATCCTGGTCAACGGGCACGCTTCCGTATACGTCGAGCGCCACGGCAAGCTGCAACGCACTGATGTGCGTTTCCGTGACGACCAGCATCTGCTGAATATCATCGACCGCATTGTCTCCAGCCTGGGGCGGCGCATCGACGAGTCGTCCCCCTTGGTAGACGCGCGTTTGAAGGACGGGTCGCGGGTCAATGCCATCATCCCGCCCCTGGCCATCGACGGGCCGAGCATCTCCATTCGCCGTTTCGCGGTCGATCTGCTCAATACCGAAAGCCTGGTGCAGATGGGAACCTTGACCCCGGCGATCGCCCTGGTGCTCAAGGCCATCGTGCGTGGGCGCCTGAATGTGCTGGTGTCGGGCGGTACTGGTACCGGCAAAACCACCATGCTCAACGTGTTGTCCAGCTTCATTCCGCACAACGAGCGGATCGTCACCATCGAAGACTCGGCAGAGCTGCAGCTGCAGCAGCCCCATGTGGTGCGCTTGGAAACGCGTCCAGCAAACATCGAGGGGCGCGGCGAAGTGAGCCAACGCGAGCTGGTGCGTAACAGCCTGCGCATGCGCCCGGACCGGATCGTCATTGGCGAGGTCCGTGGTGCCGAGGCGTTGGACATGCTGACGGCGATGAACACCGGTCACGACGGCTCGATCACCACCATCCACGCCAATACCGCGCGCGATGCCTTGGGGCGCATCGAAAACATGGTGTCCATGACCGGCGCCACCTTCCCGATCAAGGCCCTGCGTCAGCAAATAGCCTCGGCGATTGATGTCGTCGTCCAGTTGGAGCGCCAGGAAGATGGCAAGCGGCGCCTGGTCAGCGTGCAGGAAATCAACGGAATGGAAGGCGACATCATCACCATGACCGAGATCTTCGGCTTCGAGCGACGTGGTATTGGCGAGCATGGCGAAGTGCTTGGGGACTTCCGGCCAACCGGGATGGTTCCAGGTTTTCGCGATGTGCTGGCCAAACGCGGTATCGAGTTGCCGCTCAACCTGTTCCGACCGGAATGGATGGAGGGTTGAGATCATGAGCCAACTGCCCACTGAATTCATCCTCGCCTTCCTTGGCATGGTGTTCGTTGCTGTCTTCCTCCTCAGTCAGGGGCTGGTCGTCCCCGTATTCGGTGAGGCGAGCAAGATTCGCAAACGGATACGTTCACGGCTCGATGTGCTGGAGCATGCCAGTAACCTTCCGAACATGCAGACGGTGCTTCGGCAAAAATACCTCAAGCGCCTCTCACCCTTGGAGGCAGCGTTTGAGCAGTTACCATTCATGGAGCGCTTGGCGCAGATGATCGAGCAGGCCGGGCATGAGTATCGAGCCTACCGGGTGCTGCTCCTGGGGGTGGTGTTGGCGCTCGTGGCGAGTGCTTGCGTGTGGCTGCTGCTGAAACTCTGGTGGGCGGCATTGATACTGGGAGCGATGGTGTTCTGGATACCGGTCCTCAAGATATCCAGTGATCGCAGTCGGCGCTTCGCCGCCTTCGAAGAGGGTTTGCCCGATGCTCTGGACGCCATGTGCCGGGCCCTGCGTGCTGGACACCCTTTCAATGAGACCCTTCGGCTGGTGGCCGAAGAGCACAAAGGGCCGGTTGCCCATGAGTTTGGGCTGACATTCGCTGACATCAACTACGGCAATGATGTCCGCCGGGCAATGCTCGGCCTGTTGGAGCGCATGCCCAGCATGACGGTGATGATGCTGGTGACCTCAATCCTGATCCACCGGGAAACTGGCGGAAATCTGACCGAGGTTCTGGAACGGCTGAGCAGCTTGATCCGCGGGCGTTTTCGATTCCAGCGGAAGGTCAAGACACTGTCGGCCGAAGGGCGGATGTCTGCCTGGGTGCTCGTCGCGATTCCATTCGTACTTTCGGCCGGGATTATGCTGACCAGCCCCAAATACCTGCCGCTGCTGATCAATGAACCGATTGGCCAGAAGCTGGTGATGGCCGCTTTTGTTGCCATGGTCCTGGGCATTTTCTGGATTCGAAAGATCATTCGGATCCAGGTCTGAGTCGTAGAAGTCGGAGGGGGGTGCAAGTCATGGACTATCTGCTTGGTTTGATCAGCGCGTCAGTGGGTAACGAGCAGCTCGCTCGACTTATCTTTCTCGGGGCTGTCGGCTTGAGTGCAATCCTTGCTGTGGCCACCTTCGGACTGCTGATCCTCGGTTTGCAGAATCCGGTACAGCGGCGTCTGGCATTGATCAAGCGCGGACAGGCTGATCTGGGGCCTGGGCAACGGCCCCCGGGCAATCTCCAGTTGCTTCTGGAGCAGGTCGGACAACGGCTAGGCAATGACGAACAGAATCGTACTTCCGGAACCCGGACGTTGCTCACCCATGCCGGTTACCGCTCAGCTTCTGCCGTGCAGGTCTATTGGGCCATCCGCCTGTTGCTGCCTTTGCTGCTTCTTGGTGTTACGGTGCTGGCACTGCCGCTGCTGCCCAAGGTTTCACTCACGATCGCCTTGCTGTTTGCTGCCGGTGCTGTGGGTATAGGGTGGTTGGTCCCCGCGGTGTACGTGGACAAGCGCAAGGAGGCTCGGATGAATCGTCTCCGGGCTGCTTTCCCTGATGCCCTCGACCTGATGGTCGTTTGCGTAGAGTCAGGGCTGGCACTGCCCCAAGCCATCGAGCGTGTGGCCGAAGAAATGACCGTAAGCCAGGTGGAGCTGGCTGAGGAGTTGGCGCTGGTCAATGCGGAGATCCGCGCAGGTATCCCCAGTGCACAGGCGCTCAAGAATCTGGCTGAGCGTACCGGTCTCGAGGATGTCCAGGGCCTGGTCAGCTTGCTGGCGCAGAGCATTCGCTTCGGTACCAGTGTGGCTGACACGCTGCGTATCTATGCGGAGGAGTTCCGCGACCGCCGCACCCAGGCCGCCGAAGAGCAGGCAGCAAAAATCGGTACCAAGCTGGTTTTCCCACTAATCTTCTGTCTGTGGCCCAGTTTCTTCCTGGTAGCCATTGGCCCCGTCATCGTAGGGATACTCAAACTATTCGGGAAGCTGTGACATGAACAGAGCCAGTCTGCTGTTGGCCATGATGGCCGTGCTGTCGGGATGTCAGACAATGGGGCCGGAAAAGGCGAGTGGCGTCCGCTCGCTCTATAGCGGCGACAATTCAGTGCTCTACCAGGTTCAGAAACAGGTCGACTCGCCGGACCAGGCCATGCTGATGGCAAGCAGGGCCTACCAGGCCGGAGACCTGGATCAGGCGCTGTTCCAATACCTGCGCGCGATCGAACTGGACCCGAAACGCTATCAGGCGTTGGTGTGGATCGGGCGGATTCACCGTGAGCGCGGTAATGCCCAGCTAGCGGAAATGGCTTTTGCCGATGTGTTGGATGATGAGCCGAAAAACCTCGACGCACTTGCCGAAATGGGGCTACTCAATCTGGCTGCTCGGCATCATGAACAGGCTGAGGAGTTTCTGCTCAAGGCTGTGGGTGAGGATCAACAGCGCCTTGGCGGTAAGCAGCAGGTCAGCCTGGCAGACGTCGCGGTTTTGAAGGTCGATAGCAAGTCTCCCTTGAAGGCCTATAACGGCCTTGGCGTGCTCTCCGATCTACGCGGCAACTACCCGTTGTCGGAGCAGTTCTATCGACTGGCATTGCAGATCGAGCCGCGGTCTGGGCTGGTGCAGAACAGCCTGGGTTACTCGTACTACCTGGCGGGTCAATGGCCCGAGGCTGAGCGGGCATATAAGCGCGGTATCAGCTATGAGCCGTCCTACCAACCACTATGGCGCAACTACGGACTCCTGCTGGCCCGGATGGCGCGCTATGAAGAAGCTATCTCCGCGTTCGAGCAAGTGGAGAAGCGGCCTGAAGCAAGCAATGATGTCGGCTACATCTGCCTGGTGGAAGGCAACCTGGATATGGCCGAGCAGTTCTTCCGCAGCGCAATCGAACAGTCGCCAGCGCATTACGGTACAGCCTGGGACAACCTGAACAGGGTCCAGCAGATTCGTAAGCTGCGTGAGTTGGGAGGGAGCGCACCGGTAGTTGAGCCGGTTGCCGCAATGCCCGAGTCAGTGCCAGCAGCCGAGCCGGTTGCTACCATTTCGGCGGCAGTGGCGGAGCTGCCTGACGCTGCGCCGATTGCTGCAGTACCCAGTGCTGTCGAGGCTGGAGCTGCGCCGGCTGTCGTGGTCAACACGGCGACGGTGCCGTAACGAGCATGATCAGTGCCGTTTGAGAGGGCAGGCAATAGGCCTGCCCTCTGCATGTGTGGCCTTACTTGTTGACTGCGTCGGTCAGGGCCTTGGTTGGCACGAACTTGACCACTTTCTTTGCAGCGATCTCGATGGTCTTGCCAGTCTGCGGGTTGCGACCGGTGCGTGCCGGGCGCTCGGTGATCTTCAGTTTGCCGATGCCTGGCAGGGTGATCTCATCGCTGTTCTCCAGAGTGTCGTTGACGATCTCGCTCAGCTGCTCAAGCACAGCGCGTACGCTGGCTTTGGTGTTTTCGGTCGCTTCTGCGATGTCGGTGATCAGCTGGTCTTTGGTGATTGCCATGGTGTAGCTCCATTCAGTGAGTCCGGCTTGTGGCCGGGTTGGTCAGTCCAACGTCGAGTGAGACAGGCGCAATCGCGTAGAGTGCCATTGCAGGCTGTCGCAGGGGCGAAAGCCCGCCGAGCCTAGCATGGAAAAAGCGTGCTGACCTTTGACCTGGGTTGGGTTTACGCCGGCTTCACCCAGCGTGAGCCCGCGTCCAGCAACGCGAAGCGTGGGGTGATTGCAAGTGCTTGTCACAAAAACGTTTTTAGCGGTTGTAAGTTGGCGCGGAGCCGGTACAATGGCGCGGCTCGCCGATCTGGCGAGTCTCGTGATGGTGGCCCTGCCGGTCCCCCCGCAACGATCAGCCGTGAACCCGGTCAGGCCCGGAAGGGAGCAGCCGCAGCGGTGAAATTGTGTGCCGGGGTGTGGCTGGTGGGGTCCACCTCCAATCTATAAATCCTTGTTTTTACGAGGGTTTATCAGCCAGAAACGCAGAGTGAAACAGAGTCTCGGTACACTTAAGCTGTGCACCTTGATGCAATGCGGGCTCTGTTGCATGCCTCGTTCATTCTCTTCTCATCCATGACTTTGTCGGAAGACGTGCAGAGTATAATGCTGTGCTCGACAAGGTGCTGCCCGCTCGGGGCGAGCTCGGCCGGGTGGGGCTGGAGAAAGTCACGGCGGGGCACATTCTTACTCAGACTAAACTGGTAGGTAACTCCCGTATCCGGTGAGCAGCCATGCCGGCCTCCACCTTTGACGTTGTACGCCTGTTCCCGAGCTTCGTCTGGCAGAGCCGGCTTGAACTTGCGTGCTACGAACCCCTTAACCGGGATCTCCTCGCACATGTCCGCATGCTAATGGGGGCGGGCGCCGGAGCCTACACAGGCGCCGCCTGGCAATCTGGGTACGTGCTACATCAACAGCCAGAATTTGTTGCCCTGGTCACGCACATCGAGGCCGCCGTGAGCAATGTGCTCGCGTTTATCAAGGTAGTCGATGCTCCGTTCCGCATCACTGGCTGCTGGGCCAATGCTCTGGGGCCTGGGGCGGCACACGCGATGCACAGCCATCCCAACAATTTTCTGAGCGGCGTCTACTATGTGCAAACGCAGGAAGGCGCAAACACGATCAACTTTCATGACCCGCGCCCCCAAACTGCCGTCATTCGTCCGCCGGTCACCGCATTGATGGCATACAACACCGATCAGGTGGTGGTAACCGTCAGCGACGGCACCCTTCTCATATTCCCGGCCTGGCTGCCGCATTCAGTGTCCGTGAACACAAGCGCCCGCCTACGTGTCAGCGTAAGTTTCAACGTCATGTTCACCTCGTACGACACGACCATGAGCCCGCCGCTATGGGGCGAGGGCTAAACGCCGGCCTCCCTTTGGGCCTGGCTCTTTCATCAGCAAATCAATGGCCATTCAGAAACCTTCATCACCACATTTTCGTATCGGCTCCTTTTCAGTCAGGGCGCCGATGCGCTGCGTGACCAACGGCGACGCTGTAACTGGCGTTGAGCAGAAAGAAGCCCGCTCACTCGCATCGGATGCAATTTGCGGTTCGCTCCGCTAGCATTAGCTCCTTCTGCTTCTCAGACGCGACGGTTTTCAATGAGTTATCAGGTTCTTGCACGTAAATGGCGCCCGCGCTCGTTTCGCGAAATGGTCGGCCAGACCCATGTGCTGAAGGCCTTGATCAATGCCCTGGATAACCAGCGCCTGCACCATGCCTATCTGTTCACGGGTACGCGTGGCGTGGGGAAGACCACAATCGCGCGGATCCTGGCCAAGTGCCTGAACTGTGAGACTGGCATCAGCTCGACGCCCTGCGGTCAGTGCTCGGTGTGCCGCGAGATCGATGAAGGACGCTTCGTCGACCTGATCGAAGTGGACGCTGCCAGCCGCACCAAGGTCGAAGACACCCGCGAGTTGCTCGATAATGTGCAGTACGCTCCCAGTCGTGGTCGCTACAAGGTCTACCTGATCGACGAAGTGCATATGCTCTCCACGCACTCGTTCAACGCCTTGCTCAAGACCCTCGAAGAGCCACCGCCGCACGTCAAGTTCTTGCTGGCCACGACGGACCCGCAGAAGTTGCCTGTTACCATCCTCTCGCGTTGCCTGCAGTTCTCTTTGAAGAACATGCCGCCGGAGCGGGTGGTTGAGCACCTTTCCCATGTGCTGGGCGCCGAGAATGTCCCATTCGAAGAGGATGCGCTCTGGCTGCTGGGCCGTGCTGCCGATGGTTCTATGCGAGATGCCATGAGCCTTACCGACCAGGCTATCGCCTTCGGCGATGGCAAGGTATTGGCTGCGGATGTGCGTGCCATGCTCGGTACTCTCGACCATGGTCAAGTGTATGGGGTGCTCCACGCGCTGCTGCAGGGCGATGCGCGCGCTCTGCTTGAGGCAGTGCGGCAGCTGGCTGAGCAGGGTCCGGACTGGAATGGCGTACTTTCCGAAATGCTCAACGTGCTCCACCGCGTGGCCATCGCCCAGGTGCTGCCGGATGCCGTCGATAACGGCCAGGGTGACCGTGACCGCGTGCTGGCCTTGGCTCAGGCCTTGCCTGGTGAAGACGTGCAGTTCTATTACCAGATGGGGTTGATCGGTCGTCGCGATCTGCCGCTCGCACCCGATCCGCGCAGTGGTTTTGAAATGGTGCTGTTGCGGATGCTGGCGTTCCGTCCGGCGGATGCTGATGGCGTACCGAGGACCATACTAAAGGACCCGGGGATCAGTCAGGCCACGACTGATCCCAAGGAAAACCCAGTGGCCGGAGTCGTCTTGTCGGCTCCGGTTTCCGTTGGCGCGTCGGCTCCGCCGGCCGATGTTGTCCCGCCCGCCGTGTCGCGCGAACCGGCTGCGGCTCTGATGGTCGAGGCGCCTGCGATCTCGGCTCAATCTGTGGCTACGGCGCCAGTGGCGGTCGTCGCTGAACCCACTGTTGCTGATGAACCAGTTGCTACACCCCAGTATCAGCACAAAGCGGAGGAGCTTGCTCCCGAACCTGTCGCGCAGGCCGAAGTGATCGACTTGCCATGGGAAGTGTCTGCACCAGTCGAAACCGTTGTTGACTTGGCGCCGGCCGAGCCTGAAGTTGCTGTCGAAACGTTGGCGGTCGCTGAGCCAATACCCGCTACTCAGCCTGAGTCGGCGCCAGTGGTGTCGCAGTCTTTACCTGAGGCTGTGGTTGTCCAGGATGACGCGGACGACGAGCCTCCGCCCGGTGATTACGACGATTATTACGAGGCAGATGCCGAAAGCATTGCCTTGCTGGATGAATTGACCCCGACGGTGGAGGCTATTGTCGAGCCGCAAGTCGAGCCCGCCGCGGCGCCGGCGACAGGGCTGGCTGCCGAGTGGCTGGACTTGTTCCCGCGCCTTGGTCTTTCGGGTATGACCGGCAACATCGGAGCCAACTGCACACTGGTCGCGGTAGAGGGTGATGTCTGGCGTTTGCACCTGGATCCGGCCCAGAGTGCACTGTTCAACTCGAACCAACAGCGCCGCTTGAACGACGCCCTTGACCAATACCATGGGCGCAACCTGACCCTGGAGGTCGAGGTTCGCCGTCCTGAGCAGGAAACGCCGGCGCAAGCCGCCGCGCGCAAGCGCGCTGCTCGTCAACGGCAGGCCGAAGAGGCCATTGCCAGCGACCCACTGGTCCTGAAAATGATCGAACTGTTTGGCGCCTCTGTTCGCGCCGATACCATTGAACCCCTGGAACGCTGAGGAAATTCACCATGATGAAGGGTGGCATGGCAGGCCTGATGAAACAGGCCCAACAGATGCAGGAAAAGATGCAGAAGATGCAGGAAGAGCTGGCCAATGCCGAAGTGACCGGGCAGTCCGGCGCCGGCCTGGTGAGCGTGGTGATGACCGGTCGTCACGACGTCAAGCGCGTGACACTGGACGACAGCCTCATGCAGGAAGACAAGGAAATCCTTGAAGACCTCATCGCCGCGGCTGTGAACGATGCAGTGCGCAAGATCGAGCAGAACAATCAGGAGAAGATGGCCGGTATGACGGCGGGGATGCAACTCCCCCCCGGTTTCAAGATGCCCTTCTGATTCAGGCTCCCTCTCTCCGTTGACGGGGGAGGGGTGGGGAGGAGTGCATGCCTGTGCCACTTCTCCCACGGTCCCTCGCCTATGTATGGGAGAAGGGAGGTCGCGGCCAATGGGCCGCTTTTTATTGCGAGAAATCCATGAGCTTCAGTCCTCTGATCCGCCAATTGATCGACGCTCTGCGAATCCTGCCTGGGGTAGGGCAGAAGACTGCTCAGCGTATGGCGTTGCAGCTGCTGGAGCGCGACCGCAGCGGTGGCTTGCGTCTGGCGCAGGCCCTGACGGCTGCGATGGAGGGTGTAGGGCACTGCCAGCGTTGCCGTACCCTGAGTGAGGAAGAGCTTTGCCCGCAGTGTGCTGACCCCCGCCGTGACGACACATTGTTATGTGTGGTCGAAGGGCCGCTGGATGTATTTGCTGTCGAACAGACTGGCTATCGAGGTCGCTTTTTTGTCCTCAAGGGGCATCTTTCGCCTTTGGATGGGCTAGGGCCGGAAGCTATTGGCATTCCCGAACTGATGGCTCGCATCGAGGCTGGCAGCTTCAGTGAGGTGATCCTTGCCACCAACCCCACGGTCGAGGGTGAGGCTACTGCTCATTACATTGCCCAGATGCTTGCAGCCAAGACGATCACGGTTTCGCGTATCGCCCACGGCGTTCCGTTGGGCGGGGAATTGGAGATGGTTGATGGCGGCACGCTGGCCCATGCCCTCGCTGGACGTCGTCCGATCGGACATTGAGTCCCCGCCCGTCGTAGCTGCTACTTTTCCAGCTTGTTGAAATAGACTCACAACAGATCCCGTCCGCCAAGTTTTTGGTGCCTACCCGGAGGTTCTTGGTCGCCTCCATGGTTTGTTAGCTCTACCGGAGAGGCGCGGCTGAAAAGCCCTATTTGATGGCGTGACTCGCGGCTTGATAGCCAAGCAAGCGCTTGGTAAGTTCGATTGAACTTGCCTGGAGCTTTGCCATGTCCGCCTGCCAGCAATACTTCGATGAGACCCATCAGCTGATCCGCGACTCCGTCCGTCGCTTCGTCGACCGCGAAATTCTGCCCCATATCGCCGAATGGGAGGAGGCCGAGGAGTTTCCGCGCGAGCTATACCTCAAGGCTGGAGCTGCCGGGATCCTCGGCATCGGCTATCCGGAAGTGTTCGGTGGCAGTCACGAGAGCGATATCTTTGCCAAGGTGGCGGCCAGTGAAGAGCTGATGCGCAGTGGGTCCGGCGGGTTGGTGGCTGGGCTTGGCTCGTTGGATATCGGATTGCCGCCGGTGATCAAGTGGGGGCGGCCTGAGTTGCGTGAGCGCATCGTGCCCCAGGTGCTGGCGGGCGAGAAGATCATGGCCTTGGCGGTCACTGAGCCATCTGGCGGTTCTGATGTGGCCAACCTCAAGACTCGTGCTGTGCGTAATGGCGACTTCTATCGAGTTACTGGTAGCAAGACCTTCATAACCAGCGGTGTGCGCGCTGACTACTACACGGTGGCGGTGCGTACTGGTGGGGATGGATTCGGTGGGGTGAGCCTACTACTAGTAGAGAAGGGGGCTCCGGGTTTCAGTGTGGGTCGCAAGCTGAAGAAGATGGGTTGGTGGGCGTCCGACACCGCTGAACTGTTCTTCGACGATTGTCGAGTGCCAACGGAGAATCTCATCGGTGCTGAGAATATGGGCTTCGCCTGCATAATGGCCAATTTTCAGAGCGAGCGGTTGTCCCTTGCCATCATGGCCAACATGACAGCCCAGTTGGCCTTGGAGGAGGCGGTGAAGTGGGCGCGTGAGCGAGAGGCGTTCGGTAAGCCTATCGGTAAGTTTCAGGTCCAGAAACATCGCCTTGCTGAGATGGCTACCCAATTGGAGGTGTCCCGCGAGTTCACCTATCGCCAGGCATCCAAAATGGCGGCGGGCAAGAGCGTGATCAAGGAAATCTCGATGGCCAAGAACTTTGCCACAGATGTCGCCGATCGCTTGACCTATGACGCGGTGCAGATCATGGGCGGCTTGGGCTACATGCGTGAAAGCCTGGTGGAGCGTCTCTATCGCGATAACCGAATCCTGTCGATCGGTGGTGGTACGCGGGAGATCATGAACGAGATTATCGCCAAGCAGATGGGGCTCTGAGCC
>NZ_CP113889.1:2740000-5040000 GCF_042232855.1 Metapseudomonas boanensis | reverse complement strand
AGCAGGTACGAAAGTAGGTCTTAGTGATCCGGTGGTTCTGTATGGAAGGGCCATCGCTCAACGGATAAAAGGTACTCCGGGGATAACAGGCTGATACCGCCCAAGAGTTCATATCGACGGCGGTGTTTGGCACCTCGATGTCGGCTCATCACATCCTGGGGCTGAAGCCGGTCCCAAGGGTATGGCTGTTCGCCATTTAAAGTGGTACGCGAGCTGGGTTTAGAACGTCGTGAGACAGTTCGGTCCCTATCTGCCGTGGACGTTTGAGATTTGAGAGGGGCTGCTCCTAGTACGAGAGGACCGGAGTGGACGAACCTCTGGTGTTCCGGTTGTCACGCCAGTGGCATTGCCGGGTAGCTATGTTCGGAAGAGATAACCGCTGAAAGCATCTAAGCGGGAAACTTGCCTCAAGATGAGATCTCACTGGGATCTTGAATCCCCTGAAGGGCCGTCGAAGACTACGACGTTGATAGGTGGGGTGTGTAAGCGCTGTGAGGCGTTGAGCTAACCCATACTAATTGCCCGTGAGGCTTGACCATATAACACCCAAACAATCTGCGGATTGTGGGTGCGGATGGTGAAGTCGACAGACCGAAAATTGGCCTGAACTTGCAAACCAGACTGTCACATACCTGATTCGGGGTCGCGCCAGCGGCGAGGCCCCAACCGAATTGCTTGACGATCATAGAGCGTTGGAACCACCTGATCCCATCCCGAACTCAGTAGTGAAACGACGCATCGCCGATGGTAGTGTGGAGCTTCTCCATGTGAGAGTAGGTCATCGTCAAGCTCCTATCCCAAACCCCCGATACGCCCAGGCGTGTCGGGGGTTTGTCTTTGGGCGCGGGAAAAACCGGCTTCGGTCCGGCCGTTGGCGCATTACCGGAGGGGGAAGTCAGGCCTTCCTCAACTCGAAGTGCGCGTTATCCCGCGGCATCATTCAGAATGACCTGCCATTTCCGCGTGCAGGCGACGATCGTAACCTTGCTCGACTCTTGTTCGATTTCAGGCGGGCGAAACGAGTCAGGATGGGTGGATTCTTGCTGCGGATGGCGCAGAGCGTCCCAATGTACAGGCAGCATAAGGTGGACTTCGCTGCGCTGCCCCAGATGTGCTGACGCCTGCGTGATCATTGTCTGATTTGCGGTATCGCACCTGCCGTAGCCTGGGCATGCATGTGCTTGCCTGGCAGGTAGATCCTGATCAGGCAGGTGGCCGCTTGCTGACGGCGAATCATCACAGCGGCCCGCAGTATTGCAGTTACTCGAGACTATTTGCGGGCAAGCTTGATCCTGGCTGGCAGATGTTGGCCAGGATCCGAAGCGTCATCCAGCTCGCAGCATCGCCTGGTGTAAGGGTAGGGATTCAGGATGCCAATTGGGAACAAACTCGCCCTGCCTAGCTGATATCTGCCAGGTTTGCAGGAGTCGGTCAGTTCGAATCACTGTTTGGCATGGAGCGGCACGGCTTCAGGAGGCTATCTGTGCGCTGGTTCGCTCACGCCGTATGGGCTGTCTGCTCATACTGTTAGGTTTTTGGTGGTGCAGGCGCAGCAGAGGCGGGGCGTGGAGCGTCCCACTGGCAGTTCGGGAAACGCAAAGAAAAAGGGCACGCTTGTGGCGTGCCCTTTTGCCGTTAGGCGGGGTGACGGCTAGCCGTCGAAGGGAAAGACGGGGTACCCGGGTAGGGTGGCCCGTTCGGAAGTCGGAACTTCCTGGTATTGCATTCGGCAGCCGACTTTGTGGGTCGGTGTCGGGAGAAACGTTGCCGCGCCCGAAGGCGCGGCTATTGGTCAGCCAATCGTCATCAGGCTGGCATTGCCGCCGGCGGCCGCGGTGTTGACGCTGAGGGCGCGCTCGATCAGCAGGCGTTCCAGCGGAACTGCTGTTTCGCCCTGGGACAGGCCCTGGACGCCGATGATCGGGCCCTTGCGAGCGGCTACTTGCTTGCAGACGGCGCGCAGCTGATCGGAGTCGCCGTGATGCAGCACTGCATCGAAGCTCACCTCGGGCTGGGTCCAGTCGGCGATCAGTTGGATGCGCGCTTGAACCGGCTTCGGCAGGCTGGAACGTAGCTTGCTGGTAGCATCGCTGGTGGTCCAGATAACCGAGCTGCCCACTGCGAGCGCAGCGGCCAGTTGGCAGAGTAGGTCGCCTTCGTCATCGGCCAGACTCAGCACGGTGTCTCGCGGCAGCAGCATGTAGGAGTTGCGCTCGCCGGTCGGGCCGGGGAGGGTGCGGGTAAGGCCGCTCTGGGACAGTTCGGCGAAGTTGCCACAGAGGCCGGCCAGTGCTTCCTTGCCGTTCTTGGTGGCCCAAGTCTTCAGGGCATCCAGTGGCTTGCCCTGTTGTTCCTGGAAGGCGGCGCGTTGCTGGGTGTCTGCGACGGTTTCACCATCCAGGCGCTTGAAGGTACGGCTGACCGCGTCGGTCGGACGGGTGGCCAGCAGGCGATACATGTAGAGCGGGCCGCCCGCTTTCGGGCCTGTGCCGGAAAGGCCTTCGCCGCCGAAGGGCTGGACGCCTACCACTGCGCCCACCATGTTGCGGTTGACGTAGAGGTTGCCGGCATGGGCCTTGTCCACCACCTTGGCGATGGTTTCGTCGATGCGGGTATGCACGCCCAGAGTCAGGCCATAGCCGGTAGCGTTGATTTGATCGAGCAGGGCATCCATGTCCTCACGCTTGTAACGCAGCACGTGCAGGACGGGGCCGAAGATCTCGCGCTCCAGATCGGCCAGGCTTTCCAGCTCGATCAGGGTCGGCATCACGAAGGTGCCACGTTGGATAGCATCGCCTTCGGTGCGGGCGATCTGGAACACACTGCGGCCTTTGCTACGCATGGCCTGGATGTGCTTGTCGATGCCAGCCTTGGCTTCAGCGTCGATCACCGGGCCGATGTCCACGTTCAGATGTTCGGGGTTGCCGATGCGGCATTCCGCCATGGCGCCCTTGAGCATCTCCAGCACGCGGTCAGCCACGTCTTCCTGGACGCAGAGCACGCGCAGGGCCGAGCAGCGTTGACCGGCACTGTCGAAGGCGGACGCGACGACGTCGGTGACCACCTGCTCAGCCAGCGCGGACGAGTCGACGATCATCGCGTTTTGGCCGCCGGTTTCGGCGATCAGCGGGATCGGGCGGCCCTGGGCGTCCAGGCGGCCGGCGACGTTGCGGGCGAGGATGCCAGCGACTTCGGTGGAGCCGGTGAACATCACGCCTTTCACGCGCTCATCGCTCACCAGGGCGGCGCCCACGGTGTGGCCGAGGCCCGGCAGCAGTTGCACTACGCCTTCCGGGATACCGGCCTGGAGCAGGATGCGCACGGCCTGGGCGGCGATCAGCGGGGTCTGTTCGGCGGGCTTGGCCAGCACGGTATTGCCGGCGGCGAGCGCGGCGGCGACCTGGCCGGCGAAGATCGCCAGGGGGAAGTTCCATGGGCTGATGCAGACTACCGGGCCCAGCGGACGGTGGCTGTCGTTGGCGAAGTCGTGGCGTGCCTGAGCAGCGTAATAGCGCAGGAAGTCCACGGCCTCACGCACTTCAGCGATAGCATTGTTGAAAGTCTTGCCGGCCTCGCGGACGAGAACGCCCATCAGCGGCTGTATCTCGTTTTCCATCAGGTCGGCGGCGCGATCCAGGGCGGCGGCGCGCTCGACCGGCGGAGTGGCTTGCCAGATCGGTGCGGCGGCCATAGAGGCCAGGACAGCATTACCAACGTCGGCGGTGGTGGCGTTCTGCACGTGGCCGACCACGTCGCGATGGTCTGCCGGGTTCAGTACGGGTTCGAGCGGGCCTTCGCTGCTGGGGCAGCCGAGCATCGGCTGGGCGCGCCAGTCAGCATGGCCGGTTCCCAGCAGGGCGCTGGACAGTGACGCCAGGCGATGTTCGTTGGCCATGTCGATGCCGCTGGAGTTTACGCGGGCATCACCGTAGAGAGCCTTGGGCTGCGGGATGCGCGGGTGCGGCAGGCCCAGGGTGCCTTCTACCGTTGCCAGGGATTCGATGTGGGTGACCGGATCTTCTACCAGCTCCTTGATGGAGATGGAGTGGTCGGCGATGCGGTTCACGAAGGACGTGTTGGCGCCGTTTTCCAGCAGACGGCGCACCAGGTACGCGAGCAACGTCTCATGGGTGCCGACCGGGGCGTAGATACGGCACGGACGGTTCAGCTTGCCTTCAGCGACCTTGCCCACCACTTGCTCGTACAGCGGCTCACCCATGCCATGCAGGCACTGGAACTCGTATTGGCCCGGGTAGTAGTTCTGCCCGGCGATGTGGTAGATGGCCGACAGGGTGTGGGCATTGTGGGTGGCGAACTGCGGATAGATGACTTCCGGAACGCTCAGCAGTTTGCGGGCGCAGGCAATGTAGGAAACATCGGTGTACACCTTGCGGGAGTAAACCGGGAAGCCTTCCAGGCCGTCGACTTGGGCACGCTTGATCTCGCTGTCCCAGTAGGCGCCTTTCACCAGGCGGATCATCAGGCGGTGGCGGCTGCGGCGAGCCAGGTCGATCACATAGTCGATCACGTACGGGCAGCGCTTCTGGTAGGCCTGGATGACGAAACCAATGCCGTTCCAGCCTTTCAGGCCCGGCTCGAAGCAGAGGCGCTCGAGCATGTCGAGGGAGATTTCCAGGCGATCGGCTTCTTCGGCGTCGACGTTCAGGCCGATGTCGTACTGTTTGGCGAGCAGGGTCAGGGACAGCAGGCGCGGATACAGCTCGTCCATCATGCGCTCGTACTGGGCACGGCTGTAACGCGGGTGCAGGGCGGACAGCTTGATGGAGATGCCGGGGCCTTCATAGATGCCGCGGCCGTGGGAGGCCTTTCCGATGGAATGGATGGCCTGCTCGTAGGAAGCGTAGTAACGCTGGGCGTCTTCCTCGGTCAGTGCGGCTTCGCCGAGCATGTCGTAGGAGTAGCGGAAGCCCTTGGCCTCGAAGTTGGTGGCGTTGGCCAGCGCTTCGGCGATGGTTTCGCCGGTGACGAACTGCTCGCCCATCAGGCGCATGGCCATGTCCACGCCTTTGCGGATCAGCGGCTCGCCACTCTTGCCGATGATGCGGTTCAGCGAGCTGGAGAGGCCGGATTCGTTGTGGGTGGACACCAGCTTGCCAGTGATCAGTAGGCCCCAGGAGGCAGCGTTGACGAACATCGACGGGCTCTGGCCCAGGTGCTGTTGCCAGTTGCCGTTGCTGATCTTGTCGCGGATCAGGGCGTCACGGGTGCCTTTGTCCGGGATGCGCAGCAAGGCTTCGGCCAGGCACATCAGGGCGACGCCCTCCTGGGAAGACAGGGAGAACTCCTGCAGCAGGCCCTGGACGATGCCGGCGCGGCCGCTGGCGCTCTTCTGGTTGCGCAGCTTCTCGGCGATGCCGTAGGCGAGTTTGTAGGTGTTTTCAGCCATATCTGCTGGCAGGCGCGCCTGCTCCAGCAGCATAGGAACCATTTCCTGCTCGGGGCGGCGATAGGCGCCAGTGATGGCGGCGCGCAAGACGGATTGCGGCAGGATACTTTCAGCGAAGTCGAGGAATGGCTGGTGCACCGGGTCGGCCAGGGCTTCAAGAGCCTCATGGTCGCCCTCGGCCAGGCGCTGGGCGATGCCCTGGAGTTCCGGCAGCGTTACGCCGGCTTCCAGGCTTTCGAGGTAGCTGAAGATCGCTTGCTTGATCAGCCAGTGCGGGGTGCGCTCGATCCGTCGTGCAGCTTCCTTGAGGCGGTCACGGGTTGCCTCATCCAGTTTCACGCCAAGGGTGGTGCTCGTAGCCATTTCTTGTCCTCTTATCAGCCGTGGTTGCAACGGCGTTAGCGGCGCCAAGAGTAGCGGTGTCGCAAATGAGGTGCAACCTAGTGCAACCTAAAGTTTCAATCCTGAGAACGGTCTCCGGATGAAAGGTCGCCCATCGGGTGGGTGCGGAGTTGCGCTGCTATCGCGCGTAGCAGGTTTCGGCGCTACTCGAGCTAGCAGGTGCTGCAGGTGTACGGTTCACTGAAATCAAGAGATTTCCTGGGGTGCAACCCTGAGGTAACCGTGCCCGATAGACGAGCCCCTGCAATACCGACATTACGCCTAAGACAGCATAGGCGGCTCGTGGCGGAAGCAGGAGGCAGGCAAGAAGAGTCGACGGATGGCGAGCCCTGGGCAGTTCGCCATCTGGAAAACCGCCCGGCGCGGGAGGACTAATTAATGAGGTTTGAGCGATTCGAGCTTACGTAGGAGGCTTTGGTGGGCACTGTCGAGAATCTGGTTGGACAACTCTTCGTTGGCCACGCTGCGTGACAGGCTCAGGGCACCGACCAGGGTTGCAAGCATCGCCAGGCTTTCCTGCGGGTCGCCGATCTCCTTTTCGATCAGGGCCAGCAGACCGGTTACCACCTCGTCTGTGATCGGGCTGGCGTTTCCACGCTGGCCGAGTTCCGCCGACATGGTCGGCAGTGGGCAACCCTGTTCGGGTTGGGCGCGATGTTGGGGTGACAGGTAGCGCTCGAAGAAGGCCTGGAGTGGTCGCTCCTTGGCGAATGCCTTGGCCCAATGTGCATTGGCGTCGTTGGCTGCGGCCTGCAGGGCCTCTTCGACCAGAGCGTCTTTGGACTTGAAGTGTGCATAGAAACCGCCGTGGGTCAGGCCCAGGGCTTTCATCAGTGGCTGTAGCCCGGTGGCGTCGATGCCATCGCTGCGGAAACGGCGCGAAGCCTCGGTAACGATTCGTTTATGGGTTTCGGCTTTGTGGTCTTCGGGATAACGCATGGCAGTTGCCTCAGGTGGGGCATTGATATGGTGATTGTAATTCCACATCGGTGAAAAATGCGAGCAGCTGCAGCTGGCCGGTTGCATCTGATTGCCTGATAGGTTGGGGCAGGGCAGTTACCTGCGGGGCTGAAGCCCTCTTCCTTCCCTGGAAGAGGGGACGGCCGTCAGCGCTTGGCCTGGGCGCGGGCGTGGAACACAAAGCCGATGCTGTTCATCAGCAGCTGTGCAGCGAGGATGGATGTGATTCCGGTGGGATCATAGGCCGGGGCCACTTCCACCAGATCCATCCCGACGATGCGCCCCTGGCTTCGGTTTGCCAGGCCCTGGATGATTTCCAGCACTTCGTAGTACTGGAAGCCGCCATGGCTAGGGGTTCCAGTACCGGGAGCGATGGATGGGTCGAAGCCGTCGATGTCGATGGTGATGTAGTACGACTCGCACTCGGGGATCAGGTCCAGCACGCCATCGCGGCCGAGGCGACGCACGTCTCGGACCGAGAGGATATTCGAGCCGCATTCGCGGGCTGCGTTGTAGTCGCTGCGGTTGGACGAAGAGACATTGCGGATACCCATCTGGGTCATGCCGACGATGTGATCCATTTCTGAGGCGCGGCGTAGCGGGTTGCCGTGGCCATAGCGCACGCCGTGGCGTTCGTCGACGAAGTCCAAGTGCGCGTCAAAGTGAATGATATGGATCGGGCCGCGGCCTTCGAAGGCCTTGATCACCGGTGCATGCACCGAGTGGTCGCCACCCAGCACCACCGGCATGGCTCCGGCATCGAGCAGTTTGCGCACGGCGTACTCAATGTTGGCGTTGCTGGTATTCATATCGGTATGAACGATGTCGGCGTCACCTACGTCGACGATGCGTACATCTTCTGCCTGCAGGTACATCACGTCGTCTTCGAAGTCGTAGGCGCCGCTGTGACCGAAGGAGAACAGAGTGGATGCCTCCCGGATCCCGCGCGGTCCGAAGCGTGCGCCAGAACGCCACTGGGTGCCCATGTCGTTGGGCGCGCCGAGCACTGCAACGTCTGCGTCCAGCTTTTCCCAGTCAAGGCAGACGGGGGACTTGGCGAAGGTGCAATGACCGACGAAGGGCAGGTTCAAGCGACCGTTTTCATAGCTGTTGCTGGACATTTTCAGGCGTCTCCACATTGTTGTTGTCGGTTACGGGAGGAGGGCGGGTTCCTCGTCCATGGGCGCACTATGGGCTTTACCAACGCCTGAAAAAATGATGATGATGCGATGCGCAAATCGTGATTTACGATGTAATCACTGACACTTCGGGTGCCCCATGATCCAGTTGCATGATGTCGACCTGAAGCTGCTCAGGGTCTTCAATACCATCGTCAAATGCGGTGGTTTCTCTGCGGCCAGGCCGCCCTCAATGTTGCCCAGTCCACTATCAGCGAACAGATGGGCCACCTGGAGACGCGTCTCGGGGTCAAGCTCTGCGAACGTGGGCGAAGTGGGTTTCGGCTGACGGAGCAGGGCCAGGCGATCTACGAGGCCACCCAGAGGTTGCTGGGAGCCGTTGAGGAGTTCTGCGTCGATGCCGATGTGCTCAAGCGCCAGATCAGTGGCACCCTTAATCTGGGTGTGATCGATACCACCATCACCGACCCGGCCTGCCCGCTGAAGATGACGACCCAGCGCTTCGTCCAGCGTGGCCACGAGGTGCATCTGCACGTCTACATCGGAACCCCGGCCGAACTGGAGGAGCGCGTGCTGGATGGCCGCCTGCATCTGGCGGTCGGGCACTTCCCATTGCGCGTGCCGGGCCTGTCCTATTCGCCGCTGTACCAGGAAAGCCATGGCTTCTACTGCGGGCGAAATCATCCCCTGTTCGGTGGCCTGGGCCCCAAGGTCAACCTGCTGGAGCGCATC
The DNA here is from genome assembly GCF_042232855.1 of Metapseudomonas boanensis. Taxonomy (NCBI): domain Bacteria; kingdom Pseudomonadati; phylum Pseudomonadota; class Gammaproteobacteria; order Pseudomonadales; family Pseudomonadaceae; genus Metapseudomonas; species Metapseudomonas boanensis. The sequence goes on along the minus strand of NZ_CP113889.1, from coordinate 5,031,360 downwards.
GCCGCCAGCCGTGTCGTGGCACGTGGCTACCTGCAGCAGCGCGATCTCCAGGCGCTGGGCGTGGACAAGCCGGCCGCGACCGTGGATAACGTCGAAGCCCAGGCCATGCTGATCCTCTCGGGGGCTTATGCTGGATTCCTCCCAGAACACTATGCGCGCCAGTGGGTGGAGAGTGGCGATCTGGAGCATCTTGAGCCAGGACGCCTGCGCCTGCTGTCTGCCTTCGAGGTCATTACCCGTCGAGGGGTGGCTCCGCCGTTGATCTTGCGCGCATTCCTCGATGAGCTGATGCAGTGCCCGCGCGCAATGACCGTGTAGAAATAGATCGATCCCAAGGCCCGCCATGCGAATCCACGTCACCTTCATCGACCGCGTCGGCATCACCCAGGAAGTCCTGGCGCTGCTGGGTGCGCGCAACCTCAATCTCGACGCGGTGGAAATGATCCCGCCGAACGTCTACATCGATGCGCCGGCCCTTAGCCAAGCGGTGCTCGATGAGTTGCATGACGCCCTGCTGCGGGTGGAGGGTGTGCAGGCGGTGGAGCTGGTCGACATCCTCCCCGGTCAGCAACGGCGCCTACAGCTCGATGCGCTGCTGGCAGCCATGAGTGACCCGGTGCTGGCGGTGGGGCCGGACGGCCATGTGCTGCTGGCCAACCCGACCCTGGTCAGCCTCTACGGCCATGAGCCGGCCGGCGAGCCGCTGTCCAACCTGTTTGCCGAGCCGGATCTGGCGCAGAACCTGATCGACAAGGGTTTCCGCTTGCCGATGTGCGAGGTGAGCTTCAACGGGCAGGCGCTGCTGCTGGACGCCACACCCATCAGCGGTGGCACGGATGAGCTGGTCGGTGGCTTGCTGACCCTTTACCCGCCGAGCCGCATCGGCGAGCGTCTGGCCTCGCTGCACCACGACCATGCCGAGGGCATGGATGCGCTGATCGGCCAATCATCGGCACTCAAGCAACTCAAGGTCCGCCTGCTCAAGGTGGCCAGCCTGGATGCGCCGTTGTTGATCCAGGGCGAGACCGGTACCGGCAAGGAACTGGTGGCGCGCGCCTGCCACGCCCTCAGCGCGCGGCACGATGCGCCGTTCCTGGCGCTCAATTGCGCGGCCCTCCCGGAGAGCCTCGCCGAGAGCGAGCTGTTCGGATATTCCGCCGGGGCGTTCACTGGCGCCCAGCGCGGCGGCAAGCCGGGTCTGCTGGAAATGGCGGATCGTGGCACGGTGTTCCTCGATGAAGTGGGCGAAATGTCGCCTTACCTGCAGGCCAAGCTGCTGCGATTTCTCAGCGATGGTTGCTTCCGTCGTGTGGGGGGCGACCGGGAGGTGCATGTGAATGTGCGGGTGCTCTGCGCGACGCATCGCAATCTGGAGCGCATGGTCGGGGAGGGCACCTTCCGCGAGGACCTCTATTACCGCCTCAACGTGCTCAACCTGATGGTGCCGCCACTGCGCGAGCGCGGGAATGACATCCTCCTGCTGGCCGAACACTTTCTGCGCCAGGCCTGCGCGCAGATCCAGCGGCCTCCTTGCCGGTTGGCGCCTGCGACCCATCCGCTGCTGCTGGGCAATCGCTGGTCGGGAAACGTTCGTCAGTTGCAGAACGTGATCTTCCGCGCCGCAGCGATCTGCGAGGGCGACCTGATCGACTGCGATGGGCTGGAATTGGCCGGCACCGCGCTGAATGCCCAGCAGGCGGAATCCGCGGAGGTCTCGAGCCTGGAGGAGGCCGTGCAGGCCTTCGAAAAGTCCCTGCTGGAGCGGCTTTACGCTGAATATCCCTCCACCCGCCAGTTGGCTGCGCGTCTGAACACCTCGCACACTGCTATCGGTCAACGTCTGCGTAAGTATGGGATTTCTACCAAGGCGTAGGCTGGATTAGTGAGACAGCAGTTCCCCTGATCGCACGACTTTGGGTGGATCGATGAAGCTTGATTGCCCTGCGGTTCTACATTGCTGATGGTGCGGTTCGATTACGTTCCAGTGGAGCGATTTCGCTCCAAACTGGCCAGAGCCTCGTGATCCGCGGTGTGTGTGTTCATCGACTATCCAAAAACTCATTCAAGCATGGAGCGATTTCGTTCCAAAACTTGGTCGCTAAAATTCGAAATATCGCCCAAGATATTGATTTAAAAGGATTTATAAAACTTGGCATTCGCCTTGCTCTTGTTCAGTCAGCCGAGCCGTATTCCACGCTCGGGACCCAACCTGATAACAAGAGGAAGATCCATGAGCACTCTGCGTTTTACTCCCGAGCATGAATGGCTGCGTCTGGAAGCGTCCGGTGAACTGACCGTTGGCATCACCAGCTTCGCCCAGGAGGCCTTGGGGGACGTGGTGTTCGTCCAATTGCCGGAGCCGGGCCGTTACGAAGAAGGCCAGGAAGTCGCGGTACTGGAGTCGGTGAAAGCCGCCAGCAACATCACCATGCCGCTGACCGGCGAAGTGCTGGACGTCAACCAGGCACTGGCCGACAACCCAGAGCTGGTCAACGAAGCCCCCATGGGAGATGGCTGGTTTTTCCGCATTCGTCCGGATAACCCCGAAGCCGTTGCCAGCCTGATGGACCAGGCCGGCTACGACAGCTTCCTCGCCGAAAACGCTTGAGCCCGGGGGCCGACATGACCAGAGCACACATCCCACTGGGCACGGACAACGAGTTCATCGCCCGCCATATCGGCCCGCGTGAGGCGGATATTACCGCCATGCTGGCACTCACCGGCCACGATTCACTGGAAGCGCTGATCGCCAGCGTGATTCCCGAGAGCATCAAGGGTACCAGCGTACTCGACCTGCCGGCCGGACAGGGTGAGGCCGAGGCCTTGGCTTCGATCAAGGCCATCGCCGCGAAGAATCAGCTGTTCAAGCACTACATCGGCCAGGGCTACTACCCTTGCCACACCCCGACCCCAATCCTGCGCAACCTGCTGGAAAACCCGGCCTGGTACACCGCCTATACCCCTTACCAGCCGGAGATCTCCCAGGGCCGCCTGGAAGCGTTGCTGAACTTCCAGACGCTGATCAGCGACCTCACCGGCATGGAAATCGCCAACGCCTCCTTGCTGGACGAAGCCACCGCCGCTGCCGAAGCCATGACCTTCTGCAAGCGCCTGGCCAAGAACAAGGTTCCGGCCTTCTTCGTCTCCCGTCATTGCCATCCGCAGACCCTCGACGTGCTCTGCACCCGCGCCGAGCCGCTGGGGATCGAGGTGGTGATCGGTGACGAAACCGAGCTGGACGACCTTTCCGGCTACTTCGGCCTGCTGCTGCAATACCCCGCCAGCAACGGCGACATACCTGACCACCGCGCCTTGGTGCAGCGCGTCCACGCAGCCGGCGCCCTGGTGGCCGTGGCCGCCGACCTGCTGGCCCTGACCCTGCTGACTCCGCCCGGCGAATTCGGTGCCGACGTGGTTCTGGGCAGTGCGCAGCGCTTCGGTGTACCGCTGGGCTTCGGCGGCCCGCACGCGGCCTACTTCGCCACCCGTGACGCCTTCAAGCGCGATATGCCTGGCCGTCTCGTCGGTGTATCCATCGACCGTCACGGCAAGCCGGCCCTGCGTCTGGCCATGCAGACCCGCGAACAGCACATCCGCCGCGAGAAGGCCACCAGCAACATCTGCACCGCCCAGGTGCTGCTGGCCAACATCGCCAGCATGTACGCCGTGTATCACGGCCCGCAGGGCCTGGCTGGCATTGCTCGGCGTGTGCACCGGTTGACCTCGATTTTCGCCCAGGGCCTGCAGCAGTTGGGTCACAAGGTCGAGCATTACCACTTCTTCGACACCCTGAGCGTCGTCACCGCCTGTCCGGTGGATGAGGTGCATGCCGCCGCCAAGGCCCAGCGCATCAACCTGCGGGTGCTGGACGATGCAAGGGTCGGTGTGTCGCTGGATGAAACCTGCGACCAGGCCAGCGTCGAGACCCTCTGGGCGGTCTTCGCTACCCAGGGTCAGAACCTGCCGGACTTCGCCGCACTGGCCGGTGTCACGGGCGATTGCCTGCCGCTGGAACTGCTGCGCGAAACGCCGTTTCTGGAGCACGAAGTCTTCAACCGCTACCACTCGGAAACCGAGCTGATGCGCTACCTGCGCAAGCTGGCGGATAAGGACCTGGCGCTGGATCGGACCATGATTCCGTTGGGGTCCTGCACCATGAAGCTCAACGCCGCCAGCGAGATGATCCCGATCACTTGGGCCGAGTTCGGCTCCCTGCACCCCTTCGCTCCCACCGAGCAGAGCGCCGGCTACCAGGAACTGACCACCGAGCTGGAAGCCATGCTCTGCAAGGCCACCGGCTATGACGCGGTGTCCCTGCAGCCCAACGCCGGCTCCCAGGGCGAATACGCGGGCCTGCTGGCCATCCGCGCCTACCACGCCAGCCGTGGCGAGGCCGGGCGTGATGTCTGCCTGATTCCGTCGTCCGCCCATGGCACCAACCCGGCGACCGCCCAGATGGCCGGCATGCGCGTGGTGGTGGTGGGCTGCGATGCCCGCGGCAACGTCGATGTGGCCGATCTGGCGAACAAGGCCGAAGAGCACAAGGACCGTCTCGCCGCGCTGATGATCACTTACCCGTCGACCCACGGGGTGTTCGAGGAAGGCATCCGCGAAATCTGCGCGATCATCCACGACAACGGCGGCCAGGTGTACATCGATGGCGCCAACATGAACGCCATGGTCGGCCTCTGCGCGCCGGGCCAGTTCGGCGGTGATGTGTCGCACCTGAACCTGCACAAGACCTTCTGCATCCCCCACGGCGGCGGCGGCCCGGGCGTCGGCCCGATCGGCGTCAAGTCGCACCTGGCACCGTTCCTCCCCGGCCACGGCCAGGGCCACCTGGCGCGCAAGGAAGGCGCCGTCAGCGCCGCGCCGTTCGGCAGCGCGAGCATCCTGCCGATCACCTGGATGTACATCCGCATGATGGGCGGCGAAGGTCTCAAGCGTGCCTCGCAACTGGCGATCCTCAACGCCAACTACATCGCCCGTCGCCTGGAAGAGCACTACCCGGTGCTCTACACCGGCGAGAACGGCCTGGTGGCCCACGAGTGCATCCTCGACCTGCGGCCGCTCAAGGAAACCAGCGGCATCAGCGTCGATGACGTGGCCAAGCGCCTGATCGACTTCGGTTTCCACGCGCCGACCATGTCGTTCCCGGTGGCCGGCACGCTGATGGTCGAGCCGACCGAGAGCGAGTCGAAGGAAGAGCTGGATCGCTTCTGCGACGCCATGATCCGCATCCGCGAGGAGATCCGCGCGGTGGAGGAGGGGCAGCTGGATGCCCACGACAACCCGCTGAAGAACGCCCCGCACACCGCGGCGGAACTGGTCGGTGAGTGGCGCCACCCCTACAGCCGCGAGCTGGCCGTCTACCCGACCGCCAGTCTGGTGGAGGCCAAGTACTGGCCGCCGGTGGGCCGCGTCGACAACGTCTACGGCGATCGCAACCTGGTCTGTGCCTGCCCGTCCATCGAGGCCTATCAGGACGCCTGACGGCGGCCCGTTGTAGGAGCCAGCTCGCTGGCGAAGCGCTTCTGCCGGAGCCATTCGCGAGCGAGCTCGCTCCTACAACTCGACCTTTGCGCTGCATCCAACCGAACAAGAAGGATACGACCATGTTCCACAAGAGCCTTACCCTGTCCGATTTCGACCCTGCGCTGTTCGACGCCATGCGCCGCGAGGCCCAGCGCCAGGAAGACCACATCGAGCTGATCGCCTCCGAGAACTACACCAGCCCGCAGGTGATGCAGGCCCAGGGCAGCGAGCTGACCAACAAGTACGCCGAGGGCTACCCGGGCAAGCGCTACTACGGTGGCTGTGAATACGTGGATGTGGTCGAGCAACTGGCCATCGACCGCGCCAAGCAGCTGTTCGGTGCTGATTACGCCAACGTTCAGCCGCACTCCGGTTCCCAGGCCAACAGCGCGGTCTACCTGGCCCTGCTGCAGGCGGGCGATACCCTGCTGGGCATGAGCCTGGCCCACGGCGGTCATTTGACCCACGGCGCGAAGGTCAGCTCCTCCGGCAAGCTGTACAACGCTGTGCAGTACGGCATCGACGGCAACGGACTGATCGATTACGACGAAGTCGAGCGCCTGGCCGTCGAGCACAAGCCGAAGATGATCGTTGCCGGCTTCTCGGCTTACTCGAAAACCCTTGATTTCCCGCGCTTCCGCGCCATCGCCGACAAGGTCGGTGCACTGCTGTTCGTCGACATGGCCCACGTCGCCGGCCTGGTCGCCGCTGGCCTGTACCCGAACCCGCTGCCCTATGCCGACGTGGTCACCACCACCACCCACAAGACCCTGCGCGGTCCACGTGGCGGCCTGATCCTTGCCAAGTCCAACCCTGAGATCGAGAAGAAGCTCAACGCTGCGGTGTTCCCGGGCGGACAGGGCGGCCCGCTGATGCACGTGATCGCCGCCAAGGCCGTGTGCTTCAAGGAGGCACTGGATCCGGGTTTCAAGGACTACCAGGCCCAGGTGATCAAGAACGCCCAAGGCATGGCCAAGGTGTTCATGGAGCGTGGCTACGACGTGGTGTCTGGCGGTACCGACAACCACCTGTTCCTGGTCAGCCTGATCCGCCAGGGCATCACCGGCAAGGACGCGGACGCCGCACTGGGGCGCGCCCACATCACCGTGAACAAGAACGCCGTGCCCAACGACCCGCAGTCGCCCTTCGTCACGTCCGGCCTGCGCATCGGCACCCCGGCCGTCACCACCCGTGGCTTCCAGGAGCCGGAATGTCGCGCCCTGGCCAGCTGGATCTGCGACATCCTCGACCACCTTGGCGATGCCGATGTCGAGGCGCAGGTCGCCAAGCAGGTGGCCGCGCTCTGCGCGCGCTTCCCGGTCTACCCGGCCTGACCGCCACCCAGGGCTTGCTTCGGAGTCGAATTATGTCGCTAAGCGTTTTCGATCTGTTCAAGGTAGGCATCGGCCCCTCCAGCTCCCACACCGTGGGCCCGATGCGCGCTGCGGCGCGTTTCGTCTCGGGCCTGAAGACGGAAGGGCTGCTGGACCGGGTGGAGAGCGTGCGGGTGGAGCTCTACGGCTCCCTCGGCGCAACCGGCAAGGGCCACGGCAGCGACAAGGCTGTGCTGCTGGGGCTGGAAGGGGAGTACCCGGACCTGGTGGACACCCGCACGGTGGACCAGCGATTGGCTGCCATGCGTAGCGCCGGAAGCATCTCGCTGCTCGGGGAAAAACCGATCCGCTTCGTCGAGAAGGAACACCTGGCGATGATCCGCAAACCCTTGCCCTATCACCCCAACGGCATGATCTTCCGTGCCTTCGACGAGGCCGGTCTGCAGATCCGCTCGCGCGAGTATTACTCGGTGGGCGGCGGCTTCGTGGTGGACGAGGAAGCCGCTGGCATGGACCGCATCGTCGAAGACCGCACGCCGCTGCGCTATCCATTCCGCACCGCGCGTGAGCTGCTGGAGCAGTGCGCTACCCACGGTCTTTCCATCAGTCAGCTGATGGCCGAGAACGAGACCGCCTGGCGATCTCCGCAAAAGACCCGTCTGGGGCTGCTGCATATCTGGGAGGTGATGCAAGCCTGCGTGCGGGCGGGATGTCAGAACGAAGGCATCATGCCTGGTGGCCTCAAGGTCCGGCGCCGCGCTGCCGCGCTCTACCGGCAGCTCAGCGAGCACCCGGAAGCCAGCCTGCGCGACAGCCTCAGCGTGCTCGACTGGGTCAACCTCTACGCCCTGGCGGTGAACGAGGAAAACGCCACTGGCGGCCGCGTGGTCACCGCGCCCACCAACGGCGCGGCGGGTATCGTGCCGGCGGTGCTGCATTACTACAGCCGCTTCATCCCGGGCGCCAATGACGATGGTATCGAGCGTTTCCTGCTCACCGCCGCCGCCATTGGCATCCTCTACAAGGAAAACGCCTCGATCTCCGGCGCCGAAGTCGGCTGCCAGGGCGAAGTTGGCGTGGCCTGCTCGATGGCCGCCGGCGCGCTCTGCGAAGTCATGGGCGGCACTCCGCAGCAGGTGGAAAACGCTGCCGAGATCGGCATGGAGCACAACCTCGGCCTGACCTGCGACCCGGTCGGCGGGCTGGTGCAGGTGCCCTGCATCGAACGCAATGCCATGGGTTCGGTGAAGGCGATCAACGCCGCGCGCATGGCCCTGCGCGGCGATGGCCAGCACTTCATCTCGCTGGACAAGGTGATCCGCACCATGCGCCAGACCGGCGCCGACATGAAGAGCAAGTACAAGGAAACCGCCCGCGGCGGCCTCGCCGTGAACATCATCGAATGCTGATACCTCCCCTCTCTCATTGGGAGAGGGGCCGGGAGTGAAGGCCAGCCCAGTCTCGCTCCCGGCATCCCTTATCCGGCCCAAGGGCCACCTTCTCCCAGGGGGGAAGGGAACAACCAGTTCGGAGCTTATGCATGACCACTGAAATCCTCGCCAAAACCCCGCTGCACGCCCTGCACCTCGAACTCGGCGCGCGCATGGTGCCTTTCGCCGGCTACGACATGCCGGTGCAGTACCCGCTCGGCGTGCTCAAGGAGCACCTGCACACCCGCGAACAGGCCGGTCTGTTCGACGTCTCGCACATGGGCCAGATCATCCTGCGTGGCGAGCATGCCGCCCGGGCCCTGGAAAGCCTGGTACCGGTCGACATCATCGACCTGCCAGCGGGTATGCAGCGCTATGCCATGTTCACCGACGAGCACGGCGGCATCCTCGACGACCTGATGGTGGCCAATGCGGGCGATCACCTGGTCCTGGTCGTCAACGCCGCCTGCAAGGAACAGGATTTGGACCACCTGCGCCAGTTCATCGGCGAGCAGTGCCAGATCGAATCCTTGTTCGAAACCCGCGCGCTGCTGGCGCTGCAGGGGCCGAAGGCCGCCGAAGTGCTGGGCCGCCTGGCGCCGGAGGTGAAGGCCATGACCTTCATGCAGTTCGCCAGCGTGCGCCTGCAAGGGGTCGACTGCTATGTCAGCCGCTCCGGCTACACCGGTGAAGACGGCTACGAGATTTCCGTGCCGGTCGAGCAGGCCGAAGCCCTGGCCCGCACCTTGCTGGCGGAGCCGGAAGTCCAGGCCATCGGCCTCGGCGCCCGTGACTCGCTGCGCCTGGAAGCCGGCCTGTGCCTCTATGGCCATGACATGAGCACCGCCACCACGCCGATCGAAGCCAGCCTGAACTGGGCCATCTCCAAGGCGCGCCGCATCGACGGCCTGCGTGCAGGTGGCTTCCCCGGTGCAGAGCGCATCTTTGCGCAGCAGCAGGAGGGCGTCGCCAGCAAGCGCGTTGGCCTGCTGCCCAGCGGACGCGCACCGGTGCGCGAGGGTACCCAGATCGTCAACGCCGAACAGCAGGTGATCGGCGAAGTCACCAGCGGCGGCTTCGGCCCCAGTCTGGGCGGCCCGCTGGCGATGGGTTACCTGGACAGCCGCTACACGGCGCTGGAGACCGAGGTCTTCGCCCTGGTGCGCGGCAAGCCGGTGCCTATGCGCGTGGTCAAGACTCCCTTCGTGCCGCAGCGTTACTACCGCGGCTGATATTCCACCCACGACCCGGTAGGAGCGAGCTTGCTCGCGAAAATGACTTCGTGCTTGCGATCGCGAGCAAGAACTAGGCGTCCCCCTCGCTCCTACACCCCCAGACAATCCTCTTTCTCGCGGGGCGAGATCATGAGTTCGACACAGACAGGCAAGATCGAAGTGGGCGTCAAACTGCGCGGTGCCGAGAAGGTGGCGCGCATTCCGGTGAAGATCATTCCCACCGAGGATGTACCGCGCAAACCCGACTGGATTCGTGTGGAAATCGCTGCCTCGCCCGAGGTGTCGCGCATCAAGCAACTGCTGCGCAAGCACAAGCTGCACAGCGTCTGCGAAGAAGCCTCCTGCCCGAACCTGGGCGAGTGCTTCTCCGGCGGCACCGCGACCTTCATGATCATGGGCGACATCTGCACCCGTCGCTGCCCCTTCTGCGACGTCGGCCACGGCCGGCCGAAGCCGCTGGATGCGGACGAGCCAAAGAACCTCGCGGTGGCCATCGCCGACCTGCGCCTGAAGTACGTGGTGATCACCTCGGTGGACCGCGACGACCTGCGCGACGGCGGTGCCCAGCACTTCGTCGACTGCCTGCGGGAAATCCGCAAGCTGTCTCCGGGCATCCAACTGGAAACCCTGGTGCCGGACTATCGCGGGCGCATGGATGTAGCCCTGGCGATCACCGAGCAGGAGCCGCCGGATGTGTTCAACCACAACCTGGAAACCGTGCCGCGCCTGTACAAGGCGGCGCGTCCGGGCTCGGACTTCGAGTGGTCGCTGGACCTCTTGCAGAACTTCAAGCAGCGCGTGCCGCACGTGCCGACCAAGTCCGGGCTGATGCTCGGCCTGGGCGAGACCGACGAGGAAGTGATCGAGGTCATGCAGCGCATGCGCGAGCACGAGATCGACATGCTCACCCTCGGCCAGTACCTGCAGCCGTCGCGCAACCACCTGCCGGTGCAGCGCTTCGTGCATCCGGACACCTTTGCCTGGTTCGCCGAGCAGGGCGCTGAGATGGGCTTCAAGAACGTCGCCGCAGGCCCCTTGGTACGTTCCTCGTACCATGCCGACCAGCAGGTGCATGGCGGGAAGATCAACTGACGTTGCCATCAAAAAAGCCGACCTTCGGGTCGCCTTTGGGGTTTTCGATGCTTGCTCAGAGAGGGGGCCTTACAAACTGAGCAGATGCCGCACCCGTAGGCGCGAGATTGCTCGCGAATGCACCCCGTTCGCCAGCACGGGGTTGCCCTGCCCATAGTCCCAAGCCCATCGAGCGCCTGCTCTACAGTAGATCGATCCGTCAGGCTCCACGGGCCAAATGAAAAGCCCTCCGCGCAGGCCGGCTGCGGGAGGGCGTCTTGCTGTGTGACTGGAGCCTATGGATTAGCGGCGTGGCTGCCAAGCAAGGTTGAGCCGGTTTTCTTGGCCCGCTTGGCCACGCGCTTTTCATGGGCGGTTTTCATAGGCTTCTTCTTGGCCTGCTTTTTTGCATCGAGACCTTTGCTCATGATCTTGACCTCCGAGGGTGGGTAGATGGATCAGCGCATCCCTGCTTTGGTGCACTCAATGGCCATTACCACCTCCTGGGCTGCACGAGCCTGTCGCTGGGGGAAACCGATGAGAAAAGCATAGACTGGAAGCGGTAGCGCGTGGGGCCATGACGGCTTTCCCGATCAAATCATCGACTGCTTAACACTTCCGACGCAAAGCCGCGTCGGGTGATGACAGCCCCTGGCGGCGGTCGCATCATTCGCTGCTATTGCTGGCCCTTCCCTCGTGACCGCGCGCAGCCCCGGCAACCGACCCTTCCATCAGCAGAGAACCGCATGCCACCGACGCACACTGAGGATTTCCTGGTCTACGCGGCGCAATCCGTGCCAGGCCGGGTCCGTGAGCACAACGAGGACGCTGTGCTCTGCGCGCCTGGGCTCGGCCTGTGGGCCATAGCCGATGGCATGGGCGGTCACCAGCGTGGCGAGGTCGCCAGCGCCCTGGCAATCGAAACCTTGCAGCAGGCGACAGCTCAGGGCAGCGAGCTGGAAGTGGCGGTGCAGGCGGCCCATCAGGCAATCCTTGATAGCGCAGCAGCGGGTCAGGATGGTCGCAGAGGGATGGGGTCCACCCTGGTGGCGGTGAAGTTCGCAGGGGCGGCGTTCGAACTCGCCTGGGTCGGCGACAGCCGCGCCTATCGGGTCGGCGCCGACAGCATCAGTCCGCTGACGCGCGACCACAGCTGGGTGCAAGCCATGGTCGATGCCGGGCAGATGACCCGCGAAGAGGCACGCAGCCACCCCCGGCGGAATGTCATCACCCAGTGCCTCGGCCAGGAACAACAAGCCCTGGAGGTAGGGCTGCTGCGTTCGACCCTGGCGCCGGGCGAATTGCTCCTCTTGTGCAGCGACGGGCTGACGGGCGAACTGGACGACGGGGTGATCCAGCAGCTCTGCGCCAGCGCCGTAACCCTCGATGAACTGGTTGTGCAATTGGTCGAGCAGGCTTGCCAGGCCGGCGGCAGGGACAACATCTCCTGCATTGTGCTGGGCTTGGCATTGCCTCGGGTGACAGCCGTCGCGAGCCCGCCGCGTAGCTTTCTCAGCAAGCTCCTAAAACCCCTCAGACACTGAATTCCCTGGTTCCCTATGAACGATGATCTGCTTGATATACCCGGCTACACCGTGCACGGCCTGTTGGGCAAGGGCGGCATGGCCGAGGTCTACCTGGCGACGCAGGAGTCCTTGAATCGCAAGGTGGCGATCAAGGTCCTGCAGGAAATGAATGACGAGGCGTTCAGCAAGCGCTTCGTCAAGGAAGGGCGCCTCGTCGCCTCGCTGCATCACCCCTCGATCGTCACTATCCACGATATCGGCCGTCTGGACGATGGACGCTACTACCTGGCCATGGAGTACCTCTCCGGGGGCGACTTGGGCCAGTACAAGGGCCAGCGGCTGGAGCCGCAGCGTGCCCTGACCATCGTCGGGCAGATCGCCAGTGCGCTGGCCGTGGTCCACGACAAGGGGCTGGTACACCGGGACATCAAGCCGGCCAACATCCTCTTTTGTGACGACGGCACGGCCGTGCTCACCGATTTCGGCGTCGCCAAAGAGCTGGAACTGGACAGCGAACTGACCCAGTTCAACGTCGCCGTCGGCAGCCCGGCCTACAGCAGCCCGGAGCAAGCGCAGTGCTTGCCGTTGGATGCGCGCAGCGACATCTACAGCCTGGGCGTCATCCTTCTGGAACTGCTCGGTGGGACGAACCCCTTCCGTGGCGAAAGCTACACCCAGACGCTGATGAACCATGTGCAACTGGAGCCGCCAGCCCTGCCGGAGCACCTCAGCCAATACCAGCACCTGCTGGACCGCATGCTGGCCAAGGACCCGGACGAGCGCTTCGCCGATTGCGGAGTACTGCTGGCGAGCCTGGCTGAGCTGAGCGACACGGAACTGGACCATACGCGCATCACCCCGGCGCTGCCGTTGCAGCGGCCCGCCGGATGGCGCGTCTACAAGGGCGTGCTGTGGGGCCTGCTCGGCGTGCTGCTGGTGACGCTCTCCGCTGGAGGGGGCTATTACGTCGTCCTGCAGATGAAGATCGCCGACTTCCTCGAACTCGGCGAGCTGCGCCTGGCCGAAGGCCGGCTGGTGGAACCGGCCCAGGACAACGCCGACTACTTCTTCCGCCAGGCGCTGAAGCTCGACCAAGACAACGCAGAGGCCGAGTCCGGCCTGCAGCGCGTGCTCGCCGCGCGCATCACCAATAGCCTGGCACTGGCCGCGCAGCGCTTCACCGAAGGTCACTTGCTGCAGCCCGAGCAGGACAGCGCGGTTTTCCATTACTACCAAGTGCTGGAATGGGCACCGGGCAACGAGCAAGCGTTGGCCGGCCTGCAGCAGGTGGTGCAGCGCTTCATCGACCTCAGTGAAGGTGCCTACCGCCAGCGCGAATTCACCTTGGCCCTGGAGTACATCAAAGGCGGCCTGGTCGTGCAGCCCGACAACGAGACCCTGCTGAAGCTCCAGGCCACCCACGAGCAGCGGGTGCGCAAGGCGCAGGTTGCCCGTCGTGCCGTGGCGAAGCGTGCGACCGCTGCCCCCGCGCGTCAGGAGGAAAAGCAGGAGAACCCGATCAGGCGGATGTGGAACAACCTTTTCGGAAACTGAAGTCAGATTGCCAATGGGACAGGCGGCCGCTGGCCAGGCCTGGCGCAACCTTTCCAAGGACACCTACATGCTCAGGATTCATTTTGCCGACAACCGCCACTCGCCCATCTGGCTGGCGGACGAGCGCTTCACCATTGGCCAGGACAGCCGCAACAGCCTGGTGCTGACAGAAGCTGACGTCAGTCCCTTCCATGCGGAAATCCGTCAGGATCATGGCCAGTACTACCTGAGCGATTGTGGGTCACCGGGCGGCACCTACGTCAACGGCGAGCGTGTCGGGGCGCGCTTCCAGTTGCGCTCGGACGACCGGGTGCGCATCGGCGGCCTGGAACTGCTGCTGGTCGACCCGGCGAAGGTCAGGCCCAAGACCGAGGCGGTTGCACGCTGGTTCCTGCAGGTGATCAAAGGGGAGCACGAAGGGCAGAAGTACCACGTCACCGGTTCGATGACCTTCGGCCGTTCGGTGAAATGCGAACTGGTCTTCAGCGACCTGGAATTGTCGCGGCGCCATTGCGAGTTCTTCCTCAAGGACGATGTGCTCGAGGTCAAGGACCTGGCCTCCGCCAATGGCGTCTTCGTCAACCAGCAGAAGGTCAGCACCGCCGTGCTGCAGCCCGGTGACCAGGTGCGCATGGGGTCGGTGACGCTGCTGGTGATCGGCCCCAGGGTGGCGGCACCCCAGGCGGTGGATGAAGACGCCACCGTCTTCATGCGCGCCGTTGACTTGCCTGCGTCGAAACCGGTCGTGTCCAGGCCTGCTAATCAGGCTTCGATGGCCAACCCACTGAGGGCTGTTGCATCGCAGAATCACGCGACGCCGGCTGCCGAGGCGAGGCAATCACCCAGCAGGCTGTTGCTGGGTGTGTTGGCTCTGGTGGTTGCCGTAGCTGGCGCGGTGGCGGCGAAAACCATGCTCTGATGCCCTGAAGCAGGGCCTGGCACGATGCTTGGGTAGCCCCGGCAAGGCGTCAGGCTGAAACCTTGAACACCTCCGCCAGGTGCTGCTCGTAGCGGGTGACGTCCGCTGCGATGGCTGGGCGCTTCATCACGTCCACGCTGAGGAAGGTCGGCAGGGCGCTCATGCCGAGGAACTGGTTGGCCTTGTGGAAGGGGAAGTACACCGCATCCACCCCTTTTCCCTCGAAGAAGTCGGTCGGATCGTCGAAGGCTTGCTGCGGCGCGTTCCAGGTGGCTGAAATCATGTATTGCTTGCCGTGCAACAGGCCGCCGCTGCCGTACTTCTGCGATGCATCCGAGCGAGTGCGGCCGTCGTTGGCGTAGAGGCTGCCGTGGCCAGCGGTGAAGACTTCGTCCAGGTATTGCTTCACCGTCCAGGGTGCGCCCATCCACCAGCCCGGCATCTGGTAGATCACCGCATCGGCCCAGCGGATCTTCTGGACTTCTTCGGCGATGTCATAGCCAGCGTCGACCTGGGTTTCCTTTACGTCGAAACCTGCTCGGTCGAGGAAGGCAAGAGCCGCTTCGTGCAGGGTGGCGTTATAGCGACCATCGGAGTGGGCGAATTGTTTGCCGCCGTTGATCAGCAGAACCTTTTTCATGGCGAATGCCTCAGCAATTTGGGATGGCGGCAGACTACCGGGCGAGTCGTCACGGAAACACCGGCGGTGGTGCAAATGATATTTGCCTGGAAATCATGAATGGTTGCCGAGCCTTGCGATAACGTGGTCAATCTCAAAGCCACCATCAGGACTCCGCATCATGAGTACGCCATATGGATTCATCCTCCATGCCCCCATCAAGCCGGAAAAAGCCGATGAGTTCGAGGCACTGTTCCGCGCCTATGTCGAGCCTAGCCGGGCGGAGGAGGGCTGCATCGAGTACCACATGCTGCGTGATGTGCATGACCCAACGCTGTTCATCTTCTATGAGGTCTGGCAGTCCCGGGCACATCTGGAAGCCCACTCCGCGCTGCCACATATGCGCCGTTTCCATGAAAACCGCATGGACTACCTGCGGCAGGATTTCGAGATTCGCGAGGTCGAGATGCTGAGCCGGTCATCCGCCACGGCTTGAGGCAATTCAGTAGCGTGGACCATACGCGCCACGCCGGGGCTGCGAGAGTTGCGCGCTATGGCGTTGATCTCAGCAGCCTGAGGTACTCCGGACTGTCGGAGACGGTGTTGTGGCCCTTGCCGCGAATCACCGCCATCGTGGCCACGCCTGGGCTGAACTGGCGGAGGAGCTTTTCCGTGCTCCAGCGCGGGATCACCTCGTCGTGCTCCGCCATGATCACTTGCGTGGGAACATTGATCCCCGGCGCGTAGCGCCACGACTCGAACTTGTCCCGCAGCAACCAGCGTACCGGGAAGATGGCGAACTGTTCCTGCGCCAACTCCTCGATGCTGTTGTACGGCGTTACCAGCACCAGACGCGATGCTGGGCGTTGGCTGGCCAGGCGAATCGCGACACCGCTGCCCAGGCTGCGGCCCACCAGCAGCACCTCGGGATGAAGGGCCTGGACCCGGTCGAACAATGCGAGGGCGTCCTGCTGGATCGCCTCCTCTGAGGGCGAGCCGGAACTGCCACCGAATCCCCGGTAGTGCATCAAGTAGAGGGCGTGGTCCGGAAAGGCCTCGGCGAACGAGGACAGGTTCCAGGACACGTCCTCGGCGTTGCCTCCGAAGTAGATCAGCGCCTTGGGCCCCTCATGCAGTCGGGTCGATACCACGATCTCCACGTCCACTAACGGCATCTTGAGAACCGTGTCAGGTCCTCCAGCAAGGCGGGGCTGCGGGAAGTAGATCAGCGCGCGCTGAAACACGAACAGTGCCACGCACAGTCCTAGATAGACGACCGCGATCAAAAGGGCGATGGAGGCCAGGGTGCGAGTCATGTCAGTTCAGCGGTTGCTTCATGGGGGGATTTCCGCAGGCGGGGCGTGGCAGTTGGCATGCCGACCGTCCACATGGGGGATGGGGCCGGCAATCAGCTCCTCGGGCGTGGCCGCATCAAACACCTTAGACCCAGGATTTCCTAAGCTGAAAGTGCACGCTTGCCTAATTCCGACCTGAGGTGACCCGCATGGAAAGGAAAAAAGGACTCGAGACCTACCGGCGTTTCAAAAGCCAGTTCCCCGACTATTTCAAGGCCGTGGAAGCGCTGGGCGCCACTATTCACCGCGCCGGGCCGCTGGATGAGCGGACCATCCAGCTCACCCAGCTTGCAGCTGCGGCGGCCATCCGCTCCGAAGGCGCCGTTCACAGCCACGCCCGCCGTGCCCTCGAGGCCGGGGCGAGCCTGGAGGACATCCGTCATGCTTTGCTCGTCCTCACCAGCACCATCGGTTTTCCGACCGTGATTGCAGCGATGAGCTGGGTCGAGGATGTGGTGGGGCAGAAACAGGAGTAGGCCGGTTGGGTGAAACATCCAACCGGCCAGCCATCAAGGAAGGTTTCGCCTAGATACCAGCCGACAGCCCGAGGTCTATCGCCATGTCCGCCCCGGTAATTGCCCGGGCTCCCGGCTGGCAGAGGAAGAACACCAACTCGGCCACTTCCTCAGGCTGCACGAAGCGGGCGGCGGCGCCTTGCGGAAACTTGGCCAGCAACTCGTTGTAGTAAGCCTTCGGGTCGCCATTGCCATACTGCTCGGCCTGGAACCGCAGCATGGGCGTGGCAATGTCGCCCGGGGAAACCGCATTGCAGCGCACACCCGCGGGCGCGAGGTCCAGCGCCAGCGTCTTGCTCAGTAGTGTCAGGCCACCCTTGCTGGCGCAATAGGCGGCGGCATTACGGTTGCCTTGGCGACCTGCATCGCTGGAGATGTTGACGATGGCACCCTGGGTGACCTTCAGGTGCGGGACGGCAGCGGAGCACATGAAAAAGGCGGCCTTGAGGTTGACCGCCATCACCAGGTCGAAATCCTCCTCGCTGAATTCTTCCACCGGGCCCTCGCGCCAGACGCCTGCGGCGTTGACCAAGGCATCCAGGCGGCCGGTTTCGGCGAGTACGCGGGCCACGACATCGGAGCAGGCCTGGGCGCTGCGAATATCCGCGTGGACGTTACTGGCCAGCGGCAGTTCATGGCCGAGTTGCGCCAGACCCTCGGCGTTCTGGTCGGTCACTGTCACCCGCCATTTACCCTGGTGGAATCGTCGAGCCAGCGCGCTGCCCACACCACCGGCCGCGCCGGTAATCAGTACCACGGGTTGAGTCATGGAGCATTCCTCAGAGCATTGAGAGAAAAACAGCCAGGCCGGACAAGGCTTGGCGCAGATCGGAGCGGTGTCACACACACCAGGAATGCGTGTGGGCGAAGCGCATTTTGAACGCAATGTTCGATTTATTGTGCATCCTGCGTCTGAGAACCTGCCTTGTCAATTGATGGTTTCGTCGATGGCAGGCATGACGACGGTCGGAGAATTGCTGCCCTTCAGTCCAGCGGGACGCGCGGAGGGGATTGGGCCCCCTCGGGCTCCTGCTGCTGCAGTGTCCACATTTGCGCGTAGCTACCGCCGGCCTCCAGCAGTTCGCGGTGGGTACCGCTTTCGATGATGCGCCCGGCGTCGAGCACGATGATCCTGTCGGCGTCCATCACGGTGGAGAGCCGGTGTGCAATCACCAGGGTGGTGCGGCCGACCTGGATGCGATCGAGCGCGTCCTGGATGGCCTTCTCTGACTTGGAGTCCAGTGCGGAAGTGGCCTCGTCGAAGATGAGGATGGCGGGGTTCTTCAACAAGGCGCGGGCGATGGCCACGCGCTGCTTTTCGCCTCCGGACAGCTTGAGCCCGCGTTCGCCCACCTGGGTCGCATAGCCATCCGGCAGGCGCTGGATGAACTCGTGGATGTGGGCAGCGCGGGCTGCGGCCTCCACCTCTTCGCGGCTGGCCCCGGGACGACCGTAGCTGATGTTGTAGTAGATGCTGTCGTTGAACAGCACAGTGTCTTGCGGAACGATGCCAATGGCGCTGCGCAACGAGGCCTGGGTTAGCTCGCGCAGGTCCCGGCCGTCGATGCGAATGTGCCCGGCATTCACGTCATAGAAGCGATACAGCAAGCGGGCAAGGGTGGACTTGCCGGACCCCGAGTGGCCGACCACGGCCACGGTACCGCCGGGAGGGATCTCGAAGTCGACGCCGTGAAGGATTTCCCTGCGCGGGTCGTAGCCGAAGTGAACGTTCTCGAAACAGACCCGCGGGCGCGTCGGCACCAGCGGTTTGGCATTCGGGGCATCCTGTACGTCCTGACGTTCATCCAGCAGGCCGAACAGCCGCTCCATGTTGGTCAGTGCCTGCTTCACCTCGCGGTACATCATGCCGAGCATGAACAGCGGCGCGGAGAGTTGCAGCAGATAGGCGTTGACCAGAACCAGGTCGCCAATGGTCAGTTCGCCGCTGGCCACGCCAGCAGCGGCGCGCCACATCATGGCGGTCACGCCGATCGACACCACTGTGGCCTGGCCGAGGTTGAGCAGGGCCAGGGACTTGGTGGCATTGACCTTGGCGTTCTCCAGGTGGCGCAGGTTTTCGTCGTAGCGCGCGGCCTCGTGGGCCTCGTTGTTGAAGTACTTGACCGTTTCGTAGTTCAGCAGCGAATCCACGGCGCGCTCGTTGGCGCGGGTGTCTGCTTCCACGGCAGCGCGGTAGTAACGCGTCCGCCATTCGGTGACGGCGAAGGTCCAGGTGCCATAGGCCAGCAGGGTGCCGAGCGTGATGAAGGCGAAGCCCCAGTCGTAGGCCCAGACCAGCACGGTGGTGACCAGCAGAACTTCCAGCAGGGTCGGGACTATGGTGTAGAGCGTCCAGTCCAGCAGGTCGGAAATGGCGCC
Organism: Metapseudomonas boanensis; assembly: GCF_042232855.1. NCBI lineage: Bacteria > Pseudomonadati > Pseudomonadota > Gammaproteobacteria > Pseudomonadales > Pseudomonadaceae > Metapseudomonas > Metapseudomonas boanensis. Next base: position 5,011,888 of record NZ_CP113889.1, on the reverse strand, counting down.
ACCGCCTCGCTCCACGTCGCGGGCCACGCCGCCTGTGCGCCGGCCGAGGTGGAACTTCAGGCTCAGGCCATGCAGGTGGCGGAACACTTCCAGGGTGATTTGCCGCGAAGCCCGTGCCATGACGCGGGCAAAGACCACCTGGCGCAGCTCGGTGAAGAGGGTGACACCGATCCGTGATGCGCCATAGGCCAGTAGCAGGCCCACCGGCAGCAACAGCAGGTTGGGTTCGACATTCAGCCCATCGACGATCTGCTTGAGGGCCACCGGCACATATAGGTTGGCCAGCTTGGCACAAAGGATGAGGCCGAGGGCCAGCAGGATGCGCCCGACGTAAGGTCGCAAGTAGGGCAGCAACGTGGCGATCACCGCGCTATCGCTGCGCGAACCTGCCCTGCGAGCCACCGGAGCTGCGCCGTCGGCATCTTGTGTGTCATCCGGCTGCGTCACCGGTTTGTCGCTCTGGGCTGTCATTGCGCCAACCTGCCTTTTTCCTGAGGGATTGAGCGACCTTTACCCAGTCGCGCGGGCGGACATGAAGTGTCCGGCAAGACTCGCATATCCGTTAGCGATGGAATCGAATGGCCAGTGCGACCACCGCACACATGGTCACAATCGCGAGCCAGGCATTTGGCCACAACAGCGGCAGACCGAACAGGACCAGGCTGTCGTTGCCGCCGGGCACCAGTACCGCGCCTACCCCCATCAGCAGACCGCCGCACAGGCAGCGCATCACCAGGCCAAGGCTGGGACGCTGATGCTGCCAGCGCCCGGCGCTCCACCCGCCATACAAGGCCCCGGCGAACAGCGCCGGGAGCAGCAGGCCGCGAAGCCCAAGCACCATGAAATGGCCCGTCGCCAGTTCCGCCAGGATGTCGGTATAGGCCCAGGCGCCTACGCAGACGAACAACAACAGGAAAGTCATGCCGATTACCAGCGTGGCGAGGTGCGCAGACCCGGCGCGCTGGTCCTGACTCCCCCAGTTGCTGAGCTGGCGCCATAGCAGCCAGGCGATACGAGCCGCCATCACTGCTGCGATCAGCGCTGCGGGAGCATCCAGCAGCCAGGTCGGCAGCTGCACCGGCATGTCCGGTGCAGCTCCCATCCAGCGGGCAATGATCGCAAAGCCCAGCAGGAAGCCGATTGGCGTTGCCAGCCAGGCCCATTGCCCGGAGCCGATCCGCGCTACGACACCAAACGCGCAGCCGCCATTGACGAAGGCCCCAAGGCCCAGCAGCGCCCCGCCCACTGCCGCGTGCCAATGCAAAGGACGGCCCATGGGCACCTGCGGCAAGAGGTCGAATGCGCGCAGCAGCACAAACCCGCCCACCACCCACAGCGAGGTTTCCAGCAGGGCGCTCGCTCGGCTCCAGCTGTGTTTCTGGATCAACTCCTCCATTGCCGCCACCATGCAGGTGCTACCGCGCTGGATGGCGAAGCCCATCAGCAATGCCAATGCGATGCTGGCTGCGAGGATCACGTTATTGCGACTCCAAGGTTGGCGAACCCCTTCGAAAGCTTAGCGGTCGTTCGCGTCTCGTCTTCCCTCTCCCGAAACGAGAAAGGGGCTCGACACCAGCCGCAGGATGGGGCGGCGCTCCGCTGAGCGCAGCCATACCCACCGAATAGCCAACGCAACTACTGGCTACGCCACAACGGATCATCGCCCATCACAGCAATGGCCCAGTCGATGAAGGCTCGCACCCGCGCCGAGAGGTGGCGGGAGTAGGGGTAGACCAGGCTCATTGGCATGCTCGCAGGACCCCAATCCGGCAGCACTTCTTCGAGCTTGCCGGCTTCGATCGAGAGACGCGCCTCGGCCATCGGCACGGCGACGATGCCAAGGCCAGCCTCGGCTGCGGCGATGTACGCGCCGCCGCTGTTGAAGCGCATGGCGGGGGGCTGGTCGATGATGAAGCGCTCAGCGCCGCGGGATAGCTCCGGATGCATCTGGCGTCCACTGGCGGGAAACACGAAGGCTAGGAAACGATGCTGGGCGAGGTCTTCCGGACTGTGCAGCGGTGTCGCTCCGGCGAGATAGGTGGGGGAGGCGCAGAGGCAGAAGCGCATCTGGCCGATCGGCCGGCAGACCAGGTCTGGGTCGGTGATGACGCCGCCCCGAATTGCACAGTCCACGCCTTCCTGCACCAGGTCGACGATGCGCTCGCTGCAGTTGATGTCGAGCTGGATTTGCGGGTGTCGGGCGACGAAGTCGGGCAGGGCAGGGATCAGCAGGAAGCGTCCAACGGGCGAGGGCATCTCCACTTTTACCCGGCCGCGCGCCACGCTGTGGCTCTGTGACATGGTCGCTTCCAGCTCATCGATGTCATCAAGCAGGATACGGGCGCGCTCGTAGTAGGCGCTGCCGTCGGTGGTGGGGGTCACGCGGCGGGTCGTGCGGTGCAGCAGCTTGATGCCAAGTTGCGTTTCCAGCGCCTGGACCTGGCCGGAGACGGTGGTCTTCGCCATTGCCAGGGCATTGGCGGCGCGGGTGAAGCTGCCCAGTTCGACGATACGGCAGAAGGCACGCATCGCTTCGAGTCGGTCGAAAGCCATGATTGTCCGGTACTTCGTACAATGTTTGCTGGTTTGGCTAATTTATCCTTATCGGTTCGCTCAATACAGTGTCTCCAACCCCGACATGTCGTCGGCACCCTGCCTGGAGACACAGCATGAACACCTCTCGCATCAACTACCGTGAAGTCGCCCCACACACCTTCAAGGCCATGCTCGGCCTGGAGAAAGCCCTTGGCGAAAGTCTGCTGGAGCCCTTGCTGCATGAGCTGGTGAAGATCCGCGCCTCGCAGCTCAATGGCTGCGCCTACTGTGTCGACCTGCACAGCAGCGAATCGCTGAAATCCGGTGATTCCGTGCGCCGGCTGCTGGCCCTCACCACTTGGCAGGAAACCCCCTTCTTCAGTGAGCGCGAGCGTGCTGCATTACTGTGGACCGAAACCCTCACCCTGGTGTCGGAGCGGCATGCGCCCGAGGCGATTTATCGACAGGTTGCCGAGCATTTCAGCGACCGCGAAATGGCCGAGCTGACCTTTGCCATCGCCACTATCAACGCCTGGAATCGTCTTGGTGTTGGATTCGCCCTGCAGCCGGAGTAACCGCCATGCACAAGTCGATTGCAGCAGTGACCCTATCATTGGCGACCTTCGTGAGTGGGTCGGTACTGGCCCACGGCGGTGCGGGCGACGAGGCGGTCACGCCGGTGGCCGAGGCCCGACTGCCGCAGCAGGCCGGGTCCCACGCCAAGGCCCTGCGCGTGGACTTCGCCCCGGGCGCCACTTCCCGCCCCCACACCCACCCCGGCGCCGTGTTCGTGGTGGTGGTCAGCGGCGAAGTGGAGTCTGCCCTGGACGGTGAGGCGCCGAAGCGTTTCAAAGCGGGCGATGCCTGGTACGAGGCGCCGGAGCAATTGCACCGTGTCACGCGCAATGCCAGCACCACGCAACCGGCCTCGTTGGTGGCCTGGCTGCTGTCCGATGGCAAGACGCCGTTGGTAAAGCCGATTGCGCAGTGACGGGTTGGGTTGCAGTGCAAGGGTGGATGTCGCTTTTCACATCCACCTGCGCAACTCAACCGACTCTGCAGAGGGCTTCGTACGCTCAAGCATTAGCGGCTATCCAGATTGCGGTAGAGCTCATCTTCCTGGTCGAAGTGCAGGTGCAACAGCGTGTCCAGCCTGATCAGGGTCACTTGAATTTCCTCCTGCGAGATGGCGGTACGGTCGACGGAAAAATCCTTGTGCATCCGCCCAAGCAGCTTCACCAGACGGAAAATCTCCCGATGGGTGTGGCTCAGTGCCGCCAGCGGGTCCTCACCTTTCAGGTGCGTGATCAGTGAAGGGTAGAGCTCAGCTTCGTCGTTTTGCTCATGGGGCACCAGCTTTTGCTCGAGGAGCGCGACCAGGCCGCCCAGCTCATCACGAGCCTGCTCTGCCGGGTACCGCGCAAAACTGGTAGCCATCAGGCTGACCTTCTCCAGCACAGATGCCAGGTCGTCATGCTCGGCGCCCAGTTGATCGACCCGCTCGCCCTGCATCGTCCCTGATCTTGAGCCGAATCCCGCGCCCAGGGCTCGTAGTGCATTGAAGATCACGGCAACGTCGATGACCTCCTGGAGGATCGCGCCTGATATCGGCGGCAGATAACCCAGTGCCGCAACCAGCATGGCCAGCAGTGAGAGGCCCATCCCGACCAGCACACCCTGCTTGGCGATCGCGCGGGATCGCTTGGCGATATCCAGGGCCTCCGCCACTCGATCAAGGCGATCGACGAGCAGGACAACGCCAGCCGCTTCCGAAGGGGCCGTTGCGCCGCTGGCGCCCAGTGCAATGCCGACGTGAGCGGCAGCCAGGGCGGGGGCGTCGTTGATTCCGTCGCCGACCATCAGCGTCTTGCCTTCGGCGCACGCACGCTGGACGGCCGCGACCTTCTCCTCTGGTCGCAGTCCGGCCCGAACTTCATCGACGCCCGCAGCCAGGCCGATCATCTGCGCAGTCTCCAACCGGTCCCCGGTCAGCATCACCACCTTGCGAATGCCCGCCTGCTTAAGGCGACGCAACGCCTGCGGCGACTCGACACGCAACCTGTCGGCGAACAGCACCGCGCCCACGAGCGTGCCCTGTACCGAGATGAAGCTACCGCCGCAGGCCTGATAATCCATCCGCCTGAGCACCGATGCGGCCCAGGCACCGTCGCGCTGGGCAGGAGCCGTGAATTCCAGGGTACCGATCATGACCTCACGGCCTTCCACCTGCCCCCGCAGACCGGCGCCCGGGCTTTCCTCCACTTGCGTCGGAGTAGCCAGGGACGCGTTGTCGCGGCGGGCAGCGGTGGCGATCGCCGCTGAAATAGGGTGGGGTGAAGCCTGCGCTAGAGAGCCGGCCAGAAACAGCAGTTGTTCCGGGGGCAACTCGCCACAATGCTCGATGCTCTGGACCGTGGCGTGGCCTGTGGTGAGCGTGCCCGTTTTATCCAGAAACAGCAGCTCGGCTCCGGCCAGGGCCTCGAGGGTCGCGCCATCCTTGACCAGAATCCCTCGATGCGCGCAGCGGGAGATGCCGGACATGATTGCGATGGGCACGGCCAGGATCAGCGGGCAGGGTGTGGCCACCACCACCACGGCTAGCGCCCTGATGGGGTCGTTGCTGACCAGCCATGCAAGGCCGGCGATGAGCAGCGTCAGCGGGATCAGGGTCAGTGCGTATTGATCGGCCAGGCGAACGAACGGCGCCCTGGACTGCCGGGCAGCTTCCGCCATCCGGACAATCCCCGCGTAGGTGCTTTGCTCTGCCGTTTGGCTGACATCGAGCTCGAAAGGGCTGCCGGCATTGACGCCGCCGCTATGCAACGCCGCGCCGGCCAGTCGCGTGACGGGAATGGGTTCCCCGGTCAGGGCCGACTCATCCAGGGTAGCGCTCGGACTCATCAGTGTTCCATCGACCGGAACGACCTCGCCCATTCGCACCAGGATGTGATTGCCCGGCCGTACCTGGTCGATGGGTGTCTGGACCAGATCGCCGTTTTCCAGTCGCCACGCGAATCTGGGCGCCCGGTCGATCAGACGCTGCAGCTCTCGCTCTGCGCGCTGGGACGTGAAGTATTCGAGAGTCCGCCCCGAGGCCAACATGACAGCGACTACCGACGCCACCAGCGCCTGCCCCAGCCAAAGGGCTCCAGCGATCGATATCAGCGCAATGAGGTCAACACCTACCTCCCGACGCAGCAGGCGTACGACGATTTCGACCGCCAGCACTGCGGCGATCACCAAGGCACTGCCTGACCAGAGATAGTCCGGGAGCGAGGCATGGCCCAGCCAGCGCGACCCCAGCCCTGCAAGGAGAGCGATGATCGTGAAGCCAAGCAGGGCAGGGTCGAGCCATCCCTTGGGCATTACGCGTTCCCCATCTGGGTCGGATCGAACGTGTAGCTGATCCATCAAGGCAGCTGTTGTCATTCGAGGATAGTCACCGCCGAGAAGTGCTGACCTACAGGATTGCTGCCAAAGCTTCATGCGTTGCGATATGCAATGGGCATAGGGTCAGCGTTGGCCCTGTTCACCCCCCGGGCCTTTGCGTCTGGGGCCGTACCTGCTGATATCCCTGAGGTAGTTGCGGGCCACGCCGAAGTAGTACCTCTTCCAGTAGGGGCGCAGTTGCTGCCTGAGACGCCAGGTGCCGTAAACCGCTGATGAAAGGAATGCGAGAAGCCACATCCACGTATGACTGGATAACCAGACGGAGAGGGCAATCATCGCTGCTACGATCCACTGGTCGCGCAGCGTCAGCCACTCGCCAGCGATCCCGCGTGTCCTCATGAAGCGAAGCAACCACCTGTAAACGGCCAGGAACGATCCGCCAAGTAAAACGAAAATCGAACCCCAGATAATGCTGCCTGGCTGGGGGCTCAGAAAGAAAGCGATCCCGAAGCAGAGCAGGACTATGCCCGCTGTAAATGCTCCATAAAGCCCATCCCATTTGCGGTCGATGTCCCGAGCCAATTGCCTTTTGATTTCCGTTTTGTGGATTTCGCGATATCGAGGGTTCATCTAGTTGTCTTCCTTGATAGCGATGCTCCTGGTCGCAGGCCTCGAAACGATTGGGTGATGCTTCAGACCCGCTCAAGAAAACCCATGATCTCGGCATTGACGACATCAGGGTGGGTGACTGGGCCCATGTGGCCGAGTCCTTCTAATTCAACGAGCTCGACTCGGGGCAGCGTTGCGGTCAGCAGTCTTGCGACTCCGAGCGATGACTGCGGCGAGCGTTTGCCGACCATGAACAGCACCGGGACGTCCAGTGAGCGAAAGGCTTGCAGTGGCGTCGGCTCGTTGAGCAACGCATGGGCCCACCCCCGCACATTGGTCACGGCCTTGGCGATCGGGGTCTTGCGCTCCTCAGGCGTGCGCTGCCAGGCGCCGGGTTCCATCCAATAGTCGATGAAGCGTTCAGCCGCCGCATCCGGGTCATTGCAGTCGAGGGCCCGTCCGGCAGCTGCTACCGTATGGCGGATTCCGTCCGCCTCGTTGGGTGGGGGCGTTTCTGCGTCGAGCAGTGCGAACAGCGTGGGTTCATAAAGGACCATGGCGCGCACCCTGGCGGGATTCTGCAAGGCCGCGATCAGCGCAACGGCAGCGCCGTAAGAGTGACCGACCAGTACCAAAGGAACGCCCGCCATGGCCACCAGGACAGGCTCGGCGAGTGCCGCCTCGTCGCGCAGGGTTACCACGCGGTCCGAGGGCCAGGCAGGTCCCCTGCCTGCGCCGAATGAGTCCGGTGCAAAAACATGGAACTTCGACGCCAGAGAGTCCGCGAGCCCCCGCCATTGCGCTGAGCTGCTCGCATTGGCATGGAAACACACGACGCCGGGCCCATTGCCGGATTCCCGATAGAACGGGATAGATGACTCCACTCCAGCCTCCACCTCCGAAGTTCCAAGCCCGTCGCTGAACAACGACCGCCTTCGACCCACCGGCTCTTGTAGCAGCGTAGACGCGGGTTACCCCAGTTGGTCGATCATTACCGAGTTGGTGTAGATCAGGCTGCCATCGCTCGCTCGATGCCCGACCAGGTGGAATTGACCACGTTCGTTGCCGGCGCTCAGGTAGACACGAAACTGGCAATCGGACAAGGGGCCGCATTCTTCAGGAGTGATCAACTCCATGGTGCTCATGTCGACATCGATCATCGCCTCTGGCTCATGGGTTTCCTGCAGGCGCTCTTCGGCCTTCTCCAGACGCAGATGGTCGGCCTCGTTGACTCGGAAATGGATGTCGCCCATGGGCGTGGACTTCTGGGCACCGCTGGTTTTGCACCAGCCTTTGATAGTCAAGGTGTTCATGGCGGAACCTCCAGACGAAGCTGCTCGGATACTGTCGCGCCTCCTACGCAATTTTAGACAATACGCGAGCGTCTTCCGTGCCTGTTGGCGTGCAAGTGGTCGAAGTCCGATGGAGTGTCTTGATGGGCTCGAAAGTGCAACCTGTCGGGGCTGAATTGGTGCCAGGGGGTGGGTGCTATACTCCGTTCAAGTGCAATAAACGTGCAATGTGGCTGTTGTTGCGGGAAAAAATAATGATCGAGAACAACAAGCAGCGAAATTGGAGGGGAAGCAGCACCACAAAAAAAGCAGCAGGAGGTGGACGATGAATCGGCATTATTACATCAGCAATGATCTTGATGAGTTGGAATGCGTTGAGAGTGAATTGGAAGCCCGTGGTATCGATACCGAACAGATTCATGTACTCAGCGACAAGGATGCCGAGGTCGAGAAACATCATCTTCACGACGTCAATTCGTTCATGAAGCAGGACGTCGTCCATTCGGGCGAGATCGGCGCCCTCATTGGCGTGCCATTGGCAATAGCGATTCTTGGCGGTGCCTACCTGGCAGGGTGGACCGAGTCAGCGGCAGGTTGGATGCCCTTCATCTTCCTGGCCATTATCGTGCTGGGGTTCAGCATCTGGGAGGGTGGATTCTTTGGAATCCAGGTACCCAATGCTCACTTCCGCAACCTCAAGGAAAAGCTCCACGAAGGCGAGCATGTGCTCTTTGTCGATGTCGAGCCTGGCCAGGAAACGGAACTGGATCGAGTCATCAACCATCACCCCAACCTGAGACTTGCAGGTACCGGCGTAGCGGCTCCCCACTGGATAGTGGCCTGGTTGCATAGCTGGCATCAGTTCAAGCGCACGATCTAGTGCATTTACCTGTTCAGTGGCTGTCGAGCGGCTATTGCCCGAGGAAGAGTGCCCGGGTGAAGAGTACGTAGTCCGCCTCGGCAGCCATTAGCCCGACCAATACCAACAGGCACAATGGCGGCACGAGAATGGCGTACACCAGCGCCAATCGCTCCCATGCCATGTGCATGAAGATCGAGACGATCAACCCCGCTTTCAACAGCATAAGCACGATGATCAGCGACCACCTGAGATAGCCCTGGAAGTGGTAGTAGTCGACCAGGTACGACAGGGTGCTGAGCACGAACAACAGCCCCCAGATCTTCAGGTACAAGCCGATGGGATGTTGCTGACCTTGTGCGTGCGCCATAGCCGGTGCTCCTCTTGAGCCTCACCACAAGTAGAAGAAGGCGAAGATGAAAACCCACACCAGATCCACGAAGTGCCAGTAAAGCCCAGCGATCTCGACGATCTGGTAGTTTCCCTTCCTCTCGTAATCACCCCGCAGCACCTTCAGCGCCACGGTGCAGAGATAGATGACGCCGACTGAGACGTGCAGACCGTGGAAGCCAGTGATCATGAAGAAGGTGGCACCGAACTGCGGAGCGCCCATGGGATTGCCCCAGGGGCGCACCCCTTCGGCGATCAGTTTGCTCCATTCGAATGCCTGCATGCTGACGAAGGTCGCGCCGAAGGCGGCAGTGGTCAGCATGAGCGCGGCGCTTTTCACGCGATCACGGCGGTAGGCGAAGTTGACGGCCATGGCCATGGTGCCGCTGCTGCTGATCAGGACAAAGGTCATGATGGCGATCAGGATCAGCGGGATATCGTTGCCCGCGATGTTCAGGGCGAACACTTCGCTGGGGTTGGGCCAGGGCTCGGTGGCGGCAATGCGCACCGACATGTAGCCGGTCAGGAAGCAGGTGAAGATGAAGGTGTCGCTGAGCAGGAAGATCCACATCATTGCCTTGCCCCAAGGCACCTGCTTGAAGGCATCCCGGTCCGAGGACCAGTCATTGGCAATGCCCGGCCATCCCGGCAGTTGATTGTCAGAAGCGGCTGGCGCCGGTTCTCGGGGCGCGGGAGACGGTTCCATGGTTCACCTCAACCCGCAGAATGCCGCGATGGCTTGATAGGTTTCGGGCGTGCTGGTCAGCAGGGCGAAGAGAACGATCCAGAGGGCAAGCAGGTAGTGCCAGTAGGTCGCGCACAGCTCTACGCCTGAGCCGAGCTTCTCCAGCGGGGTGCGGCGCAGGAGCCTGATGACCGTCCAGCCCCAGGCGACCAGGCCGCCCAGCAGGTGAAGCCCGTGCAACCCGGTCAGCAGGTAGAAGAAGCTGTTGGCCGGATTGCTGGAAACCGGGTAGCCCCAGGCGATGAATTGCTGCCAGACCCAGAGTTGGCCCGCCAGGAAGGCCATGGCGAAGACGCCGGCAAATGCGAAACCGAGCAGAGTGCTGCCGGTATCGTTTCGCCGGGCAGCCACTCGCGCCCATTGCAGGCTGATGCTGCCGCAGGCGAGCAGTAGCGTATTCAGCCAGAGCATCCATGGATGGGCGAGGGGCGCCAATGGGGCCGTCAGGGGCTGCCAGTCCGACACCTGGGAGCGCGCGATGAAAGCGATCAGGAAGAGGAAGAACAGCGAGGTCACCACGGCCAGGAACACGCGCAGACCCACCTTGGCGGTTTTTCTGCGATCGAAAGGCGGGGTTTCGATTCCCGCAGGGTCGCTGCTCCAGCCCCCGGAGCCAGTGCCATCGGCGCTTTTCAGCAGCTGCCTGTTCATGGCTTGTCGCCCTCTGCGTCGGCCGTGGTGGAGCGCTTCTGCATGGCTTCCAGTTCTTCGGCCGAGACCGTTTGCGGGACGAAGTCCTGTTCGATTCCCGGCACGCTGTAGTCATAAGCCCAGCGGTGCACCACCGGCAACCTGGCGCCCCAGTTGCCGTGTACCGGCGGAGTATTCGGCGTTTGCCATTCCAGGCTGGTGGCGTGCCAGGGGTTGCCACCTGCGGGCTTACCCTTGAACGTGCTCCAGAAGAGGTTGAAGAGGAACAGCAGCTGGGAGACCCCGACCAGCAGGGCGGCGACAGTGATGAATGCATTTAGATCCTGGGCCGACTGCGGGATGAACTCATAGTCCGGATAGGCGTAATAGCGGCGCGGCATGCCCAGGAAACCCAGGTAGTGCATCGGGAAGTAGATGGCATAGGTGCCGAGGAAGGTTATCCAGAAATGCAGCTTGCCCAGAGTGTCGTTCATCAGCCGCCCGGTGATTTTCGGGAACCAGTGATAGATCGAGCCGAACACCACCAGGATCGGCGCCACGCCCATGACCATATGGAAGTGCGCGACGACGAAGTAGGTATCGGAAAGCGGGATGTCGACGATCACGTTACCGAGGAACAGCCCCGTCAGGCCGCCGACCAGGAAGGTGACGATGAAGGCCAGGGCAAAGAGCATCGGAACCGTCAGGTGGATATCGCCGTGCCACAAGGTCAGGGTCCAGTTGTAGACCTTCAGCGCGGTCGGCACCGCGATGATCAGGGTAGTGACGGCAAAGAAGAAACCGAAGTAGGGGTTCATCCCGCTGACGTACATATGGTGTGCCCAGACCACGAAGCTCAGCACGCCGATGGCGACGATAGCCCAGACCATCATGCGGTAGCCGAAGATGTTCTTGCGCGCGTGGGTGCTGATCAGGTCCGAGACCAGTCCGAAGGCGGGCAGGGCGACGATGTAGACCTCCGGGTGGCCGAAGAACCAGAACAGGTGCTGGAACAGGATCGGGCTGCCACCCTGATGCTCGAGCGCCTGCCCCATGGAGATGATCGCCGGCATGAAGAAACTGGTGCCCAGCAGCTTGTCGAACAGCATCATGACGGCACTGACGAACAGGGCAGGGAAGGCCAGCAGCGCCAGAATCGAGGCCATGAAGATGCCCCATACGGACAGCGGCATGCGGAACAGCGTCATACCGTGGGTGCGCGCCTGGAGCACCGTGGTCACGTAGTTCAGGCCGCCCATGGTGGCGGCGACGATGAAGATCGCCAGCGACACCAGCATCAGCACGATGCCCCATTCGGTCCCCGGTGTGCCCGGGGTGATGGCCTGGGGCGGGTAGAGCGTCCAGCCGGCACCGGAGGGGCCGCCTGGCACGAAGAAGCTCGCCAGCAGGACCAGCACCGATAGCAGGTAGAACCAGTAGCTCAACATGTTGACGTAGGGAAAGACCATGTCCCGGGCGCCAACCATCAGCGGAATCAGGTAGTTGCCGAAGCCGCCCAGGAACAGGGCCGTCAACAGGTAGATGACCATGATCATCCCGTGCATGGTCATGGCCTGGTAGTAAGCGCTGGCGTCCATGAATTCCAGGCTGCCAGGGAAGCCGATCTGCATGCGCATAAGGCCCGACAACACAAGGGCGACAAGGCCCACGGCGATGGCCGTCAAGGCATATTGAATGGCGATGACCTTGTGATCCTGGCTCCAGATATAGCGGGTCAGGAAGCTCTTGGGTTCGTGCAGTACATCTGCTTCAGCCTGTTCCACATACGCCATGAGGACATCCTCCAGGGAGGTTGCGGAGTCGTATCGGCTCCTTAAGGCGACTGGCTCGGGGCTCCCTTGCCGGGATCAGCGTCGTTTGGGGTTCTGGACCGAATGTACGCAATCAGCGCATTCAGCTCCTCGTCGTTCAGGGTGTAGGCGGGCATCACGGGTGCAAACCCCTTCACGATCATGGCTGCCGGCTCGATGACCGATTGTTTCAGATACGCCTCGTCGACCTTCACCTGCTTGCCATCGGCCAGGGTTTCCGTGCGGCCGTACAGTCCGTACCAACTGGGGCCGACACCCGTGGCACCGTCGACGCTGTGGCAGGCCAGGCAGCCATGCTTCTCGGCCAGCTGCTGTCCCTTGACCGAAGGCGTGTCATTGCTGCGCAGTGCGTCCAGTTCCTTGCGGCCAGCCTCGCTCAACGACTTGACGAAGGCTACTACAGCGCCCAACTCATCCCGGTTGAAAGTATAGGGCACCATCACCGGGGGAAAACCCTGGACCAGGCGGGCCTTCGGATCGAGGATCGACTCGGCCAGGTAGGCGTCGTCGACCTTGACGCTGCTGCCATCGGCCAACTGTTCGGTACGGCCGTACAGGTCTTTCCAGCCCGGGCCGAGGCTGGTGCTGCCATCCTGGCTATGACAGGCGCTGCAGCCGTGGCTATCCACCAATTGGCGGCCTTTCTCCAGCAGGCTGTCTTGGCTGGGGCGCGCGGCCGCTTGCAACGTCTGGGCAAAGGTTTGCTGGCCGGCGAGCCACCGGCCGAAGGCATCCGGCTGCTCGACCACCAGGTGGCCGCGCATATTGAAGTGCCCCACGCCACAGAACTCGGCACACAATATTTCGTACTTCCCGGGCTGGGTCGGCGTGAACCAGAAATGGGACACCATGCCCGGAACCATATCCATCTTTCCGCGAATCTGCGGGATGTAGAAATTGTGCAGGACATCCTTGGAGCGCAGCAGCACCTTGATCGGTCGATTGAGCGGAAGTCGAACTTCGTTGCTGCGGATGAGGACATCGTCCTGCCCGGTGGGGTCATCGCGGTCGAGCCCCAAGGGGTTGGCGCTATCGACCCAGTTCACACCTGCGCGGCCGAGCTTTCCGTCCTGCCCGGCAAAGCGAAATGCCCATTGCCATTGCTGGGCGATCACTTCGAGTTGATAGGCGTCTTTCGGGACCTGGACGAAATCCTTGTAGACCACCAATCCCGGGGCCAGCATGCCCATGATGCCCAGGGAGGTCACGACGATCAGCCAGAATTCCAGTCGCTTGTTTTCCGGCTGGTAGGCTGCCCTGAGCCCTTCCCGGTGACGGAATCGGATCACGGCTACGGCCATGAAAACCGTAACGGCGATGAAAAAGATACCGGTGATGACCAGCGTAATGAGTAGGGTAGTGTCGATCGAGCCCCAATTGGATGCAGCCGGGGTCAGATGCCAGGGAGCCAGCAGGTGAAACAGGACTGATGCCACGACCAGCAGCATCAAGATGATTGCGATCGCCATGTTCTCTTCATCCTGTGGCGCTTGCTAGCTGGCCATGAAGATGTAGCGACACCCGATAACATCGGCTGACTGTCCGTCAGCTTCCCGAACAACTTGGCAATATTCCCTGTCGATCAAGGGCGAAAACCATGGCAATTATAGTCCATGGAAAATTGGACGTTCCCCGTGGTTTGGCAGCGCAATGCCCGGCAATTGGCAGGGCATCGCGCGATAATCATTCGGCCCAGGGGTTCAGGATGATTTTTCCGGAGGCCTTGAGTGACTCCGGCAGCCGGTGAACCTAGGCGGCCTGCGTGAGTGTTTGCGTGATTAGACGACCGGAATTATCGGTGGTCGCAGGTCCTGGCCTCCAGCCAGTTGCTGTGCCATCTCACCCGCCTGCTCATGGGGCACACCAAGCGGCACTGCGCTGGCGGCGCTGAGCCGGTCGAACTGCTCCTCGGTGAGTGCTACGTCCAGCGCGCCGAGGGTGGCGTCGAACTGTTCGCGGGTACGCGAACCCAGGATCGGAATCATCGCAGTGCTGGAGCGGCGGGCGTTGTGCAGCAGCCAGGCAATGGCGACCTGGGTTGCCGTCGTGCCTTGTTCGGCCGCCACGGCGAGGAGGGCGTCGAGGATGGCGGTTTCACGCGCGCTCTTCTCGCCATGGACCAGCATGCCGAGCTTGGTGGCACGGGTGTCATCGGTGCTGGTGCGGTACTTGCCGGTGAGGAACCCACCGCCGAGGGGCGACCACTGGGTGACCGCCAGCCCCAGGGCTTCGGCCATCGGCAGCAGCTCCCGGTCAGCGGTTCGCTCGGCCAGGCTGTATTCCAGCTGGATCCCCGCCAGAGGTGCCCAACCCCGTACGTCTGCCAGGAGATCGGCGCGTGCGATACGCCATGCCGGGAAGTTGGAAAGCCCGGCGTAATGAATCTTGCCGGCGCTGACCAGGTCATCGAAGCCACGAAGGATTTCGTCCATCGGTGTAGCGCCGTCGGTAATGTGCGCCCAGAGCAGGTCGATGCGATCCGTGTTCAGGCGCTTGAGGCTTTCCTCGACGGCACGAACCATGTTCTTGCGGCTATTGCCCGTCCGTGAAAGACCGGCAGCAGGTGTCGTGCCCATGGTGTACTTGGTTGCGATCACGAAGTCATCACGCTGCGCGGCGATGAACTCGCCAAGAAGGACTTCCGACTGGCCCGCCTGGTAGCCATTGGCGGTATCGAAGAAGTTGCCACCGGCCTCGACGTACCCGTCGAAAATCCTCTTGGCTTCTTCCCGTTCTGCGCCGTGGCCCCAGCCGGTACCGAAGTTACCCGTACCCAAGGCCAGTTCGGAAACGCGAAGGCCGGTCCGGCGTCCAAATGTGGTGTAGCGCATGTTGTTCTCCTGCGTGGGTGGTTCTTTATATTTCGGTCATCATATGTGAATTTTCAGACTTCGTCGCTGAATCTAGTCCATCGCAGGAATCGAGAAATGCTATTGGTCGTGAAGGCATTCGGGGCAGCGTTTGTCGTGCCGCCAGGCCGACTGGCGGCTGCGCACCGACTGCCCGGATTCGCCAGTCAGCTCCTGATACATCCCAGGCGCGGTATCTCCCTCGGTACTGATCAGCAGGACGCGCGAGCCGGCATTCAGCCCGACCTGCTCGGCCAGTCGGGAATCGCGGCATAGCGCGGCAAGCCCTGCCAGTCCGGCCGCGCCGGACTCGCCCGAGACGATCGGTATGTCTCGCTCGTTGCCTGCCGCCAGGGTGCGCATCGCCGCCACGGCGTCGGAATCGTCGACGGTCATGAACCAATCGACTCCGGGTTGCAGGAACTTCCAGGCCAGGGGAGAGGTTTCACCGCAGGCCAGGCCCGCCATCACCGAGTCCACCGAGCCGGTCGCGTTCGCTGCCTCGCCCCGTAGCGCGCTCTGGTACAGGCAGTCAGCTTGCTGCGGCTCGACCACGATAAAGGTCGGGCGGCCCGATCGGTCAATTTCCCAGAAATAGCTGGCGATGCCTGCCGCCAGCCCGCCGACACCTCCTTGCAGGAATACGTGCGTGAAGGCCCCATTGCCGGCCTGCTCGACGATCTCGGCAGCGATGATGCCGTAGCCCTGCATCACATCGCACGGGATGATTTCGTAGCCGTCATAGGAGGTGTCGGAGACCACCTGCCAGCCGTTTTCAGCGGCCAGGCGGGCCGCTTCGGTGACCGATGCATCGTAGTTACCGGAGATCCGCACGATCTTGGCGCCGTAGTCCGCGATGGCCTGCTCGCGCTCCTGACTGACGTGGGCATGCAGCACGATCGCGCAGCGACAGCCGACGCTCTGCGCAGCTGCTGCCAGGGCGCGGCCGTGGTTGCCGTCGGTGGCGCTGATCACCGTGAAGTTGTCCAACTGTCTTTCATAATCACCGGCCAGCAGCCGCTGAGGGTCGAAGCTCAGGCTCGGGAACAGTCGCAGGATCAGGCGTACCAGGGCGATCGGTGCGCCGAGTGCCTTGAAGCTGCCCAGGGGCGAGCGCATTGACTCATCCTTGACGCTCAACCCGCCAAGGCCCAGTTGGCTGGCCAGATCCGGGAGGCTCCAGAGCGGCGTTGCGCTGGGGCGGAGCATCTTCCAGCTCGACAGCCAGGCGCGGCTTTCGCGAGCCTTGTGCACGTTCATGAACTGCTGCAGATCGGCAGGGTAGGGGGCGAAGGTGGCTTGCGGGTTGCGGGTCAGCATCGGATGCTCCAGATTCGCTGCAAATAATGAAGGTGAGCGCCTGGCCTCTTTCCCGCAGACGGGAGAAGGGCTGATCGATTCAGCGGGTCACGTCGAGACGCCGCAGCGCTACGTCCAGCAGCACCTCGGCTCCCTTGATCAGCTGGTCGTCGTCAGTGTGTTCGCGGGGGTTATGGCTGATCCCGTCTTGGCTAGGCACAAAGATCATGGCCGCCGGTGCAATGCGGGCGATCATCTGGGCATCGTGGCCGGCCCCGGACGTGATGCGACGGTGGGTAAGCCCCAGCCGGCTGGCCGAAGCTTCGATTTCGTCGGCCAGTTGCGCGTCGAAGGTCACCGGTTCGAAGCGCGCCAACTGCTCGCTGTGGATGCCCACGCCTTCTGCCTCGGCGGAGCGGGCTAGGAAGTCTGCCAGACGCTGCTCGGCGGCCTGCAAGCGCCCTTCGTCCGGGTCGCGCAGGTCCACGGTGAAGGTTGCCTTGCGCGGAATCACATTGATCACATTGGGCTCGAAACGCATGCAGCCAACGGTGGCCAGAGTGCTGCCGCCGGAGTCTTCGGCGATCTCGCGCAGGTGATGAACCACGGCACTGGCGACCCAGCCAGCGTCATGCCGCAGCCTCGTCGGCGTAGTGCCGGCATGGTTCGCGCTGCCGTGGATGGTGATCTGCTGCCAGGAAATGCCCTGAAGGTTCTCCACCACGCCAATGACCGTGTTCTCCGCTGCCAGAATCGGGCCCTGCTCGATATGCAGTTCCAGGTACTCGTGCGGCACGATCGAGCCTGGCTCCAGGTCCCCGGCGTAGCCAATGCGGGCCAGCTCTTCGCCCAGGCGGCTGGCGTCAGTGCCGATGCTGGCCAGCGCCGCCTCCAGCGTCAGACCGCCAGCGTGGACCAGCGAACCCATCATGTCCGGCTGATAGCGCACACCTTCTTCGTTGGTGAAGGCGGCGATGCACAGCGAGCGCGTCGGTATGAGCCTGGCTGCGCGAAAAGCACGGATCACGGCCAGGCCAGCGAGCACGCCATAGCAACCATCCAGCGCGCCGGCGTTGGTCACTGTGTCGATATGGGACCCCAGCATCAGCGGCGCTTGCGAGCCGTCATCGCTGGGCGAGCGCAGGGTGCCGAAGATATTGCCGATACGATCGATTCGTACCTCCAGATCCAGCTCGTGCATCCAGCGGCGCACCAGGTCGCGGCCGGCTTTTTCGTCATCGGTCAGTGCGATGCGCGTGCGGCCACCCAACTCCTGATCCAGGCCGATCTCGCCCAGTTCACGGATCTGGGTCAGGAGCGTTGCCCCATCCAGTTTCAGCTCGGGCTCGTGCATGCTGCTTTCTCCTCGGTTCAGGTGCCGCTGCGTCTGAAGTGAAATTTTATTGCTTGGGTTGCGCCTTTCATGCTCACTTTTGCGAGATACTCCGCACTCTGATTTCTAATTTTGGGGTGTTTGATCAATAGAATTTCAGGAGCTGACATGAGTCTCGATGCCTACGACCTCAAGCTGCTGGCCGAAGTCCAGCGGGATGCCGACTTGCAGCAGAGCGAGCTGGGAGAGCGGGTGAGCCTTTCACCTGCTGCAGTCAACCGCCGCCTCAAACGTCTCAGCGCCGAAGGTGTGATCAGGAAGCGAGTCGCCCTGGTCGACCCGGCAGCGTTGGGCCACCCACTGACCATCATTGCCGAGGTGGAGGTGGAAAGTGAGCGCATCGACCTGCTGGACGCCATGAAGCGTAGCTTCGCGGCGTGCCCACAGGTGCAGCAGTGCTACTACGTCGCCGGTGAGTGGGACTTCGTGCTGGTGCTGAGCGTGACCAGCATGGAGCAGTACACCGAGCTGACCCGGCAACTGTTCTTCGAGAACAACAACGTCAAACGCTTCAAGACGCTGGTCTCCATGGGCAACGTCAAGGTTGGACTGGAAGTGCCGACGGGAGCGGTGGCTAATGGATGAACCGGGACCCGCTCCCGGGCGATGCGTCAGGCTTCGATTCGTACGTCGCTCGCGGGGGTGATGACCGCCCGATGGCCGAAGCTCGTCATGTTCCCCAAGGTGATGTTGTGATGGGCCGTAATCTGCGCAGCAGTCAGGACGCCGTTGTCCACAGTCGAATGCGCGTCCCCTGCGAGCACCACGTCATATCCCAGTGCCAGTGCGCGCCGGACGGTCGTGTCTACACAGAAGTCGCTCTGCAAGCCGCACATCACAAGCCTGGTGATGTCACGCTCCTTTAGCAATTGGCTCAACTCGGTCCGGTGGAAGGAGTCTGGCGTCGTCTTGCGAACTCGAATGTCCTCCGGCTGCACATTCAGCCCTTCGGCGAGCTGCCAACCATCCGTGGCGAACTGAAAAGGCCCGTCGACTTCTTCATGCTGGATCAGAAGGACCGGCGCGCCAGCGTTTCGTGCTTTTTCGCTAAGCGCATTGATTCGTTCAATGACCCGGTCGATATCGAAGGCTACTTCTTCCCCGGTGCAAAGTGCTTGTTGGACGTCGATGATCAGGAGTGCAGTGGTCATGGCGCGTTTCCTTGGAGTTGACCTGGGGGCAAGGGATGTGGGGGCGGAAGTAGCTGGTTCCGGATTACGTTTGCGCACTCGAATTGAAGGCGCCCAGGCCCTACCTTTTGCCCTGTGCGGGTGCCGCTATGAGTCAGCATTTGCCTTGCTTTCGCGACGCATATCCATCCAGCGGACGATCTCCTCATTGAAACCGGGGGGAGCCTTGCGACCAACCCGTCGCACCAGATCGAGGACCGTTTGCTGGGCCAGCGCTTCTTCCATTCGTTTCTGGGCCGTCTGCATGACCGCGTGAATCGCGCAGGTGCCGCTCAGAGCCCAGTCCGGAGGCGAGCCATCGAAGACGGCGCACCGCCCCCTGATGTCGCGACACTCGAAGATGGATTTCTGCCCATCGATGGCCCGAACGATATCGAGCACCGTGATCTCATCGGCCGGCCTAGCCAGCTTGAAGCCTCCCCGCACGCCTTCGGTGGCGACCACCAGATTCGCTTTCGCCAGTCTGGTGAACACCTTGGCCAGCAGCTCCTGAGGCACACCCTGCAGTTCGGCCAGGGCGCGGACGCTGGACTCGCGGCTGTCTCCCTTCTCATCCGCCAGGTAGAGGAGGCAGTGGATGCCGTACTCCACCCCTGCGCTATAAAGAGCCATCTTTAACTCCGACAATAGTAGTCGTACTAATCTGCGGCTTATCCAGGGCCTTCACAAGCCTTTTACCCCGGGAAGCGGTTGTTTGTTGCCGCCGATGCGGCTCTTTTCCTCTGCTTAATGTTCGCATTTTATAAGATTCAGTGCTGTTCACGAGCCTCGCTGGAGAAATGATGGCGACGAGCGGCGGCCGGAGCAAGGGAAAAAGCTTGCTCACATTAACTACGACTATTAAAGTCGTAGTTATGAGATGAGCGATGACGCAAAACCAGCACTGCTGACAAGCCTGCCCATCCCGTACCGTTCGACTCGATGCCTGTGTGCATTCGTTTGGAACACGATTCCTTTCCCAATCTGGAGACAAGCATGAAACAACGCATTCTGATCGTCGGCGCTGGCTTTGGTGGCATGTGGAGCGCCCTGAGCGCGGCTCGACTGCTCGACCTGCACGGTCACACAGATACCGAGGTGGTAGTCCTGGCACCCCAGGCCGAGTTGCGCATTCGCCCGCGCTTCTATGAGGCGGACGTGCATAAGATGAGCGCGCCACTCGGTGAGCTTTTCGAAGCCGTCGGAGTGCGATTCGTCAAAGGCATGGCCGATCGGATCGACGTGGCAGGCAAGAAAGTCGAGTACCGCGATGGGCAGGGCGTGGCCGGCGAACTGGTCTATGACCGGCTCGTCCTGGCCAGTGGCAGCAAAGTCCTCCGCCCGGGCCTGGCAGGTGTCGAGCATGCCTTCGACGTCGATCAGATCGAAGAAGCCGTGCGCCTGGAGCAACACATCAAATCCCTGAGCCAGCTGCCGGCGTCGAGCGCCCGCAATACCGTGGTCGTCGCGGGTGGTGGTTTCACCGGGATCGAGACCGCCACCGAAATGCCGGCCCGCCTGCGTTCCGCCTTGGGCGCGGATGCCGACATCCGCGTGATCGTCGTGGATCGTGGCAGCGAGATCGGCGCCGCCCTGGGCGACGGCCCGCGTCCGCTCATTGCGGAGGCTTCGGCAGAGTTGGGCGTCGAGTGGAGGCTGAATAGCACGGTGGCGTCGGTCGACGCTGACGGTGTCACCCTGGCGGATGGCCAACGCATCGAGGCCAAGACGGTAATCTGGACCGTAGGCGTGCGCGCCAGCTCGTTGACCGAACAGGTTCCGGCAGAGCGTGACCGCTTCGGCCGCCTGCATGTGGATCGCAACCTCCAGGTGCTCGGCCACGCCGATGTGTTCGCCACTGGCGATGTCGCCTACGCCGCGACCGATGACGAGGGCAATTACGCGCTGATGACCTGCCAGCACGCAATCGCCCTGGGCCGTTCGGCCGGCAACAACGTGGCCGCCAGCCTGCTCGGCGTCGAGCCAATCCCCTACAGCCAGCCCAAGTATGTGACCTGCCTGGACCTGGGTGGCTGGGGCGCGGTCTTTACCGAGGGCTGGGATCGCCAGATCAAGTTCGTGCGGGAGGCCGGCAAGCAGCTCAAGACCCAGATCAACAGCATCTGGATCTACCCGCCGGCGGCAAATCGTGCCGAAGCGCTGGCGGCGGCGGATCCGATGATCCCCGTGGTCTGATCACGGCAGACCTCTGGTCAATGCAGTTTCCGCCCCGTCGAACGACGGGGCGGTCGTTCATGCACAAGCGACTCCCAGGAGTTCTCCATGTCCCTGACAGTCCTGCTTTCAACCCGTGCTGTGGCGCAGTCGGTCATCGCGCACTTCGTCACTGAGTTCTTGCCCGGCGACGTCTGGGAGCTGGAGGCGCAATCCGGCGACGGGCGCTCATGGCGGCTACACCTGGCGATGGCTCCATCCACCGACCCGGTTCAGCGTCTGCTGTTGTCGGCCCTGAGGATCGACTGGATGCTTGGGATGGAGTTTGCGACTGCTGATTCGGCATCCTCGGAGTGACCAGGCGCGAGCGATGGGTACCGTTCCGATCCATCCCATGTGGCAATTGTGGCCAGCAGACGCCGACGAATGAGGCCCCACGGTTGAAGACAAGTAGAATCACGCCATTGAAGGTTTTTTCAAGGTTGCTGCGGTGGATCTACATCTGGGTTTCGTCCTGACCCGACACTGGCGCGATACGTCCGCCGGCGCGGAAGTCGAGTTCTGGCTGGCGACCGATGAAGGCTCCCGGCGAATTCGTATACCGCTCCAGACCTCGGTTGCCTTCATTCCGGCGGAACAACGCGAACGCGCCGAGACGCTGCTGCGCGGCGAGCGTGACGTCGAACTGCGCCCGTTGGGATTGTGTGACTTTCGCCATCGCCCCGTGGTTGGTCTGTACTGTCAGCAACACCGCCAGTTGATGCGCCTCGACAAGCTGCTGCGGGGCGCGGGTGTGGACGTGTACGAGGCCGACATCCGTCCGCCAGAACGTTACCTGATGGAGCGTTTCATCACCGCGCCGGTGCTGTTCGGCGGTACGCCAGACGGCAGCGGCGTGCTGCTCGACGCGCAGATGAAGCCCGCGCCGGACTATCGCCCGGCGTTGAAGCTGGTCTCCCTCGACATCGAGACCAATGCCCATGGCGATTTGTACTCCATAGCCCTCGAAGGCTGCGGTCAGCGCCAGGTCTACATGCTCGGCCCGGCGAACGGGCAGGGCGATGCGCTCGAATTCCGCCTGGAGTACTGCGACAGCCGTGGCCAGCTGGTTGAACGGCTGAACGAATGGCTGGCCCGCCATGATCCTGATGCAATCATCGGCTGGAACCTGGTGCAGTTCGACCTGCGCGTGTTGCGCGACCATGCCCAGCGCCTGAAGGTACCCTTGCGGCTTGGCCGCGGTGGCGATGAGATGGGCTGGCGCGAGCACGGCAGTCGCAACAACCACTACTTCGCGGACGCCGCCGGAAGGCTGATCATCGATGGCATCGAGGCACTTCGCTCAGCCACCTGGAGCTTCCCTTCGTTCAGCCTGGAGAACGTCGCACAGACCCTTCTCGGCGAAGGCAAGTCCATCGACAACCCTTACCAGCGCATGGACGAAATCGACCGCATGTTTACCGAGGACAAGCCCGCCCTGGCGCGCTACAACCTCAAGGACTGCGAGCTGGTGACGCGCATCTTCGAGAAGACCGAGCTGCTGACCTTCCTGCTTGAGCGCGCCACGGTCACCGGCCTGCCCGCGGATCGTAGCGGCGGCTCGGTGGCAGCCTTCACTCACCTGTACATGCCGCTGATGCACCGTCAGGGCTTCGTCGCACCCAACCTTGGCGAGCGGATGCCGGAGGCGAGCCCCGGCGGCTTCGTGATGGACTCGCGGCCCGGTCTGTACGAGTCGGTGCTGGTGCTGGATTACAAAAGCCTCTATCCGTCGATCATTCGCACCTTCCTGATCGACCCGATAGGGCTGGTGGAAGGCCTCAAACATCCTGACGACACCGACTCGGTACCAGGCTTTCGTGGGGCGCGCTTCTCGCGCACCAGGCATTGCTTGCCGGCCATCGTGGCGCGCGTGTGGGAGGGCCGCGATATAGCCAAGCGCGAGCACAACAAGCCGCTCTCGCAGGCGCTCAAAATCATCATGAACGCCTTCTACGGTGTGCTCGGTTCCAGCGGCTGTCGCTTCTTCGACCCACGCCTGGCCTCGTCCATCACCATGCGCGGCCACGAGATCATGCGCCGCACGCGGGAGCTGATCGAGGCCGAGGGCTATGCGGTGATCTACGGCGACACCGACTCCACCTTCGTCTGGCTCCGCCGCGCCCACGCGGAAGAGGACGCAACGCGCATCGGCCGGGCGTTGGTTCAGCGGGTCAACCAGTGGTGGCGTGAATACCTGCAGGATGAGTTCGGCCTGGATAGTGCGTTGGAGTTGCAGTTCGAAACGCATTACCGGCGCTTCCTGATGCCGACCATCCGTGGGGCGGAGGAGGGTAGCAAGAAGCGCTACGCCGGCTTGGTCAGGTGTGCGGACGGCAGCGAGCAGATGGTCTTCAAGGGGCTGGAGACCGTGCGCACCGACTGGTCACCGCTGGCCCAGCAGTTCCAGCAGGAGCTTTACCAGCGCATCTTCAACCAGCAGCCCTTCGAGGACTACGTGCGCGAATACGTGCGCCGTACCCTGGCGGGCGAACTGGACGACCTGCTGGTGTATCGCAAGCGCTTGCGCCGTCGACTGGACGACTACCTGCGCAACGTGCCGCCGCACGTACGCGCGGCGCGCATCGCCGATGACTACAACGCCCGCCAGGGGCGGCCGCTCCAGTACCAGAGCGGTGGATGGATCAGCTATGTGATCACCACAGCCGGTCCGGAGCCTTTGGAAACCCGGCGCGCGCCCATCGACTACGACCACTACGTGACCCGCCAGCTGCAACCAGTGGCGGATGCGATTCTGCCCTTCGTGCAGGCAGACTTCAGCCGCTTGATCGATGGACAGCTCGGCCTTTTCTGAATCGGTTGTTCGCCAGTCAGCAGGTTTTGGTCCAGACATCAGTCGGAGCCTGGGTAGGAGCCTCGGATTGAGGTCAGTCCTCTGCGCTTCCAGACGGGCCGCAGGGCTTCAACCGATCAGCAGGAGCGGTTCCTGCATTGGCGTAGGGGCTTGTCGAATGGCCGTGTGGGCAGGCGGTACGCTCACAAGGATCGTGTCCCAACATGCTGCCCAAAGAAAGCAGACATCGAACCCTGTCGCTCTGATAGGAAAGAAGGGGTGAGACCCGTAGCCAAACATTCCTGTGGCAGACGCTTGCCTTGCTAGCCACTTACCGATTTCCAGACCCGGCACGCCGTTGAAACCACGTGCGGCCGGTCTGTGCTGTGATCACTGTATGAAAAATTTGAGTTCACTCTGTGTCTGACATTGCCATTTGATCCGATCTAGCATCGTCTCCCTTACCAAGGTGCTTGCGATGAATGAGATTCCCGGTGGTATTCATTTTTCAGGGTTGACGGCGCGTCGGTTGGTTCCGAATGACCTCGAACTCATCTGTGTTCAGCGCGAGACGATGTTCCTGGAAGCGGGAGGAGAGCCATCGGCACTGCGATTGATGACCGAGCACTTCCGGCCCTGGTTGCGCGAGCGATTGCTCGATGGGCGCTACTACGGTTTCGCGCTGATGGAGGACGAGCAGCCGGTGGCTGCCATAGGCTTGATGAATATCGACTGGCCGCCCCATCCGTCCCATCCGACCTTGGATCAGCGCGGCTATGTGCTCAATGTGTACGTCGAACCCGGTTACCGACGCCGGGGACTGGCTTCTGCGCTGATGAAGTTGGCCGAAGCTGAGTTTGTCCAGCGTGGGCTGAGTTTCGCGGTACTGCATGCGACCGCGAGCGGTAAACCCGTCTATGAAGGACTGGGCTGGGTGGCTACCAGCGAGATGGCAAAGATCGTCCAGTGATCGATCACCATTGGTGGTCCCCAGTTTCGTAGGCCTATACAAATGCCTGCTCTTGGTCAACTGCCGACGGTAGGTACCCCTTGCTCTCGGGCTGAGACAGCAAATTCTGGATCGCTTGCTCCCACCTGGACCGAGAGCGGGCCAATCTGACCGGCGAAGACTCGGCGTAATGCAGGCGGTGGATCTCCAATGGGGGCGTGGGTGGGATGCGTGGGCCCAAGCGGCAGCCACCCTCGCGGAGCCCGGTCGCTATGCGGCGCGCTTGGCGGGGAGTAGGGCAGGTCTGCGACGGGGTATCGTCAAGCCTTGATCAAGGCGAATTGGCAGGGGCTAAATGAAATGTAATTATATTACATTTCATGAGTTGCCCTCCATGACCTTATCCCCCTCGACCCGCCTCCATTCGATCGACGCCCTGCGTGGTCTGGTCATTCTGTTCATGCTGCTGGATCACGTCAGAGAGACCTTTTACCTGCACCTGCAGGTATTAGATCCCATGGACGTCCTGCAGACTGATCCCGCTCTGTTCGCCAGTCGTACGCTTGCGCATCTCTGTGCACCCGTGTTCATTCTCCTGACCGGCTTATCGGCCTTCCTCTACGGCGAGAGGCAGGCCGGGCGCAGCGCGGTTTCCAGCTTTCTCTTCAAGCGCGGGCTGTTTCTGGTCATGCTGGAGATCACCCTGGTGAACTTCGCCTGGACTTTCCAACTACCGCCCAGTGTGATCTATCTGCAGGTGATCTGGGCCATCGGCTTGAGCATGCTGGCACTCTCTGCGCTGATCTGGCTGCCGCGAGCGTTTCTGATCGCCCTGGCGCTCCTGCTCATTGGCGGGCACAACCTGCTCGATGGCGTGCATTTCTCCGCGGCGTCCTGGTTTCACATCCCATGGGCAGTGTTGCATGACCGCAGCTGGATCGAGGTGTCCGAGGGGCTGCGCCTACGCACCTCCTATCCGGTGCTGCCCTGGATCGGTGTGATTGCGTTGGGCTATGCCATCGGCCCCTGGTTCGCCCGAGCGAGCGATGCTGACCGGCGTTACCGTTGGCTGCTCACGTCAGGCGTCTCTGCGCTGGTTGCGTTCCTGGTATTGCGCCTGTTCAACGGCTATGGCGAGAAGCCTTGGTTCACTGGGGAAACCGTCGTCCAGACGCTGATGAGCTTCCTTAACGTCACCAAGTATCCGCCATCCCTGCTATTCCTGGCGCTGACGCTGGGGGTGGGCGTGCTGCTGCTGGTGGTTCTCGAGCGTCGCGGCGATGGCCATCTGGTCCGATGGCTGGCGGGGTTCGGTGCTGCTCCGATGTTCTTCTACCTGCTCCACCTCTATGTGTTGAAGGCGCTCTACGTGGCCTGCCTGGCAATCTGGGGCCCCAACCACGGGCAGTACTTCGGGTTCGACTCGGTTTCGGCATTGTGGTTGACGACGGCGCTACTGGCGGTGGGGCTGTATCTGCCGGTGTGTTGGTTTGCCCGGTTGAAGGCGCTCCGCCGAGACATGACCTGGTTGAAATACTTCTAGAGAAATCCGGCGGATCCAACCTGCTGTAGCGGATTGCGGCACGGGCAAGAAAGGCTGGAGGATCAGTGATGGCGCTCCAGTACTCGATCTGGCGCGATTGGCCCCCAGATCACGTTCGCCGGCCGGTCACTCGGGCAACCCAGCCAGCCGCAGTCCATCGGCGAACCGCGCGAGATCCTCGGGCCGTTGGATTGGCAGCCAGTCCTTCAGGTTGGAGACGCGCAAAGCTGGATCCAGCTCGTGTAGGCGCTGCATCGCCTGCTTCGCTTTGTCCATCCGTCCGGCTAGCGCATGACTGGCCGCCACCAGGGCAACCGGAACCAGGAGGCTCGGCAGGTTGCCCAGAGCCTTTTCCGACCAGGTTGAAGCGGCGTCGAAGCGCCCGGCGAAGAAGTGCGCGAGCGCCATCCCGATCTGCATCCGGAACATTTCCGGATCTAGCGGACTCAAGCGAGTGGCATGCGTCAGGTTTTCAATCGCGGCGTCTGTTTCACCGCGAAGTGCGCGCAGGATACCGCCGAGGTACCAGGCGGGGGCGAGGTTGGGATTGAGTAGGCGTGCCCTGTCGAGGAGGGCAATTCCACCATCGACATCGCCGGCGAGATGGCCAAGTGCATGTCCGCCTCGCGTCAGCGCCACCGCATCATCT
This sequence comes from Metapseudomonas boanensis, assembly GCF_042232855.1. Taxonomy (NCBI): domain Bacteria; kingdom Pseudomonadati; phylum Pseudomonadota; class Gammaproteobacteria; order Pseudomonadales; family Pseudomonadaceae; genus Metapseudomonas; species Metapseudomonas boanensis. Next base: position 4,984,747 of record NZ_CP113889.1, on the reverse strand, counting down.
CGGCCGAGCTCCACCGCCAAACGTGCGAGTCGTACGCCCTCGGTGATCTCGCGCGTCCGATCGGTCATCCAGCCATTCACCTTGCGCCAGAAGTGGCACCAGGCCGCCATGCCATAGGCCGATGCAAACTCTGGATCGAGCTCGATGGCCTTGTAGAACAGCGGCAGTGCCTCCTCGATGGCTTCGCGGGTGCCGCTGTGCAGTTTTGCCATTCCACGCAGGTAATAGTCATAGGCGTCCAGGCTTTCTGTCGGTTTGCGTTTGGCACGTTCGATTTCCGCCCGTTCGAGCTGCGGCGCGATAGCGCCGACGACGCTTTCGGTAATTTGATCCTGCAGCTCGAAGATGTCGTGGAGCATCCCTTCGAAGCGCTCCGCCCAGATATGCATCCCGGTCGTCGCGTCGATGAGCTGTCCGGTGATGCGTACCTTGTTCCCGGACTTGCGCACGCTACCTTCGAGCACGTAGCGCACACCGAGTTCCTGTCCGACGCCCTTGACGTCCACCGTCCGGCCTTTGTAGGTAAAACTCGAATTGCGCGCGATGACAAACAGCCAACGGATACGCGACAGGGCGGCGATGATGTCCTCGACCATGCCGTCGGCGAAATAGTCCTGATCTGGATCGCCGCTCAGGTTGTGGAAGGGCAAGACGGTAATGGAGGGCTTGTCCGGCAGCACGAGCGCGGCTGGAGGCGTTTGCGTCGAGTCAATGGCCGCGCGCTCGCCGGTGCCTGGCCAGTCCGGTTGTCGCGTTTCGTCGCGCTCGTCGACTTTGATCTGGCCGACGAAGCGGTAACCCTTGCGGGCGACCGTGCGCACCAGGCGCTGCTCTTCACCGGTATCGCCGATTGCCTTGCGCACCGCGTTGATGTGGCTGGTGACGGTCGATTCCGAGACGATCCGGCCGCCCCATACCGCCTGGAGCAGGTCATCCTTGCTGACGACGCGATCGTGGTTGCTGACAAGCTGCAGCAATAGATCGAAGACCTGCGGCCCGACGGCCACGACTTGCCCGCGCAAGGTCAGTTCCCGGCGCTCCTGATCGAGCACGTAGTCTTCAAAGGCGAATTGCAAGGTGAGTATCCCCGAGTCGAGCGCCCTCGACTCCGTGTCCAAGTTGGCGATTAGTAGGTGCTATCGATATTACGGCAGCGCCTGAGTCGCCGCATTGCCCACGGCAAGGAATGCCCGTCTGCCAACGGCGCCTTTGGACGAAAAAACAAGCATGGCCGGAGGCAAACTCAAGGACGCCACAAGGACTTCCCCCATATGCGCAGGCACTCTTTCTCTAGATCGACAGCAAATGGTTGCCGTCGGAAAGCGGAGAGAAGCCATGAAGATCGTCGTCATCGGAGGCACTGGCCTCATCGGATCGAAACTTGTGAAGAACCTCCGCGAGCGCGGCCACGACGTGCTCGCAGGCTCTCCCAATACGGGCGTGAACAGCATCACCCGCGTGGGCCTGGCCGAAGCGATGGATGGTGCAGAGATCGTCGTCGACGTGGCGAATGCGCCCTCGTGGGAGGACAAGGCCGTCCTCGAATTTTTCGAAACGTCGGGCCGTAACCTGCTGGCTGCGGAAGCGGCCGCTGGCGTCCGCCATCACGTTGCCTTGTCGATTGTCGGTAGCGAACGGCTTCCCGAGAACGGCTATTTCCGGGCCAAAGTCGCGCAGGAAAACCTCATCAAGGCGTCCGGCATTCCTTACACCATCGTGCGTGCCACGCAGTTTTTCGAGTTTGTCGGCGGTATCGCGCAGTCGGCCACCGTTGGCGAGGAGATTTGCCTGTCGCCGGCACTGATCCAGCCGATAGCGTCCGACGACGTGGTGGCGGCACTCGCCGATCTCACACTGGCAATACCGGTCAATGGCACGGTCGAAATCGCCGGTCCCGAGGCCATGCCACTTGACGAGCTGGTCAGGCGCTTTCTGAGGGCAACTCAAGACACGCGCAAGGTCGTGCCGGACGTGCATGCGCGCTACTTCGGCGCCTTGCTCGACGATCAATCGTTGACCCCCGGCAAGAACCCGCGCCTGGGCGTAATCCACTTCGAGGACTGGCTTGGCCAGTCAACAGCGCAAGCGGGGCGCTGAGGCGCCCAAGGACAAACCAGCAAAGCGTCGACCTGCTCCCGGGCCGCGCCTCCACGAAACATATCGACCAAGGAGAGTTGCCATGCTCACTCGCTATCTCTTATCCGCTGTTTTCGCAGCGTTCTCGATCACCACAGCTTCGGCCGGTGACCCGCCCCCAGGCAAGGTGACGGTCGTATTCGATCGCCCCCTTCCGAACGTCCCTGGCAAGAGCATGAAGGGGGTGCTTGTCGAGTACGCGCCGGGCGCCGCGTCGCCGGCCCACCTGCATCCGCGCTCTGCCTTCATCTATGCAACGGTCCTTGAGGGTGCGGTCCGCAGCAGCGTCAACGGCACCCCGGAGAAGGTCTACAAGGTCGGCGAAAACTTCGTCGAAGAGCCTGGCTCCTTTCACGGCGTAAGTGCGAACGCCAGTGATACGGAACCTGCACGCCTCTTGGCCGTGTTCGTCCTCGACAGCAACGAAAAGGAACTCGTCACGCCCGCCAAGAAATAGTTGATCTACGCGCCGGTCGACGCTCGGCAGCCCAGGCGACTTCCGCCTGGGCTGCCGGGGTCATTGGCATTGAACAGGACACGAGAAATGAAATCGCTCAAGGGCAAGATCGCCATCGCCACCGGCGCAAGCTCAGAGAATGGTGTCGTAGTGGTGCGGCAAAACAAGAGAAAGATGATCGGCTTGCTGCTGTGTGTAGGCGCAGTCGTGGTTGTGGCTGCCGGGGGGGCCATGGCTCTGTCGAGCGGCGAGGTCTCGACCGACAACGCCTATGTGCGCGGAGACGTCACCTCTCTCGCCGCCAAGGTTGCCGGCTACGTCACGGCGGTGGAGGTGGAGGACAATCAAACCGTCCGGGCGGGCGACGTCCTGTTCCGCATCGATGACCGGGACTATCGCGCACGGCTTGCGCAAGCCGTGGCCAATGTCAGCGCTGCCCAGGCTCGCCTGACCCATGTCGATGCCCAGACCCAGCTTCAGCGGGCCCTGATTCGACAGGCGCAAGCCCAAAGACGTTCGGCCGCAGCCGAGATGAATCTGGCGACCAAGACCCATGATCGTAGCCGCAAACTTATCGTCAGCAACGCGGTCAGCCAAGCCCTGGTCGATGAAACCGGCACGGCACGATCCAGAGCCGAGGCGGTCGTATCGGCAGCATCGGCATCGGTGGAGGCGCAACAGCAACACATTTCTGTCCTGGTGGCCCAGCGAGAAGCTGCCGTTGCTGCTGTGACACAGGCACAAGCCGCCCGCGATCTGGCCCAGATCGATCTCGACAGCACGGTGGTACGCGCGCCAATCGATGGCGTTATCGGTAACCGCCAGGTTCGCATCGGCCGGTTCGTTACCCCGGGCGCTTCCTTGCTCGATATCGTGCCGGTCAATGATGTATGGGTCGTGGCGAACTTCAAGGAAACCCAGCCGAACATATCCGCCCCGGTCAGAGCGCGCGCATCACGGTCGACGGCTACCCCGACGGGGCACTTGAAGGTGTGGTCGACAGCTTTGCTCCGGGTAGTGGGTCGGCGTTCAGCTTGCTCCCCACGGACAACGCGACCGGGAACTTCGTGCGTGTCGTGCAGCGCGTTCCGGTAAAGATCCGGCTTGCCCACAATCCGTTACCAGGGCGCATCGTTCCTGGCCTGTCCGCGCGTGTCGAGGTTGCGCAAGGGGGCGGCTCATGAACACGACTGCCACCGCCATGCCGAGCACCGGCAGAGCAACGACCGGCGTCCTTCTCATTGCGGGTATCGTGCTTGCCGCACTGACAGAAGCGATCGCCAGCACAGTTCTGTCTCTCGGACGCAGCGACATCATCGGCGACATCTATGCAACGTCTGATGAGTTTGCCTGGTTGGATATCGGCTACACCGCGTTCAAGCTGATCGGGTTCATGACCGCCCCTTGGTTGATGAGCCGCTTCTATCCGCGGCATGTAATCATCGGCTCGACCCTGGTGATGGGCCTGGCGTGCGCTATTGCCGCCATCAGCGCACGGCTGGACCTGCTGGTCGCACTTCGCATTGTTCAGGGCTTCGCCGGCGGCACCCTGCTGGTCGGGGGCCAAGTGGCCATATTTCGCGCCTATCAGCGCGCCCATCAACCCATCCATCAGGCCCTGTTTGCCATGGGGGCCGTTGTTGCGCCTGCGACGATCGCCCCGGCCCTCCAAGGATGGTTGATCGACAGCCAATCCTGGACATGGATTTTCTTCAGCGTTGTTCCGATTGCATTGGCGGCTACCGGACTTCTGCTGATTGCTGACCGTCCAATGCCCATCAAGACCCGGCCCAGTCCGTTTGACTGGATTGGTTTTTCGCTGATCGCTGCCACCCTTTTCTGTTTCACCTATGTTCTCAGCCAGGGCAGTCGATGGGACTGGTTCGAGGAGCCTCACATCCTGTGGCTGAGCGTGATCGGTACAGCCGCCCTGCTGGCATTTCTCGGCCAGCAAGTGTTAGCCAAAGGCCAAGGTATGCTCGACTTCAACCTGTTCAAATCGAGTGATTTTTCCTTCGCCTTTATCGTCAGTTTTGTCGCCGGTGCAGCCTTGTTCGGCAGCGCGTTCCTGATTCTGGCGTTCGCCCTGTCCGTCCTCGCGTTCACGCCTACCGATGCCGGCCAGCTCCTGTTGCCCAGTGGCGCTTTTTTCATCGGTGCGCTCCTCCTTGCTGCCTTTCTCATGCAGGTCCGCCGCGTTCCGCCGTTTGCTACTGTGCCCTTTGGAATCCTGATGATCATGGTGGCGATGTGGATGCTGTCCGGTTCGACCAGCGAAAGCGGCGCCGACGACATGATGGCGGCCATCTTGCTGCGCGGCTTGGGGCTTGGCTTTCTGTTTCTATCGATCACGCTGATCGCTTTCAGCAACCTCAACAGCCGAAATCTCGCCTGTGGAATCGGCCTCTTCAACACCGGTCGCCAGTTGGGTGGCCTGATGGGGGTTGCAGGACTTCAGACACTGATCGACCACAACGTCGTCACCAATGTCGTGGTTCTCGGCACTGACGTCACCGCAGGGGGGACCTCGGTCATCGAGCGGTTGACGACCACGACAGCCATGCTGACGGTGAAAGGGATGGATGCAGCGGCCGCTAGCCGGGCAGCGACGAGCCTGCTGGGCCGGCTCGTGTCAGGTCAGTCCAGTGTGATTGCCTTCGACACCGCGTTCAACGCAGTTGCCCTGCTTTTTGTAGCCGCCGCCCCCGTGCTGGTCGGCATCAAGATCGGATTCTCGAAATACGCGAAAGTGCGCGCCGCGCGAGCCGTAGCGTGAGACAGCCCACGCCAACCAGCACTGGATCGGATTCTCCCTACGCGTCCTTCAGGTCACGAGCCCGTAGCACGGCACGGCCGGATGGGCACGATTGCGTGCGGTCACGAAAGGTACGAAGCCGCGGCCAGCGCTCCAGCCAACCGGTCGGTCTGGGGACGGCAGCCAGGTCGTCGAGCATTGGCGTCAGGAGTGCATCTGCAATGCTTTAGCGATCGCCGCAGATAAAGGAACGTTCACCCAACTGTGTATTCCAGAGCTGTTGACGCCCAATTCGAGTGATTGTGACACATCGGCGCTGGAGGTTCTGACCCACCCAATACAGTGAATGTGATCCACCGCACTGATGATTCTGACCCTGCCCCAGGGCTTTCGGACTTTTCCTATTTACTTGCGACACACCATCCGCAGAGCCTTGGACTAGGTGCCTTGCTCAACACCAGTCTGCTGGTGAGTCGGTGCCTCCATCGTCAATGGAAAGGTGCGCCCTACCCGCGTGGGGCGACTTGTAGAGAGGGAATTCAGTGGCTATCGGATATTTCATTCGTCGCGGCGACAAGACCACCTGTGGTGGCGTTGTGCTGGAAGCAGATCATCGCGTCATGATGTTCGGCATTGCGCATGCTCGCCAGGGGGATCGGGTTTCCTGCGGCAAGGATGGAAAGGTCTACCGGATCATAGGCAGAGTCTCGTTCATCCACAGCCACGGATCTCCGGTGGCGGGCACCCTCGATAGCCTCAGCGGCTGCCCGTGCAGGGCCAGGCTGCTGCCATCGTTGTTCAGCGCTACCTATCAGTCGGATCGCGGTGAAGCCAAAGCCGCGACAACCATCTCTTCGCCCGCCGTTGCTGCGGTACCGCTTGCCGCACCGCCCTTGAGGACTTCCCCCAAGCCGGCCGCGCACAATCTGCTGGAAGAGGAGGAAGAAGAGGAGGAGCTGGAGGAGGCCGGCATCGTGCTGCGCCTGGGGCTGTTCTTCGACGGCACCGGCAACAACCAGGCCAATAGTGCCGCAACGGCTGGATGCTATGCGGTCAACTTGGGGATGTCGGCAGAGGTCGGCGAGGACATTCGCCAATACTGCGCCACCTACGGCTATGACGGCAAAGGCAACACGCCGGACAACAGCTACGGCAATGAAGTCAGCAACGTCGCGCGTCTCTACGGCCTCTATCTGGATCAGGCCGAGGAACAGCTGCCGTCTGGGACAGAAGAGGCCTATCTCAAGGTTTATCTCGAAGGCATAGGCACCCGCAGCGGCCTGGGTGACTCTGTTTACAGCCAGGGCAGCGGTCGGGGAGAGACCGGCGTGGTGGCGCGGGTCGAACAGATGCCAGCAGTGGCTCTGAAGCAATTACGGTTGCTACGAGATGCTAATCCCAGCCTCAAGATCCGTCGGATCGAGATTGATTTGTTCGGATTTAGTCGGGGCGCGGCGGCGGCGCGCCACTGTGCCAATGACCTGCTCAAGGGGCCGAACAGCGTGCTGGCCCGGTCGCTGCCCGCCGGCTCGCCCTTCTTGGTGTCCGGGTTCACCTGGCGCCATCGCAGCGACTTTGTCCTCAACTTCATTGGGCTGTTCGACACTGTGGCCGGCATCGTCGCGCTGGGCGAGGGCGATTTCAGCCCGCACAATGCCGACAACCCCGGGCTCCAGCTGCGGCTCGCCCCCGGCATGGCCCGCCAGGTGGTCCACTTGGTGGCCGGGGATGAGTACCGTCACAATTTCTCCCTGACCCAGGCCGAGCAGGACATCGTACTCCCTGGCTGCCATTCGGACATCGGCGGCGGCTACCTGCCCTTGATGCGGGAGAAGCTTCTGTTGAGCAAGCCGGACAGCAGTGTCGAACTCGACCTGCTCGCCAACGAGCGCAGTGCCGCCTTTTCGCGCACCAAACTGCGCTTCAATCAGGAGGCGCGCCACTGGCTGGCCTATGTGCCGCCCGAGGGGCTCGATATCGTCACCTGGGCGGTACCCGCCCAGCACCGAGCGCGGGACACCCTGGCCGAAAAGCGCGTGTACGCCGCCATCGCCAGCGAGCGTGAGGTGCGCGGCGAGCTGTCGCTGGTATACCTGCGAATCATGCGGGAGCTGGCGGTGCGCACTGGGGTGGCATTTAGAGCAGTGCCGAACACTCAGGCCTTCGCCTTGCCCGCCGAGCTGCAACCTATCGCTGCCAAACTCCAGGCCTTTGCCCTGCGCGAAGCGTTCTCACCGCTGACCACTGAGGAAGCCACCCTGCTGCGCCGCCGCTACATCCATCTCTCGGCCCACTGGAATGCCGCCAAGGGCTGGAACAACAGCGCGCTGGATGTCGTCTTCATCAACCGCCCGGCTGCGGGCATGCAGCGCAAGGAGCAACCCAATGACTAAGTTCCGAGCCGCAGTGTGGTTGGGGCTGCTGCTATGGCTGGCTGGCTGTGCCAACGGTGCCCATCGGCTGCCGTATGATTCGTGGCGGCTGGGCTTGTTTGCACCGAACTACATGGAAGTGTGGATCGAGACCGCCGACGCGGTGGACGTGCAGGAGCGCGTGTTTCGCCGCGCCATGAGCGGGATTGCCGCGATCAATACCCCGAAAGACCTTACCGGCGATCCTCGCGGTTGGCCGGAGCGGCCTGGGGCGGGGGCGGGCAAGCAGGTACTGGGGGCCGACCTGCCACGGCTGATTTATGTGCGCTGGCAGTCGCTGGCCGAGCCGCAGACCTACGAGGCCTATCTCGTTATTCCCGAGGCCACGCGGCAGGCGATGGTGAAGGGAGAAAAGGCATTCTGCCAAGCCGACGCTAAGTGGATCACTGGCTATCGCGATGTGCTGACGGTTGGACTCGCGCCTGGAGGCATCGCCAGGGTCTGGCTCATGGGCGCTTGCCTCTCTGCCATCGACGTGGCGCGGGTGCAGGGTACTGTCGTGAAGGAAGGCCCGGATGGAGGCCAGAGCGGCGACCAATATGCCTTGCCATTGGAGCCGGAGTCCAAAGCCTACATTGAGAAGTTCGGGATTCCCTATGGTTCCTGGTGAGCCCATACCCCTATGGGCTCAGTTGCTGGCCCGATCCAAAAGTAATGATTGATCGCTCATCAATCCTATAGCGAGCGCAATCGTGAGCTGCGCCCGCTGGTTGGATCAAGCGCCCGAGATGATGCGGATCCGCCGCCAAACGGTCGAGCACCCGTTCGGCACGCTGAAGTCCTGGATGGGCGCCGCCCACTTCCTCACGAGAACGCTCGACCGGGTGAGTACCGAGATGAGCCTGCATGTGCTCGCCTACAATCTCAAGCGCGTATTTAACTTGCTGGGCAGCGTGATGGCCGCGATGAAGGCCTGAGGCTTGCTTTAGGAGTCCTGTCCCCTCTCAACAGGCGCGCCGAAGCCGGAAGTGTTCATAACAACCAGAATCACAAATTGCGCCTGATTGCGTCTCCCACGGCCTCTTGGTACTCAGAAAATCACTCAGCAGTCGATCGCTATCGCTTGGTGCGTTTTTAAACGGTCTGGGCTTATAGCGGGCGGAGCAGAAGAATAAATCTGCCCCATTATTTCTAAATCGGTGTCCGGAATCAGTAGACCACTACAGAGACCTCGGCAGTGCGCTGACGCTTATCCGCAAGCACGTCAGAAGAAGCCGATCCGCCCACGCTTGCTCAAGTTTTCAGGGTGCAGCGGCCACCTTCGGTAAAAAGGGAACACATTTACTTTTCCTGCTCTAAACGTCTGCTCCTGGGCCCATAGCGGCCATGGCCGGCAGGCAGCTTCCGACTCGATGCGGATGGCAGAGCAACAGATTTCCGGCAGGCAGCATCGTGTGCCTCCACCGGGCTATCGCGAGAAACGCTTGCGATAATCCCGGGGCGAGATTGCCAGATGGCGTTGGAGGCGCTGATTCGCGTCGCTGTGGCCCTCAACATGTCGGCCGCTCGCCCCGTCCGCTCCCAGAGAACCAGGAGCGCTTGCGGGGCGTCCTGGAACCCGCTGAATGAGCTGCGCTCCGAAACTTTGGCTCGGTCAGCCGGCGGCGGGGGGGCTGCTGCTAGCCGGAGGCTGCCTGCGAGGAGGGAAGCTTTCCGCCCGTTCTGGTCGTTGGCAGGCGCAGTCAGCGGTTCAAGCCGGTTGGGCGATCTGGATGAGATTGCCGCAAGTGTCGTCGAATACAGCGGTGGTGACCGCCCCCATGGCAGTCGGCGGCTGGGTGAAACGGACACCGGCTGCGCAAAGCCGGGCATATTCCGCGTGCACATCTTCGACCCCGAAGGACGTATAGGGTATTCCGTCCTGTTTGATCGCCGATTTGAATGGCCTCGCGGCAGGGTGGACGTCGGGCTCCAGCAGCAACTCAACCCCGTCGGGATCGCCGGGGGATGTGAGCGTAAGCCAGCGATGCTCGCCCATAGGGATGTCGTGCTTTAGCTCAAAACCGAGCACGTCCCGGTAGAAAGCCAATGCTTTCGCCTGGTCGTCAACGAGCACACTCGTTACAACGATCTTCATGGATCTCTCCTCCATCTTGATGGGGGCGTCCAACCCTCGAGCATGTTGGGAGCACTTTCGGCGAGCGTAATACTCGAAAGCCTGGGATAACACCTGCCGCTTGTTCGGGAGTGAAAACGGCCCCAGATTGTTACTATCGCGTTGATAGCAGCAACTCCCGTGGTTCAGAGCGACCTGGTCGTGAAGGCAGCATTGAGTTGAGAAGCAGCGAAGGTAGTTGGATCAGCGATAGCAATGCTTTCGTCAGGAGGAGCCATGTCTCCAGCGGACTATGACAAGCTTGATGGGGTCGCACTTGCCTCCATGCTGCGCGGCGGAGAAATCTCTCCGTTCGAACTGATGAGCATCGCTGTGAAGCTCGCTCAGGAGAGGGCGATGCCTTTGAATGCGCTGTGCTCCCAGCGCTTTGAAGAATCCCTGAAGATCGCAAAGACGGCGCATTTGACCGGGCCATTTGGAGCTTTGCCTTTTCTGCTCAAGGACTCTGGCCTTCCATCCAGGCATTTGCCTGCATCGTTGGGATCGCGGCTATTCCGCGATATGCCATTCACCTTTGATAGCACCCTGGTGGAGCGGTTCGAGGCCGCCGGCTTTCTCAGTTTCGCCAGGACGACGGTTCCCGAGCTCTGCATGGCGCCCACGACTGAAGCAGTCGTGTACGGCGGCCCAACGCTGAATCCCTGGGATGCGACCCGATCCCCTGGCGGTTCCAGCGGCGGCGCGGCAGTAGCCGTCGCGTTGGGCGTCGTACCCATTGCGCATGGAAGCGACGGCGGCGGATCCATCCGTATCCCGGCGTCGTGCTGCGGTGTATTCGGCTTGAAGCCATCGCGCGGGCTTCTGCCGATGGGGCCCGCTCGAGGGGAGGGCTGGGGAGGCCTCGCCACGGACGGCGTGATTACCCGGACGGTCAGGGATACGGCCGCCGTTCTCGATGCGATCAAGGGCCCTGATCCCGGGGCGCCGTACGCGGCGCCGCCAACTCCAGCCTCGTACCTGGCGAATCTGGATAGACCTTTCGATCGACCGCTCCGCGTGGCCAAATGGGTGTCGGCGTGGAACGATATCAACGTCGACCCTGACTGCCTGGCTGCCGTGGATAGGGCTGAACAATTACTGGTTCAGAATGGCCACGAGGTCGTCGAGGTCAACCCGCCTGAAATCGATTTCGACGGGTTTGTAGACTCACTCATCAACGTGATTGCTGCCAATGCGGTCATTTCCGTCGATACCGTAGTCAAAAGTCAGCGGATTGATCATTGGGGCAGACTTCTGGAGCCTGCAATCCTGGATGCCTACCAATACGGCAAGGCACTTCGCGCTACGGATTACATTGCGGCGATTGCGCGCTTTCATCAGATATCGCGTGTGATGGAACAGTACATGCTCGGCTTTGACCTGGTGTTGACTCCAACGCTCACGCAGCTCCCCGTCAAGTTGGGAACCTTGTCGATGAACGAGGACTTCAGAACGTTCAGGCTGAAGGCGGCGAGGTACACCATGTTCCTGGCGATCATCAATGCCTCCGGCCAGCCGGCAGCCAACGTACCGCTGTACTGGAATGAACAGGGAATTCCTGTCGGTATTCAGCTGATCGGGCGCTTCGGTGATGAGGACACGATTCTCAGGGCTAGCGCTGCATTGGAGAGAACATCATCCTGGTTCAGGCAGTACGCGCAGTTGAATACTGAAGATTGACGATTTCCACTGTCTGCTTCTGGCAGCTGAAAGCGGACACCGTGGTGCACTAGATATAAAAAGCCGCCAGTGTGGCGGCGGCGAGGTCTCAGGCTTTTGGCCTTCGACTAAGTCACATCTGTCTGGGGTCTCCCGGCACGTGGGCATTTCGATGCCGGGAGGGATCGCAAATCGCAATCACGATCTGCGGGTGCGAACAGCGTCGGCACAATCAGCCCGACACAAAATTGGTTAGCGACGCTGCTCGTACTCTTTGGGCGAGGGACAGCGGCTCTTGCACCTGCATTTCGATTCCATCGTCAGCGCTGCGACCTCATCGGGCTTGTGGCGAGATCACGAGGACATTGTCGAGGCCATCGCTGCGCGAGACGCGGATGCCGCCGAGAATGCAGCGCACGAGCACACCATGCTGTTCCAGCGCCGCTTCCTCGACTTCATGCAGCAGAACCTGACGGCCCAGATGCGGATTTCGTAGGTGCTATGGGATCCGGGTTCTCACGCTCAGGCAGGGACTGGGTCATCTCAACTGTCTCGAGCAGGTGTAAGTTGTGTTTGCCCGGATCAATGCCTACCTGTGCGTCTGGATTCATGGCGATGGTCTCCAAGATACAAGGCCCTGCGAAAGCGTAGCCTTGGGCGTGGGCAGGGGGTGACCATCCCATTACGTTGGCATCGACCTTGCTGTGATCTGATGGATGCAGACTCAGCAGGGGCGGCCCATGAAGCGTTTATCCGGAGAGAGCATCAAGGCCAAGGCATGTTGCTTCCCGAGAGCCTGGATGACTACGTCGCGGACACCAATTCGGTGCGAGTGGTCGATGTGTTCGTCGATGAATTCGACCTTGGTCGGCTGGGTCTCGGCGGAATGGTCCCCGCCGAAACTGGTCACCCCGCTAACCACCTCGCCGTTCTGTTGAAGATTTGCATCTGCGGCCACCTCAATCGGATCCAGTCCAGCCGTCGCATCGAACGCCAGGCGCAATGCAACATCGAGTTGATGTGGCTGGACGCCCACTCACGGTTGACTCTGGTTCGCACCTTAAGTCAGGTAGTCGATATGCCGAAGTGAATGGGAGTCCATGAACGGACGTAGCTGCCTCCCTTCTTGCTTAAGTGAACTTGCTGCAGAAGCTTATTCACGCCATCGCTTGAGTAGCATCTCGATAAAGAGCTCTGCGGTGCTCGACAGCGGTTCGCCATCCCGACGCACCAGACCGATAGTGCGCTCAATGTGAGGCGGAGGTAGGTCCCGGGAGCAGAGGTTCTCATGCTCGGCATCGGGCATTGCCATACGCGGCAAAATTGCTACACCAAGACCGCATTCGACCAGACCGAGTGAGGTGGACAGATGCTGCACTTCATAAAAGCCGTTGAGACGAATTCCGTGGCCGGATAGGGCGCTGTCAAGCAACATGCGGTTGCCGCTGTCCCGGCTGACAGTGATGAGTCGCACTCCCTGCAAATCTTGCCAACTCACCTCAGGCAGCGCGGCGAGAGGATGGTCGCTGCGCATGGCAAGCACGAAAGGGTCACGAAGGAGCGGCGTGAAGCTCACGTCCGGATGCTGGGCGCTGATCATGTTGATGCCAAAGTCGACGTCACCGCTTACCACCCGCTCAAGGCCTTCATTGGCGCTGACGTCAAGGATTCGGATCCGTATGCCCGGATACGCCTCATTGAAGACTCGAATCACGCTGGGCAGGAAGTAGAACGCCGCAGTCGGGATGCACGCGATGGTGACCGTACCTTTTTGATGGGTCTTGAGTTCTCGGATGCCCTGGAGGGAAGACTCGTAGTCTTCCAACATGCGCCGGGCGCGGGGCAGGTATTCTTTGCCTACTTCGGTTAGCCAGGTGCGTCGGGTGGTGCGCTCAAGCAGTTTGGCGCCAAGGGTTTCTTCCAGTTTCTGAAGCCGGCGGGAGAGCGCAGGCTGTGACAAATGGAGTGCCTGGGCGGCTTCCTGAAAGGACTGGGATTCAGCAACTCGTACAAAGGCTGCGAGGTCCAGAAATTCTATTCTATGCATGGAAATACTCGCTTGGCGTTGATTTGCGCATTAATGCTTGGATTCTATCAGTCGATCATGATCTTTGCATTTGAAGCATTAAAAGGGTGCTGACAAGCTGTAGCCATCGTTGGATCGGTCACGGGTTAGACCAAAATGATGAACAGCATCCCCTGCATGATTATGCGTGGCGGCACCTCACGCGGCCCCTTCATTCACATGGCCGACCTGCCTGAATCGCAGGAAGCACGAGCCCAGGTACTGCTCGATCTCATGGGTTCCGGCCATCCCCTTCAGGTCGATGGCATTGGCGGTGGTAACTCCCTCACCAGCAAGGTGGCCATCGTTGGCCGCTCCGATCGCCCTGATGCGGACGTGGACTACCTCTTCGCGCAAGTAGACGTAACCGAGCGCCGCGTCGATTTCTCTCCTAACTGCGGCAACATGCTCTCTGCCGTTGGCCCGTTCGCGATCGAGACCAGTCTGGTCGCGGCGACCTACGGGGAGACCCGGGTGCGGGTGTTCAATATCAACACTCAGCGCATCATCGAGTGCTTCGTACCGACTCCGCGGGGCCGAGTGGAATACGAGGGTGACACCTGTATCAGTGGAGTACCTGGCTCTGCAGCAGGTATCCGCCTGAGCTTCCTTGATGTCGCCGGAGCCAAGACTGGTGCGCTGCTGCCTACTGGCCAAGCCGTTGAGCAGATTGAAGGTGTTGAAGTTACTTGCCTGGATGCCGCTACTCCCACGGTGATTATTCGTGCCAGCGACCTCGGTGTTGATGGGCATGCCGAACCCGCTCTGCTGGATGCCAACAGCACCATGCTGGAGCGCCTGGAGCGTATCCGCTGCGAAGCTGGTCGCCGCATGGGTATGGGAGATGTCAGTCAGTCCGTGTTGCCCAAACCGATTCTGCTGTCACCGGCCGTCAATGGTGAGGCGACGGTTTGCGCCCGTTACTTCGTGCCGCAGCGCTGCCACAAGGCACTGGCGGTTACCGGCGCCATTGCCCTCGGAGCGGCAGTGAATGTCCCCGGCAGCGTAGCCCAGCGCATTGTCCAGGAAAGCGGCCGTCTGGAAGCCGGAGGCACTCTGGAGTCGATCCGAATCGAGCATCCATCCGGTCATCTGGATCTGCGGGTTGAGTTGCGAAATGGCAACCCGATGGACATCGCGCGAGTTTCGTTAATAAGGACCGCCCGCAAGATCATGGATGGCCGCCTCTACTACCGCATGCCTGAAGCAATCCACTGAACGCATTCAACTGACACGCGTCTCGTAACGCCCCGACAACAATCACAAGACGGGTAACTGATATGAAACTTCTGATCTCACTCTGCTTGCATCACCCCTGCGCCGCTACCGGCCGCCTACGCTCGTCGTGAGGTTGGGCGGGGCGCTTGCACGCCCTGGCGATTAGCGGCTTCATGTGCGGCGGCTTGTACGCCCAAATGGAGCTGGAACCCATAATTACAAGAGTCCAACGCCATGCTTTCTCTGCTCGGTTTGTCCATGGTGGTCGTGTTCACCTATCTGATCATGACCAAACGCCTGTCCCCGGTAGTGGCCCTGACAGTGGTGCCCATCGTCTTCGCCCTGATCGGCGGCTTCGCGCCGGAGCTCGGCAAGATGATGCTCGACGGCCTGAAGACGGTGGCGCCCTCGGCAGCGCTTTTGCTTTTCGCCATCCTGTTCTTCGGCATCATGATCGACTCCGGGCTGTTCGACCCGTTGATCCGCCGCATCCTGCAGACCGTCAACGGCAATCCGGTGAAGATTGCCATGGGCACCGCCGTGCTGTCGCTGCTGGTGGCCCTCGACGGTGACGGCACCACCACCTACATGATCACCGTGGCCGCCATGCTGCCGCTATACAAGCGCATCGGTATGAACCCACTGATCCTCGCCTGCATATCCATGCTGTCGCTGAGCATCATGAGCGGCATGAGCCCCTGGGGCGGTCCGGCCACCCGTGCAATTGCCGTACTCGGGCTGGACGCCAGCGAGTACTTCATTCCGATGCTCCCGACTATGGCGGGCGGGGCTCTTTGGGTGGTGTTCACCGCCTACATTCTGGGGCGAAAAGAACTGAAACGGATCGGCAACACCCACCTGAAAACCGGCGGTGACGACTGTTACATCAAGGCCATCCTGGCCGATAACCCGAACAAGCGACCGAAGCTGATCTGGCTGAATCTGCTGCTGGTAATCGCGGTAATGGTCGCTCTGGTGGCAGGGCTGATGAACGCGGCGGTGCTGTTCATGCTCGGCTTCGTCGTGGCCTTGATGATCAACTACCCGCAGCTGGACCTTCAGAAGGAACGGATCCTCGCCCACTCGGGCAACGCCATGACCGTGGTGCTGCTGGTGTTCGCCGCCGGGGTATTCGCCGGCATATTCTCCGGCACCAAGATGGTGGATTCCCTGGCCAACTCCCTGGTAGAGATGATCCCGACCTCGTGGGGCAGCTTTTTCCCGCTGGTGGTGGCCATCACCAGCATGCCGCTGACCTTCGTGCTGTCCAATGACGCCTACTACTTCGGCATGGTACCCATCCTCGCCCAGGCGGCTGCCGCCTATGGTATCGACCCGGTGGAAATCGCCCGTGCGTCCATCCTTGGCCAACCGGTGCACCTGATGAGCCCGCTGGTGGCCTCCACTCTGCTGCTGGTGGGCATGGTCGATCGCGATATCGGTGATTTCCAGCGCTTCACCTACAAGTGGGCGATCCTGACTTCCCTGGTCATCACCGTGCTGGCCCTCCTGACCGGCGCCATCAGCCTGTTCGCTTGACTTCGTAGCCCGTCACTCGGGCGCGCCCTGACCAACTTCTGCTGCGGGCCACCTGAATGGCCTGCGGGCCGGGTTCGCCCGGAAAGACTTAGAGGTGAAGATCATGTTCGCATTAGCGCGCCACTTGCCCGGCGCATCCCTGGCCTGTCTGGCCGCCTGCATTGCTCCTGATGTTGGGGCCGCAGGGTTCTTCGACGACAGCAAGGCAACATTGCAACTGCGCAACATCTACTTCAACGACGACTTCAAGGACGAGTCGGGCATGTCCGCTCGCGCTGCCGCCAGCGCACAGTCCAAGCGCGAGGAATGGGCACAAGGGTTCCTGCTCGATGCTCAATCCGGCTACACCGAAGGGACGGTGGGATTTGGCCTCGACGCGTTGGGATTGCTTGGCGTGAAACTGGACTCCGGCCGCGGCCGAGCTGGTACCAACCTGCTGCCCGTGCATGGCGACGGTCGTGCCGCCGACGATTTTTCCAGCTTGGGACTCACCGCCAAAGCGCGCTTCTCCGGTACCACACTCAAGCACGGCACGCATCAGCCCAAGCTGCCGGTTCTGGTCCGCAACGATGCGCGCCTGCTGCCGCAGACCTTCGAAGGCACTCAGGTCACCAGCACCGAAATTGCCGACCTTAGCCTCACCGGTGGTTACTTCGACGAATTCCGCATGCGCGATTCCAGTGGCAACCATTCGATCACTGCCGATGGTTACGCAGGCGACGACGGTGAGGGGTTCTGGTTTGCCGGTGCCGACTACAAAGCTCGCAAGACGCTGACGCTCAGTTACTACTACGGCGAGCTGGAGGAGTTTTACCAACAGCACTATGTCGGTTTGGTGCACAGCCTTGCGCTCGGTGCAGGCACCTTGCTCAGCGACTTGCGCTACTTCCACAGCCAGGATGCGGGAGAGGCGCGCAATGGCGAACTGGACAACGACATGTACAGCGGACTGCTGACCTACACCCGGAAGGGCCATGCTGTGAGCGCAGGCTACCAGCAACTGAATGGCGAAGGTGGCCTTCCATTCGTCAATGGCGCCACGGTGTACAGCTTTAGCAACGCCGGTGTTGGCAAGTTCGTCGAGGAGGACGAGCGCACCTGGATGCTCGGTTACGCGTACGACTTTGCTGCCATCGGGGCGCCCGGACTGACTGTTGGCGTTCGCTATTTCAAAGGCCAGGATGGCACGACCGAACTGCGCGGCAGCGAAGTGAACGCCCACGAGTGGGAGCGGGATATTGATCTTGCCTACGTGGTGCAGCAGGGGGCTCTCAAGGGGCTTGGTGTGAAGCTGCGCAACATCGCCTATCGCTCCAGCTACAGCCGGGGCCGCGACAACAATCGCCTGTATTTCACCTACGACATCGCGCTCTGGTAGGTCTCGAATGCGGGCTTACCAGCCCGAAGTGGCGCTTAGAAGAGCGGGCGCCGCGCCCGCGTGCTCACAAGGCCCGCGGGCCCTTCTTTCTCAAACCACGCTTTCCGACCTGCCGTCTCGACTAACCGTTGCGCCAGCAGAGGTTCCGAAGCCGGGGGCTTTGCCCCTGGCATTTTTTTATCGATAGCGGAGACACGGACTTATGGAGTGGCTGAGTGACCCAGTTTTCTGGATGGCGCTGATGCAGATTATCGCCATCGACATCTTGCTGGGTGGTGATAACGCCGTGGTCATCGCACTGGCCTGTCGGCACCTGCCCGAGGAACAACGACGCCAGGCCATCGTCGGTGGCGTGGCAGGCGCGATCTTGTTGCGCATTGCATTGCTGTTCTTCGCCATGCAACTGCTGGCCCTGCCGTACCTGAAGCTGGTGGGGGCGGCGCTGTTGCTGTGGATCGGCATCAAGCTGTTGTTGCCTGAACCGGAGGAAGCCCATGAGGTGAAGGCCGGGGCGAGCTTTCTTGCGGCGATCAAGACCATCATCGTCGCTGATGCAGTGATGAGTCTGGACAACGTGCTCGCCGTGGCCGGCGCCGCGGGCGGCAACCTGTTCCTGGTCAGTCTGGGTGTGCTGATCAGCATCCCGATAATCGTCTGGGGCAGCCAACTGGTGCTCAAGCTGATGGATCGCTTCCCGCAGGTTGTACCGCTGGGTGGTGGCTTACTGGGCTGGATTGCCGGAGGTATGGCTGTAACCGACATCGCCGTGGCGAGCTGGGTTTCGAACGATGTCTGGTCGAAGCACCTGGCTGCAGCTTGTGGCGCTGCCTTGGTGATGGGCGTTGGTCTATTGCTGCGTGCGCGAGCATCAGCGCTGGCCAATTAGTCAAACGACGCGCCTGCTGGATCTCGGTGCTAGCCAGGTATGGAGTGGGATCCAAGCTGCAGTAGTGCTAGCAATCCGGCTACCATCCTGCCCTCTACCCATCGCCGAGGTCCTGTATGGAACTGCGTCAGCTGCGTTACTACCTCAGTGTCCTGGAACATGGCAGTCTGGGACGCGCAGCGCTGGAATTGGGGGTTGGCACCTCGGCCCTGAGCCAACAGCTCAGCAAGCTGGAGAGCGAACTCTCCACGCGGCTGCTGAACCGCACCACTACAGGTGTCTCCCCAACTGCGGCTGGCCTTGCCTTCGAACACCATGCACGCCTTACCCTGCGTCAAGCAGAGCACGCCGTACTAGCAGCCCAGAGTGGCCGTATGAGCGGCTATACCAGCGTCGGCCTGGCACCGACTACAGCTTCGGTCCTCGCATTGCCGCTGATTGCCGCCATGCGTGAGCGCTATCCGCAGGTGCGCCTGCATCTGGTCGAGATGCTATCGGGGTACCTGGTTAGCCAGTTGAACGCGCGTCATCTGGACTTGGCGGTACTGTTCCAGTCAGAAGTGGGGCCTCGCCTGAGTATTCGCCCGCTGCTGCAGGAGCGCCTGTTCGTCATTGTGCCGCCCAAACTGGTTCGACCCGAATGGGGTGAGGAGCTGTCATTGGCTGAACTCGATGAGTTGCCGTTGGTATTGCCCAGCCAACAGCACGGCCTGCGTACCACGCTCAATGCCGCTTTCGAACGTATCGGACATGAGCCGCGGGTAATCATGGAGATTGATGGCCTGTCACTATTGATGGATGCGGTTATCGCTGGTCACGCCGCGACGATTCAGCCTGGTGCAACGGTGGCGCGTTCGTTGCAGGCGGGTCTCAGGGTTCTCCCGATTGCTGACGTGGACGCAGAGCGGCGCAATCTGCTGGTCAGTCTGTCGGACGATGAGCTGTCCCCGGCTGCCCTGGCCACTCGTATTGTCCTCTTGGATGTGGCTCGTGATCTGGTCACGTGTGGCCAATGGCCGGGCGCACGGCTTTTGTGTTCGTAGATCTTTAGAAAAACTAAATACCTGCACAGCCGCAGCGCGTTTCGGGCCAAACGCCCCCGCTCTAAAGTCCTCGCCATTGCGGGGAGCAGCTTAACTTCCGACTCCTCGCTCAGAGGAGGGAAGATGATCGATGTCCTCGTCATAGGGGGCGGCAACGCGGCGCTGTGTGCGGCGCTGATGGCTCGAGAAGCTGGCGCCAGCGTACTGCTGCTGGAGGCGGCGCCGCGGGCCTGGCGCGGTGGTAACTCGCAACACACCCGCAACCTGCGCTGCATGCACGATGCGCCGCAGGACGTGCTGGTGGATGCCTATCCCGAAGAGGAGTTCTGGCAGGATCTGCTCAAGGTCACGGGTGGCCTGACCAATGAGAAGCTGGCGCGCTTGGTAATTCGTGCGTCCTCCAACTGCCGAGGTTGGATGCGTCGCCATGGAGTGCACTTTCAGCCCTCATTGTCTGGAGCTCTGCACACGGCTCGAACCAACGCCTTCTTCATGGGCGGAGGCAAGGCCTTGGTGAACGCCTACTACCGCAGCGCTGAAAAGCTGGGCGTCGAGATTCGCTACGACTCGCCCGTGGCTCGCGTCGAGGTTAAAGGTGGCCGCTTCATCGCCGCGCACATCGGTGAGCGTGAGGTGGACGGCCGACGCCTGCCTGCTGAGCGCCTTGAGGCCAGGACCTGTGTTCTGGCTGCCGGTGGCTTCGAATCCAATCGCGAATGGCTACGCGAAGCCTGGGGCCAGAATGAGCGAGGCGAATGGCCGGCGGAAAATTTCCTGGTTCGGGGTACCCGATTCAACAATGGGGTACTGCTGCGCGAACTGATGGGGCAGGGGGCCGATACTATCGGCGATCCAACTCAAGCCCACATGGTAGCCATCGATGCTCGCGCGCCGCTCTACGACGGAGGCATTTGCACCCGGATCGATTGCGTATCGCTGGGTGTGGTAGTCAACCGCAATGGCGAGCGCTTCTATGACGAAGGCGAGGATTTCTGGCCTAAGCGTTACGCCATCTGGGGACGTCTGGTCGCTCAGCAACCGGGGCAGGTGGGCTTTTCCATCATCGACCAGAAGGCATTGGGACGCTTCATGCCGCCAGTATTCCCCGGCACCACAGCCAACACCCTGGATGAACTGGCACGCCAGCTTGGGCTGCCCGAAGCTACCTTCGTTGCCACTGTAGAAGCCTACAACCGAGCCTGCCGGGTCGGGACCTTCGACCACACCAGCCTGGATGACTGCCATACCGAGGGCATCCAACCTGCCAAAACTCATTGGGCGCGGCCGCTCGACTCGCCGCCGTATTACGGCTATCCGCTGCGTCCAGGGGTGACCTTCACCTACCTCGGGTTACGCACCGATGAGACAGCCACCGTGCACTTCGACGGAAAACCCAGCCCAAATCTCTTCGTAGCGGGAGAAATGATGGCCGGCAATGTCCTTGGCAAGGGCTACACCGCGGGCGTTGGCATGTCCATTGGCACCGCATTCGGCCGGATAGCGGGTACCAGTGCGGCAATGGCTGCTGGCTACCGAACCACTTCCAGAGAGAACGAACATGACTGCGCAACTGCCTGAACCACGATTAGTCGATCCCGCAGAGGCGAGCCGCCAGTTGATTCCGCTGCTCAACATTGACGAGAGCGAAGTGGACCGACAGATGCGAATCTGCAACGCCTGTCGTTATTGCGAGGGCTTCTGCGCCGTATTCCCGGCCATGACGCGCCGGCTGGACTTCTCCAAGGCCGATATTCATTACCTGGCTAACCTCTGCCACAACTGTGGCGCGTGCCTGCATGCTTGCCAGTACGCAGCACCCCATGAGTTCGCGGTCAACGTGCCGCAGGCGATGGCCAAGGTGCGCGTGCAGACCTACGGTGACTACGCCTGGCCCAGCCTGTTTGGTCGCTTGTACCGACACAACGGTACATTCCTTGCTGTTGCGCTGGCGGTTGGGCTCTCGCTGTTCTTGGTACTGACCCTGGTGATGAAGGGCACGCTGCTTCCGGGCAGCCTCAAAGGTGACTTCTACGCAGTGTTCCCGCATAACACCCTGGCGTGGATGTTCGGTGGCGTGTTCGGTGGGGCGGTGCTTGCCTTGGCAGTGGCGGTGCGCCGCTTCTGGCGCAATGTGACACCTGCCTCCGGCCCAGTGGAAACACAACCTGGTGCAGTCCGTGAAGCTTCAGCGGCCGTGCTTACCCTCAAGTACCTGGATGGTGGACATGGACAGGGCTGCAACAATGAAAGTGATCGATACACGCTCTGGCGTCGTCGTTTCCACCATCTGACGTTCTACGGTTTCATGCTGTGCTTCGCCGCTACAGGTGTCGCCACCGGCTATCACTACTTGCTAGGTAAAGTGGCTCCTTATTCGGTGCTGAGTCTCCCAGTGGTGCTTGGCACATTGGGTGGTGTCGGCTTGCTGATCGGGCCCGCCGGCCTTCTGGTGCTCAATTATCGCCGTGACCCGCTCCAGGGCGACATCACCCAGCAACCAATGGATCGTGGCTTCATCGTGCTGTTGCTGCTTGTGAGTCTCACCGGCCTGGCCCTATTGGTTGGTCGCGATAGCCCTGCAATGGCAATCCTCCTCGCTATCCATTTGGGAAGCGTGATGGCGTTCTTCCTGACACTGCCTTACGGCAAGTTTGCACACGGGATATTTCGCAGCGCCGCGCTGCTGAAGTTCGCAATCGAAAAGCGCCAGTCAGAAAAAGTCAATCTCGGCAGCGAGTAGCGCGTCCACATCCAGCAGACCTCGGGTTAAGCGCCGCAGAGGTCTGGTCCCTCACCTGGAAAGTATCGGAACCGGCCATCCGTTCAAGTTGTGGCCTCCGGGGCGTCTGTGCGCCCCGGCGAATGAGCACCTTCGCGATCACCGCAGTTCAACTGGGGAGGTTTCGCGAGGGGGGAACCCCATAATTACAAGAGTCCAACGCCATGCTTTCTCTGCTCGGTTTGTCCATGGTAGTCATGTTTACCTACCTGATCATGACCAAACGCCTATCCCCGGTAGTGGCCCTGACAGTGGTTCCCATCGTCTTCGGAGTTCTTGGCGGCTTCGCTCCCGACCTCGGCAAGTTGATGCTGGACGGCATCAAGACCGTGGCTCCATCGGCGGCATTGCTGCTGTTCGCCATTATGTTCTTCGGCATCATGATCGATTCCGGGTTATTCGACCCGCTGATCCGCCGCATTCTGCAGACCGTCAACGGCAACCCGGTGAAGATCGCCATCGGCACCGCCGTGCTGTCATTGATGGTGGCGCTCGACGGTGATGGCACGACCACTTACATGATCACCGTGGCCGCCATGTGGCCGCTGTACAAGCGCATCGGCATGAACCCACTGATTCTCGCGTGCCTCGCCATGCTTTCACTCAGCGTCATGAGCGGCATGACCCCTTGGGGCGGTCCGGCCACCCGTGCAATTGCCGTACTCGGGCTGGACGCCAGCGAGTACTTCATACCCATGGTGCCGACCATGGCCGGCGGCGCACTGTGGGTGGTGTTCACGGCCTGGATTCTTGGGCGAAAAGAACTGAAACGGATCGGCAACACTCACCTTAAGATCGGCGGTAATGACTGCTACATCAAGGCCATCCTGGCCGACAGTCCGCACAAGCGGCCACGGTTGCTGTTGCTCAACTTGCTGCTGGTAATTGCATTGATGGCTGCGCTGGTGATCGGCGTGATGAACGCGGCGGTCCTGTTCATGCTCGGTTTCGTGGTGGCGTTGATGATCAACTACCCGCGCTTGGAAGAGCAGAAGGAGCGCATCCTGTCCCATTCGGGCAATGCCCTGACTGTGGTGCTACTGGTGTTCGCCGCTGGCGTGTTCGCTGGGATCTTCTCTGGCACCAAGATGGTGGACTCCCTGGCTAATACACTGGTGGAGATGATTCCGACATCCTGGGGGCGCTTCTTTCCGCTCGTGGTGGCAATTACCAGCATGCCATTGACGTTCGTGCTGTCCAACGACGCTTACTATTTCGGGATAGTGCCGATCCTCGCCCAGGCAGCTGCCGCCTATGGCATCGATCCGGTAGAAATCGCCCGCGCATCGATCCTCGGCCAGCCGATGCACCTGATGAGCCCCCTGGTAGCTTCGACACTGTTGCTGGTGGGGATGCTGGATCGTGATATCGGCGACTTCCAGAGATTCGCCTGGAAGTGGGCAATGCTGACTTCCTTGGTGATGACTCTTGTGGCCCTGCTTACTGGCGCCATCAATCTAAGCATTTGACGGTGCGCTCATCGGGACAGGCGGATGATCTGTCGCGCTAGGCATGGGCCGACCAGAATGACGCCGAATAGGCGCATGGTCTGCATGGCCATCACCAGACCGACATCCGCCTCGGTATCCAGAGCAATGATTGCCATGGAATCCAGCCCTCCCGGGCTGGTGGCGAGATAAACGGAGAGGAAGTCCTTGCCCAGCAGTTTCGCAATGAAAAGTGCGGACAGGGCGCAAAGAGCAATCAGAGCAAGTGCGCTGAGGAGCATGGCGGGAAGCCGGCGGACGACGAAGTCGAAGGTCTCGCGATCGAATCGTAATCCCACGTAGCAACCAAGGGCGCCGTAGGCCAAGCACAACAGCCACTGTGGCAGGTCGATGATGAATACACCGCCCAATTGCATCACCGCCCCAGCCAGTAGCGGAACGAGCAGAGCGCCTGCTGGGAAGCGAGCACCGATCAACACACTGCCGATCAGAACAAGGATAGTGAGGATGCCGTTGGCAGGCATAGCGAAGCCGAGGGAAGCTGTGCCAGTCGGGATCTCGAGGGAAGTAATTTCGCTACCGAGGGCGTGGCTGACGACTGCACCTATTAGCACGACGCAGACCACTCGCACGTATTGCATAGTGGCGACCACTCGGGAGTCTGCTCCGTGATCCTCGGCCATAGCCACCATGGCGGACGCCGCCCCGGGAGACAGGCCCCAGGCCGCTGCGCTACCCGGTAGGTCACCGTAGCGAACGAGGAAAAGCGCGACGATCAAGCTCATAACCACCGTTATCGCGGTGGCCAGCAGCATAACAGGCCAATCATGAGCAATGCTGGCAAGCGTTTCGGCACTCAGTGAATGAGCCACCAGCAAGCCGATGCAACCCTGACCGAACTTGAAAGCGAGCGCTGGTACGCGGATGTGCGCCCCCCGCACGCCAAGTCCAATGGCTACCAGCATGGAGCCGAGGAAGTCGGCAGCTGGCATTCCGATCAGTCGCAGCCCTTGGCCAGCGATTACCGCAAGAACGAGTAGAAGCAGCCACTGCCGCATAAGGGCAATGGAGTCGAGAGGGGGAAGGGTAGGCAAGGCGATTCTCCGTACGCGCAGTGGGGCAGGGTGTGTCCAACGCGCAACGGCAGTATTCTGGTGCTGATTCATCAAGTCTATTTTCTAATTGTGATGAACCGATAATTCAGAGTTATCGATTATGGATCTGCGTGACCTTTCCTATTTCGAGATCATTGCTGAGCTTGGCCACCTAGGCCGTGCTGCGGAGCGCCTGTGTCGTAGCCAACCTGCTCTAACCAAGAGCATTCAACGCCTAGAAGAATCCCTTGGAGCCAGTTTGTTCCAGCGTGATGGCCGACGCATCAAGCTGACCCCTGCGGGGCATTTGCTCCTGGAGCGAAGCCGTCAGTTACGGCACAGCGTTGATGAGACGCGCCGTGAGGTACGCGACTTCGCCAATGGTTTGGTAGGAAATATTCGACTGGGCTGTGCAGTCTCTATGGCCGAATATCTGCTGCCGCAGCTCACAGCGACACTGCTGAGCCTCGTTCCCAATGTGACATTGACGCTTACAGTTGGGATGGATGATGTGCTTCGCGAGGGGCTATTACAGGGAAATTTAGACCTGGTCATTAGCCCCTTCGTCGACAAGGTGGAGGGACTGGAAACCCATGCTCTGCTGGAGGACCAAGCTGTGGTTGTGGCACGCCGCGATCATCCGCTTTTCAGCGGGCCTATCAGCCAGCGCGAGCTGTGCCGTTACCGCTGGGTGCTACCGCCTCTCTCAGCCAGTGCGCGCAAGTGGATCGACAATGCCTTCATCAGCCGGCAACTGCCGACACCCATGGTGCAGGTGGAAAGCTCGTCGATTTCCTTGATGCCACGTTTGATTGCCCGTACTGACTTACTCAGCTTCATTGCACGTGAACACCTGTTAGGTGGGAAGGCGGAAGCCAGTCTGCGGGAAATCCCTCTGGCAGAAACCACCATGACTCGGGCAATCGGGGTGAGCTATCGCTCCGAGGGTTACAAGTCACCGGCGACGGCAACTCTGCTGGATATTCTGCTGACTCATCAGGCCAGCCTGTTCCTGCAGCTTGATTCGTGAGGTCCGGTGAACCGTCGCCAGCATGGCAAACCGACGCGACGGGCATCAAGCAGGCGCGTTGGCTATTGCTGCGCAATCCGGAAAATCTGCGCCAGCTCGAGCAGCAGGTCCACCTGGACAAGTTGCTGGGCTCCAACCAGGCGCTGATGATCGTGTCCCTGATGAAAGCTCAACTCAAAGCACTGGCACCTAATGACGCGCCATCCAGGGCCTGGTCTGTCCCGGACTGAGTGAACAGACTACACCTCTTAATGGGCCTCATTTTGAGACTTGGAGGTGTTTACGAAATTGGGAGCGATTCATTCGTCGCAAGCTCGAGGCAATGCCAGCTACGGGTATACCGATCCGTCAGCGGTCCAACCTTGGTTTGGTACACCGGCGCCATTGCGCAGCTGGCGGCCTCGCCACGCAATGTGCGTCATCACCAATGCCCTAGATGCCGTATCCGCCTGACACGTTCAGTTGCTGCCCAGTGATGTAGCCCGCGTTGTCGGATGCCAGGAACACGGCGGCACGACCGATTTCCTCGGGCTTGCCCCAGCGCTTGAGTGCAAGCATCTTCATCGTTTCGTCGATCCACTTCTGGTTGAACTGACCCTGCTCCAGGAGCTGCGGGAACATGCCGGCCTCAATGACACCGACCAGAATGGAATTCGCACGGATGTTGTGGCGGCCCTCCTCGCGGGCGAGGCCCTTTACAAGCGATTCATTGGTGGCCTTCGGCGCGACCGACAAGCCGTCGCGATCCGGCCAGCGCAAATGGCCGGCAGAGCCCAGCGTAACGAACGAACCGCCCCCCGAGGCGCGCAGATGTGGCAGCGCAGCCTTGGCGGCATTGAAGAACCCCATGACTTCGACATCGATGGCGCGCCGCCAGTCGTCACGGCTCATTTCGCTGATATGGCGCTGGTTCACGAAAGGGCCAGCCGCCCAGACGATGGTGTGCACGCGGCCGTGGGCTTCAATGGCTGCATCCAGCGTTGCCTTGACCTGGGCGGCATCGGTTACGTCGACCTGGTGGGTACTCGCGTTGACGCCCTCTTCCCGGATCTGGTCGGCGACACGCTGTGCCACGTCGGCCTTGCTCCGGTAGCCGACTGCGACCGGTACTCCAGCGCGGGCGAACTCAACGGCAACGCCTTGTCCGATGCCACCGCTACCGCCAAAAACCAATGTGGCGCCATCTGGGAATCCGCTCTTGCTCATCTTTGCCTCTCCTGTCCTCGGTATATCGACACGTTGTCGTTGAGGAAAAGTATCAGCGGAAGATCCTGCAATAACCGCCCAATAGTGAGCTTTCGATAAAGTATCTCAAGGTGATACTTTTCGGTGGCGCATTGCGGTACGCCGCACGAATGGCAGCACCACGGCCGGTGTCACTTGGCCCAGAAGATTCGGGGATCGGTAAGGCGAGCCATGTAAAGCATGCTGTACCAGTCTGTCTGCCCGGCAGGCAGGGAGCGGTCGTCGGTCGCGAGTTCTCGCATGCGCTGTGAAAGCGACGCCATCATCTGGCGCAACTGGTCTATTGATCCGCGCGACAACTTGACGGTTTCGAGCTGCCAAAGCGACTGCGGGTCGTGGAAATCCATCGTTTCAAAATGCCGGCGCATCGCATCGTCCACTGCCCGTCGCAACGGGCCTCCCGGAATCCACTCCGGATGCCGCACAGTCAGCAGACGGACACGGTTGCCGGGAAACAAGTCGAGCAAACGGAGTTTTTCGAGTCGCCGCAAATGAAGGAAGATGCCCGGCTCGTCTAGCTCGAACTCCTGTTGTATCTCCCGGGGTGTCCAGTCATAGCGCAACAGTAGGAAGATGAACGCCGTGAACGGGGCGTCGGCCAATCCCTGCTCCTGCTCGATGCTCAACGCATGAATCTTGGTATCGCTGCGTCGCGCCGCCAGCTCGGCAAGATCGATGAGGCGGACGCCTGCAATGGAACAAACCGACTCGAGCATCGCGACGCTCAGACCATGCCCGGTCAACTTGCGCTTGATGGTTGTCTCGCTCACGCTCAGCTGCTCGGCGATATCGCAATAGCGGATATTGCGATCCTTCAATAAGCGCTTTAGCTCCGCGAGCAGCAGCGTTTCATCGGTGGCTCCATCGAGGTTCTTCGGATGCATTGTCGGGTGTCCTTCCAGTCGCACATTCGGAACGCTCGCAATGCCGTGCCGAGTTGCGCTGCTTGGTGGGCATGAAGGGTGGGCACGCACTATATATCCAGCCAACTTAGCTGAGTAGGCAATGCGCACGTGCGTGCACGCCCCCCGCGGGGCCTACAGCGCTACTTGGGGCACGATGATCAGCTATCGCCGCAAGAGACACTTCGATGTACACGCGACCATTCGCCACCCACAGTTCGCTTTGGGTCGCAACCTGACGCCCGACGGTGTTGCGGCGCTGGGTGATCTTCCCGACCGCGAGTGGATTGGCGAGTACGTGGGCTAGGTGTATCAGGGCGTGGCCGCAGCGGCACGCAAACACCTCGGCGAACTGGCGGTGGGCAGCATGACGGAGCGACGTTTCGAGGAATTGGTGGCCGTGTTCGCCAAGGTGTCGCGCCTGGAGGCGGACTCCTGGCCGATGGGCTTGGCGAGCGTACAAGCCTGACCAGGGCAACGTGGACAGATTAATTTTCTGCTTTTTTTATCTGCGCGCATGGCGCATGGCGCATGGCGCATGGAGATGCGTGGCGTATGAGGTGAGATTGGAGTAGCGAAAATTAATCTGTCCTCCTTTTGGAGTATGCCCCCCCTTTTGGGTCCCGATTACTATCCGCCAGCTGGCTGACCAGCTTCTCACCTGTGCAGGAGTCTTGATGCCCCGTTGTTGTAGGCCTGGCGAGCCGCGATGAACCTCGTTGCGCCGGAGGCTGGACGCATGGGGAGCCGGTCGGACGGGCTGCATGGCTTTGCGCTGCAACCCAACATAACAACAAGAATTGAGGATATGGATCATGCAAAAGAAGTTGCTGCTGTTCCTGTTGTGCCTGATTTGCCCGCTGGTCTGGGGGGATGGACGAAGCGCCGGGAAGTTGAGTGAAATCCTCAGTCGCAGCCAATTGATGTGTGCCAGTGCGATGGTCTATTTCAATCCGGCCGAACGCACACCGGACCCGCGAGGTTTAAACGCTACCTTCGAGCACCTTAATATAATGGAAACCTACATGGTACAGCTGGGGCAGCCCGAGGCGTTGGTGCAGCCACTGCGGGCCATGAAGGAAGTTTTCGAAACCCTCGATCGACTGCCTCCGGCCGAGCGCGAGCGTTACCCGGAGCTGATCCAGCAACTGCTCGGCCATCAGCAACAGTTGCAGCAAGCCGCCTCCGCTGCTTATGCCAGTGCCGGGCCCGATCTGGCCGCCGCCGACCTGGAGGCGCAAAGCCAGGCCCTGGCCACGGTGTTGCTGGACTATCAGGTTCGTCTCTACCCGCTGCCGCGGAAGGGTGGCCTGACGCTGACGCCAGATCAGGCAAAGGAGCTGGACCAGACGATCGAGCAGCGTTTCGAGACGTTACTGGCGCGCCATGTCGAGCATGCCGATGTGTTGTCGAAGGTCAAGGCCAGCTACCTGTTCGTACGTCCGCAACTGCAGCAGGTGAGGAGTGGTGGTAACGCTGGCAGCGGTGGTGCCGAGTTTTATCTCAATCGCGCCTCCGTCGATCTGGACGAGCTGGCGGTTGCGGTGCTGACACCCGTCCCCTGAACTGGACATACCTCCCCCCACCTTGCAGCCGCTGATGCGGCTGCCTCCCAAGTACCTGCAGTCCAACAGACGGCGGGCAATCGGCCCGTCTCTGACGAACCCGCCCTTTGGCGTCCGTCGCGAAACAGAAAGGGCCTGGCAGCCAAAGCGAAGTCGGGACGAACCGTCATTCCTAGGGTCTTGAGCACCGGACCGGGACTGCGTCACGCAGCAACGTGACCCTGCACACCGATATTCCTTGGCCTGTCGACGCTGGGATTCCCTGGCTCCCATACACATCCGCAGCGTTGCTATTAGCAGGTATACAGATGCGCAAGAACATGCCGATCACCCAACGGGAACGCAACTTCCCGGCCCAGCAGCATCTGACTTCGGTCACCGATTGCCGCGGCATCATCATTTACTGCAGTGACGAGTTCGCCGCTGTCAGCGGCTTCAACCGCGAGCAACTGATCGGAAGCCCGCAAAAACCTGGTACGCCACCCGGACATGCCAGAGCAGGTATTCGGGCAAATGTGGGACTACCTCAAGGCTGGCAAAAGCTGGATGGGCATCATCAAGAACCGCTGCAGCAATGGCGATTTCTGCAGCTTCATGTCTGGACTCCCTCTCACGGTTGACTCTGGTTCGCACCTTCAGTCTGTCACTCGAGATGCCGAAGTGAGGGGGAGTCCATCCCATTGCTTCTGGCCAATATCGGGCAGGCTGCAACGAAGCAGACGGCTGCAACGGGCCGCGGCGGCGGGAATTGATAGGGGCTATAGCGGCGTAAGCCTCAGCCGAGGCAGAACACCACGAGCCAAGGACACTGGACGGGCTCAGGAGAAGCCGAGGCTATTCATGCTGCCCTGCCGTCAGTGCGGTTGCATGCATATATCCGGTCGGTAGTGGGTGTTACCGCCCCGGCCATTCTGTAGTTCGCGCAGCGGGGAGCCAAGCGTCGCTAGGGCAAACTTATGTCGGGTTGGTGCACGACATTTTCGTAGTCGGCGCCGAGATCCGTAATACTGGCAACGCGTTCGGTGCGGTTCGGTTTGGATGGCAGAAAAAGCTGTAAGTGTGACATTGCAGCCATTGCGCCGGGCGACGATTCTTGGGACCGGTCCCCATTACGTCGCCAGGTGCCACGATGAACTCCCCCATCAACATCGGATTCCTACTCTTCCCCTATGTCACCCAGCTCGACCTGACCGGGCCGGCCCAGGTACTCAGCCGTGTGCCGGATGCGAAGGTGCATCTAGTGTGGAAGACCACCGATCCGGTGCTCACCGACGTTGGCTTCGAGATCGTGCCGACCACAACCTACGCCGACTGCCCACCACTGACCGTGCTGTGCGTGCCAGGTGGCTTCGGCATCGGCGACCAGCTCAACGACAGCCAGACGCTGGACTTCTTGCGCCGCCACGGCGAGAGCGCGCGCTACGTC
Organism: Metapseudomonas boanensis; assembly: GCF_042232855.1. Lineage (NCBI taxonomy): Bacteria > Pseudomonadati > Pseudomonadota > Gammaproteobacteria > Pseudomonadales > Pseudomonadaceae > Metapseudomonas > Metapseudomonas boanensis. The sequence continues at coordinate 4,953,595 of NZ_CP113889.1, read as the reverse complement.
ACTTCAGTGTGCAATGGCGCGCTGTTGCTCGGCGCCGCCGGGCTGCTGCAGGGCTACCGCTCGGCCTGCCACTGGATGTGGCGCAAGTACCTGCCGCGCTTTGGTGCGGAGCCTGTGGCACGGCGCATCGTCCGCGACCGTAATCGCATCTCGGGCGGCGGGGTGACGGCTGGCATCGACTTCGGCCTCGCCCTGGCCGCCGAGTTGGCCGGTGACGACGTGGCCAAGACACTGCAGCTGGCCTTCGAGTACGACCCTGAGCCGCCGTTCGACTGCGGCACGCCCGAGAAGGCCGGCCCTGCGTTGGTCGAGCACCTGAGCGCGCTGCAGGCCGACCGTGTGGCTTATGTCGAAGCGCGCATCGCCCAAGCGGTGGTACGGCTGTAGCCGTGTGCCGGCGATCTCCGGGGTAGGCTTCCTTGTGCGGCTTCCATCGAAACCGGGCCCCCTGCCGAAGCATGACCCGTGAGCCGCAATCGAGCAGTTTCGTGGAGGAGCTCATTGATGTTGAAGAAATCGTTACTAGGGCTACTGGCGGCTCTGGTGTCCCTGGCGCTCGTGCTGTTGGCGAACACCTTTCTCAAGGAGTCGAAGCAGATTGAGGTACAGGCCGTGCAGCATACCGAGATAGATGGCCTGGCAGCCGCTGAACGGCTGGCTGCGGCGGTGCGGCTGCGCACCGTTTCGTACGACGGCAAGCCGGACCATGCAGCGCCCGAGTTCCTCAAACTACACAAGCACCTGCAGCAAATGTTTCCGCGGGTGCACCGCACGCTCAAGCGCGAACTGGTGGGAGGTTACAGCCTGCTTTACACGTGGGAGGGGCGCGACCCGAAGGCCAAGCCGTTCATGCTGATGGCGCACCAGGATGTGGTACCCATCGCCGAGGGCACGGAGAAGAACTGGTCTGTCGATCCATTCGCGGGCACCATCAAGGACGGCTACATCTGGGGCCGAGGTTCCTGGGACGATAAGGGCAACCTGCTGTCAATGTTGGAGGCCATAGAAGTCCTGCTGGCCCAGGGCTTCCGGCCGAAGCAGACGATCTACATCGTGGCCGGCCACGACGAAGAAGTCGGCGGCAGTCGCGGCGCGAAAGAGATCGCCGCGTTGTTGGCCTCACGGTCGGTCCAACTCAACTTCGTGATGGACGAGGGCACGCTCATAACTGAGGGCGTGATGAAGGGCCTCGACAAGCCGGTCGCGCTGATCGGCGTGGCCGAGAAGGGCATCATGACGCTATCGCTGTCCACGCATGACGACCCCGGCCATGCTTCGATGCCTCCACGCGAGACGGCCATCGGCATGCTCAGCACTGCGCTGGCGCGCCTTGAGCAGGTCCCCATGCCGGCCGCGATAGGCGGGGTGGCCGCCGAGATGTTTGACACCCTCGCACCCGAGATGCGCGGAGTCCAGCGCGTGCTGCTTTCCAATCTGTGGTTGTTCGGTCCGCTGGTCAAACGGGAGCTTGAGAAGACCAGGAGCTCGAATGCCTTCACACGCACGACGTCGGCGTTGACGGTGATTCATGCGGGCAACAAGGTGAACGTGGTGCCAGCACAAGCCGAGGCATTTGTGAACGTGCGCATGCTCCCAGGGGACACTCAGGACGAGGTGATCGAGCATACGCATGCTGTTATCGATAACCCGTCAGTGCTGGTGCGTCGCGAGGGCGTTGTCTCGGAAGCCTCGCCGATCTCAGGCACGCAGTCGGATTCTTATCACCTGATCAACTCCACGATCCGCGAGATCTTTCCGGGCACCATCGTTGCGCCAGGCCTGATGGTAGCGGCCACCGACTCGCGTCACATGCTGCCAATCGCCGACCACATCTACCGATTCTCACCGGTGCGTGCCACCGAGAGTGACCTGTCGCGTTTTCACGGCACCAACGAGCGCATCTCGATCGAAAATTACACCGGGATGATCGCCTTCTATCACCGCCTGATCACCTCGGCCTCGCAACGGGCTACCCAATGAATGCTGAGTTGCAGGTGAAATCCCATTTTGAAGCTTAAACGCGTGGTCCCCCTTGCCGCCGCGGTGCTGACCAGCGCCGTGGCAGCTTTTTACCGGGCTCCGGCGTAGTGGAAACTGCCTCTGGTGGAACTGAACCGCAAGGTCGCCGGGCCCTCGGAACGAACGGTGAGTGTGGGTACGCATGAGGTGCGCTATCTGGAGGGTGGCCAGGGCGAGGTGGTGGTCTTGCTGCACGGCATCTTCGGCGAGAAGGACCACTGGGTCGACTACGATCGGCAACTCACCCATCGTTACCGCGTCATCGTTCCGGATCTTCCCGGATTCGGCGGCAACAGCCGCTTGGCCGGCGAGTCGTACGGCTATGCCGCGCAGATGCAACGGCTCGTGATGTTGCTCGAGCGCCTGGGCCTCAAGCGTGTCCATATCGCCGGCAGCTCGATGGGGGGACCTTGGCCGCGCTGCTCGCGATGCGCGAACCGCGACGTGTGGCCAGCGTTGCATTCATCGACGCGCCGCATGGCATCCGCACGCCCCGGCGCAGCCAGATGGGCTCGGCGATCGAAGCCGGTGAGAGCCCTTCCCACGGGGGGGAAGGCAGGCCGTTTTGACGCGGCTAGCGCCGTGGACTAACGTGCTGGCTGAATCTCTAGCTAAACCTCTATTCCTGCCATGTCGCACCGCGTTGCAATGCTCGTGTTTCCGGACTTCCAGCTGCTCGATGCTGCCGGGCCGATCGCGGCCTTCGAGGCGGCGGGGGGCTACGCCATCCAGGTGGTCGCCCTCGAACCTGGTCTGGTGCACAGTTCGTCGCGCGTGGCCTGGCAGGCCGAGCAGCTGCCACGGCTGTGCGACATCGACACCTTGCTGGTCTCAGGTGGTGATGGCGTCGACCAGGCAATGAACGACGAGCGCCTGCTGGATTTCGTGCGCCGCGCGGTGGCTCGGCAGGTGCGCGTTGCCAGCGTGTGCTCGGGCAGCCTGCTGCTCGCCGCGGCAGGTGTACTCGATGGGCGCAGTGCGACTACGCACTGGTCGCGCACCGGGCAGTTCGAGCGCCAGTTCCCGAATGTGCACCTCGACGCCGACCGCATCTTCGTCAAGGAGGAGTCCGTGTGGACCAGTGCCGGTATCAGCGCTGGCATCGACCTCGCGATAGCAATGATTGCTGAGGACCATGGCCACGAACTCGCTCGCAGCGTCGCGCAGGAATTGGTCGTCTACTACCGTCGGCCAGGCGGGCAGTCGCAGTTCTCCGCGCTGCTCACGATGCAGGGATCGCACGACCGCTTCGATGTGCTGCTCGACTATGTACGCTGCCACCTCGCACAGCGGCATGGCGTCGAAGACCTCGCGGCCATAGCCTGCATGAGCCCGCGCCATTTCGCGCGGGAGTTCCGCGCAAAGACAGGTGTCACCCCGGCCAAGGCCGTGGAGCGCCTGCGCGTGGAGGCCGCTCGCACTGCGCTTGAGAACGGTGCCAACTCGGTACAACGCGTGGCCACTGAATGTGGGTTCGGCGACGTCGAGCGCATGCGGCGCAGCTTCATGCGCTTGCTGGGGGTGCCCCCGTCATCGCTACGACGCTCGGCCAGCGATTAACCTTCAGTCATGACAGGCCGGGTTTTACCCAAAGGAGGCATCGGCAACACATGAGCAGGAGCAAATTGCGGCGATAAAGAGCCTATGAAACTTCCGAATGGGTGCTTTCCGTCCGTCTGCCTTGTAGCGTGCTCGTCAGGGCTGCGAGCAGGGTCAAAACAGCTCCGGCACCAAGACCGATCTGAGGCGCAGAGTCGATTGGGAGCAGGTTGAAGAGCAGCGTCATGATTATTGCACCAGCGGTTTGTCCAAGTAGTCGAGCGGTGCCCTGCATGCCTCCGGCAGCGCCACTTCGCTTTATGGGTGCCGATAAGAACATCTTGCGATTGTTGGCGATATTAAACAGGCCGAAACCGAGACCACACAGCATGGTGAATGGTACGAGCAGAAAGGGGATGCCCTTGAGCGGCCACAGTGAAGCGGCCCCTAGCCCGGCCGCAAGACATAAGCCTCCTGCGGAGCAAAGCCAGGCTGTCGGCCATCGGTCTGCAAGGCGGCCAGCGAGCGGTGCGATAATTGCAACGGTCAATGGCCAAGGAATCATATAGAGGCCGGCCATTAGAGGCTCTTGCCCAAGGCCGTTCTGCAGGTAAAAAGGTAGCGCCACCATCCCTGCGGTCTGTCCTGCAAAGCAACAAGTCGAGGCGATCACTGAAACGCAGAATGAATTGGATCTGAGCAAGTCAAGCGGGATCAGTGGTGCTTCCTTTGGCATTTCTCGCCTCACCAGCAAAATCAGTTGAATGGCTGATATGGCGAGCAGCGCGCCAGCCAGAAGGGGCCTGTCTGCCAAGAGCCCGGCAGCAATGACCAACGACGCAAAGGCTCCGGCATTCAACACGACGCTCAACAGATCTGTTCGACGAGCAGTGCCCTTGACGTCAGCTAGCGCACTGGTAGACAGAAGCACCAACACCCCTAAGGGGAGGTGGGCAGCGAAGAGCCAAGGCCAGCTTGTCATTGAGAGTATCGCCGCGCCGATTGCCGGGCCGGTAGCCGATGACAGAGCAACAGCAAGGGCATTCCAGCCGATAGCGGCACCTAGCTGCCGATGCGGCACCTCTAGACGAAGCAGTGCAATCCCGAGAGCCATGACGGCCGACCCTCCAAGCCCCTGAAGGAAACGGGCAGCGATAAGCCAAGACAGGGACGGCGCCAATGCGCACATCAAGGTGGCGCCTGTGAACAGCGCAACTCCCCACCTGAATACCCGTCGATAACCAAGACTTTCTCCGAGCGCCGCACACGGCAGCAAAGCCATCAGGAGGGCTGCCTGGTGAGCCGTGACGATCCAGATGGACATGGCAGGCGTCACTTGCAGCGCTTCGGCGATCGTTGGTAGGGCGACGTTTGCTACCGCCGTGTTCAGCACCACTAGCACCATGGCAGCCAGCACGGAGCCGATAGCAATGGCATGCCTTGGCTCAGGCAGACCTGACAGCGCGTCAGCGGCATGCACTGAAGGGCGTCGCACAGGCGATATCGGTTCAGGCTTTTCGCAAGAGCGAATGGGCTCCGGAGGCAACCGGAGCTCCATGGCTTTAACCAGGCGGGGGCTCACAGCCTCGCCCCTGGGATCCAGACGCCGTCCTGCTCTACATACCTCGTCAGCCTATGGGCCTCTTTGTCCTCCTTCTTCAGATCCCGATCTGTAAAGCGGAATAACAGCGCAGGCCCTGAAATACAGCGTGTATCGTGAATGTCTCCGGGCAGGTACACCTGAGTCTGACCGGGGCGGACCAGAGTGGAGCCCCGCTTCACGAGTTTCACCCTGCCGTCCTGGTCCTCGATTCGGGCATAGGTCCCCATTTCGATCTCACCTTGCTGAACCGCATAGATGACCCATCCCCTGCCATGATCATGCGGTGGTCTGTAGAGCCCTTCAGGCTCAGTGTGCGCCAGCAGCACAAATCCATTAGTCGGATCTCTGTACATTTCCTGTTGAGCCAATGCTTCCAGGTGCAATGCCGCCAGCCACTGCTCCGTGAGCGGAGTCTTCAAGAGTTCATCCAGTTGCTGCTGGCAGCCTGCAACCACTTCAGAGCTGAGAGCTCCCCAAATCGACCTGACTCCGCCAACAAATTTTTCCAACGAATTCATACATTCTCTCCCGATCCTGTTCGGTACGGATGTGCCGATAGATCGGACTGTAAGTAGTGCTTGGATATGGCGGAAGACGCACCATTTGCACTTTATTGATGCGTTTGACGCTATGTCACCAGCAGGCTGAGCTATCATCAACGCATGCCGACTCCAGATTTCAATTTGCTCATTACTCTTGATGCAGTGCTCGCTGAGGGGAGTGTTGCTCGTGCAGCCAAACGCTTGCGGCTTAGCCCGTCGGCGATGAGCCGAGCACTTTCGCGATTGCGAGAGACAACTGGCGATCCACTTTTAGTCAGGGCGGGCAGGGGGCTCGTCCCCACCCCCAGAGCGATGGAGCTCCGTGACCGGGTCAGTCAACTCGTACGGGATGTGCAGGAGGTTTTGCGTCCCGCAGAAATACTCGACCTCAAACAACTCTCCAGGACGTTCACGCTAAGGACCAGCGAAGGCTTTGCGGAGTGTTTTGGGCCGGAGCTTATCGCGCGCATCGGGGAAGAGGCTCCTGGAGTGCGGCTGTGCTTTTTGCAGAAGCCAGACAAAGACAGCAAGCCACTTCGCGATGGGGTTGTTGATCTGGAAACCGGTGTTGTAGAGCTGTCGACCGCTCCAGAGCTACGGGGACAAGCGTTGTTCCGAGACAATTACATTGGCGTTGTGCGATCCGGGCATCCACTGAGCCGAGGGAAGATCACACCGGCGAAGTATGCTGCAGGCAAGCATATCTTCGTGTCGCGAGAGGGAGGTGACAAAGGTCCTATTGATGACGCGTTGCTGCCACTTGGATTTGAGCGAAAGATTGTCACGATCGTTGGCGGCTTTTCGACTGCTCTGGGTTTGGCTCGTGGATCCGACCTGATCGCCAGCGTTCCCGAACGCCATACTGCGAATTTGCGCCAGGGGATGTACAGCTTTCCGCTTCCAGTCCGTACTCCGGAGTTCACCGTTTCATTGCTTTGGCATCCGCGATTCAGTGCTGACCCAGCTCATCGATGGCTTCGAAAGCTGGTTCTGGAAATTTGCGCAAGGAGTCATTGAAGGAGCTTGGTGGCTGCTCCTGGCCCATGAAGCGTTTTATCCAGGGAGAGCAGCGTCAAGGCCAAAGCACGCTGCTTCCCGAGAGCCAGGTTGACTACGCAGCGGACACCAACCCGGTGCGGGTGGTCGATGTGTTCGTCGATGAACTCGACCTCGGCACGCTGGGTTTCGACGGTGTCGTCCCGGCGCAAACTGGCAGACCGGCCGACCACCCTGCCGACCTCCTGAAGATCTACATCTACGATTATCTCCACCGCATCCAGTCCCGCCGCCGTCTTGAGCCAGAGGCCCAGCGCAAGGTCGAATTGATGTGGCTGACCGGACGTCGGATACCGGACTTCAAGATCATCGCCAATTTCCGCAAGGATAACGGCGAGGCAATCCGCGGCGTCTGCCGGCAGTTCGTAGGGCTGTGCCGGTAGCTTGGCCTATTCGCGGAAGCGCTTGTGGCCATCGATGGCAGCAAGTTCAAGGCGGTCAACAATCGTGACCGCAACTTCACCAGCGCCAAGCTGCAAAGGCGAATGGCTGAGATCGAGTCCAGCATCAATGGTTAGCTGACGGCGCTCGATACCGCAGATCGTCAGGAACCTGCCGTTGCCCAGGTCAAAGCCGAACGCCTCCACGACAAGATCGGATCACGGCAAGCGCTCTACGGGAGTTGCCCATAAAGCCGTCGACAACCTGTCCACCACGCTCAATGGCGTTATCCAGAATCCACGCGTGCAGGATTTCTTCCGGACGGCGACGCTCTGCTCATCGGACTCGTATTCCCTGACTACTATGAATCCCATTGCCGAAACTTATTGGATAGGTCCGTACCCGACAGCCCAGTCTGTATCGAGCGGTTGGATGAAGATAACGAAAGGAGCGAACCATGTCAGACGAAGCAAAGTGCCCGTTCTCAGGCGGGGCTGGTAAACACACAGCGGCGGCGGGCCCTACGAACGCAGATTGGTGGCCCAATCAGCTGAACCTGAAGGTCTTGCATCAGCACTCCGCTCTGTCCAATCCCATGGGGGAGGCGTTCAATTACGCCGAGGAATTCAAGAGCCTCGACCTGGATGCCGTGATCAAGGATCTCCATGCGTTGATGACGGATTCGCAGGATTGGTGGCCCGCGGACTTCGGCCACTATGGCCCCTTGTTCATCCGCATGGCATGGCACAGTGCTGGCACGTACCGCGTCGGAGACGGTCGCGGTGGCGCGGGGACCGGGAACCAGCGCTTCGCTCCCCTCAACAGCTGGCCCGACAACGTCAACCTCGACAAGGCGCGCAGGCTGCTCTGGCCAATCAAGCAGAAATATGGCCGGAAGATTTCATGGGCCGACTTGATGATCCTCGCGGGCAACGTTGCCCTGGAATCGATGGGGTTCAAGACCTTCGGTTTCGGCGGTGGGCGGGAGGATATCTGGGAACCCGAAGAAGACATTTACTGGGGCGCCGAGAGCAAGTGGCTGGCAGACGAGCGCTACAGCGGCGACCGTCAGCTCGAGAGTCCTCTCGCCGCTGTGCAAATGGGCCTCATCTATGTGAATCCGGAAGGACCGAACGGCAACCCGGATCCGATCGCCGCGGCGCGGGATATCCGCGAGACCTTCGCTCGCATGGCGATGGACGATGAAGAAACGGTCGCGCTCATCGCTGGCGGTCACACTTTCGGCAAAACTCACGGTGCCGGCGATGTGACGGCGGTGGGCCCTGAGCCGGAAGCGGCCGGCATCGAGCAACAAGGCCTGGGCTGGATCAGCAGCTTTGGCACAGGCAAAGGGGGGGACACGATCTCCAGTGGCCTGGAGGTCACCTGGACTTCGACACCGACGAGGTGGAGCAACAACTACTTCTGGAACCTGTTCGGCTACGAATGGGAACTGACGAAGAGCCCTGCCGGTGCGCATCAATGGAGACCGAAGCATGGCGCCGGCGCCGGCTCCATACCGGATGCCCACGACCCGTCCAAACGTCATGCACCCTCCATGCTGACCACGGACCTCTCCCTGCGCCTCGACCCTGCTTACGAGAAAATCGCACGGCGCTTCTTTGAAAACCCGGATCAGTTCGCCGACGCGTTCGCTCGGGCATGGTTCAAACTGACGCACCGGGATATGGGGCCTGTGGCTCGTTATCTCGGTCCGCTTGTTCCGGCAGAACAACTGCTGTGGCAGGACCCGATTCCCGCACTGGACCATGAGCTGATCGAGGAACAGGACATCGCAGCCCTGAAGGCCAAGATCCTCGCGGCGGGCCTTTCCATCTCCCAACTGGTCACGACGGCTTGGGCGTCTGCGGCAACATTCCGCGGCAGCGACAAGCGCGGTGGGGCGAATGGTGCGCGTATTCGCCTGGCGCCGCAGAAGGATTGGGAAGTCAACCAGCCGGCCGAACTGGCCAAGGTCCTGCCGAAGCTGGAAGCGATCCAGAAGGACTTCAATGGCTCGCAGTCCGGCGGCAAGAAGGTCTCGCTTGCTGACCTGATCGTGCTGGGCGGCTGCGCCGCCGTCGAGGCAGCGGCGAAGCAAGCCGGCCACGACGTGAAGGTTCCCTTCTCGCCGGGGCGCATGGATGCGTCGCAGGACCAGACCGATATGGCTGCAATGGCTGTGCTGGAGCCTATCTCAGATGGATTCCGCAACTACCTGCGCAAGGAACACAAGGAATGGGCGGCTGAGATGCTGGTGGACAAAGCTCAGTTGCTGACCCTGACCGCGCCTGAAATGACAGTGCTGATCGGCGGTCTGCGCGCCCTGAATGCGAACTTCGAGCAGTCCGCACACGGCGTCTTCACCCAACGGCCGGAAACACTGACCAATGATTTCTTCGTGAATCTTCTCGACATGAGCACGAAGTGGGAGAAATCGGCGGCAGATGACGGGGTGCTGGAGGGGCGCGATCGGGCAACGGGTGCGCTCAAGTGGACGGGAACCGTCGTTGACCTGATCTTCGGTTCGAACTCCCAGCTCCGGGCCCTCGCTGAAGTCTACGCAAGCAGCGACTCACAGGACGTGTTCGTGCGTGACTTCGTGGCAGCCTGGGACAAGGTGATGAACCTTGATCGCTTCGACCTTGCGTGATCTCTGAGGCTAGGCACAAAGGTTTATGCCTCTAAGCCGTGACCTGGTTTGGAATGACCCGAACCAAGTCACGGCTGCATGTGTTTCGCTGCAGTCCTTTCATACCACCTATCCCACGCCCATTACCCCGAGTGAACTCCCGCAGGTGGCCTGGTGTCTGTCTCCTGTCGGCCCATTGGGGGATTGCATGGCCGTTCGACACCTGGACCGCTGCGCTGTACCCCGGTTCACTCCGATCGCATTCCGATCTACAACAATTTGCCTGGCCGGCTTTTATCGCGCCCGTTTGCAGGGTTTCGCTCTAACGTCATGTGAAGATTGCCCAATGTCCCTATCCCGTCATTTCACCGCCTGTGTTTTCCCGCTTCAGACCCTCGCCCTCGGCGCCTGCCTGCTAGGGGGCCTGCTGGCGACCGGTGCCCCGGTGCAGGCCGAGGAGACCGCCGACAATGCGCGCTGGGTGAGCGATCGTCTAAGCACCTATGTGCGCAGTGGTCCGACTGACGGCTACCGCATTGTCGGTACGCTCACTTCCGGGCAGAGGGTCGAGCTGTTGGGCACCCAAGGGGATTACAGCCAGGTGCGCGGCGTGAATGGCAACACCGTATGGATTCCCAGCCGCGATCTGCAGGAGATGCCCGGCCAGGCCGAGCGCCTGCCGCAGTTGGAGCAGAAAGTGGCCGAACTCAGTGCCGAGCTGGAAGGTATCAACGACACCTGGAAGAGCCGCATGCAGGGCATGCAGGAGACGCTGGATTCGCGCAAGGTGCTGATTGACGAGTTGCAGGCGGCGCGCACGGCGCTAGACAGCGAGCTGAGCGAGGCCCGCTCCGAGGTGCGCGAGTTGGAGGCGCAGTTGGGCGAAGAGAACCAGCAGGTGCTGATGCGCTACATGCTTTACGGCGGAGGCATTGCTGGCGCCGGGCTATTCGCCGGGCTGCTCCTGCCGACTCTGCTGCGGGTGCGGCGCAAGCGTAATGACCAGTGGATCTGATGACCTGGAATTCCTTTTCACCCTGATGGCGCAACGCCGATCGAGGGGGCCGGGGCAGGCAGTGTGGTACCCCAAAGCCAAGCCAACCTGCTCGCAGATGCCTGCTCAAAAACTGACGCAAGTCAACGCCACGCCAGATCCCAGATAAGGCGTCTGGGTTTTGTCATGAAATGAAAATGTGCTGTCGCCAAATGAGAGGTCGACAGCCCCACCCGTCCATAGATTCCTCCTCACGGCCTGCGCGGTGAGCCCCTGTCTGGCGGCTCACCCGGTCGGCGCAATGCCTGGCCGAACAACCTTCGCTCTGAGGAGAACAACAAGATGCGCGTAGAACAACTCACTTGCAGTATCGGGGCTGAACTAGTCGGCGTGAACCTCGCCGATGCCGTCCGCGACGACGGCCTGTTCAACGAGATCAAGGGACTGCTGCTGCGGCACAAGGTGCTGTTCCTGCGCGATCAGGACATTTCCCGTCCGGACCACGTGGCCTTCGCCCGACGCTTCGGCGAGCTGGAGGATCATCCGATGGCGCCGACTCACCCGGAGGCACCGGGCCTGGTGCAGATCTACAAGCGCCCCGACCAGCCGATCGACCGTTATGAAAACGCCTGGCACACCGACGGCACCTGGCGCGAGACCCCGGCGATGGGCTGCGTGCTGCGCTGCGTGGAGTGCCCGCCGGTGGGTGGCGACACCATGTGGGCAAACATGGCGCTGGCCTATGAAAACCTGCCGCAGGCGATCAAGCAGCGGATCGAAGACCTGCGCGCCAACCACAGCTTCGAGGCGTCCTTCGCCGCCGCTATGCCGCTGGACAAGCGCCAGGCGATGAAGGCCCAGTACCCCGATGCCGAGCATCCGGTGGTGCGCACGCATCCGGAAACCGGCGAGAAGGTCCTCTTCGTCAACGCCTTCACCACCCACTTCACCAACTACCACACCAAGGAGCGCGTGCGCTTTGGCCAGGACGCCAACCCCGGCGCCGCTGACCTGCTGCGCTACCTGGTGAGCCAGGCCTTCGTGCCCGAGTACCAGGTTCGTTGGCGCTGGAAGCCAAACAGCATCGCCATCTGGGACAACCGCAGCACTCAGCACTACGCGGTCATGGATTACCCGTCCTGCCATCGCAAGATGGAGCGCGCGGCCATCGTCGGCGACAAGCCTTTTTAAACGTTCCGAACAGCACAACAAGCACAACACCGCTAATCCGAGGAGCACACCATGAACTTCATCGATGGTTCCCTGTTTGTCGAAAACATGCAGAAACTGGTCATCACTGCCGCCCCCTATGGCCCGGAATGGATGCCGTCCGATTTCCCGGAAGACATCCCGGTGAGCATGGAGGCGCAGATCCAGAAGGCAGTCGACTGCTACAACGCGGGTGCCACCGTGTTGCACGTCCATGTTCGCGAGGAGGACGGCAAGGGCTCCAAGCGGTTGTCCAAGTTCAACGAGCTGCTGGCCGGTATCCGCGAAGCCTGCCCGGGAATGATCCTCCAGGTCGGTGGCTCGATCTCCTTCGCCCCCGAGAGCGAGGGTGAGGTCGCCAAGTGGCTGTCGGACGATACCCGTCACATGCTGGCTGAGCTGACGCCGACGCCGGACCAGGTGACCATTGCCATCAACACCAACCAGATGAACGTCTGCGAGCAGATGACCGTTGCCGACATCCGCGGCACCTCGCTGGCAGACCCGGCGATGCTCAAGGCCTACCAGGAAATGACCATCCCGGCCGGCCCGGCCTGGGTCGAGGAGCACATCCGCCGCCTGTCCACCAAGGGCATCCAGACCCACTTCCAGCTGGCCAACATCACCCAGCTCAATACCGTCGAGCGCATGATGCGCCGGGGTGTGTGCAATGTGCCGCTGATCCTCACCTGGGTAGCCATCGGCGGTGGCTTCGACTCGCCGAACCCCTACGACATGGCCAACTTCGTGCGCGCCTGCCCGGACGGTTCGGTGCTGACGGTGGAGACCAGCATGCGCCACGTGCTGCCGCTGAACATGATGGCCATCGCTCTCGGTCTGCACGTGCGCTGCGGCATCGAGGACAACATCTGGAACCAACGCCAGACCGCCAAGATCACTACCGTCGAGCAGATCGAGCAGCTGGTGCGCATCTCCCGCGAATTTGGCCGCGAGGTCGCCAATGGCCAGGAGGCCCGTGAGATCTACAAGATCGGTACCTTCTACGAGAACGCCGATGAGACCTTGGCCAAGAACGGCTTCGCGCCGAACCGCAAGCCAGGACAGGTGGGCTTCACCCAGCACGCCTGATTCCCTCAGCGACCAGGGCTGAGACTGGCTGGCGATCGCCGACGCTCGCGACAGGACCTGCACGGTGGTTTAGGTCTGCCGCGGGCGCCGGCTTTTTACATGTGACCCCGCCGGGCGTATTTCCCGATGGCATTGGCAACTCGTTTTGTAAAGAATACCGCCACGCAAAACGGCGAGCCCCGAATGGGACCTTCGCAATTTGTTCCCTCCAGCGAGACTCTCATGCCTTCGATCCCCGATTTCTTCATTCCTTGCCAATCCGGGCGCGAGACTCAGCCATGAGTGGCGCCCCGATTGAGTTGCTGCAGACCGGCCCGGAGCAGGTCGAGCTGATCCGCAATCTGTACCAGTTCTATGCCTACGAGTCTTCGGACTGGGAGCAGGAAGACGTGGAGGTGAACGGCCTCTACTACATCCACGAGGCTCATCTGGCGCGCTATTGGCAGGATCCGGACTGGAGTGCTCATCTGATCCTCGTTGACGGCTTCATCGCTGGCTTTCTGCTGATCGAGCGCAGCGAGTTGCCAGGGCTCGACGCCCTGGAGCTGGCAGATTTGTTCATCCTGAAGAAGTACCGCCGACAGGGCATCGGCCGGGCTGTGGCCACGCAGGTGTTGATGAGCGGGGTGGATGCCTGGCTGGTGCGTTTCTACCGTCAGGACGAAACGGCCCTGGCGTTCTGGCGCACGGTGCTGGATGAACTGCCGCGGCCGGTGCAGGCCATCGAGCCGGATGACGATCCACAGCTGTTGAGTTTCATGGTGACACGGGCAACCCACTGAACGGGTCAGGGTTGCCTGTGCTCGGCTCACCCAGGCGGGTTTCATGTGTCCTGGCGGAAGCTGTGCGACAAGATCATTCAACTGTCATTTTCGATCATTGAGCCTGGGTGCTTCGGTTCGTATTGTTCGTGCTCACCAGACTGATCGGCGCCGCGATTCGCGCCGAGCGGGCCTCCATAAGAAGAACGATCGAGAGGAGTACTAATGTCCGAACTGAACCTGCATCCCCTGGCCGCCACCTCGCTGCAACGTTGGCACGACATGCTGAACCAGCGCGACCTTGCCGCTCTGCCCGAGCTTCTGGCTGCGAACGTGGTGTTTCGATCTCCCATGGCGCACACCCCGTATCCGGGGCCGGCAGTGGTCTCGACCATCCTCAATACGGTGATCGAGGTCTTCGTCGACTTCACCTATCACCGCCAGCTGGTCACGGCCGATGGCCTCAGTGTGGTGCTGGAGTTCAGCGCACGGGTCGATGGGCGCGAATTGAAGGGCATCGATATGATCCGTTTCGATGAGCATGGAAAGATTGTCGAGTTCGAGGTGATGGTCCGCCCCATGAGCGGCCTGCAGGCCCTTGGCCAGGAGATGGGCCAGCGCTTGGGCGCTTACCTGGCCGCAACCAAGGCCTAGGGCAGAGGAGGGATACGGCTCGCTGTGAATGACGGGAGACGCCGCGAAGCATTCAGCCAGAGGCGTCTCATCTGCCGAAACGTTTTATCGAAACGGTCAGCATTTAGCATTGCCCCAGTCAATGCCGTTGCAGCTCAAGCCCAAGTGATGCCCATGACAGTCGAAAGCGGGCATGGGCATGGGGGCTGATGAGGGTAGGGATCTGAATCGGCGAAGGCATCGTCCGGCCGGTTGCGGACCTTGTAAGAGAGGGAGGTCACTCGCCAGCGCCCCAATACACATGCCGTTCCTGCCTGTCGCAAGCACTCCAGCTACGCTTGCCCGTTCTTTCCCACATCTCTCTCCTGCGCCAGTCACGGTCAATCTGGTGGCCGGGTTTGACGAGCCGAACATACTGGCGCGAGTGCGCTGCTAAGGTGCATGAGGAAAGGGCAGCCGCTTCTTGCTGGCCGCCATCAGTCCAGGCGCGGCGTCGCGTCGGGAAATGGAAGTGGCGATTGCGGCACTGTCCGGAAGTCTCAACTGTGACAAGCTGTTTGCGTGGGTGCCGGCCTACGGACCGATATCCGAGTATCAGCAAGGGGATTGTCGATTCGTACCCTAAGTGCCCGTGAGTCGAGACATGAGAACCTCCTTCGAGAGCGTTTTGAAGAGCAAGAACCTGGCGCATCTGGACAAGGCCAGTCGCGCAGGGTTGACGACACCGGTACGTCGAGTGTCTTTCATCCTTCGCGAGCATTTCTCGATGATGGCGTTCACCGGCGCGGTAGATGCCCTGGTCACTGCCAACCTCATGAGTTCGACGCCGGTGTTCGAGGTTCAGGTAGTCGGGGCGGACAGTCTGGTCGTGAGCGATCTGGGGATTTCCATTTCCACCGATTGCTCCCTGGCCGAACTGGACGAAAAGCATCAGGACATCATCGTTGTGTGCGGCGGTTATCGCGTCCGCCTGGAAGGTGAGCCTTTGCTGCGCGCCAAGCTGCGCTCGGCTGACGCGGCGGGCACAGTGCTGGGCGGCCTGTGGAACGGCGCCTACTTCCTGGCCGAGGCTGGGTTGCTGGATGGTCATGACTGCGCATTTCACCCCGATGGTCGGGCGATGATGTCCGAGCTCTTCCCCAAGGTAAATGTGACCAACCACTCTCATGTGCTCGACCGTAAACGGATCAGTTGCGCCGGCGCGAACAGTTCGTTGGGCATGATGCTGGAGGTGGTGCGCCACAGCGCCGGTCAGGAGCTGCTGAATGCCGTGGAGGAGGTGCTGAGCTGCGACAAGAAGCAAGACATCATCGATGTTTCAGTCGTATCGATCGACTTCGATCCGACCTTGCCGCAAACCCTCAAGCTCGCACTGGAGCTGATGCACAGCAATATTGAGGATCCTATCGGGATAGACGACATCGCTCGTTACGTGGGTATTTCCAGGCGACACCTGGAACGTCTGTTCCGACGTCACGTCAAGGCGACGCCTCCACGCTATTACCTGGAACTGCGACTGACGCATGCACGCCAATTGCTGCAGCACACCAACAAATCCCTGATCGAAATAGCCGTGGCGAGCGGATTCGTTACCCTCCCGCATTTTCAGCGCTGCTTCCGCGAAATGTTCGATATCGCCCCTGGCATGTTCCGCAAGCGTAGCCATTTCAAGGTCTGACGATTCCGTAGTTGGAAAGGTGAATCGCCGGCGTTCCGCCTTCAACGCACGACAGCTCTCGGCAAGTCCGCAGACGCCACGCGGGCCTTGACCGCCCGGAGCATGGAGTACGCGGCGCTGCCACACTGGTGATTGGCAAGGCAAATCGACCATGGAGATGAGCAGCCCTACGCGGGGAACTCGGCGATCCAGTGCCTGGCAATCTCCTCCCGTCGGCAGATCCACACCGAGTCATGGCCTTGTACGTAGTCGAGAAAGCGCGCCAGCGCCATGGCGCGTGCGGGATGACCGCTGATGCGGCCGTGCAGGCCGACGCTCATCATCTTCGGGTGGCGCGCCCCTTCGTGCCAGAGGAAGTCGAAAGCGTCCTTGAGCAGCCGGCAGAAGTCCTCCCCGGAGGGAAAACCGTTCGGCAGCAGATAGCGGGCGTCGTTGTTGACCAGCGTGTACGGAATCACCAGGTGTGCGGGCGAGCCGGGGAGCCAATAGGGCAGGTCATCGTTGTAGGCGTCCGAGCTGTAGAGCAGCCCGCCTTCCTCGCGCAACAGGCGGCGAGTGTTCTGACTGACTCGGCCCGTGTACCAGCCCACGGGGCGCGTGCCACAGATCTGCTCGATCAGGTCGAGGGTAAGGCGTATGTGGTGTCGCTCTTCATCTTCAGGGATGGCGCGATAGTCCAGCCAACGGTAGCCATGCCCGGCGATCTCGTGGCCGGCTGCGCAGAGTGCATGACCGATCTGCGGATTGAGTTCCAGTGCCCGGCCGACGGCGAAGGCGGTCAGCGGTAGGCCTCGGGCGCTGAACAGTTCGAGGATGCGCCACACGCCTGCGCGGGACCCGTATTCGTACATGCCCTCGACGCTCAGGTCCCGTTCTCCCTGGCGCGGCGGGCGGCCCGGCAGCTCGTGGAGATAAGCTTCTGACTGGGCATCGCCATTGAGGATGCACGACTCCGCACCTTCCTCGATGTTGAGCACGAACTGAATGGCAACGCGGGCCTCACCCGGCCATCGTGGATGGGGTGGGCAACCGCCGTAACCGACCAGGTCGCGCGTGGACATCAGCCCAGCTCGAAGGTTGTGACGCCGAAGACCCGCTCGTGCGCGAGAGCCGGAGGCGGGCCGAGATACATGCGCGCGCAGCCGAAGACTTCGATCATTCCCTCTTGGCGCACAAGCTCCATCGCGGCAGGGTTGTTCTCCGGGGCGTCGAGGAACAGGGGGCCGCCTGCCGCGAACCCTGCCAGCTGCGAGTAGAGGGCGTTGGCCGCCAGGGCGTCATCGGCGAACAACGGGCCGATCTTGCAACCCTCCCGGCAACGCCGTATCACGCCATAGCCGCTTAGCCTCCCGTCGCGCCGGCAACCGAGGGCAAGTGCATCGGGTTGGGTTATCCAGCCGCTCAGGAAGGCCGGGCGTGGGGCGGGAAAACAAGTGCGGTCGTAATCGAGAACCTGATCGAAGGGAAAAGCCGCCAGCGGGACGATGTCCTGGTCGCCAATCCGCGGGGTCACCCAGCGTTGCGGAATGTCGGCACGGAAGCGCATGTTGCGGTGGGAGAAGACGAAACCACCCTTGGCATAGTAGTCCTGCATCGCGAAGACACCGTCCATGCCGATGCTCGCACCTGGGTGCAGGCGGGCGAGGAGCCGATTGCGGCGGGCGTGCCAGAGGGTATTGCCGAGACCCTTTCCGCGATATTCGGGCCGCACGATGAAGAAGCCCATGAAGCCGAATTCGCCGTTGTAGGAAGTGATGGCACCGCCGCCGATCAACTCGCCTTCAAGGTCCGCCGCGATGAATGCTTCAGGGTCCGTTGCCCAGAACAGTTCGGCATCGTGAAGGCCGGGATTCCAACCCTCCCGGGCAGCCCAGCCGACGAGTTCATCCAGCTCGGGGCGGGTCATGTTGCGTATGACGAGCTGATTCGACACTGCCATGTTTTCCTCAGACGCTAGTCGCGATCCACGATCGATACTCCGGGGCAGGGGACACGGGGGCGCGCAGTCCGGAAAATCAGGGCCCTGTCCGGTTCGGATCTTTTCGGTATAGCGGCAACTTGAGTACCGATCCAGGCAGTTGCAGGCAGGCGACACCTCAGGCATCGCGCAAAAGGTCGTGGGCATCGAGCAGCCTGTAGGCAATCTCCGGATGCTTTTCCAAGCCCCGGCGAATCGCCGCCGGAATCGATTGGCGGGTCTTGCGACAGAGCCCCGGCAATTCGTCGATGTGGATAGCGATGCCGCGCATGCTGCGCACTTCGTTGAAGCCCGGAGCGATTTCCAGGCTGATTCCCAGCTGTTCGTACATCCGGCGTTGCATATGCTGGAGGTCGGCCAGGCTCTCGATATTTTCCAGTCGGTCGAGCAAGCGCCTTTCCTCCTGGCGAGTCAGGCGCAGGATGCGCAGATCGGCGCCGGGCGTCTCCAGGAGTGGCTCAAGCCCGCAGTCGCAGACTCCGGGTGGGCAGGGTTGGCGGATCGGGAATGAGGGTTTCATGGACTACGATCATAGCCATCTCAGAACCCGGCGCGAACATATCCCCCCGTGCGGTACCAATCTGGTACGCGGCGGAAGTTGCCGAACAATGCATTGCCGGCGGAAACATGTGTGCAAGAGACGCCGAGATAGGTCGTTGGGTGGCACCCATGAATGCGCCTTCGACCATATAGGGTGCTTCTGGCCGTTTCCTCCCGATCTCGACCACCGCCAACTCGATTGTTACCTTCGCAAGCTACAGCCGTTGCGGCCCTGACTATTGGCGGATCACTCTGGCCAGCCCCCCATATTCGCCAATTGCCTGAACGCGCGATTCAGCCAACTGCTTCGAGGAGCGTCATGCTTTCCACCAGCCCCCATGAGGATCACTGGATTCAAAGCCCCTTCGGGAAACTGTTCGTACGCCGATGGCAGCCCGATGCCGCGGGCGAGGCTGCGGATGAGGCGCCGATCATCCTGCTCCACGACTCGCTGGGTTGCGTTGAGCTCTGGCGGGATTTCCCTGGGCGACTGTCGGCGGCGACCGGGAGGGAGGTGATCGCGTACGACCGACTCGGTTTCGGGCGTTCGGATCCCCATCCGGGGGAGTGGTCGGTGGACTTTATCCGCGATGAGGCGGAGCGCTTTTTCCCCCTCCTGCTGTCGAGCCTGGGCATCCAGCGTTTCATTGCCTTTGGCCATAGTGTTGGCGGAGCGATGGCGGTCAACTGTGCCGCCCGGTATCCAACGCATTGCCAGGCGCTGATAACCGAGTCGGCGCAGGCCTTCGTGGAAGACAGGACGCTGCAAGGTATCCGGGGTGCCAAGGACGAATTCCGTAAACCCGGCCAACTGGAGCGTCTGCAGAAGTATCACGGTGACAAGGCCCGCTGGGTGTTGGAGGCCTGGACGGAAACCTGGCTCGCCGACGCCTTCGCCGCGTGGTCGCTCGCGGAGAACCTGGCACCCATCGAATGCCCCTTGCTGGTGATTCATGGCGATCAGGACGAGTTCGGGTCGCTGCAACACCCCGAGCGGATTGCCGGACTGGCCAAGGGGCGCGCAGAAACACTCACCCTGGTCGGCTGCCATCATGTTCCCCATCGGGAGATGTCGGAGCGTGTAATCGGCGCAGTCAGCCGTTTCCTGCAGTGATGGGGACGGCGTTTCGGAACTTCCGGAATCAGGGCAGAAGCGCTCCGTTCTTTTGCCCGCGATGGAAAGCGCCGGTTGGCCGAAGCCAACCCTGCGAAGGGATGGTGTCCAGTGCGGCTCTTGCTCGAACGGGCTGGATGTCGCTGGCGATCAATCGGAAAACAGGTCGAACATCAATTGCCTCAACCAGCGATTCGCCGGGTCCTTGTGGTACTTCGCGTGCCAGAAAAGGTTGATGGCGATTTCCGGCAGGGCCACCGGGTGGGGCAGGGAGGTGAGGCCGAACGGCTCTTCGCAGCAGGCGGCGAAACGTTCGGGCACGGTGGCGAGGAGGTCGGTGCGCTGGAGGATGTGGCCGACTGCGACGAAGTGCGGCACTTCCAGGCGGATATCGCGCTGGATACCGATCCGGGCCATGTGGGCGTCGACTTCACCGTGCCCGGTGTTGGCGGAGATAACGCGCACATGGCCGTAGGCGCAGAAGCGTTCCAGGGTCAGGGGCTCGCGGGTGGCCGGGTGGTCCTTGCGGCACATGCACACGTAGCGGTGGTGGAGCAGCCGGCGCTGGAAGAATCCCGCCTGCAGGTAGGGCAGTAGGCCAACGGCTAGATTGACGGTGCCGTTCTGCAGGGCTTCGACCAGGCTCAGGGAGCTGTCGCGCACGGTGCTGATCACGCATTTCGGCGCCAGGCGGGTGAGGGCGTCCATCAGCCTGGGCATGAAGTAGATTTCACCGATATCGGTCATCGCCAGGGTGAAGGTGCGCTCGCTGGTATGCGGGTCGAAGTGGTCCTGCCGGTTCAGGGCGCCGCGCAGCGTGTGCATGGCAAGGGCGACGGGCTCGGCCAGTTGTGCGGCATAAGGTGTGGGCTCCATGCCCTGGTAAGTGCACACGAAGATTTCGTCTTGCAGCACAGTGCGCAGGCGTTTGAGGGCGTTGCTGACGGCGGGCTCGGCATTGGTGGTGTAATGCCGAACGTGGTCGCGCTGATGAACGAGTACGCGCCACGGAAGATACGCAGCACCCTGGTGGCGATCATGTTCAGCGGCTACTCGATTGGCGGCATGCTGTCGGCCGGCCTGGGGATTCTGCTGATGCCGGTCTGGGGCTGGCGGGCAGTGTTCTTCGTGGCGCTGGTCCCGCTGCTGGTGCTGCCGTTGCTGGTGCGGCAGTTGCCGGAGTCCCTGAACTTCCTGCTGCGCGATGGGCAGGTGAGCCGTGCCCAGCAGCTGTTGTGCCACGCTGCGCCGGATTATCTGCCCCAGCCGGATGACCAACTGAGCCTGGCCGAGGGACAGGCGAGCAAGGTGTCCATCCTGCAGTTGTTCCAGGAGGGCAGGGCGGTGAACACGCTCATGCTCTGGCTGGCATTCTTTTGTTGCCTGTTGATGGTGTACGCCTTGAGCTCCTGGCTACCCAAACTGATGAATGCCGCCGGCTATGGGCTGAACTCCAGCCTGGCCTTCCTGCTGGTGCTGAACTTCGGGGCCATCTTCGGCGCCATCGGTGGCGGCTGGCTCGGCGATCGAATCGCCCTCGGGCGGGTGCTGCTGGCGTTCTTCGTCACGGGTGCCCTGGCGCTCAGCCTGCTGGCGCTGAAGTCGCCGCTGCCGGTGCTCTACCTGCTGATCGGCATCGCCGGGGCCAGCACCATTGGCACGCAGATCCTGGCCAACGCCTGCACGGTGCAGTTCTATCCGGCCCATATCCGCTCCACGGGCCTTGGCTGGGCCATGGGCATTGGGCGAATCGGGGCCATCATCGGTCCGTTGCTGGGTGGTGCCTTGCATGCGACGGCGTTGCCGATCCAGGCCAGCTTCCTGGCCTTCGCCGTACCGGGCGTGGTAGGCGCTGCCGCCATCCTGGCGTTCCTCTGGTATCAACCGGGCCGTCGCTCGCTCGGCAGCGCCGAAGCGGTGGAGCCGCTTCGCGGGGCGAGCTGAGCGGCAGAAGCGGTATGGCGGGCCAACCCTTGCGTGCGAGCCGGCAAGGGTTGGCCTCCCGTCCCCTCGCTCAAGCGTGCAGACAGCGCTAGGAGGCGATGGGGTCAGAGCGATGGAGGTGTGTGCCCGGCCCTGGGTTCAATTCACGCCAAACATCTCCATCAACTCGGCGAGAAAAGCACTCACCAGGTCACTCTGGCGGGTAGCGCGCCGCACCGCTGCATGGAAGCAGACCTCATAGCGGAGCTGCTCCGGGTTCAGTGCGTGTAGCTGATCCAGATCCACGTGCTTGGCCGCGTAGTGCTGCGGCAGAAAGCCCAGATGCTGGCCAGAGAGAATCAGCAGGGCGGCCCCGTCCATGCTGTCCGTCAGGGCGGTCAGACGCTCGATCGAGGTGGGCGCCGGCATTTCCGGCAGCGGGTGGCTGGGCCAGACCCATTCGTGCTCGGCTACGTCCTCGGCGCTGAGCGACCCGGCCCGGTCGAATAGCGGGTGTGAGGGGCTGCAATAGGCAATCTGGGTTTCCTTGAACAGTGAGAAGTAGTCGAGGGTGTCGAGCCGTCGCCAGAAGTAGCCGATGGCAAGGTCCAGGTGACCGTTGATGATCTTCTCTTCGAGGAACGATGACGACAGCTCGGTGAACTGGAAGTACAACCCTTCGTGCCGGGCGCGCAGGCGGGCGATGGCCAGGGCGATCTTCTTGTTGGCAACCGGGTCGATCTGGCCGAGCAAGCCGATGTTGAGGGTGCCCGAGAGCGTGCGGTTGATGTGCTGGACCTCGAGCCTGAATCCCTCGGCTGCGGCCAGCAGCCGGCGAGCGGCATCGAGGAACTGGCTGCCCTTCGGCGTGAGCGCGAATCCCGCCCGACCGCGCTGGCAGAGGCGAAAACCCACCCGAGTCTCCAATGAGGCCAGTTGAGCACTGATGGTGGGCTGCGTGGTGTTGAGCGCCGTTTGTGCGGCTGAGATTCCGCCAGCCTCGACAACGGCGAGAAAGACCTTGATCAAGCGGATATCCAGCTCGGATACGTTCCCCAGCATGTTGCCCTCGATTGCTCGTCACATAGATGGACATCTATGTGAACAGTTAGGCTGCAATATTTTAAGACCCTGCCTGGCCCCCTACAGTGAGCCCTGGTCGGAACTCGTGTGAAGTCCCACGGGCCGTGAGAAGGAGGTTCACTGCAGGCCGGCAATGATAGGTGGTGTCCGTGAGCGCTTGCCACATCGTTTCGGCTGCACCTCTCGCCAAACATGGATGGAGTCGATGTTTGCCAAGGCTTCTGCTTGATGCACGAGACCGGCGAAGTTTTTCGTCCAACCCACTGACAGCATCACAACAACAATTACCCATCTCGATTCAGAGCGAAGGAGAATCGTATGTCAGGGTCCAACATCCCCGCCAACGCCGTCGAAGCCACTGGTGGATTGGCCATCGAAGGCCGTTCGATCGATTACATCCCGGAGTCCGAGCGACATGCCAAGCTCAGCAGCCAGGGGCCGTTCTGGTTCCTGGGCAACTTCCATTTCTTTACGATCTCCATTGGCTTCGTAGGTCCAACCCTGGGTCTTTCGGCCCTGTGGACCACCCTGGCAGGTGCATTAGGCATCATGTTCGGCACCCTCTTCATGGCCTTCCACGGCTCCCAGGGGCCCGAGATGGGGCTGCCGCAAATGATCCAGTCGCGTGCGCAGTTCGGCTACCGAGGTGTGGTGCTGGCGTTGATGGCAACGATGTTTGTGTTCGTTGGCTTCAACGTGGTTAATGTCTCGCTGATCATCGACGGCCTCGAGAACGTCTTCGGCCTGGACCCGATCGTTGTCGGGGGCACAGTGGTGGCCGTCGGGGCGCTGCTGTCGATCTACGGCCACGACCTGATGCACAAGGCCTTCAAGTGGGCGCTGATGGTGACATTGCCTCTCTATGCGCTGGTGACGATTGCCCTGATGTTCGGGGCGGGCCAGGGCCAGGCCGCCGCGGATACCAGCCTCGGGTTCAACTGGGTAGCGTTCGCCACCCAGTTCGCCATCGCCGCCAGCTACAACATCTCCTATGCCCCCTACGTGTCTGACTATTCGCGTTACCTGCCGAAGGACACCAGCCGGGTCAAACTGATTACGGCGGTGTTTCTGGGGGCATCATTGTCGGGGGCATGGATGATCGGTCTCGGGGCCTGGCTCGCGCAGCAGCTGAAGGCGGCTGATGCCCTGGTGGCGCTCGACCAGGTGGGCTCCTCGCTGATTCCCGGCCTGGGCCATGTGCTGGTGCTGGTGTCTGTCGCGGGCTTCATCCCGATCATCGCCCTCAACAGCTACAGCGCCATGCTGACGTTGCTGACCGGGGTCGACTCGTTCCGGAAAATTTCACCGACGCCGCGGGCGCGAGTGCTGTCCATCGTTGCCATCAGCGTCGTTCTGCTGATCTGCGTGCTATCGATCCAGGGCAGCGGCATTGCCATCCTGAATACCTTCCTGATGTTGCTGCTGTACTTCCTGGTGCCCTGGACCGCCGTCAACCTGGTGGATTACTTCTTCGTGCGCAAAGGGCGTTATGCGATTCCCCATTTCTTCACGCCCAAGGGTATCTACGGCGCGTGGCAGGTACGCGGCATCGCGGCGTACCTGGTGGGCTTCGTCTGTATGATCCCGTTCTTCTACATTTTCAATGCCTCGGCCGGGGAGGAGGTTTTCGTGGGGCCGCTGGCCCGACTGCTGGACGGCGTGGACATCGCTTGGCTGGTCGGGCTGCTGGTATCCGGTCTGACCTATTTCATCCTCAGCCGCTCCATCGACCTGGAGCACGAGCAGCGTGTCATCGACGCCATCACGGAGCGAGGCATCGTCTCCATTGCCCACCCTTGCAAGGGGCAGGAGCATTGACTTCATCCCGTTAGGTGGAGGCTCGGCTTCCCCCTGGCGGGGAGAGTCGGGCCGGAAGCTTTGCGTCTGTCGCTGGAGCACACGGGACCTGCTGGCCATGAACGCAGTCGCTGGCCATAGGCATGAACAAGGGAGTACAGCCCATTGAATGCATCAAGAAAGAGTGTGGTGGCGTGCTGTCAGGTGGCGCCGAAGTTGGGCGATCTCGCCTACAACCGCAGGATGACCGAGCGGGTGATTCGTTCGGCGGCGCTGAAGGGCGCGCAGGTCGTGGTGTTACCGGAGCTGGTGCAGAGCGGCTATCTGTTCCATGACCTGGCCGAGGCGCTGGCGCTGTCCGAATCGACCGATGGGCCGACCGTGCGGCTATGGGAGGCGCTGGCACGCGAGCTGGATATAGTCATCGTCGGCGGCTTCTGCGAGCGCCTGGACGAGTGCCGCGTTGCCAACAGCGCTGCACTGGTCGATAGCCAGGGCCTGCGGGCCCTGTATCGCAAGACGCACCTCTGGGATGGGGAGAATGCGATTTTCACCCCCGGGACAGCATCACCGCCGGTGGTCGATACCGAATACGGGCGAATCGGCGTGATGATCTGCTACGACCTGGAGTTCCCCGAATGGGTGCGCATAGCGGCGCTCGCCGGTGCTCAATTGCTCTGTGCGCCGGTCAACTGGCCGGATGGTCCGCGTCCGTCAATCGAGCGCCCGGCCGAAGTTGTGAGAGTCCAGGCCAATGCTTCGGTGAACCGCATGTTCATCGCGGCCTGTGATCGGCATGGGCTGGAGCGAGGGGTGAACTGGGTGCAGGGATCGGTGATCGTCGACCCGGACGGTTACCCGCTGGTGGGGCCAGCCGGCACCGCGGGTGAGCAGATCCTGATGGCCACGCTGAACCTCGTCGATGCGCGCAACAAGCGCATCAGCGACAACAACCATCTACATGAGGATCGTCGTCCTGAGCTCTACAGCGCAGGTGGGTTGCTGGCATAGCAGGTGTTGGGTTTTCGACGTTGCAGGCCAGCTTGAGATCCGGGCTACGCAGGCTTGGTGCTCCGCACCTCCACAGCATCCTCGATGCCCCACTGTGCGGCCTCGACGCGGTTCCGTCCGGTCTGCTTGGCCCGGTACAGCAGCTTGTCCACCGCCTCGATAAACGCAAGAGGCTGGTCGTGTTGCTGGGGAATGATGGTCCCGACGCCCAGGCTGATGGTCAGCAGCGAGGCCACGTCGGAGTTCGAGTGCGGGATGCACTGCTCGTGAATCAGCTTGCGGCAATGTTCGGCCACCTGCCTCGCTGCAGCGCCATCCGTCTCCGGCAGGATCAGCACGAACTCCTCACCGCCGAACCGGCCTATGAGGTCCCGCGGCCGGGAAGCAGCAGCCGTGAGCAGTTGGCCAACGCTCTTCAGGCAGTCATCACCCTGGATATGGCCGTAGTGGTCGTTGTATTGCTTGAAATAGTCGATATCCAACAGGATCAGCGACAGCGGCTGGTGTGTCCGTCGGGCGTTGGCCCACTCCACGTCCAGCACCGAATCGAACATGCGCCGGTTGGCTACGCCGGTCAGGCCATCCTTGTAGGAGTATTCCTCGAGTTGCTTTTGCAGGCGGATCAGCTCCTCTTCGGCCTTCTTGCGCTCGCTGATGTCGAACATGAAGCCGATCAGGGCCTCGACCTCGCCGTCGGGATGGCGTATCACATGCACCACGTCGCGAATCCAGACGTAGTCACCGGCGGCCGTCAGTGCGCGGTAGTCCGCCTCATGGTCGGTGCCCGCCTGGGACTGGGCCACGCAGAAGGCCACGACCTTCTCCCGGTCCTCGGGGTGCATCCGTTCTGCCCAGTCGTTCACGCTCACCCAACTTGACCGGCTCCAGCCCAGGAGCGTTTCAATCTGCGGCCCGATATAGGTGAAGGTCATGGTTTTCCAGTCGATCTTCCATGGAATCGCCTTGGTCGACTCCAGCAGAGTCTTGTAGACCGCGTTATTGGTTTCGACTTCGTCTTTCATGGTTGTCCCGTACTGGCTGATTTGCTCATGACCTGGGGCGATGCCCGACCCTTATACCAACAGACTTCGGCGTTCGCAGCCGCTGCCGACGGGAGTCAGGCCAGGCCCGACCCGTGGCGATTGCGACTGGCCTGGACGATTCGCTCTGCCGGCACGCGCAACTGCGCCAGCAGGTATTCGGCGAAGTCCGGCGAGTAATCCTGCAGGGCAATGGCCCGCTCCATGCAGTCCAGCCACATGCCACTGCGGGCTTCATCGATAGGCCACTGCGCATGGAACGACGGGATGGCGATGGAACCGTACTTCTCGCTGAACAGCTTCGGACCGCCCAGCCAGCCGCTGAGAAAACAGGCCAGCTTGTCGCGGGATTGCTCCAGGCTCTGCGGATGCATGCCGCGCAGTGCCGCCGCCTCGGGCAACTCGTCCATCAGACGGTAGAAGTCATCGACCAGGCGGCGCAGGCCGTCGATACCACCGGCGGCCTGGTAAGAGGCATCGCCAACACCATAGGGAGGATTGCTGCTCACAACACGGATTCTCAGCCGGAAAAGCCGCATTCTAGCGTGGCAGCGCCAAGGGCACGGCTAACCCTTCGTCACTTGGCGAGGGTGAGATGGGGTATCCGCACGGATGCCCAGGACCTTGTGCCAGAACCCGCCGCCAATTCGGAAGTCTGATAGGCGTTGCCTGAAGTCAGCGTGGTGCGACCGGGAGGTCGAGCGTGCGCTGCACATAACAATCGTCAAGGAGGACAGCTCGTGAGCCTTGTACTCGGCCCCATCCTGCAGTTTCGCGGTCATTCAGCCCCTGATTACAACGTCTCGGCCCTGGTGGTGACCGACAGGAACGCCGCCACGCCGGTGGTGAAAAAGCCCGTCGGGATTACCGCGGGAAAACCGATCCCCATCGCTGACATTCCGCTGCTCAATCCCTTGTATCGAGTGTGGCGTGTCGACTTAAAAGCCACGCCTGCGGCCCAGGAAGCGACCTTCCGGATCGATATCGATGGTGGCGTCGCGAGCTTCACGGTGCCGCGCAAAGGGCAAGCGCCACGCTTGGCCTATGCCTCCTGCAATGGCTTTTCCGACCCGAAGTACATGGAGAAGGTCGACAGGAATTTCGAGCGCTGGGAGCACATGGCTTCGGTGCACGAGGCCAAGCCGTACCACCTCCTGTTGATGGGCGGTGACCAGATCTACAGCGACGAGATGCGGGTGACCGTGCCGTCGATGAAGACCTGGTTTCGCAAGTCCCTCGCCGAGCGTGCCAAGGCCCAGTACACCAAGCAGATGGAAGCCGATCTCGATCGGTTCTTCACCAGGCTTTATCTGGACCGCTGGAAGCAGCCCGAGCCTGCGCTGATGTTCAGCAGGGTCCCAACGATCATGATGTGGGACGACCACGACATCATTGACGGCTGGGGCTCCTACCCGGAGGCGCTACACTCCAGCCCGGTGTTCCAGGGGCTGTTTGCGACGGCGAAGCGGTATTTCAGGATCTTCCAGCAGCAGCTCATCCAGACCCATCCCCACCTCAAACCATCGGCGGAAGCCCACCCCTGTGCCATTCCAGGTGTTGCCGATGGCTTCCACCTGGGTTTCAAGGACCTGGGTGGCCTGTCCATCCTGGTCCCTGACCTTCGCAGCGAGCGCCACCCGGACCTCAAGGCGCCGACCGCCAAGCCCACCCAGATCATTTCCTTCGACAGCTGGAAGGCCATCTACGCCTGGCTCGATGGTGTGAAGCAGCACAAGCACCTGCTGGTGATGACCAGCATTCCGGTCGGCTACCTGGACTTGCAGGCGGCGGAGAAGGCGCTGGACCTCATCCCCGGGCAGCAGGAACTCGAGGACGACCTGCGCGACCACTGGCGCAGCCTCCCGCACCGGGACGAGCGCAAGCGCCTGATCATGCGCCTGCTCGACTATGCAAGCGCCCCCGGCGGCTGCAAGGTGACGCTGTTGTCGGGTGATGTACACGTGGCAGGCGCTTGCATCATCGAGTCGCAACTGGCGCAGCATCGAACCGACGGCGCAGGCGTGATCTTCCAGCTCATTTCGACCGGGATCGTCCATCCATCCCCGCCGGCTCTCGGGGTGTACTTCCTGGAGTCGCTCGGCGCGGCCCAGGAGCAGATCAGCTATCGGGTAACGGGATCGATGGTGCCGCTCGGGACGCGCGGTCGGTATCTGATTCCTGCGCGGAACTGGCTCGCCATCGAGCCGGATGAGAACGGCAAGAATCGTCTATGGGCCAACTGGCATATCGAGGGTTCCGAGCACCTGGTTACTCAGGTGATCGATCCGATCGGCTGACGATAGGTATCGCTGCGCTCAGCCGGGCGCAGCCCAACCGTCCTACGGGGCTGCTTCGCTGCCCGTCCCACCCGTACGTCCACTATTGCCACCGCCCGCGGGCTGCTGCCCATGCCCGATAAACCTGTTCCGATGCTCTGGCGACGGCACGATGCATCGGTCGTATCGTCCGAATAACCGATAGCGGTTGAGCGCGATGCGGTCGTAGCACCAATCCCGAATCCCTTGGGGAATGACTTTCAGCCAATGCGCGTAGCGCCAAGGGGAGGGCAGTTCGCGCACGACGTACAGGACGGCGTCGCTCCTGTCAAAGGCGCGGGCCCCAGCGACGAAGAGCATCGTGGGGAAGTGATCGGTCGGCAAACCGAACCAGGCCAGGATTGCCTGCCCTTCGGGCGACTGAACACTGCACAGTTTCAGGGTGCCAGCGGTGTCATGGCGGATCAGGAACTGGCTCCAGCCATTGCAGAGTTTGCAGACACCGTCAAACAGCACGACCTTGTCTCCTTCCTTGAGATGCGGGGGCAGGTGCATGGCGATGGTTTCCTTCGTCCAGGAGCGGAGATCAACACATAGGGTGGTGCCCTTCACCAGGGCGTGACCGTCAATCAAAATCCGCCGCCAACGCCAGCCATTGCTCACGGCTCAGCACCACTTGCACGGGCAGCGCGGGCAGGGTCGAGGCCAGCGTTACCGTTGCGCCCGCCCTCCACGCGGCTATCTGCGTGGCTGCCAGCGGGAAGCGCAGGAAGTGCACGGCAGCGGTCTTTTCCTCATTGCTGCGTGGCAGGTCCTCGTCGGCGATCGCGAGCACGGGTGGAAAGCCATCGATGGATAGCTGGAACGCATGCTCGATGTCGCGCAAGCGCATCAGTTCGCGCTTGCGTTGCTCCACGTCGGGATATTCCAGCAGCAGGGTGGCCCTGAGATCACTGCCGCTGGGGATCAGCGGGTTATAGGCGTCGAGTTCATCCTGAATGGCGTCGGGCTCGAACAACCGCTCTATGCGCAGCATCTCCTGCACCTGGTACTGGATGCTCAGGCGGTCCTCGAAGATCAACGTCAGGTGGTCGCCAATGTGCACCGTGCGCGCCTTCTTGTGCGCCATCACGCGGGCGCGGAACTCCGTCCGCTGCTGGGCATAGCTTTCCAGGGTGAGCAGGTCTTCTCGGGCAAGCGGTCTCATGGGCTCGGGCTCATCGGTCAGATGCCATAGGCCTTGCGCAGCAGGCACAGAGGGTGCTCTGCCGCAGGTTTGTCTCCGAGGCCATGGGCGATGTGGCCGCCAGCCATCGGGCAGTCGCTGGTGAAGTGTTCAGGCTGGGTCTGTGCCACCAACTTCTCGACCGGCCGGGCCAGCTTACGTGAGAGTGCATAGCTCTTGTGCTTGACGCCGTAAGTGCCGTCGTGGCCGGAGCAGCGCTCGAGGGTGACGACTTCGGTGCCCGGCACCAATTGCAATATCTCCCGGGTTTTCGGGCCGATCTTCTGCACGCGCTGGTGGCACGCGACCTGCCAGGCGACCTTGCCGAGCGCTGTTTTGAAGTCGGTTTTCAGCAGGCCTGCGCGGTGACGTTCGTGCAGATATTCGAAGGGATCGAAGAAACGCTGCTGCACCAGGGCCACGTCCTCATCGTCGGGGAACATCAGCGGCAGTTCCTGCTTGAACATCAGCACGCAGGAGGGCATGGCCGCGATGAAGTCCCAACCTTCGCGCGCCATCCTGGCCAGCACGGGAATGTTGTACTCCTTGTACTTGCGCACGGTTTCCAGATCGCCCAGCTCCAGCTTGGGCATGCCGCAGCAGCTTTCCCGTTCCACCAGGCGGGTCGGGATCGCATTGTGCTTCAGCACCGCGGCCAGGTCTTCGACCACGCCGGGGGCGGAGTGGTCGCAATAGCAGGTGGTGAAGAGGGCGACCTTGCCTCGCGTGCGGCCTGCTGGCTGCGGGGTGCCGGCCCCGTCGAGGGTCTTCAGCCGCTTGCGCGCGCTGGGTGAGTGATAGGTCGGCACCCGCGCTCGGGCATCCACATCCATGGTTTTTTCCAGCAGCTTGCGCGCGGTCGGGTTGCGGTTGACGGCATTGACCGTCTGTACCACCACTGGTACCGATGCCACCCGGCCAACGGCCCGTGTGTTGGAGAGAATTCGTGCCGAGAGCGACGCACCGTGCTCGCGGAATTCCACCGCCTTGCCGCGCAGCATCAGGTGCGGGAAATCCACGTTCCATGGATGTGGTGGCGTATAGGGGCACTTGGTCTGGTAGCAGAGGTCGCAGAGGTAGCACTGCTCGGTGACCTTCTTGTAGTCAGCCTTGGCGACACCATCGACCTCCAGGGTGTCGGAGCTGTCGACCAGGTCGAACAGCGTAGGGAAGGCATGGCACAGGCTGACGCAGCGGCGGCAGCCGTGGCAGATGTCGAATATGCGCTCCTGCTCGGCCTCCAGAGCCGAGTGGTCCCAGAATTCCGGGGCTTCCCAGCCCAGCGGATGGCGGGTTGGGGCCTCCAGGTTGCCTTCGCGGGTGCTGTCGATTGGGTTGGCCATGTGCGTCTCCCCGATTGTCGGCGGTGCCCTGTTCAGGGCATGCACTGCCTAAGCGACCCCGGCGGGGTCGCCGGCAAGAGACCGTCAGCCCAACTCGTTCAGCGCCTTCTGGAAGCGATTGGCGTGGGAGCGCTCGGCCTTGGCCAAGGTCTCGAACCAGTCGGCGACCTCTTCGAAACCTTCATCGCGCGCGACCTTGGCCATGCCCGGGTACATATCGGTGTACTCGTGGGTTTCGCCAGCGATGGCCGTCTTGAGATTCAGGTCGGTCCCGCCAAAGGGCAGGCCGGTAGCGGGGTCGCCGCATTGCTCCAGGTATTCGAGGTGGCCATGGGCATGGCCGGTTTCGCCTTCGGCCGTGGAGCGGAATACCGCGGAAACATCGTTGTAGCCCTCAACATCCGCCTTGGCAGCGAAGTAGAGGTAGCGGCGGTTGGCCATGGATTCGCCGGCGAAGGCGTCCTTCAGGTTTTGCTCGGTCTTGGAACCTTTCAGCATGCTCATGACATCACCTCGTGCGTGGGGCTGAGATGGAAGTGCAGGAGACGGCCTTGCGGTCGTGACCGTATTAAGGCTAATCCGCTATTCGAGGGTGTTAGATAGATTATTTGGATTGGCTTAATTGAATTCCGCTATAAGCGGCGACGGATGGTTCGGCCCGGTCAACGGATTGTTGGCCGGGCACAGCCCAGGTTGGTGCTGGGCAGAGCGAAGGCCAGCAATGTAGGGCTTGCGTCACCCACGCTTCTGTTTGGGGTCCCTACGGTTCACACACTGGGCTTGCGCAAGCTCAGCACCAACCTATGTCAGGGCGCTATGTTGCAATCTTGCCGTGTATCAATGCACGTGCTGCGAGGCATCCCCGAACTGGCGATGGGCGGCGCTCAGGCGCTCCAGCTCGCGGCGCACCATGTTGGCGAATTCGGGCGGCTTGAGGTGGTACAGCTCGGTGGCGACCCAAGCCAGCCAGCGCGCGCCCAGGGCTTCGCGCTGCTCCAACAGGCGCAGCGCTTCGGCGCGAGCCTGTTCGGCATGCTCTTGGTGGAACTGCCGGCGGCTCCTGGGATCAGTTGGCTTGCAGGCCGACATAGATGTTCTGCACGTCATCGTGGCCATCCAGCGCTTCGAGGAAGGCTTCGACTTCCGCCAGCTCGGCGCCGGAGAGGCTGACCGGGTTCTTCGCCTTGTAGCCGAGGTTGGCCGACTGCACGGTGAAGCCGAACTCCGGCAGCGCCTTGCACACGGCGTCGAGGTCGGTCGGTTCGGTGTAGAACAGCGCGCTGCCTTCCTCTCCGGCTTCGAAATCCTGGGCGCCGGCCTCGATGGCCGCGAGTTCCACATCAGCGTCCGCACCGGTCGGTTCGGCTTCGATCATGCCCAGGTGGTCGAAGTCCCACGACACCGAGCCGGAGGTGCCCAGCTGGCCCTTGCGGAACAGCACACGGATTTCGGCAACGGTGCGGTTGAGGTTGTCGGTCAGGCACTCGACGATCACCGGCACGCGGTGCGGGGCAAAACCTTCATATAGGGTGCGCTCGTAGTTGACTACCTCGCCGGACAGCCCCGCGCCTTTCTTGATGGCGCGCTCCAAGGTGTCCTTTGGCATCGAGGCTTTCTTCGCCTGGTGCACGGCCAGACGCAGCTTGGGGTTCATGTCAGGATCGGCGCCGTTACGCGCAGCAATCATGATTTCTTTCACCAGTTTGCCGAAGATCTTTCCTCTGGCATTGGCGGCTGCTTCTTTTGGTTTAGCTTTCCACTGGGCGCCCATGGCGGTTCACTCGCTGGTTGGGAATGGGGAGCGGGCTTCGCCCCGCTCGCAAATAGGTCGGGGATTCTACTGGGCGTGTGGGGGAGGCTGCCAGCCAGGGAAAGCGTAGGTCGTCGTCCAGGCTCGAATCCTGGGATGGATCGTCCGCAGAATGCCCTGGAAGCGATCAAGTCCGACCGGGTCGTGTTTCAAGCCCTTTCAATCCGGGCTCGATACTCGCCGGGACCGCCAGAGCCAAGCGCGGCCGAGCGCTCCCGAGGCGCTCAGCCGCCATGGCGTCCGGCCAGTGCCTTGCCGATGACTTCCCGGATCCACGTCGCAATGCAGTCCACATGGGTTTCGAGGGCGAAGTGACCGGTGTCCAGCAGTTCGACGACAGCGGTCAAGTTATCGCGCTTGAACGCCTCGGCTCCCGGCGGGATGAAGAATGGGTCGTGTTTGCTCCAGATCATCAGCGACGGCACCTGTGTGTTGCGCAAGAGCGTCTGGAACCCTGGGTAGCGCGTCAGGAATAGCAGGTCACTCGGACGTTCGCTGTCGGTACTCGGTGGTAGTCATGCCGGCGTAGCCCCAGTTATCCGTGTCGACCTCCTCGATCACGATGTGGGTCAGGTCCGGGCGTTTGCCCAGCACGCGTTGCAGTGTGTCGGTGATCTCGCGGATCACCTGGGCCTTCTGCTCGCGGGTGACACCGTCGCGGGTGATGCGCACATTGACGAAAGGCATGTTCGTTCTCCTTCAGGGGGTGGAACGGGAGGCGCGCTGGCCTCCCGTAAGGGTTACCACTTACCGACGCTCATTCCGCCATCGACCGGCAGGACCGCGCCCGTGGTGAAGTCGGCATCGGACAAATAAAGCACGGCATCGGCGATTTCTTCGATACGACCCACGCGGCCGGCGGGTTGCAGACCATTGAGGAAGTCGCGTGCTGCCGGATCGTGCATGGGCGTATCGATGATCCCTGGCGCTACCGCGTTCACCTTGATGTTGAACGGCGACAGCTCCAGCGCCAGGGCGCGGGTCGCCTGGTTCAGGCCGCCCTTGATCAGCACCTGCAGCGCGGCCGGCACGGCAAGGTTCGGCTGCAGCGCGATGCTGGCGGTGATGTTGATGATGTGCCCCTGACGCCGCTCGATCATGTGGCGGGCGGCGGCCTGCGAGACGTACACCACGCCCTTGAGGTTGGTCGCCAGCAGGCTCTCCAGATCGTCGACGCTGTAGTCGATGAAGGGCTTGGGCAGGAAGAAGCCTGCGTTGTTGACCAGCACATCGACCTTGCCGAAACGCTCGACGGCGCGTTTGATCAGCTCCACCGCGGTATCCGGTTGGGCGATGTCTCCAGCCACGCCGAGGAAGCGGTCGGCGCCGCCCAGCTGTTCGGCGGCTTCCGCCAGACGCTCGGCGGAGCGCGCATTGCCAACTACATTGAAGCCCCGAGCGAGATAGGCCTTGGCCAGGCCGAAACCGATGCCGCTAGAGGCGCCGGTGATGACGACGGTTCTGTTGTTCATGGCGATAGTCCTGTGCTGAAGATTGGGTGAATTGGGCAGCGGCGAGTCTCGTGCTGTTGGACAGGACTTTATTTGTGCGTCGGGTGTTGATAAATACGGTGCAAGGCACTTCACTTGATACGTGGTGTAATCAATCATGCGGCGCCAATTCGACGATGTGCTGCTGGGCAGCATTGAGCTGTTCTGCCTGGCGGCGGAGATCGGCAGCTTCACCGGCGCCGCCCTGGCCGCCGGGGTGACGCCTGCAGCGGTGAGCCGTTCGGTGTCACGGCTGGAGGAGCGTCTCGGGGCCCGGCTGTTTGTCCGCACCACGCGCAGTATCCGTCTGACTGAAGGTGGGCGTGCCTATCACCAGCAGTGCCGCAGTGCGCTGAATCAGATGCTCGAAGCCGAGCGTGAGTTGATGGGCCAGCAGCAGGAACCTACCGGCACCCTGCGCATCAGCCTTCCCACCACCTACGGGCACTACCGCATCCTGCCGCTGTTGCCCGAGTTCCGGCGTCGCTGCCCGCAGGTGAAAGTGGATATCAACCTGAGCAACCGCAACATCGACTTCGTCGATGAAGGCTACGACATGGCTATCCGCGTGCGTGCCCAACCGGATTCCGGGCTGATCGCACGGCACCTGGAAGATGCCTCGCTGGTTGTGGTGGCAACGCCCGAATACCTGGCGAGTGCCGGCGTGCCGCAGCACCTCGACGACCTGGCACGGCACGAATGCATCCAGTTCGAGCTACCCAGCAGTGGCCGGCGCATCTCCTGGCTGTTCACGGACAGCGGAGCGCCTTGCGAAATCCTTGGCGAAGGAGCCTATGTTTGCTCGGACGACGTGCTGGGTGGCGTGACGTTGGCCAAGTACGGTGCCGGTCTGTTCCAGACCTACCGCTTCATCGTCGAACGGGAACTGGCGGATGGCTCCTTGGTGGAGGTGCTGCAATCCTACGCAGGCCGCTCCCGGCCCTATACCTTGCTCTATCCCCACGGGCGCCATGTGCCGCTGCGCCTGCGCGCGTTCATCGAGTTCCTGATGGAAAAGCGCAAAGGCTGGGGGGCCTGAAAGGTCCCAGCGCCAGCGGTTTTCCTGGGCAGCCGCCGCCGGACCACTATTATTCTATGGAGTGTTCGGGCACGGCCGACCTGCAAAGCCGCCTGTCGCGATTGCGCTCAATCAACCTGGCAACTCAGGAGATACGGCCATGACCTTCAGGCTCAGCTCCACAGCGTTCGCTCACAACGAGGCGATCCCCGCCGTGCATAGCTGCGACGGTCGGAATATTTCACCTCCCCTGAGTTGGACGAAGCCGCCGGTCGGCACCAAGAGCCTGGTGCTGATAGTCGACGACCCGGACGCACCCGATCCCGCAAAGCCGAAAATGACGTGGGTCCACTGGCTGCTGTACAACCTGCCGCCAACCGCGGGCAGCCTGCCTGCGGCGGTGGCGGATGCAGACCTGCCGGCTGGCACCTTGCAGGGGCTCAATGACTGGCAGCGAACGGGTTACGGCGGTCCTTGCCCTCCGGTCGGCAATCACCGCTACTTCCACAAGCTGTATGCCCTGGATAAGGTGCTCGCCGATCTGCGCCACCCAACCAAGGTGATGCTGGAACAGTCGATGAAGGGGCACATCCTGGCCCAGACGGATCTGGTCGGCCGTTACCAGCGACATCATTAGGTGGCGGTCCGGCGTCGCCCGCTTTCAGAAACTCCGAAGGGGTGCACGTCGGTCCCCTCTTGTCAGCGAGTGCCTGGGGGCTTCTCGAGCCGACAGGCGCCGTTCGCCACGGATGCCTGTTGCACCTGGGACATGACGCCCTCGGCCGTCAGGACTGGAGTCGACGACATGGGAACTCCGCTGATCGCCACCGTCTCGGCGACCCAGGTATTGCAGTTGTTGAAGAGCGAGTAGCGGCCGCGAGCCTGGTAAAAGCGGCTGCTGCCATAAAGACCCGGACCTAGCATCTGCACAGCGCCTTGAGGGCTGCGTGCGAAGCTCGCGGCAAGATGGGTCAGCAAGCGTTGATAGCCATCCTGGCTGACCGCCAGTGCGACCACCCTGTCGCTAGGGAAGTAGCCACCTGGTTCGCCTGGCACCTGAACCGCGTGCAGTACGCTGCCGCCCGACCAGGACACGGCCCTCAGCGCCTGAGCCACACCTGCCTGCGGCACCCGGTAGAAGCCTTCATCGCCCCAACCCAGCTCAATGAAATCGTCGCCGCTGAAGTCCTTGCCAAGTTCAGGCAATTGGCGAATCAGGTCACCACTGGCGACCACTATCCCGGTATGCCAGCCGTGATTCACCACATGGAACGTCCGCATCAGCGCGCAGTTTTCGGAGGACGACGCCTTGCCCGGTTGCGTGGCGGTGCAACCGATGAGCAGGAGAAGCAGTGACAGGGCGATCAGCACGGGCACGATTTGCAGGCTCGGTGGGCGAGTCACTCAAACATAAACCACTTCGGCGTTCGCGCAGCTGTCGATCACCTGCTGGGAAGCGAAGCCTGCCTGCCGGGCCAGGCCAACGTCGCCGTGGCTCGACACCCAGCAAATCCGAGCCAGGTTCTAAGCTGGAAGGACATCCCCGTCCCCCTCGAAGGCTCCTCGCCGATGCTGAAAATCCAGGGTCTATGCAAAAGCTACCCGACGCCCCAAGGGCCGCTGGCAGTGCTGCGGGGCATCGACCTCGAGCTGGAGAGGGGGCACAGTCTTGCGCTGATGGGTGAGTCCGGCAGCGGCAAGAGCACCTTGCTGCACCTGGTCGCCGGACTCGATCGATTCGATGCTGGCAGCATCTGCATTGGCGGACGCGAATTGGCCGCGCTCGATGAGCGCCAGTTGGCGGCCTGGCGGCGCACCGGGATCGGCCTGGTGTTCCAACAGTTCAACCTGATTCCCAGCCTGCGCATCGAAGACAACCTGGCTTTCCAGGCGCGCCTGGCCGGGCGTGATGATCCGAGCTGGCAGGCTGAACTGGTCCAGCGGCTGGGCCTCGGCGATCTGCTCGAGCGCTATCCCGAGCAACTCTCATGCGGGCAGCAGCAACGAGTCGCCCTGGGACGCGCATTGGCGGCCAGGCCGCCCCTGCTCTTGGCCGACGAGCCCACCGGCAGCCTCGACGAGGCCACCAGTGACGAGGTGCTGGGGCTGCTGCTGGAACTGCTCGCCGGCAGTGCGACCAGCCTGCTGATGGTGACCCACAGCCCGCGTATGGCGGCGCATCTGGAGCGGCAGGTGACCTTGCATGACGGCCATTTGCTGGAGCGGAACGAGGCCTGACATGCGGGTGTTCTACTGGACGCTGCACAGCTTGCTCAGTCATTGGCGCCGGCACCCCGTGCAATTCTTCGGTGTGCTGACCGGCCTTTGGCTGGCTACCAGCCTGTGGACTGGCGTGCAGGCCCTGAACAGCCAGGCACGGGAAAGCTATGCCAGGGCGAGTCAGTTGTTCGGAGATGAGCAATACCTGCTTGGTGCTAGCAACGGTGGATTGATTGCCCAGCGAACCTTTATCGAGTTGCGCCAGGCCGGCTGGCCGGTATCGCCAATTCTGCAGAGCCGGTTGCGGCTGCAAGGGCAGGGTGAGCAACGCCTGCAACTGATCGGCATCGATCCCCTGACCTTGCCGAGCGGCGCTGCACTGGCCGGGCAAGCGCTCGACACCCTGGACCTTGCAGCCTTTCTCGGCCTGCCGGGGCGTACCTGGATCGCCGCCGATACCTTGGCGGACCTGGGGCTGGTCGCCGGTGCACGGCCGCTGAGCGAGTCCGGGCAGGTCTTGCCACCACTGGAGGTGCGCCCACAAGTGGCGCCCGGCGTGCTGATGGTGGACATCGGCGTGGCCCAGCGGCTGCTCGATGCCCCGGAAAAGCTCTCAGCGCTGCTGCTGACGGGCGAATTCGTCCGCAGCGACCCGCACCTGCCGCCACATCTGGCCGAACACCTCGTACTCACCCGGCGTGACGAGGCAGCCGACCTGGGCAGGCTCACCGAGAGTTTTCATCTCAACCTCACCGCACTTGGCCTGCTGGCTTTTGTCGTGGGGTTGTTCATCGTGCATGCCGCTATCGGACTGGCTCTGGAGCAGCGACGCGCTTTATTGCGCACGTTGCGTGCCTGTGGGGTGAGCCTGCGCCTGCTGCTCGGTGCCCTGGCTCTGGAACTTGGCGCTCTGGCCCTGCTTGGCGGTTTGGCCGGCGTGCTCAGCGGTTACGGGTTGGCCAGCCTGCTCCTGCCTGATGTGGTGGCCAGTCTGCGGGGACTGTATGGCGCCGAGGTCGCCGGCCAGCTCAGCCTCGGCCCGTCCTGGTGGCTGGGCGGGGTGGCCATCAGCCTGCTGGGCGCCTCGCTCGCTGGAATCAGCAGCCTGGTCAAGGCCGCGCGGCTGCCGCTGCTGGCCTTGGCTCAGCCCGAGGCGTGGCATCGTGCCCAGGCTCTCTGGCTGCGTCGTGAGGCCTTCCTGGCCGGGGTGCTAGGCGTGCTGGCGCTGATCGCGCTCGGCGCAGGCGACAGCCTGTTCGCCGGTTTAGTCCTGCTCGCCGTCATACTGCTGGCCGCTGCCTTGTGTTTACCGTTGTGCCTGAACCTGCTGCTGGAAGCTCTTTTGCCTCGCTGTCGCGGGCCGCTGGCGCAATGGTTCATTGCCGACAGCCGGCAGCAACTGCCCGGCCTGACGTTGGCGTTGATGGCCTTGCTGCTGGCGCTGGCGGCGAATATCGGCGTCGGCAGCATGACCGAGGGTTTTCGCAAGACTTTTGGCGGCTGGCTCGACCAGCGCCTGTTCGCCGAGATCTATCTGACCCCTCGCGACGCTCAGCAGGCGGCTGCGATTGGTGACTGGCTGATCCGTCAGCCGCAGATCCGCGCGGTACTGCCGAGCTGGCGGCTCGACCTGCGGTTGGAGGGTTGGCCAGCACAGTTGAGCGGCATACTCGATCACCCGATTTACCGCGACCGCTGGCCATTGCTGAGCGCCAGCCACGATGCCTGGGACCGGTTGGCACGGCAGGAGGCCCTGATGCTCAGCGAGCAACTTGCGCGCCGCCTCAACCTGCATCTGGGGGATCGGGTGAGCCTGGCCACCCCGCAGGGAGAATGGGCACTGGAAGTCGCCGGCATCTATGCCGACTACGGCAACCCGAAGGGTCACCTGCTGGTCAATGCGCAGGGCCTGTTGCGTCACTGGCCAGGGCTCAGCCCGCGCAATTACAGCCTGCACCTGCCTGCCGCGGAGGTGCCAGCGCTGATGCAGGCCGTACAGATGGCGTTCGGCCTGGACAGCAGCCGGCTCATCGACCAGAGCGAGCTCAAGGCGTGGTCGAGCCGGGTCTTCGAGCGCACCTTCGCCGCGACCGCCGCATTGAACAGCCTGACCCTTGGGGTTGCCGGTGTGGCGCTGTTCATCAGTCTGCTGACCCTCGGTCAGGCACGCCTCAACCAACTCGCGCCGCTCTGGGCGCTGGGAGTGGGGCGGCGGCAGCTGGCAATGCTCAGTCTCGGCCAGACCCTGCTGCTGGCCCTGCTCACGCTGTTGCTTGCGGTTCCGCTGGGGCTGCTCCTGGCCTGGTGTCTGGTGGCGGTGATCAACGTGCGGGCATTCGGCTGGCGTCTGCCATTGCATGTCTTTCCCTGGCAGTTGCTGCAGCTATCGGGCATGGCCCTGCTCGTCACACTACTGGCGGCTGCCTGGCCGCTGTGGAAACTCGGCCGCTGCACCCCGGCCGAGTTGCTGAGGACCTTTACCCATGAGCCCTAGCTTGCGCGTGGCGCTATTCACGGGGCTGCTGCTGGCTGCTTGCGATGCTGAGCCACCCTCGGAGCAAGGGTTTGCCGGGCTCGGCAGCGCTGCAGCGCAGTTTGCCCAGGTGACGCCGGGCAGGGCCTTCAGCTTCCCGGCCGATCACGGCGCGCACCCGGATTACCGCATCGAATGGTGGTACGTGACGGCCAACCTGGAAGATGAGCAAGGTCGCACATGGGGCGTGCAATGGACCCTGTTCCGCAACGCCTTGCAGCCAGGCTCGACTGAGCCGGGCTGGAGCAACCAGAACCTGTGGATGGGCCATGCCGGACTGACCGGTCCCGGTGGTCATCGCTCGGCGGAGCGCTTCGCCCGAGGTGGAATTGGCCAGGCCGGCGTCGAGGCTTCGCCCTTCAAGGCCTGGATCGATGATTGGCGCTTAAGCAGCCAAACTGCGGCAAACGCAGGGCTGGGCGACCTGGAGTTGTACGCCAAGGGCGGTACCTTCGACTATCGGCTGCAGCTCGCCAGCAGCAGCCCATTGGTTTTGCACGGCGAGCAGGGCTTCAGTCGCAAATCCGGACAGGGGCAGGCCTCCTACTACTACAGCCAGCCCTTCTTCCAGGCGCGCGGCACAATTCGGCTGGAGGGCAATATCTACCAGGTCAAGGGCCTGGCCTGGCTGGATCGTGAATGGAGCAGCCAGCCCCTGGCGCCCGACCAACAGGGCTGGGACTGGTTCTCGCTGCATCTGGACAGCGGCGAAAAGCTCATGCTGTTCCAGCTACGCCAGGCCGACGGCAAGCACTATCGCGCTGGCACCTGGATCAGCGCCACAGGCGAGTCCCGCGTGCTGGATGACCAGGACATCGTCCTGACCCCCGTCCAGCAAAGCCGGGTCGCCGGTCGCCAGTTACCGACCCGATGGTCGCTGCGCATCCCGAGCGAGGGATTCGAAATCACCGCCACGTCTGTTCAGGAAAATGCATGGATGGATACGCAATTCCCCTATTGGGAGGGACCGGTTCGATTCAGCGGTAGCCATCAAGGGGTGGGCTACCTGGAGATGACCGGGTATTGAGACGGGGGAATCAGATTTGCCGCGCCATTGGATGTTCAGCGGCCAACTCGTCGCGGTCCTCGAGGAACTCGGTAGGCGCGGAGCCATCGGCATTCAGCTGGAAAATGCGCGTTGGCCGGCCTTGGGTGTCGAAGAACACCTGGCCGAGACCTGCGGAGTTCCATAGCCGCTCGCCGGCCTTGCTGTGCTCCGGAGTGCGCGGCACCACCTGCATGCGGCGCCGCTTGGTCAGCCAGTTGAGCGGCGAGCGCGGTGCATAGAGCCAGCGGTTCAGGCGGTCGAAGATATCCAGCAGCCGCCGGGGGAATTCGTTCTTCACGCCGCTGCTGGTGATCTGCCAGATCTTCGGGCCCTGTTTGCGGTGGCGGATCGACACCTCGTAGACGAAGGAGTAGTGCACGTCACCCGAGAGGACCACGTAGCAACCCGGCGTTCGCGAGTGGCGGAAGATGTTGAGGATCACCTGGGCCGCGCCGCGGTGGGCCATCCAGTTCTCCGCGTCCACCAGCAGCGGATGGCCGAACCAGCTGAATACCCGTTGCACCGTCTCAATCAGCTTGACCCCGAAGATGGGGGCGGGGGAGACGATGATGGCCGAGGGTTGGTCCAGCAATTCGTGCTGCAGCTCGGTCAGGGCCTCCCAGTCCAGCAGGCCGGAGGGCCGCTTCAGGTTGATTTCGCTGCGCCAGCGCCGGGTACGGGTGTCGAGCACCACCAGCGCCGGCGTGGTGGGCATTACGTAATGCCAGCGGTTGAAGACCAGCAGTTCGTCGATCAGTTCATCCAGCGCGCGGCTGTCGAAGTGGTGGTCGGCCTCGGCGGTGGCGGCCAGCGACTGGGCCTTGTCCAGCACTTCGGTGAATGCATCCGGGTTGTTGCCCCAGCCCTGGCAGAGCATGTAGGCCAGCAGGGCGTTGCCGATGATGCGCTTGGAGAAGGGGTGGCCATAGGCGGTCTGCTCCCACTGGGCGGAGAGGTTCCAGTCGTCGGTGATGTCGTGGTCGTCGAATATCATGAGCGTCGGCAAGTGCGCGAAGACCCGCGCAGTGCCGGCAAGGCCGGCCCGGAAGGCGTCGATCCGTTCCTGCTCCAGTCGGTAGCGCTCCTCCTCCTTGGTCCCGAGCGATGGCACTTGCGGCTCGATCAGGGTCCAGGGCACCGGCGACCAGACCAGCAGGTACATGGCCAGCACCTCGGCCAGCGTCACCAGGTGGTTGTCGGCGTTGCTGCTGGTGAAGATGGGCTTCCTCGCGCCGCCGAAAAAGCGTTCGCGCAGGGTTTCGTTGCTCTCCAGGGCGGGCAGCAGGTCGGCGCGGTGGTAGTAGCTTGCCGGGTGGCCATAGAGCACCGCGCTGTCGCTCACCACGGCGCCCTCCAGGCGCTCGCCGAATAGCCCCAAACGCGCGATCAACTGGTGGATGGCCCGCAGCATGGGGCCGGCTACATCGTCGGCATAGACCTGGTCGCCGCTCATCATCAGCAGGGCAGGGCGTTGTTCCGGTACCGGGCCGGCGGCCAGCAGGTGGTCGGCGCAGAGCAGGCCCTCTGCAGAGGGATGGTGGGGCTTGCGGCAGGAGCCGTGGAGCAACTGGTCGATGCGCGAACGCAGCACGAAGCTGGGCTGCCGGGCGGCTCCATAGGTCAGGTGTGGCGCCCAATGGGCGATGCCCAGGTCGCCGAGACGCAGGTCATAGTCGATCTGTTGGTCGCAGGGCAGGGGGGCGTCCAGATGCAGGTCGATCAGGTGCAGGAAGGCGTGCTGGCCCAAGGGAATCACTCGGCAGGCATCACCTTCGAGCCGGTGCTCGGTGCTGTGGCCATCGAAGCAAAACCGCAGATTCAGCGCCAGCTCACGGGAGCCCACCAGCCAGAGCACCACGCGCCGGGCTTCGAGCCGGCGCAGCATGGGGCCGGCGAGGACGGGAGGGAGGCTTTCCTGGGCGGACGGCAGAACTGGGGACATCGGGACAATGGACCATGATCGAACGAGCACATCAGGATATCGCGTCTGACGTCGATACCTGAACCGAACCCAACGGGGGATGCACAACTTTGTAGGAGCGAGCTTGCTCGCGAACGGCGCCCATTTGCGAGTAAGAATTCGGCGTTCCCCTTGTAAGTCGCTGCAGCGAATGCAGCCGCACGGACATCGCGGATTGCATCCGGGCCACGGCCCCGGGCTGGCCCCACAGAGTTCGCCAAACAAATTTCCGTTCGATGTGCCACGGCGTTGCACAGAAGGGGGCGGAATCGAGCATCATGGACGCAGTCAGGTCGAGGGAGACTTCCATGCGCGTTATGTCATTCGTTGGGCGTTTTGCCACGTTGTCGCTGGGACTGGTGATTGCCGCTACGGCCGTGGCGGCCGAAGAAGCGCAGCTGGTCGAGTCGATAAACGCCTACCGCAGCCAGGTCCAGCGCTGCGCGGGACAGGCCTCCGAGGAACTGCCACCGCTGGCCTCCGATCCGCGTCTGGTCCTGCCTGCCAGTGGTGGCGGTGACCTGCAGGAGGCACTTGGGCGCGCGGCGTATCCGCTGGTCAACGTGCAGGCGATCAGCCTGGCGGGGCCGCGCGATGCGCGGGCGGCCATGAAGGCGCTGCAGGAGAGCTTCTGCCAGGTCGTGCTGGACCCACAGTTCGTCGATATCGGTGTGAGCCGCCAGGGGGAAAGCTGGCGCATCGTGCTGGCGCGTCCACTGATGGCTGCGGGCCTGGGTGACTGGCAGGCGGAAGGGCAGAAGCTACTCGAACTGATCAACGCCGCACGCGCGCAGTCGCGCCAGTGCGGCGCACAGCCCTTCGCCGTTGCGTCTCCGCTGGCCTGGAACGCCACCCTGGCAACGACGGCCGAGGCCCATACCCGGGCGATGGCCAACGGTAACTTCTTCGGCCACCGGGACCGCGATGGCCGCACCCCAGGCGACCGGGCGGAGCTCGCGGGCTATACCGGGCAGACGATCGGCGAGAACATCGCCGCCGGGCGGGACACCGCTCGCAAGGTGGTCGACGGCTGGCTGGCCAGCCCTGGCCACTGCGCCAACCTGATGAACCCGAAGTTCCTTGAGCTGGGCGCGGCCTATGCGGT
Source organism: Metapseudomonas boanensis (assembly GCF_042232855.1). Classification (NCBI taxonomy): domain Bacteria; kingdom Pseudomonadati; phylum Pseudomonadota; class Gammaproteobacteria; order Pseudomonadales; family Pseudomonadaceae; genus Metapseudomonas; species Metapseudomonas boanensis. Next base: position 4,908,945 of record NZ_CP113889.1, on the reverse strand, counting down.
CGATCCAAAGAGTGATGCGGGGATCTACTGGACGGCGCTGTTCGGGGCGCCTTAGGCACCTGGACTCGGAGGTCGAGACCAAGCCTGCCTGGCCTGCAGGCCCGCTGCGCGGTTCATCGTGAATGAATTCGCGTCCACAGAGCGCCTGCCGGCGTCTGTCTCTCTACGGTTACTTGAGCGGATGCCTGGGGCTTCTGCCCTTGGCTATTGACTTGGCAGCGATACTCATCAGCCGCTGGAGCTTGGGACATTCAAGGTGGCTGGATTCTGGGCAGGATGCTGCATGACGGAGACCGTCACGTATCGCACAAAGCCGTTGGATGGTGCGATCCAGCTGGTCGGCCTTGGCCCGTAGCTGGACACGATGACTGGCTGGTTGGCTGGCGTCGCGGGGTGGAGCAAGGCGCGGCGCACGGCCCGCAGGCGGCCGCACTATAATCGATCTGTGTGCATGTCTTCTTGGTGGATGCAGCAACGCGCATCAGGTATCCGCGGCGCTCGCCCAAAGGGCTGCACAGTAGGTGGCACGGAATGCACTTCTGATTCTGCAAGAGAGGATCCTGCCATGAAAATGCACTCCTTCCAGCATTACTCGCATGATCTCGGGATGGCTGTTCACGACGCGTGGATTACCGCGAAGGTCAAGTCGACCCTGGCATTTTCCGAACAGACCCGCAGCGAGCATATCAACGTCAAAACCCACGCGGGCATGGTGGCGTTGAGCGGCCGCGTCAAGACCCATAAACAGTGTGAACAGGCTATAAGCCTGGCCCGCTCGATTCACGGTGTCATCGACATCGATGCCAGCGATCTGCAGACCCATATGGTCCCTCCTGGGAGCTTCCCTGAAGCGCCCAATGCAGAGGAAAGCGTCGAGAATCGGCCGCAATCGTCAGCAAAGTCGGACGATGAATGGCGATGACGATCGAGTGACATTGGCGTACGAGGGTGGATCGTCGCTCGGATGCACCCTCCCGGATTCCTGGACCGGATAGCCAAACGGTTTGATCGCGGCCCACGAGCGCGCTCAGCCTCAGAATCGCTCACCCGGCGCCAGGTAACGCCATTGGCCGGCAGGAATCTTGCCCATGGGAACGCCGCCGATGCGGATGCGCTTCATGGTGACAACCTGCAGGTTAACGGCGGCGCACAGGGCGGCGACCAAACCTGGCCGGGGATTCTTCAGGGGGAAACGCAGGTTGGTTTCGTTCTGCCAGCTGGCCTTGACCGGCGGCAGCTCCTCCCCCTTGACCTTGATTCCGCGCCTGAGTCGCTCCAGGCCGTTCTCCGCCAGCGTGCCGCTGACTTCAACCACATACTCCTGCTCCAGCTTGGCGACGTCTTCGTTGAGCTTGCGCAGCGTGCGCCAGTCCTGGGTGAGCACCAGCAGGCCACTGGCCTGCGACTGGAGCGGCAGGGCGGTGGTCAGGCGCGAGAAGTGGCTGTTGAGCGGACGCACCTCGGCGCGGTCTTGCGGCCAGTGGCTCGCCAGTGTCAGCAGCCGCTGGGCCGCCTCGAACGTAAGGCCGGCCGGCTGGTTCAGCAGCAGTGTCATTGGCTCCAGCGGAGTAGGCGTGGCGCCGGGCAACAAGGCCACCGCCTGATCCACCACCTTGAACTGGGGCTGATCCACCACCACGCCATCGACCGTCACCCAGCCGCCCTCGATATACAGCTCCGCCTCGCGGCGCGAACAGCCGGTCAGCTCGATAACACGTTTGGACAAGCGGATTGGGTCGGTCATGGGTACAGCCACAGAGTGAGAAAGGCCGCCATGGTAAACCCTTTGCCCGGCCCGTTCCCAAGAGTCTGCCCGTATAACCATGACGAGGCATGTTCGGCCGGATTACGCAGGCTCAGGCAAATCTGGAGGGGCTTCAGTTGCGGCCTTGCCCTGGAACTCGTCGATGACATCGGCCACGGAGAGCTTGCGACCGAAGTAGCCGAAGCGTTCCTCCAGTCCTTCGGCCCGCAACATATCCCGTACCTCCGCATGGGCCGCGACCGGTCGCAAGCGTATCCCCACGGCCTGCAGTTCCCCGTGCAAGGCCTCAAACATGCGCACGCCCGCCAAGTCGATGTAGGGGGACGAGGACAGGTCGCAGACCACCAGTTTCAGCGGGCCAGGAGTGGAGCGGATTTTCTGCCAGAGCACATCGCGCACGTGCTCGACGTTGAAATAGAGCAACGACGCGTCGACGCGGAACACCAGCACACCTGGTATGGCCAGGTTGTCCGGATTGCGATCCATGTCGGAATAACTCCGGCTGCCGGGGATCTGCCCGAGGAACGCCACATGGGGGCGAGCGCCGCGCCGTATCAGCAGCAGGAGCGACACCACGACCGCCAGGATCACCCCTTTGAGAATACCCAGCAGCAGGACGGCGGCGAAGGCCACCATCGATACGCTGAATTCGAAGCGACTCACGCGCCAGACGTGGAGCAGTTCACGAATGTTGATCAAGCCTTTGACGGCCACCAGGACGATGCCCGCGAGTACCACATTGGGCAGGTTGGCCAGCAAACCCGTCAGAAACATCAGGCATACAGCGATGGTGACCGAGGCGAAGACCAATGCCAGAGGCGTCCTGGCACCGGCTTTGTCATTCACTGAGGACTGGGACAGACCACCGGCCACCGGATAGGCCTGGAACAAGCCCGCTCCCAGATTGGCTGCCCCCAGGCCGAGCAGCTCCTGACGCGGATCGATTTCCTGGCCATGGGCTTGGGCCAGGGCACGGGCCGCAGAAACGCTTTCCACGTAGGCCAGTAGCATGCAAGCGAACGCCAGGGGAATCACCCCGTCCACATCCTTCAACCGCAACTGGGGGGCGTGGAAGTCGGGCAAACCGGTCGGCAATGCACCGACAACCGTGAAGCCAAGGTTGCGCAGCGGCGTCACCGACAAGGCGATGATCGATATTGCCACTACAACCAGAGCCACCGGACGGCCCGGCAGAAATCTTTCCCCGAGCAGCAGCACGGTAATGACCGCGATGCCAAACGCCAGCACGGCGAGGTTCGTATCGGGTAGCTGGCTGGCCAGGGCGATGATGCGCTCGAAGAAATGGTCCCCGCCCCCCTGGACCCCAAACAGCTTGGGCAGCTGAGTCATCGCAATGGTCAGCGCTGCGCCAGCCTTGAAGCCAAGCAGAATGGTTTCGCTGATGAAGTTGACCAGGGAACTCAGGCGCAGCAGCCAAGCCAGCGCGCACATGGCGGCAATGACCAGCGCGGTTAGCGCCGCAATATCGGCCCAGCGTCCCGGATCGCCCCCCGCCATGTCCGCGACCGTGACGCCAATGAGCATCGAGATCGCGGATGTAGGGCCGATGGCCAGTTGGCGAGAAGAGCCAAACAGGGCATAAAACAGGCCACCGACCATATAGCAGTAGATGCCGTATTGCGGCGGAAGACCCGCCAGCAGGGCGTAGGCGAGGGATACCGGAATGCCGTAGGCCGCGAGGGTAACACCAGCAATGGCGTCTCTCGGAAGCCATCGCGCCCGGTACGCAGGGAGCCACTGAGCCGGAGGGAAGGCCGCCCGCCAGCCACGAACCGGAGCGCTGGCTGCACGATTTGTTGCCGCCGCCGATTCTTCAGTCATGGGATCATCGCTTTTCGGCATTGGGCCATCCGGTCTGCATGCAGATCACAACGTCGGCTCCGTCAGGGTCACGACATGACCGGAGCGCAACTCATCTCTCTTGGTCGTTATCATTTCCCACCCGATGGGCTGCTACAGCCCGTCCCGAACCAGCAGATCATCGCGGCGTTGATCCAGGTTTACGGTAAAGAAGCCAGAATTGTCCGTCATGCATGCATGTCAAGCTCGACATGACTTTTCCTTGAGCCGTCAGCGACGGGCCCCAGTCCCGAAAAAACGGGGGGATGAACCAAGAAAGCGTGATCCGCACTACGCAACTCAAATCACTTGTAGGGGTGAAAAGCCACGAAGCGGTTTTCACCGTCGCAAGTTGCCAGGCTGTCCTCGCTGCCAGCGAGTCAGAGATCAACCCGACGGTCCCACGGGTCGCTCTTCGCCCGTCGATCCCCTTGCCTACGGTCCTTTTCGAACCGGATCGTCTGGCGGCGATCATCGGACTTGCGCCGATCACCCGCCACACGGGTATCGATCTGGAATTTGGCTGGTCCACGGGAAGACGGAGTCGCTTCGGCCGGCTCTATCGGTTCCAGGCTGAGTGATTCGAGGTTTAGCTCATCGTTTTCTATTGTCATGGCATGACTCCGGTGGGCTGGCCTTGCTGGGCGTTCATTAGTAACCAGAAGGTAGGGCGTCTATCCCGAAATGGCCTGGTGCGACGGTATGAGCGGACGATTGGGTTTACTGATGGGCAGGCATCGGTGGCAATGCATAACGCTACCCCCAGATTAGCTGAATAGTCGCTGCAGCTACTGCGGTACGTTGGTCGGTGGCTACAAGCCGGACTCACGCCGTAGATGGGTGGTCGAGGTCGTCGCGGATCAGGTGTTCCCAACTGCGCCACTGCCACGGGACTGTGCCAACGGAGAGAACGTGGCCCAGGCGTTCGACGCGGCGACGCTAGATGCCGTGCAGGTACTCGCGAGGACATGCAGGATGTTTTCTTGCCCGGTGGAATTCAGTTCGCAGCGCTGTCCACCGGCCGCTCCGTGATACAGAGCGCTTGCAGGTTGTATGTGTGTGGCCATTCATGTGCGCAGCGGGTTGTTGTCTCGTCCCGTGCCGCATCGGCGACGGCGGCATGGGACAGGCGTTGCTGTTCTTTGATGCAGAACAGGACCATATGGAAATCGGCGCGCCATTCGGACTCGCAGCGACTGCGTACCGGGCCGCCGTAGCTGGCAATGGCCTCGGCCGCTTCGCGCTGTTCTTCCTGGCAATAGGCACGCATGGCCTCGCCGCTCCACTTCTCCAGGCAATACGCCTGAATAGCCGATTCGCTGGCATGGGCGTTGGACATGAGGCCGGCCGCCACCGTTGCGGTAGCGACCATCAGACGCTTTCGGTATGGCATGAGTACGCTTGCTCTCCACCTTGGACGTTGGCCCTCCTGGCCAGCGAATGACTAGATGCGGGATTGGTGATGCCACGATCGGAACTGCAGCCAGGCAGGTCTGCCGGCGCAGCAAGGGTGCAGTCTAGTACAGCGCCGCATTCTGCCCAGATCACCCGGCAGCGACCCGACGTGCGGCCTTCGAACTGTTCCATTGCATGTTCTTTAGTGCGGATGAAATCCAGGGATTGGTCGACGCCACGCCGGATTGCGTCAGGCCTTCTCTTCGACCAGCCAGGCCAGCATCGGAGCAGTGCCATAGGCGGTATCGCCGATCAGGCGTTCCGGGGTGAGGTCGAATTGCGCTTCGACGCGCTCCACCATCGTTTGGGTCGACTCGACTTCGGCGGTGCGATGCGCCGGGGTGGCTTCCACATCCAGGCTCACGCCGTGCGCGGTGTCGATCAGGTAGTTGGTGGCGTGGGCAAAGTAGGCCGGGCCACCTCGCGCGGCGGCCACCGCGCCAGTCGACCTCATCTCCCGCCACCCCACGTTGCCGGCTGGCATCCGCCTTGATGATGCTGGCGTCGACGGCGAAGCCTGCACCCTTGACCAGCCCAGCCGCCATGCAGCGCCGCAGCACCTCATTGAACAACCAGCGGAACAGGCCGCTGTCACGGAAGCGGCCGTGGCGATTCTTCGAGAAGGTCGAGTGATTGGGCACTTCATCTTCCAACCCCAGCCGGCAGAACCAGCGATAGGCCAGGTTGAGGTGCACCTCTTCGCATAGCCGTCGCTCAGAACGAATGCCATAGCAGTAACCGACGACCCGCATGCGCACCATCAACTCCGGATCAATCGACGGGCGCCTGATGGGGCTATAGAAGTCGGCCAAGTGGGCGCGCAGATCACTGAGGTCCAGGCACTGGTCGATGCTGCGCAGGAGGTGTTGCGGCGGGATGTGCTCGTCCAGATTGAACGAGTAGAACAGGCGCTGCTTGTCCCCCCGGTATCCGCCCCATCATGCTGCCTGCACCCATGCTCGCTGAGCGCGTGATTCTGCCGGTGGCTTCGGGTGGCAGCTACTTTTTCAGCAGAATCGGCCAAAAGGGGAGATTAGAGTAGGAAAAATAGATCTGTCCCGAATGGCACTTACTTAGGGCTAACTGATTGATTGGAAAAAGAAAGGCTGCTCCTGGTCTACGGTGATAGTTGCGAACACACACCGAGCCCAAGGAGCAGCCCACATGAATCCTAGGCGTCAAGCCATCGTTCATCAACAGCAGCGCACCCGCCGACAAGCGTCGAATACCGATGCCTACGCCTTCTTCAATCTGCTGACCAGCCCCGAGTTGTTCGACTGCGTCGAGTCCTTGCTGCCGGATCATCGCGAGCGTCTGTTCCCGCCAACGGAGACGCTGTCGATGTTCATGGCACAGGCCTTAAGCGCCGATCGCTCCTGCCAGAAGGCCGTCAATGACCTGGCCATCAAGCAACTGCTCGGAGGCTTGAAACCGTGCAGCACGCACACCGGTGGCTACTGTCGGGCGCGTCAGCGGCTTCCCATGGAGATGGTGTCCGCTCTGGTCCGCACGACCGGCCGCCTGATCAGCACCTATGCGGCCCAGACCTGGCAATGGATGGGCCGCCCCGTGCGGCTTGTGGATGGCACGACAGTCGCGATGCCCGATACGGCCGCCAACCAGGCGGCCTATCCTCAATCGCGTGGGCAGAAGGCGGGGCTGGGCTTTCCGATTTGCCGGCTGGTAGGAATTGTCTGCCTGTCCAGTGGTGCGGTACTGAACGCGGCACTGGGGCGTTTTCGGGGCAAGGGGGGGCGATGAGCAGACCCTGCTGCGGTCGATGCTCGATACCCTGAATGCCGGCGATGTCCTGGTCGGCGATGCCTACTACGCAACCTACTTTTTGCTGTGCGAGCTGCAACGCCGCGGTATCGCTGGGGTGTTCGAGCAATATGGCGCACGCCGACGCAGTACCGACTTTCGACGCGGCAAGCGCCTGGGTACGCGGGATCACCTGATTGCCTTGGAAAAGCCCCGAAAACGGCCGGCGTGGATGAGCGTTGCGTATTACGAGCAAGTACCTGACCGGCTGGAAGTTCGGGAGTTGAAAGCGGGGGACAAGATTCTGGTCACGACCCTGCGTTGCACCGGCCAAACCCCCAAGGCCGCCTTGAAGACCCTGTTCAGAAGCCGCTGGCACGTCGAGTTGGACCTGCGCAATCTCAAGGCCACGATGGGGCTCGAGATGCTGAGCTGCAAAACCCCGGCTATGGCCATCAAGGAGCTCTGGGTGTACCTGCTGGCGCACAACCTGATCCGGTTGATCATGGCGCAATCGGCCTCCTTGGCCGACTGCTTGCCACGCGAACTGAGCTTCAAGCACAGCCTCCAGCTCTGGCTGGCGTGGCGGCCATTTGCTGAGGCGGCGAGCCAATCCGAAAACCTGAATGGCCTCTTGCTCCTGGTCGCTCAGCAACGCGTCGGCAACCGTGCCGGACGGGTGGAGCCACGCGCTCAAACGAAGGCCGAAACCCTATCCCCTACTGACCCGCACACGCCACTCGGCTCGCGCCGAAATACAACGGAGCGGTCATCCCAAAAGGGCTAAGTAAGTGCCATTCGAGACAGATCTGTTTTTCCTACTCTGATGCCCCCTCATGGCCGGGCGCTGCCATGAGTGACAGGCGGCTATCGGCCAGGAGCGGACCCGAATCAGTCTGCCAGAGCCCCCGGGCTCTCAGAGAGGGGGCGGTAATTCTGCCAGTGCCCGAGACCAATACCCGGCTTGCCCGTACCACCTCGGGCAGCGCATTAACTCACTTACCGCTAGTCACGCGCGTTCATAGTCATATGCTCAGGCGTATGCCAGCCGGCGTCTGGGTCTGGGGCTGGAACAGGGCATCGACTACCGACTGCGGCGGGTACGCCGCCGGTTTTCAGCGATCAAAACGGAAAGTCGCGCCGTAGGCGCTGTCCGGCAAGCGGTCAGAACTGTCCTCTCGTAGTCGCGAACGGAACGACCCTCGCGGCGCCTCGGTGCGGTAAAGGCCACGCTTGATCAGCTCGGGCACCACCAGTTCGGCAAAATCCTCCAGGGTGCCGGGACTCACCAGCGGGTTGAGCATGTAGCCGTCGGTACCGGAAATCCGCGCGTGCTCCTCAATGCGGTCGGCGACTTGCGCAGGCGTGCCTACCAGGATCAGGTCACTGCCTCGGGTTACCCGGGCGAAGCGCTGGCGCACCTCGCCAGCGGTCAACGGCTTGCCGCTGCCGTCCGGGCGCATCACGTAAGAGGTCAGGCCCTCGGTCTGGGTGGTCAGGGGCTCGTTGTCGGCGTAGCGGTCGATGTCGATGCCGGTATCGCCGGCGTAACTCACCAGTTGGGCATTGAGGTGGTAGTTGCTCTGCAGTTCGTCGTATTTGCGCTGGGCCTCGATAGCGGTGGGGGCGGTGACGATCCGCAGCACGGTCAGGGACTTTACATCGTCGCGGGCGCGGCCACGGGCTTCGGCCAGGTTGCGGATATCGGTCAGGCCGGCGCGGATTTCCTCGGGGTTCGATTTGGCGACGAACACCAGTTCGGCGTGCTTGGCGGCGAACTGCCGTCCGCGCTCGGACCAGCCCGCCTGGATCAGCACCGGCGAGCGCTGTGGAGAGGGCGCGCAGACATGGGGGCCAGCCACCCGATAGTGAGCTCCTTCGTGGTCGATACGGCGGACACGGTCGCCTCGGGCGTATCGCAGTCCGGACTTGTCGGCCACAACCGCGTCGTCCGCCCAACTGCCTTCCCAGAGCTTGTAGACCACGTCGAGGAACTCCTCGGCGCGCTCGTAGCGGTCGCCGTGACGGATCATCTGGTCCAGGCCGAAGTTGTGGGCAGCGCTGGACAGGTAGGAGGTGACGATGTTCCAGCCGATACGCCCACCGGTCAGGTGGTCCAGGGTGCTGAAGCGCCGCGCATGGCTGAAAGGGTGTTCGTAGGTGGTGCTGACAGTCACGCCAAAGGCCAGGTGGCGAGTTTGCGCGGCCAGGGCCGGGATGTGCAGCAAGGGGTCGTTGGCCGGGGCCTCCACGGCCCACTTCAGGGCGGCATCGGCGGAGCCGCCGTAGACGTCGTAGAGCCCTAATACATCGGCGAAGAAGAACAGGTCGAGGTTGGCCTGCTCGGCGATGCGCGCCTGGTTCGACCAGAAGTCCAGGGTATTGATGCGCAGGCGCTCGTCGGCCGGGTGGGTCCAGAGGCTGGGCGCACCGCCGCAGCCGACACTCGCCTGTTCGTAGAGGGAAAAGAGAAGGGGCTTGGGATCGGACATGGTCATTCCTTGAGGTATTCGGATCGGGCCCGATTGCGGGCCCTCGGGAAAGATCAGCGGCGTTCGGTATAGGCCTTGCTGTAGTGGCGTTCCAGACGGGCCTGGATCAGTTCCAGGGCAATCGACAGCAGCCAATAGATGACCGCGGCAGCGGTGAGCATCTCGATATAGCGGTATGAGGAGCGGCCGTAGGACTGGGCGAGGAACATCACTTCCCAGACTCCCATCACCGATACCAGGGACGAGTCCTTGAGCATGGAAATGAACTGGTTGGTGGTGGGCGGGATGATGGTGCGCATGGCCTGGGGCAGGACGATGCGCCAGAAGGTCAGGGGCGCACTCATGCCCAGAGCGGCGGCGGCTTCTCGCTGACCCGGCGCCACACCGATGATGCCGGCGCGGAAGATCTCGCTGAGGTAGGCGCCATAGTTCAGCGACAGGGCGAGGATGCCCGCCGTGATGGCGCCCGGCACCACGCCCAGCTGCGGCAGACCGAGGTAGATCAGCAGGATCTGGATCAACAGCGGTGTGCCTCGGAAGAACGAGGCGTAGAAGGTGGAGATACCGAAGGCCACGGCGCTGCTGGAAAGTCGCGCCAGCGCGGCGACGAAGCCCAGGACCAAGGAGCAGGCGATGGAGCAAAGGCTGAGGAACAGCGTCAGTGCCGCGCCCTGGAGAAAGCCGTTAGGGGCGAGGGTCAGGCCGGTCAGGTTGCGCCACTTGTCGACGATCACCGAGAACTTCAAGTCGAAGCCCAGGAAGAACGCCACGCACAGCGTGAGCATCACCGCCCAGGTCAGGTACAGCCGGGTGCGGAAACCAAACAGCCGCTCGATCAGGCTGGGGCCCGCCACGATCCGTGGCGGGAGTTGGGGCTCGAAGGCAGTCATTGGGTGATGTCTGCGCCGATCCACCTGTTGGAGATGCGCGCCAGGGTGCCGTCCTGGCGGAGCTCGCCGATCACCTGGGTGACTTTGGCATCCCACTCCGGATCACCTTTCTCCGTGGCCACCACGTTGGGTTCGCCGTAGAGCGTGTCGCCGGCGATCTTGAAGCGCGGGTCCTGGGCGATGCGCTCGCGGGCGGTCACCAGGTTGGTGACCATCGCGTCCAGGCGTATACCGGTACCGAGCGCCAGGTCCTGGAAGGCCACGGTTTCATTGTCGTAGGGGGCGATTTCCACCTGATCGAAGGGGTAGCTCAGCGGCTTGTCCTCGGCGCCTTCGATGACCAGATCCTTGCGCAAGTAGCTCTCGTAGGTGGAAGCACTGATCACGCCGACCTTTTTGCCGGACAGGTCCTTGCCGGAGCCGATACGGGAGTCCTTCGCGTTGACCACGACGACGGCAGGCGACTCGTAGTACTTCACCGGGAAATTGAACACCTGGGCACGGGCCTGGCTCGGGGTCATGGAGCAAATGCAGACGTCGTAGCGGCCGTTCCAATGGCCAGCGGCGATCACGTCCCAAGACGGGGTTTCCAGCTTCAGCTTCACGCCCAGGCGATCAGCCACTGCCTTGGCCACATCCACATCGAACCCGTCCAACTGGTTCTGCTCGTTGAGGAAAGAGAAGGGCGGATAGTTCTCCATAAGCACCCCCACCAGTTCGCCCTTGCTCTGGATGCGATCAAGTGTCTGGCCGGCGAAGCTGATGGAACTGGCAGTGAGAAGGGCAAAACCGAGTTGCAGCAAGGAACGGATTTTCAAGGGAACTCCTGTATAGGCGAGGTTGATTGAGCACTCGTTCGATTAAATGGTAATAAAAAATTACTTAATAATAATCTATTGGAATAAATGACTGCCCGCCGGCTATATCGCCCGTGCTGTGAAGCTTGGCTGAAGGCGTGTCTGAAGGGGATGGGGCGTTGCCGGTCAGGGCTTCGGGGCCGTGGTAGTCCTGTTGCGTTGCTGGGGCAGCAGCAAGATGCGCAAGCCTTGTTTGCAGGCAGTTCTTGTCAGCCAGGGAAGTTCCCGGTGACAGAACCGCCTGCAAGGGCCAGCAATATCAGCTCGCCTGCTTGGCGCCGCCGCCGATCTGCCAGACGTAGGGTGGTTCGCTGCGGTTGATCTCCCAGTCGCCGATGATTCGCTCCTTGTAGATCAGCGGATTGTGGGAGGCGGCGGTGCGGGCGTTGCGCCAGTGGCGGTCGAGCAGCTTGCCGGTGCTAGTGGCCGAGGCGCTGAGCGCATTGAACAGGTCGCTGGTCAGGCGCAGCACCAGTTCGGCGATCACCACCTGGCCCTGGGCCGACTCCAGCTCAGCGGCGATGTTGGCCTGGCGCTCGTCCTCGGCATTTCCTTCAAAGCGCGCCTCGTAGGCCCACTGCGCGGCTTTTGCCGCACGCACGGCGGTGGCCTCGGCAGCGTAGGCCTGGGCGGAGGCCTTGCCGACCACCTGCTGCACCTGTGGGTCGCGGTCAACCGAGCTGGCGCTGCCATGGCTGAACACCCGAGTGCGCAGGCGTACCTGCTCGGCCACGTCACGCACCGCGGCGCGGCCGGTGCCGGCCAGTACGGCCAGCAGCACCAACTGGTAGAACGCGGTCTGGTACTTGAAGCGGCTGGCGAATGGGATGATGTTCTCCGCGGCCACTTCGGCATCGACGAAGCGCGAGGTGCCGCTGCCGGTGGTGCGCTGGCCGAAGCCGTCCCAGTCGTCGCTCTGCTGCACGCCCGGCTGGTCGGTGCGCAGCGCGGCAATCACGTCTTCGCCGGTGTCGTCGAGCTGGGCGTAGAGGTCGATCCAGTCGGCGAAGATGCTGCCGGTGCTGTAGTACTTGGTGCCGTTGACCAGCCAGCGTTCGCCCTGGCGAGAGACACGGGTGATGACCTCGCCGATCTTCACGTTGCCGACTTCGGTCCAGGCGTTGCCGACCAACTCGCCGGCGACGAAACGCTTGAACCAGGTGTCCTGATTGGCCTCGGCATGGGCGTTGAGGCGGTCCTCGACGAAGGCGAAGTGGCCACGCAGGGCCTGCGGGATGTTGGAGTCGGCCTCGGCCAGCTCAATCAGCAGTTGGATCAGCTGCGGCAGCGAGGCGCTGGCGCCGCCGTGCTCGCGCGGCACGCGCACGGCACCGAAGCCGGCCTCCTTGAGCCAACGGATGGGTTCGTGGGGCAGGCTGCGGGTGCGCTCGCGCTCCAGCGCACCCTCGGCGATGCGGGCGAAGATCGGACGAAACCGGGTGGCTAGCGACTCGTAGTCGGTGCCGGTGGAAAGCTGGGGCAGGTGCTGCTGGGCGGTCATCGCGGTTCTCCTTGGTGGGCGGCTGACCCTATGGCCGGGGCAATCTTCGTGCCCTTCGATGAAAGGCCATGTATATCAATGGCTTGCGCTCATATTGGGATGCCCGGCCGCTGTGGCCAGCTGTGGCTGGTGGGGCAGGTTGCTGGGTGGCTGTTGCCCTGCAGACAGCTGCCCGGACGATTTCTCCCGGTGGCCGGTGCGCAAAGCTGTTGGCTTAGCAACAGTGGTTCAGCAGGTTGTTAGTCACCGAGCATCGGACCCTCTCTGGCGATTTCTCCTATCACGATGATTTGAAAGGAGTTTTCCCTTTGGCACGGTTGCTGCTCTGACCTCTGCAAAGCAATGCAGCGCCATGGGCGAGAGGTCGAGATGAGTCAAGCAATCAAGGTGGTCGTGGTGTCGGGCAGCCTGCGCGATCCATCGCGTACCCATGCCCTGTTGCAGGCGCTGGTAGAGCGCCTGCAGGTGCGCCTGGCGATCGACCTGCACTGGGTGCGCATCGCCCAACTGGGCAGCGTGCTGGCCGGCTCGCTGGAGCGCGACAGTGCCTCCTCGGAGTTGCTGCCGCACCTGCGTGCCGTGGAAAACGCTGACCTGATCATCGCCGGCAGCCCCGTCTATCGCGCGTCCTACACCGGCCTGTTCAAGCACTTCTTCGACCTGGTGGATTACCAGGCCCTCAAAGGCGTGCCGGTGCTATTGGCCGCCACCGGCGGCGGCGAGCGTCACGCGCTGGTGATCGATCACCAACTGCGCCCGTTGTTCGCGTTCTTTCAGGCGCACACCCTGCCGTACGGGCTGTACGCCACCCCCGAAGCTTTCACCGATTACCGCCTCGACGATGCGGCTCAGTTCGAGCGCATCGAGCGAACGCTCGACCCGGTCGAAGCCTTCTTTCGCAGCCCGGCCGTTCGCGCGGCCTGAATTCCAAGCACCACAGGAGCCATAGAGATGAGCCAACAACCAATCAAATTCGCCTACTGGGTGCCCAATGTCAGCGGCGGTCTGGTGGTCAGCAACATTGAACAGCGCACCAGCTGGGACGTTGACTACAACCGCAAGCTGGCACAGATCGCCGAGCGTTCCGGCTTCGACTACGCGCTGTCGCAGATCCGCTTCACCGCCGGTTACGGCGCCGAGTTCCAGCACGAGTCGGTGGCCATCAGTCACGCGCTGCTGGCCGCCACTGAGAAGCTCAAGGTGATCGCCGCCATCCTGCCCGGCCCATGGAATCCGGCGCTGGCCGCCAAGCAGTTGGCTACCATCGACCAGCTCACCAACGGCCGCATCGCGATCAACGTGGTGTCCGGCTGGTTCAAGGGAGAGTTCCATGCCATTGGCGAGCCCTGGCTGGAGCACGACGAGCGCTATCGCCGCTCCGAGGAGTTCATCCGCGCACTGAAGGGCATCTGGACCCAGGACAACTTCAGCTTCAACGGCGACTTCTACCGCTTCCGCGACTACACGCTCAAACCCAAGCCGCTGCAGCAGCCGCATCCGGAGATCTTCCAGGGTGGTAGCTCTCGCGCCGCGCGCGACATGGCCTCGCGGGTATCGGACTGGTACTTCACCAACGGCAACACGGTGGAGGGCATCAAGGCCCAGGTCGACGACATCCGCGCCAAGGCCGCGGCCAACGGCCACTCGGTGAAGATCGGGGTGAACGCTTTCATCATCGCCCGTGACAGCGAGGAGCAAGCCCGCGCCGTGCTGCAGGAGATCATCGACAAGGCCAATCCGGAGGCGGTCAATGCCTTCGGGGCCGAGGTGAAGAACGCCGGCGCGGCCAGCCCCGAGCGCGAGGGCAACTGGGCCAAGTCCAGCTTCGAGGACCTGGTGCAGTACAACGACGGCTTCAAGACCAACCTGATCGGCACCCCGCGGCAGATCGCCGAGCGCATCGTCGCGCTCAAGGCGGTGGGCGTGGACCTGATCCTCTCCGGCTTCCTGCACTTCCAGGAGGAGGTCGAGTACTTCGGCCAGCACGTGCTGCCGCTGGTGCGTGAGCTGGAGGCCGAGAAGCACGCAGAGAAGGCGGTGGCCTGAGGCAACGGCGATGAGCGACGCGACCCCAACCACGCTACCGGCCTGGCTGGCCCACCAGGCCCGTGAGCGCCCGACCGGTATCGCCTTGCGCCACAAGCGCCTGGGCGTCTGGCAGGTGCGCAACTGGGCCCAGGTGCAGGCCGAGGTGCTGGCCCTGGCCGGCGCGCTGCGCGCCGCAGGTTTCGGCCCCGGCGCGCAACTGGCAATCCTCAGTCGGCCGCGCCCGGAGGCGCTGTTGGCTGCCTTGGCGGCACAGTGGCTGGGTGGTACGGCGGCGCCGTTCGATCCGCTGGAGGAGGCGGCCGGGCAGGCCACCGCACTGCGCCAGGCGGGTGCGGATTTCGTCTTCGCCGAGGGGCTGGAGGAAGTCCTGCGCGTGCGCCAGAGCGATCTGGCGCCGACCTGGCTGGCCTATGCCGATGGCCGTGGCCTGGTCGATCCGCAGGTGCGCGGCGGGGCCCTGGATTATGGCCGGCTGCTGGCCGCCGAGGCCGAGTACGGCGCGCCACCGGTATGTGCCGAGGACATCGCCTTCGCGTTCTACCGCCAGCGTGTTGCGGGCGTGGAGCAGCAGAGCTTCAGCCATGCCGAGCTGCTGCAGGAGGGCGAGCGGCTGGTGCGGGGTGAACGCCTCTCGGAGCGCGAGGACGCCTTGGCTGCACGTGCCTTCGCCGCCAGCGGTCAGGCCCGTTACCTGCTCGCGCCCTGGCTGCTGGCCGGCTTCCGTCTGAATTTCCCCGAGCGCCTGGAGACCCGCGACCAGGACCGTCGCGAGCTGGGCCCGAGCCTGGTTCTCGGTACTCGCGAGACCTACGGCCGCCTGCATGAACTGGTGCGCCAGCGCCTGCCGTTGCCCGGCAGCCTGCGTCGGCGCCTGGTGGACTGGGCGCTGGAGCCGGACGGCGGAGCCCTGAGCAGTCTGCTCGGCCAGCCATTGGTGCGCCGGCCCTTGCGCGACGTGCTGGGCTTTTCCCGCACCCGCGTGGCGCTGCTGGTGGGCGCACCGCTGGACGAAGAGACGCGGCGCTTCTTCACCAGGCTCGGGATCGAGGTGCGCAATTGGCCGGCGGCGGAGCGCTGGCACCCAGTACGCGGGCGGGACGTCACCGGCTGGCCATCAGGTCAGCCACAACTGGCATGAGGAGCACGGCGTGAGCGGCACGACACTGTTGGAACTGCAGAACATCTCGCTGGCCTTCAAGGGCGTCAGGGCGATCAGCGACATCAGCTTCGCCGTGGCCGAGGGTGAGATCTGCGCGCTGATCGGCCCCAACGGCGCTGGCAAGAGTTCCCTGCTCAACGTGATCAATGGCGTCTACCAGCCGCAGAACGGAGTGATCCGCTTCGCCGGCCAGGCGCGCCGGGCCATGCGCCCGCACGACGCGGCCCGTCGCGGCATCGCCCGTACCTTCCAGAACATCGCGCTGTTCAAGGGCATGAGTGTGCTCGACAACCTGCTCACCGGGCGCAACCTCAAGCGCCGCGCCAGCTGGCTGGAACAGGCGTTGCGCGTTGGGCGCGCGCCAGGCGAGGACGACCACCAGCGCGAGGCGGCGGAGCGGGTGCTGGCCTTCCTGCGCATCCAGCCCTGGCGCGACGCCATAGTCGGCAAGTTGCCCTACGGCCTGCAGAAGCGCGTCGAACTGGGCCGCGCCCTGGCCGCCGAACCGCGCCTGTTGCTGCTGGACGAGCCCATGGCCGGGATGAATACCGAGGAGAAGGCGGAGATGAGCCGCTTCATCCTCGACATCAACCGCGAGTTCGGCACCACCGTGGTGTTGATCGAGCACGACATCGGCGTGGTGATGAGCATCTCCGACCACGTGGTGGTGCTCGACTATGGCCGCAAGATCGGCGACGGCCCGCCCGACGACGTACGCCAGAACCCCGAGGTGATAGCCGCCTACCTCGGCACTCGCCACTGACCCCGCCGCGTCACCGACCGCTTTCATGGAGCGGGTAGGGGAGCGGCATGCCCGGAAACAGGAAACGCACGCATGGAATTCTTCTTCGAGGTACTGATAGGCGGCTTGATGGCCGGGGTGATGTACTCCCTGGTCGCAATCGGCTTCGTACTGATCTACAAGGCCAGCGGGCTGTTCAACTTCGCCCAGGGCGCCATGGTGCTGTTCGCCGCGTTGACCTTCGTCAGCCTGCTGGAGCGCGGCGCGTCGTTCTGGCTCGCCTTCGCCATCACCCTTGCGAGCATGGTGGCGCTTGCCCTGCTGATCGAGCGGGCGGTACTGCGGCCGCTGGTCAATCGCTCACCTATCACCCTGTTCATGGCTACCCTCGGCCTGTCCTACGTCATCGAGGGCGCCGCCCAAGCGCTGTGGGGCGCCCAGGTGCACGGCCTGGAGCTGGGCATCAGCGATGCGCCGTTGGAGCTGGGCGGCATGCTGCTGTCGCAGTTCGACCTCTTCGCCGCGGCCACCGCCGCGTTGCTGGTGGTCACCCTGTCGTTGCTGTTCAACCGCACTCGCATCGGCCTGGCGCTACGCGCCGTGGCCGATGACCCGCTGGCCGCCCAGGCGGTGGGCATCCGCCTGCAGCGGGTATGGGTGGTGGTGTGGGCGGTGGCTGGGTTCGTCGGCCTGGTGGCCGGGCTGCTATGGGGCGCCCGCCTGGGCGTGCAGTTCTCGCTGTCTCTGGTGGTGCTCAAGGCGCTGCCGGTGCTGATCATCGGCGGCTTCACCTCGATTACCGGCGCCATAGTCGGCGGCTTGCTGATCGGCGCCTCGGAGAAGCTCGCCGAGGTCTATCTCGGACCCTACATCGGTGGCGGCATCGAGAACTGGTTCCCCTATGTGCTGGCCCTGCTGTTCCTGCTGGTGCGCCCGGCGGGGCTATTCGGCGAACGCGCCATCGAGCGTGTGTAAGGAGACGATGCAATGCTCTACAACGAAGCCGGCCAGTTCAGCGTGCGCTATGCCGACGACCGCCGATTCTTTCGCCTGCGTCAGGACCGCATCGGCCTCGCCGCGCTGCTGGCATTCGCCTTCATCGGCGTGCCGTTGCTCGGCAGCGACTACTGGTTCAACGCCATCCTGATTCCCTTCCTGGTGCTGTCCCTGGCCGGGCTCGGGCTGAACTTGCTGACCGGCTACGCCGGCCAGCTGTCGCTGGGTTCGGCGGCCTTCATGGCGGTCGGCGCTTTCGCCACCTACAACTTCGAGCTGCGTGTGCCAGGCCTGCCGCTGCTGCTCAGCATCCTCCTCGGCGGTCTGATGGCGGCCCTGGTGGCCATCGTTTTCGGTCTGCCGAGCCTGCGCATCAAGGGCTTCTACCTGCTGGTGTCGACCCTGGCCGCGCAGTTCTTCGTGCAGTGGGCGCTGACCAGGTTCGGCTGGTTCTCCAACTACAACTCCTCCGGGGTGATCAGCGCACCGCCGCTGCGGATGGCGGGTCTGGACTTCGGAACGCCGGCCGGGCGCTACCTGTTCACCCTCGGCGTGGTGCTGGCGCTGTTCTGGTTCGGCGGCAACCTGGTGCGCAGCGAGTTGGGGCGAAACTGGATGGCGGTGCGCGACATGGATACCGCCGCCGCGGTGATCGGCATCCCGCTGCTCAAGACCAAGCTACTGGCCTTTGCCATCAGCGGCTTCTTCCTCGGCGTGGCCGGCGCCCTGTGGGCCTTCACCTACCTGGGCACGGTGGAGCCGCACGGCTTCGACCTCAGTCGCTCCTTCCAGATCCTGTTCATCATCATCATCGGCGGCCTGGGCAGCATCCTCGGCAACTTCCTCGGCGCGGCCTTCATCGTGCTGTTCCCGCTGCTGCTGTCGAATCTCGCCGCGCTGCTGCCGGCCGGGCTGATAGACGCCGGCCAGCTGGAGAACCTGCAGAAGATCGTCTTCGGCACGCTGATCATCCTCTTCCTGATCAAGGAGCCGGAGGGCCTCGCGCGCCTCTGGCAGAGATTCCGCGAGCGCGCACGGCTCTGGCCGCTGCGCTACTGAGCGAACCCCATGGGCCAAGGCCCGCACACATGCCAAGTGATTTCGACAAGGACTAGCACGATGAACAAACGCACTTTCGCCGGCGGCCTGGCCCTGGCGCTCGGTCTCTCTGCCGCCGCCTTCACCGTCCAGGCGGCCAGCGAGCAGTACTTCCCGCTGCAGAGTTACCGGGTCGGCCCCTATGCCGCCGGTGGCACCGGCTTTTTCGGCGGATTCATCGACTACCTCAAGTACGTCAACGCCAACGGCGGGGTGAACGGGGTCAAGCTGACCTGGAGCGAGTGCGAGACCGAGTACGTGGTGGAGAAGGGTGTGGAGTGCTACGAGCGCCTGAAGACGGGCCAGAACGGCGCTCCGGCGGCCGCCACCAACCCGCTTTCGGTGGGTATCGCCTATGCCACTCTGGAGCGCTCCACCGCCGACAAGCTGCCGCTGATCACCATCAACCACGGGCGCACCGATTCCACCGACGGCAGTGTGTTCCCCTACGCCTTCCCGCTGCAGCTCAACCCCTATTCCGAGGTCTCGGCCATCGTCAATTGGATTGGCGAGAAGAGCGGCGGGCTCGACCAGCTCCAGGGCAAGAAGATCGTCACCCTCTACCACGGCTCGCCCTACGGCAAGGAAACCAACGAGGTGCTGCAGACCCTGGCTGACAAGTACGGCTTCGAGCTGACCCTGCTGGAGGTGCCGCACCCGGGCAACGAGCAGCAGTCGCAATGGCTGAACATCCGCCGGATCAAGCCGGACTGGGTGATCCTGCGTGGCTGGGGCGTGATGAACCCGGTGGCGCTGAAGACTGCGCAGAAGGTCGGCTACCCGGCTGACCACATCATCGGCAACATCTGGAGCAACTCGGAGGAGGATGCCGCCCCGGCGGGCGCCGCCGCCAAAGGCTTCATCGCCATCACCACCCACCCGTCCGGCACTTCCTTCCCGGTATTGCAGGGCATCCAGCAGCAGGTGGTGGACAAGGGCCAGGGCGACCTGGCCGATCCCAAGCGCTTCGGCACCGTCTACTACAACCTTGGGGTGGTCAACGGCATCCTCAACGTCGAGGCCGTGCGCATCGCCCAGGAGAAGTTCGGCAAGCAGCCTCTGACCGGCGAGCAGGTGCGCTGGGGCTTCGAGAACCTGCGCCTGGACGACGCGCGCCTGCAGGCGCTGGGCGCCAAGGGCCTGGTGCAGCCGCTGCAGCTGTCCTGCTCCGACCACGAGGGCGGCGGTGCGGTGCGCTTCCAGCAGTGGGATGGGCAGAAGTGGAACCTGATCAGTGACTGGGTGCAGGCCGACCGCGCGCTGCTGCGGCCGATCATCGAGGCGTCCTCGCACAAGTACGCCCAGGAAAAGGGCATCACCCCGCGCGACTGCAGCCAGCAGGGCTGATGCTCGCCGTTCCGGCCGGGGCGTCCGCCCCGGTCTTCCGCCAAGGGAGTCCGACATGATCCTGCAGGTCGATGACATCGAAGTGCTATACGAGCAGGTGATACTCGCCGTGCGTGGCGTTTCCCTGACGGTCAGGGAGGGCCAGGTGGTGGCCCTGCTCGGCGCCAACGGCGCCGGGAAGAGCACCACGCTCAAGGCCATAGCCGGCCTGGTACGGGCCGAGCGCGGTGAAGTGGTGCGCGGCGCCATCCGCTACCAGGGCCGCGACGTCACCCGTTCGGCGCCCCAGGCGCTGGCGTCCGCCGGTCTGGTGCAGGTGCTGGAGGGCCGCCACTGCTTCGCCCATCTGACGGTGGAGGAGAACCTGCTCACCGGTGCCTTTGCCCGGCCGCGCATCGGGCGCGGCGAGTTGCGCGAGGAGCTTGCGCGCATCTACGACTGGTTCCCACGCCTGAAGACCCGGCGCAGGAGCTTGGCCGGCTATACCTCAGGCGGCGAACAGCAGATGGTGGCCATAGGTCGAGCGCTGATCGCGCGGCCACGCCTGGTGCTGCTGGACGAGCCCTCGATGGGCCTGGCGCCCCAGATCGTCGAGGAGATCTTCGACATAGTCGGCGAGCTGAACCGGCGTGACGGCGTGAGCTTCCTGGTGGCCGAGCAGAACATCGATGTCGCCTTGCGCCATGCCCACCACGCCTATGTGCTGGAAAGTGGTCGGGTGGTCGACCAGGGCCCGGCCGGGGAGTTGGCTGCCCGTGGCGACCTGCACGACTTTTACCTGG
This sequence comes from Metapseudomonas boanensis, assembly GCF_042232855.1. Classification (NCBI taxonomy): domain Bacteria; kingdom Pseudomonadati; phylum Pseudomonadota; class Gammaproteobacteria; order Pseudomonadales; family Pseudomonadaceae; genus Metapseudomonas; species Metapseudomonas boanensis. The sequence goes on along the minus strand of NZ_CP113889.1, from coordinate 4,888,191 downwards.
GTGCCGTGCGCCGGGCCTGAGTCATGTGCCCACCAGACAACTGTTGCTGGGCCGACACCTGTCCAACATTCTGCTGTCCGACGGCAGACAGTTCGATCTCTCTTTTCTTTGTTAAGTATTTGAATTTAAAGGAATAAATGTTGTGGCATGGGTTGTGCGATGGTCCTGGTGCTTTGCACTGACAATTTTGAGGAACCCATGTCCACTCCCGCTGTATCCGCCCACTACGACATCCGCCAGCCGGATGCTCAGATCATTCGCGACGATGCCGAGGCCATCGCCGTCGCCCATCGCGTTGCTGCGCTGCTGCGTGAAGGCGCCGCTGAGCGCGACCGCCACCGCGAGGTGCCGGCGGACGTGGTCGACGCCTTCTCCAATAGCGGACTGTGGGGTATCACGGTGCCGCGCGAGTATGGTGGCGCTGAGGTGTCCTTCGCCACCCTGGCCCAGGTGATCGCCATTGTCTCGGCGGCCGATCCGTCGCTCGGGCAGATTCCGCAGAACCACTACTGCCTGCTGGAGGACATCCGCCTGCAGGGCACCGAGGCGCAGAAGCGCTTCTTCTTCGATCTGGTGCTCAAGGGCAACCGCTTCGCCAACGCCCTCTCGGAGACCGGCGGCAAGCACGTGGCGGACATCCGCACCCGCCTGGTGGCGGAGGGCGACCACTACCGCATCGACGGCCGCAAGGGCTACTGCACCGGCTCGCTCTACGCCCACTGGCTCGGTGTGCTGGCCCTGGATGACCAGGATCACGCCCAGCTGGCCTTCGTCCCGCGTGGTACCCAGGGGCTGGTGGTGGTCGACGACTGGGACAGCATCGGCCAGCGGACCACTTCCAGCGGCACCGTGCTGCTCGACGGCCTGCGCGTGCCGGCCTTCAATCTGTTTCCCAGCTACCGCTCTTACGAGAGCCCAACCCTGGCCGGTCCCTTCGCCCAGCTAACCACCGCCGCCATCGACGCTGGCATCGGCCGCGCGGCGCTGGACGACACCATCACATTCGTCCGCGAACACGCTCGCCCGTGGATCGACGCCGGGGTGGAGAAGGCCAACGAGGACCCGCTGACCATTATCCAGATAGGTTCTCTGGAGATCCGCCAGGAGGCTGCCGAGGCGCTGCTGGAGCGCGCCGGCCGGGTGCTCGACGCGGCCAAGCCGGCGCCGGACGAGGACAACGTGGCCGCCGCTTCGGTGGCCGTGGCCAAGGCCAAGGTTCTGACCACCGAGGTGGCCATCGAGGCCAGTAACCGTCTGTTCGAGCTGGGTGGCACTCGCTCCTCGCTGGCCAAGCACAACTTCGACCGCCACTGGCGCAATGCCCGGGTGCATACCCTGCACGACCCGGTGCGCTGGAAGTATCACCTGGTCGGTAACTGGGCCCTGAACGGCGTCAAGCCGGCGCGCCACGACTGGAACTGAGGCCGCGCCATGTCCAAGCAGATTCGCCTCAACGCCTTCGCCATGAACACCGTCGGCCACCTGTCCCCCGGCCTGTGGCGGCACCCGCGCGATCAGGCCACGCGCTACACCGACATCCACTACTGGATCGACCTGGCCAAGACCCTGGAACGCGGCCGCATCGACGGTCTGTTCATCGCCGACGTGCTGGGTGTCTATGACGTCTACGGTGGCAACGCCGACGCCGCGCTGAGCACGGCGGCGCAAGTGCCGGTCAACGATCCGTTGCAGCTGGTGCCGGCCATGGCCGCTGCCACTGAGCACCTGGGCTTCGGAGTCACCGCGTCGGTGTCCTTCGAGCATCCGTTTCCCTTCGCTCGGCGCATGAGCACCCTGGATCACCTGACCCGCGGCCGTGCCGGCTGGAACATCGTCACCTCGTACTTGGCCAGTGGTGCGCGCAACCTTGGCCAGCGCGACCAGCTGTCCCACGACCAGCGCTACTCGTTGGCCGAGGAGTATCTGCAGGTCTGCTACAAGCTGTGGGAGACCAGCTGGGAGGAGGGCGCGGTAGTCGCCGACCGCGACAGTGGCGTCTACGCCGAGCCGGCCCGGGTGCACGGCATCGGCCACGAGGGCACCTTCTTCCAGGTGCCCGGTTTCCACCTCTGCGAGCCGTCGCCGCAGCGCACCCCGGTGCTCTACCAGGCCGGCGCCTCCAGCCGTGGCCGGGCCTTCGCCGCGGCCAATGCCGAATGCGTGTTCGTCGCCGCGCCGAGCAAGGCGGTGCTGAAGAAGCAGGTTGCCGACTTCCGCGCCGCCGCTCTGGCCGCCGGGCGTGCGGCTGAGGACATCCTGATCCTCGAGCAGCTCACCGTGATAGTCGCCGAGACCGACGAGGCCGCCCTGGCGCGCCTGCGCGAGTACCGCGAGTACGCCAGCGCCACCGGTGCTCTGACCCTGATGGCCGGCTGGACCGGCATCGATTTTTCCCAGTACGAGCCGGACCAGGTGTTGCGCGAGGTGCCCAGTGAGGCCATCCAGTCCGCGGTAGAGGCCTTCACCCGCGCCGACCCGACGCGCACCTGGACCACCGCCGAGATCGCCGACTACTGCGCCATCGGCGGCGACGGCCCGGTGCTGGTCGGCTCGGCCAAGACGGTGGCCGACCAGCTGCAGGAGTGGGTCGAGGAAACCGACGTCGACGGCTTCAACCTGGCCAGCGTGGTCGCCCCGGAGACGTTCGAGGCGGTGGTCGACCTGTTAGTGCCGGAGTTGCAGGCGCGCGGTCTGTTCAAGCGCGAGTATGCCGAGGGCACGCTGCGCAACAAGCTGTTCGGCCAGGGTGACCGCCTGCGCGCACCTCACCCGGTAGCCAGACTGCGGCGGGAGGCCGGGCGATGAACGAACTGCTCGCCAACCTGGACTGGAGCGAGATCGGCCAGGCCTGCCTCGACACCCTGAGCATGCTCGGCGGTGCGCTGGGCTTCACCGTGCTGCTCGGCCTGCCGCTGGGCGTGCTGTTGTACCTCACTGGTCAGCGCCAGCTGCTGGCCAGCCCGACGCTGTACCGCGGCCTGTCGGTGGTGGTGAACGTGCTGCGCTCGCTGCCCTTCATCATCCTGCTGATCGTTCTGATCCCGCTGACCACGTTGCTCACCGGCACCTCGCTCGGCGTGCGCGGCGCCGTCCCGCCGCTGGTGGTGGGTTGCACGCCATTTTTTGCGCGCCTGGTGGAGACCGCGCTGCGCGAGGTCGATCGTGGCCTGGTCGAGGCCAGCCAGTCCATGGGTGGCAGCACCTGGCAGATCATCTGGTACACCCTGCTGCCGGAGGCCCGCACCGGGCTGATCGCCGCCGTCACCGTGACCGCCATCGTGCTGGTGGACTACACCGCCATGGCCGGCGTGATCGGTGGCGGCGGCCTCGGCGACCTGGCAATCCGCTTCGGCTACCAGCGCTTCCAGACCGACGTGATGGTGGTCACCGTGCTGCTGCTGGTTCTGCTGGTGCAGGCCCTGCAGATGAGCGGCGACCGCCTGGTGCGGCACTTCACCCGCCGCTGAACTCGCTTAACCCGTCAGCGGCAGCCGGGTTTCGCTGCCGCCTCGGCCCCACGTTCGCCCGACGACGGCCACCCGATCCCATAGGAGTCACATCATGTTGAAGCAGTCCCTGGCGGTTCTCGCCGCCGCCATTCTGAGCCTGTCCGCCCATGCCGGCGAGAAACTGGTGGTAGGCGCCACCCCGGTGCCCCACGCGGAGATCCTCGAGTTCGTCAAACCTGCCCTGGCCAAGGAAGGGGTCGATCTGGACATCAAAGTGTTCACCGACTTCATCCAGCCCAACCTGCAGCTGGCGGAGAAGAACCTCGACGCCAACTACTACCAGTACCGCCCATTCCTCGATGACTTCAACAAAACCCGGCACACCGACCTGGTGCCGGTGGTCGGCGTGCACATCGAGCCGTTCGGCGCCTACTCGACCAAGATCAAGGACCTCAAGGATCTGCCCGACGGCGCCAGCGTGGCTATCCCCAACGACCCGGTGAACACCGGTCGCTCCCTGGTGCTGCTGCACGAGGCGGGGCTGATCAAGCTCAAGGACCCGAGCAACACCCTGGCCACTACCCGCGACATCGCCGAGAACCCGAAGAAGCTGAAGTTCCGCGAACTGGAAGGCGCGCTGCTGGCCCGTGCGGTCAGCCAGGTGGACCTGGCCTTCGTCTTCGCCAACTACGCCCTGGAGGCCGGCATCGACACCAACAAGGCGCTGATCGTGGAGAAGGGCAAGGACCTCTACGTCGAGTTCCTGGTGGCGCGTCCGGACAACATCCAGGATCCGGGCATCCAGAAGCTGGCCAAGGCCCTCAACACCCCCGAAGTGCGCAACTTCATCCTGACCCGCTACAAGGGCCAGATCGCACCGGGTTTCTAATCCCGACACGACGGGTGCCGCCACTGGCGGCGCCTGTCGCCGATCACTGACTGGAACCTTCCACCGTGACAAGTTTTTCCCAAGACATTCTCGCCAGTACGGCGCAGTTGCAATTGCGCAGTATCGGCAAGCGCTACGGCGCGCTGAGTGCTTTGCAGGACATCGACCTGCAGGTCCAGCGCGGCGAGATCTTCGGCATCATCGGCCGCAGTGGCGCTGGCAAGTCCTCGTTGCTGCGTCTGATCAATCGCCTGGAGAGTCCCAGCGAGGGCCAGGTGCTGATCGACGGTGAGGACATCGCCCGCTTCGACAGTGCGCGCCTGCACGTGCTGCGGCGCAAGGTGGCGATGATCTTCCAGCACTTCAACCTGATGGCCACTCGCACTGTGGCCGAGAACATCGAGCTGCCCCTGCGCATGGCCGGCTTACCGCGCGCAGAGCGTGCTCACCGGGTAGATGAACTGCTGCACCTGGTGGGACTGGCCGAGCGCCGCGATGCCTATCCGGCGCAGCTCTCCGGCGGGCAGAAACAGCGTGTCGGCATCGCCCGTGCACTGGTGCTGCAGCCGGACATCCTGCTGTGCGACGAGGCCACCTCGGCCCTCGATCCGGAGAGTACCCAGGCCATCCTCGAACTGCTGCGCGACATCAATCGCCGCCTCGGCCTGACCATCGTGCTGATCACCCACGAGATGGAGGTGATCCGCGACCTCTGCCACCGCGTGGCGGTGCTCGAGCGCGGCCAGGTGGTGGAGCAGGGTGAGGTCTGGCAGGTGTTTGGTGATCCACGCCACGAGGTCAGCCAGATTCTGCTCGGGGGACCGGCCAGGACAGGGCAGGGCACTGCGGCCGCCACAGAGCTGTGGCTGGAGCTGCACTACACCGGCGAGCGAGCACTGGAGCCCGACCTGGCCGGACTGACGGCAGCGCTGGGGTCGGGACTGCGTCTTCTGCACGGGGGTATCGACCGCATCCAGGGGCGTGCCCTGGGGTGCCTGCGGGTGGCGCTGCCGCATTGCCATGAGCCCGACGCCGTCCTGGCGCGAGCCGGGCAATTGGCCGACCGGGTACAGCGGGTGTATTGAGGCTGCGCCCCGTGCCAAGGGCGCAGCATGGCTTACGCCAACTTGAACAGCCGTGCGGCATTGCCGTGGAAGAACTTCTCCAGCACCTCGTCCTTGAAGCCCAGGCTCTGGGCATCCTCGATGCTCTGGCGGATCGGACGGAAGGTGTAGGAGGAGCCGAACAGCAGCTGCTCGGCGAGGAAGCCATTGGCCGCCTGCACATAGGCCGCGCTGCCTGGCAAGAACAGGTACATGTCAGGCACCAGGTGAATGTTTTCGTAGCGGAAGGCTACGCCTATGGCCTGTTGCACGTTGGGCCAGTAGCCGTGGTAGACCACTATCTGCAACTGCGGGAAGGCTCGGGCCACGGCGGCCAGGCGGCCCGGGTCGTTGTGGGCCGGGTCGGGCGTGGTCGGGCCGCTCATCAGGAATAGCGGGATGCCGCGCTGCTGCAGGTGCTCGTAGAGCGGCCAGTACAGCGCATCGTCCGGATGCCGGGCCGGCTCGGCGAAGCCCGGCTCGAGGTCGATGCCGGCCAGGCCGAGCACGTCGATGGCGAGGTCGATCTCCGCCAGGGCGCCCTCCACGCCCTGCAGCGTCGGGTCCACCGCGCCGACGCCAATCAGTTCGGCATGGCCATGGACTATCTCGTGGATGCGTTTGTTGGGCAGGTGTTGGCCCGGCGTATGGCGGCCGACCACCACCGCCTTGTGCAGGCCGGCCTCGCGCACTTCGCCGAGGAAACCTTCCTGGGTCAGCGAGCGCTCGAAGTGGTCGTCCGGGCCGCGGGTGCCGACGCGCCGGTTGAGCCAACGCGCAGTGGCATGCTCGGGTGAACCCGGTACGCCACCGAAGAAGGGATGCAGAAAGGCTGGGCGGCAGCGCAGGTCGATGATCCTCATGCGACCTTCTCCTTGCCGGCGCGAACATCGAAGGCGCCGCCGGTAAATGCGCCGTCCACCGTGACCTTGCCCTTGCCGGGCAGTAGCGGGAACACCAGTTCGGCGAAGCGGTAGGCCTCCTCCAGATGGGGGTAGCCGGACAGCACGAAGCTGTCGACACCCAGCTCGGCGTATTCCAGCAGGCGCGCGGCCACCGTTTCCGGGTCGCCGACCAGGGCGGTGCCGGCGCCACCTCGCACCAGGCCGACACCCGCCCAGAGGTTGGGCGCCACTTCCAGATTTTTGCGATTGCCGCCGTGCAGGGCGGCCATGCGCCGTTGGCCCTCGGAATCCATCTTGGCGTAGTTGACCTGGGCGGCGGCGATGGTGGCGTCGTCGAGGTGGCTGATCAGCTCGTCGGCGGCAGCCCAGGCCGCCTCATTGGTCTCGCGCACTATCACGTGCAGGCGCACGCCGAAACGCACCGTGCGACCGTGCTTGGCGGCGCGGCCACGCACGTCGGCGATCTTCTCGGCCACGGCGGCCGGCGGCTCGCCCCAGGTCAGGTAGGCGTCCACGTGCTTGGCCGCCAGTTCGTGGGCGGCCGGCGAGGAACCGCCGAAGTACAGCGGCGGATGGGGCTGCTGTAACGGAGGGAAGAAGTTCTGCGCGCCCTCGACCTTGAGGTGCTTGCCCTCGAAGTCGACGGTTTCGCCCTGCAGCAGGCGGCGCCAGATAGTGAGGAACTCGTCGGACGCCGCGTAGCGCTCGTCATGAGCGAGAAACACGCCATCGGCGGCCAGCTCCGTGGCATCGCCGCCGGGCACAACGTTGAGCAGCAGACGGCCGTTGCTGGCCTGGTCCAGGCTGGCGGCCTGGCGTGCCGACGCGGTGGGGTTGCCGAGCGAGGTGCGCAATGCCACCAGCAGCTTGATGCGCTGGGTCACCGGTACCAGGCTGGCTGCGGTCACCCAGGGGTCCAGGCAGCTGGCGCCGGTGGGAATCAGCAGGCCGTCGTAGCCGAGCTGGTCGGCGGCCACGGCGATCTGGCGCATGTAGGCATTGGTCGCCGGGCGGCCGCTGGCCGAGTGGCCCAGGTAGCGGGTGTCGCCGGAAGTGGGCAGGAACCAGAAGATATCCAGACTCATGATGATTTCCTCGTTGCCATCGTCGGTTGAGGGCCGCTGGGGCCCGTTGGGTGCACGCGTGGCATGGGTCTTTTTTGGGATTCAGATCGACAGATTGATCACCCGGCTGCCTTGGGAGACCTCGATCGGGCGGCGCTTGTTCACCACCAGCTCGCCGATGCGGATCAGGTGAGTGCGGGTGATGTTGCGTGACAGCCCGAGCAGGTTGGCCGTGTGCACCTGGTTGTAGTGGCAGAAGCGGTAGGCCGCACGCAGCAGGGCATCCTCGACCTTTTCGTGCAGAGCGCCGCCCTGTTCTTCGAACAGGCGCAGGAAGGCGCGCTGCAGCAGCTCGTCGACACTCTCCGTGCGCGGCTGGCTGTCTTTCTCGCGCTCGATGCGCAGGTTGGACAGATGCAGATCCTCGGCGCGGATCAGGTGGTCGCGGCAGATCAGCAGGGTGTGGTGGATGACGTTTTCAAGCTCGCGGATGTTGCCCGGCCAGCTGTAGCCGGCAAGGCGCTGGCGCGCCTCCTCGCTGAGGGTCACCTCGGCGTAGCCGAGGCGGCGGCTGTACTCGGCGATGAAGTGGCGAGCCAGCGGCAGAATGTCGCCGGGCCGCTCGCGCAGCGGGTGGAGCTGCAGGCTAACCACGTTGAGGCGGTAGTACAGGTCCTCGCGGAAGTGCCCGGCGTTGATCGCCTTCTCGAGATGCACGTTGGTTGCCGCCAGCACCCGCACGTTGATCGGGATACTCTTGCGCGAACCCAGACGCACTACCTCGCGCTCCTGCAGTACGCGCAGCAGCTTGACCTGAATCGGCATTGGCAGGTCGCCGATCTCGTCGAGGAACAGCGTGCCGCCATTGGCCTCCTCGAACCAGCCGGCCTTGGCCGCCAGGGCGCCGGTGAAGGCGCCTTTCTCGTGGCCGAACAGTTCGGCCTCCACCAGCGACTCGGAGAAGGCGCCGCAGTTGACCGCCACGAAGGGGCCGTTGCGGCGAGCGCTGAGGTTATGGACGTGGCGCGCTACCAGCTCCTTGCCCGTACCGGTTTCACCGATGATCAGGACGCTGGCCTCGCTGGGGGCGACCTGTTGCAAGTGGGCGAGCAGCGCCTGCGATCTGGGGTCTTCGAAGACCTGAGCGGTCGCCCTGATCGAGGTGGCCAGTGTCGGTGACGGGGGGAGGGTCAGCAGTTGCATGGGCGTGCCTTACGAGTAGAAGGACGGAGTAGGGCGCGTACCGTTCAGCGCCCACTCGCCCAGTTCGTGGATGCGGTAGTCCACCGGGTCGTGCAGGGTCTGGGTGCGCAGGTTGCGCCAGAAGCGGTCGAAGCGTAGCGAGGCGTGGGTAGCCCGCGCGCCAGTGACTTCGAACAGGCGGTTGCAGATGTCCAGGCCGTGGCGGGTGGCGGCCACTTTAGCGGTGCCGATGGCCAGGGCCAGTTGCGCGCGCTCCTCGCCGCTCAGGGCGTGCTCCTTGCTCCAGGCTTCGTCGAGCTGCGTGGCGGCGCGTTCAATCAGCAGGCGCACGCTCTCCAGGCCGACCCAGAACTCGCCGTAGTGGCGCAGGACATAGGGGTCCTCGCTGCTGTGGCGGGCATTGGAGCGGAACCAGGGGCGGCTCTCCTTGAGGCTGTACTGGCGCGCCTCCTCGAAGGCACCTTCGGCGATGCCGAGGAACAGGTTGGCGAAGTGCAGCTGGGCGATCAGCGGGCGCAAGCAGGCGAAGGGTGTGCTCAGTGGGCCCGGATCGAGCAGTAACTCGGCGTGTTCGACGCGCACTCGCTCGAAGGTGGCGCTGCCACTGTCGGTCTGGCGCTGGCCGATGTTGTCCCAGTCGTCGTGCAGGCTGATGCCGGTACGCCCGCTGGGAATGGCAGCGATCAACAGCTCGCCGCCGGCACTCTCGTCCACGGCGGAGGCGATCAGCATCTCCGAGTCGCTGGCGCCGGAGCAGAAGCTCTTCTTGCCGGAGAACTCGTACCAGCCATCGAACTTTTTCACCACGGTGCGGGTGTCCAGCGGGTTGAGGGCGTTACCCCAGAACCAGTTCTTGCGCGCGGTCTGCTCGAACCAGGGTTGCCATTGCTCGGGCCGGGCGAACAGGCGCACGGTGGCCAGCATCAGGTGCTGGAAACCAAACACGTGGGCGATGGAGCTGTCGACGCGGGCGAACTCGCGCACCACCTCGAAGGTTTCGCTCCAGCTGGCGCCGATGCCGCCGTACTGGCTGGGAATCGCCAGGGCCAGCAGGCCGCTGGCGCGCAGCGCGTCGCGCTCGACCTTGGGCGTGCCGCCGCGAGCATCGCGCTCCACGGCGCTCTCGGTGAACTGTTCGGCGAGCCGCTGTGCAGTTTGCAGTGGTTTGAGGAAGGTGGGTTGTTGATGCAGGCTCATGGCTGGCGACCCGTCAGGCGATCTTGCGCAGCACGGCGCCGTCGTGGTTGCCACGCAGCACGGCGGCGGCGCGCTCGGCGGCCAGGCGGATGCGCGCTTGCAGCGGCTCGCTGGTGACCCGGTAGTCCCGGAAATCCGCCTCCGAGGCGTATACGCCGATGGGCAGGGTGAGCGCCTGGAAGAAGCTGAACAGTGGGCGCAGTTGGTGATCGATGACCAGCGCATGGCGCTCACTGCCGCCGGTGGCGGCCAGCAGCACCGGAGTATCGATCAGCGCGTGCTGGTCGATCAGGTCGAACAGGTGCTTGAACTGACCCGGGTAGGAACCCCGATAGACCGGCGCCGCGACTATCAGCAGATCAGCATGCTCGATGGCCGCCAGTTTCTCTTCCACATCGGCCGGCAACTCTTTGCGCGAAAGGGCGCCACCGACCGCTCGGGCGATGTCGCCCAGCTCGATCAGGCGGGCGCCGAACTGAAGATGTTGGCTGAGGGCATCGACTATCGCCTCGGCCAGGGCCAGGGTGCGCGACGGGCGATAGGCTCCACCCGAGACGGCGACGACGTTGAAGGAGGTGCTCATGGTTGGTGTTCCTTTGGCAGATAGGGTCGACGTGCCAAAGCAATTCCCATTCCATTAAGTTAAATATATAAAAATCAATGGATTATGGTTTTTTTGTGTAGATTGACTGTTGCTGGTGAAGTGAACTGTTGAATGAGTGTTTGCAGGGAAACAGTTCGTTCGCTGTTGGTGCAGCAACAACGGGTTCGCCGTCAGTGCGGGTACGAATCGCTCCAGGGGAGAAGCTGGTGAACGGCTGGCCAATAGCGGACGCTCTACGGCGATTCATCGGACAACAGAACCAGGCGTATCTTCGCTGCCACCCCGTACGAGAAAATCAATCAGCACCCGGCTCGCGGCAGACAACTGGCGATGAGGCGGATAGATGATGGAAAAAGGTCGTCTGGCGCCCTCGAACGTCTCGAGAAGACGAACAAGCCGCCCCTGACGCAAGCGCTCGGCGACGATGAACTCATAGGTCTGACAAATCCCGACGCCTTGCTCCGCCAGGGAGATGCAGCCAAGCACATCGTCAGCGATGACAGGATTCCCTTGGGGGATGAACGTTTGCTCCTGCTCGCCCTGGCGGAACTGCCAGACCCCAGGGCGGCCGTTACTGGGCATGACAAAAGGCAGGCAGTTGTGCTCGGCAAGATCGGCAAGGGAATGGGGAGTTCCCGCCCGCGCGAGATAGCTGGGTGCCGCTACCAGACACAGTGACGCCTCTTCCAGCCGGCGGGCAACCAGGCTGCTGTCAGGCAATGTCCCAAGACGGATCGCCAGGTCATAACCTTCGGCAACCAGGTCGACGTTGCGATTGGTGATCCCTAACTCCACCTGCACCTTCGGGTAGCGTTGGGCAAATGCAGCCAGAATGGCGGGCAGCCGGTGGTGCCCATAGGTGGTCGGCGCGCTCAGACGCACCCGGCCTTGAACCTCGCCCTGCCCACTCAGTGCCCGCTCTGCACTGGCGATTTGCTGGAAGGCCGTGCGGGCCTGTTCGACATATTCACGGCCGCTATCGGTGAGGCTCAGGCGACGTGTGGTGCGACGCAGCAGCTGCACCCCCAGGCGTGACTCCAGACGGGTAATCGCTCGGCTGACCACCGATGGCGTGGTGGCCAGGGCAACGGCCGCCGCACTGATCGAACCGCGCTCGACCACTTCCAACAGCGCCTCGACATCTCCGAGGTGATCAAATCGCCGCGTCATCTTGTCCTCTGTAGCAAAAATGATTTCCAGAAAAGCCAATTTATCGCCGATACAGGCATCAATAAAGTGCTCCGCAACGCGCAGCATTCGGCCCGCGCCTGTGAAGGAATGAAAGCGATGAAGACCCTGAAACAACTTGCTCTGGCTACCGCCATCGGCAGCGCCAGCCTGGGTGCCCACGCCGCGAATGTGCTGGTCGTGCTTTCCGATGAGGATCATCTGGAACTGCGCGATGGCAAAGTGTTCGCCACCGGCTTCTACCTCAATGAATTGCTGGAACCCACCAAGGCGCTGCTCGACGCCGGCCATCAGGTTACCTTCGCGACACCCCGAGGCCGCGCCCCGAGCCTGGACCACAGCTCGGCAGCCGCCCAATACTTCGGTGGCGACCAGAAGCGATTGGCGGAGTACCAGGCACTACTGGAACGACTACAGCTGACTTCGCCATCCCACTCGCCGGTGATCAGCCTGGCGCGGGTAGAACAGATCGGCTACGAACAATTCGACGCGCTCTACGTGCCCGGCGGCCATGCACCGATGCAGGACCTGATTTCCGATCCCGCCCTTGGCCATTTGCTGCACGCCTTCCACGCTGCCGGTAAACCGACCGCCCTGGTCTGCCACGGCCCCATCGCCCTGCTCTCGGCACTGGACCAGCCGCAGCAACTGATCCATGCAGTGGAGGCCGGTGATACGTCATCGACGCCGAAAGGCTGGATCTACGCCGGCTACCGCATGACGGTCATCAGCAACCAGGAAGAGGAGCAGGCCAAGGGCCTTCTGGGTGGCGGACAAATGAAGTTCTACCCTCAGACCGCCCTGGAGAGCGCCGGCGGTCAGTACCAGAGCAACCAATCGCCCTGGACTCCCAATGTCGTGATCGACCGCGAACTGATCACCGGACAGAACCCTGCGTCCGCGGCGGCGGTCGGCCAGGCCCTGTTGCGGCGCCTGCAGAAAGACTGAGCTGAAGGAGCAATTGATGTCAGCCCGTACCTTTCTGATTACCGGTGCCAGCAAGGGCATCGGTCGAGCCATCTCCGAGCAACTGGCGAGCAATGGTCACCGTGTCGTCGGAATCGCTCGCCAGGCGGACGACGCAAGCTTCCCCGGCGAACTGGTAGCTGCAGATCTGGGCGACGCTGACAGCGTAGCCCGTGTGCTCGACAACCTGACGGCGCGCCATGACTTCGATGGCCTTGTGAACAATGTCGGCCTGGTCAGCCCCCAAGCACTCGGCGAAGTGGAGCTTGCCAGCTTCGACGAAGTCATGAGGGTTAACCTGCACCCGGCGCTGCAAGCGACCCAGGCTCTCCTGCCGAGCATGCGCGCGCACGGCTGGGGACGCGTCGTGAACATTTCGAGCCTGACCGTTCTTGGCATTCGCCAGAGAACCTCCTACGCCGCTGCCAAAGCAGCCCTGGTCAGCTTCACCCGGGGCTGGGCACTGGAGCTGGCTCAGACTGGAATCACCGTCAATGCAGTCGCACCGGGCCCGATCGATACCGAGCTCTTCCGCTCAGGAAATCCGGTGGGCAGCCCCGGTGAAGCGGCCTACCTCGCGGCAGTGCCGATGGGCCGTCTCGGGCGTGCGCAGGAAGTCGCTGCGGCGGTGGCTTTCCTGCTCGAAGAGCGCAGCGCCTTTATCACCGGGCAAACTCTCTATGTCGATGGCGGTGCATCTATCGGCAAACACTCGTTCTGATCACCCGGCACTCCCCTCGGCAACCACTCACCAGACTGTGTCCGGGGGCATTCGCCTCGAGCGTGGCCGCCACCCTGGACATTCTCGCCACCGCCGCAACTGTCGGCGAGCGGCGCGGCCTGGCCACGCCGCGCTGGCGGGTATGCGGCCCTCAACCCGGACCGGTGGCGTTGGGCCATGGTCTGCAACTACACGTGGAGCCGATCGAGAATAGCGCCGAGGACAACTCATGCTGGGTCATACCGGGTATTGGCGTCAGTGACATCGGCATGCTCGAGCGGCGCCTCGAGGAGCCGTGGGCGGTCCCCTTGCTCGCTGCGCTGAGCACTCACATCGCCAACGGCAAGGAGATTGCCGCGTCATGCTCAGCCGTCTTTCTGCTGCAAGCGTCGGCATGTCCGAGCGGACCCTGTCGCGCCGCGTCCATAAGGCCACGGGACACTCCACCCGGCAGCTCATCCAGCGGGTGCAGTTAAACAAGGCCTGAGCGCTGCTCGAATCCGGCGAATACTCCGTCGAAGCGGTCTCGGCGCAGGTTGGGTACCGGGACGCAACGGCTCTCCGACGTTTGATGCGCTGCCTGTTGAACGCGACCCCGCGGCAATTACTTCAGCGCAGATCGAGTTGCTGCTCTGGAATAGCGTGACACGACAGTCAACTCACTCTTAAACATCCGTATAGGGGTCGGTAGCTGACGTTGGCCGAGGGCAGCTACCAACCCGAAGCTGCCGGTGGCGGTAGGCAACAATTGGTCAAATCGGAATGAATTCTCCAGTAGTGCCGGCGTCTTTCTGAGGCAGGAAGGTCTCTAGCGATTCCGGGGCTATTCAAGGGGAGACGAACCGCTGATCGCATGGGTCGTTAATAGCTACGAGGTGTTCGGCGTCGGGCCGAAGCGCTCTCAATCGTCAACTGATAATCGTGGGGATAAATCAGGAGGCGATCGTGAAGCTTGAAAAGCGAAGTATTGAGTTTGTCCCTCACTCTGAGCGCTATGGCACCCCCAGACGGTTGTTCACTATCTGGTTCAGCTCGAATTTCCAAGTGACTGCTCTGGTCGTCGGCACGTTAGGTATCGCCTCAGGGTTGAGCTTCGCCTGGACATTGCTCGGCCTGCTGATCGGCAATCTCGTCGGCACCATATTCATGGCCGCACACTCCGCCCAAGGCCCACATTTGGGCGTCCCACAGATGATTCAGAGCCGTGCACAATTTGGTGTCTACGGCGCTGCGATTCCCTTACTGGTGATGGTCACGGCGGCGGTGCTATTCCTGGCCGCCAGTGGCGTCCTGATGCGTGATGCCTTGAAGGCACTGGTGCCCATCAGCGATGACCAGGCCATCGTGGCGGTGGGCATTCTGACCTTCATTATTGGTTTCGTAGGCTATGAGCTGATCCACCGTCTAGGGGCGTGGATGAGCCTGATGTCAACTCTGGTATTTGCCAGCGCGCTGGCTTTGATCCTGCTGCACCCCAGCGACGCGATATCGACGACGGTAACAGGCGAGGGCTTTTCGCTGACGGCCTTTAACCTGGTCGTCGCACAGGCGGCGTCCTGGACATTAGGTTACGGCCCCTACGTGGCGGATTACTCGCGTTACCTTCCGGCCAATGTCAGCACTCGCGCCACGTTCTGGACAACATACTGTGGCTGCGCGCTAGGCTCTTTCGCCATGATGGCCTTGGGCGCTCTAGTGGCCGTTGCGATCCCAGCAGCGCTTGGGCATGACCCTGCAACCGCAATTGCCACGCTGTTCGGCCCCTGGGCACCATTGGCGTTGGGTGTGATTGCGCTCGGGGTGATCCAGTACAACGTGCTCTGCCTGTACAGCGCCTACATGTCTTCGGTGACGATCTTCGGAGCCTTTGGTGGGCTGCGATACGTCACAGCTTCTGCAAAAGCGTTGGTGATGGCAGTGCTGACCGTAGCTGCAACGCTGATCGCCATCGCCACCCAGTATCGTTTTGACACCTTCTTTGCAGACATTTTGATTGGACAGCTCTATCTGCTGATCCCCTGGAGTGCGATCAACCTGGCCGACTACTACTGGGTGTGTCGCGGTCACTATGAGGTGGGCGAGTTTTACAATTCCAAAGGTCGGTACGGGCGCTTCAATCGACGCACGCTAATGGTGTATGCCGTCTCGATCATCGGCACGATCCCGTTCATGAAGCTTTCGTTCTACAACGGCTTTGTAGCGAACTGGCTAGGGGCCGACATTAGTTGGGCTGTGGGCCTGGTACTCGCAGGGGCGCTGTACTGCATAGTGAACAGCAAGCCCTCAATCAAGCAGCATCAATCCCAATCTCCTGTCCCTGACTGATTCCTTGGTGACATGGGCGATACGGAGATGATGAAGTCGATAGCAGCTGGTCCATGGTCTGTTTCTGGCCCAGACCGTGTAAAAACGCAGCAAGCGATGGCAATCAGCTGCTGAGTGATTTTCTTGGTCCCAGGAGGCTGTGAGAGGCTCAATCAGGCGCAATCGTCATGGGCACCGCTGCCCAACACATTCAACACGCGCTTGGGAGTGTAGGCGAGCACATGCAGGCTCATCTCGGTACTCACCCGGTCGAGTGTGCAGGTGAGGAAGTGGGTGGCGCCCATCCAGGACTTCTGCGTGCCGAACGGGTGCTCGACCGTTTGGCGGCGGATCCGCATCATCTCGGGCGCTTGATCCAGGCGACTCTGCATCGCCTCGAGCACTGCCTCATGCTCCCAGCGCCTCACTCGCCGCTCTAAGCTAGGCGTACAGTGTTCTTTCAAGGCACAACCTTGGCAGTGTGAACTCCAGTAGCGGTGCAGCTTCAGCCCTTTCTCGACGCTACGAAACGCCAGATCAAGCTTTGCCCTGCCGGGCTCGGTACTCGTTCCTTGCAGCGTCATAGATGAAATCGCCTTTGCCAAATCGGCCCGCCGCTGTTGCTCCCGAGGTCAGCGCCTTGGGCACAAAATCAGTGATTCCAGCCTCATGACAAGCGAGGATTTCCTCGCCTTTGAAGTACCCCTCTGTCTGCGACCGCCGATAGCTCCTCGACACCCATGCCCGCAGCGTAGTCATCCAGGCTCTCGGGAAGCAGCGCGCTTTGGCCTCGGTGCTCTCCCTGAATGGAAGCGCTTCATTGGCGTCCCCCGCTGATTTGAATCGATCAACTCACAGTGAGGTCGATGCCAACGTTTTTTTACACGGTCTGGGCCAGAAGCGGCCCATCGGTCCAACACGCTGACTTAGGGCCATGAAAATAAATGCGCGTCCTCTTTTCTCATAAGCAAAAGGAGCGGCCTGCCCCCTGACTCACACGCACGTAAGCACTTCGACTGGAGGTGCCCGATTGAGGTAATGACAGAGATGATGGGAAACGATGGCGATGCAGCGAATGCGTCCGCTTCAATTCAAGAGCCGTGTTGCACTCAGCTTCTGCAACCGCCTGACATATCGTGGTTGATGCGACACTAGTCTCCCTGCCTCCATTTGCCCTGTGCACAACGGGCAGCTGCGAATGCTTCTACACTGAATGCGGTTTGAACTGCGGTTGTCCAGTCCCGGCGCAGGGCACTTTTCTGGGGGGGGTAGCATGAGCCGGCTGATCTGTGCCGACTTCGACGAGTTCGAAGAAGCTTTGTATGGGGTAGCGGGACATTATGTGCTGCGCTCGCGGCAGCAGCGCGACTGGCGCCTGCGCGTCATCGAACTGGACGGTGTGGCCCTGATGTTCGGCCGCGAGGGCGCCGGCACCGTCTACAGTGGCATTGGCCTGCCCGGCTTCTTCAATATCTTCCTGCCGTTGAGCCGACACGAGTGCACTGTGCTAGGCGGGCAGCGTCTGGATCGGCGCCTGATCGGCTGGATGGTGCCCGAGGCTATGTTCCATATCGACGCCAGCCAACCGGCCAGTTGGATGACGGTGGCCATGTCCTGCGAACTGGTGCTGCGTTGGGCGCAGCAGCACGAGGACGAGTTCGACGCGTCGATCCTCTCGCGCAATCTGGTCTGCCTGGCCCAGCAGGACCTGGCCCCGTTGATCTGGCTGGCGCTGCGCCTGCTGCGCATCGATCACTGCGCACCGCAGGAGCTGCATGCCCCGGCGGCCGAGTATGCGGCGCGCAGCGAGCTGATGGATCGGGTGTTCCGCAGCCTGTTGCCGGCGACTCCGGCACAGCGCGGTCAGGCTACCCAGCACAGTCATCAGCAGATCCTGCGGCGTGCCCTGGAACTGTTGGACGCCATGCCGGATACCCCGCTGCACATGGCCGACCTGTGCCAGACCTGCAACACCTCGGAGCGCACGCTGCGCAACCTGTTCACCCGCCATCTGGGCATGAGCCCGCACCGCTACCTGATGCAGCATCGCCTGCACGCAATCCGCCGCGCCATTCTGCGCGCGGCACCGGGAGAGACCATCACCGAGATCTGCACGCGCTTCGGCGTGTGGGACTTCGGCCGCTTCGCCGGTCTCTACCGCCGCTACTTCGGCGAACTGCCGTCGCAGTCGCTGCGCAGCCGGCGCTCGCTGCCGACGCCGCTCAGCCAGGGCTGACCCCGCGCAGCAGGGTGGCGCTGGGGTACTCGCCGAACAGTGCGTGGTAGTCCGCCGCCATGCGCCCGCAATCGGTGTAGCCGAAGCGCCGGGCGATCTCCGTGACGCTGGTCTGATGCTGATCGGCGACCGCCAGTGCGGCGCGCAGCAGGTGCAGGCGACGCAGACGCAGATAACGTGCCGGCGCCATACCCAGGGTGGCGACGAAGGCGCTGCGCAGGGTGCGTTCGCTGACCCCGAGCGTGCGGCACAGCTCGGTCAGGCGCGGCGTGCGCCCGCTGCCGAGCGACAACAACTCCAGCACCCGCTTCAGCAGCCGCTCGTAGGAGGCCTGGCGGGCGCGTTGGCGTGGCGTGATTCGCGGTGGCATGACAATGTCCTGGCCAAGGGTGACGGCCCCAGGCTGCGCCGAGACAGGCGCTGCGGCTACGTAAAACAGGCAGATCCTGAGCGTCGGGCATTTTTGCCGATTTTACGTAGCCGCCTGCTGCCGCGCGCAGCGAGCATCGACTCATCGCTCGCCATCCGCTGCCCCGGCATTCGGCGTCCTGACGAGCCCCCGGAAGCGTTCGACCAGCGTCGACGCGAGTGGAGGCGATATGAAACTGTCGAAGTGCTGCATGGGCATCCTGAGCCTGTTTCTGGCCACAGCTGCCGCCGGTGTGTGGGCCGAGCCGCAGGGGCCGCAGTTGCTCGAGGTCGAGCCATTCGCCGAGCTGCCGGCCGGTGTGCGCTACCCGGAAGGGCTCGCCGTCAACCCGGTCAACGGCGAAATCTACGTGGGTACTTTCGATGCTCGCCAGCCCTCCTGTGTGCGTAACAACCAATTGCTGCGCTATGCAGCAGACGGCCAGTTGCTGGCGCAACGCTCTTTTGTCGCTACGCCGCTGACCGGTCTGGGCTATGCCGACGGCCAGATTTACATCCTCAACTTCGGCGCCGGCAAGCTGCAACGCATCGCGGCCGATTTCACCGCGGACACTCCGGTCGAGGACCTGCTCGACTTCCCCCGGCTCAGCCCGGCGGCACCCGCCCCGCGCAGCGTGGCCAACCCGGACGGCAGCCAGGACCGGATCTACTTCGGTGCTGCTGGTGCGCCTGCGCCAAATGGCCTGGTCTTCGCCGACAACGGTGACCTTTACGTTTCCGACTCTTTCCAGGGGGCGCTCTACCGCATCGCTAACGCCACGCGCTGCGCCCCCTGCGCAATAGAGGTGCTGTCGCGCGATCCGCTGCTGGCCACCGCGGGCTCTCTGCCCTTCGGCGCCAACGGCCTGGCCTTCAACGCCGACGAGAGCCTGCTGTACATCAACAATGCCGGCGACGGCCGCCTGCTGCGCATGAGCCTGCCGAGCGGCGAGCTGCAGGTGCTGGCCGAGAGCTTGCCCGGAGCCGACGGCTTGCTGTTCCACGACCACCTGCTGTGGCTGCTGGCCAATCAGATCGACCAACTGCTGGGGCTCGATGAGCGCGGGCTGATTCGCATACGTGCGGGAAGCTTTCAGGGCATCGCCAGCAGCGGTGCCCCGCGTGGCCTGCTGTTTCCCGCCAGCAGTGTGGTGCAAGGCGAGTGGATGGTGGTCAGCAACCTGGCCCTGCCGCTGACGCCTGTCGAGGGCGACGAGTGGGAAGAGCGGGTGAGCACCTGGAACCTGATGCGCGTGCGCCTGCCGCAATCGCCAACCAAGGGAGAGTTAGCCGATGCCGCCAAACCCTGAACTACTTCTGAATAAAGGCCGTCGCCAGCTGTTGCTCGGCTCGGCCGTGCTGGCTACGACGATGTTGTTACCCTTAGGCGGTTGTATGCGCAGCAGTGGCTCCGCAGCAACCCGTCCGCAACCTGAGAATGGAGAGCGCAAGACCATGAGCACCATTACTACTCGCGACGGTACCGAGATCTATTACAAGGATTGGGGCACAGGCCCGGTTGTCGTCCTCAGCCACGGCTGGCCACTCAACTCCGATAGCTGGGAGGCGCAAATGTTCTTCCTGGCCAGCAACGGCTATCGGGTGATCGCTCACGACCGCCGTGGCCATGGCCGCTCCAGCCAACCCTGGAATGGCAATGAGATGGACACCTATGCCGATGACCTGGCCCAGTTGCTCGACCATCTGGACGTACGCGGGGCCTCGCTGTTCGGCTTCTCCACCGGAGGCGGCGAGGTGGCGCGCTACATCGGTAGGCATGGCACCGCGCGGGTGGCCAGGGCTGGACTGATTTCGGCGGTTCCCCCGCTGATGGTCAAGACCGAGGCCAATCCCGGCGGCCTGCCCCTCTCGGTATTCGACGGCATCCGCACCGCTTCGCTCGCCGACCGCTCGCAGCTGTACCGGAATGTCGCCAGTGGCCCCTTCTTTGGCTACAACCGCCCCGGTGCCAAGCCCTCCCAAGGCGTGATCGACGCCTTCTGGATGCAGGGCATGATGGCCGGGCACAAGAACGCCTACGACTGCATCAAGGCCTTTTCCGAAACCGACTTCAGCGAAGACCTGAAGAAATTCGATATCCCCACGCTGATCCTGCACGGCGACGACGATCAGATCGTGCCCGTGGATGCCGCCGCCCGTGCCTCGGCCAAGCTGGTGCCGCACGCCAAACTGGTGATCTACCCCGGTGCGCCGCACGGCATTACCGATACCCACAAGGAAAAGCTCAACGCCGACATGCTGGCCTTCCTGCGCGGTTAAACGGACTAAACAACCAAGAGGAAGCGCTTATGACTGCTGTCGCCTATTCGCCGGCCGACACCGGCTTGTTGCTTGTCGATCCCTATAACGACTTTCTCAGCGATGGCGGCAAGCTGAATGGCATGGCCAAAGCTGTGGCGGACAGGGTAGGGGTGCTGGCCAATCTGAAGGCTGTGGTAAAAGCTGCGCGCCAGGTTGGGGCCCGGGTGTTCTATGTCCCACATCACCGAGCCTTCCCTGGCGAATTCCAGGCATGGACGCATCCCAGCCCCTATCAGTTGGGTGCCAGCCAGGCTCAGGTGTTCGCCCGCGGCAGTTGGGGTGGCGAGTGGCACCCCGATTTTCAGCCTCAGGACGGCGATGTTCTGGTGCATGAGCATTGGGGGGCCAGCGGCTTCGCCAACACCGATCTGGACCTGCAACTCAAACAGCACCGTATCGCCAAGGTGATTCTGGTCGGGATGCTGGCCAATACTTGCATCGAATCGACTGCCCGTTTTGCCGCCGAGTTGGGCTACCACATGACCCTGGTGCGCGACGCGACGGCAGCCTTCAGCGAGGAAGCCTTGCACGCTGCTCACGAGATCAATGGCCCGACCTACGCCCATGCGATAGTCACCACGGCCGAGTTGCTCGACGCACTAGCTTGAGGAGTATCTGTCATGCCCAAGAGCAAACTGGCCCATGCCTCTGGTGCCCCGGTGGTCGACAATCTCAATATCCAGACCGCCGGGACACGCGGGCCGGCTCTGCTGCAGGATATCTGGCTGATCGAGAAGCTCGCCCATTTCGACCGTGAGGTGATCCCCGAGCGGCGCATGCATGCGAAGGGTGCCGGCGCATACGGCACCTTTACTGTGACCGGCGACATCACCCGCTTCACCCGCGCCAAGCTGTTTGCCGAAGTGGGCAAGCAGACACCGCTGTTTGTGCGCTTTTCCACTGTGGCGGGTGAGCGCGGTGCGGCTGATGAGCCAGGCGCAGCAACAGGCGCTATTTGACAACACGGCGAGGGCGATGGGTGATGCGCCCGACGAGGTGAAACTGCGTCATATCGACAACTGCAACAAGGCAGACCCGGCCTACGGCGCAGGTGTGGCGAAGGCGCTCGGGCTGGCGCGCTGAATCTGCCCCCCCTTTGACTTGGAGCGAGCAATCATGACCATTTCCACATCCGCCTACGCAGTTCCCAATCAGTTCGTCGAAGTCGACGGACGCCGCTTGGCTTATCGAGTCATCGGCGAAGGCACGCCACTGGTGCTCTGCCTGCGCTTCAGGGGCATCATGGACGATTGGGACCCGGCTTTTCTCGATGCGCTCGCCGCGCAGCGTTTTCGGGTTTATGTTTTCGACTACAGCGGCCTCGGCTGGTCCACAGGCCAGCCGACCTATGACCCGGCTTCGCTGGCTAAGGATGCCATCGATCTTATCGGCGCGCTGAAGCTGGGGAGGGTGGTGCTGGGTGGTTGGTCAATCGGCGGCGTCGCGGCGCAACTGGTGTTGTTGCAAGCGCCGCAACTGCTCAGTCACCTGTTGCTGATCGCCACCACGCCACCCGGACCGCTGGTCAAGACCGGTGAGCCGTTGTTCTACCAGTTGGCCGCCCGCTCGAATGATTTCGAGGACTTCGTCAGCCTGTTTTTCGAGCCAACCTCGGCGAGCAGCCGGGAAGCTGCGGTGCGTTCGGCCGAACGAATTGCCCGGCGCAGTGAAGGGCGTTGCACTCCGGTGCCTTATGCCTGGGCCGCGCAGTCGCTGGGCGACGGGCCGCGCAACCCCATGTTCCCAGTGCAGGTGGCATTGGACGCCCTCAAGCAAACGAAAACGCCAGTGCTGCACCTTGGTGGCGATCACGACATCGTCTTTCCCGTGGAAAACTGGTACGCGCTCAACCGCACCCTGCCCACTTTGCACCTGTTGACCCTGCCCAGCTCAGGGCATGGCCCGCAACTGCAGTATCCCGTTGCCAGCGCGGCACATATAGCGGCGTTTGTTGCAGGGTAACGAGCCTCGTTGCGTACTCGATACGATCACCCAGAACGCAGGCTGGCTATGAAAATCAGGAATACAGTATCGGTGCTGATGGGCAGCTCTTGGCCGATTCTGTTGAAAAAGTAGCTGCCGTCCCATGCCGCCGGCAAAATCATGCTCTCAGTGGGCGTGGGGCAGGCAGCATGATGGGGCGGATACGGGGAGGACAGGCGCGCCTGTTTCACTCGTTCAATCTGGAAGAGCACGTCCCGACCCAAAACCTCCTGCGCAGCATCGACCAGTGTCTGGATCAAGGGCGCAGGCTTCGCTGTGGACGCCAGCATCATCAAGGCGGATGCCAGCCGACAACGTGGGGTGGCGGGCGATGAGCTCGACTGGCGCGATCCGGTGCTCACCAGCCGCGCCGTGCGCGAGTACCTCGAAGCCCTCGATGAGGAAGCCCTGCCCAAGAAGATGTCGCTCACCGATCCGCAGGCGCGGCGGACCGCCGCGCCAGGTGGCCCGGCTTACTTTGCCTACGCCACCAACTATCTGATCGACGCCGCGCACGGCGTGATCCTGGATGTGGAAGCCACTCCGGCGCATCGGACCGCCGAAGTCGAGTCGACCAAAACGATGGTGGAGCGCGTCGAAGCGCAATTCGACCTCACGCCGGAACGCCTGATCGGCGATACCGCCTATGGCACGGCCCCGATGCTGGCCTGGCTGGTCGAGGAAAAGGACATCGAGCCGCATGTGCCGGTGTGGGACAAGACCGAGCGCAAGGACGACAGCTTCTCCAGCCACGACTTTCACTGGAGTCAGGCAGCCAATGAATACCGCTGCCCAACCGGCAAACCGCTACGCAGTGAATGGCGCGCCTTCCCCCAGCAACATCGCGGGTAACCAAGGCCAACACCATCATCTACCGCTCCAGCCAAGCCGACTGCGCCACCTGGCCGCTGAAAGCCAAGTGCTGCCCCAATACGCCGAACCGCAAGATCGTGCGCAGTATCCATGAGGCTGCTCGCGACGTAGCGCGACGCATCGCCAAGACACCGGAGTACCTCCGCTCCCGCTGCGAGCGCAAGAAGGTGGAGATGCTGTTCGCCCACCTCAAACGGATCATGAAACTTGACCGTTTACGACTGCGTGGCCTGACGGGCGCGACTGACGAACTCACCTTGGCCGCGACGGTGCAGAACCTGCGACGCATGGCCAAGCTCATGTCTCACGGGCCACGAATCACGGGATAGGTACGTCTGCCGCGAGCAGAAACCTTCGGATTAACCCGCAAAACTGAGCAAGAACGCTCAGAGAAATGCCGAAAGGCAATTTGAAGTGGCTTGCAGCCACTTCGAAAGCTGTCACGCCTGGCCGGCTGGCTACCGCAAAACCGCCTTTTTCAACAGAATCGGCCGGTAGCAGTCATGGTCAGCGGCTCCTACCGGCCCAGGCTGTGTGAAAACGCCCTGATGTGAGGCCACAGCAACGCCCCGACTGGTTCGGGGCGTTGCCGTTTCAGGGGTAAAGGCAAGCGAAACGGGGGCTCACCCCATCAGTTCGATCAGGCGGCGGGCACCGAGCACTTGGATGGCCCGTTTCAGGTTGTAGGCGTTGACCGCCAAGGCCATTTCCGTACGCGCGCCCTGCAACTGGCGGAGCAGGAAGCGGCCGTTGCCCAAGATCCACTGTTTCAGATTGCCGAAGGGGTGCTCCACGATGGAGCGGCGCCTGACCATCATGTCGGGCTGCGCCTGCAGGCGCTGCTGCATGCGCTCGAAAGCTGCTTCATGGGTATGGCGGGTGAGGTGCCGGCGCTTGGCTTTCGTGCACTGTGGCTGCAACGGACAGGCGTTGTGCCTGCAGCAGCGCCTGGTGGGTCAGGTTATCGGCCTGCCGGTCCTGCAGCTGCTGCAGCGCGGCCCTGACCGCAGCACGATCAATCGTCTCAGTCGACTCGGTTCGGTCGGCTTCATCCAGTTGGGCGTGATAGGTCGCGATGTGCGTGTTCAGTTTCTCCTGCTGACGCTTGAGCTGTTTGAGACTCAGGTGCTTGCGTGACGACGCCACCGCCTGGAATTTGCTGCCGTCGATGGCCACCAACTGGCCAGTGATCAGTCCCGCCCGGCGGCAGAACTGCACGAACGCCCGGCAGGTCGCCTGGAAGGCCGTGCCATTGTCCTTGCGGAAGTCGGCAATGGTCTTGAAGTCCGGCGCCAGCCGGCCCAGCAGCCACATGACCTCGACATTGCGCTGGCACTCGGCCTCCAGCCCGCGTGAGGAACGAATGCGCTGGAAATAGCCGTACAGGTACAGCTTGAGCAGGTCCGCCGGAGAGTAGGGCGGCCGGCCAGTCTTCTGTGGTTGTGCCTTGCTGAAGCCCAGGGCCTGCAAATCCAAGCGGGCGACAGACGCCTCGATGACCCGCACCAGGTGGTCCTCGGGTACCAGTTCGTCCAGCGTCGGTGGAAACAGGCTGCTCTGCTGACGCCCCTCGCCCTGGATGTAGCCCATAAATGACAATGCCCGTATCGATCGATACGGGCATTGTCTTCAGCTCGGCCCCGGACTGCCAGGTTTTCACACAGCCTGATGTGCGGGGCTTTTCATGGGCGTTGCGCTTACTTGTTGCGGTTGTCGTACACGTGGCAGGCCTTGCCTTCGGAGCGCTTCAGCGAGTAGCTGGGGCGAAGGACGATGCGCGAGCTGATGCCGATGTAGGTCTTGATGTACTTCGACAGTTCGTTGCACAGCGCCTGCTGTTGCGACTCGCTGAGGTTCTCATGCTCGTGCTCGTGCTTGAGCTCGACGTGGACCTCTATGCTGTCCAGGTTGCCGTTGCGGAACAGGTGGATCTCGTAGTTCTCGGACAGTTGCTTGACCTTCAGCACCTGCTCCTCGATCTGCGTCGGGAACACGTTCACGCCGCGGATGATCAGCATGTCATCGCTGCGGCCGGTGATCTTGTCCATGCGCCGCATCGGCCGCGCGGTGCCCGGCAGCAGGCGGGTCAGGTCGCGGGTGCGGTAGCGGATCATCGGCAGCGCTTCCTTGGACAGCGAAGTGAACACCAGCTCGCCCAGTTGGCCGTCCGGCAGCACTTCGCCGGTCACCGGGTCGATGATCTCGGGGTAGAAGTGGTCTTCCCAGATGGTCGGACCGTCTTTGGTTTCCGCGCACTCCATGGCGACGCCCGGGCCCATGATTTCCGACAGGCCGTATATGTCCAGGGCAGTGATCCCCAGGCGCTCTTCGATGGCGCGGCGCAGTTCGGCGGTCCAGGGTTCGGCGCCGAAGATGCCCAGGCGCAGGGCCAGTTTGTGCGGGTCGATGCCCTGGCGCTCGATCTCGTCCGCCAGGTTCAGCATGTAGGACGGGGTGACCATGATGATGTCCGGCTGGAAGTCGCGAATCAGCTGGACCTGCTTCTCGGTCTGGCCCCCGGACATCGGGATCACGGTGCAGCCCAGGCGCTCGGCGCCGTAGTGGGCGCCCAGGCCGCCGGTGAACAGGCCGTAGCCATAGGAAATATGCACCTTGTCGCCCTTGCGGCCGCCGGCGGCGCGGATCGAGCGCGCCACCACATTGGCCCAGGTGTCGATGTCGTTCTGGGTATAGCCGACCACGGTGGGCTTGCCGGTGGTGCCGCTGGACGCGTGGATGCGGACGATCTCGCTCTGGGGCACGGCGAACATGCCGTAGGGGTAGTTGTCGCGCAGGTCCGACTTGCCGGTGAAGGGGAACTTGGTCAGGTCTTCCAGGGACTTCAGGTCATCCGGATGCACGCCTTTTTCATCGAAGCGCTGGCGGTACAGCGGGACGTTCTCGTAGGCGTGCTTCAGGCTCCAGCGCAGGCGCTCCAGCTGGTGCTGGCGCAGTTCGTCGACGCTGGCGGTTTCCATCGGGTCAAGCAAGGCGGTATTGGCAATCATGTTCATAGGTCACTTGAATTGTATTTTTGCATGAAGCCTGAGGCTTAGTGCTGAGAGACACTGCCGCGACAGCTGCAACTACCGCCACGATGAGAATATTTATAGGAAGTTAAGTCAGCTCCAGAAAGAGGGCTGGCATGCCTGCAAAACGATCTGGCAAAGAATTGGTACTGGCCGTCTCAAGGCAAGACAAGGCGAAATGGATTCCTGCCATTCCTGCCATTCCTGCCATTCCTGGCGCTGAATTCGTGACTGGCAGAAGTCACCCCAAAGCTGTTGGTTGGAACAGGCAGGAATCGGCCAGAAGCGTTCATCTGGCAAAGCTTATTGAAGGGGACTCCCTTTGCATTGCCACGTCTACTGCCGGCAAGGCCCCTCACTACATACCCAGCCCAAAGAATGCACACCCGTACCCTGAGGATCGCTTCGCGTCACATACCCGAGGCAGGAGCCGTATGCGGTAGTTCCGCACGTACGGATCTGTGCGGGGGGTGGCAGGTAACTTTCATCCCTACCGCGACCGACTGACTTGTCATTGAAGACATGCCTAATGCTTTTCTGCATGTGCCAAGGTTATATGCCGAGGAAGCAGCAGAGCGAGACGATGAAAGGCCCTGCATTCTTAGCCTGCCGGCACTTCGTGTTTGTGTTCCTTGCGCTTGGGTATGTGCTCTGTCCCGGATCGACTGCCGAGGTGCTCAGATCGATGGCGGGCCATTAGCAAATCAACCCTTTGATGGATGAAATTCCTGCGTGCTCCTTGGATACTGAAGGCTAAAGCACTCGCCTCGCGTATCGGCAGCAATACGACGAAGATGATCAAGAGTAGTGACTATTGGAGCAACGCCAGTGGAAAGTGAGAATCTGTTGAAGCGACGCCAGGGCGTCATGGGAAGTGAATCTCCCATGTTCTACGAGCGTCCGCTAAACCTGGTATCAGGAAATGACGTATGGCTGATCGATGTAGAAGGTAAGCGCTATCTTGACGGCTATAACAACGTGCCTTGCGTTGGCCATGGAAATCCCCATGTTGCACGGGCAATGTACGAACAAGCGCTAACGCTGAATACTCACACGCGCTATCTGAACGACAAGATCGTTAACTATGCTGAGAGGCTATTGCAGACGTTTGATGCTCATCTAGATGGCGTCATGTTTACCTGCACGGGGAGCGAGGCGAACGAACTCGCTCTGCGTATCGCACGGCACGCCACTGGCGGCACGGGCGTCATAGTTAGTACGTACAACTATCACGGCAATTCAAGTACGCTTGCTTCTTTGACTACTGCAATGCAGGCATCGCCAGAACCCTTCCCCTTGAGCGCCGAGGCCATCCCGATACCTTGTATGTATCACAGTGAAGGCTTGAGCGAGGCGCAATTGCTTGAGGCCTATTTATCTAAAGTTGTGCGGGCCATCGACTCGATGAAGGCGCGAGGAGTCAGATTGGCGGCAATGTTGATTGATACAGTCTTTGCAAATGAAGGGATACCTACGCTACCCGAAGGCTATGTAGAAAGACTCGCTGAACTGGTTCATGAGGCGGGGGGCTTGCTGATTGTCGATGAGGTGCAGTCTGGTTTTGGTCGAACCGGTAAGCATATGTGGGGTCATCAGGGGTGCGGTGCCAAGCCTGACATCGTCACGATGGGGAAACCGATGGGGAACGGTTTCCCGCTTGCCGCACTCGTGACGAACTTGGACCTAATCAATAGTTTTGGCAGAAATGCCATGTACTTTAATACTTTCGGTGGCTCCCCCGTGGCTGCAGCTGTCGGAATGGCTGTATTAGAAGAAATCGAGAATCGTAAGCTCATGGAGAACGTATTGCGTACTTCGGAGACTCTTGGCCAAGGCTTGCGAGAACTGGCGGCGCAATACAGCATCATCGGGGATGTGCGTAATCGGGGGATGTTCTTTGCCGTAGAGCTGGTTAGTGATCAGCGCACACTGCAGCCTGCCGCGGCGGAAGCTAAGCGTCTTATAAATTGGTTAAGAGAAAACGGCGTATTAATCAGCCGAATCGGGCCTGGGGACAATGTTCTCAAGATTCGCCCACCGTTGACGTTCGATAGCAGTCACGCTGATTATTTGTTGCGTGCTTTGGAAAATGGCCTTCGGAAACTATAACTATAACAATGTGATTTTTTGCATGGGTTGCGTCGTGCGGTGGAAACCCGTCGCCCGCCGCAACTAATGCGAGTCGTACCTTTCTGATATGACGCATTTCCCAATGCCCTCGTCCATTGTTCATGGCGCAGGCCATGATCTTGATCGCTGCTAGGCGTCTGGCGTTTTACCTCGGGCGCCCATGCAGAACCCTCTTCAGCATATTCACGTCAAGTATTCGACGTGCAAAAGCCATTGCTAAAGTTAGCA
Organism: Metapseudomonas boanensis; assembly: GCF_042232855.1. Taxonomy (NCBI): domain Bacteria; kingdom Pseudomonadati; phylum Pseudomonadota; class Gammaproteobacteria; order Pseudomonadales; family Pseudomonadaceae; genus Metapseudomonas; species Metapseudomonas boanensis. The sequence goes on along the minus strand of NZ_CP113889.1, from coordinate 4,859,389 downwards.
AGAAGTTTGTGGGCGTTTTCAGGTTGTCGGTGAGGTCAGACGCCCTGTCTATTCGCATCAATCAAATGGTTGATTTTTCTGCAGTTTGCTACAAGCGTCGCTACGTTTATTTACACGAAGATCAATCCAAAGGTGGAAGACATTCGGCGCCTTCTGGCCGAGTATGCAGGTAGGGCTTCATTCCTGCCCAAGTGGGCTCGGGTGCCGTTGCAGACATGGTTTGCCAGCACATATAGCCCCGCTCTTCACGTCAATAAAAACAATTTTGTGAGGTAAAGATGAACGACTTTGATGTCATCGTACTTGGTGCTGGTACCTGGGGTAGTGCTACTAGCTGGCAACTGGCTCAACGCGGTTATCGCGTACTCGCGATTGACGAGTTTGAACCACCGCATAGCATGGGATCTCATGGTGGTGCCACGCGCCTCGCCCGTCAGTCGAACAGTTCTGGTCAGGCTTATATCAAATTGACCGAGAACGCTTGGAAGATGTGGGCCGACGTCTCGAGTCAGGTCGGCAAAGATATTCTGATCACTACCGGATCCGCGTTCATTGGGCAGCCGGGATCCGAGTGGTTCGACAAAACACTGGCAAACCTCAAACTTAGTAATTTTGAATATGAAGTGCTCGATCATAGCGCTTCAAAGGCTCGTTTCCCCTGGGTCAATACCCGTCCGGAGGAGCTGACTGTTTGGGAACCTAATGGCGCAATCATTTTGGTAGAAACTGCAATCCGTAGCTTGCAGGAGCTCGCTCGGAGAAATGGCGCGGTTTTTCACTTCAATGAAAAGGTGACCTCATGGCAAGCAAATGACTCGGGGGTCGAGATCATCACCGCAAAAGGGAATTATTGGGCTAACAAATTAGTCGTTACAGCGGGAGCACGAAGCAGCAAAGTACTTGGAGTGAATCTCCCTGTTGATGTGGAGCGTCAGGTACTCGTTAACTTCAAGGTACCGGAGGGCCACCAAGCCCTGCCTGCTCTCTTTTTTGCAGCGCCGCCCGGGGATCCTGCTATGCCAGCTTACGGATGCCCCGAGCCTGATGGTACGTATAAGTTCAGCGTTGCTACTCGCGCCGACATTATCGATCCCGACAGCATCAGTCAAAACCTAACCGAACACGACCTTGCCCGGGTGAAAGACATTCTAGTGACACGTCTGCCACAACTGGACGGTGCGCCTGCAGCCTTCGCGGTCTGTATGTGGAGCGAAAGCCGTGATGGTCATTGGATTCTTGGCAATCACCCGCAGTTCAATAACGTCATTGTGGGGGCAGGTTGTACCGGGCGTGGCTTCCGCTATGCACCTGTCGTCGGTAACGCGCTTGCTGATTTCGTAGATGGCATTGACCGACCAGATCTGGACACCTTTGCTATCGATCGTGTGGAGACGCTGGCGAAGGAGGAGTTGGTATGAGCTGCCAAAATGTGATCCTCAACCCAAGTCTGTTAGACGATGCGCGGGCTGTGCTCAATAAACTGCCCGACTGGAGAGATGAAGACGTTCGATTCGAGTGGATGCCTGGCGGCGGTGCCCACAAAAATATTCATGTCATCGGCGATAACAAGCAGTGCATGATCAAACTGTGGAATACCACTTGGGAAGGTTTGGGGGTAATGCCTCCCTCGGGTGTTGTGATGGAAAACACGCGATTGGCCGGTGAGGCAGGATTTGGCGCATCGCTGTTAGGTATTTCTCGTGAGCCACTCGGCATGGTAATCGAGTTTATACCTGGCAAATTGCTGGACGTCAGTAATCGTGAAGGGATGAAGCGCCTGGCTGCTGCTGCCGCCAAGCTTCATGCCAGCCCGATAGTGTTCGCTAGAGACATTAATCCTTTTTCTGATGCGAGATCGATGTTCGCCTGCGCGCGACAACTGGGTGTCAGTATGCCTGACGGCTTCAGTGACTTGGTTAAGACACTTGATAAGGTTGAGAGTGTCGTTGATCTACGTCGGAACGAATTTGTTCCGTGCCATAACGACCTCTACGGCGCCAACGTCATGGAAGACGCCCTTGGAGCAGTTCGTCTGGTTGATTATGACCTGTCGGGAAATGGTGATGCCAGTTACGAGCTGGGTTTCATTGCGACTTATGCTGAGATGGATGAAGATCGCATTGCTCAGTTGTGTGAGGACTACTACGGGGAGCACGAACGCTATCATTGTTCTCGAGTTACATTGATGGCTCTGGCAGCAGACTTTAATAGTCTGGGGCTCTGGACCGTAGCCCGGGGTGCCAGTGATAAGAATGCTGATTATGACTATGAGGGAGAGTTTCTTCGCAGCCTGAATAAGGTTCGTCAGCGGATTGAACATGCTGATTTTGGGCTTCACCTACGCTTGGCTCAACGCTAGAGACACTATGAAAAAGCCCTGAGTTTGCGAAATGGCTGCTCAGCGGTAGCGAGAGTGCATTTTTCAAGAGATGTCTTGTCAGGGCATTCTTAGCTCCATCTTCCGAGCACGCATTGCGTGCTCATTTTTTATGCCTTGGAGGTCTCGATGGTACGTCGACGCATATTTTTGATGCGCCATGCAGAAGTCGATTACTTTGGTGATGCTGAGGGCGTAGGCGATCCTCCACTCACTGCAAATGGTCGTCAGCAAGTCCAGCGGGTCGCTAAATTCTTCGAGGCGCGGAAAGTCAATCTGGATACGGTATTGGCTACGCCATATCAGCGTACTCAGGAAAGCGCGAAAATTATATGCCAACAGCTTGGAATTATAAATGAGGTACAAATAGTTAAAGATTTAGGGGAGATAGTGGCAGGGGCGGATGTGTTAACGTCGGAGCAGGCTATACGCGATGGGCTATTCGTTGGGCGAAAGAGGCTGTCTGATGAAGAAAGGTTTCTCGGCGGTGAAACGATAGGTCACTTTTGTGATCGCGTAAATACTGCTATGGCGGGCATTCGCAAAAAGTCAGGTTGGCAAACACTACTGATTGTCGGGCATGGTGGCGTTAATACTGCATTGCTGTCCTATGCCTTGAGCGGTGATCCGCGCGCCTATTATCCAAGTCTTGAGCAAGACTATGCCTGCTTGAACATCATCGATGTAGGCGATCACCCGGATGATCAGATCGTCAGGTTGGTGAATCATCAACCGGATTACTATGATGCGACACGCCGTAGCACTACTCTGGAGCGGTTTGCCTCGGATTACATCAGGGATATTACAGCGGTGCGCACATAGGTAGTTCTTGAAATACCTCGAATGTGCATGAGTACGACCCGGTAACCAAAAGGGTACTGGACCGAACTGCTCCAGGATCTGAACGAATAGCGCCTACGCATCGCTGATGCTGTTGTAAATGAGCATTCTGGCCGGACTGGCTTTAACGCAGTATCACCGAGAGCGGGCGCTTTTCCTACAAAACCTAGCTATTCATTCGGGCAATAAGTTCGGCGCGGCTCTGAACGCCCGTCTTCTCGAATATATGAACTAGATGAGTTTTTACTGTTGCAACAGTAATAGACAGCGCTTCAGCGATTTTCTTATTGCAATTTCCTTGGGCAACCAGTCGGGCTACGGAAATTTCGCGGCGTGAAAGGTTGGCATGAGAGGCGATCCATTCATCTAGGCGTAGCGTCAGTGGCCTTGCCAATATGTTGGTAACGCTGAACTCTATGAAAGGCTGAACCATTCGGCTTTTTTTATACAGGGACTGGCGTACTTGATCACTGCACTGTGACTCGTTCATCAATATGCTAACGCCACCAAGTAGCTCACCTCTGCAGCGGAAAAAGATTTCTACTGTGTCCGCGAAGCCGTGTGCGCTAAGTAAGTGCGAAAACTCTTTGTCAGATGCTTTGTCACTTATGTGCTCGGTTAGCAAGGCGGTGGAGCAGTCTAGTCTTTGGGCTCTGGTTGCTGCAAAGGGATCAAGATTTTGTCCATGGCGAATATAGTCCTGATAGAACGCCCTCGGTACATTCAAGAGCTCAAAATGTGCACCGCCCTGGTGCGGCTCTACGGTGTAAAAGGCGAGGCTGTCAACATTTAGGAAATCCGATAGGAAGGCCAGCGTATTGGTAGCAACAGGATGGACGGCTGAGGTTGTGGTAAGCATTTTGATTCCTCCATCAAGCAAATCTCAGAAAGTTTTGCAAGTTGTGGGCCAGGTGCGCAGGAGAGGTCGTATCGCCTATTTGAGATAATTCCCTGGCAGGGGCTTATTCCCGCCTGAATTTTTCACGTCGTTTCTAAAAGTCGGCGGAAAAGTCCCTTTGTTTCTCTGCCATCCTTTGATGATCTTGGTTTTGTTTCTGTGTTGTTACCATTCTTCACAGTGCGCTGTGTGTGGGTAACTTTTAGGGTGTGCTCTGATGTCGGCTCTTAAGTCAATCTTTTGATTGATTGACGGCACAGTGTGTTGGAAAGAAGACTAGGTTGCCGTTGAAAGGTTGAGAAATTATTCAATAGAGGCGTGCCAAATAACGTTTATGCATTAGTCAAATATAACTATAGGACATGCAGGTATGGCTATAAATAAAGGTGAAGCTCCACAATTGCAGGCTGGCGCACTTGGACTTTTTTCAATCGTCGCTGCTGTCATTGCAACTAACGGTCCTCTTACTGCGCTGATAGGTGCTGTACCAGTTGCATTGGCGATGGGTAATGGGATTTCGGTTCCGTCTGTTTATCTAATTGTTGGGTTTGCTTATTTGGTGTTTAGTGTCGGTTTTGTGGCGATGAGTCGGTACACGAAAAATGCCGGTGCATTCTATTCATATATCGGGAAGGGGTTGGGGCGCCCTTCGGGTATTGGGGCGGCGTTTATCGCTATCTGTTCGTACAATGCAATGCAGTTGGCGATATATGCCATGCTCGGATACTTCATGTCTGCTAATTTGCAGCAATGGTTTGGTGTCGAGGTGGATTGGTGGGTGAGTTGTTTCGTTGTGTTGGCGATTATTCTGGTTGCCAGTATTTCGAATATTAAAGTAAGTGGGCGGCTGTTGTTTGCTTTGCTGTTCATGGAATTGCTCGTCATCGTGCTGTTCGACGTCTTTGCGTTGTCCAAAGGAGGGCCATCGGGATATGCCATGGAGCCATTTTCCATTGCAGGTGCGTTCGGCGATGGTTTTGGCATTGCTATGGTCTTTGTGGTTGGATCCTATGTGGGTTTTGAGACAACGGCGATTTACGCTGAAGAAGCAAAAGATCCGCGGCGCAACATTCCATTGGCCACGTACATAGCCGTTAGCACCATCATGTTGATTTACGCGGTATCGGTTTGGGCGCTCATTGTTGTGTGGGGGGCTGATCAAGTAGTCGCTCAAGCAGCTAAGGATCCCGTTGAGTTATGGTATGGCATGGCGGAGCGGCTGGCTGGAAAGGCTTTTTCTGATGCCATCGCCATCCTGATGCTTACCAGTTTGTTCGCTGCACTTCTGAGTTTTCACAATACCAACTCTCGCTATATCTTCTCCTTAGCACGTGAATCTGTACTGCCCAGGGTGATGGCCATTGTGCATCCAACCCAGTTCACCCCGGTTATTGCATGTATCGTTCAAGCAGTCCTCGTAGCCGTTGTATTGGGGGCTTTTGCTTATGCTGGGGCTGACCCCATGAGTGTTGTGTTACCTGATACTGCTGCGTTTTCGACTATCGGGCTTTTGCTGGTACAGGCCTTGACTTCTCTTGCTGTCATTTTCTTCTTCTGGCGTGACCGTCGGGGTCAATCTATTTGGACCTGTGTCATTGCGCCTGCATTGAGCATGATTGCGCTGTTGGTCTTTGTGGGTATGGAAGTTTTTCACCTCGATTTAATGATCGGAACTGATTCGGCCTGGGGAGCTTTACTGCCAATCAGTATCGTCGCAATTGGTCTCGGCGGCGTGTGTTACGCCATTTGGCTACGCAGTGCTAAACCAGCACAGTACAGCAGATTGGGCCAGTTTCTCACCGAGGCCTAATGAGTTCTTCCGGTTCTATGTTGATGTATTGCTTTACGCAGAAATGAATGTCCGATTTGGAGTGTTAAGATGATAAAGTCAAAGGCTGCAGTGGCTTTTGCCCCTAATGAGCCGTTGCAAATTGTTGAAGTCGATGTCGCGCCACCCAGAGCCGGTGAGGTTTTGGTTCGCATCGTTGCGACCGGCGTCTGTCATACCGATGCCTATACGCTTTCCGGCCAGGATTCTGAAGGCGTGTTTCCCTGCATCCTTGGCCATGAGGGTGGAGGTATCGTCGAGTCCGTAGGTCAAGGGGTTACCTCGCTTGAAGTCGGTGATCACGTTATTCCTCTCTACACGGCAGAGTGCGGTAAGTGCAAATTCTGCACCTCCGGCAAAACCAACTTGTGCCAAGCCGTGCGAGCCACTCAGGGGAAGGGGTTGATGCCAGATGGCACAACCCGCTTTTCCTACAACGGCGAGCCGATCTATCACTACATGGGTTGCTCGACCTTCTCTGAATACACCGTGTTGCCGGAAATTTCGCTGGCCAAGATCCCGAAGGAAGCACCTCTAGAAAAGGTTTGCCTGCTGGGTTGTGGTGTTACCACGGGTATCGGCGCCGTGCTCAACACGGCCAAAGTGGAGGAGGGAGCTTCCGTGGCCGTCTTCGGCCTAGGTGGCATCGGCCTGGCTGCCATCATCGGGGCTAGGATGGCGAAGGCTTCGCGCATAATCGCCGTAGATATCAACCCGGCTAAGTTCGCAATCGCGCAAGAGCTTGGCGCCACCGATTTCATTAACCCGAAGGAATTCGACCGCCCGATTCAAGAGGTCATTGTCGAACTTACCGATGGTGGGGTCGATTACTCCTTCGAGTGCATCGGGAACGTCCAGCTAATGCGCGCAGCCCTTGAGTGCTGCCACAAGGGTTGGGGGGAGTCCACCATTATCGGCGTGGCACCTGCAGGTGCAGAAATCAGCACCCGTCCGTTCCAGTTGGTCACTGGTCGTGTTTGGCGCGGCTCCGCTTTCGGTGGCGTGAAGGGTCGAACCGAACTGCCGAGCTACGTCGCCAAGTCCGAGAAGGGTGAAATACCGTTGGACAAGTTCATTACCCACACCATGGGCCTGGAACAGATCAACGAGGCCTTCGAGTTGATGCACGAAGGCAAGAGCATCCGTTCGGTCGTTCATTTCTAGGCATTCTCCCGGTACCTCTTCGGTGGTGCCGATCTTTCCCTGCAGTAACCCAACCACAACGGAGACATTCATGTCGATCTTCACTCATGTAACTGTTGGCACCAACGATTTGGAAAAAGCGCGTAAGTTTTACGACGAAGTGCTAGGCAAGCTGGGTTTCAAACGCTTGGCCGACCTGGGAGACAACGGCTCGATCTGGGGCGTGGACAAGCCGTCCTTTTTCGTACTGAAGCCTTCCAACGGTCAGCCTGCTACTGTTGGCAATGGCGTGACCGTGAGCTTTGAGGCCCCGAACCGAGCTGCTATTGATGCCTTCCATGAGGCAGCACTGGCCGCTGGCGCGAAAGATGAGGGCGCTGCTGGCCCGCGTGGCTGGGCAGAGAATGCCTATGCCGCTTATGCTCGAGATCTGGACGGTAACAAGCTTGCCGTATATTGCTTTAAGGCGTCGTAAACCCTAGATCGTGGAGCCATGGAGCTTCAGCGAGCCATGGCTTCACGATTGGATGAATCGCCCTGATTTTCCTGGGGATGGTCTGAAAACGCCAGTCCTTGAAAATTCGCCCCCAGCAACCATGCGGGTTACAGAGCGCTCGTTTCCCGACTACAGGATTTCTTCAGAGTTTCCATAACGGGGTAGAACCCCTGCATACGCTTGCCTTCATGATGCAGCCAGGTCGTTGAAGGCTTCGATCAGTGCGAAATAGCATGGCGCTCAGTCATGATGTTTGCTTTGCCTCCGCTTCGCGTTCAAGGTGAGCTTTCAACTGCCTACGCTGGTTACTGCTCAGGTCATCGAGTTCGTTTTGTCACTCACTATGAAGAGCCAGAAGTGCAGACCGCTTTGCGATCTGAGGCAGCTGGCTGCGTGGGCGATCAAACGAGCGCCTTCTGAGATGTGCGCTCCAGCAGTAACGCCCGGTTCTCTGCCGGCCTCACCCGGTCGACAAACCTGGACAACTGCTCGGCCGGTTCGCCCTCGCGCCCTACCAAATAGGTGGTCAGCATCGCGGGGCAGCCAGCCAACGGCCGGGCTACGACATCGGGATTGTTAAGCTCGGTGATCCTTGCAAGGCTGGAGAAGCCCAGCCCATAGCCAGCCGCCACCAGCGCCATCATGAGCTCCAGTGTGGGGACGCGTTCGTCGATGGTCAGCCGCGTATCCACCGTGCCCAACACTTGCTGCAGCTGTTGCCAGAACCCTTTGCAGACATGCGAATCGCAGAGCACCAGGGGATAGCGGAGTACCTCGTCGAGCGGCACGTAGCGATAGGTCAACAGGGGATGGCGGGCGGGGACCGCCACCGCCAGCGGGTCGAACCACACCGGCTCGGCCACCAGGTCCTCGCCGACCTCCGCCGATTGAGCCAAGCCGATGTCGAACAGATCCCTGAACCCAGCCTCTCCGATCAAGCACTCGGCACGCAGAGGTGTCGCGGGCGAGAGATTCGGCATTGGTCGGGGAGGGGGCAAAGACCGTTTCGAGGAGGGTCTTGAGCGGGCAGGAAATAGATCTGTCTGTGGTTGGAGAGAGAAAAAAACATCGCGGTATAGCGTAGAGCGGAGAAAGTCCCTCAAATTTCGGGTACGACCGGCAAGAATCGGCCAAGAGCTGCTGCTTGATGAGATCAGCTCACGAGACGAAGTACCGCTAAAGCAAGTGACTTCTTCGCTAGCGCCTCACTGCGTGGCCGCCGGTAGCGAGGCAAATAGCTTCCCGAAGGGGCATTTTCGCTGAGGCGAAGCGGCAGTCTCCAGGTAAATAGCGCCTCGCAGAGGCATATTTGGTGGCTCATCGGCGGCGAGTTCTTATCGCGTCATGGGAAGGACTTGACCGAGAAAGCCCGAAAATGCGGTGCGAGTGCTAGTACAACCTTCGCTTTATATAAGCGCATACTCGTGCCGGCCTTCCAAGGACAAGGCAATCCTCAGAACGAACGAATTCAGATTTTGAAGCACGGAATGGACACGAGAGCCTATAGGCAAAAAAAGCTCCCGGAGGAAATCACGTCAGTTTCCGGGAGCTTAGGCCGAAGAGTCTGGGGCCTGGCGACAGGGCAGTCAGGGGATGTAACTGATAGGTCCCATCGCGTTGGACGACGATGGCAACCTCAATGCTGCTTGGAGATGTAGCAATCGAGACTGCGACGGTCTTCGGGCGCTTTCAGGCCGGCGAAGGGCATGTAGGTCCCGCTGACGAACGCCTGAGGTTTCGTAATGAACGTTTCGAAGGATTCGGCATTCCAGGTAATTCCCTTGTTCTTCATTGCGGGCGAAAAGTTGAAGCCCGCTGCTGATCCGGCCTTGCGTCCGAACAAGCCATGAAGGTTCGGCCCCATCATGTGAGCAGCGCCTTTCTCCACCGTGTGGCAAGCGGCGCACTTGGCTTGGAATATCTTCTGACCGGCCCCCTCCTGCTCGGGAGAGCAGGAGGGGGATGCGGCTAGAGCTTGCATCGTGAGCACACATAGGGCAGCGCCGACGAAGCCGGTGCGGAGTTTCTTGGAGATCATTTCAGGAACACCTTCACTTCGTGTGCGGCTCGAATACCGGATTCGATTGCACCGTCGACAAAACCACGCCAGCCATTAGCGCTATCGGCGCTGGCGAAGAACAGGCGGCTTTCCGGCCTACGAAGCTCCTTGAACGATTTGCCGAACTGATTGGGGTGGTACCAGCACCAAGTGCCTTTGGAGAACGGATCAAGCTCCCATTGGTAGCCGGTGGCTGCCACCACTTCTGCATCGGGGATCAGCGTCCGGATCGCCTTGGTCACAGCCTCGTCATCCGTGATGTCGATAACATCCGGCGGACCGAAGCAGACGATGGTGGTACCGTCCTCGAACTCTTCTTCCGTCCAGGCCGAGACGATGGGGTTCGGGAATGGGGCCGAGCCCGACCAGCGCCCGATCTTCTGCTTGATGCGCACGTAGAATTTGGCGCCTTTGCCAGTGTGCTGTTGAGTCGAGGATTCGAGCTTGACGGCAGAGAGTGCGGGGGCGAAGGAGACGTCGGTCAGCACATTGAGGGGCAGTGCGACCACAACGGCTTTCGCCTTGAATGCTTTGCCATCGACGGTGGTCACTTCGGCGCCGTTAGCGTCCTGTTTCACCGCCTGAACCGGGGTCGCCATCAGGACGTCCGGCTTGGCCTCGTCCACCATGGCTTGGATCAGTGCGTGGGTTCCTTCCTTGATCTTGTAGCGAGCGCACATGTCCCAAAGTACGCCCACGTCGTAGTACGCGTTGGCGTTCCACTTCAGCATGTCGAGGAAGCCGCCCTGGGAAGGGTCGTTGTGGCAGCAGACGGTGAGAAGAGAGTTCAGGACGTCACGCTCTTCAGCCGTCAGATCGAGCTGCTTGACGCGGTCCGTGAGCGACATCGAGTCGTACTTCTTCCAGTTGTCCGTGAAGAGCGGATCGAACGGACGGGGAAACACAGTGCGACCCATTTGGCCGTCGACGTCGACATACTTCTGGTAGGCCTTGCCCATGATCTCGAAGCTTTCGAGAGCAGTCCCTTTCTTCAGCTTACCGTCAGCGATCCAGCTCGCAACGTCAGGCACGGCGCCGGGCGATTCCTTGAGAGTGAGCCCGTAGCGAAGCATTTCGGCCCAAACATGGGGTTGCCCCCAGTGAATCCAAGTGCCGCCCAGTTCGATCTGTTCGCCTTCCAGCGACGAGGTGAAGGTGCGGCCACCCAGTCGGTTGCGTGCTTCGATGATCAGGATGCGTTGGCCAGTTTCTGCCAGATCCCGCGCGGCGGTGACGCCGGCAAAGCCGCCGCCGATGACAATCACGTCGTAGTCGTTGGCAGGGCGACTGGCTTTGCTTTCCGTGGCATGAGCCTTGGTTGATACGCCGGCCACACTGGCAAAGGCGCCGGCAGCGACAAGGCTGCCAGCCCCTTTGATAAAGCTCCGGCGACGGATGTTGTTCACGGAGTCATCGCTACTGTTCATTCTTGTTCTCTCGGGCACTTGTAAGAATGCGAAACAAGAAAGCTTGCTTCGGTACATGAATAATTAGCACCAAGCGGCTTGGTCCGTTTACAGCTCCACGTCACTCGCTTTTGTTTCCATGACAAGCGTGTGACACGGTAGAAAAAGGTGGGGGAACAACGCAGGTCAGACGCCAGCGTATCGTAGGCGGTACTCGGACGGAGTCATGTTGAACCGAGCCTTGAACGACGTGGAAAAGTGGCTTGGCTCGTTGAAGCCCCAGGTATGAGCAAGCTCCGTAATGGGGGTGTTATCCTTGCGCCGGATCAGCTCTGCGCAGACATCCAGGCGCCTGTCTCGGATATGTTTTGCGACAACGATGTCGTGTTCTGCAAAGCATCGGTAAAGGCCTCTGAGGGAGATTCCCACTTCCTTCGCGATCATCACCGGATTGAGATCTGGTAGATGGAGATTTTGTTCGATGAACGCCATGGCTCGTTGGAAAGCTTTCCGCTGGCTGGTCATGCCCCGTGTTTCCGTGCCAACCACCGGCGCCAACAAGCTCACCACAGCAGCCAAAACAGCTTCACTTTCCTGCTGGCCCAGGCTGGGCTGTTGGATCGCCTCATCAACAAGCAGGCGAGTCATGCGTGCCATTTGGGAGGTGGCTGGTACCTTTACGCCGGCGTTGATCGAGCCCCGAAATGCAGACGAGCTGAAGAAATCCCTAGGAATGATCAGTGAAAACTGGCGCGATGAGCTGTCGTACTGGAACTCAGAGGGGCGTGCAGAATCCAGTAGCATGAGATCCCCAGGAAGCAGCATGTTCCTGTTGCTGCCTTGCTCCATGCGAGCTTGCCCGTTCAACTGGGCAACCATGAAGTAGAACTTACCGTCGTCTCCTTTGACGTCTTCTTGGCGTCGCTTTAGCCTCGTCTGGTCAATGTCGATGGTCGCCAGCTCAAGTGCGCCACGGCGATACATCGACATCGCTCCCTGGGAGTGACCACCCAATCTGGTGGCGTCATACCTGCCACATGCAGCAGACACGGCGTCCAGCCAGGAATCGAACTGATCATCCTTCGAAAAAGTCGTGTTCATGCTTTGCCTCGCTAACCATCCGGACGGTCGTGACTCGCGCAATGCCGCCCGCTACACCCATACGACGTTTTGAGCCCGTAAGCAACCCCCTCTAATTTGGGTGTGACTTGGCACGTCTGCCAATGAATTTGGCACGGCTCTGATACTGCCCGACATGTCTGCTACGTACGATCAAATCGTTGCCTACTCAGGAGTAATGTCATGGGTGTATTCGACTGGAAACACTGGGCCATACTGCTTTTAGTAGTTCTTGTGCTGTTTGGCGGGAAGCGGCTGAAGAGTATTGGTAGTGATCTTGGTGAGGCAATAAAGGGATTTAGAGCGTCTGTGGGAAGTGACACTTCGGATGCAAATCTGTCCGCCGATTCTCAAGAACAAATAAACCAGAGAATAGTGTAAGAGTGGAGCTGTCATGAACAAGATAATTAAATCGATTTCCTTCGCCGCAGCGGTACAGATAACTCTGCCGTCCCTTGCCGCAACCTCCATCGATAGCCAGATCCGTGAACGTCTCGACTTCATCGAGAATACGTGGAATGCCGGTAAGGCTGCGGAGTTGGCCAAAGAAATCTATGTCCCCAGTACGCAAATCACAGGTGAAGGTGTCGATCAGATCTACGCGAGCACTGAAGACGTTTCGGCGCTGGTAGCGGGTCTGGTTAAGGACAACAAGCACGTCAAGATTGACCTGAACAGCACGCAGCAGGTCAGCAATGATGTGGTCGTGAGCTGGGTCACCTGGACCGTCACGCCTACCTCAAAGGATGCCCAGCCATTCAACATGAAGAGCCTCTTCGTCTGGAAGAACACTGGCAAGCGCTGGAACATCGTCGCAGATATGTATACCTCTGGCGTGATTGCCAAAACCGAGTAATGCCAACGACTAAGTCGTAAGTACTGCTCAATAGCAGTAACTCCCCTCCAGGAGTTGTGCCCCACGCTTTGCGGGCACTGCTTTCAGCTCTCCAATAAATAAAATAACCAGAGAGGCAGCCATGCGCTTGCATCTAAAGCAATCTGTTGTCGCATTTCCAGTTCTTCTTGCGCTGGCCTCCGGCGCAAATGCATTCGAGGAGTTCAAGGTATCGGAACTAAGCTTTACTCCGAAACTGGAACTGGGCGCCGGCTATGTCTACAACTCCGATCAGGCATTCGGCTCTGACGTAAGTTTCTTCGGCCTGCCGGTTAATCGCGATAGCAGTCGCTTCGAATACTTCGCCAAGCCCGGCCTGGACTTCAGCGGCCCCCTGGGTGGCTTCGGTTCCTTCTACGGCGGTGTCAGTGCCGTGGCGAGCTTCACACGCGGTGACAGCGACGGCGCCGGCTTCACCCGCGATGACCCGGAGTCCTCCGATGTCGACGAGGCCTACCTTGGCTGGAAGAGCGGCTCCGTCTTCTCTTCCTTTGGCGAGGATGCCCTCAAGCTCAGTTTCGGGCGCCAAGCCTTCATGGTGGGTAATGGTTTCCTGATCGGCGAGGGGCACGTCGACCAAGGCCACGATGCCGGTTATTGGCTCGGCCCCTACAAGGCGTTTGACAACACCGTTCTGGCCCAACTGGACACCGGCAAACTGCACGTCGACCTGTTCGATCTCCAGGCGCGAATGGATCTGGATGTAGCCGACATTAAGGAAAAAGTCCGGGTGCGCGGGGGCAACGTCGAGTGGCGCGACGAGAGCTACGGCACGGTTGGCTTCACTGGCTTCCATACATTGGATGCGGACAACCCGCTGCGCGACGGCATGAATGTCTACGACGTGCGCGCATCGGGCAGCCCGATCCAGGCGCTGCCGCAGGTCGCCCTGGCGGCGGAGTACGCCTGGCAGCGAGGTGGTGAGGCGGACAAGACGAGCGAGGCTTGGTACGTGCAGGGCAGCTACACCTTCCAGGATGCTCCCTGGACGCCGGTGCTGATGTACCGTCACGCGGTCTTTTCCGACGACTACGACTCCCTGCTGTACGGATACGGTGGCGATTGGGGTACCTGGTTCCACGGTGAAATTGTTGGCGAGTCGATGCTGTTTAACGTCAACCAGAAGGTCGATATGCTGAAGCTCACTGGCTACCCAACTGAGACACTGATGGTTGGTGCGATCCTCTACGACTTCAGCTACGACAAGGCGCCGGAAGGGGTGACCAGCAAGGACTTCGCCAAGGAACTGAACCTGCACGTGGACTGGCTGGTGACGCCCAAAGTCACCGTGGGGGCCCTGTATGGGGTGGCCCGTCCCGAAGAGGGCGCTAAGCAGACCTTTGGCGATGATGAGACCTCGCACCTGTTCGAGACCTACATCAACATCAAGTTTTGACGACGCGGTTACTTCACGCGGCTCTGCTCCGTCTTACTCAACCATTTGCGAGCTGGAGCATTTCGTCAATCGCAGCGTTGAGGGGGCTTCAGAGTCGCATTTCGATTGAAGCGAAGAGAACCACGATTATCTCCTGGTTGGAAAGGGCAACGGTCCAAAGCGACAAGCACTGTTCAACGCGATTGAGAGTTCGACTGGGAAGTTTTCTTTTCAATGATAACACCCTGGAATACCAGGGTGTTTGCCGAGGCCGGCGGCGAGGATTTAGACCTTCAATTGGTCGGAGGAATCGCCAGATATTGTTTGACGAAGGTCGGGGTGCTGATCTCCCATAGCACAATTTTTCCGGCCTCGACAAACCAGCTGTCCCCCGGTTCGTAGCTCACCGACTGGCCGCTCCCTTCGTCAGTCAAAGTAGCTTTCCCTCGCAGTACTGTGCCGTGTTCATTGTAGGGATAAGTCACCAGGAATTTTCCTGTCGTGCAGCCGAAAAGACCGACGAAGATGGGATCTCCCGGTGCTCCGAAGATGGCCTTTCCTGAAGCCTCAGGAGAGCCGGTCACGACAGTGGCCCCCAGGTTGGCGACGCTTCCATAGCTGGTCAGTTCGCCAATTTCATAATCAAGTTTGAGCGGGATCATGGTGCACCTCGTTGTGGACTGTTCACTTCTGAGGTTATTGCTTTATCCGGCAAGCCACTTATAGCTCCATGCCTAATATTTTTAGGCATGTGCCACGACCGCTCGCACTTGATGCTGGGAGAACATGAGGATGACGGCATGTTCACGCACGTATGATCAGCATGTACCCAATGATCTTTGCATGCATGCATGCATGCATGCATGCGTGCATTGGTCGCTTGTGCTCGGCATGACGCGTGGAGGTCGCGGGCGCGATAGCGAATCATGGGCAGACTTCTGTGGACCGCGAGATGAACACCAGCTCACTTGTGGCCGTAAGCGGAACTGTCCCCAATGAAAAAAGGGCCGGTGAGCATTGCTCACCGGCCCTTTCTCGTGCTCCTTCTACCCCAGTTCCTTTGGGGCCAATGGTCTTGACCGTACTACTAGCCAGCCTTGGATGACTGTCGCCGCTGCCTCCCCAGGCAGCGGCTATGCACCGTCTCGGTGCATTCGTTTCAACATTCAGTGAAAAAGTTTCAGTGTTTGTTGAAAAACTACGCGACCCCAAATCAATCCCAGCTCAGCGCACCGCCAGTCTGGTACTCGATGACACGAGTCTCGAAGAAGTTCTTTTCCTTCTTCAGGTCCATGATTTCGGACATCCACGGGAACGGGTTGGTGGTGCCCGGGTATTCCTCTTTCAGGCCGATCTGGGTCAGGCGGCGGTTGGCGATGAACTTGAGGTAGTCCTCCATCATTGCGGCGTTCATGCCCAGTACGCCGCGCGGCATGGTGTCGCGTGCGTATTCGATCTCGAGCTGGGTGCCCTGGAGGATCATCTGGGTAGCTTCGTCCTTCATCTGGGCATCCCACAGGTGCGGGTTTTCGATCTTGATCTGGTTGATCACGTCGATGCCAAAATTCAGGTGCATGGATTCGTCGCGCAGGATGTATTGGAACTGCTCGGCGGTGCCGGTCATCTTGTTGCGGCGGCCCATGGAGAGAATCTGGGTGAAGCCGCAGTAGAAGAAGATGCCTTCCAGTACGCAGTAGTAGGCGATGAGGTTACGCAGGAACTGGCGGTCGGTCTCCGGGGTGCCGGTGTTGAACTTCGGATCGGAGATCGAGCGGGTGTACTTGAGGCCCCAGGATGCCTTTTTAGCGACCGAGGGGATCTCATGGTACATGTTGAAAATTTCGCCCTCATCCATGCCCAGCGACTCGATGCAGTACTGGTAGGCGTGGGTGTGGATCGCTTCTTCGAAGGCCTGGCGCAGGATGTACTGACGGCACTCGGGGTTGGTGATCAGGCGGTAGACGGCCAGCACCAGGTTGTTGGCTACCAGGGAGTCGGCGGTGGAGAAGAAGCCGAGATTGCGCATGACGATGCGGCGCTCATCTTCGCTGAGGCCGTCTTTGCTCTTCCACAGGGCAATGTCGGCGTTCATGTTCACTTCTTGCGGCATCCAGTGGTTGGCGCAGCCATCCAGGTACTTCTGCCAGGCCCAGTCGTACTTGAAAGGTACGAGCTGGTTGAGGTCGGCGCGGGCGTTGATCATTTGCTTGTCGCCAACCTGTACGCGCGCGGAGGCGCCTTCGAGGTCGTCCAGGCCTTCCTGGATGTCGAGGTCGTCCAGGGCCTTCTTGGCGCGAGCAACCGCATCGGAGTCGCTGGCGGAAACGGCGCGGGCGTCGCTGACGGAGCCGGCGGCTTCGTTGTCGAGCTTGTCGAGGTTGGCCCCTGCGGCGGCGGCAGTGGCGGCGTTAGCCGGTTTGGCGGCTACGGGTGCGCTGTCTTCTTTGTCGAATTCGTCCCAGCTCAGCATGGCGGTTGCTCTCCTGCTTGAGGGCCGGTCAGTTACCGGCCTGTATGGATATACAGTAAAATCTTAGTTCGTTGCTCGGTGCATGCAAGGCAACGGTCCGCTCGTGGCGGAAGGCGGGGCGATGGTTTGCCCTGGCCTGTGCCCGCCCGTTTTGTGAGCGGGGCTGTTGGATCGGTGGTGCTTGGAGCGTGCGCTCTGAAACGTCCCTCATCCGAGCGCGGCCCACTCCGACACCCTCTCTCAGGGGGAGAGGGGAGGGAGCGGCCCCGTGGTGGGGCCGCTCCGGGGACCGCGTTACTGGCAGGCTTCGCAGTCGGGGTTGTCGATGGAGCAGGCTTGCGGGACCGGTGCCGGTGCGGCTTGCAGGCTTTCGTCGATTACCGAGGACACGGCGTTGAGCTTGCCGGTGTTGATGGTCGATTTCTCGGTGCTGGTGGCGGCCAGGGCACGGAGGTAGTAGGTGGTTTTCAGGCCACGGTACCAAGCCATGCGGTAGGTCACGTCCAGCTTCTTGCCCGAGGCGCCGGCGATGTAGAGGTTCAGGGACTGGGCCTGATCGATCCACTTCTGACGGCGGCTGGCGGCGTCGACGATCCACTTGGTTTCGACTTCGAAGGCGGTGGCGTACAGGTCTTTCAGGTCTTGCGGGATGCGCTCGATCTGCTGCACGGAGCCGTCGTAGTACTTCAGGTCGTTGACCATGACCGGGTCCCACAGGCCGCGGGCTTTTAGGTCGCGTACCAGGTAGGGGTTGATCACGGTGAACTCGCCGGAGAGGTTCGACTTCACGTAGAGGTTCTGGTAGGTCGGCTCGATGGACTGCGATACGCCGGTGATGTTGGCGATGGTCGCGGTCGGCGCGATGGCCATGATGTTCGAGTTACGAATACCTTTCTGTACGCGCTCGCGCACCGGCGCCCAATCCAGGCTTTCGCTCTGGTCGACTTCGATGTACTTCGCGCCACGGGCCTCGATCAGCAGCTTCTGCGAGTCGATCGGCAGGATGCCTTGGGACCACAGGGAGCCTTCGAAGGTCTGGTAGGCACCGCGCTCGTCAGCCAGATCACAGGAGGCCTGGATGGCGAAGTAGCTGATGGCCTCCATGGACTTGTCGGCGAACTCGATGGCAGCGTCCGAGCCGTAGGCGATGTGCTGCAGGTACAGGGCGTCCTGGAAGCCCATGATGCCGAGCCCGACCGGGCGGTGCTTGAAGTTGGAATTCTGCGCCTGCGGAACCGAGTAGTAGTTGATGTCGATAACGTTATCGAGCATGCGAACTGCGGTTTTCACGGTGCGGCCGAGTTTCTCGACGTCCAGCTTGCCATTGACGATGTGGTTGACCAGGTTCACCGAACCCAGGTTGCAGACCGCGATCTCGTCCTTGTTGGTGTTCAGGGTGATCTCGGTGCACAGGTTCGAGCTGTGGACCACGCCCACGTGCTGCTGCGGGCTGCGCAGGTTGCACGGGTCCTTGAAGGTCAGCCACGGGTGGCCGGTCTCGAACAGCATGGAGAGCATCTTGCGCCACAGGTCTTTGGCCTGGACAACTTTGTGCAGCTTCAGCTTGCCGTACTGAGTCAGGGCTTCGTAGTACTCGTAGCGCTCCTCGAAGGCCTTGCCGTAGAGGTCGTGCAGGTCGGGTACGTCGGCCGGGGAGAAGAGGGTCCAGGTGCCGTCTTCGAATACGCGTTTCATGAACAGGTCCGGAATCCAGTTCGCGGTGTTCATGTCGTGGGTACGGCGGCGGTCGTCACCCGTGTTCTTGCGCAGCTCGAGGAATTCCTCGATGTCCAGGTGCCAGGTTTCCAGGTAGGCGCAGACGGCGCCTTTGCGCTTGCCACCCTGGTTAACGGCGACTGCGGTGTCATTGACCACTTTCAGGAAGGGGACGACGCCCTGGGATTTGCCGTTGGTGCCCTTGATGTAGGAGCCCAGTGCGCGCACCGGAGTCCAGTCGTTGCCCAGGCCGCCGGCGAATTTCGATAGCATCGCGTTGTCGTGGATGGCGTTGTAGATGCCCGACAGGTCGTCTGGAACGGTGGTCAGGTAGCAGCTGGAGAGCTGCGGGCGCAGGGTGCCGGCGTTGAACAGGGTCGGGGTCGACGACATGTAGTCGAAGGACGACAGCAGGTTGTAGAACTCGATGGCGCGTTCTTCTTTCTGCGGCTCTTCGATGGCGAGGCCCATGGCGACGCGCATGAAGAAGACTTGCGGCAGTTCGAAGCGGATGCCGTCCTTGTGCAGGAAGTAGCGGTCGTACAGGGTCTGCAGGCCGAGATAGGTGAACTGCTGGTCACGCTCGTGGTTCAGCGCGCGGCCCAGTTTTTCCAGGTCGAAGGATTTCAGTTTCGGATCGAGCAGTTCGAACTCGACGCCTTTCTCGACGTATACCGCCAGGGCCTTGGCGTAGATGTCGGCCATTTCGTGGTGGGTGGCGCTGTCGACCACGCCGAGGAAGCTCAGGGCTTCGGCGCGCAGGGTGTCCATCAGCAGGCGGGCGGTGACGTAGGAGTAGTTCGGCTCACGCTCGACCAGGGTACGGGCAGTCATCACCAGGGCGGTGTTGACGTCCTTCTCGGCAACGCCGTCGTACAGGTTCTTCAGGGTTTCACGCTCGATCAGCGAGCCGTCGACTTCGGCCAGGGCTTCGCAGGCTTCGCTGATGATGGTGTTCAGGCGGCCCATGTCCAGCGGGATGCGGCTGCCGTCGGCACGGGTGATGCGGATGCTCGGATGCGGCTGGGCCACATCGCTTTCGGCGCTGCGCTTGGCGCGCTCTTGAGCACGGGCATCGCGGTAGAGTACGTAGTCGCGGGCGACTTTCTGCTCACCGGCGCGCATCAGGGCCAGTTCGACCTGGTCCTGGATTTCTTCGATGTGGATGGTGCCGCCCGAGGGCATGCGACGCTTGAAGGTCGCGGTGACCTGCTCGGTCAGGCGCGCGACGGTTTCATGGATACGCGAAGAAGCTGCGGCAGTACCGCCTTCCACGGCGAGGAACGCCTTGGTGATGGCAACGGTGATCTTGTCGTCGGTGTAGGCGACGACGGTACCGTTGCGTTTGATCACGCGCAGCTGGCCGGGCGCAGTGGCTGCCAGATCCTGGTTGGATTCGGCGGCCTGCGGCGCTACAGCCTGCGGGTTCTCGCGAGTGGTGTCGGTCTGCATGGGGTTCTCCATGTTCTCAATTTATTGATGGGCGCCTGAGCTGCTCTTCATTTCCTTTCCGCGACGCAATACGCACGGCAAGGCGCCGGGCGCGAAAGTCGATGCTTCGAGGCTATGAGGGGCGGGACTCAAGTGCCTCCCTGGCCCTACAAGTCAAACGTCTCGGTGTCAAACCACCGTGACAACACAATACCTAGTGGTGCGCACATTCAGCGCGACACCTCATTCCAGCTCCCAGTCACGTTCTTTGTGTCCTGGGCCGGCACCGCTCGCCAGTGGCGGGTGGTGGGTCGATCAACGCTTGTGGCTCACCGGTGGTTGGGCTCTGAAAAAGCCTGTTGCGCTTGATTCTAATTGTGTCCGGCGGCCTGCCCTGACCCCAATATGTAGGGGCTGGGCTCGATGGGGGTACAAGATAATGCGCTATTGGGGGTATTGCAAGGCGACCCACAACATCTAGCCTGTGGATAAGTTGTGGGTGATTTGTGGGTGACTCCTGGGTAACAAGAGCTAAGCCCCGCAGGCTCTAGGCTTTGCCGTTCGTCGCCGCTAAATGGCGTATTTTTTTGCGGAACTGACTCTGTAGAGCGCGTCGCAAGCTAACACAATATGTTGTGTTTTCATGCCGAGTTGGTCCCCGCTGTGCTAAACCATTGGCATTGTTACAATGCCGGCCATTTTCTATGGCCCGATGTCTATTTGTGGGAGTGCGTGGTGGAGCAAGAAGCCTGGCGAATCCTCATTGTCGAAGACGATCAGCGTCTGGCCGAGCTGACGAGGGAATACCTGGAAGGCAACGGCCTGGAGGTGTCGATCGAGTCCGATGGTGGCCAGGCTGTGGCGCGCATCCTCAAGGACCGCCCGGACCTGGTGGTCCTGGACCTGATGCTGCCGGGCGAGGATGGCCTGTCGATCTGTCGCAAGCTGCGCGGCCAGTACGACGGCCGCATCCTGATGCTCACCGCGCGTACCGACGATATGGATCAGGTGCTGGGGCTGGAGCTGGGCGCCGATGACTATGTATGCAAGCCGGTGCGCCCGCGCGTGCTGCTGGCGCGCATCCGTGCGCTGTTGCGCCGCAGTGAGGCGCCAATCGAGCCACCCGCGCCCGAGAACCTGCGACGGTTGGAGTTCGGCCCGCTGGTGATCGATAACGCCATGCGTGAGGCCTGGTTGAGCGAGCGCAGCATTGAGCTGACCAGCGCCGAGTTCGACTTGCTCTGGCTGCTGGCGGTGAACGCCGGGCGCATTCTCTCCCGCGAGGAGATTTTCAATTCCCTGCGCGGAATCGAATACGACGGTCAGGACCGTTCAATCGACGTGCGCATTTCGCGCATTCGCCCGAAGATCGGGGACGACCCCATGCACCCGCGCCTGATCAAGACGGTGCGTAGCAAGGGCTACCTGTTTGTCCGAGAAGCCGCCGAAGGGTTGGCCTGAGGTGGCGAGGATGCACGGTTTCTACCTTGTAGGAGCGAGCTTGCTCGCGAGAAATCTCGCGTGGACCCTTTCGCGAGCAAGCTCGCTCCTACGGGCAGGGCTGCGATGAACTCGATATTCTTGCGCATCTATGGCGGCATGTTGGTGGCTTTGGTGCTGGTCGCGCTGCTCGGCGTGTTCACCATCCACCAGGTCAACCAGGTGCGCGCCGACCAGTACCGCGAGAGTCTGGCCCGCGGCACGTTTCGCCTCATGGCAGACAACCTGCAGCCAATGGATGAGGTGGAGCGGCGCCGGGCCGTGGTGCTCTGGGGGCGTTTGCTCGGCATCCCGCTGGAGCTCCAGCCGATGGAGCAGGCGCGCCTGGATAGCAGCGCCCGCGGACGCTTGAACCGTGGCCAGGTTCTGGTGCAGGAGACCGGCCCCCACGCGGCTCGGGTCTACAGCCTGCTCAGCGTTGCCGAAGGGGTGTTGCTGTCGGGCGAGGTACAGCAGATCAGCGAACAGTTGGCGCGCGCTACGGTGTACCTGCTGATGGACGAACTGGTGCGCTTTCCGGTCAACGAGCAACCGCAGCGGCTGGCTTCATTGAAGGAGCGCAAGCAGTTCGGCTTCGACCTTCGCCTGATTCCGCTGAAGGAGGCAGACCTCGATGCCGACCAGCGCCGCCGCGTGGATGAAGGCGACACGGTGATGGCCCTGGGCAAGGATGGCGACTCGATCCGGGTCTTCGCCGGAATGGTGGATACGCCCTGGGTGCTGGAAATGGGCCCGATATACCAGATGAACCCCTATCCGCCTCAGTTGCTGGTGTTGATCGGCGCGCTGGGGCTGACGCTGATCGGCCTGACGGTCTATTTTTTGGTGCGCCAGCTGGAGCACCGCCTGATGACGGTGGAGAGCACAGCCACGAGCATTGCCCAAGGCAAGCTGGATGCCCGTGTGCCAGCCCGCGGCGCTGATTCAGTAGGGCGCCTCGCCGCTGCCTTCAATGGCATGGCCGAGCAGTTGCAGCGGCTGGTTTCGGTCCAGCGCGAGTTGGTGCGCGCGGTGTCCCACGAATTGCGCACCCCCGTGGCGCGGTTGCGCTTCGGATTGGAAATGATTGCCGATGCCGAGACCGAAGAGGCCCGGCGCAAGTACATGGATGGCATGGACGGTGACATCCAAGAACTCGACAAGTTGGTCGACGAGATGCTCACCTACGCGCGCCTGGAGCAGGGTACGCCAGCCCTGCACTTCCAGCGCGTGGACCTGGACGCGCTGTTCGATCAGGTGATCGCCGAGCTCTCGCCCTTGCGCGCCACCGTGCAAGTCGAACGCGGGCTGTGCCTGAACGTGGATGCCGAGGGGGCCTGGGTGGAAGCGGAACCCCGCTATCTGCACCGGGCCTTGCAGAACCTCGTGAGCAACGCCATGCGCCACGCCGAGGCAAGGGTGACGTTGAACTACCAGATCGGCCACCGGCGCTGCCGTATCGATGTCGAGGACGACGGTCCCGGCGTGCCGGAGAGTCAGTGGGATCGTATCTTCACGCCCTTCATGCGCCTGGACGACAGTCGCACCCGCGCTTCTGGCGGGCATGGCTTGGGGCTTTCCATCGTCAGGCGGATCATCTATTGGCACGCCGGTCGCGCACAGGTTGGCCGCAGTGATGCACTGGGTGGCGCGCGCTTCAGCCTTGTCTGGCCAAGGCGGCAATCCGAAGCAGAAACCTTGTAGAGAGCATCTTGTTGGTCTGCCTGGCGAGTGAATTCGCGCGGCGCCGTTTTCCCTGGCTGGTAGATATCGCGTTGCTCAATGAAGCCCACCCTGAATGGCTGGCTGCAACCACTGTAGGAGCGAACTTGCTCGCGAAGGCGCGCGTGCCGATTCCTTAGCGAGCAAGAACTCGGCGTCCCCCCTCGCTTCTACATGGTTCTCTTCTGCCCACCGGCATGCCTGGTCTTAAGCCTTACGCCGGAATCGCCACCAGGCTCAGCAGCCTTTCCTGGAAATAGCAGAAGTGCCCGCCAAGCTCGCGGCCTGCATGCCAGTCTCTGGAGAGATCCTGCAGCAAGCGAAGACGTGCGCGGCCATTTGAGTCGACGTTCAGCAGCTCCGCATCCTGAAAGTAGAAGCGTTGGCCAACCAGCGGGTAGAGCGCCTTGAACAGGCTTTCCTTGATCGAGAAGGTGAGGGTGATCCGCTCGGCGTATTGACTTGGGTCGAGGCTACCCAGACGGTTTAGCTCGGCTGGCGTGAGGATTTCCTTGGCCAGGCGTTGGGCGCGGCTTGCGGGCAGCAGGGTTTCAAGGTCGAGGCCCAGGCCGCGCCAGTGTGTATGGCTGGCTACCAGTGCCGAGGCCAGACCGTGGCTATGGCTGATCGAACCGCAAATACCTTCGGGCCAGATGGGCGCCCTGTCTTCATGCAGTCCGGGGACGTCGGGAATGCCGGTGAGGGTCTGCAGGGCCTCGCGTGCGCAGAGTCGGCCGGCTAGGAACTCGGTCTGCCGCTTGGCGACGGAGCGCTGAATGGTCACAGGCACTGCAATCGTGGATAGGGCGAAGTCGGTCGGGGCCAGCAGGGCGGGGTCAAAGTGGCATGAGCGCATGACGATACCCGGCAGCGCATCGTTGAATGGCCAGGTGGATTCGATAGCACTGCAGCAGGCGGGGCGGTTCGAGCTCATGGCGGCATTTTGCATGGCCCATCGAGAATCGGCCAGCCGGGTGAACAGTTACATATGTTTGCAAATGGCCAACAAAGCGAAACGGATTGCCGGGCAGTCTTTTGCAAAACTGCAGGTGCGTTTCTTCTGGAACGCAGGTGAGGTTGTAGTTTGGAATCCCGGCGAATGCCGATTCCAGACATTTTCTCTGAATTGAGTGCGGGAGCCCGATTGGGCTCCCGTTTTTTTTTGCCCGTATCAACGCGCGACCCGTAGGTTGACGCAGAGCGCAGCGAAGCCCGGCTACCGCGTAGTCGGGTATTACGCCCAGGCGGCGTGCTAGGCTTGCAACTCGGTTCACTGGGGCCGGTTGTGTGAGCTCAGCAATGGCGTCGAACGCTTCAGATACCCATCTCACCCGAGGTTCCGCCGCGTATCGGCGCGCGACGCTGGCGTTGTTCTGCGCCGGTTTCGCCACTTTCGCCTTGCTCTATTGTGTGCAGCCACTCCTGCCTTTGCTGGCTGCGCATTTCCGTGTTTCCGCAGCCAGCAGTAGTCTGGTTTTGTCCCTCAGCACCCTGAGCCTTGCCCTGTGCTTGCTGTTGTCCGGCGCGCTCAGCGAGAGTTGGGGCCGAAAAGCGGTCATGGCGGCGGCGCTGGGGCTGGCCAGCCTGCTTGGCATTGCGTGTGCGCTGGTGGATTCCTGGCAGGTGCTGCTTATTCTGCGGACACTGCTGGGGTTGGCTCTGAGCGGGCTTCCGGCGCTGGCGATGGCGTATGTCGGTGAGGAGTTCGATCCCGATTCTTTGCCGGCGGCCATGGGGCTCTATATCGGCGGAACCGCGCTCGGTGGCCTGCTCGGACGTTTGCTGGCCGGTCTGCTCAGTGACCTGGGCGGTTGGCCGCTGGCTCTTGGCGGCATCGGCCTGCTGGGATTGCTGGCCCTGGGATTGTTCCTCTGGTGGCTGCCCCCGTCGCGGCATTTCAAAGCGCATCCGTTGTCGCTGTCGGGCTTGTTGGGCAACTTCTCCGGGCATCTGGCCAACCCTGAACTGCGTGGCCTGTTTCTCATGGCATTCCTGCTGATGGGCGGCTTCGTGGCGCTGTTCAACTACATTGGTTTCCGCTTGGCGGCGCCACCATTCGGGCTGTCGAATAGTTTGATTGGTTTGTTGTTTTTGGTTTACCTGGTGGGCATCTTCAGTGCCGGTTGGAGCGGACGGCTGGTTCCGCGACTCGGGGCGCGGCGAGTCGTGCAAGGTGGCGTGGGCACGATCGTCATTGGTGCTGGCCTGTGCGCCCTGCCGCTGCTGGTGACCTCGGTAGTCGGACTCGCATTGGTGACACTGGGCTTTTTTGCTGCTCATGCCGTGGCGAGCGGCCAGGTGGGGCAGCGTGCAAAGGAAGCCAAGGCGCAGGCTTCAGCGCTGTACCTCTGCGCCTATTACCTGGGCTCGAGCCTTGTCGGCTATGCCGGCGGCTACGTATGGGAACATGCCGGCTGGCTGCCACTGCTGGCCGTGCTGGTTTCGTTGTTCCTGCTGGCCGGGTGGCGTGCGCGTAAACTTTGAAGGAGTGGGCCGGTTGTTCAGGGAAGGTTCAGGTGCGGTTCAGTAAACAGCTGGCAAGCTATTCCCCACTCTCGCCGTCACCGTTGCCTGGAGGGCATCCAGATGTATGAAGTCCTGTTCGGGCATGGCCTTTGGGCCTGCCGACCTCCTGTTCGAGTCCTCCCTTTGGGGGCTTGCCGATGAAATTGCTGGTTGTGGAGGACGAGGCGCTGTTGCGCCACCATCTCTTCACTCGCCTGGGTGAGCATGACCATGTGGTGGATGCTGTTGCTGATGCCGAGGAAGCGCTGTACCGGGTTGCTGAGTTCAACCATGATCTGGCCATCATCGATCTCGGCCTGCCGGGCATGAGTGGCCTGGAGCTGATCCGACAGTTGCGTAGCCAGGGAAAGAGCTTTCCGATCCTGATCCTGACGGCCCGTGGCAACTGGCAGGACAAGGTCGAGGGGCTGGCAGCCGGTGCTGACGATTACGTGGTCAAGCCGTTCCAGTTCGAAGAGCTGGAGGCTCGGCTGAACGCCTTGCTGCGGCGCTCATCGGGTTTTATCCAGCCCACGATCGAGGCGGGCCCACTGCTGCTGGACCTCAATCGAAAGCAAGCGCAGATCGACGGCGAGGCGTTGCAACTGACTGCCTTCGAGTACCGCATTCTCGAGTACCTTATGCGCCATCATCAGCAGGTCGTGGCCAAGGAGCGCCTGATGGAGCAGCTCTATCCAGATGACGAAGAGCGTGACCCGAACGTCATCGAGGTGCTGGTCGGACGCTTGCGCCGCAAGCTTGAAGGCAACGGTGGTTTCAAACCGATCGAGACGGTTCGCGGCTTGGGTTACCTGTTTACCGAGCGGTGCCGATGAGCGTGAAAGTACTGGTGACGCATTGTTTACGAGGTGCGGCCAACTCCCTGCGGCTGCGTTTGATGCTGGGGGCAGCCGCGATTTCGGTGTTGTTCATGCTAGCGCTGCTACCCGCCTTGCGCGGGGCATTCGTCATTGCGTTAGAGGAATCCATCCATATGCGCCTGGAGTCCGATGCCAGCGCGCTGATCGCAGGTGCATACATCACTGATGGCCGACTGGATATGCCTGACGATCTGCCGTCCTCGGAGTACGACGAGCTCGATGCCAGCCAACTGGCTTACATCTATGACGGCGAAGGCAAGCTGGTCTGGTGGTCTCGATCGTCAGAGAACGAGAACGTCCCTTACCGGCCGCAACTCGGTCAGCATGATCATGAACTCATGCAGTTGAAGGACGTCAATGGGCGGGAGTTTTTCGCTCACCAGATGGGGGTCGATCAGCTACGTGGCCAGAAGGTTTCCTTCTATGTCGTTTCCATGCAGCCGGCCAGTGACTACCAAGGTTTGTACGACGATTTCATCGAGCAGCTATACATCTGGCTGAGTGGTGCCGCGGTGGTGCTGCTGGCCCTGCTTTGGTTCGGCCTGACCTGGGGTTTTCGCAGCCTGCGCGGGCTCAGCTCCGAGCTGGATGAGGTCGAGGCCGGGAGTCGCGATAGCCTGAGTGAAAAGCACCCGCGAGAGTTGCTGCGCCTGACTCGCTCGCTGAACCGCCTGTTGGATGGCGAACGCCGCCAACGCGAGCGCTACCGCCATTCCCTGGATGACCTGGCTCACAGTCTGAAAACCCCACTGTCAGTCCTGCAGGGTGTCAGCGAGGTGCTGGCCGACAAGTCCGGCGAGGGTGAGCAGGCGCGGGTGCTGCAGAACCAGGTCGAGCGGATGAGCCAGCAGATCGGCTATCAGCTGCAGCGTGCAAGCTTGCGCAAGAGTGGCCTGGTGCGCCACCGCGTACGCTTGGCGCCCTTGATCGATACCCTCTGCGATGCTCTGGACAAGGTCTACCGCGACAAGCGCGTTCAGATCGAACGCAAGTTTGATCCGGGGCTGATGATTCCGATGGAGCAGGGGGCGTTGCTGGAAATGCTTGGCAACCTGCTGGAGAACGCCTATCGACTTTGCCTGGGGCATATCCGCATCAGCGCCGACGTGCGAGACGGATTGTGCGAGGTGCGTGTGGCGGACGATGGCCCCGGGGTGCCGGCCAATCAGCGTGCCCGCATCCTCAAACGTGGCGAGCGGCTGGACAGCCAGCACCCAGGGCAGGGTATTGGCACGGCGGTAGTGAAGGACATTGTCGAGAGCTACGAGGGCGAGCTGTTCCTCGAAGATTCGGACCTGGGTGGTGCCGATTTTCGGATTCGGTTTCCTCAGCTTTGATCCGCAAGTCCGGTGGGGAGTGAATTCTCCCCTACAGGTCAGATAAGTCTCTGCGGTCAGCTTTCCTGCGCCCGATAGGCGCCTGGCGTCAGTCCGGTCCACTTCTTGAAGGCCCGGTGAAAGGCCGAGGGCTCGGAAAAGCCGAGTTGCTCGGCGATATCCTGGATCGACAGTTCGTCCCGACCGAGATGGTAGATGGCCAGGTCACGGCGAAGGTGGTCTTTCAGCTCCTGAAAGCTCGGTCCTTCTTCGCGCAGGTGGCGGCGCAGGGTCTGTGGGCTCATATGCAGTTGTTGCGCCACCATTTCCAGATCTGGCCAGCTGCGGCAGTCGCGGCCGAGCAGGCGGCGGATTTGGCTGGTCAGGCTGTCGCCACCGTCCGGACGGGCCAGCAGGTCCGCGGGGGAGTGTTCGAGAAAGTGCTTCAGCGTGCGTTCGTCCTGCAGCAGCGGCATTGCCAGGTAGCGTGCCTGGAACACCAAACTGGTGCGTTCCACCCCAAAGCGCCGGGAGGTTGGGAAGAGCAGTTCGTACTCGCCGGAGTGGGACGGTTCGGCGTAGGAGAAGGTGGCTTGTTCCAGGCGGATACGCTGGCCGATGAGCCAGCTTGCCAGGCGATGCCAGATGACCAGCAGGCTTTCTACCAGGAAATGGTCAGGATCCCAGAGCGCCGAGTCGTCCACGGACAGTCGTGCCAGGTCGCCTACGCGCTCCAGCCGGATGCCCGGCCCATCGGGGAAAAGGCTGTAGAAGAGGGTGCCTCGACTGAGCGCCTTGTCCAGAGTCCGGCAGTGGATGATCGCGTGGCACATCATGGCGAAGGTGCCGCGCCTGCTGCGCTGCTGGCCAAAGCCCATGTATTCGTCGTCCAGGGCTGCCCAGAGCACCTGCATCAACCGACTGAACTGCTCCGGCGCGACCCGCGCCCGGGGTTCCATGAGCAGGGCAGGCTGGATGCCGGCTAAGCGCAGCAGTGGTTCGCAATCAAGGCCATGGCGTTGCGACCCTCTGAGGGCGGCGCGGACGAAATGGCTGGCGATGGTGCGCTCGCGCATCGATGAATTCCAGGTGCGGGGGAGGGTGATGGTAGGTCGCCTGCTTGAGCGGCGACAAGGGCGAAAATGGCGGATTTCCCCCAGGGACGCGGGCGGAAACCCGCCAATCGGTTGGATTGGTGTTCTGTTTATATTCTCTCAAAACATTGATTTATAAGGGGTTGACGGTTTTTTTAGGATTGGCACAGGGCTTGCGATAGGGAAATCGCCGTCCATTCGACTGGACCGCACAACAACAAAGTCTCCCAGCCAGGGAGATGTGTCGAACATGGTGACGCCGGGGTGTACGGAACACACTTGGTGCCACACGAAAGGAACACTGCCATGTCCCGCCAACCGTTCTACAAGAGCTTGTATGTCCAGGTGATCGTTGCCATTGCTGTCGGCATTCTCCTGGGCCATTTCTATCCCGAAACCGGCGTCGCGCTGAAGCCCCTGGGCGATGGCTTCGTCAAGCTGATCAAGATGGCCATCGCGCCCATCATCTTCTGCACTGTGGTCAGCGGCATTGCCGGTATGCAGGACATGAAGGCAGTAGGCAAGACCGGCGGCTATGCGCTGTTGTATTTCGAGATCGTTTCTACCGTTGCGCTGCTCATCGGCCTGGTGGTGGTGAACGTTGTGCAGCCGGGCGTCGGCATGCACGTCGATCCGAGCACCCTGGACACCAAGGGCATCGCTGCCTTCGCCGCTGCCGGCGAGCAGCAGAGCACCGTGGCTTTCCTGCTTAATGTGATTCCGAGCACCGTCGTCGGCGCCTTCGCCAATGGTGACATCCTGCAGGTGCTGTTCTTCTCGGTGATCTTCGCCTTCGCCCTGCAGCGCATGGGTGACTACGGCAAGCCGATTCTGGAGTTCATCGACCGTATCGCTCATGTCATGTTCGGCATCATCAACATGATCATGAAGGTCGCTCCCATCGGTGCTTTCGGTGCCATGGCCTTCACTATCGGCCAGTACGGTGTGGGCTCGTTGGTGCAGCTCGGCCAGTTGATGCTGTGCTTCTACATCACCTGCGTGTTCTTCATCCTGGTGGTCCTGGGTGGCATCGCCCGTGCCCATGGTTTCAGCGTCCTGCGCTTCATCAAGTACATCCGCGAAGAGCTGCTGATCGTGCTGGGCACCTCGTCCTCCGAATCGGCTCTGCCGCGCATGCTGAAGAAGATGGAGAAGCTGGGTGCGAACAAATCCGTAGTCGGTCTGGTAATCCCCACTGGCTACTCGTTCAACCTCGACGGCACGTCCATCTACCTGACCATGGCTGCGGTTTTCATCGCCCAGGCCACTGACACGCCGATGGATATCACTCACCAGATCACCCTGCTGCTGGTGCTGCTGGTGGCCTCCAAGGGCGCTGCTGGCGTGACCGGATCCGGGTTCATCGTGCTGGCCGCCACCTTGTCCGCCGTTGGCCATCTGCCGGTTGCTGGCCTGGCGCTGATCCTCGGTATCGACCGTTTCATGTCCGAAGCCCGTGCCCTGACCAACCTGATCGGCAATGGCGTGGCCACCATCGTCGTCGCCAAGTGGTGCAAGCAGCTCGACGAAACCACCCTGCAGAGCGAACTGGCCAGCGGCGGCAAGGTCGCCGTGCCGAGCGCCGCCCCGCAGACGGCTGCCTGATCGGCTAAAGCAACAGCGTTCTCCTCTTGGTGGGGAGGCATTTCCAGCCCGGCGTTGTGCCGGGCTTTTTTGTGGATCAACGGTAAGCGCAAAACCCTCTCCTCCGGCGCCTCTCCACTCCGGGGAGAGGGGCTGACCGATTGCGTCAATTCGTTCTGAGCGCTTGCGTCATTGAGAGCGGTGGGGGCTGCCGCCTAACCTGCGGGACGACTTCAGCCCATGGAGCTCCCCATGCAGCGCATTCATTTCGAGACCGAACACGACATGTTCCGCGAGTCCTTCCGCAGCTTTCTGCAAAAGGAGGCGGTGCCGCACCAGGAGGCCTGGGAGGCCGCAGGCGTGGTCGACCGCAATGTGTGGAAAAAGGCGGGAGAGATGGGATTTCTCCTGCCATGGGCTGATGAGGAGTATGGCGGCGCCGGACTGAAGGACTTCCGCTACGAGCAGATCATGGCGGAGGAACTGGCCTACATCAACGAGCCGGGCTTCATGATCCCTCTGCATTCGGCACTCTGTGGTCCGTACATTGCCGAGTACGGCAATGTCGAGCAGAAAGCGCGGTTCCTGCCGGGGATCATTCGCGGCGAAACCATCCTTGCGGTGGCCATGACCGAGCCGAGCGCCGGCTCCGACCTTGCCGGCATGCGAACCACGGCCGTCGACAAGGGCGACCATTACCTGCTCAACGGCTCTAAGGTATTCATCTCCAATGGCCTGCTGGCCGATGTGGTGATCGTTGCTGCCAAGACCGATCCGGCGAACAAGCACGCGATGGGCCTGTTCCTGGTCGAGCGTGACATGGAGGGCTTCGAGCGTGGACGTAACCTCAAGAAACTCGGCATGAAGAGCCAGGACACTGCCGAGCTGTTCTTCAACAACGTTAGGGTGCCCAAGGAAAACCTGCTGGGCGATGCCAAGGCAGGGTTCTTCTATCTGATGAACATGCTCGCCCAGGAACGTCTGACCAACGCTTGCGGTGCGGTGGCTGGAGCCGAGGCGGCATTGCTCACCACCATCGACTATGTGAAGGAGCGCAAGGTCTTCGACCGGACCGTGGCGAGCCTCCAGAATACCCGTTTCAAGCTGGCCGAGATGCGAACCCAGATCGACGTCGCGCAGGTGTTCACCGACCGCTGCGTGATGGATCACAACTTGAAGAAGCTGACGCCGGAAGTGGCGGCCGAGGCCAAGCTCTTCACCACCGAGCTGCTGTGCAAGGTGGTCGACGAAGGTGTGCAATTGCACGGCGGCTGGGGCTACATGTGGGAGTACCCGATCTGCAAGATGTGTGCGAATGCGCGCATCCAGCGCATCTTCGCCGGTACCTCGGAAATCATGAAAGAGATCATCAGTCGTGGGATGAAGCTCTAGGTCAGGCGAGCTCTCCGCACGGCGCGCCCAACGATCTAACTTTCGCCCTCCGCAGCCCGGACATCAGTCCGGGTTTCCCCGCGTACCAGGGAGGTAACAGTCATGTCCAACGCACAAGGCGCCATAGACGCCTGGGCCCAGCTGGCCACCGGCCGTACCCGTGAACTGATTCCCGAAGCGGTGCACCTGTTCGAAAAATCCGGCACCACGGTGCTGCTCGACAAGGGCCTCAGCCCCGAGGAAACCGTGGCGGAGATGGACAAGGCTGGCATCAACAAGCTGATGATCAGCGCCTGGTGCCGGCCCGAACGCTGGGTCAGCAGTAATGACGAGGTGGCTGAATACACCCGCGCGTATCCTGAGCGCTTCGTCGGCGTTGCCGCGGTTGATCTGAGCAGGCCCATGGCCGCCGTGCACGAGTTGGAGCGCGCTGTTACCGAGCTGGGCTGCAAAGCCCTGCGCGTGGTGCCCTGGCTATGGAAGCTGCCGCCAAACCACCGTCTCTATTACCCGCTCTACGTAAAGTGCATCGAGCTGGACATCCCGTTCTGCACCCAGGTCGGTCACACTGGCCCGTTGATGCCCTCGGAAACCGGTCGCCCAGTGCCTTACCTCGATGAAGTGGCACTGGATTTCCCCGAGCTGCGCGTCGTCGCCGGGCACATCGGCCATCCCTGGACCGACGAGATGATCGGCGTCGCCTGGAAGCACGAAAACGTTTTTATCGACACTTCGGCCTACCTGCCGCGCTATTACCCGCAGGCCTTGCTGCAGTACATGCAGAGCTATGGTCAGGACAAGGTACTGTTTGGCAGTAACTTCCCCCAGCTTTCGCTTTCGCGCTGTATGGAACAGGTAGCCGAACTGGAGTTGTCGGAGGAGGTGCGGAACAAGTTTCTCCACGGCAATGCGCGCCGAGTGTTCAAACTGTGAAGGGCCAATGCCCTGTCCCATGAATCCAGGAGTCGCCATGAAAGGCCCGCTTTCCTCACTGAAGATCCTTGATTTCTCAACCTTGCTGCCGGGGCCGTTCGCTTCGTTGCTGCTCGCCGACATGGGCGCCGAGGTGTTGCGTGTGGAGTCGCCCAGCCGCATGGATCTGGTGCGCGTGCTGCCGCCTCATGACGGTGGGACGTCCACCAGCCACGCTTATCTCAATCGCAACAAGCGCAGCATCGCGCTGGACCTCAAGCGACCCGAGGCGGTGGAGGTGGTCAAGCAGCTGGTGCGTGAATACGACATCGTGCTGGAGCAGTTCCGGCCTGGGGTCATGGACAAGCTGGGCATCGGCTATGAAGCGCTTAAAGCGGTGAATCCCAGGCTGATCTATGTCTCCATCACTGGCTACGGCCAGACGGGGCCTTACCGCGACCGCGCAGGCCACGACATCAACTACCTGGCCATCTCCGGCATCGCCAGCTACACAGGGCGTCGCGACAGTGGTCCATTGCCATTGGGCGTGCAGCTCGCGGACATTGCGGGAGGCTCGCTGCATGGGGTGATGGGTTTGCTGGCCGCGGTGATCCAGCGCCAGGCAACGGGGGAGGGGCAGCAAGTGGACGTGAGCATGACTGACTGCGCCTTCAGCCTGCACGCGATGGCCGGCGCTGGCTATCTGGGCGCGGGGGTGGAGCCGGGTATGGAGAGTCAGGTGCTCAACGGCGGTAGCTTCTATGACTACTACCGCACCCGCGATGGCCGCTGGATCTCAGTCGGCAGTCTGGAGCCGCAGTTCATGCAGTCATTTTGCGCTGCAATTGGCCGGCCTGAACTAACTGCACGGGGCCTGTCTCCCAAGCCTGAAGATCAGCGTGAACTGAAGCGCGCCATCGAAGTCGAGTTCGAGAAGCGCGATTTCGCTGAGTGGTGCGAGATATTCGCCACCCTTGATGCCTGCGTCGAGCCTATGTTGCCGCTGTCCGAAGCTGTCGAGCACCCGCAGATCAAGGCACGTGGCCTTGTGGTGGACGTCCCTCGTGAAGGCCTGCCCGCGCAGAAGCAGATCGCCTGCCCGATCAAGTTCTCCTCCGGCCTGCCAGAGCCGCGCCATGCTGGCGGGGTGGTCGGCTCCCATACCGCCCAGGTGCTGGCGGAACTGGGTTACTCGGCCGAGCAGGTCGCGGCGCTGAAGGCCGCTCAGGTAACGGGATAAGGGTTCGCCAAGGAGCGCTTTGCGCTCCCGAGGCCCCGACTATTCCTGTCGCTGCTCCCCACTGAATACCAGGGTCACCCGGCAACGTCGGCAGTAGTAGCGTCGTCCTTGTGCCACCAGTGCGTGGCGCTGAGGGGAGAAGGGAAAATCGTTATCCGGGCAGGCGCAGCGGTAGAGATAGCGGGTGGTCTTGCGTCGCTTCACCTCATACGTATGGCAGCGATTGGGCGGCAGCTCGTAGACGCCGCGCATGATCAGCTGCCACTCCTCGCCATGCGGCTGGATACGGGGACCAAACAGCTGGTGCGCGATGAGGTGTGCGACTTCGTGGGCCACGGTCTGCTTGAGGAAGTCGTCCCGGTTCTCGCGGTAGAGCTGTGGGTTGAAGCGCAGTTTGTTCTCGTGGAGATGGGCGACACCGGCCTTCTGCCCCCGTAGTTTGAAACTCACCTCGGGGCGGGGGAAGGCGCGCTTGAAGAAGGCTTCGGCCTGCTGGTAGCAGGCCTCCACGCGGGCGTGTATCTGCTCGGGCATAGTGAAACTCCAGTGGGCTGCGATTATGCCGCAAAGCCCGCGCTAGCCGAATGCGATGACGCCGAGCGGTCGGGTGCCCAATGAAAAAGGCCGCCCGAGGGCGGCCTCTGTGCTTGCTACTCCTGTCAGCTGGTGTAAACCGGGCCCAGGCCAAAGCCCCAGAGGATCACGGCTGCGGCGATCATCGCTACCAGTACCACCAGGCCCACTGCCAGCACGGAGCTGGAGAACAGGAAGCCTTCATCCTTGGGAATGTTCATGAATGTGGGAATGCCCACATAAAGCAGGTACACCGTGTAGCAGATCGCCAGGGTGCCGACTGTCGCGCCCAGCCACAGGTGCGGATAGAGCGCAGCCAGGCCGCCAATGAACAGCGGGGTGGCACAGTAGGCGGCGAAGACGATGCATTCGGTCACGCTTGGATTGGCGTCGTAGGTGCGAGCCATCCAGTGGATGAATCCGCCCATGACTGCCACGCCGGCCAGCATCGCCAGGTAGGAAAGTATGGACATTTGCAGTGCGCTGGCCTGCGTGAGCATGACGGGATCGCCCTTGCCCAGCACCCAGCCCACCTGGGTCGTGCCGATGAATGCGGAAATTACGGGAATTGCAGCAAGGATCAGGACGTGGGTGAGGTACATGTGGCTGATGCTTTCGTCTTCGCCACGAATCTCCTGCCACTCCTGATCGGGATGAGTGAAGAGCCCCCAAACGTGGTGGATCATGCTAAACACCTCCTCATTATTATGAGGTCGCCCCCCAGCGAAGCGCCGGTGACGCGTAGCCAGCGCCGAACGGTGCTCGGCCGACCTATGCGACCTTATGTCGCAGTATAGGCAGCGGTTTCGTGCCAGGGGGACGGGGCTTTTAGAGCGAATCGAAGATTAAAGTTCAGTTGTAATAGCGTTGAAGTATTTCCATCGCCTTGTTGATCGACTGCAGGCGCGAGGTGCTGCCGCCCCTGTCTGGATGGTGCACGCTCACCAATTGGCGGTACCGCTGTTTGATCAGGGCGAGGTTGAGCGGCTGGCTGCTGTCGTGAAGCCCAAAGAGTTCGAGCGCGGCGCTCTTTTCTTCGCTGCCCTGCATGCGGGTCCAGAAACTGGCGAGGAGCTTCTCCACGTCCTCTTCGGTGGTGTCCCGCAGATTGGCCAAGTCCAGATAATAGTCACGCAGGGCGTCGAGCTCGCTGATGGCGGCGCTGCCAGCCTCATAAGGCATGAGCTGGACGCATAGCGGGCTGATGGCCAGGTGGGCGCTGCGGTCGGCGTGCAGCTGGTCGCGCAGCAGGTAGAGCGCGTTGAACACCAGGAAGTGGGTGCGAAACAGCACCAGCTTATCAGTGAGTTCGAGGTGGGGAATGTGCGTGGAGTGGCGCGTCTTGAGGCGCTGGATCAACTCGTATTCGCTCAGGCCGAGCGGGGCCTCGCGTAGCAGCTCGTGGAGCTGTTCGCTGAGGTCCTGGGCGGGGTCGAGGTCGGTGATCATCGCCGGAGACTAGCACAGGGCGATGATGGGGCTGGGGCGAAGCGCGCTTTGTGCGTAAAATAGCCAGCTTTTCGCATCTCTCCCCGGACTTCAGAGCACCATGGGCACCCTTTCGGTCAATCAGAACAAACTGCAGAAACGTATTCGTCGTCTGGCCGGCGAAGCCATCGCCGACTTCAACATGATCGAGGACGGCGACAAGGTGATGGTCTGCCTGTCCGGTGGCAAGGACAGCTACACCATGCTCGACGTGCTGCTGTACCTGCAGAAGGTGGCGCCGATCAAGTTCGAGCTCGTCGCGGTGAACATGGACCAGAAGCAGCCCGGTTTTCCCGAACACGTGCTGCCGGCCTACCTGGAGTCCATCGGTGTGCCGTATCACATCATCGAGAAGGACACCTACTCGGTGGTGAAGGAGAAAATCCCGGAGGGCAAGACTACCTGCTCGCTGTGCTCGCGCCTGCGTCGCGGCACTCTTTATACGTTCGCCGACGAAATCGGTGCGACCAAGATGGCCCTTGGGCACCACCGCGACGACATTCTGGAAACCTTCTTCCTTAATATGTTCTACGGCGGCACCCTCAAGGCCATGCCGCCGAAACTGCGTGCGGACGATGGCCGCAACGTGGTGATCCGCCCGCTGGCCTACTGCAACGAGGCGGATATCGAGGCCTACTCCAACCTCAAGGAGTTCCCGATCATCCCGTGCAACCTGTGCGGATCGCAGGAAAACCTCCAGCGCCAAGTGGTCAAGGAAATGCTCCAGGACTGGGAGCGCAAATCGCCGGGCCGTACCGAAATCATGTTCCGTGCCCTGCAGAACGTCGTGCCTTCGCAGTTGGCCGACCGCAACCTGTTCGACTTCACCAACCTGCGTATCGACGAAAACGCCGCGCCGCGTACGCTGGACGTCGTCAACATCTGACCCAGGCCTTTGTAGGAGCGAGCTTGCTCGCGAGGGTTCGCGAGCAGGAACTGGGCGTCCCCCTCGCTCCTACGGGCAACGGGTCATGCCGGATCGCAAGGACAACGCATGCGCGATTATCGTTGGTTGCACGAGTACTGCCTGAACCGATTCGGTTCGGCTAAGGCGCTGGAGGCACGGCTGCCGCAGCCGCGCACGGATGCCGAGCTGCGTCAGCTGCCTGACGACCGTTACCTGTCGCTGATCGCGCTGCGTGTATTTCGTGCCGGCCTCAAGCACAGCCTGGTGGACGCCAAGTGGCCGGCGTTCGAAGAGGTGTTCTTCGGCTTCGATCCGGAGAAAGTGGTGCTGATGGGCGCCGAGCATCTTGAGCGGCTGATGCAGGATGCCCGACTTATCCGCCATCTCGGCAAGCTCAAGAGCGTGCCGCGCAATGCCCAGTTCGTCCTCGACGTAGCGCGGGAGAAGGGCAGTTTCGGCGCGCTGATTGCCGATTGGCCGGTGACTGATATCGTCGGGCTTTGGAAGTACCTGGCTAAACACGGGCACCAGTTGGGCGGTCTGTCTGCACCGCGTTTCCTGCGCATGGTGGGTAAGGATACCTTCATCCCCACCGACGACATGGTTGCAGCCCTAAAGGCCCAGGATGTCATCGACAAGGCACCCACCAGCCAGAAGGAGCTGGCCCTGGTCCAGGCCGCTTTCAACCAGTGGCATGCGGAAAGCGGTCGACCCTTGTGCCAGCTTTCGGTAATGCTGGCGCATACGGTCAATCACTAGCGTTTCGAGTAGCGGTGGGGAGTGACGATGGAGAGTGAACTGCTGCGCGTCGCCAAGGTGCTGAAGCAGGCCCGGCGCATCCTGATCATCACTGGCGCCGGCCTCTCCGCGGATTCGGGCCTGCCAACCTACCGTGGCCTGGGTGGCCTCTACAACGGCATGACGGAGGAGGGGCTGCCCATCGAGTCGGCCTTGTCCGGCCCCATGCTGCAACGCAATCCGGCGCTCTGCTGGAAGTACCTCGCCCAATTGGGGCGCGCCTGCCTGAGCGCTCGGCCCAATGCCGGGCATGAGGCCATTGCCGAACTACAGCGAATCAAGCCCGAGTGCTGGGTGTTGACGCAGAACATCGACGGTTACCATCGGCAGGCGGGCTCGCCGCCGGAGCGCCTGATCGAAATCCATGGCGAGATTTCGCCGCTGTATTGCCAGTCCTGTGGCGCGGAAAGCGTCGAACTGTCGCAGCATCTGGCGGGAGAATTGCCTCCCAAATGCAATGAATGTGGTGGTATTCTCCGTCCGCCCGTGGTGCTGTTCGAGGAACTGCTTCCAGAGCAAGCTATCGAAACGCTCTACGCAGAGCTGCGCAAGGGATTCGATGCGGTGATCTCGGTGGGGACTACGGCGAGCTTTCCCTACATCATCGAACCGGTTGTCCGCACCCGCCAGGCAGGCGGTTTAACCGTGGAAATCAACCCGTCCAGTACCGATCTGACCCCAATCGTCGATGTGCATCTCAAGGGGAAGGCCTTAGATGTTCTGCGGGGGCTGATAAGTCACATTTCGGGCGATTAAATTTGCAAATCAAGTTGATAGAAGGCATAGTCGCGCCTTCTTTATCAACTTCACCGACACGGTCGTGCCCATGCTCAATCGCTTCGCACCCCTCGTGCCCCTTACCTTCGCTCTGTTCCTCGCTGCTTGTGCAGGCCCTGTGCAGCAGTCGCAGCCGCAACAGCCCATTGCTGACGGCGCCCCGGATTCCCTGCTCAACGAGCCCTCCGCCCGTGACCTCGCGGACTTGACCGATGATCAGCCGTACCAGATGCCGTCCCTCTCTGATGGCCTGCTCGAACGTGGTTTCGAACTGGTGGGTACGCCTTATCGTTTCGGTGGTCGCTCGCTGAAGACTGGTTTTGACTGCAGTGGCTTCGTTGGTTACCTGTTCAAGGAAGAGGCCGGCATCCAGCTGCCGCGTTCCACCCGTGAAATGATCAACCTGAATGCCCCGGTGATCGCCCGCAACGAGCTGCAGCCCGGCGACATTGTGTTCTTCAACAACCGTGGCCGCGGCCGCGTCAGCCATGCCGGCATTTATATCGGCGATGATCAGTTCATTCATTCTTCCAGCAGCCGCAGCGGCGGCGTGCGCGTCGACAGCCTCGATGACCGCTACTGGAAAGCCAGCTACATGGAAGCCAAGCGCGTCCTGGCGATGAACACTCCGGCACATCATCCTCTGCACCGTTGATCCAGTCCCATGCCGATGCCGCCCCCCGGGGGCGGCATCGTCGTTTCTGGCACTTGCATCTTTTTTCCTGGCGGTGACGCAGCTTTTGCTTGCAATATCATTGTGAGATCAGCAAATTAGCGCGTACTCCTCAAGTCAGGACTGACTTGCCATGCGCGCACTGGATCGCTTCGTCATTCTTGCCCTGGCCTCGCTGCTCGCTGCCTGCGCGAGCAAGGCACCGCCTCCGCCGCAACCCGTCATCACTGCTCCAGTCCAGCAGTTCTCGCCCGTAGCCGAGGACGTGCTGTTTCGTGCCCTGGGCCTGGTCGGCACGCCTTATCGCTGGGGCGGTAATACGCCGGACAGCGGCTTCGATTGCAGCGGCCTGATCGGTTTTGTCTATCGCGATGCTGCTGGCATCAGCCTGCCGCGCTCCACTCGTGAGATGATCGTGATGCGTGGGCCCAATGTCAGCATCTCCGCACTGCAGACGGGTGACTTGGTGTTCTTCGCCACCAATGGCGGCGGCCAGGTCAGTCATGCGGGCATCTATGTCGGTGAAGGCCGTTTCGTGCATGCGCCGTCCAGTGGCGGAACGGTGCGTCTGGACAGCCTGTCCAACAGCTACTGGCAAAGAAGCTACCTGAACGCCAAGCGCGTATTGTTTGATCCGAGCCTCGCCCGTACGCCCTGAGAATTCCCATGACCAACCGCACACTGAACCTCGACGACGCCCTCTACGGCTACCTGCTCGACGTGTCGCTGCGGGAAACACCGTTGCTCGCTCGCCTTCGTGAGGAAACCGCCGGTATGCCTATGGCGCGTTGGCAGATCGCGCCGGAGCAGGGGCAGTTCATGGCCTTGCTGGTCAAGCTGACCGGTGCCCGGCGGTTGCTCGAAGTCGGCACCTTCACCGGCTACAGCGCCCTGTGCATGGCGGCTGAGCTGCCCGAAGGAGGGAGCATCCTCTGCTGCGACCTGCCGGGCGATTACAACGCCATTGCTCGCCGTTACTGGCAGGAGGCCGGGCTGGCTGACCGTGTCGACCTGCGCCTGGCGCCGGCCCTGGAAACGCTGGCGAACCTGGAGGAGGGTAGCTTCGACCTGGTCTTCATCGACGCCGACAAGGCCAACTACCCGGCCTATCTGGAGCAAGCCCTGCGGCTGGTACGGACGGGCGGCCTGATCCTCTTCGATAACGTGCTCTGGAGTGGTCGTGTGCTGGAGGCTGAACCGGACAGTGCTGACACGCGGGCGATTCAGGCCTTGAACCGTGCGTTGAAAGACGATGTGCGCGTCGACCTGTCGCTCGTTCCCATCGGTGATGGGCTGACCCTCTGCCGCAAACGCTGACTTCCCCTCTCCCGGCCACGGGGGAGGTGCCTGACGACCATGCCAGAACCCATACGCCTGCCACCACAACCGGATGCCTGCGAACTCTGCGGGCGCGCTGCAGCGTTGACTCGTCACCACCTGATTCCCAAGGCCCTGCACGACAAACCGTACGTGCAAAAGCGCTTCGACAAGGGCGAGCGCATCAGCGCGACGCTCTGGGTCTGCCGGCCCTGCCACAATCAGATCCACCGGCTGTTCAGCGAGAAGGAACTGGCCCTGACCTACAACAGCCGTGAAGCCCTGCTCGGTGATGCGCGCCTGCGCACCTTCGTCGAGTGGCTGGCGAGCAAGCCGGCAGGCTTCACACCAAGGCACTGAGCATGTGCTCGACGTTTGACGCTCGCCAGCCAACCCTCTAACCTTCGCAGCTTGCCTCAGGTGCCCTTTGTTCCTAAAGGGTGAAACAGGGAAGCCGGTCCATTCTTCGAAGAATCCGGCGCTGCCCCCGCAACGGTAGGCGAGTCAAGGTCCGCATCCACAGCCACTGTGCGCAGCATGGGAAGGCGCGGCCCGGGAGCCATGGTCCCACTCGCAAGCCCGGAGACCGGCCTGGTGCAAGCAGGGCATCGCGGAGTGCACTTCGCATGCAATACCCATAGATGTCGCGCGGGTGGCACGACGGAGATCCAGACCTTGATTCGCAAGCCTTCCTTCAGGCCGGCGGCCTTTGCGCTGCTTGGCAGTTCCTGTATTTCCCCTTTCCTGGCGGCTGAGCCGCTGACCCTCGACGAGCAGGTGATTACTGCCACTCGAAGTGAGCAGCCGGTGCGCGCCAGCCTGGCTCCGACCACCGTGATCGAGCGCGAAGAGATCGAGCGCACTCAGGCCCGTTCGGTGCCCGAACTGCTGAAAAAGGTCCCCGGCGTCTCGGTGAGCAACAACGGTGGCCCCGGCAAGAACACCACGGTTTTCTTGCGCGGCAGTGAGTCCGATCATGTGCTGGTGCTGATCGATGGAATCAAAGTGGGGTCCGTCAGCGCCGGCCTTACGGCCTTCCAGGACCTCCCGGTTGAACTGATCGAGCGCATCGAAGTGGTTCGTGGGCCGCGTTCCAGCCTGTACGGCTCCGAAGCCATCGGTGGTGTGATCCAGATCTTTACCCGCAAAGGCGACCAGCAGGGTCTCAAGCCCTGGTTCTCCGCTGGATACGGCACCCATGACAACCGCCAAGGCGGCGCTGGATTGTCGGGTGGCGATGGCAAGGGCTGGTTCAGTCTTGGCGTCAGCAGTCAGGACACCGACGGCATCAACTCCCGCCGCCAGGGAAGTGCCTACTACGAGACGGATGCCGACGGCTACCGCAACCATTCCGGCTCCCTGCGCGCCGGTTACCAGTTCGACAACGGCCTGGAGCTGGACGGCACCCTGATGCAGGCCCGTGGCCATAACGACTATGACGATATCGACACTTCCGGCTTCCTGCACCCTGCTGGCGGGCACAATGCCAACGCCGATAACCGCCAGGAACTGGCGGGTGGCCGAGCGCGCTTCAGCCCTCTAGAGCCCTGGAAAGTGACGCTCCAGGCCGGGCGTAGCGAGGACAAGGCAACGAGTTGGGTTGACGGCGCATTCGACGCACGTTTCGACTCCCAGCGCGACAGCGCTTCCTGGCTCAACGACCTGACTCTCGCTGAGGGTCATGTGCTGACCCTGGGCTATGACTGGCAGCAGGACAAGGTCAGCAGTTCGACGGTCTTCGACAAGGACGCCCGCATCAATGAGGGCTGGTTCGCCCAGTACATCGGCGACGCCGGTCGACAGGACTGGCAGCTCAGCCTGCGTCGTGACGACAACGAGCAATTCGGTAACCACGACACCGGCAGCGCCGCCTGGGGCTATGCACTCACCGATGAGCTGCGCTTCAGCCTGAGCTACGGCACGGCCTTCAAGGCGCCAAGCTTCAACGAGCTGTATTTCCCTGGCTACGGCAACCCGGGCCTCGACGCGGAAACCTCGGAGAGCTTCGAGGCGGGCCTCAGTGGCGTGCATGACTGGGGCCATTGGTCCGTCAATGCGTTCCGCACGAATGTGGATGATCTTATCGCCTTTGACTCGACCATCGGCGTGTGGGGCGGCCCGAACAACATCGGCAAGGCGCGCATTGATGGCCTGGAGTTGGTGTTGGGCAGCCAGTGGTTGGGTTGGGACTGGAATGCCAATGCCAGCTTCCTGGATGGCGAGAACCGTGGCGACGATGCCAATCGGGGCAACGAGTTGCCCCGGCGTGCGCGGCAAGTCTTTAACCTCGACGTTGATCGTCGGTTCGGCCAGATAGGGCTCGGCGCGACGGTTCATTCCGAAGGACGCCGTTATGACGACCTGGCCAACACCGAGCGTATGGCTGGCTACGCCACCCTGGACCTGCGCGGCGAGTACTGGTTGACCGAGGAGTGGCGCTTGCAGGCCAGCGTCACCAACCTGTTCGATGCGGACTACGAAACAGCCCTGGACTATAACGAGCCGGGGCAGGCGGTTTTCTTCAGCGTGCGCTACCAGGCGCTCTAATCCCGAAATCAAAAGGCGAAACCATGACTGAATCCGCTGAACGCGATGCCCGCCATCGCTCGCGCATGCAACGCAAGAAGGCGCTGATCGACGAGAAGATTGCCCAGGCCCAGGACGAGTATGGCCTGCTGCTGGTGCACACCGGCAATGGCAAGGGCAAGAGCAGCTCAGCCTTCGGCATGGTTGCCCGTGCGTTGGGCCACGGCATCAAGGTTGGCGTGGTGCAGTTCATCAAGGGCGGCATGTCCACGGGCGAGGAAGCCTTCTTCCGCCGCTTCCCGGAGGAAGTGAGCTACCACGTGATGGGGGAGGGCTACACCTGGGACATCCAGGACCGCCAGCGCGACATCGAGAAGGCCCAGCAGGCTTGGGCCGTGGCGCGCTCCTTGCTGGACGACCCACAGATCGGCCTGGTGGTGCTGGACGAACTGAACATCGCCCTCAAGCATGGCTATCTTGAGCTCGATGCGGTGCTCAAGGACATCGAGTCCCGCTCGGAGCACCAGCACGTCGTTGCCACCGGTCGCGGCGCCCCGCAGGAACTGATCGACGCAGCGGATACCGTCACCGAGATGAGTCTGGTGAAGCACGCCTTCAAGTCCGGGGTGAAAGCCCAGAAAGGAGTGGAGTTCTGATGGACGCTGCTTTTGTTCTTGCCTCCTCTCTCTTCGGCGAGAGGGCTGGGGAGAGGGTGGCAAGAACGGCAGGAGACGGTATTCGTGTCTGACCCGGGATCCCACACCCCCGTCCCTCTTCCGAAGGGAGAGGAGAGACAAGC
Source organism: Metapseudomonas boanensis (assembly GCF_042232855.1). Taxonomy (NCBI): domain Bacteria; kingdom Pseudomonadati; phylum Pseudomonadota; class Gammaproteobacteria; order Pseudomonadales; family Pseudomonadaceae; genus Metapseudomonas; species Metapseudomonas boanensis. Next base: position 4,815,353 of record NZ_CP113889.1, on the reverse strand, counting down.
GCTCGCCGAGCATCGGCGCTGCCCCGCGCTGCTGATTGCCGCGCCGGCCTCGGGCCAGGGCAAGACCACCGTCACCGCGGCCCTGGCGCGCCTGCATGCCCGACAGGGCAAGCGCGTGCGGGTATTCAAATGCGGGCCGGACTTCCTCGATCCAATGATCCTCGCCCGTGCCTCTGGCGCGCCGGTCTACCAGCTCGACCTGTGGATGGTGGGCGAGGCGGAAAGCCGCCGGCTGCTCTGGGAGGCGGCGGGTGAGGCCGACCTGATCCTGATCGAAGGCGTGATGGGGCTGTTCGACGGCTCGCCTTCGGCCGCCGACCTGGCGCGGCGCTTCGCTGTGCCGGTGATGGCGGTCATCAATGGAGCTGCCATGGCCCAGACCTTTGGTGCCTTGGCCGTGGGCCTGGCGACCTATCAGCCGGACCTGCCGTTTTCGGGTGTACTGGGTAACCGTGTTGGTAGCCAGCGCCACAGTGACCTGATCCGCGACAGCCTGCCGGAGTGGATCCGCTGGTACGGCTCGCTGCCGCGCAGTGCTGATGTCGAGCTGCCGAGCCGGCATCTGGGCCTGGTGCAGGCCGAGGAGTTGGCAGACCTGGACGCGCGGCTGGATGCGGCCGCCGATGCGCTGGCGGCGTCAGCCTCCGTGGAGCTGCCACCTGCCGTCGAGTTCGCCGCGCCGCAAGGCGACGCGCTGGACCAGTGGCTGGGCGGGGTGCGAATCGGCGTAGCTCGTGACACCTCCTTTGCCTTCCTCTACCAGGCCAATCTCGACCTCCTGCAGCGCATGGGTGCCGAGCTGGTGTTCTTCTCCCCCTTGGCCGATACGCAGCTGCCGGACGTGAACAGTCTTTACCTGCCTGGAGGCTACCCCGAGCTGCACTTGCCGCAGCTGGCCGGCAACCGGGCCATGGCTGAGGCCATCCTCGCCCACCACGCGGCGGGAAAGCCGATCCTCGCCGAGTGCGGCGGCATGCTTTATCTGTTGGACGCCCTGACTGAAGTCGAAGGCGAATCCGCCGAGTTGCTCGGCCTGCTGCCGGGGCAAGCGCGCATGCAGAAGCGCCTGGCAGCGCTGGCGTTGCAGGAAGCGGCCTTGCCGGAGGGGAGCCTGCGCGGTCATACCTTCCACCATTCACTGCTGGAAACCACGCTGGAGCCGCTCGTTCGCGGCCTGTGCCCGAACGACAAGCCAGTGGCCGAATCGGTGTTCCGCATCGGCCGTCTGACGGCCTCCTACATCCACTTCTACCTGCCGTCCAACCCTCGGGCGGCTGCGGAGCTGTTCCAACCATGAGCGACCAAGGCTTCAGCCTCGAGGAGCGTGCGGCGGTCTACCGTGCCATTGCCGAGCGCCGTGACATGCGCCATTTCAGCGGTGGCAAGGTGGCGCCTGAGCTACTTGCCCGTGTGCTGGAAGCTGCGCACCAGGCGCCGAGCGTTGGGCTGATGCAGCCCTGGCGCTTTATCCGCATCAGTAGCCTGGAGTTGCGCGGGCACATCCATCGCCTGGTGGAGGCGGAGCGGGTACGCACCGCCGAGGCACTGGGCGAGCGCTCGGATGAGTTCATGCGGCTGAAGGTCGAGGGCATCCGCGACTGCGCGGAACTGCTGGTGGCCGCACTGATGGATGGCCGCGAGGCCCATGTGTTTGGCCGCCGTACTCTGCCGGAAATGGACTTGGCGTCGCTTTCCTGCGCGATCCAGAACCTCTGGCTGGCGGCCCGTGCCGAAGGTCTGGGCATGGGCTGGGTTTCACTGTTCGAGCCGCAGGCGCTGGCCGAGTTGCTGGGCATGCCGGAGGGCAGCAAGCCGGTTGCGGTGCTCTGCCTGGGACCGGTGACCGAGTTCTACCCGGCGCCCATGCTGGCGTTGGAGGGCTGGGCGCAGCCGCGCTCTTTGGATGAGTTGGTATTCGACAATCAGTGGGGGCACCGCGAATGAGCATCGGATTGCTGAGCCTGGGGGCTGTGGCGCTGGACGCCCTGTTCGGTGAACCACGGCGTTGGCACCCGCTGGTAGCCTTCGGCAAGCTGGCCAATCGCCTTGAGCATCGATTCAACACGGGTGGACGTGGCTGGCGCAGCCACGGCGTCACCGCCTGGGGGGTGGCGGTGCTGCCGCTGACGATCGCCGTCTGGGTGCTTTCGGAGCTGCCCTTTATCGGCTGGCTGGTCGGCGTGATCGCGCTGTATGCGGCCATCGGTCTGCGCAGCCTCAACGAACATGCCGAGCCGGTGGCCAATGCCTTGCAGGCCGGCGATCTGGATGAGGCGCGGCGACGGGTCGGCTATATGGTCAGCCGCGAAACCCGTGAGCTGGATGATCCCGCCGTGGCCCGTGCGGCTACCGAGTCGGTGCTGGAGAATGGCAGCGATGCGGTGTTCGCCGCATTGTTCTGGTTTGCTGTCGCCGGGGCGCCGGGCGTGGTCCTGTATCGCCTCAGCAATACCCTGGACGCCATGTGGGGCTACCGCAACGAGCGCTTCGAGCGCTTCGGCTGGGCTGCGGCACGCATCGACGACGTCCTCAACTACATTCCCGCGCGTCTGGTGGCGCTGACCTATGCACTGCTCGGCAAGACCCGTCTGGCGCTGCGCTGCTGGCGGCAGCAGGCACCGCTGTGGGACAGCCCCAATGCCGGGCCGGTGATGGCCGCTGGCGCCGGTGCACTGGGTGTGACCCTGGGCGGCCCGGCGATCTACCACGGTGAGCTGCACGAGCGACCGAGGCTGGGTGAAGGCCCGGTTGCCCGTGCGGACGATATTGGTCGGGCCATGGACCTGGTTCGCCAGGGCGTGCTGCTCTGGCTGGCCGTGCTGATTCTGGGAGGCTGGCTCCTTGCTTGAACATGGCGGGCGGCTGCGCGTCGCTGCGCAGCGCTACGGCATCGCCGAGGGCGATTGGCTCGACCTCTCCACCGGCATCGCCCCTTATGGTTGGCCCTTGCCGAGTGTTCCGACCTCGGCCTGGGCGCGGCTTCCCGAGTGGGACGACGGCCTCGAAGAAGCTGCGCGCCAGTACTACGGCACGGACCAGCTGTTGCCGGTGGCCGGCTCCCAGGCTGCGATCCAGGCGCTGCCGCGCATGCGTGAGCGTTGCCGGGTCGGCGTCCTTTCGCCGTGTTACGCCGAGCATTCCGCCGCCTGGCGCCGCGAAGGCCATGAGCTGGTGGAGATCGATGCGGATACCGCCGAGCGTGAGCTGGAACGTTTCGACGTGGTGCTGGTGGTCAACCCGACCAACCCCACCGGCCTGCGCCTTTCGCCGGAGCGGCTGCTGGCCTGGCATGCTCGGCTGGCGCAGCGGGGCGGTTGGCTGCTGGTGGATGAAGCTTTCATCGATTGCACGCCGGAGCAGAGCCTTGCGGGTCATTGCCCGCGGTCCGGCCTGCTGGTGTTGCGTTCCTTCGGCAAGTTTTTTGGCATGGCCGGCATTCGCCTCGGTTTTGTGCTGGCCGAGCCGCGCCTGCTGGATACATTGAATGAATGGCTGGGCCCCTGGACCATCAGCGGCCCGGCGCGGGCGGTCGCCAGGGCTATTCTGCTCGATCAGCCCGGCCAGGCACTCCAGCGTCAGCGCCTGCTGCAGGACGGCCAGCGCCTGGAGGGCCTGCTGCGCGATTGTGGTCTGCCACCCACGGGAGGTTCGGCGCTGTTTCAGTGGCTCGCCCGCGATGATGCGCCAATCCTGCATGACTTCCTCGCCCGGCGCGGCATTCTCACTCGTTTGTTCGAGCACCCGGCCAGCCTGCGGCTTGGCTTGCCGCCGGACGCAGCCTCCTGGGCACGCTTGCAGCGAGCCCTGACCGAATACACTAGGGAGCGCCCATGACGACCTTGATGGTGCAAGGCACCACCTCCGATGCCGGTAAAAGCACCCTGGTGACGGCCCTGTGCCGTTGGCTGAAGCGCCAGGGCGTTGCCGTGGCGCCTTTCAAGCCACAGAACATGGCGTTGAACAGCGCGGTAACCACCGATGGCGGCGAAATCGGCCGCGCCCAGGCTGTCCAGGCGCAGGCCGCGGGCCTGGCGCCACACACCGATATGAACCCGGTGCTGCTCAAACCGAACACCGACATCGGCGCCCAGGTAATCATCCACGGCCGCGCGGTGACCAGCATGAACGCCGCCGCGTACCACGACTACAAACGGGTGGCGATGCAAGCAGTGCTGGAGTCCCACCAACGCCTCCTCGATAACTATCAGGTGGTGATGGTCGAAGGCGCAGGGTCGCCGGCCGAGATCAACCTGCGCGCCAACGACATCGCCAACATGGGGTTTGCCGAGGCGGTGGACTGCCCGGTGATCCTGATCGCCGACATCGATCGCGGCGGCGTCTTCGCTCATCTGGTGGGGACCCTGGAGCTGCTTTCCGAAAGCGAGCAGGCGCGGGTCCAAGGCTTCGTGATCAACCGTTTTCGCGGCGATATCGCCTTGCTCCAGTCGGGCCTTGACTGGCTGGAACAGCGCACCGGCAAACCGGTCCTGGGCGTGCTGCCGTACCTCACTGACTTCCATTTGGAGGCCGAGGACGCCATCGATCTGCGCCAGTCCGCCAAGGCGGATGACCTGCTGCGGGTGGCGGTGCCGGTGCTGCCACGCATCAGCAACCACACTGATTTCGACCCGCTGCGCCTGCATCCGCAGGTGCAGCTGATCTTCGTCGCGCCCGGCCAACCGATCCCGCCGGCCGACCTGATCATCCTGCCCGGCTCCAAGAGCGTACGCGCTGACCTCGCCCGGCTGCGTGAGCATGGCTGGGACACGGCACTGCAGCGCCACCTGCGCTATGGCGGCAAGGTGCTGGGCATTTGCGGGGGCTACCAGATGCTCGGCCGCAGCATTGCTGACCCGCATGGCCTGGAAGGACCCGCGGGGGAGAGCGAAGCCCTTGGCCTGCTGGAAATCGACACTGTACTGGCGCCTGAGAAGCAACTGCGCAACGTCAGCGGCTGTCTGCGCCTGGAAGATGCTCTGGTGCGCGGGTACGAAATCCATGCCGGAGTCAGCTCCGGCGAAGGTCTGGCCAATCCTGCCGTGACGCTGGATGACGGCCGGCTGGACGGTGCCCGCAGTGCCGACGGCCAAGTCATGGGCACCTACCTGCACGGGCTGTTCGAGTCCACCGCAGCCTGCACTGCCATCCTGCGCTGGGCCGGCTTGCAGACGGTGCAGAAGGTCGACTACCACGCCCTGCGCGAGCGTGATATCGAGCGCCTGGCCGACCAGGTCGAAACGCACCTGGATACGGGCAAATTGCGCGAACTCTGCGGCCTCTCCGTCCTGAGTCGAGGAGAAGCCGAATGCGCGAATTGATTTTGGGCGGGGCCCGCTCCGGCAAGAGCCGCCTAGCCGAGAAGCTCGCCGCGGAAAGTGGCCTGAAGGTGATCTACATCGCCACCAGCCAGCCTCTGGACGCCGAGATGAACGAGCGGGTGGCCCACCACCGCGCCCGCCGTCCCGATCATTGGGGGCTGGTGGAGGAACCCGTCGAACTGGCACGGGTGTTACGCGATTACGCGGCGGCTGACACCTGTCTGCTGGTGGATTGCCTGACGCTCTGGCTGACCAATCTGCTGATGCTGGACGACCTGGCACGCCTGGACGCAGAGCGCGAAGCGTTGCTGGGTTGCATCGGCGAACTGCCCGGCCGGGTGCTGCTCGTCAGCAATGAAACCGGGTTGGGGGTCGTCCCCCTCGGTGAACTGACCCGTCGGTATGTCGATCAAGCCGGCTGGTTGCACCAGTCCCTGGCCGAGCGTTGTGAGCGCGTGACCTTCACCGTCGCCGGCCTCCCCATGTTGCTGAAGGGAGCGAATTGATGAGTCTTCAATGGTGGCAGTCCCCTTGCCAACCCCTGGACATGGTAGCCCGCGCCAGGGCGCAGGCCCGCCAGGACCAGTTGACCAAACCACGCGGTGCCCTGGGTCAGTTGGAAGACGTGGCCATCACCCTGGCAACCCTGCAGGGGTGCGAACGGCCGCAGATCCTTCGGCCCTGGTTCGCAGTCTTTGCCGGCGACCATGGTGTGGTGCAAGAGGGCGTGTCCGCTTATCCGCAGGCAGTTACCGGCGAAATGCTGCGCAACTTCGTGCGGGGTGGCGCGGCCATCAGCGTTCTGGCGCGCAGCCTGGGCGCCACCCTGGAATTGGTGGACCTGGGCACGGCGTTACCGCTGGAGCCCTTGGCCGGTGTGTTGCATTTGCAAGTCGGGACGGGCACGGCGAACTTCGCCCGTGAGCCAGCGATGACTGCCGCGCAATGCCTGATTGCCCTGGAGGCGGGGCGCTCCAGCGTGGAGCGTGCCCTGGCCGCCGAGGCTGATCTGTATGTCGGTGGTGAGATGGGGATCGGCAACACGACCACTGCCAGCGCACTGGCTTGTGCGCTGCTTGATCTGCCTGTCGCCAGACTGGCGGGCCCCGGCACTGGGCTGGACGGTAGTGGCGTAGCACGCAAAATGGCGGTGATCGAGCGCGCCCTGGCACTGCACGTAGCAGCATGCAACAGCCCGGAAGAAACCCTACGCCGGCTTGGCGGGTTTGAAGTGGCGGCATTGACCGGGGCTTATCTCGCCTGTGCCCAGCGCGGGTTGCCGGCGCTGGTCGATGGCTTCATTTGCAGCGTGGCGGCCTTGTGCGCGGTGCGCCTGAATCGGGCCTGCCGCGACTGGTTGCTGTTCTCCCATCGATCTGCGGAGCCGGGGCATGTTGCCGTGCTTGCCGAGTTGCAAGCCGAGCCCTTGCTCGACCTCGGCCTGCGTCTGGGCGAGGGCAGCGGCGCGGCGGTTGCCCTGCCATTGCTGCGCCTGGCCTGCGAGCTGCACGATGGCATGGCCACCTTCGCCGAGGCGGCGGTTTCGGACCGGTCGGCATGAGGCTCGACCTCTTGCGCCACGGCGAAACCGAGCTGGGCGGTGGCTTTCGCGGCAGCCTGGATGATGCGCTGACTGAAACCGGATGGGCGCAGATGCATGCCGGCATCGAAGGTGGCGGGCCCTGGGATGTGGTAGTCAGTTCGCCATTGCAGCGCTGTGCGGCCTTCGCCCATGACCTGACGCAGCGCCATGCTCTGCCGCTGCAGTTGGAACCGGACCTGCGGGAACTGCATTTCGGCCTCTGGGAGGGCCGTAGCGCCGCCCAGCTGATGGAGGACCACGCCGAAGCGCTGGGCCAGTTCTGGAATGATCCTTACAGCTTCACGCCGCCCGAGGGGGAACCGTTGTTGCAGTTTGAGGCGCGGGTGCTGGCTGCCGCCGAACGCTTGTTACCGCGTTTTATAGGCCAGCGCGTATTGCTGGTCACCCACGGCGGGGTGATCCGCATGCTGGTGGCCCGCGCCCGCCAATTGCCTCGTGCGCAGCTGATGCAGGTGGAGGTGCCGCATGGCGCCTTGTTCCGCTTGCAGTTCGATGAGGCTGGCGGACTGCGGGAACAGCCATGACTCCGTTGCTGATCGCCCTGCAATTTCTCACCCGCTTGCCGGTTCGCCTATCCGGAATGCCGGCACCGCCCCAGTTGGGGCAGTCGCTGCTCTGGTATCCCCTCGTGGGGTTGCTGGTGGGCGCGATGCTGCTTGGCTTGGCCGAGTTGCTGGGCGGGCGTTTGCCGCTGTTGCAGGCGGCCCTGCTGTTGGCGCTCTGGGTTGGTATCAGTGGAGGGCTGCACCTGGACGGCCTGGCCGATACGGCTGACGCCTGGGTGGGCGGATACGGCGACCGCGAACGCACTCTGGCGATCATGAAGGACCCACGCAGCGGGCCCATCGCCGTGGTGGTGCTGGTGGTAGTGCTGTTGCTGAAGTTCGCGGCTCTGGTGGCGTTGCTCGGGTCCGGCCATCTTGCCCCCTTGCTGCTGGCGCCCTGGCTGGCGCGGGGGCTGCTACCGTTGATGTTCCTGTCTACGCCTTATGTGCGGGCGGGCGGCTTGGGTGAGGCGCTGGCCTCGCATCTGCCGCGTCGGGTGCTGCCTTGGGTGTTGGTTGTCAACGGCGCGGCGGTGCTGCTGTTTGGGTGGATGGGGCTGCTGGCGCTGGGGATCTCGCTGTTGGCGTTTGCCTGGTTGCGTTGGCGGTTCGTACAGCGCCTGGGTGGTACGACCGGGGATACGGCGGGGGCGATGGTGGAGTTGGTCGAGGTTTCTGTTTTGGTGGGTATGGCCCTTGCCCTCTCGCCTGGCCCCTCTCCCTGAAGAGGAGATAGGGGCCAGGCGAGAGGGCTGTGGTCAGTCAGGAAACGCCTCTTTCGCCGCTTTCCAGATGCTGGCCACCATCGGCTTCTGCCGGCGGAACCTCAATCCCTGCAATAGCTTTGCGCGCAAATGCTGCCAGCGCTTCTGCTCCGCATCCGTCTGCTGCGACCTCAACTGCCTGGCGAACTCAAGTCTCTCCATGATCCTTCCTTCGATTCCTGGGAAAGCCCAATCGTGGCGCTCAGTCCAGTTCGGAATGCTCCTGGGGCATGCGCGAATACGCTGATTGAGACCATGCCGCCCATCACCCGACACAACTTCCCGTTGACCCGAAACCAACTGCGGGTATATACACGCACTCATGTTGCCGACCCAATGCCTCTGCACAAAACTGCGCCGTGCCACACGCAATGTGAATCGGCTCTATGACGAAGCCCTTGCCAGCATTGGGCTCAATGCCGCCCAGTATTCGCTGTTGAAGAACCTCTCGCGCCTCGATCAGCCAAGCATCACCAGCCTGGCTGAAGCCATGGGCCTGGACCGGAGCACGCTAGGGCGAAACCTGAGGGTGCTGGAGGGTAAGGGGCTGGTGCTGCTCGAAGGCGGGGAGGACCAGCGCAATCGCCTGGTGTCCCTGACCGTAACGGGTCGAGATGTCCTGGCTCAGGCATCGGTGGCTTGGGAGCATGTGCAAGCGCAGTTGGCACAGCGGATCGGGGCGGAAAAGCGTGCGGCGCTGATGGCGCTGCTGGATGATCTGGAACATCTCGACTGATTATTTCGCGATAAAGCGGGTATCTACCCGCAAAGGAACCTCTTATGACTTCGGTATGGCGTACCAGTGGATGGATTCTTCTTGGTGCATCGATGATCCTGGCACTATCGCTGGGCATCCGGCACGGCTTCGGTCTGTTCCTGGCGCCGATGAGTGCGGAGTTTGGCTGGGGGCGTGAAGTGTTCGCCTTCGCCATTGCCCTGCAGAACCTGATCTGGGGGCTGGCGCAGCCCTTTACCGGTGCGCTGGCGGACCGCTTTGGCGCAGCCAGGACCGTCGTGGTTGGCGGCGTGCTCTATGCCGTTGGTCTGGTGTTGATGGGATTCTCGGACTCAGCCTTGTCGCTCTCGCTGAGCGCCGGCCTGTTGATCGGCATCGGTCTGTCAGGGACCTCCTTTTCGGTGATTCTCGGTGTGGTGGGCCGCGCGGTGCCAATGGAGAAGCGCAGCATGGCAATGGGTGTCGCCAGTGCAGCGGGTTCTTTCGGCCAGTTCGCCATGCTGCCGGGCACCCTGGGGCTGATTGGCTGGTTGGGCTGGTCTTCGGCCCTGCTGGCGCTGGGCTTGCTGGTGGCGTTGATCGTTCCGCTGGTCGGGCTGCTCAAGGACAATCCGCTGCCACCCCAGGCCCACGAGCAGACCCTGGGTCAGGCATTGCGCGAGGCGACTGCGCATCCCGGTTTCTGGCTGCTGGCGCTGGGCTTCTTCGTCTGTGGCTTCCAGGTAGTGTTCATCGGTGTGCATCTGCCGGCCTATCTGGTGGACCAGCATCTGCCTGCCCAGGTCGGTACCACGCTGCTGGCGCTGGTGGGGCTGTTCAACGTGTTCGGAACTTATATCGCCGGTTGGCTGGGTGGACGTTTTTCCAAACCCAAGCTGCTGACTGTGCTGTATCTGCTGCGCGGCGTGGTAATTGTCGCCTTCGTCTATTCGCCTCTCAGCATCTGGAGTGCATACGCCTTCGGCATGGCCATGGGGCTGCTCTGGCTTTCCACTGTGCCGCTGACCAATGGCACCGTGGCAACGTTGTTCGGTGTCCGTAACCTGTCCATGCTTGGTGGTATCGTGTTCCTCTTCCACCAGTTGGGCGCCTTCCTCGGCGGTTGGCTGGGCGGTTACCTTTATGACCAAACGGGTAGTTACCAACTGGTATGGCAAATATCCATCTTTCTCAGCCTGATGGCCGCCATTCTGAACTGGCCGGTACGCGAGCAGCCGGTGGCTCGGTTGCAGACGGCCGGAGCCGTATGAACCGGAACCTGGCCTGGGCTCTGGGCGCGGGGTTGTTCGCCCTGATGCTGGCGCTCGGTTGGTGGGGCTGGCAGCAGGGCGGCCTGGCTCTATTACAACTGGGTATGAGCCTTTGCTGAAGCCATGATTGTCGGCTGACTGTGCCAGGGGTAGCGTAAGCGGATCGATCGAACAGGAATTCACCATGAGAGCATTGCCAGTGTTATCCCTGGCCCTGGCGCTATTCGGGGGGCAGGCCCTGGCCGCCGAATGTCCGAGCTTGCTGCAACATCAGTTGCCGCAATTGCGCTCGAAGGAAACCATCGACCTGTGCCAGCGCTTTGCGGGCAAGCCATTGCTGATCGTCAATACTGCCAGCCACTGCGGCTTCACGCCGCAGTTCAAGGGGCTGGAAGCGCTCTACAAGCGCTACAAGGAGCACGGCTTGGAGGTGCTCGGGGTGCCTTCCGACGACTTCAAGCAGGAGGCCGCTGACACCGCTGAAACCGCCAAGGTCTGCTACGTGAACTATGGCGTGACCTTTGCCATGACCCAGCCGCAGCATGTCACCGGCGACGAGGCGATACCGCTCTACAAGGAGCTGATCAGCCAGTCTGGACAGTCGCCGCGCTGGAACTTCTACAAGTACGTGGTGGATCGCCAAGGCAAGGTGATTGCCCACTTCTCCAGCCTGACCAAGCCGGATGATCCAGACTTGATCGAGGCCGTTGAACGGGCCTTGGCCAGCAAACCCTGACAGCGAAATAAAAAATAGCCCGGAGCAGTCCGGGCTTTTTGTGGGTGATGCCTCGAATCAGAAACGAAAGGTCACCTGGGCGCCCAAGCCGTGGGCGCTGTTCTTGAAGGTGGAGCTGTAGCGCAGTTTGCCCGGGCTGGTCTGGTTGATGTCGGCGTCGTCTTCCTTCAGGTAGGAATAGGCGACGTCGACGGTCACATCGTCGCTTGGGCTCCAGGCGGCACCCAGGCTGAAGATCTTGCGATCGTCGGTGGGAATACGCGGCGAACGGAACTCGTTTCGAGTCGGTGACTGGTCGATTGCGAGGCCCGCACGCAAGGTCCATTGCGGGTTCAGCTTGTACGCTGTGCCCACGGCGTAGGCCCAGGTGTCACGCCATTCCTGTTCTTCGGTAATGGTGCCGAGGGCCGGGGCCAGCAGACCGCGTAAGCCTTCGTTCTCGACCTTGATCTCTTTCAGGCGGCTCCAGCGGGTCCAGGTGCTGCCGGCATAGAGGGTCCACGCGTCATTGAGTTCGTGGGTTATCGAGAAGTCGACCGACTCTGGCGTCTCCAGGTCCAGCGAAGCATCGTACTTGCCAGCCGAGCTGCCGAGCACTGGACCGCTACCGGAGACGGTGGTGTCCCCCTGGAGCGTGTAGTCCACTTTGGAGTGGTAGGTCAGTCCGAAGCGAGTTTTCTCGTCCAGCTCGAACAGCACTCCGGCATTGAAGCCGAGCGCGGTGTCATCGCCCTTGACCTTCACCTTGCCGTCGTTGCGACCGGGGGACAGCGGGTTGAGGACCGAGGAGGTCAGTTCGCCGTCAATGCGGTTGATGGTGGGGCCAAAGCCGACTGACAGTTGATCGTTGATGCGGTAGCTGATGGTCGGCTGCAGGGTGATCACGCGGACTTCGCTGCGGTCGCCGTAGTAGCGGCCTGCGTAGCCGGTTTCGTAGTCGGTGATCAGGCCGAACGGCACGTACATGCCAAGGCCGAAGCTCCATTTGTCATCCAGCGGTTTGACGTAATAACCCATGGGCGCCGCCACAGCCGGCACCATATCGCCGTCGTTGCTGCCACCGAGGTGCTGCGGGCATCGTCGATGTCGGTGCGAGCATAGATCATTGCTGCACCGGCGCTGATCTGTTCGCGCTTGAGGCGGGACATGCCGGCCGGGTTACCGAATACCATGGTGGCGTCATCGGCCGAGGAGGAGCGGCCTGCGAAGGCTGTGCCCATGCCGCTCACACTCTGCTCGTTGATGGCGAATCCAGAGGCCAGGCTGTAGCTGGAGGCGGCCCCGATCGCGAGGGTGAGGCCGGTTTTGAGGGCGCGATTGATCACGGTTAACTCCTGAGCGGTGTCGCGAAAGGGGCGGCACGCTAACAGGATTCGCAGGCCCTTTCCAGCTCGGAGTTTGTAGCCAATCTACGTAATCATGTTGGATTGTAGGACAAAAACGTAGTTATCTTCTTCGATCGTGTATTTCGCCAGAGTGAATGCTTTTCTGACTGATCGGTCAGTGAACGATTTCACGCTACGCGGCTCAGCCCGCTGACATGATCCCGCCAGGCATCGAGGAACTCCCGGGGGCTTCCGTCCGGGCGAAATACCTGGCGCCAGACCATGGCCATGCCGATCAGGTCATCGGCGGCGGGCATGACCAGGATGCTCGACTCCACCAGCATCCAGGCAATGGCCGTGGCATAGCGGAGGTTGACCGTGAGCTCGAGGTGCGGTGCGGCGAGGAACGCGTGCTGGCTGGCCAGGCCGCGCACCTGGCTCGCCAGGTCGGGGTCGTGCGCCAAGTGCTGGTCCCAGAGGCATTGGTGGCGTTCATCGCTGATGCGATAAAGGCCACGGCCGAGTTTGTCGTCGAGTGCACTGCCGAGCGCCGACTGACAGGCAGCGGCGCCCAGTAACAGGGCTTCGGCGGTAGGGGAGGGGCGGCGCAGGTAGAGGAGCGTCGGACGGATGACTAGTTCACAGAGGTCGCTGGCGGCAATTCCCATATAGCCCTCGCGGAGATTGCCGGCGGGACCGGGGCGTTTGGCAGCTTCTCATCGTTATCGTGAAGGCCCCGCCGGGAGCGGGGTTAGCCGCTCAATTTCAAGTCTAGTGCGATATGTCGGCTGTAAAGGACTGTTTTTAAACCGTTTCAGGCTTTTGGTTATTGTCTATATAGCTGGCTGTGCTTTATGGGCAGGAACGCTTGTGGGTGCGAATTTATTCGCAATGGGCCGCGCAGCGGTCCCGCGGAACACATGGCAGGCTTCTGGCCTGCTTTGCGAATAAATTCGCACCCACACAGATGCCAGGGACCTGGTGCAGGCTCAGTCACCCTTCGCCATCGGGCGGGACGGATCGGTGATCCACTCACTCCAGGAGCCGGCATACAGGCGCGCCAGGGGGTAGCCGGCCAGGCTAAGGGCGAAGAGGTTGTGGCAGGCGGTTACGCCAGAGCCACAGTAGGCCACGAGATCGTCAGCCGGGCGCTCTCCAAGCAGGGCGGCGAAGCGTCGCTTGAGCTGCGCGGCGGGCAGGAACCGGCCGTCTGTGCCCAGGTTGTCGGTGAAGACGGCGCATTGCGCTCCGGGGATATGCCCGGCCACCGGGTCGATGGGTTCGACTTCGCCCTTGAAGCGTGGCAGTGCGCGGGCGTCCAGCAAGGTCAGGTCGCTTTGGCCAAGTAGGCTTTGCAGGCCTTGTGCGTCCACCAGCAGGCTGGCATCCGGTTCGCCTTGGAAGTCGCCTGCTTTGATGGTCGGCGGCACGGCAGTCAGCGACAGACCGGCATCACGCCAGGCCTTCAGTCCCCCATCGAGGAGGAATACCCCGTCCCGTTTGCCCAACCAGGCCAGCAGCCACCAGGCGCGGGCGGCGAAGGCGCCAGGGCCATCGTCATACAGGACGATGTTGCTGTCGGCGCTAACGCCCCAGGTGCGCAGCTTCTCGACGAGTTCTGTGGCGGCGGGCAGGGGATGTCGGCCGGTTACGCCCTTGTTTACCGGACCGGAGAGATCATGCTCCAGGTCAGCAAAGAGCGCGCCGGGGACGTGGCTCTCGGCGTAGCTGCGCTGGCCATAGGCGGGGTCCTCGAGTGCAAAACGGCAGTCGAGGACGACCAGGCCGGGTTCATGCAGGCGGGCGTTGAGCTGTTCAGGGCTGATGAGTTGCGCGAGCGACATGGTGTGTTCCTTGTCGGGAAGTTGACCGTAACCAACATCATAGGGAGGTGCGCAGCGTAAGTCGCGTTGCTGCGCATGCTCTTACCCGCGGGATTGCTCAGTCGCGCGCTGCACGCAGGCGCTGAAAACCGGCTTCGAGGTCGGCAATGAGGTCGTCGGGATGTTCCAGGCCGACGTGCAGTCGCACTAGTGGACCTTCTGCATTCCAGGTGGTGGCGGTGCGATGCGAACTCGGTCGGGTGAGCAGGATCAGGCTTTCGAAGCCGCCCCAGCTGAAGCCCATGCCGAACAATTGCATGTCATTCAGCATGGCGCGAATGGCGGATTCGGTGATGGGTTTGAACACCACACCGAACAGGCCACAAGCGCCGGTGAAGTCGCGCTTCCAGATGTCGTGGCCCGGAGCGCCAGGTAGCGCTGGGTAAAGCAGACGCTCCACCTCCGGCTGAGCGGACAGCCATTCGGCCACGGCATGGGCGTTGCGCTGGTGGCGTTCCAGGCGCGTCGACAGGGTGCGCAGGCCGCGAAGTGCCAGGTAGGCGTCATCGGCGCTGACCGAAAGGCCCAGTTGCTTGTAGAAGCCACGGATACGCGGGTAGAGCGCCTCGGTGGTCATGATCACGCCCATCAACACGTCGGAATGGCCGACGATGTACTTGGTGGCCGCGTGGATCGAAATGTCGACGCCGTGCTTGAAGGATGGGAAATGCGCGGGAGTGCCCCAGGTGTTGTCGAGCATGACCAGGGCTCCACGAGCGTGAGCCGCGTCAGCAATAGCCGGTATATCCTGAACCTCGAAGGTCAAGGAGCCGGGAGATTCGACGAAGACCACGCGGGTATTGGGTCGGATCAGGTCGGCGATGCCGGCGCCGATTAGCGGATCGTAGTAGGTGGTTTCTATGCCGAAGCGCTTCAGGGTTTCGTCGCAGAAGGCTCGCGTCGGGTCATAGACCGAATCGGTCATCAGCAGGTGGTCGCCTGGTTGCAGCGTTGCCAGCAGGGCGGTGGTCAGCGCGCTCAGGCCGCTGGGCGTGAGCATGGCGCCATAGGCGCCCTCCAGCTGGCAGAGCGCCTGCTCCAGTGAGCGGGTTGTGGGGTTGCCGTGACGGCCGTAGGTATTGAGCGTGCCGTGTTGTGCGTGCAGCGTTTCGACAGTGGGGAACAGCAGCGTGGAGGCACGGTAGACCGGGGTGTTGACGGTGCCGCCGATCTGGCCCCGCTCGCGGCCCTCATGGGCCAGCAGTGTTTCAATATGAAGTTTCCGGTCGTCCACCTGGGTGTTCCTCATGCCCGCAAAGTCTTGATTCGAGCGCTTTGTGGCGGGTTGTACGCAGGCGCTCTGATAGGGCAAACCTTACGCAAGTATCGTGAGAAAAAGTTTGCGTTCATAGCAGGAGCAAGGCGAGCCAATAGAAAATTATCCTACGGGACTGATATCTAGAGGAAATATTTTCCTGCACACCTGTCTTGCGCTGATCAAATAGCCTGATCGGCGATGGAGAGGCGTCATGCAGCGTCGTCAGCTCTGGCTCAGGTGACCCATCGGCAGGGCCGTGGTGTGCTTGATCACTTCCATGGAGAAACCGGCGCTGACATCCGACAGGTCCGCGACGCGAATCAGCCGTTTGTAGACAGCGTCGTAGCCCTTGATGTCGGGGACGACGATCTTCAGCAGATAGTCGATGTCGCCGCTCATGCGGTAGATCTCGACGATCTCGGGTATCGCGCGCGTGCCCTCGACGAACTGCCGGGTCCAGTCATCGCTGTGGCGGCTGGTGCGAACGGTGACGAAGACTGTGACGCCCAGTTGCAGCTGTTCGGGGTCGCAGAGCACCACCTGCTTCTGGATAACGCCTGTTTCGCGCAGCCGCTGCAGGCGACGCCAGCAGGGTGTGGGGGAAAGGTTCACGGCCTCCGCGAGGTCGGCGAGGGAGATCGATGCGTCCTGCTGCAGGAGGCTCAGTATCTGCAGGTCTTTCTTGTCCATGGGGCGGGTCCGTGCTGGTCGCTGCGGGCGGGGCTAATCGATGATTCCCGACATCATAAGGACCGGCGCGATCGAAGTCGCGTGGACCTGTAAGACCTCTAGGAGCGGGCCTGCTCGCGAATACGCTAGCGCAGGGCTCTTCGCGAGCAGGCCCGCTCCTACGATGGGTCTCAATGAATCTTCAGCCGCCCGATCCGGTCGTTGTCCAGGCTGCCCATATAGAGGTAATCGCCCACGGGTTTGGCTGAGGTGATCATGCGTAGGTGGCTGCCGCTGGCGTCGTGGAGGCTCTGGGTGATCTGCCCGTTTTCATCGATGGCCAGCACCAGGCCGTAGGTAACCGGCTTGGGCCAGAACATGCGCGGAAGCTTGGCGAGCTGGGCTTTCAGCCACGGCTGGGTGTGCAGGAAGTCGGCGTCGGCCTTGCGTGGTGAGGGCAGGGCGACCCAGAAGGTGCCCTGGCGGTCACCCTGCAGGTTGTCCGGAAGGCCCGGCAGGTTGTCGATGAACACGTCCTGGGTGCCCGCCTTCTCGCCGCTCAGCCAAAAGCGGGTGATTCGGTAGCGGTAGGTCTCGTTGACCAGTACGAAGTCTTCCTTGGCCGACAGCGCCACACCGTTGGCAAAGTAGAGGTTCTTGAGCAGTACTTCGGTCTTGCCAGTCGCCGGATCGAAGCGCAGCAGGCGGCCGTGCGGCCGGGCTTCGAGCAGGTCGAGCAGGTAGTCCGGCTGCTGGAACTTGCTGGAGGCGTCGGTGAAGTAGATGCGACCGTCGCGGGCGATATCCAGGTCATTGGTGAAGCGGAATGGCACGCCGTCGGCTTCGGTGGCCAGGACCTGGATTTTCCCGCTCTGGGCAAGGCGCAGGAGGCCTTTGTATGCATCTGCAACGATCAGGTTGCCTGCGGCATCGAAGTCCATGCCCAGCGGGCGTCCGCCGGTTTCGACGAAGGTTTCCGGAGTGCCGTCGGCGGTGATGCGCACGATCCGCCCGTCGTGCAGGCTGGCATAGGTGCGGCCCTGTGCGTCGACGGCGGTATCTTCC
Source organism: Metapseudomonas boanensis (assembly GCF_042232855.1). Lineage (NCBI taxonomy): Bacteria > Pseudomonadati > Pseudomonadota > Gammaproteobacteria > Pseudomonadales > Pseudomonadaceae > Metapseudomonas > Metapseudomonas boanensis. The sequence goes on along the minus strand of NZ_CP113889.1, from coordinate 4,798,201 downwards.
GGTCCGTGGATCTGCCCCTTGGCCAGTAGGTCGGCCTTCATCAAGGTGTCGTTGGGCTCGAGGGGGCCGGTCATCAGTGGTGCCTGAGGTGCCTGCCAGGCCAGCGGGTCGATGGGGCTGGGGGTGACGGCGAGGTAGATCGCCAGGGCGGCGGCGAGGAGGCCGATCAGGCCCAGAAGCTTCTTCATGGCATTCCCTTTTATGGATCTTGTCGGATAAGGCGCGCGCAGGATAGGGAGCGCAAGAAAATGCGGCAAGCCGCGAATGCTCAGCAATTGCCAGGGTCGATATATACTGCGCGCCATTGATTCAAGGAGAGCCCTGTGGCTATCGACATTACCTGGATACGCGACGACGCTGAACTGGCGAGCTATTGCGCCGAGTGGCAGCGCCTGCCTTTCGTGGCCCTGGACACCGAGTTCATGCGGGTCGACACCTTCTACCCGAAGGCCGGTCTGATCCAGGTCGGAGACGGCAAGCGGGCCTACCTGATCGACCCTCTGCTGATCGGCGACTGGACTCCTTTCGCCAGGCTGCTGGAAAACAGCGCCGTGCTCAAGGTACTGCATGCCTGCAGCGAAGATCTGGAGGTCTTCCTGCGCCTGACGGGAGCCTTGCCGCAACCCTTGCTGGATACCCAGCTGGCCGCGGGCTACCTCGGCATCGGCTATTCGATGGGCTACTCGCGCCTGGTGCAGAGTGTCCTGGGCATCGACCTGCCGAAGGACGAAACCCGTTCCGACTGGCTGCAGCGTCCACTGACCGAGATGCAGGTGCGCTATGCCGCCGAAGACGCCCAGCATCTGGCGGAGCTCTATGCAGCCCTGGCTCCTCGCCTGGTAGAGCCAAAACTGTCGTGGATTCTGGAGGATGGCGCCGAACTAGTCGCCAACCTGCGCCGAGAAGTAGTGCCCGAGGAGCTGTATCGCGAAGCGAAGCTCGCCTGGAAACTGTCCCGCGCCCAGCTCGCCGTGCTCCGCGAACTCTGCGCCTGGCGTGAGATCGAGGCTCGCCTGCGTGATATGCCACGCAACCGCATACTGCGTGAACACTCGTTATGGCCCCTTGCGCGGTTCCAACCGGATAACCTGGTGGCCTTGGCACGCATCGACGATATGCACCCGCGCACAGTGCGCCAGGACGGCAATACGTTGCTTAAATTGATCCGAGAGGCTGCCGAAACGCCACCGGCCGACTGGCCGGAGGCCATTCCTGAGCCGTTGCCGCCAGAGGCGTCGGGCTTGCTGAAGACACTGCGTGCGGTCGGCCAGGCCGAGGCTGAGCGGCTGGGCATGGCACCTGAGCTGATGCTGCGCAAGAAACATCTCGAGGCCTTGCTCAAGACGGGTTTCCCCAACGGACCCTATCAGTTGCCCGATGCCCTGAAGGGCTGGCGCCGTGAGCTGATGGGGCAGGCGTTGCTGGATACGCTGGCTGCTTCAAACCAATGATTGACTTCGCCGTGCCAAATGGCACGGTATGCCCCGCGAGCCTGAACATGAAACGAATCTGCTCCATCTATAAAAGTCCGCGCAAGAATGAGATGTACCTGTACGTCGACAGGAGCGAAGCCCTGTCCCGGGTGCCTGAAGCGCTGCTGACCGCTTTCGGTGCTCCCGTGCATGCCTTCGACCTGGTGCTTACGCCCGAGCGCAATCTGGCCCGCGAGGATATTGCCAAGGTGCTGGAGAATATCGAGAAGCAGGGCTTCCACCTGCAGATGCCGCCGGGTGAGGAGGAGTACATCGAGCACCTGCCGGAAGAACTGCTGCGGATGAACGACCCAATCTGATGAATGTCCTGATCGCCGAAGACGACTTTGCGCTCTACGCCGACCTGTTACGGGCAGCGGAGCCCGGCTTGCAGCTACATGCGGGGCGCGAGGTCGAGCACCTGCTCGCTATTGCCGGGCAATGCCCGGTCTGGCTGGGGGAGCCGGACTTGCTTGCCCAGCTGCTGCGCAACGGCTGCAAGCCTGACTGGGCCCAGTCGACCTGGGCCGGCATCACCCCACTGCTGGCTGCCGACCTCCCGCACGACTATCGGCTGAGCCGGGCTGTGGGCATTTTCGGTCAGGTGATGGCGGAATATGTGCTTGGTTACATCCTCGCCCATGAGCGGCAATTGCTGTCACGGGTTGCCAGCCAGGGTGAGAAGCGTTGGGACAACCGCCTGCCCAGCAGCCTGGAGGGCAAGCGAGTTCTGATCGTCGGCAGCGGTGATATCGGCCAGAGCGTGGCGGGTTTTCTTGCACCGTTCGGGGTCGAGCTGCACGGCATCACCCGCGAATCGCGTCCGCAGGAGCCTTTCGAGCAGGTCCACAGCTTGGACGCCCTTGCCGAGCAGGCTGGCTGGGCGGACTACCTCGTCAACCTGTTGCCGGACACGCCGGCAACCCGCGATGTCTATGACGCCGCACTATTTGCCCGGATGAGTCCGAGCGCGCTGTTCATCAATGCAGGCCGCGGTGTCGCGGTAGTGGATGCCGACTTGGTGGCGGCACTGGAGGCGGGACAACTGGCCGGCGCGGTGATCGACGTATGCCGCGAAGAGCCCTTGCCCACCTGGCATCCCTTCTGGACAGCACCCAACCTGCTGCTGACCGGCCATAGCTCGGCGCCCACCTTGCCTAGCGCCATGGCACGGTTGTTCATCGATAACCTGCGTCGGTTCCATGCCGCTGAGCCCCTGCGGGGCACGGTGGATTTCAAGCGTGGTTATTGAGCGACAGACTCCGTCGTAGGAGGGAGCCTGCTGGCGAAGCCCGCACCCACGGCATTCGCCAGCAAGCTGGCTCCTACAGGGTAGTTCCAGTTCCGTGATGGAGTTGTCCGGTCATCCGTAACCAACGGTCAGCTATGCTTGGCCCGTACCCTCGGCACGACTAGACTACGCGCCCCTTTATCCTTGTCCTCATGCCATGGCCGCCAAAGTAGAACCCTTCTGGAAGCGCAAGACCCTCGACCAGCTCGATCAGGAGGAGTGGGAATCCCTCTGCGATGGCTGCGGCCTCTGCTGCCTGCAGAAGCTTGAGGATGAGGACGATGGCAGCGTTTATTACACGCGCGTCGCCTGCAAGCTGCTTGACCTCAATACCTGCCGCTGCACCAACTACGCGAACCGCCGCCAGTTCGTCGCCGATTGCATCCAGCTGACGCCGGCCCAGGCTGATGAGTTCCGCTGGCTGCCGCCTAGCTGCGGTTACCGCCTCGTGGCCGAGGGCAAAGACCTGCCGCCTTGGCATCCACTGGTCTGCAATGACCCAGAAGCGGTGCACAAGGCGGGCATCTCCCAGTCTGGACGGATGCTGAGCGAAAACAGCGTCGCGGAAGACGATTGGGAGGATTACCTGATTTTTCGCGCGGGCTGATTCCGCCCAGGGATCAAACCGCCGCCAACCGAGTCTCAGGGATTGACCGTCATGTCCTTAAGGAAACCTTCCTCGATGTTCGCCCCTCGCCAGTTGCTGCTATCCACTGCCTTGCTGACTCTGAGTGCGCCACTACTGGCGGCCAAGCGGGTCGATCTCGACTATCAGGTTCGTTTTTTGCCGGAGAGCGACCAGGCCGAAGTCAGCCTGACTCTGGAGCAAGGGGAAGCGGTGCGTCACCTCCGCTTCGACCTTGGTGACAAGGGCTATTACAGCGACTTCAAGGCTACCGGGAGCTGGCAGCAAGAAGACCTAGGCCACGGCACCTGGACGCCTGCTGCCGGCAAGGCCAGCCTGAGTTACCGGGTGCGGATCAGCCACCCGCGCGAAGACGGTCGCTTCGACGCCCGCATGACGCCTGATTGGGCCCTGCTGCGCGGCGATGACCTGGTGCCCAGTGCCCGGTTGGACCTGGTCGAGGGCAACGAGTTGGTCTCCCGCATGACCGTCGAGCTGCCCAAGGATTGGAAGGCGGTCGAAACCGGATGGCCGCGGATCGGCAAGAACCGCTTTCGCATTGATAACCCTGAGCGACTCTTCGATCGCCCCACTGGCTGGATTCTGGCCGGCAAGCTTGGCAGTCGGCGTGCCACCCTGGGCAATACCGACGTCACCGTCAGCGCGCCGGTCGGTGAGGGGATGCGCCGTATGGACATCCTGACGCTGTTGACCTTCGTCTGGCCCCATGCACAGGAGATTTTCCCGCGTGAGCCGGGCAAGTTGCTTATCGTCGGCGCCAACGACCCCATGTGGAGAGGCGGGCTGTCTGCACCTAATTCCTTCTTCATGCATTCGGCGCGGCCGCTGGTGAGCGAGAACGGAACCAGCTCACTGTTGCATGAGCTGGTCCATGTGTTCAGCCGTATCCGGGATACAGACCGCAGCGACTGGATCAGCGAAGGCATCGCTGAGTACTACGCCATCGAGTTGATGCGCCGCGCCGGTGGCCTCAGCGACGATCGCTATGCGCTGATCCGCAAGCAGTTGGGGCAGTGGAGCCGCAAGGTCGAGTCCCTGCGCGATGAGCATGCCAGCGGGCCGCTCACTGCACGCGCGGTGCTGCTGTTGCAGGACCTGGACAAGGAAATCCGCCTGAAGACCGATGGCAAACATTCGGTGGACGATGTCACCCGCGGCCTGATGCGCCTGGACAAGGCCAGCACCAAGGATTTCATCCAGATCAGCGAGAACCTGATCGGCGGCAGCTCCGAAGTGCTGGGAACCAAGCTGCTGCGGTAAACCGCGCAATACCTGGTCGTACGACTCCTCGTAGGAGCGAGCTTGCTCGCGAAGGCAACCAACCGCGCCCGTTTGCAAGCAAGTTCGCTCCTACAAAGGCTATCTGGATCTGCTGTGTCATTACCGGTTCAGCAACTCCAGCAAGGCCGCGGCCGCAGGTTCGGATGAAGCAGGGTTCTGACCGGTCACCAGGTTGCCGTCAGCCACCACGTGCGGCTGCCAGTCTGCCACCTTGGAATAGTGGCCGCCCTGGGCCTTGAGCTCGTCCTCGAGCAGGAAGGGCACCACCTCTGCCAGCCCCACCGCGATTTCCTCCGAGTTCGCAAATCCGGTCACGGCGTTGCCCTGCACCAGCGGCGCGCCGTCCGGGGCCTTGGCGTTGAGCAGGACGGCCGGGGCATGACACACGGCGCCTACAGGTTTGCCCGCGGCGTAGAGCGATTCGATCATCACGATGGAGTGGGGGTCGTCGACCAGGTCCCAGAGCGGGCCATGGCCGCCGGGATAGAACACGGCGTCGAAATCGGACGGCACCAGTGTGTCGAGCCTCAAGGTATTGGCCAGTGCTCGACGGGCTTCGTCATCCTCGTTGAAACGGTGCGTGGCCTCGGTCTGCGCGGCCGGGTCATCGCTTTTCGGATCGAGCGGCGGCTTGCCGCCTCGAGGCGAGGCGAGCACCACCTCGGCGCCGGCATCGCGGAACGCAAAGTAGGGCGCGGCGAATTCCTCTAGCCAGAAACCGGTCTTGTGGCCAGTGTCGCCCAGGCGGTCGTGGGAGGTCAGTACCATCAGGATCTTCATTGTGATCTCCTTGCGGATCCGTTTGCAGGCCGTTGGAAAACTGCCTGCGTTGGCAATGCTGCGTTAAAACCGGTCCGGGACGCGGCGTCTCAAAGGTTCATATACAGCACGCAAACTCCGCTTTTCGACCGTTTCTGCCTTGTCTTGCCTGCCTCGCCTGCGTTCTTCAACGGTCGTTTACCGAACGGCCAGTTACCAGGCTATTCCTTGCTCTTCAACAGGTCGCCGATGGCGGCGAAGGCCTTGTAGGTGGTGCGCGGGGCCGGGCGGGCACCGGGTTGTTCTTCACTGTGCCATTGCTGATCGGTGTAGCGGGAGTGCTCGTTGTCATGGCAGTAAAGGCAGAGCAGCTCCCAGTTGGAACCGTCGGGTGGATTGTTGTCATGGTTGTGGTCGCGATGGTGGACGGTGAGTTCACTCAAGCGCTTGCCGCTGAATTCGCGACCGCAACGGCCACAAACCCAGGGGTAGAGCTTCAGCGCCTGCTCGCGGTAACTGTGCTCACGACGCTTGCGCTCTTCTTCGAGCAGCCTGTCCAGCTTGCTCGGAGAGGATGTCGGCTTATCGCTGCCCATTCACTGTGCTCCAACGACCGGGTTCTGAAGAAAGTCTAGACCCCGCTCGGCAGATCGCAGGCTACCCGTCGCTTGGCCGCTAAGAATCTGGATGGCGGGCCTAGACTGAACAAAAGTTCAACGCTCGGGAGTCGGCTTGTGGTCAAGCAATCCACTCGTTGTGCGCTGGCGTTCGTGGCGCTGATGGTGGGCATCGCCCAGGCGCAGCAGCCAGTGTCGGTGCCGGGGGCGAGGCCCGGTAGCGCAACGCCTCAGCCGTTCCCGAAGGTGACGCCGCGCACCGTGATGACGCCGGCCCCCCAACGTGGCAATCCCCCCATGCTCAAGAACGACTCCCAGAACCTGCGTCGACTGAACGACTCCCTGGAGCAGCGGGACAGCTCTATCCCGCTGTTGGAGGAGCGCCAGGAGCGCAATAGCAAAGGGCTGGGGACCTCTACCGGCAACCCCTGATCAGCGTTCCGGCAGCCCCAGTACCTTGATCAGGAAGGCGTATTCCAGGGCCACATCGCGCAGTGCCTGGTAGCGGCCGCTCATGCCACCATGACCGGCGCCGAGGTCGGTCTTGAGCAGCAGCGGGTGATCATCGGTCCGAGTCGCGCGCAGCTTGGCCACCCATTTGGCAGCTTCCCAGTACTGCACCCGGCTGTCGTTGTAGCCGGCCACCACCAGCAGGGCCGGATAGGCCTGGGCGCGTACGTTCTCATAGGGGGCGTAAGCGCGAATCCGCTCGAAAACATCCGGTTCGGCTGGGTCGCCCCATTCGTCATACTCGGTGACAGTCAAGGGCAGGTCGGGGTTCTGCATGGTGTTGAGGGTGTCGACGAAAGGCACCTCGGCGATGGCGGCAGCGAACAGCTCAGGGCGCTGGTTGAGCACCGCGCCGATGAGCAGGCCGCCTGCACTTCCACCGCTTACTGCCAACTGGGCAGCAGTGGTGTAGCCCCGGGCGATCAGATGTTCGGCACAGGCGATGAAGTCGCCGAATGTATTGGTCTTGTTCTCCAGCTTGCCCGCACGGTACCAGGCCTCGCCCAACTCACCGCCGCCGCGGACGTGCGCGATGGCGAAGACGAAACCGCGCTCCAGCAGGCTCAGGCGGGCATGGGAAAACCAGGGGTCGAGGCTCTCGCCGTAGGCACCGTAGCCATAGAGGTAAAGCGGCGCGGGCGTGCCCAGCACTTCGCGTCGAGCGACCAGGCTGATGGGGATGCGCGTGCCATCGACGGCGGTCGCCCAGAGGCGCTGACTGACGTAGGCGTCGGCATCGAAGGGACCTTCGACCGGAGTTTCCTTGAGCACCAGCTGAGCGCCGCCAACCAGTTCCAGCTGACGCACTTGCGCCGGGCGATTGAGCGCCTCGTAGCGCAGGCGGATCACCGGGCTGTCGAACTCCAAGCTGTCCTGGACGTAAAGGCTGTAGGCAGCATCCGGCAGCTGGACAGGGTAGGCGGATGCGCCTTCGGGGTGCACTTCGATGATCGGCAGGCCGCCTTCGCGCAGGCTGAGAACGAAGGCGCCGACGTTGAGGCTGACGCCTTCAAGCATCCGCGCCTCGTCGTGGGCGATCTGCTCTTGCCAATGCTCGCGGGTCGGTGTGGCTTCGGCGGCCCGGTACAGGGCGAAGTTGATGCCGGTCTGGTTGCTGCGGATGAACCAGTGCCAGTCGCCTGCCAGCTTGCCGTGGTCAACGTAATACTCGTGGCCTTCCTCCCGTGGCGCCAGGCAGCGGAACTCAGCCTCTGGCGTGTCGGCATCCAGCACCCACGCCTCGCTAGTGGTCTTGCTGTTCAGCAGCAGGATCAACTGACGCTCGGAGCTCGCGCGGTAGCAGCTCAGGAAGAATCGACCGTCGCGCTCCTCGAAGATTGCGTCGGCGGTTGCGCTGCCCAGGCGATGGCGATGCAGGCGATGGGGTCGGTGGGTCTCGTCCAGCTCGCCGAAGAACAGGGTCTGGCTGTCGTTGGCCCAGGTCATGCTGCCGTCGCAGTGCTCGAAGGGCAGGGCATGGATTTCGCCGCTGCCCAGCTCCTTGACGAACAGTTGATACACCTCATCGCCACTGGTATCCAGGCTGTATGCCAAGCGGGCGTGGTTCGGACTGATGCTGAAGGCACCGATCGAGAGGAAGCCACCGGCCGCCAGCTCATTGGGGTCCAGCAACAGCTGCTCTGCGCCGACGTCGATTGTCAGGCTGCCGTCTGCAGGGCGCGGGCAGCGGTAATGGCGTGGGTATTCGTCGCCGGCGGTGGTGCGCTGGTAGTAGAGCCAGGGCCCCCATGGCACGGGCAGCGACAGGTCGGTTTCGCGGATGCGGCCCTTGATCTCCTGAAACAGGTTTTCGCGCAGCTCCGCCTGCCCGGCCAGTTCGGACTCCATCCATGCGTTCTCTGCTTCCAGGTAGGCAAGTACCTCCGGGGCGTCACGTTGTTCCAACCAGCGGTAGGGGTCGTCACCGGGTTCGATACGGGCAATGGGGGCTTCGGGCATGTGTACTCTCGAGGGCAGGGAGGTTCCGGACGTCGGCGGGGGCGCCGGAGCCAGGAAAAGCCGTTATCATAAGCGCCCTTTTGCCAGCCATGCCACGGACGCCAATGACTGAAAACGACTATCTCCTCGCCTGGGCCGCCTACGGACTCGCCGCACTCGGCTGCCTGTTGGTCTGGTTCCGCCTGACCGGCTGGATGTGGCGTTGGTTGCGTGAGCCCCTGCGGCTGCTGGTGGCGGTGCTGTTGCTGACGCCTACGATCGTCGACCCGGCGAAGGATCTTTTCGCCCCGGCCATCGCCATCACGGCCCTGGATCTGCTCTTCAAGGTCGGCAACAACGCCTGGAAGGCCGCGCTGGACTTGACCATGTACAGCATCATCGGCCTAACCCTTTACCTGGTCTTCGCCAGCCTGCGCTGGCCGATCGAGCGCAAGCTCCAGGCCCGCCGTGCTGAGCGCCAGGCAGCTGATCAGGCTGACGGTGAGCCCACGCTGCGTGAAATGATGCAGGAGCGTGACCACGCGCCCGGCGTGGATACCCGCATCGACGAGAACGGCGATCGTCGTTTGCGCATCGAGCCGAGGCTTTGATACAGCGGGCGCTATTGCGCCCGCTTCCTTACGCGTTCAGCATGAGCCATCCAACAGAAGGAACGCCCATGGACTGCGTGTTCTGCGCCATCGCCGCCGGCAGACTGCCGACTCACCTGCTGTATGAAGACGAGCACTTCCTGGTGCTTCTCGACATCTACCCACTTCGCCCGGCCCATGTGCTCATCGTGGCGCGCGAGCATGCTCCCCGCCTATTAGACCTTTCCGTCGATACCCGCGAGCGCCTGCTGGCCTGCGCCGACAAGATCGCTAAGGCGTTGCAATGGGCCGGCTATGGCAGACACGGCATCAACCTGCTGATCAACGACGGCCCGGCCGCCAACCAGCATGTGCCCCATCTGCACCTGCACCTGATTCCGCGGGAGCGAGGCGACCTGGTCGGCCTGCTCTGGCGGGCTCTCACGCGTTTCCTGCCGTTTGGTCGGGACAGGCTGCAAGCACGGCTGGAGCGTGAAGCCGAACAACTGAAGAATGCCTTGAAGCTAGAGTCCTGAACCATGTGCGAATTGCTTGGCATGAGCGCCAATGTCCCCACCGATATCGTCTTCAGCTTCACCGGCCTGATGCAGCGCGGAGGTGGCACCGGGCCGCATCGTGACGGTTGGGGCATCGGCTTCTATGAAGGCCGCGGGCTGCGGCTGTTCCAGGACCCGGCCGCCAGCGTCGAATCCGAGGTGGCGCGGCTCGTGCAGCGCTATCCGATCAAGAGCGAAACGGTGATCGGCCACATCCGCCAGGCCAACGTCGGAAAGGTCTGCCTGTCCAACACCCATCCCTTCGTGCGGGAGCTCTGGGGGCGCAACTGGTGTTTTGCGCATAACGGCCAACTGGAGGGCTTCGAGCCGCCCCAGGGGTTCTACTGGCCGGTGGGCGATACCGATAGTGAAGCCGCTTTCTGCAACCTGTTGAATCGGGTCCGGAGCGCCTTTCCGGGGCCGGTGATGGCGGAGATCCTGCTGCCTGTATTGGTCCAGGTCTGCTTCGAACTCCGTCAGAAGGGCGTATTCAATTGCCTGCTCAGCGACGGCGACTGGCTGTTCAGTTTCTGCTCGACCAAGCTCGCTCATATCACCCGCCGTGCGCCTTTCGGTCCCGCACGGCTCAAGGATGCCGACCTGACCGTCGACTTCCAGGCCGAGACCACGCCGAACGATGTGGTGACCGTCATCGCCACTGAGCCTCTGACTGACAACGAAACCTGGTCGCTCTACCAGCCGGGCGAGTGGATCCTCTGGCGCCGTGGCGAGATCGTTGCCCAGGGTCAAACCTGAGTCCCGAGGAGGACAGGGAATGTTCAGAAGCTATTTGCGCCTCATCCTGTTCACCTTCGGCCTGCTGGTCGGGGTGCAGGTGCCCGGTTTCATCGACGATTACGCCAAGCGCGTCGAGGCCCATCGCTTGGAGGCGGAGCAGGGCCTGAAGGGCTTTCGCGCAACGGCCAAGCGCTTCTTCAAGGGTGACCTGGATGCGCTGGTAGCCCATTACCGGGTTAGCGACGACCCGGTGATGCGTAGCGATGCCCAGAGTGTGTCCAGCCTCGTCAGCCGAGCCCAGCTGCTGGAGCGGGAGTGGCGGGCCATGCAGGGGCCCTGGTATCTGCGCGCCTGGCATGTTGTGCTCGGCGCCGACCCCGAACTGCGCAAGGAAACCCTGGCCGCTTACAACTATCAGGTGCTGCTGGCGCCCGAGGCCATTGCCTGGGGCCTTGGCGCCGGGCTATTGCTGGCCTGGCTGGTCGAAAGCCAATTTGTGCTGCTGGGGTGGGCCATCAGCGGCGGGCGTAGCCGCAAAGTGCAGGAACGGCATTGGCGCTGAGCCGGACGATTGTGGGCAATGTCCTATCGGCGCCAATGGATTGGTTCTGCCCCAGTCAAGTGTTGCAACTGGCTGCATTCAGTGTAGGAGCGAGCTTGCCCGCGAACCGGACCTTTTCGCGAGTAAGCGCGCTCCTACTAGGCTCTTGGCTCGAGAGTCTATTTCTGGCGAAAGCTAGCGCAAACCTGCCAGAACGCGTCCAGCAGGGCCTGTTTTCAAACCGCCAGGCAGCTCACCCGTGGAAAGGGTATCGCTGCGCTCAACCACATTCTACGGATGCTTCGATGTACTGATCGGCATCCGGCACGAGTCTCTCCTCTCCCCGCGGGAGAAGGGCGGGGGTGAGGGAAGACTGGCCAACCCTCTCACCACGCGCCGAATCACGGATGACCTGAAGGGGCAATTTCACTCAGTAAATTCGCGTTTGCCACCACCGGCTCTAGGCTAGATAAGGACAGCAGGACGGCCAGGAACGCCATACGGCACGCCATCGCAACCCGATTCGTTACATGGCATGCCGCTTAACCGTATTTGTCTATCGCGGGCGAATATCCGAACAGGAGGCAAGCATGAGCAAGGCGCCGATTGTTAATCCGGCTTTGGCCATTCCTCGGCGGGTGTTCCTGCAGGGGAGTGCGGTGATCGTAGGAAGCGCACTTCTGGCTCGGCCCATGCTGGCTGCCAAGCAACTCTGTCATCCCACGCAATCCGATATCATCGGTCCGTACTATCGGTTCGGGGCTCCCTTTCGCACCCAACTGGCAAGCCTCGGTGAACCCGGTGACAGGCTCGTCCTGACAGGTACGGTGTTCAGTTCTGACTGCGCTATGCCCCTCCCCGGAGCATTGATTGAAGTGTGGCAAGCGAATGCGGCTGGCTTATATGACACCAACAAGCCAGGCAATTTCACCGAGGCCAGCACCTTCAACTTGCGGGGAATGCTGTACACGAATGAAAAGGGGCAATACGAGATCGAGACGATTGTGCCTGGCCGATACCCGATCCCGCCCAATCTCCCGGGGCTCGAGAAATATGCGGGTATGACGCGCCCCGCGCACATCCACATGCGAGTCATGGAATCGCTGCATGTGCCGGTTACGACGCAGCTTTATTTCAAGGGCGACCCCTTCATTGCCGACGATCCCTGGGCGGGCCTGAAACCATCGCTGGTGATTGATTTGAAACAGGATGGCAAGGTGCGGCGTGGTGTTTTTGATGTCGTACTTGCGAGGGGATTTTAGTCGGCTCCTTTGGCGACCGGTTGCGGATGATGCGATTCCCCTTTCTGCACTTTGGCCCGGAGACGACTGAGCCCCCGTTGGTTGTTCGAGTTACTTTCCTGGCGCCCATTTGTGTTCGGTTTGGCCAACGCACGTCGTAGGCACGACCGGCAGAGAGCGGAGACAGATGGACGAGTCTTGGCTATGCGTGCCGATGCAGGTACCTAAATGACGAGCCAGCCAAGAACGGCTTTCCCCGTTCCTCTTTCTCACGTCTGGTATGCCCTCGACTAGACTTGCTGTTGCCAGGAAGGGGGATACGCTCTTGGTTCAAGTGTCGTTTCCGAGCAGGGGACGAATGAGCCAGGTTGTCACTCCCCTCCGCAGGCCCTACCGCATCGAACATCAACACCTGACCAGCATCGTCTCTCGTTGACTGCAGTAGCCCGGGCTTTCGCCTTGGCATTGGCATCTGGGCCCGGCGGGAGCGCGATGTAAATCCGGTGTTCTCGACTGGTTCGAAGCGCTATCCGGTGAGGCGACGCAGGACTGCCGGTGCAGGCTACGCTTAGGTGTCGAGGCTCAGTCTAGTGAGGAGGGGAGACGATGCGGATATTGCGATTGGGCACGCTGGCATTGGCCGCATGCTTGACCCTGGCGACGGCATCGGGAAATGCCCGCGCCGGCGAGGTGCCCATGATCACCGGCGAGCAATGGATGCAGTCGTCGGAGCAACTGAAGAAGGCCTATCTCATCGGCATCGCCAACGCCTACCAGGTGGAGGCGGCCTACTATGAGGCGAAGCCGCCGTCTGATGAGCAGAGCTTGATCCCGCGTTTCAGCAGAGGGCTGAAGGGTCACACGCTCGACAGTGTGCGCGAAGGGCTAAACCAGTGGTACGCCTCCAATCCCGACCGTGTAAAACGACCCGTCATCGAGACCATCTGGTTTGAGATGGTCTTGCCTGGCCTGCAGCAGAACAGGTAACGGAGATGAACATGAAGCGGTTCCTATCAATTGCCGCAGCCCTCACTGCTGTGAGTGTGATTGGCTGCACTTCGATGACCCCCCAGCAGCAGGGGACGATGAGCGGCGCGGCCATCGGTGCTGCGGCCGGCGCCGGCATTGCTGCAATCGCCGGCGGCAGTGGATGGACCGGCGCGGCGATCGGTGCCGTCGCCGGCGGGGTTGCCGGCAACATCAAAGGCAGCAAACAGCAGAAATAGGTGTAGGGCACGGACCCGCCTGCATCGGCAAGCTCGTTCAACCGCGCGTTGCCTCGTAAAGCAACGCCAGAACCCCTAAACAAACACGGGCCCCGCAGGGCCCGTTTTCATTTGGAGAGGAACTTCATCCCGTCTTCAAGTCCGCTCAGCGTCAGCGGGTACATCCGGTCTTCGATCAGCTCGCGGACGATGTTGGTGGAGGCGGTGTAGTTCCAGGTGTCTTTGGGGTAGGGGTTGATCCAGATGAGCTTCTTGTATTTCTCCACGAAGCGTTTCATCCAGACGTAGCCCGGCTCCTCGTTCCAGTGCTCGACGCTGCCGCCGGCCTGGGTGATTTCATAGGGCGCCATGGCGGCGTCCCCGACGAAGACCACTTTGTAGTCCGGGCCGTACTTGTGCAGTACGTCCAGGGTGGCGGTACGTTCCGAGGTACGGCGCAAGTTGTTCTTCCACATCGATTCGTAGATGAAGTTGTGGAAGTAGAAGTACTCCAGGTGCTTGAACTCGGTCTTGCAGGCCGAGAACAGCTCTTCGCAGACCTTCACGTGGGCGTCCATCGAACCGCCGATGTCCAGCAGGAGCAGCAGCTTCACCGTGTTGCGCCGTTCGGGGCGCATCTGGATGTTGAGCAGGCCGGCGTCCTTGGCGGTGTGGTCGATGGTGCCTTCGAGGTCGAGTTCTTCCGCCGCGCCTTCGCGGGCGAACTTGCGCAGGCGGCGCAGGGCGACCTTGATGTTGCGGGTGCCGAGTTCCACCTGGTCGTCGAGGTTCTTGTATTCGCGCTGGTCCCAGACCTTGACTGCCTTGCCCTGGCGCTTGCCAGCGTCGCCCACGCGGATGCCTTCGGGGTTGAAGCCGCCGGAGCCAAAGGGGCTGGTCCCGCCGGTGCCGATCCACTTGTTGCCGCCGGCATGGCGCTCCTTCTGTTCCTCCAGGCGCTTCTTGAACTCCTCGATCAGTTTATCGAGGCCACCCAGGGTCTGGATCTGCGCCTTTTCCTCGTCGGTCAGCATGCGCTCGAACTCCTTGCGCAGCCATTCATCCGGGATCAGTGCCTGGAGATAATCGTCAAGCTTCTCCAGGCCTTTGAAGTAGGCGCTGAAGGCGCGGTCGAACTTGTCGAAATGGCGCTCGTCCTTGACCAGGACCGTGCGGGCGAGGAAGTAGAACTCGTCCATATCGGCGAACACCACGTTGTGCTTCAACGCGTTGATCAGGTCGAGCAGCTCGCGCACCGAGACCGGAACCTTGGCCGCGCGCATTTCGTTGAACAGGTTGAGCAGCATGGCTGCACCCTCATCTATTTATTTGTGTGAAGCGCTAGGAGCGTGGCTCCTGCGGCAAGCCGTCGGCGATCGCGTACCAGGCCGCCTTGGATTCCGGGTAGATATGCTTCTGCGGGATCTCGCCCAGCGGTGTGTCCAGGGTGCCCAGGGCCACGGAGAGCCATTCGGGATAAGGATGCTCGGCGAACCACTGGAGGTTGGAGCCGCAGTGCTTGCAGAAGGTGCGGGTCACGCCAGGGGATGAGTGGTACTCGGCCACCGACTCCTGGCCCTGGGTGAAGCGGAAGTCCTTGCGGCGGACATTGCCATAGGTCGCGAAGGCCGCGCCGTGCCCCTTGCGGCATTGGCTGCAATGGCAATGGGTGGCGGATTTGATCGGCGCGTCGATCTCGTACGTCACCGCGCCGCACAGGCAGCTGCCGCTATTCATGGCTACACCCTCTCCCAATACGCTTGTCTCGTAGGAGTTGCTCGCGAACACGGGCGAACGGCTTCGCGAGCAAGCTCGCTCCTACGGCGATGGATTGTTCAGCTTCAGCGACTGGCGCGGCGGCTCATGAAGGCCAGGCGCTCGAGCAGCTGCACGTCCTGCTCGTTCTTCACCAGGGCGCCGGCGAGCGGCGGGATGGCTTTGGTCGGGTCGCGTTCACGCAGTACGGCTTCGCCAATGTTGTCGGCCATCAGCAGCTTGAGCCAGTCCACCAGCTCGGAGGTGGAGGGCTTCTTCTTCAGGCCCGGCACCTTGCGCACGTCGAAGAATACGTCCAGCGCTTCGGAAACCAGCTCGGCCTTGATACTCGGGTAGTGCACGTCGACGATCTTCTGCAGGGTCTCGCGATCCGGGAAGGCGATGTAGTGGAAGAAGCAGCGGCGCAGGAATGCATCCGGCAGCTCCTTCTCGTTGTTCGAGGTGATGATGATGATCGGGCGCTGCTTGGCCTTGATGGTTTCGTTGGTCTCGTAGACGTAGAACTCCATCTTGTCGAGTTCCTGCAGCAAGTCGTTGGGAAACTCGATGTCGGCCTTGTCGATTTCGTCGATCAGCAGGATGACGCGCTCTTCAGCCTCGAAGGCCTCCCACAGCTTGCCTTTCTTGATGTAGTTGCGAACGTCGTGGACCTTGTCGGAATCGAGCTGGGAGTCGCGCAGGCGGCTCACGGCATCGTATTCGTACAGGCCCTGGTGTGCCTTGGTGGTGGACTTGATGTGCCAGGTGATCAGCTTGGCGCCGAAGGCCTCGGCCAGTTGCTCGGCCAGCATGGTCTTGCCAGTACCCGGTTCGCCCTTGACCAGCAGCGGGCGCTGCAGGGTGATGGCGGCGTTCACCGCGAGCTTCAGATCATCGGTGGCGACGTAGGACTGGGTGCCTTCGAACTTCATCAGGGAATCCTCGAACTCGGGCGCCTCGGTACGAAACCGGGCGGTTCAATATTTGGGAAAACCTGACTATAACTTGCGCGCCGGTCGACTGTGAACGCAGAACCTTCATTCAGTCACTGAATGGTGGGTCACCTCGCGACTGAAGGCGCCAAGACGCTGGACGCTCCCCTCGGCGCCGACATAGGCTTGGCGTTTTTCAGGCATGAGAAGGAATCCGCCATGAGCCGTATCTTCGCTGACAATTCGCAATCCATCGGCAACACGCCTCTGGTCAGGATCAACCACCTGGGGCCCAAGGGCGTGACCATCCTCGCCAAGACGGAGGGCCGTAACCCGGCCTATTCGGTGAAGTGCCGCATTGGCGCCAGCATGATCTGGGACGCTGAGGAGTCCGGCCGTCTGAAGCCTGGCATGACCATCGTCGAGCCTACTTCCGGCAACACCGGTATCGGCCTGGCGTTCGTCGCGGCTGCCCGTGGCTACAAACTGGTCCTGACCATGCCCGCCTCGATGAGCCTGGAACGTCGCAAGGTACTCAAGGCGCTGGGCGCCGAGCTGGTGCTCACCGAGCCGGCCAAGGGCATGAAGGGCGCGATCGAGAAGGCCAATGAGTTGGTCACCACCGATCCCGAGCAGTTCCTGCTGCTGCAGCAGTTCGAGAACCCGGCCAACCCGGCGATCCACGAAAAGACTACCGGCCCGGAAATCTGGAATGACACTGATGGCGCCATCGATGTACTGGTCGCGGGGGTTGGTACCGGCGGCACCATTACGGGTGTCTCTCGCTATATCAAGAAGATCTGCGGGAAGCCGATCCTGTCTGTGGCGGTGGAGCCGATCAGCTCGCCGGTGATCAGCCAGACCATGGCGGGTGAGGAGGTAAAGCCCAGTCCGCACAAGATCCAGGGGATCGGTGCCGGCTTCGTGCCGAAGAACCTCGATCTGTCCATCGTCGACAGGGTCGAGCAGGTCAACGATGAGGAGTCCAAGGCCATGGCTCTGCGCCTGATGCGCGAAGAGGGCATTCTCAGCGGTATTTCTGGTGGCGCAGCCATGGCAGCCGCCGTACGCCTGGCTGAGGATGCGTCGATGCAGGGCAAGACCATCGTGGTGATCCTGCCCGACTCGGGTGAGCGTTACCTGTCGAGCATGCTGTTCGACGGTCTGTTCGGCGAACAGGAACTGCAACAGTAAGATCGGGACAGCCCCTCAGGCATCGCTCGGCACCTGAGGGGTTGCACATCGCTTATCCCTTCGTCCCTAAACCGAGCGTGCAGTCGCCGCCGCTACCGGCGCCGGCTTGAGCACCAGCCATAACGCCAGGGCGATCAACACACCACCTTGCAGGTGGGCCATCGACAGCGATTCGTCTAGCAGCAGCACACCCCAGAACACGCCGAAGGGCGGAATCAGGAAGGTGACCGTCATGGTCTTGACCGGCCCGACATTGGCGATCAGGCGGAAGTAGAGGATGTAGGCAAACGAGGTACAGACGAAACCCAGCGCCGCCAGCGACAGCCAGACCTTCATATCGAGCAGTGGTGCCAGTGGCATGCCTGGGGCGCTCCAGATGAAAGCCGGCACCAGGCACAATGTGGCGCCGATCTGGCAACCAAGGGCTACCAGGCCGCTGTCCATGCCGCCGGCCTCGGTGATCCAGCGTTTGGTCATGAAGCCGGCGAAGCCGTAGCAGGTGGTGGCCAGCAGGCAGGCGGCAGCGCCCCATAGCAGATCCTGGTCAAACGCCACCGGACCCGTCCGGGTCAGCACGGCGACCCCGGCCAGCCCCATCAACACACCACCAGCCTTGGCGCCGGTCAGCTTCTCGCTGAAGAACAGCGCGCCGATCAGGACACCCATTAATGGCGTCGTTGCATTGAGGATCGCCGAATATCCAGCCGGCAGCACTTGCGCGGCCAGGGCGTACATGGCGGCAGGCACACCCGAGCTGACGATGCCAATCACCAGGGTCTTGCCCAGTTTGCCGCGAAAATCCCACTGGCTGCGGAGCACGGCGAGAATCACCAGTAGGCCGATACCGGAGAGCAGTACGCGTAGAAAGGCTGTCGGCAGGGCGCCGATATCCGGCACCAGCAGGCGAATGAACAGGAAACTGGCTCCCCAGATGGCTGCGAGGCTGAGCAGGCGGATGAGATCGGCGGGTTTCATGGGACGCTCCTTGCAGGGGGAGCGCGCACGATGACGCCGCCTGGCGGGCGGCGCAATCTACAACTTGCCTTCAAATTGGCGGCACAGTTACAACGCACCGGCTCCGTAGGTCGGTGCGGGCCGCGCAGGTCTGAGCGCAGTGAAACCCAACTCGGCCCGGCGCCATTCCATGCCTTGGTCCGTTGGGCTTCGTATAACTCAGCCCAACCTACATGGCTGCTCGCCAGTCACCTCAAGTGACAGCCTGTGGCGCTTCGCCTTCGGCTCTGCGCCAACGTGCACAGGGGGAGCTAGAACGATTTGCTCACGCTGGCCACCCAGGTCGCGCTGCAGACATCGGTGAAGCCGTAGTAGCTGGCGCATTCGGATTCGGACAGGTCCGTGTCGATGTAGGCGAGGCCCCAGGTTACGCCGGCGAAATCGCGGGTCAGCTTGGCTTCCCACTCGTGGTAGTCGTCGGAGCTGGTGCCGCCGGTGGACCAGAACAGCGGGTCCTTGAAGTCGTTGCGCCCGTAGCGCAGCTTAAGGCCCAGATCCAGGGGCAGGGCGGTTTCGTAGCTGACGTAGCTGTAGAGCGTGTCCTGCTTTTCGCCGAACAGGTTCTTCGCGTCGCCGGAGTACTGGGCGGCGAGCTTGAAGCCATAGGCGCCGAGGATGGCGTAGACCTCGCTCTGGTTGAACTGGCCTTCCTTCGGGTAGCTGTACTTGATGTAGCCGAGGTCCAGGTTCACATCGTCGCTGGCCTGCCAGTACCACCCGGCGTAATAGTCCACTTCCTGGCGGGTCTTGAGACCGAAACCGAAGTCGACATTCGAGGTCCAGACCCCGGTATACAGGCCACTGCTGTGGAGCAGGGTGGCGCCGACCTGGGCCGCCGGATCGTTCTGGGTCTGGGAGATGCCGCGGGTGCGGTAGTCGCTGGCCAGGTTCAGGTCGATCTGCAGGGCGAAGTTGTCGGAGAGTTGCACGGCCTGGCAGGCGATTGGGGTCAGGATCAGGGCGAGGAGCGTGATACGGCGCATGGTGGTTCCCGGTGTTGTGATTGTTCTGGCAAGTGCGGGCAAGGCTCCGCCCGGCCCCGGCCAGGAAGCGGGAGCTGAGTGCGGAGCTGGGGTTTCTAGTGCTTAGAGATCAGCGTTGAAGACTTCGCGGCCGGCGAACCAGGTCTTGAGCACCCGGGTGTCGCGCAGGGCGTCGGGCTCGACCTGGAACACATCGCGGTCGAGGAGAATCAGGTCGGCCTGCTTGCCGGGGGCAAGGGAGCCGATCTGCTTGTCCAGGCCGATGGTGCGGGCGGCGTTGAGGGTGTAGGCCTGGAACATGGTTTCGCGGTCGATGCCCTCGGCGGCGTTTAGCACGCCCTTCGGTCCCTTGCGGCTGACCGCCTGGTAGATGGCCTTCCACGGCTCGGGAGTGGTCACTGGCCAGTCGCTGGCGCCGGCGAGGGTGGCGCCGTTCTTCAGCAGTGAGCGGGCCGGGTACTGGTACTGGAAGGCCATGGCGCTGACGTAGGGCTGCACCAGGTCCAAGGTGGCGTCATCGGCACTGGCCCAGTAGAGCTGCATGGAGGCGATCACGCCCAGCGGCTTGAAGCGGGCGAATTCCTTGGGGTTGACCAGCTGCAGGTGGGTGATGGAGTGCGCAATGCCGCTCTGCCGGTCGCGGCGGGCCTGCTCGATGCCATTGAGGGACTCGCGCACCGCGCGGTCGCCGATGGCATGGACGTGCACCAGCCAGCCTCGGGCATCCGCCGCGCTGATCAGCTCGCCGAAGTGCGCCGGGTCGATCAGCAGTTCGCCGGACTTATTCGAGTTCTTGTACGGCTCCAGCAGCGCCGCAGTCTGCGCCGGGTACTCGGGCACGCCGTCGGCGAAGATCTTGATCCCCGGCAGGCTCAGGTTGGGCAGGCCCTGGAACTGCTGGCGCACCTTCTCCAGGGTGTCCAGGTCGGCCGGCGTGCTCTTTGGATGCGCCACCAGCAGCGCGGCGACATGGGCGGTCAATTCGCCTTGCTGCGCCATGGCCTTGTACACCGGGAGGATGCCGAGAGTCTGCGCGGTGGGCTTGAAGTCGAACAGCGGCTCGCCCGGCGCAGCGTTGGCCGCCGGGTCCATCCAGGCGGTGATGCCGAGGCTGAGGTTGTATTGCAGGGCGGCGCGTCCGGCATCCAGCAACTGCTTGGCGGTGGCTGGCGGGAATTGCGCCAGCACCGGGTCCAGGCCGGCATCGGCGAGGAATCCGTTGGGGCGTTGGTCCTCGTGGTGGCCGATGGTCGCCAGTTGCTCACCCTTGAGTGCCTTGACCGTAGCGGCGTCGATGCCGGCGCGCTTGAGCATGGCCTGGTTGGCCCAGCCGGTGTGGTGGTCCCAGCCGACGAAGACGATCGGCACTTCGGCCCACTCGCCCTGGTTGAAGCGTTGCTCGAACTCCGCCACCTGGCTCCAGTAGGCAGACGGCAGGCCGCCGACGCTGAGGATCTCGCCATGCTTCGCCTTGCCGTCCGCGCGCCACTGGCGCAGGCGTTGTTCCAGTTCGGCCATGGGGATGAGCTGGGTGTTGAGGTTAGCCGAGGCCAGTTCCAGGCCGCCCATGACCGCGTGGGAGTGGGAATCGACAAAGCCCGGCATAAGCACCTTGCCGTCCAAGTCGACCACCTGGGTACCGGCTTCTTTCAACTTCAGCACGTCGACATCGCTGCCGACCGCGCGGATCTTGCCGTCCTCCACCGCCACGGCCTGCTGCAGGGGCTGCCCGGGTTCGGCGGTGTAGAGCTTGGCGTTGTGAAAGATAAGATCCACCGCGGCTATGCTTTCCATTGAGGAACAGGCCAGCGCGGCGGCGATCAGGGTGGGAACAAACGTTCTCATCGGGTGTTTCCTGTTCTTGTTGGTATGACGCTGAGCCTAACCAAGCCGGCCGTGCGGTAGAATGCTATCTTTCGCACAACTTTTGTGCCGATCTGGAACAGATGAATGGACAAGCTCAGCGCGCTCACCATGTTCGTCGCCACCGCCGAGCGCGGCAGCTTCAGCCGTGCTGCCGAGCAACTGGGCAAGACACCCTCGGCCCTGACCAAGGCGGTAGGGCACCTTGAGGGCGAACTGGGCGTGCGCCTGTTCGAACGCACCACTCGGCGCATGGCCCTGACCGAAGCCGGGCACATCTACCTGGAAGGTGCGCGCCAGGTGCTGATGCAGCTGCAACTGGCGGGAGAGGAGGTGGATCAGTTGCAGCGCGAGCTGCGTGGCAACTTGCGACTCACCGCGCCGCCATCCTTCGGGCCCGCTTTCCTCAACGAGGTCTGCTGTCGCTTCATGCGCGAGCATCCCCAGGTGCGCCTCGAAGTGGACTTGAACGACGCCTTCGTCGACCTGATCGATGGTGGCTACGACTTGGCCCTGCGCGATGGCCCCACCGACCTGCCGGGACTGATCGCCCGCCCCCTCACCGAGAATCGCATCCTGCTCTGCGCCACTCCGGCCTACCTTTCGCGCAAAGGGTTGGTGACCTTGGAAAACTTCGATCAGCACGACTGGCTGGTGTTCCGCCATCCCTTGCTCAACCGCCACTTCTGGTGGATACGCCAGGGTGAGCAGCGCATGCGTGTGCCCCAGCCGGTGCCTCGTCTGGCCAGCGACAACTACGACTTCCTCCTCGCCTGCCTGCTGGACGGCCAGGGCCTGCAGTTCCTCCCGCAGTGGAGCGCCGCACCCTACCTGGTGCGGGGCGAGCTGGTGCGGTTGCTGCCGGAGTACTTGCTGGAGCCCGACGCCTTCGGGCCTTGGGTGCATGTCCTCTACCTCGCCCATCGGCGTCGCACCCGCAAAGTGCGGGTGTTCATCGAGATGCTGGAGGCGCATCTGCGGGAGCGGGAGATAGGCTGAGCGTGCAGTTTTTGGTAGCGAATTGATTCGCAAAGCGGGTCGCGGGCCTGCCCTTCAAGCTTGTTGGGGCAGCTTTGCTGCCCTTCGCGAATGAGTTCGCTCCCACAGTGGAGGATGCAGCTCATGGGCCCGTCGCCGCCGGAGCTTTTTTTCATCCCCACCTCTGGATAAGCTCGCCATTCCTGTTCCGCAACCGAGACAAATCCATGGCGCAGCAATGGCCGGCAGAAAATATTGCGCGACTGATCCTCGAAGGCTTCGACGACTACCGTGAGCACTTCCGCCAGATCACTGATGGCGCACGTGCTCGCTTCGAGCATGCGCAGTGGCAGGAAACCCAGCACGCTGCCGCCGAGCGTATCGCCCTCTACGAAGTCAAGGTCAACGAGGTTAGCGCCCGCCTGCGTGCAGCGTTCGATGCCGAGGCGTTGTCGGATGTGCAGCTCTGGCCCTTGGTTAAGAGCGCCTACATCAGCCTGATCGACCTGCGCTATGACGATGAGTTGTCCGAGACCTGGTACAACTCGATCTTCTGCAGCCTGTTCAGCCATGACCTGATCAGTGACGGCTGCATGTTCATCCACACCACCCGGCCTTCGCTGCGAGCCCATGAGCGGGCTCCACAAACCCGCTGCTACCGTCCCGAGGGGCGCCTGCACGCGGCACTGAGCGCGATCCTCGACGATTATCGCTTCGATGTGCCCTATGACGACCGCCCCGGGGACTTGGAGCGGCTGGAGGCGCAGTTGCGCGAGCACCTGCCGGATTGGGTCTGCAAGGACCCGGAGCTGTGCATCGAACTGTTCGGCTCCACGCTGTACCGCAACAAGGGCGCCTACCTGGTTGGGCGCATCTATACTCGTGACGAGCAGTGGCCCCTGGTGATCCCGCTGCTGCACCGCGAGGGCAAGGGGATCCAGGCCGATGCCGTGATCACCGATGAAGCAGATGTGTCGATCATCTTTTCCTTCACTCGTTCGTATTTCATGGTGGATGTGCCGGTCCCGGCGGATTTCGTCGGTTTCCTCAAACGCATCCTGCCGGGCAAGCACATCGCCGAGCTGTACACCTCCATCGGCTTCTACAAGCACGGGAAGTCGGAGTTCTACCGCGCCCTCATCAACCATCTGGCCAACACTGACGATCGCTTCATCATGGCGCCCGGGGTGCGTGGCATGGTGATGAGCGTGTTCACGCTGCCGGGCTTCAATACCGTGTTCAAGGTCATCAAGGATCGCTTCGCGCATGCCAAGACGGTTGACCGCAACACGGTTATCGAGAAGTACCGCCTGGTGAAAAGCGTCGACCGTGTGGGGCGCATGGCTGATACCCAGGAGTTCGCCGACTTTCGCTTTCCCAAATCCAAGTTCGAGCCGGAGTGCCTGGCCGAGTTGCTGGAAGTCGCCCCTTCCACCGTTGTGCTGGAAGGCGACGTGGTGCTGATCCGACACTGCTGGACCGAGCGCCGGATGACCCCACTGAACATTTACCTGGAGAGCGCCAGCGAGGCCCAGGTGCATGAAGCGCTCTACGATTACGGCCTGGCCATCAAGCAACTGGCCGCGGCGAACATCTTCCCCGGCGACATGCTGCTGAAGAACTTCGGCGTCACCCGTCACGGCCGTGTGGTGTTCTACGACTACGACGAGATCTGCTTTCTGACCGAAGTGAACTTCCGCGTTATTCCGCCGCCGCGTTATCCGGAAGATGAAATGTCGTCCGAGCCCTGGTATTCCGTGGCGCCCAACGACGTGTTCCCCGAGGAGTTCCCCCGCTTCCTGTTTGCCGATAAGGGCCAGCGCCTCCTGTTCAACAAGCTTCACGGCGACCTCTATGAGGCCGAGTACTGGAAGAGCCTGCAGGACGCCATTCGTGGCGGCAAGGTGATCGATGTCTTTCCGTACCGGCGCCAGGAGCGGGAACTGACCGAAGCCATCCAATAGGTCGCCAACCATGCCGGAGCAGAATTTCTCCCGCGCCACCTGGCTCAACTCGCTGCACATGTCGGCCCTGACCGTCGCCTTGCTGCGCGAGCAGGGCATTGCCGCTTGCGATGTGCTGGCCGGTTCCGGCATCAGCGAGCAGGACCTGGCCGAGTTGCAGAGGCTGGTCAACCCTGAGCAAGAACAACTGGTCTTCGCCAATGCCGTGCGCCTGGCCCCGAAACCTGCCCTGGGCTTGGTGCTTGGCCTGCGCACGCGAATATCCGCCTATGGCCTGCTGGGCTACGCGATGCTTTCGGCGCCGACCTTGGGTGAGGCCCTGCGCATCGGCCTGAGCTATCCGGTGCTGCTGGGCACCTACTTTCGCCTGACTCTGGAGCCTGATGGCGACCTGACCTGGCTGGTGGCTGGCGGCTATGGTGAAGACGAGGCGCTGCGACCTTTCAACACAGAACTCTGCCTGGGTTCGCTCAAGGTGATCTGCGCCGACCTGTTGGGCCAGCCGCTGCCGCTACGAGCAGCGCGGCTGGATTATCCCGCCAGTCCCGGCATGGCCAAGCCTTATGCGCGAGGCTTCGGTTGCGCAGTGCGGTTCGCTGAGGAGAGCAGCGCCATCGGCTTCGACACCTCGTGGCTGGCGCGACGACTGCCACTGGCCGACCCGGTCACGCACAAGGAAATGCTCGAACAATGCCGTCGCCAGAACGTTGAGTTCGCCGCTCGGCGGGCCTGGCTGGAGCGCGTGCGCGGCCTGCTGGCTGCCCGCCTGCAGGCGCCGCCCGGGCTGGAGAAGCTGGCCCGGTTGATGAACTGCTCGTCGCGCAGCCTGCGCCGACACCTGGCCCAACAGCAGACCAGCTACCAGCAGCTGCTGGACGAATTGCGCTTCACCCGCGCCAAGGAGATGCTCCAGCAAGGCGATATCCCCATCTACCGCATTGCCGAAGAGCTCGGCTTCAGCGAGACCGCCAGCCTGCGCCATGCCTTTCAACGCTGGAGCGGACAGCCGCCAAGTCATTTTCGGGGGTGAACCGGTCGCTCCGGTGTGCAGGGGACATCTTGGCCAAGTCTTTGATTGGCAAGGCTTGCGGGCGTGACTCCGTAGTTGGTCTGGTAGTCCCAGCACGATGGGCTGAGGTTTGGATCGTGAGAACCAGGCCAGGCATTCCGCCAATTTGCTAGCTGGTCCGCCTTTTGCTGTGGAGCTAGTTGCCTGAGTGAATGGTCGATGGTTGATTGCCAGTCGTCCCCTGGCTGTTCGGCTGTCGTGGACACCTATTTCAACAATGAGACCCAAATGAAGAAACAAACCCTCGGTTTGCTACTGATTACGCTGTTATCGGGATGTAGCGAACCTCAGAAACCATTCCGCAACGCGGATGCGATCGCCGATCACGGTGAGCTTTTCTGTCTCGAACATGGGATCAACGAGTTCGACCTCGTCATGGACGGCAATGATTACTTGTTGTTTTCTCACGAGTTCGATACGGGGGACACCAAGGTTCGCCGAGCAACGACCGTTGACGGCTTGGCCCAAGCCGTACCGGTGTCAGTACTGCCCGGCCGCTTCCCGACGGTGTTCCAAGCCGATGGTCGCTGGCATGCCTGGGTTTACGACGTTACCGCAGGCATGACCGACCACTATGTGGCTGATCGTTGGGACGGCCCTTACCAGCGCCTGCAGCATACCGGTATCCGCGCTGCAGACTGGCACGTCCGGCGTAATCCAGCCGATGGCCTTTATTACGCGACCTACAAGTCCATCGACAGTCTCTTCGCGGGCCTGGCCCGCGCTGAGAATCCGGCGGGGCCCTGGGAGGATCTGGGATGGATCTTCGATGAGCAACCCAGGGCGGGCTGGCACTCATATGAGGAAGCTGACCCGGCGATCTTCTTTCGCAAAGGCCATGCCTATGTCCTCTTCGCCGGTTGGAACACACGGTCCCCAGCCACCGATGGTGGCCTCCAGCGCATAGGCGTCGTTGAACTTGACATGAAGCGCTTCAGGGTCAAGGGGCCCGCGACGATACTCATCGAGCCAAAGCAGGCTTGGCAGCGGCGGGGGAACAGTACCAAGGTATTCAACCCGGTGTTCATGGAGACGCCCCAGGGCGAGCGCATCTTCTATGCGCATAATCCATCGGCACGAGGTATCTGTGCAGGCTTTGGCGTGGCCGACGTGGTCAAGTGATCACGCATGTGTGGGTTTGAGGTTGGTGGTCTCCCAAGTTGGCCCTGTACGCTGCGAAATCCATAGTCCATTTGAAACAGCCTGCGTCACTCCTCCCTCGCTGTTTGTAGCGGGGTTGAGCAAAGACGATACCCATCGCATGGTGGTGATGGGTATCGCTGCGCTTGGCGCAGCGCCGCCTGAGTTATCCTGTGAGCTATACGGCCAGATAGGTTGGCCATATCTATCCCCTATTGGCCGTTCCCGCCGTTCTTCCAAGGCCATCCCCCCGCGCAGAATCGCCTCACCAAGAACAAGACCCAAGCGAGGTATCTCCCATGCTGACCGTCTACAGCGACGATCACCGTCTCCACTTCGGCCAGTCTGAACTGGTCGATGGCAAGCTCCAGCCCTGTTTCGAAATGCCCAGCCGCGCGGATACCGTGCTGGCGCGGGTTCGCCAGCAGAATCTTGGTGAGGTGATCGCGCCCGAGGATTTTGGCCTGGGCCCGATCTTGCGCGTGCATGACCGTGGCTACGTGGAGTTCCTCAAGGGTGCCTGGGCACGCTGGGCGGCCGAAGGCCACAGCGGCGACCTGGTCTCCACGACCTTCCCGGCGCGCCGTCTGCGCCGCGACGGCCCGATTCCAACCGCATTGATGGGCGAGCTCGGCCATTACAGCTTCGACACCGAGGCGCCGATCACCGCGGGTACCTGGCAAGCCGTCTACAGCTCCGCGCAAGTGGCGCTGACCGCCCAGGACCACATGCGCCAGGGGGCCAAAACCGCTTTCGCTCTCTGCCGTCCGCCGGGACACCACGCCGGCAGCGACTTCATGGGCGGCTACTGCTTCTTCAACAATGCCGCCATCGTGGCCCAGGCCTTCCTCGATCAAGGCGCCAAACGCGTGGCCATCCTCGATGTCGATTACCACCACGGCAACGGCACCCAGGAGCTGTTCTACGACCGCAGCGATGTCCTGTTCGCCTCGATCCACGGCGATCCGCTGGTGGAGTACCCGTACTTCCTCGGCCATGCCGATGAGCGCGGCGAAGGTGGGGGCACCGGTTTCAACCACAACTACCCGCTGCCTCATGGCACCGACTGGGCAGGCTGGTCCGCTGCCCTTGACGATGCCTGCCGCAAGATCGCGGCCTACGCCCCGGACGCGCTGGTGATTTCCCTCGGCGTGGACACCTACAAGGAAGACCCGATCTCCCAGTTCAAGCTGGATTCGCCTGACTACCTGCGCATGGGTGAATGCATTGCCGCCTTGGGCCTGCCGACCCTGTTCATCATGGAAGGCGGCTATGCGGTCGAGGCCATCGGCATCAATGCGGTGAACGTCCTGCAGGGTTACGAAGGGGCGGCCAAATGAACGGCCGCCACCTGCTAGCCACCCTCGTTGCCGGCACGGCGCTGAATGCCGTCGCGGCACCCGAGGTACGCATCTACAACTGGTTCGACTACATCGGCCCGAACACCCTGAAGAGCTTCCAGCAGGCCAGCGGCATAACACCAAAGTACGACGTCTACGACAGTAACGAAGTGCTCGAGGCGAAGCTGCTGTCCGGCCGCTCCGGCTACGACCTGGTGGTGCCCAGCGACGGTTTCCTGCCGAACTACATGAAGGCCGGCGTGTTCCAGCCGCTGGACAAAAGCAAGTTGCCCAACTGGAACAACCTCAACCCGGCGCTGCTCAAGGTGCTGGCGGCCAAGGACCCGGGTAACCAGTACGTGATGCCCTACATGTGGGGCACCAACGGCATTGCCTACAACGTCGACAAGGTCAAGGCCGTGCTCGGCGCGAATGCGCCGGTGGATTCCTGGGAGCTGATCTTCAAACCGGACAACCTGGCCAAGCTCAAGGAATGCGGTGTGGCTTTCCTCGACTCGCCCACCGAAGTGGTTCCCGAGGTGCTGCATTACCTGGGCCTGCCGCCCAACAGCCGCAACCCGGACGATTACAAGAAGGCCGAAGAACTTCTCGCCAAGCTGCGCCCGCACGTCAGCTACTTCAGCTCGTCCAAGTTCGTCTCTGACCTGGCTAATGGCGAGGTTTGCGTGGCCCTGGCCTGGTCCGGCGGCGCCATGCAGGCAGCCGCCCGTGCACGGGAAGCTGGTAACGGCGTGAAGGTGGAGTACCGCATCCCGAAAGAGGGCACAGCGGCCTGGTTCGATGTGCTGGCGATTCCGAAGGACGCGAAGAACGTGGAGGAGGCGCACGCCTTCCTCAACTACCTGCTGCGTCCGGAGGTGGTGGCGCCCATCTCCGATCATGTGGCCTATGCCAACCCGAACCAGGCAGCGGACAAGCTGATCTCGGCCGAACTGCGCGACAACCCCAACGTCTACCCGCCGGTTGAGGTGCAGGCCAAACTGTTCTCGGTGGAAATGCTGCCGCCGAAGCTGGAGCGCATTCGCACGCGTACCTGGACGAAGATCAAGACAGGGACCTGATCTGAGTTCTGTTCTGTGGGGGGCTGGTTCGGAGTCCTTCCGGCATCCCTCACTCCAAGCCCCTCTCCCAGTGGGAGAGGGGAGCATTCCGAGCCACTGATTGGGCAGTTGTTGGGGGGGCGAATGAATTCGTCCCTACAGCATTCGTGGTCCTGCCCAGCATCAATCCTCCCGCCATCAACAATCCCGCTCCCGCCACATAGAGCGCTGGCTGCAAGTCGCCGCTGAGGTGACTGCTCGCGGCCGCCAGCAGTGGGCCGAGCAACTGGCCCAAGGCGAAGCCGGCGGTCAGCAGCCCGACATTGCGTTGATGCCCCTGCGGGTCGAGTTCCCGCGCGTATTGCATCACCAGTTGCATGCCGGCCAGGAAGGGGCCGCCTGTCAACACCACGCCCAGCGCCAATCCGGCCATGCCGGGCAAGGTGCAGGCTAGGGTGCCCAGCGCCTGGAGACAAAGCGCGACCACCAGCCAGCGGCGAGTGCCGCCAGGATTCTGTTGGCGCAAGCTGACCAGCATCACCCCGAGGGTCGCCGCCAGACCGAAGGCCGGCCAGAAGAGGTCGGCCTGCCATTGGCCATGGAAACGCGAGGCGGCCATCTGCGACAGGAAGGTGGCCGGAATGATGTAGCCCAATCCCACCAGGCTGTAAGCTGCCAGCAGTGCATAGAGCACGCGGGGCCGGTTTTGGCGGGGGAGGGGATCGGTATCGCTTACGGGCTGCGGGCGCGGCAGTAACGGCTGGGATACCAGCGCCAGCAGCAGGGCGATGCCACCAAATACCAGCCAGATGGAGTCGGAATGCTGCCCGTGTAGGTTCATGCCCAGGGCCGTGAGGCCGGTAATCATCACGCCGACGCTGGGGCCGGCGAACACCAGGCTACCCAGGCGCGGACGTCCGGCCTGTATCGCCAGTTGCTGACTCAGGCCGGTGATCACCACCAGGACCCAGGCACTGGCGATACCCAGTCCGAAGCGGAGCAGAGTGTGGGGCCAGAAGCCTTCCACCCAGGCCGAGGTCAGGGTCAGACCGACGCACAACCAGAGGCCACCCTCCAGGCGCAGACGGGATTGTTGCGGTGTTCGCGCTTTGAGGGCGTCCAGCGCACCCACGAGATAGCCAAGGTAATTGGCTGCTGCCACCAGCCCCGCGGCGGCAAGGCTGATCTGGCCCTCGGCGATCAGGTGCGGCAGTTGGGGCGTCAGGGCGAAGCGGCCTACGCCCATTGCCACAACCAAGGCCAGGAAGCTGGCGAGGAGTCGAATCAGCGGGGACATGGCGGATCTCCGAAGCTGGTCGTCGGATTTCTATGCTAGGGGCTGGAGGTATTCATTAAAAACGAATAAAAGAGAAATACTTCTTCATAAAATGTGAATGGTCTTTCCATGGAACTGAGCCAGCTTCGTATCTTCCAGGCGGTGGCCGAGGAAGGCTCCATCACCCGCGCGGCGAGCCGGTTGCACCGCGTCCCGTCGAATCTGTCCACGCGCTTGCGCCAATTGGAGGAAAACCTCGGCGTCGAGCTGTTCCTGCGCGAGCGCCAGCGACTGCAACTGTCGCCGGCGGGCAAGGTGCTGTTGGGTTACGCCGAGCGCATGTTCGCCCTGCAGGCAGAAGCCGAAGCTGCCCTGCGCGGCGGTGAGCCAGCCGGGGACTTCGTGATCGGTTCCATGTTCAGTACGGCCGCCATTCATCTGCCGCCTATGCTGGTGAGCTACCACCGCACCTGGCCGGCGGTGAACCTGCAGGTGCAGACCGCACCCAGTGGCGAGCTGTTGGACGGCCTGCTTGGTGGGCGCCTGGATGCCGTGCTCGTCGACGGCCCACTGGAGTTCGCTGAACTGGACGGCTTGCCGATGTTCGAGGAGGAGATGGTGCTGATCACCGAGGCAGCCCACGGCCCGGTGAAGTCCGCCGAGGACGTGGCCGGGCTGGAGGTCTATGCCTTCCGCCAGAGCTGTTCCTATCGTCGCCGTCTGGAGGCCTGGTTCGTCGCATCAAGGGTGCCGATGGCACCACCGATGGAGATCGAGTCCTATCACAGCATGCTGGCCTGCGTGATCGCCGGCGGTGGCATTGCCCTGGTGCCGCGCTCGATGCTGGAAAGCCTGCCAGGGCGCGAGGAAGTACGAGTGCATGAGTTGGCGGCGCCGTTCAACCGCACTACCACCTGGCTGATGTGGCGAAAAGGCATGCTTGGCGCCAACCTGCGAGCCTGGATCGACCTGCAGCAGGGGCGCCTGTCGGGCGGCCAGTAACGTCAGCGGGATTTGCCGACGCGGAGGGCGGCGGCCTCGCGGGTCACCAGGTCGACAAAGGCCAGCGCCAGTGGTGAGCGTTCGCTGCGCTGGCGCACCAGCCATACGGCGGTCGTGGCACCCGGGTCCAGCAGGGTGCGATAGACCACGCCGTCCACCCGTGTACGGCGGAACGACGCCGGCAGCACCGACACGCCGAGTCCCGCCGCCACCAGGCCGATGATGGTCATGGCCTCGCTGGCTTCCTGGGCGATGCTCGGGGAGTAGCCGGCCTCGCGGGCGAGGGCGATGAGCTGGTCGTAGAGGCCGGTGCCGAAGCTGCGGGGGAAGAACACGAAGGGCTCTTCGGCCAGGTCGGCCACCGCGATGCCCTCATCACTGCCGAGGGCCAGTGGGTGGTCGGCACGCAGCACGGCCACCAGCGGCTCGCGGAACAGCTCCACCGCCAGCAGGCTGTCCGGCAGCTCCAGCGGACGGATCACCGCCACTTGCACGTTGCCCTCCAGCATCGCCTTGAGTGACTCGGCGCTACTGCGCTCCTGCAGCTCCAGGTGCACGTCTGGGTAGGCCTGGCGAAAGGCGTGGATGCTGCGCGGGATCGTGGAGGTAAAGGGCGCTGAGGACGTGAAGCCCACTTTCAGCTCGCCGAGTTCGCCGCGATGGGCCCGCCGCGCCACCTGCACCGCTTTGTCCACCTGCGCCATGACCTGGCGTGCCTCGTCGAGGAAGCGCCGGCCGGCTTCGGTCAGTTCCACGCGACGGTTGGTGCGCTCCAGCAGGCGCGCGCCGATTTCCTCTTCCAGCGCCTGGATCTGCTGGCTCAGTGGCGGTTGGGAGATACCCAGTTGCTCAGCGGCGCGACCGAAATGCAGCTCTTCTGCGACAGCGATGAAGTAGCGCAGGTGTCTCAGTTCCATGGGACGGCCCTTTGATATGTTTTGAGTATCAATCGTGTCGAACAATATATTGGAGATAATATAAACCGATCGATATGCTGTCGCTCATAAACCCAACAACGACTTCCCCAGCCCCTGATCCAGGCGGCACGGCATCGTTGTGCCTGCTCGCCGCAAACTAATGAAAGGTGCCCCGTGAGCAAATCCCAGGCAGTACTGCAATCCGAAGACGAACCCGCGAATAGCCCGGCGGCCTCCGAAGTCGCCCCCGAGTTGTCGGACGCCGCCGCCAACGACCCCGAACTCCCCACCTACATCAAGAAAGGCACGCCCCAGTTCCGCCGCACCGCGCTGGCGCTGTTTTCCGGCGGCTTCGCCACTTTCGCCCTGTTGTACTGCATCCAGCCGATGTTGCCGGTGTTGTCCCAGGCCTTCGCCATCACCGCCGTGCAGAGCAGCCTGGCGCTGTCGGTTTCCACCGTGATGCTCGCCCTCGGCCTGCTGGTGACCGGCCCGCTGTCGGATGCGATCGGACGCAAGCCGGTGATGGTGGTCTCGCTGCTCGCCGCGGCCCTGTTCACCCTGGCCAGCGCTGCCATGCCTACTTGGGAAGGCGTGCTGGTGATGCGCGCTTTGGTGGGCCTGTCTCTCAGCGGCCTGGCCGCCGTGGCCATGACCTACCTGAGCGAGGAGATCCATCCGCAGCACCTGGGCCTGTCCATGGGTCTCTATATCAGCGGCAATGCGATCGGTGGCATGAGTGGCCGGCTGATCAGCGGCGTGATGGTCGATTTCGTCTCCTGGCACGCAGCGCTGGCGGTACTCGGTGGTTTGGCTCTGGTGGCGGGCGTGGTGTTCTGGCGGGTGCTGCCGGAGTCGAAGCACTTCCGCCCGTCGCCGTTCAGGCCCGTGACCCTGGTCGACGGCTATCGCGTGAACTTCCGTGACGCCGCGCTGCCCTGGCTGTTCCTCACCGGCTTTCTGCTGATGGGCGCCTTCGTCACCCTGTTCAACTACATCGGCTATCGCCTGCTGGCCGCGCCCTACCAGATGAGCCAGGTGCTGGTGGGGCTGCTCTCGGTGGTCTACCTCGCCGGTATCTACAGCTCGGCCTGGGTCGGCTCGCTGGCGGACAAGTTGGGCCGGCGCAAGGTCCTCTGGGCTGCGATCCTACTGATGCTCGGCGGACTGCTGCTGACCTTGTTCCAGCCGCTGTGGCTGATCCTGATCGGCATGGTGGTCTTCACCTTCGGTTTCTTCGGCGCCCACTCGGTGGCCAGCAGCTGGATCGGCCGTCGTGCCCAGCGCGCCAAGGGCCTGGCCTCTTCGCTATACGTATTCAGCTACTACGTCGGTTCCAGCCTGGCCGGCACGCTGGGCGGTCTGTTCTGGGTGCACTACGGCTGGGAAGGCATCGGCCTGTTCATCGGCGGTCTGCTGGTGATCGCGGTGGCCGTGGCCCTGTACCTGGCCCGTCTGCCGGCACTGCCTGGCAACGCCATCGTCCAGCCGGCGCACTGAGGATCGAGGCGGCTCGCCGGCGTTCTCGCTGGCGGGCGACCGGACCGATGGCTCGGGCGGTGCGGCCCAGGGACCCGGGGTGCGACAGCGAGTCCTGTGCGAGGCACTCCCCGTCGAGTGACCGGACTGGCAGAATGAACCTCCAGCCCGCCGGTCAGAGTGGGCGCATTCCTGCCTTCATGCGTGCGAAACCCGTTCCGGCTCGACCAAAGGGAGTACACATGGGCATCACATCCGTCGATATCTGCAACGCCGCCGACGCGCTCAAGGGGTTCGTCGGCTTCAACCGCAAGCTGGATAAGTACATCGTGCGCTTCAGCGAGGACTCGTTCGGCATGGACGTGCCCGACGACAGCATCAGACCGACCTGCGAATTCGTTTGGGCAGAGAAATCCGGCCAGGTAATGAGCCTGAGCCGCGAGTGCCTGCGGATACTGGCGGAGCAGAACGTCAACGACCGCCTCAACCTGGGCGATGTACTGCAGGTCTATCTGCGGCGCACCGACCTGCCCGAGATAGTCGCCGAGCGTCGACGGCTCTGAGCGACCCCTATTCCCGGTTGACGCCTTCATCCGCTCCCTGCGCTGGCCGGCCTCCACGCTTCGCCGCAAGACAGCCAGCGCAGCGCCGCCTCATCCATCGATGCAGTCGCCTCCGCTTAGCCCGGTGCGCAATTGGCGGTTCAGTTGCCCTTGAAAGTCTGCCGCCAGGCGCTGGGGGAGACGCCGAAAGCGCGGCCGTAGTGGTGGCGCAGAGAGGCGGGGGAACCGAAGCCGGCCAGGCTGGCGATCCGCTCGACCGGCTGGTCGGTGGTTTCCAGCAGCCGCTGGCACAGGCCTAGGCGCTCGGCTAGTAGCCAGTCGCCGACGGGGCTGCCGGTGAGCTGGCGGAAGTGACGGGTGAAGGTGCGCCGGCTCATCAGGGCGCGCTGGGCCAGGCTGTCGAGGCTGTGTTCCTCGTCGAGGTGGGCGCGCACCCAATCCAACAGTGCGCTCAGGCGGTCGTCGCGGGCGCGCAGAGGCAGCGGCTGCTCGATGAACTGTGCCTGCCCGCCCTGTCGATGGGGCGGTACCACCAGCCTGCGGGCAACGCTGTTGGCGACCTCCGCGCCGCAATCCTGGCGCAGCAGGTGCAGGCAGCAGTCCAGGCCGGCGGCGGTGCCGGCCGAGGTCAGCAGGTTGCCGTCTTCCAGGTAGAGCACGTCCGGGTTCACCTCCACTCGCGGGTAGCGCTGGGCGAAGTCCCGCGCCCAGGCCCAGTGGGTTGTGGCGCGGCGACCGTCCAGCAGGCCGGCTTCGGCGAGAACGTAGGCGCCCAGACACAAGCCCACCAGCCGGGCCCCGCGCTGGTGGGCGGCGACTAATGCCGCCAGCAGTGCCGCAGGCGGTCGCTCGGCCGGGTCGCGCCAGCTCGGCACGATCAGCGTATTGGCTTCGGCCAGATCGGCGAGGCCGTGACTGACGGCGATGTCGAAGCCGGCGGTGGTGCGCAGCGGTCGATCTTCGCCGGCGCAGACGCGCAGGTCGTAGTTGGGCACGCCGGGGTGGCGATCTCCGAACACCACGCAGGGCACGGAGAGGTGGAAGGGGCTGATGCGGTCGAAGGCGACCACGGCAACGACAGGGGCGGGCATGGAGGACTCTGGATAGGGTTGGCCCGATCTTAGCGCAGTTTGGCATTCGGGCCACTCACGGCCCTTGGTCGCACTGGCGAAGAATTCGTTTCACCTTCACTCACCCAGGAGTCCCGCCATGCCCCAGTCCCCCAAGCGCGCGCTGATCGTCATCGACGTGCAGAACGAGTACGTCACCGGCAACCTGCGCATCGAGTACCCGGACGTTCAGCTGTCGCTGGCCAACATCGGCAGGGCGATGGATGCCGCCCAGGCGGCCGGTATCCCCGTGGTGCTGGTGCAGCACCTGACGCCGGAGGGCGCGCCGATCTTCGCCAGGGGCAGCCAGCAGGCGGAATTGCACCCGGACGTCGCGCGGCGCCCGCACGACCTGCTGGTGGAGAAGAGCCTGGCCAGTGCGCTTGCCGGCACCGGCCTCGGCCAGTGGCTGCGCGAGCGGGACATCGATACCCTCACGGTGGTCGGATACATGACCCACAATTGCGACGATTCCACCGTGCGCCAGGCGCGACACGAGGGCTGGAACGTCGAGCTGCTGCACGACGCCAGCGGCTCGGTGCCCTATGCCAATGCGCTGGGCTCGGCGACGGCGGAGGAGATCCACAAGGTCTTTACCCTGGTAATGCACACCGGATTCGCAGCGGTGGTCAGCACGGAGGAATGGCTGAACGCGATCCTGACCGGTGAATTGCTGCAGCCGGACAACATCTACCTGTCCAACCAGCGGGCGTTGAAGGGGCGGTAGGGAGAGGCTGAGCCTAGGAAGTTTCCCGGCGACCGTTCAGCAGTTTGATGTAGGTCACTGGGGAATTTTCATGCAGGCGTATTTTTGATTCTGTTGGGAGCTACTAAGCTCCAATCTAGGTGGCTCAAGAAGCAAGGCCACCCG
Organism: Metapseudomonas boanensis; assembly: GCF_042232855.1. Lineage (NCBI taxonomy): Bacteria > Pseudomonadati > Pseudomonadota > Gammaproteobacteria > Pseudomonadales > Pseudomonadaceae > Metapseudomonas > Metapseudomonas boanensis. Next base: position 4,762,305 of record NZ_CP113889.1, on the reverse strand, counting down.
ACCAACTTCCCAGGCAAGGGGGTGAAGCATGAAGAAGCGGCTGAATGCGTGGATGTGGCAACTGGGTGTCGCGCTGGGCCTGATTGAAGCTCCGCGCCTGCAATCTATCCCTGTTCGAAGTGAAGAGCAGCGTCGTTTGGCCGAGCAGCGCCGCCGCCTCTGAACAACCTAGTCGTGGGCCTTGAACCAGTCGTCGATCAGCTCACGCATTCGCTCACCAGAAAAGCTCGGAAAATGGCCGCCGTGCACGGTGCGCACTGGAAGGACGCGCAGCCGTGCAAGGCTTTTCGCGTAATCCTCAAGGTTCGAATGGTAGGTATTTTCCACCAACGGACCGTCATAAATGATATCGCCGCTGAACAGCGTGCCTGTCGTCGCTTCCCAGAGGCTGATACCGCCCGGTGAGTGACCAGGGGTGTGCAGCACTTCCAGCGCCCGATCTCCCAGATCCAGCACATCGCCTTCGTCAATCAACCGCGTGGCCGGTGCCGCCTTTACGCGGTATTCCGCGTAGCACAGAGGGCAGTCCGGATGCGCCTCGAACATGTCATCGGTGACGAAATCGCTAGCTAGCGTATTGTCGCCGGTGGGGCTGGCGAGGATGTCAGCTTCTGCCGGATGCACCAGGCGTTCGGGGAATTCGTGGTGGCCGGCGATATGGTCGAAATGGGTGTGGCTAGCCACGGCCAGCAACGGCCGCTGAGTCAGCCAGGGTAGTTGCTCGCGCAGGCTGACCAGGCCCGAACCTGAATCGATCAGCACATCCTTGTCACGACCTTGGACGTGCCACAGGTTGCAGCGGTAAAAAGGCCGCACATAGGGCTCGCTGATCAGGCTGATGCGGTCGTAGCAGTGTGCGACTTCGAACCAGCGGTCGCGGCTAACGATTTTCATGGAGACGCTCCAGGGTTGTCCTTGTTGCATACGGCCGGTGGGAATGAGTTCATTCGCGTAGCGCCGCGTAGCAGCTGCCTTTCTTGGCTGGTCACCGGGCAGGCCTTCGAGCTGTATCAGCGAGCGAGTTCGCTCCCACAAATACCAATGAAAGCGTGTTTTGTAATCAGCTTAGGGCGAGGGCAGCACTTTTACCTACCAAAGGGCCGGCCCAGAAAAACGAATTCCGGGCAGCGTTGCTGGCCCGGAATTCAAGGGGCCGCCACTGGCGGGGCGGCCGTTCACGCATGTCTCAGGCCAGACTGCCGGCCGCGACGGGGCGGCGGGACAGCAGGCTGATGACCACGAAGCTCACCGCGCCCACGGCCAGGCTGTAGTAGATCGGAGTGTTGGCATCGAGGCCGTCGGTGAACATGAAGATGCCCGCGGTCAGGCTGCCCAGAACCATGCTGGCGATGGCGCCGAAGGTGCTGGCGCGCTTCCAGTAGATGGCGCCCAGCAACGGGATCAGCATGCCGCCGACCAGCAGGTTGTAGGCCAGGGTCAGGGCGCTGATCACGTCGCTGACAACCAGAGCGATGCCTAGTACGGCCAAACCCAACAGCAGGGTGAAGATGCGGTTCTCGTGAGCGCTGCCTTCATCGCCGTTACGGCCGGTGAACAACGGCCAAAGGTCCTGTGCAGCGGTGGTGGAGGCGGCCAGCAGGCCGGCGCTGGCGGTGGACATCAGGGCAGCCAGTGCAGCGGCGATGACCAAGCCACGGATACCATCCGGCAGGCTCAGGTTGACGATGCTGGCGAAGGCGTTGTTGACATTGTCCAGTTCCGGCAGCAGCACCTTGGCGGCCATGCCGATGGCCGCAGCGGCCAGGCCGTAGAGTACGCAGTAGACGCCAGCCGCGGTACCGGCGACTTTGGCGACGCCTTCGGTACGCGCGGTGAATACGCGCTGCCAGATGTCCTGTCCGATGAAGATGCCGAAAAAGTAGATCAGGAAGTAGGTGATGATGGTGTCCCAGCCGATCGCGGTCAGCGAGAAATAACTTTCCGGAAGCTTGGCCACCAGGCCGTCCCAGCCGCCGGCGTCACTGATGGACATCGGCATCAGGATGAACACCAGGCCGACGGTCATGATCAGGAACTGCACGATGTCGGTCAGGGTCAGCGACCACATGCCGCCGATGGTGGAGTAGGCGACCACGATGCCGCCGCCAATCAGGATGGCGATCCAGAACTGCATGCCGAACAGCACTTGCATGACGGTGCCGATGGCGATGGTGGAGGTGGCACCGATCATCAGCGCGTACACCAGCATGATCGCGGCGCTGGCGTGGCGCGCAGTCGGGTTGTAGCGACGCTCCAGTACCTGGGTGACGGTGTAGATCTTCAGCTTCAGCAGCGGTTTGGCGAGGAACAGGCTGATACCGATGATACCCAGGCCCAGCGCGGCGCAGAGCCAGAAACCGGAAATGCCATGGACGTAGCCCAGACGCACGGTGCCGATGGTGGAAGCGCCACCGAGCACGGTGGCAGCCATGGTGCCGAGGTAGAAGCCCGGGCCGAGGTTGCGCCCGGCTACCAGGTAGTCTTCACGGGTCTTGGCGCGGCGCATGCCGTACCAGCCGAGTGCGAGCATGGCAGCTACGTATAGGAGTACTACAAATATATCCAAAGCCATTACGGGTCTCTCTTTCTATTGTTGTTGTCGCAGGTTGTCAGGCCGCGACGGTGTTGCAAGGCGCGCAACGCATCACACTGCGCCATGGGTAATCGGTTGTAGCGGGGCTCATTCCTTGTAGTCGGGGCACTCGCGGTCGAGCTTGCGCAGCCAGGCTTCCCAGACCAGTTGGCGCTGCCATTCGGCACTCTGGAACTGCTCGCAGGCATGCACGCTGAGTTCACTCGGCATCTCGCGGATGCCGCGCAGCGTGGACGCGGCGATTTGTATCTCGCAGGCCTTGTTCAGGTAGTACATGACGTAGAAGGCATCCGCGACGCTGGCGCCGACGCTTAGCAGACCGTGGTGGCGCAGCATGAGGGCGATGTTGTCACCGAGCGAGGCGATCAGGCGCTCGCGCTCGCCCAGGTCCAGGGCAATGCCTTCGTAAGTGTGGTAGCCCACGCGCTGGTGGAACTCGGCGCTGATCTGGTTGAGCTGGGCCAGACCGTTGTCCGCCGCGGCCACCGCCATGCCCGCCAGGGTATGGGTGTGGATCACGCAGTGGGCATCAGCACGGGCCATGTGCACGGCGCTGTGGATGGTGAAGCCGGCCACGTTGTAGTCCGCGTTGCCTTCCACGACGCGGCCGTGCATGTCGACCACGATCAGGTCGCTGGCGCGGATTTCCTCGAACATCAGCCCGAACGGATTGATCAGGAAGCGCGGCTCGACGCCCGGCAGACGCACTGAGAAGTGCGTGTAGAGGGTGTCGTCCCAGCCGAACAGGGCAGCCAGGCGATAGGCCGCTGCCAGGTCACGACGCAGGATGGCTTCGTTCTGCGTACTCATCAGTGACGGATCTGCGACAGGAACGCACGGGTGCGCGGGTGCTGGGGGTTGTCGAAGAACTCCGCCGGCGTGGCGGTTTCGACGATCTGCCCGGCGTCCATGAACACGACGCGGTCCGCCACCTTACGGGCGAAGCCCATCTCATGGGTCACGCAGAGCATGGTCATGCCATCCAGGGCCAATTCGGTCATCACTTCCAGCACTTCTCCGACCATTTCCGGGTCCAGCGCCGAGGTGGGCTCGTCGAACAGCATCACCTTGGGGTTCATGCACAGGGCGCGGGCGATGGCCACGCGTTGTTGCTGGCCGCCGGAGAGCTGGCCGGGCTTTTTGTGCGCCTGGGAGCCGATGTGTACGCGGTTGAGGTAACGCAGGGCCAGTTCTTCGGACTCCTTGCGCGACAGGCCACGGACCTTCATCGGCGCCAGCGTGCAGTTCTCCATCACGGTCAGGTGCGGGAAGAGGTTGAAGTTCTGGAACACCATGCCAACCTCGCGGCGCACGTGTTCGCTGCCGGCGCGGGTGGCGATGTCCTGGTCTTCCACCGTGATGGTGCCCGTGTCATGCGGATTGAGCCGGTTGATGCAGCGGATCAGCGTGGATTTTCCGGAGCCCGAGGGACCGCAGATGACGATTTTCTCGCCCTGACGCACTGAGAGGTTGATGCCTTGCAGCACCTGGAAGTCCTCATAGCGCTTGCCGACGTTTTGCAGACGGATGATTTCATTCATGGCGGGCTCCTCAGATACGGCGCATGCGGGCCAGGGTGCGTTGCACCAGGCCGACGGACTTGCTGCTGGTGCTGCCATGGCTGTCCCAGGCAAGGCGACGCTCCAGGCCACCCTGCAGCCAGGTCAGGGTGTAAACCATCACCAGGTAGTACACGAGCGCAACGGCGTAGTACTCGGAGAACTGGAAGGTGGTGGAGACCGTTTGCGAGGTCACGGCCATCAGTTCCTGCAGGGAAATCACCGAGGCCAGTGAGGTGATCTTCAATAAGGTGATGAATTCGTTTGCGGTCGGTGGCACGGCGATACGCGCGGCCTGCGGCATGACGACGTAGCGGAAGATGTGCCAGCGCGACAGGCCCAGCGCATGGCCGGCGGCGTACTGGCCCTTGTCCACGGATTTCAGCGCAGCGCGGTTGATCTCCACCTGGTAGGCGGCTTCGTTGAGGCTCAGGGCGATCCAGGCGGCGAAGAACGGGGTGAACCACTCTTCACGGAAAATCGGGAAGAACTGCGGCAGGGCGTTCCATACGAACAGCAATTGCAGCAGGGTAGGGGCGCCGCGGAAGACGCTGAGCACGGCGCGCAGGCTGGAGCGCCAGACGTTGGTCGGACCATCCAGCGCCAGGGCAGCGGGGATGGACAGCAGGATGCCCACCGAATGCGAGACCAGGGCCAGCAGCAGGGTAATGCAGGCGCCGCGGAAAAAGTGCCAGGACGTCATGGCGTCCCAGAAGACAGCTACATCGAAGTTCATGTATGTGTCCTGCGTTGATGGAAGCGAGCTTGGCGCTCCCCCTCCCATGTGTGGGAGAGGGAGCGTTCGGCATTACTGTGCGGCGGTTTCCAGGTTCACTGGATCGAGCTTCCATTTCTCGGCGATGGCCTTGAGGGTGCCATCGGCCTTCAACGCAGATACGGCGTCCTGCACGGCCTGCTTGTCTTGCGGATTGGGGCGCATGTAGGCGCCGAAGATGTCTTTCTCGGGGAAACTGTAGAGGGTCTTGAACTGCCCCGGGTTCTGCAGTTCGCGGTAGGCCACTTCGGTGTCCTGGGACAGGCCGGCGGCGGCGCGGCCGACCAGCACCTGTTGTGCCACGTCGCTGCCTTTCGGGTAGGTCTGCAGTACGGCCGGGGTCTTGCCGGCGGCTTTCAGATCCTCGTTGAGCTTTTCCATGATGGCCACGTAGCGGGTGCCGGACTGCACAGCCACCACTTTGCCGGAGAGGTCTTCCAGGCTGTTCAGCTTGAGGTCGCCCTTGCCGCTACCGAACACGACAGTGGCGCTGGAGAGATAGGCCACGGCATTCAGCTTCTGGATGCGCTCAGGGGTGATCAGGGTGCCGCTGATCACCGCGTCGCAACGCTTGGCATCCAGGCCCGGCAGCAGCCCGGTGAATTCGGTGACGATAAAGCGCGGCTTCACGCCCCAGTGCTTGGCCAGGGCGCGGATCAGGTCGGCGTCGAAGCCGCTGGGCTCGCGGTCGCCAGCCTTCTCGAAGAATTCCAGTGGCGGGAAGGTCGGGTCGGAGCAGACCTGGAAGCTTCCTGAGCTGACAAAGGACGGCTTGGCTTCGGCAGCTAGCAGGGAACTGGCGGCGGTAGCGGTGAGCATCCCAACGAGGGCAACCAGTTTCAGTGGACGAATGTTCATCAGTAACTCCTTACAAGGCGTGTTGCATGGTTTTTGTTGGCAGTCGCAGTAGGTGGAGCCGTTTGTTGTTATGCAGCCTCAGGTGAGCCCTGAGCGGGTGTTTCAGATGCCTTTTTCCGAGAAGAGTGTCAGCAGAGCCAGGTAGAGCAGGGTGGCCACCCAGGTTTGGTGGCCTCCGGTACTTACTGCTTTACGTTGCTCATTGCGGCACTCAACGACGGACTACGCCCGGCAGGATGCAGAGCATCTCGTACAGCAGATTGGCGCCCAGCAGGGAGGTGTTGCCGGTGGTGTCGTAGGGCGGGGAAACCTCGACCAGGTCGCAGCCGATGATGTCCAGGCCCTGGCAGCCCCGGATGATTTCCATCGCCTGGATGGTGGTCAGGCCACCGATTTCCGGGGTGCCGGTGCCGGGCGCCCAGGCCGGGTCGATGCCGTCGATGTCGAAGGACAGGTAGACCGGGCCGCCGCCGACTTTCTCGCGGACTTCCGCCATCAGGGGTTCCAGCGACTTGTGCCAGCACTCTTCGGCCTGGACCACGCGGAAGCCCTGCTTGCGGCTCCAGTTGAAGTCTTCAGCGGTGTAGCCCTGGGCGCGCAGGCCGATCTGCACAACGCGGTCGCAATCGAGCAGACCTTCTTCCACTGCGCGGCGGAAGGTGGTGCCGTGGGCGATTTTCTCGCCGAACATGTGGTCGTTGACGTCGGCATGGGCATCGATGTGCACCAGGCCTACCTTGCCGTGCTTCTTATGGATCGAGCGCAGGATCGGCAATGTAATGGTGTGGTCGCCGCCGAGGGTCAGCGGCAGGATGCCGTGATCGAGGATACGGTCGTATTCCTGCTCGATGATACGCACGGCGTCCAGCAGGTTGAAGGTGTTGATGGCTACGTCGCCGATATCGGCCACGTTCAGCGAATCGAAGGGTGCGGCGCCGGTGGCCATGTTGTACGGGCGGATCATCACCGATTCGGCGCGGATTTCACGCGGGCCGAAGCGGGTGCCGGAGCGCAGCGAGGTGCCGATGTCCAGCGGTACGCCGACGAAGGCGGCATCCAGGGCGGCGAGTTCGGCAGGGTCTTGGACGTGCGGCAGGCGAAGCATGGTAGCGATACCACCAAAACGGGGCATCTCATTGCCGCCCAGGGGCTGGTGAAGTTTCTTGTCCACGGGAGGCCTCACGGTTGTTGTGGTTGTAGGTAGTGGGCGGATTCTGGTGACGAGGCCGGACCAGAAGAATCGCTGGCTGCAAATAATTACTTCAAGGATTTCTAAACTATCGGCAGTGGGTAAACTGCGTTGCCCCAAGCAGCCTTGTGGGTGCGAATCTGTGGGGCGAATTCATTCGCTGAGCAGGTTGCAGGCCTGCCCTCACGTTCCATGGGGCCGCTGCGCGTCCCTTTGCGAATGAATTCGCACCCACAGGAAACCCATCCCTGGTCACCGTTCAACCCTTGTTGGAGCCCCCATGTCCACTGCCATGCCTGACCTGAAACTGCTGCGGATCTTTGCCAGCGTGGTGCGCCACCAGGGTTTTGCCGCTGCCCAGCAGGAGCTGAACCTCTCCACTTCAGCCATCAGCACCTACATGAGCCAGCTGGAGGCGCAGGTGGGTCTGACGCTGTGCCATCGGGGGCGTGCCGGGTTTCGCCTGACCAGCAAGGGCGAGCTGTATTACCAGGAAACGTTGCGTCTGTTGGGGGAACTGGAAAGCTTCGAGCGCTACTCGGCGTCGCTCAAGGGCGAGCTGCGCGGCACGCTCAACCTCGGGGTGCTCGACTCCACCGTCAGCGATCCGGCCCTGCCGTTGGCCGAGGTGATCGGTGCCTACAGCCAGGAACACGCAGCGGTACACCTGCATTTGTCGGTGATGAGCCCCTACGACCTGCAGTTGGGCGTACTCGACAACCGCCTGGACCTGGCCATTGGCGCCTTCTCCACGCGCATGAACGGCCTGGTTTACCAGCCGCTCTACCGCGAGCAGCACTGGCTTTACTGCTCCGAGCGTCACCCGCTGTTCAACGAGCGGCGCATTCCCGCTGAACTGATCACCCAGCAACGCATGGTAGGGCGCGGTTACTGGAGTCAGGCGGAATTGGCGCGTCACGGCTTCAAGCACAGCGCGGCGACGGTGGAAAGTATGGAAGCGCAGCTGATCCTGGTGCTGTCCGGGGCCTACATCGGCTACTTGCCGGAGCACTACGCCCAGGCCTGGGTGGAGCAAAAGCGCCTACGCGTGTTGCTGCCGGCGACCTTTGGTTATCAGGCGCCGTTTTCCATGATCCTGCGGCGCGGGCGGGCGAAGGAGCCGCTGATCCTGACCTTCCGTGACCTGCTTCGGGCGCAGTTGAACTTGCGTTGAGCGATGCCGATGCCGCTGTGGCACACTGCACGGCCGAGGAGAATTGGCCATGCCCCGTCCGCAATGCCCGCGCTGCCTGCGCCCCGAAACCCACTGTCTGTGCCCGTTGATTCCCTGTCTGAGTAGCCGGACGCGTGTGCTTGTGCTGCAGCACCCCAGTGAGGTCGGTCATGCACTGAACACCGCGCGTCTGGCGACCATGGGTCTGGAAAATGCCGAGTTGCGGGTAGGCGAAGTGTTCGAGGACCTGCACGGCGTCCTATCTGACCCGAAATACCGCGCGTGCCTGCTGTTTCCCGGCGAAGACGCTTCGCCGTTGGCTGAGGTTTCCAGTGATCTGCGGCCGATGCTGCTAATTGTGCCGGATGGCACCTGGCGCAAGGCGCGAAAGCTGCTGCACCTGAACCCGACGCTGGCGGACTTGCCGCGGGTCACCCTGCCATCGAATTTGCAATCGCGCTATCGCCTGCGCAAGGCGCCCATGGCAGGTGCCCTTTCAACCATCGAGGCCATTGCCACTGCGCTGGACATTCTCGAAGCGCCGGCCCGCTTCGATGCATTGCTGCGGCCCTTCGAGGCTTTGATCGAAGGGCAGATCGTTGCGATGGGGGAGGAGACGTTCCAGCGCAATCATGCCGGTGGGGAGTAAGGGCTGGAGGGGCAAGGCGTTGGTCTGCTTTGCGAATGAATTCGCACCCAAGATCAGGGCAGGACAGAGGTTTTGTCATGCGAATACTCTCCCTAGCGCTCCCGCATCGCCTCTTGCCTGGCCTTGAGCACGGGTTTGAGCAGGTAATCCAGCACGGTCTTCTCGCCGGTGATGATATCTACCGTGGCGATCATGCCGGGGATGATCAGCAGGGGATGGTCATCCTTGCCCAGATGGCTCTTTTCGGTCCGCACCTGGATCAGGTAGTAGCTCTTGCCCTCTTCATCGGTGATGGTGTCGGCACCGATCAGCTCCAGGTTGGCTTTCATCCCCCCATAGATGGTGTAGTCGTAGGCGCTGAACTTGACCATGGCTTTCTGGCCCGGATGAAGGAAGGCCACGTCCTGCGGGCGAATGCGCGCCTCGATCAGCAGACTGTCCTCCAACGGCACCACTTCCACCAGGTCGCTCCCGGGCTGGACGACGCCGCCTATGGTGTTGACCTTGAGCTGCTTGATGATTCCGTGAACCGGCGAGACGACGGTCGTGCGGCTCACCCGGTCATCGATCGCTTTGCTGGTGGAGGTGATCTTCGACAGTTCGGTGCGTACCTCGTTGAGTTCCTTGAAGGCGTCGGAGCGGAACGACAGGCGACTTTCCTCCATTTTTCGCTCGATCTCCGCCACGGCTGATTCCGCCCGGGGGATTGCCAGGGTAGTGGCATTGAGCTCGCCGCGGGTTTCCACGGCACTGCGTTGCAGGCGCAGGATTTCCACCTGGGAGATGGCGCCAGACTTCACCAGCGGCTGCGACATGTTCAGTTCTTGCTGGATCAGGCCCAGGCTGGAGCGATATTGCTGCGCCTTGGAGCGGAACTCCGCAAGCTCCTGGGTCTTTTGCCGCAGCTGTTCGCTGAGAATGCGTTGTTCGCTCTCCAGCCGTTGCATGCGGGCGCTGTACAGGGACAATTCGTCTGCTGCCAGCTGTGGCGCGTACTTGGTGATTTCCTCGGGAAGGGCAATGGGCCGGTCCTCCGCTTCGGCCGAGAGCCGCTCGACGCGTGCTAGCAGGGCGAGACGGTCGGCCTCTGTTTCACCCTTGTTGGAGAGGAACCGTGTGTCATCCAGGCGCAGCAATACGGCCCCCTTGTCCACTACTTGGCCTTCGCGGACGAGGATTTCCGAAACGATGCCGCCCTCCAGGTTCTGGATCACTTGGACCTTGCTGGACGGTATCGCCTTGCCTTCGCCGGTGGTGACTTCTTCCAGGACCGCGAAGCGGGCCCAGATCAGGGCTATCAGTAGCAGGCTGCAGGCGGTCCAGACGGTCATCCGGGCGGTTCGCGGGGTGTCCTCCAGCAGCGCGCCTGTCACTTCGGGCATGAACTCGGTATCTGGCGACCCGCGTTTGCCGAAGTAGCCGAGCGATGCGCTGGTGCGATCCATCAGGCGTCTCCTCATCCTGCTGCCGGGCCGATCCGACCTTTGCGCAGGGCGTCGATGACGGAGTCCTTGGGACCGTCTGCCATGATCTTGCCGTTATCCAGCACGATCAGGCGGTCGACGAGTGCAAGCATCGAGGTTCGGTGGGTGATGAGAATCAGTGTCTTGGTCCTTGCCCAGTCTTGCAGACGTCGCCTGACGGCATCTTCGCTGCTGTTGTCCATGGCGCTGGTGGGCTCGTCGAGTACCAGCATAGGTGGGTTGAGAAGCAAGGCTCGCGCGAGCAGGACTGTCTGACGTTGCCCGCCGGAGAGCAACTGGCCGCGTTCGCCGACAGGACGGTCATAGCCTTGTGGGTGCTGTCGAGCCAGGTCGGCGACACCGGTCAACTCGGCCACCTCGAGCATGCGCTCGTCACTGACATAGCGTGCGCCGAGGGTCAGGTTGTCGCGCAGTGAGCCGGCCAGCAGCGGCAGGTCATGGCTGACATAGCCTATGTGTTGGCGCAGGTCGGCGACATCCAGTTGCCGCAGGTCGATTCCATCCAGTAACAACTGGCCCTTGTCGGGTGTGTAGAAGTTGAGGATCAGCCGCGCGAGGGTGCTTTTGCCCGAGCCGCTACGACCGATGATGCCAACCTTTTCGCCAGCGGCGAGCTTGATGTTGAGATGTGAAAGCGCCGGCGTCGATTGCCCCGGATAGCTGAACTCGACGTCGCGAAGCTCCAGGTTGCCCTTGATCTGCGCACGCTCGAGGGGACGCTGACTCGATTCGCGTTCCTGCGGCAGGTTCATCAACGCATTGGTGGATTTCATGGTCGCGCGTGTTTGCTGGTAGCGCGTGATCAGCCCGGCAATTTGTCCGAGGGGGGCGAGCACTCGGCTGTTGAGCATGTAGCAGGCAACCAGGGCGCCGACGCTGAGGTTGCCGGCAATGATGCCGTAGACACCGGCGACGATCATCGCGAGGCCGGCGAATTGCTGCATGAACAGTGTGCCGTTGGTGGCCAGGGCCGAGAGGAACCTGGCGTGGCTGTCGAGCCGGGTCAGGGCACCATGGGTGCGTTCCCAGTGATGCTGTCGCTCGCTTTCCGCGCCCCAGGCCTTGAGTGTCTCAAGGCCGGAGAGAGTCTCGATCAGCAGGGCCTGGCGTTCGCCGCCCAGGGCCAGGCTGCGTTGTACCGTGTCTCGCAGCCTGGACTGGATGATGAAGGCGAAGAGCGCGGTCAGCGGAAAGGCGAGGATCGGGATCACCACGAGCCAGCCGCTCAGCAACCCGATCACTGCCAGCATGAGGATCGAGAAGGGCAGGTCGATCAGGCTGGTCAGGGTGACTGCAGTGAGGAACTCCCGCAGTCCCTGGAAGTCCTGGATACTCTGGGCGAACCCGCCGACCGTGACCGGCCGCGCCTTCATCGACATGCCGGTGATGCGCTCGAAGAGCGTGGCCGAGAGCACGACATCGGTCTTCTTCCCGGCGCTATCCAGGAGGTGGGCGCGCAGGACACGCAGCAGCAAGTCGAAGCCGGTGCCGATCAACAAGCCGATGGCCAGCACCCAAAGCGTCGAAGTGGCTTGGTTGGGCACGACGCGGTCGTAGGTCTGCATGACGAACAACGGCACCAGCATGCCCAGAAGGTTGATCAACAGACTGGCCAGCATGGCGTCGGCATAGAGCCAGCGGGACAGTTTCAGGGTGTCGCGGAACCAGGCCTGTACCCGCGGCACCAGCGGGTGCCGGGCCTCTTCCAGTTCATGGCGAGGGCGGGCGAACAGTGCCTGGCCACTGTACTCGAGGGCCAGTTGCTCCGGCTCCACCCACTGCTCCCCACCGTCGGCCTCACAGGGGAGGATCAGTGCGCGTCCATCCTTGGCCCATTGCTGGAGTACGGCGCTACGACCGTCTTTGAGCAGCAGCAGGACGGGCAGGTTGAGGGGCGAAATGGCCGTCAGCTGGCGATGCAGCAGGCGACCCTGGAGCCCGGCGCGCGCCGCCGCGCGTGTCAGTAGTTCAGCGCTCAGACGTTGCCCTGGCAGGGGCAGACCGGCGGTGAGGCTGGCACGACTTGCCGCACACTCGTGCAGCCGGCAGAGAATCAGCAGCCCATCGAGCAGCGGGTCGTCATGACTCTGCCTCGGGTCGATCGGTGGGTCGGTCCGTTCCATGCTGGTCACCGGCTGACTCTCCCTGATGAAGTCACTGCATGTCCGGCAATTTGGCTTCGCTCTTCACCTCGGTGAGGGCTACGGCTTCGGCAGGTACTACGACATTCTGCCGGCGCAGCAGGTCGCCCATGGCGGAAAAGACCCGGTACATGGAGAACTCTTCCGTGTAGCGCACGTCGGTGTAGCGACGGTTGGCGGTGAAAAGTTCGTTCTCGCTGTCGAGCAAGTCGAGCAGAGTGCGTTGGCCGAGGCTGAACTGCTGCTGGTAGGCCTCGCGGACCCGGGCGGTATAGTCGGCATAGGCACGGGCTTCCGGCGTCTGCTTGCGGGCGTTTTCCATGGCGTTCCAGGCCAGCATGAGGTTCTCGTTGAGTACCCGCAGTGCGTTGTTGCGGATGTCCATGGACTGGTTGATCTGGTACGCGGCGGCCTGCAGTCGGGCCTTGTCGCGCATGCCGTTGTACAGGTTGTAGTTCATCACCACTCCGGCTCGCCAGGTGTTGTAGTGACCCTCATCGCCCTGCACGTTGTCGTCAGCCGTGGTGGCCAACTCGGCATCAAGTCGTGGGTAGAAAGGAGACTTGGCGGATTCATACTGCTTCTCCGCAGCTTGCACATCAGCCTGGGCGGACTTGAGCAGCGGGTTGTTTTCCATCACTCCCTGACGGGCTGCCAGAATATCGGCGGGCATTTCGCCCTTGACGGTGGCCGGCGACACCAACTCGTCTGCAGGTACGCCAACGGCGCTGAAGAAACTGGCCTCGGCATCGGCCAGGTTGACCTCTTCGGTGTAGAGGTTGTTCTTGGCCAGCGCCAGGCGTGCCTCGGCCTGGTCGAAGTCGGCGGTGCTCCCTACGCCACGCTCGCTGCGCAGGCGAATCTGGTCGTGAATGCGTTGGTGTGCCTGCAGGTTGTTGCGGGCCAGGGTCACCATCTCGCGGCGCTTGAGCACGTCGAGATAAACCTCGACGGTACGCAGGGCCAGGCTTTCGGCAGTGCCCAGGGTGAAGTAAGCACGTGAGTTGACGACGGCCTTGGTGCGCTCGACTTCGTTCGGTGTGTTGAATCCGTCGAAGATCATTTGCCGCAGACGCAGTTCGGCGTCACGAAAGTTCAGGGTTTCCTTGTTGTGGTCGCCGAGGGCTCGCGTAGTGGGGCTGTCGGACTGCTCTCTACCGATACCGGTTATCAGGTCGACGGTCGGTTGGTATCCACCCTTCGCCACTTTGACTTCTTCATTTGCAACCAGGCGATCGCTTGCGCTCGCCTGAAGTTCCGGGTGTTTGTCCAAGGTGCTCTGAATCGCTTCGGAGAGCGTCATGGCGTTGATCTGAGTAGATGCCATGGCCAACAGGATGCTGCTCCACAGAGGGCTGAATCTACGCATTTTGGGTATTTCTCCTTGTTCAATTCTCTGGTTCCTGTCGCCATAAAATTGGCGTAATTCACTAGCAAACCGTTTCAGGCTTGTAACAACAGAGCTAAGAACATCTGTTGGCCAAGCTAAGAAGAATTTGGAACAAGCCATATCTCGAAACATTCTTATGCGCTCGTCGGAAATCACGACATCTTCAGATCCAGTAGCTCCCGTTTTTTGAGGCCTATGGCCCGCTTCGGGTATGCGAATCAAGGTCAGGCACAGTTTAAGAAATGCTCAGGGCGGAAACCCTTTGATGGAGTAGTGCGGTGTCAAGGTGATTGACGGTTTTTTGACGATATCCCCTTCGACGTCGTTCTTTTTCGGCCCTCTGGCGTTTCTTCTTCGCGTACCGTCAGGTTCAGAAGGTGCTGCGACCCTTGTGTATGGGGATTCGGCGCTGTCTGGCTGACAGCAGCGGTACGGAGGGATGACGCATGGCTAGGGCATTCGGGATCGTCAAACAGGTCATTGGCGAGGTCTTTGCGGTTGCAGGCGACGGAACCCGTCGGCTACTCAGCGAAGGTGATCGGGTATTCGTAGGGGAGCAGCTGGTCACGGGGCCAACCGGTGCAGTGGCGGTGGTCCTGGATAATGGCCAGGAGCTGACCCTGGGCCGTGACAGCAGCATGCCGCTCAATACGTCCATGCTGGCGGGCACTCCTGCAGAAGGATCGGCTGGTGAGGCCGCTCCGACCGTACCCAGCGAACAGGACCTGACTGACGCCCTGCAGCTGCAAGCAGCGATCGAGGCGGGCGTCGACCCGACCCAGGTTGCCGAGGCAACAGCAGCCGGCCCTGGCAGCGCCAGAGGAGCGAGCTCGGCAGGCGGCGGCCACTCATTCGTGCTGCTCGGTGAGGTAGGCGGGGCGCTGGACCCCACCATTGGTTTCCCTACCGGTCCTATCGGTTTCGTGCCGCTGTTCCCCGATCCTGAGCCCATTATCGGTGCAGACGAAGAACCTGAGACTGCCGTCGTTCCCGTAAACGGTGTACCGGTGGCCAATAACGATGGCCGCTCGGTGTCGGAGGACCATGACGGCGTTCAGGGCAATGTGCTGGACAACGATGACAGCGGACCTGACCTGCCCTTGAAATTCGTCTCCTGGAACGGTTTCGAGAACGCTGTTCCCGGACCCAATGGCAGCTTGCTGGTTTCGACCCCCTTTGGCGTGCTCACACTGGGCGCTGATGGCGGCTATAACCTCGTGCTCGGTAAAGGAATGCCTGATCTGGAGGGGCTGATGGACGGGGAGACCAGAGAAGTCTCCGTTGGATACACCATTCAGGACGCAAATGGAGACCAGAGCTCAGCCTTTCTGAACGTCACCATTACCGGCAGCAATGATGGCCCGAGGGTGGTCGTCAGCTCGCCGAACAGCGCCGGGGAGCTGGTCCAGGTTTTCGAGCGTGGGCTGGAGGGGGGCTCCGCTGCGAATGATGGCAGCACGACGACCACCGGGACCTTTACCGTCAGCGATGCCGATGGGTTGCGGGACCTGGAGAGCCTGAGCGTGGGCGGCATCACGCTAGACCTCACTGTCGTGAGTCTTGGCAGCCTGGTGGGGCAAGGCTTTGCTACCGCTCACGGCACTGTGCAGGTGACCGGCTTCGACCCCGGCACGGGCACATTCAGCTTCATGTACACGCTCACCGAAGTCACCACTGATGGCGCCGGGCCGGAAGCGGACAGTTTTACCGTGACGGTCAGCGATGGCCAGGCGAGTGCCACGGCCAATGTCAGCATCGAGATCGTCGACGATCTGCCAAAAGCAGTCGACGACAGCGGTTACACAACGCCTGAAGATACGGCGGTCACGGTCAACGTACTGGCCAACGACACCCGCGGTGCGGATTCACCGACCTTGCTGGTGGCGGCGCAACTCACGAGTGGTAGCGGCACGCTGAGCTTCTTGCCCGATGGCGCAGTGACCTTTACTCCGGCGGTGGGTTTCGAAGGCGTGGCGACCGTCCTCTATACCATCCGCGATGCCGATGGTGACGAATCGCAGGCAACGCTGAGCATCACCGTAGCGCCGGACTCGACTCCGATAGTGAGTACGCCGGACGTCAATGGTGATGGCGATACGGTGTGGGAATCGGCGCTGGCCGATGGCAGCGGCGGCGGAACCTTGACCACCAGTGGCGCCTTCCAGATCACCACGGGTGGCGACACCCTGAAACTGCTGGAAGTGCAGGACAAGGATGGCAACTGGATCGCGATCACCAGCAACAACACCCTGGTCAATGGCCAGTACGGTGTGCTGTCGGTGAACCCCGATGGTAGCTGGCAGTACACGCTGAGCGACAACACCCTGGACCACACCGACAACTCGGTGGTCGATGGCGACTCGGACCGTGGTGTGGCCGACCAGGCCCTCGACCCATTCAAGGTGCGGGTGACCGACTCGGACAACGATGTGTCGCCGGAGGCGACGCTGACCATCAAGGTCAACGACGATGGGCCTGCGGCGGTAGACGATGGTGCTCTTACGGATGAAAACGCGGTGCTGACCGTCAACGTGCTGGCCAATGACACGCGCGGTGCGGATACTCCGACCCAGCTGGTGGCGGCGCAACTCACGGGTGGTAGCGGCACGCTGAGCTTCTTGCCCGATGGCGCAGTGACCTTTACCCCAGCGATGGGTTTCGAAGGCGTGGCGACCGTCCTCTACACCATCCGCGATGCCGATGGTGACGAATCGCAGGCAACGCTGAGCATCACCGTAGCGCCGGACTCGACCCCGACGGTGAGCACGCCGGACGTCAATGGCGATGGCGATACGGTGTGGGAATCGGCGCTGGCCGATGGCAGCGGTGGAGGAACCTTGACCACCAGTGGCGCCTTCCAGATCACCACGGGTGGCGACACCCTGAAACTGCTGGAAGTGCAGGACAAGGATGGCAACTGGATCGCGATCACCAGCAACAACACCCTGGTCAATGGCCAGTACGGTGTGCTGTCGGTGAACCCCGATGGTAGCTGGCAGTACACGCTGAGCGACAACACCCTGGACCACACCGACAACTCGGTGGTCGATGGCGACTCGGACCGTGGTGTGGCCGACCAGGCCCTCGACCCATTCAAGGTGCGGGTGACCGACTCGGACAATGATGTGTCGCCGGAGGCGATGCTGACCATCAAGGTCAACGACGACGGCCCGACGGCCAGAGACGATGGCGGCTACACGCCTGAAGACACGGCCGTAACCGTCAACGTGCTGGCCAACGACACGCGCGGTGCGGATTCGCCGACTTTGCTGGTGGCGGCACAACTCACGAGTGGCAGCGGCACCTTGAGTTTCCTGCCGGGCGGAGCGTTGACCTTTACCCCGACGGCGGGCTTCGAGGGCGAGGCGATCATCCTCTACACCATCCGCGACGCCGATGGTGATGAGTCGCAGGCCGAACTCTGCATTGGTGTCGGGCCGGACTCGACCCCGACCGTGAGCACGCCGGACGTCAACGGCGACTGCGACATGGTTTGGGAGTCGGCGTTGCCAGAGGGCAGTGGCGGCGGCACCTTGACCACCAGCGGTGCGTTCGTGATCCAGACCGGCAATGACAGCGTGAAACTGCTGGAAGTGCAGGACAAGGATGGCAACTGGATCGCGATCACCAGCAACAACACCCTGGTCAATGGCCAGTACGGTGTGCTGTCGGTGAACCCCGACGGCAGCTGGCAGTACACGCTGAGCGACAACACCCTGGACCACACAGACAACTCGGTGGTCGATGGCGACTCGGATCGTGGTGTTGCTGACCAGGCCCTCGACCCATTCAAGGTGCGGGTGACCGACTCGGACAACGATGTGTCTCCCGAGGCAACCCTGACCATCCTGGTCAACGACGATGGCCCGGTTGTCCTGGAACGCAGCGATCTCGTGTACGCCAACTCCAGTAACCCGGCCACAGGCGGTACCGGTATTTTCGACTACACCATCGGTGCTGATACCCGGACGACCTACAGCGCCTCCAACTCCGATTTCTCGGCCATTTCCCTCACTGGGACCGTCGGTACGGCGCTCATTTCGGCAGCCTCCGTGACCTGGCTTTCGGAGAGTGGAACCCAGGCGGTGTTCAGGGTTCAGTTCAGCTACGATCCCGATCCACTGTTGGCCAACACCCCACTTAGCCAGGCCACAGGTACCCTGACGTTCGACAAAGTAGCGGGCACCTACACCATCAAGCTGGACGCACCGATCGAGAGCTTCACCTCGGTTACCACCAGCAATACCCTGAGCACGGAAAGCTACAACCTGGTCGGTAGTTCCCCCTCGCAGCCCGAGATCGTCATTTCGAAACTGTCGGGTGATTTCTATGTGAGGTTCACAGGGGGCGCTCATACCAGCCAAACCCCTCTGAGCACGACAGGCGGCGACACGACGCTTTCTGCAGGCGATGTATTCACGGCCAAGCAAGCCTGGGTCAGCATCTCGAGCAATACCAATGGCGTGGACAGCGCCACCGTGCAGACGGGCGAAGTGCTCAATATGGACTTTTACAGCACCAGCCCGGGTAACAATCAAAACCCAGGCCCGGGGGATGCGCGAGCCAGTGGCATGTACCTGAAGCTCGACCAACTGACCGGCAAGGAAGACTTCGTGGTCTTGCTGAAAATGGTTGACCCGGACGACAACTCGGTCACCACCCGGGCAATCGTGGTCGACTACGCCGACATCTACCTGCCAGGTGAAGCGAATCCCTATGGCATCACCTTCGCCGATGGAAGTGACGGCGTGGTTATCATCGAAGCGAACGACTACAACGCAGCTGGAGAGAACTACCTTATCTACGGTGCGCAGTTGCTGACTTCAACAGAAGCGATCACCGGCTACGGGATCAACCTCAACCGCAACACCGGACTCGCCGGCGGCTCGTCGCTGGCGTTGGCGTCCCTGGTGGCGTTCGAGGCCAATGCAGGGTCAGTGGCGGATACCGCCGACCAGGATGTGATCAAGTTCGTCGACATCGGCTTGGTCAATGTCCAGACCAAAACCCAAGTTACCAATCTCGACTTCGGCTTCTCGCTGGTCGATGCCGATGGTGATACCTCCAGTCCGCAAGTGCTTGAGGTGGCTATCGTCGGTGGATCTTTCTTCACCGGGACCTCGGACAACGAGGTCATGCAGGGCACAGGGGGCAATGACGTATTCGATGGTCTGGGTGGTGGGGATATGGTCAGCTACATGCATGCCACTGGCGCGGTAGTTGTGAGCCTCGCCACCACGGCGGCGCAGAACACCGGTGGTGCAGGTAGCGATACCCTGATCAACATCGAACACCTGGCGGGGTCGGCCCAGGGCGACACCCTGATCGGCAATAGCGGCGATAACCTCCTGGCGGGGCTTGCTGGCAATGACACCCTGATCGGTGGCGATGGCGACGACTGGCTGGTGGGAGGCCTGGGCGCCGATACCATGACCGGTGGCGCGGGCAAGGATACTTTCATTTGGGACTCCGGAGAGCTGGGAGGCGGTGTCGACCACATTACCGACTTCACCGTAGACACCAATGGCGTCAACTCCGATGTCCTTGACCTGTCTCACCTGTTGAGCGGCGTGGGCGAGAATCCGGCCGAGTTGCAGAACTACCTGGACTTTGCCTTCAGCGGAACCACCACCAGCGTGTCCGTGAAAACGGCTGTCGATGGGCCGGTGGAGCAGCAGGTAGTCCTGGACAATGTGGACCTGTCGGCGCTTTACAGCTCCACCAATGAGGCCACCATCATCACCAACATGCTCGACGACAACGCATTGAAGGTGGATGTGTAGCGGGCTCACTGCGCGCTATGCCCGGAGCGGCCACCATTGATTTCGCTTGCGAGAGCTGGTGGCTGCCCGGTTGAAAGGTGCATCCCGAGCAGTCCCAAGGGCGACGCTCCGCTTCAGCCCGCCAGCCATTTCGATCCTGGGCTAAGGCTCACTCGACATGGCTCCGCGCCCCAACTGCGTGTTGTTGGCAATAGCTCAGGCGAACAGAGCCAGGTTCATAACCGCATCAGTTGCCAGACAGGTGAGCGGCTGGATCAACCCTGCCAAGGTGCGGGGCTACCGACCAACCTGCCCATGGCTCCCTGTATTCCCAGTTCCCTCAAGACCTCCAACTCGCCCTCGGTTTCCACCATCTCCGCGATCAGTGGCAGGTCGATGCTATTGGTGGCGCGGAACAGCGCTTCGATGAACAGGCGCTTGTCGCCTTCCTTGTCGATGGCACGGATGTACGTCCCGTCGATCTTCAAGTAGGCCAATCCCAGGTGCGTGAGGTTGCCAATCAGGCTGAAGCGGCCTCCGAAGTGCTGCAGCCCGAGGTTGAAGCCAGTTTCACGAATGGACTGGCTGAGTTGCTCCAGTTCGGCGGCTGGCGGCAGGTGGCGCTCGTCCAGTTCCAGGGTCATCAGCGCGGCGGATTTGGGATGGGCTTTCAGTAACGCGAGCAGGCGCTCACGGCTGGCGCTGTCACGCAGACTAACGGCAGACAGGCTCAGGGCTATCGGCGCCGGGTATTGCTGGAGATGTGTCAGCGCATGCTCCAGCATGGCCAGGTCAAAGCGCGCAGCCCAGCCGAACCGCTCGATCCAGGGCAGGAAGCGGCCAGCCGCGATGGCTTCGCCTTGCGGGTCGAGCAGGCGGGCGAGCACTTTGTGGTGGAGGACAGCGTTGATTTCGACACAGCTGCTGACTGGCTGGAAGTAGAGTTGCAGCTTGCCTTTGTTCAGGGCTTCGTCGATCCAGTTGTGCCAGTTGTGCAGGCTTTGCCCGTGGCCGGCGTCGAAGTCGTCCAGGCGTTCCCAGGGCTTGTCGGGATTCTGCGAGGCCTGCGCCAAGGCTTGGTCAGCGCGTCCGATGACGCTGACGGCCTCCTCACCGGGCCGGAACGCAGCGATTCCGAGATGGGCCACTGGCGTGCAATCGCTGGCACCGGTGCTGTAAAGGGACTGAAGGGCCTGGCTGAGCTCCGTGGCGATCCGGTCGGCGTCCTCATCGACCATGCCGGGGGCGATCAGGGCGAACTCACCGCCGCGGCTGCGCGAGGCCAGCCAGTCAGGTGAGCCTGAACGCTTGAGCAAATCCTTGAACTGTTCGCCAATGTCGTGGATCAGCATGTCCGTGCGCTGGCCGCCGAGGCGTTGGTTCAACCCGCCCAGGTCGTTGACTCTGAGCAGCAGCAGATAACCAGCAGCGTTCTGCTCGCTGGGCACCAGGTGGTTGGCCAGGTGGATGTCGAACTGGCGGCGGTTGGCGAGGCCCGTGAGGCTGTCCTGATAGGCTTCCTCGCGCAACCGTTCACTGCGGGCAGCTTCTTCGGCGAAGAGCGCCTTGAGCTTGTCGACCATCTGGTTCATGGCCAGCACCACGCGTTTCAGTTCCGGTGTCCGTGGCACCCGGCTGAGCGTAAGGAACTCGCGGCGACTGATGGCCTGGGCCTGCTGGACCATGTTGTCCAGCGGACGCAATTGCGTGCGCAGCAGCCACCCTCCGATCAGGGCACTGACCAGGCCGCAGAGCAGCAGCCAGAGGAGACTACCCACCGCGCTATCCCATAACTTGGCTAGGGCGAAATGAGGATGGCTTACCACCTCGACTCGCGCTGCCTGCTCCCATCCGCGCATGATCAGCGCATCCCCGCCCTGGGGTTGGATATCCACCAGGCGCACGAACCAATCAGGCACCTGGTCCGAAGTGACTGTGGTGCGCCGTTCGGCGATCAGGCTGCTGTCGGAAATCCTTATTACTCGAATACTGGCGAAGTAGCCGCTATCGAAGATCGAGCTGACCATAAGCTCGATCATTGCCGGGTCGTCCACATGCGGTGTCATCGACAGGCCGAGGGCGGTGGCGGCGTCCTGGGCGTGGGAGCGCAACTGGCTCAGCAACTGCTCGCGGGAGCTTTCCACGCCGGCGATGAAGCTCCCTGCAAAGGCCAGCCCCAGGAGCAGGCAGATGGCCAGGAACAGTTGCTTGAGTAACGACATACGCTATCCCTCTCCTATGGCGAAGCCTTCGGCCCGCATCTTTTTCAGCAGGTCTTGCCAGCGCGACAGTTTTTTCGTGTCCCCGGCGCGTTTGCTGCCGGTGTAAAGGCCTTCGGCATTGAAGGCATACACCGGCAACAGGTCGTTGCGTTGCGAAGCGGGGCGAATTTCACCGATCAGGTTGTCCAGGACCAGCGGGTCGGCAGTGGGGCTCTTGTAGTAGGTGAGCACCATGTGCGCCTGGTTCTGGCGCAAGGCTTTGACGTAGGTGATGCGCAGTTTCTCGGCAGGGACGCCGAGGCGGCGCAAGGTGAAATACTTGGCGATGGAGTAGTCCTCGCAATCGCCCGCGCCTTTGACCAGGGCTTCGACAGGGGTGGCCCAGTAGTCGTTGGAGCGCCAGGTGCGGATATCATCGGTGAAGTGCAGCTGCTGATTGAAGAAGCTATTCACAGCGCGGAGTTTGTCGCTCTCCGCCAGCTCACCACTTCCCTGGATCAGATCACTCCAGGCGAGGATGCGTGACTTGGCCGGGCCTAGCTCGCCGTAGCGACTCTCCGCGTTTTTCAGGATCAGCGTGAAGTCCCAGTTGGCCGAGAGGCTGGCCAGGGTGAGTAGCAGGCCGAGCAGCAGACTGGCTATGGGCCATGCCCGCTGCGAAGGTCGCAGCAATCCGTCTGCAAGCCGCCTCAGCCGCATCAACCACCTCTCCATCGGGAATTCAGAGAGTCTAGGCGGACCTGCGCAGTTTTGCCGCCGGCCAAGTGGGCGTTATCAGCTGTTGTGAAGTGTCTTCTGGCGCAGGATGTAAATAGTCACGAGGACCGCGCTGGTAAGCATGAACGCGCGGGCCCAGGGCATGGGCACCAGATAACAGGAGAGGGTGATGCTTGCCCACATCAGCGTGAGCGCATAGACCTTGCCCTTGAGTGGGATGCCATTACCTTCGAGGTAGTCCTGAATCCAAGGGCCCAGATGAGGATGGTCGACCAGCCACTGATAGAAATGGCGGGAGCTGCGCACGAAGCACGCCGCAGCCAGCAAGAGAAACGGAGTGGTAGGGAGTACCGGCACGAAAATGCCGATCACTCCCAGGACGACGCTGAGCCAGCCTATGCAGAGCAGGGCTACACGCAGCGCCGGATGGCGCAGCATCACGATATCGCGGTGCGCCATCCGCGCCTGGCCCTCAGTGGTGACGGGGCTTGAGCAGGGCCGGTTTCTCTTCGGGAGCATGGCAGAGCAGGAACAGCGCGGTGAGCAGTTCAGGAATCTGCTCGATCATTTCGTCTACCAGATGGCGGTCCTTGGCGATATCGGCGAACTCGGGTTGTTCGTCGAACAGGCCGGAACCGACCATGATCGGCAGCAAGAGCTCGCTGACTTCCTCTTCGGCATCCTCGAACCAGGTTTCTTCGCGCAGGAAGACGCCCTCCATGAAACCGATGCACCAGCCACGCAGGTCGGAGTCGTCCGGATCATCACCCAGGTCAAGGTCGCATGGCAGCTCGGGGTCCTCATCGCTGGCCAGCTGACGAGCGATATGGGCCTTGAGTTGCAGCAAGGTGGCCTCGATCTCGTCGCGCTCGGCGTCGTCGCGGTAGTGCGGCGGCTCGGCGAACAGGGCGTCGATCCATTCGCGCTCGGGCACTTGGTCTGGGCAGATCGACAGGGCGGTCAGGTAGCCGTGGGCGGCCACATAGTCCAGAGCCTCCTCGTGCAGCTCATCAGCATCGAGAAAGGCTTGCAGGCGGGACAGTTGCTCAGCGAAGGACATCGTGGGACTACCTTGAGGAATAATCGACGTTGAATTCTAGTCGAGTGCGAGGCGCGCGGCAAAAGGCATAGCGATGGGCGTGGGCGTTTTGCCTGCGTGGCTGACGTATAATGCCCGGCTTGTTCCGGAGACCCCCATGCTCGATCAGGCTCAGCGCATCCTCAAAGACGTATTTGGTTATGACGCTTTCCGCGGTAATCAGGCTGCGATCATCGAACGCGTCGCATTGGGCAACGATGCCCTGGTGCTGATGCCGACCGGTGGTGGCAAGTCCCTCTGCTATCAGGTGCCGGCCTTGCTGCGCGAAGGTTTGGCGGTGGTGGTGTCGCCACTGATTGCCTTGATGGAGGACCAGGTTGCTACGCTTGACGAGTTGGGGGTGGCAGCTGTGGCGCTCAACTCCACCTTGTCCGCCGACCAGCAGCGCGATATCGCCGATCGCATCCGCCAAGGCGAGATCAAGCTCCTATATTTGGCGCCGGAACGCCTGGTGCAGCCCCGCATGCTGGCCTTCCTGCAACGCCTGGACATCGCTCTGTTTGCCATCGACGAGGCGCATTGCGTGTCCCAGTGGGGGCACGACTTCCGCCCGGAATACCTGCAGCTGGGCCAATTGGCCGAATTGTTCCCGAACGTACCGCGCATCGCGCTGACCGCCACGGCAGACATGCGCACGCGCGATGAGATCGTCCAGCGCCTGCACCTGCAGGATGCCGAGCGTTTCCTGTCCAGTTTCGACCGACCGAACATCTTCTACCGCATCGTCGGCAAGGATCAGCCGCGCAAGCAGTTGCTGGGCTTTCTCGCCGAGCGCCGTGGAGATGCGGGCATCGTATATTGCCTGTCGCGCAAGAAAGTGGACGAGGTCGCGGCCTTCCTGTCCGAGCAGGGCTACCCGGCGCTGCCTTATCACGCTGGCCTGTCCAACGAACTGCGTGCCAATCACCAGAAGCGCTTCCTTAATGAAGAAGGGCTGATCATGGTAGCGACCATCGCCTTCGGCATGGGCATCGACAAGCCCAACGTGCGCTTCGTCGCCCACCTCGACCTGCCGAAGTCCCTGGAAGCTTACTACCAGGAAACCGGCCGGGCTGGCCGCGATGGGCTGCCAGCGGACGCCTGGATGGCGTATGGACTGCAGGATGTGCTGTTGCTCAAGCAGATGCTGAGTAACTCCGAGGGCGATGAGCGCCATAAGCGTATCGAGCAGCATAAGCTCGATGCCATGTTGGCGCTGTGCGAGGAAACCCGTTGTCGCCGCCAGGTCCTGCTGGCCTATTTCGATGAGGAACTGCCGCAGCCATGCGGGCATTGCGACATCTGTGTCGACGGTGTGCAGACCTGGGATGCTACCGAACCTGCGCGCCAGGCGCTCTCGGCTATCTACCGCAGCGGGCAGCGCTACGGTGTTGGCCACCTGGTCGACCTGCTTCTGGGGCGTGACAACGAGAAGATCCGCAGCTCAGGGCACCAGCATCTCTCTGTGTTCGGCATGGGCAAGGCACTCTCTGAGGGGGAGTGGCGCACCTTGTTCCGCCAATTAGTGGCGCGCGGGTTGGCGGACGTCGACCTGGAAGGCTTCGGAGGCTTGCGCCTGTCCGACTCCTGCCGGCCGCTGCTACGAGGGGAGGTGAATCTTGAACTGCGTCGTGACCTCGCCGCGAAGGCGCCGAAACCGGCCGCGAGCGCTGCCAGCCAATTGGTGCGTGGTGAGGAGCGCGAGCAGTGGGAAGCGCTTCGCACCCTGCGGCGCAAGCTGGCCGAGGAGCACAGCGTACCGCCCTATGTGATCTTCCCAGATGCCACGTTGCTCGAGATGCTGCGCAGCCGACCGCGCAGCCTGTCCGAGATGGCGCGGGTGAGCGGGGTAGGGGCGCGCAAGCTGGAGCGCTACGGCGAGGCATTCCTCGAAGTGCTCAATGGTGCCGGCGAGCTGCCAAAGGCCGTAGCTGACCTGCGCCACGAGCTGACCAGCCTGGCCCGCGCCGGTATGACACCGGCGCAGATCGCCCGTCAGTTGAACTGCACCGAGAAGAACGTTTACGGCCTACTGGCAGAGGCAATCAGCGAGCAGCAGTTGAGCTTGGAACAGGCCCTCGATCTGCCGGAAGAGCTGCTGGGTGAAATCCAGGATACGTTCCTTGATGGTGAAGGTGAGTTGCCACCTGTGGCCGCGGTTGCAGAACTGTTCGCCGGCCGGGTACCCGAGGGCGTGCTGCACTGCGTACGCGCTGCGCTGCAGGCCGAGTTCGAGGTTTGACGGGGCAGCCCCTTCTCAAAACCGCCTGGCTGCTCCTTCTACCCCCCCTGGGGAGGGGTCGCCCGCAAGCGTTCGTGCTTCGGGGTTGTGCCAGATTCATGACGGTCAAGAGCGACAAACTTGTGACGCTCCTCCCTAGCAGCTAATGTGCAAGTCGACCTCCGACAGAAGAGGTGGACGTGAACCACACATACAACAATGCCTGGCTGGACGATGTACATCCCAACCCATACGCCGACCAACTGGCTGTTGGATTCCGCCGACTACGTTTCGCGCGGTCGTTGGAAGGCGAATACCGCGATTACTTCCTGCAGCAGAACTTCGACCTCAAGCGGATTGCCTTGGGCGTCGGCTTGCTAATCTGGCTCGCGTTCGCGGTCATCGATTTCTACCTCGTCTCCACCGATGCGCATTGGGCGATGCTGGCCGTCAGGCTCGGTGTGCTGGGCCTCCTGCTGGCGTGTGGTTTCCTGATGATCCAGCATCGTCACCGGCATCTGCTTGCGCCCTTGAGCCTGGTCTGCATCTGCACCCTGGGAATTGGCGCTGGCGCCGTGGTGGCGATTGCCCACCGAACCGACCCGAACTTCCCGTATGAAGGGTTGTTGCTGGTGTGCATGGCCGCCTACTTCCTGGTCGGCTTGCGGCTGGTCGAGGCGCTGGCGGCCTCGTTGGTGATCCTCTGTTGCTATGTAACGCTCGAACTCTGGGCCGGTTTGCCCGCACCGCGCCTGATCAACAATCTGCTGTTCCTGCTCTTCGGCAACCTGGCCGGTGCAGTCGGATGCTACCTGCTGGAATTCAAGTCGCGGGAGCACTTTCTCATCAGCCGTCTGATGCGCGAGCTAGCTGATCGTGACAGCCTCACTGGGCTGTTCAATCGGCGTAGTTTCAACCGGCAGCTGGAGCGGCTCTGGCGTCAGGCCCAGCGTGACGAGCAAGGCCTGGCCCTACTGGTGTGTGATGTCGATCATTTCAAGGCATACAACGATCGCTATGGCCACCAGGCTGGCGACCAGGCGCTGCAACGGGTTGCCAAAGTGCTGGAGGACACTGCAAGGCGTCCGCTGGACATGGCGGTGCGCCTGGGTGGCGAGGAGTTCGCTGTGCTGCTCTATGGGGTCACCGACCTGGAGGCGCGTCATTGTGCCGAGCGCCTGCGTTCTGCCTTGGAGGCGCTGGCGATTCAGCATGAAACATCCCAGACCGCTCCCGTGGTCACCATGTCCATTGGTGTGGCCTGCGTTTGTCCGACGGTAGACATGCCGCTGGGCAAGCTCTACGAGCTGTATGAGCATGCCGACCGTGCGCTCTATGAGGGCAAGGCCTTCGGTCGAAACCGGGTCGTGGCGTAGCCGATCGTTTCTGTGAAGCCCCGCGGCGAAAGGGTAAATCGAGTCGCCATCGAGCTCCGTTGAAGATCATTAGTTTGATGTGGCCGGGGCGGGGGGGGCTTGCCGGCGATCTGAGGCTATGATTAGCTGGCTAATAATTAGATAAAGCAGTTTGAGCCATTCCAATGTCGTACCCAGATCAACACCGTTTTGCCATGCAGCTCGCGCAAATGTCCCGAGCTTGGCGTGCCGAGCTGGATCGCCGGCTCGCTGGCTTGGGCCTTTCCCAGGCACGCTGGCTGGTGCTTTTGCACCTTGCACGTTTCGAAGAGCTGCCAACCCAGCGTGAATTGGCCAAGAGCGTAGGCGTCGAGGGGCCAACGCTGGCGCGCTTGCTCGACAGCCTTGAGGCGCAAGGTCTGGTGCAGCGCATGGCCGTCGCCGAGGATCGGCGCGCAAAGAAAATTGCCCTCTGCCCGCCGGCCCGTCCCCTGATCGAGAAGCTCGAGACGATATCCAGCCAGCTTCGCCAGGAACTCTTCGACGGTATCGACGAAGAGGAACTGCGACGCTGCCAGCAAGTTCACGCACGGATACTGGCCAACCTGGAAAACCTCTGATGGGGCAGGACCTGGAGGCCCTGCGCGGGCGTTTCGGCGCGCGGTATCCGCAGTTGTTGCTAGGCCTCCTGATGCTGGGCAGCATGGCGATGATCCTCGCCTCGACCAGCATCAATGTGGCATTGCCGGCGATCATGGATGACTTTTCCATTGGTCGACCGCTTGCGCAGTGGCTGTCCACCGGGTTCCTCGCGGCCATGACCAGCGGATTGCTCCTCGCTGCCTGGAGTCAGGCGCGGCTGGGGGCGCGGCGTACCGTGCAACTTGGCCTCGGAGTATTCGGCCTGGCGTCCCTGCTGGCCCTGGTGGCTACGTCCGCCTGGCAATTGATTGCGCTGCGTATCGTCATGGGGGCCTGCGCAGGCATCATCCAACCATTGGCGATGGTGCTCATCTTCCGCGTTTACTCGGAAGGCGGCCGCGGCATGGCGCTCGGACTCTATGGCCTTGGCATCATGGTGGCGCCAACGCTGGGGCCTACCATCGGCGGCTATCTGATCGATCACTTCGGCTGGGGTGCGGTGTTCTGGTTGCCGCTGCCGCTTTGTCTGTTGGTATTGGTCGGCGCCCAGTGGCTGATGCCAAGTGACCGGGACCGGCAAACTCCGGGCGTTGACCTGTGGGCGTTTGCCCTGCTGACTGTCTCGGTGTTCGCACTGCTCGGCGCCTTGGCCGAGGCGCAGCGATTTGGCTGGCTGGCGCTTGTCGCATGGCTGCCAGGTATGATCGGCCTGCTCTGTGGCGGGGCATTCCTGCATCGCAGTCTTGGCAGCAGCCGGCCGTTGCTGCCGCTACAACTATGGCGTCATGCGGCGTTTCGCAATGCAAGTTGGGTGGCGCTGGTGCTGGGCCTCGGCCTTTATGGCTCGACGTACCTGATCCCGCTTTTCCTGCAGACGGTGGAGGGTTACAGCGCTGGCGAGGCTGGCTTGTTGCTGTTGCCGACCGGAGTGGTGCTGGGGCTGGCCTCGTTCCTGGGCGGTTGGCTGAGTGACCGACTATCTGCAGCGGTGTTGCTGGCCGTTGGGCTCCTGGTGTTTGCCCTATCGTCGGCGGCCCTTGGCGTAGCGGGGACGGGGTCATCGTTCCTGGTCCTGTGCTTTTGGGCGTGCGTTGGAAGGGTCGGGCTTGGTCTGCTGCTGCCGGCGCTAAGCACCGGCTCCCTCGACATACTGAGCCCACAGGAACTGGCACTTGGAGCCGGCACCATTACCTTCGTGCGCCAGTTGGGTGGTGCCTTTGGCGTCAACCTGCTGACGTTTTTCCTTGAGTGGCGGCATCTTGCGGCGGGTGGTGATTCGGCCGCCGAAGCCCAGGCCTTCGAGCAGTGTTTCTGGCTTGTCGGTATTCTCTTCATGTTGGCTGTCGTTCCCGCTTGGGGCGTGCGGGCAGCCAAGCATCGAAACCGTTGATGCAGGTCATGCACATCGTCGGTTTGCAGCGCTTTTCCGACGAATGAGGCGTAAAATTTTGAACGTATTTGTGGCCAGCTGCCATTATTTAGGCGTCGAGTAAGGAAAGCCCTTAATAAACAGCTGGGAAGTGGGATGAATAAGGAGCATTCGCCCGCTATCATTGTTGTTTCAGGGTCATGAACTCCATATCACTCGAGGATGCCCGGGCAGGGGCTGGAGTGACTAGAGAAACGGAGTTGCATGGCCGGGGAGGATGCATGGCTAGGGTTCATAAGCTCCTGTTGACGCTCGCTTCAGGTTCCGCGCTCTATTCCGGCCTGGTTCCGGCGCTTGGTTTAGGCGAGATCTCCCTCCATTCGGCCCTGAATCAGCCTCTCGATGCAGAAATCGAGTTGCTTGAGGTCGGCGACCTGAACGATAGCGAGGTCAGGATCAGCCTGGCGTCCGCCGATGCCTTCGAACGCGCTGGTGTCGATCGTTTCCTGTTCCTGAACGACCTGCGCTTCAGTCCGATCATTCGTGGTTCCGGCAGCCATATCCGTGTGGTTTCGAGCAAGCCGGTCCGTGAGCCCTATCTGAATTTCATCATCGAGGTGGTTCGTCCAAACGGCCGCCTGCTTCGTGAGTACACTTTGTTGTTGGACCCGCCTGCGTCATCTGCCTATGCCGCACAGGCGTCTACACAACACACCCGCTACACGCAGGTTGAGCCGACTGGCTCGAAGAGCCCGGCTCCTCAATCCAAGGCGGCTCCTCCTGCCAATCAGGGCACTCGCTATGAGGTTGCGCGCGGGGACAGTCTATGGACCATCGCTCGCAGTGTGAGCGTCGGAAGCTCCTTGCCCCTGCATCAGATGATGGATGGGATCGTTGCCTTGAACCCGCAGGCGTTCGCTGGAGGCGATATCAATCGTCTGAAAGTAGGGCAGTCGTTGCTGTTGCCCGACGCCGCAGTTACAAACCAGCCAGCGGTTGTTGTGCAGGCTGAGCCTTCGCAGTCCGTTCCGAGCACCAAACCGTCAGCGGAACAAGTTTCGCCTCCGGTTGCGATCCTCGAAACCCAGCAGCGGATGGATTCTGCCCTCGCCCAGGGCGAGGTCGAACGGCAGCAGTTACGCCAGGACATTGCCGAACTGCACGCAAGGTTGGAAACCCTGCAGGAGCGACTTCGCAGTAGTGATCAGCAGATTGTCGAGTTGCAGACCCAGGTGCAGCGAGCCGAACAGGTCGCTGCAGCACCGGTCGACGAACCATCGAGTCCTGTTCAGAACCCGATTGCGGTGATTGCTCCCCCTGCGCAAGCTGCTACAACAGCGCACCTTTCCGAGCAGCCGGCTTCCCATATCAGCCCATTCTGGTGGGTAACCATGGTCGCGGGCCTGATGACGCTGTTTGTGCTGGACTGGGTCCTGTTGCGCCGCTCTCGTCGCGCAGGCGCTCAACTGGGTATCGAGCCCAGCGAGGCGAAGGACATTGTGCGACCGCGTCTGCATGAAGTGCCAACTGTCGAACCTACGCAGCCCAAGCCGGTACCTGCGGTTGCCAAGGCACCCGTATCCCTGCGTATCGTTCCGGCTCCCGCTTCCTTGGGTGGCGACGATGCGCTGGAAGGGGCCAACATCTACTTTGCCTTTGGACGCTTCAAGGAAGCACTGGAGGTACTACGTCCGGCCATTGCCCGCGACCCTCAGCGTCTCGAGTTGCGTTATCGATTGCTTGACGTGCTGGCTGAGCTGCGTGACCCGGTTGCATTCGCATCCGAGGAAGCCGCATTGCGTGAACTTTCATGTGATGAGAATCGGGTTGCCAATATTCGTGGGCGCCTGGTGGAACTTGGCGCGGCGGAACAAGGCAATGTCGTCGAGGAACCCCAATTTGTCCTGGACGCCGAGGCACCTGCGTCGGCAGAGCTCAGCAACGAGGCCATGGGCGACCCGCTATCCGATTTCGATGGATATCCGTTGGATGCTGACTGGGATTCCGTCAGCCCGTTCAAGACTGCCGAGCCCAAGCGCAAGGCAGTCGCGCAGTCTGCACCGCTGGGGCCCATCTCCGGAAATCTCCAAGAGCTGCCAGAAGTCTACGAGTTGACCTTGGCAAAGGACACCTTGAGCCCGTTCGGCGAGCTGGATGAGCTGTCGGAGCCCGATGGGTTGGACGAGTTGACTGATCCGTTCAGGAGTCCGTTGCCAGACCTGGATCTGGACCAGCTCGATGCTCGGCAGGAAAACATCATCAAGCTGAACCTCGCGCTGGCCTATATCGAACAAGGGAATATCGAGGCGGCTTGCAACATCCTCAACGAAGTTATCAGCGATGGCGACGATCAGCAGAAGCAGGAGGCTCGTGATCTACTCGCTCGGATTGCCTGACGCAATTAGCTGGAACAGAAAACCCGGACTCTCGTCCGGGTTTTTATTTTTCAGCCAAGGTTCAGCGATGGCGCATATGGATGTTGCGACCCAGCAAGATGCCAAAGTAGTCCGGGCTTCGTTCCGCGAGACGCCGTTCCGCCCTCCAAGGTATTCCTCCGGGATAGGTGGGATCTGAGCCCGGGAAGCTGTGCTTCGCCCTGTTGGACTTCGCGTTGATTGGCACCAATCTACTGGGCACCCCTGCCGTGCCCGTAAAAGCACCTATCACTCGGTGACTGGTGCACAGCCCACCACGCAACGCAGATAGAAGCAAAAAAAAGCCCGCCGGTGGGCGGGCACGAAGCCGTCAGGCTAAAAAGTAACTATTCGCTCAGGCCGTCCTCAATGGCGATACCTTGTTCACGCATCCTGGCGATCAGCTCCGCCCGTGTCTGTGGCAGGTTGAGCATCGCCTCGTGCCGCACCGCAGCCACTTCGGCTTCGGTGTATGGCTGGTATTGTTCCGGCATGCTCTTGCCGGCCATTCCGTCCTTGCGCATCAGCCAGTTGAGCAGATCGGCCAGTTGGGCATCGTTCAGTGCTGACTGGGACATGCCCGGCACCCGTACGAGGAATTCCCGACCGCCTTCTACCTTGAGGAAGTTGCCAACGAAGTCCTTCATGCGAGGCGTGTCGTTGGCCCTAGAACCCTGGCCGTCACTCAAGTGGCAACCGGCACATTGCAATTGGTAGTTCACCGGCGTGCTGTAGCCAGCCGCAGCGATGGGCTTTTGCAGCGCTTCGTTGCCCGGGGCATGCTTCTGCGCCGGATCAGGGATGGCGCGGGCCTGCGCCAATGGGGCTGCCATGGCGCACATCAGTCCGGCAATCAACAGGTATCGCATGGCAGCGCTCCCTCGCCTCAGACCGCGACGCCGCGGATCACCGAGACGGTGCAGTGATAGATATGTGACTTGGCCGCCAGGCACCAGTTCACGTCGTTGTTGTTGAACGGACGGTACGCCGGCTCCTCGCTGTCGTTGCGGGTGCAGGCGCACTGGGCGCAGCTGTGCTTACCGCAGCAGTCGTTGTAGGCAATGATGTAGTCCTTGCCGTCGGCGGGGTTGCGGCAGGTGCCGATCCAGGTCACCTGGGACACCTCGGTGCCGGGCGGGCAGGAGGTCACGGTGCCGCCGCAGCAGCTGCACAGAAAACCATCGATGGAGCAGTAGCGCCAATAGTCGCAGCTGTTCGGGTCACCCGGGTCGCCGGCTTTGGGCGCCTCGGCGGCCAGTGCCTTGCCCGTGCGGTCGATCGGCAGCAGCACCGGCAGCGCGGCGCCGGCCACCATCAGCGAGCCCAGGCGGGCCAGCAGCTTGCGTCGCGAAGTGGTATCGGCGACGTGGCGCGTGGAGCGCTCGAACAGGAGGTCTAGCAGTTTCATGGGGGTCTCCCTTCTTATTGGTGGGCGCTGTGCGAGTGCGCGTGGTTGTGCAGGTACTGTTGCAGGGTGGCGCTGCCCAGGTGCTCAGTCTCGAACAGGCTGTCGAGGTGCTCGCGCGAGTTGACCAGACCCTTGGCGCGAAGCACGCCGCCTTTGTCGATCAGTGCGGCGTAGGGCAGCTTGCCGATCTGGTAGGTCATGCCCACTTCCGGCCCGACTACATAGGTGACGTCTTCCAGCTTGTGCTCGCGGATCAGCGCCTGCTGGGCATCCATATCGCCATCGCTGACGTAGACCACGTCGAGGCGGTCGGCCTGCTCCTTGGCGATGGCTTTGATGGCTGGCAATAGGGATTTGCAGATGGGGCAGGTGGGCGAGAGGAAGAACAGCAGCTGGCCCTTCTCGCCGGCATAGCCGAAGTTCACTGGGCGGCCGTTACGGTCGGCAGCGGTTACCCTGGGTGCGGCTTCGTTGACCGAGACGCCCTTGTCCATCATCAGTGCACCCGCTGGGGCAAGGCGCGCATGGAGTACGCCGATCTGGCGAACCAGGCCCATCACGGCGAAGGCCAGGGCAATCAAGAGGCACCACAGCAGAATGTTGGAGACGATCAAGCCTTCCATATTTCACCTTCCAATAAGTTTGAGCAGACGGGGACCGTTGGCCAGCAGGCCATCGGCGGCGGCATAGATGAGCAGGGCCACGGCGCTGGCGGCGATTACCACGAAGCCGTCGAAGCCGCCCAGGTCGCGGGCTTGCGCCGACAGGCCGGCGACCAGCGCCAGGGCCACCAGCAAGGCATTGCGCGCCAGCAGTACCGGGCGCAGCGGTTGGGCCTGGTCCGGTCCGGCGCAGCCGCAGCCGATATCGCGGCGGCCACGCCAGAGGTTCACCGAAATGGCCAGGGCGTAGCCGGTCAGCAGTGCTGCGGCGGCCATGGCGGCAATTGCTCGGCTGGCGGGTACCAGCAGGGCGAAGGCGATGGCTGCTTCCAGAAGGGGCAGCAGTCGGGCCACTGGCCGTACCAGACCCTGTCGCAGGAGCTGGTAGTCCTCCACCTGGTTGGCGAAGCGTCCAGGGGCGCGCAATTTGTGCGTCGCGGCGCTGGCCAGGATCACCGCAACAGCGAGCGCGCTGGCGATGGTGTAGATCGGATCAGGTTGCATGGCTGCACCTCGTCAGTGGCTGAGGACCTGGATCGGCGTCTTGGCAATGCGTTCCATGGTGCCGGTGTGCTTGCCGCTCTTGAGGTCGAACACTTCCAGGCCGCCGCTGATGTTGGTGCCCAGCAGCAGCGGCTGGTCATCGGTGGTGGCGTGCAGGCTCCAGATCGGGTTCGGTGCTTCGAGTGTGCCGATCCGCTTGTGGGTCTTCAGGTCGTAGACCCACACGTAGGGGCTTGGGTCTTCCCACTTCATCGGTTCGTGGGCGTCGTGCATCAGCACATAGAGTCGGTTCAGCTTCGGTGCGACTGTAATCAGCTGCCAGCCGCCCGGTGCCCATCCAGCTTTCTTCTCGGTGTCTTCGACCAGCTCCCAGGCCGGCAGGATCTTCGGCTCCTTGCCGGAGAAATCGACCCCGCGGACGGTGCCGGTGGTGGTGACGAAGTAGTAGGTGTCGCCCACGGCGTAAGCGCGCTCCACCAGCTTCTCGGCGTTCGGGTCGAAGAAGGCGGTATGGCTGCGAGCGATTTCCTTGCCGTCGTCGTTCAGGGTCACCAACTGGAGCTTGCCGTCGCCGCACAGTGATGCGAAAGCGCGCTTGCCGACCGGGTAGTTCAGCACACAGCCGGGAATTGCGATTTCACCGGCCACGGCCTTGGCCTTGGTGTCGACCACGGTCACCGAGGTGGATGGGGTGAAGTTGTAGACATAGACGAAGCGGTCGTCGCTGCTGGTTCCCAGGGAGTAGCGCTGGGTGAGCATTTCAGCGCGCTTGGTGGGGATCAGCACTTCCCAGGAAGGCGACAGTGTCGAGGTGTCCCAGGCGGTCAGCACGTCAGTGCGCGTGCCGCGGGTGCCGCGGGAGTAGAACAGGTCGGCGGTGTACAGCAACTTGCCGTCGCGGCTCAGGGTCGAGGGCGCGGCAAAGCCGGTGCTGACCATGCCGAGCATTCGCTTCTTCACCGGATCGACTACGGTGACTCGGCCGGCTACGAAGTTTTCGAACTCCACATCGACGATGTAGGCGCGGTGGGGTTCCGGCGGGAAGGGCAAGGTGGCCTGGCCGATGGTATCGGCTGGCAAGTCGGCGCTGGCGTTGCCGAGGCCAATGAGCGAAATGCCCAGTGCCAGCGTTGATTGGGCGAGGATCCTGGTTATTCGCATGGGGGCGGCTCCCTAATTATTGGTCTGGCGGATCGCGGATGCGGGCAGATGTTTGCAGTCCAAGTCTGCCTTTAGTGAGCAGTTGGGGAATTGCTGTCCCTGCCAACCCCTTGTGTGCCAGTGCCACCTGTTTTGGATTGGTGCCAGGGGTTTGATGTGCAGGTTTCAGAATAGTCACGTTGCCAGTCATGGACCGGCTGACATGCATCAAGGCATATTTACGTCGGATCGACGATGATCCCGGCATCGGTGCGGAGCTTGCGGAGGGTTTTGATGAAACCGCTTTCCAAACAGAAATTTCCGTTGGGTCTGGCCGTGGTATTGGTGCTCGGCGGTCTCGGCGCATGGCTGTTACTGCGTCCCACGGGGCTGGGCGATGGCTTTGCCGTTGGTAACGGCCGTATCGAAGCCACCGAAGTGGACGTGGCGGCCAAACTGCCTGGGCGCGTTGCAGAGATCAGCGTGGATGAAGGCGATTTCGTCAGTCAGGGCCAGGTCCTTGCCCGCATGGACACGCGGGTACTGGAAGCCCAGCTGGCCCAGGCCACGGCCGAGGTGCGTCGCGCCCAGAATGCCAAGGCCACCGCCGAAGCCTTGGTGGCCCAGCGACAAAGCGAGAAGATTACGGCCAAGGCCGTTGTAAACCAGCGTGAGGCCGAGCAGGTAGCTGCACAGAAGCGCTTCAGCCGGACTCATACCCTGGTGGCGCGCAAGGCCATGGCGCAGCAGCAACTCGATGACGATCGCGCCGTACTCCTGAGTGCAGAGGCGGCCCTGGCGGCCTCCAGGGCACAGGTGTTGTCGGCCGAGGCGGGGGTGCATGCCGCGCAGTCGCAAGTCATCGAGGCACAGTCGGCCATCGAGGCTGCCACTGCCAGTACCGCTCGGTTTGCTGCCGACATCGAAGACAGCCTGTTACGTGCACCGCGCGCTGGGCGTGTTCAGTACCGCATCGCCCAGCCGGGGGAAGTGCTGGGCGCCGGCGGGCGGGTCCTCAACATGGTCGACCTGGTGGACGTCTACATGACATTCTTCCTGCCTGCCGCCCAGGCCGGCAGGGTGGCGCTGGGCCAGGAGGTTCGAGTGGTGCTGGACGCCGCGCCCGAGTACGTGGTGCCGGCCAAGGTGTCCTATGTGGCCAGCGTCGCGCAGTTCACGCCCAAGACGGTGGAAACTTCGAGCGAACGCGAGAAGCTGATGTTTCGGGTCAAGGCACGTATCGAGCCGGAGCTGCTGCGCAAGCATATGCGCGTGGTCAAGACTGGTGTGCCGGGCATGGCCTACCTGCGACTGGACCCGGAGGCCGAGTGGCCTGAGCGCCTGAGCATCAAGGTCCCGCAATGAGCAGTGTGCAGGAACCTGTGGCTCGCCTGCGCGGGGTGTCGCTGCGCTACGGCAGGACTCATGCATTGGACGGAATCGACCTGGATATTCCGACAGGATGCATGGTTGGCCTGATCGGTCCGGATGGTGTCGGCAAGTCCAGCCTGCTGGCGCTCATTTCGGGAGCGCGGAAGCTGCAGGACGGTGATCTGCAGGTGCTCGACGGCGACCTGCGCTCGGCGGCACACCGTCGCGCCATTTGCCATCGTGTCGCCTATATGCCGCAAGGGCTGGGCAAGAACCTCTATCCGACGCTTACGGTATTCGAAAACGTTGATTTCTTCGGCCGCCTATTCGGGCATGACCATGCTGAACGCGAACGGCGTATCGACGACCTGTTGCAGAGTACCGGGCTGGCCCCTTTCAAGGAGCGGCCGGCGGGCAAATTGTCCGGCGGGATGAAGCAGAAGCTCGGCCTGTGCTGCTCGCTGATCCACGACCCGGACCTGTTGATCCTCGACGAACCCACCACAGGGGTCGATCCCCTCTCGCGTAACCAGTTCTGGCAGTTGATCCAGCGCATCCGTGCGAGCCATCCCGGGATGAGCGTGTTGGTGGCCACGGCCTATATGGAAGAGGCGGAGCGCTTCGATTGGCTGGTGGCCATGGACGACGGTCGTGTGCTTGCTACCGGAAGCCCGGCCCTGATTCGCCAACACGCTGCGAGCGAAAGCCTGGAGGCTGCCTTTGTCGCCTTGTTGCCGGAACAGAAGCGTCGTGGCTATCGCCCGTTGGTGATTCCGACGCGCCAGGCCGGCGCCGACGTCAAGGTGGCGATCGAGGCCGAGGGGCTGACCTGTCGTTTTGGCGACTTTGTCGCCGTGGATTCCGTCAGCTTCCGCATCGAGCAGGGGGAGATCTTCGGCTTTCTCGGCTCCAATGGCTGTGGCAAGTCCACCACCATGAAGATGCTCACCGGGCTGCTGCCCGCCAGCGAGGGGAGTTGCGCCCTGTTCGGCCGGCCAGTGGACGGGGACGACATGGCTACGCGCCGTCGCGTGGGTTACATGTCGCAGGCGTTCTCCTTGTATTCCGAACTGTCAGTGCGGCAAAACCTGGAACTGCATGCGCGGTTATTCCGCTTGCCGGTAGCGAGCATCGCCCCTCGGGTGGCTGAGATGCTTACGCGCTTCCAGCTCGAAGGCGTGCAAGACGAGTTGCCCGGCGCCCTGCCGCTGGGCATCCGCCAGCGCCTCTCCCTGGCAGTGGCGGTGATCCACAAACCTGAAATCCTGATCCTCGACGAACCCACTTCGGGCGTCGACCCGGTCGCCCGCGATGGCTTCTGGGAGCTGATGGTGGAACTGTCGCGCCGCGACGGCGTGACCATCTTCATATCCACCCATTTCATGAATGAGGCCGAGCGTTGTGATCGCATTTCGCTGATGCATGCTGGCCGGGTGCTCGACAGCGACACGCCGCGAGCCCTTATGGAAAAGCGTGGGCAAGACAGCCTTGAAGCGACTTTCATCCAATACCTGGAGGAGGCCGCGGGGCAGGGCAGCGCGCCGGGCCCTGGCGCCATGCCAGCTATCGCTGAGGCCAAGCCAAGCCGCCAGGATGATGTTCGTTTCAGCCCTCAGCGCCTGTTCAGCTATGCGCGGCGTGAGGCCATGGAGCTGCGCCGCGACCCGATCCGTCTGACTCTGGCGCTGCTGGGTACGGTCTTGCTGATGTTCATCATCGGCTACGGCATCAGCCTGGATGTCGAGGACCTTCCCTACGCAGTGCTCGATCGCGATCAGACTACTACCAGCCAGGCCTATGCCTTGAACATCGCAGGCTCGCGCTACTTCATCGAGAAGTCGCCTATCCGCGATTACCAGGACCTCGACATGCGCATGCGCAGTGGCGAACTGAGCCTGGCCATCGAGATTCCGCCAGGGTTCGGTCGTGACCTCAAGCGAGGTGCCAGCCCGCAGATAGGCGTGTGGATCGACGGCGCCATGCCCACCCGCGCCAGCACCGTGCAGGGCTATGTGCAGGGCATGCATGCGGACTACCTGCGTGAGCTGGTGCGAAATAGCAGTGGCGCGGTTTTGCCTGCCAGCGCTGGCATCGAGTTGCGCTATCGCTACAACCCGGATGTCGAAAGCATCCAGGCGATGGTGCCGGCGGTGATCCCGCTCCTCCTGATCATGATCCCGGCGATGCTCACAGCCCTGGGCGTGGTGCGCGAGAAGGAACTGGGCTCCATCACCAACCTCTACGTCACGCCGGTGTCGAAGCTGGAGTTCCTGCTCGGCAAGCAATTGCCTTACATCGCCTTGGGCATGTTCAATTTCCTGCTGATGGGGTTGCTGGCAGTAATGGTGTTCGGCGTACCACTAAAGGGCAGTCTGCCGACACTGTTGGCCGGTGCCCTGCTGTACGTTTGCGTCTCAACCGGTATCGGCCTGCTGATGTCGACCTTCATACGCAGCCAGATTGCCGCCGTATTTGGGGTGGCCATTGCGACCATGGTGCCGGCCATCCAGTTTTCCGGCCTGGTGCATCCGGTCTCCTCGCTTGAGGGCGGTGCGGCGCTGATGGGCAAGATCTACCCGACTGCGTATTTCCTGGTGATCAGTCGAGGCGTGTTCTCCAAGGCCCTCGGCTTTGCCGACCTGGCACCGTATTTCGTGCCGCTGCTGGTGGCCGTCCCGTTGCTGACCCTGCTCAGTGTCTGGGCCCTGAAGAAGCAGGAGGACTGAGGCATGCGCGCACTGGCCAACATCTTCCACCTGGGCTTCAAGGAATTCCGCAGCCTGCAGCGCGATTACGCCATGCTGTTGCTGATCGCCTGGGCCTTCAGTCTGGGCGTGTACAGCTCAGCGACCGGCCTGCCGGAGACCTTGCATAACGCACCGATCGCCATAGTCGACGAAGACCGTTCGCAGTTGTCCTCTCAACTCATCGATGCGTTCCAGCCACCGTATTTCCGGCCACCGGTAATGATCGATCAGGCTGGTATGGACCGAGGTATGGACACCGGGCTATTCACCTTCACCCTCGACATCCCGCCAGGTTTCCAGCGGGATCTATTGGCTGGGCGCAGCCCTTCGCTGCAGCTGAACGTCGATGCCACCCAGGTGGGGCAGGCCTTCAGCGGGGCCGGGTATATCCAGAGCATCGTCGACACTGAAGTGCAGCAGTTCCTCCAGCATTACCGGGACGACAGGCCCTTGCCGGCGATATTGGTGCCACGGATGTTGTTCAACCCGAATCTGACGCAGGCGTGGTTTGGCAGCGTGATGGAGGTGATCAACCAGATCACCATGCTGTCGATCATCCTGACTGGTGCCGCACTGATCCGCGAGCGCGAGCACGGGACCGTCGAGCATCTGCTGGTAATGCCCCTGTCGGCGTTCGAGATCATGCTGGCCAAGGTCTGGTCCATGGGGCTGGTCGTGCTGGTGGCGGCGGCGCTGTCGCTGGAGCTGGTGGTGCAGGGTTGGCTGGCCGTGCCCATCAGCGGATCGGTGGCGCTGTTCCTGCTGGCGGCTGCGCTGCACCTGTTCGCCACCACGTCCATGGGCATTTTCCTCGGCACCGTGGCGCGCTCCATGCCGCAACTCGGCCTGCTCACCATCCTGGTGCTGATGCCGTTGCAGATCCTATCGGGGGGAACGACGCCCCGCGAGAGCATGCCGGAGCTAGTGCAGTTCATCATGCTGGCGGCGCCGACGACTCATTTCGTCGCGCTGGCCCAGGCCATCCTCTACCGGGGCGCGGGGCTGGACATCGTCTGGCCGCAGCTGCTGGCGATCATCGGCATCGGCAGCGCTTTCTTCATT
This sequence comes from Metapseudomonas boanensis, assembly GCF_042232855.1. Lineage (NCBI taxonomy): Bacteria > Pseudomonadati > Pseudomonadota > Gammaproteobacteria > Pseudomonadales > Pseudomonadaceae > Metapseudomonas > Metapseudomonas boanensis. The sequence continues at coordinate 4,721,819 of NZ_CP113889.1, read as the reverse complement.
GCCGCGCTGACGCGATTCCGCAAGACCATTTCGCAGTTGGCCTGATCGGGCCGGCTTTCCGTGGGGGCCGGCTTCAGTCGCCGAGCAGGCCGAGGGCCTGCTCATCGGCGTTGAAGGGGCAACTGCGCCGCCCCTGGCGAATGAATTCGCCCCTACAAAAAACTGTTTCGCATTGCGTAGTCCGGATTTCAGCCGGACTACGGCACAGATGCCGTGCCTCAGGTACCTGACTTGAGCCTGGTCCAGGCACGGGTGCGGGCGCGTTCGGCGTTACGCTCCAGCGGCGACAGGGTGTACAGCGTGGCCTGGGCTTCAGCGGTGGGGTAGAGGTTGGGGTTGTTGCGGATCGCCGGGCTGACCAGTTCTGTGGCGTCCTTGTTTGGGTTGGGATAGCCGACGAAATCGCTGATCGGCGCAATTACTTTGGGTTGCAGCAGGTAGTTGATGAAAGCGTGGGCGTCCTCAGGGTTTTTCGCGCCCTTGGGAATGGCGAGCATGTCGAACCAGACCGGCGCGCCCTCCTTGGGCAGGCGCATGTCGACCACGATCCCGTTGCCGGCTTCCTTCGCACGGTTGGCCGCCTGCGAGAAGCTGCCGGAATAGCCCACAGCCACGCAGATGTCGCCGTTGGCGATATCGGCCATGTACTTGGAGGAGTGGAAGTAGGCGATGTGTGGACGAATCTTCTGCAGCAACTCACCGGCTTTGTCGTAGTCCTTGGGCTGGTTGCTGTTGGGCGACAGGCCCAGGTAGTGCAGGGCGATTGGCATGATCTCCGAAGGCGAGTCGAGCAGGGCTACGCCGCACTGCTTGAGCTTGGCGATGTTCTCTTCCTTGAAGATCAGGTCCCAGCTGTCCACGGGAGCATTCTCGCCGAGCGCGGCTTTCACTTTCTCCGGGTTGAAGCCGATCAGCACGGTGCCGTACATGTAGGGCACGGCAAAACGGTTGCCGGGGTCATTGGCTTCGATGAGCTTCATCAGCTGCGGGTCCAGGTGCTGCCAGTTCGGCAGCTTGCTGCGATCGAGCGGCTGGAACACGTCGGCCTGGATCTGCTTGGCCAGGAACACGTTGGACGGTACCACCACGTCATAGCCGGAGTTGCCGGTCAGCAGCTTGGCCTCCAGTGCTTCATTGGTATCGAAGATGTCGTAGATCAGCTTGGCGCCGTTCTCCTGCTTGAAGGTTTCCAGTGTCTGCGGGGTGATGTAGTCGAACCAGTTGTAGACGCGCAGGGTGCGTTCTTCGGCCTGCGTGCTGGCGGCCAGAAGGCCGAGACTGCAGAGGGTGGCGCCTAGCAGGCGTGGAAGTCTGTGCTTGATCAATTTGGGCAGCCTTTGGTGAGGGGTTGAGGCACATAAGCCGATAACTATCTGCTTATTGTGCGGGTTGACAAGCAATGCTCGCGCCATGTTGCTCTATAGGCAGATAAATCTCGGTTAAATGGTGGATCGTAATATGATTGCGGGGCGTTTCAGTGGGTAGGATTACCGGTCGTAACGATCAAGTGGCACCGGTCTACTCAACGGGCCGCACCAGGAACGAGCATGGTGCTGGATCAATGGTTCGCCCAGGATTGGGCTTTCGCCAGGTTAGACAAGGTCCAGCACCCGCTCGGCAGAGGCGAGGGTTTCTTCATTCATCCGCGGTCGTTGTTCAGTCATGGCAGCTCCCCGGTCTGGCTGCAATCAATGCAATGAAAGTCAGGTGCGGCGATGGTGGTATGTGAGGCAAAGGAATCTATCGTGGGAATGGCTTGACCGCAGTCAGGCAATCACCGTATGCAGCACCTGCCAGACCGCAAAGGCCAGCAGGCAGCCGCCGGCTATGCGGTCGATCCAGCGCATCGCCCGGGCATCGAGGCGGTGGCGAATCGTGGCGATACCGAGTGCCAGCATCAACCACCAGGCAGCCGAACCACAGAAGACGCCCACGACCATCAGCGTGGCGGATGCCGCCGACAGGGGGGAGCCTCCGGCCAAGGTGGCGAAGATGGCGATGAACGACAGAATAGTCAGCGGGTTGCTCAAGGTGAGGACGAACACCGAAGCAAAGGCAGGCAGCGCTCGTGCCGGGTCAACGGTGTTAGCGGCGCGTTCTGGCGGCGTGGCGCCCAGCATCTTCACGCCCATCCAGGCGATAAAGAGGGCGCCGGCCAATGCGAGGGGAGTTGCCAGCTCAACGAAGTGCCGAGTGATCGCGCCAATACCAAAAGCACCCAGGGCGCCATAGCAGGCATCTGCTGCCGCTGCTCCGAGTCCGCTGATGAAGCCGATATGCATCCCGTGCGCCAGGCTGCGCTGGATGCACAGCAGGCCGATGGGGCCGACGGGTGCGGCGATGGATAGGCCGATCAACGCGGACTTGAGGAATAGCAGGACATCCATTGAAGGGCTCCGACAGCGATATGCGGATCAACGATGTTGCCAGCGTTACGCATAATCCCTGCGAGCCCTGAATGACCACCGCCGGCCTCATCCGTGTGAGCCGCAGGTCCAACCGATCAATCTCGTTCCCATGATATGTTGACGCTGTTTTCATCCTCGCTGTATCGATACTGTGAGCATCCCTTGAAGGCACCATTCAGCGCATGGCCGATGCGGTTAGCAAGGTGCATGCCGGTAGTTGTTACCTCGATCTCATTGTCCTTGTCGGTCACCTTGAGCAAGCGTTCCAGAGCGTGCTGGGCCTTTTCCGCCGCCTCGATGTTATGGATCAGGTGAAGAATTTCCTCCTTGTGCCCGCTCAGGAACTTCCCGCTCAGCTTCAACGTTCCGGCTGGTTGATCGTCGGCGATGCGCCGGCAGGCAGGGCAGATCACACTGTGTGCGTCGGCAGGAGCAGCACTTTTCCATGACCAGTGGCCTCTGTGGTAGGTGACGCCGCACTGCGGGCAGAGCGCGGTTCCACTGCCCGGCAGGGCAAGGTAGGGATCGCCATGTTGTGGACTGAACAGCTGGTTTTTCTCACTGTGTTGATGCTTGTCCATGATCCTCTCCTGGAAGTGAAGGTTCGCATGCTCATCCTCGAACGTCTTTTGTGTCTGCTGCGCATGAATCCAGCACACGAAAGACTTCAACTACGTACTGGATTCTTCAGATACTTTTTTTATTTGCTCCGATTCGTGCCTTGACACATTGATTTGAATCAATCGGGAATGGAGGGATTCAAGCGATCCGCTGAACGAGCCAAGTAAAAAGCCGAGGGAGTCAAATCGACGTGGTCGTCGCAGTTCATCGGGGGGGCGGTGAAGGCGTTGCGGGAGTTTTTTCCGAACGGCGAAGGATGATTGAGCCAGTTCCTGCGTCGGGTATAGCGGTTAACGTAGAAGTCTCCGGCGCGAGTCACCCCTCTCCGCGCCAGGGGCGGCCGGCGTGGAGAAGGGCAGGGCGAGAGGGTTGCCGTCAGAGCTTGATCAGCACTGACTTCAACTCGGTGTAATGCTCGATAGCCGCCGCCCCCATCTCACGACCAACCCCCGAGAGTTTGTAACCGCCGAAGGGTAGGGCGGGGTCGAGGGCGCTGTGGCAGTTGACCCAGACCGAACCGGACTTGATGCGCGGAATCATCTTGTGCACGGCCGACAAGTCGTTGGACCAGATACTGGCACCCAAGCCATAAGGGTTGTCGTTGGCAAGACGCACAGCTTCGTCGATATCGTCGAAGGGCATGGCAACCAGGACTGGGCCAAAGATTTCTTCCTGCACAAGGCGGTGCTTCTGGTCGACGTCGACGATGACCGTGGGCTTGACGAAATAGCCGGGGCCAAAGCCTTCGCCGCCGCAGGCGATAGTAGCGCCGAGTTCACGACCGAGATTGATGTAGCCGGTGACGCGGTCCTGCTGCTTGGCGGAGATCAGCGGGCCCATCTGCACGCTTGGGTCCAGGCCGTTGCCCAGCTTCATGCCATTGGCGATACCAGCGATGTCCGCGATCACATTGTCGAAGTGCTTGCGGTGCACGTAGAGGCGCGAGCCGGCGCAGCATACTTGGCCCTGGTTGAAGAAGATGGCGGTGGCGGCGCCGGCTGCAGCCTGCTGCAGGTCAGCGTCGGCCATGACGATAGTGGGTGACTTGCCGCCCAGCTCCAGGGTCACGCGCGTCATGTTCTCCATGGCCGCCTTTCCGATCTGTTTGCCCACTTCGGTGGAGCCGGTGAAGGTCAGCTTGTCCACGCCCGGGTGCTGGGTCAGGGCCACGCCTGCGTTCAGGCCAGTGCCGGTAATGACGTTGAACACGCCCGCCGGATAGCCGGCTTCCAGAACCAGATCAGCCAGTTTGAGGGCGGTCAGCGGAGTCTCGTCCGCTGGCTTGAGCACCACGGTACAGCCAGTGGCGAGTGCCGGGCCGAGCTTCCAGCAGGCCAGCAGAAGGGGGAAGTTCCAGGCGACGATGGCGCCGACCACGCCCACGGCTTCACGACGGATGAAACCGTGGAACTGATCGTCCGGCATCAGCGGCATTGAGACGTCGACCGTTGCGCCTTCGATCTTGGTGGCCCAACCGGCCATGTAGCGCAGGAAGTCGATGGCCAGTTGCACATCCATCACACGCGCCACAGCGGCGCTCTTGCCGTTGTTCAGGCATTCCAGTTCGGCCAGTTCCTGGGCATCACGCTCCATCAGGTCGGCCAGGCGCCACAGCAGGTTCTGGCGTTCGCGCGGACGCATACGGCTCCAAGGGGAGTCATCGAAGGCCAGGCGGGCAGACTGCACGGCGCGATCGACATCCTCCTTGGCCGCCGACGGAACGTCGCCCAGCACTTCGCCAGTAGCCGGATTGCGGAAGCTCATGGTGTTGCCGCTGGCGGCATCCAGCCACTGCTCGCCGATCAGCATTCTATGTTTTCGGGCGAGGAAGGCCTGGGTTTGCGGGAGGATAGGCAGGTCAGCAAGCATGGGGTTCGAGCCTCTGTTTATTGAAGTTGCCCAGGGCTTTCGCAACGCCCATGCCAAGCTGGATTTAATCGATTAACGTGCTGATAAATAAAGGTTTATTTGTTGTAGGTGGGTTGGTGTGGATGATCCGGCTGTTGCAGTTTGAGACACGGTGAGACAGCACTGGAGCACTGCTACGGGCAGGCTGTACGGTGCCGCATGGGCTACTGTCTCAGGGTGGAACACCCTGTCGCGAAATTAGACGCCGGGGCCCTTTGCCAGCATTCCCCAGAGCCCCGCAATTTTTACCTAATTATCTGTTATTGAAGGGATTTTCAGGTCATGGCACACATTGTGTATTTGCCGTGACAGATGCACCTTTTGCTCACCGGGGTGCGCACCATAAGAACAACACCGTGGAGGTCTGACCTTGAACACGACTCGACTCCGGCATCGCGCAGGTACCTTGGCACTAGCCATGGCTTCCCTGCTGTTTGCCCAGGCACATGCAGCAGAGGAGGGCGAAGCCATCCTCAAATCCAAGTGCGTGGGATGTCACATCCCCGAGGGCAACGAATCCCTGAGCCGCATCAGCCACCAGCGCAAGACTCCCGAGGGCTGGTTGATGAGTATCGCGCGCATGCAGGTGATGCATGGCCTGCAGATCAGCGACGATGACCGCCGCACCCTGGTCAAGTATCTGGCTGACAAGCAAGGTTTGGCACCGAGCGAAACCGAAGGCGTGCGCTACGCCATGGAGCGTCGCCTGAACACCGTCGAGAAATTCGACGATCACCTGAGCCAGATGTGCGGCCGTTGCCACTCCGGCGCCCGCGTTGCCCTGCAGCGTCGCCCGGCGAAGGAATGGGAGCACCTGGTCAACTTCCACCTTGGCCAGTGGCCGTCCCTCGAATACCAGGCGCAGTCGCGCGATCGCGACTGGCTGGAAATCGCCCTCAAGGAAACCGTACCGGACCTGGCCAAGCGTTTCCCGATGGAGAGCAAGGCCTGGGCCGACTGGCAGAAGTCTCGTCCCACGGCCGCTGAGCTGCCGGGCCAGTGGAGCTTCAGTGGTCACATGCTGGCCAAGGGTGATGTGCGGGGTGTGATGACGGTTAAGGCCGATAAGGGCGACACCTTCAGCGTCATCGTCAAGGGTCAGTACGCTGATGGCACACCGTTCGAGGGCAGCGGTTCGGCAATTCTTTACAACGGCTTCGAATGGCGCGGCAACGTGAAGATCGGCGACACGAACCTGCGCCAGGTCTTCAGTGCCCTGAATGGCGAGATGCGCGGCCGAATGTTCGAGGCCGAGCACGACGAGCGCGGCCTGGACTTCGTTGCCGCGAAGGAAGACAACGCCAAGCTGCTGGCCGTCCAGCCGGCTTATATCAAGGCCGGCAGCGAAGCTGAACTGACCCTGGTAGGCAGCGGCCTTGCCGGCAAGCCGGATTTCGGGCCAGGGGTCGAGGTGGTCAAGGTGCTGGAGCAGACACCGGAGCGTGTGCGCGTCCGGGTCAAGGCCGCCGCCAATGCCGCCGCTGGTACCCGCGCCGTGGCGCTGGGGCAGCTCAAAGGCGTTGATCTTGCTGTCTACGACAGCATCTCCGAGGTCAAGGTGGTGCCCGAGTTCTCCATCGCCCGCATAGGCGAGAACGGCGGCTCGACGCCCAAGGTGCAAGGCCGTTTCGAGGCCGAGGCCTGGGGCAAGGATGCTGCCGGCAAGGCCTACCGGATCGGCTACCTGCCGGCGAAGTGGTCGGTCGAGCCCTTCGACGAGCGCGCCAAGGAAGACGAGGACGTGAAGTTCGCCGGCAAGATGCAGGCTGATGGCGTGTTCGTGCCGGGCGGCGCGGGCCCCAACCCGGAACGCAAGATGATGACCAATAACGCGGGCAACCTGAAGGTGATCGCGCAGCTGGAAGAGGGTGGTCAGAAAGGCGAAGGTCACCTGATCGTCACCGTACAGCGCTGGAACAACCCGCCGCTGCCGTAAACGGCCAAGGCACGGGCGGGCATACCCCGCCCGGATTCGCAACGACGATTGGGTAAAATTCCGGGAGGTCGCCATGGGCGCAATCTTGAATCTGGTCGAACGCAACCTGCACGAAGTGCGGGTCGATGCCGACCGCATGCTTTTCCACATTCCGAGCAGCTCGCTGTTCGCCACCGACGAAATCACCGGCGGCATCATCGATGCGCTGCGCCAGCAGGGCTGCTCGTCCGAAGATCTGGTGCAACGCCTGGCTGGGCGGTTCGCCGGGCGGGAAGTGAATGAAACCCTGCGCGAGCTGATCGCGCTGGAAGTGGTCAGCGATGGCTCGCCGCTGACGCCGGAAATCGGCATCAGCAAGGTTGACCGCACGGCGCTCAACACCGTGGTGCTAAACGTCAACACCGGCTGCAACCTGAGCTGCACATACTGCTACAAGGAAGACCTGGACAAGCCTTCCGCCGGCAAGAAGATGGGCGCGGAAACCGCCGAAGCCTCGGTGGAGATGCTGCTCAAGGAGTCGCCTCACGAAGAACGCTACAGCGTGGTTTTCTTCGGTGGCGAGCCGCTGTCCAATCGCCCGCTGATCGAGCACATGGTCGATTATTGCGAGCGGCGTTTCGCGGAAGCGGGCAAACAGGTGGAGTTCATCATGACCACCAACGCCACGCTGCTCACCGAAGAGATCATCGACTACCTCAACGCTCACCGCTTCGGACTCTCGGTGAGCATCGACGGGCCGAAAACGGTACATGATCGCAACCGCATCACCGTGGGCGGGCAAGGCACCTATGACGTGGTGCGGCGCAAGGCCGAGATGCTGCTGTCACGCTACAACAGTCGCCCTGTGGGGGCGCGGGTCACCCTGACCACCGGCGTCACCGACGTGGAAACCATCTGGGATCACCTGTTCAACGAACTGGGTTTTGCCGAAGTCGGTTTCGCCCCGGTGACCTCCGGCGACATCAGCAGCTTCAACCTGTCCAGCGAGGAGCTGATCGAAGTCTTTGCCAACATGAAGAAGCTCGGCCGGCGTTACCTGGAAGCGGCTCTGGAGCACCGCAACATCGGCTTCTCCAACCTGCACCAGCTGATCACCGACATCCACGAAGGCCACAAGAAGGCCCTACCGTGCGGCGCCGGGCTGAAGATGCTGGCGGTGGACCACAAGGGCGAGCTGAACCTCTGCCACCGCTTCACCGGCTCCAGCCTGCCGACCTTCGGCAACGTGCACAGCGGCGTGAAGCAAGCGGAGCTGAACGACTTCCTCTCCCAGCGCCTGGATCGCTCGGGTACCGGCTGCGACACCTGCCGTATCCGCAACCTGTGCTCTGGTGGCTGCTACCACGAGAGCTACGCCCGCTACGGCGACCCGACTCACCCGACTTATCACTACTGCGAACTGATGCGTGACTGGGTGGACTTCGGCATCGAGGTCTACAGCCGGATCATGGCCGTCAACCCGGCCTTCATCAGCCGCTACATCACTCCGCGGAAGGCGCACTGACATGAAACATCTGAAGCCGCTCAACAACAAAGCGCAAATGCTCGATAAAGCCGCAGCCGAAGATCGCATCGAAGAAGTCATAGCCATGAGTGCCGTGGCGGGCTGCACTGCCACCACCGACCCAGGCTGGGAGGTCGACGCATTTGGCGGCGTCGCCTCGCTGTGCCAGCCGATGGAGGCCGACCTGTACGGTTGCTCCGACCCGTGCTGGTGGCCGGCCCAGGTGCCCGACATGATGAGCACCTACCAAGACTGGAACGCCCAGGCGACGAACTCGCAAGAGGATTGGCGCAACCTCGGCACCGTATTCCCGAAAGACAAATGACCGGCGACAAGAACAAGAGGGAAACCGCTATGAAACTCAAAACCATCGCGAGCCTGGCGACCGCCTTCGCCGGCCTCGTACTGGGGGCTCAAACCTGGGCCTCCACCGATTCCGGCCCGGCCCTCAAGGCCGGTCACGAATACATGATCGCCACCAATTACCCGAACAACCTGCATGTGGTCGACCTGGCCAACGATAGCGTCTACAAGACCTGCCGCCTGCCGGACGCCTTCGGCCCCGGCACCGCCATGATGGCGCCGGACCGCAAGACGGCGTTTCTCCTGAATAACCACTTCGGCGACCTGTACGGTGTCGATCTGGACAACTGCAAGACAGTGTTCCACGCCAAGCTGTCGCAGAACCCGGGGGAGAAGGTGCGCTCCATGTTCTCCTTCGCCCTGAGTCCGGACGGCAAGGAGCTCTACACCACCGTCAATCCGACGCAGTTGATGAGCGACCACTATGTGGTCAAGCAGCCGCGCCTGGAGGTCTACAAGACCGACGGCGGCCTGGATGCCAAGCCGGTACGCAGTTTCCCGATGCCGCGGCAGATCTACCTCATGCGCGCCGCAGATGATGGCACCCTCTACGTCGCAGGGCCCGACATCTACAAAATGGATGTGAAGACCGGTAAGTATGAAGTAGCGGTGCCTGGCCGCAACTGGCAGCGCCCGAACTACAGCGCCCCGGACGTGCTGTACTTCTGGCCGCACCAGACCACTTACCACGAGTTCTCCATGCTCTACACCACGGCCAAGTTCAAGGACGACAAGCAGGACCTGGCCACCGCCGACTTCATCTATGGCTACGTCAGCATCGACCTGAAGACTGGCAAGACCACCGTCCAGGACTTCGCGCCCCTGACCGAGTTGTACTTCACTGGCCTGCGCTCGCCGAAGGACCCGAACCAGATGTTCGGTGTGCTTAACCGTCTGGCCAAGTACGACATCAAGGAGCAAAAGCTGCTGAAAGCCGCCAACCTGGACCATTCGTACTACTGCATCGCCTTCAACACCCAAGGTAGCAAGCTCTACCTGGCGGGCACCTTCAACGACATCGCGGTGTTCGATCCGGACAGCCTGGAGAAGGTGAAGAACATCAAACTGCCGGGTGGTGATATGTCGATCACCACGACGCAGGTGTTCATTCGCTAGGGAAGGGGCCTTGTGGGCCCTCTTGTGGGGGCGGCTTCAGTCGCTGAGGGCAGCGCAGCTGCCCCCATCGGGTCTGATGGCAGGACGGCGACCTGCTCAGCGAATGAATGCGCCCACAGGTAAAGGGGCTCAGGGAATTCGGCGGGCCCCTGCCTGAGGAACTGACCATCGGCCGCCCGACGCCTGAACCCGCATCCGACCAATGGGTCACTAGACAGGAAAACAGGCTTTATTTACCTTTACGTTTACGTAAAGGTAAATAAAACCGAATACGTACCTGGGCTCCTGCAAAAGGCGGGAGCCAGCTGTTCTGAGTCGATCCCAGTACAACGACAAGAAGGGAAAGCCATGAATCACCAGAGCTACACCCGGGGGCGGCAGGACAAAGCCCTGCTCGCCATGACCATAGGCGCGGCGTTCGACGCCACGGTAGCCAAGTTCCCCGAGCGCGAAGCGCTGGTGGTGCGCCACCAGGGTCAGCGCTTGACCTGGTCCGAACTGGCCGAGGCGGTTGAGCGCCACGCCCGCGCGCTGCTGGCCCTGGGCCTGAAAAGCGGCGATCGTCTGGGTATCTGGGCACCGAATTGCGCCGAGTGGTGCATCACCCAGTTCGCCAGTGCCAAGATCGGTGCCATCCTCGTCAACATCAACCCGGCTTATCGCAGCAACGAACTGGAGTACGCGCTGAAGCAGTCCGGCTGCCGCTGGGTGATCTGCGCGGATGCCTTCAAGACTTCCGATTACCACGCCATGTTGCTGGGCCTGGTGCCTGAACTGGCCGAGGCGAAGCCGGGTGAACTGGCCTGCGAGCGCCTGCCGGAACTGCGCGGCGTAGTCAGCCTGAGCGCCACGCCGCCGAAAGGTTTTCTTGCCTGGCCCGAGATGCAGCAGCGGGCCGGGGAGGTGAGTAGGGATGCCTTGGTCGAACGCCAGGCCAGCCTGCAGTTTGACGACCCGATCAACATTCAGTACACCTCCGGCACCACGGGCTTCCCCAAGGGCGCCACCCTCAGCCACTACAACATCCTCAACAACGGCTACATGGTCGGTGAGAGCCTGGGCCTTACCGAGCAGGATCGCCTGGTGATCCCAGTGCCGCTCTACCACTGTTTCGGCATGGTGATGGGCAACCTGGGCTGCGTGACCCACGGCTCGACCATGATCTATCCGGGCGATGCCTTTGACTCGCTGACCACCCTGCGTGCGGTGGCGGAAGAAAAGGCCACTGCTCTGTACGGCGTTCCCACCATGTTCATCGCTGAGCTGGATCATCCGCAACGCGCCGAGTTCGACCTGTCGAGCCTGCGCACCGGAATCATGGCCGGAGCCACCTGCCCGATCGAGGTGATGCGCCGGGTGATCAGCGAGATGCACATGAGCGAGGTGCAGATCGCCTACGGCATGACCGAGACCAGTCCGGTGTCGTTGCAGACCGGCCCGGAAGACGAGCTGGAGTTGCGCGTGACCACCGTCGGCCGCACCCAGCCGCACCTGGAAAGCAAGATCGTCGACGCCGATGGAAAGATCGTGCCGCGCGGCCAGATCGGCGAACTCTGCACCCGTGGCTACAGTGTGATGCTGGGCTACTGGAACAACCCGCAGGCGACCATGGATTCCATTGATCCGGGCCGCTGGATGCATACCGGCGACCTCGCTTCGATGGACGAGAATGGCTACGTCTGCATCGTCGGTCGCAGCAAGGACATGATCATTCGCGGTGGAGAGAACGTGTATCCGCGTGAACTGGAGGAGTTCTTCTTCACTCATCCAGCGGTGGCCGATGTGCAGGTCATCGGCATTCCGGATAGCAAGTACGGTGAAGAAATAGTCGCATGGGTCAAGTTCCACCCCGGCCACAGCGCCTCAGAAGACGAGCTGCGTGCCTGGGCCAAGGAGCGCATCGCGCACTTCAAGGTGCCGCGCTATTTCCGCTTCGTGGAAGCGTTCCCGATGACGGTGACCGGCAAGATCCAGAAGTTCCGCATGCGCGAGATCAGCATCGAGGAACTGATGCCGCCGCAGGACAAGGTGATGGCCATTCGGTAGAGGCGACCGGGCAGGGGGCGCGCTCGCCCTTGTGGGGTGACTTCAGTCGCTGAGGGCAGCGGAGCTGCCCCATGGGAGTCGGAAGTGCAGGACTGCGTCCTGCATCGCGAATGAATTCGCCCCCACAGGCAAAGCATCTAGAATGTGCCCCCGATCGGAAACCTATATCCCCAAGGGAGACCATGACAGGCTCTTCTGCCGAGAAAGGCACCATCTCCGTGCACCTGGTCAACGAAGCCCTGCTGGTACTGCGCCTGCGGGGCTTGGACGCATCAGGGCTGCTCGACCAAGCCGGCATTGGCGCCGAGTTGTTGGGCAAACCCTATGCGCGAGTGTCTTCCCAGCTCTATGCGCAGCTTTGGCGGTTGATCGCCCACGCGATGGACGATGAGTTCTTCGGCATGAACGCGCGTCGGATGAAATCCGGCAGCTTTGCCTACATGACTCGCGTCGCTCTGAAAGAACCCACCGTTGGCGAGGCGTTGAAACGCATCCTGGAGTTCTTTGATCTGGTCTTCGACGACCTGCATCCGCACCTGGTGCATCGGGGCGGGCTGGCGGAAATTGCCCTGGACGAACCATCCGGCAATCAGGGCCGGGCCTTCGCCTACTTCACCTTCTGGCTGATGGTTCACGGTCTATTGTGTTGGCTGGCCGGCAGGCGGATTCCCATCCTGGGTGTTGACCTACGCTGCGAGGCGCCCGGTTACATCGAGGATTACCGGGTCATGTTCAGCACGAACCTGCGCTTTTCCCGCCTGCAGAGCCGGCTGCTGTTCAATGCCGACTGCCTGGAGATTCCGGTGCGACGCAGCGAGCGCGACCTCAAACGCTTCCTCGCCGGCGCCCCGGCCAATATCCTAGTGCGCTACCGCGACCCGCAAAGCCTGGCTGCGCGCATCAAGGCCTACCTGCGTAGCGTGAAGCCGGAACGCTGGCCCGATGTGGAGGCGCTGTCGAGCCATTTCTACATGGCGCCCTCTACGCTGCGGCGCAAGCTTTCGCTGGAAGGACAGTCCTACCAGGGACTCAAGGACCAGGTCCGGCGCGACTTGGCTATCGCTCGCCTTGACGCGGGCGAGGTCAACTTCAGCGACCTGGCCTTCGAACTGGGCTTTGCCGATACGAGTGCCTTCTACAAGGCGTTCAAGAAGTGGACGGGCTCCACGCCGGGCCAGTACCGCTCGTTGATTCATCCCGACTCGGCGTGATCACCAACCAGCGGTCATTCAGGAGCCATCCGGCGCCCGTTGGGCTTCGCGTTGCTCTGCCCAATACAACCTGCGCGGATAGCCCCCTCTCGCTCTGGGAGAGGGTTGGGGAGAGGGCGGTCCGCGAGAGCAACTTGTCAAAACCGCTCAGCCAGTTCGACGTCTTTCGACATTGCCGCCACCTCGAAGCAGCGCGAACATCCCGGTACTCCAACAAAAACAAACCGGGAGCCACCCCATGCGCGATTACCTTACCGCTGCCCGCGAGTTCGATTACGCAAGCGCCGCCGCCAGCACACTGGCCGGTTCCCTCGACGCTTTGAATGCCTGCGTCGAATGCTGTGACCGCCATGCCGAATCGGGGCGCGTTGCCCTCTACTGGGAAGGCCGCGAGGGCCAGCAGGCGACCTGGACCTTCGCCCAGCTCAAGGAGGCGTCTGCCCGTTTTGCCAACCTCCTCCACGCTCAGGGAGTCCGCCCTGGCGATTGCGTGGCGGGCCTGTTGCCGCGTACCCCGGAGCTGCTGATCACCATCCTTGGCACCTGGCGTTTGGGCGCGATCTACCAGCCATTGTTCACCGCTTTCGGGCCCAAGGCCATCGAGCACCGGGTCCAGGGTTCCGGCGCCAAACTGGTGGTTACCGACCAGACCAACCGGCCCAAGCTCGATGAAGTGGAAGGTGCGCCGCCGGTGTTGACCGTAGGGGACGGCGAAGCGGGCTTCTGGCATGTTCTGGAGCAGCAGTCGGCCGAGTTCGAGCCGGTGCTTCGCACGGCCGAAGACCCCTTCCTGATGATGTTCACCTCTGGCACCACGGGCCTGGCCAAACCGCTCACTGTGCCGCTCAAGGCGATCGTCGCCTTCGTCACCTACATGCGTGATGCTGTGGACCTGCGCCCCGACGACAATTTCTGGAACCTGGCCGATCCGGGCTGGGCTTATGGCTTGTACTATGCCGTCACCGGCCCGCTGGCCCTGGGGCATGCCACGACCTTCTACGAAGGCGGATTCACGGTGGAAAGCACCTGCCGCATCATCCGCCAGTACGGCATCACCAACCTGGCCGGCTCGCCCACTGCTTACCGTCTGCTCCTGGCCGCACGTGATGAAGTGGAACGCCAGATCAAGGGCTGCCTGCGTGTTGTCAGCAGTGCCGGCGAGCCACTGACGCCGGAAGTGATCCGCTGGTTCGCCGACGGCCTGGGCTGCACCATCCATGATCATTACGGGCAGACCGAGCTGGGCATGGTGCTGTGCAATCACCACGCATTGGCTCATCCGGTGCGCCTGGGTGCCGCCGGCTTCGCGATGCCCGGCCACCGTGTGGTGGTACTCGATGAGCAGAACCACGAACTGCCACCAGGCCAGCCCGGCATCCTCGCACTGGACCGCCCGCGCTCACCGCTGTTCTGGTTCCCTGGCTACCTGGGCATGCCTACCAAATCCTTTGTCGGCGACTACTACCTGAGCGGCGATACCGTTGAGTTGAACGAAGACGGCAGCATCAGTTTCGTTGGCCGTTCCGATGATGTGATCACCACCTCCGGTTACCGCGTCGGCCCCTTCGATGTGGAGAGCGCACTGATCGAGCATCCTGCGGTGATCGAGGCCGCAGTGATCGGCAAGCCCGACCCGGAGCGCACCGAACTGGTCAAGGCCTTCGTCGTGCTGCATGCCGGATATACCGGCGACGCTGCCCTGGCCGACGAACTGCAGCAATACGTGCGCAAGCGCCTGTCCGCCCATTCATATCCGCGTGAAATCGAATTCGTCGCGGAACTACCCAAGACCCCGAGCGGCAAGATCCAGCGATTCCTGCTGCGTAACCAGGAAGTCGCGAAGGCCCAGGCGGCCGCCGCTCACTGATTCGAGGAGAGAACAACGTGCGTATCGAAAATTCCGTATTCCTGGTGACCGGCGGCAGCTCCGGACTTGGCTTGGCCACGGCCCGCGAGTTGATTGGGCAGGGCGGCAAGGTGGTGATGGTGGACATCAACGACGAAGCCGGCGCCGCCCGTGCCGAGGAACTGGGCACCAACGCCCGTTTCGTCAAGGCCGACATCACCCGTGAAGACGACGCCCGTAATGCTGTGGCCGCAGCACTGGAAGCCTTCGGCGGCCTCCACGGGCTGGTGAACTGTGCTGGTATCGCGCCGGCCGAGAAAGTGCTCGGTCGCAATGGCGCCCATGGCCTGGAAAGCTTCCGCCGGGTGATCGAAGTCAACCTGATCGGCAGTTTCAACATGCTGCGCCTGGCTGCCGAGGCCATGGCCCAGGGCCAGCCGAACGAAGGCGGTGAGCGCGGGGTGATCA
The DNA here is from genome assembly GCF_042232855.1 of Metapseudomonas boanensis. Taxonomy (NCBI): domain Bacteria; kingdom Pseudomonadati; phylum Pseudomonadota; class Gammaproteobacteria; order Pseudomonadales; family Pseudomonadaceae; genus Metapseudomonas; species Metapseudomonas boanensis. The sequence goes on along the minus strand of NZ_CP113889.1, from coordinate 4,706,392 downwards.
TCAACACCGCTTCAGTCGCTGCGTTCGATGGACAGATGGGGCAGGCCGCCTATTCGGCATCCAAGGGTGGCGTCGCTGCGATGACCCTGCCGGTGGCCCGCGACCTGGCGCGCTCGGGCATCCGCGTGATGTGCATTGCCCCCGGCATCTTCGAGACGCCGATGATGGCTGGCATGCCGCAGGAGGTTCAGGACTCCCTGGCTGCCAATGTGCCATTCCCGCCGCGTCTGGGGCGCCCGGGCGAGTACGCGGCGCTGGCCCGTCACATCATCGAGAATGCCATGCTCAACGGCGAGGTCATCCGCCTGGATGGCGCGCTGCGCATGGCCGCCAAGTAAGCACGAGCTGCAGTTGAACGTAGCCCGGACTTCATTCCGGGGATCGCAGCGCAAGGGCGACCCGGATTTCGTCCGGGCTACCAAACGAGGAACCGAGAAATGAACATGAAACCCGATCCGATCGTAATCGTCAGCGCCGTGCGTACGCCCATGGGCGGCTTCCTCGGTGACTTCAAGGATGTCACGGCGGCCCAGTTGGGCGCTGCGGCCAACCGTGCCGCGCTGGAGCGCGCCAAGCTGGCAGCTGATGCCGTGGACGAAGTGATCATGGGGTGCGTGCTGCAAGCCGGCCAGGGCCAGGCGCCGGCTCGCCAGGCCGCGCTCGGGGCTGGGCTGGATCAAGGCGTGGTCTGCTCCACGGTGAACAAGATGTGCGGCTCCGGCATGAAGGCCGTGATGCTCGCCCATGACCTGCTCCATACCGGTAGCGCCGACGTGGTGCTGGCGGGCGGCATGGAGAGCATGTCCAACGCGCCTTACCTGCTGGAGCGCGCCCGCTCGGGCTATCGCATGGGGCACGGCAAGGTGATCGACCACATGTTCCTTGACGGACTGGAGGACGCCTACGACAAAGGCCGCCTGATGGGCACCTTTGCCGAGGATTGCGCCCAGGCCTACGGCTTTACCCGTGAGCAACAGGACGCCTTCGCCATCGCCTCGCTGACCCGTGCGCAAAAGGCCATGGCCGACGGGCACTTCAATGCCGAGATCGTTGCCGTGGAGGCGAAGGTCGGGCGCGATGTGCGCACGATTGCCAGCGATGAGCAGCCGCCCAAGGCGCGCCTGGAAAAGATCCCGACGCTGAAGCCGGCCTTCCGCGACGGCGGCACCGTGACAGCCGCCAACGCCAGTTCGATTTCCGATGGCGCCGCCTCGCTGCTGCTGATGCGCCTGTCGGAAGCGGAAAGGCGCGGTCTGACTCCGCTGGCGCGCATCGCCGGGCATGCGTCCTACGCCCAGGCGCCGAACCTCTTTACGACTGCTCCGGTGGGCTCGATCCAGCGCCTGCTGGCACGCACCGGCTGGTCGCTGGATGACGTCGATCTGTTCGAGATCAACGAAGCCTTCGCCGTGGTGCCCATGGTGGCCATGCGCGATCTGGACATCTCCCACGATCGCCTCAACGTCTACGGTGGCGCCTGCGCACTGGGCCATCCGATCGGCGCCTCGGGCGCACGCATTCTGGTGACGCTGCTCAATGCGCTGCAGCAGCATGACCTGAAACGCGGTATGGCCGCGGTCTGTATTGGCGGTGGCGAGGCTACGGCCGTGGCCATCGAGCGCATGAGCTGAAGGAGGGTGTGATGATTCCGTCTGAAGAGGATATCCAGATCCGCGACGTCGCCCGGCAATTCGCCCAGGAACGACTGAGACCTTTCGCTGCTGATTGGGACCGTGAACACCGTTTCCCCGCCGAGGCCCTGCGCGAAATGGCCCAACTGGGCTTTCTCGGCATGCTGGTTCCGGAAGAGTGGGGCGGCGCTGCAACCGGTCACCTGGCTTACGCCATGGCGCTGGAAGAGATCGCCGCCGGTGACGGTGCCTGCTCCACCATCATGAGCGTGCACAACTCGGTGGGTTGCATGCCCATCCTCAAGTTCGGCAGCGACGAGCAGAAGCGGCGCTTCCTGCGCCCGCTGGCCGAAGGCGCGATGCTCGGCGCTTTTGCCCTCACCGAGCCCCAGGCCGGCTCGGACGCCAGCGACCTGCGCACCCGCGCGCGTCGAGATGGTGATTTCTACGTCCTGAATGGCAGCAAGCAGTTCATCACTTCCGGTAGCCACGCCGGCATGGTAATCGTCTTCGCCGTCACCGATCCGCAGGCTGGCAAGAAGGGCATCAGCGCCTTCATCGTGCCTACCGATACTCCCGGTTACCAGGTGGTTCGGGTGGAGGACAAGCTCGGCCAGCATGCTTCGGATACCTGTCAGATCCAGCTGGACGAGGTGCGCATCCCGGCCTCCCTGCGCCTGGGTGCAGAAGGTGAGGGCTATCGCATTGCACTGTCCAACCTGGAGGGCGGTCGCATCGGCATCGCCGCGCAGTCGGTGGGCATGGCCCGTGCGGCGTTCGAAGCGGCACGTGACTATGCCCATGAGCGGCAGACCTTCGGCAAGCCGATCATCGAGCACCAGGCGGTAGCCTTCCGCCTCGCCGACATGGCCACCCAGATTGCCGTGGCACGGCAGATGGTCCATCACGCGGCCGCCCTGCGCGAAGCCGGCATGCCGTGCCTGACGGAGGCATCCATGGCCAAGTTGTTCGCCTCGGAGATGGCCGAGAAAGTGTGCTCGGCAGCCATCCAGACCCTGGGCGGTTACGGCTACTTGAAGGACTTCCCAGTGGAGCGGATCTACCGCGACGTGCGCGTGTGCCAGATCTATGAAGGCACCAGCGATGTGCAGCGCCTGGTGATTGCACGCAACCTTTGACCTTGTGGGGGCTGCGCTGCAGCCCTTGGCGAATGAATTGGCTCTATGGCGGTTATGTGCTGCAACTGGATGCATCCCTTGTAGGAGCGAGGGAGACGCCGAGTCCTTGCTCGCGAACCGGACCTTTTTCGCGAGCAAGCTCGCTCCTACGGGCTCTCAGTTCCATGGTTGATCGCTAGCAACAGCTAACGCCGACAGCGCCAATAAACTCGCCAACCGGGCCAGAGGTCCGGCCTCCAATTTCATCCAGGAGTTCCCCATGCCTTACGAAACTCTGCTGGTGGACCAGGCCGACGGCGTCGGCCTGGTCACCCTGAACCGTCCCGAAGCGCTGAATGCCATCAACACCGCGTTGATCGATGAACTCAACCAGGTACTCGACGCTTTCGAGCGCGATGCCCACATCGGCTGCGTGCTCATCACCGGATCGGCCAAGGCTTTTGCGGCGGGCGCCGATGTTAAGGAAATGGCCGAGCTGTGCTTCCCCGGCACGTACCTCGACGACTTTCTCGGCCGCTGGGACCGCGTAGCCGAGCGACGCAAGCCGATCATCGCCGCGGTTGCCGGGCATGCTCTCGGCGGTGGCTTCGAGCTGGCGTTGATGTGCGACTTCATCATCGCTGCCGACAACGCGCGCTTCGGCTTGCCGGAGGTGAAACTGGGGGTGATTCCCGGTTCCGGTGGCACCCAGCGCCTGACCCGGCTTGCCGGGCGCGCCAAGGCCATGGAGATGATCCTGACCGGGCGCAGCATGGATGCCGCTGAAGCCGAGCGGTGTGGTGTAGTGGCGCGGGTGGTACCGCTGCCGGAGCTGCTTGATGCAGCGATGCAGAGCGCCCGTCAGATCGCTGCCCAGTCGCGCACGGCGGTGCTGCTGCTCAAGGAATGCGTAAACCGCGTCGACGAAGGCTCCCTCGGCGAGGGTTTGCGCTTCGAACGCCGGCTATTCCAAGCGGTGTTCGCCACACCGGACCAGAAGGAAGGCATGGGCGCTTTCATCGAGAAACGCAAACCGGTGTTTGGGAAGCAGTAACGCGCAAGCCCGCGCAGTCATTGTGGGGGCGCATTGATTCGCAAAGTAGCCCGCTGGGCTGCCAGATCAAGTTCCTAGGGGCTGCTGGCGCAGCCCTTTGCGAATGAATTCGCACCCACAGGAAAAGCAGCCCCGAGGGGCTTCAGCCTCGCTCGGTTTTCTGCTCCTGCGCCGTCACCTGCTGGCAAATCTCGATGATCTGTTCGCGCATCCAGCGGTTGGCCGGGTCCTGGTCGGTGCTTTCGTGCCAGTAGAGGTGGGTTTCCAGGGAGGGCACGTCGTGCACCGGCAGGTCCACGTAGTGCAGGTCATGGCGTCGGGCGAAGCGCTCGGGCACGGTGATCGCCATATCAGTGCCGTGCAGCACGGTGGAGGCCATGAGGTAGTGCTGCGAGCGCAGGGTCACCTTACGCTGGATGCCCATCTTGCCCAGTGACAGGTCGATGTAGCCCAGACCACTGCGCCGGCTGGAAATGTGAATGTGCGACAGCGACAGGTACTCATCCAGCGTGATCTTCTCCTTGGCCAACGGGTGGCCACGACGCATCGCACAGACGTAGCGGTCTTCCATCAGCTTCACGTGGCGCACCTGGGGGTCGGTGTTGAGCGGTGCATCGACGGCGAAATCCAGGCGGCCGGCGGCCAGTTCCTTGGTGGTTTCCCGACGTTTGGCCAGAAAACTTTCGATCTGCACGGTCGGTGCGAGGCGCCGCAGGCGCTGGAACAGGGGTGGGAGAATCACCGTTTCGGTCAGGTCGGTCATGCTGATGCGGTAGGTCTTGTTCGCCTGCGCCGGATTGAAGGTGCGGCTTTCCTGTACTGAAACACGCAGCAATTGGAGCGCATTGCGCACCGGGCCGATGATGTTCTGGGCCATAGGCGTGGGCACCATGCCCTGGGCGGTGCGGACGAAGAGTGGATCGTTGAAGGTTTCCCGCAGGCGGGCAAGGGCGTTGGAGACAGCGGGCTGGGTGATGCCGACGATCTGCCCGGCGCGGGTCAGGTTGGCCTCGGTGTAAATGGCGTCGAAGACGATGAAGAGATTGAGGTCTACCTTGTTCAGATTCATGCCGAGCGTACTCCTTACCTTGTTCTTATCGACGGGACATATATCGGTGATGAATGTTCATACATGCGGATAATAGGCTAGGTAAATCTTACGCCCTGTTCTAGCATTATTTCCAGACCTCACCCGTCGTTCCACATCATTTTTCAGAAGGTAAGCTCGCATGGATTTCGCCTATTCCCCGAAGGTCCAGGAACTGCGTGAACGCGTCACCGCATTCATGGATGCCTATGTCTACCCGGCCGAGCCGGTATTTGAACAGCAAGTCGCCGAGGGCGACCGCTGGCAGCCCACCGCGATCATGGAAGAGCTCAAGGCCAAGGCCAAGGCTGAAGGTTTGTGGAACCTCTTCCTGCCGGAGTCGGAATACGGCGCGGGTCTCACCAACATGGAATACGCGCCGCTGGCCGAGATCATGGGCCGCTCCTTGCTGGGCCCGGAGCCATTCAACTGCTCCGCGCCGGATACCGGCAACATGGAAGTGCTGGTGCGCTACGGCAGCGAGGCTCACAAGAAACAATGGCTGGAACCGCTACTGCGCGGCGAGATCCGCTCGGCCTTCGCCATGACCGAGCCGGGCGTAGCCTCGTCGGACGCGACCAACATGGAAGCCCGCGCTGTGCGCCAGGGCGACGAGTGGGTCATCAACGGCCGCAAGTGGTGGACCTCGGGCGCCTGTGACCCGCGCTGCAAGATCCTCATCTTCATGGGCCTGTCCAACCCGGATGCGCCGCGCCACCAGCAGCATTCGATGATTCTCGTGCCGATCGACACCCCCGGGGTGAAGGTGCTGCGCCCGCTGCCGGTGTTCGGTTATGACGACGCGCCCCACGGCCACGCCGAGGTGGAGTTCGAGAACGTGCGTGTGCCCTTCGAGAATGTGTTGCTTGGCGAAGGTCGTGGCTTCGAGATCGCCCAGGGTCGCCTCGGCCCAGGCCGTATCCACCACTGCATGCGCTCGATCGGCATGGCCGAGCGTGCACTGGAGTTGATGTGCAAACGCGCCGTGAGCCGCACTGCCTTCGGCAAGCCGTTGGCACGGCTGGGGGGCAACATCGACAAGATCGCCGACTCGCGGATGGAGATCGACATGGCTCGCCTGCTGACCCTGAAGGCGGCGTACATGATGGATACCGCAGGCAACAAGGTGGCGAAGAGCGAGATCGCCCAGATCAAGGTGGTGGCCCCCAACGTCGCCTTGCGGGTAATCGACAGGGCCATCCAGATCCACGGTGGTGCGGGTGTATCCAACGACTTCCCGCTCGCGTACATGTATGCCATGCAACGCACCTTGCGCCTGGCCGATGGCCCGGACGAAGTGCACCGCGCAGCAATCGGCAAGTACGAGGTTGGCAAGTACGTGTCGAAGGAGATGCTGCGTACCAGCGGTCACTGATCGACCGCGACGAAGGGAACAAGGCCTGCTGATGCGGGCCTTGTTTTTTAACTGTCTGCCATGGGGGAAGGGGCAGGGCGGGGACGCTCGATATCGCCCAGGCCCTTTGGCCAGCTTGGCGAATGAATCCGCCCCTACGTTGGATTCGGCGGCTCATCCAGACCGTAGGATGGATTGAACACGCAGCGACATCCATCGTTCGCGGCCCGTTGCTCAACCATCCTGCAAACGGCCCGTCATCCAGCTCACATCGGAGGCTCTGCCAACTGGTTGCGCAACCACCCCATTCGCAAGTGCAGTTGCGCGGCAAAGGCGCGCGCGGCCAGTTCTTCCCGAAAGGTCAGGCCGCGCTGCCCCAGACGCACTTGCCAGAATACCTGGCCATTCTTCTCGATGGCGTCAATCCGCACCTCTTTCATCGTTCCTCACTCTCTCGTCGCCTCGGGCTGGTGGTCCCGTGTCTTGAACAGGGACAACAACACACCGCCCGCCAGGAGGCCGAAGGTTACGCCAAGCGATAGCAGCGGGGGAATCTTGCCAATGAAACCGTGCAGGAAAATCTTGCCGCCGATGAAGATCAGTACCAAGGCCAGGGCGTACTTCAAATACACGAATCGGTGCATCAATGCCGCCAGGGCGAAATACAGGGCACGCAGGCCGAGGATGGCGAAGATGTTCGAGGTGTAGACGATGAATGGGTCCTGGGTGATGGCGAAAATGGCCGGGACGCTGTCCACCGCGAACACCAGGTCGGCCAGTTCGATCAACACCAGTGCCAGGAACAGCGGGGTGGCATAGAGCAGCGCCTTGTTCTGCCCGGCAGGCTTCTGGCGCACGAAGAAGTGCGCGCCGTGCAGGTCATCGGTGACCCGGATATGGCGGCGGATGAACTTCAGCACGGGGTTATTGGCCAGGTCCGGGTGAGTCTCCTGGCGGGCAAAGAGCATCTTCACGCCGGTGAGCAGCAGGAAGGCACCGAAGACGTAGAGGATCCAGTCGAACTCCTTCACCAGGGCGCTGCCCAGGCCGATCATGATGGCGCGCAGCACCACCACGCCGATGATCCCCCAGAACAGCACACGGTGCTGATAACGGCGGGGGATGGCGAAGAAGCCGAAGATCATCGCCATGACGAACACGTTGTCCATCGACAGCGACTGTTCGACCAGGAAGCCGGTGTAGAACTCCAGGGCACTTTGCGCGCCGAGTTCGAACCAGACCCAGACACCGAAAAGCACACCCACGCTGAAGTAGCCACCGTACAGCAGCAGGCTCTCGCGCATCTCGATTTCGTGCTGGTCACGATGCAGCACACCGAGATCGAAGATCAGCAGGGCAAGGACGATACCGAGGAAAGCCAGCCACAGCCAAGTGGCGGTGCCGAGGAAATCGGCGGTGAGAAAAGCATATAGAGCTGCCATGAGCCCCTCCTTACTGTCGTAGTTGACTGGTCAACAGTGACTCCGACATGGCGGCTGGCAGCCGTCAGAGGGGCCCGGTGTCACATGTGCAAAGCCTAAACATGGCCCGTGATCGGGAAAACAGGCGGCTTGTAACAAGGCTTTGCCTTTGTGAGTCACTTCAGGTGTGCGACTTATTCTCAGGTGATATTTAATGCTAGTCAGAATTATCCTGCCGCCGCCATCAGATCCCTGCTGTCTGCAGGGTCCTGGAGCCTTGCAAGAAGAAGGACGAGCCGCCTGACCAGCCGTTTCGACCTTTGTTCTGAAAGTGGCTCCACCCTCGCTCCCACTGGGAGAGAGGGTGAGTGGCCAAGCGACGTGGATTCAGTACACCCAGACTTCCACGCGGCGGTTCTTGATCCGCCCTTCGTCTGCGCTGTTGGCGGCTACGGGCAGCTCGTCGCCAAGGCCGATGACCTCGCGGAACCTGACGCCACCCTTGGCCAACTCACGGCGCAATGCCATCGCGCGCAGCTTCGACAGCAGGTCGGCCCGATGCGGATCGGCCTTGGGATCACCGAACCCCACCAGCACGACTCGGCGATCCATCTTGCCTGCCTGTTGCAGATAGCCCAGCACCCGCTCCACATCGCGCATGGCCTTGGTGTCGAGCGCTGCGCTGCCTTCCTGGAAGCGGAAGTTCACCGAAAGCCTCTGGGCGCCGTCGGCAAGGTCGCGATAAGCGGCGGGCATGCTGTCGCGTGCCTCGACCTTTATCGCCTGAACCTGTTGGTCGACGAACCCGGTCTGCGCCACGATTGCCTGGCCGCGGGGGCTTTGCGCGAACTGCACCAGGGCCTCGGCCCAGGGGTTGCTCTGGCCGGGTTTGATGTAGAAGAAGAGCCGACGCGACAGCGGATAGTCTTCGGTGGCGATCAAGCTGGTGCTTGGGAACATGGCCTGGGACTCGCCGTCGGCAATGGCTACCGTCCGAGCCCGGCCGATGGACGCCAGGCCGACGAAGCCGATGCCTTGCGGATCATCGCTGACGGCGGCAGCGAGCTTGTCATTGGACTCGAACCGCGAGGCGGCGCTGGCCAGGCTCTTGCCATAGCGCGCGAGCACCAGCTCCTTGAAGGTGTCGTAGGTGCCGGACTGGTCATCCCGGGCGTAGAGGCGAATGGATCCGCCGTGACCACCCAGCTCCTCCCAAGTCTTCACTTCACCGGCAAAGATAGCCGCCAGCTGATCGGTGCTCAGCGAGCGCAGCGGATTTTCCGGATGCAGGATGATCGCCAAGCCATCAATGGCGATCACCTGTTCGGCCGAGTGACTGCGCAGGTCGCCAAAACCGGCCAGTTCGGTGACTTCGGCGTCCTTGATCGGCCGCGATGAGGCGGCCAGGTCGGCGCTGCCGTCCTTCAGCGCGATAAAGCCCGTGGACGAGCCGTGAGCAGCCAGTGCAATCCGCGCTTGGCGGCCATCGGCGCTCTTGCCCACGACGATGACTTCATTTTCGCGGTCTCCCGGAAGTTGCTGGATTGCCGGCAGCCCCTGCTGTTCCATCAGTCCCCTGACCAAAGCTGGCGCCAACTTGGCACCGATGGTGTTGGAGCCCTGAATGCGCAATACCGGCGTTGATTCGTTGTGCAACGGAAGGGCGGCAAATACCGACCAGGGAAAGGCGCAGCAGAAGAAACCGAGCAGCAGGAGACTGAGCGTACGACTCCACAAATCCTTTTCGCTGACGGTCAGGGAGCGGGGCATTGGAGAGCACCTTCTAGGAGGGAATGGAAAGAGCCGCGAGATTAAGTCAGAGCGGTGACGGAGATGTGACAGGCCGTTGCCTGAAGCGGGAATTACCCTTGAAGTGTTCTTTTGGGGGCGTTTAGGCGTTTCCTACAGCCGTATAAGCCTTGTCCTGCATGTGGAAATTTCTGGAGCGGCTAGGGTAGCCCGCTGCTGAAAGCCCGCATTTTTCACGGCTTTCAGCTGGCGCTGATGCGCATTTCCTGAAAGGTGTAAGGAGTGTTGTGATGAGTGGTTGGTTCGAACTGAGAAAGAACAGCGGCGGCACGTGGCGGGTTCGGCTCAAGGCGGCCGACGCGCAGACCCTGCTGGATAGCGGGCTGTATCCGGACCGCACGGCTGCGGAAGAGGCGATTGCCCTGTTCAGGGATAACTGCGTTCACCAGGAGCGCTATCAGCGCCGAATGGATTCGGGCGGCAAGTCGTACTTCCATCTGCGCGCGGCCAACAAGGAAACGATTAGCGTCAGTCATCTCTATGACTCGGAGCCGACCCTGGAGCTGGCGATCGAGACCATCATGCGGGTAGGTGCGACGCAGTTGGTGAAAGAGGCCTGAGGCAACGAGACCAGCGCAGAAAGAAAGGGCCCATCTTCGGATGGGCTTTTTATCTCTGCTCCTCAGACGGTCTCTACCATCGCCCATGCTGGGGCCCCAGTGCTGCAGATAACGGCTGCTACTCTTGCTTTGATGCCTGATCAAGTTGCAACTCGATAGTGTCGGCGGGTCGAGAATCCGATTGACTCAGGTGAAGGAGAGGGCATGTCTTCCACTACGAAAAAGTCTGCAAAGCATTCAAAGAAACAAGCCGAATCGGAGCGGTTCGAGCCGGTCTTTTACTCGCGCGAAGAACGCATCAGTAAGGGCGAACGCTTGCGCGAGATCGTGCCACGCTCGAGCCATGCGCTGTGGAAGCTTCCGCGCAAGCACCGTGATCCGGTGGCCGTCCTGGAGGAGTCCAACCGGTATCGATTGCCCGAATTGGTACCGGTTCGTTACGGACGCATGTTGCGCAGCCCATTCACTTTCTTGCGCGGCTCGGCGGGCCTGATGGCTTATGACCTGGCCACTACGCCGAACACAGGAATAGTCGTGCAGGCCTGCGGCGATTGTCATCTGTTGAACTTCGGACTGTTCGCGACTCCTGAGCGCAACCTGATCTTCGACATCAACGATTTTGACGAAACGCTTCCGGCTCCCTGGGAGTGGGACATAAAACGCCTTGCCGTCAGTTTTGCTGTAGCTGCACGGGACAACGAGCTCGCCGAGAAAGTTGCCCAGGCTGCGGCAACTGAATGTGTTCGCGCCTACCGCGAGCGCCTGCGCGCGTGTTCGAAGATGAGCCCGCTGGAAGTCTGGTACGACCGGCTGGATTCCGAAACCATTCTCGATATGGCCCCCAGTGCCAAGATCAGGAAGTTTCGGGAGCAAATGATGGCCAAAGCCAGGCAGCGCGTCGGCGATTACCTGTACCCCACAATCAGTGGCGAGGTTGGTGGGAGACGACGCTTGATCAATCAGCCGCCAGTATTTTTTCATCTCGCTGAAAAGGGCTTCGATCAAGTCGTACACGAGGCGCTGGAGGCCTATCGACTCTCCTTGCCAGACGAACGCCGCACGCTGATTGATCGTTACCGTCTCGAAGACATTGCCGTCAAGGCCGTCGGGATAGGCAGTGTTGGTACTCGTTGTTTCGTTGGTCTGTTCTTCTCGGCAGAGAATCACCCGCTGCTCCTGCAGATCAAAGAGGCTTGTCCCTCGGTGCTGGAGCCATATGCCGGCAAGAGCATCTATGAAAACCACGGCCAACGTGTCGTCACAGGGCAGCGGCTGATGCAGTCTTCCAGCGACATCTTTCTGGGGTGGACCCACGGCCGGGAAGGCCGATGTTTCTTTGTCCGTCAGTTACGGGACATGAAGATGTCCGTCCCTGTTGAAGGTGCATCGGCTGAACAAACGATGCTTTATGCCGAGTTGTGCGGCCGCACCTTGGCTCGCGCCCATGCCAAATCCGGTGATTCAGCGCTGATCAGCGGTTATCTGGGCAAGTCGGATGCTTTCGACAAGGCCCTTGGAGAGTTTGCCATGGCTTACGCGGACCAGAATGCGAAAGACTATGCAGCCCTGGTGGCCGCTGAGAAGTCTGGACGAATCAAGGCGCTGTTCGAGGAAGAGTGACCGGGTCGCCAGGGGCCTTGGCCATTTCGCAGAGGGGGTGCGTTGCGCTTCAACTCAAATGTTGAGCGATGATATCCGGGGCTTCAGTCCGGACTGAGTCGCTGCTGAGTTTGCTGGTGGCAAACTCAGCAATCTGGCCTGCGGTCAGGCCAGCTCCAACCAGATTGGCGCGTGATCGGATGGTTTTTCCATGCCGCGCAGATCGTAATCGATACCGGCATCCTTGATCCGCGACTGCAGCGGGCTGCTGGCCAGGATTACATCGATTCGCAGGCCGCGTTTGGGATTATCCTCGAAACCTCGGCTGCGGTAATCGAACCAGCTGAAGCGATCATTCACGTCGGGGTTGAGGTGGCGGTAACTGTCGATCAGACCCCAGCCTTTGAGGCGCGCAAGCCATTCGCGCTCCTCCGGAAGAAAGGAACACTTGCCGGTTTTCAGCCAGCGCTTGCGGTTCTCTTCACCGATGCCGATGTCGCTATCCTCGGGCGAGATATTGATATCCCCCATCACCACCAGTGGTTGGCCGGGCTGGAAGCCGTTTTCCAGAAGTGTCTGCAGGTCGGCATAGAACCGCTGCTTGGCCGGGAACTTCACCGGATGCTCACGGTTTTCGCCCTGCGGGAAGTAACCGTTCATGACCGTGATTGGATTGCCCTGAGCGTCGGCGAAGGTGCCATAGATGAAGCGTCGCTGCGCATCTTCCGGGTCATCCGGGAAGCCTTTGTGCAGTTCCAGGGGCTCCTGGCGGGAAAGCAGGGCAACGCCGTAATGGCCTTTCTGTCCGTGGTAATGCACGTGATAACCGAGCTGGCGGATCTCCGCTTCCGGAAACTGTTCGTCGGCGACCTTGGTTTCCTGCAGGCCGATCACGTCCGGCTGGTGCTTGGCAATCAACGCCTCCAACTGGTGCGGCCGCGCACGCAGGCCATTGATATTGAAAGAAACGATTTTCATCTCAGCGCATCCTGTGAAAAGGCGGATGCTAGCCGATAGGCGTCAGTGCGGCCAGTTTCTGGCCAGTCTTCCAGGGCGGTGCTAATTTGGCCCTTGGCCCGATAAATAAAGAACGACTAAAGAGGTGCCACTAATGCCTGGATACATTCCTACCGCACCAGTCGAACTGCGCATGTTGGATGGCGGCTACAGCCGCGAAGCGCGCTCCCTGCTGTATCACGCTTACCGCCATGAGCCGACCTTCGCCTACCTGCTCGAGGCTGAGCGCCCCGGGTATGACCAGCGCGTGCGGGCGACCGTCCGGGAGCTTGTTCAACAGCACTTCAGCGAAGAGCTGCCGGCCATTGGCCTGTTGATCGAGGAGCGCCTGGTAGGCATCGCGCTGATTGCACCGCCACAACGTCGCTTGGATATCACCGAGAGCTGGGGTTGGCGCTTGCGAATGTTGTTGAGTACGGGCTTTCGCTGCACCCGCCGCTACCTCGACTATCACGAAGCAGTGCTTGCCTGCCTGCCTCCGGGGCCTTACCACGTGCTGCCGCTGATTGGCATCCATCCGGAGTTCCAGGGGCGCCACCTGGGGGAAAAACTGCTGGAGGCGTTACACAACTGGTGCGCCGAAGATTCTGGCTCGCAGGGGGTAGTGCTGGACACCGGCAACCCGCGTTACCTGGAGTTCTACAAACGCCAGGGATATGAGGAGGTGGGGGAGGTGGCCCTGGGCTCGGTGGTCGAGCACGTGTTCTTCCATCCCAACCCGCGTCCTCTGATGGAGGCCAATGGCTGATTGCTACAACTAGGGACGCTTCGGCGTCCCGTGATAGCATTTCGCGAATGAATTTCTGCCATGGATTGCGCGGGCTGGTATTGCTCAGCCTGCTGTGCACGAGCACGCTGGTGTTGGCGAAAGCCACACTCGAAGTGAAAGTCGACCCTGCCAATGCGGCGCTGAAGGCCAATATCGAGGCCTTTATCGGCGACCTTGGTGATCGTGACGAGAATGCCTTGCGACGGTTCCGCCGTGCTGCCGAGGAGCAGGCGCGTATGGCCGCCCAGGCGCTGGGTTATTACCAGGCCGAGATCGACAGCCGGGTGGCCGAGGGCAAGGCGCCTACGCTGCGCTTGACCGTGGTGCCTGGTGAGCCCGTGCGGTTGCGTAATGTCGTCGTGCGTGTGGAGGGCGAGGCTTCAACGCTGAAGGCGTTCCGTGTGCCCAAAAGCAAACGCCTGAAGCCGGACGCGCGGCTCGAACATGACGCCTACGAGGATGCCAAGAAGCTCATTCAGAACCAGGCCCTGCGCTTTGGTTTTTTCGCGGGTCGTTTCCGTTCCCAGCGTCTTGATATCGACCCGCGTGCCGGCTATGCCGATATCGAACTGATCTACGACAGCGGTCCGCGCTACAGCCTCGGTGCCGTCAGCTTCCAGGGTGATACGCCCTTCGATCCGGACCTGCTCGCGCGGTTGGTTCCCTTTCCGGCGAATACCCCCTACGACTCGGACCAGGTCGCCAAGCTCAGCCAGAATCTCCAGGCCAGCGGCTATTTCGAAGAAGTGCGCGTGGATGCCAGCCCGACGCAGGGCGGCGGCCGCCTGATTCCCGTGAGCGTGCGCCTCAAGGCGGTCATGCCGCGCACGGTTGGTTTGGGCGTTGGCGTTTCGACCGACGTCGGACCCCGTGCGCGTGCCAATTGGACACGCCACTGGGTCAACCCCCAAGGCCACAGCCTGGGCGCGGAGACAGAAGCTTCCGGCGTGCGGCAAAGCGTCGGCGCCTGGTACCAGATTCCGCTGGACCCGCCGTTGACCGACAGTTTGCGCTTCACCACCGGCTTGCAGCGGGAGGACCTGGTTGATGTGAGGAGTCGTCGCTTTACGCTGGGCACTCAATGGCAGTCGAAGTTGCCAAATGATTGGCAGCGGATCGTCTCGTTGCGCTGGGAACAGGAAAACTTCGACTTTGGTGACGGCAGCGACGATGGACGCAGCAGCTTCTTGATGCCGGGGATCAGTTTTGGGGTCACGCGCAGTGATGCCAAGCTCGACCCCAGTCGGGGCTACTCGTTGCAATTTGATGTGCGCGGGGCGAAAGAGGGCATCCTCTCTGACGCCGATTTCACCTATGCCAGCGCCATGGCCAAGGGCCTTTACACCTTGCCCGGTGGCCACCGCTTGCTCGGCCGGGCGCAGGCCGGCGGCATCGCGACGACCGACTTCGACGCCATCCCGCCGTCGCTGCGCTTCTTCGCCGGTGGTGACCAGAGTGTGCGTGGCTATGACTACCAGACACTGTCGCCTGAGGATCACGAGGGCAACAAGGTCGGCGGACGCTACTTGCTGGTCGGCAGTGCCGAATATCAGTACCCGATTGCCGAGCGCTGGCGTCTTGCGGCCTTCGTCGATCGTGGCAATGCGATGGACTCGCTCAACGCCGCCATGAAAACCGGAGCCGGCGTTGGCGTGCGCTGGGTGTCGCCGGTCGGTCCGATCCGCCTCGACCTGGCCAAGGCCCTGGATGATCCCGGCGGCTATCGCATCCACTTCTCCATGGGGCCTGAACTATGACGCGGGGGCTGAAGCGCGGGCTGCTGGGCCTCGCTGCCTTGTTGGTTGGGCTTCTGGGTCTGCTGGCAGTTCTCCTTTTCAGCGCTGCAGGAGGGCGTTGGTTGCTTGGCCAGGTACCCGGCCTCGACGTGCAGGGCTTCGAGGGGCGGCTGGCAGGGCGCTGGAGCGCCGAGCGAGCCGTCTGGGCGCAGGGCGATACCGTGCTGTCGCTGCAGTCGCCAGCCTTGGACTGGTCGCCCGCCTGCCTGCTGCGCGGCACGCTGTGTGTGAGGGAGCTGGCGAGCGAGCGCATCGACTTGAGGCTGCCGGCAACTCAGTCCGACGACACGGGCCCGGTCAGTCTCCCGGCGTTGCGCCTGCCGTTGGCCATCCAGGTGGATCAGGTGCGGATTGGCCGCTTCGTCATGGATGGCAGCGATCAATTCCAGGATCTCCAGCTGGTTGCCCGTTGGCGGGCCGAAGGCTTGCTGGTCGAGCGTCTCAGCCTGCATCGCGATGACGTGGCGCTCGAGCTGCAAGGCTCCCTGCAACCGGAGGTTGGCTGGCCGCTGAAGTTGCAGGGCACGCTTGAGCTGCCCGCTCCGGATGATCAGCCTTGGCGCCTTGCGCTGGATATCGAAGGCAAACTGCAGGAACGTCTGATGCTGCGCGCCGACAGCAGCGGCTATCTGGCAGGAAAGCTGGAGGGTGAACTGCAGCCACTGGTTGACGGGCTCCCGGCCAGCGCGCGCCTGATGGCAGACGGATTCAAAGCCGGCGCCGAGCTGCCCGCCACACTCACCCTGAACCATTTGGAGCTGACGGCCCATGGCGATCTGAATCAGGGGTACGAGGTTCTGGGCAAAGCCAATCTGCCGGGGGAGGGAGGCGACGTGGCGTTGGACCTCGGCGCGCGCGTGAATGCCAAAGGGGCCGATATCCGCCAATTGCGTCTGGCGACCGCGCCGGAGCAGCGCCTGGAGTTGATCGGGCGAGTCGACTGG
The DNA here is from genome assembly GCF_042232855.1 of Metapseudomonas boanensis. Lineage (NCBI taxonomy): Bacteria > Pseudomonadati > Pseudomonadota > Gammaproteobacteria > Pseudomonadales > Pseudomonadaceae > Metapseudomonas > Metapseudomonas boanensis. Next base: position 4,690,233 of record NZ_CP113889.1, on the reverse strand, counting down.
CAACAAGCCCTGGCCATCGATAGCCGATTGCAATGGCGAGACTTCCCGTGGCAACGACTGTTCCCGCAGGAACAGCCACCACCGGTGGAGCTCCATCAGCTGGATGCCGAGATGCACTATGCCGAGCGCCGCTATCAAGGCCGGTTCGATGGCCAGCTCACGGGACCCGCGGGTGACTTCAGCCTGAGCAGTCCGGTGGCCGGCGACCTGGCCAGCGTCTCCCTGGATGACCTGCTGCTTCAGGCCGGCAAGGGCCGGGCGCAAGGTAAGACACGGATCGAATTTGCCCAGGGCATCGGCTGGGACAGCCAGCTGGCGCTCAGCGATCTGGACCCGGCTTACTGGATTGGGGCGTTGCCCGGTCGCTTGGCTGGCAAGCTCCAGTCCAAAGGCGTTTGGCGCGACGGCCGCCTGGAGCTCAACGCCGACCTTGACCTGAACGGCCAGCTACGTGGCCAACCTGCATTGTTTCAGGCCAAGGCCAACGGGGCCGGCGAGCGTTGGGCACTCAGCGGGCTGCAGGTGCGTCTAGGCGATAACAAGGTTGAAGGCCAGGCCCAGCTGGACCAGAAGCTGACTGGCCGGATCGATCTTGCGCTCAACCGACTCGGCCAACTCTGGCCCAAGCTTTTTGGTCGTTTGCAGGGCCGGCTCGACTTGGCCGGCACGCTGCAGGCCCCGGAAGGACAGCTGACGCTCACTGGTGCACGCCTGGGTCAGGCAGGCAACCGCCTGGATACGCTGAAGGTGGACGCGAAACTGGACCGTGCCCAGCGGGGCGACCTGATGCTCCAGGCGGATGGCCTGGCGTCCGGCGCCAATGAGTTTGGCGCGCTGACGGCCAAGGGCTCCGGTGATCGCCAGCGCCAGCGACTGGAGCTCCAGCTCAAGGGGCCTTTGCTGGATCTGCTGCTGGCGCTCGACGGCAAGCTGGATGGGCAAGTCTGGTCGGGCCGATTGGCGCGTGGCGAGGTCCAGGCCGGGGGCCAGGATTGGCGTCTTGAGGCTCCTGCCAGGATCCAGCGCCAGGCCGATGGCCGCCTCAACTTCGCTGCCCACTGTTGGCGCTTCGGTGCTGCGAGTTTGTGCGGTGGCGAGCAACGACTGATGCCGGAGCCCAAACTGGATTACCGCCTCCGGGAATTCCCGCTGGCCAGCCTGGCACGTTGGCTGCCGGAGGATTTTTCCTGGCAGGGTGAGCTCGACGCAGATGTGAAACTCGACCTGCCGGCCAGCGGCCCCAACGGGCATATCCGCCTGGATGCTGGTAGCGGTGTGCTGCGCCTGAAGGAGGAAGATCGCTGGGTGGATTTTCCGTACCAGCGCCTGTTGCTCGATAGCACACTACGGCCGCAGCGGATCGACAGCCAGCTGAGCTTCCTGGGCGATGGGCTCGGCCAACTGCAATTGGATACCCGCGTCGATCCGCGCCCGGCGAACAAGTCGTTGTCTGGCCAGTTCCGTCTTGAAGGGCTGGATCTGGCGGTAATACGTCCGTTCGTACCCAAGGTGGAACAGCTGGAAGGGCGCCTGCAGGGTGCAGGTAGCCTCGGCGGTACCTTGCTGTCACCCTATGTGCTGGGCAATCTCAATTTGCGCAATGGCCGGATTGGCGGCGGTGACCTGCCGCTGAGTTTCGACAATCTGGAACTGGACGCAGGTATCGCTGGCGAAAGCCTTGAGCTCACTGGTCAATGGCGCAGCGGCGAGCAAGGGCAGGGCAGTCTTTCCGGCAGCTTGGCGTGGGCCCAAGGGCTGGATGTTGATCTCACTCTGCGCGGCTCGCGCTTGCCGCTGGTCGTCGAGCCCTACGCCAATCTGGAAGTGGAGCCGGACCTGCGCGTTGGCCTGGCGGGCGAGCGCTTGGCCGTGAGCGGCAAAGTGTTGGTGCCCAAGGGCAAGATCAGCATCCGTGAGCTGTCGCCTCAGGCGGTGAAGGTTTCACCGGATGCCCGCATCGTCGGGGAAGACCAGCCCGAACCGAGCGGATTGAAACTGGCGATGGATGTGGACGTCGAAGTCGGCCAGGAGCGCTTGCGCTTTTCCGGCTTCGGCCTCACCGCAGACCTCCAGGGGCATCTGGAGGTAGGCGACAATCTGGTGGGGCGTGGCGAGCTGGTACTGAAGAACGGTCGCTATCGTGCCTACGGTCAGCGCCTCGAACTGCGCCGCGCGCGTCTGCTGTTTGCCGGACCACTCGACCAGCCTTACCTGGATGTGGAAGCGGTGCGCACGGTGGGCGACGTAACGGCAGGGCTGCGCCTCAACGGTCGTGCTGACGAGCCCAGCACGGAGGTTTTCTCCAACCCGGCCATGAGCCAGGAGCAGGCACTGTCCTACCTGATTCTCGGACGACCGCTGAATGCTGGTGGCGATGGAAATGCCGTTGGCCAGGCGGCTCTGGCCCTGGGCCTGTCGGGCAGCGCGCCGCTGACCAGCGAACTTGCCGAGCGACTTGGCCTCAAGGATCTGATGGTTGATGACGACGGTGCCATCGGGCAGATTACCGACCGCCTGAGCTTTCGCTATGGCCTTGGCGTGCTGGAGCCCACCAGCGTGGTCGCGGTGCGTTACGAGCTCACCAAGCGCCTTTACCTGGAGGCGGCCAGTGGCCTGGCCAGCTCGTTGGACTTGTTCTACAAGCGGGATTTTTGATTCCAGCCGCATGCCGGGCTTCGCTGACGGGCCTCGGACTGAAACTGATCATGCTTTACAAGAATACCGAAACCCCTGACTCAAAAGTCAGGACATTTTCCGTGGCCCATGCTTAACTTTGCGTTTTCGTACAACCCCACCTGAAACAAGGACTCATGCAATGGCTCAAGTAACCCTGAAGGGCAATCCGATCAACGTCGAAGGCCAACTGCCGCAGAAGGGCCAGCAAGCCCCGGCGTTCAGCCTGGTCGGCGGCGACCTGTCTGACGTGACCCTGGCCAGCCTGAGCGGCAAACGCAAGGTGCTGAACATCTTCCCGAGCGTCGACACCCCGACTTGCGCCACCTCAGTGCGCAAGTTCAACGCCGAAGCCAGCAAGCTGCCCAATACCCTCGTGCTGTGCATTTCCGCTGACCTGCCGTTCGCGCAGAAGCGTTTCTGTGGTGCTGAAGGCCTGGAAAATGTGGTGAACCTGTCGACCATGCGCGGCCAGAACTTCCTCAAGGATTACGGCGTGGCCATCGCCAACGGCCCGCTGGCAGGCATTGCGGCCCGTGCCGTGGTGGTGCTGGATGAGAACGACAAAGTGCTGTACAGCGAGTTGGTGGCAGAAATCGCTGACGAGCCCGATTACGCGGCAGCGATCGCTGCGCTCTGAGCAGCGGTGACGTGAATGAAGAAGGGAGGCCAGTGGCCTCCCTTTTTTTTTGTTATAGCGCGGCCCTCAAACCCCTTGCTCATTCTGCAGGTTGGCTTGGGTGATGTTGCTGCCCGGTGGCACGCTGCGGGTCAGCCAGACGTTGCCGCCGATAGTGGAGCCCTTGCCGATGGTGATGCGACCCAGGATGGTGGCGCCAGCGTAGATCACCACGTCATCCTCAACGATCGGGTGACGCGGCTGGCCTTTCTGCAGATTGCCTTCCTCATCCGCCGGGAAGCGCTTGGCGCCGAGGGTGACGGCCTGATAAATGCGTACGCGCTCGCCAATGATGGCTGTCTCACCGATGACAACGCCGGTGCCATGGTCGATGAAGAAGCTCTTGCCGATCTGGGCACCGGGGTGGATGTCGATGCCGGTAGCGGAGTGGGCGATCTCGGCGATCATCCGCGCCAGCAGCGGCAGACCGGCCTTGTAGAAGTAATGCGCCAGGCGGTGGTGGATGACCGCGTGCACGCCGGGGTAGCAGATCAGTACTTCGTCCACGCTACGTGCGGCGGGGTCGCCCTGGAAGGCGGCCAGCACGTCGGTATCCAGCAGGACCCGCAGCTTGGGAAGGGTGGCAGCGAAGCCCTTGACGATCTCGATGGCCTGGCTGGCGATGTCTTCACCGCTAGCCCCGTTCTGCCGCGCTGCGTAGCTCAACTCACGGCGCACTTCACCGGCAAGGGCGTTTAGCGCCATGTCCAGTGTGTGGCCGACGTAGAAATCTTCGCTTTCCTCACGCAGGTCAGCCGGGCCGAGTCGCATGGGGAAGAGGGCGCCCCCCAAGGCCTCGATGATCTGCCCAACGGTGGTGCGCGAAGGCAGTTCGCGGCCGCCGCGATCCTGCAACCGGCCGTTCTTGCTACGCCACTGGGCACGAGCCTCACGCAGTTCGGTGACGATCTGGTCGAGTTGCCAGTTGACTGGGCGGCAGCCGGTCGCGACATAGGGGAGTCTGTTCATGTGGGTTACCTGTTAAGCATTGGCCGGATCGCTATAGCCTGCTGAGAATCACCCCTGTTCTGCAAGCGGTGATTCGCAGGAAACGCCTGACGGACCTTCAGTCCGCCGGTACCAGAGGCTGAACTTGCTGGCGCGGGGTGGCCGTCGCGGTACAGCCGATCGAGGCGAGGATGATGCAGCAGATGGCGAACCACTGGCTGGCCGCCAGCGTTTCGCCAAGGAACAGCAATCCGGACAGGGCACCGAAGGCGGGCTCGATGCTCATCAGGGTACCGAAAGTCTGCGCTGGCAAGCGGGTCAGGGCGATCATTTCCAGGCTGTATGGAATGGCCGTTGAAAGGAGTGCAACGCCCAGGGCCACTGGCAGCAGTTCTGGAGCAAGCAGCGCACTGCCGGCATGCACAATGCCAATGGGTGCGATGAATAGGGCAGCGACCATGACGCCCAGAGCGGCGCCTTGCATCCCGTGGTCGGCGCCTGCGCGCTGGCCGAAGAGGATGTAGAGCGCCCAGCAGACCCCGGCCCCCAGCGCATAGGCAATGCCAGTGTGATCGAGGTGGTCGCTGGTCTGGCCGAGCGGCAGGAGAAGCCACAAGCCGAGCACCGCCAGGGCGATCCAGACGAAGTCGATCGGCCGACGGGAGGCGAACAGTGCCACCGCGAGCGGACCGGTGAATTCTAGGGCCACGGCAATGCCCAGCGGAATGGTGCGCAGCGACATGTAGAACATCAGGTTCATGCCACCCAGCGCCATACCGTAGATGATGATCGTGCGCAGCGAGCCGGCATTGAGGCGGGCGCGCCAGGGCTGCAGCACCACCAGCAGGATCAGCGCGGCAAAGACCAGGCGCAGGGTAGTGGTGCCTTGGGCACCGATTATCGGGAACAGGCTCTTGGCCAGGGACGCGCCACTCTGGACGGACGCCATGGCGACCATCAGGACGGAAACGGGAAGCAGACTTGATGCAAGGCGACGCGACAGCGAGGTCATTGGACGGATCCGGCGAGGCAGTGAAAGGGGTGGCGCATTCCACCTGATTATGTGCAACATAGTGCGCAAAAAACAGGGTGTGAGCAATATGTTGCCCAAATCTGATGATCGCCCCAATGTGCTCGAACACGTTTCCGAGAACGTGCGCCGCCTGCGTCGCGCCGCTGGCCTGAGCCAGGAGGCGCTTGCCAGCGCCGCAGGCGTCAGCCGAAGGATGCTGGTGGGCATCGAAGGCGGTGACGTGAACGTCAGCCTGGCGACCCTGGATCGCATCGCTGCGGCCTTGGGTGTGTTTTTCCCTGACCTGGTCCAGCGGCCGGACCGGCCGGATCGCTCACGGATCAATGCGGTGGCCTGGGTCGGACAGAAGCCAGGCAGCCGCGCTACGTTGCTGGCCAGCGCCACCGCGCGACACGAGGTGGAGCTCTGGAGCTGGTCCCTTGAGCCGGGCGAGGCGCATGTCGCCGAGCCCGATGCGCAAGGGTGGCAGGAAATGGTCTACGTCATCGAGGGCATCCTGAGCGTTCGTCGCGGCGACCTCGAGAACCAGATACCCGCGGGTGATTTCCTGGTGTTCGCCAGCGACCAGCCATATACCTACGCCAACCAGACCGATAGCCTGGTACGTTTTATCCGCAATGTCCTGACCTGAGTGACATTGTCGCCCGTCAGGTGTCCGGTTGGGCTGTGGGTGCGATTGAGTCCGCCCACCGCGAGCAGCCCGTTCTGGCGTTTACTCTTCTGCCCCATCGTCGTCGCTGCCGATGAACGCATCCAGGCAACGCAGGGTATGGCTGCCCTGGGGGTCGTCAAGGGTCCAGCAAACGTTGGCCGCGTCGAAGCTTGCGGCCTGGACGGCTGCGAGGCTGAAGCGCCATTCGCGGCGGGTGCGACCATCCATGCATTCCACGCGTAGGAAAGGTGCTCCGCCATCACCCGGTTGGCCGGCTTCCAGTGCCGCCAGTTGGGTCGGTTCAAGCGTGAACTCCCAGGCGTGCAACCCGTCGATTTCCAGCATGTCGGCAGTTTGCAAGGCGGCGAACAAGGTGTCGTGGTGCATGTTTCCAATCATCCGTAAGCAGGGGCGCGGCATGATAAATCAGTCGCGCGTTCAGCGCTCGGCTACCTCGCCGTCCTCTGCCAGGTAAGGCAGATTCTGCTCTCGGATTCGACGTCCGGCTTCGTCGTAGAGGAACGGCAGGAACATATAGCGGCGACCGGCGGTGACCGGCGTCGCCTCGTGCAGCAGCGAGCAAGAGAACACCACGGCACCACCGCGAGGTGCACTGTAGGTGCCTTGCCCGAATTCCGGGAAACGCAGACTGCCGCCGTCGTAGTCACCGCTGTTGAGAAACAACGACACGGCAAAACGCCGGTGCGCGGTGCCTTTGGTGGTGTTGTCCCGATGGGGACGAAAGTGGCCGCCTTCCTCAGCGTCGTAGCAGGACACCAGGTATCGTTCCATGCGGGTTGCCTGGAACTGGAAGGCTTTTTGCACTTCGGGCAGCAGGCGCCGAGTGATGTGCGCGATGCAGCGCTTGCGCAAGGCTTCGTCCTCGACCGTGCGATCACGCCGGCGCTTGTGATCGTGTTGCAGCAGTTCCACGGTCTTGCCCTGGCGTTCGACCATGAAGCCGGAATCCGTTCCTCCGTGTTCCTCGTAGTAGTCGATCAATGCCTGACACAGGTCCGGCTCGAAGATTCGCGGCACCACCAGCACCGGAGCATGTCCGCTCACCGCCGTGGCAGGTGCTATCGGCGGCTGCGCCTGCAGCAGGGCCAGCAAGGCATCGACATGGCCTTCACCACTTCCCACGATCGGCAGTACGGCAATCACGCGTAATCTCGGGTCCAGCAGGTAGGTCATCTGGCGGATCGCGCCACTCTCTTGAAGAGCGCCATAGAGGCTGCAGATCGAACGGTCGAAATCCCAGAAGAAGCGGATGCCTGGCAGCAAGTTGCGCACGCGGTTCTGTTCACGATCCTGCGGGTCGGCGGTTACGCCGAAGAAGCAGACGTTGGAATCATCAAAAATTTCCCGGTGGGTAAGGAGATCCGCAAGCACGTGTGTTGCGGTTGGATCTGCGGCCGAACCAAGAAAGCACAGGACGATATAGCGCCCGGCGATGGTGTCGAAGGTGAAATGCTCACGGCTGGGTGTGCTACTGGTGAACCAGGGCACGGCCTCACCCGGTGCTACGGGGTACTTGCGCATGGTCAGGTGCGTTTGCAGTGGCTTGGAATCAAACTAGTCCAATTGCCGCCGACGTGCCCCGGCATCCTGACGTGGCGTCTCCGACATGCTCGCATGCTTTACTGTTTCTCCATCGCTCTGGGGGCCTTTTCGGATGATCCACTACTACGCGCAGACCGACGGCGCTCTGCACGCAACCTCTGGCCAGACGGGCACGGCGATTCCGCCCGGAACCTTGTGGATCGACCTGATGGACCCAGAGCCCGAGGAGGCGGCCTTCATCGGTCAGGCACTCGGTGTTGAGATTCCAGGCCGTGAAGCCATCGTCGAGATCGAGGAAACCTCGCGGCTCTATCAGCACGGAGGTGCGCTCTACCTGACCGCCACGCTGGTCAGTGGCATTCGCCAGCAGCGACCGATATCCAGTGATGTGATGTTCGTGGTAGCGGCCGATCATCTGGTGACGGTGCGTTATGCCAACCTGCCGTTCTTCGAGTACCTGGAAGACAAGTTCCTTCGCGAGCCGGAAAGCCATGGCTCCAGCGAGCAGATCTTCATTTCGCTGTGCGGCAGCGTGGTCGATCACATGGCCGACATGCTCGAATTGATGCAGCGCGATCTGGATGAAATGTCCGAGGCGGTGTTCAGCGACGATCGCAGCGCAGCGTCCGCACGCAAGCCGGGCCGCACTGACTTGCAGACGGTGGTCAAACGACTGGGTCGGCACAACTCGGCGCTTTCCAAGTTGCGCGAAAGCCTGATGAGCATGGGGCGGGTGCTGGACTACTCCAACCAGTGGGCGAGCCTTTGGCTCAGTGACCCAGGCCTCGAGCGCTCACGTTCCATTGAGCGCGACATTCGCTCGCTGGTGGACTACGTGGCGAAGATGTTCGATGAAATCGCTTTCCTGCTCAGTGCGACCCTGGGACTGATCGATATCGAGCAGAACAGCATCATCAAGGTGTTTTCCATTGCCGCGGTCCTGTTCCTGCCGCCGACCTTGGTGGGCACGGTCTATGGCATGAACTTCCGGATCATGCCGGAGCTGGACTGGGCGTTCGGTTATCCGGTGGCTGTTGGCCTGATGGTGGTCTCGGCGATCCTGCCGTACGCCTGGTTCAAGTGGAAAGGCTGGCTCTGAGCCCAACTGCAGGCACTGCCGGAGTTTGGGCAGAGCGACGCGAAGCCCAACGGTCCCTTGCAACAACCTTGAGCTTCGCTTTTTGCCGCAACTATGTAGCCCGGACTTCAGTCCGGGAGTTTCCGTGCCATCCCGGGATTGAAGTCCGGGCTACTCAACCTGCACTTAATAGTCGTTCTTGCAGCCGGTGCCCCAGACCAGATACTCGATGGTGTTGCGCTGCATCTGGCTGTCTTCGTAGGTCATCCGTGCCGGCATGATGCCGCAGAAGGTGGACAGGTCGGTCATTTCCACGACGCGGGCGATGTCCAGGTGCATGCCGTAGGTGTACTGCGTGACGGGCGGCTGTGCTTCCTGATTCATTGAGCCTGCCAGGGCACCGTTGGCGGCGAGGCTCAGTGTCAGGGCGATTATCAAGCTTTTCATGAAGGTTTCTCCTTGAGGAGAGGTGGTGTTGCGGGCTAACCCGCGCCTACTGGCCATCGGGCACCGAGCGGATGCCCCTGCCGGTGGTCATGCTGGAAAGCACACCATCCTTGCGGATGAGTGCGTGGACCAAGGCCGCCGTCAGGTGCAGCAGGATGCCAACGAACAACAGGTACGCCAGTACAGTGTGGGCCAGGCGCAGCAAGGCATAGAGCTGGACGTCCTGTGAGGCGATAGGCGGCAGCAGCAGGGTATCGTGAAGCACGATGGGGTAGCCGCCGGCCGATTGCATGGCCCAGCCCACCAGCGGCAGCGTGGTCATCAGGATGTAGAGCAGCAGGTGGGACAGCTGTGCGGCCCGTTTCTGCCAGGCGGGCATCTCAAGGGGCAAAGACGGTGTGGCCTGAACCAGGCGAACCGCCAAGCGAATCAATACCAACAGCAGCAGGAAAATGCCCAGAGGTTTGTGGATGGCCACCAACCAGCTGTGGCGCTCGGACAGGGTAACCACCATGCTGACGCCGATGAACAGCATGGCCAGCAGCAAGATAGCCATCAGCCAGTGCAACACACGCAGCGTACGGCTGAAGTGAGTGACGGGGCTTTTCATGGCTGTTCTCCCTGATGGTTGACGGGTGCACCTTCCCGGGTGCGGCGATTGAAGGACACGGCGTAGGCGGCCGAACGGGCGCTGAGTATCGGATCGTCCGATGCCTCGATTCCGGCAGGCAGCACCAGTGGGTCGAAGTTGATATCGCGGCAAGCGCCGTCAGCCTGGAGTTCGGCCTGCTCGATCACCAAGGTGCCGGCGTCGACCTGGCGACGCGAAGCCGGCCACTGCTGGGTTGGGTCGGCAGTCGGGTCGCCTGGTTCGGCCAGGGTCAGCAGCAGTTTCCAGCGCAACGGTCCTTGTTGCAGGCGTTGTTGCAGGTCGTGGGCGAGGAAGTCTGGATCCTTGCCAGCTTCACCCAGGGGCTCGAACGGCGCCTGCGGCTGCACCGACCAGCGTACGAAGTGGCCCGTGCCATCGGGCTCCACCAGGCGGAATGCATTGACGCCGTGGTAAGGGATGTTGGCAAAGCTGTTGCTCGGTTTGCTCGATTCGGCCCACTTCCTGAAGGCGGCGGATTCCGGGTGAGCGGCGAAGAATGCCTGCAGCTTGGCGGGGTCGGGCTTGCCGGTGGCCGGGTCCGGCCGAGAGGCGAGTACCTGTTCAAAAAAGGCCTCCGGCGTGGCTACGGGGAGCAGCGGTGGGGTGTTCATCGCAGTGCGCCACTGTTCGCCTCCGGGCAACTGGAACAGTAATGCCATGCTGCGGGTCGTCACTGCAGCATCCGGGGCATAGGGGTTGCTACCACCGATGGAAAAACGTCCGGTGACTGGAACCTGTCCCTTGGCAAACACGCTGGCGCGGGAAAGGCGGGAGGCCTCGCCGTTGCTCTCGAAATGGCCAACGATGCAGATGCCCTTGGCATGGTTCTTCCGATAGCCAGGGTAGCTGCCGGCGTTCGCTTCGAAGGCGTCGATGATGTTCTGCGGCGTGAGGCGCGCAGGTCCGATCCACCCAGCTGCATAGGCAAATCCGGCTGCCAGCCCGCCGACGGCGAGGCTAATCAGCGCGAGTGCTGCTGCCTGGTTGATCCGCGAAGGTTTTGCGGTGTTCATGCCAAACTCCTGGGATATGTTCCCCTGTCCATGAGCTGGTGAGACGAGGCTCTAGGAGATTTATTCCCGCTGTCGTGGAATAAAATCCCCAGCCGTGCGTCTCCCTGTTGCTTCCCAGGTAAGAGTGGCCGCCAAAGCGGTCGACACGATCGACTATGAACATGATTGATGACGCACAACTGCGAGAGTTGTTACAGCGCCTGAGGCGTTTTGCCCTCTGGCTGACGCGTAACTCCGCCACTGCGGACGACCTGGTCCAGGCAACGGTCGAGCGGGCGCTGTCGAAGTGGGGCAGCAAGCGCGAGGGTGACCTGCGTGCCTGGCTGTTCTCCATCCTTTATCGGCAGTTCATCGACGGTCAGCGTCGTGCCCTGCGCTATGCACGGCTGCTGGAGTTCTTTGGTGCCGCGCCGGTAGCGGAGGAGACAATCTCCACCGAGGATCTGGTGGTCACCCACGCCACGCTGGAGGCCTTCGCCCATCTTCCGACCGACCAACGCGCGCTCCTGCTGTTGGTCAGCGTGGAGGGCCTGAGCTACAAGGAGGCCGCCGAGGCGCTCGACATTCCGATCGGTACGGTGATGTCCCGGCTATCCCGCGCGCGCAAGGCGCTGCGTGAACTGGCCGAAGGCGAAACCACCACGCTTCAGCTACGGGTACTCAAATGAACGCATTCCATCCCAGCGAAGACGATCTGCACGCCTATCTTGACGGTCAACTCAGCGCTGATCAGCACGCGTTAGTGGAGGCGTACCTCACAACCAATCCCGAGGTCGCCGCGCAGGTCGAAGGGTGGCGCCGCGATGCCCAGCAACTGCGGGCAGCGCTGGCCAACCTGAATGGGTTGCCGCCTCCCGCGCGTCTGGATCCGACGGTGGTGCGCGCGTCGCTGCGTGCGCGCCAGCGGCGGCGTCTGGCGCTGGCTGCGTCGTTCCTATTGGCTCTTGGGCTGGGCGGGGTGGGGGGCTGGCAGGCCCGAGAACAGATACTGCTGGCAGCCAACCCGCCGATGCAGGACGCCTTGCAGGCACACCGATTGTTCGCTCAGGGTGATTCGGTGGATGTGCAAGCGCGTCAGCCCGGGGAGTTGCAGGCGTGGCTGGATCAGCGTTTCAGCCATGCCGCGCGGATTCCTGACCTGCAACCCTACGGCTTCACGCCGGTTGGCGGGCGTTGGCTGGTGACCGAGCAAGGCGCGGCCGCTTTGCTGCTGTTCGAGGACCAGCAAGGGCAACGGGTCAGTCTCTACCTGCGTGCGCCGGGCGCACTCTATGCTCGGATGGCAAGCGGCCAGCGCAGCGAGGGCGGTCTGGAGGCGCGTTACTGGTCACGAGACGGTTACAACTATGCGCTGGTCAGCCGAGATGGAGACCCGCGTGGGGAACTTCTGGAACGCGCCCTGGCATTCTGAAAGGAAAGGGGGCTGCGTTGCCCCCTTCTGCTCGACGCTTCAGGCTTGCATCGCTGCGCCATGGACATCCATGGCAGCTTGGCGCAGTGCCTCGGAGCGGGTGGGGTGGGGATGGCAGACCAGCGTGATGTCCTCGGCCGAGGCCGAGAATTCCATGGCCACGCAATATTCGCCGATCATTTCGCTGACGTTCGGACCGACCATGTGCACACCCAGGATCTCGTCGGTGCGCTCGTCCGCCAGGACCTTCACGAACCCTTCCGTCTCATGGTTGATCTTGGCCCGGCTATTGGCCATGAAGGGGAATTTGCCCACGCGGTAGGCGCGACCTTCGGCCTTTAACTGCTCCTCGGTCTTGCCGACAGTGGCCACCTCCGGACGGGTGTAGATCACATTCGGGATGGTGTTGTAGTTCACTTCAGCAGCGTGCCCGGCAATCCGCTCGATGCAGACGACGCCTTCGTCCTCCGCCTTGTGCGCCAGCATGGGGCCGGAGGTGACGTCGCCGATCACCCAGACGCTGGGCGTGCTGGTCTGGTGGCGCTCGTTGGCCAGCATGCCGCGCGCATCGGGGATCAACCCGACGTTTTCCAGGCCCAGGCCTTCAGTGAAGGGGCGCCGGCCGATGGCGACCAGCACATAGTCGGCCTTGAGGGTCTCGGCCAGTCCACCGGCAGCAGGCTCGATGCTGAGTTCAACACCTACCGGGCTGGCGAGCGCCTGGGTGACCTTGGAGCTGAGCTTGAAATTCATGCCTTGCTTGGTGAGGGAGCGCTGCAGGGTCTTGGCGACTTCGTCGTCTAGCCCTGGGCAGATGCGGCCCAGATACTCCACGACCGTGACCTGGGCTCCCAGGCGCCGCCAGACCGAGCCCAACTCCAGGCCGATCACCCCGGCACCAATGACCACCAAATGCTTGGGTACCACTGGAAGCGACAGGGCGCCCGTGGAGTCGAGGATGCGCTGGTTGTCGATCTGGACGCCGGGTAGCGGCGCAGGCTCCGAGCCGGTGGCGATGACAATGTCCTTGGCGCTCAGGTGCTGCTGCTGGCCGTCGCGATCAGTCACAACCACCCGGCCTGGGCCTTCGATGCGGCCCCAGCCCTTGATCCATTCAACCTTGTTCTTGCGGAAGAGAAACTCGATGCCCTTGGTCAGGGCGGCAACGCTTTCAGCCTTCTGCGCCATCATCTGCACCAGGTCGAGCTTGGGTTGGACCTGGATTCCGAGGGTCGCGAACTCCTTGCCCGCAGCCGCCTCGAATAGCTCGGAGGCATGCAGCAGCGCCTTGGACGGCATGCAGCCCACATTGAGGCAGGTGCCACCCAGGGTTTCCCGGCCTTCAACGCAGGCCACCTTGAGCCCCAACTGGCCCGCCTTGATCGCCGCGTTGTAACCGCCAGGCCCGCCGCCTATCACCGCTACGTCATATGTGCTCATGGTCTGGTACCTCGGTCAGAAGACTTGAGTGGAATGGGAAAGCCTAGTGGACTGTCGCGCGGCTTCCAGAAGGATCGTTGGAGGCATTAATTATGATCGTAATATTACGACCGAAATCAAAACCGTCAAATGCATTACGACCCGAAGAGGGTTGGCCTTACCAGTCCAGCTTCAGGCCACTTTCGAAAATGCGGGGCTTTCCGCTGATCGGATCGTCGAAGGCGAGACTATGGGCAAGCAGCTTGAGGGGGCGGTCATAATCGTCCACCTCGCCTTCATCGGTTAGCGTCGGGTAGAAGCCGTCATTGCAGATGGGGGCGCCGAGGGCCGCCAGGTGCACGCGCAATTGGTGCTTCTTGCCGGTGATGGGGTAGAGGGCATAGCGCCAGAGGTCACCATTGTGTTCGATGACCTCCATGCGTGTGCAGCTATTGGGCGCGCCCGTCACTTCCTGCATGCGAAAGAAGGGCTCGCCGGCGTCCATGCGAGTTTCGCGTAGCAGCGGAAATTCGAGGTCGGGCAGGGCGGGGGCGATGGCCTCGTAGCGCTTGTGCATCTGCCGTTCGCGGAACAGTGCCTGGTATTGGCCCCGACTCGATGGATCAGCCGAGAAAAGCACCAGCCCGGCGGTGTGCCGGTCGATGCGGTGCAACGGCACCAGGTTCGGATTGCCCAGGCGCTTGCAGAGCCGGGCCTGGAGGGTCTGCTCGACATATTCGCCGGCTGGCATCACTGGCAGGAAATGCGGCTTGTCTGCTACCACCAGGTGTTCATCGGCATGCAGGATCTGCTCCTGGAAGGGGATCGGCCTTTCATCCTTCACTTCGCGGAAGTAGTGCACCCGCAGCCCGACGCGGTAGGCATGGTGGGGTCCCAGGGCGTTGCCATCGCCGTCCGTTACGCGCCCACGGGCCATGCGCTCCAGCCAGGTCTCGCGCGGGATGGCGGAGAAGTGCGCGCACAGGCAGTCGAGCACGGTCGACCAGTTGCCCTTGGGCAGGTGCAGGGTGCTGGCGCGGACGTTGGTTGAGTTCGACATGACGAATGTTGGTGGCTTGCAGGGCGTGCATTAGGCCGCAGTGACCTGACCGCAGTCAAAAGCAGAGGATAGAATGCACCGACGACCATGCGCTGACAGGGAGGAGCCCTGCGGCAGCGGGAGCCCCGTTGCAGGCACATGCAAGGACATTCGTTCATCAGAGGATCGCTGTATGTTTTCCAAGCAAATTTCCCTCAGTTTCGCCCTGATCGGCCTGCTCCTGGCCGGCTGCAGCTCGACTGAAAAGGCTGCCGAACCCAAGGCCGAGGCTCCTGCCAGCGAGGCCTCCGACTCGACCGCGCATGTGCCCGGTGGCACCTGTGACTCGACGGTGCTTGCTGCGCTGGTAGGCAAGCAGGCCAGTGTCGCTATGGTCGAGCAGGCCAAGCGCCAGTCCGGCGCCGAGATGGCACGGGTGCTACGCCCGCATGACCCGATGACCATGGATTACAACTCCCGCCGCCTGAACATCGACGTAGACGATACCGGCACCATCAAGCAGTTCACCTGCGGCTGAGCCAGCCCCAACGCTCTTGAGTCCGGGCCGCCGGTTCGCGTCTGTGCGCGAGGTGCAGGCGGCTCGGCGCCGGAGTAGGATGATACTCCCCCCAGTAGCCAGTCCGGATGCCAGAGGTACCGAATGACCAACGAAGTCGTAGCGGCGCACCAGGACGCCATGCTCAAGCGCCTGGCCCGCGTGGAAGGGCAGATTCGCGGCCTGCAGGCGATGATTCGCCGGGGCGATGACTGCGAGGCGGTCGCTCAGCAATTCAGCGCATCGCGCAAGGCGCTCGACCGTGCCTACCAACAGATGCTCGTCTGCCTGCTCGAAGAGGCCGTGCTGGACCCGGAGCAGGACGCCACCGAAACCCTCGAGCGGGTTCGGGCGATCTTCACCAAGTACACCTGAGCAACGCCACAGGTAACTTCTTCTATCAGCAGCCCGGCGCAACGCCGGATCTCGCGCCATCTCCTTCCCCTGACTCGTTCGTCGCGGGCTGCCTGCCGAAGCTGGGCGGCCCCGCATGGCATCGTTGATGTCCAGTCGTCGAAATTGATGATGAAACTATACTCCTGGGGGTATATGATTGGCCTGGATTCCACGACTCAAGACGCAGATAACGTGCGATGCATTGCACGAGTCTGCGCACAGCCTGCACCGGAGACATCCATGACCATCGACTGGAACGCGTTCACGCCTTGGAGCGCCTTGGGTGGCGGCGTGCTGATCGGGCTTTCGGCCAGCCTGTTCATCCTTGCCAACGGCCGCATCGCAGGCATCAGCGGCTTGCTCGGCGGCTTGCTGCAGCGTGGCAGTGACGGCTATGCGGAAAAGGCCCTGTTTCTGCTTGGCCTGTTGGTGGCACCGCTGCTGTGGCTGGCTTTTGGCCAGTTGCCTGAGGTGCGCTTCGATACCGGCTGGTTCGGCGTGATCATTGCCGGCCTGCTGGTGGGCGTGGGCACCCGTTATGGCTCTGGTTGCACCAGCGGGCATGGTGTCTGCGGCCTGGCACGCCTGTCACCCCGATCATTGGCAGCAACCCTGAGCTTCATGGCTGCCGGCTTCGCTACGGTTTTTGTTCTGCGTCATGTGTTCGGAGGTTGAGCATGGGCAAACTGACTGCATTCGTTGCCGGTTTGATTTTTGGCGTGGGCTTGCTGCTCGCGGGCATGGCCAATCCGGCAAAGGTATTGGCTTTCCTGGACCTCGCGGGTGCCTGGGACCCGTCCCTGGCCTTGGTGATGGGCGGAGCGATCGCTGTCGCACTGCCAGGGTTTACTCTGGCTAAGCGCATGCCACGCTCTTGGCTGGATGAGCCGATGCAACTGCCGACTAAGCGCGAGGTAGATCGGCGCCTTGTCGGAGGCAGCCTTCTGTTCGGTGTGGGGTGGGGGATCGCCGGTGTCTGTCCAGGGCCAGCGCTGACCATCCTGTTTACCGGACATTGGCAAGCGCTGCTATTTGTCCTGGCGATGCTGGCCGGCATGTTGCTGTTCACCGCGCTGGAGCGTCAGCGCAGCAATTGACCTGGAGGTCATCATGACAGTGAACGTAGGTACCATAGACCGCAGCCTGCGCATCGGCGGCGGCCTTATCCTGATCGCTCTTAGCCTGAGCGGTGTGATCGGTCTCTGGGGCTGGATCGGTCTGGTTTCCCTGGCTACCGGTATTTTCCGCTCGTGCCCTGCCTACTCGTTACTGGGCATTTCTACCTGCAAGCGGGCCTGAACCCCCGAGGCGCCGCTGGCTGCGACTGAAGCTTGGCCAGACAGCCTGGTTCCGGTGGCACAGGCAAGGCGCGAGTTCAGGGCGCTCCCGGTACCTTCGTTTCGTCCCAACTGCTGTCAGGGTCGAAGCGGGGGAGGGCCTTGGCCAGTTTCTCTCCGTCAGGCCCCAGGTCCTTCTCGAACACCTGACCGTCATGGCTGATCATGAAACTCATCACACCGCTATCACCATACTTGGCCGGCCATGCAATCATGGCAAAGCCGCGAGTCATGTTCTCCCCAATCTTGTAGTCATAGGCGCCGCCTGGTGCCGAGGGGCCCTGAGCGGTGAGGATGCGGTAGTGATAGCCCTGCCAGTCGTCACCTCGTTCGGTGTCACCGAAGAGCGGGCCGAGCGGACTCTCTTCGATGCCCGGCTTCTCGTCCCAATAGAGTCCATCATATTGGCCGTCGGTGCTGATGATCTTTTGTGCGTACTCGAGCACACCATCGCCATCGCGGTCGATATCGGCGTAGTCCATCTGTGCATCGTGGTAGGCCAGTAGCGCCTGCATCGAGCCGATTTCGTTGCGACCGATGCGGCGCACTCGGATCTCTTCACTGCCCGCCTTGGCATCGAATCTCCAACCGTCCTTGTCCTGGATGATCGGCAGTGGAAAGGTCCAGGGCGTATTGCCGACCACGAGATGTGCACGGCCTGATGCATCGGTCTGGATCGTCCGTTTTTCGCGGTACAGGGCAAGGAAGGCATCGACATCCTGACGGTCGACGCTTCCGACCGGGATGTAGGTATTCCAGTCGTCGCCGAGCAGGGTTGCCAAGCGTTTGGCATCCCCCTCCTTGGTGCCGAGCGCGGTGACCAGGGCAGCAGCGGCGGCGCCCGGGGTCGGATACGCTTGCTGTGCACTGGCACTGTAGGCGAGAGCCGCCAGGATAGAAGCCAGGAAAACGCGAATAACAGCACTCATGGCTAGTCTCCTTTCAGCGCCGACGGGCGCCACCGCGGGACGGTGCATGTGAGGGCCGCTGTACCGTCCGGCCCTGGCTGGCTTTTGGCCTGCTGGCGGCGGAGTAGCTTGTTTTTCCGCGGCTGGCTTGCGCACGCGACTGTGACGGCGACCGCGTACCGGAGAAGGCGTTATTACGCGGGCCTTGTGTACTTGCGTGCTGATTGCGGGCCTTCTGGCGAGCCTGCGTATTGCTAGTGGCGCGTGGACGCGCCTGCTGGTCCTTACGCAGGTCGCGGTCTCCAGCCTGGGCGCGGGGTTGTGCCCGCTGCTCCTGACGCAGGTCTCGGCTCGCGGTCTGGGCGCGCTCGCGGGCCTGGCGATTGCTGGCGGCTGGTGCCTCGAAGCCGCGCTGGGTCAGGCTCTGGCGCGCACGCTCGCGATCAGCGGTACGTGCCGGGTCACGCCCGCGGAGGGCATCGCGCTGTTGGGCACCATCCAGTTGGCGGCCATATTTCTGGCGGCTGGCATTATCGCGATACGGCACGCCGTCGCGGTTGACTGCGTTGTGGCGCCAGGTGTTCTGGTTGGCGTTGATCTTGCGGTTTGAGTTGATGTTGTTATAGCGGTTGACGTCGATGTCGATGTCGCCGCCCCCCCAGTCACAGTCGCCCCACAGCGAATCGATGATCGCCACACCAGCACCGAAGGCCAGGCCGGCGGCAAGCGCGCTGCCCAGGTAGTAGCCAGGTGGTGGCGGGTAATAGGCAGGCGGGTAGGACGGGCTCGGCCAACTGCCGTAGACCACATTCGGGTTGTAGCTGGGCACGTAGACGACCTGCGGGTCGGCCGGTTCGATGATGATGGTCTGAGGTGGAGCAGCCTGCTGGACGACGGTGGTCGAGGAACTTGGCGCTGCCGGTTGAACGATGACCTTCTGCTGCTCGTTGGATTCCAGGTTCCCGGCTGCTTGCGCTTGTCGACGCAGGCGCTGCACTGAGTCCATCACGTCGTTGGGTTGCGCGAGAAAGGCGTCGCCTACTCGCTGAACCCAGGCGGGGTCCTGGCCCATGGTTGCCAGCACCGCCGGGAAGGCCACCAGCGACTGCACGCTCGGGTCCCACGGCTGGTTCGCGACCTGGCGCACAGCGTCGTCGCCGCTGACATTCGGATGCGCCTTGGACCAGTCCACGGCATCCGCGACGTTCCCCGGGTAGGTTGATGCCATCAATACCTGAGCCAGCAACGAGTCCGGGTAAAGAGCCAAGGGTGCGAGCATCTGATCCAGTTCTTCTGCGCGAAACACCGCTTGAGCCGGTGCGGCCGTTGCGGGTACTGCTGCCACGCCAGCGGCCTGCTGATTAGTGGGCGCCTGGTCCTCCGAGTGAGCGGGGAGGGCCAACAAGGCAAGCAAGATCATGCTGTAGCGATGGATCACGCACATTTCGCTTCTCCTCGGGAAAGAGAACGCGGATCGAATAGCCGGGCGCACGGTGATGGCAGCCAACTGAGACAGCTCCCAAAATGATAGGACGGGTGTCGAGGAGTTGTTCTGATTTAATCGTCGGTTGGCTTTCAGTTCGCTTTGCGAGCCCGCGTAAAGTCCACGCTGCCTGAGCGTGGACTGTTACGGGGCAGATGTTTCAGGCGGCCCGGTGGCCCGTTGGTTCAGCGTGTTGTGTGTGAGCCATGTTCGGTTTGAGGACCAGCACGTCGCCGTCCAGATGGTCTAGAACGGCTTCGGCCGTATTGCCGAGCAGCGCGCCCGAAATCCCATGACGGGCGACAGTGCCCAACACGACCAGTGTGGCATCCAGTTGTCTGGCGATTTGCGGAATCAGGGCTTTGGCCGGTCCTTCGCCGATATGCAGGCGGTGCTCCGGCACCTCGTACTCGTTCTGGAACCATTGGCACTGGTCGTGGCAGTGCCTGGCGACGGATTGGTCGGGAGCGACGCTTGGGTCGGCCGCAGGGAGTAGGGTGGGCGAGTAGGCGCTGACGACATGCAGGGATGCGCCGAAGAGTTCGCACAGGTCGCTGGCGTGGCCCATGACGTTACCCTGCAGCGCCAGGTGCGCAGGATCATGATGTTCGACATCCATGGCGGCCAGGACCGAGCTGCCTTCCCAGGAACTTCTGCTCCTGACCAACAGCAAGGGAGCAGGCGACAGGCGGACCAATTGCCAGTCATCCGGCGGCACGAGCAGCTGTTTCAAGCCTGATGCCGGTTGATGCTGCTTGATGATCAGGTCGTACTCCTGCACCTGACAGGCAGCGAGGATAGCGCTGGAGGCGTGCTCGGGATCGACATTGGCTCGTTCTCCCAACGCGGGAATACCCAGTAGACGCAGGCGGGCAAGTTGCTGGTCGAGAAACTCACCCTGGTCGTCTCGCGCGTCGCAGACCAGCAGATTGAGCGTGGCGCCCAACTTTGCCGCCAGTTGTTCGCCGCGTAGGAGGGCGGGGCTTTCTGGAACTGACGGCACGGCTAGAAGAATCCTCTTTATCGAACGCATGGCCATCTCCTTGTTGCATCGAGCATAGGGGCGGGCTGGCCTTTTTTTACCTCGTTGACTTCAGCAGAACGGACTGCAGGTCATGCCCGCTGGGGCGGTTCAACTCGGGTACTCCTTTGATACAGGCGTGCGCAGGGCGTTTGGCTACGGCCCTGCAAGGCAAGGCGCTGCATGCTTCTGCCTATTAGAAGATGCAGTATGGCTGCGGTTGGAAGGGGAACAAGGCAGCCCATCGCCCGGTCCCTTCAATTTGGTTCCAAGCGATGCTCGAGTCGTTATATCGAATGCGGTCAGGTTTAGGTCTGCTGCATTTTGTTACCCAGTCGGGCTACCCAGGGGTTGGCTGTCAATCCATGCAGCAGCACGCTCAAGAACACCGTGCAGATGGCAGTGGCCACCAGTGTATTGGTGGCCTCCATCGGCACGTCCATGATCATCACCGTGAAGACGATGGTGGCCAGGCCCCGTGGACCGAACCAGCCTATGAACATTCGGGTTTCGGTGTCGAAGCGTGTTCCCAGCAGACTGATCAGCACCGGAAGGATGCGGATGACCGTGAGGCTGAGCAATGCGTAAAGCCAGATCTCGAGGGTGAAGCTGCTCCAGGCCTTGGGTATCACCAATGCTCCGAATGCGACCCAGGTGAGCACTGACAGCAGGTTGGCGAATTCTTCGCTCGCCTGGAGCAGCAGATGCTTCTGTTCACCATAGAGGTGGCCGGCGAGCAGACCTCCTACGAACGCGGCTATGAAACCGCTGCCACCGATGGTCTGCGCGGTGGCGAAGCACAGCACGGCAAGACCGGGCAAGGTCAACTGCGACCACATGGGCATCTGCCATTGGTGTGCGCTTGAGACCCTGTGCAACTGCCAGGTGGCGTAGGTGAATGCGATGCCGACCAGGGCGCCAATGCCCAGCTCTTCGACAACCAGTTCGACTGCAAGCACCCAGGGCGCCTGGTCGTGGGCCTCGATCAACAAAGCGAGGAACATCAGCAGTACCGGTACGCAGATGCCATCGTTCAGGCCACTCTCCACGTTAAGGCTTTCACGGACGGGCTCTGCCACTGCCGGATTACTGACCACCGCCTTGCCAAGGGCCGCATCCGTGGGGGCCAGGATGACAGCGAGAACCGCCAGTTCCAGCAGGGGTATCTGCGGAAACAACCACAACCCCACGAGCCATCCACCTACGATGGTCAATGGCAGGCCGATCAGCAGCAAGCGCAGGGGAATCCCTTCGTGGGCCTTCAGTACCTTGAGATTGGCATTGGTTGCGTCACTGAACAGCACGATTGCCAGAGTCAGTTCGGCCAGGGCCTTCAGGCCTTCACGATTGATGTTCGATTGCAGTAGACCCGTAGCGCTCAGCACCAGGCCGGCGAGCATGAACATCAACGGGCCGTTGAGCAGCCGCGACTCGAAGCGCCCCGCGAAGATGCTGTAGGTCAGGAGAAAGGCGGCGAGTACAGCAAGGTTCTGGTACATGGAGGCCAGTTCTCGAGAGAGGCCATCTGATTGTGGGTGGCCTTTGGGCCTCCAGCAAGGCAAGGCGGTACCCTGGCATGGCATGGCAGGCCAAGTGATGGGTTGACCATGTCGCGGATGACGCACCAGGTGCCGGAGGGCTGTCGACGAGTTCCCGTCTGCCGAAATGGCCGTTGGCGCTCTGGTCAGATCTCGACTTGGGTGCCCAACTCGATCACGCGATTCACAGGCAACTGGAAGTAGCTCATGCTGCTGTTCGCGTTCTTCTGGAGGAAGGCGAACAGCCCTTCGCGCCAGCGTGCCATGCCAAAGCGTTTGATTGGAATGACGGTCTCTCTGCTCAGGAAATAGGTGGTACGCATGGGGGCGAAGTCGAGCCCACCACCCTGGCACAGCTTGAGCGCTGCCGGGACGTCAGGCTCATCCATGAAGCCGAAGTGCAGCAATACCCTATAGAACCCATCGCCATAGCCGGTCACTTCGGAGCGGTGCTTTGGATCGACTCGGGGGGTGTCTTCGGTCAGCACGGTCAGCATGACAACCTGCTCATGCAACACCTGGTTGTGCAGCAAGTTGTGCAGCAGTGCATGGGGCACCGCATCGGGGCGCGCGCTCAGGAACACTGCGGTTCCAGAAACCCGATGAGGCGGCTGGATACGGATGCTTCCCAGGAAAATATCGAGGGGGAGAGCGGTTTCATCCAGGCGTTCAAACAGGGCCTGTTTACCGCGCTTCCAGGTGGTCATCAGGACGAAGAGCACGGAGCCGGCGATCACGGGGAAAGCACCGCCTTGGAAGATCTTCGGCAGGTTGGCGCTGACGAAGAGTCCATCGACCACGAAGAATCCAATCAGCACAGGGACCGCCAGCCAGCGGGGTGCATTCCATAGCAGCAGCATCACCGCTGACACCAGCAGTGTGTCGATCAGCATGGTCGTGGTGACTGCAACGCCATAAGCGGCCGCCAGGGCCCCTGACGAACCGAAGCCAATCACCAGCAAGACGACGCAGGTCATCAGCGCCCAGTTCACCACGCCGATGTAGATTTGTCCCTGCGATGCGCTAGAGGTGTGCTGGACCAGCATGCGCGGTATGTAGCCGAGCTGGATTGCCTGCTGACTGAGCGAAAACGCTCCCGAAATGACCGCCTGAGAGGCAATGATGGTCGCCAGGGTGGCTAGCATGATCATCGGCAGCAAGGCCCAGGACGGCGCGAGCAGATAGAAAGGGTTGCGGGCCGCGTCAGGGGCGGCCAACAAGAGGGCACCCTGGCCGAAATAGTTCAGCACCAGGCCGGGCAGGACCAGCGCGAACCAGGCGTGCGCAATGGGCTTGCGACCAAAGTGCCCCATGTCGGCGTAAAGTGCTTCGGCGCCTGTCAGGGCCAACACCACGGCCCCGAGAATGGTGATGCCGATCCCAGGGTGCTCGATGAAGAAATTGGCCGCCCACCAAGGGTTGATGGCCTGGAGTACCTCAGGGCGTTGCGCGATCCCGTGGACTCCGAGTGCGCCAAGCACCACGAACCAGAGCACCATGACGGGGCCGAACAAAATCCCGATCCGCGCGGTGCCGTGCTTCTGGATCAGGAACAGACCGATCAGCAGGACCACGGTCACTGGCACCACCCAATGACCCAGACCGGGCAGGGCGACGTCCAGGCCTTCCACGGCGGAAAGGACGGAGATGGCCGGGGTGATCATGCTGTCGCCATAGAACAACGCAGTGCCGAACAGCCCGAGAAACACCAGGGCAGTGCTAAGCCGCGGATAGGCAGCGGTGGCGCGGCGCGCCAGGGCGGTCAGTGCCATGACCCCACCCTCGCCACCGTTGTCAGCCCGCAGCATGAACAGGACATACTTCAGCGAGACGACCCACAACAGCGACCACAGGATTAGCGACAGGATGCCCAGCACCCCGGCGTGGTTGACCTGTACGCCATAGTGGCCGGAGAAAACTTCTTTGAGTGTGTAAAGCGGGCTGGTGCCGATGTCCCCGTAAACGACACCTGCCGCTGCCACCAGCAGCCCAAATGAAGAGGCCGGAGCGTGGGAGGTCCGCTCCAGTGCAGCTGGGTTATCACTCATCAATCAAGACCTCTTGGGCATCCGTCATCGGAAGTCGCCCGCCGGCTATCGCAGCCATGCTGCGAGTTTCGGCGCAAGGCTCCGTGCCCGGTGCGTTCCATGAGGGGCTTTCGACGGATCGGAGAGTTTCTGGTGCGGGTTGTCAGTGCAGCCGGTGGCACGAACTTGCAGGTGCACAGGAGGGGTACGCCAAGTTCCGGCCACGTCAACTGTGCGCTGGAAAGTATCCATATCTTCGTGGGCGCAGGTCGTAAAAAATCCGTAAAAAATGCAGATGGCACGTCCGTGCGCGCAGTCCGTCCTCTCATCAGGACTGCGAACGCTGAACCTGGTATGAGAATTCCTCGTCGGAATATCCCGGAACGCCGATACGCGGGGAATACACTGAGCTCAGTAGTGCTGCTGACAGACAGCCTGTCGGCTCCCACCGGCGAGGCAACCGCCATGAGCGCCAATGTCGACCTGAACGACCGACCCGATTATGACAAGGTGATCCAGGACATCGCCGACTATGTCCTGGACTACAGGATCAAGTCCGAAAATGCACTGAGCACGGCTCGCTATTGCCTGATGGATACGCTTGGCTGCGGCCTGTTGGCACTGCGTTTTCCAGAGTGCACCAAGCTTCTCGGCCCGCTGGTCGAGGGTACCCTGGTGCCGAACGGCTCGCGCGTACCGGGTACCCGCTTTTGCCTGGACCCGGTCAAGGCGGCCTGGGACATCGGTGCCATGATCCGCTGGCTGGATTTCAACGACACCTGGTTGGCGGCCGAGTGGGGCCACCCATCCGACAACCTCGGCGGCATCCTCGCCGTGACCGATCACCTCTCGCAGCAGCGACTGACCCGGGGCGATGCGCCTCTGACCATGGGCCAAGTGCTGGAAGCCATGATCATGGCCCATGAGATCCAGGGAATTTTCGCACTGGAGAACTCATTCAACCGCGTTGGCCTGGACCACGTGTTTCTGGTCAAGCTGGCTTCCTCCGCGGTATGCGCCAAGTTGATGGGAGCCACCCGCGAGCAGGTGCGGTCGGCCATCTCCCACGCTTTCGTCGATGGCCAGGCGCTGCGCACCTACCGCCATGCGCCGAATGCCGGTTCGCGCAAGTCCTGGGCGGCTGGCGACGCCTCCAGTCGTGGGGTGCGCCTCGCCGATATCGCGATTCGCGGCGAGATGGGTATTCCTGCCGCACTGACCGCCGCGCAATGGGGTTTCTATGATGTGCTGTTCAGTCACACCAACAAGGACCTGGCCACCAAGCCCGAGGATCAGCGCCGTTTCAGCTTTCCACAGGGCTTCGGTACTTACGTGATGGAAAACATCCTGTTCAAGATCAGCTTCCCGGCCGAGTTCCACGGCCAGACGGCCTGTGAAGCCGCAGTCACCCTGCATCCGCAGGTCCGGGGCCGTCTGCAGGAAATCGACAAAATCATCATCACCACACAAGAGTCCGCGATCCGCATCATTTCCAAGGTCGGCCTGCTGGCCAACGCCGCCGACCGCGACCACTGCATCCAGTACATGACCGCTGTGGCGCTGGCCTTCGGCAACCTCGTCGCCGAGCACTACGAAGACGACTTCCACCAGGCTCACCCGATCATCGATGAGCTACGCGCGAAGATGGAGGTCGTCGAGGACGAGCGTTACACCCGCGAGTACCTGGAGCCCGACAAACGCTCCATCGCCAACGCGGTGCAGGTGGTCTTCAAGGACGGCAGTTCGACCCCGCAGGTCGCGGTCGAATACCCGATTGGTCACCGCCGCCGCCGCATGGAAGGCCTTCCTCTTCTGGAAGAGAAGTTCAAGAGTAACCTCGCCACGCGTTTCCCTCCGCAGCGCTGCGCGCAGATATTCGCGCTATGCAGCGATCAGGCTGCGCTGGTGGCTACTCCGGTCAACCGTTTCATGGACCTGTTGGTGATCTGACCGGAGGGCCAGCCATCGACTGTGCTGGCCGGCTCAATGGGCAGGATTGAGCCGTACCGGAATCCTGCGCTGGCCAAACGCACCGCTGTAATGGCCAAAGCGCCCGGCAATCGGCGTGTTGCAATGTGAACAGTGCCCGTCGTCCGTCACCTGATAGTCCAGGATGCGGTGCCAGTCGCGCTTGATCAGAGCCTCGCCGCAGTTTGGGCAGAACGTTGTGCCGCCTTCGGCGTCATGCACATTGCCTGTGTATGCGTAGCGCAAGCCGTGCGCGCGTGCGATCTGTCGGGCAAGCGTCAGAGTCGCCGGTGGGGTCGGTGGCGCGTCAAGCAGCTTGAAATCGGGGTGGAAGGCGGTGAAGTGGATGGGCACATCCGGTCCCAGTTCGTTGCGTACCCAATTGCACAGCGCCTCGATTTCGGCTTTCGAATCGTTGTAGCCCGGAATCAGAAGGGTAGTGATTTCCGTCCAGACATCGGTTTCATGATGCAGATAGACCAGCGTATCCAGCACTGGCTGCAGGTGCGCGCCGGTGAGTTTGAAGTAGAAGTCGTCGGTAAAGGCCTTGAGGTCGACGTTCGCCGCATCCATGACTGCGTAGAACTCGCGCCGGGGCTCGGCATGTATGTAGCCCGAGGTCACCGCTACCGTTCGAATGCCGTGCTCATGGCAGGCCTGCGCCGTATCGATGGCGTATTCGGCGAATATCACCGGATCGTTGTAGGTGAACGCCACGCTGGCGCAGCCGGAACGTTCCGCTGCCAGGGCGATCTGCTCCGGGCTGGCCTGATCCATCAGGCGATCCATGTCGCGGGATTTGCTGATATCCCAGTTCTGGCAGAACTTGCAGGCAAGGTTGCAGCCTGCGGTGCCGAAGGACAGCACCGATGAGCCGGGATAGAAATGGTTGAGAGGCTTTTTCTCGATCGGGTCGATGCAGAAGCCGGATGAGCGCCCGTAGGTGGTCAGGACCATCTGCTCGCCTTCGCGCATGCGCACGAAGCAGGCCCCGCGTTGCCCGTCGCGCAGCTTGCAGTCACGGGGGCACAAATCGCATTGAATACGGCCATCGGGCAAGCTGTGCCACCAGCGACCGGGGTAATGCCCCGACAGGTCACTCATCACCCACCTCCTGCCATTTGTTGACTGTGTAGCGCGCCAGCCGGATATCCGTGTGCCAGAAGTCAGCAGGCAATCCTGCCTTGCGTTTGAGCATTGCCAGGAATTCGTTCGGCTGCGGCAGGCTGTCCCAGACCTGCGGCAGGAAGGTACCGCGGGCCCGTCCGTACTCCAGGATGATGCCGTCGACGCCTGGGCGCAGCTGTTCAAGGGCCTGCCGTTCGCTGGTGAATGCCAGAACCTCAGTGGCTGACAGCAACGATACCTCGATGCGGGTCTTGACCAGTTCGTCGCGGGTCAGGGCGTCGAACCGCGGGTCGCGGGTGGCGGCGGCGATGGCGTTTTCCTGCACATCCTCGATCAGGCGTCGATGCGCCTCGATAGTGCCGATGCAGCCGCGAAGTCTGCCTTGGTGGGTAAGGGTGACGAAGCTGGCACCAGGTTCATGCAGCCATCGCTGATCAGGGGGCGTTCTTCCCGGGCCGCCCAGGTGCTGAGAGATGGCGTCGCGCGCGACATTGAGCAGTGTCTTGCCCGCGTCATCTGCATCCTGGACGGCTTTACTGGTTTGATAGAAGGCAACGGACGCGTAGCCCACCACACGGAATTTGTCGCCAGCGGTATCGCCGGAGTTGCACTGGCCGAGTAGTTCGGCGCGGAGTCCCTGACGTGCCGCGAATGCCAGCAGACCATTGATCGGCGTCGCGCCGCACGCCTGCTCATGGTTGAGCGCCGGGCGTTCGGCCAGGATCTCCCGTATCGTTTCGCTATCCATCTTCTGGGCAACGGTATAGGGCAGAAAATGCGATAGGTCGGAGCTGATGACGATCAGTGTTTCATCGCCACCCCACACCCGTGCTAGCACTTGCGCAACCTCTGCGGGGGTGGCTGAGCCCACGGCCAGCGGCACCAACCGGAATTCGCCCAGCACCGACTGCAGGAACGGCAGTTGCACTTCGAGCGAATGCTCGAGTGCATGGGCTTCGGCGCTGATGACGACTTTCGGCAGGTCAGCCAGGACCGCCATGGCTTCGGCATCCAACTGAACCTGGCCCAGCGGGGTCGAGAATGCGTTGGCCTGGGGGAGGGCCAGGCCACGCACGGGAACCCGATGGACCGGCCCCAACAACACCACGCGCTCGACGCGAGAGGCCAGCGGTTTCAGACGGGCATAGGCCTGCGCGGCAACTGCACCGGAATAGATGTAGCCAGCATGCGGCACGATTAGGGCCTTTAGGCCCGGTGCGGCTGGAGCTGGGGCGACAGCGGACAACAGTTGGCGGACGTCTCGTGCAAGTTGCTCGGGATCGGCCGGATAGAACGTACCTGCTACTGCTGCTGGACGGACGATGCTCATGAATCCCCACCTCCTGATAAGTCAGGTAGGGGCTGGGTAGAAAAATACAAGGACACTTTTTAATTATGGCGTGTTCTAGGCTGTATTCGACTCGCCGGGTTGCCTCGCTCAAACGTCCAGGGCGTATAACCGGGCAGTCGCCGCCCTGGAGGATGCGTGTTGTTCGGCTCCCCAGTCCTGATAACTCCAGGCTTCCGTGCCAGATTGTCCATGCCAGACGCGTTCCGACAGCCCGGCAGCGACATACCTACAACCGATGGTTATGGTGGTTGTACGGCCACGACGCCAATGCCTCGAGCTCCGGCGGGTCGAGTGAGGGGGCGGCGAGCTCTTCGAGGTGGGTGATGATGTCGTCTGGTTTGAGCACCAGGACGTCGCTCTCAAGTGTGTCGAGGATCATCTCGGCAGTATTGCCGATCAATGCGCCCGCAAGGCCGGTTCGCGCAACGTTTCCTATTACCGTAAGCGCGGCGTTGAGCCGGTGCGCAATCTGCGGGATGAGTACGTCGGCTGCGCCTTCCTCGATGTGCAGATGTTCGTCGTTGATATTGAATTCGTGCTGCAAGGCTTTGCATTGCTCGTGATAGAAATCCTGGATGCTTTCCTTGAGCTGGAAGATCGGGTCATGGGCCGAGAGCATCGGATAGGGGTGGGCGCTCATCATGTGCAGGGTGCCGTCTGCCATTTCCGCGATGTCGTAACCGTGGCTGACGATGCCGGCATGCAAGACCCGGTGCTCGATATCGTCATTGCCCACATCCACAGCGGTAAGAATGCTGTTGCCGGTCCAGGGTCTGGGGGTTTTCACGATGAGTACCGGACTGGGGCAGTAACGCAGCAGCTTCCAGTCTTCCGGGGTGAGGAGGGATTTCGTCAGCGCATTGTCCGGCCGGTGTTGCTTCATCACCAGGCCACAGCCTTCTGACTGCTGGGCGTTGATGATGGCCTTGTACGGACTGTGGTTGCACTCCTGCTGGACGCTGACGCTAAAACCCTCCTTTGCCAGGGCGCCTTGCATATGGTTCAGATGGTCGGAGAGGTCCAGTCGTTTATCGCAGGCCAGCAAGTGAAGGTGTGAGCGGGTGGCGGTAGCGATCATTCTGGCTTTATTGAGCAGCAACTCTTCAGGCTGCTGCGGATCTACCACCACCAAGGTGTTGCGGATGGTATGCATGGTTGTCCTACCGTGCGCGAATTCGGTTTTCAGACGGACATGGGCCACGTACTCCTGGCGTCTGTCTCTGCGGCTGGTTGGGCGCATCTGTTTTCAACCCGTGCCGCTCTGACCGTCAGTCACAGGAAGCGCTTGTGCTTGAACCATGCACGCAACAGCCGACATCGATATTCGTCCGCATTACCCGACGTTCAATACTCCAGTCGAGCAGGCGGTGATGATCACAGAAGTGCCTCTGATCGCTCATGCAACCGCAAAAGTCGCTCCCACAGCGCAAGCGCTGTTTGTTCACCGCACTAATTTGAGAGGGCCGAGTCGCCACCTACCCCTGATGCCTGAAGGCGAAGGAACTGCCACCTTCTCTCGGCGCCGTGCTCCATGCGTTTTTACCGGCCAAGAAACAGCGCCAAACGCTCCGAAAACCGGAGGGTTCTTAAGAAGTGTTTGGGGAGCGTTTCTTCTGAGGGGAACGCAAGGGAGCAGGTCGTGCTCGCTCAACGCTGCAGTCTGGCCGATAGCCAGCACGGCTGCGAGGTCACCGGTCGGCTACGTTAGCCAATTTGTGCGTAACACGGCCCTTTGAAATAACCACATAGGTAAGAAGCCCCTGGCGCTCCCGACCCTTTCCTGCTTGCAGGAAAGGGCGTTGTCGGCGTGCAGCCTGATCTTCGGTGCGGGTGGCCCTTCCACGAACTGGCGTAAAGTCTCGCGTTGGGGTCAGGACCCCTGAGAATCCAGGCGCTCGCGAATGCGCTGGTTGAGCACGGCGATGCGCTGCGCTACGTCCGCAGGAGCATGGAGCTTGTCTCGTGGGCTGATCTGGCGCGCGCAGAGGTTGAGCGCGGAGAGCACGACGAGTTCATTGGCGGTGACGTAGGGAAATTTTTTCTTGTTGGCGGCAATCTCAGCCTGCAGCACCGCCGCTGCGTCCTGCAGCACCTGCTCCTCGCCGGCTGGAGCCTTGATGTTGTACTCGCGCCCCAGTATGCGCAGTACGCGGACGCTGTCGTTGCTCATGCGCTGGCGCGGGTTTCACTGACGCGACGAACCAGGGCCTGCAGGCGGTCAGCAGCAGCGTTCTGTTTCTCTTCCTGTTCCAGCAGGGAGAGTTGCAAAGTGTCGTTCTCTTCACGCGCTTTGTTCAGTTCCACGCGGATCTGCGCATTTTCATCGGTCAGCGACTGGTTTTGCTGCAGCAGTTCGCTAACAAGTTGTTCCAGTTGTTCAAGGGTAGTGTCGAGCATGTTCGTCTCCAGGGCCGGTGAAAAGGTTGCGGAGGATAAAGAAAAGAACCGACTACGGCCAGGGAAAATATGGCTATTCGGACAGGCTGTATGCTGTCAATTCAATGGCTTAGAAAATATTTTTCGTGTTATTTCTGCATTTTGACCGCTGTCCGGGCCTTCCGTTCGTGTAAACGCTTGGCCGGTGGTTGTGCTTTGAGCTGGGCTTCGTTTTATTGGTTCACGCTTGCAGCGTGGCCGCCACCGAAAAAAGCTGCCGCCCTTGGGGTAACGAACGTCCGTCGGAACGGTCCAACGCGAGGTTGGACAAAGGGCCGGCCGATGCCCACATTGTCGCCCGCTGATTACCATGGCCTCTGGGAGTACCAATGCCTGCCGTTTCGTTGCGCCGCTTCTTCAGCTTTTCCGCGCTGCTCCTGGCTTCATGGAGTTCGCTGTCCGTCGCTGCTACAGCCTGCCCGGCAGGGCAGTACAAGGTGTGTGTGGTCGCCTGCTTTTGCGCACCCGGCACCCAGGAGGAAATCGGGCCTCTTGCCGAGAGCATGGGCCAGATGGCGGCATCCGGGCTGGAGGGCTGGCTTGTGCGATCCCGCAACACAGCGGCCCTGGGCAATATTCAGCGGATTCCGCTGAATATCCGCGCCCAGCTCGAGCCCTACTACGACATCCAGGTGTTGGACTCCGCCTTCTACAAGGTGGGTGATGATGTGGAGATGAACGCTGCCAACACCATGCTGCAGAACCCCGATGTGAATGCGGTGACGCTTGTGGACATCATCGTTTTCCGAAATGAGGACGATGCGCTGAACAATGTCGCCCTCTGGGCCCACGAGCTGAAGCACGTGCAGCAATACCTCCAGTGGGGGGTTCGCGACTTTGCCGTTCGCTATACCCGTGACTACAACGAGGTCGAGGCCCCGGCCTACGAGATCCAGAGGCGCGTGGCCAGCACAATGCGAAGTGCTGCGTCACAGTCTGCATCCGCTCGCTAGCGCCTGGCCGTTCAGCGGACTGCAACGCGGCGAAAGCTGCTGATCCCCCATCCTTGTTGCATGCCCGCTGCGGCCAGCAGGATCGCGCCTACACCCAGCCATTGCAGCGAGCTGAGCTGGTGATTGAAGGCCAGCCAGTCGACGAAGATCGCGGCTATCGGATAGATGAACGAAAGGGCGCCGGTCAGTGCGGTTGGCAGTCTCTGAATGGCGCCGTACAGCAGCACGTACATCACGCCCGTGTGGACGACTCCCAGCGTGACGAGGCTGGCCCAGGCCTCCGTCTGCTGCGGCAAGCTGGACAGGTTCGCCATCGGCGCCAGGAACAGGACGCCAGTGCACACCTGGATCAATGCGATCAGATGCGGTGGTGTGCCGTTCAGGCGCTTGACGATGAGGGCCGCAAAGGCATAGAGCAGGGCTGCGCCGAGCGCGAGGGCGATGCCGGCGAGATAGTTGTCGCCGCCTTGGCCCTGCTCGCCGTGGGCGCTGACGATCGCCAGCATCCCGCCGAACGACACGCTGAGCCAGAACAGCTTCTGTGCGGTGATCTTCTCACCGAGGAAGAGGGCGGCCAGGCCAACCAGCATGAAGGGCTGGACGTTGTAGACGGCGGTGCCGATGGAGATCGAGGCTCGCGAGTATGAAGCGAACAGCAACACCCAGTTACCGACGATTGCGACGCCACTGAGCACCGCGAGTATGAAGGTTTCGCGGGTCAGGATCCCGGGTCGCAGAAAACCCAGCAACGCGCAGACGACCAGCAAAGTGGCTGCGCCGAATACGCAGCGCCAGAACACCACATCCAGCACCGACTGGCCAGACACCAGTACCAGCCAGCCGATGGTCCCGCTGATCAGCATGGCTGCGACCATTTCCAGCGACCCGCGATGTATCGAATTGTTCATGGTTTGGCTCCTCTGCTTGGGCCAGAGTATGACAAGCCAAACAGCACCATCTCCATTGTCTGACGAAGGCGAAAACCTCGTTTTACCTTTATGATCAAGACAGTTTTCTCATATTGCCTAACGAGGCTCGTATGACTGACGAGATCGACCAGTTGCTGATTTCTGCACTGATGGAAGATTCCAGGCGGTCGCTCAAGGCGCTCGCTCAAATCAGCGGCCTTTCGTCGCCCAGCGTCGCGGAACGGCTGCGCAAGCTCGAAGAGCGGGGTGTGCTGAGGGGGTACACGGTCGAGGTCGATCCCAAGGCCTTCGGCTATCAGTTCCAGGCCATCGTCCGCATCCGCCCCTTGCCTGGCCAACTGCAGGAGGTCGAGCGGCAGATCCAGGCGATTCCCGAATTTACCGAGTGCGACAAGGTGACGGGCGACGACTGCTTCATCGCCCGCCTGTGTGTTCGGGACATGGAGCAGTTGGATAACCTGCTGGACCGGATCAACGGTTTCGCGGAAACCAACACCGCCATCGTCAAGAAGACTCCGGTCAAGCGTCGGCTTCCGCCGATGGGCTGAATCGACTCAAGCTGCG
Source organism: Metapseudomonas boanensis (assembly GCF_042232855.1). NCBI lineage: Bacteria > Pseudomonadati > Pseudomonadota > Gammaproteobacteria > Pseudomonadales > Pseudomonadaceae > Metapseudomonas > Metapseudomonas boanensis. The sequence continues at coordinate 4,657,031 of NZ_CP113889.1, read as the reverse complement.
AGCAGTTGCGGCACCTAGTCGCCAATGCCAATCGTTGTCGATGAAAGACCACGAATTCTTATCTGCACTTTTGATTCCATTTTAGGCGTGGATGCCGATACCGAAAATCGGGACTCGCAAACTGACGAAAGTCCTTCGTCCAACGAAGTGCCAATTAATGTTTGAGTAAGTGGCTGCGGTGATCCGGGGTTATTTGATGATCGGTCCCGAAACTTGCTGATAGTCATTCGGATATCGGATTAGTGCCGAAGGGTAGGGGTGTCATGCGCACCCGTGTTGAGCCCACGCCAAGGTTGGAAGCCTGGCATAGCAAGTGCGAGGTGCGCAGAGCGCACACTACGGCTGTGGATTGGTTCTGCTTATTTATATTGCGGGGCGTGAAAGAAATGAAGCGCCGTCTGACTTTTTTAGATTTTCCTAATACAGAAACCTTAAGGAATTATTAGGTCGCTGGTTTTGTTCATTCAGTTTCTTTTAAGCCTGGTCGCGTAGCTTGAACTCATATCGATTCCGACGAGGACTTCCTGATGAAAAGACTAGTGGCATCCCTGTGCCTGGCCGGCACCATCGTGCTCCCCGCATTTGCCCAAGCGCGTGAAGTCACCTTGACGACCAAGTTGAAGGAATACGCTGGAAACGAGGCATATCTAGCGATCTACCTGACCGATGCACAGGGCCAATACCAACGCACCCTCTGGGTCTCCGGGAAGAAGGCCAAGTACTACAAGCATCTGCGTGACTGGGCGCGTGGTAGCGGGATGAAGCCTGCAGAGTTCGACGGCATCAGTGGTGCCAGCGTCGGCAGCGGAGAAACACTCAAAGTATCGGTTGAACTCGCTGACGCCCTGATCGATGCCGGTTACCAGATCCGCATCGATAGCGCGGTCGAAGACAAACGTGACAACCGCGCTGACGTCACTGTGCCGCTTACCACCACCGGTGCGGGCAAGCCCACCGCGGGCCAGGGTTACGTCGAATCCTTCACTTACGACATGTAATCGTTCTATCTGCAGGAGAAGGATCATGCTTCGCCAGATCCATTCGCTTCCCGGCTTGGTTGCAGCGCTACTGGTCATGGTCCTGGCCCTGACCGGGGTTGTGCTGTCAGTCGAACCCGTCGTGGGCAGACTCCAGACCAGCCCACAGACCGAGCAATCCCTGAGCATTGCCGAACTGGCGGCACGTGTCGACCAGTTCTACCCAGGCGTCGAGCAGCTCGAACGGACCCCGTCAGGCGCCGTGATCGTGTCTTACCGCCAGGATGGCCGGACAGGAGTTGTGCGTATCGATCCGCAGAGCGGAAAGGTAACAGGTGACGCGGAGCCGTCGACGCTCATGCAAGGGGCGAAGGATCTGCACCGCTCCCTGTTGGCGGGCACGCCCGGCCGGGTGATCGTCGGGCTGATGGCAGGGGTGATGCTGGTGCTGTCGATCTCTGGAATGTTCCTGCTGGCGAAGCGCGTAGGAGGCTGGCGTTACCTGGCGGGGCCAATGCGTGGCCCTTGGACCCAGCGCTGGCATGCGGAGGCCGGTCGCCTAGCCATACCCGGCCTGCTGTTGTCGTCGCTGACCGGACTCTACCTGTCCGCTGTGACTTTCGGACTACTGCCCGATGGCATGCAGAACGAGCCGGAGTTTCCGACACAAGTCACGGGCGGACCCGCTGCCCCGGTTGCTTCGCTACCCGCTTTGCAGGCCGTTCAGCTGAGCGATCTGCGTGAACTGGTCTATCCAGACCCGGAAGACCCGACAGACGTCTATTCGCTACACACTGCCAACGGCGATGGCTACATCGACCAGGCCACCGGGCAGTTGCTGTCTTTCCGCGAGCACGACAGGGTCCGTCGCCTTTATGAGGTCGTTTACCAACTGCATACCGGTGCAGGGCTCTGGTGGCTGGGCCTGTTGCTTGGCGCCAGTGCGCTGGGCGTCCCGGTGATGAGCATCACCGGCGGCCTGATCTGGTGGAAACGCCGCCGTGCCATGCCCCGCATCGCCAGCAACAGTGCAGGCCAGACCGCCGACACGGTGATCCTGGTCGGCAGCGAAAGCAACACCACCTGGGGCTTTGCCAAAACACTGCATGAGGCGCTGGTGCAAGCCGGCTGGTGCGTTCACATTGCGCCGATGAACAGCCTGGCTAACGAATATCGTCGCGCCGAGCGCCTGCTCATCCTGACTTCGACCTACGGCGACGGCGCTGCGCCCGCTTGCGCCAAACTTTTCCTTGAGAAGCTGGCGTCCAGTCGCCTCAACCCGCACCAAGGGTTCGCGGTGCTGGGGTTTGGCGACCGGAGCTTCCCGCGCTTCTGTCAATTTGCCAAGGACGTCGACGAGGCGCTCCTTGCACGCGGCTTGCGGCCTTTACTGGCAATGGACACGGTCGATCGGCAGTCGATCCAGGATTTTGCGCGTTGGGGTAAGGCTTTGGGCGACAAGCTGGGCCATGAGCTGACGCTGCTGCACGCACCACATTGCCCTCCGACCCACAGCCTGCAGCTGATGCAGCGCGAGGTGTATGGCGAGCAGGTCCAGGCGCCGACCTGCATCCTGCGCTTCAAGCCTGCTGCAGCCAGCAAGTTGCCCGAGTTCGATGCGGGCGATCTGGTGGGGATCCTGCCGCCAGGAAGTTCGGTGCCTCGCTTCTATTCACTGGCGAGCGGTACGGCGGACGGCGTGCTGGAAATCTGTGTCCGAAAGCAGCAGGCAGGCCTGTGCTCGAACTACCTCCATGACTTGCCCTTGGGCGGCACCATAGAGGCATTCATTCAGCCCAACCCGGACTTCCGTCCGGCACCGGGCAGGCCAGCGACCATCCTCATCGGCGCGGGGACCGGCATCGGGCCGCTGGCTGGATTCATCCGCAACAACACGGCCAGGCGGCCCATGCACCTCTACTGGGGCGGGCGCAATCCGGACTCGGACTTCCTCTACGAATCGGAGCTGGGTCGGTACCTGGCCGACCAGCGACTGACCCGGCTGCAGGCGGCTTTCTCCCGTGTGAGCGAGCGCCGCTACGTGCAGGACAGAATCATCGAAGACGCTAACGATATGCGCAGGCTGATAGAGCGGGGTGCGCAGGTGCTGGTCTGCGGCAGCCGGGATATGGCAAAGAGCGTCATGCAGGCCCTGGACGAGGTGCTGGCACCGCTCAACCTGAACGTACTCAAGCTCAAGGCCGAGGGGCGCTACCGTGAAGATGTCTACTGAGATGCCGATGCTCCCTCCTGCACTACAGCGCTACAGCCTCAATGGCGCCACAATGGGGACGCTATACAGCGCGGTCTTCTTCGCCCCGCCAGGGCTGGATGAACAGGCGGTCAATACAGGGCTGTTCAACGCGGTCGACCGGGTGGACCAACAAATGTCCACGTGGAAGGCCGATTCTGATCTGTGTCGGCTGAATGCTTCGCCGGTAGGGCAATGGCAAGCGGTTCCCAGGGAACTCTTTCAGGTTTTGCACACGGCATTGCTGGTCAGCCGCGAGTCAGGCGGCGCATTCGACATAGGGGTTGGAGACCTGGTCAGCGCCTGGGGCTTCGGCCCTGCCAAGCAACTTGATGAACAACGTGCCAACGCACTGCGGATGCAGCAACGTAAGCCCGCAAGCGAGGTGCTGGAAATCGACCCGTCGACCGCGCGGGTGCGCAAGGTCGAGCCCGTTGCTCTCGACCTTTCAGGTATTGCCAAAGGCTTTGGCGTGGATGAGCTGGCTTGTTGTCTGGAACGCTTCGGTGTCACCCGCTATCTGGTCGGCATCGATGGTGAAATGCGGGCCCGAGGCCTGAAGCCCGATGGCCAGGCCTGGGCCGTTGCCATCGAGAAGCCCCTCCGCGGAGTTCGCGAGGTGATGGGTGTGATGGAGCTGACCAATGCCGCCATCGCCACCTCGGGGGATTACCGCCACTGGGTGGAGGTGGCCAATACACACTACGCGCACACCATGGACCCAGCCCGGCAGATGCCACTGTCTGGCGAACTGGCCGCGGTATCGGTCGTCGAGTCCCGTTGCATGCTCGCAGACGCCTGGGCGACGGCATTGATGGTGTTGGGAGTGGAGGCCGGGTCGAAGCTGGCGCAGCGGCGGGGGATGGATGCGTTGTTCGTCCTGCGTGACGGCGAGGGGTTCAAGGAGCTGTCGATAGTGGGAGGGCAGGTGCAAACTCAGTGCTAGCCTTGCCATCGCTACCGTACTGCTGTCGCTGGCAGCCGGCCGGGCAATGGCGACGGGCTGGTCGTTGCCATAGGTGAGTACCGTGGCGCGGGACTCCATGTCGGTGTAGATAGCGGCGGCGAAAGACCCAACGGAAGTGCATCTTTCAAGAGTGCTGGGTTGACCGAAATCCCGGTAGCATCCGTCAAGTGTGATGCGCAGAGGGTAAATGGGTTCGTTCAGGAACTATCATTTCTATCGTTCCTCCACATTAGGGCGGACGGAAACGTTTTCCCAAAGGCGCTTCAAGGCTTTATGGATATCTCAATCAACAGGACTGGAAGATATGCCTAAGACTCGTTCAGTGATTGCAGTACTGACCAGCGTTGCCCTGCTTGCAGGTTCGCCAGCACTGCTGGCAGACCCCAGCAATGGCAAGGGCAACCCACACGCAAAGCAGGCACAGCAAGGCAATAGCGGCGGTAAGGGAAAAGCTGACGCTGGCTCGTCTGGCCAAAGTTACTCCGGCGGGAACCGCTACCATGACCCGCAGATCGATATCGGCGGCATCCGTGTCATTCTTGGCGACAATCGCAACTATTGGAGTCCTGCCAGTCCGTTGCCTCCGGGCATCCAGAAGAACCTCGCTCGCGGCAAGCCGCTGCCTCCTGGAATTGCCAAGAAACTCGATGGTCGGCTTCTGGGTCGGCTGCCGCACTACGAAGGCTATGATTGGATGCAGGCGGGTACCGACCTGATCCTGGTCGCCGTGGCGACCGGGATCATCTATGAAGTGCTGCATGACGTTCTCGACTGATCGAGCGTGGTTAAAGAAACCGGAGCCATTGGCTCCGGTTTTTTTTATGCGTGCAGGTCGGGCTGAGCTAAGCGAATCGGACCGCCGCTGATCCCAACGATCTACCTCTGAAGCGAGCAAGCTCGCTCCCCCCCCAGGGGCATTACCTGGCTTACTTGCCGGAGGTGAGGGTGGTGTAGCTGGTGATCAGGTTGCGGTAGTCCGGGATGTGGTTGGAGAACAGCGTGCCGAGGCCTTCGATGTCGTTGCGCCAGTCACGGTGCAGCTCGCAGGCGACACCGAACCAGGTCATCAACTGGGCGCCGGCAGCCGACATGCGGTCCCAGGCCGAGTGACGCGTAACTTCGTTGAAGGTGCCCGATGCGTCGGTGACGACGAACACGTCGAAGCCTTCCTCGATGGCCGAGAGGGCCGGGAAGGCCACGCAGACCTCAGTCACGACGCCGGCGATGATCAGCTGCTTCTTGCCGGTGGCTTTCACCGCCTTGACGAAGTCTTCGTTATCCCAGGCGTTGATCTGGCCTGGGCGGGCGATGTAGGGCGCCTCGGGAAACTGCTCTTTCAGTTCGGGTACCAGCGGGCCGTTGGGACCGTTCTCGAAGCTGGTGGTGAGGATGGTCGGCAGGTTGAAGTACTTGGCCAGGTCGCCCAGGGCCAGCACGTTGTTCTTGAACCTGTCTGGTTCGATGTCGCGTACCAGGGACAGCAGGCCCGCCTGGTGGTCGACCAGCAGAACGGCGGCCTGGTTCTTGTCGAGGCGTTTGTAAGGGGTAGCCATGGTGTTTCTCCTTGCTTGGATAAATGCCATGTCGAGCTTAGTGCATGGCTGGGAATCAGCGTTGTGAATTGAGCGCTTCGTTTTCACGCAGAGCTGAATCATTTCCAGGGTGCTGCCCTTGCGCGTGAAGGCTTCGGAGTGGAAATCCTCATAATCAATGCACTGTCTGGCTGGGTGCCAAGGACCGGGATCGTGCATGCCGTGTTCTCGTCGCGGCTTGTTGGCCTCGGTGCGAACCTTGATCGGCCACCTTGCGGAAGAGTTTGCACTCAACGCTATGGTGTGAAGCATTTGATCGGGAGACAGCGCCAGGTGCATCGTGCGCCCAGCGGTTACCCGGAGGCGGCAGAAAGCACTTATCATTCAACGACCTATGGATTGGCCTAAGCGGGAATCGCGGGATGCTGTCGACCGTCAAACGCTACAAGTTGCTCCTATCGGGGGCGTTGGCGCGTTACTTTCCCCGGACCACGGCCTATTTGCGCGCCGAGCGCGAAGCGGCCCAGCCGGTGAAGAAGCCTTCTGGGCGAGCAAAGAAGGGATCAGCCAGGACTGGCAAGGCCAAGGCGAGTGGTTCCGTGAAAGCGAGCAAGCCGCGGGCCAAGCCAGGCCCGGCGGCCGATTCGGGATTCTACGGTCCCTCCCTGCTGGCGGTTGACCCACAGCAGGTCAGCGCCATGCGCGAGCGGGTTGCGCAGGCGGTAGACGCAGGCGTGATCAGCGCGCCGTCGGATGAGCAGTGGGCGATGATCCTGGGGCGCCATCCGGTCACGCGGATCTTCGCCGGCGCCGGATCGGGCAAGTCCACGACGCTGGTGCTGCGTGTGGTGTTCATGCTGTGCCATATGGGCATCGACCCGGGCCGTCTGACGATCATCTCGTTTACCAATGCATCCTGCGCGCAGCTGCGTGAGCAGCTGCTCAAGGTGCTTGGGTTCTGGCAGTACCCGTTCGATGCCAACCAGGCGAAACAATGCGTGCGTACCTTCCATTCGGCCATGGGCGTCCTGGCCAAGCAGGTACTGGGCAACCCGTCATGGTTCGAACAGCTGGACGAGCCGGCCACCAGCAAAAGTGAGCTGGACAACCCGCTGGCGTCAGGTCGCCTGCGTCCGGCCCAGCAGCGTCTACTGAAGCAGGCCTATCAGAATTGCTATGCCCAGGACGCGGACTTCCGCGAGCATGTACACGCTTTGCTGGGGCTGCCGCCCTTCCCGGCAGTTGATACCGAGGGCAAGCGCGCCAAGGTTCCGAAGGCACCGCTGGACGGCTTCAAGCTGGCTGGGGAGTTGACGCCGATGCCGCTGTTCGAGGCGTTCCACGTCCAGGCGGGTTTCATGGAGAGCATTGGCCTGCGGCTTGACCAGCTAAAAGCCAGTGCGCTGTCTTGTTCGGCCGTGGAGCGACATTTCATCGAGGCGCTGCTGCTGTTCTGGAAGCACTTTGAATCCGGGTTGCACGCGCAGGGACTGATGACCTTCAATGCGGCGTTCCAGAGACTCACCCAGTCACTGAGTGATGGCGGCAAGGCTGTGCCGACTGATGCACTGGCGCCGTTCAGCCACCTGCTGATCGACGAGTTCCAGGACATCTCCCCGCAGATCGTGCAGTTCCTCCAAGCCGTGCATCGCGCCCTGGGCCAACAAGGGCAGGCAATCAGCCTGATGGCGATCGGCGATGACTGGCAGTCGATCTATGGCTGGCGCGGCAGTTCGCCGGAATTGTTCATGGAGTTCGACACGTATTTCCCAGGCAAGGGCCGGCTGAAGAAAAGCGCGGTATTGATGCTGCAAACCAACTACCGCTCCATCGAGCCAGTGATCCGCGACGGCGAAGCGGTGCTGGACGGTGTCGAGTTCAAGCAGCCGAAAGCCAGCAAGGCATCGAAGCCGATGCAGCCGGGCGACCATGGTGTGGTCTTGAAGCAGAACTTCGACGTGAAAGCCCGGTTGCCGGAGCTGGTGGCGGAGATCAAGGCACAGTGTGAGCACGTTGCCACTCGCAACCTGGCCGACCGCAACGCCGTGCTGGTGTTGAGTCGGCGCAACGAGCCGCTGCAAGCTATCCAGTCCCAGTTGGACAAGCAGCTACCGGTGAAGGCCTACACCATTCACCGCGCCAAAGGCCTGCAAGCGGAGGTGGCGATCATCGTCGACGATTGCGCCCCGCCGGAAAAACACCCGCTGCGCAACGCGCTCTATGCCCACTCAGGCTTCTTTCGCAACAGTTACGACCAGGCCATGCAGGACGAGAGCCTGCGCCTGGCTTACGTGGCGATCACGCGGGGTGTGAGCCGCGTGCTCTGGTTTACTCGCAAGGCCCAGGGAGCGACGCAGGTGCTGGCCAGACGCGCAGGTGGGCGTTGATTCGAGAGGGCTCATGTCCGATTGTCGCCTACGAGCCTGGCCGCCAGGAGTGTGATAACGGCTCCCAGCATGGCTAGCCCGGAGTCTTTCTGGGCATCCCATTGGTCGCCCTGTGTGCCTAGGAAAGCTGTACCCAGATCCGGCGCAACGACCATGGCTGCCAGCATCTCCATCTGCTCGTAGAGGCTACTCAACGCCATGACGAACGTGAGGCTCAACAACCCCAGCCATTTGCCCGCTGGTCTTGCGAGTCGCTCGATGAGTTCGCGGAGCGGGTAGACCAGCAAGAGACCGAATGAGAAGTGGACGATACGGTCGTAGTGATTTCGGCTTGTTCCTAGAATCTCTTGCAACCAGAAGCCAAAGGGCGTTTCCGCGTAGGTGTAGTGGGAGCCATAGAGGTGCATCGCCAGGAACACCGCAAGCAACCAGTAAGAAGCCATGGAGAAGATGAACCATCGAAAGGTTGCCAGCAGCAAGGCAGCGATAGCAAATACCAGCAGGTTTTCGAGGAGCCAATCTTCCCGGCTCAGCGGTGCGATGGCGGCCCAGATCCACACGACCAGAAGGACGATGCAGATCAGTGTGAGCTGACTTCGACTGGCGTTGGTCTCTGGCATCGACAGCAGGATTCCTAGAAAGCGCGAAAATTATTGAATTGCCAGGGGGCGCCGGGCTCCAGCGCTTCGTTGAAGAGGGGCACGCGCCCCTTGAGCGGCGTCCAGTCACTGTAGGTGCCGCCCAGCTCACCGAGATAGGGGCGGCAAAGCTGGAGGATTGGCGCAAACGGGATTTCGTCGGGTTCGAGGATCCCGCAGTCTGGGTTCTGCAGGGTCCAGATCACGGCTGCCATCACGGATGCCGCAACCTGCAAGCTGGTTGCGTTATTGCGAATGCACAGCGCACGGGTCTGCTCCAGGGACAATTGCGACCCGTACCAGTAGGCACCGCGTACAGGCCCCAGAAGCAATACGCCCAAGGCATCTGTACCGCTGACAAGCTCGTCGACCAGCAAGCGTTGCACCTCCTGCGGTTGCCAATGGCGCCCGGCGAGTTCGTGCATCGACAACACGGCGAGGTCGCAGGGATGGTACGCATACAGGACGGTCGGACGGTACTTCGGTCGGAGAGGATCGCCCAGAGTCAAGTAGTCGGCGATGGATATCGACTCACCATGGGAAATCAGGAAAGCCTGTTGAGGTCCGCACAGTGGCGTCCAGCTGTGCACGCGGGTCGCACCGCCTGGCCGCTCCAGGTAGATAGCCGCCTGGCAGCCGAATCCATGGCGGCGAGCATCTTCAGGCAAGTGAGTCTCATGGCTGCCCCAGCCGAGTTCCGCCGGTTGGCAGGCCTCGCTGATCAGACCGGGGACGGACCAAGTATTGACGAACTCGCCCAAGACCTTCGGTGTGGCAGCAATCTGCGTGTCTCGTTCAGCAATGTGGATACAACGAACGTTAAGCTGTTGCGCCAGGTTGGCCCAGCCTTCACGGGATTCTGGGGTTGCCGCCCCAAGCTCCGAATCTTTCGCCAGGTTCACCAGCGCCTGCTTGAGCAGATGCGAAACCAGACCGGGATTGGCGCCGTGGGTGACAGTCGCCGTCGGACCTGGGCCGAGTTCCAGGCGCAGCGCCAGGATGGATTCTCGCAAGGCATAGTTGGAGCGCTGGGCGACACTCAATCGGGTGTCGACATAGCCACCGCCCCAGGGTTCGATGCAGGTATCCAGGTAAAGCACCCCTCGCGCGTGGCACAGCCTGATGAGCGCCAGGCTCGAGACGTTGACAGACAGATTCAGCAGAAAGTCGCCTGGATGCAGTTCAGGCTCCAGCACTGCGCGATAGTTGTCGGGGGTCAGGGCTGTCTCCAGCAGCTCAAGGCCCTGTGCCTTTGCCGCAGCTTGGTTCGAAGCATCCGGAGTGATGACCAGGATCTGGTCGGGACGTAGATCGATATGGCGCAACAGCAATGGCAAGACGCCTTGGCCCATGCCGCCGAAACCGAGCATGAGCAAACGACCGTTGAAGCGATGCTTGTCAGGGGATATCCCCATGGCGTTGCTCCGGCGCAGATCGCACCCAGGGTGGCTTGTCTATTTACATAGTAGAGGACGCCTCTCGGCCGAGCCCGAAACGACGTGTGCCATGCCCACGGATGCGTGCGCTAAGCGACGGACCAGAGTTGATACGCCCGGAGGATATCGTCGGCTTCCAGTTCGAGCAGGTCAGCCCGCGTATCGATCAGGTGGGCGAGGAGGGCGGCGATGGCCTGGCGTTGTGGCGCAGAACATGCGTTCAGGAAGGTGTTGTAGGCGCCGCCCTGATAGAGATGAAACAGCAATTGCCAGCCGTACCAGTCCAACTGGTCGTTGGGCTGCGCCAGGGCGAAACGCACCAGCGTCGGCATGAAGTAGGCGATGCCTTCCGGGGAGCAGAAGCAGATCGGGTCCCAACCGGCGTTACCGACATCGGAGTGCTGCAGAGTGGAGCGGTCACGGCTGCGCAGCAATTCATCGTGCTCGGCGCATTCGCAGCAGTGCCGGTAGTTGGTGAAATGCACCGGGCGTGGCGCGTCGGCGAACGCTGCGTCGATCAAGGCAAGGGCTTCGGCATCTGTCGGCATTGGCAACCGCCGCTTGAGGGGTCGATAGCACGACGCTAGTGGGTTGGAGCGAAAATGTCGATGCTGAGTCGCGAGCTGACTACCGATGTGGTTGCGTCGGCTAGCCTCAGCGGACGATCAGACGGACGCGACCTGCTCTGGTTGCCTATGCCGCCCGAGGCCTCACATGAGGGAAATGGTTAAAAAAGCCCGCCAGATGGCGGGCCAGAGAGGCTAAACAATCACCAACGGATCAGAGCAGCGAGAGCGGATAGGAGATGATCAGGCGGTTTTCGTCGAAGCTGTTGGTGTTGCCCCAGTCGCGGCGCATGCTGGAGTTGCGCCATTTGATCCCCAGGCTCTTGAAGGCGCCGGACTGCACCACGTAGGCCAACTCGCTTTCTCGTCCCCATTCCCTGCCATCGTCCACGGCACCGACGTGCACGTTGTCGCCATGGATATAGCGGTTCATCAAAGTCAGGCCGGGGATACCGGCGCCAGCGAAGTTGAAGTCATGACGCAGTTGCCATGAGCGCTCGCCAGCGTTGTCGTAGCTGGAGTTATAGCTGTCGTTTGCCAGAGTGCCACCGCTGGTGCCGTTTACGCGCATCCACGCATCGTCACCGTCGACCTTCTGCAGGCCGACATAGAAGGTGTTGGCGCCATACTTGGCGGAGAACAGACCGGACCAGGTCTGGTTGTCCAAGTCTCCCGCCTTGGCGCTACCGTCTTCCTTGCCGGTGAAGTAACCGAGCGTAGCGCCCAGGGTCCAGTCACCGACTGGCTGGCTGTGAATCAGTTGGACGAACTGTTGCTCGTAGATGTCTTTCAGCTGGGCATTCCAAAGGCCGACCAGGGTGCGGTTGTCGTTGAAGGCGTATTCGCCACCGACGAAGTTGAAACGGTCGGAGGTGAACGAGGCCCGGCCGTTCATTGACATGTCTTCCATGCTGGCATCGTTGCGCGGGCTGTTGCCGCGGAACTGGCCGCCGTAGAGGGTCAGACCGTCGATTTCCCTGGAGGTGACCTGCGCACCCTCGAAGGTTTGCGGCAGCGAGCGGCCGTCGTCCGAGCGCAGGATCGGCAGCACTGGCATCCACTCGCCAGCTTTCAACTCGGTTTGCGAGATGCGCATCTTGCCTGCTAGGCCGAGGCGGCCGAAGTCGTCCGCGGGGCGGCCATCGTCATGCACCGGTAGCAGTTGGGTGCCCTTGGTGCCTTTGCCACCATCGAGCTTCACCGCGAGCATTCCCAGTACGTCGACGCCGAAACCGACCGTGCCCTGAGTGAAGCCGGAACGGGCGTCGAGGATGAAACTCTGCGTCCATTCTTCGGCCTTGCTCTGGTTAGCGTCGTTGACGAAGTTGCGGTTCATGTAGAAGTTGCGCAGGTTCAGGGTTGCCGTGGCGTCCTCGATGAATCCCGCTTCTTCGGCCTGGACGTGCAGGGCACTGGCGGCGATGGCCAGGGCAAGACTGGCGCGAACGAGAGTCGAAGGACGGCAGTCGGGGCGTGGGAATGACATGTACGGTTTGCCTCTTTGCTTGTTGTTCTCAGGGACGTGGCGGGCCCTTCGCGCAGGCGGCGAATCGACGAATCAGGGCGAAGGGGCCGGCGATCAGCGGTGCCGGCTGGGTGCTATTGCAACGCGATGAGGGACTGAAGACTGGCGCTGGGGCGTATGCGAGGCGGAGTGACGATTGGCTGGGACATGGGATTGGACCTTTTTTGTACTTATGGGTAGTTCCCGTAGCCCTGGAAATGAAGTCGCAGGCTGGTTGCGGCAGGGCTACGGGGTGACCAGATAGTGAAAGCTGGAGGGTGAAGGTTCAATTCGATAATCGCGGTTTTGTTCGCTGATCGAACGCAAACGAACTGGTTAGTACATTGTTGGCCGGGAAGAAATTCGATCCTCGGCCCACGTACCGTTGGGAGTGCTTCACGCACGAGGCGTTGGTGCCGGCTGGCGCAAATCATCACCAAAGGCATCGGTATTGGTGAGTGCAGTGCATCCTGTAAGCGTGTCGCGTTCATCGATCCTGGCGGTTCCAGGTTTCGCCCTTGAGTGCTTGTCTTTTAGAATCGGCAAAACCTTTCAGAGACCCAACCATGGCCGGAAGTCAGATCGAGCGGGCGCTGAGCCTGCTGGAAAGCCTCACCAGCGATCCCAGGGGCCTGCCGATGCAGAGCCTCTCGGATGAATTGAGCATTCCCAAAAGCGCGACCCATCGCATGCTTGCCGAGCTGATTCGCCTGGGTTATGTGCGCCAGAACCCGGAGAACAGCCGCTATCAGTTGTCCACCAAACTGGTGGCCATGGCCTTCCAGTACCTGGCCAGCAGCGGGGCGGACATCGTCCAGCCGATCCTCGATCGCCTGGCCCAGGAAACCGGTGAACTGGTGCGCCTGGGAGTCATTGATGGCGACCGTCAGACCTGGATCGCCAAGTCCCAGGGTGCGCGCTCCGGCCTGCGCTACGACCCAGATATGGGCCGTGATGCTCCGTTGTTCTGCACCGCCTCCGGGCACGCCTGGCTGGCCAGCATGAGCGACGCGGAGGCGCTGGCACTGGTCGAGCGTCAGGGCATTGCCGACCTGACGCAGTTCGGCCCCAATGCGCCGCGCTCCAATATCGAGTTGCTGGAGCGGCTGCGCCTGGCGCGCGAACACGGTTATGCCTGGGTGATGGAAAGCTCGGCCGTGGGGACTTCCGCGCTGGCCGCGGTGGTGCGCCATCCGCTGGATGGCCATGTGATCGGCGTGCTGAGCGTGGCCGGCCCCAGCGCCCGCCTACCCGAGTCGCGTATCCACGACCTGGCACCGCAACTGCTCGACGCTGCCAACGAACTCTCGGGTGCCTCCCAGGCCTCGGAGATCTTCGCCTGACGGCGCAATAGGCGCCGTTCACAATAGCGCTGCAGACGCGACTCCACTCGCGCCTGCAGAAGCACGCTCCCTCCATTGGGCTTTCCAGCGCCCGGCTGATCGATACCCCTTTCACTGACTGCACTGCGGATTGACCGCTGGGCGTGCAGGATACGTTTTCCACTTGCGATAAAATGGAACCGAGTTCTAAATAGTGCGAAAATAGAAACCGGAACAGAGTTCCACTCTGATTCGGATGCTTCGACAAGCACAAGAGGAAAACCTCCGTGAACTCACCGCTTCAGATCGCGCTCATAGGCGCTGGCGTCATGGGCCGCCAGCATTTCCAGCGCTTGAGCAAACTGCCGGATGCACGGCTTTGCGCTGTCGCCGATCCAAGCCCGCAGGCTGCAGCGTTTGCTGCTGGCTGCGGAGTGCCGTACTTCGACAATCACCGGCGAATGCTCGGTCAGGTGAGCCCGCAGGCGGTGATAGTCGCCAATCCCAACAACCTGCATGTGAGCACGGCGCTCGACTGCATCGCGGCCGGAGTGCCAGTGTTGATGGAGAAACCGGTGGGTGTACATCTGGACGAGGTTCGCGAGCTGGTCGCCGCATCCGCCGGGTACGGCGTACCGGTGTTGGTGGGCCATCATCGCCGCCATAACCCGCTGATCGCCAGTGCTCACGAGCTACTGGCGAGCGGCGTGCTTGGGCAGCTGACCTCGGTCACGGGGATGTGGCAGCTGCAGAAGCCGGACAGCTATTTCGACGTTCTTTGGCGCCGTGAGCCGGGCGCGGGAATGCTGCTCACCAACCTCATCCATGACCTCGACCTGCTGCGTCACCTGTGCGGCGAGGTGGCGCAGGTCCAGGCCATCACACGGAATCGGGTTCGTGGGTTTGCCAATGAAGACAGCACCGCGGTGTTGCTGGAGTTCGAGAACGGTGCCCTCGGCAGCCTGACCGGCTCCGATGCGGTGGCCGCGCCCTGGAGCTGGGAGCTGACGTCTGGCGAAAACCCGGTCTACCCGCGCCAGCCGGACCAGCCTTGCTACCTGCTGGCGGGCACTCGCGGTGCCTTGAGCATCCCCCAGCTCAAACACTGGCGCTACGCTGAGGCAGTTGCCGGTTGGCACCAGCCCCTGATCAGCGAGCAACTCGCATACGTACCGGCCGAGGCGCTCGATCGGCAGCTGGAACACTTCATCCGCATCGCCCGTGGTGAGGCTCGCCCGCTGGTCGATGCCGCCGACGCAGGGCGCACCCTGGCGCTGGTCGAGGCCATTCGCCAGGCCGCGGAAACCGGTCGTGCCTGCACGCCAGAAACCCTCTGATCCTGCCCCCAGACACAGTGAAGAACATGAACGAACGTATTTTTTCCCTGGCGGCCCTGACCGTACTTGAACTGTCGCCCCCACAGATGGTGGAGGTGGCCGCCCGTGCCGGCTACAGCCATGTCGGACTGCGCCTGGTACCCGCGACGCCGGAGGAGCACCACTTCCCGCTGGTCGCGGATGCCACGCTGTGCCGTCAGACCCTGGAGCGCCTTCGAGATACCGGTTTGAAGGTGCTCGATGTCGAAATTCTTCGCCTTAAAGCAGAGACCCGAGTCGACGACTTCGAAGCGATCCTGGCCGTAGGCGCGGAGTTCGGCGCCAGCGAACTGCTGGTGGCTGGCAACGATGCCAACGAGGCCCGTATGACCGACAACTTCGCCGCGCTCTGTGACCTGGCGGACCAGTATGGCCTGCATCCGCATCTGGAGTTCATGCCCTGGACCGATGCACGCGACCTGATCCAGGCCCGGCGGATCGTCGAGAACGCTGGCCGGGCCAATGGTTGCGTGCTGGTGGATGCCTTCCATTTCAATCGTTCTGCCTCGCGCCTGGAGGACCTGGCCAAGGTACCGCCGGCACGCATGCGCTACGCCCAGCTCTGCGATGTGGCGGGTCCCCGGCCGGACAGCATGGAGGAAATCCTCCGTCAGGCGCGTAACGAGCGGCGCTTCCCGGGTGATGGCGATTGCGACCTGCAGGGTCTGCTGAGTGTCTTGCCGGCGACTATCCCGCTGAGCCTGGAAATACCGACCCGCCAGTTGCTGGAGCAGGGCGTCAGTGCACAGCAGCGCGCTGACATGGCGCTCGCCAAGGCCCGCGCGTTGCTGGCGCTGGGTTGACCTCTCCGTCTCAGGCGCGGCAGGCGGCTGCGGCGCCCTTTCCATGAGAAATAAATGAGCACTGCCAGCACGCCCCTGTCCGGAGTCAATCAGCCACTGCGGGGAATCCTGCTGGTTGTTCTGGCTACCTTCCTCTTTGCCGGGCACGACGCCCTGTCGAAGTACCTTTGCGGCTTCTACCCGGTGGTCCTGGTGGTCTGGGCCCGCTATCTGGTCCATACCCTGCTGATGGCGGGGATCTTCCTGCCGCAATCAGGGCTGCGCGTGCTGCGCACCCGTCGGCCGGTGTTCCAGGTTCTCCGCGCATTGAGCCTGCTGAGTACGAGCCTACTGTTCACCGCCGGACTGATGTTCATCCCTCTGGCCGAGGCGACAGCGGTGAATTTCCTCGCTCCGGTGCTGGTCACCGCGCTGTCCTTGCCCCTGCTCAAGGAGCGCGTCACGCTGGGGCAGTGGGTGGCGGTGGTGTTGGGATTTGCCGGGGTGATGGTGATCGTTCGACCGGGCGGTGAGCTTTTCACTCCAGCGGTGCTCCTGCCCTTGGGCTCGGCCACCGGATTCTGCTTCTATCAGCTACTCACCCGGATGGTCGCAGAGCACGATAGTCCGACCACCAGCAACTTCTTCGCCGGGTTGTGCAACACGCTGGTGATGTCTGCCCTGGTGCCGTTCTTCTGGCAGGTGCCGAGCTTCAGCCATGGTTTGTTGCTGGTGGGGCTGGGCGGCTTGGGGATGTCGGCGCATCTGTTTCTCACCCAGGCATTTCGCCAGGCGGCACCAGCCTTGCTGGCGCCTTTCGGCTATTGCCAGATCGTCTTTGCGGGTTTGCTGGGGTTCGTGATCTTTTCCCACACGCCGGAGCAGACGACGGTGGTGGGGATCGCGATCATTTGTCTCAGCGGGTTGGCCGCCGCCTGGCTGCAACGTCGCGATCAATCACCCAGCCTTGCGGACGAGGTGGATCGATGAGGCGTGATCTTCCAACATCAGCCCGTCGGACAGAGCAGGCCTGTCGGCATGGTCTGATTTCGACGGTGAGGTTCTCTGCAAATTGGCTGTCGAACAGGTCAGGCCGCGCCGCAAGGCGATGATCTGCGAGTCGTTGCTTCGTCATCGCTGGTCCCGACGGCTTCCGCCGCCAGCGCCTGGCCGGCAAGGTAGCCGAAGGTCATGCCCGGCCCCAGGGTGATACCGCCGCTGGGGTAGTGGCCAGCCATCACGCTGGCCATGTCGTTACCCACTGCGTACAGCCCGTGGATGACATCTCCGTCCGCGTCCAACGCCCGTGCCGAGGCATCGGTACGCAACCCTGCGAACGTCCCGAGGCTTCCGGGCACCAGCTTCACCGCATAGAACGGGCCTCTCGCCAAGGCACCCAGGGATGGGTTCGGGCCGTGCAGCGGCTCGCCCTGGGCCTTGTTGTAGGTCGAGGCACCCCGCTGGAAGTGCGGATCTTCGCCGTTGCGTGCATGCCGATTGAATTCGGCGACCGTGGCTTCCAGTTGCTGCGCATCCAATCCGCATAGTGCCGCCAACCCTGCGAGTGTCGCCGATCTGAATAGATAACCTTTGCGCACATAGTTGGCGGTAGGGAAGGGGAAGGGCCTGGCCCAGCCGATGCCATAGCGGCGCTGCGCAGGGTGGTCGCAGATCAGCCAGGCGGCAGGCTCCTCGCCGGCCAAGGTGGCACGGAACAGAGCGTTCATGAAGTCGTGATAGGAATCGGCCTCATTGGTGAAGCGCTTGCCGTTGCGCAGGACCGCAATAAAGCCGGGCTTTGCGCGATCCATCAGGTGCGGGAAGCCGCTATGGCTGCCATCCGCGCGCGGCACCCGAGATACCGGGGCCCAGGCGGCAGGGCTGGAAATCTCGGTGACGACCTGGGCGCCAACCTTTTCGCCCAGGCGCAGGCCTTCACCGCTGTTGGTCGAGGGCGCGGCGGAAAGATGGTTCTGGTGCTCGAACATCTGGTCGATCCGCCCACGATCATGGGGAAAACCGCCGCAGGCCAGGACCACGCCCCGGTCCGCCCGGACCTGCACCCGCTGGCCATTCAGTTGCAGCTCGGCACCCACCACCCGGTCGCCCTCGCGTAGCAGGCCCAGGGCCGGCGCGTTGGCCTCCAGGCTCACGCCCAGGTCCAGGGCGCTACGAAGGAGCCGCGCCACCAGTGCGTTGCCATTGACCAGATGCAGACCGCGGCCGTGCAAGAGGAGGTCGCGCCAGTGACGCAGCAAACGCCCGGCGACGTACCAGGCCGAGCGCGGTGAGCGGCTGGCATTGAAGAAGTGCGCCAGATCGGCGCCGCCGGCAATGCCCATGCCGCCGAGACTGATCAGGTCCAGTGGCGGGCGCAGGGCTTGTAACCATGGGCCGAGCTGGCGACCGTCGAACGGCTGGGCGCAGAGGGAGCGCCCGCCGCGTGCAGCACCGGGCGAGTCGTGCATGTCCGGCATGCGGCTGCCGGAGTAGAACTGCACGTGGGTGTAGCGCTGGAAGAACTCCACCATTTCCGGCCCGTGGCGGAGGAAGGCGTACAGGCGTTCGTCCAGCTGGTTGGTGCCCAGTTCGGCGCACAGGTAGCGTTCCACCGCCTCGGCCGAATCCTCCAGGCCTTCTGCCATGGCCAGTGGATTGCGTGGAATCCACAGCCAGCCGCCGGACCAGGCGCTGGTCCCGCCGAACTGACTGGCCTTCTCCGCAACCAGAACCTTCAAGCCCAGATGGGCGGCGGTCACTGCCGCCGCCAGGCCTGCGGCCCCGGAACCAATTACCAGCACATCGCACTGGTGTCCGGTTGCGCCCCTCATTGCAGCGGGGAGAAGCCGGTGGGGCGCATCAGCCGGGATTCCAAATGCACCACCGCATCCAGCTCCTTGTTCAGCCGGCCGAATTCCGCCCAGCGCGGATCGGCGGCCATGGCGGTGCGCCGCGCCATGCGCTCGTCCAGGCTTTCATAGGCCCAGATGTGTACTACTTGGTTGGCCTCGCCGAACTCGGTGGTGAAGAAGCCCACCAGCTTGCCCAGGCGCTCGGTCTGCAACTCCAGGCAATGACTGCGGTAGAGGGCCAGCCAATCGGCAAGTTTGGTGGGCTTGATGGTGTAGGTACGCAGCTCGTAGTACATGGTGTTTCCTCAGTGGTTGGATTGCAGGCGTTCGGCAACATGGGTGGCGGCGAGATAGCCGAAGGTCAGGCCCGGGCCGATGGTGATGCCGGGACCGGGATAGGTGCCGCCCATGATCGAGTTCATGTCATTGCCGGCGGCATAGAGGCCGGCGATGGGCGCACCCTGCCGGTCGAGGACATTGGCATTGGCGTCGGTCACCAGGCCGCGGGCTGAACCGAGGTCGCCGGTGTGCAAGCGGATGGCGTACCAGGGCGCCTTGGTCAGGGGTGCCAGGCACGGGTTGGGCTGGTGGTGCGGGTCGCCCAGGGACTGGTTGTAGCTGGTGGCGCCCTTGCCGAACTGACTGTCGACACCGGCGCGGGCGTCCTCGTTGTGGTGTGCAAGTGTGGCGACCAGGCCTTGTGGGTCCACGCCTATGGCGCGGGCCAGTTGCTCCGGAGTGTCGGCGCGGTGCAGGTAACCGGCCCGTTCCAGCGCGCGATTGTCGACCGGGCTCGGTCGCGCCAGGCCCATGCCATAGCGCCCCAGCGCCTCGGCATCACCGATCAGCCAGCAGGGCGCATTGCCGGGTCGCTGCATGGCCTGGACGAAACTGTGGTAGGAGTCTGCCTCGTTGGTGAAGCGCCGTCCCGCCCGGTTCACGGCAATGATCCCCGGCTTGGCACGGTCGGTGACCAAGTGCGGAAAACGCTCCAGCTCGTTGCCGAGGCGGGGAAGCACGGACACCGGGGCCCAGAAGAAATTGGCCGCCAAGCCATTGCCGGTTGCCGCATTCACCGTTTCACCCAGGGCCAGAGCGACGCCGTCGTTGGTCTCGGGGGACATCGTCCAGTGCTCGCTGCCGGTGTCCGGCCGATAGTCAGCCGCCTGGGCACCGGCAGCGAAGCCGCCCATGGCGCAGACCACGCCGCCGCGGGCATGCAGTTCCAGCAGTTGGCCGTTGCAACGCACTCGCACACCACGGACGCGCCCTTGGTCGAGGACCAGCGACTCGGCGCTGCTGTTCAGCCAGAGTTCGGCCCCCTTGGCGAAGGCGGTGGTGGCCAGCCTGGCGATCAGTGCATTGCCCACCGTCAGGCGCGTGCCGCGTTCGTGGCTGAGCCGGTCCAGCCCATAGCGGGCCAGCAGCTTCAGGCAATGCCAGAGGGATCGTGGAGATCGACGGAAACTGAGGAAATGCTGGATATCGACGCGATTCACCATCATCCCGCCGAACAGCAGCATGCCCTCCGGCGGCCGGCGCAGGTCCTTGAATCGGGCTCCCAGGAGACGGCCGTCGTACTCGACCACTTCCAGGGCGCGGCCACGGTCGGTAGCGCCTTCTTCCAATGGGTAGTAGTCCGGTGAGAAGGGGCGCAGGGCATAGGCCAGCTCGGTGTTCTGTTCGAGAAAGTGCAGCGCTTCGCGGCCGCGCTGAATGAAGGCTTCGACCAGCTCGGGGTTGAAGGCGGAGCCTATGGTCTTGCGCAGATAGGTGCGGATGGCCTGCGGGCTGTCCTGGATGCCAGCGGCGCGGGCCTGGTCGCTATCGAAGATCCAGGCGGCGCCGCCGGAAATGGCCGAGGTGCCACCGAACGTGGCGGCCTTCTCCACGATCAATACCTTGAGACCCTTGCAGGCGGCGGTGGCGGCCGCGGTGAAACCGGCGGCGCCGCTGCCGAGGACGATCAGGTCGTAGGCTTCCGCCACGACTACACCACGGGGAAATTGGGCGGTTGTATTCACGGTAGCTCTCCTCAGACGTCCAGTGGCATCACGCCCATGAAGTGACCGAGATTGCCCATCTGCGCGCGGGCCATCTCCGGACCGGTCTGGATTCTGCAGCCGAGTTCGCGGGCGATTTCGAGGAAGGGGGTGATGACCGGGTTGGTTACCACGTCGGCTACTAGTGCGGACGGGTTCAGGGTTTCCAGCAGCTGGCCGGCAAGGGGCAGTTCACCGCTGCCGCCCATGCCCACCGGGGTGGCGTTCACCACCAGGTCGAAAACCGACAGGTTGGCATACTGGTTGCCGATATTCAGTTGCGGGAAGGCGGCGCGTAGCAGCTTGGCGAGGGCTTCGGCGCGGGGCTTGTCGAGATCGGCGATCACCAACTGGCGCACGCCGGATTCGCAGAGGGCATAGGCGATGGCCGCCCCAACGCCGCCGGAACCGACCACCAGGGCGCGCTTTTCGGCCGGCTGGAAACCATGGGCGCGAGCGGCCTTGAGGAAACCTTCACCATCGACGTTGTCGCCCAGAAGGCGACCATCGGCCTCGCGGCGGATCACGTTCACCGAACGCAGTGCTGCGGCGCGCGGGCTGAGGCCGTCGAGGCGTTCGGCCAGCACCTGCTTATAGGGCACAGTCACCACGCAGCCGCGGAGGTTACGCCAGCCGCGCAGGGCGTCGATGAAGGCAGCCAGCCCTGACTCGGCCATATCGATGGCGACCATCGCCAGTTCCTGGCCGTTCTGCTCGAACCAGGTATTGAAGTTGGCCGGCGATTTCACCTGAGCGATGGGGCTGCCGATGATGGCTACCAGTTCGGTCGAACCACGGATCATGTCGATCTCCTGAGGCGTATTGTTGTGCCGGCAGTATTGCCAGCGGCCCAAGGCACCAACAATGAAGCTGAAAGGTGTTTTGCTTGTTAATCGCAGTCTGACTGCGATAATCGCACTCTTCGGCGAAATAAGCCGAGTATCCAGAGGAGTGGGGAATGAAGACGCCGGTGATTCACCAGCGAGACTTGATCGCGGGGTTGCAGAAAGGCCTGACGTTGATGCAACTGTTCAGCGAGGACTACCCGCGCCTCAGCGTGCCCCAGGCAGCCACGATGTCCGGCCTGACCCAGAGTGCCGTCCGACGCTTCCTGCTGACCCTGGTGCACGAGGGCTTCGCCGAAACCGATGGGCGTCAATACTGGCTGACAGCCAAGGCCTTGCGCATCGGCCAAGCCTATGTGGACTCGGCGCAGCTACCGCGAATGCTGCGGCCGATAGTCGAGCAGGTGGCACGGACCACGCAGGAACACGTGTCGGTGGGGCTACGCGATGGTGACGACATCGTGCATATCGTCCGTAGCCGCTACAGCCATATCGCCTCGCTTTCCATCCGCCCCGGCTCGCGCATGCCCATGTACTGCACCGCCAGCGGGCGCATCTGGTTGGCGGATTTCGATGAGGCGCAGCTGGACGCCTACTTCGCTCGGGTGGAGTTGCGCCCGCTGACGCCCTTCACCCGCACCGGCGTCGCGGAGCTGGAGGAGGAACTGCGCAAGGTCACCACTCAGGGCTACGCCGTCGTCGATCAGGAATACGAAGTGGGCATGTGCGTGCTCGGTGTGCCGCTGAAGAACCGCAAGGGTGAACTCAAGGCGACCCTCACCATTACTACCCATGCTTCACGGATGAGCGGTGAAGAAATGCGCCAGCGTTACCTGACTCCGCTGTACGAGGCTCAAGCGCTGTTGAAGCCGGTGCTGGATTGAGGGGGAAAGGGACAGGCCTGCATCGCGAATGAATTCGCTTACACAGGAAAAGCGAAGCGGGTAGGGCTTGAGTCGGTAGATACAAGGTTGGGCTTCGCGGAGCTCAGCGGATCGCCGCGCGGCCCAACCTACTCGGGCGGGACGCCTTCAGCCATTCATGCTGGCGAAATGCGCCATCATGCGCGGCGCATCTGCACTGGTACCGCTGAACAGCTCGAAGGCTTTCACCGCCTGGAATACGGCCATTGTGCTGCCATCCAGGGTGCGGCAGCCGATCGCGCGGGCGTCGTGCAGGAGTTGGGTTTCCAGCGGGAAGTAGACAATCTCCGCCACCCACAACTCAGGCCGCAGCAGCTCTGCCGGTACAGGGGTGCCCGGAAGCTTGGCCATGCCGATTGGCGTGGTGTTGACCAGTCCGTCGGCCTCGGCCATTGCACTTTCCAGGTGGCTGCCGAGCATGGCGCGGCCGGCACCGAAGTGCTCGTTCAGGTTATCGACCAGCGCTTGGCCGCGGCTGGCGTCCACTTCGAACAGGGTCAGGCGCTCGACACCCTCGGCCAGCAGCGCGTGAGCCACGGCGGAACCCGCACCACCGGCACCCATCTGCACGACCTGGCGACGGGCGACATCTGGCAGGCCGCGACGCAAGCCCTCGGCAAAGCCCAGGCAGTCGGTGTTGTGGCCGATACGCTTGCCGTCCTTCAGCAGCACGGTGTTCACGGCGCCGATGCCTCGCGCCTCCGGCGAAAGTTCATCAAGCAGTGGGATGATCGCCTGCTTGCAGGGGAAGGTGATGTTGAGCCCGGTGAAGCCCATGCGTTCGGCGCCCGTCAGCAGGTCGGGGAGGGCGCTGGCGTCGAGCTTCAGCGCATCCAGGTCGATCAGTCGATAGAGATAGCGCATGCCTTGGGCGTCGCCTTCATGCTCATGCAGGGCAGGGGTGCGCGATGCCTGGATGCCGGCACCGATGAGGCCGGCGAGAACGCTTGGGGAGCGGGATTGGCTCATGGTTTCACTCCTGGCTGAACAGTTGGTTGAAATGCTGCAGCGCCAGGCGATAACCATGGCTGCCAAGGCCGCAGATCACGCCGACCGCGATGGCGGACACGAACGAGTGGTGGCGGAACTCTTCGCGCTTGTGCACGTTGGAGAGGTGGACTTCGATCACTGGCAGCTCACTGGCTACCAGGGCGTCGCGGATAGCGACGGAGGTGTGGGTCCAGGCAGCAGGGTTGATCACGATGCCATTGATGCGACCGCGCGCCTGGTGAATCCAGTCGATCAGTTCGCCTTCATGGTTGGTCTGGCGGAAGTCCGTCTCAAAGCCCAGTTCGGCGCCGGTGCGGCTGCACAAGGCGGCGATATCGGCGAGGGTTTCATGGCCGTAGGTAGCCGGTTCGCGGGTACCGAGCAGATTCAGGTTCGGGCCGTTGAGCACCAGGACAGTGCGGGTCATCCAGAGGTTCTCCGTTTCTTATTAGGGCCCGCAGAACGGGCACGATCAGTAATGTTAAAATGTACGAACCAGTTAATACAGTCAATCGGAAAACACTGCTGAACCCTGGCAAATGTGCGGTTATCGGCCGGTTAGCTCCCTTCTTGGCCTGCGGCAATCGACCACGTCTGGCCATCTCCCGTCCCCGAAGGCCCGGTGCTAGAGTCGCCGCCCATGAAATTCGCCCGCCAAGACCGCTCGCTGATTGCCTGGATGCAGTATGCCTGCGTCCTGTTCAATCTGTTCGCATGTGGCCTCCACCACGGGCAGATGATGGGCCTGCAGCTGAGCGGCATCGGTGGCGAGTTCTGCGCCTCTGGCCCCGATAGCGGGCCTGCCATGGATGACAGCGGCGGCGCAGTTGGCAACGGTTGGTCCGGCACGTTCAGTTGTCCACTCTGTGCGTCCATCACGCTCAGCATCGCTGTACTCTTCGGCCTGGCTTGGCTCCTTCGGCCCGAGCGGTCACGACCCTCCGCCCGCGAGGCCCGCTGCAAGGCGCCGCCGCGCTATCACTGGCCTTCCGCCAATCCTCGAGCTTCTCCCCAGGCTTGATCCGGCTCGTCCCGCACCTGTCGCGGGCTGATGCACCTCGTTCAATTCGCCCCAGGACACCGCCATTGCCGTGATGCGTCCGGTCTGACGACCAGGCGCCCGATGGCGGCTCAGTGGGCCGACGGATCATGCTCAAGGAACCTGCAAGATGAACCGAAAATCTACCTACACGCGGGGCGCTGCCATGCTGCTCGCGCTCAGCCTGCCTGCTTTCGCCGCCGATTCGGCTGGCGAAGCCCTCGCCAGCGCAACCCCGCCCGCTGAAATCGAGCCCATTGTCATAACAGCCGAGCAGCAGAGTTCTCCGCTGACCGTGGTTACTGACCCCAAGGATGCGCGCCAGCCCGTACCGGCCAGTGATGCGGCCGACTACCTGAAGACCATTCCCGGCTTCGCTGTCATCCGCAATGGCGGCACCAATGGCGACCCGGTGCTGCGGGGCATGTTCGGCTCGCGGCTGAATATCCGCACCAACGGCGGGCTGATGCTTGGCGCCTGCCCTGGCCGAATGGATTCGCCCAGCTCCTACATATCCCCGGAGACCTACGACAAACTTACCGTCATCAAGGGGCCGCAGACTGTGCTCTGGGGGCCGGGCGCCTCGGCGGGTACGGTGCTGTTCGAGCGTGAGCCCGAGCGCTTCGGTGAGTTGGGCAGCCGCCTCAATGGCAGCCTGTTGGCAGGCTCCAGCGGTCGTTTCGACAAGGTGCTGGATGGTGCCGTCGGCAGCGAGCAGGGCTATCTGCGCATGGTTGGTAACCACGCCCAGTCGGACGACTACGAGGACGGCAATGGCGATACCGTGCCGTCTCGCTGGAACAAGTGGAATGGCGACGTGGCCTTGGGCTGGACACCTGATGCCGACACCCTGGTCGAACTTAGCGCCGGTAAAGGTGATGGCGAGGCTCGCTATGCCGGGCGCAGCATGGATGGCTCGCAGTTCCTGCGTGAAAGCCTGGGCCTGCGTTTCGAGCGAAACAACCTGGGCGAGGTGTTGGATAAGGTAGAAGCGCAGCTTTACTACAACTACGCCGACCACGTGATGGACAACTTCAGCCTGCGCGATCCAGACCCGAGCAGCGTGATGTCCATGCCGATGGCCTCCAACGTCGATCGCCGCACCGTGGGTGGGCGCGTCTCCGCCACGCTGAAATGGACGGACGTGGAACTGGTGGCCGGTGTCGACGCATTGCGCAGCGAGCACCGCAAACGCAGCTCGCGCGTCGACATGATGAGCAGAGCCTTTACCGATGCTGACCAGTTCCCTTGGAGCAAGGACTCCATTGCGCACAACTATGGAGCCTTCGCTGAAGCCACTTGGTACATCGCCGAGCGTAATCGGGCGATCACAGGGGCGAGGCTGGACCGGTCTTCAGCTCGGGATTTTCGCCAGACCCTGGGCAAGATGGGGATGCCCAACCCGACCGCCGACGACACCCGCGCAGAGACGCTGCCCAGCGGATTCATGCGTTACGAACATGACCTGGCGGATAGACCGACCACTCTCTATGCCGGCATGGGACACACGCAGCGCTTCCCCGACTACTGGGAGCTTTTCTCGCCAAGCCAGGGGCCGGCAGGCTCGCTGAATGCCTTCGAGGGCGTCGAACCGGAGAAGACCACCCAGCTCGACTTCGGCATCCAGTATGCAGATGCCGGGCTGGAGGCCTGGGCCTCCGGCTATGTCGGACAGGTACGGGATTACATCCTTTTCACCTACACGCCGAGCATGATGGGCGCAGCCTCGCGGGCGGAGAACATCGATGCCCGCATCATGGGCGGTGAGTTGGGATTGGCCTACTCGATCGACCGCAACTGGAAAGCCGATGCCACCTTGGCCTACGCCTGGGGCAAGAACAGTTCGGATGACGAGGCGCTGCCACAAATGCCGCCTCTGGAAGCCCGCTTCGGTCTGACTTACGAGCAGAGCGACTGGAGTGCAGGCGCCCTGTGGCGCGTGGTAGCAGCACAGAACCGTGTTGCCGAGGGCAAGGGCAACGTGGTGGGTCAGGACTTCGGCAACAGCGCAGGCTTCGGGGTGTTCTCGCTTAACGGCGCCTACCGGGTCAGTCGGAGCCTCAAACTCAGCGCTGGCCTCGATAACCTCTTCGACAAGGATTACGCGGAGCACCTGAACCGGGCGGGCGACGCCGGCTTCGGCTTCCCGGCCGACCCGATTGCCATCAATGAGCCCGGCCGCACCCTGTGGACCAAGGTCGATTTTTCCTTCTAGCCCGACCGCGGCGGCACCTTCCTGCTGACGGTGCTGCCAGCCGGCTGCAAATGGCGGCTGAGTGCCACGTGAAGCGACAGGAGGTGGGGCTACGCTCATCTCAGGTGCATGTCATTCACGTACCTGAGCTGGTCAACGGCATGAACGACAACTCCAGGTGAGATGGACATGAGAACCGCTCGAGCCCGCGACCCATGCGGAGCGTCTTCCCGTCACCTTCGCAACGGAACGAGAACGGTTCGACGTCGTCTTCGGTGGCCTCTGCTGGGCGCCTGCGTCTGGTTGTTCCTGATGATGTTGCTGGGGGCGGAACGGGTTGCTACCTGGCCCTGGACATGAGGGTATTGCTACCAACGGACTAGAAAAATCAGCACTGCGTTCAATTGTTGCAATAGGGAGGGGAACCAAGAATTTGCGGCAGACCGGGAAATTTTCCCGGGTCACAACAACAAGCCCGCAGAGGTAGCCGCAATGAAGCACGCCACACCTAACCAGCCTTTCGCCAGGACCCTGCTGTGCGTCGCCATGGCGCTGGCCAGCATGACCGCTCTGGCCGGTGTCACCGACGAAGACATCCTTGGCGATGCCAAGTCCACTGACCAGGTGGTGACCAATGGCCTGGGGCTGCAGGGTCAGCGCTACAGCACCCTGGACACGCTGAACAGCGACAACGTCAAGGAACTGCGCCCGGTCTGGACCTTGTCCTTCGGCGGTGAGAAACAGCGTGGCCAGCAGGCCCAGCCGCTGGTCAAGGACGGTGTGATGTACGTGACCGGCTCCTATTCGCGGGTGTTCGCGGTAGACGCACGTACGGGGCGCAAACTCTGGCAGTACGACGCGCGCCTGCCTGACGGCATCATGCCCTGTTGCGACGTCATCAACCGCGGTGTGGCCCTCTATGGTGACCTGGTGATCTTCGGCACCCTGGACGCCAAGCTGGTTGCCTTGAACAAGGACACCGGCAAGGTCGTCTGGCGCAAGACCGTGGCTGACTACAAGGCCGGATATTCCATTTCTGCGGCCCCCCTGGTGGTCAAGGGCAAGCTGATCACCGGTGTGGCGGGTGGCGAGTTTGGCGTGGTGGGCAAGATCGAGGCCTACAACCCCACCAATGGCGAGCTGCTTTGGACCCGCCCAACCGTGGAAGGGCACATGGGTTACGTCTACAAGGACGGCAAGAAGGTCGAGAGCGGCATCTCCGGCGGCGAAGCTGGCAAGACCTGGCCGGGCGATCTGTGGAAGACCGGCGGCGCGGCGCCTTGGCTGGGCGGTTTCTATGACCCGGATACCGATTCGCTGCTGTTCGGGACCGGCAACCCCTCGCCGTGGAACTCGCACCTGCGCCTGGGCGACAACCTCTATTCCTCTTCGCGCTTGGCCCTGAATCCGGACGACGGCTCGATCAAGTGGCACTTCCAGACCACCCCGCATGACGGTTGGGATTTCGACGGCGTGAACGAGCTGGTGTCCTTCGACTACAAGGATGGCGGCAAAACGGTGAAAGCGGCGGCCACCGCCGACCGTAACGGCTTCTTCTATGTACTGGACCGCACCAACGGCAAGTTCATCCGTGGCTTCCCCTTCGTCGATGAAGTCACCTGGGCCAAGGGCCTGGATAAGGACGGCCGGCCGATCTACAACACCGATAAGCGCCCCGGCGCGCCTGGTGCTGATGGCAAGCACGGCAGCGCGGTGTTTGTCGCGCCGTCCTTCCTCGGTGGCAAGAACTGGATGCCCATGGCTTACAGCCAGGACACTGGCCTTTTCTACGTGCCCTCCAACGAGTGGGGCATGGACATGTGGAACGAGAACATCTCCTACAAGAAAGGCGCGGCGTACCTTGGTGCGGGCTTCACCATCAAACCGCTGAACGAGGACTACATCGGCGTGCTGCGCGCCATCGACCCGAAGAGCGGCAAGGAAGTCTGGCGGTACAAGAACTACGCACCGCTGTGGGGCGGGGTGCTGGCTACCAAGGGCAACCTGGTATTCACCGGCAACCCGGAGGGTTACCTGATGGCCTTCGACGCCAAGTCCGGCAAGAAACTCTATGAGTTCAACACCGGCTCCGGTGTGATCGGCTCGCCCATTACCTGGGAAATGGATGGGGAACAGTACGTCTCCGTCCTTTCCGGCTGGGGTGGCGCGGTGCCGCTCTGGGGTGGTGAAGTGGCAAAACGCATCAAGGACCTGAACCAGGGCGGCATGCTCTGGACCTTCAAATTGCCGAAGGATGAAGTCGTCGCCAAGCGTTGATCCGCTGACCCAGCCCGCCGCGGCCTCGCGTTGCGGCGGGCTTTTTCGTAGGGAGGATCACCCCTCATCGATCCACCGCAGCTGCCATGCCTGGCCGCGATGATGGCGGATAGCTAAAGCGATATTCGATCCTACGCCCGTGGCGATTTCTACGACCAAGGAACCATAGCCTGTAATGGCCGTAGGCCGCCTAATACCCGAAAACAATGACAAAAACGGGGTATGCAATGCGTGACTGCCTGTTCCAAAGCCTGCTGATCCTCCTGCTTGCAAGCGCGGTAGCGCTGGCCGGACTGCCGCCCTGGCTGGGCATGGCCCTGTGCCTGCCGCTGCCCTGGCTGCTCCTGTTCGCGGGCAAGGGGGTGAGGAGGGCGCTCGAGCCCCAGGAGGCTGTCCTGGATATCGCCCGCTTGACCCGCGACCTGTCGCGCAGTACCAGCCACAACGCGCTGTCTGCCGCTGGCGTGGCCTATTCGGTGGAACGTCTTGCCGAACGCCTGCAATCGCAGCTGTCCGCTGCCGAGCGCATCGTTGAAAGCGCCGATGTGATGATCACTACCGAAGCCGCCACCTCCAACCTCAGCCAGCAGGCCAGCGCAGCGGCCCACGATGCCCGTATCAGCAGTGAAGAGGGCCGTGAGGTCTTGCAGGCGGCCATCGCCTTGATGCACCAGTTGAGCGCCCGGGCCCGAGCAAGCCGCGAATTGATCGCTGCCCTCAGCCAGCGCAGCGAAGAAATCCAGCGGGTCGCGCAGGTCATCCAGTCCATCGCCAGCCAGACCAACTTGCTGGCCCTGAATGCGGCTATCGAAGCGGCCCGGGCGGGTGAGCACGGGCGCGGCTTTGCCGTGGTGGCCGATGAAGTGCGCGGCCTGGCCGGGCGCACGGCCGGCGCCACCGAGGAAGTCGGGCAGATGGTTGCCGACATTCAGCGTCAGACATCCGAGGTGGTGGAGCAGATCCAGCAACTCTCCTGCGACCTCGATGCCGGTGTCGGCCAGGTGGAGCGCACCGGCCTCCAACTTGAACAGATCGCCGGGCTCGCAGCGGTTGCGGAAGGGCAGATCACCGAGATTGCCAGCGCGGCTCTGACCAACCGGGACCAGCTGTCCAGCCTCTTCGTAGCCGTCGGCCAGATGCGCAGTGACCTCAGCGTCAGTGACGAGCAGACCCGCCGCCTGGCCAATGCCGCCAGCGAACTGGAAGGTCAGGCCGAGACCATCAGCGAGCGGCTGGCTGAAGTCGGGCTGGACGACTATCACCAGCGGATCTACGACCTCGCGAGGGAGGGTGCGGCACGCATCTCGGCTCGCTTCGAGGAAGACATCCGACTCGGACGGGTCAGCCTCGACGACCTGTTCGACCGGCAGTTCAAGCCGGTCCCGAACACCTATCCGCAGAAGTACGGGACGCGTTTCGACCGCTACACCGACCAGGTACTGCCAGATATCCAGGAGCCTTTGCTCAAGGGCCATGAAGGCATGGTGTTTGCTATTACCTGCACCCCGGAAGGCTACGTGCCCACCCATAACCTGGCCTTCAGCCAGGCGCCAACCGGCGACCCTCAGCGGGACATGGCACGAAGCCGTAGCAAGCGTCTGTTCAATGACCGCACCGGCCTGCGCTGCGGCAGCCATCAGCAACCGCTGCTGCTGCAGACCTACACGCGCGACACCGGCGAGCTGATGCATGATCTTTCGGTGCCGATCTTCGTCAATGGACGGCATTGGGGCGGGCTGCGATTGGGCTATCGACCAGAGGGCAGCTCCATGCCCAGTGCGAAGAAGACGCCGGTCCGCGTACACCAGGATGCGCAGGTTCTGGCCTGAGCGCAGCGGGCCAGAGCCCGCCGTGCTTCTACTACCAAATGACGAGGGCTCCTGTGCCATGGGCGCATACCGGTGCCCGGCGGCGGCTGACTAAGATCGGTTCACCACCTGCCCACCCGGGCAGGACCCGACCAGAGAGAGCAACGCCATGATCTATGCACAACCAGGCACTCCGGGCGCCGTCGTTTCCTTCAAGCCGCGTTACGGCAACTTCATCGGTGGCGAGTTCGTGCCGCCGCTGGGGGGGCAGTACTTCACCAATACCTCGCCAGTGACCGGCGAGGTGATCGCTGAGTTCCCACGATCCGGCGCCGAGGATGTCGAAAAAGCGCTGGACGCTGCCCACGCCGCCGCCGATGCCTGGGGCCGCACCTCGGTCCAGGATCGCTCGAACATCCTGCTGAAGATCGCCGATCGCATCGAGCAGAATCTCGAAGTGCTGGCTGTCACTGAAACCTGGGATAATGGCAAGGCCGTGCGCGAAACCCTCAACGCCGACATCCCGCTGGCCGCCGACCATTTCCGCTATTTCGCTGGCTGCATCCGTGCCCAGGAAGGCGGTGCCGCCGAAATCAACGAACACACCGCTGCGTACCACTTCCATGAGCCGCTGGGCGTGGTCGGACAGATCATCCCGTGGAACTTCCCGCTGCTGATGGCCGCCTGGAAGCTGGCTCCGGCCCTGGCTGCCGGCAACTGTGTGGTGCTCAAACCCGCAGAACAGACTCCGCTGTCGATCATGGTGCTGGCGGAAATCATCGGCGACTTGCTGCCGCCCGGCGTTCTGAACATCGTTCAGGGCTTCGGCAAAGAAGCTGGGCAGGCCCTGGCCACCAGCAAGCGTATCGCCAAGATCGCCTTCACCGGCTCGACTCCGGTGGGCTCGCACATCCTCAAGTGCGCCGCCGAGAACATCATCCCGTCGACCGTGGAGCTGGGCGGCAAGAGCCCGAACATCTACTTCGAAGACATCATGCAGGCCGAGCCGGCCTTCATCGAGAAAGCCGCCGAGGGCCTGGTGCTGGCCTTCTTCAACCAGGGTGAGGTGTGCACCTGCCCATCCCGCGCCCTGGTGCAGGAATCCATCTACCCGGCGTTCATGGCCGAGGTGATGAAGAAGGTCAAAGCGATCAAACGCGGCAACCCGCTGGACACCGAGACCATGGTTGGCGCCCAAGCCTCGCAGCAGCAGTTCGAGAAGATCCTCTCCTACCTCGAAATTGCCCAGCAGGAAGGCGCCGAGCTGCTGGCCGGCGGTGCAGCCGAGAAGCTGGAAGGTGACCTGGCCACCGGCTACTACATCCAGCCGACCCTGCTCAAGGGGCACAACAAGATGCGTGTGTTCCAGGAGGAAATCTTCGGGCCGGTAGTGGGCGTCACCACCTTCAAGGATGAAGCCGAAGCCCTGGCGATTGCCAACGACACCGAGTTCGGCCTGGGCGCCGGTCTGTGGACGCGCGACATCAATCGCGCCTACCGCATGGGTCGCGCCATCAAGGCCGGCCGCGTCTGGACCAACTGCTATCACCTCTACCCGGCTCACGCCGCCTTCGGCGGATACAAGAAGTCCGGCGTCGGCCGTGAAACCCACAAGATGATGCTCGACCACTACCAGCAGACCAAGAACCTGCTGGTGAGCTACGACATCAATCCGCTGGGCTTCTTCTGATTCATCGTCGACCCCGTGGCGCGCTGGTAAGGGCGCCACACTCCTTTCGCGATGCTGTCCTGTCAGCGGGAATGAGCGCCTCCAGAACCAATGCCCGGCAGGGCCTTATCGCAACGCGGCTTCGGCCGCGTTTTTCTTTTCTTTCAGCTGTATCAGGTGGGCATCTCGTAGGATGGGTTTCGCTTCGCTCTAGCGGAACGCCGCCCGCCACATCCTACCGGTCTCATTCCACGCTCCAGCCCCTACCAAATCACGAGCAAACCTTATCCCAAAGTACCATTCGGCCCCCGGCTCGCAGGTGCTTAACTGAACTTGCCGGAATCTTCCGGCGCCATAAAAAGAGGAATGCGCCATGTGGACTAAACCCGCCTTCACAGATCTGCGTATTGGTTTCGAAGTCACCCTGTACTTCGCCAACCGCTGATCCTTTTGCCCCGGCCCAGCCGGGGCTTTCGCCAGGGCCACTCCCATGCACATCCAGATTCTCGGCTCGGCCGCCGGCGGGGGCTTTCCCCAGTGGAATTGTAACTGCCGCAATTGCCGTGGCGTACGCAGCGGCAAGGTGCGCGCCCAACCCCGTACGCAGTCTTCCATTGCCATCAGCGCCAACGGCACGGATTGGGTGCTGTGCAATGCCTCGCCGGACATCCGCGCGCAGCTGGAAGCGTTCCCGTCGATGCAGCCGGCGCGACGCCCGCGTGATACCGGTATCGCGGCGATCATCCTGATGGACAGTCAGATCGACCACGTCACCGGGTTGCTCAGCCTGCGCGAAGGCTGCCCGCACCAGGTCTGGTGCACCGACATGGTCCATCAGGACCTGACCACCGGTTTTCCAGTGTTCAACATGCTTGAACATTGGAATGGAGGCCTCCAGTGGCAGCGAATCGA
Source organism: Metapseudomonas boanensis (assembly GCF_042232855.1). Lineage (NCBI taxonomy): Bacteria > Pseudomonadati > Pseudomonadota > Gammaproteobacteria > Pseudomonadales > Pseudomonadaceae > Metapseudomonas > Metapseudomonas boanensis. The sequence continues at coordinate 4,623,742 of NZ_CP113889.1, read as the reverse complement.
CCTGGCCAGCCCGGCGTTCGCCATTCCCGCTGCTGCGGGGCTGCGCTTCACGGCCATCCCGCTGCGCAGCAGTGCTCCGCCGTACTCGCCGCACCGGGGCAATCCGCATCCGGGCGATAACATCGGCCTTTACGTCGAGGACCTGCAGACCGGCGGCACGTTGTTCTACGCCCCCGGCCTCGGTCAGGTGGACGACAGTCTGCGCGTCTGGATGCACAAGGCCGATTGCCTGCTGGTGGACGGCACCCTCTGGCGCGATGACGAGATGCGCCACTGCGAGGTCGGCGACAAGCTCGGCAGCGAGATGGGCCACCTGCCGCAGAGTGGCCCCGGCGGCATGATCGAGGTGCTGGATGCCATCCCGGGCCCGCGCAAGGTACTCATCCACATCAACAACACCAACCCGATACTCGACGTCGACTCGGCCGAACGCGCCGAACTGGGCCGCCACGACATAGAAGTCGCCTGGGACGGCATGGGCATCGATTTGTAGGGTGCGCCGTGCGCACCACGAACCAATCAAGGTGCGCGCTGCGCACCCTACGAGGGATTCCGGCATGACTGAGCGCGCCATGACCCCAAGCGAATTCGAGCAGGCGCTGCGTGCCAAGGGCGCCTATTACCACATCCACCACCCATTCCATGTGGCGATGTACGAAGGCCGCGCCAGCCGCGAGCAGATCCAGGGCTGGGTGGCGAACCGCTTCTATTACCAGGTCTGCATCCCGATGAAGGACGCTGCGATCCTGGCCAATTGCCCGGACCGTGACACCCGCCGCGAGTGGATACAGCGCATCCTCGACCACGATGGAGCACCGGGTGAGGAGGGCGGTATCGAAGCCTGGTTGCGACTGGCCGAGGCCGTCGGCCTGGACCGCGAACAGGTGCTTTCTCAGGAACTGGTGCTGCCCGGCGTCCGCTTTGCCGTCGATGCCTATGTCAACTTCGCCCGCCGCGCTACCTGGCAGGAGGCCGCCAGCAGCTCGCTGACCGAACTGTTCGCCCCGCAGATCCATCAGTCGCGCCTGGACGCCTGGCCCCAGCACTATCCCTGGATCGACCCGGCCGGCTACCAGTACTTCCGCAAGCGCCTGAAGGAAGCCCGTCGTGATGTCGAGCATGGTTTGCGCATCACCCTCGCGCATTACCGTACCCAGGAAGCCCAGCAGCGCATGCTGGACATCCTTCAATTCAAGCTGGACGTGCTCTGGAGCATGCTTGACGCCATGAGCATGGCCTATGAGCTGGAGCGCCCGCCTTACCACAGCGTGACCCGCGAGCGGGTCTGGCATCGGGGGATTCGTCTGTGAGCGACTTCAACCAACAACAGATTCCAATCCTGCGCCGGGGCTTTCGACTGCAATGGGAGCCGGTCCAGGGCTGCCATGTGCTGCTGTACCCGGAGGGCATGGTCAAGCTGAACGAGAGCGCTGGGGAAATCCTTGGCCTGGTGGATGGCGAGCGCTCGGTGGCGCAGATTATCGCCGACCTTAGTCGCAAGTTCCCGGATGTACCGGGCTTGAACGAAGACATTCTGGCTTTCATCGAGGTGGCTCATGCGCAATTCTGGTTGCAGCTCGAAGCCTGAACAGCCAGGGCCGCCGCTCTGGCTGCTGGCGGAACTGACCTACCGCTGCCCCTTGCAGTGCCCGTACTGTTCCAACCCGCTCGACTTCGCTCGGCACGGAGATGAGCTCAGCACCGCACAGTGGATCGAGGTGTTCCGTCAGGCCCGCGAACTCGGTGCCGCGCAGCTGGGTTTCTCCGGTGGCGAGCCGCTGGTTCGGCGCGACCTTGAGGAGCTGGTCCATGCCGCCCGCGAACTGGGTTACTACACCAACCTGATCACCTCAGGTATCGGCCTCAGCGAGGCGCGCATCGACGCATTGAGCGAGGCAGGACTGGACCATATCCAGGTCAGCTTCCAGGCCGCCGACGAGGAAGTGAACAACCTGCTGGCCGGCTCCACCAAGGCCTTCCAGCACAAGCTGGCCATGGCCCGTGCCGTCAAGGCCGCAGGCTACCCGATGGTGCTGAACTTCGTTACCCACCGGCACAACATCGACCGGATCGACCGCATCATCGAGCTCTGCCTGGCTCTGGAGGCCGACTTCGTCGAGCTCGCCACCTGCCAGTTCTATGGCTGGGCCGAGCTCAACCGCGCCGGGCTGCTGCCGACCCGCGAGCAGCTCCAACGCGCCGAGCGTATCACCAACGAATACCGGGCCAGGCTGGTGGCGGAGAAACACCCCTGCAAGCTGATCTTCGTCACCCCGGATTATTACGAAGAGCGCCCCAAGGCCTGTATGAATGGCTGGGGCAACCTGTTCCTCGACATCACCCCCGACGGCACCGCGCTGCCGTGCCACAGCGCGCGCCAGCTGCCAGTGCAGTTCCCCAATGTGCGCGAGCACAGCCTGGGGCATATCTGGAACGAATCATTCGGCTTCAACCGCTTCCGCGGCTACGACTGGATGCCCGAGCCGTGCCGTTCCTGCGACGAGAAGGAGCGTGACTTCGGTGGCTGCCGTTGCCAGGCGTTCATGCTTACCGGGGATGCCAGCAATGCCGATCCGGTGTGTGCCAAGTCCCCCCATCACCACAAGATCCTCGCCGCGCGGGAGCAGGCCGAACAGGCGCCGCTGGAGCTGGACCAACTGACCTACCGCAATGAGCGTACCTCGAAGATCATCTGCCGCGCCTGAAATCCGTCCCTTCGGCTTCTGGGAAAGCGCCTGGAGCGCCGAGCGGGCGGTGGCCGCCAGTTCCGACTTTGCCGAACTGCGCTGTGGCGAGCAGGGGCTGTTCTGGACCCGCTTCGACCCGGCAGATGGCCGTACCACGCTCTGGTATTGGCAGGAGGGTGGCGCGCGTTGCTTGACGCCTGCAGGCCACTCCGTGCGCAGCCGGGTGTACGAATACGGCGGAGGTGCTTTCTGCCTGACGGGCGATGGTGCGGTGTTCGTCAACGAATCGGACCAGCAGCTGTATGTCCAGCCCCTGCTCGGCCAGCCCAGACGGCTGACGGCGAGCGAGGGCCGTCGCTATGGCGACCTGCGCTACTGGCCGCAGGCCAGGGCGTTGCTGGCTGTCGAGGAGGAGGGTGGCACGCACCGCCTGGTGGTGATCGGCCTGACGGATGGATCCCGCGAGGTATCAGCGGAGGGCGCCGATTTCTATGCTGCGCCTTGCATCAGCCCCGATGGCCAGTGCCTGGCCTGGATCGAATGGAGTCGGCCCGAACTGCCCTGGACTGCTACCCGGCTTTGCTTGCGTGAACACCAGGGTAATGGCTGGGGGCCCTGCCAGATCGTCGCCGGAGCTCAGGGCGAGGAATCCCTGCAACAACCGCAATTCGACGCTCAGAGCCGACTCTATTGCCTGAGTGACCGCAACGGCTGGTGGCAACCCTGGCGGCTGGAGCGCAAGCGGCTGCGACCGAGGCCGGCGCTGGCTGCCGACCACGCCCCGGTACGCTGGCAGTTGGGCAGTTGCAGCTACCTGCCGTTGGAGGAGGGCTGCTTGTCCACCTGGATTGCGCAGGGTGAGGGGCATCTCGGCCTTTCAAACGGGCGACGTTTTGCGGCCGGCTACAGCCTCTTTCGCCAACTGGCAGCAGATCATCATTATGTCTATTGCATTGCCGCTGCGCCCGACCGTGCCGGCGCCGTGCTGGCCATCGACCGCGCCAGCGGCGCATTGCGAGTCTTGGCTGGCAGTGGAGCGGGCCTGCCGGCCGCCGACATCGCTTGGCCAGAACCGATGCAGTTCGAAACCGGGACAGGGGAGATTGCCCACTGCTTCTTCTATCCGCCCACCAATGCCGATTGCCCGGAAACGATCGGTCAACGGCCGCCGCTGCTGGTGTTCTGTCACGGCGGGCCTACCTCTGCTAGCCAGCCGGCTTTCGATCCGCGCATCCAGTTCTGGACCCAGCGCGGCTTCGCGGTGGCCGACCTCGACTATCGGGGCAGCACGGGGTATGGCCGGGCTTACCGGCAACGACTGAAAGGTGCCTGGGGCGTACTGGATGTGGAGGATGCCTGCGCGCTGGTAACGCACCTGGCCGCGCAGGGGCGGGCGGACCCGCAGCGGGCATTCATCCGGGGTGCCAGCGCGGGTGGTTTCACCACGCTCATGGCCTTGCTGGGCAACACGCCGTTCCGGGGCGGCGCCAGCTATTACGGAGTCAGCGATCCGCTGGTGTTACGCGAGAAGACCCACAAGTTCGAGGCGGATTATCTGGATTGGTTGATCGGCGATCCTGTGTGCGATGCAGAGCGCTATCGGCAACGCACGCCGGTGGCGCGAGCGACGGAAATCAACGCGCCGGTGATTTTCTTCCAGGGAGGGCGGGATGCCATCGTGGTGCCGGAGCAGACAGACGCGATGGTCGCGGCGTTGAAGGCAGAGGGCCGCCAGGTTGAGGTCCATCTTTATCCAGAGGAGCGTCACGGATTCCGCCAGGCCGTCAACCTGGCTCATGCCCTGCAGGAGGAGCTGAGGTTTTACCAGGCGCTTCTCTAGTAGGCCGTGTATGAGCAAGGGGGACGCCGAGTTCTTGCTCGCGAAACTTCCCGCCTTCGCCAGCAAGCTGGCTTCTACAAAGCAACACCGTCGCCCGTAGGAGCGAGCTTGCTCGCGAACAAATCCGGCAAGGTGATGCAGGGACGCCGCCAAACGTCTGATTGAAAAGGCCCACGAATGCAGTAGGCTGGTTCCTACTCGCCCCATAACTACAAAAAAGAGCCGTTTGATGCGTCACGATATCAGCCAGCTTCGCAAGTTCGTTTCTCCCGAGATCATTTTCGGTGCCGGCTGTCGGCATAACGTTGGTAACTACGCCAGCACCTTTGGCGCCCGCAAGGTGCTGGTGGTGTCTGACCCTGGCGTGCAGGCTGCCGGCTGGGTTGCGGATGTGGAGGCCAGCCTCCAGGCCCAAGGCATCGATTACTGCCTCTACACCCAGGTATCACCCAACCCCCGCGTGGAGGAGGTCATGCAGGGCGCCGAGTTCTACCGCAGCATGGGCTGCAACGTCATAGTCGCCGTGGGCGGCGGAAGCCCCATGGACTGCGCCAAGGGTATTGGTATCGTCGTTGCCCACGGCCGCAGCATTCTCGAGTTCGAGGGCGTGGATACCCTGACCGTGCCCAGCCCGCCACTGATCCTGATTCCCACCACTGCTGGCACCTCGGCCGATGTGTCGCAGTTCGTCATCATCTCCAACCAGCAGGAACGGATGAAGTTTTCCATCGTCAGCAAGGCCGTGGTGCCCGACGTTTCGCTGATCGACCCGGAAACCACCCTCAGCATGGATCCGTTCCTCTCGGCGTGCACCGGCATCGACGCCCTGGTGCATGCGATCGAGGCCTTCGTCTCCACCGGCCATGGCCCGCTGACCGATCCCCATGCGCTGGAAGCCATGCGTCTGATCAACGGCAACCTGGTGGCGATGATCGCCAACCCCCAGGACATTGCCCTGCGCGAGAAGATCATGCTCGGCAGCATGCAGGCCGGCCTGGCGTTCTCCAACGCCATCCTCGGTGCGGTGCATGCCATGTCCCACAGCCTCGGCGGCTTCCTCGATCTGCCTCATGGGCTGTGCAACGCCGTGCTGGTGGAGCACGTGGTGGCGTTCAACTACAGCGCTGCGCCGGAGCGGTTCAAGGTCATCGCCGAAACCTTCGGCATCGACTGCCGGGGACTGAACCAGAACCAGGTGCGCCAACGTCTGGTGGAACACCTGGTGACCCTCAAGCATGCCGTCGGTTTCCACGAAACCCTCGGCTTGCATGGCGTCGGCACCTCCGACATTCCCTTCCTGTCGCGGCATGCGATGGATGACCCCTGCATCCTCACCAACCCGCGCGAATCCAGCCTGCGGGATGTCGAGGTGGTGTATGCCGAGGCCCTCTGACGAGCAGCGTCAGGCGCTGGCCGGGCTCCTTGGACTGGGCTCCCACTCGGCACGCAAAAGCCACTATCCCGAGTTGCTGGCGCGGCTGGAAGAGCTGGAAACCGAGCGCAATCGCTACAAATGGCTGTTCGAGCACGCCGTGCACGGCATCTTCCAGGCCAGCCTGCAGGAGGGCATGCGCGCCGCCAACCCGGCCCTGGCGCGCATGCTCGGCTACGACTCTCCGCAGGATTGCCTGTGGCCGCTGACAGACCTGGCCACCGATCTTTTCGTCGGCGGTGCGGCGGAGCTGGCTCGCATTCGCCGCGAACTGCAACGAGGCAACGGCCTGTTCGGCTATGAGACGCGCCTGCGGCGCAAGGACGGCAGCCATGTCGACGTGCTGATGAACCTGCTGCTCAAGCCGGATGAAGAAGGTCTGGTGGAAGGCTTCGTTGCCGACATCACCGAGCGCATCCTCGCCCAGCAGCGCCTACAGACGCTCAATGACGAACTGGAGCAGCGCGTCCTGGACCGCACCCGCGAGTTGCAGGCCTTGAACGAGCAGCTGAGCGAGGCGCGGGACGCCGCCGAAGCGGCCAACCTGAGCAAGGACAAATACCTGGCTGCCGCTAGCCATGACCTGCTGCAACCGCTGAATGCAGCGCGCCTGTTGGTATCGACCCTTCGCGAGCGGCAATTGCCACCTTCGGAGCAGCTGCTGGTCGAGCGCACCCACCAGGCGTTGGAAGGCGCCGAGGACCTGCTCACCGACCTGCTGGACATCTCCAAGCTGGACCAGAGCGCGATCAAGCCGGACCTCGATGTCTATCACCTCGACGAGGTGCTGGGTCCGCTGGCCTCGGAGTTCCAGAGTGTGGCCGAGGCGGCCGGCCTGGAACTGCGCGTGCGCGTGCCGCGCCTCAGTATCACTACCGACTTCCGGCTGCTGACCCGCATCCTGCGCAACCTCCTCAGCAACGCCTGCCGCTACACCGAGCGCGGCCGTGTACTGCTTGGTTGCCGTCGAGTGGGCGACCGTTTAAGGCTGGAGGTCTGGGACAGCGGGCGCGGTATCCCCGAGGATCAGCTGCAGGCGATTTTCCTTGAGTTCAACCAGCTCAACGTTGGCCGGGCCGCTGAGCGCAAGGGCGTGGGCCTCGGGTTGGCCATCGTCGACCGCATCGCCAGCATGCTCGATTACCCGGTGCAGGTCCGCTCGCAGCTCGGCCGTGGCTCGGTGTTCAGTATCGAGGTACCCCTGGCAGATGCTGCGCCGGTGGCATGCCAGAACGTCGAGCCGCGCCCGGTGACAGGCGATCCGCTGCCCGGACAACGGCTGCTGGTAGTGGACAACGAGTCGAGCATCCTCAACAGCATGTCGGCACTGCTTGGCCAGTGGGGCTGCGAGGTGGTGGCTGCGCCCGACCTGGGTGACGCCTTGGCGATGCTGGGAGGGCAGGCGCCCGATCTGATCGTGGCCGACTACCACCTGGACCATGACGTGACCGGTTGCGAGGTGATCCAGGAAATACGCGAGATTTTCAATCGCCCCGTGCCGGCGGTGATCATCACAGCCGATCGCAGTGACCAGTGCCGACGCGAGCTGCAACAGCTCGGCGTGCCGCTGCTGAACAAGCCGGTGAAGCCTGGCAAGTTGCGCGCCGTGCTCAGCCAGATGCTGGGCAAGGCTGGCTGAAGTGCGGTGCACGGCAGCTTGGCAGAGGCATGTGGAGGCAAGACACCTCTGTGCGGGTTGGTGAAGCCCTCTTGCGTCTCGTCGAAAATCGGGATGCTCCTGGGGACCTGAAGATCCCATGCAATTCGCCTGCTTCCACAAGCAGGCGCTCACCTTCGCGATCCAGTTGAATAACCTTGTGTGGTTCACCGATCGCCCGCCCGCAGGTTCCTCTGTCGGCCGAGCGTGCTCGACGGTCCGGATAATCGGTGCCGTTCAGGTTCTGTGTGCTTGAATGAATTTTACCGGGTGCAGCGTTGCGCTGGGCTCAACGAGCCGAAAACACTATTACCGGCCAACGTTCGCACATACACCGCGGCTGCACCCTGCGACAATTCCCTGGCCGAACACGAAGAGTTTCGCAGGGTAGGCAACGCACTCCCCGGAGTACGCTGAGCAACCAGAGGTTTCGGCCTTGAGCAGCAGGGGGTTTGATGATTTTTCTGCCGGTAGATTGTGCGGGTGCGCATGCCCGCCAGTTTTGGGGAGACCCCTGCGCTGAGGGCGGGCGCCGAGTCGACCTGCAAATTTCTGAAGGCCATGGGTGCCCCGCCACCGCACGTCTGCCGAATGGTTCTGCCGCGCCGCTTGGGCTTATGAATGAGCGGCTACACCCGTTGGCTGCGCGGGGTTGCGAATAAATGGCTTGGCGGGCAGACACTCGGCAACCGTCGAGATCGCGGTGGCAGTTCCTGCGCCTGGTCATGCCGTACTGGAACTCTGCACAGAAGTGGAAGGCGCGCGGTTTCACCCTGGCTTTGCTGCTGCTCACCCTGGCTCAAGTCGGCCTGGTGATCTGGATGAATTACTGGAACCGTGCGCTCTTCGATGCCCTGGAAGCGAAGTCACTGAGCCGCTTGATGGTGCAGATCGCCACCTTCGTGGTGATACTCCTGCTGACCATGGGCGTTACGGCGCTGCATATGCAGGTCAAGCGCTGGTTGCAACTGGATTGGCGCAAGTGGCTGACGGCAAAGGTCCTGGACCGATGGATGACGCACGGGCATCACTATCAGTTGCAGCTCACCGAGGGCGAGCATGACAACCCGGATGGCCGTATTGCCGAAGATATCCACGTCGTTACCGAAAGCACGATTTCCTTGACCCACTCGCTGGTCTACTCGCTGCTGATTTTTGGCAGCTTTGTCGACATCCTGCTGAGGGTTACCGGCAGCGTCAACGTGCCCGGCACCGCCTTGATGGTTCCGGGTTACATGGTCATCCTGGCGTTTGCCTACGCTGGAGCCGGCACGCTGTTCGGCATGTTGCTCGGGCGTCCGTTGGTCAAGGCGACCAACAAACTCCAAACAGCGGAGGCGAATTTCCGCTTCGGGCTTGCCCATGCGCGGGAAAGCTCCGAGGCGATTGCGTTGATGCAGGGCGAAGAGATCGAGCGGAAGAGTTCGGCGACCTCTTTCGCCGAACTGGGCCGTCGCTGGTATCGCCAGACTCGCGCTTACCTGGGAATCGTATCGTTTTCTTCGGGCTATGGTGTGCTGCTGCCAGTGTTCCCGATCCTGGTCATGGCACCACAGTACATTGCCGCCAGCATTACGCTGGGGGTGCTGATGCAGGCCGCGCAAGCATTCCACCAACTGACCTCCGCGCTCTCGTGGCCGATCGATAACCTGGCCGAGCTCGCGCGTTGCCGGGCGTCGGCAGACCGGGTGATGAGCCTCTACAGCGACCTGCAGCGGCTTGAAGAGCAGGCTGCCGAGCCGCAAGACCATCGCATCAGCCTGGCGCAATCGAACCAGTCGGAACTGGTACTGCGCGACTTGTGCATCTCCAATCCTGACGGGAAGATCCTGATCCAGGGCCTCAACGTGGCGATCCAGCGTGGCGAGCGAGTGCTGATTTCTGGTGATCCGGCGGTCACCATCGGCCTGTTCAAAGTGGTCGCTGGCTTGTGGCCGTGGGGGCATGGCGAGGTCTGGCTACCTGCCGGACCTGGGATTTGCTTCCTGCCGCAGCGGCCCTTCCTGCCGCTTGGCAGCTTGACGGCAGCGCTGAGCTATCCACAGCCAGCAGGCACCTTCCCGGCCAGTGCCATGCAGCATGCCCTGGAATGCGCCGGGGTTGGTTGGCTGGCAGCACGCCTGGAAGAGGTCGATAACTGGCAAAGCGTACTGCCGCTGCGCGCGCAGCAGCGGCTGGGCATTGCGCGGCTTTTCCTGCAGCGGCCGTCCTGGGTGTTCATCGAGGAGGCGACCAGTGCCTTCGAGCCCAAGGGCGAGGAATACCTGATGGACATGCTGCACCGAGAACTGCCCGATTCGACGCTGCTGGCCATCAGTTTCCATGCCGGCCACGAGCGGCACTACCAACGCAAGCTCCTGCTCAATCACCTGCCGCAGGAGCAGTTCAGCAGTTACGGCACTCCGCTCCGCGCGCTAGGAGAAAACTGAGGGCAGCCAGCCGCGCTGGACACATTCGCGAAAACACCAGGCAGGTGTGGTTTCGGTTTTATAACTCCAGAAGAACCAGCCCAGGTATTTTTCGAACGTCAGCAACTGGGCCGCGGCATAACCACGATAGGCGACGTCCTTCTGGAAGTTGTCCATGCTCTCCAGAGCGTGATTGAACGGCCCTTCGGCCCAGAGCGAGACCACTTTCAGATCAAGCCCCAGGCTCCACTCGCCGCAATACGCCGGCATCCCCATTTGCTGGATGATTGCATCGGCTTCGGTTTTCCATTGCCCGCTGGCCTTGTGCAGGTGGGTGTAGATATCGCTGTCGATGTCACAGCGCTCGAAGCACTGGTAGCGATGGATGTCGAAGACCACATTGGCGAATTCCGGTGCCTGCATGAAACCTAGGTAATGCTCGAAGGGGCGGAAGCCGTCATGGAAGACAACACTGACCTGCTCGGCCTTGCAGTACCGGCGAATGCGCTGGTAGGCGTCGAGGTTGTAGCTTTTCAGGTACTCGGTCGGCACATCCCAGCGTGGCTCGTTGAGCACCTCGATGGCATGCAGGCTGGGCTCGCCGTGGTACCGCTCGGCCAGGCGCTCCAGCACGCTCAGCGAGTGCTCGCGGTATTGCGCATCGGTGTGCCATTCGCAGACATCCTTGATTCCGCCATTATCGAATCCGTTCTGGCAGCCGGGGGCGGCGTGCAGATCCAGGACGATCTTCAACTGGAGCTCTTCCGCCCAGGCAAATGCCCGGTCGAGTACCTCGAGCCCGCCCTCTACAAAGGGGTACCGGTTTTCCCCGTAGCTACGATGATAGGGATAATCCGGGCCGAAGATCCAATGGCCGAGTGGAATGCGCACGGCATTGATGCCACGCTCGTGCAGCCAGACGAAGTCGTCGCGATTGATAAAACTGTTCCAGTGTTTCTGCAGCCGTTCCGTGGCCCGCGCGCCCATCTCGACGCACCAGGTGGTTTCATCGACGGCCTGCAATCCTTCGAACAGGCTGGGAGTCATCCACTTCTCCAAAACCAGCCAGCCGCCCAGATTGACCCCGCGCAATTTCTTGCTGGGGCTGGCGTGAACGGGGATCTGCTGCTCCATGAGTGCACTCCTTTGATCAATAAGAACTGCATGAAGAACGAGGCAGAATCATTCCGGGTCATGGAAAACAATGCCGCCTCTTTTCGCCCAGTCCCTTGTCGTGCTGCTCCGTTCCCCAACCTGTAGAACTCATCCAGGCTGCCTGTCCAAGCCTAGGCGATGCGCAGGAGCCTGCCAGAGACGACGATGTCCTCCATTAGGTGCCTCGGATTGCCGGTGGCGGAGGGGCGACAAGCGCCGTTTGTGCGATCCGTACGGGTTGACCCTTGCAGCACTAGCCTGGACTTCAGTCCGGGAAGGGCCCTGAAGTCGCCAGGCCAGCAAGGTTGGCCTGCGCAGGCTCAGCGCCAACGAAACGGCTGACGTCCCCCGTGGTAGGTTCTGTGCCAGGTTCAGCTCCGGTTATGCCGGGCTATCAGGTGGTCGATGGACAGGACTCCCGGCCCCTGGGCGATCAGCAGGAGCAGGCTGGCGGCCCACACACCGTGGATGGGATAGGCGTCGGGGTAGACGAATATCTGGATCACCAGCGTCATGCCCAGCAGCGCCAGGGCAGAGAAACGGGTGGCGAGGCCCAGCAGGATGAGGATAGGGAAGAAATGCTCGCCGAATGCAGCGGCATAGGCCGCCACTTCCGGGGACAGAAGAGGCACTTTGTATTCGTCGGTGAACAGCGGGATGGCCGATGCCGATAAGTGCGGCACGCCCAGCTCCAAGGTACCGGAGACCAGGTCGATGGCCAGGCCCTCGATCTTGGTCTGGCCAGACTTCCAGAACACGGCGGCGACGGAGAAGCGTGCGACGAAGGCCACCAGGCTGTAGGGCACTCGCTTGCACAGTTCGATGAACTGGGCGATCAGACGTACCGGGAGAGCGGCTTGCCGGACATGGAGTGTGTCGATCATTCTGGGTGCCTCCCTGAGGTTTGCGCGAAGTGGGTGATGGCGCCGGCCTGCAAGAGTTGCCCCAGCAGGGCGCCAAGGTCGAAGGTCGGATCAAGATCGAATGCGGCTTGGGCAGCCGTTTCGAAACTGTCTCCGGACTGCAGGTGCCGGATGAAGGCCGAAGCGCTGGGAGACAACTGGTTCACCTCCACGTCCAGGCCATTGCGCAGCACCAGCGCAGACTCCGGCAGCAGCGGGTCAACCGTGCCGATATCCAGTAATCCCTGATGCGCGGCCCAGAGCGAGACGATGGCGAAGGGCGACTCCAGCACTGACACCGAAGGGTGGAGCCGGAAGGTCATGCCGGGCAGCTGAGCCGGGTCAGCCAATGCCGGTACCAGTGCCTGCATATCCAGGGGCGGCAGGTCTGCGGCGTGGTAGGCGCGCACACGCAACAGCTCCAGGCGCGCCACGTCAGCCAGATAAGGCAGGCCGGAGACTGGCGGAAAGCCGGCGACGAATTCTGGGAAGGTGTCTCCGTAGCGGATCAGAATGCGACTCTGTGGCGGTGCGGTACGCACATGGTGCTGGGCAATGGCACGGAAAAAGTCATCGCCGACCAGCTCCCGGACCACAGGAAAGGTGTCGGCCAACGCCTCCACCAGCGAGTGCATGACGTTGTTGCGGTAGACGGCGAAGCGGCCTTCCACTGCCGAGCCATTCCAGCACTTGAGGTCATCAGGGCAGGGCAGGTCGGGGTCGAGGAGGGCAGCGACGAACACCGCTTGGCTGCTCATGGGGTCACCTCCATGCGCATCCGACAGCACTGATGGATGAGCCGCTCGGCTTGCGCCGCTTCGGCGAGGAGTGCTCCGAAGGGCGGGATGTCGTTGTCGCGCTCAAGCAAGGTCGGCAAGGGACCGAGCGCGTCCAGGGTATCGCGGTAGAGTGCCCAGACCGCGTTGTCCACTGGGGTACCGTGGGTATCGATGAGCAAACGGTCACCGGCGCTGTCGCGATCTTCGGCGAAGCCTGCCAGGTGCACTTCACCGACCGCATCTAGGGGCAGGGCGGCGAGATAGGCGCCCAGGTCACGATTGTGGTTGGTGCAGCTGATGTAGGCATTGTTGAGATCCAGCAACAGGCCGCAGCCCGTGCGTCGGACCACCTCGTGGATGAACTGGGCCTCATTCAAGGTGGAGCTGGCGAACTCTACATAGGTCGCTGGATTCTCCAGCAGCATCGGGCGTTTCAGTCGCGTCTGGACCTGGTCTATGTGCTCGCAGACTCGCACCAGGCTTGTCTGATCGTAAGGCAGTGGCAGCAGGTCGTTGAGGAACCACTCTCCGTGGCTGGACCAGGCGAGGTGCTCGGAGAAGGACTCCGGCTGGTAACGCTCGATCAGTGCGGCGAGTCGGTCGAGGTGTGCCTCATCCAATGCTTGTTCTGCGCCGATCGACAGCCCAACGCCATGGATAGAGAGTGGATAGTTCTCGCGAATCAACCCCAGGTAATGATGGTACGGGCCGCCGTCGACCATGTAGTTCTCGGCGTGGATTTCGAAGAAGCCAACGTCTGGCTGACCCTCGACGATGTCCCGATAGTGCTGGGACTTGAGTCCGATGCCCGCTCGCGCCGGCAGCACAGCGTGGCGAGCGGGAGCGCTGGCGAGGCCAGCGCGTGAGTGAATGACGCTCATTCGTCAGCGCTCCTGGCCCGTTCGATTAGCCGGCAGTCTTCTCTTTGAAGGCCTTGAGTTGGCCATAGCCGGTGGGCGAGCTCGGCGATGCGGTTTTCTCGCAGGTCCCGGCCGGGACGTACTTCCACGAGTTGCCCTGATAATCGACCTTGGAGGTACCGGCGCAGCTGGTGCCGGGGCCGGCGGCGCAGTCGTTCTTGCCTTTCATGGCCACGCCGAAACATTTTTCGTTGTCGGCGGCCTGGGCGCTCAAAGGGGCCATGGAGAGGCTGATAGCGGTGCCCAGTGCAAGGGCTAGGGTAGCGGCGGTAACGGTATTGGTGGTTTTCATTGTGGTCATCTCCGTTTCGGGGTGCGTGGGTGGTATCAGAGAACCGGCGTGTTTCCAGAGGCTGCAATGTGATGGGTGTTCCCAGTGTAGTCACGGCCGTTGGTCGAGCCCGGGACCGGCGCCCTCGGAATTAATGACTCGGTTGCCTTGTGCCTGTTACAGCGCGGCAGCAAATTTTCACCAGGCGTTTCGTCGCGCCCTTGGCCCTCCTGTCCCGGACGGTGGGAGGTCTGCTTGATTCTTCTGCGTCCCTTACGACACTCAGGCTGCTGGGCGCGCGCACGCGCGGCGGGGAATGGTCGTGATTCAGCAGGCGGAGGCAGCCATGTGTCGCGCAGTGGAGATCAGCGGGCTCTACACCAGTGCAGGCTCCAGGCAACGGGTCAGTTACCCGGATCTGGACGCTGCCCTTCCTATCCATGATCCGACGCGCGGGGTGGTCTGGATTCCCTGGGGGCGCAGGAGTGAGGAAAGAGGGCAATTGCCGGCCACCGGCTGGGTGGTAGAGGGCAGCCAGATGGAGGAAGCCTGGAGCGCCTATGCGCCGACCCCTGTACTGTCGCCGGTGGTGCGTTTCATGGAGTTGACCCGTGACGGCGAAGCCAGATGGTTCGTGGTCGAAGACGGCAAGGCGTTGCAGTGCCTGCTCTTGCATCACGGCGATGAGCGACGGGTTTATGTCGTAACCACGGAGCCACCGGCAGCTCGCACGCTGGAATACGGGAGCTGGCCACTGACGCGAGTGCCTGATCCTCCCGCTCCTGTGCAGGTGGCGCGGTAAAATAGAGCTGTTCTGTTTTTGTGAAGAATTCTTTCTCGATTATTCGTTTTACGTGAATCCAGGTCTACCTTAGTGTCGCTGCACGAATGAACAAGAACCGTGCACCGAGGACACCATGACCCAGCCTGCAGCTATCTCCATCAACCCCGCCACTGGCGAGGAGCTTGCCCGGTACCCCTTCCAGGACGCCGCCGCTCTCGAGGCCAGTCTGGCCAGCGCCCAGCGTGGCTTTCAGCAATGGAGCAAGGCGCCGGTAGCGGCTCGTGTAGAGGTCCTGCTGCGCATGGCGGCGACTCTGCGCGCCAATGCTGAAACCATGGCACGGATGACCGCCAGTGAGATGGGCATGCCCATCAGCCAGTCCCGCGGCGAGATTGAGAAGTGCGCTCGGCTGTGCGAGTGGTACGCCGAGCATGGCCCGGCAATGCTGGCCGACGAAGCAACCCTGGTCGAGGAAGACAAGGCTTGGGTCATCTATGAGCCGCTCGGCCCGGTGCTGGCTGTGATGCCGTGGAACTTCCCGATGTGGCAGGTCATGCGCGGTGCGGTGCCGATCCTGTTCGGCGGTAACGGCTACGTGCTCAAGCACGCGCCGAACGTCATGGGCTGCGCTCATCTGCTGGCCGACGCCTGGGCGCAGAGCGGCCTGCCGGAAGGCACATTCGAAGTGATCAACGTGACTCCGGACCTGGCCTCCAAGGCCATCGCGGATTCGCGTATCGCCATGGTTGCGGTCACCGGCAGCGTGGGCGCTGGTGCCGCCATTGCCGCACAGGCGGGCGCCGCGCTGAAGAAGTGCGTGCTGGAACTGGGTGGTTCCGATCCGTTCATCGTGCTGGCTGACGCCAACCTGGATGAGGCGGTCAAAGCTGCTGTCACCAGCCGCTTCCAGAACGCCGGACAGATATGCATCGCCGCCAAGCGGATCATCCTCGAGGCACCGATCGCCGAGGCCTTCACCGCACGCTTCGTCGAGGCCGTCAAGGCGCTGAAGATCGGCGACCCACAAGACCCGGAAACTTACGTTGGCCCCATGGCGCGCTTCGATCTGCGCGACGAGCTGGACGGTCAGGTTCAGGCGACCCTGGAGCAGGGCGCTCGCCTGCTGATCGGCGGCGAGAAGCTCGAAGGAGCCGGCAACTACTACGCACCGACCGTTCTCACGGACGTAACCCCAGAGATGACCTCGTTCCGCCAGGAAATCTTCGGCCCGGTGGCCTCCCTGATCGTAGCCCGCGATGCGGACCACGCCATCGAGCTGGCTAACGACAGTGAGTTCGGCCTCGGCGGCGCACTGTGGAGCACTGACGCTGAGAAGGCCCAGCGCCTGGCGCGGCGTATTGTCAGCGGCGCGGTCTTCATCAACGGGTTCACTGCCTCCGACCCGCGCGTGCCAATCGGTGGCGTGAAAAAGAGCGGCTACGGTCGCGAGCTGTCACACTTCGGCCTGCGCGAGTTCCTCAACGTGAAGACGATCTGGCGTGATCGCAGCTAAAGACTGAACCCGCAGCACGCGCTTCCCAAACGACACCCTGCCGATAACGCAGGGTGTCGTTCATTCCGGAGCATGGCTTGGTCCGCAGGGTGCGCCCTGCCCACCAGATGTTGGCGCCGCATGGAAATCACTTCTTGAAAGCATCCGTACTGGATGTGCATGGCGCAACCTACTGCTGAACCCGGACGCAGTTTTCAAATGTGGAATGGCCTTTCGTCGGTTGTCATCGGCCGCCGCACCCCCTGTGCTATATCCGGAGAGGAAGGAAGAGGAGGCGTGTGCCGACCTTCAGTTGGAAAAGCTGCGCCAGGCTCTCAGGAAGTTTCACGCGTAGAAGCATCCGAGGCAGGCCTTTCAACAAAGAGGTAGACCCCATGAGCACCCTGCAGTGCGTCCACCGCAACTACACCATTACCACCGATATCGTTGAGCATCCCGGCATTCCCACACCCTGGGCGGGCGGCTGTCATATCACCGGCCCGGACGGCCGCACCACGCGGCGTATCTCGTTGCCGCTCAAGCTTGCCTTCCTGTCTGAGCTGGAAAACGCCCAGCGGGCTTCTATTGCCCATGGTAAATGGCTGGTGGACCAGAGCCTGGATCAGGGGCGTGAGTTGTTTCAGGCAAAGACCGCCTAGCCCTCAGCGCAGCTCCAGCCCTTGTTTGACTAACTGGCGCCCCCGCATGAAGGGGGTGCCGAGGTGGCGTATTCATCCAGCAACGAGCCCGCCATCACGATCCCCGGCCAGCACCCTGGTCTCTTCCATATCAACAGCAAGATCTCTGCAGCAGGCGAGTCATTGCCGGCTGTCGCCCTGAAAGATCGCAGCAAGGCCCAGACCGGCATTGCAGCTGCCATGCTGCAGAACGTGCCCGCCAAGACCAGTGTGAGCGCGGTGAGGTGGCACGCGATCTGGAAGCAGCCGTGCCGAACTTGCTGAAAGTGGGCCTGTTCGAACTGCTCTCCCCGGGGTGATTGGATTGCCGGCCACAACTCCTAGAACCGTTTTGTCGGCGTCGAAGCCAAGACCTTCCTCTGTGGAGATGAATCCGAACAGTGCTGAGTCGATGCATTGGTCTGGGCACGGACCATTAAAAATGGTTGATGGATGAACGGGATACCTGTTGCGGCCATGAAACAGTTTCGACGGATGCTGGCAGGCTGTCTCGGCTCAGAAACAATCTGTCGGTAGCCCTTGCGCCCCTTGGCGCGCAAGGACTGTCAGCCTGCCAGGCAGCGGATAACCTACGCGGGTTGTCTCGCCTCGCTTACAGAGCCTGTCGGGATAGCTTTAAATATTTTGCATAAGCGATTGTTTTGTATAGATAAGTACTGAAATGGCATGGGCTGTGCCCCACTTGATTGCCGCTGCTGGAAGCAGCAGCTTTCAGGAGCGATGCGTCATGGACTATTCAGTCTTTACTGCCGGCACCGTGCGTTTTGCGTTGCTGCTTGTGTTTGCTGTTCCGTTCCAGACCTCTTTGGCTGCTGATGGCGATGTCATCATCCAGCGTGATGTTCAATCCCGCACGGCAACTCGCGCGCCGCTGGTGCCGGATCCCAATCCGCGGGTGGTGAATCCGGGAGCCATCACCAGTTCCACCACAGTTGAGATGACCGATGGCGATTTCGCCAATGTTTCCACTGGCATGGCGCTGCCGGACCGGACCATCCAGGCACAGGTCGTCAACAATCCTGCCATGAGCGGCAATCCGGGGCATCAGTCTCTCCCCGGCGTCGGCGCAACCCACACAGGTGGCGGTGCTGGTCGTTCCATCTCAAGCCAGGTCAATCAAAGCATCCAGCAGGGGCTGCGCCCGTTGCAGTCCCTGGGAGGGCGATGACATGCGCCTGCTGATAGGAGTCCTGGCGTTGATCGCCAGCCCTTTGCTGCTGGCCGATCAGCAGCACACCCAAGCTGGTGCGGATGTACGCAACAGCGGGCAGGGATACAACGGCAACTTCAGCCTCAACCAGGCGACTGGTTTCAATCACCAGCAAGCGAACAGTCGCGCAATCAGCGTTGGCCATGGGACGGACGCGACGACGCGGGTACAGCAGTCGCTCGGCCAGGCGACCACTCCTGCCACCAGCGTTGACGCCAGTGCACGAATCACAGGGCCGTCCTTCAGCCAGGGAAGTGGCGTCCTGGGAATCAATCAAAGCGCCGGTGCGGCAAACCAGCACAGCAACGCTCTCAGCATCTCGGTAGGCGCTGCACCGGAAAGTCTGGACGACAGCGTTCTATCGCAGACCGCCGCCCGGACATCAGTCTCAGGAGCAGCTGCGTCTGAGCATGGCGAGCGCGTCGTTGAAATCGATGACTACGCATTTGCCGGCAGTCGTGGCGTCGTGCAGCTGAACCAGAGTGCCGGGGTTGGCAATAGAACTGCCAACAACCTGAGCATAAGGGTCGTGGAATGACCCTGGAGCACCACAAGCGCTTAACACTAATCCGCAAGGAGATTTCACCATGAAAGTTGAAATGATCCTCAAACCCCTGGCAATCGCCATGGCAGTCGCGCTCTCCACTGGCGTCATGGCCGAGGGGTATCGCCATCACGATGGCGCCTCGGCAACGGTCAAGGACACCCAGGAAAACTACTACAACGACGTTGATAACGAGGCCACCAAGAACACGGCGACCATCGAGGGTTCGTTGGACAACGCCACTGGCAACATCGGCGCCAACGTTGTGGCAGGCGACAACAACCAACAGGCCAACGCCGCGGCCATCGCTACCGCTGATGCCTTCTTCGTATTCGGTCACGGTGCTGGCCTTGAAGCCAACGCCAGTATCGAGGTTACCCAGAAGGCGCATGACAACGACTTGTACAACGATGCCACCCAGAACAACGCTACCGTCGTCGACTCGGCCAACGGTACCCAGGGCAACGTAGGCATCAACGTCGCAGCCGGCAACTTCAACCAGCAGAAGAACGACATGGCCGTCGCCTCTTCGGAAAAAGCCTTTACCGCCAGCGCCGACGTCAATGTCTCGCAGGAATCCAATAACAACTACACCGACAACAAAGTGGGTGATGTCTACGAGGTCGGCCCGGAAATGACCACTGTCGCCAGTGGTTTTGGCTGGTGGCCGCCTCACCACGACAAGCCGCAGACGCCAGTGGTCAACAACGCCACCCTGCAAGGGTCCTTGAACGACGTGTCGGGTAACGTTGGCGTCAACATTGCTGCTGGCGGTGGTAACCAGCAGAGCAACAGCCTGGCGATCGCCGCAGGCTGCAACGCGTGCATCGCACGGTAACGGCAACTTGCTGAAGGGTGGGGCCGGGTGCGTCCCGGCCGCCATCCATTATCGAGTCGGAGGCCCCATGCGTCGGATATCCCTGATGCTTTTGCTGGCCTGTTTTCTGGCCCCATTTCCGATGGTGGGCCATGCCGCCGAGATCCGCTTCGCTGCGCTGCCCAATGGCGCCATTGCATACAAGCAGGTGGTGAGCATGCGCGAGCGTCGGTTCCTTAACCTGCTCGAACAGCAAACCGACTTCAGCTGCGGAGCCGCTGCCCTGGGCACGGTGCTCAATGCTGCCTACGGTTGGAACCTCCAGGAAGAGGATGTGATCAAGGGCATGCTGGCCAATGCCAACGCGGAGACGGTTCGAACCCAGGGCTTTTCCATGCTCGACATGAAGCGCTATGCCGAAACGCTGGGGCTGCGCGCGCGGGGTTACCGCATCACCGCAGACAAGCTGGAAAGCCTCAAGGTGCCGAGCATCGTGTTGCTGGACGTGCGCGGCTACAAACACTTTGTCGTGCTGCAGCGGGTGTTCAAGGGCTCGGCCTATGTGGGCGATCCCGTGTTGGGCCACAAGAAGATGCCGCTCGATGAGTTCGCCAAGGGCTGGAATGGCATCGTTTTCGCCCTGATAGGGCCCGGCTACAACCGGAACAATAAGCTGCTATCGCCACCTGAGCAGTTGACCGCCAAACAGCGAATCGATGGCTTTCGCCCTGTCAAGGATGCGGAGCTGATGGAGTTCGGCTTCATCCAGAGCGACTTTTTCTAGGCGCTCGCCAGAGAGCTGCAACTCCGGGAGATGATCATGAACAGAAAATCCTGGTGGATGGCCACCTTGATGCTCGCGAGCCTTCCTGTGACAGCAGGAAGCCTGTTCGATCCTGTCGAGCTTAGCGACGCCGAACTGGCGCAGCTACGCGGGCGCTACGTTTTGCCAGACCGCATTATCAGCTTCGGTGTCGTGATGAGTTCGTCGTGGCAGAACGGCTCTGGCCAGATCGTGGGTGCGCAGGTGGCACTCAATGTCGCAAGTGGCCAGTCGCAGCCGTCGTTGACGGTCAACATGATCAACCAGGCCGGGGCAGGTGGCGTGGTCACCGCCGGGACGGGCCAGGTCATCGGCGGTGCGGGTCTGAACACAGTGCAAGGCATCGTCCAGAGCGTACGCACTGCAGGGGATTTCAATAACGGACTGAACGACGTCAACGTCAGCGTCAGTACCGGAGGCGCTTTACAGGCAACCCCGGTGGGGCAGGCATTTACTGGCTCCGAAAGTTTCAGCAACTCCGCAGGTGCGGTGCAGGTCAGTACTGCCAATGGAGGGCTGCAGATAGCCCTGCAGGCAGCGAACGGCCAGGGCATCAGCACCCAACAGATCGGCGGTGGAGGCGTGGCGCAGCACGCCAACATCGGTGGCTCATTGAATACGGTACGCAATCTTGCCGAGCTGAATGTGGCGCTGCGCGACAACACCCGCAACGTGAACATGACCAATTGTCTGGAACAGCTCAGGTCCCTGCGCCAAGGCGGTTATTGACCGAGGCAGGGCTCATCAAACCAATCACAAGGATGTTCGCCATGCGACCACTTTGTCGTTTTGTCGTTGCGCCGTTGGCATTCTCCCTTACCGTCCCTTTGGCCATCGCTCAAGAATCGCCGGAAGTACAAGCATTGTTGCAGGAGTTGCAAGCGCTCAAGCAACGTTATGAGGCCCAGCAGAACGCATTGATGATTCTGGAACAACGATTGCGTCAGGTGGAGGCTCGGGGTGCAGCAACGAAGGCCGTGCCGGCATCCCAGGTAGCCCAGGCGGGTGGCAGCGCTGCATCGGCAGGTGGCACCGGTTATGGGACAGCGCTCAAGGACAGCGCCGAGCCGCCGGCCAGCGTCGAGGATCTTTATCAGGAGGCCAGTGGCTTCTTTGGCAACGGCACCTTCAGCATCGAGCCCGGCATCACCTACAGCCATTACGATTCCCGCCAGCTGTTCCTCAATGGCTTCCTCGCACTGGATGCGATCTTCCTCGGTAACCTGGGGGTCGACCAGATCAACGCCGACACCTACACCTTCGATCTGACCGCCCGCTACAACTGGGCGCAGCGATGGCAGTTGGATGTCAACACGCCCTGGATCTACCGCGAGACCACCTATCAGTCATCTGGCGCCGGTGGATCCACCTCGGAGATCAGTGAGGCGACTGTCACGGGTGACCCACGGCTGGGCGACGTCAGTGCAGGGATTTCCTACAAGTTCCTCGATGAGGCGCCGGGTGTCCCTGATGCGGTATTCAGCCTGCGGGTCAAGGCACCTACCGGGGAGGAGCCCTACGGCATCAAGATCGACCCAGTACCGGGCAACAACAACCTCAACGTGCCGGAGGATTTGCCCACTGGCAATGGTGTGTGGTCGGTTACCCCAGGCATTGCACTGGTCAAGACGATGGACCCAGCAGTGGTGTTCGGCAACCTCTCGTACACCTACAACCTTGAAGAGGACTTCGACGACATCAGTGCGCAACGCGGCGTGAAGGTGCCCGGCAAGGTAGAACTGGGTAACTGGTTCCAGTTCGGCATGGGCATCGCCTTTGCGCTGAACGAGCGGGCCAGCCTGTCGATGTCTTTTTCCGAGCTTGTCAGCCAGGAAAGCCGTATCAAGCCAGATGGCCAAGGTTGGCAGACAGTGACCGGAAGCGACGCGAATGCGGCCTACTTCAACATCGGGATGACTTATGCTGCCAGCGATGATCTGACTGTGGTTCCCAACCTGTCGATCGGGCTTACGCCGGATGCGCCGGATTTTTCCTTCAGCCTCAAGTTCCCGTACTACTTCTGACGTGTAATGGCGCCCTGCGGTAGGCTATGCCTGTCGCAGGTGTGGGCTAGATGATGCCGTGCTTGTGCAGGAGCCGATAGAAAGTGGGCCGCGAAATACCAAGCGCCCGGGCGGCCCTGCTCATGTTTGTTGTATGCACTGACATCACGTCTTCCAGTGCTTGCCGCTCGGCGCGGCACAGATAGTCATTCAGGGTCCCTCCACAGGTCTCGAACCTCGCAACTTCAACCTCCAGGCCCAGATCTATCGGCCCAACCTGCCGCCCCTCGGCGAGGACCTGCGCACGCCGGACTCGGTTGGCGAGTTCGCGCACATTACCCGGCCAGCCATGGGCAACCATCGAGGCGATGGCCGCAGCACTGAAATCACGTGGGCGCCGCCCGACCTCATTTGCATAGAAGTCGGCGAAGTGATCCGCCAGGAGCGGGATATCCTGCTTTCGCTCGCGGAGTGGAGTGGCCTGGATCTGGAGGACGTTCAGCCGATAATACAGGTCCTCGCGGAAGCGGCCCTCGGCAACGGCGCTCTCGAGGTCGACATGAGTCGCGGCAATCACACGCACATCGACCTCAATGGGGGCATTGCCCCCAACCCGCTCGATGGTTTTCTCCTGGAGGAAACGCAGAAGATTGGCTTGCATCTCCAATGGCAGGTCGCCGATCTCGTCGAGAAACAATGTGCCGCCATTGGCAGATTCCAGGCGACCTATCTTGCGCTGGTGCGCTCCGGTGAATGCTCCTTTTTCATGGCCGAACAGTTCGGACTGGATCAGGCTTTCGGAAATGGCGCCGCAGTTGATCGCCACGAATGGGCCCTCACTACGACGCGATTGCTGGTGCAGGGCCTTGGCCACCAGCTCCTTGCCGGTTCCGCTTTCACCGCGAACCAGAATGGCGGAGTCGGTCTGTGCAAGCTTGGTCACCAGTTTGCGCAATTGAATTATCGACGGACTATGGCCAACCAGTTGGTCGTGTCTCGCCCCTGTCGAGGCCCTGGCCATGCGTCCGCGCAGGCGGGCCATGCCGAAGGCCCGTCCCAGGACGCATTGCAGCCTTGGGGTATCGAAGGGGAGGGTGTGAAAGTCGAAGAACCACTCACCGATAAAGTCCCCAATCTCCTTCGAACGCAAAGTGTCCGGGCTGACAACGGCAATCCATTCCGTGCCGCTGTTCCGAATCAGTTGCTTGACTGATTCCGGTCGCTTCAAATGGTGAATCTGCAGCCGAAGCAAACCTACATCGCACACCTGTTCAATGGCATGCTGCAGTGCGCAGCTTTCCACGTCCCAACCGTTGTTCCTCAACAAAGGCAACAACGCTTCGCAGTCTTTGCAAGGGTCGACTACCAATAGACGTCTGACGGCAGTACCAACAGAATCGAACATAACCAGTCCTTGGCGCCACGTTCTGGATGTCCAACTAAAACAAGGTGTTGGCGCAAGTACGTTGAAAGCTAGCAATGTCTTTCAAAGCCGTTGCGCCATTGGTCAGTTGAAATTAGCGTGCCAGTATTGGCTGTTAGACCCTATTCCAGACAGTTTGTATGGATAAAGGACAAAACCTTTTGTCGAAACGTGCCGTGAAGTGCCGGAAAACACCCCACCGAGGCCCCTGGTGAACATCGATACCCGCATCAAGTTCCGTCACCTGTTGTGTTTCCTCGAGGTTGCCCGCCAGGGCAGCCTGGCGCGGGCCGCTGACCAGATGGCGGTGAGCCAGCCGGCCATTTCCAAGACGCTCAAGGAACTTGAGGATCTTCTCGACGCCAGCTTGTTCGACCGCAGCAAAAGCGGTGTCAGCCTGACCGAAGCAGGTCTGGCCTTCATGCGCTATGCCGGGCCATGCGTGCAGGCCTTGCGTGACGGGGTGAACAGCTTGCGGGAGGGCGAGTATGCCGCCGGCATGGTGCGAGTGGGCGTGCTCTCGACCGTGGAGGGCCTGCTGGTGCCCGAGGTGGTGCGCAGGCTCCATGAGCGCCATCCGGCGCTGGTTGTCAGCGTGCTCACCGGCCCGAGCGCCTACCTGTTGTCGCAGCTGCGGGTCGGGGAGCTGGACCTTGTCGTTGGGCGCATGACTGAGAGCCCGGAGATACAAGGTCTCTCCTTCGAGCACCTGTACAGCGAGTCCATGACCCTGGTGGTGCGACCAGGTCACCCGTTGCTGGAGCAGGGTCGCGAAGGCCGCACGCTGGCAGGCTTTCCGCTGGTATTGCCGCTGGCCGGGACTACCATCCGCAAGCATGCCGACAGTCTGTTCGTGCAAAGCGGGATCAGCCCGCCGCGCCAGCGTCTGGAGACCCTCTCGCTGACGCTCAGCCGCCGCTATGTGATGAGCAGCGATGCCGTGTGGATTGCGCCCATGGATGCCGTCCGCCTGGACCTGCGCAGGGGCGAGTTGGCTGAACTGGACCTCGGCCTGCAGGAGCCGGGTGGTTCGGTGGGTATCTGCAGCAATGCCTCGCTGCCGCTATCACTTGCCGCGCAGTGGTGCGTCGAGGTGCTGCGCGAGGCGGCGGCTGACTACCGTGAGGGGCGACTTCCATAACCATCTGGTTATGGCTTGGCGGCATCTTTTCAGTTTTCTGCTTTCCTCGACTGAATGAGACTAGGTCCACCGTTCGCTGCCCTGTACCTGAACCGCTCCACTACTCCAACAAGAGGAAGCCCTGATGTCCCATGCGGAAAACAGCCGTTTCGTCACCCGTGATCGAAACTGGCATCCGAAAGCCTTTACGCCCGACTATAAGACATCGGTCGCTCGTTCCCCGCGCCAGGCGCTGGTAAGCATTCCCCAGTCGATCTCGGAAGCCACTGGCCCGGATTTCTCCCACCTGAAAATGGGTGAGCATGACAACGACCTGCTGCTCAACTTCAACAACGGCGGACTGCCCATCGGCGAGCGCATCATTGTCTCTGGCCGGGTCTTCGACCAGTACGGCAAGCCGATCCCGCACACCCTGGTGGAAATGTGGCAAGCCAACGCTGGCGGCCGCTATCGACACAAGAACGACCGCTATCTGGCACCTCTGGATCCGAACTTCGGCGGCGTCGGCCGTGCCCTGACCGATAGCGAAGGCAACTACTGCTTCCGCACCATCAAGCCCGGCCCTTACCCCTGGCGTAACGGTCCGAACGACTGGCGTCCAGCGCACATCCATTTTTCCATCAGCGGCCCGTCGATCTCCACCAAGCTGATCACCCAGCTGTATTTCGAGGGTGACCCGTTGATCCCGATGTGCCCGATCGTCAAGTCGATCACCAATCCGGATGCAGTGCAGACACTTATCGCCAAACTCGACATGAGCATGGCCAATCCCATGGATTGCCTGGCCTATCGCTTTGACATCGTTCTGCGCGGCCAGCGCAAGACCCACTTCGAAAACCGCTGAGGAGCCACGCGCATGCCTATCGAACTGCTGCCGGAAACCCCTTCGCAGACTGCCGGCCCCTACGTCCACATCGGCCTGGCCCTGGCGGCCGCCGGTAACCCGACCCGTGAACAGGAAATCTGGAACGAGATGGCCAAGGCCGATGCACCGGGCCAGCACATCCTGATGATCGGCCACGTCTACGACGGCAATGGCCACCTGGTCCGGGACTCCTTCCTGGAGTTCTGGCAGGCCAACCACGAGGGTGTCTACGACCGTGCCTTCGATGTGGAGAAGCCGTTCAATTGTTTCGGTCGTACCGCCACCACCTTCGACGCCGGCGAATGGACACTGAAGACCGTCAAGCCTGGTGTGGTGAACAACGCCGCTGGCGTGCCGATGGCGCCGCACATCAACGTCTCGCTGTTCGCCCGCGGCATCAACATCCAGCTGCAGACGCGTGTCTACTTCGAGGATGAGGCCGAGGCCAACGCCAAGGACCCGGTGCTCAACCTGATCGAGCAGCCGCAACGTCGCGAAACGCTGGTGGCCAAACGGTGCGAGGTGGACGGCAAGCTGGCCTACCGCTTCGACATCCGTATCCAGGGAGAAGGCGAGACCGTGTTCTTTGACTTCTAAGATTGAAGAACCCGCTCGGGATACGCTGGTCGAACCGGTCGGCCAGCGGATCGAGCGACACTTCGAGGTGCTGCTGGAGGCCCGAGGTTATCGGGCCGATACAGCGCAACGCGCTGCCATTGCCCATCTCGGGCAATGGCTCGAGGTGTTTCTGGCAGGACGCAAAAGCTGGCTACGGCGAACGGCTGTGGGGGTTTATCTGTGGGGGGGCGTGGGGCGCGGCAAGAGTTTCGTGATGGACGCGTTCTTCGCTGCAGTGCCGCTCAAGGACAAGCGTCGTGTGCATTTCCACGGCTTCCTCGCGGAGCTGCAAGTGCGTATGCGGGCCCATGCCGGCCAACCTGACCCGCTCGCCCTGGCTGCGCGGGAGTTGGCAGGCGAGGCACGATTGCTGTGCTTCGATGAATTCCACGTCCACGACATTGGCGATGCCGTGCTACTTGGGCGGCTGCTCAAGGTGATGGTGGAGGAGGGGACGGGCGTGGTGTGCACCTCCAATTACCACCCTGATGGCCTATGCCCCAACCCGCTGTATCGCGAGCGCTTCAAACCGGCCATCGCGCTGATCGAGAAACGCTTCGACGTGCTGGAGCTGGACGAGGGCGAGGACTATCGGCAACGCGCAAGCATATTGGAGGCCTGGGGCCGCCACTGCTGGCCGATTTCCAACTTCGTCGAGGGTGAGTTCGAACGCCTCCTCGGCCTGACGTCTGAGGCCTTGCGTGACGTGTCCCTGATGGTCCACCAGCATCCGATGCACCTGCTGGCCCAGGAAGGGCAATGTGCCTGGCTGGCCTTCGATGAGCTGTGCCGCAGGCCGCACTCCAGTGCCGACTTCCTCTGGCTCAGCCAGCAGTTCCGCCACCTGGCCGTCAGCGCTGTACCGTGCCTTGCCGAGGAACCGATCGATGTCCAGCAACGCTTCGTCAACCTCGTCGATATCGCCTACGACAGTGGTCTGCGCTTGCAGCTCGGCAGCGAAGCGAGCCTGGCCGAGCTGTGCCGTGGCACGCCCCATATGGATTTCTCGCGGACCCACAGTCGCCTGCAGCAGCTCAGCCAGGTGAAGCCCGCGATGAATGGACACTCTGTTATCTGATAGAAACGGCGAGCTCAGACATGCTTCAGATATTTGGCATCACCGCGCCCATCTTCATCCTCATCGGGATCGGGTTCCTCTCATCGCGCGCAAGCCTGGTCAGCCGCGAGCAGGTTGCCGGCCTCGGCAAGTTCGTCATCACCTTTGCCTTGCCTGCTCTGGTGATCAAGGCGCTCGTCGAACGTCCACTGGATCAGGTTTTCGATCCCGTCTACGTGCTGGCTTATGGCCTCGGTTCGCTCCTGGTGTTCTGCCTGGGATTACTGTTCTCTCGTATGGTGCGCAAGGACACGCTCACCGGCAGCGCGCTGAGCGCCCTGGGGATGTCGGTCTCCAACAGCGGTTTCATCGGCTACCCCATTGTCGTCATGGCCCTTGGTGCGCCAGCGGCGGCCGCTCTGGCACTCGGCATGCTGGTGGAGAACCTGCTGATGATTCCGCTGGCCCTTGCGATTGCAGAGTTAGGCCACCAGAACGGCTCAAGCGCCAGGGCTGCCGTGCTGGAGACCTTCAAGCGTCTGGCGCGCAACCCGATCATCATCGCCATCAGCCTTGGCCTGGCCCTGGCGGTGCTGGAAGTGCGCCTACCAACGATTGCGATGAAGGTGGTGGAGATGCTGGCGATGG
Source organism: Metapseudomonas boanensis (assembly GCF_042232855.1). Lineage (NCBI taxonomy): Bacteria > Pseudomonadati > Pseudomonadota > Gammaproteobacteria > Pseudomonadales > Pseudomonadaceae > Metapseudomonas > Metapseudomonas boanensis. Next base: position 4,595,568 of record NZ_CP113889.1, on the reverse strand, counting down.
CATCGGCTCCGGTCGCGCTGTTCGTCATCGGCGGCAGCCTGAACGGGCTGAAGGTTGGGGGGTTGCTCAAGGATGTGGCTCAGCTCAGCCTCGGCAAACTGCTGCTGCATCCGTTGGCGGTGCTGCTGTGCTTTGCGCTGCTGCCGCCGGTCGACCCGGTGATGAAGGTCGCCGGTGTGCTCTTCGCTTGCTCGCCGATGATGAGCATCTATCCCATCCTCGGTCAGCGCTATGGCCTGGAAGGCCGCTGCGCCGCGGCACTGGTGGTGGCAACCGTGCTGGCCTTCATCACCATCAGCTTCTTCCTCGGGGTGCTGGCCTGAGGGAAATGCCTCGACCCGAATGCTGCTGTCTATTCTCAATGGGCTGGCCCGGTGGCCAGGCCCGCACGATGTGCGGTCCACCCCAGTACGAGGAGGCGGCGATGAGCAATCGATTGAGTGAGGAAGGACTGGACCTGCTATTCCGCCAGGCGCGCACCCACAGTGCCTGGCTCGACAAACCGGTGAGCGACGACACGCTCAAACAGCTTTATGACCTGATGAAATGGGGGCCGACCAGTGCGAACTGCTGTCCGGCACGGATCCTCTTCCTGCGCACCCCCGAAGCCAAGCGCCGGCTATTGCCCGCACTGGCTCCGGGCAATGTCGACAAGACCATGGCGGCGCCAGTCACGGCCATCATCGCCTATGACCTGAAATTCTACGAACAGCTACCGAAGCTCTTTCCTCACACCGATGCCCGCGCGTGGTTCGCCAACACACCGGAGCTTGCCGGCATCACCGCGCGGCGCAACAGCTCGCTGCAGGGTGCCTATTTCATGATCGCCGCACGAGCACTTGGGCTCGACTGCGGGCCCATGTCCGGGTTCGACAACGTGATGGTCGACCATGAGTTTTTTCCTGCAGACGGAGAGACCAACGCTTTCCAGCTGGAACATTTTCCAGACAGCCATGTGAAGGTCAACTTCCTCTGCAACCTGGGCTACGGCGACCCGGCCAAGCTGCACGCGCGCGGCCCACGCCTGGAGTTCGACGAGGTGTGCAAGCTGCTCTAACAGGTGGATGGCAGCAGCGCTCGGAAAGCCAGCCCCGGACGCGTGTTTGGCGCGCCGGGGTTATGGCACCTGCGTGGGGGTGTTTCGGCTGCGCCTCATGAGCACAGCCGCAGCCCGGGGCCCCGGTACCTGATCAGTGGCTGAGGTTGAAAACCTCGGGGCGCCGAAAGCCGCGCCAAGGTAGAAGGCAAGGGCGATAGGGTCAATTGCGATTATCGAACTTTGGTTCGATAATCGGCCGAAACCAGCATTCCCCTGATCTTCAAGGACAACAAGAATGAGCGACGAACAACGCGTGCCACTGCCTCCACTTGCGCCTCCGATCATCGCCTCGCCGGCCAAGCGCATCGAGGCCTTCACCGGCGACCCGAACTTCATGACCTCGTTGGCCCGTGGCTTGGCAGTGATCCACGCGTTCCAGGAACGCAAGCGTCACCTGACCATCGCCCAGATCAGTCATCGCACCGAGATTCCCCGTGCCGCGGTGCGTCGTTGCCTGCATACACTGATCAAGCTGGGCTATGTCACTACCGATGGGCGCACCTATTCGCTACTGCCGAAGGTCCTGACCTTGGGCCACGCCTACCTCTCGTCGACACCTCTGGCGGTAACCGCCCAGCCGATCCTCGACCGCCTCAGCGAGCAACTGCACGAGGCGTGTTCGATGGCCACCCTGGAGGGTGACGAGATTCTCTACATCGCTCGCTCGGCCACGCCACAGCGTTTGATCTCGGTGGACCTCAGCGTCGGCAGCCGCCTCCCAGCCTATTGCACGTCGATGGGGCGCATTCTCCTGGCCGCGCTGGACGATGCGGCGCTCACCGACTACCTCGATCATGTCGATCTGCAGGTGAAGACCAGCCGCACCGTGCATACCCGCGAAGGCTTGCTCGCCAGTATCGAAGAGATTCGTCGCCAGGGCTGGGTGATCATCGATCAGGAGTTGGAAGTCGGCCTGCGTTCAGTCGCGGTGCCGGTGCGCGACTCCGCCGGCCAGGTACTGGCAGCGCTCAACGTTGGTACCCATGTGGGCCGCATCAGTCGCCAGGAGCTGGAAAGTCGCTTCCTACCCGCGTTGCTGGAGGCCAGCAAGGAGCTCAGTACGCGGTTGTTCCACTAACAGGGATTGCTCGCTGCCGTGGTGCTCTTGGTGGAGGGCGAATGTGTTCCCCCCACAAGGGATTAGCCAAGCGCTCTCGGCAAAGTGTTCGCTGATCGAACGCTTTGCCAGGGGTCGAATTGAATAGCCACTAACCTACTCGTAAGGTCTGCCCGCCTGATGGCTCGGCAATGAGCCCAAGATGTAACCGTTTATCTTTGCTTGAGGCGCGCGGTGGAAGCCTCAAATAGAATCGACGGTATCGGACCATTAGCGCTTGTCTGCGTGACATGACGCTCATGGCATAAGAACTACAAGAGTGCCTGGTAATGGATAATCGCCTGCTGAGTGAACGCAGTAGGGTGTTCGAGCGTGCGGACCCCTACGCCGTGTCCGGATATGTGAACCAGCATGTCGGGACGCACTGCATCCGTCTGCCAGCTGCAGGCCATCCGGAAGCCAGCCTCAATCACCGCAAGTTCGCCAACCTGGACCTGTGCCGGATCAGCTATGGCGGCAGCGTGCGGGTTACCTCGCCAGCCCTGGAGACCATCTACCACCTGCAGATACTTCTCAGCGGTCATTGCCTGTGGCGTGGCCATAAGCAGGAGCATTACCTGGCGCCGGGCGAGTTGCTGTTGATCAATCCTGACGACCCGGTCGACCTGACTTACTCGGACGACTGCGAGAAGTTCATCCTCAAGCTGCCGACTACTTTGCTCGAGTCGATCTGCCAGGAGCAACGCTGGCATTACCCGAGCCAGGGCGTGCGCTTCCTGCAGAACCACTACCAGCTGGACGAGCTGGAGGGCTTCGTAAACCTGCTGGCGATGGTCTGCAACGAGGCTGAGACCGGTGACCCACTGCTACGGGTGCAGGAGCATTACGCGCAAATCGTCGGTAGCAAGATGCTGTCGCTGATGAAGACCAACGTCAGCCGAGAAAGCCTGTGCTCCCAGGCAGCCTCGTTTGAACGAATCCTGGATTTCATCGACAACAATCTGAAACAGGACATCAGCAGCGAAGCCCTGGCGCAGCAGGCCAACATGAGCCTGCGCTCGCTCTACGCGCTGTTCGAGCGTCACCTCGGTACCACGCCCAAGCACTATATTCGGCAGAAGCGGCTGGAGCGCATTCGCGCCGCCCTGGCCGACCCGAGCTGCAATGTGCGCAACCTCACTGAGCTGGCGCTGGACTACGGTTTCCTGCACCTGGGACGATTTTCCGAAACCTACCGCAATCAGTTCGGCGAGTTGCCTTCGGATACCCTGAAGCGCCGGGGCTTGTAACGGGTCTGCTGCTGTTCCTGTGTGGGCGAATTCATTCGCTGAGCAGACCGCAGGTCTGTCCTGGGACCTATCAGGGGGCCGCGGTGCCGCCCATAGCGAATGAATTCGCCCCCACAAGGTATACGGGCCACGCCCTGTACCAGCCTTCCGCTACAACCACCACCACTCTGCACAAAACGGATAGCGATCTGCAAAAAGCGGATATTGCCCGTCCCCTCGCATCCCTAACCTGACCTGGCCTGAACAATAACAACGGAGGCCCTGGCCATGTCCTTGGGATTCGAGTTCCTTCATTCGCTGCTTGAAGAAGACAAGGAAAAGGGTGTCTACCGCTGCAAGCGGGAGATGTTCACCGACCCGCGTCTGTTCGAACTGGAGATGAAACACATCTTCGAAGGTAACTGGCTGTATCTCGCCCACGAGAGCCAGATCCCCAACAAGAATGACTTCCTCACTACCACCATGGGGCGCCAGCCGATCTTCATCGCGCGCAACAAGGATGGTGAGCTGAATGCCTTCCTCAATGCCTGCAGCCACCGTGGTGCCATGCTCTGCCGGCACAAGAGCGGTAACCGCTCCTCCTATACCTGCCCGTTCCACGGCTGGACCTTCAACAACTCCGGCAAGCTGCTCAAGGTCAAAGACCCGGCCGAGGCTGGTTACCCGTCCAGTTTCAACTGCGAAGGTTCCCACGACCTCACCAAAGTTGCTCGTTTCGAGTCCTATCGCGGCTTCCTCTTTGGCAGCCTGAACCCTGATGTGAAGCCTCTGCTCGAGCACCTGGGCGAGTCCGCCAAGATCATCGACATGATCGTCGACCAGTCGCCGGAAGGCCTGGAAGTCCTGCGCGGTTCCTCGAGCTATATCTACGAAGGCAACTGGAAGCTGACCGCTGAGAACGGCGCTGACGGTTACCACGTGAGCTCTGTGCACTGGAACTACGCCGCCACCCAGAACCAGCGCAAGCAGCGCGAGGCGGGCGAAGAGATCAAGACCATGAGCGCGGGAAGCTGGGCCAAGAACGGCGGGGGCTTCTACTCCTTCGACCACGGCCACCTGCTGCTCTGGACTCGTTGGGCCAACCCCGAGGATCGCCCGCTCTACGAGCGTCGCGACGAACTGGCCCAGGACTTCGGCCGGGCCCGGGCTGACTGGATGATCGAGAATTCGCGCAACCTATGCCTGTACCCGAACGTCTACTTGATGGACCAGTTCAGCTCGCAGATCCGTATCGCGCGGCCGATCTCCGTCGACAAGACCGAAATCACCATCTACTGCATCGCGCCGAAGGGCGAGAGCAGTGATGCCCGCGCCAAGCGCATCCGCCAGTACGAAGACTTCTTCAACGTCAGCGGTATGGCCACTCCGGACGACCTGGAGGAGTTCCGCTCCTGCCAGATGGGCTACCAGGGCAACCGTGGCTGGAACGACATGTCCCGCGGTGCCGAGCACTGGGTGGAAGGCGCCGACGCTGCTGCCCAGGAAATCGACCTGCACCCGCTGCTGTCCGGCGTACGCACCGAGGACGAAGGCCTCTTCGTCCTGCAGCACAAGTACTGGCAGGAAACCATGCTCAAGGCCGCCGCCGCCGAGCAGCAACTGATCCCCGTGGAGGCCGTGCAATGAGCATCTCCTACGACGCCGTGCGCGACTTTCTCTACCGCGAAGCGCGCTATCTGGACGACAAGGATTGGGACAACTGGCTGGAGCTCTACGCGGCTGACGCGAGCTTCTGGATGCCATCCTGGGACGACAACGACGAGCTGACCGTCGACCCCCAGACCGAAATTTCGCTGATCTGGTACGGCAGCCGTGGCGGTTTGGAAGACCGGGTATTCCGCATCAAGACCGACCGCTCCAGCGCGACCATGCCGGACACCCGTACTTCGCACAACATCAGCAACATCGAGATCCTCGAAGTCGCCGACGGCTTGTGCAAGCTGCGCTTCAACTGGCACACCTTGAGCTTCCGCTACAAGACCGTGGACAGCTACTTCGGCACCAGCTTCTACACCCTCGATGTGCGCGGCGAGAGCCCGCTGATCAAGGCCAAGAAGGTGGTTCTGAAGAACGACTATGTCCGCCAAGTCATCGATATCTACCACATCTAGGGTGGCCGCCATGTCCCACAAGATCGCACTGAATTTCGAAGATGGCGTCACCCGTTTCATCGACGCCAGCGCCGGCGAAACCGTGGCCGATGCGGCCTACCGCCAGGGCATCAACATCCCGCTGGATTGCCGTGATGGCGCCTGCGGCACCTGCAAGTGCTTCGCCGAAGCAGGCCGTTATGACATGGGCCAGGACTACATCGAAGATGCACTGAGCGAAGAGGAAGCCGAGCAAGGCTACGTGCTGACCTGCCAGATGCGCGCCGAGAGCGACTGCGTGGTGCGTGTGCCGGCGTCCTCCGACGTATGCAAGACTCAGCAGGCGAGTTTCGAGGCCAGCATCAGCGAGGTACGCCAGTTGTCCGACAGCACCATCGCGCTGTCGATCAAGGGCGAATCCTTGAGCAAGCTGGCATTCCTGCCGGGGCAATACGTCAACCTCAAGGTGCCGGGCAGTGAGCAGACCCGCGCTTATTCCTTCAGCTCCCTGCAGAAGGATGGCGAAGTCAGCTTCCTGATCCGCAATGTGCCGGGCGGTCTGATGAGCAGCTTCCTCACCAGCTTGGCCAAGGCGGGCGACAGCATGACCCTGGCCGGCCCGCTGGGGAGCTTCTACCTGCGCGACATCCGTCGCCCGCTGTTGCTGCTGGCCGGTGGCACTGGCCTGGCGCCCTTCACTGCAATGCTGGAAAAGATCGCAGAGCAGGGCAGCGAGCACCCGCTGCACCTGATCTACGGCGTGACGCACGACTTTGATCTGGTGGAGATGGACAAACTTGAGGCGTTCGCCACGCGTATTCCCAACTTCACCTACAGCGCCTGCGTGTCCAGCCCCGCAAGCAGCTACCCGCAGAAAGGCTATGTGACACATCACATCGAGCCCAAGCACCTCAACGAGGGCGATGTGGACGTCTATCTGTGCGGCCCGCCGCCCATGGTGGAGTCGGTGAACCAGTTCATCCGCGAGCAGGGCATCCAGCCGGCGAATTTCTATTACGAGAAGTTCGCTGCTTCAGCGGCGTAAGCGAATGCCCTCGATCTAACGCACGTCTTGTAGGAGCGAGCTTGCTCGCGAACCGCCTCGCGCGGAGCTATTCGCGAGCAAGCTCGCTCGTACAGACACCGTATAGGTTACGAGCCATTTTCAAGAGGCTGCCATGAGCAACAGATTCCAGAACAAAGTCGCGCTGGTCACCGGCGCTGCCCAAGGCATCGGCCGCCGTGTCGCCGAGCGGCTGGCGGAGGAGGGCGCGCGGGTCGTAGCCGTGGACCGCTCCGAGCTGGTCTTCGAGCTGGCCGACCAACTGGGTCCCGATGCCCAGCTGCTGGCGCTGACCGCCGACCTCGAGCAGTTCGTCGAGTGCCATCGTGTGGCTGCCGCCGCGGTGGAGCGCTTCGGCCGCCTGGATATCCTCATCAACAATGTTGGCGGCACCATCTGGGCCAAGCCCTATGAGCACTACCAGGAACACGAGATCGAGGCCGAAGTGCGTCGCTCGCTGTTTCCCACGCTCTGGTGCTGCCACGCGGTGCTGCCCTACATGCTGGAACAGGGTGCAGGCGCGATCGTCAATGTCTCGTCAATCGCCACTCGCGGGGTCAACCGCGTGCCTTATGGCGCAGCGAAGGGCGGAGTGAATGCGCTGACTGCCTGCCTGGCGTTCGAGAACGCCGAGCGCGGCATTCGCGTCAATGCGACTGCGCCTGGTGGCACCGAAGCGCCACCGCGACGCATCCCGCGCAATACCGCCGAGCAAAGCGCACAGGAGAAGGGCTGGTACCAGCAGATCGTCGACCAGACGATCGACAGCAGTCTGATGAAACGCTACGGCACCATCGACGAACAGGCTGGCGCGATTCTCTTCCTGGCCTCGGACGAAGCGTCCTACATCACCGGTGTAACCCTACCTGTAGGCGGAGGTGACCTGGGCTGAATGCTCCCTCGTAGGATGGGTTGAGCAACGCGATACCCATCGATGCCGATGTGATGGGTATCGCTCCGCTCAACCCATCCTGCAGGCTCACAAATGGGCACCGTCACGCGCCCATCCCAGCGGTTTCTACACAACAAAAACAAGAGACAGATGCCATGCGAAAAATCGACGTACACGAGATCATCGATAACGCGCGCTTTACCGGCTTTCACTGGATGGTGATGTGCTGGTGTGCGCTCCTGCTCATCTTCGACGGCTATGACTTGTTCATCTACGGCGTGGTCCTGCCCGTCCTGATGAAAGAGTGGGGCCTGTCTCCGCTGGAGGCGGGGGCGCTGGGCAGCTACGCGCTGTTTGGCATGATGTTCGGCGCCCTGGTCTTCGGCTCGCTCGCCGACAAGATCGGCCGTAAGAAGGGCATCGCCATCTGCTTCGTGCTGTTCAGTGGGTTTACGGTGCTCAACGGTTTCACCAGCAACCCCACGGAGTTCGGTATCTGCCGCTTCATGGCGGGCCTGGGCATCGGCGGGCTGATGCCCAATGTGGTGGCGCTGATGAATGAGTACGCACCGAAAAAGCTGCGCAGCACCCTGGTTGCCATCATGTTCAGCGGTTACTCGCTGGGCGGCATGCTGTCGGCGGGTGTCGGCATTTACATGTTGCCGCGCTTTGGCTGGGAAGCGATGTTTTTCGCCGCCTTGCTGCCGTTGCTGCTCCTGCCGCTGGTCCTGTACTTCCTGCCTGAGTCTGTGGGTTTCCTGCTGCGCCAGGGCCGCGTGGAGCAGGCTCGCGCGATCCTCAAGCGGGTCGACCCACAGCGTGAATTGCATGATGACGACCGCTTGGAACTCACCGAGGTGAAAACCCAGGGTGCGCCGGTACTGGAACTGTTCCGCGAAGGGCGCGCGCTGCAAACCCTGATGATCTGGGTCGCGTTTTTCTGCTGTCTGCTGATGGTCTACGCACTGAGCTCCTGGCTGCCGAAGCTGATGGCCAACGCGGGCTACAGCTTGGGTTCAAGCCTGTCGTTCCTGCTGGCACTCAATTTCGGCGGGATGTTCGGCGCCATTGCCGGCGGATTTCTTGGCGATCGCTTCAATCTGCCGAGGGTCGTGGCTGGCTTCTTCATTGTTGCCGCGGTGTCCATCAGCCTGCTGGGCTTCAAGAGCCCGACGCCGGTGCTCTACCTGCTGATCGGTATTGCCGGCGCCACCACCATCGGCACGCAGATCCTGCTGTATGCCACCGCCGCGCAGTTCTATGGGCTGGCGTTCCGTTCCACCGGTCTCGGTTGGGCTTCGGGTATCGGCCGTAATGGCGCAATCGTCGGCCCGCTGCTGGGGGGCGCGCTGCTCGGTATCAACCTGCCGCTGCAACTGAACTTCATGGCCTTCGCAATTCCGGGTGCCGTTGCAGCCGTGGCTATGTGCTTGGTTTACCATCGCCAGCTACAGCAGGCTCCGCTGGCCACAGCGGCTGAAGCGCAGGGTTGATCCAGCGCTGTACCTGAAGAACGCCAGGGCCTTGGAGGAAGCATGCGCAGTTTGATGAAGGACCTTTCGTTGTCGGCGTTGGTGGCTGGTTTCATCGCGACGCTGATTTCCTATGCCGGGCCGCTGGTGATCGTCTTTCAGGCGGCCAAAAGTGCCGGGATGTCGGCTGAGGCACTGTCCTCCTGGGTGTGGGCGATTTCCATCGGCAGCGGTGTGCTGGGAATTGTCCTGAGCCTGCGCTTCAAGGTCCCTGTGGTGATCGCCTGGTCAGCGCCGGGCTCCGCCTTGCTGGTATCGATGCTGCCGGGTATCAGCCCGAACGAAGCGGTGGGCGCCTACATCCTCGCCAACGGCATCATCGTGCTGGTGGGGCTGTCCGGTGCCTTCGACCGTATCGTCGGCAAGCTGCCGGCCGCCATTTCGGCGGCCATGCTGGCGGGTATCTTGTTCAGCTTCGGTACACGACTGTTCGTTTCGCTGAAGGACAAGCCGGTCATGGTGCTGGCCATGTTCGTGACCTACCTGCTGTTCCGCCGGCTGGCGCCGCGTTATGCGGTGATGGCAGTTCTGGTGGTGGGTTGCGTTATCGCCGCCAACTCCGGGGAGTTGAATAGCTCGGCGCTGGTGATCGGTCTGGCCACTCCCAGGTGGATCGCGCCGGAGTTCAGCTGGCACGGGCTACTCAACATCGCCCTGCCGCTGGTAATGGTTGCGCTGACCGGGCAGTTCGTGCCGGGTGTTGCAGTACTTCGGAACCACGGTTATGCAACGCCGGCCAGCCCGATCATTTCTGCCAGCGGTCTGGGCAGTCTCCTGTTGGCCCCCTTTGGTTGCCACGGTCTGACCCTGGCAGCCATCACTGCCGCCATCTGCACCAGCCGCGAAGCGCACGAAGATAAAGGCAAGCGCTACATCGCCGGTGTGGCCGGCGGAGTGTTCTACCTGGTGCTGGGTATCTTCGGTGCCACGCTGGTGTCGATCTTCAGCGCCTTTCCCAATGAGCTGATTGCGGCTCTGGCGGGCCTGGCCCTGTTCGCCGCGATTGCGGGAGCGCTGGCCGGCTCGATGGCTGTGCCCGATGACCGGGAGGCAGCGCTGATCACCTTCCTGGTGACGGCCTCCGGCATGTCCTTCCTGGGGCTGTCGGCCGCGTTCTGGGGGCTGATCTTCGGCTTGGCCGCACACCTGCTGCTCACCGTGCGAACAGCGCCCAGAACGATACCCGATGACACGGAGGCTTTGGAGGCCGACCGCTAGTTCGCTGTACCCGGCGCGGGATCCCTGCGGGAGCTGTCCGCAGCCCGCGCCAGTCTTTCCCCCCTTGCGTGCATGCCCCAGGGCCCGGTTCAACCAACCGTTTCCAGGGTAGGGGGAGTTTCGTCCCTATAAAAACAAGAGTGGTGACATGAAATACAACGCAAGCAAGCTGTGTGTAGTGCTGTCCGCCGGCGTGTCCGCTGGTTTCCCCGCGCTTTCCCAGGCCGCTGAATCGGGTTTCATTGCTGACTCGACCGCCACCCTGCAAGCCCGGAACTACTACTTCAGCCGCGATTACTCGGATATCCGCGGGCCCGAGCAGTCCAAGGCCGAAGAGTGGGCCCAAGGCTTCATCCTCAACTTCAAGTCCGGCTACTCGCCAGGGCCGGTCGGCTTCGGTCTGGACGCCATCGGCCAGCTTGGCATCAAGTTGGACAGCGGGAGAGGGCGGGTCAAAACCGGGCTGCTTCCGGTTCAGCAGGATGGTGAGGCAGCTGACGAATACAGCCGCCTGGGCGTGGCGCTGAAGACCCGGCTGTCGAAGACCGAGCTGAAGGTAGGCGAGCTGCAGCCGAACCTGCCGGTACTGGTATTCAGCGATATTCGCCTACTGCCGCCGACCTATCAGGGAGCCAGCCTCGTCTCCAATGAGATCGCGGGGCTGACCTTGCAGGGCGGCCATCTGACCTCCACCAGCCTGCGCAACGAAGCCGGGGATGACAAGATGCAGGCCATGCTCGGCCACAAGCCCCAACGCCAGGCGTCGAGCGATGCCTTCAACTACGCCGGCGCCGACTACGCCTTCAACGCTAACCGCACCACCTTGAGCGCCTGGTATGCGCAGCTGGAAGACCTCTACGACCAACGCTTCTTCGGTCTCAAGCACAGCGAGCCAATGGGGGATTGGGTGTTCGGCGCCAACGTTGGCTATTACGACGCTAGCGAAGACGGCAAGCATCTGATCGGCGCCATCGATAACCAGGCGTTCTTCTCACTGCTGTCGGCCAAGCGTGGCGGCCACACCTTCTTTATCGGCTATCAGGCGATGTACGGGGACAGTGCCTTCCCGCGCGTGTTCGCCAACGTCAGCCCCCTGGGTAACGAGGTGCCGACTTACGAGTTCGCCTCGGCCGACGAACGCTCCTGGCAGGCTCGCTACGACTACGACTTCGCCGCCCTTGGCGTGCCCGGCCTGGTGGCCAGCACGCGCTACATCACCGGAGACAATGTCGACACGGGGTTGGGTTACGAAGGCAAGGACTGGGAGCGCGACCTGGACATCAGCTACGCCTTCCAGAGCGGCACGCTCAAAGGCCTTGGAGTTCGCGTGCGCAACGTCACTGCCCGTTCCAATTACCGCACCGACATCGACGAGAACCGGCTGATCCTCAGCTACACCTGGACGCTGTTCTGATAGGCACGACGTTGTGTCTTGTGGGAGTGAGTTCATTCGCGATAGCAGAAAGAAGGTCTACCCGGGAATCACCTTCGCGAATGAATTCGCTCCCATGGGGTTACAACCTACAAGGAGTTCCCCGATGTCCCGTAAACCCCTGGCCGCAATGCTGCTTTGCAGTGGCGGACTGCTTTGTATCGCCGCGATCCTGCTGGGCCCCGCCTGGCTGCTTGGTCTGGCCCTGGCCGGCAACGCCGTTGCCGGGCTGCTTTACCACTGGCACCCCGCCGAGATCATTGAGGTCCCGGTAGAGGTGTACGTATCCGAACCATTGCCAGATCCCATGCCGCTGATAGCCACGCAGGCAGAGTTGCAGCACCCCGCGGCTACCGATCATCTCCGTGCACCGCTTGGCCAGCTGCTTGATGCCATCCTGCAAAGTGAGCAGGACATGCAGTACGCCAATGCACTGGCCCGAACCGCTGGCGAAAAAGTGCAACTCGGTGCCGAGAGTATGCAGGCCACGGCTGGGGCAATAGGCGAACTGGACACCTACATGACGCATATCGGGCAAGTGTTCAACGAACTGGGCAGCCAGTCCATGCGCATTGGCGCCATTGTGGGCAGCATCCAGGACATCGCCAAACAGACCAACCTGCTGGCGTTGAATGCGGCCATCGAAGCCGCTCGAGCAGGTAGCAACGGGCGAGGTTTCGCGGTGGTGGCGGACGAGGTGCGCAATCTTTCCCTGCGGGCCAACGAATCCAGCGGGCAGATTCGCCAGATCGCAGAAGGCCTGCAGAAGGCGGCAATCGACGCGAGAGCAGGCATGGAGCACGTGAGCAGCTCCGCGCGCGCGGGGCTGGAGAAATCTGCCGCAGCCCTGCAGGCCATGGGTGACATGCGTACCGGCGCTGCGGCCCGGGTGGAGATAGTCGAGCGCATCAATCAGCGCCTGGCCGGGCAACGGCAGTTGGCGCAGCGGATGGCGGAGTTGCTAGAAGAGACCTGAACGGCCGAGCGTGAGCGTTTTTCTCTTCCTTGAGGAGCGAATTCATTCGCTAAGGGCAGCGCAGCTGACCCATGGTGGCATTCCTGGCAGGCCTTCAGTCTGCTTGGCGAATGAATTCTCCCCCACAGGAAAAGCTGCACCAGCACACGAAAGGGATAGTCGGTAGCAAGGCATACATTTGTTCGGTAATCGCACTAATAGTCGATTATCGGATTGTTTGGGGGGCAGGGGGAGGTTACTTTTTCATCACCCGGCGCTCCATCGCCCTGGATAACAACACGAGATCGACCATGGCTGAACTCCTCTCTCTCCGCGAAGCGGTCGAACGCTTCATCAACGACGGCGACACCGTTGCCCTCGAAGGTTTCACTCACCTGATTCCTACTGCCGCTTCCCACGAAATCATTCGCCAGGGCAAGAAGGACCTGACCCTGGTGCGCATGACCCCCGACCTGGTCTATGACCTGCTGATTGGGGCTGGCTGTGCGAAGAAGCTGGTGTTCTCCTGGGGTGGAAACCCTGGTGTCGGTTCGCTGCATCGTCTGCGCGACGCGGTGGAAAAGCAGTGGCCGCACGCTCTGGAGATCGAAGAGCACAGCCACGCCGACCTGGCCAACTCCTATGTGGCCGGTGCCTCGGGCCTGCCGTTCGCCGTTCTGCGTGCTTATGCCGGCTCCGACCTGCCGAAGGTCAACCCGCTGATCAAGACCGTTACCTGCCCGTTCACCGGTGAAGTGCTGGCTGCCGTGCCTTCGGTACGCCCGGACGTGACCGTGATCCACGCGCAGAAGGCCGATCGCAAGGGCAACGTGCTGCTCTGGGGCATCCTCGGCGTGCAGAAGGAAGCGGCCCTGGCGGCCAAGCGCTGCATTGTCACCGTGGAAGAAATCGTCGATGACCTGAACGCGCCGATGAACGCCTGCGTGCTGCCGACCTGGGCCCTGGCCGCTGTTTGCCATGTTCCCGGTGGCGCCCATCCGTCCTATGCCCATGGCTACTACGAGCGGGACAATCGCTTCTACCAGGCCTGGGACCCGATTGCCCGCGACCGCGAAACCTTCACGGCTTGGATCAACGAGTACATCCGTGGCACCAAGGATTTCGCCCAATTCCAGGAAAAAATCGCCAAAGCCAAGATTGCGGAGGCCAAGTGATGAGCGCCTACACCACCAATGAAATGATGACCGTTGCCGCTGCCCGTCGCCTGAAGAACGGCGCCGTCTGCTTCGTCGGCATCGGCCTGCCGTCCAAGGCTGCCAACCTGGCGCGCCTGACCTCGTCCCCCGATGTGGTACTGATCTATGAATCCGGCCCCATCGGCGCCAAGCCAACAGTGCTGCCGCTGTCCATCGGTGACGGCGAGCTGGCCGAAACCGCTGACACCGTGGTGCCCACTGGTGAGATCTTCCGCTACTGGCTGCAAGGTGGTCGCATCGACGTCGGCTTCCTCGGTGCCGCCCAGGTGGACCGCTTCGGCAACATCAATACCACCGTGATCGGTGACTACCATCAGCCGAAAGTACGCCTGCCCGGCGCCGGCGGTGCCCCGGAGATCGCAGGCTCCGCCAAGGAAGTGCTGATCATCCTCAAGCAGTCGCACCGCACCTTCGTCGACAAGCTGGCTTTCATCACTTCGGTCGGCCATGGCGAAGGCGGCGACCATCGCAAGCAACTTGGCCTGCCGGGCAAAGGCCCGGTGGCGATCATCACCGACCTTTGCATCATGGAGCCGGAAGCCGGCACCAACGAATTCATCGTTACCTCGTTGCACCCGGGCATCACCCGCGAGCAAGTGATCGAAGCCACTGGTTGGGCGATCCGCTTCGCACCGGTGGTGGGCGAGACCCTGGCTCCGAACGACACCGAGCTGAATGCACTGCGTGCCCTCGAAGCCCGCACTGCCGCCGCCCATGGCCAGCAGGGAGGTGAGGAATGAGCCGCGAGGTCTATATCTGCGACGCCATCCGCACGCCCATCGGCCGCTTCGGCGGCTCCCTGGCCCCGGTACGTGCCGACGATCTGGCTGCTGTCCCGATCAAGGCACTGGTCGAACGCAACCCGCAGGTCCAGTGGGACCTGCTCGATGAAGTGTTCCTCGGCTGCGCCAACCAGGCTGGCGAGGACAACCGCAACGTCGCCCGTATGGCGCTACTGCTGGCCGGCCTGCCGGACAGCGTGCCCGGCGTGACGCTGAACCGACTCTGTGCCTCGGGCATGGATGCAGTGGGCACCGCGTTCCGTGCCATCGCCTCGGGCGAGATGGAACTGGCGATTGCCGGCGGCGTGGAGTCCATGTCCCGCGCTCCTTACGTCATGGGCAAGGCTGACAGCGCTTTTGGCCGCAACCAGAAGATCGAGGACACCACCATCGGCTGGCGTTTCATCAATCCGCTGATGAAGACCCAGTACGGCGTCGACGCCATGCCGCAGACTGCTGACAACGTCGCTGATGATTACAAGGTGAGTCGTCAAGACCAGGACGCCTTTGCCGTGCGCAGCCAGCAACGCGCCGGTCGCGCCCAGGCCGAAGGCTTCTTCGCCGAAGAAATCGTCCCTGTGGTGATCAAGGGCAAGAAGGGCGAGACCGTGGTCGATCAGGACGAGCACCTGCGTCCGGACACCACCCTCGAAGCACTGGCCAGGCTGAAGCCGGTCAATGGCCCGGAAAAAACCGTTACAGCCGGCAACGCCTCGGGCGTCAACGACGGTGCTGTGGCGCTGATCCTGGCCTCCGCTGAAGCGGTGAAGAAACACGGCCTGACCCCGCGCGCGAAAGTGCTCGGCATGGCCAGCGCCGGCGTTGCCCCGCGAGTAATGGGCATCGGCCCGGTGCCGGCAGTCCGCAAGCTGATGGAGCGCCTGAACCTGTCTATCGGCGATTTCGACGTGATCGAGCTGAACGAAGCCTTCGCCGCACAAGGGCTGGCTGTGATGCGTGAACTCGGCATCGCCGACGACAGCGACAAGGTCAACCCCAATGGCGGCGCCATCGCCCTCGGCCACCCGCTGGGTGCCAGCGGTGCGCGTCTGGTCCAGACTGCCTTGCACCAGTTGGAGAAGTCCGGCGGCAAGAAAGGCTTGGCGACCATGTGCGTGGGCGTAGGTCAGGGACTCGCTCTTGCCATCGAGCGCGTGTGATCGTGTCTTCTATGGCCTGCTAGCGGAGCTACGAACCTGTAGGAGCGGGCTTGCTCGCGGATCAACGGCGAGAGTGCCTGTTCGCGAGCAAGAACTCGGTGTCCCCCTCGCTCCTACAAGTGCGGTTGCCTCTACAATTGGCGGACACGCCCACTTTCCGCATTTTGGAGCACTGGCTTGAACAGCCCGAGCAACCAACTCTTCGATCCCTACTTCACCCAACCGGCCATGCGCGCGGTGTTTTCCGACCATGGCCGGGTGCAGGGCATGCTGGATTTTGAAGCCGCGCTGGCTCGCGCCGAGGCAAGCGTGGGACTGGTGCCACAAGATTGCGTGGCACCCATATCGGCTGCCTGCAGCGCCGATGGCTATGACTTCATCGCCCTGGCCCAGGCCATTACCAGCGCGGGCAACTCCGCCATTCCACTGATCAAGGCGTTAGGCAAGCGCGTGGCTGCCAGCAGTGCTGAGGCCGAGCGTTACATTCACCTAGGAGCCACCAGCCAGGACGCCATGGACAGCGGTCTGGTGCTACAACTGCGCGCTGCCATCGTACTCATCGAGCAGGATCTGGCGCAGCTGGCCGAGGCCCTGGCCGTGCAAGCGCAACGCTATGCGGAAACCCCGCTTGCGGGCCGCACCTGGTTGCAGCAGGCCACACCCGTGACCCTGGGAATGAAGCTCGCCGGTGTGCTGGGCGCCATTACCCGTCATCGTCAGCGTCTACTCGAACTCAAGCCACGCCTGCTGTGCCTGCAGTTCGGCGGCGCGTCTGGCAGCCTGGCTGCCCTGGGCGATCAGGCCTGGCCGGTGGCCGAGGCCCTGGCCCGTGAGCTCGACCTTAACCTCCCTGACCAGCCGTGGCATACCCAGCGTGACCGATTGGTGGAATTCGCCAGCCTGCTGGGGCTGATCGCCGGCAGTCTCGGCAAGCTGGGCCGTGACCTCAGCTTGTTGATGCAGACTGAGGCCGGCGAAGTGTTCGAGCCTTCCGCGCCGGGCAAGGGCGGTTCGTCCACCATGCCGCATAAGCGCAACCCGGTCAGCGCGGCTGTGCTGATCGGCGCCGCTACCCGTGCACCGGGATTGATCTCCACCATGTTCGCCGCCATGCCGCAGGAGCACGAGCGCAGCCTGGGCCTCTGGCATGCCGAGTGGGAAACCTTGCCTGAGCTCTGCTGCCTCGTATCCGGCGCGCTGCATCAGGCGTTGCTGGTAGTGCCGGGACTGGAAGTGGATGCCGAGCGCATGCGCCGTAACCTCGATCTGACCCAGGGTCTGGTGCTGGCCGAGGCGGTGAGCATCGCCCTGGCCCAGCGCATCGGCCGCGATGCCGCGCACCACCTGATCGAGCAGTGCTGCAGACAGGCGGTGAAGGAGGGCGCGCACCTGCGCAAGGTGCTTGGTGCCAATGCCGAGGTGACCGCGCAATTGTCGGCCGCTGATCTCGACCGTCTGCTCGACCCTGCACATTACCTTGGCCAGGCCCGCCGCTGGGTGGACCGGGCCATTACCGAACACCAAGATTTCTCGCGTTAGGAGACTTGCATGCCTGCCGTAACCCTCGCCGATGGCGACCTGAACTACCTGCTCGAAGGCCCGGCCGGTGCGCCGGTTCTGGTCCTGTCCAACTCGCTGGGCACCGACCTGCACATGTGGGATGAGCAAATCCCGGCATTCACCGAGCAGTTCCGCGTGCTGCGCTACGACACTCGTGGCCACGGGCAGTCGCTGGTCAGCGAAGGCCCCTACAGCATCGAACGACTGGGCCGTGACGTGCTGGCCTTGCTGGATGCGCTGGACATCGCCAAGGTGAGTTTCTGTGGTCTTTCCATGGGCGGCCTGATTGGCCAGTGGCTGGCCATCAATGCCCCCCGGCGTATCGAACGTCTGGTGCTGTGCAATACCGCCGCCAAGATCGGCAGCCCGGAAGTCTGGAATCCGCGCATCGACACCGTGCTGGCGGGCGGCGCCCAGGCCATGCGCGATCTGCGCGATGCCTCCATCTCCCGTTGGTTCACCGCTGAGTTCGCGAAAGCCCAGCCCGCCAAGGTCGAACCCATCGTCGGCATGCTGGCTCAGACCTCGCCTGCAGGCTACGCCGCGAACTGCGCGGCGGTACGCGATGCCGATTACCGAGAGCAGCTGGGCAGCATCGTCGCGCCGACGCTCGTGGTTTGCGGCGACGCCGACCCCGTGACGACGACCGAGCACGGTCGCTTCATGCAGGAGCACATCCGCGGCGCCGACCTGGTGGAGTTCCACGCTGCGCACCTGTCCAATGTCGAAGCCGGTGAGCTGTTCACCCGCCGTGTGATGGATTTCCTGACCGCCTGATTGCGCCTCTTGTGTAGGAATGAGCTCTGCTCGCGAATGTCGCGAACAGAAGGGCTTCGCGAGCAAGCTCGTTCCTACAGGGCACCTGATCCATGGAGTCGAAGATGGACGAGAAAGAACGCTACGAGGCCGGCATGCAGGTACGCCGTGCCGTGCTGGGCGACGCCCACGTAGACCGCAGCCTGCAGAACCTGACGCCGTTCAACGAAGAATTCCAGGAGATGATCACCCGGCATGCCTGGGGCGACATCTGGACGCGGCCCGGTCTGCCTCGGCACACCCGCAGCCTGATCACCATCGCCATGCTGATCGGCATGAATCGCGAAGGCGAGCTGACGTTGCACCTGCGCGCGGCCAAGAACAATGGTGTAACCCGCGACGAGATCAAGGAAGTGATCATGCAGAGCGCCATCTACTGCGGTATTCCCGCAGCCAACGCTACCTTCCACCTGGCTGAGGCCGTGTGGGATGAGCTTGGGGTCGAATCGCTGGAAGGTTGATTCACCGCAGGCTGGACGCCGCCAGGACCACGCATCCTGGCGGCTTTTTTTCATGCTCGGGGAAAGGCTGAATTCGCCGCGGGAATATCTCGGCTCTCGACCGGCACGCCAGCAATATGGCATCCGGCAATGTAGCCAAAGGTCATTGCCGGACCCAGATTGATCCCGCCCGACGGATAGTGCCCGCCCAATACACTGGCCATGTCCGCGCCCGCGGCATAGAGGCCGGTAATGGCCTGGCCGTCTGCATTCAGAACGCGAGCCTGACTATCAGTGCGCAGGCCGGCGAAGGTGCCGAAGCAGCCGGGCTGGACCTTCACCGCATAAAACGGCCCTTGCTCGATGGGTGTAACGCAGGGATTGGGGCCGTTATGCAGAGGATCACCACTCCTGCGATTGAACGGGGTGGACCCGCGACCGAACAGCGGATCTTCACCCTTGCGCGCATGCTGATTGAACTCGGCCACTGTGTTGGCCAGCTCCACGGGATCGATGCCGCATTTGCCAGCAAGCTGCTCGATGGAGTTGCCACGCATCAGGTAGCCATTACGCACGTATGGCCACAGCGGGATGGGCGCAGGACGGGCGAAGCCAAGGCCGAAACGGCGTTGGAAACGGTGGTCGCAAATCAACCAGGAGCAGGCTTCTTCGCCTTCGGGAACAGCCTCCACCATGGCCGACACGTAGTCGTAGTAACCGCCGGCTTCGTTGACAAAGCGTTTGCCGTTCCTCAATACGCCGATCACACCCGGCTTGCCGCGATCGATGATGTGGGGGAAGTGGCCAACGCTGCCATCGGGGTAGGGCACCTTGGAAACTGGTGCCCAGGCTACGGGTGATTTCAGGTCATCGGCCACCAGGCCACCAACGGCTTCGCCGAGGCGCAAACCGTCGCCGGAGCAGGCGCTGGGTGGCAGTGCCAGGTTGTCGTACCCGCTGGCATCGCGCGGGAACATCGCCTTACGCCGTTCTGGGTCGTTAGGGAAACCACCAGCGGCCAATACCACGGCTTTGGCACGAATGCTCAGCTCCGCGCCCGCATGTTGGATCACTGCGCCGCACACCCTGCCATCCTCGACGAGCAGTCGCTTGGCCGGTGCTGACTCGAGCATACGCACGCCGAGGTCGTCGGCAGACTTGGCCAGGCGCCCCACCAGCGCCACACCGTTGACCAGATGCATGGCTCGCCCATAGCGCGCCAAGTGGTAGAGATGTGCACCGAAACGCTTGGTCACATAGGCGAAAGCACGCAGCGAGCGGGTCATGCCAAGGAAGGCGGCGAGGTCAGCGCCGGCCATGATCGGCATGCCCATGAACGAAGTTTCGCGCATGGTCTTGCGTAGGCGCGGCAGCAGGGCGCCGACTTCGCGGGCATCGAAGGGCGCTGCGATCACTTGATGACCGCCCGTGGCGGCGCCGGGCGTGTTGCCATGCATGTCGGGGATGCCATTGCCATCGACGAATTGCAGGGCAGTGTGCTGTTCGAAAAAGCCGACCATGTGCGGGCAGGCCTCGAGAAAGGCGTCCACCAGGTCGGCACGATAGTGCTTGCCCAGCTCATTGCGCAGGTAGGTACGCGGCTGTTCGATGTCTTCCTCAATTCCGGCGCGGCGAGCCAGCGGATTACGTGGCACCCACATCCAGCCGCCGGACCAGGCGGTTGCGCCCCCCAGCACCGGGTCTTTCTCCACCAGGATCACTTTCTGTCCATGGAAGGCTGCCGTTACCGCCGCGCTGAGCCCTGCTGCGCCGGAACCTATGATCAGGACATCGCATTCCATCGAGCGTGAAATGGGTGAATCGGAAGGCATCTGGATTTCCTCTTTTTGTTTCTGGAACTTGGTTCCACATTCTAGAGAGGCATCTCCGAATCGCCAAGGAAAAGAGTTGGTCAAGCGATGAGCAGCTAAGGATAAGTGCGAGCTGAACAAGAAAGGAAATCAAATGGGGATATACGCATATGAATAATATTGTTTATATTGTTCGTATACGGAGTAAACTGAAGCCACCCAACAGACAGGGGAGTTGTCATGAGCATTCCTGCAAGAGCGCCCGCGTTAGAAATCCAGAGTGGCGATGCAGGGCGTGTCGCCCTCAAGTTCTTCTTCAACCTGATGGACAAGTGGGGTTGCACCAAGGAGCAGCAGCGCACGCTGCTGGGCTCGATCGGCAACACGACCTACTTCAGCTACAAGAAACTGCCGAGCGTGCGATTGCCCCACGATACGCTGGAGCGGATTTCCTACTTGATGGGCATCCACAAGGCCCTGCGAATCCTGTTCAGCAACCAGGAGGCACGCGCCTACGAGTGGGTGCACAGACCCAACAGCGCTGCGCCTTTCAATGGGCGCAGCGCCCTGGAATACATGCTGGGCGGGCAAGTTGTCGACGTAGCTGATGTGCGCCGCTACCTGGACGGAGTACGGGGCTGATGACGGAATTGCTCGCGGAGCTGCTGCCTGAGTGGGGTAAGGCCTATCGGCTGGTCAACAGTTCGTTCCCGCCGATCTCGATATTCGAAGACACATTGGACCCGGCTGACCTGGAACTGGCTTACGCCATCGAGGCCATGACCAATGACCGCTTGCGTGACCAGGTAGGCGAGATTTCTCGTGTGCTGCCGGAGGATCGGGTCAGCGGTGCCGGGGCGACAATAGTAATGGCACCGTTCACCCACATCGGCCGCGCCAGCCGCTTTACCGACGGTTCCTACGGCGTCTATTACTGCGCCAACTCCGTCGACGCTGCGATCGCCGAGACGCGTTATCACCAGGAGCGATTCTGGCGGGCGACCCAGGAGGCCAGTATCGAGATCACCATGCGGGCCTATGTGAATCGAGTGGTGAGCCCTATGGTCGACGTGCGCGGCCTTGTCCAACTGCATGATCCCGACCCGCTGAGCTACGGCGCCAGCCAGGCAGTCGCCGGGCAGTGGCGGAACGCCGGGAAGTGGGGGCTGCTCTACAACAGTGTGCGCTTGCCAGGGCATGAGTGCGTGGCTGCTTTCCGCCCTCCAGCGGTGACCTTGCCCGTTCAGGGGCAACATTTTCGCTATCTGTGGGACGGTAAGACCCAGACAATTTCCTGCGTGCTGAAAGTCAGTCCGGTGAAGGCATAAGTCGAGTCCTACGTTGTGTGAAGACAATTCCAAGGAGTGGGCAGGGAGGGACGGTAAGAGGTGACGCTACGTCAACCGCAGACAGTGCGGGTATCATTTTCCGTCTGCCGAATAGCCAAGGAGGGTAACTTGTGGTGCACGGATCCGCTTTCAGTCCCAGGTCAACACATCGAGAGCCGCTGAGCGTCAGGCTGAAGCTCTCCGATGGGTTGCCAAAATCCGGAGCTAAGCTGCCTGCATGACAACGGAACCTTTCATCAGCGCCCAAAAGTCCGGTCTGCAGATCGGCGGTGACTGGACGCTTGCCCACTACAGCACATTGCAGAAGCAAGTGGACACTGCGCGCGGTGGCCTTGGCAGCGGTGTAGCAGTTGATCTCAGCGCCCTCGGCTCGCTGGACACGGCCGGTGCAGCGCTGATCGTGGAGCTGCTCGGGGTCAGCCGCATGGCTGACCTCGATGCGACGATGCCCAACCTGCCGGCGGAGCGGCGTGCATTGTTGCAAACCGTCGCCACGGCCATGGCCCTAGGGGGCAAGGAGGCCAAGGCCCCGCGCCGTTCGGCGTTGATCGAACTGTTGGAAAACATCGGTAAGGCAGTCCAGGGGCTCTGGGAACAAGCGCTTGCCTTGCTGGGCTTCACCGGTGTGGTGCTTAGCTCGATGTTCACCATCCTTCTGCTGCCTGGCCGGTGGCGTATCACCTCGCTGGTTACCCACCTGGAGCAGAGCGGACTCAACGCCGTGCCCATCGTTGCGTTGCTGACCTTCCTCGTCGGCGCGGTGGTGGCGTTCCTCGGCGCGACCATCCTCGCTGACTTCGGGGCCAGCATCTACACCGTCAACCTGGTGGCGTTCTCGTTCCTGCGGGAGTTCGGCGTGCTGCTCACTGCGATCCTCATGGCCGGCCGCACAGCGAGCGCGTTCACTGCGCAAATCGGCTCAATGAAGGCCAACGAAGAAATCGACGCAATTCGCACGTTGGGCCTCAGCCCCGTGGAGCTGCTGGTGTTGCCCCGGGTGTTCGCCATGCTCATCGCATTGCCAATGCTGACCTTCATCGCGATGCTCAGTGGCATGGTGGGCGGTGCCGTGGTGTGCGCCCTGGCATTGGACATCTCTCCATCGATGTACCTGTCGATCCTGCAGGAGAATATCGAACTCAGGCACTTCCTGGTGGGCATCTGCAAGGCACCGATTTTTGCCTTCCTGATCGCGGTGATCGGTTGCCTGGAGGGCTTCAAGGTCACCGGCAGCGCGCAGTCGGTGGGCGAACGGACCACCTCCAGCGTCGTGCAGTCGATTTTCGTCGTCATCGTGCTGGATGCGATTGCCGCGTTGTTCCTCATGGAGGTGGGCTGGTGACGGGTGAAGCGATCATCGAAGTGCGCGAACTGTGCAACCAGTTCGGAGCCCAGGTAGTGCACGAGAACCTCAACCTCGACCTTGTGCGTGGTGAGGTGTTGGGTGTAGTGGGCGGCTCGGGCACCGGCAAGTCGGTGCTTCTGCGTTGCATCCTCGGCCTGCGCCATCCCGACGCCGGTACGGTGCGGGTATTTGGTGAAGAGTTGCTGGCCTTGCCACTAGTGCGGCGTTCCCAACTCGAACGTCGGTTTGGGGTCCTTTATCAGCGCGGCGCCTTGTTTTCATCATTGACCGTTACCGAAAACATTGCACTGCCGTTGATTGAGCATGCGGGCCTGGATCGTCCCTCTGCGGAACGGCTTGCGCGTCTGAAGCTGGCCCTGGTCGGCTTGCCGGTGGAGGCCGGGGACAAATACCCCACCGAGCTTTCCGGGGGGATGATCAAACGCGCCGCCCTGGCGCGTGCACTGGCCCTGGACCCGGACATCCTGTTCCTCGACGAGCCCACAGCAGGGCTGGACCCCATTGGCGCAGCTGCGTTCGACCAGCTGATCCGCACGCTGCGGGATGCCCTTGGCCTCAGTGTGTTCCTGGTCACCCATGACCTGGACACTCTCTACACAATCTGCGACAGGGTCGCCGTGCTGGCGAAGAGGCACGTTCTGGTGGCCGATCGACTGGAGGTCGTGGCCGCCAATGGCGATCCCTGGATCCAGGAATATTTTCACGGACCGCGCGGTCGCGCGGCCGCGCAGGCCGCATCGCGCGTGCCGGGGAGTGTTTGAATGGAAACTCGTGCCCACCACGTCATGATCGGCCTGTTCACCGTGCTGGTGGTCGGAGCCGCCATGTTGTTCGCCTTGTGGCTGAGCAAGTCCAGTTCCGACCGGGAGTTCCGCGAGTACGAAGTGATATTCACCGAAGCCGTAAGTGGCCTCTCGAAGGGCAGTGCGGTGCAGTACAGCGGCATCAAGGTCGGCGAAGTCGTGTTGTTGCGACTGGACACGAAAGACCCGCGCAAGGTCAAGGCACGCATCCGTGTCGTCGGCGCTACCCCGATCAAGGAAAACACCCGCGCACGCCTGTCCATCACCGGCGTTACCGGTACGGCAGTGATCCAGTTGCACGGTGGCACCCCCTCAAGCCCCTTGCTCCAAGGCAAGGATGGCAGAAGACCGGTGATTGTCGCCGACCCGTCGCCCATTGCACGCCTCATGGCCGGCGGCGAGGATCTGATGATCAGCATCACGACACTGTTGGAACAAGCCAACAAATTGTTCTCCAGCGACAACATCGCACGCGTGTCGGAGACCCTCGCCAATCTTGAGCAGACCACTGCGAGTTTCAACGGCCAACGGAATGAGTTGGCCCAGACCCTGAAGCAGATCAACTCTGCAACTGCCGAAGCTGCGGAACTGATGCACAACGCCAATACGCTCATCAATGGTCATGGCCGCGAAGCAGTGGCCAATGCCGGAGAGATGTTGGCATCCCTCGAGCGCAGCAGCCGGAATATCGAGCAATTGCTAAACACCAACCGCGACGCGCTGGACGGCGGACTCAAAGGCATTGGCGAACTGGGCCCGGCCATTGCCCAGTTGCGCGACACGCTGGAGGCCCTGCGGTCATTTTCCCAGCGCCTGGAGGCAGACCCTGCGGGGTACTTGCTCCGCAGTGACACCATCAAGGAGTTCCAACCATGAAGCGGATCTTTCCTCTTGGCGTGCTGCTGGTGAGCAGCTTGCTTGGCGCGTGCTCGATCCTTCCCGAACGCGAGGAACTGGATGTCTACGTTCTGCCGACGAGCAATCCGCCCTCCCGTGTGCAGGTGAAGGCTGTCGACTGGTCCCTCAGGGTGAGCCGTCCGCAGGCCAGTCAGACGCTCGATAGTACCCGGATTGCAGTGGCGCCTGCCGGGGATCGACTCAGCGCCTACAAAGGTGCGCGCTGGAGTGACCGGGCGCCCGTGTTGGTGCGGGATCGACTGGTCGACGCATTTCTGGCCGACGGGCGGGTAGGGGAGGTCAGCAGTGATGACAGCCGCCTGCAGGCCGATCTGGAGCTGACTGGTGATCTGCGCGCCTTCCAGAGCGAATACCGCTCCGGCACTCCGGAAGCCCACGTATTGCTGGATGCGCGCCTGGTTCAAAGCGGGACTCGGCGTATTGTTGCCAGCCAGCGTTTCGAAGTCCGCCAACCCGCTGCCGGCACATCGCCTGAGCAGGTGGTGACCGCGTTTGGCAAGGCCAGCGACATGCTGTCAATCAAGGTGCTGGAGTGGACGCTGGCCAAAGGGCGCGGGATTACCGAGTCGAAGTGATGTGCACCTGCGCGCATTCGGGTGGACTGAAGCCGCGGGCAGAATGCTGAAGATTCTGGCCTTGGCTACGTCCGCCCATTCCCTACCCGGCCCAGAGGCGGTCCTGTTAGCGGCACAACCAGGCAAACCAGACTTGAGTCGTGCTCCAGGCGTTCAATCAGCCCACCAGGTTGCCAACCGCTGCTGGTGCGTCCGGTACGCCGCCTCCTGTACCGTGGGTGCGAAGCGCAAGGATGTGCCTGGAAGGCATTGGGCGAGCCGCGCCACTGCCAGTGGCGTGAGAGCGCCAAGGCGGGGGTACCCGCCGATGGTCTGGCGGTCGTTGAGCAGTGCAATGGGCTGGCCATCTGGCGGAACCTGAAGGGCACCCAGACCGATCCCCTCGGACACCATCGATTGGCGCTTGCACTGCAGCACCGGGCCAAGCAGGCGCACGCCCATCCGGTCGGCGCGGGTATCCACAGTCCAGTCGCTGTTGAACGCATCGAACAGACTCTGGCCGGAGAAGTCGCCGATCTGGGCACCCAGTATCACCTCCAAATGAATCTCGCCAGCCAGATCAGGGATGCTCGCACGCGGTATGCCCCGCGGCTTGGCGGCTTCTCCGCGCCAGGTGAGCTGGTCACCTGCCGCGAGCGCCTTGCCGTCCGCATGCAACCCGCCCAAGTTCTCCCGACCAACGCAGGCCAGGCTACCGAGCTGAGGTTCACCCACAAATCCGCCGGGTGCAGCCAGATAGGCGCGTGCGCCCCGTCGAGGATGGGCGAATGCCAGCCGTTGTCCGGGGCGCACCCTGAAATGGCTCCAGAGCGGCAGCGGCTGGGCATCGAGGGTCGCCCCGAGGTCGGCACCGGCAAGGGCCAGGCAGCCGTCCTGCTGGCAGATCAGCGAGAAGCCACCGAGGCCAATCTCCACCACCGCCGCATCCAGCGGGTTGCCCAGTATCCAGTTGGCCCAGCTCATGGAGACCCAGTCGAGTGCTCCTCCCTGGGTTACTCCCAGGTGACGGCAGCCGAAGCGACCTCCGTCCTGCAGGAGGATGAAGGGCGTGCTGGTTTCGATGCGCAGGCCTTGCAGCGCAGACATTGCGGTCATTGCGGAGTCTCCAGCGGGGTGTCGTCACCGCCCAGGCGGACGAATTCAGCGTGATCGACAGG
The DNA here is from genome assembly GCF_042232855.1 of Metapseudomonas boanensis. Lineage (NCBI taxonomy): Bacteria > Pseudomonadati > Pseudomonadota > Gammaproteobacteria > Pseudomonadales > Pseudomonadaceae > Metapseudomonas > Metapseudomonas boanensis. Next base: position 4,568,987 of record NZ_CP113889.1, on the reverse strand, counting down.
TTCGAAATGCACGCGGTCGCCAGCTTTCAAGAGGCTGTAGCCTTCCAGTTTGAGGTCGAACAGGCAGGTCGGAGTGCGCCCCAGCAGATTCCATCCTCCGGGCGAGGCCACCGGGTAAATGGCAGTCTGGCGCTCGGCGATGCCAACGCTACCCGGCGCAATTCGCTTGCGAGGCGTGGCTAGTCGAGGGCTGGCCAGGGCCTCCTCTACCAGGCCCATGAAGGCAAAGCCGGGCGTGAAGCCAAGGGCGAACACCTGGTACTCGCGCTGACTATGGCGCTTGATCAGTTCAGCTACCGGCATGCCCTTGCGTTGCGCCAGCGGTTCGAGGTCAGGCCCCACCTGCGGGTCGTACCAGGTGGGGATGCGATGGCAGCGGCCGTTGGCGTGGTGTTCCGGCTGCAGGTCGTGCAGGGCTTCGGCGATCCGCTCGCGGGCCTGCCGAGGATCCAGGTGGTGCAGGTCGTAATGCAGCAGCAGCGTGGTGTAGGAGGGCACCAGGTCCACCAGATGTTCGCCGAAGCCTTGCCGCAGGCGTGTTCCAGCCGCCATCAGCCAGGGCATGTTGTCTTCGTCGATGCGGTCGAACAGGCGCAGGATGAAACTGTCGATCGTGGCCACTTCGATTCGCAGATGCGGCTTGTTCATTGGGCCTCCAGTGCATCCAGGGCTTCGCGTATGTGACGCACGGCGGCGACCGAGCCGGGGTTGTCGCCATGTACGCAAAGGGTATGGGCCTGCAGCGGCAGGGCGCTGCCGTCGCTGGCCACCAGGGGCTCACCACTCGCGATCGCGACGGCCTGGGAAATCACTCGCCCGGCCTCGTGGTGCACCGCCCCGGGAAGGCTGCGCGAAACAAGATAGCCGTCGGCGTCGTAGGCGCGGTCGGCAAAGGCTTCGAACCACAGCGTCACACCGTACTCATCGCCAATGGCCTGAGCCCGCGTGTTGTCGCGGGTGCTCATCAGCATCAGCGGTAATTGCGGGTCATAGGCCGCCACGGCACGCATCACCGCCATCAGTATCTTCGGCTCGCGCATCATGTCCTGATAGAGCGCACCGTGTGGCTTCACATAACTGACCCGTGCGCCCTGGGCGCGGCAAAGACCGTCGAGGGCGCCGATCTGGTAGAGCAGCAAGTCTTCCACTTCGGCCGGACTGCAATCCAGGGAGCGGCGGCCGAAACCAACCAGGTCCGGATAGCCCGGATGGGCGCCGATGCTGACCCTATGTTCGATGGCCAGGGCAATGGTGTGGCGCATGGTGCTGGGATCACCGGCATGGAAGCCGCAGGCGATGTTGGCGCAATCGATCAGCGGCATCACCTCAGCATCCAGCCCCATCTTCCAGGCGCCGAAGCTTTCTCCGATATCACAGTTCAGCAGCAGTCTGCTCATGGTCTGTCCTTCAGCTATCGAGCCGGTCCTCACCACAGCGCCAGGCTGTAGCTGAGGATCAGGCGGTTTTCGTCGAGATCGTTGGAAAAGTTGGAGCGCACCGTGGCATTGCGCCATTTCAGGCCGAGGTTCTTCAGCGGGCCGCTCTGGATCACGTAGGTGATATCGGTGTCGCGCTCCCATTCCTCGCCATCGTTCGGCGCACCAAGCTGGACCTTGTCGCCGGACACATAACGGCTCATGAAGGTCAGGCCCGGCACCCCGAGGCTGGCGAAGTCATAGTCGTAACGCAGCTGCCAGGAGCGCTCCCCGGTATTGGCGAAATCACCGATCTGCACGAAGTTGACCAGGAAGGGATCGCTGCCCGCTAGGTAAGGAAAGGGATCATCGCCGGCCATCTTCTGGTAGCCAGCACCCAGCGCGTGTCCGTCGATCCTCCAGGTGAACAGCGCGCCGAATGCCTCGTTGTCCAGCTCACGGAAGCTGCCGTCCTCGCGGGAGCGGGCATAGCGCAAATCGCTCTTGAGTGACTGCGTACCGCCAAACGCCAGGTTGTGGGTTAACCCGACGAAGGTCTGCGCGTAGATGTCTTCCAGCTGACCATAGTGAAGGCTGGTAGTCAGGGCTGGGGTGATGCGGTGGTCGCCTCCGGCAAAGGTGAAGGCATCGCTACGCCCCCCAATGCGATTGGCGCTGAACTCCTGGTAATCGCTGGAACTGTTCAGCTTGATGCGGTCGAGGCGGCCGCCCTGCAGGGTCAGGTTCTCGATCTCCTGCACATTGAGCAAGGCGCCGCGAAAGAGTTGCGGCAGCAGTCGAGAGTCGTTGGCCGAGACGATTGGACTCTTGAAGTGCAGGGCGCCGGCCTTGAGCAGGCTATTGGAGACTTTTACCTTGCCTGTCAGGCCGAGCTTGGAGTACTCGTCCTGGGAGCCGCCACTACCGAGGTCAGCAGGCAGCAGCCCGGTGCCAGCGGTGCCGTCACCGGAGTCGAGCTTGACCCCGAGCAGGCCGATGGCATCGCCTCCGAAGCCTACCGGGCCCTTGGTGAAACCGGACTCGACTCGCAGCAGGAAGCCCTGGGCCCATTCTTCGGCCTTGTCACGAGCACCGGTTTGGCGAAAGTCGCGGTTGAAGTAGAAGTTGCGCAGTTCCAGGCTGGCATGGCTGTCGTCGATCAGCTCGGCTTGGGCGAGCAGCGGCCAGCCCAGCCCGCTGCCGGCCAACAGCGCGGCAGCCAGATGGGTGTTCGGGTGCATGGGGAAATCCTGGGTGTGGAACGGGCCGATCAGATTTCGAGTTGTTTGCCGCGAGTTTCCGGCAGGCTGAGGGCCGCGAGGATCACCACCCCGTAAGACACCGCGGCGAATCCACCGATGCCCAGGCTGAGCGGGACGTGCTGGCTGATCATGCCGATCAGCATCGGGAAGAGGGCGGCGATGGCGCGGCCGGAGTTATAGCAGAAGCCCTGACCCGAACCGCGGATACGCGTGGGGAAGAGCTCGGTGAGAAATGACCCCATGCCACTGAAGATGCCCGAGGCGAAGAAGCCTAGGGGGAAGCCCAGCCAGAGCATGGCCGAGTTGCTGACTGGCAGCTGGGTATAGAGCAGCACCACGGTGAAGGAGCCGGCAGCGAACAGAATGAAGTTCTTCTTGCGGCCGATCAGGTCGGTGAGGAACGCGCTGATCACGTAGCCGACATAGGAGCCGATGATGACCATGGCCAGGTAGCCACCAGTGCCTAGCACGGTCAGGCCGCGTTCGGTCTTGAGGAAGGTCGGCAGCCAGGAGGTGATGGCGTAGTAGCCGCCCAGCGCTCCGGTGGTCAGCAGCGAGGCGCGCAGGGTGATGCTGAGCATGCCAGGGGCGAAGATCTCGTAGAAGCTGACTTTTTCCGCTCCCTGGTTGTGCTTGCGGGCCTCTTGATAGATTTCCGGCTCCTTTACCAGGCGGCGGACCACCATCACGAACAGCGCAGGCAGCAGACCCAGCATGAACAGTGCTCGCCAGGCGTCTTCCGGCGGCAGCAGGCTGAACATCAGGGAATATAGAATGGCGGTCATGCCCCAGCCGAGGGCCCAGCCGGATTGCACCAGTCCCACGGCCTTGCCGCGGTCCTTGGCCTTGATCACTTCGCCGATCAGCACGGCGCCGGCCGTCCATTCGCCGCCAAAGCCGAAGCCCATCAGGGTGCGAGCGACCAGCAATTGCTCGTAGCTTTGCGCGATGCCACAGAGGAAGGTGAAGAAAGCGAACCAGAGCACCGTCAATTGCAGGGTCAGCACACGGCCGATGCGATCGGAGAGGATGCCGGCGACCCAACCGCCAATGGCGGAGGCGAGTAGGGTGAGCGTGTGAATGAATCCGGCCTCGCCCGTGGTGATCCCCCACATCGCAATGAGCGTGGGGATGACGAAACTGAGCATCTGGGTGTCCATGCCGTCCAGGCCATAGCCGATCTTGCAGCTCCAGAAGGTCCGGCGCTCCTGCTTGTTCAGGTCCCGATACCAACCGAAATAGCCGCCCTGGTCCACGTCCAGGCCGCCCGCATGGGTCGCTTGTTTTTCCATTTTGTTCTCCGATCGCTGTTCTTGGCGTTGTATGAGCATTCGGCGGATGCGGAGTTGGATTGCCGCAGCCTGTGGCGGCATTCTTGGGCGCTGTCGAAGCCAGCGTCCAACTAATTAAAACGGCCGCGGGGGATAAGAATTTCCGATACCCGCGCGACTCGCCGAACAACGATCATATGGCCGCACACGCGGGCACGTTCGTCGAATGAACCTATTGCATGGCACAGGAAGTGCTTGAATTTACTATGTCTCTAATCGTTAGCGACGGCCGTGGCCGGCGCAGCTTCACTGATTGCCGGTAGCCGTCATGAACCTCAAGTTCCTCGAAACCTTCGTCTGGGTCGCCCGTCTTAAAAGCTTCCGCCTCACCGCTGAAAAGCTGTTCAGCACCCAGGCCTCCATCTCCAGCCGCATAGCCGTACTAGAGGACGAACTCGGGGTGAAACTGTTCGTACGCGACTCCCGGGGTGTGACACTGACGCCAGAGGGGCACAAGGTGCTGGAGTACGCCGAGCAGATGATGGACACCATGCATGCGCTCAAGCAGTCTATCGACACCAGCAGCACCGCCCAGGGGCGCATCCGCATCGGAGCGATGGATACCGTCATCCATACCTGGCTGAGCCCACTTGTCTCGAAGGTGATGGAGGAATTCCCTGCGGTAGAGATCGAGCTGATGGCCGATACCGCACGCAATCTTTCCGAGCAGTTGCAGAAGGGCTATCTGGACCTGATTTTCCAGACCGACCCGCTGCGTCATGAGTCTGTACTCAACCTGGAGCTGGGCAGCTACCCGATGCGCTGGATCGTCTCAACCGGCTCGATCTATCACCGCGATTACGCCTCATTGGCTGAGCTGGCCAGCGAGCGGGTGGTTACCTTTTCCAAGCATTCACGCCCACACCAGGATGTGCTCAGCCTGCTGCACGCTAACGGTGTTGTGGCGCCCCGGCTGAGTTGCGTGAACTCGGTGGCGGCCATGACCCGCCTGTTGCGTGACGGATTCGGCATAGGTGCCTTGCCGCCGGCTCTGGTGAGTCAGCAATTGGAGCGTGGTGAACTGACCGTCCTGCGCATTGGTCCTCCGCCGCCAGATCTGCCACTGGTGGTTTCCTGGCGCGGCGGTACCGGCCTGGAGCTGGTTGACCAGATTGTCGAGGTCAGCAAGGCGGTGGTCAGCGACTACGCGGAGAATGTCGGCAAGGACTGTTTCGTGCCGGCGCCGCTGAACAAGGTGGCAGGCCGGTTGCGGACCCTGTGATTCAACTTTCCTTATGCCCGGTCGCGGAAAGTTTTTGTTGGACGCCGCAATGGCAGGCCGTCTAAAAGATCGGCCATTCCCTGAACTGGAATGGAGCCGCCAGATGACCTCGCAAACGTTGAATGCACTCGCCACCCTTACCCCGCGCGAGCTGCGCCAGCAGATTCGCCGAGGTGACTATACCGGGCACACGAGCGGCCTGGGCCAACGTCATTTACAGGCGAATATCGTTATCCTGCAACGTTCCTGGGCGGATGAGTTCCTGCGCTTCTGCGTCCTCAATCCCCGATCCTGTCCACTGCTCGATGTCACCGAACCCGGTTCGCCGTATTTCGAGAAGCTTGGCATCGATGTCGATGTGCGCAGTGACGTGCCACGTTACCGCATTCATCGTCGCGGGCAGCCCTATCAGGAAGTGACTGATATTGGCGAGTATTGGGAAGCCGACTTCGTTGCCTTCGCCATCGGCTGTTCCTTCTCCTTCGAGCAGGCGCTGCTCGATGCCGGCATCCGGATGCGGCATATCGATATGGGCTGCAATGTCGCTATGTACCGCACGTCGATCGACACCAGTCCGGCAGGGCGCCTAGCTGGGAAGATGGTGGTTTCCATGCGCCCTATGAAGGCTGTCGATGCAGTACGCGCCATCGAGATCACCTCTCGCTTCCCCATGACCCATGGCGCTCCCGTGCATATTGGCGATCCAACCCTGATTGGTATCAGCGACCTGCAGGCCCCCGATTATGGTGACCCGGTGCCCATCGCTGAGGATGAGATTCCGCTGTTCTGGGCTTGCGGCGTCACGCCCCAGTCGGTCATCACCGATGCCTCGCCGGAACTGTGCATCACCCATGCGCCCGGGCACATGCTGGTGAGCGACAAGCTTTATGGCGAGCTCTGACATCTGAAGGCGCTCAAGAATCGAATAGTGTCAGCGCCGACCTTTGGCGCTGATCCCGGATTGTTCAGCTTCCCAATTGTCAGCGCCCGGCAGTTGCAAATTGGGGGCTACCTGCAAATCCCGAGGATCCTTCGGTCCTCACGCCTTGCGGACGGACTCCGCCTGCTGCCTGATCTGAATGTGGGAGAGGCGAGGAGTTTCAGGCCCAATACGACGGCCAATGCGTCATCGCTCTTTGGCGAAGCAGGCCGCGATCGCCTCCCTGACCCGCAACACTGCCGGGTCCACCTGTGCCACAGTGCGCCAGCCTAGCTCGATCGGGTAGCCTGGCAGTGTCAAAGGGCAGGGCAGCATGGCCAGCCCTGTGGCGCGGGAAATCGCTTCGGCAGCATGGCTGGGGATGGTCGCGATGGCCGCCGTGCCTTGTAGCAAATAGGAGAGGGCCGCGAAGTGGGTGGTCGAGGCACTGATCTTTCGGGTCCGTCCCAACGTCGCCAAGGCCTCATCGACGATGCCGATAAAGCCGCCGGAAGAAACCAGGATCTGCTCCCGCTCCACAAACTCTTCCACGCTCAGACTGTTCTGCCCCAGCGTCAGGCTATAGGAATCCACCAGGCAACAGTAATCTCCCTCTGTCAATACCTGGCGGCTAAGCATGCGCTCATTGAATCCACCGGCCGTAATCGCCAGATCGATGCTGCGCTCGATCAGCGCGTTGGCGACGATCTGGCTGTGGGTCTGGCGGAAGATCAAGCGCAAGCCCGGCGCCCGCGACCGCACCTCAGCGATCAGTCGCTGCCCGTAGGCAATCTCGAAATCATCCGACAGCCCGAGCGTCACCGCGCGGCCGGTGTAGTTGCCGGCGTGCGGATCGAGCAAGGTCAGGCTTTGCCGGCACTTGTTCAAGGCCTCGCCGATCAGCGGCTTCAACTGGTTGGCGCGCAGCGTGGGCGCCAGCCCGCGCCCGGTGCGTACGAACAAGGGGTCGTCATACAAGTTGCGCAACCGCCGCAGCGCCGCACTCACCGCTGACTGGGTAATGCCCAGGCGCAATGCTGCGCGGCTTGCACTGACCTCGTCATGCAGCGCTTCGAATACCTTGAGCAAATTGAGATCAACGTCGACGATATTCACTTGATTCATATCATTCAGTAGCAGACATGGCTTTATTCATGATTCAGCAGCCGCTGACAATGCGCAACGTCCACCGCAAATTCGGGAGCAAGAAAGACATGTCCAAGTCCATCGTAGCGGCCCTGCAGATCGGCTCTCTGCCCGGCGGCAAGGCAGAAACCCTCGAGCAGATCCTTTCCTATGAAACGGCCATCCGTGAGGCAGGCGCCAACCTGGTAGTGATGCCCGAAGCGTTGCTGGGCGGCTATCCCAAGGGTGAGCGGTTCGGTACCCAACTGGGCTACCGCCTGCCGGAAGGTCGGGAAGCATTTGCTCGGTATTACGAAAATGCCATTGATGTGCCCGGCGTTGAAACCGATGCACTGGCCGCGCTTTCTACCCGCACCGGGGCCAACCTGGTGATAGGTGTGATCGAGCGCAGCGGCCACAGTCTCTACTGCACCGTGTTGTTCTTCGATCCGGAGGCAGGGCTTGCCGCCAAGCACCGCAAGCTCATGCCGACCGGAACCGAGCGGTTGATCTGGGCCAAGGGTGACGGCTCGACCCTGCCGGTGGTCGAGGGCCAGGCCGGCCGCCTGGGCTCTGCCGTCTGCTGGGAAAACTATATGCCCCTGCTGCGTACTGCCATGTATGCCAAGGGCGTCGACATCTGGTGCGCGCCCACCGTCGATGAGCGGGAGATGTGGCAGGTCACCATGCGTCACGTTGCCTGCGAAGGCCGCTGTTTCGTGGTCAGCGCCTGCCAGGTCCAGGGCTCGCCGAACGACCTGGGCCAGACGATCGAGAACTGGCCTGCCGAACGTCCGTTGATCAATGGTGGCAGCCTCATTGTCAGCCCGCTGGGCGATGTCCTGGCCGGCCCTCTGGTGGGCGAGCGCGGCCTGCTGGTAGCACAGATCGATACCGATGAACTGGTGCGTGCGCGCTACGACTTCGATGTTGTGGGGCACTACGCACGGCCTGACGTGTTCGAACTGACGGTGGATGAGCGGGCCAAACCCGGCGTGAGGTTCATCTGAAGTAGAGGACTCATCCCTGGCTCCGGCAACGACCAGATAGGCGCGGACTGTCTACACTGATCGGACCGCGCCAACGCGCGACATCATCATTCGAATGGGCGCAAGGGGCGAGCCATGACTCAGAGTTACAAGGGTGCCTGTTTCTGCGGGGCTGTCGAGCTCACTGTCACCGGTGAGCCGGTAGCTGCCGGATTCTGCCACTGTGCATCATGCCGGAGTTGGTCTGCCGCGCCGGTAAATGCGTTCAGCCTCTGGAAGCCCGAGGCTGTGACAATCACCAAAGGTGAGGACAACATTGGCGTCTACCACAAGACCGAGAAGAGCTACCGGAAATTTTGCAAGGCGTGTGGTGGGCACTTGCTGACAGACCATCCACCTTTCGGGCTGGTCGATGTGTACGCCGCCACCATCCCCACCTACCGCCATGAGCCCATGCTTCATGTTCACTATCAGGAGGCAGTGCTCAGGATCAAGGACGGGCTGCCCAAAATGAAGGATATGCCCAAGGAAATGGGTGGGTCAGGCGAGACACTGCCGGAGTAGATTGCCAACCGCCCTGAAGCACGCAGCCTGCTTCGGGGCGATTGGTTGTCGCCAATGAGCTCGTGTGATCAGTCAGGCTCACGCGGCAGCCAGCTATGTGCGGCTATTCGTGAGGTTCAAGCGCAGGACCTGTGAGACGTAGAGCTTTACCGTATTTTCCGTAAGTCCCAGTTCGCACGCGGTCTGGGAGTTTGTCATGCCCTTGCTGATTCTTCGGACGACTTCGAGCTGGCGTGGAGAAAGCATATCGAAGGGCGGTGGAACTTACAGCTTTGGTCTGAACCCGACTTGAGTGGGGGATCGTCCGGTCTGCGCCGACGCTTGTTGACTTCGCCGTAAGGTTCGTCAATCGACTCAGCCAATGCGCACAGCTTGCGGTTCAGCTCGGTCCGCTCCAGGGTTGCCTGCCAGGGGGAGCTGCAGTCGCTGCTCCAAGCGGCTGATGGCGCACAGCATCTGCTCCAGGTCGTAGTCGGCGATTCCGCCGCGAATCGCCTCTATCACATCACATAGCGGTGAGGATGATCGCCTCGAAAGGCCGTATCGACAGGCTCGATGTGCATCCGATGCAGCGGAAGTCGCAACTTTCGAGAAACTCCAGAAGTTCGTCGAGTTCCGGCGGTTGGTCGCTGATTATCCGCACCTGGCAAGAATCATATGGTTTATCGAACGGCCCAATCATGGATTATTGGATTCCTGAATGAGCCTACACATGCCGGTAATCGCTGGCGGAAAGGCGTGTATGCCCGGAACAGAACGATTTCCGTAATGTAATCAGCGCGCCTTGCCATTTCGTTCTCGTACCAACTGGTCAGCACGTGGGTACACGTGAGGGGCCTCAATGCGCTGCTTCAGTTTGTCCGCGAAGTCCCTGGCGCAGCGCTCATGACGGAATTGCACCCGCCGGATGCCAAAGTGCACAGCCCAAAGCTCTTCGCTATGGCTGGATAAATGCTCGATTCTAACGGACATGTTCGCGCCTCCAGGGCCATTCAGTGGTCAGAAATGAATTTCTGCGTTCTTTATTCCAAGGTCGCGGAGTTCATGGATCAGGTCATCCAGATTTGCAAAGGATTCGACCTCTTCATTCTCGTCGACCAGGAAATAGCTTCGTCCCGCATCTTTCTTGAAGAACACGATCCACTCTTTGGTGTTGGTAGGGTTCGCGATTACATGGGTGTCGAAGGAAATACCTTCGGCATGCCTGAGTTTCACATCATTACGGTTCATCTGAGTCACCACGCTGCATGCGCGCTCGCGCGCCTCTACCCAAAACGAGTGCTATCTCGGCAGCATCTCGGCATCTGATCAGCATCGATGCCTCGCCCGACAGAAGCGGAGGGGAGGCATTTATCATTATCACAGGATGGTAATATTATGCACATGCGCCGATAGAGGAGCTAGTCATGATTGCCGTACGTGAAGCGTGGATTGCGGGGTTGTTTGGCCGGGCGCACTGGGGGCGTAACCTGGTTTCCGGGGTGATAGTGGGCATCGTGGCATTGCCCTTGGCCATGGCGTTCGCCATCGCCTCAGGAGTCAAGCCGGAGCAGGGCATCTATACGGCCATCATCGGTGGCGTACTGGTATCACTCCTGGGAGGAAGCCGTTTGCAGATCGCCGGGCCAACCGGAGCCTTCATCGTCATTCTGGCTGGGGTAACAGCGAAGTACGGTGTGGATGGTCTGCAAGTCGCCACCATGATGGCGGGCGTCATCTTGTTTCTTCTGGGAGTCACTCGACTCGGTGCCATCATCAAGTTCATCCCCGACCCGGTGATCGTCGGCTTTACCGCAGGGATCGGGGTAATCATCTGGGTGGGGCAGTGGAAGGACTTCTTTGGCATCCCCAACATTATCGGCGAGCACTTCCACGAGAAGCTCTTGTACCTGGTGCAGGCCCTACCGAATTTGCATGTGGCCACTACCTTGCTCGCGGTAGGCAGTCTTGCCTTGATCATTGCAGCCCCCAAGCTGCCGGGGCTGAAGAGGGTGCCAGGCCCACTAGTGGCGATGGTCTTTGCCACGGCCGTCCAGTCGGTATTCCATTTCGATGGAGTGGCGACAATCGGCAGTTCTTTCGGTGGAATTCCCCAAGGACTGCCCGAGCTTTCCTTGCCTGATATCACGCTACCTCGCGTCATCGAACTGATTGGACCAGCATTCGCCATTGCCATGTTGGGCGCTATCGAGTCATTGCTTTCCGCGGTGGTGGCTGACGGCATGACGGGCACCAAGCACGATTCCAATCAGGAGCTTATCGGGCAAGGCGTCGCGAACTTTGTCGTGCCGTTGTTCGGTGGATTCGCCGCCACTGGCGCTATTGCCCGTACTGCCACCAATATCCGAAACGGTGCCACCGGACCAATGGCCGGGATTACGCATGCCCTGACCCTGCTGCTGATCATTCTATTCCTGGCGCCTCTGGCTTCGAACATTCCGCTGTGCGCGCTGGCCGCTGTCTTGTTTGTCGTCGCGTACAACATGAGCGAAGTGAAACACTTCATACGAATGGTTCAGCGTGCGCCGCTCGCTGATGTGGCGATCCTGCTTGTTACCTTCAGCCTGACTGTGTTCAGCGACCTGGTGATCGCGGTGAACATCGGAGTCATCCTGGCCATGTTGCAGTTCATGCGGCGCATGGCCTCTTCGGTGGAGGTGCAACAGGTCGTCGAGGAGGAGTTGGAAACTGAACTACGCGTCAATGGGCAAACCCGACTGCCGCCCGGAGTGTTGGTATATACGATCGAGGGTCCGCTGTTCTTTGGCGCGGCAGAAACCTTTGAGCGTGTGCTGGCGCAGACTCACACCGATCCGCGGATGTTGGTAATCCGCCTGAAGCGAGTGCCGTTCATGGACATCACCGGCCTGCAGACGCTGGAGGAGGTCATCCAACAGCTACATAAGCGGCGTATCGTAGTGAAATTATGCGAGGCGAACCGGAAGGTACTCAGCAAGCTCGACAGGGCGGGTGTTCTGCAAACCATCGGTACGGAGCACTACCACGACGATTTTGCTGCTGCACTCGCGGCCAATGAGGCATCGTACGCCCCCCGACAACACTAAAGCTCTTCTTTTGGGTGAGGTCAGTTGGCCCGAAATTGGCCAACTCCCTTGTGGCGTCAAGCTTTGGTGTTGTTAGCCAGCTTGCTCTTGGTTACGTAAGTGACGCCATGATTGTCCAGGTACTCGCGGATCAGTTGTCGCACCACCTGCGAAGGCGTCAGGTCTTGTGCTGCGCACAGCTGCTCGAACGCTTTCTTCTTGTGGGGGTCGATGAGTACGGTAAGTCGCGCAGTCTTGCTTTCCATAGATATCTGCTTATTCAATTTGATGGATGTTAATCAAATTGTAATTGATGGACCTAGTACTGTCACCGAAGTGGCGGGCTTTGGCGATCAGTTTCTAGTGTTGGCCTGATCCATACCCGACCAGAAGCAGCAACGTGCGGGAAAAGGCACATGAACGCGTGGGGCCGAGCAAGGGCAAATCGAGGCGAGCGCGTGAGCGATGCCTAAGAAATAGATAGTCCGAGTTCGAGTGGCAGGTGCGCGCTGCCACAATTAAATTCACTATTCATTTGGATGGACTGGCGTTGCTGCGGCCCGCTGCCTGACCTTGGATCTGTTGGCGCTCTTTAGCTTCTTCTGCAAGTCCTGATAGCGTTGCTCGAGGAGCATATTTGCGGTTTTCTCTGTGCTGAGCTGGCTCTGCAGAGCTACCAGTTCCTGGGATTTCTGCTCCAGAAGACGCTGTTGGCTGTGCTGCTCCTTCTGGTTCTGTCGGGCCTCGGTGTGCAGGCGCGCATTGTCACGGTTCAGCTGAGTCAGCTCGTCTTGCTTGACGATCAACGTCTGCCGCAGCTGACGCAGCTCCAGTTGCAGCTGTTGCGTCTGGGTTTCATGCCGGCGTTGCTCCTGCTCGCGCTGTTCCTTGCTCGCCTGGCGATAGTGCTCCACGGCCTCGCGGGCGTGTTGATGCTTATCTTCCAACGAACGGATCTGTACGTCGCGATCCTGAACGCGCGCTTCCAGGTCGCGGTTGGCCTGCAGCAGCCGGGCGTTCTCGACCTCGGCCTGTTGGCGCAGCTGCTGCGCCTCCTGCTGGGCGGCTTGCAGCGCCTGTAGTTGCTCGGCAAGGCTAGTGGTGTGACCTTCGAGTTGCTTAATACGGCTCTCAGCCTCGCGAACCTGTGCCAGATACCCCTGACGTTCACGGGCCAATTGCTCGCGTTCTCCAGCCACCGCAGCCTGGGCTTCGTCCTGGAGCTGATCGGCGAGCTGCCCCACCAGATGGCTGAGCTGCTCGCTGAGTATGAAGACCGCCCCGCCTTGGCCCTGCTCGGCGGCGTCCAATTCCTTCAGATAGCGGTGAATGGTGGTTTTCGACCCAGTGTTGCCGAGTTCGATGCGCACCGCGTCAATGCTCGGGTGCTCACCGCGGGCGAGGAGAGCGGTGCGGGCTTTTTGCACTACGGCCTTGTTGATACCACCACGCGCCATATCGGCCTCCTACAATTACGTACTGTGATACATACTATGCAATTACAGTATATTGTTCTCGACTCTTTCACGCTAAATCAACCATGAGTTAACCTTTGATAATCACGAATTATCCAAGGTGATACAGTTTTTCGACCTTTTTTGGGTCAATAGGCAGTACGCCGGGGCGGGGAGGGGGGAGTGAATCATAAGATCGAGCGCTACCTGCAGGCGGGCACCCGCGCCAACACACGGCGCAGCTACCAGCAGGCAATCGAGCACTTCGAGGTAAGCTGGGGCGGCTTTCTGCCGGCCACCAGTGACGCCATCGTGCGCTACCTGGTGGATTACGCCGGTACGCTGGCCAGCAGCACCCTGAAACTGCGCCTGGCCGCCTTAGCGCAGTGGCATGTCAGCCAGGGTTTCCCCGACCCGACCAAGACGCCGCTGGTACGCCAGGTGCTGAAGGGCATTCGCACCCTGCACCCGAAGCCGGAAAAGCAGGCCGAACCGCTGCAACTGCGCGAGCTGGAACAGTGCGTCACCTGGTTGGAGCAGGCGGGGGAGAAGGCACGGGCGGATGGCGACTTGCCGCGGTTGCTGCGCTGCTGGCGCGACCGCGCCCTGCTACTGATCGGTTTCTGGCGTGCTTTCCGCAGTGACGAACTGTGCCGACTGCAGGTCGAGCACATCCAGGTGCGGCCGGGGGAGGGTATGCAGCTGTTCCTGCCTTGGACCAAAGGCGATCGTGACAACCTGGGGCAGACCTACCAGGCACCCGCGCTGGCCCGGCTTTGCCCGGTGCAGGCGTACTGCGACTGGATCAGCCTGGCGGGCATCGCGCGCGGGCCGTTGTTCCGCAGCCTCGATCGCTGGGGGCACCTGAGCGAACAGGCACTGCACCCCCACAGCGTCATCCCGCTGCTACGCGCGGTGTTACAAGGGGCGGGGCTGCCGGCCGAGTTGTACAGCAGCCATTCCCTGCGTCGCGGCTTCGCCACCTGGGCCACGCGCAGTGGCTGGGACCAGAAGGCGCTGATGGGCTATGTCGGTTGGCGCGATGCCAAGTCGGCACTGCGCTATGTCGAAGCAGTAGTGCACTTTCCGGGGCAGCAGCTCGGTGAGTCGCCGACTATGACATCCACCTTGCTCCGATCGACTTAGTCGAGATGAGGGCCTTGTCAGCGGGATCGCATCCCTAACGGTGTGGTTCTCGTACCAGACGAAATCTGGCGGCGCTGGGCAAGCGGTCAAAAGATCAAAAGATCAACAAGTTTTCGCTCAAGGACCTTGAGCTGCTGAAGGAGCAAGGTCACTAGGTCGATGCTCAGGCCAAGACCATGCAGCATGCAGGCCGTGCTCGTCGCGCAGAACGCTTCCGACTTGGCGTCGTGGGTAAGTGCCTTGGTCAAATTCTCGTACGTGCACGAAAAGCTTAATGCGGCAGGCATTTATTAGCGCTTCACAATCAAGATTTATAGCGGGTGTCCGACTGGGGCCAATCTTCCGGCAAAGCTGAAGATTCGGGAGTCCATTTCGACCTACGTTGATGTCGTGGAGACGAGTGCCCACGAGCAAGCTTCATCGCCCCAGAGGTCAACCCATGGCCTGAGGACATGCTGCCGGCCGCACAAGGGTCGATCCGCCTCTGTCGGGCTTCTGGCGCATCGGTGCGCTACGTGAAGAAAGGATTCCAACCTAGAACGGCCAGTGGCGTTCTGATGGTCGTTACAACGCACCTGACACACCCGATCCGCAGGCCAGCGATGGCTGGATGCAGGATCGGGTGATGCTCACCAGCCTGCCAGGCCAAACCTCGACCGGTCCGCGCCACTATGGTAGAAGGCACCAGCCGCACCCCGCGAACCCTGACCGCCAGCCGCGTGAGAAACTGACGGTAGTGGCTGATTCGGAATATCCAACGAGGCCATGGCGATAACTTGCCGTTCCTGGACGTGTGTTGATTGTTGGTTTCACCGGATCGCCACGGCGTTGCTCCTGTTTACTGGAGCCTGTAGCTGGGCGGTCGTTCTTATCCAAGGCTTCGCATAATGTATATTATGGTAAATACGATATTTGGTGGAGCATACCGGCTTCATTTCTGTTTGTCGTACGTCAGCTAAGTGGAGAATTCCCTCAAGGATGAGAATCCTGAAAGCCCTTTTGAATCAGTCTCCTATGCTTCGCCGCCAACGCATCATTTAGCTCTTCGGGCTGCTTTTCGTCTCAAGCAGATCCGCTTCGTGCAACCGACGCTATGATGCGATTACTCAAAATTGACTATGCGCACGAGCACATCGATGCAGCGATCAGTCTAGAACTCCGCCAGCACCAATCCATTCAGCTCCTCACGCAGCGGTCGCCATTGCGGCAAGGGTTGGTCAAGCAATCCTGTAAATCGCTCGTTGTGATGGCGCTCCAGCAGATGCGTCATTTGGTCTTCATGCGCTTGATACCCTAGGCGCTGACCGTAACCACCCAGGATTGGCTGCCACTTGTCCAACAGTTCGGAAACAAGCTTTTTCAGCTCTGCACGGCATAAGGTATGGTGAATTTCCTGCTTTTTCTCTGGCGTCGTATCTGAGCGCACGGTCAAGAGCATTGAAGCCTTGCCCCTGAGGGGCAGCCGGTGTGAACCACCCTCCTCTATTACCCTGAGCCTATACCGCTGCCCTAGGAAATAATGGCTCGCGTCACTGACCATGCGCCGTTGGGATTGCGTGGGCTGCGTCTGCAATTGCGCCCGTTGGCGCTTGGTCCAGCGCGGCTTGCCCACTACATACGGCCAGGCGTACGGCTTCGTCATCTATCGCCAACGGAGCTGCCACCCGCCTTTCGACGGATAAACGCCCAAGTGAAGTCTGTCTTATTGCTCTCTAGCGTCTGCGGCTATCCCCGTTCGCCTTACCAGCTACAGGGTTATTTCCCAGCCTGTTGGGATGCCCGCACTCCGCTCAACGCCCGATCCCAACATCGGGATCTTCAAACATATAGAAAGCAAGCTAGGTGCTGGGATCCGTGTTGGTGATGCTCATGTGAAAGTCTTTGTGTAAGGTGCGCAGGGCTTGGATAGCGTGCAGAAACCTGTGTAACCAGGGGCGGAGCATGTAGCGGTTCCTCCAGGACGCAAGCAGGGCGCAGTGGTACCAAGGCACGTTAAACATGGCGACTAGAGCGGAGGCTGCCCTGAATCTGTCGGCCGCGTCATGACTGCCAGTTCATCGAGGTCGGCCACTGCACGGCTCAGGTAGAACTCAACGCCACCTTGAGCGCGCCCTTTATCCTGCAACAACTGGGCGCGCACGAACTGGTAGTTGCCCCTGATCTTGGCCAACAGCTCCGCCTGTTCGAAGTGCCTGACCAGCAGCATCTCGAAGCGCTGCTCGATTGCCCGGTCAAGGTCTAGCACTTGCTCCCGCTTCATTGTCAATTCATGCTTGCCGGGCATTGGATAGAAGCGCAATTGGTAGTCCATCAACAGGCTCGCCAAGGCTTGGCTTTGCGCGTTGAACGGCTGCCCCTGGGCGGCCTCTGAACTGCTCTGCCTAACGCCAGAAAGGATGTCCACGGCAGCCTGCTGCAGCTGCCGCTGCTGCACCAACATCTGCCGAAGCAATTCCGGATAGCGCTCTCGCTGGCTGCTTGGCAAGCTGTCCAATTGCGCGAAAATGCGCTTCATGGCGTGAAGGGGTTGTACCAGCGATTCCGGCTGGCCGAGTTGCAGAACATAGGTCTCCAGGGTGCTGAGATGATGGAAGACCACTGTCAGGCTGCGAGGGTCAGGCGCACGCTCCTCCGGGTTGAAATAGAGCATGGCACTGGCGCACAGCAGTTGGCTGCGACTGGACAGCTCGCTCAACTGCTGATCGCTTCGTCCATCGCCCCAGGTCATGGGTGAAAGCAGGTACAGCAGGCACAACATCACTATCGGTCGCATTTCCCTATCCTCGATTCTTGTTGTTATGTCGATTCCTGAGATGAACGTGTTTAGCCCTGCCCTCCTGCGTCGAATTAGTGAGGGCCAAGGAGCGTGCTGCTGCGCCCCTGTACCCTCGAGCCTACCAATGCCTGCTCAGCGAACGATTTTACCCTCAGCGCTCAAGCACATACGTGCCGGGAGCAGCGCACAGCGGCGGATACTTGCGCGAGCCGAGCTTTTTCGGCGCTGGCAGATTAGCGCCCGAGCGTTGCTGAATCCACTCGCGCCAATGCGGCCACCAACTGCCCCCCTGGCGTTCCCCGGCGTTCTGTAGCCAGGCCTCCGGATCATCGGCGGTCGCAGGTGCTGCGTAGAAATACGACTTGGGATTGCCAGGCGGGTTGACCAGACTCTGCAGATGACCAGCGTTGGACAGCACGAAGGTAGTGTCCTCACCAAACAGACGTGCCGTGCCATAGCAGCCTTGCCAGGGCGTGATGTGGTCAGTGGTTCCCCCGATCACATAAGCGCCGACCCTGACTTTGGTCATGTCGATAGACTCGCCGGCTATTTGCATGGCGCCCGGGTTGCTATAGGGGTTCAGCTGGACCAGATCGAGGTAGTCCGCATGCAGTTGTGCCGGCAGTCGCGTGGTGTCGTTGTTCCAGGCCAGGATGTCGAAGGCTGGCGGCTTGTTGCCAAGCAGGTAATTATTGACCCAATAGTTCCAGATCAGATCATTGGGCCGCATCCAGGCGAACATCCGCGCCATGTCCTGACCACTTAGTACGCCCTTGCGCCTCGAGCTGGCCTTGGCTGTGCGCAACGCAGCTGGGGTGGTAAAGAGTCCCAGCGTAGAGTCGTCGAGTGCCGACGGCATGTCGAGCACGCACACGGCCCAGCTGGTGTTGGCAACCTTGTGGCCTTCGCCGCGCGCCGCCAGCCAGCCCAGGTAGGCCGCCAGGGTAATCCCGCCCGAGCAGGACCCCCACATGTTTACATCCGGGCTGCCGGTGATCTTGCACGCCACATCCACGGCCTGGTCGAGGCACAGCGCGTACTCGGACAGACCCCAGTCACGGTGCTCGCTCGTCGGATTACGCCAGCTGATAACAAACATTTGCACGCCGCTATCCTGCGCCCACTTGATCAGGCTTTTCTCCGGCGAGAGGTCGATGGCGTAGTACTTGTTGATCTGCGGCGGCGACATCACCAATGGCCTTGCGTAGACGTTTTCGGTGGTCGGTGCGAACTGCAACAGCTCGAACATGTCGTTACGGAACACCACTTCACCCTTGGCCGTGGCAATGTTCTCCCCCACCTTGAACGGCGTGCTGTCGACCTGCGCGGGCATCCCCCGGTTGTTCAGCGCATCGTGGGTGAATTGTCGAATGCCCCTGACCAGGTTCATGCCGCCGGTGTCTACCAGTTTGCGCAGTGCAGTTGGATTGGTCAGAAGCGAGTTGCTCGGTGCCATCGCATCGGCCAGAAGCGATGTGACGAACTGGGCACGGCTCTTTTCCAGGGGCGTAAGGTTGGAGGAGCCGATAAAGCGAGTGAGTTCGCTTTGGCCGGCCAGGTAGCTTTGCAGTAGGGCGCGTAATACGAAATTGGATTGCCAGGCCGGGTCGGCGAAACGCTTGTCTCTGGGGTCCGGGGCAATGCTGGAAGTTCCGCCGACTATGCCGCGCAACTCCTTGAGGTAGCCACCGAGGTGATATCCAGCTTTGATTGGCGTCTTGCCCAGGGCCTTCAACAAGTAACCGGCAGACCCTGCCAGATCTACTGCGCGCACACTGACCAGCGGGTTGCCTGCCAGCGTGTGATTCATCGCAGCGCCAACCAGCTCATGTTCCTGGGAATTGCACGCGCGCTCAGGGTCTTCGCTTTTGCGCGGTCCCCTGCCTGCTGCTGGACGACGCTTCGTGGTGGTTGTTGTCTGGCTCGCTCGAGGGGTTTTACTCATTGCGACTCTCGTGGTTCAGGGAACAGGCTGAAGGTCAGCGCAACGGCGATGCACCTGCGATAGCTCGGGATGCCGACGAAGTATCGACGCCCTCACCCTTCGCGCTGTGGTGAAAGGCCATGTCTCCATCGGTTTGTCTTGCATCGGCCGGTTGTTCTGGTCCGTCGTCAAAGTCAACCAGGGACGGACAGGTCGTGGCTGCCCGTCCCTGATCCGGACGCTGTATCTTCCTGGCGCGGTCAGCGATCACTGCATCACATGACGTCGAGCCACGTATTCGTCGCCTGCGCGTGGCGGGCACAGCATCCGACCCCCGACCTGATCAGCAGGGGCTGACTCTTCCATCATCCGGGCGATGGTTTCTAACTGCGATGGTTGGCATGGACTGTAGGCTGGATGCAGGCCCGACACTTCTCATCGGGCGACAGCCAATTTCCATTTCATGACACGGGATGCGCTTGCCAATATGGCAGGAGCCGGCACAGCCAGAGGCTTCGAGTAAAGATGGCAAAGCGTGGCTCGCCCGAGCCTCAAACGACGCTGGGCGAGCCAGACCGGAAGCTGCTTAGAACTGCGCAGCGTCCAGCAGGTACAACGATTCGCTACCGGCCTTCACCGAGGCGGTCAGCGAGTGGATGCGCGGCAGCAGGCGCGCGAAGTAGAAGCGCGCGGTGCCGAGCTTGCTGGCGTAGAACTCGTCCTGGCCTTCCTTGCCCAAGGCGGCCCGCGCCATCAGCGCCCACATGTAGGCGTAGGCGGTGTAGCCGAACACGTGCAGGTACTCGACCGAGGCGGCACCGATCTCATTGGGGTTGGACTGCGCGCGGTCCAGGACCCAGGCGGTCAGCTCGTCGAGGTTGGCGATGGCGGCCTTCAGCGGCTGCACGAACTCGGCCAGTTCGGCGGGCGCACTCTCGGCGAACGCCTTGATCTCGTCGGCGAAGTGTTTGTAGAACGCCCCGCCGCTGCCGACCACCTTGCGCCCCACCAGGTCCAGCGCCTGGATGCCGTTGGTGCCTTCGTAGATCTGCGTGATGCGCACGTCACGCACCAGTTGCTCCTGGCCCCACTCGCGGATGAAACCGTGGCCGCCAAAGACCTGCTGGCCATGCACGGTGGTTTCCAGACCGAGGTCGGTGAGGAAGGCCTTGGCCACCGGCGTCAGCAGGGCGACCAGCTCTTCCGCGCGCTTGCGCACGAGGGGGTCTTCGCTGAACTTGGCGGTGTCCAGCTGCATGGCGACGTAGCTGGAGAAGGCACGGCCGCCTTCGTTGGCTGCCTTCATGGTCAGCAGCATGCGGCGCACGTCGGGGTGCACGATGATCGGGTCGGCCGCCTTGTCCTTGGCCACCGGGCCGGTCGGCGCGCGGCTCTGGATACGCTCGCGGGCGTACTCCACGGCGCTCTGGTAGGAGCGCTCGCCGGAGGCCAGGCCCTGGATACCCACGCCCAGGCGCTCGTAGTTCATCATGGTGAACATCGCCGCCAGGCCCTTGTTCGGCGCATCGACGATGTAGCCGGTGGCGCCATCGAAGTTCATTACGCAGGTGGCGGAACCCTTGATGCCCATCTTGTGCTCGATCGAGCCGCAGCTCACTGCATTGCGTGCGCCAAGGCTGCCATCTTCGTTGACCATGACCTTGGGCACCAGGAACAGCGAGATACCTTTCGGACCGGCCGGTGCGTCGGGCAGCTTGGCCAGCACCAGATGGATGATGTTCTCGGTCAGGTCGTGCTCGCCGCCGGTGATGAAGATCTTGGTGCCGGTGATCGTGTAGCTGCCATCGGCCTGCGGCTCGGCCTTGGTGCGGATGATGCCGAGGTCGGTACCGGCATGCGGCTCGGTCAGGCACATGGAACCCGACCAGACGCCGGCGTACATGTTCGGCAGGTACTTTGCCTTCAGCTCGTCGCTGGCGTGGGCGTTGAGCGACAGGCAGGCGCCGGCGGTCAGCATCGGGTACAGGCCGAACGACAGGTTGGCCGCGTTGACCATCTCCTCCACCTGGGCGGAGATGACCTTGGGCATGCCCATGCCGCCGTAGATCGGGTCACCGCCCACCCCAACCCAGCCGCCTTCGGCGTAGGTCTGGTAGGCCGTGGGGAAGCCGGCCGGCGTCGTGACCACGCCATCCTGCCATTGGCAGCCTTCTTCGTCGCCGCTGCGGTTGAGCGGTGCGACTACTCCGGCGGTCACTTTCCCGGCCTCTTCGAGGATCGCCGCAGCGGTATCGACGTCAACCACTTCGGCCAGCGCCGGCAATTGGCTCCACAGCTTGGAGACTTCGAAGACTTCATTGAGGACGAAGCGCATGTCGCGCAGGGGGGCTTTGTAGTCAGACATGATTGGTTTACTCAGACAATGTGAGGGCATTCACCATGCCCTGATCTATTAATCGGGATGTCAGCCTTGCAGGCTTGCACCCAGGACTCGCAACGGAACTACCGTTTTGCCATCTGCGGCAGCTGGCGGCTGCTTGAGAACGCCGGACAAGGAGCCCAGGACGATCCCATTGATCACCTCTTGCCTCTGTGTCGGGTTCAGGTCGGATCGATCCAGCCAGGTTGGCAGATTGTTCAGCCAGGAAACGACACCCTGCATCGTTGCCTGGAGCAGCGGCATGGAACCTGTTGCGCCCGCTTCCAGGAGGCGCCGGACGAGTTTCTCCTCATAGCGCTTGCGCAGCTGCCGGATCTGCTCCTGGTGTTGCGGCGAGAGACAACGGAACTCCTGCTCGGCCATCAGAAAATGCAGGCGACGACGCTCGTGAAGGGCGATATGTGCCCGCAGCAATGCCTGGAGGCGGCCGTAGGCGTTGCCCTTCTCTGTCAGCACAGCGGCGTCGAGCAGATCCTCATAGAGCTCCTCGATCACTTCGAACAGCAGCTTCTCCTTGCTCTCGAAATGGTGGTAGAACGAGCCCGCAGCGATACCCAGATGAAGGGCCAGCTCGCGCATACCCACCTGAGCGAAACCACGCTCGGCAAACAGTTCGAGCGCTTTGGTGCGGATCTGCTCGAGGCGCGAGACAGGCTCTTCGCCGGAAGCTGAATATTGCTCCTCGGTCGAAGGGCTGGCGATCAGGCGTTTGGTATTCATATCAACTGGTACCTCGAGCAGAACAATGGCCGACATGCGCGACTTGGAGCGGTGCTGGCCTATCCATGCCCGGCTGCGGCTCAGTTATAGCGATGGAATCCCTGACCGCTCTTGCGACCAAGACGGCCCGCAGCCACCAGCTCCTTCAGCAAGGGTGCAGGGCGGTACTTGGGATCTCCGAACCCCTCCTGGAAGGATTCGAGTATCGCCAGGAGGGTATCCAGGCCAATCAGGTCAGCCAGGGCCAATGGGCCCATCGGTTGGCCGCAGCCAAGCTTCATCCCGGTATCGATATCCTCGGCACTGGCCAAACCTTCCTGCAGAGTGAAAATGGCCTCGTTGATCATCGGCACCAGGATGCGGTTGACCACGAACCCTGGCCTGTTTCCGGCCGTTATCGCCGTCTTGCCGATCCGCGTGGCGAATTCCATGGTCCGGGCATAGGAGGCGTCTGCAGTTTGCAAACCGCGGATCACCTCGACCAAGGTCATCACCGGCACGGGATTGAAGAAATGCAGCCCGATGAAGCGTTCCGGATGACTGACCTGGGCTGCCAGTTGGCTGATGGACAGCGACGAGGTGTTGCTGGCGATGATCGTGTCCGCGCCGACCTGCTCATCGACCTGCTTCAGGATGCGCAGCTTCAACTCCAGACTCTCGGTCGCTGCCTCTATCACAAGGGCGGCCCCTCTCAGGTCGCAATAGTCGGAACTGGTACTGATTTGGCCGAGAGCGGCAACGCCCTCCTCCTCGCTCAGAACGCCCTTCTGAACTTGACGGTCGAGGCTGTTGCCGATGGTCGCGATGGCCTTTTCCAGCGCGGCTCCGGAAATATCGACCAATGTCACTGGCAGGCCAGCAACCGCGCATACCTGCGCAATACCGCTCCCCATTATGCCCGCGCCAATCACGCCAATACGTTCGCTGCTCATACTCAGCCCATCCCTGCTCGATTCAGACGCGCTCGAAGATAGCGGCAATGCCCTGGCCACCGCCGATGCACATGGTCGCCAAGGCGTAACGGCCCTGGATTCGGTGCAACTCGTGGATCGCCTTGGTGACGATGATTGAGCCAGTCGCCCCGACCGGATGGCCGAGGGAGATACCCGAGCCATTCGGATTGACCTTGGCCGGGTCGAAGTCGAGTTCACGGGCGACAGCACAAGCCTGGGCGGCAAAGGCTTCGTTCGACTCGATCACATCCAGGTCGGAAACCTTCAGGCCTGCGCGCTGCAATGCCAAACGGGTGGCCGGAATCGGCCCCAAGCCCATCAGCTCAGGCTCGACGCCGGCATGGGCATAGCTCACCAGACGGGCCAACGGACGCAGGTTGTCGGACTTGATCGCCGCCCCAGTGGCCATGACCATCGCCGATGCGCCGTCGTTGAGACCAGAAGCGTTACCGGCGGTCACCGTGCCGTCCTTCTTGAACGCTGTCTTCATACCGGCCAATTGCTCGAGCGACGTTTCAGCGCGTACATGCTCATCGACCTCGAACAGCTGCGTACCTTTTCGCGTCTTGACCTCGACCGGGACGATCTGGCCGAGGAAATGCCCGTCAGCAATCGCTCGCGCCGCACGCTTCTGGCTCTCCAGCGCCAGGGCGTCCTGCGCCTCGCGACTGATGCCGAGGCGCTCGGAGATGTTTTCGGCGGTAATGCCCATATGAATGCGGTGGAACGGGTCATGCAGGATGCCAAGCATGTAATCGATGGCCTGCATATCCCCGAGGCGACCACCCCAGCGAGCACCGGGAATCAGGTAAGGACCGCGACTCATGGATTCGACACCGCCGCCGATGGCGATTTCGGTTTCACCCAGCAGCAGGCTCTGCGCCGCGGAGATGATCGCCTGCAGTCCGGAACCGCAAAGGCGATTGACGTTGAACGCCGGCGTCTCCTTGGGGATACCGGCATTCATTGCGGCGACCCGAGCAATATAGGCATCCTGCGGCTCGGTCGGAATGACGTTGCCCATCACCACATGCCCAACGCGCTCGGCGGCACAACCGCTACGCTGCAGGGCAGCACTGACCGCAGTCGTGGCCAACTGGGACGGCGGAGTATCCTTGAGCGAGCCGCCGAAGGAACCGATTGCAGTTCTGACAGCGCTGACGATATAGACTTCGGGGTTGGGCATAGGAGACTCCGGTGACATTGGGATCCAACTGGTGCGACTGATTGGTGTCCGGCGTGAACGCCGGGGCGGCACACTGGTCGCGCACGGATCAGTCTAGAGTCGCGATGGTTCGCGGCCTATGCCGAAAATGACGAGTTTGGCTGATGTTTTTTGCAACCCCTGGCGGGGAACCCGCCATGAGCGAGAGCGATGCAAGAGAAGGATTCGGTGTCCCTGTATTTTGTTCAGGCAGCGCTTTATGGGCTGCGCGGGCAACCAGAGCGTATTGAAGCTGTATTGGCCGAGGCGGGAATCCCCGAAGAACAGCTGACTGACAGTTCTACCCGGGTGGCGGCTACGGCGTTCGCCAAATTGTGGCTGGCCGTCGCACGCGAACTGGATGACGAATTTCTTGGCCATGACTCGCACGGCATGCCGACCGGCAGTTTTGCCCTGATCTGCCGAGGGCTGATCCAGGCAACCAGCCTTGGACAGGCACTGCGCCAGTGCCTGAGCGGCCTTCGGCTGTTCCTCAGGGATATCCAGGGCAGCCTCTCCGTGCGCGGCGATCGTGCAGTGATCACGGTGCAGAACAAACGGGACGACCCGTACGTGCGCTGCATCGCCGAGGAGACCTTCCTGACGGTGGTGCTTGGCCTGCTGTGCTGGCTCGCAGGGCGACGCATTCCGATCGACCGCTCGCAATTCCGCCACCCCCGCCCCGCCCATGGCGACGATCACCTGTTCTGGGGACCGAACCTGACCTATGAGGCCATGCAGACGGAAATCGAGTTCGATGCCAGTTACCTCGATCTACCCGTGGTGCAGGACCAGGCTTCGCTCAAGGAATTCCTGCGCACCTCACCGCAATGGTTGATCGTACGTTTCAGCAATCGAGAGGGACTCAGTAACCAGGTCTACAAGCAGCTCCGGCATTGCCGTTATGAGCAATGGCCTACATTGGCCGAGATGGCGGAAGAACGAGGCGTGAGCATCGCCAGCTTCCGCCGCCAACTCCAGCGCGAGGGTTTTTCCTTCCAGGAGCTCAAGGACGAAGTACGCAAGACCACC
Source organism: Metapseudomonas boanensis (assembly GCF_042232855.1). NCBI lineage: Bacteria > Pseudomonadati > Pseudomonadota > Gammaproteobacteria > Pseudomonadales > Pseudomonadaceae > Metapseudomonas > Metapseudomonas boanensis. The sequence goes on along the minus strand of NZ_CP113889.1, from coordinate 4,543,506 downwards.
GCCTTCGAGTGCCTGCGCAACACGGACTTGAGCATCGTGGCCATAGCCGAGAAAGCCGGCTTCCGTGAGGCGAGTGCTTTTCACCGCGCCTTCAAGCAGTGGACCGGAGAGAGCCCCGGTCACTACCGGTCGAAATGGCAAGGGAACGGCTGACCCGCAGCCTCAGAAATCGCGCGAGGCCAGTTACCAATCAGCGGACTCCGCCAGGCTAACCGGGTGGCCACGGGATCGACCACCACCCGCCGCCCGGCGGATGCATTCAGCCCAATCAGCAACGCAAGGACAGAAAGGCCTTCTGAATCAGCGCCTTGCTGCGGCAATGACAATTTTTGATTTCCCTCAATTGCCCTGCCGCCACCATTCTCTTTGGCCATTTCTATGGATCACCTATTAGAGAACGACTTCATGCTCGAATACTTCGCCCTGGGTTTGCTGGTTTTCGTTGGGTTGGTGCTGTTCTACGGGATCATCGTGCTGCACGACATCCCCTATGAAATCGCCGTCCGCCGCAACCATCCGCATCAGGACGCGATCCATGCCACCGGCTGGGTCAGCCTGTTTACCCTGCACGCGCTCTGGCCCTTCCTGTGGATCTGGGCCATGACCTACCGGGAGGACAGGGGCTGGGGCTTCGGCGACGGCAAGTCGCCGCAGGCCCACGTGACCCACCTGGAGCATATGGTGGCGGATTTGCGCCACCGACTGGACCGCCTCGAAAGCCGGCAGGCAGCCTTGCAACCAGAGTCAAGGCTCACCAGGCAGGAGGAGGCCTGACCATGGACCTTCTGCTCATCCTCACCTACACAGCCATCTGCGTCGCCATATTCAAGATATTCCGCATTCCGCTGAACAAGTGGTCGATACCGACTGCGGCCCTGGGCGGCGTGATTCTTATCGGTGCATTGATCTTCACCATGAACTACAACCACCCCTACTCGGAGGTGGCTCGTAGCTATTTCGTTTCCGTCCCGGTGATCCCGGTGGTTTCCGGCCAGGTGATCGAAGTACCGGTGAAGACCAACCAGCCTCTGGAGAAGGATGACGTACTGTTTCGGATCGACCCGACGCCCTTCAAGAATCGGGTGAAATCTCTGCAGGCCCAGCTGGCTTCGGCCAAGACCGACCAGTTCCGTGCCAGTGAGCTGTTCAAGCGTAACGTCGGTAACCGCCGCGACCTGGACATTGTCACCTCGCGTGTGGAAGACCTGCAGGCGCAATTGAACATCGCCCAGTACGAGCTGGACCATACCGTGGTGCGTGCGCCGAGCAAGGGATTCGTCACCCACGTCTCGCTACGTCCCGGAATGATGGCAACCAAGCTGCCGATGCGGCCGTCGATGGTGTTCATCCCTGCCGAGGGACACTACTTCACCTCCTGGATGCGGCAGAACAGCCAACTGCGCCTGACACCCGGTGATGAGGCCGAGGTGGCCTTCGACGGTATTCCCGGCAAGGTCTTCAGCGGCAGGGTTAAACAGGTAATCGCAGTGATCGGCGAAGGCCAGGTGCAGCCTTCCGGCAGCCTGATCAGCTACACAGGTACGCCACCGGCCGGCCGGGTACCTGTGATCATCGAAATCACCGACCCGTCCTTCGAACCCTACAGCAGGCTGATGCCGGGCGGCGCGTACGGCCAGGCGGCGCTCTATAGCGAGCATTTCCACCATGTAGCGGTAATGCGCAAGGTCCTCCTGCGCATGGCGTCTTGGATGAACTACATCTTCCCGTTCCACTGAGTACCGCAGTCGAGCAAGGACGGTCTGCCTGATTCCTGGCAGACCGTCCGAACGGGTTGCCATCGGCCACGATCTGAAGCGGCGGCACTCCGCTCACTGCACCAGAGCCACATTTCCCTGCCTGCCTGCCCGCTCGTGCCACATGGAGAAGCAAAATGGTACCCACCTCCCTTTCTGAACGGATGCTGTCGCGTGATCTACTCGACGTACTGATCCGCGCAGGATTGATCGCTGCCCTGGTCATTTTCTGCTTTCAGATCTTCAATCCCTTCCTCGACTTGATGCTCTGGGCGCTGATCCTGGCCATCACTCTCTATCCTCTGCACGGCGTGCTGAAATCCTGTCTGGGTGGCCGTTCCGGCCACGCGGCAAGCCTGATCGTGCTGGTCACGCTGATGATCTTGATGGTGCCGGTTTACCTCCTGGCCACATCGATCAGCGAGTCTGTCCAGCAAGCCCTGACCATCGTCAAGGGAGGTAGTTTCCACATCCCGCTGCCGGGCGAACACGTGGCCCGTTGGCCGCTCGTGGGACCGAAACTGCACGATTTCTGGCTGCAGGCCGCCACCGATGTGACCAGCCTGATGGAAAAGGTCTTGCCCCATCTGAAGGGCGTAAGCCTGAACCTGCTGGGCAAACTCACCGGTGTCAGTGTGGGCTTCCTTTCGTTCATCGCCGCCCTGCTCATTGCCGGCGTTATCATGGCTTATGGTGAAAACGGCAGCCGCAGCGCGGTACAGATCACTACACGCATTTCCGGCCCGGTCAAGGGACCGCAGATAGCCGAGCTATGCACCGCTACCATCCGTGCGGTAGCGCAAGGCGTAGTCGGCATCGCTTTCATCCAGATGCTGCTGGTCGGGGTCGGATTCGTGGTCATGGGTATCCCGGGAGCAGGTCTGCTGGCCTTGGCCTCCCTGCTGCTCGGCATCATGCAGCTGCCGATGCTGCTGGTTTCCCTGCCGGTGATCGGCTTTGTCTTCGCCACGGAAGGTGCGACCGTGGCGACTATCGTCTTCACGATCTACAACCTCATCGCCGGCCTTTCCGATAACGTGCTGAAACCGCTGCTGCTTGGCCGCGGTGTCGATGTACCTATGCCGGTGATTCTCATCGGCGCGCTGGGAGGCATGGTCACCAACGGCTTCATCGGCCTGTTCATTGGTCCGGTGGTGCTCGCTGTCGGTCACCAACTGTTCTGGCAATGGGTGAAAAGTACGCCGGAAGATGTCGAGCCACGCGAACGTACCAAGACCTGATGTAGGCGCTGATGGCGATCTGGGCTGGGCTGTTCGTGTATCTCGGCGAGTTCGGCCGATTCGAGCCGGCGCTGTACTTTTCCGGGGTCAACTTCGCCACCCTGGGCTATGGCGACATCGTCATGACTGATCGGTGGCACTTGCTGGGTCCCCTGGAGGCGGCCAATGGCATTTTGATGTTCGGCGTTTCGGCAGCCGTTCTGACCGCAGCAGTGATGGAGGAGATCAAGCAGACCGTGGGGCGGCATAGCAATGGACAGTCGGGCTACCGCCATTGAGTTCCTGGACGCCGTTCTCGCCGTCCAATCTGCGAGAACTGGCGTTACCTGGACCTGGTGAAGGTTATCGATCTCTTTCTGCACCAGGTGAGCGGCTCATCGATGAGGCGACGCTGAGTGCCAAACCCCGATCAGTGCGTGGCTGATGGCGGTGCCCTTCCCTTTTCATCTCAGCGCTGAAAAGCCCGGTCCAACCGCTCCCTTGCCTGGGTAGCTTTTTCCGCCAGTGCTGGCTGCAAGTCTTCAACCCGCATCACTTGCGTCCGAGGCACCTTGCCAACATCGATGAAGCTGATGGACTGGGCCAGCGCCTCGTCGGTCACCGCATCCCGGATGTCCGCCTCGAAGAAGACCGAAACCCGGTCACCGGTCGGGGCGTTGTCATTCACGGAGAGCACATCGAGATCGGAGACCGCTGCCTCCGTCGCTGATTGCGGCATTCGTTTCAGGCCCGTCACGGAAAGCTGGATGCGCAACGCCTGGGCCTCTGGTTGGCCGACGAGCTCGTAGCTATTCGACAGCAGCTCCCGACGCAGATACCGCTGGAAATACAGCAGCAGCGTATTGACCTCCTCCGAGGTGAACCGGAGTCCCGAGCCGTCCGAAATCATGAGTCGTGGTGGCTCGAGATACACCCTCTTGCGGTATTTCTCAGCAAGAGAGGTAGCAGGCGCCTGCCAGTAACGTCCATTCTCGTACTCCTCATGGGGCGTTAGAGCCGCGTAATCATTGAGGAAACCTCGGTACTCAGGACGCGACTGCGGATCAGCGGAGCAGCCGGCGAGTAACGCCGCCAGCAACGGGGCAATAGTGCTCAATCTCAGGATCATTTCCTTTACTCGATGCCTCCATCCGTATTGGGTCCAGGTCAGCCGCCGTTGCACACACCGAGGGGCTCAAACGGCCAGGATTGTTCGTTCTGTTCAGAAATAGGTGGGCTCATTGGTCCTGCAGCCCACCTTGGGTCCCGGTGAAGCATCATCAGCGGAAATCTCTAGGCCATCACTGTCGAAGCCCACGAGCGAATCGATCTCATAGCAGTCGATGTCCTCCCCTACCGGTAGCGAAAAGAGCGTCACGGTTTCATCGAGTTCGACCCGATGCACCTCGGAGCCTAGAAACATCCCCCTGGCAAATATCTTGAAGTGCAGGTCGACATACTGGACGTCCTCGTCTTCAGAACGGCTCAGCACACCGACGAAGGTAGCCTCCTCCTCGATTTCTTGAACCCAATGGGCGCGGAGGTGGGGTTGTGCAAGCGCAGCTGTCGAAGCGAAGCAGCCAAGCATCGAAAGCAGCAGCAGGCTCAGGGCTTTCCGGCACCTGAGCAAAAACCTCGCGGGCAGGTACCAGGGCAGCTCGTTCGAACGGCGAGGAGCGTGGACGGCGTGATCGATCATCATGGAGTCTGGACCGCCTCAGACCGGGTCGGATCAACGGCTGGAGACATGTGACGCCTGGGGCGGCAACGCCAGCCACTTGCGCCAACGATCGAGGTCTCCCTTGCTCATTTCAAACAGGTTTCGCGTGTCGAACGCTTCCAGGGAGCTGATGCATCGCTCGAGCGCAGCCTGCCCGTTGCGGCAAGGGTTGTCCGACGGCAGTCGGGTGCCCGTCAGGTAGGTCGCCAGAAAGTAGGAAGCTGCAAATTCCGAAGGAAACGTGTGCGTGCCCCCGGCATGCAGCCAGGCATCCAGCTTCCCGGCGAGTCGCCCGGAATATTCTTTGGCTTCCTCGCTGAAGTCGACCGATGTGCAATCCTTCAGGTAAATATGGCTGGCCCTGTTATTGATAATCCGCCCATGTACCGTGCAGTACAGTCCAACGTTTTCGCCTTCCATCAGTGACCCAGTGTATTTTCCTGAATCGTGGTCCAGCACGGCCTGTACATTCGAGAAAGGACCACTTCCGGGAAGTTCAATGACCACTTCCTCAGTGAAATTTATCCGGACAGCCTGGATCTCACCGCTGACGATTATCTTCTTTCCCTTGTAGAACTCATCCGCCGCCCCCTCACTCTCCCTGTACAACCTCGCAAGTCTGTAACTTGGGAGTCGATCTACCGGATTGATCATGGAGAGTTCAGCCAAGGCCGACTTCCCACCCGAGAGACCTATTAGATAGTCCTGCTCCATTACATGTCGGAAAAAATTTACTCCACCCTGATCGACCATGGGGCCAGGAGCCTTTGCTTTATCGGCTTCCATTGATCCGTTCTCGATAAGCGACTTGAAGTATTCGGACACCTTTTCCAGATCCTTGGGCAAGGCGCCTGGAATTTGCGAGCTTACCGAGACATAGAATCCAGTAAAAAAGAGCGGAAAAGCCAAAGTCGCGAAAACGACTCCATTGATTGATTTTCCAACGAAACGCCGAACGAGGCGCCAGAAGTCCGGGCACAACAGGATAGCCGCAAGGAACATGGCCAATCCCCCGAAGAAGGAGCTATTGATGGCCCCTACGGACATGATTGCCAGGAGGATGCAGGAAACCCAGCAAAATAACCGGAAAACACTCTCAGCTTTCAACTGTCTTCTCTCGCCGTACAGGTAGGAAACAAAAAGCCACGGACAGCCTGATCTCTGATCATTCTTCGCAGCACGACCCGGAGATTATTATCGAGAAAGAAACAAATAAAAGTTAACAATGATTATTTTTTATCAATTTATCTATTCAACATTGAAGGCAGTATTCAGCCTTGCGACTGAATAAGTAATATCCATGCATTGCACCCAAGCAGGGCAAACCAGACCTCGAAGTCATCAAGATGCAGAACAAATGCGAAACTTCACACAATTAGTCTTTACCTTCATCGCCATATTCTTTGCACTTAAACTTTCCGGCTGCGCAGTAAATCCGCCAACGGACCAAGGCAACATTTGCTCGATATTCCTTGAAAAATCAGGATGGCACGAAAGTGCACTGGATATGCAGGAGCGCTGGAAAGTTCCGCTGTACGTGCCAATGGCATTCATGCAACAGGAGTCGAGTTTTCGAAGCGACGCGCTTCCACCCAAACGCTACTTGATAGGCGTCATTTCGTGGGGACGGTTAAGTTCCGCTTACGGATATAGCCAGGCAAAGGACGACACCTGGGATGACTATCGCAAAGAGACAGGTCGCTGGCTGGCCGAGCGGGATGATTTCGCCGATGCCATTGATTTCATGGGTTGGTATATCAGCAAGACTCAGAAAGTGAACGGGATCTCCGTCTCGAATGCGAGTGCCCAGTATCTGAATTATCACGAAGGCTGGAGCGGCTACCGCAAGCGCAGCTATGAGCAGAAACCTTGGCTGAACGCTGTAGCCGGGCGGGTTGAGGATCGGGCCGAGAGGTACAACCAGCAATACCAGGGGTGCAAAAGCAGCTTGCCGGACGGGTTCCTCGAGTGGCTATCCAGTCCCTGACGAGCAGGGACTGACCATTGGAGATCGTTCGCGCCGCACCGCTGAAGCCGGACAAATCTCTCCGTTCGGGGGAGATTCGTCATGGTTCAACTCATCGATTCAGGCAACGGACGAAATCCAGCTCCCGAGCGTAATAACAGATCGTGTTCTCCCCCCGCGTCGGAAGGAACTCAAGGTTCAGGGGCGCCCCCTTAACGAGGCTATATTGGCGGCCGAAGATCACATCCGGAACCTCGCTCAGCTCGGCAGTGGGATGGGTACGGGTGCTCTTGGTCTCCTGTATCTCGACCTCAAGGCTTCGCCGTCCTGAACTCACAGTCCTTGCTACGAGCGACGCATAACTTACGTTCGATTGCGCCTTTTCCATCATGGCGATACTCAGGGTGTCGCCAATGATCAACCGTTCTTCCACGCGGATTACCTGGCCACCGTTCAGGAAAATGACATTCGCACCGTGATAGGAAACGCCCTCCGTATAGACAGGCCGATCGAAGACGATTCCGCCCAACGCCAGCAAGGCCAGGGTCGAGAGGATGAACAGGTGCTTGAAGTGCGCGATGCTCATAGACCGCTCCCCAAGCACTTCCTGACCATTTCGAGCTTCAGATCGCCCATCTTGTTATCTTCTGAAAACATCAGGTTGCCTGTCTGGCCATCCGCCCTTACACAACTCAAGTCATAGAGCCTGTTCGACTTGTTGACCCAGACTTCGCCACTCAAGTGCTCAACCCGGGCTTCCAGGACGGCCTTGAACTCCGCCATGTTCCTTGCAAGCTCCTGTTCGTCGATACCGATAAAGCGGTACGTCACCTGCCCGATACCAACACTTTTGACCACCAGTTCGGAACCCACTCCGTCGAACAACCCGCTTCTGTAGGAAAAAACCACGGCGAGCAGGCAGAACATCAGCACATAAGCTGGAACCAGCAAGACTCGCCATTCGAATGGCTTCCCCTCTTGGCGAAATACTCGCGGCAGCTCCGGCTCAATGGGCATGACCTCAGCCTTGCCTGGCTCGCCGAGGTCTTCTGGCGAAGTCTCATCACCAGCTGGACTGGGGGCATTGCCGGTCTCGTCAGGCACATAGCTGGCGTTGAATCGATAACCACGCCTGGGAACAGTTTGCAGTAACTCGTGATCGCGACCGTCATTGATCAGGTTGCGCAATGTAAAAATCGCCTGATTCAAACTGCCGGCGGCGACGACGCGGTTTTCCCACGCATACTCCATGATCGTATTTCGACTTTTTATTTCCCCAGGCTCCAACAGCAGCAATTGCAGCAATCGGGATTCTGCATAGGCCAGAGTAACGGAATTAACTTCTCCGCCCTGCGTACTGATACTCAGTTGATTGTTTGCAGTGTCCAGAGTCGCCGAATCGCCGTTCTTCAATAAAAAATTAAACTTGCTTTTCATGATCTGTAGTGAGTCTTGCAGGGAAATGAATGATCGCCAGGCGGTTGAATGATTTTCCCGCACAATACACGTCAAAAAACCATTAACAACGAAAAATGATAGTTTTTGATTATATACATCAAGCTCATCCGGTGCAAATTAATCACACTTCCAGCCATGAGTGTAAGGCCATGTTTCGCCGCATCATCCCCACTATCGACCGCCACGGTTATCCCGCGTCAGGCGGGCCTGGCTCATAACGTCCACGGGCGATCCAGCCTGAAAAGTAGCTCTTTGAGTGTACCAGCAACGCTCCACTACCTAGCGATAACAGCAAGCACAGCACTCCTGCTGCAACTTCCTGGCAACCCAGGTCAGGTTCCAGTGGACACATGACCACGCTGTACCTAATTGGTATTTGACCAAATTTAAAGCTGAGGAATCCTGCGTGAACACAAAAGCACTTTCCCTAATCACCCTCACGTTATCGCTGGGGGGCTGCTCATTTGCGCCAAAGTTCGATTCCAGCTATTCGGAACAATTTGATGGAAATCATGTAGTTTCCCAGCCCAAGGACAGTAAAGACATGATTTACTGGAAGAAGAACATCAATTTTGCTTCCAATTATGACAAGAAGATATTCCTCAACTCGACCGAACTGGTTACAAATCTCGATGGAGGCTCTCCAGACATAGAGTCGACGGCCGAAACGAGGAAGATCGTCGATCGATTCCACTCTCAACTGCAACGCGAACTTTTATTCGCAGGCTACACACTGGTAGACAAGCCGGTTCCGCGGTCTCTCGCGCTCAAGGTCTCGATAGCGGACATGAAGCGAGCGCCACGTGATATGAGCGTACTGGAGTACCTCCCAATCGGTTTCATCGTCGGCCTGGGTATGCAGAAAACAGGCTTCCGTGATGAAACGCTGTATCTGTTCTTCAAGACCGAAGTTTCCGACGGCATGAATGGCGATACATTCGGCCAGGCCGTTAACAGAGTGCGCGGTGCGGACTTGGCGCCGTCCGCGTCACCTGCTGTCAAAGACCTCTACCCCGCGATTGACGCCAAGGCGCGACAAATTCGCGAGCGGTTGGATCAAGAGTTCAAAGGTGATCACGCCCTGCAGGCCACCTTCAATTAACCCAGCCCCACAAATAGGACCAATCAGGTAGAACGATGAAATTCGGAAAACACCTTGCTGCAACGCTGCTAACCGTTGTCTCGATATGTGCCGAGGCGGATGACAGGGGACTCTACGTCGGTGGTGGCGTGACCCGCGTGGAAACAGATGAACACGCTCTCGGCGACAGTGACAGCAGCTACAAGGCTTTTGCGGGCTACCGCCTGAATCAATACCTGGCATTCGAAGGCGCTATTGTTGACCTGGGCAGCTTCTCAGGCGATGGAAAAGAATTCGAAGGGCACTCCGTCCAGGCAGCCGTACACCTCGGCGTTCCAGTTGGCGACAGGGTTCGCCTCTTTGCCAGCGGCGGCGTCCATGCATGGGACGCCGAAGAGGAAACCGCCGGTGATGACAATGACCTGGACCTCACCTACGGTGCCGGGATCGAAGTTGATCTCTTCAGGAACGTCGGCGTACGCCTGGAGCAGGAGGTCCTGAAGGTTGGCGACATCGAGCTGGACCAGACCAGCGCATCTGCTTACTTCCTCTTCTAATGCACTCCAGGGCGGCTCGTGCGCTTGCTTCGAGCCGTCCCTCCTCCACCAGCCCTGCTTCGCCTATTCCCGCCCCTTCAGCCTTTGCCAAGGCTCCCGCTCGTGCCGCTGAGCTTTTCCTTCTGTCGCTGCTCGACCAGCTTGTACGCTACATAGTGCTTGTAGACGCTGTTGACGTAATTCACGGTCTCACTTCCCAGGAGCTGTCCGGCCGAGCGCTCGACATTGCGGAACCAAATGTCCGGGTCCAGGCCACTTTCCTGCGCCTGGCGCCTGATCTTTCGCAAATTGCCCGGCCCCGCGTTGTAGGCAGCCAGCAGCATGAACACCTTGTTGTCCGGTGTCAGCCCTGGGTCATCCAGGTAGGTATCTGCCAGGAATCTCAAGTATTTGCTGGCGGCCTCGACATTCCTGTCAGCACTGGTCGTGACGCCCGCTACCCGCACATTGGGATCCGCTGCCGTACTCGGAAGCACCTGCATGATGCCGACGGCGCCTCGTTCGCTGCGTGCACGCTGATTCAGCCGCGACTCCTGGAACGCCTGCGCCATCAACATCAGGGGATCGAGGCCATACTTTTGCGCATGATTGTTAAAAGCGTGGTCCAGCGCCTTGAACGCCTTCCGCTCCGCCAGCGTCGCGTTATCGGTCAGCAGTTGGCCTTTTCTGATCTGCCGTTCAAGGAGCCGCTTGCCGAAGTCAGTATCGGCACGGTGCTCTTTGATGAACTCCGACAACACGGACTTGAGCAATGGGTTGCTCTCGCGCAGCGCCCACGCGTACTCACCGCTGTCGCCCAGGTACAGCCCCTGATTGACGTGGAGGTCGTGGAGAACAGATTGCCACGCCTGTGCCACATAGCGGTCCACCACCGTGGCTGCCACCAAGCCGGCATTGACCATCGCCAGCAGGTCCTCCGGCTCCCGGCTGTCCGGCACAGGGATGATTCTGATGGCGGGCAAACCTCGTTCCTGAAGCGACTGACTCAAATTGATCAGGCTCCGGAAATGGCTGCTGAATGCCCGCACCGCGACTTTCTGGCCCGCCAGTTGATCCAGGCTGGCCAGGTCGCCCCCCGCCGGACCGGTCACGATGACTTGATGGACGTCGAAGGAAAAGGCATCGGTAAAGGCAACCGCCCCCAGATGCGGTTCATCCTCCGCCATGATTCCACCAGCGGCGATGTCTCCCTGCCCGCTGAGTAACCCGGGGATCAACATGTCCCGCGTCACTGGAATGAACATGACATGCCAACCTTGCACCCGCCCCTTCTGCGGGTAGGTTCTATTCAACCAGCGTTCGAGTGCAGTGCCGAACTCGTAGCTGATGCCCTTCTGCCGGCCTCGCTCGATGTGGAAGTAGGTTTTGCTGTAGGGGACAAGGATACGCAGCATGCGACGCTCCCGAATACGATCGAAATCATCGGTTCGGGCTACTGGAATATCCAGGGCCGGGGGGGCGCTCATGAACTCGCTGGCTATCAGGCCGTCACGGCTCTGCCAGCTATCCGCCGCGGCGGGGCTGATGGTCAGGGCGGCAAAGGAAAACAGGGCGAGACGGGCAGGTGCGCCAAGGGTCGAGCGCAAGGAAGGGCGGAGCAGGCAGGACACCACAGGTATCTCCATCGACGGTTTGAATTCATGGCTCCCTGGCGACACGCCCGCCTGCGATGGGACCAAAACCCCGGCGATGATTCGAATCAAAAATCGTCAATTTCAACAATGAACGCTCTCGGATAGAGCGTTGTGACGGTGTCCACCTCTCCCAGAATTGGCACCTGACATACCCGACCCTCATCCAGCAGCCGCAGTCCCTGGAGGAAGAACTCGACCTGCAGCTCACCCTCGCCTACCTCACCATCAACCTCGATGCCGCCCACGGAAGAACTCGATCAGGCCCTGGGTCGAGCCATCTTCGGCGGCCGCGTCTTCCTGGCCGACCAGGCGCGAGTAGACGCCCTTGCCCAGCTCCTTGCCCAGTTCCACGCCCCACTGGTCGAAGGCGTTGATGCCCCAGAGCACGCTCTGCACATACACCTTGTGCTCGTACATGGCGATCAGTGCGCCCAGGCGGCGCGGACTGATGCGCTCCATGACCAGCGTGTTGCTGGGGCGGTTGCCCGGCACCACCTTGTGCGGCGCCAGGCGCTGCACTTCGTCTTCGGACAGGCCCTTGGCGCGCAGTTCGGCCTCGGCTTCCGCGCGGGATTTGCCGAGCATCAGCGCCTGGCTCTGCGACAGGCAGTTGGCGAACAGCCACTGATGGTGATCGGCCACCGGGTTGTAGCTGCTCACCGGGACGATGAAGTCTGCCGGAATCAGGTGCGTGCCCTGGTGCAGCAACTGGTGGTAGGCGTGCTGGCCGTTGCAGCCCACGCCGCCCCAGATCACCGGGCCGGTGCCGGCGCTGACCGGGCTGCCGTCCTGGCGCACGCTCTTGCCATTGGACTCCATGTCCAGTTGCTGCAGGTGATCGGTGAAGTTCCGCAGATAGTAGTCATAAGGCAGGATGGCGTGGCTTTTCGCGCCCCAGAAGTCGCCATACCAGACGCCCAGCAGGCCGAGGACTACCGGGATGTTGCGCTCGAACGGCGTGCTCTGGAAGTGCTGGTCCATGCTGTAGGCGCCGGACAGCAGCTCCTTGAAGTTGGAAATGCCGATGGACATGGCGATCGGCAAGCCGATGGCGGACCACAGCGAGTAGCGGCCACCGACCCAGTCCCACATGGGGAAGATGTTCTCTTCGCGGATGCCAAAACCGACGGCGGCTTCCTTGTTGCTGCTGACCGCGATGAAGTGGCGGTACAGCTCTTCCTCGCTGCCGCCCTGGGCCAGGTACCAGGCGCGCGCGGCGTGGGCATTCTTCAAGGTTTCCAGTGTGCTGAACGTCTTCGACGAGACGACGAACAAGGTGGTCTGGGCGTTGAGCCTGCCCGTCAGCTCATGAAATTCGCTGCCATCGATGTTCGCCAGGTAGTGGCAACGGACGCCTTTCTGGGCGAAGGGCAGCAAGGCCTCAGAGACCAGTTGTGGGCCAAGGAAGGAGCCGCCGATCCCGATGTTTACCACATCGGTGATGGGTTTATCGGTGTAGCCGCGCCACAGGCCGTTGTGCACGGCGCCGACCAACTCGGTCATCTGGTGCAGCACGCGGTGCACTTCGGGCATTACGTCGACGCCATCGACCAGCACCTTGTCGCCGATCGGTCGGCGCAAGGCGGTGTGCAGCACCGGGCGGCGTTCGGAAGCGTTGATCATGTCACCGCGGAACATCGCCTTGATCGCATCGCCAAGTTGCGCCTCTTCGGCCAGCTTCACCAGCAATTCCAGGCTGTCGCTTCGGATCAGGTTTTTCGAGAAGTCGAGGAAAAGGCCGCAGGCATTGAGGGAGAAACGGTCAAAACGCTGCGGGTCATCAGCAAATGCATGACGCAGACTGAATTGCTGCATCTCATTGCGGTGGTTCGCCAGTGCTCGCCAGGTTTCAAGGCGAGTTGCGTCGAGGGGAGCCAGGTGGTGAGGTTGGGTATGCACGCTAGTGGAACCTCCAGGTAGAGAACTTGTGAGGGCGAATTCATTCGCTATGCAGGCCGCAGGCCTGCCATGAAAGTCCCATGGGGGGGGCACTGCATGCCCCTCAGCGAATGAATTCGCCCCCACAACAAGCAAGCAGAGCCTCCGCCGGTATCACCCCAGCAGCTTCAGCGCCTCGGCCGAGGACGTTTCGACGCGCTGCCAATCGCCTTCGCGAATCCAGGTCTTGTCCATCATCCAGGTACCGCCAACGCACATCACATTGGGCAGCGCCATGTAGTCACGCAGGTTGCCCGGGTTGACGCCGCCCGTGGGGCAGAAGCGGATGCCCGGGAAGGGGCCGCCGAAGGCCTTGAGGGCCTTGATGCCACCGCAAATCTCGGCAGGGAACAGCTTGAAGCGGCGGTAACCGAGGGCATAGCCGAGCATGATTTCCGAGGCGCTGCTGATGCCGGGGATCAGCGGCAATGGGCTGTAGACGCCCGCGCGCAACAGTTCGGCGGTGCAGCCCGGGGTCACGACGAACTGCGCCCCAGCGGCCTCGGCTTCGGCAAGCATCAGTTCGTCGAGCACGGTGCCGGCACCGATGCACAGCTCGGGGCGCTGCTCGCGCAGCAGGCGGATGGCGGCGAGGCCGTGCTCCGAGCGCAGGGTGATTTCCAGGGTGCGCAGGCCGCCGGCGGCCAGGGCATCGGCCAGCGGCAGGATGTCCTGTTCACGCTCGATGGTAATCACCGGCAGGATACGCGCGGCGTCACAGAGCTGATCGATCAGGGCAACCTTGTCGACCATACAGGGAACGGTTTCGCGATGGCTGGCCCGGCTGAGGGGAATGCTGATCATGGACGGTCCTTCGGGCTCAGGGGCACCGGTAGTATCTCAGGAAGTGTGTAAAGCAACGTGGCCAGTGGCAGATTCAAGGCTAGACGCGAGGCACTTGTTGATATTTAACCTATCAAAAAGACCTTTTACGTTGTTTCTAAACCTGAAAGCCCAAGCTAATGTAGTAATAATAACAACATTTTCCAAGCCAGATCACCCCTCCCGGATGGAAATTTATCAAGCACAACAAGTCAGCTCGGCCACCAGCGTCCGGCCCGGCACGAACCCGCCAGCAGCAAGCACTCGGGCCTCAATGCAGGTATTCAGGAACGGGACCTTGCTGAGACCGGCCTATCCGCCCGGGCAGCCCCGGGCACGGTTTCAGCCCACCTTGGCTTTCAAGCTCAGTCGCGCCTCTTCGCCGGGCGCCAGGTTCAGGCTGTCCTGGCCACAGGCTGCCGCTTCCACGGCGACAAACCCCAAGCCTTCAGCCCAGCTCACATCACTGAGCGGCTGAGTGCCGGGATGCCAGACCACCGTGTTGGCATTGCCACCCCCATCGATGCAGATACGCCGCTGCCAGCCGGCATCCTGGATAGTTACCTTGCCGCCCCGGCGGAACACGCGGTGGCAGCCATCGATGATGCGCAGCTCGCCTTCCTGTCTGCAGGGCTCGCGGGCCAGCAGGTCGCGGCCTTCGGCGCCGTCCAGGCCGAGCAGCCCGACCCGCGCCACATCCGATACCCGCCAATAGGCATGCAGCGCATGACTGAGTACGCAGGCTTCACTGTCGCGGTGGCGGGTGGTGAGTCGCAGGTTCATCTCATCGCCCAACTCCGCCTCCAGCTCCACCACCCAGTCGTGCAGTTCCAGCCGCCAGTTCAGGCGCACGCCGGTGGCGTCCGCCTCCTTGCCGGTCAAACGCCAGTCGCTCAACCGCGCCCAGCCGTGGTGCGGCCAGCCGCTCTCCATTGGGTGACGGCCGAACCAGGGCCAACACACCGGCACGCCACCACGGATGGCGCCGATCCTCGGCCAGCGCGCGGCGCACCAGAGCAACGGGCGTTCGCCACGCGGCTGGAAGTGCAGCAACTGCCCGCCCTGGCGGCTGAACACCGCCGTGCAACGCGGGTGCTCCACCAGCAGGAGCTCGCGGCCCTGCTGCTCGGTCCAACGAAACGGCTGACCGTCGACTGGTCGCAGTAGCGCCAACAAAGGGGAATCGAGGCACTCCCCTTCCTGGGCTTTCTGCAAGCGGGCCCGGCGCCGCTCCTCCTGCAAGGCCACCTTCACTTCAGGCCCTCCAGGTTGCGGGTGAAGGCGCTGGCACCTTGCTCGGCCGAGCTGAAGGCCTCGCGCATGAAGGCGAACAGTTCGCGCCCGGTGCCGACGTTGGCCTCCAGGTCCCAGGGCGCCGCTTCACGCGCGGCGAACGCCTCGGCGTCCACCAGCACCTCGAGGGTACCGGCATGCCCATCGACGCGGACGATGTCGCCATCGCGCAGGCGCGCCAGCGGACCACCGTCGAACGCTTCCGGGCAGACATGGATGGCCGCCGGGATCTTGCCGGAGGCGCCGGACATGCGCCCATCGGTGACCAGTGCCACCTGGAAGCCCCGGTCCTGCAGCACGCCGAGGTACGGCGTCATCTTGTGCAGCTCCGGCATGCCGTTGCTGCGCGGACCCTGGAAGCGCATCACCGCCACCAGGTCGCGCTCCAGCTCGCCAGCCTGGAAGGCATCGGCCAGCGCCTGCTGGTCATGGAAGACCCGCGCCGGGGCGACCACCACCTGATGCTCGGGGGCCACGGCGGACACCTTCATCACCCCGCGACCGAGGTTGCCCACCATCACCCGCAGGCCGCCCTCCGGCGAGAAGGGCCGCGCCACCGGGCGCAGGATGCTCTCGTCGAGGCTCTGGGTGGCGCCTTCGCGCCAGACCAGCTGGCCATCTTCGAGGAACGGCTCCTGGGTGTAACGGCGCAGGCCACGCCCCATCACGGTGTTGACGTCTTCGTGCAGCAGCCCGGCGTCGAGCAGTTCGCGCACCAGGAAGGCCACGCCGCCGGCGGCATGGAAATGGTTGATGTCGGCCTTGCCGTTCGGATAGACGTGGGCCAGGGTCGGCACCACCTCGGAGAGGTCGGCCATGTCCTGCCAGGTGAGCTGGATGCCCGCCGCCTGGGCGATCGCCGGCATGTGCAGGGTGTGGTTGGTGGAGCCGCCGGTGGCGTGCAGGGCGACGATGGAGTTGATCAGCACGCGCTCGTCGATCAGCTCACCGATCGGCAGGAACTGCCCGCCCTGCCGGGTCAGACGGGTGACCTGGCGCGCGGTCTCGACGGTCAGCGCCTCGCGCAGCGGGGTGTTCGGGTTGACGAAGGACGCGCCCGGCAGGTGCAGGCCCATGATCTCCATGAGCATCTGGTTGGTGTTAGCGGTGCCGTAGAAGGTGCAGGTGCCGGGGCTGTGGTAGGCCGCCATTTCCGCCGCCAGCAGCTCGTCGCGACTGGCCTTGCCCTCGGCGTAGCGCTGGCGCACTTCGGCCTTTTCCTTGTTCGACAGGCCGGACGGCATGGGCCCGGCCGGCACGAAGATCGACGGCAGGTGGCCAAAGCGCAACGCGCCCATCATCAAGCCGGGGACGATCTTGTCGCAGATGCCGAGGAACAGCGCGGCATCGAACATGTTGTGCGACAGCGCCACGGCGGTGGACATGGCGATCACCTCGCGGCTGGCGATGCCCAGCTCCATGCCCGGCTCGCCCTGGGTGACGCCGTCGCACATGGCCGGCACGCCGCCCGCCACCTGGCCCACCGAGCCGATGTCGCGCAGCGCCTGCCTGATCCGTTCCGGGTAGTGCTCGTAGGGCTGGTGCGCCGAGAGCATGTCGTTGTAGGCGGTGACAATGGCCACGTTGGCCGCGTCCATCAGGCGCAGGCGCTGCTTGTCGCCACTGCCGCAACCGGCCACGCCGTGGGCAAAGTTGGCGCATTGCAGCTTGCCGCGTTGCGGCCCCTCGCTGGCCGCCTGATGGATCATCGCCAGATAGCGATCGCGGGTCGCGCGGCTGCGCTCGATCAAGCGCTCGGTTACCTCAAGGACGCGGGGATGCATGGTTCGACTCCAGGCGCTAAACGGGTTTGGCGTCAAACGCAACATTCCTGTCGCAATTGAGGCCGTAGGAGAAAAAACAATCTGGGTGCTGTAGGGGTGCCCGCGTCAAAGGCGGCCAAAGGCGCGCCGCCAACGAGCTGAAGCCCTGAACGGATGACTGCAGTCAGTCAGCTGCTCTCTCGAATCACCAACTCGAAGCCCATGTCCTGAACCGGCTCCTCGACCACCTTGCCGGCGATCAAGGTGAGCATCTGCTCGGCCGCACGGCGACCGATGGCTTCACGCGGAGTGCGAATACTGCTGAGGCGCGGCACCATGAAGGCCGAGCTGGGCAGGTCGTTGAAACCAAGTACCGCGACCTGTTCGGGAATCTTCACACCACGACGCATGGCCTCCAGCAAGGCGCCTTGGGCCAGGTCGTCGTTACAGAAGAAGATGCCGTCGATCTGCGGGTGACTGGTCAGCAACTGAGTGAACAACTCCCCGCCCAAACCAACGGAAGACGGCCGCGGCGTCAGTACTTCCAGACCCGGATCATAGAGCCCGGCCTTCTGCAGGGCGCGACGGAACCCTTCACCGCGCAGCAGGGTGCGCTGATCGAGCTGCGCGCCGACAAATGCCAGGCGGCGCCTCCCGCGCGACAGCAAATGTTCGGCGGCTGTCGCACCGGCCTGCAACTGCGAGAAACCCACGCAGTTCAGCCCGGAGCCTGAGTCCAGGTCCATCATGTAGACGCATGGCACACCGCTGGCCTCAATCATCCGACGCGCGCTTTCGGTCCGCTCGAAACCCGTCAGCAACAGACCGCGCGGCTGATAAGCGAGGTAATTGCGGATCAGGTCTTCCTCTTCGTCGCGCGAGTAGTGGAAGTTGCCGATCAGCACTTCCAGCCCCTTGGGTCGCAATACCGCATGGATAGCCTCAAGGGTATCGACGAACAGTTGGTTCGCCAGCGAGGGAACCAGCACCACCACGGCCTGGCTCTGGGCTGACGCCAGGGCACGTGCCGCGGGGTTGACCACATAGCCCAACTCGCGGGCGGCCTCCCGGACTTTCTGCGCCAGATCCTCCGCAACAGTCGTGATGCCGCGCAACGCCCTGGAGGCGGTAATCGGACTGACGCCAGCACGCCGCGCCACTTCGTTGAGGGTCGGGCGTCCCGTGGTACGGCTATTCTTGTCGCTGTTGGCAGATGTCATGGGCCTGCTTGTCAAACAAAAACTTCGGCATTAAGGTAGCGCTGTCTCGAGGGTCCGGCAATTGCCTGAACACATTTCCTGACCCGGCCTGCTCGAGATTGCCCCAGCGGCCATCCACAAAAATGACAAAATGCGGCGCCAGAGCCTGCTTTTCGTGTGATTCAAGTCGAAAAGACAGCGCTGTCTCCGTGCTGAGGTGTCACATGGTTCAACCTATCAACGCGCTCGTGATCATGGGCGTTTGCGGCTGCGGCAAGTCCAGCGTCAGCCAGGCGTTATGCCAGCGCAGCGGCGCCGCCCCCATCGAGGGCGACGCATTCCACCCCCCGGAAAACATCCGCAAGATGAGCGAAGGAGTCCCCCTCTCCGACGACGACCGGGATGGCTGGCTGAACCTGCTATGCGACGAGTTGCGTCGCGCCTTCGAGGCTGGACAGCGCCCGGTGCTGACGTGCTCCGCCCTGAAGCTGCGCTATCGGGAGCGCCTGCGCAACGCCGTCCCCGGCGTCGGCTTCGTGTTCCTTGAGCTGACGCCTGAGGTCGCCACCGGACGTGTAGCCCACCGTCCTGGCCACTTCATGCCGGCAACATTGATCGATAGCCAGTTCGAAGCCCTGGAGCCGCCCTTGGACGAGCCTTTGACCCTGGTTCTCGACGCCACCCAGGACGTCGAGCAACTGGCCGAGGCCACCCATACTTGGTGGCTTGAGCATCCAGCGAGCTGACCGATCGAGTTTTGCCCGACAAAGACAGCGCTATCTCACGTGCTTCCTGTCCACAACAATGACAATAGAGACATCCCTATGCTTGCCATTTCCCATGACACCTTCCTGCTCCTGGATGCAGTGGTCACCATCATTGGCCTGATCGTCCTGATTACCCGCTTCAAGTTTCACCCGTTCATTGCCCTGATCATCGCCGCGATCTTCCTTGGCCTGACGTCTGGAATGCCAGTGGAGAAGATCGTCAAATCCTTCCAGGAAGGTTTCGGCGGCGTCCTCGGCTTCGTCGGCGTTATCCTGGCTCTGGGCACCATGCTCGGCAAATTGATGGCCGAGTCCGGCGGTGCCGACCAGATCGCCCGCACGCTGATCCAGGCGTTCGGAAAAGAGCGCGTCCAGTGGTCGATGATGCTCGCAGCGTTCCTCGTCGGAATTCCGCTGTTCTTCGAGATAGGCTTCGTCCTGCTGATTCCCCTGGTGTTCATCGTCGCGCGGCGCACCGGGGTATCGCTGATCAAGATCGGCATCCCACTCCTCGCCGGCCTCTCGGTGGTCCATGGCCTGGTTCCGCCCCACCCCGGCCCCCTGCTGGCGATCGGCGTATTTGGCGCGGATATCGGCAAGACCATCCTCTATGGACTGATCGTTGCACTCCCGACCGCGGTGATCGCCGGTCCACTGTTCGGTAGCTTCATTGCTCGTCGCATCCCTGGAAGCCCATCACCGGAACTGGTCGAGCAACTCGCCCACGAACCCGAGGCCAGCGATCTGCCCAGCTTCGGCGTGACCTTGGTCACCGTCCTGATGCCGGTATTCCTGATGCTGCTGAAAACCTTCGCTGACGTAGTCCTGCCCGACGGGCATATGATTCGCGCCTGGCTGGACATGATCGGTCACCCCATCAGTGCCCTGCTCCTGGCCTTGCTGCTGGCGCTCTATACCTTCGGTCATGCGCGTGGATTCAACTCGAAGCGAATCCTCAAACTGCTGGATGAAAGCCTCGCCCCTACCGCAGCGATCGTCCTGATCATCGGCGCGGGCGGTGGTTTCAAGCAAATGCTGGTTTCCAGCGGCGTGGGCGACGTGATCGGCCACCTGGCGGTGAACGCTCAGATCTCGCCGATTCTGCTCGCCTGGCTGGTGGCAGCGGTAATTCGTATCGCCACCGGTTCGGCGACAGTGGCCACCATTACAGGCGCAGGCATCGTGGTGCCGGTGATCGAACTGATTCCCGGGGTCAACCGGGAACTGCTGGTGCTCGCGACCGGTGCAGGCTCGCTGATTCTCTCGCACGTCAATGACGCCGGCTTCTGGCTCGTGAAGCAGTACTTCAACATGAGCGTCAGCGAGACCTTCAAGACCTGGACCGCCATGGAGACGATCCTCTCTGTCGTTGGCCTGGTGTTCATCCTGCTGCTCTCGTTGGTGGTCTGACGGAGCGTTTGCAAGACAGCACGCCGATCCAGCCCATAAGGGCTGGATCGGTGCGGAGTGCCGTTACCAAGCAGAGTCCTTAGGCGGCTTGCAGGCGCAAGGCCTGAGCATGCCAGGTAGATTGAAGGCACCCTGTCAGATGGACGGACTCGTTGCCTCGGCGTGCCTGGGCAGGCCAATAGAAATCAAGGCGGCCGACAGCACGAAAGCCGTGGACACCCAGAGGCAAGCTTGCAGCCCATAAGTCTGGAATATCCATCCGGACAGGAGTGTGCCGATCAGGCGCCCCAAAGCGTTGGACATGTAGTAGAAGCCCACATCCAGTGACACGCCGTCCTCCTTGGCATAGGAGACGATCAGGTAGCTGTGCAGCGAGGAATTCACCGCGAACAGCGCTCCGAACAGCATCAGACCACCCAGCAGTACAACCTGGGCCGACCAACCTGCCGAAAGGCCAAGTGCGATGCCTGCCGGCCAAACCGCCAACATGCTGGCCCAGACGAACGCCGCGCGACCATCCGGAACATGCCCGCGGCGCTTGCCCGTGATCGCGGGCGCGAAGGACTGGACGATACCGTAGCCGATAATCCAGGTCGCAAGAAAACCACCCACCAGCCAGAAATCCCAGCCGAAGACGGTGCTCAGATAGACCGGCAAGGCCACCACGAACCAGACGTCGCGTGCGCCAAACAGGAACAGCCGCGCTGCAGAGAGAATGTTGATCGCTCGACTCTTGGAGAGAATGTCGCGAAATTTCGGCTTCGCTTTGGCTTTGCCCAGATCCCTCTGCAACGTCAGCAAGCTGCCCAGCCAGATCAGGGCCAGCACGGAAGCCATGGCCAGCACGGCCCCCTTGAAGCCCAGCAGGGCCAGCAAGGCGCCGCCAAGAAAGAAGCCTACGCCCTTGAGCGCATTCTTCGAGCCGGTGAGGATGGCCACCCATTTGTAGAGCGTGCCCTGCTGGCTGTCGGGCACCAGGAGCTTGATCGAGCTCTTGGCGCTCATCTTGTTCAAGTCCTTGGCGATTCCCGACAGCGCCTGGGCCGTCATCACCCAGGGGATGGTCAGCCAGGCGGCGGGCACTGTGAGCATCAGCAAGGCCAGCACCTGCATGCCGAGGCCGATGTTCATGGTGCGGTTCAGACCCAGGCGAGCGCCCAGGTAGCCCCCGACAAGGTTGGTGATGACGCCGAAGATCTCGTAGAACAGGAACAGCGCAGCGATCTCTAGCGGCGTATAGCCCAGGGTGTGGAAGTGCAGCACCACCAGCATGCGCAGTGCGCCATCGGTGAGCGTGAAGGCCCAGTAGTTGCCGGTCACCAGCAGATACTGGCGTACTTCCGGGGCGAGGGCTGACAACGCATTCATGATCGCTTCCTGCCCCTATCAGCCGGCCAGACCAACCAGCTTCGCCAGTTCCACGGTGCGATTGGCGTAACCCCACTCGTTGTCATACCAGGCGTAAAGCTTCACCTGGGTACCGTTGACGACCATGGTCGACAAGGCATCGATGATCGACGAGCGCGGGTCGGTGCGGTAGTCGATGGACACCAGCGGCCGCTCCTCGTAGCCGAGGATGCCTTTGAGTTCGTTCTCGGCGGCAGTCTTGAGCAGCGCATTGACTTCCTCCACCGTGGTGGCGCGCTCCACCTCGAACACGCAGTCGGTCAGCGAGGCGTTCGCCAGCGGCACGCGCACAGCATGGCCGTTCAGGCGGCCACGCAACTCGGGGAAGATCTCCGCAATGGCCGTTGCCGAGCCGGTCGTCGTGGGGATCAGGCTCATGCCTGAAGCACGAGCTCGACGCAGATCCTTGTGCGGCTGGTCAAGGATGCTCTGGGTGTTGGTCAGGTCATGGATGGTGGTAATCGAGCCGTGGCGGATGCCCAGATTCTCGTGGATCACCTTGACCACCGGGGCCAGGCAATTGGTGGTGCAGGACGCAGCAGTAACGATGCGGTGCTCAACGGCATTGAACAGGTGCTGGTTGACGCCCATGACTACGTTCAGTGCGCCCTCCTCCTTGACCGGCGCGCTGACCACCACGCGCTTCACGCCCTGATCCAGGTAAGCCTGGAGCATAGCGACCGTCTTCATCTTGCCGCTGGCCTCGATCACCAGATCGCAATCCGACCAGTCGGTGTCAGCAATGGCCTTGTTGGCATTGACGCGGATGCGTTTGCCATCGATCAGCACGTCATCGCCTTCACTTGAGACCTCGTGGTGCCAGCGTCCATGCACCGAGTCGAAGTTGATCAGGTGGGCATGGGTGGCTGCGTCACCCGCCGGGTCATTGATCTGCACGAACTCGAACTCTGGCCAGTCCCAGGCGGCGCGCAGCGCCAGACGACCGATACGACCGAAACCGTTGATACCGACTTTGATTGTCATACTCGTGCTCTCGAATGAATGCGTGGGTCAGTGGGCAGCGTCGAACTGGTTGATCCAGTTGACGTGCACCGGGTGATGAATGGCTTTGGGACGCAGGGCCTGTACCTTGGGATGGCAGTCCGACGCGTCATCTGGTAGCGGCAGCCCGGAAGGATCGAAGATGCGCGTCTCAGCACCGAAGCGTTCAAGCAGCCGCGCGGCTTCCTCCGTCAGCAAGCGACTGAATGAGCGCTTGCGGGCCGATCCGTAAAGCAGCAGGATGCGCGGCTTGTGCGTGGCCGACAGCTGGCTGCCGACCTTGTCCGGCGTTGGCAGATCAACCAACTCGGCGTCGAGATTGGGAGTTGAATCGTCAGTCATGGATCGACTCCTGCGCGAGCTTGCCCTTCGTTTGATCGAACCAGCGACGTTTCAGCCACCAGGCCACACCAACCAGTGAGATCAGTACCGGCACTTCGACCAGCGGGCCGATCACAGTGGCGAAAGCCACCGGGGACGCCAGGCCGAAGGTGGCGATGGCCACAGCAATGGCGAGTTCGAAGTTGTTGCTTGCAGCGGTAAAGGCCAGCGCGGTTGTGCGTGGGTAGTCAGCCTCCAGCAGCTTGCCCATCCAGAAACTGAGAAAGAACATCACCACGAAGTAGATCGTCAGCGGGATGGCGATACGCAGCACGTCCAGCGGCAGCTGTAACACCTTGTCACCCTTGAGGCTGAACATCGCGACGATAGTCAGCAGCAGCGCCACCAGCGTCAGGGGGCTGATCCAGGGGATAAATCGCTCGCTATACCAGGCTTCGCCCTTGCGACTGATGAAAATTCGGCGAGTGAGGAAGCCGGCCAGGAATGGAATGCCCAAATAAATCAGCACCGATTCGGCAATGTCGAGGAAGCTGGTCTGGATCACACTTCCGTCCAGACCGAACAACGGCGGCAGCACGCCCAGGAAGATCCAGGCGTACACGCTGAAGAAGAGGATCTGGAAGATGCTGTTGAAGGCCACCAGCCCGGCCACGTATTGGTTGTTGCCTCCGGCGATCTGATTCCACACCAGCACCATGGCGATGCAGCGCGCCAGGCCGATGAGGATCAGTCCGGTCATGTACTCGGGCTTGTCGGCCAGGAATACGACGGCCAGAACGAACATCAGCACCGGGCCGATCACCCAGTTTTGCACCAGAGACAGGGCCAGGATGCGCTTGTCCTTGAACACCTGTGGCAACTCTTCGTAGCGTACCTTGGCCAGTGGCGGGTACATCATCACGATCAGGCCGATCGCGATAGGGACATTGGTCGACCCCACGGACAGGCTGTTCAGCCAGATCGGCAAGCCCTCGAACACACTGCCGAGGCCCACACCAAGTGCCATGGCGAGAAAAATCCAGACCGTCAGGTAGCGGTCCAGAAAGGCTAAACGGCTTTTGCTCATCCTCATATCTCCTTTGTCAGAGGGTGCCGATCAGGGCCAGCTCAGCCTTGAGCTGCTCAGCCCCTCGGTGGAGATGCCAGCCTTGTGCAAGGTCTGGATGCTCAAGGGGGGCACGGTCCCCTTCGGCTGGCTGCCGGCGCTATATGCCTTCATTTCAGGGGGAGCCAGGTGGTTGAACATGGTTTCATAAAGGATGCTGCGGCAGCTGTTGGCGGTGCAGAGAAACAAGACATTCATCGGACTATCCATTTTCGATCGAGCGGAAACCCGAGCGGTCTACCTCAACAGCAGGCAGCAACGCGTTCAGGACGGTCGCCCATGCCTTCCAGGCGCTTCGAGTCAGGGGTGAGCCAATACTTGTTGGCTTCCAGAACGGTAGTCAGCACGTTGTGCACCCAGCCAGGCAGATTGGGGTGCAGACGGTAGTAGACCCACTGGCCCTGGCGGCGATCGGCCAGCAGACCGCAGGTCCGCAATTGCGCCAGGTGGCGGGAAATCTTCGGCTGGCTCTCATCCAATGCACAGGTGAGTTCGCAGACGCACAGCTCCTCCTCGCGGGTGATGAGCAGCATAAGGCGAACGCGGGTTTCGTCAGCCAGGCATTTGAAAACAGTGGTTGGAGTCAGATGGTCGGCCATATCGATCTCAACGTTTGACTTTCACCAGAACGAACAACTTGATGCGTTCATGTAGCTCGTGAAGGGCGTGGCGGAATTCATAGGGCTTGCGACTGGTGATCGGCTTATGAACCCCACGCCCTTGCCTTGCTCATATACGGCAAATCAAATATATGTTTTTCCGTATATCAGGTAAACCCCGGAGCGGGATTCACTTAGCAAACCAGCAAAAACGAAGAGACAACACCTGCGTTGATAGTCCTCGACCGGCCTAACTGGTGCCTCCATGCGGCGTACCGATCAGGACATTTGAGTAAGCATATATTCAAATCTCGAGCGACATTTTCATGTCAAGCGCGCAGATCGTGTGCAGAAGACTGTGGCTGGGACCTTGCAATGGAGAGCTCAGAATGCGTGCAAGCATCGCCTCGCAGCGTCGCCCTGATGAGAGCTATGACCTGGCGCTGCGGGATGGCCCGAACGACCTGCCCAGCGTGTCCGCCCAACCGCTGGTGGAGAACCACGTCGTGCTCTGTGCAAGCCCTGAGCAGTGAACTGGTGGAACTGATGCCCGAGTACTGACGTGAACCCAGCGCTTTCGGTCCGTGAATCTAGGTGCTCTACCTCGCCCACCGGCGTAGTACGCACAAGGTCAAGCTTTTCATCGAATACCTGAAGGTGCACTGGGAGAAGCGGAGGTACCGGCAGGCCGCCGCGTCGAGATGCAAAGTGATGCGTCGATTCGGCTCAGGCAATCAAGTGCGGCGCGGAAGCGCTGTCGCACTGCCTGTGCTGGAGAAAGGCAGCCCCTCCGAAGAGGGGCTTTAAGGAACACTCAGTGCGTCCGAAGCAGGTGATGCCTTTCACACCATTGTTTGACGGCTGGTCGATTGGCCCATAGCGCCATCCCTATGCAACCTATGAAAGCGCAACCGACGATGATCAGGCCTAACGTGGTGACACTCATGGCACGCCTCCCACATCATTCAATCGACTACAACAAAAAACCTAACAAGCCTGTTACCCGGGTACAAGTAGCGCATTGGGGCGGCGGCTGATTACCACTGAACGGCAACTTTAGGCCGGCCTCGCCCTCTCTAGAGTGCTGGCTCCGGGGAACTTTCGACCCGTCATGACCTGCAGTATTCGCAGCGCCTGGCGGCCAGCCACGGCAGGTAGCGGACACTCGATCCAGCTGCTGAAAACTGGATCTACTCACCTCGCCACGACAAGCCATCTCGCCGCCAGTGGCAGAACGTGGCTGATTCTGTTGAAAAAATTCCTTTGAGATTTCTGCCCACAAGCGTGCATTGCTTACGCTGAAATCTGAGTCATTTCCGGGGCAGAACTGCCTTGGATTTCACGCAGCAACGCGTAAATCAGCCGATTTTTTGGCTATGGACAGGTGACTCTGGTCAACACCGACTTTTTCAACAGAATCGGCTGGTAGCAGACATACGGAAGCCAGGGCGACGGGAAACACAAATTGACCCTCCTCAACTCCAGGGCCGCGCTTCTATGCGCAAGGCCCCTCTCACACCAGGGCGCACCTTCTGTTCTATGGGAATGCTGAAACACACACCAGGCCCATCGGCCAGTGGCTTGCTGTCTGCGACAATACCCGGCTTGCCGGGGTTGGTTTCCTGAAAGCCGTACTTCAGGCTCCAGCCACCGATCGCCCCCGGATTTGGGGAAGCCTCGACGATGATTTGCCGCTGCAGGATATAGCCACCCTCGTAATGCCTGTCGAGGAACAGCAGGCCATCCACTTCATAGTCCGGTACCAGGATCCTCAGCTCGAAGGCAAGGCTGACCGAGCCGGACGCCTTGACGCTCTTCGTCGGATCGAGAAACACCGAGAACAGATGCGGGCTCTGGCTGCGATCGGGCGCCCGCACCGTGCCATCGGCACCGGGGAAGAGTTGAGCATAGGTGCGAAAAATCGCCGAGTTCTCTCGCAATTCGCGACGGGTGATCTGCCATTGGCAGGCACGAATACTCACCGCCACTTCGAACTGGTAGGACGCCCTCACGGTTTTTCCAGCATCCATCGCCTTCTGCACCTCGATGGGCAGGCTGATGTCATCGATGTCGAGCACGCCATCCATGCGCAACTGGCCGAACAGGAAGCGGGTGAGGTTCTGGTAGCCCTCCTCCGAGTTGACGATGCCGTAGTAGCCGGAGTGGCTTCGGTGCACGAAGGCGCGCGGTGAAGCGACGTTCGTACCGCCAGGACCAGGTCCATGTGTGGTGGCATTGCTGATGCGAACCAGGCCATCGCTGGCCTCCCCCGCCGCCCAGGCCGAGGCTCCCGCAGCGACCCGGTAGTCCTTGGGGTTGGTGCCGACCAGGTTGAATATTCGCTGCGGCGCAAAGCCCTGGACGATCGACACGTCATCGCCCTTGGGCAACGCCAGGTAAGCAGCCATGCGCTCACGGTTGAAATTGTCGATGTCGCCGAAGGTCAACCAGCCTGGCACGTTGCGCACGATGCGCATATCGATGCCGTTGTGCGGAGTGGCATAGGTGAAAACTTTGTCCACAGCCGCGCGGGCTTCGTTCGATCCGAGCGCAGGGTTCTGCAGGAAGGCACGGCAAATCAGCCCGCCCATGGAGTGAGCGACCAGGTACACACGAAAGTCGGCGGGCAGCAGGTGGTTGGCCGGGTTCTCCAGGAGTCTTGCCTTGAGCTTGAGAATCAACTCGCTGAGGCGCTTGGCGAAATGCTCCATGGGCGGCGTATCGCCGGAGCCGAACACGTCGGAAGCTTCGTCGTAATAGCGGAAGACAACCACGCAGCGATACGGCAGCAGCGCGCCGGGAGTATCGAGCTGATCCTGGCCGTTGTCGAACAGATCGTTGTAGCCGTGCTCGCTCATCAACCGCACGAGTGGCGACTCGAAGAAGAAGCGATGGGTATCACCCCCCCAGGCTTGGCGCGCCCGCGTCGAGCCGAGGTTGAAGCCCATGTAGGGATCGGAAACAGCATCCTCGATCTCGTTGGTAGTGGCGGCAAAACCGCGCACGTAGATGATCGGGTGGTAAGGATGCAGGGGCGGGTTGGCCATGACGGAAGCTCCTTGCATGTTCAGGCAGTACTACGCCACCAGCTGTGCGATCAACGCTGCGTCCACGACACCGGTCGCCGGCAGGCCGTGCGCCTGCTGGAAGTCCTTGATCCGCGCTGCACTGGTTTGCCCGTAAATACCGTCGGCCTTGATGTCGGAACCCGCAAAGGACAAGCCCAATTGCACCAGCCTCACATCCAGCCCACGCGCCAGCGGGGTTTGCAACGTCAGCACACGGCTGCCCGGTTGCGGTCCATCGTAGCAACCCGGGGGCGTCCCGTTCAGGGTTGCCGTGGAAATCTCCAGACCGCGCACCACCAGCGGCAGATCAAGCCCCCAGTGGTTCTGTTCGATAAGGCGCCTGAAGGCCTCCATTCGGTAAACCGTAGGATGCAACGCCTCGTTATCGTGGTTGGCCAGCCAGGATTCGCGGGTCTCGATGTAAGCCTTGATCCATGCCTGCTCACCCAATGTGTCGAAGCTCCCGGATTTGGCCTGGACGCGATCGCGAATGCGCTCCCAGGAGCCATGTACCGTACTGTCGTAGACCACCGCCATGCCCAGCGGTGTGGTGATGCCCAGCTCGCCTGCTGCGCGTTCGGCTTTCTGCCAATACACCTGGTCGAAGAAGGCATCCTGGGTTTCCCGCATCACCGGATCATCGGCGCTGGCGCGGAGGACGTTGTGAAGATGCCGGTCCTGGTCGAGCGCGATATCACGCGCTTTGCAGCGACCGAGAAAAGGGGTCAATCGCGTGGCGAATCGAGCACCAGGATTCTGGCAGTAGCGCTGGAGCAACTCATGCAGGTTGCCGGAGCCGAGCGTGGTCTGTGATCGGCCGAAGGTCAGGTGGCCTGTATCGCCTCTGATCAGAGTGACGTTGCCGTAGTCACCCAGCACGCTGCCGGTTTCGAAGATGTTGACGATCGCCTGGGCGGTCTTCTTTTGCGTAAGCGTAAGCATGATCGTTCTCCCACATTGCTGATGGGCTCGGTGCACGGTTCACTGCACCGCGCCTTCCGGGCAACTGGACGCAGCTGCTCAAGCCACCAGGTGGGATAACGGCACTCGCACCTGCTGTTCCCGATTGAGAATGTTCAGCAGCAACATCACCCGCTCCTCGCCGTCGATGGAGAGGAAGATCGCATCCATCTCGGCATAGGGGCCTACCTTGACGTGGACCTTGTCTCCGGGACTGAGCACCGCGGTTTCAGCCGTCGTGGCGCAACGCTGCATGAGGTGTCGGATGATCTCATCGGAAACACGGCAAGGTTGCCCGGCAAAACTGACGATCCTGCTCACACCTCGGGTGGAGCGCAGTGCCGTCCAGTTGTCTTGGGCATGCAGGTGGATAAAAAGGTAACCGGGGAACATCGGTTGACAGAGCCGCCTGAGCTTGCCCCGCTTGATCGTTTCTACGTCCATGGTCGGGCAAAAGCAGCCAAAGCCCTGGCGCTGGAGATGCTCGCGCGCCCGCTCATCCTGCCGTGTCTTGCACTGCACGAGGTACCATGCGAATTCCGGTATTTTCATTTTCGAGTTCATATGCCGTCCCTAGCGAGAGCCAACTTTGACCTGACGTTAGTTCTTCTCTGATCACACTGCAGGCGTGCAGCACCAGCCGGCCGACTAACGGTCAAACAGGCAGCAAGTTCGGCTCAATGTACTTCCCGAAATGTCCGCTTGTCGGAAACCCCCTACTTCACCTGACGGAAGAATTGTTGGTCTTCATAGCCGAACTATCCTGAAATTCACTTTCCCAGATGCCCATACATGAGGGCACTTTGCCATCAACTACAGCAGACGGAATTGTGTCAGTTTGGTGTGGACATGTTTCAGCTCGGAAAACCTGGCCGCCACCACGAATCGCGGCTGGCGGTAGCCTTGCCCTACTTCAGCTTTTCGCTAACTCCTTGAGAGAATGATGCTTTTCTGACCGCAGCGCGGATGCAGAAGATCGTCATGAGCTTGCCTTGGCAATGCTCGCCAAGTGCCATTATTCAAAAAGATCAGCCATAAACAGCCCTCACCACTTTTATTGAGTGCGTTAATTTCTAGCTGGCCGCTTACTTCTAACCAGAATGGATTGAACTACGTCAAAAAAAGAACTTCAGAAACCCTGAAAACAAATTCACTCGATAACTTCAGGTGTAAGCGACATTAAAGTGTCGACTACTTGCCTGGCCAACAGTGTTGCCGCTGAACAAAGAAACAACTGTACGCACTCATATGCCTGCCATCGATCAAGTGAACTGATCTCTACACACAATCCACCAGGAAAGTCCCTGCCGGACAGTCCCTGGGTGGGTCCTCTGCACAGCACAGGAGTCGGCGCCATGGCCCAAGTCAGCTATCCCGGTGTCTACATTGTCGAAAAGGCCAGCGGGGTACGCACCATCACCGGTGTTGCGACCTCGATCGCAGCGTTCGTCGGCTATACGCGCAAGGGTGTGCCCGACAAAGCCGTGGCCATCACCAGCTTCGCCGATTTCGAACGCAGTTACGGGGGGCTGGATCGCGACAGTCCGCTGTCCTACGCCGTACGCCAGTTCTTCATGAACGGCGGCACACAAGCCTTGATCGTGCGCGTGGCGATCAACCACGCGACCGCCTCCTGGGTGCTGGAAGATGGAACGCCAGACGACGTGCTCGACGTGACAGCGGCAAGCCCCGGCACCTGGGGCAACGGCCTGCGCCTCAGCGTTCAGCATACGGGCGTGCGCAATCCCGATGCGGATTTCAACCTGGTCGTCTCGCAATTGCAGCCCGACGGCACCACGCTCGTTCCGGTCGAGACGCACCGCAACCTGACCCTCGATCCGAACTCGCCACAATACGCTGAAGCCGTGATCAACAACGCCTCTGCGCTGGTGCGCGTGACGCGCCACGCCGGCCTGGTATTCGCCGAAGCCGGACTTGCTGTCAGTACTGCCATCGCGTTCCCGCTCGCACCGACCAACAACACCATCGGCGGCACGCTGGACGGCACGACCCCCTTCCTCCTGACCCTCGCCGACGCCCCCTGGAACAACATCGGCGAGCTGGTCACCGCCGCCACGGATGCGATCACGGCAGCGGGCCTTGGCGCGCAGTTGCAAGCGTCCGAAACGGGTGCTGACGGTGGTGCCGGCAACGGGCACCTGACCCTTGAATCGCTGACCGCCGGTGAATCATCGAGCGTAGTGATTGCGGGCGGCTCCTTTGGTGGCCTGAGCGCGACCATCCACATGGGGCTCGCCAACGGCGGGCGCGAATTCACCGGTGCAGCCGAGCACCGCCCGGACGTTGTAAGCAATGTAGTGCCCTCATCGCCCGGCGCCGATGGCACACGAGGCGGCGCGACCAATCTGGTCGGCAACGAACTGGCCAAGACCGGCATCTACGCCTTGCTGGATGTGGACCTGTTCAACATCCTGTCGATCCCGGAAACCTTCGACATGACCACTGGCCAGGTGGCTGGGGTGATTCCGCCTGCAACTGCGCTGTGTGAGTTGCGCCGGGCCTTTTACATCGTCGATGCCCCGGCTGGCCTTGCTTTGGCCACCATCGGCGGCTGGGCCAACGGCGCCTCGCAATCGCGCAATGCCGCGACGTACTTCCCACCTGTGCGCATCGTCGATCCTCTGGACGGGCTGCGGCCACGCGCCATGGCCCCCTCGGGCACCCTGGCCGGCATCTATGCGCGCACCGACGCGACACGCGGCGTCTGGAAGGCGCCTGCCGGCACCGACGCCACACTCAACGGCGTGCTGGACCTGGCCCTGCCGGTCAACGACCTCGAAAACGGCCAGATCAACCCGCTGGGCGTGAACGTGCTGCGCAGTTTCCCGGCCTATGGCCGCGTCGCCTGGGGCGCGCGCACGATGAAAGGGGCCGACGCGCAGGCCGACGAGTACAAGTACATCCCGATCCGCCGCCTGGCCCTGTTCATCGAAGAGAGCCTTTACCGCGGCACGCAGTGGGTCGTGTTCGAACCCAACGACGAACCGCTCTGGGCGCAGATCCGCCTCAATGTCGGCGCCTTCATGAATGGCCTGTTCCGGCAGGGCGCGTTCCAAGGCATGAGCCCGCAGGAGGCCTTCTTCGTCAAGTGCGACAAGGAAACCACGACACAGGCCGACCGCAACCTCGGCATCGTCAACATCCAGGTTGGATTCGCGCCGCTGAAACCGGCGGAATTCGTTGTCATCACCATCCAGCAGATCGCTGGTGACCTGCAATAAGGGAGTCGGATCATGGCCCAGTTCGCCGTTAATACCCATCGGTTCGATCCCTACAAGAACTTCAAATTCCGTATTAAGTGGGACGGCCGCTACGTTGCTGGCGTCAGCAAGGTCGGGGCGCTCAAGCGCACCACCGAGGTGGTCGAGCACCGCGAAGGCGGCGACCCCTCCACCACGCGCAAGTCGCCCGGCCGAACCAAGTACGAAGCCATCACCCTGGAACGCGGTGTCACCCATGACCTCGAATTCGAGGCCTGGGCCAACAAGGTCTGGCACGTGGGCACCGGCCTCGGCGCCGAAGTGAGCCTCAAGGACTTTCGCAAGGACGTGATCCTCGAGGTCTACAACGAAGCCGGCCAGGTCGTGCTGGCCTACAAGATCTACCGCTGCTGGGTCTCCGAGTTCCAGGCGATGCCCGACCTCGACGCCAACGCCAACGCCATCGCCATCCAGACGCTCAAGCTGGAAAACGAGGGCTGGGAGCGAGATCCAGAAGTGTCCGAACCCACGGAACCCTCGCTCGCGGGGGGATAGCGCACCATGGACCTGTCGCCATCGCCCGCTATGCTGCGCCCATTCGGCCAGATCACCGACCTCGACCTCGACTTCGGCGACGAAGACCGACCGGGCCTCGTGACCCGGCTGCTCGCGCAATGTGGCGGGCACCCTGACCCTACCTACTGGTGGTCGCTGCCCGTGAGCCTGCGCACTGCAGCCTTGCTGCGACTGGTCGCCATCACCGAGCGGGTCGATGCCCTGCCCTTCACGGCCCCCTGTAGTTGCGGTGAGACGTTCGAGTTCGAACTGCCTCTGCAACCACTGGCCGCAAGCGCGGGCGAGACGGGGCCGATCCAGGTGGAACTGGACGGGCAGCGCTCGGTGACGCTGCGGCGCCCCACCGGCGGAGACCTGCGCCAGTGGCACGCGGCAATGCCGGCCTCACGAGCCGAAGCCGTGCGCATGATGCTCGATGCTCTGCTTCAGGACGGCCAGGTTCAGCCGGATGACGAGGTGCGACTGGCCGAGTTGGTCGCGGAGGCAGACCCACTGGTGGCGTTCACGGTGTCCTGCCAGTGCCCCGCCTGCGGCGCCGCGAATGAAGTACCGATTGACCTCGACGCAACGGCATTGACCCGGCTCCGTGCACGCCAGCGCGCGTTGCTGATCGAGGTCCACTGCCTGGCCTCGCATTACGGCTGGACCGAATCCGACGTGCTGGCGATTCCCCCGGCACGCCGGGCGCAGTACCTCGCACTGATCGAGAACCCATCATGAGCGACTACTTCGACTCCCTGATACGCTCCAGCGGCCTGACGGTAGGCAGCAGCATGCCGACCCGCCTGGCACCACCCGTCAGCCGCCCAAGCCTGGTCGAGATCGACATCCAGCACAGCGTGCCGGTCATCCAACCGCTGCCTGCATCATCGTCGCAACCCGCAACGCTGCCGCAAACCGCAGTAATAGCCAACGAAGCGCCTGCATCACAGCGTGAGTTCGATCCACCACCTGCTCGGCCGATGGCCGCGATCAGCCAGGTGAGCGCATTGGCCAACGGGCCATTAACTCCCGACGGGCACGCAGCCGGGGCGCATCTCCGCACGCAACAGTCGGAGCCGCCCATACCCTCCGCCGCCCCGGCTGCGCCAGTTCCGCCGCCACAGGCTCACGCACTGGTGCGCGCAGCCATGCAGTGGGTCGCGGCTGATCCCCAGCAGGCGTCTCCCGAACCCTGGGCCAGCGCACCGCGCGGCCGGTTTGTAGCGCCAACCGAACCCGCCAGACCCCACGCGGTGATATCGACACCCGTTGCCAAGACAGAAGCCGGGCCACAATCCGCGCAGCCCGCACAGGCTCAGCCGCTAGCGCACCCGCTGGCTCCTGGGGAAGACACGGCGCGCCGTCCCGGTACCCCGGCAACACCGCTGGCGGCACCAGTCACAGCGTCGCCTTCGACGCGTGATGAGCAGTTCGAGGTCTCCATTGGCGCGATCCATCTACGCGTAGAGGCCCCGACGCCTCAGACCGTAGCCCGAGTGCCGCCCAGTGCTGCGCAGCGCGCTGCCGGGCCAACCATCACGCCTCGCAGCGCCCTGTCGCGGCGCGCCCTGCGGCGGTTCTGACCATGGCACTCGCAGACTCCGGCAAGGCGATTGGCGCAGTGACGCGCCTGCTGCAGGACCACCTGATCCGCCGCGGCTTCGAGGTGTCGATCGGCAAGCCCGAAGATGCGGCCAATAGCGATACCACCGAAAAGCTCAACCTGTACCTCTATGAAACGACCTTCGATCCACAGCTGCGCAACTTCTCACTGCGCGACGGCGAGCCTCCACCCCTGTGGCTGATCCTGAAGTTCCTGCTGACAGCCTTCGACAACGGCGAAAGCAGTGACACCGCTGCCGCGCATGACCTACTGGGCCGCGGCATGGCGGCGCTGCACGAACTCAGCTTCCTGCGCCTGGACCCACTGGTGGCGCTGGACGTGCGCCTTGCCCTGGAAAACAACCCGGAACCGCTGAAACTGAGCTTCGACGAGTCGAGCGTTGACCAACAGTCCAAGACCATGCAAGGCACTGATGAACGCTACCGGCTCTCGGTGGCCTTCCAGGTTCGCCCGGTGATGATCGTGCCGGGCAATCTGCCGCGCAGTGCCCTGCTGGTGGGCGTCGACTACAGCACCACACCGGAAACCATCATCGGTGGCGAAGGCGTCCGAATCGAAGTGATTCCATCGATGGGCGCCCGGCTCGACCGGGTCGAGCCCGCCCGCTTCGAGGCCGGAGCGTTGCTGACGCTGTATGGCGAAGACCTGAACGCCAGCACCCTGGAAGCGCTGCTCGGCAACGTGCAGCTGGTGATCGTCGAGCGCCACGTCGACCGGCTGGTGGTCACCGCCGAAGGCAGCCCCGGCACCCCGATCGCATCCGGCGCTACGCTCTCGGCCGGCGAGATTCCGCTGGTCGTTCGCCGCCGACTGTCGCCGACCCGCGCGCGGTCGAGCAACCTGCTGGCAGCACGGTTATTGCCAACCTTGACCAGCGCCGCGCTCGTCGGCAGCGACCTGGAACTGCAGGGCCTGCTGCTCGGCAACGACACAGACGACGTGATGGTGTTGTTCTACCGGGAGTCCGATGGGGTCACGGTGCACCTGTTCGACGTGGTGACCACCGCCCCTGACCAGCAGACCCTGACCATCCCCAGC
Organism: Metapseudomonas boanensis; assembly: GCF_042232855.1. Lineage (NCBI taxonomy): Bacteria > Pseudomonadati > Pseudomonadota > Gammaproteobacteria > Pseudomonadales > Pseudomonadaceae > Metapseudomonas > Metapseudomonas boanensis. The sequence continues at coordinate 4,508,000 of NZ_CP113889.1, read as the reverse complement.
GCCGCCGCTGCCGTGCCGGCCGGCAGTTACCGCGTCATCCTGCGAGTGAACAACCAGCAGGCCAAAGCCAGTCCAATCGTGGTGGTGCCATGACGACCGACCCGCTCGCCGCGTTCAAACTCCCTGACCCTGTCGCATTCCTGCCTGGTGTGCGAGGCCAGGATGTGCTCGCGCAGTACTGGCTGAGCCAGGTCACCTTGCGGCTGCGGCGAGAAGTCTGCTGGCTGTGGCGCGAGCGCAGCCTGCAAGGTGTGATCGCTGATGAGGGGTCACCGCTGCCGCCCGCTGTCGACGGGGCACTGGATGCGCTCGACCTGCTGCGCTACGAACGCGAGAAAAGCCTCTTCTTCGCCCAGGACGTCACCGCGCGCTACCTCAGCGGACGCATCACCATGGCCGAGCGCCCGGGTACGGGCGAAGCCCAACGCGGTTCGTTCGGCTGGGTCGCGCAGCGCCTGCGGCTCGCACCGGTCGAGTGTTTCGTGCTGGCGCTGGCCCTGCTGCCCAGTGTCGACAGCGCCGCGGGCCAGGTGATCTCAAGCTGCCTGAACGATTCCGCACGCAATGGCCCTACCCTGGCACTGGCGCAGCGGCTATGGGACGAGCCGGATGAGCTTGTATGCTGCTTCGACCCGGCCCACGCGTTGCTGCGCCATGGCCTGCTCACACCGCTGCCTGGCACTGCGCTGTACGACTGGCAAGCCACGCTGTCTGTCCCTTCGCTGGTTGCGCGTGAGCTGCTGTTTGCCGGCGCCGAACTGCCACCGGCGCTGGAAGCGATCATGCCCGCCGAGCTGCCGCAGGACCTCGATGCTGCGACCGTCGCACGCGTCTGCGCCGTCATGGCAAGCCTTGCCGACGTTGGCCGAGGCGAAAGCCTGCAACTGGTTCCAGTGATCGGCCCGCCTGGCGCACCACTCGCCGAAGTGGCCGCTGCCTGTGCCGAACGCGCCGGCGTAGTCACCGTGCAACCAAGCCCGGCGCTATCGCGCGAGCACCTGGCCCAGGCGATGTGCGCCGCGTGGCTGCGTGGTTGCGCCCTGTACCTGCCGGCCGCCCTCCTGGCCGACAACAGAGCCCACGACGACCTGCTGACGCCTCCACCCTTGCCGGGGCTTCCACTGACGATCTTCGTCGGCGCCCAGGACCGCGCCGCGTTGCGCGGGCTGGGGACCACTCTGCCGACCATCCAGGTGCCGTCACTGAGCTATGCGCAACGGCTCGATTGCTGGCAGCAACAACTGCCCGACGCCGCGCTCGCCCCGGTACTTCCTGAGCTGGCCCGCCGCTTCCGCTACGAACGAGCGGCGATTGCCCGCGTGGGGGCCGAACTGGCAACCCTGGGGCGGCCCCCAAGGCCAGCCGAACTGTTCGCTGCTGCACGCGCAGACCTCGATCTCGGCACCCTGGCCCAAGCCGTCATGCCGCGCTTCGCGCTAAGCGAGCTGATGCTGCCTCCCGCACAAGCCCTGCAGATCGACGAGATCATCGCCGCGATGCACAACCTGACCCGCGTGCATTACGACTGGGGCACAGCGCGGGCCTGGAACGAGGGCGGGCTGGCTGCACTCTTCGCCGGCCCGCCCGGTACCGGCAAGACCATGGCGGCCGAAGCCATCGCCGCCGAACTGGCTTTGCCGCTCTACCGCATCGACCTCTCCCAGGTCGTCAACAAGTACATCGGCGAGACGGAAAAGAACCTGCGCCGGCTGTTCGACGCCGCCGACTCGGCGGATGTGATCCTGTTCTTCGACGAGGCCGATGCCCTCTTCGGCAAGCGCACCGAGGTCAAGGATGCGCACGATCGCTACGCCAACCTGGAGATCAGCTATCTGCTGGAACGCATGGAGCGCTTCAAGGGCCTGGCGATCCTCGCCACCAATCGTCGCAAGGACCTGGACGAAGCCTTCCTGCGGCGCCTGCGCTTCGTCGTCGAGTTCCCACTGCCGGGCCCGGCAGAACGGCTGCGCATCTGGCACAGCGTAATCCCTGCCGGCGTCGATACGAGCGACGTCGATTTCGAGTTCCTCGCCCAGCGTTTTGCCCTGGCCGGTGGCCACATACGCGGCATCGTCTTCCACGCCTGCCTGCAGAGCGCGGCCGATGGCGCGCCACGGCGCCTGGGGATGGCCGCCGTGGTCCAGGCCCTGCAGCGTGAATACGACAAGCTGGACCGCGCCAACAGCCTTGACCAGTTCGGCCCTTACGCCGAGCTGGTCGCTACCCGGAGGACCAAACGATGAACGCGCCCTCCTTGCCCCGTCGTCGCCTGCACATCAATGCGCTCGAACTCGACCTGCGTGGCATCCCGGCAGAAACCGCCGAAGCGGCAGCGCGGCTGCTCGGGCCGGCGCTCGCCCAGGCCCTGGCCGGGCAGACGCCTCAGGTGCTGTCAGGCGAGCGCCTCGATGCAGACCATCTCGCCAGCCCCGCGTCGCCCAGCGCCCAGGCGCTTGCGGCCGGCATCGCCCAGCGCATTGCCGGCACCCTTCGGGGAGAGCAGCCATGACCCTGCTGCGCGGTGCATTGATCGAGTACGGCACCGACCTGATCGGCCCGATCCCGAATGTGGTGATTTTCCAGTTCAACCCGGAATCACTGACGCGCACGCTGGAGATTCCCCCGCGTCCTACCGGCGCCACCCAGCGCGAGACGGCCCAGGCGGGCGAGAAGACCTTCGAGAAAATCAGCTTCAAGGCGCACTTCAGCGCCGCAAACATGCTCGATGAAGGCAAGGTCCTGGCCGAACTGTTCGGCATCGGCCCGCAACTGGCCGCGCTGGAAAAGATGGTACTGCCCAGTGGGAAGATCGCCGGCCTGATCGGCGCCGCCATCGATGCGATCGGCGATGCCCTCGGCGGCGGCGGTGATGACGCCCCGGCCCAGCCGATACCACGTGAAAAGTACCCGCGCATCCTGTTCATCTGGGGCCTGACGCGGGTCCTGCCGGTGACCATCGACTCGATGAGCATCTCCGAACTCGAGTACGACGCAATCCTCAACCCGACCCGTGCCGAGGTCGACATCCAGCTCAGCGTGATCGCCGTCGACGATTGCTCCGACGACGCACTGGCCAAGGGCGCGTTGGAGTATTCGACCATCGCCAAGGAAGCCCAGGCGATCGCCAACCTGGCCAACACCGCCGAACAGATCGTCGAACTGATTCCCCTGTAGCAGGCCGCAGAACAGAGCAGGAGGCAGCATGTTTCTCCAGAACTCGCGCTACGCCAGGGTCGCCACGGTCCAAACCACCACCTCGACTGGCGAAACCGTGGTTGCCTTGAAGCTGCGCTACCTGACACCCACAAGCGGCGATCCGCAGATGGTGCAATCAGGCGACCGCCTCGACCTGTTCGCCCAGGCACGCACAGGCGATGCAACGCAGTTCTGGCATATCGCTGACGCCAACACCGCCCTCGACGGCCGCACCCTCGTTGACGAGCCCGGCGACACTGTCGTCGTGCCGAAGCGCTGACATGAAGCCCCGCTGCATTTGCTGCCTGCCGCTCCGTAGGGCGGCCGTCCGGGAGGAATGACCATGGCCGAGCAACGATTCCGCGTCTGGTTCGGCGACAACGCCGCAAGCGAGGAGCAACTGCGGCGCATCGAGGAGATCGAAGTCACCCAGGAAATGGACGCGTTCTGGGAGGCTCAGTTGCGCATGGTGCTATGCCTGGATGCCAACGGTGCCTGGTTGCATTGGCCGGGCGAGACCAGCGAACCCTTCTCGCGCGTGCGGGTTGAACTGGATATCGGCAATGGCCGCTTCGCCGCATTGATCGACGGGCCGCTGGTGAGCATCGACGCCGACCTCGACTCGCAGCCCGGCCGCAGCACGGCGACTCTGGTGGTGCGCGACGATAGCGCCTTCCTCAATCGCGACGAGGAAGCCGAGCCCCCCTTCGAGCACCGCAAGGCCAGCGACATCGCCACCGAGCTGTTCGGCCGTTTCACCGAGATCGGCGATACCCGTATCGACGCCACCGAGTCCACGCCGGAGACCACCACCCGCCGCGGTACTGTGCTGCAGTTCCTGCGCGAGCTGGCAACGGCCAATGATCGCCATGCCTATGTGCTGCCGGGTGACCAGCCGGGCGCCAGCATCGGCTGCTTCCTGGCCGACCCGGCCGATGCTGCGGACCTGCCGCCGCTGGTGCTGATCGGCAACGGTCGCAACCTCGCCAATGCCACGATCATGCAGGACCCAGAGGGCGGCGAGCGCACTCAGGCGCAGGTATTGCGCGTCGATGACCAGGGCGTCACCAGCTTCGAAACCAGCGCCGCAGACCTCGGCCTGATGCGCAACCTGCCGGCATTACCGGCCGACCTGACGCCACGACGGTTGTTGGACCCCGCGGAAAACACCCGTGAAGACCCGACCGCGGCCGCCACCGCACGGGCGCGATGCCGGGGCTATGTCTACAAGCTGACCAGCCAGGTCATCCCCGGTTGCTACGGCGGCCTGCTGACGCCCTACCAGAAAGTGCGTGTCGATGCCGGCGCCACGCCCTACAGCGGCGACTACCTGATCACCAAGGTGGTCCACCACATCACGCCGTCGCTGTACACGCAGCAACTGGAAGCCAAGACCGACTCGGTGAGCGAGGTCTCGGGCGCGGCGGTCGCGGAAGCGTTGGGCGGTGGCCTGCAACTGTCAGTTTCGGTGAGCGGAGGGATCTTCTGATGGACGATCTGATGGAGCGTACGGTCGAGCGGCTCGTCGAGCGGGTCGGCAGCAGCTACTACGGCAAGTACCGAGGCATCGTCACAGACGTCGACGACCCGAACAACCAGTGCCGCATTCGCGCCACCATCCCCGCTGTGTTGGGCGAACACGCCTGTGGCTGGGCGCTGCCGGCTGCGCCCTTCGCCGGTGACGGCCACGGCATGGTCATGCTGCCCAAGGTCGGTTCCGGCGTGTGGATCGAGTTCGAGGCAGGCCAGCTGGACAACCCGATCTGGTCTGGCGCCTGGTGGGCCAGCGGCGAGCGGCCTGAGCCGCAAGGTGCGGGCGTGCGCGTGATCGTCTCCGAGCAAGGCCACAAGGTGATCCTCGATGACGAGGCGAACGAGGTCAAAATCGTCCATGGCGACAGCAGCATTGCCAAAGTCATCACCCTCTCGTCCAACGAGGTCGTCATCGCCTGCGGTGCCTGCGAAATCAAGATCACCAATGAAAACATCTCGCTGAACAACGGGTTGATCAAAGTCGGTCTGGCCGGTGTCAGCCTGGTCAACGGCGCCATGACCTTCGGGGTGCCGCCATGATCCCGATCCTCACCACCAGCAGCCTCGTGATGTGCCCGCACGGCGGCGTTGCACAGTTGATCACCACGAACACCGAGGCCCTGGTGGATGGCGCACCGATGCTGCTGCAGACCGACATTCACCCCATCGTCGGCTGCCCGTTCACACCAGTCACCTACTCGCCCTGCGTATCCATCCGCTGGGTGACCGCCGCGACGCAGACCGCACTGCACAACGTGCCGGTGCTGCTCCAGACCAGCGTTGGCCTGTGTCTCAACGCCGCGCAAGTGCCCCAGGGCACCGCCGTTGTCGTCCAGGTCCAGCAAAAAGCCAAAGGGATATGAACATGGCGCTTTCCAATGGACGGCATCTCGCGTTCCCCTTCCGTATCGGCAGCGACGGACGCACCGTCTCCCCGGCGAACGACGACGCGCACGTACGCGATGAATTGCTGCAACTGCTGCTGACCAGCCCCGCCGAGCGCCTGTTCCTGCCCGAGTTCGGTGCGGGAGTACGCAAGCTGGTCTTCGAGCCGGCCTCGGAAGCCTTGCGCGGCGTGGTCAAGGCGCGCATCACCAACGGATTGTCGCGCTGGCTGGGCCACCGCCTGACGGTTGAGCTGATCGACGTGGTCTGGGACGACGCCGCCGCAACGCTGGAGGTGACGGTGAAGTACCGGCCCGCCGGCAGCCCGGATTCGCGTGTCATCAAGTTCCAGCGCAACTCTCGATAGGACCTGCCCGCCATGGCTGCCATTGCCTTTCCCGATCTGGTCGACGATCGCGCGGACGTGCTGCAGAGCCACGGCCTCAATGGCCTGAAGCTCGCATTGGTGTCGTTGCCGCCTGGGGCGCACCCCGACCATGCGGACGTCGATCTGCATTTCTTCAACGGCCTGCACCTGGCGGCGATCCTCGCCGATATCGGCGGCGACCCGGCCCGCGCCCGTCAGGTATTTCGCTTGCGCGGCGGCTCGCGCATCGTCGCCGGCAATGCGTCCGGGCAGGTGCGGGTCACGGCCGTGGCCGCGCTGGACGCAACGCGCCTGGGCCTGCGCATCGAGCCGGTCGGCGACTACTCGACCTACCGCCTGGAACTGGTCTGGAACGCCAGTCTGATCGATCCGTTCTTCAGCGCCATCGGCTTCAAGTTCCGCCCCGGGTGCTTCACTAACGACTGCGCGCCACCGCAACCGGGCCGCCCGCCAGCACCCAACCCGGCCATCGACTACCTGGCCAAGGACTACGACTCCTTCCGGCACACCTTGATGGTGGCCATGGCCGAGCGCGTGCCGGGCTGGACCAGTACCAGCGAAGCCGACCACGACCAGGTGCTGATCGATCTGTTCGCCGCGGCTGCCGATGAGCTCAGCGACTTCCAGGACCGCGTCATGGCGGAGGCCTACCTAGCCACCACGCGCAAGCGCGTTTCCCTGGCGCGCCACGCCCGGCTGGTCGATTACCACCTGCATGAGGGCAACCAGGCCAGCACCTGGCTGGCGGTTGACGTGGTAGCAGGCCAGGCGCCGTTCACCCTCGACGACCAGGAGCTGGTGACCTGGACCGGCGACGACCCTCCCGCTGACGATGCGGTGTTCTTCGCCAGCCGGCAGAACCGCCTCGAAGCGGCGCAACGCCAACGCCTGGACCCCCTGCTCAATCGCCTGCGACTGCACACCTGGCGCAACGCACAGCCGGCGCTGGCAGCCGGCAGCACCAGTGCGGACCTGGCGCCGCTGGCGGGCCTCATCTCGCAAGCGCAGGCCGATGCCCTTCGCGACCGGGTGCGCAACGGTCTGTGGCGGGAAATGCTCATCGCCGAGGTGCTCAACCCGCTGACCGGCGCCCCGGCCGGCAGCAACCGCGCCAAGCGGCAGTTGCTGCGCCTGCTAGCCGGTGACGATGTCGATCGCGGTGCCGCCGAATCGATCTTCGACCCGGTGACCAGCACCTGGATCGTCCGCGTGCACTGGCGTGAAGACGATGCATTGCGTTTCGACTACAGCTTCACCTCCTTCTGCCCCGGCCCGCCGCCCGCTGAAGTTGAAGACGTATCCATTTTCTACGGCAACCTGCTGCCAGTCCACGAAGGCCGACCGCAGGAGGTGCACTTCTACGAGCAGGGTACGCTGCTGCCGAGCGAGACCGACACCGTCAAGCATCGCCACTTCACACGCCTGGATCGCTATGGCAACGGCCGTGACTGGGTTTTTGCCGAACTGCCCGATGTCGGGCCCCTCGCCTACTTGCCACCCAGTCATGGTGGGGCGCCAACCGGCGAGGAGCCGGCGCGCTCGACGCTGTGGCTGCAGGTCGAACCGCCTGGCGCGGCCCTTGAGCAATGGGACGAGGTGGAGAGTCTGGTGCACAGCGACGACTCGGCGGAAAACGGCGACCACTACATGGTGGAAACCGACGAGCACCGGCAAAGCGTGCTGCGCTTCGGCAACGGCACCAATGGCCGTCTGCTGCCCTCGGGTGCGGTGGTGCATGCCCAATACCAGGTTGGTGTCGGCCATGCGGGAAACATCGGCGCGGACCAACTCATCAATGCCCAGCCCCTGACCGGTCTGCTGGACGGCGCGGTGGTCGCGGTGACCAACCCCTTCGACGTGACCGACGGCCGCGACCCGGAGTTGCCCGAACGCATCCGCCGCAATGCACCCGAAGCGTTCCGTGCACGCCAGCTGCGGGCCGTCACGCTGGCGGACTATGTTCGCCGCGCCGAGGAAGTCAGCGGCGTTTCGCGCGCGGTGGCGCGTTACGCCTGGACCGGCAGTTGGCGCACAGTGCGCATCGCCATCGACCCGACCGGCTTCACCGCACTGGGTGACGAGCGCTCGGATGCGCTATGGGACGAGTTGCGCCCGCGCATTGCCGAGCACCTGGAAGCGGTCCGGCTGATCGGCGAGGACATCGAACTGCGCCCGCCGCGCTATGTCCCGCTGGAAATCCATGTGGTCGTTTGCGTGGACCAAGCCTACTGGCGCGAGGACCTGCGTTTCGTGCTGGAGCAGGAATTCTCCGACGGCTGGACCTCGGATGGCCGCCCCGGTTTCTTCCACCCGGACCAATGGACGTTCGGCCAATCACTGCACCGCAGCATGATCGAAGGCCGCATCCACCGTATTGCCGGCATCAAGCATGTGGTGAGCATCACCATGAAGCGTTTCTCGGCACCCTTGCCCGGCGTGCCTAGCGCATCCGTGCTGGAGATCGGTTTCGACGAGACCGTGCTGTTGGCCAATGACCCGGACCACCTCGAACGCGGGCTGATCCGCTTCGATGTGCAGGGCGGGAGGCGATGATGGCGTGCAATCCACTGATCACCGACCCCTTCCTCTTCCCGCGCCGTGCCGACAACCGCCCTGGCCTGCCGCGCATCGCTTACCGCATTGGCCGTTACGCCGACTTCCTGGAAGCCATGACGCGGGGAATCGACGCCGCACCGGAACTCGCTGCCTGGACCCACCGTGAGCCGGACGACCCCGCTATTGCCCTGCTGCAAGGTGCCGCCATCCTCGGCGACATCCTTAGCTTTTACCAGGAGCACTACGCGAACGAGGCCTACCTGCGGACGGCCGCCTGGCGCGAGAGCGTGGCCGAGCTGGTGCGGCTCACGGGCTACCGGCTGGCGCCGGGCATCGGCGGACGCGCCACCCTCGCCTTCGAGGCACGCGGCGTACAGCCGTTAACGATCCATAAGGGCTTTGTGGTCAAGGTGGAGCTTGAGAGCCTGGCGACACCCGCCGACTTCCAGACCGATGCCGAGCTCAGCGCCTGGCCGCACCTCGGACGCTTCAACCTGTACCGGCCACGGGCCTATGCGGCGACCCTGGCCGCTGGCAGCACCTCCCTCGAGTTGCACAGCGTCGCAAGCGCCACCGATACGGCCAGCCTCGCCGCCTTCGAGCTGAAGGTCGGCGACCGCCTGTTGCTGCAACCGCCGGAGCCTGGATGGACCAGCAGCGGCTCGACGCTCACCACCCAGCAAGCGCCGCAGGTGGTCAAGGTCAAGCAGGTCACACGCCTGCTCGGCCGCGTCATCGTCGACATCGATGCGCCGCTACAGCACGACTGGAACCAGCCCGTCGCGGCCTATCGGGTCAACCGCACATTCCGCCACTTCGGCCACAATGCCCCGGTCAAGACGGTGACCAGCAAGAGGAGCGGCAGCGAGATCGTCGGTGCGCTGGAGTCGAACACCTACTTCGAGCGGCACCTCTACGCCAACCATGACTGCTTCAATACCAGCTCGTCGATTGCACTGCCGTCCACGCTGATCCCGTTGGATTCGGAAATCACCGACCTGAATTCCGGCACGCAGGTGATCGTGCAGTCGCGGGTCGGCAAGAGCGGCGTCAGCACACCGGTTGCGCTGAGCGTCGTGCGCAGCATCGCCGCCGTGGAAACCCGCACGATTGGCTTCGGCAACCTCAACGGCGCCAGCACGCTGCTGACGCTCAACCAGCCGCTGATCAAGCATGTGATGCCCGGATCGCCCTTCAGCGACGTGCGCGACTACCTGATTCACGAAGTGACGAGCCCGGCGCTCACGCTGAAGCCGGTATCCAAACCCACCGGTAGCGCCTTCGCCAATGGCACCCATGCGTTGCGCTTCTATGGCACCGGTCGGCAGGCGCTGGCGCTGGCCGGGCGGCGGCTGTACCTGACGCACCCGGACGGGCGCAGCGTCGAGCTGGTGTGCACCAGCAATGCCGCCAGCTTCGCCCCGCCGACGCCGGATATTGCCAGGATGTGGCCGTTGACTTTCGACCGTCCGCCCGTGCCCTTCCTACCGGCGGATTTCGACGAGGCCGAGCCCAAGGTCACGGTCTTCGGCAACTTGGTCGACGCCTCGCAGGGCAAGACCGAGCATGAGGCCGTGCTCGGCAATGGCGACCACCGGCAGATGTGGCAGACCTTCCCGCTGCCGAAATCCCCGCTGACGTACTTTCTCTCTGCAGGCGGCATCCCGCCGCAAACCCCTGAACTCGAAGTCTGGGTCGATGGCCACCTCTGGACGCGCATCGACGCGTTCTACGGGCGGGGACCGGAAGAACGCGTCTACATCGTGCGGGAAAGTACCGAAGGCCAGAGCTTCGTGCAGTTTGGCGATGGCGAGACGGGGGCGCGTCTGCCCTCGGGCTTGAAGAATGTCGTGGCCATTTACCGCAGCGGTGTTGGCGCGCACGGGCCGATCAAGCCCGGCGCCACGCCAACCGCCAGTGAGCGTCCGCCCGGCTTCGACAAGCTGTCGCTGGCCGGCATCGTTTCCGGTGGCGCCGATCCGGAAGACGGCGGGAAAGCGCGCGAGGCCGCACCGGGCAAGGTGCAGAGCCTGGGACGGCTGGTCAGCATCCGCGATTACGAGACCGAAACCCTAGCCGTGCCCGGTGTGGTGACCGCCGCCGCAGCATGGGACCTGCATGCCGGCATACCTGCGGTGATCCTGCGGGTGCTGCTGGAGGCCGGGCGAGAGGCGGAGTTCGCCGACGTCCAGGCGACGCTCGCCCACGCCCAGCGCTGCCGTGGCCCGGACCGCTTTCCGCTGGTGGTGCAGCAGGCGCTGCTGCGCTACGCCTTCGTCGACCTCAGCTACGCCCGCGATCCGAGCTACCGGCAGGAGGATGTCGAGGCGGCCCTGCGCGCCACCCTCGGCCTTACCGGCCAAACCCCGCACGAGCGCAGCGGCCTGTTCGGACTGCATGCGCGGCGGCTTGGCGAGCCAGAGTACGCCAGCCGTATCGAAGGGCGCCTGCAGAACGTCGCCGGAGTGTTGTGGTGCAAGGTCACCGCGCTCGGCCTGTTCGCAGCCGGGGCCAGCAACCCCGCCACGCTGATGCTGCCGGCGGCACCGCGGCCGGTGGCGCAGGTCCTGCCCTGCAGTGGGCATGAGCTGCTGCAGCTCGCCGCACAGCACCTCACGCTGACCTCGGTCAGTGAACCATCCGCAGGGGAATGCGCATGAGCACCGTCCCGCTGTTCGAGCGTCTGCCGGAGATCTACCGCACGCGCGATGCCGAAGTCACGCCGCCCAATCAGCTGCGCGCCTATCTCGCGGCGGTCGAAGGGCCCTTTGGTGCACTGCACGAACACATCGCGCAGCTCTACGAAGACCTGTTCATCGACACCTGCGACGACTGGGTCATCCCCTACCTGGCGGATCTGCTCGGCACCACGCACCTGAAAGGCGACCCGCGCACCCTGCGCGCCGACGTGGCCGACACCATCGCCCTGCGGCGGCGCAAGGGCACCCTGGGCGCCATCGAACGCCTGGCCGTCAACCTCACCGGCTGGGCCTGCCGCAGCGTCGAACTGCGCGAGAACCTCGCCTGGTCGCAGCACTTGAATCACCAGCGGCCTGATGCGGGCGGCGAACCGCCTTACGGCGCCCCAACGCTGACGCGCTTCGACGTACCCCGTGGCGGCACCGCGCCCATCCGCGACCCCGCCGCACTGGCCCTGCTCGGCACACCGTTCGACCCCTTCGCCTATACCGCCGACGTAAAGCCCGCACAGGGCGATGCACGCACCATCAACCTGCCGAACCTGGCGATCTTCCTGTGGCGGCTTGCAGCCTATCGCCTGCCGCGAGTGCGACCGCTGGCCAAGGGCCTGATCGACCTTGGTGCCCAGCCTGCGGACCTGGCGCGGTTCGCCTTGCGCTTCGACCTGCATCCACTGGACATCCCCGTGCGCCTGTTCAATACCAGCCGCCCCGGCTTCCTGCACGCAGGAACCTCGGGAGGCATCGTCTCGCCACTGACCGAAGCCGATGCCGTGCCCGGCCCGATACTCGATGCACGCCTCACCAGCCATACGCGTGCGGGCCATCCCGAGGCCTATGTGCAGGTCGATTTCTACAACGCCGGGGTGACGCCGCCGACCGGTTTCGACCTGGGTGACGTCGGCCTGCAGCTGTTCATGCCGCAAACGCTGGCACCGCTCCTGGTGCCGCCGGCACCGTTCCCGCAATGGCAGTGGCAGTTCCGCGGCGACAACCTCTGTGCCTGGGAAACCGGGCTGCGCCGGCCACTGCGGATCGGTGAGATCGTCGTCGACCCCGACATCGGCCGTCTCCTGATCGGCATGGAGACCGCAGCGCAGGCCGATGAACTGATGGTGCTGGAGAACGGCTCCCTGGTGTCGCGCCTGTTCACCAGTTTCACCTACGGCGCCGCAGGGCCGGTCGGCGCCCACCCGATCACGCGGCACTTCCCGGCGCTGGACCCAACGGTGGAATTGCGCCGGGTCGGTGAGGTGTCGGGGGGTATGACGCTGCAAGCCGCGCTGGACGGCCTGGCTGATGCGACAGCGCCTGTGGTCATCGAGATTCATGACAGCCTGGTGCACCGCATCGACTTGTCCCTGCTCCCCGACACCACCGTCGACGGTACGGTTTCGCTGCGACTGGCACACTCACTGACCATTCGTGCAGCCGGCGAACACCGGCCCATCGTGCTGCTGGCACAACCATTGTCACTGCGCCCGGTGGTGGCCGGCGACGCTACGCCGTTCGCACCCCAGGTCCAGCTGCAGGGCCTGTATATCGCACCGGACGGAGCCGCACCCTTCCCCACCGGCCAGGCGCTGATCGATCGCGCGGCGGTCGCGCGCCTGGAGATCATCGGCTGCACCCTCGCCCCCGGCGGCCACAGCCTGCGTAACGGCAACCGGGCGCCGATGCAACCTGCGCTGCGCCTGGTCGACGGCTACGGTTTCAGCGCCCAGGCCGACATCGACGCTTTCGTCCCCACGCCCGACATCGTCATCCAGCGCTCGATCACCGGCTCCATTGCCGTCGACTCGCGCTACCGGCTCGACATCCAGGACAGCATTGTCGACGCGGGACTGGGCTTCGATGACGCGCCGACCGGCCTGTTCGCCATCGCCGCCGCGACTGATCCGTCGAACAACTGGGCAGCCGCACTGGACTTCGCCGGCCTGACCTGTTTCGGCCCGGTGCGCGTGGCGGCTGTCGGCGGTCTGGGCGGCATTTTCACGCAACGCTTCGAGGTGCTGGACAACCAGCGCGGCTGCATCAAGTGGAGCGCGTTCAGCAGCGATGCCGACCGCCTGCCGCCGAACCATTTCTGCGTGCATGCGCCGGATGCACGCATCGTCTTCACCTCGGAACGCTTCAACGACCCGGGCTATGCGCAACTCCAGCGCGAAAGTGACCGCCGAGTGCGCGAGCTTGGACCGGACGACGACGCAATTGGCGCCTTCGGTTTTCTGCTGGAGGCACACAAGTGGACCAATCTGCACGTGCGGCTACGGGAATTCATGCCGGTTGGCGTGAGGCCGCTGGTAGTACCCGTCACCTGACGAAGGGGGAGCCATGCAAGGCGATTTCTCCGTACTGAACTTCGACCCCCATCAGCACGAGCGCGGGGTCAACCCGCCGTCTCTGGGCCCGTTGCGCAACCTGAGCGGTGTGCTGCACCAGCAGGGCCGCGTGACCACAGATTCCGATCTGACCGAGGGCGAACTGCTCGAACTCGGCTGGAACGGCCAGGCCGGCCGCGACATCATCGGCGCCGGCGTATGCGCAGTGCCCGCCTCGGAGCCGCAAGGCTTCAAGGTCGAGTCGGCGCAGGTCAATGATGGCCAGGTGCAGGTGATGCTGCGCCCTGGACGCGCCTGGGCCGATGGCATCCTCACCCGTCTGCCGGGCGAGACACCGGACCCATTGGCGCCAGTCGCGCGCCTGGCAACCTATTTCGGACCGCCACTGGCCAGTCCCACGCCGGCCCCGGACCAGATTGCCGATGGCACGCGCGATGCGGTGATTCTGGAAGTCTCGGAAGAGGCGCTGCACGGCTTCCAGTATCCGCACCGGCTGATCGAGCCGGCGCTGGGCGGGCCAGACACCGCCGAACGCGCCTTCGTCAACTTCCGCATCCGGCTGCTGCGCCTGGCGGAGGGGGAAGACTGCGCCACGATCCTTGGAAAACTGCGCGACGACCCATCCACCAAGGGCCGGCTCAGCGTGTCGCTGGTGCCCGTGGTGGAACTGGTCGGCGACTGCCCGGTGGTCGGTGGCGGCGGCTACACCGGCTTCGAGCATTGCCTGTACCGAATCGAGATCGCCGACGCGCCGGCCGGTGCGCCGGTGCGCTTCAAGTGGAGCCAGTTCAATGGCGGCCTGGTCGGCCGCGGGCGTTTCGACTCGACCACCGACCCCGACCGTGTGCTCATCGATGCGGGGCGCGTCGCCATCGTCAATTCCGGCCTGACCGAGTTCTACCTGGAGGCCCTGCAATACGATGACCTGATCGGCGCTTGGACTGTGGTGTACGGCAGCGTGGCCACCCTCAATACCGACCACGACCTGGAACTCGCCTCGCCCGCCAGCTTCGGCACACTGCCCTCCACCACCGATTCGGTGTTCTTCCGACTGTGGAACGGCATCGCCGATGTCGCGGACTTCCCCGATGTGGGCGCGCCCGCTCACCTGCGTGACGGCATCCAGCTCGCGTTCGACGCCGCGGGTGCCGGTAACTACCGACCGGGCGACTACTGGACTTTCACCGTACGTGCCGGCGAGATCACCAACCCCGAGGTGCTGATCGACAACGCACCGCCCATTGGCATCGTCTATCACCGTGTGCCGCTGGCGGAGATCAACTGGACCGGCCGACGCAATACCGAAATCGACGGCACCCTCGAAGACTGCCGCAAGCGCTTCCGTCCGCTGACGAACCAGAAGCTCTGCTGCACCTTCCTGATCGGTGATGGCGTGTCGAGCTTCGGTGACTTCAACTCCCTCGAAGAAGCCGCCGCGCACCTGCCGGCGGCCGGAGGCGAGTTGTGCCTGCTGCCCGGGCTGCACCGCGCCAACCTGCGCCTGGAGGGCCGCCGCAATGTGAAGATCCACGGCTGCCGCTGGCGTTCGCTGGTGCTGCCCCGCACGGAAACGCGCGGCCAGCCGATCCTGCACTTCGTCGATTGTGCGGGGATCGAAGTCTGTGATCTCGATCTGGTGAGCTACGACGCCATCGCCGTGCGCATCGATGGCAGCAGCGAAGATGGCTGCCGCGACCTGAGCCTGCACGACAACCGCATGATCGCGCGGACCAATACGATCCGAGCCACCCACGCTGCCGGGCTCAAGATCTCGGAGAATCGCTTGCACCTGCTGGACACGCTCGACGGCCGCGCCACGCTGTCGATTTCCGCCGACGACGTGTTGGTCGAACGCAACACCCTGGTGCTGCTGCCCTTCATCGACCAGACCCCCGACGAGCCGGATGTCCCCGACGATGACCCGACACGCGATCCTGCCGACCCCTGCGCCAGGCCTGAGATCCTCTACCTGCACCCGCTGCTGGTGCTGAACTACGCGTTCACGGTGTGGGCGGTGCTGATCGCGCAGTTGTTGCCGCAGCAACCCTACCGCGCCATCGGCGGGATCCACGTACGCGCCGGATCCGAACGTGTGCGCATCCTGGAGAACAGCGTGGTCGGCGGTGCTGGCAATGGCATCACGCTGGGCGGCGACCTCGATCCGGTCGAGCCTCCGCCACCGCCCGATACACCGGCGATCCTCGCGGTGGCGAACCTGAGTGCCCAGCCGCAGGCCAACGTCAACGTCAACGTCACCTCCAATGGCCTGTTCCTCGCCCTGGTGCAGGACGAACAGGGCAAACCTTTGTCCGGCGTCGATGTATACCTGGAAGACGCCACAGTCGCCACCGACCGCAGCGATGCACAAGGCATGGCCAGCATCAAGACTGCCCCGGGCGCCTACAAGCTGGACGTGTCGCCGCAATACCGGGTGCTGCGCATCACCGAGGCACGGGACGAAGGTGTGCTGGTCAACGCCGTGACGCTCGCGGCCCGCGCTGCCTCACAGGTACGGGGCTTCCTGCACCAGATCAGCATCGAGGCCAATGACATCTCGATGATGGGCTTGTCCGGCATCGGCTTCGCGCCGCGCAACGGCAGCGACCTGAAGGGTCAAGCCCTGGCGATTCCAGGCAACGATCCGAAGGCGGCGTTGCTGGCCTACCTCGATGCCGCGCTGCTCAATCTCGCGCTGACGCCACTGCTGCGCGCGACCGATCCGGTACGCGACCTGGTGATCCTCAATAACCGCCTGCACCACAACCTGCGCAACCCCTTCACCGACGCCCTGCTGGCTGACGCGCAGTTCATCGGCCGTGGCGGCGTCTCGCTCGCCATCGTCCAAGCGGCACGGATCAGTGGCAACCACATCCATGAAAACGGCCTCCGCGCCGTCGACCCAGTGTGCGGTGTGTTCGTCGGCTATGGCGACAACCTGGAAATCACCGACAACGTGCTCGCCGCCAACGGCGCGACCACCAGCGGTTTCGAGGACAACCGCAACGCCGGTATCCGTGGCGGCGTGTATGTCCGCTTCGCCGGGGCGCTCACCGCGCACCTGTCGGCTTCCAGTGGCCGCAATGCCGCGCTGCGCGTGCATGACAACCGCATTGATCAACCCGCCGGCCGGGCCCTGACCACCTTCGCCTTCGGCCCGGTGTCGGTGGCCAACAACCACTTCAACAGCGAGTTCAGCGGCCTGTTCGGCTTTCTAGACACCGCCGTGGGCGGGGTGCTGATCCTCAATCTTGGCGGCATACATCGCTTGCTGGCACGGGTCTACGGCGCTTATTTGGCGTTCGAGCCAAAGGCGCTCAGCACCGGTCGCTTCAGCGCCGTGGCCGAACGAGCGCTACCCGGCGGTGAAACGCTGTTCGACGACAACTATGTGCGCCTGGGCCTGGGGAACCGCTCGATCACCTCGCAGTTGCTGCTGGCCGTGGACGATCTGGGCTATGCCTCGAACACTTCGGCGGTGTATCGCGCCGATCCGTTCTTCGCCAATGCGGTGCTGATGGCCGACACCGTGCGCGCCACGACCTCACGGCTGCGCGAGGACGTATCGCGGACGATCTCACTGCTGACCACGGGCATGCGCATGAACATGACGGCGCTGAACCAGGCCGACCACTGCATCATCGCCCGGCCAAGCGCAGGGGCGAGCCCCTTGCCAACGGTAGACCAGCCCAACCAGGTGCTGGACGCGGCGCTGTGCAGCCGGCTGTTCGCCAGTCCGTCCGCTGTCGGGCAGTTCCTCGCCAGCGTGTTGGCGGCCAATGCCGCCCAGCTCGGTGGAACGCTCTCGAACAACGCCTTCACCTCGGCCGAACTGGCTACCCTGCCGCAGCAGACCACCGCACGCGCAATCACCCATATCAACGCGACCCAGGTGGCAATCACCAAGGTCTACCAGGCCGAGGCCATGCGCATGACGACCAAGCATGGTGCCGAGTTCGCGGCCAGCGCCGCCCTCTCCACCCAGGGCCAGGCCGGCGTCGAAACCAGTCGCCTGCTGGCCACCAGCGCTGAAACCCTGGCGGTCCGCGTACCGGAGGTGCCGGAAAGGGGTTCGACGTTCAGTGGCCGTTTCATGAATGACCGGGGTCAGGGACTGGCCGATTATTCAGTCGTGCTGCTGCGCAGCAACGGCAGCCAGGTGGAAACCGTCGGCCGTACCGATGCCACAGGCGCCTTCAGCGCGTCCTATGACAGCGCCCAAACCGCCCGGCTAGGCAAGGAAGGCGAACTGTTCGCCCGCGTCACCGACCTCGCCGGCAAGGAAGTGCTGCGCGACAAGACCGCTCTGCACTTCAGCGCGGGAGCCACGCTGCAAACCACGTTGGTGGTGCCGGTGCGCGTGGTACCGAAATCAGTGGCCGTCAATGGCACGGTGATCTACGGCACGGCCACCACCGAGGCCACGCCGGCGGCGCCAGCGCCACAACCGGCGCCCGAACCGGCGCCGCAGCCTGCTGTGCGCACGCCGCTCGATAAACTCGATCTCGACGACGTCACACGCAAACAGCTCGCTGCGGGCGGCATCCAGGATGTCGAGGGGATCGTTGAAACCAATCCGAAGACGCTGATCAGAATCGTCGGTAGCGCAGAGCAGGCGGAGAAACTCACCGAAATGGCGAAACTGGTGCTCGGTCAAACGCCACCGCCAAAACCAACCCGCGCCACCCGCTTGACTGCGAAGAAGGCCACGCCGAAGAAAAAATGAATCCAGGGTCGCCTGACTGCCTGCCGCACACATCATCGGCTGGCGGGTCATAACCAGGAGGACAGGACACGCCATGATCACAACACTGCAGGAAGCGCTTCCCCAACGGGCGCGTCGAAAAGACGGGGCAATACCGACTCCGACGGCCTCGGGGCCGCCGCAATCAGCCGTTGTCCAAAGACGATTCTCGCGCTCACCCTGCGCCTGCGGCGGCAGTTGCCCAACCTGCAGCGCTGAACAAAACCCACTGGGCGCACGCGCCGCGCGCGATGGCGATGTCGCACCTGCAGCCGATGAGGCGGCACCCGCTGCAGAACCCGCAGCGGCGCCTGTGTTTCGAGACTGCACGGAAGGCATCACCGGTATCACCGATGCGAACGAACGGCTGGAAACCGCCCGCCAACGCGCCCGCGAATTCGTCGGTGCGGCTCGGCGCGCCCTCGGCGCGGCGCCGGCTGCGGGCACCACCTACGCCACCGCGCTCGGCCGCCATTTCATTGCCCCTACCGATGCCAACCGCGCAACCATCGAGGACACCTATCGGCAGATCCTCGGCACGCTGGTGCCGCGAAACTACATCTGCAACAGCCAGAACATCTGCGGGACCGAGCAGGCCTTCTGGATCGAGAGCGACGATCTGGTGCACGTTTGCCGACCGTTCTGGGAGCTGTCGCCGACCTGCCGGGCCATCATTCTGATCCACGAAGGGGCGCACGACGTCGGTATCGGCGTGGCGGGGACACACCCACCAAACCGGGGTGATGCCCAATATCCGGCCGGCAATGTGGCACCGCCGGTGGGTGAAACGACCGCGGGCCGGATGGACAACCCCGATGCGTATGCGTTTTTTGGTGCACACATCTGGCGCGATTCCGACACCGGCCGAACCTGCTTCTGATCGGCCGGGCGGTCCTTCGCTCCACGCTCGGCTCTCTGACGGGGTAGCGGAACAACAGGCCAGGAGACAATGCAATGGGTCAGGCATTCCAGCCCCCGGAAAGATCGCACTCCCCATCGTCTGGGCGCACTTCGCACCTTGCGCCGATGCTTATGAGGCAGCCGGCCCGATCGACGAACCAATCGTCCCTGACACCCATGACCGGCCGGTGCGCCTGCGGCGGCTCCTGCCCGCGCTGCCGCGAGCCTTCGCCGATACAGACGAAACTGGCGATCAGCGAGCCGGGAGACAGTTTCGAACGGGAAGCGGATCGAGTGGCCAACGAGGTGATGGCAACACCCTCAGTGCCTGCCGTCAGCAGCGTGTCATCTCGCATCCAGCGCTTCGCAGGCCACTGCACCGGACAATCCATTGAGATGCCCGAGAACGTCAACCAAACACTGGCGAGTTCCGGTCAGCCACTGGCGCCGGCATTACGGCAGGACATGGAGCCACGTTTCGGATACGACTTTTCCCATGTCCGGGTGCACCTCGGTAGCCAGGCGGAACGCTCGGCCCATGAGATCAACGCCGACGCTTACGCAGTAGGACGCGACGTTGTCTTTGGCTCCGGCAAATACTCGCCCGAAACCTCGGCCGGCCAACATTTGATCGCCCATGAACTGACCCACGTGGTCCAGCAAACCGGCTCCGCGGGTAATGCAAACGCCGGCGCGGGCGTGAATCGCACACTGGCCCGGTACCGCAGCAAGGGCAAGGACACCATTGCCTTCGACGCCGCCAACGAAACGCTCACCGACCCCAAGAAGCAGCCCTGGGTCGACACCATTACCATTCACTTCGACAAGGCGGTGGTCGATGATGGGCACAAGGCCGCCGCCAAGGCCGCTGGCCAACTGGAACCGCGCATGCCCACCGGGACCCTGACCGCCAAATACAGTACGAAATCGAGCAAGGTCCCGGCCGATGTCGTGTTGCCGATTGCGGGCGGCTCGACGATGCTCGGCATTGGCCTGACCGACCGTGTGAAGGCTTCCAAGGTCACACGGCTGGAGGGCCTGGGCTACACGGACTCCGAGAACGTCAGACTCGGCAACCTGACCGACCCGGTAGCCAAGTCCGGCAAGGGCGCGCGCTATTCCAAGAGCGGCGCCGGCACCATGAACTACGCGATCTTCTTCAAGGGCATCCAGGCCATTCACGAGGGTCTGCTCAACACCGGCTCACACGCCTGCGTGCACGTTGGCAGCCAGGCCTCGATTCGCGACCTCAACTTTCACTCGCGGATCGGTGTGACGACGGTGACGGTGACCTACACCAATTCGGTGCTGGATGACCTGTGCTGCCATCGGAAGAAGACGGGTAACAGCAGCTGGAATACCAATCCTTGCGAGAAAACCAAGTGCCCCTAGTCGTTGACTGACCAAGGGATGCGAACCTGGAGGACAAGCATCATGTTGATGAAGGAACACCGCGCAGCGCGAGGGGCGCGGCATACGACGTTCCATTCAAGTACCTCTTTCGCCTGGCTCCCGATCCGACAGGTTCTGCTTCCAGGGCGCGCCCGCCCACTGAACAATGGGTACCTATGCGGACTCCTGGATGAGTCACCGAGCTTCGTTGTACAAAACGCTTTGCCCTCCCCATGCGCGGGCTGATGACCTATGTCATCGACAGCCGGCTCCTCCAAACCCATCCCCTCACCGCTTGCGTCTCACGCCCCCCGCAAGTTCCCGCCTGGTCCCCGCCCGTTTCAGCATCCATGAATATGCAGCCACCGACATTTCTGGGCAGAGCCCCCGGCGACTCATGCGGCTGTGGCTGCGTTGAGTATTGCAGGTGGCGGCATTCCTTGTAGGAGCGAGCTTGCTCGCGAAAGGGTCCGGTTCGCGAGCAGGAACTCGGCATCCCCCCGCAGCTACAAGGCTCTAAGCACGGCCATCGATTGCTAGCAACAGCTAACGCAGACAAAGCCATTCATGCTGCCGACCAGTTTGTTGCCCAGCAAGAAAACTGTTCCAGATTAATCAGGACAAATTTTCCTGCCACCACGCCGCAATCCTGCCGAAGAAAATGATCTATACCCTATATTTATTCAGGGACACAGGTAGTCGGGTCGAGCGTTTAGCCAAGTGCCTGGTGGTCACTGCCCCTGGAGCAACTCGCCGATCTGCTGAGAAGGAGCTCCGTGTTCATGAAAGTCCTGAAAATCGCCGCCAACGAAGGTGTGCGAAATTGCTTCAACACCAGCCGTGAAGTCGTCGCCCTCAACGAAACCGATTACACCGATGTCGCCGTGGCAGTGTTCTCGCCCGACGATATCCAGGCTGGAGCCTTGGACGCGATTCAACGCACGGGCTTCAACATTCCGATCTTTCTCGTCGCATCGCAGCAGGGGAATCGTGCCCTCGAGGCCTACTCCCTTCTAAGCGAGATGCTCCTGCAGGTCACCGGCGTGTTCGATCCGGCCCGCAGTAATGCCGATTTCTACGGGAATCAACTCGAGGCTGCAGCCAAGGGCTACGAAGAGACACTGCTTCCGCCCTTCTTTGGCACCCTCAAGCGCTATACCGAAACAGCCAATGCCACCTTTGCCTGCCCCGGCCACCAGGGCGGTGAATTCTTCCGCAAGCATCCGGCCGGCCGTCAGTTCTTCGAGTTCTTTGGCGAAACGCTGTTCCGTGCCGACATCTGCAACGCCGACGTCAAGCTGGGCGACCTCCTGATCCATGAAGGCCCGGCATTGGCGGCGCAGAAGCATGCGGCCAAGGTGTTCAACGCCGACAAGACTTACTTCGTGCTCAATGGCACCTCGGCCTCCAACAAGGTGGTCGCCAACGCCCTGCTCACGCCCGGTGACCTGGTGTTGTTCGACCGCAACAACCACAAGTCCGTCCACCAGGGTGCGCTGCTCCAGGCGGGTGCCACCCCGGTCTACCTGGAGACCGCGCGCAACCCCTACGGCTTCATCGGCGGGATCGACTTCCATTGCTTCGAGGAAGACTACCTGCGCGAGCTGATCAACGAAGTCGCGCCAGACAAGGCCAAACTGCCGCGCCCGTTCCGCCTTGCGGTCATCCAGCTCGGCACCTACGACGGCACCATCTACAACGCCCGGCAGGTGGTCGACCGCATAGGCAAGCTGTGTGATTACATCCTGTTCGATTCGGCCTGGGTCGGTTACGAGCAGTTCATCCCGATGATGAAGGATTGCTCACCCCTGCTGCTCGATCTCAACGAAAACGATCCGGGCATCTTCGTCACCCAGTCGGTGCACAAACAGCAGGCCGGTTTTTCCCAGGCCTCGCAGATCCACAAGAAGGATCGCCATATCAAGGGCCAGCCGCGCTACTGCAACCATGCCCGGCTGAACAATGCCTTCATGGCCCAGGCTTCCACCAGCCCGTTCTATCCGCTGTTCTCTTCTCTGGACGTCAACGCTGCGATCCACAGCGATCGCAGCGGCTTGAGGCTGTGGGGCGACTGCGTGAAGTTCGGCATCAACGCACGCAAGCTGGTGCTGGAAACCTGCACCTTGATCCGCCCGTTCTTGCCTCCCCAGATCGATGGTCGCAACTGGCAGGACTACCCCACCGATGAGATTGCCAACGACATCCGCTTCTTCAAGTTCCACCCCCAGGACCGCTGGCACGCCTTCCCCGGTTACGCTGATAACCAGTACTTCATCGACCCGTGCAAGCTGTTGTTCACCACGCCAGGCATCGACCCGGTCGACGGCAGCTATACCGAGTTCGGCATCCACGCCGGCATCCTCGCCAACTTCCTGCGGCAGAACGGCATAATCCCGGAGAAGTCCGACCTCAACTCCATCCTGTTCCTGCTCACCCCGGCGGAGGACTGGGCAAAGATGAGCCACCTGGTGGCCCAACTCGCCCGCTTCGAGCGTTTCGTCAGTGACGACGCCCCCATGAGCCGTGTCCTGCCGGCCATCTACGAGGCGTATCAGGACCGCTACCGCAACTACAGCATTCGTCAGCTGTGCCAGGACATGCACGACCTTTACCGCAGTCGCAACGTCAAGCAGCTACAGACGGACATGTTCCGCAAGGCGCACCTGCCGAAAGTGGCGATGCTGCCCCACGCGGCGCAGATCGAGTTCGTGCGCGGCAACGCCGAATTGGTCCCTCTGTCCAAAGCGGCCGGGCGCATCGCAGCCGAAGGCGCGCTGCCCTATCCACCCGGCCTCCTCTGCGTGGTACCGGGCGAAGTATGGGGTGGCCCGGTACTGGACTACTTCCTGGCCCTTGAAGAAGGCATCAACCGGCTGCCGGGTTTCACCCCGGAACTGCAGGGTGTCTACCTCAAGCACGAAGACGGTCGCACCCGCGCATACGGCTATGTACTGAAAAGTTAGATACAGGCCCTTCGCCTGCGCCGATCCGGTGCGACTCGGCACGGTCGCAGGAGAAGGCGAAGCTCCGACGTAGAACGCTCCTGGCTGACGTGTGCAATGGGACGTTTCTTCGGTAAGCATCAAACAAGCTCGGCAGGGATACCCATGAGTCAATCAAAAACGCCGTTACCCGAGTCGATGAGAAAACGCTTTCCCGTCCTCATCGTCATCAATGCCAAGGCACATGAAGACAGCATCATCCTTCGCAACCTCGAAGCGATCGCCGATGCGCTGCATGGATATGACCTGGGGGTGGAGCTGGTCGACTCGCTGGAGGATGCCGAAATCGCCATGCGCGCAGCCCCCACCTACAGCTGCGTGATCCTGGGCTGGGGCCTGTGCGAACACGACAAGACCAAGGCCCTGCAGCTTATCCAGCTGATTCGTCGGCGCACCGCCCAGTTGCCGATCATTCTGGGCATGACCCAGGCCCACCAGAGCCAGGTGCCACTGGCCTTCGTCGAGAATATCGAGGGTTTCGTCTGGCAGCCCGAAGACAGTCCGGAATTCATCGCCGGGCGCATCCAGGCCGCCGCCTGCCGGTACCTCGACACCATACTGCCACCGTTCTTCGGCGCCCTGGTCAACTTCGCCGGTGCCCACGAGTACTCCTGGCACACCCCGGGCCATACCGGCGGTACCGCTTTCATGAAGACAGCGGTGGGACGCAGCTTCCTCGATTTCTATGGTGAGCAGATGCTGCGCTCCGACCTCAGCGTGTCGGTCGGCGAACTGGGTTCGCTGAACGACCATTCGGGGCCCTTGGCCGAGGCGGAAAAATACGCTGCCCGCGTGTTCGGTGCCGACTTCACCTTCTTCTCGGTCGGCGGCAGCTCGGCGAGTAACGAGATCATCCTGCATTCGGCGGTGACTGACGGCGACACCGTGCTGGTCGATCGCAATTGCCACAAGTCGCTGAACTATGCCTTGAACATGTCCGGCGCGGTGCCACTCTATCTGCGCCCACGGCGTAATGCGCGAGGCTTGATCGGCCCGGTGCCGCGAAGCGAGCTGACCCCCGATGCCGTCGCGCAAAAAATCGCGGAAAGCCCACTGGCAAAAGACAAGCAGGCACAGCCTGTGCTCGCTGTACTGACCAACTCGACCTATGACGGCCTCTGCTACAACGTGCAGGTGACCACCCGTGAGCTCAGTCAGAGTGTGGACCGCATCCATTACGACGAAGCCTGGTTCGCCTATGCACGCTTCAACGCACTGTACGAAGGGCGCTACGGGATGCACCGAGGGGAACGGCACGCCGATGACGCCACGGTGACCGTCACCCACTCCACGCACAAGCTGCTTGCTGCGCTATCGCAGGCCTCGATGATCCACGTCCGGTCGGGCAAGGTCCCGGTCAAGCCGGCGCTGTTCAATGAATCTTTCATGATGCACACGTCGACTTCGCCGCAGTACAGCATCATCGCCTCCACCGACGTGTCGGCGAAGATGATGAACGATGCCGGCGACTACCTGACCGACGAATCGATCGATGAAGCCATCGCCTTCCGCCAGGCCATGGCGCGTCTCAGTTTCGAAGTGCGCAAGCGCAACGCCAAGGACTGGTGGTTCGGTGTCTGGCAACCCGATGTGGTCGACGGCGTACCGTTCGCCGATCTCGACCCACAGGCCCTGCACCGTAGCGATGCCTGGGTCCTCAAGCCTTCGGCCAGTTGGCATGGTTTCGGCGACCTGGGTAACGACTACTGCATGCTCGATCCGATCAAGGTCACGGTGCTGACGCCGGGGCAGACCCTGGAAGGCGCGATGGAGCCCAGCGGCATTCCGGCACCCTTGGTGTCGTCCTTCCTTTCCAGCCGCGGAATCGTGGTAGAGAAGACGGAGCCGTACTCGATCCTGCTGCTGTTCAGCCTGGGCGTCACCAAGGGCAAGTGGGGTTCGCTGGTCGCCGGTCTGATGGAGTTCAAGCGGCACTACGACGCCAACTCCCCACTGGAGCAAGTGCTGCCCGGCCTGGTTGCCGATTACCCCGAGCGCTATGCCGGCATGGGCCTGAAGGACCTGGCCGAAGAGATGCACCAGGAAATGCTCGCCACGAACTTGCTGCACAACATGGATGCGGCCTTCACCTTGCTGCCCGACCCGGTGTTCTCGCCACGCGCAACCTTCGCCAAGCTGGTCAAGGGCGAAATCGAGCAAATCGCCGTGCGCGACATGCTAAACCGCACCGTCGCGGTTCAGATCGTGCCCTACCCGCCTGGCATCCCCCTGATGATGCCCGGCGAGAAAGCCGGTGCCGACAAGCGAGCCATCGTCGATTACCTGCTGGCGATGGAAATGTTCGACGGACGCTTCCCCGGCTTCGTGCATGACAACCACGGCGTAGAGATCGAGCGAGACGATCAGGGGCGCCTCACGTACAGGATCTATGTGGTCAGGCAGTAGGGTTTAGCTCCCCTCCCCTGTGGCAGGAAAACGCCGCCGGAGAGAGGCCAGTGCTTCGGACAAAGCAAGGAGTCTTCGATGGCTGAGTCAAGTAAGAAAATGAGCCTCATGGGGCTCACCACATTGGTCACGGTCAATATGATGGGCTCGGGCATCATCATGCTGCCAACGAACATGGCCCAGCTTGGCGCTGTCTCATTGTTGTCATGGATCTTCACTGCAATCGGCTCCATGGCGATCGCCTACTGCTTCGCCCAGTGCGGTGTCTTCTGTGCACGCTCAGGCGGGTTGTCGGCCTATACGGAAGAGGCGCACGCCAAGTCAGGGTTCTTCCTTTGCTCGTATCTCTACTTCCTGTCGCTGGCCATCGCCAACGTCGCGGTCGCCATCTCGGCAGTGGGCTACCTGACGTCGTTCATACCCTGGCTGGGCAGCGGCGCCGTTCCACTGTGCATCGGCACCATTGCCCTGATCTGGTTGACCATCCTGGCCAACTTCGGTGGACCGAGCATCACCGGCCGACTCGGCACGATTACGGTATGGGGTGTGATCATCCCGGTAGCAGGGCTGAGCGTGATCGGCTGGTTCTGGTTCAAGACGGACGTATTCGCCGCGGCCTGGAACCCGAACAACATCGCGCTCTCCGAGGCCATCGGCAAGACCATTCCGCTAACTCTCTGGGCGTTCCTTGGGATGGAATCGGCGGCTCAGGCCAGCGATGCAGTTGAAGACCCTAAGCGCAACGTGCCCCTGGCGTGCCTGTTCGGGACCCTTGGCGCCGCCGTCGTATACATCCTCTCGACAACGGTAATCCAGGGCATCGTGCCCAACGCTGAGCTGGCCAACTCCTCAGCGCCGTTCGCCTTGGTCTATGCGCAGATTTTCCATCCCGCGATCGGCAACCTCGTGATGGCGTTGGCTGTGATGGCCTGTGTCGGTTCGCTGCTCGGCTGGCAGTTCACACTGGCGCAAACGGCCAAGATGACGGCCGACCAGGGAATGTTCATGAAACTGTTTAGCAAGGTCAGCGCCAAGAACGCACCGATCATCGGCATGATCGTCTGCGGCGTGTTGCAGACTCTGATGGCCCTCTCGACCATTTCGCCCAACGCCAGTGCCCAGTTCGGCAAGCTGGTCGGCCTGGCCGCGGTGACCAACCTGATCCCCTACGTGACGGCGCTGACCGGCCTGCTGGTCATCATGTACAAGGCCGGGGTCAGCCCAGCTGTATACGGCCGCAACACGGCGGTATTGCTGGTGGCGTGTATCTACTGTTTCTACGCCCTGTATGCCTGCGGCAAGGACGCCGTCTTCGGTGGCACCATCGTCCTTGCGATCGGCTACCTGCTCTATGGCTTTATCGCCAAGCGCTTCGTCGATGAACCGCCGTCTTCGCTGGCCAGGGTCGACAAACCGTAGGCGTTGTCTTCAGAGCCGAAAAGACATCTGAACATGGGGAACAGGATATGAATGTGAAATTGCCCAAACCCGTAAGCATGATGCTCGCGTGCCTGCTCGCGCTGCTGCCGGTTCTGGCCAGTGCTAACACGCTGGAGCGCGTACGCAGCAACAACGCCATCACCCTCGGCTATGTGCAGGACTTCGCTCCCTTCAGCAACCAGGACGGTGACAAGGCCACCGGCTATGCCATCGAGCTTTGCCTGAAGGTCGTCGACAAGATCAAGAGCGAGCTGAACCTGCCCGGCCTGCAGGTGCGGTACCAAGGCCTCACGGTCGCGGAGGAGATCAGTGCCGTCAGCTCAGGAAAGGTCGACATCCTCTGCACACCCGCCCCGGAAACACTGGCAGACCGCAAGTCGGTGAGCTACTCGATCCCCATCTACACCGCCGGACTTTCAGCCGTGGTGCGCAAGGATGCCTCCGAACCGCTGTTGCGGGTGCTCAATGGCCAAGTGGCGCATACCGGCCCGACCTGGCGCGCGACCGTCAACCAGGGCTTGGCCAACCAGACCTTTGCAGCCATCAAGGACGGGCTCACCGAGGAGTGGATTCGCGACAAGACGCGGATGCTTGGCGTGGTGACCACGCTGGTGACGGTCAAGGACAACATGGAAGGCGTGAATCTGGTCGCCGAAGGCAAAGCCAGCGCCTTTTTCTCCGAACGCATGCTGCTCAAGAATGTCGTGGAGAAAAGCAAGCACGCCGAGGACCTGATGGTAGTCCCTCGCCAATTCGAATTCGTTCCGGCGTCAATGGCGCTCGAACGCGGAGATGAAGACTTCCGTCTGCTGGTAGATACCGTGATCAGCGAGATGTACCGCTCGGGTGAAATCGAGCAGGCATACGCCAAATACCTGGGTGGCGCTCGCGGTACGTCCAAATTGCTGTTCGAGGTCTACGCACTGCCCTAGCGCTGTGGCCAGCCTGGAGTGCAGGCCGTCACGAAGCAGTTGGCCGGAGGAGCCGAACTGCTTCATGACGGCGGTCACAACCCTCGGGGTGCTGATTCAGACTTGGAAATCAGTGGATAGGGCCAGATGCCTCCATGTTGCCAGCTCCTCTTCGACCAGGCGGTTCTTGGACTCAATCCTGGCGACGGCGTCACTGCCCAGTGGCAATCGTTGCGGGGGGTTGGGCGCATCGACCAGCGCCATGATCGCCGTCGCCAATCTGTCCGGGTTACCGGGTTGGGCGTGATTGGCGCCGTGGGCGAAGCGGCGCATCGCGCCGACGGTGTCCTCGTAATCCGGAAGCTGCAGCGCCGTCTTCACCAACGACTGGTCATCGAGAAAATCGGTACGGAAAAAACCGGGCTCGACCACCGTGGCGTGGATACCCAGGGGGGTAAGCTCCTGGGACAGCGCTTCGCTAATCCCCTCCACTGCGAACTTGGTTGCGCCATAGACCCCCCAGCCCAAGTAGGCCTGGTAGCCGCCGAGAGACGAAATATTGATGACGTGCCCGGAGCGTTGGCGGCGCATATAGGGCAGCACGGCGCGGGTCACGTTGAGCAGACCGAACACGTTGGTCGCAAACAGCCGCTCGACTTCACCGGCGCTGGTTTCTTCCACCGCCCCAAGCACACCGTAACCCGCGTTGTTGACCAGCACATCGATGCGACCGAAACGCTTGATGCCTTCAGCAGCGGCCCGGTGCGCCTGGTCTTCATCGGTGACATCCAGGCGAGTAGCCAGGAGGTCAGGATGCTCCCCAAGCCGAGCTTCCACGTCGGCGGGATTACGGGCGGTGGCGATGACCGCATCACCGGCTTGCAAGGCCAGTTTCGCGATCAGGGCGCCGAAACCGCGGGAAGCGCCAGTAATGAACCAAGTACGCATATCAACTCCTCCTGTCTGCGGCCCTGCAACATGCCGGGCCATCTCGATGAGTTGACGCCACTCTAGAATTCAAATACTCCTGTGATAATCCCAATAAAATCGCATGGGCTTTTGAGCAGGATTCATTAATGAAGCCAGTCTCTGCTGCTGATCTTTCAATCTTCCTCAGTATTGCCAGCCACCTCAGTTTCAGCCGTGCCGCGATCGAATTGAGCCTGTCGCCCTCGGCCCTCAGTCATGCGTTACGCAATCTGGAGGAGCGTTTGGGCGTCAGGTTATTCAACCGCACCACACGCAGCGTGGCACTTACAGAGGCCGGTGAGCGCCTCTACAGGCGTATCAGACCCGCATTCCGCGATATCGACGATGCCCTCGACGACCTCAATCAGTTTCGGGATACCCCGTTCGGAACGCTGCGCATCAGCGCAGGTCGTTCGGCCGCGGAGCTCGTGCTGTTACCCTTGGTCAACCGCTTTCTCGCGGCCTACCCGGATGTGAGTATCGAAGTCTCGGCCGATGACGCACTCGTGGATGTCGTGTCTACCGGCTTCGACGCTGGCGTGCGTTTCGGCGAACGCCTGGAGGCGGACATGGTGTCCTTGCCCATCGGCCCCGCCTTGCGCTCCGTCGTCGTCGGGGCGCCTGCCCTGTTCCAGCGCTACCCCATGCCGAAGAATCCCCAGGACCTGCACGCCGTGCCCTGTATCCGCCACAGGTTTCCCAGCGGTTCGCTCTATCGCTGGGAGTTCGAACGAGATGGCCAGCAGCTGGAAATCGAGGTCGACGGGCCCCTGACCCTGGGGGACGTCGGCCTGATGGTCGCACCGGCGTTGCAGGGCACCGGCCTGGCCTACGTCTTCGAAGACATGGTCAAAGAGCTCATCGCCGATGGGAAGCTGGTCCAGGTGCTGGACGACTGGTGTCCCTATTACCCCGGTCTGCACCTCTATTACCCGAGCCGTCGCCAGGTTCCGGCCGTACTCAAGGCCTTCATCGAATTCACCCGCGCGGCGCGGCGGACTGGCTAGCGCTTCTCGGCCTTGGGCGTCCCAGGCATCCGGATTCGGCTCATCGCAATCACGTCCATTGGCTCCTGCCTCCTTGGGGCCGATTAAATGATGAGCGGCATATATGCAGACATTTACATTGCACCTATCATATTTTCAACTCACCGCACTGCAGCCCCGCCGCCGAACAAGACGATCGCCTCATGAACCGCCGTCACGCCGCCCTTCTCGCCTTGATTTCGATCGCCCTGCTGGGGCTCAGTGGCTGCGACAGCAAGGCCGACAGCGATGTCTCGGCACCCCAGCCGCGCCCTGTAACTGGCGCCGTCTCGCGACAGGTGCTGGACCAGGACCGCCTGCGCCTGCTCGGCTTCACTCCCAGCGAGGTGAAGAGCCAACTCAACGCCCTGCTCACCGGCAACCCGGTGACCGAGGTGCGCGAAGGCACCCGCACCGTGGCGGTGATGGTACGGGCGCTGAATGCCCAACGGGAGAACCTCGGCGGCATCGCAGGCCTGACCATCACCAACGCCGCCGGCGTCTCGGTGCCGCTGGAACAGGTGGGCCACTTCCAGGCGGTGATGGAGGAGCCTGCCCAGAAGCGCCGCGACCGAGAGCCCACCTCCGAAGTGCGCGCCGACATCATCAAAGGCACCCAGCCGCCGGATGTGGAGAAGGCCGTTTACGCAGAGCTGCAGCCGCTGATCGCCAAGCTGCCGGTTGGCTACCGGGTGGCTATCGGCGGGCCGGTGGAGGAAAGCGTCAAGGCCAACAAGGCGCTCGCCGCGCTCTTCCCGGTGATGATCCTGCTGACCCTGGTGGTGATCATGTTCCAGGTGCGCTCCTTCGGCGTGATGTTCATGGTCTTCGCCACTGCGCCCTTGTGCTGAATCGCAAATCGGTCGAGAAACCAAGAAATCGCGCCTCTGTTGTCGGGCCAATCAAATGTCGGGCCAATCAAATCCGAGAGTTCACCGGGCTTGGTGTAATTGGCGTCTGGATATCCTCAGCGAACAGGACTGCAGTGTTCCAGGCTCCTGAAGCACTTTGTCCGATCTGTTGCAGACGTTCGCGCGCCCTCAACCGCCGAGCGCGATGATCGCTGCCACCAGCACGGTGCCGGTCACTGCCATCGCCAGCCCACCGTACCATCGGCTGGCCCCGGCGAAGCCCGCAAGAATCCAGCCGGCGAGGAACAGCATGACGACCCCGACCAGGTTGGATATGCGCACCGCGAGCATCGACTGGTCGAGCACTATGAAAGGAACCACGAGCGGGAACGTCGCGAATACCACCAGCAGGAATACCCCGAATGCACCTTTGAAGTCATCCCACCCGAGGCGCGGCCGAATGGGCAGCCCCTGATGCTCGATCATGCGCCGGCGGAGCATCTCAAGCCCCTCGGGGCCGGCTGCAACCGCTATACGCTCCGGCAAGACCTCAGCGATCAGCGCCTGCCCGGTGGCCGCGTCAGCACCGCCGTGCAGGCGTGCGAGCAGCGTTCGACCTCGCGTCCGCTCGGTCAGGGTGCGCACCAGGTACATCACCGCATCCGCCAGCCCCCAGGCGAGGTTGCAGCCGAGGGCGGCGATCATCATCGTGCGCTCCTCTTCGCCACCGGACGAAGCCACACTGAAAGTCCCGGTGAACGTCATCGCCATCAGCAGGCCAAAAATCACCTCCGAGACACGGTCGATCGGATTGAGCACGCGTGCCCGCTTTTCTTGCGCATTGCCTGGCATGACAACACCTCCCCAGTTGCCCGGACAGTTCCCTTGGGTTCGAGCCCATGTGTCAGATACCGCGCTGCGCCTCCCGAGCGTGCTCCCTGACGGCACCGTCTCGCCTGAAAGCAGATTCAGCTGTGTTGGCAAAAGCACGAACACGTTGCAAATGTAGCCGGTCTGCGGAGCTATCACCCGCATCCATCGCCATGAAGCTTCGCGTGGCGCTTCCAACAGGATTCGATGCCCCAGCCTGAAAACGAACAATCGGTGACGAACTGGACATGAGAACCCACGCCATCATAAAGTAAGCAACGCTTATTATAAGGTATGCACTCCATGTCCTCCCGTGACGAGAGCCTTGGCTTCCTGATCGCTGACGTCTCCAGGCTGATGAGGCGCACCTTCGAAGAGCATCTGGTAGACAGCGCCCTGACGTTGAGCCAGGCGCGGGCACTGGTGCACGTAGCGCGCAACGAAGGTTGCCGCCAGATCGAGTTGGCCGATCGGCTGGAGGTGAAGCCGATCACCTTGGCTCGGTTGATCGATCAACTGGAGCAGTTCGGCCTGGTCGAGCGCCGGCCTGATCCAGAGGATCGCCGGGCCTACCGGCTTTTTCTGCTTCCCAAGGCAAAACAGGAGCTCCGGGCAATCGAGAAGGTGTCTGCCATTACCCATGGCATCGCGCTGCACGATCTATCAGAGCAGGAAGCAGCAGCATTGACTTCCGCCCTGCGCAAGATGCGCTCGAACCTGTCCTCTCGTTGATCCACCAAGGAACAGCACTGCCGTGAACGCTGCCCTAGAGCCATCTGCCACTGTCTATGCACCCTCCCACCCGGCCTCGCGCATCAAGCGCCTTGTGCTGATGGGCGTCGTCCCACTGCTGGTCATGGCCGGCTGTCTCGTGGCTTACCTGCAAGGTGGACGATTCGTGGAAACGGATAACGCCTACGTCAAGGCTGACAAAGTCCCGGTTAGCGCTGACGTTTCTGGCACCATCCAAGCAGTCGTTGTCCACGAGAACCAGCATGTCGAAGCGGGAGAACTGTTATTCCGGATCGACCCGGCCAGTTTCCGGATTGCCGTCAACAGGGCCGAAGCAAGGCTCGCCCAGGTACGTACCGACCTGACGGCCCTCAAGGCGAGCTATCAGGAGAAAAAGGCCGAACTGGCATTGGCCAGGACGCGTCAGACGTTCGCCGCCCGGGACCTTCAGCGCCAGACCAACCTGGCTAGCAAGGGCTATCTGTCCGTCGCGCGCCTGGATGAATCCCGGCAAGCAGAAGAGATTGCCGCACAGGAAATCTCCGCCCGTGAGCACGATCTCAAGCGCATCGCCGAAACCCTGGGCGGCAGCCCGGACATACCCGTCGAGCAGCATCCCAGTTACCGTTCTGCCTTGGCCGAGCTCGATCAGACCCGGCTGGACCTGACTCGCGTCGAGGTTCGCGCATCCTTGTCGGGCAGTGTCAGCAGAGTTCCGCAACCCGGCCAGTACATCACGGCGGGCAATACGGCGATGACCCTGGTCGCCGACGGCAATTTGTGGGTCGAAGCCAACTTCCCTGAGAAGGAGTTGACCTACGTACGGCCCGGGCAGACGGTGAGCATCCGCTTCGATACTTACCCCGATCGCATCTGGCAAGGCGTCGTGGAAAGCCTGAGCCCAGCCACCGGTGCCGAGTTCTCCGTGATCCCGGCGCAGAACGCCACAGGCAATTGGGTCAAGGTGACCCAGCGTGTTCCCGTGCGCATCAGACTCGACGCCCACTCCGAGCTACCAAGCCTGCGGGCTGGGCTCAGTGCAGACGTCGAGGTCGACACGACACATCGTCGCAGCCTGGCCAGCTTGCTGCCCTGACGGACTCGAGCCATGGGGTCTACTACAACGACACGGGGTGGCACGCACAAAGGGCTGATCACCCTGACCGTGATGCTCGCCACCATCATCCAGGCGCTGGATTCCACCATCGCCAACGTCGCACTGCCGCATATGCAAGGCAGCATGGGGACCACCCAGGACCAGATCAGCTGGGTGCTCACCTCCTATATCGTGGCCACGGCGATTTTCATGCCATTGACCGGATTCCTTGCCGCGCGAGTTGGCCGCAGGCGACTGTTCATCTGGTCCATTGTCGGTTTCACCCTGGCTTCGATGCTCTGCGGCGCAGCGCAAAGCCTGGACCAGATCGTGCTCTTCCGCATACTTCAGGGCATGTTCGGCGCCAGCCTGGTGCCACTGTCACAGGCGGTCCTGCTTGACACCTACCCCCAGGAGCAGCACGGCTCGGCGATGGCGATGTGGGGGGTGGGTGTCATGGTCGGCCCGATCCTGGGGCCGACACTGGGAGGCTGGCTTACCGAGTACTACAGCTGGCGCTGGGTCTTCTACATCAACCTGCCCTTCGGCCTGCTCGCCTGGTTCGGCCTGGCGGCCTTCGTCAAGGAAGCACCGACCGATCGCACCCGTCATTTCGATCTGCTGGGCTTTGGCCTGCTGGCCCTGGCCATTGGCTCCCTGCAATTGATGCTCGACCGCGGCGAATCCCAGAACTGGTTCGCCAGCCGCGAAATCCTCGTCGAGGCCTTGCTTGCCGGCTTGAGCCTTTACCTGTTCCTGGTGCATCTGCTGACCTGCAGGCAGCCCTTCATCGAGTCGGCGATGTTCAGGGATCGCAATCTCTGTCTCGGCCTGATCCTGATCTTCATGGTCGGCATCATCCTGCTCGCCGCGATGGCCCTGCTGCCACCCTTCATGCAACACCTGATGGGCTACCCAATCCTCGATATCGGTTATCTGATGGCCCCAAGAGGCATTGGCACTATGGTGGCGATGATGGTGGTCGGCCGCTTGATCAACCGGGTCGACCCGCGCGGCATGATCAGCCTTGGCCTGCTGCTGACTGCGCTGTCGATGTGGGAAATGACCCTGTTCACCGCCGAAGTTTCCGCGACTGAGATCATTCGCACCGGCGTCGTCCAGGGGCTTGGGCTCGGGCTGATTTTCGTGCCGCTATCCACCCTCGCCTTCTCCACGCTGGCTCCCCACTACCGAAACGACGCCACTGCCCTTTTCAGCCTGATGCGCAATGTGGGCAGCGGCATCGGCATCTCGATTGTGATCAGTTACCTGGCGCAACGAACCCAGATCAATCATGCCGCCTTCAGTGACTTCATCACGCCATTCAACCAGGCGCTTGCCGAGGCGAACCAGGGCGGTGTCTACGACCTCAGTACGCCCGCAGGGCTGGTGGCCATCAATGCCGAGGTGACCCGCCAGGCCTCGATCCTTGCCTACCTGCAGGACTTCCGGCTGATGATGTTCATCACTCTGGCATCGCTACCCCTGGTGCTCCTACTCAAGCCCATTCAGAAGGGCAACGACAAGGCCGAGCTGCACGCCGTGATGGATTGAGGCACAGTCGCGGGGACTACCGATGCCAATGTCGGGTACTTACGCAGCAACCAACGCCATCGAGCTTCAGCTGCTACCTGACTCAAACTGCGGCAAGGAGGTGGTTTGCCATATTCAACTGAACACGATTGCAGCCACACTCGCTAGCCGTTCATCGGGACTCGACGGAAACGGGCAGCTGTAACGCCTGATTTTTTTTGACAATAATAATTACTTACAAATAACATCGGATCCCGTTGCGCCTGGCTCATGACTGCGGGGCACATCAGCACACTTGTTCAGGCTGTTGCGGCGCCAGACCGGAAGTTGGGTGAACCAGGTCATCCCACATCGCTCAGGCCTCATGCCAGCCACCGCAATCCCCATACCAGATGTATCGTCATCGCCCCCAGCGCGGTTGATGACCGGTTCCATAAAACAAGAGAGAGACCGTGGAATTTTTTCATCTAGTCGCTTCGCTCTTGCAGCACGAAGCAACCATGGAATTCTTGCGACTGGGCGTTGTTTATGCGCACCTGATCGCATGCTGTGTGGCCATCGGCCTTGTCCTGACAAGCGACTTCGCCATGGTCAAGCAGTTGCTGGAAGGCTCCGACTCCGCACACTGCAAGAAAGAACATCTGGATACGCTCAAGCGAACCATCACGCTCGCTCTGCAAGTGCTCTGGGTCTCAGGCGCGCTGATCGTCATGCTCGACTCCTACGTCAAGGGCGCAAGTTATTTCCTCAACCCCAAGCTACAAGCCAAGGTCCTCATCGTCTCCCTGCTCACCGTCAACGGTGCGTTATTGCACTCCGTGATCATGCCCGCCCTGGTCAAGGCCGGCACCTTGCTCAAGCTCGAACTGGGCATGCGGACACTTGCGATTTTCGCCGGCACGGTATCCGGGGTTTCCTGGTTCTACGCCGCGATGCTTGGGGTCGGTCGTCCACTTGCCTGGAAATACAGCCTGGGCGAATTGATGATCGCCTACCCGCTCCTTATCGTTGCAGGTTTCATTGCCGTAACCCTTCTGGTCGGCTGGGCGAGAAAGCGCAGGGAGACCCCCTCGGTATCGGCAATCGGCGAGCAGCAGGCGCCGTGAAACTCATGGCTTGACCACGCAACCGCAGTCGTGGACACAGCAACGGTCACAGCTGGTTTCCTGGCTTCGATCGCGCGCGACGCGTCAGTTCCTGGCGGGTTGCTGCTTCGATGTCCCGCTCGGTTCGCCGCGCCTGACTCAGGGTAAGCCAGACGACGAAAACCGGACAGGACAGCAGCAACAGCGCCACCAGAAGCGACAACGGTGAGATCCCATAACGGAACAGCCCCCACCCCGCCACCGCTATCGCCAGCAACGCGCAGAACCAGTGAATCGCGCGTCTCATGGGGCCTCCGTTTTCGCCGCCGCAGCAAGCCGCCCCCGCTTCAACAGCGCAGAGTTGACGATCACCGAGAGCGACGACAACGCCATGGCCGCCGCGGCCAGGATCGGATTGAGGAACCCCAACGCCGCGACCGGGATGCCGATGCTGTTGTAGATGAACGCCCAGAACAGGTTCTGCTTGATCTTGATCATGGTGGCACGCGACAGCTGGATCGCTGCCACGACATCGCGCACATCATCGCGGATCAGAATGATGCTGCCGGTTTCCTTGGCAACATCGGAGCCGGAACCAATGGCAATGCCGATATCGGCGGCCGCCAGGGCCGGCGCATCGTTGACGCCATCGCCGACCATCGCCACCACCTGCCCCTCGCTCTGCAGTTGGCGAATGACCACGACTTTATCGTCCGGCAATACTTCGGCAATCACCCGTTCGATCCCCACCTGCCGCGCCACTGCTTCGGCGGTTCGCCGGTTGTCGCCACTCAACAGCACAACCTTGATTCCGGTCGCCTTCAATGCCGTGACGGCTTCGGCTGCTTCCGGCTTGACGGTATCGGCAACGGCGATCACCCCGAGCAGGCGGCTGTCGACGCCGACCAGCATAGCGGTCTTGCCATCGGCCTCCAGGGCGACGAGGCTCGCCTCGGCCGTCTCGATCGAAATCCGCTGGCGGGCGAACAAGCGTCGGTTGCCCAGCCAGATCTTGCGGCTATCGATGCTGCCTTCGATGCCGTGACCGGCGATCCCGCTGATTCCGGTCGCTTTCGGCAGGCTGATGCCGCGATGCCGTGCAGCTCGCACTATCGCTTCGCCGAGCGGATGTTCTGACCCTGACTCCACGGCAGCGGCGAGCATCAGTACCTCGCTTTCCGGAGTCGCGTCGAACGAGATCACGTCGGTCACGTTCGGCTCACCGCGAGTGATGGTGCCGGTCTTGTCGAAGACCACCGTGCTCAGTTTCTCGGCCCGCTCCAGCACTTCGCCGCCGCGGATCAGAATGCCGTTATCGGCGCCCTTGCCGACACCGACCATCAGTGCAGCAGGCGTGGCCACTCCCAGCGCACAGGGGCAGGAGATGATGAGCACTGCAATGAAGGCCAACAGCCCCTGCGGGAAACTCCCCGCGATCGTCCAGCCGACCAGCGCCAGGAATGCGACCGCCACCACCGCAGGCACAAAATAGCCGGTGACCTGGTCGGCCAACCGCTGGATCTGAGCCGTGCTGGCCTGAGCCTCCTCGACCATCCTGATGATCTGCGCCAGTGCCGTATCGGCGCCGATCCTGCTCGCTTTGAAGGTAAACACACCACTGCGATTGAGCGTACCGCCGATCACGGCACTGCCTGGTTTTTTGTCGACCGGCATGGACTCGCCGGTCAA
Source organism: Metapseudomonas boanensis (assembly GCF_042232855.1). NCBI lineage: Bacteria > Pseudomonadati > Pseudomonadota > Gammaproteobacteria > Pseudomonadales > Pseudomonadaceae > Metapseudomonas > Metapseudomonas boanensis. The sequence continues at coordinate 4,469,760 of NZ_CP113889.1, read as the reverse complement.
CATCGATTCATCGACCGTCGACGTACCCTCAGTCACCTCGCCATCGGTGGGAATCTTCTCGCCAGGTTTGACGATCAGGAACTCGCCAGCCATGACGTTTTCCGCTGGCAATTCGACTTCCTGGCCGTCACGCAGCACATGCGCAGTCGCCGGCTTGAGGTCCAGCAAGCGCCGCACCGCTGCCGAGGATTTCTTCTTGATGATTTCCTCCATGTACTTGCCGAGCAGGACAAACGCGATGATCACCGCTGACACTTCGAAATAGATGTCGCGCTCCTCCACTTTTACCGGCAAGACGTCCGGGGCAAACAGCACCGCTACGCTGTAGAAGTACGCGACCGAGGTGCCCAGGGCGATCAGGAAATCCATATTGATGTTGCGGGTGCGGATGGCATTCCATGCACCCTTGTAGAAGCTCCAACCGCCGATGAATTGCACTGGGGTTACCAGCAGGAACAGCCACATGCCCCAGGTGAACCAGGGCAGTGCCGGTATCGGCACCCAGGTCAACAGCGTGGCGCCGGCAGCCAGCGCGATGAAGGCACCGGCACGCAACATGGCCAAGGCCAGTACGCCGGTAAGGGCGATCGCCACTCGGGCTTTCATGGCCTTCAATTCACGCTCTGGCGACTCGAAGATGCGCACACAGCTGTCGCTGCAGAAGTAATAGGTACGTCCGCCGCGCTCTCGCGACAGGGCCGTGGCCTTGTCCACCATCATTCCGCAGACCGGGTCTTTCGCCAATTGCCTGCCACCGAGCAGCGCCGCGGCAGCAGGCGCCACCGTGGCGGCAGCATGCTGATGCCCAGATGGGCAAGGTTGCGCGGCGGCGGCGCCTTTTGCGTATCGAGGCGGATCGCGCAGGAATTCCTCACGGCAATGACTCGAGCAGAACCAATAGCGTTGGTCTTCGAATTCCGCGCTGCCGGCTGCTGTCGACGGCACGACGGACATCCCGCACACAGGGTCGAGAACATGCCCTTGCTCGGCCGCCAAGGCAGGTGAGTCTCCAGACGCTGCCCCGTAGCGAGGGCCTGCGTGCTGCATGGGTGAATGGTCCATGGGGCACCTCCTCAGCGCGACTTCCCGTGGAACTTGTCGTATAGCCAGGCAAACAAGGTTCCTACCATCAGCCCCCACAAGATCAGCACCAACAACGGGCCGACGAAGGTGGCGACGGTATAGGCTTGCGGCCTCTCCAGACGGCCGAAGTCCAGCCCATGGAACAATGCATTGAGGAAGGCAATGCCCTGCGCCGGCCACAGCGCATAGAGCAGTGCACACACGGTGTAGGAAATCGCCATGGTCAGGGCTAGGGCGAGACCGGTTTTCCAGGGAGCGATCATGATTTTCTCCTTGCATCCGTGGCGCTGGAGCGACGAGCGTTGAGCCGGGGCACGAACGCCGGGGTGCGTTCGCGATAGGCGAGGTAGTCAGCACCAAACTGCACGAGCAGCTCCTGCTCCTCGGCCCTGGCCAGCCTGGCGTACATCACCAGCAGGATCGGGAACATCACCAGGGTGATCAGGGTCGGCCACTGCAACAGGAAACCGAACATGATCAGCACAAAGCCAACGTACTGCGGGTGGCGGACCCGCGCGTAGGGGCCGTCCTGCGCCAGCGAGCTGCTGCTCTGGGCCCGATAGAGCACGCGCCAAGCTGCCGCCAGCAGCCAGAAACCGCCCAGGATCAGCAAGTTGCTGAGCAGGTGGAACGGCCCCCAGTGCGGGTTGACCCTCCAGCCGAAGAACATTTCGAGCAGATGCCCGGCGTCGTGCGACAGGAAATCGATGCCAGGGAAAAGACGACTGAGCCAAGGCAGCAACAGATAGAGCGTCAGCGGGAAGCCGTACATCTCGGTGAACAGGGCCACCAGAAAGGCGGAGAACATGCCGAAGGAGCGCCAGTCACGGGTCGTCCGGGGTCGGGCGAAGCTGAACGCGAACAGGATGAAGACCAGTGAGTTGATGATGACCAGCGACCACAGGCCGTACGCCGATTCGGTATGACTCATGGTTTGTCCTCCTCCCCCGCTCGGCCTGGTTGCTGCTCGTGCCTGTGACGATGACCGCCATGACCGTGATGCATGAACAGGTGCATCAGCGGGCAGGCTGCCAGCAGCAGATAAGGCAGGATCCCAAGCACGTGTGCACGGTGCTCGCTCAGCAGAAAGAAGCCAGCAATAGCGACAAAGCCCCAGAACACCCACAGGTGCGTGGAGTTGCTCCCTTGTGGTAGGTGGATCATGTGCACCTCCATCGCGGCTGGGAAACCATTACCGTCTGCTCAGTCCATTTCGAGTGGATCGCCATCCCGACTGTCCGGCATGCCAGGCTATGGGCAGGCAACCGCGTCGGCCGTGCGACGGGCTTACTCCGCCGAAGCCATGAACGGACCGCTGGCCCAATTGACGGACAAAGCCCAATTCGATTGCTTTTGCATATTCAGCTCCTGGTGATGAGGGATAAGCAGCCACTTCCGGGTCGCGCAGGATGGGTGCAAAAGAACAGGACGGCAGCTGTTCAGTCGTCCTGAAATACGGACTAATCGTTGAAGCGAACGAAGATCAGGCGGGCTGGAGGTCTGGACGGTACGGGGCGCCTCAGCACAAGAGCGGGCACGGCTGATGCTTTAGAGGGGATGAACAGCACCAGCAACAGGGTGGCCCAACTGAGGGCATCCAGTCCCAGAGTGTGCGGTATCGAGCTGATTGCGGTAACCGTATTGGCACCGCTGTGCTCACAGCTGGTGGTGTGCTGAGCATGCTGATCCGCATGCTGTGTTGCGACGGGCGAGTTGTTTGGAGTGGCGAGGCTCCGCTCCGGCTCCAGCAAGCAGCCCTGAAAAGCCGTCACTACCACCGCCACTACCCACGCTGCCAGGGTAAGGCACAAGAGATTGTGGTGACGCTGACGTAACCAGTACATAAATTGCTCACTGCGCCTGTGGGGACCTTCAGAGTCAGTGTAGCCAGATATGCATTGCCTTGACGGACGCGGCCTACAAGTGGGCAGAGGTCGAGGCATTCAGCCTGCTGCTGACCACCGGGGAATGCCGGTCCTGATGGGCGCTGTCCGACTCGATGCGCCAACTTCGGAGGCGCCCCGGATCACTTGCGCAGCAGCTACTTCGGTGTGCAAGGCCTCGGGCGGTCTCGCGACCCAGCGATCCAGGCCGACATGAGAACCTAGATCGAGATGAGCCCGTGCTCCAATGCGTACTTCATCAGGGCGGCGGGTTTATCGATATTGAGCTTGCGCCTGATGCTCAGCCTGTAGGTTTCGACGGTCCTGACGCTGATATCCAGTTCGCGCGCCATCTCCTTGTTGTTGAGACCTTTGGCGATCATCGACAGAACCTGAATCTCACGTGGTGTCAGCTCATCGTCCTTGCGGATATTGCTCGCCAGCTTTCTTGCCACCTCGGGGCTGTAGAAAATCCCGCCGGCAACAATAGCCTCGATCGCCGCGATCAGCTCTTGAGAGGGAGCGTTCTTGAGGACATAGCCAAAAGCGCCTGCACTGATGGAAGTGCGCACGTATTCCTGGTTGTCGTACATGCTCAGGATCAGGATCTTGATTCCCGGATAGAGGGCGCAGAGCTTCCTCGTCAGTTCAAGCCCGTTCATATCCTTCAGGCCGATATCGATGAGCAGCAGGTCGATTTCCGTCGACTGGAGCAGTTCGAGCGCTTCGGCACCGGACTCGGCCTGTGCCACCACCTCGAAATGTGGAATCGCGGAAAGCAGGGACTTCACACCATCACGGACCAGGGCATGGTCATCGATCAGCGCAATTCTTATAGGCTTGGAATCGCTCATATAGGCCTCTTATTGTTATTTGTATCAAGCGTATCAAGCTCTTTGGATAGGAATCTCAACGATTATTTCCGTACTGCCAGGTGAAGATGAAACCGTGAACGAACCAAGATGATGATCCACTCGCTCCCTGATATTCCGCAGGCCTATACCCTGACTCTTGTCCATCAGGCCAGGATCGAAGCCCACCCCATTATCTTCAATGCGAAGAGCAATTGCATCCTTTGCATCGAGCAACGAAATTATGACGGTACTCGCTCTTGAATGGCGCTCGATATTGGCCAGAGCCTCCTGAATTATTCTGAAAAGCGTGACGGATATGTTCTTGTCATTTATGGGCTCACCAATGCCGCGTTCATAGTGCGCCAATATTCCAGTGCGCTGTTCGAACTCGGCAACAAGTTGATCGATGGCCGGAGAGAGGCCGAGAGTATCGAGGAGCGACGGACGCAAGTCGTGGGAGATGCGCCGGATCTCGCCGATGGCGTCGCCCAGGCGGGCGGTGCCTGAGCGCAGGTTCTCAAGGCCACTGCCCTGGCCGTTCTGGAGTTCCAGGCAAGCCAGTTCGAACTGGAACTTGATGGAGACCAGTTGCTGGCTGATGCCATCGTGCAACTCCCGGGAAACACGGGATCGCTCCTCCTCCTGAAGATTCACGATGCGCTGGTTGAGGGCACAAAGTTTGCGGTCCGCCAAGCGATGTTCGGTGAAGTTGAGCATCAGTCCTCCGGCGAACACCACCAGCACGGCTATGAGCGCGAAGGACGAAATCGCGAGCACAGTGGTCAGCACGCCGGAAGCGACCTCCTCCCGTGATTTCTTCGTCGCCACTTCCACGTCGTCGATGTAGATACCGGTACCCAGCATCCAGCCCCATTGATCAAGCATCACGACGTAGGAGAGTTTCTCGGTCACTTGCCCCGTCGAAGGTTTTTCCCAGGCATAACGCTGGAATCCGTCACCATGCTGTGCACTTTCCAGCAGGGCCCGGATGACCGGAAAACCATTCTTGTCGGTCATCCCCAGGAGGTCTTTCCCCACCAGGCTGGACTGCCTTGGATGCATGAGATTTTTCCCTTCGCGGGTATACACGAAGAAATAACCGTCCACCCCGAAGTTGGCGCGCGCCAGGATATCGAGCGCTTGGTTCTTTGTCGCCTCGTCGTTCTTGCCACTGTCATACAAAGGAGCGATCAGGCTCGAAGCCAATTCAATATAGTTTTTCAGTTCAGCCTGTTTTGCCGCCAGAATACTGCTTTCAATCAATTTCGCCTGATCTTCCTCCAGTTTTTGACTCTGCGCAAAAACCAGGACACAGATAAACAGCACCGAAACTATGAGCGGCAAAACACTCAGCGTCACTATTTTGTATTTAAGCTGCATATTTCTCACTTGACGCCTACCACCAGAAAAACATGCACGGAAAGATCACGCGCAAGCAAACTGCGTAGCTCCATGCAGCGTGGGTAGGTAGTAAAGCGCATGTCAATAGGAGTCTCCCGCGTGAATAGTCTTCAGGTTATGGCATCGGGCGAAATCAGCCTTGGTAGATGGCAACCGGGAACAGGAAGTTTCACTTCACCCGCCATGGCTGCACCAGCGACTCTTTCAAAATAAAAAGAGATAAGAACATGCACCATAATGCTCGGAGGTGCTCTTCCGTATTCCTGCTCGCAAGTCGCGCCATGGGTGCCGCTATCCCTCCCCAGGCCGAGCTAATCACGGCCAGCAAGGCCAGCCTGAATGAAAACTGCCTGATCGTCGGCTCCGTGCTGCCGCTCTGGTAGACACCCCGCGAAGAAGTCCGCCATCCGGCGATCTTCAGGCCGTGTTCGGCCTTGAGGATATGCCGCAGCAGCGTGGTCTTGCCGGCACCGAGAAAGCCGCTGAGCACGGTCACCGGGATGGAAAGATGGGCAGACATTAGAGCAATCCTTGAAATCGCGGTTCAACCGTAGGAGCGAGCTTGCTCGCGAATCGCTTTGCTCGGGGCGTTCGCGAGCAAGGCCCAGGGGTTCCCCTAGATCCTACAAATGAAAAGCGCCACGACGAAGCGTGGCGCTCAGGTTACCGCAATGGAGATTCAACAGCAGCGGACGGGGCGGCCCTTGCCGCCACCGTAGCGGGCCTCCTGCCGCTCGCGGAAGAACTCCTCATAGGCCATTACCGGTTTGTCCGGGTGCTTGCCGCGCATATGCTCGACGTAGGTATCGTAGTCGGGCATGCCCACCAGCATGCGGGCAGCCTGGCCCAGATACTTACCCATGCGGCTCAGGTCATTGAACATGCGCAGCGCCTCCTCAGGCTTCCGGGATTGGCTGGAACGGTGATTCCTTGTCGCTGCGCTCGGACTTCATCCAGGCGCTGCGCCCTACCTTGATCGCGTAGAACAGGATGCTCATGACCACGAAGAGGAACAACACGGTCAGGGTCGCGTTGGTGTAGGCGTTGAAGATCACGTGCTGCATCTGACCGATGTCCTTGGCCGGAGCCAGGACCTGGCCAGCCTCCAGCGCATCGCTGTACTTCTTGGCCAGGGCCAGGAAGCCAACAGCCGGATTCGGGTCGAGCAGCTTGATCAGGCTCGCGGTGGTGGTGCAGATCAGTAGCCAGGTGGCCGGAATCAGCGTCACCCACACGTAGCGCTGGCGCTTCATCTTGATCAGCACCACACAGCCCAGCATCAGGGCGATGCCCGCCAGCATCTGGTTGGAGATGCCGAACAGCGGCCAGAGGGTATTGATGCCACCCAGCGGATCGATCACGCCCTGATAGAGCAGGAAGCCCCACATGGCGACGCAACCGGCGGTCGCGATCACGTTAGCGGTCCAGGACTCGGTGCGTTTCAGTGCCGGCACGAAGTTGCCCAGCAGGTCCTGCAGCATGAAGCGACCGGCACGGGTGCCCGCGTCCACCGCAGTGAGGATGAACAGTGCCTCGAAGAGGATCGCGAAGTGGTACCAGAACGCCATGGTGTTCTCGCCCGGCAATACCTGATGGAGGATCTGCGCGATGCCCACGGCCAGAGTCGGCGCACCACCGGCGCGTGCCAGGATGCTGTGCTCACCGATGTCGTTGGCGGTTTGCTGGAGTATTTCCGGGCTGATGGCAAAGCCCCAGCTGCTGATGGTCGCCGCCACGGTGTTGACGTCCGAACCCACCAGTGCCGCTGGGCTGTTCATGGCGAAGTACACGCCCGGCTCGATCACCGAGGCCGCCACCATGGCCATGATGGCGACGAAGGACTCCATCAACATGCCGCCGTAGCCGATATAACGAGCGTGCGACTCATTAGCCAGTAACTTGGGCGTGGTGCCGGAGGAGATCAGCGCATGGAAACCGGACACTGCACCGCAGGCGATGGTGATGAACAGGAAGGGGAACAGCGCGCCCTTCCACACCGGCCCAGTACCATCGACGAACTGCGTCAGCGCCGGCATCTTCAGGTCAGGCGCGATGATCAGGATGCCAATGGCCAGCCCGAGGATGGTGCCGATCTTGAGGAAGGTCGACAGGTAATCCCGCGGCGCCAGGACCAGCCACACTGGCAGGACGGCAGCGACGAAACCATAGCCGATCAGCATCCAGGTGATCTGGATACCGGTGAAGGTGAAGGCCGGGCCCCAGACCGGGTCAGCGGCGACCTGCCCGCCCGCCCAGATGGAAGCCAGCAGCAAGACTACGCCCACCACCGAAATCTCGCCGATGCGGCCTGGGCGGATGTAGCGCATGTAGATGCCCATGAACATCGCGATCGGGATGGTCGCCATCACCGTGAACATGCCCCAGGGGCTCTCGGCCAGGGCCTTGACCACAATGAGCGAGAGCACCGCGAGGATGATGATCATGATCAGGAAGGCGCCGAACAGCGCGATGGTGCCGGGAATCTGGCCCATCTCCTCGCGCACCAGCTCGCCCAGGGAGCGGCCGTTACGCCGGCTGGAAATGAACAGCACCATGAAGTCCTGCACCGCACCGGCCAGGACCACACCGGCAATCAGCCAGAGCGTGCCCGGCAGATAGCCCATCTGCGCAGCGAGCACCGGACCCACCAGCGGACCGGCACCGGCGATGGCGGCGAAGTGATGGCCGAAGAGTATGTGCTTGTTGGTCGGCACGTAGTCCAGACCATCGTTGTTGAGCACGGCGGGGGTGGCACGGGTCGGGTCGAGCTGCATCACCTTGGTGGCGATGAACAGGCTGTAATAGCGGTAGGCAATGAGGTAGATCGCGGTTGCAGCAGTAACGATCCAGAGGGCGTTGATGGCTTCGCCACGACGCAACGCCACAGTACCAAGCGCAAATGCGCCCAGTACGGCAACGGCGAACCAGGCAATTCGGGTAGCCAGTTGGGTCATCGAAAGTCTCCTGCCGCTGGCGGTTACCTGCGGCGGCTTTTGTTGTTGTTTAGCCCTGGATAAGGGCCCGGCCACTATCTGCGCCAAGCAGCGCCGGAGACATTCGCACAACTACCAAGCAAGCCTACGTAGAACTACGCAATCAATTGACCCCTGTCCCTGAACACGGTACGCACCAGGATGCAGCAGCAGCGCCCCACTCGTGTGCATCCGCTGCATGGACAGACAGCGCGCGAAGCATGCAAACGGCTCTGCAATGGGCAATCCGCCAAACTGGCACGCCATTCGCTTTAGCCAAAGCGTGCAGGAGCCGCCGGATCGACCGGCAAGCGGCACCACATTTCGAAAAATGGACGGCTAGGGTTCCGGCTTGCGAAGCAAGTGACTGGTCCGAGAGCTGTCGACCTCCAGCGAGGTTACACGGCGGGATAAAAGCCCGGGAGAAAAGAGCGCCATGCGTCGCTCGGCTCCTGCCCGCCCGACAATCGAACCGGAGGTTCCCCATGCGCAAGCCGCGTCTGTTCACCCTGTTGGCCACCAGCCTCGCCGCCTTCGCCCTTTCCACGGGCGCCATGGCCAAGGACAGCTTCAACATCTGCTGGACCATCTACGCCGGCTGGATGCCTTGGGAGTACGGGGCCACCCAAGGCATAGTCGACAAGTGGGCGAAGAAGTACGGTATCGACATCCAGGTCACCCAGCTCAATGACTACGTCGAGTCCATCAACCAGTACACCGCAGGTGGGTTCGACGGTTGCACCATGACCAACATGGACGCCCTGACCATTCCTGCCGCTGGCGGCGTGGACAGCACGGCGCTGATCGTTGGCGACTTCTCTAACGGCAACGACGGCCTCGTGCTCAAGGGCGAAGGCAGGGCCTTGTCCGACCTCAAGGGTATGCCGATCAACCTGGTGGAGCTTTCCGTCTCCCATTACCTGCTCGCTCGTGCCCTGGAGCGCGCCGATCTCAGCGAGAAGGACGTGCAGGTGGTCAACACCTCCGACGCCGACATCGCCGCAGCCTTCGACACCGCCGAAGTACAGGCAGTGACCACCTGGAACCCGATGCTCGCCGACATCAAGGGTAAACCGGGCACCTCTCTAGTGTTCGACTCCAGCAAGATTCCCGGGGAGATCATGGACATGCTGGTGGTCAACACCGAGACCCTCAATGCCAACCCTGCCCTGGGCAAAGCCCTGACCGGCGCCTGGTTCGAGATCGTCGCACTGATGAACGCGGGCGACGCGCAAAGCCAGGCCGCCCTTGAACACATGGCGAAGGCTTCCGGCACCGACCTGGCCGGCTATCAGGCGCAATTGGCTGCCACCAAGCTCTTCTACACCCCGGCCGACGCCCTGGCCTTCGTCACCAGCCCCAAGCTGCCAGCCACCATGGACAAGGTTGCCAGCTTCAGCTTCAGCCATGGCTTGCTCGGTGAGGGCGCGAAGGATGCCAACGCCGTCGGCATGAGCTTCGCCAAGGGCGTGGTCACCGGCGACAAGGGCAACGTCAAGCTGCGCTTCGACCCGACCTACACGCAGATGGCCGCCGAAGGAAAGCTTTGACCCCGGGTTGGCATCGAGCCCGTAGCCCGGACTGAAGTCCGGGCTACCACCTGGGGCACCGCCCAGTTCACCGAACCGAGTAAACGCCATGCGCCTGATAAACCGCCAGCCTGACCGTGCAGGACGCCTGATCCTGGTCCTGCTGCCCTTTGCCCTACTGCTGTTCACCTACTTCACCTGCTCAGCCGCGCGGCTCACGGAAAACCCCAACGACAAGCTGCTGCCCAGCGCGGTGCAAATGCGTGACGCAGTAGAGCGCCTGGCGTTCACCGAGGACCAGCGCTCCGGGGACTACCTGCTCTGGCAGGACACGGCCTCCAGCCTCCAGCGCCTTGGCCTCGGCCTTGGCATCGCCGCCCTGCTGGGCCTGACCCTCGGGATCGCCGCCGGCGTACTGCCGCTGTTCGGTGCGCCGCTGTCGCCGCTGCTCACCGTGCTATCGATGGTTCCACCGCTGGCAATACTGCCGATCCTGTTCATCGTCTTCGGCCTGGGTGAACTGTCCAAGGTGATGCTGATCGTCATTGGCATCGCCCCCTGCATCGCCCGCGACCTTGAGCAACGCGCCCGGGAAATCCCCCGCGAGTTGCTGATCAAGGCGCAGACCCTGGGTGCCAACACCTGGACCCTGATCCTGCGCGTGGTGCTTGCGCAGTTATTGCCGCGCCTGCTGATCTCCCTGCGCCTGGTACTGGGCTCCGCCTGGCTGTTCCTGATCGCCGCCGAAGCCATCGCCTCCACCGATGGCCTGGGCTACCGCATCTTCCTGGTCCGCCGCTACCTGGCCATGGACGTGATCCTGCCTTACGTGGTGTGGATTACCCTCCTCGCCTGGCTGATGGACCTGGGCCTGCGCCAGCTCACCCGGCTGGCCTTCCCCTGGTACGAAGGAGCCAAGGCATGAGCGCCTTCATCGAAGTGAAGAACGTCTGGCAGGAGTATGGCGACCAGGTCGTCCTGGAAAACCTCAGCCTGAGCGTCAACGAAGGCGAATTCTGCACACTGGTCGGCGCCTCCGGCTGTGGCAAGTCCACCTTCCTGCGCATGCTACTGGGGCAGGAATCGCCCAGTCGCGGCAGCATCCAGCTGGAAGGCAGGCCACTGGCCGCAGAGCCTGACGCCAGCCGTGGCGTGGTGTTCCAGCGCTACTCGGTATTCCCGCACCTCAGCGTGCTGGACAACGTCGTGCTGGGCCTGGAACTACCCCGCTCGCCCTTGCTAGGGCGTCTGCTCGGCGGCGCCAAGCGCGCCGCCCGTCAAGAGGCCGCCGCCATGCTGGCCAAGGTCGGTCTCGACCACGCCCTGGACAAGTACCCCAACCAGCTCTCCGGCGGTATGCAGCAACGCCTGGCCATCGCCCAGGCGCTGATCATGAAGCCGCGTGTGCTGCTGCTCGATGAGCCCTTCGGCGCTCTGGACCCGGGCATCCGCAAGGACATGCACGAACTGCTGCTCAACCTGTGGCACGAGACCCGACTCACCGTGTTCATGGTCACCCATGACCTCTCCGAGGGCTTCAGCCTTGGCACGCGCCTGATGGTTTTCGACAAGGTGCGCCTCGATCCGCAGGCCCCCAACGCCTATGGTGCGCGCATCACCTACGACATCCCCCTCAACACCGACCGCCGCGCCGTCCGCGCTGCAGTCGAGGCACTGCCGGAACGCGTCACCGCCGTCCTGCAGCCCACCACCGCACATTGACAAGGAGCCTGCCCATGACCGTTTCCCTGGCCTTGCGCCCTACCCTTTATGAAGAAACCGTCCCCGGCGGCGGCCATACCTCCTTCATACTCAAGCGCGGGCAGTTGCTACGCATCACTGACCTTGAGGGCAGCGCTAACGTCAGCCTGCTCCTGCTCAATGCGGCCGAAAAGAGCGAGCGCCTAAACCTGCCCGACAGCCTCAAGTGCCAGCACACTGCCAAGCTCACCGCTGGCCACTGCCTCTACTCCGACATGGGCCGGGTACTGGCCGCCATTACCGCGGATACCTGCGGCTGGCATGACAGCTTCGGCGGCGTGCTCTCGGCCTCCGAAGTGCAAGAGAAATACGGTGACGGCCGCTATCAGGAGCTGCGCAACAGCTTCTACCGCAACGGCGTGGACAACTTGCTTGTGGAGATGGGCAAGTGGGACCTGGGCTTGGCCGATCTCTTGATGTGCCTGAACCTGTTCAGCAAGGTCACCGTGGACAGCGACGGCTGCTTCCACTTCCAGCCCGGCAACTCCAAGGCGGGTGACTACATCGAGCTCTACGCCCCTATGGATACGCTGGTGGTGCTCACCGCCCTGCAGCACCCGATGGACCCAAATCCCACCTACGCGCCGAAACCCGTGCAGCTCACCTGGCACCAGGCGCAGAGCGATGGCATCAGCCTGCTCTGCCGCACCTCGCGCCCGGAGAACGGGCGCGGCTTCTACAACACCGAACGCCTGTACATCTGAGGGCTGCCGAAATGCACCTGACCCTGAGCGAAAAACATCCTGAAGCTGCCGTGTATCGCGCCGTGATCGCCGCCGGCGAACCCTTCATCTGCGAAGTGAAAGCTGGCCAGTCGTTGCGCCTGCTCGACCTGGAAGGCAACCAGGCGGTCGACACCCTCTTCTACAGCGCCGCCAACCCGCGTGAGCGCTATGACGTGCAACGCACCCTGCGCCGGCAGAACCGCGTGTACCTCACCACGGGCAGCGTCCTCTACTCCAACCTCGGCAACCCCATGCTGACCATCAGCGCCGACACCTGCGGCCGCCACGATACCCTCGGCGGCGCCTGTGCCCAGGAAAGCAATACCGTGCGTTATGCCCTGGACAAGCGCTACATGCACAGCTGCCGCGACAACTTCCTGCGCGCCAGCCTGCACGACGGCCGCCTGACCAAGCGTGACATCAGCGCCAACATCAACTTCTTCATGAACGTGCCGGTCACCCCCGAAGGCGGCCTGACCTTCGAGGATGGCATCTCCGCCGCGGGCAAGTACGTCGAACTCAAGGCGCATATGGACATCATCGTACTGATCTCCAACTGCCCGCAGCTGAACAACCCCTGCAATGCCTACAACCCGACGCCGGCGGAGGTCCTGGTATGGGACTGAGCAGCCTGCGCGCCTGGCTCTTCCAACTCTGCCAGAGCCGTGCGGGGCAGTGCCTGAATACCTCCCCTCTCCCTGAGGGAGAGGGAACCAAAGCTTCCAGTCACGGACGACCGTGGCGCAGACCAAAGACCGGTGGGACGGCCCGCCACCCATGAGGAAAGCCTCATGTTCGAAACACTCCTGATCGCCAACCGCGGCGCCATCGCCTGCCGCATCCTGCGTACCCTGCGCCAGCTCGACGTGCGCGGTGTGGCCGTGTATTCCGAAGCCGACGCCGCCAGCCTGCACATCCAGCAGGCGGACCAAGCTATCAGCCTGGGCGAGGGCCCTGCCGTCAGCACCTACCTGGTGGTGGAGAAAATCCTCCAGGCCGCTCGCGACAGCGGCGCCCAGGCCATCCACCCTGGCTATGGCTTCCTCTCGGAAAACGCCGCCTTCGCCGAAGCCTGCGAAGCCTCCGGTATTGCCTTCGTCGGCCCGACACCCGAACAGCTGCGCGTCTTCGGCCTCAAGCACACTGCACGCGCCCTGGCCAAGACCCACGGCGTGCCGATGCTGGAAGGCACCGAGCTGCTGGAAAGCCTCGACGACGCCCTGGCTGCCGGTGAGCAGGTGGGATACCCGGTAATGCTGAAGAGCACCGCAGGCGGTGGCGGCATCGGCATGCGCGTGTGCCACTCGGCAACTGAGCTCAGTGATGCCTTCGAAGCCGTAAAACGCCTGGGCCAGAACAACTTCAGCGATGCCGGCGTGTTCATCGAGAAGTACATCCCGCGTGCCCGCCACCTGGAAGTGCAGGTATTCGGTGACGGTCAGGGCGAAGTGCTGGCCCTGGGCGTGCGCGACTGCTCAGTGCAGCGGCGTAACCAGAAGGTGCTGGAAGAAACACCGGCCCCGAACCTCCCAGTAGGAATGGCCGAGGCGCTTTGCGCTGCCGCCATCAAGCTGGCCAAGGCCGTGCACTACCGCAGTGCCGGCACCGTGGAATTCGTCTACGACAGCGAGGCAGAACAGTTCTACTTCCTTGAAGTGAACACCCGCCTGCAGGTGGAGCACGGCGTTACCGAACAAGTCTGGGGCGTCGACCTGGTGCGCTGGATGATCGAACTGGCCGCGGGCACCCTGGCGCCACTCGCCGAGTTGGCCAGGGGTCTCGAGCCCAGCGGCCATGCCATCCAGGCGCGGCTCTATGCTGAAGACCCGGGGCGCGCCTTCCAGCCCTGCCCCGGCCTGCTCACTGCCGTGGAGTTCCCTGAAGCTGACGGCAAGGCCCTACGTATCGACACTTGGGTAGAGGCCGGCTGTGAAATCCCACCCTACTTCGACCCGATGATCGCCAAGTTCATCGCCTGGGCGCCGGCCCGCTCTGATGCCAGCGTCGCCCTCGACCGCGCGCTGGAAGGCACCCGCCTCTACGGCGTGGAATGCAACCGCGACTACCTGCGGCAGATCCTCAAGGATGCGCCCTTCGCCAGCGGTTCGCCCTGGACCCGCTGCCTGGAAGGCATGCAGTACCAGGCCAGCACCTTCGAGGTGCTGGCCGCCGGCACCCAGACCACGGTGCAGGATTACCCCGGCCGCCTCGGCTACTGGGCCGTGGGCGTACCGCCTTCGGGGCCGATGGACAGCCGCGCGTTGCGCTTCGGCAATCGCCTGCTGGGCAACCCCGAGGGCGCTGCCGGCCTGGAAATCACCATGAGCGGCCCCACGCTGCGCTTCAACTGCGACGCCGTGGTCGCCGTCACCGGTGCGCCCATCCCGCTCAGCCTGGACGGCGAACCGCAACCCATGGATACCGCCTTGCTGATTCCGGCAGGCGCCAGCCTGAGTCTCGGCACCATCGCCGGTAGAGGTGCACGCAGCTATCTCTGCCTACGCGGTGGCATCCAGTTGCCGGATTACCTCGGCAGCAAGAGCACCTTCACCCTCGGACAGTTCGGTGGCCACGGCGGCCGTGCCCTGCGCGCCGGCGACGTGCTGCACCTGGCACCACTGGCCGACCGCAGCGTCGGACAGACCCTGCCGCAGGCACATCGCACTGAATTGACGGAAGTACGCACGCTGCGTGTCATCTACGGCCCCCATGGCGCGCCGGAATACTTCACCTCGGCCTATATCCAGACATTCTTCACCACCGCCTGGGAAGTGCACTTCAACTCCAGCCGCACCGGCGTGCGCCTGATCGGGCCGAAGCCGGAATGGGTACGCGAAAGCGGCGGCGAAGCCGGGCTGCACCCCTCCAACATCCACGACAACCCCTACGCCATCGGCGCTGTGGACTTCACCGGCGACATGCCGGTGATCCTCGGGCCGGACGGGCCGAGCCTGGGCGGCTTCGTCTGCCCAGTCACCATTATCGAAGCCGACCTGTGGCAGCTGGGACAACTCAAGGCCGGGGATAAGGTGCGATTCGTGCCGGTGAGCATCCGCGAGGCTCGGAAACTGGCCATAACCCAGGACCAGGAGTACCAGGCCCTTCGTAGGAGCGAGCTTGCTCGCGAAACTCCCACCCCGGAATTCGCGAGCAAGCCCGCTCCTACAAGCTCACCGATCGTACTCGACTTGGGCAACGCCGACAAACGCCTCGTCGCCCGCCTTTCCGGCGACACCCACCTGTTGCTGGAAATTGGTGCCCCGGAGTTGGATCTGGTGCTGCGCTTCCGCGCCCATGCCCTGATGCAAGCGCTGGAAGCCAAGGCGCTGGACGGCGTCATCGACCTCACCCCCGGCATCCGCTCGCTGCAGGTGCATTACCAGCCTGAAACCCTGCCGCTGGAGCAGCTGCTGGAAACCGTCGCAGGCCTCTGGGACAACGTTTGCGCCGCGGGCGACCTCAAAGTGCCTTCCCGCATCGTGCACCTGCCGCTGTCCTGGGACGACCCGGCCTGCCAACGGGCCATCGAGAAGTACATGACCACGGTGCGCAAGGACGCCCCCTGGTGCCCGAGCAACCTGGAGTTCATTCGTCGCATCAATGACATGCCCAACCTGCGTGAGGTGCAGCGCACCGTATTCGACGCCAGCTACCTGGTGATGGGGCTGGGTGACGTCTACCTGGGCGCTCCGGTGGCCACTCCGCTGGACCCGCGCCACCGGCTGGTGACCACAAAATACAACCCGGCACGCACCTGGACCGCCGAGAACTCTGTGGGCATTGGCGGCGCCTACATGTGCGTGTACGGCATGGAAGGTCCCGGCGGCTACCAGTTCGTTGGCCGCACCCTGCAGATGTGGAATCGCTACCGCGATGTAGAAGCCTTCGGCGGCAAGCCCTGGCTGCTGCGCTTCTTCGACCAGATTCGCTTTTATCCCGTGTCGGCGGATGAATTGCTGCGTATCCGCCGCGACTTCCCCTTGGGACGCTACCCGCTGCACATCGAGGAAAGCGAGCTCTGCCTGGCCGACTACCAGACCTTCCTCACACGTGAGGCCGAGGGCATCGCGGCCTTCCGCAGACAGCAACAGGCCGCCTTCAACGCCGAGCGGGAGCGCTGGATCGACACCGGCCAAGCCCATTTCGACAGCGAAGAAGTGACCGCCGACCAGGGAGAAGACACGCCACTCGGCGCCGGCCAGCACGCAATCGAAAGCCATATCGCCGGCAACCTCTGGCAGGTTCAGGTCGAAGAAGGCGCCAACGTGAAGGCCGGCGACATCCTGGTGATCCTCGAATCCATGAAGATGGAAATCCCGCTCACCGCGCCGCGCGACGGCGTGGTTCGCGAAGTGCGCGTGCAACCTGGCTCACCGGTGCGTGCCGGACAGCGAGTCCTGGTGCTGGACGAGGCCTGAGTGTGAGTCTGCCAAGAGCACCTCTCCCTAACTCTCTCCCGCTAGCGGGAGAGAGGAATTTTCGGAGCAAGGGACTCAGCCACGAACGAATTCCGAGACTTCATGCCGGGGCGCTCTTCCCCCTCGCCCTTCAGGGAGAGGGCCGGGGAGCGGCTTACCGGCAGTACATAGGACCGAACGAATGAGCCACAACTTCGACCTCCGCCT
Source organism: Metapseudomonas boanensis (assembly GCF_042232855.1). Classification (NCBI taxonomy): domain Bacteria; kingdom Pseudomonadati; phylum Pseudomonadota; class Gammaproteobacteria; order Pseudomonadales; family Pseudomonadaceae; genus Metapseudomonas; species Metapseudomonas boanensis. The sequence continues at coordinate 4,452,927 of NZ_CP113889.1, read as the reverse complement.
GGATACCCTGCGCACGGCCTACCACGATGACCGCATTACCCCGCGTGAGCTGATCACCGAGCTACGTGACAAGGCTGCAGCACTGAACTCCGAATACCACCTATTCATCCACCTGCTCAGCCAGGAAGAACTGGAGCCCTACCTCGCCGCGCTGGAAGGAAAGTCCCCGGCGGAGCTGCCGCTTTACGGCATCCCCTTCGCCATCAAGGACAACATCGACCTGGCCGGAATCCCGACCACCGCCGCATGCCCGGCCTTTGCCTATACCCCGGCGGAATCGGCATCCGTGGTCCGGCGGTTGGTCGCCCTCGGCGCCGTGCCGCTGGGCAAGACCAACCTCGACCAGTTCGCCACCGGTCTCAATGGCACCCGCTCGCCTTACGGCGAATGCCGCAACAGCGTGCTGCCCGAATACCCTTCCGGCGGGTCCAGTGCTGGCTCGTCGCTGGCTGTGGCCCTCGGCATCGCCACCTTCGCCCTGGGCACCGATACCGCAGGATCGGGACGTGTGCCAGCGGCGCTGAACAACCTGGTCGGGCTGAAGCCTTCCAAGGGGCTGCTGTCCACTCACGGCCTGGTGCCGGCGTGCCGCACGCTGGACTGCATCACCTACTTCACCGCCACCGCTTGTGAAGCCAGCGAACTGCTCGCCCTCACCGCACAGCTTGATCCGCTGGACGCCTACAGCCGGGCCAACCCGCAGTGGAATGACGGCGGTGCCTTCGGAACACCGCGACCATTTCGCTTTGGCGTACCACAGGCGCACCACCTGCAGTTCTTCGGCTGTCATGAAGGCCCCGAGCTGTTCGCCAATGCCATCGAGCAACTACGCGCGATCGGCGGTGAGCCGGTGGAACTGGACTTCTCACCCTTCCTCGAGGCCGCGCGCCTGCTTTATGAAGGCCCCTGGGTGGCTGAGCGTTACAGCATCATGGGCGAGTTGATGGAACGCGACCCCGAGGCCATATTGCCAGTGATCCGCGCCGTCCTGGCGAAGGCGCCAAGTGTCACCGCTGTGGAAGCCTTCCGCGCGCAATACCGCCTCCAGGAATTGAAGGCAGTGAGTGATGCACTTCTGAGCACGGTCGACTGCGTGCTGACCCCCACCATCGGCCGCCCGGTGACGCTAGCCGAACTGCATGCCGAACCGGTGCTGCGCAACTCCGAGTTAGGCTACTACACCAATTTCATGAACTTGCTGGACTACGCCGCTGTCGCCGTGCCCAGTGCGCTGATGGACAACGGGCTGCCTTGGGGCGTGACACTCTTTGGTCGCGCGTTCACCGACCAGTACTTGCTGAGTCTCGCTGATGCACTGCAGCGCCGCACTGCTCTTCCACTGACCGGCGGGGTGGCCGCGAAACTGCCCGTGCCCGCTTCGGCGGCCAGCCACGATAAGGCACGGCTGGTGGTCTGCGGTGCTCATCTCGATGGCCTCGCCCTGAACTGGCAACTGCGCCAGCGCGGCGCAACCTTGCAATGCAAGACCCGCAGCGCCCCGGCCTATCGCCTGCATGCCCTGGCCGGCGGCCCGCCGCTGCGTCCCGGCATGATGCGCGTGGCCGAAAACGGTGTGGCGATCGAAGTAGAAGTCTGGGAGCTGCCCAGCGCAGAACTCGGGTCTTTTCTCACCCGCATTCCAGCGCCGCTTGGCCTGGGCAAGGTAGAGCTGGCGGACGGCAGCTGGGAAACCGGCTTCATCTGCGACGCCTGGGGCCTGGAAGGTGCCGAGGACATCAGTCGATTCGGCGGCTGGCGCTCCTGGCTGGCCAGTCGGGAATAAGCAGTTCCGCAGGGTCTGAAACAGCAGGTTGGCGCCGAGGAACGCGAAGCCCGGCAACGACGTCGAAGGCGGTCTTTCGGTGTCTGCCCAACCTGCTCACCCGAGTCACCTCAATCCCAGGCGCTTGGCGAGACGGCTCAGGTTGGCACGATCCACGTTCAGCTCCCGCGCGACGTCCGCCCATTTACCCTGGTGACGCGCCAACGCCTGTTCGATCAGTCGACGCTGGAAGATGTCGATGGCCTGGCGAAGATCCTGGCCGGCTGGAAGTCCAGTTGGCAGCGATACATCCTCGTGTCCCGCCTCGAGCGGCGTCGAGACCGGCAGGTCCAGCGCGTCGGCCTCGATGGTGAGTATGCGCGGCCGCTCCGCATGCTGCGAAAGCGCCTTGAGCGCGGCACGGCCGATCAGGTGCTCCAACTCGCGAACGTTCCCCGGCCAGTCGTAGGCCAGCAGCGAACGCTGCGCATCCGCGCCGAGACGCAAGCTGCGTAACCCCATCCGCGCGCGATTCTCTTCGAGGAAGTAGCCCGCCAATAGCAGAACATCACGCCCGCGCTCGCGGAGCGGCGGCACCGGCAGTGGGTAGACGCTGAGCCGGTGATAGAGATCGGCGCGGAAGCGCCCTGCCCTGACCTCGTCGGCCAGGTCACGATTGGTTGCGGCAATGACCCGCACATCCACATGGTGCTCGCGGTCCGAGCCCACTCGCTGCAATTGCCCGCTCTGCAGCACCCGCAGCAGCTTGGCCTGGACAGCGAGAGGGAGTTCGCCCACCTCATCCAGAAAGAGCGTGCCACCATCGGCCAGCTCGAACTTGCCACTGCGTTCGTTGACCGCACCGGAAAACGCACCGCGGACGTGGCCGAAAAGCTCGCTTTCCACCAGGGTATCCGGCAATGCGGCGCAGTTGAGGCTGATGAAAGGCCTTGCCGCACGTGGCGACTCGGCATGGATGGTCTCGGCCACCAGATCCTTGCCGACGCCGGTTTCGCCAGTGATGAGCACCGTCAGCTGACTGTCGCCAACCAGCTTGACTTCATTCAGCAGCTTCTTGTGCACAGCACTCTGGCCAATCAGTTCACGCGCTCGCGAACGATTTGCCGCTTGCTTGTAGACCTCCATCAATTGGTGCTCGTCGGCTATACGCCGGGTCAAGCCATTGATGCGTTCGCTGGCCTTTACCGTTGCGGCGGCCAGGCTGGCGAATGCGCCCAATGCGCCAAGGTCAACCTGTCCAAAGCTTGCGGGGTCAAGCGCGTCCAGGGTCAAGAGTCCCCAGAGCTGATCGTCGAGATACAGGGGGCAGCCAAAGCAATCGTGCACTTCCAGGTGGCCACGATGCCCCTCCACCAGACCGTCGTAGGGATCGGGCAAGCCGCAGTCGGCTGCGAACCTGAGCGGTCCGCGATTCTCCAGCAGCGCCTGTAGGCGAGGATGTTCGGTAACCCTGAATCGGCGCCCCAGGGTATCTGCACTCAGCCCCTCGACAGCCACCGGCACCAGAACGTCTTCAGCCAACCGCAACAAGGCAACGGCGTCACAGGGAAACAGCTCCCGCAAGGCCGCCAGCAAGCGACGATAGCGTTCCTCATTGCTCAGATCCCTGGACAGATCCGCCACCAGGGGGATCAGGGTTTGCAGCAGCGCACTTGCGGTCATTTCGACTACCAATTGGTCTTTATGACAATGCAAATATGTTGTCACAAAGACCATCAATTATGTAAGTCATTGTTTTTACGTGCATATTTTATTGGCACGCTTCCTGATAGATCTATGACTGACAACGCTAACACGTAAAGGAAACGCCATGAAGACGTTAGTGATCTGCACCCTGGCAGCCAGTTTGAGCCTGGCTGGCGCAGCTCATGCGGCAGAAGTCGAAAAGGCCGTGGACGATAACCGCACCGGTCAGGTTTTCGGCGGCCTGACGGGCGTTCTGCTCGGAGGCCTCGCAGGTCCGGTTGGCGCCCTGGTGGGCGGCCTCTCCGGGGCTTGGCTGGGCGGAGTGGGTCAGAACGCCGCTGGCCTCAGCCAACAGGCCTATGAAGTCCGCACAAGTGACGGTGAAGTCAGAACGGTTCGTGCACCTCACCAGACTTTTTCACCCGGCGATCAGGTCACCCTGAACGACGGACGCATCCAAGCCAATCCCTGAATAGTCACCACCGGAGATACCCATGCTGTCGAGTCAACACATCGCGATCATCAAAGCTACCGTCCCGCTCCTGGAAAGTGGCGGCGAAACCCTCACCCGCCATTTCTACAAGGTGATGCTGGGCGAGTACCCCGAAGTGCGCGTTCTGTTCAACCAAGCGCACCAGGCCAACGGTGACCAGCCACGTGCCCTGGCCAATGGCGTCCTGATGTACGCACGGCATATCGACCAGCTCCAGGCACTGGGCCCGCTGGTTAACCAGATCGTCCACAAGCACGTGTCGCTGCAGATCCTGCCGGAGCATTATCCCATCGTCGGCAGCTGCCTGCTGCGCGCAATTCGCGAGGTCCTGGGCGAGGAAATCGCCACAGACGAAGTGATCGAAGCCTGGGCAGCGGCCTATGGGCAGCTGGCCGATATCCTGATCGGTGCCGAAGAGCAGGTCTACGCCGCCAACGCCGAGGCCGTGGGCGGCTGGCGCGGCGGCCGGCAGTTCCGCGTGGATCAGAAAGTGGAAGAAAGCGAGGAAATCACTTCCTTCCACCTGGTGCCGGAAGACGGAGGCGAGCTGGTCGCTCATGCCCCCGGTCAGTACATCGGCATGCGCCTGGTCATCGATGGTGAAGAGGTACGTCGGAACTATTCGCTGTCCGCCAGCAGCAATGGCCGTGAGTACCGCATCAGCGTCAAGCGTGAGCCTGAAGGCAAGGTGTCCAACTACCTGCACGACCGGGTTCAGGTCGGTTCGACGCTGGAGCTGTTCCCGCCGGCCGGTGAGTTCGTCCTGCGTGAATCGGACAAGCCCCTGGCGCTGATCACTGCTGGCGTCGGCATCACCCCCGCGCTGGCTATGCTGGAAAGCGCAAAGCAGAGTGGCCGTCCGATCCACTTCATCCATTGCGCGCGCCACGGCGGTGTGCACGCCTTCCGCGAGTGGATCGAGGCCCAGGCCGAGAAGCATCCGCAGATCCGCCACTTCTTCTGCTACAGCGAGCCGCGCGAGGGTGATGACGCCCATGCCGAAGGTTTCCTGAGCCACGAGCTGCTGGCCCGCTGGCTGCCGGCCGAGCGCGATCTGGATGCCTATTTCCTTGGGCCTAAACCGTTCATGGCCCAGGTGAAGAAGCTCCTGCGCGAGTTGGGCGTACCCGAGCAGCAGTCGCACTACGAGTTCTTCGGTCCAGCCGCCGAGCTGTAAACCGGTCTCGAAACGATGGACCCCAGGAGTTGTTGCCATGATCTCCTTCGTCAGCGATCCACGGAACCTTCTCAGGCTGTCACGCAATCTGCTCTGGACCGGACTGTTCCTGCTGTTGGCCGGCGTCTACACGGCCTATGGCCTGGACCAGCAGCTGGCCATAGCCCAACGGGTCCTCGCTCACACGCTGGTGATTGTCGGGCCAACGCTGCTGAAGGTGGGCTACGTCATGCGCTTGGTGGCGCTGCATGGCCTGCAGGGGCGGAACTGGGAGGCCAGCCATGCAGGTGCTTGATCGCAGCAAGGCGCTGGCCATTCCACCGATCTGGCGCCTGGGGTTTCGTCCGTTCTTTCTGTCCGGGGCTGCATTTGCCATCTTGGCGATCGGCCTCTGGGCAGCCTTCTTGTATGGCCTGCTGCCTGGCTGGCATCCCCTTGGCGGCAGCTTGGCCTGGCATCGACACGAGATGCCCTTTGGCTTCGCGACCGCGATCATCGCTGGTTTCCTATTGACTGCGGTACAGAGCTGGACCGGGCAGCCCGGACTCAGCGGCCGGCCACTGGTCCTGCTGTTCCTGGTCTGGCTGGCGGCACGTATCGCCTGGTTCCTGCCCCTGCCCGTGGCACTATTGGTCGCCACGCAAGCAGCGTTCCTGCCTTTGCTGGCAGCGGTCCTGGGCATGCAGCTCTGGCGGGTGCGCCAGCGCCGGAATTACCCCGTGGTGGCCGTGCTGCTGTTGATGGCCGCATGTCAACTGCTGGCCCTCTTCGGGCTGGCCTGGGCCGATGACACGTTGCAGCGTCAGGGGGCACTCGGAGCGCTCTGGCTGGTTGCGGCCCTCCTCAGCCTGATCGGTGGGCGGGTGATCCCCTTCTTCACCCAGCGCGGTGTTGGCCGCCCTGATCCGTTCCCACCGCAACCGTGGCTGGATTGGCTGACCTTCGGCTGTTCACTGTGCATTGCCGGTGTGGCCGCAGCGGGGATCGGCTTCCAGCCTTCACTGCTGGTGGCGCTGTTGTTCCTGCTGGCAACCATGCTGCATGGGGAGCGGTTGCTGCTGTGGCACGACCGGCGAATCTGGCAGGTTCCCTTGCTCTGGTCGCTGCACCTGGCCTACGCCTGGCTGATGCTGGCCACCCTGGGCATGGCCTTGTGGCACGCAGGGTTGATAAGCCAGTCGAGCTCTGCCACCCACGCCCTGGCCGTAGGCGCCATGGGCGGCCTGATCCTGGCGATGATCGCAAGGGTCAGCCTCGGGCATACCGGACGGCCGTTGTCGCCTCCAGCGGCCATGGTCTGGGCCTTTGTTCTGCTACAACTGGCGGCCCTCAGCCGTGTGCTGCTGACAGCCTTCTCGACCTTCGGCCTGTGGCTCTCTGCACTGGCGTGGATAGCGGCGTTCCTGCTGTTCCTGCGCTACTACGCGCCCATGCTCTGGAAGGCCCGGGTCGACGGCCATCCAGGCTGAGCGAACCTTTCGCTCACTCTTTCTTCATCTCTACCCGGTCTCGGTGCTCCGGCACCGAAACCGACCAGCCCAGCTCGACACTGATGCGCCGCCGCAGGACATCCGCCGCCATCGGCTCACCATGCACCACGTAGGTGTGCTTGGGTGGACGCTTGAAGCCCCGCAGCCACTCCATGATTTCATCCGCATCGGCATGGGCGGAGAGGTTCTCCATTTGCACGACCTCGGCCCGGATCGGCACTTCCTGGCCATGCATGCGCACGGTTTCGGCACCACTGACGATCAGCGAGCCTCGCGTGCCTCCAGCCTGGAACCCGGAGAACAGCAACGTATTATGCGGGTTCGGTGCAAGAGTCTTGAGGTGATACAGCACCCGGCCGCCAGTCGCCATGCCGCTCGCCGCAATGATCACCGCCGGCCTGCGAAATTCGTCCAATAGCTTGGATTCATCGACCGAACGCACAATGTGGGCCACCTTGCAGGTCCCTTCGCATTCCTCCGCCGTAAGCCGGTGCTCGCTGCGAAACCGGTGATAGAGCGCTGTGGCATCGGTCGCCATCGGGCTGTTGAGGAAGATCGGAATGTCGGGGATGAGTTTCTCCTCCTTGAGGCGATACAGGTGGTACATCAGCAGCTGCGCGCGTCCCACCGCAAAGGACGGCACCAGGGTAATGCCCTGGCGCATGGCGGTTCGGTTGATCACATCCGCAAGTTGTTTTTCCACCGGCTCGGGTGAGTGCTTGCGATCGCCATAAGTCGACTCCACCAACAGGTAGTCGGCCTCGTCGATCAGTTCAGGCTCCTTCATGACCGGGTCGTGCATCCGCCCCAGATCCCCGGAACACACCAGCTTGACGCCGCCCACCTCCAGCTCCACGGTCGCGGCACCCAGAATATGCCCAGCCGTGCGCAGTAGCAGACGGATGCCGGGCAGAATGTTTTGCGGGTGGTGCAAGGCAATGGGATGGAACAGCTTCAAGGCTCGCTCTGCGTCCGCTTCGGTATACAGCGGCTTCGCCGGATGGTGCTTTGAATAGCCCCGCCGGTTGGCATATTCGGCCTCTTCCTCCTGGAGTCGGCCGCTATCCAGTAGGAGGATTCGCGCCAGCTCGCAGGTAGCCGGCGTCGCATAGACCGGCCCGCGATAACCATCGCGCACTAACACCGGCAGGTAACCGCTGTGGTCGAGGTGGGCGTGGGTCAGGACGATGGCGTCCAGATCTTCGATCGGCAGCGGAAAGTGGTCCCAGTTGCGCAGGCGTAGTTGCTTGTAACCCTGGAACAATCCGCAATCGACCAGCACACGCTTGTGCTCATGCTCCACCAGGTATTTGCTTCCCGTCACGGTGCCAGCCGCACCAAGAAACGTCAGTCGCATCGAACTCTCCTGTAGAGCCTATGCCCAAAAACCGCTTGATCCTGATCAAAGGGTTTAGCAGACCACCAGACTATCGTGACGATATCAACGTGACATCTCCGATCAAAGGCGGAGGCTCCAATGATCGAACAAGACCAACAGCTGTTGGTGAAGGCATTGGAAGCCACAACGAACGCCATACTGATCACCGACCGCTCAGGCTGCATCGTCTGGGTCAACGCAGCCCTCTGCCGGCAGAGCGGCTACACGCACGACGAACTGGTCGGCCAGACCCCGCACATGCTCCATTCCGGACGGCAGGAAATGACCTTCTACCAGGATCTCTGGCAGACCATCCTTGCCGGCCAGGCCTGGCAAGGTGAGCTGATCGAACGGCGCAAGGACGGCTGCTGCTACACGGTCAACCAGGTCATCACCCCACTGTTCGATGACACCGGTTGCATCACTCACTTCGTCGCCATCCAGCACTGCCTGACCATGGAGGACCAGGAGCGCGCTCAGATGCGCCAACTGGCGTATCACGATGGGCTGACCGGGCTGGCCAACCGCATGCTGTTCCTCGATCTGGCGCAGCAGGCCATCAACCATGCTGCGCAGCACGGACAGATGCTGGGGCTGATGTTCCTTGACCTCGATCAGTTCAAACAGGTCAACGACCGGCTCAGCCACGCGATTGGCGACAAGCTGCTGATCGCCGTGGCCGAACGCCTGGAGCGCTCCGTGCGCAAGACCGACATCGTGGCACGGCTCAGTGGCGACGAGTTCGCGATTCTCGTCACCAACCTGGACCAGACGGAGGTGCTGGAGTCCATGGCAAGCCAGTTGGTTGCCAGCATCGACCGACCATTCATGCTGGACGAGCATCTCGTGCAAACCCATATCAGCATCGGCATCAGCCTCTACCCGCACGACGGCCTGACCGCCGACGTCCTGCTCGACCGGGCGGATGCCGCGATGTATCGGGCCAAGGCCGTCGGGGGTGGCGCGTACCAGTTCAGTGCACAGGGATAATGGGACCGTGCACCGGGCCCCTTTCTCCGTTCTCTCCCCGCTGCCAGTCGGGTGGGCTTCGCCTTTCTGCGCTGCCCAACAGGCTACCGATTTATGGCCAGGACTCACGTAGGGAGGGCTGAAGTCCACCCTGCTTCCTGACCTCGCCCAGCCCCTGAAGCAATTACTTGTCAGCCCGAACAGCCAGGATACTGCTGGGCACCTGGTAGAGCGTGTGCTCGGTGGTGCTTCCAATCAGTTTATCGATCGTCTTGTGGTGGACGCGGCCCATCACTACGACATCCGCCGCCTGCTCCGTTACGAAGTCGGCGATGCCGCGTATCGGTGAGCCCATCAGGAAGTGGCGACGCTCCTGCGGCACACCGAAGCGGTCGGCCAGACTGACGAACGACTGGTGCAACGCAATGCGCAATTCTTCAGCCAGGTCGGACCACGACACGCCGCCCTCGCCACTGTTGGCCATGTACGCTGGCAGGCAGTCATAGATGTACAGCAGATGCAGTTCCGCGTTGGATTGCAGGGCCAATCCGGTGGCAGCCGAGATGATCTTCTCGTTCACGCCACTGATCTGGGTGTCCGGGTCCATCGGGTCGACTGCAGCGACGATCTTGTGCGGCAGCGGGTGCCGGGCGTCCGCTACCAGGTGTATCGGAACCGGGCATTCACGTAGCAGGTACCAGTCCAGCGGCGTGACGAAGGCGCGTTTGAGCGCCGGCTCGCGCTGGATGTCCTTAACCACCAGGTCCGGCTGCATCTCCAGGATCTGGCGAATCGTCTCCCGGTGCCTATCGGTCGTCCAGACCACCGAAGTCGTGATCTTCACACCCCGTCCGCGCAGTGTCTTGGCCTCTTCTTCCCACCATTGACGCTGCTCCAGCAACAGGCTCTCGCGGGTCTGCTCCTGGACCTTGCGGTCCAGCAAGCCGAAGGTCGCAAATGGCTCCACGAATGCCACCACGTGAAGTGGCGCATCGCTCGCCAAGGCCAGCGCGACCGCGCGTTGCAGGGCGGGAGAATGGCGCTGGTCGGGATGGGCGATCAGCAAAAGTCTTTGCATCGGGCTCATGTCGCACCTCTGGATTGCCTGGCAACGCACTGCAGCACTTAGGATCAGCACTTCGCAACAGACTGGACCTGGTCATATCCCGGTGACTTGATATGCATCAAGTTTGCTCGCGAAGAGCGGCTCAAACTGCAAAGTGCGGTCGTATGCGGTCGCCCTTCTTTCGGCTGCGGCAGGAGTTCGCATCATGGAGAAGCAGCACCAGTGGAACATCTGGTACTTCATCGTCACCTTCAGCGCCCTGATGCTGCTGCAGAGTTGGTGGACGGAGCAGCGCGCGGTCGAAACCATCCCCTACAGCGAGTTCCTGAGCCTGCTACAGCAGAACAAGCTCGCCGAGCTGAAAATCGAAGAACAACGCATCAGCGGCACCCTGAAGGAGCCGATCAACGGCCGCAGCCACTTCACCACCAACCGGGTCGAGCCGGCCCTGGCCGATGAACTCGCCCGCGCGGATGTGCGCTTCACCGGGGTACATGAGAACACGCTGGTCACTACCCTTGTGGGGTGGATCTTGCCGTTCATCATGATCTTCGCACTCTGGAGCTTCCTCTTCCGTGGGCTGGCCGAAAAGCAGGGATTCGGCGGGCTGGTCAATGTCGGCCGCTCTCGCGCCAAGGTATTCGTACAACGGGACACGGGCATCACCTTCGATGATGTGGCCGGCATAGACGAAGCCAAGGCAGAGCTGGAAGAATTGGTGTCATTCCTCAAGGACCAGCCGCAGTACAGCCGGCTGGGCGCGCGAGTGCCCAAGGGCATCTTGCTCGTCGGCCCGCCGGGCACCGGCAAGACCCTGGTAGCCAAGGCCGTAGCCGGCGAGGCAGGCGTGCCCTTCTTCTCCATCTCTGGATCGGAGTTCGTCGAGCTCTTCGTCGGCGTTGGCGCCGCGCGGGTTCGCGATCTGTTCGAGCAGGCGCGCAAGGCGGCTCCATGCATCATTTTCATCGACGAACTGGATGCTCTGGGGAAGATGCGCGGCGTAGGCTCCTTCGGTGGCAACGACGAAAAAGAACAGACCCTCAACCAACTGCTTGCCGAGCTGGATGGTTTCGACCCGCGCGAGGGAGTGGTTCTGCTGGCCGCCACCAACCGGCCCGAGGTGCTGGACCCAGCCCTGCTGCGCTCGGGTCGGTTCGACCGGCAAATCCTGATCGACCGTCCGGACCGCCGGGGTCGTGCAGCGATCCTCAAGGTCCACCTCAAGCAGGTTCGCGCCGGCAGCGATGTCGATTGCGACCAGATCGCCGCAATCACAACCGGATTTACCGGGGCTGACCTGGCCAACCTGGTCAATGAAGCCGCGTTGGTCGCCACGCGCCGAGGTGACGAGGCAGTCCGTTTGAACGATTTCACCGTGGCCGTCGAACGCATCGTCGCGGGTATCGAACGCAAGAGCCGGTTACTTCAACCGAACGACCGCCGTGTGGTGGCCTACCACGAAATGGGCCATGCGCTGGCAGCGGTCTCCCTGCCGGGAATGGACCCGGTGCACAAGGTATCCATCATCCCCCGTGCCTTTGGTGCCCTGGGCTACACGCTGCAACGGCCGACCGAGGACCGTTTCCTGATCGGCGCACAGGAACTCAAGGACCGTATCGTCGTGCTGCTGGCCGGTCGCGCTGCGGAGTCCCTGGCATTCGGTGAAGTTTCCACCGGAGCGGCCGACGACTTGGCCAAGGCCACCGATATCGCCCGTCAGTTGGTCACGCGCTTCGGCATGAGCGAAGAACTGGGCCACGCAGTGCTGGAAAAGCAGTCCGGTGCGTACCTGGGCGAGCATCTGCCGATGCTGCGCGAAAAGGATTACTCGGAACAGACTGCGCGCGAAGTGGACCTATGCGTCCGCAAATTGCTTGACGAGGCCTACGCCCGCGCCAAGGCCCTGTTGACCGAGCACCGAGTTGACCTCGAACAGGGCGCACGCTTGCTTCAGGAAAAGGAAACCCTGACGCCCGCCGACTTCCCTCCGCTGTCCCGCCCCCTGGACTCGCCCAGCCTACATACCCCACTGCTTGGCGTGGTGCCGGGTGGCCCGCGTTGATTCCGTGCAATCGGCCCAGTAGGCCCCATTCAGTTGATTGGAGTACCCACCATGCCAACATTCCCAACCCCTGACACCAGCGAGCTGACCCCTTTTTTAGGTGAAGGCCACTGGATCGAGACACTCCAGGACGGCAGCCACGTGCTGATCCGCCCCTTGCAACCCGACGACCGCGATCGGGAAATCGACTTCATCGAACGGCTTTCCCCGGAGGCGAGGCACTTCCGCTTCCTGGGCACGATCAAGGAAGTCAGCCCCGAACTGCTCGACCGACTGATGGAAGTCGATTACCGCAACAGTTTGGCGTTGGTCGCTCTGGCCCACCAGGACGGCGAACTGGTCGAAGTCGGCATCAGCCGCTATGCCGCCAGCGGCGAGAAAGACCGCTGCGAATGCGCAGTGACGGTCGCCGACGCCTGGCAGCATCGCGGTCTGGCCGTTGCCCTGATGCGCCATCTCATCGATGCCGCGCGCAAAAATGGATTCAAGCAGATGTACTCCATCGATTCGGCCGCCAACAGACCTTTGCAGGACCTGGCCAGCTACCTGGGATTCGAGCGTCAGCGCGACCCCGAGGATACGACCCAGGTGATCCACACATTGCAGCTTTAGCCCCCTGAATCCAACCCCGTCGCCATGGTCTGAATCCGAGGAAATTCAGACGATTACCAGTCGAGGGGAATGATCTTGATCAAGATCAAAATGGGTGGGCAGGAAGAGCCACAAAATGAAATTGTCCTGTTCAAACCACTTGCGAATGGAGGAATTGAAAATGGCTGAATCCGCAAAAAAAGTCCCTGTTCAACAACAGGAACAAGCCAGTAAAACTCCGACAGTGCCAGAAGCGTGGCGGCCATTGGACAGCCTCCGCCAACAGGTCGATCGCCTCTTTGAGGACTTCGGCCGCGGAGCCATGCATTTCCCATTCGGCCGCAGCGCCTTTGATGTAGAGCCGTTTTGGCGCCGTCCGATGATCGGTCATGGAGTGCCGGCCGTGGACATTACCGAGAAGGAGAAATCCTTTGAGATCACAGCCGAACTACCGGGAATGGACGAGAAGGACATCGAGATCCGTCTAGCCAATGGCAACCTGATCATCAAAGGCGAAAAGAAAGAAGAGAAGGAGGAGAAACAGAAGGACTATTACCTCTCGGAACGGCATTACGGGTCCTTCGAGCGTATGTTCACCCTGCCCAAAGGGGTAGACCCTGAACAGATCGAGGCTAGCTTCACCAAAGGTGTGCTGACGATCTCGCTAGCAAAACGTCCGGAAGCGATAAAACCGGAGAAAGTGATCCCGATCAAGCCCAAGTAAGGCGTCTGTTCTGCTGAGCGCGACCTTATCGGTCGCGCTCGATTTTTCTCGTACCATGCAGCACGATCGCCTATCGAGAAATCAGGTTGCCGGATGCACCTGCACTGCACTGCACTGCACTAACAAACTGCGAAACATCATGAGCGGGCATCGTTCAAGGCAAACTCCTCCTGACTCGAACTAACCCGGCTCCACTGCCAGGATGCTGCACGGAACACGCTGCAGCACATGTTCCGCGGTGCTGCCGAGCATTTTTTCCAGGCCATGTCGTTGAACCCGGCCCATGACGATCACATCTGCCCGGCTCTGCGCAGCGAAATCGGCGATCGAACTGATCGTCCGCCCGACGACGAAATGCCGACGCTCCAGGGGCACGCTGAAGCGCTCGGCCATGGCTGTGAACGCGCTCCACAAGGCCGCCCGCTGGTCCTCGGTGAAATCCGTTTCCCAGGCCAATGCCAGCGCATCGGCCAGATGGGCCGAGCTAAGGTCGCAGACATATAGCAGATGCAAATCGGCATTGCATTGCAGGGCCAGGCCATTGGCGGCCTGGATGATCCTCTGGTTGAGGCCCGGCACCTGCTCCTCCGTGTCGCTGACATCGACCGCTGCAATGACCTTGCGAGGTAGCGGATGGATGATCGCACCCACCAGATGCACGGGCACCGGGCATTCACTGAGAAGGTACCAATCCAGGGGCGTAACGAAGGTACGCAGCAGCTCCGACTCCGTCTGCGCCCCCTTGATCACCATGTCCGGCTTCTGCTCGGCGATCTGGATCAGGATTTCTTCAAGCGGGTCATCCGTGCAGATGGCCTCGGCAAACACCTGGATACCCTTGGCGCGAACCTGCGCGGCCTGTTCCTCCACCCAATGGCGGCACTGCTGCAAGGCGCTCTCGCGGAGCAGCGCCTGATCGACCTGGTCCAGGCGTCGCATGGAGGTGGTTGGCTCGAAGAACGTCAGGATGTGCAATGCCGCGCCGCTGGCTTGCGCCAGCGCCGTGGCCCGTTGCAGCGCGGCCGCACTCTGAAGTGAAGGTTCTGCGATCAGGTAAAGGCAACGATACTGGCTCATGACGCACCTCCCGGTTCAGGCTTGCCGGTGCTACTGACAAGAATGGCACCGATTTTTGTCCAGCCTGCGCGCGAGGTCCGCCCAGCTCTTTGATGTTCATCAAGGGCGGCCCCGGTTGCCGCCCCTCTGGCGCTTGACGGTCTGACGATAAGGGCGATGCTCAACAGCAAGGCATCTCGAGGATCAGCCCATGGCCACCAATAGTCCCCTGCTGTTCGCCCTGCATGACAACCAGGCCTATGCAGCCCGCGTCGCCGCCAGGCTGGGCCTGCCGCTGGCAGCTGTAGAGGAACGTGTCTACGAGGATGGTGAGCACAAATCCTGGCCAGTGGATGAAGTCGATGGTCGCCGCGTGGTGCTGTTCGCCTCCTTGCACAGCGATGCCGAATTGAGCACCAACGACAAACTCTGCCGGCTGATGTTCTTCTGCTGCGCCCTGAAGGATGCCGGCACCAGCCAGGTCCAGGTGGTCGCCCCATACCTCTGCTACACGCGCAAGGAACGCCGTACCCACCCCCAGGACGCGGTGATCAACCGCTATGTCGCCACGCTGCTGGAAGCCAGCGGCGTCGATCGCCTGATGACGCTGGAAGTACACGATGCTGCGGCCTTCGATAACGCTTTTCGCATCCCCACCCAACATTTGGACAGCACCGAACTCTTCGCCGAACACTTCGCCGGCCTGGCGGATGGCACCGAACTGGTGGCTGTTTCGCCCGATATGGGTGGAATCAAGCGTGCCGAACGATTTCGCTCACGGCTGGAGCAACGCCTTGGACGCCCGGTAGCGAGCGCCTGCGTCGAGAAGCACCGCAACAACGACGTAGTGACCGGTGGCGGACTGCTCGGCTCGGTTCGAGGCAAGACGGCGATCATCGTCGACGATCTGATCAGCACCGGTTCCACCTTGCTGCAAGCGGGCAAGGCCTGTCAGGAAGCTGGCGCCATCCGTTTGTTCGCCGCCGCTGCCCATGGCCTGTTCACGGGCGGCAGCGCCCTGCTCGACAGCCCATTGTTCGAGCGCATCGTGATATGCGACAGCGTGCCGCCATTTCGCCTTGCCCCGGAGGTGGCAGCACAGCGTCTGGAGATTCTTGGTACCAGTGCCTTGGTAGCCGCACGTCTCGTGCAAAGCTACTAAATCGCAACTACCGTTCAATGCTGTACGTAATCCGACGGAACACTGTCCGTGTCGCCTGCTGGCGACCTAGACTTGAATCACAAATCGGCTCGAGGTCACGCTGCTCATGTCCACAGACGATCAAGGCATTCTGCCTCGCTCCCCTGTGAAGTCTCATATCCAGTGCCACGACTGTGCGTTGAGTCGTTTCTGCCTGCCCGAAAGCCTGGACGAGGGGGAAGTCTCCCAGCTCGAAAGCATCATCAAGCGCAATCGTCCATTACAAAAGCATGAGCACCTCTTCAGGGCGGGCGAGCCCATGCAGCATGTCTACGCACTGCGCTCGGGGGCGCTGAAGAGCTACCTGCTGGACAAGGACGGAACCGAGCAGATCACCGGATTTCACCTGCCAGGCGAGCTGATCGGCCTGGATGGCATTGGCTACGAGCACTACCCCAGTTACGCTGAAGCCCTGGAAACTTCGATGGTATGCGCCATCCCGATCCACCAGCTGGAAGAGCTGGCCGGAGTGATCCCGAGCCTGAGAAAGCAATTGCTCCGGGTCATGAGCCACGAGATCCAGGCGGAACACGAACACCTCAGCCACACTCGGGAAAGCGCCGAGCAGCGCCTGGCCTCGTTCCTGCTCAACCTGTCATCGCGCTACAGCAAGCGTGGGCTTTCACCGGTGAACTTCTTGCTGCCGATGAGCCGCAGCGAGATCGGCAACTACCTGGGGCTTACGACAGAGACCATCAGCCGCCTGTTCACCCGCTACCGCGAGCAGAACCTGATCGACAGTTCCGGTCGGGAGCTCCATATCCTCGACCCACAAGCCTTGCACCGCCTGGGCGGATTGTCCGCCTGACCGGCGGCTGCGCTCAGGCGATTCACCTTTCTCAGGCAATCGGGAGTCGCTGCATGATCCTTGCAACCACCCCAGAGCGGTACTGCCTGTACGACTCCGATGAACTCGACACCATCATCGCCGCCATGGCGCACAATGTCAGCGCCCGGCTCCCAGTGCATGAGTGCATGCTGGTCGGCATCCTGCGACGTGGCGAACCCCTGGCGCGGATGCTTCGCCAGCACCTGGCCGCGCTGACCGGGCAGGATGGGCCGCCGCTGCATGCGCTCAAGGTCAAGCGCTATGCCGACGACCTCAGCCTTCTCCATGCCGGTACGGCCCTGACCGAGAACCCTGAACTGGCGACGATGGACCTCGCCAGCATGCATTTGCTGGTGGTGGACGATGTGCTCTACGAAGGCCACTCGCTGCTGCGCACGTGCGCGTATCTGGCCAGCCTTGGCGCTCGTCAGATCCACACCGCCGTATTGGTGGATCGTTGCGTACAGAAGCAGCCGATCCGAGCCGATATTGTCGGCATCTCACTGCAAGTGGCACCGGGCGACATCGTCGAATGCCATGTGCCACCCTACGAACCGGACTTTCGCATCGAGCTGGTGCGCCACGGCCAGGCGCGCTGAAATCACCGGACCGATAGCCGCCTGGAGGTAACGCGGGAAGTCGTTTGCGCTAACCACCTTCGTCAAGAACCGATTGGCCACACTGTGGCTTGAGGGTGAAGGTCCGCGATACATCCACTAGACCAAGATGCTCAAGCGTTCGCCGACCAATCAGGACCGGGTAGAGCATCTTGCTGCGGTTGCGCAGGGAGAACTGCTCGTCATAGCGCTGCTTGCCGATACAGATCGACATCTCGACCACCGAGCGATGGTCTACACCGCCGGCGCCGCGTACCTTCACATTGCGCACCACCGGCCGCTCGAATTCGCTGACGAAATCGTTCCCGGTCTTGCTGTCCGTCAGTTCGACCTTGAACCGCACCCACTTCTTGCCATTGCGCTCGAAGCGCTCGATCTCCTTTGCATCCAGCGACGAAGTCAGTGCCCCAGTGTCCATCTTGGCCTTGACCTGGACATTTTCTGGCAACAGAACGGCATCTTCGACCCAGCCGACCACCTGCGGCTGAGCCTGGGCAACCACCGCGAACAGGCAGCCAACCAGCAGCCCCAGGCTGCGCCCCGTAATGGCAGTGATACTTTGCATGAGAGACTTCTTCACCGATCGCAGAGACTGCTCCAAATGAGCACGAGCCTATGCACCGTGACGTGAAGGCGCCGTCAGGTACTCGTGAAAATTTCATTGCGTGCTGATATCACCTCAGGAAAAAGAGAAGGAGCAAACCGCAGGCAGCCAGCCCGAATAGAAAACACATGCTCTCCATTCCCGCTTTCCGCGAAGAAAGCACAAACGCATAGATCCCCTTCACCATGTTGTTGCTGGCCGCTGCAACAATGATTGCCGTCCCTGCCACGGGCAAGGGCGTGATGGTCGAGGCAGACTGCGTCATGCCCATGATGAAAGGATCGACGTCGATAACGCCCATCAGGGTCGCAAGCGTATAGACACCTGCCACGCCGAGATGCCGACTGACCACGTGCGTCGCCACGAGCATGCCCACGAAGAGCAGCGCAAACAGCAGTGCCGCACTGATCTCGAGTGGGTTCTTCGGCTCGAACGGAGCCATATCCCTGGCTGTGCCTTCATCGCCCCTGCGGGACCAGAGCCAACCGATCAGCATCGCCACACAGCCCAGAGCGATAAAGGGAAGTGCCAGCAGATCCATCAAATCATGATTGAACAGCGCCAATAACACCGCCACGCGCAGATACATCACGCCTGAGGCAATCAGCATGCCACCGGAATAGAGGTGAGCCTGTTCATCCTGCTTTGACCTTCGTGCGAGGACCACGGTCGTGACCGTCGACGAATAGGCACCGCCGACCAGTGCGCTGAGGAGCACGCCACCCTGCCCCTTGGTCACTCTCTGCAGCACATAACTGCCATACGAAACGGCACTGACCGCCACCACAACGAGCCATGTCTTGAAGGGGTTGATCTGGAACTGAGTCAGCTGTTCGTTGGGTAGCAGCGGCAGGATCACGGCCGAAAGCAACAGAAACGTGGCAAACGTGAGAATGTCCG
Source organism: Metapseudomonas boanensis (assembly GCF_042232855.1). Classification (NCBI taxonomy): domain Bacteria; kingdom Pseudomonadati; phylum Pseudomonadota; class Gammaproteobacteria; order Pseudomonadales; family Pseudomonadaceae; genus Metapseudomonas; species Metapseudomonas boanensis. The sequence continues at coordinate 4,434,301 of NZ_CP113889.1, read as the reverse complement.
TCGCCTCGATACGCTTTGCCAGATTCTCCAGCTGCGCCTTGAGTTCGAGCAGAAGAATGCTCGATACGGTCAGTGCAGTGGCCAGCCAGAACATCTCGCGATAGACCAGGGCCCCCATCAGGTAGGTGGTCAAGCCGGACATTTCCGAGGTAACCCCTGAATAGCCCGACGAGGTGAGCTTGTGCCAGTAGGCCATCATCAAGAACCCCGCCAGCACAGCAAAACCCAGCATCTGCGCCAACAGGTTGCCACCCGACAGCGCCGCTACTGCATAACCAACGAGGCCTATCAGTGGATAGGTGCGCACGCCCCCAAAGGCGAAGTGCTCATTGCTGGCTTTGCGTTCTTCCCGTTCCAGCCCGATGAGAAAGGACAGGAACAGCACGAAGACGATGTGCGCGGCATCCGCAGGCAGCCAGTCGAAGTATTTCATCGTGCGTCGTCAAACCAGGCGATAAGGGGCCTTCTCAATATAGACACCACTCCCCCTTGGCCAGGTTGCCCGGGATGGCGGGTACCTGGCTGCGCTTGTGTTCAGCCGACATGCCCTTGAATCGTCCGACATCAGCCCTTTCGTAGGCGCAGATACGCCACCAGGGCATCCACGCTATCGAGCTGCTGGTAGTCCGCTTCCGGAATGTTCACCCCGGTCGATCGATGCAGGGTGCCGAGAAAGCGCAGCCAGTCCATCGAATCCAGATCCACCTCCTCGCGCAAAGGCCGATCACAGCGCAGGTGCTGCGGTTCGATCTCGGGTGCAACGCTCTTCAGCGCATCCAGCACCTGCTGGCGAATCGTCGCGTCATTCATGGTGCGCTCCTCATAACCGCTCAGGTGCCTGCAACAGTCGTTTGATCTCAGCGAGGAACCGGGCGCCGGTATGTCCATCGCTGGCCCGATGGTCGGCCGCCAGGCTGGATATCACCGTCGGCATTACGCAAAGGTTTCCATCTTCCACCCAGGGTCGATCGGCGATTCGGCCAAAGCCCACGAGCGATACCTGGGGCGGGTAGACCACCCCGAACACCGAATCTGCCCCTTGCTCGCCGAGCTGGGTCACGGTCAAGCCTGCCTCGCCCAACTCTGAGCTACGCAGTGAGCTGTTACGCGCGCGCACCACCAGGTCGGCAAGCTCGGTCATCAACTGCGCAAGAGGTTTGTCAGCGACATCCTGAAGCGTGGGCGCGACCAAACCACCCTGCCGCAGCGCGATGGCAACCCCCAGGTGGATGCCCGTCACGGGTTTGAAAGCACCCTCGCGCCAGTGGCCGTTGAGCTCGGGGTGCTCACGCAGCGCCAGGGCCACGGCTTTGAGCAACATCACCGTCGGCAACAGGCGCTCTTCCGGCGGCAGCCCGGCGTTGTGCATCTGCAACCAGGCCAACGCTGCGCCAAGGGGAATGGTTTCCGACAGGTAGTAATGCGGAATCTCGCGCTTGGAACGGCTCATCAAGGCTGCAATCGCCTGGCGCATCGCAGCCGCCCGATCAACGGGTGCAGTGGCGGCTGCGGCCCGCTCCACATCCTCCAGCGAAACGACGCCATGGGGACCGCTGCCGCTCAGGGTTTCGGGATCGATGCCAAGCTCCCCGGCACGCCGCCGAGCAGCCGGGGAAACCTTTGGTCGGCTGGCAGCTGGCAATGGAGCGGCTGCGACTGGCGGTGCCTCGGGCCGGCGCCGCGCGGTTTCGGGGGACTCCCCCGCCTCGAGCAAGGTGGCGATCACCGTGCCCACCGGCACCTTGCTGCCCGGTTCGACCAGCAACTGGAACACCTCGCCGTCCTGCCAGCACTCCACATCCACCGCCGCCTTCGCCGTGTCGACCACGGCGACCACCTGCCCGCGCTGGACCTTGTCGCCGGGCTTGACCCGCCATTCCAGCAAGGTCCCTTGATCCATGTCGGCGCCCAGCGACGGCAGTTTGAATTCGATCATCCGCACCTCATTGGCCCAGAGCGGACCTGGGAGTCATTACCCGCAAATGCCATGGGCCGCGGCTACGATATCCGGCACCTGCGGCAGCGCGGCCTCTTCCAGGTGCTTGGCGTAAGGAATCGGCACTTCCGCGCTGCAGACCCTTGCCGGCGGCGCATCCAGTTCGAAAAAACCTTGTTCAACGATGCGCGTGATGATCTCCGCTGACAGGCTCCCACTGCGCCAGCCTTCGTCGACCACCAGCGCGCGACGGGTCTTGCGTACCGAAGCCAGGATCGTCGCGTCATCCAGAGGCCGCAACACGCGAAGGTCGATCACTTCCGCGTCTATCCCCTCGCCGGCAAGTTGCTCGGCGGCTGCCAGCGACTTGCCCAGGGTGCCACCGTAGGCGACCAGCGTTAGGTCACGGCCCTCGCGGCGCACTCGCGCCGAGCGGATATCCACCGGCTCTGCGATGCTCAACTGGCCTTCCAGGTTGTAAAGCTGAGCATGCTCGAAGATCAGCACCGGGTCCGGGTCCTCAATCGCCGGCCAGAACATGCCGCGAGCGTCCTCGAGGGTGGCCGGTGCGAGAATCTTCAGGCCGGGGATGTGCGCGTACCAACCTTCGAGGCTGTGCGAATGCTGGGCCGCCAGTTGGCGGCCGGCACCAGTGGCCATGCGCAGCACCAGCGGCACGGAGAACTGCCCGCCGGACATATGCCGCAGGGTCGCCGCCGTATTCATCAGCGGGTCCAGTGCCAACAGGCTGAAGTTCACCGTCATCACTTCCACGATTGGGCGCATGCCACCTAGCGCCGCCCCGATGCCAGCGCCCACGAACGTGAGTTCCGACAACGGCGTATCTCGGATGCGTTCCGGGCCGAACTCCTCCAGCAATCCCTTGGTCACAGCGTAGGTACCGCCATAGCGGCCAACGTCTTCACCCATCAGGAACACCCGCGGGTCACGTTGCAGGGCTTCACGCAGCGCCTCTCGTATCGCCGCGCGGTAGGTGGTCGGCTCGCTCATGGCGCCACCTCCGGAGTGTAGACATCGCGGGCGAGATCAGCCGTAGGCTCCAGGCTGTCGGCCTCGGCGTAGGCCACCGCCGCCTCCACCTCCTCGTTCACTTCGTCGGCGATTACCAGAAAACCGGCCTCGTCCAGCAGACCCTGCGCCTTCAGCCGCGCGCTGAAGGTGTGGATGGGCCCCCGCTCTTTCCATTTCTCCACTTCGGCCTTGTCCCGGTACAGCTCCGGATCGAACATCGAGTGCGGGCGGAAGCGATAGGTCTGAAACTCCAGGAAGTAGGGTCCACCCCCGGCCCGTATCGCCGCTACAGCCTCCCGCGTGGCCTCGTGCACGGCCACCACATCCATGCCGTCGACAGCACGGGTGGTGACCTTGAAGGCTCCTGCCTTGGCGCACAGGTCGATCTGGGATTGCGAGCGGGCCAATGCTGTGCCCATCGCATACAGGTTATTTTCGCAGCAGAACAGCACCGGTAGCTGCCAAAGGGCAGCCAGGTTCAACGACTCGGCGAATGCGCCCTCGGCCATTGCACCCTCGCCAAAGAAGCAGGCGCTGACCCGGTTGCCGCCTTGCATCCGCTCCGCCAGCGCCAACCCCACCGTCAGCGGCAGGCCACCGGCGACGATGGCGTTGCCTCCATAGAAGCGTGTGCGGGCGTCGAACAAGTGCATCGAGCCGCCGCGCCCTCGGGAGCAGCCCCCCTGTTTGCCGAACATCTCAGCCATGATCGCAGTCATGGGCACGCCCTTGAGCAGCGCGTGGCCGTGCTCGCGGTAGGTCGCCACCACCGCATCGTCGATCGCCAGCGCATGCAGCGCGCCGGCCGCCACCGCCTCCTCGCCGATATACAGGTGCAGAAAGCCACGGATTTTGCTTTCCCCATACAGTTCCGCCGCGCGTTCCTCCAGACGGCGGATACGCAACATGTCGCGCAACAGACGCAAGGCGAAATCTGCCGGGTATGGCACGTCTGGCGTGTTCATGAGGGATTCTCCAGCGTCGAGAGATCGCCTTCCGGCAAGCCGAGCTCACGGGCCTTGAGCAGGCGCCGCATCAATTTGCCGCTGCGGGTATGCGGCAGACTCGCAACGAACTCCAACTCCTTGGGCGCCACCGCTGCTCCCAGTCGCTTGCGCGCATGGCCGAGCAGCTCATCGTGCAGGGCCGGGCTCGCGGCGTACCCACCCTTGAGCGAAACGAAGGCCTTCACCGTCTCACCCAGCAGCGGGTCCGGCTTGCCGATCACCGCCACCTCCGCAACGGCCGGCAGCTCCATCAGCACGCTCTCCACTTCGAATGGGCCGATCAGGTGACCCGCAGACTTGATCACATCGTCGCTGCGACCGACGAACCAGTAATAACCATCGCTGTCGCGGCGGGCCAAGTCGCCGCTGAGATACCAATCCCCGACGAAGCAACGCTGATAGCGCTCCACCTGCCCCAGGTACGCCCTGAACAGTGCCGGCCAGGGCTTTCTCAGCGCCAGCTCGCCCACCTGCTCGTTACCCAGCAGTGTCAGCCGGCCTTCTTCGCTGTGATCGACGATCGCCGCCTCGACACCCGGCAGCGGCTTGCCCATGGAGCCGGGTTTGATGGCCATGGCGGCCGTGTTGGCGATCATGATTCCGCCGGTTTCTGTCTGCCACCAGTTGTCATGGATGGGGTGACCGAGCACTTCCTTGCCCCACCAGACGGCTTCCGCATTCAGCGGCTCGCCGACGCTGGCGACGAAGCGCAGGGCCGGGAAGTGATGCGCAGCGGCCAGCGCCGCGCCGGCCTTCATCAGCAGGCGAATGGCCGTGGGTGCGGTGTACCACACGCTGACCTGCTGCTCTTCTAGGATTCGATACCAGCGCTCGGCATCGAACTCGGCGCAATCGACGATGCAGGTCACCCCCAGCATCAGTGGCGCGAGGATGCCATAGGAGGTACCGGTGACCCAGCCGGGGTCGGCACTGCACCAGTAGATGTCATCCGGATGCAGGTCCAGCGCGTATTTGCCGGTGACATAGTGGGTCACGGCAGCGCCGTGCACGTGCAGTGCGCCTTTCGGGGTGCCGGTGGTGCCACTGGTGAAATGCAGGAGCGAGGGGCTTTCGGCCGTAGTGGGGGCAACCGTGAAGCTGTCCTCGGCGTCGGCCAGCATCGCGTGCAGGTCCAGCGTCCCGTCAGGCAATGCTTCGCCTTCAGGAATGCCGAACAGCAGTACGTGCTTGAGCGAGGGCAGGTTGGCACGAATGTCGGCCACTTTCCGGCGGTACAGCACCTCGCTGGTCACCAGGATGCTGCCCTCACCCAGGCGCATGCGGGTGGCGATGGGTTCCGGTCCGAACGCGGAAAACAGCGGCGAGACCACGCATCCATACTTCAGCCCCCCCAAAACGCCCAGGTAGAGCTCCAGCCCGCGTTCGCAGAGCACGAACAACCGCTCGCCGCTGGCGACGCCAAGACGCTGCAGCAAGTGAGCGAAGCGATTGGTCTGGAGGCCCAGCGCGCGGTAGCTGATGTCACGACTGAGCCCATCACGGTCCAGTAGCCGCAGGGCTACCCAGTCCTGACGTGGACCCTGAGCATGGCGGTCGACGGCTTCGAAGGCCAGGTTCAGCCCACCTCCCGGCAGGCCAACCAGTTCGCGGGCCTCCGCTGCCCAGGAGAACGCCGCCCGCGCCTGGGCGCTGTCCAGCCAGTTGGGACTCACCGGCAAGTCGCTGGCGGTTTTCTCGATCATGGTTGAGCGCATGGCGCGTCTCCCTCTCAGCAAAACTCGCTACTGAACGTTGGCGGATGGGCGTTGCCGCTGCCCAACAACTCCCGGTAACGGTCGTAGCGGTAGGTCGGACCGTCCGTACAGACGTAACTGGACCCCAGGTAGCAGTGCCCGCACAGGCCGGTGCCGCAGGCCATGTTGCGTTCGATGGACAGCCAGATGCGGTTGGCCAGCACCCCGTGTTTCAGGCATTCACCCGCCACCGCCTGCATGAAAGGCTCCGGGCCGCAGCAGAACACAGCATCCGGGCGTTCAAGGACGAGCTGCGTCCGCAGCTGCTGCAAGGGGTTACCATGACACTGCCCGAGAGGCTCGTCATCGCAGGTCTCATGCAAGGTGACGCGGCCCTTCCAGCGCTCACGTTCACGGCCGAGGACCTGGCTCTGGCGATGGCGCGCCCCGTAGATCACCGTCATGCGAATCGGATAGAGGGCCAGCCCCGCCTCATCCACGACTCCGGCGAGTGGCGCCAGCCCGCAACCGCCGGCTACCAGCAGCAAGCGTTCATTACCGAGCAGCAACGGCCAGCCTTTTCCGAAGGGGCCGCGATAGCCGAGAAGCGCGCCTTCGGGCTGTTCGAACAAGGCAGCGGTCAGGCCCCCCTGCCGGCGAATCAGGGCATCGAATCGCCCCTCCAGGTCCGGGACACTCACATAACTGAAGGGTGCTTCACCGTAGCCTGGCACGCTGAGCATGAAGAACTGGCCGGGAATCACCTCGAAATCCCGCGGTTGCGGGCGTGCGATGCGGAAGCTGAAGTGCCGCGCATTTTCGCCGTCCGGGTACTGGCAGAGCAGGTGCACCCTGCGGGGGGTGACGCCGTTCATGGTTGCTCCAGCCGATGCATGACGCCCATCAGCCCCATGCCGTCAGGGCATTGACGGTCACAGCGACCGCAGCCGACGCAGCCATATCCGCCCATGCGGGCGCGGAATGCCTCCCCGAGTTTGTGGAACCAGAATCGCTGGACCCGTTGCCAAGCGCTTGCGCTGGGATTGCGCCCTCCCGCCTCGCGTTGGAAACCCTCGTCCAGGCATGAGGCCCACGCCCGGACGTGCGCGATGCCTGAGCCATCTGCCGGTATATCGACTGCCGTGAAACAGGAGCAGGTCGGGCAGACGCTGGTGCAGCCGGTGCAGTTCAAACAGCGCTGCCCCAATTCGTCCCACGTGGATTGTTCGACCCAACCGGCATTGATGGCGGCGATGCCCTCAATGATGGCGTCCGTATTCATCTGCTCGCACATCACCTGTTCGCCGGCCAAGGCCCGTTCGTGCGTCCAGTCGCTCTCCATGATCTCCAACTCGAGGCCGCACAACGCACGCTCCCCCGCCAGTGAAGTGACCAGTAAGCAGCTAGTTGCCATGCCTTGCAGGGGCACCAGCACCAGGTCGGCGGTACCGGCTTGTGCCTGCGGCCCGCAACCGAACAGGCTGCAGGAGCCGTGGCGGCAGCTGTGCACGCAATCGACACCCACCAGCAGCGTAGCCTCGCGTCGCGCCTGGTAGTACGGGTCAGCGACAAAGAAACGGTCCTGGTAGGCAATCGCCTGGAGATCGCAGGCTGGCAGGCCGAACAGTACCTGAGGCCTGACAGCGGGTAGTTCCGAGTAGAAGGCACCACCGTCGAAACGGAACAGCAGCTCCCGCTCTGGGAAGAAGAAGGATTTGGCGGAGCAGCCGGGCGGGTCGGCAGGCGGTGAGAAGGGATGCGGGTCCTGATCGCAGGCCTGTTGCCAGGTATGAGTACCTTGGCCGTTCGCCCGCAATTCGAACACCTGGCACTGCCTGGCCAGATGGTCGCGCAGCAGCTCGGGACGCTCCAGGCTATAGGCGCGCATGGTAATCGGCCGGGTATACGCAGGCATGACACTCCGCCCGCAATGCGTTGCACCTCGAATGACAAGCGGTGTTGGCCTCGCTGCGCATTACCGCCCCTCCATTCATTTCTTTAGCTCAGGCTAGGCAGCGGGCTTGCCGCGCTGCTTGATCAACATCAAGAAAACCGGAAGAAGCTTGGGAGGGACGCCAGGCGGCTGTACAGGCACGGCGGCGAGCGTGATAGCGCCTATAGTCCAGACAATCCCAGACGGGTAGCGAGCGTCATGCCGCTCGCTCCCTTAGGCCAGGAGATGCCCATGCTGTTGGACACCAAGGTCGCCCGCGAGCGAATCAGCTTTGAAACCGCGGCACAACATGCCACGACTCGAATTCCAGTGTTCCCGCCCGACCGACTGGTCGGCGACGCCCGCGTAACCCTGATGAGCCACCACTATGATTGCGCCAGCCACATCATGGTCTGCGAGGATCAGCGCTTCCTTGGACTGGTGCGGATCGAGGACCTGCTCGGCGCACCCGCAGACGCTGCCTTGGATGGCTTGATGGACCGTGATGCGCCTACTGTGACGCCCCACGAGGACCAGGAAATCGCCGCCTGGCGCGCCGTTCGCCATGGCGAGTCGGCGCTCACCGTGGTCGATGCGAATGGCCGACTGGTCGGCGTGATCCCGCCCCATCGCCTGCTGGCGGTCCTACTGTGGGAGCATGAGGAAGACCTCACGCGTCTCGGCGGCTTCATCAAGGGCACCGAGAGTGCTCGGACCTCCAGTGAGGAGCCAGTCGAGCGGCGCTTCCAGCATCGGATCCCGTGGTTGCTGGTCGGGCTTATCGGCGCCCTGCTGGCGGCGAATTTCGTCGAGCGCTTTCAGAACCAGCTGGAAAGCACGCTCATGCTCGCCTTCTTCCTGCCCGGGATCGTCTACCTGGCAGACGCCGTCGGCACCCAGACTGAGACCGTGGTCGTTCGTGGCCTATCGGTGGGTGCCAGCATGGGTCAGATGCTACGACGCGAAATACTGGTCGGCCTGGCCATTGGGCTCACCCTGGCACTGGTGGCGGGTCCCCTGGTGTGGTGGATCTGGGGAGCGACCGACGTCGCACTCTGCGTTGGTCTCGCCGTATTCGCGGCATGCGGAACCGCCACCCTGGCGGCCATGGCGCTGCCCTGGCTGCTCAGTACCCTCTCGCTGGACCCTGCATTCGGCAGCGGCCCCTTGGCGACCGTCGTCCAGGACCTGCTCTCGATCCTGATCTACTTCGCCATCGCCAGCGTGCTGATCTGAATCGCACTCAGCTCAGCGTCGGCGCGCGACTGCGACCTTGCGCAGCCCTTCGAGCAGGACCATGCCCAGTGCGAACGGCAGCATGAACAGCCAGGCCCTGGCAGACAAAGGCTCGGTACCGAACAGCCAGTTGCCGAGCTGCGTGTAGTCGATCAACAGGATCAGCACTACCTCGAACGCAAGTCCGGCCCAGATCAGCCCATTCGGCCAGCCACTGCCGAATGCCCGCCCCCGCTCGCTGCGGCAGAGGAACAAGTTCACCATCTGCATGACCACGATGGCGCTGAGGCATGCGGTGGTCGCAGCTTGGTACAACGGGGCATCGGCAGGCAACAGCACGCCGTATTGCCAACCGCCGGCATCAAGCACATAGAAAAAGGCTGCCAATGCTGCCGCAGCTTCCATGGGCCCGAGCACCAGATAGGCACGTGCCAGCAGGCGCCTGTCCAACAGCCGTTCATGCCGCGCAGGCGGCGGGCGCTGCATGATCTCGGCATCGGGACGCTCCGCACCTAGCCCGAGGGCCGGCAGCATATCGGTACCAAGGTCGACCGCCAGAATCTGCACAACGGTGAGTGGCAGCGGAATGCGGAACAGCACAAAGGCCAGGTAGGGCACGATCTCCGGGACGTTGGAGGTAAGGATGTAGGTCATGAATCGACGGATGTTCTGGAAGACTGCACGCCCCTCCTCCACGGCGGCAACGATGCTGGCGAAGTTGTCATCCAGCAGCACCATGTCGGAAGCTTCCCGTGCGGCATCGCTGCCGGACAGGCCCATGGCAATACCAATATCGCCTTGGCGCAGAGCGGGTGCGTCATTCACCCCATCGCCGGTGACTGCCACCGTTTCACCTTTGGCCTGAAGCTCCTTGACGATGAGCAGCTTCTGCTCCGGATTGACCCGGGCAAAGATCAGTTCCCGCGCCTCCAGGGCCAGGCTCAGCTGGCTGTGTGACATGGCGGCCAGCATTGTCCCGGTGATGACCGTGGGCTGGCCCTCGGCCAAGCCGATTTCACGGGCTACGGCCACTCCGGTACGGGGATGGTCTCCTGTAACCATGAGGACCCGGATTCCCGCCGCCCGGCAGCGCCTGACCGCCGAGGGCACCTCTGGACGAGGCGGGTCCTCCAGCCCCACGAGCCCGATCAGCACCATTTCACGCTCCAACTGGTCACGCTCATAACCCTCCGCCACCGGCCTGAAGGCAAAGGCCAGCACCCGCAATCCCCGGTCCGCCAGGCGATGCTCGGCATTACGCCACTGATTGCGCTGTGTCTCGTCCAGGGGCGACTCTCCAAGAGCGGTCTGGACCCGCGTAGCGATGGGCAGCAACGCTTCAAGGGCGCCCTTGCTGTAAAGCACCAGGCCCTGCTCGGAGCGGTGCAGGGTCGAAAGCATGCGCCGCTCGGCGCTGAACGGCAGTTCGTCCACACGCGGTATCGCCTGCGCAGTGCCTGCGTTCTCGGCCATCCGCAGCAGCGCCTCTTCCAACGGGTCACCGACCAGCGTTTGCCGGCCATCGACCTCGCCTGGCTGGAGCGTCTGACAGAGGGCAGCCACGGCCACCAGGGTGGCCGGCAAAGCGACCTGCCCGGCAGTCAGGTCGATATCAGTACCCGCATACACAGCCAGCCGCGCCTCCATTCGGTTCTGCGTCAGCGTGCCGGTCTTGTCCGTGCAGATGACCGTTGCCGAACCCAGCGTCTCGACACTTGGCAGGTTTCGGATCAGCGCTTGCCTGGCGGCCATGCGCTGGGCGCCGATGGCCAGGGCCAGCGTCACGGTCGGTAGCAGACCCTCCGGTACATTGGCCACGATGATCCCGATGCCGAACAGGAAGCTGTTCCAGAACCCCAGCCCGACCCATTGGCCAAGACCGAAGAACAGGACACCCAGCAACACGGCCAGCATCGCAATGAGCCGACTCAAGCGGTTGATCTGGAGCTGCAACGGGCTTTCCACCTCGCCACCGGTCTGCATGAGCTGGGCGATGTGACCGAACTCCGTGCGCATCCCCGTGGCATAGACCAGCGCCCGCGCCTCTCCGCTGGCCAGAGAGGTACCCGCCAGGAGAATGTTTCGGCAGTGGATCAGGTCGGCGGTGTCGGTGGGGACGGCATCGCGGGCCACCGGATAGGACTCGCCAGTCAGGGTCGCGGTATTGACACGCACGTCGAATGCCTCGATCACCCGGCAATCGGCCGGCACATCGTCACCGGCCGACAACAGCAGAACATCGCCTGGCACCAACTCCGCACGCTTGAGCTTGCGCAAGCGGCCGTCACGCATGACCCGGACGGTGTCGGGCATCAAGCGTTCAAGGGCGAGGATCGAGCGCTCCGCCCGGTGTTCTTGCCAGTAGGAAAAGGACGCGTTGATCAGGATGACGCAGATGATGGCCACACCCAGCGTCGCCATCCCCTTGCCCGGATCGCTCCATTCGGCGAAGAAGGCCAGCAGCGCGGCCAACCACAAGACGATCGCGAGGAAGTGGGTAAAGCCTGCCAGAAGTCGTCGCCACCACGGCACCCGCTGCACATGCTGGATACGGTTAGGCTGGAAAAACTCCAGACGCCGCGCAGCCTCCGCTTCCGCAAGGCCATCCTCGCCGCTTTTGAGGCTGACCAGAGCCTCCGCTGGACTGAGCGCCTGAATCTTCATCCACGCGTCCTTGCCACCGGCGGCGGCTCAGGTGTCTCGCATGAACAGGGCCTAGGCGCCCAGTTGGATCGGCTCGCGCAGATGGCTCTCGAACCAGTCACCCGCCAGTCGCGCAGCCTCCTGCAGGGTGCCTGGCTCCTCGAACAGGTGCGTAGCACCAGGGATCACTTCCAAGCGCTGTTCGCAGCCCAATGCACGGCTGACCTTGCGATTCAGGCCGAGAACAGGCAGGTCGCGGGCACCGACGATCTGCAGGGTCGGAGCCTGAACCTTCTCCAGTGCCTCACCCGCCAGGTCGGTCCGGCCGCCTCGGCTGACGATGGCGTGGACAGACCGTGGTCGCTCCACCGCTGCCAGTATCGCCGCCGCCGCGCCAGTGCTCGCACCGAACAGCCCGACGGGCAGATGGCGCAGTTCGGGTTTGGCCGCAATCCAGTCAAGCACGCCTACCAGCCGACGCGTCAACATCGGAATGTCGAACCGCAACTCGCAGGTAACCTGGTCGATACGCTGCTCTCGCTCGGTGAGCAGATCGAACAACAAAGTGGCGAGGCCACGATCGCTCAGGTACCGGGCGACATGCTGATTGCGTGGACTCAAACGGCTGCTACCGCTGCCATGCACGAACACCACCAGGTCCTTGGCGCCCGGAGGCAACAGCAGGTCCCCCACCAGCTGCACATCCGTTAGTTCGATACATTGATGTTGAGGTTGAAGCATCAGTCACCTCCGGGAACTCAGCCAGGTCCGTGCTGTTCACGGCGCCAGGCACGTTGTAGCAGGTCGATCACCTCCTGGTCCGTGGTCTGTGAAAAGTCCACATACCAGCGGCCGATCGCCATGAACCATTCAGGCATGAAGGGGCAGACCACTTCATCCACCTCCTCACGCAACTCTGCCACGGTGTCATCCGGCGCCACCGGTACCGCAACGACGATCCGCGCGGCGCCCAGACGGCGCACCGCGCGCACGGCTGCGCGCATGGTCGCGCCGGTGGCCAAACCATCGTCCACCAGAATCACCTGCTGACCCTGCAGGTCAGGTTGGGGGCGATTGCCACGATAGACCCGCTCGCGACGTTGCAACTCGAGCATCTCCCGCTGCGCCACTTCATCCAGCGTAGCCTCATCGATGCCATGCATCTTCACCACGTCGCGGTTGAGTACGCGCACGCCACCACTGGCGATGGCGCCCATGGCCAGTTCCTCGTGGTATGGAACTCCCAGCTTGCGCACCAGCATCAAGTCCAGGCGCAGTTCCAGGGCTGTGGCAATCTCGAAGGCCACGGGGACACCGCCGCGCGGCAAGGCCAGCACGATGGCGTCAGCTCGGCGCCGGTACGCGTACAGCATGGGCGCCAGGGCCTGGCCAGCGGCCACCCGGTCACGTATCGGGATCTGGATCGAATCGGAGCGCGTCATCAGGCAGCCCTCGAATCCCCTCATCTATTCATTAGGTGTAGCAAGACGGCACATGTTTGTAGGGTCTAATACGTTCGCGAAGCTGAAAATCCACCCGTCCAGCTTGCGCCCTGTGCACCTGGCGGTGCATGGGCAAGGAACGAGGTTGCCCGCACAACATCATTGGGTCACGCACTGCCCCTACCCTGCTTCAACCTTCAGTCGGCGGCCTGACAGCAAGGATGCTGCTGGGCACTTGGTACAGCGCCTGCTCGGTGGTACTACCCAGCACTTTTTCCAAGCCCTTGCGGTTCAACGTCCCCATCACGACCACGTCCATATGCTCGCGGCCGGCGAAGTCGGAGATGACCCGGATCGGCGAACCCAATACCACGTGCCGACGCTTCTCCGGGACGCCATGTTTTTCGGCGAACTGGTTGAAATTGGCGCGCAACAAGCCAGTCAGCTCGTCCTGCAACTCCTTGGACCAACCCACCGGGCCGGCGGCATAGGTCAGGTAGGCGGGCGAATTCTCGTAGGCATGCAGCAAGTGCAACTCGGCATTGCTTTGCAGCGCCAGATCGTTGGCGGCCGCGAGGATGCGCTCATTGACACCCCCAATCTGGCTTTCCGGCTGGGACAAGTCCACGGCTGCAACCACTTTGCGCGGCAACGGCTGCTCGGCAAAGGTCACCAGGTTCACGGGTACCGGGCACTCACGCAGCAGCTGCCAGTCCAGCGGGGTCATGAACGCCCGCTTGAGCGCAGGCTCGTGATGGGTGTCCTTGATCACCAGGTCCGCTGGCAACTCCTTCACATGGCGAATGAGTTCCCCCACCGCGTCCTCAGTCCAGAGTACTTCAGTGGTCACCTGGAGACCCTTGGCGCGCAAGGGCTCCGCGACTTCCTTCAGATGCGCCTCCTGCCCTTTCATGAAGTCGACATGCATGTGCTCCTGCACCGCCTTGTCCATCAACCACACGGTCGAGTAGGGGCCGCCACAGGTGACGATGTGAATGGCTGCACCGCTGGCTTCAGCCAGGGCGGCAGCCCGGCTCAGAGCGGAGGATGGACGTGCGACGGACTCGAGGATCAGCAACAGTCGGCGATATTGGCTCATGGAAACCTCCAAAGGATTTGGTGGTTATTTCCCGACGCCTGTTTATTCCCTGGCTCCGCGTGCAAGAGACCGGGTCTGAATGCTGTAACTGCCCTGTATTGACTCAGGCTGCGCCTGGCCGTGCCTGGTTGAGTTGATATGCATCAAGTTCAACGCAACCGTTGGGGCGAAGTGGAGTGAGGCTGGGATGAATTTTCATTCGTAAAGGGCCGCACCACGGCCCAGTCAGCCATAACGGATGCAGTGTCGGACCTGTGCAGCCCGACCCGTCCCATGATCCCGCGACCCTACTCGGCCGCGGCACTGTCCACTCGATGCAACCGCTGTGCTTCATAGCGCGGGTAGAGATGGCTGACTGTGCGAATCAGCTCGTACCGGCTCAAGCTGACAGCGGCGAAGCGCTCGGGGATTGGCGCGCGGATCACTTCGTTCATCTCCTCGCCCTGCTCCGCCGCATCGCGGAGCAGGCCGTCGAGCCAGCCGAGGTAGTCACGCATCTGGGCGAAGGGCGCGCGGTCCGTGCTGACTGGGCCATGGCCGGGCACCACCTGCTTCCAGGGCAATCGTTCCAGCTGGTCAAGATCGGCTAGCCAGGCGCCCAGGCCGGGGCTGTTGGGTGTGGTGAGGGCGCGCTGATAGAACACGAGATCGCCGGCGAAGAGCACGCCGGTCGTCTCGTCGAGGATGGCCAGGTCGGCGCCGGTATGGCCACGCAGGCCCAGCATGCGAAAGCGGTGGCCACCCAGCTCACGGATTCCGGGTTGCACCCGCTCAGTCGGCAGGAGTACCTCCGTGCCGCGCATCCAGTCGCCCACCAGGCGGTACATGTTTTCCGCCATGGCGTCGCCCTGCTCAGCCAGCAAGTCGCGGGTCCCAGCCAGCGCGGCGATGGGGACATCAACGAACGCCTGGTTGCCGAGCACGTGGTCCGGGTGATGGTGAGTCAGCAGGACCCACACCACCGGTTTGTCGGTGACCCGCGCAATGGCCTTGCGCATGGATTCGCCGTAAGCCCTGGATGGTCCGCTGTCGACCACCACCACGCCCGCGTCGGTGACGATGAAACCGGTGTTGACGATATTGCCGCCGTTGGTTTTGTCGAAGTTGTCGGTGCTGCCGTCCAGCAGCCAGGTATCGGAGGCGATTTCACGCGGTTGCAGCCGATATTCCTGGCTGGCCTGGGCGGCCAGTGCCAGGCAGGCGATGAGCATGGCGAACAGGCGCATGGAGTCTCCTTCAGAACGCGGCTTCGAATTCGTTGCCGTTGTTGTCCCGTAGCCACAGGCGAGCTTCGATCTCGCCCTGCACTTCCAGGCTGATGGTGGGGTTCTCGCTCACCGCCGGGAACAGTTCAAGGGTCGCCAGGGGATCGCCTTGCGCATCCCGCAACTCGGCCTGGTTGATGAAGAATTCGGGGATGCCGCCGGTCAGGCCGTTGTCCATCGGGTGGTCAACCCGCAGGCGCAGGCGACTGGCGTCGCCATGGTCAAAGCGCGCGCCGTGGACCTGCCCAAGCTGGTCTTCCCAGCCAGCCTTGGCCCGCACCACGCTGGGCGCGGTGCAGCCACCGCCAGCAGCGTCGATGCGGGTCGAGCCGATGTGCCAGAGACCGTCACGGGTCAACACCGCTGCACGAATCGGCGTCGCCTGTTCGATGCGAATGCGGATAGCCAGCATCGGCGCCACCCGTTCTCCCGGCACGAAGGTGAATATCTGCGGGATGGGGTTCAGCTCGGCCCAGGCCATGATCTTCACCACCTGCCCGCTGTACGCACGGGCGTCCACCTGGATCGGCACCTGTCGGGCGTCTTCGGCGAAGGGCGGCGCTTCCAGCACCACCTTGTCGTCGTAGACGAAAGGTTGCCCCTCCAGCAGTCGCTTGTGGAAGAAGCTCCACATCACCGACTCCACCGGGTCCTGTGCTGCCCACAAGGACGCGGTGCCTCCCAGCAGGGCCAACGCCAGCAACGAACGCCTGCGCATGCCGCACCTCCGTGTCATTCAACGTCCTGATAAAGTCCCGGTAGTTCGTAGCGCAGCCCGTAGGCGGCGTAGAGCTTCTGCATGCGGCCGTCGCGCACCAGGGTGTCGACTTCCGCCTCCAGGGCATTGGCGAGCTGACGGTTGCTTTCGTGCACCGCCATGCCGATATCCCAGTCGGGCTGGCCGAGATTGGGGTAAGTGTTGTCCGCGTTTTTGATCTGCGGGTCACGAGCCTGGTGCTGCATGTAGTCCAGCTCGCCACGCAACGCCATCACGGCATCCACTTCGCCCTTGCGCATGCCTTCGAATGCCGCTTGCGGCCCCGGATAGTGATGGGTGTTGCGGCTCAGGCGCCCACCGAAGACCGAGGTCAGGTAGAAGGACGGTACGCTCTCCAGTTCCACGCCGATGGGATGGAACTGGAATACCCCGATGCTCGGCACCTCCGGTAGGCGACGGCTGTCATAGGCCACCTGCCAACGCTCGCGCTGATAAGGGGCGAACATCACCACCAGTTCGTTGGCCAGCTCGCCCACATCGTTGCGCTTGAAGGCATAGTCACGGTCGTAGGGCACCCGCAGCATTACGTCCGCCAGCACATTTGGCCGCAGGTAGTGCCCCTTCCAGATGAAGTTGCGCAGGTCGTCGTCGAGCTTCTCGCCCGGCGTTACCCAAAGCACTTCAAGCTTGAGGTCCAGCCCTTCGGCCAAGGCCTTGGCCAGGTCCAGATCCACCCCGCGCGCCTGGCCCGCCTCCTGGAAGCTGTACGGCGCAAAGTTCTCGTACACCGCCACCTTGAGCACCCCCGATTCGAGGATGTCGTCATAGGGGCGCACCTGTGCCTGCGCAACAGGCAGGCACAGCAGACAGACCAGCAAGGCGAGCAGGCGCATGGCAGTTACTCGGTTACAGCGACGCTTTCCAGGTAGCTACGAATGGCCCAGAGCGCTTCCTGGCTGAGGTAATCGGCCATTTTCGGCATATACACCGCGCCATCGCGCACCGCGCCGTTGATCACCCGCTCCTTGAACCATTCGTCACCGCTGACATCGGCCTCCAGGTAGCGCAGGTCGGGGGCGATACCGCCCGATTTGGCTTCCAGGCCATGACAACGGGCGCAGTTCTGGTTGTAAGCCGAAGCGCCAATCTCCACCGCCAAACCGTTCTTCTCATAAGGCTGGCGATAGGGGTTCTCGTCGCGCCACTCCTTGCCCAGGGGCTCCAGGCCCTCGGTGTTGACCGCTTGCGGTACCACGTCGCCGTGGGCCAAGGCCAATCCGCTCAGGGTAAGGCCGGCAGCGATTACCAGGCCGCGCAGTGCGCTGTTCTTGTTCATGGCGTGTTTCCTCATCGAGCTGCTGTGCAAGGCGGCGCCCCGGTTGGAGCGCAGTGAGGAAATGGTAAGAACCCATGGGCCAACGGCAGAATGCTGCTTTGGTGGCCAGCCCCTACTCCCTTGGTAGTAGAGCGGCGGTAGGTCAGTGAAGGCGCTTTCGCAGCACGTCCACGCCATGCCCGCCGGGGAACAGGAGGACGCAACGCTGATCGCAACGAACCATGGACAGGGACGGAAGGGGTGGATTTGCCGCCATTATCGGGTTTCGACAAGACTCGGTACCAACCTGCCAGGCAGGCCCACGCCAACTTGCAGGAAGCCAACATGGAGGGCTAGGGCTGCAAGGCCGATCGAACGGACTGGGGGTGACCCTAAGCGATAGGCCGCGAATTCATTGGCTCTTTCTGCGTTGAGCGTTACAAGTGGCGGGCCTTGTAGGAGCGGAGGGACTTGTCGGGCGATTTTCCCTGCCGGCAAGCCACGCAGCAGGATCACGAAGATCTCGAGCTTGCTGAGTGATCTTGTACTGCCGCCGAGCAACTCGGCCACCACCCGCTGTCCTTGCCATATGCCCCAGCGTAGCCATGGCGCGGCTTACTTGACCACGAAGCTGCCCTGCATGCCCTTGGCCTCCAGGCCCTTGGCATAGAAGCGATAGCGACCGGGCTTGATCGGCACAAAGAAGATTTCTGCCTCGCTGGCATCTTCGAACTCCAGCTCGGTGAGGGTCACCGCCTTGATCTCGACACCGCCCGCCTCGACCTTGCGCAGGTAGATCGACGTGGCGAACTCGGGAGCCTGGAAGGCGTATTCCTTCCTGCCGCTGGCGATGACCTTGAGCTGGTAGGCCTTGCCGGTTTCCAGTTGGTACTCCTGCTGCGACAGGCTGTAGTCGCTCTCCTCCGAGCCCAGCACCAGGTCGGGCAGGCTGATGGTGCGCCGGGTCAGATCCCCAGCGGCCAGTACTCTGTCGAAGCCCAGCAGGCTCAGGATCAGCAGCAGGGGCAAAAATAGATGCTTGACGGTACGCATGAGAGCAACCTCTTTCTGGTTTTTGTGCTGCCATGCTAGGGCCGATCGAGCCTCGGTTTTCTACGACCTTGGTACCGCCAGACCGGTACTTTCTGCATATTTTCCGCCCCCTGCACTCTTCTTATGCTGGCGACACCAGTAGAGGAGTCGCCGCAATGCGTCAGTATCTGTTCCATGGCCTGGTCTACCTGCTCGCCATCGCCGGCGGCGCCGCCCTGGCCACAGAGGCCCATGCCGAAGCAGGCCAGCTGACTGTGCGCATCGGCTACCTGGGCTACCAACCTGCGCGTGGCCCGCTGCTCTCCAACGTCATCCCCGAGCCAGAGGATGCCGGCCTGCGCGGCGCACAACTGGCAATCACCGACAGCAACAGCACCGGACGATTCCTCAAGCACGGCTACCAGCTGAGCCCAGTCCAGGCCAGCAGTCCCGAGCAGCTCCTGGCGGAAGCCAAGCAGTTGCATCAGACCGGCCTGCGCCTGTTCGTGGTCAACGCTCCAACCGATTCGGTGCTGCAACTGGCAGATGCACTGCCGGACAGTCTTCTGATCAACGCCGGCAGCCCAGCCGACGAACTGCGCGGCGCCCAGTGCCGGGGGAATCTGCTGCACAGCTTGCCGAGTCGCGCCATGCTCACCGATGCCCTGGCGCAGTTCCTCGCAGTGCGCAAATGGCAGCGCTGGTTCCTGGTAGTCGGCCAACAGCCTGACGATCAGGCCTATGCCGCCTCTTTGCGCCGTGCAGCGGGCCGCTTCGGTGCGCAGCTGGTGGCGGAAAAACCCTGGAGCTTCGACAACGACCAGCGCCGCAGTGCCCAGGCGGAGATGCCGCTGTTCACCCAGACCGCCGAATACGACGTGGTGCTGGTGGCGGACGAGCGCGGCGATTTCGGCGAATACCTGCCCTACAACACCTGGTACCCGCGCCCCGTGGCCGGTACCCAGGGCCTCACGGCAACCGGGTGGCACAAGACGGTGGAAACCTACGGCGCCGCGCAGTTGCAGAAGCGTTTCGAGGCGCTTGCCGGACGCTGGATGAACGACCGTGACTTCGCCGCCTGGATCGCCGTGCGCAGCATTGCCAGCGCCATCACACGCCTGAAGACCGACGACGCCGTGGCGATCCGCAAACTGGCGCTTTCCGCTGACCTGCCGCTGGACGGATTCAAAGGCCGCAAGCTGAGCTATCGCGACTGGGATGGCCAGCTACGCCAGCCCATTCTCCTGGTACATCCACGCGCCCTGGTCAGCACCTCCCCCCAGGATGGCTTCCTGCACCCGGTCAGCGAACTGGACAGCCTTGGCTACGACCGTCCCGAAACCCAATGCCGCCAGTTCGCCGTCGGTGACTCCACACCACAAGAAGGATGACCCCATGCCTATGCCAATCGCTGCCTTCCTGAGCGGCACGCTCCTGCTCCTGGGTGGGCAGGCCCTGGCCGCCACGGCCTATGTATCCAACGAAAAGGACGACAGCATCAGCGTGATCGACCTCGACAGCCTGGAGGTCACCGCCAGCCTCGAGGTCGGCATGCGCCCCCGTGGCCTAGCCCTCTCCCGCGACAACACGCTGCTGTACATCTGCGCCAGCGATTCGGACACCGTGCAAGTGATGGACCTGGCCAGTCGCAAGGTCATCAAGGAGCTGCCCTCCGGAGCCGACCCCGAGCAATTCTCCCTGCATCCCAATGATCGCTGGCTGTATATCTCCAATGAGGATGACGCGCTAGTGACGGTCGTCGACACTCAGAGCGACCAGGTACTGGCGCAGATCGACGTGGGCGTCGAACCAGAAGGCATGGCCGTGAGCCCGGATGGAAAATGGGCGGTGAATACCAGCGAAACCACCAATATGCTGCACTGGATCGACACCAGCACTCACCAGCTAGTGGACAACACCCTGGTGGACCAGCGCCCCCGCCATGTGGAGTTCAGCCCGGATGGCAGCCTGCTCTGGGCGTCGGCGGAGATCGGCGGCACGGTCAGCGTGGTGGATGTGGCCAGCCGGCAGATCAAGAAAGTCCTCAAGTTCCAGATCAAGGGCGTGCACCCGGACAAGGTCCAGCCGGTCGGGGTGAAGCTCACCTCCGACGGCCAGTACGCCTTCGTCGCCCTCGGGCCGGCCAATCACGTGGCTGTAGTAGACGCCAAGACCTATGAGGTGCTCGACTACCTGCTGGTGGGGCGGCGCGTCTGGCACATGGCCTTTACTCCGGGCGAGAAACGTCTGCTGGCGACCAATGGCATCAGCGGCGATGTGTCGGTGATCGACGTCGCCAGCCTCAAGGTGGAGAAATCCATCAAGGTCGGCCGTTATCCCTGGGGCGTGGTGGTGACGCCATGAATGCCCTGGAAGTGTCAGCAGTCGGCTTCCGCTATGGCCAGCGTGAAGCCCTGAAAGGTGTTGGCTTCAGCCTGGCGGCTGGCGAGTTTGCCGCCCTGCTCGGGCCCAATGGCGCCGGCAAGTCGACCCTGATCGCTCTGCTCACCCGGTTCTACGACCTGCAACTGGGCGAAATTGCCGTCTGCGGCCACTCGCTGAAGCACCAGCCACGCGTCGCTCTTGCCCGGCTTGGGGTAGTGTTCCAGCAAAGTACCCTGGATCTGGACTTGAGCGTGGAGCAGAACCTTCGCTACCACGCCGCCCTGCACGGCTTGTCGGGCAAGGTTGCGGCACTGCGCATCGAGCGTGAACTGGAGCGCCAACAGCTTGGCCAGCGCCGGCGCGAAAAGGTGCGCCTACTCAATGGCGGCCACCGCCGGCGCGTGGAAATCGCCCGAGCCCTGCTCCACGAACCCAGCCTGCTGTTGCTCGATGAGGCCAGCAGTGGGCTCGACCCGGCCAGCCGCAATGGCCTCAACCGGCACGTGCGGCAGCTGTGTCGCGATCAGAACATGGCCGTGCTCTGGACCACCCACCTGCTGGACGAGGTGCAGGCGGACGACCACCTGCTGCTGTTGCACCAGGGCCGGATCATCACCGACGACCGTGCCGGCGCCGTCGGAGGCCAGGAAGCAGGCGGATTGGCGCAAGCCTTCGACCGCCTCACCACGGCGAAGGCCTGCGCATGAACTCACCAGTGCAAGGTGCGCGCAGCGCAGCACCCTGCGACGAATGCCCTCACCCAGGGCGCGCCACACGCACCGCAATCACGGAGTTCGCACCATGCTGATCCCCTACTGGCATTGCCTGCGCGGCATCCTGCTACGCGAGTGGCTGCGTTTCGTCCTGCAGCGCAGCCGCTTCCTCAGCGCCCTGGTACGCCCGTTGCTCTGGTTGCTGGTGTTCGCTGCCGGTTTTCGTGCGGCGCTGGGCATCGCCATCATCGAGCCCTACAACACCTACATCACTTACGAGACCTACATCGTCCCAGGCCTGGCCTGCATGATCCTGCTGTTCAACGGCATGCAGGGTTCGCTGTCGATGGTCTACGACCGGGAGATGGGCAGCATGCGCCTGCTGCTCACCAGCCCCTTGCCGCGCGCCTTCCTGCTAGCGGCCAAGCTGCTGGCGACGGCGCTGGTGTCGCTACTGCAGGTGTATGCCTTCCTCGGCATCGCCTGGCTGTACGGCGTGCAGCCACCTGCCATGGGGTTGCTGGCCGCGCTGCCGGTGCTGCTGCTGGTGGCGCTGTTGCTCAGTGCACTGGGCCTGCTGCTGTCCAATGGCATCCGCCAGCTGGAGAACTTTGCCGGAGTGATGAATTTCGTGATCTTTCCGCTGTTCTTCCTGTCTTCGGCGCTGTATCCGCTTTGGAAAATGCGCGAGGCGAGCGAATGGCTGTACTGGCTGTGTGCCCTGAACCCGTTCAGCCATGCCGTCGAGTTGGTGCGCTATGCCCTGTACGGACGATTCAATGGCCTGGCGTTTGCCGTATGTGTCGGGCTGACGCTGTTGTTCAGCCTGGCGGCATTGTGGAGTTTCAACCCGCAGCATGCTGCGCTGAGGCGGGCGGGCTGAGTTGCACGCAAAATTACTACTTTGGTACTGGTTCTCCCCGCTTAACGTAGCATTCCCAAACCAGCACTACTGGCATGTAATGACGGCACAAGAAGAATAGAGACATCACCATGAAGCGCTTTTTCGCCTGCCTGTGCTCCCTTGCGCTGGGCCTGCTGCCGGCCCTGCCCGCCCTTGCCGAGAACACCTCCGAATCGGCCTTGTTTTCCGACGACGGCTACCGGATTACCCGCTACCGCAGCCCCACGCCGGAGCGTGCCGAGCCCGCTCGCACCATCGATACCCCTGCCCTGCAGGCGCTCCTGCAACAATCCCCCGACGCCTTGTTGATCGATGTCTACCGCCGCCAATGGCTCAATGGCCAGTTCATCGCTGACGAACCCCATGCCAACCTGCCCGGCAGCCTGTGGCTAGCCAACACCGGCGACGGCCAACTCGCCCCGCAATGGCAGGATTACTTCGCCAGCCACCTGCAACGCGCCAGCCAGGGTCACAAGGAGCGGCCGCTGGTCTTTTACTGCCGCTCCGACTGCTGGTTGAGCTGGAATGCCGTGAAGCGCGCTAGCGCACTGGGCTATACCCAACTCTATTGGTACCGTGACGGCATCGATGCCTGGGAACAGGCGGGCCTGCCCCTGCAGCCCGCCCATCCCGAACCGCTACCCTGACCCTGCGTGGCCACGCCAACCGCACCATAATCAAAACAATGAGGTGAAAGGCCGTGTACAAGATTCTGATTGCCGATGATCACCCGCTCTTCCGTGAAGCCATCCATAACGTTATCAGCGACGGCTTTCCCGACAGCGAAGTGATGGAGACCGCCGACCTGGACAGCGCCCTGGCCCTGACCCAGGAACACGACGACCTGGACCTGATCCTCCTCGACCTCAACATGCCCGGCATGCATGGCCTCAATGGCCTGATCAACCTGCGCAACGAAGCACCGACTGTGCCGGTGGTGATCGTCTCCGCCGAGCAGGACAAACAGGTGGTGTTGCAAGCCATCACTTACGGTGCGGTGGGTTTCATCACCAAGTCGTCGCCACGGGCGCAGATGACCGATGCCATCGAGCAGATCCTCAACGGTAACGTCTACCTGCCCTCTGACATTATCCGCACCCAGAAAACCTCGCCACGCCGCCACCATGAAGAGTCCAGCATTCCCCCGGAGCTGCTGCAGGCCCTGACCCGCAAGCAACTACTGGTGCTGGAGCGCATGACCAAGGGCGAGTCGAACAAACAGATCGCCTACAACCTGGACATCGCCGAAACGACGGTGAAGGCCCACGTGTCGGCGATCCTGCGCAAGCTCAACGTGCATAACCGCGTACAGGCCATCCTCTCGGCCAACGACATCGACTTCACCGCCTACCTGCGCCGCTGACCCAGCCGAGCCCAACGATCCCGCCCCCTCGCCGTGCGAACGGCAGTTGGGCTTCGCTGCGCCCTGCCCAACCGACGCACTTTGCCGTTTGCCGCACTGCTGCTGGTGCCCTTCCTCACGGACTGCGCAGGGACCTGCCCAGGGTGATCTACCCGCTGCTCTCCCGTGCCCTCACCTCCGGAATCGGCTAAGCCATCAGGTACAGCGCCCTCTCCAGCCTCGGCGCCCTGCAAGCGGCCAGCGTGCAACTCAGCGTGCCTGTGCTGGCCTCACTCGGCGGTAGCCTGTTGCTGGGTGAAACCATCAGCCTACGCCTGTCGCTGGTGTCGATCGCGGTACTGGGCGGTATCGCCCTGGTCCTGCGTGCTAGGCCGGGTACCGTATAGGTTGGTGTCGAACGGTGCGAAACACTGACCCTGACCTTTCTCGCGAATCAATCCGCTCCCACGGGATAAATGCTCCAAGGGGAGTTCGTCGCTACCGTCCCAGCAAATGACTCATCGCCGTTTTCAGCTTCATCGGACGCACCGGTTTGTGCATCAGGGTATGGCCCAGCTCGCGCATCTGTTGCTTGAGTTCGTTGCTGTAGTTGGCCGTGATCATCAGCGCTGGCAAGGGCGCGCTACGGCGGGCGTTGATGGTGGCGACGGCATCGACG
Source organism: Metapseudomonas boanensis (assembly GCF_042232855.1). Taxonomy (NCBI): domain Bacteria; kingdom Pseudomonadati; phylum Pseudomonadota; class Gammaproteobacteria; order Pseudomonadales; family Pseudomonadaceae; genus Metapseudomonas; species Metapseudomonas boanensis. Next base: position 4,409,926 of record NZ_CP113889.1, on the reverse strand, counting down.
CCATTGCAGCCGTTGTCCAGGTGGTAATCGGCGATGAGCAAGTCGGCCTCAGCGTGGAAGCTGTCGACTTGCCGCGCCAAATCTTCCTCCGACAGTGCGGTCGTGACACGGCAACCCCAGCCTTCCAGCAGGGTGCGCATGCCGGCGCAGATCGCCGCGTCATTATCCAGCACCCAGACCCGCGCCCCTTGAAGGCGTTCGAGCACCGCCTGGGGCTCGTCGAGCGCCATCTTCTGCCGGGGTGCGCAACGGGCCAGCGGGACTTCCACCGCAAACCGCGAGCCTATGCCCAATCGCGAGGTAACCTGGATGCGATGCCCCAGCATCCGCGCGATCTTCTCGACAATGGCAAGCCCAAGCCCGAGGCCACGGTCCGGCTTCTCGCGCGGTGCGTCACCGCGTTTGAACTCCTGGAAGATCTCACCGAGCTTGTCGTGGGCGATGCCGACACCGGTATCCCAGACTTCGATGGCCAGGCTGTGCCGCCGGCGGCGGCAACCCAGCAGAATGCGCCCGTTCGGCGTGTAGCGGATGGCGTTGCTCAGCAGGTTGCGAAGGATGCGCGCCAACAGCTGAAGATCGCTGCGCACAACTGCCGAACTGCCGACAAAATGGAGTATCAGCCCTTCGCTGATCGCAACCTGGCTGTACTCGGCAGCAAGAGTCTCCAGCAGCTCGCTGACCACGAAAGGCGCGATATCCGGTTTGATCACGCCCGCATCCAGCTTGGAAATGTCTACCAGCGTCCCCAGCAGGCTCTCCACATCCTCCAACGAATTGCTGACATTCCGGACCAGAGCCAGGTTGCACGTCTGGCTGCGCTGTTCAAGCAACGCGCTGGTGAACAACCGGGCGGCATTCAGGGGTTGCAACAGGTCGTGGCTGACGGCGGCGAGGAACTTGGTTTTCGACAGGTTGGCACGCTCGGCCTCGGACTTGGCCTCGCGCAGGCGCAGCTCCACCTGGCTGCGCTCATCGATCTCGCGCCGCAGCTGGGTGTTGAGTGCGGTCAACTCGGTGGTGCGCTCGCGCACGCGCTGCTCAAGGTTCTGATAAGCCTGGTGCAGAGCCTCGGCGGTGCGGCGGCGTTCAGTGATGTCACGGATCAGCACAAAGATGCCGACGACCTCGCCATTGGCCAGGCGGTTCGGCACGTAGGAACGCAACATGAAGCGTTCCTGGCCGTTCAGGTTGGTCTCGGCCACCTCGAACGACAGGCTTTCCCCCGCCAGCGCCCGTTCGACATAAGGCTCGAGGCGCCGCCAATGTTCTTCGCTGTGCACATCGCGCAGGCGCTGACCGAGCATCGCCCCGCGTGGCCAGCGGTACCACTCTTCGTAGACCTTGTTGGTGAACTCGTAGACCAGTTCGGCGCTGAGGTAGGCGATCAACGCAGGTACATGGTCGGTAATCAGACGAATCCAGCGCTCGCTCTCACTCAGCGCCTCGGCATGGCGGTAGCGCTCGGTGATGTCGGTGAAGGTGTTGACGAAACCACCGGTGGGCAGCGGATGGGTGCGGACCTCCAGGACCCGACCGTTGTACAGGCGGTGCTCCATTTCCCGGATCGACCTGCCGTTGGCGTCACGGGTGTCGGGCGTGAGCAGCGGCAGTTCGCTGTCGGCCATGACGCCTGAGAAGGCTCGATGGGCCTCCACCGGGGCCAGGCCGCAGAGTTCGAGGAATCGATGGTTCCAAAGCTCCAAAGTGCCATCGGCATTGATCATGGCGACACCCTGGGACAGGTTGTCCACGGCGCGCTGCAGCAGCCGGGACTTCTGTGCCAGCGCCTGTTCACGGCGGGCGGTCTCGCTCTGTTTGACCTCGGTGATGTCGGTGTAGACGATGACCAGGCCGCCCTCGCGGGTGGGCCGTTCACTGACCTGCACCCAGCGACCGTCGTGCAGGCGGTAGAGGATGTTGTCGTCCAGGGTGCTGCGGTGTTCTTCGACGATCAGGCCGGTGCTTTCGGCCAGCCGCCTGATTTCCGAGAGTCGCGTTCCGGCACAGATGCGTGCGCGGGTCTTGGCCCAGAACGATTTGAAGCGGCTGTTGAACAGAACGATGCGATGTTCGCGATCGAAGAGCACGAAAGCATCGGAGATGCTCTCGATGCCGTCGATCAGGTGCTGGTGTGCGGTTTCCGCACGCAGTCGGGCATCGCTGAGCAGCTGGTTGCTGGCCTTCAACTCGGCCATGGCCTGGTTCAGTGCATCGGTGCGCTCGCGCACCTGTTCGGCCAGCACCACGGAGTGCTGGAACGCGGCGTAACTGTCGTCACGGCGTGACGCGCTGGACTCGACCCGTTCGATCAGCGCGGCATTGATGCGCTTGAGCTTGCGGTTCTCGTCTTCGAGGGCGGCCAGGCGCACCTGCAGATCAGTGTCCGCCGTTGCGGCCACGTCGTCCGATGGCGACTCCGGTGAAGGTCTGGTTGATGTGCATGCCATTGAACTGCTCCCCGTAGGAGTTGAACCCGATCACTCGTTGCTGACGGAGGACGGCGGAAGTGCGTGCCACGGCCTCGGCGTCTTCCTCGATTTCCAGGCGCCGCAGGAAGCAGTCGCAGCCGATGGTCAGCAACGGCGGTCCGAGCTTCTCCTGCAAGCGCTGGAACAGCGATTCCAGGTTGGGCAACAAGGGGCCGGTACGCATTGCGGTGAGGACGATGCCGTTCTCCACCGCGCAATAGAAGCTGAGGCTGAGATCGGCGTTGACTCGCTGAATTGAACGCACGTAATGCTGTTCGCCTATTCGCACCGCCAGGGGGTGCGCGGCGAAGACACGGTAGTCGAGGCCCTCCAGTGACACCCCGATGAGGCGCGCATAAACCGCCGCCGCCGGCTCGGCATTCAGCTCGTATACCCGGCGGCTGGTGCTGTCGACGGCGGTCACTACCAGCTTCTCGCTGCCGGGCAGCATGTGGTGGGTGCTGAACACCTCGAAGTCCAGGCAGGTGTTGAACAGCACCACCACCGCCGCACCGGCATGGAACTGCCCTTCGTAGTAGACGTGGGTGTGCTTGAGGTGATTGTCGTCAGCCGCCGAGCCACCGAAATGGGGAATGCTGCCGAAGGCTGCGCCCAATGCCGCCAGCACCACTTCTTCGCGGCTGGAAAGGCCATCGAGCAGCGTCAGGGCGAAGCTGTGGCCCTTGATCGGGGCTAGCGAGTTGACCCGGCAGTCCTGCACCAGGCGCTCCACCAGCTGCTGGGCATCGATCAGGCCAAAGCGGTCCATCTCATCAACCAGCGCGCTGGCGATGGAGAAGCTGCGGTGGTCGAAACCCACGGCGCTGACGCAGTTGCGACCGTAGCCTTGAGGCGTTATTTCGCCGGCGCTGGTGCAACCCACCAGGCGCACACCGCCAAAGTATTGCTCCAACGCCTGGCCCAGGGCCTCGAGGTCGTACTCGGCGGAACAGAAGAACAGCACGAAGCCGAGGTAAGGGTGGATCAGCTGGCGTGCAAGGTCCTGCGCCACTGTTTCAGCCTCTAAGGCCTGGGACATGGCGGTGACGACACCTTCTGCCGGTTCCTGGAGCATGGTGAGTCTCACCCAATAAACCTGAGATCAATGGAGGAATTCTACGAAGTGGCCCACGTGGTCCCCATCCTTCTTGGGTAGCGACCGACTAGTCCGAAGGTAGTGTGTGGATGCGAATTGATCTGCCTACCACAAGGAGCCGGCGGAGCATGACATCTGCGCCTGGCTCACCGCTGGAGTTGTGGGGGCGAGGGGGACGCCGAGCTCCTGCTCGCGAGCAACCCGAGCGCGATCTTTCGCGAGCAAGCTCGCTCCTGCAGAAAACCCGCTAGTCGGCACATTTCAATCGTCACAGGCAGAGCCGATGACTCTTGATCAAAGGACCTGGTTTCCCAAGTTCAAATAAAAAAGACGGGAGGACTTTCGTCACTCCCGCCAAATTCGGAGCAAGTTCTTACCAGTTCAGTACGGCACCCACCGCGAAGGTGTCGGTGTCTTCGTTCTGCGCGCTGCCTTCGTGGCCATCGATCTCGAACTGGTTGTACTCGGCCACCAGCTTGAGGTTGGCGTTGATGTCGTGGAACAGCGCGATGCCACGCGTCTCATAGTCGGCGCCGGTGTTCACCACGCCGTTGCCGTCATCCTTGGTCTTGCCATAGGACAGCGCGACACGGTTCTTGCCGAAGCGGTAGGAGCTCTGCAGCAGGTAACCATCGCTGTCCACTTCGCGCAGGGTCGGCTCGCCGGCGTTGTTGGTGAAGAAGGGGTTGATGCCTTTGGCCTGGAAGCCCGAGCCCACGACAGTGAAGTCGCCCATCTTGGCCTGCACGCCATAGCCAAGGCCCTTCGACGTAACAGAGTCGACATTGGGATCGGTGTTTTCGGAGGTCTGGTAGCCACCGTTGAGCCAGGAGTAGATCTGCGCGCCGGCAAGGTCGAACTGGTAGGTAAGCTCCGACTCGAAGCGCGGGTTCTCCTGGTAGGCCTTGCCGGTGGGGCTGTCGTCATTGGTGTCGACCGGGTCCATGATGCCTGCGGCCAGGCGCAGGCCGTCGCTGACCGGCGAGCGGTAGGTGATCTGCGAGGTGGGGAACGGGTATGGGTAACCACTGCCAATATTGCCGAACGACACGCCGCCGCCATCAACCAGCCCGAGGGTATCGCTGACCTGGCCATAGCCGGCGAGCATCTCGTCGAGCAGGATATTGGAGCGGGCGAACAGGCCGAAGTCCTTCCCCACCAGCACTTCACCCCAGTCGCCGGTGACGGTGCCGTAGAACTGGCGTACGTCGATGGCAGTGGCGGTACCGTTGGTTTCGCTGTCGTTGATGGTGACCCAGAAAGATGAGCGGGCGCCGAGTTTCAGGTCATCCACCTGCTTGCCCATGTTGAAGCCGATCCAGTTTGGCAGGAACCCCATCTTCACCCGCGACTGGCGACGGTCAAACTGTTCGCCCTCCCGATCCACATCGCTGTTGACGTAGAAGGCGTTGATATAACCGTCAGTAGAGAAGCTCGTCTGGTCCTTGTCATAGAGAACGATTTCGGCGGCAGCCTGTTGGGCTGCGAGGGCCACGGCTGCCGCCAGGGCAAGACGGGCGAAACAGGCATGGGCGATCTTCTTGTTGTGCATTGCGCTCTCCGCTGTTGTGGACGACCGGCAGGTCAGTCGTGTCGGAGGCGATTATCGAAACGGGCCGAGGCTCGACATACGCTGCATTGGAATCATTTCGCCACTGCTTTGGCCGGGTTCGGAGACCCGCCCGGCAAGGTGTAAGACCCAGGGACACCGTCGGACCAGGGCGAAGGTCGTACCCCGGCTGGCCATACCCGAGACCTCGGGAGGTGACGGCCGCAAAAACAAAAACCCCGGCGCTGGGCCGGGGTTGGTCGAACAGGCAGCAGTATCAGCGAGCGATCAGTCAGCAGCCCGCCAGGCACCGATCGGGCAATCGGCATTGGCCAGGGCTCGGCAGGAGCTGACGTCGTCCAGTAGCCGCTCCTGCTCTTCGAGCACGCGATTGAGCTGGAGACCGGTAAGCGCCTGGCGCACCTGCGCTGCGTGATCGTCGGGCAGGCCGGCGAGTCGATCTTGCCAGGCCTGCTCGACACGGCTGGTGAAGCGTGCCGCCTGGCGCAATAGCTGTGCTGCCAGAGTCCGGCGCTGCGTCTCGAACCGGCCCGCGTCGAGTTTGCTCAGCCGGGTGTGGCGATCAACCAGGAAGGCCTGGATGTGTTGAACGATCTCGGTAGCCGATGCGCGAGGTGACTGCACCGCGAACATCAGGCCCCGGTGCGGACCAACCTGCCGAAAGCCGCAAGCAAGGCCGTAGCCCAATTGCAGCTCCCCCCTCATGCGTTGATGGAAAGCCGGCTCCTGGTCGAGGCCAAGCAGACGCCATGCAGCCTCGGTTTCCGCCCCGCCGCCCGGCAGTGGATAGAACAGCAGGACTGCCGCATCGGTCCCGGGCAGTGCCATTCGACGCCATACGCGACCATCAGGCGGCTGCCTGGCGGATGCCATGTCCGGCTCGCCCGGCGCCCGAGCGAGCAAGCGCTGCCCGCCCTGCTCGCCTAGCCCAAGGTGCAGTCCCAGCCAGCAGCTGGTGGACCAGAACGCCTGCACCTCATCGTGATTGGCCAAGGGCGCAGACTTATCCGCCTGGTCGCCGAACAATCTGGCCATCTGCTGGAATAGCTGACGTATGGGCAGCTCACCGGCCAACTGGCGGGCCGCCTCAGCCTCCAGCCTCGGGCCCTGCGTAAGGGCCGTAAGCGAAGGCGAGTGCAGCACGTCCATCAGGTCACCGGCCACTTGCATCAGCAATTGGGTATGTCCATTCAGCGCCAGTTCAAGGCTATCGGCCTGAGGTACAAAGCGCCCCTCTACGCCCGCCTGACGGGCTTGCCAGAGGATCGGCCGCAACGCACGCTGTAAACCATGCCCAAGGCCACTCGGCAAACCGCCCTGCAGGACACGCCAGCGCAGGGAAAGTGCGGCCTTGGATTCGTCTGTATCCATCACCTTCCCGTATGGATTGGCCTCAGGCATGGACCAACTGGCCCGCGCTTGCCGCTCGGCCACCCTGGGCAGGACGCTCATATGCAACGGGAATCCCGCCGACACGACGCGACCGTCGACAGGCTCTGAACAAACGTGCAGGTGAATCAGCCGGTCTCGGCGGAGTTGGCCCAGCAGCACCCCAAGCTCCTCAGGCGATTCGCGACCGGCTGCCAGGGCCAGCTCAAGCGGCTGCTGGTTCTGGGCACGCAGCCTTTGCGCCTCGACGTACGCCTCACGCAGCTCCGCCCATGGTGCTGCGTTGCGGAAAGCCGCGAGCCATTCGAGCACCTCCACCTCCAGCACAGCCGTATCGGCGCCCGCTACCAGATCGAACGCCATCACCAGCAGCGCCTGTTCGCCATAAACGTAAGGCAACCGCACACGCAGTTCGTCGCACAAGCCGGCTGCGCGCAGGGTTGCCAGCAGCCCACCCTCAGCTTCGCTCTGTAACGTCCAGCCAAGGAACTCGACCGCAGCCTCAAGCACTTCGCCCAGAGCGTCCAGCACAAACCCCAGGTGCAGCATGGGCCGCCCCCCAGGAAGACTGAGCTGCAAGGCCTGCGCACGAAGCGGCAACATCGGCGGCGATTCGATACGCCGGGCAGGCGACCCGCAAGCCAATCGTGCGCCCAGTCGGCTAGCCAAGGCCGCCATTCGCTCGAGTGGCTCGGGGCCGACCAGGGTCAAACGCATACGCCCGGTCTGGAAATGGCTGCTGTGGAATGCACGCAGGGCTGCGGCGAAACACTCGTCCTCCAACCTCAAACTGGAAGCGTTGCCGGCGTGGAATCCGCCCAGAGGGTGCGCAGCCGGCAGGGCCCAAGCCAGCGCAGCATCACAGAGCGTCTGCGGGTCCTGCGCTCGGGCGTGGTACTCGGCGTCCAATACCTCACGCTCACGCCACATAGCGTCTGATGCCAGCAACGGTCTCGCGAGCATGTCCAGCAGCCGTTCGAGGGCGTCCTCGAAATGGGTCGCCGGCACTTCGAAGAAGAAGCGCGTGATGCCGGCGCCCGTTGTGGCGTTGACCCGGCCACCCAGCCCCTGCACGAAAGACAGCAAACCCTGCTCCTCGGCAAAGCCCTCACTCCCCAGGAACAGCAGATGCTCAAGGAAATGCGCCAAACCTGGATAAACGACCGGCTCATCAAAGCTTCCCGCTGTCACCTCCAGCACGGCTGCCGCCAGGTCCACGCCAGGCTGGCATATCAGCCGCAGGTGTAAGCCATTGCCCTGCCTCATCTCAGCAGTAGTCGATGGAGCTGCACGGCCAAGTTCGAATGAGATGTTCATCACAGTCACGCCGCCTGAGCGAGGGAACCAGCTTCGATCAGTGCCCTCTTATCAGCAATGCTTCTTTCGACCTATATCGGACCACAGGCATGGCTCGTATCCGATTTCGTACAACGAGGTGAGAGATCAGCCGGCGCACCCAGTGGACGTGCCGCCATCGTTAAGCAGGACATATCAGGCCCGTCATGGCGTATCGCCATATAACCAGGGTGCCAATCAGGAGTTCGAATGGACATCAATTCATCACAAATCCCACCAAGTGAAATCGCTTTGCTGGCGAATATCCTGGCGCTGAACACCCGCAACATGACCACGGTCACCATGCTGCTTGCGCAAGTCACGGCCAATCTCACGACTTCCTCTGACGGCAACCTCCAGGCAGCGTCCTTGCCCCTGCTCGATCGAATCACCCAACTCGGCCAGGACCTTGAGCTGCAATGGGACCTGATCCAGTCCCTGGAGCGTTATTGCCCCCTGCTCGCCCGCACGCTGCCGACTCGCACCTCGCTGGTAACCGAGATTGACATCAGCCAATTGCCCCTCAATCAATAGCGGCAGCCATGATTAGCAATCACTGTGCCAATCTGTTAGACTCCGCAGCGTTTGTACCAAGTTGTAAGTCAATCCGGCCTTCCGATCCCTACGCACTCTCCAACGAGCTGCCAAGTCAAAGGGACATAGCCTCCCCGGAATCTCACCGACAGCGACCAGCGCCCCTTGGCGATGAAGCACAGCTGTCATGAGCACCCGGTAGATTGACCAGGACTGCCAGCCAGGCCAGACCCTTGCCCGGCGCAGCACCTGGCATCCCAAGTACCAGCTGCCGGCCGTTGATCCCAGAACGGGAACTTCACACCGGCTCACTTGCTCCGATAAGGATCATCCGTCCAGAGCCAATTGCTCAGCGGATTCGGAGCTATTGCCTGGCGGCATTAGCCGCAATTCGAAGGAAGCAACACCCATGAACATCCATCACAAGACCCAAGCTGCAATCAGCACCCTGACCCACGCATTTGCACCGTTCACCTGCCACATCACCGCCGCCCGCAACGGCAACTTCAGCTTCACCGTCGTCAACGAGCATGGTGTCGCCCGTCATAGCGAGCGTCTGTACCCCGAGCATTATGGCAATGCCAATCGTCTGCAGAACGTGATCGACCGGGCCCAGAAGTCCCTGACATGTTGATTAGCCGCGCAGAAGAAAGCCCCGCAATGCGGGGCTTTTTCATGGGCGTACGAATTTCTGACCCTTCTCCCCCAACCCGACACACGGGGCAATGCATAGGGAGGAGGATCACAGCTCACTGATCCACTTCACGCGGATTCAGTGGTGGGTAGACAGGGTGCCATCCAACTTACTGTTCACAGTGGCTCGCATCTGAAACAACGCCTGCTGCATTCGCCGGGGACGACAGGCGGTTACCTAAGGACGACAGACCGGGCATAATCCGCGCCTCGTCTTGGCAACCCAGCTTCTCCATGCGCATTCACGTCACCTTTATCGACCGTGTCGGCATCACCCAGGAGGTCCTGGCACTGCTGGGTGGCCGCAATCTGAACCTCGACGCCGTTGAGATGGTCCCGCCCAACGTCTACATCGACGCGCCGACCCTTAGCCCCGAGGTGCTCGACGAGCTGCGCGATGCCTTGCACGCGGTACGCGGCGTGCAGGCGGTGACCATCGTCGACATCCTCCCCGGCCAGCGTCGGCGCCTGCAGCTGGATGCATTGCTGGCCGCCATGAGCGACCCGGTGCTGGCGGTGGACGGCGATGGCCGCGTGCTGCTGGCCAACCCGGCGCTGATCGCCCTTTACGGCCGCGAGCCCGAGGGCGAGCCCCTGGCCAGCCTGTTCGGTGACGACAGCCTCCACTGCGCCTTGCTGGAACAGGGTTTCCGCCTGCCACTGCGCGAGGTCACGCTCAAAGGCCAGGCGCTGCTGCTGGATGCCGTTCCGATCAACGAAGGCGAACGCCTGGCCGGGGCCTTGCTGACGCTCTATCTCCCCAATCGGATCGGCGAGCGACTGTCAGCCCTGCATCACGATCACACTACCGAAGGATTCGACGCCCTGCTCGGCGAATCCCAGCCAATCAACACCCTCAAGGCCCGCGCCCAGCGCGTGGCAGCCCTCGACGCCCCGCTGCTGATCCGCGGCGAAACCGGAACTGGCAAGGAACTGGTAGCACGTGCCTGCCACGCTGCCAGCACTCGTCGTAACCAGCCGTTCCTGGCGCTGAACTGCGCCGCACTTCCGGAAAACCTCGCGGAAAGCGAACTGTTCGGCTACGCCCCTGGCGCCTTCACCGGCGCTCAGCGGGGCGGCAAGCCCGGCCTGCTTGAGCTGGCCCACCAGGGCACGGTGTTCCTCGACGAAATTGGCGAAATGTCGCCCTATCTTCAAGCAAAGTTGCTGCGTTTCCTCAGCGACGGCAGCTTCCGTCGCGTCGGTGGCGACCGCGAGATCAAGGTCGACGTGCGCATCCTCAGCGCGACCCACCGTAACCTGGAAAAGATGGTCACCGAGGGCAGTTTCCGCGAAGACCTGTTCTACCGCCTGAACGTCCTTAACCTCGAAGTGCCGCCACTGCGTGAGCGGGGCCAGGACATCCTGCTGCTCGCCCGCTTCTTCATGCAGCAGGCCTGCACCCAGATTCAGCGCCCGACCTGCCGCCTGGCGCCCGGAACCTACCCGGCGCTACTGGCCAACCGCTGGCCAGGCAATGTGCGCCAGCTGCAGAACGTGATCTTTCGCGCAGCCGCCATCTGTGACGGCAATCTGGTGGAGATTGGTGATCTGGATATCGCTGGGACTGCGGTAGCGCGGCAGAACGATGGCGAAGTCAACAGCCTGGAAGAGGCCATGGAGAACTTCGAACGTGCACTGCTGGAAAAGCTCTTCGTCAATTACCCCTCAACCCGCCAGTTGGCGGCGCGGCTGCAGACATCCCATACCGCCATCGCGCATCGGTTGCGCAAATATGGAATCCCAGGGAAAGCTTAAGTCGATTCTTGATAAAGCCAGTATCTAACTGAAAAACAAGCGATATTCTCATCATAAACTTGACTTGCCCTGTAGCAGCGAATTCTTCGCGAAGCAGGCCAGCGGCTTCACCTTGGGCCTCCGAGGCAGCTAGGCGGCCATTCGCGGATGAATTCGCTCCCACATCTCCCGGAAGCCTCGCAATCCTCAACAAGAACATCATTAATATCATTCAACTTGCTGTTAAATAAGAATATTAATTTTGGTTAGCCCAAGCCTGTATCGAAATCGCTACAGCGTAATGATTTCGCTACACATCGCTGGAAGCCGCGCCAGTGAAGGCCTGCCACAGGCTGGATCGAATAACCCCCGCCCCCCTGTATCGATTTCAGTACAGGAAATTTAAGGCAGAATCTTCAGAAATATCCTCAACGCCTTGTTACACAAGGCTTTCATGCTTCTGGCACTCCCTTTGCTAAAGCGCGGGCAACAGTTCGCGGCCATGACCGCGTACGGGGCTAAGCGCCTGGCACAAGAAACAGGCGCGACATATGAGTTGAGGACTAAAGATGAGCGAATTGCGTTTCACCGCCGACCACGAATGGCTGCGCCTTGAACAAGACGGTCGCGTCACCGTCGGCATTACCGAGTACGCCCAGGATGCCCTCGGCGATGTGGTCTTCGTTCAACTCCCCGAGCTCCAGGGCTATGCCAAGGGCGAGGAAGTCGCGGTGCTCGAGTCCGTGAAAGCCGCCAGCAATATCGTGATGCCGCTCGACGGCGAAGTGGTGGAAACCAACGATCAACTGGTCGACAGCCCTGAACTGGTCAACGAAGAGCCCCTGGGCAATGGCTGGTTCTTCCGCATGCAACTGGCTGACAACAGCGTGCTTGATGCCCTGATGGACCAGGCCGCCTACGAAAACCTGCTGAAAGCCAACGGCTGAGGAACGACCATGAGCATCGAAACCCCTGCCCTCGGCACCACCAACGAGTTCATCGCCCGCCACATCGGCCCGCGCGAAACCGACATCCAGGCCATGCTCGAGCTGCTCGGCTACCAGGGCCTCGAAGCGCTGACCGCCAGCGTGATCCCGGACAGCATCAAGGGCACTGCCGTACTCGACCTGCCAGCCGGCCAGAGCGAAGCCGAAGCGCTGGCCGCGATCAAGGCCATCGCCGCGAAGAACCAGCTGTTCAAGAACTACATCGGCCAGGGCTACTACCCTTGCCACACGCCGTCGCCGATCCTGCGCAACCTGCTGGAAAACCCGGCCTGGTACACCGCCTACACCCCCTACCAGCCGGAAATCTCCCAGGGCCGCCTGGAAGCCCTGCTGAACTTCCAGACGCTGATCAGCGACCTGAGCGGCCTGCCGGTGGCCAACGCTTCCCTGCTGGACGAAGGCACCGCCGCTGCCGAAGCCATGACCTTCTGCAAGCGCTTGTCGAAGAACAAGGCCAGCAACGCCTTCTTCGCCTCCAGGCATTGCCACCCGCAGACCCTCGAAATCCTGATCACCCGTGCCGAGCCGCTGGGCATCGAAGTGGTCGTAGGCGACGAGCGCGAGATCAGCGACGCCAGCACCTACTTCGGCGCCCTGCTGCAATATCCGACGGCTGATGGCGACATCTTCGACTATCGCGAGCTGGTGGAGCGTTTCCACGCCGCCAATGCCCTGGTAGCCGTCGCGGCCGACCTGCTGGCCCTGACTCTGCTGACTCCGCCCGGCGAGTTCGGTGCCGACGTCGCCCTGGGCAGCGCGCAGCGCTTCGGCGTGCCGCTGGGTTTCGGCGGCCCGCACGCGGCCTACTTCGCCACCCGTGACGCCTTCAAGCGCGATATGCCTGGCCGTCTCGTCGGTGTATCCATCGATCGTCACGGCAAGCCGGCCCTGCGCCTGGCCATGCAGACCCGCGAACAACACATTCGCCGCGAAAAGGCCACCAGCAACATCTGCACCGCCCAGGTCCTGCTGGCCAACATCGCCAGCATGTACGCCGTTTACCACGGCCCGAAAGGCCTGACCCGCATTGCCCAGCGCGTGCACCAGTTGACTGCCATCCTGGCGCAGGGCCTGGTCCAACTGGGCGTTGCCGTCGAGCAGGCCAGCTTCTTCGACACCCTGACCCTGGCCACCGGCACCAAGACCGCCGACCTGCATGCCAAGGCCCGCACCCAGCACATCAACCTGCGTGAAGTCGATGCCGACCGCGTTGGCCTGTCGCTGGATGAAACCACTACTCAGGCGGATATCGAGCAGCTTTGGGCTGTATTCGCCGATGGCCAGGCCCTGCCAGCTTTCGCCGATCTGGCCGCCAGCGTTGCCAACCGCCTGCCGGCTGCCCTGCTGCGCCAGTCTGCCATCCTCAGCCATCCGGTGTTCAACCGTTACCACTCGGAAACCGAGCTGATGCGCTACTTGCGCAAGCTGGCGGATAAGGATCTGGCGCTGGACCGCAGCATGATCCCGCTGGGTTCCTGCACCATGAAGCTCAACGCCGCCAGCGAGATGATCCCGATCACCTGGGCCGAGTTCGGCTCCCTGCACCCCTTCGCTCCCACCGAGCAGAGCGCCGGCTACCAGGAATTGACCACCGAGCTGGAAGCCATGCTCTGCAAGGCCACCGGTTATGACGCGGTGTCCCTGCAGCCCAATGCCGGCTCCCAGGGTGAGTACGCGGGCCTGCTGGCCATCCGCGCTTATCACCAGAGCCGTGGCGACGACCAGCGCGACATCTGCCTGATCCCAGCCTCCGCCCACGGCACCAACCCGGCTACTGCCAGCATGGCCGGCATGCGCGTGGTGGTGACCGCCTGTGACGCCCGCGGCAACGTGGACATCGCCGACCTCAAGGCCAAGGCCGAAGAGCACAAGGACCGTCTGGCCGCGCTGATGATCACTTACCCGTCGACCCACGGGGTGTTCGAGGAAGGCATCCGCGAAATCTGCGCGATCATCCACGACAACGGCGGCCAGGTGTACATCGACGGCGCCAATATGAACGCCATGGTCGGCCTCTGCGCGCCGGGCCAGTTCGGCGGCGACGTGTCGCACCTGAACCTGCACAAGACCTTCTGCATCCCCCACGGTGGCGGCGGCCCGGGCGTCGGCCCGATCGGCGTCAAGTCGCACCTGGCACCGTTCCTCCCCGGCCACGGCCAGGGCCACCTGGCGCGCAAGGAAGGCGCCGTCAGCGCCGCGCCGTTCGGCAGCGCGAGCATCCTGCCGATCACCTGGATGTACATCCGCATGATGGGCGGCGAAGGTCTCAAGCGTGCCTCGCAACTGGCGATCCTCAACGCCAACTACATCGCCCGTCGCCTGGAAGAGCACTACCCGGTGCTCTACACCGGCAGCAATGGCCTGGTGGCCCACGAGTGCATCCTCGACCTGCGGCCGCTCAAGGAAACCAGCGGCATCAGCGTCGACGACGTGGCCAAGCGCCTGATCGACTTCGGCTTCCACGCGCCGACCATGTCGTTCCCGGTACCCGGCACGCTGATGATCGAGCCGACTGAGAGCGAGTCGAAGGAAGAGCTGGATCGCTTCTGCGACGCCATGATCCGCATCCGCGAAGAAATCCGCGCGGTGGAGGAAGGTCAGCTGGATGCCCACGACAATCCGCTGAAGAACGCCCCGCACACGGCAGCGGAGCTGGTCGGTGAGTGGCGCCACCCCTACAGCCGCGAGCTGGCCGTCTACCCGACCGCCAGTCTGGTGGAGGCCAAGTACTGGCCGCCGGTGGGCCGCGTCGACAACGTCTACGGCGACCGCAACCTGGTCTGTGCCTGCCCGTCCATCGAGGCCTATCAGGACGCCTGACGGCGGCCCGTTGTAGGAGCGAGCTTGCTGGCGAAGCGCTTCTGCCGGAGCCATTCGCGAGCAAGAACTCGGCGTCCCCCTCGCTCCTACAGGGAGTTTCTACCACTCGGCGGTCGGGTCTTCGGACCCGATGCGCCCGGCTGTCTACGCTGACTAGTAAGCATGAGCCGAGCGCGAGCTCAGGAGCACGACATGTCCCTCAGCGTCTTCGACCTGTTCAAGATCGGCATCGGACCCTCCAGCTCCCACACCGTGGGCCCGATGCGCGCCGCCGCGCGCTTCATAGACGGCCTGCGCCGGGAAAATCTGCTGGCTGACACCGAGCGCCTGAAAGTCGAGCTCTATGGCTCCCTCGGCGCCACCGGCAAGGGTCACGGCAGCGACAAGGCCGTGCTGCTGGGGCTGGAAGGTGAACAGCCCGATACCGTCGACACCGAAAGTGTCGACGCTCGACTGGCGGCCATCCGCGAGAGTGGCGTCCTGTGCCTGGGCGGGGAAAAGTCGATCCATTTCGTCGAGAAGGAACACCTGGCGATGATCCGCAAACCCTTGCCCTATCACCCCAACGGCATGATCTTCCGCGCCTTCGACGACGCCGGCATCCAGATCCGCTCCCGCGAGTACTACTCGGTGGGCGGCGGCTTCGTGGTGGACGAGGAAGCCGCTGGCATGGACCGCATCGTCGAAGACCGCACGCCGCTGCGCTATCCCTTCAAATCCGGCAAGGACATGCTCGCCCATTGCACTGACACCGGGCTCTCCATCAGCGACCTGATGCGCGAGAACGAAAAGGCCTGGCGCAGCCCTGAGGAAACCAGTGCGGGCCTGATGAAGATCTGGCAGGTGATGCAGGATTGCGTAACCACGGGCTGCCGCAAGGAAGGCATCATGCCTGGTGGCCTCAAGGTCCGGCGCCGCGCTGCCGCGCTCTACCGGCAGCTCAGCGAGCACCCGGAAGCCAGCCTGCGCGACAGCCTCAGCGTGCTCGACTGGGTCAACCTCTACGCCCTGGCGGTGAACGAGGAAAACGCCACTGGCGGCCGCGTGGTCACCGCGCCCACCAACGGCGCGGCGGGTATCGTGCCGGCGGTGCTGCATTACTACAGCCGCTTCATCCCGGGCGCCAATGACGATGGTATCGAGCGTTTCCTGCTCACCGCCGCCGCCATTGGCATCCTCTACAAGGAAAACGCCTCGATCTCCGGCGCCGAAGTCGGCTGCCAGGGCGAAGTTGGCGTGGCCTGCTCGATGGCCGCCGGCGCGCTCTGCGAAGTCATGGGCGGCACTCCGCAGCAGGTGGAAAACGCTGCCGAGATCGGCATGGAGCACAACCTCGGCCTGACCTGCGACCCGGTCGGCGGGCTGGTGCAGGTGCCCTGCATCGAACGCAATGCCATGGGTTCGGTGAAGGCGATCAACGCCGCGCGCATGGCCCTGCGCGGCGATGGCCAGCACTTCATCTCGCTGGACAAGGTGATCCGCACCATGCGCCAGACCGGCGCCGACATGAAGAGCAAGTACAAGGAAACCGCCCGCGGCGGCCTCGCCGTGAACATCATCGAATGCTGATACCTCCCCTCTCTCATTGGGAGAGGGGCCGGGAGTGAAGGCCAGCCCAGTCTCGCTCCCGGCATCCCTTATCCGGCCCAAGGGCCACCTTCTCCCAGGGGGGAAGGGAACAACCAGTTCGGAGCTTATGCATGACCACTGAAATCCTCGCCAAAACCCCGCTGCACGCCCTGCACCTCGAACTCGGCGCGCGCATGGTGCCTTTCGCCGGCTACGACATGCCGGTGCAGTACCCGCTCGGCGTGCTCAAGGAGCACCTGCACACCCGCGAACAGGCCGGTCTGTTCGACGTCTCGCACATGGGCCAGATCATCCTGCGTGGCGAGCATGCCGCCCGGGCCCTGGAAAGCCTGGTACCGGTCGACATCATCGACCTGCCAGCGGGTATGCAGCGCTATGCCATGTTCACCGACGAGCACGGCGGCATCCTCGACGACCTGATGGTGGCCAATGCGGGCGATCACCTGGTCCTGGTCGTCAACGCCGCCTGCAAGGAACAGGATTTGGACCACCTGCGCCAGTTCATCGGCGAGCAGTGCCAGATCGAATCCTTGTTCGAAACCCGCGCGCTGCTGGCGCTGCAGGGGCCGAAGGCCGCCGAAGTGCTGGGCCGCCTGGCGCCGGAGGTGAAGGCCATGACCTTCATGCAGTTCGCCAGCGTGCGCCTGCAAGGGGTCGACTGCTATGTCAGCCGCTCCGGCTACACCGGTGAAGACGGCTACGAGATTTCCGTGCCGGTCGAGCAGGCCGAAGCCCTGGCTCGCACCTTGCTGGCGGAGCCGGAAGTCCAGGCCATCGGCCTCGGCGCCCGTGACTCGCTGCGCCTGGAAGCCGGCCTGTGCCTCTATGGCCATGACATGAGCACCGCCACCACGCCGATCGAAGCCAGCCTGAGCTGGGCCATCTCCAAGGCGCGCCGCATCGACGGCCTGCGTGCCGGCAACTTCCCTGGCGCCGGAAAAATCTTCGAACAACAACGCGAAGGCGTCGCCAGCAAGCGTGTCGGCCTGCTCCCCCTGGAGCGCGTGCCGGTTCGTGAAGGCGCGGAAATCGTCGACGCCGCCGGTACCGTCATCGGGCGCGTCAGCAGTGGCGGCTTCGGCCCCAGCCTGGGCGCGCCGGTGGCCATGGGTTACGTGCAAACCGCCCATGCGGCGCTTGACACCGAAGTCTGGGCCATGGTGCGCGGCAAGCGCATCCCCATGAAAGTCGCCAAGACACCCTTCGTGGCGCAGCGTTACTACCGCGGCTAATCAAGAACCCCTCGACTGCCCTGCCACGCGCAGGGCCTTTACAAGGGTGAAGGCGAGAGCCTTTGCCCTTTTCTTTACTCGGGGGGGTGTGCCGTTCTAAATGAGACACACAACTTCAAAAACTCTCCCTAACCCACTGAATCAAAAGCCCCCACCTCTTTAATCATCACGACACAATCCCGTCATCAATCAGTCACTCGCCGCAGGCAGATTCTCTGCTCCACATTCCTGGGGAGGACCTGCAATGAACAAGAAGACCCTGATCAAACCGATCGCCACAGCCCTGCTCGCAGCCGCACTGAGCGCCTGCAGCAACCAGGCTCCCGCGCCAGCCAAAGCCGCATCGCTGGACAACGAAGACTGGTACCAGATTCGCTCCGAGAAGGAACTGTTCCTGTTCGACGACTACGCCGCCTACCGTGACTTTGCCAATAGCGGCGAGGCAGTGGCAAAAGTGAGCACTGGCAAGCAGGATGGGTTTGGCCGTGACATCGTTCTGGTGCCCAAGTCCGGCGACCAGGGCAAGGATGTGAACACGCTGTCCGTCAAGCGCTTCCTCGACGTCAGCCTGCCGCCGGCACAACCTTTCTACGGCGAGCTGCGCGACGAGGAAGGCATCATCTATGTGTTCAGCCGCTACGGCGACATGATGGACATGTACAAGATCGGTGAACCAACCTTCAGCTATGTCGATATCGGCGGCGGTCCGAACGGCGAGCGCGTGGTCTACGTCCTGGCCAAGGAAGAGCCGAAGCCGGAGAAGCAGATCGCCCTCTTCCGCTCCAAGTACAGCAAGTGAAAGTAGCAAGGGCCAGCAGGGTATATCCGTTATCCTGACGGGCCTTCCGAGTGCGTCCGGGACCCCATCTCCCGGGCGGCTCACTCCCGCTCCAGAGCCCCCTACCGCCTGCCGCCCAATCGCCGCCGCACGTCTTCGAGACATATCTCGTTACACTTGTCGCCATCCCTAGTGCCGTGCCCCGCCGAGAAGAGAAATCGACGAATAATTGTCATTTCACCAATTGCACGCCCTAACTTGACGGTCTTTAGTCGAATTATTGGCGTGTTGGCCGTTTGCTGGTCTTTTAGCGGCCCGTCAAATGTGTGAGCGGTGGGGAGGAAAAGCCCTGGAGCACGGCATGCAGGGTGAGCTGCTCATGCTGATTGGCTTTCGGGGAGGTGGAGCACATCCATGAAAGGCAAGACTGCTGGACCGATTGACGACAATAACGATAAGCAGACAGACGATGCGCGGCGCTCATTCCTCAAGGTTTCCGCCGCAACGATTGCCGCGCCAGCGATCATTTCTGCCAGCACCAGTTTCGCGGGTGACGATGATGATGAAAGCACGGCCCCGCTGCTACCCCCGAGCCCAGCCACTATTCCCTGGGTCATGGAGCTGCCAAAGGCCATCGTGCCACTGGCCGGCACCACGACCCTGACGCCGGCGCCAACGCAAACGGCCAACACCGCCGGCGGCGAAGCCGGGCGGGCGCCCCATCAATACTGGAACAAATTCTTTCCGTACGCGGAGTACTACGAACTGCGTGCCGTGGAACGCCCCAATTGGGTCTTCAATCCGGCCTATCCTCCCCAGCCTGTTTGGGTCTATCGAGGAAGCAACACGCCCGACAAAGAGTTCAGCGCGACGGTCATGGGGCATTATGGCAAGCCAGTGCTTTGCCGCATCTACAACGACCTGCCGCAAAATCATGTCGGCTTCGGCACTCCCGAGATATCGACGCACCTGCACAACCTGCATTGCGGTTCCGAAAGCGATGGTTTCCCGGGTGACTACTACAGCCCGAACAAGGCTGGCCCAACGCTGACCACCAAAGGCAAGTTCAAGGACCACTTCTACCCCAACGTTTGTGCCGGCTTCGAAGACCTGCAGGACAACATCGGCGACTATCGCGAGGCTCTAGGAACACTCTTCTATCACGACCACACCCTGGACTTCACATCACCCAACCTCTACCGCGGCCTGGTAGGCTTCTACCTGCTATACGACCATCTGGACTCGGGCGATGAGGCCGACCCTACACCCGGCGCCCTTCGGTTGCCCAGCCATCCGTACGACTACCCGCTAGCGTTTGCCGACCGCCGTTTCGATGCCGCTGGAAAACTATACTACGACCAGGTCAACCCTGAAGGCGTGCTCGGCGACAAGGTGATGGTCAATGGCATGATCGAACCCGTGCTCAAAGTTGCCAGGCGCCGTTATCGCTTCCGTTTCCTCAATGCCGGGCCGAGCCGTTTCTACGCCTTTTCCCTGGTCAACGGGAGCAACGTCAAACAAACATTCACCTACATCGCCAACGACGGCAACCTGCTACCCAAGCCACTGTTGAATCAGAACATCGTGACCCTCGGTGTGGCAGAGCGTGCCGATATCGTGGTCGACTTCTCCAAGTACCTGGTGGGTACCACGCTGTATCTGGTCAACCGGATGCGCCAGGAAGAGACGCGCGGGCCCAAAGACATCCGCGACACTGGCGTGCGGGTGCTGAAGATCGTGGTCGATCGCTGGCCTACCAGCCAGGACCTGAGCATGGTGCCAGCCAACTTGCGGCCCCTGCCAACCTACACCGCAGCCCAAGTCGCCGCAGCCCCGGTTCGACGATTCATCTTCGATCGGTCCAACAACATGTGGGCCATCAATGGACAGTTCGTCAATGTTACTGGGCCGCGCTTCAGCATACCCAAGGGGGGCTTCGAGGTCTGGGAGTTGGTCAACATCAATGATGGCTGGTCCCACCCCATCCATATTCACCTTGAGGAAGGCCGAATCCTCTCGCGAGTCCGCAATGGCCAACAACTTCCCATTCCGGCCTACGAGCAAGGCCGCAAGGATGTCTATGTCATTCATGAGAATGAAACCGTTCGGATCCTCATCCGCTTCCGTGATTACGTCGGCAAATACGTCATGCACTGCCACAACCTGATCCATGAAGACCACGCGATGATGCTGCGCTTCGACGTCGTACAGGCCTGAGCCATGCCCCGGGCAGCCGGGGCCGGAGAGATTGAGATGAACACTCGTAGAAACCTGCTCGGCGGCCTGGGAGTTGGCGCACTGGGTCTTTTGGCCTTGGGCGCGTACGGCAGAACCAACGAGCGTGAAAGCCGCCAGCGCACCCTCGGCGACAAGTTCCCGAATGTCCCGGTGTTCACCCATGAAGGGAAGAAGGTGAGCTTTTATGATGACCTGATCCGCGGCAAAGTGGTCGTGCTCAACATGATGTACACGAGCTGCGGAAACACCTGCCCCACCGCCACCGCCAACCTGCGCAGGGTCCAGCAGCTGCTGGGCGACCGCCTGGGGCGGGACGTCTTCATGTACTCGATCACCCTGCAGCCGGAGCTGGACCAGCCCCGGCACCTGAAGGAATACATCGACAAGTTCCGCATCGGGCCCGGCTGGCAGTTCCTCACCGGAACGCCGGAAGATATCCGGGCGCTACGCTACAGCCTCGGCTTCTACGACGTCGAACCGGAAGTGGACCGCAATCAATTCACCCACACCGGCATGGTGCGCATCGGCAACGAACCCATCGACCGCTGGACCATGGCACCGGCCCTCACGGAGCCTGACCATATCATGTCCGCCATCAACCACGTCGACCTGCGCGTGGACCACGCCGCCTGGCCAAATCCACCGAAGGACGCCAACGCCTGAGCAAACTTGCCTGCCCAGGTTTACGCCTGGGCAGGCAAACTGGCGACTCGACCACGCTCGACATCAACCTTGCCGAGCAGAGCCAGACCGAGCACGAAGTAGAGGCCGCAAATCAGGATAGCCAGGCGGTGGTCGTTGTTCGTCACCCAGGTCACCAGCCCGTATGTGGGCGGCCCGATGATCGCCGACACCCCAACGGCGGAGTTCCACAGCCCGTAGAACTCGGCCCGCCGCGTTTCCGGGGCGAGATAACCGACCAGTGCACGCCCCGCCGACTGGCTCGCGCCCATGCACAACCCAGCGATGTTGGCCGCTATCCAGAATGCCGCAACCGCTGTGGACAGTGCGGCGATCGAAACCATCAACACCCATCCGACCAGGGTGAAAGCCAGGGCCCGGCGATGACCAAGCCGATCCTGTGCATAGCCGAAGGCGAAAGCACCGATGGAAGAGGTGACGTTGACCAGAAGAATCAGCAGCATCGTCTGGGTCACCGTGAAGTTCATCACTTCCTGGGCATAGATGGCCGCAAGGGCGATCACCACCGCAATGCCCGCCTGGTAGCACAAGCCGCATGCCAGCAGCCAGCCGAAGTCCCGAAAGCGATGAATGTTGCGCAAGGTCTCCCACATTCGCCGAATCGACTGACCCAGCGCCCCGGTCGCCGCGATGCCCGATTGCGGCCGGGCGCGTTCCTTGAGCCAGATGAACATGGGAATGGCGGCCAGTCCGTAGACCAGGGCCACGATCAGCATGGTAATGGGTACGTAGGCCTCGGCCGGCTCGCCCCGCCCTTGGGCGGAGGTCACATAGCCCAGGCACAAGCCCAGGGAGAACAGCCCTCCCAGGTAGCCAAAACTCCAGCCCCAGCCGGAAACCTTGCCCAACGCGCTCGATTTGGCCAGCTCGGGCAGGAAGGCACTGTTGAGCGCCACACCCGCCTGGAACAACAGGTTCGAGACGATCACCGCAGCCATCGCGACGGCAACATCTCCCGGGCCGGCCAAGGCGAGCGCAGCCGTGGCCAGGACGCACCCGCAGGTGACCACGGCCAGCACTTCCTTCTTGCGGGCGTGCACGTCGGCATATGACCCCAGCACAGGGAGCAGGAAAAACACCAGAATGCTGGAGAACCCGACCGCCAGGGTCCAGAGCAAGGTCGGAAAGCTCAGGTCGCGAGCCACAACCCCCACGAAGTAAGCGTTGAACACTGCAGTCAGGACGACGGTGGTGTATCCGGAATTGGCGAAATCGTAGGTCGCCCACGCCAACACCTCACGACGCGGAACGCCCTCGTTGAGCGCATTTTTATCGAAGATCGGCACCTGTCCCCTCCCCCAAAGCCCCTGGTCAAATCAGTTCGGGGCCTGCAGCCCCGGCTTTCCAGCCCCATCAGGACGACCGGCAACTGGATACTAGTCACTACCGATGACAGGCGCAGGTGCAATCTAGGGGTCCGTGGCGTTCTGCGGTATTATGCGCGCCCTTGGCCCAAACCCGGGCCGGCGATTCACGGCAAGCACAGCATGACCACCGAAGACCAACTCATTCCGCAGAACCCGGCGACCGAGGCCGAAGGCGAATCCACCGCGCCCGCACCCGCCGCCAAGAAACAGAGCGCCCCTTGGTACCAGGGCTTCAAGTCCCACGATCGCGGACAACGTCCCGGCCCCGCGCCACGTGGCACCCGCCGCTCGATGGGCAAGCGCTGACTCACCGCGCCAGCCCTTCGCAGCGCCGGGCGTGTCCAGGCGCTGCGGATATACCCCGCTTTTACTGCTTGACCAGGTTCAGGCGCTTGTCGGTAAAGACGCAGATCACGCCAGCCTCGTTGTACATCACCGGATGGTTGAAGTCGCAGTAGGCCGCTGCCACGCTAAGCGGCAATTGTGGATTGCCCGCTCGTGCTGCCTTGAACCAGGACATTTGGCCGGCCTTGCACAGCTTCGCCTCAGCATCGGTGGTGTAGGTGCAAAGCATTGCCTGATCGACTTCCGATCCCTGCTGCAGGCAACCTGTCAAAGGCAGAGCCAGTAGAGCGGCCAGAGTGAGTTTCGTGCTGATTTTCATGAAGTGACTCCGTGTACCAGGGGCAACCCAGCGGGAACTGCCGGACCAGGGGGACACTGACAGGCTGACCGCCCAATGTCCCGCCAGTCAGCTGCAGATAGCCCCATTTGAACAATTGGGTCTTTCCCAGTTCCGTACTTTCCTCACGACTTTCGTGATTTGGATCGCATCCACGACCTTCAGCAAGCTGCCGTCGCCGGATCGTCCAAGGTCTATAGTCCTTTGACGTCTCCCCTACGTTTTCCGCCAACGGAGCTTCGTCATGGACACCAGCCAGCACAACCTCGGCACCCTTTTCCAACAGCTTGGATTGGCCTCCAGCAAGGCCGAGATCGAGGAGTTCATTGCCAGCCATCGTCTCACCGCAGGCCTGGCCGTAGCCGATGCCCCCTTCTGGACCCCTGCCCAGGCCACCTTCCTGCGCGAGGCCTTGCAGGAGGATTCGGACTGGGCAGAAGAGGTCGACGAGCTGGCGATGCTGCTATCCAAGTAGATCCCGCCACCTCCTCCAGGCCCACCGGCGGCAGCCCCGGACTGAAGTCCGGGCTGCGGTCTGTAGGGTGGGCCAGCGGCGCTCCGCTAGCACAGAGAAGCCCCACAACCGCTGCACCAGGGCGCAATCGATTCCAGTGATGGCCACCATCAGGCCGAATCAATTTCCTCCTCGACTCCCTGCCGGCAATCTAGCGCCATCGGCCATTCGGCCAACAGGTTCGAGGCAACCGACATGTCCGCCGACCAGAAGCTTGCTGAACAGCTGTACCAGGTCACCCACGTGACCGTGGACGACTTGCGCCTGCGCTTCGAGACCGAAGTGGCGGTAAGCCTGGAGGACGGCAGCCTGGCAGTTCGCCAGGCGCCTACGCCAATCGCCGAACGCAAGGCCCTGCGGGAGCTGATCTGCGGCGAGGCCAGCTGATCTCACCGCAGAGCCCCTCACACCTTGAGTTGCCGGGGGAACGGGAGCGTATGAAGCCTCTGACCGACCGCCGCGTGCAAGGCGTTGGCCACGGCTGGTGCAATGGGCGGAACACCCGGCTCACCCACGCCCGTGGGCGCCTCGGCTGATGGCACGATGTGCACCTCCACCGCCGGCATTTCGTTGATCCTGAGTACCTGGAAGTCGTGGAAGTTCGACTGCTGGACCACGCCATCCTTCAGCGTGATGGCACCGTGCAGCGCCGCTGCCAAGCCAAAGCCGATACCACCTTCCATCTGCGCCTTGATCACATCAGGGTTGATCGCCAGGCCGCAATCCACAGCGCACACCACGCGATCCACCTTGTAGCTGCCGTCAGATTTGACCGTCACTTCCGCGACCTGGGCCACGAACGACCCGAAAGACTCATGCACGGCGATGCCTCGACCGCGCTTCTCCCCGGCAGTGCCAGGCGCCAGCGGCGTATTCCAGCTTGCCTTCTGCGCGGCCAGCTCCAGGGTCGCACGGTGGCGCGGGTGCTTCGCCAGCAACGCGTGGCGGTACTCGTATGGGTCTTTCCCGGCCTCCGATGCCGCCGTGTCGATCAGCACCTCGGCCGCATAGGCGGTGTGCGTATGCCCGACGGAGCGCCACCACTGAATGGGCACACCGATATCCTCGGGCGTGTGCAGCTCCACCTGAAGGTTGGGTACCTCATAGGAAAGGTTCGACAGTCCCTCCACCGAGGTATGGTCGACACCGTCCTTGACCAGCCCCCCCTCGAACACCGTGCCTTTGCCGATGGACTGGCCCACCAGGCGATGGTGCCAGGCCTGGAGCATGCCCTGCTCATCCAGTGCCAGTCGCGCACGATGCACGTAGACCGGCCGGTAATAACCGGCGCGGGTATCGTCCTCGCGGGTCCATACCAGTTTCACCGGCGCGTCGTGGCCCTTGGCCCGCGCCGCCCTGGTGATCGCAACGGCCTCTAGCAGGTAGTCCGACTGCGGGCTGGCGCGGCGACCGAAGCTACCGCCGGCATACAGCTGGGTCAGGCTGACCTTCTCCACCGGGATGCCCAGGTACTTGGCGATGCTCAGTTGGTCTGCGGTTTGCAATTGCTCACCATTCCAGACTTCGCATTGGCCATCGGAAACCTTGACCAGGCAATTCATCGGCTCCATCGCCGCGTGCGCCAGGTAGGGGAACTCGAAATCGGCTTCGATCACCTTGGCTGGCTTTGCAAGAGCGGCGTTGGCATCTCCGCGCTTCGCTGCAAGCAACCCCTCCTTGCTCAGAGCCTCACGATAGCGGACCAGGATCTCCTCGCTGCCCAAGCGGAACGTCTTGCTCTCGTCCCACTCCACCACTAACGCATCGCGCCCTTGGCGCGCGGCCCAGGTATTTTTCGCCAGCACCGCCACTCCGGCACGCCCATGCGGTGTGTCGGTGAATTGGACCACTTCCACGACACCCGGCACTGCCTTGGCCTTGGCGGCATCCACGGCCTTTGGCACGCCACCGAAGCGCGGCGGGTAGGCAACTACGGCCACCAGCATGCCAGGCAGCTTGATGTCCTGGGTGAAGATGGCGCTGCCGTCGGTTTTGTCCACACTGTCCTTGCGACTGAGCTGGGCCCTGCCGATCAGCTTGAAGTCCTTTGGGTCCTTCAGTTTCACATCGGTCGGGATGGGTTGTTTGGCCGCGCCATCGGCCAGCTCACCAAACCCGGCCTTGCGGCCAGAGCCCGGATGGCTGACCACGCCCTGACTGACCTCGATGCTATCGACCGGCACCTGCCACTCTTTGGCGGCAGCCGCGACCAGCATCGCGCGGGCACTGGCACCTGCCTTGCGCATCTGCTCGAAAGAGTTGGCCATGGCGGAACTGCCGCCAGTCCCTTGCATGGTGCCGAAAGCCAGATTCTTGTAGAGCGCCGCATCAGCAGGCGCGCCTTCCACCCGCACCTGTGCCCAATCGGCATCCAGCTCTTCGGCCAGCAAGGTTGCCAGTCCGGTATAACTGCCCTGCCCCATCTCCAGGTGCTTGGCGAGGACGGTGACGCGGCCATCATTGCCGATGCGCACGAAAGCATTTGGCACAAAGCCCTCCGGCGCGGCCAGTGCTTCCCCACCACGCATCAGCGGCGCGAAGAACACCCCCAGGGCCAGCCCACCACTGCCCTGCAGGAAAGTACGCCGGCTGACATTGAGAATTCCATTGTCCGCCACTGATTCACGCTCGAACTTGCCCATGACGATTCTCCTTAAGCCAGCGTGCTGGCGGCTTCATGAATGGCGGCACGAATCCGCACATAGGTGGCACAGCGGCAGATGTTGCCGCCCATGGCCGCGTCGATGTCAGCATCGCTCGGTGCACGGTTCGCCTTGAGCAAGGCCGTGGCAGACATGATCTGCCCGGACTGGCAGTAACCGCACTGCACCACATCGAGCTTGCGCCAGGCCGCCTGGACCGCCGTACCCACCGGGTCCTGGCCAACGCCTTCGATGGTGGTGACTTTTTTGCCCACCACGGCCGATACCGGGGTGATGCAGGCCCGCGTTGGCTGGCCTTCCACGTGCACCGTGCAGGCGCCACACAGCGCCATGCCGCAGCCGTACTTGGTACCGGTGAGTTCTGCGACATCACGCAGCGCCCACAGCAGGGGCATATCCGCTGGAATGTCGAGTTCGTGGTCCTTGCCATTCAGGTTAAGGGTAATCATCAGGCGTCCAACCTCTGTCGGGATGGCTACAGTTCACCGGCCGGAGGAACCCGGCTCGGCACGGTTTTTTCCAAGCTAGTCGGATCTTCGCCGCCGATTGGCGCAGCCGGCGGCGCGTTTCAGGCGCTCTGGCGCAATCGTGCGATATCGCGCATCGGCGGCGCGCCGAACACCCGGCTGTATTCGCGGCTGAACTGCGACGGGCTCTCGTATCCCACGCGGCTACCGGCGCTGGCGGCATCCAGGGCCTCCACCAGCATCAACCGGCGTGCCTCCTGCAGGCGCAGTTGTTTCTGGAATTGCAGCGGGCTCATGGCCGTCAAAGCCTTGAAATGATGGTGGAGCGACGACGTGCTCATGTTCACCTCGCTGGCCAGACGTTCGATCTGCAGGGGCTGGTGGAAGTTCTGCCGGAGCCAGTTGACCGCCCGACTGACGCGGTG
Organism: Metapseudomonas boanensis; assembly: GCF_042232855.1. Classification (NCBI taxonomy): domain Bacteria; kingdom Pseudomonadati; phylum Pseudomonadota; class Gammaproteobacteria; order Pseudomonadales; family Pseudomonadaceae; genus Metapseudomonas; species Metapseudomonas boanensis. Next base: position 4,382,616 of record NZ_CP113889.1, on the reverse strand, counting down.
CCCCTGCGTGCCACTGCTGGCGATCTGGCGCAACTGTGCACACTGCTCGCCGCGTAGCAGGCGGTAGAGGATTTCCCGGCGAATGAGCGGCAGCAGTGCAGGAATATCTTCAGGGTTGTCCAGCAGACGCAGCATCCGCAGTACAGCATCCTGCAAGGGAGCGCCCAGACCGCTCACGGCCATGCCGCGCGGACAGCCCTGGACGTCTGGCGCTGGGATATCCAGGTCCATCAGCAGACTGCCGATTTCCGCCGGGTCCAGGTCCAGCCGCAAGCTGAGAAAGGGAACCTCGGTGCTGGCCTCGATGACCTGGCCGATCACCGGCAGGTCAAGCGACACCACCAGGTACTGCGACGGGCCGTACAGATAGCGCTCCTCGCCCAGCAGCACTTGCTTGCGCCCCTGCACCACCAGACCGACAGCGGGCTCGTACAGGCAATGAAGAGGCTCGCTTGGGAGCGATGCGCGGTACAGTGTCAAGCCGTGGATAGCCGTGGGACGGATGCCGTCCTGTCCAGTGAATCGATCAATCAAACGCACCAGCTCATGCTGCTGTGGCGCGGCCGCCAGGCTCTGTATTGGCGCAAGGGAGGCTTGTGGATTCATGGTCTCGACCCCGGGCAACGATGGGCCAACTTTATCCAAGCCCTGCCCTCGCGTCTCGCGCTGGGCAGCGGCCTAGGAGGATCAGGCAAGAATCCAGCAGAATCCGGCTATCCTCTCTGCCGCCTCGCGCGGCAAACTGCCCGATATCTGAAACCGTAGGCTGGCGCTGGGTCAAAGGCAAAACCCAACAAGGGAACCGATCCTGTCTTGGGCTTCACTGCACTTCGCAACCACCCTACGGCCCGCTGGATTAGTCGGCGACCTGCATCACCACGCGACCACCCGGAGGGCAAGTCTCCATGTATCGGTTGGCATCGGCGAAGTCTTCGAAGGCAAACACGCGATCAATCGGCGGCTTCAACAGTTGGTCGCGAGTCAGCTGGTTGATGTGCTCCAGGGCGCGCTTGACCAGCGCTTCGTTGGGCTCGATGCCCATTTCAGGCGAACCGGTGAAGTCCAGCACGCAATGCCGATGGAACTGCAGGTGCTTCTTGAATGCGGCGCAGGCTGGGAACGCGGCGTCATTGCCGCCGTTGACACCGTAGAGAATGAGTTTGCCACGCGTAGCGGCAACATCACCCAGCAGTTTCAGCTGCTGGCCGGCGCACTGGTCGAGCACGATTTCGACGCCCTTGCCTTCGGTGATGCGCTCGATTTCGAGGACCAGATCCTGCTCCTCGGTCACGATGATCTTGTCGGCACCCAGTTCGCGAAGGAACGCACGGCTCTCCGGATGACTGGTCGAGGCAATGACCTTTGCACCCAGTGCCTTGGCCAGTTGCACGGTCTGTGGCGCCAGGCAGTGCCCAGCCTCGGTGATCAGCACATGCTGGCCAGCCTTGAGCCCACCCAGGTCCACCAGGGCGAAATAGGCCATCAGCAGCGGCGTGTAATGCACAGAAGCTTCGATGGGCGTCAGGGTATCGGGATAAGCAACCAGGCCATTGCGCGGCATCACCACGAGGTCACCCCAGGCCGGATGACGGTTCGGCGTACTGGCAGGAAAGCTGGCCACGGGCGTGCCAGGAACAAGGTCATCGACACCGGGACCGACGGCCTCGACCACACCCGCCAGCTCGAAGCCCAAGCCAGATGGAAGTTGGGTCGGCTGCTCAGCCGCCAGGTTCTGCCGCCAGAGCACGTCCTTCCAGCCCACACCCAGGGCCTGAGTGCGTACCAGAACTTCACCCGGGCCCGGAACAGGGCTCGGCAGCTCTTCCAGTTTGAGCACTTCGGGGCCACCGAATTGATGGAAACGGATCATGCGGGACATCACATACCTCGCCTTTTGGCTCTTTATAGCCCCGGACTTTATCCGGGCTTAGAACACAAAACCACCCGTGCCCATCAATAGTTGTCATGAACGCGGATGATGCGAACCTTGACGTCAGCGCGCAGGGCCTTCACCTTTCACACATTAATTACGGATGATTCCATGAACCGGAACGACCTGCGAAAGGTTGACCTCAACCTTTTGATCGTATTCGAGACGCTCATGCACGAGCGCAGCGTTACGCGCGCCGCCGAGAAGCTTTTCCTCGGCCAGCCAGCGATCAGCGCCGCGCTCGCCCGCCTGCGCACATTGTTCGACGACCCGCTATTCGTCCGTACCGGCCGGAGCATGGAACCTTCGGCGCGAGCGATCGAGATTTACTCCCTGCTCACGCCAGCGCTGGACTCCATCTCCACCGCCATCAGCCGCGCCGCAGATTTCGACCCCGCCACCAGCACCGCAGTGTTCCGCGTTGGCTTCTCGGACGATGTCGAGTTCGCCTTGCTTCCCGCCCTACTCCGCCGCCTGCGAGCCGAAGCGCCCGGCGTGGTGCTGGTAGTGCGCCGCACCAACTATCTGCTGATGCCCAACCTGCTGGCCTCAGGCGAGATTTCCGTTGGTGTCAGCTATACCGAGGAGCTTCCCGCGAACGCCAAGCGCAAGACTTTGCGGCGTTCCAAGCCCAAGCTGCTACGGGCAGACGCGGTTCCGGGCGCCCTGTCACTGGACGATTATTGCGAACGCCCCCATGCACTGGTGTCCTTTGCCGGCGACCTGGCAGGTTTCGTCGACGAAGAATTAGCGAAGGTGGGCCGGCAACGCAGGGTCGTGCTGGCCGTTCCCCAATTCAACGGCCTTGGCACGCTGCTCGCCGGCACCGACCTGGTGGCGATGGTACCCGACTACACCGCCGCAGCCCTGACTTCCGCAGGCGGCCTGCGCGCTGAAGATCCACCGCTGCCCACGCGGGCGTTCGAACTCTCCATGGCCTGGCGCGGCGCTCAGGATAACGACCCGGCCGAACGCTGGCTGCGCTCGCGCATTCAGATGTACTGCGGTGATCCGGATAGCCTGGGATAGGCCCACTCTGCAGTGGGGGGTCGCAGTGGCTGCCCTTCGCGAATGAATTCGCCCACTCAGCTGCGCCGGGTGCACCATGAGTTACCTATGCCGAATCTGGTGCGCGCGGCGCACTCTCCATCGCGGTCTAGGACCGTGGGCTCGGCACCCGCCCGAGATTGACCGTCAGCGGCCAGCTCACCTCGCGCAAGGCACCCGGCTTACCCCAGGCAGCTTCGAACTGTGCTCGTAGTGAGTCCAGGGGATTGCGGCCATGGGTGGCCTGGTAAGTCGCCAGGGCGGACCAGCTTTCCAGGTAACCGAGTAACCGAGCCAGGTCCCAGCGGGCGTTCAACGTGGAGACCGGCACCTCGATGCGTTCGAAGGGGAATGGCAAGGTCCGATAGCCCTGTTCGACGTGCTTGCGCTCCTCCGCCCAGTAAGGCCCGAGGATGTCGTAGTAGAGACGATTGACCAGCACATCCAGCTCCGGCGTGATCTGCAGCAGATTGTAGGAAATCACCGCCAACTGGCCGCCAGGCTGGGATACACGCCGCACTTCTGCGTAGAACCGATCGAGATCGAACCAATGCAGCGCTTGGGCGACCACGGTCAGCGAAACGCTGGCATTCGTCAGCGACGTCGCTTCGGCTGGCTCGCAGCGGTACTCGATGTTCGCCGCCGCCTCGGCTTTCGCCAACTGCTGGGCATTCACATCGGTTCCCACCACCCGCTCGAAATGTCGCGCCAGGTCGACAGTAGCCTGGCCAGAGCCGCAGCCGCAGTCCCAGGCCAGAGTACGGTCCGGCGCCTGTTGGCTGAGCCAGGCGAATAGTGCGGGGTCGTAGGTCGGGCGGTTGGCGCGGTAGGCGTCGGACTGACGGGAAAAGAGTTCGCAGGTGTTGGACATGATGAGGGGCCTCATCGGGTTCGGGGCCTGAGGAGCGGCGCAAGCAACCTTATCTTCCGGCCCCCCTCCACTTCAGGGAGATTGGCCGGGAGAGAGGCCAGGACGCGGACTTAACGCAACCGATCCACCATCGCGGCAATGACCGACAGCACATCCTTGCCAAGGCGCTTGGAACGAGCGCCGTTCCAGCCCGTATGCGGGTGGGGATTGTCGTCATGATCCTTGAAGGGCATTTCGATGGTGAACGACAGGCAGTCAAAAGCCATCCCGACGGCGTTGCAGGCCAAGGTGGTGTTGGCCTGGCCCGGTTCGTCGCGTGGATAGCCGAACTGGGTCTGGAACTCGGCACCCACAGCTACCAGCCGCTGACGGAACTCGCTTTCCAGGAACTCCAGGCGTGGGCTGTAGCCGGGGTTTCCCTCGCAGCCGGCAGTGAACACATGGGGGATTTCCTCGTCGCCGTGGATGTCGAGGAAGAGGTCGACGCCGATCTTGCGCATTTGCTGCTGGACAAAGAAAACCTCAGGCGTTTCAGTGTCGTTGGCCGACTGCCAGGCGCGGTTGAGGTCCTTGCCGGCGGCGTTGGTGCGCAGATGGCCACGGAAGGCGCCGTCCGGGTTCATGTTCGGAACCAGGTAAAGGTCGGCCTTCTGCAACAGGGCATCGAGTTCGGTGTCATCGCCTTTCTGTAGGCGTTCGATCACACCTTCCATGTACCACTCGGCCATGTGCTCGCCAGGATGCTGCTGGGCGATGATCCAGACCTTGCGCTTGGCGTTGGGATTACGGCTGATGCACAGCAGCGGAATCTCACGTCCTTCGATGCTCTTGCCGACGGCAACCACCTCGGCGCCGGCCTTGTCCAAGGCCTCGCTGACCAGCCAGTCGTGGCGAGCGCGGCTGTAGGGCTCGAAATAGGCGAACCAGATCTGCTCGTGGGTCGGTTCCAGACTGAAGTGCAGCCCCTTCTCGTCGAAGCTGCTCGGCACGCGGAACCAGTTGACCTGGTCATAGGAGGCGGCAGCGTTATAACCGGTCCAGGCATGGCTGTACGCGGACTGCGGAGCGTTGGTCAGGCTGAAGCCATAACGTTCGCCCTGCTTGAGTCCCTCGACCTTGAAATGGAACCACTGGAAGTGGTGGCTCTTCAGGTCCGGGCGCATGGCAAGCAGCACCTGGTGCGGGTTGCTGGCATCTATCACTTCGATGTTGCCGCTGTCGAAGTCCGAACTGATCTTCATGGGTACCTCATGGCGAATGCTTCACGGTGCCCCACAGGATCGCAGGTCGGGCACGGGGTGGAAATCGTCGGGGCGACATGGACGGACAGCCAGCACCCCACGGTGGTCAATCCGCCTGTTCGAGGCGGGCCAGGCGCGCTTCCAGCTCGGCGACGCGGGCTTCCAGTTCGTCGATCCGGGCATCCGCGGCGGCGCGGGACTCGGCACGCTCGGGCATGCTGGCACGGGCCTCCAGCAGCGCTTCGAGGTCAGCCGGATCACCCATCAGGTGCATATAGCGATCCTCACGCTGGCCACTCTGGCGCGGCAGCAGCGTGGCTAGGCCGCGGCCGATCAGGCGCTCGAGCTGATGGCGGACGTGCTCGGTATCGTCAAAGTCGGCCATGCGATTGCTACGGGTAAGCAGCTCGCTGAGGGTTTGCGGGCCACGCAGGAGCAGCAAACCGATCAAAATCAGCTGCGGCTGCACAAGCTCCAGCGTCTTGTCCGCGCGCTGTTCCCAGCGGTCGGCGCGGCTACCCATGACGAGCCTTGCCAGCCCACGGGCCTCCAGGCTGCGCATTCCCTGACCAGCCTGGCCGGGGTTCAGGTTCATCACGGGCTCACGGCTGGTCTTCTGGTTGCTGGCCAGCACCAGGGCGTTGAGGGTCAGCGGATAGGCCTCGGGCGTGGTGGCTTGCTTCTCGATCAGGCTGCCGAGTAGCCGGGCCTCTGTGGCGGTGAGGGGTTCTTCGGCGAACAGTGCATGAATCTCGGTGGACATTGCGGTATCCGTCTGCTGAAAAGTGCCACTAGCCTAACGTGACTGGCGCCAGTCGGCAGCAGCTATTGGGAAAAGCGCTTCACGAGGAAGTCGATGAACGCCCGAACCTTGGTCGGCAAGGGCCTTCCGGGGGGACATACAGCATAGATTTGCGAACTGGGAAGCGGAAAATCCCGCAACACTTCCTCCAACTTGCCACTGGCCAGGCTTTCCTCCAGCAGGAAGCGCGGCAGGGATACCAGTCCAAGTCCATTCACCGCGGCTTGCACCAATGCCTCGCCGTTATTCGCCAGCAGCCGCGGGCGCACCGGCACTGAACGCCACTCGCGGCCCATGAGAAATTGCCACTGGCTGCTGTTGGCGCGGTTCTTGTAGCCAAGGCAGGTGTGCTTGCGCAGGTCGTCCGGCACTTGCGGCCGGCCATGGGTATCCAGGTAAGCCGGGCTGGCGCAGACTGCGTGGGGGCACGGTGCCAGTTCACGGGCGACAAGGGTCGAATCGCTGAGGCGACCGATGCGCAGGGTGATGTCGTAGCCTTCGTTGACCAGGTCGACGTAGCGGTCGTTGAGGTCCAGTTCCACGTCCAGCCCTGGGTGCGCGGCCATGAAGTCGTTGAGCGCCGGAGACAGGTACTTGAGACCGAAGGACATCGGCGCGGCCAGGCGCAGGCGGCCACGCAGCTCGGTCTGCAGACTTCGGGTGGCCTCCTCGGCCTCGGCCAGGTCACGAAGGATTCGCTGGGTGCGTTCGAAGTAGTCGATGCCGGTTTCGGTCAGGCTCAGGCGCCGGGTGGTGCGGTTGAACAGGCGGCATTCCAGATGTTTCTCCAGCGCGCTCATACGGCGGCTGACCACTGATTTGGCGATGTTCAGGCGTTGCGCCGCCGCGGAGAAGCCGCCGGCCTCCACGACAACCACGAACACCCGCATGTCTTCGAACAGGTTCATGGCGTGCTGCCTGTGAATAGCGATGAGCCGTTATCACACGTTTAGCGGGTTTGGGCATTGGCATTTTTTTGTTAAGGGCAGCCCCAAGTAGAGCTTCGTGGGTGGGCCAAGCACCTGTAGGGGCGAATTCATTCGCCAAGGGCAGCAGAGCTACCCCAATCGGACTCCCAGCACACTCCCTCGGCCTACTTAGCGATTGAAATCGCCGCCACAAGCAGCCTGCCCAGCATCAGCCCCTAGCACCACCCTCCCCTCCACCACCTTCACCGCCACGGCATCCAGCCGGCTGCCTTCGCAGGGGCCTTCGATGCAGTGCCCGTCCTCGAAGCGGAACATTGCGCTGTGATGAGCGCACATCAGTACCTGGCCACGGTAGGTGCAGAACTCACCGGGGCGGTAGTCCAGGCCGACGGAGAAGTGCGGGCAGCGGTTACGATAGCCCCACACCGCCTGGCCCCGGCGGACCAGCACCAGGCACACCGAATGACCGCCCAGCCGAGCGTCCAGGGCCAGGGCGCCGCCCTCAGCGATGTCTCCGATTGCGCAAAGGTCCGTCATCCGCGCAGCTCCGGGTTGCCCAGGCCCCAGTGCCAGGGCCGGATCTCTACCTGATCGAACAGCCCGGCCTGCATGTAGGGATCATCGCTGAGAAAAGCCTGCACATCGCCAAGGCTCATGGCCTCGACCACCAGCAGGGTACCGTTCATATGCCCGTTGCCGCTGTCGAGGGTGGGGCCGCCCAGGCGAACCACCACCCGATGCGGATAGGGATTTCGCAGGTGCTCGCGGTGCGCCGGACGCACCTCGCTGCGCAATGCCTGCAGACCGGGTTTGTCGGTGGCGAAGATTGCGAAATATTGGCCCATGGCTCAGGCGCGCTCCAGCACGAAGTCGTAGCTGGCCAGGCTGAAGGGCCCGGTGAAGTCATACCGGACCGCCAATGGATGGTCCGTCTGGCAAGGTTCATAGACCACCTTGAGCGAGTCCTTCACACCGAACACCACATCCGACTCCAGGTAGGGGTCGTCATGATTGAACAGGTGGGTGACCAGCGTCCGGTGTCTTTCGGCCTTCACCATGAAATGCAGGTGCGCCGGGCGCCAGGCATGGCGGTTGGTGGCTTGCAGCAAGCGGCCCACCGGCCCATCGGTGGGAATGGGGTAGCTCACTGGAAGGATGGTGCGAATGGCGAAACGGCCCTGATCATCCGTGCGGTACCGACCGCGCAGGTTGGCCAGCGGCTGGGCCGGGTCCTGCCCGGAGTACATACCGTTCTCGGCGCTCTGCCAGACGTCCAGCACTGCTCCGGAAATCGGCTCGCCTTGCGCATCCAGCACTCGCCCCTGGACGAGGGCCGGCTGGCCAGGGGTGAGCGCCATGCTCTCGCCATGGCCGCGCTCGGGCATGCCAGTCATATAGAAAGGCCCGAATACCGTCGTTTCGGTGACGTCCTCGCTGGCCCGATGGTTGATGGCATCCACCAGCATGGAGAGGCCAATGACGTCGGAGAGCAGGATGAATTCCTGCCGAACCACGCCATCGCACATCTTGCCGGTGTCCGTGAGAAAGCGGATGCCGTGCAGCCACTCCTCTTCGGTCAGCTCGACCTCGCTGGCGAACGCATGCAGGTGGTGCACCAGGCCCTGGACGATCTGGCGCAAGCGTGGGTCAGGCGTATTGGCGAAACTGGCTACAGCTTGGGAGGAGATTTTGGCTTCGTTGGGCGGGATGTTGTTCATGGTGTGTTCCCGTAGTGGGTGGCTGTGAGTTCGGGACGAACATCCCTCACCCCCAACCCCTCTCCCAAAGGGAGAGGGGAGTTTCTCCTACTCAGGTGGCAGGCCCTGCCAGGCGCGGGTCAGGAGGGCTTCGATGGCGCCCTGCTCAAAGGGGCGAGGGTTGTAGTAAGGGCTGGAACAAGCGATGCGTGCAGTCTCGGCCGGGCCTTCCGTGGGCAAGCCGATTTCCGCCAGGGACGCTTGAATGCCCAACTTCTGGTTGAGGGCGAAAATCAGTGGCCCTACCTCATCCGCCTCCTGCCCACCCAGGGCGCGAGCGGCGCGGCGCAGGGGCTCAGCAGCGGCCTCACGGTTGTAGTGCGCGGCGTGCGGCAGAACCACGGCGTGGGCCTGGGCGTGCGGCAGATTGAAGGTGCCGCCGAGGGTGTGGCAAAGCTTGTGGTGGATGGCCATACCGACGGAACCCAGGCAGATGCCAGCCAACCAGGCGCCGTAGAGCGCGCGACTGCGCGCCTCGGCGTTTTCGGGGTTGGCCACCACGCCCGGCAAGGCCTCGGCCAGGGCGCGAATCGACTCCTCGGCCATCAGGCTGATGATGGGGTTGGCGTCCTGGGCGTAGAGCGCTTCCACGGCATGGGCCATGGCGTTCATGCCCGAGCAGGCCGAGATGGCGGCAGGCAGCGTCAGGGTCAGTTGAGGGTCGTAGATGACCGTCTTCGGCAACACGCGGAAGTCACGCCCGGTCTTCTTCAGGCGGTTTTCGGTGAGGCCGTAGATCGGTGTCATCTCCGAGCCAGCGTAGGTAGTCGGCACCCCCAGGATCGGCAAGCCGGACTCCAGCGCAATGGCCTTGCCCAGGCCGATGGTGGAGCCACCCCCGATGGCCACGCAGCAATCAGCATCCAGGCGCGCCGCCTCTTCCCGAGCGGCCCGTGCCACCTCGATGGGCACATGCATCACTGCCTCGGGGTAGACCCCAGCGGCACGCTCGCCAAGGATGGCTGCGACCCGTTCCCCCAGGTGGCGCTGCTCGGGCGTGGTGAGGACCAGCGCACGGCGCGTACCGAGCTTGTCTAGCTCCTCGGACAACGAGTCCAGGCGGCCCCAGCCGAATACCACGCGGGAAGCCAGGCCCTGATAGACGAATGGATTCATGGTCGACCTCAACGTTTGAAGTGCGGTGGAATCTTGGCGTCCACATTGACCCACACCGAACGGGCCTCGGTGTAGTCGTGAATGGCCTCGAAGCCCATCTCGCGGCCATAGCCGGACTGCCCGAGACCACCAAAAGGACTGCCGGGGCTGACACGCTTGTAGCAGTTGATCCAGCACATGCCGGCGCGGATATTCGCCGCCATGCGATGGGCCCGTTGCAGGTCCCGGGTCCAGAGGCCACTGCCAAGACCGTATTGGGTGCCGTTGGCAATCGCCAGCGCCTCTTCGTCCGTGGAGAAGCGCAGTACGGTTACGAAGGGGCCGAAGACTTCCTCCTGAGCCACGCGGTGATCCGGTTTCGCTTCGACTACCGTCGGTTCAATGTAGTAGCCGTCGGCCAGGGCTGGGTCCTGCGGGGCCTTGCCGCCGGTCAGGACCTTGCCGCCCTGGGCACGGGCGATATCGACATAAGCAAGCACCCGATCGCGATGTTGCGCCGAGGTCAACGGGCCCATCTCGGTGTTGGGATCGAGCGGGCTGCCCAGGTGGATGGAGCGCGCAAGACCAATGAAACGCTCGAGGAACTCGTCGGCGATGCGCTCGTGCAGGATCAGCCGCGAGCCCGCGATGCACGCCTGGCCCTGGTTATGGAAGATCGCCCACGCCGCACCATTGACAGCTGCATCGAGGTTCGCGTCGTCGAAGACGATATTGGCGCCCTTCCCGCCCAGCTCCAGCTGCACCCGCTTGAGGTTACCTTGGGACGCTTCGACGATGCGCCGCCCGGTGGCGGTGGAGCCTGTGAAGGCGATCTTGCCCAAATCTTCATGCTCGGCCAGGCGCTGGCCGGCGGTGTGGCCGTAGCCCGGCACCACGTTGACCACGCCATCGGGAAAGCCCACTTCCTTCATCAGTTCGGCGATTCGCAGGGTCGACAACGGCGTGATCTCCGAGGGTTTGATCACCACGGTGTTGCCGGCGGCCAGGGCTGGGCCCATCTTCCAGCTGGTGAACATCAGCGGGAAGTTCCACGGCACGATCTGCCCGACTACACCGATGGGCTTGCGCTGGACGTAATTGAGAAAGCCCGCCTCGACCGGAATCACCGCGCCTTCGATCTTGTCGGCCATGCCGCCAAAATAGCGGAAGCAGGCTGCGGTACGCGGCACGTCGAGGCTGCGCGAATCGCGGATCGGATGGCCGGTATCGAGGGACTCCAGCTGCGCCAGCTCTTCGGCGTTCTCCTCGATCTTGTCTGCCAACTTGAGCAGCAGGCGCCCCCGCTCGGCGGCGGACAACGCGGCCCAGGCCGGAAATGCACGCTTGGCTGCGGCCACGGCCAGGTCCACATCCTCAGTTTCAGCCGCGGCGATATGGGTGATCAGCGTTCCATCGTGCGGGGACAGGACTTCGATGGTCCCGCCCTTCACTGCCGGCACGAAGCGGCCGTCGATGAAGAGTTGGTTCTGCATGAAAATCTCCGGGTGCCGCCGGATGAACGCGGCGACCATGGGTGAAATACGTTTTGTCCCTTCGCCCCTCCGGGGAGAGGGCTAGGGAGAGGGGGTTACGGAGCCGAGAACAGGTTGCCGTCACACCGGCCCTCTCCCGAAGTGAGAGGGCGCAGGCGATCAGAACTCGACCGGATACGGTTTCAGCTCACCGCTCTCATAGCGCTGCGGCAGGTTCGGCGTGGCGTTCTCCCACACCAACAGCATCGAGCGCTTGGTCGAGTAGCCCTGGTGGCGGATGTCCGCCGGCATGGCGCAGATATCACCGGGGCGCATGGTGATACGCGCACGGGGACTGCCATCGTCCTTGTCCGCCACGTCCCAGATGATTTCATCGGACAGTTGCAGGAACCACTCCACGCGATCATTGCCGTGGAACACCGGGAGGATGAACTCTTCCGTGGTGGGGCAGAACAGGCTGGCCTTGCACACCGAGCTGACCGAGGGGTTCCACGTCACGTCGGAGCGCGACAGGTACTTGTAGAGGTTGAAGGCATGCAGTTCGCCTTCGAAACCCTCGGCGGCATGGATTTCCGGCTCGTCCTGGGCAACATCGGCAAATTGGCGGTTGACCGGCAGGTCGTCACGCAGTGGAGAGTCGTCCGGCAGCCCCGGCATGCGCCGGGTGGAGACACGGAAGCGCTCGATGGCTTCGAGATTGTCGCCACGCTTGCGACCAAAGGCGCTGCCGGTTTCTTCTGGCGCCGCAAAGGGGTCGAAGCCGGCATTGGTCCAGTCCCGCAGGATGGCCTTGAACGTGGCCATGATCTTCGGCGTCTCGAACTGTTCGGTGTAGTCGACGCCAGCGGCCTTGAGCACGCCATTGAAGGTGCCGGCATAGAGATCGACCCTGCCGTAATGGTTGCGGGTACCGATAACCTCATCGAAGTTCACCCAGCCATAGAAGAAGCCCCAGGCTACGTCACGCATGGTGGCGCGCAGGAAGGCGTCGGCAGGGATCAGGTGCGAGCGCTCCTGGCCCTTGGCCGGCCACTGGATACGCACGAAGTATTCGTCGCGGGACAGGGTGAAGGCGCCCAGCTTGAAGGCGCGGTAGCCGGTAACGGCATCGGGAAGGCTGGCTTCGACTTCATCGGCAGCGAAGCTGGCGGAGGTGTCGACGGTTTCGAGCATGGCCATGGTGGTTGTCCTCTTGTTCTGGTTGTCGGTCGGGGCTGTGTCACTTCAGGCAAATGTCTGCCCACTTCTCCACCGACAGCGGGCCCTGGATGGTTTGCAGCAGCACGACACCGGGGCACGCGCTCTCGAAGCGATAGGCGCAGCCTGCCGGCAGCAGGCACTGATGGCCGCGCTTGAGCAGCACGTAGCCCATGGGCCGGCCCTTGGGCTGCTCGCCCGCCAGGCGGGTGCCCTCGCCCTCGACAAGCGGCTCGTCCAGCTTGAGGAAATCGGCACGGATGTCGCCATCCACGGAGATCGCGAATTCATCGTGAGCGCAGGTGTACCAAGGGGACTGCCCTTCGGCGCGCAGAGTCTCGATCACATAACCCAGGTTCAGCCCGACCACCACTTTCTCGTAGGGCGCGGATTGCCGGGCAACTTCGAAGATATTAGAGAAGGCGTAATGGCGGGCTTCGCCCTGGATGATCTCGATCGAGCCCTTGCGGTAATTATCGAAGGAGCCGAATACGGTACGGAATGCGGCAGTGCTCATGTCATTCACCGTTGTTGTTGTAGTTGGTGCAGCCACGTTACGAGCCGGGGCACCGACCAACAATTCCAAGGCTGGCGACAACAGTGTTTGCAAAACGCGAACAGCGGGCGGAGCGCTCTATTTCGGTCACCTCCCCCCTGGGGGTCGCACTTTCTGGAAGGGGTGAATGCCAAATATCTGGAGAAATAGAAGGAGACAATGGCCCGAATAAATCGAATTAATCGATTACTTCAATCAACGTATAAATTTGTTCCAGATCAGCCGAATCCGAGCAAATAATGCTTATAGGCGATTGTTTTGTAAGTATTTTTCACCTCCATCATTGACGTTGATGGTTAACATCACGAGGCATCACTTCTTCATCGAATTTGTTTCCGTAACATGGGCCCCGTAGACGAAATTCACCCCCCTTCCATCGAGGTCCCATCATGAAAAAGCAAATCCTTGCCGGCCTGTTCATCGCCACCCTGTCCGCCACCGCTTTTGCCCTACCCCAAGGCGCGACCGTCGCTGAAGGAGGTGCTGATCGCACTGATTCCTTCCGCGTTGCCGAAAACGGTTCTGACCGCACCAATGCCTTCCGTGTCGGCGAAGGTGGTTCCGACCACACCAATGCCTTCCGCGTAGCTGAAAACGGTTCTGACCGCACCAATGCCTTCCGTGTCGCCGAAGGTGGTTCCGACCACACCAATGCCTTCCGTGTCGCTGAAGGGGGTGCCGACCGCACCAGTGCTTTCCGCGTAGCTGAAAGCGGTTCTGACCGCACCAATGCCTTCCGTGTCGCCGAAGGTGGTTCCGACCACACCAATGCCTTCCGTGTCGCCGAAGGTGGTGCCGACCGCACCAGTGCTTTCCGCGTAGCTGAAAGCGGTTCTGACCGCACCAATGCCTTCCGTGTCGCCGAAGGTGGTGCCGACCGCACCAACGCCTTCCGTGTCGCCGAAGGGGGTGCCGACCGCACCAGTGCTTTCCGCGTAGCTGAAAGCGGTTCTGACCGCACCAATGCCTTCCGTGTCACCGAAGGTGGTTCCGACCACACCAATGCCTTCCGCGTAGCCGAAAGTGGTGCCGATCGCACTGGCGCCAACCGCATCAGCTGATCCCTGGAGCAGACCTGAGGCAGGCATTCACGATGTATGCAAACCCTGGAAAGGCAGAAGGCGCCATCTTTGGCGCCTTCTTTCTTTTTGGTCAGCAAAAGCAGATGGGGGTGCGAGCAGCGTTTTCTCTGGGGGCGATTTCAATCGCCAAGCAGACCGCAGGTCTGCCTTTTTGGGGCATCCCCCTCGCTCCTACAAGGAATGGCGCCACTTGCAACATTCAACGCAGACAGGGCCAATGAATTCGCTCCACAAGGCAATGCCCACCCCATGAGCCGATCCGTCAGGCGATGCAGGCCTCGAACGCCACTTGCAGTGCCGCCGCATCGATGGCCCCGCGCTTGCCGATAACGATCAGTTGGGTATGCGGAGCCCTGTCCTCCCAGCCGTCACCGGGTTTGATCTCGCTGCGACTGCCCACCAGGTGCAAGATGCAACGTTTCCCCGGCACCTCGGCAATCTGGCACACGCCCTTGGCACGATAGATTTTGGCCGGCAAGGCCGCCAGCATCTGACGCAAAGCCTTCAGTGACAACGGCTGATCGCAGCTGAAGCTCCAGGTATCGAACAGCGCACCGTGGTCAGGCTGCGTGGCACCGGCCACGAGCGGCGTGGGTCCTGTCGCCACCGGCTTGAACGACATGGCCTTGCTGAACCTCCCGACGTCCAGCACCAGCTCCAGCGGCACCTCACCATATTGGCTCTCCAGCAACCGCGCATTCGGGTAGAGCCAGCGCGCTTTCAAGGCCTCGATCTGGCCGCGGCTGACCCGGTCAACCTTGTTCAGCACGATGATGTCGGCCACGTCCAACTGCTCCATGGCCAGTTGCGCCATGTCACCCTCGAGGTTCTCGAACTGCTCGGCGTCCACCACCGTGAGGATGCTGTCGATGCTGAGCACATCGCGGAACTGCGGGTAGCGCAGGGTATTGGCAATCTTGCTCGGGTTGGAGACGCCGCTGGCCTCGATAATGATGTATTCGGGACGATTCTGCCGATCATCGAGCAGACGGCCGAGCTGCTCGATCAGGTCGCTTTCCACTGTGCAGCAGATGCAACCGTTGGCCAGGCTGACCATGGTCTGGGTCTGGCTGACGATCAATTGGCTGTCGATATTGATGGCGCCGAAGTCGTTCACCATCACCGCCATGCGTAGGCCGTGGTCGCTGGTGAGGATGCGGTTCAGCAACGTAGTCTTGCCCGCGCCGAGAAAGCCGGAAACGATGGTCACTGGGATGCTGTTGCGTCTGCTCATGGCCCTTGGCCTCTTGGCAATGGGCCGGGGCAAAACCCGGCCGGTTGGATCAGAAGTTCGGCAGTTCACCGCGCCAGATTGCGGCATGCTCGGTGTCATCGAACTCGCCCTGGCGGTCCCAGGTCACTTCCCCTTGAAGCAACGTCAGCTGCACCTGGGTGTTGTGGATGTTGCCCTTCGCCTCGACCTCGAACAGGTTGCGATCGAGCACGATCAGGTCGGCGGACTTGCCGACCTCGATCGAGCCCGCCTTGTCCTCGATGCCCATGCACCAGGCGCCATTGAGGGTCATCACGCGAATGGCCTGCTCCAGGGAAATCGGGTTGCCGTAGAAGCTGCCCTCCTCCTCGCCGAACGGGTTCTCGCGGGTGATCATCGCCTCGAAACCGATCCAGGGGTTGATGCTGGAGACCGGCCAATCGGTGCCCATGACCGCCACGCCGCCGGCGTCCAGCACGCCCTTGAAGTTGTAGGCGCGCTGCATGCGGTCTTCGCCGAATACCGCACGTGCATAAGCGAATGACGACGGGAACCAGCCCACCGGCGAGAACTCGGCGGTGACCTGCAACTCGGCGAAACGCGGCAGGTTGGCGTCCAGCAGTGTGGTGCTGTGGGCGCACTGGTGGCGCACGCCGCTGTTGCCGTTGCGGCGGCGTGCCTCAGCCACGGCGTCGAGGAACAGGTCGGATGCGCCATCCCCGGTGCAGTGGGCAATGACGCGCACACCCTTGCGGTCCATGTCCACCACCATGTCGGTGATGTGTTCCGGGGTCAGGTTCAGGTGGCCGCGCCAACTGCTGTCGCCCGGCCAGGCGCTGGACAGGTAGGACGAGCGCGACTCGTGGGTGCCATCGAAGTGGAACTTCACCGCGTTGGCATTGAGCCGTGCGCTGCGATAGAAGTGGCGTTCGCCGGCCAGCAGTTCCCAACGGCGCTTCACCGGGAAGATGTCGTCCTGCCAGCTGATTGCCGCTTCCACCCGCACGGACAACTCGCCCGCCTGGTCGATGGACTTCAGCGCATTGAGGCGATGCTCACAGACATGGACGTACTTGGTACCTACCACACCGTGACCACTCTGGAACTGCACACCTTCGCGGTAGGCGCGTTTCAGCGCATGTTGTGGAGTCGGTGGCATGGCGGCATGGATCAGCGCATAGGCACCATCCACCAGGATGCCGGTGGGCTCACCGGTGACGCTGTCACGCTCGATGTAGCCATGGCGCGGGTCTTGGGTATCGGCGTCGATGCCGGCCAGTTCCAGCGCCCTGGAGTTGACCATCATGCAGCCCCAGGAGCGGTCGAGGATCGCCACTGGGCGGTCCGGCATGAAGCTGTCCAGCCAGTCGCGGTCGGCTACCAGCCCGGCCTGCTTGAAGGTGTAGCGCACGAAGTACTGGCCATAGACCCAACCCTCGCCGGGGTGGGCCGCGGCGTAATCGAGGATGGCCTGCTTGACCTGTTCCGGCGTCGGATCTTCCAGGCCCACTTCCAGGTAGCCCGCGTAGCCGGGGGCCAATGCCAGGTCAGGATGCGTGTGCATGTCATACAGGCCTGGCATGGCGAAGCGGCCGTTGAGATCGAGCACGCGAGTGTTCGCGCCGATCAGCGGGTCGACATCCGCGGCACTGCCGACGGCGATGAAACGCCCGCCGCGAATCGCCACGGCTTCAGCCCAGGGATTGGCCGCATCCACGGTGTAGATGCGCCCGTTGGTCAGCACCAGGTCGGCAGCACCGGCTGGGCCAGGAACGTTGGACGAGCGGAAGTCGGTGTGTTTGTCCATGTCAGAGAAGTCCCGATCAGAAGTCTTTTGGAAATCGGCACGACCGGAGCGCCCGTCCGGCGCTCCGGCAGGCGGATCAACCGACGATCATGTGGCCAAGGAAGGCCAGGATCGGCAGCGAGACGAGCACGCGCAGCACATAGATCAGCAGCAGGTCATGCAACTTCAGGCCGATGTTGGCGCGAATCAGCAGGATGGCCGCTTCGGTGAAGAAGATGATCTGGTTGACCGCAACACCCACCATCACGAAGCGGGTGACTTCGCTCTCGATGCTGGCACCGAGGATCGACGGCATGATGCTGTCGACCATGCCCGCGAGCAGTGCAGGTGCGGCCTTCTCGGCTTCCGGCAGTTGCAGCAGCTCGAGGTACGGCACCAGCGGCACCGACAGGATCTGGAACAGACTGGTGAACTCGACCAGCGACAGGCCCACGCAGCCGATCAGCATCATCGCCGGGTAGACGGAGATGGCGATGTCCAGGCTTACATGCACGCCGTGCTTGACCTGGGCCAGTGGCGAAGGAGCGCTGTCGGCACGCTCGATGGCGCGGCGCAGGCCCAAGGCGAACAGCCCCTCGCCGTCGCGGCGATCGGTCTTCAGCTGTTTGCCAACCGCCGGGTTGTAAGCCTGCGGCTTGCCGCGCAGCGGCGGCAGCTTCGGCACGATCAGGGCACAGATCACACCGGTGATAGCTACGGCGATGTACCACTGGACGAATACATGCTCCATGCCGATCAGCTTGAGCAGCAGGTAGGAATAGGCGATCGACACGATGGAGTAGTTGGTGGCGATCACACAGGCCTCACGGCTGGTGTAGAAGCCCTGGCGATACTGCTGGGTGGTGAGGATGATGCCCACGCTGGACGCCGCCAGCCAGGAGGCCAGGCAGTCCACCGCAGCACGGCCGGGCAGCCCAAAAAGCTTCTCGAAAGCGCGGCTGACCAGGCTGCCGATGAACTCCATCAGACCGTAGTCGGTCAGCAGCGGCAGGAGGATGGCGGAGAGGAAGTAGATCGCCAACACCACCGGACCCACGTCATAGAGCATCACGCCGCCAGTATTACGGTGCCAGACCCACTCTGGGCCGATCTTCCAGTACACCATCACCATCAGCACCGCGCCGATGGCTCGAACCGCCGTCCAGGCCAGACCCGGGTTGAACAGCTGGATGAAGCGATTGGGATTCTTCTTCAGCGGGCTAAAGGTCACCAGCACGGTAATCAGGCTGGGGATGGTCGCGATGCCGACAGTGACCGGCACCATCATTGGCTTGATGACGTCGTTGATGTAGTCGATGACGAAGGCAATCAGGATGGTGCTGCGGCCGTCGATGTCCATCGGCGTCAGGAACAGCAGCATGCCGAGCAGCGACGGAATAATGAAGCGCAGCAATTGCGCCGTGCTGTACTGGCTCAGGATGCCTCCAGACCGTGGAATGGCCGCTCCGGAATCGGGTTGTTCATGCATGGTGGTCACACCTTCTTGTATTTGTAGTGGATATCGAGCCGGAGCAGCGCAGAGACTCCCGGCACGTGCAAAGTTGATCAGCGTTTCTGGATCAGGGCGGATTCAGCGATCAGTCCCGATAGGAACGGTCGAGCCGGTCCAGTCTGCGCAGCTCGGCCTGCCACACCAGATCCACGCTTTCCAGGTGGTAGCGCTCGTTCTCGAGTTGGCGGGCAGTGAATTCACAGGCTTCAGGGGATGGAAGGATCAGCGGTCGACCGGTCTTCATGGCCTGCAGCTGAATCTCGCAGGCCTGGTTCAGGTAGAACATCCGGAAGTAGGCTTCAGCCACGCTGCGACCGACGGTGAGCAGGCCATGGTTGCGCAGGATGGCGCACTGCTTGTCGCCCAGGGCAGCGACGATTCGCGCACGCACCTCCAGATCCAGCGGAACACCTTCATAGTCGTAATAGGCGACCCGCTCATAGAACATCATGTTGGTCTGGTTCAAGGGCAGCAAACCCTCTTCCAGAGCCGCTACCGCCATGCCGGCGAGGGTGTGCGTATGCATCACGCAAACCGCATCGTGGCGATTCATGTGGACGGCGCTGTGGACGGTGAAGCCAGCCGGGTTCACTTCGGGCGCCCTGTCATCGAGCTTCTTGCCATTCACATCGATGGCCACCAGGTTGGAGGCGCTGACCTCTTCGGGCCGCAAACCGTACTGGTTGATCAGGAAGGCCGGCTCATCCGTCGGCAGACGCACCGAGATATGGGTAAAGACCTGGTCACTCCAGCCGTTGACGTCCAGCAGCCGATAGGCTGCCGCGAGGTCCGTACGGAGCGACTGTTCTGTAGTTGTTCTGTTCATTGCGCGTTCCCGCCAGTCTGGTATCGACAACAAGGGGAGCTTGGCCACCTCCCTGTGCGGACGCGCCGTTCAGACTGCGCCTACTCCACCTTCATCCCTTGTGGCGCAGCTTATGGCGCTTGTTGAGGGCGGAATATCGATTTATCCTCCTGAGACTCATTCCAAAACGTAATGAACTCCCGTGCGCCGACAGCTCCCCAGCATGATCTCCCTGAGTTGTTTTGCCGCCTTCGCTCGGCACATGAGCGTTACCAAGGCAGCCGAAGAGCTCAACCTGACGCAAAGCGCCGTGAGCCGGCAGATCAAGAACCTCGAAGACATGCTCGGCTGCACCCTGGTGGAGCGAGTCAAGCAGCGCCTGCTACTCACCGACTCCGGTCGTGAGTACGTGCAGGAAGTCAGCCTGTTGCTGGATCAGCTGGAAGCGGCCACGCATCGCGTGCGCAGCAGCCACTCCGGACGCCTGCGGGTCGGTGCCGAACCGTCCTTCACCACCCGCTGGCTGCTGCCGAAACTCAAGGAATACGCGCGTCTGCATCCCGAGATCGAGCTGGAGATCATGAACGACCTGCGCCGGCTCTATGATCGCCACGAGGGCTATGACGTCGGGATCCTGTACGGCGACGGCAACTGGCCGGAGTTCGATTCACGCTACCTGATGGCAGGGGAAATGGTCGCGGTGTGCGCACCGGAATTGCTCGAGCGCTATGGTCCGATCATCGATCGGCGCGACATCCTGCGCTATCCGCTGCTGCACCATACCTCGCTCACGACGTTGACCAAGTCGTCCACGCAGCTCTGGCTTCACAGCGCCGGGCTCACCCCCAGGGAGATCGAAGCCCTGCCCGGCCAACGCCTGGAGCATTTCCAGTTCGTGCTGGACGCCGCCCTGCATGGCCTGGGCGTGACGGTGCTGCCACGCTTCTTCGTGGCCAGGGAAGTCGAGGAAGGGCGTCTGGTGATCGCCTGCCAGGAACCGCTGGTTTGCGGCAGCTACTACGTCGTCGTGCCCAAGCAGACGCGCGATTCGAAGATCACCCGCTTCGCCGAATGGCTGTTGCAGTGGGCGGAAGAGCAACCCTGATCATTGATGGGTTGAGATGGGGGAGCGAATGAATTGGCTCTGTCCCAGTTATGTGTTGCCACTGGCTGGCTCCCTTGTAGGAGCCAGCTTGCTGGCGAACGGGCTCATTTCGCGAGCAAGAACTCAGCGTCCCCCTCGCTCCTACAGGGCTCTCAGCCCGACCGTTGATGGCTAGCAACAGCTAACGCCGACAGACCCAATGAATTCGGCCCCACAGAATAACCAGGCCGCAATCAGGCCGGATCACGCCGCAACGGCTGGCACATGCAATGCACCCCGCCACCACCCTTGGCGATCATGCTGATATCCGGATCGTAGACCTTGAGGCCCTGGGCCAGGCACTTCTCCTTCAGCACCTTGCTGGTTGCCGGCAGCAACACGCGGCCTTCGCCCAGGGCAACCACGTTGCAGCCCAGCTCCATGGCCTCCTTGAAGGGGATGTCGACGATCTCGATGCCCTTCCCTTTCAGCCAGGTCACCAGCTCGGGCTCCACCGCTTCGACGCAGACTGCCGCGAGGCGTTCGGCGAGCATCACGCAGAGCGCATCCATGTGCACGAAGAACGGGTCCATGCCATAGAGTTTCACCTCCCAGCCTTCGCGCTCCAACCACGCCTGCAGCTGCCTCACCGCCGGATCCTGGGAGCGCTCGCCGGTGTAGCCACAAAGGATCACGCCCGGCTCCAGCATCATGAAGTCACCGCCCTCGAATGAACCGGCGGTGATCATGTCGTAGATCGGGATGCCGTTGTCCCGGTAGAACTGGATCACCGGGGCGTACTCGCCGCGCCGCCACCACTGTGCCATCTGGGTGACGATGGGACCGAAAGGCGTCATCACGCTGGAGTCACGGGCGAACACCTGATATTTGAGGTTCGGGTCGGTCGGCAACATGTGCACCTTCACGCCGGCTTCCCGGTAGGCATCGACCATTTCAGCATGCTGGGCCTTGGCCACGCGGGCATCGAACTGATAGCCCAGGCGCAGGCTCTTGCGCGAAATGGAGCTGGTTTCCAGCCAATGGTAGTGATCCACCGGGCCGAGCAGTACATCGCGCAGCACGCCATATTCGGAGTCCGCGCCCCATTGCTCCAGGCGCGGCGTATCGCCGCCCTCGCGGCGGTGTTTCAGGGTGAATCCAGTCATTGATGATCTCCAGGGTCAGGAATTGGCCATGTGCAGGATGGCGTGCAGCAAGACATTGGCGCCCGCTTCGAGGTCCTCGGGGGCAGCGTTTTCCGCTTCGTTGTGGCTGATACCCTGTTCGCAGGGCACGAAAATCATGCTGGTGGGGGCGACGCGCGCGATATACACCGAGTCGTGGCCGGCACCGCTGCACATGCGCAAGTGCGAGTAGCCAAGGGCATCCACGGCCTGCTGCACCGCATCCACGCAGCGCGGGTCGAAGGCCACCGCAGGGGAGTGCCACTCTTCGCGAATGTCGGACTGCAGGCCGAGCCGTGTAGCTTCCTCCTCCACCAGGCGGCGGAAGGCGGCGTCCAACTCATCAAGCACGGATTGCTCTGGGTGACGCAGGTCCACCGCCACCACCAACCGTTCAGGCACGGTATTGCGCGAGCCCGGCTCGGCACGGATATCGCCGAAGGTGACTCGTGCCCAGGGGCCATGGGCTTCAGCCAGGGCGTACAGGCGCTGGAGGATCGGGGCCAGTCCCATGAAGGGATCGCGGCGCACCGTCATCGGTGTCGGCCCCGCATGCACCGGCTGACCAGTCAGCGTCAGGTCATACCAGCGAATGCCTTGCACGCCGGTGACCACGCCGATCTGACGATTCTCGGTCTCGAGGATCGGGCCTTGCTCGATATGCACCTCGAAGGCCGCCTTCAAAGGGCGAGCCTCGGCCGGCGCTTCGCCCAAATAGTCGATGCGGGCCAACTCCTCACCGATGGTCAGACTCAGTTTGTCCGCACGACTGTGGCCATAACCGAGGTCGAAGGCTCCGGCCCAGACCCCAGACCCAATCATGGCAGGCGAAAAGCGCGCACCCTCCTCGTTGGTCCACACCACGACTTCCAACGGTGCTTCGGTGGCGATGCCGGCATCGTTGAGGGATTCGATGACCTCCAGCCCGGCCAGCACACCGTAGACGCCATCGAACTTGCCCCCCGTCGGCTGGGTGTCCAGGTGTGAACCGGTGATCACCGCCGGCAAAACGTCATCCCGACCGGCCCGGCGCGCGAAGATGTTGCCCATGCGGTCCACGCTGATGCAGCAACCGGCTGCCCGGCACCATTGCACGAAGAGGTCGCGCCCAGCCTTGTCCAGGTCGGTCAGGGCCTGGCGGTTACAACCACCCTGGGCCGTGGCGCCGATGCGCGCCATCTCCATAAGCCGTGCCCAGAGGCGGTCACCGTTGATGCATAAGGTGTTCGAATCGATTGTTGGCATTGGCTGTCTCCCGGCACTACGCACCCGGCGCCACAGAGGATGTAGCCGGTGCTGAGCATGGGAGTCAGCCTAGGGATGGGTAGTCGGCGCAGCCATACCTAAATTGGGGTACGGCGGCTGAGATAGACCTGCAAGGGATCCTCCCCCGAGTTGCCCCGGGCGCAAGCGATGGCGTTGATGAACAGTGAGAAGAGCTCGCCCTGGGAGCCGATATTCAGCTTGGTGTGAATGTTCTTGCGGTGCACTCGAACCGTGTCCGGAGTGATGTCCAGCGCGCGGGCAATGGACTTCGATGAGTGCCCACGCAGGATCAGTCGGGCCACCTCGCCTTCCCGCTCGGTCAGCACCGAGCGGCCGAAGTCATCGAAGGCACGCTCCAGTTGCGCGTGCAAGGCCTGGCTGGGTGCATCGTTGTACTCGGCAGCCAGCGTACCTTCTGCCCAGTGGCGTTGGGCAGCCGCGCTGACGATGGGCTCGATGCTCTCCAGCGCTTCCAGCTCAGCTGCATCGAACGGCCCGTGTTCGGCCAGGCGCCCCAACGAGACCGCGATGCCTCCGCCCTCTTCCAGCCGGATCAGGTAATTCACTTCATCCGCCAGCCCATGGGAGACATAGAAGGAACGGTAATACTCCGACTCGTGGAAGTGGTCAGGCGCGATGTCCTGCAACCGCACCAGCCCCTGCCTACGGCCTTCGATACAGGCAAGGTGCACGGGGTCGAGCAGGTAAGGCCCTGCCAGGTAGCGCAGCACTTCGTCTCGGCGCTCGGCGCGCACCCGCTCGTCTTCCAGGATCACCGGCCGTTGCGCCAGGCTGTGCGCCACGACGAAAGCGCTGTCGATCTCCACCGCCGCGAAAATCGAGGTCAGCAGCTGACGAGGGAAATCGGCCAGGCCGATCGCCTTGATCAAACAGGCCCCCTGATGCTGCCACTGGGAAAGGTCGAACGTGCTGACGCTCACAGGCTCCCCATCTGGGTTGTTAAAAGGACCGCTGATTCTCCACCAGCCACAGCCGGCGGTCACGCGGACATCACATTGACACAGATGTTATCGCTAACATAGAGTCGCCATTCCTTTACCAGTTGACGGAGGCGGCGCCATGTTCGCACCAGAGCCCAAACCACGTGTCGGCCTGTTCCACACCTGCCTGGTGGACTTCTATCGCCCTAGCGTCGGCTTTGCGGCCGTGCAGTTGCTGGAACAGTCAGGCTGCACCGTCGAGGTCCCAGCCGAACAGACCTGCTGCGGCCAGCCGGCCTTCAACAGTGGCGCCATCGGCCAGGCACGTGCCCTCGCCCGGCAAGTGATCGAAGCCTTCGAAAGGTTCGACTACGTGGTCGGACCGTCCGGCTCTTGCATGGCACAACTCAAGCTGCACTACCCGGAACTGCTGGCCGACGACCCCGCTTGGCATGCCCGCGCCCGAGCGCTGGCCGAGCGCTGTTTCGAGCTGGTCAGTTTCCTCGCCGATGTAAGAGGCCTGGACTCGCTGCGCGCCCGCTACGCGGGCACGGCGACCTACCACGACAGCTGCTCGGGCCTGCGTGAACTGGGCATCCAGCGACAACCTCGCCGGCTGCTGGATCAGGTGGAAGGCCTGACCTTGACTGAAATGCCCGAAGCACAGACTTGCTGTGGCTTTGGTGGCACTTTTTGTGTGAAGTACCCGGATATTTCCGCACGCATGGCCAGCGAAAAGGCCACCAACATCCGTACCAGTGGCGCCGATACCCTGCTCGGCGGCGATATCGGCTGTCTGCTGAACATCAGCGGGCGGCTGAGCAGGCTCGGCATGGACGTACGCGTCTATCATGTGACCGAAGTGCTGGCCGGTATGGCCGATGGCCCGGCCATCGGCGAAGGGAACCCACGCTGATGGATCTGGCCTCCGCTCAGTTCAAACCCGCTGCTCGTGCCGCTTTGCAGGATACCGACCTGCAGGAAGCGATGGCCGAGAACCGCCGTTTTGCCGCCCACGTGCGCCGGCAGGTCGACCTCACCCCAGATTTCCAGGCACTGCGCGATCGGGCCAAGGCGATCAAGGACCACACCCTCGCCCACCTCGATCACTATCTGGAACGCTATGAAGCCGAAGCCACGCGGCGCGGCACCCAGGTGCACTGGGCACGCACCCCGGAGGAGGCCCAGGACGCCGTGCTCGCCATCTGCCGCCAGGCCAATGCGCGCCACGTCATCAAAGGGAAAACGATGATCGGCGAAGAGATGGGCATCAACGCCGCCCTCGCCCGCGCCAGCATCGAACGCCATGAGACCGACCTCGGCGAGTACATCCTGCAACTGGCCGACGAACCGCCCAGCCACATCAACGGCCCCGCCATCCACAAGACTTTGCGGCAGGTGCAGGCCCTGTTCCATGAGCACCACCAGGGCCTTGGCCGCGACCATTACCTGCTGGATCCCATCGAATTGTTGGACGAGGCGCGCCGACTGCTGCGTGAACGCTTCGTCAACGCGGATGTCGGTATCACCGGGGCCAATTTCCTGATTGCCGAAGACGGTAGCCACGTACTGGTGACCAACGAAGGCAACGGTGACCTGGCCAGCACCTTGCCGCGGGTCCGCATCGTCCTGGCCAGCATCGAAAAGGTGCTGCCCACACTGGCCGATGCAGGTACTCACCTGCAGTTGCTGGCCCTGAGTGCCACCGGCCAGCCGCTGACCAGCTACACCTCGATCTATGGCGGCCCCAGTCAGGGGGATGATCTCGATGGCCCCGAGGAATGCCACGTAGTACTCCTCGACAACGGCCGCAGCGAAATGCTCGCCGGTGAGTTTCGCCCCATGTTGCGCTGCATCCGCTGCGCCGCCTGCATGGACAACTGCCCGGTGTACAACTGGGTTGGCGGCCACGCCTACGGCTGGATCTATCCCGGCCCCATGGGCTCGGTGTGGACCCCCAACCTGGTCGGCCTGGAACAGACCACCGACCTGCCCAACGCCTGCACCCTTAACGGTCGCTGCGCCCAGGTCTGCCCCATGCAGATTCCACTGCCCGACATGATGCGCGTGCTGCGCAGCCGACAATGGAGCCAGCGACTCACCGCCCGCACCTCGCGGTGGGGACTCACGCTGTGGGCGGCGATCGCGCGCCGCCCCGCACTCTACCGTCGACTGACCGCGCTGCTTGCCCAAGCGCTGGGGCGCCTGGGCCAGGTGCGTGGCCGTTTCAGGCACCTGCCAATGGCCGGTCACTGGACGCGGGAGCGCGACATGCCGGCGCCGCAGGGCGCTACCTTCCAGCAACTCTGGCGCCAGCGCCAATCGCAGAAGAATGAGGAACACCGATGAGCAGCGCCCGCCAGCAGATCTTCGCCAACCTTCGTGGCGCCCTGGGACGTCGGGCCGAAGATGAAGTCGCCTCGCCACCTTCCATCGCCCTGGGCACCATCCCGTTGAATGACAGGAGCGGTGACGTGCTTGAAGCCCGATTTCGCGAGCGCCTGGCGATGACCGGAGTCACGCTGGAAACCTTGACCCTGGATGAAGTCCCCGCCGCGGTCGCCGACTACCTTGCCCGCCATGCGCTGAAAGGCTCAACCGCCATAGCCCCAGCACTGGCCTCGCTGGCCTGGTCCGCTCGGGAACTGCCCGTGGACATCGGAACTGCAGATCGCCAGCACACGCTGGGTGTTGGCCAGGCCTATGCCGGCATCGCAGCCACCGGGAGCCTTGTCATGGTGGCAAGCAGCCAGAGCCCGTCCGCCCTCAATTTCCTGCCGGAGCATCATCTGGTCGTTCTATCCAGGGCACGCCTGCTGGGCCACCTGGATCAACTCTGGCCGCTTCTGGCGCGCGAAGGAGCATCGGCATCGCAAGCCATCCAGCTGATCACCGGCCCCTCCAGCACCGCAGATATTGGCGGCCAACTCCTTTATGGCGCCCATGGACCGCGCGCAGTGCATGTCCTGCTCGTGGACTAGCGGCACAGTGCAGTTGATTCCCGCGCCACCAGCTCGCTGCCCACATCGATGTTGGCCGCCCAGGGCTCTTCGCCCTTGATGCGCTGGCAGAGCAGCTCCACCGTCGAGTTGGCTACTCTCTCTGCGGGTATTCGCACGCTGGTCAGTGAAGGGGCGGCCACCCGTGCGATCGGCAAGTCACCGAAACCACAGATACCCAGGGCTTGCGGCACAGCAATGCCCAGGCGCTGGCAGGTGAACAAGGCGCCAATCGCCTGCATGTCGTTGGTGAAGAACGCGGCATCGCAGTCCAGCTCGCCACGAGCGAGGCGCTCGATCATATCGACGCCGTCCTCGATGCTCGGAATGGCCGAGGTCTTGTAGCGCTGCGGCTCAACCCCAAGCCCATCCAGCACCGCACGGCGAAAGCCCTGGAAACGCAGGTTCTCGCGCTCGTCGTCGTAGCCGAAGAACGCTGGCTTGCGGTAACCGCAGGCCACCAGGTGGCGACCTGCCGAAGCGCCAGCTGCCCAGTTTGAGAAGCCCACCACCTGGCCCACGGGCTGGCGAGGCACCTCGCCCTCGGGCAGGTCCCAGAGTTCGATCACCGGGATTTCCGCGGCCTGGAGCAGCTCCAGTGTTTCTGGAGAGTGGTAGCCGTAGGCGAGGATCAGGCCATCGAGCTGGCGACCGAGGAATGCACGCAGCAGCTTGCCCTCCTCCTCCTGGGAGAAACGGGTTTCACCGATCAACATATGAAAGCCGGCGCGGGCCAACCCCTGCTGCAGGGTCTCGATGGTCGTCGCGAGAATGGGGTTAGTGATGGTGGTGATCAGGGCGCCGACGATGCCGCTGCGTCTGGTCACCAGCTGGCTGGCGGCCAGGTTGGGCACATAGCCCAGCTCACGCACGGCGTGGTCGATCTTCTGCCGCGTCTGCTCGGAAACGATGTCCGGTTTGGTCAGCGCCCGCGACACCGTCATGCTGGAAACCCCAGCCATCCGGGCAACATCCTGTAGCGTGGGTTTGCTCTTGATCGACATCATGGCCTCTGGCGCCTTTCGGGTACGGGCATTATCCCTGTCCGTCAGGCGCCGAACATCCTTTATCGGCACATGCATGAACCCTGTGGGGGCGAATGCACTCTCTGAGGGCAACGCAGCTACCCCATTGGAGGCCAGGGGCGAACCTGCGGTCCGCTTAGCGATTGAAATCGCCCCCCCACAGAAATGCGCTGGCCGCGCCCTGTTACTGCAGGAACTCCGCGTGCTCCCAGACCTCGATCACCGTTGGGCGATCCGCCTGGGCGGCCGTCTTCAGCAGCTCGCTCAGGTGCTCCAGGCTTTCGGCCCGCCCGGCGTTGCAGCCGAAGGCCTTGGCCAGGCCGAGGAAGTCCGGCGTGTAGATGTCGACGCCGATGGTGGGGATGTCGCGGTTCTGCATGTAGCGCTTGATCTCGCCGTAACCACTGTTGTTCCACAGCAGCACGATGATCGGCGCGTTCGCCTCTACGGCAGACGCCAGTTCCGGCAGGGTGAACTGAATACCGCCGTCGCCGATCAGAGCCACCACCGGGCGCTGCGGTGCAGCCAACTTGGCGCCTACCGCAGCCGGCAGACCGTAACCGAGAGTGCCGTAGCCCGTGGCCGAGTTGAACCAGGAACGCGTCTGCGTGGCCTCGAACAGGTGATTGCCGGAATACACCGGCTGGGTAGAGTCGCCCGCCACGATCAGGTCCGGCAGGGCCTGCTGCAGCGTGGCCAGTACCTTGCGCTGGCCGGCCCAAGCCGCAGGCCACTGGGCCTCCAGTTGCTCGCGCACGGCGGCCGCGCGCTGCGAACCAGCGCTGTCGGCACTGAAGTGGGCGCCTTCGCCCAGGGCATCGGCCAGGGCGGCCATGGCCAGGCGCGCGTCACTGAGGATCGCGAGGTCAGCCGGGTAATTGCGGTTCAGCTGCTCGGCGTCAATGTCCACGCGGATCAGGGTGCTCTCGATGCGGAAATTGCCGTCGAACACCACGTCATAGTCCGTCTCGCCCAGCTCGGTGCCGATCGCCAGCACCAGGTCCGACTCCAGCACCAGCTGGCGCACCGGCACCCAGGCCTGGTTGCAGCCCAGGGCCAGCGGATGGCCCTTGGGCAGCACGCCCTTGGCGTTGATGGTGTAGGCAGTTGGCGCATCCAGGGCTTCCACCAGACGCTGGGCCTCGGCGCCGGCATCGGCACAGCCGCCGCCCAGTAGCACCAACGGACGCTTGGCGGCCTTCAGCAGCTCAGCGGCGCGAGTGATAGCCGCCGGGCACGGTGCCGGACGGCTCGGTTGGGCACCCAGCTTGCGGCGCACGTGATCAGCCGGGGCGGTGATGACGTCGATCGGGATCTCGATATGCACCGGGCGTGGACGCGCGCCGTTGAACACGGCAAAAGCACGGGACAACACCGCCGGCAACTCGTCGGGACGCATCAGGGTGTGGCTGAAAGCCGCCACGCCGGACACCAGGTTGCGCTGCGACGGCAGCTCGTGCAGGCGACCGCCGCCCATACCCAGCTGCTCGGTATTGTTGACGCTGGAGATCACGAGCATCGGGATGGAGTCGGCATAGGCCTGGCCCATGGCGGTGGTGATGTTGGTCATCCCCGGCCCGGTGATGATGAAGCACACGCCTGGCTTGCCGCTGACACGGGCATAACCGTCGGCCATGAAGCCCGCGCCCTGCTCATGGCGCGGGGTGATGTGCTTGATCCGGGTAGCCGGCAAGCCGCGATACAGCTCGACCGTGTGCACACCGGGGATACCGAACACGGTATCCACGCCAAAGCCTTCCAGCAGCTCAACCAGCAGCTCTCCGCAGGTCAACATGGGCAGTTCTCCAAAGGGGATGGGTTCAGAATGAGCAACACTCTAACACTGCTTTGTTATCGCTAACATAGCGTTCGTCAGATTTTCCTTTCCGGCCTGTTTGGATGCCTGGACCGTGCGCCTTACTTCCCCTATCCCGCAAGCGGAAAAGGGGTAAGGCACACGGTCGTTTCAACCCAGGAACAGCTTGCAGGCCGGGTTGTCGCTCTCGTCCCAATAGGGGTAACCGATCTCGTCCAGCGCTTCATTGATCAGGTGGCACTCGTCCTCGGGCACCTGCAGCCCGGCCAGCACGCGGCCATCGGCAGCGCCGTGGTTGCGGTAATGGAAAAGGGTGATGTTCCAGCGCCCGCCGAGCTTGTCGAGGAAGTTGAACAACGCGCCCGGGCGTTCGGGAAACTCGAAGCGGAACAGCCGTTCCTCACCGATGTACGCGGCACGCCCGCCGACCATATGGCGGATGTGCAGCTTGGCCATTTCGTTGTCGGTCAGGTCCAGCACCGGATAGCCCTGATTGCGCAGGCTTTCCACCAGCGCCGCGCGCGGGTCGTTTTCCGGATGGGTCTGTACGCCGACGAAGATGTGCGCTTCATCATCGGTGTTGTAGCGGTAGTTGAATTCAGTGATCTGGCGCTTGCCGATCGCTTCGCAGAAAGCCTTGAAACTGCCCGGCCGCTCCGGGATGGTGACGGCGATGATGGCTTCACGCTGCTCGCCCAGCTCCGCGCGCTCGGCCACATGGCGCAGGCGGTCGAAGTTGATGTTGGCGCCGGAATCGATGGCGACCAGGGTCTGGCCGTGAACGCCCTCACGCTCGACGTATTTCTTGATGCCCGCCACGGCCAGGGCGCCGGCAGGCTCGGTGATCGAGCGAGTATCGTCGTAGATGTCCTTGATCGCCGCGCAGATCTCGTCGGTGCTGACGGTGACCACCTCATCGACGAACTGGCGGCAGAGCTCGAAGTTATGTGCGCCAATCTGCGCCACCGCCACGCCATCGGCAAACAGACCGACCTGGCCGAGCACCACGCGCTCTCCGGCAGCCAGGGCCGCTTGCAGGCAGTTGGAGTCATCCGGCTCGACGCCGATCACCTTGATCTCCGGGCGCAGGTACTTCACGTAAGCAGCGATTCCGGCGACCAGCCCGCCGCCACCGACCGGCACGAAGATCGCGTCGAGTCGTCCAGCATGCTGGCGCAGGACTTCCATGGCGACGGTGCCCTGCCCCGCAATCACGTCCGGATCGTCATAAGGCGGCACGAAGGTGTAACCCTCTTCCTCCGCCAACTTCAGCGCGTGGGCCAGTGCCTCCGGGAAGGCATCGCCGTGCAGCACCACCTTGCCGCCGCGGGATCGCACGCCCTGCACCTTGAGCTCCGGCGTAGTGCGCGGCATGACGATGGTCGCCTCGACACCCAGGCGTTTCGCCGCCAAGGCCAGGCCCTGGGCGTGATTGCCAGCCGACGCGGCGATGACCCCGCTCGCCCGCTCCTCGGCATTCAGCTGCACCAGCTTGTTGTAGGCGCCACGAATCTTGAAGGAGTAGACCGGCTGCAGGTCCTCCCGCTTGAGCAGGATCTGGTTGCCCAGTCGCTCGCTCAACTGACGGGCAGGTTGCAGCGGCGTTTCAATGGCGACGTCATACACCGGCGCCGACAGCGTCTTGCGCACGTAGTACTTGAGCAGGCTTTCGCGGGAATCGAGCGGAAATTCCGTCAGGTCACTGGCGGGCTGGAAAGCGAGGGTGGTCATGCACGTCTCCTGGTTCGAGATTTTGGCCCAGGAGACAGAAGAAGAAACCCGCCTCAAGGGCGGGTTCGGTGTGGTTGCTGGCTAACCCGCCATTGCTGGAATGGCGGTAATAATCGATTGGCCGAACAACGACGGGGAATAATTCATGCGACGCACTTTAGGGTGGGTCGGTGGAATGGGTCAAGGGGTAGATGTCGTCGGAAGTGCCCGGCGTAGCGGAACGCCTAACCTGACGCCAATCTCAGGTTAGGCGATCGACATGTCAGCTGACGCTAGCCTGAGTGCTGACGTCATTCGAGGCTTGCCATGTTTCGACCAGTTGTCGCGCTGTTGCTGCTCCTGCTCGCGGCTTGAGCCCAGAATCCGTCTGGACTGCCACCACTGCCGCCGGACAGCAATCGCTGTGGAAATCGCCGATCTCTGCGTTGGCGCCTGCAGGACATCCGCGGCATGGTCACCCTCATCCGCGTCAACCTGTCAGCCCATGGCGACCTGAAGCTGCTGGTGCCCTTCGCAGCAGTGCCTTTGCCGGCCCCGAAGTAGCAACGACGAGGCAGAGGCTGCTTTGCATGCAGCCGCGTAGGGCCTAGGGTTGTTGGAGTCTGGTTCACGCGACGGAGGGTCCGGCCATGTTGCAGGCAGTGCTGCTCGACATCAGCGGGGTGCTCTATGAGGATGACCAGCCTCTGCCGGGGGCCCTGCAAGCGATGCAAACGTTGCAGTCCAGGGGCTACCCATTGCGGCTGGTCACCAATACCTCCCGGCAGGGCAAGACGGCCATCCACCGCAAACTGACCGCCATGGGCTTTACGGTCGCCCCCGAGCAACTGTTCAGCGCACCGCAGGCTGTACTCCGCCACGCCCAGGCCCACGGGCTAAGGCCGTACTGCCTGATCCATCCAGACCTCGAAGAGGAGTTCGCCGAACTGCTCGACTTGCCAGAGCCCAATGCCGTTGTCCTCGGCGATGCGGAAATGCGCTTCGACTACCCCCACCTCGACCGCGCGTTCCAGTTGCTGATCGAGGGCGCACCGCTGATCTGCATGGGTGACAATCGCTACTTCCGCAGCCAGGGAGCCCTGCACCTGGACGCTGGCCCCTTTGTCCGCGCGCTCGAATACGCAGCAGGCAAGCCGGCGTTGGTGCTCGGCAAGCCGTCTGCGGATTTCTTCGTCAGTGCCCTGGATGAGCTGGGTGTCAGGCCCGATGCGGCGCTGATGATTGGCGATGACGTCGAGGCGGACGTACTAGGAGCCCTGGGCGCCGGACTGCATGCCTGTCTAGTGAAGACCGGCAAGTACAGGCCCGGCGATGAGTTGAAAGCACCGACGGCACTGCTGGCCCCGGACTTGGCCGAGGCCGTTCAGCGCTACTGCTGATCGGCTGTTACGCGCCGTACTCAATCATCGCGGGTCAGCACTTCCAGCAACTCGATCTCGAAGATCAGGTTGGAGTTCGGTTTGATGTGTTCGCCAATCTGACGATCGCCATAGGCGAGATGCGCAGGGACGAACAGCTTGCGCTTGCCCCCGACCTTCATGCCCATCAAGCCCTTGTCCCACCCCTGGATGACCCGGCGGGTGCCGATGACGCACTGGAATGGTTTGCCGCGATCATAGGAGGAGTCGAACTTGGTGCCGTCCTCCAGGTAGCCGCTGTAGTGGGTCGTGATCAAAGCGCCTTTGACCACTTCTTTACCGTCACCGAGTTGGATATCTTCGACCTTCAATTCGCTGCTCATGACCTGTTCTCTTTCGTTCGGTCAGCGCCAGGTGGCTGCCCCGGCTGCGTTTTCTCAAGATTTGTCCGCCCTGGCAAGCACCCGGCCCTGAGCTAACGTGATCCACAGCCGGCGGCGTCAATCATTTTCGGAAGGGATCTCATGCTCGCACTTGTCCAAAGCCATCCGCTGGTTGCCTGCGGCGTCCTTTTGCTGGTGGACCTGCTCGCCTGGCGCGCGATCCCGGTGGAACGAAGGGCATGGCGCGCGTTCTGCCGCCTGGTGCTTTTCCTGCTCTATAGCTGGGTATTGATCGACGCCGGCATCAGCCCCTTGCAGCCGCCGCCCTTTACCGAGACCGCCCACAACCTCACGGCAACGGCGCTGGAGATCGTCTGGTGGCTGTTCGGTGCGCGGACGCTCACCGTTGTGTTGGGCCTGTTGATGCCGCGTATCGGTCACGCCGGGCGGCTGTTGCAGGATGTGCTTGGCGCGGTGATCTTCCTGATTGCAATCGTGGCCGCAGCGGCCTACGTGATGCAGCTGCCAGTCAAGGGGCTGCTCGCCACCTCGGGGGTCATGGCCATCGTCATCGGCCTGGCTTTGCAGAGTACCCTGAGCGACGTGTTCTCCGGCATCGTCCTGAACACCACCAAGCCGTACCAGCTGGATGACTGGATCGCCATCGACGGCACCGAAGGCAAGGTGGTGGAAATCGACTGGCGCGCCACCCATCTGCTGACCAGCCAGGGCAATACGGTGGTGATTCCCAACTCGGTGGCGGCAAAGGCGAAGATCCTCAATTACAACCGCCCCAACGACATCAACGGCGTGTCCATCAGCCTGACGATCCCGGCCCAGGTTCGCCCTCGCCGGGTGCTGGATGCCCTGGAGAAGACCATCCAAGGCATCAGTGCCCTGCTCCCGGACCCAAAGCCCAAGGTCGCCATAAAAGGATCGGACCTGAACTCGATGCAGTATGAAGCCAGTGGCTTCGTACGTGCCGGGACGAACAAGGCCGAGATCCGCAACCTCATGTACGACCTGGCTCATCGTCATCTGGAGGCTGCTGGCATTGCCTGGAACACCGACCTGGCCCAGACGCCCTGGACACGCCAGCGCCTTCTGCTGGATGACGTGAAGATCTTCCGTGCACTCAGCAGCGACGAAAAGGATCGCCTGAGCCAGAGCATGCTGGCCGTGGAGTTCCCGGCCGGCCAGGTGGTGCTCGCCGAGGGCGAAGTCTCCGACTGCCTGCTGGTGATCGCCACCGGCGTCGTCTCGGCCTCCGTCGCCGATGGCAACGCCATGGTTGAGGCCGGCCGCATGGGGCCGGGCGAGATTCTCGGTGAAGAAGGCATCGTCAACGACTCGCCCTCCCAGGCCCGTTTCACCACCCTCACCTCCTGCGTCCTTTATCGCATCGAGAAAGACACCATTCGCACCTGCCTCGACCAGCGCATCGAGGTCCGCTCCGCGCTGAATCGGCTACGCAGTTTCCGGGAGCAGGCCAGCAACTCGTTGCTGCTGCAAAAGCCACAAGCGATCAAGAAAGGCGGCTTCCTGAGCTGGTTGCACAAGAAATAAGCGTCCCGCTCCATCTTTCCCGGCCCTGAGTCGTCCACCGTTCATCCGGTGATGCGACGTTTGGCGTCTTTTGACAATATTGGCATATTTTTATGCTTTAATTGTTTTTGTACGCATTCCACACCGTGAGGGTAGCGTCATGAACATCAGGACAATGGCTTTGCTGCTGTTTGCCGTTCTCACCCAACCCGCCTGGAGCCAGACGGACCAGAACCAGGCCGTCCAGGCCTCACCAGGCGCCGCCGCGCTCGACACGCGCCTGGCGCTGCGCGATTTGTGGGTGGAGCACATCTTCTGGGTCAGGAACTACGTCGTCGCCAACCAGGAGGGCCAGCGCAAGCAGGCCGAGGCCGCTGACACCGAAGTCGTGGCCAATGCCACGGCCATTGCCAACAGCCTCGCTCCGCTCTATGGCCAACCAGCGGCAGACCAGATGCTCAAACTGCTGGCCGGGCACTGGAGCGCAGTGAAGCACTACAGTGACGCTTCGGTCGCCCAAAACGCGATGGGCAAGGACGCTGCCGTCGCTGAACTGACCAGCAACGCCAAGGCCATCGCCAAGTTCCTCGCCACTGCCAACCCCAACCTGCCGGAAGGCACCCTGGTTACCATGCTCAGTGCCCACGGTGGGCACCACGTGGTCCAGGTCGACCAGGTGAGCAAGAAGGATTACGCAGCCGAAGCGAAGACCTGGAAAGCCATGCGTGAGCATATGCTGGCATTGGCAGACACCTTGGCCGCAGCGCTGGTCAAGCAGTTCCCGGATAAATTCTGAAACGACGCTGAGGGCGCTCCAGCGCCCTCCTCCCCAGGACCAAGGATCGAGAGGTAGTCGGATGTTTCAAGGAATGGGACGGACACAGCAGGATCTGCTTGGCGCATTGCTGTATCAGGCAGCCGGCATGAGCATCGACGAACTGGCCGACCATCTGGCCGTGACCCGTACGGCGATACGCCAGCACCTGGCCGCGCTGGAGCGCGATGGGCTGATCGTCCGTGGCGCAACCCGCCCCACCGGCCGACGCCCCGAACAGCTTTATCTGCTCACCGCACAAGGCCGGGAACTGTTCCCCCGGCAATACCAGATGCTGGCCGACCTGCTGATCGACGAAGTCGCCGGCCTGATCGGCCGCGATGCACTACTCCGGCTGATGCGGACCCTGGGCCGCAAGCTGGCCGCCGACATGGAGCAGCAGGTGGTGGACGAGGCACGCATCGTCGAGCACATGAACCAGGTCGGTTACGAGGCCAAAGTCTTCTTCCGCTCCTCCGGTGAGCCAGAAATCATCGCGCACAACTGCGTCTTCCATCACCTGGCAGCGGCCCACCCGGAAGTCTGCGAGCTGGACCTGGCGCTGATCGGCGCCCTTGCCGGCGGCACCGTGGAACACCTTGAATGCATGGTTCGTGCGGGGCACGTCTGCCGCTTCCATCTCACGCGCAAGCCGGAATGAAAGGCGGAAACCCGCCATCTTTAACGCCTGAACATGCCTACCATGGCGGGATTCCGCCAAACGACACGAGTCGAAACAGCGGGCCAAGCGCCTGCGGGGCCCAGTTCATACACATATCAAGAACCCGGCACGATCTTTGCCTTTGGTGCGCGCCTTGTATGAATTAATGAATGGACTGCCCCATGAAAAAGATTCTGCTGGCGCTCCTGTGCCTGAGCGTCGCCAGCTGTTCCCAAAACAAAGAACCCGAAAAGTCGGTCGATGTCCTGCTGGTGGGTGCCGGCATCATGAGTGCAAGCCTCGGTACCTACCTGCACGAGCTGGAGCCTGACTGGACTATCGATATCGTCGAGCGCCTCGATCGGGTCGCGGCGGAGAGCTCCAACCCCTGGAACAACGCGGGCACCGGTCACTCGGCGTTCTGCGAGCTGAACTACACCCCGGAAACTGCCGACGGCAGCATCGACATCAGCAAAGCCGTGGCGATCAACGAGTCCTTCGAGATCTCCAAGCAGTTCTGGGCCTATCAGGTCCAGCAGAACGTGCTGAGCAACCCGAAGTCTTTCATCAATAACGTGCCTCACATGAGCTTCGTCTGGGGCGACGACAACATTGCCTTCCTCAAGAAGCGCCACGCAGCGCTGCAGCACAGCTCGCTGTTCCGAGGCATGGAGTACTCGGAAGACTTCGACCAGATCAAACAGTGGGCCCCGCTGGCGATGGAAGGCCGTTCGCCTGAGCAGAAAGTGGCTGCCACGCGCATGGCCATCGGCACCGACGTGAACTTCGGCGAGATCACCCGCCAGCTGGTCGGTTCGCTGACCCGCGACGGAAACGTGAAACTGCGCCTGCAGCATGACGTGCGCGACATCACCCGGAACGACGACGGCACCTGGAGCGTGCTGATGGCAGACCTCGCCAATGGCGGTGCGGAAACCCGCGTGAAGGCCAAGTTCGTCTTCATCGGTGCCGGCGGCGGCGCCCTCAAGCTACTGCAGAAATCCGGCATCCCGGAAGCCGAAGGCTATGCGGGCTTCCCGGTGGGTGGGCAGTTCCTCGTGACCCGCAATCAGGAAGTGGTCGCCCGTCATCAGGCGAAACTCTATGGCAAAGCGTCGGTCGGCTCGCCGCCGATGTCCGTGCCGCACCTCGATACCCGCCTGATTGACGGCCAGAAGGTCCTGCTGTTTGGACCCTTCGCGACCTTCTCTACCAAGTTCCTGAAGAACGGCTCGATGCTCGATATGTTCAGCGCGCTGACCACCGACAACATCGGCCCTATGACCCATGCCGGCCTCGACAACCTCGACCTCAGCACCTACCTGATGGGCCAACTGATGCTCAGCCAGGAAGACCGCATCGCCGAACTGCGCGAGTACTTCCCCGAAGCCAAGGCCAAAGACTGGGAACTGCTGCAGGCTGGCCAGCGCGTGCAGGTGATCAAGAAGGATGCGGACCACGGCGGCATCCTGCAATTCGGCACTGAAGTGGTCAGTTCCGAAGACGGCAGCATCGCTGCACTGCTGGGCGCATCGCCGGGTGCTTCGACTGCCGCGCCGATCATGCTCACGGTGCTGGAGAAGACGTTCAAGGACGAGGTCAAGAGCGCAGAATGGCAGGCCAAGCTGAAGGAGATCATCCCCTCCTATGGCCAGAAGCTGAACAACAACCTGGAACTGACCAACCAGGTCCGCGCCTGGAGCAGCGAGCGCCTGCAACTGACCTTCGAGCAGGTTCAGCCCAAAGCGTTCACCAACAACTGATCCATCTCCCGGATCGCCCGGCAGGCCACTGGCCCGCCTGCTGGGCTCCGGCACTCACGCTTGTGGGTGCGAACTCATTCGCAGAGCGGGCCGCAGACCTGTCACGAAGACTCTTCGCCGCCCCCTCGTCACAATACGAGAGAAAACGAACCTCACGCCTGCAGGTAGCGCAGGACCGATTCGCAGATCATCACCTTGTGGCGCTGCTTGACCTGCTCATCGGCCAGGTCGATCTGGAAGATCTCGCCGAAGGTGCTGCGATTGGAGACGCGGTAAAAGCAGAACGAGCTAATCAGCAAATGCACGTCGAGGGGGTTTACCCCGGAGCGGAACACACCTTCAGCCTCACCCCGGCGCAGGATGTCGCCCAAGGCATCGAGAATGGTGTTGCTCATGGAGCGGATGGCAGCAGACTGCTTGACGTACTCGCCATGATGGATGTTCTCGATGCTGACAATGCGCACGAAATCCACATGCTTCTCGTGATGATCGAAGGTGAACTCCACCAGGCGGCGTATCGCCTCGCGAGGTTCCAGCTCCGCCAGATGCAACTTGCCCTCGGTACTGCGGATATCGCCGTAGAGCTTCTCCAGCACTTCGACGTAGAGCTGCTCCTTGCTGCCGAAGTAGTAGTAGATCATCCGCTTGGAGGTCTGCATGCGCTCGGCAATGGAGTCGACGCGGGCGCCGGAAAGCCCCTGCTGGACGAACTCGGCAATGGCCGCCTTGAGAATGTCTTCGCGGGTTTTTTCCGGGTTGTTCTTTCGCCCTTTGCGAGGTGACTCGGCAGGCATTTCGGGGCGTTCGGCGGTTATGGTCATCTTGGGCTCACGGCCAGCGGAAACTGTAGCGATTATGGTCTGGCCAGCATGGCTAAGGAAGCCCGGCGCCCAGAGTTCGCCGGGTCTGCGCTGCCTGACTTACAGCCTGGCCTGGCGGGCAGCGCCGCTCCGCGCCTTGGCCATCGCTGCCAGGCGTACCGCAACGTTGGCCGCACCGTAGCCGGCATAGCCATTCTTGCGTTGCAGGACCTCGAAGAAGAAGCGCCCTTCGAAGGGTTCGGTGTAGACATGGAACAGTTCGCCGCCTTGGGCGTCGCGGTCGTAAAGCACGTTGTAGTAAGCCAGCTCGCTGAGGAACTCGTCGTCGAAATCGAAGCGTGCCGCCAGGTCGTCGTAGTAGTTTAACGGGATATCCAGCAGCGGAACCCCGGCCTCCTTGGCACGGCTGATCTCGGCGAAGATGTCTTCACAGGAGAAGGCGATATGGTGTGCGCCCGAACCACCGTAGCTGGACAGTGCATGGGAAATCGCCGTGTTGCGGTTCTCCGAGATGTTCAGCGGCAGCCGCACGGTGCTGCACCGGCTGCGCAGCGCACGGCTTTTCACCAGGCCGTAAGGATCGGGCAGGACCACCTCATCGTCGGCCTCGAAGTCGAACAGGCTCTTGTAGAACAGTACCCAGCTGTCCAGAGCGTCTGCCGGTAGCGCCAGGGCCATGTGGTCGATGCGCTGCAGGTTGCCGCTCTCGACCGCATCAGGGTTGAGTACGAAGTCGCTGTCGTAAATGGTCTGCCCCGCCGGCGCCTGCTCGACCAGATAGATCAGGCTGCCGTCCAGGGCTCGCACGGCAGGGACCTCCCGCTCGTTGGGCCCGACCAGACCACGATAGGGCTGGCCTTTGAACGCACAGGCGCGCTCCAGTGCCGAGGCGCTGTCCTTAACCCGCAGAGCGGTGGCGCAAAGTGACGGCCCGTGGGACTCGAAGTAGCCATGGGCGAACGAATAGGGCTCGGCATTAAGCACGATGTTGATGTCCCCCTGGCGCAGCAGACTCACATCCTTGGAGCGGTGCTTGCCGGCGCGGGCGAAGCCCAGGCGCTCGAGCCAGCCGGCGAGCTTGGCGCCCTGGGCCTCGTCGACGGCAAACTCGAGGAACTCCACACCGTCGTAGCGGCTGGCCGGTGGCGGCGAGAAGAGGATGTCGAGGTTGGCCGGAGGCACGGGGTCCTTGGCCAGCAGCTTGCGGGTCTTTTCCTCCAGATAGAGCAACGAGCGCAAACCATCGGCCGCGTTGGCGCGTGGCGGTGCAGCACGGAAACCATCGTTGAAGATCTCCAGCGACAGCGGGCCGGTGTAGCCGCTGCGGATGATCGGCGCGAGGAAGCCTGCCAGGTCGAACTCACCCTGGCCGGGGAAGCAGCGGAAGTGCCGGCTCCACTCCAACACATCCATGTTCAGCAACGGCGCGTCGGCCATCTGTACGAAGAAGATCTTGTCGCCAGGAATATCGGCGAGGGCGGTCGGGTCACCCTTCAACGACAGGGTATGGAAGCTATCGAGCAATACGCCAAGGGCCGGGTGATCGGCCTGGCGCACCAGGTTCCAGACCTGTTGCCAGGTGTTCACGTGGCGGCCCCAGGCGAGGGCTTCGTATCCGATGCGCAGGTTACGGGCGCCTGCACGCTCGGCCAGCAGGCGCAGATCGTCGACAAGGATTTGTTCATCGCCCAGGGAGTCCGGCGCGACGTTGCTGCACACCAGCACGAGGTCGGTTCCCAGCTCTTCCATCAGGTCGAACTTGCGCTCGGCGCGGTCGAGGTTCTTCTGCAGGCGATCACGACGGCAGCCTTCGAAGTCGCGGAAAGGCTGGAACAGGGTGATGGCGATGCCGAGGTCAGCACAACGCTGGCGGATTTCGCGCGGGCTGCCGGCGTAGTACAAGAGGTCGTTCTCGAAGATCTCGACGCCGTCGAACCCGGCGGCGGCGATGGCTTCCAGTTTTTCCGGCAGGGTACCGCTCAGGGAGACGGTGGCAATGGAACGCTGCATGCTCTTCAGCTCCTGGTGAGTTGGCGCCGGCTCTTTGGTCAGCGGCTGGGTGCAGGTTTTCTTCGGCGGCAAATGATTCGCCCCCACAAGCGATCGGAAATCTCTACTGCTTTCTGGTGGAATCGATTATTCGCGCGTACAGTCAGCACATCAATTTTATTTGTACGAACTAGTTAGTTTTGTGTTCGTTTATCGAACAAAAGGCCGGTAATCGAATTGACGCTTTTTCGATCACTGCGCAACATGATCAACAGCTCGCAGACAACCACCCGGCGGCCGATTCACTGCCCAGCCCAAGCCACCAGGGGGCCTGCAAAAGCGACCCAGCGTCACGACATAACAATTTCAAGAAACGGGTACCTGCTCATGCTCGCACTCAATGTTGTACCAGCCGCAACTCCCTCCATTCGCCACAAGCTCCCTGCGTCTCCGGCCAACCTGGGCCGAGCGTGCAGTTTCCGTCCCTGCCGGACTGCCGCGTTGCCACACACCCAGTAAGTCGGGCTCCCGACCCGCTCCGGATACTCCGGAGCGACGGATACCGGTCCCAAGGCAAACACGGATTTCCAGCGAACGACCAGCCACAACGGCGCCGGTCGACAGGCTCGAGCACAACTTCGCGACGAGCTGAGCGCACATCTGATGTCGCCACAGGACCTGACGAAGTCCGGCTGGCGTGAAGCCCAGCCCTAGAACGGATGGCCAAACAAAAATGATTCAGTCCCACACCACTCGCATCACCCCTGACAGCGCTGTCGCGCATGGCGGCATATTCGGCAAGGTCCGCGGCGCCATGGCGGTCGGAAAAACGCGCTGGTACATGCTCGCACTGGTGTTTTTCGCCACCACCCTTAACTACATCGACCGCGCCGCGCTTGGTGTGATGCAGCCGATCCTCGCTGAGAAGATGGCCTGGACGGCGATGGACTACGCCAACATCAACTTCTGGTTCCAGGTCGGCTATGCCGTCGGCTTCATCCTCCAGGGTCGCTTCATCGACAAGGTCGGCGTCAAACGCGCCTTCTTCTTCGCGGTATTGCTCTGGAGCCTGGCCACCGGCGCCCATGGCCTGGCCACTTCGGCCGTTGGCTTCATGGTCTGCCGCTTCATCCTCGGCCTGACCGAAGCGGCCAACTACCCGGCCTGCGTGAAGACCACGCGCCTCTGGTTCCCGGCTGGGGAACGCGCCCTGGCTACCGGCATCTTCAACGCCGGCACCAACGTCGGCGCCATGGTCACGCCAGCCCTGCTGCCGCTGATTCTCTCCGTCTGGGGCTGGCAAGCCGCCTTTATCGGCATGGGCCTGCTGGGCATTGTCTGGTTGGTGTTCTGGGCTCTGAACTACTACAACCCGGAAGAGCATCCGCGTGTGCAGAAGAGCGAGCTGGACTACATCAACCAGGAAGCCGAGCCCGAGCCGGTCAAGGTGCCATTCTCCCGCATCCTGCGCATGCGCGGCACCTGGGCCTTCGCCCTGGCCTACTCGATCACTGCTCCGGTGTTCTGGTTCTACCTTTATTGGCTGCCGCCCTTCCTCAACCAGCAGTACAACCTGGGTATCAGCGTGACCCAGATGGGTATTCCGCTGATGTTGATCTGGCTGACCGCCGACTTCGGCAGTGTGGGCGGCGGCATCCTTTCGTCCTGGCTGATCGGCCGTGGCGTCCGCTCGATCACCGCTCGCCTGGTGTCGATGCTGATCTTCGCCTGCACCATCGTCGGCGTGGTCTTCGCCGCCAATGCCAGCGGACTGTGGGTCGCTGTTCTAGCCATCGCCCTCGCTGTGGGAGCGCACCAGGCCTGGACCGCCAACATCTGGAGCCTGGTAATGGACTACACCCCCAAGTACATGATGAGCACCGTGTTTGGCTTCGGCGGTATGTGCGCTGCAATTGGCGGCATGTTCATGACCCAGATCGTCGGTGGCGTGCTGACCGCCACCAACAACAACTACGCGGTGTTGTTCACCATGATTCCGGCGATGTATTTCATCGCTCTCACCTGGCTTTACTTCATGGCTCCACGCAAGATCGAGCATATTGAAGAGTAATGTCACCTCGGAGGCCCGGTTCCGGGCCTCCTTCCCCTGCCCCTCGCTCGTAAGAATCGCCCTTGCATGCAGCACACAACTCTGTTGGCCCGTCGAATAGAGGACGATAATGTGGCTGTTGGCGACTCACCTTTTTTACAGGTTTTTTTCACGCAAATTTGATAACCGGGTTTCTAGACTGCTTGCCGCAATCTCCTGGAATGCCGGAACATGCAACTTTCAAATTATGCGAGCAAGCTCGTCGATCCGTTCGACAGGCTTGCACTTCGACCAGAAACACTGGCCTTCCTGGTCAGTCTCCTACTTCTTGCCATTTATAATTTTCCGCTCTGGCACCATCTCTTCTCGATCATTCCGGCGGGCGCCGGCGGGCTGGGGATGCGTATTGCGTTCGGCGCAATGGTCTTCGCAATCTTCAATCTCGTGCTGGTAACGCTGTCATTTCGCTGGGTCTTCAAGCCGTTCCTGGTCTTTCTGCTGGTCTCCAGCTCCGCGGTCGCCTACTTCATGAGCCAGTACGGTGTGCTGGTCGACAAGAACATGCTGCGCAATGTCGCTGAAACCGATGTCGGCGAAGTGCGCGACCTGCTTTCCTTGAGACTTTTCCTGTTCATCTTCTTCCTCGGCGTTTTGCCCAGCTGGCTGTTGTGGCGACTCCCCGTCAAACATCGCCCGATTCACCGCGAGTTGATGGTCAAGTGCGCCTTGGCACTTGGTTGCGTGGCAGCGCTGGGGTTGATTGCCCTGGGCAACTACCAGGGGTTGGCCTCACTGCTACGTAACCACCATGAGCTGAGGATGCTGGTGGTGCCCAGCAACTACCTTGGCGCCTCCTTCGGTTACCTGCGCGAGGAACTGGCGCTCAACCAGCAGTCACTGCGCCAGATCGGCACCGATGCGCACAAGGCCCCCGCCTGGAACACGCACAAGCGCAAGTCGCTGACCGTGCTGGTGGTTGGCGAGAGCGCGCGAGCGGACAACTTCGGCGTCCTCGGCTATGGACGCAACACCACGCCGCGCCTCAGTAAGGAGGACGGTCTGCTGACCTTTCGCAATGTGCATTCCTGCGGCACAGAAACTGCCGTATCGGTTCCCTGCATGTTCTCCAACATGGGACGCGCGGGTTACGACGCCACCCAGGCCCGCAGCCAGGAAGGCCTGCTAGACCTGCTCAAGCGCGCTGGCCTGACCGTTGCCTGGCATGACAACCAGTCGGGCTGCAAAGGCACCTGCGACCGTGTGGCCTTCATGCAGTTGAGTCACCTCAAGGATCCCATGCTGTGCGCGGATGGCGAGTGTCATGACGAAATTCTGGTCAAAGGGCTGCAGGACTATATCGATAACCTGAAGGATGACTCGGTGCTGGTCCTGCACCAGATGGGCAGCCACGGGCCGGACTACTTCAAGCGCTATCCCAGCCAGTTCGAAATTTTCACTCCGGTCTGCACCAGCAATGCCCTGAATGACTGCTCCCGCGAAAGCATCACCAACGCATATGACAACACGCTGATCTACACGGACTACGTGGTCTCGAGCCTGATCGACCTGCTGCGCAAGAATCAGGA
Source organism: Metapseudomonas boanensis (assembly GCF_042232855.1). Classification (NCBI taxonomy): domain Bacteria; kingdom Pseudomonadati; phylum Pseudomonadota; class Gammaproteobacteria; order Pseudomonadales; family Pseudomonadaceae; genus Metapseudomonas; species Metapseudomonas boanensis. Next base: position 4,338,283 of record NZ_CP113889.1, on the reverse strand, counting down.
CAAGGTGGATACCGCCATGCTGTACCTCTCCGACCACGGTGAGTCGCTGGGCGAGTACAACCTCTTCCTGCACGGCACACCCTACGTCCTGGCCCCTGACCAGCAGAAGCACGTAGCAATGCTCGCGTGGTTCTCTGATAGCTACCAACAGGATTTCGCCGTCGCATCCGACTGCCTGGCCCGGGAGCGCGACAAGCCCCTCAGCCAGGACAACCTTTTCCACTCGATGCTCGGCCTGCTCGAGATTCAAACCGGTGAGTACAACGCATCGCTGGATATGTTCGCGCCATGCCGGGCCACGGAAACGGAGTCGTGATAACTGACATTTTTTTCACATTTTCTTTACCAGACCACAACAAGCTGCCCTCTACCTTGGTGCGCTTCCACGGATTCAGGAGCCGGTCTTGATGCCGCAGCCCCGGTCTAGTTCGATCGACACGCCGCTTGCCCAAGAGGAATCCACGTTGCGCCCCGGCACATGCAAGGATCATTTGCGACTGCGCCTGGCCCGCTGGCGTGACGAGCAGATGGCCCTGCGTGCACTGAAGGTGGCCGGACAACCGAACTTGATCCTCGACCTGCCCTGTGGCGATGGCCGCTTCTGGCCCCTGCTGGCAGAACATCCGAATCGACTGATCCTGGCCGGGGACCAGAACGCAGAATGGCTGGCCGCGTCCCATGCCAATCATTCACCGGACGTAGCGCGGCGTGTTCGTACCTTCCAGGCCACACCCTTTGCAATAGAGCTTGGCGAGAATGCCGTGGACTGCATCTTCTGCATGCGCTACTTGCAACGTGTCGAGACAGCGGACCAGCGCCTGGAGCTGTTGCGAGAATTCCATCGTGTTACCCGTGACACCTTGATCGTCTCGCTGTGGGTCGACGGCAACTTCAAGGCGTGGAGGCGCATGCGCCTTGAGCGACGTCGTGCAGCAATGAGTGAAGGCTCGCCCCGACAGGGGCGATTCGTCGTCGCGCGGGAAACCATCGAAGCAGAGTTCCGCAGTGTCGGTTTCCATATCCTGTCCCGCCAGGATCTGCTGCCAGGCTACGCAATGTGGCGAGTCTATGTTCTGCGCAAGGAGGCGTGAGCATGTCCGTAACAGCTATTCATTCCCTGCTCCAGCGCCCAGCAACCTCGTGCAAGAGCATCCTGTCCTCCTTTCGCTCCCGGGTCGGTCGCTGGGCGATGGCGGGTGCCTCAGTGCTGTTATTGGGGTTTACCACTGTTCCGGCCTGGCGGCATTTGTATCCAGCAAGCGCGGCTCCGGGCTGGTCCATGCAGGTTCGATTCGACGCGATCGAGCGGGTCAGCGCATTGGCCCCGGATGGTCGCGGCGGCCTGTATGTGAGCCAGGAGTTCGACGACAGCAAGGGGCGCATCCTGCGACTTGGTGTCAACGGCGATAGCAAGGCGGTAGAAACCGGACTCTCAAAACCCGACGGCATGGTGCCGTACCGGGGCGGCGTGGTATTCAGCCAGGAAGGCGGCGAGCAGCCGGTGTACTGGATGAACGATCACGGCATCCAGCAATTGCTCAGTGGGGCCAACATCGAAGGCGTCGCCACCGATGGCCACTTCCTCTATGCCATCGAAGACCTCAAGAGCGATGGCAGGCTACTGCGATACAACCCGGAGTCCGGTGCAACGGAAACGCTGCGCAGTGGGCTGGAGGAAGCGGAAGCCGTCACCGCATGCCCCGACGGGAGGCTGTTCTACAGCGAGAAGAAACGCGGGCAGATCAAGCAACTGCTGCCGGATGGCAATGACAGGATAGTGCTCGACGGCCTGAACGCCCCCGGCTTTCTCCTGTGCAACCGCGAAGGCCTCTGGGTGACCGAAGACACCACCCACATGGCCCGCCTGTTGCTCATGGACAGCCAGGGCCACGTGCATGAAATCCTCACCCATCTGCGCTCGGCCCAGACCCTGGTCGAAACTGCTCCCGGCCTTTACCTGCTTGCCGAGCAGGGCCGTGACCGCGTGCTCGAACTCAAACGCACGGAGAAGAATTGATGGTCGCTGCACCGTCATCGAGTGACAGAGTTGTCGCAATTGGGTCGGGCTGGGCTTGCGTTTTATACGATCTCGTCATATCTCTGTCGTCAATTGGGTGGTCGAATGAAGCAGAACGGCGCACGTCACCAGGGGATACGGCGCCTTTCGTATTCCCCCGGAGCTGCCGGCCCTCGCCAGGGCGGAGCAGTGCAAATGTCGACAGGCCAGCAAGAGCTACCAGAACAACAAAAAAGAGCCCAGGCGCTGGGCCACGTCTCACCTCATTAGCGAGTACAGCATGAAGATCACCATCTTTGGCACGGGCTATGTCGGCTTGACTCAGGCGGCATGCTTTGCAGAGGTTGGCCACTCGGTCTGCTGCGTCGATATCGATGCAGTGCGGGTCAGCCGTTTGAACGCAGGTCACTCGCCCATTTTCGAGCCGGGCCTCGAAGCGCTGATACAGACCAATCTCGCCGCGAAGCGAATCAGTTTTACCGTGGACGCGACCCAGGGCATCGATTATGCCGAGATCATCTTCATCGCCGTGGGCACCCCGCCCGGCGAAGATGGCGGTGCGGACCTGAAACAGGTCTTCTCAGTGGCGGATGCCATCGCCGCGTACGCAACGAGCGCCAAAATCATCATCAACAAGTCCACATCGCCCGTCGGCACCGCGCAAAAGATCAAGGCCCGGGTCAATGAAGGCCTTGCCCGGAGGCACCTTGCCCTCGACATGCGGGTCGTATCGAACCCAGAGTTCCTGAAAGAGGGCTCGGCGGTCGAAGACTGCATGCGCCCTGAACGCATCATCATCGGCATCGACGACCAGGCCGGCATCGATATATTCCGCGAGCTGTACAAACCCTTCAGCCGCAATCACGACAAGCTCATCGTCATGGACAGCCGCAGTGCGGAGCTGACCAAGTACGCTGCCAACAGCATGCTGGCCACCAAGATTTCCTTCATCAACGAAATGGCCAACCTGGCTGAACGGCTTGGCGCGGACATCGAGATGGTGCGCAAGGGCATCGGCTCGGACTCGCGCATCGGCTACGACTTCATCTATGCCGGGTGCGGTTACGGCGGCTCCTGCTTTCCCAAGGACATCCAGGCGCTTCGGCGCACCGCGGCGGAGGTTGGCTACGAGCCTCATCTGCTCGATGCCGTCGAGGCGGTCAACCACAAGCAGAAACACAAGCTGTTCGAGAACATCAGCAAGCACTACCACGACGACGTCAGCGGCAAGACCTTCGCTGTATGGGGCCTGTCCTTCAAGCCCAATACCGATGACATGCGTGAAGCGCCCAGCCGTGTGCTGCTGGAAAGCCTCTGGAACGCTGGCGCTCGCGTGCAGGCCTATGACCCGGAGGCGATGAACGAGGCCCGGCGCATTTATGGCGAGCGCGGCGACCTGGTGTTGGCCGGTTCGAAGGAGTCCGCAGTGGAAAAAGCCCACGCGCTGGTGATACTCACTGAGTGGCGGAACTTCCGCATCGCTGACTTCGACGAACTCAGGGCGAAGCTGATCGACCAGGTGATCTTCGATGGCCGCAACCTGTTCGAGCCCTCCAGGGTGAAGCAGGCCGGTCTTTCCTACTATCCCATCGGGCGCACCGTCGTGCGAGCAGGTGAAGCGTGAAGTTCCTGGTTACTGGCGCAGCAGGCTTCATCGGATTCCACACGGCAAACCGGCTGTGCCTGGCCGGGCATGAAGTCGTCGGCCTCGACAACCTCAACGATTACTACAGCGTCGAGCTCAAACTCGCTCGCCTGGAGCGACTGAACCAGCATCCCGGGTTCAGTTTCGTGAAGCTCGATCTTGCAGACCGCACTGGCATGCAGGCGCTGTTTCGCGATCAGCGCTTCGAGCGAGTCATCCACCTGGCGGCCCAGGCCGGGGTGCGTTACTCGCTGGAGAATCCCCATGCGTATGCCGACGCCAACCTGACCGGCTTCGTCAATGTGCTGGAAGGTTGCCGCCACAATGGCGTCCAGCACCTGGTGTACGCCTCCAGCAGCTCGGTTTATGGGATGAACAGCAAGGTGCCCTTCTCCACCGAGGACGCCGTCGACAACCCGGTATCGCTCTATGCCGCCACCAAGCGCGCCAATGAACTGATGGCACACACTTACGCGCACCTGTATCGGATACCGACCACAGGGCTGCGATTCTTCACCGTGTATGGCCCCTGGGGCCGCCCCGACATGGCGCCATTCAAGTTCACCAAGGCAATTCTCGAAGGCCAGCCCATCGACATCTACAACAACGGCGATATGTCGCGGGACTTCACCTACATCGATGATGTCGTCGAAGGAATAGTCCGCATCCAGGACTGCCCACCGCCCTACCCTGACGAGCCGGAACAAGCCAGGCAGGGACCGCCCGCCAGGCTATTCAACATTGGCCTTGGCTCGCCCGTTCGACTGCTGGATTTCGTCGGCTGCATCGAAGCAGCCACCGGCGTCCAGTCCATCAAGCAGCTGAAACCCATGCAACCAGGGGATGTGCTGCAAACGTGGGCCGATGTGAGCGCACTGGCTGAACGGACGGGCTTCCAACCACGTACCCCGTTGAAGGAGGGCGTTGGCCATTTCGTTGCCTGGTACCGCGATTTCTACGGAGCCTGAAGCGATCAGGCAAGATCAATATGAAGCAAGGCCTTACCGCTCCTGCACTACTCTGGACACACCATAAAAAGACCCAATATGTCGAACGGGCGATACCTTTCAATGCTTCTACAGGACAGAATCCAGGCCGGTGCACATGCCGCCCTGGCGCAAGCCGGCGTCCGGACCTCGGTGAACGAATCCGGAGCAGGCGCATGATGAACCTTCGAGTGCTGTTCAAGGGGCTTGGCCTGATCCTCAGCCTCGCGCTGTTCGGCTACCTGTTCAAAAGCAGTGACCTGGGCAATGCAGTCAACGAAGCCTGGGTCGATGCCCACATACGCGGGCATGGGGTCGAGGGCACCCTGCTGTTCCTGGCGATGGGCGCACTGTTCACCGCCGTTGGCCTGCCACGGCAGATCATTGCCTTTCTCGCTGGCTATGCCTTCGGCTTGCTGCCAGGCACATTGCTCGGAGCACTGGCCGCGCTGCTCGGCTGCATGACCACCTTTCTTTATGCCCGGTTCTTTGGCAGGAGCCTGCTGCGCGACCGTCTGGGGAAGCGCGCCGCGCGATTCGACCAATTCATCCATGACCATCCTTTTTCGATGACGCTGCTGATCCGCCTGCTGCCGGTTGGCAGTAACGTGCTGACCAACCTTGCCGCCGGCATCTCCAGCGCACGCATGGCGCCGTTCCTGGCCGCGAGCTTTATCGGCTTCCTACCGCAGACGCTGGTTTTCGCCCTGGTCGGCAGCGGCATCAACGTCGCGCCGACACTGCGGATCGGCGCTGCGGCAGTGCTGTTCCTCTTCTCAGGAGTGCTCGGTGCGTACCTGTACCACCGCCACCGTCACGGCTTGAGCATCGACGACAAGGTCGACACTGCCCTGGGTGAAACAGAGCAACCTTGATGCAGGCCGCTACCGATTCACGAGCGCAACTCGCACCGTAATCCGAACCCCAGGGTTCGAACCCTTAACGATCACACTTACGAATGGACCCAGAATGTCGAACAGGCCTTACCTCTCCGTGCTGATCCCGGCAAAGAACGAAGCCGAAAACCTGCCCAGCCTGCTGGAGGAGATTCGCCAGGCCCTCGCCGGAGAATCCTTCGAAGTGATTGTCGTCGACGACGGCAGCACCGATAACACCGCCTCACGGCTGCTCGCACTGAAGCATTCCGGCTACTCGCAACTGCGCCTTCTCAGCCATGATCGGTCGCTGGGCCAAAGCACTTCGATCTACCATGCAGCCCAAGCCGCCCAGGGCACCTGGCTGGCCACCCTGGATGGGGATGGCCAGAACGACCCTGCGGACATTCCCGGCATGCTCGCCATCGTCCGCGCGTCGGAGCCCCCCCTCAACCTCAAGCTGATCGCCGGGCATCGGGTCAACCGACGCGACTCGGCAAGCAAGCGCTGGGCGTCGCGCTTCGCTAACAAGCTGCGCGGCCGCTTGCTCAAGGACAACACACCGGACACCGGCTGCGGACTCAAGCTGATCGAACGCGAGGCGTTCCTCCAGCTGCCCTACTTCGATCACATGCACCGTTTCATTCCCGCCCTGATCCAACGCCACCACGGCAGCATGCTGGTGCACCCGGTCAACCACCGCCCGCGCAGCGCAGGCGTTTCCAAATATGGCAACCTGGACCGGGCGCTGGTAGGCATCCTCGACCTGTTCGGAGTCTGGTGGCTCATCCGCCGTACCCGCCTCGACACCTCCGCCCGCGAGCTGGAGGGCTGACGATGGTGCGCAAAACCCTGTGTCTGGCCCAGGGGAGCTGACTGATGCAGCTCTCCCGCTCGCCTCGTATCGAGTTGTTCCTCCTGCTGTCACTCGCTTTACTGATGATCGGCGCCGGCCTCGGTCTACGCGGGCCCGCCAATGTGGATGAAGAGCGCTTCATCGGTGTCGCCCTGGAGATGTTGCAGAGTGGCGACTGGCTGATTCCGCACCGTGCAGGCGAAATCTACCCGGACAAACCGCCACTCTTCATGTGGGTCGTTGCGCTCTTCATTCGCCTGACCGGCGCACCAACGCTGGCACTGTTCCTTCCCGCCCTGCTGGCCGGAGTGGTCACCACCGCTTGCCTGTATGACCTCGGCAAACGGCTCTGGAACCGCCGCATCGGGGTGATTGCCGCCCTGTTGTTCCTGGCGACCTACCAGACCTACAGCATCCTCCGTGCCGGCCAGATCGACGGGTTTCTCTGTCTGCTGATCGCCATCAGCTTCTACGGCATGGCGCGCCACCTGCTGCTCGGACCTGCCTGGGGCTGGTTCTACGTAGCATGCGCCGGCATGGGCTTCGGCATCATCAGCAAGGGCGTGGGATTTCTCCCGGTGTTGATGCTCATCCCCTATGCGTACGCTGCACGCAAGGGTTGGCACGGTGTCGTGCGCATGCCGGGACAAGCCCGCACCTGGTGGCTGGGCCTGCTGGTGACCTTGACTGCCATTGGTGTATGGCTGGTGCCGCTGCTGCTGACAGTCGTCTTCCAGGGGGATGAAAGCAGCCGTGCCTATGTCGCCGAAATCCTCCTGCGCCAGACCGCTCAACGCTATACCAGCGCCTGGCACCATCAGGAGCCGTTCTGGTATTTCTTCGTGAAAGTGATCCCCAAGTACTGGCTTCCGCTGGTGCTCGCCCTGCCCTGGCTAGTGCCGGCCTGGCGCCGAGAACTGTCCAAAAGGGATGGTCGCTTCCTCATCCTGTTGGGATGGGTCGTCCTGGTGCTGCTGTTCTTCAGCCTGAGTACAGGCAAGCGCAAACTTTACATCTTCCCGGCCCTTCCTGGCCTGGTACTGGCGATAGCGCCATTGGTGCCCTGGCTGCTGCACCGCTGGTTCAGCCAGCGTCCGCGCGGGCGCAAGGTGTTCATCGGCCTGGTGGTGTTCTGGTTCATTGCCTGGTTCGCCAGAGGCTTCCTGGAGCCGATCAAGGAAGGCGTCAACGAGCGCCAGGTGCTCATGTCCGAAGTTGCGGAGAAGACCCACGGGGCCGACCTGGTGCTGAGCTACTGGCGGGAAGGCGTGTGGCTGTATGCCCGCCAACCCATCGTCCATTTTGGTGCCAACACGCCAAACCGGACCGAAAGTGCCGTGCAATGGCTGAAAGATCATCCGGCAGCATTCGCCCTCGTCTCAGAACCGGAGCTCGCCCGCTGCTTCATCCCGGACAAGGCTCTCAAACTGGAGCATGCCGCCGACGGCCTTGCCTACCTGGTGCAGGCGGAAGCGATCAATGGCCAATGCCAACCCCTGTCCACCAACCCGTCCTACAGGTTCGCCTGGACAACCCCGTTTCCCTGAGCCCCCCGCCATCCAGCACGAGTCGCGCTGGATGGCGAAAGACACTTTTTCCCGTCCGTAAACAGGAAGTCCTGAAATGAACAGTGCTGTTGGACATCACCGGCGCAAGCACCTCCCGCACCGCGGCTGGCGTCCCCTATGCCTCTGGGCGCTGGGCGCGGCCGCCATCGCTCTCGTGGGTTATGCCGTCATCAAGTTCCACTGGCATCAGTGGCTTTACTACACGATCGTCAGCAGCATGAATACCGATCAGCAGACTGGTCGCAACATCTGGCTACCGGATTACAAGATCGCCATCGAGGCCAGGCCCATCGCCGGAATCGAAGATGACCTTTCAGCGATCGCCTACGACTACGACAAAAGCCGTCTGCTGGCTGTCACCAATGCCACCCCCGTTCGCCTGGTGGTGCTGGGCAAGGATGGTGCCTTGCTCGAAGCGTATCCACTGACAGGTTTTCAGGACGTCGAAGGCCTGGCCTACATGGGCGACGGTCTCGTGGCCGTCACGGACGAAGATGCCCAGCGGCTCAACTTCTTCCATTTGCCAGAACAGCCGGGCGCAGCAATCGACGTGAAGGATACTGAGTTTCTTTCCCTCGGTATCAACCTCAGCACGCAGAACAAAGGGTTCGAAGGCATCACCTATGATGCCGACCACGATCGACTGTTCATCGCCAAGGAAAAAGGCCCGCGCCAGCTCTATCAGGTGTCGGGCATAAAGCAGAGCCTTGCGGGCAAGCTCCAGGTCAGCATTCTCGACCTGACTCCCTGGGTCGAGCGGAGCGTGTTCACCACGGACATTTCCGACCTGCACTACGATGCCAAAACCAGCCACCTGCTGGTCTTGAGCGATGAGTCCAAGCTGATCATCGAACTGAGCGATGACGGCGAGATGGTCAGCTACCGCTCCCTGCAGGGGCAACTCAGCGACCTGAAGCACAGCGCCCCCCAGGCCGAAGGACTGACCCTGGACACCGAGGGCAACCTCTACGTGGTCAGCGAACCGAACCTGTTCTATGTCTTCAAAAAACCCTGAGTCCTGGCGGTTCGCTCACCCTCACAGGATGAGCGAACTGCGCCAATCTCAGACCGCGGGATCGGCCAACGCGCTGGCCTGCCGATCCATCACCGGTACGGGCCGATACAGGACCAATCGGTAGCAGACCACACTGATCATCCAGTCGAACAGCAGCGTCCAGACGTTGTGCGACAGGAAATGCGCCCCTTGCATCATCCTCCCCAACGAAAACACCGAGCCCAGCAGCAGCGCCCCGATCAGGGCAACCCGAGCCAGACGTGGGCGACGATCACGCAGGGCAAAAAACAGCGCCAGCAGGGAGAAGCCGGCAGACGCATGTCCACCCGGCCAGCAGCGGCCTGCCTTCTCGACGAAGGGATGATGCCCAAGCAATGGTGAGTAGGGTTCTACGCCACCGAACTCGCTGAGGCTCCAGGGGCATTGGACAGCAGTCACCGCCTTGAGCGGTGAAACGATCGCGGTACTCAGCCCGAGGGCCAGCACCAGGTAACCGAGCGGTCGGCGGATTCTGCGCACACGGGTTGGCAAAAGGCTTACCAGGAACCCGACAATCGCCAGGACGCCGAGGAGGATGACCGCTTGCTTGGCACGGTCATGCAACACATCTTCGAGGAATTGGCTATGGCGCCCGATGAAACCACCATGCGGATCGTAGAACAGATGGGCCAGGGCAAAATCCAGGTGCGGGACGTCTACGATCAACAGCAGGGCCATCAAGGCAATCGGTAAGCCGATCCAAAAGCGGAAGTTGAACGGGCGGGAGTACGGCATTGCTAAGTCCTGCTCGAATAAAGGTCGCGCCAGTCTGCTTGAGCGCTCGTGAGCAGTTGGTCGAAGGCACGTGAAAAAAACGTCAACGCCACGCGACGGTCAGGTTCAGGAGTCGACCTGCGCGTACTGGACATCGAAGGCGGCTTCAACATCCTCGTCGATGTGCTGAACTGTCTGGACTTCAAAGCTGCTGCATGCATCGCGTTAGCGAAGGGCGGAACAGGTTGCCGCCGACGCCACCCTCCATGGCCGGAGACCGGGATATGCCTGCACCCACTTCGTCCCCGCTGATCCCACGTACCGTATGGATGCTGGGCTTCGTCAGCCTGTTCATGGACCTGTCGTCCGAGTTGATTCACAGCCTGCTGCCGGTATTTCTGGTCGGCACCTTGGGCATCAGCGTGCTGACCCTGGGCTTCATCGAAGGCATGGCGGAAGCGACTGCGCTCATCGTCAAGGTGTTCTCCGGGGCCATCAGTGATGCCATCGGCCGTCGCAAAGTCTTGCTGCTGCTCGGCTATGGACTGGCGGCGCTGACCAAGCCGCTGTTCCCTCTCGCCCACGCTGCCGAGCAGGTGTTTGTGGCTCGGCTCCTCGACCGCATTGGCAAAGGCATTCGAGGTGCTCCCCGGGATGCCCTGGTCGCTGATATTGCGCCACCCGACATTCGCGGGGCCTGCTTCGGGCTGCGTCAGTCCATGGATACGGTGGGCGCTTTCCTGGGTCCCATCCTGGCGATCCTGTTGATGAGCTGGTTGCACGACGACATTGCAATGGTCCTGTGGTTCGCCGTGATTCCTGCGCTGCTGTCGGTCGCGTTCCTGGGGGGCGGCGTGCGCGAGCCCCCGCACGACACCTCACGGCGAGTGTTCCGCTCTCCCATCAGACTGAGCTCATTGAATCGTTTCTCAAGGGCGTACTGGTGGGTGATGGCGATCGGTACAGCCTTCACACTGGCTCGCTTCAGCGAGGCCTTCCTGGTACTGCGCGCGCAGCAGCTGGGGTTCCGCATCACCTGGATTCCCCTGGTCATGGTGGTGATGGCCGGGTGTTACATGGTGTCGGCCTACCCGGCGGGCAAATGGTCCGATCGAATCGGGCGGACGGCGCTACTGATAGCCGGTCTGGTGCTGCTGGTCATGGCCGATGTGGTGCTGGCCAGGGCCACGGCAGCCCCGATGGTCATGGTCGGCGTTGCCCTGTGGGGCCTGCACATGGGCTTCAGCCAAGGCATCCTCGCGGCCATGGTCGCGGAGACAACGCCAAGCGACCTCAAGGGCACCGCGTTCGGCCTGTTCAACTTCGCCAGCGGCATCGCACTGCTGCTGGCCAGTGTGATTGCCGGCTGGCTGTGGCAAAGCCATGGCGCCGCCCTCGCCTTCTACTGCAGTGCGTTGCTTGGCATAGCAGCGCTGCTCCTGCTGCTGATCAGGCATGCGGGCCGTTCGTAGGACGCACTGTGCGCACCACGTCCGACGCCCGGTGCGCACAGCACACCCTACCGAACCCAGCCCTGCTCCAATAACGGCCGATCCCACGCCGGCTCCTCGCTGATCCGTTCCACCAGAAAGTCGATCAGCGTGCGCACCTTCAGGGCTCGGCGCTGGGTCGCCGGGTAGACGGCAGAGAAGTTGAAGGATGTGAGCGCGTAATCAGCCAACACCGGCACCAGACGCCCAGCCAGTAGGTCATCGCTGGCCACCAGGGTCGGCAGGCAGACGACGCAGGTGCCGTTCAACGCATAGTCGCGCAGCAGGTGGACCGAGTTGGAACGCACCTGCCCGGCCAGACTGAGCTCCACCGGCTCCGCCCCACCGTTGAACACCCACTTGTTGCGCGAAGGGTAGCCTTCGTACAACGCCACCTTGTGCGCCTGCAGATCGGCAGGCTCGTTCGGTGCACCGTGGCGCTCAAGGTATTCGGGCGCGGCGCAAAAAAGCCGGCGCACACTGAACAGCTTGCGCCCGATCAGGGACTCGGCCAGCGGCGGGAACATCTGGAAGGCCACATCGAAGCCTTCCTCGATCGGGTCCACCACCCGGTCGTTGACGATCACATCCACATCGATGTCCGGATACAGCTCGGTGAATTCCGCCAGCAGGCGGCCAAAGTGGCCGAGGGCGAATCCCGGCAGCATCTGCACCCGCAGCTTGCCGGTGGGCTTGGCGCGTAGGTCGCGCATGTGCTCGGTGAGGCTGTTGAAGCTCGCCACCATGTCCGCGCATTCCTTGTAGTAGGTCTCCCCCACTTCCGACAGCCGCACATGGCGGGTGCTGCGGTGGAACAGCGGTGCGTTGATAAAGGCTTCCAGCTGCTGGATGCGATGGCTGACGACCGAACGCGTCACGCCCAGTTGTTGGGCAGCTTTGGCGAAGTTTCCGGTTTCCGCGACGCGGACGAAGGCTTCGATGCTGAGCAGACGGTCCATGGTGCTTTCCAAGTTGGCAGTGAGTTGCAGGATTGAAGCATGTGGGGGCGAATTCATTCGCCCCCACCACATAGAAGGAGCACGCCCTCAGCTCCCCACCAGTCGGCGCTGCATTGGAAACAGCTGCCAGCCGAACCGCTCGCTCACCAGCCCCCACACACCTTGCGGGGCCTTGAGCATCATCACCACCGCAACGCTGCCGAGGATGATCATGTACAAAGCGCCGAACTCCGCGAAGCAACTGCGTAGCGCGAAGTAGATCAGCGTGCCGACCAGCGGGCCTTCCAGAGTGCCGATGCCGCCGATGATAACGATGAAGATCACCGCAGCCGTCCAGTCCTGCACGCTGAAAGCCGCATCTGGCGAAATGCGCAGCTTCTGCAGGAAGATCAGCGCGCCGACCGCCCCGGTGAAACCGGCAGCCAGCACATAGACCATCAACTTGGTGCGAAATACATTGATGCCCAGGCTGCCGGATGCTGGCTCGGAGTCGCGGATCGCCGTGAGTGCGAGGCCCTGGCGGGAGCGCAGCAGGAAGTACACGAGCAGCACCGCCGCCACGGCGATGGCCAGGGCACTGAAGTAAAGCAGCATCTCACGGCCGTCACGGCTGCTGCCCATCTGCCGCACGATGCCCGCCGGCAGGCTCTGCCCGGAGCCGCCACCCAAGCTGCCGACCTGGGCCAGTCCAAGGCGGAAGACCTCCGCCACCACCCAGGTGCCGATGGCGAAGTAAGCGCCGCGCAGGCGGAACAGCACCAGTGCCGTCGGCACCGCCAGCAGCGCCACCAGCACACCTGAAAGCACCACCGCCAGCAGCGGCGGTACGCCAAATCTCGTCGCCAACGCGAAGAGCAAGTAGCCGCCCAGGCCGACGAAGGCCTGTTGGCCAACCGAAACCATGCCGGCATAACCCGCGAGCAGGTTCCACATTTGCGCCAGGGCCAGGTAGTAGGCGAACTCCACCACCAGGCGCAGCAGCGCGCGGTCGGCCCAGAAAGGCAGCGACGCCAGCACCAGCACCACCACACCAAGCACCCCCAGACCCACCTGACTGCTGCGAGTCGCGCGCTGGACGAGGTAGGCATTGTTCATCGCATTCATCAGTCGACACTCCGGGGAAACAAGCCGCGCGGGCGGAAAACCAGGATCAGCAGGAACACCAGGTGGCCGGCGAGGATCTGCCAGCCCGGATCGATGCGTGCTCCTGCCGCCTGGGCAACACCGAGGATCACGCCGCCAGCCAGCGTGCCCCAGAGGCTACCGAGGCCGCCGATGATCACCGCTTCGAAGCCGTAAAGCAGGCGCGCCGGTCCGACGCTGGGGTCGAAGCTGGTGCGCACGGCGAGGAACACGCCGGCGATGGACACCACCGCCATCGCCAGGGCCATGGCCAGGCCGAAGATGTGAGCATTGTCGATGCCCATCAGCTGCGCGGTCTGCTGGTCATCCGAGGTAGCTCGGAAGGCACGGCCCAGGCGCGTCTTGTAGAACAGCAGCTGCAGACCGCCGATCACCAGCAGCGCGCTGCCGAACACCATCAGCGGCATGACGCCAAGGCTGAGCCCGCCGACTGCCACACTCGCCACCTCCAGGTCGCCCTGCGAGAGCTTCTGGCTATCGGCACTGAAGAACTCCAGCAGAACGTTCTGCAGGATGATCGACAGGCCGAAGGTCACCAAAAGCGGTGGCAGGATGTCCTGACCAAGGGTGCGATTGAGAAGACCACGCTGCAGGCAATAACCCGCCGTGAACATCACCGGCACCACCACCAGCAGACTCTGCAGTGGCGACAGACCGACTGCCTCCACCACCACCAGCGCCAGGTATGACGCGAATACGATGAAGTCGCCGTGGGCGATGTTGACCAGGCGCATGATGCCGAACATCAGCGACAAGCCAACCGCGAACATGGCGTAAAGGCCGCCGAGCAGCACGCCCTGCACCAGGGTATTGAGCCATTCCATCGTCATGCCTCCGCCAGGCCGAAATAGGCCGCCTTGATCTGATCCTTGCTCACCTCGCCCGGCTTGCCGGAAAGAGAAATGCGTCCTTCCTGGAAGCAGTAGAAGCGGTCGGCGACGCTCAAAGCCTGGTTGATGTCCTGCTCGACCAGGACCACTGCCGTGCCGTCCGCCTTGATCGACGGCAGCGCGGCATAGATGTCCTTGATCGTGGTCGGCGCCAGGCCAAGGCTGATTTCGTCGCAGAGCAGCAGGCTCGGGCTCGACATCAGCGCGCGGCCGATGGCGACCATCTGTTGCTGCCCACCGGACAGCGCGGTGCCGGGGCGTTTGCGCAGGGTCTCCAGCACTGGGAACAGCGCATAGATGCGCGCCAGGCTCCAAGCGCCCTTGCGCCCGCTGTAGGCGCCGATCAGCAGGTTCTCTTCGACGCTCAGTGAGGGGAACAGCTTGCGTCCCTCCGGTACCAGCGCAATGCCGCGCTCCAGCACGTGGTTGGCCGGAAGGTTGCCGATGTATTCGCCCTTGAAACGGATAGCCCCGGGGTCATTGCGGATCAGCCCGGCCAGGGACCGCAGGAAGGTGGATTTGCCGGCGCCGTTGGAGCCGATGATGGCCAGGGTCTCGCCCTCCGCCAGGTCCAGGTCGATTTCGAACAACGCCTGGAAGTCGCCGTAGCCGGCGCGCAGTTTGCGGATCGTCAGCATGACTTCAGTTCCCGATGCCCATGTAGATTTCCTGCACCTTGGGGTTGGCCATCACCGCGTTGGGCTCGCCTTCGTCCAGCTTGCGGCCGAAGTTGATCACTGCCAGACGGCCAACGACCGCCAGCAGCGCATGGACGATGTGTTCGATCCAGATGATCGCGGTACCGGCGCGGTGGATACCCTGGATGGTGCCTACCAGCTCCAGGCACTCCGGCTCGGTGAGGCCGCCGGCGATCTCGTCGAGCAACAACAGTTGCGGTCGCGTCGCCAAGGCACGAGCCATTTCCAGACGCTTGCGCTCCAGCAGGGTCAATGCGCCGGCCTGGGCATTGGCCTTCTTAATCAGGCCGGTGAGTTCGAGGATGTGCGCGCACCAGCCGTAGCTGTCCTTTTCCCCGTGCCCGGCACCGAAGGTGGCGCCCACCAGCAGGTTCTCGAACACCGTCATCTTCACGAAGGGATGTGGGATCTGGTGCGATCGGCCGATGCCACGCTGGCAGCGCTTGAACACTGGCTCACGGGTTACGTCAGCGCCCTGGAAATGAATACGCCCACTATCCGGTGGCACCCCCCCGGCGATGAGATTGAACAGCGTGCTCTTGCCCGCGCCATTGGGCCCGATGATGCCCAGTGCCTCGCCCGGCGCCAGGGTCAGGCTGAAGTCGTCCGTCACCTTCACCGAGCCGTAGCGCTTGTGCACCTGCTCCAGTACGAGGAGTTTTTGCATGTGTCGTTACCTGTATGAAGCTGTAGCCCGGACGAGCCCCCTCTCCCTCCGGGGCCAATCAGGCATGCTTTTGGAAGCACTGCTTTCAGTGCCTGAGAGCGCCAGAACGCGAAGCGCTCTGGCCGGGGCGCGGAGCGGGGTGAGGGGACCCCGCCCACGCTCAGAGTCAGCTGCCGTAAGTGATCGCCTGCATCTCCCCACCCAGCGGAATCTGTGGTGCGGTCTGGTTGCTGGTGATGACCAGGTCGTAGGTGAATGGCCCGCCCAAACGCCACTGACCAGATACCAATGGCGTCTTGGCGACGTTCTTCACCGGCCCGTTCTTCCAGCTCACCAGGCCGACCACCGTGTTCAGCTCGGTCTTCAGCAGCGCATCGCGCGTGGCCTGCGGATTGCCGACCTCCTCCGTGCGCTGAAGGATGTCCACCGCCAGCTCGAACAGGGCATGCACGAAGCCCAGCGGCTGAGTCCACTGCTTGCCGGTGGCCTGGGTGTAGCGCTCGGCCAACTGCTGGGCGCTGAGGCCATTGAGCGAGGAGCTGAAGGGGTGGCTCGGGCTCCACCAGATTTCCGTGGACAGGTTGTGCCCAGCCTTGCCCAGGGACTCCACGGCGGAGGGAAAGAGCAGCGCCTTGCCCACCGACATCGCCTTGGGCTGGAACCCCTGCTGACGCGCCTGGGTCCAGAAGGTGGTGAGGTCCGGCGGGATGACGACGCCCGTGACGATCTGGGCTTCAGCCTTCTTGAACGCGGAAATCTGCGCGGAAAAGTCGTCGGTCAGGCTCTGGAAACGGCCCGGGTCCACCAACTGGAATCCCTTTTGCGCCAGCACCGGCGGGAAGCCCAGCTTGGCGTCGCCCCAGGCATTGCCGTCGCCGTCGTTGGGGAACAGGCCACCGATCACCTGGTTGCTCGCCATGCCACCCCACATCGCGGTGTAGGTGGCGATCACATCCTCCAGCCCCCAGAAGAAGTGGTACGTCCACTCGAAACCCTCATCCGGCTTGCCACCACGGGTGAAGAACCAGGGCTGCCAGGGCGCCACGGTGGAGATGCACGGGACCTCGTTGATCTCGCACTGATCCGACACCGGGTTGGTGGTTTCCGGCGTGGACGACACCAGCATCAGGTCAACGCCGTCTTCGAGGATCAGCTCGTTGGCCACCTCGGCGGCACGGTTGGGATTGGACTGGCTGTCCTTGACTATCACCTCCAGCCGGCAGCGCTGGCCGCCGACCGTGATGCTGTTCCTCAACACCGAGGCGAGACTTTCGATGATGTAGGCATCGGCTGCCGCAAAGGGCGCGAGCGGGCCGGTCTGCGGGCTGACGTAACCAATGCGGATGACCCTTTCCGAGGCGATCAGCGGGCCGGAAGAAAAGCCTGCGAGCAGCGAGCCACCAGCCACGACGCCGCTGGCCCGCAGAAAATCACGCCGGGAAAGCCCGGCACCAAGGAGTTTCTTGTTGTTCATGGCAGGTACCTCGTTGGGAGGATCGATCCTGACCCGGGCTCCGCTGGGAACCCGGGCGTGCTGGGGCAGGGATCAGAAGAAAACGGTGATGTCGAAGGAGCCGATCAGCTGGCGGTCTTCCTGGCCGCCGCCAAAGGCGTCACGGCCGTTGCCGCTGTGAATGTCGTAGCGCAGCTCTGGGCGCAGGCGCAGGTTGGGCACCGGTGTCCAGGCCAGGTTGGTGGTGACGCCGTAGAAGCTGCCCCAGCTCGGGTCCGGGATGCCGGTCTGCGGATCGATGTTGGCCATCACCACATGCACCGGGGCGTCGGTGTAGAACCACTCGGCGCGGCTGTTCCACATCAGATCGTCGGCCAGGCGGTGGTACCAGTTGAAGTCGGCGCCATACCAATGGGCATTGTCCTTGTCCGCAAAGCTGGCGAAAGCGGCGTCCTCCTGCTGGCCATAGTTGAACTCGGCGGCAACCCGGTTGCGCTCGTCCAGGACCCGCGAAACCGTAAGGTAGGAGGCATAGCGAGTCAGGTTGTCGTCCTCGGTCCCAGCGGGAATGGGCGACCCGCAAGCGCACTCGGCGAAGCTGTCTCCAGCGCCGTTGCCATAGATGTTTTCCCAGTCCACCCAGGTGCGGAAATCCGCCGAACGCCAGCGCAGGTTGGCGATCACGTCCGGGTCGCCGTTGGGATCCTGCATGTTGTTCCAGCCCTGCACCACGCCCAGCTCGAACCCGAGCATGCTGCCGCCCTCCTCCTGCGGCAGCTTGAAGGAATACAGCGCACCAGTGTGCTTGGCCGGGCCGTGCATGAAGGAATAGGTGTGGCTATAGAAGTCCGCTGGTGCGGGGTTGCCGAGGGCAAAGCCGATGTCGTTCTCCAGAGGGGTGTGGAACACGCCGAGCATCAGGTTGGAGCCGCCCAGAACCGGAAAGTAGAAGTCCAGGAACGCCTGGGCGATGTTGAAGTTTTCATCGTTGGCATCAGCCGAGCGGTTCACACCGAGGTCTTCGTCGAAGCCGTAGGTCTTGAAGAAGCGCGCGTCCTTACCGTAGATGGCGGTGATGTTGAAACCCCAGTCGGCTTCCTGCGGCATGGGCCCGGGGAACGGGCCAACACGGCCAACCACGTTGCCCTTGGGCGCCTTCTCGATGGCCAGCGCGAATTGGTTGAGATTGAAGCCTTCGTCATTGTTGAAGAAGGCCTGCTTGCTCACGTCATCGCTGGCGTTGTCGTTATAGATCCAGCCGGCCTGACCCCAGCCATGGACCTTGATGCCGTGGTCCCGCTCCAGGCTGTCGCCGAAGACGCTGCGAAACAGAGAACCGCTGGGGCCGGGTTCGGCGGCCTGAGTCAACGATGGGAGCAATGCCGCGACGGCCAGCACCGGGCCGAGCAGCGAGGATGCGGAAAGAGGCTTGCGAGGAATCATGGCAGCTACCTTGTTGTTATTAGTCAGCCTGATGCCGATGCAGGGCCCGCTGGCAGTGCGGGTTTCGGCTTGTTCGGCTGGATCGCAAGCTACAAGTCGCCCTGCCCACCAACAATTCCGGTTTCAGCGATATGAGTGTTTGCGAATCGAGAACAATGGCGAGTGATACGGAGCTAGAGCGGCTGGCGCAGGGATGGGGTGAGGCGGGGATGGGCGGTTATCGGACGGGAACCGAAGTGGGACAACGACGCAGGGTGAGGGTGGCGGAGTTCACCTCCGCACCTTCCCCCTCCCCTTGCGCAGGGGCTCCAGCAACGGCTTCAACCCGTTGTGGTCGATTTCCTGCATCAGCATCAACAGACGCCCGATTTCCCCCTTTGGAAAGCCCTCACGGGCGAACCAGTTGAGGTAATTACCGGGCAGGTCGGCGATCAGCCTGCCCTTGTACTTGCCGTAGGGCATTTCACGAGTGACCAGGAGCAGCAGGTCTTCAGGATTCATCAGACTCTCGATAGACGTCGACGGCCTGCGATTGTCGCAGAGCCGCGCGCCGATTCAAGCATCCAGCGGCGGCCCGAGCACCCCGAACTCCGCCGGCACCTTCACGTAGAACAGGGTGACCTCTTCATCGTGCAGGCGCTGGAACAGTTCCTCGCACTCCTCTTCGCTCATGGCCATGACGATCAACATAGGCTGGTCGGCCATCTCGAAGAAATGGTGGGAATGGAAATGCCGGGTGCGACCGAACCCCTCGATACCGGATACCAGGGTTGCGCCGCGCAACCCCATTTCCATGGCCAGCGCAACCAACCAGTCGGCGAGCATCTTGCCCTCATGCCGCCGGTTCTGCTGGGTATAGAACGTGACTTGGAAACCTTTCATCACAACCCTCCGCCATATCAATGTCAGTCAAGCATGGCACCCGCTGCTGGGAGACGAGGGACTAGCCGATGAAGCGCGCTACCCCATCCACAATCGGTCGCTACCCCGTTCAGGCAATACCGCCGTTGGCCCGCAGGGTCTGGCCGTTGACCCAGCCGCCATCGGGCCCCACCAGGAATGCCACGATCGCGGCGACATCCTCCGGCGTCCCCAAGCGCTCGAGCGGTGCCTGCCGATTCAGGCGCTCGATCAACTCTGGCGACTTGCCCTCTAGGAACTGCCTGGTCGCAATCGGCCCCGGCGCGATGCAGTTGACGGTGATGTTCCGCCCGCGCAACTCCTTCGCGAAGATCGCACTCATGGCTTCGATCGCTGCTTTCGAGGCGGCATAAACCGAGTGGCCCGGCAGCCCTAGCGCAACCGCATTGCTGGACAGGTTGACGATACGCCCGCCGGTGCGCAGGCGCGTGGCCGCCAGCTTCAGGGTGTTGAAGGTGCCTCGGGTGTTGACGGCGAAAATCCGGTCATACAGCGCCCGGTCGGTATCAGCCAGCAGTACCGCTCCCGGCTGGACGATCCCAGCATTGTTGACAAGGATGTCGACGCCACCGAACTCCATCTCCGCCTGGTCGAACAGCACCTCCACCGCCACAGGGTCGCTGACGTCAGCGAGAATCGGATAGGCATGACCCCCAGCCTGTTTGATTTCCTGCACCACCGTCTCCGCGGCCTCGGGCCGCGTAGCGTAGTTGACCACTACCTGGATTCCGTCGGCGGCGAGGCGCCGGGCAATGGCAGCGCCGATGCCACGGGATGCACCGGTGACAATGGCGGTTCTGACGGACTGCTGCATGAAGCCTCCAGCAAAGGCCAGGAAGGACACGGCATGCGACCGGATGGAGGCCTTTTCTGTGGTATAGCCGGAGTTGGCGCGGCGCGTCTGACCGGTTATCAGTGCTGCGCGAACCCCGCCTACGGCAGATGGACCGTTTTGACGCCCTCTCCCTCCGGGAGAGGGCTGGGGTGAAGCAAACTGCCCATTCCTGCAAATGGCCCGACCAATGTAGTGGGTCTGTCTGCGTTACCTGCCGCTAGAAAGCTGCGCAGCGGCGAAGGCATAACGCTGGGCAGCTTAGCGCTGGGCGGAGTCAGGCCCAGCGATCTGCGCTCGAACTGCGGGGCTTCGCGGGCTCAGTACCAACTTACGACAGTCGAGGTAGCTGCGATCGCTCCGCGCCGCCCTACCCCGGCTCCAGGGCCGGTTTCCCGAGGCCTTGTGTCCGATAGCTCGCCGGATTGAACAATCGCGTGACCCCGAGCATCAGCACCACCGTGACCGCCAGCACCACCCAGGCGCTGACGAAACTGCCGGTCAGCTCACGCAGCCAGCCACTGAGCCATGGCGACACAGCATTGATCAGGAATCCCACGCCCTGCACGAAGGCCGCCAGCTGCCCGGCCTCGCGCGGGTCCTGCCGATGGTCGAGGGTGAGGATCAGGCTCAGGGCAAAACAAGCCCCCAAGCCAAAACCAATCAACGCCACCCATAGCGTGGAATACTCCAATGGCAGCCAGACCAGGCCAACGAAGCCGAAGCCCTGCGCCAGCAGGCTGACGCTGAGCAGTGGCCGGCGATCTACCTGGCTTTGCGCCAGCGCCGGCATCAGCAACGCCGCCAGCACCTGGAAGATGGTCATGAAGGCCAGCAGTGAACCACTGCGGGTCGGACTCCAGCCCAGTTGCAGGTAATACGCCGGCAACCAGGCCACCATGCTCATGTAACCGCAGTTGACCAGCCCGAAGTACAGCGCCAGCAGCCAGGCACGACGTTGGCGCAGGAAGCTCGACGCTCTGCCTGCCGCCTCCGAGGCGCTCCCAGCAAGCGGCCACAGTAGCCATAGCAGCAGCGCCAGACATGCAGGTACCAGCCAGAAGCCCAACCCCACCTGCCAATGCTCGAAATGATGGGCCAACAGCGGACTGAACAGCGCCGCCAGGCCACCGCCGCCCATCAGCGATGCGGAATAGACGCCCATGGCCAGAGCTACCCGGCCCTCGAAGCGGTGCTTGATCACCCCGGGCAGAAAAGCCTGGATCAAGGCCACCCCGGCTCCGCCCAGCAATGCCGTCGCCAGCAGCGGGCCGGCCTGGCCACAGAGCAGTCGCGCCAAACAGGCAGCGGCGATCAATGACAACCCGAGCGCGATGCCTCGGCGTTCGCCCAGGACACCCAAGCGGTTGCCCAGCAATGCCACCAGCCCCATGCAGATCACCGGCAAGGTCGTCAGCAGTGCAGCGGTCTGGAAGCCCATCCCCGTGGCACTCCGGATTTCTGCCAGCAAGGGGCTGACCGAACTGAGCATCGGGCGCAGGTTCAGGCCCAGGACCACTAGCAACAACCAACCGGCTGCGTCCTGCAAGCGTTCAGTGCAGGTCATGCAATGACTTCCAGCGGGCATAGACAACAGCCATGGCCGGCTGCGGCAAGTGCTGGATATCGAGCTTCTGCTCACCCAGCGGCAGAGCCATCTGCTGGTAGATAGCGGCGGTGGACAGGCCGAACGCCTCGCCCTCGGCGTTGGCTGCAGCGAATACCACCCGCTCCACACCACACAGGTGCATGGCCGCCAGGCACATGGGGCATGGCTGACCGCTGGCGTAGATCACACAACCATCCAGACGCGGCCCCAACTGCTGACTGGCGGCGCGGATAGCCTGGAGTTCGGCGTGGGCCGTCGGGTCCTGGTTGAGGTGGATCTCATTCACCGCGCGTGCCAACACCTGGCCGTCGCGCACCAGCAGAGCGCCAAAGGGCCTTCCACCGTTTTCGACATTCTGCCGGGCCAGTTCCACGGCCTGTTCGAGAAAGTTGTTCTCCAGCGACATCGGATGCTCCAGTTAAAGCGGATGGCCGAAAGTATGTCCGTCTGGTCAGGTATTCTGAAATTAAATATAAACATGCCTATCAGTGGCCATAAGAATGATCAGCCATGCTCGATCCACTCCTTCTACGCAGCTTTGTGGCCGTCGCCGACTGCGGCAACTTCACCCGTGCCGCCGAGCGCGTGCACCTCACCCAATCCACCGTCAGCCAGCAGTTGCGCCGCCTGGAGGAAGCCCTCGGCTGTCGCCTGCTGGACCGCAGCCAGCGCCAGGTCGTCGCCACTCCCGAAGGCGAACAGCTGCTGGGCTACGCCCGACGCATCCTCGCCCTGCATGACGAGGCCGCCGACGTACTACGCCACCAGCCCGGCGGTGGTGTGTTGCGCCTGGGCGTGCCAGAAGACTTCGCCGCCGAACGCCTGATGCCGCTGCTGGCGGAGTTCTCCGCCGCCCACCCGGGTTTGCGCCTGGAAGTCACCAGCGGCCTCAGCCCGGAGTTGCTGCGCCTGTACCAAGGGGGCGAGTTCGACCTGCTGCTGGTCAAGCGCATGGGCGACACCGACGACAGCCTCGCATCGTGGCCGGAGCCGCTGTGCTGGGTGGATAGCGCCAGCCAGCCGGCCATCCATCGCGACCCGCTGCCGCTGGTGGTGTTCCCCGCCGGTGGCTTGTATCGCAATGAGATGCTCCATGGGCTGGAGGTCCAGGGCCGGCGCTGGCGCATCGCCTACTCCAGCGCGAGCCTGGCGAGTGTCTGTGCGGCGGTTGCGGCCGGGCTCGGTGTCAGTCTGCTGCCGGTGCGTGTGCTGGGGCCGGAGCACCGGCTGCTGGGCGAGATGGAGGGATTGCCGGAGATACGGGGATTGCGGTTGGCGCTCTATGGGCGGGCAGGATTGGGGCGTAAGGGGGAGGAGCTGGTAGAGAGACTGAGGGCGCTTTGTGGGGGATGATTCATTGGCAAAGCGGGTGGAGGTGTTCTCGCCAGTGCTATAAGCATCCCTCACCCCAACCCTCTCCCAGAGGGAGAGGGGGTTGTCCGTGCACAGGCTAGTCGGCGCGAGTCACTCCTCTCCCTTCGGAAAAGGGGGCGAGGACTCAAGGCGTCTCTTCCGAATCCGAATCCGCCTTCTCCAACTGCGCCTGCTCCCAACCGCCACCCAAGGCGGCGACGAGTTGGACGCTGGTGGTGAGACGGCTGCCGAGCAAGGTCAACACGCTGCGTTCGTTGCTGAGCGCGGTGGTCTGGGTGGTCACCACGCTGTTGAAATCGACGGTGCCAGCCTTGTACTGATTGGTGGTCAGGCGCAGAGCCTCACGGGCGGCGTCCAGGGCTTCCTGCTGCACCCCGCTCTCCTCTTCCAGTACGGCCAGCTGGACCATGTAGTCCTCCACCTCGCGGAAACTGTCGAGCACGGTCTGGCGGTAGAAGGCCACGGTCTGGTCGTAGCTGGCTTCGGCCTGGGCCACTTGGGAGCGGATCAGCCCACCGTCGAACAGCGTCATGGCGAACTCTGGCCCAATCGACCAGAAGCGGTTCGGCGTGCTGATCCAGTCACTCAGGCTGTCACCACGATAGCCACCAGCCGCCGTGAGACTCAGGCTCGGGAAATAAGCGGACTTGGCGACTCCGATCTGTGCGTTGGCGGCCATGACGTCGCGTTCGGCAGCGGCGACATCAGGGCGGCGCTCCAGCAGTTGCGAGGGCAGCAGCGCCGGCACTTGCGGCAAGCCCGGCACGCTGTCCACCTCGGTCAGGCTGAACTCCGCCGGCGGAACGCCAACCAGCACGGCGATGGCGTTCTCGAGTTGGGCGCGCTGGTACTTCAGGTCGATAGCCTGGGCCTGGGTGCCTTTTAGCTGGGTGGTGGCCTGGGCCACGTCCGCCTTGGTGACGATGCCGGCCTTGTACTGGTTTTCCGTCAGGGTCAGCGAACGCTGATAAGCGGCGACCGTGGCATCCAGCAATCGCCTCTGCGCATCGAGAACACGCAGTTGCAGATAGTTCTGCGCCAGCTCCGATTGCAGGCTCAGGCGGGCAGCGGCGAGATCGGCGGCGCTGGCCTGCATGCTCGCGGTGTCGGACTCCAGTTGCCTACGCAGCTTACCCCACAGGTCCAGTTCCCAGTTCACCCCGAGGTTGGCATCGTAGCTCTTGGATACACCACTGCTCCCGGAACTGGTCACGGTAGAGCCGTCGGCCAGACGCACCGTGCTGCTGCCACCGCCCTGCCCCGAACGGGTCTTGCCGACGTTTGCGGAAACCGACGGGAAGAACGACGCACGAGCGCCGCGGGCCAATGCCTGGGCCTGGCGGTACTGGGCAACGGACTGGGCCAGTGTCTGATTGGAGACCTCCAGGCGCTGCTGCAGATCGTTCAGCGTGGTGTCGCCGTACAGCTCCCACCAACGGCCACGGTGTTCCAGGTCGGCCGGGGCGGCTAACTTCCAGCCTTCGGCGTGCTTGAACTGTGCGGGCAGCACATGCTCGGGACGTTTGTAATCCGGGCCGATGGCACAGCCGGCCAGCAGCAGCACAGCGAAGGCCAAAGCAACGGCGCGGCGCAGCGATTTCGTGGTCGGAAGCGGGGTTTTCATAGCGGTGTTTCCAATGCGGCATCGGTACGCACGCCGCGCCAGCGATTGAAGCGATGGCGCAGGCGGTCGAGGTAGAGGTAAACCACGGGCGTGGTATAGAGGGTGAGGATCTGGCTCAGCACCAGGCCGCCGATAATGGCCACGCCCAGCGGCTGACGCATTTCCGCCCCCTCGGTGCCGCCGATCAGCAACGGTACGGCACCGAGGATCGCCGCCAGCGTGGTCATCAGGATCGGACGCAGGCGCAGCAGGCAGGCGCGGCGGATGGATTCGTCCGGCGACAGCCCGTCATGGCGCTCTAGCTGCAAGGCCAGGTCGATCATCATGATGGCGTTCTTCTTCACCACACCGATCAGCAGGAACAGGCCGAGCAGCGAGATCAGGCTGAACTCGCCGCCAATGGCGAGGATCGCCAGCAGCGCGCCCACCCCGGCCGACGGCAGCGTCGAGAGGATGGTCAGCGGGTGGATGTAGCTCTCGTAGAGGATGCCC
This sequence comes from Metapseudomonas boanensis, assembly GCF_042232855.1. Classification (NCBI taxonomy): domain Bacteria; kingdom Pseudomonadati; phylum Pseudomonadota; class Gammaproteobacteria; order Pseudomonadales; family Pseudomonadaceae; genus Metapseudomonas; species Metapseudomonas boanensis. Next base: position 4,312,973 of record NZ_CP113889.1, on the reverse strand, counting down.
AGTACGAGGTACACGAGGCCCAGCGCCGCCAGGATCATCCAGGGCTGGTTCTGCTGGGTGCTGGCGAAGGCATCGGCGCTCCCGCCCAGGCGGGCGATCACCGAGCTGGGCAGACCGATGGCGGCCACCGCCTTCTCGATGGCGAGCGTCGCCTGGTCGAGGCTGACGCCAGGCGCCAGGTCGAAGGCAATGCTCTCCGAGGCGAACTGCCCTTCGTGAGTGACGCGGTCCTCCTCCAGGCTGCGCTGGTAACGGGCGAAGCTGGACAGCGGCACACGTAAACCGTCGGCGGTGATCAACTGCACCTGCTTGAGGGTTTCCGGATCCTGGGCGTACTTCGGATTGACCTCCATCACCACCTTGTACTGGTTCAGGCTGTCGTAGATGGTGGATATCTGCCGCTGGCTGTAGGCGTTGTTCAGTACCGACGTGACCATGGCCATGTCGATGCCCAGACGCTTGGCGGTGTCACGGTCCACGACCAGCGTAACCTGCTGGGCGCCATCGCCCTCGTTGGCGTCGATGGCGGTCAGCTCCGGCAATGCCTTGAGCGCAGCGGTGACCTTCGGCCCCCAGGTGCGCAGGTCTGCCAACTCGCCGGACTGCAACACGTATTCGTACTGCGAGCTGCGTTGCTCGCGGCCACCACCAAATTGCAGGTCCTGGTCGGCCATCAGCATCAGGCGCCCGCCGGGCACTTTGGGCAGGCGCTCACGCAGCCGCTCGATGACCCTCTGCGCCGACAGCTTGCGCTCGGCGATAGGTTTCAGGCGCACGATCATGAAGGCATTGTTGATCCCACCACTGCCGCCAATGAAGCCGGCCACACTTTCCACCGCCGGGTCCTTCAGGACGGCGCGGCGGAAAATCTCCATCTTCGGCTGCATCACACTGAAGGACAGGCCGTCATCGCCACGAATGAAGCCGATCAACTGGCCGGTGTCCTGCTGTGGCAGGAAGGTCTTGGGCACCACCACGTACAGCCCGACGTTACAGGCGATGGTCACCAGCAGGCTGGTCAGGGTCAGGCGCGGGTGGCGCAAGGCCCAGCCGAGGCTACGGCCATAGACATCGACCATGCGCTGGTGGATGGCCTCGCTCCAACGCTGGATGCGGCTGTCCTGGTCCGGCACGTGGGGCTTGAGCCAGCGCGCACAGAGCATCGGTGTCAGCGTCAGCGAAACCAGCAGCGATACCAGGATGGCCACCGCCAGGGTCAGGGAGAACTCGCGGAACAACCGGTCGATGATGCCGCCCATGAACAGGATGGAGACGAACACCGCCACCAGCGAGAGGTTCATCGACAGCAGCGTGAAGCCCACTTCACGGGTGCCCTGCAACGCGGCCTTGAAGGGTGCCATGCCATCGTTGATATGCCGCGAGATGTTCTCCAGCACCACGATGGCGTCGTCCACCACCAATCCGGCAGCAAGGATCAGCGCCATCAGCGACAGCACGTTGAGCGAGAAGCCCATCAGATACATCACCGCGAAGGTGCCCACCAGCGATACCGGCACCGCCAGCGCGGGGATGAGCGAAGCGCGCAGGTTACCGAGGAACAGGAAGACCACCAGGATCACCAGCGCCACGGCAATCAGCAGCGTGCGCTCGGCTTCGTGCAGGGTGGCGCGGATCACCGGTGAGCGGTCCATGGCCAGGTCCAGCTTGACGCTGGCCGGCAACACCGCCTGCAACGCTGGCAGCTGCGTCTTGATGCTTTCGATGGTCTCGATGATGTTGGCGCCGGCCTGGCGATTGATCACCAGCAGCACCGCCGAATTGTCGTTGAAGAAGCCGCTGTTATAGCGGTCTTCCACTGCGTCGCGGACTTTGGCTACGTCGCCCAGGCGCAGGGCGGCGCCATCCTGGTAGCGGATGATCAGCGGTGCGTAGTCGGCGGCCCTCTCCAACTGGTCATTGGCGCCTACCTGCCAGTGTCGCCCGGCATCCTCCACTGCGCCCTTGGGCCGGCGCTGGTTGGCGGCATCGATGGTGCTGCGCACATCGTCCAGGGCGATGCCGTACTGGTTGAGCAGCTGCGGCTCCAGTTCCACCCGTACTGCCGGCAGCGAGCTGCCACCAATCTGCACCTCGCCGACGCCTTTCACCTGCGACAGGCTCTGCGCCAGGATGGTCGAGGCCAGGTCGTAGAGCTGGCCCTTCTGCAGGACGTCGGAGGTCAGCGACAGCACCATGATCGGCGCCTGCGACGGGTTGACCTTCTTGTAGGTGGGCATGCTGCGCATGCCACTGGGCAACAGGTTGCGGGAAGCATTGATGGCCGCCTGCACATCACGGGCGGCGCCGTTGATGTCACGGTCAAGGTCGAACTGGAGGATGATCCGCGTCGAGCCCTGGCCGGTGCGGCTGGTCATCTGGTTGACCCCGGCGATGGTGCCAAGGGACCGCTCCAGCGGCGTGGTGACGCTGGACGCCATGATTTCCGGGCTGGCGCCGCTCAGGCTGGCCTGCACAGTGATCACCGGGAAATCCATCTGCGGAAGCGGCGACACCGGCAACAGGCCGAAGCTGACGCTGCCCAGCAGCAGGATCGCCAGGCTCAGCAGCATGGTGGCCACTGGGCGGTGGATGAAAGGGGCTGAGAGGTTCATATCCCTTCTCCCTCTGGGAGAAGGTGGCCCGAAGGGTCGGATGAGGGATGGTGGGCATGGCTGGAGGCCGAGCGGGGCACGACTGCCCTCACCCCCTGCCCCTCTCCCACAGGGAGAGGGGCGCCAGTCCGAAGCGGATGCAAGCTACGGTTCACACTTGCACTCCCGCCGCGGTACGGCCGGTGAAGCGACGGGCCAGACGATCGAAGGCCAGGTAGATCACCGGAGTGGTGAACAGGGTCAGCACCTGAGAGAGCAGCAGGCCGCCCACCATCACCAGGCCCAGGGGCTGGCGCAGCTCCGCGCCGGAACCGGTGGCGAGCATCAACGGGATGGCGCCGAACAGGGCCGCCAGGGTAGTCATCAGGATCGGCCGGAAGCGCAGCAGCGCCGCCTGGTAGATGGCCGCCTCAGGCGACATGCCCTGCTGCCGTTCGGCCTCAAGGGCGAAGTCGATCATCATGATCGCGTTCTTTTTCACGATGCCGATCAGCAGGATGATGCCGATGATGGCGATCAGGCCCAGGTCATTGCCGGTCAGCAGCAAGGCCAGCAAGGCACCGACACCAGCCGAGGGCAGCGTGGAGAGAATGGTTACCGGGTGGATGTAGCTCTCGTAGAGCACACCCAGAACGATGTACATGGTCACTACGGCCGCGAGGATCAGCAGCAGCGTGCTCGACAGCGAGGCCTGGAAGGCTGCCGCTGCACCCTGGAAGCGAATCTGGATGCCTTCCGGCATGCCGATTTCCTGCTGTACCCGCTCGATCACCTCCACGGCTTCGCCTAGCGCCACGTCAGGCGCGAGGTTGAATGACAGCGTTACCGCCGGGAACTGACCGATGTGGTTGATGGCCAGTTGCGCCTGGCGCTCCTCCACCTTCGCCAACGCGGTTAGCGGCACCTGGCTGCCGGCGCTGGTGGCAACGTGGATCTGCTGCAGCGCCTGCGGCCCGATCTGCTCGCCCGGGGCGGACTCCAGCACCACGCGGTATTGGCTGGCCTGGGTGAAGATGGTTGAAATCTGCCGCTGGCCGAAGGCGTCGTACAGCGCATCAGTGATACTGGATATCTCCACGCCGAGTCGCCCGGCCATGTCACGGTCGATGTTCAGGTACACCTGCAGCCCCTTGTCCTGCAGGTCGCTGGCCACATCCGAGAGCTCCGGCTGCTGGCGCAAAGCGTCGACCAGCTTGCTGGTCCACTCGTTGAGCAGGTCGGCGTCCGGTGACTCCAGGCTGAACTGGAACTGGGTGCGGCTGACCCGGTCTTCGATGGTCAGATCCTGCACCGGCTGCAGGTAGACGCGGATATCGCTCTGGCGTTCCAGTTCCGGTTGCAGGCGCTGGATCACTTCGCTGGCGGTCAGGTCACGCTCGGCATGGGGCTTGAGGTTGATCAGCAGGCGCCCACTGTTGAGGGTGACGTTGTCGCCGTCCACGCCGATGTAGGAAGTCAGGCTTTCTACCGCAGGGTCCTTGAGGATCAGCGCAGCGGCATGCTGCTGACGCTCGCTCATGGAGCGGAACGAGACGGACTGCGGCGCCTCGGTGATGCCCTGGATGACACCGGTGTCCTGCACCGGGAAGAAGCCCTTGGGCACGGCCAGATAAAGCAGCACGGTCAGCACCAACGTGCCCACCGCCACCAGCAGCGTCAGCCCCTGGTGTTTGAGCACCCAGGTCAGGCCGCGGCCGTAGCTCGCGATCATGCCATCGATGAGGGCGCCGCTGGCCTTGTAGAAGCCGCCCCCTTCTTCCTTGGTTTCGCGCTTGAGCAGGCGTGCGCACATCATCGGCGTCAGGGTCAGGGATACGACCAGGGAGATGAGGATGGCCACCGCCAGGGTGATGGCGAACTCGCGGAACAGGCGCCCTACCACGTCGGCCATGAACAGCAGCGGGATCAGCACCGCGATCAGCGAGAAGGTCAGCGAGATCAGCGTGAAGCCGATCTGCCTGGCTCCCTTGAGCGCCGCCTCCAGCGGTGTGGCGCCCTCCTCCAGGTGCCGCGCGATGTTCTCCAGCATGACGATGGCGTCGTCGACCACGAAACCAGTGGCGATGGTCAGCGCCATCAGCGTCAGGTTGTTGATGGAGAAGCCGGCCAGGTACATGACCGCGAAGGTGCCCACGAGCGACAAAGGCACGGCGATGGACGGAATGATGGTGGCGCTGAGGCGACGCAGGAACAGGAAGGTGACCATCACCACCAGGGCGATGGCGAGGAACAGCTCATGCCTCACATCGGTGATGGCGGCGCGAATGGTCTGGGTGCGGTCGGTGAGCACCACCACGTCCAGGCCCGCCGGCAGGTTGGCGGTGATGGAAGGCAGCAGCGCCTGGATGCGGTCGACCACCTCGATCACATTCGCGCCAGGTTGGCGCTGGATGTTCAGCAGCACCGCTTCGTTCTGGTTAGCCCAGGCGGCGAGGCGTTCGTTCTCGGCACCGTCGACGATGTCGGCCACATCCTTCAGGCGCAGCGCCGCACCGTTCTGGTAGGCAAGGATCAGGTTGGCGTATTCCTCAGCCGACTTGAGCTGATCGTTGGCGTCCAGCATCGACACGCGCGTCGGGCCGTCGAAGTTACCCTTGGGCTGGTTAACGTTCGACGCACCGACCAGGCTGCGCACATCCGACAGGTTCAGGCCGTTGGCCGCCAGGGCTTCCGGGTTGACGCGAATGCGCACGGCCTGGCGCTGGCCACCCGCAATGCTGACCATGCCGACGCCACTGATCTGCGCCAGCTTCTGGGCCATGCGCGTGTCGACCAGGTTATGCAGCTTGGGCAGCGGCATGGTCGTGGAGCTGACCGACAGGGTCAGGACGGGCGTGTCCGCCGGGTTGACCTTGTTGTACACGGGCGGAGCCGGCAGGTCGTTGGGCAACAGGTTGGTTGCCGCATTGATCGCTGCTTGCACCTCCTGCTCGGCCACGTCCAGCTGGACTTCCAGGCTGAAGCGCAAGGTGATCACAGAGGCGCCGCCGGAGCTGGTGGAGGACATCTGCGTCAGCCCCGGCATCTGCCCGAACTGGCGCTCCAGCGGCGCGGTTACGGCGCTGGTCATCACATCCGGACTGGCGCCCGGATAGAGGGTCATGACGCGGATGGTCGGGTAATCCACCTCCGGCAGTGCGGAAACCGGCAACAGGCGGTAGGCGATCAGGCCGGCGAGGAGGATCGCCAGCATGCTCAGGGTGGTGGCGACCGGCCGCAGGATGAACAGACGCGAGAGATTCATACGCCGCCTTTCGCGTCCTGGCCAGCCGGCTTGGCGCCCTGCAGCTGCCCGCTGGGCTCGGCAGGCTCTTCGTCCTTGTCGTGCACCACTTCCACTTCGCTGCCATCGCGCAGGCGGTCAGTGCCTTCCAGCACCACCTTGTCGCCCGGCGCCAGCCCTTTGCTGACCACAGTCAGCTCACCGTTGTCAGGGCCAGTTTCGAGCTGCCTGACCTTGACCTTCTTCTCGCCGTCCATCACGTAGGCAAAGGTGCCCTGGCTGCCGAACTGCACAGCGGCCGAAGGGATCAGCACCGCTTGCGGGATCAGGTCGGCGCGCAGGCGCACATTCACGAACTGGTTGGGGAACAGCATCTCGTCGTCGTTGGCGAACCGGGCCTTGAGCTTCAGCGTGCCGGTGGTGGTGTCGATCTGGTTGTCCAGGCTCTGCAACACACCTTCGGCCTGCTTGACCTTGTCAGCGCGGTCCCAGGCTTCGACCACCAGCAGCTGACCGTTGCGGAAGCGCGAAACCACGGCGGGCAGCTGGCCCTCCGGCAGGGTGAAGGCCACGCTGATCGGTTTGGTCTGGGTGATCACCACCAGCGGCGTGGTGTCGCCACTGGTGACCAGGTTGCCAAGATCCACCTGGCGCAGGCCGAGGCGGCCGGAAATCGGCGCACGGACCTGGGTGAATTCAAGGTTCAGCCTGGCCTCGGCCACAGCGCCCTCGTTGGCCTTGAGGGTGCCTTTGTACTGGTTCACCAGTGCCGCCTGGGTATCCAGGGTCTGCTTGGCGATGCTGTCTTCGGCATACAGGCCCTTGTAGCGCGCCAGGTCGATCTCGGCATTCTTGAGCTGCGCCTGATTCTGCAGCAAAGTGCCCTGGGCCTGTTGCAAGGCGACCTGGTAGGGACGCGGATCAATCACTGCCAGCAGGTCGCCGGCTTTGACCTGCTGACCTTCTTCGAACTGCAATTTGACCAGCTCGCCGTCGACACGGCCGCGCACGTTCACCGTGTTCAGCGCGGTCACCGTGCCCAACGCTTTGAGGTACACAGGGAAGTCGGCTCGCGTCACGGTTGCCACACGCACCGGGACCGGTCCGGAGAACGCGCCGAAGCCCGGGCGTCCTGGCCCTCCTCGACCGCTTTTGCCGACGGGTTGGGCGGCCGTTTCCGGCCACAGCCACCAGATCAGCGCGAGCAAGGCGAGCAGACCGAAGGCGATGGTCATCCAATGACGAAGGGTGCGTGCGTGCGGGGTTTTTTGAGGATTTGGGGACATGATTCGGGTCAAGCTGTGCGAGAGCGTGAACGATAAGCAGTTGTAGCCGCCAGGCATAGCCTCTTTACCGGCTATTTACCAAGCCATTACATCGTCCTTGAGCCCTTGAACGCGGCTCGAGGCGCGCTCACCATGAAGCCTGCGAATTCTCAGCTGTAGGGGGAACCCCGTGTTCGAACGCTTGAAGCAGCACTTCGCTGCGCTGACCACTCATGCCGAGTTCCACGCCCTGCGCATCGTCCGGCAAACGGGCGAACACTGCAGCCTGCGACGCAATGTTCCCGAGCCGCCGGCTTTCACCGACGACCTGGGTGCGATGCTCAGCGTGCGCATCGCCGGCGTGGAGGCCTATGCCGCTACCAGCGACCTGAGTCTTGCCGGGCTGCAGCGTGCCCTCGAAGCCGCCGAGCGACAGGCCCAGATGATCAGTCGCCATGCCCTGATGCCGCCGGGTGAACCGCCGACACCGAAAGGCCAGGCTCATTACGAGTCGCCCAGCCTGCACCTCCCCTTTCCGGGCCTTGCCGAACGCTTCGAGCTGCTGGCCGAAGAGTCCGCGCGCGTCCCCAACGATCCGCGTCTGGCGAACTGGAACCTCTATCTCGACTGCCAGCGGCACGAACAGCTCTACCTCAATAGCGCAGGCGCCGAGCAATGGCAGGCGCTGCGCTTCGTCTATCCAGGCATCAGCGTGACCGCATTCGACGGCAGTGACAGCCAGACCCGCACTTTCGGTGGCTACGGCAGTGGCCAGCAAGGCGGAGCCGAGATACTTCAGCGCCTGGGATTCGTCGGTGCCTCAGCACGAGTTGCGGACGAAGCCCTGCAGCTGCTGCTGGCTCCCAATACCCCGAGCGGCCGCACCGACCTCTTGCTGATGCCCGACCAGATGATGCTGCAGATCCACGAATCCATTGGCCACCCGCTGGAACTGGACCGCATCCTCGGCGACGAGCGCAACTACGCCGGCACCAGCTTCATCGATCTTGCGGATTTTGGCCGCTACCAGTACGGATCCAGGTTGCTGAATGTCACCTTCGACCCTGGCATCCCCGAAGAACTGGCCAGCTACAGCCACGACGATGACGGCCACCCGGCACGCAAGGAGTTGTTGATCCGAGATGGCCTGCTGCTGCGCCCCCTCGGCGGCACCCTGTCGCAACTGCGTAGCGGTTTGCCCGGAGTGGCCAACAGCCGCGCCAGCAGCTGGAACCGCGCGCCCATCGACCGCATGGCCAACCTCAACCTGGAGCCGGGCGACCAAAGCCTGGCCCAGTTGATCGCCGGCATCGAGCACGGGGTAATGATGTGTACCAACCGCTCCTGGTCCATCGACGACGCACGCAACAAGTTCCAGTTCGGCTGCGAATGGGGCCGGTTGATAGTGAACGGCGAGCTCAAGGGTGTGGTGAAGAACCCCAACTACCGGGGCGTGTCCTCGCAGTTCTGGCGCAACCTTGCTGCCGTCGGCAATGCCAGCACCGTGGAAGTCCATGGCACGCCCTATTGTGGCAAGGGCGAGCCGAACCAGGTGGTGCGGGTCGGCCATGCTTCACCTGCCTGCGTGTTCAGCCAGGTCGACGTCTTCGGAGGTGCCGCCTGATGAGCCACGCAGAATCCCTGTTCACCGCCCTCGCCGAACGCCTGGGCCCCCAGTTGCAGACCGGCGAAGACTTCACCCTCTGGTACAGCGCCGAGGAGTCCGAATTCATCCGTCTCAACCACGCGCAAGTGCGCCAGGCCGGCCGGGTGCGTCAGGCCGTTGCCCGCTTGAAGCTGATCCGCGATGGGCGCCATGCGGAACTCGCCATCACCCTCACCGGCGATCTGGACACCGATCAACAGCGCCTCGCCGATGGTCTGGTGCAACTGCGAGTGGCCGTCAGCGAGCTGCCGGCTGATCCTTACCTGCAACTGGAACGAACGGCCTGGCAGCGTCGCACGCTCGACGAGGCTCGACTGCCGGACAGCACCGATGTCCTGGCGCAAATGACAACCTTGGCGAGCGGGCTGGACCTGGTCGGCATCTACGCCGCTGGCCCGCTCTATCGGGGCTTTGCCAACAGCTTTGGCGCCTTTGGCTGGCACGTTGCGCATAGCTTCAACTTCGACTGGAGCCTGTTCCACGCCAACGGCCAGGCCGTCAAAGCCGATTATGCGGGTGCCGAGTGGAGCCCGGACGAATTCGCCCGCCGCGTCAAGGATGCTCGCCAGCAACTGGACCACCTAGGCAAGCCGCTGCGCACCCTGGAACCCGGCGAGTACCGAGCCTACCTCGCTCCGGCCGCCCTCGATGAAGTGCTCGGCATGCTCGCCTGGGGCGGTTTTTCCGCCCGCGCTCTGGCCAACAAGGAAAGTCCGCTGCAACGCTTGCAGGAAGGCAGTGCCCAACTCAGCCCGCTACTCGACCTGGATGAGCGGGTGGCCGGCGCGATGGCCCCGGCATTCGGCCCGGAAGGTACGCCGCGCAGTGACGTTGCACTGCTGCGCGAAGGTCGCCTGACGGGCCAACTGGTCTACCCACGCAGCGCAAGCGAGTACGGCTTGACGGTCAACTGCGCCGACGCCAACGAGGCGCCTCAGTCGCTGGCCGTGGCTCCCGGCACGCTCCCTCTGGAGCAGGCGCTGGACGCTCTCGGTACCGGCCTTTACATCGGCAACCTGTGGTATCTGAACTGGTCCGACGTACCCGCCGCGCGCATCACCGGGATGACCCGTTTCGCCACGTTCTGGGTGGAGGATGGACGCATCCAGGCACCGGTCAGCACCATGCGCTTCGACGACAGTCTCTACAGTTTCCTCGGCGAGCACCTGGAGGCCCTGACCCAGGAGCGGCAGTTGCGCCTCTCCAACGCCACCTATGGCGAGCGCCAGACCTGGTCGACGCTGCTGCCGGGGGCGTTGACCAGCAAGCTGAAACTGACACTCTGAGAGCTGTGAGCACGTGGCGACGGATCAGCCGTTCGTCACGCACTCCAGCGCAGCATGCAGGCGAACAGTGCCCGGGCGGCGACAAGTGATCGCCACTTCCGCCAGGCCAAGCCAATCCGCCAGCTTTCGCAGATTTTCCGCCAGGGCGAGCAGGCCGCCCTCGCCCAGCCCCTGTTCTTCTTCGTGCAAGGCATGCACCGCCAGGCGATCCTGGGCGCGCTCGGCACGCAGATCAACGCGAGCCGCCAAGCGCTCGTCATGTAGGAATGGCAACACGTAGTAGCCGAACTGGCGCTTATGCTGAGGGGTGTAGATTTCCAGGCGATAGTGGAAGTCAAACAGGCGCTCGGTCCGCGCGCGTTCCCAGATTAGCGAGTCGAACGGCGAGAGCAAGGCACTGGCCTTCACCTTGCGCGGGATCTTCAGCTCGCCAGAGCAATAACCCGGCTGCCTCCATCCTTGCACCTCAACCTGCTGCAACTCGCCCGCTTCCACCAATTCGGCCAGCCGCGCCTGGCAATCCGCGGTCTCCAGGCGATAGTAGTCGCGCAGGTCGCGCTCGGTGGCCACACCAAGGGCCGCGGCCGAGCGCAACAACAGGCGGCGTTGAGCCTCGGCCTCGGGCAATTCGGGCTGGTTCAGCCACTCGCTCGGGATTACCCGCTCCGGCAAGTCGTAGAGGCGCTCGAAACCCCGTCGCCCCGCTACCGTGACTTCACCCGCAGCGAACAGCCATTCCAGCGCATGTTTTTCCGCGCTCCAATCCCACCAGGGGCCGGCGCGTTCGGCGCGAGTGCTCAAGGCTCCAGCCCCCAAGGCCCCTTGCTCGCGGACAGCCTGCAGCACACGCTGAATCACGCCCTGCTGTTCGAAACCGAAGCGCGCCAGTTGCTGGTAGATACCCTGGCCATTGGCCGCGCGTGCCATGCGCCAGCGCATAAGTGGATACAGATCCAGAGGCAGCAATGACGCTTCATGCCCCCAGTATTCGAACAGCGCGCGGTGCCTGGCCTTGCCCCAGGCCAGGTCATCCAGCAAGTCTCGGTCGTAATGACCCAGGCGCGAAAAGCCCGGCAAGTAGTGCGAACGCACCAGGGCGTTAACGGAGTCGATCTGCACAACGCCCAATGCATCGAGCTGCGCCCGCAATTGACGATGGCGGACAATGCCACGGGGTATGCGGGCGAAACCCTGGGCGCTGAGCGCCAAGCGGCGGGCCTCTGCCTGGGAAAGCGATGGCGTCATGGGGGGGGCTCCCTGCCGTGAAATACCGACACTTCACAGCAAAGTAGCATCAACCTCCGGTTGAGTCGCCGCTGGCCGAAAAGGGCCCGACGGGCATCCATTGATCGGGAGCCAGGAAGGTCTGGCGGAAGGTGAAGGCTTCGGGCGTGGGCCCTGCCTCACGCAGCAAAGCGAGTTTGTGGGCAGCCTCGGCCACGTCCGGACGATGCCCCTGTGGCACCCACCAAAGCACCTGGTGAGCATGGGCGGTCCGTTCGAACCACTCCTTGCGCCGCTTGAGCATCTCGACGTGGGCCGACTTGTAGACGAACTCGGTGAGGCTGGCCACATCCCTCCATACCGAGAGATTGACTAGCACATCCTCGCCAAATGGCCGAATGGCAGTGGCATCGCCCCCTTCGTCTTGCAACCTCCAGACGAAGCCCGCCGCAGCCTCGGCCAAGGCGTTGACGGGCTCCAGATTGGCGACGAAGTCGGCCATCTGTGGCGTGTCCAGCGGCGCCTTCATCCAGGCGATGTTCACCTGGGCCAGTTCATAGTGTTGCGACATCGGATACTCCCTGTTGTCCTTGAGTTGGGTTGGCGGCTCATTTTTTCAGCGGATCGTCCCAGAAAGGCCGCTCGCTCTCTTGCATGACATCGCTATGGGTCAGGCCGATGTCCTTGAGCATTTCATCGCTCAAGGTTGCCAGCTGATAGCGCTCCCGCGCCAATTGGTTCCAGCGCTTGACCTGCTTCCATGCCCGCTCGATCAGATTGTCGCGGCTGGGTGAACCCAGGGCCTGACCTTGATGCAGCGTACCGACAAAACCGTATTGACCTTTCATCGTGCAACCCTCCGTTCGGGGATGGCGCCAGTTTCAGGCCCGGCCTATGATCAATCCAACGAATGTTTCTGATGCACTGCATCTCAGGATTTGATGTATGAGTTACCCCGCCATCGATACCGAACTGCTCCGCACCTTCGTCGCCATCGCCGACAACGGCGGTTTCACCCGCGCGGCCGAGGCGGTCAACCGCACCCAATCGGCGGTGAGCATGCAGATGAAGCGCCTGGAGGAAGACGTGCTGCAGCGCACGGTGTTCGAGCGCGACGGACGCCAGGTGCGACTGACCGCGGAGGGCCAGATCCTGCTGGGCTACGCTCGGCGCATCCTGAAGCTGCACGGCGAAGTGATGAACACCCTGCGCCAGCCACATATGGTCGGCTCGGTGCGCATCGGCACGCCGGATGACTACGTGATGCGTTTTCTGCCCGGCATCCTCTCGCGCTTCGCCCAGTCCTACCCGCTGGTGCAGGTGGAAGTGCATTGCGAATCCTCGTCGCAATTGCTGCAACGCCAGGACCTGGACCTCACCATCGTCACCCGCAAGCCGGGCAACGAAATCGGCGAGCTGCTGCGCCAGGAACGCTTCGTCTGGGCCGAGGCGATCGGCTTCAGCCCCCACGAGCAACGCCCCATGCCCTTGGCCATGTTCAACACCGATTGCTTCTGTCGTGCCTGGGCTTGCAATGCGCTGGACGCCATCGAGCGCGAATACCGGGTCGCTTACTCCAGCCCCAGCCTGTCGGCGATCATGGCGGTAGTCAGTGCAGGCCTCGCCGTGACGGCCCAACTACAAAGCCTGATCACGCCCGACCAGCGCATCCTCGGCGAAGCCGAAGGCCTGCCCCAGCTACCGATGTGCAGCATCGTGCTGGTCCGCAACCAGAGCAGCCAGTCGCCGGTCACCGAAACCCTCGCCGAGCACATCGTCGAAGGTTTCAGGATCTAACTGCGATCTCTCCGCAGGTTGGTGCGGGCCACGCTGGTCTGAGCTTGCGAAGCCCAACAAGGCAGGCGCAGCGTGCCGTGGGATGTTGGGCTTCGCAAGCTCAGTACCAACCTGCCTACGGCCCGGCCTGCTTCATCAACAGCAACGCCGCACACAGCACCAGGAATGCACAGAACAGCGAGCGCAGCACCCGTTCCGGCAAGGCGTGGGCCAGGCGCACACCCCAGCTGATGCTAAGCAGGCCACCCGCTGCCAGGGGCAGTCCCATTGCCCAGCTCACATGATCGTGCAGCCCATAAGTCGCCAGGGTCACGGCGGTACTAGGGGCCGCCAGGGCCAGCGAAAGGCCTTGGGCCGCCACCTGTGTGGTACCGAACACGCTGGTCAGCACCGGAGTGGCAATCACCGCACCGCCCACGCCGAACAATCCTCCCGCAGCACCGGCCGCACCGCCCAGCACACCCAGCAAGGGCCAGGGGTGACGCAATTCGCTGCTGGCTGCGGTCTTGGCCATGAACATCCTGGCAGCGTTGTAGGCAGCCAGCACCAGCAGGAAGGCGACGAACGCCAGGCGCATATTGGACGCGTCGACACGTACGGCAAACAGCGAGGCCAGCCAGGCACAGGCGAAGCCGGTCGCTGCCAGCAGCCCCGCGTAGCGCGCATCGATGCGGTTGCGTTGGTGGTAGCGCCAGAGCGCCAGCAGCACATTCGGCACTACCATCACCAGCGCGGTTCCCTGGGCCAATTGCTGGTCAAGGCCGAACAGCACGCCCAGTGCCGGAATGGCAATCAACCCACCGCCAATGCCAAAAAGCCCACCCAAGGTACCGAGGGCAGCACCAAGCACCAGGTTGAACACGATCGCCAGCAAATCCATAGCGCCTCCATTGAGCTGCCGCGCATGCTACGCAGCCCTGGCTGGAACGGAAACGCACAGCGGCGCAAAATGGCTGTGCACATATCGCAAAGGCAAGCCTATGAATCCCGATGCCCTTACCGAGCAGCTGGCACTGTTCCTTGATGTGATGGACGCTGGCAGCTTTTCCGCCGCCGCTCGCCGCCATCCACTAACACCTTCCGCAGTGGCACGACGGATCGACTCCCTGGAACGGGCCCTGGGCAGCAGCCTGTTCGTCCGCAGTACCCACGCGGTACGGGCAACACCCGCCGGCCTGGCTTTTGCCGAGCGCGCCAGGCGCATTCTCGCCGAACTGCGCCTGGCCCGCGCCGAGGCGGTGTCACTCAGCAGCGCGCCAGAAGGTTTGATCCGCATAGATGCGCCGGCCCCGTTCGGCCGTCGCCACTTGGCTCCGGCCATTGCCGAGTTCCTGGTGACCTACCCCGGCCTGGATGTGCAGTTGCGGCTGATCGACAGCTTCATCGACATGGAAGGCGAGCACCTTGGGCAGGTGGATCTGGTGTTGCGCATCGGACCGCTGGCGGATACCCGCCTGGTGGCCACGCCACTGGCGCCCCTGGTGCGCGTACTCTGCGCTAGCCCAGACTACCTCAAGCGGCGCGGCATTCCCCGCAGTGTGCGCGAACTGCCCGAGCACGACGGGCTGGACTGGGACGCCCTGGCGCCGCCGTACGCATGGCGCTTCGAGGTGGATGGGCGCCTCCAATCGATACGCCCCGGACGCATGCGCATGACCGCAAACAACGCCGAAACGCTGCTGTTCAGCGCCCTCGCCGGCCTCGGCATCGCTCACCTGCCCACCTGGTTGATCAGCGACTACCTGGTACGTGGCGAGTTGGTGCCGCTGTTCTGCGAGAACGGCCTGCCCCCTCCGGAACCCAGCGGCATCTATGCCTTGCGCCTGGAAGGTGAGGCCAGTTCGCGCAGCCGTTTGTTGCTGGAGTTCCTGAAGAGCCGTTTCGGCCCCGTGCCGCCCTGGGACCTGGCTCTGCAAAGCGGCCTGGGTCGAGGTTGATCAACCCGGTAGCTGTACGACCCGCGTCCCTGCCGTGAGGTCGTGCAGGCAGCGCCGGTCACCGCGGAAGATGAACAGGTAGTTCACCAGCACCAGCAAAGCGCCCACCAATGGGATGTATGCCACCAGCCACCAGATCAGGTAACGCTTGACGATCAACCCGGCCAGCTCGGGCTTCTCCCCCTGCAAGCCGATGATGGCGATTTTCAGTACGCGCTTGCCGACCGTCTGCCCATACTGATTGAGGAAGTGGCCATTGATCAGCACAAACGCGACGAGTCCCACAACCAACCCCAACAACTGCTGGCCGAGCGTCGGTTCGAGACCTTGCTTGGCCGCCTCGAAGGCACCACTGAAAAAAGCGACTGGCAGGGTCGTCAGGCTCATGATCAAGCCATCGATCAACGCTGCCCCCAAGCGCGTCCCGCGACTCGCCAGCAATGGTTCGGCTGTGCTCAGCGTCAGCTCCGCCTGAGGAGCCTGATAGGGGTTCTCCAGATTTTCCATGCTGCTCTCCGTGCTGTTATCGGTCTTGCAAGTGTGGCTTGTTCGGCGCCTCTCGCAAGAAAGCCTCTAGCTGGCCGGTTGCCCCAGCCGGCCACTGCCCCTCATAAATTTTGCCCGCGAAAGACTTGCGCGCTAAATTAGTGACATTCCACAGCCCGGAGACAGCCATGGCCGCCAACGAAACCTGTAAAGAACTGCTGCTCGACAACCAGCTGTGCTTCGCCCTGTATTCCACGTCGCTGATGATGACCAAGGTCTACAAGCCGTTGCTTCAGGAACTCGGCCTGACCTACCCGCAATACCTCGCGATGATGGTGCTCTGGGAACGTGACGGCATCACCGTTGGCGAAATCAGCACCCGATTGCTCACCGACCCCGGCTCGCTTACGCCCCTGCTCAAGCGCCTGGAGGCCGAGGGACTGCTCACGCGTACCCGCAGCACCAAGGACGAGCGCGTGGTGGAACTGCGTCTAACAGACAAGGGCCGGGCCATGCAGGAGCAGGCGAAGCGCGTTCCCGCGTGCATCCTGACGGCAACGGAGCTGGGCCTGGATGAGCTTGGCAGCCTCAAATCCGAACTCGTCGCCCTGCGTAACAGCCTGCAAAAGGCCGTCTGACCTACTCATTCCAGAATCTGCATAGGTTTATTTCGAAATTCTCTAAGCTGTATCTTGCGCGCTAACTTTATTCGCACTAAATTTCTATCCACGCACTTACTTAGCGCGCTAAATTTTACCAAGCAAACCACCTGGAGACTTCGACATGCAAACCATCAAAGCGCTGTACACCGCCACTGCAACTGCCACCGGCGGTCGTGACGGACGGGCCATTTCTTCCGATGGATTCCTCGACGTGAAACTGACCACCCCCCGCGAACTCGGCGGCCTGGGCGGTGAAGCCACCAACCCCGAGCAACTGTTCGCAGCCGGCTATTCAGCCTGCTTCATCGGCGCCCTGAAGTTCGTTGCCAGTCAGAACAAGCGCCAGATCCCGGCCGACGCCTCCATCACCGGCAAGGTCGGAATCGGCCAGATCCCAGGCGGATTCGGCCTGGAAGTGGAACTCAACATAGACTTGCCGGGCCTTGACCGCGCCGCCGCGGAAGAACTGGTAGCCGCCGCTCACCAGGTCTGTCCGTACTCGAACGCCACTCGCGGCAACATCGACGTCCGTCTGAACGTCACTGTCTGAACCCAGCCCACCCAACTGGAGGAACATGAAGATGAAACCGATCAGCACGATTCTCGCCGGTAGCCTGCTCGCTCTTTCAGTGGGCAGCGCTTTCGCCGCCGGTAGCCCAGGCGTCGAACGCAACACCCAGTCTTTCCTCGAGGCCCTGGCCGCAGGCGGCGGCAAGCCGCTGGAGACCCTGGCGCCGAAAGATGCCCGTGCCGTGCTGGTGGGTGCCCAGGCAAGCGTCAAGCTGGAACTGCCCAGGGCCGATGTCAGCCAGAAGACCATCACCGCCGATGGCCAGCAAATCGACCTGACCATCGTCCGACCCGCAGGCGCCAAGGGTACCTTGCCGGTCTTCATGTTCTTCCACGGTGGTGGCTGGGTGCTGGGTGACTACCCGACCCACGAACGCCTGATTCGTGACCTGGTGGCCGGATCCGGTGCGGTGGCCGTTTACGTCAACTACACACCTTCCCCCGAGGCCAAGTATCCGACGGCCATCAACCAGGCCTATGCGGCGACCAAGTGGGTGGCCGAGCATGGCCAGGAGATCGGGGTCGACGGCAAGCGCCTGGCCGTGGCCGGCAACAGCGTGGGCGGCAACATGGCGGCAGTGGTCAGCCTGATGGCCAAGGACAAGGGCACGCCGAAGCTCCGCTTCCAGGCACTGCTCTGGCCGGTCACCGACGCCAACTTCAACAACGCGTCGTACAACCAGTTCGCCGACGGCCACTTCCTCAGCAAGAGCCTGATGCAGTGGTTCTGGGATAACTACACCACCGATCCGCGCCAGCGCGCCGAGATCTATGCCTCGCCGCTGCAAGCGTCGGTGGAGCAACTGAAAGGCCTGCCACCAACCCTGGTGCAGACTGCGGAGTTCGATGTGCTACGTGACGAAGGCGAAGCCTACGCCCGCAAGCTGGACGCAGCCGGCGTGACGGTGACGTCAGTGCGCTACAACGGGATGATCCATGACTTTGGCCTGCTCAACGTTCTGGCCAACGTCCCC
Source organism: Metapseudomonas boanensis (assembly GCF_042232855.1). Lineage (NCBI taxonomy): Bacteria > Pseudomonadati > Pseudomonadota > Gammaproteobacteria > Pseudomonadales > Pseudomonadaceae > Metapseudomonas > Metapseudomonas boanensis. The sequence goes on along the minus strand of NZ_CP113889.1, from coordinate 4,295,271 downwards.
GGCACCCGTTCGGCCATGCAACAAGCCTCCGAAGAGCTGAAGAAACACCTGCAGTAAGCAAACAGCGCAAAAAACGAAAAAGCCCGGCGTCAGCCGGGCTTTTTCTTGTCTCGCAAAAGGCTTAGGCCTTCACGCGGGACTTGTACTCGCCGGTGCGGGTATCGATCTCGATGGAGTCGCCGATTTCGCAGAAAGCGGAAACCTGCAGCTCGGCACCGTTGTGCAGGCGGGCAGTTTTCATCACCTTGCCGGAGGTGTCACCACGGACGGACGGTTCGGTGTAGGCGATTTCGCGAACGATGGTGGTCGGCAGTTCGACGGAGATCACGCGATCGTTGTAGAAAACGGCTTCGCAGACATCGGTCATGCCGTCTTCGATGAAGGTCATGACGCCTTCCAGGTCAGCTTTCTCGATCTCGTACTGGTTGAACTCGGTGTCCATGAAGACGTACAGGGGATCGGCGAAGTAGGAGTAGGTCACTTCCTTGCGTTCGAGGATGACCGGCTCCAGCTTGTCGTCGGCCTTGAACACGGTTTCAGTGCCGGCGCCGGTCAGCAGGTTTTTCAGCTTCATCTTGACGACTGCGCTGTTACGGCCGGACTTGTTGAACTCGGCCTTCTGGATGACCCAGGGAGCGCCATTGATGTTGGCGACTTGGCCGGCGCGGAACTCTTGAGCGGTTTTCATACGAATATCCGATTTGGATGAGTGACAAAAAACAGGCCGCGTATCATAGCGAATTTGTACAAAACTGCACCAGACCCGTCGCCAGGTCGGTTTGGCCAGCCTGAGCAGTGCACCATTGCTCGGCATGCCGCTGCAACTCTGGCCATTGGACAGCCAGCGCAGCCCAGGCTTCAGCCATGCCCTCGCCGCCATTCCAGGCTCTCCAGGCTTCAGCCAGCGCCAGCCCTGCGCTGGGCGACAGCTCCTGCAGGTAGAGGTCGAGAAACGCTTCCAGCTTTTCCCAATGGGCGTCCGCCTCCTGCTGGTAAATGTGCCACAGGAATGGTCGCCCGGCCCATTGTGCGCGAACGAACGAATCTTCTCCGCGCACAGCGTTCAACTCGCAGCTCCAAAGCAATCGGTCGTAATCGTCCTGGCTGACGAAAGGCAGCACATGGATACTCACGCTACCGCGGCGCAAATGTGCGCCGGCTGCTAGTGAATTTTCTCCGAGCCAACCCGCAACGTCCCCCAGTACGCGACCAACGGGCACCAGCAACTGCACGGGACGCTGGCCGGACGCCAGCTGATCCAGCCAGCCCGACAATGCCGGGTTCTCATAGGCGAACAGAGAGATCAGTTGGGCACCCTCTTGCAGAGGCACGCCCAGTGATTGCAGGAACTCCCGCCGAGCATCTGGATCAGCCTGAAACGCGCGGCGCCGTTCAATCAGCCCCGCCTCGCGCAACAGGCCGCCGGTGTCGGGCGTGAATCCGGGGAAATAGAAATATTTCAGCAACCCATTGGATTGGAACGAAGGCAGCCCGTGACAACCGGCTACCCACTCCTCGGCGCTCAGGTATTCCAGGTTGAGCCAGTGCGGTCGGAGCTCTCTGGCAGCCATCTCGGCGAGGTAGGGCGCCGGCAACTGGCAGGCGAAAGCTTCGATCACCACATCCGCAGGCTCGGCACCTGGCCACTCCTTGCGCCAATGCCGGATCTCAACCCCCTGCTGCCACTGCGACTCGGCCATGGGATCGGACCCTGGGCAAAGCGGTGCAAACACAGCGGGCTCGTCCACCCATAGTCGAACCGACTGCCCATGATCGGCCACCAACTGCCGGGCCAGTCGCCAGGTCACGCCGATATCGCCAAAGTTATCGACAACGTTGCAGAAAATGTCCCACTTCACGATTCAGGGCTTCCGGGAAAAAGAGAAGTGTAACCAGTCCCGGCACCCAGCAGCAGGAAATCCCCACGTCGCCCGCCATGAGCCGATTCAACGAACCGGCTGCGGCACTTGAAACAAAATGCCCGCCATATAGGCGGGCCAAGGTTGGGAGCATGGAGCAGAACAGGTTTGGCTGAGATAACCCTCAAGCCAGGAATTGGTTGGAATCACGTTGGCGCCTGGCCAACTCGAGCAGCCAGATGGACTTGCTGGCACCAGCAGCGTCACGCGAGACGAAGGGGCCGGAGCGCATCACGCCGTCCACTGCAACAATCCAGCAGGCCATGTGCCCTTCAGACCTGAGCGACTCTGGAACAGCGGTACCGATCAGGGATACGACATCGACGTGGGACATGGCCACCTCCATCAACTTGCGTTGAAGAGAGACTAAGTCCCGCATGCAACCAATAGAAATCAACCGTTTCGATAGTGCTCATACGTATCGCCAATTGGCAGGGGGCACTTCGCCATTCCTCACCCGGCCCGGGCTGACCACCTGTTCAAGAGACGTCGACGCGGGCCGACGGTATGGAAGCAACCTCCACCGACACCCGCAGACTGGTTCAAACCCAGGTCAACGATGCGAGCCCCTGCTCGCCGTCATGGCGGCCCGGTTGCCATTGGGCCGCGCCACCCGCGGCTGGACTGGCTATTCCGCTCCCCTGCCTCGCGACGTGCAGTACCAACGGTTCCGGGCTGGCTAACGTGCTGATGGCGCAACGACTTGCCGTCTCCGGTTAACCTTGGCGCGAGCAGATGCCTGGTGGCCATGTCAGGTTGTCCTCGCCGATGATTCGAAAGTGTTGATGGGAATACTTAGGACACGCACCATCCTAATCACCATTCGTGACCAGAAAAGCACATTTCGTGATTATCAGCGGTTTCACTCAACAATCAGGATCAGCGGTATGAAAACGCTTGGCTCGCGCATTGCACACTTCAGGAAGCAGAAAGGACTCTCCCAGAGAAAACTCGCGACCGCTTGCGGCTGGCCTTCGCAATCGCGCGTCGGCAACTACGAAAGGGGCTCAAGGGAACCCTCGCTCGATGACCTCGACCGGATGGCCAATGCACTCGGCCTGCAACTCGGCGACCTGCTGCCGCCCAATCGAGCCGCTTTGCGAATTGCAGAACCTCAAAGCGCCGCCTACTCCATTGGCGGCAACCTCACCGCCCGTTCTCGCGAAGCCCTGTCCGCCATCGAACAGGCGGCACGTGAGGGCCGGCTCAATCAGAGCGACCTCATCCTGCTGGAAAGCATTGCCAAGCGGCTGGAGCTGGCCAATGGAGCAGAACCCTAGCCCGCCGCCGCACCCACCAGATAAAGGCTCCACCACTCACTGATGACCCTTTACGCAAGCACGCTGTCAGATGGCTGTAAGGGCTATCGGCTCCCATTGAAGTGAGAGGTAGAGACCATGCTTGCCCAAGTCGTCAAACTCACCTTGCTGGTTACCCTGCTTTCGAGCGCTGGCTGTGTGTACCACCATCACGACCACGACCATGATCGTTACTGGGGCGGCTACCGAGACTCCCACCAAAACCATGACTGGGATGATGATGATCGTTCTGACCGAGACCACAGGAAGGGACGGCATCGCTGAGGTCATGTTGATGTGCGGCCTGCACCCAGGAGGTCCTCTCTAGCGTCTCCAAGCTGATCCAGCGTTGTGTGGACGGGGCTTCGATTTGAGTGATAGCGGGGGTGTATATTGTTAAACCCGGCTCGAGAAGGCCGATCGCTCCATGGCTACTTCGAACTCTGGCGTGTCCCGTAGGCAACTGCTCAAGGCACTGGCAGCCGCACTTCTGCTGCTTGCTACCGGCAGCACATTCGCCGCGACCCTCACGACAACCCGACGCCGACGTGACTGGCGGGCATTGATCCTCAACCGTGACCGTTACCTGCGGCTTGAACGACCGGCCAGCGGCGAAAAGGCAAGCTTCTGTTACTTCCGAAAAGGCAAGGGCTGGGACCTCACCGGCTACAGACAGGCCTGCCGCATCCTGCGGGACGTGAAGTACAAGGCTACCGTGAAGATCAATCCCAAGCTGCTGGACCTGTTGTTCCTCATTCAGGCTTGGCTCCGAGCCAACAGACTGCCCAATCGAATCATCATCAATAGCGGCTACCGGACCCTGCAACATAACGCTTCGCTCGAAGGCGCGGCACGGCACTCTTTGCATGTCCGGGGGATGGCTGCCGACATTCGGATTCCCGGTGTCAGCGTCGAACGACTGGGCAAGCTCGTAAGGGCAATCGGTGCCGGCGGTGTGGGCTTCTATCCGTCGAAAGGCTTCATCCACGTCGACGTCGGCGGGATCAGGACATGGCGCGCGGCCGGGATTGATGACCAGGAAAAAGAATGGCTCGCCGAGGCACTGAGTCTGGGCCAGACGGGCCGTCGCTGCTGAAATGGCGGATCACGGCATCACTTCAGCGTTTCGCGCGCACAGTTTCGCGAGATATCCACCAGCACCGAAACCTCGTCCTCCGATGGCTTCTTGCCGCCGGCAATGGCGGCCAGCTGCTGAGTTGAGAACACTTCCCTCATCATCTCGTTGGAACACTCACAGTAAGCGAGGGCTTGCTTGGCTGGCACTTGCACGGACGCACCGGCAAAGCACTCCTTGTTGAACTTCTCGCTGCCGCCGGCTGGCCAATCTCCTGCCATCGCAACAAACGTACATGCCTGCAGGGCTGCTGCACTTATGAACTGAACCGCCCTCACCTGCCACCTCCTGCGGGTTGAACAAGCCGGACTGAGAATCCCGACTCGAGAACATTTCAGCCATCTGCCTGCAGACTAGCGTGCTCCGCCTCCCAGCGCCGGAGCGTTTCCTCCGAAATCTGATGCGGCGCATCTACCCGCTCCTGCAGCTTCACCGCGAAAGCCAGGGCAGAGGCTCGATCCTTGAAGCTGACCGTCACACCAAAGACCTCAACTTGCCACGACTCGAAGCCCTGGTTTGTAACTTGCTGGATCGAGATATCCATGGGAGCCCCCTGCTGAATGAGCCTGGGCCGAAGACGACCCCAATTTCACGGCAGGAAAAAAATGACCAACTGATCAAGTTGGCCATCGAATGGGGATCCAGTAGAAAGTGCCGTGGAAGCGCACTGATCCTAGCTCTGGAAAATGACATTTTTACGCTGTAACAGAGAGCGAAGCTCCCGCCGCAGTGAGAGACTCAAACCTCAGTCGGCACAGTCTTCGCAAACAAAGTTTCCACGGGGATCAGTTCGGCCGGTGATGTCGCCGCAGTAATCGCACTCCCCTTCCGGCGAATCGAGCGGGTACGCGTCCTCATCGTCGAGGAACTCGTCCAGATCATCGTCATTGTCGAGCAGGTGATCGTGCTCGGGTTCGTGCAAATCAAAATCTTCGTCCATTATTCGGTCCTAAGCAGGGATCGCCGAAAAGCAGAAACGCCTGAATTATGTACGAATCGCAGGGGCATCTGTAGTTGGGGAGCAGCGATTTGTTGGGGCGGATCGGCACGCATCAACGTTAGCGCGACTCCACAAAAGCACGCTCAAGTCCGAGTAAAGCCAGAGCAAGCGTCTACGCTGAAATTCGGAAGTCCTCCCCCACGGGGGTAGCGGCGCCGCTGGCGACAAAGCCCTTTTGCCTAACCCACCCAGCCACTGGCCATGCCAGCGGCACTTTGACGAGGTACGTGCGATGAAACCACTGCTGATGGCCAAGGAAAGCCTCTCCGTACTCGCAAAGCGACTCGCCCTCCATAGCATCAGCCCCAACCAGAAGCACGCCTCGCTGCCAACGCCCCGCGCGGTTCAACTGGTGATCGCCGGCCGCGCGCCGATTCAACTCATCGATGCTGATACCGGCCGCGTACTGGGCTTCCGCCAGAGCTACCAGGAAGCATCCCGCTACGCCCGCCTACTGGAACGCGGGGCGACCTGAACATCACTGGAGTGCCGGGGAAGGTCACGACACAAGAAGTGTCAGTTAAAGATGCCGCTGCAAAGCACAAGCGGCTGAGAGAGGAAGAGCTGCGGGAACGGGCTGGGCCACAATCACCAATGACAAGGATTTGGTTGGGGCTTCGAATTGAGAACACCAGTTGCCGCGAGCACACCATCCTGGCCGCCACCTGGCCCATCGGTCAACTCCAGAAGGGGCTGGTCCTGACGATCAAGAAGCCCGGCGGTTGTAACATTTGCGTTGACTGAACTCCCAAATCGACACGGACGCCACCCAGCAAGGCATGACACCGCGCGCGGCAACGAGTGGGCCGCACCGCCATGCCGATCAAGGGCACCGACTGACGGCCGCTATCCATGGGAACCGCAGCGCCAGCACCAAGATCAACTGTAGTGAGGCTGGTACCGCGTAAAGCCGCCAGTAGCCAAGGAACACTGAGGCTGCAAGGCTGCTCCCAGGACAGGGAAAGCGCGGCGCCAGCCCGCCCCCGCCCATGAGCGGAAAGGAGATCGACATGCTGGTTCTCACCCGCCACGTCGGCGAAACGATCCGCATCAGCGACAACGTCACCGTCCGGATCATGGCAGCCATCGGTGATAAGGCCGTCCTGGGTATTGCAGCGCCCAAAGCCATCAGACTGCGAAAGTGGGAGGTCAGCACTCCTCCGCGGACCTGATCCATTTTGACAGCCGAATCGTAGGGCTCGCACGGCCAGACCAGATGCATCCGCGGTAAGCGCTCGGCGCCTGCCCCTTCTCCCAACTCGCTGGCAGGGGACTTGATGCCGGCAAGCCAAGCACCCTTCACTACCCTGCTGCTCGCCAGGCTAGCGGCCTCCGCAGGAGGCGGAAAGATCCAGATGATACCGATCGTGGGGTAACAGCCAGTAGGTAAAAACGACTGGAGCCACGACGACCGGCTGTTCGCCGACAGCAACCAGAACACTGCCCCAGAGAACCGCGATGCCGCCCTGGCCCAACAGATCAGATAGCTCAAAAAGGGGACAGGGGCTTGCGTCTATTCAGCTTGGCTGGCGCTCCATTTAACCGTTCCGGTATCAATAAGAGGTGCATGGCGGCCAGTGAGGCGCTGAGCGTCCAGCCACAGCTTGGTTTGGCCAACATCGAAACTGAAGCCGTTCTTGGCGCGGATTTCCATGACTGATCCAGTAACGTCGTACCGGCCGCAATCAACGCAATCAACAGAAAGCCCACCCCTGTCGTACTCCCAGACCTGAGCAGCACCGCCACAAATCAAGCAAGCCATCATCAGCCCTCCGCTAAACTTGACACGCCACCGGACCCAGACAGACGAGACGAATCACTCGCCCTCGCATCCTCCGGCGTGTCCATCGGCCCAGCGCCGCAGCAAGTCTTGCGGGATGCAGCGCGGCGCATCTACGCGATGCTTCAGCTTCACCGCAAACACCAACACCGAAGCTCGATCCTTGAACAAGACCGTCACTGCGAAGGCTTGATCCAGCCATGTCCCCTTGGCCTGGATGGTGGTCTGTTGGATCGCTAGTCCATAGCAGCCTCCCGAGCAAACGGGCATTGGGACAACTGGCGTCAATCAGGCAACAGGCAAATGCACCAACCGGTCTATTCCCACATCACATTCTCACTATCGATAACGGGGATACGCCCAGGATTGATGTCACGCTCGTTATGGAGAAATATCCTGGTTTTTTCCACGTCAAAAGATCGTCCAGACCTTTGCCTCAACACGCTCGCAGAGACGCCGAAATGCCCGCAGCTGGGACAATTGATCTCAATCCCATCGAGTTCAGAATCAACCTGCTGCGCCTCGCCTGAGCAGTTCGCGCATTTCATATCGCCCATCCTCCGCATCCAGTGTTTAACTGTAGCCACTTCGTGCGGCAAACGACCCCACAAGCCCGCAGAAAACCAGACCATACGGGTCGCAACCTCCCCGGTTACCCAGCGCTACATCACCGGCGCCTGGCGGGCTAGCCGCTCGGTCCACCCGGTTGCCTTACCGATCCTCCGGGCACATCTATGGCCCCTGGGTGATCGAGAACCGCTCGGGAACCCGCACCCACTTCTTCGAGGGCGGAGCCGACCGCGGCCTTACGTAGCGTTACCCGTTAAATCAACATGAACCAGGACGAATGAAGGCTCAGGCCTCAACCCCGCACAAGATAGGCGCCTTGCGGGACCCGATGCTGCAGCTTTTTGCATTTCCCGGGCGCTGGCTGGCGTCCTGCGGGGCGATCAGGAAACCAGATTCGGCACTTGCCACGCGGCGGCATATGCCCACGGGGGATACGCAGCTCTTCATAAGCTGGCTGTGTCTCGAAAGAGGCAGCCCGCAGGCCTCCTTCGTCACGCGGTTGCCAACCCCCTGACTGCGGCTCCGTTATGAACTCTTCCTGCGCCGGGGCGAGTGAGGTGAACTGCTCCCCATCTTCCGCCGAGGCAGCTGCGATGCCCGCCGCACGCTGCCGTTCCACTTCCTGATCCAAGCCCACCTGGACCTCAGCCAGCTCATCTACCTCCACCTCCACGGCCGAACCGGTCGACACGCCCGGCCCCATGGCCTGCCGGGCCGCCTGAATCAGCTGGAGATTGCGGTTGTGCAACTCGGTATTGTTGCGAGCGCGCGCATTGGATTTCGTAGCCAGGGCTACGGCCTGCTCATACTGCCCCTGCTGTAGGCGGACCTGCCCCAGATAATGCAAGGTGGCGGGGTTGTTCGGCTCGATGCGCAAGGCGCGCTCCAGGGTGTCGCCGGCCTGCTCCACCTCACCAAACTCCAGTTGCAGCGACGCAGCCTCCAACATCGCAGCCGACGCGCTATTGCTTTGCTGGGCCGCCAACGCAGGCAACGAAGCGGCCGTGCAGATGGCCAGCATCAGGATCGACATAAAGCGCTTTGATTGCATGGGATGCATTCTCACCTGATCCAAGACGGAGGTCTCAGGACGGCGGGTAGTGGATCTTGTCTGTTATCGAATATCCCGCCGTGGCCCGGAGTCGCACGCGTGGGCGAAGGGCTGGCATGGCGGTGATCTCCGACCTCCGCTACCACCCTGAAGTTCCCGTCGGGCACCTGCCAGCGCCCTGGGAGCGCCGGCCAGGCTTCCTGCCACCCACCGACAATGGGAAAACGCCGTCCAACGGCCGCGCCCCGTCCCTCCCCCGTTCAACCGCGCAGACGCCGCCACCTTCCGCAGCGGGCCGAGAACAGTATCCCGTTCTTCTCACGCGCTCCGGACCATAGCGGCTGACACACTCCTTCCAGTCCTGATGATCAATAGTCGTCCTGGCCGATGGGCAATCAACGACTCCCATATATCTGCTCCAGCCATTTGCGACCGGCAGCCGCTGCTCCGAAGCCATCAAGGGACCAGAAATCAAATCTGCCCCTAGTTGTTCATTCCCTTCAGTAAAGAGGCCAACATAAAGATCGAATACGCGCCCCCCAGATACAACTCGTTGGTGCCGGGCGTATCGAGCTGGGCGTACTCCGAGCGGTCATGAAAGCGGTGTATGCAGACGACCAAGTCAATGGGAAGCTTGGTGTTGTTCGGGCCGAGAAAGACCCGAATATGGAAGTGAGGCTGCTGCAGCTCGAGGGACTGGACGCTTTCGTAGTCGATGAGAACATCGTTCGTGCGCATCCTGCACGGCTCTGTCGTCCAGAGCGATTGGGCATTCTCGTCCGGGGTGAGCTGAGGCTGGAAGGGGTGGCTGCGACAGCTTCGACACTTCTTCGGCACCCACTTTTTCGCAGGCAAAGAAAAAGCCCCTGATCTCGTTAGACATCAGGGGCTTATCTATACGGAAAGTGGCGGTGAGGGAGGGATTCGAACCCTCGATACGGTTTCCCGTATACACACTTTCCAGGCGTGCTCCTTCAACCGCTCGGACACCTCACCGGAATCTCTTCGAAGCGTTGGCCCCGTCGAGGTGCGCTAATTTAGTGGAGTGTTTTCCGGAATGCAAACACTTTTTTCATAATTTTCATGCGTTTATGAATTTTGTTTAGCGATGCCAACTTCCCTTTGCCCTGTCAAGAGGGCTGAAGCGGGGCGAAGAGGCGCTGGAAAGCGCAACAGCCGGGCCTCAAGGGGCGCGTCGGATGGGGTTCGAAAGGGTTGAAAGGCCCGCTGCGCCTGACTCACCAGTCAGTCAAAGTGCTTTACCTGGCGGGTGCCGCTGAGTAACGTCTGCCCCACTTCTTCATAAGGAACCCGCCATGACTGAGCTGATCTCCTACCAACTCGAGGACGGCATTGCCACGCTGACCCTGTGCAATGGGAAGGTCAACGCCATTTCCCCGGATGTAATTGCGGCGTTCAACGCGGCGCTGGATCGCGCTGAGCAGGACCGTGCAGTGGTGATCATTACCGGGCAACCAGGCATCCTTTCCGGCGGCTACGACCTGAAGGTGATGACCTCCGGCCCGCAGAATGCCGTTGCGCTGGTGGCAGCGGGTTCCACATTGGCCCGCCGGATGCTGGCCCACCCCTACCCCATCATCGTGGCCTGCCCGGGTCATGCAGTTGCCAAAGGCGCATTCATCCTATTGTCGGCGGATTACCGCATTGGCGTGGAAGGCTCTTTCAACATCGGCCTGAACGAGGTTCAGATCGGCATGACCATGCACCACGTGGGCATCGAGCTGGCGCGTGATCGCCTGCGTAAATCCGCCTTCCACCGCTCGGTCATCAATGGCGAGATGTTCAACCCGCAGGGCGCCGTGGATGCTGGATTCCTCGACAAAGTGGTGCCTGCCGAGCAACTTCCCGCAGCGGCGCTCGCTGCAGCGCAACAGCTGAAGAAGATCAACATGACCGCGCACAAGAACACCAAGCTCAAGGTACGCAAGACGCTGCTCGATACCCTGGACGCGGCCATCGAAATGGACAAGCAACACCTGGTCTGAACTGGCCGACAAACAGCCCCGCAGCGCGGGGCTGTTTCATGCAGGGAGGTCTACATCGTGCCGCCCTTGTCGTCCCCTGGCTCACCGCCGGCATGAACACCATGGTCATCACCGACATCATGGTCTGGCCCGTCATCCGCTCCGTGTCGCATGCCATGGTCATCACCTACGTCATGGTCCGGCCCATCATCGGCGCCCTGGCGAGCACCATGGTCATCGCCAACGTCGTGGCCAGCTCCGTCGTCCCCGCTACGTCCGCTGTTCGCGCTACCCGGGCCTCTGTTGCCGCCATGGCCCCCATCGCTTTCACCGCTGTGACCACTCCCGCCACCATCGCCGCCGTGACCACTGCTTCCGCCACCTCCATCGCCACCGTGTCCGCCACTTCCACTGCCTCCGCCACCGTGACCACCACCTCCTCCACCGCCACTGCCGCCCTCCTTGGCATAGGCGCCAGAAAGGCTGGACAAGTCGCCAGACAGCAACGCCAGCGAGCCCCCCATTACCGAGCAGATGGCAATCGCCAGCAGACATTTTCTGAGCGACATGTCAGGCCTCCTTTTCAAGCTGGCAGTCACCACTTAACGCTAGTAGACGTAACATGATGTTTCATGGCGCTCGACCGACGGCACAGCACTCAAACTTTCAATAAAGGCTGCCGGGATTGCTGCCGCGCGCGAACTCAAGGCACGCGACGAGACTCATAACCTCAAGCGCGCTAAGCTCGGCGCAATAATTTCAAAGAAGAACGTCACCGCAAGGAACATTGAAACCATGGGTCGAGTCGTTGCTGCCGCAGTCTATGCCAAGGGCAAGAGAGTCACCGACATCACCCTCGATGAAGGCTTGGAATGGGCCAGCAAACCCGGCCATTTCGTTTGGATTGGCCTGCATGATCCGGGCGCCGAGGAGCTGAGCAACCTGCAACGACAGTTCGATCTGCATGAGCTCGCCCTCGAGGATGCCCTTACGCGCCATACCAGGCCCAAGTTGGAAACCTTCGGAGACGCTCTGTTCCTGGTGGTCTACTCGCCCATCGAGGAGAAGGGCGAGTTGCAGTTCATCGAGACGCAGCTTTTCGCCGGCAAGGGCTATGTGATCAGCGCCCGCTATGGCGAGTCCGCACCCTATTCCCGGGTGCGCCAACGATGCGAGGCACGTCCGCTGCTATTGGAGCACGGCGAAGACTTTGTGCTCTATGCGCTGCTCAGCTTCGTGATGGAGAACTACCGGCCGTTGATGGATAGCTACCACGCCGAACTGGAGGAGATCGAACAGGATGTCCTCAAACGCCCGCTCACTCAGGCGGATGTCGAGCGCGTCCAGTGTCTGCGGCGTGACCTGCTACGACTGCGCCGTTACATCGGCCCCATGGCAGAAATCTGCCAGGAGCTGCAGCGCCTGGACTTCCCCTTCATCGACAAGCACATGCGCCCTTACTTCCGTGACATCGGCATTCACGTGAGCCGTTTGCTGGAGGACCTCACCGGCTTGCGGGAAATGGCTGATCACGCAATCGAAGTCGGTCTCCTGCTGGAGTCATCCCGACAGAGCGTCGTGCAGCGCAAGTTTGCCGCCTGGGCGGCCATTCTCGCCTTTCCCACCGCTGTGGCGGGCATCTATGGAATGAACTTCCAGAATATGCCGGAGCTGACCTGGCACTACGGGTACTTCGGCGTACTGGGATTCATTGCGGCTGGCTGCACTGGCCTGTACGCCAGCTTCAAGCATTACGGCTGGCTCTGAACTGCCGACGGCCCAGAAATGAAGAAGCCCGCCTGATGGCGGGCTTCTTCATGGTGGCTGCGATCAGCTCGACTCCGGCGCGCGGTCGCGCGCGACGAAGCGCATCATCCACTCCGCCACGGCAGCACCTTGGTGGTCGCGGTCCAAGCTGCTCACGCCCTGGTTGTAGACCTGCTCGCCCAGGTAGTCCTGGCGGAGTTCCAATATGGCGCGGGAATAGTCATGGACAAACTCCGGGTGGCCCTGGAAGCACAGTACCTGGTCCTTGATGGTGTATGCGGCATTTGGGCAGAAGTCGCTGGAAGCCAGCAGTGTGGCGTTCTCTGGCAGCTGGGTGACCTGGTCCTGGTGGCTGATGAGCAAGGTCAGCTCATCCAGTGCCGGGGTCATCCATTCGGGCTTCTGGGTCAGCTGATAGCTATGGGTGCCCACACCCCAACCTTGCGTGGCACGTTCAGTCTTGCCACCCAACAGCAAGGCCAGCAACTGGTGACCAAAACACACGCCCAGCAGCTTGTCGCCGTTTTCGTATCGCTCCAGCAGGAACTTCTTCAGTTTCTGGATCCACGGATCATCGCCGAAAGAGTCGAATTTGCTACCCGTCACCAAGTAGGCATCGAACTTCTCCCCTTCTGGGGGGTAGTGGCCCTCCACGACGTTGTACACGCTGAATTCCGCCGGGATCGGCTGCTTGGCGAACAGTTGTTCGAACATCAGGCCGTAGCCTTTGTACTGGTCAACCAGTTCTGGGCGGAGGATATCGGTTTCCAGAATGCAGATACGAAGCGGCATGGGTAACTTTTCCTGAAGCGTAGAGGGCGCTCGGCCAAAATGTGAAATTTATTTAACACACTGACCGAACGAAGGAAATACCACTTTTCACCCATAATTCCGGCCCACTTTACCAGCCCGCCGGCACCAGTCTTGATTGACCGTCTCAAGCCCGCATGAATTGGGGACTTGCCTGCGAGTTCACTGCCCCGCTCAAGACGTCAATAAAATTTTACGCACCAGATGAAACTATTGGTTCTGTCGATATTTACCATGCGGAATCGGCGCTTTTTCATCGAACCGATTTCCATGAAGCTACGCCCATCCCAACTCCCGGATGCGGATCACCCTATGAGCAACCTACCCCTCCAATACGCACGTAACGGCGCCCTTGCCTCCCTCGGGCTGTATTTCATCGCAGTCATGGTGCTGCTCACCGTGAGTTTCGGGTATGAACGCGGTCGTGTCGGTGCCAGCCCAGTCGATGCCTCGATGACCTTCTACCAATCCCTCAGCCAGGCCATTCCAGCAGCCCTGGCAAGTCGGAAGAACAGTAGCGCCGGGCATCAAGGCTGATGCTCCAACACAGGCAATGCGCATCATGAAAAACCAACGTACCCGACTCTTCATCCTTACTGCCCTGGCGATCCTGACCAATGGCTTCTCGCTGCTCGGCTATGGCCACGGCTCGGTTGGCGCTGTCGCCAAGAACATCGAGTGCAATCACAACATCGGTCGCAGCATCCTGACCGACCGAGCCCTGAAGAGCCTCTCCGGCAACCCTCCGACCGGCCGCGAGCTGCAACTGCCCGCTGCGTTCGATATGAGCTCGCTGGTGTGCTGCCACAGCCACCTGGCGTGAAAGGCGGCCGCGCCCAGCGAGTTCGGGTAAACTGCTGCCCCGCTTTTTCACCCAAGGGTGCGCAACAGTGTTCATCAAGGCATTACGAGTCGGCCTGGGCCAACTGATCATTTTCATCGACTTCATTACCCGCCCGCGCAAGCTACGTCGCAGCGCTGAAGAGCAAGCCAGGATCGCGGAGGAAGCGGCAAGCCTCGCGCTCTACCAGTTCAACGCCTGCCCCTTCTGCGTAAAGACCCGCCGAGCCATGCACCGGCTGAACCTGCCGATTGTCCTTCGCGATGCGAAGAACGACGAAGCCCACCGCGCCGACCTCCTGGCCGGCGGCGGCAAGATCAAGGTGCCCTGCCTGCGGATCGAAGAGAGCGGCGAAAGCCGCTGGATGTACGAGTCCAACGACATCATCCGCTACCTGGAAAGCCGCTTCACCCAGGCGTAGGTCCCGACCGCGGCCAGCTGCAAGACGAGCGACACAAAAAACCGGCTCCATGAGAGCCGGTTTTATTGTTCAGGCCTGGCGTTTAGAAACGCTCGCCCTTGGCCGCCTTGTCCAGCAACAACGCTGGCGGCTCGAAACGATCGCCGTACTGCTCGGCCAGGTAACGCGCCCGAGCGACGAAGTCCCGGATGCCGTACTGGTTGATGAACTGCAGCGCGCCGCCGGTCCAGGCGGCAAAACCAATACCGAACACCGAACCGATGTTGGCGTCCGCCGTCGAGCGCAGGACGCCCTCCTCCACGCAACGCACAGTCTCGATGGCCTGGATGAAGAGGATGCGGTCACGCACGTCCTCCTGCGGGATCTGCCGATCAGCCTTTTCGAAGCGCGCCTTGAGCTCCGGCCAGAGCGTTTTCCGGCCACCGGCGGGGTAATCGTAGAACCCACCTCCTGCGGCTTTGCCCGGCCGTTTGAACTCGTTGGCCATCAGGTCGATCACCGCAAAAGCCGGATGCTGCGGCATGCTCTTGCCTTCTGCCTTGAGGTCCTCGGCGGTCTGGTTACGAATGTGCGTCATCAGGCTCATCGACACTTCATCGGAGATCGCCAACGGCCCTACCGGCATGCCGGCCTTGCGCGTTTCGTTCTCGATCATCGACGCCGAGACACCTTCGCCCAGCATGGCAATGCCTTCATTGGTGAAGGTGCCGAACACCCGCGAGGTGAAGAAGCCGCGGCTGTCGTTGACCACGATCGGCGTTTTCTTGATCTGCAGGACGTAGTCGAATGCACGCGCAAGGGTTTCATCCGAGGTTTTCTCGCCCTTGATGATTTCCACCAGAGGCATACGGTCCACTGGGCTGAAGAAATGCAAGCCGATGAACTTCTCGGGCTTGGTCACGGCCTTGGCCAGGCCTGTGATGGGCAGCGTCGAGGTATTGGAGGCGATCACTGCATCCGGCAACGCAACCGCTTCGGCAGCGGAGCTGACCTTGGCCTTGAGCTCGCGGTTCTCAAATACGGCCTCGATGATCAGGTCGCAGCCTTCGAGGTCAGCATCCTGATCGGTCGCCTTGATGCGGGCGAGCAGTCCATCGCGTTTCTCGGCGCTCATGTGCCCACGACTCACCAGTTGATCCAGCAGCCCCTTGGAGTAGGCCTTGCCCTTCTGTGCTACCTCGACGGAGACATCCTTGAGCACCACCTCGATGCCGGAAATAGCCGAGACATAGGCAATACCCGCGCCCATCATGCCCGCGCCGAGCACGCCGACCTTCTTCGTCACATAAGGCGCCGGGCCTTTCGGACGCGAGCTGCCGGCATTGATTTCGTTCAATTGGAACCAGAACGTCCCGATCATGTTCTTCGCCACCTGGCCAGTGGTCAGCTCTGTGAAGTAGCGGGTCTCGATCAGTTGGGCGACGTCGAAATCCACTTGGGCGCCCTCGACGGCCGCACACATGATCTTCTCCGGCGCCGGGAAGCAGCCCTTGGTCTTGTCGCGCAACACCGAAGGGGCGATGGCGAGCATCTGCGCCACGTTGGGGCTGGACGGAGTGCCGCCGGGGATCTTGTAGCCTTTCACGTCCCAGGGTTGCACAGCAGTCGGATTGGCAGCGATCCAGGCACGGGCCTTGGCCAACATCTCATCCGGGGTCTGGGCGATATCGTGGATCAGGCCGGCCTTGAGCGCTTGCTCGGGGCGCACCTTCTTGCCTTCTGCCAAGTACGCAAGCGCTTTTTCGATCCCTAGCAAACGCACCATGCGCACCACGCCGCCACCGCCGGGCAGCAGGCCGAGTGTGACTTCCGGCAGCCCCAATTGCACGGCGTTGTCATTGAGGGCAATGCGATGATGGCAGGCCAGGCAGATTTCCCAGCCACCGCCGAGGGCCGCGCCGTTGATCGCGGCCACCACTGGCTTGCCAAGGGTTTCCAGGCGGCGTAGCTGGCCCTTGATGCCCAGGACCATCTGGTAAAACTCGTTGGCCTCGGCCTTGGTGACCTTGACCAGCTCGTTAAGGTCGCCGCCAGCGAAAAAGGTCTTCTTGCCGGAGGTGATGATCACCCCAGCGATGCTGTCCTTTTCCGCCTCGAGGCGCGCAACGGTCTCGCTCATGGCTTGGCGATAGGCGGCGTTCATGGTGTTGGCGCTCTGCCCGGGCATGTCCATGGTCAGTACGACGATATTGTCCTGGCCTTTTTCGTAACGAATGGCGTCTGTCATGTTCTTGTTCTCATCCCGATGGGGAAACCGTAGGAGCGAGCTTGCCCGCGAATCCTTGGCGTCATTCGCGAGCAAGCTCGCTCCTACATTTCAGATTCGTTCGATGATGGTCGCGATACCCATTCCGCCGCCCACGCAGAGCGTGGCCAGGCCGTAGCGCAGGTTGCGCGCCTCCAGCTCGTCCAGCAGGGTGCCGAGGATGGCGCAACCGGTGGCACCCAGCGGGTGGCCCATGGCGATGGAGCCGCCATTGACGTTGACCTTCTCCTCGGGAACGCCCATGTCCTTCATGAACTTCATCACCACCGAGGCGAATGCTTCGTTGACCTCGAACAAGCCGATGTCGGCCACGGTCAAGCCTGCCTTGGCCAGGGCCTTGCGGGTGGCCGGCGCCGGGCCGGTGAGCATGATGGTCGGGTCCGTGCTGGTCACCGCCGTCGCGACGATGCGCGCGCGCGGCTTGAGCCCTAGCTCCTGGCCCTTGGCGGCAGAGCCGATGAGCATGGCGGCGGCGCCATCGACGATGCCGGAACTGTTGCCCGGCGTGTGTACGTGGTTGATGCGCTCCACATGGCTGTACTTGCGCAGCGCGGTGGCGTCGAAGCCCATTTGCCCCATCATCTCGAAGCTCGGCTTGAGCGCAGCAAGGCCGGCGGGCGTGGAGTCAGCG
Organism: Metapseudomonas boanensis; assembly: GCF_042232855.1. Classification (NCBI taxonomy): domain Bacteria; kingdom Pseudomonadati; phylum Pseudomonadota; class Gammaproteobacteria; order Pseudomonadales; family Pseudomonadaceae; genus Metapseudomonas; species Metapseudomonas boanensis. Next base: position 4,277,797 of record NZ_CP113889.1, on the reverse strand, counting down.
CGAATGAATTCGTCATGATCGAGCAGCACGATGCCGTTCTGGTCGGTGACCGGTACCAGGGACTTCTTGAACGCACCCTCGGCACTGGCCCGGGCAGCTTTCTGCTGCGAGCGCAGGGCGAAGGCGTCGACATCTTCTCGACTGAAACCTTCCAGGGTGGCAATCAGATCGGCGCCAATGCCCTGCGGCACGAAGTTGGTGTGGAAGTTGGTTTCCGGGTCCATCGCCCAGGCACCACCGTCCGACCCCATGGGCACGCGCGACATGGACTCCACACCTCCCGCAACCACCAGGTCCTCGAAGCCCGAGCGTACTTTCATCGCCGCCAGGTTCACCGCCTCCAAGCCGGATGCGCAGAAGCGGTTGATCTGCTGGCCGGCGACTGACTCGTCCCAATCGGCCACCAGCGCGGCGGTCTTGGCGATGTCGGCGCCCTGATCTCCTACGGGAGTCACGCAACCGAGGACGATGTCATCCACCTGACTGGTGTCCAGATCATTACGTTCGACGAGGGCCCTGAGCAGCCCAGCCATCAGGTTGACCGGCTTGACGCTGTGCAGTGCACCGTCCTTCTTGCCCTTGCCGCGGGGCGTGCGCACCGCGTCGAAAATGAATGCTTCGGTCATGGCGTCCTCTTGAGGCAGCTGGTCGGCACGCGGGGTGCCCGTTGTTCTTGTAAGTGGCCTTGCCAATACCCCGGCAGGGTGCAGTTACCTTATCGCTATAGGCCATGGGTTCAATGACGGAAATGCTCAGGCCCATTGACCACTGCGCTCAGACGAACGGTTGAATGGTGGCCTACTGGCGGCAAAGCCATCAGCGATGCGTCTGGCCTCGGGCTTGCCCGGTTCGACCTGACAGGCGCCAATAACCTGAAGCTACTAAGAACACAACAGAAGTGACCAACTGATATAAGGCAGCTGTGATCCGAGCCCTAGAGTTGGAAATGCAAGGGCCGCTGCCGGGTTTTTCCGGGGCGGTTTTTTAGTCGTCGCCACGGAAGAATTCGGGCATCCAAGCCGGCCGTAGGGAGCTTGGTGCAAGGATCTTCCAACAACAACAAAGGCAACTGGCCATGTTCAAGCAGCCGAAGATGCGGCAAGCGAGTCTTATCGTCTTTGCCACGACCGTCGTCCTCATTTTGCCCAACCTGACTCGACTGATCAGCTGATCGTCGTTACGTGGTCGTCCTGTGCTGCGCACCGCTCAAGGCGGTCAACGCAGCGCGGGTAACCACCACGCCAGCAGCAGCGGAATCAAACCAAACGAAAGCAACGTCGAACACATCACCAGACTCGCCACCTCTTCCGGCGAGCGCCCCGCACGCACCGCAAACAGATAGTTGAACACCGCTACCGGCATAGCCGATTGCATCACCAGTACGCCTTGGGCCAAGGGTGGTAGCCCCAGCGCGGCACCGATCACCCAGGCCACGCTTGCCCCGCAGAGAATCCGCAGGCCGCCCAGCAATAACCCGTTTCCCAGATGACGTACGCGAATGCTAGCCAGCGAAACACCAAGGGTGAGCAGCATCAGCGGGATGGTCATGCCGCCCAGCAACCCGATGGTGTTGGCCAGCCAGCGCGGCAGTTCGAGATCCAGCAGGACGATCGGCAAAGCCAGCGCCAGGCTGATGATGATGGGGTTTGCCAACAACCGCTTGGGCGAGCGTTCAGTACCTGATAGCAGTAACCCCAGGCTGAAGTGCCCCACCGAAAGCACCAGAAAGAAGGCCACTGCCAGCGCCAAGCCTTTCTCGCCAAAGGCATAGAGGACGATGGGCAGGCCCATGTTGCCGGAGTTGGGAAACAGATAGGCCGGCACCAGGATGCGCCAGTCCTGCTTGAACGCCCGGCTAAACCCGGCGCCGATGAGTCCCATCAACAGCATCACTACCAGGCAGGCGATGGCCACCTGGCCGAAGGCGTGGCGATCGATCTCGGTTCGGCTCAGTGTGGAAAGCACCAGACTCGGCGTACCGATATTCAGAACCAGTCGGGCGATGAATTCCGTGGGGTAGGACTGGCCTGAGCGGGCCCAGCCATAGCCGATGCCGGCAACGATCAACACCGGCGCCATCACGGCGAACAACTCGGCCAGCATGGCCTGCTCCTTAAAAGCCTTTTCGTCCGCCCAAGGGCCTTGAAAAACGCTTTGGTTATGACGAAAAAACGCGATCCTAGCCGGCGATAACAGCGCTGGGCAACTGTGTTAGGGTGCCAGAACACCCTGCTGAGGGAGACGCCATCATGCGTACACTGCTTGCCGTTCTCGCCCTTTCGCTCAGCTTGCCGGCGCTGGCCGGCGATATCGATGAGGCAGCTGCTCTCGCAGCGCTCGAACGTTCCGACACAGTGCTGATCGATGTCCGTACGCCCAAGGAGATAGCTGATGGAGCCATCTCCGGCGCCAAGTTCATCGAGTACGATAAAATCGATGCACATATCGCCGAGGTCGCCCCGAACAAGGACACACCCATCGTGCTCTACTGCCAAAGTGGTCGCAGGGCCGGCATCGCCCAGGACAACCTCAAAGGCCTCGGCTATCGCCAGGTAATCAACGGCGGCGGCTATGACGACCTGAAAACCGCTCTCGAAAAGGACTGACGATGCGCCGCGCGTTACTCACCCTGCTGTTCGCCCTGACCCCGCTCCACGCCGCCGAGCTGACCCTGGATCTCCCCGGCGGCCCCCGCATCTGGGATACCGACACCCTGCTCGCCCATCCCCAGGCGCGGGACGTGGCGATCACGGCAGACGTGACCTACAAGACGACCATGCACTACCGTGCGGTCCCGCTGGCCGCGTTGCTCGAAGGCGTAACCCCCGATCAGCACCTGCAGGCCGTCGCCCTGGACGGTTTTGCCGCAGAACTGCCCGCCGCGCCGTTGCTCAACCGCCGTGGATCGCGGGCCTGGTTGGCCGTGGAAGATCCGTCCAAGCCTTGGCCACCACTCGCCAAAGGCAAGCCCAGCGCGGGGCCGTTCTATCTGGTATGGACCGATCCACAAGCCTCCGACATCGGGCCGGAGCAGTGGCCATTCCAAGTGGCGAAGATCCGTACCCTGCCTTCAGCGGCTGAACGCTTCCCCGCGCTGCGCCCGGCCGGCAATGCCAGCCCGGCGGTGGTGGCGGGTTTTGCCCTGTTCCAGAAGAACTGTCTGGCCTGCCACCGCCTCAACGGTGCTGGCGACGCCCAGTTCGGGCCCGACCTGAACATTCCCCACAACCCGACCGAGTATCTCGCAGGCGACTTCCTGCCGCGCTACATCCGCGACCCGCAGAGCCTGCGCCGCTGGCCCCAGGGCAAGATGCCGGGCTTCTCCAGGGAGGTGATCAGCGATGCCGAGCTGGGGCAGTTGATTGGCTACCTGCGACATATGGCAGATAGGAAGGTGACGCCCTGACGGTTGGCGCACCGCTGGGCCTGACGCTGTAGTGATGAATTCGTGCGCGAAGGGTTCGCTGGGTATCGCCCCGTTCAATGGAGTGCCGCTCGCCCCTTCCAGTGAACTGCCGTGGGGCACCCTGGCAATGCAGGGCCGGATTCATTCGCCACGGAAACCGCAGTTCGCCTCTCCCCGACGCCAAACCCATCCCAAACCCTGTGAGCGAATTCAATCACGATGAATGATTTCAGGTCTGCCAGGCATCCCTCCCCCCAACCCTCTCACGGAGGGAGAGGGAGCAGTCCGAGTCCTGTGGGAAAAGGGAAGCCCTGCCTACACGTTGTACTCCACCGGAGGCGACGGCAGCTCGCCCAACAGGTCATGCAGCCCTGCGGCCCACCGACGGCGAATACCGGCGAAATAGGGGTCTTCTTCGGTGACTCGATACCCGGCGGGGATAATCAGGCTGTCGCGGTGATAGACCAGCAGATCCAGCGGCATGCCCACCGAGAGGTTACTGCGGATGGTGGAGTCAAAGGACACCAGAGCGCAGCGCAGGGCCTCCTCCAGATCGGTGTCGAACTCCAGGTTGCGGTCGAGGATCGGCTTGCCGTACTTGCTCTCCCCCAGCTGCAGGAACGGGGTGTCCTCGGTTGCCTGGATGAAGTTCCCCTGCGGATAGATGCTGTAAAGGTCCGGCAGGCTGCCGGCAATCTGCCCCCCCACCAGAAAGGAACAGGTCAGGTCTGTATTGCCGGCCAGTGACACACCGTCACGCGCGATGACCTCGCGTATGGTTTCCGCCACCAGGGCCGTGGCGTCGTACAACGTAGGTACGTTGTGCAGGTTGGGCTGCTGGCCGTCGAGTCGCTGCTTGAGCAGGTTGACCACCGATTGTGAGGTGGCGAGGTTACCTGCGGTCTGCAGGACGATCAGGCGTTCACCGGTAACGCCGAAAGTGAACAGCTTGCGAAAGGTGGCAATGTGGTCGATGCCCGCGTTGGTTCGCGAGTCGGACACGAACACCAGGCCCTCGGCCAAGTGCATGGCTACGCAGTACGTCATGCCACTTTCTCCTTGTAGTCCCCCATGCGTTTCCTGCACACGCTTCTGTGCCGGCAAGCCGGGTCCGTCCAGAATAACGGGCCAGGCAGGAAACAGCTTGCCGGCGCGGCATGAAGCTTGTGTGGTGCCTTACTGCTCCTGCACCACCAGCATCGGCGGTGCATCGACCTTGGCGTGCATCTGCTCGCCTCCGCCGCCACGGCGCATGCCGCGAACCGGGCAGGCATCCAGGTAGTCCAGGCCGACCGCCAGTTTCAGATGACGTTCGGGCTTGGCCAGCTGATTGGTCACGTCGAAGCTGTACCAGGCATCGCCGATCCAGGCCTCGGCCCAGGCGTGGCTGGCCAGGTTCTGTTCGTTGCCCTGGTAGAGGTAGCCAGAGACAAAGCGTGCCGGGATGCCCAGGCTCCGCGCGCAGGCGAGGAAGGCATGGGTGTGGTCCTGACAGACTCCGGCGCGCCCGGCGAAGGCCTCCGCGGCAGTGCTGTCCACACAGGTGGCACCGGGCTTGAACGGCATCTGCGCATGCAGCGCCTCCATCAGGTCGATCAGCCCGGTGCGGTCTCGCCGCGTACCGCATTGGAGCGCGGCGAACTCACGCAACGCATCGTCGGCGGTGGTCAGACGCGTGAAACGCAGGAAGGGCAACGCTGACTGCTTATCGTGCTCGGCTTCGCGCTTCTCATCGATTTCCACCTGGCCGCGAGCACCAATGACGATGGTCTCGTGCGGCTCGTCCAGGGTCAGCACGTGGAGCACGTTGCCGAAAGGGTCGATTTGCGCACGCGCCGGGCGCGGCAGGCTCAGCTGCCAGCTGAGCACATGCTGCCGTTCGCTCTTCTGCGGAGTAAGGCGCAGGTACTGGATGCTCGCGCGGACCTGGTCGTCGTAGCGGTAGGTAGTGTCATGGCGAATGGACAGTCTCATACAGCCTCCAGATAGGAACTGTGGATGGCCCTGGCCAGCTGGCGAACCAACAGGATGAAGTCCGTCAGCCAGGTATGCAGGCCCTCGTCGAGGATTTCGTCGATGGCGGTGTAGCGCAGTCGCGCATCCAACTCGGCAGCCAGGCGCTGAGCCGGGCGGCCATTGTCGCCCGGCAGGCTGGCCAGGATGAGGTTGAGTTCCTCCATGCAGGCACGCAGCGAACGCGGCACGTCCGCACGCAGGAGCAGCAGTTCGGAGGCCTGGCGGGCGTTGGGGGACCCCCGGTAGACCTCGGTATAGGCCTCGAACGACGACAGGGCGCGAAGCAAGGCGCTCCACTGGTAGTAACCGCGGGCGGACAGATCGCTGACCTCCTCCGACTCCTCGCCGAACATCTCGTAGCGCGCATCGAGCAGGCGCAAGGTGTTGTCCGCCCGTTCGATGAAGGTGCCCAGCCGGATGAAGCGATAGGCCTCGCCGCGCATGATGGTGCCGTAGGTCGCGCCACGGAACAGGTGCGAGCGCTCCTTCACCCACTCGCAGAAGCGGCTGATGCCGTAACGGCCGAGCCCCTCGTTGGCGATGCTCAGCACCTCCAGCCAGGTGGCGTTGATGTTCTCCCATATGTCCGCAGTGATCCGCCCACGCACGGCATGGGCGTTGATGCGTGCCGCGCGCAGGCAGCTGAAGATGCTGGCCTGATTGTCGGCGTCGAGGGCGAAGAAGTGCAGCATGCGCGCGGCGTTCAGTTCACCGTGGCGCTCCTGGTACAGATCCAGGGTGCCGGTACTGAGCAGCGACATGGCCAGCTCCTCCAGGCCATCGCCCCGACCGTGCTGTGGCATCAGCGACAGCGAGTAGCTGACGTCGAGCATGCGTGCGAGGTTCTCCGCACGCTCCAGGTAGCGGGACATCCAATAGAGTTCGGAGGCAGTTCTACTCAGCATGATCAGTCTTCCACTATCCAGGTGTCCTTGGTGCCGCCGCCCTGCGACGAATTCACCACCAGCGAGCCCTCACGCAGCGCCACCCGAGTGAGGCCTCCCGGCACCAAACGGGTTTCGCGGCCAGAAAGCACGAAGGGGCGCAGGTCTATATGACGCGGGGCGATACCCTGCTCGACGAAGGTCGGGCAAGTGGACAGGCACAGCGTCGGCTGGGCGATGTAGGCCTCTGGACGGGCCTTGAGACGCGCACGGAAATCCTCGATCTCCCTGGCGCTGGCCGCCGGGCCCACGAGCATGCCGTAGCCGCCCGAGCCCTGGGTTTCCTTGACCACCAGTTCCGGTAGGTGCGCCAACACATGGGACAGGTCTTCGGGTTTGCGGCATTGCCAGGTAGGCACGTTCTTCAGGATCGGCTCCTCATCCAGGTAGAAGCGAATCATCTCGCCGACATAGGGATAGATTGACTTGTCGTCCGCGACCCCAGTGCCGATGGCGTTGGCCAGCACGACGTTGCCGGAACGGTAGGCCGCTAACAGGCCCGGTACGCCGAGCATGGACTCGGGGTTGAAGGCCAGCGGGTCGAGGAAGGCATCGTCGAGACGCCGGTAGATCACATCCACCGCTTGCGGGCCGGAGGTGGTGCGCATGAATACACGGTCGTCGCGCACGAAGAGGTCGGCCCCTTCCACCAGCTCCACGCCCATCTCACGGGCGAGGAAGGCGTGCTCGAAATAGGCGCTGTTGAACCGCCCTGGCGTGAGCACCACCACACTGGGGTTGTCCAGCGGGCTAGAGCTTTTCAGGGTGTCGAGCAGCAGGTTCGGGTAATGGTCGATGGCCGCGATGCGTTGCGCGGAGAAGAGTTCGGGGAACAACCGCATCATCATCTTGCGGTCTTCCAGCATGTAGCTGACGCCGCTTGGCGTGCGCAAGTTGTCCTCCAGCACGTAATAGCTGCCATCACCGTCGCGCACCAGATCCACGCCGGCGATATGGGCGTAGATGTCGCGATGCAGGTCCAAGCCCTGCATCGCGATCTGATAGCCCTCGTTGGCCAGCACCTGTTCAGCGGGAATGATTCCGGCCTTGATGATGCGCTGGTTGTGGTAGAGGTCAGCGAGGAACAGGTTCAGCGCCTTCACACGCTGGATGCAGCCACTCTCCACCACCCGCCACTCGCTCATCGGGATGGCACGCGGAATGGTGTCGAAGGGAATCAGCCGCTCGGTGCCCTGCTCGTCGCCATAAAGGGTGAAGGTGATGCCGGCCCTGTGAAACAGCAGGTCAGCCTCACGCCGGCGCTGGGCGAGCATTTCCGGCGGGGCATCCGCCAGCCAGCGCGCAAATTCCTGATAATGCGGACGGCACTGGCCACTCGCGTCATACATCTCGTCATAAAAGGTGCGGGACATGCCGTACTCCTTGTCGCCACGGGCAAATGCTCATTCGCAAGCCTCGTGCCATCGCAACAACTCAATGCAATTCAATAACTTGCAAGCCCCACACAACCATCACGCTCCAGTCTGGTGCAGCCCGAAGGGCAGAACCAGCAGCCTCGCCCTATTAGGCGGCGCCGTATTTTTGGAGTGAATCGGACTGGCGGGGACTCTGCCATGGCCAGTCGGTTGAGCGCCGCGACACACGAGAACTTCAGTCTAGGCCAGCATTGCAGAGCAGGTTGCGCCCGATTGTTCTATGCATATGTTGCGATTTGGAATTTCACCTATAACTATCCGGCCTAAAATCTTCGCTGGGCGGTGACGAGAGCCAGAGTTATCGGCGATATAGTCGGAGTGCATTTCCCCGGTTCACCGAGGCTTTCCATATTCCTCGGGCAATTCGCCCGCCCCTTTTGGAGAGGCTCTGCCATGCTCACCGTCGGAGACAAGTTGCCATCCTTCGATCTACTGGCCGTGGACAGCGACTCGGAACTGGCCGCGCAGCCCGACCAGGCATTCAAGCGCGTGAACCAGGACAGCTTCCCCGACAAATGGAAGGTGCTGTTCTTCTGGCCGAAGGACTTCACCTTCGTCTGCCCGACCGAGATCAGGGGCTACGGCGACCTTCTCGATGCATTCAATGAGCGCGACACCCAGCTGATCGGCGCCTCTACGGATGGCGAGTTCGTACACCTTGCCTGGCGTCGCGACCACCAGGACCTCAAGGGTCTGAGCTTTCCCTGGCTGGCCGATATCAAGCATGAACTCGCCGGCGCCCTCGGCATTCTCGATCGCCGTGAGGGGGTGGCACTGCGTGCCACCTTCATCGTCGACCCCGCCAATCTGATTCGGCACGTATCGGTCAATGACCACTCCGTGGGACGCAATCCCCAGGAAACCTTGCGCCTGCTCGATGCTCTGCAATCCGATGAGCTCTGTCCCTGCAACTGGCACAAGGGCGAACCCACCATCCGCTTCTGAACCTGGTCACTTCATCGCCAAGGGCTGCGCGGGCGATTCCTTGTCAGCCCAAAAGCCCCGAACTACGCTGCTCAGAGCGAGTAGCAGCAAATTTTCCGACTGCTTGCAGCACGCCGCCATCGGCCTGTACTTTCGCCGCAACGGCTCCCAACGTTCCGTACCTCAGGAGTCGACCATGTCTTTTTCGCTCAAACCCACCTGCCTGTCCTTTGCTGTCAGCTGTATGTGCCTCGTCGCCTCGGCGCAAGCTGCGGACCCTCCCAAACAACTGGGTCCGACTGAAGGCGCCCTGGACATCATTGCCTGGCCCGGCTACATCGAGCGCGGCGAAACGGACAAGAATTACGACTGGGTGACCCAGTTCGAGAAAGACACCGGCTGCAAGGTCAACGTGAAGACCGCAGCCACCTCCGATGAAATGGTCAGCCTGATGGCCAAGGGCGGCTACGACCTGGTCACAGCCTCAGGCGACGCATCGCTACGACTGATCTTTGGCAAGCGTGTACAACCGATCAACCCGGACCTGATCCCCAACTGGAAGAACCTGGACGAGCGGCTCACCGATGCGCCCTGGCATACGGTGAATGGCCAGCATTTCGGTACACCCTATCAATGGGGTCCGAACCTGCTGATGTACAACACCAAGCTGTTCAAGCAGGCCCCGGATAGCTGGAGCGTCGTGTTCGAGGAAACCACGCTGGCTGACGGCAAGAGCAACAAGGGCCGCGTGCAGGCCTACGATGGCCCGATCTACATCGCCGACGCCGCCCTTTATTTGAAGTCCGCCAAGCCGGAACTGGGTATCCAGGACCCTTATCAGCTGACGGAAGCGCAATACGCTGCCGCGCTCGAGTTGCTGCGCAAGCAGCACAGCCTGGTGCACCGCTACTGGCATGACGCGACCGTGCAAATGAGCGACTTCAAGAACGAAGGCGTGGCTGCGGCGAGCACCTGGGGCTACATGGCCAACACCCTGCAGGCCGAGAAGCAGCCAGTGGCCACGGTCGTGCCGAAGGAAGGCGTCACCGGGTGGGCGGATACCACCATGCTGCATGTCGACGCCAAGCACCCGAACTGTGCCTACAAGTGGATGAACTGGTCGCTGGAGCCCAAGCTCCAGGGCGACCTCGCCGCCTGGTTCGGCTCACTGCCCGTCGTTGCCAAAGGCTGCACCAGTAGCGAGCTGCTGGGCCCCGGCGGTTGCACCACCAACGGCTACGACCAGTTCGACAAGATCGCCTTCTGGAAAACCCCGGAGGCCCAGGGCGGCAAGTTCGTGCCCTACAGCCGCTGGACCCAGGATTACATCGCGATCATGGGTGGCAGGTAGGACCCAACTTCCCCCTCTCCCTTGGGGAGAGGGGGCCCCCGGAGTTGCTTGCCATGACCACAGCCGTTCAGTTCACCGATGTCTGCCGACACTATGGCGACGTGAAGGCCGTGGATCGGGTGTCCATCGAGATCCGGGACGGCGAATTCTTCTCCATGCTCGGCCCGTCGGGCTCCGGCAAGACCACCTGCCTGCGCCTGATCGCCGGCTTCGAGCAGCCCACTTCCGGCTCCATCCGCATTCACGGCTCGGAAGCCGCAGGTCTGCCGCCCTACGAGCGTGACGTCAACACGGTATTCCAGGACTACGCCCTGTTCCCACACATGGACGTGCGCGACAACGTTGCCTACGGTCTCAAGGTCAAAGGCGTGGCCAAGGCCGAGCGCCATACCCGCGCGGAAGAAGCACTGACCATGGTCGCCTTGGGCGGCTATGGCGAGCGCAAACCTGCACAGCTCTCCGGCGGCCAGCGCCAGCGCGTGGCCCTGGCCCGCGCGCTGATCAACCGCCCACGTGTCCTATTGCTGGATGAGCCGCTCGGCGCGCTGGACCTCAAATTGCGCGAGCAGATGCAGGTCGAACTGAAGAAGCTGCAACGTCAGCTCGGCATCACCTTCATCTTCGTGACCCACGACCAAGGCGAAGCGCTGTCGATGTCCGACCGCGTGGCCGTGTTCAACAAGGGCCGTATCGAGCAGGTAGACAGCCCGCAAAACCTCTATCGCCAGCCGCGAACCCGCTTTGTGGCCGAGTTCGTCGGCACCGCCAACGTGCTCCACGGCGAGCAGGCCCAACGCCTGACCGGCGCCACTGGCAGTTTTTCCCTGCGGCCCGAGCATGTGCGATTTGGCAATGCCGGAGAGGGCGAGCTGCAACTCGGCGGCACCGTCCACGATGTGCAATACCTGGGAGCCAGCAGCCGTTACGAACTGATCCTGGACGATGGCAGCCGCTTGGCGGTCAGCCTGCCGAATGGCGAGCTACTGGACGCCAATCGCCCGCAACCCGGCCAGCAGGTGCAGGTCTGCTGGGCCCGCAGCGCGATGATCGCGCTCAGCGAGTAGCGGCCATGGCCGCCGTGCTTCAACGTCCGCACAGCGGCCCATTACGCAGTCTCTCCAACCTGCTCTACCGCCGCAGTACGCTGTACCTGCTGTTGCTGCTGACGCCACCCTTGCTGTGGTTCGGCGTGGTCTATGTCGGCTCGCTGTTCGCCCTGCTCTGGCAGAGTTTCTACACCTTCGACGACTTCACCATGGCCGTGACACCGGAGCTGACCCTGGCCAACTACGTTGCCCTGTTCAACCCGGCCAACTACGACATCATCCTGCGAACGTTGACCATGGCCATCGCGGTCAGCGTGGCCAGTGCCGTGCTCGCGTTCCCCATCGCCTACTACATGGCGCGCTTTGCCACGCCCAAGGAGAAGGCGTTCTTCTACATCGCGGTGATGCTGCCCATGTGGGCCAGTTACATCGTCAAGGCCTATGCCTGGACGGTGATCCTGGCCAAGGGCGGCATTCTCTACTGGCTCATCCAGCAACTGCACCTGGACGGTTTGCTGGGTGCGTTGCTGACAGTCCCCACAGTGGGTGGCAACACGCTGTCCACTTCCCACCTGGGACGCTTCCTGGTGTTTACCTACATCTGGCTGCCGTTCATGATCCTGCCGATCCAGGCCTCGCTGGAACGCCTGCCCCCGTCACTGCTGCAAGCCTCGGCCGATCTCGGCGCACGGCCCCGCCAGACTTTCGTGCAGGTGATCCTGCCGCTGTCCTTTCCGGGCGTGGTGGCCGGGTCCATCTTCACTTTCAGCCTCACCTTGGGGGACTTCATCATCCCGCAACTGGTGGGGCCCAGCGGTTTATTCATCGGCACCATGGTCTATGTGCAGCAAGGCTCGGTGGGCAATATCCCCCTGGCTGCCGCTTTCACCCTGGTACCCATCCTGCTGATTGCTATCTACCTGTCCATCGCCAAACGGCTGGGGGCCTTCGATGCACTCTGAGCGAGCCTCCTGGGGACTGAGACTGGCCGCGTGGGGCGGGCTGGTTTTCCTGCACTTCCCGATCCTGATCATCCTGCTCTATGCATTCAATACCGAAGAGTCGGCCTACAGTTTTCCGTTGCAGGGTTTCACCCTCGAATGGTTCGGCGTGGTCCTGGGCCGCGAGGACGTGCTCCAGGCCATCATCCTTTCGGTGAAGGTCGCCTGCATGGCCACCGTCCTGGCCATGGTGCTCGGCACGCTGGCCGCCGCCGCACTGTACCGCCGCGACTTCTTCGGCAAGGAAAGCATAACCCTGATGCTGATCCTGCCCATCGCGCTGCCCGGCATCATCACTGGCATTGCCCTGCTTGCAGCGTTCAAGACCTTGGGGATAGAGCCCGGCATCTTCACCATCGTGGTTGGCCATGCCACCTTCTGCGTGGTGATCGTCTACAACAACGTGATTGCGCGCTTCCGCCGCACCTCCCAAAGCCTCATCGAAGCCTCGATGGACCTGGGCGCCGACGGCTGGCAGACCTTTCGCTACATCATTCTGCCCAACATTGCGACCGCGCTGCTCGCTGGCGCCATGCTGGCCTTTGCGCTGTCCTTCGACGAAATCATCGTTACCACCTTCACTGCTGGCCACGAGCAGACGCTGCCGCTCTGGCTGCTGAGCCAGCTCAGCCGCCCACGAGACGTACCTGTGACCAACGTGGTCGCCCTGCTGGTCATGCTCGTCACCATGCTGCCAATCCTCGGCGCTTACTACCTGACGCGGGGTACCGAAGCGGTGGCGGGCGGTGGGAAATAGTCTTTTCCCCTCTCCTTCCAGGAGAGGGGCTAGCACCTGACACGAGGATGCCCCATGCAAACCAAATTGCTGATCAACGGCCAGTTCGTCCAAGGTGAAGGCGAAGCACTGGAAGTATTCAACCCGGCCACCGGAGCGGTGCTGGTAAAAATCCCCGAAGCCAATGAAGCCCAAGTGGACGCGGCGGTGCGCGCTGCCGATGCTGCCTTCGAAGGCTGGGCCCGCACCGCCCCACGCGAGCGCGCCACCCTGCTGCTGAAGCTGGCGGACCGTATCGAGACCCACGCCGACGAGTTGGCCAGGCTGGAGTCGAACAACTGCGGCAAGCCCTATTCCGCAGCGCTGAACGACGAGATCCCGGCCATCGCCGACGTATTCCGCTTTTTTGCCGGCGCCAGCCGCTGCCTGACCGGCTCCGCCGCCGGGGAATACCTGCCGGGCTTCACCTCGATGATCCGCCGCGACCCGATAGGCGTCATCGCCTCCATCGCACCGTGGAACTACCCACTGATGATGGCCGCCTGGAAACTCGGCCCGGCGCTCGCCGCCGGCAATACCGTTGTGCTGAAACCCTCTGAGCAGACCCCGCTGACCGCCCTGCGCCTGGCCGAGTTCATCGCCGAGCTGCTGCCGCCCGGAGTGGTCAATATCGTCCTCGGCCGTGGCCCGACCGTGGGCAGCCCCCTGGTTTCTCACCCGTTGGTGCGCATGGTGTCACTGACCGGCTCCGTCGGCACCGGCAAGGCGATCATCCGCAGCGCCGCCGAAAGCGTGAAACGCACGCACATGGAGCTGGGCGGCAAGGCCCCGGTGCTGGTGTTCGATGACGCCGACCTGGCCGACGTGGTGGCCGGCATCCGCACCTTCGGCTTCTACAACGCTGGGCAGGACTGCACGGCGGCGTGCCGCATCTACGCCGGCAAGAAGATCTACGACAATTTCGTCGCCGACCTGGCCGGTGCGGTGTCCAGCCTCAAGACCGGGCTGCAGGACGATCCGGCTACCGAACTGGGCCCATTGATCACTCAAAGCCAGCGTGAGCGCGTGGCCGGCTTTGTCGAGCGCGCCCGTGCCGTGCCGCATATCCAGATCGCCACGGGCGGCAAGCCCGTCGCCGGCAGCGGCTTTTTCTATGAACCCACGGTGGTAGCGCACGCCCGGCAGGACGATGAGATCGTGCAACGGGAAGTATTCGGCCCCGTTGTGACCGTCACGCCCTTCAGCGACGTGGATGAAGCCGTGCGCTGGGCCAACGATTCCGACTATGGCCTGGCCTCGTCCGTCTGGACCCGCGACATCGGCCGCGCCGCAGCGGTCGCCTCGCGCCTTCAATACGGCTGCACCTGGATCAACACCCACTTCATGCTGACCAACGAAATGCCCCATGGCGGCTTCAAGCAATCCGGCTACGGCAAGGACCTGTCGATGTATGGCCTGGAGGATTACACCGTGGTACGCCACGTGATGATCCGGCATTGAAGGCCTGGTCCTTGTGAGGGCGAAATCATTCGCCCTCACAGAGCCGCTCACTTCACCCAACCTGCGTTTTCAGGCAAATGCCAAGCTCAGCCAGCGTTGGTAGAACCCTTCCGCGACCTGGTTCAGCGCCGTCACCTTGGCCGGCAGGTCCTCCAGCATTTGTGCCCTGCCCTGCTGGCTGGCCTGGGTTTCATCCAGCAGGTGCGCCCAGTCGGTCAACCAGAGGCGCACCAGATCCTCGGTCATTTCCGGGTGGCCCTGCAGTCCAAGCACCTTGTCCCCCCAGGCAAAACCCTGGTTTGGGCACCAGGGACTGCCCATCAGCCCCTCGGCGCCCTCCGGCAGCTCGAAGGTATCGCTGTGCCATTGGTAGATGGCGAACTCTTGCGGCAGGTGCGCCAGCCAGGGGTTGTCAGATGCCTGTGCACGCTTCTCCAGCGGCTGCCAGCCAATTTCCGTATAGGGCATGCGGTGAACCGAAGCACCCAGGGCGCGGGCGATCAGCTGCCCACCCAGACAGTGACCGACCATCGGGACATCACGGTCGACCCAGTATCGAATTGCGTCGATCTCCTGCCCGATCCAGGGCATCGGATCGTTGACGCTCATGGGACCACCCATGATGGCGACTGCCTTGGGCCGATCAAGGTCGTAATCGTCCAGCTCGCCCTGGTCGACGCGCAGCACGGTGAATTCGCGCTGGGCGCGATCGAGCACGGCACCGAGGTGGCCAGGGGAGCAGAAATCAGCGTGGGTAAGGATCAGGATATCGGTCATGGTTTGCCTCCGTTGGCGGAGTCTGAGGCAAAGGGCATGTCGGGGTCGAGCGAAGGAAACATAGGTGCTTTCGTGGAATACGTGTCATTGCAAGGGGACGCAGAACCGCCTGATCAATTGCCCGGAATACCTTCGCCCCACCCACCAGCCAGCCCAAGAGGCTGGCCGGCGCGCCCCCAGACATCTGATCAAGGGTGCGTTGGAGAGATTTCCTGTGTGACGCCCCAACCATCCAGCACCCCACCCAGGGGTACCACCAGGGCTTCCAGGTCATGCTCGAAATCGCCGATTCCGGCATGGGTCGCATACATCACCTTGCTCACCTGCAGGTGCCAAGCCCCATCTGCACGGGCGGACACCTGGGCATTCAAGGATTCGCCACGGAAATTACGTGCCGCCAATCGCGCCCGGTCCTCATCGGGGAAGATGGCGTAGAACTCGATCGGATGGACCCGGGCAAAATCGAAACCGCCCTCTTTCATCCGATGAAGGAGATCACTGCTGACATCATCGTGGAAGGCTGTGCTCATGAAACGACCTCCTCTTGGCGATGGATAATGTTTCGCTTAATCCCCGAGGCCGATGACATCGACCTCACAGCACCATGCAGTGCCGCCCTGAGTCGTCCCCTGATAACACAAGTACGACCCCTGGCCACATCCCGCGCGGACTTGGCCAGTCACCCGCTCGTGAAGCGTGAATGACAACATCAATTTGCAGGGTAGCGTTGCTGAGCGAGGTCTGCCGTATGGCAGGACAAATTGTCACAAATCTGGCGACAGGCGGTGCCCAAGGCTGCTGCGCCAGTAAACTGACTTCACGCCCGGCTCAGGAACCCCATGATCGCCCTGCTGACCCAGGTGGGCGAGACTTGCCCCGACCAGTACATCAGCTTGAACAGCACGCTCACCGGCCGATGCACGGCTGCGCCATGGGCCTGCTGCCAGGCCGCCAAGGCGATGTCCTCAGCCGTCAGCTTGACTCCCAGGCGGCGCAGTACGGGTGGCTCGAAGCGCTGACTGCTGACCATCGGCGTACGCACGAAAGGGGGCATCAGGTCACCGACGCGGATGCCATGACGGCGCCACTCCAGTTCCAGCGCCTCGGTGAAGCCGCGCACTGCGAATTTCGAGGCGGAGTAGCTAGTCATGTCCGGCGTGCCATAGAGCCCCGAAGCCGAACCCATGTTGATCACCTGGCCGCCCCGGGTCACCTTGAGGTAGGGAAATGCCGCGTGCGTCGCCTGGACCAGCCCAAGCACGTTGATATTGAGGATACGCGCGTGCTCGACCATCTCGATCTCCTCGAAATGACCGAAGCGCAACACGCCCGCGCAGTTGAACAACAGCCGCAACTGACCGTCGTGGCGGTTGCAGAAGTCTGCCAGCGCTTGCTGCAACGCCACCAGGTCGGTGACGTCGAGGGAGCGGAACCAGGCTCCACCCAAGGCTGCCGCTTGGGTTTCGAGAGACTGCCGATTCAAGTCGATCAGCCCCACCTTCCAGCCGCGCTCGTGGAAGAGCCGCGCCGTCGCTGCGCCTATGCCGGAAGCGGCCCCGGTAATCAGGATGTTGTCCATCTCAGGTTCCCTCCCCGATGTGCTTGCCAATGAAATCCGCCGCCCGTGCCATGGCCTCGTCTGCCGCCCGGAGCAGGCCCACCTGGGCCTGGAACACGTGCCACAGCCCCGGATAGCGCTCCAGCCGCACCCACACGCCAGCCGCCCCTGCTCGGGCAGCCAAGCGCAGGCTGTCGTTTCGCAACACCTCGTCCTCCGCAACCTGGATTAACAGCGGCGGCAGCCCGGTGAGGTCGGCATAGATGGGCGAAAGGCCTGGGCTACAGCGGTCCATTCCAGGCGGGCAATACCGGTTCGTCGCCTGCTCGACCCAAGCAGGATGGATCAGCGGGTCGCCCGCTACCGGCCGATGCCGATGCGCTCCACCCAAATCCGTGACCGGCGATAAACAAATCAAGCCCGCCGGTAGCGGAAGTCCTTGGCGCTTGAGCTCAAGAGCTGTGGCGAGAGTCAGGTTCCCTCCGGCCGAGTCGCCCCCCATGATGATGCGCGACGCCGGATACCCAACGTCCAGCAACGCCTGGTAGGCGGCCAGGACATCGTCTCGCGCGGCGGGGAATGGATGCTCGGGTGCCAGCCGGTAATCCAACGCGCACACATTCAGGCCCGTACGCTTGGCGAGGCTGGCGGTGATGGCCCGGTGGGTCGCCGGCGAGCCAGTCATGAAGGCCCCGCCATGCAGGTAGAGCAGTACGCCATGGCCGCTGTCCGTCGGCCGCTGCCATTCGCACCGCACGCCCGCCAACTGGCCGGCCTCGTGCCTGATACCGCGTGGAGCCAGCGTGCTGGCCGCAAGTGCGCGCAGCACCAGGCGTTGCAGCGTCACGGGAGTCGGCGGTCGCATCAAGCCACGGAACAACAGGCGCAAGGCGCCGCGCAACAGCGCACGACGCAGCGGCTGGCCGGGCGCTGGCGCAGTGAACTCAACGGGCGCATTCATAGTGCTCGAACTCCAGCCGGCGGGCCTGTAGGCGGTAGGTGAAGGTGAAACCCGGCCAGTTGTTGGTGTTCTTGCCCTCGGCGGTCTTGTACCAGCTGTTGCATCCCTGCTCCCAAACAGTGTGGTGCACCTGGCGCTGCAGTTCCCGGTTGTAGTCCTTCTGCACGTCCTGCTTCAGGTCCAGATAACGCAGGCCCCGCTCAACCAAGGCATTGATGCCGTCCAACACATACGGGTACTGGCTTTCGAGCATGTAGATGATCGAGCTGTGACCCAGGTTGGTGTTCGGCCCGTAAAGGATGAAGAGGTTGGGAAAGCCGCTGACGCTGATGCCCAGGTAAGCCTCTGCGCCCTCCCGCCAGGCCTGGTTCAGGTCACGCCCGCCCAAGCCTCGTATGCTCATGGGCGCGAGGAAATCAGTAGCGGTGAAGCCGGTGCCGAGGATGATGGCATCCACTTCATGGTTTACACCGTCACGGGTAATCACCGCATCCTCGGTGACTTCGCGGATGGCCTCGGTCACCAACTCGACATTTGGCCTGGCCAGCGCCGGGTAGAAGTCGTTAGAGATGAGAATGCGCTTGCAGCCCAGCGGGTAGTCCGGTTGCAGGCGCTGGCGCAACGATGCATCGGGGACTCCGCGTGCGAGGTGTCGGTCGAACTTGAAGCGTATGAACTTCATCAACGGCGGAAACATCGAGAAAGCCAACACCCGCGACTCGTGCTGGATGTACTTGAGCATCCGATCCAGTTTCTGCAGGCCTGGCGCATGCCGCATCACCGCGAGCTCCCAGGGGCGATAGGCACGGTCCGCCTTGTGGATCACATAAGGCGCCGAGCGCTGGAACAGATGCAGTCGAGCGACCTCTGGGGCGATCTGCGGAACGAATTGGATGGCGCTGGCGCCGGTACCGATCACCGCCACGCGCTTGCCTGCCAGCGAGTAGCCATGGTTCCAGCGCGCCGAATGGAACAGCTCGCCACGGAACTTTTCCAACCCAGTGATACGCGGCCACGCGGGGCGGTTCAGCTGACCACATGCGCTGACCAGGGCCCTTGCGCTGTAGCGTTCCCCATTCTGCGTATGCACCTGCCAGAGGCCGCTGGCCTCATCGAACTCGGCACCCGCCACTTCGCATCCAAAGCGAATGTGCCGGCGCAGCCCATATTTGTCCGCGCAATGGCGCTGGTAGGCGAATATCTCGGCCTGCGGCGCAAATTTGCGCGACCAGTCGACCTTGGGTTCGAAGGAAAAGGAATACAGGTGCGAGGGCACATCGCAGGCTGCGCCGGGGTAACTGTTGTCTCGCCAGGTACCGCCCACTTCGCTGCCTTTCTCCAGGATCAGGAAGTCGTGGTTGCCGGCCTTCTGCAACTGGATGGCCAGGCCCATGCCTCCAAAACCGGCGCCAATGATCAGCACGTGCAGGGGCGCTGGCTGCTGGGGATTCTTCTGCATTGTTCTCTCCCATGGATGTACTCTCGCGAGCCCGAGGGGCTTGCGTGGTAGAGAAAATGCTAATGCGCTGCGATACGTCGCGTTATGGCATAGTCGGACATACTATTGTGAAATTCGGACAGGTTTTCCCTGATGCCCCAGCCTCCTCGCTGGCCTTCACGGCGCAGCGCTATCAGCGTGCAACTGATGACCCAATTCGGCCTCGATCACGGCCTGTCCATCGAGCATTGCCTGGCCAACACGGGCCTGGACTGGCGCCTGCTCGCCGACCCGAGCGCCGAAGTGGCTGCCAGCCAGGAGCTGCAACTTCTGCGCAATATCGCCCAGGGTCTTGGCCATCTCCCAAGCGCGGGCCTTGAGGCGGGCCAGCGCTATCGCCTCAACACCTATGGGATCTGGGGCTTCGCTCTGCTCAGCAGCCCTACTTACCGCAGCGCCGCACAACTCGGACTGCGCTACCTGGACCTGACCTACGCGTTCCACCGCATACGCCTGGATGAAGACGGCGACGAGGCCCACTTGGTGTTCGACGATAAGGACGTGCCGGAAGACCTGCGCACCTTCACGCTCGAACGCGACGTTGCCGGCGCCCTGAGCGTACAGCGCGACCTGACCAACGCCAAACTTCCGCTGCTTGGAGCCCGCTTCCGTATCCCGGCACCAACCGATCTCGCGCCTTATCGCGATTTACTGGGCCTGACCCCGCAATTCAACGCCGAGGACAACCGCATCATCATCTCCCGCCGCCTCCTTGACCTGCCCCTGCCCGGCGCCAACCCACAGGTTGCCCTGCATTGCGAAGAGCAGTGTCGCGTCCTCCTGGCGCGCCGACGGGAGCGCGGCGGACTCTCCGGGCGGGTTCGCGACCGACTGCTCGCGCTACCAGGGCTAGGGGCTGATATGGAACAGCTGGCGAGCGAACTGCACATGACGTCGCGCACCTTGCGCCGCCGGCTTGAGGCGGAGGGCACCAGCTTCAGGGGGCTGCTGGAGGAAGTGCGCCAGACGCTGGCCGAGGAGCTGCTGGCCTCAACGGGATTGAGCCTGGAGGAAATTGCCGAGCGGCTAGGGTATGGAGAAGTGTCCAACTTCCTGCATGCGTTCAAGCGCTGGAAGGGAGTGACACCGGGACGTTATCGCCGGGAACGGGCCCTCTCCCCCACCCCTGGGGGTTGGGAGTGAGGGCTGCAAGGGCACTCTACCGCCCAGCGCGCGATTCACGAATGTAGAAACGAGCCTTCTCCGCCTTGTTGGCGCAACCTTCGAAGGCCTCGAACTGTTGTTGAGTCTTGGCAGCGGTAAGCAGGCTAAGAGCCTTGGAATAACTGACCGTACCGGAGAAACCTTCGGCCTTGGCCAGGTCCAGTTCCTGCCAGGCGGCGTCAAGTTCGGCAGCGCAACTGCTGCGATAGGCCGTCTTGCCAGCACAGCCAACAAGCATGAATGCGATCAGGGGCAGGCTGATCCAGGCTTTCATCGATGAAGCTCCTTATGGTCGAGATGGCGAAAGTCTAGTGCCTGAATAGACGCTGCGAAAACACCAAGATTCAACTCTGTGCGCTGCATGGCATACGTCTGGACCGGGCCACCGACGACCGGACGGAGGATGGGCATGGCATGCCTTGGCGCCACCCTGGTTGCAGCGTATCGTCAAACCACTGGTTGTAGGGGTGAACGGATGAGCAAGCGAGTAGCGCTGGTGTTGGGTTCGGGGGGCGCACGAGGTTACGCGCATATTGGCGTGATTGAGGAAATCGAGGCACGTGGTTACCAGATCGCCTGTATCGCGGGCTGTTCGATGGGCGCTGTCGTGGGGGGTATCTATGCCGCAGGAAAACTGCGCCAGTACCGCGAGTGGACGGAAAGCCTCGACTATCTTGATGTGCTGCGCTTGCTGGACGTGAGTTTCCGCCTCGGCGCAATCCGTGGCGAGAAGGTCTTTGGCCGCATTCGCGACATCGTGGGGGAGATCAATATCGAAGACCTGTCGATTCCCTACACGGCAGTCGCCACGGACCTGACCAACCAGCAGGAAATCTGGTTCCAGGAAGGCTGCCTGCACCAGGCCATGCGTGCCTCAGCCGCCATTCCGAGCCTGTTCACCCCGGTACTGCAAGGTCAGCGCATGCTGGTGGATGGCGGCCTGCTGAACCCCCTGCCGATCATTCCGGTGGTATCCAGCCACTGCGACCTGATCATCGCCGTGAACCTCAACGCCACCAACCAACTGCAATACCAACTGCCCGTTATCGAACGGCCGCCGGCTATCAAGAGCCGCATCGACCAGTTGATGTTTTCCCTTGGTTCACGCCTACCCTTCCTGAAACGTGCACCGGAAGATGAAGCTGGCCTGCTGGACCCGGAAAGCCTGCCAGGTGGCAACCCCTGGCTGGAGCGCGCCGCGCCCCAGCAGCCACCAGCCGCCCCGGAAAGCTCCGGAGCGCCGAAGTCGGCTGCCGGTTCCGAGGTCGTTGCCAGTGTCGGAGCCGCTTCGCTGCTGGAGTTGATCAACCAGAGTTTCGAGGTGATGCAGACGTCGCTGGCGCAATACAAGATCGCTGGCTATCCGCCAGACATCCTGATCAACGTACCGAAGAAGGTCTGCCGCTTCTTCGAGTTCTACAAGGCGCCGGAGTTGATCCAACTCGGCCGCCTGGTTGCCCGCGACACCTTGGACCGCTACGAACAGGGCAACTGACCAATACCCATCCCCTTGGAGTGAAGGATGTCGGGCAGCCTGTAGGGTAGGTCGGGCGGCGCTCCGCGTCAGCCAAGGGTCGAACTCAAGGGCGGGCTAGAGCCCGCCCTGACTGTTCTCTCCTTGGGAGCGGGACAGCACGATCAGAAAATCGACCAGCCGATTCGCTCGGAGAGCAATTCCAGTGCTGCCATGCCTGCCAGGGAATTGCCAGCCGGGTTCAGCTCGGGCGACCAGACACACACCGTGAAGCGCTCCGGCACCACGGCGACTATACCGCCGCCTACTCCGCTCTTGCCGGGCAGGCCGACCCGATAGGCGAAGTTGCCCGCTTCGTCGTACAGGCCACTGGTGGCCATGATGGCGTTGACCTGCTTGGTCTGACGCGGCGTCAGCACCCGTTCGCCGCTATGCGGGCTGACGCCCTGGTTGGCGAGGAAGCTGAAGGCAAGCGCGAGGTCGGCACAACTCATGCGAATGGCGCAGTGGTGGAAGTAGCTGTGCAGCACCGCCTCGACATCGTTATGGAAGTTTCCGAACGCTTGCATCAGGTAGGCCATCGCCGCGTTGCGCGCCCGATGCTGGTACTCCGATCGGGCCACCACGTCGTCGGACGCCACTAACTGGTTGCCGCTCAGGCGGCGAACGAAATCCCGCATGGATAGGGCTGGTGCAGCAAATCGCGACTGGTTGATGTCGCAGATCACCAAGGCCCCGGCATTGATGAAGGGATTACGCGGTACCCCGCGTTCGAACTCCAGTTGCACCAGCGAGTTGAACGGCTGCCCCGAGGGCTCGTGTCCCAGGCGCTGCCAGATGTCCTCTCCCGAGTGCTGGATAGCCTGAACCAGGCTGAACACTTTGGAAATGCTCTGGATCGAAAATGGCGTCAGGCCGTCACCGGCGGAGTAGAGTTCTCCTTCGTTGCTGTAGACCGCGATACCCAACTGGTTGGGTGCGACGTGAGACAGCGCGGGAATGTAGTCGGCGACCTTGCCCTGGCCGATCAGGGGGCGGATCTCGTCGAGAATCTCGTTCAGCAATTGCTGCATGCTTTCTTTCCAGCAGTACGGGTTTCAGGCTTGATATGGGCTAGACGCCTATTTCCCGCCTCGCAGCACAAGCGCAGCAAACTTCACGTAGAGCGGACTGAGGTCCGGGCTAATGGAGTCCTGTCACCCCTCCAGAAGCCGGTAGCCGACGCCTGCCTCGGTGACGATGAAACGCGGATTGGCCGGGTCGTCGCCAAGCTTCTGCCGCAGGTGCCCTACCACCACGCGCAGGTAGTGCGAGTCTTCCACATGGGTCGGGCCCCAGACGTCCTTGAGCAATTGCTGTTGGGTGACCACGCGGCCCAGATGTCGGGCGAGTTGGGCGAGCACGGCGTACTCCTTGCGCGTCAGCCCAACCTCGGCGCCATCGAGCATGACCTTGCGGTAAGCGAAATCCACGACCAGCGGGCCACTGGCGACATGGGCGACCTGTTGCTCGCCAGGCGCGCCCTGGCGCAGCAGCACGCGGACGCGAGCGAGGAATTCCTGGATGCTGAACGGCTTGGTCACGTAGTCGTTGGCGCCGCCATCCAGCGCCAGCACCTTCTCGCCCTCGCTGGCTCGCACCGAGAGCACCAACACGGGGATCTGGGACCACTCCCTGAGTTCGCGCAGCACGTCCTTTCCATCCAGATCCGGTAGCCCGAGATCGAGCACTACCAGATCCGGTTTGCCAAGCGCTGCCTGAGCGAGGCCTTCGCGGCCGTTGGCGCCCTCCTGCACCCGATAGCCCTGGGCTGTGAGGCTGATACGCAGGAACTTGCGAATCTGCGCTTCGTCGTCAATGACCAGGATGGTCGGCTGGTTGATTGTCATCGTTCCGTTCATCAATCCGTCAGTGGCAAGGGCCGTTCTTTTTCTTTGGGTGCGAATTCATTCGCCAAGGGTGGCAAAGCTATCCCGATTGCGCCCCCCGGGCAGACTTGCGGTCTGCGTGGCGAATGAATTGGCTCTGTCTGCGCTAGCTGTTGCCAGGAATAGGCCGCCGAGCGAAGAGTCTTGTAGAAATGGGGAGATGCCGAGTTCATACACGCGAAAAGGTCCGATTCGCGAGCAAGCTCGCTCCTACAGGGAATGCAGCCAGTTGCAATACCTAACTGGGACATAGCCACTGAATTTGCCCCCACAGAACTAGCCTCCCCGGAAACTCACTCGTATGACCGGCCACTCACTCTTCTTCCAGCTGCGGCTGCGGGTGCAGAGGCAGGTGCAGGGTCAGGGTCGTGCCCTGGCCATCGATGCCATCACCGACCGAAACCCTGCCACCATGGGCACCGACCATGCCCTGGCAGATAGCGAGGCCCAGTCCGGTACCCTGCCCGCCCCGATCGCCACGGGCAGCGGTATAGAACATGTCGAAGATCTTGTCGCGTTCTTCAAGCGGGATACCCGGACCCTGATCGCTGACAGCGAAGCGCAGCTCGACGTCATCGGCCTCCACGCTGATCCGCAGGCGGCCTTGGCTGGGAGAGAAACGTGCCGCGTTCTCCAGCACATTGACCAAGGCCTGCTCGATCAATGCGGCATGTACGTAGAGCAGCGGTAGCTCTTGGGGAATCAGGGTTTCCACCTGCAACGGCGCCAGCACGGGTCGCAAGCGCTGCAGCGCGCTGGCGACGATATCCACGGGCGCCACCCAGTCGCGTGCGAGCTTCAAGCCGCCATGGCCGAGGCGGGTCATGTCCAGCAGGTTCTGGATGTAGCGATCGAGCCGCTCGGCCTCATCGCGGGTGCCTTCGAGCAGCTCGAGTCGGTCCCCCAGGGGAATGGCCTCGCCCAGCGCCAACAGACTGTCGATGGAGCCGCGCATGGCCGTGAGCGGGGTACGTAGGTCGTGGGAGACGGACGCGAGCAAGGCACTGCGCAGCTGCTCGGTTTCGCCATGCAGGCGCGCGGCCTCCAGATCCTCGGCCAGTTGGGCGCGGGCCAGGGCTTGGGCCAAAGGCTGCCCGAGGGCGGCGATCAAGCGTCGACGCGGGGCCGGCAGCGGGGCCTCGTCGCGCGGGCTGACACCCAGCAGCACCAGCGGCCCCTCCTCGCCCGATAGCGGAAGCCACCACCAGCGCCCGCCTGGCAGGGTATCAGTGCCCAGGCCCGCAGGCTGGTCATGCTGCCAAGACCACTCGGCGGCGGCGCGCTCCTGGTCGGCCAGCAAGCGCTGAACGCCAGCTTCCACCTTCCACACACCATCCTTGCCACGGGCCAGCAGGCAGACCTCCACGTCGGTCCAGGCGGAGAACTGCTGCACTGCGACATTCAGCACCGCCTGGCGGTCAGTGGCTGCGGTGAGCTTGCGCGACAGGTCGAGCAAGACGGTGGTTTCCGTCTGGGTATCGCGCAAAGCATCGAGCTGGCGTCGCTGGCGTGAGGCCAGGTTGCCGGTCAACCCCGCCATGAGCAGGAAGAACAGCAAGGTGAGCACATCCTCCTGGCGGGCGATGGTGAACGAGAAGGTGGGCGGTATGAAGAGAAAGTCATAGGCCAGGAAGGACAGCGCGGCGCAGGCCAGCGCTGGTCCCAGGCTGCTGCGGACGGCGACCAGCAGCACTGCGGCGAGAAACACCAGGGAGATGTTCGGCAGCGCCAGCGTGTGCGACACCACCCAGGCCAGGCCCGTGGCGGCTACTGCTGCGACCATCGCCACACCGTAATCGAGCAGGCGCACCGGCTGACGGGCCCTCGCCGTGGCCGGACGCCGGTCGACTTCGGTGTCGATCACGCTGATCTCCAGGCCATTGGCCTGGCGCAGGAGCCGCTCGGCCAGTCCCCGACCCAGCCAGTGACGACGCAAGCGCTGTCGGCTCCTGCCAACCAGCAGCAGGCTGGCACGTCGCTCATCGGCATGCTCGACCAAAGCCTTGGCCACCGATTCGCCACGCAGCGTGACTACCTCGCCGCCCAACCGCTCAGCCAGCTGCTGGGCGCCTTGCAGCTGCACGCGTGCCTCTTCCGAGCGCCCAATGCCGGTATCCACGTGGACCACCGACCACGGCAGGTGGCGGCGCTCGGCGACCCGGCAGGCATGGCGCACCAGGCGCTCGGCCTGATGGTCGCCGTCAATGCCCACTAGCAGGCGTCCACGCACGGCCGGTGCTTCCTGGCCACGCTGGCGATAGCGGCGATTGAGATCCGCATCGACACGTGCGGCGGCCGTCTGCATGGCCAGCTCTCGCAAGGCAGTGAGGTTGGTCTGGCTGAAGAAGGCGTCGATGGCGGCACGGGCCTGCTCTGGCACATAGACCTTGCCCTCGCGCAAGCGCTCGAGCAGCTCCCGTGGAGGCAGATCCACCAGGAGAATCTCGTCGGCCTCCTGCAACACCCAGTCGGGCAGCGTCTCACGCACCTGCACGCCCGTGATGTCACGTACCTGGTCGTTGAGGGCTTCGAGGTGCTGGACGTTGACCGTGGTGTAGACGTCAATGCCGGCATCCAGAAGTTCCTGCACATCCTGCCAGCGCTTGGCGTGACGACTACCTGGCGCATTGGTGTGGGCCAACTCGTCCACCAGCGCCAGTTTCGGCCGCTGCGCGAGCAAGCCATCGAGGTCCATCTCGGTCATGGCCACGCCACGGTAGTCCAGGCGACGTAGCGGCTGCTGCGGCAGGCCGGCGAGCATGGATTCGGTTTCTGCGCGGCCATGGGTTTCCACCACGCCAACGCGCAGATTCACGCCCTGGCGCAGTTGCGCCTGAGCGGCCTGGAGCATGGCGAAGGTCTTGCCTACACCCGGTGCCGCGCCGAGGAATACTTTCAGTCGGCCGCGCCCCTCCCGGGGCATTTCGGCCAGCAGCGCATCGGCGCGGAGGGCATCACTCATCGAGGCATCTCATTCAACTGCATGTTCAGGGCCAGTACGTTGACCACCGCGGGCCCCACCAACGGGCGCTCGGTGTTGAGGTCAACCAGGCGGGCCAGGGCCTCGGCTGGAACTCCGCGTTCGGCGGCGATGCGCGGGATCTGGTAGCGCGCCGCTGCCGTTGGCAGGTGTGGGTCCAGACCACTGCCCGAGGTAGTGACCAGGGCCATAGGCACCCTGCCCTGGCCTTCCGTTGCCAGCCGCGCAGCATCCTTGCCGATACGGTCGGCCAGGGCTGGGTTGCTCGGCGCAAGGTTGCTGGCACCACTGGCCACAGTGGCGAAGGACGCCGCCGAAGGGCGGGGCTGGAACCACTCAGGGCCCTCGAAACTCTGCGCCAGCAGCGCGCTGCCACGAATCGCGCCCTTCGCATCGCGCACCAGACTGCCATTGGCCTGCTCCGGAAAAACGACTTGGGCAATGCCGGTTACGGCCAGCGGGTAGGCAACACCAGTGATCAGGGTCATCAAAGCCAGTATGCTCAGGGCCGGGCGAAGTTGCGTAAGCATATTCAGTTCCTCTACGGAAATCTAAGTTCAGGCGGGACAAGTCAGGTCCTCCCACCTGCCCCTCCCCCATAAGCGGGAGAGGGGCGATCCATCACACCAGGCCGACGGCGGTCAGCAGCACATCGATCACCTTGATGCACACGAAGGGAGCAACGATGCCGCCCAGACCGTAGATCAACAGGTTGCGACGCAGCAGGTGGGCCGCGTCGGTGGCCTGCACGCGAACCCCACGCAGGGCCAGCGGGACCAGCGCGATGATGACCAGTGCGTTGAACACGATGGCCGAGAGGATCGCGCTCTGCGGGCTGGCCAGGTGCATGATGTTGAGCACGCCCAGTTGCGGATGGATGCCCGCGAACAGCGCCGGGAGGATCGCGAAGTACTTGGCCACATCGTTGGCTACCGAGAAGGTCGTCAGCGCACCACGGGTCACCAGCAGCTCCTTGCCCACCTGCACCACGTCCAGCAGCTTGGTCGGATCGGAATCCAGGTCCACCAGGTTGGCGGCTTCGCGGGCAGCCTGGGTGCCATCGTTCATGGCCAGGCCGACGTCAGCCTGGGCCAGCGCCGGCGCGTCGTTGGCGCCATCACCGCACATGGCGACCATCTTGCCCTCGCCTTGTTCCTGGCGGATGCGGGCGAGCTTCTTCTCCGGCGTGGCCTCGGCGATCACGTCGTCCACGCCGGCCTCGGCAGCAATGGCGGCGGCGGTCAGCGGGTTGTCACCGGTGACCATCACGGTACGAATGCCCATCTGCCGCAGTTCGGCGAAACGGTCGCGGATGCCCGGCTTGACCACGTCCTTCAGGTGAATGGCGCCGAGCAGCTTACTGTCGGCAGAGACCAGCAGCGGCGTGCCACCGCTCTGGGCGATCTTCTCGATCTCACGGGCCAGAGGTGCCGGCACGTCGCTGCGGCTGACGCCAACCCAGTCCAGCACCGCATCCACCGCGCCCTTGCGGTAGCTGTGGCCAGCCCAGTCGGCGCCGGACAGGCGAGTTTCAGCGGTAAACGGGATGACCTCGATCTGCTCGCGCTCCGGCGCCTGTAACGAGTGCAAGTTACGCAGGTACTCGACAATCGATTTGCCTTCGGGGGTTTCGTCGGCCAGCGAGGCCAGCAGTGCAGCTTCGGCCAGCTCGTTGCTGGACACGCCCGGCGCCTTGATCATCGCGCTACAACGGCGGTTGCCGAAGGTGATGGTGCCAGTCTTGTCCAGCAGCAACACATGCACGTCACCGGCCGCTTCTACCGCCCGGCCAGACTTGGCGATCACATTCAGGCGCACCAGGCGGTCCATACCAGCAATGCCGATGGCCGAGAGCAGGCCACCGATGGTGGTCGGAATCAGCGTCACCAGCAGGGCCAACAGATACACCAGCGGCAGGTCGCCACCGGCGAAGCGGGCGAACGGCTGCAGGCTGGCCACCACAAGGAGGAAGATCAGTGTCAGGCCGATCAGCAGGATGTCCAGCGCCACCTCGTTGGGCGTCTTCTGGCGCTTGGCGCCTTCCACCAGGGCGATCATGCGGTCGAGGGTCGACTCGCCCGGATTGGCGGTGATCTTCACCAGCAGCCAGTCGGAGACGATGCGGGTGTTGCCGGTGACAGCGGAGCGGTCACCGCCGGACTCACGGATCACCGGCGCAGACTCGCCGGTAATCGCTGCTTCGTTGACGGCGGCGATCCCTTGGATTACTTCGCCGTCGCCGGGGATCAGCTCGCCGGCTTCGACACGGACGATATCGCCCTTGCGCAAGGTGCTGGCGGGGACGGTTTCGAACTGGCCGCTGCTCTTCTGCCGACGCGCGTTCAGCCCCTGGCTGCCGGCTCGCAGGCTGTCTGCGCGGGCCTTGCCACGGCCCTCGGCCAATGCCTCGGCGAAGTTGGCGAAGAGCACGGTAAACCACAGCCAGAGTGCGATTTGCACTGCCAGACCTGTACTCACCGCAGGGCTGGGGATGGCACAGAGGATCGTCGTCAGAACAGCGGTTAACTCAACGACCAGGATCACCGGCGAGCGAACCAGCTGGCGCGGGTCCAGCTTGACGAAAGCCTGGATCAACGCCTGCTTCCACAGCGCATCGAAGGTGGTCTTGGGTTGGACTTTGGCGCTTTTGTGCGCCTGCATGGGGGCATTCATTGTGATCTCCCTTAGAAGCCCTGGATCAGCGCAAAGTGTTCGGCGATCGGCCCAAGGGCCAGCGCCGGCAGGAAGGTCAACCCGCCGACCAGAAGGATGGTCAGGGTCAGCAGCGTGACGAACAGCGGACCATGGGTCGGGAAGCTGTTGGCACCCAGCGGCGCGCGCCTCTTGGCGGCCAGACTGCCGGCAATGGCCAGCACCGGAAGGATGTAACCGAAGCGACCGAGGAGCATGGCTAGGCCAATCATCAGGTTGTGGAACGGCGTGTTGGCACTAAAGCCGGCAAAGGCCGAACCGTTGTTGGCGGTACCTGAGGTGTAGGCATAGAGCGCCTGGCTGAAGCCATGCGCACCGGAGTTGGTGATGGACGCAGCCGGGCCTTCCAGGCTGATGGCCAGGCCACAGAACACCAGCACGCCGATCGGCATCACCAGCAGGGTTGCCACCAGCAGGCGCACTTCGCGGGCTTCCAGCTTCTTGCCGAGGTATTCCGGGGTGCGGCCGATCATCAGGCCGGCGAGGAACACGGCGATCAGGACAAACAGCAGCATGCCGTAGAGGCCCGCGCCAACACCGCCGAAGATGATCTCGCCGAGCATCATGTTGAACATCGGGATCATGCCGCCAATGGCGCTGAAGCTGTCATGCATGGCATTGACCGAGCCGTTGGACGCCGCCGTGGTGGTGACTGCCCAGAGCGCCGAACCGGCTATGCCGAATCGGCTTTCCTTGCCTTCCAGCGAACCCGTCTGGTCGACCGGCAGGGAAGCCAGCGCCGGGTTCGGCTGGTACTCGCTCCACAGGGTCACGCCCAGGCCGATGATGAAGAGCACAAGCATGCACACCAACAGTGCACGGCTCTGGCGCAGGTCCTTGACGTAGTGGCCGAAGGTGAACACCAGCGCCGCAGGGACCAGGATGATGGAGGCCATCTCCAGCAAGTTGCTCCAGGCAGTCGGGTTCTCGAACGGATGCGCTGAGTTGACGCCGAAGAAGCCGCCGCCATTGGTGCCCAGTTGCTTGATGGCAATCTGGCTGGCTGCCGGACCGAGCGGAATGCTCTGGTCAGCACCCTGCAGAGTCACGGCATGGGCGTATCCGAGGAAAGTCTGCGGTACGCCCTGCCAAACCAGGAACAGCGCCAGCAGCACGCACAGCGGTAGCAGGACATAGAGCGTTGCGCGGGTCAGGTCGACCCAGAAGTTGCCCACACTGTCAGTCGAGCGACGGGCGATGCCGCGACAGAACACCACCAATACGGCCAGGCCGACGGCAGGGCTGACGAAGTTCTGGACGCCAAGGCCGACCATCTGGCTGAAGTAGCTCAGGGTGGCTTCACCACTGTAGGCCTGCCAGTTGGTGTTGGTCATGAAGCTGGCCGCGGTGTTGAACGCCAGGGTCCACTCCAGGCCCGGCTGCTTCTGCGGGTTTAGCGGAAGCATACCCTGCAGCATCAGGATGGCGAACAGTGCCGCCAGGCTGGTCAGGGAGAAGGCCACCAAGGCTCGTGCATAGGTTTTCCAGTCCTGTTCACGGTTGGGGTCGATGCCGGAGAGGCGGTAGCTGAGCCGCTCCACCGGCGCGAATATCGGGGCCAGGAAGGTGCGTTCACCCTCCATCACCCGATAGAAGAAGCGCCCGAGAAACGGTGCTGGCACCAGCACCAGCACGAAGAAAGCCAGGATCAGGCCATAGTCTTGAACGTGCATGCCGCCTCCTAGCCGCGCTCGGCGCGCAGCAGCGCCACCAGCAAATAGATGAAAAGCCCCGTGGCGAGAACCAGGGACGCCCCGTCGAGAATGCTCATTGCTTCTGCTCCTTGATGCGGTCTGGGCCGCTGTGGAGCCATTGTCGGAAAGGGGTGCGTAAAGGAACGAGACCCACGGGGGGCGTGGGGCATCAAGAATGCGTAAAGAAATGGGCCTGGCGGCCCAGGTAGAGGGAGCTTTCCGTGCCCTGGCGGGCCATGTGATATCCGACCTCGTCCCTCTGGAGCGGGGCCGGGGGTGAGGGGCGCAAGCCGCACAAGCTCTGTACCAACACCGACACATAGCCGACATGGTCCCGAGCCCCGCACAAGCGAGCCCTCGCGCCGATAGCTGTCCGGCTACAGCATGGAGGACGTCTCCTGCAAGCAACCCGATGCAGCACCACCATCAGCAACGAGCAACGTCATGGACAGCAGCTAGCGACGCGGCTCAAGCGGTGGTAACTGCCAATTGAACCTGTCGACCCGAAAGCCCCCGGCCATTGCTCAGGAAGGCCGGGCTTCTTCCTCGATGCTGGCCTGCTCCGGAAGTTTCGGCACAGGTTGATCTATCCAGTCGGAAATCAGGCTATAGGCCACAGCCAGCAGGGTTGGGCCGAGGAACAGGCCCATGAAGCCGAACGCCAGAATGCCCCCGAACACACCAAGCAGCACCACCACCAGCGGCAGGTTACCGCCGCGGCTGATCAGATAGGGCTTGAGCACGTTGTCCACACCGCTGATGACGAACATGCCCCAGATACCCAGGAACACCGCATAGCCATAATCGCCATGCCACACCAGCCACGCCGTCGCAGGCACCCAGACCAGGGGTGGCCCCATGGGAATCAGGCTGAAGGCGAACGTGACGATGCCGAGTACCAGCGCCCCTGGAATTCCAGCAATCCAGAAGCCGATCAGCGCCAGCAGTGCTTGGGCGGCAGCAGTGCCTATCACACCATTCACAACACGCTGCACAGTGCCTGCGACGAGTTCCAGATAGTGCTCGGCGCGATCACCGATCAATCGCTCCAGGGCTCGCTCTGCAAACGTCGCCATGCGCGGGCCATCGCGATAGAAGAAGAACACCAGCACCAGGCTCAGCACCAGTTCCACCAAGCCACCGCCAACCTGGGCACTGCGCGCGAGGAGCCAGTTCCCCGCCTCGCCCATATAGGGTTTCAGGCTGGCAAAGAACGCGCCGCCTTGGGCATCGACGGTCTGCCATAGACGAACCAGCCGCTCGCCCACCAACGGAATCTGCCGCAGCCAGTCCGGCGCAACGGGTAGTCCTTGCAACTGCACGCTCTTGACCAGTTCGGTCGCATCGCGAATGTGCTCGGCCAGATTGGATACGAGCCATGCCAGCGGCAGAGCCACCAGCAGCACCCACCCAGCGGTGAGCAACGCTGCAGCCATGGACTCGCGACCATTCAGCAGGCCGCTCAGCAGGCGCATCAACGGCCAACTGGCGAACGCCAGCACGCCAGCCCAGAACAATGCGGACCAGAAGGGAGCAAGAACCCAAAGGCTGGCACCGAGTAAGCCAAGCAGAAGTATCTGCACGAGCAGCCGATCGTTATTGAGCATCCCTGTAGTACTCCGGCGAACAGAAAAGGTAACGCAAGCCAATGCAACGGAAATGGCTCGCAAGCACAAGCATAGAGGCAGATGGTGGTGGCGGTTCGAAGACCAGCGCTCAGTGCAGGAGGTTCAGTTGCAGGCCGGGTTCGACGCCCTCCCCCAGCTCCAGGCGTGAAGCGCGGACACCCTGGCTTGCCAGGGCCTCACGCCAGGCATCGGCTCCCTCGCCGGCAAGGCTGACGCGCAAGGTGCTGTCGAGATTGAGACAGCGCGCCAGCAGCGTAGCCCAGGCCTCAGAGGGCTCGGCTGGCAGGCGTGCCAGGCGCAGGATACCGCTGCTCTTGAGTTCACGCATCAGGGTATCAGGGGTCGGCAGCAACTCGCCCAGAGGCTTTGCCGCGTCCAGTTGCTCGGCATGCAGGTAGCCACGACGGTTGCCACGGGTGATGCTGTAGATCGCCAGCACGCTGTCCTGCTGAGGCTCAGCCAGGCGCAGCAGCAGATAAGCTTGCTGTTCGTCCGGTCCGTAGAGTTTCGAGTTGCCAAAGATGGCATTGGCCCAGAGGCTGCTGGAGCCGCAGTCTCGGCCCTGGCACCAGTAGAGCAGCTCAGCGCCGCCTGCCAACAGGTCCCTGCGCGCACGGTCGAATGCCTCTGTGGAACTGTGGTCGCTGGGCAAGCGATAGGTCACGGCCGTCTGCCGCCCCTCGACTTCGATCTTGCGCTCCATGCGCAACTGGTTGCTGATCCGGCGGATGGACGCCTGCGGATAGGTGCGCTCCTGATCAGGTACATCACGAAAATCGACGATCTCAGCATGGGGGAAGCGCGGAAGTGCCGCGAGGTCGTGGCTGTCAGGCAGATCGGCAGCCTGCGCAGCGACCGCCAGCAACACACCGGCAAGAATCATCAGACGCATGCGCATCCTTAGCGAATCAACATGGATTGAGCAGTTTGGACCATTTTGTCGGTGTTTTCCTGGCGCTTTGGAACCGCCAGTCCCCGCTGCACAGCTGGCCGCGCTTCGATTGCGGCGAGCCAGCGCTGGAGATGTGCGAGCCCGTCGATCGACACACCGGCCCAATCATGGATGCGCACCCAGGGAAAGGTGGCGATGTCGGCAATGCTGTAGTCGCCGGCCAGGAACTCGGCCTCACCCAGCCGTCCATCGAGCACTTCGTAGAGGCGCCGCGTCTCGTGCTGGTAGCGGTCGATGGCGGGCTGGATCTTCTCCGGGAAATAGCGGAAGAAGGCATTGGCCTGGCCTTGCATCGGCCCGATCCCACCCATCTGGAACATCAGCCACTGGATGACCCGCGAGCGACCTTTGACGTCCGTGGGCATGAGCTGGCCGGTCTTTTCTGCAAGGTAGATCAGGATGGCGCCGGACTCGAACACGGCGAAGTCGTCGTTGTCCCGATCGACGATGGCCGGAATGCGACCGTTGGGGTTGATCCGCAGGAACCCGGGGCGCTTCTGCTCCTTCTTGTCGAAGGACAGTGCATGAACCCGGTAGGCCAACCCCAGTTCCTCCAGGGCAATCGAAACCTTGTGACCGTTGGGGGTAGCAGCGGTGTAGAGGTCGATCATGCCGATTCTCCTTGATCCAAAGCCGCCAGCCTCCCCAGTTGGTCAGCGCAAGTCAAGGCGCGGCGAAGAAGGGATTGAAACAGTCTGCTACCGCCTGGGCTCCGGCTTCATCGTCGAGATGCAGGTGGTGTTTGCCCGGCAACCTGCGCACATCCAGGGGCAGACCGCCCAACAACTCGACGAACTTCGGCTCGGTCTGCAGCAGCCCATGCTCGGCCAGCACCAGCAGGGCTGGACACTTCAGGTTGCGGGCGAAGGCCAGGGCGTGGGCGCGAGTCAGACGCAACGGAGAGGGCAGTGTCAGGCGGCTGTCGGTGCGCCAGGTATAGCCTCCCGCGACTGGCATCAGCCCGCGTTGGGCCAGCAGCTCCGCAGCCTCGCGACTGACAGCCCCAACCCCTTTCATGCGCGCTTCGACAGCACGATCAATCGCGGCATAAACCGGCTTGCGCTTGGCGGGCAGGGCTAGCTGCGCCAGTAGCGCCTCGCCAAGCTTGGTGGGCGCCTGGTCAGCTTCGCCGGTGTAAGGCATCAGGCCATCAATCAGGGCCAGCCGGCTTACCCGGTCTGGCATGGCGCCCGCCAGCATCACCGAAACGATCGCCCCCATGGAGTGGCCAAGCAGTGCAAAACGGTCCCATCCCAGTTGCTCGGCCACCAGCAGAACGTCAAGTGCATAGTCCCAGAGCAGGTAGCTGGCGCCGGGTGCCCGATGGGCCGAATGGCCGTGACCGGCGAAATCCAGGGCGACGATGCGCAGCCCCGGTAGGCGCGGGGCCAGGCGAGCAAAGCTGGCTGCATTGTCGAGCCAGCCATGCAGGGCGATAACCGGCTGACCATCTTCAGGTCCGTAGAGATGTGCAGCCAGTTCGATATGCGGAAGGTTGAGGCGGATCTCTTCGACGTGGGCGCTCATGCAATTACCTGTTCGCCTTCATGGCGTTCGTTCCAACGATTGAAGACCGATCTCAGCAGGTCGGCCGTTTCCTTGGGTTGCTCCAGAGGGAACATATGGCCGCCCGGCACCGACAGGTATTCCCCTTTGGGTACCCGCTTCACGAGCCGTGCATGGTGCGGCAGCACCACGCGGCTGTGGCGCCCACGCACCAACGCCAGCGGCACTTCGAGCTGCTGCGGCCGCCCAGGCGTACTGTGCGGCACGCTGCGGTAGATACTGATCTCGGTCGCCGGGTCGAACTTCAGACGCAAGGCGCTACCACCTTGGGCCAGGCCGTGGCGGACATAGGCGTCCAGACACTCCGGGTCGAAGCGGCGGAACAAGGCCTTGCCGGCGAAATAGTCACGCGCCTCGCTGAAGTCGGCGAACTCTTCCCGTCGTCCAAGGGTACGACCCGCAGGAGTGATCCGGTCGATGAAGCCAAAGCGCTTGGCCGCCCGAATGACAATGCGGTCGGCCAGGGTCAGCACCGGCGAGTCGAGCATCACCACGCCCCGATAAAGGTCTGGACGGCGCAGGGCGGCGTGGTAATGCAGCACGCCGCCGAGGGAGTGGCCCAAGCCCCAAACGGGCTCGTCAATTACTTCCAGATGGTGGATCAGTTCGTCGACCAGGTTTTCCCAGTTGTCGTTGACCGGGAAACGCGGGTCGTGGCCATGCTGATCCAGGTGCTCGACACGGAAGTCCGGTGCCAGAGCAGCGAATAGCTTGCCGTAGGTAGCCGAGGGAAACCCGTTGGCATGAGCGAAAAAGATTGATTGCGACATCGTAATGCCAGCTCTTCAGGAGATGCCGGAATTCTCCGGCAGGCCCACGAGTTGGGCAATGACCGTAACCGCCAGTGATGATGGCGCTAATGCCAAACTCCGGGTGCCAGCAGCCGGGTGAGGATGGCCAGAGCGACCAGCAGGAATACCAGGCCGCAGCACCGACCTGGTCAGCCTAAGAGCTCCCTGGCAACCATCACCGAGCATCCGGCTGGCACTTCTCGCCCTGGTGCAGATAGCGCTGCCGACCATGCACCAACAGTCCCAGTTGGAATTCCAGATGGAAGTGCCGGGGGAAACGGAAGCCGTGGTCCTCGGCGTCGATCAAGCGGACGCTGGGCAAGCTGCTTAGGATGTGATTGATCTGTTCCGTGGACGCCACTCTACTCCGTGGCGAAGGCAGCATCTTGGACAAAATTGCAGGGGTGGGGACGTGGGCCTGGGCTTTGTAAGGGTGAACTCATTGGCTATGCCTGCGTTGGCTGTTACTAGCAATCAATGGCCGGGCTGAGAGCCTTGTAGGAGCGAGGGAACGCCGAGTTCCTGCTCGCGAACCGGACC
The DNA here is from genome assembly GCF_042232855.1 of Metapseudomonas boanensis. Taxonomy (NCBI): domain Bacteria; kingdom Pseudomonadati; phylum Pseudomonadota; class Gammaproteobacteria; order Pseudomonadales; family Pseudomonadaceae; genus Metapseudomonas; species Metapseudomonas boanensis. The sequence continues at coordinate 4,241,214 of NZ_CP113889.1, read as the reverse complement.
CTTTCGCGAGCAAGCTCGCTCCTATAAGAAATGCCGCCACTTGCAACACTCGATGCAGACAGAGCCAACACATTCGCCGAGCAGACCGCAGGCCTGCCCTTGGGCGTCCAAGCAGCCTCCCGAGCTCTCACACCCCAGCCCCTCTCCCCGATGCGTGAACGGGCGGTGTTCCACCCGGACCTTCCTGCTTCGATCCCCCGTCAACCCCTCGGTGGCTCAGCACCAAGCGGCACGATGGCCATGGTCAGGCGGGATATGCAGCTGGGCTTGCCATCTTCGCCGCGGAGGCGGATATCCCAGACATGGGTGGTACGGCCCAGGTGAACCGGTCGCGCCACAGCGGTGACACGTCCACTGCGCAGTCCGCGCAGGTGGTTGGCATTCACCTCCAGGCCAACGCAGTAGAAGCGGCTGCTATCGATGCACAGGTAGCTGGCGGTGGAGCCCAGGGTCTCCGCGAGCACGACCGAGGCACCGCCATGCAGAAGGCTGTACGGTTGATGGGTGCGACTGTCGACCACCATGCTGGCCGTGAGGGACTCATCATCGAAGGCTTCGAAGCGAATATCCAGTTGCTCGCCGATGGTGTTGCTCAGGGTTTCGTTGAGGTGTTTCAGATCAGGCTTTCGTTTCCACAAGCACATGTTCGCTCCTTGTCATGATGCCGGAGGGATACTCCCGGCGTGCTGGACTCATTCGTGCCAAAGCACTGCCTCGCCGCGCTCGATCCATTCGGGGAAACGCTTGCCGTAGGCATCTTCCACCTGATTGCGCTTGATCTTCAGCGTCGGAGTGAGGAAGCCGTTGTCCACGGCCCAGATTTCCTTGACCAACACTAGCCCCTGCAGGCGCTCGTGCTTGTCGAGCACGCCATTGACCTCCTCGAGCAGCTCCCGAAGGCTGAGTTCCAGTTCAGGACGGGCACTGTTGGCAGCCTCCTGGCGCCCCACCTCAGACAGCACGCAAAGCGCCATGGGTTGCGGCAATCCATCGCCGACGACGCACACCTGTTCGATGCGCGGATGCACCGCCAGGCGATTCTCGATGGGGGCCGGCGCGACATACTTGCCCTTGCTGGTCTTGAAGATTTCCTTGATGCGCCCGGTCAGCCGCAGGTTGCCCTCGGCGTCCTGTTCGCCTTTATCACCGGTTCGCAGGTAGCCGTCGACGGTCAGGGTCTCGGCAGTCTTGGCCGGGTCCTTGTAATAACCCTGCATGGTGGCACCACTGCGCACCAGCACCTCGCCTTCCTCGCTGATGCGCACGTCGACGCCTGGGCTGTTCTGGCCGATCCAGCCGGGTTTCTGCTTCCCGGCACGGCAGACATGGGAGTAGCCGCAGTTCTCGGTCATGCCGTAGACCTCCAACACGTCGAGGCCCAGGCGCTTGTACCAGTCGAGCAGCGCCTCGGGAACTGGAGCGGCGCCGCACAATGCAATGCGCACGGCGTCGAGGCCAAGGCCCGCCAGCACCTTGCGCCCGACCATGCGTCCGATGATGGGCAACCTGAGTAGGCGATCGAGCTTCTGCGCCGGCATCTTCGCGTAGACCCCCATCTGGAACTTGGTCCAGATCCGCGGCACGCCGAAGATTGCCGTAGGCCGGGCCCGGCGCAGGTCCTCGAGGAAGGTTTCCAGGCTTTCGGCGAAGAACACCGTCTGCCCGGCATAGATGGACGCCATCTCAACGAACATGCGCTCGGCCACATGGCATAGCGGCAGGTAGGACAGCAGCCGATCATCCTCGCTGGTACTGAAAAGCTCCACGCCATGGCTGGCGGCAAAGGCCAGGTTGCTGAAGTTGTGCATTACGCCCTTCGGCGTGCCAGTGGTCCCGGAGGTGTAGATGATGGTGGCGAGCTGGTCGGGCTGACCCTTGGGGTCATCGCGGATCGGCGGAGTAGCCTGCAGGTCCCTCCAGTGGTAGTTGAACTCGCTTTTCGGGTGGATCGGCAACGCCACGGCGGGTACGCCGGCCGGCACACCGTCGGCCATGGACGGCCAATCGTCCAGCTTACCGACGAACACCAGGACGGATTCGGAGTGTTCCAGCACCTGGCGCACCGAATCGGCAGTCAGATTGGGGTAAAGCGGAACGGAAACGTGACCGGCCATCCAGATTGCCAGGTCGGCGATGATCCAGTGAGCACAGTTCTTGGAAATGATCGCGATGCGGCTGCGCTGGGGCAGGTCGCGTCCGCGCAACCAACTGGCGGCGCGTCTTGCCTGGTCCCCTACTTCGGCCCAGGTCAGCTCTTCGAGCCGACCTCCCTCCATGGGCTGGACCAAGTAGCGTTTGTTCGGATGACGAGCTTCACGCTCAAAGAACTTCTCAAGCGGCAAACGGACTGCATCAGCCACAGGGCCTCCTCCTTTATTCTTTTTGTGGGGACAACCAAGCACTTGCTTGGCTGACTATTCCACGCGTCTGGAGGTGGCGCAAGTTAAGAAATGTTGCACGCCCGTCAGTGATGACGGACGTGATGCACCGCACGCAAGGACATCAGGCCAGGCACCAGCAGATCGCCTTCCAGCTCCGCCAGGCTGGCCGTGCTCATGGGCAACGGTTCCTGGCGGTGGCCATTGATGAGCAGCCCGGCAAGCTCGCTGACGAAGGGATTATGAGTAACCAACAGCAGGTCCCCTTCGCTTCGTTCAGCAAGGAAATTCAAGGCTTCGCGCGGGTCGCTATCGGGCGTGAGCCAAGGCGCAGTACCAACCGCGCCCCTGAATCCCAAGGCCTCGCGAACCAGCTCGGCAGTTTGCTGCGCCCGCACATACGGGCTGGCAAGGATCGCGTCCAGATGCCTGCCAGCCAGCTGCGCTGCTGCGTGGAGCACATCCTTACGACCATGCCGCGTCAGCTCCCTCTCGGCATCGGTGGACGCATGAGCCTCCGCCTCGCCGTGGCGCAATAGCCAAAGCCTCACAGCTTCGGCTCTTCGTCGCGAACGGGATGGGCCGCTGCCGGTACCTGATATGCAGCCTCTCCTTGCGGAGCCTGGGCTTCGGGCCAATCGGCAAAGGGCCAGGGCTTTTCTTCACTGTTGAAGGTGCCGAAGCGACCGATCTGTGCCAAGTACTGACTGAGGCTGTCGCCGAAAGCCAGCAAGCTGGCGCTAGGTGCTCCGTAGAACACGCGGTAGCCGAGTTGCAGCAGCACCACAGCGCCGAGAACGATTTCGGCAAGCTGCCAAACGACGACGAAAATGAGCATCCAGACGATGCGCAGCAGGATCGATTCACGCTGCAGGTCGTCACGTTCTTCACTCATGGGGATTCTCCTTGTCCGGGTATGCGGTTCGTATTCAGAAGCCAGTGGTTGGAATGAAGTCTACGTCGGTCTTGGGCTCGCCGCGCATCAGTACTTCGATCACCTGGGCCAGCGTGCGCCCTTCGAAGAGGATCGCATGCAAACCTGCGACCAACGGCATGTACACCTGCAATTCCTCGGAGCGGGTCTTGAGCACCTTGAGGGTATTCACCCCTTCGGCAACTTCACCGAGGCGCGCCACCGCATCCTCCAGGCTGAGCCCCTCTCCCAGGGCAAAACCGACCTGGTAGTTGCGGCTCTTGGGCGAAGAGCAGGTGACGATCAGATCGCCGACGCCGGCCAGCCCCAGGAAGGTCATGGGGTTTGCGCCGAGTTTGACGGCAAAACGAGTCATCTCCGCCAGGGCACGGGTAATCAGCATGCTTTTGGTGTTCTCGCCCATGCCAAGGGCAGCTGCCATCCCTGCAATGATCGCGTAGACGTTCTTCAGGGCACCGCCCAGTTCGACCCCAAAGCGGTCCTGGCTCGCATAAACGCGGAATGTGCGGCCGTGGAGAGCGTGCTGGACGCGCGTGCAGAGTTCGGCATCCTCGCTGGCGACTACGGTCGCGGTCAGCGCATGGTCGGCGACTTCCTTGGCCAGGTTGGGGCCGGAGATCACACCGATGCGCGCAGCTGGCGCAATTTCTTCGAGAATCTGGCTCATCAGCTTGAAGCTCTGTGCCTCGATTCCCTTGGTGGTGCTGACAAGGAGCTTGCCGGCCAGGAGACCGGCCACCGGCTCCAGTACCTTGCGCAACGCGCCGGACGGGATCGCGACAAAGACCAACTCGCACGCCTGGAGCACGGCGGACAGATCGGTATCAGGCTCAACCCCCGGGTGAATCTTCACACCCCTCAGGTAGCGCGGATTCTCACGCTGGGTGCGGATCGCCTCGGCCTGCTCAGGGTCGCGCATCCACTGGCGCACGCGCTGGCCATTCTCGGCCATCAGGTTGGCAATGGCAGTGCCGAAGCTGCCGCCACCGAGCACCGCAATGGGTTGCTGTTCAGTCATAACGGATCCATGTAGAGCCATCGAAGTGGCGGTTGCGCGCATTATACGGAGGCACCGCCTGCCGGGCAGCCTCTATCTCGCCCGTTGCCGCTGGCAAAGCAGCGCGCCTCGGTTAAGATGTCGTGAAGTTTTGACAGGCCCGATGCGGCAAGGTGCCACCTCTTGGATGCACAAAAACGGAACCAACGTCCGACACAATCCTGATACTGTCGAAAATCCCCAGTACCGGGGACATAACAAGGCTAGAGTTCCAGCATAGACCTGCCCTCTCCACGGACGACGTTGTGACGAGGCCTAAGGATGAAGTGCCGATGCTATCCCCTGACCCAGCCGCCCGAATCGCCACCGGCGACCAGACTGTTCTGCAAGCCCCTGATCTGCGTGACGACAGGGCTCGGTCAATGACCTTTAGGCATCACTGGGACATCCACACCCGCACCCAGCTGATCAGCCTTGGGCCGGCACTCCTGCTCACCCTGTTACTCACTGGATTCTTCACCTTCGCTCGCCTGCAGGACCTGCGCCAGGAGCTCAACCATACCGGCCAATTGATCGCCAACCAGTTGGCACCGGCAGCAGAGTATGGGGTGGTATCCGGCAAGCTGGAGGTATTGGAAAACCTCCTGCACGCCAGCCTCGGCACACCCCATGTCCGTTTCCTCGAAATCCGCGATCGGGCGGACAACATTCTGGTCTACCTCGAGCAAGTCGCCAGACTGGAGCAAAGCAGCCCGCAGGTGGAAGTATTTCATGCGCCCATCTTTCGCCAGCAGGTGTCGACGGGCAGCCCGGCGGTGCCGGCTGTAGTCCGTGGTCGCAACGACAAGGGCTACCTCGGCCGGGTCGTGGTCGGTATGTCCAACGATGCCTTCAGCAATCGCCAGCAGGAAATCCTCCTCAAGGCCACGGTCCTGGCATTCGTTGCGCTCTTCCTGACGTTCCTGCTGGCCCGCCGGCTGGCCACCCGGTTATCACAACCGATCATCGACATGGGCGGGGCAGTCAAGGCCATTCAGGCCGGCAACTACAACACTAGCCTGCCGGTAGTGGACGAAAGCGAGTTGGGCATTCTGGCCCGCCACATCAACGACCTTGCCAGCGGCCTCGAAAAGGCCAGCGCCGAGCAGCAACAAGCCATGAGCCAGCTGATCAAGGCGCGGGAGGAAGCGGAGAGCGCCAACCGGGCCAAGTCGGACTTCCTCGCAATGATGAGCCACGAACTGCGTACACCGATGAATGGCGTACTTGGAATGCTGCAGCTGCTGGAAACCACTGAAATGAACGAGGAGCAGGCGGAATATACAGCGCTCGCTACCGAATCCACTGAACACCTGCTCAAGGTCATCAACGACATCCTCGATTTCTCTCGCATAGAGCGTGGAGCCCTCGAACTCGAACGGATTCCCTTCAACCTGCTCGAACTGATCCTCGGCTCGGTGCAGGTGTTCCAGCACAGTGCACAGCAACGCGGCCTCGCCCTATCCCTGGACACCCAGGACGGGCTGGAAGGCGTGGAGGTTCAGGGTGACCCTACGCGTATCAGGCAAATCCTGGTCAATCTGGTAGGTAACGCGCTCAAGTTCACTGAAGATGGCAGCATCCGCGTAGAAACACGCTGGCAGGCGCTGGATAGCGAAGTACTCTGGCTCACTTGCGCCGTCCACGACAGCGGCATCGGTATCTCGCCGGAACGGCTGGAACATATGTTCAATGCCTTCCAACAAGCGGACAACTCGATTTCCCGGCGCTACGGCGGCACCGGCCTCGGCCTGCCCATCGCCCGGACCCTAGCCGAGCGCATGGGCGGCACACTGCGCGCGGAGAGCCACGAGGGCACCGGTTCGGTCTTTACCCTGGAAATTCCCCTGCCCTTCCGTCGGCAAATCGGACCGGTCGCCTATAGTCGGATCCAGAACACAGCAGAAGCTAATGGCCTGACCGTATTGCTGGTGGAGGACAACCCGGTCAACCAGACAGTGATCGAAGCCATGCTGCGCAGCCTCGGCTTCCAGGTCAGCCTGGTGGGCGATGGCGCCCAGGCCGTGCACTCCGCTTCGCGTAACCAATACTCCGCGATTCTCATGGATTGCCGACTGCCGGTGCTGGACGGTTATGAGGCCACCCGGCAGATTCGTCGGATGAATGGCTGCTCAGCGATACCGATTATTGCCCTCACCGCCAATGCCCTGCAGGGCGACCGTGAGGCTTGCCTTGCGGCCGGCATGAACGATTACCTTGCCAAGCCCTTCAAGCGTGCCGACCTGCATCGAGTCATGCAGCGTTGGCTGCAAAATCCGCCAAGCTGACGAGCGAGTGCCGCTTCCAGACATTCGGAGAGTGGCCAGGAGTGTTAAAGTGCAGCACGCTTGGCAAGCGGGATGCCTTTGGCACGCCCCTTGCGACCGTTTAAACCCATTGGGTGAACGACTGTTCTCTTCACCCTGTGACTTTCACTACAACGCAATAGTCTATGACTAGTCTGTCGACGGTCGCCCTGTGCGTGATCGGCAGCAGGATGAAATGCCAAGCCCTGTACCACACGGGGACCATTGAGGAGCTCGCATGACCAAACAAAACGCCTATTCCCGGGAAGACCTGCTGCGCTGCAGTCGCGGCGAGCTGTTCGGCCCAGGTAATGCGCAACTGCCCGCCCCCAACATGCTGATGATCGATCGCATCGTTCATATCAGCGAAACCGGCGGGAAGTACGGCAAAGGTGAAATCGTCGCAGAGCTCGACATCAACCCCGACCTGTGGTTCTTCGCCTGCCACTTCGAAGGCGACCCGGTCATGCCCGGCTGCCTCGGCCTCGACGCCATGTGGCAGCTGGTTGGTTTCTTCCTCGGCTGGCAGGGCAACCCCGGCCGTGGCCGTGCGCTGGGCTCTGGCGAGGTCAAGTTCTTCGGCCAGATCCTGCCGTCCGCGAAAAAGATCACCTACAACATTCACATCAAGCGCACTATTAACCGATCGCTGATCCTCGGCATTGCCGATGGCACCGTCAGCGTCGATGGCCGCGAGATTTACAGCGCCGAAGGCCTGCGCGTCGGCCTTTTCACCTCTACCGACAGCTTCTGAAGGACATCCGCATGCGTCGCGTCGTGATTACCGGTCTGGGCATCGTTTCCTGCCTGGGCAATGACAAAGCCACCGTCTCCGCCAACCTGCGCGCTGGCCGTGCCGGTATCCGCTACAACCCCTCGTACGCCGAAATGGGCCTGCGCAGCCAGGTTTCCGGCTCGGTAGACCTGAACCTTGAAGAGCTGATCGACCGCAAGATCTTCCGCTTCATGGGTGATGCTGCTGCCTACGCCTACCTGTCCATGCAGCAGGCCATCGAGGATGCCGGCCTGACCGCCGAGCAGATCTCCAACCCGCGCGTGGGCCTGATTGCAGGTTCCGGCGGTGCCTCCACTGTCAACCAGATGGAAGCCATCGACATTCTGCGCGAGAAAGGCGTCAAGCGCATCGGCCCATACCGCGTAACCCGCACCATGGGCAGCACTGTTTCCGCGTGCCTGGCCACCCCCTTCCAGATCAAGGGCGTGAATTTCTCCATTTCCTCGGCCTGCGCAACCAGCGCGCACTGCATCGGCCAGGCTATGGAGCAGATCCAGCTGGGCAAGCAGGACATGGTCTTTGCCGGCGGTGGCGAAGAAGAGCATTGGAGCCAGAGCTGCCTGTTCGACGCCATGGGCGCACTGTCGACCCAGTACAACGACACCCCCGAGAAGGCCTCCCGCGCCTACGACGCCAAGCGTGACGGTTTCGTCATTGCCGGTGGCGGCGGCATGGTGGTCGTAGAAGAGCTTGAGCATGCCCTCAAGCGTGGCGCCAAGATTTACGCCGAAATCGTCGGCTACGGCGCGACCTCCGACGGCTACGACATGGTTGCCCCGAGCGGCGAAGGCGCAATCCGCTGCATGCAGCAAGCACTGTCCACCGTCGACACGCCGATCGATTACCTGAACACCCACGGCACTTCGACTCCTGTGGGCGACGTAGCGGAAATCCGCGGCGTACGCGCGGTGTTCGGTGACAAGGCGCCGGCCATCAGCTCCACCAAGAGCCTGTCCGGCCACTCCCTGGGCGCTGCTGGCGTACAGGAAGCGATCTACTGCCTGCTGATGATGGAAGGCAACTTCATGGCTGGTTCGGCCAATATCGACGAGCTGGACCCGGAAGTAGCCGACATGCCGATCCTGCGCGAGACCCGTGAAAACGCCAAGGTCGACACCGTCATGTCCAACAGCTTCGGCTTCGGCGGCACCAACGCCACCCTGGTCCTGAAGCGTTTCAAGGGCTGATCCAGTCCTGCAGTTGACGAAAAAGCCCGTATCGTTCGATACGGGCTTTTTCGTTTGCGGGCACTCCTTGGGCCAGGCCGAACCTCCACCCCGAAATGTTAGCCTTCACCTTCGACTCAGCGCGAACCAGTACCCCATAGCAGCCACATCCCAGACAAGACAAGGGCGCCATCAGGCGCCCTTTCTACGTCAGGTCGAGATGCTCAGGCCGCTTCACGCTCGCGTTCAACTTTGCTACGGCGACCAAAACGTGGCAGCAGCATGGGCACCTGCCGACGATAATCCGCATATTCCGGGTGTGCCCGCATCAAGTCCCGCTCCTCCAGCTGGATCGCAGCAAGGATATAAATGCTGGTCATCACGGCGAACAGCAGGTGCGTAGCGGTCATTGTCGGCGTTGCCCAGAAGCACAGGAACCAGCCCAGATATAGCGGGTGGCGAACCAGCTTGTAGGCCCCCGGTGTCTTGAACTGCAGCGAGGTATAGGGTTTGCCCAGCAGGTTGAGCCAGACCTGGCGCAAGCCGAACAGATCGAAGTGGTTGATCAACAGTGTGCTGTAAAACACCAGCGCCCAGCCGAACGCGAAGGTAGCGCCCAAGACCAGGCGGCCCGAACGGTTCTCGATGGTCCAGATCTCGCCCCCCAGCGGTTGCCAGAAGCTATACAGCATCAGCAAGGCCAGGCTGGAGAACAGCACATAAGTGCTGCGCTCGGCTTCCGGCGGTATCCATTGGGTCCACCAGGCCTTGAAGGCTGGCCGGGCCATGAGGCTGTGCTGTACCGCGAAAATTCCCAGCAGGAGGGCATCAATCCCCAACGCTGCCCAGAACGGCAGCCGTGGCTCCCCGTCCAGCGTACGCGGGGCGAAGGGCAGATTGGCGATGAAGCCGATGGAATATACGAAGGTAGCGAAGAAAATCAGGTAACTGATCACGCCATAAAGAAAGATCGAACTGCGCTTGAAATAGTCGAACATGATGCGCTCCTGCCTGGGTTTCTGGTCGACGGCCAATGGCTGGCGTCGAACTCAGCTTCGCCCAGGCCTGTATCAAGCCGATGGCTGATCGCACTCAATTTGTTTCCGTCTTGTATCCCTCCCTCGGGGTGCCCAGCGATGCCTGCAACAAACGATGCAAGCGTTGCTGATCCAACGGTTTGGTCAGCAGGGCCCTGACTCCCTGCTGCTGCACCTCACTCTCCACCAGGGCATCGCTGAAACCCGTATAGATCACGATTGGCAAGTCGGACCTGGAGGCGTGCAAGCGCCGCGCCAGCTGCATACCACTGAGCCGCGGCATACTCTGGTCGAGGATGACGAAATCCCATCCGTAGGGCTCTGCACAGAGCTGCTGGCTGGCCTGCTCGGCATCACAGAAGATCGTCGGTTCCAGCCCCCACCCCTCCAGCAGTTCGCCCATGAACTCAGCAACCTGATCATCATCGTCGACCACTGCCACCCGACCAGAGAGCGACGAGCGCAGCGGCGCACGATACAGGCCAGACTCCTCGGCCGGACTTGCCGCAACACAACCCTCGCGATGAGGCGGCAAGAGGATGCGGAAGGTTGCGCCCTGCCCAGGCGGGCTATCCAGGTGAATATGGCCACCGTATTCGTGGACAATGCCATGCACCATCGACAGCCCCATGCCACTGCCCTGACCGCTGGCCTTGGTGGAAAAGAACGGCTCGAATATCTGTGTTCTCAGCGCCGGCTCGATACCCGGGCCGCTGTCGCTCACGGTCAAAGTGACAAACGCCCCGTTGATGGGTTGCTGGCAAGAGGCGCAGACCGTTTCCAGATGCTCCTGCCCTAGACTGACGCGTAAATAGCCAACGCTACCCATGGCATCCCGTGCGTTGATGCACAGGTTCATCAGCACCTGTTCTAGTTGCACGGGGTCGGCCAGGACGCTGGGCAGATCGTGATCCAACCGGGTGTGCAGCTCTACGGTGGCGGGCAACGTCGACTCCACCAGCCGGATGAAGTCGCCGAGCAGGCGATCCAGCGCCACTTCCTGCGGCTTGCCGCGGCTTCCGCGACTGAAGGTGAGCATCTGCTGGATGAGGTCACGCGCCTTCTCCGCCGAGCGTTGTACGCGCGCCAGGTACTTACCCAGACGCTCGTCGTACTGCTGCTCGGCCAGCTCCCGGGCCATGACGGTATACCCCAGCATGCTGGTCAGCAGGTTGTTGAAGTCATGGGCAATCCCGCCGGTCAGGTGGCCGATGGCTTCCATGCGCTGCGCCTGGCGCAGCTGCTGCTCTAGCCGTGCCCGCTCCTCCTCGGCCCGCTGGCGCTCGGTTATGTCACGCAAATAGCAGATGAAACGAGGTCCCTCGTCACCCGGCACCTGCGTCAGCGCCAGCTCCGCGAGGAACTCTTCACCGTCCGAGCGCTGCGCCACCACCTCCATCCGTTTGCCGAGGAAGGCACCGTGGCCGGTCTCCAGGTAATGTTCGAAACCCCGTTCATAGGCTTCACGAAATCGTGGCGGAATGATCAGCTTGAGCAAGGGATGCCCCAGCACCTGAGCACGGCTCAACCCGAAACACTGCTCGGCAGCCGGATTGAAGGCCAGCACACGGCCCACCTCATCCATGCTGATGAAGCAATCCAGGGCGGTGTTAGTGATCGCCCGATACTGGAGTTCACTGGCACGCAGGGCCTGTTCGGCCTCCTTGCGCTGGGTAATTTCGCGGGTGATGGCGAGGATGCGGTCGATCCCGCCAATGGTTACACGCTTGAGCAGCACCTCGTCCCAATGCAGGCTGCCATCGCGGTTGCGCCGATGCCATTCGAAGCGCTGGACCTCACCGGCCGCTGCCCGCGCCAGATGACCCGCCGCCTCCTTGCCGGTATAAGGCGAGTAGCCGGCACTGAAGGCGTCCATGTCCAGCTTCAGCATCTCGTCGTAGCTGTAGCCGTAGGCCCGACAAGCCTTGGGATTGACGTCCACCAAGGCACCAGTCTCGATGTCATGGACAAAGATCGCATCTTCCGACGTTTCGAAAATCGCCCGGTAACTCGCCTCGGCCTCCAGACGCTCGATCTCGGCAGCAGCCCTTACGGAGAAGATGCGCAAAACCGACTCCGCCCGGCCACGGTCGCTCATCGGACCACAGCGCCCGGCCGCGATCAGGCCAAGTGGGCGGCCATCGCTGGCGAAAAGCGGATAGCCCGCGTAGCTGTCCACTCCGAACTTGGCAAACACCGAATCGCTCGGATAAATCTGCTGCAGGTCACGGGGAATGAAGTGGAAGCTTCCACCGAACACCTCGGCGCAGGGCGTCCCGACCAGCTCATAGGTGGCATTGCTGTGCAATTTGCCTCCGTAATAAAGCGCAAGAGTCGTCAGGCAATGCGGACCGACATCGCTGATGCGGCTGACGAAGGCGAAGTCGGCCTGCAGGGAGCGCACCATGTAACGCGCGATGGCTTCGAAAACTTCATTGCCGGTAGCAGCGGAGACCCCAAGAGCCACGAAGCGCAACACCTCCTCCAGGCTCTTGCGCGAGCTGATGTCCGTGGATATGCCGCAGACGGCTGTTACCCGGCCTTCGCTGTCGAACAGCGGAAACTTGGTCGACAGATAGGTGCGAACGCTACCCCCAAGGGGCACCTGCTCCTCGAACTCCAGCTCATGCCCGAGTTGTGCCACGCGCAGGTCGTTGGCACGCAGGACGTCGGCCATCTCCTTGGGGAAGAAGTCGTGGTCGGTACGGCCGATCACCCGATCCGAATTGACCTTGAACAACCGCTCGAAGGCACGGTTGACCAATCGCAGGCGACCATCCAGGTCCTTCACATAGATCACTGCGCTGCTGTTGTCGACAATCTGCCGGAGTTGGTGCTCTTCAGCGCTCACGGCGACAAAACTGCTGGTCAGGCTCTGGCTCACCTGGCGACCCTCCGGGCTGGGTGGACAGCCTGAGTATAGAGACAGCCCGTGCCAGCCCGGCAGGGCCCAGGACGTATTGAAACAATTGAAACAATGCGTTGCGGTGGCGGGTCTGCGTTAACCACAGGGGCCTGGCGTCACTCGGCTTCGGCCCCCACCAAGTGATGGGCCCCAACGCACTCGACCTTGCACAGATTGCTCTATTGAGAGCCGCGCTATGCAACACCGCCCGGAACGAACATGTAGCCGACGCCACGCACGGTACGAATGATCTGTGGCTTGTCCGGGTCTTGTTCGAGCTTGCGCCGCAACCGCGCGATGCGGATATCGATGGACCGGTCGAAGGGGCTCCAATCACGATGCTGGGTGAGATTGAGCAGCTGATCGCGGGAGAGTGGCCGATTGGGACGCTGGGCGAAGGCCTGCAGCAGATCGAATTCCATCGCCGTCAGGGGGATTTCCTGGCCTGCCGCATCGAACAGCTGGCGACTTTGCAGGTGCAGCCGGCATTGCCCCAGACGCAAGCAATCGCCCCCTGGCTCGCTTCGCGGGACGTCCACGGTCGCCGCCGGTCGACGGTACCGACGCAGGACGGTCTTGACCCTCGCCAGTAGCTCCCGAGGGTCAAAGGGCTTGGCCAGGTAATCATCGGCGCCCACTTCCAGACCGATGATGCGGTCTAGCGAACTGCCAGCACCGGACACCATGATCACCGGGAGGTCGTGATGCTCGCGCAGGTAACGCGCCAGGCTCAGGCCGTCCTCCCCTGGCAGGCCGACATCCAGTAACACCAGATCAGGCAACGCCTCGGCCAGGCGCGCCCGCAACTGCTCGCTGTCCGCCACAGCGCAGACCTGGTAGCCCAGTCCACCAAGGTAGTCGAGCAATAGTTCGCGAATCTCGGCGTCGTCATCCACCACCAGGATACTGGTTTGTTCGGCCATGGGGCCCGCCTTTCGCTATTTTCAATCCTTCGGACTATAGCTCGTGGGTGCCCCGGCAGCCCCGCAACTCATCGGCGATTCAGTTCACGTGAAAACGTTGCTCGGCCAGCAGGCGATCCCCCTGAAAGACCAGGAAGCGCCATTCGCCGGGTACCACTTCGTGAGTTTCGGTGAATTCGAAGGCCATGACGTCCATCGGCACACCAGGCACCAGTTTCTGGACCACTTCGAACTTGTCATGACGCTTGCCGTCCGGGGTAGTGACTCCAGGAGTGAGATACAGCAGGGTCAGAGGCGTATCGTTTTCGCGTTTGCCCGAGAGGGAGTAGCGCATGCCGAACTTGGTTCCCAGCTTGGCCGGCACCTGGTCAGTAGCAAGGATATTCTGGTCACTGCGGGTCAGTACGCGCTCACCGGGCTGGTGATCCTTGTACTGGGTTTCGAAGATGCCGAACTCGATCGGGCCTTCGAGGCGCACGTCGGCAATGGCAACACTGGAAACCAGGCCCAGTGCAATCAGCGTGCTCAGTCGGGAGAGAGTCATGTCGCGCTCCTTGTTTGCGGTGGCGCGAGGCTATGACATCGGCATGACAGGCTGATTACAGCTTCAAGGCGCTACGCCAGCGCCTTTGCGCGGCAGTACTGCGAGGAAGTTGTCACGCGCGACTTTCTGCGCCACGTCGTCTGGCAGGGCGTCCAGGAACGGGCGAAAAGATGCCAGATACTTGCCCAGGTCATCGAAGCGGCCCACCACGTCGGAGCCGAGCATGAAGCGGTCTGGATGCTTCTCGACCAACGCCAGCCACTTCGGATCCGGAATGCCTTTGGCGTCGAGCAGATAGGGTCGCAGCACCGTCCAGGAAAGATCGATGTAGAGATTCGGGTAGTCGTGCAGCATCCGGGTCAAGGTCGGAAGCAGAAAATCCAGTTTTTCCTGGTGCCGATGGATCTCCATGCTGGTACCGGCATGGGCCCAGATAAAGCGCACATGGGGATGATTACGTAGCGCTTCCTCGATTTCGCCCAGGTACAAGGGGTTCTTCTCACGTTTGGAAGTGATGTTGGCATGCAGCATCACCGGCAGATCATACTCGGCAGCCAGGTGGTAGATGCGTGTCATCGCCTCGTTGTTGGCGCGTGGCGTTTCACCGTAGATCAGCGCGGTGAGATCGTCGTGGCGGGTAAATACCTCCCCCAGGCCCTGCCAAAGCCCCGGGTCCAGTTCCAGCATCTGGCGGATGTGGGCATCTGCATTCTTATCGTTGGGGTTGAAGCCGGTCAGGAAGGGGTGGAAGCGCTGACGCTGCTCGGCGGGTAGCGCTTTCACCGCAGCGGCGACGAACACATCGGTCGCGCTGAACCAGTAGGCCCCCGCATCATCACCCGCATAGTAGCGCGGACGCTTGGGCTCATCCTCGTGCCACTTCTTCGCCACCGGAATGCCCGAAATCATCACATGGTCGATGCCGCCAGCATCCATCTCCTTGACCAGTCGCTGCATGCCTTCGCTTTCCTGGAAGAAATCCACGTAGTGCAGGTGCGCGTCGCTGTAGCGGTAGTCTCTCGCCTGGCATTGCAAGGCAGCCAGGGCAAGCAACGCGGCAAGGCATGAACGGGCAGTTGGCAAGGTCTATCCTCCTGACGTCTCGGGGACTATAGACCGGCGCGCCTTGCTCGGGGTTCAGCCGGCCGTTCCCACGATGACTACGGGTGCCAGCAAGCGCACATTCGTCTAGCCTTGCGGGACTTGTTTTCCGCTAAAGGCCTGGAGGCCCTCCATGATCATTACCCTGAACAGCGAATCCGACAGCGGCTATCGCCAACGCATCGAACTGGAAGGCCAGGTACCGCTGTTCACCGATCTGCCGGAAGACCTGGGCGGAGAGGGCTCCGCCCCTGAACCCCACGACTATTTCGACGTTGCCCTGGGCAGCTGCAAAGCGCTTACCGTCACCTATTACGCACGCAAGAATGACATCCCACTGACGGGAATCGGCGTAGAGGTGACCCGCGATGACAGCGAAGAGCGCAAAGGGAACTACCGCCTGAACGTCAAACTCACTTTGCGCGGGCCGCTGAGCGATGAGCAGCGCGCGACCTTGCTACGCATTGCCGACAAGTGCCCAGTCCATAAACTGATGACTCAAGTGGAGGTAACCATCGAGACCCGTCTGGCCGAAGGCGATTTCGGTCAATGACGGGCACTTGGCGCCACGCTCCCGATCATCCAGCTCCATTGCATTCGTCCGCAGGAGAAGCGACATGACCATCTCTGCCCCCCTGAACATCCGACCGCGCGCCGAAGAGGTGGCCGGACAGCCTATCCTGCGCCCACTGCCGTCGGCACAGTGCCGCAGCGTCGGGCCCTTCGTCTTCTTCGATCACATGCTGCCGAGCGCCTATGAGCCTGGCCGAGGCCTGGACGTTCGCCAGCACCCGCATATCGGGCTATCGACCCTCACCTACCTGTTCGAGGGCGAGTTGCAGCACAAGGACAGCCTAGGATCGGACCAGCGGGTAAAGCCCGGAGACGTCAGCTGGATGACTGCCGGTAGCGGCGTCGCCCACGTCGAACGCACGCCGGCGGATCTGGTAAGCAGCGGATCTCGCATTCACGGTCTGCAGGTCTGGCTGGCTCTGCCTCGCGAGCTCGAGAGCTGCGCACCGAGCTACAGCCATCACCCGGCCAGCGCCCTGCCGGAACAGGAGTCCCTTGGCGTACGCATCCGGATGGTTGCAGGCACGGGCTTCTGCCTGACCTCGCCGGTGCCCGTGCTCTCCCCTACTCTCTACGCCGATCTGCAGCTGGAGGCTGGCGCCACCCTGGCCATCCCCTGCGAGCACCCGCAGCGTGCGCTCTATCTGCTCGACGGTGAGGCACTGCTGGACGACCAGCCGCTCGAACCAAACTCCCTCGTAGTACTGCCTGAAGGAGTTGAGTTCGTACTGAGTGCCTGCGGCGCCTGCCGCCTGGCGATGATCGGTGGGGAACCGCTGGACAGTCCCAGGCGGATGAACTGGAACTTCGTCGCCAGCACCCCGGAGTTGATCGAGCAGGCGCGCAGCCGCTGGGCAGCCGGCGATTGGCCGAAAGTCCCAGGCGAGTCCACCCGCATCGAGCTGCCAGACTAGTGTCGAAGCCGTGCCGGGGGCTCATCAGGGTTGCGCGAACACCTCATCGAACAAGTCGTTCATGGCCTTGTAGGCACGCAAGGCAACAGCCGGGTGGTACTGGTTGCGCCCAGGAACATTGGCATCCGGGTCAGTGAACGAATGCACCGCCCCTCCATAGCTGACCAGTTGCCAATCCACCTTGGCAGCGGTCATCTCAGCCTGGAAAGCGTCGACCTGAGCCTTGGGTACTGACGGGTCGTCCGCGCCATGCAGGACCAGAATCGGCGCCTTGATCTGGCGAGCGTCGGCAGGATCAGGCGTATCCAGGTTGCCGTGGAAAGAGACGAAGCCTTTGAGCGGCGACCCTGAGCGGGCCAGCTCAAGGATACTGCCGCCACCAAAGCAGAAGCCGATTGCACCCAGCTTGCCGGGAGCCAAGGCCACCTGCCCATCTTGTGCCTTAAGGACATCGACTGCTGCCTGCGCCCGTTTGCGCATCAACGCCCGGTCCCCCCGCACGGCCGTTGCAGCCGCCCTCGCTTCATCGGGATTGCTGGGACGGATGTCCTTGCCGTACATGTCGGCGATGAAGATGACATAGCGCTGGCCGGCAATGAGCTTGGCCTGCTCCGTAGCGGCCGGGGATACACCGAGCCAGTTGGGCACCATGACCAGGCCGGGGCGCGGTGACTTCTGCGTATCGTCATAAACCAGGGCCCCCTCGAAGGGCTTGCCGTCTATCTCGTATGGCACGGGCCGGCTGACCATCTCAGCCGCTACCGAAGTACAAAAAGCGAGCAGGAACGGGGAAAGCAGCAATTTGTTCATGGGAACGGTCTCTGCCTGGCAGTGGGACTAATAAGGTTAGACCTGCCACGCAGCCTGGGTCATGAGGTTTACAAGACGCCACTCGGCCTTGCAGCGTGCTTCGCCTGCCAGGCAAGCGCGCAGGACGACATGAAAAAGGCCCGCATTGCGGGCCTTTGGCGTTTCCAGACAAACGTCAGGCAGAAAGCTCGACCAGTAGCTTGTTGAGACGGCGCACGTAAGCAGCGGGGTCTTTCAGACTATCGCCAGCTGCCAGGGCAGCCTGGTCGAAGAGGATGTGCGACAGCTCGCCGAAGCGGTCTTCATCCTGCTCGCCGTCGAGCTTCTCGATCAGCGGGTGAGCTGGGTTGATCTCGAAGATCGGCTTGGACTCAGGCACTTTTTGGCCGCTTGCCTCGAGGATCTGACGCATCTGCAGGCCGAGGTCCTCCTCGCCAATGGCGAGAATTGCCGGCGAGTCGGTGAGGCGGTGCGACACACGCACCTCGCTGACCTGCTCCTGCAGCGATTGCTTGAGCCGCTCGATGAGCCCTTCCTTGGCCTTGGCCACTTCCTCCTGGGCCTTCTTGTCCTCTTCCGAGTCCAGTTTGCCGAGGTCGAGGTCACCACGCGCCACGTCGACGAAGGCCTTGCCTTCGAAGTCGCTCAGGTAGCTCATCAGCCACTCGTCGATGCGGTCGGTCAGCAACAGCACTTCGATGCCTTTCTTGCGGAAGACTTCCAGGTGCGGGCTGTTCTTGACCTGCGAGTAACTGTCGCCGGTGAGGTAGTAAATCTTGTCCTGGCCTTCTTTCATGCGGGCGATGTAATCGGCAAGGGCAACGCTCTGCTCCCCGGAATCATCGCTGGTGGAGGCAAAGCGCAGCAGGCCGGCGATCTTCTCCTTGTTGGCGAAGTCTTCGGCCGGGCCTTCCTTCAGCACCTGGCCGAAGTTCTTCCAGAACCCCTTGTACTGTTCGGGTTCGTTCTTTGCCAACTTCTCAAGCATGTCCAGCACACGCTTGGTCAAGGCCGACTTCATGGAGTCGATCACCGGATCTTTCTGGAGGATCTCGCGGGAAACGTTCAGCGACAGGTCATTGGAGTCCACCACACCCTTGATGAAGCGCAGGTAGAGCGGCAGGAACTGGTCGGCCTGGTCCATGATGAAAACACGCTGGACATAGAGCTTCAGTCCGCGCGGGGCTTCGCGGTGGTACAGGTCGAAGGGCGCGCGGGCCGGGACGTAGAGCAGCGAACTGTACTCCAGCTTGCCCTCCACCTTGTTGTGACTCCAGGTCAGCGGGTTCTCGAAATCGTGGGCTACGTGCTTGTAGAACTCCTGGTATTCCTCGTCCTTGACCTCCGTGCGCGGACGGGTCCACAGGGCACTGGCGCGGTTGACGGTTTCCCACTCCTGCTCGTTCGGCGCGTCTTCGCCATGGTGCTCTTTTGGCAGCTCGATGGGCAGGGCGATGTGGTCAGAGTACTTCTTGATGACGTTGCGAAGGCGCCAGCCATCGGCGAATTCCTCTTCGCCAGCCTTCAGGTGCAGGACGATGCGGGTGCCACGCTCAGCCTTGTCGATCGTCGCGACTTCGAATTGGCCCTCCCCCTTGCTCGACCAATGCACACCCGCGCTGGCCGAAAGGCCTGCACGGCGGCTGAAAACGTCAACCTTGTCGGCAACGATGAAGGCCGAGTAGAAGCCCACACCGAACTGACCGATCAGGTGCGAATCTTTTCTTTGGTCGCCCGAGAGATTCTTCAGGAAGTCGGCGGTACCGGACTTGGCGATGGTGCCCAGGTGCGCGATCACCTCGTCACGGCTCATGCCGATGCCGTTGTCTTCGAGGGTGATGGTCTTGGCATCCTTGTCGAAGCTGACACGGATCTTCAGCTCGGCGCCACCTTCCAGCAGTTCCGGGTTGGCCAGCGCCTCGAATCGCAGCTTGTCTGCCGCATCGGATGCGTTGGAAATCAGTTCGCGGAGAAAGATTTCCTTGTTCGAGTACAGGGAATGGATCATCAGGTGAAGCAGTTGCTTCACTTCTGTCTGGAAGCCCAGGGTTTCTTTTTGAGTCTCCACACTCATGGTCTTCTAACTCCACTTGGATGGCTTAGGCCGCAACAGCGGCGGATGTCATCCAGATGGGGGCATCGGCAAGGATTTCAAGTGCTTAGCCAACGCTCGCTCGCCTGCACAATGATCGACCTTCAAGGCTCGAGGAGTTCGATCCGTTCGATCTCCTCGGCACCAACACTGAAAATGGCCACCCCTGCCCCTCCCAGGCTGCGCCGGATCACCAGGCGCCCGTCCTGATCGAGACCGGCAAAGCGACCTTGCGCCATGCTGCCACGGAGCGTGGCTACACGTAGCTCGAGGTTTTGATAATCCCGGGGATTAGTCAGGAGCTGCTGGAGCGAAAAGTGCTCACGCCGATCGACCGGCAGAGACGTTGAGATGCTGCCCACCGCGTCCCGGGCTACCACCAGGGTCGCGGTTGCAGGCTGTGGAACGACCGGCGCAAGGGGCGGATAGCGATCGTTGCGAACACGCCAGCCACTGGCGTCATTCTTGAACAGCTGCAGCAGCAAATCCTGCGGCTGGCCCGCAATACGCGCCCCAACCTGCACCTCCAGCTCGCGCGCCGGCAGGCTCAAGGCTGGCAATGGACGCAAATCCACCTCACGGGTTGAGAAGCGGCGTTGCAGGTAGTCACGAATCACGTGGGCCAGGGTATCCCGGGAGTCGTAGGTCGTGTCCACCCGCCCATCGCGATATCGAAGCTGGTCCATGAACAGCTCCAACCTTCCACTGAGGGTCGTGGCGAATCGTGGCGGCAGGACCAGATGAAACTCGCCCGCCAACTTGTTCGGCGCTACCGGCTGCAGATCAAGATGCAGCGTGTAGCCACGAGGAATGCGTCGCGCCTCTGGCAGATCCTGGTCCGGCAGCACCCAACTGATCTCTACTTCTGGCTGCTTGCCGGCATCTTGTGGCAGCACGTCTAAACGCAGCGCCCCCTGAGGTTGCTCGCCCAGACGAATGACGAGCTCGCGGCGTGCATAGAAGTCATGCCCCTCGCGCAGAGTCAGGACCCCGTCGATCAGTTCGGCATGCTGCGGCAGGAAACGCTGACCATTGAGTTCGCCACGCAGACGGATGTCCAACTCAGCCAGTTGGGGCTCGTCGCCTCCCATCCAACGCAGACTGAGGATGGCCTGCAATCGTCCCGGGTCCTGGGCGGCCAGCATGGTCACACCGACCACCAGGGGGATGGCCCCCATGCTGCCAAGCACTACGGCCTTTCGCGCGATGCGCCAGTGACGCAGAGCATAGGCGAGGTTGATTGGCGGGATCAGGCTGCCAATCCCCCAGAGCAGGCTGGTACCAAAGGCCAGCATCACGAGCCAGACCAGGCCCGTGATGATCAGCAGCAGGCCTCCAAGTATCAATAACGCAACCATCAAGCGTTCCTAGGACAGGGTAACGACCGCCACCGCCGGGCTATCTCAAGGTTCATCGACTTTGAAATGGGCGCGGGCGGTCGCGATCGGTTCGGTCTGAGTCGTCTGCCAAGCAGTGATCGCGACATTGGCCACACGACGCCCCTGGCGCCACACCAGGCATTGAGCATAAGTGTCACGATAATGACCAGCACGTAGGTAATCTATCGAGAAGTCGATGATTTTCGGCATATGGGGGGCGCCCATGAACATCAACAGGTGAAGCATTGCCGCATGCTCCATGAAGCCTGCTATTACGCCGCCGTGAATGGCAGGCAAAGTGGGATTGCCGATGTTGTCCTTGTTCGCCGGTAGGCGAAAAACCACATCCTCGCCCAAGCGCAAGCACTCGATACCGATCAAGCGGGCATAGGGAATGAGGCTGATCAGCGAATCGTAGTTGTTCTGCTCGTGGGCTTCGCGCACCAATGCATTGAGATCGAGGCTCATTGAGCAGCCCCCCGCTTGGCTTCACTGTGCAATTTGATACCGCCCTGGACGGCTTTGCCCATTCGCATGAAAGCGCCCACCACGTGCGCAATCGGCTGCTTGGGGTCGTCCTGATAAGCGTAACCCCGAGTGAAGATGACGTTCGGCGTGACCCGGTAGCACTCAGCGAATCCGAAAACATCCCTATTTGGCTCAGCCGGGTGCATATAGTCGATACGCAGATCGAGAGTTGGGCAGATTTCGAACTCAGGCAGCACGCAAACAGTCGAAATGCCGCAGGTGGTATCCATCAAAGTAGTGATGGCTCCACCGTGGATCACACCGGTTTCCGGATTCCCAATGATGGAATCACTGTAAGGCAAGCGCAGGGTAAGGCCTTGTGGCGTCGCATCCTGAACACTGAGACCGAGCACCTGGCAATGGCGCAGCGCCGAGAGAAAGCGCCTGGCCTGTTCGATAAGAGTGTTTTCCGTCATGACAGCAACCTGGGCGGAGAATGGGCAAAGATCCGAATCATACCCTGCCCCATACCTCCATGCCGCGGACAAACTTCAGATTGATCAGTCCGAAAAGATTTATTGAACTTAGAAGCCGAACCGAAACTCAAAGGGCTATCTACGAGGAAAGCCCTACATGGAGGCCCAACGATGAAAAAAACCCTGTCTCTCGCCCTGCTGCTGGCTGCCAGCCTTGGTCTTGCTGCCTGCGATAAAAAGGAAGAGGCCCAGGCCCCGGCTGCACCGGCAACCGAAACCCAGCCGAGCGCTCCAGCCGCACCTGCTGCACCTGAGGCTGCTACGCCGCCCGCCAGCGAGCCTGCCCCGGCAGCTCCGAGCACTGCTCCAGCCGCTCCGGAAGAGGAAGCCCAGTAAGGCTCCTACCTCTTGGAACGACAAGGCCCGCTTATGCGGGCCTTGTCATTTAGAGCGCAGGGCTGAGCATCAACAACAGGCAGCAGACCAATCCAACCACCCAGGTAGTACTGCGCGCGGTAGCCAGATCGCGCCAGTATAGAAACAGGTAGAGAATCCGTGAAAGGATGAAGACGACTGCCAGCAGATCGACGAAATAACCCTGGGTCTGGGTTACGTGGGCCATCAGGACCCCTGCGGCGAACAACGGAAATATTTCGATGCTGTTCTGGTGTGCAGCCAATGCCCTGGCACCGAAGCCCTTGAGCTGTGCCTGCTGAGCTCGCGGGTTGCGATTATCGTAACCACCCTCCTTCTGCATCGCCTTGGCAACTGGCGCCCTTGCCACGTAGATCAGCAAGGCGGCGATGAACAGGCACCAGAACGGGATGCTCATTCCATCTTCTCCTTCGGAACATCCAGCGGCTGCGTCGGGGTGTAGACCATTACTTCCAACACATCAGAGTGAAACTCACGGCGATACAGCACGAGCACGACACCCGTGGTCGCAATCATGAAAAACCAAGGGTTGATAAACCAAGCCAACATCGCCAAACCGAAATAGTAGCTGCGCAATCCGAAGTTGAACTGGTTGGCGGCCAGCGACACTACACGCGCCGCTCGCTCGGCAAACGCCTTGCGCTCCTGTTCGGTAATGTGTTTCTCACCAACCATCGGCGCCGAGCCCACCAATACTGCTGCGAAGTTGTACTGACGCATACACCAGCTGAAAGTGAAGAAGGCATACACGAACACCACTGCCAGCCCCAACAGCTTCAGTTCGGAGATTCCTCGGCTGGCGGTCTGCACGAATGGCAGATCAGCCAGCACCGACACCGCGCGATCCGTTGAGCCAAGTACGGTGAGGATGCCAGCCAGGATGATTAGGGTGCTTGATGCGAAGAACGAAGCATTGCGCTCCAGATTGCCAATCACGCTGGCATCGGCAATGCGGTTGTCACGCAGCAATACCCGGCGCATCCAGTCTTCGCGATACAGGTGCAGGACCGAGGCCAGGCAGGCTGTGTCCTTAGCCTTCCAGATCGCGTAACGGGTGTAGCCAACCCAGCAGGCGATGAACCAGAGGATGGCCAGCAAGTGCGGTAGGTTGCGCAGAATGGTCGACATGCGGATTCCTTGTAAAAGCGGCGCGAATTATAACCGTGAGAAGTCACTCCGGGCGCCAAGAAAAAGGCCACCCGGTGGGTGGCCTTTTTGGCTGACAGAATCGTGCTCAGGCAGGTGCTGGCAACCTCCGCCCCATCAAACGATCGACCAGCACCGCGACAGTGAGCGTCATCAGAACTGGCATCAGCCAGCCCAGGCTCTGGCCAGCCAGTGGCAAGCCAGCAAACATTGCCGGAACCAGACCAGCAAAACCGGCTGCCGTCAGCCCATCCACCAAACCGAACAACAGCGCTACCGCCATGGTTGGTACAAAGACACGGCGTGGGTCGAGCCAAAAACGGTCCATAAGGCTCAAAGCCACCAGTACGATGGCCAGCGGATACAAGCCAACAAGGACGGGTACCGAGAGGCTTATCAACTGGGTCAGGCCCTGGTTGGCCACTCCCAGGCTGAACAGACCGAATACGATGACGACAGTGCGGTAAGACAGCGGCAGCATTCCACTGAAGAATTCACCACAGGCAGTCAGCAGACCAACCGCAGTAGTCAGGCACGCCAGGGTAATGACCACAGCCAACAGCAGGCTACCCGCCACCCCAAAGGTGTGCTGCACATAGGCGGTAAGGATCTGCACCCCGTTCTGCGCTTCACCGGCAATCCCCTGGCTGGTTGCGCCAAGGTAGAAGAGCGCCAGGTAGACCAGGCATAGGCCCAAGGCGGCGATAGCCCCGGCAATCACCGAATAGCGGGTTACCAGGCTCGAGTCCTTGACGCCGTGGTCGCGAATGGCAGTCGCGATGACAATGCCAAAAACCAGCGCGCCCAGCGTATCCATGGTGAGGTAGCCCTGTAGGAAACCCTCAACCAGCGGAGCGGCCTGGTACTCGGCGGAACTGCTGCCAATGGCGCCAGCAGGTGCGAACAATGCAGCACCACCCAACACAAGCAGCGCCGAAAGCAACACCGGTGTAATTAATTTGCCGACGCTATCGACCAGCTTTCCTGGATTCAAGGCCAGGAAGAGCACTGCAGCGAAATAGGCCGCACTGTAGAGGAACAGCGCCAGGCTGCTTTCTCCGGTGAATGGGGCGACCCCCATTTCAAAGGACACCACGGCAGTACGGGGCGTGGCGAAAAGTGGGCCAATAGCCAGATATACGGCCACGGCAAACAGCAGACCCGCGCGCCGGCCCAAGGGAGCCGTCAGGCGATCCATACCGCCGCCCACGCGGGCCAGCGCGATCACCGTCAACAGCGGCAGACCGACGCCCGTGAGCAGGAAACCCGCAGCCGCACGCCAGACGTTCTCGCCTGCTGCCAAGCCGGCACTCGGCGGAAAGATGATGTTTCCTGCGCCCAGGAAAAGCGCAAATGTCATGAAGCCAAGGGCTAGAAGGTCCAGACCTTTCAATCGAGTCATAAAGGGGAATACCGCTGGCAGAAATTCATAAGTTCCGAAGGGTTTCCCGTGGAGTTGGGGAAACGTCATCCATCCGTTTGGGATTGATCGCTAGTGCCCCGCCTGCGCTCTTTTGGAGCGTGGCGAGCAAGGGAATTGCAAGGTTGATGATTTTACTTCGAGTTGCACCTGACGTGGATCAGGTTGTCGGCATAGCAACCTTTTCTGTCGCTCAGCTGACAAACGGTTTCCCTTGCACAACGAATGGTTGCACCAGAAAAGCAAAGGCCACCACAAGGGGTGGCCTTTGCTTGAGTCAGAATGCCTTAGGCGTTCTTGACTTCCCAGCCAGTCAGCTCGGCCAGGGCCTTGCCGATGTCGGCCAGGGAACGCACGGTTTTCACACCAGCGTCCTGCAGCGCAGCGAACTTCTCGTCCGCAGTGCCTTTGCCACCGGAGATGATGGCGCCGGCGTGACCCATGCGCTTGCCCGGAGGGGCAGTCACACCGGCGATGTAGGACACCACCGGCTTGGTCACGTTCGCCTTGATAAACGCAGCAGCCTCTTCCTCGGCGGAACCACCGATCTCACCGATCATGACGATCGCTTCGGTCTTCGGATCTTCCTGGAACAGCTTCAGGATATCGATGAAGTTGGAGCCTGGGATCGGGTCACCGCCGATGCCCACGCAGGTGGACTGGCCGAAGCCGGCATCGGTGGTCTGCTTCACGGCTTCGTAGGTCAGGGTGCCGGAACGCGACACGATGCCTACCTTGCCCGGCAGGTGGATGTGACCCGGCATGATGCCGATCTTGCACTCGCCGGGAGTGATCACGCCCGGGCAGTTTGGACCGATCAGGCGTACGCCCAGCTCGTCGCACTTGACCTTGGCTTCCAGCATGTCAATGGTCGGAATGCCTTCGGTGATGCAGACGATCAGCTTGATGCCGCCGTTGGCCGCTTCAAGGATGGAGTCCTTGCAGAACGGAGCCGGAACGTAGATCACCGAAGCGTCTGCACCGGTGGCTTCAACGGCTTCCTTGACGGTGTTGAACACCGGTAGGCCCAGGTGGGTGGTACCGCCCTTGCCGGGAGTCACACCGCCGACCATCTTGGTGCCGTAGGCGATGGCTTGTTCGGAGTGGAAAGTACCCTGGCTACCGGTGAAGCCTTGGCAGATGACTTTGGTGTCTTTATTGATCAGGACGCTCATTACTTGCCCTCCGCGGCCTTGACGACCTGCTGTGCAGCGTCGGTCAGGCTGGTCGCCGCGATGATGTTCAGACCGCTCTCGGCCAGCACTTTGGCGCCGAGTTCAGCGTTGTTGCCTTCCAGACGGACGACGACCGGAACCTTGACGCCAACTTCCTTCACGGCACCGATGATGCCTTCGGCGATCATGTCGCAGCGAACGATGCCGCCGAAGATGTTCACCAGAACGGCTTTCACGTTGCTGTCGGAGAGGATGATCTTGAACGCTTCGGTTACGCGCTCCTTGGTTGCACCGCCGCCAACGTCGAGGAAGTTGGCCGGCTTGCCACCGTGGAGGTTGACGATGTCCATGGTACCCATGGCCAGGCCAGCACCGTTGACCATGCAACCGATGTTACCTTCCAGCGCTACGTAGTTCAGTTCCCACTTCTGCGCATGGGCTTCACGAGCGTCGTCCTGGGACGGGTCGTGCATGGCACGCAGCTTGGGCTGACGGTACATGGCGTTGCTGTCGATGTTGATCTTGGCGTCCAGGCAGTGCAGGTTGCCGTCGGCCTTGATCACCAGCGGGTTCACTTCCAGCAGGGCCAGGTCATAGTCCTGGAACAGCTTGGCCAGGCCAACGAAGATGTGGGTGAACTGCTTGACCTGGTCACCTTCCAGGCCCAGCTGGAATGCCAGCTCGCGGCCCTGGTAGGGCTGAGCGCCGACCAGCGGGTCAATGGTGGCCTTGAGGATCTTCTCGGGAGTCTCGTGGGCAACTTTCTCGATGTCCACGCCACCCTCAGTGGAGGCCATGAACACGATACGGCGGCTGGAACGATCTACCACGGCGCCCAGGTACAGTTCCTTGGCGATGTCGGTGCAGGATTCGACCAGGATTTTGCTGACCGGCTGACCATTGGCGTCAGTCTGATAGGTCACCAGGCGCTTGCCCAGCCAGTTGGCTGCGAAGGCCTTGGCATCTTCCTTGCTCTTGACCAGCTTCACGCCGCCCGCTTTACCGCGGCCGCCTGCGTGGACCTGGGCCTTCACAACCCATTCGCTGCCACCGATTTTATCGCAGGCTTCTGCGGCTTCTTCCGGGGTGTCTACGGCAAAGCCCTTGGATACGGGCAGGCCGTATTCAGCGAACAGCTGCTTACCCTGATACTCGTGGAGATTCATGCTTGTCTACCGTCTTCGTTTAGGTATTGCGCATTCGGCGCTGCATTCGTGGTGCCGCGCCACCTGTGACTGCCAGTGAAGGCAATCCGGCGGGCTTTCCGCGGCGAGCCCGAAAGCTCACGACGGGCAGCCCACCGTGGTTCCTCATCCCAGCGAAGACACGCGCGCGGCCGACGCTGGGGGATACTGCTTAGCGCTTCTTGCGGTTGGCGATGTGAATCGCGTGGCCGTTAACAGCAAGCGCCGCTTCGTGCAGAGCTTCGGAGAGCGTCGGGTGGGAGAAGACCATCATGCCGAGGTCTTCGGCACTGGTGCCGAACTCCATACCGATGGCCCCTTGCTGGACCAGCTCAGCAGCGCTCGGGCCAATCACATGAACGCCCAGGACGCGGTCGGTCTTGGCGTCGGCGATGACCTTGACCAGACCGGCGGTATCGTTGGCCGCCATGGCGCGGCCGCTGGCTGCGAACGGGAAGGTGCCGACGTTGACTTCAACGCCTTCGGCCTTCAGCGCCTGCTCCGTCTTGCCGACCCATGCGATTTCCGGGTGGGTGTAGATGACAGATGGGATCAGGTCGTAGTTCATCTGGGCTTTGTGGCCAGCGATACGCTCGGCGACCATGATGCCCTCTTCCGACGCCTTGTGGGCCAGCATCGCGCCACGAACGACGTCACCGATGGCGTAAACGCCCGGAGCGCTGGTCGCGCAGAAGTCGTCGACGTAGATGAAGCCACGCTCGTCCATGGTTACGCCGCTGTCTGCAGCCAGGAGGTCGGTGGTCACCGGGCGACGGCCGACAGCAACGATCAGCTTGTCGAAAGTCAGCTTCTGCTCGCCTTGGGCGTCAGTGAAGTTAACGGTAACCTGCTTCTTCTTGACTTCTGAGCCGGTCACGCGAGCACCCAGACGAATCTGCAGACCCTGCTTGGTGAGGATCTTCAGGGCTTCCTTGGCGATCTGATCGTCGGCAGCCGGGAGAAACTTGTCCAAGGCTTCGATGACGGTCACTTCAGCGCCCAGACGCGCCCATACCGAGCCCAGCTCAAGGCCGATTACACCAGCGCCGATAACGCCCAGCTTCTTCGGTACGGACTGGAATTCCAGGGCACCGGTGGAGTCGACGATCACGTCCTGATCTACCGGGGCCGGCGGAATGTCGACCGGCTTGGAGCCGGAGGCGAGGATCACGTTCTCGGCTTCGACGATCTGCACCTTGCCATCGGAACCGGTCACTTCCACCTGCTTGTTGGCCAGCAGCTTGCCGTGGCCTTCCAGCAGGGTCACGCCGTTGGCCTTGAACAGGGTGGCCACGCCACCAGTCAGGTTTTTGACGATAGTGTTCTTGCGACCGATCATCGCCGGTACGTCGATGGTGACGCCCTTGGTTTCGATTCCGTGGACTTTGAAGCCTTCATGGGCCTCGTGATACTTGTAGGAGCTGTCCAGCAGCGCCTTCGACGGAATGCAGCCGACGTTCAGGCAGGTGCCGCCCAGCGCGGTCTTGCCATCCTTGTCCTGGTACTTCTCGATGCAGGCGGTCTTGAGACCGAGCTGAGCCGCCTTGATGGCTGCCACGTAGCCACCTGGGCCCGCACCAATCACTACCACGTCGAATTTCTGGGTCATAACTCATTCCTTCTCGTATGAAACCGGACGGCCCCTGTATGGGGGGCCGCCGTTGGAGAGACTGCCGATCAGATGTCGAGCAGCAGACGAGCCGGGTCTTCCAGCAGGTCCTTGATGGTAACCAGGAAGCTTACAGCTTCCTTGCCATCGATCAGGCGGTGATCGTAGGACAGCGCAAGGTACATCATCGGCAGGATCACGACCTGGCCATTCACAGCCATCGGGCGCTCCTGGATCTTGTGCATGCCAAGGATCGCAGTTTGCGGAGGATTGACGATCGGGCTGGAGAGCAGCGAACCGAACACCCCACCGTTGGAGATTGTGAAGGTGCCACCCGTCATCTCTTCGATGGTCAGCTTTCCGGCCTTGGCCTTCTTGCCGAAATCGGCGATACCGCCTTCGATCTCGGCCAGGCTCATGAACTCGGCGTTGCGCAGCACCGGTACCACCAAGCCACGGTCGCTGGATACCGCAACACCGATGTCTTGGTAGCCGTGGTAAACAATGTCGTTGCCGTCGATGGAAGCATTGACACCCGGGAAGCGCTTCAGCGCCTCGGTGGCGGCCTTCACGAAGAAGGACATGAAGCCAAGGCGAACGCCGTTGTGCTTCTTCTCGAACAGATCCTTGTACTTGGCGCGCAGGTCCATGACCGGCTTCATGTTGACTTCGTTGTAGGTCGTCAGCATGGCCATGGTGGACTGTGCTTCAACCAGACGTTCGGCGACCTTGGCACGCAGGCGGGTCATTGGCACGCGCTTCTCAACGCGGTCACCTGCTGCAAAGATCGGGGCTTCGCTGGCCGGAGCGGCCGGCTTGGCAGCCGGCGCAGCCGGGGCGGATTTCTTGGCTTCAACGGCGGCGACGACGTCTTCCTTGGTCACACGACCACCCTTGCCGGTGCCAGCGATGCTGTTCGGGTCGATTCCATTCTCTTCGGCGAGCTTGCGCGCGGCTGGCGAAAGGATCGCATCATCGGCGGCTACGGGAGCGACGGTCGGAGCAGCAGGCGCGGCTGCCTGGGCTGCAGCGGCAGGTGCTGCAGCAGCGGCGCCACCAGCGTTCAGTTTGCCGAGCAGTTCGCCACTGAGGACAGTGTCACCCTCGTTCTTGACGATTTCGGTCAGCACGCCGTCGGCCTCGGCCAACACTTCCATCACGACTTTGTCGGTTTCGATGTCGACGATCAGTTCGTCGCGCTTGACCGCATCGCCCGGCTTCTTGTGCCAGGTGGCAACGGTGCCGTCAGCGACCGATTCCGGGAAGGTTGGGGCTTTGATCTCGATAGCCATTCTGTGAGTTTCCTATCTGATTCGGTTTCTTCTGCGCGAAGCGTTAAACAGTAAAGGCATCCTGCAGCAGTTTTTCCTGCTGCTCGGCGTGCATCGAGGCGTAACCGCAGGCCGGAGCTGCCGAACCTTCACGGCCGGCGTACTCGAGGAACAGGCCTTTCTTGTGGGCGCTGGCGACGCGACGCATGTGATGCTGACTGCAGTACCAGGCGCCCTGGTTCATCGGCTCTTCCTGGCACCACACGATGTGCTTGAGGTTCTTGTACTGGGCAAGTACCTCGGCCAGGTCGTCCTCAGGGAACGGATAAAGCTGTTCGATCCGAACGATGGCGATGTCTTCGCGACCTTCGGCACGGCGCTTCTCCAGCAGGTCGTAGTAGACCTTGCCGCTGCACAGGACGACGCGCTCGACCTTCTTCGGCTCAATCGGGTCGATCTCGTCAATGACGGTCTGGAACGAGCCTTCTGCCAGATCCTCCAGCGTGGAGATCGCCAGTTTGTGGCGCAGCAGCGACTTGGGCGTCAGGGCCACCAGCGGCTTGCGCAACGGGCGGATCACCTGGCGGCGCAGCATGTGGTAGACCTGGGCCGGAGTCGTCGGAACACACACCTGGATGTTGTGTTCGGCGCACAGTTGCAGGTAGCGCTCCAGGCGCGCAGAGGAGTGCTCCGGGCCCTGCCCTTCGTAGCCGTGCGGCAGCAGCATGGTCAGGCCGCAGAGACGCCCCCACTTGTGCTCGCCGCTGGTGATGAACTGGTCGATCACCACCTGGGCACCGTTGGCGAAATCACCGAACTGGGCTTCCCAGATCACCAGTGCATTAGGCATGGTGGTCGAATAACCGTATTCGAACGCCAGTACGGCCTCTTCCGAAAGGTAGGAGTCGTAAAGATCAAACTTCGGCTGGGCGTCGTACAGGTGCTGTAACGGCAGGTAGGTACCGGCCTCCTTCTGGTTGTGCAACGCAGCATGGCGGTGCGAGAAGGTGCCGCGACCAACGTCCTGGCCGGTGATGCGAACCGGATGGCCCTCGAACAACAAGGTGGCGTAGGCCATTGTCTCGGCATAGCCCCAGTTGATCGGCATCGCGCCCGCGCCCATCTTCTGGCGGTCTTCGAGGATCTTCGCAACCTGGCGCTGGACCACGAAGCCTTCCGGCATTTCCAGCAGCTTGGCAGAGAGATCCTGCAGGGTCTTGAGATCGAAGCTGGTGTCGTGACGGGCGGTCCAGGCATGGCCGAGGTAGGGGCGCCAATCGACGAACAGCTCCTTGTTGGGCTCCTTGACCAGGCTCTTGACGACATGCTGACCGTTATCCAGGGCAGCACGATATTCATCGATCTTGGCCTGCACAGCAGCCGTGTCGAGGACGTTCGACTGGGTCAGCGCATCAGCGTAGAGCTCACGGGTCGTGCGCTGCTTGGAGATTTGCTGATACATCAATGGCTGAGTACCACTCGGCTCATCGGCCTCGTTGTGGCCGCGACGACGGTAGCAAACCAAGTCGATGACCACGTCACGCTTGAACTGCATGCGATAGTCGACGGCCAGCTGGGTCACGAACAGGACCGCTTCCGGATCATCGCCGTTCACGTGCAGGATCGGCGCCTGGATCATCTTCGCCACGTCGGTGCAGTACTCAGTGGAACGCGAATCCTCTGGACGGCTGGTGGTGAAGCCTACCTGGTTGTTGATGACGATGTGGATGGTGCCGCCCGTCTTGTAACCCCGGGTCTGCGACATCTGGAAGGTTTCCATGACCACGCCTTGGCCGGCAAAGGCCGCGTCGCCATGGATGGAGATCGGCAGCACCTTGTCGCCAGTCTTGTCCTGGCGGCGATCCTGACGGGCACGTACGGAGCCTTCCACTACCGGAGAGACGATTTCCAGGTGGGACGGGTTGAACGCCAGCGCCAAGTGCACTTCGCCACCCGGAGTCATGACGTTGGAAGAAAAACCCTGGTGGTACTTCACGTCACCGGAGCTCAGGCCCTCGGTCTTCTTGCCTTCGAACTCGTCGAATAGGTCGCGCGGGTTCTTGCCGAAGGTATTGACCAGGACATTCAGACGACCTCGGTGGGCCATACCGATGACGATTTCCTGCAGGCCGTAGGAGCCGGAGCGCTGGATGATCTCATCCAGCAGCGGGATCAGGCTCTCACCACCCTCGAGGCCGAAACGCTTGGTGCCCGGGTACTTGGTACCCAGATACTTCTCGAGGCCCTCGGCAGCAGTCAGACGTTCCAGCAGGTGCCCCTGTACTTCTGCCGAAAACATCGGACGCCCACGCACGCTTTCCAAGCGCTGCTGGAACCACTTGCGCTGCTCGGAATCGACGATGTGGGTGAACTCGGCGCCGATGGTGCGGCAATATGTATCATTGAGCGTTTGCTGAATCTCGCGTAGGGTCGCCTCCTCCTTGCCGATGTAGAGCTCACCGGTGCGGAAGGTGGTGTCGAGGTCAGCATCGGTCAGGCCGTAGTGACGAATGGAAAGGTCGGCAGGCGCCGGGCGTTTCCAGAGACCAAGCGGATCGAGTGCAGAAGCCTGATGGCCCCGCATGCGGAATGCCTGGATCAGGCGAAGGACTTCGACCTGCTTCTTCTCATGCTCGCTGCTCACAGTACCAGCGGAGACCGGCTGAGCACGGCGCTGGTTCTTGGCGAGCAGGACGAAATGATCGCGTACAGTAGAATGCGAGACATCAGTGGCGAGGCTGCCGTCAGCCGGCAACTTCTGGAAGTAAGTGCGCCACTCTTCTGGCACAGCGTTGGGATCGTGCAGGTAGAGCTCATAGAGCTCTTCCACATAGGCAGCGTTACCACCGGATAGGTGGGCGCTGTTCCACATGCGCTGCATTTCGCTTTCTTGCATGCTTGGTCACCCTCGATAAGGGGACACCACCGGCGTGGAAACCGCATCGGGCTTTGAAGTCCTGGCATAGCGACTTCGGTAAAGCCACCGAGGATCCCGCAGATAGTCCGGGCACCAGCCCGGTTGCCCCTGCTGGTCATCTATATATTTTTCAAATAAGGAGCACGGCTTTGTGAGCTGCGCTCCTGGTTTTACTGCGATACCGGCAACAAACCGGTATCGCAGGTCTTACGGGTATAACAGTCGATCAGGTACCGCTCTGCAGCAGCATGTTACGTACGTGACCGATTGCCTTGGTCGGGTTCAGACCCTTGGGGCAGACGTTGACGCAGTTCATGATGCCGCGGCAGCGGAACACACTGAACGGATCGTCCAGCGCAGCCAGACGCTCTTCAGTCTTGGTGTCACGGCTGTCAGCCAGGAAACGGTAGGCTTGCAGCAGTGCAGCTGGACCGAGGAACTTGTCCGGGTTCCACCAGAACGACGGGCAGGAAGTCGAGCAGCAAGCGCACAGGATGCACTCGTACAGACCATCCAGCTTCTCTCGTTGTTCCGGCGACTGCAGACGCTCGATCGCCGGAGCGGGCGTGTCGTTCTGCAGGAAAGGCTTCACCTTCTCGTACTGCTTGTAGAAGATGCTCATATCGACCACCAGGTCACGAATGACCGGCAGCCCCGGCAGCGGGCGGATCACCAGCTTGCCGCCACGCAGCCCGGCAGCAGTCAGCGGGGTGATGCAGGCGAGACCGTTCTTGCCGTTGATGTTCATACCATCGGAACCGCAGACACCTTCACGGCAGGAGCGACGGTAGGAGAAGCCCTCGTCCTGCTCTTTGATCAGCGCTAGCACGTCGAGGACCATGATGTCCTTGCCGGCGGTATCGACCTGGAAGTCCTGCATGAACGGCGCAGCGTCCTGATCAGGGTTGTAGCGATAAACGCTTACAGTGAGAATGTTGGCTTGCGACATATCGGCCACCCTTAATAAGTACGTACTTTGGGTTCGAACGCCGGAACGGTCTTCGGCGTGAAGTTGACGGAGCGTTTGGTAACGCGCTTCTCACCCGGGAAGTACAGGGTGTGGCACAGCCAGTTCTCGTCGTCGCGATCTTCGAAGTCTTCGCGGGCGTGAGCACCGCGGGACTCTTTGCGGACCTCGGCGGCGACGGCGGTAGCCTCGGCCACTTCGAGCAGGTTTTGCAGTTCCAGCGCCTCGATGCGCGCGGTGTTGAAAGCCTGGCTCTTGTCGGCGATCTTCACCTTGGCGATTCGCTCGCGCAGCTCGGCCAGCTGGGCAATGCCCTTCTGCATGTATTCGCCGGTGCGGAACACACCGAAGTAGTTCTGCATGCAGTTTTGCAGCTCTTTACGCAGCGGCGCGACGTCTTCGCCACTGGTGCGCTCGTTCACACCGGAAAGGCGCTTGAGCGACAGCTCCAGGTCGGTTTCGCTGGCACCGCGGTGCTCGATACCTTCCTTGAGGGCTTTCTCCAAGTGCAGGCCTGCAGCGCGGCCAAATACCACCAGGTCGAGCAGCGAGTTGCCGCCCAGGCGGTTGGCGCCATGGACCGAAACGCAAGCCACTTCACCCACAGCAAACAGGCCTTCAACGATCTTGTCGTTGCCGTTGGCATCCTGGGTGATGGCCTGACCATGAATGTTGGTGGCAACGCCGCCCATCATGTAGTGGCAGGTCGGGATAACCGGGATCGGCGCAACAACAGGGTCGACGTGCGCGAAGGTCTTGGACAGTTCGCAGATGCCCGGCAGACGGCTGTGCAGCACATCCTCACCCAAGTGATCCAGCTTCAGCAGCACGTGATCACCATCCGGGCCACAGCCGTTGCCAGCGATGACTTCCTTGACCATGGAGCGCGCGACAACGTCACGACCAGCCAGGTCCTTGGCGTTCGGAGCATAACGCTCCATGAAGCGCTCACCATGCTTGTTGATCAGGTAGCCACCCTCGCCACGGCAGCCTTCGGTCACCAGCACGCCAGCACCGGCGATGCCAGTGGGGTGGAACTGCCACATTTCGATGTCCTGCACCGGAACACCGGCACGCAGGGCCATGCCCACGCCATCACCAGTGTTGATCAGGGCGTTGGTGGTGGACGCATAAATGCGGCCAGCGCCACCAGTAGCCAAGACCACGGCTTTGGAGCGGATGTAGACGGTTTCACCGGTCTCAAGGCAGATCGCGATGATGCCCACGATGGCGCCATCCTGGTTTTTCACCAGATCAACGGCATACCACTCGTTGAGGAACGAAGTGCCGCTCTTCAGGTTGGCCTGATACAGCGTATGCAGCAGGGCGTGACCGGTACGGTCGGCCGCAGCACAGGTACGGGCGGCCTGACCACCCTTGCCAAAGTCCTTGGACTGACCGCCGAATGGACGCTGGTAGATACGACCCTGTTCTGTGCGGGAGAAAGGCAGACCCATGTGTTCCAGCTCGAACACGGCCTCAGGGCCAACGGAGCACATATATTCGATGGCATCCTGGTCACCGATGTAGTCGGAGCCCTTGACGGTGTCGTACATATGCCAGCGCCAATCATCATTCGGGTCGGCCGAAGCAATGGCACAAGTGATCCCACCCTGGGCGGAAACAGTGTGGGAACGGGTTGGGAAAACCTTGGTGACCACAGCAGTCTTGTGGCCGCCCTGCGCCAGTTGCAGTGCCGCGCGCATGCCGGCACCACCACCACCTACGATGATGGCGTCAAAAGAGAGAGTACGAATGCTAGCCATGGATCAGACACCCCAGAGAATCTGCACACCCCAGACGAAGAACGCGAACATTGCCATGCCGCATACCGCCTGGAAGAGGAAACGCACTACAGTCGCCGCCTTACCTAGCGCCATGGGCGTCAGGTAGTCAGTGGAGATGGTCCACATGCCGACCCACGCGTGAACGCTGAGGGCAACAAGGGCCAGCAGACTGAAGATACGCATCCAAGTGTGGGAGAACAGGCCATGCCATTCGGCATAGGTCAGACCTGGATTGAATACCAGATAGCCCAGCAAGAAGAGAAAGAAAGCCGCGAGAACGACAGCGGAAACGCGCTGAGCCATCCAATCATAGAGGCCAGAACGCGAGAAGTTCGTGACATTGGTTACCATACCCACACCCCCAGCAGCACGATCAGCACCGCGGAAACGGCGATGACGATTTTCGAGCCCAGCTTGCCGCCCTCGAGCGTCTCGCCGACGCCCGCATCCATTACCAGGTGGCGCACGCCGGCGACCAGGTGATAAAGAAGTGCGGATAGGAGGCCCCAAATCACAAACTTGGCCAGCGCGCTGGTCAAACACGCTTTCACCTGCTCGAAGCCTTCCTCAGAGCCCAGCGATTTGTCGAGCGCATAAAGCAGCACGGCAATGCCGACAAAGAGAATGACGCCAGAAATACGATGCAGGATGGACGTGTAAGCAGTGATGGGGAGTTTGATGGTCCTGAGATCTAGGTTTACAGGTCGTTGGCTATTCACGGCTTTTTTTCACACTGAGGCCCCTAACAAACAGGGCAAGTTGTCGGGAAGTGCACTGATCAGGTACCCCTCACCAAAGGGAGTGCCGACCTCCAGAATATGGGCGCAAGGCCCCTGGCGATCGGGCGCTGAGTATAGACAGTTAGCAGACTAATGACAATGCGAAGTCCTGCCCCTAAAAGCGGATTGCGCTGCCTATGCAAAAGGCGTAAATAGCCCGCTTTTTTCCACAAAAAACCCGCGCAAACCCCTCTGCTGTATGGGTTTCTTCAAATTGACATTCAAATTTATCTCTCTATAGTGTTCCGGGCCCTGCGTGGGGGGCTGTCTGATGATTTCAAGCATAACTAGGAGGCCGCTATGGCTGACAAAAAAGCGCAGTTGATCATCGAGGGCGCAGCCCCCGTCGAGCTGCCCGTTCTGTCCGGTACCGTGGGTCCCGATGTAGTCGATGTGCGGGGCCTTACCGCCACGGGCTGCTTCACCTTTGATCCTGGCTTTATGTCGACCGCCTCTTGCGAGTCGAAAATCACCTACATCGACGGCGACAAGGGCGTATTGCTCCACCGCGGTTACCCGATCGAGCAGCTCGCGGAGAAGTCCGACTACCTGGAGACCTGCTACCTGCTGCTGAACGGCGAACTGCCGAACGCAGACCAGAAGGCCCAGTTCGTAGGCACCATCAAGAACCACACCATGGTTCACGAGCAGCTGAAGAGCTTCTTCAACGGCTTCCGTCGTGACGCCCACCCCATGGCGATCATGTGCGGTGTAGTAGGCGCGCTCTCCGCCTTCTACCACGACTCCCTGGACATCAATAATCCGCAGCACCGCGAAGTATCGGCGATGCGCCTGGTCGCCAAGATGCCGACCATCGCCGCCATGGCCTACAAGTACTCCATGGGCCAGCCGATGATGTATCCGCGTAACGACCTGAATTACGCAGAAAACTTCCTGCACATGATGTTCAACACCCCGGCCGAGATCAAACCGATCAGCCCAGTGCTGGCTCGCGCAATGGATCGTATCTTCATCCTGCACGCCGACCATGAGCAGAACGCATCCACCTCCACCGTACGACTGGCCGGCTCCTCTGGCGCCAACCCCTTCGCCTGTATCGCCGCCGGCATCGCTGCGCTCTGGGGTCCGGCTCACGGTGGTGCCAACGAAGCCGTGCTGACCATGCTGGACGAGATCGGTGACGTCTCCAATATCGAGAAGTTCGTGGCGAAGGCCAAGGACAAGAATGACCCGTTCAAGCTGATGGGCTTCGGCCACCGCGTCTACAAGAACTTTGACCCCCGCGCCAAGGTCATGAAGCAGACCTGCGACGAAGTTCTTGCTGAACTCGGCATCAACGATCCACAGCTGGAACTGGCAATGAAGCTGGAAGAGATTGCACGTAACGATCCTTACTTCAAGGAGCGCAACCTCTACCCGAACGTGGACTTCTACTCGGGCATCATCCTGAAGGCCATTGGCATCCCAACCAGCATGTTCACCGTGATCTTCGCCCTGGCACGCACTGTCGGCTGGATCTCCCACTGGAAGGAAATGCTCTCCAGCCCGTACAAGATCGGCCGCCCGCGCCAGCTGTACACCGGATACGAACAGCGCGATTTCGTGCAACTGGACGCTCGCAGATAACGCAATCGGAACGAAAAAAGGCTGCCAATGGCAGCCTTTTTTACTTTTCACACATCAATGCTGCTCAGCACGCTCACGCATCGCCTTCAGAGTGTTGAACGGCGCATCGACAACGAAGCTATTGGCCAGCCAGGAAGGCACGCTACCTCCCGGCTCGGTATGTGCCTGATAGGTGACCTCGACCTCCCCCACTCCTTTCGGCACCAGCCTCCATAAGCCGTCAACGCGATTAACTCTCACGAAGCCCTTGGACTTCGGAAGATAATCCGGCGCAGCCTCCAACAACCGCGTCACACTACCATCCGCTCCCAGCTGCGAGGTGACATGCAGGACCGAGTCCCGCGGCGTGACCGGCCACGGCGTATTGAAACGGGTATAAGTCCAGCTTTGAGCGCCGTCACTCTTCAATAGCCTCTGCTCTTGGCATTCATGAATCCAGGCACACGAGCCAACCACATCCTCCTGGAGCTGGCGCAACCTCGCAATATCGGTTTTCATGACCGCTACCCCACGATAAGCCTTGTACCGAGAGCCGGGTACTTCGCTGAGATAGACCTTGATACCATCCTCATCCTTGACCAGCTTCCAATCCTCGGCTTCAGCAGCCCCAGCCGCAAGCAATCCAAGCAAGCAAAGCACGGTTGCCCTATTCAAAATCCCCATGTTTCCCCCATGATCCGTTAGGAACAGCCACAGACTGCCCGATAGGCTGTATCACCGACGTCGCAGACTCAAGCCAGCCGAGCAGCCGGAGGGCCTCCTCCCGGCTTTGACCGCAGACCTCGGGATCAGCCTCGAAGGCCGAGCACACTGCTGGACGACGCGGATCACCGAAGAGCTGACAAAGGTTATCCATGGAAAGATGGAGACAACGCTCTCCCGCGGGCTTGCCTTCCGGCATACCAGGTATCGGCGAACTGATTGATGGGGCGATGCAGCAGGCGCCGCATCCAGCACGGCATTGCATAGTGTCAGGACCTCGGAAACCATAGCGGGGCTTGAAGTGGCGCTCATTTTACTTGGGTGCCTGACGGATTGGCATAGCCGCACTAGAGTCTCCGCCGGACAGATACGCCACCAAGTGACGCGCATGGACCTCGAGCTGGACCTCCTCCCTTCCCCGAAGATCAACCCACTGGAGGGCGCCGGATTCGGTGCAGAAGCTCCGCAATGCCGACACCAGGCAATTTACATTCCCGCGGCTCGCTCCCGGTCCGGCAAACGCGATGCGACGATCAGGGAGTGTCGCCCCGGATGGACCAGATAGCCGTTCGCCACCGCCCCGCCTCCAGCCAAGATAGAGGCGATTGAATCTCGTATCCGCCAACTCAACCGCCAGCCTCACCCCACGTTCATGATCATCCGAAAATGTCACGCTGTAGGAGCTCAGCTGATCATTGCCACAACGCAGATGACCGCGCAGGATCAACCTGTCCCCTTGGCGCTCGAAGCTTTCCAGGCTCTGCTCGAAGCATGATAGGTCCCGCTGCTCGGCCAACCGCGTTTGCCAATACCCCTCGCGCTCACTGGTCCGGCCAACTCCGGAACCAACGAACCCGCCTCGCACTTCCCATAATGGACCGCCTGACGACCTTTGAGCCTGGATAAAGAAGCCCTGCCCAAGCCAGCGGAGTCGATATCGACCGAAAACGAAGTCCCGGGGAACAACAAAGGCCGGAGGCACGACCAACTCGAGCACCACAGGCCTGGAACTCCAGGCCTCCTGGGCGCGCATAGCCGCAATTACAGCTCCCAACCCCACCATCGCCAAACAAACGACAATCCGCCAATAACGCATCGAGGGCCCCTTCTCACTCGCGCCTACAGCCAGTAGCCTATTGCGCCCTGATTTCGCGGAACCTCCCCACATGCCGGTATGGATACAGACCGCAGCCCTGCTCACACTGTCCAATATCTTCATGACCTTTGCCTGGTACGGTCACCTTAAAACACTCAACACCAAGCCTTGGGTGATTGCCGCATTGATCAGCTGGGGCATCGCCCTGTTCGAGTACATGATCATGGTTCCGGCCAACCGTATCGGTTACACCGAGATGCAGGTTGGCCAGTTGAAGATCATGCAGGAAGTGATCACCCTTGCCGTGTTCGTACCCTTCAGCGTCCTTTACCTGCAGCAGCCACTCAAGCTCGACTATCTGTGGGCAGGACTTTGCATGCTAGGCGCGGTTTACTTCATATTCCGCGCCTGAGACAGGCACCAATTAACGAGGAGTCTTGAGCCGGGCAATCAGGCTGGACGTATCCCAGCGCCCTCCCCCCATGGCCTGGACTTCGGCATAGAACTGATCAATCAGCGCAGTAACCGGCAGTTGCGCTCCATTGCGCTCGGCCTCCGTCAGGACGATGGAAAGGTCTTTACGCATCCAGTCCACGGCAAAACCAAAGTCGAACGCCCCTTCAAGCATGGTCTGGTGCCGATGCTCCAGCTGCCACGACTGGGCTGCTCCTTTGCTGATCACCGCCATCGCACCATGGGCATCCAGCCCCGCGCACTGTGCGAAGTGCAAGGCTTCGGCCAGGCCCTGCAGCAGGCCGCCGACGCATATCTGGTTGACCATCTTGGTCAACTGGCCGCTACCGACCGGCCCCATGAGGCGAACCATCTTCGCGTAACTTTCGAGCACCGGCGCCGCACGATCGTAGAAAACCTGTTCGCCGCCGACCATCACTGACAGCATTCCGCTCTCGGCACCAGCCTGGCCCCCAGAAACCGGCGCATCGAGGAAACCGAGCTCGCGCTCTGCCGCCAGCACAGCCAACTCGCGCGCGACGTCAGCCGATGCAGTGGTGTGATCGACGAGGATGGCGCCGGGCGACATGCCCGCAAATGCACCATCCGCGCCTAATACCACTGCACGGAGATCATCGTCATTGCCTACGCACACCATGACGAGGTCAGCCCCCTGCGCGGCTTCTCGCGGCGTCGGGAATGAATCACCGCCAAACTCATCGCACCATAACTCGGCCTTGGCCGGAGAGCGGTTGAAAACGCGCACCGAATGCCCTTCGCAGGCCAGATGACCGGCCATGTGAAATCCCATCACGCCCAGTCCGATAAACGCTACATCAGCCATCGCTCACCTCCATCGTCGATCTGCTTGAAGCCTAACACGTGGTTTGCGACGCCGCGAAAGCGCTTCCATACTCGCCTCAAGCCGGCAATAGCGCCGCACTGTCAAGGAGACCCGCATGCCGCACTGGCTGGTTATTGACCTGGAAGCCACAACAGAGGAAGGGGGATGGCCCCTTGAGGAGATGGAGATCATCGAAATCGGTGCCACCCTGGTGGCAGCCGACGGACATGAGCTTGACCACTTCCAGCGCTTTGTCCGACCGCAACGGCGCCCCTGCCTGACCCAGTTCTGTCGTGCGCTTACGCACATATCCCAAGCTGATGTGGACAGCGCCGCTCCCCTGCCCCAGGTCTGGCCGACGTTCGAGCGCTGGCTCGGCAAGCACCGTTCCCGCCTGGCAGGTTGGGCCAGCTGGGGCGACTATGACCGCAAGCAACTGGAGCAGGACTGGCGCCGCCACGGACTCAACAGCCTGCTGGCCGGGGCCCCTCACTTGAACCTCAAGCAGCGCTTCGCCGAGGCCCGCCAGTTGAAGCGCGCAGTAGGGTTGAATACCGCGTTGCAGCTTGCCGGCCTGAACTTCCAGGGCCAACAGCACCGAGCCCTCGAAGACGCACGTAATACCGCACGACTGCTGCCGCTAGTCCTTCCAGCCCATCGACAGGGCTAGTGACGCTGGGAACCGCGTTGGGCATACTGTCGGCCCATTTCAGCCCCTATCCAGGATCCCCGCATGTTCAAGGTAAACGAGTACTTCGACGGCACCGTTAAATCCATCGCCTTCGGCATGAACGACGGCCCGGCCACCATCGGCGTCATGGCTGCCGGCGAATATGAATTCGGTACCAGCCAACTGGAAGTAATGCACGTCATCGCTGGCGCCCTGACCGTCAGACTGCCAGGCAGCGACAGCTGGGAAACCTTCGCTGCCGGCAGCCAGTTCACCGTTCCGGCGAACAGCAAGTTCCAGCTCAAGGTTGCCCAGGATACTGCGTACCTGTGCGAATACCGCTGAGTTGCGCTGATCGATAAATAACCGGCCTTCAGGCCGGTTATTTTGTGGGTAGACGCCCAGTAGAAGACTGCTGGCGTAGGCAGGCAGCGACAGGCCTGGTCAGATCACATTCGGCTCCATCTCAAGCTCCACGCCAAAACGTACGGCAATGTCAGTCTGGATGCGCTGCGCCAGCGCATGCAACTGAGGTCCGGTGGCAGCTCCATAGTTGACCAGCACCAAGGCCTGCAAGCGATGAACGCCCGCATCGCCTTCGCGGAAGCCTTTCCAGCCCGCCCGCTCGATCAACCAACCCGCTGCCAGCTTTACCTGCCCGTTTGCCTGCGGATAGGCGACCAGATCGGCACACTCCGCACGAAGGCGCTGCGCCAGCTCAGCGCTGACCAAGGGGTTCTTGAAGAAACTCCCGGCGTTACCCAACTGCGCAGGATCCGGCAGCTTCTCACTGCGGATCGCACAGATGGCACGACTGACATCGCGTGGCGCCGGTGCGTCGACACCTTCAGCCTGAAGCCACTGCCGCACAGGGCCATAATCCAGATGCAATTCCGGTACACGACTGAGCCTGAAACGAACCCGCAAGATCAGCCAGCGGCTGGCTTCGCGCTTAAATAGACTGTCACGATAGGCGAACTCGCATTCCTCGAGATCAAAATCGCGGATCTCACCGCTCTCCCGGTCCAGGGCCGACAGACCGGCGAAAACATCCTTCAGCTCGACACCATAGGCCCCAATGTTCTGCATCGGGGCAGCACCAACAGTGCCAGGAATAAGACTGAGGTTTTCCAACCCCCCCAATCCCTCATCAAGACTCCAGAGCACGAAGGGATGCCAGGCTTCCCCCGCTTCGGCTTCCACCGTCACACTGATACCGTCGTCAGCAAGGATCCGGATCCCCCGACTGGCCATGCGCAGCACTAGTGCATCCACGTCTCGGGTCAACAGCAAGTTGCTGCCACCGCCGATGACCAACAGCGGCAGGCTGCGATTGGCAGCCACCTGAAGCGCCTGACGCACCTCGGCTTCGTTATGAGCTTCAGTGAAAAGACGTGCGGTGACATCGACTCCGAAGGTATTGAAAGGTTTGAGAGAAACGTTCTCGCGCAGATTCAAGCTCACAAGCGCCCCTTGATTTCATCGATCAGCGCATCGCAAGCCTGCTCGATCAGGTCCAGCACCGTCTCGAAGCCATCCTCTCCGCCGTAGTAGGGGTCGGGCACTTCATCCAGGGCAAGCTCATAGCGCTGCAGAAGAAGGTCAAGCTCGGCGCCCGCCCCAGGACGAAGCCGCTGCAGGTTGGTCAGGTTGCTCTTGTCCATGGCGAGAATCAGGTCGAAGCGACCGAAGTCAGCAG
Organism: Metapseudomonas boanensis; assembly: GCF_042232855.1. NCBI lineage: Bacteria > Pseudomonadati > Pseudomonadota > Gammaproteobacteria > Pseudomonadales > Pseudomonadaceae > Metapseudomonas > Metapseudomonas boanensis. The sequence goes on along the minus strand of NZ_CP113889.1, from coordinate 4,197,635 downwards.
CCTCCACCTGACGAGCGCGCAGTTGCGACAAGTCATAGCCACGGCGCTGGGCCGCGACACGGGTACGGGCATCAGGCGCCTTGCCGACGTGCCAATCCCCGGTGCCGGCCGAGTCGACTTGCACCTGCTCAGCAAGGCCAGCTTCCCACAGCTTGTGGCGCAGGACGCCCTCAGCAGTCGGGGAGCGACAGATATTGCCCAGGCAAACGAAAAGAACCTTCATCAGGCACCTAGCAGGCGCCGGACGCGCTCAAGGTCTTCCGGGGTGTCGACACCTGCCGGCGGTGCATCAAGGGCATCAGCTACGTGGATGCGCACGCCATGCCAGAGCGCGCGCAGCTGCTCCAGAGACTCGGTGTTTTCCAGCCAGCACGGTCCCCAGGCCACGAAGTCATGAAGAAACCCAACCCGATAGGCGTATATGCCGATATGGCGCCGATACGGGACATCATCCGGGAGTTGGTCAGGATTCGCGGCAAAGGCATCCCGAGCCCATGGCAGAGGGGCGCGGCTGAAGGTCAGCGCCAGGCCATTCAGGTCGGTAGCGACTTTCACCACATTGGGATTGAACAGCGCTTGCGCCTCATGGATTGGCTCAGCCAGGGTCGCAATGCCCGCTTCAGGATGCGCAGCCAGGTTTGCCGCAACCTGGTCGATGATTGCAGGAGGGATCAAGGGCTCGTCGCCCTGCACATTGACCACGATCGCATCGTTGGTGAGGCCCAGCTGCGTGGCAACCTCGGCCAGACGGTCAGTGCCGGAATTATGATCGGCCCGAGTCAACAGCACTTCAGCGCCGAATGTCTGGCAAGCGTCGACAATACGCGCATCGTCAGTGGCCACCACCACGCGCTGTGCCCCGCTGCGACGAGCCTGCTCCCAGACGTGCTGGATCATCGGCTTGCCAGCAATGTCCTGCAGCGGCTTGCCCGGCAGGCGAGTGGAGGCGAAACGAGCAGGGATGACGACGGTGAAAGCCTGGCTCATTTATCCAGCCGCTCGTCAACGCTGAGGGGACGGGCCTCACCTTCCAACATCACTGGGATGCCATCGCGTACAGGAAAGGCCAGGGCATCAGCCTTGCAGATCAGCTCGCTCTTGTCGTCGGCCAATTTCAACGGGCCCTTGCACAGGGGACAGGCGAGGATGTCGAGCAGTTTCGGGTCCATGGGGAATTCCTTGAGTCGGCAGCCGCAGGGCTACCTGGAGTTAGAAGCGGTTCGGCAGCAAGCGGGCCAGTTGCACGTCGAACCAGGCGGCGAAGGCCTCCGAGGGTACGGCGTCGACCGCCAAGTACCACCAGTCGGCAGCAGCAAAGGCCCGGCACTTCACCGCATCCTTTTCCGTCATCAGCAGCGGCAAATGCGGCGTGAAATTCAGCTCTGCAGAGCTATAGACAGCATGATCAGCAAAGGCATGCGGAATCGGGCGCCAGTTTAACGCCTCCAGGGTCTTGAAGAAACGCTGCGGATTGCCGATACCGGCGACTGCGTGTACCGCCTGCTCTGGCAAAAAGTGCCCCAACCCGACGCGGTCCCCGGAGCGAACATTGACCAACGCAGTAGGCCGCAATTGCATTCCATAGCCATCATTGCTGTCAGAGGCGGCTCCATTGCACAACACAGCATCAACGCTTTGCAAACGCTCGGCGGGCTCGCGCAATGGGCCAGCTGGAAGACAGCGCCGGTTACCAAGGCCACGAGCGGCATCGACCAGTACCAGCTCCAAGTCACGCGCAAGACGGTAGTGCTGCAGTCCGTCGTCACTGAGAATGAGGTCCAACTCGTCGCCTTCCAGTAGCGCACGTACTGCACGCGACCGGTCCGGATCGATCACCAGAGGCACGCCGCTGCGCTGGACGATCAGCAATGGCTCATCGCCCACCTGCTCAGCCCCCTGCTCTGCGGTGACTCGCCAGGGAAGTTGTGGCGGCTTGGCACCATAGCCGCGACTGACCACGCCGACCCGCAACCCACGGGCACGGCAGTGTTCGATCAGCCAGAGAATCAGGGGCGTCTTTCCGGTACCGCCAACTGTGATGTTGCCGACGACGACCAAGGGAACTGGTGGACGATAGGTATCGGCCTGCCCCGCGAGGAAAGCAGCACGCTTGCGTTCCGCCACTCGGCGATAAAGTGACTCGAGCGGGCCCAGCAGGGCGAGAGCGGGATGCCCTTTGTACCAGGCATCCAGCAGGCGATTGGAGAAAGCCATCAGGGCTTGGCCGCATCCGCCTCGACAGTCGTCATCCGCAGGTGGCTGAAGCCCAGCTTGCCGGCGGCGTCCATCGCGGTGACAACCGATTGGTGGGTGGTGCGTGCGTCTGCCGAGATGACCAGGGGCAGGCTGTTGTCGCCCCCGGATTCGCGGCCCAAGGCGCTGATAAGGGTCGCCAGGTCGCTCTTCACCAGGACCTGGCCGTTGAGCGAATATTGACCATCGGCGGCAATACTCAGCTCGAGCGTCTTGAGTTCGGTTTCCTGCGGCGGCGTACCGCTGACCGCCTCGGGCAACTCGATCTTCAACTGACTGGGCTTGCTGAAGGTCGTGGTCACCACGAAGAACAGCAGCAGCACGAAGATCACGTCGATCAGCGAAGTCAGGTTGAGGAAGACCTCTTCTCGGGCAACGTTGCCCGCCCGGCGGCGGAACTTCACGCTTTGGTTTCCTCTGCGAAATCCACTTCACGGTCGCCCTGTACGACTTCCACCAGCTTGATCGCTTCCTGCTCCATGGCCACCACCAGTTCATCGACCCGACGCAGCAGATAGCGGTGGAAGAACACCGCAGGAATCGCAACGATGAGGCCTGCAGCAGTTGTCACCAGAGCCTTGGCAATACCGCCCGCCAGGATGGGGGCATTCGCCATGCCGTTTTCCATGAAGCCACTGAAAATCTCGATCATGCCGAACACTGTGCCCAGGAGGCCCAGCAGCGGAGCCATGGCGGCGATGGTCCCCAGAGCGTTGAGATAGCGTTCCAGTTCATGGATGACTCGGCTGGCCGCCTCTTCAATGCACTCTTTCATGATTTCGCGGCCATGCTTGGAGTTAGCCAGCCCCGCAGCCAGCACCTCGCCAAGCGGGGACGATGCCCGCAACTCCTTGAGCCTTTGGACATTCAGTTGTTTGTCCTTGATCTGACGCCAGACCTGCCCGAGCAGGTGAGGTGGAGATACACGGCTTATACGCAATGTCCATAGACGCTCAGCGATGATGGCGGTGGCGGCGATGGAACACAGAATAATCGGCAGCATCATCCAGCCGCCGGCTTTGACCAGCTCCCACACGGTAGGAAATCCCCTTCGGAAAATTGGCGCCACTCTAGCATAGGGGCAAGCCCTCGCCGACCGCTGCTGTTCTCATTTTTCCCTCCAGAACACGGGCTTGTCGCGATAGGCTTCTGCCTCGACATAGTGGCCAAGCCGGATAAGAAGTGCCCCACGCTCTGCCGTATCCAGGATAGCGGCCGGCAGACCCATGATGCGTGAAACCACCAGCGGGTGCGGATGCCCATAAGGATTATGCGCCCCACGTGAAATCAGCACGCGCTCCGGGGCTACGGCCCGCAGAAGTATTGGTGAGGATGATGTCCGACTACCGTGATGGCCAGCCACCAGCCAACGCGCTCGCAGGTATTGGGTACCGGCGACCCAGGCAGCCTCACCACGCGCACCGAGATCACCGCTCAAGAGCATGCGCTCGCCCCTGGCCTCGACGCTGAGTACGCAGGACTTGTCGTTACTGTCCTGGGCGCCAGGCCATTGCCAGGTTGCGAACCTGACCCCATCCCAACTCCATTCGTCACCCGCCTTGCAGCCACTCGCCGCGAGCTCTGCTGGCAGGCGATCAGGTTCGCCGCTGACCACCCCTTCGACAGCCAGCCCTCGCTGCACAGCCGAGGCGCCGCCGGCATGGTCCGAGTCCGCGTGGCTTAGCAGCATCAGGTCGAGACGATCCACGCCCAACCCTCTCAGTACCGGCACGACGATTCGCTCACCAAGATCGAAGTCTCCCCTTCGTGGTCCTGCATCGTAGAGCAGCGCATGTTCGCGAGTCCGCACGAGGACCGAGAGCCCCTGACCCACATCGAGTAGCCAGATGTCCGCATGCCCCACCAACGGACGTGGAGATGGGGGGAACAGAGCTGGCAGCAAGAGCATCGCACCGAGAGCCCGCAGGGGAATACCGGCAGGCAGGAGCAGGAGAATCACCCCCAAGGCGCCCAACGCCCATCCCCACAGCGATACCGCCTCAGGTATCCAAGCAGGCCATTGCCCGGCAATCCAGGCCAGAAGAATGAACAACCAGTCCAAAGCTCCGCCCGCCAACCACAAAAGACCCTCGCCAATGACGGGCACAGGCAACGACAAGGTCCCGAGCAAGCCCAGCGGAAGCACAATAAGACTGACCCACGGCACAGCCACCAGGTTCGCCAGAGGCCCGCTGATACTGATCGGAAGGGCCAGCGCCACCATCAGGGGTGCCAACCCCAGCGCCATGGTCCACTGCGCGCGCCACCACGCCTGCCACCATATCCATGCGCCTAGACGCCCACCGAATACCAACAGGAGCAGTGCAACGGCACCAAACGACAGCCAGAATCCTGGCTGCAGGACCACCAGGGGGTCAGTCAGCAGCACCAGGCACAACGCCAACAACAGCGGCGTGACGATGCCCAGGTGACGAAAGCGCAAGCGCCACAGCAATACCACCGCGATCATCACGCAAGCCCGTCGGACGGGCACATCGAACCCTGCAAGAAACCCGTATCCCAATGCTCCTGCGAACGCAGCAGCGCAGGCCGCCGGTAGCCACGGCACGCGACCAGGCCAAAACCCAAACCGCGCGAGCAACGCGACGAACCCATAAAGCACGCTTGCCAGCAGTGTAATGTGCTGCCCAGAGATCACCATCAGGTGGGTCGTGCCGGTATCCTGCAAGATGCGCCAGTCCTTCGAATCCAGCCCCGAACCGTCCCCCATAACCAGCGCGGCAAGCCCACCCTGGCGCCCATGGGCGTCGACCTGTAGAAGACGCTGACGCAACTGGTCGCGCCAAGCGGCAGGTCCTTCCGCTGGCTCGAGGCGCTCCCCGGCTTTCACAGAGCCCGTACCGCCGATATGCCGACCCAGAAGCCAGGCTTCGTAATCGAAGGTCGCCGGATTGACCAACCCCCTAGGCTGCTTGAGGGTAACGGCGAGGCGCCAGCGGTCGCCGGCGTGGATTTCCGGCCCACCGTGCCACGCCAACCGCAAACGGCCAGGTAGGCGAGCGCGACGCGAGGTCAGATCCGTCAGCTCGAATCGGGCCACACCATCATTGCGCTGAGGCAGACCAACCACCCGTCCTTCAAGCCAGCGCGTCTGCCCATCAAGCCCGGGCTCCAGTCGGTCGTCGAGCGCCCATTGGGCTGCCAGGCTCGCCCAGGACAATCCGACAAGAAAAAAACCCAGTCGCCAGCCTCTTCCTGCTAGCAGCAGCACACCGAGCAGGAGTTGCGGCCACAACCACCAGACAGGTGGGAGCATTGGCAGCGCCCGCAACAGGAGGAGGCCTGCTGCAAACGCAGCCAGCCCTGAATGCAACGACATATACCCCCCTTCCCTGGGATTGGCAGTCCGGAGATCGGCCTGCGTTGTCGGCTTTTGCTGGGGAAGCGACGACCCACCACATTAATCCGCCGACACAAACTGAACCGGCAGTGTCACTTCTTTGTGTGCATAATACCGGCGCTTCAATCGCCAGAGAGTCCCCATGCCGCGTCGTATCTTCAAGCGCTACATGCCCCACCCGGACACCATCAGGGAACACAAGTCCCTGCGCTTTCTCGGCTCGCTCATCCACGACCCCAATCTCTGGCACCTCAACCGTCACTCGGTCGCGCGCGCGATGGCCATGGGCCTGTTCGCTGCCTTCATCCCCATTCCGATGCAGATGCTCCTCGCCGCAGGCCTGGCCATTATGGTCCGCGCCAACCTGCCGATCTCGGTGGGCCTGGTCTGGCTGACCAACCCGATCACCATGCCGCCCGTGTTCTACTGCACCTACAAGCTCGGCGCCTGGCTGATGCAAGTACCGCCACGTGCGCTGCCCGATGAACTGACCTGGAACTGGATCACTCAGGAGCTCAGCAGCCTCTGGCAACCTTTCCTGCTTGGCTCGGTAGTCTGCGGCGTGCTGACAGGCATCCTGGGCTATGTGCTGACGATGCTCTACTGGCGCTGGTGGGTGGCCCATAGCTGGCGCAAACGCCAGAAAGCCCGCCGGAAAAGTCGCTGAAACGAAAAACGCCGCATCAGTGCGGCGTTTTTTGTTTAGCGGGCAAGAACCTCAGCGCCATCACTCGTAGCGCAACGCCTCAGCCGGTTGAGTCTGGGCCGCGCGCCATGCCGGGTAAAGCGTGGCGAGGAAGCTCAGCGACAGCGCAGCGGCACAGATCAATAGCACATCCCCGACCTGCAACTCGGACGGCAGATAGCTTACGAAGTAGACATCCGAGCTGAAGATTTGCCGACCGCTTGCACGCTCCAGAGCGGCAATCCACTGACTCACGTTAAGCGCGGTGATTGTCCCGAGCGCGGTGCCGATCAGCGTACCAACCGTGCCAATCACCGAACCCTGCACCATGAAGATCGCCATGATCTGCCGTGGCGTGGCGCCCAGCGTCCGCAAGATCGCAATGTCGGCACGCTTGTCGGCCACCACCATGATCAGGGTAGCGATGATGTTGAACGCCGCCACGGCCACGATCAGCAGCAGGAGCAGACCGATCATGGTCTTTTCCATCTTCATTGCGCTGAAAAGGCTGCCCTGGGTGTGAGTCCAGTCATCGGTGCGGTAGCCCTGTCCGAGTTCGGCCACGATCTGCCGCGAAACTTCGGGCGCCATGAACAGATCCTTCAGGGCAATTCGGACGCCTTGCACCTGGCCGTCCTTCAGACGCTGGATCGCCGAGGCATCGACAACGTTGACCAGCGCCAGCGAGCCGTCCAGTTCTGCGCCCACCTTGAATACGCCAACGACGGTCAAGCGCTGCATGCGTGGCGTTATACCTCCAGGCGCGCTGCTTACCTCAGGAACGATCAGCGTCAGCTTGTCGCCAACATTGAGACGAAAGCGACGTGCCGAGATTTCGCCGATGACGACGCCGAACTCGCCGGGCACCAGCGCGTCCAGATCGCCCTGGACCATGTGTTTTCCAATGATGGAAACCTTGGACTCTTCACGCGGATCGATACCGTTGATCTGCACCGGCTGCATCATGCCCTTGTAGGAGAGCATCCCCTCCAACTCGGCGAAAGGCACTGCGCCGACCACCTCGGGATGCTTCATCGCACTGTCAGCAACCTTGCGCCAGTCGTCCAGAGGCTGCTCGGCGCTCAACGTGGCGTGAGGAACCATGCCCAGGATGCGCGAGCGCATTTCCTTCTGGAAGCCGTTCATGACCGAGAGCACCACGATCATGGCCAGCACGCCCAAGGCCAGGCCGATCATTGAGGTCAGCGAAATGAACGAGATGAAATGGTTGCGACGCTTGGCGCGCGTATAGCGGGCGCCAATGAATATCGACAGGGGTCTGAACATCTCAGGCAGCCACCAAACGTCCGTCTTCCAGGCGCAGTACCCTATCCATCTGGTGGGCCAACTGCAGGTCGTGAGTCACGATCAGGAAGGCTGTTTTCAGGGAGCGGCTCAGCTCCAGCATCAGCTCCTGAATACCGTGGGCTGTGTGCTGGTCCAGGTTACCCGTAGGCTCATCGAGCAGCACAAGGGCCGGCTGGTTGACCAGCGCCCGGGCGATTGCCACGCGCTGACGTTCACCACCCGACAATTCTGCCGGCTTGTGCGACAAGCGATGGCCCAGTCCTACCCGCTCCAGCAGCGCAGTAGCCCGTCGACGGGCCTCGGCGATCGGTGTGCGGCCAATCAGCAAGGGCATGCAGGCGTTCTCAAGAGCCGTGAACTCCGGCAGCAGGTGATGGAACTGATAGACGAACCCCAGCGCACGGTTCCGCAACAGGCCACGGGCGGTCTCGCTGAGGGCGGAAAGCTCCTCACCCGCCAACCAGACGCTGCCTTTACTGGGTGTATCCAGACCACCCAGCATATTCAGCAAGGTACTCTTGCCAGAACCGGAACTGCCGACGATGGCCACTCGCTCGCCTGGATGCAGTTCCAACTCGACACCTGACAGCACGACAACGGACTGCGGGCCCTCCTCGTAGCTCTTGCCGAGGTTGCGGCAACTCAGGACAGCCTTATCACTCATAACGCAAAGCCTCCGCAGGCTGGGTGCGCGAAGCACGCCAGGCAGGATAAAGGGTGGCAAGGAAACTCAGGATCAGCGCAGCCGAGCAGACCAGCACCACATCCTCGACCATTAGCTGCGACGGCAGATAGTCGATGAAATAGACATCGGCATTGAGGAACCTGAGCCCCAGCAGCCGCTCGAGCCAGCCGATGGCATCGCTCACCTTGAGTGCAGCGAGGATCCCAAGCAGGCCTCCAATCAATGTGCCGACCACCCCGATGACCGTGCCCTGAACCATGAAGATGCCCATGATCTGGCGCGGTGTCGCACCAAGGGTACGCAGGATGGCAATGTCACCGCGCTTGTCAGTCACCACCATCACCAGGGTGGAAATGATGTTGAACGCAGCCACCGCGACGATGAGAAGCAGAAGCAGGCCGATCATGGCCTTCTCCATCTTGATCGCCTGATAGAGGTTACCGTGGGAGCGCGTCCAGTCACGAGCATAGAAGTCCTCGCCCTTCAACTCGCCGGCAATCTGCCACGCCAGTTGTGGCGCCTTGAACAGGTCGTCGAGCTTGAGCCGCAGACCTTGCACCTGGTGGGGCTGCCAACGTTTCAGGCGGGCAACGTCAGCAATGTTTGCAAGGGCCAGGTAGCCATCGAGCTCACCGGCCCCGACATGGAAGATGCCAACCACGGTGAAACGCTTCATACGCGGAAACACGCCTGCTGGCGTTACCGCGACCTCGGGCAGGACGAAGGTGACTTTGTCGCCGATACGGACGCCAAGCTTGGTCGCGGCCCGGTCGCCGATCACCATCCCGAACTCACCTGGGGCGAGGCTTGCAAGGCTCCCCTCCCGAAAGAAGTCCTCGATGATCGAGACCTTGGCCTCTTCCTGTGGGTCCACTGCGTTGACCAGCACTTTCTGCACTTTGCCGTCGGCGGTCAGCAGCCCCTGAACCTGCGTGTAAGGTGCTACGCCTTTGACCTCCGGATGCCGCACCACCCCCTCGGCCAGCTTGCGCCAGTCATCGATGGGAACGGCCGACTCCACTGTGGCATGGGGCACCATGCCCAATACGCGAGTGCGCATCTCATGGTCGAAACCATTCATGACCGACAACACCAGGATCATCACGAGGACGCCCAAGGCCAACCCAATCATCGAAGTGAGAGAAATGAAGGAGACGAAATAATTGCGACGCTTGGCGCGTGTGTAGCGTGCGCCTATATACAGAGACAGCGGTCTGAACATGGAAATGAAGTTCGCTGGCGAAAGAAGGGACGTCCTTGTGGCGGGGCTCGGCAAGCAGCGTTTACACTCAGACCACCACTGCTGCCATGGGTTCGCCATGTCGACACGAGACGCGGAAGACCGTCGCGAATACTACCGCATCGAAGATACGATCGCACTGGAAATCAGCCCTTTGAAATCTGGCGAAACCAGTGTGGATGGCGATCAGGAGGATGCCTCCCAGCTTTTCAGCCTCCTCAGCGAATTGCACCTGATGGATTTCGAGTCACAGCACCTGCTGCGGCATATTCATGAACGAGATCGCCCACTGGCAAGCTACCTGAAGGTCATCAACAAGCGTATCGACCTGATTGGACAGGCCCTTGCCCGAAGCCTGTTGCGCGATATCGGCCCGGCCCGTCAGGTGACGTTATCGGAAGCCGGCATCAACTTCAGCAATCGAACACCCTTCGAACCTGGCACCCGCCTCGCAGTGAAGATGGTTCTGATGCCGCAGGCGCTCGGTTTACAGCTGCGTGCCATAGTCGTACATAGCCAAGCCCAGGGGGAAGACGAGTTCGAGATTGGCGCGGAGTTCGAAGCACTGACCGATGCCCAGCGCCAATTGCTGGCCAAGCATATCCTGCAGAGGCAAGCGTCGGAGCGTCGCCAGGCCCGCCAACGCCCGTCCACATCCGACTGAGGCCACCGTATGTTGCACGCCGCCCTGCTGCTTGGCCTTGTGCTCGCCCTGCCCACGAGCGCCGAAACCCTCGAAGTACCGCTCGGGCAACAAGGTGACGCGACTCTGCCCCTGCCTTTACGCGGCCAAACCCAAGACGCCGTGCTCAAGCGCTTTGGCCCTCCGAATGAACGGCGACCGGCTGTCGGCAACCCGTCTATCAGTCGCTTGGACTATCGCGAGTTCTCGGTCTATTTCGAAAGCGGGCGAGTGATCGACAGCGTCCGCCACCACCAACCCAGAGCACCAAGGGAATACAAGTGACCCTGATCTACGGCCATCGAGGCGCCAAGGGCGAATGCCCGGAAAATACCCTGGCCAGTTTCCAGCAATGCCTGTCCCATGGCGTGCAACGCTGCGAACTGGACCTGCACCTGTCCCGCGACGGCGAGCTGATGGTAATTCACGACCCGACGCTAAAACGAACCACTGGACGCCGCGGCAAAGTGGCGGAACACGACGCCAACGAACTGGTGACCTACGACGCTCGAATGAGCGGACCGCATTGGCCAAAGCCCTGCCCTATTCCCCGGCTTGCCGAACTATTCGAACTTTGCGACTTCGAGCACTGGCAACTGGAGGTGAAAAGCGCATCTCGGGTCCGCGCGGCACGCACAGTCCTGGCAATCCAGGAACTGGCCGAACGGTACGACGTGATGGACAAAGTCACGGTGACCTCCAGCTCCCGCGAAGTGCTGCGGGCACTGAACCGACTGACGCCCAGGCTTTCACGCGGGCTGGTGGCCGAATATGCCTGGCTCGATCCCCTGAAGGTCGCCAAGCATCACGGCTGCAACCTGCTCGCCCTGAACTGGACGCTGTGCACCCCGGAGCGACTCTTGCGCGCCCAGAAGGAAGGCTTGCACGTGTCGGTATGGACGGTCAACGAACCGGCACTGATGCGCCGGCTCGCTGACTTCGGCGCGGACAGCCTGATTACAGACTTTCCCGGTTTGGCCAGCGCCACCCTTGGGAATTGCTGAACGGATCTACCCCGACCGGTTCAGGCCACCGGTCGGAGCCGCTCAAAAAAGCCGGTTCAGGCCGTCGAACGCAGCTACCCGATAGGCCTCCGCCATGGTCGGGTAGTTGAAGGTGGTATTGACGAAGTACTTGATGGTATTCGCCTCGCCATTCTGGTTCATGATCGCCTGACCGATATGCACGATCTCCGAGGCCTGGTAGCCAAAGCAGTGCACACCCAGAACCTCCAGTGTCTCGCGGTGGAAGAGGATTTTCAGCATGCCGACCGGTTCTACTGCGATCTGCGCCCGCGCCATTCCCTTGAAGAATGCCTTGCCCACTTCATAGGGAATCTTGGCCTGGGTCAGTTCCCTCTCGTTCTTGCCGATGGAGCTGATCTCCGGGATGGTGTAAATGCCGGTCGGCACATCATCCACGAAACGCCAGCTGTCATTGTCGACGATATTGCCGGCAGCCGAGCGGCCCTGGTCATAGGCGGCGCTCGCCAGGCTCGGCCAGCCAATCACATCGCCCGCTGCGTAAATGTTCGAGATGGAGGTGCGGTAGTTCTGGTCGACTTCGATTTGGCCACGGCTATTGACCTTGATGCCAATGTTTTCCAGACCCAGCTTGTCGGTGTTACCGGTACGGCCGTTGCACCAGAGCAAGGCGTCGGCCTTGATCTTCTTACCGGATTTCAGGTGCAGGATCACGCCGTTGTCCAGTCCCTCGATGCGCTCGTACTCCTCGTTGTGGCGAATCAGTACGTTGTTATTGCGCAAGTGGTAGCTAAGCGCGTCTGAAATCTCGTCGTCGAGGAAGCTGAGCAGCTGATCGCGGTTGTCGATCAGGTCCACCAGCACCCCCAGGCCACTGAAGATGGAAGCGTATTCGCTGCCAATTACACCGGCTCCGTAGATGATCAGGCGGCGCGGCGTATGGCTCAGGTTGAGGATGGTGTCGCTGTCGTAAACCCGCGGGTGACTGAAGTCGACATCGTCCGGACGATACGGACGAGAACCGGTGGCGATGATGATCTGCTTGGCCACCAGGCGCTCCACAACGCCGTTCTGGCAGACCACTTCGATGGTCTGCTCGTCGGCGAAGCTGCCGGTACCGAAGAAGGTGTCGATACGGTTGCGCGCGTAGTAACCGGTGCGCGATGCGACTTGCTTCGCGATTACCTTCTCTGCACTTTTCAGCACGTCAGGGAAGGAGAACCAACGCGGCTCACCAATCTGGCGGAACATCGGGTTGGTGTTGAACTGCATGATCTGCCGCACCGAGTGACGCAGCGCCTTTGACGGGATAGTGCCCAGGTGGGTGCAGTTGCCACCGACCTCGCGGCGGCTATCGACCACTGCCACCTTGCACCCGGCCTTGGCGGCATTCATCGCCGCACCTTCCCCCGCCGGACCGGAACCCAGCACCACTACGTCGTAGTTGTAGACAGCCATGCTTACTCCTCATAACGGGCCGGGGCGCCCATTGGCGCCCCCGGCAAGACTGCGGAACCCATCACCGCAGCATTTCAGAACTGGCGTGCAGCTTAACCAAGTCAGTTGGCGCTGCACATTAGCGCTTGGTCGCGTCGTAGGCGAGCTTTGCGTCCACTACATCACCGCCGCGCTGCACTTCCTCGCACTTTTGTCGATTGCCGCCACAGATCGAGCATTCCTTCTCGATGCCGAGGTTGGCGATGCCGCCGCACGAGCCGGCGATAGGCTTGCGTCCCATGATCACTCCAACGGCCATGCCCAGCACCACCAACAGCATGATCACGAACACCAGTAACCAGGTCATCTCAATCCTCCTTCGCAGCGAATAGCTGCTCGAACCGACTGCTGCCTCGGCTCACGAAACCCTCGCCTTTGCGAACCACGAAGAACGCGGCGATCCCACGTGCTTCGGCATAAGCACCGCCGGCCTCTGGCCCTAGGACCATCAGCAGCGTGGACAACCCATCAGCCTGCAGAGCCGACTCATCCACCACCGTCACCGAGGCGAGGTTGTGGGTGATGGGCGCACCGGTCCTGGGGTTCAGGGTATGCGAGTAACGCTTGCCGTTCTCTTCAAAATAGTTGCGGTAGTCGCCGGACGTCGAAACGGCGAGCCCGTCCAGGCTGATAATTTTCTGCGCCACCTGGCGATCATCCTGCGGGGCTTCGATCGCGACGCGCCAAGGCGACCCATCTGGCTTGCGACCAACCGCCTTCAGTTCGCCGGTAATCTCTACCAGAAAACTGGTAGCGCCCAATCCGGTCAGCCGCGCACTGACTCGATCTACCGCATAGCCAGCCGCGATACTGTTGAAATCGAGCTGCACAGCCGCATCCTTGCACAGTTCCTGGCCACGGATGGATAGATGCTGATGACCAACATCTGCACGCACCCGGGCGACGGCTTCGGCGCTCGGCACATGCCCACCCCGCCCCTTGGGTCCAAAGCCCCAGAGATTGAGCAGGGGTTCAAGTGTCATGTCGAAGGCGCCATCGCTGTCTCTGGACAAAGCAGACGCGAACCCCACCAACTCCAGCATCGGGGCAGGCAAGGCCATGCAACTGCCAGCAGGCAATGCGTTGAAACGCTCGACATCGGAGTCGGCCCGGTAGGTGGACATCTGCCGGTCGACTTCGCCGAGAATCGCTTCCACCTCGCCGCGAGCCTGCTCCACCGAAGGAGCGGACGCACTTCGCACATACTTCACCGAGTAGGTGCTGCCCATGGTCGGGCCACCGAACTCCTCGACTCGCTCACTGCAACCTGCCAGCAGCATGCTGGCCGACAGCAGCAATGACAGCGCTTTAGCCACCGAAATCGTCCAGCAGGATGTTCTCACGCTCCACGCCCAGGTCGGTGAGCATCTTGATCACCGCGGCATTCATCATCGGCGGGCCGCACATGTAGAACTCGCAATCCTCAGGGGCCGGGTGGTCCTTGAGGTAGTTCTCGTATAGCACGTTGTGGATGAAGCCCTTGAGCCCCGTCCAGTTGTCTTCCGGCTGCGGATCGGACAGCGCCAGGTGCCATTCGAAGTTCGGGTTTTCCGCCTGGAGCTGATCGTACTCTTCGGTATAGAAGGCTTCGCGCAGGGAGCGCGCGCCGTACCAGAAGCTGATCTTGCGCTTGGACTTGAGGCGCTTGAGTTGATCGAAGATGTGCGAACGCATCGGCGCCATACCCGCACCACCGCCAACGAAGATCATCTCGGCATCGGTGTCCTTGGCAAAGAACTCGCCGAACGGCCCGTACACCGTGACCTTGTCACCTGGCTTGAGGTTGAACACCCAGGACGACATCTGCCCAGGCGGCAGGTGGTCCTTGCCTGGCGGTGGTGAGGCGATGCGGATGTTGAATTTGACGATGCCCTTCTCGTCCGGGTAGTTGGCCATCGAGTAGGCGCGAATCACCGTCTCATCGACCTTGGACACATACTTCCACTGGTTGAACTTGTCCCAATCGCCCCGGTACTCAGGCTGGATGTCGAAGTCCTTGTAATTGACCACGTGGGGCGGGCACTCGAGCTGCACGTAACCGCCAGCGCGGAAGTCGACGCTCTCACCTTCTGGCAGGCGCAAGGTCAGCTCCTTGATGAAGGTGGCGACATTGGGGTTGGACTCCACCATGCACTCCCACTTCTTGACGCCGAAGACTTCTTCCGGCACCTCGATCTGCATGTCTTGCTTGACCGGGGTCTGGCAGGAGAGTCGCCAGCCCTCCTTCGCCTGGCGCCGGGTAAAATGCGACTCCTCGGTGGGCAGCATCTCGCCCCCCCCGCTCTCGACGATGCACTTGCACTGGGCGCAGGTGCCGCCGCCACCACAGGCGGACGAGAGGAAGATGTTCTGTGCCGCCAGGGTCTGCAGCAGCTTGCCGCCTGCAGGGACGGTGATGGTCTTCTCGCCGTTGATGACAATGTTCACGTCACCGCTGGAAACCAGCTTGGCTCGTGCGGCGAGGATGATCACCACCAGCCCCAGGACGATGGCGGTGAACATGCCAATTGCCAGGAAAATTTCAAAGCTCAGCATGTCCTCTCCTTACAACTGGACGCCCGAGAAGGACATGAAGCCCAACGACATCAGACCGATGGTGATGAAGGTGATACCCAGGCCCTGCAGGCCTTCCGGCACATCGCTGTACTTGAGCTTTTCGCGGATACCCGCCAGCAGCGCGATGGCCAGCGCCCAGGAAAAGCCTGAGCCGACGCCATAGACCACGCTCTCGCCGAGGTTGTAGTCGCGCTCCACCATGAACAGCGAGCCGGCCATGATGGCGCAGTTCACCGTGATCAGCGGCAGGAACACGCCGAGGGCGTTGTAGAGCGACGGCACATACTTGTCGAGCAGCATCTCGAGGATCTGCACGATAGCCGCGATCACACCGATGTAGCTGAGCAGGCCGAGGAAGCTCAGGTCGACGTCCGGTAGGCCGGCCCAAGCCAGCGCGCCGTCCTTGAGCAACAAGGTGTACAAAAGGTTGTTGGCCGGGACGGTAATGGCCTGCACCACGATCACCGCGACCCCCAGGCCGATGGCGGTTTCCACCTTCTTGGAGATGGCGATGAAGGTGCACATGCCGAGGAAGAAGGCCAGCGCCATGTTCTCAACGAACACGGCCTTCACGAACAGGCTGACGTAGTGCTCCATCAGTAGGCCTCCTTGTTGGATACCTGCGGGGCAATCTTGAAGGCCGGGGCCTCTTTCTGTTCGGTCTTCCAGCTACGCAGCGCCCAGATGATCAAGCCGATCAGGAAGAAGGCCGAGGGCGGCAGCAGCAGGAGCCCGTTGGGTTGATACCAGCCACCATCGTTGATCACTGGCAGCACTTCGAAGCCCAGCAGCTTCCCGGCGCCGAATAGCTCACGAATGATGCCCAGGACGATCAGCATGGCACTGTAGCCCAGGCCGTTGCCAAGGCCGTCGAAGAACGACAGCACCGGTGGGTTAGCCATGGCGAAGGCTTCGGCACGCCCCATCACGATGCAGTTGGTGATGATCAGGCCGACGAATACCGACAGCTGTTTGGACAGGCTGAAGGCATAGGCCTTCAACACCTGATCGACCACGATCACCAAGGAGGCGATGATCACCATCTGCACGATCATGCGGATCGAACTGGGGATCTGGCTGCGGATCATCGAGATGAACAGGTTGGAGAAGCCGGTGACCAAGGTCAGCGCGGCAGACATCACCAGCGCGGTCTTGAGATTGGAGGTCACCGCCAGCGCCGAGCAGATCCCGAGGATCTGCAGACCGATGGGGTTGTTGTGCAGGATCGGGTCCAGCAGGACCTGACGGATAGTAGGTTGCGCCATGTTCATGCCCCCCCTTTGTTGAGGTTGGCCAGGAGGGGGCCGAAGCCGTTCTCGCCCAGCCAGAAATGCAGCAGGTTATTCACGCCTTTGCTGGTCAGAGTGGCGCCGGCCAGACCGTCGACCTGGTGCTTCGCGCTGGCCGACTGCGGATCGACGCTACCTTTGATGATCTCGATGGCGAGTTGACCCTGTTCGTCGAACAGGTTCTTGCCGTTCCACAGTGCCTTCCACTTCGGGTTGTCAACCTCACCGCCCAAACCGGGTGTTTCGCCATGCTGGTAGAAGCCCAGGCCAACCACGGTGCTCAGATCACCCTTGAGCGCCATGAAGCCATAGAGGGTCGACCAAAGGCCGTAGCCCCGCACCGGCAGGATCAAGGTGTCCAATTTACCGTCGGTCTCCACGAGATAGACGGTGCTCAGGCGCTCGCGACGCTTGATCGAGGCGATGTCCTGCGCACCGGAAAGCGCGTCGGAGAGCTTGGGGTCCTTTGCGGCCTTGAGCGAGTCATAGCCGGCAGCCTGGACGTCATCGCTGAACTTGCCACTGGCCAGGTCGACGACCTTGGCCGTGATGCGGTTGGCGTAGAGCTCCTGGATCTCCCCGGCCGACATATCCGGCTGCGCAAGCCCGGCGATGGTCAGGATGCTGCGCTGCTTGTCCAGCTCACGGTTCTCGACCTGCACCGGCTTTAGCGCCACGGCCGCGCCGGCGACGAAAATCGAGCACACCAGGCAGACCACGAGGGCCACCAGCAGCGTGCGGACGGTGGATTCTTTCTGACTAGACATTGCGTGCCAGCCTCCGCTTGATGTTGGCCTGAACGACGAAGTGGTCGATCAGCGGAGCGAACAGGTTGGCGAACAGGATCGCCAGCATCATGCCTTCCGGGAAAGCCGGGTTGACGACGCGGATCAGTACGACCATCACACCGATCAGTGCGCCGAACAGCCACTTGCCGGTGTTGGTCATGGACGCCGAAACCGGGTCAGTGGCCATGAACATCATGCCGAACGCAAAACCACCCAGCACCAGATGCCAATGCCACGGCATGGCGAACATCGGGTTGGTGGCCGAACCGATGGCGTTGAACAGGTAACTCATGGCGATCATGCCCAGCATCACGCCGGCCACGATGCGCCAGGCGGCGATGCGAGTCAGGAGCAGCACTCCACCACCGATCAAGATGGCCAGGGTGCTGGTTTCACCAATGGAGCCATGGATGGTGCCGAGGAAGGCATCCATCCAGGTGATGCCGTGACCGAGGATATTCTCGACGCCACCAGCCGCGCCTAGGCTCAGCGAAGTGGCGCCTGCGAAGCCATCAACCGCGGTCCACACGGCATCGCCAGATATCTGCGCCGGGTAGGCAAAAAACAGGAAAGCGCGACCCGCGAGGGCCGGGTTGAGGAAATTCTTGCCAGTGCCGCCAAAGACTTCCTTGCCCAGCACGACGCCGAAGCTGATGCCTAACGCCACCTGCCAGAGTGGGATGCTCGGCGGAAGCGTGAGGGCGAACAGCACCGAGGTAACGAAGAAGCCTTCGTTCACTTCATGGCGCCGAATAGAGGCGAAGAGCACCTCCCAGAAGCCGCCGACGATGAACGTCACCGCGTAGATCGGCAGAAACCAGGCAGCACCCTGGACGAAGTTGTCCCAAATGCTGTTGGGATCGAACCCCGCCAGCGCGCCGGTCAAGGCAATACGCCAACCCTCCTGGGCCGCCAGCAGATCAGGACTCTGGTCGAAGACCAGGTTGGCCTGATAGCCGACGTTCCACATGCCGAAGAACATCGCCGGAAAGGTGCACAGCCAGACGGTGATCATCATCCGCTTGAGGTCGATGCCGTCGCGCACATGAGCGGTCGTCCGGGTCACGCTGCCCGGGCGGTAGAAGAATGTGTCGATCGCTTCATAGAGGGCGTACCACTTTTCATAGCGGCCGCCCTGGTCGAAGTTGTGTTCGATCTTGTCGAGGAATTTCCGCAGGCTCATGGGTCTAGCCCTCCTTCTCGATACGACTGAGGTTATCCCGCAGGATCGGGCCATACTCATACTTGCCCGCGCAGACATAGCTGCACAGCGCCAGGTCTTCTTCGTCAAGCTCCAGGCAGCCTAGCTTCTGCGCCATCTCGGTATCACCGACGATCAGATAGCGCAGCAGCTGGGTGGGCAGGATGTCCAACGGCATGACCGCCTCGTAGTTACCGACCGGCACCATGGCGCGCGGGCTGCCATTGGTGGACGTGCTGAAATCGAACTTGCGAGCCCCCATCAGCCTGGACACGAAGATATTCAGGATCGAATGCTTGTTCACGCCTGCACGCAGGTAGTGCAGGAACTCACGGTCGTTGCCCTCGCCCAGGCAAGACACCTGCAGGTGATAGCGCCCCAGGAAGGCGAAGGGACCATGCGCGGTACGGCCACCCAGCAGGGAGCCTGATACGACGCGGTTGTTACCGGGCTCAAGCTCGCCAGCGGTGAGCTCTTCCAGGCTCGCGCCCAGGCGGCTACGCAACAGGCGCGGTCGATTGACTGCGGGACCGGCCAAGGCCACCACGCGCTCGATCCAGAGGCGACCGGTAGTGAACAACTTGCCGATGGCGATGACGTCCTGATGGCCGATGTGCCAGACGCACTTGCTCGCGCTGACCGGATCCAGGAAGTGGATGTGGGTGCCCGGCAAACCAGCCGGATGTGGTCCAGAGAAGCTTTCAACCTGGACCTGGGCCAATCCCTCACCCGGCAGGTTAACGCCTTCGGCCTTGCAGAGAAACACCCGGGCAAGGCGCGAGAGGACCTTCAAGCCATGCTCGAAGTCAGCGGCATGCTCACCGATTACGACCCGCGGATCCGCAGCCAGCGGATGTGTGTCAATGGCGGTCACAAAGATAGAACTGGGCGTCGAATCGATTGCAGGTATAAGGCTGAAAGGCCGGGTACGCAGCGCAGTCCAGAGCCCGGATCGGACCAGGTTATCGCGCACTTGCTGGGCATCCAGCGAGTCCAGCTGGCCGATGCTGAACTGGTTGAAGTGGACCTCGTCGTCCCCCGCGAGGTCAATGACCACCGACTGCAGGACTCGCTTCTCGCCACGATGGATTGCGCTGATAACGCCAGCTCCGGGAGCAGTAAAAACTACACCGGGCGTCTTCTTGTCGGAAAACAGTGGCTGACCGAGCTTGACTCGATCGCCTACCTGGACGTCCATTGTGGGCTTCATGCCGTGATAATCGAAGCCGATGACGGCAACGCTGCGAACCGGGCGAGCATCCTCGATCCGCTGCGTCGGCTCCCCTGCTATCGGCAGGTTCAATCCTCTTTTGACTCTAATCATAGGTTTCGCCTGACACTCAATGACTGCCCAGAGATCGCTTTTCACCCGCAGGCAAAAATAGAACAGATCGCGCCGACCATTGGGTCGGCGCGACGTACAAAACGGGATCTGGGCGAATTAGGCGAGAGATTATAGAGAGCGGATTGCCTGCATGGCCAGCCAAGCCATTGTTTTCCCGGATATTAAGTAACAAATGAGCATGTCTGGCCCTTTAACGACTGTCCGACCATCGCAAACCCACCGCAGAACCACTCAAAAAAACGGGAGCGAAAGCCCCCGTTCCTTCATCGCTGCGCAACCGTACCTTTCGCTGAACGCTTGAAGAAGTAGCAGATAGCAATGAACCCAAGCCAGAAGGGAATGGCATAAACCGAAACGTTGATGCCCGGAATCATCAGCATCACGGCAAGGATCAGCGCAACGAATGCCAGGCACAGGTAGTTGCTGACCGGATACCACAGAGACTTGAAGAAAGGCTCGACACCTCTGGCCTGCAAGGCCTTCCGGAACATCAAGTGCGACAGACTGATCATTGCCCAGTTGATTACAAGGGCCGCCACCACCAGGGCCATCAGCAGTTCCAGTGCTTTCTGCGGGGCCAGATAGTTGACCACCACGCACAGGAGCGTGACCAGCGCCGATAGACCGATCGCCAGAACCGGCACCCCACGCGAGTCGACCTTCATCAGCGCTTTCGGGGCATCACCCTGCTCGGCCAGGCCGTAAAGCATCCGGCTGTTGCAGTAGACACCGCTGTTATAGACGGACAGGGCCGCAGTGAGCACCACGAAGTTGAGGATGTGCGCCGCCAGATCGCTGCCGATCAGGGAGAAGATCTGCACGAAAGGACTGCCACTATAGGGGTCACCGGCAGCACCGAGGGTCTCCAGCAGCTTGTCCCACGGATAGAGCATCAGCAACACGCTGAGGGCACCAATGTAGAAGATCAGGATGCGATAGATGACCTGATTGATCGCTTTAGGGATCACTTTCTTCGGCTCGCTCGCCTCAGCAGCAGTGATACCGATCAACTCCAAGCCCCCGAAGGAGAACATGATGATTGCCAGCACCATCACCAGACCTTCAAGACCATTGGGGAAGAAGCCGCCATGGCTCCAGAGGTTGCTGACTGCTGCCTGGGGCCCACCTTCACCGCTGACCAGCAGGTAGATGCCGAGCACAATCATGCCGATGATGGCCACCACCTTGATCAGGGCGAACCAGAACTCGGTCTCGCCGAATGCCTTCACGTTGGCCAGGTTGATCAGATTGATAAGCACAAAGAAAGCCGCAGCCGTCGCCCAGGTTGGCACTTCCGGCCACCAGAACTGGATGTACTTGCCCACGGCCGTCAGTTCCGCCATGCCCACCAGCACATAAAGCACCCAGTAGTTCCAGCCGGAAAGGAAGCCCGCATAGCCGCCCCAGTACTTGTGCGCAAAATGACTGAACGAACCGGCCACCGGTTCCTCCACGATCATTTCGCCCAGTTGGCGCATGATCAGGAACGCAAAGAAGCCTGCAATTGCATAACCAAGGATCATCGAAGGGCCGGCCGACTTGAGCACTCCAGCAGAGCCGAGGAACAGGCCGGTACCGATGGCGCCACCGAGCGCGATCAGCTGGATGTGGCGGTTCTTGAGTCCGCGCTTGAGCGGACCGGTGTGCAAGTGATGTCCTTCCATCAGGGAGTTCCCAATCGAGATACGTGTTGACCGATTACAGACCCAAAAATAAAAAACGGGAGCCCGAGAGCTCCCGTTTTTCTTTTACTGCAGCTTAGCGCGGGAAAGACGGCGGGTTGACACCAGCCATGTCCTCCATCACCCGTACGACCTGGCAGCTGTAGCCGAACTCGTTGTCGTACCAGACGTAGAGGACGACCCGGTTGTCATTGCAGATAGTTGCCTCGGCGTCCACCACGCCAGCGTGACGTGAACCGACGAAGTCAGAGGACACCACTTCCTGGGAGCTGACGTAATCGATCTGCTTGTGCAGATCAGAATGCATGGCCATCTGGCGCAGGTATTCGTTGATTTCGTCGCGGGTGGTGGCCTTCTCCAGGTTCAAGTTAAGGATGGCCATGGAGACGTTCGGCGTCGGCACGCGAATGGCATTTCCGGTCAGTTTGCCCTTCAACACGGGCAGGGCCTTGGCGGCTGCGGTGGCTGCCCCCGTCTCGGTGATCACCATGTTCAGCGGAGCGCTGCGACCACGGCGACTGCCTTTATGGAAGTTGTCGATCAGGTTCTGGTCGTTCGTATACGAGTGAACGGTTTCGACGTGGCCATTGATGATGCCGTACTGGTCGTTCACCGCCTTCAGCACCGGCACGATAGCGTTGGTGGTGCAGGAAGCCGCGGAGATGATCTTGTCATCGGCGGTGATGTCGCCATGGTTGATGCCGTGAACGATGTTCTTCAGCGCACCTTTGCCCGGAGCGGTCAGGACCACGCGATCGATGCCTGGGCACTTGAGGTGCTGACCCAGCCCGTCCGCATCGCGCCACTTGCCGGTGTTGTCCACCAGAAGGGCATTCTTGATGCCGTACTGGGTGTAGTCGATGGACGCCGGGTCGTTGGAGTAGATCACCTGGATCAGGTTGCCGTTTGCAGTCAGCGTATTGTTCTCTTCATCGATGACGATGGTGCCATCGAACGGGCCGTGCACCGAATCACGACGCAGCAGGCTGGCGCGTTTGACCAGATCGTTTTCCGCGCCTTTGCGAACAACGATTGCGCGCAGGCGAAGACCATCGCCACCGCCAGTCTTCTCGATCAGGATGCGAGCCAGCAGGCGACCGATACGACCGAAGCCGTAGAGCACAACGTCGGTACCCTCGCGGGCGGCCCCGTTCTGCTTGCCAACCACATCGGCCAGCTCGTCTTTGGTGAACTGCTCGATGCTGCGGCCGTTACCTTCTTCCTTGAACTTGGCAACCATCTTGCCAAGATCGACCGAAGCGGCGCCCAGCTTGAGCTCGCTCATAGTCTTGAGGATCGGGAAGGTTTCGTGCACGGACAGTCCGGCTTCTTCAGCCAGACGGTGGCGCGCGAAGCGGTGAGCCTTGAGGATGGCAATCACGGAGCGGTTGATCAGGCCACGGCCATAGATCGAAGTCACAACGTTGTTGTTGCGATAGAGCTGGCCAATCATCGGAATCATGGCTTCCGCGAGGGCTTCACGATCGATCCATTCACCGAGACACTGGTCGGGCTTCTGAGTCACGGGCAGTACCTTCCACATGTAGGGGATGAAAAAAGGGGCTACATTATGACGGCGCATGCAGGCGTCGGCAATCAGCAGCGGCTTGAAGACTGACATCCGCTAGTCGGGATAGTTACAATCCGCTGATCCTTTTTCCGACCGGAGCCATCTTGCCCGTGTCCGTATTGCGTCTACCGCCCCTCCCAGTTGCCGCTGGCAAACAGCAATGGGGCAACTTGCCCGGTGCCACACTCAGCCTGGCGATCGCCGAAGCCGCCAGTGCCACCCAGCGGTTCACCCTGCTGCTCACCGCCGACAGCCAGAGCGCTGAGCGCCTGGAGCAGGAGCTCGGCTTCTTCGCCCCAGACCTCGCCGTATTGCACTTCCCGGACTGGGAAACCCTGCCCTACGACCAGTTCTCGCCGCACCAGGACATCATCTCCCAGCGCGTCGACACCCTTTACAGACTGCCGGGCGTCAAGCGCGGCGTACTGGTGGTCCCAATCACCACCGCCCTGCACCGGTTAGCGCCAGCACGCTTCCTGCTGGGCTCGAGCCTGGTACTGGACGTGGGCCAAAAGCTGGCCGTGGACGAGATGCGCCTGCGCCTCGAGGCAGCCGGCTACCGCTGCGTGGACACGGTCTATGAACATGGCGAGTTCGCAGTACGTGGCGCCCTGATCGACCTATTCCCGATGGGTAGCGAACAACCTTACCGCATCGACCTGTTCGATGACGAAATCGAGACGCTGCGCACCTTCGATCCAGAGACACAGCGCTCCATCGACAAGGTCCAATCAATCCGTCTGCTACCGGCTCGGGAATTCCCACTGGACAAGAAGGCTGTCACTGATTTTCGCGGTCGCTTCCGTGAGCGTTTCGACGTCGACTTCCGTCGCTGCCCCATCTATCAGGACTTGACCAGCGGCATCACCCCTGCCGGTATCGAGTATTATCTGCCGCTGTTCTTCGAAGAGTCTGCGACCCTCTTCGACTATCTGCCGCAGGACACCCAGGTCTTTTCCCTGCCGGGCATCGAGCAGGCCGCAGAGCAATTCTGGAATGATGTTCGTAACCGTTACGAAGATCGCCGGGTCGACCCCGAACGCCCACTGGTCCCGCCAGCAGAGCTATTCCTGCCGGTGGAAGACTGTTTCGCCCGCCTGAAAGGCTCCCCACGCCTGGTGCTCAGCCAGGACGACATTGAGCCCGGTGTTGGCCGCGAACGTTTCTCCGCCCGCGCCCTGCCCGACCTGGCGATCCAGGCCAAGGCCACGGAACCCCTCGCGGCCCTGCGCCGCTTCCTCGACGACTTCCCCGGCCGCGTCCTCTTCAGTGCAGAGTCTGCGGGGCGCCGCGAAGTCCTGCTTGAGTTGCTCGCACGCATCAAGCTGCGCCCTCAGGAAGTCGATGGCTGGTCCACCTTCGTCGCCAGTGACGAACGTTTCGCCATTACCATCGCACCGCTGGACGAAGGCCTGCTGCTCGACGATCCAGGCTTGGCCCTGATCGCCGAAAGCCCGCTGTTTGGCCAGCGCGTGATGCAGCGACGCCGCCGCGAACGTCGGGGCGATGCCGGCGACAACGTCATCAAGAACCTCGCCGAACTGCGCGAGGGTGCACCCGTGGTGCACATCGACCACGGCGTCGGCCGCTACCTGGGACTCATCACCCTGGAAATCGAAGGCCAGGCCGCAGAATTCCTCGCGCTCCAGTATGCCGAGGACGCCAAACTCTACGTGCCTGTCGCCAGCCTGCACCTGATCGCCCGCTACACAGGCAGCGACGACGCCCTCGCGCCCCTGCACCGCCTGGGCTCGGAAACCTGGCAGAAGGCCAAGCGCAAGGCCGCCGAGCAGGTTCGCGATGTCGCTGCCGAACTGCTCGACATCTATGCCCGCCGTGCTGCCCGCGAAGGCTTTGCCTTCACCGACCCGAAGGCCGACTACGCCACCTTCGCCGCCGGCTTCCCCTTCGAAGAAACCCCAGACCAGCAGACGGCCATCGAAGCCGTGGTGGCGGACATGCTTGCACCCAAGCCAATGGACCGCCTGGTCTGCGGCGACGTTGGCTTCGGCAAGACGGAAGTTGCCATGCGCGCGGCGTTCGTTGCCGTACATAGCGGCAGGCAGGTTGCCGTCCTGGTCCCTACTACCCTGCTCGCCCAGCAGCACTACAACAGCTTCCGTGATCGCTTTGCCGATTGGCCCGTAACCGTCGAGGTCATGAGCCGCTTCAAGTCGGCCAAGGAAGTCGACGGCGCCGTGCAGCAACTGGCAGAAGGCAAGGTGGACATCGTCATCGGCACCCATAAGCTGCTGCAGGGCGATGTCAAGTTCAAGAACCTCGGGCTGGTGATCATCGACGAAGAGCACCGGTTCGGCGTACGCCAGAAAGAACAGCTCAAGGCACTGCGCAGCGAAGTAGACATCCTCACCCTCACCGCCACACCGATACCACGCACCCTGAACATGGCCGTCGCTGGCATGCGCGACCTCTCCATCATCGCCACACCGCCGGCCCGCCGCCTGTCCGTGCGCACTTTTGTCATGGAGCGCCAGCAGCCTGTCGTGAAGGAGGCGCTGCTGCGCGAACTGCTACGTGGCGGCCAGGTGTATTACTTGCACAACGAAGTGGCGAGTATCGAGAAGTGCGCCGCCGAACTGGCTGAGCTGGTGCCCGAAGCACGCATCGCCGTCGGTCACGGCCAGATGCGCGAACGCGAGCTGGAGCAAGTGATGAGCGACTTTTACCACAAGCGCTTCAATGTGCTGGTAGCCTCGACCATCATCGAAACCGGCATCGACGTCCCCAGCGCCAACACCATCATCATCGAGCGAGCCGACAAATTCGGCCTGGCTCAGCTACACCAGCTGCGCGGTCGGGTCGGGCGCAGTCACCACCAGGCCTATGCCTACTTGCTGACACCACCGCGCAAGCAGATGACTGACGACGCCCAGAAGCGCCTCGAGGCCATCGCCAATGCCCAGGATCTCGGTGCCGGATTCGCCCTCGCCACCCACGACCTGGAGATCCGCGGCGCCGGCGAATTGCTGGGCGAAGGCCAGAGCGGCCAGATCCAGGCGGTGGGTTTCACCCTCTACATGGAAATGCTCGAACGCGCCGTCAAGGCCATCCGAAAGGGCGAACAACCCAACCTGGAGCAGCCGCTCAGCGGCGGCCCCGAGATCAACCTGCGCCTGCCAGCGCTGATCCCAGAGGACTACCTCCCGGATGTCCACGCCCGCCTGATCCTGTACAAGCGCATTGCCTCGGCAGCGGACGAAGAGGGTCTGAAAGAACTTCAAGTGGAGATGATCGACCGCTTCGGCCTGCTTCCAGAACCCACCAAGAACCTGGTTCGCCTGACCCAGCTCAAGCTCCAGGCCGAGAAGCTTGGCATCCGCAAGGTCGACGCCGGCCCCCAAGGCGGACGCATCGAGTTCGCCGCCGATACCTGCGTCGATCCCCTGGTGCTGATCAAGCTGATCCAGGGCCAACCCAAGCGTTACAAGTTCGAAGGAGCCACCCTGTTCAAGTTCCAGGTCCCCATGGAACGCCTTGACGAACGCTTCAATACACTGGAGGCGCTGTTCGAACGTCTGGCGCCCCAACAGCAGTAGCCTCCGGAAACATAGTCATTACAAGGAACAATCCATGCGTGCCATCCGTTACTTCGCCCTACTGCTCGCCCTGTTCGCGCCCGCAGCCTTTGCCGACGGCCTCTACCAGGTTGAAATGATCCTGTTCCGCCAGGCCGGCGAGCCCATTCCATCCAGCCAACCCGCCCCCGATGACTGGGCGAATGGCAGTCAGAGTATCGAAGGCAGCGAGCGCGGAACGGCGCTGGACGGGGAGGCTGCCAAACTCGACCCATCCAAGGGCTACCAGGTATTGCTCCACAAGGCTTGGTCACAGAACATCTCCACCGCTCCAAGCGCTGTATCCGTGACCTCGGGCAACCAGCAATTGGGCCACTTCCCGGTGGAAGGTACCCTGATCCTGAGCATTGACCGCAATATCGAGGCCCGCACCGATTTCTGGGTCAATCAGTTCGACGCCGACGGCCTGCTCAGCGGTAGCGAGCGCATCCGCCAGACCACCCGTCTGAAGAATGGCGAGCTGACCTATCTGGACCACTCCAGCCTCGGCATCCTGATCCGCGTCAGCCCGCTCTAAGGCGTCATGAGCGCCCTGCTCGACCAACTGCGGCAGCTGGACTGGCGCCTTGATTTCGACCAAGGCGCCCTGAGCCGCGGCCTGGACTACGCCCGACAGGACCGGGTTCGCCTGCTGAGCCTTGGCGAGACGACCGTCGAGAGCAGCTGTGAAGGCTCGGCCGGCAAGCGCTATACCCAGCTGATACGCCTCGCCCCGCGCGGGCTGGGCGTAGTCGGCCGCTGCAGCTGCCCAGTCAGCTACAACTGCAAACACTGTGTCGCCACCCTCACCTACCTGCTTTCGCTTCCAGAGGACGCACTCCCCGCTGCAAGTCCAGCCCCCATGGAAGTGCGCCAAGTGGACGACATCATGCCAACCCCCCACCTAACCCTGGGCAGCCACGCCCAGAGCCAATACGACCTGCGCAGTGGACGCATGGTGGGCAGCCAACAGCACCGTGCCGGCCTGACATTCGATTACGCAGGCCTGCAGACCCACGGAAAGACCACCAAGCCCGAACGCCTCAAGCATCGAATCAACGGCGAGCGCATCGCCATCGCCCGCCAATCCAAGGTCGAACAGCAGTTGCGCGACAACCTCCGCCAGCTGGGCTTCAAGGAATCCCTGCGACAGAGCCAGGCGCTGCCGGCCAACAGCGGCGAGATGTTCGAGCTGCCCAGCGACGAGCATTGGTTGGACTTCATGAGGCATCGACTCCCAGCGCTGCGGGAAGCTGGTTGGCAGATCGAGATCCGCCCCGGATTCCAGTTCGATCTCAGCCAGGTCGAAGGTTGGTACGCCGAGGTTGACGAAACACCCAGCCACGACTGGTTCGACCTGGAGCTCGGCATCGTCGTCGAAGGACGTCGAATCAGCTTGCTCCCGGTCTTGCTCAGGCTTATCCAGCGCAATCCGGAACTGCTGGACCCAAACCACCTCCAGAAACACAAGGACGACGAGCAGCTACGCCTGCAACTCGATGCACTCCGGGAATCCGACGGCCGTCCGCTGCAGGTGATGCTGCCATTTGCCCGACTCAAGCCACTGCTGGCGACGCTGGGCGAGCTTTACCTGCGCGATCAGGAACCCAGCCAGGCGATTCGTCTCGGCCGACCTGACGCCGCACGACTGAGCCTGCTGGAGTCTCTTGATCTCCAGTGGCAAGGCGGAGAACAGCTGCGCCAGTTTGCAGCCAGACTGCGTGACAGCAACACAACTCCGATTCGACCACCAGCGGGACTCAAGGCCGAGCTTCGCCACTACCAGCAAGAAGGACTGGCCTGGCTGCAGACCCTCCGGGAGGTCGAGGCAGGCGGTATCCTGGGCGACGACATGGGTCTGGGCAAAACGCTCCAGACACTCGCCCACCTGCTCACGGAGAAGGAAGCGGGACGCCTGGAGCGCCCTGCACTAGTCGTCATGCCGACCAGCCTGATCCCCAACTGGCAGGACGAGGCCGCGCGATTCGCTCCGAGCCTAAGCGTGCTGGCATTGCACGGGCCCGGCAGGAAGAAGCTTTTCGATCAACTGGCAGAACACGACTTGCTGCTGACCACCTACGCAATACTGCCCCGCGACCTGGAGCAGCTCAAAGCAATTCCGCTACATGTACTCATCCTCGATGAAGCGCAATACATCAAGAACCCGAACAGCAAGGCCGCACAGGCCGTGCGCCAGCTGGAAGCCCGTCAGCGCCTGTGCCTAACCGGTACACCCCTGGAAAATCATCTGGGCGAGCTCTGGTCGCTCTTTCACTTCCTGATGCCCGGGTGGTTGGGCGACAGCAAACACTTCAATCACAACTACCGCATACCAATCGAAAAGCACGGTGACAGCGCACGACTGAGCCACCTCACCGCCCGCATCAAGCCATTCCTGCTCAGGCGCAGTAAGGAATCCGTCGCAACGGAATTGCCTGCCAAGACCGAAATCACCCAATGGGTCGAGCTTAGCGACCGCCAGCGCGATTTGTACGAAACCGTGAGA
Source organism: Metapseudomonas boanensis (assembly GCF_042232855.1). Lineage (NCBI taxonomy): Bacteria > Pseudomonadati > Pseudomonadota > Gammaproteobacteria > Pseudomonadales > Pseudomonadaceae > Metapseudomonas > Metapseudomonas boanensis. The sequence continues at coordinate 4,168,429 of NZ_CP113889.1, read as the reverse complement.
CTCGCGATGGACACCAAGGTCCGCGACGAAATCAGCCGCAAAGGTCTCGCCCGCAGCCAGATCATCATCCTCGAGGCCCTGCTCAAGCTGCGACAGGTCTGCTGCGACACTCGACTGATCGAGGAACCTGGTGCCAGGACTCGGGGCAGCAGCTCGGGCAAGCTGGATAGCCTACTGGAGATGCTGCAGGAATTGCTCGACGAAGGTCGCCGCGTGCTGCTGTTCTCCCAGTTCACCAGCATGCTCGCACTGATCGAGGCAGAACTGCACAAACGCGGCATAGACTATGTGCGGATCACAGGCGATACCCGGGACAGGCGGAACCCGGTCAAACGCTTCCAGAGCGGTGAAGTACCACTGTTCTTGATCAGTTTGAAAGCCGGCGGTACCGGCCTGAACCTGACCGCAGCAGACACCGTGATCCACTACGATCCCTGGTGGAATCCCGCCGTCGAACGGCAAGCCACGGATCGCGCCTACCGGATCGGCCAGGAAAAGCCGGTATTCGTCTACCGGATGATTTCGAGGGGAACCGTGGAAGAGAAGATCCAGCAACTGCAGGCGCAAAAAGCCGCGCTGGCCCAGGGCGTCCTAGACGGACGCGGCCAGGAGGACTGGCGGCTTCAGGAGGACGACATCGAAGCCCTGCTGGCCCCCCTGCCCCGTCTCAATTGAGCCTGGCCCCCAGCAGCCGCGCAACCACCCAAACCGACTGCAAGCAACAACCACAAGCAGCTGACGGGCATCCCCCGATGCCCATCCCACCCTACAATTCTCAGCCCTTGAGCAGATACGCCAGGACGTTGCGCACCTTGTCAATGCCCTCGGCCAGGGCTGCCTCGATCTCTTCCATGGTAATGATGCCATCAGACTTGCCCGCAGCCGGGTTGACCACCAGCGACAAGCAGGCATATGGCAGATTCAGCTCACGAGCCAGCGCCGCCTCGGGCATACCGGTCATGCCGACGAGGTCACAACCATCACGCTCAAGACGAACGATCTCCGCCACTGTTTCCAGGCGCGGACCTTGGGTGCAGCCATATACCCCGAAATCACTGTGCGGGTAATCGCACGCATTCAGCGCCGCCAGTAGCTTGCGGCGCAGCGCCTCATCGTAGGGGTGACTGAAGTCGATGTGAGTGACATGGTCCAGATCACCTTCGAAAAAGGTCCCGATGCGACCGTGGGTGTAATCGATCACCTGATGCGGCACAGCCAAATGCCCGCTACCCATGGCCGGATGAATCCCACCTACGGCATTCACCGCAATGACGGCCTGTGCACCGGCCTGCTTCAGCGCCCAGAGGTTGGCCCGATAATTGACTTGGTGCGGCGGAATCCGGTGAGGATGACCATGGCGAGCCAGGAACAGCACATCACGCCCGGCATACTCGCCATGAACGATACCCGCGGAGGGCGCGCCATAAGGTGTTTCCGGGTTGAGCAAGGCTTTCATGCTCAGGCCTTCGAGCTGGGTCAGCCCAGTACCACCAATGATGGCGTAGACGGTCATGTTGGTTCCTCAATCGATCAACTGGGCTTCACGCAATGCTGCAGCGGCCTGCAGCCAGCGCGGGTCTTGGCGATATTCGGTGCCTGGGAAGGCCCGGCGGCGCATCCGTACCAGACTTGGCGCGGGCTTGACGCCAAGCTGCTGCAGACGCGAAAGCGCCAGCTCAGCAGCGCCTCGGTCATTGCACACCAGCCCCATGTCGCAGCCAGCGGACAGCGCCGCCTCGATACGTGCAGCTGCATCACCCACCACATGGGCGCCGGCCATGGACAAATCATCGCTGAAAATGACTCCAGAGAACTTAAGCTCACCGCGCAGGATGTCCTGCAGCCACCTCCTAGAGAAGCCGGCAGGCTGCAAATCGACCTGAGGATAGATGACGTGGGCCGGCATCATGCCGTCCAGCTCCGAGGCCAAACGCGCGAAGGGAACCAGGTCGCATTGCCGAATTTGCTCAAGGCTGCGCTCGTCAGTCGGAATATCCACGTGAGAGTCGGCCTCGGCCCAGCCATGTCCAGGGAAGTGCTTTCCAGTTGCCGCCATGCCAGCGCTACGCAGGCCACAGATAAAGGCAGCTGCCAGGCGCGTCGCACGGCCCGGATCTGATTCGAACGCTCGACTCCCGACCACTGCGCTTCGCTGATGATCGAGGTCAAGCACCGGCGCAAAGCTGATATCGAGTCCGGCAGCCAATACCTCGGTAGCCATCAACCAGCCGCACTGTTCGGCAAGCTGCTCGGCATTCAGGTTGTCGGCCAATGCGCGCATCGCCGGCAACCGCAAGAAACCCTGTCGCAGCCGCTGCACGCGACCACCTTCCTGATCGACCGCCAGGATGAGATCAGGGCGAATCGCACGAATAGAAGCGCACAATTCACGAACCTGACGAGGATGTTCGATATTGCGGGCGAAGATGATCAAGCCGGCGACTTCCGGCTGACGCAGGATCTGGCGATCTTCAGCGGTCAGCCAAGTGCCGCCGATATCCAGCATCAAGGAACCTTGCATGGAAAATCCTTAGGAGAGTGTGGCCGCCGCCCAATCCGGACACGGCGCTTCATCGATGCGTACCGCACAGTGGACGGGTACAAGGTCAAAGAGTTCCAACATATCGGCATTGCGTAAGCGAATGCAGCCGTGGGATCGTGGCACGCCCATTGGCTCACTGTCCGGGGTGCCATGAAGGTAGATGTATCGCCGGAAGCTGTCGACGTTGCCCAGGCGATTCAGACCAGGCTCGCAACCACTCAGCCAGAGAATACGGGTGAGTATCCAGTCACGCCCCGGAAACTGCCCGTGCAACTCCGCACTCCAGACCTCCCCGGTCCAGCGCCGCCCGCGCAGCACAGCCGCCAAGGGCAGCCCGGTGCCAATCTTGGCTCTTATCTGGTGAAGGCCGCGCGGAGTACAACCGGAGCCATTGAGCTCCCCCGGGCCGTTAAGCGCAGTGGAAACAGGCAGGCGAATTAGAAGCTGTCCGGCAGAGAATCCGTACAGCTGTTGGTCGGCAAGGGATATGTACAGGAGATCTAGCTGGCGCATGGGCCGCAAGCTTAGCCGATCAGACCGCCCGCGCCCATAGCCTCAGACCTTTACAAGCGTGGTCGCAGTCTTGTTGCGCGGTTTGAGCACTGCCTTGGCCAGCGCCTCGTCAGACACCCCAGTCTCGGCACGCATGCCAGCCGCAAGGAACGGCACCATCAAACGCATGACCTGCTCGATCGAGGTGTTGACCCCGAAATCGTTCTCTGCCATGGCACGGAGCGCCTTGATACCGGACATGCTGAAGGCAGCAGCGCCGAGCATGAAATGCACCCGCCAGAAAAGCTCCAGCGGTGGAACTTTTGGCGCGGACTCGTTCACTAGCAGCATGTAACGACGGAAAACCTTTCCATAGACTTCTTCAAGGTACTTGCGCAGGTGACCTTGGCTCTGACTGAATGCCAAGCCCAGCAGGCGCATGAAGATCGATAGGTCGTTTCCACTTCGAGGCTTGACCGCAAGCGCCTGCTCGACCAGCATCTCCAGCAACTCTTCAAGGCTCGCCTTGTTCTCAGGCTTGGCCTGGCGACGGTCTAGTTCGCGCTCCAAACTTTGGCAGAAAGGACCGAGGAAACGCGAGAATACTGCTTGGATAAGGGCCTTCTTCGAACCGAAGTGGTAATTCACTGCAGCCAGGTTGACCCCGGCTTTGCTGGTGATCAGGCGCAGCGAGGTTTCGGCGAAGCCTTTCTCCGCGAACAGCTGTTCCGCAGCATCAAGGATGCGTTCGACGGTTTCCGACTGGGCCATGGCTCCTCCGCCTGACAAACACTTGTTTGAAACATACGTTTCATAACCGCCACTTGTCAAGTCGGACCCTTCAGTATCTGACGCAATGGTCATACAAGGCTGGCGCCGTCCGTAAAAGACGCCCGAAATGCCGCGGACGGTACACCTCTTTCGCTCACACTCAGGGAGCCCCGCGCAACAATCCAGGAAAGAAGCATTGCCAAGCGCCAAGCACTGTATATAATTCCAGTCACTGTATAAAAAAACAGAGCGCCGCCATGCTGAAACTGACGCCCCGCCAAGCCGAGATTCTCGCATTCATCAAGCGCTGCCTTGAAGACAACGGCTTCCCACCGACCCGAGCGGAAATCGCTCAGGAACTCGGCTTCAAATCCCCCAATGCTGCCGAGGAACACCTCAAGGCGCTGGCTCGCAAGGGCGCCATCGAGATGACGCCCGGCGCATCACGCGGGATCCGCATCCCCGGATTCGAGCCTGGAAACAACGAAGAAGACGGACTTCCCGTGGTGGGTCGCGTAGCGGCAGGCGCCCCTATCCTGGCGCAACAGAACATCGAAGAATCTTGCCGTATCAACCCGGGCTTCTTCCATCCTCGCGCCGACTACCTGCTTCGTGTCCACGGCATGAGCATGAAGGACATCGGCATTCTTGATGGAGACCTCCTGGCAGTCCATAGCACTCGCGAGGCCCGTAACGGCCAGGTTGTCGTGGCACGGCTGAATGACGAGGTAACGGTCAAGCGCTTCAGGCGCGATGGCGACAAGGTCTGGCTGATCGCAGAAAATGCCGAGTTTGCCCCCATCGAGGTAGATCTGGATCAACAGGATCTGGTGATCGAAGGTTTGAGTGTCGGCGTAATTCGCCGCTAAAGGAGGCTCCATGCAGTTCCCGCAGTCGCTCGGCCGGTCTCAGCTTCCACTGTTCCACGATGCCATCCTGGCCAATCCTGCTGCCCCGATCCTGACAGAGATTGAGAGCAGTCCGCCTCTGAACGAGCCAGAAGCCTTCAGCGAATTGTCGCTTAGAGGTGCTTCCGGCCACTGCCGGCACTTGCTGGCCTCTATACTCCGCGAGCTGAGCGAGGAGCTGGATGCTCGCTGGCTGACCCTGATCGACGCCCCACCTAGCCTGACCCAGGCCTGGCTGCGCGAATCGGGCCTGAATCGCGAACGCATCCTGCTCCTGCAGTCTCGTGGAGAGCAGAGCGCACTGGAACTGGCCTGCGAAGCCCTACGCCTGGGCCGTAGCCATACTGTAGTCAGCTGGATTCGTTTGAGCGCAAAGGCTCGACAACAACTTGCTCACGCCGCGCGCCAAGGCAGCGCACAAAGCCTGAACATCTTGCTGGGATAAGCGTGGCAAAAGCGTTCTACTGCGCTCGGCTGACATCAAGCTGTAACCAGCTCCACCAATGATTAGCCTGCTGTCAGATCAAGCACGGTATCAGTGAAGGACGCGCGGACCCTCTTCGTGGTCCATTTCGCCTTCAGCCAGGCGACCGGCCATTTGAACACCGACATTCAGCATGGCTTTCGCAACCTCCAGATGGTGCCCCTGGAGGAAGGCTTTGGCGTCAGAGGAAAAGTCCAGCGTTACAAGCGCCTCCTCGTCCTCAGCCCGACGCAGGATAATGCGCCCGTCGGGCAACTCGACTATTTCCAGAAAGGACGTAGGCATAAGATTTGATCTCCACGAAAGGTGGCTATTGTAACAGCCAGCCACTCTCGCGCCCTAGCCCGCCGATCAAATCAGCATTCGCTGAGGCTTTCCCGGAAGCGAAGCGCAAGCCCCTTCAGGCTCTGTCGCCATTCCTCAAGCGTTGCAGGGCTCAAAGGTGCAGCATCAGCCGCGTCCTCGGCCTTCACAGTCGGAATGAGGGGTAACGTCGGGTCGACCTTTGCAACCTTAGGGGCCTGCGGCGGCTGGAACAACGCAGCGTAAGAATCAAGCAACTGGGCAAGCCAGGTTTCAGGGTTCTGGGCAAGCTCAAGCAACTCACTCAGCTCAGGGCAAGGGGCTGCCGCCAGCACTTCGGGCTTGAGCAGCGACTCGACCCTTGGTTCATCAGCTTCGGACAACCGGTAGTAACCGGCAATCTCATGACAGAGCCCGAGCAAAGCACCGTAAAGATGGAACAGCGCAGCTTCCCGCTCTGCCTGAACCACGGCCTGGGCATTCATTGCCCGCGCCTCTTCGGCCTTGCGCCAAGCTTCCAGGGACAGGCCGGCAAAGAACAGTTTCTGATTCGTGCGGGTATAACGTTCGTGGGCCATGACGGCGCCCTCCAAAGGGAACTCAAGCAGTATATGCGCGCCCAGCAAGGCTGTGCCGGGCGCGCAACAACCGATCAACGCTTGTCTTCGACCTTCCACTTGCCGCCGTCGTAGAAGGCGCGCCAGCCGGTAGGCTTACCCTCGACCTCGGTTTGCACGTACTGCTCCTTGGTCTTGCGACTGAAGCGGATCACCGCAGGGCGCCCTTCGGGATCCTTCTTCGGCGCATCCAGCAAGTAATGGTACTTCGCATCCAGTTCGTCCTTATGGGGGATCAGCTCCATCACCAGCGGAGCGCGGGTCTCGCGGTTTTTCGGGAACTGACTGGCAGCCAGGAACAGGCCGGAAGCTCCGTCACGCAGAACATAGATGTCGTCGACCTTCTCGCACTTCAGCTCCGGCATGCGGATCGGATCGATCTTCGGCGGAGCTGCCTCACCGCTCTTGAGGAGCTTTCGCGTGTTCTTGCAACTGGCATTGGTGCAACCGAAGAACTTACCGAAACGACCCGTCTTGAGCTGCATCTCGCTGCCGCACTTGTCACACTCGAGGCTTGGACCTTCATAGCCCTTGATGCGGTACTGGCCCTGCTCGATCTCGTAGCCCGAGCAATCCGGGTTGTTGCCGCAGATGTGCAGCTTGCGGGTCTCGTCCAGCAAGTAGGCATCCATCGCAGTCGAACAGATTGGGCAGCGATGCTTGCCGCGCAGAACGCGGGACTCGGACTCACCCTCGTCATCAGCAGCGATCTCGTCGCCCGGCACCAGATTGACGGTAGCCTTGCAGCGCTCCTTCGGCGGCAGGCTGTAGCCGGAGCACCCCAGGAACACACCGGTTGAGGCCGTGCGAATCATCATCGGCCGACCGCAATCGCGGCAAGGAATGTCGGTCAGGGTCGGCTGGTTGGCGCGCATACCTTTTTCCGCGCCCTCAGCGAGCTCCAGCTTCGTCCTGAAATCACCATAGAACTCATCGAGCAGGTGCTTCCAGTCACGCTCCCCCTGGGCCACGTCGTCCAGATGCTCTTCCATCCCGGCGGTAAAGCCGTAGTCCATCAGGTTCGCGAAGCTTTCATTGAGCCGTTCGGTGACGATATCGCCCATCTTCTCGGCATAGAAACGGCGGTTATGCACCGTGACGTAGCCCCGCTCCTGGATGGTCGAAATGATCGCGGCATAAGTAGACGGACGGCCAATGCCGCGCTTTTCCAGCTCCTTTACCAAACTGGCTTCGGAGTAACGCGCCGGCGGCTTGGTGAAGTGCTGACTAGGGTCCAGCTTCAGCAATTCGAGCAGTTCGCCTTCGCTCATCTCCGGCAGCACATCGTCTTCGCCCGGCTTGCTCTGTTGTGGCAGGACGCGGGTGTAGCCGTCGAACTTGAGGATGCGGCCCTTGGCACGTAGCTCGAACTTGCCAGCTGCCACGCTGACGCTGGTGGACAGGTATTCCGCCGGCGGCATCTGGCAGGCGACGAATTGGCGCCAGATCAGGTCGTAGAGACGCTCGGCATCGCGCTCCATGCCGGAAAGCTGCGTCGGACGCAGGTTCACGTCAGAAGGCCGGATCGCCTCGTGGGCCTCCTGGGCGCCTTCCTTGCTGGAGTATACGTTTGGTTTGCCCGGCAGATATTTCTGCCCGAACTCGCCCTCGATGAAGCCACGGACCATCCCGATGGCGTCGGCAGAGAGGTTGGTCGAGTCGGTACGCATATACGTGATGTAGCCGGCTTCGTAGAGGCGCTGGGCCATCATCATGGTCTTCTTCACGCCAAAGCCCAGGCGGTTACTCGCCGCCTGCTGAAGGGTGGACGTGATGAACGGCGCGGACGGACGACTGGAGGTCGGCTTATCTTCGCGCTTGGTAACGCTGTACGAGGAAGCCTTGAGCTTCTCAAGGGCCGCCATGGCCTGGGCTTCGTTGACCGGCCTGAAGGCCTCGCCGTTCTCCCGCGCCACTTCGAAACGCACCTTGGCGCCCTTGGAAGTGCCGAGATCGGCATGCACTTCCCAGTATTCTTCCGGGACGAAGGCGCGGATCTCGCGCTCGCGTTCCACAACGAGCTTGACCGCAACCGACTGCACGCGGCCGGCGGATAGGCCACGGGCAATCTTCTGCCAAAGCAGGGGCGAAACCATATAGCCGACTACGCGATCGAGGAAACGACGCGCCTGCTGGGCGTTGACACGGTTGATGTCCAGCTCCCCGGGCCGGGAGAACGCCTCCTGGATCGCCTTCTTGGTAATCTCGTTGAACACCACGCGCTTGTAGCGGCTGTCTTCACCGCCGATGGATTCCCGCAGGTGCCAGGCGATGGCCTCCCCTTCGCGGTCCAAGTCGGTTGCGAGATAGATTGTGTCAGCATCCTTGGCGAGGCGTCGCAGCTCCTCGATCACCTTTTCCTTGCCAGGCAGGATCTCGTACTTGGCCTTCCAGCCGTGCTCGGGGTCTACGCCCATTCGCGCGACCAACTGCCGCTTGGCCTTTTCCTTGGGAGAAAGTGCCGGCGCCTCGGCCGCAGCCTTGCCGCGCTTGGCAGGCTCCTTGCTCGCACTGGCCGAACCACTGGTAGGCAGGTCACGGATATGGCCGATGCTCGACTTCACCACGTACTGGTTGCCCAGGTACTTGTTGATGGTCTTGGCCTTGGCCGGGGATTCCACGATGACCAGCGATTTGCCCATTGATCGGTTTGTTCCTGAATGTAAAAAGTAAAAGGCGGTAGCCGCCTGTCGCGGCACCGCTATATATAGTGGCCAGCGAGGCGCGGTCAAGCGCACCTCGGACCGTGCAGCCCTCAGGGCCGCGGAAAGAGATCGGCTTCAGCGCTCACCAAAGCGAAGCGCGCAATCTGCTCGCCGTCCACCTGCACTGTTTCGGTAAACATGCTCAATGGCCGCACCCAAAGCCCGAACTCACCATACAGGGCCTGGTAGACCACCAGCTCTTCCTCGGTTTCTGAGTGCCGGGCAGTGCCGATGACGCGATACTCCTGCCCCTTGTAATGACGATAGAGTCCCGGCTGCAAGCTCATGGTTCCCTCGAAGTGATAACGGTGGCCTAAGCCGCAAAAGTTGCGCATGGTGCCGATTCAGACGTTCACAGGCCAGCCTTTTCGACGCATTCTCCTCAATAAAGCAAAAAACCGGGGCGCAAGGCCCCGGTTTTTCATTTTCGTGGTGCTTAGAGGCGCTCGAAGATGGTGGTGATGCCCTGACCAAGGCCGACACACATGGTCGACACGCCGAGGGTACCGCCGTTCTGCTTCATCACGTTCAGCAAAGTGCCAGAGATACGTGCACCGGAGCAGCCGAACGGGTGACCCAGGGCGATGGCGCCACCATGCAGGTTGACCTTTTGCTCCATCTTGTCGAGCAGCTTGAGGTCCTTCAGCACCGGCAGGGCCTGGGCGGCGAAGGCTTCGTTAAGCTCGAGGAAGTCGATGTCGTCGATAGTCAGGCCGGCACGCTTGAGCGCCTTCTGGGTCGACGGCACAGGGCCGTAACCCATGATCGCCGGGTCAACACCTGCCACCGCCATTGCGCGCACGACAGCCATCGGCTGGATACCCAGGTCCTGAGCACGCTGGGCGGACATGACGATCATGCAGGAAGCGCCGTCGGTGATCTGCGACGAAGTACCCGCAGTCACAGTGCCACCTTTCGGGTTGAACGCCGGCTTCAGGGCAGCCAAGCTTTCCAGGGTAGTCTCCGGACGGATGGTCTCGTCGAAATCGAACACCTTCAGGAAGCCATTCTCGTCGAAGCCTTGCATCGGGATGATTTCATCCTTGAACTTGCCTTCGACAGTAGCCTTGTGCGCCAACTGATGCGAACGCAGACCGAACTGGTCCTGGGCTTCGCGGCTGATGCCGTGCATCTTGCCTAGCATTTCGGCAGTCAGGCCCATCATGCCCGAGGCCTTGGCCGCGTACAGGGACAGGTGCGGGTTCGGGTCGACGCCATGCATCATGCCAACGTGCCCCATGTGTTCCACGCCACCGACCACGAACACGTCGCCGTTGCCGGTCTGGATGGCCTGCACGGCAGTGTGCAAGGCGCTCATGGAGGAACCACACAGACGGCTGACGGTCTGCCCAGCGCTGGCGTGGGGGATCTGAGTCATCAGCGACGCCATGCGCGCGATATTCCAGCCCTGCTCCAGGGTCTGGTTCACGCAGCCCCAGATCACATCTTCCACTTCGGCCGGATCGACCTTGGCGTTGCGCTCCAGCAGCTTGCTGATCAGGTGCGCGGACATGTCCTCGGCGCGGGTATTGCGGTGCATGCCACCCTTGGAGCGACCCATCGGGGTGCGGCCGAAGTCGACAATGACTGCATCTCTAGGATTCAGGCTCATATTCTTCACTCTCGCTCAATTAGCCGAAAAACTTCTGGCCGTTCTTGGCCATTTCGCGAAGCTTGGCGGTCGGGTGATACAGCGCGCCCAGGTCGGCGTACTTGTCGGCCAGGGCTACGAACTCAGCCACGCCGATGCTATCGATGTAGCGCAGCGCACCACCGCGGAAGGGTGGGAAGCCGATGCCGTAGATCAGGCCCATATCGGCCTCGGCAGCGGTGGCGACGATGCCGTCTTCCAGGCAGCGAACGGTTTCCAGGCACAGCGGGATCATCATGAAATTGATGATGTCTTCGTCGGTGACTTCACGCTGCTCGATGACGATCGGCTTGAGCACTTCATAGGCCGCCGGGTCAGTGACTTTCTTCGGCTTGCCACGCTTGTCCATCTCGTAGGAGTAGAAGCCTTTGCCGTTTTTCTGGCCCAGGCGGTTAGCCTCGTACATGGCGTCAACGGCCGTCTTGCCCTCAACCGCCATACGATCCGGGAAGCCTTCGGCCATGACGTCGCGGCCGTGGTGGCCGGTATCGATGCCGACGACGTCGGACAGGTAGGCCGGACCCATGGGCCAGCCGAACGTCTCCATCACCTTGTCGATGCGCACGAAGTCAACACCGAAGCCAAGCAGCTTGGAGAAGCCACCGAAGTACGGGAACAACACGCGGTTGACCAGGAAGCCAGGACAGTCATTGACCACGATCGGGGTCTTGCCCATCTTCTTGGCGTAGGCGACAGTGGTGGCGATTGCAGTTTCGCCGGATTTCTCGCCACGAATCACTTCCACGAGCGGCATCATGTGTACCGGGTTGAAGAAGTGCATGCCGCAGAAGTTTTCCGGGCGCTTGAGCGCCTTGGCCAGCAGGCTGATCGAAATGGTGGAGGTGTTGGAGGTCAGGATTGCGTCCTCTTTCACCACGCCTTCCACTTCAGCCAGTACAGCTTGTTTGACCTTCGGGTTCTCAACCACCGCCTCGACCACGATGTCGACATTGGCGAAATCGCCATAGGACAGGGTCGGGCGAATGGCGTTGAGAGCCTGGGCCATCTTGGTGGCCGACAGCTTGCCACGGGAGACACGCTTGTCTAGCAGCTTGCTGGCCTCGTTCAGGCCGAGCTGGATGGCTTCCTCACGGATGTCCTTCATCAGGATCGGGGTGCCCTTCACCGCAGACTGGTAGGCAATACCGCCCCCCATGATGCCGGCGCCGAGCACGGCAGCCAGTTTCACTTCCTTGGCAGCCTCGTCGTAGTACTTGGCTTTCTTCTTCAGTTCCTGGTCATTCAGGAACAGTCCGATCAGGCTGGCAGCGACCGGGGTCTTGGCCAGCTTGACGAAACCAGCGGCCTCGACTTCCAGCGCCTTGTCGCGACCAAAGTTGGCAGCTTTCTGGATGGTCTTGATAGCCTCGACTGGTGCCGGGTAGTTCGGACCAGCCTGGCCAGCGACGAAACCCTTGGCGGTCTCGAAGGCCATCATCTGTTCGATGGCGTTGAGCTTTAGCTTCTCCAGCTTGGGCTTGCGCTTGGCCTTGAAGTCCAGCTCACCGACGATGGCACGCTTGACCAGGTCCAGGGCGCCGGCCTGCAGCAACTCAGGCGCAACGACGGCGTCGACAGCGCCGACTTTCAGCGCGTCCTCTGCATTGTTTTCCTTGCCGGAGGCGATCCATTCGATGGCATTGTCGGTACCGATGATGCGCGGCAGGCGCACGGTGCCGCCAAAGCCTGGGTAGATGCCCAGTTTGACTTCCGGCAGACCGATCTTGGCGTTGACGCTCATGACGCGGTAGTCGGCGGCCAGACACATTTCCAGCCCCCCGCCCAGGGCGATGCCATTGATCGCGGCGACTGTGGGGACCTCGAGGTCCTCGAATGCGCTGAAGATCTTGTTGGCTTCGAGATTGCCGGCCATCAGTTCTTCGTCGGGCAGCTGGAAGTTCTCGACGAATTCGGTGATATCGGCGCCGACGATAAATACGTCCTTGCCGCTGCTGACGATAACGCCCTTGACCGAAGCGTCGGCCTTGATGGCTTCGACTGCGCCACGCAGCTCATTCAGGGTGAGACGGTTGAATTTATTGACGGACTCACCCTTGAGGTCGAATTTCAGTTCGACGATACCGCCCTCAAGAGCCTTAACCGTGATGGCTTTACCTTCGTAAATCATCAACTGATCTCCACGGTTTGGAAACTGGACTGTACACATCGGAGCCAACCGGCGGACTCGTCCGCGGCGCAGCCGTCGGAGCATAGTCCCAATCGGTATGGCATACCCGCCGACGCGATATTCGGGCTGGATCAGACGTGCCTGGCAAGACAAACGCTTGATTCATACGCCCGTTTGATTTGGGTGAGCGGAGATTTACGGAAAAGTCGGCGCTTGTCAATTCCATAACGTGACCAGTCGGCCATAGCCAGAACGCCATGAGGCTGCATTTAGACGAGCGTGACAGGTACGGCCTCATCCACATTCATGAGCACGATGAGGCGCCATCAAGATCCATGACTCCGGCCGGAGTCCCGATCAATCGGGCGGTTGGCAAATGGCCTCGGGCAACGGTACATTCGCCCCAGCCTGGTCGGCGCAATGCCTCCAAGCCACCAGAACAACAACAATCGAGGCCTGACGGCCCACGGAGAAGCACCATGACGAGCCGTTTGCTTGCCATTCTGCTATGCGCCCTTTTCATCCTTCCCGCCTGGACTTCATCCGCACACGCTGCAGATCCAGCCACCAGTCTCCTCAAGTTGCACCAGATGCGCTTGGCTGCGCAGCGCAGCCTGGGTGACTTCTATATGTACAACGGGATGGAGGGCGATCAGCGCTATGCGCGGATGATCGACGTATCGGTACAGCTCGCCGACGCTCGACTGAAGGAGCTGACCGGGATGCCCGGAGAAGCCTCCAGTGCCCTGCGCCAGCAGTTGGAGCAGGAGTGGAAGGCCTACGCCAAGGACTTGGCAAACTTGATGGCTGCACTCAAGCAGCAAGGCTTCACTGACCTGCAGCCCGTAGCCGACCTCACCGTCCGCAATCAGCGCCTGCTAGCGCTGAGCAGTGAGCTCTACAGCACGATCCAGCAGGAAGGTGCGACTGTTGTTCCCCCCTTGACCCAGCGCAGCCGCGAACAAAGCCTGATGATGCAGACCATAGCGGTCGACTATGCGTCACGTAGCGCATCGGTGGGCGGTAGCTTTATCGGCGCCAATGGCAGCAAAGCCATCGACCAACTGGCTGGCGAGTTCACCAGTCAGTTGGCAGACCTGCAGGGCGCGCCGCAGAACACCCCACAAATCAGGGAAGCCCTGAGCGAGATCGGCACCAAATGGCGGTATATCGAGAAGTCGCTGAAGAACTACAACGAAAAAAGCGTGCCCTTCCTGGTGAACAAATATTCAGACCGGATCACTGAAGGCTTGGAGGAGGTTTCTGCTCGCTACGCGGCGCTTCAGCTCTGAGCGATACAGTTCCAGCGCGATGTGCCCCTCCCGCTTGCCGCGCCTGCATCTCAGGCCAGCGCCTTGAGCGCTTTGGCGATCTGCTGCAGGTTTTCGACGGTGCCCCGCTCCCCCCACCACAGGGCGATCATCTGCGCGCTGGCCTCGACTTTGTAGACATCCGCTGGCAACCCCGCCAGATGTGCCAGCAGCCGCGCATCGGCGCAGGGCTCGCGCCACTGATTGACCCAGGCTCCTGGCCCATCCTGCCAATAGCACCAACTGTCACGCCCGCGCAGCCGTGCACGGTGGTATTGGGCACAGGACCCAGGCGGTTCTTCTTTCAACCAATGCGGCCACTCCTGGCGCGACAACTGCATCGCAAGCCCCATGCGACGAGCCTCCAGGCGCAGCTCCATGCGCCCACGCAAGCGCTTGGATGGCAGCAGCCAAACCAGCGGGCTAAGCACCGCCAGCAGGAGCAACAGGACAATCCAGAAGGTCATAACAGTTATCCCTACGTAAAAGCCTGTGTTAAACGTTCCAGGCAGCCATACTTGTGATCATGCAGCACCTTAAGGAGGAGTCATCCATGCCCTACCAGCACATATTGGTCGCCGTCGACTTGACCGATGAATGCCACCCTGTGGTACGCCGTGCCCAAGCGCTGGCCCAAGCCAGCAACGCCAAGCTGTCGCTGGTGCATATCGTCGAACCGATGGCCATGGCCTTCGGCGGCGATGTCCCCATGGACCTGTCGATGCTCCAGCAGCAGCAGTTCGACCAGGCGCGAGAAAGGCTGAACACCTTCGCTGGCATCTACCCCGAACTGCTTGCCGACCAGCGCCATCTGGCTTATGGCCAGCCGCGCCAGGAGATCCATCGACTCGCCGAAGAACAGGGTTGCGACCTGATCGTCGTCGGTAGCCACGGCCGGCACGGCCTGGCGTTGCTACTGGGTTCCACTGCCAACGACGTGCTTCACGGCGCGCCTTGCGACGTGCTCGCAGTACGCCTGAAGAAGCCCGCCTGATTCCGCCCGAAACGCGTCGGCGCAGGTTTTACTCGAGGCCTTCGCCGGCGCTCATGACCAGTGGCCGGATCTTCTGCAACTGGGTCTCCAGCGAGTAGGTCATGCTCGACGCCATCGAGAAGAACGTCAGGAACGCCTTGAGGTTGGAGTCCCCTTCGCACGTATCGTGGATCCGCTGCCAGAACGCCTGATTGACCAGCTGGAGTTGCTGGAACAGACGCACCAGCCCCTTCAGCTCCCAATCCGCATGGCGCCCTTCACGGAAGTTGAAGTATTGCCGCGCGAGATAAAGCGAAACAGCGCGCAGGATGAATTCCTGGTTACTGGCAAAAGGCAGGTGCTGATGCGCCATTGGCCTCAGCCTGCCCAATACCGGACAGGCGCTGGTCGCCATGATCACACCCAGCAGGGCCCGCAAGCCCTCCTCCAGCCCCACCACTTTGACGTATTCGCGCTCCGGCGTACGTACGCGGACTTGCGCTTTCTTGAACGCAGGCAACCCCTGGAAGTCCTCGATTACACGATGCAGGTCGACAGCCGCCGGGCAGTGGCTGTGCACAGCCTGGCTCAATGGGCAATTGCTGCACTGGTGGTGTTCCAGCCGCGTCCATTTGGGCGCCCGTTCTGCCTGCACAAGGTCGTAACCACGCTCCAGCTCAATGCGATAATTGAACTCGTGCAGTTCATCTAGGCTGATTTGGTATTCGATGGTCATAGGCGCTGCGCCCCAATCCCTTAGCTGTCTTCCAGTTCAGCCCAACGCTCGATCAGTTGATCCAGTTCCTTTTGCAGGGCATCCAAACGTTCCAGCACCTGGCGCGTCTGTTCGGCTGGGCGCTGGTAGAACGCCGGATCGGAGATCTGTTCCTGCAACCCCACCTGCTCTTGCTCCAGGGCCTCGATCTGCCCTGGGATGGCCTCAAGCTCCCGCTGCAACTTGTAGCTCAGCTTTTTCTTGGCAGCCTCGACTGGTGCCGTTGTCACCGGCGCAGGCTCAGCTGCTTTCGGTGCTGCTGCCTTGGTCTCGCGAGACTCCCCTACGCCGAGCAGACGCGGCGAGCCACCTTGGCGCAGCCAGTCCTGGTAACCACCGACGTACTCACGGACGCGCCCCTGACCTTCGAACACCAGCGTGCTGGTGACGACGTTGTCGAGGAAAGCCCGGTCGTGGCTGACCATCAGCACGGTGCCCGGGAAGCCCAACAACACTTCCTCCAGCAGCTCCAGGGTTTCCACGTCGAGGTCGTTGGTCGGTTCGTCCAGTACCAGCAGGTTTGCCGGTTTGCTGAACAGCTTGGCCAGGAGCAGCCGCGCCCGCTCGCCACCAGAGAGCGCCTTGACCGGTGTGCGTGCCCGCTGAGGGCTGAACAGGAAGTCGCCGAGGTAGCTCAGTACGTGACGATTCTGGCCATCGATGGTGATGAACTCACGGCCCTCAGCGAGGTTGTCGATCACGGTCTTCTCGAGCTCGAGCTGGTGGCGCAGCTGGTCGAAATACGCGACTTCCAGGCGGGTACCGACTTCGACCTTGCCGCTGGTGGGCTGCAGATCACCCAGCAGCAGCTTGAGCAGCGTTGTCTTGCCGGTACCGTTGGCACCCAGCAGGCCAATCCGGTCCGAGCGCTGCAAGACCATGGAGAAGTCGCGGATCAGTGGCTCGCCGCCAGGATGGGCGAAGGTGACATTTTCAACAACCATCACCTGTTTGCCCGATTTGTCCGCTGCTTCCAGCTGGATGCTGGCCTTACCTTGACGCTCGCGTCGCTCCGAACGCTCGGCGCGCATCGCCTTGAGCGCCCGCACGCGCCCTTCGTTACGGGTACGGCGTGCCTTGATACCCTGGCGAATCCAGACTTCTTCCTGGGCCAGACGCTTGTCGAACAGGGCGTTGGCCGTTTCCTCTGCCGCCAGTTGCTGCTCCTTGTGCACCAGGAAGCTGGCGTAGTCGCCGTTCCAGTCGATCAGGTGGCCGCGATCCAGCTCGAGGATGCGGGTCGCCAGGTTCTGCAGGAAGGAACGGTCGTGCGTAATGAACAGCACGGCGCCGCTGAAGCCCAGCAAAGCCTCCTCCAGCCAGGCAATGGCACCGATGTCCAGATGGTTGGTCGGCTCGTCCAGCAACAGCAGGTCAGGCTCGGCAACCAGGGCCTGGGCCAGCAGCACACGACGACGCCAGCCACCGGACAGTTCGGCCAGGGTCTTGTCTGCCGGCAGCTGCAGACGGCTCAAGGTGCTGTCGACCAATTGCTGGAGTCTCCAGCCGTCACGCGCTTCCAGCTCCTGCTGGACATGGGTGAGCTTGGCCAGGTCGGCATCGGTGTGGATGTTCTGGCTCAGGTGGTGATACTCGGCCAGCAGGGCGCCAACCCCTGCCAGCCCTTCGGCAACCACATCGAAAACCGTGCGTTCGTCGGCACGCGGCAATTCCTGGGGCAACTCGCCAATCTTCAGCCCTGGCGCGCGCCAGATCTCGCCGTCATCGGCAAACTGGTCGCCCTTGACCAGGCGCAGCAGGCTGGATTTCCCCGTACCATTGCGCCCGATGATGCAGACCCGCTCGCCACGGGCAATCTGCCAGGACACATGGTCCAGCAGCGGCATGGCGCCGTAGGCGAGGGATACATCGGTGAACTTGAGCAACGTCATGAGGGCCTCCTGAATCAGGGGGCGCATTCTACCCGACTTGCTGCGGCTGCTCGCCTGCATTTTTCGTCACCATTGTGCGCTGGCACGATGCTTTCACCACTTCTGGCTAACAGCTAAGCTAGTCATATCAGGTGCTTGGAAACAGGCATTCACAACGATTCAACTACCCGGAAGTGTCATGCGCGGTCGTCTGCTCAGCCTGTTTTCCTGCTTGCTCCTCTCCACTATCAGCTTGGAGGCTGCGTCAGCATCTCTCGCTCAACAGCGTCTGATGTATGACGAAGCCAAGCGTGCGCTCGCCAAAGGAGACTCGGGCCCCTACCAGCGTTACGCCAATGCCCTGCGCGATTATCCATTGGAGCCCTACCTCGCCTATGACGAGCTGACCGCCCGTCTGAAATGGGCGAGCAATGATGAGATCGAGAAGTTCCTGGCCGAACACGGCGATCTGCCCCAGTCCGGATGGATGAAGCTGCGTTGGCTGCGCTGGCAGGCTGAACGAGGCGATTGGCAGACGTTCGTCAATTACTACGATCCCAAGCTCAACTTCACCGAATTGGACTGCCTGTACGGCCAGTACCAGCTCAAGCACGGCATGAAAACCGAAGGCAGCGCCACTGCGCAGAAACTCTGGCTGGTGGGTAAGTCGCAGCCTGAGGCCTGTGACGTGCTGTTCGGCATGTGGAGCGCGACCGGCCAGCTGACCGAGGAAATGCGCTGGAAACGGGCGAAGCTGGCCGCCGAGGCTCGCAACTATGGCCTGGCCAGTCATCTGGTGAAGACCATGCCCCGCTTGGGCACGCAGGGCAAACTGCTGGTGGAAGTCGCACAGAAACCGCTGATGCTCACCCAAACTGGGCGATTCGTCCCTGCTGACCGGCATATGGCGGACGTTGTCGGCCTCGGTCTGCGTCGCCTGGCCCGCCAGGATCCGGAAAAGGCCCTGGATCTGCTGGAAACCTATGCCGCCCGCCTGCCCTTCTCCAAGGAGGAAAAGGTGGCCATCGCCCGCGAAGTCGGCCTGACATTGGCCAAACGCTTCGACTCCCGCGCCCTCAAGGTGATGGCCCAGTACGACCCCGAACTGCGCGACAACACCGTCAGTGAGTGGCGTGCCCGCCTGATGCTGCGCCTGGGCCAATGGCAGGACGCCTACCAGCTGACCCAGCGCATGCCCGAGGAGTTGGCCAAGACCAACCGCTGGCGCTACTGGCAGGCTCGCAGCCTGCAACTGGCCCATCCCCAGAGCCAGCAGCCAGTCCCGCTATACCAGCCGGTGGCCCGCGAGCGCGATTTCTACGGTTTCCTCGCCGCTGACCGCATCCAGGCGCCATACCAGCTCAATAACAAGCCGCTGGCGCTCGACCCCAAGGTTGTGCAGAAGGTTCGCAACACTGCAGGCATCCGCCGCGCCCTTGAGTTCCATGCCCGCGGTCAGATCGTCGACGGTCGCCGCGAGTGGTACCACGTCAGTCGCCTGTTCAACCGCGACGAATTGGTGGCGCAAGCAAAACTGGCCTACGACATGCAGTGGTACTTCCCGGCTATTCGCACCATCAGCCAGGCGCAGTACTGGGACGACCTGGATATCCGCTTCCCGATGGCGCACCGCTCCGCCCTCACCCAGCAAGCCAAGGCCCGCGGCCTCCACTCTAGCTGGGTCTTCGCGATCACTCGCCAGGAAAGCGCCTTCATGGCCGATGCGCGCTCAGGAGTCGGCGCCATGGGCCTGATGCAACTGATGCCTGCCACGGCCAAGGAAACCGCGCGCAAGTTCGGTATTCCCCTGGGCTCGCCGAAACAGGCGTTCAACCCCGACGTGAACATTCAGCTGGGTGCCGCCTATCTGAGCCAGGTGCATGGCCAGTTCAACGGCAACCGCGTGCTGGCATCCGCCGCCTACAACGCCGGCCCTGGTCGCGTACGCCAGTGGCTGCGCGGCGCCAACCACCTGTCGTTCGATGTCTGGGTGGAAACCATTCCATTCGACGAAACCCGCCAGTACGTGCAGAACGTACTGTCCTACTCGGTAATCTACGGGCACAAGCTCGACGCGCCGCAGCCCCTGGTGGACTGGCACGAGCGCTACTTTGACGATCAGTGAGACATGAAGAAGGGCGCCGGATGGCGCCCTTCCTCTTCGGGGCTGGAATCTATTCCAGCACCTCAACGTTCATCCCTACGTCGAGAACCCCGGCACCCCGGTTGATCAGGTTCTGCCCGAAGTACACCTCCCCCTCCCGCTCGCGATAAGTCTTGAGCGTAGTCAGCGGTTCCCGGTCTGCACTTCGCTCCCCGGTCTTCGGATCGATGGTAGTGAGAATGCATCGACTGCAGCCCTTGGCCACGCTGAATTCGATGCCACCGATGCGAATACGCTTCCACCCGTCTTCGGCGTAAGGCGTGCTTCCCTCCACCACCAGGTTCGGTCGGAAGCGGAGCATCTCCAGCGGGCGTCCTACTCGTTCACTGAGATCATCCAGTGAAGCCTGGCCGATCAGCAGCAGCGGAAAGCCATCGGCGAACCCCACTTTCTCCTCTGGCAGGAGGCTTCCCGGAATGTCTCGTGCCCGGTGATCCGGCACATGCACCAGACGACAAGCCTTGCCGAGGAAGCCACTGAGCCATTCCGCCGCCTCATCGCCAGCGTCCGGCACATGCATGGATGAGCCCCAGACGAAAGCGCCGCGCAGGTTCGCATCAGCATCCGGCAAAGCAACTTCCAGTGTCGCGAGGCCTTCTGTGCTCAGCGTCAGGCCGCCCGCGGCATTCCAGCGGGCCATCAGCTGCGACATGATCGGGTAGGCCCTCTGGGTGAGGAAACGGCCATTCTCGGCATCCACCAGCATCCAGCGTCGGTCGCCTGCCAGGCCCAGCGCATCGATACGAGCGCTTTGCAGCGCTTCGCCGATGGCAGATTTCATCGGGTAACGATAGATCTCGGAGAGTCGCAACATCGGCCAGCGTCCTGTTCGGCTAAACAGCGAAACAGCTGTTATACGGAAGCTGCGTGCACAGTCCAACCCTTTCAAACGCTGTCGATATGAGTTTGTTAACGGATCCGGTCCACGATCCATTCGCGAGCGAACTCGCTCCTACTCGCGGCGCAAGCGATCCAGTACCACGTCCACCAGGCGATCCGGTTGGAACTTCGAGAGGAAATTGTCACATCCGACCTTCTTCACCATGGCATCGTTGAAGCTGCCGGACAGGGACGTGTGCATGACCACGTAGAGGTCACGCAGGCGCGGGTCGTTGCGGATCTCCGTGGTCAGGCGATAGCCGTCCATCTCCGGCATTTCCGCATCGGTGAACACCATCAGCAGCTTGTCGGTCATAACCTCGCCGCTGTCGGCCCATTTCTTGAGCAGGTTAAGGGCTTTCAAGCCATCGCTGGCGATGTGCATGCGCATGCCCAGTTGGGAAAGCGTCTCCCGCAACTGCGTCAGGGCGACACTGGAGTCGTCCACCAGCAGCACCTCACGGCCCACGGCCCGCTGCAGGAGTGGCTCGCCCAGGCGCTCACTGGAAACGCGAGTGCTCATAGGCACGATTTCGGCCAGCACCTTCTCGACATCGATGACTTCAACGATCTGCTCGTCGACCTTGGTGATGGCGGTCAGGTAATGCTGCCGCCCTGCTCCGCCCGGCGGCGGCATGATGGATTCCCAGTTGAGGTTGAGGATTCGATCCACCCCTCCGACCAGGAATGCCTGCACCGAACGATTGTACTCGGTGACGATGATCGTGCTGCGCTCATCCGGCACCAGCGGGCGCATGCCGATGGCCTGGGAAAGATCGATCACCGGCAACGTCTGGCCGCGCAGGTTGACCACGCCACAAACTACCGGGTGACGCTGCGGAATCAGCGTCATCTTCGGCAGCTGCAGCACCTCCTGGACCTTGAAAACGTTGATGGCGAAAAGCTGGCGGCCGCTGAGGCGGAACATGAGAATTTCCAGTCGGTTCTCGCCCACCAGTTGCGTGCGTTGATCGACGGTGTCGAGAATGCCGGCCATTGAAACCTCCTCTACTGCGATGGGTACGGGTAGCTACGGCAAGTCATCGGCAGCAGCCGGAAAAACTGAAGCCCTATAGCACCGCGCTGTCATGCCAAAGCCAATACCCTGACACCAGCCCAGGGCATTCACCGGGCCCCGAGCAAAGGCGAGTCTGGCGGCAGGTGAATACGCACGGCACCGGCGCGTGCGCTGAATCGCAAACCACGACTCTCCAACGGCTCGCCATCGAGATTGATGTCCAGACCTTCGGGCGCCTCTACTTCGACCCAGGGCAAACGCGCACTGATGGACACGGACTCGAGTCCCAACACACCACCGGAGAGGAGCGTCGTAAGAGTGCCCACGACATCCTGAGGAGCGGGGACGATGCAAAGATCAAGCAATCCATCATCGATTTCAGCCTGAGGGCAAAGGACATGACCGCCCCCGGCCTGGCGGCCATTGCCAATACCCAAGGCAAGAAACTCACCTTTCCAGTTGAAATTCGGCCCGCGGAATCGACCGTAAGCAGAATGGACTTCGGAAAAGTGACTCAATCCGGTGAGCAGGTAAGCTGCACCACCCAGCACCTTTTTCAGCTCTTCCGGGGTATTGGCGGTGATCTTCGAGCCGAAACCGCCAGTGGCCATATTGAGGAACAGGTGGCCATCGGCTTCCCCCAGATCAACGGGACGCGCCTGCACATCCAGCATTGCCAGCGCTTCGTTCGGAAGCAGCGGCACGCCTGCCGCACGCGCAAAGTCATTGGCAGTGCCGAGGGGCATTAACACCAGGCTGGCATCGGCTCGGGCAAGCGCCATGGCCTCCGCTACTTCCCTGACCAGGCCATCACCACCACCCGCGATCAGGGTCGAGTAGCCGGCAGCCAGAGCCTCGTTCACCAACCGTTGGGCATCGCCGGCCTCCCAGGTCACTCGTACAGCCAGCTCCCAGCCTGCCTTGCGTCGTCGCTGCACGGCGGCCCGCACCTCTTCATTGATCGCCTGCTTGCCATGCAGGATCAGCAACGCCTTGCGCTCACTCATCAACCGCTCCGGAAGGGTTCAATCGCCGGAGTATAGGCCGGCAAAAGCAAGCTCCCTTCGCTTCAGCGAATGCCTGACCACCCCAAATACATTCATTTATTAGATTGGAAATCTCGACTATTTGCGCTTTTTATCGATATTAAGTTGATAGAACATGCCGACCATCCATCGCGGGGAAGCAGCCCCACGATCAGAGAGGAGATCCGACCATGATCGAAGTACGCCCCTTTGCCGAACTGGGCGGCGCCCACCACGGCTGGCTGAATGCCCGCCACCATTTCTCGTTCGCCGGCTACTACGACAGCCAGCGCATGAACTGGGGTCAGCTGCGGGTTTGGAACGATGACGAGATCGCGCCGCATTCAGGCTTCCCGCCGCACCCGCACCAGGATATGGAAATCATCACTTACGTCCGAGATGGCGCGATTACCCACCAGGACAACCTGGGCAACAAGGGCCGCACTGAGGCGGGCGATGTGCAGGTGATGAGCGCCGGTACCGGCATTGCCCACAGCGAGTACAACCTGGAAGACGAGACCACCCGGATCTTCCAAATCTGGATCATGCCAACGCAGTACGGCACCGCGCCGTCCTGGGGTACACGCCCGTTTCCCAAGGGGGAGCGCTCCGGCAGCTTCGTAACCCTGGCGAGCGGCATGGATGAAGGTGGCGACGCCCTGCCGATCCGCGCCAATGCCCGCCTGGTGGCGGCCACGATCAAGGCTGGGCAGACCGCCGAGTATCGCTTGGAAAACAGCCGCAAGGCCTACCTGGTCGCCGCCAAGGGCCGCTATGAGGTCAACGGCGTCCCCGCCGAAGCGCGCGACGGTGTTGCGGTGAGGGACGTCGAGGTCCTCCGCTTCACCGCCAGCGAAGACAGTGAAATCGTCCTCGTGGATGTGGCCTGATACAACTGCCCCCCTCTCCCACAGGGTGAGGGGCGGCAGCAGCGCCGCCCAAACACGTCAGGCCGGATAACCGGTAATCTCGCGAATCTTCCGATACAGCGGCCGCAGTTGCTGATACATCCCCTGATAGACCTCGCGATACAGGCGCTCATAGATGCCCCGTGCCTGCGGGTTTGGGTGGAATACCTGACCGACCCGCGTCATGGCGCTGATTGCGCTGGGGAAGTCGGGATACAACCCCAGCCCCACCGCGCAGTCGATGGCGGCACCCAGCCCTGAGGTCTCGTAGACATGCGGCCTTTCCGCCGGCAGCCCAAAGATATCGGCGGTGATCTGCATCGCCGCATCGCTCTGCGAACCGCCACCGGATACCCGCAGCCGGCTGATCCGCGTTCCCGAGCGCTTTTCAATGCGCTCCTTGCCTTGGCGCAGGGCGTAGGCCAGCCCCTCGAGAATGGCGCGGTAGAGATGAGCACGCGTATGCACATCACCAAAACCAATGATCGAGCCCTTGGCCTCCAGGCCCGGCTCGCGGATGCCCGGCGACCAGTACGGCTGCAACATCAACCCCATGGAGCCCGCTGGTACGCTGTTCACCAGCTCGTCGAACAAGTCTTCTGGCTCGACCCCCAGCTCCCCGGCTCGCTGCATCTCATGCAAGCCGAACTCCTGCTTGAACCAGCTGACCATCCAGAAGCCTCGATGGATCATCACCTCGGTATTGAACTGATCCGGGATCGCCGCAGGGTAAGGCGGTATCAGTGGAATCGTCTCGAGATACTGGCTTCGCGTAGTGTTGATGGTTGCTGTCGTGCCATATGAAAGGCACGCAATGCTCGGCTCCACCCCGCCCGCCCCGAGCACTTCGCAGGCCTTGTCGGCGCCGGCGGCAATCAGCGGCAGACCTTCGGGGATGCCTGTGAGTCGGCTGGCCATCGCGCTGATGCTGCCCAAGCGCTCGCCCGGCTTGCAGAGCTCCGGTAACTGCTCACGGCGTACCGGCATGGACTGCCACTTCCAGTCACGCGGGGCGGCCCACTGCAAGCGCTTGTAGTCGAACGGCAGATAGGCAACCTGGCAGGCCACCGAATCCACGAAGCGACCACACAGGCGATGGGTGAGAAAACCCGATAGGAGCAGGACCTTGTGGGTGCGCGACCACACCTCGGGCTGGTTCTGCGCCACCCAGTTGGCTTCGGCCTGGGCACGAAAATAGTCCACCGTGGCTTCTTCACCTATCAGCTTGAACAGCCACCCCCAAGGCCCCTTGATGCGACCCCGCACCTCGGCCTGACGCTGATCGAGCCAGAGGATCGCCGGGCGCAAAGGCGCACCCTGCTGATCAACATTGATCACCGTGCCGCGCTGAGTGGTGAGCGAGACACCACGGATCAATCGCTTGTCGATGTCTACCGAAGCCCAGAGGCGCTGGCACGCCTCCCCCAGACTGGCCCAGTAATATTCTGGGTCCTGCTCGGCCCAGCCCGGCTGGCTGGAAAAATAGGCCTCCAGTGGCACCTTGCCCTTGCCCACCAGGTTGCCATCCAGGTCGAACAACAGGGCGCGTACGCTCTGGGTGCCGTTGTCGATGGCCAGCAGGTAACTCTTTTCGCTCACGGTACGGTCCTTGTTCTTGTTATTCAGGCAAGCTGTAGCAACGCTGCCATAGCGCCTGGTACTGCTGGACTTCACTCGACCAACGCTCATCGTCCCAGCCCAGCAACGGCTGACACAGGGCCCGGATCCGCTGGAGCTCTGCCTGCGCGCCAGCCGGCAGCAACAGGCCCAGACGCGTCCGTCGCAGCAACAGGTCATCGAGATGCAGGACCAATTCGCCTTGGGCCGCCCAGGCCAACTCCGCCCAGAGCGTGTCGGTTACACCCACGCGCTCGACGCCCAAACGCTCGATCATGCGTGCCAGCCCAGGTAGCGCACGCCCGTAGCGACCTGCCATCCGCCGCTGCTGGGCCGGCGAGAGGCCGAGCAGCGCCGGGACAGCGCAAGGCGTGAACACCTCGGCGTCGCTATCGGCCGGTGGGCGATCGACGAAGCCGCTGCACGCCTGCAACACCTCCAGGGCCAGCAGGCGGAAGGTGGTCAGCTTGCCGCCTGCCAGAGTCACGCAGCCCTGCTCCACCCATAGCGCATGCTCGCGCTTCTCATCAGAAGGCTTGACCCCTGCCTCCCCGTCGCTGACCACCGGTCGAACACCTGACCAAGTGGAGAGCACATCGCCTCGTGAAATGGCTGCGGCAGGAAACTGTGCGGCACAGGCAGCCAGCAGATAGTCGACTTCCGCCGAACTGATGCGTGCATCCTGGTCCAGGCCGTCGGCGTGATCGAGATCAGTGGTGCCGATCACCGTGGCCCCTTCCCAGGGGAAGACAAAGACCGGTCGCCCATCTACCGGATGCATGAAGCTGATGGCGTGAGCCAGGGGCAAGCGCCAACCGGGCAGTAACAGGTGACTGCCACGCAATGGACGAATTCGCTCGGGACTTCCGGCAGCACGCAGGCGATCCGCCCAGGCGCCAGTAGCCAGAGCTACGCTCCGGGCACGAAAGTCAAAGCAGCGGCCGCTTTCCACGTCCTCCGCCCGCAGGCCCGAAACCTGGCCGTTTACGCGTAACAGTTCCAGCACACGCATGCCATTCAGCGCTTCGCCGCCATCACTCCGCGCCTCACCGAGCACGCGCATCACCAGGCGTGCATCATCGGTGACCGCATCGAAGAAGCGCGTGCCACCCTGCAGCCCGTCCTCCTTCAGCCCGGGCACCAGGTAGCGCAATTGCTGCAGCGGGAAGAAGGCGTGGTTTCGCCGGCCGGCCAGCGCATCGTAGAGCGTCAGCAGACTGCCAAACACCCTGGGACCGGGAAACCCACCGCAATGAAGCATCACGAAGCTCAATGGATCGACCAGTCCCGGCGCCTCGGCAAGCAGGCGCTGGCGCTCGCGCACCGAGGCACGCGTCAGGGCGAACTGACCCTTGGCGATATAGCGCAATCCTCCATGCACCATCTTCGAAGAGCGACTGGACGTGCCCCAGGCGAAGTCACGTTGCTCCAGCAACAGGCACTTCCAGCCGCGCCGCGCCGCCTCGCGGAGGATGCCTGCGCCGCAGATGCCGCCGCCGACCACGATCAGGTCCCACTCCTGCGCGGCCAGCTCGGGCAACTGTCGGGAGCGCCACTCGGCATTCCAGACGACCATGCTCAATCCTCGATCAGCACGCCGGGAGCAAGGCGCCGCTCGGGGTCGAAATGCGATGCCATCGCCCGCAGTGCCGCCATGCCCAGTGGCCCCTTCTCCACCGGCAGCCAGGGCGCGTGATCGCGCCCCACGCCATGTTGATGGCTGATGGTGCCGCGATTGCGGGCGATGACCTCGCTGGCCGCCGTCTTCAGCTTGCGCCAGCGCCTCAGGGCCTCGGCATAGCCGCCGCCGGGACGATAGACGTAGGTGGTGTAGATGCTCGAACCTTCGCCATAGACGTGGGAGAGATGGGTGAACACATGCACCTGCTCGCCCTCCTCCGCCAGGCCATCGCGCAGACTGCCTTCCATGAGGTTGAGCAGGCGGTCGACGTTCACCCAGTCGGTGGCCGTTTCCAGGGTGTCCACCACGTAGCCCGCCTCCCACAATGCGTGACGCAGGTAAGGGAAGCGAAAACGGTTCTCCGCCCACTTCTTGCCGAGTAAGGTGCCAGTGAACACGCCGCCAAATCTTTTCAGCAGCCGTTTCGCCTGCTTCAACGAGGCGATGTTCTGACCCCGGGTGCCGGTAACACCAAAGGTCAGCATGCACTTGCCGATCCCGGCGCCACGCAAGGCCAGATACTTCTCCAGCAACGCGATCTGCCTCGGATGCCCGGCCAGCGCGAGTTGGGTTTCAGTCTCGATGGCGTTGGACAGGCGCAGCATGGACAGCGGCACCCGCGCCTGCGCCAGGGTGCGGATGCCCAGCAAGGCCGCCTCCCAACTGGGCATGAATACGGAGTAGAACGCCTCGTCTTCTGCCAGTCGACCGACCCGCACCTTGACCTCGGAGATGACACCGAAACGCCCCTCGGAACCTAGCACCAACTCACGCAGATCAGGCCCCGCCGACGAGGCGGGGAAGGTCGGTAACTCCAGCGGGCCGGCGAAGGTTTCCAGGGTGCCGCCAGCGAAGAGTTGCTCAATGCGCCCATAACGCAGTGACTGCTGGCCACTGGAGCGACTGGCCACCCAGCCGCCAAGGGTCGAAAGCTCCCAGGATTGCGGGAAATGTCCAAGGGTAAAGCCCCGTGCACGCAGCTGGCTCTCCACCTGCGGCCCGTTAGCGCCCGGGCCGAAGGTGGCAAGCTGACTCTCCTCGTCCAGCTCCAACAGGCGATTCATGCGTTCCAGCGACAGGGTCAGCACAGGCTTGGCACTGGCCTGAGGGTTGATATGCCCGGCCACCGACGTCCCACCGCCGTAGGGAATCAACAGCACATCATGCTCGGCGGCCCAGGCCAGCAACTGGCGAACCTGTTCTGCTGTCTCCGGGAAGGCCACTCCATCGGGAAAGCAACCAAAGGTGCCTTCGCGCATTGCCAGCCAATCCGGCAGGCTCTGGCCACGGGCGTGGCGCACGCGCACCTCGGCATCCAGGCTGACCAATGGGTGAGCGGCGAGGCGCGAAGCCGGCACCTGTGCCAGCACCTGCGCCAGGCTTGCATCGACCAAAGGCTGGCCGGCGCCGATGCGGGCAGCCAGGAACGCCTGCCCATTGGAGGGCAGTTCCACCACTGTTGCCTCATCTCCCCAGCCATTCCAACGTCGCATGCCGCTCTCCTTGTTCGAGTTGTTTCGGAGCTTTTCAATGGCTGCCTATACTAGCCAGCCGCGCAAGGACGTCACTGTCGGATCGGGACAGCGACCCTTGCCAATCAGGACAACCCAGAACAAGAACTCACATGCAATCGCTTGGCTATACCTCAGTCCCCGCTCTTCTCAAATACCTTCGCCACGCCGAACAGCTTGGCCTCGACCAGAGTGTCGCGCTACAGGCCGCAGGCCTCAGCGCTCAGGACCTGGCCGACAATGGCAAACGCTTGCCCAGCGAAACCCACGAACGCCTGCTAAAGCACTTTATCCAGGTGTCTGGCGATTCGCTCTTCGGCTTGCACTCGGCGCGCTTCGTGCAGCCGGGGTCCTGGAGCGTGCTGGGCTACATCACCATGAATTGCGCCACCCTGGGCGAAGCCATGAGCCGTATAGCGCCCTACGAAAAGCTCGTGGGTGACATGGGCACTAGCCGCATCGAGGCTGAAGACGACCTAGTGCGGATGATCTGGAGCTGCCGTCACCAGGACCCGGCCATCCGCCGTCACATGGTGGAGAACGTGCTCGCCTCCTGGCTGCTCTATGCGCGCTGGATCGCCGACATGCGGCGCTCCCCGCGCGAAGTCTGGTTCGAGCACGCGCAGCCGATAGACACTCGCCTGGAGGATTACGAAGAGGTCTTCGGTTGCCCGGTACGCTTCGAGCAGCCTTGCAACGCCCTGCTGGTACCGCTCGAGTATCTGAGCGTCCCGCTACGCCAGGCCGACGCTAACCTGCTGCGCACCTTGGAAGAACACGCCCTGGCCCTGATGGCCGGGCTGGACGACGACGAGCCGCTGCCACAGCGCGTGAAGAACGCGCTGCGTTTGTTGATGAAAGACGGACTACCGCGCAAGGAGCGCGTGGCGGAGAAATTCAACATGACGGTGCGCACTCTGCAACGCCATCTGCAGCAGGCCGGCACTAGCTACCAGCAAATCCTCGATGGGCTGCGCCAGGACCTGGCCGAACACTATCTGCTGCGCAGCGACCTGCCGATCCAGGACATCGCCAGCTACCTCGGCTTCACCGAATCGCGCTCCTTCCATCGCAGCTTCAAGGCCTGGACCGGGCAGACGCCAGGGGAATACCGCGAGGCGAAACGGCGAGCTGGGGGCTGATCGCTTTCTGTAGGGGCAAATTCATTCGCGAAGGGCCGCAAAGCGGCCCCTTGGCCCTTGAAGGGCAGGCCAATGGCACGCTGGGCGAATGAATTCCCCCACAGGGTTAGTGCATGCTAGCCCCAGTGCTACGCCTGAATCTCGCTCAGCGGAATAAAACGCACGCTGTCACCCTCAGCCAGCGCGGTGCCCTCCAGCACCTCCACAAGCCCCTCAGCCCAGGCCGCGCTGCGCAGCACGCCTGAACTCTGGTTCGGGTAAATGACCGCGCGACCATGCTCCAGGCGCGCACGCAAGTATTCGCGACGATTGCCCGGCTTCTTCCAGACGAAACCGGCAGGCACCGTGAAGCCCAGCGGCTCGACCTCCTGAACCCCAAGACGACGCAGCAGGTAAGGCCGCGCCAGCAATCCGAAGGTCACCAGCGTCGAGGCTGGGTTACCGGGTAAGCCAATCACCGGTACGCCACGAAAATGCCCAAAGGTCAGCGGTTTTCCTGGTTTGATCGCCAGCTTCCAGAGAGCCAGTTCGCCCTCCTCACGCAATGCATGGCCGAGAAAGTCCGCCTCGCCGACGGAAACGCCACCCGTGGAAAGAATCAGGTCCACATCCGACAACCCCGTCAACGCGGCACGCGTCAGCTCCAGGTCGTCGGCGAGGATACCGGCATCCACCACGGCGCAACCCAGGCGCTTCAACCAGGCAATCAGCAGGGCGCGGTTGCTGTTATAGATCTGTCCCGGTCCCAGCGGCTGGCCCGGCGGCACCAACTCATCCCCCGTAGACACGACAGCCACCCGAGGCCGGCGTCGCACAGTCAGCTCAGCTGCACCGAGGGAAGCGGCAAGCCCCATCTCGATCGGGCCCATGCGGGTGCCGGCTGGCAGTACCGTTTCGCCCCGGCGCGTCTCCTGCCCTTGGGGGCGGACATTCTGGCCTCGCCTCAGCGGCTCACTGAAGGCCACTCGGCCATCGGTCTCGACATTAGCGTTCTCCTGCATCTCCACTGTGTCGGCCCCTTCGGGCAGAGGTGCACCGGTAAAGATGCGCGCGCAGGTGCCCGGTTGTAGCGGCTGCGGCGCGCTACCGGCCAGAATCCGCTGACTCACGACCAGGGGCTCGCCAGTCCAGTCCGCCAGGCGCAGGGCATAACCGTCCATCGCGCTGTTGGCCCAGGGCGGTAAGTCAAGTCCGGCCACCAGGGGCACAGCGAGAACTCGACCATCAGCCTCGGCGAGGGCAACCTGTTCATCACCTGCAATTGGCGCGGATTCGGCCAACGCCAGCAGGCGGGCCAGGGCCTCTTCTACCGGCAGCAGGCCGGCATGGTCGCAACCACTCATCCGCGGCTCTCGCACGCCCCAACCTGCTTCAGGTGCGGCACGAAGTTGCAAGGGCGATGACGGTTATCCAGTTGCTCACCCAGGATGCCGTCCCAGGCAGTGCGACAGGCGTTGGTGGAGCCCGGCAGGCAGCACACCAGGGTGCCATTCGCCAGCCCCGCCAGCGCTCGGGATTGCATGGTCGAAGTACCGATGTCAGTCACGGAAATCTGCCGGAAGTATTCGCCGAAGCCTTCTACTTGCTTGTCGAGCAGGCAGCTCACCGCTTCTGGCGTGCTGTCGCGGCCGGTAAAGCCTGTGCCACCGGTGATCAGCACCACTTGCACACTGTCCTCGGCGATCCAGGTGGCTACCTGGGCGCGGATCTTGTACAGATCGTCCTTGAGCATCACCCGGGCGGCCAGGTTGTGGCCGGCGGCAGTCAGACGATCAACGAAGAGCTGCCCGGAAGTATCGGTTTCCAGGGTGCGGGTATCGCTGACGGTGAGAACGGCGATATTCAGCGGCACGAACACCGCCTCGGCCTTGTGACTCATGGCTGGTTTCCAGTTGTTAGAGTGAATGGCCGGTGTTATATCACAGCCCCGCACTGGAGAACTGCCATGTCCGACACGCCTTTTCCGCCCTGCTCAATCCTGCTGCTTTCCGGCGGACGCGGGCAGCGCATGGGTGGCCGCGACAAGGGCCTGATCGAGTGGCAAGGCCGGCCGCTGATTGCCTGGCTGCATGAGCGCGTGCGGCCACTCACCGATGACCTGATCATCTCCTGCAATCGCAACGCCGACCGCTACTGTGCTTGGGCGGATCAATTGGTGCAGGATGACAGCCCGGACTTCCCCGGCCCACTGGCGGGAATACGCGCTGGTTTGGCCGCCGCCCGTCATGACCACCTCCTGATATTGCCCTGCGACGCCCCGTTGCTCGATCGGGAGCTCCTGGACGCACTGCTGAACGCGGCGGGGGAGCGGCCGGTCATGCTGCGCCAGGGCGACTTCTGGGAGCCGCTGTTCAGCGTCCTGCCACGATCCTTGCTGCCGCAGATCGAACGTGCCTGGCAAGCAGGTGAGCGAAGCCCCCAACGCGTCCTGCGCCAGCTCGACCCCGTGGCGGTCTACTGCCCTGCCAACGACCCACGACTGGCCAACCTGAATACGCCTGAATTGCTCGATGCTACCCAGGCGAAGCACTGAAGACGCTGCAGGGCGCAACTGACCTTGCAGGATCTACCGCACGCCAAGCATTTCCACGCGCGCCCAGATACAGCCCGTATTTTTTCCGGAACTTGCCAGGAAGATTCACGTCAGAACGCTCGTACAACTAGCGTAATCCTCAAGGAGATTGACGATGAACCAGCGGATAGTTCCCGCCTTCTTGCTCGCACTGGGCTTTTTCACTTTGGCTGGCTGCTCCTCGCCAACCGTGATCACCCTCAATGACGGGCGCGAGTTTCAGGCCGTGGACAAACCCGACTATGACGAAGACACAGGCTTCTACGAGTTCGAAGAACTCGACGGTAGACAAGCCAAGGTGAACAAGGATCAGGTACGTACCATCAAGGAACTCTGACCCTCGAGCCCGCCCCGCCCATGCCGAGGGGCGGGCCTCACTCAACTGCCCCCTTCGCCCGCCCGCTAAGCATGCGGTCCGGACAGCGCCGAAACATTTCAGCCCCGGCATCAAGCGGGAGCTTAAAAAAATTTCAGCTAACCCCTTGTACGCCATAAAGTTTTCTGTAGAATGCGCGTCACACAACGGAGCGTAGCGCAGCTTGGTAGCGCGTCTCGTTCGGGACGAGAAGGTCGCTGGTTCGAATCCAGTCGCTCCGACCAATACGATGTTTCTGGTTGTCCCAAGTAGTACCAGAAACACCCTGAAAAGCCCGCCTAGTGCGGGCTTTCTTGTTTCTAGCTGTACCATGTAGCTTCAGGTCATTTCACCCCGCCGTGTATGCTAATGTGTATGCCCGGGGAAAATTCGAACCAGAGGCATACAAGGATGAAACGGCAAGAAATCAAGCGCCGTCCGTTGGCCGATACCACCCTGGCCACCCTCGAGCCAGAGCTCAAGGTTTACCGCGAACACGACGGCAACGGGCTCTACTTCCGCGTGAAGCCCAATGGGCAAAAATCCTGGGAACTCCGCTACAAGAAGCCGGACGGCAAATGGTCCTGGCTTGGCCTTGGCGCCTACCCCGAAGTAAGCGGCGCCCTCGCCCGCAAGAAAGCCGCTGAGCTGCGAACCGAAGCCGCCAACGGCAACAACCCCCTCGTCACCAAACACGCCCGCAAGGCAGCCGCCATCGCTGCGGCCACCAACACATTCGAGAAGCTCGCCCGCGAGTGGTTTGAGGCTCGCCGGCCGAGCTGGGAAGAAGGCACCTCCAGGCGAATCATCGGCTCGCTCCAACTGCACGTATTCCCGGTGTTCGGCTCACGCCCCTTCACGGAGATCTCTCCCATGGAGTGGATGGAGTTCTTGCGGGAGATGGAGCGCAAAGGAATCGTCGACCAGACCGGCAACGTCCGGCGCTTCTGCAAGGAGATATATGACCTTGCCCGTGTCACCGGCCGCGCGCTCTACAACCCCCTCGAAGGGCTGCACAAATTCCTCCAGTCCAGGGCGGCGGAAAACTACGCCCACGTCTCGCACGAAGAACTTCCTGCCCTCCTGCGCGCCATTAGCGCCTATCCCCACGCCAACGACATTCGCCTCGGCCTTCGCCTGCTGATGCTCACCGCGGTTCGCCCCAGCGAGCTACGTGAGGCGCCCTGGACGGAGTTCGATCTGAAGAAAGGACTCTGGAACATCCCCGCCGCACGCATGAAGAAGCGCCGCGATCATGTCGTGCCGCTTTCGAAGCAAGCCCTGGAGCTTCTTCGCAAGCTCCAGGAACTGAATGGGCGCTACCCCCTACTCTTCCCAGGCCGCAACGACCGGACCAAGCCACGCAGCAACATGGCCTTCAACATGGCGCTGCGGCGCATGGGCTACGAAGGTCGGCAAACCGGCCACGGCTTCCGGCACATCGCGTCCACACTGTTGCGCGAGAACGGCTTTCCTCGTGAGCACGTCGAGGCGCAGTTGGCGCATGTGGAGGAAGGTGTATCAGGGGTCTACAACAAGGCGATCTATCTGGAGCGACGGCGGGAAATGATGCAGTGGTATGCCGAGCACCTGGAGATGCTCGAGCACGGCAATGTTGTTCAGGTGGATTTCAAAAGGCAGTGATGCCGGGCGGCGATTCAAAGTGAGCAAATCGGCTCGCCTTCATCCGCGCCGGCTTGGCGCTGACATTCGCGGCTCCAGCACCAATTCGCTTTGATCGACACGGCTAGATTGCCGACCTCAATGGCCGACCGACTCTGCCCGATGCTGCCGGTGGAGGACTGGCAGATACCAGCCGGATGGGTCTTGAGATTAGGAAAAATTGATTCCCCATTTTCCCGCTGCCCTTATCTCACGCAGCGTCCATGCCTACATCATCACAAACGATCGGCAGTCCTAGACACCATGCAATGAGGTTGCTGAAGGAGCAACGTAATGACAGCTGAGCAAGCGTACACCGCAGGGTGTGATTGCTTATAGGCATCCCTCTTGTAAATAATAATGACCTAGGAGCCGTCCTTACACCAAAGCGCTGGCATAAGCCTATTCATTCGACACGCTCAATCATCAAGAGCCGCGAAGTCAACATCTAACCACAAACCGAAAAGATTCTTAACACTCACAACATAATTATTAGACTTATAGCTTATAGGGATAAGAGCACAAATGGCCAAACCATTCCGAGTTGAATCAGAGCACATCAACAGGCTAACAGACGTTCAACTTACACAATTATTAAGCATTCTACTTCAATCCGAAGCTTATAACAGCGGCATTTCCCAAGACGCCGCCGAAGTCGCACTCAACATAAGAGTTGGCGACGGCGGAATTGATGGGATTATTAGCTGGAATAACGGCCCAAACAAAACAAACTATCTCCCACACCGACTGATAGTATTCCAAAATAAAGCCACCGAAATGGGTCCAGCAGAATACGCAAAGGAAATCATGACCAAGGCCCGGTCAAATCAACCCAGCGTAGTCAAGCCTGTACTAGACAAGTACCTTCAAGACGGAGCCGCATATATAGTATTCACATCCCAGGAGCTAAATACTCAGCAGAAGAATGAGCGGAAGACAGCCGTCAGAGAACAACTTCGATCTCAAACCAAGCCGTATGCCGACTCGTTCCTCATGGAGATCTACGATGCTGCTCAGATAGCAGACTGGGTAAATAATTATATTGCAGCAATAGTATCTGTCCAGCACTGGGCTGGCACTCCGGTTGAAAGAGGCCTGAAGACATATCAACTATGGGAGGGGCACGAGGATATTTCGCGCCTACCGTATCTTGAAGCAGAGAGCAGGAGGAGCACGCTTGAAACCTTAAAAATAAAAATAGAAGAACCTAGGGTTTGCCTGCGAATAATGGGCTTGTCAGGGCTAGGGAAAACAAGAACTGCCTTCCAAATATTTGAAGAACGAGAGTCTCTTAGAAGCCATTTAGTATATGTAGACGCAAATCATGCACCACAAATAGATGCTTTAGTCGCTGACTGGGTAGGGTTGGGACTTAGAGCAATACTCGTTGTAGACAATTGCGACTATAGACTGCATGAAAGCCTTTCCAAAGAAGTACGACGCACGGGAAGCCAAATAAGCCTACTAACACTTGACTATGATCTGGACTCCGTCTCCACAAACTCAATCTGCTTTAGATTGGAGCCCATGAGTGATGCTGAACTAGTTCATCTACTAACTCCAATCTATAAAGACAGATTACAGGACCTAGAGCGGATAGTCTCATTCGCACAAGGCTTTCCACAAATGGCAGTCTTACTAGCTGAGGCAAGACTTACAGAAGACCCAAGAATCGGTATCTTAACCGAAGACGATCTAGCGCAGAAGTTGCTATGGCGCAGAGGGGAAAGTGAAAATCCAGAGAAAATCAAAATTCTTCAGGCCTGCTCTCTTTTTGACACATTCGGAATTGAAGGAGAGGTTGAAGCGCATTTAGATTTCATTGCAGGAATTGTTGGAGTTAATATTGACTCGGTATTTTCGTGCATTCAGGATTACACGGATAGAGGAATAATTGATCGCCGCGGAAGATACGGCCAGCTAGTACCTAAGCCTCTTGCTATAAGATTAGCTGGACAATGGTGGTCAAAAACAAGGGAAGCCAAGCAAAGAGAATTGCTTGATTCAATGCCAATGGACATGATTGAGGGTTTCTGCTTCCAAATAGAAAAACTTGACTACCACTCAGACGTCAAGAAACTCACTGAACAGTTGTGTGGGCCCAAAGGCCCTTTTGGCCAAGCGGAAGTGATCTTGTCGGCTCGGGGTTCTAGGCTCTTCCGCTCGTTTGTGAACGTCAACCACGAGTCCACCACAGCGGCACTACATAGAATACTTACCAGCCTTAACCATGAGGACATTCTTTCTATTGAGGGGGATATTCGAAGACATTTAGTTTGGGCTCTAGAAAAGCTCTGCTTCCACTCTAACACTTTCGAAAAAGCCGCATGGTGCATGTTGCTAATGGCAGTGGCAGAAAATGAAAGCTGGAGCAACAACGCAACCGGAATGTTTTCCCAGCTTTACAGAATCAACCTATCGGGAACAGCTGCAGAACCTAATATTAAATTTTCATTACTGAAAAGCGCCCTGCGTTGCCACTCTACAAATATTGACCTGGTAGTACTAACTGCTTTAAAGGAGGCAATAAATACCGGCAGCGGAAGCAGGTCGGTGGGAGCTGAGTACCAAGGGACCAAACCACCGCTAGAAGAATGGCGACCCAAAATATGGCAAGAAATATTTGATTATTGGCAGTCTGCATTTGATTTGCTCCTCACTTTAATGGAAAGAGGGAAAGAGCAAGAAGACAAAGCACGATCGATAATTGGAGAATCAATTAGAGGCCTGCTATTCCACGGTAGGATACAATTACTTAGCGATGCAATAGATAGAGTAATATCTTATAGCGGCAGATATTGGCCAGAGGCATTAGACAGTCTCAAGGCAGCACAAAAATACGACAGCGACGCGAGCAAGCCAGAGATTGCTCTAGCCATAAGTGAATGGCTAGAGCGTTTAGAGCCAACCCCAACGAGCATAGAAGAAAAACTAAAAATTATTGTAGTAAATCCTCCCTGGGAGCACGAACAAGGCGAGGACGGACGATACATTGACATTGCGGCAGAGAATGCAAAGAAACTTGCAACGGAAATTTCTGGCGACATAGAACCAATATATGAAAAACTTTCACTATTGGTTAAAGAAAGACCAAAGCAGGGATTTGCCTTTGGTCGTCAACTAGCTCTAGATACAACTAAAGCAGAGGAGCTATTTAATCGAACCTTTGACTTCATGAGGACACTGGAAAGAGCCAGCACAGATTTCCCCTTCGGACTATTGCGTGGCATCTATGAAAGAAACCCCGCCCAATGGGAAATCCATATAGAAAAACTTTCCCACGACCTAAAAATGGTGAAATTTTATCCAGATGCAATTCGAACAGGACAAATCGATAAAAAGCACCTTGATAAAATTATAAGCTTGGTCAAGTCATCCTCAATTAAGGCTCGAAGCACTATATCATTGAGCTATGGAGGAGTACTTGACGATCTAGCCCCTGAGATCGTGGAAGATTTTTGCTCAAAGCTCGCAACATTTGGAACGGAAGGACACTGGGCGGCAGTCAACATTATTTACATGTACTGCTTTGGCGAAAAGAAAAACCTTGAGCAGCTGCAAGCTACAATATCTTCACTTTTAGCCAATTTGCCGATTCACAAAGACACTGACACACACAATCGCGATATGCACATATGGCGAGACCTGATTGAAAAAGTCATTAGCGACTCCAACTCAGACTTAGCCGAAGCAGTTGCAAAACAGATAATTTCTGATTGCAAGATCGGCTTTGATCATGGAGATATTTGGAATCACATCAAGCCTGTACTATTGCGACTCATGCGCAAACATCATGACAGGATCTGGCCGCTGTTTGGTATTGCAATCTCGACTGCTAAAGGCAAAGAAAAATATTGGTTAATGCAGTTATTTGAACGCGAGAATGGGCTAACAATTAACTTACCTAGCGTATTCTCAGTCATTCCTGCCGATAGAATAACTGCATGGTGCGAACTAGCGCCTGAAACTAGACCAGCCTTCGTTGCAGCCTGCCTTAATATATTTGAAAAAATAGAAGAAGAGCCACACCCAGGAAACCTATTTATAGAAATATTGAAGGCGTTTGGGACTAACAGCAAAGTCACTTCGGCCCTATCCTCGAACATGAACAGCAGGTCTTGGTCTGGCTCACTCGTCCCTTACCTTGAAGAGGACAAGCGCACTCTTAGCGAGTTGTCTGATCACGAAAATGATAATGTCCGGAATTGGGTGCGCGACAGGATTTCGGTTATAGACAAGCAAATCGAGCTCGAGAAAGTCCGAGACGCAGAGAGAGAAATAGGTAGATATTGAGATATCGCCAAGCCGAACACCCTTCGGCTTGGCAACTTCCCGCTCAGACCATATACGACAATGAATCACTCTATTAATTCATATCTACTTCTGACCTGAAGAAACTGGTGACAAACTTCGGATGCCGACAAGACTTGGAAAACAAAGTAGAACAACAAAAGGACAGATCAATTCTCTCTACTCTAAATACCCTGAGGTAAATAGACCTCTAGATAACCGAGGCCAATTGGTATTGCTAGCCTTGCGCCGCAACTCGTCCTGACTGCTGAATTGCGGCCTTGGGCAATTCCATACGCAGGCTTTCGCGATACTGCTCGGCCGGCGCCTCGTGCGTGACCTCGACTGCAGCGTCGTAGTTTTCTCGAATTACTGACTCGATCTCAGCAATGTCCGCACGGAAGAACTCCTTGCGTCCGTTGACCTTGTTCAAGCGGCCTGCAGCAAAGCGTTCGTGGAGCTTCGCTTCCAGGGCTGGGGCGTTATCAGAGAAGACCATCGCATGCACGTCAAACCAGAACGGCACCGATGCGTCACCCAGCTCATCGACGCGATCCAACGGCTCCAGTCGGCGAGTCATACCGATCTTGTATATCCCTTCCCCGAACGCTCCCACGTTGGAGATCACGTACACATATCCGGCCTTGGCATTCTGTTCGCGATAGTCAATGAGCTTCTCTTCACTCTCCAACGCCGC
This sequence comes from Metapseudomonas boanensis, assembly GCF_042232855.1. Classification (NCBI taxonomy): domain Bacteria; kingdom Pseudomonadati; phylum Pseudomonadota; class Gammaproteobacteria; order Pseudomonadales; family Pseudomonadaceae; genus Metapseudomonas; species Metapseudomonas boanensis. The sequence continues at coordinate 4,129,378 of NZ_CP113889.1, read as the reverse complement.
CCTTCCCGCTTCAACCTCAGCCAGCTTCGCCAAAAGTGGCGCGCGCTCTTCTTCGGACTCTGCCTTGTCCAAGCGAGCCTGGAGGTCACGCATAGCGGTCGCGAAATGTTTGCGCTCCTTAGCAATCTTCTCCCGGGCAGCGCGAATCTCCTGCTCTAGCTTCTGTTGTTCCCGCAACTCTTCCCGGGCACGCTTGGCTTCTTCCTTTTCCTCCTGCTTCTTGATCTGAAACTCATGGGCAAGGTGCAGCTCATCGATCTTGAGACCCAGGTACTTCCGCGATAGCTCCACGGACATAACCCTGCCTAGGCGGTTACAGGCCTCGAAGGACTTGAGGATTCTCTTCTCGCCCAATTCGACGTTGTCAAACTTTACGTTGTCCACGCAGTAGTCTGCCTCGTTGTTGAACGAGCGGATCACCAGCTTGATCATGTCGTTGACGAGTTTGCGTCCCTCCGCCTTGCTCCCGTTTACCTCCCAACCCATGTTCCCGGTAGCGGCCTCTCCACTCTTGATCATCGCCTTCTGGCGCTCGCGAACGCTGTCTAATCGGGACTTGTATTCATGACTGGCATTCAATTTGAACGTAAGCGTCCAGCCAAGTCACCTTCCGAACTCCCGCATTAAGGGCGATGGTGTCCGCGTATTTTTAAGCGGACGCGATAGCCCTTATCGCCGGGATTTCCATGCGCCAACGAAGCTCTTACCCCAAACCGTTCAAGGCCCAGGTTGTTCAGGAGTGCCTGCAACCTGGTGCGACCGTCTCCAGCGTTGCCATCAGCCACGGCATCAACGCCAACGTCATTCGCAAGTGGCTGCCGCTTTACCGAGATCAGCCACCAGCGGCGTTGCCGGCGTTCGTTCCATTGAGGGCCACGCCTAAACGAACAACTGAGGCGTTCGCAATCATTGAGTTGTCCCTTGGCGAGCAAGCGGTCACGGTGAAATGGCCAGCCTCCGATCCTGAAGGCTGCGCCCGCTTTGTGCGTGGGCTCACCCCGTGATCCGCATCGATACCATCTGGCTCGCCACCGAACCGATGGACATGCGCGCCGGTACCGACACCGCGTTGGCCCGTGTGGTGGCCGTGTTCGGTGCGGCGAAGCCGCACTGTGCCTATCTCTTCGCCAATCGCCGCGCCAACCGCATGAAAGTCCTGGTGCATGACGGTGTGGGTATCTGGCTGGCCGCGCGGCGCTTGCACCAGGGCAAGTTTCACTGGCCAGGCATCCGGCACGGCTCGGAAGTCGAACTCGACACCGAGCAACTTCAGGCTTTGGTACTGGGTCTACCCTGGCAGCGGGTCGGTGCCGCCGGCGCGATCACAGTGCTGTAGCACCTGCCATTAGCCCATCGGTTTATCTCCGCTGACCGCCTGCTCTGGCACAATCAGCGGCATGACTGCCTCGCCCAATCTCGACCAACTGACACCTGACCAGCTGCGCGCACTGGCCGCGCAGTTGCTCACGCAGGTCGACCTGATGGGCAAGAAGATCCACCGCGACCAAACGGTTATCGAGAACCTCACCCACGAAATCGCCATCCTCAAGCGGCACAAGTTTGCCAAGCGCAGCGAGCAACTGAGCCCTGACCAGGGCCGCCTGCTGGATGACCTGCTCGACACCGACATCGTGGCCATCGAGGCGGAGCTGAAAGCGGTCAATCCGCCGGCTGCGCCGGCCGAAGCACGCCAGCAGCCCAAGCGTGCACCGCTGCCACCGCAACTCCCGCGCACCGTGATCCATCACGAACCGGAGAACACCCAGTGCGCCTGCGGCTGCCAGCTGCAACGCGTGGGTGAAGACGTCAGCGAAAAGCTGGATTACACGCCGGGCGTGTTCACCGTCGAGCAGCATGTGCGTGGGAAATGGGCCTGCCGCCAGTGCGAAACGCTGATCCAGGCGCCGGTGCCGGCGCAGGTGATCGACAAGGGTATCCCCACCGCCGGCCTGTTGGCGCACGTGATGGTGGCCAAATTCGCCGACCACCTGCCGCTGTACCGGCAGGAAAAGATCTTCGGCCGTGCCGGCCTGGCTATCGCTCGTTCGACGCTGGCGCAGTGGGTCGGGCAAACCGGCGTGCAGCTCCAGCCGCTGGTCGATGCGCTGCGCGAAGCCGTGCTGGGCCAACGCGTGATCCACGCTGACGAAACCCCGGTGCAAATGCTCGCGCCGGGCGAAAAGAAAACCCATCGGGCTTACGTCTGGGCCTACAGCACCACGCCCTTCGCCGATCTGAAGGCCGTGGTCTACGACTTCAGCCCCAGCCGTGCCGGCGAGCATGCGCGCAATTTTCTTGGCCAGTGGAATGGCAAGCTGGTCTGCGACGACTTCGCTGGCTACAAGGCCGGTTTCGAGCAAGGCATCACCGAAATCGGCTGCATGGCCCACGCCCGCCGCAAGTTTTTCGATCTGCACGCGGCGAACAAAAGCCAACTGGCCGAACAGGCGCTGCACTCTATCGCTGGGCTGTACGAAGTCGAACGCCAAGTGCGCGACATGAGCGATGAAGAACGCGGGCGAATACGGCAGGAACAGGCTTCACCGATCCTCGACGCGCTGCATGCCTGGATGCTGGCCCAGCGTGATCGGGTGCCCAACGGCTCAGCCACGGCGAAAGCCTTGGATTACAGCCTCAAACGCTGGCAGGCACTGACTCGCTATGTCGAGGATGGTGCTGTGCCCATCGACAATAACCCGGTCGAGAACCAGATCCGGCCGTGGGCCCTTGGACGCTCGAACTGGTTGTTTGCCGGGTCGCTACGCAGCGGCAAACGGGCGGCGGCAATCATGAGCCTGATCCAGTCGGCGCGCATGAATGGGCATGATCCCTATGCCTATCTCAAGGATGTGCTGACACGACTGCCGACGCAGAAGGCCAGCGCTCTAGCCGAGCTGCTGCCGCACAACTGGGTATCCGCCGGCAAGGTGTAATGCCCGTTCGCTTACATTTGAACTTCGGCTCGTAGAGCGCAAAGCTCTCGAGAAGTAACGTCTCCTCCCAGACTAAAATCTGCCCCTGCAAGTCCGAGGAGCGTTGCGCCAACGCCGCCACCCCCTCTTGGGCGCGCTGAATCTCCAAGCGGACGGCAGCAAGCTTCTCTTTCTCCTGCGCTATCAGACTCTGAACCTCCAGAGCCTCCATGGCACCGATCTTCCTAGTGAGCGCTTGCAGCTGCGCATAGCGCGCCTGCAGGTCCGTAAGCTGGATGTCCAGATCATCCGCTCGCTGCCGGTGCGCAGGTCCGTTCCAATAGTCGCTAAAGGACATAGGTTCCTTCCTCCTTACTGAATCGAATGGTTGTTCAGTTCTGAACGCCAACCTAGAAGCTTTTATAGCGCAACCCCACCTGTAGCAACCCCACCTACAAGTCCCCCTCATACCCTTCTTCCCCAGTCCTCAGCATGCTTGGGCCGTCCAGATATGGAGGCCCATTCGACATGAACGAAACACCCCGTCCACCCGAGACGACCAGGAGCAATCTCCGGCGTTGCTGCCCGGACTGCGGGGCGCCGTTGCTCAAGCGCAGCTCTGATTGCAAGCACGTGCTGCTGTCGACCACCTACCTGGTGTGCCGCAACGTAGTGTGCGGTGCGACCTTTGCAGGGGTGGACGAGATCACGCATCGGCTCAGCCCGCCGAGTTTTCCCAATCCTGAGATCAAGCTTCCCTATGCGCCCAACGTCATTCGCCGGGGCGTGCTGAAGGCGCTTGGCCTGCAAGCTCAGCAGGAGCGCGGCCATGACTGACCTCAGCATCCACCGGGCAAAAGGCGCCGTCGAGGTGCGTCTGGTGCGCATCCAGGAGCTGCTGGATCTGACCGGCCTGTCGCGCAGTTCGGCGCATCGTCTGATGAAGAGCGACGCCACCTTTCCAAAGCCCGTAAAGCTCAGCGACAGCAAGGCACGCAACGCGCCGGTCGCCTTTGTGCTGAGTGAGGTGCAGGCGTGGATTCAGGGGCGCATCGAGGCACGGGGAGAAGGCCGATGAGCCGGGGCCGAACAGCAACCTTTCAGCCGCACCAGGGCCTGCAATTGGGTAACCGACTGCTGCGCCGGCGTGAGGTGGAGTTGAAGACGGGCAAGAGCCGCGCGGCGATCTATGCCGAGATCCGCGCCGGCACCTTCCCGGAGCCGGTGCCCATTGGGCGTAACAGCGTGGCCTGGCTGGAGGCGGAGGTCGATCAGTGGATCTCCGACCGCCTGGCAGAACGCAACCGAGCAAGCGCGATGCGGGGGGCTCGCACTTCTCGACTCACTCAGGAGATCCAGCCATGAACCACTACACCCTCAACATCAACGGCCAGTCGATCCGCTTCGCCCTGGAAGACTTCGCCGCCCTGGAGGCCGTCATGCTCGAGGCCGCTCGCAAGCCAGGGAAAGAAGCCTTCCGCGACTCCAGCTCGGGGCGCATTTCGGCGACCCTGGAACTGGGCGCCACGCCCGGGCGCCTGAAGTCGCCTACCCCACCGCCCGGCCGCCAGTTTCTGAGCCAGCAAGGCCAGATCCTCACCGACTGCTAACCCGCCCACTCAATGCCTAACTGCTGCCCGGCCCCGCGCCGGGCGGCCAGGGGATTCTCATGCCTCAGAAAAGACAAAGCCCCGGCAAGCGCGCCAACGCTGCCAGGGCCAATTACCGCAGAACTCACGGGCCGCAACCTATCACGACGACCAGGGCATTCGCCCATGTTGGCGCGCTTCACCCGCTGGCATCGGAATGTTCTGACAACAGCCAGCAGCCCGCTAAAGCCTTGCCAAGCGCGGGCCAGCAGACCTATAGTCCGCCCGTCACGGTCAATCCCGTGACCGACCCTGGCCGGTCGAATAGCAATAGGCGCACAGGCGCCAAGACTCCCATTGCAGGCGCTTTTTTTGTGCCCGCAGTGTCGTGTTATGGCAGCTGTGCGCGGGACACCTTCGGGTGTGCCGGGTTCCTATTGCCCCGGTCGGCCAACCCGCGTACAGCTGCCTCCCTCATTCGCTTGGCCGCGAACGGTGGCAGCTCCTCAGCAATGGGAGTTCCACTATGCACACCCGCAATCCGTCCCCACGATTCACCCGCGCACTCGCACACCGGGCCATGGCCTTCGCTGCACTCCGCGCAAACTCCAGCCTTTCCACCCGTCTCGCCCGCTACAACCACCACATGCATCTCGCCCGTCTCGCTGCCGCCGAGCAGGTTGCCGAGGAGGTGCGTCATGACTAGCCCTCACTCAGCCCGCCGTTCCTACTCCCGCCCCCTTGTCTCAAGCCACTCGCAGGCCAGGGAGGTAAGTCATGTCTGACGTCATTCCTGCCCTCGCCCACCTGATCGCTGCCTTCCAGAACTGGGCACCCGATGAAGGTGCGCCCCGCCCTGCCCTCGAGCGCGTTATGGACGCCATCGAGATCCTCAACGACAACCCCGAGGCCAAGGCCGAGCTGCGTGCCGCGGTGGCCGATGCCCGCCAACGCGGCGCACAGCACATCGACGGTGTGCCTCTGGTCGTCCTGCGCTGCCTGCTGATGGAGGAGATGCCCCATGACTAAGCTCGTTCCGCTCACCAGTAATGCCACCAATGCGCCCGTGCTGCTCATCGATGCCAGCCGCCCGTACCTCGAGCTCCAGGAGTGCGCAGAGCAACGTCTGAGCACCGTTCGGGATCTCCTCTTGAGCCTGTCATCCATGGTCATCACGCACGCTGATGGCAAGGACGTTAATCGTGTGGCGGACGCCGCCTACCTGCTGCTGGAAGACGCCAGTGATCTGCTCCAGGCCGCTCGCCAAGCCGCATTGCGCGACGGGGGTGAGCCATGACGAAGCCAAGCATCCCTGAGCTGATTCGCCGTGTGGCCGAACATGCCCTGCGCAGCGCCGACACCTTGCTCCCCGAGTGGCTGCCGGAAGGCTCCCGCCAGGGCCGCGAATGGGTGGCGCGCAACATCGCCCGAGGGGACCGGCGCGCCGGCTCCTTCGGCGTGTCCCTGGACAGCGGCCGCTGGAACGACTTCGCCGATGACAGCGCCCACGGCGGCGATCTCGTGTCGCTGCTGGCCTACCTGCAGGGCAGCAGCCAGCTGGAGGCGGCGCAAGCCATCGACCAGCGCCTCGCCCTAGGCGTGTTTGGCTCTGCCGGCGACACCATCGCCCAGCCCCGGGAAAGCGACGCCGATCGATTGGCCCGTGAGGCCTATCAGCGCGAACAGCGGGAGCGTCTGGAGCAGCGTCACCGGGCCGTTGCAGCAGAAGCCTCGCGGCTCTGGGAGATGGCGCGGCCAGCTGACCGTCACCATCCCTACCTACAAGCCAAAGACGTGGCGCCCTACAACCTGCGCCAACTGCGCGGCGGCCGTCTGCTGGTTCCGCTGTGTTTGGATGGCCACCTGGTGAATCTGCAATTCATCGACAGCCAGGGCGCCAAGCGCTTCCTCAGTGGCGGCCGCGTGAAGGGCGCCTATTCGCTCATGGGCCGAATCGAAGGGAGCGGTCGGCTGTTTGTCTGCGAAGGCTGGGCCACGGGCGCCACGCTGCACGCCCACACAGGCTGCCCGGTGGTGTGTGCCATGAACGCCGGCAACCTCAAGGCGGTGGCCATCACCATGCGGGCACGCCACGGCGAAGCGGTGGAGCTGGTGATTGCCGGCGACGACGACCGCCAGAGCAAGGGCAACCCGGGCCGCGTTGCCGCCAACCGCGCGGCGCTCGCTGCCGATGCACTGGTGGTCTACCCGAAGTGGCCGGCCGATGTCCCGCTCGAGCTTTCCGACTTCAACGACCTGCACCTCTGGCAGACGCGCAAGTACAAGGAGCACTGACCATGAAGGACCAGGACCACAAGCCTCATCTGAGTCTGGTGGGCGAGCCCTCCGCACCCACACCCGAGAAGATCGAGCGGCCCTGCTTCGCCGTGTACGACCAGGACACCCACCGCGAGGGCAAGCACTACCGCGCCGGCACCTGGTACCACGGCGCACGGCAGAGCGGCCCGGATGACAAGACGATTCCGGTGGACCACTGGATCTGCGCTCCGCTGCACATCGAGGCGGAGACGGTGAACAGCGAGGACGGCAGCATCGGCCGCCTGCTGAGCTTCCACTACCGCGGCCGACGCATTGAGTGGGCGATGCCCATGGAGGCGCTGGCCGGCAAGGCGGATGAAGTGCTCAAGGCGCTCATGCGCCAAGGCCTGACTATCGAATACCAGCAGCGCCGCTACGTGGCGCCCTATCTGGCGAGCCAGCATTCACCCGCCCTGGTGATCGCCACCACCACCCGCCCGGGTTGGCATGAATCCGGCGCTTTCGTGCTGCCCTCGCGGGTGATTGGCGGCGACAACGTGCGCTTCCAGGACTCGGGGCGTGCGGTGAACCTCTTCACCAGTCGCGGCACCCTGGACGGCTGGCGCGCCGAGGTGGGCCGCTACTGCCTCGGCAACCCGGTGCTGATTCTCGCCGTGTGCTGCGCCCTGGCCGGGCCACTGCTGGCCAAAGTGGGCGTGAACGGTGGCGGCGTGCATCTGGTAGGCGACTCCTCGAGCGGCAAGTCCCTGGCGCAACTGGTGGCCGCTTCGGTGTGGGGCAACCCCGGCACCTTCGCCGCGTCCTGGGACGTGTCCAAGGGCGGCGTGGAGATCGAGGCTGCCTCGCGCAACGACACAGTGCTGATCCTGGACGAGATCAAGCGCGCCGACCCCAAGCGCGTCCAGGAGATGGCCTATGCCATCGCCAACGGCATGGGCAAAGGCACCATGACCCGCGAGCGGGAGGGCCGCGCCAAGCTGACCTGGCGCGTGCTGGCCCTCTCCAGTGGCGAGCGCTCGCTGTCGGAGCACGCCGCCATCAGCGGCAACAGCGCCCACGCCGGCGCCGAGCTGCGCCTGGTGGACGTGAACGCCGGCACCCGCCCCTATCGCGCCTTTGATGAAGTGCACGGCATGACCGGCCAGGAGTTCCACCGCGTGCTCAGCGACACGGTGGTTCAGCACTATGGCCACCTCGGCCCGAGCTTCGTCGAGCAGCTGGTGGAGCAGCCAGCACGGGACGCCCTGTTGGCTGCCTTCCAACAAGTGCGGGAGCGCTTCCACACCGAGAGTTCACAGGCCGGCCGCGTGGCCGACCGCTTCGCCATCATGGCGCTGGCCGGGGAGATGGCCATCTCACAACAGCTTCTGGACTGGCCCGCCGGCACAGCCGAGCAAGCGTGCCGCCAACTGTTCAACGAATGGCTCGCCAGGATGGGTGACGGCAACGCGGAGGATCGGCAGATTCTGCGCGGTATCGCCGACTTCATCGCCCTGCACGGCGACAGCCGCTTTTCCAACATCCATGCCCAGGTCGCCGATACCACCGTGCGCGAGCGGGCTGGCTACTTCGAGCTGGAGTTCGACCGGCGCCTGTACCTGTTCAACTCGCCCGCACTGGCACAGGCGGCGCCAGGGTTTGGTGCGGAGCGAGTTGTGCGCGCGCTGATGACAGCAAAGGCGCTGGCCAAGAAAGACGAAGAAGCCGGTCGCACCCGGTGGATGAAGCGCTATCGCACTCCAGGAGGAGGCAGCCTGCGCTTCTACGTGATCGACCCTGAGCGATTAGAGCATCTGGGAGAAAGTCAATGAAAACCTTCAAGCCTCCCTATGCACTCCAACGGTTTTTCATGGGGAACGGGGGAACAGGGGAACAAGCCAGCAACCATGCGGGTTTGCGCTGTTCCCCCATTAAAGAGAGGAGTGGGAACGGGGGAACACAACTCTGTTCATTAAATAACCAACCCCCTCCGTCTGTTCCCCTTAAAAAAACTGCGGGAACAAAATGCACCTCTGAAAGCCGCATTCTAGAGCAGTTTTCCCCTCAATCCCCCGTTCCCCACGATTTCGAAATCAGACGCAGGAACAAGGGGGGGGTGAGTGATTCTTGTTGACACATCTGTTGACTCTCGTTCCACGCAACCTCTGGCAAGCCTTCTGCTCGAGGGGCACTTCCGCCTCCTCGAGCACCTTTCCCTGGCCGGCAACCTCGGCCATTAACCCTGGAGATCAGAAATGACTGACCACACCTCTGCACTACCTGAACCCATCCGCGAAGTCCTGGAACAGCACCAGGAAGCAATGGCGCGTTACCAAGCCCTGCGCGAGCGTTTGGTGATCCTTGGCCAGCGCCTGGAGAAGCACCGCAACACCACCGCCGCTGCCACGGCGCAATCCGATCTGGCCGGCACGACCTGGCGCGCCAAGTTCCACGCGGCTGATGGTGAGCTGACGAAGGAGATCCGCGACCTCAAACGGGAAGAGCTGGACGCCCGCGAACTGGCAGAAGAGTACGGCCGCCTGGTGGAAGTGCTCGAGCCGGAGTTCGGGCTGATGCAGCTGGATACGGCAGAGGCATTCCTGGACGCCGAGCAACGCCGCGAGGCCGCACACAACCTGTACGCGCTCCACTGCCTGGAGAGCACCGCCGCAGCCGTGTTTGCCCTGCCGGAAGGTCAGGCACTCGTCGCAGCCCTGGCCCGCTACCAGCCCACCCTGGGACGCGAGCTGGCCAAGCACCCGGCCTTCGAGCCTGACGCCCGCGCACCGACTCAGCAGCGGATCAGCGAAGCCCTCGAACAGCGCCAGGGCCAGGTACTCAACGCTTTGGTGCAGAAAGCCACCGCCGACCCGGTAGAGCACCAGGTCGACCCGATCTGGCAGCAGTTGGAGCCGGCAACCCTGAGCGACCATGAGTTGCCGAAGCGGCAGATCGGCAGCCCCGTGCAGCGTCAGCGCCGCCGCCAGGAGTTGGAGGCCCTGATCAGGCCGCAGAAGCAGCCCGCCAGCGCCGACTAACCCGTCCCCCTACCCCTCGCCTTCAAGCCGCCCTCGGGCGGCTTTCTTTCGCGCCTACAGTGCGCTCTGACCGCAAGAAAAGGCAGAGCGCAGCCATCAAGATCACTGCACTACACGATACTGACCAGGCTCGCCCTCAACCTCGCAGAATCGGACGACCCCTGGGACGCATAGAGGGTGGCTATCCGAGGCGCGTTCACTCAGTAAGAGAAACTTTACAGGGGCGACGACCTTCTCTTGGACATCCTGCATCGTGTTGACCTCTGCCAATCGGACGCAGTAAACCCATTCACTCAAGTTTTCTTGGGGCGTCGGCCATCTGAAGAGGCGACCTTGCTCCAGAGTCAGAGCAGACTCATCAAGCGGGAACCCCATCCAGCGCTCTTCAAAATCCACCGGTTTAGTCCAAAACCCGATATGTAGGAGAGGTTGATCGTTACCAACAGCAGCTATACCAGTCCCGCCCAGACTGATCTGGAAACTGAGGTAACCGCCGACCGTCCGCTTGGGCTTGATAATGAGGGGCAAAGAATGCGCAGAGTCGGTGCATATCCAACCACTGCTCTCCGACAGTGAGACCTCTTGCCATGGGCCAGCCACAGCGAATTTCTTGGCTAATTCATCGCTCAATAAGTTATTCAGTGCCTGCCTCAACATCGGCGCCAGGAGTTCACACTCCGCGCCGACTTTGGAAAGGAAGGAGATGCACTCAGAAATAGACTTGCCGATATCAGACACAATGGCCTCCTGCCATGGAAAAGAACGCTGGTTGTGAGTCACCCAGCAATGGAACTTCGGGCTTTGTCAGACGAGCAAAGCCGTCAAAGCCTCGCCAAAAGGCCTCGGCTTTTGGCTGCACAAGTTCTGGCACAGCCACCCCCTTGAAACCGCGGAAAGGACAGATCCCCAGTTTTTGTAGACAACGCATCACCTCCGCTGACCAGCGATTGAGGAGAAGACGATCAGATTCATCGAGGTGGTTCAACGTATTCAACACATCAAACCAGGTACGCAGCATCAACTTCCCATGCCATACATCGTCCCGACCGATCGCTTTACTACCTTCGGCCGTATCGGGGGCGATAAAGAGGTGCAACGCACGCAGTTGCTCCTCGTACGACAAATATTCGTTCCATTGCTTTTGTAGTTGATCTTCTCCGCTGAGCGGAGCCCGCCATTTGAGCTCGACCAATAGCAACCTAGTCTCATGTCCCCAGGAAAGGTCGACCCGCAGGTCCGGCTCGATATTGTTCTTTCTGGGCCAGAAGCTCATTTCAGCCTGAGTCACCGCCCCCTCAGGGAGCTCAATTTCCTTTTGGTTCCACCTCAGTAGAGCGACCCAAAAGGCACCTATTGCGCTGGCTGGTAGGAAGGCTAGCGGACCCAAAATCAGGGAGGTGATTTCATCCTCCTCCGCGACCCTTCGTTCATTGGGGTCTCTCTGCCCCAAATAGCGCCGATACAGGCTCGACTTGTTGTGCGTGATAGCGTGCAGCACACCTTGCTCCTTGATCATGGAACCTATGGCCGGCAAATCCGCCTGGCTGGCTCCCCCTTATCCTGCGAACTCCTCCGCTCGCACACGACGCGTCGGAGATACTGCTGTGATGCAAGCTGGAGTTAAGTCTCTTGTCATAGGCCCAGCGGTGAAATCACCACTGTCCCATCAAGAGCGTCCTTGCATTCGCCTGCTTTCTGATTTGGGCTCCGTTCATAGCCAGGTGATGACCAGCCTCCATGACCTGCTCCTGGCGCGCGCTGTCGTCCCCCCTCCACGCCTGCGGGCTAGATAGGGTGATTTTTCTGCATGCCTGCAAGAGCCCTTGAGCCGGCCTTGGTACGCCTGTTGGCCATGGATTTACGAGGCATCCTTCCCTGCAAATCCCTGCAAAGGGGCATGAGAAACGGCCCCGTCGCAGATGGCGTGTATGCCAGCTTGTATGCCTAAAAAATATGAATTCTTATTCATTCTTATAAATCAGCCGCTTACAGAACAAATTCGAATCCAGTCGCTCGACCAAATCCCGAAAAAACCCGCCTTGATGGCGGGTTTTTTATTGCCTGCGATTTTTGATGGTGCCCCCTCCCCTTCGGGAAGTTGGCCAATGGCATGCTCAGCTGGAAAGGAAGGCAGCTACCTGGCAACCATCGAAAGGCCAGCCCATTTCCGCGCCATTGTCACAACGACGCAGCACTGGGATACGCATGCCGTATAGGTCGACCCACTCCTCACGGTCAGCGATATCCACCAGCTCAACCAACAGGCCGCGCTCTACGAATGGCATGAGCACACCTTCGGCGACCTCACACAGGTGACAGCCAAGGGTGCCGAAGAGTTGGCATTCAGGAAGCATGGAGACCTATCTCGAAGACCTGCGAGGAGAAAAGTCTAGCACGATGCGCCATCTGGATCGCTGCGAAGCCTTGTCCGGCAGGGGCTACAGGCGGTCGGGCAACCTGCGCGTCGAGTATTACGCCCCCCATTCATGGCCACACTACTGCGCTAGCGCAAGCCTTTGCAGCGCACGCCTTGGCAGGCTGGCACTATAAATAGCTCAACCCACCATCGCGATGCGAAGGGAGTTATCGCTTTGTCTGCCAACCTGCTGATCATCCTGGCGGCTTCGCTGCTGGTCATCGCCCTCTTCCGCCGCATGAGCCTGCCACCGGTGCTCGGTTACCTCTGCGTTGGCCTGATGCTGGGTCCCTCGGCCCTGAACTGGGTGAACTACGATCAGAATCTGCCGCAGCTGGCGGAGATGGGCGTGGTGTTCCTGCTCTTTACCTTGGGCTTGGAATTCTCACTGGCCAGAATGATTGCCTTGCGCCGTGTGGTATTCGGCCTGGGCAGTTTGCAGGTGATCTGCTGTGGCATCCCACTAGCCGGCTTGATGCTCTGGCTGGGCCTCGGGCCAATTGCGGCTGTCATGCTGGGCGCGAGCCTCGCGCTTTCCTCCACCGCTATCGTTGGTAAGGAACTGAGCAGCCTCGGTGAGGTGTTCTCGACTCACGGCCAGAATGCGATTGGCGTGCTGATCTTCCAGGATCTCGTAGCCGTGCTACTACTGACCATGTTGCCCGCCCTCGCCGGCCAAGGCGAGCAACCGTGGTACTGGGCATTGCCGATCACGCTGGCCAAGACCGGCTTGTTGTTCGCCGGCTTGCTGGTTGTCAGTCGCTGGCTGCTGCCACGTCTGTTCCATGAGGTCGCTCAGGCCCATTCCGCCGAGCTCTTCGTGATGCTGGCACTGGTCATCGTGCTGCTGACCGCCTGGCTCACCCACCTTTTGGGTCTATCGATGGCCTTGGGAGCCTTCCTCGCGGGCATGTTGCTCGGCGAAAGCCATTACCGCCATCAGATCGAGGCAGATATCCGACCATTCCGCGACATTCTGCTGGGCCTCTTTTTCGTCAGTGTCGGCATGCTGATCGACCTGCGGCAGTTCGTCGATGAGGGCTGGCTGATTCTCGGCCTGACTCTACTGCTGCTGACGATCAAGGGCACGGTGGTGGCGCTGCTGTCCAAGCTGCGAGGCGATGACTTCGAAGGCGCTTGGCGTACAGGTCTCGCCCTGGCCCAAGGCGGTGAGTTCTGCTTCGCCCTGGTGGCCCAGGCGCAAAAGAGTTCGCTGCTGGACGGCTCGATTGGTAGCCTCCTGCTGACCGCGACCTTTTGCTCCATGGCTATCACGCCGCTGCTGCTGCGCAGTGCACCACGTCTGGCAGCCCACTTGCGGCGTAGAAATCGAGAGCATTATCGGGTAGATGATGTCGCCGCGAGTAGCGCCAGCCTCGAGCATCATGTGGTGATCTGCGGCTACGGCCGGGTTGGCCAGTCTATCGGACGTATTCTGCGCCGTGAGGAAATTCCCTTCGTCGCGCTCGACGACGATCCGGTCAGGGTGCAAGAGGCCACTGCAGGCGAAAGCAATGTGCACTTCGGTGACTCGCGCCGCGCTGACCTGCTTGAAGCCGTGGGTACCGCACGCGCCAAGCTGCTGGTGGTGGCCGTGAACGATACGGACTCTGCCTTGCGCATCGTCGAGCAGGCACGCAACCTTCACGAGTCACTGCCGATTCTGGTTCGAACCCGGGACGATAGCCGACTCGAGGAACTTCAGCAGGCCGGCGCCAGCGAAGTGGTCCCCGAAGTGCTGGAATCCAGCCTGATGCTCGCCTCCCACGCCCTGCTTCTACTGGGTCTGTCCCACGGCCGGGTGAAAACACATCTGGATGAAGTTCGTCGTAACCGCTATCGGCTTCTACATGGTTACTACCATGGCGCCCAGGCCAACCTCCTCGATGCCGGCGAGCAACCGAGGCGCCTGTTGCATGCGGTCAACCTCAATGAGGATGCCTTCGCTTGCGGTCGGACGCTTGAGGAACTGGCGCTGGAGGATCTGGAACTGGAACTTCAGGGTGTGCGTCGAGATGGCCAGGAAGTTCCGCTGGCGCACAGCCTGAGCTTGATGGTGGGAGATGCAGTGCTGATTTCAGGGACGCTGGCAGCCATCGAGGCAGGTGAATCCAGACTTCTGGCGGGCCAGGACTGATCAGAGCCCCTCGGCGCGCAGCAGGGTATCGACGGCGGCCTTGGCCTCCATCGCCTGGCTGCCCGGCCCCTGGATATGGGCGATGCTGATCGCTCCTTCCATCACGTACTGAATTTGCCTGGCTAGCCGCTCGGGATCTGACGCCTGCAAGCGCTCCAATGCGGTGCGGAAGTGTGCCAGCACGTTGGCCTTGTGCGTGGCAGCAAGACGGTGGATCGGGTGGTCGCGCTCATGGAACTCCGCAGCGGCGTTGATGAAGGCGCAGCCGAAGAACTCTTTCTCGTTCAGTAATGCATGCAACCCGTCGAACACCCGCAGGATGGCGTCGCGCGGCGGGAGGCGTTCAAGTGCCTTGGCCATTTGCTCGGCAGCTGGTCGCATTCGCGAATCCAGCGCGGCAAGGATCAGCTCGTCCTTGGATTTGAAATGCTTGTACAAGGTCATTTTCGCCACCCCGGATTCGGCCAGGATGCGGTCGATCCCGGTCGCATGGAAACCCTCCCGATAGAAGAGTTCGAGGGCGGTATTGACCAGTTGATCGCGTTTGCTCGATGTCATCTGCTGTCTCCTGACCGGCGCATTATGCGCATCCACCACGCCTGGCTCAAACCGGTTGCCCATCAAGTGTTCATTGTTGGTTGAAATATACAGACCTGTCTGTCTATTATCCAATCCACAACAACCACGCAAGGGAACCCGCCATGCAGCTCCATGACTTCCATCTCTCCGGAAACTGCTACAAAGTCCGACTCTTCATTAGCCTGATTGGCAGCCCCTGCGAACTGCTGCCAGTCGACCTGATGGCAGGCGCCCACAAGCAACCGCCGTTCCTCGCGCTCAACCCTCGTGGACAGGTGCCGGTACTGGTCGACGACGGCGAATCTCTTGGCGACTCCCAGGCGATCCTTGTCTATTTGGCACGACGCCATGCCGATACAACCTGGTACCCGCTGGATGCCCTGACCCAAGGCCAAATCGCCAACTGGCTCAGCTTTGCCGCAAACGAAGTTCACCATGGCCCTGCCCTGGCGCGGGTTGGCCTGAAGTTCGGCCGGACAATCGACCTTGCCGCAGCCCAGGAACGCGGGCGTCGCGTGTTGGAACTGGTCGACAGCCATCTTCAGAGCAAGACTTGGTTGGTAGGCAGCGAACATCCGAGCATTGCAGACGTTGCCGTGTACCCCTACCTGGCCATGGCCAATGAAGGCGGCCTGGACCTGACGCCTTACGCCCAGCTGAACGCCTGGTTCGCCCGCATTCGCGCCCTGCCTGGCTACCTCGAGCTACCCGGCCGCTGAGCGGCATGGAGCCCACCATGAATAGTCCATTTCATCCCGGCGAACATTCCATGCAAGCTCGTTCGGGCGTACGTGAAAAAGTCGAGGATTTCGGTAGCCGGGTGATACGTGATCACATGCCGGAACAACACCGCGAATTCTTCGGCCTGCTGCCCTGGCTGCTGGTCGGCAGCGTGGACGAATCCGGCCAGCCTCATGCCTCGGTGCTGTGGGGCGCGCCAGGATTCGTTCGGTCGCCTGAAGCCACCTTGCTCAGAATCAACGCCCGCCCTGAAGCTGATGACCCTCTGGATGGAAACCTTCAACCCGATAGCCGGCTTGGCCTTCTCGGTCTCGAACTGCCAACTCGGCGCCGCAATCGCATGAACGGTCCGATAGTGGAGAATGATGATGGCGGCTTCACCGTCGCCGTGCACCAGTCCTTCGGCAACTGCCCCAAGTACATCCAGGCGCGCAAATGGCGTCCCGAGCAGCGATCGTCGGGCCCGAAGGAACAAGGCGAAGGCCTCGACCAACGCTGGCTGGACCTGGTCAGCCGCAGCGACACCCTCTTCATCGCGAGCCAGCACAGCGACCCCCTCGTCGGCGGAGTGGATGTCTCCCACCGCGGTGGCCCGTCCGGCTTTGTCCGGCTGTCGAACGATGGACAACTGTGGTTACCCGACTACAGCGGCAACCTGATGTTCAACACCCTCGGCAACCTGCTACTTGAGCCACGTTGCGGCCTGCTCTGGGTGGACTTCACTACGGGCGACCTGTTGCAGGTGGAAGCCCACGCGACGATTCACTGGCCAGGCGAATCACTCGGCCTGCCGACCCTACCAGGCGCGGAACGCCTGATAGCCCTGAGGCCAGGGCGCTGGTGCCTGCGTCGCGGCCGGCTGCCGCTGGCATTCGACTCAGCACAGCCCTCACCTTTCCTGCCACAAGGACTCTGACTCATGCGCCCGTCTTCCATGCTCATGCTTGCCCTCCTCGGCCTCTGCAGCCTTGCGGCCGACGCCGCCAGCTTGCGCTTCGCTCTCGTCAAAACCTCGGAAACTCAGACGCTGGACGCCTTCACGGTCTCTGGCGGCAGCTGGACGAAAAAGGCTACGGCCAACCATGTTGCCGTGCTCATCGAGCATCATGCCGCCACTTTGTTGTTCGATACCGGACTCGGGCGCCAGGTAGACCAACAGTTCGACAGCGAAATGCCCTGGTGGGGCAAACCCCTGCTGCAATATGGCCAGGTCAGCCCTGCACGCGACCAACTGGACCGGAATGGCATCCGCATCGACCGCATCCTGCTCAGCCATGCCCACTGGGACCATGCGTCGGCCCTGGCGGACTTCCCGGACGTGCCGATCTGGGCGCCCTACGAAGAGATCGAGTTTGCCCAGATTTCAGCCCCGCCGGCTGTGTTGCCCAGTCAGTTTGCGCACCCGGTGAAGTGGCATCCGTTCACTTTCCTGCCGGCCCCTTTCATGGGCTTTGAAGAGAGCCTCGACTTGTTCGGCGACCGCAGTCTTGTGCTGGTGCCGCTCAGCGGTCATACGCCTGGTTCGGTCGGCCTGTTCCTGACGCTGGACGACGGCCGCCGTTTCTTTTTCAGCGGCGATACCAGCTGGCGCCTGGAAGGCCTCACCGGCCCCCGTGAGAAGTTCTGGCTCAGCCGCCTGATGGTCGACAATGACCGCGAAGCCACCCACGCACAGCTGCGGAAAGTCCATGATCTGCTGCAACGCGAACCCAAGCTGACCGTAGTCCCGGCACATGATGCGAAAGTGCACGACAAGCTCGGCTATTACCCGAACTGGGTTGAGTGACTGGCCGACGATGGTCTAAGGGAAAAATGGGAAACGAAATGATTTAGTCACCTCGTTGTAACAGGACGACCCGACCGACCTGCAACCACGAGGATCTAATAAGAATGAGTAAGACGTCCCTCTCCCAAGCCGTGGCGCTGGCCACGCTTGGGGCCAGCCTCACCCTTCCGACCATTGCCCAAGCCGAGTTCATCAAGGAAAGCAAGGCCAGCCTGGAACTGCGCAACTTCTACTTCAACCGCGACTTCCGTCAGGACAACGCCTCCCAGTCCAAGGCCGAGGAATGGGCCCAAGGCTTTCTCCTGCGCTACGAATCCGGCTTCACCGAGGGCACCGTGGGCGTAGGCGTCGATGCCATCGGCCTGCTCGGCGTCAAGCTCGACTCCAGCCCGGACCGTGCCGGCACAGGGCTGCTCCAGCGCGACAACGAAGCGCCCAAGCGCGCCCAGGACGAGTACGGCGAAGTCGGCGTCACCGCCAAGCTGCGCGCCTCCAAGAGCGTCCTGAAGGTCGGCACCCTGCTGCCCAAAATGCCCACCGTGCAGTACAACGACTCGCGCCTCCTGCCCCAGACCTTCCAGGGCGGCCATCTGAACTCCATGGAGATCGATGGCCTGACTGTAGATGCCGGCCAGCTCAAGCAGGTCAATCAGCGCGATTCCTCAAACTACGAGGACATGACCATCACCAATGGCGGTGCCCGGGGCATCACCGTCCGAGGCGGACAGACCAGCGATGAATTCAACTTTGCCGGCGCCACCTACAAGTGGAGCGACAGCCTGGCCACAGGCTACAACTACGGCAATCTGGACGAGTTCTACAAGCAGCACATCTTCACCGTCCTGCACACCCTGCCGCTGGCCGACAAACAATCGCTGAAGAGCGATCTGCGCTACGCGCGATCCACCGACGAAGGCACCAGCAACATCGACAACAAGGCCTTCGGCGCCATGTTCACCTACGCCCTCGGTGGCCATGCCTTCGGCCTCGGCTACCAGAGCATGAGCGGCGACACTGGATACGCCTACATCAACGGCACCGACCCATTCCTAGTGAACTACGTGCAGATCGGCGACTTTGCTAACAAGGACGAGAAATCCTGGCAGGCCCGCTATGACTACAACTTCGCCAGCATCGGCATTCCCGGCCTGACCTTCATGACCCGTTACCTCTCCGGGGACAACATCGACCTCGGCGCCGCCAAGCCGGAAGGCAAGGAATGGGAGCGCAACACCGACATCGCCTATGTGTTCCAGGACGGCCCACTGAAGAACCTCGGCCTCAAATGGCGTAACGCGACGGTTCGCTCGACCAACTTCGGCAACGACCTGGATGAAAACCGCCTGATCGTCAGCTACGTGCTGCGGCTCTGGTAAACTTGCCGGCCCGCCGTATGGCGGGCTTTTCATGGTTAAAGTGTGGTGCGAAGCACGGAATCAATGATCGCGCATTCGCCTCATACCTCCTCAATCCTGAGACGTTGCGCCAATCTTGTGGATCGACACGTCCGCGCCGTAGTACTCCTCCTCCTGGCTCAGGCGAATACCCACCAGCGCCTTGAGCAGGCCATATACGGCAAAGCCGCCTACCATCGCCACCAACACCCCCATCGCAGTGCCAATAAGCTGGCTGGCCAGGCTTACTCCGCCAATTCCACCCAGCGCCTGCTGACCAAAGATGCCGCAGGCGATGCCGCCCCAAACCCCGCACAGGCCATGCAAAGGCCAGACACCCAGCACATCGTCAAGCTTCCACTTCACCTGAGTGGCGGTGAACGCCCAAACAAACAACCCCCCAGCAATTGCGCCCGTGGCCAGCGCTCCCACCGGGTGCATCAGGTCGGAACCCGCACAGACCGCAACCAAACCAGCCAGTGGGCCATTGTGCAGGAAGCCCGGGTCATTGCGCCCCACCACCAAGGCCGCCACCGTGCCCCCGACCATCGCCATCAACGAGTTGACCGCCACCAGACCGCTGACGCCCTGCAGCGTCTGGGCGCTCATCACATTGAAGCCGAACCAGCCCACGATCAGGATCCAGGAGCCTAGCGCGAGAAACGGGATGTTCGATGGCGCGAAGGCCACCAGACGCCCTTCGCGGTAGCGACCATTGCGGTGACCGAGGAGGACGACGGCCGCGAATGCCAACCAGCCACCAACGGCATGCACGACCACAGAACCGGCAAAGTCATGGAAGTTCGCGCCGAACTGGGCGGTAAGCCACTCCTGTACCCCGTAATTGCCGTTCCAGATCATGCCCTCGAAGAAGGGATAGATGAACGCGACGATCAGCAAGGTGGCGCCGAGCTGCGGATAGAACTTCGCGCGTTCCGCGATACCCCCCGAGATGATGGCCGGGATGGCTGCCGCGAATGTGAGGAGGAAAAAGAATTTGACCAGTGCATAGCCATGATCGGCGCTCAGTACCGAGGCAGGTTCGAGGAAGGTTACGCCGTAGGCGATCCAGTAACCGACAAAGAAATAGGCCAGCGTCGATACAGCAAAGTCGGAGAGGATTTTCGACAGCGCATTGACCTGGTTCTTCTGACGAACCGTGCCGACTTCGAGAAAGGCAAATCCGGCGTGCATCGCCAGCACCATGACGGCGCCGATCAGGATGAACAGAGTGTTGGAGCCATGGATCAGCGTGGCTACGGCACTATTGAGGTTTTCCATTGATGAAGACTTCTCCGGCAGCGGAAAAAAGCACCAAAGCAGTTCGAATCGAGCCATTCACGCACCATCCTGAAGCAATACCACACCAGAAAGCCTCCACCGCCTTAGCCAAACTGGTGCAGCATCACTTGCGGAACGACAGCTAGAAACTGCTTTTTTCTATATTTTTCAATTGACTAGGCTGAAAATGCTCCGACTTTTAGGCTGCATCCAACGCCCCAATCCAGCGCACATTCAGCTAATCGCGCACCAGGGCAATGCAAGCGCTGTACCAGTTGAACTGACGAAAATCAAAGTGAACCCAGGCGAAACTCCTACACTCATAAACCTGAGTCCTACAAGGAGATTTCCCATGGAACGTAAGACCACAAACCAAGTCCAGGATGACCTGCTGACCGAATTCCAGGCCCTGGTAAGCGATACTGAGAAGCTCCTGCAACATACCGCCGGCCTCGCCGGTGACCAGGCAGATCAACTGCGCCTGCAAATCCAGGACAGCCTCAAACGAGCGCGCGAAACCCTGCGTGACGCGGAAGGCGCCCTGCGCGAACGAGGCAAGGCTGCGGTAGACGCCACCGAAGGTTATGTGCAGGAACACCCGTGGCAAAGCATCGGGATATCGGCAGGAATCGGCTTTCTGCTCGGCCTGCTGGCCGCCCGGCGCTGAACATGAGCGAAGGTACCGAATCCGCCCAGGCGACGGGGCGCGCGCCCTCGCCAGGGCGTTTATCCGGCGCGCTTCTTGGCTTGCTGCATGGCCACGTGGAGCTGTTCGGCATCGAGCTGCAGGAACAGAAGGCCAACACGGTCAAGTTACTGCTGTTTGCCGGCCTGACGCTGATCTTCACGCTGTTACTGCTGATTGGCGCTTCCGCGCTGGTTCTGGTATTGGCCTGGGACACCTGGCGTCTGGAGGCACTGGTCGGCCTCTGCCTGGTCTTTGCAATCGCCACCCTCTACTGCGGGCTGCGCCTGAAGGCTTCGGTCGACGACGAAACCTCGCCGTTCAGCGCAACCCTGGAAGAGTTGGCCAATGACCGGGAGCGCCTGCTGCCATGAGTATCCCGGAACTGCCACGCAACGCATCCCGTCGCGAGATGCGCAAGGCTCTGGTGCGGCTGCGCCTGGAGTTGCATCGACAGGAACTGCGCCACGAGTCGTTGAAGCTGACCCAGCCGCTACGCCAGGTTCGCGACTTCACCCACAAGCTCGACCTTCCCCATGCACCGCTATGGGGCATGGCGGCCGTGGCCGCGCTGGGCTTTCTGGTGGCACGCAAAGGCAGTCTGAAGCGAGGACTGAGCCTGGGGGGCGCCCTGATTCCTTTGCTCGCAGCCCTTCTCAGCAAGGCACCAACTGGTCGGCAGGACTAGACCAGGCTTAAGCCTCTGGCGACTGGCCACATTCTTGCTACAGGAGTGCGGCCCGTTGCCGGGTACTTTCCCCTGCTTCCCTTGCAGCTCGCCATTGCCATTCGCTAAGGAGTCAACGTGATCGATGGGCAGCCATTGGCCTGTTTCCAGCCCTTCATCGATACCGCCACGGGACTCATCGCCGGCGTAGAAGCCCTGGGTCGCCTGCGCCAGTCCGATGGCCGGCTGGAATCGGTGGGCCCTTTGTTCAGCGGGGCCAGGCTGTCGCCCTCGGCGTTGCGCAGGCTAGACCGACAGCTACGCGACGATGCCTTGGAGCGCCTGCACCTAGCGCCAGATGACTGGTTTCTGGGCCTGAACATTTCCCCACTCTGGATCAGCCGCCTGCGCCCCGGGCAAAACCTGCCCAGCCTCCAGCAGCTCGAGCGCAGTGGCATTTCCGCCCAGCGCATCGTGTTTGAAATCACCGAGCTGGGCGGCGACATCCAGCGCCTGGTCGACGTGGTTTCACGTTATCGCGAAGCCGGAGCGAGAGTCGCCATCGATGATTTCGGCGCCGGATACTCCCAGCTGGATCGAGTACTGGCGCTGCGGCCGGACATCCTCAAGCTCGACATGCGTTTGTTCCAGGCAGCTGCTCGCGGCGGCCCGAGCAGTGAGGTGGTGAAAGCGCTAGCGCAAATGGCCGAGAAAACCGGCTGCTGGATCATTGCCGAAGGGGTTGAGACAGAAGCCGAGCTGGATTTCGCCCTGGAGTGTGGCGCGCGTTATGTCCAGGGCTTCCTGTTCGCGGGGCCGCAGCGGGAGTTCTTCGCAGCCGATGCCTTCGTCCAGCGCTTCGCGCACCTGCGCGATCGCTACGTGCAGCGCAAGCTGGCCGAACGTGCCAACCTCATGGCGCTGCGCAAGAGCCTCAATGAACTGATGGGCATGCTACGCCATTGGGCCGAGTGCAACGCCCCCACCACTGACCTGGCCGCGCCAGCCGCCTACCCCTGGCTGTTGCGCATCTACCAATGCGATAGGCACGGCACCCAGTTGACCCCCAACCTGCACTGGCAAAAAGACACGTGGCGAGAGGACAGTCGCTACCTGGGCCACAATTGGTCGTGGCGCCCGTACTTCTACCAACTCCTTGCCGAAGGCTGGGAAGAGCGCCGCCTCACGCTATCAAGCACCTATCGCGATGCCACCACCAACCAGTACTGCCTGACGGCGGGCCAATTCATCGACGACGGCCGTCGCCTGCTGTTGGTGGATGTTGACGCAGCTGCCCTTGCAGCCGACTGAGCTGCCTGCACGGGGCTTGGGTTACAGTAGGGTCTTCAGCCACTGAACGGCGAGGAACGGCCTTGGACTGGCAGACACTGCTCACTCGCGAACGTCTCGGCAAACCGGTGCACAGTACCGATGAGCTGGGCCGCAGCCCCTTCCACAAAGATCATGACCGCATCATCTTCTCCGGCGCCTTTCGCCGCCTGGGCCGCAAGACCCAGGTCCACCCGGTCTCCAGCAACGACCACATCCACACGCGCCTGACCCACTCGCTAGAGGTCAGCTGCGTAGGTCGCTCGCTGGGGATGCGGGTGGGTGAAGTCCTGCGCGACACACTGCCGGACTGGTGCGCCCCGTCAGACCTCGGCGTCATCGTGCAATCCGCCTGCCTGGCCCACGACATCGGCAATCCGCCCTTCGGCCACTCCGGCGAGGATGCCATTCGTCATTGGTTCCAACAGGCCGCCGGGCGTGGCTGGTTGGACGCCATGAGCGACGCGGAGCGCGCCGACTTCCTCAGTTTCGAGGGTAATGCGCAAGGGTTGCGCGTCCTCACACAGTTGGAGTACCACCAATTCGACGGCGGAATGCGCCTTACCTACGCAACGCTCGGCACCTACCTGAAGTACCCCTGGACCTCCCGTCACGCCGAGGCCCTTGGCTACAAGAAGCACAAATTCGGCTGCTACCAGAGCGAACTCCCGCTGCTTGAGCAGATCGCCAACAAGCTGGGCCTACCTCACCTCGACGAACAACGCTGGGCACGGCATCCACTGGTCTATCTGATGGAAGCCGCTGACGACATCTGTTATGGCCTGATCGACCTCGAGGACGGCCTGGAGATGGACCTGCTGGACTACGCGGAAGTGGAGGCACTGCTACTCGGCCTGGTCGGTGACGACCTGCCAGAGACCTACCGCCAGCTCGGCCCGAAGGACTCGCGCCGGCGCAGGCTCGCAATCCTCCGCGGCAAGGCCATTGAACACCTGACCAATGCCGCTGCACGTGCATTCGTAGAGCAGCAGTCCGCGCTTCTGGACGGCAGCCTGCAGGGCGACTTGGTTGAGCACATGCATGGCCCGGCAAAACACTGCGTCCTCAAAGCCAAGGCCATCGCCCGCGAAAAGATCTTCCAGGACAAACGCAAGACCCTTCACGAGATCGGCGCCTACACGACCCTGGAGATACTCCTCAACGCTTTCTGCGGAGCCGCATTGGAGCAGCACGGAGGACGTACGCCCTCGTTCAAGCACCAGCGGATTCTCGACCTCCTCGGCAACAATGCACCCGACCCAGGCTGGCCGTTGTACACGTCCTTCGTGCGGATGATCGATTTCATCGCCGGGATGACCGACAGCTACGCTACCGAAATGGCTCGGGAAATGACCGGACGCTCGAGTCCTTTCTGATGCAAGCCGCTACGGTAGGAAGTCATTGCTGATGAGAAACCTGATCAGACAAAGCCTGCACTGGCATGCCGGCCCACCGGCCTGGGGCGCCGCCTTGATCGCAGGTATGGGCTGCGGACTGCCCTTGTTGCTAGGGCTTTTCACCAGCCATAGCGGATTTCTCTGGGTCGCCACTGGCGCCTTTCAGGCCTCTCTGGCCAATCCCCTGCATCGCCTTGGGATGTTGCGCATGCTGCTGCTGACGAGCCTGGGAGCAGCCAGCGCCGGGATCGGCTACTGGTCTGCAAGCCACCCTGTGCTCAGTCTGGTGACCTTCGCGACGTTCGGCCTGCTGCTCGCGCTACTGCAACGCCTGGGCAATGAGTTCGGCAAACTGGGAGCGGGCCTGGCTGCCTGCCTATGCCTGGGTCAGGGCCAGGCGGGCATCGGCAATCTGCACAACGGCCTGGCAGTCGGGGCCTTGTTTGCAATCGGTGGCCTGCTGGTCATGCTCCTGGCTTTCACCCTGCGCGCCTCCCACGGCCTGCGACTGTGGCCATTGCTGCCTCGCCTGCGCGGCCTTACCAAGGTCTTGAGCCGACATATCCACCGCCAATCCCAACGCCTATGGCTGATCCACGCCCTGGCCTGCAGCCTGGCAGGAGCGATGGCCGGGCTTGCAGTGAGCCTGTCCGACCTACCGCGCGGTTATTGGTTGACGCTAACCGTGCTGACTACATTGCAGATGAACCACTCGATGAGCCTTGTGCGCGGCATCCAGCGTTGTTGCGGCAGCCTGATCGGCGCAGTGATGCTGATCGGGCTGGGGCAATGGCTTCAAACCCCGGGCATGCTGGTGGCCTTCATGCTGCCGCTGATCATCCTGAGTCGTGCTTTCATTGCCCAGCACTATGGCCTTTTCGTGGTGCAGACGACCGTCTGCTTCGTATTGCTGGCCGAAAGCCTTGCGCAGGATTGGGACCTGCCCGAATTGCGTCTATACAACACACTCCTGGGAGCCGCATTGGCCTTGCTGGTGTCCTTCCTGGCCCATAAGACGCAGCAACGATGGGGTATGCCAAATCCTTCGGGCAGTGTGCAGGCAAGTAACTGACTCAGATTTCGAGACGCGCCAGGAGAGCCACTTGCAGAGCCGCCAGCGTTTCGCGAACGGCCTCGCCCAGCCTCCGCAACTCGTCCTCTCCTGCATTCAGGGTGTGTGCCTGGCTGTAGCCGATGCAGAGATCGATCAAGGGCTGGGCCGCAATCAGCTGGACAGCCCCTTTGATCCGGTGAACGAGTTGCTCCAGCCCGATCCAGTCACCGGCCAGCAATAGTGCATCGAACAACGCAGCATCGGCTTCGTTGGTCCGATGCAGTTCGCTGAGCAGTGTTCTGGCCAACTCGGCCGAGCCGCCAGTCACGCTATCCAATAGTGCCAGATCGATACTGAAATTTTCTGCTTTCGGAAAATCCGGCAGCTCGGCCTGCGAATGGTCCTGCAGGAAGCGGCGAAGCGTGTCCAGCCCAATCGGTTTGAACAGACAGTCATTCATTCCGGCTTCCCGACAACGCTCCCGCTCCTCTGGCTGCGCATTAGCGGTCAACCCTACGACCTGGCAAGGCGTCACACCGCTCCGAGTCTCACGTTCGCGAATCAGGCGAGCCAGTTCATATCCGTTCTTCACAGGCATATTGCAGTCGGTGATCACCAGATCGAATGCACCGGGCTGCCAGCGCTGTGCTGCTTCCTGGCCATTCCCGGCCTGCTCGGTTACATGGCCGAGAAACTCCAGTTGCTGGAGCAACAGAAGCCGGTTGGCCGGATGGTCATCGACAACCAGTATCCGCAACGGTTTCTGGCTAGCCGCTTCGGACTCCGCAGCAGGCACAGCTGCGGATGTCGGGTTCAGCCGCGGGAGCTCGAGCTGAACGGAAATTCGCGTCCCGACTCCTGGCTTGCTGTGCAGGCCAAGCCGACCATTCATCATCTCCACCAGCCTGCGACAGATGCTCAGGCCGAGGCCGGTACCGCCCTGGTCCGCAGTCATACCGACTGCTAACTGGGTGAATGGCTGGAACAGGCGCTTCTGGTCTTCCGGCGAGATCCCGATACCGCTGTCTTCTACCGCAACGATCAAGCTTACCCGCCGCTCGTCCAGAGCCTCGACGTGGGAACTCACCGAGACACCACCTCGTTCGGTGAACTTGATGGCATTGCTGATCAGGTTCGAGAGGATTTGCTTGAAGCAGAGCGGATCGAGCAAGACATCATCCTTGCAGTCGTGCTCGAGCCACAGGTCCAGTTCCAGGCCCTTCTGCTGAGCCAGCCCTTCGAAAACCCGAACCACGGACTCGACCACTGCCCTTGGAGAAGTTGCCTTGGGATCAAGCACCATACGCCCGGATTCAATCTTAGCGATATCGAGAATGTCGCCGATCAAGGCCAGCAAGGAATGAGCTGCTTCCTGAGCCACCAGGATCGCCTCCCGATCAAGACCACTCTCTCGCATCAGCGCCAACTCGAGCATCCCGGTAATGGCATTTAGTGGCGTACGTATCTCGTGGCTCATGGTGGCGAGGAATCGGCTCTTCGCCACATTGGCGGACTCAGCCTGGTCCTTTGCCTTTTGCAGCTCCGCCATCAATCGATGGCGCTCGGTGATATCGACCCAGCCGCAAATGAGCCCACGAGGAACCTGCTGCGAGGTTCGATAAGGAATAGCCCAGTACGAGACGTGCCGGGTCTGCGATCCGACCTGCAGTACCCCGTCACCAAACATCGCCGTGCCGCCCAGTAGCGCCCTGCGATCGAGATCCCCCAGTTGCGCCAGAGCCCCATCACCCAGCCCAGAGAACTCACCCAGCGTCTTGCCTAGCAAACGCTCCCGCGGCAGGCCAAGAGCCTCGGCAAAACTCAGGTTGCAGGTAACTGTTCGCCCCTCAAGGTCACGCACCAGCAGCGGATACGGAATGCCGTCAATCAGCGCCCTCTTGAACTCCAGCTGATCATTCAAGTGGCGAGCATTGCGCTCCCGCCGAGCCACCTGCCGACGCAGGCGATAGGCCCATATGACGAACAGCAACGACAGCAGCGCACAGGCGACGACCAACCAGTAGAAGCGCGTTTCGTATTCGGCCCATGTGCTCTCGGCTACTTCGGCGCTCGTGTACCAGCGATTGACGATGTTGCCGATCTCATCAGGTGAGATGGAGAGCAGCGCCTTGTCCAGGATACTTTGCAGTTCAGGCTTGTCGCGCACCACGGAAAACACGTATCGGGCAGGATCACGACCGATCGTATCGGCGATGCGCAGCTTCTCCGGGTAATACCGACTGATCAGAAAGGTCGCAGAAACCATCGAGTGTATCGTGGCATCCGCCCTGCCATCCGCCACACGGGAAAGCGCCTGGATTCCGGTGTCGACCTCGAGCAGCCGTACTTGCGGGTGCTTCTCTCTCAGGAATTCGACGAGTGCGTGTCCCTTCGGAATAGCCAGAACATGCCCCCGAAGCTGGTCCAGGCTTCTGGTATTCGTGTCCGCATTACGTACGACCAACACCGTACTGCTGCTGAAATAGGGGCGTGTTACCGCGAGAAACTCGCTGCGCGAGGTCGTGGAAACCAAGGTTGCGGAAAAGTCACTACTGCCCTCGCGCAGACGGCCAAGCATATCGACCAGACTGGCACTTTCGACCACTTCAACTTCCAGCCCGGTCCGCAGACGAACCAGTTCCAGCAAATCAGCGACTATCCCGCGAAAGCGTTTATCGGCATTGAAAAAGGTCAACGGTGCGAAGGAGCTATCCACCACCAGGCGCGCAGGTCCATTGTGCTCAATCCATTCGACCTCGCGCTTGGAGAGCTGCAAACTCGCGTCCTCCAGCGACATGCTGGTCGCTCCTCCCCATCGACGCAGGATCCCGGCATGCTCAACCTCGGGAATTGCCTCAATGGTGAGATCAAGGATGCGTTTGAGGCGATGGTTGCCGGCTGCAAGCGAGAAGCTGACACCCTTGCCATCGTATCCGGCGAAGTTCGTCATTCGCACGTTCACCAGATAGCCCTGGCTGATCAAATAGTTGGCGGTGATCGCGTCACCGATGAATACGTCACTCCGATCGAAGGCCACCGATTGTAGGGCCGCGCGGACAGACCCATACACGATGACCTCGGCAGCCGGGTAAAGCCGGTGGAGTTCATCGAGATTCGCTCCATCTGCTGAAACGGCCAGGCGCATGCCAGCACGCTGTTCACCAGCGGCGAGCCGGTCGTCGATGCGCATCACCATGACCGGCTGATGCTGAACATAAGGCACGGTCTGGATTAGCCCGGGACTGGCGGCATCCCCCTCGAGACTGCTACCGAGTACATCAATACGCCCTGAGCGAAGCGCGTTACGTGCAGACTCGCGATCAGGAAAGCGCACTATCTCGGGCCTCAGGGACAATGCACGACTGATGAGCTGCAGATAGTCGGCGGTCAGCCCCTCATACTGCTGACCACTGGCGGTAATGTCGAATGGGGGTAGGTCCGGTTCGACGACGCCTATTCGCAGCGCGCCCTTGCCGCGCAGCCACTGGAAATCATAATCATCTAACTGAACCGAGAGGTCGGGCAGATCGGAGCGACCGAGCAGCTTCAGTGAAATGTCCCCAGCCGCGCCGTACGATGTACCGAACAGGCAGAAACAGCAGATCAGCCCTCCAATCAAGTGTGCATAACGCATCGACTTAGTCAGGCCAACGCGTTGCGATTGGCGAACTCCACCAGCTCGATCAATGTGCGAGCATTGAGCTTGAGTAGCAAACGCGTCTTGTAGGTGCTGACCGTCTTGTTGCTGATGAACATTTCCTCGGCAATTTCCTTGTTGCTATAGCCGTTGGCGAGGAACTTGAGAACGACCAGCTCTCGATCGGACAGCCTTCCGATGAGATCCGTCTCATTGGGCAGTCCCATCTGGCGCTTACCGGACTTGATCACATCGCTTGGAAAGTAGCTGTAGCCGGAAAGCACGGCCCGGACGGCGGAGGTCAGCTCCGCGAGATCACCCTCCTTGCAGACGAAGCCAGCAGCGCCGGACTGCATGCAGCGGGTGGCGTAATGGGCAGGGTTCTGCCCAGTCAACACCAGAACGCGCACCGGCATTTCCAGAGAACTCAGCCGCGAGATGACATCCAGCCCACCCAGTTTTGGAATGCCGATGTCCAGCACTACCAGATCCGGCAGGTGTTCCCGAGCCAAAGCAATGGCATCGACACCGTTGTCCGTCTCCGCGACGACGTCATAACCCTCGCGATTCAGCAGCAGGCGTACGGCGAGCCGGATGACTGGGTGATCATCGACGATCACGATCTTGCTGACGGTTTCGCCTCCTTGCTCGAGAAAATCATCCAGATTGACCAGTTTGCTCACGGCAGCTCTCCCTTGGCTCGCGATTGAAGGCTGCCAAGATAGAGATGCAGGTGACGCTGTCGAGTGCCCGGAGGCGCCAGCTGACGCTTTCAGGAATAGCCCTACCCAATCTTAGGGATACGCCTACAGGAGTGCCTTCATTAACGACTCAAGCCACATCCTAACGTGAGAGATAAGTACTGCACTGCCGGTAGTCTTGCACTCGAGAAATCGGACCAGAAAGAACAATGCAGAGACCTTTCGCACTCCTCCGTCAGATTCACCCTACTGCACCAAATCAGGATGCCCCCGAGAATATGCCCTCCACTTCCTAGCCCCAGAATGACCCTCCATGTCATCGCTTCGCATCCTGGTCCTGGAGGACCATCCATTCCAGCTACAGGTCGCAGTGCAACAGTTGAGAGCCCTTGGCCACCCTCAGCCGATCTGCGCGGTTGATGGTAATTCGGCGCTAACCAGCCTGGCCCGGCATGGATCCGTCGACATCGCCCTCTGCGACATCCAGAAGCCGGACATGGACGGACTGAGCTTTCTACGCAAGGCAGCGGAAATAGGCGCAATCCGTGCCGTCGCCCTGCTTGGTGAGCTGGCCCCTGATCTTCGCCACTCAGTTTGGCAGCTTGCCGAACTGCTCGGTGTGCAGGTTCTGGGCGACCTGGGAAAACCACTGGCACTGGACGGATTGCGCAGGATGCTCGGCCGATACGAAACTGTGCATGTGCCAACGCCAGCCGTCCCCGCTGCCGGAATACCCTCGTTGAATGAAGCAAAGCGCGGCTTGGCCGAGGATCAATTTGTGCCTTATTACCAACCGAAGGTCGATCTGCACACCTTGAGTCCGGTTGGCGCAGAAGTCTTGGTGCGCTGGCGACACCCTGGCCTGGGTCTACTAACCCCCTCCAGCTTCCTGCCCTTGATTGAACGCGGCGGCGAGATGCCAGCGTTGACGTATCGCTTGCTGGACTCGGTGCTCACATTTGTGCAGTCGCAGGAGCCCACCCGAAGGTTGCCGCTGGCAATCAACTTCAATCCCCGACTGTTGGATGACCCTGACCTGCCATCGCACCTGAAGCAGCGTTTGGACTACTTTGGCCTTCCAGCCTCGACACTGAATATAGAGATCACCGAAAACGGATTGGCCGAAGCGCCCGCCACCGGCCTGGAAAACCTTCTGAAGCTGCGCCTCATGGGATGCTCTGTATCCATTGACGACTTCGGCACCGGCACCTCATCGCTCCAGCGCTTTTGCCAAATACCCTGCAACGAGATCAAATTGGACGCATCGTTCGTCCAATCCATGGACCATAACCTCCGCAGCAAAGCCGTTCTGAGCAGTACCCTGATACTCGCGCGCTCGCTCAACTTGAATGTGGTCGCCGAGGGCATCGAAAACGAGTCCCAGCTCCATTATCTGCGCGCCCTCGGTTGTCCCCAGGGCCAGGGCTACCTGTTCGGCCGCCCGATGCCGGCCAACGACTTCGTCCGCTGGCTCCAAGAGCAAAGCGGCCCCACCCAATCGCTGGAGGGTTAGGCAGATGCCCGCTGCCAAGAGCGATCGTGTGGTCAAGCTGGAAGTTCTCGTAGTCGAGGACCATCCCTTTCAGTTAATTGCCGTCGAGATGCTGCTCAATCAGCCTGGGGTCATCCGCGTGACGCAAGCCATGAACGCCCACGAGGCACGCCAGGCCTGTCGAGAACATCAGGCGCCCTTCGATTTGCTGCTCTGCGACCAGCGACTTCCAGACTCGTACGGCCTGGAGCTGTTGGAAGAGCTTTTCTGTCACGGCCATATACACCACGGCATCATTCTGAGCAGCGCCATGGATGACGAACTGGATCAGCTCGCCGACCGGGCTAAAAGCCGTCGCCTACCGCTCTTGGCCTGCCTTCCCAAGCCGCTCGATCTTAACCAGTTCAAGGCACTGACCGCGCAACTCCTCGGCTGAAGCAGCCCCGCATCGATTTTGCTGGCCAAGCCGCGACAATCGGACAACCGGCCATCTATGCTCCTTCCGTTACCCTCGAGGGAAGGGTTTCAGGAGCGTTCCCCATGCCGCAAAAGCTCACTGAGCACCGTTATCCCCTGCACGTCCACATCAGCGCTTTATTCACCCTGCTGCTGCTGCTCGCTGGGATCGTCCTGGGTCTGTTCAACTACCAACAGACCAGCAAAATCATCCTTTCCAGCAGTGACAAGTTGTTCGAGAAGATCAGCGATGAGGTCGAAACCGATCTGCGTGACACCTACGTACCGATCCATCACCTGCTGAACCTTCTTGCGCTCAATGGCACCAATCAACAACTGGACACCTCCGAACGCCTGGTTCGCCTGCTCCCCCCCCTCGCCCAAGCCCTGCACGACAATCCAAAACTCGCCTCGCTCTACCTGGGCTACGATGATGGCGACTTCTTCATGGTTCGCCCATTGCACAGCGACGCACTGAAGAAAGCGTTCGATGCGCCACCCAATGCGGCCTACCAAGTCTGGAGTATCGAGCGTGACAACCACGCACAAGCCCAGTCACAAACGCTGCTCTACGATGCGGACCTGAAACTGATCGCTCGCCGACAGTCGCCCCAGGAGCGCTTCGACCCGCGGGGCCGCCCATGGTTCTATACCGCGCTGGAAAGCGAAGGGACAATCACCACTTCCCCCTATGTGTTCTTTTCCAGCGGCGCAGTTGGAACCACTCTGGCCCTAGCCGCTGGTGAGGATGCCGTCGTCGCAGCCGACCTGACGCTGGACGACCTGTCGGCGACTCTCGCACGACACAAGGTCACTCCGTCCACCGAAGTCGTTCTGTACCAACCCGATGGCAACGCCGTCGCCTACCCCGATACCACTAAACTGGTGCAGCAGATCGATGGAACCCCGAGACTAGGAGCTGTTCGCGACCTCAGCGCTCCCCTGGCCGCACTGGCCGGTCTGAAAGCAAGCGATGATCTGCAGACCAGCCTCGAACTGGCCGACCGCCGCTGGGTCGTGTCCCAAAAACGCTTCCGTCAAGGCGGCCCGGAAGGCCTCTACCTGGCCATCCTCGCCCCTGAAGACGAACTGCTGATCGATGCCTACCGGATTCGCTGGCAAGGCGCAGTACTGACGCTGGCAATCCTGCTGCTATGCATCCCGATTGGCTGGCTGCTCTCTCGGGTCTTGGTCAAGCCTTTGAAAGCATTGGTCGAAGAGGCCAAGGCGATCCGTAGCTTCGACTTCACGCACCCCGCCCCGGGGCGCTCCCCGGTATTGGAGGTAGATCTGCTGGCCGTGGCCATGGCCCGGATGAAGGAAACCATCGCCCGATTCCACGAGATCGCCGCCAGCCTGTCTTCGGAATACCGTTTCGAGCCGCTACTGCGCCGAGTGCTGAGCGAGACTATCGGGATCAGCGAGGCCTCCGGCGGCCTCATCTACCTGTGCGATAGCCAGACAGGCCGCCTTGAGCCGCAAGAGCTATTCATCGCCGAGCGCAAACAGGACCTCGCAGAGCACGGGATCCATGCCCATGTCATCGACGACCCGACGCTGCCTGACTGGCTCCGCCAGCCCGCCACAGGAGGCAAGAGCACAGTGCAGTCCATCGGATTCGACCAGGCCGGCGCCCTTCAGCCGTTGCTGAGGACGCTGGAGAGTCCTCGCGTCCACCTGGTCTGCACCGGCCTGCACAACCGCCTGGGTGCCACCATTGGCGTGTTGGTGCTG
The DNA here is from genome assembly GCF_042232855.1 of Metapseudomonas boanensis. Lineage (NCBI taxonomy): Bacteria > Pseudomonadati > Pseudomonadota > Gammaproteobacteria > Pseudomonadales > Pseudomonadaceae > Metapseudomonas > Metapseudomonas boanensis. Next base: position 4,096,094 of record NZ_CP113889.1, on the reverse strand, counting down.
CTGCACTGTGATACGGGCGAAGACGCGAATCCGACGATCCTCAAACCCGAACGCATTGCGTTCATTGAGGCGATATCGGGTGTCGCCGCACTCTGTATCGAAAGCCAGCGGTTGCTGGAAAAGCAGAAACAACTTCTGGATGCTTTCATCCAGCTGATCGCAGGAGCCATCGACGCCAAAAGCCCTTACACCGGCGGCCACTGCCAACGGGTCCCAGAGATCACCATGATGCTGGCGCGCGCTGCCGCTGCCAGTGATGCCCCGGCCTTTCGCGACTACAACCCCAGTGATGAGGAATGGGAGGCTTTGCACATCGCGGCGTGGCTCCATGACTGTGGCAAAGTCACTACCCCGGAGTATGTCGTGGACAAGGCCACCAAGCTCGAAACCTTGACCGACCGTATCCATGAAATCCGCACCCGCTTCGAGGTGCTCAAGCGCGATGCCTGGATCACCTATTGGAAGGCAATTGCTGGAGGGGCGGATGAAAGCAGCCAGGCCAGACTGCGCAACGAGCTGCTCACCACGCTGGATGAGGAGTTCGCCTTCATCGCCCGTTGCAATCTGGGCGGCGAAGCCATGGCGGAAAACGATCTTGAGCGGCTCAAGGTGATCGCGTCCCGAACCTGGTCGCGCACGTTGGACAATCGACTGGGCGTCTCCTGGGAAGAAGCCCAGCGTATGGAACGGGAGTCGGCACCGACCCTTCCGGTGGAAGAGCCGTTGCTAGCAGATCGACCGGACCACCTGATGGAACGCCCCCCTACCGAGCTGATACCGCCGGACAACCCATGGGGATTCAAACTTCAGGTCCCAGCGTACAAGTTCAACCGGGGAGAGCTCTACAACCTATCGATCGGCCGCGGCACCCTGACCGACGAAGAGCGCTACATCATCAACCATCACATTGTGCAAACGATCCTGATGCTCAACCACCTGCCCTTCCCGCCGCACCTTCAAAACGTGGCAGAAATTGCCGGCGGCCATCATGAAAAGCTGGACGGCACGGGCTATCCGAAGCGTTTGCGGCGGGACGAAATGAGCCTGCCCGCCAGAATGATGGCGATCGCCGACATCTTCGAAGCACTCACTGCGGTCGACCGTCCCTACAAGAAAGGCAAGACGCTGTCCGAGGCCTTGAACATCATGACCGGCATGTGCAAGGGCGCTCACATAGACCCCGACCTGTTCGGGCTGTTCGTCCGCTCCGGCATCTACCTGGATTACGCGAGGCGTTTCCTGCTGCCCGAGCAGATCGACAACGTGGACCACCAGGCAGTCCTGGCCACAGCCGGTCTGGACTCGGCAAACGGCTGATAAGTAGCGCATATGAAAAAGGGGCGCCGCGGCACCCCTTTTATGTGTCTGCACGCTTACGCGTTGACCGGAGTTTCCGGGTACCAGACGTCCATCAGCGGACTCAGCTTGAAGCTGGCTACTTCATCGTGGCCCTTCTGGAGCCAGGACTCAACCTCGCTACGCTGCACGTCGCTGACCGAGCCACGCTTGCCAAGGCAAACGAAACCATAGTCATGAACGCCGACGAAACCGAGGCCATTGGCCTCGATAGCCTCAACGAGGAAACGCTCGAAGAACGCCATTGCCGCATCAGCGGACATACCTTCCTTGTAGTTCAGGTGGAGCTCGAAACCCAGCTCCTGGAATTCTTCGACGCAAAGCTTCTTGCGCAGGCGGCGGGAACGGTTGGTAGCCATGAGGCAGTCCTCGGAGTTTTTGACGGGCGGCACTCTAGCAGTTTCCGCCGAGACTTGCCCGCTCCAGAGCGTCTTGCCATCAGGACAGCTGAAAGAAATGAATACGCACTGTGTCGAGACCTAAAGCAGCGTCCGCAGGGTTGCGGCATAATGCGCGCTGAATTCCCGAACCACCATGGGAACATTTGCCATGTCATTCTTCTCTGTTACCCGCCCTTGCCGGGAGGGCCATATTTAATGTTCAAGACCATTCGTACCCTTGCATTCGCTGCCCTGATCATTCCCTGTGCCCTGCCTGCCAACGCGGCACAGGTCAATACCAGCCTGCCAGCCAAAGTGCAGAAGGCCCTCCAGGCCAACAAGATTTCCACGAATTCCCTGTCCCTGGTGACCTTGCCGCTCACTGGCCCAGGCACGCAGACGCTGGTCAATGCCGATCTTTCGGTGAACCCAGCGTCCACCATGAAGCTGATCACCACCTATGCCGCGCTGGAACTGCTGGGCCCCACCCATCAGTGGAGAACCGAATTCTATACCGATGGTTCGGTCCGCGATGGCGTGCTCAACGGCAACCTGTATCTGAAGGGTGGCGGCGATCCCAAGCTGAACATGGAAAAGCTCTGGCTCCTGATGCGTGATCTTCGCGCCAATGGTGTCCTGAAGATCACCGGCGATCTGGTGCTGGACCGCAGCCACTTCGTCCACCCGCAGTTGCCCAGTTTCAACGACGATGGCGGCGACGAGAACAAACCATTCCTGGTCGGTCCCGACTCACTGCTGGTCAACCTCAAGGCCTTGCGCTTCATCGCCCGCGCAGAAGGCGGCCGGGTAAACCTGGCCATGGAGCCACCGATCGAGAGCGTCCGCATCGACAATCGCGTCAAGGTCCTCAAGGCCGGCAAGTGCCCGTCCTGGCCCGACGTGCGCTACAACCCGGTGACCGAATTCGACGGCACCACTGTGATTGCCACAGGCAAGCTGCCCGAAGGCTGCAGTGCCCAGACGTACCTGTCGCTCCTCGACCATGCGGGCTACGCCGCTGGCGCAGTGCGCGCGATCTGGAAGGAACTCGGCGGCAGCATTCTTGGCAAGGATCGCGTTGGCGAAGTGCCCAAAGAGGGCAAGTTGCTGGCTCGCGCGTTCTCTCCCGATCTCGTCGAGATCATCCGGGACATCAACAAGTACAGTAACAACACCATGGCGCAGCAGCTGTTCCTCAGCATTGGTGCCCAGTTCCGCACCCAGACCGATGGGGACGACGCCAAGGCAGCCCAGCGGGTCATCCGTAGCTGGCTGGCACGCAAGGGCATCACCGCACCGCATCTGGTGATGGAGAACGGTTCCGGTTTGTCGCGTCAGGAGCGAGTCAGCGCACGGGAAATGGCCACAATCCTGCAGGCCGCCTGGCAGAGCCCCTATGCCGCCGAGTTTATTGCCTCACTACCCCTGGTGGCTATGGATGGCACCATGCGCAAACGCCTGCGCCACACCGCACTGGAAGGGGAAGCACACATCAAGACTGGCACCTTGAACACGGTTCGCGCCATCGCCGGCTACAGTCGCGACAACAATGGCAACACCTGGGCAGTGGTGGCGATCCTCAACGACCAGCGCCCGTGGGGTGCCTCGGCGATCCTCGACCAGGTACTGGTGGATCTCCATCGCCAACCCAAGAGCGTCGCCACCAGCAACCCCTGATGGCTCGACGGTCGTCTGGAAACCACCGGGCGACCGCTGCATCACTCGGCAATGCGGATCGTATTGCGCCCGGCCTCCTTGGCCGCATAGACAGCAGAATCCACCCGTCGCAACAAGGCATTGGCGCCCTCCCCCTCACGCCAACTGGCACAGCCGAAGCTGGCGGTGACCCGACCGACGCCTGGTATCTCCTCCCGCTCCAGCGTCTGCCACAACGCCTGCGCCAATGACGCTGCCTGCTCGGCGTTGGTATCCGGGCAAAGCACCACGAACTCTTCTCCGCCAAAGCGGCATAACACGTCGATACGTCGCAGACGCTCACCAATCCTCTGGCAAATCACCTTCAGTACCCGATCCCCCACCTCATGGCCGAAGCGGTCGTTCACTTGCTTGAAATGGTCGACATCCAGCATCACCAGCGCCAACGGCCCCTCACGACGCTGAGCGCGTGCGATCTCAGTATCCAGGCGCTCCTGGAAGTAACGCCGGTTGTAGACGCCAGTCAAGGCGTCAGTCACCGACAGTGCCCGCAGCTCCTGCTCGACCAGCTTCAGACCGGTGATGTCGGTGAGATAGCCATGCCAGAGTGTCGTGCCGTCATCGTTGCGCTCGGGCACCGACTCTCCCCGCAACCAGCGCATCCCCTGACGTGGCAACAAGACACGGAAATCCTCGCGCCATGGGGTCAGGTCATTGGCTGAGCGGCGGATCGACTCCTGAACCCGCTCGTTATCGTCCGGGTGGATGCGCTCCATCAAGCGCCGCGCATCATTGCGCACATCCTCCGGCTCGACTTCGAATACTTCCCGGATTCCCGCACTGGTGTAAGGGAAGCAGGCCGAGCCATCCGCCTTCATCCGGCACTGATAGAGAACGCCCGGTACACGCGCACTGAGCTTCTCCAGCAACCGGTCACGAGCCTCCAGCGCCTGCTGGACGCGCTTGCGCTCCGTCACATCGATGGCAATGCCAAGGTAGCCCACACGCTCGTTTCGCTCATCCCGCACGCCCGTCAAGATCAGGCTGGCGGTCAGCTCGCTCCCATCACGCCGCAGAAATGTCCACTCGCGCTCGTCATATCGGTCTTCGGCTGTCACCGCTGCCACAAAGTCGAGCATGCTATCGACGGGCTTGCCCAAGCGCCGCCCCAGTTCCCGGCAACGTTGCTCGACCTCGGCGGCCAGATGCAAGTGTTCAGGATTTTTGCCCAGCATCTCCAACGCCAAATAGCCGAACATGCGCTCGGCACCGACATTGAACTGGAGCACGTTGCCATTGAGATCAGTGGCAATGATCGCCACCTGGGTCGCAGCGTTGAGCAGGCCGCGCAGCTGACCATTGGCCACCGCCAGTTGCAACTCCACCGCCTTGCTGGAGCTGATATCGGTCTGGGTACCAATCATCCGGCACGGAGCGCCATCGTTGCCCCACTCCATGACTTTGCCACGATCGAGCACCCAGACCCAGTGTCCATCCCTGTGCCGCATCCGGTGCTGACTCTGGTAGACGCTGCAAGCCCCCCGCAGATGTCGCTCCAACTCCAACCGCGCCTGGGGCTGGTCCTGTGGGTGGATCAGGCGCGTCCGCGCATCGAGCGTATCGTCAATGTCTGCTTCGCCATAGCCCAGCATCGACTTCCAGGCACGGGAGTAGAAAACCCTCCCAGCCCGGGTATCCCAATCCCAGACACCATGGCCCGCGCCATCCAGGGCGAAGCCCCAGCGCTCCTCGCTGAGTTGCAACTCCTGCTCACGCTCACGCAATGCATGGGTTCGTTCGGCAACTTCCAGCAGTGCACGCTGCCGCTGGTTGATGAGCAGGAACAGATATCCCGCCAGTAACAGGCTGAAGGCCAACCCACTGAGCGCGACCAGGCGCGCGGTCGAAAAAGGGCTCGAATCCAGGAAGGATTGACTTGGCATAACCTCCAGCAGGTACTTCCGGTCAGCGAAGGCAATCACCCGATACTCCCGCAACCCGCTCTGCACAGCCTTTCCGCTCGAGTACAGCAATTGTTCGCCAGCATCGCGGCTGACGTCACTCACTCGCATCACCAGACTTTCCAGGCTGCTCGGGGCGATCTCGGCCTCCATCTCAAGGCGCAGGCTTAGCACGGCGACCACGTAGCCACGCAAATTGCTCCCGGAGTCCGCCGGGGGATAGAAGACCGGGGCTACCAGGACAAGGCCGTTTGCCTCTTGATCCTGCACACCGAACACCTGAACCCGCTCACTGACGGCAGTGCTGCGACTTTTCCGAGCCTTCTGCAACACGCCGCGCCGGGCAGGAATGGAGTACAGGTCCATGCCCAGCGGCGGCTTGCCGATTCGCGTCGACACACTGAAATAAACCGGGAAGTACTCCGCCCGCTGAGGGCTGACACCCAGGTCACCTCGGCTATCGACATCACGAATGCTGAAGTCGGTGAGCCCCTCGGCACGCGCCATCTCTTCGAAGCGAGCCCGCTCGGCGTGGATGATGCGTGGCACCCAGGAATACGCCAGGGTGTCGCCCAGCATTGGCCCGACAAAGCTCTGGAATTCGTCGCGTTTCACATCGCGGGCGTTACTGAAGAAGCGTTGTACGGCGTTAAGCTCTGAGAGCTGGCCGTCCAGGCGCTCCTCGATGCGGCTGATGCGTTCGCTGGCAGCAAGCGTGAAACGCTCGCGTAACTGCGTCGCCTCGGAACGTCTGACCGCCTCGCTGACCAGCAAGGTCAGACCCAGCCCCCCCAGCACGGCCAGCAGACACGCCAGCCATGCCAGCGGGCGGCCGGGAAAACGTGCCGACAGGTTCAGTATTTCCTTCGCAAGCAACCGCATGCTCACTTCTCGGATCTGGGGGTGGAAAGACCGTCCCTGTGAGCATCAACATAGCGAGGTGGTGGCACTTTGCCTAGGAGAAACAGCGGCGTAACACCGCTGCCACCCAGTTGCCGGACGACCGGACCGAGCGGTCATCCGAATACCGCCGTCAGCGCGTTGTAAAGCGCCACGCCCGGTGGATCTTTGCGTTGCGGGCGAAGTCCGCATCGAGCGTCTGGGCACTGATGTCGGTTACCGAATAACGCGAGGACAAGCCCTCGTCCAACTGGAACTTGCGGAAGTTATTGGAGAAGTACAACACGCCGCCGGGCGCCAGGCGTGCCATCGCAAGATCGAGCAATTGGACGTGGTCGCGCTGAACGTCGAACACGCCCTCCATCCGCTTGGAGTTCGAGAAGGTGGGCGGATCAATGAAGATCAGGTCGTACTCGCCACGGTCCTCAGTCAGCCAGGCCATGACGTCGCCCTGCTGCAGCTTGTGCTTGTCAGAGAAACCATTCAACGCCAGGTTGCGACGGGCCCAATCCAGGTAGGTTTTCGACAGGTCGACACTGGTCGTGCTGCGCGCCCCTCCTTTGGCAGCATGGACGCTCGCCGTGGCGGTGTAGCAGAACAGGTTGAGGAAGCGCTTGCCGGACGACTCCCGCTGGATGCGCAAGCGCATCGGCCGATGGTCGAGGAACAGCCCGGTATCCAGGTAATCCGTGAGGTTCACCAGCAGCTTCACGCCGCCCTCACTGACCTCCATGAAGCGCCCTTCACTGCCTTGGCGTTCGTACTGCCGGGTACCGGTCTGACGTTCACGGCGTTTGACCACCACCCGCGAAGGATCAATGCCGAGTGCCTGGGGGATTGCCGCCAGGGCATCGAGCAGACGCCCCTGGGCCTTCTCCGGATTGATGGAGCGTGGCGGTGCGTACTCTTGGACATGCACCCAATCTCCGTAGAGATCTACAGCGAGTGCATATTCCGGCATATCTGCGTCATACAACCGGTAGCAGTCGATGCCCTCACGCTTGGCCCACTTGCCCAACTGCTTCAGGTTCTTCTGCAATCGGTTGGCAAACATCTGGCCACCCTCACTGAGGCGGGCCGGCTCGCTTTGCGTGGACACGTTGCTATCGCTGGAGCTTGCGCCATCGGCGCGGCGGGCACCGGTCACGAACTGCTCGGGCAGTACCTTGAGCAGCAACAGCTTGCAGGGCAGTGCGCCGTTCCAGAACGCGTACTGCTTGTGGCTGCGAATCCCCATACGTTTGCCAAGCTCGGGCGCGCCGGTGAACACCGCAGCTTCCCAGCCCAGGCACGCCTGACGCAGGCGCTCACCAAGGTTCTGGTAGAGGTAGAGAAGGCTGGCCTCATCGCCCAGGCGCTCGCCATAAGGCGGGTTGCTGATCACCAGGCCCTTCTGGCTACGATCCGGGCGTGGCTCGAAGGTCGCGAGCTCGCCCTGATAGATTTTCACCCACTCGCCCAGCCCGGCTCTCTCGATGTTATTGCGCGCAGGCTGGATCAGGCGAGGATCGGCTTCGTAACCACGAATCCAAAGCGGCGGCTGGCTGAGTCCCGTTTCAGCGCGTGCTTCGGCCTCCTCGGCCAGTTTCTTCCAGATCGCCGGAACATGGCCCAGCCAGGCTGAGAACCCCCAACGTTCGCGCTTGAGGTTTGGTGCGATATCGGCAGCCATCATGGCTGCTTCGACCAGGAACGTGCCGACGCCGCACATCGGATCGGCCAGCGCACCGCCCTCGGCGGCAATACGTGGCCAGCCCGCGCGCAGCAGGATCGCCGCTGCGAGGTTCTCCTTCAGCGGTGCGGCACCCTGCTGCAGTCGGTAGCCTCGCTGATGCAGGCTGTGGCCGGACAGGTCGAGGGAAAGAATCGCCTCACCCCGCTCGAGGCGCAGGTGCACGCGCAGGTCGGGATTCACCTTGTCGACCTTCGGACGAATGCCTTCAGCCGTCCGCAACCGATCGACGATGGCATCCTTCACCTTGAGGGCACCGAAATGTGTGTTGTCGATGCCTGAGCCGTGCCCGCTGAATTCCACCGCGAGGCTGCCGGCCGGGTCCAGATGCTCTTCCCAGTCCACATCGTGGACACCTTGGTACAGCTCCTCGGCATTCTCCAGCTTGAAGCGCTTGAGCACCAGCAGGACGCGGTTTGCCAACCGGGACCACAAGCACAAACGATAGGCGGTTTCCAGGTCGCCCTGCCCTCGCACAGCAGCCACCTGCTCACGGACATCCTGTAATCCCAGGCGAGTGGCCTCTTCGACCAGAAGTCCTTCAAGGCTTTTCGGGCAAGTGAGAAAAAGTTCGTATTGGTCCGACATGGGCGTTTCCAGAACCTCGGGCGATCAGCGGCACAGAAACAGGACTGTGCGGTGAAAAATAGTGTGACGTATGGCCGCAGAATGGCCCTTCGTCGGAAATGAAAATTCCTAATCTCGCGTCGCTGGCGAACTAGCAGATCGACAGCACGCATTCAGCCAGCCCACGTAACCCGCGGCTTTGGCCAGGAAGGAGCGAAAAATCCTTCCTACAGCTTATGGCCGTAACCCTATTTCGGTTACGCCCTTATGACAAATTGATCATTCACAGGCCTGGGTGCATTCGTTAGAAATCAGTCTATGCCGTCGCCGCAAGGGTGACGGCGGGAGACCCGTCACGCCGGCAACGGGCATCTGAAGGCAGAGGATTTCTGCCAGGTCCCACCAGGGGCCATTGGGACATAACAGTCAACAAATGAGGGCTACACCCTATGAGAAGACTTAAGCGTGATCCGATGGAGCGAGCATTCTTGCGCGGCTATCAGCACGGCATCAATGGCAAATCCCGCGACCTTTGTCCTTTCACCCATCCCACCACACGGCAAGCCTGGATCAACGGCTGGCGAGAAGGCCGTGGCGATAACTGGGATGGCTTGACCGGCACCGCCGGTATTCACCGCCTCAACGAACTCCACGCCGTCGGCTGACCCAGGATCACACCGACTTCATCAAGCACGCCCCATCCGGGCGGCGGGCGCAAGCCCAGGGGCTCCCTTCAAGGGAGCCCTTTTTATTTCCCTAAGCTCTTCGGCAACGCGGCAATGGCATCCACGGACTCGCGAATCAGCGCCGGGCCCTTGTAGATGAAACCTGAGTAGATCTGCACCAGGCTGGCCCCAGCCGCAATTTTCTCTGCGGCATGGCGGCCCTCGGTGATCCCACCAACGGCAATGATCGGCAGGCGTCCACCCAACTCGTCAGCCAGCACCTTGACCGTGTGCGTGCTCTTCTCCCGCACGGGTGCTCCTGACAGACCGCCAGCTTCGTCCCCGTGCGGCAACCCTTCCACACCTTCGCGGCCGAGGGTGGTGTTGGTGGCGATGACCGCGTCCATGCCGGACTCCAACAAGGCCTGCGCGACCAGGGCAGTTTCTTCATCACTCATGTCAGGAGCAATCTTGATTGCCAGCGGTACGTACTTGCCATGCACCTTGACCAGGCTTTCCTGACGGACCCGAAGGGCCTCGAGCAACTGCTTGAGCGAGTCGCCAAACTGCAGGCTGCGCAAGCCTGGGGTGTTGGGCGAACTGACGTTCACCGTGACATAGCTTGCATGGGCATAAACCTTGTCCAGGCAGGCCAGGTAATCATCCACGGCGCGCTCGACCGGGGTGTCGAAGTTCTTGCCGATGTTGATACCTAGCACGCCCTTGTACTTTGCCGCGCGCACACGGGCAAGCAAGTGGTCGACGCCTTGGTTGTTGAAGCCCATACGGTTGATGATGGCCTCGGCTTCCGGGAGCCGGAACAGTCGCGGCTTCGGATTACCCGGCTGCGGGCGCGGTGTCACGGTGCCGATCTCGATGAAGCCAAAACCCAGTTGGGCGAAGCCGTCGATGGCATCACCGTTCTTGTCCAGGCCAGCCGCAAGTCCCACCGGATTAGGGAACTCAAGCCCCATTACCTTGACCGGCAAACTGGCCGGTTCCTTGGTCAGCAGGCGATTGAGGCCCAGGCGACCACCCGCACCAATCAGGTCGATGGACAGTTCATGGGAGGTTTCAGGAGAGAGCGAGAACAGCAGTTCGCGGGCCAGGGAGTACATGGTCGGATATCGATCGGCGATGTGGGCCGGCGATTATAGCTGCGCAACCCCCATCACGCGAGGCGATGCAGACTCAACAGACGGCCATCTCCACTGAACTCCAGTTGGAAGCAACCGCGCACACCCTCATGACCAATATACGGCCGCAGGTGATGGGCCGGCAGGCTCACCCTGCGGCCATCTCGGCTTTTCAGTAATATACGATTTGCGCGACCTTGGTAGACTGCCAGGAACGCTTCGGCAGCCAGGGAAATATCCAGCACGAGACTGGGCACGGAGGCATCCTCGAAAATGTCCACGATGATTATGCCAATCCGTTTGTATACATTCGGCTTCCGCCAAGCGGAATTGGCCACGGTTGATTGTGCGACGGCAACAACCTTCTGCCACACTGCCAGTCGTGACCCGGGAGTATCCAACAGGCCATGAGCATGCTGCTGCCCAATACGCTGACCGCCCGCTTGGCTGCATTGGCCCAGCGTTTTGGCCTTGGTAATCAGGCACCGCGGCGGATCTTCGAAAAAGCCTGCCAGCTCCGGCTTCCGTTTGCGCCCCTACCCAAAATCGAGCCCAGCATCTGGTGGCAGGCCGGCCCACCCCTGCAGCGGCTGGTCGAACTGCCGCGAGGCGCACTGTCTGGCCCCGTTCAGGAGCACAAGGCCGACGCCCACGCTGTTTTGATTCGCCTGGTGGAACGGAAACAGCATCAGCTGCCCAGCATTGACCTGCGCCAGGTCGACGGGCTGAACAACAGCAATGTGGACCTGCCCCCGACGCCCAGCTTCGAGGATTACCTGGCCAGCCTGCACATCCGGTCCGTCAAAATCATCAGCTACAAGGACTTCATCAAGGCCATCAGCCTGCCGTTGCCGAGATTCCTCGCCGGCGACCCCATCAACCTCTGTCGGGCCAGTTGGCTCGGCAGCCGAATGTTCTGGTGTGGCGAGCAACACACCGAGGCATTTGCTGCTGCCATCTCCTATGCGCGACTGCGCCAACTGGAAACCACGCTGCCCGCCGAGGTGACCCATTACCAGCTCAGGCCGGAAGGACTGGCGCAGCTGGATATGCGCTACCACATGCTGGCAATGCCCACGCAAGCCTGGAGCGATCCGGCTTTCATGGGACTTTTGCTGGACACCGGCATTCCCTATTCCCGCCTGAAGTTCCTGCGCAATGTCGGTGCCCCCGAGTTCCTCATGCTGCCTAAAGACCATGTCGAGGCCACGGCATTGGGCGAAGGGCTACGCCTGGTGGGTGCCACCGACGTCGTGCGTTACCTGAGCGCGTTGAGCTGATCTTGGCACCTCGCTGGAAACACCAGCCCATACCATCGCGAATGAACAAAGGGCCCCATTGGGCCCCTTGTGCATTCACTGGCTGAAGCGATCAGCGGCGGCGGCCAAAGCCAGGACGCTGCCCCTCGCTAGCCGGCGGGCCGCTGCGCTTGTTCTCCGGGCGCTGCGGCTTGGGCTTGCGCGCGGGACGATCAGCCAACTCGACCGCCGGACGCTCGTGTTGCGGCTTGCCCGGACGCTTCTTGTTGACGTCTCGAGGACGCTCAGCGACCGGCGTGCCACGACCTTCACCACCGCGAGCGGCCGGACGGGGTGCACGAGCCGGACGATCGCTCGACTCATTCCGCGGCCCACGGGCTGGACGCTCACCTGATTCACTGCGTGGGCCACGTGCCGGACGCTCGCTCGAATCGCTTCGCGGGCCACGAGCAGGACGCTCACCCGAATCGCTACGCGGGCCACGTGCCGGACGCTCGCTCGAATCGCTGCGCGGCCCGCGGACCGGGCGCTCGACGTCGTCACGACGCGGTGCGCGGGCAGGAACCGGCTTCGCCGACTTACGCTGCAGACGGTCCAGCTTTTCGCGGGACTTGCCCTTCATGGCAGGTAAAGCCACTGGCTTCAGGCCAACTTCGGCACTCAGAATGTCGACTTCGCCTTGGCTCATCTCGCGCCAGCGCCCCATCGTCAGGTCGGAGGTCATGAACACCGGACCGAAACGCACCCGCTTCAGACGGCTGACCACCAGCCCCTGGGACTCCCAGAGACGACGCACTTCGCGGTTACGGCCTTCCATCACCACGCAGTGGTACCAATGATTGAGTCCTTCGCCGCCAGGTGCTTCCTGGATATCGGTGAACTTGGCCGGGCCATCATCCAGCATCACGCCCTGCTTGAGGTTCGCGAGGATTTCGTCAGTGACTTCACCTCGCACGCGCACGGCGTACTCGCGGTCCATTTCATATGAGGGGTGCATCAGGCGATTGGCCAACTCACCATCAGTGGTGAACAGCAGCAGACCGGTCGTATTGATGTCTAGGCGGCCGATGTTGATCCAGCGACCCGCCTTCAGGCGCGGCAGACGTTCGAAAACAGTGGGGCGGCCCTCCGGATCGTCACGGGTGCAGACTTCACCATCTGGCTTGTTGTAGATCAGTACGCGGCGAACGCTCTCAATCGCTTCTTCCCGTTTGAGCAGACGACCATCGACGCTGATGGCGTCATGGGTGTCAACGCGTTGGCCCAGGCTGGCAACCTCGCCATTGACCTTGACACGGCCTTCACTGATCCAGGCCTCAATATCGCGGCGCGAGGCCAGCCCCATACGGGCCAGGACCTTCTGCAGCTTTTCCCCTGCGGGGCTGTATTCGATGTCACTCATCTGGGCACCTCCCGGTGTAGCAGACAAAAAGGCCGCGCATCATACGCGGCCGACGGAGCTCAGGCTAGTTGAGTCGTGCCTCCGCGTCAGCCCATCCGCCGACCAGCGGCCAGACTGCAATCAATTAAGCACTTCATCGGACAGCGGCTCGTCATCATCTTCGGCCATCACGGCCTCGTCTTCGTCTTCGTCTTCGTCTTCGTCTGCATCCTGCAGCAGATCATCGAAGTCGGTCTTCAAGCCCTGCTCCATATCATCGAGCTCTGCCAGCAGCGAGCGGAAGCTAGTCTCCTCGCGAGGCTCGGCGGACACCTGCGCATCAGCACGGGCCTGCAATCCCTCCGGTACGGGTACGTCGTCTTCATCCAGCCCCAGCACCGGTTCCGGCTCCAGCTCACGTAGTGCGGCCAGTGGTGGCAGCTCTTCCAGGCTCTTCAGGTTGAAATGGTCGAGAAATGCCCTGGTGGTGGCAAACATCGCTGGCTTGCCAGGGACGTCGCGGTATCCAACGATCCGAATCCACTCACGCTCGAGCAAAGTCTTGATGGTCTGGCTGTTGACCGCCACGCCACGAACGTCTTCGATCTCGCCGCGCGTGATGGGCTGCCGATAGGCAATCAGCGCCAGAGTTTCCAGCATCGCCCGCGAATAACGCTGCGGGCGCTCCTCCCAAAGACGGCCCACCCAAGGCGAATAGCATTCACGCACCTGCAGGCGATAGCCGGATGCCACCTCATTGAGCTCGAACGCCCTGCCCTCGCAACTTTTCGCCAGGATCGCCAGGGCTGAACGGATCAACGACAACTCCGGACGCTCGCCCTCCTCAAAGAGCTCAGCCAAACGCTCAAGCGACAGGGGCTTGCCAGAGGCCAGCAGAAAGGCTTCCAGCAGAAAGGCGAGTTCCTTGGGGTCGTTCAGGTTCATTTATTCGGCTCGGGCACGCACGTGGATCGGGGCGAAGGGCTCATTCTGCACCAGTTCGACCAGGGATTCCTTGATCAGCTCCAATACCGCCATGAAGGTCACCACCACGCCGAGGCGCCCTTCCTCCGCAGCGAACAGGGCGACGAACGGGACGAAAGCGCCGCCCTTGAGCTTCTCCAGCACTTCGCTCATGCGCTCGCGGGTAGATAGCGCCTCACGGGTGACCTGGTGGCTTTCGAATAGATCAGCACGGCGCAACACCTCAGCCATCGAAAGCAGCAGTTCTTCCAGGCAGACGTCCGGCAGCAGCTTGCGCGCACGCGCCTGCGGGGCGTCCAGCCGCGGCACCGTCAGGTCGCGGCCTACACGGGGCAGCTCATCGATGCCTTCTGCCGCCTGCTTGAAGCGCTCGTACTCCTGCAAGCGACGAATCAGCTCTGCCCGCGGGTCTTCTTCCTCGGCCTCAACCTCGTTGGAGCGCGGCAGGAGCATGCGGGACTTGATCTCGGCGAGCATGGCGGCCATCACCAGGTATTCGGCCGCGAGTTCCAGACGCACCGATTTCATCAGCTCCACGTAGGCCATGTACTGATGGGTGATCGCGGCGACCGGGATATCGAGAATGTCGATGTTCTGCTTGCGAATCAGGTAGAGCAGCAAGTCGAGTGGGCCTTCGAAAGCCTCGAGGAAGATTTCCAGCGCGTCGGGCGGGATGTAAAGGTCCTGCGGCAACTCGGTGATCGCCTGACCGTAGACCAGGGCAAAAGGCAACTCCTGCTGGGCGCTGGCCTGCTCCTCGCCAGCCTCGGTTGGCGGCGTGTCTTGCATGGGATCCTCTCATCAGGCCTGGGGCGCTGACGTTACCAGTCAGTAGGAAAGCGCTGAAAGTATCACTCTGTGCCAGACTTACAAAGCACGAACCAGTCCACGGATGTCTCAAGCGGAAACTCGGGAGGATGCCATGAAACGACTGACCCTGATGTCCAGCGCTGCCTTGATCCTCATTTGCCTCGCTCTGCTGCCCGCCGCGACCGCCCAAGCTGGCCTCATCAGCACGCAGGAGGCGATAGCGACTCAGCAAATCCAGGATGATCACGCCAAGATCGAAGCATTTCTCTCGCAAGCCACCGTCGCGGACGAAATGCAGTCATTGGGTGTCGATCCGGCCACAGCCCGGGCCCGCGTAAAAGCCCTGACGGCGGAGGAAGCTGCTCAATTATCGCAGCGCATCGACTCGCTGCCGGCAGGCGGAGCACTGAGCGGGACGGATTTCCTGCTCATTCTGCTGATCGTGATCGTGGTGGCAATCCTGCTCTGAGTCGATGCGAGGCCGAGGTTATTCCTCGCTCAGGAAAGGCTCAGGGTCGCCACAGCCCACGCGCACCACCTCGGGCTCGCCTTCGGACAGGTTGATCACGGTGGAGGCCTCCATCCCGCCGGGGCCGCCATCGATGATAAGGTCGACCTGATGCTCGAGGATCTGGCGCATTTCGTAGGGGTCGCTCATCGGTAGCGTTTCGCCCGGCAGAATCAGACTGGTGCTCATCAGCGGCGCCCCCAGTTGCTCCAGCAGCGCCAAGGCGATGGGATGGTTCGGCACGCGTAGCCCAATGGTCCGCCGTTTTGGATGCATGAGCATGCGCGGGACCTCCCGGGTCGCACTGAGGATGAACGTATACGGACCCGGGGTATGCCCCTTCAGCAGTCGGAACGCCGCGGTATCGACCTTGGCGAACACGCCCAATTCCGACAGGTCTCGACACACCAGGGTGAAATTGTGCTTTTCATCCAGGCGACGCAGCCGGCGGATTCGCTCCACCGCCCCCTTGTCGCCGATCAGGCAACCCAGCGCGTAAGATGAGTCCGTCGGATAGACGATCACGCCACCGGCCTTGATGATCTCCACTGCCTGTTTTATCAGGCGCGGCTGGGGGTTTTCCGGGTGTACCTGGAAAAATTGACTCACGACTTCTCCCTGTTCAGAGGGCAGCAATATGGCTGTGTGCATGGCGGAAGCGCGCCCAGATTGGCGGCAAATCGTCCGGCAACGGTCGGTACATGCCCAGCTCCGACCATTCGCAGGGTGCATGAAAATCGCTTCCGGCACTCACCAACATGCCGAACTCGCGCGCCAAACCGGCCAAGCAACCTACCTGGTCAGCGGGCTGTAGGCCATTGGCGACTTCGAGCGCATGGCCTCCAGCCTTGATGAAGTCGGCCACCAGCTTGCGTCGCTTGGCGCCAGTGAAATTGTATTGCCAGGGGTGTGCCAGGCTGATCCAGGCGCCCGCAGCACGTAGCGTACCAACTGCCTCTTCCAAGGTGGGCCAATGCTGTTTCACATCGCCAAGCTTGCCCGCGCCCAGCCATTTTCGGAACGCGTCGGAACGATCGCTGACATGGCCTTCGCGCACGAGAAACTCGGCAAAATGCGGACGTGCCGGGGCGTTACCGCTGTCCCCCAGCTGCTGTTGTACGGCTCGAGCGCCTTCCAGGGCGCCGGGCATACCCTTGGCGGCTAAGCGACGTGAGATTTCTTCTGCGCGGGCCCAACGCCCCTCGCGCAGCGAGGCAATCGCCGCGACCAGCGCCGGCGCATCCGTGTCGAACGCATAGCCCAGGACGTGGATAGTCGCGCCACCCCAGGTGCAAGACAGCTCGATGCCGTTTATCAGTTGCATATCCAGCGACTTGGCCGCTTCGCGGGCCTCATCCAGCCCCTCCAGGGTATCGTGGTCGGTCAGCGCCAGGACCTGTACACCGCGCTCGCGCGCGCGCGCAACCAGGGCGGCGGGGGCCAGGGCGCCATCGGAGGCTGTACTGTGGCAGTGCAGGTCAATCTGCATGGGGTCGGCTTTCGCTAAGGGAATGGTTTGTTATTATGCCGCCACATCCCGCTTCTGGCTGCCGCCGTGAAACAATTCATCGACTTCATCCCGCTTATCCTCTTCTTCATCGTCTACAAACTGGATCCTCGCGCCGTCGACCTTGCCGGGCATACCTATATGCTAGGCGGAATTTTCAGCGCTACCGCCGTTTTGATCGTCAGTTCGCTGATCGTCTACGGCACCCTGTTCCTGCTCCAGCGTCGGCTGGAAAAAGGCCAATGGCTGACCTTGGTGGCGTGCCTGGTATTCGGCGGCATGACCCTGGCCTTCCACAGCGAGACCTTCCTCAAATGGAAGGCACCGGTCGTGAACTGGTTGTTCGCCCTGGGCTTTGCTGCCAGCCACTTCATTGGTGACAAGCCACTGATCCAGCGCATCATGGGCCACGCGGTCAATCTGCCCCAGCCAATCTGGGTCCGCCTGAACGTGGCGTGGATCATGTTCTTCCTGGCCTGCGGCTTCGCCAACCTGTTCGTGGCCTTCACCTTCCACGAGTTCTGGGTCGACTTCAAAGTCTTCGGCAGCTTGGGCATGACCGTATTGTTCCTGGTCGGACAGGGCATCTTCCTCGCCCGTCACATCCATGACGGCGAAACCCAGAAACCTCACCAATAAGGACCGCCATGCTCTACGCCATCATTGCTAGCGACGTTGCCAACTCCCTGGAGAACCGCCTCGCCAGCCGCCCTGCACACCTCGCCCGCCTGGAGCAACTGAAGGCCGAAGGCCGCCTCGTGCTGGCGGGCCCGCACCCCGCCGTAGACAGCAACGACCCAGGTAGCGCGGGCTTCACTGGCAGCCTGATCGTCGCCGAGTTCGAATCCCTGGCCGCAGCACAGGCCTGGGCGGACGCAGACCCCTACCGCGCAGCCGGCGTCTACGCGGACGTGCTGGTAAAACCGTTCAAGCAGGTCTACCCCTGAGATAACTGCGCGCACTGTCTTCGTCGGCGAGCCGCAAGCCGACTCGCCGTGGATGGTGGCGTCCCCGTCCTTTCCCAGGAGAGCGGCATGCCCGCTCGCGGTAGCCAACGACATCGCCGCCAATGGATCAATTGACCTATACCCCTACCCCATGAGCGAACTGCTGCTTATCGACGACGACCAGGAGCTCTGCGAGCTCCTGATCAGTTGGCTTGGCCAGGAAGGCTTCAGCGCGCGTGCGTGCCACGATGGCCGCTCGGCACGCCTCGCCCTCGCCGAACAGACACCCGCCGCCGTGGTGCTTGATGTCATGCTGCCCGACGGCAGCGGCCTGGAACTACTCAAGCAACTGCGCAGCGACCACCCGGAACTGCCGGTGCTGATGCTCTCGGCACGCGGCGAGCCCCTGGACCGGATCCTCGGCCTGGAGCTGGGCGCCGATGACTACCTGGCCAAACCCTGCGACCCACGCGAGCTCACGGCCCGCCTGCGCGCCGTGCTGCGCCGCACACTGCCGCCCCAGCAGTCCAGCCAACTGGAACTGGGTGACCTTTGCTACAGCCCGGTGCGCGGCGTCGTGACCATCGGTGACCACGAGATCAGCCTGACCCTGTCCGAAGGCCGGATCCTGGAAGCCCTGCTGCGCCAGCCCGGTGAGCCCCTTGATAAGCAACACCTGGCGCAACTGGCGCTGGGACGCAAGCTCACCCTATACGACCGCAGCCTCGACATGCACGTCAGCAACCTGCGCAAGAAGCTCGGTCTGCATGCCGACGGCCGCCCGCGCATCCTGGCGCTGCGTAGCCGCGGCTACTACTACAGCGCCTGACAGCGGCAGCCCCATCGGCGATGCTACACAGCGTCTCGCGAATGAGTTCGCTCCTACAAACGCTCAACCTGACCGGCACCTCTTTACTCAGGCTTTACCCTCGGCTGACTGCCCTTGACCCTGCCATCCCTAGACTGGGCACATCCGGCAACTGGCCGGAATCAAGACGAGGAGAACCACCATGCGCAAGACACTCACCGCCCTGCTGCTCGCCGCCGCACTGCCTACTGTGGCCATGGCCATGCCTGAAGGCGGCCCGCGCCACGAACACGGTTACGGTGGCGCGCGCATGTTCAAAGAGCTGGACCTTACCCGCGAGCAGCGCCAGGAAATCGGCAAACTGATGCGCGAACAGATGAAAAGCCGCCACGAGATCACCCAGCGCTACCTGGGCAAACTGCCCGCCGCCGAGCGAAAGGCCATGCAGGACGAGCTGAAAGCCGCTGAAACCAAGAATCACGACGCGATCCGCGCGCAGCTCAAACCCGAGCAGCAGCAAGCCTTCGACGACCTGCAGAAGAAGCTGGAAGAGCGCCGTGCCGAACGCGCCGAGTTCGAGGCCTGGAAGGCTGAGAAGGACAAAAAGGCCCAGTAACACCCGCGGCCCCGTGCCGACGGCCCACTACCCTGCCCATCAGGCCAGCCGGCCTGGTGGGCTTTGCTGTTCAGGAGTATTCGAGTGCGCTCACTGTTCTGGCGGATTCTCGCAACCCTGTGGCTGGCCCTGGCTATCGTAGCCGGTCTGTCGATCCTGCTTGGCCGCGCCCTGAATCAGGACGCCTGGATCCTCAGCCGTCATCCCGCCCTGCAAGGACTCGCCGAGCAGTTGGTCCAGCGCTATGAAACCCAGGGCCCAGGCGACACCCAGAGCTACCTCGAGCGCTTCCGGCACCGCGCCCGGATCGACGTGCAGATACTTAACGACACCGGACATCCGGTGGTGGAAGGCACCTTCCCGCCACGCGCCGCGGCTTTCGAGGCGCGCCACCCCAACAAGCGCCGACTGCCCTGGCGCCGACTGACTGAGGAGTACACCAGCCCCACCAGCAACGAGTCCTACCTGCTGATCTACCGCATTCCCTACCCGGAACTCGATGCCTGGCACCGTGGGAGCCTTCTGTGGCCAATCAGTGCCCTGGTCATTGCATTGGTGGTGCTGACCCTGTTCAGCCTGGCGCTGACCCTGTCCATTACCCGGCCGCTTAACCGCCTACGTCGTGCTGTCCACGACCTGGGGCAAACCGCCTACCAGCAGGACAGCCTGTCCAGGCTGGCCCGCCGCCGCGACGAGCTCGGCGTACTTGCAGGTGATTTCAACCGCATGGGACAACGACTCCAGGGGCTGATTGGCAGTCAACGCCAATTGCTGCGTGATGTCTCCCATGAACTACGCTCGCCACTCGCCCGTCTGCGGGTAGCCCTTGCCCTGGCTGAGCGTGCCACCCCAGAGCAGCGCGATCGCCTCTGGCCCCGACTCAGCCAAGAATGCGACCGGCTTGAAGCCTTGATCAGCGAAATTCTCGCACTGGCACGCCTGGATGCAGAGCCAGGCGCCCGCCAACCGATCCAGCTACGCCCGCTACTGGACGAACTGGTCGACGATGCCAAGCTGCTGGATCCGGAACAGGTCCTGCGAGTCGAATGTGAAAGCGGAGTCCAGCTGGACGGCTGGCGCGACATGCTGGAACGCGCATTGGACAACCTCCTGCGCAACGCCCTGCGCTTCAACTCGCCCGGGCAGCCCATCGAGATCGCGGCATACCAGGAAGCGGATCGGTTACTGATCCGCGTGCGCGACCACGGGCCTGGAGTCGCCTCGGAGCACCTGACACGACTGGGTGAGCCGTTCTACCGCGCGCCCAACCAGGCCGCGGCAGGTCACGGTCTTGGCCTGGCCATCGCCCGCCGCGCGGCGGAGCGCCATGGCGGTACCTTGAAGCTGGAGAATCGCCCCGATGGGGGCTTCGCCGCCACCCTGGAGCTTCCGTTATCCCCTGAATTCTGATCAGGCCCAGGCCTTGACGAAGTCTGCTGGCTGCAGCTCTGGCGGATTGCGTCGCTCGCCCGCAACGCTGCCCAGGTAGAGGAAACCAACGATGCGCTCCTGCTCACTCAGGCCGAGTCCGGCGGCCACCTGGCGGTCATAGCTCATCTCTCCTGTGCGCCACATGGCCCCAAGGCCTTGGGCATGGGCGGCAAGCAGTATGCCGTGAGCGGCACAACCGGCAGACAGCAGTTGCTCGCCCTCCGGCACCTTGTGACCTGCCTGCAACGTGGCAATAACCACCACCAGGAGCGGGGCACGCAGCGGCATGGCACGCGCCTTGGCGATGGCTTGCTCAGACGCCTCCGGGTCCTTGCTTAGCAGCGCAGAGGCGAACAGTTCGCCGAGCTTGTCACGCGCCGCGCCCTCAACGGTCAGGAAACGCCACGGCCGCAGATAACCATGATCCGGCGCCCGCAATGCCGCCCGGAACAAGAGCTCGCGCTGGGCTGCATCAGGTGCAGGCTCCTGAAGGCGGGCCAGGGATACACGATTAAGCAGAGCGTCGAGAGCCTCCATCGGCCACCTCCAGATTCCAAAGAGCCGGCATTCTATCTGATGGAGATCGTCAGGCCACCCGATCCGGCACCTGGTGCGGTTGCAAGGGCGGTGTCAAAGGCGGCATGCCGTAGGCTGCTCGCGCTGTATCGCAATGGGGGTTGTGCTCACCATTGGTCCAGGACGCCTCGAACTCCCGACAGGTGCTGGAGCGGTGCTCGTACAAGGCACAGCGTACGCCGCAACCCACCTCGCCGAGTAGGCCGACACAACGCACGGGCTTGCTCTCGGTCCCCTGCATAGCAACCAGATGGGGGCTGATCTGGACTACCCGATCATCCGGCACGATACCGCCGGCGGACTGGCACTCACCCCAAAAGAAAGACACACGAAAATGCGCGCAACAGGCGCCGCACGCCAAGCATGGATTGGATTCGGACATGATGATGAACAGATCTCAGAAACCGGCAAGGGCCGGCGCTTGGCTGGCTATTCTATCCCGCGCAATAAACTTGTGAAGCCCCCATGGGGCCGTTCCTTCGGCCTGGGCGGATGCGTAGAATGGCGCGCCTGACTCCCAGTCCAAGAGGACTCCATGTCCCTCCCGACCCTGCGCATGATCGGCTTCATCATCGGCCTCTTTCTCATCACCTTGGCCGTCAGCATGGTCTTCCCCATGCTCACTCTGTTGATGTTCGAGCGCACCGACGACCTGGATGCGTTCCTGTGGTCGAGCCTGGTCACCTTTGTCGCGGGGCTGGCGGTGGTCCTGCCCGGGCGCCCCGAACACGTTCACCTGCGCCCGCGGGACATGTACATGCTGACCACCGCCAGCTGGGTGGTGGTGTGCTGCTTCGCCGCCTTGCCGATGGTGCTGATCCAGCACATCAGCTACACGGACTCCTTCTTCGAGACCATGTCCGGCATCACCACCACCGGCTCGACGGTCCTGACCGGCCTCGACAGCGCATCCCCAGGACTGCTGATCTGGCGCTCGATGCTGCACTGGCTGGGCGGTATCGGTTTTATCGGCATGGCAGTGGCGATCCTGCCGCTGCTGCGGGTCGGTGGCATGCGCCTGTTCCAGACCGAGTCATCCGACTGGGGTGAGAAGGTGATGCCCCGCTCGCACATGGTGGCCAAGTTCATCTTGCTCGTTTACACAAGCCTGACAGTAATTGGCGCCTTTGCGTTCTGGGCTGCCGGCATGACCCCATTCGAGTCGATCAACCACTCGATGGCAGCAATCTCCACGGGTGGTTTCTCCACATCGGACTCGTCGTTGGCCAACTGGAAACAACCGGCCGTGCACTGGGTAGCGGTGATTCTGATGATGCTCGGTAGCCTGCCATTTACCCTCTACGTGGCGACCTTTCGCGGTCACCGCAAAGCGCTCCTCAAGGATCACCAGGTTCGCGGGTTCGTCGGCTTCCTGGTGGCCTCCTGGCTGGTTGTTGGCACCTGGCTGTGGGCCAACTCCGAGAATAACTGGATGGACGCGGTCCGAATCGTTGCCGTCAACATCACCTCCGTTGTGACCACGACAGGCTTCGCCTTGGGCGACTACACGCTCTGGGGCAGCTTCTCGGTCATGCTGTTCTTCTATCTCACCTTCGTCGGCGGTTGTTCGGGCTCCACGGCCGGCGGCCTGAAAATCTTCCGCTTCCAGGTGGCCTACCAGTTGCTCAAGGCCAACCTCCAGCAATTGGTGCATCCTCGCGCGGTGATCAAACAACAATACAACGGCCACAACCTGGACGACGACATCGTCCGCTCGCTGATCACCTTTTCCTTCTTCTTCACCATCACCATCGGTGTGATTGCCCTGGGCCTCTGCCTGATCGGGCTCGACTGGGTCACCGCGTTGACCGGTGCCGCCACTGCCGTCTGCAACGTTGGCCCCGGACTGGGGCCGATCATCGGACCGGTAGGCAACTTCTCGACCCTCCCAGACTCCGCCAAGTGGCTGCTTACCGTCGGCATGCTCCTAGGCCGACTGGAAATCCTGACGGTGCTGGTGTTGCTCACCCCGGCCTTCTGGAAACACTGAGATCACCGTTTAACCCGATGCTTGGCGCAGCTAGAATTGCGCCTTTCGCCCAGCTTCCAGGAACGCACACCCAATGGCCCTGCCGACTCTGCGCATCATCGGCTTCCTAATCGGCATCTTTCTCATCACCCTGGCTGTGAGCATGGCGATTCCCGCCTCGATACTGGTGGCCTACGAGCGCACCCAGGACATCAATGCCTTTATCTGGTCGAGCCTGATTACCTTCATTGCAGGCCTCGGGCTGGTCATCCCAGGTCGCCCGGAGCAGGTGCATCTGCGCCCCAGGGACATGTATCTGCTCACGGTAAGCAGTTGGATCGTTGTCGGGACCTTCGCGTCCCTGCCCTTCCTCTTTACCCAGCATCTGAGTTTCACCGATGCCTATTTCGAGAGCATGTCCGGGATCACCGCCACTGGTGCCACCGTGCTCAGCGGCCTGGACACCATGTCCCCGGGCATCCTGATGTGGCGCTCACTGCTGCACTGGCTGGGTGGTATCGGCTTCATCGGCATGGCAGTAGCGATCCTGCCGCTACTGCGCATCGGCGGAATGCGGCTGTTCCAGACGGAGTCCTCCGACCGCTCGGAAAAGGTCATGCCCCGCTCGCACATGGTGGCCAAGTACATCGTGGTGGTGTATGTCGGCTTCACCATATTGGGCACCCTGGCCTTCTGGATGGCCGGCATGAACGGCTTCGACGCGGTCAACCACGCCATGTCGGCCATCGCCACCGGCGGTTTCTCCACGTCGGACCAGTCACTGGCGAAGTGGGACCAACCTGCCGTTCACTGGGTTGCGGTGGTGGTGATGATCCTCGGCAGTCTGCCGTTCATGCTGTACGTTTCCGTCCTGCGCGGAAATCGCAATGCCTTGCTCAGGGACCAGCAAGTGCGCGGTTTTCTGGGGATGCTACTGGGCATCTGGGCGGTGTTGGGCACCTGGTACTGGCTTACCACCGAACTGCACTGGCTCGACGCCCTGCGCCACGTCGCGGTGAACACCACGTCCATTCTTACCACTACCGGCTTCGCCCTTGGCGATTACAGCCTGTGGGGCAATTTCTCGCTGATGCTGTTCTTCTATCTGGGATTCGTAGGCGGCTGCTCCGGCTCCACGGCAGGGGGCATCAAGATCTTCCGCTTCCAGGTGGCCTATATCCTGCTCAAGGCCAACCTCTATCAGCTGATCCACCCTCGCGCGGTAATCAAGCAGCAGTACAACGGCCATCGCCTGGACGAGGATATCGTCCGTTCGATTCTGACGTTCTCCTTCTTTTTCACCATCATCATCTGCGTTATAGCCCTGGGCCTCTCGCTGATGGGGCTGGACTGGATCACGTCGCTAACCGGCGCAGCGGCTACCGTCTCAGGCGTGGGGCCGGGCCTGGGCGAGATCATCGGCCCAGCCGGCAACTTCTCCAGCCTACCCGACGGCGCCAAATGGTTGCTCACCCTCGGCATGCTCCTGGGTCGGCTGGAGATCCTTACCGTGCTGGTGCTTTGCACTCCCTACTTCTGGCGACACTGAGGCCGCCAGTGGATCACTCGAGGCGCGCGCGGTACTCACCGGGCGTGCTATCGAACCAGCGACGGAAGGCCCGGAAGAAATTGCTGGGATCGGCAAAGCCCAGCAGGTAGGCAATCTCCAGCAGCGTCAGGCTCGGCTGTGCAAGGTACTGCTCAGCCAGATCGCGACGGGTGTCATCGAGCAACTGCTGGAAGCTCGTTCCCTCCTCCTGCAGGCGACGCTGCAAGGTGCGCTCAGACAGGCACAAGGTGCGCGCCACCACCTCGCGCTTCGGCTCCCCCTGAGGCAGCAGCCGACAAAGTACCTGCCGCGCCTGGTGGGTAACCCGACTACCAGAGAACCGGGCCAGGAAGTCACCCGCGAACCGGTCATGCAACTGCGCCAGGGACTCGTTGGCGGTCGGCAACTTGGCTTCCATGTCAGCGCGGCTGAACAGCAGCGAACACTGCTCGGCGTTGAAGCGCAATGGTGCCTGAAACACCTGCCGATAAGGCTCCAGATTCGCCGGCGGCCCGCCCTGGAAACGAATTTCCAGGGGATTGATCGACCGCCCCGTCATCCAACGGCAGAACGCCAGGCAATAGGCCATCGATGCTTCCGCACTTTGCCGTGCCGGTGGCAGGCGATCGCCATGCACCGCCAGACTGAGGGCATAACCTTCGGTTGTTGAGTCGAAGCTCAGGTCAGCCCCCTCGGCAATGATCCGCTGATATCGCACCAGGCGAGCGAAGCCTTCCTTCAAGGTCCGGCTGGACATCAACGCATACCCGACCACATGGAAAGAAGCCGGGCGTACCACTTTCGCCATGTTCAGGCCAATGGCCGGATTCCCCGACAGCTCGACCGCACGCAGCCACAAGCGCGTCATGCCATCCTGCGGGAAACGCGCATCGGGGTCGCTAAGCGCCTGGTAGTCAAGGCCGAGTTCGGGAAACAGGCTATGGCAGTCGACTCCGCCCATTTCCAGGGCCTGCACAATGCCAAGGGCCCAGCTCGAAGAGGTGGTGCGTTCGCTCATGACGCCTTCTTATGATGGGTTCAGGACAACTCGCGTCGAGGCGAGACGAGTTGGCGACCAAGAATACTCACCCTGGTCGCGGCATATCCAGCCCGCCCCAGGTCGAAATACCGGGCCATCAGTGAGAGGTATCCGTGCGGGTTCGCCGAGTCACGCGACGGTTCTTGCAAGGGATCGAATGGGGAGGTGCGGCGAATGCCGAGACAAGCGGCTGAGATGGGCGCCTTCCTTGGCGACCGATGGCACTCTAACATCAAGCCAACGGTGGCGAAACATCCAATCCAAGAATGTGTCAAGGATTCACATAGTTAGCCAGCAAACAGAGACCGAATCAGAGCTAGAAGGGACGCAGCAGGGCGCACACGCGTGCCACGACGCCCCGTCCCGCTGAGATCAAGCCATCCAGGCTCCCGTTCCCGAAACCTTCTCCCGGGCAACCCGCAACTCGGCCGCGTCCTGGTTCATCCGCCGGACCACATTGAACAATTGCTGCCTTAGCAGTTCATCGCCGATTCGATCGGCCGCCCGCATCACGGCTATCGCGGCCGCCTCATTGTTGATGGCCACAGCGTCCAGGGTCTTTCGAAGGTTTCTTGCTGCACGACTCACACGATGATCCTCAGGAAAACGTGCAGCCACCCTAAATCAAGAATATTTCCCCCAGGTTTCAGTGACCTGGATAATCCAAAAGTGAGCTGACCGCCGGACGCCCCTTTGCAGGGCCACGGGCTGGTGGGGCGCAAGGATACTAATCTGGCCCCCTTTGCCACTGGTTCGGAGGGGGACCCGTCCTACACTTTCTCAAGACAACAAGAGCCGGAGGTGGGCCATGGCCATCGATTCCACACAGCGTTTCAACAGCTTCGCCGAGTTCTATCCCTACTACTTGCAGGAGCACAGCAATGACACCTGCCGACGGCTTCACTACGTTGGCAGCCTGCTGGTCCTGTTCATCCTCGGCTATGCACTGGCCACCCAGCAGTGGCTGTGGCTAGTGGCACTGCCACTCGCCGGCTACGGTTTCGCCTGGGTTGGCCATTTCGTCTTCGAGAAGAACAAGCCCGCCACGTTCAAGTACCCGCTCTATAGCTTTATGGGTGACTGGGTGATGCTCAAGGATGCCTTCACCGGCCGAATCCGCTTCTGAGTCCCACAAAGCAGCCAGGCTGCTGCATTCCGGGTAGGCGCAAAGCGCGGCCGGGGCCAGCCCAGGCATTCGATCCACTAGGCTGTATCACATCGAAGGCAGCCTGCCCGGCTGGCTGGCCGACGACGCAGCACGCGGTTATGATCCTTCCCCCGCTACACTCATGGCTTAGGAATTGCAGCGCGCGTAGTGTGCTCGCAACCGGCGTCAATAAAGCATCAGGGACAGAATCAAGCCAATGAAGCCAACAACACTCGATCCTCTTACGGCGACGCCGCCGCTGCGCGAGTATTACTCCAGAGTGCTCGCGTATATGGCGACCGCCGCCAGCATTGCGGCAGGCACCTACGTCCAGTACTTCAGCATCGACATCCTCTGGATGGTTCCCTATGCCCTGCTCTACCCGCACCTGGCCCAGCAACTGAGCCGGCGGGTCAAGCCGGAAAACATGCGCCGCACCGACACCATTCTGCTCGGCATCGATGCCCTGCATGCCGGAGCCGCTGCCGCGCTGCTCGGTTTCTCGGTAGTGCCCAGCCTGATGGTCCTGCTGACACTCTGCTTCAGTGCCATGATCCTTGGCGGGCTGAGCCAGATGCTGCTTGTACTGATTGCGGCAACGGTCAGCGTGACGCTGGTCGGGCTGCTGCTTCAGCCAGCCTTCAAGGACGGCCCCCCCGTCCTGGTATCCCTGGTCAGCATCCTCTTCACCACGGCCTACATCTGCATCACCGCGTTTTTCGTGCACCAGCAGGGCTTGCGCCTGGCGCAGGTGCGCAGCGAGATCAAACGTGAGCAGGAAAAGGCCGCTCGCCTGGCGCGAAATCTCGCCAAATACCTGTCGCCGCAAGTCTGGGAGTCGATCTTCAGCGGCAAGAAAAGCGTGCGATTGGAAACCCAGCGCAAGAAGCTCAGCGTGTTCTTCTCCGACATCAAAGGCTTCACCGAACTGTCCGAGGAACTGGAAGCCGAAGCCCTCACGGACCTGCTCAACACCTACCTCAACGATATGTCGAAGATCGCCCTCAAGTATGGCGGCACCATCGACAAATTCGTTGGCGACAGCGTCATGGTCTTCTTCGGCGACCCGACCAGCCAAGGCGCCAAGAAGGATGCGGTAGCGGCAGCATCCATGGCGGTCGCCATGCGCAAGCACATGAAAGTGCTGCGCCAGCAATGGCGCGCCCAGGGCATCACCAAGCCGCTGGAAATCCGCATGGGCATCAATACCGGCTACTGCACGGTGGGCAACTTCGGTGCGGACACGCGCATGGACTACACCATCATCGGCCGGGAAGTGAACCTGGCGAGCCGGCTGGAAAACGCCTCCGACGCCGGCGAGATCCTGATCTCCCACGAGACCTATTCGCTGGTCAAGGACGTGATCATGTGTCGCGACAAGGGCCAGATCAACGTCAAGGGCTTCAGCCGCCCCGTGCAGATCTACCAGGTGGTGGACTTCCGCCGCGACCTGGGCGCCGCCTCAAGCTACGTCGAACACGAACTACCCGGTTTCTCAATGTACCTGGACACCAATGGCATCCAGAACTACGACAAGGAGAAAGTGATCCAGGCCCTGCAGCATGCAGCGGAAAAACTGCGCGACAAGATCATTCCCTGACGTCCCGTGTCATACGCAACTGATTTGTAGGGGCGAATTCATTCGCCCCTACAGACTAAGGCGTGGCGGGAGCCACCTCGTTGCAAGGCGCCCCATCCAGCAAGGGCTGTCGGGCCAGGAATTCCAGTGCTGACGCTCGCCAGGACAGGCGCCCAGCCTCTTCGGCGCAGCGTCCACGATCCAGCTCCAGTGCAGCCAGACAGGCATGCTTCAGATCGGCATCCAGGCAGCCGGTGATGCCCTCTACCAGCACATCCAACGGCCCCGTCACCGGGAACGCGGCCACCGGAGTCCCACAAGCCAGCGCCTCCAGCATCACCAGCCCGTAGGTATCGGTCAGCGAAGGAAACACCAGCACGCTGGCTTGGGCGTAGCACTGCGCCAGAGTGTCGCCTTTTCGGTAACCGAGGAATCGGGCCCCGGGATAGCGGCGCTCCAACTCTCCACGCAGCGGGCCGTCGCCAACCACCCACTTCTCACCCGGCAAGTCCAGGTCCAGGAATGCCGCGACGTTCTTCTCCGCAGCCAAGCGCCCCACATAAAGAAACACCGCCACAGGCGGCCTGGATAGCTCGCGACGCGGATGAAACAAGTCGGTATCTACGCCCTTGCGCCACAGCATGAGGTGGGTGAATCCATGCGACGAGAAGGCATCGCGCATCCGCTCGGTGGTGACCAGCACCGCCTGGCTCGGACGGTGGAACGCCCGAAGGAAGGCATACCCCCAGCGGAGCGGCACCCACGGCCAACGGCCATTCACGTACTCTGGAAAGCGCGTATGGATGGCACTGGAGAATGCCATGCCGCGCTTCGCCAGCCAGTATCGCGCCGCCCAGCCGAGGGGGCCTTCGGTGGCCAGGTGAACGCAGTCCGGCTGGAACGCACGGATCATCGGGCTGACGCGCCAGAGGTCCCAGGCCAGGGGGATTTCCGGGTAGCACGGGCAGGGAAGACAGCGAAACGCCTGCGGCGTCAGCAGCAAGACTTCGTGGCCCAGCGCCTTCAGCTCGGCCGTCAGCGCCTGCAGGCTGGTGACTACGCCATTGACTTGCGGTGCCCACGCATCGGTGACGATCAGAATCCTCATGCCGCCGGCTCGATAAGCTCGGCTGCGCGTGCTTCCATCTGTCGGGCCTGGTCATCGGCCAATCGATAGAGCTCGATGGTGCCATCCCAGTGCTCGATGAGCGCCGTGCAAGACTCCACCCAATCGCCACAGTTCAGGTAATCCACGGCACCCACCTTGCGAATCTCGGCATGGTGGATGTGCCCGCAGACGACCCCATCCAGACCCCGTTTCACGCATTCATGGGCGATAGCCTCCTCAAAGTCACTGATGAAGTTCACCGCGCTCTTCACCTTGTGCTTCAGGTAGGCCGACAGCGACCAGTAGCCGTACCCCCAATGCCCGCGCCAGTGATTCAACCAGCGGTTGAGGGTCAGGGTTAACTCGTAGGCCGAGTCGCCCAGGAAGGCCAGCCACTTGTGATAGCGGGTGATCACGTCGAACTGGTCGCCATGGATCACCAGCAGCTTACGGCCGTCGGCCGTTTCGTGGATCGCCTCATCCACCAGCTGGATATTGCCCAGCATCAGGGCCGAATAGCGGCGCAGGAACTCGTCGTGGTTACCGGTGACGTAGATGACCTCGGTCCCGCGCTTGCTCATGGTCAACAGCCGGCGGATCACATTGGTATGCGCCTGCGGCCAGTAGATGCCGCCCCTGAGCTTCCAGCCGTCGATGATGTCGCCGACCAGGTAGACGCGATCGGCGTGGAAGTGTTTGAGGAACTGGGACAGGTGCTCGGCCTGGCAATCACGGGTTCCCAGGTGGACATCAGAGATCCACAGGGTTCGCACGCGCTGTTTGCGGGCTTTGCCTTTGTTGTTCGGGTCCAGGCGTTCGACACTGCTCATGAGCGGCCTCCTGCGGAGTTTTTTCGATGGTGCGTGCTAGGGGTGAAATGCAGATGACCAGCTGATTGCAGACCGATGACAGGGCAAACGCACCGACAACAGGTAAACTGGCGACCTACATCGAGGAAGCCGCCATGAGCTCGATCCTGTCCCTGCGCCAGTACACCCACGACCTGCTCGTCCACAGCCACCACCACGCCCAGTTGGTGTTCGGGCTAACCGGCTGCCTGGAGTTCGAAGTGGATGGCCTGGGCGCGCGCGTCGAGCGGCAGACACTGGCCGTGGTCCCGCCCGACGCGCAACACGCCTGCGGCAGTCCCAATGGCAGCCTTTGTCTGGTGGTAGACGTGCCGGACGAAAACTGGCTCAGGCAGACCCTTGGGCGCCACTTCGACTCAGGCCGCCGCCTGCTGGAAGAGCCCGGTGCGCTGTCGCTCAACCCGGCACAGAGCCAACTGGTGAGCTGGATCGCCGCCAGCCCGCTGACCGACGACGTCATCGCCACCCAGTCCGCTGGACTGCTGCTGGCCAGTCTGGTCGCTCCCGCGCAGCAGGCAATCGACACGGCCCTGCCGCTGGCTGCGCTCGACGCCCATATCGACCAGCACGCCGCTCACCCCCTGCAAGTCGCCGATCTGGCGCGCCTGTGCGAGCTCTCGGTCGCGTGGTTCCACGCCCGCTTTCTGGCCGAAATCGGCCAGACACCCATGGACTACGTGCGCTCCCGACGCTTGCGCCTGGGGCGGCAATTGCTGTTGGAGAGCCACCTGACGGTGGGAGAAATCGCCGCCCGCGTTGGCTACAGCTCGCAAAGCGCCTTTACCGCCGCTCTTTCCCGCGAGTTCGGCGTAACGCCGCGAACCCTGCGCAGTTCCCGCGAGTAACGCGACAAAGCTCGCGAGCCTGGCGACAGACAAAGGTCACGGCCCGCTCTAGACTGCGTCGATCGTGAACAGGGAGAACCTCATGTCGACCATTGAATGGGATGATTTCCAACGTGTCGAACTGCGTGTCGGCACCATCCTTTCCGCTGGCCCCAATCCCAAGGCAATCAAGCCCGCCTATGTGCTGGAAGTAGACCTTGGCGAACTCGGGGTCAAAACCTCCAGCGCCCAGATCACTGCCCATTACGCCGCAGAGGTGCTAGTCGGTCGGCAAGTGCTTTGTGTGTGCAATTTTGCGCCCAAGCGGATTGCCGGCATCCGCTCGGAGGTGCTGGTGACAGGCGTCCATGACGTCGAGGGCAAGGTCGTCCTGGCCAGTTTCGACATGCCCCTGCCCAATGGAGCCCGCCTGGCATGAAAGAGCGCAATGCGCTGCTGGCCATCCACCTGGGCGCCCTGCTGTTCGGGCTTTCCGGCATTTTCGGCAAACTTGCCGCCACCGCGCCGATGGTCACCACCTTCGGTCGTGGGGTTTTCGCGGTCATCGCCCTGGCCCTGTTTGCGAAGCTGATCGCGGGCAACCGGGGCGCTGGTCCGAACCTGCGGCAGCTGGCTCTGCTGGGCCTGGGCGGGGTGCTGCTAGGTGCCCACTGGATCACCTTCTTCCATGCCGTACAGGTCGCCGGGGTAGCTATTGCCACATTGGGTTTCGCCAGCTTCCCCGCCTTCACCCTGCTGCTCGAAGGCCTCTTGTTCCACGAGCGCATCCGACTCCAGGAAATCATCATCGTGGGCCTGGTGTCCCTCGGCCTGGTGCTGGTGACGCCCAGCTTCGACTGGGCCAGCGAAGCGACCCAGGGGCTGCTCTCCGCTGTCCTTTCGGGGCTGCTGTTCTCGCTGCTGTCGCTGCTTAACCGGATCAGCGTAAAAGGGTTGGACCCAGTGAAGGCGGCCCTTTGCCAGAACCTGACCATTGTCTTCTGCCTGGCTCCCTTCAGCTGGCCGCTGCTGGCCGACGTCAGGCTCATCGACTGGCTCTGGATCGGCTTGCTCGGGGTCTTCTGCACGGGGCTCGCCCACAGCCTGTTCGTGGCGAGCCTGAAGGTTCTCAAGGCGCGGACCACGGCGGTCATCTTCGCCCTGGAACCGGTCTACGGGATCGCCTTCGCCTGGTGGTTGTTCGACGAGCAGCCGAGCTTGCGCATGCTGGCGGGCGGCGTGCTGATCATCTTCGCCATTGCACTTTCAGCAAGGAAAGGGGCTGCCGCAGAACCAAAGCCTGCTACGGCCTGAGCAACACCCTCATCCCCCAGGAGCTAGCCCGGCTCGGAGCAGCTCCCCATCCATCTCCTCGTCGCGGAGAGGGATTGGGGTGAGGGGAACGGCCCCTGAAAACCGGAAACCATCCAAAGCCTGCAGAGCTCTGAGACAGTGCGAATCAGCTTCGGTCGTTATGCCCGAGATCACGCGCTGGGTCGATCTGGTCGCGAACCCGCTGCTTGAGAACCTTGGCCTCTGGGAAACCACCATCGGCCTTGCGCTCCCAGATCTCCACGCCGTCGCAAGTGATGCGGAATATTCCGCCGGTCCCCGGCTCCAGGCAGACCCGGCCGAGGTCGTCGGCAAAAGTGCTGAGCAACTCCTGTGCGAGCCACGCAGCACGCAGCAACCATTGGCACTGGGTGCAATAGGTAATGACAATTTCGGGCTTGGACGTCGACATGGCAGGGCTCGCTCGATCATGAGGTCCCTATAATAGCGAGCTTCGGCAGGCCATTGAGAACGCCACTGGCAACCGCAATCGGCCGCCGCTCACTCCCGCCTACACTCCGCCTGACCAGGGATGCGTTATGCGCCGTCTGCTGTTTATCCTGCTGCTGTTTCCCCTCCTCTGCCTTGCCCAGGCCACGCCCCCGAAGATTGGTCTGGTGTTGTCCGGTGGCGCGGCACGTGGCCTCGCTCATATCGGCGTGCTCAAGGCCCTGGAGGAACAAGGCATTCGCGTCGACGCCATCGCCGGCACCAGCATGGGCGCGGTGATCGGAGGACTGTATGCAGCGGGCTACCGGGTCGATGAGCTGGAACAGCTGGCCACCCACCTGGACTGGCAATTGGCCCTTTCCGACGCCCCGCCGCGCCGGGACGTCCCGTTCCGCCGCAAGCAGGACGACCGCGACTTCCTGGTCAAGCAGCGCCTGAGTTTCCGCGATGACGGTAGCCTCGGCCTGCCGCTCGGTGTGATCCAGGGCCAGAACCTCGCCTTGTTGCTGGAGAGCCTGCTGGTCCACACCAACGACACGCGGGATTTCGATCGCCTGGCCATTCCCTTCCGCGCCGTTGCCACCGATATCGCCACCGGCGACAAGGTCGTGTTCCAACGCGGCCACCTGCCCCGGGCGATCCGCGCCAGCATGTCGATCCCAGCAGTGTTCGCCCCAGTGGAAGTGGACGGCCGGCTCCTTGTAGATGGCGGCATGGTCGACAACATCCCCGTGGACGTGGCGCGAAGCATGGGGGTCGACCTGGTCATTGTGGTCGATATCGGCAACCCGCTGCGGCCGCGCAAGGAGCTGGGTACGGTGGTGGACGTGCTCAACCAGTCCATCACCCTGATGACCCGCACCAACTCGGAGGCCCAGCTCGCCACCCTCAAGCCGGCGGACGTCCTGATCCAGCCACCCCTGGCTGGATATGGATCGACGGACTTCGGAAAGGCGAAGGAGATGATCGATGCCGGCTACCGCGCCACCGCCATCCTCGACAGCCGCCTGGCCATCCTTCGCTCGCCTGATAGCAGCCAGGCTCGCCCGCTGGACAGCGCCCGCCTGCCGAGCGAACGCACACCGGTCATCAGCAGCATCAAGGTGGAGAACGACTCGAAGATCAGCGATGCAGTGATCCGCCGGTACATCCGCCAACCCCTCGGGCAGCCGCTGGACCTGGAACGCCTGCAGTCGGACATGAGTACCTTGTACGGTCTCGACTACTTCGAGCAGGTGCACTACCGCGTGGTCCGCCGCCCGGACGGCAATGCGCTGGTGATCAATGCCCGTGGCAAGCGCGCCGGCACCGACTACCTGCGGCTGGGGCTCAACCTGTCCGACGACATGCGTGGCGACAGCGCATACAACCTGGGCGCCAGCTATCGCAAGAATGGCATCAACGAACTGGGCGCCGAATGGTTGAGTCGCGTGCAACTCGGTGATCATCAGGAGCTCTACAGCGAGTTTTACCAACCGCTGGATGCCGGCTCGCGCTACTTCGTCGCCCCCTACCTGTTCGGCGAGGCACAGAATGTCGAGGCAATTCTCGACAACGACCCCATCGCCGAATATCGGCTGGAACGCTACGGCCTCGGCCTCAACCTCGGTCGACAGATCGCCAACAACGGCGAAATCCGCTTCGGCGTCGGCCAGGCCTGGGGCGAAGCCGATGTGCGCGTCGGCGACCAAGACCTGCCAAGCTTCAGCTTCACCGAGGGCTACTACGAGTTGAAGTACTCCTTCGACACCCTGGACAACGTCGACTACCCGCACCAGGGCGAAGCCATCGGGCTCAGCCTGCGCCAATACGACCCGCAACTGGGCTCGGACGAGCGCTACCGGCAATGGGAACTGATCCTCGACAAGGCCTTTGGCAAAGGACCGGACACCTTCGTTCTAGGGGGCCGCTACGGCCGCACCCTGGACGATGCCGAGGTCGTGACCTCCAGCTTCCTGCTCGGCGGTGCCCGCCAACTGTCCGGCTTCCGCCAGGACTCGGTGTCCGGGCAGAACGTCAGCCTCGGCCGGATGGTCTATTACCGCCGAATGACCAAGCGCTCCTTCCTGCCATTGGACTTCCCGCTTTACCTCGGCGCCAGCCTGGAGCGAGGCCGCGTCTGGAACAACGACAACAGTTTCGACAGCGGCTACATCAACGCCGGCAGCGTCTTCATCAGTTTCGATACGCCGCTTGGCCCGCTGGATTTCAGCTATGGGTTGAACGATGAGGCGGAACGAGCCCTGTACCTGAACCTGGGCCGGATCTTCTGAATACCGGCCCGACTCGGTCGGGGCACGTCAGTACCTTTCAAACCCCCGCTGCAGTTCCCAATCGGTGATGCGGCGGTCGTATTCCCGCTGCTCCCATTCGGCGGTATGCACGTAATGCTGAATTACCTCCTCACCGAACGCCTGGCCGAGCATGGCTGAAGCTTTCAGTGCGTTGGTCGCATCCCGCAGCGTCTTGGGAACCTCCGGCAGCTGTTCGCCGAGGTAGGCATCCCCGCCAAATGGAGCCCCCGGATCCAGTTGCTCGTCGATCCCGGCCAGGCCCGCAGCGATCAGCGCCGCAAAAGCCAGGTATGGATTCAGGTCAGCACCACCCACCCGGCACTCGATACGCACCGCCTTGCTGCCCTCGCCGCACAGGCGGAACCCAGCCGTGCGGTTGTCGCGGCTCCACACCGCACGCGTCGGTGCGAAGGTTCCCGCCTGGAAACGCTTGTAGGAGTTGATGTAGGGCGCCAGGAAATAGGTGATGTCATTGGCATACTTGAGCAAGCCGCCGACCCAGCCACGCATCAGCTTCGACATGCCGAATTCGGCTGCCGGGTCGAGGAACAGCGGCCCTCCGTTGGCCAGGTCCCACAGCGAACTGTGAATGTGGCCGCTGGAGCCGGCCAGGTCGTAGCGCCACTTGGCCATGAAGGTGATCGACTTGCCCTGTTGGTAGGCGATCTCCTTGCACGCGTGCTTGATGATGACGTGGCGGTCGGCCATGGTCAGCGTATCGCTGTAGCGAACGTTGATCTCTTCCTGCCCCGGCCCCCATTCACCCTTGGAGTTCTCCACCGGCACGCCGCAGGCCTGCAAGTGCTTGCGGATCGCTCGCACTACCGGCTCCTCACGGGTGGTCTGTAGGATGCTGTAGTCCTCGATATAGTGCGAAGCGGTCTTCGGGTTCTGGTAATTGCGCTTGTGGATTGCGCCGTAGCTCTCATCGAACAGGTAGAACTCCAACTCGGAAGCGAACATGCCGGCATAGCCACGCTCGGTGAGGCGTGCCACCTGCTTCTTGAGAATGGCCCGGGGACTGTGAGGCAGGTCACGGTGTTGGTGGTCGAGCACATCGCAAAGCACCAGTGCCGTGCATTCCAGCCAAGGCACGCGGCGTAGCGTGCTCATGTCCGGTTTCAACACGAAGTCGCCGTAGCCCTGGCTCCAGCTGGCAGCGGCATACCCTGGCACTGGCTCCATGTCGATATCGTCGGCCAGCAGGTAGTTGCAACAATGGGTTTCTTCAAAGGCGCTGTCGATGAAGAACTCCGCCTGGAAGCGCTTGCCGACCAGCCGCCCCTGCATGTCCACCATGCACGCCAGCACGGTGTCGATCTCGCCGTCGGCAACGGCTTGCTTGAGTGCATCGAAGCTGAGAAGAGGCTCGCTCATCGGGGCAGTCCTTACTGTCCGGGAACTGCCGAAAGCTTAGCCCAGCCGTGGAACCTGCAACCTTTCCGTGCACCTGAGCAGTGCAGTGCTACCTGACGTGCTGCTTCTTGTGAGCGCGAATTCATTCGCGAGCAGCAGGCTGCAGGACTGCCAGTCAGTTCGGGGGTAGCGACCGTTCGCAAGTGAAATCGCACCCGCAGCAAATGTGCCCCACAGGCCCCCCCAAAAAAAACCGGCAGACGCAAGACGCCTGCCGGAAATCGAGGGTTTTGCTTAGTGGGCGATGCAGACAGACTTCAGCTCGGTATACGCCTCGATCACTGCACGGCCGAACTCACGGCCCATCCCCGACTGCTTGACCCCACCAAAGGGCATGTTGGGGTCCAGCAGCACATGGGCGTTGACCCAGACGGTGCCGGCTTCGATGCGCGGCACCAGGTTCATCGCCTTGCCCAGGTCGTTGGTCCAGAGGCTGGCCGCCAAGCCATAAGGGCTGTCGTTGGCCAGCTCAATCATGGCATCTTCATCGGTGAACGGGATCACCGACAGCACCGGGCCGAACACTTCTTCACGGGCCACCGCCATCGAATGGTTGACGTCGGCCAGCACCGTCGGCTGGACGAAGAAGCCATCTCCCTCGATAGGCTGCCCGCCCGCCACAACGCGCGCCCCTTCCTGGCGGGCAACCTCGATGTGCTTGAGCACGCCCAGTTGCTGCTTGCGCGACACCAGCGGGTTGATGGCGGCCTCCTGGTCCATACCCGGACCGATCGACAAGTCCTTGACCGCGGCGGCCAAGCCCTCGACGAATTCACCATAGCGCGACTGGTGTACGTAGAAGCGCGACGCCGCAGCACACACTTGGCCCTGGTTGAGCAGGCCGCCGAGCAACGCGCCCTGGATCGCCTTCTCGACGTCGGCATCCTCCAACAGGATCATCGGGTTCTTGCCACCCAGCTCCAGGGCGAAGCGGGTCATGTTCTCCATGCACGCTACGCCGACGCTCTTGCCAACTGCGGTGGAGCCGGTGAAGGACACCTTGTTGATCAGCGGATGAGAGGCCAGCGCATTGCCGACGGTGCTGCCACCACCAGTGATGACGTTGAACACACCGGCCGGAATACCCGCCTCGAAGGCCAGCTCGGCCAGGCGCAGGCAGGTCAGCGGGGTTTCGCTGGCCGGCTTGATCACCACGGTGCAGCCGCAGGCCAGCGCCGGCATCAGCTTCCAGGTGGCAATCATCAGGGGGAAGTTCCATGGCACGATACCCGCCACCACGCCCACCGGCTCACGACGTGCGAACGCAGTAAAGCGAGAGCCTGGCGGAATCGGAATCGACACGTCCAGGGTCTGGCCTTCAATCTTGGTGGCCCAGCCGGACATGTAGCGCATGAACTCCACGGTGGCGCCGACATCCAGCATGCGCGAGATGTTGATCGACTTGCCCTGGCTCAGGGTTTCCAGCTGAGCCAGTTCCTCTGCGTGCTCCTCCACCAGCGCCGTGAAGCGCAGCAGGATGCGCTCACGATCGGCAGGTCGCAACCCCGACCACACCCGCGACTTGAATGCCTTGTGCGCGGACTGCACCGCGCGCTCCAGGTACTCCAGCGGCACATCCGGCACCGCCGAAATAGCCTTGCCCGTGGCAGGGTTGAGTACCGGCGTGGTCGGCCCTTCCGGCAGCACCCACTGACCGTCGATGAAGCAACCGTGTCGGCGCTCCAGGAATGCCGCCACCTGCGGCAGGATTTCAACCTTGCTCATTCTCGATCCTCTCTAGACGGGGCGCACGCCCGAATGCTTCACGGATTGTCGACGTCGGGAGCAATGGAGGTTTGTTTCTCTATGCCAATCGTGTTGGCAGGGCTGCCAAGGACTAGGCGAAAGATTCCTGTGGGATTGATACACCCCCAGCTCGGATTCAACTCTGGCTGTAGCGCTTGCGGTACTCGCTGGGCGACACGCCGAAACGGGCCTTGAAGGCTGTCGAGAAGTAGCTGGAATCGGTGAAGCCCCAACCGTAGCCAAGGGCGGAAAGCTTCTGCTCGCCACCGCCGTTTCGCAGGCTCTCGGCACAGAAGTCCAGGCGCCGGTTCTTGATGTACTGGGCGACCACCAGGCCCTTCTTCGAGAACATCCGATACAGGCCACGCACCGAAACGCCCACCTCGCGGGCAATGGTTTCCGGGCTCAGTTCTTCCGCTCGGATGTTCTCGTCGATAAAGCGCAGTGTCTTGCGAAACAGGCGCTCATGCACGTCCAGCTCGGCCTCGCTACTGCTGATGGCCGGACGCAGCAGACTGACCACTGCCTCCAACATCGCTTCGCTCTCCGGCAGGCTGAGGTACTGCTGGTGGGTGGACTCCAGGATCAAGCGGTTGGCCAGGATCGCGACCGGCGAGGATGCGGGGATACGCTGACCGCAACGAGCGACCGCGAAGCGCAGGCTTTTTTCCACCAGGTCACGAGGGAGGATCAAGGACAATTGGCGGGAATTGTCGCTGTAGACGAAGTTGCTGGGCAGCGTGGAGTCGATCAGCGTGATGTCGCCGGGCGCCAGCACGATGCCGTTGCCGCCCTGCTCCATGCCTGCGTGTCCTTCCAGCTGCAAGGCCAGGTAAAAGTGCTGACCATCGCTTTGCGCCACCTCCCGCTCGGTGCGGAACAGCTTCGCCTGGGTCACGTCGACAACGCTCAGCTTGATGGCGCCGGCCTTGTGTTCGCGGATCGAGCCGGAGAAGTCAGATCCCAGGACCTTGGCGCCGAAGCGACCGCAAACCTGGTTGATGCCTTGCAGCCACTCATCGAAGCGGTCTGCCTTCTGTGCATGTGCAGTGGTCATGGCTTTCTAAGCCTCATGCAAGCGTCTGTTCTTATCGTTATCCGGCCGGGCGCAGCAACAGGCCGGGTCTTTCCCTACCGCAATCTGCGCACCATCCAGCAGGCGCGCCTTACCTCAATCCACCGAAACGCTGATAGAAGCTCTCGCCAGCATCAGGCAGTGGCCCGTCCGCAGTTTCCAATGCAGCATTCAACCACTCTTCGGCCTTCGCGTAGATCAGCCGGTAGATGTTGCGGCACAACTGGCGGGCGGCGCGGCCTTCCCAATCGCCCGGCAGGAGCTCGTCGGGTAGTTGGGGGTCACGCAGCAGGAGCTTGCGGTATTCGTGGATCAGCAAGGTTCGAGCCAGGAAGCAGTCCGCCGGCTGCAGCTGCTCCTGCTCGCGCAGCCCTTGCCATAACGGGCGGAACAACTGGATGAACTCGCTGTAGTGGGTGCCCAGCTCATCGATATTCCAGCTCTCTCGCACCTGCATGCGCAGTGCCTTGGAAGCCAGCACGTCCTGGGGACGGGTGTCGAAAATGATGCTGTCCTCAAGGGCGTCGAGTTCCTGCAGGGTCGCGGCAACATCCACCCGATCGCAGCGCGGATTGGCCAGCACGGTCGGGGAAATTGCACCAAAACCTTGCCATTCCAGCTCTTCACGCACCTGCTTGCGCTTGTCCTGCGGCAGCTGCGACAGCATCACCAGGCACCAGGCACCATCCCAGGACGGCACGCTGGAGCTGTACACCCGCTTGAACGCCTTTTCGAACCGACGCCGGCCTGCGCCGGTCAGGCTGTAGTAGCTGCGTCGGCCCACTTTCTCCGCGCTAAGCCAACCTTCCTTGGTCAGGCGGAAGATGGAAGTGCGGATCAGCCGTTCATTGATGCCCATCGGCTCCAGCAGCTGGATCAGGCTGCCCAGCCAGACAGTGCCACCATGCGGTTCGATGGCATCGCCGTAGAGGGTGATGATCAGCGAACTGGCACGGATAGGTGTCTGCTCCTGAAAGCGAGAGACGAGGTGATCCAAGGGCGCAAGCGTGGTCATGAACATTCTGGATGCGGGAAAAGAGCCGAATATACCCGCAGGCTCGATGGCATGACCATCAGGTTGCGTGCCCACTGTGCGAAGACCGCCCTCATTGTGGCCCGCTCCCCTTTGGACGCAGACCACGATCGGCGATGCGCGGACGCCGCGCCTCGACTTCTGCCAGGGGCTCACACGCCACCATGTTCTGCAGGCAGCGCTGGGCGAGAATCTGGTACTCGCGGGTACCGGCCAGCTTCCAGGCCACCTCTTCATCGCTGAGCGAGCGTTTGATGACGGCCGGAGCGCCCATCACCAGGGACTGCTCGGGGCAACTGAACCCGGCCTTGACGAAGGCGGCAGCGGAAACGAAGGAGCGCGCACCGATCCGGGCGCCGTCCATGACCACCGCATTCATGCCCACCAGCACGTCCGCGCCGATACGGCAGCCGTGCAGGACAGCGCCATGCCCGATATGGCCATTGCGCTCGACCACCGTATCGCTGTCAGGGAAGCCATGCATCACGCAGGTGTCCTGGATGTTGGCGCCCTCCTCCAGGATGATCCTGCCGAAGTCACCCCGCAGGCTGGCCAACGGGCCAACATAGCAACCCGGGCCGATGATCACGTCGCCGATCAGCACGGCGGAGGGGTGTACGTAGGCGGTCGGATCGACCACGGGAGTCAGGCCGTCAAGGCTATAGCAGGTCATTCAGTGCTCCTTCTTGTTATGGGACCGCATGTCGGCGGCTTTGCACCGTGACGAACCGACGCGCGACAAAGGCACCATCGGTGATCGAGGCATTGGCCGCGGCATTACCGCCGCTGGCATGGAAGTCGCTGAACGCGGCGGACTGGTTGACGAAGATACCGCCATCGAAGTTCACCGACAGTGCAACCGCCACCTCCATCGACAACTGCTCGGCGCGGTCCAGCACGGCTTCGTCCGTGGAGTAGATGCCAAGCGTCAGAGCCCCCTTCTCGCCGATCACCTCGGCAGCCAGGCGCAGGCTGTGCTCCGTGTCGTCGGTGGCGATGACGAATGCGATGGGGCCGAAGCGCTCCTCGGCATAGGCCGCGCGGTCGGCCGCATCCACTTTCAGCAGCAGCGGCGTATGGATGCGCGCACCGGGGAACTGCGGATGCTCGCGCGCTTCGCTGTCCAGCAGCACTTCGCCCAACTCACGGCAAGCCTGGATGCGCTGGGCCGTGGCCTCGGACTGGATGGCGCCGATCACCGCGCAGGCGCGCTCGTTGTCGGCAAGGAAGCTGCGAACGGCGCCAGCCAGGGTCTGGCCCACCTCCTCGAAACTCAGGTACTCCTCCCCATTGCGGATACCGCCACGCGGCACGTAGATGACCTGGGTCGTGGTGCACATCTGCCCGGAATAGAGACTGAGGGAGAAAGCCAGGTTGCGCGCCACGGCCTTGACGTCGCGCACGCTGTCGATGATCACGGTATTGATCCCAGCCTTCTCGGTGAACACCTGGGCCTGGGTGGCGTTGGCCTCCAGCCAGTTGCCGAAGGCGTTGGAGCCGGTGAAGTCCACCAGCCTGACCCTTGGATCCAGAGCCAGGTGCTGGCTCACCGGGGCGTCGGGGGTGTCTACCACCAGACTCACCAGCGCCGGATCGAAGCCCAGCTCGCCCAGCACGTCCTGGGCGACCTTGACGCTCATGGCCACCGGCAGTATCGCGCCTGGATGCGCCTTGACCAGTACGGGGTTGCCGGTGGCCAGGCTGGCGAACAGGCCCGGATAGGTATTCCAGGTCGGGAAGGTGGAACAGGCAATCACCAGGGACAGGCCGCGCGGCACAATGTGCCAGCGCTTGTCGAGCACCAATGGTTCCTGTTTGCCTTGGGGCTTGATCCAGCACGCCGCCTCCGGCACTTCCGACATGGCACGCCAGGCGTAGGCCAGCGCCTCCAGACCGCGGTCCTGGGCGTGAGGTCCACCCGCTTGGAAAGCCATCATGTAGGCCTGCCCGCTGGTATGCATGACGGCATGGGCCAGGGTCGGGCTCAAGGCATTGAGCCGCTGCAGGATTTCCAGGCAAGTGCCCACCCGCGCCGCAGGGCCGGCATCACGCCAGGCGGGCAGCGCCTGCTGCATACGCCCCAGCAGAGCATCTGCATCGTATCGGTCATAGGTCACTCCCAGATCGAAACCGTAAGGCGAGCGCTCAGAACCTGCACGTCCCACCGACTGGGGCCCAACCAGCGAGAAATGGCGATTGAGTTGAGATTCGAAGGCCGACTGGGCGCCTTTGACCGACTCTTCCGGGTATTGCTTCAGGCTTTCCAGATAGGGCGACCAATAACCCCGCTCGGCTATCGCCTGGACCGCGCGATCAAGCGTCTCCCGGTGATGCGCGAACAATTCAAGGGCAGCGGTGCGGGCGGTGGTCGACATGGAGACGTCCTCAATTGAATCTGGATGGGTGTTCTGCAAGGCGGCACAAAGCGATTCAAAATCTACTTCACTTTGTATCACATCATTCCAACACATGAAAGCCAACCTAACTGTATCAGATGACGATCGGTCAATCGGCACTTTCAAACCGCCTCTTCACGCCATATAACCCAGTATTTACGCTACATACAGCCAGACACTACTTGATAGGACACTCGACCTCACCCACAAAAACACCGACTTTAAGACACATAAATAATGTTTTTACATATTGTCTTGTATCGCTTTATGCGTATACTCCGGCAAGAGCTGCCTCGCCCCGCGCCTCGGCAGCACAGGAAAGGCCTTCCCTGACCCACTAATAAGAGCGGCAATGCCGCGCGTGCAGCCTGAGGACAGTCGTCATGCCTCGTACCCTTGCCGTCCTGCCTCCCGAGCAGGGTGTCCGCCTGATCACCCTGCAGCGCCCCGAGGCACTGAATGCCCTCAATACCGAGCTGCTGGGCGAGCTGGCCTTTGAGCTGGAAAGCGCCGAACAGGATGCCGATACCCGCGCCGTGGTCATCACCGGCAGCCGCAAGGCCTTTGCCGCTGGCGCCGATATCAAGGAAATGGCCGAGCGTGACCTGGTGGGCATCCTCAATGACCCGCGCCTGGCCCACTGGCAGCGCATCACCGCCTTCAAGAAACCGCTGATCGCCGCCGTGAACGGCTTTGCCTTCGGCGGCGGCTGCGAACTGGCCATGCATGCAGACATTCTCATCGCCGGCGAAGACGCCCGCTTCGGCCAACCGGAAATCAACCTCGGGATCATGCCCGGCGCCGGCGGCACCCAGCGCCTGCTGCGCGCCGTGGGCAAGTCCCTGGCCATGCAGATGGTGCTCACGGGCGAAGCCATCGATGCCCGCCATGCCCTGCGCGCAGGCCTGGTCAGCGAAGTGACCCAGCCGGAATTCACCGTCGAACGAGCCATCGCCATCGCTCGCGTCATTGCCCAGAAGGCGCCTTTGGCCGTGCGCCTGGCCAAGGAGGCACTGCTCAAGGCAGAGGACACCGACCTCGCCAGCGGCCTTCGCTTCGAGCGCCATGCCTTCACCGTGCTGGCCGGCACCCAGGACCGCGAGGAAGGCATTCGCGCCTTCCAGGA
This sequence comes from Metapseudomonas boanensis, assembly GCF_042232855.1. Classification (NCBI taxonomy): domain Bacteria; kingdom Pseudomonadati; phylum Pseudomonadota; class Gammaproteobacteria; order Pseudomonadales; family Pseudomonadaceae; genus Metapseudomonas; species Metapseudomonas boanensis. The sequence continues at coordinate 4,051,962 of NZ_CP113889.1, read as the reverse complement.
AAAACGCCGCCCCGAATTCACCGGCCAGTAACCACTGGCCGACCGACCTCTTCGACAGACCTGGAGCGCCCTTGCCCATGAACTTCGAGCACATCCTCTTTTCCATCGAGGCGGGCGTCGCGACCCTCAGCCTCAATCGCCCTGAACAGCTGAACAGCTTCAATGCCCAGATGCATGGCGAAGTACGCGAAGCGCTGAAACTAGTCAGGCAAAACCCTGAAGTTCGCGTACTCCTGCTGACTGGTGAAGGCCGCGGCTTCTGCGCAGGCCAGGACCTGGGCGACCGTAACGTCGCTCCCGGTTCTGCCGCGCCCGATCTGGGCGAATCCATCGAGAAGTTCTACAACCCGCTGATCCGCGCGCTGCGCGACCTGCCGCTGCCGGTGATCTGCGCAGTGAATGGCGTGGCCGCCGGCGCCGGCGCCAACATCCCACTGGCCTGCGACTTGGTTCTGGCCGCCCGCTCCGCCAGCTTCATCCAGGCGTTCTGCAAGATCGGCCTGATCCCGGATTCCGGCGGCACCTGGACCCTGCCCCGCCTGGTCGGCATGGCCCGCGCCAAGGCGCTGACCCTGCTGGGTGATCGCCTGACCGCCGAACAGGCGGAGCAATGGGGCCTGATCTACCGCGTGGTGAACGATGCCGCATTGCGCGAAGAGGCCCTGAAGCTGGCCCGCCACCTGGCTGCCCAGCCCACCTATGGCCTCGCCCTGATCAAGCGAAGCCTGAATGCCAGCCTGAGCAACAGCTTCGACGAACAGCTGGACCTCGAACGCGACCTGCAACGCCTTGCCGGCCGCAGCGAGGACTACCGCGAAGGCGTCAGTGCCTTCATGGAAAAGCGCACCCCCAGTTTTAAAGGACGCTGAGCCCATGCCTGCCCTGAACACTTCCGCTACTGTCGCCGTCATCGGCGCTGGCGCCATGGGTGCCGGCATCGCCCAGGTTGCCGCGCAGGCCGGGCACCCGGTCAGGCTTTATGACAATCGCGCCGGCGCCGCCGCCCAAGCCATTGACGGCATCGACCGCCAGCTCGGCCGTCTGGTCGAGAAAGGCAAGCTCGATGCCGAGGCCCGCAGCTCCATCGTCGCCCGCCTGCAACCGGCTGAGGCCATCGAGGCCCTGGCCGATGCCAGCCTGGTGATCGAGGCCATCGTCGAGAACCTCGAGATCAAGCGCGCCCTGCTACGCCAGCTGGAAGCGCTGTGCAGCGCCGACTGCATCCTCGCCAGCAACACCTCCTCGCTGTCTATCACCAGCCTGGCCGCCGGCCTCCAGCATCCGGGTCGGGTGCTCGGTATGCACTTCTTCAACCCGGCGCCGCTGATGGCGCTAGTGGAAATCGTCGCGGGCCTGGCCAGCGATCCCGCACTTGCCCAATGCTTGTACGAAACCGCCAAGGCCTGGGGCAAACAGCCGGTGCACACGAAGTCCACGCCGGGCTTCATCGTCAACCGCGTGGCACGTCCCTTCTATGCCGAAAGCCTGCGTCTGCTGCAGGAAGGCGCCGCCGATTGCGCCACCCTCGACGCTCTGATGCGCGACGCCGGTGGCTTCCGCATGGGCGCGTTCGAGCTGACCGACCTGATTGGCCATGACGTCAACTACGCCGTGACTTGCTCCGTGTTCGACGCCTATTACGGCGATTTCCGCTTTCAGCCCTCGCTGACCCAGAAGGAACTGGTCGACGCCGGCCGTCTCGGCCGCAAGAGCGGGCGCGGCTTCTATGACTACGCCGAAGGCGCCGAACGCCCGCAACCGGCCGAACTGAACAGCGATGCCCAGGTGAACGCCTGCGTCATCGAAGGCGACCTGGGCATCGCCCGCCATCTGGTCCAGCGCTTGAAGGCAGCCGGCGTCGCCGTCACCGAGCGCGATGGCAGCGGCCTGCTGCGGGTCGGCGACGCCGTACTCGCCCTGTCGGACGGCCGCCTGGCCAGCCAGCGCGCCCGCGAAGACGGCCTGCGCAACCTGGTGCTGATCGATCTCGCCCTGGATTTCGCCAAAGCGGGTCGCCTGGGCATCACCTGGGCGGCCGACACCACGGCCACTGCACGCGACCAGGCCGTCGCCCTGCTACAACGCTCCGGGCTCAAGGTCAGCGGGCTGGCCGACATCCCCGCCCTCGCCGTTCTTCGCACCGTCGCCATGCTCGCCAATGAAGGTGCCGATGCGGTCCTGCAAGGTGTCGGCTCGGTCACCGACATCGACCTGGCCATGCGCGCTGGCGTCAACTACCCGCAAGGTCCGCTGGCCTGGGCTGATGCCATCGGTCTGCCGGCGGTACTCAAGACCCTGGAAAACCTCCAGGCCAGTTATGGCGAAGAACGCTATCGCCCTTCCCTGCTGCTGCGCCGAAGGGTTGCCGAGGGGAGGAACTTCCATGACTAACCAGCAAGCCCTCTCCCTCGCCGAAACCTGCGCCAGCGCGCTATTCGAGCGTGACGCTGCCAGCCAGCGCATGGGCATGCGCCTGCTTTCGGTGGCGCCGGGTGCTGCACGGGTCGGCATGAGCGTGCGCGATGACATGGTCCAGGGCCACGGCACCTGCCACGGCGGCTACCTGTTCGCCCTGGCGGACTCGGCCTTCGCCTTTGCCTGCAATACCTACAACGAAGCGACCGTGGCTATCGGCTGCAGCATCGACTACGTAGCCCCGGCGCGCCTGGGCGACACCCTGACCGCCCAGGCCATCGAGCAGAGCCGCAGCGGTCGCACCGGCAACTACGACGTGCGCATTGAAAATCAGGATGGGCAACTGATCGCCCTCTTCCATGGCAAGTCCTACAAAGTGCGCGGTTCGGTACTCGCGCAGGAGAACGCAGATGAATGACGCTTTGATCATCGACGCCGTGCGCACGCCCATCGGGCGCTACGCTGGCGCCCTCGCCAGCGTCCGCGCCGACGACCTCGGCGCGGTGCCGCTGCGTGCCCTGATGCAACGCCACCCGGAACTGGACTGGAGCGCCATAGATGACGTCATCTATGGCTGCGCGAATCAGGCCGGCGAAGACAACCGCAACGTCGCACGCATGTCCGCCCTGTTGGCCGGCCTGCCGGTGACCGTGCCTGGCACCACATTGAACCGCCTCTGCGGCTCCGGACTGGACGCCATCGGCAACGCTGCCCGAGCACTGCGCTGTGGGGAAGCCGGGCTGATGCTCGCTGGCGGTGTCGAGTCCATGTCCCGCGCCCCCCTCGTGTTGGGCAAAGCCGAAACCGCGTTCTCCCGCCAGGCGGAAATCTTCGACACCACCATCGGCTGGCGCTTCGTCAACCCGCTGATGAAAGCCCAGTTTGGCATCGACTCCATGCCGGAAACCGCAGAAAACGTCGCCGAACAGTTCAACATTCCCCGCGCCGACCAGGACGCCTTTGCCCTGCGTAGCCAGCACAAGGCTGCCGCAGCACAAGCCAACGGCCGACTGGCGAAAGAGATAGTCCCGGTGGAAATCCCGCAGCGCAAAGGCCCGCCGAAACGGGTCGAGCAGGATGAGCACCCGCGCGGCGATACCACCCTGGAGCAACTGGCCAAACTGGGTACGCCGTTCCGCCAAGGCGGCAGCGTCACTGCCGGCAATGCCTCCGGCGTCAATGACGGCGCCTGCGCCCTGCTGATGGCCAGTAGCGAAGCCGCCAAGCGCTTCGGTCTCAAGGCCCGCGCCCGCGTGGTCGGCATGGCCACGGCCGGGGTCGAGCCACGCATCATGGGTATTGGCCCGGTACCGGCCACCCGCAAGGTGCTGGAACTGACCGGCCTGTCCCTGGCGGACATGGATGTGATCGAACTCAACGAAGCCTTCGCCGCACAAGGCCTAGCGGTACTGCGTGAGCTGGGCCTGGCCGACGATGACGCACGGGTCAATCCCAACGGTGGCGCCATCGCCCTCGGCCACCCGCTGGGCATGAGCGGCGCCCGCCTCGTCACCACCGCCCTGCACGAACTCGAAGAGCGCCAGGGCCGTTACGCCCTCTGCACCATGTGCATCGGCGTAGGCCAGGGCATCGCCCTGGTCATCGAGCGGGTTTGACCAAAGCACCAGCGACCAAGGAACACGGGGGCGTTATCCTGCCCTCATAGCACTCACAGTCCACGCGGGCTGACGCACAAGAACAATGCGAGTGAACCATGAACATGATTGCCAAAACCGCCTTGCTTGACCCGATGGAAACCGCCAGCATCGACCAGTTGCGCCAGCACCAGCTGGAGCGCCTGCGCTGGAGCCTGAAGCACGCCTACGAGAACGTCCCGCTGTACCGCCAGCGCTTCGACGCACTGGGCGTGCACCCTGATGACCTCAAGTCTCTGGAAGACCTGGCCAAGTTCCCCTTCACCACCAAGTCCGACCTGCGCGACAACTACCCCTACGGCATGTTCGCCGTTCCCATGCAGGACGTGGTGCGCCTGCATGCCTCCAGCGGCACCACCGGTAAACCCACCGTGGTCGGCTATACCCAGAACGACATCGACACCTGGGCCAACGTCGTGGCCCGCTCGATCCGCGCCGCCGGCGGCCGCAAGGGCGACAAGGTGCACATCTCCTACGGGTATGGCCTGTTCACCGGCGGCCTGGGCGCCCACTACGGCGCCGAGCGCCTTGGCTGCACCGTGATCCCGATGTCCGGGGGCCAGACCGAGAAGCAGGTCCAGCTGATTCGCGACTTCCAGCCGGACATCATCATGGTCACCCCGTCCTACATGCTGAACCTGGCGGACGAGATCGAGCGCCAGGGCATCGACCCGCACAAACTGGCCCTGCGCCTGGGCATCTTCGGCGCCGAACCCTGGACCGCCGAACTGCGCCGCGCCATCGAAGAGCGCCTGGGGATCACTGCCCTGGACATATACGGCCTGTCGGAAATCATGGGCCCGGGCGTCGCCATGGAGTGCGCGGAAACCAAAGACGGTCCGACCATCTGGGAAGACCACTTCTACCCCGAGATCATCGACCCGGTGACCGGCGAAGTGCTGCCGGACGGCCAACTGGGCGAGCTGGTGTTCACCTCGCTGTCGAAAGAAGCGCTGCCGATGATCCGCTACCGCACCCGCGACCTGACCCGCCTGCTGCCGGGCACCGCGCGGCCGATGCGGCGCATGGACAAGATCACCGGCCGCAGCGATGACATGCTGATCATCCGCGGTGTCAACGTGTTCCCGACCCAGATCGAGGAGCAGGTGCTGAAGGTCAAGCAGCTCTCCGAGAACTACGAGATCCACCTGTTCCGCAACGGCAACCTGGACAGCATCGAGGTCCACGTCGAACTCAAGCACGAGCACGATCAACTCGGCGAATCGCAGCAGCAGGCCCTGTGCAACGAACTGTCGAAGTACATCAAGACCTACATCGGCATCAGCTCGCGCATCGTCCTGCGCCCCAGCTACTCGCTGAAGCGCTCCGAAGGCAAGGCCTGCCACGTCTTCGACAAGCGCAACAAGAGCTGAGGCCGCGCCATCAAAAAGCCCCGCCGTATCAGGCGGGGTTTTTCATGCCTGCGCAAACGGCAGCGGCTCACGGCACAGGTAACCCGGACTTCAGTCCGGAAAGGGACAACGCAGGCACGGCCAATGAAAGGAGCGGGGTCGGTCGTCAGCAATCTGCGATTGGTGGGCAGCGTGATCTAACAGGTCAGATGCAGAATCGCATTGGTCTGAGGAAGTTGTTCCGCCAGCTTCGCGATGGCTTTCTCAGTCGGCACTATGAGCAACTCAACGTGCCGACGCTCAGCCTCGCGCTTCACCTCCTCCATGACTGGCAAGGCCCCGGTGCCGGTGCCGATTACAAGCCGGCGGCAATCCCAGGGGATGTCCTCCTCAATTGACAGCGGCGTATGACCAAAGGCATCGCGGAACTTCCTGGACGGTTTTTTTTTGCGTTTGCGTACCTGCTCATGAGCGATGACTACATCATGGGAATAGGTGACTCCATCGATGCTGATGGAGCCGAAGGAAAATGCATCGAAGCGCATACCCACCTCCAGCCTCTGGAGTAATCAATCCACTGACATAAGTATGGTCCCCGCGCTCACCATGGCTAACGCGCCTGGGCAAAGGCCCTTACCCTACCGAGAGTCGAACCTGGACCTTCGGCCGGCTCGTGCTCCGTTTCGAGAGCGGAGCGATGATGGCCGCCGGTCGGATGGGGCGCAACTTCGCCCCCCATCCTGTCGATCCGGCGATTGCTGGTCCCTGCCCACCTCGGCGGTGGCCACTTCGGGGGCTTTCATTACCGGCACAGCCATGCTGCCCTCATGGGGCACCACCACGGATTCATGGGCCACTCCCATCAATTCGTGGGCCATCCCCAGCGTTTCTTGGAGTTCCATCGGAGCTTCGTAGGGTGCGCCAGCCGTTCTTCTTCCGGCACCACCACCATCAGGGTGTCGTGATCCGTCTCTTCGATCCGAGTCCCGGCTTCTTCGTGGAGTCCGGTTTTTAGCTCGCAGCGCGTAGGAGTGGGAGGTACGCAAGAGCCACGCGCCTACTCCACTACCCCCACACGAATCGCTGGTCGGCCTGAACGCCCCAAAAGCAACAGCATATACAAACACTAATATCAACTTTACGTATCACATGGCCAAACGTGAGGCCGGAGCACGCCCCTGCAGGAGCGAGCCCATTCGCAAAAGCAGGTCAACTCCACTCTGATCCAGGCTATTTCAGCCATTTCAGCGCATTGTCGCGAATGAATTCGCTCCTGCGAGGAAGATGAAGAGCCCTTTCGCGATGCCCGCTCGCCGCCCCTACCACTCGTCAAAGCGATACAAAAAGAACACAAGATACACAAATTAGTGTTTGATATTTGTTTTTGTATCATTTAAAAATAGCGCCATGGCCCAGGCCACCCCACGAACCCTGCATGGCTGGAGAACGGCATGTACGCACAATTGGTTGAAACCGGCGTGAAGCGCGTGAAGGCGCTGGAGGAGATGTCCCCGGAGGAGCGCGCCTTCCAGGAAAAGATCGACGCGGAGATCAAGATCGAAGCGAAGAACTGGATGCCGGACGCCTACCGGCAGACGCTGATCCGCCAGATTTCCCAACACGCCCACTCCGAGATCGTCGGCATGCTGCCTGAAGGCAACTGGGTGACCCGCGCCCCGACACTCAAGCGCAAGCTGCAGCTGATGGCCAAGATCCAGGATGAGGCTGGCCACGGCCTGTACCTCTACAGCGCCATGGAAACCCTGGGCGCCGACCGTGACGAAGAGGTCGCCAAGCTGCACAGCGGCCGCGCCAAGTACTCGAGCATCTTCAACTACCCAACCTTGAACTGGGCGGATATGGGCGCGGTGGGCTGGCTGGTAGATGGCGCTGCCATCGTCAACCAGGTGGTGCTGCAGCGCACCTCCTACGGCCCCTACTCCCGCGCGATGATCCGTATCTGCAAGGAGGAGAGCTTCCACCAGCGCCAGGGTTACGAAATCCTCCTGACGATGATGCGCCACGGCACCCAGGCCCAGAAGGACATGGTCCAGGACGCTATCAACCGCCTCTGGTGGCCGGCCCTGATGATGTTCGGCCCCAGCGACGAACATTCCCCCAACAGCGCCCAGTCGATGGCCTGGAAGATCAAACGCCAGAGCAACGACGAACTGCGCCAGCGCTTCATCGACCAGACCGTGCCGCAACTGGAGTTGCTCGGCTGCACCGCCCCGGACCCGGACCTGAAGTGGAACGAGGCACGCGGCCACTACGACTTCGGCGAAATCCAGTGGGACGAGTTCTACGAAGTGCTCAAGGGCAACGGCCCGTGCAATCACGAGCGCGTCAGTACCCGCCGTAAAGCCATCGAAGACGGCGCCTGGGTCCGCGAAGCCGCGGTCGCCCACGCCCGCAAACAACAACGCAAAGCGGACGCCGCTTGACCTGCCCCTGATCTGGAGATTCCCGCCATGTCCGAATGGACCCTTTTCGAAGTCTTCGTGCGCAGCAAGCACGGCCTCAACCACAAGCATGTTGGCAGCGTGCATGCCGCGGATGCGCCCATGGCCATCGAGAACGCCCGCGAGCTGTACACCCGCCGCAACGAAGGCGTGAGCCTGTGGGTCGTGCCGTCCGCACTGATCACCGCCTCCTCTCCGGACGAGAAGGAGCCGCTGTTCGACCCGGCGCAGGACAAGGTCTACCGCCACGCCAGCTTCTACGAGCTGCCGCCCGAAGTCGGCCACATGTGAGGCGCGCGCCATGAACCCGAACACCGACCTGATCGAATACCTGCTGCGCCTTGGCGATAGCGCCTTGGTCCAGGGCCAGCGCCTCTGCGAATGGTGCGGCCGTGCTCCGGCGCTGGAAGAAGAGTTGGCGCTGATGAACGTCGGCCTCGACCTCGTAGGCCAGGCGCGCAACTGGCTGGAATATGCCGCCGAGTTGCTGAGCGACGGCCGCGACGCCGACCACCTGGCGTTCCGCCGTGACGAGCGCGCCTACCGCAATCTGCTGCTGGTGGAGCAGCCTAACGGCGATTATGCCGTGACCATCACCAAGCAATTCCTGTTTGACGCCTGGCATTTCCAGATCCTGCACGGCCTGACTGGTTCCAGCGACGAGCGCGTGGCCGGCATTGCCGCCAAGGCCCTGAAAGAAGTCACCTACCACCTGCGCCGCTCCGCCGAATGGGTCGAGCGCCTGGGTGACGGTACCGAGGAAAGCCACAAGCGCATGCTGGCGGCTATCCCCGAGGTCTGGCGCTTCACCGTGGAACTGGTGAATGGCGACGAAATCGAGCAACGCCTGTTCGAAGCCGGAATCGCACCGAACCCAGCCGAACAGGCTGCCGCCTGGAAGGCCAAGGTCGCCGACGTGTTCGCCAGCGCCACCCTGCCCCTGCCGGAGCCGGCCAGCTACTTCTACCTGAGCGGCAAACGTGGCCTGCACACCGAGCACCTCGGGCTGCTGCTGGCCGAAATGCAGTTCCTTCAGCGAGCCTACCCCGATGCGACCTGGTGAGCTGATCGCCAGCGACCGCGTCCGCGGGCCGCTCGGCACCGAGGACCTGAGCCGCGCCTGGCATGTGCTGGGCGCGGTGATGGACCCGGAAGTCCCGGTGGTCAGCGTCGTCGACCTCGGCATCGTCCGCGCAGTCGACGAGCAGGACGGCGAGTTGCACGTGGTGGTGACTCCCACCTACTCCGGGTGCCCGGCCACCGAGGTCATCGAGCGTGACATCGAGCAGGCGCTGCTGGACGCGGGCTTCGCCCCGCGCCTGGAGCGCCGCCTGACCCCGGCCTGGACAACGGACTGGATCAGCGCCGAGGGCCGCGAACGCCTGCGCGTATACGGCATCGCCCCGCCAGTGGGCAGCTCCAGCAAGCGCAGCCTGCTGGGCGAGACACCGGAGGTGTGCTGTCCACAGTGCGGCAGCGCCCATACCGAGCGGCTCAGCGAGTTCGGCTCGACGGCCTGCAAAGCGCTGTACCGCTGCCGCGATTGCCTCGAGCCATTCGACTACTTCAAGTGCATCTGAACGGCGCCGCCGTCGGAGAAGAACAATGAGCAAATTCCACAGCCTGACGATCAAGGAAGTGCGCCCGGAAACCCGCGACGCGGTGTCCATCGCCTTCGACGTTCCTGCCGATCTGGCCGACAGCTTCCGCTTCACCCAGGGTCAGCACCTGGTGATGCGTACCCACCTCGACGGTGAAGAAGTGCGTCGCTCCTACTCCATCTGCACCGGCGTCAATGACGGCGAACTGCGCGTGGCGATCAAGCGCGTGCCCGGCGGCCGCTTTTCCGCCTATGCCAACGAACAACTCAAGGCCGGTCAGAGCCTGGAAGTGATGCCGCCGTCGGGGCACTTCTTCGTCCCGCTGGATACCGCGCGCCATGGCAACTACCTGGCGGTGGCCGCCGGCAGCGGCATTACGCCGATCCTGTCGATCATCAAGACCACTCTGGAAGCCGAGCCCCACAGCCGCGTGACCCTGCTCTACGGCAACCGTTCCAGCGGCTCGGCGCTGTTCCGCGAGCAGCTGGAGGACCTGAAGAACCGCTACCTGCAACGCCTCAACCTGATCTTCGTGTTCAGCCGGGAGCAGCAGGATGTTGACCTCTACAACGGCCGTATCGACGCCGACAAATGCGGCCAACTGTTCTCCCGCTGGATTGACGTCAAGACCCTGGACGCCGCATTCATCTGCGGCCCGCAGGCCATGACCGAAACCGTCCGCGACCAGCTCAAGGGCAACGGCATGCCGGCCGAGCGCATCCACTTCGAGTTGTTCGCCGCCGCCGGAAGCAGCGAGAAGCGCGAAGCCCGCGAGGCCGCCCGTGCCACCGATGGCGCCGTGAGCCAGATCACGGTCATCAGCGATGGCCGCGAGCTGTCCTTCGAACTGCCGCGCAACAGTGTCAGCGTCCTCGAGGCCGGCAACGCCCAGGGTGCCGAACTGCCCTACTCCTGCAAGGCCGGCGTGTGCTCGACCTGCAAGTGCAAGGTGGTCGAGGGCGAGGTGGAAATGGACAGCAACTTCGCCCTGGAGGACTACGAGGTGGCAGCGGGCTATGTCCTGTCCTGCCAGACCTTCCCGATCAGCGACAAGGTAGTCCTCGACTTCGACCAGCTCTGACTCAGGGCAAACGAGCTGTAGGAGCGAGCTTGCTCGCGAAAGCGGAGCTCCAAAGAGCTTCGCCAGCAAGCTGGCTCCTACAAGAACCAGAGCAATACCCGGGCCTTGCCGTCGGCCCGTGAAAACACCGCCTCACAATCACAACAAGAGAGAGCAACCATGACCCCGCAAGACCTTGATCGAATCCGTCAGCATCCCGATTTCCTTCAACTGGTTCGCCGCAAGCAGCGCCTGACCTGGTCCCTGACCGCGGCCATGCTGGTGATCTATTACGGCTTCGTGCTGCTGGTGGCCTTTGCCCCCGGCGTCCTCGGCCAACCCCTCAGTGGCGGAGTCACCACCGTTGGCATGCTGGTGGGCGTGGTCATCGTCATCCTCTCCTTCGCCCTGACCGGCATCTATGTGCAGCGCACCAACGCCATACTGGACCCGCTGAACGACAAGCTGAAGCAGGAGTGCGCCCAATGAAAGCCCTGCTCAGCCTGTTGCTCGCTGGCGGCATCCTGATTGCCGACAACGCCCTCGCCGCGGAAACCGCCGCGCGCCCGCTGAACTGGAACGCCATTGGCATGTTCCTGCTGTTCGTCCTCTTCACCCTCGGCATTACCCGCTGGGCCGCCCTGCGCACCCACTCGACCGCCGATTTCTACACCGCCGGCGGCGGCCTCACCGGCTTCCAGAACGGCCTGGCGATCGCCGGTGACATGATCAGTGCGGCGTCCTTCCTGGGCATTTCCGCGATGATGTTCATGAATGGCTACGACGGTCTGCTCTACGCCCTGGGCGTACTCGCCGGCTGGCCGATCATCCTGTTCCTGATCGCCGAACGCCTGCGCAACCTGGGCAAGTACACCTTCGCTGACGTGGTTTCCTATCGCCTGGATCAGAGCCCGATCCGCATCACAGCCGCCTTCGGCACCCTGACCGTGGCGCTGATGTACCTGGTGGCGCAGATGGTCGGCGCCGGCAAGCTGATCGAACTGCTGTTTGGCCTTTCCTACCTGCAAGCGGTGCTGCTGGTGGGCGTGCTGATGGTTTGCTACGTGACCTTCGGCGGCATGCTGGCCACCACCTGGGTGCAAATCATCAAGGCGGTTCTGCTGCTCTCGGGCACCAGCTTCATGGCCTTCATGGTCCTCAAGCACTTCGGCTTCAGCACCGAAGCCATGTTCGCCGCCGCGACCTCCGTGCATGCCAAAGGCACCGCGATCATGGCGCCCGGCGGCTTGCTGTCGAACCCAATCGATGCCATCTCCCTGGGGCTCGGCATGATGTTCGGCACCGCCGGCCTGCCGCATATCCTCATGCGCTTCTTCACCGTTGGCAGCGCCAAGGAAGCGCGCAAGAGCGTGTTCTACGCCACTGGCTTCATCGGCTACTTCTACCTGCTGCTGATCGTGGTCGGCTTCGGCTCCATCGTCATGGTCGGCACCAACCCCGAGTTCCGTGATGCAGCAGGTGCCATCATCGGCGGCGGCAATATGGTTGCAGTGCACCTCTCCCATGCTGTGGGCGGCAGCCTGTTCCTCGGCTTCATCTCGGCCGTGGCCTTCGCCACCATCCTCGCCGTGGTCGCGGGCCTGGCGCTATCTGGTGCGTCAGCGGTCTCCCACGACCTCTATGCCTGCGTGATTCGCAAGGGCAAGGCGACCGAGCGCGAAGAAATGCGCGTCTCCCGCATCGCCACCCTGTGCATTGGCGTGCTGGCGGTGATCCTCGGCCTGCTGTTCGAGTCGCAGAACATCGCCTTCCTATCCGGCCTGGTGCTGGCCATCGCCGCCTCGGTCAACTTCCCGGTGCTGTTCCTCTCCATGTTCTGGAAAGGCCTGACCACCCGTGGCGCCGTTGCGGGCAGCGTTGCCGGCCTGCTCTCGGCCATCGTCCTGCTGGTACTCAGCCCGGCGGTCTGGGTGAACGTGCTGCATCACGACAAGGCCCTGTTCCCCTACTCCAACCCGGCGCTGTTCTCCATGGGGCTGGCCTTCTTCAGTGCCTGGCTGCTCTCGGTGACCGACAGTTCCGAGCGTGCCCGCGAGGAACGCGGCCGTTACCTGGCGCAATTCATTCGCTCCATGACCGGCATCGGCGCAGCCGCTGCCAGCCGCCACTGAGCCCAGTCGAACCGGATGATGGATACAAGAACAATGACCCACACCCGCATTTCTGCGCCGCTGCTGGCGGCGCTCACCCTGCCCTTTGCCACGTCGGCCCTGGCAGGCTTTCTCGAAGACAGCAAAGGCACTCTGGAACTGCGCAACCACTACCTGAACCGCGACTTCCGCCAGGAGGGCGCGGTGCAGTCCAAAGCCGCCGAATGGGGCCAGGGTTTTACTGCACGCCTGGAATCCGGCTTTACCGAGGGCACGGTCGGTGTCGGTCTCGACGCCATCGGCGAGTTGGGCCTCAAGCTGGATTCCAGCCGCGATCGTCGCGGCACGGGGCTGCTGCCCTTCGGCCCCACGAGCAAGGAGCCGGTGGATGACTACAGCGAACTGGGCCTGACCGCCAAGCTGCGCGCCTCCAAAAGCGTGCTGCGCCTGGGCACCCTGCAACCGTTGCTGCCGGTAGCCACCTACAACGACACCCGGCTGCTTTCCTCTACCTTCCAGGGCGGCATGCTGACTTCCCAGGAACTGGAGGGCCTGACGTTCAACGGCGGCCGCCTGACCCGCACTAACCTGCGCGACTCTTCCAGCCGCGACGACATCGGCTACGGTGCAGCCAGCAGCGATGCCTTCGACTTCGCAGGCGGCACCTACGCCATCAACCCGCAGTTGGCGCTCAGTTACTACTACGGCACGCTGGACGACATCTATCGCCAGCAGTTTGCCGGTCTGCTGCACACCCAGCCGCTGCCGGCCGGCTTCACCCTGCGCAGTGACATTCGCTACTTCGACAGTCGCGGTGATGGCAACGAGCGGGCGGGAGAGATCGATAACCGCAACCTCAACGGCATGTTCAGCCTGATCCACGGGCCGCACCGCGTCAGCGCGGCCTTCCAGAGCATGTCCGGCGACAGTGCCTTCCCCTTTCTCAATGGCGGCGACCCGTACGTGGTCAACCTGGTGACCTTCAACACCTTTACCCGCGCCGAGGAAGATGCCTGGCAACTGCGCTACGACTTCGACTTCGCCAGCCTGGGCGTTCCCGGCCTGACCTTCATGACCCGCTATGTCGACGGCCGCAACGTCAAAACGACGACCACCGACGACGGTGAGGAATGGGAACGCGATACCGACCTCGCCTACGTAGTGCAAAGCGGCGGCCTCAAGGGCCTGAGCCTGCGCTGGCGCAATGTGACCTTCCGCTCCGGCAACGGGCTCACGACTGACGTTGACGAAAACCGCCTGATCCTCGGCTACACCCTGGCCCTCTGGTAAGGCAAACAAACCCCTGCTGGCGCCTGCCATCTGGCGCCGGCCTCTACCACTCCCCCGGAGGACCCGTGATGAGTCACGCCCCCACACTGCAAAGCTTCATCGGCGGCCGCTGGATCGGCCAACACGGCGCCCAGGCCCTGCGCAGCGCCATCGACGGCCAGGCCATCGCCCGCACCCACGAGGAAGCCCTGGACTTCAGTGAGGCCATCGAGCATGGCCGCAAGCGTGGCATCGCCAGTCTGATGGCCATGGACTTCCAACAACGTGCCGCGCGGCTCAAGGCCCTGGCCTTGTACCTCAATGAGCACAAGGAACAGCTCTACACCTTGTCGCGCCACAGCGGGGCCACCCGCGCCGACAGCTGGATCGACATAGAAGGGGGTTCCGGCACCCTGTTTGCCTATGCCGGGGTCGGTACCCGCGAGCTGCCCTCGGGCAACATCGTCCATGAAGGCCCGGCCATGCCGCTGGGCAAGCAAGGCCATTTCGCCGGCACCCACATCCTGGTGCCGCGCGGCGGCCTGGCCGTGCACATCAACGCCTTCAACTTCCCGATCTGGGGCATGCTGGAGAAGTTCGCGCCGAGCTTCCTCGCCGGCATGCCCTGCATCATCAAACCGGCCACCGCCACCAGCTACCTCACCGAAGCCGCCGTACGCCTGATGCATGCCTCTGGCCTGCTGCCCGAGGGCAGCCTGCAGCTGATCATCGGCGGCACCGGTGACCTGCTCGACCGCCTGCAAGGCCAGGACGTGGTGACCTTCACCGGCTCCGCAGACACCGCCGCCAAGCTGCGCGTAAACGCCAACCTGGTGCGCAACTCCATCCCCTTCAACGCCGAGGCGGATTCGCTGAACTGCGCCATCCTCGCTCCGGAGATCACCCCGGATGATCCGGAGTTCGACCTCTTCGTCAAGGAAGTCGCTCGTGAGATGACGGTCAAGGCCGGGCAGAAATGTACCGCCATCCGCCGTGCCATCGTCCCCGCCAAACATATCGACGCCGTTGCCAGCAAACTGCGCGAGCGCCTGAGCCAGGTGGTGATCGGTGACCCGGCCGTGGAAGGCGTACGCATGGGCGCCTTGGCATCCCACGCCCAGCAAGCCGACGTAGCCGAGCGTCTGGACGCCCTGCTGGCCAGCAGCGACCTGCTGTTCGGCGCCCGCGACGGCTTCGCCCCGCGTGGCGAAGGTGTAAATGAAGGCGCTTTCTTCGCCCCCACCCTGCTGCTGGCCCGCGATCCGCACGCTGAAGGCGGCGCCCATGACATCGAGGCCTTTGGCCCGGTCAGCACCCTGATGGCCTATGACGACCTCGACGAAGCCATAGCCCTGGCCGCACGCGGCAAGGGCAGCCTGGTCGCCAGCCTGGTGACCAAAGACCCACTGGTAGCCGCCAAGGTGGTGCCGCAAGCCGCTGCCCTGCACGGTCGCCTGCACATCCTCGACCGCGAATCCGCCGCCGAGTCCACCGGCCACGGTTCGCCGCTGCCGGTGCTCAAGCACGGCGGCCCGGGCCGCGCCGGTGGTGGTGAGGAGCTGGGTGGCCTGCGTGCCGTCAAGCACTACCTGCAACGCGCCGCGGTGCAAGGCTCGCCCACCATGCTGGCCGCTGTCACCCGCGAATACGTGCGCGGAGCCAAGGTGATCGAAACCGAGGTTCACCCGTTCCGCCGCTACTTCGACGAGCTGCAGATCGGCGAGTCCCTGCTGACCCACCGCCGCACCGTCACCGAAGCCGACCTGGTGAACTTCGGCTGCCTCTCGGGCGACCACTTCTACATGCACTTCGACGAAATCGCTGCCAAGGAATCCCAGTTCGGCAAGCGTATCGCCCACGGCTACTTCGTGCTCTCGGCAGCCGCCGGCCTGTTCGTCTCCCCGGCACCCGGCCCGGTGCTGGCCAACTACGGCCTGGACACCCTGCGTTTCATCAACCCGGTCGGCATCGGCGACACCATCCAGGCGCGCCTGACCTGCAAGCGCAAGATCGACCAGGGCAAGAAGAGCCCCAAAGGCGAACCGCAAGGTGTGGTGGCCTGGGACGTGGAAGTCACCAACCAGAACGGCGAACTGGTGGCCAGCTACGACATCCTCACCTTGGTGCTGAAGCGCCCGGAACAAGCCTGACCGAACTTGCAGCGTGAATGTTCGACCGGCCCCATGGGCCGGTTTTTTTTGACTTTTACTCCCCTCTCCCTCCGGGAGAGGGGCCGGGGGTGCGGAATGCCCGGCCCAACTTAGAATCCGCTCAGACTTCCGCAGCCAGCCTCCCCAACCCTCTCCCTGAAAAGGAGAGGAAGGGTCCGTGCAGACACAGCAAAGACGCCGGACTTCGCAGGACTCAGCCGAGCCTACGCCCCACAGCCCGGATGGAATCTGGCACGCAGCGTCAAACGCTTGGCAAGCAGGCACAAGGCCAGTGACTACCAACTCCTTAGTATCCCGGTCCAGAAACGCTCCCCTACCAATACCTACAAGAAGGAAGCTACGCATGGTCCGGTCCCCCCTGTTTCGTCTTTCAACCCTTGCTCTGCTCATTGGCGCCACCGCGCAGGTCGGCGCCTACGAGCTGTACGCCGATGACGACACCCACCTGAACGCCAACCTGGAGGCCATGTTCGGCCTCTTCCACAGCCAGGAGAATTACGCCATCACAGGCACCAAGGACGAAGGCTCTTCGTCCTGGCGCGAGGGTTACGCCAAGTACGGCCTGAGCTTCGACCAGGGGCTGAGTGGGGCCGGCACCGGTTATGGCGCCTTTGGTCTGCTCAGCTCCGGCACCTGGGGCGATGGTGATGCCGCAGGTTTCACTGATGGTTCCGAGCGCACTACCAAGATCGAAGATGCCTACCTCGGCTGGCGCTCCGGCAAGCTGTTCGAAGCGCTGGGCGAAGACGGCGTGGACCTCTCCTTCGGCCGCCAGATGATCGTTGTCGGCGACGGTTTCCTGATCAATGGCGATGCGCTGAACCTGGGAGAAGGCTTGGCCGATGGCGAGTTCGACCGCGGCGGCGCTTATTACCTGGCCGCCCGCAAGAACTTCGACCAGACCGCCGTCCTGCGCCTTGGAGGCCAGACCGGCTGGCGCAGCGACCTGATGTGGTTGAAGTCCGACAACCGCGCCCAGGCCAAGCCGGAAATGCTCGTCGGCACCCTGGAACATGTAGCGGACGCCGGCACGATCGGCCTCACCGCCATCGACATCCGTGACATCGACGAACAATACGCTTCGCCCTTCCAGGCCGAGCGCGCCGGACTGAAAACCTACAGCCTGCGTGGCCAGGGCAATGCCGGCGTGGAAAACCTGTTCCTCTCCGGCGAATACGCCTGGCAGGACAAGAAGCAAAGCGGCAACGAAGACGCCTGGTACCTGGAAGCCGGCTGGACCTTTGCCGACACCCCCTGGAACCCCAGCGCCAGCTACCGCTACAGCCGCTTCTCGGAAGCCTTCGATCCACTGTTCTTTGGCCTCAGCCGCGGCTTCGGCACCTGGTTCCAGGGTGAGGTTGCCGGCAACTACGCCGGTCCCTTCAACAGCAACACTGCAGTCCACCACGTCGCCCTGAAGGCCAGCCCGCTGGAAAACCTGAGCGTGGGCGCCCTGTGGTTCGACTTCAACACCCTGGATACTGACCTCGGCAACTTCGACGGCCGCGAACTGGACCTTTATGCGGAATGGGCCGTGAGCGAGAGCCTGGTGGTCATGCCTTTGGTCGGCCTCTACCAGCCGGACAAGAGCGCGGCCGAAGGCGGCACCCAGCTGGGTAACGACGACCGCAACCTCTACAGCCAATTGGTGTTCTTCACCACTTTCTGAGCATCTCCGGGGCGGCAGCGCCCCGGCCTTTTGAACTCGGCCCGCCCCGCATGCCCAATAGCATCCTCAGCATCCAAAGCAAGATCACCCTGCTCGCCAGCCTCTGCCTGACCCTGGTCGTAGCCCTGCTGGTAGCGCTTTCGCTGTACCAGACCCGCGCCAGCACGGAACGGGTCAAGGACTCCAGCAGCGCCATGCTGGCCGAGGCCGCCCGCCTCAACCTCCAGGCCCAGGGCAAGGTGCAGGCGCTACAGATACAGCGCACCTTCAACCGCACCCACGACTATGGCGTTGGCCTGGCGCGGCACCTGCTCTACCTGCGCGAACGGGCCGCCAAAGGCGAGATCAGCTCCCAGGCGCTGCGCGAAGCCCTGACCGAAGCCCTGCGCCAAGCCGTGCAGCAACGGTCCGAATTATTGGGCCTGTTCCTGATCTTCGAACCCAACGCCCTGGACGGCCGGGATGCCGACTTTCGTGGCCGAGGTGACGTCGGCAGCAATGACGCGGGGCGCTTCGCCCTCTATTGGTTGCAAGCCAACCCCGGCGAACTACAGGCCGTGCCCGGCGATGAGAAGCTGCTGGCCGACACCTCGCCTGGCCCCAGCGGCGCCCCCTTCAACGCGTTCTTCACCTGCCCTCGGGACAGTCTTCAGATTTGCGTCCTGGAACCCTACTTCGATGCATCGTCGGGAACCCCGAAGCTGGTCACCAGCGTGGCCTTTCCGTTGCTGGAGAACGACCGCACCATCGCCGTGATCGGTCTGGACATCAGCCTCGACAGCCTTCAGCAAAGCAGTCTGGCCAGCAGCCGGGAACTCTTCGAGGGCAACGGTCACGTCAGTATCATCAGCCCATCCGGAGTCATCGCCGCCAACAGCGAGGATGCGACCCAGCTGGGAAAACGCCTCCGGGAACTGCTGCCGGAGCAGGCTACCACGCTGCTCGACTACCAGAGCCGCTCCGAGCCCCACAGCTTCGATGATCCAACCCAGATCAGCGTGCTCGAGCCGCTGGAGCCCATCGACGGCGCCAAGCCCTGGAGTGTGCTGCTGAGGGTGCCGCAGCAGGTATTGCTCGCGCCGGCTCAGAAACTGAAGGATCAACTGGACCACGAGCACCTGCAAAACTCGGCTCTGGAGTTCACCCTTGGCTTGCTGGCTGCATTGCTCGGAATCGCCCTGATCTGGCTGGCGGCACGCGGCGTCACCCGCCCGGTGCTGCGCCTGGCGGCCATGCTAGAGGACATCGCCGAGGGCGAAGGCGACCTGACCCGACGCCTGGATTATCCGCGCTGCGACGAACTGGGCCGGCTCGCCCTCGCCTTCAATCGCTTTCTGGACAAGCTGCAACCGGTCATTGCCAAGGTCCAGGGCACCGTGCGCGATGCCCGGCAAACCGCCGATCAGTCCGCGCTCATTGCACAGCAGACCAGCGAAGGCATGCAGCAGCAGTTCCGTGAAATCGACCAGGTGGCCACTGCCCTGCATGAGATGTCCGCCACCGCCAACGCCTCGGCACAAAGCGCTGCACAAGCTGCCGATGCTGCCCGCAATGCCGACCTGGCCAGCCGCGAGGGGCTGGGCGTGATTACCCGCACCACCGAGGCCATCCAGGCCCTGGCCCGTGACATGAACCAGGCCATGCAGCAACTCCAGGCGCTGGCCCAGAGCAGCGAACAGATCGGCTCAGTGCTGGAAGTGATCTGCGCGATCGCCGGGCAGACCAACCTGCTGGCACTCAATGCAGCCATCGAGGCGGCGCGTGCCGGGGATGCCGGTCGTGGTTTCGCCGTGGTGGCCGACGAAGTGCGCAGCTTGGCCCGGCGCACCCAGGACTCGGTAGAGGAAATCCGCCAGGTCATCGACGACCTCCAATCCGGCACCCAGGATGTGAGCCACGCCATGCACAGCAGCCATGGTCTGGCCCAGGAAAACGTCGTCCAAGTGCAGCAGGCCGTGGACGCGCTGCAGCGCATTGGCGAGGCCGTCAATCTGATTACCGAGATGAATCTGCAAATTGCCAGTGCCGCGGAAGAGCAAAGCAGCGTCGCAGAAGAAATCAACCGAAACGTCGAGGCGATCCGCGATGTGACCGAGTCGCTTTCCGGCCAGGCCGGACGGTCGGCCGAGGTCAGTCACCGCCTCAACGAGCTGGCCAACCATCAGCAAGACCTGATGAAGCAGTTCCGCGCCTGAAGTTCACAAGACATGGGCGCGTCTCACCGGCAGCCCGTCTGCCAATCCCGTCGCCGTCGGCCTGAGGGGCTACCCGCCCCAACTGGCCGGCGGCACACCACCGCGAAATCGGTCGGAACCTGTGACTGCCTACCCGGGAGTTTGCGTCATCCAGAAAAACAACCTCCCAGCCTGCAGAAGTTTTCATGCACCCACTTCGCAAAGCCCTGCACAACGAACTGCATTCGCGGCCGTCGATCTACTTTCGTGATCCGGCGCATGTCTATCATTTTGCCTTCGCCGATGCCGATGACGTCTGCGATGCCCTGGTCGACCGACTGAATCAGGCCGCCGACGCCTCACTCGCCAGCAATGGTTCGCAAGGCCTGCTCCGCCTCGGCGAAAACACCCTGAAATGGGAACGCCACACCGAGTTCTTCACCCTCACCTTGGTGGTGCCCAAGGCTTCTGGCGACGAACCCTGGCCACCCCTGCCAGAAGCACTCGGCCAGTTGGTCGCCGACCACAGGCACCTGCTGATCAACGCCGACCAGGTGCTGGTGGAATCCGAGCAGGACTGGACCGGCGATCACGCCCACTACGGCTTCAAGGATCCGTCCGGTTCGACGTTGGGTGGCGGCGATGCCATCGCCTGGTCCGACTTCCGCCTGACCGAGGACGGCATCAACCGCATCCTGCTGGTCAACCGCCGGCTCAATGCGTATCGCCTGGGACGAATGATCCGCCGGCTGCTGGAAATCGAGACCTACCGAATGATGGCCTCGCTGACGCTGCCGGTGGCCCAAGCCGTGAGCCTGCAGCTCAAGGAATACGACAAGGAGCTGGCGGCCCTCTCCGACCGCAACGCCGAAGGTACCAGCAGCGCCAAGGCGCTGTCTGCCGACATCGCCTCGCTCTCCGCGCGCATCGTCCGCAGCACAGCGCGTACTCGTAAACGTTTCAGCGCCACCGAGGCCTATTCGCAGATCGTGTTCGAGCGGATTACCGAGCTGCGCGAAGCCCATGTCGGCGACTGCCAGCGGCTGGGGGTATTCATCGAGCGGCGCTTCAAGCCCACCGTGCGTTATTGCGCCGCCACCGACCAGCGCCTCGTGCGGCTAAGCCAGAGCGTGGCCAACCTGGGCGACCTGCTGCAGGCGCGGGTGCAGGTGGAAGTGGAGGAGCAGAACTCGGAGATCCTCCGCAGCCTGAATGCGCGCGCCGATACACAGATCAAGATCCAGAAAGCGGTCGAGGGCCTCTCGATCATCGCCATCAGCTATTACCTTCTGAGCCTGTTCAAGCTGTTCTATGAAGGCCTGCATGGCGTTGGCGTGGACATTTCGGCCAGGACCGCCATGCTCGTCCTGGCGCCGGTGGCCGCGCTGATCCTCGGCGGCATCTTCTTGCGCATCCGGAAGGCCAAGGGGCATTGATCGGGTAATGCGCCTTGGGATATCGGGTGGGTGTCGCTGTTCACGTTCACCTGCGGGGACTGGCTCAGCCCTGCAGATGAAAGACCGCAGTTCCGTCCAACTTCCCTCACCCCAGCCCTCTCCCAGAGGGAGAGGGAGCAGGTCCGCGCAGACGGCCGGTCATCCGCTTTCTCCCCTCGCCCCTAAAGAGAGGGGTCGGGGCGGGCTGCGTTCGGATGAGGGAAGCCAAGCCCTGCGCGGTGTCCAAACACCTCCTCAGCCCTCTCAGCTAAGGGAAAGTGATGCATCCGCGCCATGCCCCACAAAACAACCGGGCGCACAAAAAAAAAAAAAGACCCGGCGCGTAGCCGGGTCAAAAACCGTGATTAGCCTGATGAGGAGATAATCTGATGAGTCCAAACTGGGCCTGTCAGTTTATCCAGCTGGCCGCGAAGCCAGTGATGCAAATAATAATGCTTCTCATTTTATAGTCAAGCGCATTCTCGAAACTTTCGAGCCTGGGGCTCGCACCCCTCATTCCAGCGCCAGCCCCGCTTCGGCCAACGCCACTCGATAGCCATCCCACAGCCTGTCGACCACTGTCCAAGTATCGGCAATCCGCTCATCCAGCGCGATATGACTCGTGGCACGGCAGCGGTCTGGCAGGCCGCACGTCTCGTAAAAAGCATTCACCACGCCTACCATCGACTCGCGCTGGTTCTCCATCAGCACGGCACCGTGGGCCAGCACCACGTGGCAGCCGTCCTCACGTCGGCGGCGCCAGCGTTGGGCGGTACCGACCAGCTTGCGCTGTTCGATGTTGACGTTGTATCGGCCGTCGCAGAAGGCACCATCCACCTCCCCCAACCCGGCATCCAGCCCCAGTTGAGTCAGCCAGTCCAGCATCGGCTGGCACAGCCGCAGGTACGCCCTTTCGATTCGCGTAAGCTCGGCTTCCCTCGGTGGCAGCGCATAGGCGAGTGCCACGTTCAGCACGGCGGGCGACTGCGGGACCGGTTCGCCTCCCGTGTCACGCAGTGCAACCGGCCAGCCCAATGCCGCACAGCGCGCCTGGGCCTCGTCGAACCCTGCATGCCGGCTCATCCGCTGTGGCATCACCAGCGCGACTTCGACCGGCCGCCAGAACAGCAACCCGCAGCCCACTTCCCCACGCTGGACCTGATCGAGCAGGCGTCGCTCGGCATCCAGGCCTTCCACCACACCAAACCGGGAAATTCGTTGCATATCGTCAACATCCTCGTTTACCCACGCAAAAGCATGGGCCCAGCCTCCTGTGCTGACCAGCCATTACTTCAGCTCGGCCAATATCGCTTACATCACTCCTGATGATATTCACCTTTAGGCCGTTCGATTCGTCTCATGTAGAGCCCCGCCGCAGACTCCGCCCATTCAGAAAAGCAATTGGCGGAGCTGTCTCATGGAAGCATCACACAATAAATTCTGGCGTTACCCCCTGACCCTGGCGGCGGCGGTGGTGCTGGTGGCGTGCGGCAAGGCACCGGAAGCCAACCTTTCGACCGCGGCCCCCAAGGTCAGCGTTGCCGAAGTGATCGAACAGCCGCTCAACGAATGGGACGAGTTCACCGGCCGCCTGGAGGCGCCGGAATCCGTCGAGATACGCCCGCGCGTGTCCGGCTACATTGACCGCGTCGCCTTCGATGAAGGCAGTCTGGTGAAGAAGGGCGACCTGCTGTTCCAGATCGACCCTCGCCCCTTCGAGGCCGAGGTCAAGCGACTGGAAGCCCAGCTGCAACAAGCCCGCGCCGGGCAGACCCGCGCCGTCAACGAAGCCCGTCGCGGCGAGCGCCTGCGCCAGAGCAACGCCATCTCCGCCGAACTGGCCGATGCCCGCGCCAGCGCCGCGCAGGAAGCCCAGGCCGCCGTCGCCGCCATCCAGGCCCAACTGGACAACGCTAGGCTCAACCTCAGCTTCACCCGCGTCACCGCGCCCATCGACGGCCGTGTCAGCCGCGCCGAGATCACCGAGGGCAACCTCGTCAACGCCGGCCAATCGCTGCTGACCTCGGTGGTCTCCACCGATAAGGTCTACGCCTATTTCGATGCCGACGAGCGCACCTTCCTCAAGTACGTTGAACTGGCCCGCAAGGCCGGTGCCGACACTCGCGCCGCCAGCCCGGTGTACATGGGCCTGTCCAGCGAGGATGGCAACCCGCACCTGGGCCAGCTGGACTTCCTCGACAACCAGGTCAACCCGCGCACCGGCACCATCCGTGGCCGTGCCGTGTTCGACAACCGGGATGGCCGTTTCACCCCCGGCCTCTATGCGCGCCTCAAACTGGTGGGCAGCGAAACTTACTCCGCCACTCTGATCAAGGACGTGGCCGTCGGCACCGACCTCGGCAAGAAGTTCGTGCTGGTGCTGGGCAATGACAACAAGGTTGCCTACCGCGCCATCGAGCTCGGCCCGAAGCTGGAAGGCCTGCGCATCGTCCGCAACGGCCTGGCCAAGGGCGAGAAGATCGTGGTCAACGGCCTGCAGCGCGCCCGCCCCGGCATGCCAGTGGAACCGCAGGGCGTGCCGATGGCCGACGCAGACACCCTGGCGGCCTTGGCGCGCCAGCGTGAAGCTGTGGCCGGGCACAAGGCACCGCAAGTCGCCGTCAAGAATGCGCAGCCGATCCCGGCATCGCGCGGTTAAGAGGCCAGATCGATGAACTTCTCGCAATTCTTCATCCAGCGGCCGATCTTCGCCGCCGTGCTCTCGCTGATCATCCTGATCGGCGGGGCCATCTCGCTGTTCCAGCTGCCGATCAGCGAGTACCCGGAAGTGGTGCCGCCCACCGTGGTGGTCCGCGCCAACTTCCCCGGAGCCAACCCCAAGGTGATCGGTGAGACCGTTGCTGCGCCCTTGGAGCAGGCCATCACCGGCGTAGAGAACATGCTCTACATGTCCTCCCAGGCCACCGCCGACGGCAAGATGACGCTGACCATCACCTTCGCTCTCGGCACCAACCTGGACACGGCCCAGGTGCAGGTGCAGAACCGCGTCACCCGGACCATGCCCACCCTGCCGACTGAAGTGCAGCGGCTCGGTGTGACCGTCGACAAGGCCTCGCCCACCCTGACCATGGTGGTTCACCTGACCTCGCCGGATAAGCGCTACGACATGCTCTACCTGTCCAACTATGCCGTCCTCAACGTCAAGGACGAGCTGGCGCGACTGGACGGCGTGGGCGACGTGCAGCTGTTCGGCATGGGCAACTATTCCCTGCGCGTATGGCTCGACCCGAACAAGGTTGCCTCGCGCAACCTCACCGCGACCGACGTGGTCACCGCCATCCGCGAACAGAATCGCCAGGTCGCCGCCGGCTCCCTCGGTGCTCCTCCCGCACCCGGCGCCACGGATTTCCAGCTGTCGATCAATACTCAGGGCCGCCTGGTCACCGAGGAAGAGTTCGAGAACATCATCATCCGTGCCGGCGAAGACGGTGAAATCACCCGCCTGAAGGACATCGCCCGCATCGAACTGGGTTCCAGCCAGTACGCCCTGCGCTCCCTGCTGAACAACCAGCCGGCCGTGGCCATTCCGATCTTCCAGCTGCCGGGCTCCAACGCCATCGACATCTCCGACAAGGTGCGCAATCGCATGGAGGAGCTGAAGAAAGGCTTCCCCGAGGGCGTCGACTATCAGATCGTCTATGACCCGACCATCTTCGTGCGCGGTTCCATCGAGGCGGTGGTACACACCCTGCTCGAAGCCATCGTGCTCGTGGTACTGGTAGTGATCCTGTTCCTGCAGACCTGGCGGGCTTCGATCATCCCGCTGGCCGCCGTGCCGGTTTCGCTGATTGGCACCTTCGCGGTGATGCACATGTTCGGTTTCTCACTCAACGCGCTGTCGCTGTTCGGCCTGGTGCTGGCTATCGGCATCGTGGTGGACGACGCCATCGTGGTCGTGGAGAACGTCGAGCGGAACATCGGTCTCGGCAAGTCGCCGGTGGAAGCCACCAAGCAGGCCATGAAGGAGGTGACCGGGCCGATCATCGCGACCGCCCTGGTGCTCTGCGCCGTGTTTGTGCCGACCGCCTTCATTTCCGGCCTTACCGGGCAGTTCTACCAGCAGTTCGCGCTGACCATCGCGATCTCCACCATTATCTCGGCGTTCAACTCGCTGACCCTGTCGCCGGCCCTGGCCGCCGTGCTGCTGAAAGACCACCACGCGCCGAAGGACCGCTTCTCGCGCCTGCTCGACAAGTTGCTCGGCGGCTGGCTGTTCCGTCCGTTCAACCGGCTGTTCGATCGAGGTAGCCATGGCTACGTCGGTACGGTGAAACGCGTGCTGCGTGGCAGCTCCGTCGCGCTGTTTGTCTATGCCGGGCTGATGGGCCTGACCTATCTGGGCTTCTCCACCACCCCGGGCGGTTTCGTACCGCAACAGGACAAGCAGTACCTGGTGGCCTTTGCCCAGTTGCCGGACGCTGCCAGCCTCGACCGCACCGAAGAAGTCATCAAGAAGATGTCCGCCATCGCACTGGAACAACCCGGCGTGGCTGACTCGGTAGCCTTCCCGGGCCTGTCGATCAACGGATTCACCAACAGCCCGAACAGCGGGATCGTGTTCACCCCGCTGAAACCCTTCGATGAGCGTACGGATCCGAGCCAGTCCGCCGCGGCCATTGCGGCGGCATTGAACGCGAAGTTTGCCGATATCCAGGATGCCTACATTGCCATCTTCCCGCCGCCGCCTGTGATGGGCCTTGGCACCATCGGCGGCTTCCGCGTGCAGGTGGAGGTCCGTGGGGACCTGGGCTACGAGGAGCTGTTCAAGCAGGTACAGAACGTCATTGCCCAGAGCCGGAATGTGCCGGAACTGGCCGGCCTGTTCTCCAGCTACCAGATAAACGTGCCGCAGATCGATGCCGATATCGACCGCGAGAAGGCCAAGACCCATGGTGTGGCGATCAGCGACATCTTCGACACCATGCAGGTCTACCTGGGTTCGCTCTATGCCAACGACTTCAACCGCTTTGGCCGCACCTATCAGGTGAACGTCCAGGCCGACCAGCAGTTCCGCCTCGACCCCGAGCAGATCGGTCAGCTCAAGGTGCGCAACAACCGTGGCGAGATGGTGCCGCTGTCGACCTTCGTCAAGGTCAGCAACAGCTCCGGCCCCGACCGGGTAATGCACTACAACGGCTTCATCACTGCCGAAATCAACGGCGCCGCCGCACCGGGCTATAGCTCCGGCCAGGCCGAAGCCGCCATGGAGCGCCTGCTGAAGGAGGAGCTGCCAAACGGCATGACCTACGAGTGGACCGAGCTGACCTACCAGCAGATTCTCGCCGGCAACACCGCAATCTTCGTCTTCCCGCTGTGCGTGCTGCTGGCCTTCCTGGTACTGGCCGCCCAGTACGAAAGCTGGAGCCTGCCGCTGGCGGTGATCCTGATCGTGCCGATGACTCTGCTCTCGGCCATCACCGGTGTGATCCTGGCGGGCAGCGACAACAACATTTTCACCCAGATCGGCCTGATCGTTCTGGTGGGCCTGGCATGCAAGAACGCCATCCTCATCGTCGAATTTGCCAAGGAGAAGCAGGAAGAAGGCCTGGATCGTGTCTCGGCGGTGCTGGAAGCCTGCCGCCTGCGTCTACGGCCGATCCTGATGACTTCCATCGCCTTCATCATGGGCGTGGTGCCGCTGGTCTACTCCTCCGGTGCTGGTGCGGAAATGCGCCATGCCATGGGCGTGGCAGTGTTCTCCGGGATGATCGGCGTGACCTTCTTCGGCCTGCTGCTGACTCCGGTGTTCTATGTCCTGATCCGCGGCATGGTGGAGAAGCGCGAAGCACGCAATGCCGCGAAGGCCCAGCAATTGAAGGATGTACACGCATGATGAACAAGGCCTTCGCCCCCGCCCTGCTGGCCCTGGCACTCAGCGCCTGCGCCGTGGGCCCGGACTACAAAGCCCCGCAGAGCGCGCCCGCGCGGCTCGCCTCGGCGGATACTGGAAACTACGACCGTGCCCGCTTCGAGAGCCTCTGGTGGCAGCAGTTCGACGACCCGACCCTGAACCAGTTGGTGCAACAGTCGCTCAAGGAAAACCGCGAACTGCGTGTGGCCTTCGCCCGCCTCAAAGCCGCCCGCGCTATCCGTGACGACGTCGGCAACGACCAGCTACCGGTGGTCACCAGCAGCGCCAGCGCCGAGATCGGCAAGGGCCAGCAGCCCGGAGTCACCGAGGAGCGGGTGAATGCCGAGCGCTATGACCTGGGCCTGGACATGGCCTGGGAGTTGGACCTGTTCGGCCGCATCCAGCGTCAGATCGAAGCCAGCGACGCCGAGATCGGCGTCGCCGAGGCGGAACTGCAACAGTTACAGGTCAGCCTGATCGCCGAGCTGGTAGACGCCTACGGCAACCTGCGCGGCGCCCAATTGCGCGAACGGATCGCCCGCGAAAACCTGAAGAACCAGCAGGAATCCCGCGGCCTCACCGAGCAGCTGCGCGACGCCGGCGTCGGCAGCGAGCTTGACGTGCTGCGCGCCGACGGCCGCCTTGCTGCCACCGAAGCCAGCCTGCCACAGCTGCAAGCTGAGGAAGCACGCGCCAAGCACCGCATTGCCACCCTCCTCGGTCAACGCCCGGAACAATTGAGTGTGGACCTCTCGCCGCGTCCGCTGCCGGTGATCGCCAAGGCTCTGCCCATCGGCGACCCGGCCGAACTGCTGCGCCGCCGTCCCGACGTGCACTCCGCCGAGCGCCAACTGGCAGCGGCCACGGCCGATGTGGGTGTGGCCACTGCCGACCTCTTTCCAAGGGTGAGCCTGTCCGGATTCCTTGGCTTCACGGCCGGGCGTGGCTCGCAGATCGGTTCATCTGCTGCGCGAGCCTGGGCCGTAGCACCAACCATTTCCTGGGCGGCCTTCGACCTCGGTAGCGTGCGCGCCCGCCTGCGTGGTGCCGAAGCCGACGCCGAAGGCGCGCTGGCCAGCTACGAGCAGCAGGTACTGCTGGCTCTGGAAGAATCGGAGAACGCCTTCAGCGACTACGGCAAGCGCCAGCAGCGGCTGGTGTCTCTGGTACGTCAGTCAGAAGCCACCCGCGCCGCCGCCGAGCAGGCCGCCACCCGTTACCGCGAAGGCACGGTGGATTTCCTCGTGCTGCTGGATGCGGAGCGTGAGCGCCTGGCCGCTGAAGATGCCCAGGCCCAGGCGGAAGTCGAGCTGTATCGCGGCATCGTTGCCATCTACAAGGCCCTCGGCGGCGGCTGGCAGCCCCAGGCCTGACCCTCTCCTCCCGGTCCGGCTCTCCACGGCCGGCCATCTCGCCCTGCGGCTGGTGCTCCGGCCGCAGGGCTTTTTTTGGTTCTTCGCGAAAATTCGGGGGGACGGCTGTAAACCGGATTGGCAAGTTTGCGTGAGTGCCTTGGCTGGGCCTCGCGCCGCCGGAAACTTCCCTCACCACTAGCCCCTCTCCCTGAGGTAGAGGGGTGACGCGCGTCGGCGAGTCCAAAATACTCCAGACGCCCATACCAGCCGGAAACTGAGAACAGGTGGTGGGGCGGCGACTTCGTCCCACCAAGGAGGCCGAGTGGAATCGTTGCAGTGGGGTCGAGCGTCATGGAGGCTGCGCGGGGGACGCCGAGTTCCGGATGTCGGGCAAGCGCTCTGGTTCGCTTTTGGGGGCGGCCATCCGCCGACTGGAAAAGGGGCTCGCCTGGGAAGGCAAACTGATATCCAAAGCTTGCTCGGCAATGCGCCTGGCCATCAAACACCCAGTCCGCTCCACAGAGGCTCAAACTGGCTCAGACCGGTTTTGTGCCTCTGAAGGCTCGGTTGAATTGCCAGATGCTGCCTGAATGTCGATTTAGGGTCCCGATAAACGACCACTGTATGGCCGCAATCCACCGACTATCGTGGACCCACCCCAACCAGGAGGTGCAGCATGTCGCAACGGATCACCACCATCACCCCATGCCTGTGGTTCGACGACCAGGCCGAAGAGGCCGCGCGCTTCTACATTGGCGTCTTCCCCAACTCGGCAATCAACGCCATCAGCCATTACGGAGAGGAAGGCCGCGAGATTCACGGCAAGGAACCGGGCTCGGTTCTCACCGTGGGATTCGAACTGGACAGCCAGCCGTTCACCGCGCTCAATGGCGGCCCCGTGTTCACCTTCAGCGAGGCCATCTCCTTCCAGGTCAACTGCAATACGCAGGAGGAAGTCGATCATTACTGGGAAAGGCTATCGGCCGGTGGCGACGAGAACGCCAAGCAGTGCGGCTGGTTGAAGGATCGCTACGGCGTCTCCTGGCAGGTCGTGCCCAGGACGCTGGTATCGATGTTGCTGGACCCGGACCCCGCCAAGGTGCAGCGCACCTTCGCCGCCATGCTGCAGATGAAAAAGCTGGATATCGCCGAGTTGACACGCGCCTACGCCGGTTAGCGCAGGCGCGCTCAAGACTATGCGTCGACCTTGACCACCACGCGGCCACGCACCTTGCCCTCGAGCAGTTCGCCCGCCACCTGGATCACATCATCCAGGCCGATTTCGCGGGTAATCGTGTCCAACTGTGCCAGGTTCAGATCATGGGCCAGTCGGTCCCAGGCCTCGATGCGTTCGGCGCGTGGTCGGGTCACGCTGTTGATACCCAGCAAGCTCACGCCGCGCAGGATGAACGGCGCGACCGTCGCCGGGAAGTCCATTCCCTGGGCCAAGCCGCAGGCGGCCACGGCGCCGTCCTGGCACAAACCCGCACAAACGTTGGCCAGGGTGTGGCTGCCCACCGAATCGATGGCGGCAACCCAGCGCTCCTTGCCCAGCGGGCGGCCAGGCTCGGAGAGTTCCTTGCGGTCGATGATCTCGGCAGCCCCTAGGCGCTTCAGGTAATCCGACTCTTCCGGACGGCCGGTGGACGCAACCACGCGGTAGCCGAGGCTGGCGAGCAACGTGATCGCGAAGCTGCCCACGCCGCCGTTGGCGCCGGTCACCAGCACGTCGCCCTGGCCGGGTTTCAGGCCGTGGCGCTCCAGCGCCAGCAGGCAGAGCATCGCAGTGTAGCCGGCGGTGCCGATGGCCATCGCCTGGCGCGCACTGAAGGCCTTGGGCAGCGGGATCAGCCAGTCGCCCTTGAGCCGCGCCTTTTGCGCCAGACCGCCCCAGTGGGTCTCGCCAACGCCCCAGCCGTTGAGCAATACGCTGTCGCCGACCTTGTAGTCGGCGTGGCTGCTAGCCTCCACAGTTCCCGCCAGATCGATGCCCGGTACCATGGGAAACTGCCGCACCACCGGGCTCTTGCCGGTAATCGCCAGGCCATCCTTGTAGTTCAGGGTGCTGTAGGCCACGCGCACGGTCACATCGCCTTCCGGCAGTTGGGATTCATCCAGTTGCGTGCGGCGGGCGCGGTAACCCGCGTCGTCTTTCTCGATCAGGATTGCGTCGAACATGGGGATCGCTCCTTTTAGACCAGTCGTCTAGAAATGGGCCGAACAAAACTAGCGGGGCAGTCCGGCGAGATAACCTTCGATGAAAACATCCAGCGGCGTGCAGCGCTGTACCAGCCGCGCACGCTGTACGGCACCCTCCCAGCCGATCCAGAAGAACGCCGCCAGCCCTTCGCAATCGGCATCCGGCGCCAACTCGCCCGCGCCCTGGGCATCGCGCAGGCAGGTGGCCAGGCGTTGCTCCCAACTGCGCAAGGTTGATTCCAGCCGCTCGGGGAAGCTTTCCGGCAATACTGCCACCTCCTGGCCGAGGTTGCCGACCAGGCAGCCGCGACGGAACTGGTAGCGGATCATCCCGGATTTGGCATCCTCGACGAAGTTGCGCAAGCGTTGTAGCGGCGGAACGGACTTTTGCAGGAAGCAGCGGTCCAGCTTGTGCGCGAAGTATCCGGCATAGCTTTCCAGCACTGCTTGGCCAAAGGCTTCCTTGCTCGCGAAGTAGTGATAAAAGGAGCCCTTGGGCACGCCAGTACGCTTGACCACCGCATCGATGCCGGTGGCCACGAAACCTTGTTCCGTGAGGATTTCCATACCGCAACGCACCAGCGCTGCGCGAGTGTCGGGAAACTCGCGGGTAACCTTGGGTGGCCGGCCACGGCGTGGCTTCTGCAGGGTTTCGTTCATGGCGAATGATTTTAGACCGATCGTCTAGAATATCAACCAGAATGTCACCTGTAGGTTGGACTTTGCGATGCTCTGGGGAGCGCCGCCCCGTCCAACTTACGTGGCTAACTGCCTTGCATCTCTTTCACCAACAGTTTCACCAGTTCCCCGGCTGGCATCTCCCTTGCTAGCGAGGCGCCCTGCCCGGCCCATTGCACGGCGAAGTCATTGCAGCCCTTGGCGCTGGCGGCCGCATGCAGGGCCTTGGCAACGTCATAGGTGATCGGATAGTCCGGCAGCGTGGGCGCACCGGCGGCGCCTACGTCCGTGAAAAGGCGATTGACCAGCCCGCGCGCCGGGCGGCCGGAGATGGCAGCCGTGATCTGGGTATGCGCAGCACGCTCGCCTTTCAGTGCTTGCCGGTAGGCGGCGTTGGCAGACGACTCCGGGCACGACACGAAGGCCGTACCCAACTGCGCCCCTTCGGCGCCCAGCGCCAACGCAGCCGCAATGCCTTGCCCGTCCATGATGCCGCCCGCAGCGATCACTGGCAGGCGGGAATGCCGTGCGACCAGGCGCACCAGCGCAAAGGTACCGATGCCGGCATCGCCCTTTTCCGGTTCGAACACGCCGCGGTGACCGCCGGCCTCGATGCCTTGGGCAACCACTGCATCAACGCCGGCGCGCTCCACCTGCTCGGCCTCTTCGAGCGTCGTGGCACTGGCCAGCAGGCGAATGCCGGCACGTTTCAGTGCATCAATCCAACCCTGTTCCGGCAGGCCGAAGTGAAAGCTGACCACTGCCGGCCGCTCCGCCAGCAGCACGTCGAGCATTTCCAGGTCGGCGAGGAAGCTTTTGTAAATTTCGCGGATGGCGCCTGGCGGCTCGGCGTCGAACTCTGCGAACAGTGGTCGCAGGTGTTCCAGCCACGCAGCCTCGCGGCAAGGATCGGCCTGCGCGGGGCGGTGGCAGAAGAGATTGACGTTGAACGGTCGGGCGGTCAGTGCACGCGTCTCGGTGATCAGGATACGGGCCTGGGCCGGCGTGCTGGCGCCAATACCGATGGACCCCAGCCCTCCAGCGTTGGACACCGCCGCCGCCAGTTTCGGCGTCGAAACGCCGACCATCGGCGCCTGGATGATGGGATGCTCGATGCTGAGCAGGTCCGTGATGCGATTTTTCATGGCGCAGCCACTCCGTCCTGGGTTGCAATCCGGGCAATCTATCTCTAGCTGCGCAGCCTGGAAAGCCTTGAGACCATCCGCCTGTTGGTCCGGTCAGGCTACCGGCTCACCGCTGTTGGCCCAACCCTGGTGGCGTGGCAACCCATCGTCCGGCAGGGTCAGGAGCGGGTGTTTTGAACGCACGAAGACCCAACGATCCGGTTTGCCGCCGGGGTCGCACT
Source organism: Metapseudomonas boanensis (assembly GCF_042232855.1). NCBI lineage: Bacteria > Pseudomonadati > Pseudomonadota > Gammaproteobacteria > Pseudomonadales > Pseudomonadaceae > Metapseudomonas > Metapseudomonas boanensis. The sequence goes on along the minus strand of NZ_CP113889.1, from coordinate 4,019,117 downwards.
CGCGGTCCAGAGTGGGAATGTGCACCAGCTCGAAGTCCGGGAAACTGTCGACGTGCAGGTACATGTGACAGCCACACTCCGAGCAGAAATAACGGTGGCACGTGGCCTTGGAGTCGAAGCATTTCAGCTTGTTGGCGTTGGCGGTGATTTTGAACGAACTCCTGTCGACCACGGCGATGATCGCCAGCGCGCCACCGCAGGTGTCGGTGCAGTCCGTGCACAGGCAGTAATGCACTTCCGCGGGGCGGGATGTGTACTCATAGCGCACGGGGTTCTCGTCGCAACGACAACCGCCGACGGCCTTGAATGACTCGGTCATGTCCGCTCTCCCTTGAACAGGTTCGGTTCCTGCACAGGCCGGCCACGACCTGTGTGCACCGGTGAGGAGCCTGGTCTGCGGGAGTTGGAAGAACGCCGGGGCATTGCCCCCGGAGCGGGCCAGGGCCCGCGCAGGCACGGATCAGGGAAACCTCACCGCTGCATGTTTCAGATTAGTCAATGCAAACGAAGCTGGCTCAAAGTTCTCCGCGTAGCGCCTTGTCGAACAGCCGACTGTACTGCTCAGCGCTGTAAGCGACGGGGTTGGTGCCGGCGGATGGGTCGACCTCCGCCATGCGCCCGACCCGTTCGACCTGCTGGTCGTCGATGCCGATCTCACCCAGGCTGTGCGGGATACCCAGATCACCGCGCAGTTGCAGGACCCATTCCAGCACGCCGTCGAAGCCTGCCTTCGGCAGGTCGAGGTAACGCCCGACGCGCTCCATCTGCGGCTCGATATGGCTGCGATTGGCCTGGAGCACGTAGGGCATGAGCACAGCATTGAGCAGACCGTGGTGGGCGTCATAAAGGGCGCCCAGGGGGTGTGCCAATGCATGCATGGCGCCCAGGCCACGTTGGAACGCCGTAGCGCCCATGCTGGAGGCCACCAGCATCTGCAGCCGCGCTTCGACGTCGTTGCCGTTGGCAGTCGCACGCGGCAGGTAGTGGCGAACCAGACGCATGCCTTCGAGGGCAATCCCCTCGGCCAGCGGGTGATAGAGCGGCGAGCAGAACGCTTCCAGGCTATGGGACAGCGCGTCCATTCCAGTGGCGGCGGTGATTCTGGGCGGCAGACCGAGAGTCAGCTCCGGGTCGAGGATCACCACGGCCGGCAACATCCGCGCATGGAAGATGATGCGTTTGACCTTGGCCTGATCATCGGTGATCACCGCCGCTCGCCCGACTTCGGAACCGGTTCCAGCGGTGGTCGGCACCGCTACCACCGGCGCCATGGTGGCGACATTCACCCGGCTGGCATTGTCGCCGACGTCTTCGAAGTCCCAGAGCGGGCGGCTTTGCCCCACCATCAAGGCGATGGCCTTGCCAGCGTCCAGTGCCGAGCCGCCACCAAAGGCGATGACGCCGTCATGACTACCCGCCTTGAACGCCACCACGCCATCCATCACGTTGGGCCCTGTGGGGTTGCCCTTGATCTGGAAGAACAGTCCAGCGTTCAACCCATCATCCCGGCACAGGCGCAGGGACTGTTCGATCATGGGCAAACTGGCCAGGCCCGGGTCGGTAACAAGCAACGGAGCACTCATGCCAAGCTCTCGGCAGGCGCTGGCCAGATCGGCGATACGGCCCGCACCGACGCGGATCGAGGTAGGGTAGTTCCAGTTCATGCGGAACGGGGTCATGTCCATGGCGGACCTCACAACTGGGTCTTGAAGTGGAAAGACTTGGGGCGGGTCAGGTGCTCGTAGCCCACGCGCGACAAGGTGCAGCCCCGTCCGGATTTCTTTATGCCGGTCCAGGCCAGGGCCGGGTCAAGATAGTCGCACCGGTTGAGGAAAACGGTGCCGGTTTCCACGCGATCAGCCAGTGCCATCGCGACTTCGGCATCGCGGCTGAAGATGGCGGCGGTCAGCCCATACTGACTGTCGTTCATCAGCGCCAGGGCCTCTTCGTCATCCTGGACTTTCTGTATGCCCACCACGGGGCCGAAGGATTCTTCGGTCATCACCCGCATGCTGTGGTTCACATCGGTCAGCACTTGAGGAGCGAGGTAGGCACTGCCGGCGCGGTCCAGGTCGAACTCGGCAGGGTCAATGTGGGCACGAGCGCCCTGCCCGACCGCCTCGGCCACCTGTCCGCGGACGAAGTCCGCCACATCGGCTCGTACCAGCGGGCCCAGGGTGGTTTCCGGGTCATCCGAGCGGCCCAACCGATATTGCCGCACAAGCGCCACCGACTGCTCGACAAAGTCATCGAAGAGGTCTGCGTGCACATAGATGCGCTCGATGCCGCAGCAAGACTGTCCGGAGTTGAAGAAGGCGCCGTCGATGGCAGTTGCAACAGCCTGGGCCAGATCGGCATCGGCACGCACGTAGGCCGGGTCCTTGCCGCCAAGCTCCAGGCCGGTGCTGATGAAGCGGCCGGCGGCTGCGCGTTCGACCATGGCACCTCCTGCCACGGAACCGGTGAAGGCAACGTGGTGAATGGCCGGTGACTGGATCAGCAACTCGGTGTCCGCGTGGCTCAGATGCAGGAACTGGAACACCCCTTCCGGCAGCCCTGCCTCGACAAAGGCCTCGACCATGCGCTCGGCGCACAGGGGCGTCTGAGCCGAGTGTTTGAGCAACACGCCATTGCCGGCCAGGAGTGCCGGAACCACGGCGTTGACGGCTGTCAGGTAGGGGTAGTTCCAGGGGGCGATCACGAGCGCCAGGCCAAGTGGCTCGCGACGGATCAGCCGGGTGAAGCCAGGCTTCTCAGGTAAATGAATATCCGCCAGGGCCTCGCTGGCGATATCCGCCATGTAGCTGGCGCGTTCGACAAAGCCGCGAATCTCCCCGGGCGCATAGCGAATCGGCCTGCCCATCATCCAGCAGAGCTCCTCGGCCAACTGATCCTCACGCCCGGCAAAGATGTCCAGCGCCTGACGGGTAACGCTGACACGCTCAGCCAACGGCGTCCTCCGCCATTCGTGCTGGGCGCGTTCAGCGCGCTCCAGGGCGCGGGCGATCTCCGCCGCCGAGGCCAACGGCCGCTCGACGTAGACCGAGCCATCAATGGGTGAGATGCAGTGCAATCGCGTCCTCATGGTGTGTCTCCCTATCCAGCAAACGACAACGCCACCACCAGGCAATCAGGCCCGGCGGTGGCGCCCGGTTTCAGTAGCGGTAAGGTGGGCCTGCCTTGGTCATCAGCGCGTTGTATTGCTTGAATATCTCGATGACCTTGGCGCAGCGAGGACTGGTCTTGGCGATCTCGTCCCAGAACTTCAGCGCTTCGTCTTCCACGGTCTTCCATTCTTCGGCCGGAATCGAGGTGAGCTGCAGCTTGGTGCCCTCAACCCGCAGCTTCGCCTCGCCACCCCAGTACCAGTGCTGGCGGTAGTAGTGGGAGCTGTCCATGCAGAGCCGGAACAGGGTCTTCAGGTGCTCAGGCACCTGCGCCCATTTTTCCGAGTTGGCGAAGTAGGAGCCGATCCACGCACCGGAGATGTTGTTGGTGAGGAAGTACTTGGTGACGTTAGCCCAGCCTACGGTGTAGTCCTCGGTGATGCCCGACCAGGCGATGCCGTCCAGCTCTCCGGTCTGGACCGCAACCTCAACGTCTTCCCAGGGCAGGGTCACTGGAATGACGCCGAACCGGGCGAGGAACTTGCCCGCCGTGGGGAAGGTGAAGACGCGCTTGCCCTTGAGGTCCGCCAGACTGCGGATAGGCTGGACGGTGGCGAAGTTACAGGGGTCCCAGGAACCTGCGCCCAGCCAGGTAACGCCCTTGACCTCTGCATAGGCCTCTTCCCAGATCTTGTTCAGGCCCCATTGGTGGAACAGCGTCGGCACATCCAGGCTGTAACGCGTGGCGAAGGGGAAGTAGCCCCCGAACACGGCCACATCGACGGGTGCGGCGATGGAGTCGTCATCGCTCTGCACCGCATCGATGGTGCCCTTCTGCATGGCGCGGAACAGCTCGCCAGTGGGCACCAGTTGGTCAGCGAAGTAGAGTTGGATTTCCATCTCGCCATTGGCGGCCTTGTTGAAGGCATCGATGGAAGGTTTGATTACATGCTCGGCCAGCGCCGGCCCGGCATAAGTCTGCAGGCGCCAGGTGATCTTCTTGGTCGACTGGGCATGCACGAAAGGTGCGCCCAGGGTCGTAGCACCGACCGCGCTGGTCGCAACGGCGGCAGATTTGAGGAACGTGCGTCTTGTACTCATGCGGTTAACCTCCAGGCGTGTGGATGGGGGTGCGATGCACCCGCACAACCCTGCCCCACCCGCGGCGGAGCAGTTTTCTCAGGTCGGCAAATGGCCCCTCTCTGTTTCACCTTGACTGTCACGCATGGAACTGCCGCCTGACGTGCTGCCGGTCCTGAAGTTTCATGGTCAACGCCCGTAGTGCCACTGGGGCAACCACAGGGCGATCTGCGGAAAGATCATCACCACGGCCAGGGCAATTGCCATGATGATCACAAAGGGGGTGACCGAGACGTAGATGTCTCTCAGCGTGACCTCGGGTGGCGCCATCGCGCGCATGAGGAACAGGTTGTAGCCGAAGGGTGGCGTCATGTAGGCCATCTGGCAGGTGATGGTGTAGAGCACGCCATACCAGATGAGGTCGAAACCCAGCGCCCCCACCAGGGGCACGTATAGAGGGGCGACGATCACCAGCATCGCGGTGTCATCGAGGAACATGCCCATCAGGATGAACGACAGCTGCATCAGGATAAGGATCTCCCAGGGGCCAAGGCCCATTTGCTGTACGAAGAGCCCTTCGATGGCCTTCACCGCACCCAGCCCGTCGAAGACGGCGCCAAAGCACAGGGCGGCGAGGATGATCCACATGAACATGCAGCTGATGCCGAGTGTCTTGCGCAGGGTTTCCTCCATCACCTTGGCGGTCAGGCGCCCCTGGAACAGCGCCGCCAGGGTGGCCGCCAAGGCCCCTACGGCGGAACTTTCCACCAGGCTGGTGTAACCGAGCAGGAACAGGCCGGTCATGGTTCCGAATATGAACAACGGCACCAAGCCGGCACGAAGCAGTCGAAAGCGCTCGCCCCAACTGATCCGCTGTCGCTCCTCCAGAGGCAGCGGAGGCCCCAGCTGCGGCTGCAGGCGGCAGCGAATCACGATGTAAACGATGAACATCGCGGCCATCATCAGACCCGGGAAAACACCCGCGAGCCAGAGCTGACCGACAGGTTGACGCGCAATCATGCCGTAGAGCACCAGCACCACACTGGGCGGAATGAGGATGCCCAGGGTGCTGCCCGCCTGGATCACGCCGGTGACCATGATCTTGTCGTAGCCTCGTCGCAGCAGCTCAGGCATGGCGATGGTGGCACCAATGGCCATGCCGGCAACGCTGAGGCCATTCATGGCAGCGATGACGACCATCAGCAGGATCGTGCCGATGGCCAGCCCACCAGGCAAAGGCCCCATCCAGACGTGGAACATGCGGTAGAGATCATCCGCGATGCGCGATTCCGACAGCATGTAGCCCATGAAGACGAACATCGGCAGGGTCAGGAGCGGATACCATTTCATCAGCTTCATGGCCGCGCTGAAGGCCATCTCCGATCCCCCGTCCCCCCAGAGCAGCATCGAAGCGGCAGCCGCAACGAATCCGATGGCACCAAATACCCGCTTGCCGGTGAGGAGCAGCAACATCATCGAGCTGAACATGAGCAGGGCGATCAGCTCATAACTCATGGCAGCTCCCTGCCGAGGGCGATGGCGAGGTCCCGGAAGAAAGTGGCGGTGGCCTGTAGCAGCATGAGCAGGATGCCAAAGGTCATGATCAGCTTGATCGGCGCCATCTGCGGCGACCAGGAGGAATAGCTGGTTTCCTTGTATTCGAGCGCGTACTGGCTTGAGGAGACCCCGCCGTATAACAGCATCACCAGGTAGAAGAGGAGGAAGACCACGGTCAGCGCATCGAGGATCGCCCGGGTCCGGGGCTTCAGGTGGCTGTAAAGCAGGTCCATGCGCACATGGGCGTCGAGCTGCATGGAATAGGCGCCACCGAGCAGAAAGTAGGCGACCATCAGGAACTGCGCGGTTTCCAGGGTCCAGATGGAGGGCTGGAAGAACGTCTTTGAGACGGAGGAGTACAACAGTACGCCCAGCATCACGAAGATCAGGTACATGGCGAACCGCCCAATCAGGCGATTGAACCACTCCACTGCTCTTACGTAGGCCCGTATGGCGTCGAACATGCCGCAACACCTGCGGAAGTTGTCGTATCTCGAAACTCTAGTAGATGAATACGGAATGCCAACTCGGAGCCCAGTCTGCCCCTCCAGGCGAGCAAACGGCAGTGACCAGCCGCTTAGCCCGGACTGAAGTCTGGACTACACGGTTGGTTTCAGAGCGAGCCGGGCAATCAGTCCGAGTAACGGCCGACCTCGATGAGGTTGCCGTCGGGATCACGAAAATACACCGATTCGATAGGTCCAAGAGCTCCGGTACGCGCTACGGGTCCCTCCTCGACATCGACACCCTGCTCCGCCAGGTGATCCAGCACTCGCTCCAGCGGCCAGCGCGTGATCAGGCAGAGATCGATTGCGCCGGGTACCGGGCGTGTGGCCTTGGGTTCGAACTCTCTGCCCGCCTGGTGCAGGTTGAACTTCTGCTGGCCGAACACCAGCGCACTGCGGCCATTGCCGAAGGTTTCATGACGCATGCCCAGCACACGCTGATAGAAATCCACGGTGCGCGGGATGTCTTCCACGGTGAGCACCAGATGATCGATTCGCTCCAGCATGGGTTCAGTCCCTGTCCAACAGATGAAAACGCGGCAGCGACAGCCGCCAGTGAATTGCCGCCAGACGGATCAGCAGCACCACCGACATCGCCAGCAGGGTTACCAGCCAGGCGGGCAAGATCAGCTCACGCAGGCCGATGAAGGCCAACGAGCCGGCAATACAGGCGATGGCGTAGATCTCTTTCTGGAAGATCAGCGGAATCTCGTTGCAGATGATGTCGCGCATCACCCCGCCCGCAACCGCGGTGATCACCCCCATGATCACCGCCGTGCCTGGTTGCAGGTGGTGCTGCAGGGCTACTTCGGTGCCATAGACCGTGAACACCGCCAAGCCGAAGGCATCCGCCAGCAGCAGCCCGGTTTCATTGATGGGCCGAGTCAGGCGCACCCACAGCACGGTACCTACCGCCGCCAGGGACGCAATCAGGATGTAGGTGTCGTCACGGATCCAGCTCACCGGATGGTTGCCGAGGATCACATCGCGCAGGGTGCCACCACCCAGCGCGGTAATGATGGCAATGACCAGCACGCCGAACAGGTCCATGGACTTCCGGCCGGCCATCAGCGCACCAGTGATGGCGAAGACTGCCACACCGAAGAGGTCGGAGAAATAAAAAAGCGGGCCCATGCTCTGTTCAGGCCCCCACTGGCGAACGCATGGTCACGAACTCTTCGGCTGCCGTTGGATGCACACCAATGGTCTCGTCGAAGATCTGCTTGGTGGCGCCTGCCTTGAGCGCAACGGCCAAGCCCTGGACGATCTCGCCGGCCTCCGGCCCAACCATGTGGCAACCGAGAACGCGGTCGCTGTCGACATCCACCACCAGCTTCATCAGGGTGCGCTCCTGGCACTCGGTGAGCGTCAGCTTCATCGGCCGGAAGCGGCTTTCGAAAACCTTCACCTCGTAGCCCTGTGAGCGTGCCTGGTCCTCGGTCAAGCCAACCGTGCCGATATTCGGAAGGCTGAACACGGCGGTCGGAATCATGGCGTAGTCCACCGGGCGATATTCCTCGGGCTTGAACAACCGACGGGCAACGGCCATCCCTTCCGCCAGGGCCACCGGGGTGAGCTGCACGCGACCGATCACATCGCCCAATGCCAGGATCGACGGCTCTGTGGTCTGATATTGCTCATCGACCTTGATGAATCCGCGCGGGTCCAGTTCGACACTCGTGTTTTCCAGGCCCAGATTGTCGAGCATGGGCCGGCGCCCCGTGGCGTAGAACACACAATCGGTTTCCAGGTGTCGGCCATCCTTGAGCGTCACCAGCAAGCTGCCGTCGGGCTGCCTCTCGATATGGGTGATGTCGGTGTTGAATTGCAGGTTGAGGCCCTTCTTGCCCAGCTCATCGCGCAGGTGGTGGCGCACCGCATCATCGAAGCCACGCAGGAACAGCTCTTTGCGATAGAGCAATGAAGTCTGTGCACCCAAACCGTGGAAAATCGAAGCGAACTCGACGGCGATATAGCCGCCACCCACTACCAGCACACGCTTGGGCAAGCGTTCGAGGAAGAAAGCTTCATTGGAACTGATGGCATGCTCGCGCCCCGGGATGTCGGGAATCTGCGGCCAGCCACCGGTGGCAATGAGGATGTTACGGGCAGTGCAGCGCTGGCCATCGACCTCTACCGTGTGCGGATCGACCAGGCGCGCATGGCCCTCCAGCAGAGTGACACCGCTGTTGACCAGCAGATTTCGGTAAATGCCATTGAGCCGATGGATTTCGCGGTTCTTGTTAGCGATCAGGGTTGGCCAATCGAAACCAGCCTCGGCCAGCGACCAGCCGAATCCCTTGGCCTGCTCGAAGTCTTCGGCGAAATGAGCGCCATAGACCAGCAGCTTCTTCGGCACACAGCCGACGTTGACGCAAGTGCCGCCCAGATAGCGGCTCTCGGCGACGGCCACTCGGGCACCAAAACCGGCCGCGAATCGCGCAGCACGAACACCGCCGGAACCAGCACCAATGACGAAAAGGTCGAAGTCGTAAGCCATGAAAAGTCTCCAGAATCAGGTTGCCAGCATACCGGAAGATCTGTCTCTGGCCAGTTGCCGAGCCTATCCTTGGATCATCGAAGGAGGACTGCCTATGCGCCCCACCCTGACCCATATCGCGCTGCACGTTCCACAGCTGCAGCCCTGCATCGACTTCTATGCGACGTTCTGCGGGATGCGGGTCATCCACGAGCGCGCCGGCAAAGGGTCGAGGATTGTCTGGATGGCCGAGCCGGGCAAGGAACACCAGTTCATCCTGGTGATCATGCCGGGCGGCCAGGACCGGCACCTGGCAACAGACGACTACAGCCACTTCGGATTCGCCGTTGAAAGCCGCGAGAGCGTCGACGCCATCGCTGCGCAGGCCGAAGCCGCCGGCTGCCTGATCTGGCCCCCTAGGGACGAGCCGTACCCCGTCGGCTATTACTGCGGCCTGCGTGATCCTGCCGGGAACTACGTGGAGTTCAGCTACGGCCAGCCCCTGGGTCCAGGTTCGGAAGCATTACCGATACCCTGAGCGGAGTCGGGCAGCAGCCCCAATAAAGGTTGATGGGCAGACCGGCGGCCTGCTTTACGAACGAGTTCGCATCCACACGCTTTCGCAGCAATGGCGGGCAAGACGATTACCCCAGCCCCTTCAAATGAAAGAGCCCCGCATTGCGGGGCTCTTTCATTCATCGACAAGATCGATCAGTAAGCCTTGCCGGTCTTGTAGAGGTTCTCGAAGCAGTAGTTGGTGGCGTCGATATAGCCTTCCGCACCACCGCAGTCGAAGCGCTTGCCCTTGAATTTGTAAGCCAATACGCAACCGTCCTGGGCCTGCTTCATCAGCGCGTCGGTGATCTGGATTTCACCGCCTTTGCCCGGCTCGGTCTCCTCGATCAGTTGGAAGATGTCGGGAGTGAGGATGTAACGACCAATGATTGCCAGGTTGGACGGGGCATCTTCCGGCTTGGGCTTCTCGACCATGCTGTTCACACGGTAGATGTCGTCACGGATCATCTCGCCGGAGATCACGCCGTACTTGGAGGTTTCCTCCGGCGGCACTTCCTGAATGGCGACGATGGAGCAACGGAACTGGTTGTACAGCTTCACCATCTGGGTCAGTACGCCATCGCCGCCGAGGTTCAGGCACAGGTCATCGGCCAGCACCACGGCAAACGGCTCATCACCGATCAGTGGGCGACCGCTGAGGATGGCGTGGCCCAGGCCCTTCATTTCGACCTGACGGGTGTAGGAGAAGCTGCACTCGTCGATCAGGCGACGGATGCCGACCAGGTATTTCTCCTTGTCGGTACCGCGAATCTGATGTTCCAGCTCGTAGCTGATGTCGAAGTGGTCTTCGAGAGCACGCTTGCCACGACCGGTAACGATGGAAATCTCATTGAGACCAGCGTCGAGGGCCTCTTCAACGCCGTACTGGATCAGTGGTTTGTTTACCACTGGCAGCATTTCCTTGGGCATCGCCTTGGTTGCTGGCAGGAAGCGAGTACCGTAACCAGCAGCAGGGAACAGGCATTTCTTGATCATTTCGTACCTTGAAATGTTGAAGGGTTGGCAAATTGGCGCGCAGTCTAATCACGCGGCACACGCCTTACAATGCCCACTTGTGGGCCGTTCAATGCCCCGATAGCTGAAACCCCATCCAGCGCATACGCCAGCTCGAAAAGGTTACGTCCATGGAAGATCGCGGGCATGCGCATAAGACCGCGGATTGGCTCGAAGTTCGGCAGGCGGAACCGCGCCCACCCGATACCTGGCACCGATCACGCTCAGGCGCACCGCAAAACCTCCAATTTTGGCATCTAGACCAGATATTGCGGATATTCCAGATGACCAGGCGGTGGCATACAGATGACAGAGGCAAGAAGCGCGAAAAACTCAAGGGTGGCAGCAAAGGATCGGGGCGCCGGCTCAAGGCAAGGCCACCACATCCGTGAGCTCGACCTCGACCAGAGCCTCGTTGGTTTCGTAGGGAAGCGGCTTGTCACTGTAAGCAGCGAGCATCGACCAGTGCTGGTCGAGCCCTGCGCCAATGGCCGCCAGATGATCGATCATCCGGCTTCCTGCACTTTTTACAGCAGGGTCCTCACTGCGCATCATCTCGAACGACATCTCACTCATTGCTGCAGTGAGGTGCGTAAGACTGCGCGTTGCCAGGCTAAGCAAACGCACGAGTTGCTGTTCTTTCGATTCCATTCGACTCCTCTCATTCCCCTGAGTAACTCAGGTCCCTCCATGGCTGAACTGCCCAACCAATATTACAGAGCAACCGCACTGCGGCTTCAGACCCCACATACAATCTTGCATGAAAGGCCCGACAGAAGTGCCATGCTACCTGCCTCGTTGGTTAGCCGGAAGCTCTACCCGCTCCGTCTGGCAGGGACGCTCGCCATGACACGACGGGGAGTGACTTGCCGACGCCCCGTGAGCCAATCAATTCACATCATGATGGCCCGGCATCCGACAAAGAAAAGCCCGCGCGCGGCGGGCTTTGGGTCATTGTTAGTAGGTGGCCGGCGCTGGTCTCCGGCTTGCAAGGTTTATCAGGACTCTGACAGAAAAGATTTGACCTCTTCTGCTTCACACGGCGTAAGGGCTGGGTCTCATCTTGGAGATCTTTCTAACCGTGTACCCTTGGGAACGCGCCCCACGTTTCCTTGCTATCCACTTGCGCATCAGTCTGCGTACCCACCTACTGAATTAAAGATAGCAACCCCCCTCGTCCTCGCCAGGCGATTATTAGACTGTTTTCTTTAAAGCAGGCCACCGTCTCAAGCCTTGAAGGCACTTGAGGCCACCGAACGCCGAGCGATTCGTACCAGGCACCTCTGCCGGGCGGTAGCAATCCATGGGCGGAGATATGCCGAGCGAGAAAAAAATACCCATCAGCAGTAACGCCAAGTAGCAAGCTGTGGTTTCCAACACCAGGAAGTTACCACCAGCATTCGCCGCCGCCCCGTATGAGCAAGGGTTTCAGCATGACCCGCAGAGTTGGTCCGCGCCTTGCATTGTATATACAGGTCCTGTCATTTAATGACGTGTCCACACAAATACCCTGCCTGTACAACAAGAAGAGATGCCCATGAGAAAAATCCTCTCGATGCTTTTGCTTTCAGCCTGCACGCTCACCGGTCTGGCACACGCTGGCGCCATCGACGATGCGGTCAAGCGCGGCACCCTGCGGGTCGGCATGGACCCCACCTACATGCCCTTCGAGATGACCAACAAGCGCGGTGAGATCATCGGCTTCGAAGTCGACCTGCTGAAGGCCATGGCCAAGTCGATGGGCGTGAAGCTGGAGCTGGTGTCCACCAGCTACGACGGCATCATTCCGGCGCTGCTGACCGACAAGTTCGACATGATCGGCTCCGGCATGACCCTGACCCAGGAGCGCAACCTGCGCATCAACTTCTCCGAGCCCTTCATCGTGGTCGGCCAGACCCTGCTGATCCGCAAGGAGCTGCAAGGCAAGATCAAGTCCTACAAGGACCTCAACGACGCCCAGTACCGCATCACCTCGAAGGTCGGCACCACCGGCGAAATGGTCGCCAAGAAACTGATCGCCAAGGCCCAGTACCACGGCTTCGAGAACGAGCAGGAAGCGGTGATGGACGTGGTCAACGGCAAGGCCGATGCCTTCATCTACGACGCGCCCTACAACGTGGTCGCAGTGAACAAGGCCGGCGCCGGCAAGCTGGTGTTCCTCGAAGAGCCCTTCACCTACGAGCCCCTGGCCTTCGGCCTGAAGAAAGCTGATTACGACAGCCTCAACTGGATCAATAACTACCTGCGCCAGGCCAAGGAAGACGGCAGCTATGCGCGCATCCATGCCAAGTGGTTCAAGAGCACGGACTGGCTCAAGGAAATGGAATAAGAAGCACGGCACTCGGCGGGGCCGCATGAATATCAGGTCCCAGCCGATTGCAACCTTGAAGCCTGAGGCTGAGATCTCTCCATGAATACGCAAAAAAGACTCCAATTGCCTTGGCAAGCGCTCACGAAACGCACCACGGGGATACGTACACAAGGAACCAGCCCGCTGCCATGGCACCTTCTGACAGGTCTGATCCTGATCGCACTGGCCTACGGCCTCTGGTATTCCACCTCGCTGATGTCCTACGAGTGGCGCTGGAACCGCGTACCGCAGTATTTCGCCTACGAGGCCCAGGACTCCCAGCGTGCCGCCGGCTACGCTCGGGTCGAAGCGATCGAGAAACAAGGCACTAATGCCCGCGTGACACTGGTCGGGGATGAGGGAGCCAAGCAGGTACTGTTGGTTGCGCATGACAGCCTTCAGGTTTCACAGGGCGACGATGTGTCCGAGGGCGATGTGGTAGGTGTGACCCGCCACTGGGCCGCCGGGCCATTGTTCTGGGGGCTCTGGACCACCCTGTGGATTTCCGTGCTATCCGGCGCTCTGGGCCTGATGATCGGCCTGTTCACCGGCCTCTGCCGCCTGTCGAAAAACCCGACCCTGCGTGACCTGTCCACCGTTTATGTCGAATTGGTGCGCGGCACGCCGCTGCTGGTGCAGATCTTCATTTTCTACTTCTTCATCGGCACGGTGCTGAACCTGTCCCGCGAGTTCGCCGGGGTGGCGGCGCTGGCACTGTTCACCGGTGCCTACGTTGGCGAAATCATCCGCGCCGGCGTGCAGTCCATCGCCCGCGGGCAGAACGAGGCCGCTCGCTCTCTGGGCCTCACCGCCGGGCAGTCGATGCGCCACGTGATCCTGCCGCAGGCGCTCAAGCGCGTGCTGCCGCCACTGGCCGGGCAGTTCATCAGCCTGGTCAAGGACACCTCGCTGGTCTCGGTGATCGCCATTACCGAACTGACCAAAAGCGGTCGCGAGGCAATCACCACATCCTTCTCGACCTTCGAGATCTGGTTCTGCGTCGCCGCGCTCTACTTGCTCATCAACCTGCCCCTGTCGCAAATCGCCAATCGTCTGGAGCGGAGGCTCGCGCAAAGTGATTGAAGTCCATAACCTGGTAAAAACCTTCAATGCCCGCGGCCAGCTGGTCCGCGCGGTGGACAACGTTGGCACCTCGGTAGCCCGGGGTGAAGTGCTGGTCGTGCTGGGGCCATCCGGCTCCGGCAAGTCCACCTTCCTGCGCTGCCTGAACGGTCTGGAGGAGCTGGACTCCGGCTCGGTGATCATCGACGGCGTCGACCTGGCCGACCCGAAGACCGACGTGAACGCCTACCGCCGTGAGGTGGGCATGGTGTTCCAACACTTCAACCTATTCCCGCACATGACCGTGCTGGAAAACCTCTGCCTGGCCCAGAAGGTGGTGCGCAAGCGCGGCAAGGCCGAGCGTGAGGACAAGGCCCGCGCGCTGCTGGCCAAGGTCGGCATCGCGCAGAAGGCCAACGAGTACCCCTCGCGCCTCTCTGGCGGCCAGCAGCAGCGCGTGGCCATCGCCCGAGCCCTGTGCATGGAACCGAAAGTGATGCTGTTCGACGAGCCCACTTCGGCGTTGGACCCGGAAATGGTCGGCGAGGTGCTCGACGTCATGAAGACCCTGGCTCAGGAAGGCATGACCATGGTCTGCGTCACCCACGAGATGGGCTTCGCCCGTGAAGTGGCCGACCGCGTGCTGTTCTTCGACCACGGCAAGCTGCTGGAAGACGCGCCGCCCGCGCAATTCTTCGCCCAGCCCCAAGACCCGCGCGCGCAGAGCTTCCTGCGGCAAGTGCTCTGACGGCAAGTGAGTAATGGGCATTGAGGGCCGCCTTGCGGCCCTTGGCATAAAAGCCCCTCCCCCTCTGGGAGAGGGGTTACCGCGAGGGAAGCCGGGAACAGCCTGGTTCGCCGAAGCCTGAACTGAACGTCACAAGCCCGATGCAGCCCGTCAATCGTAATCACGCCCTCTGCATCTCACCTCTTTCCTGTACACCTCGCGCGAGGCGTCGATACTCACCCGGCACGGACCATCCCGGAAATCGCGGTGCCATTCGCCACGCCGCCAAGTCTTGCCGCGGCCGTGCGGACACTTGATCACTTTCCTGTAGTAACCATCATCGGACACCTCCCTGACCCGGCAAGGACCGTCCCTGTATTCGTCAGCCCAATCGCCGTCACCTCGATCCCGCCGATGATCAGCCAGGGCATCCCCCGCAGTGGTGCCAACAGCGGCAAGTACGAGAAACATGCCCAGCAACGGTCCTACCTTCATTCCAAAACCTCGATTCCGAGATGCCAAGAGAAAGCCGGCGCGTCAGCGTGCTTTCCGAATAGCACCTGGCCCAGCGGAACCTCAGACAACCGGCCGAGCACTTTTGCTTCCCTCCATGCACAAACTTCACGCTGAGCAAGTAAGCCTTGGCGCCCCATCCCACTGGTCAGCTGCACCATTGGCCCGGCATCGCTCGACCTGGATCAAGCATGACCACATCTACGGCACATAGTCGTAGCGCGCTGCTTGCCGAACTGCAGGGCATCTTCTGGATCTATGCGAATGACATCGAGCGCTTCACACAAATCTTTCTCGAAATACAGATGCTCCGATTTGAAGCAGCCGTCAGAGAGATACACCCCCACAAACACAACCTCCACTACGCCATAGAACAATCCCACCATGACGGAGCAGAGACGACGGTGGCCAACCTCGAAGGCGTGTTCTTCTGCGTCCGGGTACCTGCCGATGAACTGCTGGTAGACGTAGCTGCGATCCATCGTTTTCTCCTTTCCGACGCCATGCCGGACACCCAACAAATAGACCACTCAATGTCATAACGCCATTACGGCAAAAGGGTCGCCATGACCAACTACTACCCCAAAGGTTGCCGGTGCAGCGCCTGCGCCAAGCGCGACGACGACTGCTCCGCCCTTCCCTTTCACACCATGCCGGTACACCGGCTAGACGGTGCCGATGCGGTCGTCATCTGCAGCGAGTTCCGCCAGGCCAACCACGACGCATCGCTGAAGGCCGGCGGAGGCAGGAACAGGCGATGACCCCGACCATCTGCCGCCGCAGCATGCGCCCTGTGTCGGAATGCCCCTTCGAAGAGCGCAGTGTCACCCCCAGTGAATGGGAGCCCAGCCTGGAGCACGTCACCCCGATCTGCTCCAAGTGCGGCGAATGGGCCAGCGCCACCCGCGAACGCGCACAGAACCAACCCGCGTCCTGATCCGTCCCCTACCTACTCAGCTTGGCGTTACCGCCAGGGAGGGCTTTGCCATGTCTGAATTCTCCATGCCGCTTTCAGAGCTGGTCATGGCCTATGAACTGCGCCAGTCCGACTGCTCCTGGAAGCGCATCGCGTTGGGCCTCGGCTGCGACTGGAAGCTGCTGAAGGATTGGATACGCAACCTGGAGCTCGGCGGCCTGAGCAACAACCGCCGGAAGATCCCTGCGGAATCTGTAGCGACAGCCATTGAGATGCGCGGCCATGGCCTCGGCTGGCAGTCGATCGCCGACTACCTGAAGGTTGATCGAGACAGCCTGCGCTGGGCGGTCCACCGCGAACAACACAAACCCTATTGATACGGACATCGATCGTCCGAAGGAAGGAATCCATGAGCCTCGACGTATCCCCCGCCATGCGTCAGATCGAAGCACAGCTGGCCGCCAACCGCATCGCCACCCTCGAGTCCCTGCTCCGTGACGCCCACAAGCACGTGGGCCACTGCGCCAGCCCTGGCGCCATGACCTGCCGCGAGAAGATCACTCAGTACTTCGCCGACTTCCGGCCAATGGAGCAACAGCTATGAGCGACCTGATTTGCAAGAAAACCATGATGCGGTGGCTTGGAGTCATGGTCCCGTGTGGGGCACGCGGACCAGATACTGCTCTAGGTTGTGCTCGCCATTAAAAAGAAGATCGAAATGCACGCCGCTCTCAATAAAAAAGTTCAGGCTAAAGCCCTTCTCGACGGGCACGCGAATGTGCAAGAAACCTCCACCGAGACATGGGGGCGGCGGTGGGGATTTCTGACGCTGGAAGCGTCTTAGACACTCATCCTGTAAGGCCACTGAGTACCTGAGGCCTTGCTTCTCCAGGAACGCTCTCACCTCCGTGATCGGGATTCCAGGCCACTTGCTCGGCCTGGGCCCAAGCGTGTTCAGTACAGTGCTGGATGTTTCGCGAGCTACTTTCATCCTGATAGTCCTCGGCGCCCCCCGCCGCCCCCACGCTGAGACCCCATGCGGAGCTGCCTGGGGCCTCAGAGGTAGTGCATTTGATGCAAAACTGGTTCGGCTACAGCGACCCAGCGATGGAGGGAGCTCTTTACGGGACAACCATCCTGCGCCAGTTCGCGGGGGTGAGCCTGGAGTGGCCTATGAGATCAATACTGAGTTGCCACAAGTTCGCATACACCACGAGCGGTTGTTTCGAGTCAACTCTGGCCGGCCACGACCGGCAGCAGCTACACGCTTCAATTCAATAACCGTGTGCACTCAGCTCCGGCAACCGTCCCTTCTACTCAAAGCCAACGATCTATGGCTCAGGAATGCAGGTAACTGTCCACTACCCGCTGGTACTGGCTCGGCGAGGCGCCGATATGGTGCTTGAAGAAGCGCGTGAAATGCCCCTGCTCGGAGAACCCCAATGACTCGGAAAGCAAGCCCAGGGTGCCACTACGCTCGCTGTCGAGCCAGGAAAAGGCACGCCGCATCCTCGCCGCGTTGAGCAGCAGGTTCGGTGTCATTCCGGTGTCCTTGCGAAACAGGGAATAGAAGTGCGCGCGTGACAGTCCACAGAATTTGGCCGCATTGTCGATTGGCGCCAGGTCATCCAAGTGATTGAGCAAATAGTCGGTACCTTTGCGCACCCGCGCGTCGCGGTATTCATGGGCGGTGCGAACGCCCATCCGACAGAGATGCCGCCACTGCGAGGAGTCTTCGATCAGCTGGATGAGGAAGTCGAACAAGTAAAACTCGATACGCTCCTGCGGAACCAGGTCGGGGCTGTGCATTTCAGCAATCAAACGATCCGCCAGATTGCGGTTTTGCGTGCTCAGTTCCATGGAGGATTGCGCAAAAAAGTCTGGACGACTGCTCAAGGCTAGGGACTGTTGCGCGGTGGCAAGCCAAGCCGGCTCGATATACAGAGCCAGAATCAAGGTATTGCCGGCACCTGCCTGATAATCGAAATAATGCGGTTCCCAGGCGTTGACCAAGACAGCATTGCGGTCGGTCAGCGGCACCTGACGGCCACGGACGTTGAAGAAGGTGTCGTCACCCGCCACTTTCACCAGCACATGGCATTCCGAATGGGTATGCATGACTAAGGGTTTATTCATGTTCAACAAGGCAACTCGGCCGAAATTGCCATGAAATACGCGTTGTGCGACTGACATAAGCTGTTCTCCCTCATCCGCAGGATGAGCGTTGTCCGCAGCGCTTGGTTCTATCTGCGCCGTCTTAGAAGATTTATCCCGAGGCGGTTAGCCGAAGGTGGGCAGGCGTATCAATATCCTGGTGGAGACCTGGATCCTCCACGTCGACAATCACGCAGGACGCTTCTTTCTCACGGAGGAGCTCACGGGCACCGCTATCGCCATCGACTTCCCGCAGCGCTGGCCAGCAATCTCGGCCGAACAACCCCGAATGTCCTGCATAGCGTCGATTATGCGACTGAGCAATATTTGACCAATTCACCTTGACGCACAAGTACCTCTGAGTCGCAGCGCCGATCCAGGGCATATCGCCGAGGAATAGCGCCAGCGCCAGGGCAATGACCTGATCACAAGGCATGACGCTCCCTACCGTGGTATACGCGCAGGACATCCGCCATCACTGCCAGGGCTATTTCCGCCGGTGCCTTACTGCCCAGATCCAGACCGATGGGCATGTGCAGGCGCGCGATCTGCTCGTTGGACAGGCCGCCAACGCGCTTGAGCCGCTCGGCGCGCTTGGCCGAGGTGGCCTGT
Organism: Metapseudomonas boanensis; assembly: GCF_042232855.1. Classification (NCBI taxonomy): domain Bacteria; kingdom Pseudomonadati; phylum Pseudomonadota; class Gammaproteobacteria; order Pseudomonadales; family Pseudomonadaceae; genus Metapseudomonas; species Metapseudomonas boanensis. Next base: position 4,000,485 of record NZ_CP113889.1, on the reverse strand, counting down.
GAGCCCATGGCGCCAATGTAGAACGCCGGGGTGTGCACCGCCTCCATCAGGGCCAGGTCGTCGATACGCGGATCATGGGTCAACGCCACCACCGCGGTGGCGGCGTGGCAGCCTCCGGCAGCGATAAACAACGAGGGCAGCACGCGCTGCATCTCCACGCCGTCGAGCACGATGTGCTCGACCTCCTCACGGGGATCACAGGCGATCACCTCACAGCCGATGGCACGGGCAAAAGCGGCGCAGGCCTCGGCCACCGGCGAGAGCCCGGCGAGAATCAGGCGCAGGACCGGGCCGACATGAATGCGCACCGTTTCATCGACGACTTGCACCCGTTCGCTACCCTGGTTGGCTTCCGGTTCCAGGCGCAGCGCACCACTGGTAAGGTCGACATGACGCACTAGGCGATACTGGCCGAGCAATGCCGCCTGCAGATCTTTCAGGTGCTCGACCCACTCGCCGCTGGCCGCGCGGTGCTCCACCAGCACCACCAGCACCCCACCGCACGGCAGGCGCAGGCGACGGCTTTGCTCGGCGCTGTCACCGTAGCGGACAATCTGCGCCGGCTCGCGCAACTCGCCACGCGCCATGCTGGCGAGGAACTCTTCCTCGACACAACCGCCGGAGAGCGAGCCGACATGCTCACCAGCACCGCTAGCGACCAGCACCGCCCCCGGCGCTCGCGGTGCCGAGCCATAGGTCGAGAGTACCGTACAGAACCACAACGCACGACCGGCACGAGCCCATTCGAGCGCCTGGCTGACAACCTGTAGATCGAGATGGCGCATGATTCCAGTACCCCGTAACGATGACATCACCCAAGCCCCGGCATTGAAGCGAGCAGACTTGCAGGCCGTTCCGCACTAACCCGGGCATGTGCTAGTGCGGGAAACCTCCCGGTGAAGCCTGCGTGTTTTCGTTGCAGCACTTCATCAATCTGCCGCCGTACAGACAGACTATGGATCGCGGATACCGCGCGCCTTGCCCAGCCCATGGAATATTGATCTTCACGTCCGCCGATTTGCCTTTTCGTCTGACACCCGGGATACCGGGAAGGGCTCAAAATAACGTCAGGGTGTAGCTAAGGATCAGACGGTTCTCATCGATGTCGGTGCGGTAGTTGGACCGCGCGGTGGCGTTGCGCACCCTCACCCCCAGGCCTTTGAGCGAACCGCTCTGCACCACGTAGCCGACGTCCAGGTCGCGCTCCCACTCCTTGCCCTCGAAACCGCGGCCGGTGTCGACGTTGTCGCCAGTCAGGTAGCGCACCCCGGCGACAAGGCCCGGCACGCCCATGGCGGCGAAGTCGTAGTCGTAGCGCAGTTGCCAGGAACGCTCGTCAGCCGAGTCGAAGGTCAAGGTTGGCACCTCGTTACCCAGTGGGCTGACGTTGGCGAACACCCGCGGCAGACCGTGATCGCCGAACATGGCCTGATAGCCGAGATAGACGGTATGGCCGCCATGCTTAGCCGAGAGCAGGGAATAAACGGCCTGGTTGTCGATCTCGCCCGCCAGTTGCTCGCCGTCCTCAGCCGAGCCGAAATAGCCCAGGTTGGCGCCGAGCCCCCAGTCACCGAGCGGCTCGCTGTGCTTGAGGCTGAAGAAGTGCTGGTTGTAGAGGTCTTCCAGCTGCGCATACCAGGCACCGACCGAGGTACGGTTGGCGTTGAAGGCGTAGTCGGCGCCGGCATAGTTGAAGCGGTCCGTGGTGATCAGCCCGCCGGCATTGCGCAGCGGGACGAAACCGAGCATGGCGCCCAGTTCCTCGTCACCGGCCTCGTTGCGCAGGCTGGTGGAGCGCAGCTGGCCGCCCTGCAGGGTCAGGCCGGCGATCTCGCTGGAGACGATACTGGCGCCCTGGTAGGTCGGCGGCAGCAGGCGGATATCGCCGAAGTACAGCACCGGCAGCATCAGCTGCTGTTCGCCGATCTTCAGCTCGGTCTTCGACAATTTGACCTTCAGTGCCGCCCCCAGGCGGCTGTAGTCATCGGCCGCCCTGCCCTCGTCGGTCACCGGCAGCAGGCCGGTATTGACCCGATCCGTGCTGCTATCGAGCTTGATCCCCAGCAGGCCCAAAGCATCCACGCCAAAGCCCACGGTGCCCGGAGTGTAGCCGGATTTGACATTGAGGATGAAACCCTGGGCCCACTCCTCGGCCTTGGACTGCTGGTTCGGCCCGACGATGTCGGAGAAGTCGCGACTGAAGTAGTAATTGCGTGCTTGCAGGGTCGCCGTGGCGTCCTTGAAAAGATCGCTTTCGGCAGCCAAAACCTGGAACGGCAACCCCAGCAGCAAACCGGTGTAGAACAGCCAATGGGTGGGTTGGCATGGGCGAGTTAAGGGAAAGGCCATTGTTGTAAGCTCTCTTTCTTATTAGATTTTTAGGCGAAAGAGTTCCCACGGGCCTCTTGCAGGTCCATGTGTGGCAGTGGGAACTCTTGAGAGGTACAGCGTTTAAGAAGTGCGCGGTTTGTCGTTACTGGCCGACGGCAACGCGACTCTAGGCGGCCCGCTCACGGTGCAACTCGCCGAGCAACCAGGACACCGCCACGCCGATCACCAGCGCCCAGAACGGCGCGCTGATACCGAACAGGCTGAACTTGCTCATGGCCACCACCAGGGCGACGAATGCACCGATCTGGCAACCGGTCTCTTTGTGGAAGGCCTGCTGCAACGAGCTGAGCAAAACGCCGATCATCGCCAGGCCGGCGACCACCAGGATCAACTCACGCGGCAAGGCGAGGATGAACGGCACGGCGACACCGGCGAATACGCCAAACAGGGCGAACAGCACGCCATTGACCAGGGTCGCCCCGTAGCGTTGACGCGGATCGTCGCCGGCCTGCTCGGAACTGCAGATCGCCGTCATTGGCCCGGCGATATTGGCGTTATGCCCGCCCAACAGCCCTGCCACCATGCCGCCCACGCCGCTCACCACGGTCATCGCATTGACCGGTGGCTTGTAGCCCTCGACCATCAGCACACCGGTGGCCTGGGCATTCTCGGCACCGATTACCAGCGCCGCCAGCGGCACCGATATGGCGAAGAAGGTAGCCAGGGTGAACATGGGCGTGGTGAAAGCCGGCATGACGAAGGCGATATCCACTTCTGCCGGCTTCAGCAGGCCCAGAGCCAAGGCCGCGGCGAACCCCACCACCCCGGCAGCCAGGACCGGCGGCACCGCCTTGACGAAGCGCATGACCAGGAAGAAGGTCAGCGCCGCCAGACCGGCCATCAGCGGAGCGCTGCCGACTGCATCTACCGCGCCGACGCCGAAGCGGATCATCGCCCCGGCGATCATCGCCATGACGATGGGCATCGGCAGCCAGCGCATCAACTTGCCGATCACCCCGCTCAAGCCGAGCAGCAAGACCAGCGCACCGCTCATGATGAAAGCGCCGACCGCCTGGCGAAAATCCAGACCGCCAAGTGCCGCGATCAAGATCGCCGCGCCAGGAATCGAATAAGCGCCGCAGATCGGCTGGCGGTAGCGCAGCGCCATGCCGATGCTGATCAGTCCGCCGAGGACGTAGATGGCGAATAGCCAGGCAACCGTCTGGCCATCGCTCAAATGGCCGGCTTCGGCGGCGCTGATGACGATCAGCGCCGGCCCGGAACAGCCGAACAGCGCGGCTACTACCCCGGCGCTGACCGACTTGAGGTTGAATGCCTCTCGGAGTGAGTAGCCCGATGAGGCGTCGGAAGGTGGTGCAAAGACAGTGTTCGCTTTATTGCCAGGCATGACCCGTTCTCCGCGATTGTTATTGTACTGCGGTATGGCCGTTGTCTGCCGAGGCCTGCCGCAGGCAAGCCCCGACGGGAAGATCACTCGCCGCGGAATACCGCCGGCCGCTTGCTGTGGAACGCCTCGACGCCTTCTTTGAAATCATACGAGCTGCGCAGGCGGCTGTAGCAGTGGCCTTCCATCTCGATGGCCACGCTCAGCGGCGCGTCTTCGTTGTCGTTGATCAACCGCTTGGCCGTGCGCTGGGCCAGCGGCGAGAAGCGCCGCAGTTCATCGACCAGCGCGTCTACCGTGCTTTCCAGCCTGGCGTCCGCCACGCACTCGGTGGCGATACCCCACTCGTAGGCCTGTTCGCCGCTGATGCGTTTGGCACGCATGACCATGTGCTTGGTGCGGGCCACACCGATGATCTTCTGCAGGCGCGCCGAGCCACCGGAGCCGGGGATCTGCCCGAGATTCTGCTCGGGCAATGCGTAGCGAGTAGTCTCCGAGGCGATACGGAAATCGCAGGCCAGCGACAGCTCGAAACCAACGCCGAAGGTGTAGCCACGGTTGACGGCGATCACCGGCTTCTCGCAGCGCGCCGGTGCGGCGACGTTCCAGGCCAGTTTGGAGACGTGCTCCGGCGAGGCCTCGAGGAAGCCCTTGATGTCGCCGCCGCTGGAGAAGTGCTCGCCCACCGCGCGCAGCACGATGACGCGCACCTGCGGATGTGCGTCAAGCGCTTCGAAGACCTGGCGCAGCTGGTCGCGCTGGCCCATGGAGATGACGTTCAGCGGCGCACGGTTGAGGATGATATCGGCGCGCTCACGGGCCGCATCGACCTCGACCTGGAAGCCGTCGAACGGGGTTTCGAGAAATTGCTGGATCGCTTGCAGTTGCATGATAGATGTCCTCGGGATAATGAGCGGTCAGCCTTTTTGGGCCTGTTCCTGGTACTGAGCCAGCAAGACGCGGCGCAGCACCTTGCCAACGGGGGATTTGGGAATTTGCTCGGTGAACTGGTAACGCCGCGGCCGCTTGAACTTGGCCAGGCCGGAGGTGATGCAGTGGGCATCCAGTTCGCTTTCGCTGACCTCGGCACGCAGCTTGATGAAGGCAGCGATGATCTTGCCCCACTGCTCGTCCGGTAAACCGACCACCACCACTTCCTCGACGGCGGGGTGCAGTGAGAGCACGTTCTCGATCTCCACCGGACTGACGTTCTCGCCGCCGGTGATGATCAGGTCGTCCACTCGCCCGGTGACAAACAGGTCGCCGTCCTCATCGAAATAGCCGGTGTCACCGGTGAAATACCAGCCTTCGCGCAGCGCCTTGGCCGTGGCTTCGGGGCGGTTCAAGTAGCCTTCGAACGCCTCGTCACTGGCCAGGTCGGCGATGATCTGGCCCTCCTCCATGGGCTTGGTTTGCACCTGTGCCGATTCGGCGTCGATCGGCACCACCCGCACCCGCTGGTTCAGCGCGCTGCGCCCTGAGGAGCCAGGCTTGCGGCTGGCCTGCTGGTCGATGGTGAAGGTATAGATCTCCGAGCTGCCGTAGTGGTTAACGAACAACTGTGGCTGGAACGTCTGCTCGACGCGGCGCATCAGCCCGTCGCTCATTGGCGCGCCGGCGAAGCCGATTTTCTCCACGCTGGCGACCTGTTCGCGGGAGAAGGCTGGGTGCTCGATGAGCATGTGATAGAGGGTCGGCACCAGGTACAGGTTGCTGACCTGTTCCCGCTCGATAGCCTCCAGGGTGGCCTCGACGTCGAACTTCGGCACACAGACGAAATGCCCGTCGATCAGCGCCATGGCCAGCAGCGAGCGCACGCCCATGGTGTGGTACAGCGGCATCACGCCGAGGGTGCACTCGCCGTGGCGATAGAGGTTCTGCGCCACATGGGCGACCGCCGCGGCGCGTTCCGCGCGATGCCGGCGCGGTACGCCCTTGGGCTTGCTGGTGGTGCCGGAGGTATAGAGCAGCAGGGAGAAATCCTCGGGCGTGGCGCGCAGGATGGTCGCTGTCGGCGCCTCTGCGCACAGCTCGGCGAAGCTCAGGTCGCCGTCTGCGGCGCGCTCACCCGCGGCGATCCGCGGCAGATCGATCGCGGCCGCGCAGGCAGCGACCGCGGCAACGGTGGAGTCGTCGTAGGCCAATGCGCGGATCTGCGCATCCTCGATGCAGTAGGCCAACTCCTCGGCAGTCGAGCGCCAGTTCAGCGGGGTCATGACGATGCCGGCGAACTGGCAGGCCCAGTGCAGGGTCGCCATCTGCCAGCGGTTCTGCATGGCCACCAGCAGGCGATCCCCCCTGCCCAGCCCCAGTGACTCGAGGCCGTGGGCGGCACACTGGATATCGGCGAACCACTGTTCGTAGGTTTTTTTCACTGTGCCGTCGCTGACCGCAGTGGCCAGCGGGCGGCGTTCCACGGCAGCGAGAAAGCTGCGTCCGAGATCGAACATTATTGTTGTACCTCTTCGTTCGTTTGGCGTTGGGCAGCCACTTCCAGCACCGCCTGGACGATGCCGGTGTAACCGGTACAGCGGCACAGGTGCCCAGAAAGCATGTCGCGCACTTCGGCCTCGCTCGGGTCGGGCTGCCGCTCGAGGAAATCCACGCAGGACATGAGGATGCCCGCAGTGCAGAAACCGCACTGCAGGGCGTGATGACGGCGGAACGCCTGTTGCAGGTCGCTCAGCGTATCGTCGTCGGCCAGCGATTCGACTGTCTCGATCCGCCGCTCGTGGGCCTGCACGGCGAGCATCAGGCAGGAGCGCATGGCGACGCCGTCCACCAGCACCGTGCAGGCGCCGCAGACGCCGTGTTCGCAGCCGACATGGACGCCTGTGGCGCCGAGGTCGTGGCGCAGGAAATCGCACAACTGGGTGCGCGGCTCGGCCAGGCCTTCGCGCGAGCGACCATTGAGTTCGAGACGGACGGGGAAACGTTGTTCGGCGGTTGCGCGCATGTTCAGACTCCTTCGATGAGCCGGTGACCCAGCTCGCGAATCAGTTGCCGGCGGTAGACCGCGCTGGCGTGCACATCGTCCTGGGCGTCGAGCGACCAGGCGGTTTCGTTGAGCGCATCCGCCAGCGCCGCGCCGCGCGGCAGGCTACGCACCACCGGGCGATCGGCGACCCCGCCGACGCCCAGGCGCACCTCGTCGGCGCCGACACAGGCGGCCAGCGAGACGATGGCGAAGTCGCCGTGGCGCATGGCGATTTCCTGGAAGCGGTAGCTGATGCCCTCGCGTTTGAGCGGGAAGCGCACCTCGACGACCAGTTCGCCGGCGCGTTTGTCGGTGGTGAGGATGCCCTGGAAAAACTCGGCGGCCGTGACCACGCGCCTGCCCTTCTTCGACTCCAGGACGATCTCGCCGCCTAAGGTCACCAGGCACAGCGGCAGCTCGGCGCTGGGGTCGGCGTGGGCCACCGAACCGCACACTGTGCCGCGGTTGCGGGTCTGGAAGTGGCCGATCCAGGGCATCGCCAGAGCCAGCAGCGGCACCTCGTCGACCAGCGTCGACCGCGCCAGCAACTGCGCCTGGCGCACCGCCGCGCCAACCGCCAGACGATCCTTGCGCAGCTCGATATAGTCCAGGTCGGCGACCTGGTTGATGTCGATCAGCAGTTTGGGCTGGGCCAGGCGCATGTTCAGCACCGCCATCAGCGACTGCCCGCCGGCAATGATGCGCGCCTCCTGGCCATACTCGGCGAGCAGCTCCAGGACCTGGCGGCGGCTCTCGGCGCGGACATAATCGAAGGCAGCCGGTTTCATTGCGCACCTCCCTTGCCGAACAGCCTGGCGAACAGCGCACGCAGGCGCGCCCACCAGCCACCGGCGATCGCCTGGCCACTAACCCGCTGCGACAGGCGGGTGAAAATCTGCCCAATGATCACTTTCGAGGCCCCTTGCATCATGCGGCTGCCGACCGCGGCGACCTTGCCGCTGACTGCGACCTGGTATTGATATTCCAGGCGCGTGTGACCGTTCTCCAAGGCGACGAAACGCACCCTGGCGTGGCCCTCGGCCGAGCCCATGGAACTGGTGCCGGAGCCGGACAGGCGCAACGAATGCGGTGGGTCCAATTCGCTCAAGGCGACCTTGGCCTCGAAGCGTGCGCGGATCATGCCGACGCCGACGGTGACGTCCGCGCGGTAGCGATTCTCGCCCTGCAGTTCGAGGGCATGGCAGCCGGGGATGATCGCCGCCAGGGTGGCCGGGTCGAGCAGGGTGTCGAACACCTGCTGTGGCGGGGCCGGGATCACCACCGCATCGTTGGCGCGCAGGGCCGAACCACCGGCCGGCTCTGTGGCGAAACCGTCGTCCTGCTGCATGCCGGCCGGCCGCGGCGGCTCGTCGATGCCGATCAGCGTGCGCACCTTCGAAGGTGTCAGCGGGAGGCGGATGTCGGCGCGGCCGAGGGCATCGGCCACGGCGTTGGCAATGCATACCGGAGTGCTCATGTTGTTGCCCTCGCCGACGCCCTTGGCCCCCAGGAGGGTGAACGGCGACGGTGTTTCCAGATGCAGGATCACGGGCTCGATCACTTCCGGTGCAGTGGGCACCAGGTAGTCGGCGAAGGTTCCAGAGAGGAAGCTGCCGTCCTCGCCATAGGCGAACTCCTCCATCAGTGCCGCGCCAAGCCCCTGGGTAAAACCGCCGCGGATCTGCCCGTCGACCAGCGCGGGATTGAGCAAGCGGCCGGCATCGTGGCACGTCACGTAGCGGTCAATGTGAATCTCGCCGGTGACGCGGTCGATCTCCAGGCCACAGATGTCAAAGACGAAGCCGTAGCACAGCGAGCTGTTGATGAGATCGCAGTCGTCTGGCGCCATGAGCTGCGGCGGGCTCCAGAATGCGGTCTCGCGCAGGCCACCCGGCTCGCCTTGCGGGAGCAGGCCAGGCGTCCAGTGGGTGGCGCCGGCGATGCGGTGAAAGGGTGCAGAAGGACCACCGTTAGCGACGAAGATCTTGCCGTCGGCGAAGCGGATGTCTTCCGGTTTGGCTTGCAGTTGCGCGGCGGCGATCGCGGCGAGGCGATCGCGCACCTTCAGCGCAGCCTGGTAGACCACCCCGGCCACCGCGCCGGCGAAGCGGCTGGAATAGTTGCCCGAGGCGATCGACCACGCATCCTTCTGGGTGTCCAGTTCGACGTTGACCACGATCGACTCCAGCGCCACGCCGAGCACATCGGCGACTACCTGAGCCACCGCGGTCTGGTGCCCCTGGCCCTGGGGCGTCGAAGAGACGTGCACGCTGACGTCACCGAGCGGGCCGACGTTGATGGTCGCCGTGCTCACCGCACCGTTCTTCGGCCCGGCCTTGCGCCGTTCCTCGGGAGTCATCGCAGTGGTGATGTAGCCCATGTTGGAGATCGACGGCTCGATCACCGCGGCATAGCCGATGCCGTACAGCCGGCCTTCGCCGCGCGCCTGGTCGCGGCGGCGCAACAACTCGTCGAGACCGCCGTCCTTGATCGCCAAATCGATGCCGGCCTGGTAATTGCCGGAATCCAGCAGAGCGCCGGCCGCGGCACGGTAGGGGAAGGCGTCGGCCGGTACCAGGTTGCGGCGGATCACCTCCAGCGGATCGAGATCCAACTGCACGGCGATATGCTGCAACAGACGTTCTAGGGCGAAGTACACCTGCGGGCCGCCGAAGCCTCGGTTGAGGCCGGTGGGGGTCTTGTTGGTCAGCACCACGCGGTTGCGCACCAGCAGATTACGAATCGCATAGGCACCCGTGAGGTTGCCGTGCATGCGGTAGAAGGTGGCCGGCTCCGGTGCGCGCAAGTAGGCGCCGCAGTCGTCGATCTGGTCATAACGCAGGGCGGTGATGCGACCGTCTGCCTGCACCGCCGCCTCGATTTCGGTGACCCGATTGGTCGCAGAGGAAGCGCCTTGCAGATGCTCGAGGCGGTCTTCGACCCATTTCACCGGGGCTCCGACCTTGCGTGCCGCCAGTCCCATCATTACCACGTAGGGAAACACGCCCTGTTTGATACCGAAGCTGCCGCCGGAGTCTTTCGGCGTGCGCAGACGCAGGCGGTTGCTCGGCACGTTGAGCGCGCGGGCCATCACCGTGTGCAGCGCATAGGGTCCCTGGAAGTTAGCCAGCACATCGTAGATGCCGGTGGCGCGCCCGTACTGGGCAAGCACCACGTAACATTCGATGGGGGTGCAGGAGCTGCGCGGAAAGCGCACCTTCAACGATACCCGGTGCGGCGCTTGCTCGAAGGCCTGTTCCGGTTCCCCGTAGCGGAAATGCCGCTCGTTGACCACGTTGCTGCCGACTGCCTCATGCAGCACCGGCGCCTGTTCGGTGGTGGCGGCCTCTGGGTCGATGATCGGCGGCAGCAGCTCATAGTCGACACGTACGCCTTCCAGGGCGTCTTCGGCCAGGTAACGGCTCTCGGCGATCACTACCGCCACCGGCTCACCGACGTAGCGCACCTTGTCCACGGCGATGCACCAATGCTCCATCGGCTGGCGCACGCCGACCGGGAATGGCAAGGCCCAACGCCTGACGTCCTCACCAATGAGTACGCCGTGCACGCCTTTCATCAGCAGCGCTTTGGAGAAGTCCACGGCCGTGATGCGCGCATGGGGATGAGGTGAACGGACAATGGCGGCATGCAGAGTACCGGGCGGGGTGGCAGCATCGTCGGCATAGCAACCCAGGCCACGCAGCAATGCAGCGTCCTCGACACGGGTCTGGCGAGCTCCGATATGGCCACTGTGCTGGGTAATGAGGTCAGGCTGATATAGGTTCATCACTACTTCTCGCGTTTATTGTTGTGCGCGATTTACTCGTAGTGAAGTGTATGGAGCCTAACCAGCCGGCCGCCTTGCCTGGGCCGATGAATATCTGTCCGGAAGTCCGCTGGACTGCCTTTTAGTCTGATGGGTGAGGAGAATTCGAACCTGTCTTGCTCCACTAGACCCGGCTCAGGCCCGAGGCGCTCTACTCGATGAGCGCTTCCTACTGGATGACGGGGAGTCGGCGAGGGTAGGCCATCAGGTGACCGGGCGCGCTGGAGCCAAAGCAGACATTTATAGACCTGGGATGACGTTTTAGGGCTTGTCTTTATCCATGACTGTGATCGCCCTCACTCCTTCAGCTGCAAGTCGCATCGCGTCTGTTGCTCTTTCCAGTAAGCACACTATTTCATCGGGTTGGTAATTTGGCTCGATATCATTCGTACATATCCAGCGTTGTACTTGCTGCTCGTAGGTATGGGTATATGCAGACAGGACATGGTAGGCCTTATCGTAAAGAATGCTACGGGCCGATTTGAGATTGAATAGTTTCCCGAGTTCAGTGATGACACTCGCCATGTCGACCTGTCTCTTTGCCCCGGTTGCAATTCGGTCTACCTGCTCATCCGTTGCGCAACGGGAAACCCAAAGGCCGCGCAATGTAGCCTCCAATAAAAGTCGTAGCAGCGCCATTGCGGTAGCTTCAAGGGCAGGTCGGTTCGATAGCAGGATCAATATTGAAGAGTGATGTTGTTGTGCGATAGCGAAACAAGCAGCAGCGGTTTTTGATCGAGCATCAGACTTCAGGCGAAGACCGTGCAGGCGCTGTGAAATAATCGCTGCCTCTTTACGTGATTCAGATAGCGCACTCTCGTAGGTCATGACTGGAGTTCACTCAATTTGGTGCGAAGATCACGGATATTTATAAACCCCAGGAGAACGAAGATCAGAATTCCAGGTGTCATTGCTAGCACCATTCGTTTCATAACATCTATCGATCCAATGGTTGCCAATACCGTTAATGCCACCCCGCATCCGTAAAAGCTGATTAGCCCCCAATTGAGCCACAGCATTTGCCGTTGCAGTTTGTAGCTGCCGGACATCGACACTGCTCTCGCAGTACCAATGGCAATCCAGATCAGTAGTGCATACACGGCAGCGATGATCGCGAGCAAGCCAACTGATTGCCCGCCCAGCTTATTGAGGAAGAGTGCAGCGCCCATAATTGCAAAGCCTACTGCACCAATAAGATTCATTGCGCGTGTTTTCTGAAATGAACTCAAGAGTCGCTCCTTTAAAAGTGGCTTAGCTGTTCCATCAATGAATATTCTAAGGGATCGACCGCTGAATTCTAACGACTAGGTTCAACGGGTGGGTTTTGGCCCGAAGCGAACAACTTGGTGCCGGTTAGACGCCCATTTGCCTGCACCAACGGGAACAAAGCCAGCAATTGAGATGCCATGGGTTCGGCTCCTGGCGAAACGATCCCGTGAACATCAGTCGAGTAACGAAGTTAGTACGGGTTTTTGTGCAGTCTGCTGAGCGTAACGACCCAATCCGGGGGCTGCTCCGAAATCTGGAGTCCCTGCGAATGAGCCATCGCCCAGAGCTTTTCAAGGTTATGACGTATGGCATTTTCCTTGAGTGTTTTGAGCCCATCATCTGATCCGTCTCTGGACAGGTAGGCTTTCAGCAAACATTCCAAGACGTGTGCAGCAACTAGAGCAAGAGCGGGAGCACAGGCGGGGGGAGCGTCGGCCAGTACCTTGACGCCGGGGATCATGCTCTCCGCTACACCGAGATAGGTATGGGGCGGGGTCGCTGGGGCATTTCTGACTGGATCGAGCGTGACATTCGATGACCCGGTGATGGGTTCCATGCAAGGGCACCCCGTGGATACGGCGACGCTGCAAGTGTAGCCCCTCTAGGGGCGATACCCCTGTGTCGCCCCACGTCCGCTTGTGTCCCGCCTCTAACAGACACGTAACAGACACGAAATGCCATCGCCCAACAAAAAAGGCTTACCGCAAAAACGGTAAGCCTTTGATTTTATTGGTGCCCGGAGCCGGGGTCGAACCGGCACGCTGTTACCAGCGAGGGATTTTAAGTCCCTTGCGTCTACCAATTTCGCCATCCGGGCGGTAGCGCTGCTCTGCCAGGGCAGATAACGGTCACCCCATTGGGGGCGCCGATCGAAGGCGGGACTATAAACAGTCCCCCCTCTTGTCGCAAGAACGTGAGGCCAAGTATCAAAGCTTAAGAAAAAGCCCCGTAAATCAAAGATCTACGGGGCTTTTCTATGATGGAGGCCGAAGTCGGAATCGAACCGGCGTACACGGATTTGCATTCCGACCATAAAGCCACGCAATTTCAACAGCTTACGCGAATTTCGTTTCCGTAACAATCAGATTATGACCAGCCTGCAAGCCAGCAACGGCGCGGGCCTGCCTTTTCGATGCGGAAACGATTTTCGCCCTAAATCAGATGCCCCCAGCTCCCTCCTGCCCCCCTCATATCGAGTTTCAGCCCGCTGGTCTTCTCCTTTTGGCGAAGCCTTTTCGATCAGGCTAATTCATCCATGCAGTCTTACTCGAGATTGGGCGTTAGTAGGAGAATCAGCATGTACTGCGAACACTGCGAGGCGCAAACTCCAGCCGACGCATTGATCTGTCCTTCATGCAAGTTCCCGGCTTCCAGGCAGCCACGCTCAGGCACGGAACTGCCAGAACGAACCAAGGGATCACCTGATTGGCAGGGAATGCTGAGGCCGCTTGGAGTCTACCCACTGAACATCGCCTTGTTCGTCGGCTTCATTGGTTGGCTGCAAAACAACTCACACACTGAAGTCATCCAGGCTGCCGTTGGTGGCTTCCTGGTGGGCCTAATGGTAGCGACAACAGCGGTGATCGTTGATTTGCTCCGACGAGAATGATCATCGCAGCCCCTCTTTCTGCTTCTGGATACAGTCCAATACCTGGGCAGCACACTTCTCCAACTCTGCCTCCAGGCGAGCAGCGTTCGATAGCCCAGCGGACGCTTGCATCAACCAAGCAGTAACACCAAGGGACGACGAGCGGTATACCGTAGCTCAATGACAATCCCTGCTAGATGGCAAGGGCAGATCATGGCTTGGAAAAATGCACCGCATGTGATGGTACCGGCCGACTATGCCGAGTTCTTCCGCAACGTGGTGGTCAGCGGAATGCAATTGGAAAGGCTGGGCTTGGAGTACACCTCCCCCGCGAACCTCTCGATCATCACCGGCTGGGGCCAGTCGATCGAGGGGACGATCAACGACAAGGATCCGGTGATCGTCGACCGCGGCGTAACCGAGTTCGCTGGCGACGGGGTCTACGTCCTGACCTGGGACGAACACCTCTATATCAAGCGCCTGCCGAAAGCAGACGCCGATCACTTCGACCTGATCTCGGACAACCCCAAGCACAAAGACCGCACCGTGTCCGTCGCAGAAGTGACTATCCACGCCAGGGTGCTCTACGTGTGGAGCGGAAAGAAGCTGTAGGCGGAACGCCTTAAAGTTGTCGGACGGCCCATAGCCAGCCAAGGCGAGCGCTGGCTATGATGGCAATCCAACATCAAGACAAGGAGGTCGCCATGCGCACCACTCTGCTCGCAGCATCGATTGCCCTGATGACCACTGGCTGCGCCAGCATCTTCAGCGAGGAAACCTACCCCGTCCAGGTCACCAGCGCGCCATCGGGCGCCAGCATCGAGATCCGTGACGAAGACGACAACGTTGTCTACAACGGCACCACGCCGGCCACCGTCAAGCTCGCTTCAAGCGCTGGCTACTTCGACGGCGAGATGTATACCGTCAAGTTCAGCAAGCCCGGGTATGCCGACGAGCAGTTCGTGGTCAACTCGGGCATTGATGGCTGGTACTGGGGCAACCTCCTAATAGGCGGCGTGCTCGGCATGCTGATCATCGATCCGGCCACAGGCGCCATGTACGACCTGCCCACCAAGGCCGGGGCCACTCTCAAGCCGCAAGTCATGGCGCCAGCAACGCTTGGCAACCCTCCGCTCGGCCAGACCCAATGGCAGCATAACCAACTCCAGATGCTCCAGCAGCAACAGGGCCTGAGCTACGAGGAGTACCAGAGGCGATACCGGGAAATCACGGAGAACTGACGATGCCAGTTCATCCTACCCTCCAGCCCAGGGAGTGGGCCCTTGTCGCCTTCGAGCGCTGCGTTGTCGTTCGCGAAGAGCAGCACGGCTATCGAGTAGTCTTCAATACGGTCAGGCCCAAAAGCCAACTGATCACATGGGATGGAGATGAGTGGATATTCGTAGGCCAGGTCAGGAGCGCCGAGGGCGAACCTGACCTGGATCCGTTCGTTAGAACACTGATGACCGGCTAGCGGCGGTATCGGGAGATTGCGGGGCAGTGAGGCGCGAACATGGATGAGGCAGTAGAGCTTCTCAGGTACGAGATCAAGAACGTCAGGCCGGTGACAACCGAAGCTTACGCCCAGGGCTTGATGGCTGTTGCGGACGAGTTCGAGGAGTTCATCGCTCTGCACGTCGCGAAAAACGAAAAAGCCGCGTTCAGGATGAACATGGCGTCCGTGAGCAATGGCAGCCTTATTTCAGACATTGCCCCATTTCTAGCCGGAACCCCGCCACTACTTGACGTACTGAAGAGTGTCGGCGACTACGCGACCTACTTGAAAGCTCTGTTCGACTGGATGCTTTCCAAAGGCGATCGACCTGAAATTGCCGACGAGAGGAAAACGCTCAAGAATATTTCCAACATCGTGAAACCCACCATTCACGACAACGGGGCGCAGATGAACATAGGGACGATCAGCGGCGGAACATTCAACATCAATGTCTCGCTTAGCGAGCCTCAGGCCAGAACCATCCTTGGCTTGGCCAAGAGTCGGCTGGATACCATCAGCGAAGTGGCTCAGGGCGTCCCGCACAAAGGAGTACTTTTCTACTGGGACCAAGCGAACAGAAAGCTGAATGCGAAATCCGGTGACAAGGAGCGCGTTGACGACCTTGCCGACCATGCGGTTAACGTACGCTTTGCCGATGAGAGCCTGAAGCAGCAGATGGCGCTCGACCACGAGAATCCCTTCCGCAAGGCCTACCTGGTGGATCTATTTACTCAGACTGCCCACGGCGGGCGCATAGCGCTCTACACAATCAGTCGCCTCATCGACGTGATCGACATTGAACCGGGGGCTGATTAGAGACTCCTGATACAGAGGCCCCGCCTCCGAGCGGGGCTTTCCGCATCTGCCCTTCCCACCCCAACCGCGGACTCAAAGGAACATCGTGAAGAAGAAACTAGGCCTATTGGTATGGACGGCCATCGTCGCCGCGGTCTCGTTTACAGCAGGATGGAAACTGCACCTCGACCGGGATCCGAACGGATCGCCGCGTTACGGGAGCCTCGGACTCCCAGCAAACTGTCGCGCGCTCATCCACGCCAACATTGATGGATGGCGCTCGAAGGATTTCGATGCGCTGGAAGCGCTCGGCTCCATCGAAAGGAACTGCGGAGTCGTCGGCTCTCTCTGGAGCTATCGGCCTGAATAGCTTCTCACGCCTGGCGTGACTGAGCTCCTCCCCACGGGCGAGCGCAGAAGTGGGCCGCAGGCGAATTCGATCAGGCCAAGGGCTAGTGTGTCATCATCACAAAACCGTCATCAGCCGAATCTAGAATGACCGCCAGCTGAAGGATCAGCCCCATCGACAAAGCCCGCCCTGTGCGGGCTTCGTCGTTTCTGGGCTACCCTTTCCCCTCCAACCCTGGAGAGGAAAGGGTCATGTGCGGCCGCATCGCCCAATTCGGCCCCTTCCGTGAGATCGTCGATCTGCTGACCGGCTGGCCGAGCCCATATCCAGAGGCGGAGGAAGCCCCGCCCCGGTACAACCTGCCGCCGACAGCGCAAGCGCGGCTGCTGAATGTCGAGGGTGATGACCTGGTAGCCCAGCGGGTGCGCTGGGGTTGGCGCCCGCACTGGGCGACCGACAAGCCGGCACCGACCAATGCCCGCGCTGAGAAGGTCGCGCATGGCCCCTTCTTCCGTACCATCTGGCCGCACCGTGCGCTCTGCCCTATCGATGGCTGGTTCGAATGGGTGAACGAGGGCGGGCCGAAGAAACAGCCCTACTTCATCCGCAGACAGGATGGCGCGCCGAGCTTCTGCGCGAGCATCGGTCAGTACCCGGGTGGCGGCCATGAGCCCAGCGAGCATGACGGCTTCGTAATCATCACTGCGGACAGCCAGGGTGGCATGGTCGACATCCACGACCGCCGGCCGGTGGTGTTCGCTCCGGATCTCGCCCAGGAATGGCTGGATCCGGCCACGCCCAAGGAGCGCGCCGAGGAAATGATCCTGCAGCAAGGTGAGCTGTCGGAGGTCTTCGAGTGGTTCCCCGTCAGTAAGGACGTCGGCAATGTGCGCAACGACCGGCCCAACTTGATCGAGCCGATCAACTGGAGGATCACGCCATGAGCACAGACCCGAATGTCCGCACGCCCGAACCGAAACCCCAGGGGCCCCAGCAAACCACCAGAAACGGTGCCGGCTCCGGACGTGAAGCGCATGAGCAACAATGCCCCCAGCAAAGACAAGCGACCAGACGACTGGGAATAGTTTGCGAGATTGCGTCCCGCGTGCCCCCCCATTTTCGTTCCCACTAAGCACTGCTTACATGGCCAGGGACCGCCGAGAAAGCGACTGGCAGAAAGCGGCCGATAGGGAACATTGGAGTAGGAAAAATAGATCTGTCCCTTTTTCGACCGGCTTTACGCCAGGCCATTTTCGAACTCTGACTTGCCCAGCAAACGTCGGCAGGAGAGATGTCCTGGGGCCAGGACTGCCCATCAGCGACGGCTTCGGCCACCTTCGAGTGGTCTTTTTGCATTAGCGGGTAATACTTTTCTGCAAAGGTGGGCGTGTTGCTGGCGGCGCGCGCCGCGGGGAGGTGTGAGGTGAACAAGCTATCAATTGTGGGTGTCGGCATGGTGGGTGAGGCGGCGGCTCAGATCATCGCCCGGGAAGAGTTCTGTCGTGAGTTGATGTTGATTGATGTGCAGGGTGAGTTGGCACAGGGCAAGGCGCTGGACGTCTGGCAGGCGGCAGTTGAGTCAGGTTCTGATACCAGGGTTTACGGCGGGTCCAATGCCGAGTTGCTTCAGGATTCTGACCTGGTGGTGATTACGGCGGGTGTGCCCCGCAAGCCTGGTCAGTCGCGCCAGGACGTATTGAGTATCAATCTACCAATTCTCGATAGCATCATGCTGGATATTAATCGTCATGCTCCGGCGGCGACGGTGTTGGTGGTGTCGAACCCGGTCGACGTGCTGACCTATCGGGCTTGGTGTCTCAGCGGGCTGGGACGCGACAGGGTGTTCGGGCAGGCGGGGGTTTTGGATACAGCGCGCATGAAGTGTTTCATTGCCGAGGAGACAGGGTTTTCTGCTCGGGATATCACGGCGCTGGTGCTGGGAGGGCATGGCGATAGCATGGTGCCGCTGATGCGATACTGTGCGGTCGGTTCGGTGCCGCTGTCTCACTTCCTGTCCAGTCAGCAGATAGAGCGGATTGTGGAGCGCACACGTCAGGGTGGCGGCGAGATTCTGGGTTTGAAGAAGCTGGGGAGCGCCTGCGATGCTCCGGGCGTAGCAATTGCACAGATGGTGGATGCTATCGCCAATGGACGGAACCGCATTTTGCCGGCGGTCGCGATTCTCGAGGGCGAGTACGGGCGAACAGGTATTGCCATGGGTGTCCCCTGTGTGCTGGCAGCGGAGGGGGTTGTGCGGGTGATCGAGTTGTCTCTGGATGCACAGGAGCAGGCGATGTTCGACCGTTCTGCAGATCAGGTGGTGCGTGATATTGCTGAAATGAATGCTTTGTGAGCGGGGGTATATGAGGGGGGGTTGGGCGCAAGGGGGGCTCGGCACGTTCATTGATGAACTCTTGGAGCGCCGGGCCTTGAACGGCATTCGTGGCTCCTACCTGATCACCAATGGAAACGGCCTGCGCATGAGCTACCCGATGCTGAGGAACCGCTGGGATGAGGCACGCACCGAAGCCGCCAAGAAGGCAGAGGCAGATTGCGACCTAGGCCTGGCCGAACGGATCAGGCAATTCCAGTTCCGCGACATCCGCCCGAAAGCTGCCAGCGAGATTGACGACCTGGGTCGAGCCAGTCGCCTGCTTCGGCACTCCAAGGAGCAGATCACGAAGACGGTCTACCGGCGCGTGGGCGAGATCGTCGAACCCACGAAATGACGGGGAGTTGCGGAAATGGCCTGCGAAAGTTGCGGAAACCACATTTTTCGCAGGCAGAAAAAAGCCCCGTAGATGTTTGATCTACAGGGCTTTTTAGATGGAGGCCGAAGTCGGAATCGAACCGGCGTACACGGATTTGCAATCCGCTGCATGACCACTCTGCCATCCGGCCTTAAACGAAGACGCCGCTTTTGGCGGCGTCAACTTTACAATCTGGAGCGGGAAACGAGACTCGAACTCGCGACCCCGACCTTGGCAAGGTCGTGCTCTACCAACTGAGCTATTCCCGCTTTGTCTTGGTGACGGGCGCCATTCTATAGGATCGTACCTGCCCGTCAACCCCTTGATTCAAAAAAGTTTTATTTTCCCTCCGGGTCAGTACTGAGGTGCGGCCAGGCAGCCAGGAGATACTGCAGCATGGACCAGAGGGTCAGAGCGGCCGCCAGGATAAGCAGCAAGTAACCACCCAGGACCCACATGGTGAACTGCGGTGGGTTGCCTAGCAAAATCACGAGGGCTGCCATCTGTGCCGCGGTCTTCCATTTACCCAAGTTGGAAACCGCTACATGTGCCCGCGCGCCAAGTTCGGCCATCCACTCACGCAGGGCCGAAACCACGATTTCCCGACCGATGATGATCGCTGCAGGCAGAGTCAGCCACAGCGTGTGGTGCTCTTCCACCAGTAGCACAAGGGCCACCGCCACCATCAACTTGTCCGCGACCGGATCGAGGAAAGCACCAAAGGGGGTGCTCTGCTGCCAACGACGAGCCAAGTAACCGTCGAACCAATCCGTCACGGCGGCGATTGCGAATACCGCACTAGCTGCCAGGTAGCTCCAAGAGAACGGCAGATAGAACAGCAGGATGAAGACAGGTATGAGCAGGACGCGTAGAACGGTGAGCAGATTAGGAATATTCATCGTTACGGCTGATTCCGAAGGAAGGCCGCATTCTACTCGCTGTGCAAGGCCGCATAAATCGACTCGGCCAGCTTTTTGCTGATACCCGGCGCTTTAGCGATTTCCTCGACGCTCGCACGAGTCAGCTCCTGCAGCCCGCCAAAATGCTTGAGAAGCTCTCGACGCCGCTTCGGCCCGACCCCCGCCACCTCCTCCAGACTCGAAGTACGCCTGGCCTTTCCACGCCGCGCGCGGTGGCCGGTGATGGCAAATCGATGCGCCTCGTCACGGATCTGCTGGATCAAATGCAGCGCGGGCGAGTCAGCCGGCAAGGTGAACTCATGGGTAGCATCATTGAGGTAAAGCGTCTCGAAGCCTGGCTTGCGGGTAACGCCCTTTGCCACGCCCAGCAAAATCAGCTCGGGGACGGCCAACTCCTGAAGCACTTCACGCGCCATGGCCATCTGGCCCTTGCCGCCATCCACCAGCAGAATGTCGGGCAGCTTGCCCTCCCCTTCCTTCAACTTGCTGAAGCGGCGGGACAAGGCCTGGTGCATGGCTGCGTAGTCGTCGCCAGCAGTTACGCCCTCGATGTTGTAACGCCGGTAGTCCGACTTGAGCGGCCCTTCCGGGCCGAATACCACGCAGGAGGCAACTGTGGCTTCACCGCTGGAGTGGCTGATGTCGTAACACTCCAGGCGCTGAGGCGTCTCGTCCAGGCTCAGTGCCTCGGCCAGGCCATCGAAACGCGCAGCCAGGTGCTGGCGATTGGCCAGACGAGCAGTCAATGCCTGTTCGGCATTGGTAACCGCAAGTTGCTGCCAACGTGCACGGGTGCCTCTTACGCGATGGCTGATCACGACCTCCCGCCCCTTCAGCTCGGCGAGGGCAGCAATCAGCGTCGGAACGTCTTCATGAACGGCATTGACGATCAACTCGCCAGGCAAGTCGCGCTCATGGTTGCTCAGGTAGTACTGGGCCAAGAAGGCGACAAGCACATCGCCCGCCTCTTCTTCGATGGCTACCTGGGGGAAGAAATTCTTGCTGCCCAGAACCCGGCCGCCTCGAACACTGATCAGATGGACGCAAGCCCCCCCCGCCGTGGCGATCGCTGCCACGACATCAATATCGCCATTGCCGCCCTCCATGCTCTGCTGATCCTGGACCCGTCGCAGCAGGGCTACCTGGTCACGCAGCTCGGCTGCCCGCTCGAAGTCCAGTCGCTGAGCTGCCTGCTCCATTCCACTGGACAGCTCCTGGGCCAGGGCATTGCTGCGCCCCTCGAGGAACATCACTGAGTGTCGAACATCTTCTGCATACTCATTTGGCTCGACCAGACCGACACAGGGGGCCTTGCAACGTTTGATCTGATACTGCAGACAAGGCCGGGTGCGGTTCTTGTAGTAGCTGTCCTCACACTGGCGAACCAGAAATGCTTTCTGTAGCAAGCCCAGGCTTTCCCGTATGGCGCCAGCGCTAGGATACGGCCCGAAATAGCGCCCCTTCGACTTCTTGGCGCCACGATGAATGCTCAGTCGCGGAAATTCGCCATCGCTCAGAAACACATAGGGATAGGACTTATCGTCCCGTAGCAGGATGTTGTAGGGCGGCCGCCATTCCTTGATCAGCGTCTGCTCCAGCAGCAGCGCCTCGGTTTCGTTGGCGGTGATGGTCGTTTCGACTTGTTCGATCCGAGCCACCAGTGCAGCTGTCTTCGGCGCGAGCCCGGACTTGCGGAAATAGCTGGAGAGGCGCTTCTTGAGGTTTTTTGCCTTGCCTACATAAAGCAACTTGCCGCTTGCATCGAGCATCCGGTAAACCCCCGGACGACCGCTGCATGCGGCAAGAAATGCGCTGGCATCAAATGATTCGGACATCTTAACTGACGGCATCAACCATGCCGTGCCGCACCGCCAACAAGGCCAGCTCCACATCGCTTGAAATCGACAGCTTGTCGAAGATGCGATAGCGGTAGGTATTCACCGTCTTGGGCGACAAGCAAAGTTTGTCGGAGATGCTCTGGACCTTCTGGCAGTTGGCAATCATCAGGGCAATCTGGATTTCTCGCTCCGAGAGCAGATCAAAAGGCGAGCTCCCGGCTTGCGGCTGGAACGACTTCAGGGCGAGCTGCTGGGCGATTTGCGGGCTGATGAAGCGTTGACCGGCGAATACCTGGCGGATCGCCTGGATCATTTCGTCCAGCCCGGCACCCTTTGTCAGGTAGCCCGCGGCGCCGGCCTGAAGGAGACGCGTCGGGAAGGGATCTTCTTCACAGGCCGTCACCGCCACGACTTTCAGGTCTGTGTGGCTACGCAGGAGTTTTCGGGTGGCTTCCAGACCGCCAATCCCAGGCATCTTGACGTCCATCAGCACTACATCCGGCTTGAGTTCACGCGCCTTCTTGATCGCTTCTTCGCCGCTTTCGGCCTGGCCCACCACCTGCAAGCCGTCTACATCGGCCAGCATGCGAGTTATCCCCGTTCTCACCAGATCGTGGTCATCGACCACCAGTACCCTTATCAAGCGACACCTCTTCAGTGCATCGCGCGCCGCAGTGGCAGCAAGCTTGTTTGAATGTTCGCCACATTAGCAAATGACACGAGTTACACCTAGAGCCCATTGCTTGCCCGTCAATCCACAAGCGTCAAAATATCGAACAAGGCACCCTGCATCATTCCTGAAAAATTGTTCCTGATGCCGAATTATCGACGATTATAAGAGCATTTTTTCATCATAAGCGCGAGCAACCCCGCCAGACGCCGCCCCGACAAACCAGCCATAACAACGACCGGCCCGTCACAGCACAGAACGGGCCGATCTCCCCGTCGGATCAAACTGTCAGTATTTCAGACGGATCAACGTGATTGAGCGTCGACAGTATGTGCATGGGCTCAGTCAGAGCCGGCGCCATGGTCCATCGCTCAAGGTTGTCATTTCCCACCCTGACCAACCCGGTATGACTGCTCAAGTTGCGATCCACTTCCGGATTGATGTCATAGAAGCCCAGGCTGAAACGCACCGCCTCAACAGCTTCCGGCTCACCGGTCAGGAACTGCCAACCTACACCGATACGGTGCTTCTCAACGTAAGCCCGAAGTACCTCAGCGGTGTCCATCAGCGGCTGCAAGGTAATGGAGTACATAAAGACACTGCGCCCAGCACGATCGCCCAACAGTTGCTGAAGCCGGAGCAGATTGGCCGTCATGGTCGGACATTTGCCCGAACACTCCGTGTACATCATGTTGAAGGCGACCACCTTGCCGCGAATCAGGTCGTCGTAAAACCTCACCTTTCGCCCTTCATGGGTGACCAGTATGACGTTCGGAAACACCTCACCACCTCGCATGACAACCGAATCGCTCCCGCTCTCCTCCGTACCGCCCTGCATCGCTGCCCAACCCGCAAGAACGGCGGCTGAACTCCCCAGTCCTACCAATAGATTTCTCCGCGTATTCATGATGTTTCCTCCCGCTTAATGGGAAAGCTCCGCGATACGCTCTAGACGATGTCCCACCGCAGCATCATGGCGTGGTCTTCGTGGATCAGGTTGTGGCAGTGCATGACGTACTTGCCCTTGTAGTCACGGAACCGGAGGAACACCCGTAGCGTCGCGAAAGGCTCAAGGACGTAAACGTCCTTGCGCCCCTGGTCATGGGGCGTTAACGGCACGTTTACACCCTTGATCGTCTTGCTGAGGATTCGACCCTCTTCGAAGTGAATGTGAATCGGATGCGACCAGCCATCCTCGGGATTGACCAGCTCCCAGATCTCGTTGGCCCCCTTGGGGATCTGTGCTCGTGGGTTGGTTACGTCGACGAACTTGCCATTGATCGCCCACATCCCATTTGTTCTTTCAAAGATCCACCGCCTGACATGGGCAGAGTCGATTTCGGCCTGGGAAATAGGCGGCAACGGGCGCAACACGCTCGGGACCCGACTGAGATCCTGGGACGGCGGGTAACGGTCGACGATGATTTTCAGAACACGGACGCCGGGTTCCTTCACATCCTTCGGCCCCCTGGTCTCCTCTTGGCGCAGCCGATTGACCAGGTAGAGCTGGGTCCCGATCAGATAGCGGGAGAAGTCGACCACGATGTCGGCACGCTCGGCAACGCCCAGGCGGATGCTGGTTTGGTTTAACAGCGGTGCTGGGAAGAGGTTGCCGTCGTTACCGATATGGGTGAACTTCTGAACCACGTCACTCGGCGAAACCAGGAAGAGCTCATAGAAGCGACTCGGTCCGGTATTCAGCAAGCGGAAACGATAGCGCCTGGCAGCCACTCGTAGCACGGGCTCGATGCGACCATTGACCAGCACCTTGTCTCCGAGCACGCCCTCGGGATTTACCTGGTCGTAGTACAGCTTGCCGGATGCATCGAAGCGCCGATCATTGAAGTTCAAGGGATAGTCGTAGGGATGACTCGGCAAGCGAAGCGCAGTAGGGCTCGGATCAGCCTCGTTACCAGAATCCAAATCGTCGAACAGGAGGTAGAACCCCGCCAACCCGAGATACAAATTGGGCGCTGTGAAGTCCAGGGTATGGTCATGATAAAAGAGCGTGCCCAAGGCCTCCCTGTAGTCCCCCTTCAGGTCCTGCCGCGCCTCGAAGCCCGCACACACATTCGAATACAGATGATCCTTGAACTTTCCTTTGGCAGTCAGCGTCGGTCCAGCCTTGTTGGGGCTGTAATAGTCGCCGGGAAAGCCATCGCTCTCTGATCCGGTATGCAAGTTGTGCAAGTGCGTAGAGATCTCAGGAGTGCCGAAACCCACGTGATTCTGCGGCAACTTGTTGTAGATGCGGCACAGGATGGGGAGCCCGTAGTGACCGTGAAAGGTCGCACTGGGCATGGTCGTATCCGGGATTGTCGACTGATAACCCCAGATCCGCTGTGGCGGATAGGAAGGGCTGTACACCCAATCGGTCCGCTCAGTTGCGTTGATCTCGTAATACTCCGCATAGGGGGCGAACTGAGCCCAACGTTGATGCGGATTACGCCCCGCCTCGCCGGCTGCAATATTTGCCGTCTCAGTTGGTGCCGGATTGAGTGCTGCAACGTGTGGGGCAGGACTCACCTGTTTGGGCAGCTCATGAGCCCAAGGCACCGTGGGCGGACTGGGCGGAATGATGGGCACGGTCACCGCGCGAGCCTGTCGACCATTCAAGAGTAGCGGCGCCGCCATCGTCGCTGCCGTCAGTTTCAAGAATGTCCTTCTGTCCTCCCTCCCGTTCGAATCCTCCAGGCGATTCGTCGCGTGCTCGCTCTCAAGGCGTTTCATGACTATCTCCACTAGCTGCCGCTCAGCACTGGAGATGGCACCGTATTCGGCGCTTCTGGGAACAGCTGCACCAGTGATAATTTCGGCCAATTGAGCGTTTGCTCGTTGGATTAGCGCCGCAAAACGTCAATAACACGACTTAAATGCATTTGTATCAAAATGTAAATCATCAGTCGTCGGCGTTTTGGCTCGCCTGTCGGCTGACCTGAAATCCGTTAAGTAGACGTATCTCAAGCTGTCAGGTGGCGTGGCGAGGAGATGAACGCTGTTATCAATTACCTGCAGATGATCATGGATCTGCCAAACAGGGGGCGGCGGTCAAAGTTGTCGGCAAACCGTTGTACGGGGCACCCCAGGCAGCGGTAATCGAACCCGGCGAGCGGAATTTGCCGGCCGACTGAAGGAGGTGGTCGAAGCGATGCGCCGCACTGGCGTACTGAGCGAACTGAGCGAACTAGCGGTTAAGTGGTTAGGCTTCGACATGATCAGGAGCCAGACAGAGGAGCGAGATGGCTACCAGCAGCCCAGAAACGCAAAAGCCCCGATTTACGGGGCTTTTGACGCTAAAATATGGCGGAAGCGTAGAGATTCGAACTCTAGGACAGTTGCCCGTCGGCGGTTTTCAAGACCGCTGCCTTAAACCACTCGGCCACGCTTCCAAATGCGTCGTACAGAGGTTCTCAACATCGCTGCCTTGAAACCTCCGCTTGCGCGGGCCGCCATAGTACCGGAACGCAACACGCTGTCAAACTCTTGCAATTCAACATGCAAGGCTCTCTGTTATGCTCATTCCCTGACTGAGGTCACGGAAATCCAATTTCGGGAGTGTCGCGATGAATCAACAGAACTACGCCCTCAACCAGGCCCAGGCCGAACAGCTGGAGGTCAGCCGCGTCCTGCGCAATACCTACGGCCTTCTGGCCCTGACGCTCGCGTTCAGCGGTCTGGTTGCCTACGTCGCTCAACAGATGCGCGTACCGTACCCAAGCATCTTCGTGGTGCTGATCGGTTTCTACGGCCTGTTCTTCCTGACGGTTAAGCTGCGTGATTCCGCCTGGGGTCTGGTTTCGACCTTCGCCCTGACCGGTTTCATGGGTTACACCCTTGGCCCAATCCTCAACATGTACCTGGGCATGCCCAATGGTGGCGAGGTCGTCAGCTCCGCATTTGCCATGACAGCGCTGGTGTTCTTCGGCCTGTCCGCCTATGTGCTGACCACCCGCAAGGACATGAGTTTCCTGGGTGGATTCATAACCGCGGGCTTCTTCGTCCTGATTGGTGCAACGCTGGTGAGCCTGTTCTTCAACATCAGCGGCTTACAGCTGGCGATCAGCGCAGGCTTCGTGGTCTTCTCCTCGGTCTGCATCCTGTTCCAGACCAGCGCGATCATCCACGGTGGCGAGCGCAACTACATCATGGCCACCATCAGTCTGTATGTGTCGATCTACAACCTGTTCATCAGTCTGTTGCAGCTGATCGGTGTGTTCAGCAGCGACGACTGATCGACAGCGCAAGCAGAAAAGCCCGCCTCGGCGGGCTTTTTTCTGTCTCTGCAACGGCAAATGGCAACGTCTGCCGTATCATTCCATTCGTTCCCAATCCTAGTTTCGAAGCGTCCATGAAATTCGCCATTGCCCTCTTCGCTCCACCCCACGCGCCCTCCTCCCGGCGCGCCCTGCGCTTTGCCCAGGCAGCGCTGGAGGGAGGTCACGAAATCGTGCGCCTGTTCTTCTACCAGGATGGCGTGCACAGCGCGTCGGCGAACGTGGTTTCATCACAGGACGAGCTGGACTTTTCCTCGGAGTGGAGCCGTTTCGTCCGCGAGCACCGACTCGATGGCATCGTCTGCATTGCCGCAGCGCTCCGTCGGGGCGTGCTCAACTCCGAAGAGGCGCAACGCTACGACAGACCCGCCGCCAATCTGGCCGAGGGCTGGGAGTTGTCCGGCCTCGGCCAGTTGCACGAGGCAGCGCAACTGGCGGACCGCCTGGTCTGTTTCGGGGGCAATTGAAATGAAGTCGATGCTGATCATTACCCGCCAGGCCCCCTGGACCGGGCCTGGCGCTCGCGAGACCCTGGACATCGCCCTGGCCGGCGGCGCCTTCGACCTGCCGCTGGGCATGCTGTTCCTCGATGATGGCGTCTTCCAGCTGGTGGCGAGCCAAAAGCCGGGCTCCCTGCAGCAGAAAGACCTTACCGCCAACCTCCAGGCGCTGCCGCTTTTCGGTGTAGAGTCGCTCTACGTATCGGCACAGAGCCTGCAAGAGCGTGGACTCGACGCGGCCACCTTGAACCTTGCGGTGGAGGTGCTGGACGACAGTGCACTCACCGCCCTTATCGACCGCTACGACCAGGTGATCACACTCTGATGGCCACCCTGCACATACTTTCTCACTCCCCGTTCACTGACGGTCGACTAGGCAGCTGCCTGCGCCTGCTGGGGCCACAGGATGCTCTGCTGCTTACCGGCGATGCCGTCTATGCCCTGCAGCCTGGCAGCCCCCCCCGCCAGGCCCTGGAGCTGATGCCCGACCTGATTGCCTTGTATGCATTGGCTGAAGACCTCGAAGCACGCGCCATCCGGGACCTGCCGACACGCCTGCAAGTTCTGGATTACCCCGCCTTCGTCGACCTCTGCTGCCACTACGACAAGGTCAACAGCTGGCTATGAACGAACTATTGATCGACGGCCACAGCATCGCGCTGGACAAGGACGGTTACCTGCAGGAACTCGGGGACTGGAACCCAGCTGTCGCCAGAGCTTTGGCTGAACGAGAAGAGCTGGAGCTGCAGCCGGAGCATTGGGAGATCATCGAGCTATTGCGCAGGTTCTATGCGGAGTTCCAGCTCTCGCCGGCCAACCGCCCGCTGGTGAAGTACGTCGCGCAAAAGCTCGGCCCGGAAAAGGGCAACAGCCTCCACCTAAACCGCCTCTTCAAGGGCGCCCCGGCCAAGCTTGCCGCCAAGCTCGCCGGCCTGCCGAAACCGACCAATTGCCTATGAACCTCGTCACTCCTCCAGAACATCCCTTCGCCCAATTCGTGCGCATCCTCGGCAAGGGCAAGCGCGGCGCCCGCAACATGACCCGCGAAGAAGCCCGCGAATCCATGGGCATGCTGCTCGATGGCGCGGTCGAAGATACGCAGCTCGGCGCCTTCCTGATGTTGTTGCGGCACAAGGAAGAAAATGCGGAGGAACTGGCCGGCTTCACTGAAGCCTTCCGCCAACGCAACCCAGCACCCGAAATTGCCGTGGACCTCGATTGGCCCACCTACGCCGGCAAGAAACGCCACCTGCCCTGGTACCTGCTCGCCGCGAGGGCTTTGGCTGATTCCGGAGTTCGCATCCTGCTCCACGGCGGCGGAGCCCACACCGCAGGGCGCCTCTACAGCGAGCAGTTGCTGGACTTGCTGGATATACCACTGTGCATGGACTGGACGGAGGTCGCCGAAGCCCTGGACGAACGTCGACTGGCCTTCATACCACTCAGCGCCTGGGCGCCCCAGTTTCAGCGGATGATCGACCTGCGCAACACCCTCGGGCTACGCTCACCGATTCACTCATTGGCGCGCATCCTCAATCCGCTCCAGGCTCGCTGCGGGCTGCAGAGCATCTTCCACCCTGGCTACCAGGCGGTCCATCGCGAAGCTAGCCAACTGCTAGGTGACCACGCCATTGTCATCAAGGGCGAAGGCGGCGAGATCGAGGTCAATCCCGACGGTACGTGCCACCTTTACGGCACCACCACTGGCAAGGCCTGGGATGAGGAATGGCCGGCACTCTCCCCCCAACGTCACGTCAAACCAGAGCGCTTGGACGCCGCGCAATTAGTAACCGTATGGAATGGTGAGGCCGAAGACCATTACGGCCGCCTTGCTGTCATCTCCACCATGGCGCTTGCCCTGCGCGGCCTAGGCTACGAACGCGAACAGGCCTTCGAGGAAGCCCAGCGTCGCTGGGATATCCGCAAGAGATCAGTCTGATCGATAGTTAAGCCCGGTTATTTGCGCTTTTTTATCGAGCAGCGCCCGATAGACTGAGACCGAACACAATTTCGGAGACAGCTCATGGGCCTGCTCGTTGACGGTAAATGGCATGACAAGTGGTACGACACCGCCAAGGATGGACGCTTCCAGCGAGAAAGCGCCCGGCGGCGTAACTGGATAACCCCTCACGGTGAACCTGGACCTTCGGGTGTTGGCGGATTTCCGGCCGAAGCTGGTCGTTACCACCTCTATGTATCACTGGCCTGCCCCTGGGCCCATCGAACCCTGATATTCCGCAAACTCAAAGGCCTGGAGTCACTCATTGATGTCTCAGTCGTCAGCTGGCTGATGCTGGAAAATGGCTGGACCTTCGACCAGGCCTTCGGCTCAACGGGCGACAAGCTGGACGGACTTGATTTCCTCCACCAGCGCTACACCCTGGATAGCCCCGAGTACAGCGGCCGTGTCACGGTGCCTTTGCTTTGGGACAAACAGTCGGGTCGTATCGTCAGCAACGAGTCATCTGAAATCATCCGCATGTTCAACGGTGCCTTCGACCACCTCACTGGCAACCGGTTGGATTTCTACCCCGAGTCAATTCGGGGCGAGATCGATGCCCTGAACGAGCGGATCTACCCGGCAGTGAACAACGGTGTCTACCGCGCTGGCTTCGCCACGACACAAACGGCCTATGCCGAGGCATTCCAGACACTGTTCGAGGAGCTCGACTATTTGGACGCCCTATTGGAACGTCGACGCTACTTGGCAGGCGAGCGCCTCACTGAAGCAGACTGGCGACTGTTCACTACCCTGATCCGCTTCGACGCTGTATATCACGGCCACTTCAAGTGCAACCTGAAGCGGATCGCTGACTATCGCAACCTATCAGGTTGGCTGCGAGAGCTGTACCAATGGCCAGGCGTGGCAGAGACGGTGGATTTCACCCATATCAAAGGCCACTACTACGCGAGCCATCGCACCATCAACCCAACCGGCGTGATCCCTTTGGGGCCTGCACAGACTTTCGAGGCTCCGCATGATCGCGATCATCTGCCGCCAGGGCGCAGAGTGCAACCGGCGCTGAGTCAAGCTCGGGCATTGCCCTGAGCGCCCTCGAACCAGGCCAGCTTGTCGCGTAATCTCACCACTTCGCCGACAATCACCAGGGTCGGGGCGTGGACCTCATGCTCAGCCACCAGCTTCGGCAGGTTGGCCAAGGTGCCGGTGAAGACTCGCTGTTTGCTGGTGGTGCCCTGCTGGACGAGTGCGGCGGGCGTATCCACCGAGCGTCCATGCTTGACCAGCTGCTCACAGATCATCGGCAACCCGACCAGCCCCATGTAGAACACCAGCGTCTGGCCCGGGGCAGTGAGATCGGCCCATGGCAGATCGCAACTGCCATCCTTCAGGT
The DNA here is from genome assembly GCF_042232855.1 of Metapseudomonas boanensis. Lineage (NCBI taxonomy): Bacteria > Pseudomonadati > Pseudomonadota > Gammaproteobacteria > Pseudomonadales > Pseudomonadaceae > Metapseudomonas > Metapseudomonas boanensis. The sequence continues at coordinate 3,970,145 of NZ_CP113889.1, read as the reverse complement.
GTCCGGTGACAAAGCGAACGGACTGGGCATAGTCTCGATGGGTCAGTGGTATCCCAGCATAGGCCGAGCAACCAGACGCCGCCGTAATCCCCGGGACCACCTGGAAAGGAATGCCATTGGCCGCCAGCTCTTCGATTTCTTCGCCGCCACGGCCGAAAATGAACGGGTCACCGCCCTTAAGGCGAAGCACGCGCTTGCCGAGCTTCGCCTGTTCAATCAAAAGCCGGTTGATCTCGTCCTGAGGGACTGCATGATCAGCGCGGCGCTTGCCGACGTAGATCCGCTCCGCATCACGCCGGCAGAGCTCGATTATTGGCGCCGCGACCAAGCGGTCATAGAGCACCACGTCAGCTTGCTGCATCAGACGCAGTGCGCGGAACGTGAGCAGATCGGGATCCCCTGGGCCAGCGCCAACCAGATAGACCTCGCCTAGCGCTTTTGGCGCTCCGCCGGCTACTTTCTCGGCGAGCAAGCGTTCGGCCTCTGTCGCCTGGCCAGATAGCATCCGATCCGCAATGGGCCCCTGGAACACCTCCTCCCAGAACACCCGGCGCTGCTGCACATTCGGGAGCAATGCCTTTACCTGGTCCCGGAACTTCTTTGCCAACCCGGCGAGCTGACCATAAGTGGCGGGAATCCAGGTCTCGATCTTGGCCCGGATCAGTCGGGCGAGCACCGGCGCGTCGCCCGCGCTGGATACCGCCACGATCAGTGGGGAGCGGTCGACGATGGCCGGGAAAATCACGCTGCAGAGCCTCGGCGCATCCACCACGTTGACTGGAATACCACGCGCCTGGGCGTGGACCGAGACCTGTGCATTCAAGGCCTCGTCATCGCTTGCCGCTATAGCCAGGCCGCAGCCATCGAGGTCTACTACATCGTAGCCACGCTGGTGACATTGACCGCCACTTGCAACGGCCATCTCCACGAGCTGCTCGTCAAGTTCAGGCGCCACCACTTGCAATCGGGCTCCCGCATCAACCAACAGCCGCGCTTTGCGAAGCGCGACCTCGCCACCACCGACCACAAGCACCTGGCGCCCCTGAAGATTGTGGAACAGCGGTAGGAAATCCATAGACAGGCCTTCTTGCGTTAACAGGTTTAGGGCGAGTTCAACGATGACCGCCCGCGGGCAACCAGGTCGCAACGCGGGCAGAGATCCTTTCCATCAGCCCCACACAATGTGGGGACTTGGCACTCAGCCGATGACTTCGATGCCGCCCATGTAGGGTTTAAGCGCTTCCGGCACACGGATGCTGCCGTCTGCTTGCTGATAGTTTTCCAGCACCGCCACCAGGGTCCGGCCAACTGCCAAGCCCGAGCCATTCAGGGTATGCACCAGCTCCGGCTTGCCGGTTTCCGGATTGCGGTAGCGCGCCTGCATGCGGCGCGCCTGGAAGTCACCGCAGTTGGAGCAAGACGAAATCTCGCGGTACTTGTCCTGGCTCGGCACCCAGACCTCCAGGTCATAGGTCTTGGTAGCACCGAAGCCCATGTCACCCGTGCACAAGGCCAGCACGCGGTAAGGCAGCTCAAGCAACTGCAGTACGCGCTCGGCGTTACCGGTCAGGCTTTCCAGCGCTTCATAGGACTTCGACGGCTCGACGATCTGCACCATCTCGACCTTGTCGAACTGGTGTTGGCGGATCATTCCGCGAGTATCACGGCCAGACGCACCAGCTTCGCTGCGGAAGCACGGGGTATGCGCAACGAACTTCAGCGGCAGTTGCTTGGCCTCAAGGATTTCACCGGCCACGATGTTGGTAAGCGAGACTTCCGCCGTGGGAATCAGGTAGAAATCGGCTTCGTTTTCGCGGGAGATCTTGAAAAGGTCCTCCTCGAACTTCGGCAGCTGGCCTGTACCCTGCAACGCAGGCGCCTGCACCAGGTAGGGGGTGTAAGCCTCTTCGTAGCCATGCTCGGCGGTGTGCAGGTTGATCATGAACTGCGCCAGGGCACGATGCAGGCGGGCGATAGGGCCGCGCAACAAGGCAAAGCGAGCGCCAGAGAGCTTGGCAGCGGTCTCGAAGTCCAGCCAGCCGTGCTGCTCGCCCAGGCTCACATGGTCTTTGATTTCGAAGTCGAAACTGCGCGGAGTGCCCCAGCGACGAACCTCGACGTTCGCGCCTTCATCTTCGCCAACCGGCACCGACTCGTGCGGCAGGTTCGGGATGTTCAGCAGCAAGTTGTCCAGCTCGGCCTGGATGTTCTCCAGCTCACGCTTGCCCTCGTCCAACTCGGTGCCCATGCGATCCACGTCGGCCAGCAGCGGTGCAATGTCTTCGCCGCGCTGCTTGGCCTGACCGATGGACTTGGAACGGGCATTGCGCTCAGCCTGCAGCTGTTCAGTGCGAGTCTGCACGGCCTTGCGCTGGTTCTCCAACGTTTCCAGGCGCGTTACATCCAGTTCAAAGCCACGGGTGGCGAGGCGTTCCGCGATTTCCCGAGTCTGGGTACGGACCAGTTTGGCATCGAGCATGTCAGGTTCTCGTCTATCAGAGTTTCGTCAGTATCAAGCCCGCCCAGGTGGCGAGCAGGCCGCCCAATACGCTCAGCGTCACGTAGCTCAGTGCCAACGGCATCTGGCTGCTTTCCAGCAAACGCAGCGTATCGAGGGAAAAGGATGAAAAAGTCGTCAGGCCACCCAGGAATCCGACCATGAGCCCGGAGCGGACCTCCACAGGCACGTCCGGGCGCACCAGGAACAACCCATAGAGGTAACCGATCAGAAAGCAGCCGACGATATTGACGGCAAGGGTACCGGCGTAGAAGTAGCGTGGCCAGTAGGCTGCGATGAGATTGCCGGCGGCAAAACGCAACAGGGTTCCGGCTACGCCACCGGCAGCAACTGCGAGGATGAGCCCGGTCAAGGCTTTCTCCTTTGCCACGGGCTGGCCCGATCCAGCGCATCCAGGTGTTGCAACTTGTCACGAATTTTCAGCTCCAGGCCTCGCGGCACGGGCTGATAGTAACGACGTGGTTCCAGGTGTTCGGGGAAGTAATCCTCACCGGCTGCATAGGCCTCGGGCTCATCGTGGGCATAGCGATACTCTTCGCCATAGCCAAGCTCCTTCATCAACCGGGTCGGCGCATTGCGCAGGTGCAGCGGGACTTCCTGCGAACCGTTCTCTGCAGCGTCGCGCATTGCAGCCTTGAAAGCCATGTATACGGCATTGCTTTTGGGTGCGCAGGCCAAGTAAACGATGGCTTGGGCCACTGCAAGCTCTCCCTCGGGACTACCCAGGCGTTCCTGGACATCCCAGGCAGACAGGCACAGGCTCAGGGCCCGTGGGTCAGCGTTACCGATATCCTCACTGGCCATGCGCACCACCCGGCGGGCGATATACAGTGGGTCGCATCCACCATCGAGCATTCGCGCAAACCAGTAGAGCGCCGCATCTGGGTCAGAGCCCCGAACCGATTTGTGCAGAGCCGAAATCTGGTCGTAAAACGCTTCACCGCCCTTGTCGAATCGACGCCGGCTGTCACCCAGAAGGTTCTGGAGCAGCTCGACACCCATCTCGCCGCCGTCCTCGGCCAGGTCCGCGGCATTCTCCAACAGGTTGAGCAGTCGACGACCATCACCATCAGCAGCCGCCATGAGGATGCCAAAGCTCTCTTCAGGCAATCTGAGGCGCCGCTTGCCGAGCCCCTTGTCCTCGCTGAGCGCGCGCGCCACCAGCTTACGCAGGGCAGGCTCATCCAGGCTTTTGAGCACATAGACGCGGGCCCGGGACAACAATGCGTTGTTCAGCTCGAACGAAGGATTCTCGGTCGTGGCGCCGATGAAGATAAGCGTGCCATCTTCGACGTACGGCAGGAACGCATCCTGCTGCGACTTGTTGAATCGATGGACTTCGTCAACGAAGAGAATGGTGCGGCGGCCGTACTGAGCTGCCTGCTGCTTGGCCATCTCCACCGATTGGCGTATTTCCTTGACGCCGGAGAGCACTGCGGAAATGGTCTCGAAATGCGCATCGGTAACCTGCGCCAGGAGCTTGGCCAGGGTGGTTTTGCCGACACCTGGAGGCCCCCAGAAAATCATCGAGTGAAGCGCCCCCTGTTCCAGCGCCTCGCGCAGCGGCTTACCGGGAGCCAACAGGTGCTCCTGCCCGACGTACTCGTCCAGACTGGTCGCGCGCAAACGCGCGGCCAGCGGCTGAGCGATAGGTTCGGAGCGGAACAGGTCCATGGGCAAAGCAGCTTATTCCTGAATGACGTCGGCGCCCTCAGGGACCTTGAAGTTGAACTGGGCAGTGTCGATCGCCTGATTCATCTTGATCCCGAGGAACAGAATGTTGGTGCGCTGGCCGACACTGTCGATCAGCTGCATGTCATTGATCACACCGCTGCGGAACGAAAGGCGAAGGGTGTCGAACAGTGTGTCCTTGGCCTTGGGCTTGAGGATGAAGTCCACCACGTCGCCGCCCTCTTTGTGAGTGATGTCGAAGTTCTCGCTGATCTTCGAGACATCACCAGAAAGCAGCAACGCCGGAGTGTGGGTCAAACGCTGGTCGAGGGCCTGTATGGTGACCTGTTCCAGATCAGGATCGTAGAGCCAGACCTTCTCACCATTGGAAACCAGTAACTGCTCCATCGGCGCGTCGGTGTGCCAGCGGAACAGGCCCGGACGCTTGAGTGAGAGTTCGCCGGAAGTTTCCTGAAGCTGGGTCCCGGAGCCGTCCAGAGTCAGCTGGGAGAAACGCCCGGTAATGGTCTGTGCATTGTTCAGCATTTCGGTCAGGCGGCTGATGGCCACCTTGTCATCGGCCTGCACCTGCAGGGCGCCAAGACCCAGTACAGCTATCAGCAGCATGCGGATCAGTCGCATGGAAATCCTCGTCAAGAAATCGGTTTCGAATCAATCGCGCATCGGAGTTGGCGCGATAACTTCGCGCGAACCGTTGCCGTTCATGGCGCTCACGACGCCGGCCATCTCCATCGCCTCGATCATGCGTGCGGCCCGGTTGTAGCCGATCTTCAGCTTGCGCTGCACGGCAGAAATCGAAGCGCGACGGCTTTCGACCACGAAGCGCACAGCTTCGTCATACAGCGGGTCGTCCTCGCTGCCTTCACTACCGCCTTCGCCACCTTCTCCGCTGCCGGAGAAGCCGCTACCGCCCTCCTCCACGCCAGCCAGAATATCCTCGATGTAGTCTGGAGCGCCGCGCAGCTTCCAGGCCTCAACCACGCGGTGCACCTCATCATCGGACACGAAGGCTCCATGCACGCGAATCGGCAGGCCGGTCCCCGGCGGCAGGTAGAGCATGTCGCCGTGGCCCAACAGCTGCTCGGCACCACCCTGGTCAAGGATGGTGCGCGAGTCGATCTTGCTCGAAACCTGGAAGGCCATCCGGGTCGGGATGTTGGCCTTGATCAGGCCCGTGATCACATCAACGGAGGGGCGCTGGGTCGCCAGGATCAAGTGGATGCCGGCTGCACGAGCCTTCTGGGCGATACGCGCGATCAGCTCCTCAACCTTCTTGCCGACGATCATCATCATGTCGGCGAACTCGTCGACTACAACGACGATGGTCGGCAGCGTCTTCAGCAACGGCGCCTCGTCGTCCATGCTTTCGCGACGGTAAAGGGGATCGGTGAGCGGTGTGCCCGCCTCTTCGGCATCCTTGACCTTGCGGTTGAAGCCGGCGAGGTTTCGCACCCCCATGGCGGCCATCAGCTTGTAGCGCCGCTCCATCTCGGCCACGCTCCAACGCAGCGCGTTGGCGGCCTCCTTCATGTCAGTGACCACCGGACAAAGCAGGTGCGGAATGCCTTCGTAGATGGAGAGTTCCAACATCTTCGGGTCGATCATGATCATCCGCGCCTGCTCGGGCGTGGACTTGAACAGGATCGACAGGATCATGGCGTTGACCCCAACCGACTTACCAGAACCGGTCGTACCAGCCACCAGCAGGTGAGGCATTCTCGCCAGGTCGGTGATGATCGGTTTACCACCAATATCATGACCAAGGGCCAGAGTGACGGGGGACTTGGCATCGTCGTACTCGGTCGAAGACAGCACTTCGGAGAAGCGCACGATCTGGCGGTCCTCATTGGGGATCTCGATCCCCACTGTGGTCTTGCCAGGAATCACTTCCACCACGCGCACGCTGATAACTGCCAGTGAGCGCGCAAGGTCCTTGGCCAGGTTGGAAATGCGACTGACCTTGACCCCGGCCGCCGGCTGGATCTCGAAGCGGGTAATCACCGGTCCCGGATGGACCGACTCCACCAGAACCTCAACGCCGAACTCCTTCAGCTTGATTTCAAGCAGGCGGGACATCGCCTCCAGGGACTCGGGCGAGTAGCTCTTCTGCTTTTTCTCAGCCACATCCAGCAGGGAAATCGGCGGAAGAGTGCCTTCCACGGCCGAGTCGATGAACAGCGGTGCCTGCTTTTCTTTCTGCACCCGCTTGCTTGGCTCGGTGGGCTTGGGCGGCGGCGGCGCAGCGATCACAGGAGCCGGGCGTTTCTCGCGCTCGGTCATGTGCTTGGTCAGCGCCTCCTCTCGCTCGATCAAGCGTTCCTTGACCTTGGCCTGCTCGCGGCGGTCCGCGATGACCGGAGCTGCGACCTCACTAACCCGATCTTCCACCTCACGCAACTTCGCCACCAGCTGCTTGCGTTCGGCACGGGCACTCCACCAGCGGTTCACCGCGCTCTGGATCAACTCGAAGAGGTCGAGGGTAATCTTGCCCGTGAGGTCCATCACCTTGAACCACGACAAGTCGGTGAATACGGTCAGGCCAAAAAGGAACAAGGCAAAAAACAGCAATGTGCTGCCCTGCACATTGAGCGCCGCGACCGCAAGGTGGCTGAGGCTTTCGCCTAACGCACCACCTGCCGAGGCTGGCAACCCTGCATGATCCTGGAAATGGATATCCGCGAGCGCCGCCCCGGAAAGCACCAGGAAAACCAGTCCTATGAGCCGCCAGGAGAACAACCAGCCGCTCCAGTCGATCGGCTCGTGGCGATGCTGGAACACCTGGAGCGTCTTGACGGCCAGGAGCAGCGGAAACACATAGGCGAAATAGCCCAGAGCCATGAACAGGATGTCTGCGAACCAGGCCCCGAGGCGTCCAGCCGCGTTTTGCACTTGCTCGACGTTGCTGGTGTGCGTCCAGCCCGGGTCGGAAGAGTCGTAGGTCAGCAGTGCCATCCAGAGGTAGAGGCACAGTGCGCCCAGCGCGATCAACGCACCTTCCTTGAGGCGATAATGCAATTGCTGGCGCCAGACGGGCGTCTGGGCTCTGGTCGTGGAGTTCTTCAAAACGCGTCTTTTCCTGCGCCCTGGGCGCGTTCAAGAGTCGGTGAGGGCATCATGCCGGCCGCAACTGCCGCCCATTGTACGGGTTTGGCCGCGCGATGCCACGCACGCCGGGCAGTGGCCGCAGCGTTTTGCCGCTGTCTCATGCTTCGGTGTAGCATAGCCGGCAACGATTTGTGTGATGCTCAATTGGAGCATGCATTCTCTTTCGTGACAAAGACTTATGAGGCCTTTTTATGAGCGAAGTCAAGCATTCCCGATTGATCATTCTGGGCTCCGGCCCGGCTGGATACAGCGCTGCCGTCTATGCTGCGCGCGCCAACCTCAAGCCTGTCGTGATTACTGGTATCCAGCCCGGCGGCCAATTGACCACCACTACTGAAGTGGACAACTGGCCCGGTGACGTCGAAGGACTCACAGGTCCAGCACTCATGGAGCGTATGCAAAAGCATGCCGAGCGCTTCGACACAGAGATTGTCTACGACCACATCCATACGGCAGAGTTGCAGACCCGCCCGTTCGTCCTGAAGGGCGACAGCGGCACCTATAGCTGCGACGCCCTGATCCTCGCTACTGGCGCATCAGCGCAATACCTCGGCCTGCCATCCGAAGAGGCTTTTGCCGGTAAAGGCGTTTCCGCCTGCGCGACCTGCGATGGTTTCTTCTATCGCAACCAGGTGGTCTGCGTGATCGGCGGCGGCAACACCGCGGTCGAGGAGGCACTCTACCTGGCAAACATCGCCAAGGAAGTCCATCTAATCCATCGTCGCGACAAGCTGCGCTCCGAGAAGATCCTTCAGGACAAACTGTTCGAAAAGGCTGAAAACGGTAACATCCGCCTGCATTGGAACCACACCCTCGACGAGGTGCTGGGCGATGCCAGCGGCGTGACCGGCGTCCGACTGAAGAGCACCGTAGACGGTACAACCAAGGAATTGGCGCTGGCCGGCGTGTTCATCGCCATTGGCCACAAGCCGAACACCGACCTGTTCCACGGCCAACTGGAAATGCGCGACGGTTACTTGCTGGTCAAGGGCGGCTCCGAAGGCAACGCCACGGCAACGAGCATCCCGGGCGTGTTTGCTGCCGGTGACGTAGCAGATCACATCTACCGCCAAGCCATCACCTCGGCAGGTTCGGGCTGCATGGCCGCCCTGGACGCCGAAAAGTTCCTCGACGACAACTGACAGGCTCCGCAGTGGCGGGCCACCGACCCGCCCTGCCCTCCCCCATGCTCACCTGGCTGCAACGCGAATCTCTCGAATTCCCCCCCTTGGAACGCGCCCTGCGCGAGCCCAACGGGCTGCTTGCCGCTGGCGGCGACCTCACTTCCGAGCGCCTGATCCAAGCTTATCGCCATGGTTGCTTTCCATGGTATCAAGAGGGGCAGCCCATCCTATGGTGGTCGCCGGACCCACGTACCGTGCTACCACCGAACGAAATCCACATCTCCCACAGCCTCGCCAAACTGATGCGCCAGCAACGATTTCAGGTCACCTTCGACCATGACTTCGCCGGAGTGATACGCGGCTGCGCCGGCCCGCGCAGCTATGCCGATGGAACCTGGATCACGCCGGCGATGCAGGCCGCATACATCGAATTGCATCGCATCGGGGTCGCCCACTCGGTAGAAGTCTGGCTCGAAGGCGAATTGGTCGGTGGCCTTTACGGCCTTGCCATGGGCAAGCTGTTCTTTGGCGAGTCCATGTTCAGCCGCATCGATAATGCGTCGAAGGTAGGTTTCGCCACGCTGGCCCAGCACCTTGGCAAGTGGGGTTTTGCGCTGATCGACTGCCAGATGCCGACCCAGCACCTACAAAGTTTCGGCGCCAGAACCATCAGTCGGGCAGCATTCTCCCGCAACTTGCAGCTTTACCTCGACCAACCCAATAGCGCGGACTGGATTGCCTAGGCGAGCCCAGCAGGCTGGCTTACACTTGCTGAAGGGTTTTCCCGGGGATTGATCATGACCGAGCTGGCTCGCCTGAAGTTTTATGCCACTCAACCGCATCCTTGCAGCTATCTGCCCGAGGAGCAGGCGACTACGCTGTTCCTCGACCCCAGCCAGCCCATGGATGTAGATGTCTATGCCGAGCTCTCGGAGATGGGCTTTCGCCGCAGTGGCGACCATCTCTACCGCCCCCACTGCCAGCGCTGCAATGCATGCGTACCCGCACGCATTCCCGCTGATCAGTTCATCCCTAACCGCCAACAAAAACGCATCCTCAAGCGCAACAGCGACCTGACCGTCACCGCCGCCAGACCTGTCTTCAGCGAGGAGTATTACGCGCTCTATGTCCGTTACATCGAGCAACGCCATGCCGATGGAGACATGTATCCACCGAGCCGCGACCAGTTTTCCACCTTCCTGGTGCGCGACCTGCCGTTTTCGCGCTTTTATGAGTTCCGACTGAACAACCAACTGATGGCCCTGGCTGTCACCGATCTTCTGCCCAACGGCCTTTCCGCCGTCTACACCTTCTATGACCCGGACGAAGAGCGTCGAAGCCTGGGCCGCTACGCCATCCTCTGGCAGATCGGCGAAACCGCCCGACTGGGACTGCAGGCGGTCTATCTCGGCTACTGGATCAAAAACTGCCGTAAGATGAGTTACAAGACCCAGTACCGCCCCATCGAGCTCTTCGTTAACCAGCGGTGGGTCGCCCTTACCTGAGCCCCTTGGCGAGCAGTGCTGTTTTCGGGCACAATGCACGCCGTTTTTGCCCGCCGCCAATCGTGGCAGGGCCCATCATTGAATACCGAGGGCTTTACTGCATGTCGAAAGAAGACAGCTTCGAAATGGAAGGCACTGTCATCGACACCCTGCCCAACACCATGTTCCGTGTGGAGTTGGAAAATGGGCACGTCGTCACCGCGCACATCTCCGGCAAGATGCGCAAGAACTACATCCGCATCCTGACTGGCGACAAGGTTCGTGTCGAGCTGACGCCCTACGACCTGAGCAAAGGCCGCATTACCTACCGCGCCCGCTGATCGCTCAGTCATAAAAAAGCCCGGCCAAACCGGGCTTTTTTTGTGGCCTGGTCTCAGGCCATCTCCACCGTCGTCTCGAACTCGAAGAACAACTCGTTATCCTTGACGTCGACGTGCACCACTCCACCATGCTCGGCCAACTCGCCGAAAAGAATCTCCTCCGCCAACGGTCGCTTGATCTTGTCCTGGATCAGTCGAGCCATGGGGCGAGCGCCCATCTGCGCATCGTAACCACGCTCAGCCAGCCAGCCACGCGCCTCATCGCTGACAACCAGTTGCACACGCTTGTCTTCCAACTGGGCCTGGAGCTCGGTGAGGAACTTGTCCACCACGCTCTTGATCACTTCATGGCTCAGACGACCAAACTGGATGATAGTGTCCAGGCGGTTGCGGAACTCCGGCGTGAAGCTCTTGCGGATGACTTCCATGGCATCGGACGAATGATCCTGCATGGTGAAGCCAATTGACGCACGCGCGGCGGTCTCAGCCCCCGCATTAGTGGTCATGATCAGGATCACATTGCGGAAGTCCGCCTTGCGGCCGTTGTTATCGGTCAGGGTGCCATGGTCCATGACCTGCAAGAGCAGGTTGAAAACCTCGGGATGCGCCTTTTCGATCTCATCGAGCAGCAACACGCAGTGCGGTGTTTTGGTAATGGCTTCGGTGAGCAAGCCACCCTGATCGAAGCCCACGTAGCCAGGAGGTGCACCGATCAACCTCGACACGGTGTGACGCTCCATGTATTCCGACATGTCGAAGCGCACCAACTCGATACCCATCGCCTTGGCCAGCTGACGCGCCACCTCGGTCTTGCCGACACCCGTCGGCCCAGCGAACAAGAAGGAACCTACCGGCTTGTCGGGAGCCTTCAGCCCTGCCCGAGATAGCTTGATGGCAGTGGAGAGCGAGTCGATTGCCGCATCCTGACCGAAAACCGTCAACTTGAGGTCACGCTCCAAATTACGCAGCAGCTCCTTATCAGAGCTGGTGACGTGCTTAGGTGGAATTCGCGCGATTTTCGCGACGATGTCTTCTACCTGGGCAACCTCGATCCGCTTCGCGCGCTTCTCTTCAGGCTGCAGGCGCTGATACGCCCCCGCCTCATCGATCACATCAATGGCCTTGTCCGGCATGTGGCGATCGTTGATATAGCGGGCCGCCAATTCAGCCGCAGCACGCAGAGCCTCATCACTGTATTCGATATGGTGATGCTGTTCGAAACGCGCCTTGAGGCCCTTGAGGATTCCTACGGTGTCCTCGACCGAAGGCTCCGTCACGTCCACCTTCTGGAAACGCCGCGCCAGAGCACGATCCTTCTCGAAGATCCCGCGGAACTCCTGGAAGGTGGTCGAGCCAATGCAGCGAATCTCGCCGGACGACAGCAACGGTTTGAGCAGGTTGGACGCATCCATCACTCCGCCAGAGGCGGCACCGGCACCGATGATGGTATGGATCTCGTCGATAAAGAGAATGGCATGAGGACGCTTGCGCAGCTCATTGAGCAGTGCCTTGAAGCGCTTCTCGAAATCACCACGGTACTTGGTGCCTGCCAGCAGAGCGCCGAGGTCCAGGGAATACACCACACTGTCGGCCAGCAGATCAGGCACCTGGTTGTCGACGATGCGCTTGGCAAGGCCTTCGGCGATGGCGGTCTTTCCGACGCCCGCCTCGCCAACCAGCAAGGGATTGTTCTTGCGACGCCGCGCCAGGATCTGCGCCACGCGCTCCACCTCCGGCTCACGCCCCACCAGCGGATCGATACGCCCCAGGCGCGCCAAATCGTTCAGATTGCTGGCGTACGCATCCAGAGGATGGCCGGAAGCAGAGGATTCGCCCCCCTCATCGTCCTGCATTTCCTGCTCATTGTCGTGCTGCTCACCATGGCCTGGCACCTTGGAAATGCCATGAGCGATGTAGTTCACGACATCGATACGCGCAACGCTTTGTTGCTTCAACAGGAAAACCGCCTGGCTTTCCTGCTCACTGAAGATCGCAACAAGCACGTTGGCGCCAGTCACTTCACGCTTTCCGGAACTCTGCACATGGAACACCGCGCGCTGAAGCACCCGCTGAAAGCCCAGCGTCGGCTGCGTTTCGCGATCTTCATCGTGCTGCGGTATCAGCGGTGTGGTGGAGTCGATGAATTCCTGCAGGTCATGCCGCAACTTGTCCATATTAGCGCCGCAGGCGCGCAACACTGCAGCGGCCGCTTCATTATCCAGCAGGGCGAGCAGCAAGTGCTCGACCGTCATGAATTCGTGACGCTTGGCGCGTGCCTCCTTGAAGGCCAGATTGAGGGTGACTTCGAGCTCGCGGTTTAACATGGCTTCACCTCATACCCAAGCGGTCGGCGTTAACCGTCCTTCTCGATCTCACAGAGCAGCGGATGCTGGCTCTCTCTCGCATATTGATTGACTTGCATGGCCTTGGTTTCGGCGATGTCGCGCGTGAACACACCACAAACTGCCCGTCCCTCCGTATGCACAGTCAGCATGATCTTGGTGGCCAGCTCCCGGTTCAGACCGAAGAACACTTCGAGCACCTCGACCACGAAATCCATAGGGGTGTAGTCATCGTTAAACATCACCACCTTATACATGGGTGGTGCCTGCAGGGCCGGCTTGGCCTCCTGCACCGCCAGGCCGGTGGAGTCGTCCTCATGATGCTGCGGACCGTCCTGATTGAATGTTAGTCGAATCTGGCTGCTTGCATGCATGCTGGAAATAAAGGTCATTGATTGAATGAAAGAGGCCGTTGGAAAGACTTTGATCCGCCTCTCAGCGGGTATCGGCAATAGCTTGACTAACGGCAAAACGGTGTTACAACCACTAAATACCCGCTTTCGGGTATGAGGGGTTCCGCGCCTTGCAGCTTTACGTGCCATTGGTGCGGGGTCGAAGTGGATGATACTCCAGTGATGGAGTCCTTTGCAGAGGGATGTCAGCATGCTTAGCGGTAAGGTCAAGTGGTTCAACAACGCCAAAGGCTACGGATTCATCCTCGCCGAAGGCCGAGATGAGGACCTGTTCGCCCATTATTCGGCCATCCAGATGGATGGTTACAAAACGTTGAAAGCTGGCCAGCCGGTAAGCTTCGATATCATCCAGGGCCCGAAAGGGCTGCACGCCGTAAATATCCGGCCGGTCACGACAGACTCCGAAGCCCCCGCAACTGCCAGCCTCCCACAGGGCAGCACGATTGAAGTTTGAGCCCAGTAATATTTAGGCATAAAAAAGGCCGGTCAGATGACCGGCCTTTTTGTTTTCGCCCCGGACTCACATGTGAGCGATGATGGCGTCGCCGAACTGCGAGCAGGACAGCAGCTTGGCACCCTCCATCAGACGCTCGAAGTCGTAGGTCACGGTCTTCGCAGCGATGGCTCCGTTGGTGCCCTTGATGATCAGGTCGGCAGCTTCGCCCCACCCCATGTGGCGCAGCATCATCTCAGCAGAGAGGATTACCGAACCCGGGTTGACCTTGTCCTGGCCAGCGTACTTCGGCGCAGTGCCGTGAGTGGCTTCGAACATGGCAACGGTGTCGGAAAGGTTGGCGCCGGGAGCGATACCAATACCACCTACTTCAGCCGCCAGAGCGTCGGACAGGTAGTCACCATTCAGGTTCAGGGTCGCGATAACGTCGTATTCGGCCGGACGTAGCAGGATCTGCTGCAGCATGGCGTCGGCGATAGCATCCTTGACCACGATGCTCTTGCCGGTGCTCGGGTTCTTGAACTGCATCCACGGGCCACCGTCCAGCAGTTCGGCGCCAAACTCGTCACGCGCTACTTCGTAGCCCCACTCTTTGAAGGCACCTTCGGTGAACTTCATGATGTTGCCTTTGTGGACGATGGTCACGGAGCTGCGATCGTTGTCCACGGCGTATTGCAGGGCCTTGCGAACCAGGCGCTTGGTGCCTTCCAGGGAAACCGGCTTGATGCCGATGCCGCAGTTCTCGGTAAAGCGGATTTTCTTGACGCCCATTTCCTCGGTGAGGAACTTGATGACTTTCTCTGCCTCAGGGGTGCCGGCTTTCCACTCCACGCCTGCATAGATGTCTTCGGAGTTCTCGCGGAAGATCACCATGTCGACGTCGCCTGGCTTCTTCACCGGGCTCGGAACGCCTTCGAACCAACGCACAGGGCGCAGGCAAACGTACAGATCCAGCTCCTGGCGCAGGGCAACGTTCAGGGAGCGAATGCCACCACCGACCGGAGTGGTCAGCGGGCCTTTGATGGACACGACGTAATCACGGACAGCTTCCAGGGTCTCTTTCGGCAGCCAGGTGTCCTGGTCGTAGACCTGAGTGGCCTTTTCACCGGCATAGACTTCCATCCAGGAAATCTTGCGAGCCCCGGCGTATGCCTTGGCAACGGCAGCATCCACCACTTTGATCATGACCGGGCTGATGTCGACGCCAATGCCGTCGCCTTCAATGAAGGGGATGATCGGGTTGTTCGGTACGTTCAAGGACATGTCCGCATTGACGGTGATTTTGTCACCGACTGCCGGCACCTGGATCTTTTGGTATCCCATGCTGAGCTCCGTGTTGTGGTTGAACCCTCTTGCAGCTCGAAAGCGTACCCCAGTTGGGCCGCCCGAAACTACATGTTCCTTAGTCGAAATCGAGCGCTAGCGTCACCCTATCGAATGGGGTGATATACTACGCGACGTGACTTAACAGTCATCGAGGTTCGAGCAGCCTGGGACCAGACTGACTCCCCTCGCAGCGGCCAAGCCACCACCAGGGCGCGGTCGTGCAACGCTCTACTGGCGCTCCAATACCCCCGCGGCAATTCTCGAGTTCAGCTCAAAGTCGACGTTGAGCGGATGCGTCTACCAACACGCTTCGAGACTCTGTGCGCGCCCAGAAAAGAAGAGAGTTAAACGTTAATGTCTAATCGTCCGAAGATTACCTACACCTTCACCGACGAAGCCCCAGCGCTCGCCACCTACTCGCTCCTCCCCATCGTCAAAGCCTTCGCCGCCTCGGCGGGCATCGACGTCGAAACCCGCGACATTTCTCTTGCAGGACGCATCCTCGCCACCTTCGCTGACAAGCTTGAAACCGAAAAGCGCATCGAAGACGATCTGGCCTACCTGGCGGATCTGGCAACTTCGCCAGATGCCAATATCATCAAGCTCCCGAACATCAGCGCCTCCGTTCCGCAACTCAAAGGCGCCATCGCCGAGCTGCAGGCCAAAGGCTATGGCGTGCCTGATTTCCCGGAAGATCCGCAGACCGACGAAGAAAAGGACGTCCGCGCACGCTACGCCAAGATCCTGGGCAGCGCTGTCAACCCGGTCCTGCGCGAAGGCAACTCCGATCGCCGCGCCCCGGCCGCGGTCAAGGCCTACGCCCGCAAGCACCCGCACTCCATGGGCAAGTGGAGCATGTCCTCGCGCTCTCACGCCGACTACATGCGCGGCGGCGACTTCTTCTCCAGCGAGCAGTCCATCACCATGGACAAGGCCGGTGACGTCCGCATCGAGTTCGTCGGCAAGGACGGCAAGGTCGAGGTGAAGAAGCAGCTGAGCCTGCAAGAGGGCGAAGTCTTCGACAGCATGTTCATGAGCTGCCGCAAACTGCGCGACTTCTTCGAGAAGACCCTGCAGGACTGCAAGGAAAGCGGTGTGATGTGGTCCCTGCACGTCAAGGCGACCATGATGAAGGTGTCCCACCCGATCGTCTTCGGCCACGCCGTCAGCGTCTATTACAAGGACGTGTTCGACAAATACGGCGAGCTGTTCAAGGAACTGGGCGTCAACCCGAACAACGGTATCAGCAGCGTCTACGACAAGATCAAGACCCTGCCGGCTTCCCAGCAGGAAGAAATCCTCCACGATATCCACGAGGTGTACAGCCACCGTCCGGAAATGGCCATGGTCGATTCCGTAAAGGGCATCACCAACCTGCACATCCCGAGCGACGTAATCGTCGACGCCTCGATGCCCGCCATGATCCGCAACTCCGGCCAGATGTGGGGCAAGGACGGCAAGCAGAAAGACACCAAGGCAGTGATGCCGGAAAGCACCTATGCCCGCATCTACCAGGAGATGATCAACTTCTGCAAGACCAACGGCGCCTTTGACCCGACCACCATGGGCACCGTGCCGAACGTTGGCCTGATGGCGCAGAAGGCCGAAGAATACGGTTCCCACGACAAGACCTTCGAAATGACTGCCGACGGCAGCATGCGTGTGGTCCTGGCCGATGGCACCGTGCTGATGCAACACGAAGTGGAAGCCGGCGATATCTGGCGCGCCTGCCAGACCAAGGACGCGCCGATCCGCGACTGGGTCAAGCTGGCCGTCACCCGCGCCCGCCAGTCCAACACGCCGGCGATCTTCTGGCTGGACCCGGAACGCGCCCACGACCGTGAACTGCAGAAGAAGGTCGAGACCTACCTGCAGGACCACGACCTGACCGGCCTGGACATCAGCATCAAAGGTTACAACGAAGCCATCCGCACCAGCATGGAGCGCCAGATCCGTGGCCTGGACACCATCTCGGTGACCGGCAACGTGCTGCGTGACTACCTGACTGACCTGTTCCCGATCA
Source organism: Metapseudomonas boanensis (assembly GCF_042232855.1). NCBI lineage: Bacteria > Pseudomonadati > Pseudomonadota > Gammaproteobacteria > Pseudomonadales > Pseudomonadaceae > Metapseudomonas > Metapseudomonas boanensis. The sequence goes on along the minus strand of NZ_CP113889.1, from coordinate 3,953,323 downwards.
TGGAGCTGGGCACGTCGGCCAAGATGCTCTCCATCGTTCCATTGATGGCAGGCGGCGGCATGTACGAAACCGGCGCCGGCGGTTCGGCACCGAAACACGTGCAGCAGCTGGTGGAAGAGAACTACCTGCGCTGGGACTCCCTCGGCGAATTCCTGGCTCTGGCGGTATCCCTGGAAGAGACCGGCATCAAGACCGGCAACGCCAAGGCCAAGCTGCTGGGCAAAACCCTGGACGAAGCCACCGGCAAACTGCTCGACAACAACAAGTCGCCGTCGCGCAAGGTTGGTGAGCTGGACAACCGCGGTAGCCACTTCTACTTGGCGCTGTACTGGGCCCAGGCCCTGGCCGCTCAGGACGAAGATGCCGAGCTGAAGGCCCACTTCGCTCCGCTGGCCAAGACCCTGACCGAGCGGGAAGCGGTGATTGTCGCCGAGCTGAACGGTGCCCAAGGCAAGCCAGTGGACATCGGCGGCTACTACCGCTCGAATCCGGAGCTGACCAGCCAGGTGATGCGTCCCAGCACCACTTTCAACACCGCAGTCGACAGCCTGGCCTGATCGCCACACGTCGTAGCAGGAAACCCCGGGCCAAGGCCCGGGGTTTCTTTTTGGAGTCGACAACGCCATATCATGTCGATTTTTGCAGGAGCCCCCTGATGAGCTGGCAACCCCACATCACCGTCGCAACCATCGTCGAAGACCAAGGCCGCTTCCTGCTGGTGGAAGAGCGTGCCGACGGCCGCAACGTCCTCAATCAGCCCGCCGGCCATCTCGAGCCCGACGAGACTCTGCTCGAAGCCGCCCTGCGCGAAACCCTTGAAGAAACCGGCTGGGAAGTCGAGCTCACTGGCGTAACCGGTATCTACCTCTATACCGCCCCCAGCAACGGCGTGACTTACCAGCGCGTCTGCTTCGCCGCCCGCCCCCTCCGCCATCACCCCACGCGCGCACTGGACGACGGCATCATCGGCGCACGCTGGCTGACGCGCGAAGAACTGGAGGCCCAGTCGGCGCACTGGCGCAGTCACCTGGTAGCGCGCTGTATCGACGACTACCTGAAAAGCGAACGTTTCCCCCTCAGCCTGATCCGCGTCGCCTGACCACCCCTTGCGCTGTTAGAATTCCGCTTTTGCTCACCAGCCAATGCAGATTCCCATGCGTGATCCAGCCAATACCCGCGTCATAGTCGGCATGTCCGGCGGCGTCGATTCCTCGGTTTCCGCCCTCCTGCTCCTCGAGCAGGGCTACCAGGTGGAAGGCCTGTTCATGAAGAACTGGGACGAGGACGACGGCACTGAATACTGCACCGCAAAGGTGGACCTGGCTGATGCCCAGGCCGTCTGCGACCGCATTGGTATCAAGCTGCACACCGCGAACTTCGCAGCCGAATACTGGGACAACGTGTTCGAGCACTTCCTCGCCGAATACAAGGCCGGACGCACCCCAAATCCGGACATCCTCTGCAACCGAGAGATCAAGTTCAAAGCCTTCCTCGATTATGCACTGTCCCTGGGCGCCGACCTGATCGCGACCGGCCACTACGTCCGCCGCCGCGACCTCGACGGCCACACCGAACTGCTCAAGGGCCTGGACCCGAACAAGGACCAGAGCTACTTCCTGCATGCGGTGGGCGGTGAACAGATTGCCCGCACCCTGTTCCCGGTGGGAGAACTGGAAAAGCCGCAAGTGCGTGCAATCGCCGAGAGGTACGGCCTGGCCACGGCCAAGAAGAAAGACTCCACTGGTATTTGCTTCATCGGCGAGCGGCGCTTCACCGACTTCCTCAAGCAGTACTTGCCGGCGCAGCCGGGCAACATCGAGACCGTCGAGGGCGATGTCATCGGCCGCCACCACGGCCTGATGTACCACACCATCGGCCAGCGCCAGGGCCTGGGCATCGGCGGAATGAAGGACGCCAGTGATGACCCCTGGTATGTGCTCGCCAAAGACCTCAAGCGCAACGTCCTGGTCGTTGGCCAAGGTAACGAACATCCCTGGCTGTTCTCGCGTTCGCTGCACGCCTCCGAGATCTACTGGGTCAACTCGATCGACCTCGACCAGCCCCGCGCCCTCAAGGCCAAGGTGCGCTATCGCCAGAGCGACCAACCTTGCACCCTGGAGAAAACCGCTAACGGCTATCGCGCCACATTCGACAAGCCGCAACGTGCCGTAACACCGGGCCAATCCGTGGTGTTCTACGATGGTGAAGTCTGTCTCGGCGGCGGCGTGATCGAAGCTGCCGACCCCTGGGACGACGGAGTCCAGCGCCCATGAACCAGACGCAGGAACAACTGATAGCGCTGGGTGCGGTTTTCGAAGCCGCGTCCCTGGTCGACCGAATTGCCAAGACAGGCCAGATCAGCGAGCCACCACTGGGCTGTATGCTCGGTAGCTTGCTGGTACGCGACCCCAAGTCGACCCTTGAAGTCTACGGCGGCGACGACCTCAACCTGCGCGACGGCTACAAGGCCCTGGCAAGCGCTCTCGAGCGCGAACCCGCCAGCCTGCAGCGCGAACCACTCCGCTATGCCCTTGCCCTACTCACCCTGGAACGCCAACTGGCCAAGCGCGACGACATGCTGGACACCATCGGCACCCGCCTGGACCAGATCCAGCAGCAAGTGCAGCACTTCGGCCTGATCCACGACAACGTCATCGCCTCATGCGCCGGCCTCTATCAAGATACCTTGAGCACCTTCCGGCAGCGGATTCAGGTGCATGGCGACATGCGTCACCTGCAACAACCCAGCAATGCAGCGAAAATTCGCGCCCTGCTGCTGACTGGCATACGTGCCGCGCGCCTTTGGCGTCAGCTCGGTGGCAACCGCTGGCAATTGCTCTTCAGTCGCCGGAAGCTACTCCGCGAACTCTACCCCCTGCTGCGCAGCTGAACCGTAGTCCGGCAGCACTGGCCGGGCCGCCCGACCAACTTCGCGCCGAACGGCCATCGCGCGGTAGCGGCGGGCAGGATCAAATCCATGTATGATGTGCGCCCCTTTTCGTTGACCGATGTCCGAGAACGCCCTCATGCAGCTTTCGTCGCTCACCGCGGTTTCCCCCGTAGACGGCCGCTACGCCGGCAAAACCAGCGCCCTGCGCCCGATCTTCAGTGAATACGGTCTGATCCGTTGCCGTGTCCAGGTGGAGGTTCGCTGGCTGCAACGCCTCGCCGCCCACGCTGGCATTCCGGAAGTCGCGCCCTTCTCCGCCGAAGCCAATGCTCTGCTGAATCAGCTGGCAGAAGACTTTCAACTGGAGCATGCCGAGCGCATCAAGGAAATCGAGCGCACCACCAACCACGACGTCAAAGCAGTCGAATACCTGCTCAAGGAACAGGCTGCCAAGCTGCCGGAACTGGCCAAAGTCAGCGAGTTCATTCACTTCGCCTGCACCAGCGAGGACATCAACAACCTGTCCCACGCCCTGATGCTGCGCGAAGGCCGTGACCAGGTGATCCTGCCACTCATGCGTCAGGTTGCCGACGCTATCCGCGACCTGGCCGTGCGCTTCGCCGACGTCCCCATGCTCTCCCGCACCCACGGCCAGCCGGCCTCGCCGACCACCCTCGGCAAGGAAATGGCCAACGTCGTCTACCGCCTGGAGCGCCAGATCGCCCAAGTGGCGGCCGTGCCGCTGCTGGGCAAGATCAACGGCGCCGTCGGCAACTACAACGCGCATCTCTCGGCCTACCCGAAGGTGGACTGGGAAGCCAATGCCCGCGAATTCATCGAAGGCGACCTGGGTCTGGCGTTCAACCCCTACACCACCCAGATCGAGCCGCACGACTACATCGCCGAGCTGTTCGACGCCATCGCCCGCTTCAACACGATCCTCATCGACTTCGACCGCGACGTCTGGGGCTATATCTCCCTCGGCTACTTCAAGCAGAAGACCATTGCCGGCGAGATCGGCTCCTCGACCATGCCGCACAAGGTCAACCCGATCGACTTCGAGAACTCCGAAGGCAACCTGGGCATCGCCAATGCACTGTTCCAGCACCTGGCCAGCAAACTGCCGATCTCCCGCTGGCAGCGCGACCTGACCGATTCCACCGTACTGCGCAACCTGGGCGTCGGCTTCGCCCACAGCGTCATCGCGTACGAAGCTTCCCTCAAAGGCATCAGCAAGCTGGAGCTAAATGCTCAACGTATTGCGGAAGACCTGGACGCCTGCTGGGAAGTTCTGGCCGAGCCGGTGCAAACCGTCATGCGTCGCTACGGGGTCGAAAACCCCTATGAGAAGCTCAAGGAACTGACCCGTGGCAAGGGCATCAGTCCCGAAGCCCTGCAGACTTTCATCGACGATCTGGCCATTCCGGCCGAGGCGAAGGCCGAGCTGCGCAAACTGACCCCAGCAGGCTACATCGGCAATGCCGTAGCCCAGGCCAAGCGCATCTGATCGAATTTGCACCCGTGCACGCCCGGCTGCGCCGGGCGTTTTTATTTCAAGGGCTTAGATATGAATCCTGATATTCCTCTTCAACTCCTGGGCGGCCTGACCGCGCGCGAATTCCTGCGCGATTACTGGCAGCGCAAACCGCTGCTGATCCGCCAGGCGCTGCCCGATTTCGAAAGCCCGATCTCGCCGGACGAACTGGCTGGCCTTTCCCTGGAAGAAGAAGTGGAGTCCCGCCTGGTCCTCGAACACGGCGAGCGCCCCTGGGAGCTGCGCCGCGGCCCTTTCGCAGAAGACACCTACCAAAACCTGCCGGAGCGCGACTGGACCCTGCTGGTCCAGGCAGTTGACCAATTCGTCCCGGACGTCGCCAACCTGCTCGAGCACTTTCGCTTCCTGTCAAGCTGGCGCATCGACGATGTCATGATCAGCTTCGCCACACCAGGCGGCGGTGTGGGCCCGCACTTCGACAACTACGACGTTTTCCTGCTCCAGGGACATGGTCGCCGGCGTTGGAAGCTCGGTCAGATGTGCGACGCCGAAAGCCCCCTACTGCCCCATGCAGACCTACGCATCCTCGCTGACTTCCAGGAGACCGACGAGTGGGTCCTCGAGCCCGGCGACATGCTCTACCTGCCGCCACGTTTGGCTCACTACGGCATTGCCGAAGACGACTGCATGACCTACTCGGTCGGTTTCCGCGCCCCCAGTGCAGCAGAGGTACTGACCCACTTCACCGACTTCCTCGCCCAGTTCCTGCCGGACGAAGAGCGCTACAGCGATGCCGGGACCCTGCCGGCCAGCGACCCCCACCAGATTCAGCATGACGCCCTGGATCGCCTCAAAGCTCTACTCCAGGAGCATATGGGTGACGAACGACTGCTGCTGACCTGGTTCGGCCAGTTCATGACCGAGCCCCGCTATCCCGAGCTGGTCGCTGGAGCCGAAGTGGCAGAGGAGGACTTCCTCGACGCCATCGAGGGCGGGGCCGTATTGGTTCGCAACCCGAGCGCGCGCCTGGCATGGTCCGAAGTGGATGAAGACCTGGTGCTGTTCGCCAGCGGCCAGAGCCGTCTGCTGCCGGGCAGCTTGCGCGAGCTGCTCAAGCTGATCTGTGCCGCAGAAGCCCTGCATCTTGAGAATCTCGGCCAATGGCTGGCGGATGACGAGGGGCGTAAGCTTTTGTGGGAACTGATCAAGCAAGGAAGTCTGGAGTTTGCCGATGAGTGAAATACATGTCCGCATTGCCGACTGGCAGAAGGACAATGCAGATCTGCGACGTATCCGCGAAGCTGTATTCATTGCCGAGCAGTCCGTAGCCCCCGAACTGGAATGGGATGGCGAAGATGCTGATGCCGTCCACTTCCTCGCCTTCGAGCGAGACTATGCTATCGGCACTGCGCGCCTGCTGACGGATGGTCATATCGGCCGGGTGTCGGTGCTCAAGGACTGGCGCGGATTGAGAGTGGGCGACAGGCTGCTGCAAGCGGCAATTGCCGAAGCGGAACGCCGAGGACTGAAGCGCCAGATGCTCACGGCACAGGTCCACGCAACGGCATTCTACGAACGCCACGGCTTCAAGATCGTCAGCAGCGAATTCCTGGAAGCCGGCATCCCCCACGTAGACATGCTGCGGGAAAGCGACTAGAGGTCGAAATGAAGAAGAACGCCCCGGAAACTGCAGAAAACGACGTCGAATCAGCGTCCATCGAATTCCAGTCGTCGGGGCGCTTCACTGTCTACAACCCCTCCCCGAGCCAGCCTGACTCCCAGGGCTGGGAACCGGCCCCCCACGTCCTCGGCGAACACCAGGCAATGGAGCGATTCAGCAGCCCTGAACAAGCTCGCGCCCACGCCCTGGCGCTGCTGCAGCAAGCCCGCCGGAGCCTATGCCTGTATACCCCCGATCTCGAGCCCTGGCTGTACCACAACAGCAGCATCCAAGACGCCTGCACGCGATTCCTGCTGGCCGATCCGAAGAACCAGATGCGCATCCTCGTACGCGACCCCAGCCGCGCCACGAAGGAAGGACACAGGCTGCTCCATCTGAGCCGCCGACTCTCGAGCAACCTTCATATCCGCCGGCTGAATCCCAACCATCCTTCCGAAGAACGGGCCTACCTGCTGGCCGACGACCGCGGACTGCTCCTACGGCCCGAGCCCGGCCAGTTCGCCGGTTACACCCTGTATAACGACCCCGGACGGACTCGCCTGCAGCAGATACGATTCGACCAGGCCTGGGACCTCAGCATCAGCGATCCGAACTTGCAGAGTTTTCTCCTATGACGCCTCGCGCCATACTAGCTGCCGTGCTCGTGCTGCTTTGCCTGTCCGTACAGGCCGCAACCGAGCTGATTGCACTGAAGTACCGCAGCGCGGATGAGCTGTTGCCCATGGCGCAATCCGTGCTTGGCAACGAAGGGCGCGCAAACGCCTATGGCAACCAGTTGATCGTCAATGCTTCCCCGGCCAAGATTGCCGAACTGCGCACCCTCCTCGACCAACTCGACACCCAGCCCAAGCGCCTTCTGATCAGCGTCGACACCAACGACAGCAGCTCCCAGAACGATCGGGGCTATGCGGTGAATGGCTCCATCAGCGCCGGCAGTGTCGAGGTCCATTCCGGCCAGGGCGAAGTCCATGGCGGCGACCAGGTCCGTATCATCCGACGTAGCACCAACAGCCGGGGAGCCGGCCTACAGCAGGTGCAAACTACCGAGGGCTACCCTGCGCTTATCCAGGTCGGCCAAAGCGTCCCCATTACCACGACCAGCTCCGGACCTTACGGCGAGGTCTACAGCAACACCGAGTACCGTAACGTCACCCGCGGCTTCTACGTCACCGCCAGCCTCAGCGGCGAACTGGTGCACATCAGCATCAGCAGCAACCGCGATCGCCTGAACAGCAGCCAGCCTGGCGTCATCGACGTACACAGTACAGACAGCCGAGTCAGCGGCCGGCTGGGCGAGTGGATCACCATTGGCGCCGTCAGCGAAGACAGCCAGGTCGATCAGCAAGGCTTCCTGCGCCGCAACAGTACCCAGGGCCGCGAGGACATGACGATGCGAGTTAAGGTCGATGTCGTCGAGTGACCGCTCAACCTGATCCAGCTCGCGCCATCAGCAGGCCGCCCCGATCGTGACGACCTGCTGCCTGTTTCTCCCCCACAAAGGCCTTGAGGTCGAGCTGATGCGGCCTGACCAGGCAAGCGCTTTTCGACCGCCCAGTCTCATCCGAAAGTCTTATGTAGTAGCCATAAAAAAACACTACAAAACGTTTGACGAACACTTTTTTGCATAGCATGATGGCCTCGCTCCCGCTAGCCAGGGGCCCTGAATAGGGCCTCCGGATCGCGCTCCCAGCCAACCAGCCGAGCCGATCCGTGTTGTAACAGCCCATAAGGCAGTGCGACGAGGTTGCGACTGGAACGAAGTTGTCCTGAGGGACGGGGAAGCGTCAGTAACATCCGCAAGATCGAAGGCAGTGCCCGACAATCGTCTGCAGGCAACCACGAGCCGGCAAATGGCGAAGCGAGCGCAAAACCACCCATCGATCGAGCAGACTGTTCAATTCGTCACCCCTCCTCAGACACATCCTCGTATCAGCCGATCCTTCGACGCGCTGCGGTGAGCAACCCGCAATAACCTTCAGAACGCAGGTTTTTGAGTGGGTAAGTCGGTGCTCAACCACATATACACTTTGAAGGATTGACCATGTCCGCTTATCAAAACGACATCAAGGCCATTGCCGCACTGAAAGAAGTGAACGGCAACAGCTGGAGCGCTATCAACCCGGAATCCGTCGCTCGCATGCGCGCCCAGAACCGCTTCAAGACCGGTCTGGATATCGCCAAGTACACGGCTGCCATCATGCGCAAAGACATGGCCGAATACGACGCCGACTCCTCCGTCTACACCCAGTCCCTGGGCTGCTGGCACGGCTTCATCGGTCAGCAGAAGCTGATCTCCATCAAGAAGCACCTGAAGACCACCAACAAGCGCTACCTCTACCTGTCCGGCTGGATGGTCGCCGCCCTGCGCTCCGAGTTCGGCCCGCTGCCGGACCAGTCGATGCACGAAAAAACCGCCGTTTCCGGCCTGATCGAAGAGCTGTACACCTTCCTGCGCCAAGCCGATGCCCGCGAACTGGACCTGCTCTTCACCGCCCTGGACACTGCCCGCGCTGAAGGCGACAAAGCCAAGCAGGATGAGATCCAGGCCCAGATCGACAATTACGAAACCCATGTAGTACCGATCATCGCCGACATCGACGCCGGCTTCGGTAACCCGGAAGCGACCTACCTGCTGGCCAAGAAAATGATCGAAGCCGGTGCCTGCTGCATCCAGATCGAGAACCAGGTTTCCGACGAGAAGCAGTGCGGCCACCAAGACGGCAAAGTAACCGTCCCGCACGAAGACTTCCTGGCCAAGATCAACGCGGTTCGCTACGCCTTCCTCGAGCTGGGTGTTGACGACGGCGTGATCGTTGCCCGTACCGACTCCCTGGGCGCCGGCCTGACCAAGCAGATCGCCGTCACCAAGCAACCGGGCGACCTGGGCGACCAGTACAACTCCTTCCTGGACTGCGAAGAAGTCTCCGCTGCCGACCTGAACAATGGCGACGTGGTGATCAACCGCGGCGGCAAGCTGCTGCGTCCCAAGCGCCTGGCTTCCAACCTGTTCCAGTTCCGCAAGGGCACCGGCGAAGACCGCTGCGTCCTGGACTGCATCACCTCGCTGCAGAATGGTGCCGACCTGCTGTGGATCGAGACCGAGAAGCCGCACGTTGGCCAGATCAAAGGCATGGTTGACCGCATCCGCCAGGTCATTCCGAACGCCAAGCTGGTGTACAACAACAGCCCATCCTTCAACTGGACCCTGAACTTCCGCCAGCAGGTGTTCGACGCCATGGTTGCCGAAGGCAAGGATGTGTCGGCCTACGATCGCACCAAGCTGATGAGCGTAGAATACGACGAGACCGAACTGGCCCAGATCGCCGACGAGAAGATTCGCACCTTCCAGCGCGACGGTTCGGCCCACGCCGGCATCTTCCACCACCTGATCACTCTGCCGACCTATCACACTGCCGCGCTGTCCACCGACAACCTGGCCAAGGGCTACTTCGCCGACCAAGGCATGCTGGCCTACGTGAAAGGCGTTCAGCGTCAGGAACTGCGCCAGGGCATCGCCTGCGTCAAGCACCAGAACATGGCTGGCTCCGACATCGGCGACAACCACAAAGAGTACTTCGCTGGCGAAGCTGCTCTGAAGGCCAGCGGTAAAGACAACACCATGAACCAGTTCCACTAAGGAGCTGCCGCCGACTGACCACGAACCAGTCGGACATGGTGAATCAAGGAACCCCAGTGCTCGCACTGGGGTTTTCTATTTTGAGACTGCAGATGGATCAAGCGCAGCGATACCCCTCTGCACCTCACGCAGGGAATCGGCCAACCCATCCTACGATCCTGCACCTACCTGCACTTGCCGCTGCTTGCGCAGCCGCTGCCAATGCTTTAAATCTCGCTGAAAAATCCTGAGCGAGATCGCCGTGCCGAGAATCTTTCTCCTTCTGCTGATCCTGGCCGCACCCGCCTTACACGCGGCAGACCTGGAACTGCTGATCGCCCGCCCCGAACTCAGTGGCATCCTGGAGCAACTGAAGGGAAGCCGGCATGACCACTTCGCCGTCGTCGACTACGGCCGCCCTTCCATACTCCCGCGCTTCTACCTTTTTGATCGTCGTACTCATGCCCTGCTGGGTAGTTACCGGGTTGCCCACGGCAAGGGCTCGGACCCCGACCACGACGGCCTGGCCGACCACTTCTCGAATGACTCGGGCAGCCGCGCCTCGTCACTCGGCCTGTATCGCACAGCCCAGGTGTTCGACAGCGACGAACCCGGGCACGGCCGCTCTATGCGACTCGTCGGCCTGAGCCCAAGCAATAGCCAGGCCGAAGAGCGCGCCATCGTGATCCACGCGAACACCTACATGGAAGAAACTTTCATTCGCCGCCACGGCCTGCCCGGACGCAGCCACGGCTGCCTGGTGCTCGCCCGCCAGGATCGCGACCAGGTCATCGAGCAACTTTCCGGCGGCGCCATGATCTTCGCCATCCGCCAGGATCCAGCCGCACTGGCCAGCAACTGAACTACCCCGTTACCGCAGCGAAATCCCGATCTCCCTGTAATTTTCTCGTCGCATTGCCCCTATAGCGTCAGGGCTCCGTCGATTCGCCTGTATGGAGACTCCGCCTTGAACCAGCACAATGACAACGCCGTGCTTTTTGGCAGCGGCGATGAAGTTCCGAGCAACAACTCGAACAACCCTCACATCAGCGATCTGATCGGCGGCCTCAACCGCCGACAACTGCTAGCCGGCGGCGCCGCTCTCGGCACCCTCGCCTTCCTTGGCGCCGCCATTCCCGGCGAGGCCCTCGCGGCAGAGCCCCAGGCGAAGGGGCAGCCCTTCAAACTGCGTTCGCGCCTGCCGTTCGACGCCATTCCGACCAGCCGCACAGATGTCATAAGTGTCCCTCCGGGCTACAAGGCCACGCCCTTCATCCCATGGGGCACCCCGATAACCGGCCGTTATCCGGCGTTCCTCGATGACGCCAGCAACAGCGCCCAGGACCAGGCCGAGCAGATTGGCATGCACCACGATGGCATGCACTATTTCCCCATCGACGCACGTCGTGGCTCAGGGAAGAGCTCGGACCATGGCCTACTGGTTCTCAACCACGAGTACATCGACGCGCCTCTGATTCACCCCAACGGTCCAACCCTGGTGAACGGCAAGCGTGCCAGTGCCGAAGAAGTCCGGAAGGAAATAAATGGCCATGGCGTTTCGGTCGTCGAAATCCGACGCAACGTACGCGGTGAATGGGAAATAGTGCCGAGCCCGCGCAATCGCCGCATCACCGCAGCCACGCCGATGGAAATCCGCGGTCCGGCGCGAGGCAACCCGCTCCTGCAGACCCGCTACAGCCCGAACGGCACCGCCACCCGTGGCACCCAGAACAACTGCTCCAACGGTTTCACGCCCTGGGGCACCTACCTCACCTGCGAGGAGAACTGGGCCGGCTACTTCGCCAGCCGCGATTCGGACCTGCCCCGCGAACTCAAACGCTACGGCCTGCGCACCAGTAGCCGCTTCGGCTGGGAAACATTACCGGGCGACGAGTTCGAGCGCTTCGACGCGACCCGCAAAACCACAGATGCCCAAGGTGACTACCGCAATGAACCCAACCATTTCGGCTGGATCGTCGAGATCGACCCGTTCGACCCAAGCTCGACCCCGGTAAAACGCACGGCCCTTGGCCGCTTCGCCCACGAAGGTCTGATATTCGCCCCGGTCCAAGGTGGCCGCCCGGTGGTCTGCTACTCCGGCGACGATTCGCAGAACGAGTACATCTACAAGTACGTTAGCCGCGACAAGTACCGTCCCGGCAACAGCGATGGCCGACTGCTCGACGAAGGCACCCTCTACGTCGCGCGCTTCAATGCCGATGGCAGCGGCGACTGGCTGCCCCTGGACATTAACGACCGCCGCTTCCGCAGCGCCTGCGCGACCGCTGGAGTCACCTTCGCCAACCAGGGCGAAGTGCTGATCAACACCCGCCTGGCCGCCGACATCGTCGGAGCTACGCGCATGGACCGCCCGGAATGGGGCGCGGTGAACCCTGATAACGGCGAGGTCTATTTCACCCTCACCAACAACACTGCGCGCACCACGGCGGACGCTGCCAACCCACGCATCGCCAACGCCTACGGCCACATCATCCGCTGGCGCGAAAACAGTCGCGACCACGCTGGCCTTCGCTTCGACTGGAACATTTTCCTGCTCGCCGGCCCCGACGGCGACAGCCGCGGCCCCAAGGGTCAGCCACTAAGCGAGCAGAATATCCTCGCCAGCCCAGACGGCCTCTGGTTCGACGACGAAGGACGCCTGTGGATCCAGACCGACATGAGCGGCAGCCAGCTCAGCAGCGGCCCCTTCGGCAACAACCAGATGCTCGTCGCTGACCCGCGCAGCGGCGAGGTCAAACGCTTCCTGGTCGGCCCCCTTGGTGCCGAAGTGACCGGCATCACGGCAACCCCGGACTTCAAGACTCTGTTCATCAATATCCAGCACCCGGGTGAGGGATCGACGGCGACCAACCTCCTCAGCACCTGGCCCGACGGCCCAGGCAAACGCCCTCGCTCCTCCACTGTGATCATCACACGCGACGACGGTCGACGACTCCTCTGATCACCCCGGGCCGGCCTTTCAGGGCCGGCCCCTTTGTGTGCTCATTGGCCCAAATGCCAAGGAAACATTAGAAACTGTCGCAAATATGAAAGTCTCGCCCGGCACCAACTTTCCTGGCGCTGACTAATTAAAGCCGGAGATTTCGTACTTAACTGTCGTACTTTCGACAATGTGATTATTTAAGCACCAAGCCACTGCGACTGCTTATCATTTGCCCAGCAGCGACACCTCAGGATGCGACATAAGGACGCAATCCGACAAAGGCCTAATGAAAAGCTGAAACCCGCACCACTCAAGGGCTACAGGCTAGTAGAAGCCCCCAAAACAGGCTCGCCTGGGAAATTTTTGGCCTGAAAAATTTACTTGCACACCCGGTCAGGCATAAAATTGCCGGAATAGATTGCCGGGGCATGATCAGATCTCGGCATTAACCCTTTCAACACGAGTGAACGCCGTTCCTTGTCCAGGGAGTTCCGGCATGTCGGAAGCTGCTGCCATCATGTCCCACAACTGGGGTTTTGCAATTTTCCTGCTTGGGGTCGTCGGCCTCTGCGCTTTCATGATCGGAGTGTCCAGCCTGCTGGGCAGCAAGGCCGTTGGGCGCAGCAAGAATGACCCGTTTGAGTCCGGCATGCTCCCAACCGGCACAGCCCGCCTGCGGCTCTCCGCCAAATTCTATCTGGTCGCGATGCTCTTCGTGATCTTCGACGTCGAAGCCCTCTTCCTCTTTGCTTGGGCTGTTTCAGTGCGCGAAAGCGGCTGGGCCGGCTTCATCGAAGCAACCATTTTCATAGCAATTCTGTTGGCGGGTCTTGTCTACCTTTGGCGCATCGGGGCGCTCGATTGGGCTCCCGAAGGTCGTCGCAAGCGGCAGGCGAAGCTAAAACAATGAGGCTTTGGCGATGCAATACAAACTTACTCGGATCGATCCGGATGCAACCTACGAGGAGTATCCGATCGGCCAACGGGAGACCGTTTCCGACCCGCTGCTAGAAGATCAGGTTCACAAGAACATCTTCCTCGGCAAGCTCGAGGATGTTCTCAACGGCGCAGTCAACTGGGGTCGCAAGAACTCCCTGTGGCCCTATAACTTCGGCCTCTCCTGCTGCTACGTGGAGATGACCACCGCTTTCACTGCGCCGCACGACATCGCTCGCTTCGGCGCGGAAGTCATTCGTGCATCGCCGCGCCAGGCGGACTTCATGGTCATTGCCGGCACCTGCTTCATCAAGATGGCGCCCGTCATCCAGCGCCTTTATGAGCAGATGCTGGAGCCCAAGTGGGTCATATCCATGGGATCGTGCGCGAACTCTGGTGGCATGTACGACATCTATTCGGTCGTTCAGGGCGTGGACAAGTTCCTCCCCGTGGACGTCTATATTCCCGGCTGCCCGCCCCGCCCCGAGGCATTCCTGCAAGGCTTGATGCTGCTCCAGGAATCCATCGGCCAGGAGCGTCGCCCGCTATCCTGGGTCGTGGGGGACCAAGGCATCTATCGTGCCGACATGCCCTCGCAGCGGGAACAGCGCCGCGAACAACGTATTCAGGTTACCAACCTGCGCAGCCCCGACGAAGTCTGAGCCTGGTTTTCTACCCGAAGACCCCAGGCTCATTCTTTACGTTGACTGATAGCGACCGAGACCATGACCGCAGACACCGTTCTGTCTATTCCGCCTTACAAGGCTGACGACCAAGAAGTCGTCGTAGAGCTCAACTCCCGCTTTGGCGCCGAAAACTTCACCGTGCAGAGCACCCGTACCGGCATGCCGGTTATCTGGGTCGGCCGTGACAAGCTGATCGACGTCCTCAAGTTCCTGCGCAACCTGCCGCGCCCCTTCGTCATGCTGTACGACCTGCATGGCGTTGACGAGCGCCTGCGCACCCAGCGTCGCGGCCTGCCGGACGCCGACTTCACGGTGTTCTACCACCTGATGTCGCTGGAGCGTAATAGTGACGTGATGATCAAGGTTGCCTTGTCCGAGGGCGACCTCAACCTGCCCACCGCCACTGGTATCTGGCCCAACGCCAACTGGTACGAGCGGGAAGTCTGGGACATGTACGGCATCACCTTCACCGGGCATCCGCACCTCTCCCGGATCATGATGCCCAACACCTGGGAAGGTCATCCGCTGCGCAAGGACTACCCGGCGCGCGCCACCGAATTCGATCCGTTCAGCCTGACCCTGGCCAAACACCAACTGGAAGAAGAGGCCGCGCGTTTCCGCCCAGAAGACTGGGGCATGAAGCGCCACGGCGAGAACGAGGACTACATGTTCCTCAACCTCGGCCCGAACCACCCGTCTGCCCACGGGGCTTTCCGCATCATCCTGCAACTCGATGGTGAAGAGATCGTCGACTGCGTACCGGAAGTCGGCTACCACCACCGTGGTGCCGAGAAGATGGCCGAGCGCCAGTCCTGGCACAGCTTCATCCCCTACACCGACCGCATCGACTACCTGGGCGGGGTGATGAACAACCTCCCCTACGTGCTGGCCGTGGAGAAGCTCGCGGGCATCAAGGTGCCGCAACGCGTCGACTTCATCCGCGTGATGATGGCCGAGTTTTTCCGGATCACCAGTCACCTGCTGTTCCTGGGCACCTACATCCAGGACGTCGGCGCAATGACCCCGGTGTTCTTCACCTTCACCGACCGCCAGCGCGCCTACAAGGTGATCGAAGCCGTTACCGGCTTCCGCCTGCACCCGGCCTGGTACCGCATCGGCGGCGTCGCCCACGACCTGCCACGCGGCTGGGATGGTCTGGTCAAAGAGTTCGTAGAGTGGCTGCCCAAGCGTCTCGACGAATATGAAAAGGCCGCCCTGAAAAACAGCATCCTGCGTGGCCGCACAGTTGGTGTTGCCCAGTACAACACCAAGGAAGCCCTGGAATGGGGCGTTACCGGTGCTGGCCTGCGCTCCACTGGCTGCGACTTCGACCTACGCAAGGCACGCCCCTATTCCGGCTACGAGAACTTCGAGTTCGAAGTACCGCTGGCCCATAACGGCGACGCCTACGACCGTTGCATGGTTCGTGTGGAAGAGATGCGCCAGAGTATCCGCATCATCGACCAGTGCCTGAAGAACATGCCGGAAGGCCCGTACAAGGCGGACCACCCGCTGACCACGCCGCCACCGAAAGAGCGCACGCTGCAGCATATCGAAACCCTGATCACCCACTTCCTGCAGGTTTCCTGGGGTCCGGTCATGCCGGCCAACGAAGCCTTCCAGATGATCGAAGCGACCAAGGGTATCAATAGCTACTACCTGACCAGCGACGGCAGCACCATGAGCTACCGCACCCGGATCCGGACGCCCAGCTTCCCCCATCTGCAGCAGATCCCTTCAGTGATCCGCGGCAGCATGGTGGCAGACCTGATCGCCTACCTGGGCAGTATCGACTTCGTTATGGCTGACGTGGACCGCTGACATGAACACCCTTATCAAGACCGACCGTTTCGTCCTCAGCGAAACCGAGCGCTCGGCCATCGAGCATGAAATGCACCACTACGAGGACCCGCGCGCGGCGTCCATCGAAGCCCTGAAGATCGTCCAGAAAGAGCGCGGCTGGGTCCCTGACGGCGCCGCCGATGCCATCGGCGAGATCCTCGGCATCCCCGCCAGCGACGTCGAAGGTGTGGCCACCTTCTATAGTCAGATATTCCGTCAGCCGGTCGGCCGGCATGTGATCCGCGTCTGCGACAGCATGACCTGCTACGTCGGCGGCCATGAATCCGTGGTTGCCGAAATGCAGAAGCAACTTGGCATCGGCCTCGGCCAGACCACCGCCGACAACCGTTTCACCCTGCTGCCGGTCTGCTGCCTGGGCAACTGCGACAAGGCCCCGGCGGTGATGATCGACGACGACACCTTCGGCGACGTCCAACCCAACGGCGTTGCCCAGCTGCTGGAGGCCTATAAATGAAGACCCTGACCTCCATCGGCCCGGCCAACCGCATCGCGCGCAGTGAACAAACCCATCCGCTGACCTGGCGCCTGCGCGAAGACGCGCAACCGGTATGGCTTGACGAATACCAGCAGAAGAACGGCTACGCCGCTGCACGCAAGGCCCTGACCGAAATGGCCCAAGCCGATATCGTGCAGCAGGTCAAGGACTCCGGGCTCAAGGGCCGCGGCGGTGCGGGCTTCCCCACTGGCGTGAAGTGGGGCCTGATGCCGGCCGACGAATCCATGAACATCCGCTACCTGCTGTGCAACGCGGATGAAATGGAACCCAACACCTGGAAGGACCGCATGCTGATGGAGCAGTTGCCCCACCTGCTGGTGGAAGGCATGCTGATCAGCGCCCGCGCCCTCAAGGCCTATCGCGGTTACATCTTCCTGCGCGGCGAGTACGTCGACGCGGCGCGCAACCTCAACCGCGCCATCGACGAAGCCAAGGCCGCCGGCCTGCTCGGCAAGAACATCCTGGGCTCGGGCTTCGACTTCGAGTTGTTCGTGCACACTGGCGCCGGCCGCTACATCTGCGGCGAAGAGACCGCACTGATCAACTCGCTAGAAGGCCGCCGCGCCAATCCACGCTCCAAGCCCCCCTTCCCCGCTGCTGTCGGCGTCTGGGGCAAGCCCACCTGTGTCAACAACGTCGAGACCCTGTGCAACGTGCCGGCAATCGTCGCTAACGGCGTCGAGTGGTACAAGTCCCTGGCGCTCCCGGGCAGCGAAGACATGGGCACCAAGCTCATGGGTTTCTCCGGCAAGGTGAAGAATCCCGGCCTCTGGGAACTGCCCTTCGGCATACCGGCTCGCGAACTCTTCGAGGACTATGCCGGCGGCATGCGCGACGGCTTCAAACTCAAAGCATGGCAGCCGGGCGGTGCCGGCACCGGCTTCCTGCTCCCCGAGCACCTGGATGCCCCCATGTATGCCGCCGGTATTGCCAAGGTCGGCACCCGTATGGGTACCGGCCTGGCCCTGGCCGTGGACGACAGCATCAACATGGTTTCCCTGCTGCGCAACATGGAAGAGTTCTTCGCCCGCGAGTCCTGCGGCTGGTGTACCCCATGCCGTGACGGCCTGCCGTGGAGCGTCAAGCTCCTGCGTGCCCTGGAGCGCGGCGAAGGTCAGCCCGGAGACCTGGAGACACTCGAACAGCTCGTCAGCTTCCTCGGCCCAGGCAAAACCTTCTGCGCGCACGCACCGGGCGCCGTAGAGCCACTGGGCAGTGCGATGAAGTATTTCCGTCCGGAGTTCGAAGCAGGTATCACCCGCCAGATCCCAGCAGCGCGACCGATCCCCGTCGGCGCCTAAGAGTCTGCTCACGATTTCGCGAGCTAGAGATCAAGGGTGGCGCAGATGGTCGAGGAAGCGGAGTTTACGACTGGTAAATGAGCATCCGAGGCCGTTTTCAACACCCTTTAGCCGACTCGCAGCAGATCGTGAGCAGGCTCCAAGAAGAATTCGCGCAGCGGCGGCCGCTACCCGGCCCCGTGCGCACGCTGATTCCATTAGCCAAGCCCGGTCAAACGGGCAGATGAAGACTGAACCATGGCCACTATCCACGTAGACGGCAAGACGCTCGAAGTCGATGGTGCAGACAACCTCCTGCAGGCCTGTCTCTCCCTCGGACTCGACATCCCCTACTTCTGCTGGCACCCGGCGCTCGGTAGCGTCGGCGCCTGCCGCCAATGCGCGGTCAAGCAGTACACCGACGAGAACGACAAACGCGGCCGCCTCGTCATGTCCTGCATGACCCCTGCCACCGATAACACCTGGATTTCCATTGACGACGAAGAGGCCAAGCAGTTCCGCGCCAGCGTCGTCGAATGGCTGATGACCAACCACCCGCACGACTGCCCGGTGTGCGAGGAAGGCGGCCACTGCCACCTGCAGGACATGACGGTGATGACCGGCCACAATGCCCGTCGCTACCGCTTCACCAAGCGTACCCACCAGAACCAGGAACTCGGCCCGTTCATCGCCCACGAGATGAACCGCTGTATCGCCTGTTACCGCTGCGTGCGCTACTACAAGGACTACGCGGGCGGCACCGACCTCGGCGTCTACGGCGCCCACGACAACGTCTACTTCGGCCGCGTCGAAGATGGTGTGCTGGAGAGCGAATTCTCCGGCAACCTGGTCGAGGTCTGCCCGACCGGTGTGTTTACCGACAAGACCCACTCCGAGCGCTACAACCGCAAGTGGGACATGCAGTTCTCCCCGAGCATCTGCCACGGATGCTCCAGCGGCTGCAACGTCAGCCCCGGCGAGCGCTATGGCGAGATCCGTCGCATCGAGAACCGCTTCAATGGCTCGGTAAACCAGTACTTCCTCTGTGACCGTGGCCGTTTCGGCTATGGCTACGTCAACCGCGAAGACCGCCCACGCCATCCGCTGCTGGGCAGCCAGAAGCTCTCGCTCGACGGCGCGCTCGACAAGGCCGCCGAACTGCTCAAGGGCAAGCGCGTGATCGGCATCGGTTCGCCGCGCGCCAGCCTGGAAAGCAACTTCGCCCTGCGTGAACTGGTCGGCGCCGAGAATTATTACTCCGGCATCGCTGCCCATGAGCTGGAAAACCTGCGCCTGATCCGCGGCATCCTGCAGGACGGCCCGCTGCCGGTCCCCACCCTGCGTGACGTCGAGAAGCATGACGCAATCTTCGTCCTCGGCGAAGACCTGACCCAGACTGCTGCCCGCATGGCCCTCGCGCTGCGCCAAGCCGTCAAGGGCAAGGCCACTGACATCGCCGCCTCGATGAAGATCCAGGATTGGCACATGGCCGCCGTGCAGAACGTCGCCCAGGACGCGCTGAACCCGCTGTTCATTGCCAGCGTCGCCAGCACCCGCCTGGATGACGTGGCTGCCGAGAGCGTCCACGCCGCGCCAGCCGATCTGGCCCGTATCGGTTTCGCCGTGGCCCACGCCATCGACCCGAGCGCGCCGGCCGTGGACGGCCTGGAAAGCGAGGCCGCCGAACTGGTCAAACGAATCGCCGAGGCCCTGCTCGCGGCCAAGCGTCCGCTGGTCATTTCCGGTGCTTCCCTGGGTAGCAAGGCGCTGATCGAAGCCGCCGCAAACATTGCCAGTGCGCTGAAGAACCGCGAGAAGAATGGCTCCCTGAGCCTGGTGGTACCGGAAGCCAACAGCATGGGCCTGGCCCTGTTCGGCGGCGAATCCGTTGACGCCGCGCTGGAAGCCCTGACGTCCGGCAAGGCCGACGCCGTTGTCGTTCTGGAGAACGATCTCTACCGCCGCGCCGACGCAGCCAAGGTGGACGCCGCCCTGGCCGCCGCCAAGGTCGTCATCGTTGCCGACCACCAGCAGACCGCCACCACCGAGCGTGCTCATCTGGTCCTGCCGGCTGCCAGCTTCGCCGAAGGCGACGGCACCCTGGTCAGCATGGAAGGCCGCGCCCAGCGCTTCTTCCAGGTCTTCGATCCGGTCTACTACGATGCCAACATCCTCGTCCGCGAAGGGTGGCGCTGGCTGCACGCGCTGCACAGCGACCTGCTGGGCAAGGCCGTGGACTGGACGCAGCTCGACCACGTCACCGCCGCCTGTGCCGACAGCAGCCCGCTGCTGGCTGCCATCCGCGATGCCGCGCCGAGCGCCTCGTTCCGCATCAAGGGCATGAAGCTAGCCCGTGAACCGCACCGCTATAGTGGCCGCACTGCCATGCGCGCCAATATCAGCGTGCACGAGCCGCGTCAGCCGCAGGACAAGGACTCGGCTTTCGCCTTCTCCATGGAAGGCTACGCCGGCAGTGTCGAGCCCCGTCAGCAGATCCCCTTCGCCTGGTCACCGGGCTGGAACTCGCCGCAGGCCTGGAACAAGTTTCAGGACGAAGTCGGCGGCCACCTGCGCGCCGGTGACCCGGGCGTGCGCCTGATCGAAGCGAAAGGTCAGCCCCTGCCGTGGTTCAGCGTCAACGCCGCCTTCAATCCGGCTCAGGGCACTTGGCAGGCCGTGCCGCTGCACCACCTGTTCGGCAGCGAGGAGACCAGTTCCCGCGCCGCCCCGGTGCAGGAGCGCATTCCGCAGCCTTACGTGGCCCTGGCGAAAGACGAGGCCGATCGCCTTGGCGTCAATGACGGTGCCCTGCTCAGCCTGACCATCAACGGCCAGGCCCTGCGCCTGCCGCTGCAGGTCAAGGAAGAGTTAGGTATTGGCCTGATCGGTCTGCCGGCCGGTCTGCCGGGCATCCCGGCCACCATCGCCGGAGCTGTCGTCACTGCCGTACAGGAGGTCGCGCAATGAGCTGGCTGACGCCCGAACTGATCGATATCGTCATCGCCGTCGTCAAGGCCATCGTCATCCTGCTGGCCGTGGTGGTTAGCGGTGCCCTGCTCTCCTGGGTGGAACGTCGCCTGCTGGGGCTCTGGCAGGATCGCTACGGTCCGAACCGGGTAGGCCCTTTCGGTGCCTTCCAACTGGGCGCGGACATGATCAAGATGTTCTTCAAGGAAGACTGGACCCCGCCATTCGCCGACAAGCTGATCTTCACTCTGGCGCCCATCATCGCCATGAGCGCCCTGCTGGTCGCGTTCGCAGTGATCCCGGTCACCCCCACCTGGGGTGTGGCCGACCTGAACATCGGCATCCTGTTCTTCTTCGCCATGGCCGGTATCACTGTATATGCGGTGCTCTTCGCCGGCTGGGCGAGCAACAACAAGTTCGCCCTGCTCGGCAGCCTACGCGCCTCGGCCCAGACCATCTCCTACGAGGTGTTCCTGGCCCTGTCGCTGATGGGCATCGTGGCCCAGGTCGGCTCCTTCAACATGCGCGATATCGTTGAGTACCAGGCACAGCACCTGTGGTTCATCATTCCGCAGTTCTTCGGCTTCTGTACCTTCTTCATCGCCGGCGTGGCCGTGACGCACCGTCACCCGTTCGACCAGCCAGAAGCGGAACAGGAACTGGCCGACGGCTACCACATCGAATACGCCGGTATGAAATGGGGCATGTTCTTCGTCGGCGAGTACATCGGCATCGTGCTGATCTCCGCGCTGCTTGTGACCCTGTTCTTCGGTGGCTGGCATGGCCCGTTCGGCATCCTGCCGCAGATCCCCTTCATCTGGTTCGCACTCAAGACCGCCTTCTTCATCATGCTGTTCATCCTGCTGCGCGCCTCCATCCCGCGCCCACGCTATGACCAGGTGATGGCTTTCAGCTGGAAGGTCTGCCTGCCGCTGACCCTGATCAACCTGCTGGTGACCGGCGCGCTCGTGCTGGCCTCGGCCCAGTAAGGAGAAACACCATGATCAAAGAAATCATCCACGTCCTGCATGGCACCTACACCCAGCTGCGAAGCCTGGTGATGATCTTCGGCCATGCCTTCCGCAAGCGTGACACGCTGCAGTACCCGGAAGAGCCGGTGTACCTGCCGCCGCGTTATCGCGGCCGCATCGTCCTCACCCGTGATCCCGATGGCGAGGAGCGCTGCGTTGCCTGCAACCTCTGTGCGGTAGCCTGCCCGGTTGGCTGCATCTCGCTGCAGAAGGCCGAAACTGAAGATGGCCGCTGGTACCCCGAGTTCTTCCGCATCAACTTCTCACGCTGCATCTTCTGCGGCCTGTGTGAAGAGGCCTGCCCTACCACCGCAATCCAGCTGACCCCGGATTTCGAGATGGGCGAGTTCAAGCGCCAGGACCTGGTGTACGAGAAGGAAGACCTGCTGATCTCCGGCCCTGGCAAATACCCTGACTACAACTTCTATCGCGTGGCAGGCATGGCCATTGCCGGCAAGCCGAAAGGCGCCGCGCAAAACGAAGCCGAGCCGATCAACGTGAAGAGCCTGCTGCCCTAAGGAGACGCGCGTGGAATTCGCTTTCTATTTCGCTGCCGGCGCGGCGGTGGTCTCCACCCTGCGGGTGATCACCAACACCAACCCTGTGCATGCACTGCTCTACCTCATCGTCTCGCTGCTGGCAGTGTCGATGTGCTTCTTCGCCCTTGGCGCGCCGTTCGCGGGTGCCCTGGAAATCATCGTCTACGCCGGCGCCATCATGGTGCTGTTCGTCTTCGTGGTGATGATGCTGAACCTTGGGCCGGCGATTGCCGAACAGGAGAAGAAATGGCTCAAGCCTGGCATCTGGACCGGCCCTGCCCTGCTCTCCCTGATCCTGCTGGCCGAACTGCTCTATGTGCTGTTCGGCAATGCCAGCGGCGCCGCCATCGGCCACACCACCGTGGACGCCAAGGCAGTCGGCATCAGCCTCTTCGGCCCGTACCTGCTGGCCGTGGAACTGGCCTCCATGCTGCTCCTGGCAGCCCTGGTCGCCGCCTTCCACCTCGGCCGCCACGAAGCTAAGGAATAACGCCATGAACGCAATCCCCCTGGAACATGGCCTGGCGGTGGCCGGCATTCTCTTCTGCCTGGGCCTCACGGGCCTGATGGTGCGCCGCAACATCCTGTTCGTGCTCATGAGCCTGGAAGTCATGATGAACTCGGCCGCCCTGGCCTTCGTGGTCGCAGGCGCCCGCTGGGCTCAGCCGGACGGCCAGATCATGTTCGTGCTGGTGATCAGCCTGGCAGCCGCCGAGGCCAGTATCGGCCTGGCGATCCTGCTGCAGCTGTACCGCCGCTTCCATACCCTCGATATCGACGCTGCCAGCGAGATGCGCGGATGAACCTTCTATTCCTCACTTGCCTGTTCCCGCTGCTCGGCTGGTTCATCCTGGCCTTCTCCCGCGGGCGTTTCTCCGAAAACACCTCCGCCATCATCGGTGTCGGCTCGGTCGGGCTCTCCGCCCTGGTTGCCGCCTGGATCATCTGGCAGTTCAACGTTGCTCCGCCGGAAGGCGGCGTCTACACCCAGACGTTGTGGCAGTGGATGAGCGTGGCGGGCTTCGCGCCCAGCTTCACCCTCTATCTGGACGGTCTGTCCCTGACCATGCTCGGCGTGGTGACCGGTGTCGGCTTCCTGATCCACCTGTTCGCCTCCTGGTACATGCGTGGGGAAGAGGGCTATTCGCGCTTTTTCGCCTACACCAACCTGTTCATCGCCAGCATGCTGTTCCTGGTGCTGGGCGATAACCTGCTGTTCCTCTACTTCGGTTGGGAAGGCGTGGGGCTGTGCTCGTACCTGCTGATCGGCTTCTACTTCAAGCACGTACCCAATGGCAACGCCGCTCTGAAGGCCTTCATCGTCACCCGCGTCGGCGACGTGTTCATGGCCATCGGCCTGTTCATCCTGTTCGCCAACCTCGGCACCCTGAACATCCAGGAGCTGATGGTGCTGGCCCCGCAGAAGTACGCTGCCGGGGACACCTGGCTCTGGGTCGCCACCCTGATGCTGCTTGGCGGCGCCGTGGGCAAGTCCGCCCAGCTGCCGCTGCAGACCTGGCTGGCCGACGCCATGGCCGGTCCGACTCCGGTTTCCGCGCTGATCCACGCGGCCACCATGGTGACCGCGGGCGTCTACCTGATCGCCCGTACCCACGGCCTGTTCCTGCTGACCCCGGAGATCCTCGAACTGGTCGGCATCGTCGGCGGCGTGACCTTGGTCCTGGCTGGCTTCGCTGCTCTGGTGCAGACCGACATCAAGCGCATCCTCGCCTACTCCACCATGAGCCAGATCGGCTACATGTTCCTCGCCCTCGGCGTGGGCGCATGGGACGCAGCGATCTTCCACCTGATGACCCACGCCTTTTTCAAGGCCCTGCTGTTCCTCGCTTCCGGTGCGGTGATCAACGCCTGCCACCACGAGCAGAACATCTTCAAGATGGGCGGCCTGTGGAAGAAACTGCCGCTGGCCTACGCCTGCTTCATCGTCGGTGGTGCCGCTCTGGCCGCCCTGCCGCTGGTGACCGCCGGTTTCTACTCCAAGGACGAGATTCTCTGGGAAGCCTTCGCCAGCGGCCATCAGTGGCTGCTGTACGCGGGTCTGGCCGGTGCCTTCCTGACTTCGATCTACACCTTCCGCCTGATCTTCATCGCCTTCCATGGCGAGGCCAAGACCGAAGCCCATGCCGGCCACGGCATCGCCCATAGCCTGCCGCTGGTGGTGCTGCTGGTGCTCTCCACCTTCATCGGTGCTCTGATCACCCCGCCGCTCGCCGGTGTGCTGCCGGAAAGCGTCGGCCATGCCGGGGGCGAAGCGAAGCACAGCCTGGAGATTGCTTCGGGCGCCATCGCCCTGGCGGGTATCCTGCTGGCGGCCCTGCTCTTCCTCGGCAAGCGCCGCTTCGTCAGCGCCGTCGCCCAGAGCGCGCCGGGCCGCTTCCTCGGTGCCTGGTGGTTCGCCGCCTGGGGCTTCGACTGGCTCTATGACCTGCTGTTCGTCAAACCGTACCTGCTGGTTTGCCGCCTGCTCGGCCGCGACCCAATCGACGGCAGCATCGGGCTGATCCCGCGTGTGGTGCGTAGTGGTAACAGCGCGCTCAGCCGTAGCCAGACCGGCCAGCTGCGCTGGTACGCCGTATCCATAGTCGGCGGGGCCGTGCTCGTGCTCGGCGCCGTGCTGCTGACCTGAATCTTCTTAAGGAATTGAGCCCGTCATGATTCTGCCCTGGCTAATCCTGATTCCCTTCATCGGCGGCCTGCTCTGCTGGCAAGGCGAGCGTTTCAGCTCCACCCTGCCCCGCTGGATCGCGCTGCTGACCATGTCCCTGCTGTTCGGCCTCGGCCTCTGGCTGTGGGCGACCGGCGACTTCACCCTGGCCCCGGCCCCCGGCACTGATCCGGTGTGGGCGGAGGAGTTCAAGGTGCAGTGGATCGAGCGTTTCGGCGTCACCATCCACCTGGCCCTGGACGGCCTGTCGATCCTGATGATCGTCCTCACCGGCCTGCTCGGCGTGCTGTCCGTGCTTTGCTCCTGGCGCGAGATCCAGAACCGTGTGGGCTTCTTCCACCTCAACCTGATGTGGATCCTTGGCGGTGTGGTCGGCGTGTTCCTCGCCATCGACCTGTTCCTGTTCTTCTTCTTCTGGGAAATGATGCTGGTGCCGATGTACTTCCTCATCGCGCTCTGGGGTCACAGCGGCAGCAAGGGCAAGACCCGCATCACCGCCGCCACCAAGTTCTTCATCTTCACCCAGGCCAGCGGCCTGATCATGCTGGTGGCGATCCTCGCCCTGGTGCTCGTGAACTACAGCAACACCGGCGTACTGACGTTCAACTACGCCGACCTGCTGAAGGCCGAGCTGGCGCCCGGTACCGAATACCTGCTGATGCTCGGCTTCTTCGCCGCCTTCGCGGTGAAGTTCCCGGTAGTGCCGGTGCACTCCTGGCTGCCGGACGCACACGCCCAGGCACCGACCGCCGGTTCCGTTGACCTGGCAGGCATTCTGCTGAAGACGGCGGCCTACGGCATGATCCGCTTCGCCCTGCCGCTGTTCCCCAATGCTTCGGCCGAATTCGCACCGATTGCCCACTGGCTCGGCGTGTTCGCCATCGTCTACGGTGCGCTGCTGTCCTTCGCCCAGACCGACATCAAGCGCTTGGTGGCCTACTCCAGCGTCTCGCACATGGGCTTTGTTCTGATCGCCATCTACTCTGGCAGCCAGATTGCCATGCAGGGCGCGGTGGTGCAGATGATCGCCCACGGCCTTTCTGCTGCTGCACTCTTTATCCTGTGCGGCCAGCTCTACGAGCGCCTGCACACTCGCGACATGCGTGAGATGGGTGGCATCTGGGCCCGTATGCCGTATCTGCCCGGCGTCAGCCTGTTCTTCGCCGCCGCCGCGCTGGGCCTGCCCGGCACCGGCAACTTCGTCGGTGAGTTCCTGATCCTGGTCGGCGCCTTCAAGAACATTCCCTGGATCAGCGTCCTGGCCGCCACCGGCCTGGTATTCGGCTCGGTCTATTCGCTGATCATGATCCACCGCGCCTACTTCGGCCCGGCAAAGAGCGAGGCCGTCTACGAAGGTCTGCGTTCCCGCGAGCTGATCATGGTCCTGGGTCTTGCCGGTCTGCTGATCCTGCTCGGCGTTTACCCGCAACCGGTGCTGGATACCTCCGCTGCGAGCATGCATGGCGTGCATCAGTGGTTGGATTCCGCCGTCAATCAACTCGTTGCCCGGTAACCAGGTTATGGAATTCACGACTCAACACTTCATCGCCCTGCTGCCGCTGCTGGTCACCTGCGCCACGATCGTCGTGGTCATGCTGGCCATCGCCTGGAAGCGCCACCACTCCTGGACCTTCGGCCTCTCGGTCATCGGTCTCAACCTGGCCCTGCTGTCCATCCTGCCGACCCTCAAGGTCGTCCCGATGGAAGTCACCCCGCTGCTGATGGTCGACACCTTCGGCTGCTACTACATGGCCCTGGTGCTGGCGGCTACCCTCGCCTGCGTCACGCTGACCCACGCCTATCTGGGCGGTGAGTCGGGCAAGGGTTATCCGGGCAACCGCGAGGAAATGTACCTGCTGATCCTACTGGCCGCCGCCGGCGGCCTGGTACTGGTCACCGCGCAGAACCTGGTCGGCCTGTTCATCGGCCTGGAACTTCTCTCGGTGCCGGTCTACGGTCTGGTGGCGTATGCCTTCTTCAATCGGCGCTCGCTGGAAGCCGGCATCAAGTACATGGTGCTCTCGGCTGCAGGCTCTGCCTTCCTGTTGTTCGGCATGGCGCTGCTGTACGCGGATGCCGGCAGCATGAGCTTCAGCGGCATCGGCACCCACCTGGCGGCCACCAGCGCGCCGAGCGTGCTGTCGCAACTGGGCATCGGCATGATGCTGGTCGGCCTCGCCTTCAAACTGTCCCTGGTGCCCTTCCATCTCTGGACTCCGGATGTGTACGAAGGTGCCCCGGCACCTGTTGCGGCCTTCCTCGCCACCGCCAGCAAGGTTGCAGTGTTCGCCGTACTGCTGCGCCTGTACCAGCTTTCCCCGGCTACCGCCGGCGGCTGGCTGAACGAACTGCTGACCGTCATTGCTATCGCATCGATCCTGTTCGGTAACCTGCTGGCCCTGGTGCAGAACAACATCAAGCGTCTGCTCGGCTACTCCTCGATCGCCCACTTCGGCTACCTGCTGGTGGCGCTGATCGCGAGCAAGGGCCTGGCCGTGGAAGCCATCGGCGTTTACCTGGCCACCTACGTCCTGACCAGCCTCGGCGCCTTCGGCGTGGTGACCCTGATGTCCACGCCTTACAGCGGTCGTGATTGCGATGCGCTGTACGAGTACCGCGGCCTGTTCTGGCGCCGCCCGTACCTGACCGCCGTAATGACCGTGATGATGTTGTCGCTGGCCGGTATTCCGCTGACTGCTGGCTTCATCGGCAAGTTCTTCGTGATCGCCGCGGGCGTCGAGTCCGGTCTCTGGTGGCTGCTCGGCGCCATGGTCCTGGGCAGCGCGATCGGCGTGTTCTACTACCTGCGCGTCATGGTCACGTTGTTCCTGGTCGAGCCGAACCTGCGCCGTCACGATGCCGACATGCACTGGGCCCAGCGCGCCGGCGGCATCATGCTGCTGTTCGTGGCTCTGCTGGCCTTCTTCCTCGGCGTCTACCCGCAGCCTCTGCTGGATCTGGTGCAGCACTCCGGCCTGGTGGCCCTGGCTAACTGAGCCAACTGCCAGAACCAAAGAACCCGGCCTTGTGCCGGGTTTTTTGTGGGAGTTGAAAGGGGTTATTGCGGTAGAAAGACTCCCCTACCTTCCCCCGCCCTATCCATGAAAGAGAGAGCGCCCAGGGGAGTAAGCGAAAATGCCGGACCTCAGGCCCTGAACCGTCGCACCATCCGGCCCGCCGCCGGCCGCGAAAGACTGGCAGCCGTCTCAGCACCGTGGCAGACCAGCTTCGCTGGCGGCGTTGAGTGCCAACCGGTTGGCCTGGTCGGCAATGACCTGATCACGGCTGGCCAGACCCCCTTGGGCGCAAGCGTAATATCTCGCTTGCACCGCACCCCGTGCGATATGCATGTAGCGATGCATATGCTGCAGAGCGGGTTACCGATCTATCGACAACCCCGCTCGAAGCTTACGCAGTGCGAAGGTCGCGTTACTCAAGTGAACTCCACGAGTTCCGGGGCTTAGAGAACCATGGCAGCCCCCCAGCCGAAGGCCAGCAGCGGCAGGTTGTAATGCAGAAAGGTGGGTACCACGGTGTCCCAGATATGGTTGTGTTGACCGTCAACGTTCAGGCCCGAGGTTGGCCCCAGGGTCGAGTCAGAGGCTGGCGAACCTGCATCGCCCAGGGCGCCGGCGGTGCCAACAATGCTGACGATGGCCAACGGGCTGAAACCCAGCTGAAGACATAGCGGTACAAAAATCGCGGCGATGATCGGCACTGTGGAAAAGGAGGAGCCGATGCCCATGGTCACCAGCAGGCCCACCAGCAACATCAGCAGCGCTCCAATCGCCTTGCTGTGACCGATCCACCCTGCAGAAGCTTCCACTAGTGTCCGGACCTGTCCGGTCTCGCGCATCACCTCGGCAAAGCCGGCTGCGGCGATCATGATGAAACCAATCATGGCCATCATCTTCATGCCCTCGGTGAACAGGTCATCGGCCTCCCTCCAGCGCACCACGCCAGACACCGAGAAGATCACGAAGCCGAGTAGCGCACCGATGATCATCGAGTCCAGCCACAACTGCACGACGAACGCAGCCAGGATCGCCACACCAGCTACTACCAGACTCAACGCGTTGTAGCTGACGCGCACTTGTTCGGCCTGGGCGATCTTCTCCAAGTCATAAACGCGCTTCTTGCGGTAGCTGACGAACACCGCAATCAGCAGGCCGACGACCATCCCGGCAGCCGGTATCAACATGGCCTCGGTGACATTCACACCGGTAACGTCTGCGCCACTTTTCGTCACATTGCCCAGCAGGATCTCGTTGAGGAAAATGTTGCCGAAACCCACCGGCAGGAACATATAAGGCGTGATCAGGCCGAAGGTGATCACGCAGGCGATCAGCCTGCGATCGATCTGCAGCCGGGTAAGCACATAGAGCAACGGCGGGACCAGCAGCGGGATGAAGGCAATGTGGATCGGCAGGATGTTCTGCGACGACACCGCCACGCACAGCAACAGCGCAACCAACACCCATTTCAGGGCGCCACTGCCATTGACCTCCTGCCGTCCGACCAGTGCCAAAGCCTTATCGGCAAGCGCATGCGCCAGACCGGAGCGGGCGATGGCGACTGCAAAAGCCCCCAGCAACGCGTACGAAAGCGCCACGGTAGCGCCGCCGCCAAGTCCTTTGTTGAAGGCTGCCAGTGAACCCTCGATACCGAGCCCTCCCACCAGCCCCCCCGTCAATGCGCCGACGATCAGCGCCACCACCACATGCACTCGGCACAAGCTGAGAATCAGCATGATCCCCACCGCCGCAACTACCGCGTTCATTCCGCCTCCTGAGGCTGTACGCCACACCAGCCGTGGCCTTGCTGCAAAAAAAGGGGGCGTACTCTGCCGAAAGAGACAGGGCCTGTCAAAATCCGTGCGGAATATTGAGCGGACTGTGCATAATTCTTGCCTGCAAATTGCGCCTCCGTGCATTCCGTGCGGAGCCTGTTGTCGGAAACGCCCCTGATCGGGTCAAGAAACCCGGGGGCTCGCCGATAGCGGGCTAGAAGTCCGACGAACAATAAGGAACCCCCATGCCGTTCAGTCGCCTGTCCATCCAGTGGAAGATCACTCTGCTTGCCGGTCTTTGCCTGCTCGCTATCGTGACGCTGCTGGTCGGTGTCTCGATATTCCAGTCCAAGCGCAGTGCCGATCTGGTCAACGCTGCCAGCAGCCAGATGCTCGACAACAGCGCCCGTCTCCGCTTGCAGGCCCGCGCCGAGTTGCAGGCCATGCGCGTCCAGCGCTACTTCATGGACAACTATCAATACGGCAAGGGGTTCTCAAGGCAGGTGCTGTTCCTGAAGGAGCAGGCAGAAAAGCGCTTTCTCGACGCCTTCGACCTGCGCGAAGACCTTAGCCGTCAGGTTCGCACCAGCCTGGAAGCCAACCCGGATATCCTTGGCCTATATCTGGTGTTCGAACCCAACGCCCTCGACGGTAAGGACGAACTCTTCGTCGACCAAGCCGAGCTGGGCAGTAACGACAAGGGCCGCTTCGCCCTGTACTGGGCCCAACCCAGCCCCGGCAAGCTGGAATCGGAGGCGATCACCGAAGAGATGCTGGCCGACACCAGCATCGGCGCCAGCGGATCCCCCTACAACACCTGGTACACCTGCCCGCTCAAGACCGGCGACGCCTGCGTGCTCGACCCCTATTTCGACAACGTCAGCGGCCAGCAGACGCTAATGACCAGTATTGCCTTCCCGCTCCACTTGAACGGCAAGGTGGTCGGCGTCATGGGACTGGATATCAGCCTCACCAGCCTGCAACAGCTCAGCCTTGCCGGTAACAAGGAGCTATTCGATGGCAGCGGTCATGTCAGCATCATCAGCCCAGCGGGCCTGCTCGCCGGTCACAGCCGCGATGCCAGCCTGCTCAGCGCCAAGCTGGACAAAGCCTTTGGCCAGCACGCCAGCGAACTGGGCACGCACCTCTCCGCGGGCAAGAGTGCCGAACTCCATGACGCTGGCATGCTGCGCGTGATGCACCCCTTCAAACCCATCCCCACAGCCGTGCCCTGGAGCGTCCTGCTCGAAGTACCGGAGCAAGTGCTGCTCGGGCCTGCCCTGGAGTTGAAGAGCCAACTCAACCAGCAGAACCACGCTGGAAACCTGGTCAGCCTGCTGCTTGGCCTGGTGGCTGCCATCGCTGGCCTGCTGCTGATCGGGCTGACCGCGCGCGGCGTGACCCGGCCTATCCTCAAGGTCGCTGCCATGTTAAAAGACATCGCCACCGGCGAAGGCGACCTGACCCGCCGCCTCGACTATGTCCGCCAGGACGAATTGGGCGAACTGGCTGGCTGGTTCAACCGCTTCCTCGACAAGCTGCAACCGGTGATCGCAGATGTGAAACGCACGGTGCAGGACGCCCGCGGTACCGCCGACCAATCCGCCGCCATTGCCAGTCAGACCAGCTCCGGGATGCAGCAGCAATACCGCGAAGTGGACCAGGTGGCCACCGCGTCCAACGAGATGAGTGCCACCGCCCAGGACGTTGCCCGCAGCGCCGCCCAAGCCGCGGAAGCCGCCCGAGGTGCCGACCACGCCACCCGCGAGGGCCTCGGCGTGATCGGCAGGACCACCAGCGCCATCGAGCAACTGGCCAGCGAAATGAGCGCGGCGATGGACGAGGTGCAGAATCTGGCAACCAGCAGCGAGCAGATCGGCTCGGTGCTGGAAGTGATCCGAGCCATCGCCGAGCAGACCAACCTGCTAGCGCTCAACGCCGCCATCGAAGCCGCCCGCGCTGGCGAGGCCGGACGCGGCTTCGCGGTGGTGGCCGATGAGGTGCGCAACCTGGCCAAGCGCACCCAGGACTCAGTGGAGGAGATCCGCCAGGTAATCGAAGGCCTGCAGCACGGCACCCGCGAAGTCGTGGGTTCGATGCACAGCAGCCACCGCCAGGCCCAGGGCAGCGTCGAGCAGGTGGAACAGGCGGTGGCCGCGCTGCAGCGCATCGGCGAGGCGGTGACTGTGATCACCGACATGAACCTGCAGATCGCCAGCGCCGCCGAAGAGCAGAGCGCCGTGGCCGAGGAGATCAATCGCAACGTGGCGGCGATCCGCGACGTCACCGAATCGCTCTCCGGCCAGGCCGAGGAATCGGCACAGGTGAGCCAGGCGCTGAACCGCCTGGCCAACCACCAGCAGGGGCTGATGGATCAGTTCCGGGTGTAATCCCGGCGGGAGCGAAATCATTCGCGACGCCTGGAAAGCCGAGCCAATGACCAGCTCCCTCGCCCCCGCCCCCTCTACCCCTGGGAGAGGGGTCAGGGGCGAGGGAAGGTCGGCGCCGTGGGATCAACATACTTGCCCCACCGCCCCGCCCCAGCTAGCCTGCCCACCGTCTTAGCAAGGAAACTCCAAGATGCTGAATATTGTCCTGGTCGCTGGCTCCAGCCGCGACAACAGCCAGTCGGGCAAGGTTGCCCGTTTCACCCGCGAACGTCTGCTCGATCTCGACCTGGCTAGTCCCAGCTCCTGCACTGTCATCGACCTTGGCCAGGGACCACTGCCCTTGTGGCCGGCCGACGACACGGGCCCCTGGGCCGAGTACAAGCAGCTGCTGCAAGCGGCTGATGCCGTCGTCATCATCGCCCCCGAATGGAACGGCATGGCCTGCCCGGCCATCAAGAATTTCTTCATCTATGCGAGCAAGGCCGAGTTGGGTCACAAACCGGGTCTGCTGGTGGGTGTTTCCTCCGGAATCGGCGGCAGCTACCCGATTGCCGAACTGCGGGCCTCCAGCTACAAGAACTGCCGCCTCTGCTACCTGCCGGAGCACCTGATCGTTCGCGGCGTAGAGAAGGTACTGAACGGTGCCGACGCGATCAGCGAAGACGACCAACGCATCCGCGCCCGCCTGGACTACGGCCTGGACATTCTGGCCCGCTACGCCGTCGCGCTCAAACCTGTGCGTGAGGCGATCGACATGAGCATCCCCGCGTTCACCAACGGGATGTGAGCCTCCGGGGGCGAGGTGTGCCGCCTCTCCCTCCCTTACAACAACTGATGCTTGTGCAACAGTCGATAAAAGGTCGGACGCGACACCCCCAACGCCCGTGCCGCATGGCTGAGGTTGTTGCTGTAATGCGCCAGGGCATCACACAGGGCCTGGTACTCTGCTCGCCGCTTGTAGTCTTCCAAGGTGCTGAGGTGGACGCCATCGCCGGCCGAGTGCTGCAGACCGAGGTCCTCCGGCTCGATGGTGCCGCTCTCTGCCAGCGCATAGCCACGCCGCACCCGGCTGGCCAGTTCGCGCACATTGCCCGGCCAACGGTGCCGCGCCATCGCCGCCAGGGCTTCTTCACTGAAATGACTGGCTCGACGCCCCGCCTCGACGCTATAGAGCTCCACAAAATAGGTCGCAAGCAGGGCAATGTCCCCCTGCCGTTTGCGCAGCGGGGTCACCAGCAGCCGACTGGACTCCAGCCATTGTCGCAGTCCTGGGTCGAAGGTCCCCCGCTGCTCACAACTCATCAGATCCTCGCTGGTCGAGGCCAGTAACCGTATATCCAAGGGCAGCACGCCACCATCGGCGTGGTACAGCACTTTGTTGCGCAGGCACTCCAGGAGGCGCTTCTGCAGCTCTAGCGGCAGCTCATGGATGGCTTCGAGAAAGAGCGAGCCCCCATTGGCAGACTCGAGCTTGCCTTGATACCCGAACAGCACAGCGCAGGTTTCAGGCTCAGCAAACACACCGCAGTTGAAGCCAATGAAGGGGCCTGCGACCCGTCGAGACATCCGATGCAGGGTGCGCGCCACCAACTCCTTGCCGGTGCCGCTCTCGCCTACGATCAACACAGGCTTGTCAACCGGGCCAAGACGTCCGAGTTGTTTGCGCAGATCGCGTAGCGGTCGGCTTTGCCCCAGCAGTTCGTGCTCATTCCCCTGATGGCTACCTATCCCGCGCAGACGAGCAATCCCGAAGGCCCGACCGAGCAGGTTGCGCAAACGGGGCAGGTCTGTGGGCAGCGGTAGCGTGTCGAAGAACCACTCGCTGACGAACTCATCCAGGCCTGGCACCGCCAGGCAATCCGGGGCGACCAGGGCAATCCATTCTGTACCGCTCTGACTGATCAGCTGCTTGATGGCTTCTGGATGCAACAGATGTTGTGCGCGTAGCCGCAAGAGACCGAGGTCGTAGGTTGCAGCCGGGACCTGATCAAGGGTCTGACTGGTAACCAGCCAGCCGGCATCCTGCAAGCGCGGCACCATCGCCCTGCATTGATCACAAGGGTCCACCAGGAGAATGCGGTGCGGTACGGATGCCAGATCTTCCAAGGTGTTCGATCCTTGACGTCAATAAGTTGCTTCTCCAATAAAAACAACAGTTTGAAGCCGGTTTCTGTAACGCTAGCAAGAACGTCCGGCCGCTATGGAACGTTTCTCTATAAGACCAATCTCGCTTCGAACTTTGCCCCGGAGAGGCTGAATCGCCGCCCGGCTCCGCCTCGAAATCGCCTGTCTCGGCGCCCGTCGCATTCACAGCTCAGCGCCGGTTACCATCACAGCAGTACGGGCCACGGGGTAATAGCAACTTGCCAACATCCGACACGATTGGCATAACGTAGGCCAAATTTCAAAGTAACAAGGAAGTACTCCATGCGTGTCCTACGCCGTGGACTGACACTGTTGGTGCTGGCGCTTCTTGCCGGCCTGGGCGTCGTCCTCTATTACGTCGCCAATCCAAACCTACCCGACTTCCAGGCGCCGAAGAAGTTGCACTACCTGGGCCAGTGGAGCGAGAGCGAACGCCAGGCCTTTTACTACACCCCGCAGGGCACCCAGGTTAAAGGTCTGCGTTACGACTGGTTCACCGCCCTCGAGCTGCCGTTCTCCCGCGACAAGTTCGCCCGGCCGGAGTACCTCGCCCGATTCGGCTTCCTCATCGACCCTCAGCAGAAGGCCTCCGCGCAAAATCCTGGCAACCTGCCCGTAGGCCTCACCCGGCACCAGAACACAGAAACCGGGGAGCAGTTTCTCGATATCACGTGCTCAGCGTGTCATACCGGCGAGCTTCGCTATAACGGCCAGGCCGTGCGAATCGACGGCGGCGCAGCCCTGCACTCCCTCGCCTCCACCGTGCCGACGCTACGCGGAGGCAGCTTCGGCCAGGCCCTGGGCATGAGCATGGCCTTCACCTACTACAACCCGTTGAAGTTCAATCGATTCGCCGAGCAGGTGCTGGGCGAGCAGTACCCCAAGGGCAAGAAGCAACTGCGCAGCGACTTCAAGCGCGTACTCGACCGCCTGCTTGGAACCGCGTGGAACGACACCCACCGGGGCCTCTACCCGACCGAAGAGGGCTTCGGCCGCACCGACGCCTTCGGCCGCATCGCCAACAGTGTCTATGGCGACGCCATCAGCCCCGACAACTATCGCGTCGCCAATGCCCCGGTCAGTTACCCGCACCTGTGGGATATCTGGAAATTCGACTGGGTCCAATGGAACGGCTCAGCCATGCAGCCCATGGCCCGCAACATCGGCGAAGCCTTGGGCGTTGGCGCTACCCTGCGCCTGTTCCAAACCAATGGCGGCCCGGTACCCGAGGCCGACCGCTATGCTTCCAGCGTCCGCGTGCGTGACCTCCACACCTTGGAGGAAACCCTCAAGCAACTGGCCCCACCCGCCTGGCCGGAATCGGTATTCGGCAAGGTGGACATGTCCCTGGCCAGCAAAGGACGCGCACTCTTCACCGAGAATTGCGCCTACTGCCACGCTGTCAACGCCGTACCGCCAGAACAGCGTCTTGCGCCCGGTCGCAGCCCCGAGTGGCACCTGCGGATCGTACCCACCGACATCGTGGGCACTGACCCCACCGCCGCCGACAATATTGCCGACCACCGCTACGACATCAGCAAGCTCGGCTGGACCCAGGAGCAGTTGGCCAGGCTGGACGTCAAACTGATTGGATCGAGTTCGGACCAAGTGGATTTCAACAACATCTCCAGTGCCAAGGGTCTCGCTTACATCACCGCATTCGTCGAAAACCAGGCCTACAAGCAGGCCGGCATCAGCGGTGAAGAACGTGCCCGCCTGGACGGCTTCGGCCTCCCGATTGGCGTGCAGGAGAAGCGCGGGTACAAAGCCCGCCCCCTGGATGGCATCTGGGCTACTCCGCCCTTCCTGCATAACGGCTCCGTTCCCACACTGTTCCAGGTGCTGTCACCGGTCTCAGAGCGAGCCAAGCAGTTCCATGTCGGCAGCTTCGAGTACGACCCCAAATTCGTCGGCTTCAGAACCGATGCCTTTCCCGGTAGCTTCCTGCTCGATACCTCCATTGTCGGTAACGGCAACCAGGGTCATGAGTTCCGCGACGGCTGCCGCAAGGGCGGCGTGATTGGACGCTTTCTGCCGCCGGACGAACGCCTCGCCCTGATCGAGTACCTCAAGGTGCTGGGCAACCCGACATTGGAAAGCCAGTTGAGCCCCGTCCAACCCAAGCCCTGGAACCCAGGCCCGAGCTGCGAAGGCTGACGCTCCCATAACAAGGAAAACCACATGCTCAAACGTTTCTGGCTTTGGCTCGGTGGCGCGCTCGGCAAACTGCTCCTGCTCATCCTGGCGGTTGGGCTGCTTGGCTGGAGCATGGGCGAAGCCTATTACGGATGGAAGTTCTCCGGTCCGGTGGCGACCGAAGAGGAAATTCCTGCTGCCGAGGCGCGTTACACCGAGGCCATCATCGAAGATGCCGTCCGTATCGTCGAACAGCACCGCGATAACACGCGCGTGCTGCGTGATGCCCACGCCAAGGCCCATGGCTGCGTGCAGGCGGAAGTGACGGTCCTGCCAGACATTAACAACGATCTGCGCGCAGGCGTTTTCAGCGAGCCAGGTAAGACCTGGCAAGCCTGGATGCGCCTGTCCAACGGCAACGCCTACCCGCAGTTCGACCGTGTCCGTGACGCTAGGGGCATGGCCATCAAGCTGCTCGACGTGCCCGGCGAGAAGCTGATGCGCAACCCCGCGCGCCAAGGCGAACAGGACTTCGTGATGTTCAACCACCCGGTGTTCTTCGTTCGCGATGTGGCCGAATACCGGCAGAACTTCGCCGCCCAGGCCAACGGCAACAAGGTCGGCGCCTTTTTCCCGAGCCTGGACCCGCGCACCTGGGAGGTCCGCCACTTGTTCATCGCCCTGAAAACCCTGGCACCGGCGCCGGACAGCCCGGTGAATACCACCTACAGCTCCATCTCCCCGTACAAGCTGGGCGAGGCCAACATCAAGTACCGTGTCATACCGGACCCGCAGAGCTGCCCGCCCTACGAGCGCCCGGAGCAGAACACGGCCCTGCCCAACTTCCTGCGCAGCGCGCTCTACCAACAGCTCTCGCTGGACCGCGTGCCGGCATGCTTCGCCCTCCAGGTACAGAAGCAGAACCCTGCCTACTACATGCCCATCGAAGACACCAGCGTCGAGTGGGACGAGGAGATCTCCCCCTTCGTGACCGTTGCCAGCATCAGGGTGCCCGCCCAGGACTTCGACAGTCGCGAGCAGAACCTCTTCTGCGACAACCTGTCGTTCAACCCTTGGCACGGCTTGCCCGAGCATCGCCCCATCGGCGGCATCAATCGCTTACGCAAGGCGGTGTACGAGGCAGTCAGTGCATATCGGCATGAGCGTAACGAAGCGGGTACCGCTCTCTCCCCCAGCCCCTCTCCCTGAAACGGAGAGGGGTGACGCGAGACTGATGGTTCTGAGCGATAGCTACTGGTTCCGCATCGACCCGAGCCCGCAAGCAATCCCCGCCAAAGCATTTCTCCTCTTCAGGTAAAGGGCCGCCCATCCATCAGCCAACGCAAGAGCCCCCTGCCACCGGTGCTAGCCTTTCCTCTTGCGTACGGGCAACACGCAAGCCCCTACGCGGCCCCGGGCCAAGCCCGTCCCAATGCGGAACCCGCCCGAGGCCACTCAGGCTGTCCGCATCACCTTCGACCCGAAGCCTGTTTCGGACAGCGAACGTCCACAGGTCCCGGAGTCATCACCATGGCTCAGTATCGAAGTGCCTTGCCGCAGATGGAGAATGAACTGTTTCTCACCGACGGCGGCATCGAAACCACCCTGGTCTTCCATGAAGGCATCGCCCTCCCCGACTTCGCTGCATTCGTCCTGCTCAATTACCCTGATGGCCAAACCGCCCTGCGCAAGTACTACCGCGCGTACTGCGACATCGCCAGCCACTATGGCACCGGCCTGATCCTCGAGAGCGCCACCTGGCGGGCCAATCCGGACTGGGCCAACCATCTCGGCTTCACCCCCCAGGGCTTGGCCGAGATAAACCGCCAGGCGATCGTGCTGCTGGAAGAGCTGCGCGCCGAGGTCGAGAGTGGGCGCACCCCCGTGGTCATCAGCGGCTGCATCGGCCCCCGTGGCGATGGCTACGTCCCTGACAAGGCCATGGATGCACACCAGGCCGAGCGCTACCACAGCGAGCAAGTCGGTATCTTCGCCGACACCGCTGCCGACATGGTGACCGCAATCACCATGAACTACGTGGACGAGGCGCTGGGCATTGCACTGGCGGCCCGTGAGGCCGGAATGCCGGTGGCGATTTCCTTTACCGTGGAAACCGATGGCAACCTGCCGACCGGTCAGCCCCTACGCGATGCGATCGAGCAGGTCGATGCCGAAACAGTCGGCTACCCCGCCTACTACATGATCAACTGTGCTCACCCGAGCCACTTTGCCCATGTGCTCGAAGCCGGCGCCCCATGGGTCAGCCGGATACATGGCCTGCGCGCCAATGCCTCGCGCAAGAGCCACGCCGAGCTGAACGAAGCCACCACGCTGGACAGCGGCGACCCCGAGGAGCTGGCCTCCCTGTATGCACAGCTGCGCCAGTGCTTGCCGAACCTCAATGTCATGGGCGGCTGCTGCGGGACCGACCACCGGCACGTCGAACAGATCGCCAAGGTGTGCAAGCCATTGTTCAGGGCAGTCTTGTAGCTCCGAATGGGGGCGAATTCATTCGCCAAGCAGGCCACATCGGCCTGGCCTTCAAGATTGAGGGGCTGCTGCGCAGTCCTTGGCGAATGAATTTGCCCCTGCAGCGAACGAGCCGCCCTCGCATAAATCCGACCAAAGCCCTCAACTATGCTGTAGGTAAACAGCGCCCAGGTGGAGGTCCCCCCCATGATCCGCCGGTTGATCCGCAGGCTCCTGCTGCTGGCCTCGCTGCTGCCGTGCGTGCTGCTGGCTGACGGTAGCGTGACCGTGCTGACGGTCGACGGTGCAATAGGTCCGGCAACGGCTGACTACCTCACCCGTGGCATCGAACGCGCGGAGGAGGACAAGGCACAGCTGGTGGTGGTGCAGATCGATACCCCCGGAGGCCTCGACACATCGATGCGCAGCATCATCAAGGCGATCCTGGCCAGCCCGGTGCCAGTGGCCAGCTTCGTTGCCCCCAGTGGCGCCAGGGCGGCGAGTGCCGGCACCTACATCCTCTACGCCAGTCATATCGCTGCCATGGCACCCGGAACCAACCTCGGCGCCGCCACCCCGGTGCAGATTGGCGGCATGCCCGGCCAGCCGGAGCCAGACAAACCGCGCAAGCAGGACGAGGCAGGCAAGGAGGACAAGGAGGACAAGGGCGAGCAGGCTGCGCCTGCGGGCAATCAGGAGACGCTGACGCGCAAACAGGTAAATGATGCCGCCGCCTACATCCGTGGCCTGGCGCAAATGCGCGGGCGCAACGCCGAATGGGCCGAGCGTGCCGTGCGCGAATCGGTAAGCCTGTCATCCAGCGATGCCATGAAGCAGAAAGTGGTGGACTACCTGGCCAACGACGTCAACGATCTGTTGCGTCAGCTGGACGGCAAGACCGTGGTGGTTGCCGGACAGCAGCTCAAGCTGACCACTGCCGGTGCACCACTGATCCAGCGCGAGCCGGACTGGCGCGCGCAATTGCTGGCAGTCATCACCAACCCGAGCGTGGCGTTGATCCTGATGATGATCGGTGTCTACGGCTTGATCTTCGAGTTCTCCAACCCCGGCTCCGGGGTCGGCGGCGTGATCGGCGGCATCTGCCTGATCCTCGCGCTCTACGCCCTGCAACTGCTACCGGTGAACTTCGCCGGCATCGCCCTGATCCTGCTGGGCATTCTGTTCATGGCCGCGGAGGCCTTCATGCCCAGCTTCGGCGTGATCGGTTTTGGTGGCATTGCCGCCTTCGTCGTCGGTGCCGTGATCCTGATCGACACCGAGGTACCCGGCTTCGGCATCCCCCTGCCCGTGATCGTCACTATCGCACTGGCCAGCGCGGTGCTCATCTTCGCCATCATCGGCATGGCGCTGAAGTCCAGGCGCCAGGCCGTAGTCAGCGGCGACGCGGGGCTCGTCGGCAGTGCGACCATCCTGCTCGACCTCGAGACAAGCGACCCACACGGCGGTTGGGTGCAGCTGCAAGGTGAGCGCTGGCAGGTGCGCAGCTCGGCGCCACTACGAGCCGGGCAACGGGTACGGGTCGTCGCTCGCAAGGGCTTGCTGCTGGACGTAGAGGCGGACGACAGTCCGCCAAAAGGAGCGTAAACATGGGCTTTCCTATCAGTTTCTCCATTGTCCTGTTCCTGATCATCGTGCTGGCAGCATCGGCGATCCGTGTCCTGCGCGAATACGAGCGCGGCGTGGTGTTTCAGCTCGGCCGCTTCTGGAGGGTCAAGGGCCCGGGCCTGGTGCTGATCATCCCGGCGATCCAACAGATGGTCCGGGTGGATTTGCGCACCGTGGTCCTGGACGTGCCGCCGCAGGATGTGATCTCCCGCGACAACGTCTCGGTGAAGGTCAACGCGGTGGTCTACTTCCGCGTCATAGACCCGCAACGGGCAATCATCCAGGTGGAGAACTTCCTCATGGCTACCAGCCAGCTGTCCCAGACCACCCTGCGCTCGGTGCTGGGCAAGCATGAGCTGGACGAGATGCTGGCCGAACGCGAACGCCTCAATGCCGACATCCAGCAGGCACTCGATGCCCAGACCGATGCCTGGGGCATCAAGGTCTCCAACGTGGAGATCAAGCACGTCGACCTCAACGAGACCATGGTCCGCGCCATCGCCCGCCAAGCCGAGGCCGAGCGCGAGCGGCGGGCCAAGGTGATCCATGCCGAAGGTGAGCTGCAGGCCTCCGAGAAGCTGATGCAGGCCGCGGAAATGCTCGGCCGCCAGCCCGGCGCCATGCAATTGCGCTACATGCAGACCCTGAACGCTATCGCCAACGACAAGACCAACACCATCGTCTTCCCACTGCCGGTGGACCTGCTTGGTGGGATGAGCGAGGGATCAGCACGAGGCGAAAAAGGCTGAAACGAATGACTCAGGCCACTACTTTTCCCTAGGTTTTCAGGGATTTCCCCTGAAAATGCCCTGCTATTCGGCGGGGTCGGAGCGAGTGGCTTCCTACACTGAAGACAGGGCAGCGCGAAACAACCCGGGAGGTTGCAATGCGAGTCGGAGTGCCAAAGGAAATCAAGAACCATGAATACCGGGTAGGCCTGACACCCCAGTCAGTGGCCGAGCTGACCCGGCTGGGACATGAAGTCCTGGTGGAAACCAAGGCCGGCGCGGCCATTGGTTTCAGCGACGAGGACTACCGGGCCGCTGGCGCATCTATCGCTGCCAGCGCCGGAGACGTCTTCGAAGGCGCCCAACTGATCGTCAAGGTGAAGGAGCCGCTGACCCAGGAGCGCGCGCGCCTGCGGCCGGACCAGACCCTCTTCACCTACCTCCATCTTGCACCCGATCGGCCGCAAACCGATGAGCTGCTGGCCTCCGGCGCCACCTGCATCGCCTACGAGACCGTAACCGACAGCCATGGGCGCTTGCCATTGCTGGCGCCCATGTCGGAAGTGGCCGGACGCATGTCGATCCAGGCCGGCGCCAACTGCCTTGAGAAGGCCCGAGGTGGTCGCGGCGTCCTGCTCGGCGGTGTGCCGGGCGTAGCCCCTGGCAAGGTAGTGGTGCTCGGCGGCGGGGTCGTGGGTACCCACGCATTGGCGATGGCCGTCGGCCTGGGTGCCGACGTCACGGTGCTGGACAAGAGTGTCGACGCGCTGCGGCGTCTGGACGCGCAATACGGCAATCGCATCACCACGCTCTACTCCACCCATAGCGCCGTGCGCGAGCAGGTGCTGGCGGCGGACTTGGTGATCGGCGGCGTGCTCATCCCCGGCGCGGCCGCGCCCAAACTGATCACCGCCGAAATGGTTGCCAGGATGCAGGAGGGTGCTGTCCTGGTGGATGTCGCCATCGACCAGGGCGGATGCGCGGAAACCTCCCGTGCCACCACTCATGCCGACCCGATCTACATCATCGACGACGTCGTGCATTACTGCGTGGCGAACATGCCCGGCGCCGTGGCACGCACCTCGACGCTGGCCCTGAATAACGCCACGCTGCCCTTCGTCATCGCCCTCGCCCACAAGGGTACGCGCAAGGCACTGGAGGACGACCTGCATCTGCGCCATGGTCTCAACGTGGCCAAAGGGCGACTGACCAACGCCAGCGTTGCCGCCGCCCACCATATGGAATTCGTTCACCTCGATGAGATGGTGAAGCAACTTTAG
This sequence comes from Metapseudomonas boanensis, assembly GCF_042232855.1. Lineage (NCBI taxonomy): Bacteria > Pseudomonadati > Pseudomonadota > Gammaproteobacteria > Pseudomonadales > Pseudomonadaceae > Metapseudomonas > Metapseudomonas boanensis. The sequence goes on along the minus strand of NZ_CP113889.1, from coordinate 3,910,650 downwards.
GAGCCGTCGAGGCTCCGGTGACCACAACACGGCAGGTGCCCGCGGCCCATGTTTGTGTTGTGGTCATTTTTATGCCCACTCAGGGCCGGTAGCCCTGCCCCAGCAACCACCCCTGCACCATCCGCCGCTGCTCGACCGGCAGAGCCACGAGCACTGGCTCAAGCTCCCCACGCAGCGCGCTTCGTACAATGGGCGCCAGCTCGATGCCTTGCAGGTGCCAGATGCCCAGCGGCTGGTCCGCCGTCACCACCACCTCGGCCTCGTCGATCAGGTCACCGCGAATCACCGGCAAGCGCTCGACCCGCACCTGGCTGAAGTCTGGTGGCGTATGCAGCGGCTCAGCATCCGGCCACTGACGCCTGTCGCGCCAGAAGGGCTGCTCCGGCCAACGCTGTTCCATGGCATAGAAATCCCGCCCGGTGCGAGCAAAGCGCAGGAACAGCTGTTCCACCCGTTGCTGGTGGAAACGCTGCGCCAGGTCCGCGCGCTCCGGGCATTGCAGCAGGGTGTTGATCACCGCCGGTGCTTGCAGGGCCGACGACAGCGACTGGAAGATGCCATTGCCGGACAGTGGGTCCACCGCCATCGCCGCATCCCCCACGCGCAGCCAGTTCGGGCCACCGGCTTCATGGAGCAAGATGGCCGTGCTGCTGCGTGCATGCAGGCTGGCGGGCTGCAAGGCCACGTCACCGAACAGCCCGCGCACCAGCGACGAGTCGCCGCGACGCCTGGCGCAATAGGCAGCCAGTTCATCCTTGGCCGGCAGTTCGCTCCTGTTGGCGTCCAGGGTGACCTGCCAATAGCAGCGGCCATCAGCCAGACGTGCCATCCACGACCAGCCATCAGCCAGGCTCTCCACAGCTGAACCGGGCTGACCCGGCGACTCTTGCCACTGGTTCAGCAGGCTCAAGGTTTCCGGCCCGCGCAGCCGGCCACCGGCCAGTGGTGCCTGGCGGCCGCGCGCCTCGACCAGGAAATCCGCCCTGAGCGGCTCCCCGGAGTCGAGGTGGATCAGGTGCCCGCCGGCACTGCTCTCCACCCGCAGCACCCGCGCCTCGATCACGGTCACCCCTGCGGCGTACAAGTCTTCGCGAATCGCCGCGTCGAAGCGCGGACGATCGAGCAGGCATTCCTGGTTGATCGATTGACCGTCGCCATTCCACAACACCTTTCGCGGCGTCGGTGCGTCGGCGCTGGCCAGGGCCCTTTCCAATCCGGCCTGGCGCAGCCCGTCCAGCACACGCTGGGAAACGCCTTCCACCGCAGCGAAGCGTCGCCACTCGCTGACAACACAGGTTTGGTAACCCAGACGACGCAAGCCCAGGGCGACGGCAGCTCCAGCTGGACCCGCGCCAAGCACGGCAATCGACAGCTCAGTCATCGGGCCGCCCTCTCCGCTCTGGGCCGACAAAGGCGGCGCCATCCCGCAGCCAGGCCAGCACCGCATCCCGCCCGGCGCCCGGATGCCGTTGAAGGTTACCGGCGATCATCCCGCAGAGCGCCGCACAACCCACGCTGGCACCCGCCACGCCGTTGACGGCTGCAACCGGCGCACCAAAGTCTGCCTGCGGGCTGTTCAGCCAGGACCATTGCCCTGCCGCACAGCGCGCATCGCCCGTCACACGGATCACGCCAGGGTAGCTGGCCGGATAAACCGGCTCGCCCTGGGCCGGGCTGGAAGCGCAGAGCAGGATGCCGGCGACCTGCGCCAGGGCACAGGCTTCGCGCAGCACGGGTCGGTCGTTGCGCAAGCCGAGGCTAAGATTGACCAACGCCACATCCTGCTCGATCAACCAGTGCAAGGCGCCAGCGATCTGTAGTGGGCTCGTCTGCCAACGGTCGCCGAACACCTGGGCGACATACAGCTCCAGTGGCCCCGCCTGGCGGGTCAAGGTATCGAGGATCGCACTGCCGTGCCCCAGCGCATCCGGCAATGCCTCGCCATCGGCAAGCCCGTCCTCCGATAACCAGAAGCGCCTCGCCGCCAGCACCTGATTGGCCTGGCCCGGCGCGTATCCGCTGTCGATGATGCCAACACGCAATTCAGCGGTCATGATGCTCAACCTCCAATTGCCGCAGCAGGCCATTCTCCAGACGCAGCTCCAGGTCGGCCTGCGCCAGGGTCGAAGGGCGGTGGCTTATGAGGATGCGCGTGCGCCCAGCAAACAGCTGGTCGATGGCTGCAATCACCTCTCGTTCGGTGGCTTCGTCGACTGCCGAGGTAGCTTCGTCCAGCACCAGGATCAGCGGGTCTTGCAGGAGCGCGCGGGCAATGGCGATGCGCTGTTTCTGCCCCCCGGAAAGCTGCTGGCCGCGCTCGCCGAGCTGACTGTCCAGGCCCTGGGGCAGTGATTCGATCAGACTGTCGAGCCGCGCCAGGCGAGCCACCTGCTCCAGGGCCTCGCGGCTGGCATCCGGTGCGGCGTAAGCCAGATTGTCCGCGAGACTGCCGCGAAACAGCACGATGTCCTGGCTGACCACGGCAATGCGCCGGCGCAGGGCCTGCAGGTCCAGCTCCCGCAGGTCGATGCCGTCCAGCAGGATGCGGCCTTCGTCCGGGTCGTAGAACCGTTGCAGCAGATCGATAAGGGTCGACTTGCCAACACCTGAAGCGCCGCTGATGGCCACCTTCAAGCCGCCGGGAATGCCGGCATCGACGCCACGCAATACCGCCTCGTTGCGTTGGTCATGGGCAAAGTGCACCGCTTCCAGACGCAGCTCGCCTGGGCCGTCGGGCATCGAGCGTGGCGAATCGGGCTGGCGCACCGGCACCGGCTCCTGTTGCAGTTCCATTACCCGTCCAAGGCTCACCGTCATGCGTTGCAGGGCGACGTAGAGCCCGAGCAGACTCTGCACCGGCCCCACGGCCATCCCGAGGTAGGTGGAGAACGCAATCAGCGCGCCAAGCTGCCAGGTGCCCTGCACTACCCAGTAGCCGCCTATGAGGAAGGCACAGGCGCGGGACAGCGACGTGAGTGTGCCGGGCACCGCATGGGTGAAGAATTCGGTGACCTGCAGCTTCAGCAGCTGGCTCATATACCCCTGGCCCAAGTGCTCCAGGCGGCGGGATTCACGTTGTTGCTGGCCGGCCGCCTGGATGAATTTCATCGCCGGGAGCGTCTCGACCAGGAAGGATGACACGTCCGCCGAGCGTTCGCGCAGGCTGCGCACCTCGCGCTCCACTTTGCGCCGCATCCAGCGCAGCCAGAGGACTTCGATGGGAATCAGCAGCGCCAGCAGCAACGACAACTGCCAGGACAGCAGCAGCATCAGGGTCACCGCACCGATCAGGCCGATGACGCTGGAAACCGCCGAGAACAGCGAGTCGACGGCGAAGCGCTGGATCTCCGCGACGTCACCATCCAGCCGCGATAACAAGTCACCGATGCGTCGGCGGCCGTAGAAGGCCGGCGAAAGCTGTTGCAGATGCCGATACAGGTCGTCACGCAGGGCAAACAGGATGCGCCCGGAAAGCCGCGTGTGCAGGTAGCGGTTAATGCCAGAGAGCACAGTCCCAAGGATGCCGACTGCGATCATCGCCATGGCCACCTGCACCAACTTGCCGAAGTCCTTGGCCAGGAGGCCATCGTCGATCAGAGTCTTGGTCAGCCAGGGTTGCGCCAGTACCAGCAGGGAGGCGCCGAAGGAGAGGCCGAGTAGTAACAGGATGGCTCGCAGGTGCGGACGCACGAAGCCGTAGAGCCACTCCATGGCCCGGCGCAGCAGTTCGGGGTCGCTGGTTTCGACAAGTTTGAGGAAGAAGCGGGTCATCGGGTAATGGCCAGGGATTGCAGGTTCATTGTGGGGGCGAATTCATTCGCTATGGGCTGCAACGCAGCCCCCTTGAGCCTTGCAGGGCAGACCTGCGGTCTGCTTGGCGAATGAATTCGCCCCCACAGGGCACCCGCCCCACATTGGCAACACGGCCGACTCATCCGCGCAGCTGCTTCAGCTTGCGGTAAAGGGTGGCGCGGCTGATGCCGAGGGAGTCGGCCGCCGCCGAGACATTGCCCTGGTGCCGCTCCAGCGAGCTGCGGATCAGCTCCAGCTCGTTCTCGCGGATGCTACCGGGCTGGCGGCAGCTGGCGGTCAGTTCGTCCAGCAGGCTGTCGGTGAGATGGTCGAGGCCCAGCACGGTCTCGCCATCCTCGCGCATGGCAAGCGCCGAACGCAGGACCATCTCCAACTGACGGATGTTGCCTGGCCAGTCGTAGCCCGACAGCAACTCGGTCAGGTCCTTGTCGAGGGTGACCTGGGCCGCGCCGAGCTTGTCCAGCACGCCGTTGATCATGGCCGCCAGGTCCTCGCGTTCGCGCAGGGCCGGTAGGCGCAGGCTGACGCCGTTGACGCGGTAGTAAAGGTCTTCGCGGAAGTGTTTTTCCTGGACCAATCGTTTGAGGTCGCGGTGGGTGGCGCAGATCACCGCCACGTCGATCTCCTGCTCTTCCCCGGCACCTAGTGGTGCCACTTTGCGCTCCTGCAATACACGCAGCAGGCGCGCCTGGAGGCTGAGCGGCATATCGCCAATTTCATCGAGGAACAATGTGCCGCCGTGGGCCTGCATCAACCGGCCGACCATGCCGCCCTTGCGCGAGCCTGTGAAGGCCCCCTCGCGATAGCCAAAGAGCTCGGACTCGATCAACCCCTCAGGAATCGCCGCACAGTTGACCGCCACGAAGGGCTTGTCAGCCCGCGCACTGGCCTGGTGCAGGGCGCGTGCCACGACTTCCTTGCCGGTGCCGGTCTCGCCCAGCAGCAGCACCGGCAGATCGCCGGCCAGGCCCTGCCGCGCCATGCGCAGGGACCGGGCAAAACGGCTGTCACGGCCGGCCAGCTCCTCCAGCACCTGTGGCTTGGCCGCAGAAGTCTTGGATGCCGAGACAGTGCCACCGATGCTGGTATGACGAGGCACCTGTAAAGCACGGAAAAAAAACTCGCCCTTGGCGGTCTGCACACTGCTCACGCCGCCCTGCATCAAGCGCGCCATGAACTGCGGGGATCGGCTGCCCAGCAGGTCGCTGCTACGACGCCCAACCAGCACCTGGCGCGACACCTGCAACAGGCAGCAGGCCTGCTCGTTGGCCGCCACCACCTCGCCATCGAGGCTCAGCGCCAGCAACCCGTGCCAGGCAGAGCCGAGGTATTGAGGGCGGTGATGGAAAGCCAGCACCAGATCGTCGGGATAGCACAGTGCGAACAGACGACTCTCGATGTTGCTGGCGGCGAGCATCAGCGTTGCCAGGTTGTCCTGGGGCTGGGCCATGACGCCGTCACGGGTCAGGTCGAGGACGCCGATGACTCGTCCCTGCGGGTCTTTGATCGGCACCGAGGTGCAGGAAAAGCGGCTGAGCCGATCCAGGTAATGCTCACCGCAATTGATCAGGGTCGGACGCCCTTCCACCACGGCAGTGCCAATGGCATTGGTGCCGCGCAGGGATTCGCTCCAGCAAGTGCCGGGCTTGAGGTCGCGCAGACCAAAGGTATTGAGGTGTTCGGTCTGGCCCTCGACCGCCAGCACGTTGGCCTGTGCGTCGCCGAGGATCACCAGCCCACCCTTGCCCTGCTGGCTGACCAGGTATTCGAGCTCCGGGGTCGCAGCATCGATCAGCAGGCGGTTGCTCGCCAGCAACAGTTGCAGGTCCGGGTCCTGCTGCAGGCCAATCTGCTCGCCCTCAAGGCAGTTCAGCCCGTAGCCGAGGCTGCGCCGCCACGAAGCGTCGATTTCCTCGCGCAGCATGCCCTGGGGCAACTCACCCTCATTGAGCAGCTTCAATCGAGCCTGCCGGGATTCGTGAAGGGGGTCGGCTGCCATTGTTATTCGTATGTCTTGCGCCATCTCTCGCTCCAGCGCGCCTGGGTCGTCGCACGCCCTGAATGTCTACACCTGCCGCCCTCGTCCGTAAAGAGCGGAGACCCACAGCAGACGAGTAACAAGCCACTGCTGGCACCTGCGGGAGTCTGATGCGGCGGAGTTGACAGTCAGGTTGGCACAGGTTTACGTTAACGTAAAGGTAAACACAGCTATGAGCCCTGACCATGTCCACGACCTACAGCATTTCCGACCTGGCCCGCGAACTGGATGTGACCACCCGCGCCATCCGCTTCTATGAAGAGCAAGGCATGCTCAGCCCCGAGCGCCGTGGCCAGGAGCGCATCTACAGCCCGAAGGACCTGGTGGCCCTCAAGCTGATCCTGCGCGGCAAGCGCATCGGTTTCTCCCTGGCCGAGTGCAAGGAGCTGATCGACCTCTACGATCCCAGCAGCGGCAATCGCAAGCAGCTGGAGACCTTCATGGGCAAGATCGCCGCGCGCCGCGCCCAACTCGAACAGCAACTGCTGGACATCCAGCAGATGCAGCTGGAACTGGATACCGCCGAGGAGCGTTGCCTCGCTGCCCTCGCCGAAACCAAGCAGAAACAAGGCGTCAACGCCTGATTTCTTCCTTCCCCAAACAATGACAAGCACAGGTGGAACCATGACTTACTCGAGCCTGAACTTCGCCCTCGGCGACACCATCGACATGCTGCGCGAGCAGGTACAAGCCTTCGTCGCCGCCGAGCTGGCGCCACGCGCCGCCGAAATCGACCAGGAAAACGCGTTTCCCATGGACATGTGGCGCAAGTTCGGCGACATGGGCCTGCTCGGCGTCACCGTTGAAGAAGAGTACGGCGGCTCTGGCCTCGGCTATCTGGCCCACGTGATCGCCATGGAAGAGATCAGCCGTGGCTCGGCCTCGGTCGCCCTCTCATACGGTGCCCACTCCAACCTCTGCGTCAACCAGATCAAGCGCAATGGCAATGCCGAACAGAAGGCCAAGTACCTGCCCAAGCTGGTCAGCGGCGAGCATGTCGGCGCCCTGGCCATGAGCGAGCCGAATGCCGGCTCCGACGTGGTCTCCATGAAGCTGCGCGCCGACAAGAAGGGCGACCGCTTCGTCCTCAACGGCAGCAAGACCTGGATCACCAACGGCCCGGATGCCAACACCTATGTGATCTACGCCAAGACCGACCTTGACAAGGGCCCCCACGGTATCACCGCGTTCATCGTCGAGCGTGACTGGAAAGGCTTCTCCCGCAGCAACAAGTTCGACAAGCTGGGCATGCGCGGCTCCAACACCTGTGAGCTGTTCTTCGACGACGTGGAAGTGCCGCAAGAGAACGTCCTGGGCGTGCTCAACGGTGGCGTGAAAGTCCTGATGAGCGGCCTGGACTATGAGCGCGTGGTGCTGTCTGGCGGCCCGGTCGGCATCATGCAGGCCTGCATGGACGTCGTCGTACCCTACATTCACGACCGCAAGCAGTTCGGTCAGAGCATCGGCGAGTTCCAGTTCATCCAGGGCAAGGTGGCCGACATGTACAGCCAGCTCGCCGCCAGCCGCGCCTACCTCTATGCCGTGGCCCAGGCCTGCGACCGTGGCGAGACCACCCGCAAGGACGCCGCCGGCGTGATCCTCTACACGGCCGAGCGCGCTACCCAGATGGCGCTGGAAGCCATCCAGATCCTTGGTGGCAACGGCTACATCAATGAGTTCCCCACCGGCCGACTGCTGCGCGACGCCAAGCTCTATGAGATCGGCGCCGGCACCAGCGAGATCCGCCGCATGCTGATCGGCCGCGAGCTGTTCAACGAGACTCGCTGATCGCCAACACCGCACCCCTGTAGGAGCGAGCTTGCTCGCGAACAAGCCTTCGCGAGCAAGCCGGCTCCTACAGGAAAGAGGCGGCACAACATTCGATGGAGCGCGCCAGATGGCCATCCTGCACACCCAGATCAACACCCGCACCCCCGAATTCGCCCGCAACAGCGCGGCTATGTTCGAACAGGTCACGGCCCTGCACGGGCTGCTCGGCCGTATCCACGAAGGCGGCGGCGCCAAAGCCCAGGAGCGCCACACCTCACGTGGCAAGCTGCTGCCGCGCGAACGCATCAACCGCCTGCTGGACCCGGGCTCTCCCTTCCTGGAGATCGGCCAACTGGCCGCCCATGAGGTCTATGGCGAGGACGTTCCCGCCGCTGGCGTGGTTGCCGGCATCGGCCGCGTGGAAGGCGTGGAATGCATGATCGTGGCCAACGACGCCACGGTGAAAGGCGGCTCCTACTACCCGCTGACGGTGAAGAAGCACTTGCGCGCCCAGGCCATCGCCCAGCAGAACCGCTTGCCCTGCATCTACCTGGTGGACTCCGGCGGCGCCAACCTGCCGCGCCAGGACGAAGTGTTCCCCGACCGCGAGCATTTCGGCCGCATCTTCTTCAACCAGGCCAACATGAGCGCCCAAGGCATCCCGCAGATCGCCGTGGTAATGGGCTCCTGCACCGCAGGCGGCGCCTACGTGCCGGCCATGAGCGACGAAACCATCATGGTGCGCAACCAGGCCACGATCTTCCTTGCCGGCCCGCCGCTGGTGAAGGCCGCCACCGGCGAAGTGGTGAGCGCCGAGGACCTGGGAGGCGCCGACGTCCACTGCAAGACTTCGGGCGTGGCCGACCACTACGCCGAGAGCGACGAGCACGCTCTTGCCCTCGCCCGCCGCAGCATCGCCAACCTCAACTGGCGCAAGCAGGGTGAACTGAATCGCCGCGAGCCGCTCCTGCCGCGCCATCCGGCCGAAGAGCTGTACGGCGTGATCCCGGCCGATGCCAAGCAGCCGTTCGACGTGCGCGAAGTCATCGGGCGCCTGGTCGACGACTCCGAATTCGATGAGTTCAAGGCCCTGTTCGGCACCACCCTCGTCTGCGGTTTCGCTCACCTGCACGGCTACCCCATCGCCATCCTGGCGAACAACGGCATCCTCTTCGCGGAAGCCGCGCAGAAAGGTGCACACTTCATCGAACTGGCCTGCCAGCGCGGCATTCCGCTGCTGTTCCTGCAGAACATCACCGGCTTCATGGTCGGCCAGAAGTACGAAGCCGGCGGCATCGCCAAGCATGGTGCCAAGCTGGTGACGGCGGTGGCTTGCGCCAAGGTGCCGAAGTTCACCGTGATCATCGGCGGCAGCTTCGGCGCCGGTAACTACGGCATGTGCGGCCGCGCCTATGACCCGCGTTTCCTGTGGATGTGGCCCAACGCGCGGATCGGCGTAATGGGCGCCGAGCAGGCCGCCGGCGTACTGGCCCAGGTCAAGCGCGAACAGAGCGAACGCGCCGGCCACAACCTGAGTGCCGAAGAAGAAGCGAAGATCAAGCAGCCGATCCTCGAGCAGTACGAGCGCCAGGGGCATCCGTACTACTCCAGTGCGCGGCTCTGGGATGACGGCGTCATCGACCCGGCCCAAACCCGCGACGTGCTGGGGCTGGCGCTGTCCGCCAGCCTCAATGCCCCGATCGAGCGGACCACCTTCGGCGTGTTCCGCATGTAAATCCTGCTTGCGAGTGGTGGGACCAACGTAGGAGCCAGCTTGCTGGCGAACCCGGGCACCACCGTTGATCGTGAGCAAGCTCGCTCCTACAGGAGAGAACGATGACCGACTTCACCACCCTGCAACTGGACATCACCAGCAACGGCGTTGCCACGCTCTGGCTGAATCGTCCGGAAAAGAACAACGCCTTCAACGCCGGGATGATCCGCGAGTTGATCCTCGCCCTCGACGCCGTCAAGGCTGCCCCCAATGTACGTTTCCTGATCCTGCGCGGCCGTGGCCGGCACTTCTCCGCCGGCGCGGACCTGGCCTGGATGCAGGAATCCGCCAAGCTCGACTACAACTCCAACCTGGACGATGCCCGCGAGCTGGCCGAGCTGATGTACAACCTTTACCACCTCAAGGTGCCGACCCTTGCCGTAGTGCAAGGTGCGGCCTTTGGTGGTGCGCTGGGCCTGATCAGCTGCTGCGACATGGCCATCGGCGCCAAGGACGCGCAGTTCTCCCTCTCCGAAGTGCGTATCGGCCTGGCCCCGGCGGTGATCAGCCCCTTCGTGGTACAGGCCATCGGGGAACGCGCGGCGCGCCGCTACGCCCTGACCGCCGAGCGTTTCAGCGGAGAAACAGCCCGTGAGCTCGGCCTGCTCGCCGAGTGCTACCCGATCGATACGCTGGACGAGGCGGTCAATGACTGGACCACCAACCTGCTGCAGAACAGCCCGCAAGCGATGAGCGCGACCAAGGACCTGCTCCGCGAGGTCGCCAGTGGTGCCCTCAGCCCAGGCCTGCGCCGCTATACCGAAAGCGCCATCGCTCGCATCCGCGTGAGCCCCGAAGGCCAGGAGGGCCTGCGTGCTTTCCTGGAGAAACGCAAACCGTCCTGGCAGGAGCCACAACAATGATCACCACCCTGCTGATCGCCAACCGTGGCGAAATCGCCTGCCGCGTCATGCGCACTGCCAAGGCCCTCGGCATTCGTACCGTGGCCGTGCACAGCGCCATCGACCGCAATGCCCGCCACGTGCGCGAGGCGGACATCGCCGTCGACCTGGGCGGCGCCAAACCCGCCGAAAGCTACTTGCTGGTGGACAAGCTGATCGCTGCCGCCAAGACCAGCGGCGCCCAGGCCATCCACCCGGGCTACGGCTTCCTCTCGGAGAACGCCGGCTTCGCCCGTGCCATCGCCGAGGCTGGCCTGATCTTCCTTGGCCCACCGGCCTCCGCCATCGACGCCATGGGCAGCAAGTCTGCCGCCAAGGCGCTGATGGAAGCCGCCGGCGTGCCCCTGGTGCCCGGTTATCACGGCGAGGCCCAGGATCTGGAAACCTTCCGCGCCGCGTCCGAGCGCATCGGCTACCCGGTGCTGCTGAAGGCCGCTGCCGGCGGTGGCGGCAAGGGCATGAAGGTGGTCGAGCGCGAAAGCGAGCTGGCCGAGGCCCTCGCCTCCGCCCAGCGTGAGGCGCAGTCGGCCTTTGGCGACTCGCGCATGCTGGTGGAGAAGTACGTCCTCAAGCCGCGCCACGTGGAAATCCAGGTATTCGCCGACAGCCACGGCAACTGCCTGTATCTCAACGAGCGCGACTGCTCGATCCAGCGCCGCCACCAGAAGGTCGTGGAGGAAGCACCGGCCCCCGGCCTCTCCGCCGAACTGCGCCGCGCCATGGGCGAAGCCGCCGTGCGCGCGGCCCAGGCCATCGGTTATGTCGGCGCTGGCACCGTGGAGTTCCTGCTGGATGAGCGCGGCGACTTCTTCTTCATGGAGATGAACACCCGCCTGCAGGTGGAGCACCCGGTCACCGAAGCCATCACCGGCCTCGATCTGGTGGCCTGGCAAATCCGCGTCGCCCGTGGCGAGGCCCTGCCGATCACCCAGGAACAGGTGCCGCTGCTAGGCCACGCCATCGAAGTGCGCCTCTACGCCGAAGATCCGGAGCAGGACTTCCTGCCCGCCAGCGGCCGCCTGGCCCTCTACCGCGAGGCCGCCCACGGCCCGGGTCGTCGGGTGGACAGTGGCGTGGCCGAAGGCGATGAAGTATCCCCCTTCTACGACCCAATGCTGGCCAAGCTGATCGCCTGGGGTGAAACCCGCGAGGAAGCCCGTCAGCGCTTGCTGGCCATGCTCGACGAAACCGCCGTGGGCGGCTTCAAGACCAACCTGGCGTTCCTGCGCCGCGTACTGGCCCACCCGGCCTTTGCCGCCGCCGAGCTGGATACCGGCTTCATAGGCCGCTACCAGGAACAACTGCTGCCTGCCCCCGCCGAACTGCCCGAGACCTTCTGGCAACTGGCCGGCGAAACCTTCCGCCAGAGCGAAGCACAGCGCATTCGCAGTGATGATCCCTACTCGCCCTGGAGCCATCACAACGGCTGGCGCGCCGGTCTGCCCAGCGAAATCGACCAGCACCTGATTGCCGGTAACGAACGCCGTGTGGTGCGTCTGCGCGGCGCGGCCGCCAGCCCGATCTGCCTGTCCGGCGAGCACATCACCGTCGAGCAAGACGGCCTGCGTCGCCAGCACCTGGCGATCCGCCGAGGCGAAACGCTCTACCTTGAGTGGGACGGCGAACTGCGCAGCGTCACGCGCGTCGACCCGATCGAGGAAGTGGAAGCCAGCCACAGCCATCACGGCGGGCTGACGGCGCCGATGAACGGCAGTATCGTGCGCGTGCTGGTGGAAGCTGGCCAGAAGGTCGAAGCAGGTACCGCCCTGGTGGTGCTGGAAGCCATGAAGATGGAACACAGCATCCGCGCGCCCCACGACGGCGTGATCAAGGCGCTGTATTGCGGCGAAGGCGAGCTGGTCAACGAAGGCACCGCCCTCGTCGAGTTGGAAGAGGCCTGAGGTCCGCAGTGACACCTCGTAGGATGAGTCGGGTTCAGCGGAACGCTACCCGTTCCATCCTACGGTACTGAACTCCGGTGCATTGAGAGATGACGCAATGAATATTCCAAGCAAGGTCCGCCTGGTCGAAGTCGGCCCGCGCGACGGCCTGCAGAACGAGAAACAACCCATCAGCGTCGCCGACAAGGTGACCCTGGTGGACGACCTGACCGCCGCCGGCCTCGGCTATGTCGAGGTGGGCAGCTTCGTCTCGCCCAAGTGGGTGCCGCAGATGGCCGGTTCGGCCGAGGTCTTCGCGCAGATCCAGCGCAAGGCCGGGGTCACCTACGCCGCCCTGGCACCAAACCTGAAGGGCTTCGAGGCCGCCCTGGAGGCCGGGGTGAAGGAAGTGGCTGTGTTCGCCGCCGCTTCCGAGTCCTTCTCGCAAAAGAACATCAACTGCTCCATCGCCGAAAGCCTGGAACGTTTCGTGCCGGTCATCGACGCGGCGCGAGCCCAGGGCATCAGTGTACGCGGCTATGTTTCCTGTGTGCTGGGCTGCCCCTACGAGGGCACTGTCCCCGCCGAGCAAGTGGCCAGCGTGGCCGCCGAGCTGTACGCCATGGGCTGCTATGAAGTCTCCCTCGGCGACACCATCGGTACTGGCACCGCAGGCGCTACCCGCCATATGTTCGAAGTCGTCGGCGCCAAGGTTCCCCGTGACAAGCTCGCTGGCCACTTCCATGACACCTATGGCCAGGCCGTGGCGAACGTTTACGCCGGCCTGCTGGAAGGCATCGCGGTGTTCGACAGCTCGGTCGCCGGCCTCGGTGGCTGCCCCTACGCCAAGGGTGCCACCGGCAACGTCGCCACCGAAGATGTGCTCTACCTGCTGAACGGGTTGGGCATCGAGACAGGCATCGACATGGATAAGCTCATTGCGGCTGGCCAGCGCATCTGCGCGGTGCTGGGCAAAGAGAATGGCTCGCGGGTAGCGCGCGCCAGGCTGGCGAGTTCGAGCTGAAGCTCGATTGAGGTTCCCCTCTTGGCCGCGATGCTTCGGGATCGCGGCCTTTTTATTGCTTTATCCGCCGCCCTCTCCCCCGGCCCCTCTCCCTGAAGCTGAGAGGAGTGACTCGCGGCTGAAGCTTGTTAGCTGGCTGGCGCGGAGTTGAACCCGACTCTGCTCGGTAGGATGGGTTGAGCCTGCGATACCCATCGATTCCCGCTGATGGGTATCGCTTCGCTCAACCACACCCTACGGGCTTGATGGTAGGGTGCGCACGGCGCACCCTCCAAACAAGAACGCCGCCCCTGAGGCCGGCGTTTTCCTTACCGCGTCGCAATCAACGCTCGATCGCCAGCGCCACGCCCTGCCCCCCACCAATGCACAGGGTCGCCAAACCCTTCTTGGCATCACGCTTGATCATCTCGTGCAGCAGAGTCACCAGCACGCGGCAACCCGATGCACCGATCGGGTGGCCAAGGGCGATGGCGCCGCCGTTGACGTTGACCTTGGCCATGTCCCAACCCAGCTCCTGGCCCACAGACAGCGACTGGGCGGCGAAGGCTTCGTTGGCTTCGATCAGGTCCAGTTGCTCGAGGCTCCAGCCCGCTTTTTCCAGGCAACGGCGAGTCGCGGTTACTGGACCGATGCCCATGATCGCCGGGTCAACACCGGAATTGGCGTAACCGGCGACTCGGGCGAGCAACGGCAGGCCCAGCTCCTTGGCCTTTTCAGCGCTCATCAGCAGCACCGCAGCAGCGCCGTCGTTGAGGCTGGAGGCGTTGCCGGCGGTGACGCTGCCATCCTTCTTGAAGGCGGGCTTGAGCTTGGACAAGGCATCAAAGGTCGTGCTGGCGCGCGGCTGCTCATCAGTGGCGAAGGCAACGGGATCGCCCTTGCGCTGCGGGATCAGGATCGGAGTGATCTCGTCCTTGAAGCGCCCACCTTCGATGGCAGCCACGGCCTTCTCCTGCGAAGCGGCGGCAAAGCGGTCCTGGGCCTCGCGGCTGATGCCGTATTTCTCCACCAGGTTCTCAGCCGTGACGCCCATGTGGTAGTCGTTGAAGGCATCGGTCAGGCCGTCGTGGATCATGGTGTCGACGATCTTCGCATGGCCCATGCGCAGGCCGGTGCGGGCGCCAGGCAGGATGTAGGGGGCCAGGCTCATATTCTCCTGGCCGCCGGCGATGACCACGTCTGCGTCACCGCAGCGGATGGCCTGTACGCCCAGATGCAGGGCCTTTAGGCCCGAGCCGCAGAGCTTGTTGAGGGTCATGGCCGGGACCGTGAAAGGCAGGCCAGCGAGGACTGCCGCCTGCCGCGCCGGGTTCTGGCCCGAACCTGCGGTCAGCACCTGGCCCAGTATCACTTCATCCACCTCGGCGACATCCAGGCCGGTCTGAGCCAGCAGTTGGCGGATCACCGCAGCACCCAGTTCATGGGCGGGGATACCGGCGAGAGCGCCTTGGAAGCTGCCGATGGCAGTGCGGGTAGCGGCGACGATTACGACGTCTTGCATTGGTTTCTCCCGATCAAGAAGCAGGGTCGGAGGTGATAAAACGAAAAAAACGCATTGAAGGGAGCCGTGCGTGGCGGATCCCTTCAATGCGGTGAGGTACTCAGAACGTCATTTCGATGACGTCATCCGGCACGATCAGCGGGCCGGCGGTCTTGGCGACGATTTCTTCGATGCTCACACCCGGCGCGCGCTCGCGCAGGATGAAGGTGCCGTTCTCGATCTCCAGGTACGCCAGGTCGGTGAGTACCTTGCGAATGCAGCGGCAGCCGGTGAGCGGCAGGCTGCAGTGCTTGAGCAACTTGGATTCGCCGTCCTTGGAGGCGTGAGTCATGGTGACGATGATGTTGTCGGCACCAGCCACCAGGTCCATCGCGCCGCCCATGCCCTTTACCAGCTTGCCGGGGATCATCCAGGACGCAATGTTGCCCTGCACATCCACTTCGAAGGCGCCTAGCACGGTCAGGTCCACGTGGCCGCCACGGATCATCGCGAAGGACTCGGCGGACGAGAAGATCGCTGCACCCGAGCGGGCGGTGACGGTCTGCTTGCCGGCGTTGATCATGTCGGCGTCCACTTCCTCCTCGGTCGGGAATGCGCCCATGCCGAGCAGGCCGTTCTCGGACTGCAGCATCACATCCATGCCTTCCGGCACGTAGTTGGCCACCAGGGTCGGAATACCGATCCCCAGGTTCACGTAGTAACCGTCCTTCAGTTCGCGAGCCACGCGTTGGGCCATCTGTTCGCGGGTAAGTGCCATGTCGGTATCCTCGGATTCTTCTTGTTGTGGTCAGGCTCAGGAGCGGACGGTGCGCTTCTCGATGCGTTTCTCAAAGCTGCCCTGGATGATGCGGTCCACGTAGATGCCAGGGGTGTGGATCTGGGCCGGGTCCAGTTCGCCCGGCTCGACGATTTCCTCCACCTCGACCACGGTGATGCGGCCGGCGGTGGCGACCACCGGGTTGAAGTTCTGTGCAGTGTGGCGGTAGATGACGTTGCCGAAGTGGTCGGCTTTCCAGCCTTTGACGATGGCGAAGTCACCAGTGATCGCCGGCTCGAGGATGTAATGGCGGCCGTTGAACTCGCGAGCTTCCTTGCCTTCGGCGACCGGGGTGCCGTAGCCAGTGGCCGTGTAGAAGGCCGGGATGCCGGCACCGCCTGCGCGCAGTTTCTCGGCCAGGGTGCCTTGCGGGGTCAATTCGACTTCCAGCTCGCCGCTGAGCAGCTGTTGCTCGAACAGGGCGTTCTCGCCGACGTAGGACGCGATCATCTTGCGGATCTGCCGGTCTTCCAGCAGCACGCCCAGGCCAAAGCCGTCGATGCCGCAGTTGTTGGAGACCACGGTCAGGCCCTTGACGCCACGGCGGCGGATCTCGTTGATCAAGTTCTCCGGAATACCGCAGATGCCGAAGCCGCCGGACAGGACAGTCATGTCGTCGGTCAGGCCAGCCAGGGCCTCTTCATAGGAGTTCACGCGTTTGTCGAGTCCGCTCATGCGATTGCGCCTCTTGTCGTTGTTCGTGGCCGGCAGTCGTCGCCGGTGGGTGAGGCAGAGCTTCTCCCCTCCAGACTGATTTGTTAAGTTTGTTTTTCCTTTGCATTAATCACAAAGGCAAATCAATGACTGTCAAGCAACTGCGCGCCTTCCTTGCCGTTGCCCAGAGCCTGAGCTTCGCCCAGGCCTGCGAACGGCTGCACCTTTCCCAACCTGCGTTGAGCCTGGCGATCAAAAGCCTGGAAGAGTCCCTCGGCGGCCCGTTGCTGGTGCGCACCACCCGCAGCGTCAGCCTGACGCCAGAGGGCGAGACACTGCTGCCCATTGCCCGTCGCCTGCTGGCAGACTGGGACAATGCCGAAGAGCTGCTGCGCCAGCACTTCACCCTGCAATTGGGCAAGGTTTCCATTGCCGCCATGCCCTCGTTTGCCGGCAACCTATTGCCGGTGGCGCTCAAGGCCTTCCGCAATCGCCACCCGAAGGTCAACGTGGCCGTGCATGATGTGATCAACGAGCAAGTACTGGAAATGGTGCGCAACCGCCGTGTCGAGCTGGGCATCGCGTTCGAGCCGGACTCGCTCGACGGTCTGGATTTCACGCCCTTCTATACCGACCGATTCGTTGCTGTAGTTCCCACCGATTGCGAACTGGCTAGTCGCCAGGACGTGAGCTGGACGGAGCTGCTGCGGGAGAACTTCATCACCCTGCAACGGCCCTCCGCCGTGCGACTGCTGCTGGAAGAGACGGTCGCCGCGCAACACGGCAAATTGCCGGTGGCCTTCGAGAGTCACCAGCTGGGCACGATCGGCCGCATGGTCGCCCAGGGGCTGGGCGTCAGCGTCGTCCCCAGCCTGTGCATCCAGCAGATGCAGGAGCTGGGCGCCCGCTGCATCGCCCTGCACAGCCCGGAGGTGGCCCGGCGAGTCGGATTGATCAGGCTCGCCGAGCACAAGCTCTCCACCGCAGCCCAGGCCCTATGCGACGTGCTGTTGCACGTCACCGACTGGAATACCCTGGACCTGCCCGAGGCCCCAACCTGAGCCGCCAACCCGTGCCATTATGAGAAGCATCCGCCCGACACGATGGACGCACAGATGAACCAGCCTCTCTGGAGTCCCAGCCCGGCCCGCATCGCCGCCACCCGGATGGACGCCTTCCGGCGCCAGGTCAACCAGCGTCACGGCCTGGACCTGGCCGACTACCCTGCTCTGCACGCCTGGAGCGTGGCCAATCGCGAGGCCTTCTGGCAGGCCATCGTCGAGTTCTTCGATATTCGCTTCTCCAGCGCGCCACAGGCAGTGCTGGAAGAAGGCCCGGCGATGCCGAGCGCCCACTGGTTTCCCGGCGCCACACTGAACTTCGCCGAGCACCTGCTGCGCCGCAGTGATGACCACCCGGCGCTGATCGCGATTGCCGAAGACGGCGGCCGCGAACAACTGTCCTACGCCGAGCTGGCTTCTCAGGTCGCCGGCCTGCAACGCAGCCTGCAAGCTGCCGGAGTGGGTGTCGGCGACCGCGTCGCCGCCTTCATGCCGAATACTTGGCAGACGGTGGTCGGCATGCTGGCCGCCACCAGTCTGGGCGCCACCTGGTCGTCCTGCTCACCGGACTTTGGCACACAGGGTGTGATCGACCGCTTCGGCCAGATCGAACCCAAGGTGCTGATCGCCGCCGCCGGTTACCGCTACGCCGGCAAGGTGCTGGACCTGACCACCAAGCTCAATGAAATCCTTGAGCGCATGCCGTCGCTCGAACAGCTGGTGGTGGTGCCCTTCGCACGTCCTGAGGCCACCCCTGGCGACTTCACCACCCACGCCAAGGTCACGCTCTGGCGTGACTTCTACACCCCCGGCGGCGAGCCCGCGTTCACCCAGATGCCGTTCGACCAACCGCTCTACATTCTCTACTCCAGCGGCACCACGGGCGTGCCCAAGTGCATCGTCCACGGCGTCGGCGGCACCTTGCTGCAGCATGTGAAGGAGCATGGGCTGCACACGGACCTGAGGACCGACGACACGCTGTTCTACTACACCACCTGCGGCTGGATGATGTGGAACTGGCTGGTCTCCGGGCTGGCCCTCGGTGCCACCCTGGTGCTATTCGACGGCTCGCCCTTCCATCCCGGCGCGGAACGCCTGATCGACCTGATCGACGCCGAGGGCATCAGCATCTTCGGCACCAGCGCCAAGTACCTCGCAGCGCTGGAGAAAGCCGGCGAGAAGCCCGGTCAGAGCCACCAACTGACGCGACTCAAGGCGTTGCTATCAACTGGCTCTCCGCTGTCGCACGAGAGCTTCGAATACGTCTATCGCGACATCAAGGCCGACCTCTGTCTGTCATCGATTTCCGGCGGCACCGACATCGTATCCTGCTTCGCCCTGGGCAACCCGGTGCTGCCGGTGTGGCGCGGCGAGTTGCAGTGCAAGGGGCTGGGCATGGACGTGCAGGTGTGGAACGAAGACGGCAAGCCGGTGGTGGGCGAAAAAGGCGAACTGGTCTGCGCCCGGCACTTCCCCTCCATGCCGGTGTGTTTCTGGAACGACCCCGAAGGGGCGAAGTTCAAGGCGGCCTACTTCGAAACCTTCCCCGGCGTCTGGGCCCATGGCGACTACGCCGAGGAGACCCCGCACGGCGGCCTGGTCATTCACGGCCGCTCGGATGCCGTGCTCAACCCCGGCGGGGTACGCATCGGCACGGCGGAAATCTACCGCCAGGTGGAAAAAGTCGAAGAAGTGTTGGAATCCATCGCCATCGGCCAGGATTGGGACAGCGACGTGCGCGTGGTGCTGTTCGTGCGTTTGCGTGAGGGTGTGGTGCTGGATGAAGCGCTACAAACTCACATTCGCCAGGTGATCCGCGCCAACACCACCCCGCGCCATGTACCGGCCAAGATCATCGCCGTGACCGACATTCCACGCACCATCAGCGGCAAGATCGTCGAACTGGCCGTACGCAACGTTGTACACGGCAAGCCGGTGAAGAACACCGATGCCCTGGCCAATCCGCAGGCGCTGGAACTGTTCCGGGAATTGCCCGAGCTGAAGAGTTGAAGCGGTGCTCTCTCCCTGAGGCTCAGAGATAAGGCCTCACCACCCCCAGCGCCCGCTCGACGAAGGCCTCCTTCTCCCCCACCGGGGCCACATAGTGCAGCACCGTGGCGCAAGCGTCTTCACCGGCCAGCTTGGCAATCACCCAAGCCGCCAGGTACGGCGCCGACAGGCAACCGCCAGCGGTGGCCAGGTTGCCTTTGGCATAAAACGGCTGGTCCAGCACCCGCACGCCAGTCTCGATCACCCAGGGCTTGGTGGTGAGATCGGTGCAGGCCGGCAGGCTGCCTAGCAGCCCGAGGCGGGCCATCAGCAAGGCGCCGGAGCATTGCGAACCGATCAACTGGCGCTGCGGGTCCAGCCGCAGGCGGTCGAGGATGCTGCGGTCCTCGGCGATGGCGCGGGTCTGCATGCCACTGCCGAACAGCACCACGTCCGCCGCGTTAGCGAACTCCAGCGGCTGCTGCGCCTGGATCTTCACCCCGTTCATCGAGGTAACCCATTCCGTGGGCGAGGTGATCTCAGCCTGCCAGCCGTGGCCGCGCATGCGGTTGAGCAGCCCGGCGGCGACAAAGGAATCCAGCTCGTTGAAACCCTCGAACGTCAGTACGGCGATACGCATGGCGGCCTCCCGCAGCAGATCCGTGCATGGAGCGAATCTATGCGGGCCGCGGCACAGGCGCCAAGTACAGCAGTAATCAAATTTGACCGTACAGGTTGAGAGGGGAAGCGGACGAAACCCACACCAGCAATGCCCCGGGAACCTACCTCGGCCCTGCCCCCGGCTCCTCCGGCTCATCTTCCTCCAACTCCTCCAACTTCAGCTCGAGCCCCCAGTTGGCAGCTCTCTCGCCTCCAGCAGGCGCTGCTGTCGAGGTGGTCTCCTGCGCAGCCGGTCCATTGGGGCCCTCGCGATAAAGCTTGAGCTTCAGGCGCAGATTGTTGGCCGAGTCGGCGTTCTTGATCGCCTCGTCCTCGCTGATGGCGCCCTCCACCACCAAGTCGAACAACGCCTGGTCGAAGGTCTGCATGCCCAGGCCACGGGACTTTTCCATGATTTCCTTGATGGAGTGGAATTCACCGCGCTTGATCAGGTCGCTGATGGTCGAAGTCCCGAGCAGCACTTCAACCGCCGCACGGCGTTTGCCATCCTGGGTGCGCACCAGACGCTGGGAAACGAAGGCCTTGAGGTTGTTGCCCAGGTCATTGAGCAGCTGCGGCCGACGCTCCTCGGGGAAGAAGTTGATGATACGGTCCAGCGCCTGGTTGGCGTTGTTGGCATGCAATGTGGAAATCGCCAGGTGGCCGGTGTCGGCGAAAGCCAGGGCGTGCTCCATGGTTTCGCGGTCGCGGATCTCACCGATCAGGATCACGTCCGGCGCCTGGCGCAGGGTGTTCTTCAACGCTGCATGGAAGCTGCGGGTGTCCACGCCCACTTCACGCTGGTTGATGATGGATTTCTTGTGCCGATGCACATACTCCACCGGGTCTTCGATGGTGATGATGTGCCCGCCGCTATTGCGGTTGCGGTAGTCGATCAGTGCGGCCAGCGAGGTGGACTTGCCCGAGCCGGTGCCGCCGACGAACAACACCAGGCCGCGCTTCTCCATGACCATCTTGAGCAGCACTTCCGGCAGTTTGAGGTCCTCGAATTTCGGGATATCGAGCTTGATGTTCCGCGCGACGATGGATACCTCGTTGCGCTGTTTGAAGATATTGATGCGAAAGCGGCCGATATTGGGCAGCGAAATGGCCAGGTTCATCTCCAGCTCACGCTCGAATTCAGCGCGCTGCTCGGCATCCATGACCGAATCGGCGATCTTTGCTACGTCGCCGGCGCGCAATGGCTCGCTGCTTAGCGGTTTGAGCACGCCGTTGAATTTGGCGCAGGGCGGCGCGCCAGTAGAGAGGTAAAGGTCGGAACCGTCCTGGGTGGCCAGGATTTTCAACATCGAGGAAAGGTCCATGGGGCGTCCGTAATCCAGTGGAGGAGCAACGCATCCGCACAGCGGATCGAAAAGAGGCAACTGTATGACCGACGCCCGGTCGGGCACAATGAACGGCTCCACAGTCCACGAGGAATTCCCATGGCCAAGGCCCTTGCCCGCCACATCCTGGTCAAGACCGAGGCGGAAGCCGAACAACTGAAAAAGCGCCTGGCCAATGGCGAGGATTTCGCCACCCTGGCCAAGAAGCATTCCATCTGCCCTTCCGCCAAGCGCGGCGGCGACCTCGGCGAGGTCCGCCCAGGCCAAATGGTGCGGGTGATCGACCAGGTGATTTTCAAGAAGCCCGTCCGTACCATCCACGGCCCTGTGAAAAGCCAGTTTGGCTACCACCTGGTGCAGGTGTTCTTCCGCGACTGAAACGACGGCCGATCCCCGTAGCGGCGCGAAATTGCTAAAAGCGCGCACTTTTGCGCGCCTCTCACCTCAGTGAGTTGTCGGCACGACCATTCATCAAATTCTGCGGGCTGATATCGCGGTTGGCATCAGCCCGCGCGCATTCCCCCCTGTTTCAGTCTCCATCCCCTGCATTCGTAATGAATTTCGACCCTGTTACTCACGCCCGCCTTCAGCCCTTGCCATACCGCCGACCAAGCCCCTCCTTTTCCTGCCAGAGCGCACGCCGTCGACAAGCTGGATTGGCTATAACACCAGCAACAGCACGCCAGACCTTTCGATGGACGTATTCGGGTAGCAGTAGGCGAGGAAAAAGATCTACGGAGAACTCGCCTATGGCTACGTCGATGTGCACCAACTG
Organism: Metapseudomonas boanensis; assembly: GCF_042232855.1. Classification (NCBI taxonomy): domain Bacteria; kingdom Pseudomonadati; phylum Pseudomonadota; class Gammaproteobacteria; order Pseudomonadales; family Pseudomonadaceae; genus Metapseudomonas; species Metapseudomonas boanensis. The sequence goes on along the minus strand of NZ_CP113889.1, from coordinate 3,888,646 downwards.
CAACGGAACAGGCCGGAAAACTCATTTTGAGAACGGAGTCACCAGGTTCGAGTGCTGCTCCTCCTGCAAGGGGTCGGGAGCGGTCAGAAGGAACGAGACAACCCACACGATGAGTGATCCGATGAAGGTGGTCGTCGGGCTCGGATCACTGGCAATGGGTTTTTATTTCGCGTACTCCCAGACAATAGAAAGCAAAGCGCAACAGCTGGGATTGGCCGTGATGATCGCTCTGGTGGCCTGGTGGGTCATGACCCGCAAGGAATTACTCGGGCTGGTTCGCTGGATGCTGGCCATCGGGGTGATCTATGCGATGTACGAGTTCTGGAGGGGAATCTGAGACAGGCAGCAGCCCTCATCACCGATAGATCAACTTCAAATATCCAGCCGACCTTGGGCGGGTTTCTCTTTATCACCCATCCCTTCGTCAGGTCGCCCTACCAAATGAGGATTCCTGGTCCATATTTGAAGTCCATCTTCTAAGACGCAACCTGCTGGAGGCCGCCATGAACAGACGAGACTTCCCAGGGCACGCCGCCTGGAGCGAAGCCCGACTCAACGGTGATCATGCTTTAGCGTTTGTTGCAATCAGACCGCACGGATCTTACGCAGAACCGCTCCTCCATCAGGTCTATGACCGTACACACTTCACCCGCCGATCCGATGCAATTCAAGCGGCGGATGACGCCCTCGATAAGCTGCTTCGCGTGGACGAATCCGGCAGGCCAGTGTTCAGCTCCCTGGACTGCTGAAAGATCAGCCCCCAACGACAAAGCCCGCCTTGCGCGGGCTTTGTCATATGAGGACGCATCCACTGCAGCCCTGCATAAGCGGCGCTCCATGCATCGCAGCTCATGGCAACGATGACGTCCAACGCAGCCGAACGCACCAATTGGCCGAACGAGTGGTACTGGCCATGTGCAATCAAATTGCTACGCTGGAGTTGTTCTTTTGGGCATTTCATATTGCCGCCACGGGGTAGTACCAATCTTTGTCCCGGGACCGTGGCGGCCCTTGTCCTTTCGGCAGGTTATTGCCATTCCGTGGCTCACCAATGTCCTGCACTCTTTGAAATCAGGTGTATCGCGAGGAGTGGTTACTCGGGCACGAAGACGAGTATGCAATCGATACTCGTAGGGCTGCGCTTCACAACCATGGCGAAATCGCCGGCATCCATGATCTCGCCGACATGTTCGCCACTCATGTCGTAAACATCTTTGCCTTCGAGGCGGTAGAGCAACTGGTTGCTGTCGCTCCTGACGAATTCGTCACGGTCGATGCGCCCCACCCTGGGAGCGCCTGCGGTTCGGCCCAGGTAAACCTTATAGCGACCATCCGTATAGTCCCTTGCCATACCAACCTCCTTGTCAGCGCCTGCTGGCAATATAGCTCGGCAGAACACCACCATGCCCATCGCAAATCTCAACGCGGGCAGAACCTGCCCGGTCAGACCTTCGCGCCGCGGGAAAAACCCCAGAGCAAGAGCAGCGAGGCGACAACGATAGAGAGTCCGACCGAAACAAAGCCGAGCGTCACCAGGCTTTCCTGCCAAGGTGCTCCGCTATACCCGGCTGCAGTGATGGGTGACATGGCTGCCGTACCGAAAACCGCAGCCAACGTCGTGAAGGCCCAGTTGGCATAGGTACCGTAAAGTACAGTCCAGTACGCAACAGCCTTGGTTCGTGCGCCGAGACGGACCTCTGTCCAGGCCGCCCCGATCGCCAGCAGGAAAGTGCCGTTCATGACGCCCTCGAGATGAGCGGCAAGGCCCATACGCGGGTTGCTGAACTGCGGCTCGACGAGGCCCACGCCAAGTCCGAGCAGGAAGAGGAACATCCCGTGCCAAAGCAAGCGACGCCGCAATTCGACCATCATGAATCCTTTTTGAGACTTGGCTTACGCCTGATTTTTCTCTCAACCGAGTACCCACTCTAGGCTGCTGCGCACTTGGCGCCAGTGCCAGCGTGAATTGACCCAGCTCAACCTCCAGCTTGCGCTGAACCTTGATTGGATGCCGCCGGGTCGACCGGATCATGACGATGCTGCGGCGCTGTAACGATTCATACTCCGACTCGCACCGCGTAAACCTCTGCAGGAAGGTGGCCCAGGCGCATACCAAATGTCGGAAAGACGGGGTGAAGGTCGCGTGCGTGGCCCCTGGATTGTCCCGACCTCCAAGAGCCAAGGGCACATGCAAGACGCCTTGTGCATCCACCACCGGTGGCGCCCTACCACGATGGCGCCGGGGGATCAGATACCGCTCGCCATGCAATTACTGGCACACCTATGCGACAATCTGCCGGATATCCGGCATCAATCCCGCTTTCATCTCCCAGCAACTCGGCCTCCGCGTGCAGATGTTGCTGTCGTCGTACGCCTGCTGGATCAACTCGTGCTCCGACTGGCGCGAGCTTGAAAAGCTGAACATTGATATCAAATCGCTATCAGCTGAAAGCGGCCACTTGTAAGTTATTGATAGGTAAAACCCTTGATCTCCACCGCAAATATCACCATGCAGTTCGGCGCCAAGCCGCTGTTCGAGAACGTTTCCGTTAAATTCGGCAACGGTAACCGCTACGGCCTGATCGGGGCCAACGGCTGCGGTAAGTCGACCTTCATGAAGATCCTCGGCGGTGACCTGGAACCGTCGGCCGGCCAGGTGATGCTGGAGCCCAACGTGCGCCTGGGCAAACTGCGCCAGGACCAGTTCGCCTACGAAAACTTCAGCGTGATCGACACGGTGATCATGGGCCACACCGAACTCTGGGCGGTGAAGGCCGAGCGCGACCGCATCTACTCGCTGCCGGAGATGAGCGAAGAGGACGGCATGGCCGTGGCCGAGCTGGAAGTGCACTTCGCCGAGATGGACGGCTACACCGCCGAATCCCGCGCCGGCGAACTGCTTCTCGGCGTCGGCATCCCGCTGGACCAACACTTCGGTCCGATGAGCGCTGTTTCCCCCGGCTGGAAACTGCGCGTGCTGCTGGCGCAGGCGCTGTTCTCCGATCCAGACGTGCTGCTGCTGGACGAACCGACCAACCACCTGGATATCAACACCATCCGCTGGCTGGAAAGCGTGCTGCGCGAGCGCAACAGCACCATGATCATCATTTCCCACGACCGTCACTTCCTGAACAGCGTCTGCACCCACATGGCCGACCTGGACTACGGCGAGCTGCGCCTCTTCCCAGGTAACTATGACGAGTACATGACCGCGGCCACCCAGGCCCGCGAACGCCTGCTCTCGGACAACGCCAAGAAGAAGGCACAGATCGCCGAACTGCAGACCTTTGTCAGCCGCTTCTCGGCCAACGCCTCCAAGGCCAAGCAGGCCACCAGCCGTGCACGGCAGATCGACAAGATCCAGCTGGAAGAGGTCAAACCATCTAGCCGCGTCAGCCCCTTCATCCGTTTCGAGCAGCACAAGAAGCTGCACCGCCAGGCGGTGACCTTGGAGAAGCTGGCCAAGGGTTTCGAGGACAAGCCACTGTTCAAGGGCCTGAACCTGCAGATCGAAGCCGGCGAGCGTGTCGCCATCATCGGCCCCAACGGTATCGGCAAGACCACCCTGCTGCGCTGCCTGGTAGGTGAACTCACGCCGGATGCCGGTGAAGTCAAATGGACCGAAAGCGCCGATGTCGGCTATTTCGCCCAGGATCATGCCGATGACTTCGCCGACGACGTGACCCTGTTCGACTGGATGGGCCAGTGGACCCAGGGCGGCGAGCAACTGGTGCGTGGTACCCTCGGCCGCATGCTGTTCTCCAACGATGAGATCAAGAAGTCGGTCAAGGTGATTTCCGGCGGCGAGCAAGGCCGCATGCTGTTCGGCAAGCTGATCCTGAAGCGTCCCAACGTGCTGGTGATGGACGAGCCGACCAACCACCTGGACATGGAATCGATCGAAGCGCTGAACCTGGCGCTGGAAAACTACCCGGGCACGCTGATCTTCGTCAGTCATGACCGCGAGTTCGTCGGCTCCCTGGCCACCCGCATCATCGAGTTGTCGGAAACCGGCGTGACCGACTTCAGCGGCACCTACGACGACTACCTGCGCAGCCAGGGCGTGATCGTCTAACCTGCCGGGACAAGCTGAGGACTTGTAGGGACGAATGAATTCTCCCCTACAGGTTTCCTCCGAAGCATTAGAAGCCTGAAACGACCAAGCCCCGCATTAGCGGGGCTTGGTCGTTTCAGGCAACCAGATCAGGCCGTCGCGAACAGCTCGCCGATCTGCTCCTGCGCAGCGCTGATGGCATTGGCGCGCGGCTCTTCGCCGTAGGCCAGGCCCTGCGCGCGGATGATCTCGATATCGGTGATACCGAGGAAGCCGAGAACGAAGCACAGGTAATCCTCATGGGCGCTGCCACTGGGCTGACCGTTGTGGACACCACCGGCGGTGGAGACGACCACCACCTTCTTGCCGCCCGCCAAGCCCTTCGGGCCGGCTTCCGTATAGGTGAAGGTCTTGCCGGCGACAGCGATACGGTCGATCCAGGCCTTGAGCTGGGTCGGCACGGCAAAGTTGTACATCGGCGCGCCGATGACAATGGCGTCGGCAGCCAGGAATTCACTCAAGGTGGTTTCGCCGAGTTCAGCCTCGTACTTCTGGGCAGCGTCGCGCAGCTCGGCAGGTGTTCCACCTGCCACCAGGCTCAGGGCCGACAGGTGACTCAGGGCATCACTGGCCAGGTCACGGTAGGTGACTTGGGCGGCGGGTTCGGCAGCCTGCCAGGCTTCAACCACGGAACGGCTCAGCTGACGGGAGGCGGATGCGTCGCCGAGGATGCTGGAATCAAGGTGCAGAAGTTTCATGTAGGTTTCCTCAATTGATCGATCGGCGACTGCTGATCGGGATGGGGCAATCCTACTGATGAGCACAAAGACTGATTAGCCGGCAACTTCGTGACTCAGCGTCCCACTCATGGGACGAATCTGCTTTGGTTGGGCTGAGCCCTGCGAAACCCGACAAGGTTCCAACAAAAGAATCGTTGGGCTTCGCTGCGCTCAGCGCCAGCGACGGTTCAGACGCCGCCGAGGAAATCCATCTTACCCACGTCCACGCCATTGTGGCGGAGGATGGCGTAGGCCGTGGTGACGTGGAAGTAGAAGTTCGGCAAAGCGAAGTGCAGCAGGTACGCCAGGCCAGGGAATGTCAGGTCACCGGTGCGCATCTTCAGGGTGACGATGCGGGTTTCACTGCCCTCCAGCTGGGCCGCCTGGATGCCCTGGACGAACTCCACCGTCTTGGCGATCCGCTCCTGGAGTTCTGCGAAGCTTGACTCGGTATCGGGGTAGCTCGGCACCTCGACGCCCGCGAGACGGGCCGCGCAGCCCTTGGCCATATCGCTGGCGATCTGCACCTGGCGAGCCAGCGGGAACATATCCGGCGCCAGCCGCGCCTCGATGAAAACCTTGGGCTCGATACTCCGTGCTTCCGCATTGGCCTGGGCTTTGGCGAGAATCGTCGACAAGTTGCCCAGCATGCGCACGAATACCGGTATTGAAGCCTCGTACATGGACAAGGACATGGTGCTTGCTCCGTTTCGGGTGGGGAAAGTCGATCAGGTATAGCCCTTGGCGAGCGCCGCGGCAATTCCGGGCACCAACGTTCCCACGGAACAAATCAATCGCGTCAAACTAGCCGAAAATGTCATATTTCGTCCCACACGCAGGACAAAAGCATGCAGGACCTCAACGATCTTTTCTACTTCGCCAAGGTGGTCGAACACGGTGGGTTCGCGGCCGCCGGTCGTCTGCTGGGCATTCCGAAATCTCGCCTGTCGCGGCGCATCGCAGAACTGGAAGAGCGCCTGGGAGTTCGCCTACTGCAACGCACTACACGCAAGCTGGCGTTGACCGACGTCGGGGAGCGCTACTTGCGGCACTGCCAGGCGATGCTGGCAGAGGCCGAGCAGGCAGACGAGGTGGTGGCCAGCCTGACCGCCGAGCCGCGCGGTCGCTTGCGGGTATCCTGTCCCGTCGAGTTGGGCCGCACACAACTGCGCCCCATCACCCTGGAGTTCATTGAGCAGCATCCGCTCGTGCAACTGGACCTGATCCTGACCAATCGCAGGGTCGATCTGCGAGAAGAAGGCGTGGATGTGGCCTTGCGAGTACGCGAAGAAGGAGATGAAGACCCAACGCTGATCGCACGCCAGCTCAGCCCGGCGGTGAGTTTTCTGGTGGCATCCCCCAGGTTGCTGCTGGGAAAGACCATCACCCGGCCGGAAGACCTGCAGCAATTACCCGCACTAGGGGCTCCAGAGGCGGACCGGCGTTTGCACTACCAGTTGCGAAACAGCCTCGGCAACCGACAGGAAGTGGTCATGGACGCGCGCCTGGGCACGGAAGACTTCGAGATGCGCAAGCGCGCGGCGCTCCTGGGGCTCGGTTTCAGCCTGCTGCCGCAAATGAACTGCGAAGCGGAACTCCGCGACGGTAGCCTGGTACGCCTACTGCCAGACTGGCGGCTACCCGGCGGTTTCCTGCAGGCCGTCTACACCCATAGACGTGGGATGCTGCCGGCCGTGCGCGCCTGGATCGAACATCTGGTAGAGGCTTTCCACCATGGGCTGCACCCGCCGGTGTAAGCCTCCAGACTCGGGGAAGGAAGGTACTGCTTTGCAGCGTTGAAATAGCCCGGCAAATCTCGTTGAGTGAATGACGCGCTCAATCGTTAGCACGCTTCCTTTCCCAATCGGACTCGGCGATCATGAGCGCCGCCCCGTCCCCTCTCTTCCAGGTTCTGCCATGAGCACGCCCCAGCTGTCTGCGTCCTCCACTACCTTGCAGATCATCTCCGTCGTCTTCTTCACTTTCATCAGTTTCTTCTGTGTTGGCCTGCCCATTGCCGTGTTGCCGGGCTACGTACACGACAACTTGGGCTATGGCTCGATCATGGCGGGGATCGTGATCAGCTCACAGTACCTGGCCACCCTGCTTTCCCGACCGATGTCTGGCAGCCTGGCGGACCGCCTCGGTGCCAAACGCGCCGTCCTCTACGGCATGGCCTTCTGCGGCCTCAGCGGGATACTCACCTTACTTTCCACGACCCTGCAGGCATGGCCGCTGCCCAGCCTGGTGCTCCTGCTGGCAGGACGCGTGGTGCTCGGGATCGGCCAGGGGCTTGTCGGCACGGGCTCGATCAGCTGGGGCGTTGGCCGGGTGGGCGCCGAGAACATGGCCCGGGTCATTTCGTGGAATGGGATTGCGTCCTACGGTGCTATCGCCGTAGGCGCCCCACTGGGGGTGGTGATGGCCGCACACCTGGGTCTGTGGAGCATCGGCGCGCTCATGGCCCTGCTCTGCACCCTGGCGCTGCTGGCGGCCTGGAACAAACCGCCGGCGCCAATCGTGCACGGCGAACGGCTGCCCTTCCACAACGTCTTCCTGCGCATCGCCCCCAACGGCACGGCGCTAGCGCTTGGCTCAATCGGCTTCGGCACCCTGGCCACCTTCATCACCCTGTATTACGCGAGCCAGGGCTGGGACGGCGCAGCCTACTGCCTGACCGCATTCGGCTGCGCCTTCATTGGAGCGCGGCTGCTGTTCATCAACAGCATCAGGCACTTGGGCGGCTATCGGGTCGCGATCCTGTCATTGAGCGTAGAAAGCCTGGGCCTACTGCTGTTGTGGATCGCTCCAACGCCCTGGCTGAGCCTGGCTGGCGCAGCGCTGACTGGCCTTGGCCTGTCGCTGGTCTACCCTGCGCTGGGTGTGGAAGCGGTTTCGCGAATTCCAGCGGCCAGTCGCAGTTCTGCACTGGGCGCCTATGCCGTATTCTTCGACCTCGCCCTGGGCATCGCGGGCCCGCTGATGGGCGCCATTGCCAGCGCCGCCGGCTTTGCCATGATTTTCCTGGTAGCGGCGAGCATGGCGCTGGCCGGCGTGCTGTTGAGCCTCTGGCTGCTGCGCAGCACCAGTAGTACCTGAAGGATCAGGAGGAACCCATGAGCCCCGATCAAGTCGCCGCCTTTTGCCTGCAATTGCCGGGTGCCCGAGAGGACATCAAATGGGGGAGTAACCGAGTGTTCTCGATCGCCGGCAACAAGATGTTCGCCATCCTCGATTTCCTCGGTGATGGCCTGGCCTTCAAGGTCGATCACGATCTGTTCCTGGGCTACGTCGATCGTCCAGGCGTCCGGCCTGCGCCCTACCTGGCCCGGGCCCACTGGATCAGCATGGCGACGCCGTTCCCGTTCGGCGATGAGGAGCTGCGTCAGCTGCTGACGCGTTCCCACCAATTGGTGGTGGCCCGACTACCGAAGATCCGCCAGGTGGGGCTCCTGCTCTAAGCTGTCCAATGCCCTGAGCTGAAAAGGCCTGAGCCGATGAGAACCAACGCCCTCTGGACCCACCTCTGGAACCTCAAGGCCCCAACCTCCGGCCTTGAGGACTTTCGCCTGGACGGCCGGCGCGCGGATGGCTGGGTACTGGCTTTCGATGATGCGGGCCAACCCTATCGCCTGCATTACAGCCTGGAGTTCGAAAAGGGCTGGGAGCCACGGACCTTCAGCGCCCGCGTACGGGACGCACACGGTTCGCGCACGCTGGCCCTGAAGCGTGACAGCCACCTCGACTGGAGCGATGGGGAGGGCAACAAACTCCTTGAGTTATCCGGCTGCCTGGACCTAGACCTCTGGCCAACCCCCTTCACCAACAGCCCGAGCATCTGGCGCCTCTACCTGGCCCAGGGCGAATGCCGCGAAATCGAGGCGGTATTCATCGAGGCGCCTCAACTCAGCGTCAGACGGATGCGCCAGGCCTATACACGCCTTGACCAGCACCACTACCTCTACCAGAACCTTGATGGCAGTGGTTTCGAAGCCGTGCTGACATTGGGTAACGATGGCCTGGTGGAGCGCTATCCAAGGTTTTTCCTGCGACAGTGAGGCGAGGTGCGCCTCTCCCCAACGCTCCCCACAAATGGGAGAGAGGCCAATCCACGCAAACGGTCACCTTCAGCGCAAACGGCGCCATGAGGTGATCGGCCTCAAGCCAGCGCAGGCTCTTCCTGACGAATCGGCCGCCAGCGCCGCAGTTGCTGGTAGAGCGTCGGCACCACGAACAGTGTGAAGAAAGTCCCCACCAGCAACCCGCCAACAATCACCATGCCGATCTGCTGACGGCTCTCGGCCCCGGCACCGCTGGCGATGGCCAGGGGCACCGACCCCAGCACCATGGCGCCAGTGGTCATAAGGATCGGCCGCAGGCGTTTCACCGAGGCTTCCAGCACCGCCTCGTGCAGGCCCATGCCCTGGCGTAGCAACTGGTTGGCGAACTCGACGATGAGGATGCCGTGTTTGGTGATCAGGCCGATCAGGGTCACCATGCCCACCTGTGAGTAGATGTTCAGCGTGCCGCCGAAGAAAGTCAGCGCCAGCAGTGCCCCGGCCATGGAAAGCGGAACGCTGAAGAGGATGATCAGCGGATCGACAAAGCTCTCGAACTGCGCCGCCAACACCAGGTAGATGAATACCAGCGCCAGGGCGAAGATCAGCGCCACCCCCGTACTGGCATCCTTGAATTCCCGCGAGGTGCCGGTGTAATCGAACTGCGTATCAGTCGGGAACACCTCGCGCGCGGCCTGCTCCAGATGGTCCAGGGCCTCGCCCAGGGTATAGCCGGAGCCTACGTTTGCGGTGATCGTGACCGCGCGCAACTGGTTGAAGTGGTTCAGCTCGCGCGGGGCTACGGTCTCGCGAATGTCGATCAGGTTGGCCAGTTGCACGATGCTGTCATTGCGGCCGCGCACGTAGACTCGGTTGAGGTCCTCCGGATTGCTGCGGTCGACGTTGGCCAATTGCACCAGCACGTCGTACTGCTCGCCACTCTGTTTGAAGCGCGTGACCTGGCGGCTGCCGAACAAGCTTTCCAGGCTGCGGCCGATAGCGGCGACGTCGGTTCCCACGGCTACCGCCTGCTCACGGTTAACCGTCACCTTCAGCTGCGGCGTATTCAGCTTGAGGTCGCTGTCGAGGCTTTCCAGGCCGGGATAGTCGCGCACGCGCGCTAGCAACTGGTCCACGTACTGCTGCAGCTCATCGAACTCCAGCGAAGAGCGAATCACGAAGTTCACCGGCTGGTTGCGCGCGCTCTGCCCCAGCGGCGGACGGTTGATCGGGAAGGCTCGTACGCCGGGGATGTCCTGCAGCTTGGGCAGCAGCTCGTCGCGGATCTCGAACTGGCTGCGCTCACGGTCGTCCCAGTCTTCCAGCTTGAGGAATGAAAGACCCTGGGCCACGGTCGGGAACCCCACCACCACCATGAAGCGGTTGGTTTCCGGAATCGACCGGTAGGCCTCTTCGAGCATCTTCGCGTAGCGGCTGGTGTACTCGATGGTGGCGCCGTCCGGGCCATTGATCGAGCCGACGATGGTGCCGGTGTCCTCGGTGGGTGCCAGCTCGCTGCGCAGGCCACTGAACAGAACCAGACACAAGACGAGAATGGCCACCAGCACGCCGATGATCAGCACCCAGGCGCGCAACACCCGCTCCAGCAGGTGGCGGTAGCTGTAGGTCAGGCCGTGGAGGAAGGCCTCGACCAGGTTGTAGACGCGGCTGTGCCGCTCTTGCGGAACATGGGCCTTGAGCAGGCGCCCGCACATCATCGGCGACAGGCTCAGGGCCACGAAGCCAGAGACCAGCACGGCTCCGGCCAGCGTCCAGGAGAACTCGGTGAAGAGTTTACCGCTGGTGCCCTGCATGAAGCCGATGGGCGCGTAGACCGCAGCCAGTGTCAAGGTCATGGCGACCACCGCGAAGGCAATCTCGCGACTGCCTTTGTAGGCGGCCTGAAGCGGCGACATACCCTCCTCGATATGCCGGTGGATGTTCTCCAGCACCACGATGGCATCGTCCACCACCAGACCGATGGCCAGCACCATTGCCAGCAGCGTCAGCGTGTTGATGGAGAAGCCCATCAGTGCCATCAGCGCAAACGCGCCAATCAGCGACACCGGGATGGTCACCAGCGGGATCAGCGTGGCGCGCAACGAGCGCAGGAACAGGAAGATGATCAGGATCACCAGTACCACGGCTTCCCAGATAGTGGTGTAGACGTTGTCGATCGACTCGCGAATGAACAATGAACTGTCGTTGGCGACCGTCATCTTCATGCCATCAGGCAACAGCGCGCTGACTTCCGGCAACGCTTCATTCAGCCCATCGGAAATTTCCAGCGGGTTGGCCGTGGCCTGTTTGACCAGCCCAAGGGCCACGGCGGAGCGGCCATTGAAGCGCACTACGCTGCGCACATCCGCTGCACCGACCTCGGCGTGGCCGACGTCGGACAGGCGCAGCAGATAGCCGCGCTGGTCATTGAGGATCAGGTCGTTGAATTCCTCAGGCGTGCGCAGATCGGTTTCCGAAAGCACGCTGAACTCGCGCTGCACCGACTCGATGCGCCCGGCCGGAATCTCCACATTCTGCCTGCGTATGGCATCTTCCACGTCCTGCACCGTGAGGTCGTGGGCGGCCAGCTTTTCCGGGTCCAGCCAGATGCGCATGGCGAAGCGCCGCGCGCCGCGAATCTGCACCTCGGATACACCCGGGATGGTCTGCAGGCGATCACGCACGACTCGTTCGAGTACGTCGGTGATCTCCATGGCCGAGTGTCTCTCGCTGTAGAAGGCAAGCCAGATCACTGGCTGGGCGTCAGCCTCGACCTTCTGCACGATGGGCTCGTTGATCTCGTCGGGCAGCAGACCACGCACGCGCCCAATACGGTCCCGCACATCGTTGGCCGCCTCGTCGGCGTTGGTGCCAAGGCGGAACTGGGCAGTGATCTGGGTGTTTTCCGAGCGGCTGATGGAAGCCACGAAGTCCAGCCCCTCGATACCCGACAACACGTCCTCGATGGGCTGCGCCACCTGGGACTCCATGATCTCCGGGCTGGCCCCCGGGTAGATGACGTTGACCGTGACGATCGGCACGTCGATGTTCGGGTACTCCCGCACCGAGAGTCGCTCATAAGCCAGAAGGCCGAGCAGGACGATGATCAGCGAGAGGACGGTGGCGAACACCGGCCTGCGGATGCACACATCGGAGAGCGTCATGCCCCACCCCGCGCTACGGTGCGGACCTCCAGCCCTGGGCTGACCTTCTGCCAGCCCGCGGTGATGACCTGCTCATTGCCCTGCAAGCCTTCACGTACCTCGGCCTTGCCGCGCAGGCGCTGGCCGATCTTGATCTGCCGCCGCTCCACCTTGCCGTCCACGACCAGGTTGACGAATAGCAGCTGGCCCAGGGGCATCACCGCCTCCTCAGGAATCAGCAGGGCCTGCGGGCGCTCGGCCAGGATCACTGAAACCTTGACGAACTGGCCGGGCTTGAGGCGGTGGTCCCGATTGCCGATCTGCGCCCGGATCGCCTGGCTGCGGCCGACTTCGTCCAGACGTGGGTTCAGCGCGATGATCTCGCCGCGGAACTGCTCGCCGGGGTAAGCATCCAAGCTGATCTCCACCGACTGACCAATCCCGACCTGGCTGACGGCCTTTTGTGGAATGCGAAAATCAACCTTCAGCGGGTCCAGCACCTCAAGGTTGACCATGTCCTGGCCGGCGCTGAGGTAATCGCCGACGCTCACCTGGCGCAGGCCGAGGGTGCCGTCGTAGGGTGCACGGATCTGCGTTTTCTCCAGCCTGGCCTGGGCCAGCTCCAGGCTCGCGCGGGCAGCCTGCTGTTGCGACAGCGCCTCGTCCTGGGCCTGGGCGTTACTGGCGCCGCGTGCGAACAACAGCTTGGCCCGCTCGTAGCTTTTCTCCGCCAGATCAAGGTTGGCGCGGGCCTGGGCCAGTTCGGCGCGGACGATGGCGCCGTCGAGACTGACCAGCAAGTCGCCCCCCTTGACCGCCTGCCCCTCGCGAAAATGCAGCGCGGCAAGGCGCCCTTCGATTTCCGGACGGATCATTACCGACTCGTCCGAACGCAAGGAACCAAACGTGATCAGCTCATCGCGTACCAGCCCTCGCTGCGGCTCTGACACTTCCACCAGGGGCGGCGGGGCAGCCAGGGCGTAAACCGACATGAGGAAAGAAAGCAGCATCCCTGCAGTGCGACTGACGATCATCGAATGCCTCTTATCCAACAGACTGTTTGCGGGTTCTGGCCTGAAGCGTCTGCCGACTCTATCGGCAGACGGGCCTCAGGGGCAGCAGGGGATGATGTCAGTCTATGTCGCTTTGTAGCACCTTACTGGCGCATACCACGTCCGCTGACCAGCAGGTGGATGCACGCGGCATAAAGGATGGCTGTCGTCAGCAGCATCAGCGCGATGGCAACACCGATGTTGATGTCGGACACCCCGAGGATGCCATAGCGGAAGGCGTTGACCATGTGCAGGATCGGGTTGGCGAGCGACACGGTCTGCCAGAACTGCGGCAGCATGTTGATCGAGTAGAACACCCCGCCGAGGTAGGTCAGGGGCGTCAGCACGAAAGTCGGGATGATCGAGATATCGTCGAAATTCCGCGCATAGACGGCGTTGATGAAGCCGCCCAGGGAAAACACCGTCGCAGTCAACAGCACTACCAGCGCGGTCACCCCGATGTGATGGACCTGGAGCTTGGTGAAGAACAGCGACAGGAGGGTCACGATTACGCCTACGGCCAGCCCACGCAGTACTCCGCCGATGGTGTAGCCAAGCAGGATGGTGTGCGGCGAAACCGGCGAAACCAGCAACTCCTCCACCGAGCGCTGGAACTTGCTGCCGAAGAAGCTCGACACCACGTTGCTGTAGGAGTTGGTAATGACCGACATCATGATCAGGCCGGGCACGATGTAGTCCATGTAGCTGAAACCGCCCATGTCACCGATCTGCCGGCCGATCAGATTGCCGAAGATGACGAAGTACAGCGCCATCGTGATCGCCGGCGGCAGCAGCGTCTGCGGCCAGATACGAGTGAAGCGGCGGACTTCGCGGGTGACGATGGTGTTGAGGGCAATCAGGTTGGCCCGCAGTTCCGAACTCATACAGTCACCTTCGCCAGGTTTTTCTCCACCAGAGACACAAACAGCTCCTCAAGGCGATTGGACTTGTTACGCATGCTCAGCACGTCGATGTTCAGTGCCGCCAACTGGCGGAACAGCTCGGTCATGCCCTGGGTCTTCTCGACCTGCACTTCCAGGGTGTGGTCGTCCACCAGCGCGGCCGGGTAGCCGTTGAGCTGCGGGACCACTTCCAGCGACTCCTTCAGGTCCAGCAGGAAGGTTTCGACGTGCAGCTTTTTCAGCAGCTCCTTCATGCTGGTGTTCTCGATGATCCGCCCGTGATCAATGATGCCGATGTTGCGACAGAGCTGCTCGGCCTCTTCGAGGTAATGGGTGGTCAGGATGATGGTGATGCCCTTTTCGTTCAGCTCGGTAAGGAAGCTCCACATGGAACGGCGCAGCTCGATATCGACGCCGGCGGTGGGCTCGTCGAGGATCAGCAGACGCGGCTCATGGATCAGCGCCCGGGCAATCATCAGCCGGCGCTTCATGCCGCCGGACAGCTCGCGGGAAGCGGAGTTGCGTTTCTCCCAGAGGCCGAGCTGTGTCAGGTACTGCTCGGCACGCTCCTTGGCGATCTTCGCCGGGATACCGTAGTAACCCGCCTGGGTCACGACGATGTCGAAGACCTTCTCGAACTGGTTGAAGTTGAACTCCTGCGGCACCACTCCCAAGCAGCGCTTGAGCGCATAGGGCGACTTGTCCAGGTCATTGCCGAAGACGCTAACGGTGCCGCTGGTCTTGTTCACCAGGGTGGACAGGATGCCGATGGTGGTGGATTTGCCCGCGCCATTGGGGCCGAGCAATGCGAAAAAATCGCCTTCGGCCACTTCCAGGTCAATGCCCTTGAGGGCCTGGAAGCCATTGGCGTAGGTCTTGGTCAACTGCCGGATGGACAGGGCGGAACTCATGACGGTAAACAAGCCTTTTGCAAATGGGGACTGAAAAAGGTTGATGGCAGCAAACACAACCATCAACCCTCTTGATGGGTTTAGCCTAGCATCAGGTCAGGGCGGTCATCACTGCCTTGCAGTAAGCCGGTCGTTCCTGGAGCCGTGCGTACCAGGCCGCCAGGGCCGGCAGATCTGGGCGTTCGATGGGCATTTCGAACCAGGCGTAGATGAAGCTACCCAAGGGGATGTCGCCCATGGCCAGACGCTTGCCGGAAAGATAGGGCTGCCCGGCCAGCGCCCGTTCGGGCATCTCCAGCAATTGGCCGCAACGGGTCAGTGCGGTGTCGATCAGGGCCTCGTTGCGCTCTGCCGCTGGCGTGCGCAAGGTGCCCCAGAACACGTCACGGAAGACCGGGGCGAAGGCCGAGGTGGTCCAGTCCATCCATTTGTCGCCACGGGCACGCTCGGCCGGGTCCTCAGGATAGAGGCTGCCGGCAGCGTAGCGTGCAGCCAGGTAGCGGACGATGGCATTCGACTCCCAGAGCACCAAGCCGTCGTCCTCGATCATCGGGACCAGACCGTTGGGATTCAGCGCTCGATACTCCTGCTCGTTGACCAGGCCGAAAGCGCCGCCGGCATCGATCGTCTCGTAGGCGACGCCGACCTCTTCGGCAGCCCAGATAGCCTTTCTCACATTGGAGGAATTCTTCCGGCCCCAGATCTTCAGCATGTGAATCTTCCTCAGCTCCTGGCAGAACGGCAATTCTAGAGGCAATCCCCCCATCGATGGCCAAGGATTTGCGTTGATAGCCGTTATCGACCGGACCGGGGTGGCGCTTCCAGCAACCCCTGCTCAGGGCTTGTCTCGGTATCACATTCTGTTGTCGCGGCGAATTCACTGGCTCTGTCTGGGTTAGCTGTTGCTAGTAATCAACGGCCGGGCGGAGCGCCTTGTAGGATCAAGGGAGACACCGAGTTCTTGCTCGCAAGAAGGTCCAGTTCGCGAGCAAGCTCGCTCCTGCAAGAGATCCATCCAGTCGCAGCGCATGACAGGGATAGAGCCAATTCATTCGCCCATGGCTAACGCCTCGGCATGCAGGTCACCCCCCATGAACGGGGCAACGTCGCGGAACAGATGCGGGTAACTGGCTGCCAGATGCTCGAAGAACAGTGCCTCCGGCAGGTCGGCGAACTGGCCATGGTTGGCCAAGTACTCCATGCAGCGTTCGCCCTGGCGATTGAAAGGATGAAACACGCTGTCGCTCAGGCCGTCGAACTCCAACGGTGCCACATCGAACAGGCGACAGAGAGCCAGATTGAATGCGGGGGTCGCCTTGACCCAGCGCCCGTCGAGATACAGTTCGGTGTAGCCATGCATGGCGAACACCTCGTTCTTGAGCAACTCCAGCAGACGTGGCGTCGCCAAGTGGTTGCGCACGTCAGCCAGGCCGATGCGCGAGGGGATGCCGCAATGCCTGGCACAAGCAGCTAGCAGCAATGCCTTGGGCACGCAGTAAGACTCGCCGGCCGCCAGCACATAGCTTGCCTTCAGCGTCTGCGGGTCGCGGCTGAAAACATAAGGGTTGTAGCGAATTTCGTCTCGCACGGCGTAATAAAGGTTGACCGCCTGTTCTCGGGGATCGCGCGTGGCACCACACCGGCTTTCGGCAAACTCGATCACCAGGGGATGATCGCTATCAACGAAGCGGCCGGCTTCCAGGTAGGGCTGCATCAGTATTCTCCGCAGGGTTTCGGACCAGTCTATGCGGCCAACGACCGGCAGCGGCACGACGATCCTGCCAAGCTCGCCGCCCCTGGCGCCACAGGCACCATTGATACCCGCATGCGGGACAGCGGGTCGCCAGAGCCTTATACTTCCGCGCCCGATCATGCTTCAGGAAGCTCCGCCATGGCCAATCCCTACCTCGACCATCACCTCGCCCTGCTCGCCCACCTGCGTGGCATCCTGGTCGCCTTGGGCGAGGCCGAACAGGTTCCGGAGGAGAATCATGCCCTGTTCGTCGAACGTTTCGACGATCTCATGAGCGAACTGCCTCGTGACCCGGAACGCAGCCTGTACCTGGGTCAGGACCTCATCAGCCAGGTCTTCCACCGCTACCCGCAAATCGCCCACCTGGTCCCACGCGACCTGCTGTGGTTCTTCGGCGGCGACTGCCTGCACTTCATGCCCGACGAAGAGATTGAGCTGTTCCAGCGTCTCGATGAACGCCGTTACGAAGCCGAACAGAATGGCGAACCGTTCGACTGGAACCAGGAGAAGCAGCTGCTGGCCATGCCGGAAGACGGCAGCAAGCACTGAGGACGCCTGCCCCGGACGTGACAAAGGCCCGCGATGCGGGCCTTTGTCGTTTCAGCCTCCCAGCCGCCCATCGGCGCTCAGCCGGACAATTCGCTCCCGCAACCAACGCAGGCCAGGCGACAGCTCCTGCTGGCGGTGCCAGATCAGGCTCACCTGCACCGGTGGCGTCTCGACCGGTAGCGGCGCCATCTGCAGCGAATAAATGGCGGAAAAATGCTCGGCGAGCCGGCGTGGCACTGTGCCCAACAAATCAGAGCGGGCCACGATGGGCGGGATGGTCAGATAGTGGGGAACCTGCAGTCCGGCCTGGCGCCGGATCTTTGCCGAGCCCAGAACGATCTCCAGCGGTGAACCGCGACCAGCGCGCGGCAGTATCAGTACATGCTGGCTCCGCTGGTAGCCGGCCCGGGTCAGCCCACCCTCGAAGGCCGGGTGTCCGGACCGTCCGATCACTACCAGTTCCTCTTCCATGAAGGGCTGGTAGCAGAGATCGGGGTTATCGAAGTAGAGGTAGTCGATGGCCAGATCGAGGTCGCCGCTGGCCAGCCGTGGGATCAGGCTTTTCGCTTCGTCGTCCTGCACCTCCAGCACGACCCGCGGCGCTTCTGCCTTTAACTGTTCCAACAGGGCCGGTAGCAGCATGATGAGGGCATAGTCGTTCATCGATAGCCGGAAGCTGTGCTCGGCCTGGGGGTCGAACTCCCCCTGGGCCCCTAGCCCCAACTGCAGCAGATTCAGTGCCTGGCGCACGGGACCGTAGAGCACCTGGGCATGGGCGGTGGGCGACATGCCGCGAGCGGTGCGCTTGAACAGCGGCTCACCTAGTTGGCTGCGCAGGCGCGCCAAGGCGTTGCTCACCGCCGGCTGGCTCATGTGCAGGCGCGTTGCGGCCCGCGAAAGGTTCTGCTCCTGCATCAGGGCATCGAACACCAGCAACAGGTTCAGATCGATACGGCGCAAATTCAGGCTCATGAATAATGCTCATTTCTAATATCCATTACTGGAATAAAGTATTCATCACTAGACTCGAAGGCATGTCAACAAGACTGCCGGAGCAGCAAATGAGCCCTGACACCCGAGCTTTTCGTGCACGTTACCGCGCGGGCATCCACCCTCTCTACAACGCCTGGCTGCACGGTGGATTCGTGCTGGCCTACGGCGCGGCCTGTCTTGTGTTCTTCATCAGTGGTCTGGAGAACGTGAAGCCGCTGGAATGGCTGGTGGTACCGCTGGCACTCATGTTCTTCAGCTGGGGCGAGTACGCCATCCACAAAAACCTGGGCCACAAAAAGACTCGCCCTGGGGCAATGTTCTACAAGCGCCATACAGGCGATCACCACAGCTTCTTCGTCGCCGGGCAGATGACTTACGAATCGACGCGGGACTGGAGGGTGATTCTCTTCCCGGCCTGGCTGATCGTCCTCTTCAGCCTTGGCCTGTTCGTCGCGTGGTGGTTGCTTTCCTTCCTGAACACCAATGCCGCCGCCCTCCTCTCGACTACGATGCTGGCGGGTTACCTGAGCTATGAGGTCTTCCACGCCTGCGAACACTTGCCCGCCAACCACCCGATCTCACGCCTGCCCTGGGTTCGTCATATGCGACGACTGCACGAACTGCACCATCGGCGCGACCTGATGCAAACCCACAACTTCAACCTGGTCTTCCCGCTGATGGACTGGCTGCGGGGCAGCCTGTATTGGGAACCTCAGGGCAGGAGAGTTCCATGACCCGGATGCAGCACGAAGTGGAAATCACCCGCAACCCGGACCAGATCCTTGCCTATGCCAGCACGGCTACCCGCTGGCCGGAATGGCACCCCTCCTCCCTGCGGGTGGACGGCCCCAGCGGCCCACTCCCGGCCGGCAGCCATTTCGAAGAAGACATCCACGCCGGAGGGCGCGCCGGACACCTCAGTTGGAACGTAACTGAAAACAGCTCCGGCCGGCGCTGGTGCGCATCCGCCCAGGGTACCCACGGCCTGGAACTGCAGCTGACCTATGAATGCGAGAAGACAGAAACCGGCACCCGTTTCGTCCGAACCCTTGAGTACCGCTTCTCCGGCCGACTAATGCGCCTGGCCAACCTGCTGGTAATGCGCCGCAAGATAGACCGCGAGTCGGTCGAATCGATGAAGCAACTGAAGGAGATGGCGGAGCGAGTCATCGAGCAGACGCCGATCCGCCAACGGGACCCGGCTTGAACTCGGAACGCAGATACAAAAAGTGCCGCTCGAATGAGCGGCGTTTTTGTTCATTTGGAGCGGGAAACGGGACTCGGACCCAGCCTCGAACTATTTGACTTAGCCCATGAGCCGCACTGGTGCGGCCGGAGAGGATCGGCCAGAAGCTGACCTCACTCGATCAATCACCCATTGGTTCTTTACGCAGTTTCACCGGTTCACCCTCCTGGCGAGCCCAGGCAGTGCGCATGCGGATGTTCAGCGCCTCCACGGCCAGGGAAAAGGCCATGGCGAAGTAGACGTAGCCCTTCGGCACGTGGACTTCGAAGGACTCGGCAATCAGCACGGTGCCGACCACCACCAGGAAGGACAGCGCCAGCATCTTCAGGCTCGGGTGCTTGTCGATGAAGGTGCTGATGGTGCCGGCGGCCAGCATCATCACCAGCACGGCGACGATGATCGCGGCGACCATGACCGGCACGTGGGAGACCATGCCGACGGCGGTGATCACCGAGTCGAGGGAGAAGACGATGTCGATGATGGCGATCTGGATGATGGTACCGATGAAGCCGCCGGCCCCGCCCTTGGGCGAGTCCTCGGTTTCATCTTCGCCTTCCAAGCCTTGATACATCTCGGTGCTGCTCTTCCACAGGAGGAACAGGCCGCCGAAGAAGAGGATCAGATCACGGCCGGAGATGCCCTGGCCGAACACGTGGAACAGGTCGGCGGTGAGCCGCATGATCCAGGTGATCGACAGCAGCAGCAGGATGCGGGTGACCATGGCCAGCGCCAGGCCGAAGAAACGCGTGCGCGCCTGCAGGTGCGGCGGCATCCGGGCCACGAGGATGGCGATCATGATGATGTTGTCGATGCCGAGGACGATTTCCAGGGCGGTCAGGGTGAAGAAGGCGACCCAGATCTCCGGGTGCAACAGCCCTTCCATTTCACACTCCAAAGCAAATCTGGCCAGGAGGCCGGAAGTGGCGCAAGCGCCGGCCCGCTTGTGGCGGAAAAGCGCTTGCACCCCGCATAGGTAAAGTCGCTGCCGGAAGAGTTGGCGAGCGAAAGACCGGCCCTTCCAGGATCGCCGGCAGGGCCAGGATGGGGCTCGGTCAGGCCACCGCGTAAACCACCAATTCCACCAGCATCTCCTCGCGGGCAAGGCCCGCCACGACCACGGCAGCGCGGTTCGGGTAGGGAGCGGAGAAGTATTCGGCGTAGACCGCATTCACCGTGGCCAGGTAGCTGCGGTCCGTGACGTAGATGAGCACCTGGGTCACCGCGTCCAGGCCCAGCCCGGCGCAGTCCAGGGTGTGCTTGAGGTTGTCCAGGGTCTGTCGCGTCTGCGCCTCGATGCCCCCTTCGACCACACGCCCTTCGACATCGATGGGGATCTGCGCCGTGTACAAAGTCCCGTTACCGATCACGGCCCACTCCAGCGGGGCCTTGGACGGGTACAAACGGGTGCTGACTGCCTGTTTCATTGAACTCTCCAGGGGGAAGAAAAAAGAGGGACAAGCCCTCCCAAGGGACTAGACCTGCTGCTCGCGCGCGAGGCGGCGGGCTATTTGTGGGGCGTTCCACAGCGCAGGGAGGATCAGCAGGGACACCGGCACGGCGGTGATGACGATGAAGGACTGCAACGCTGTGACCCCACCCGAACCGATGGTGATCAGAACCACTGCAGCCAGCCCCATGCCGATGCACCAGAAGGCGCGCAGCCACTTCTTCGGCGAGTCGTTGCCGGACATGGCCATGGCTACGGTGTAGGCCATGGCATCGCCGTTGGTGGCCACGGAGATGAAGCTGAGGAACAGGAACAGCGCCGACACCAGCCCCGCCAGCGGCAGGCTCTGGGTCACGCCCAGCAACATGGCCTCGGGCTGAGTGCCGTGGGCGGTTACGATGCCGGGGTTCTGCAGTTCCAGGCCGATGCCGGTGCCGCCGACTACGGTGAACCAGAACATGGTGACCAGCGGCGCGACGATCGACAGGGTCATGATGATCTGGCGAATGCTGCGGCCCCGGGAAATCTTGGCCACGTACAGGCCCATCATGGGGGCGTAGCCGATGAACCAGCCCCAGTAGAACACCGTCCACCAGTCGAGCCACTTGGGATCGGCGCGGTACAGGGTCATCGGCAGGAAGTTTTCCAGTTGCATGCCGAACGCCACAGGGAAGCCCGAGAGGATGAACAGGGTCGGGCCAGCCACGATCATGAACAGTGCCAGGCCGATCATCAGCCACACGTTGATCTCGCTGACGAAACGGATGCCATTCAGGCCTACCAGGCAGGACGTGGTGTACATGGCCGTCACCAGGATGATGGTGATGGACTGGGTCAGCAGGTCATTGGGCAGGCCCCACACGGCTTGCAGCGCATTGCTGATCTGAAGGCCGAGAAAGCCGATCGGGCCGATGGTGCCGGCGACCACCGCGATGATCGAGGAAGCATCGGCGAGGTTGCCGATGGGTCCCTTGAGTGCGCGCTCGCCCAGCAGCGGATACAGCAGCGTACGCGGCGCCAGCGGTAAGCCCTTGTCGTAGTGCAGGTGCATCAGCACGATCGCCAGCAGGCTGCCGAGTACTGCCCAGGCGAGGAAGCCCCAGTGCACGAACGACTGGGCCAGGGCCAGATGGCCGGCCAGCTCGGTGTTCGGCTGCACGCCGGGGAACAGCGGCGGCGGACTTGCGAAGTGCATCAGCGGCTCGGCAGCCGCCCAGAAGGCGCCGCCCCCGGCCAGCAGTGCGCACATGATCACGGCAATCCAGTTGAAGGTGCTGGTTTCCGGCTGCCGGTCGACGCCACCCAGGCGCACGCGGCCGCACTTGCTGAAGCAGATGCCCAGGCTGACCAGGAAGGTCGCCAGCATCAGCACCTGCCAGTAGAGTCCGAAGACTTTCGTCGACCAGGCGAACAGCGTGTTGACCAGCGCCGAGACGGCGTCGATGTCCACCAGCGCCGCCACCAGGAAACTGAGCAGGAAGCCGCCGCTGATGACGAACAGCGGCCAATCGATGCCTTGCAGTGCCGGGTGTTTCATCGGCGTGCTGCCTATGGTCTGGGTCGGGAATACTTTCATGATGCCTCCAGGTTGTAGCGTAGGCCCCGGCGGCATGCGGCACGCGCGGGGCGAATGACCAGGGGTTCGAAACGACGAGGGGTCGTTTCGTCAACGCAAGGGGCGCTTGTCGCGCGCGCCCCCTGGAGGCAGCGTCTGATGGTGTTGTGCGGGTGGGCACAGGCCAGCTCCACGGTGGGAGTTGGACGAGGCTCTGTTCTTGTTTTTGTTCATGGCGTCCTCACGGGGTGGGTAGATCAGTTCTGCGGCGTGGTGCCGCGTTCCAGCAGGTTCAGCCAGTTCAGGCCCATGATCTTGCGCACCTCGTCCTCCGCGAAGCCGCGCTGGCGCAGACCCTGGGCGATGACGGGGAAGTCGCGGCTATCACGGAACCAGTGCAGTGGGGCCGGCCAATCGGCGTTGTCCGCCGAACCTTCGCCGTAATCCTTGGCCTTGCTCCAACGGCCATTGCGCATCCACTCCAGCACTTGCAACGGCTGCTGCTGGCAGAGGTCGGTACCGATGCCGATGTGGTCGATGCCCATCAGGTCGGCGGTGCGCGCGACCATGTCGCAGAACTCATCGAGTTGGCAGGCCGAACCGCCGCGCAGGTGGAAGGGATAGGTGCTGAAACCTAGCAGCCCGCCCGACTCGGCGATGCTGCGCAACACCGCATCGGACTTGTTGCGCTTGGCCGCATGGAAGCTGGTGGGGTTGGCGTGGGAGATGATCACCGGCCGGCTCGACAGCTCGATGGCTTCCAGGGTGCTGCGCTCGGCGCTATGGGACATGTCGATAAGCATGCCGACGCGGTTCATCTCTTCGATCACCTGGCGGCCGAAACGGCTGATGCCGTTGTCCTCGCGCTCGTAGCAGCCGGAGGCCAGCAGGCTCTGGTTGTTGTAGGTCAGTTGCATGATGAAGACCCCGAGCTGGCGGAAAACCTCCACCAGGTCGACGTCGTCCTCGATGGGCGAGCAGTTCTGGAAGCCGAAGAAGATCCCCACCCGTCCTTCCTGCTGTGCCAGGCGGATGTCCGAGGCCTGGCGCACGGGACGGATCAGCTCGGGAAAGGCCTCGAAGCGGCGGTTCCATTCGCCGATTCGCGACAGCGTCTCGCGGGCGGTTTCGTGGTAGGCGATGGTGGCGTGGACGGCACTCAGACCACCTTCCTGCATCTGCCGGAACAGCTCAGGGCTCCAGTTGGAGTACTGCAGGCCGTCGATCATCAGAAGCTCTTGCATGGCG
The DNA here is from genome assembly GCF_042232855.1 of Metapseudomonas boanensis. Taxonomy (NCBI): domain Bacteria; kingdom Pseudomonadati; phylum Pseudomonadota; class Gammaproteobacteria; order Pseudomonadales; family Pseudomonadaceae; genus Metapseudomonas; species Metapseudomonas boanensis. Next base: position 3,864,956 of record NZ_CP113889.1, on the reverse strand, counting down.
CTCTCTCCCTCAGGGACGCACGTAGACGGTCTTGACCACCGTGTAGAAGTCGCGGGCGTACTGCCCCTGCTCGCGCGGGCCGAAACTGGAGTCCTTGCGACCACCGAAAGGCACGTGATAGTCGGTGCCGGCGGTGGGCAGGTTGACCATCACGCAGCCGGTATTGGCCCGGCGCTTGAAGTCGCTAGCGTGTTTCAGCGACTGGGTCATGATCCCGGCGGTCAGGCCGAAGCGCGTGTCGTTGAGGATGTCCAGGGCCTCTTCGTAGTCCTTCGCCTTGATGACGCAAGCGATGGGCCCGAATACCTCGTCGCGGTTGATACGCATGTCGTTGCGGGTGTCGACGAAGAGCGCCGGGCGCATGTAGAAGCCCTCGTGTTCCTCAACGATGCGCTCGCCGCCGTAGACCAGGCGCGCGCCTTCGGCCTTGGCGCCTTCGATGTAGCGCAGGTTCTGCGCCAGCTGGCGCTCGTCGATCACCGGGCCGATCTGCACGCCCTCGCGCAGCGGGTGGCCGACCTTGAGCTGTTTAATGCGCTTGATCAGCGCCTCGACGAAGCGGTCGTGAATGCCCTCGGTGACGATCAGGCGGGACGACGCCGTGCACTTCTGCCCGGTACCAAAGAAGGCACCGTTCACTGCGCATTCCACCGCCAGCTCCAGGTCCGCGTCGTCGAGCACCACCAGGGCGTTCTTGCTGCCCATTTCCAGTTGGCAACGGACGAAGTTGGCGGCCGTCGCGGTGGCGACCCGGCGTCCGGTTTCAACCGAGCCGGTGAAGCTCAGGGCATTGATCCCGCTGGAGTGGATCAGTCGCTCGCCGACCTCGGCACCGCTGCCCATCACCAGGTTGAAGGTGCCGGCCGGGAGGGGCTGCCGGGAAATGATCTCGGTCAGTGCCCAGGCACTCGCCGGCACGGCATTGGCCGGTTTGAATACCACGGCATTACCGAAGGCCAGGGCCGGCGCGATCTTCCAGGCGGCGGTGGCCATCGGGAAGTTCCACGGGGTGATGATGGCGACCACTCCGACCGGCTCGCGACGGACTTCGATCTCCACGCCGGGGCGCACCGAATCGGCCGTCTCGCCCATCTGCCGCAGGACTTCGGCAGCGTAGTAGTGGAAGAACTGCCCGGAGCGATAGACCTCGCCGATTCCCTCGGCCAGGGTCTTGCCCTCTTCCCGCGACAGTTGCTCACCGAGCTCCGCCTTGCGGGCGATGAGTTCGCTGCCGACGGCCATGAGCACCTGGTAGCGCTCCTCCAGGCCACTGCGGGCCCAGATGGTCTGGGCGGCTGTGGCGGCGGCAATCGCCTGATCCACCTGAAGGGCATTGGCCTGGGTGTAGCGGCCTATCACGTCTTCGACGTTGGCGGGGCTGCGGTTGGCAGCACTCGAGGCACCTTCGACCCAGGCGCCACCGATGTAGTTGTTGCAGATCTTGCTGGGCATGTGCACCTCCGTTCTCGCTTTGAGCGCATGGTAGGTGCCACCTCAGATAAACTAAAATTAGTTGTAAATATTGATTGATAAGGAAAACTTACCATGCTGCCGGACCTGAAGATCGTCCAGTTGCGCCACTTCGTCTGGGTTGCCGAGCTGCAGGGCTTCCATGCCGCGGCGGAGCGTGCGCACCGCACCCAGCCGGCCATCTCGCTGTCCATCCGCGACCTGGAAGGCAAGTTGGGTCAGGCCCTGTTCGAGAAGCGCAACGCGCGGGTCACCAAGCCCGAGCTGACTCCCTTCGGTGTGCAGTTCCTGGCTTATGCCAAGGAGCTGATCGAGCACCACGACCGCGTGGTCCGCGACATGAGCCTGATCGCCCAGTACAAGTCCGGGCACCTGCGCATCGCCTCGGTGCCCTCCATCGCCAGCCGCTTGCTGCCGGATATCCTCACGCGCTTCATTGGCGATGCGACGGACCTGCACGTCAGCCTGTTCGACGACAACTCCGAAGCGGTGCTGAACATGGTGGAGAACCAACAGGTGGACTTCGGCATCTCCAGCCTCTGGGAAGCGGAGAGTGACATCCGCTTCATTCCCATTTGGGAAGACAGCATCGGCGTGGTCTGCCACCAGAACCACCCGCTGGCCGGCGAAGCGCAGCTCGGCTGGCAGCAACTGCGCGGTGAGCGCCTGATCGCCAACGGCACCTCGCGCCTGCTGGCCGGCACTCGCGCCGAAGAGTTGGTCAGCGACTCGCAGTTCTATATCTCCAACATGATTTCCCTGCTGGCCATGATCGAGGCCGGCATGGGCATCACCACCCTGCCCCGCTTCGCCTTCCCGGCCGAGGCCGGGCAGTTGCGCTTCATCCCCCTGGCCGACCCGCTGGTGACCCGCGACATCGGCATCGTGCGCCAGGCCAACCGCTCCCTGCCGGTGGCCGCCCAGGCCCTGTTCGAGTTCATCCTGCGCGACAACGAACTGGACCCCGCTGAGTGGCGATAACCTGACTGATCGACAAAGCCATTTGAATAAGGGTTACTTATCAAACGATAGGGCGATCTGAATTGCTCCGCGGGGCCTGCTGTCCCACCATCGGCGGCAGATCAATAACAAGCCGCCGCCCGAAAGCCAGCAGGCAACGGTGCGCGGTGAATGCCAGTTGAGGGCCCCAGAATGAGCACCCCTTCAATCATGGAATCCAGCTTGCCCGAGGCTGCGATTCCGTACATGCGCCCCGCCCACCTGGTCATGGACCTGGAGCGGCTCGGCAGCCTGCACCAGAGCCGCCTGAGCTTCATGCGCAGCCTGGTCCGCCGAATCATGCGTGAGCAATGGCAGATCGACGCTCCCCGATTCGAACTGGATGCTGACGGCTACGGCACGGTGATCTATCGCATCCGCACTCGCAGTGACCTGTTCAGCTTCGTGCTGTTTTCCCAGTACCTGGCACCGGAAAAGCGCAACGACCGGGTCATCGCCAGCGAGTGGGATCTGACCATGGCGCTCTGCGAAGGCGAGGTGGACGAGGCTTATGTCGACTACCTGCGCCAGAACGTGCCGCTGCAGGAAGCGGGCCGGCTCGACGCCAAGGTGATGGTGCTGTCGCGCGCCAATCGCAGCGTGCGTAACTTCGACAGCGTGGTGGAGGCCCTGAGCCAAGGGCGCCAGCCCGACGTCGCGCAGATCGCCCGGGTCGGCTACCTGTACCGCACCACGGCCGTCTACGGCAGCGGTAAGCTGGGCATGGCCGACTGGGAGAAAGTCAGCCGCAAGCACCCGGACTTCGCCCGCCCGTTTGCCGCCGAAATGTTCACCTGTTTCATGCTGCGCAATTTCAGCTTGCAGCAGGCCGAGCACATTGCCCGGCGCCGCTCACCGGAAACCGCCGTGCCCTTCGCCCCGGCCCTCAAGCGCTACTTCGGCATCGGCAACTCCACCGGCCTTGGTATGGCGCCCTACCTGATCAACCATCCGCAACTGATCAGCCGCTGGATCGAAATGCGCGAACTGGCCCTGGCCCGCATCCTCGCCGGCATCCCGACGGCCGCGCAGCTGGAACGCCTGCCGCAACTGCTGGAACGTGCCATCCGCCATATCGAGGAAACCTTTACCGAAGACCAATGGCAGGCCGGCCACAACCAACGTGTGCTGGCCGACATGCGGGCCCTGCGCGCCGGGCTCGACCTGCAACCGCTGCAAGCCTGGCAGTCTCTGCAGAACTGGTCTCAGCAACGCGCCAGCCTGCAGGGGCAGGAGCTGATCAACTGCATCCTCCTGGAACTGCACCCGGATCTGGTGGACGAACTGGAAGAGCACCTGGCCCTGCCCGAGCAGTCCGACCTGCACCCCGAGATGCCCGTTTCCGAACTCAAGCACCTGATCGAGACCCGCTACGACTGGGCGCTGGCCATCGACTTCGCCATCGATGGCGCCCAGGAGACTTTCTGGTACCGCTCCGAGGAGAAGCAGGAGCCGCGCCTGGGCAACTGCAACCTGGACGACGGCCGCGACAAGCAGATGCCGCTCGGTATTGGCTACCTGGTGCAGCAGTGCCATCGACAGCTCGGCGCCTACCTGGTGGAACACCCGAAACACAAGGTCGCGCACTTCCTGCTCCGTCATCCTGAGCAGCGCGGCATGGTCCGCCGCATCCAGACCATGGCCCGCACCCACTACGGTGAGATCCGCGCCAACCTGCTGGACCGTGATGTGCTGCCCATGCATCTGTTGCGCTGCAAGCTGTCGTTCTTCGGCGTGAGCAAGTTCGACCCGCGCTCGCGCTTGTGGGTGCGCAACACCATGTTCCAGGGCGCCCCCCTGTTGGAGGATATCGGCCAACCCTTCGACGATGACTGGTTCCTGCCGCTCGCCCCTACCCCGGAGAAGCCTTGATGTTGATTTCCGCCAACGAACTGAACGCCCTGCTTAAACGAGTTTTCGAGGGCATGGGCTATACCCCGGGCCACTATGAGGACGCCGCAGCCCTGGTCAGCTGGCTGCAACTGCACCGTGAAGACGGTCTTGGCGAACTTGAACGGGCGCTGGACTTGGTGGCCGACCGCGAACGCCCGCCAGCGAAGCTGGTCGCCGAGGGGCCGGCCACGCTGATCGCCGAGTGCCATGGTCGCAGCGCCCTGAACTGTTTACCGGCGCTGCTGGAGCTGGCCTGCGTGCAGGCGCTGGAGCACGGGTCGATAGGCGTCGAAGTCCACCATTGCCACAACCGCAAGTTCATCCTCAAGGTTCTGGCAGACTGTGCGCGGCAGGGCCTGTGGGCTCGCGCACAGTGGGACAACGGCCACGACCCGGTGCGCCGTCACCTGGCCCGGATCGACGCCGGTGCCACCTACCCCACCTACCAGGAGTACCGCCTCCCCGAACATGCCACCCAAGGGAAGCGGCAGTCGCTGACACTGCTCCTCGGTACACCAGCTCACTCGCAACCGGCAGTGGAGATCGAGGACGCCCGAGAGGAACGATGTATCACCCCGGCGGACTTCACCCTGGCCCGTGAGCAGGCTCTGGAGAATGGAACGGAGATCTCCCCCGCCCTATGGCAACGCCTCAACCGGCTTGCAGAAGCAGTTCTGGTGGAGAGCTCCGAGCGCTCGCGCAGCGGTGCCGGCGGACGTTGACCGAGGCCTACACACAAGCTGCGCCGGGCGTGCAGACCCGTTACACGCGCACCGCGGCCACCGAGATCTACCGGCAGTTCTGGCGCCGCTGGTGATGTATGTGTTCCCGCACCTGGCCGGCAATGATCCGGTGCCGCTCCCCAGCTACACGACGGTGTTCCCCTTGTATTAGCGTGTGCAGTACGTGTTACCTGGCGAGCGGGTCGAGGACTACTGATGGCCTCGCGGCGACGCGGAACGCACCCGCCCCATCCCCCCGCCGAGGAAGCCATGCCGCCCAAGGACGCCTGGACCCACCATGTCGCCACGTTGCACGCCCTGGGCATTCCCGAGCCTGGCGCCACGCAGCCCCGGCGCCGGCCCGCCACCCTGGCCGACGAGCAGGCATTCCAGGGAGTTGCGCCATCGTTCACCGACCTGCTGCCCTGGGTGGCATACCTACCCGACACCAAGTGCATGCTGCTGGACAACGGCCAGCCCGTGGCCGCCTTCTTCGAGCTGACACCGATCGGCACCGAAGGGCGCGAACCCGCCTGGTTGCTGCAGGTGCGTGACACCCAGGAGAACGTGCTGCAGGGCTCGTTTGACGAGTTGGATGACAGCCCCTGGATCGTGCAGCTCTACGTGCAGGACAACCCCGTTGTGACCTTTAGTTGGAGCAGGACGCGCTGATCCAGCAGGTCACGGTCACGCACCAGACGGAGGCGCCGCTCGTGAGGTATGCCCCAATCGCTCTGGCGCAGACGAAGCCACGCAATATCCACTCCGACCATGCTCAGCCCTTGCCAATCAGCAATATCTGCTCGATGAGCCAGGCGAATGCCGGTAAGCGACTCTTCTGCGCCAGGCAGACAAGTTCAAGGTGGAAGGGGCCTAGCTCGAAGGGCAGGTCGAACAACTGGATGGGCAGCAAAGCGGCGAACTGGCGCGCCAGTTGGGTTGGCAGGACCACACCCAAGTCCGAGCCTGCGACGATGTGCGCCGCCTGCAGGTAGTTCGGCGTGGTGTAGACGATCTGCCGCGACTGCCCCCGTCCGGCCAGCCACTGGTCGACCATGCCACGCGTCTGGCCACCGTGCACCCAGACGTGGCGCAGGCGCAGGAACTTCTCCATGTCGAGGTCGCCAGCCAGCAGTGGGTGACCTTTGCGCACCGCTACCTGGAGCGTCTCGATGCGCCAGGGATGGCGCACGAAGCGCGCCGGGATCTCATCGAAGCGGCCTAGCACCAGGTCCAGCGCGCCCCGGTCCAGTTCCTCGATTGGCAGGCTCGGACTCAGGTGTGCCACATCGATGCGCAATCCCGGTGCCATGTCACCCAGACGCGCGAGCAGGCCGGGCATGCACAGCTGCTCGACATAGTCGGTCAGGGCAATGCGGAACTGCTGGCGGCTCTGCCCCGGATCGAACGCCTCGGCGCCACTCAGGGTCTGCTCGATCTGTTGCAGAGCAGCACGAATTGGCCCCTCCAGGGCCAGGGCGCGAGGCGTGGGCTGCATGCGCCGGCCGATGCGTACCAGCAGCGGATCATCCAGCAACTCGCGCAGCCGTGCCAGGGCGTTGCTCACCGCCGGCTGGCTCAGGGCCAGGCGCTCGGCGGCGCGCGAGACATTCTGCTCTCGCAGCAGGGCGTCGAGCACTCGCAGCAGGTTGAGGTCAAAGCTCGATGAATTCATCTTATGAATACCAGGCATCACAACATGCCATTTCTCAAATAGTACTTAGATCTTTAGGGTGTTGGCGACCCTTCATCACCGATTTCAGGAGAGCTGGCATGAGCAATGCGTTGAACCTGCAGCAGGCCGCCGTCATCGGCGCCGGCACCATGGGCCGGGGCATCGTCATCAGCTTGGCTAACGCCGGGATTCCCGTGCTGTGGCTAGACAACAACCCGCAGATGCTCGAACAAGGCCTGCGCATGATCGAGGACACCTGGGCGCATGACATAACCAAGGGCCGCATCGGAGCGGACGAGGTCAACCGGCGCAGGGCCTATGTGAAACCGGTCAGCGACTATGCGGCGCTGGCCGCGGCGGATCTTGTGATCGAGGCGGTGTACGAAAACCTCGAGCTCAAGCAGCAGATCTTCCGAACCCTGGATGCCACTCTGAAACCCTCGGCGATCCTCGCCAGCAACACCTCGGCACTGGACATCGACGCCATCGCAGCCGTCACCGCGCGGCCCGAGCAAGTGCTGGGCCTGCACTTCTTTAGCCCAGCGCACATCATGAAGCTGCTGGAGATCGTGCGCGGCGCCCATACCGCACCCGCCGTGCTGCAGGCAGCCCGGGCCCTGGGCGAACGTATCGGCAAGGTCTGCGTGGTCGCCGGCAACTGCGAAGGCTTCATCGGCAACCGCATGTTGCGCACCTATGTGAGGGAAGCGCGGCTGATGCTGCTCGAAGGTGCCCTGCCGGCCCAGGTTGACGGCGCGCTCCAGACCTTCGGCTTCGCCATGGGACCGTTCCGCATGTACGACGTGGTGGGCATTGATCTGGAGTGGCGCACTCGCGGACTGGCCGGCAAAGGCCAGGACGAACCCACGGTGCAGGTTGACAACCGTCTCTGCGAACTCGGCCGATTCGGCCAGAAGTCCGGGATGGGCTACTACCGCTACGCGTCGGGCAGCCGCGAGGCGCAGTCGGATGCTGAAGTCGATCGCCTGGTCGAGGCGGAGTCCACCCGCCTCGGCTTCGTTCGACGACCGGTGAGCAACGCGGAAATCCAGACGCGCTGCCTGCTGGCCCTGATCAACGAAGGTGCGAAGATCCTCGAAGAGAATATCGCCGCCAGCAGCCACGACATCGACCTCGTGTACCTGAATGGCTACGGCTTCCCCGCCGACAAGGCCGGTCCGATGGCGTGGGCCGACAGCGAAGGTGTGCCGGCAATCCTCGATCGCCTGCGCACCCTGGAAGCGCGGCACGGCGCCAGATGGCGACCGGCACCGCTAATCGAACGGCTGGCCGCCGCCGGCCAGTGCTTTGCTGCCGTACAGGAGGGCCTGGCATGAGCTACCAGGCCCCCCTGCGCGACATGCGCTTCGTGCTTCATGAGCTGTTCGACGCTAGTGCGCACTGTGCGCAGCTCGGCACTGGCCTCGACCGCGAGCTGATTGATGGCGTACTGGAAGAAGCGGCCGCCTTCACGGCCAACGAGATTGCCCCGCTCAACCGCAACAGCGATGAGGAAGGCTGCCGCCTGGAGAACGGCCAGGTGAGCACCCCGCGAGGCTTCCGCGCCGCCTACCGGCAGTACGTGGACAACGGCTGGGCGAGCATGACCGGCCCGGTGGAGTTCGGCGGCCAGGGCTTCCCTCAGTTGGTGGCTTTCGCCTTCCACGAAATGCTGATGAGCGCCTCGCTGTCCTTCCGTGTCTACTCGGGGCTCACCGAAGGCGCAGTGCTGGCGCTGCACAAACACGGAAGTGCAGAGCTGAAGGCAGGCTACCTGGCGAAGATGGTCAGCGGGCAATGGACGGGCACCATGTGCCTGACCGAGCCACAGGCCGGCACTGACCTGGCCCTGCTGCGCAGCCGCGCCGAGCCCCAGACGGACGGCAGTTTCCAGATCACTGGCAGCAAGATCTTCATAAGCGGCGGCGAACAGGACTTTTCCGAGAACATCATTCACCTGGTGCTGGCACGGCTGCCGGACGCGCCGGTCGGAGTGAAGGGCATTTCGCTGTTCCTTGTGCCGAAGTTCCTCACCGATGCCGACGGCGCGCCGGGCCGGCGCAACGCGCTGTCCTGCGGTGCCATAGAGCACAAGATGGGCATCAAAGGCGCCTCGACCTGCGTGATGAACTTCGACGGTGCCACGGCTTATCTGGTCGGTGAAGCCAACCAGGGCCTGGCCTGCATGTTCACCATGATGAACGACGCGCGCTTCCAGGTCGGCCTGCAGGGACTCGGCATTGGCGAGGCGGCCTTCCAGGGCGCACTGCGCTACGCCAGGGAGCGCCTGCAGTCGCGCGGTCTGACTGGCCCGGTGGCCACGGATAAAGTCGCCGATCCGATCATCGTCCACCCGGACGTGCGGCGCATGTTGCTGATCCAGAAGACCTTGGTCGAGGGCGGCCGCATGCTGGCCGCCTATACCGCCCGCCAGCTCGACCTGGAGCATGGCGCCGAGAGCACCGAGGCACGAAAGGCGGCCAGCAAGCGCGCCGCTCTGCTGATCCCTATCGTCAAGGCCTTCCTCACCGACTTGGGCCAGGAAGTCGCCAGCCACGCCGTGCAGGTGTACGGCGGCCACGGTTACATCCGCGAATGGGGGATGGAACAACTGATGCGCGATAGCCGCATCACCCAGCTCTACGAGGGCACCAACGGCATCCAGGCGCTTGACCTGATTCGCCGCAAGCTGTTGGCCGATGGCGGCGCCGAATTGGCCGCGCTACAGGAGGAGTTACGCTCAGTGTGCAACGAGGCCTTGGGCCAGCCGGCACTTTCCGGTTTGGCACGGGTTGTCCAAGCGCGCCTGGACGAATGGCACGGGCTGGCCGCCGAAGTCATCGCGCGTTGCCAGCACGACGCGCAGGAAATCGGCGCAGCCTCGGTGGATTTCCTCCACTACAGCGCCTACGTGCTGCTCGCTGGCTTCTGGGTGCAGGCCGCACTCTGCGCGCAGCGGTCCCTGGACGCAGGCAGCGCCGAGGGCGATTTCTACCGCGCCAAACTCGCCAGCGCCGACTTCTTCGTCAAGCGCCTGCTGCCCCGCGCCAGCAGTCACCGCCTGGCGCTGCTCGGTGGAGCTGACTGCCTGATGGCGCTGCCGGCCGAGCACTTTGCCTTCTGACCCGCCCCCGGCCCGGCGTGTCCGGGCCGCTCACCAGCGCACAACAACACGAGGAGGCTTCATGCAGCCGTTCAGTTTCGCCACGACTGCGCAGATTCTCTGCGAATCCGGCGCCAGCACACGCCTGGCCGAGCTGTGCCGCGAGCGCGGCGCTCGCCGGGTACTGATTGTCACCGACCTCGGCATCGCCCGTTTCGGCCTGCTCGACGATGTACTGCCAGGCTTCGCCAGCGCCGGACTGAGCGTGCAGGTATTCGACCAGGTGATCGCCGATCCTCCTGAAATCATCGTGCAGGCGGCAGTGGAACGCGCCCGCGAGCTGGAGGCCGAACTGGTCGTTGGCTTCGGCGGCGGCAGTTCGCTGGATGTGGCCAAGCTGGTGGCGCTGCTCGCCCATCCAGGCTGCGGCCAATCGCTCGGCGAGCTGTTCGGCGTCGGCCAAGCCCGCGGTCCGCGCCTGCCGCTGATCCAGGTGCCGACCACCGCTGGCACAGGCTCGGAGGTGACGCCCATCGCCATTGTTTCCACTGGCGAGTCCACCAAGCTGGGTGTGGTGTCGCCCGTGCTGCTGCCGGACCTGGCCCTGCTCGACGCCGGACTGACCCTCGGCCTGCCGCCAACGGTCACCGCTGCAACCGGCATTGATGCCATGGTGCATGCCATCGAGGCCTACACCAGCCGCCTGAAGAAAAACCCGCTGTCCGACCTACTGGCCCGCGAGGCCCTCCGCCTGCTGGCCGGCAACCTGGACGAAGCGGTGCACAACGGCGGCGACGTGCGCGCCCGCCAGGCCATGCTGCTCGGCGCCTGCCTGGCCGGACAGGCCTTCGCCAACGCGCCAGTGGCGGCGGTGCATGCCCTGGCCTACCCGCTGGGCGGGCACTTCCACATACCCCATGGGCTGTCCAATTCCTTGGTACTGCCCGAGGTGGCGCGCTTCAATGCTCCGCTTGCAATGCCACTGTATGCCGATTTGGCCCCCCTACTGCTCGGGGCACGCCTGCGGCCCGGCGATGCGGCGTCGCTCTGCGAGCAGTTCATTGCCGAGCTGGCCGCGCTCGGTCCACGTTGTGGCCTGCCCAGCCGGCTGCGCGATGCCGGCGTCCCGGAAGCGGCACTGCCGACCTTGGCGCGCGATGCCCTGCACCAGCAACGCCTGCTGGTCAACAACCCGCGCGAGGTGAGCGAGGCCGACGCCCTCGCCATCTACCAGGCCGCCTACTGAACCCCAACACCATCCGCCCAGCAGGGGTGGACGCCAGGAGCCACCATGCAACCCGCACAACACCAGCGTGCCGATTACGCCTGGTTCCAGACACTCGGCACCCGCTGGCACGACAACGATATCTACGGCCACGTCAACAACGTCGTCTATTACAGCTACTTCGACAGCGCGGTGAATACCTACCTGATCGAACAGGGTCGCCTAGACATTCATGAGGGCGAAACCATCGCCTTCGTCGTCAGCTCATCCTGCGACTACTTCAACTCCATCGCCTTCCCCGAGCACATCGAGGTGGGCCTGCGCGTGGCCCGGCTCGGCAACAGCTCCGTGCACTACGAGCTGGCCATCTTCAAGGCCGGTGAGCTCAACGCCTGCGCCGCCGGGCATTTCGTCCACGTATTCGTCGACCGGGTCGACCAGCGCCCGATTCCCATTCCAATGGCACAGCGCGAGGCTCTGGCCCGTCTGCTGCGCAACTGACCCACAAGGAGTTCGACATGCAAGGTGCCGTGATCGTTTCCACCGCACGCACGCCAATCGCCAAGGCCTTCCGCGGCGCGTTCAACGATCTCAAGTCACCCTCGATGGGCGCCATCGCCATCCGCGCCGCCGTGCAACGCGCCGGAATCGAGACGGGCGAGATCGACGACGTGGTGATGGGCACCGCCATGCAGGGCGGCACCGCCTCCACCAACCTGGCGCGCCTGTCGCTGTTGGCCGCCGGCCTGCCGCTGACGGTCAGCGGCCAGACCATCGACCGCCAGTGCGCCTCCGGCCTGATGGCGATCTCCGTCGCCGCCAAACAGATCATGGTCGACGGCATGCAGGTCACCGTCGGCGCCGGCCAAGAGCAGATCAGCCTAGTGCAGAATGCCCATGTGCAATGGGCAGCCAGCGACTACGACGCCAATGTGGTGCGTCAGGCCGAGCACGCTTACATGCCAATGCTGCAGACCGCCGAGCTAGTCGCCCGACGCTACGGCATCAGCCGCGAAGCGCAGGACGCCTATGCCCTGCAGTCACAGCAGCGCACCGCCGAAGCTCAGGCCGCGGGCCTGTTCGACGGTGAGATCGTACCGGTCAGCGCGCGCAGGAAACTGGTCGACAAGGACAGCGGCGCGGTGAGCTACGAGGAGGTGACCCTATCCCGCGACGAGGGCAACCGGCTGCAGACGGTGCTGGAAGACCTGACCCGGCTCAAGCCGGTGGTCGAGGGCGGCAGCATCACCGCCGGTAACGCCAGCCAACTCTCCGATGGCGCCAGTGCCTGCGTTCTGATGAATGGCTCCCTGGCCGCCGCTCGCGGCATCACACCGCTGGGCCTGTATCGCGGCATCGCCGTCGCGGGGCTGGCGCCCGAGGAAATGGGTATAGGCCCGGTGTTCGCCATACCCAAGCTGCTCCGCCAGCATGGCCTGGGGGTGGATGACATTGGCCTCTGGGAACTCAACGAAGCCTTTGCCTGCCAGGTGCTCTACAGCGCCGAGCGGCTCGGCATTGACCCTGCCCGGCTCAACGTCAACGGTGGCGCCATCGCCATCGGCCACCCCTACGGCATGAGCGGCGCGCGCATGGTCGGCCATGCGCTCCTGGAGGGCAAGCGTCGCGGCGTGAAATACGTGGTGGTGACCATGTGTGTGGGCGGCGGCATGGGTGCCGCCGGCCTGTTCGAAGTGCTCTGAGGTATCGCTTGCCGAAGTTCTGAACAAGGCGTGCAGGCAAGCACCAAGTCCCGAAAGGGCGGCTCAGAGAGAGCCGCCCTCCTTTATCTGAGCGGATTACCGCTCCTGCCAGGGAAGTTTCCGTTGGCACGCGGGTTACATCCGAGAAGTCGCGTCCAGCCCAAAGTGCCCCTTCGCGATCTCTTCTTTGAACAGCTCGATTACCCGGCAACACACGGGTGACAGGAATCCGTTGGTACGGGTGACCATTCCCACGTTGCGATTCAAATCAAGCTCTCCGGGAGCCAGGTCCAGTGCGGCCAGCCCAGTTGCCAAAAACTCACGGCTGAATCGGGCGAGGGTCAGAATCCGACTGCCAGCGATCAGTTGGTAAGAGTTGGAGCTGCTGAAGTCCGCCTCGACGCGAACAGATGGCGCTGGCAACCCTCGCTGGCGGAACGCCTCCTCGAGCATCACCCGCACCGTGATATGCCCTGCGGGAAGCGCCCAGTCTTCGCCCTTGAGGTCCTCCAGATGCAGCCCCTTCCTCTGGCAAAGCGGATGGGCCGCGTCAGCTGCGACGACCAGCCGGTCCCGGTACAGCGGCTGGATGTCCAGTTCCGGTTCGGTTGCCCGAATAGGCACGAACACAATGTCCAGCTCACCGGCGCGCAAGGCGCTCAGCAGTTCCTGAGCCATCCTGCAGCAGAGCTTGAGCTTGGCAGACGGGCGCTCGCGTATCAGCCGCCTGCAGGCGGCATGCAACAGCTCATCGGGGAAGGTAAGCGAATAGCCTATGCGCACGACGCCTTGCTCCCCCGTCCGCAGACAACGTACTTCCGCCATGGCGTCATCAAAGTCGCGGTGCAGTTTCTGCGCACGTTTCAGAAAAAGCTCACCTGCATGCGTTGGCCGCATGCCCTGGGGAACCCGCTCGAAAAGCTGCAATCCCAATTGCTCTTCAACTCGTCTTACAGCTTTAGTCAGGGCGGGCTGGGAAATCCCCAACACCTCCGCTGCCTTGCCAATGGAGCCGCTTTGGCGGACGCAGATGACATATTCGAGATCGCGGGTATCCAAGGGGGCATTCCTCCTGGTTATGACTTTTGCCAAAGTGGTTCATTGTATCTATGCCAGGCCCCGCATAGCATCCGAAAAAAGGCCCCCGGCCCGAAACCGCCCAATGGGATAACAACAATGACCCCATGCACCTCCCCTGCCCCGGCCGCTCCATCGCGCCGGCGGCAAGCCCCCGGCCTGCTGCTGGGCGCCACCTTCCTGCTCGCCTCTGCCCTGCTGCCCGCGCAGGCGGCCGCTGTCGCGCCCAGCACCGGCGTCATGCAAGGCTTTCCCCCTGCCCCGGAGCTCCGCGTGAACAAAGCCAACGCCTTCCTGCCGCCGTACCTGCGCTGGTCCATGACCCATGCCCGCGAGGTGTCGCCCACCCGCAACCTGGCCCGGGCGCGGACCCCGCTGCCCCTGCCCAGCGGCCAGCCGCTGGAGCTGGGCGCGCTGACCTTCAAGGCCGGTGACGAATTTCTCAGCCTCGACCGCTACCTGCGGGAAACCGTGACCGACGGGCTGATCGTCCTGCACCGCGGGCGGGTGGTCTACGAGCGTTACCTGGATGGCTTCGGCGACCGCCAGCCGCACATCTGGGCCTCCATGACCAAGTCGGTCACGGGCCTGCTAGCCGCGCAGTTCATCGCCGAGGGCAAGCTCGACCCGGAGGCCCGGCTGGCCAGCTACGTGCCGGAGCTGGAAGGCACGCCCTTCGGCGAGAGCAGCGTGCGCGCCAACCTCGACATGCGGGTGGCGGTGGCCTACCCGGAGAAGGTGCCGCCTGACCTGGGCCTCTTCGCCGCCACCGGGCTGATCCCCAGGCAGCCGGGCATGCCGGAGGACATCTACGCCTTCCTCAAGCTGGCCCAGCCGGGTGGCGACGGCACCGAGAAGCCGCCGTTCTTCTACCAGAACGGCTCACCCGAAGCCCTGGCCTGGGCCCTGCGACGCATCTCCGGGAAGACCTGGGCGGAACTGGTGGAAGAACGCATCTGGTCGCGCTTCGCCGAGGAGGACGCCTATGTCCAGGTGGACCAGCTCGGCGCCGAGATGGCCAGCGGCGGGATGAGCGGCAACCTGCGGGACACTGCGCGCTTCGCTGAGCTGGTGCGTCGCGAACTGGCCCGAGCGGCTTCGAACGATAGCTTCAACCAGGCGGTACGCAGCCTCTTCGAGCCCGGCGACGCGGCGGTCTTCGCCCGCGGCAACCTGGCGGCGGGACGCCCGGGCTACGCCTACCGCAATTACTGGTTCCAGAAGAACGATGGTGACAACTCCATCGAGGCCAGCGGTCGCTTCGGCCAGAAGATCTACATCAACCCCGGACGCGAGCTGGTGATCGTCAAGCTGGCGTCCACCCCCGACCAGGCCCGGCGCGCCAGCAGCGCTGGCGGCGAGGACCGCGCCGGCACCCGCACCATGGATTCGGCGGCCACCTTCAACAACCTGGTCAGCGCACTGCTGGTCCAGCTACCGCACTAGCGACACCCAACCCAGCCAGGGAAACGGCTGCGCAGGCGACTGCGCGGCCCGGGCGGCGCTTTGCCCGCGAAACCGCCCAGGCCAGCCACCGACCCGACAACAACAACGAGAGGGTTTCATGAACAGCTCGACCTCGCCCCACCGCGCCCGCATCCGTCGCGGATTCCGCCCCACGGCCCTGGCCCTGGGCGTCGCCCTGGGCGCCGCCAGCCCGTTGTCCCAGGCCGCCACCTGGCAGCTGAACGACGACTGGAGCCTGACCAGCAACACCACCCTGTCCCTTGGCACCAGCTGGGCACTGCAGAACGCAGACAAAGACCTGTTGAACAAGGCGGACGCCTCCAGCATCGGCAAGGTAGGTACCGGCACCAACTACAACGGTGACGACGGCAAGCTCAATTTCGAAAGGGGCGACACCATCTCGACCCTGTTCAAAGGCCTGACCGATTTTGATCTGAACGATGGTTCACAAGGCGCCTTCATCCGCTTCAAGTACTGGTACGACGACGCAATGGAGACAGGCAACGGCGACTTCCGAAAGTTCGACGACTCGGGCTGGCAGGACCTGGCCAAATTCAAGGGCTTCGAGGTCCTGGACGCCTATGTCTGGAAGGACTTCGAGCTGGCCGAGCGCCCCGTCAGCGTGAAGTTCGGCAAGCATGTGCTGAGCTGGGGCGAGGCACTGTTCCTGCAAAACGGTGTCAACGCGATCAACCCGCTGGACGTCTCCGCCTTCAACCGCCCCGGTACGGAACTGAAGGAAGGGCTACTGCCGGCGGAGATGATTTCCTTCAACTTCGACCTGACGGATGCCGTCAGCGTTGAAGGTTTCTGGCAGTACAACTTCCGTCCTTCGGTTCTCGAGGGTTGCGGCACGTTCTTCAGCACCAACGACTCGCTCCAGGAAGGCTGCAAGTTCAACAAGCTGATCGCTGGCGGCATCTCCACCACCGATGCCTCCAGCGTCGAAAACGTCCTCGACGTTCCGGCAGCGCTGCGGCCGGCTGCTGAACGCTATCTCCAACGCACGGCCACCGACTGGCCCAGCGATACCGGCCAGTACGGCCTGGCCACGCACTACCTGATCGAATCGCTCAAT
The DNA here is from genome assembly GCF_042232855.1 of Metapseudomonas boanensis. Taxonomy (NCBI): domain Bacteria; kingdom Pseudomonadati; phylum Pseudomonadota; class Gammaproteobacteria; order Pseudomonadales; family Pseudomonadaceae; genus Metapseudomonas; species Metapseudomonas boanensis. The sequence goes on along the minus strand of NZ_CP113889.1, from coordinate 3,848,544 downwards.
AACGCGGACCTCGGACTTTACTACCTCAACTATCACAGTCGTACGCCGTTTCTTTCCGGCGTGATCGCCCGTCAGGCACCTAACGCCGGCGGCAATCCGGGAGCCAACCTCAATACTGGCGATTACCTGACCGCCTACCCCGAGAACATCCGCCTGTACGGCGCCAGCATCAGCGGGGTAGTGGGCAGTACCGCCGTTTTCGGCGAACTGAGCTATCGCCCCAACATGCCGCTGGGCTACAACCCGGGGGATCTCATCAACCTGCTCGCTGGCCAGTCCAATACCTGGATCATGCCAATGACTCCCGCTGAGCTGGCCGCCGCCCGGGGCAGCCGAGTGGATGGCTACACCCGCAAGGAGGTGTGGCAGTTCAGCCTCGGCGCCACCAACACCCGGTCCAACGTGCTCGGTGCCCAGCGCCTGGCATGGGCCGCGGAACTGGGCGCCAACTGGATCGGCGGCCTGGAACCGCAAGATGAACGCCTTGGTCGCGCAGGCGCTTTCGGTCGCACACCGACCTCCGATGGCACACCTTGCTCGACGCCTTCAGCGCGGAACACCGCTGGCCTGACCGATGAAGAGCTGGCCGCCGCGACCCACTGCAACACTCACGGCGTGATGACTCCATTCTCCTGGGGCTATCGCCTACGCATGGCCTTGAACTACGAGGATCTGCTGCCTGCCACGGTGGTGACCCCCTCCATCAACTGGCGTCACGACGTCGAGGGCTACGGCCCTAACTTCCAGGAAGGCCAGCAGGCCGTTGGCCTCGCCCTGACCTTCGACTACCGCAACGATTACTCGCTCGAACTGGCCTACAACAGTTTCTTCGGTTCGAACGAGTTTTCCCTCATCGATGACCGCGACTACGCCTCGGTCACCCTCAAAGCGAGCTTCTGACCATGACCTCTGCCCTGAAGACCCTTCCCCTCGCCCTCACCCTGCTGACCGCCTGCTCCCTGGCCCTGGCTAAAAGCAACGACCCCTCCCGGTTCGATACCGAGCTCACCCCGGTGGGCGCCGAGCGCGCCGCCAATGTTGATGGCAGTATCCCGAGCTGGGAGGGTGGCATGCGATCCGGCGCTGCGGCGGTCAGCGCCAACGGCAACTACACCGACCCATTCGCCAGCGAGAAGCCACTGTACGTGATCACCAAGTCCAACCTCGCCCAGTACAAGGATCAGCTCAGCCCTGGCCAGCAGGCGATGTTTGCCCGCTACCCCGAGTACCAGATGTCCGTGTACCCGAGCCATCGCAGCGCCGCCCTGCCAAAGGCCTACCTGGACGAAAGCCGGGCCAACCTGACCAAGGTCACTTTGACGGACAACGGATATAGCTTGGCCGGCTACAACTTCGGGGTGCCATTTCCCCAGCCAACAGAAGCCCTGGAGGTGATATGGAATCACCTCACCCGTTATCGTGGCGGCTCGATCCGCCGCCAGTTCGCCTCGGCGACCGTGCAGGAAAAAGGTGACTACACCCTGGTGAACTCCGATGGCCTGACGGCCTTCCGCGAGCGAGTCAGCGACCTTGGCACGGAAGAGAACGTCCTGTTCTTCAACCGGGTCAGGACCACCGCTCCGTCGCGCTACGCAGGCGAGGTGACCCTGGTGCATGAGCCGATCAACCAAGTGTCGGGACCCCGTTCGGCCTGGCAGTACAATCCTGGGCAGCGGCGTGTGCGACGGGCACCGACCGTCGCCTATGACAGCAGTGCACGCTACAGCTTCGGCCAGGTAGTGGCCGACAGTGTCGACGGCTATAACGGCGCGCCCGATCGCTACGACTGGAAACTGCAGGGCAAGCGGGAAATGCTGGTCGCGTACAACGCCTACCGCATGGCCAGCAAGCAGACCAAGTACAGCGACCTGCTCAAGCCCGGCTACCTAAACCCCGAACACGCCCGTTATGAGAAGCACCGCGTCTGGGTGGTGGAAGCCACCCTTAAACCAGGTAGCCGTCACGTCTATGGCAAGCGCCGCTTCTATATTGACGAGGACACCTGGCAGATCATGGCTGCGGACATCTACGACAACCGCGGCGAACTGTGGCGCAACTACGAATCCCACCTGGCCATGCTGCACGACATCCAGTTGCCGCTGACTGTCGCCGAGGCTACCTATGACCTGATTTCCGGGCGCTATGCGGTGAACTACCTGAGCAACGAAGTCACCAGCAAGGCGCAGTTCGGCGAGATGGTGTCCAAGGCCGAGTTCACCCCGGCGCAGCTCAAACGCCTCGGCAAGTAATGCCTCCCAATTCGCGCAGGCCATCCACCATAAGTGCCTGCGCGAATGCCATTCAGCTTGCCGAAAAAAACGCATATCGAACTTTGTAGCCAGCACAAGACTTTACCCGACACATCCATCTAATAACGATATGGCCTGCATCGAACAGTTGTATTAGTTGCGGCCAATGGTCTCTGGATAGGATCGAAGTCCTGTCTCCCCCCATGAGAAAAACAACGTGAACCTTGGGAAAATTATCAGTAGAAGTGCACTTTACTGGCCCGATAAAGAAGCTGTTATCGACTCCAGAACACGTCTGACATTTGCCGAACTTGAACTTCGCACTAATAAACTCGCGTCTGCCATGGACGCACTCGGGATCGCGCGTGGTGAACATGTCGCCATTCTGGCGATGAACCGCGTGGAACTTGTGGAAGCGGAAATCGCCTTATACAAGTGCGCCATGGTGAAAGTGCCGGTAAACGCCCGCCTGTCGGTCGATGAGGTGATCCAGGTGTTGGAAGACTCGCGCAGCGTTGCCGTCATCACCGACGGGCGCTTCGCCGAAGCACTCGCCAGCCACCGCGCCGACCTGCCACAACTGCGCTGGATCATCTCCCTCGACGCCGGGGCCGGTGACATCACCTATCCCGCCCTGCTTGAGCGGGGCAGCGCGACCCACTCGTGCTGCGACCCTGCCGACGACGATCTGGCCGTGCTGCACTACACCTCCGGCAGCTCCGGTGTACTGAAGGCGGCCATGCTCAGCTTTGGCAACCGCAAGGCGTTGATCCGCAAGAGCATCGCCAGCCCGACCCGCCGCGCCGCGCCTGGTGACGTGATGGCCCATGTTGGCCCCATCACCCATGCCAGCGGCATGCAGATCATGCCGCTTCTGGCGGTGGGCGCCTGCAACCTGCTGCTGGAGCGCTACGACGACCGCCTGCTGCTGGAGACCATCGAGCGCGAGCGGGTCACCCGCCTGTTCCTGGTACCGGCCATGATCAACCGTTTGGTGAACTTCCCGGAGGTGGAACGCTTCGACCTGTCGAGCCTTCGCCTGGTTATGTACGGCGCGGCACCGATGGCACCGGCCCTGGTCAAACGCGCCATCGGGGTATTCGGGCCGATCCTGGCCCAGGGCTACGGCGCTGGCGAGACCTGCTCGCTGGTCACCGTGCTCACCGAGCAAGACCACCTAGTGGAAGACGGCGACTACCGGCGCCTGGCCTCCTGCGGACGCTGCTACTTCGAGACCGACCTGCGGGTGGTCAACGAGGTGTTCGAGGACGTTCGCCCCGGCGAAATCGGCGAGATCGTCGTCAAAGGCCCGGACATCATGCAGGGCTACTGGCAGGCGCCAGAGTTGACCGCTGAGGTGATGCGCGACGGCTACTACCTCACCGGCGACTTGGCCACCGTGGATGAGCATGGCTACGTGTTCATTGTCGACCGCAAGAAGGAAATGATCATTTCTGGCGGCTTCAACATCTATCCCACCGAAGTGGAGCAGGTGCTCTACAGCCTGCCGCAGGTTTTCGAGGCCGCGGTTGTCGGCGTGCCTGACGAACAGTGGGGCGAAGCGGTGCGCGCCGTGGTGGTGCTCAAGCCGGGCGAGACCCTTAGTGCCGAGGCCATCATCGAGCATTGCGGCCGTACCCTGGCCGGCTTCAAGAAGCCGCGCACGGTGGACTTCGTCAAGGAGTTACCGAAGAACCCGAACGGCAAGGTAGTACGTCGCCTGATCCGCGAGGCGTACTGGCAGAACAGCGAGCGTCGGATCTGAGCACGGGAGAGTCCAACATGTACCAACCAAGCAACAAGGCCCAGGCGATCATCGAGGCCATAGACGGTTTCATCCGCGACGAGATCCTGCCCCTTGAACGCCGTGACGGCCTGTCCTGGGGGGAGCCCCATCCCCGACCGCTGCTGCGGGAAGTCTGGAAGCGCTCCTGCGAACTGGGCTTCTACAACATCATGCTTCCCGAAACCCTGGGCGGCGCCGGGCTGAGCAGCGCCGACCTCTGCGCAGTGAAGGAGGCCACCGTTCTCACCGGCTCGATGCTGGCCCCGCACGTACTGGGAGAACTGTCCGGCCCGCCACGCATCGGCCATCTGTTCAAAGTGGCGAGCGCCTACCAGATCGAATCCTTCCTGCAGCCGGTGTGCCGCGCCGAGCAGACGGTCTGCTTCGCCCTCACTGAAGCAGAAGCAGGCTCGGACGCCTCGGCCATCCAGACCCAGGCCCGCCGCGAGGGTGATCACTACGTTCTCAGCGGCGGCAAACGCTACATCTCCGGTGCGCCCTATGCCGACATCGCGGTACTGCTCGCCGTGACCGGACCGGGACGCGGTGCCCAGGGCATCTCAGCATTCTTCGTCGACCTCAAGGCACCTGGCGTGCGCGTGGAGACCGACTACGCGGTGATGTCCGGGGGCGGCAGCCACGGCGACATCTTTCTGGACGAGGTACGAGTGCCGGTAGAGAACCGCATCGGCGACGAAGGCGCGGGCTTCAAGCTGGCCATGGGCCGTATTACCCTCAATCGTCTACTGCACTGCCCCACCCTGCTGGGCATGGCCGGCCTAGCACTGAACCTGACCGTCGACCACGCCCGCACCCGCAAGCAGTTCGGCCAACCCATCGCGATGTTCCAGGCGGTGAACCACATGATCGCCGACATGGCCACCGAGCTGTACGCCGCACGCAGCATGATGTTCGCCACGGCGCAGTCGAACGATGCCGGCGGTGACATCAAGGTTCAGGCGCCCATGTGCAAGCTGTTCGCCTCGGAAACCGCCTTCCGCATTGCCGACAAGGCGGTGCAGATCCACGGCGGCGCCGGGCTGATAAAGGGACATCCGGTCGAATGGATCTTCCGCGCGACCCGTATGATGCGCATCCTCACGGGTACCAGCGAGATCCAGCGCAACACCATCGCCAAGAGCGTGCTGATGCCCAGCTAGGGCGAGTGCGCAAGCCCGTCTTCCACGCGGGACGGGCTTTTTTCGATAAAAACAAGATCAGAGATGAACCCCATGACTCGCGACGACGCTGCCTTCCGCCCAGCCACGGCCTGGATGATCGCCATCCTGCTGGCCTTCATGATGCTGGTGAACTTCCTGGACAAGGTCGTGATCGGCCTGGTCGCCGTTCCCATGACCCAGGAACTGGGCCTGACCCCGACCGAGTTCGGCCTGATCGGCGGCGCCCTGCACTGGCTGTTCTCCATTTCCGCCGTGGTCGGCGGCTTCCTCGCCAATCGGCGCCCGACCCGAACCCTGCTGCTGGGCATGGGCCTGTTCTGGGCACTGATCCAATTACCGATGCTATTCGTCAGCTCGCTGTGGATGATTGTTGCCTGCCGGGTGCTGTTGGGCATCGGCGAGGGTCCGGCCTCACCGGTGGCGACCCATGCGCTGTACAAATGGTTTCCCAACGACCGCCGCAACCTGCCAGTGGCCCTGCTCCACTCCGGCAGCGCCATGGGATTGCTGGTTGCTGGCGCGATGATCCCGTTGATCAGCCTGAACTACGGCTGGCGCACAAACTTCGCCGTGCTTGCCGCCATCGGCCTGGTCTGGTGTGCGCTTTGGCTACTGCTGGGTCGCGAAGGTACCCTCGATAACCTGCGTGCCGGGCAGGTGAAACTGGACTCCCACCGGGTGCCCTACCGTCGACTGCTCACCGATGGCAGTGTGCTGGGCAACTATATCTGCCACTTCGCCGCCAACTGGTCCCTGGCCCTGACCCTGACCTGGGTGCCCAGCTACTTGGAAACCGGCCTGGGCATCGACCCGATCAATACCGGTCGAATGTTCGTGCTGTTCGTAGTGGTAACCACCCCGCTCAGCCTGTTCATGGCCTGGCTGTCCCAGCGCCTGCTGAGCCGAGGTGTTCCTTCGCGGTTGTCGCGGGGCGTGTTCGTTTCCCTGTGCCTGATCGCTGGCGGGCTGCTCTCCGCGTCGTTGATCCTGCCGGATATCTCGGTAGTCGCACGCATCACCTGCCTGACCCTGAGCGGTGGCCTGGCCCTGGTGATGTACTCGGTGGGACCGGCCATGCTCGCGGAATTCACCCCCAGCGGCCAGCGCGGTGGCATCCTCGCCATCGGCAATGCTATCGCCTCTCTGGCCGGCCTGTCCGCACCGGTGGTCACGGGCCTGCTGGTGCATGGAGCCGGCGCCGACCATCCTGACGGCTACGCCCAGGGCTTCCTGGTGTGCGGCGCGGTAATGGTGGTGGCGGGCTTGATCGGCCTGCGCCTCCTCAACCCGGAACGCTCCCGCGAGCGCCTGCGTCAGGGCGCCTCGCTGTCGGCGTGCTCCCAGGCCTGAGGCGTCTCCTCGAAACTGCGCTCAATCAGGCTGCCGCGCCAGCGGCCAGCCTGAACCGCCTCTACCAGCAGCACACGCACCAAGTCACGCATGCAGGACGCGGCGAATGACAGCGGTTTGTGCACCGAATGGGCGATGGACACAGTACGGGTGATCTTCGGCTCGACGATTAGCCGCGCTGCCGTTGGCTCCAGCAGTTCCTCCAACGGCGGCCAGTTGCTGATGGTGGTAGCCAACCCGCTGCGCACCAGACTGGCAATGCCGGGGGCGGACTGCTGCTCATAGACCGAGTTCAGCGTGACGCCGGCCTCCATGGCCGCCTGCTCGATGCGCCGGCGCAAGTGCAGCGAGCGCGGCGGCATCACCAGCCGCGTGGCAGCCGCCTCGGCCAGGGTGATGGTGATGGCATCGCTCGGTGCATCCGGTTGCCCTACCCAGTAGAGTTCCTCAATCAGGATCGGCTCGGCGGCCACGTTCTCCAGTTCCTCGGCATTGGGAACAACACCGAAATCCACCTTGCCTAGCTCGATCGCCTGCCCGCCCTCGCGTGTCAGGCCGTCGCACACCGTGAGAGCGATGCCAGGAAACTTCTCCGCTGCCCTGGAGATGATGGCCGGCAGCAGCAGCGCCGAAGCGGTGGCGGGAATCGAAATGGCTACGTGGCCACGGGGATCGCCGCGGGTGGACTTGAGCTCGTCCTTCACCGAATCCAGCTTCTGCACCACGGAGCGGGCCACCTCGTAGAGCCGCCGCCCGGCATCGGTCAGGGCGATGCCGTCGTGCTGGCGCTCCAGCAGTTGCATGTCCAGTTCGCTTTCCAGCAAACCGATCTGCCGACTCAGGGCCGGCTGGGCGATATACGCCCGGCGCGCGGCTGCGGAGAAACTGCCGGCTTCGGCAATGGCGATCAGATAACGGAGCTGCTTGAGGGTCATGGCGTATCTCTGGCTATGCCGAAGCGTTATGGCAACTATCTAAAGACGCTATTTGTGAGGTCTCCGGCCGATGCCTAGTATCGCTGAAAACACGTCCGAAGGGAGCAACATAACCTCACGACGACATTGCCGAACACTCTTCCACGCAATCAGATGGCTCTTCAAACTTCAAGTTTCGTCTACTCGCTAAATTAGAGACTTCAAACTTAAACGTCGGGAAATTAATTACCCGAAGAAAGGCACTTAATTTCCTCCCAATACAACTTCTCACTCTGCAATAAGGAAAATAAAGAGGACAAGAGTGATGACCTCGATGCTGCGCGGCAGCTTCTGCCAACCGCTCCTCTTGCTGATCCTGAGTTGCCTGGTCGGAACCGCCTCGGCCGTGGGCTTCCAGCTCGGCGAAACCGGAGGTCAACTGAGCGTGGCGCCGCTTCCTGGGCCCAGAGTTTTTGGCACCGACCACGATTCGGAACTGATGCCCAGACCCACCGCTATAGCGGCCGTTGAAGCCATGGACGCGACCTACGACCTGAACACAGGCCGTCACACCGCCGCAGGCCTCACAAATGAACAGAGCCAGCCGCTCAACTTCAATTGCTGATTCAGTGCCTCCGACTACTTGCCGCGCGCCCTGCGCAGCAAGGTCCTGCGCTGGCCCCACCCCACGCCGCTGGCCCCTCCCGGGCCGGCGGCAGCTTTGCATTCAGGGTATTGCATGAGCACTCCAGATCACCGCAACCTGCCACGCAAAACGCTCTCTCTGTCGCTATTGGGCGGCGAGGAGCCGGACCCTCGTTTCACACTGGCCAACGAGCGCACCTTCCTGGCCTGGATCCGAACCGCGCTGGCATTGCTTGGCGGCGGCATCGCCGTCGAGACGTTCGCCAGCCAGGCCTTCGAGCCGCTACTGCGGCTGATCATCACCTTGAGCCTGCTGTCACTGAGCATCCTGGTCAGCGTCGGCGCCTGCCTGCGCTGGCTGTCGGTGGAGCGCGCCCTTCGTCACCGCCATGCATTGCCGCTGCCAGGTCTGGTGCCGCTGCTGGCGCTCGGCTGCTGCATGGCTGCGCTGATCATGATCGGCCTGTTCTGGCCGCGCTGGGGCGGCTGAAGTGTCGACCGACAACGGCCTGCAGGCCGAACGCACCGAACTGGCCTGGCGCCGGACCCAGGTATCGCTACTGGTGATCGCCTGCTTGGCCCTGCGCGGGCATGCACCGTGGGTTGTACTGATTGCGCTGAGTACGGCCGGCATCCTGGGGGGGCGCCAGGGGCGACGCTATCAGCGCAGCCTGGCAATGCTGCGCGACGAGCGCGGCCGGGCGAGTCCGGGGAAGGTTGTCTTCACCGGCTTGGCGCTGGTGACCATGGCGCTGCTCGCAATGCTCAACGCCGTGCGCGACACCACCGAAGACGCTGGCGCAAAGCTTATGCCGGCACCGTTCAGCACGGCACAGGGTCCGACATTTCCTTCTCACCCCTGGAGCACGCCTCACCTAACTATTCGATCGATCTGAAACAGACAGGGACTGCACAACAGCCTGGAACTCATAGCCGAGAAAACCACAATGACAACACAGATTCAGCTATCCACCAGCAGGACAATCCGCGCGCGCCCGCTAGCGCCCAACTCGCTCCCGGTAGCAGTGGCAGGCTCCGTCAACCAGGCGCCAAGGGAGGGCAGCACATGGCACTGAGCAGGAAAATGCTCTGGAGGCTGGGCCTCGGTGCTACGACCCTGGTCGCCGTCGGCCTGACGGCCTCCGCGTTCAGCGTGGTGAACCAGGCCCGGGAAACGGCCCAAGCCTACCTATTCGGCTACCCGCTGGTACTCATGGAGTTGACCAAGCAGCATCAGGAACTGCTCGGCACAACGGCCATCAACGGCTTTCGTCATAGCCTTCGCTTTCCCGACGCCAGCTTCAACAGCGTGGTATCGCCCAACGTCGACACACTGTACAGCATCACCCACTTTGATCTGCGCCAGGAGCCAGTGGTGATGAGCATCCCCGATACCAACGGCCACTACTACATGATGCCGATCATGGACGCCTGGTCGAACGTGGTGACCAGCCCCGGCACCCGGACCATTGGCACCGAGCCCAAGACCTTCCTCGTGGCAGGACCGACCTGGAATGGCACGGCTCCGGCTGGAATGGACGTAATCCGGATACCCACCCAGATGGCCTGGATGATCGGCCGAATAAAGAGCAGCGGCCCCGAGGACTACGCCGAAATTCACCAGTTGCAGCAGCGTTTCCAAATCATGCCGCTGAGCGCCTGGCAAGGCCATCCCGTGGCCGCAACGTTAGCCGATATGGCAGAGCTGCCGCCGCTAGACCGGAGCAAGGCGCCGGACCGACAGCTGGCCAACTGGAACCAGGACCAGTTTTTCACCGCCCTCTGCCAACTGCTGCACCACAACCCACCACGCACGGAAGACGCGCCCATGCTGGCGCGCCTCCAGGCCATCGGCCTGATCAACGACGACTGCGACGTCAACCAGTCGACGCTGCAGCGCCTCGGCTCGCGAATCGGCTATCGCAAGGTGGTCGGGCTGCTGAACGACAGCCAGCAATTGCTGGAGCAACGAGACACCTACAACGGTTGGCGCATTGGCTACGACCTGGGCGAGTATGGCGTCCGCTACCAGCAACGCGCCTTGGTCGCGAAACTCGGCTTCGGCGCCAACACTCCGGATGACGCCCTCTACCCCAACCTGCACAAGGATCCGCAGGGCCGGCCACTGAGCGGCGACCAGCGCTATGTCCTGCACTTCAGCAGAGACCAACTGCCGCCTACCCGCGCTTTCTGGTCGCTGACCCTGTACAACGCCCAGCAGTTGCTCTCGGCCAACCCGCTGGACCGATACGCACTGGGTGACCGTGATGATCTGCGCTACAACGACGACGGCTCGCTGGATCTTTTCATTCAACACGAACCACCAGCCGAAGTGGCCCAGCACAGCAACTGGCTGCCCGCCCCAGAAGGCCCGTTCAACCTGTTCCTGCGCCTCTACTGGCCCAAGCCCGAGGTGCTCGAAAAGCGTTGGTTGCCGCCGGTGATCCAGGTCACCCAGTGACCGCCGGGGCAGATTCCTGCCCCGAATCGGGGTCCCGCGCGACGTGCCTCGTTCGGGGCCTCACCCACCAGATTCAGGGGGTGACCAGATTGAACTGCCCGTTAGGCTCATCCAGCCCACCCAGCAGTTCGAGCAGCTTCAGACGCCCACCCTCGATAGTGATGCCACCAATGGTCGACTCCTTGAGGAAGCCGGTTTCCTTGAGGGCGATGCGGTCCAGCAGCGCCTTGGTCATGGTTACGCTGATCTCCGGCGCGGCATGCCGGGCGCCATTGCGGTGTGTCAGCACGCCATTGCGCAGGGTCAGGGCGTAGTCCTCATTGATGTCAGTGAAACGCCAGTTTATCCGCAGGTCTTCGTCGGCCGCCTTCATCGCGTCTATGCGTACGGCCAGGTAGTCAAAGAACATCGACGGTGTCAGCGCCCGGACCAGGTCCGGCGCACCATTGCCGCCCTTGGCCAGGGCCACGCCCTGGCGCAGTTCCTGGGCGCCACTCAGATAGGCGTTACGCCAGGTCGCGTTCTCGCTCTGGTAGCCCAGCTGCTCCAGCGCGTCGGCCTGAAGGTCCCGGGCCTCGGCATTGTCAGGCTGGGCGAAGACCAAGTGATTGGTGAGCTGGGCCACCCAGCGATAGTCGCCCGCGGCGAACGCCTTCCGCGCGTTGGCAAGGATCTGGTCGGCACCGCCCATCACTTCGACGTAGCGCTTGCCGGCATCTTCCGGGGGCAAGGGATTCAGGTTGGCCGGATTGCCGTCGTAGAAGCCCATGTAGCGCTGGTAGACCGCACGCACGTTGTGACTCAGGGAGCCGTAATAGTCGCGGCTATACCACTTGCCCGCCAGCCGGGGCGGCAGCGAATCGAGGCGTTGGGCGATTTCGGTCGGGGTCAGGCCCTGATTGATCAGGCGCAGCGTCTGGCTGTCGATGAAAGCGTACATGTCGCGCTGGTCGGCCAGGTATTCCCGGATTTCCTGCTGGCCCCAGGTAGGCCAATGATGCTGGGCGAACAGCACCTCGGCCTTGTCGCCATAACGCACCAGCGCCTCGTCCAGATACTGCGCCCAGATCTTCGGATCACGCACCAGGGCGCCGCGCAGGGTCAGCACGTTGTGCTGCACACGGGTGGCGTTCTCCGCCATGCACAGGGTCTTGAAACGCGGGAAATAGAGGTTCATCTCTGCAGGCGCCTCGGTACCAGGGGTGAGCTGAAACTCGATCTCGACGCCGTCGATGGTGCGTGTCTCCAGTTGCTGGGCAATCTCCACGGTAGGCGCTATCAAGCTCACCGTACCGCCAGTCGGCACGCCCTTGCCCAGGCCCGCGTCTACCTGGCCGCGTTCGCCACGGGACAGCAGCGAGCCATACATGTATTGCGCCCGGCGCTTCATGGCCGGGCCTGCCAGCACGTTCTCGCTGACCGCATGCTCGAAGAAGCCACTTGGCGCAATGACCTGCACCTTGCCTGCTTTGACATCCACCTCGTCTACCACGCCACGCACGCCGCCGAAGTGGTCGATGTGGGAATGGGTGTAGATCACCGCCACCACGGGCCGACGTGGCCGATGCTTGAAATAGAGCTCCAGGCCCGCCCGGGCGGTTTCCACCGTGAGCAACGGATCCATGACGATCAGCCCCTTCTCGCCCTCGATCAGGGTCATGTTGGCAAGATCGAGGCCGCGCACCTGATAGACACCCTCGGTGACCTGGAACAGCCCGGCCATGTTATTCAGCTGGGCGATACGCCAGAGGCTCGGGTTCACCGTCGCCGGGGCTTCGCGACCATCGAGAAAGGCGTAGGTGCCGCGATCCCACACGGCCTGCCCTTTGCCGTTGTCCACCACGCCATCGAAGCGCTCCAGCAAGCCACGCTGTGCGGCCTCGAAGTCAGCTCGATCGGCGAAGGGTAAGCGCTGCAACCATTGCAGGTTGGAAGCGCGGGTCATTTCGGTTGCGTCCTTAGCGGAGGGTGCAGCGGAAGCGGTAATGGACTGGGCCAGCAACGTGAGCGCCAGCAAGACCCGGGCAGGGCGTCGGACAAGCATGGGGAACATCCTTCTTTTTATTGGAGACCGAGGCGCGCCGCCGACCACGTGCGCCAGTGAACCGATGCACTTTATTGGGCCTTAACCGCACGCGACCAATATCAGAGAGGCATGTCCGGCATAACGCCCTGCTATGGGCAAAAGTTCCGCTCTTAGGTTTTGTACGAAAATCTATGGTCACCCCCGTTTCTGCAATGCTGATCAGCGATGAGTGTTTGGCTTGCCTAAATCTATCCGGCGTCAGTGTGGGGCCTGCCCCGTGCCACGATGAGAGTCGCACCTAGCGATCCTTAAAAGCACGGCGGCTTCGAAAGCCTCCTTTCGTACCAGGTTGTTCGCTAGGCCGGTGGGCCGTTCACGTCATCAATTGTTCAACATCGCAAACCTGAAAGGGTGTTCGTGGTCCTGCTGTAGGCGCGGGGTCAGGCTCCGGAAGTGCTTGGCTCTGCGTCAAATCTCGAGCGGTTGGCGGCTATCGCCCAGGCAACGCGAGCAACCTTGTTGGCCAAGGCGCAGACCACCACATTCGAGTGGTGTCGTTCGCGTAACGAGCGCACCCAGTCGGCCAAGGCGCCCTGCTGGAACTCCAGGCGCTGGAGGTAGACCCTGGCGCATTGCACCAGCAGGCGGCGCAAGTACTTGTCGCCGCGCTTGCTGATGCCCAGCTTGTTGGCTCGGCCTCCCGTGCTGTACTGGCGAGGAACCAGTCCCACCGAAGCCGCGAAATCACGACTGCCGCCATACTGTTTACCATTGCCCATCTCGGCCGACAGCAAGCTGACCGTGATCGGACCCACACACGGTATGGTCAACAGGAGAGTTCCGAGGTCGTCTTCGGCAAGCTGGCTGGCCATTTCCTTGTCCAACTCCCTGATCTGTTCATCCAGGTAGCAGAAGTGCTGGTGTAGACGTGTTAGCAGCATGATCAACCGAGGCGGCAGCTCATGCTCGGCCAGTGTGTTCGGCAAACACCTGACCAACGACAGCCCTTTCGGCAGGCTGATACTGAACTCCAACAGGAAGCCTGTGGACCTGGTTGGCGGTTTTGGTGCGATCGCGCACCAGAGAGTCACGGATTCGATGCAGCACAGACAGGGTTTGCTGCGCCTCGGTCTTGGGCGTCGCGAAGCGCATTGCCGGTCGCGAAGCCGCTTCGCAGATCGCCTCGGCATCAACGAAGTCGTTCTTGTTAGCCTTGACGAAGGGCCGCACGAACTGCGGTGAGATCAGCTTCGCCTCATGCCCGATCGCTATCAGTTGGCGGGCCACGAAATGCGATCCGGCACAAGCCTCCATCGCCACGGTGCAGCTTGGCAGGTTGCCCAAGAATCGCATCATCTGTGGACGCGTCGCCTTCTTGCGGAAAACCTCTCGCCCAGACTTGTGCTGCCCATGCAGATGGAAGTTGTGCTTGCCGAGATCGATGCCTACCAGTGCGACTGCGCTCATGATGATGGTCTCCGTGAATGCCCCCAGCCAGAGCCTAACCCCTGGCAGGGTGTGGGGGTGACCATCCCATTAGTACTGCCGTAGGCAGCGCAGCGTGCAAGCCAGTGTGGCCATCGCGGCAAAACTTCTGGCCAACTTGTCGTAGCGGGTGCCACGATCGAGTTCCTGAACAGAAGTCAGGACTAGATGCTTGTCTCGCAGACCGCACTCCTCCAGCAACAACTCGGCAACCACCCCCGTAAAGATGGACTCAAAAATGGACTTAAAAGTCCTGGCTGGGGGAAGATTCCAGTAGATATTGCCGGAACGAAAAAAGGGCCTTACGGCCCTTTTTCAATGACTTACAGAGTTCGGTGGACATCTGTAGATCATAATTTGGAGCGGGAAACGAGACTCGAACTCGCGACCCCGACCTTGGCAAGGTCGTGCTCTACCAACTGAGCTATTCCCGCGTGCAACTTTGAAACTGGCGTCCCCTAGGGGACTCGAACCCCTGTTACCGCCGTGAAAGGGCGGTGTCCTAGGCCACTAGACGAAGGGGACAAACAAGGCTCAACAAGCATTGCTTGCAAATCTGGAGCGGGAAACGAGACTCGAACTCGCGACCCCGACCTTGGCAAGGTCGTGCTCTACCAACTGAGCTATTCCCGCGTGCAACTTTGAAACTGGCGTCCCCTAGGGGACTCGAACCCCTGTTACCGCCGTGAAAGGGCGGTGTCCTAGGCCACTAGACGAAGGGGACAAACAAGGCTCAACAAGCATTGCTTGAAAATCTGGAGCGGGAAACGAGACTCGAACTCGCGACCCCGACCTTGGCAAGGTCGTGCTCTACCAACTGAGCTATTCCCGCATGCAACTTTGAAACTGGCGTCCCCTAGGGGACTCGAACCCCTGTTACCGCCGTGAAAGGGCGGTGTCCTAGGCCACTAGACGAAGGGGACGCGGCCCGGAACTTACAACAGCTTTCAGCTTTTTCCGGCTTCTCCACTTTACCCATCGGGCATCGCGTCGAAGTGGCGCGCATTCTAGGGAGCCTTTCAACACCCGTCAACCCTCCTTGAAATACTTTTTAAAATCAACGACTTCTGCTCAATTTTTGAACCACCTCTATGAGCATGGCAACCAAGCCTCTACACTCCGGCGCAATTCCTATAAGTGCGCGGGAGCCTTTCAGATGTCGCCACTCGTGATCACCCTGTTGATCGTCGTCGGTATCGTGATTCTGATCGTCATTGGCTACATCAATCACATGGTGGAAAACACCAAGCTGGAAAAAGCCCGCAAGAAAGCCGATCTGACCGACCGGATCCGCCGCTGCGGCGATCTCTCCGAAACGATGCCTGGGCAAATGGTCTCCCCTGCCCTGAAACTCCTCCTGACCCGACTGCAGCTTCAACTGGGCGAAAGCCTGCAGCAGCTGGACAAGCAGGATGCCCGCCTGAAGGCCAGGCTCGAGGAGCTCCGCGTACTGGCCAACCTGGGCGAAGCCATCCCCGTCACCAACGCGCCACAAAAGATCCTCAGCGAAGCCAAGGCAAAGGAAGTCCGCTTTCAGCTCGAAGGGTTACATGGCCAGATCGGTCGCGCTGCCCAGGATGGACTGTTGGCGGCTAACGACGCCAAGAACTGGGTCAAGGAAATTCGCGACCTGCTGGTCCAACTGCATGTTGAGTTCTTCACCAACCTCGGCCTGCAAGCGGTGCAGGAGGAACAGCCTCGACAAGCGCGGCTGGCGTTCGAGCGAGGCGTGCAGTACCTGCAAAAGCAACCCGACCCGGCACGCTACCAGAACCAGAAGCAACAACTGCAGGCCCACCTCGCCCGCGCCAACGCATTGGTTCTAGAGACAGCACAACCGCAAATCAACGAACCGAGCGAGCTGACCGAGGGTCTGAAGTCAATGGATGACGATGATCTTTGGAAAAAGAAGAACATCTACGACTGACCTTCACGCTGATCCAATCAGACAAGGACACCCTTGATGAGTCTTACCCTCTACGGCGCCCCACTCTCCCCATTTGTCCGCAAAGTACGCCTTTATCTGCTGGAGAAAGGCCTGGATTACCAACTGGAGATCGTCTCGCCTTTTGCGCAACCAGCGTGGTACCGCGAGTTGAGCCCTCTGGGCAGGGTACCCGCGCTGCGCGACGGCGATTTCAGCCTCGCCGACTCCAGCGTGATCTGCCAGTACCTGGAGGACAAGCACAGTGAACTCGCACCGCTCTATGGACGCGATACCAACGAGCGCGCCCAGGTGCGCTGGCTGGAAAAGTACGCGGACTACGAACTGGCACCGCTAAGCACCTTCACGGTGTTTCGTAATCGCGCGCTCAAGCCCACCATGGGCCAGCCCTGCGACGAAGCGGCTGTGCAGGCAGCACTGACTGACAAGCTACCGCAGCACTTCAACTACCTGGAAAAGACCCTGGGCGGTGCGGAGTTCTTCGTGGGCGAGCGCCTGACCATGGCCGACATCGCCTTTGCCAGCCAGTTGATCAACATGGAGCATGGCTGTGAACAACTGGACGCCGAGCGCTGGCCCAGGCTGGCTGCCCATTACGGACGGATGAAGGCACGTGAATCCGTGCAAGCGGTGCTCCCCGGCGAACAGAAGATACTGGCCAAGCTCAGTGGCAGAGCCTGAAATCTACCGCAACTGCGAATGCCGACCGTAAGGTGCGCCATGCGCACCAACTCAGGCATTTCAACCGGGGGAGGAAGCGATCGATGCCAGACTGGTGCGCAGCGTGCCCTTCCACACGGCACTCATTCGAGCGGTAGCCCGGACTGAGTCCGGGCTACTTGTCACTCAAAGACCACTGCAGTCCGTCAGACGCAGGAAAATTACCGCTAATTGCTCGATCCCAAGCTGGTCCTCTGCGCTGAAACGCGACAATTCCGGACTATCCAGGTCCAGCACGCCGATCAATCGCCCGTCCTTCACCAGCGGCACCACCAATTCGCTATTGGAGGCACTGTCGCAGGCAATATGCCCTGGAAACGCATGCACATCGTCGACACGCTGGGTCTGCCGCGTGCTGGCCGCTGCGCCGCAGACGCCCTTGCTGAAGGGAATGCGCACGCAGGCGACCTTGCCCTGGAATGGCCCCAGCACCAACTGTTCGTTGCGATTCAGATAGAAGCCGGCCCAGTTCAAATCGGGCAGCTCGCTGTAGAGGAAAGCCGCGAACTGGGCGCTGTTGGCAATGAAATCACGCTCATCCGCCAGCAGCGATTCCAATTGGGCCGCCAGCAGCGCGTAGCCGGCAAGCCCGCTACCGGCCTGCTGAAGATCGATCATTTACCTTGCTCCAGGAGCGCCAGCCCGACCCACTGACGGGAGAATTGATAGGCACAACGGCCATTGCGATTGCCCCGTCCCAGGGCCCAGCGAATCGCCAGTTTCTCCAGATCCTCGCTCCATTCCCATTCCAGCCCCGCCGACTTGGCGAGCACGCCGACCCAGTGGCGCACCACGGCCAGGAAATGCTCCTGCGTGAAGGGATAGAACGACAGCCAGAGACCGAAACGATCCGACAGGGCGATCTTGTCCTCGACCGCCTCGTTGGGGTGCAGTTCGCCATCGACCATCTGCCAATGCTCGTTGTCACTCTGTTTCTCCGGCACCAGGTGGCGGCGGTTGGAGGTGGCATAGAGCAGGACATTGTCCGGCGCACGCTCGAGGGAGCCGTCCAGCACGCTCTTGAGCACCCGGTAGTCACCCTCGCCCGCCTCGAACGAGAGGTCATCGCAGAACAGCACGAAGCGCTGGGCAACCCCGGCGATCTGCTCGACCACCCGCGGCAAGTCCGCCAGGTGGTCACGCTCGATCTCAATCAGCCGCAGCCCTGCCCCCGCGTGCTCCGCCAACAAGGCGCGCACCAGGGACGATTTACCGGTACCACGGGCACCCCAGAGCAGCGCGTGGTTGGCAGGCAACCCATCGACGAACTGGCGCGTGTTGCGAGCGAGCTGCTCACGCTGGTTATCGACACCAATCAGGTCGCTCAGATCCAGGTCCAGACTCACCTGCAGCGGCTGTAGGTAACCGCCGCGACCTTCACGGTGCCAACGCGCCGCCAGGCATTGCTGCCAGTCGATATCAGGCCGGGTTGCCGGCAGCAGGGGTTCCAGGCGCGCGAGAACAGCATCGGCGCGCTCGAGAAAGGCATTCAAACGGGAATCCACGGTCAACTCCTTGGCTCAGCCGCAGTCACCAGGCACTGCGGGAAGACCGGATAGGCTATGCTTGGCAAGCTCACGGAACAAGGCCACCCCCCGCCCCCATGGACATTCCGCTGACTCAACGCCTGTCGTTCAAGCAGGCCAGCCTCACGGTGCTGGTGGCGTTCATCCTCGGAACGGTCCTCAGCATCATCCAGGTCGCGAACGACTACATCAACGAAGATGCCTCGATCGACCGCGAGATCCAGGCGCTGCTGCAGATCAGCCACAGCCCCGCGGCCCGCATCGCCTACAACATCGACGCCGAACTGGCCCAGGAGCTGGTCACCGGCCTGCTGCGCTCACCTGCTGTCATTCGCGCCGAGATCATTGACAACAACGGCGCAGTGCTGGCGAGCGTCAACCGGGCGCGCACGGAAAGCGACTTTCGAATGCTCAGCGACTTTCTCTTCGGCGAGCGCCGCGACTTCGAAGATCCGCTTTATATCGTCCACGCACCCAATGAAGTGCTTGGCGTCCTGCGCCTGGAGGTCGATACCTATGCCTTCGGCAGTGATTTCCTTCGACGCGCCATGCTTACGCTGCTCAGCGGCTTCGTGCGCAGCCTGTTGCTGTCGTTGATCCTGCTGGTGTTGTTCTACAGCATGCTGACCAAGCCGCTGGTGGGATTGATCCGCTCACTCAGTGAAGGCAGCCCCGGCAGGGAACCGGATGCCAAGTTGCCCTGCCCTCCCGGTCATGAACAGGACGAAATCGGCGTATTGGTGGAGGTCACCAATCGCCACCTGGCCAACCTGGCGACCGAAATGCAGCAACGTCGCGTAGCCGACCAACGCTTGAACCAGTACCTCAGCGAACTGGAAGACATCGTGTCGGCCCGCACCGCCGAGCTGAAAGCCGCCAATAGCCGGCTCAGCCGCTACAACCAGGAACTGGAAGCCGCTCGCAGTTCCGCACTGGAGATGGCCAAGGCACGCGCGGCGTTCCTTGCCAATATGAGCCATGAGATCCGCACGCCGCTCAACGGCCTGCTCGGGATGCTTGACCTGGCTCTGGATGCGCCGTTGGGCAGCGAACAGCGCCGTCAGCTTCAGATCGCCCGCGACTCGGGAACCGTGCTGGTGGAGTTGCTCAACGATATTCTCGACCTGTCCAAGTTCGAGGCCGGCCAGTTGGAACTGGAGCGGATTCCGTTCGACCTCGGCACGCTGGCCGAAGACACCGCCAACCTGCTTTCCCAGAATGCCGCCCCAGGTGTCGAACTCACCTGCATCATCGCCCCCAGCCTTCCTGCGCTGGTCACCGGAGATCCGACCCGGGTGCGGCAGGTGATCAGCAACCTGCTGTCCAACGCGCTCAAGTTCACCCGGCATGGTCGCGTCGATTTGCGCGTCGCCCCTTGCGAAGGAGGTGTTCTCATCAGCGTACGAGACACGGGGATCGGCATTTCCAGCGAGTCATTGCCGAAGCTGTTCCAGCCGTTCTCACAAGCCACCGCAGGCATTACTCGCCAGTTCGGCGGCACCGGCCTTGGCCTGGCGCTGACCCGCCACCTTTGCGAAGCGATGCAGGGCCAGCTCGAGGTCAGGTCACAAGAGGGGCTGGGCAGCCTGTTCAGCGCCGAGCTGCCGCTGGTCGAGCAGGCACCCGCGGAACACAACGCTCCCTTGATGGGCCGGGTAGCAGCATTCTGCAGTGCAGGCGGCGGCTTGGGAGAACTGCTGCAGACCTGGCTACCGGTCTGGAATCTTGACTACGAGCGAAAAGATCCCGAAGCAGACCCCGCTGGACTGGAAGCGGACCTATTGATCAGCGACCACCCCGAACGCCTGGAGAGCCTGCGCAAAGCCTCAGGCGCACCAATCCTCCTGGTTACCGGCTATGCCAGCTTCCTGTCTGCAGCCCAGATCAACGCACTGGCCCCCTTGCAGCAACTTGCCCGCCCGCTGGCCCGAACACCCCTCTACCAGGCCCTGCAACGGGTACTCCTGAAACAGCCAGAAGAACAACCGACGCAGACCATCGAGGCTCCCCTGCCCAGAAGGCACAATGCAAAGGTGCTGCTGGTAGAGGACAACGCCGTGAATCAGTTGGTGGCCAAGGGCATGCTGGCCAAGCTCGGTTGTGAGGTGTTGCTTGCCGGTCACGGCGGCGAAGCGCTCAGCCGACTGGAACAGCACGCCGTCGACCTGGTGTTGATGGACTGCAACATGCCCGTGATGGACGGCTACGAGGCAACCCGAAGGATTCGACAGAGTGGACGCTGGCCAGACCTGCCGGTGATCGCCTTGACCGCCAACGCCCTGCCTGACGAGCGCGAACGCTGTCACGCCGCAGGCATGAACGATTACCTGGCCAAACCATTCCGGCGCGAAGAACTGGAGACGCTGCTCGATACGTGGCTGCCCGCTACTCAGGCTGCGCCGTGAGCTGTCCCAGAAGCTGATCGAGCGCCCCTCGGAGAGCGCCCATCTCACTGAGGTCAAAGCCACTCTTGCAAATCAGCTCGGCGCGCAGAGGCATCACCTGGCCGCGTAGCTCCACCCCTTGCGGTGTCAGGGCCAAGTGGACCTCTCGCTCGTCGTGCGCAGCGCGTCGACGCTGCACCAAGCCGAGCTGGTCGAGCCGCTTGAGCAAGGGCGTCAGGGTCCCGGAGTCCAGCATCAATCGCTCGCCCAGCGCTTTCACCGTTGGTAGTTCAGGCGGCTTCGCCTGCCACTCCCACAGCACCAGCATGACCAGGTACTGCGGATAGGTCAGACCCAGCTTCTCCAGCAGCGGGCGATAACCACGGATGATCGTGCGGGAAGCAGCGTAGAGCTTGAAGCAGAGCTGGTTGTCCAGCAGCAGTTCTGGATTCATGGAGCCTGACGCGTTCATTTCAACAGGGCTTCGATCTCCGCGCCCAGATCCTCCGGCTTGGTGGTCGGCGCGAAACGTTTGATCAGCTTGCCGTCCTGACTGATCAGGAACTTGGTGAAGTTCCATTTGATGCCCTGGCTGCCTAACAGACCTGGTGCGCGCTTCTTCAGCTGCACATAGAGAGGATGGGCGCCGGAACCGTTGACCTCGATCTTCTTGAACAGCGGAAAGCTGACGCCGAAGTTCAACTCGCAGAATTCACTGATCGCCCCCTCGTCGCCCGGCTCCTGCTTACCGAACTGATTGCAGGGAAAACCCAGCACCACCAGCCCCTTGTCCTTGTACCGCTGCCAGAGGTTCTCCAGCCCTTGATACTGCGGGGTAAAGCCACACTTGCTGGCGGTATTGACCACCAGAAGCGCCTTGCCGCCGAAATCAGAGAGGGTTTTCTGCTCGCCTTTGATGGTCGTGACCGGGATATCGAAGAGGGCGGTGCTCATGATGGAAACCTGCTGAAAAGTAAGTGGCCCCATCAAAATAGCGAGCAATTAAATTGTGCGCAATTTATTTCCATATACAGAGAGTCCGCATCCGACTCAAGGCCAACTCCAAGTCAGGTACAGCTGCCGAGCGGAAATCATTGTTGTAGGAGCGAGCTTGCTCGCGAAAGCCCACTCCCCATTCGCACTCACGCTCGCTCCTACAAGGGACGCAACCCATGACTCAATTGGGGGACAACCAATCTCAGCGTGGCTCGAGCTTCAGCGACAACGAGTTGATGCAGTATCGCAAGCCGGTGGGACGCGGGCCGTCGGGGAAAACATGCCCCAGGTGCGCATCGCAACGGGCGCAACGGACTTCGATGCGATGCATGCCATGGCTATTGTCCTCTTGTTCAGCGATGGCCTCCTTGCTGACCGGCTGGAAGTAGCTCGGCCAGCCACTGCCGGAGTCGTACTTGGCATCGGAGTCGAACAGCGCCGTGCCGCAACAGGCGCAACGGTAGATTCCAGGGGTCTTGGTGGCATAGTACTCGCCGGTAAAGGCACGCTCGGTGCCTCCCAGGCGACAGACGTGGAACTGGGCTTCGGAAAGCTCTTCGCGCCAGCTTTCCAGGGGTTTGTCTAGCTTGTCCATGGCAGTCCTCGGCAGTGGAAAAAAGCCTGGCCCGGCCTTTTCGGGTCATCGGGCCGCACGTATCATGCGCGCTTCATAAGACGCCAGTCTGGCAGCCGTGTTACACCCTGCCAAGGCGCACAGATACCAGCCAGTCGCCGCCCGCTGCGGCGCTTTCCACCTCGGGACATCCAGCATCATGCAGGTCAGCAAATCGAACAAGCTCGCCAACGTCTGCTATGACATCCGCGGCCCGGTGCTCAAGCACGCCAAGCGCCTGGAAGAGGAAGGCCATCGCATCCTCAAGCTGAACATCGGCAACCCGGCGCCGTTCGGTTTCGAAGCTCCGGAAGAAATCCTCCAGGACGTGATCCGCAACCTCCCGACCGCGCAGGGTTACAGCGACTCCAAGGGTCTGTTCAGCGCCCGCAAGGCTGTCATGCAGTACTACCAGCAGAAGCAGGTGGAAGGCATCGGCATCGAAGACATCTACCTCGGCAACGGCGTGTCCGAACTGATCGTGATGTGCATGCAGGCGCTGCTCAACAATGGTGACGAAGTGCTGATCCCGGCGCCGGACTACCCACTCTGGACAGCCTCGGTCAGCCTAGCCGGCGGCAAGCCCGTGCATTACCAGTGCGACGAGCAGGCCAACTGGTGGCCGGACCTCGAGGACATCAAGGCCAAGATCACCCCGAACACCAAGGCCATGGTGATCATCAACCCGAACAACCCAACCGGCGCCGTGTACTCCAAGGAAGTGCTGGAAGGCATGGTCGAGCTGGCCCGCCAACACAATCTGGTGCTCTTCTCCGACGAGATCTACGACAAGATCCTCTATGATGGCGCCATCCACATCTCCACAGCCTCGCTGGCACCGGACGTGCTGTGCCTGACCTTCAACGGCTTGTCCAAGTCCTACCGCGTGGCAGGTTTCCGCTCCGGTTGGGTGGCCATCTCCGGCCCGAAGCAGAAGGCCCAGAGCTACATCGAAGGCATCGACATCCTGGCCAACATGCGCCTATGTGCCAATGTGCCGAGCCAGCACGCCATCCAGACCGCCCTCGGCGGCTATCAGAGCATCAATGACCTGGTGCTGCCCAACGGCCGCCTGCTGGAGCAGCGCAACCGCACCTGGGAACTGCTCAACGACATCCCCGGCGTCAGCTGCGTCAAACCCATGGGCGCGCTCTACGCCTTCCCGAAGATTGACCCCAAGGTCTGCCCGATCCATAACGACGAGAAGTTCGTCCTCGACCTGCTGCTCTCCGAGAAGCTGCTGATCGTCCAGGGAACCGCCTTCAACTGGCCGTGGCCGGACCATTTCCGCGTGGTCACCCTGCCCCGCGTCGACGACCTGGAGCAAGCCATCGGGCGCATCGGCAGCTTCCTCAAGTCCTATCACCAGTAAAGGCTGCGCCGCCGTGGCCCAACCACGGCGGCGCAGCCAGCGCTTGCCAGGCTAGCCCATGGACCTGCAGATCGACGATTTCTACAAGGACTGCGCCGCCGGCCTGCTCCAGCTCTACCACGCGTTTCCACGACGTATTGCGTTGTACGTGGAGGACCTGATTGGCCCCGAGCAGCCGGACGAGTTCGGCCTACCGAGCAAACGGCACGAGAGCTGTCTCGCCGCTCTTCTCTGGCTCGCTGAAGAAGGCTACCTGCGTTACGACAGTACCCTTCACTTCGAAGCGCTGGACCAGGCCGTGCTGAGCGAAAAAGGCTTCCTGCGAATGTCCCGCGCAGTCCCGGATGATGCGCAATTGGATCAGCCACTCCCGCCCAGTTTGCTGCGCGTTCGCGCGAGCCTCGCCCAGCAACTTCGTGAGGCCCTGCGCGGCGCCGACGGCGAACGCCTGGCACGCCTGGCTAGGCTAATCTTCGAGGACAGGGCCAATCCCCAGGCCTCAAGCGACACAGTTTGAAATAGTCCCTGGTTGAATACGCCAGGGCTGCCCCTTATATACCCCGCAGTAACGAACGTTTTCCCCGTGAGGAGACTGATCCAACCATGATGCGCATCCTGTTGTTCCTGGCCACCAACCTTGCAGTGCTGGTAATCGCCAGCATCACGCTGAAACTGCTCGGGGTGGACCGCTTTACCGGCCAGAACTATGGCAGCTTGCTGGTCTTCTGCGCCGTGTTCGGTTTTGCCGGCTCGCTGGTATCGCTGTTCATCTCCAAGTGGATGGCGAAGATGAGCACCGGTACCGAGATCATCACTCAGCCGCGTACACGCCACGAGCAGTGGTTGCTGCAAACCGTCGAACAACTGTCCCGCGAGGCCGGAATCAAGATGCCGGAAGTCGGCATTTTCCCCGCCTACGAGGCCAACGCCTTTGCAACGGGCTGGAACAAGAACGACGCACTGGTGGCCGTGAGCCAGGGCCTGCTGGAGCGTTTTTCGCCCGATGAAGTACGCGCCGTGCTGGCCCACGAGATCGGCCACGTAGCCAACGGCGACATGGTGACGCTCGCATTGATCCAAGGCGTGGTGAACACCTTCGTCATGTTCTTCGCGCGGATCTTCGGCAACTTCGTCGACAAGGTCATCCTGAAGAATGAAGAGGGTCCGGGCATCGGTTACTTCATCGCGACCATCTTCGCCGAGCTGGTCCTTGGCATTCTGGCCAGCATCATCGTCATGTGGTTCTCGCGCCGTCGCGAGTTCAAAGCTGACGAAGCCGGCGCCAGCCTGGCCGGCACCAACGCCATGATCGGTGCCCTGCAGCGCCTGCGCGCCGAGCAAGGCGTCCCGGTCCAGATGCCCGACAGCCTGGCTGCCTTCGGCATCAACGGCGGCCTGAAGCACGGACTGGCCGGCCTGCTGATGAGCCATCCGCCGCTGGAAGAGCGCATCGAAGCCCTGCGCCGTCGCGGCTGAAACGACTCACACTGACTAAGGGCGGCCATGGCCGCCCTCTTTTTTGCCTGCAGCTTCTCCTGTAGCGGCAAATTCATTCGCCAAGTGACCCCAGGATCCGCCTCCCCTTACGCTGCCGCCACCCGACGCAGCCGGAACACCGGCTCGTGCAAGCTATCCAATCCACGCGACGCAAACTTCCAGTTCTTCTCCAACACATCGCAACGCTCCAGCAGCTCCAACTGCCAGCCACCGGCGAAGCGCTCGCGCACCTCTGCCTCCGGGACTGAGAACGGCGGCCCATCAAGGCGCGATTGCTGATAGTCGAGCGTCACCATCAAACCGCAACTGCCGGGTGCCAGCAGGCACGACAGATGCGCCACGTAGTCCTCGCGCATAGCCGGCGGCAAGGCGATCAGTGCGGCCCGGTCATACAATGCCTTGCAATCAGCTACCTGCTCAGGCGACACGGCGAAGAAATCACCCTGCAGGATCTCGACAGCGCCCGCGCTATAGCGCTGCAACGCACCCTCCTGGCGAACGTCCGGCTCCAGCCCTTGCTCGGCGAAGAAGTCCTCCACCGCTCGCTGTGCCAACTCCACGCCTAGAACCCGATATCCCTGCCCCGCCAGCCAGGCCATGTCCAGGGTCTTGCCGCAGAGCGGCACCAGCACCTGGCTACCCCGCGCCAAACCCAGGCTTGGCCAATAACGCTGCAGGTAGGGGTTGACCTCGCGCAGGTGGAACCCGATCTGGTCCTGCTCCCAGCGCGCGAGCCAGAATGCTTCGTCCATGACGCCTCCAACAATTCGATTGATAAGTTCAACAATTTATACTGGAAATCGATATATCCAGCCTTGATGATGCCGGCATCCTACCCGAGGAATTCCGAAATGCTACCCAGCCTGTTCATTTCCCACGGCTCGCCGATGCTTGCGCTGGAACCTGGCGCCAGTGGCCCTGCCTTGAAACAACTGACCGACGCGTTACCGAGGCCACGCGCCATTCTTGTGGTTTCCGCGCACTGGGAGAGCGATAGCCTGCTGCTCTCTGGTGCCGCCCAGCCCGCCACCTGGCATGATTTCCATGGCTTTCCGCAGGCCCTCTACGCCGTGCAGTATCCTGCACCCGGCGCCCCCGGGCTGGCTACAACCGTCGCTGCACAACTGAACCAGGCTGGCCTGCCGGCCTCAGTCGACCCCGAGCGCCCCTTCGACCACGGGACCTGGGTGCCCCTGTCGCTGATGTACCCGGACGCAGATATCCCGGTCGTACAGCTTTCGCTGCCAAGCCGGCTTGGCCCGGCATTCCTGACCCGCGTTGGCCGTGCACTGGCAACGCTGCGCGAGCAGGGCATCCTGCTGATCGGCTCGGGAAGTATCACCCACAATTTGGGCGAACTGGACTGGCGCGCCGGCCCTGACGTCATTAGTCCCTGGGCTCGCGAGTTTCGCGACTGGATGGTGGCCCATTTGAAGACCGATGACGAAGGTGCGCTCCACGACTATCGCAAACTCGCGCCACATGCCGTACGAAACCATCCCAGTGATGAACACCTGCTGCCGCTGTACTTCGCCCGCGGCGCAGGCAGCCGCTTCGAGGTGGTGCACAGCGGCTTCACCCTGGGGGCGCTGGGAATGGATATCTACCGGTTCGATTAGCCGCGCCACCTGCTTTCTGTGCATGGGGGCGAATTCGTTTCCTCCACGCACCACACATAAAAAAACCCCGCAATGCGGGGCTTTTTCATTTATCGCCAGGTGCTTCAGTCTTCGCGGTAGCGGCGCAGCTTCAGCTGCTTGCCGGCCACACGGGTGTCCTTCAGCTTGCCCAGCAGGCGGTCCAGGCCTTCTTCCGGCAGCTCGACCAGGCTGAAGGTCTCGCGGATCTGAATTCGGCCAATCGCTTCACGCGCAATGCCGCCCTCGTTTAGGATGGCGCCCAGCAGATTCTTCGCGGCAATACCGTCGCGCGTCCCCAAGGCAGTGCGGCAACGTACGCGACCTTCGGCCAGCGGAACCGGGGCGCGACGCTCGCGGTACTCGCCACGCTCACCGCGCTCACCGCGCTCGCCATCACGCTCGCGACGCTCGCGCGGCTGGGAGCTCGGCACCAGCGGCTGTTCGCGTTCGACATCCGCCAGATTCAGCGCCTGGCCATTGGTGGCCTTGCGCAGCAGCGCCGAGGCCAGGGCACGGGGGCTGCAGCCGATGTCGGCAATCAGGCGGTCCAGCAGTTCGCCATGGCTGGCTTCGGCTTCGGCCACTAGCGGAGTGAGGCTGGCAGTCAGCTTCTTGATGCGGGCGTCCAGCACTTGCTGGGCGTTGGGCAGGCGCACTTCGGCCACTTTCTGGCCGGTGACACGCTCAATCACCTGCAGCATGCGGCGCTCACGCGGAGTCACCAGCAGCAGTGCACGACCATCACGACCCGCACGGCCGGTACGACCGATACGGTGTACGTAGGACTCGGGGTCATACGGCATATCCACGTTGAATACGTGGGTGATGCGCGGTACGTCGATACCACGGGCGGCTACGTCCGTAGCGACCACGATGTCCAGACGACCGTCCTTGAGGGACTCGATCACGCGCTCACGCTGGTTCTGGGCGATGTCGCCGTTCAGCGCAGCAGCTTTGTAGCCTTTGGCTTCGAGGGCACTGGCCAGGTCCAGAGTGGCCTGCTTGGTGCGCACGAAAGCGATCAGCGCGTCGAACTCTTCGACTTCCAGCAAACGCAGAACGGCGCCGGTCTTCTGGTCGGCATGGACCATCAGGTGGGCTTGTTCGATACGAGCCACAGTCTGGGTTTTGGCGGCGATCTTGACGTGCTGCGGGTTACGCAGGTGACGTTCGGCGATCGAGCGGATCGACGGCGGCAGGGTAGCCGAGAACAGGACGCTCTGACGGCTCTCAGGAAGGGCCTCGAAGATCACTTCGAGGTCGTCCATGAAGCCGAGTTTGAGCATCTCGTCCGCCTCGTCGAGCACCAGCTGTTGCACGGTGGCAAGCAGCTTCTCGTCACGACGCAGGTGGTCGCAGAGACGACCGGGGGTTGCCACGATAACCTGGGCGCCTTGGCGCAGGGCCTTGAGTTGCGGGCCCATGGGTGCACCACCGTAGACAGCGACCACGCTCAGGCCGGGCATCTGCTTGGCGTAGGTTTCGAAGGCGGTTGCAACTTGCAGTGCGAGCTCGCGGGTCGGTGCCAGGATCAGCGCCTGCGGCTCTCGTTTGGCCGGATCGATGCGCGACAGGATCGGCAGCGCGAAGGCTGCAGTCTTGCCGGTACCGGTCTGGGCCTGGCCAATCATGTCGTGACCGGCGAGGATCACCGGAATCGACTGGGCCTGGATGGGGGACGGTTCTTCATAGCCAACCGCAGAGATTGCGGCGAGAACATTGGGATGAAGGCCGAGCGCGGCGAAGGTGCCGAGTTCCTGGGTCATGGGTCTGCCTCAATGTGCATCCGCAAAGACCCTTGTTCCATGGCTGCACATGCCGTGAAGGACCTTGTGGGTCACCCTGGCAGCCTGGTAGAGAATTTGCGAGTACGCTTTTTTAGGAATGGATGAATCGTCAAGGGTAGTCCGCGACGCGGACTTGCAGCCGAAGGCACAAGGCCTCGGATAAAACGCAGTTCCTGAACGGGGCCGTTTGCAGGCCGGCGCGCATCATACAGGAAAAACATTCTTGCCGTGCAGGTTTTTCTGTACCGCCTCTTTGCACCCCGTCGGACGGTCAACGCAATGGACAAGGAAATACTCGACGACTATACCCCTCGTGCGCCCCCGCCACTCGCATGAGGAAACCGCCATGCCTTCAAGCTCTGTCGGCCGCGTCAGCCGTAAAAAGCGCGGCCACATCATGCTCATCGGCCTTGATCGCGTGGCCAAGCGCAATGCCTTCGACCAAGCCATGCTGGACGACCTGGTTCTGGCCCTGGGTGAATATGAACGGGACGATGACGCGCGCTGCGCGCTGGTGTTCGCTCACGGTGACCACTTCACTGCTGGGCTGGACCTCGCCAATGTCGGCGAAACCTTCCGCACCGGGTGGCGGCTGCCGGCAGGCGCAATCGACGCCTGGGGCACCTTCGGCGGCCAGCGCCTGTCCAAGCCCCTGCTGGTGGCCGTGCAGGGCTACTGTTACACGATCGGCATCGAGCTGATGCTGGCGGCCGATATCAACCTGTGTGCTAGCAATACACGCTTTGCTCAACTGGAAGTACAGCGCGGCATCTTCCCCTTCGCGGGCGCCACACTGCGACTGCACCAAGTGGCTGGCTGGGGCAATGCCATGCGCTGGCTGCTGACCGGTGACGAGTTCGATGCCCACGAGGCCTATCGCCTGGGCCTGGTGCAAGAGGTGCTGGCCAGTGAAGACCTCCTGCCACGCGCCATCTGGCTGGCCGAGCGAGTGGCGGCGCAAGCGCCGCTGGGGATCAAGGCTACCCTGGCCTCGGCTCGACAGACTGTCAACGAAGGCGAAGAAGCCGCTGCGGCAGCGCTGGCACTTGTTGCACAACAGTTGTTGGACAGCGATGACGCCAAAGAAGGTCTGCGCGCCCTGCAGGAACAACGCGCCGGGCATTTCAAGGGCAGGTAGATTAACGCGACGGCCATACCGGCAGCTTTCTTGCGGGGCGAAGTCATTCGCCAAGCAGCCCGAAGGAATGCCTTTCAAGTCTGGGGGCTGCTGCACAGCCCTTTGCGAATGAGTCCGCACCCACAGTACAGTCCGCCAAGCCTCAGCTCGCCTCGCGCAGCACGTCCAGCAAGGGCTGCAGGGAGTAGCCCAGCCTTGGTGCCAGGGCTTCTGCCCTTGCATTCAGAGCCTCACGATCCAGTTGCTGATCAAGATCGGCAGGCACGATGAGGATGACGTTGCCTTCCTTCACCGGGCACTCCCAGTAATGCCGATGGAACAGTCCCCGTAGCAGGGCCGCGCCGAGGGGTTTGCCGTCATCTGCGGCCCATTGGTTGATCACCAGCCAGCCTCCGGGGCTGAGGCGTTTCTGGCAAGCACCGAGGAAATCCCAGGCCAGATGCCCTACCCCAGGCCCATGGTCGGTATAGAGATCAACGAAGATCAGGTCGGCCGGCTCAGCGCTGGGTAATAGTTGGAGGGCATCGCCGATTCGCACGTACAGGCGCGGATCATCCGTCAGGCCCATGTACTCCATGGCCAGGCGGGGCACGTCCGGGCGCAGCTCGATGACCTCGACGTCGTCGAGCGGCAGAAACTTGAGGCAGGCCTGAGTCAGGGTCCCGGCCCCCAGGCCGAGGAATAGCGCCGTCTCCGGCGCCTCGTGGCACAGCGCACCAATAAGCATCGCGCGGGTGTAGTCGTATTCGAGCCAGGTGGGATCAGCCGTGAACACACAACTCTGCTCCACGGCCTCGCCGAACTCGAGGACGCGATAATCGCCCACCTCGAATACCCGGATCACACCGAAATCATCGCGCACTTCCGCGAGCAGACGCTCCTCGGACATCACAATTCCATCCCACTCAAGGCCGGTGCCGCTAGCAAGCACCAGCGTGGCGCCATATCAGGCGCCAATTGCCATTGAAGCCAGAATCATCGCTGCCGGCTTAGTCCCGCCATCACCCAGTCAGCCACAGCTGCCTGAAGAAAGCTCGAATAGGATACCAGCGCCAAGGACATCTCCAGCAGGTATGCGCTCACCTAGGCCGCAGCGACGCTCGCAGCCCCACGTGCCCCAGGTCAATCGGTTAACATGGCGCATTCCCCGCAAGCAGCCGTATCGAGACCCTGATGAACAGCCAAGAGTGGAGCCCCGAGAGCTGGAGGGACAAACCCATCCAGCAGCAGCCCGAATACCCGGATGCCGACAAACTGGCGCATGTCGAGCAGACTCTGGCGAGCTACCCGCCGCTGGTATTCGCAGGTGAGGCGCGGGAGCTTCGCCGGCAGTTCGCCGAAGTCACCGAAGGCCGGGCCTTCCTGCTGCAAGGTGGCGACTGCGCGGAAAGCTTTGCCGAGTTCTCCGCTGCGAAGATTCGCGACACCTTCAAGGTGCTGCTGCAGATGGCGATTGTCATGACCTTCGCCGCCGGCTGCCCCGTGGTGAAAGTCGGGCGTATGGCCGGCCAGTTCGCCAAGCCGCGATCTTCGGGCAACGAGACCCAAGGGGACGTCACCCTGCCCGCCTACCGCGGCGATATCGTCAACGGTATCGGCTTCGACCCGGTCAGCCGGGTGCCCGATCCGGAGCGCCTGCTGCACGCCTATCACCAAGCCACGGCCACCCTCAACCTGCTGCGCGCCTTCGCCCAGGGTGGCTTCGCTGATGTGCACCAGGTTCACCAGTGGAACCTAGACTTCATCGCCAACTCGGCGCTGACCGAAAAGTACAGCCAGCTGGCCGACCGCATCGATGAAAGTCTGGCCTTCATGCGGGCTTGCGGTCTGGACAGCGCACCGCAACTACGTGAAGCGAGCTTCTTCACCGCCCACGAAGCCCTCCTGCTGAACTACGAACAGGCCTTCGTGCGCCGTGACAGCCTCACCGGCGGCTGGTACGACTGCTCCGCGCATATGCTGTGGATCGGCGACCGGACGCGCCAGCTGGACGGCGCTCATGTCGAGTTCCTGCGCGGCGTCGGCAACCCCATTGGGGTCAAGGTCGGTCCGAGCATGGACAGTGACGAGCTGATCCGCCTGATCGATATCCTCAACCCGGACAACGATCCCGGCCGCCTGAACCTGATCGTGCGCATGGGCGCCGAGAAGGTCGGCGAGCATCTGCCGCGACTGATCCGCACCGTCCAGCGCGAAGGTCGCAAGGTGCTCTGGAGCTCCGACCCGATGCACGGCAACACCATCAAGGCATCCAGCGGCTACAAGACTCGCGATTTCGCCAGCATCCTCGAAGAGGTCAAGCAGTTCTTCCAAGTGCACCAGGCCGAGGGCAGCCATGCCGGCGGCATCCACATTGAGATGACCGGGCAGAACGTCACCGAGTGCATCGGCGGCGCCCGTCCGATTACCGAAGACGGCCTCTCCGACCGTTACCACACCCATTGCGACCCGCGCTTGAACGCCGACCAGTCCCTGGAGCTGGCCTTCCTGATTGCCGAAACCCTGAAGCAGATTCGTCGCTGATGGACGCCTGTCGCAGCCCTTGCCCAAGGGCTGCACATTCAGTGTTTAACGAACGATCGCCAGCTCGATCGAGCCCTGCTCCGCATGCTCGTGAACCTGCAGCCCGGACTCGCTCAGCGCCCCCCTGCAAGGACCGCTTGGACGCCTTGCTGTCCAGAGTGATCCAGCTGTGATCTTCATCCATTGTGATGGGTGAACTCCAGGCTGGCGTTGAAGTGGAGTTGTTTGAAGCACTCCGGATCGCTGGTTTTCAGGCGACCACGGAGGAACTCGGCAAACAGGTGATGTAAGCAATACCACTGCCGCTCACGGCCCAGCGGCAGCAGGAACAGCTGCATGGATTTCGGTCGTTCCAACAGCTCCTGACCGTCCCGGTGGCCGGTCAAGGCGTTGGCCAGGTCACCGCTCAACTGGCTGGCATTCCCGAGGGCCAGCAGCACACCCTGCATCTCCGCGGAGAGTTGCTCGAAGGCGTTGGCGAGCAGGTATTGGCTGAGGGGTCTCCGACCGCTGCCGAGGCGATCCATCTGTTCAGCTGCATGGGGCTGGTGTCGGAGCCGGAGGCTGGCCTGCTGCCGACCAATCACCCACCCTTCGGTATGGCTATGCAAAGCGGTCAGTGCGGCACAATTGCCGGCCTATCCGCTCCAGGTACTCACGGGTCTGGTTGACGGACAGACGTAACTCGTCGCGACTGAACTCCAGAAGCCAGCCCTTGGCCCTCGAAGTGGCGGAGTTCAACGGCAGCAGCGAGCAGCTGCCAACAGCCAGCGAGAAATGCCGGGGGCCCGGCGACCGCAGTGCAAGCCCGCCCGACACGCTTCGGCCAGGGCCGCCAGGGCAGTGCTCTTGCCAAAACCGGCGGGAACGGAAAACAACAACAGCCGCGCATGGGGATGAGCGACCAAGGCAGCCTGGATCTGCAATCTCGGCAAATAGTCAGGAGCTGCCTGGGGGGAGTTATGAGTTTCGAATACTGAAGGCTACCTGCAACGGGGTTGAGGACTGCGTCCAAAGCCTGAATCCGTATGTCGCTATCGTTCTGGAACGAAGGTGGTTCTCCGTGGGGTTGGTACATAACTATCAGAATGCATTTGCCGCGCAAACTTGAGAAAAGGCTCTAGGATCAATACTGGAGGCAGACTAGAATCCGCTCTTGCGCCCAGCCTGCGTCCCTATATGCCTGACTGCCAACTTCACTACCTGCCCTACCACGAATCACCCTGCGAACGCTTTGCCCTGCTCCGTTCGGCACCTGGCGCCGTCTTGCTGGATGCCGGCCGTCCAGTGGCCTGCCGTGGACGCTATGACCTCTTCAGCGCCTGGCCATTGGCAGAGTTAGCGCCACTACCTGACGAATCGGCCAACGACTTCATTCAGCGCCTGCGCGAGGCCCTGGCCGGCCTTGGGGAGGCATCGCCACCCAATGGCGTCGAGCTACCGTTCGTCGGCGGACTGATCGGCTACCTGGCCTACGACTTCGGTCGTCGCCTTGAGCAGTTGCCTCAGCAGTCCCGCGACGACCTCCTGCTGCCCGATGCAGGCATCGGGCTGTATGCCTGGGCCTTGGTCACTGATCACCAGACACGCACCAGCCAGTTGGTATTCCACCCGAGCCTGGCCCAAGCCGAACGCCAGAGGTTGATCGCACTATTCAGCGAACCCTGCACCTCAGCGACTGGCCCATTCCGGTTGACGGCACCATTCGCCAGGAATCTGGCTGAAGCGCAATACAGGAATGCGATCGAGCGCGTGCAGGCCTATATCCAGGCAGGCGACTGCTACCAGGTGAACTTCACCCAGCGTTTCCAGGCGCCCTGCGAAGGGGACCCATGGACGGCCTACCAGGCCCTGCGTCAGGCATGCCCCACGCCATTCGCGGGCTACCAGGTCTTGTCTGGTGGTGGCGCCATCCTCAGCCTGTCACCAGAGCGCTTCCTCAAGGTCAGCCACGGCCAGGTGGAAACCCGGCCAATCAAAGGCACACGTCCTCGTGGACTCACGCCAGAGGAAGACCAGGCGCAAGCGGACGAGCTGCTGGCCAGCCGCAAGGACCGCGCCGAGAACCTGATGATCGTCGACCTGCTGCGCAACGATCTGGGTCGCAGTTGCGCCACGGGATCGGTTCGGGTTCCAGAACTCTTCGCCCTTGAGAGCTACCCCAACGTGCATCATCTGGTGAGCAGCGTCACCGGCCATCTAGCTCCCGGCAAGGACGCGCTGGATCTGATCGCTGGCAGCTTCCCGGGCGGCTCCATCACCGGCGCGCCAAAGATCCGGGCCATGCAGATCATTGATGAGCTGGAGCCGACGCGCCGCTCGATCTACTGCGGTTCCCTGCTCTATCTGGACGTACGTGGCGAGCTCGACAGTTCGATTGCCATTCGCACGGTCCTGGTCAAGGACGGCCAGGCCAGTTGCTGGGGCGGCGGCGGCATCGTTGCCGACTCCGATTGGCAGGCGGAATACCAGGAGTCCATCACCAAGGTGAAGGTCCTGCTGGAGACGCTGGAAGCACTGGAGGGCTGAGGGCCGCACCTGAGAGAGTGTTCCTGAGGACTGCACCCGCCTCCACCCCACACCTCCATGGTCAGTCCATGACAGAAATGAAAAAGCCCGCTTTGGCGGGCTTTTTCACAGACGGGCACTCAGAGGCTCAGCGAGCGGCTGGAGGCTTTGATGAACTCGCTCTTGAGGTCTTCGTAAGTGTGGACTGCCGGGAACTGCGGGAACTCGCGAATCACGTTCTCAGGGGCGTGGAACAGGATCCCGTTGTGCGCCTCGCTGAGCATGGTGGTGTCGTTGTACGAGTCACCCGCCGCAATGACACGGTAATAGAGGCTCTTGAAGGCGATCACGGATTGACGCTTGGGGTCCTTCTGGCGCAGCTGGTAACCCACCACGCGATCGGTCTCGTCGGTGATCAGGCGATGGCACAGCAACGTCGGAAAGCCGAGCTGGCGCATCAGCGGCTGCGAGAACTCGTAGAAAGTGTCGGAAAGAATCACCACCTGGAAGCGCTCACGCAGCCAATCCACGAACTCCACAGCGCCATCCAGAGGCTTGAGGGTCGCGATGACTTCCTGGATGTCAGACAGTTTCAGGCCATGCTCGTCGAGGATACGCAGGCGCTGCTTCATCAGCACGTCGTAGTCCGGGATATCCCGGGTGGTCGCCTTGAGCGCTTCGATTCCGGTTTTTTCCGCGAAAGCGATCCAGATTTCCGGAACGAGAACACCTTCAAGGTCGAGACAGGCGATTTCCACGAGCAATTCCCCGTTTGATTTTTGTGAGAAGGCGGCACTCTATCTGCTCACCCGGGCCGGCGCAACGCGGGCCTTATAGCCAAAGAACGCAGTAGTGCTTTCTGTTAGTTATTTAGGAGCATAAATCCTATTTGCTAACATGCCGACGATAGAGCGCCCCGCGCCATTACAACTAGGAAGCCAGCCTGATGAGCCAAACCTTCGATGTCGCCGAACTCGCGGCGGCCTATGCCAACAAGTCGCCCCAGGACATCCTGAAGCTCGCCTTCGAGTCTTTTGGCGATGACCTGTGGATCTCCTTCAGCGGCGCCGAGGACGTGGTCCTGGTGGACATGGCGTGGAAACTCAACAAGAACGTCAACGTCTTCAGCCTCGATACCGGCCGACTGCACCCTGAGACCTACCGTTTCATCGAACAGGTGCGCGAGCACTACGGCATCGCCATCGAGGTGGTATCACCCGATCCGCGCCTGCTGGAACCCTTCGTCAAGGAAAAGGGCCTGTTCAGCTTCTACAAGGATGGCCACGGCGAATGCTGCGGCATCCGCAAGATCGAACCGCTCAAGCGCAAGCTGTCGACGGTAAAGGCCTGGGCGACCGGACAACGTCGCGACCAGAGCCCGGGCACCCGCTCCCAAGTGGCCGCCTTGGAACTGGACGGTGCCTTCTCGACACCGGAAAAGCCGCTGTACAAGTTCAACCCTCTCGCGCAGATGAGCAGTGAGGAAGTCTGGGCCTACATCCGTATGCTGGAAATCCCCTACAACCCGCTGCATGAACGCGGCTTCATCAGCATCGGCTGCGAACCCTGCACCCGCCCCGTTCTGCCCAAACAGCACGAACGCGAAGGGCGCTGGTGGTGGGAAGAAGCCACGCAGAAGGAGTGCGGCCTGCACGCCGGCAACCTGATCAGCAAGGCCTGATCCGTGCGGATCACGCTGGTGAAAAAGGTCCTGGCCGACGGCCAGGATTGCCGCAAGTGCCGGGACGTGATGGAACGCTTGGAGCGCGGCGGTCATATGGGACGGATCGACCGCATCCTGGTGGCGGATGAGCGCGATCCTTCGAGTCCCGGCTGGATGGTCGCGCAACACTACGGCGTGGATACGGCACCATTTTTCGTGGTCCGCCATGACGACGGCCGCGAGCAGATCTACACGGTCTTCCTGGCCCTGGTGCGCGATGTCCTGCAACCACCTTCGCCCCCGGCTGCCGATGCGGAGCGTGAACAGTTCAAGCAGTTGGCCGGACGCGACGGACTGGACCTGCTCTGAACGAAAAGCTCGGCATCTGCCGTAATGCTGCTCACGTAGGCGATGTCCGTGTCAGCTGTTGAGGCGTCGACAATGGTGCTGAAGGCTCCGCAGGAGCGGGTGGGGACGCCGAGTTCTTGATAGCGCCAAACCCAAAAGCGCCGCTTTCCCGCTGGGGGCCAAGCGGCGTTTTTCTTATTTGAATGGCATTACGGCTTCTGCCGGGATTTTCAGGTGCTGGGGGGCGCCGTTCAGTAGGTCGGCAACTTCACATCGTGGAACAGCTCATCCAGCTCTGCCTTGTTGTGGCACTGGATGGCCTTGGCCTGCATTTCACGCGTCAAGTGGGGCGCGAACTTCTCGATGAAGTCACACATGAAGCCACGCAGGAAGGTGCCGCGGCGGAAACCGATCTTGGTCACGCTGGCTTCGAACAGTTCACTGGCATCCAGCACCACCAGGTCGCTATCCAGCTTGGCGTCTACCGCCATCTTGGCAACGATCCCAACTCCCAAGCCGAGGCGCACATAGGTCTTGATCACGTCGGCGTCGGCGGCGGTGAATACAACTTTTGGGGTCAGCCCGCGGTGGCTGAATGCTTCGTCTAGCTTCGAGCGCCCGGTAAAACCGAACACGTAGGTCACGATGGGGTACTCGGCCAGCGCCTCGAGCGTCAACTTCGGCAGCTTGGCCAGCGGGTGCCCCTGAGGCACGATGACACAACGATTCCAGCGATAGCAGGGCATCATCACCAAGTCACCGAACAGCTCCAGCGCCTCGGTGGCGATCGCAAAGTCGACCGTGCCGTCAGCCGCCATCTCGGCAATCTGCATGGGCGTACCCTGATGCATGTGCAGGGCGACGTCCGGATACTGCTTGATGAAATTGCCAATCACCGGCGGTAGCGCATAGCGCGCTTGGGTATGGGTGGTGGCGATGGACAGGGTGCCCTTCTTCTCATTGGAGAACTCCTGGGCGATCTGCTTGATGCTTTCGACCTTGCGCAGGATTTCTCCCGCCGTCGTGATGATGCGTTCCCCTGCCGGGGTCACACGGGTGAGATGCTTGCCACTGCGAGCAAACACCTCGACCCCGAGCTCATCCTCCAGCAGGCGAATCTGTTTGCTGATGCCCGGCTGCGAGGTGTAGAGACTTTGCGCAGTAGCGGACACGTTCAGGTCGTGGTGCGCCACTTCCCAGATGTAGCGCAGTTGCTGGAGCTTCATAAGCGATCCTCAAAACGAATGACGACGCAGGAGTTCAGCGGCGTTTATAACCATATTAATGGTTCGAAGAATAAAACTAGACGTTTTTTTCTGCTTTGCACACCATTCGTCCAAACGGCTTTCAGAACTCGCCTCGACCACGGTGCTGAAGCATCGGCACAAGGTAGACCGGCACTTCGGAAAGCTGCACGAGCCGCGCAGCAGTCCTCCCCAAGGGGGTATCAAGCGCCGCACCATGGCTGTGACTGCCAACGACCAGCAGATCGACCGAAAGCTTCTGCACTTCCTCCAGAATCACCTGCGGCGGGTCGCCCTGAACCACGCGAACCGCACGGATCAGGTCAAGATCCTGCAAGGCTTCCCCCATCTCATCGCGAAACCCTTCGAGCACACGCTGCTCGATACTCGACATGACGGTGCCCAAGCCCTTGGCACGGAGTTCTTTCAGGGTGTCGTCGTCAAGATAGGTCTGCAGGACGGACTCAGCGAACAAGCCAAGGGGCTCGACCGCGTGGACCACGTAGAGCTGGGCGTTGAAAGCCCTGGCCATATGAAGCGCATGTTGCAAAACATAAGGGGCGTAGAGACCGAGGTCCGTCGCATAGAGAATCGAGTGGATCATGAGGCCTCCTACTGCCTTTCTTGGCGGGCCTCAAAAGAGCTTAGTCAGAACTGCGGCTCGTTGCTCACGCCATGAGGAACATGCCCGGTAGCGACAACTTCACGGGCTTTTTCGCAATGTCCTGCCTGATCGTCGAAGAAAACGTCAGCACCGAATGTCTCGAGAATGGCCGCTTTCTCCAGACCACCAAGGAAGAAGGACTCATCCAGGCGGATGTCCCATTCGCGCAACGTGCGTATGACCCGCTCGTGGGCTGGGGCCGACCGGGCCGTCACCAAAGCTGTGCGAATGGGACAAGCCTCCGGCGGGAACTCCTGCTGGAGCCGATTGAGGGCAGCCAGGAAGGGTTTGAAAGGCCCACCATCCAGCGGTGCGCGGGCGGCATCGCGTTCATGAGCCTGAAACGCCTCCAGACCACCACGCTGATAGATACGTTCCGAATGATCGGAAAACAACACCGCATCTCCGTCGAATGCGATGCGAAGCTCGTTACTGGCTGCACGGCGTGGGCCACCCGATAGGATGGTCGCCGCGGCATAGCCACTTTGCAGGGCATTACGCACATCATCGGCATGGGTGGAGAGAAACAGGTGGCAACCAAAGGCCCTCAGGTAAGGCTCAGGGCTGCGCCCGCCGACAAACGCGGCCCGGGAAATTGCCAGCCCGTAGTGCTGGATCGAATTGAATGCGCGTAACCCGGTATCAGCGCTGTTGCGCGATACCAGGATGACCTCGACGCGGGGCTGTTCGAGCGCCTCATTGATCGCCAGCAGCTTCTGGACCAGAGGAAAGGCATCGCCGGGGGCAAGCACTTCCTCCTCATGGTCAATCTGATACTGGCGGTAGGCCGCTATGCCCTGCGATTCATAGATCGAGTGACTTTCATCGAGGTCGAACAGCGCCCGCGATGAGATTGCCAGCACCAGCTTGTCACCCAATCCCGCGCCCATAGGTTTTGCCCTCAGTCGTGGTTACGTGCGTCCAGGAAGCGTAGCGCCTGGTACAGCGCTCGCACCTGCGGCATCTCGAACCCGACGCCAGCCGCGGCAGCAAGCGGTGCCTCGTAGATGGCATGAAGCTCAAGAGGCCGATGCTGGATGAAATCGTGATACATGCTGGGCAGGTAGTCCGGCATCCGGTCCGTGCCCGCAAGCAACTTGGCTGCGAAGTTGTCAGGAACACGATGGCCGCATGCCGCAGCGCCATCTACGACCTCCTGCATCAGCGCCTGGATCAGCGCGCGGCTGTCAGGATTGGCCATCAGCGCGGTGGTCCCGGCATTCAACAAGACCGCCAAACCGTTGTATGGCACGTTCCAGACCAGCTTCTGCCAGCGCGCCTGCTCCAGACTGGCCACAGCGGACGAATCGATGCCGGCTGTGCGGAACAGCGAGGCGCCCTCCTCGACTAACGCCATACGCTCCTCATCACCTTGCGTCGGCCCGGAGTGATAGCCCAGATTGACCGCACCGAGCGACTGATGCTCGATCACACCAGGGGCTGAACGATGCGCACAAATGAAGCAAAGGCCGCCGAGCAGATGCAGTGAGTCCGGCAGCAGCGGGCGCAATTCGTCTTCGACTGCCAGGCCGTTCTGCAGCAACAGCACTTTGGCGCCGGGAGCCGCAGCATCGACGATAGCGGGCGCAAGGGCTGTATTGCTGGTGGTCTTGGCCCCCACCAGCAACCAATCACAAGGCGGCATGTCGGCCGCACTGCGATAGGCCTGCACCGGATGCAACACTTGCGCGCCATGCACAGCGCTGTTCAGTTGCAAGCCACGGGCGGAGACGGCGGGGAACTCGCTTCGCAGCAGAAAATGTACATCAAAGCCGGCACGCGCCAGCATCAAGCCATAAAAACCGCCGATAGCACCGGTACCAATGATGCCGATGCGCGGTTTACCTGTAGTCATCAAGGAAGCTCCTCTGCCGGTCGGGACAGCACCCGATCCAGCGCTTGAATTAAATCATCGCGGTACAGGCTCGACCGCAACGCGCCATGAAATTGGCCATCCCGCACCACAAACATCGCGGGCAGATGGAATACCTCATACCGCTGCACCAGGCCGCCACTTATCCCCGCGTCGATCCAGCACAAACGCTCGACAGGCAGTAACACACGCGGCAATTCGCGGCGCGCCCAGCGGCAGCTGGCGCACCCCACAGTGGTAAAGATCAACAAGGACGTTCCCGGAAGGTCAAGCAGGTGACGATCCGCATCCAGGTCACTCAGCTCCAGCTCGGTCACTATACTGATCTCAGCGATGCCAGATTCATGGCACCGGGGGTTTGCGAACATGCGTCAATTCCTGCGTCATCCCACCGATATGCCGGTAGAACTGGTCCGGAGCAAAAACGGCTCCCAACCTTTGCAGCGGCTGCACGATATCAGCTTCGGCGGGGTGGCATGCAACTCCACACGGGCATTCCGCCGGGGTACGGCCATTGAACTGCAGATCCCCCTGCTCGGGGATCACGCGCACCTGACGGGCATCGTGGCGTGGTGCCGAAAACAGTTGGAGGACTATCTGATCGGCATCAGCTTCATCAGCGAAGAGAGCTTTTTCCGCGCGCGCATGGTGGAGCAGGTCTGCCATATCGAGCATTACCGCAAGCAGCGAGAGGCCGAGGTGGGCCACCCCTTGCCCGTCGAGGCTGTCGCTCGCGAATGGGTTGATGCGCACGCGTCGGACTTCTTCCCCGTCTAGGCCCGGCAATTTCCGTGTCTGCGCTACCATTCACCATTGTGGAGCCTGCGTGGAAAGCGGTAAGGTTCCCCTCCCCGCCGCGTTCAAACAGCTGCGTTCCGCCACACGGGGATCGCTGGCGACCGGCACCCGTGACCTGACGACCCTGAACCGATGAAAAGCACGATGGCTGATTTACAGATCGACGACCTGAACGTTGCCTCCAATGACACTCTCATTACGCCGGAGCAGCTAAAACGCGAAATCCCCCTGACCGATGACGCCCTGAGCACGGTGGCCAACGGTCGCCAGGTGATCCGCAACATCCTGGACGGCAAGGACCATCGCCTGTTCGTCGTGGTGGGACCCTGCTCCATCCACGACATCAAGGCCGCTCACGAATATGCCGACCGCCTCAAAGGTTTGGCTGCCGAGCTCTCGGACACCCTGTTCCTGGTCATGCGCGTGTACTTCGAAAAGCCGCGTACCACCGTCGGCTGGAAGGGTCTGATCAACGACCCCTACCTGGATGACTCCTTCAAGATCCAGGACGGCCTGCACATCGGTCGCCAACTCCTGCGCGACCTCGCCGAAAAAGGTCTGCCCACCGCGACCGAGGCACTTGACCCGATCTCCCCGCAGTATCTGCAGGACCTGATCAGCTGGTCGGCTATTGGCGCACGCACCACCGAATCCCAGACTCACCGCGAAATGGCTTCCGGCCTGTCCTCTGCAGTCGGATTCAAGAACGGTACCGACGGCAGCCTGACCGTCGCCATCAACGCGCTGCAATCCGTATCCAGCCCACACCGTTTCCTGGGTATCAACCAGGAAGGTGGCGTCTCCATCGTCACCACCAAGGGCAACCCGTACGGCCATGTTGTGCTGCGCGGTGGCAACGGCAAGCCCAACTACGACTCCGTCAGCGTTGCCATCTGCGAGCAGGAGCTGACCAAGGCCGGCATTCGCCCAAACATCATGGTCGACTGCAGCCACGCCAATTCCAACAAGGACCCGGCACTGCAGCCGCTGGTCATGGATAACGTGGCCAACCAGATCCTCGAAGGCAACAACTCCATTGTCGGCCTAATGGTGGAAAGCCATCTGGGCTGGGGCAATCAGTCCATACCCAAAGATCTCGGTGAGCTCAAGTACGGCGTCTCCATTACCGATGCGTGCATCGATTGGGACACCACCGAGAAAGCCCTGCGCAGCATGCATGCAAAACTCAAGGATGTACTGCCCAAGCGTCAGCGCAGCTGAAACCGGTGTGAAAATGAAAACGCCGGGCAATGCCCGGCGTTTTCATTATGGCGCGATGCGCAGCTTAGATGTTGCGCTCTGCCTGG
Organism: Metapseudomonas boanensis; assembly: GCF_042232855.1. Taxonomy (NCBI): domain Bacteria; kingdom Pseudomonadati; phylum Pseudomonadota; class Gammaproteobacteria; order Pseudomonadales; family Pseudomonadaceae; genus Metapseudomonas; species Metapseudomonas boanensis. The sequence continues at coordinate 3,805,901 of NZ_CP113889.1, read as the reverse complement.
CGTTGGCGACGCTCAATGTAGCGCTCAACATAGGAGCAGGACGGAATCACGGTGTATCCATGATCCTCAGCGTACTCCAGGGCTGACTCGGTCAGGGCTGCCGCAATCCCGCGCCCACGCAGGACGTTGGGCACGAAGGTGCGATAGATGTCCAAAGTCTGCTTACCCAAGTCCATGTAGGCCAGGTATGCGCGATGACCATCCACGGTGGTCTCGAACTGGTGGCCAGCCTGGTCATGGTGAATGGACAATGCCTCGCTCATCGCAACTCCTCTAAGACAATCAAAACCTTACCCGTACCTTATCGATCTTTTCCAATCTAAGGAACATCTCAGCCGATCCCGGACCAAATTGGACACTGAGATAGGCCCTTCCGTTCTCCACCTTGTGTAATACACCCTGATAGTAGGTGCCATCGAAGGTGATGAACTGCAATCGCTTACCAGCGTAGCTCGGCAAGTCAGAGACTTTGACGAACTCATATTGGGGCGAGGCACGCGGCAACTGTGGATTGTCGTCCACAACGCTGATTTTCTCCAATGCATCAGGCTCTTTGCGCGCCCCCAAGTCGCCCCAGGCAAACTCGATCGGCTGAACGGCCTCCTGATTCACCAGCACGGCCGGCCGCAGCATAGCGACCACATCCCTGGCCTCGAAGAACTGCAGTCCATCCCACTCCAGTCCCTCCATCGGCCACACCTCAATACGCAGGGATCGCGGCTCCTCAAGGTATCGGGCGTACGCATCCAACAACGGCTGGCCAAGGGCGATACCTTGGCCACGCAACGCTGCATCGAACTGATCCACAGCGGTTTGCCGGTAATCTCCAACTGACTGGCCCAGCTTGTTCGCACAGTATTGCTGGACCTTGCGCTGGTACTGGTTGTCATTCAACTCAAGGACAAGGCTGGACAGCCGAGGTGGGGTCACTTGCAGCCTTTCTGGCTTTTCCGGCAGGTTGGCGAGTGACATCGTCAGGCGAACCGCCCCCATCTCTCGCGTGTCGGAAATGAGGCTCAGACTGAGCTTCTGCGCCCCCGGCTGGAACAGATAGGAGAACTCTGCATCGGTCTCCAATGTGCGATAACCCATGTCCAGTAACTCGCTTGTCCCGATAAACCGCACAGGACCGCATGCAACCTCGCTCATCGCAGTGAAAGCGCTGCGTTCAATCGGTACGTTGTAGAGCTGTTGCATCAGCGGACCGTGCACATCCAGAGTAATACCCAGGAGTCTGATCGCCATCTGCTCGGGAAACTTACCCTGAGCTATCCGCTCCCTGAAACTCAGCAGCTCGCGCAAGCCATTGAACTTCAGTTCGGCATGCTTCACCTGAAGAGCATCGCCCAGCGTCGGGAACTGGAGCCTGAGGTCTTCGAGACCAACTCGCCCATCGAGCGAGGAAGTTATGCCGCCATAGCTGATATTCATGAACGGCGGCAGCTGCTTGATCGCGTCATCCATGACGCTTCTGACCGACCACCATAACGACAACTTGATGGTCAATGCGAGGGCAAGTGCCGAAAGCACACCCCACTTGAGGATCTTCGACATTAGAAACGTCCTTGAAGTCTGCACGCCGCGACTGAAATCAACGGCCGCGCAAGCTTATCAGTGCATCGCAAGGGCAACCACGGCTTCAATTTGAATGAACGGAGATACTTCTCGATTGTCATAGAAAAGTTACAGGACGCCACGTGCATCAGAAGGGAAGCGACCAAGGGCCACCATGTTACTTGGGCGCAAACGTCGGACGTGGCCTACAATTGCAACTTTGCCTGATCAAAGAACGATCAGATTGATCGCTTTTTGACCAGCGCACCTATAACTTGTGCGAACACTGCGCAACACACTGAAAAAAAAGTGCTTGTCTTGCGTAGCGTGAGTTTACTTACTACAAGTTATGGGTAGTATGTACGCCGGCTAATTTCCCATCCGCGGGAGATTGCTTTATGGAAATGTCCACCTTAAGGGGATCACGATGAACAACGCTCTGAAATTCTCTGCTCTGGCTCTGGCCGCCGTTCTGGCCACCGGTTGCAGCAGCGTCTCCAAAGAAACCGAAGCCCGTCTGACTGCTACCGAAGACGCAGCTGCTCGCGCTCAAGCCCGTGCTGACGAAGCCTACCGCAAGGCTGATGAAGCTCTGGCCGCCGCTCAGAAAGCCCAGCAAACTGCTGACGAGGCTAACGAGCGCGCTCTGCGTATGCTGGAAAAAGCCAGCCGCAAGTAATAGCCCTTCTGGGTTATGGAGCCGATCCAGCGAGCTGGATCGGCTTTTTTATTGATGCCAGTTTTCCAAGACACCCAAAGACCGGCCCAGCGCCGCAAGAATCTCCTCCGCAGCCGCCCCACCCTCGGCACTGCCGCCAGGTTGCCCCCGGGAACTTAGCCCCGCCCAATTCTTCGCACGAGAATCTCCACAGACGGGAATAGTTTCGTTCGCCTCAAAGAAAAGCCCGCTGGCGCAGTCGCGACAGCGGGCTTTCTCAACACCAAACAAGACGCGTTAGAGATCGGTTGCCGGAGCACTGGCGGACATTGCGGCATTAGATTCGGCGATCTCGACCGGCAAACCATCTTCCGCAGCAACTACCTCACGCACCACCTCCCAGTCGAGGTGAACGCTGTTGGCCAGTTCTTCGCGCTTGAGCAGTGTGTTGATCACCGCTGTGTGCTTGTCGACCACAGAAGGAACGCCCTGATCATCCAGCGGCGCATGGGCTTCAAGGTAGACCTTGCCGCCACTCACACCGAACTTGTAGGGCTCGTTGATGATGCGTACCGAGGTACCTACCGGTGCCATCGAGGCCAAGGCCAACACATTGTTATTGAGCATGCGGAAGCAGCCATGGCTCACACGCATGCCAATGCCGAACTTCTTGTTCGAGCCGTGGATCAGGTAGCCCGGCACGCCCAGGGTGAACTTGAACGGCCCCAGTGGATTATCCGGCCCCGCGGGCACCACGGTCGGAAGCGGATCGCCGTCTGCCGCATGTTCCTCACGAATCGACTTGGGCGGATACCAGGCAGGATTCGGAGTTTTCGCCGTGATCTTGGTGGCAGCGATAGGCGAGCCCCAGCCTTCGCGACCGATACCCAGCGGGAAGGTGTGCACCACATTCTGCCCTTTCGGGAAGTAGTACATACGGTACTCGGCCAAGTTGATGACAATTCCTTCGCGCGGGCCAGGCGGCAGGATGTAGCGCGTCGGCAGGATCACCTCGGTACCAGCGCCCGGCAACCAGGGGTCTACACCAGGGTTGGCCGCCACCATCTCCAGGTAGCCCAGGTCATTGGCGGTGCCGATATCGGCAAAGGTATCTTCGTATTTGGCTTTGATCACCTGGACCTGGCCGACGACGTCCTCACCAGGTGGCGGCAGGGGCAGCTCCAGAGCTGCGACAGGGCCCACCACTAGCAGCGATGCTAACGACAGAGAGCGGGCGACGGCGGTAAAGCGCGGCAACATCCGGGAATCCTTGGCAAATTCACTGATTAAAAGAATCGGGATTGTACACCGGTGACGCAGCCCCCGGGAGCCCTCAGGATTCAGGCCAGGCCGACAGTTGGCCGTGACGTTGAGCTTCGAGGGTCGAACGGCAGTTGACGCAGAGGCGTCGATCCCTAAGCGATTGCTGCTCCAGATTACTCCATCTCGGCTGCGCCGGCAGCAAGCCTCCGCAGAGCGTGCGATCAGCAAACCCGCCGAGCGCTAGTTGTCGGGCAACCAGGTGCAAGCGCACCTCGCGGCAGGCGAACAGGTCTAGCTGCTCGTCAGGCTCGATCACTTTATAGGCAAAGAGGGACCAGGCAGGGCGCGGCATGGAGGACTCCGGGAATGGTGCGCAACATTATCCGAAAGGCGCCATTGGGAAAAGCATCAAAGCATGGGTTTCAGCGTCGGCCAGAGGTTGTCGAGCAACCTGGGTTGAGCCTTGGCCTGGGGATGAATGCCATCGGCCTGCATCATATCGGGCACACCCCCGACACCCTCGAGAAAGAATGGCACTAGGGAAACCTGCTTTTCTTCCGCCAACGCGCTATAGACCTGGCTGAAGGCTAGGGTGTAGCGCGCCCCATAATTGGGTGGCAAACGCATCCCCAGTAGCAGCACTGATGCCCCGCGGCTTCGCACGTTATCGATCATCCCCGCAAGATTCTGTTGCAATTGCGCAGGCGACTGGCCCCGCAGTCCATCATTGCCCCCCAACTCGATAATCACCAGGCTCGGCTGGTATTCATCGAGCAGCGCCGGGAGCCGCGCCAGGCCGCCGGCACTGGTATCCCCGCTGATCGAGGCGTTTATCACACGGTGCTGATACCCCTGCTCCACGAGGCGCTTTTCCAGCAAGGAGACCCACCCCTGGCTGGTTTCCAGCCCAAGAGCGGCGCTGATACTATCGCCGACTACCAGCAAGGTTCCCGCCATGGTCTCCTGCGCCAGCAGCAACAGGGCCAGGCAACCGCCCAACAACCAGGCACGCATTGGATTCTCCATGAGCGCGAGCATTATCGATGCGCGGAACCTTAGCAAAGTGGTTCCCAGCGCGGAAGGCGAGCTGACCATCCTCCATGACCTCACTCTCAGCCTCGGCAAAGGCGACAGCCTGGCGATAGTGGGCAGCTCCGGTTCCGGCAAATCCACCCTGCTTGGTCTACTCGCTGGGCTGGATCTGCCAAGCACGGGGGAAATCAGCCTCGCCGGTCGACCTCTGTCCACCCTGGACGAGGACCAACGCGCGCGCGTTCGGGCCGAACATGTCGGGTTCGTTTTCCAGTCCTTCCAATTGCTCGACAGCCTCAACGCGCTGGAAAACGTCATGCTGCCGCTGGAGTTGGAGGGCCGCAGCGATGCCCGCTCGAAGGCACGCGACCTCCTCGATCGGGTCGGCCTGGCCCAGCGCCTCAGCCACTATCCGCGTCAACTGTCCGGCGGTGAACAGCAACGGGTAGCGATTGCCCGCGCCTTTGCTGCGGACCCCGACATTCTGTTCGCCGACGAACCCACCGGCAACCTCGACAGCCACACCGGCGAGCGCATCAGCGATCTGCTGTTCCAGCTCAATCTGGAGCGCGGGACCACCCTCGTACTGGTTACCCACGACGAGCGCCTCGCCCATCGATGCCACCGCCTCATCCGCCTCGAAGCCGGCCGCCTGGTCGAGGCTGTGGAACCCTGATGCGGCGCTTGTCGCTGGCCCGCCTTGTGGCAATGGCCACACGGCAACTGTTGCGGGATGTTCGCTGCGGTGAGCTGCGGGTACTGTTCTTTTCCCTGCTTGTCGCCGTGGCTGCCAGCAGCGCCATCGGCTACTTCAGCGCTCGCCTGAATGCAGCGATGCTGCTACGGGCCACCGAATTCCTGGGCGCCGACCTGGTACTAAGCGGTACCTCACAAGCACGCCGTGAACAGGTTGAGCACGGCGAGCGACTAGGCCTGCGCCACGCCCAAGCGGTGGAGTTCTCCAGCGTCATTGCAGCCGATACCGGTATCCAGCTAGCCAGCGTGAAGGCGGTGGATTCGGCCTATCCCTTGCGAGGGGAATTGAAGAGTGCCGCAGAGCCCTATGCCGAAGAGCAGCCTGGCGGCGGCCCCAAGGCGGGCGAAGCCTGGGCGGAAGCCCGACTCTTCACGGCGCTTGGCCTCAAGCCGGGCGACCGGATCGATGTCGGGCAGCAATCGCTCCACCTGAGCCGAGTACTGACCTTCGAGCCGGATCGGGCCGGGGACTTCTACAGCCTCACGCCCCGCGTGCTGATCAATCTTGCCGACCTGGACGCCACAGGGATCGTCCAGCCCGGCAGCCGGGTGCGCTTCCGAGAGCTGTGGAGCGGCTCCAGCGAGGCCCTCTCCGAATACCGGGTCCGCATCGAGCCGGGCCTGGCGGCCAATCAACGGCTGGAGGACGCTCGCGACGGCAATCGTCAGATCGGGGGCGCACTTGCCCGGGCGGAGCGCTATCTGAATCTTGCAAGCCTCGCCGCAGTGCTACTCTCCGGCGTCGCCGTCGCCCTCTCAGCGACGCGCTTTGCCACGCGGCGTTTCGATGCCAGCGCCCTGTTGCGCTGCCTTGGACTGTCGCGGCGCGAGACGATATTCCTATACGCGCTACAACTAGGCATGCTCGGGATAGTGGCCTGCGGTCTTGGCGCAGGCCTGGGCTGGCTGACCCAATCGGTTTTGTTTCATTTGCTTGGCGGCCTCCTACCCCCCGTGATTCCCGCTGCCGGCCTGCTCCCTGCGCTGGCCGGCATCGCCACCGGTCTCCTCGCTCTCGCGGGGTTCGCCCTGCCGCCGTTGTCCGCACTTGGCCGGGTTCCTCCACTGCGGGTGCTAAGACGCGACCTGCTGCCACTGCCACCCAGCGCCTGGATGGTCTATGGTGCCGCCCTGATTGCACTGGGGTTGATCATGTGGCGCCTGAGCCTCGACCTGAAACTCACCCTGGCGCTATTAGGCGGCGGACTGGTCGCCGCACTGCTCCTGGGCGGACTGCTGCTGTACGGCCTTCAGACCCTGCGCCGACTGCTTGCACGTGCGACGCTGCCCTGGCGGCTCGGCCTGGGCCAGCTGCTCCGCCATCCACTGGCAGCGGCCGGCCAGTCACTGGCATTTGGCCTGATCCTACTAGCCATGGCATTGATTGCCCTACTCCGCGCAGAGCTGCTTGATACCTGGCAAAGCCAGCTACCAGCCGATGCCCCCAACCATTTCGCCTTGAACGTGCTACCTGCCGAGAAGGAAGCCTTTGCCATTCGCCTTGCAGCGTTGTCGCCACACCCCGCACCACTTTATCCGGTGGTACCGGGCCGGCTTACGGCGATCAACGGCGAGGCCGTGAAGCAACTGGTCAGCAAAGACTCCCAGGGCGAACGCGCCGTACAGCGCGACCTAAGCCTGACCTGGGCCGCCCAACTCCCCAGCGATAACCGCCTGGTCGCCGGGCGCTGGTGGGGCGAGCAGCCCCAGGACGGACTACCTGGCGTTTCCGTGGAGGCGAAGCTAGCCAACAATCTCGGGCTGAAGTTGGGCGACCGACTCAGCTTCAGTGTCGGCGGCCTGCAGCGCGACGCCCAGGTCACCAGCCTGCGTGAGGTCGACTGGGATAACTTCCAGCCGAACTTCTATATGATCTTCGCCCCAGGCACCCTGGCCGACCTGCCGGCCACCTACCTCACCAGCTTCTACCTGCCACCCCAACATGATCGCGAGCTGGTTGAGCTGGCACGCTCCTTCCCATCGGTAACTCTGTTGCAGGTGGAAGCGATCCTCGCCCAGCTGCGCAGCATCTTGGCCCAAGTCACCCTGGCCGTGGAGTTCGTCCTGTTATTCGTCCTGGCCGCCGGCATGGCGGTGCTGTTCGCCGGCCTACAGGCGACGCTGGACGAGCGCATTCGACAAGGCGCACTGCTGCGCGCCCTTGGGGCCGAAAGGGCCTTGCTGCTGCAGGCGCGCAGGGCAGAATTCGCACTGCTCGGTGCCAGTAGCGGCCTGCTCGCAGCACTAGGCTGCGAACTGGTAAGCGCCCTGCTCTACCGATTCGCCTTCGACCTCGATTGGCAGCCACACCCCTGGCTACTGACACTGCCATTGATCGGTGCCTTAGTGATCGGTGCAGCCGGAATCCTGGGCACGCGCCGCGCACTCAACTCCAGCCCCCTGACGGTATTGCGGGAAGCTTGATAGGCTTCGCTCTCTTCGTAGACACAGGATCACCATGAGCCGCTATCGCCCGCCCCGTTCCGCCGGAACTCCATTGATCACCCCGGAAGGCGAGGCCCGCCTGCGTGAAGAGCTGCATGAGCTATGGCATGTACGCAGGCCGAAGGTCACCCAGGCCGTCAGCGAGGCCGCCGCCCAGGGTGACCGCTCGGAAAACGCCGAATACACCTATGGCAAGAAGATGCTGCGCGAGATCGACAGCCGCGTTCGCTTTCTTACCAAGCGCCTGGAAAATCTCAAGGTGGTGCGCGAGCGACCTGCCGATCCCGGCAAGGTCTATTTCGGCGCCTGGGTAACCCTGGAGGACGACGACGGCGAACAGACTCGCTACCGCATCGTTGGCCCGGATGAACTCGACTTGAAGCAAGGCCTGATCAGTATCGACTCACCGCTTGCCCGCGCCCTGCTCGGCAAGGCGCTGGACGTAGAGGTGCGGGTCAACACGCCCACCGGCGAGAAAACCTGGTTCCTGGTAGAAATCGAGTACACCTGACCCCGTTCAGCGACGGGTAATCAAGCCCTGGCGTGCAACGCGCACAAGCTCACCCACGACGGCGGGAAGGTGCTCGGCTGCCGGAGCCTGGATCACTGCCAGATCGAAGCTGTTGCTGGCAAAGCGCTCCAGGGACTCCCCTTCGCGGGCGAACTGGATAAGGAAATTGCGTGGACCGCCCCAACGCTTGGGCCAGCCTTCGAGATAACGCAGCAGCGTCGGCTGGTGAGCACCGCCGAGCAGAATGCGAGGATTGCGCTGGATCAGCCCAGTGGTGATGGGTGCCAAGCGGATCAGGGGTTGGGGACAGGTCATGGTGTCATGTCTCCGCCTCGTACGGGTCCCGCTGGGCAGCGGTGAGAGGCGACACCGAACCAGCGTTTTAGCGGTATTTCGATGTCGTGAAGACTTCGGCGCCCCGCAAGTAGCTGACTAAATCGGCGCATGAGGCGACATCCTAGAGAAGCCCGCACAATACTGTCAAGGCAGCCACCCAGAATCGGAGCCGCCCGTGACTACCCCGCCCCTACGCCTTTTTTTCGCCCTCCCCCTTTCACCCGAACTGGCGTCGCAGATCGTCGCCTGGCGCAGTCAATACCCGCATGCCGGCAAACCCGTGGCAGAAAGCAACCTACACATGACGCTGAGCTTTCTTGGCGCACAACCGCGCGGCCAGGTCCCGATTCTCGAGGCCATTGCGGCAAGCCTGCGGCCACAGGCCTTCACCCTCTGCCTGGATCGCCTGGCCCGCTGGAAGAACGGCCTCCTCTACCTGGCCCCTAGCCAGCTACCGACTGAACTCACCGAACTTGAGCACCGCCTCAAGGATTCACTGCTCGCAGCCGGGTTCACTCTGGAAAGCCGGGCTTTCCGCCCGCACCTCACGCTTTTCCGGCACTGTCATTCACTGCCAGCAATCCCACCCCCAACCTTCGATTGGCCGATCAGCGAATTCACCCTGTTCGCCTCGGAAAACACTGCAAAAGGCACCCATTACAAAGCGCTCGGACGCTGGCCGTTATTGCCGATCACCACAACCTGACGTTTCGCCCCGTAACAGTGAACTGGCCGCCATCTTTCAGTGAACGGTTGTTAACATCCTGAAAACAGCTGCGATAGAGCGGCACAGGCCAATATCTTGAAAGTGGCACGCTTCCTGCCCTCGGCACTGCTTGCAGCGCACGCCCTGAAATGGCGGTGCAACCGCCCGCCAGGCCCTATATGGACAACAGCCGAGAGAGCACATGAACAAGAACAAGACACTGATCGCCCTCAGCCTTGCAGCCGGACTCGCCGCCTCCGAACAGGCCCACGCCTTCTGGTTCGGCTCCAGCGGCTATACCCAGACCAAGTATCCGGTAGTGCTGACCCACGGCATGCTCGGCTTCGACAGTATCCTCGGCGTTGATTACTGGTATGGCATTCCCTCGGCCCTGCGGCAGGACGGCGCCACCGTCTACGTGACCGAGGTAAGCCAGCTGAACACCTCCGAGGCGCGCGGAGAGGAGTTGCTGCAACAGGTCGAGGAAATCGTCGCGATCAGCGGCAAAGCAAAAGTCAATCTCATCGGCCACAGCCACGGTGGCCCAACCATTCGCTACGTGGCTGCCGTACGTCCAGACCTGGTAGCCTCGGTAACCAGCGTCGGCTCACCGCACAAAGGCTCGGCCACCGCCGACTTCATCCGCCAGGTCCCGCCCGGCTCTGCTGGAGAGGCTTTGCTGGCGGGCATCGTCAATGGCCTGGGCGCGTTGATCAACTTCCTTTCAAGCAGTAACAGCGAGCTGGAGCAGAACGCCCTAGGCTCGCTGGAGTCGCTCAACAGCCAGGGCGCGGCGGCGTTCAACGACAGCTTCCCCCAAGGTGTCCCGACCAGCGCTTGCGGTGAGGGCGCCTATCAGGTCAACGGGGTGCGTTACTACTCCTGGAGTGGCACCAGCCCGCTGACCAATGCCTTGGATGTCAGCGACCTCTTGCTGGGTGCCTCATCGCTCCCCTTCAACGGCGAAGCCAACGATGGACTGGTGGGCCGCTGCAGCTCACATCTGGGCAAGGTCATCCGCGACGACTACCGGATGAACCACCTTGACGAAGTCAACCAGACTCTAGGTCTCACGAGCCTGTTTGAAACAGACCCGGTCAGCGTCTACCGCCAGCACGCCAACCGACTGAAAAACGACGGGCTCTGAACCTCCCTGGCGGGGCCGAATGGTCCCGCCCCCTGCGTGCCGAGCAATCCCAGTGAAGAATTATCTGTTGCTGCTTCCCATTGCCCTTGCCACCAGCCTGGCGGTGTACCTGCAGTCTGGCTCCCAGGGCTCCAACGTGCCGGAGCCAAAAGCTGCCCCAGCACTCCCATTTCCCGCCACCGCCTTGCCCCTCCCCTCTACGCAATCAGCAGCGGCGTATGCGCCACAAACACTGCCCAAGTCACTCCCCACTTCATTCACGGGCACTCAGGTGGATGGTGGTTTCCGCCTCGATGGCGCCGGCAACCTGCAGGTAGACGAGGAGGTTCGTCGCCTGTTCGACTATTTCCTCAGCGCCATGGGCGCAGAGCCGCTTGCCACTAGTGTCGAGCGCCTGCGCAGCTATATCGCCGACAATCTGGAACAGCCCGCGGAAGGTCAGGCCTTGGACCTGTTGGGCCAATACTTGGTGTACAAGCGCGAATTGGTACAACTCGAGCGGGACCTTCCGCAACAAGCAGGTCTCGACATGCTTCACCAGCGCGAATCGGCCGTACAGGCCCTGCGCGCTCGGATTTTCAGTGCGGAAGTGCACGAGGCATTCTTCGCCAGCGAGGAGGTCTACAACGTCTTTACCCTGCAACGTCTGGCCATCCAACGAAATGGCGAAATCAGCGATGAGGCCAAAGCGGCGGCAATCGATCAGCTACGCAGCAACCTGCCCGAGGAGTTGCAGTCCGTCGCGCTCACGCAACTGCATACCGAACTGCGGACCGAGACCGCCAAGCTACAGGCGTCCGGAGGTACGCCCGCGCAACTTAGGCAGCTGCGCCAGCAACTGGCAGGCCTCGAGGCCACTACCCGCCTCGAGGCCCTCGACGAACAACGCCGGCACTGGCAGGCCCGGCTACAGGAATATCTCGCGGAGAAGGCCCGCATCACAGGCAATGAGGGCTTGGGCGCGGAGGACAAGACCAGAGCGATCAAGCAACTGGAAGCTGATCGCTTCACTCCGCAAGAACGGTTGCGACTGCGGGCGGCTAGCGAACCGGCCACCTCGAACAAGTAGCAACTGAAATGCAAAAGGCCCACATACGTGGGCCTGGTGACGGGAACGATCAGAATCAGCTTGAAAGGTTGCGATCCAGCGAGAGCTTGCCGGCACCTTCGATCAGCAAGGTTGCACTGATCAACCCCAGTATCATCGCGTACTCGTAACCGCCGTTGGTGATGAAGAAACCGCTGGCCCAGTGGACGCTGAAGATAGCCACGACCATCGCGACGACCAGCGCTGCAGCAGCCGGGCGAACCAGCAAGCCGACAACCAGGGCCAATCCGCCAAAGAACTCGGCGCTGCCGGCCATGAGCGCCATCAGGTAACCAGGCGTCAGGCCAATGGTCTCCATCCATTGCCCTGTGCCCGCCAAGCCGTAGCCACCGAACATCCCGAACAACTTCTGCGAACCATGGGCAGCGAAGGTGAGGCCCGTGATGATGCGCAGCAGGGTAATGCCGTAGCCGGCGTTAGTAGAAAGTACGGCTTTGATCGTATTGCTCATCGTGTGTTCCTTTGATGTGGGAGTCGATAGGCAACAGCTTAGTAGATTATTTCGATATTAAAATCGCAAAATTCGCAAAACCATTATCGAATAATTTGATTATTTCTTCAAAGAACCGCTGCTTTTTGCGGGTTCCAATAGATAACGTTCGCGCTCATAAGCCAGGTAGTACTTGTTCACGCTGTTCACGTAACTCACGACGCCCATACCCACCTGCTCGGCAGCGACTCGCTCGACCTGGAAGAACCACTGGTTGGGGTTCAATCCCCGCCGCCGCGCTTCTGCGCGCATCCCCTGGACGCGCTGCGGCCCCAGGTTATAGGCCGCCAGGATGAAGGCCATGCGCTCCCGCTCATTGAGCTGTGCACTGGAGAAGAAACTGCGTCGCAGCATGGCCAGGTACTTCGCCGAAGCCTGGACATTGTTGTCCAGCTTATGAATGTTGCCGACACCAACGCTACGCGCTGCACCCGGCGTGATCTGCATCAGTCCGGTCGCCCCACTGGCGCCCCGCGCGCCGGGGTTCAGGCTGGACTCCTTGAATGCGAGCGCCGCCAGATTCAACCAATCGAAACGATGCTGCTCGGCGTAACGCTGTAACACCGGCCGCACGCGCTCCAGTCGCTGGCGCTCGCTGCGAGCCAGCGGGTTGTGCACCTTGTACAGGCGTCGATAAACGCGCTGAAAAGCCGCGTCCTGATCGTCGGGCACCCGATAGGACGCTAGGAAACGATCGACTCTGGCACGCAACATGGGGGCATCACGTCGGACGAACCAAGTCATGTCACCTTGCCGGTCCAGCACCAGGTGCTTTTCCAGGCGCAGCTTCGGCATCACCTTGGCCCAGCGTTCGGCAATGGGTTGCTCGACCGCCGTAACGGGTAATATCCCCGCCTGCACCATCTCCAGCACATCCTCGACCGCCAGGCTCGGGTCCACCCATTCGACCATGATCGGCGCCAGCCTGCGCTCAGCCAATTTGCGGTTCACCTGGCGCAGTGGCTCCGCTGCCGCGCTCCCCGCCGGCAACGCAATGCTGCGGCCAGCAAGCTGCTCCAGGCGCAGATAGCGGCGATTGCCCTGTCGGCTGACCAAAACCATCGGCACATCCTTGCGCAGCGGCACACTGGCACTCACACCGCCGATGCCGCGCGCGCTGAGCAGCTCACCGGGCGCCACCAGGTCACCCTCTCCGCGCTGCAACGCTCCAAGCAATTGGTCCTTGGCCAGTGGAATGATCTTGAGCCGGATTTCACGCCCGTCGCGGGCGTTGCGGTTGAGGTACTGCTCGAACGCACGAATCCGGTGATATTCGACGCCAATGGGCTCCCCCTTGACCTCACCCGAACTGTTGCGGCTTTGGTTCACCAGCACCGTCAGTACGCCGCTCCTGCGTACCTGCGCCAGGTCGCGCGTCGCTACCGGCTTCTGCCAGACTTCCGGCGGGCCAGCCAGGCGTGCGAGGGCCGGTAATGGCGCCAGTGCCAGCAGGCAAAGCAGGAACAGCAGCGTTCGCGTCATCGGGTCTCCAGGGCCGGAACGGGATTTCAGTGCTCACCCAGGCCTGCCTAGGCGGGTCGCCACTGGATGACTACGGCATGCGTGGGGTGCGGAGAGTGTCACAGCAGCACACCTGATGCCAGTCAAGACGATGTATCGACTTCAACATCCGACGCTAAGTTCCTGTAAATGATGGCTTTATTGATTTATTTCGAGCTTTGATATGCTGCCCTGTCGCAACCCGAGGTAGCACCATGCAACTCATCGACATTGGCATCAATCTGACCCATCCCAGCTTTGCCTCCGAACCGAAAGGCGTCATGGAGCGTGCGCAAGCCGCTGGCGTATGCCAAATGGTACTCACCGGCACCAGCCTGGAGGACAGCGAGCTGGCCCTACTGCTGGCCACCGATCTGGACGACAGCGGCCAGCGGCTGTTCTGCACGGCAGGTGTACACCCCCATGAGGCCAGCAACTGGAATGGTGAGAGCCACCAACAATTGCGCGCCCTGCTAGGCGAGGAACGGGTTCGCGCCGTTGGTGAATGCGGATTGGACTTCAATCGCGATTTCTCACCCCGCCCGCTTCAGGAAAAAGCGCTTGAGGAGCAACTGGCGCTAGCCTGCGAACTGGGCAAACCAGTATTCCTGCACGAACGTGATGCGGATGAACGCCTGCTGGCTATCGTGCGCGAGTTCCGCGACCGGCTGCCCGCAGCCGTTGTGCATTGCTTCACCGGCGAGAAGCGCGCCCTTTACGGCTATCTGGACCTGGACCTGCATATCGGCATCACCGGCTGGATCTGCGACGAACGCCGTGGCACACATCTGCACGCCTTGGTCCGCGACATCCCCCGGGGCCGCCTGATGCTCGAAAGCGACGCACCCTACCTGCTGCCACGCAGTCTGCGCCCCAAGCCCAAGAACGGCCGCAACGAGCCGGCCTACCTGCCCGAGGTACTGCGAGAAGTAGCCCTGCATCGTGACGAAACCCAGGAGGACTTAGCCCAGCACAGCACAGACTGTGCCCGCGCTTTCTTCGGCCTGCCGGTCCTCGCCGGTACGAGCAACTCGGAAGCCCGTTGATTCGGATCAAATCCCATGAGAAGTGGCCGTAGGAAAATGCTGGCATATTGCCAACTCCTGACCGACCGAGACTAGAAAAAGTACATCATGGCCACCTGGATTCGCGATCTTTCCCTGAAATACAAGTTCTGGGCCGTCAACGCGGTGGCCTTCCTCATTGTCCTCCTGCTGGTGCTTCACGCGCTTCATCTGGAACAGCAAGCCCGCGTGGATTCTGCCCGGACCTCGGCCGAGGCCCAAGCACGACTGCTTGCAGACTGGCCCGCTGAGCAGCCCCTGCCGAAATCTCCGCACCTGATGCAATTCAGCTCAGGGGCCACGCCACAGCTGCCTGGCCAACAGGGGTCGCTCCCCACTTACGCCAAAGGTTGGGTAGATCTCGAACACGACGGGCTGCTGGGTAACGACGCACTGGTCGGGGCCGCGGTCATCGAACTCGCTGGCGGGCAGCGTGTGGCCGTGCTGGCCCATGCCCCGAGCCTGTTGCAAGTGCTGGGGATGCGCAGCTTCGATTACGCGGTGGCGGTATTCATTTTGATGATGGCCCTGCTAGCCGCCTCGCAATTGCTGATTCGCTTCCTTCTCAGCCACCTCAACACGCTCAAGGCCGTCATGCTCCATGTCGAACGCAGTGGCGACCTGTCGGCCCGTGTGCCGCTCGACAGCCGCGATGAGGTCGGCCAGATGGCCAATGCCTTCAACTCCATGCAGGCTGGTTACCAACGCGTGGTGAATACAGTGGCCCAGGCCATCGCCCGCCTTGACGAGGGCGCTGCGCGCCTCGCCGGCAGCATGGACGACGTTCGCCAGGGCATGCTGGGCCAGCAGAGTGAGACCGACCAGGCAGCCACAGCCATCAACGAGATGTCCGCCACCGTCCACCACATCGCCCAGCATGCGGCGGACACCCGCGATCAGTCGCAGAGCGCCGATCAGCTTGCCGGCGAAGGTCAGCAGGTCGTCGAGCGCGTAGAGAAGTCCATCGCTGACCTATCCAGCGGCGTCCAGCAGACCGCGGAGATGATCCAGCGCCTTGCCGAGGACAGCCACAAGATCAGCGGGGTGGTCAACGTCATCCACGGCATCGCCGAGCAAACCAATCTGCTGGCCCTGAACGCGGCCATCGAGGCAGCGCGGGCCGGCGATATGGGCCGCGGCTTCGCAGTGGTTGCCGACGAAGTACGCAATCTGGCCAGGCGCGTACAAGACTCCACGGACGAGATCACCAACATGATCGGCGCACTCCAGGCCGGTACGCGTGATGCGGTCGAATTCATGCAGGAAAGCTCGCTGAAGGCCGACGACTGCGTCAAGGCGGCCCATGATGCCGGCGCAGCATTGGCCGCCATTACCTGCGCTGTTGCGCAGATGCGCGAGAGCAATACTCAGATTGCAGTGGCGGCTGAACAACAGAGCCAGGTGGCAGAGGAAATGACCCGCGCAGTGGTCGGAATCCGCGATGTCACCGAGCTGACGGTCAGCCAGACGGTTGAATCCGCAGCAACCAGCTCGGAACTGGCCGGGCTGGCGAGCGAATTGTCTCTGGCCATCCACCAGCTCAAGCTGTAGATCCCAGCCCGATTTGCATTCTGGGCAAATCCATTCGCCGGCCTGCAAGGACCGGTCTAACCTCCTTGCATGACCCCAAGGAGCGCATCATGGGCAAACGCCTTCCCAACCTGCATGCCTGGCAGTGGCGCACCTACGCCGACAACCACAAGCATCCGACCAACCTCCTGCTGCATGTGCTGGCAGTACCTTTGTTCGTCGTCGCCGCACTGACGCTGGTCTACGGCTTGTTCAGCTTCAGTTTCCGCCCCCTGGTGCTGGGGTTGATAGGCATTGCCGCCTCTCTGGTGTTGCAAGCTCAAGGGCACAAGCTGGAGGCGGTAGCGCCCGAGCCGTTTGCCAGTCGCAAGGACGCTATCAGCCGTCTGCTGGTGGAACAGTTCATCACCTTCCCGCGCTTTGTCCTGAGTGGAAAGTGGTGGCACAACTGGCGCAAGCGGCATTAGGTTCTGTACGAAAAGTCGTCGAGCGAAGGTCAGGCAAGGCGAAATTGCCCGAAGAAGCGGAATTTACGTGTTGTAAATGAGCATTCTGAGGGCGATTTCAACGCAGCATCACCGATGTGCAGGCACTTTGCGTGCAGAGCCTAGACACGAACAGCGTCAGCCGAACGCAACAACGGTCTGCCGGCTCAACGCCACCAACTCGCCTGCGGGGGTCCATAGGGCCGCTGCAGCGTGGCCATAGCCATCGCGCGCGTGCTCGACGCGAGCCCGATACTTGCACCAGTCATGGGTATCCAGTTGTGGCACAGGCTGCACGAATTCGATGGTCCAAGTCAGCGTGCTGCCAGGCGCCGGGGCGCTCAACTGTGGCATGGTTGCTGGAGGCCAGGCATCGACCAGAGCCAGCAGATGCACCTCGCTAACCGGTTCACGCTCCACGTCGCCACGAAAACGTACCCAGCCGCCCATATCGCGCTCGCGACTACCGGTAAAGGGCATGCCACCTACCCCCCAACGCATCGCCAGGTGACGGGTGAATTCTGGCATCACGCCCGGAATGAAAGGCAGCTCCTGACTCGCCTCCGGCCCCTTCATCTCTGGAGCAGGCTCGGCCTCGACGTTGATGCTGGAGGCCCGTGAGGCGCCAAAGCTGCCCTGCACCAATGCGACGACCTGGCCCTTCTGCACGACTCGGGCAAACATCTGGCTGACCGCCTTGCCCTCACGCAGTACCTCGGCCTCGAAACTGGCTGGGACTTCGGGCTCCAGCGGCCCGACGAAGCTGATCGCCAACGAACGCACCGGTCGACCGGCTTGCACCTTGGTGCGCATGGCCTCATAGGCCAGCGCCGCAACCATGCCGCCAAAGACAGCTCGTCCCTGGCCCCAACTGGCCGGCACCACCACCCCATTCGGATTGTCGCGAACCGCTTGGATCAACTCGGAAAAAATCATCTCGCATCCCTAAAGATTCAACGCCCTAGCCCGCGATCTTAGGCGATCGCACCTGTCGCTCGAAAGCGACCGGACAGGACTACAGGGACAACCAGGGAGGGAGAAATGCCAAGACATCGCCCAAACTGATCGGGTGAGTTCTCAGCGCAAGCTGGCCAGCAGCTTGTCCAGCACCCTATCCGAGCGCACCTCAGCCGCGTGCAGCGCCACCTGCCACGCCCGAACCTGCGGTCGTAGCTCAGCCTCCTGCTCGGCCCGCAGCAACCACTGCGTACGGTCATGCCAGACGCCAAGTGCGACCTGTGCACCGATCAACAGACGCAAGGTCCTGGGTGAGGCCTGGCACATGGCCGGATAAGCTTCCACCTCCTGGCGCACGCGCTCGATCAACTGACGAAGGCGATCACGATCGTGACTGGAGGCTTTGAGTGAACGACACAAGCTCCTCCAGTCTCGCGCCAACCTGCGTTCCATTCGCTTGTGCAGCCTTGCCAGCACGCCTTCGCGCTCCGACACGCGCATCAACCGCGGCCAGGCATCGAGCACCAGGAACAATCGATCCATTCCTGCCGCCTGCAAAAGCTGCGCATAACCTGCCTCGAGTGCATTGCGCCGCGCCTTCGCCAGGTGAAAAAGCCCCTGCTGTTCCAGTTCAGCCACCAGCAGCTCCTGATCACGCAGCGGACCACTGAGCGACCCGACGGCCGCCACGGCTTCGTCCAGCACGTCCGCCACGGGCAGGCCGCGCAGGGGACGCATCAGCCCGCGCAATCGCAGCAGGGCCACACGCAAGTCACTCAAGGCGGCCCCATCGGTACGCGCGCCCAATCGTGCAACACAGGCATGCAGGCGGATGTCGAGTCGCAAGACCTGGGCGATCAGGTCATCCAGCAGATTGGCCATTATCAGGCTCTCCAAGGGCTTCCCTCAGCTTAGGGCAAGCGAAAAAAAGCGTGACTCATCGCGGGCGGCGCAGGTGCCAAGGCAGGGCCCGGCGCACTGCCCGCAGCAGGCGCTGCGTGTCGGCGGTCGGACGGCCGGCATATTGGCAGGCCTCGAAGGCATCGAGGAAGGCGTGAATCTCCAGGGCTTGCTGCGGCAATGCGAGGCACGCGCGCTCGGCGTATGCACGGGGCCCCTCTCCCGGGCTGCGCTGAACGCCATGCTGCGCCAGTACGCGTTCGAAGTGCTGGAACAAACGCACTTGAGGATCCTGCTCACGCCGCCACGGGCGGAACAGAAATAGCCCCACGGTGGCCAGAATCAAGGCCGCAGCCGCAACCAGCGTAACACCGAGGAGTTGGTGATCGATCGCTCCGAACCAGCGCCGGAACAGATTGCCCTGTGCTTCGCCCTGATAACCCAGCACCCAGCGCTGCCAACCGTAGTTGAGATTGTCCCAGGTGAGGCGGACCTGGTTCAGCCAGGCCAATTGACGATAACGCAGCGGCGACAAAGGCGATCCCTCAAGGAAACTCTCCTCGCTGGCCACAGCCTCCTCCAAGCCCAGCTCGATGCGATTCGGCGCCACCTGGAAGGTCGGATCGACGCTGACCCAGCCTCGCCCTGGCGCCCAGTACTCGACCCACGCGTGGGCGTCGAACTGATGCACCAGCACGTAGTTGCCGGCCGGGTTCAACTCGCCACCCTGATAGCCCGCCACCACCCGTGCAGGGATGCCTGCCGCACGCAGGATGAAGGTCATGGCTCCGGCGTAGTGGGCGCAGAAGCCTCGACGACTGTCGAACAGGAAGGCGTCGATGCTATCGCTTCCCAAGGTCGGTGGCCGCAAGGTGTAAACATAGGATTGGCTACGGAAATGTTCGAGTACGGCGCCGACCAACTGTGCGGTATCCGTATAGCGTTGCTTCAACTCACGAGCCCAGGCGCGGCTCCGTGGATCGCCTTGCTCGGGCAGTTGCAGCGCGCGCCGCAATGCTGCCGGATCGCCCTGCGCCTCGCGCACGGCATCTGGCCAGGAAGTGACCTGATAAAGCAGTGAGCGGTCGACCGGCCCCTGCCGCTCCAGCCGGAAATCGGACATCTGGCGGGTACCGGGCTCCACAGTCTGGCCGACGTCCAGCGCAAACAGCCAAGGCTTGCCGCTGGGCTGCATGACGATGCTGTAGCTCAGGGGAGCCCCGCGCTTTTCCCAGTGCGCGCCTATGGCATACCGAGTGGTCAACGCTTGTGACCAGCGCCTGCCATCGAAACGCTCCAGCGTCAGTGCTCGCCAATACAGCTGGTTGCTGGCGGGAACCGGCCCATCGAAGCTGGCCCGGAAGGCCAGCTCACCAGACTGGCTGAGCTCAGCGACGTCAGCAGGGCTCATGCTGTCGGACAAACCGGTGATGCCCTTGTCGCTCGGCATCGGCAATGACCACAACGGCCCCAACCGGGGGAAGAACAGGAACAGCAGGAGCATCAAGGGAACGGCTTGCAACAACAGACTGCCAGCAACCGTCAGCGGCACCAGCGGCCGCTCGGCATAACGGCTTTGCTGCAACCCCACCAAGGCCGCCAGCAGCGTGCTGAGCGGAAGGAGACTGTACAGCGCGGCCAGCATGCCGTCGTTGAACAGATAGGCAGTGACCTGGGTAAAGAACCCCAATAGGATCAGCACCAAGGCGTCTCGCTGGCTGCGCATTTCCACCAGCTTGAGGATGAACACCGCTACCAGCAGAACCACTGCCGCATCCAGCCCCACCAAGGTACCGCGAGAAAGCACCACGCCGGCGCCCACGCCAATGACCAAGACTGCCTTGACCCAGGCATTGGGGAAGGTGACGCGCATGCGAAATATCTGCACGCGCCACGCGGCACAGCCCAGCCATAAGCCGATGATCCAGATCGGCAGATGTTGAAGATGCGGCAGGATCACCAGGACCTGGGCGACCAGCAACCAGGTCAGGCCGATCCGGGTCAGAGGCCGGGAGACGCTCACACCGATCCCCCGAACAGCGCCAGCGCCCGCAGACAGGCGTCCCGGTGCGCTTCGCCGATATCCGGCTCGATGCATATGTTCCCCAGGCGCAATCCGAAGGGCTGGCCACGCGCTGAGAACTGCAACACCCAATGACAAAGCAACCCCAGGCGGTGCTCCAGGTCGCCGTCGACCCGCTCCAAGTCAAGCCACAGATCACGACCTGCAAGGGTGGCGAAGTCCTTTATGAACAGGCCCTGCCCGCGCGAATAGGCCTTCCAGTGCAAACGCCTGCGCGAATCGCCCGGCTGGTAGGCGCGCAGCCCTTGAAAGTCGTCAGAGCCGGTGCCCAGCACGTGAACCCCCTCTTCGCCGTCGCCGTCAGCGCCACCATCAGTCAGTGCCAGATCGCCTGGCACGGGCTGCGGGTAGACCAACAGGGTCTGGTCCAGGTCGATCCAGCTCCAGGCCACCAGCAGGCCCAGTGGGAAGCGGCTTTCGACCCGCAATCGCCCGGGGCGCAGCCAGCCTCGTCGCTGCGTCGGCAGGTGCAGCTCCACGTCGCAACCACCTTGGGCCGGTACGTCCTGCACCTGCAGGGGCGCAGGCAGCCACCCCAGCGCAATGGCCTGGTGGCCGCGCCCGGCACTTTCCAGGGCCACCCGAAAGTGGGCTTGCTCCCCCAGGAAGACCGGTGCACCGCCCGCTGCCTTCAGTGTCAGGCCGGTGAGATTACGAAAGGTATGCAGAATGGCGACCAGGAAAACGGCCAGCAGCAGGAAAGTCAGCGCATAAGCCAGACTGTTCTGGTAGTTGATGGCCACCAGCAGCATCGGTGCCAGCGCCAGCCCAAACGCCATGCCGGCACGAGTGGGAATGATGAAGATGCGTCGCTGGTTCAAGCGCACCTGGCTGGCCCGTGGAATCCGCCTGGCCAACCAGCGGTCCCAATGCGCATTGACCTGCCCTTCCAGCATCAAAGCGTCGGTACTTCGCGCAGCAACCATTGCACCAGGGCGCCGCCGCCATGGCCAGAGGGGTCGGCACGCTCGCGCAACCGATGGCCGGCCACGGCTGGCAGCACCGCCTGGACGTCCTCGGGGATGACGTAATCGCGCCCCGCCAGCAACGCCCAAGCCCTTGCCGCGGCAAGCAAGGCCAGGCTGGCTCGCGGTGACAGCCCCAAAGCGAAATGTGGCTGGCTGCGGGTGGCGCCCACCAGGCGCAGCACATAATCCACCAGCGCATCGCTGACCATCACCTTGCCCACCTCAGCCTGGATCAACGCCAATTCGGCATGGTCGAGAATCGGCTCCAGGCGCGGCAATACCGCCCTACGCGACTCGCCCAGCAGCAGCGCCTTCTCCGCCGCCCTGGCGGGATAACCCAGCGACAGACGCATCAGGAAACGGTCCAGTTGCGACTCCGGCAGCGCGAAGGTGCCGCCCTGGCTGGCCGGGTTCTGCGTAGCAATCACAAAAAAAGGATCCGGGAGAGGACGGGTCGCACCTTCAATGGTCACCTGCCCTTCCTCCATGGCCTCGAGCAATGCGCTCTGGCTCTTCGGGGTGGCTCGGTTGATTTCGTCGGCCAGCACCAGCTCGGCAAACACAGGCCCAGGGTGGAACACAAACTGGCCGCTGTCCTTGTCGAAAACGGAGGTGCCGAGAATATCGCCGGGCAGCAGGTCGGAGGTGAACTGGATCCGCTGGAAACTCAGCCCCAGGACCCTTGCCAGGGCATGGCCGAGGGTGGTCTTGCCCATGCCTGGCAAGTCCTCGATGAGCAGGTGCCCACGAGCCAGCAAGCAGGTCAGCGCCAGGCGTACCTGTGCATCCTTGCCCAACAGCACCTGGTTCACCGCATTCAGGCAGGCATCCAGTTTCGCTCGCATTCTTCACTCCCCAATGCAATGCGCCGATGCTACTGGCTGCCTAGGCGATGGCAAAGCGCCCAGTAAACTTAACTCATAAAACTGTGGGACAGGTCTTACGAAAGCAGCAGAAACACCCCTCGGCACTGAGGGCTGTGCTAGCCGAGACCTCAGTCCGGGGGCCGACCACGAACTCACAAACGAAAATGCGCCGCCATGCCCTGCAAATCGTGCCCCAGGCGCGCCAGTTGCGTGCTGGACGATGCAGTCTCCTCCATGGCGCTAGCGGACTGGTCGGCGATGTCTCGGATGCTGGTAACGCTCCGATTGATCTCTTCGGCCACGGCGCTCTGCTGCTCGGCGGCTGCGGCGATCTGCTGATTCATCTGATGGATGAGCGTCACCGCCTCGGCAATGCCGGCCAGTGCGTCCTCCGTCAAGTTGGCGTCCTGGACTGTCATCTCTACCAAGCTGCCGCTCTGTTGCATATGCATGACCGAATTGCGCACACCCTCACGCAGGGTGGCGATCAGCCGCTCAATCTCTGCAGTGGATTGCTGCGTGCGCCGCGCCAGGGCCCGCACTTCGTCGGCCACCACCGCAAACCCGCGCCCCTGCTCACCGGCTCGGGCCGCTTCGATGGCGGCGTTGAGCGCGAGCAGGTTGGTCTGTTCGGCCACGTTCTTGATCACGTCCAGCACCGTGCCGATGCTCTGCGTGTCCTGACTGAGCTGCTGGATGCTGCTGGTGGTTTCTTCCATGGCACGGGCAAGCTGGTTGACCCGATCAAGGGTCTGGCGCACCACCTGGCTGCCCGTATTGACCCGGCTGTCCGCCGACTCGGTAGAGGCCGCCGCCGCTTCGGCATTGCGTGCCACCTCCTGGACGGTCGCAGCCATCTGGCTCATGGCCGTGGCCACCTGGTCGGTTTCCTCTTTCTGGTCGTTGACGCCAATGCGAGTCTGCTCGGTGACTGCCGACAGCGCCTGGGCGGAGACGGACAACTGAGTGACACCACCCTGCAGACGCCCCACCATTTCACGCAGGTTGTTGGACATGCTTTGCATGGCAGCCATCAGTTGGCCGATCTCATCGCGCCGCTGCACCTCGATGCTGGCACTCAGGTCACCCTCGGCGATCTGCCGGGCAAGGCCAATCACGCGCTGCAAGGGCCTCACTATCAGGAGGGTGATGACTGCCGTAGCCGCCAGGCCAATCGCGAGGGCCAGGGCGGCAGCCATCAGAATCAGCATCGAACTGGCATCCTGCTGTGCCTGCATATCCGCCTTCTGCAGGGCATAAGCCTGATCGACCGCCTCGACGATACGTTTCGCCTGCTTCTCCAGCTGCGCATATTCCTGACGCTGCTTCTCAAGGGTCGCGGTGTATTCACGGAGACGTTCATTGAAGGAGTCGACGTTGCCAATCACTTCGGTCAGTACCGCAGCGTAGCCTGGGTCCTGCATGGTATCGCGCAGTTCGGCGGCAAGCTTTTGCGCCTCCACCGCCTCCTGGATATCCGACGTGCCAGCCTCGCCCGAACTGCGGCTCTGCTCAAGGCGCAACCGCGCTTGGTTGAGCGCCTGCAATAGTAACTGATAAATGCGGCCAATCTGCCCGCCCTGGGTCACCAGCGCCGCACCTTCGGCGCCCTGCGAGCTTTTCAGAAGGTCTAAGCCATCCTCGTTCAAGCCAGTCTGCAAGACATCAAGGCTGTTGGAGGCACTGACCACCAGCCAGTTTGCGGCTTCCAGCGACAGTCGCAGGCTATCGGTCAGTTCCACGTAGCGGTCAAAGGCCCCTCGGTACTCGGCCATCGCCTGGCCCACCTCGCCCAAGGCCACGTGACTGGGACCTTCCAGGCGAACGCCCAGGGCTTCGCTGCGCGCAGCAATGGCATCGGCCTGCTGCTGCAGCGCCTCGGCAAACTGAGTGTCAGCACTCAAGGCGTAGTCTTTTTCCGTATGCCGAATGGTCAGCACATTGCTGCGGATCGCCCTCACATCTTCCAGAAGACGTGCTCGTTCATCGACTGCGCGCAAGGCCGTAAAGCCAGTCCCTGCCACTACAAGAGTCAACACCAGCACAACACCGAACCCCAGCATCAACTTCTTGGCCGTACTCAGGCTCGCCAGCCCTTGCTGCAAGACGTTCCACATGCCCCAACCTCCGTACGAGGTGACTACCCGACGAACACGACGCGCGATACGTCGCCGTTGGACACCGCTACCCGGTCCCATGAAGGCCGAACATTGGAGCAGCGCCATGCTGGCGACAAGCCACAACCTTGCCAGTCAGGCACCAGGTGCTGTTATTGACTACATGAAGGTCGCTTTTGGATCGTTTTCAGCTTTCCTTTCCGAAATGTCAGAACTGACCCAAGCCAATAATGGATTGGCCTGAAGTGAAGTAGGCTCTGTCCCCAGACATTGCCACGGAGGACACGATGAACGCGCCAATCCCAACGCCTTGGCACGCACAATCCGCTGATACCGCTCTGGAGAGGCTGGACAGCGGGCCCGCTGGGCTGACGGACGAGGAAGCCCAGCGGCGCCTCGCCACCCACGGCCACAACCGCCTGCCGCAACGGCCCGGCGTAGGCCCGTTCAAGCGTTTCCTGATGCAGTTCCACAATCTGCTGATCTATGTCCTGCTGGCCTCGACCCTGGTCACCCTCGCCCTTGGCGAGTTGCTCGACAGCGCAGTGATCTTCGCCGTCGTGCTGATCAACGCCATCGTCGGCTTCATCCAGGAAGGCAAGGCCGAGCAGGCCATGCGGGCCATTCAGAAACTGCTTACCCTGGACAGCCGCGTGAAGCGTAATGGCGAAGTGCGCCAGATTCCTGCCGAGAACCTGGTACCCGGCGATCTGGTCCTGCTCGAAGCGGGCGACCGCGTACCCGCCGACCTACGCCTTGTGGAGACCCGTGACTTGCGCATCGAAGAGGCTGCGCTGACCGGCGAGTCCGTGCCCAGCGACAAGACCCGAGAAGCCGTCACTACGGATGCCTGCCTCGGCGACCGCCGCAGCATGGCGTACTCCGGCACCCTGGTCAGTGCCGGCAGTGGCATTGGCGTCGTGGTGGAAACGGCGGGCGATACCGAGCTAGGCCGCATCAGTCATCTGCTCGGCAGCGTCGAGCAGCTGCAAACCCCGCTGCTGGCTGATATGACGCGCTTCGCACGGCAACTCACACTGATCATTCTCGGACTGGCCGCGGCCACTTTCGCCTTCGGGTACCTGCTGCGCGACTACAGCGCCAACGACATGCTGATGGCCGCCGTGGGATTGGCTGTAGCCGCGATTCCCGAAGGCTTGCCGGCAGTCCTGACCATCATCCTTGCCCTGGGCGTGCAGCGCATGGCCCGGCGCCAGTCGATCATCCGCCGTCTACCTGCCGTGGAAAGCCTGGGGGCGGTGACGGTGATCTGTTCCGACAAGACCGGAACCCTGACCCGCAACGAAATGACCGTACAGCGTGTCTACACCGCCGCCCACCGCTACGACGTCGAAGGTGTTGGCTACGCCCCCCTGGGCGCGATCCGGCATGCCGACGGCCAAGCAGCGCAACAATGGCCCGACGATCTGAGTGAACTGGGCCGCGCAGGCTTGCTCGCCAACAGCGCCAGCCTTTGCGAGGTCGACAGCCAGTGGTGCATCACAGGCGACCCCACCGAGGCGGCCCTGCTCACCCTGGCCGGCAAACTTAGGCTGGACGGAGACCAAGAGACAGAGCTACTGCCCCGGCTCGATGCAATTCCCTTCAGCTCGGAACGACGCTATCTCGCCAGCCTGCACCGCGACGGCGATGGCAACGGACTGATCTACCTGGTCGGCGCCCCGGAACGTCTGCTGGACGTTTGCGACCAGCAATGGCGAGACGGGAGGGCCGAGCCGCTGGATCCGCGTGTCTGGGACGAAGTGCTGGAAGAAGGCGCCGCCTCCGGCCTGCGAATGATCGGCCTGGCTCGCCGCCAGAGCCCCAGCACCCACCATGATCTGGACCACGCGGACCTGGAGAGCGGTTTCGTGTTGCTTGGCCTGGTCGGCATGCTCGACCCCCCGCGCGAAGAGGCGATCCGGGCCATTGCCCAGTGCCACAGCGCCGGCATCAAGGTAAAGATGATCACCGGCGACCATGCTGCCACCGCTGCGGCGATTGCCGAGCGCCTCGGTCTCCCGGCCTGCACGCCGCTGACCGGCGCCGACCTGGATGAACTGAACGACAGCGAGCTAGACGCCCGCCTGGCCGAAACCAGTGTGTTCGCCCGCACCAGTCCAAGCCACAAGTTGCGCCTGGTGGAGCGCCTCCAGGCCTGCGGTGATCGGGTGGCCATGACGGGCGACGGCGTCAACGACTCCCCCGCCCTCAAGCGCGCCGACATCGGTATCGCCATGGGCATCAAAGGCACAGAAGCGGCGAAGGAGGCCTCGCAAATGGTGTTGGCCGACGACAACTTCGCCACCATTGCCCATGCCGTAGAAGAAGGTCGGACCGTCTACGACAACCTGCGCAAGTCGATCCTCTTCATTCTGCCCACCAACGGCGCCCAGGCATTCGTCTTGCTCACGGCGATCCTCCTGGGACTGACGCTGCCCATCACGCCGCTGCAGATACTCTGGGTGAACATGATTACCGCCGTTACCCTGGCCCTGGCCTTGGCATTCGAACCGGCGGAGGACGACCTCATGCAGCGCCCGCCTCGCGACCCGAAGGCGCCTCTGCTCTCGGCCGAGTTGCTCTGGTTGATCCTCCTGGTATCCCTCCTGCTGACCCTGGCCAGCCTCGGCTTGTTCATCTACACGCAGGAACTGGGGTGGAGTATGGAGGCCAGCCGCACGCTGGCGGTCAACGCCCTGGTGTTCGGAGAAATCGGATACCTGTTCAGCAGCCGTCGCGTGAACAGCCCTGCCCATTTCAGCGTGCGCGATAACCCCATGGTCTGGGGCATGGTCGCGCTGATGGTGGTCTTGCAGTTGGCCTTCACCTACGTGCCAGCGTTCCAGACGCTGTTTGGAACCGCTGACCAGAGCGTTCTGGGTTGGGGCTGGTGCCTGGCCACAGCCGTGGCGACTTGTGCCGTGGTGGAAGTCGACAAGCTGTGGCGCCGTCACCTCGCCCGTCGTTGAGAGGCCGTCGTAGCGGGCTCACTCAGGTCGTATCAGGGTGAAGGTGTCCTGGGTGCGGGTGTAGTGGCTGCCGCCGAGGCGCCCCACCAGGTCCATACGCTGTGGGTCCACTCGGCCCGCTTCGGTCAGCACTGCGTCGTCGATATGCGCTAGGAGCACTTGGGCAAATACCAAATGGCAGTTCGGATTGGCCTTCGGATAGGGCTGCACCTCCACCAGGCGACACTCGAAAGCGACCGGCGCCCCAGAAACCCTGGGCGCCCGTACCAACGCTGATGACTCGCTGTCGATCCCACAGCGCTCGAACTCGCTGATGCCATGGGGCAACCGCGCTGCACTGGCATTCATCAGATCCGCTTTGGCGAAAGGTACCAGGTGGATCACCAGCTCGCCGGTTTCACGGATATTGCGCAGCGTGTCCTTCAATTCACCGTCATCCCGCGTGCTGATGTTGACCATCAGCGTCGGCGGATCATCACTGATGACCTGGAAGAAGCTGAACGGCGCCAGATTGCTGACGCCGTCCGCAGAACGGGTGGAAACCCAGGCAATTGGCCGTGGCGTGACCGTGGAGGCAAGCCAGCGATAGGCATCCAGTGGAGATATCTGGGAAAAATCGAGCTGCATGGAATGGGCTCCAGCTTGGCGAAAAGGCCAATTATGCCCTGCCTTGTGCGCCGAGTTCATACCTTGCAAACCGCCCCGCTACCAGCCGACCAGCCCAAGCCAGCGGCGCATGCGGCTTTCCTGATAAACTGCGTAACGTTTCCGCGCACCATCGCTGCGCATCCGTGTCTCTTCCCATTGCAGCCCTGCTCAGCTGCATGCGAAGACAGTCGTAATCCAGAAGTTGCAGATGATCCCAGCACAAGCCCCCAGCTCCACGCGCCCCGCCCTGTCCCGCCGCTTCTCCGTGGCGCCGATGATGGACTGGACTGACCGCCACTGTCGCTTTTTCCTGCGCCAGCTCTCCAGTCACGCGCTGCTTTATACCGAGATGGTCACGACCGGTGCGCTGCTGCATGGCGATCGGGCGCGCTTTCTGCGGCATGACGAAAGCGAGCACCCGCTTGCCCTGCAGTTGGGCGGCAGCGTGCCAGCAGACTTGGCGGCGTGCGCACGGATGGCCCAGGAAGCTGGCTACGATGAGGTCAACCTGAACGTCGGCTGCCCCAGCGACCGGGTGCAGAACAACATGATCGGCGCCTGCCTGATGGGCCACCCGAGGCTGGTGGCCGATTGCGTGAAAGCCATGCTGGATGCCGTGGAGATTCCGGTAACGGTCAAGCATCGAATCGGCATCAACGGCCGTGACAGCTACGCAGAGCTCTGCGATTTTGTGGGCCAGGTACGCGAGACCGGTTGCCGGAGTTTCACCGTGCATGCGCGCATCGCCATTCTCGAAGGGCTTTCGCCCAAGGAAAACCGCGAAATCCCCCCCTTGCGCTATGACGTCGCGGCCCAGCTAAAACGGGATTTCCCGGACCTGGAGGTCATCCTCAATGGCGGGATCAAGACCGTGGCCGAATGCCTGGAGCACCTGCAGACCTTCGATGGCGTGATGCTGGGGCGGGAGGCGTACCACAACCCGTACCTGCTGGCAGAAGTCGATGCTGCGCTGTTCGGTAGCACCATCGCCCAGCCCAGCCGTGCCGAGGCGCTGGCGGCCATGCGCCCGTACATTGAGCGTCACCTGCAGGAAGGCGGGGTAATGCACCACATCACCCGCCATGTCCTGGGCCTGGCCCAGGGTTTCCCTGGCGCCCGGCGTTTCCGTCAACTGCTGTCGGTGGACGTGCACAAAACGAACGCCCCCCTGACGCTACTCGATCAAGCAGCGGAGCTACTGCGCGGACACTGACTGGTTCGGCCTGCGGGCGGGCAGCCCGCCTTTCGGCATCCCCACCTTCTGTTTGATCGCAGGCTTGTCGTGGCCAAACGATGCGCTTCGTCCTTTCAAGGGAACTTCGTCGCACGGTCTGCGGGTCAACTCGTGAAGCCTGTAAAAAGGCCTTACGCACCCGTTGAGCCGCCATAGCGGCTCGGGTAAGGTCACCCCATCCACCACGACAAGGTTTTGCCATGACCTCCAAGCTGGACCAACTCAAGCAATACACCACCGTGGTCGCCGATACCGGTGATCTGGACGCCATTGTCCGCCTCAAGCCGGTGGATGCCACGACCAACCCTTCCCTGCTGCTCAAGGCCGCCGCCATGCCGCGTTATGCGGAGCTGCTGGACGGCGCCGTCGCAGGCAGCCAGGGCGATCTTGGGCTGGCGTGCGACCGCTTCGGCGTTGCGGTTGGCCAAGAGATACTGAAGGTGATCCCAGGACGAATTTCCACGGAAGTCGATGCGCGCCTGTCATTTGACACCAACGCTACGCTGCGCCGTGCCGAGCGCCTGATCGGCCTCTATGAGCAGGCAGGGGTTGGGCGCGAGAGAGTACTCATCAAGATCGCGTCCACCTGGGAAGGTATCCGCGCAGCTGAACAACTGGAGCGCGCCGGCGTTCAGACCAACCTGACCCTGCTCTTCAATTTCGCTCAGGCGGCAGCCTGCGCCGATGCAGGAGTGTTCCTCATTTCCCCGTTCGTCGGTCGCATTTACGACTGGTACAAGAAGGCTGAAGGTCACGATTTCAGCGGGGCAGACGACCCTGGCGTGCAGTCGGTTTCGCGCATTTATCGTTATTACAAGGCCAATGGCTACAAGACCGTGGTGATGGGCGCCAGCTTCCGAAATCTGGGGCAGATCGAGGCCTTGGCCGGCTGTGACCGCCTGACCATCAGCCCGGAACTCCTTCAGCAGTTGGCGGACGACCAATCCCCGCTGGATCGCAAACTCAGCCCTGGCGCACAAGGTGAAGAGCGCCTCGTGCTCGACGAAGCACATTTCCGCTGGCAGTTGAACGATGACGCTATGGCAACCGAGAAGCTGGCAGAAGGTATCCGCCTGTTCGCCCGTGACCAGGAGAAGTTGGAGGCCCTGCTGGCCGCCCGAAGCTAATCAACAGCTGCGCACAGCCGTATGGCTGTGCGCTTCAATCAAGGTTTGGGTAAGTCCGGAATCAGCTACGCTCGAGCGCGCTGACGAGGTCGTGGAAGGCTTCGCGGTTGGACTCGTTGAGCCCCATCAGGATGCGGTGCGCTTCGAGCACCTTGCTACGGACGATCTCTTCGGTCTGGTCCTGCGGCGGCAGGTCTTCCAGGCACTCCGGACATGGCACCGGATTACCGACGATATTGAATACCTGGTCGAAGCCCATGGACTGGAGCAGCCGAGTGATATCGGGGTGAGTGGTCACCACAGTCGGCAATAACCCTACTTTCTGCCGCGAAAGGATGGACAGCTTGGCCAACAGGCCCAGCGTAGTGCTGTCAATGCTCCGGGTCTCCGTGAGGTCGATGACGATCGCCGAGAAGTTCAGCGCTGTGAAAATCTTTTCGATGGTGGAATCCAGGGCCGAACACAAGGTCAGTCGGATTTCTCCGACAAACTTGAGGACGAAGGTACCGTCCATTTCGGCGAACTGAATTTTACCGGTACTCATGCAACGTTCCTGCTCAACACCAGCAAGGCAATATCATCCGGCATCTCGCCCAGGCTGGCCAGCCCAAATACCTTTCGCAAGCCATCCAGACTGCCACCAGCAGCACATACCATGTCCGGCAACGCTGCTTCTTTCTCTTTGAGGGTATCGCCGGGCAAAAGGTCCAGAATACCGTCAGAAAGCAAGGTCAGACTGAAGGACGACGGCAGATCGATGACTTGATCATCATAGCTCGCCTCCTCGAACAGCCCCACCGGCAAACCCTTGCCGGGCAGATAACTGGCCTTACCTTCACTGAACATCACGGGTAGAGGCAGGTGCCCACCAATGCTGTAGGTCAGTTTTCCACTATCTTCGTCGATTACGCCGCCCAACATCGTCACATGCTTGCCCAACTTGCAGTTGATCAGGCCACGGTTGATATGCCCAAGCACCTCGGAAGGCTTGAACTCGGGCAGCGTACCGTTGCGCCGGGACTCGTAGAGCAGGCGGGTGGTCATGAACTTGAGCAACACCGTAACGAATGCCGAAGAAGCTCCATGGCCGGAAACGTCGGCCAGGTAGAACGCAACGCGGCGCTCGTCGACGCGAAAATAGTCGACGAAATCCCCGGAGAGATAGAGCGACGGAATGATCTGGTGCGCGAACTTGAGGCCATCGACCTCCCAAGGCGTCACCGGCAGCATGTTCATCTGCACCTGACGCCCCGCGTTCTGGTCTTCCTGCAGCAGATGCAGGCTGGCCTGAAGCTCGCGGTTGGCGGTCTCCAGCTTCTCGCGATAGCGACGGTTCTCCAGCCGCAATGCGGCACGGTCAAGCGCACGACGCACCGAGTGCTCGAGCACAGCCAGGTCTTCCAGGGGTTTGATCAGGTAGTCCGCAGCGCCCAGGCGCAAGGCTTCGACGGCATCACTCATGACGCCGGCGCCGGATACCACGATTACCGGGGTTTCAGCTTCCAACTCCGAAATACGGCGGATCAGTTCCAGGCCATCGACTTGGGGCATGCGCAGGTCGCAGATCACTACGTCCGGGCGCTCCCGCTCGAAGTCCTGCAGCCCCTGCAGGCCGTTGCTGGCCTGTCGAACGCTGAACCCACTGTCTTCCAGGTAGGCCGCGAGGCTCGCGCGCACTACCTCGTCATCATCAATAATCAGCAGCTTGGCACTGGGATTGTGCATGGAGTATCCAGGCAAACGGCGCCAGGGATGGGTTGACCTAAGCACCCG
Organism: Metapseudomonas boanensis; assembly: GCF_042232855.1. Lineage (NCBI taxonomy): Bacteria > Pseudomonadati > Pseudomonadota > Gammaproteobacteria > Pseudomonadales > Pseudomonadaceae > Metapseudomonas > Metapseudomonas boanensis. The sequence continues at coordinate 3,773,671 of NZ_CP113889.1, read as the reverse complement.
ACCTAAGGCCCGAGTACGATTACGGGGGTTCGCTTCAAGGCGCAGACGGTACTCCCATCCGCTGGGCGATTCAAGCCAGTCAAGCGGGCCAGGCCCCGCCTTTACATCAGAAATCGCCGGAAGTTATAAGAGGCTCATTGAGTTTCAGCGATCAGAAAAGAGAAAAAGCATGGAGCTGGATGACCGCCACGAGAGCGAGACGCTCCGTTTCATCAGGATGCAGTCGCTCAACAAGGCCGTTATTGAGCATCGAGGCAGGCAATACCCCACCTCATGCCCAGACCTCTCCAACAACGACCGCGCGGCGCAGCTTCGCCGTCACTCGGATCTGCTGATCCCCGGCAAAGAATGGAAACAAAAAGGCGGCCACGTAGCCAATGCCAATCAGACTAGGCTTTCGGTCCCTTCTCCCGTTTACGGGGCTGGGCTAAATGCTTAACTGACTGGCATTAGGCCAAGTGGCCGCCTTTCGTGCATTGGGTATGACTTAGAAGTCGTCCACCACCTCGCCATCCTTGACCTTGAATTCGCGGTTCTGCAGGAAGGCGTTACGAATGAAGATGTACTTGTCACCCGTGATCATCTTCTCGGCAGAGAGCAGGCTGGCACGCTCATCTACGACGTCCACGGCACGGGTCACGTTACGGGTCGGTACGTGATCAATGTATCTGTACGGCGAAGCGAACGTATCGGGAATCTTGCCACCCGCATCCCGTACGGTGCTTGGACCGAGGAGCGGCAACACGACGTAGGGGCCGCTGGAAACGCCCCAGTAACCGAGGGTCTGACCGAAATCCTCATCATTGCGCTGCAGGCCCATCTTGGTCGCAACGTCGAAGAAACCCAGCAGACCGAAGCTGGTGTTGAAGATCAGCCGACTCGTGTCGACTCCCGCAGCGTGGAATTTGGCCTGAAACAGGTCGTTGGCCAGGTTACGCACATCGCCAATGTTGCCGAAGATGTTGTGAACACCGTCCTCCAGAAACTGCGGAGTGACGGCCTGGTAGCCCTTGGCAACCGGCTTGAGCGCGTAGATGTCGAGGGTGTCATTGAAACGAAAGATCGCCCGGTTGACGCCTTCCCACGGATCATCTTCGGACGCGCTGACGAACACGGGGAGCAGTGTCAGGCCAAGGCAGGTAACCAGGCGACCAAGGCGATCGACCCACCGAGCACCGTTCAAATACATTGCAGACTCTCCTTGAGAAACGTAGTGTGGCGGCGCGCGACCGCCTGTGCAGGGCGCGCAGTATAAGGCATCCCCCCGCCCAGCCAGCATAGCGGACAGCGTCGATGCAGGAAAAAACGTTACTTTATACTGCCCATATCCCAGTTCGCTGGGGCGATATGGATAGCTACGGCCACGTCAACAACACGCTCTACATCCAGTATCTGGAAGAAGCTCGCGTTGCGTGGTTCGAGAGCCTCGGCATCGCCATGAACAACGTACCCCATGGGCCGGTGGTGCTGCAGACGCTACACACATACCTCAGGCCAGTGGTACACCCGGCAACGGTAGTCATCCAGCTATACGCCGGTGCCTTGGGGAGAAGCAGCCTGGTCGTCGAGCATCGCCTCGGTACACTCGAGACCCCTGACACACCCTATGGCGAAGGGCACTGCAAACTGGTCTGGATCGATCACGACAGCAACAGACCAATTCCCGTGCCAGATACCCTTCGCCGTCTGTTGACCCAAAGCCGCTGACTTCAAGACGTCACATAAGCGTCACTTCTGGCAATTAACTTGTGGCGATATCGTCAGGATGACGCCCATGCCTCGCAACCCACCGCCTCGCTTCAACGCAATCCTCTTTGGTCTCTCTGGCTGCCTGGTCGACTTCGGCGCCCGAACCCTGCCCGTGGCACTCGGCCGACTGCTGCCCGACTGTCCAGCAGGAAGACTGGCGGAAGCTTGCGCTCTTCCAGCGGACGCAGCACTTGCTCACGCCTTGGGTGCGCCAGCCACCACTGCGCAGCGAGAGCTTTTCGAGCAGCACCTGCAACAGGCTGCGCTTGAACACTCCGAAACCGTTACAGATCTGGAGCAGTTAGCCGAACCCGAGGCGTTTCAGGGGGTCCCTTGCGCTTGGCTCGACGAGCTGCCGCCGAAGACCTGCGCGAACCTCGCTACCCCCCTACCCGCCTGGCTGCCTGGCAGCAGCCCCGTCGCTGGCCGCCCCTGGCCGGCGCCCGACCAATGCTGGCAAGCATTGAGCAGCCTGGGTGTCGACAGGCTGGCCGGCTGTGTCGTGGTCAGCGCATCCCCCCGCCTGCTGCAGGCAGGCCTGAATGCGGGGCTCTGGACCATCGGACTGGCCACGAGCGGGGTGCTCTGCGGCAAGGCTCCATCCGACTGGCGCGCACTCGACAGTACAGAACGCGATCGCCTTCGCGCAGTGGCAACCCTGGAGCTCTACCGACTGGGCGCACATTCAGTGATTGACCACCTCGGTGAGCTCGGGCCATGCCTCGTCGATCTTGCAGTCCGTCGGCAAAAGGGCGAAAAACCGTGAAGCCGACATATGGACAACGAGTCCCACTTGACCCGTATCAGGCAGGCCAGCCCTGGCTGGATTAATCTGTAGGCATGCGGGACCTTTGGTAATCAGCGAAGGTCCACTCCAGAGTCATTGGAAGAGGAAGCACAAGATGCCTGAACGCCTGCAGCAGCAACTGCAAGACCTACGCGATCAACTGGCCGAGGACCCGCCGCTGGATGACGATGAGCGCGCATCACTCATCGAACTGATGCAAGAGATCGAGTTGCGCCTGGCGCGTGATGCCGCCAGTGCTCCGGACGCGTCGCTGGTAGATGGCGTCAATCTGGCCGTGGAGCGTTTCGAAACACGCCATCCAACTCTCACCGTCACCCTGCGCAACATCCTGCAAAGCTTAGCGAACATGGGTATCTGACCCAGCACACAGATGCAAAACCCCGGCCTCGGGTGCAGGGGTTTTCATTCACTGACGTACGAGGCGACGGTTGTCGACAGGTTGCTCGTGGGTGCTGCGGTATGGGTTGATATCCAGGCCACCACGACGCACGTAGCGGGCATAGACCGTCAGCAGCTCCGGCTGCAGCAGCTTCTGTAGATCGAGGAAGATCCGCTCGACACACTGCTCGTGGAAATCCGCATGCTGGCGGAAGCTCACCAGGTAAGCGAGGAAACTCGCATGTTCGAGCTTCGAACCCTTGTACTGCACCACCAAGGTGCCCCAGTCCGGCTGCCCGGTGACAGGGCAATTGGACTTGAGCAGATGGCTGTGCAGGCTTTCCTCAACCAACTGGCCAGCATCGGCACGCAGCAAACCGGGCTGCGGTTGCTCATAATTGCTGATGTTCACATCGAGATCATCAATGCAGGTTCCGGGCAGCTTGGCCACACCGTCGGCCTCTACCTCAACCAGGGTTCGTACGCGCACCTTTACGGGAGCACCTGCGGTCGCAGAGAGGTCCTGCTCCAGAACGCGTTCCAACTCAGTCGCACTGCTGAACACGGATTGATTCAAGGAGTTCAGGTAGAGCTTGAAGGATTTTGACTCAATGATGTTCGGCGAGTCCGCAGGGATGGCGAACTCACCAATAGCCACGACGGGTTTACCTGATGCGGTCAGCCAGGACAGCTCATAGCAATTCCAGTAATCCACGCCCACATAAGGCAGATTACTGGCAGTCAACCCCAACTCGTTCCACTTGGTGGCCCTCGAGATGGGGAACAGCAGTGAAGGGCTGTAGGTGCTGACATATTCGCTGGACTTGCCCAGCGGCGATTGTTCGGCAGGGTGTTGCATAGGGCGGACCTGAGGATTGAATCTGGCCAATTGTATACACCCTGGCGACTGCTGAAAAATCGAATGCAAGCCAGCCCCCAAGTGTTACATCTTTGTCAGTTTGCGCCTCTTCCCCGGTAACAACGGTATAAGGCAGCGAGATTCAGCATGAGTACGCCATGAAATTATTGATTGTCGAAGACGAACCCAAGACCGGCCAGTCCCTGCGAAAGGGCCTGACCGAGGCTGGATTTCTCGTCGAACTCGCCACCGATGGGCTCAGCGGCCAAACGCGCGCCGTGAGCGGTGAGCACGACCTGGTGATCCTGGACGTGATGCTCCCAGGCCGCGACGGTTGGCAGGTATTGGCAGCCATGCGTGAGGCAGGCCTGCAACAACCAGTTTTGTTCCTGACGGCCCGAGACGCCATCGAGGACCGGGTGCAAGGGCTTGAGCTAGGCGCCGACGATTACTTGGTGAAGCCCTTCGCCTTTGCCGAGTTGCTTGCGCGAGTTCGTACCCTGCTGCGCCGCGGCAGTCCCATGCCGCAGGACACTGTCCTCGAAGCCGTCGACCTGCGCCTGGACTTGCTCAGTCGTCGCGTGGAGCGCAACGGCCAGCGAATTGACCTGACGTCCAAGGAGTTCGCCCTACTGGAGCTCCTGCTCCGCAGCCGGGGTGAAGTGCTGCCAAAAGCACTGATCGCTTCACGGGTCTGGGGCATCAACTTCGACAGCGAAACCAATGTCATCGAAGTCGCTATCCGCCGCTTGCGCGCGAAGGTGGATGACGCCTTCCAACCCAAGCTGATCCACACCATACGCGGAATCGGCTATGTCCTTGAGGCCCGCGAACCATGATGCGCAGGCTTTCCCTCACCGCCCGAATGAGCCTGCTCTTCGCCGCCTGCACGGCAACGGTGTCGCTGGTCGCAGGCGCCCTCTTCAGTCGAGCCAGCGAAGCGCACTTCATTGAGCTCGACCAGCAGCTGCTCGAAGGCCGTCTTGAGCTGTTCCAAAGCGCGTTAAGGCAGGTCGACACAGCGGCGGCACTTCCCGAGAGCTTACCCGCCTTGCGGCAAGTGCTGACCCAACACCCGGACCTTGACCTGCGCATCGACGGCAACGATGGGCGAATCTGGTTCAATACCCTGACGGGACAGAGCACCTCTCCCCCGCCCCGGCCAGGCCTGCAACGCTGGCGCGAAGGTGGCATCGACTACCGGGTGCTCCGCGCGCCTTTACGGCTTGACGGGCCGAGCTCCGCAGACATCACGCTGCTGCTGGACATTACCCATCACCAGCACTTTCTCGAACGGATGCAGGCACTGATCTGGCTTACAGTCGGGCTTTCCGCGCTGGCTACGGCACTGCTCGGTGCCTGGGTCGCGCGCCAGGGCCTGCGGCCCCTGCATCAGATGGCCAATGTTGCCGCTGGGGTGTCGGCCAGTTCGCTCACCACCCGCCTCACTGAGGATGGCGTGCCGCAGGAACTGGTGGAGCTGGCGGGGGCCTTCAATGCCATGCTCGCACGCCTGGACGACGGTTTCCAACGGCTGTCCGCATTCTCGGCAGACATCGCCCACGAGCTCCGCACCCCACTGTCGAACCTGCTAACACAGACCCAAGTCACCCTAAGCCATCCCCGGCGCGCAGACGAATACCGCGAAACGCTGCATTCAAATCTAGAAGAGCTGCAGCGGCTGGCGCAGATGGTGAGCGACATGCTGTTTCTGGCCAAAGCGGAACACGGCCTGATTACCGCTCGCCGTGAGCCACTCGACCTGACAGCAGAACTGGATGCCCTGATCGAGTTCTATAGCCCGCTGACCGAAGAAGGCGAGGTGCAGATCAGCCGCACCGGCGAAGCGCGCGTCAGTGCTGACCAGGGCCTGCTTCAGCGTGCGCTTTCCAACCTGCTGGATAACGCCCTGCGCTTCACGCCTGCTGGAGGCGCCATCGATCTGAAATTGGAACACGATGCGTGTGGCCTGCGCCTGACCGTTGCGAACACAGGGCCGGTCATCGCTGCCGAGCTTATTCCAAGGCTTTTTGACCGATTCGTCCGTGCTGATCCGGCTCGACGGGAAGGCGGAGAGCACGCTGGCCTGGGACTGGCCATTACTCGCTCCATCATACGGGCCCATGGCGGCGAGATCCGCTGCGAATCAGCGGACGGCTGGACGCGCTTCATCATTCAGTTTCCGACCGGGTTTTAGCCCCCCCCCCCGGAAACGAACAAGGCGTGCCCGGAGCACGCCTTGATCCACAATCCTGGAACAGGCCTCAGCCTTGGGCAGTCGACCAGTCGATCATGCCGAATTGCCAGGTCGCCAGGATCAACAGACCGAAGCCGATTCGGTACCAGGCAAAGGCGGCATAGCTGTGGCTACCAATGAACTTCAGCAGCCCGCGCACGGCGATCATTGCGAAGATGAACGACACCACGAAGCCCAGCGCGAAGACCGGCAAGTCGCCTGGCTGGAACAGGTCGCGGTACTTGTACCCGGAGTAAACGGCAGCGCCGACCATGGTAGGCATTGCGAGGAAGAAGGAAAACTCTGTAGCTGCCTTGCGGGAAAGACCGAACAGAAGGCCGCCGATGATCGTTGCGCCGGATCGAGACGTACCCGGGATCAGTGCCAGGCACTGAGCGCAACCGACCTTCAAGGCATGCTTCCAGGACATGTCATCGACTGTTTCCGCCTGGATTCGGTGAGTGCGCTGCTCGGCCCAAAGCATCACGACACCTCCGACCACCAGTGCGCTCGCCACAGTGATCGGGTTGAACAAGTAGTGGTGGATAAGGTCGGCAAACGAGACGCCAAGCACAACGGCGGGCAGGAAGGCGACCAGCAGGTTAACGGTGAAACGCTGCGCCTTTTGCTGGGTTGGCAGCCCAACTACCACTTCGATGATCTTGTTCCGATACTCCCAGACCACGGCCAGGATGGCCGCAAGCTGGATGATGATGTTGAAGGCAATGGCACGCTCACCAGTAAAGCCCAGCAAGTCGGCGACCACGATCTGGTGCCCAGTACTGGATATCGGAAGGAACTCTGTCAGTCCCTCGACAATCCCTAGAATGATGGCCTGCATGGCCGTCATGAAATCCATCAAAACATTCCCCCGAGGCTCGCCTTAAAGGTGGCCCATGCTGAGTGTGCGGATAGCTGTAAGCCCAGTGAGGCTGGCCGTGATAGACCTAGAGCCATTGGCACTGGTTCCGAAACGACGGGTTGTCAAGCATGCCCATCCACGGCGGGGCGAAATCCTAACAGAGATGACGAGCCAAAGTGAGGCAGAAAGCCCATGCGTTACGCGGCACCTGGACGAGCAAGTCGGTACAATTGCCCGTCCACGCTTTGAGGCCTTCTCGTGTCACCGCTTGAACTCTCCGCCGCTGCCCTTGGCGTCCTGGCCGTTTGGCTCACCACCCGACAGAATCCCTGGTGCTGGCCGATCGGCCTCGTCATGGTGCTGATGTACAGCTGGATATTCTTCGAAGTGAAACTCTATTCGGACATGCTCCTGCAACTCGTCTATGCCGCCCTGCAACTTTATGGCTGGCGACAATGGACCCGCAGCAGCGCTGGTCAAGGTGGCCGCCAGGTAAGCCGATTGACCTCTGCACAGTTGGGTATCGGCATGCTGGCCGGCACTGCGGGCAGCATGGCCCTTGGCTATGCCATGGCTAACTGGACCGATGCAGCAGCCCCCTGGATGGACGCTGGCCTGACTGCATTCAGCCTGGTAGCCCAGTGGTGGATGGCTCAGAAGCGCGTTGAGTGCTGGCTACTCTGGATTGCCTTGGACGTGCTTTTTGTCGTGCTGTTCCTCGACAAGGGCCTGTACCTCACAGCAGCCCTTTATGCGCTTTTCACTTTGCTCGCCGTGCAAGGCTGGAATGCATGGCGTCGCGACCCGGTCCTGGCGGCGGCATGAAGATATTGGCTCTGACGGGGCCGGAATCCAGCGGCAAGAGCGCCTTGGCCAACGAGATCCAGGCAGCGGCTGGCGGGCTCATCGTCGGGGAGTACGTCCGCCACTTCATCGATGAGCAACAGCGTGACACCTGCTATGCCGACATTCCCGCCATCGCCCGTGGCCAGCTTGCCTGGGAGGATGCCGCGCGAGCTGAACGTCCGCCCCTGCTGATCCTCGACACCCATCTGCTGAGCAACCTGCTCTGGAGCCAAAGGCTGTTTGGGGCCTGCCCCGGCTGGCTGGAGTCCGAACTGCTGGCCCGGCGATACGACTTTCATTTCCTGCTGAGCCCCGAGCAAATGGAGTGGATCGACGACGGCCAGCGGTGCCAGCCACAACTGGCTGACCGCAAAGCGTTCTTCAATGACTGCCGAGACTGGCTGGACCAACATCACCGACCGTACCTCGTACTCGAAGGTCCCTGGAAGGAGCGACGCCATCAAGCCCTCGACTGGTTGGAACGCTGGTTAAGCAAGCAGTAACCCGCACCAGGTAACCAGTAGGCAAACGACCACGGCAAACGTCAGTGGACGACGCAACGGTCCGTACCATGCCGGTGCCAATCCAAGGCGCACCGCATGCAGATCGGCCAGGTAAAGGCCTATATAGGCCACCAGCAACAACCCTATAGCCAACAATACCGGCAACACCGCCGCTACAGCGAACCAACCGAGCAATGCCGGTATCACTGAAAGCCCCAACTGCAAACGGGCGGCCTCGCTCTCCTCATGGGCCCGCATCGCCAATCCCCAATGAATAGCCCCCATGAATCCCAGGATCACCGCTGCGTAGTCCAGCAGAGCCGCCAACACCAACGGCCGCCAACCTACAGGGGTGAACCAGATGCCCAAAGCACCGCTTACGAAGGGCAAGAGTCCCGCATAACCTAGAAGCACTGCCAGGCGTGGCGGCTGCGGCGAGTCGAAGGGATGCATATTGCCTTCCTGTTCAATATCGATTGATTGAAGCGTATCAGCGCCTACCACTCCTGCGCTGAGACAGGTCAAGCGGGCTTGCCTGCCGGGCTTCGCGGGGACAAATCAACGCGAACGCGCAAACCGCCCAAGGGGCTGTCGAGAAGACTCATGCGTCCGCCCCAGGCATCGACAATGTCACGCACGATGCCAAGCCCGAGCCCATGCCCAGCCACCTGCTCATCCAGACGGGTTCCACGACTGAGCACCTCTTCACGCTTCCCCTCCGCAATGCCGGGGCCATCGTCGTCTACACACAAGCTGTATCCCTCCTTCTCCGCTGAGATGGTCAGGCTCACCTTGCTGTCGGCCCACTTGCAGGCGTTGTCCAGGAGATTACCGAGCAGTTCCAGAAGATCCTCGCGGTCCCACGGCAAGCGCAGCCCCTCTGGCGCTTGCCAGACCAGATCAAGACCGGAGCCATGAACCATGGTCAAGGTCGCAAGCAAGCTCGGCAACTCTGCTGCACAATCGAAATGCGCGCCCGGCAGTGCCTCACCGGCCATCCTCGCGCGCCCCAGCTCACGCCCTAAACGCTGCTCGATCTGCTCCAACTGGTCACGCAGCCTCGCACGTAGCTCTGGCATGGCGCGAATCTCGTCACGCTCAGTCAGGCTCATCAACACCGCCAAGGGGGTTTTCAGTGCGTGCCCCAGGTTGCCGAGGGCATTGCGCGAGCGCATCAATGTACCCTCCGTATGCGCCAGCAAGTGGTTGATCTGGGCCACCAGCGGTTCCAGCTCGTGCGGCACCCGCTGGTCGAGCTCGCTGCGTTGCCCCTGCTGCAACTGGGCGATCTGCTGACGCACTTCCTCCAGGGGTCGCAAGGCCCGGCGCACGGTAATGCGCTGCAAGGCGAGAATGAGCGACAACCCTACAACCCCAAGCGCCATGCCCGTCCACTGGATCCTGCGGAAGCTTTCCAGCACCGGGGTGTAGTCCTGCGCCACGACAATCCGGACCTGACGACCGAAGCGACGGTAATCACCACGCCAAGCCAGTAGCTCCTGCCCCCCAGGCCCTTTCAGCAACCCTGGAGCAAGGCCTACCTGAGCCGGCATCGCCAGCTCGCTGTCCCAGAGTGAGCGGGAACGCCACGGATGATCGTCCAACTGGATAATGAAATAGCGACCGGAATACGGCTGCTGGTGAGCAGGATTGAGACGCTGCTCGTCCAGTTGGAGACCGCTCGGCCCCCGGACTAGCGACCCCAGCAGCAATTCAGCTTCGCTCTGCAGCCCCTGGGTGAGGTAACGCCGCAAACCCAGGTCGAACAACCAGAGACTCGTCTGCGCCAGTACCAGCCCGACAAACAGCAAGGTGCCGATCAGACCAAGACTGAGCCGACGCTGGATCGAACTCATCGGTTCCCACCGGTGAAACGGTAGCCTTGCCCCCTTCGTGTCTCGATCACCTCCCGCCCCAGCTTGCGCCGCAGGTGGTTCACATGGACCTCGATGACATTGGAGTCGCGCTCCGTTTCACCATCGTAAAGGTGCTCAGCCAGGTGGCTCTTGGAGAGCAACTGACCAGAATGAAGCATGAAGTAACGTAGCAAGCGAAACTCAGCCGCGGTGAGCTGAACTTCCTCACCATTTCGACTCACGCATTGACGGCTTTCATCCAACTGCAAGCCAGCAGCCTCCAGCTGTGCCTGGTTGGCCAGCCCATGAGCGCGGCGGAGCAAGGCTTGGATGCGCAGGGCCAGCTCTTCAGGGTGGAATGGTTTGGTCAGGTAGTCGTCGGCCCCTGCCTTGAGCCCCTCGATTCGCTCAGCCCATGAGCCGCGGGCCGTCAACACCAGCACCGGAGTCGCGACACCACCTGCGCGCCACTCTCGCAGCACATCCAGCCCCGGCTTGCCCGGCAACCCAAGGTCAAGGATGATCAAGTCATAAGGCTCACTGGCTCCCTGATGCGACGCGTCACGGCCATCCGTGAGCCAGTCCACGGCATATCCCTGCCGTCCCAGATTACTGGTCAGTTCATCCGCCAGTGGCACATGGTCTTCCACCAACAACAAGCGCATCAGTCGTCTTCCTCATCCTTCAGGATGCGCCCGTCCCGAGCATCCAGTTCCAGTTCGCGCACTGTACCGTCGGCAGTCAGCAATTCCACCTCGTAAATGTAGACGTCATCCTCCTCTTCCAGCTCGGCCTCAAGGAGGCGCGCCCCAGGGTATTGCCCCAGGGCGCTGCGCATGAGCTGGTCAAGGGGAAGAATGACACCCTCTTCGCGGAGTTTCAGCGCTTCGTCCTGATCCAGGTCCCGCGCCATCGCCTCAAGAGCGAAGCAGGCCAAGATCAGGGCGATGATTCCGCTGTAGCGCAAGACCCAGCGCATCAGTCGTCCTGGTGATCCTTGAGGATCTGGCCACTGATAGCGTCAAGCTCAAGATCCCATTGCACGCTTTGGGCATCGCGCAACTCCACCTGGTAGATGTAGCGCCCGTATTCCTCTTCAAGCTCGGTCTCATTGATGGTTCCGCCAGGGTGCTTGGCAAGCGCTGCCGCATTCAGCTTCTCAAAGGATTGAATGGTCCCTGCATCACGCAGCTTGAGGGCCTCGTCCGGGCCAAGATCACGAGCTTGAGCCATGCCGGCAGCGGCAAGAACAGCGGTGGCGGCGAACAGAGTAGCGAGTTTCTTCATGGCTCAGCTCCTAGCGGACTGTCTGATTTCGATGGAGACAAGTTACCTGGAGCCACTTAATTGAAGCTGAATTTGCTTAAACGCAACCGATAAACCATAGCAATCGCGGAAAGCATCATTCAGCCGGTGAAGCAACTTGGTGTCGATGCATGCGGCACTATAATCGCCATCTCGTATCTCGGAGGCTTGCATGAGCGCCGTTCAGATCAAGTTCCCATCCCTCACCCTACGTGCAGGAAAACGCGCGCTCTCACGCATACGTGAAGAAGGCCTGAAGCCAGCTGACGTTGGCGTACTGCCGGGCGCGGCTGGCGGACCCAAGGCCCTGGGCATTCAGGGCCTGGACCTGGCGCTGTTCGGGGACTGGCTACCACGCGCTCCGCGCGAGCGTGCCCTGATAGGTGCATCCATCGGTGCCTGGCGCTTTGCAAGTGCCTGCCTGCCGGACGCGGTTGCCGGTCTTCGCCGCCTTGGCGACCTGTACACCAAACAGCGCTTTCCCAAGGGCGTTTCAATGGCGGAAGTCAGCCGACTATGTGGCCTGATGCTGGAAGACCTCTTGCAAGGTCAGGATGCGCAAATACTCGGAAACTCGCTCTACCGCCTCAATGTGATGGTGGTCAAAAGCCATGGCCTGCTTGCTCAAGATCACAAAGGAGTTCTGGGGCTTGGACTTTCGTCAGTGATCGGCAACAACCTGCTTGGCCGAGTCAGGTTGGGCCGACATTTCGAGCGGGTCATCCTTCATGACCCACGACAGCACCCTCCCCTGCATGCCCTCGATGACTTCCCCTCCCATTACCACCTGCTGGGGGTCGACAATCTGCGCCATGCCTTGCTCGCCTCCGGCTCCATTCCGATGGTGATGCAAGGCGTGCGTGACATACCAGGTGTTGGACCGGGTACATATCGAGACGGTGGCCTGCTCGACTATCATCTGGACCTGCCCTATCGCGGCAACGATATCGTTCTTTATCCGCACTTTACCGACAAGGTAATCCCCGGCTGGTTCGATAAGAGCTTGCCCTGGCGAAAAGGCGACGCAGACCGTCTGCAGGACGTGTTGCTACTTGCCCCCTCCCGCCAATACCTGGCTACCCTCCCCCACGGAAAACTACCCGACCGGAACGACTTCAAGCGCTACCTGGGGGACGACGACGCACGGGAGCGTTACTGGCGCAAAGCAATGAACGAGAGCCAGCGAATGGGCGATGAGTTTCTCGAGCTGGCGGATAGCGGCCGACTCAGCGAGTGCTTGCAACTTCTGTGAACTGAAGGGCCAACATTCGGCGCAGCAGGTTGGAGCGCTCGAAATCAAGGAGGATTTTGATGCAACTCGCGATCGCGATCATCCATGGCATAGGCACCCAGCAAGACTCCTGCGACGTCGATGGACAACATGCGTACGCCCGAGAGCTGATCCATGGGCTGCAACGCCGATTGGGGCCCGTCGCTGATTCGGTAGCCTTTCAATCGCTGTACTGGGCTGATGTCCTCGACAAGCGTGAACTGGCCTATCTGGAGAAACTCGAACGCGAGCCCGTCCGTTGGCGCTGGATGCGTCGCCTGGTGACTCTATTTCTTGGAGATGCCAGCGGTTATCGCAAGGTAAGTCAGGCCTATGACACCACCTACGAGCAGGTCCACCAACAAATCCGTAATGGTCTGAATGCCCTAAGGGCAAAAGTCGGCCCTACTACTCCACTGGTGGTGCTGGCCCACTCGCTCGGCGGCCACATCATCTCCAACTACATCTGGGACCAACAGAAACTGAACTCCACACCGAGTGGTCCGCGCGATCCGTTCTTAGCGCTGGAGACGCTGGCCGGCATCATGACGTTTGGCTGCAATATCCCGCTTTTCACCTTTGCCTACGACCCCGTGCAACCCATCCGTTTTCCCGGACATTGCCTGGATAAGGTGCTACAGCGCCAAGCGCGCTGGGTAAACGTCTATGCACCGGCCGATCTGCTTGGCTATCCATTGCGGCCCGTCCAAGGTTACGCCGACATTGTTCGAGAAGACGTCCCCATGCCAGTGGGCCCCTGGTACAAGCGACATACCCCTCTCAGCCACCTCGAATACTGGCGTGATGGTCGCTTTCAAACTTACCTGGCGAAGCAGCTAGGTGAGCTGCTGCAATATTGCACTCCAGCTCCAGAAAGGAGCCAGAGTAGCGCCCCCCAAGAAGCTTGTCCTTCGAGTCAAGACAGGGGATAGCTGGTAAACTCTAAGCCTGCTTTGGCCAGCACCCTGGCCGTCATCCTCAGAGCGCAATAGAGTGGAACTGTTCAAAGAATTCATGTTCGAAGCTGCCCATCGACTCCCCCACGTGCCTGCTGGGCACAAGTGTGGTCGGTTGCATGGTCACTCCTTTCGAGTCGCCATCTACATAGAAGGCGAAGTTGATCCCTACACCGGCTGGATCAGAGACTTCTCAGAGATCAAGGCAATCTTCAAGCCGCTCTACGAGCAGCTGGATCACAACTACCTGAACGAGATCCCTGGCCTGGAAAATCCGACCAGCGAGGTCCTGGCCAAGTGGATCTGGCAGCAACTCAAGCCCCTGTTGCCCGAGCTATCCAGAGTCCGCATCCATGAGACTTGCACCAGCGGTTGCGAGTATCGAGGCGACTGATTTTCGCTACTGCCCAGTCCTGATATGCATGACCCTTGTTCAGGAAGGGCCAGCATTCTGCTGACCCCGCGCCCCCAGAACCCGGCGGAGGCGCGCCGCATGGTGCGCAAGGCTTTTGATATCTGAAGCCGAAGCGCCCGAACCAAACCCCGAACTACAAAACGCCCGATGCACTGCATCGGGCGTTATGAAGTCCTGGAATCAGGACTGATAGGGGTAATCCTGCTTCAGGACTGGCCAGACAACGTGATCAACGAGTACCGCGGCGGCGCAAGGCGGAAGGCTTGAAGTAGCCGTCATCCGGAATCGCCTGGGTGAAGTCGATGGTGTTCGGCTCTTCGTTGTCCAGGTTCTGAACGTGGTAGCGGCGGGCCTGCAGATCGTGGAACACGTCCAGCGCAGACCAAGTAGTCGGTAGGTCGTAGTAGTTCTTGAGGTAGGCGACGGACACACGCCACAGCTCACCACGGCCGTCGTACTGGTCAACCACAGCGGCTTGCCAGCTGTCCTCGTCGAGGAACAGGGTGCGCTTGGAATAGATGTGGCGGGCACCCGGCTTCAGCTTGCCCTCTACGACCCACACGCGATGCAGTTCGTTACGGGTAACCGCAGGGTTCAGGTGACCCGGCTGCAGCAAGTCCTTGTACTTAACTTCGGGGCTGGAAACCTTGTAGTTGTTGTAGGGGATGTAAATCTCCTTCTTACCTACCAGCTTCCAGTCATAGCGATCTGGCGCGCCGTTGAACATGTCAGTGTCGTCGGCTGTGCGCAGGCCGTCGGCGGCAGCGATTGGAGTGTCGTACGCCAGGTTCGGCGCACGACGCACGCGACGCTGACCGGCATTGTAGGCCCAGGCCTGACGCGGGTCCTTGACCTGGTCCATGGTCTCGTGGACCAGGGTCGCACCGCCCGCCAAGCGTGCCGGGCTCTTGGTGAAGGACAGGTAGTAGAACAGGACGTTGTTCAGGTCCGCATAGCTACCTTTCGGGTTGTAGTACTTGAACAGCGCTTCCTGCTGCGAAGTCACCAGTGCATAGTCGCCGTTGCGCTGCACTGCCACTTCCGAGGCACGACGCACGATGTTGGAACCACGGTAGCGAACGATATGGTTCCACAGCGCCTCGACCCCGCTCTGCGGAATCGGGAACGGGATGCCGCCGTAAGCATCGGCGAAGCCGTTGCCACCATCGAGCAACTTGGCAGTGCTGGCGTTCTTGATGCTGTTGTCGTACACCCACTGCGGCGCCGAGCCCGAGCGACGAGTCGCGTAGACCGGCATCTGGAAGCTGTCTGGATAGGCATTGAACATGGCGATCTGACCTGGGGTCAGGTTCGCTTTGTACTGATCCAGATTGGTCTTGGTGATAGTGAACAGCGGCTTGTCCTGCGGGAACGGGTCCAGGTGATGCTGGCCTGGCTTGTAGCCGGTGGGAGCCTGGGTGATGCCGCCAGTCCAGGCCGGAATAGTGCCGGCAGCGTTGCCTGCCTTTTCAGCACCGAAGGGGGTAAGGCTGGTGCCGAGCTTGGCGGCATCCAGAGCCGAAACCGACGCCAGCGAGCCACTGGCGGAAAGCGCGAGGCCGACGGCTGCGCCGATCAGCGAAAGCTTCTTCAGCATGAGGGTTCTCCGTGATGGGTCTGTGTCGGGCGCCCAGAGACGCCCGCCTTGTTGTGTAATGGCTTAGAAGGAGTACTTGACATTGACCCCGACGTTGTCGCGGTCACGAACCGAGTTGTTCTGGCCACCGCCGAAGAACTCGGTGTATTGCAGCTCGGCTTCCAGGCTGTTCAGGTAGCTGGCCTTGACACCAACGGTGTAAGCCTTGCGACCCTCGATGAAGTTGCCGGTCTGGTAGGAGTTACCCTCGAAGTCGTCCTTGTAGACCACGTACGGCGAAATGTTCACGCCAGCGTATACGTCATTCCAGGTACCGGACATCAACAGCGTGTAGCCGTAGGCGTTCTTGTTGACCTGGTCATCGCGATCGCCTCCGGAAACGTAGGAGTTGTTGCCACGGCCGGAGTAGTAGCGATTCTGGCCGGTGAAATCGGTGTACTGGAGGTCGCTGCCGCGCAGGTGCTCGGACGCCAGCTCAGCGACGCCGACCAGCGAGTCGAACGACAGCGATGGGCCGAAGTTGTAGATAGTACCCAGCGAGGTGTTGAAGGCCTCGACACGCTCGTAGTTATGGATTTCGTCACCCAGCTGGACTTGCTGCCCACCAATATTGACCACACGGTTGGAGGCCAGCTGCGGAGCCTGACGCAGCAAATCACCCAGCAAGTCGTTGGTGGTGGCGATGCCGATCGGCAGGTTGGGACGGTAGGCCAGCTCACCGAAGACCGAGGCTTCGCCGATAGTGGTGTTGAAGCTCAGTCCGTACATGCGGATGTCTTCGGCGTACTCGCGCTGGGCGTTCACCTGGTTGGCCACGTCGATGGTCGCCACGCCGCCCGCAGCGGTGGTGGCCGCCGTCGTCAGGGCATTGGAGTAGGCACGTGCCAGGGCGGGGTTCAAGGCCGGATTGGCAAGGACCGCTTGCAGCTGGGCAACGGAAATACCCGCCCCAGCAGCCACCGCTTGCTGTACCTGGGGCGCAATTGCGGTTGCGGCCTGGCCAGCGATCTGGGCCAGGTTCAAGCCGGCATAATCGCCCAGGTTGGCGGCGATGGTCGGCTCTTTGGCGTGATAGTTGACGAAATAGAAGCCAAACTCGGTGGAGTTCAGTTCTTCAGCAATGTAGCGGAAGGCCACGCCGAACTGGCCGTCGTTCTTGGCATTGATGTCCGGACCGATGGAGGCGACCTTGATGTTGCCACTGGCATCGACGGTGCGGCCGCCCTGCAGCCCGCCGACGCCGAAGCGGCTCAGGCCCGAGTAAAGGCCAGCGACCGGCAGCAGTGCACGCTGGGTTGAGTAGGCGGTATTGCCACCTTCGGCAAAGAGATCGGTCTCGGAGTAGTAGGTGCCAACCGGGTCAATGGCCGACTCTTTCCAGTTCCACTGGTAGAAAGTCTCCATCGACAGGTTCTCGGTCAGCCCGAGGTTGAAGCTCAGGGCTTCGACCGGCACCAGCACTTCTTTGAGCTCCGAGCCCGGCAGGCGGAACTTGGCGGCATCGACCGGGTTGGTAGTGTTCACGCCGCCACGGTAGAAGATGCCCTCCCCCCAGTTGAATACCTGCTTGCCGATACGGCCGGTAACCGGCATGTCGGCCACGTCCCAGTTGCCATAGAGGTACGCATCGAGAATCTGCGCATCACGGCCGGCCTTGTGGCGGGTCTGATAGGTGAAGCTGTCGTCGTTCGGGAAGTTCTGGCTGGGCTGAACCGGATTGTTGTTGTCCAGGTAGTCGTTGCGCTTATCCATGATCTGAGTGTCATAGAACGCAGTACCACGAACGAACATGCCGTAGTTCTTGTAAGTCGCCTCCAGGTCGGAAGTGATCTTGTAGACCTCGGAGACCAGCCCGGTGTCGAAGTTGCGGTTGCCGTCGTTGGTGTTGATGTCGTCGTTGGTCTTGTCCTGCCCCTGCACGCGCCACAACTGCCCATAGGAGACGGTGGTGTCGAGAGAACCGGAGATCTCGTTATTGGCGAAGCTGAATTCCACCGCCTGGGCGTGGGCAGCGACCAGAAGTGGCAGGATGCCAGCAAAGGCATAACCTGCCTTGGCCGGCGCAAAACGCAGTACGGGCTTGCGGGACTTGAGTTCCATCGAGTCTTACTCCGTGGACGATTCACTTTGTTATGGGCGGCCCGTCAGGCAGGTCCGCTATTGAGCCGTTTTGACGGCCTTTTTCTTGGGGCACCAGGAACTCCCCAGCGCAGAGCGCCCCATTGCGAATGCACTGAAATGGGGCGAAACGGTAGGCGGTGTTTGCAACCATGGTGCCAACTCGACAGAAGGCGTCAGAAAACCTTCGAGGGTCTGGCGACAGAATTAAGTCAAACAAGTGACTGATCATCCACTGATCAATCCCGAGAAAAGTGTCCGATCTTGTCGGACGATCTGGCTCGATTTGTCACTCAAGATCACACTTGAAGTTCTTGCACGCTCATGCCAAAAACGCTCTAGTCAAGCATTTTGTGGGCCTTTCAGACGAAAATCGTCTGATGGGAAGTGCTGTTATTTCATCAGGTAACAAAAAAGTGTTACCAGAGCTAACCGGTAACACTTTCAGGAGGAGGACCTAAAGAGGGGCAACCCACCTTGGAAGGTGGGCTGGCGAGGCAGGTCAGGCCAGGCTTTTGCTCACGACTTCATAAACGTCGCTGGAAAGTTCACCGGAGGCGAGGATGCGCTCCAGTTCGGCCTTCATCAGCTGCTGGCGGCTGGTATCGTACTTGCGCCAACGGGTCAGCGGCGTCAGCTGACGGGAGGCGATCTGGGGGTTGAGCGCGTTCAGTGCGATGACGTGATCGGCGAGGAAGCGATATCCCGCACCATCTGCGCGGTGGAAGTTGACCAGGTTCTGGTTGGCGAATGCGCCAATCAGCGCGCGGACCTTGTTCGGGTTCTTCAGGGTGAAGGCCGGGTGTTTCATCAATTCCTGCACCCGCTCCAGCCCGCCGGGCAGGCCGCAGCCAGCCTGAACACTGAACCACTGGTCCATCACCAGGGGATCGTCCTTGAAGTACTCGGCAAAGCGCCGAAGGGCGTCGGCCTTGTCTTGTTCAAAGGAGGAATTAACCAGCACTGCGAGCGCCGACAGGCGTTCGGTCATGTTGTCGCAGTCATTGAACTGCTCCAGGCAAGCCTCCAGCACCTCGGCCTCCCCACTCTGCATCAGGTAGGAGAGGGCGATGTTCTGCAATGTACGCCGAGCGATGTGCGCCGCCTCCGCGATGTAGCCGGTTTCGCGAGAAAGCGCCCGATTCGCGCGGTAGCGAGCCAGCAGCGGCTGGTACAGTGCCTCTCCGATGGCCACACGGGCAAAGTCGCGGGCCGCATGGATCGCCTCTACGTCGGCGACTTCGCTGATCTCGGTGAGATAGGCCTCACTCGGCAGCGAGAGCATCTCGGCAACCATTGCCTGATCCAGCGACTCATCACCCAAAAGGGTGTCGAACGCCTTGACCAGGCGAGAATCCAGCACCAGCGGCTCACCCTTCTGGTGCTGGGCGATCAGTTCCTGGAGGACCTGGACAGAGAGCTGCTGGCCAGCCTCCCAGCGGTTGAAACCATCGCTGTCGTGTTGCATCAGGAACATCAGCTGGTCGCGACTATAGGGGAAGCTTAGCTTCACCGGTGCGGAGAACCCACGCAGCAGGGACGGCAATGGTCGCTCGGGGATATCGACAAAGGTGAGGCACTGCTCCGTCTCGGTGAGCGCCAACACGCGGCCGACACCCTGAGCAGCTCCCTCGCCTTGCAGGCGCAGCGGTAGCTCGTTGCCCTTGCCGTCCAGCAGGCCCAGGGCCAGCGGAATGACGAAAGGCGCTTTTTCCTTCTGGCCAGGAGTCGCCGGGCAACTCTGGCGGAAGGTCAGGCTGTAGGTCTTCGCCTGGGCATCGTAGCTTTCCTCCACCTGCAGGCGCGGCGTGCCGGACTGGCTATACCAACGCTTGAACTGGGTCAGCTCGACCCCGTTGGCATCCTCCATGGCCTTGACGAAGTCATCGCAGGTCACCGCCTGACCATCATGGCGTTCGAAGTAGAGGTCCGTGCCCTTGCGGAAACCTTCGGCGCCCAGCAGGGTGTGAATCATGCGTACCACTTCGGCGCCCTTTTCGTACACGGTCAGGGTGTAGAAGTTGGAGATCTCCATAAAGGAGTCCGGGCGCACCGGGTGGGCCATCGGGCCGGCATCCTCGGCAAACTGGTTGGTACGCAGGAAGGCAACGTCCTCGATGCGCTTGACCGCACGCGAGTTCATGTCCGCAGAGAACTCTGCATCACGGAAAACGGTAAAGCCTTCCTTAAGCGAAAGCTGGAACCAGTCGCGGCAGGTGACGCGGTTACCCGACCAGTTATGGAAATACTCGTGGGCCACCACCGCCTCGACGCGCTGATGGGCGGCATCGGTGGCAGTCTCGGCCTTGGCCAGCACGCAACTGGAGTTGAAGATATTGAGCCCCTTGTTCTCCATGGCACCCATGTTGAAGTCGTTGACGGCAACGATCATGAAGATGTCGAGGTCGTACTCGCGACCATAGACCTCTTCATCCCAGCGCATGGACTTTTTCAGGCTGTCCATGGCGTGCTGGACCTTGTCGATGTTCTCCGGCTCGACATAGATGCGCAGCGCCACTTCGCGCTGGCTCATGGTGGTGAAGGTGTCTTCCACACACCAGAGGTCGCCCGCCACGAGGGCAAACAGGTAGGCTGGCTTCTTGAACGGATCCTGCCAGGTCGCCCAGTGACGGCCGCCCTCCTCCGCCCCGCTGGCCATCGGGTTGCCGTTTGACAGCAGGACCGGGTAACGATGCTGCTCGGCAGTGATGGTGGTAGTGAAGGTGCTCATCACATCCGGGCGGTCGAGATAATAGGTGATCTTGCGGAAGCCCTCGGCCTCGCATTGGGTGCAGAACATGGTGCCGGATTTGTATAGGCCTTCCAGCGCGGTATTGCTCTCTGGATGGATGCGCACGGTGCTGTCGAGGGTGAACTGGCTGGCGACAGGCTGCAGGGTCAGGTGGCTATCGTCCAGTTGGTAGTCGCCTTCACCCAGCACGCGGTCGTCCATCGCCAGCGACAGTAGCTCCAACTGCTGCCCGTCCAGCACCAGCGGCGGCAAGCCCGCCCCCGAATCGCCGGCGGCACGCTCGGGGTTGCGGCGGATCACCAGCTGGGCATGCACCAGGCTGTGATCCTCGTACAGCTCGAAGGTCAGGTTGGTCTCGTCGATCAGGTACTCAGGCGCCTGATAGTCCTTGAGGTAAATGACTTTCGGTTGCTCGGTGCGCATGGTCGTCTCTTCGATTGAGCAGCGGCGCCGAACCTTGGGCCGCGCGGGGTGATTGGGTCCAAGGTCGGAGTATGGACGAATCCATGCCGACCTGGATGACAAGCCAGGGGGTCAGCTGCTGATGGCGACCTGGTAGGCCGTGAATTTGCGTAGGTTGATCACGCCCGTGTCGAGGATCAGGTACTGGCCCTTGATGCCCCGCAGGGTACCTTCGACCACCGGCGTCTTGTCCAGGTCGAAGCTGACGACCTTGGTCGGATAGGCATCCACGGGGTAGCTGATCTCGATCGGCTGGCTGTCGGTGAGGAGTTGGATCGCCTGCAAGCCGAAGCGCTCCTGCAGCATCTTCAGGCCTTCGCCGCAAGTGTCGAACAACTGGTCACGCGTGGCGGCGAGGTCCAGCGGCGGCGCCTCGCCCTTGAGCATTGCGCGCCAGTTGGTGCGGTCGGCAACCTGGCTGCGCAGCAGGTCCTCGACGAACCCGGACTGCTGCCGGGTGGCGACGCGCAGGATGGGCAACGCCTGGCTGGCACCTTGGTCGATCCACCGAACGGGAACCTGGCTGCTGCGAGTGATGCCAACCTTGATGCCCGATGAGTTGGCCAAATAGACCATGTGTTCGGTCATGCAGAAGCGCTCGCCCCACTCCGGCTCGCGGCAGGTGCCCTGGTCGTAGTGGCACTTCTCCGGGCTCATGATGCAGCTGTCGCATTGCGCCAGTTTGATAAAGCAGGGGTAGCAATAGCCCTGGCTGAAGCTTTTCTTGGTCTTGCGCCCGCAGTGGCAGCAGTGGATGGCGCCAAGATATTCCAGGCGCAACATCTGGCCTATCAGCGGATTGGCAGCAATTTCCGTGTCATCCAGGCGAAACCCGTACTGCACAGGAGCCTCAAGGCGCGCTGACATCTTGCTCAGGGCGCCGCGTCCGAGTTCCTGCATCAGTGGACCGTATTCGATTTGAAGAGGAGGTTGGGAATCGGCTCGGACTTGGAGCTGCACTCCTGCGGCCCCATGTAGCCGGTGCGCTCTTCCTCGGGCAGGTTCTTCAGTTCCCAGGCGATGACGGCCTGCAAAGACAGCTCCTTCTGCTCTTGGGTCAACTTGCGGCCATCCGGCCACTTGCCGATCTCCACGGCGAGCTTGAGGCTCTCGTAGACATCCAGGGTGATGTTGCTGATCAGTTGGGCGAAAGACGACATGGGCAGCTCACGGGGACGTTTGAGACAGACTGCGCATTCTAACGGCGAGCGCGCGCCAATGCACCGCCTAGCAGCCCCGTGGCACAGCCCACCACCAAACCGCCGACATGCGCCGCGTTGGCAATGGCGCCAAACCCCAGCGCAGTGATCAGACCCGACAGGCATACCAGCAGCCACACCAGCATCATCACCATGACGCCTGGCGGGAGCCTGTAAGCAGGGCACGGAGCCAGGCGCTGGAACACCCAGCAATGGCCTAGCAGGCCGTAAAGTACGCCGGACAAGCCACCGAACAGCGATGGCCCGCTGGTCAGGTACTGGGCAAAATTGGACACCAGGCTGAAACCGATGGTCAGGCCGAGCAACATGAAACCACCCTGGCGAGACTCGATGCGTCGCCCCAGCTCCCAGTACCACATCGCATTCATCGCAAGATGAAGGATGCCGAAGTGGATCAGCATGGGCGTCACCAGGCGCCACCACTGCCCCGACTCCAGCGTTTCCGCCAGCGAGGCGAAGTAGACGTAGTCGCCGTGGATCTGGAAATCCTGAAAGCTCAGCCAGCGGATTATCGAGAAGTTCTCGCCCAGGCCGGTCGCCCCGGCCACGATCAGCGTCAAGAGCAGCATCAAGCTGGTCAGGCGGCTGGCCTTCAACTGACCGAGCAGGCCGGCACGCGGCTCCTCACGCGGTGCTTGCCCCGGCAATTGGAACTGTGGGTCGCCCTCGGGAAATCGTTGGTAAAGCCCGCGAACCTGCTCCGCCTGCTGCGGCCCCGGCACCCACAACACCTGTTCGCCGGATTCCTCGCTAACCCGAAACGGCACATCCAGGCGCCGCAATAATTCGATGAAACCGCTCAGGTCCACCGAGAGGGGCAAACGTAATACTTCAATCGCACTCATTGGGGATCCTCGGGGCGCTCCACTTCGACCCAGACGAACTTATCCGGGTCCAGGCGATGCTCCTGGTCGAGCCGGTAAGCGACCAGCTTGCCGTACATCACGGCGCTGTAATCCAGGCAGGCCAGATTCGGCCGGATCGGCGCCGGGCGGCCCCGTCGCCAGTAGTGGCCAATGAAGAGCAAGGGCTCTTCAGCGCCATAACTGAGCAGCCGCGACTTGTGCGCCCGGGATAACGGCTGGCTGGCAACCTGCTCAGGCAGGGCGTCGGGTTGGAACACCACGTCACCATAGGTCTGCGGATCGTCAGCCCAGAACTTGGTGCGAAACACCGAGCGGGTGAAGCCGTCGCTGCCGGTGAGGGTCATACCGCCCGGCAGAGGCAGATCGGTGCCCCGCAGGAGCCGGTCGAACACCTGGCTGGAGAAGCTTCGAGGATCGGCGGCGGCCTGCAGGAACGCCTCGTCTATGCGGCCGTCGCCATATCGGGTTCGCAGCGCCTCGACGGTGTCGGCGTCCCAGCAGGCGTGCACCATGCGAAAGTGGCCGGTATCGATGAACAGCGGCAGCTCGTAGAACCAACGGAGGAAGTCGTGCCAGTCCGCCGGATGGCCTTCGAACTGGTCGAGTGTTTCCTTGATCAGCCTGGCGTGCCTCGGGGTGTGTTCACGGACGAACTGGCGCCCGCTGCCAGGGGGTGCCAGCGTACTCCAACCCAGTGCGTTGTATTCATGGTTACCCATGATGCACAGCGCCTGCCCCGCCTCGACCATGGCGTGAACCAGATGCAACGCCTCACGAATCCGCGGACCACGATCGATGATGTCGCCCAGGAACAGTGCCATGCGCTGCGGGTGCTGCCAGACATCGCCACGCTTGCAATAGCCAAGCAGGTCGAGCAACCGCTCTAGGCTAAGCGCGCAACCGTGAACGTCGCCAATAAGGTCGTAGCCACGGCTGGGATCGAGGTTCATCAGTCGCCTCCGCCGAGCCGGCTGCCCCACCCCAGCTTGGTCCGGCAGACCTGGTAATAGTTGTGATCCAGCGGGTGGATCAGGCGCAGCTTCTGGGGTTTCTTGGCGACTGTGATGGTATCGCCCGGGGCGCAGGTGAAGTGATTCTGGCCGTCGCAGGACACCAGCGGATAAATCTGCAAGTTCGGCGAAACCACGATCTTCAACTCACTGTTGCTATCGACCACGATCGGGCGGCTGGACAGCGTGTGCGGGTACATCGGCACGACGACAATGGCATCCAGCTTGGGATGCATGATCGGCCCGCCCGCCGACAGCGCGTAGGCCGTTGAGCCGGTGGGTGTGGCAATGATCAGACCGTCGGCCTTTTGGCTGCAGACGAATTGGCCGTCGATGTGCAACTCGAACTCGATCATCTTCGTTGACTTGCCCGGGTGCAACACCACATCGTTGAGCGCATCGCCCTGACCGATCGCTTCGCCATGGCGGCGCACCTCCGCCTCCAGCAGGAAGCGGCTCTCGACGCTGTAGTGGCCGTCGAGCACCTCGGCAACCTTCACCTCCAGTTCGTCGGGGAGGATGTCGGTGAGAAAGCCGAGGCTGCCACGGTTGACCCCAAGTACCGGCACGTTCTGCCGTGACAGGGCGCGAGCAGCGCCGAGCATGCTGCCATCGCCGCCGACGACAATTACCAGGTCGCATACTTCGCCCAGGATCTTGCGGGTCGACGTTTGCAGGCCGTGGCCCGGCAGTACTTCGGCAATGGTATCTTCGAGGATCACATGGAGATGGCGATCCAGCAGGAATCTCTTCAGCCGGCGGATGGTGTCGAGCACGTGGGGACTGCCCAGGCGACCGATGATGCCGATATTGCGGAATTGCTCCATGGGGCTCCAGGACGGCTCTGCAACGGGAAGGAATAGCGGAATTATGGGGGAAACGCCCAAGCAGCGGCAAACCGCCCTCGGCTATGCTCGCAGCATGCACGCTTTCGACTCGATGCTCGACCTGCCCCGGCACCTTCGCCAGCCCAGCGTTCGCGACCTGGCGTGGGCGCTGCTGTCCCCGCCCCTGCTCAGCCAGGCCCCCTGGCGCCAGCGCCATCCGCTGAGCGCCAGCGACTGGGCTCGTGCGCCTGAGCGACTGGAAGCCTGGCTGCGATGCTTGGACCAGAATAGCGCGCCGCTCGATGCCTGGCTGGCACAAGGCGCCAACCGGCGCCTGGGGCTGTACTACGAGCGCCTTTGGCAGTTCGCCCTGGACCAGGCGCCCGGCGTCGAGTTGCTGGCAGCCAACCTGCCAATCCGCCTAGGCGGGCACACCCTCGGCGAACTCGACCTGCTGCTACGAGACGAAGAAGGCGTGCACCACCTCGAATTGGCGATCAAACTCTACCTCGGACCGCGCCATGGCGATGGCAGCAGCCCCTCCGAATGGCTCGGCCCCGGCAGTCACGACCGGCTTGACCGCAAACTGGAGCACCTGAGTCTGCACCAGCTACCGCTGTCTGCCAGCCCCGAAAGCCAACCGGCGCTGACCCAGTTCAGCAGCCAGCCGGTCAGCGCGGAGCTCTGGCTGGGCGGCTATCTCTTCTACCCGTGGCCCGGCGGTTGCACAGCGCCCCACGGCGCTAACCCGGCGCACCTGCGCGGGCACTGGTTGCGCCGCAGCGCACTTTCGGATTTTTTCCAGCAAAGCGCTGAGGGCCATTGGCAGGCCTTGCCACGCCATGCCTGGTTGGCGCCCGCGCGTTGCGAACCTACAGCGATCTGGCCGGCAGAAAGGTTGCAGGACTGGCTGGAGCAATTACCTGAAGATGCGCCTGCCCAACTGTTGGTGCGTATGGTGCCGGGCGAAGACGCAGATTGGCATGAAGCCGAGCGAGCCTTCGTAGTCAGCGACCGCTGGCCGCTGAACCCCTAGCGCGGGTCAGGCGCTGAAGCCAGTTGCTGCAGACGCAGCTCGAGGGACCGACGTCCTTGCAGCCCTCCGGTGTGCAGCACCACCAGGCGGGAGCCACGCGGAATATCCCCGGCCTCTACCTGCTCTCGCAAGGCCAGCAAGACCTTTGCGGTGTACAGCGGCTCAAGCGTCACTCCGGCTTCTTGTTCGGTTTCCAGCAGACAACGCGCCACAGCCACATCCAGTCGCGCAAATCCCCCGCGACTGGCGTCCACCAGGTGGTAGCCCTCATCTGGCACCCCAGCCTGTTGGAGGATGGCTCGCACCTGCTTGTCCACACCATGGCCCGGCGGAACCGCCAATGCACCATAGACCGGGTGTCGCCCTACCTCACCCAGCACCAGGCCGGCCAACGTCGTACCGGTACCAGCCGCCAGCCAGAGCGCGTCATAATCCTTCCAGCCTATCGACTCGAGCTGCTCGCGGATCATCATCACCAGCCCCATGCAACCATGAGCCCCGTCCAGGCCGCCGCCACCTTCCGGAACTGCGACGTAGCCTGGATACCGCTGCAGCCAGGGGGCCCAGAACCCGGCCTGATGCCGGCTCCGATAAGCGCCATAGCCCAGCCAATGGAGCTGCATACCGAAGGCTTGCAGCTCCTGCACAGTTTCCGTGTCCTGAGGCTCGCCACGGAGCAAGCCCACGGTAGGGAAACCAAAACGTTTACCGGCAGCAGCCAAGGCATGCAGATGGTTCGAATGGGCACCGCCCAGACTGACAACGCCATCGGCACCCTCCTGACAGGCACGCTCGAGGTGGGGCGCCAGCTTGAACCACTTGTTGCCGGAGATCAGCGCATCGATTTCCTCGAGGTGCAACATGGCCACCTCGACCCCAGCCGCATCCAGCCAGGAGAGCGGCAAGGCTCTGAGTTCGGCGCGGGGTTTCCAATCAGGCAGATGCAGGGGCAATTTCGAGACCGAGGTAACCGATTCAAGCGAGGCAGGATAGCGCAGTCGATCCAGCGGCAGGTACCCTAGCCAGCCGTGCGCAGGCGCCCCCCGGCCTTGTGGCGCGGGCAGCAGTTGGATTCACCGATGATGAAGCGACTAGGTGCTTCGACTCGATCAATAGGCATCGCACAACGTTCGCCATTAGGCAGGCTAGCTTCGCAACTGGGCTGCTGGTAATGGGCCAACCAGTGACGATACTGGGCTTCCGAGACGAAGCACTTGGCTGCGGCATAAGCCTCGGGATTATCCTGGTAACGCACGAGATCATGCAGCGGGATGGTCAGGTGGCCAGCGCCCGGGTGATATACCACGAACACCACGCCCAACTCCGCCAGACGCTCCAGCATGGCCTGACCGGACTGATCGGCTAGCGCCTGACACTCCACCCGCAAGCGATCAATTTCCGCCTGGAACTGCATGTCCAACTGGTTGCGGCAGGCAAGCTCGACATCGCGAACCGCGATCTGCTCACGGTACTCAGCAACCACCGCTGCGACTCGCGCCTCGACTTCGCCCTCGAACTGGGTACGCAGGATGTCGGCCTCGGTCCGTCCGTGGCGCTCAAGGGCCCTGAGCTGCTGCGCCATTTCCTCACGGCTGGCCTGGAACCGCTCGACTTCAGATGCCAGCTGAGCCTGCAGTCCCGCATTGAGGTCCTGCTCCTGGCGCAGCGCATGCTGTAAGTCATGGATCTGCTCCTGCAGAGCGATGCGACTAGCCTCCGCGGCCTGACGCAACCTGGCCATGGCCTCCTCGTTCTGCTGGTTAAGCGCCTCGAGCCGCAAGCGCTGCTGGCGAACCAGCTGCGCCGCCTTCAGGCGGTGCTCTTTCTCCATCTTCTCGGCAAGCTGCTCAGCCATCTCCTTGGTGGGTTCGGGCGGCGCATACCAGCTGTCTTCAGATGCAATTTGCAATCGCTCGGCATCCAGGGCTTGCGTAGCCTCGTCCTCGAGCAACAAGCCCAGGCTGTTGACCTTGAGCGCGTCGCGCAACAGCACCAGGTCGTTGCCTTCCGGCCCGAGATTGGGATCCCACAGGTGCATTTGCTGCCATGGCACCGGGCACTGGCTTCGACAGGCTAGGCGGATGGGGCCTGCGCCAAGGTCAGGTCCGCGCCCGGCCCGCTCGGCAAGCTGCCGCAGCGGCAGGTTCCAGCCCGTGTCGGCGCGGCCGTTCTCATCGAAGTCCAAGTAGAAGAAAACCGCAGAACGCGCCTGCAAACGGGTATTTAACAATACATAAACCAGCCGCACCTGGTGGTCCGCGAATTCAGGCAGCCCGACCACCCCATCGAGCATGGCCTCGAACTCTGGATAGAGCATTTGCTTACTAACGCCGTGCTCGCTGAAGAAGACGACGGCTTCTACCAACTGCGCCTTTTTCTGCATGCTCATCACTCTACCTCGAGGCCAACACGGTGGGTCCCGGCGGGACGGGGCGTTCCTTGGACTGCGGCCGCTCCTGAAATGGGTGCGTTCGTCCAGAATTCGGCCAAGTCTAGGGGATAATAACGCGCAAGCAATGTGACTGGGTTGGCAGACGCCTGGTGAACGTGCCCCGACAGACAAGCGGCGAGATGGAAATGTGATCTGGTTTGGGCGGCCCCACAAGGATTGGCCGCCCAGGGAGCCCCCTGGGCGGGGTCCTGAATCAGAGTTCGGCAGCGAGGCGCGAACCCTGGTTGATGGCGCGCTTTGCATCCAGTTCGGCGGCGACATCAGCGCCGCCGATCAGGTGTACGCTCTGGCCAGCATCGAGCAAGTCCTGATGCAATTCCCGTAGGGGATCCTGGCCGGCGCAGACAATCACTGTATCAACCGGTAGAACCTGCGGCTCACCTTCGGCAATGCGAATGTGCAACCCCTCGTCATCGACCTTGAGGTACTCCACCGAGTTGAGCATCTGCACCTGCTTGTTCTTCAGGCCAGTACGGTGGATCCACCCCGTGGTCTTGCCGAGACCGTCACCCACTTTCGACTTCTTGCGCTGCAGGAGGAATACCTGGCGCGCAGCCACATGGGGTTGAGCCAGGACTCCGGCAACACCACCACGCGCCTCCAGTTTGCGGTCGATCCCCCACTCCATCCAGAACACTTCGCGGTCCAGGCTACTGGACTCGCCTTGGTGGGTGACGAACTCGGACACATCGAAGCCGATGCCGCCCGCACCGATGACCGCCACTTTCTGGCCAACCGGCTTGCGCTCGAGAATCGCATCCAGGTAACCGATGACTTTCGGATGTTCGATGCCCGGAATCGCCGGAATACGTGGGGCAATACCGGTGGCCAGAATCACCTCGTCGAAGCCGCCCCCGGCCAGATCCTCAGCACTCACGCGGGTGTTCAGGCGCAGTTCGACGCCGGTAATTTCGAGCTTGCGCTTGAAGTAGCGCAAGGTCTCATAGAACTCCTCCTTGCCCGGCACGCGCTTGGCAACGTTGAACTGCCCACCGATTTCGGCGGAGGCATCGAACAGCGTGACCTGGTGGCCGCGCTCGGCAGCCACGGTGGCGGCAGACAAGCCTGCCGGCCCGGCGCCAACGACCGCGATCTTCTTGATCTGGGTGGCTGGGATGTAATTCAGCTCGGTTTCGTGGCAGGCACGCGGGTTGACCAGGCAACTGGTCAGCTTGCCGCCGAAAGTGTGGTCCAGGCAGGCCTGGTTGCAGCCGATGCAGGTGTTGATCTCGTCAGCACGGCCTTCAGCCGCCTTGTTGACGAAGTCCGGGTCAGCCAGGAAGGGCCGTGCCATGCTCACCATGTCGGCATCACCCTCGGCCAGCACCTGCTCGGCTACTTCCGGCGTATTGATGCGGTTGGTGGTGATCAGCGGAATCCTGATCTCGCCGCGCAATTTGGCGGTGACCTTGGTGAACGCGGCACGCGGCACCTTGGTGGCGATAGTCGGGATACGCGCCTCATGCCAGCCGATACCGGTGTTGATGAGCGTGGCACCGGCGGCTTCGATGGCCTTGGCCAAGGTGACGATCTCGTCCCACGTACTGCCACCTTCCACGAGGTCCAGCATGGACAGGCGGTAGATGATGATGAAGTTGGGCCCTACGGCTTCGCGCACCCGACGGACGATCTCGACCGGCAGGCGCATACGGTTCTCATAGCAGCCACCCCAGCGGTCGGTACGTTGGTTGGTGTGAGCAACGAGGAACTGGTTGATGAAGTAGCCTTCGGAGCCCATGACCTCAACCCCGTCGTACTCCGCCTCCTGAGCGAGCTGTGCGCAAGTCACGAAGTCCTGAATCTGCTTCTCGATGCCATCTTCGCTCAGTTCATTGGGCTTGAAAGGATTGATCGGCGCCTGAATCGCGCTCGGCGCCACAAGCTTCGGGTTATAGGCATAACGACCGGCGTGGAGGATCTGCATGCAGATCTTGCCCCCCGCCTCATGCACCGCACGGGTCACGATCCGGTGCTTGTCGGCCTCTTCACGAGTGGTCAGCTTGGCTGCCCCGGCGTAGACACCGCCTTCGGCATTCGGGCCAATACCGCCGGTCACCATCAGGCCGACGCCGCCACGCGCACGCTCGGCAAAGTAGACTGCCATGCGCTCAAAGCCATTGGGCTTCTCTTCCAGCCCAGTGTGCATCGAGCCCATCAAGGTCCGGTTGCGCAAGGTGGTAAAGCCCAGATCGAGGGGAGCGAGCAGGTTCGGGTAATGGGCGTCGGTCATGGTTCCTCCATAACAGGCATTGCTGTTCACGGTATGCCCTAGCCTGCGGCGGGCCAGGATCGGTTATGGTCCAGACGATAAAGAGCAGCCCGCCTCGCCTCAATGATCGAAACTGACAAGTTACTGACCATAACTGACAGCACCACTTGGCAATCCGGTCCCGCTCACCTACCCTGACCTGCACACACACTGCTGTCGATCGCCATGCGCAAGCTCCTGACGCCCCTTCTTGCCGCCATCCTCGTTGCCTGCCTGACTGCCTATGCGGTATGGACCGGCGAGCGCCCGCGCGCGCATTACCTTTCGGACCTTCGCGCCAGCGTCGCTAGTGATCATGGCCGGGCCGCCGAGAGCGGAAACCTGCTGGTCATCCGCCCATCGCTCTATCCAAGCGACTACCGCGACCCCGCCTTCCTGCGCCGCAAACTGGCAGCGAGCCTGGATGCGGCTCGCACCGCAGGCTTGCTGAACAAGAACACCGTGGTTGCCCTGCCAGACCAGATCGGCACCTGGCTGCTGCTTCGCGGCGAGAAACAGAGTCTTTATCAGGCCCGCTCGCTGGACGAAGCCGATACGCTGCTCAAACTGAGCCACCCAACGTTGATCGGCCGCCTGTTCCTTCAAGGACAGGGCGTGGAAGAAGCCCTGCTGCGCACTAAGGCAAAGCGAATGGCGCGGGACTACCAGAAGCTCTTCAGCGGCCTGGCCAGAGAATACGGCGTGACCCTGCTGGCCGGCTCCATCGTGTTGCCCACGCCCTACTTCAAGGAAGGCAAGCTCCACAGCGGTCACGGCGAGCTTTACAACCTTGCCCTGGCGTTCTCCCCCGATGGCCAGGTGCTGGGCAAACCCTATCGCCAACCCTGGCCTGAAAGCAGTCAGGAGGTGACGCTGCAGCACCTGGATACCGGCGTATTGCAGATCACGATCAAACGCAGCTGGGCACAAGGCTTCCCCCAGAATGACGTGACCGTCGCCAATTCGAATGGCTCGGCGAGCCTGCCGACCTTCCTTCGCGGTCGCCTGTGGTCCTTGCAGGGTGCGCCAAGCGGTAGTGCACTGACGCCCCCCGACATCGCCCAGGCCAACAATGCCCCAGGCACTCATCTGCTCAATGTCTGGCTGGATTCACCATGAAAGGCCAGCGGGTCAAGCTCGGCGACCTCTCCGTGGGCTTCGTCCATAGCCTCGCAGCCGCCATCGAGGAATCAGGACACTCCGCCACAGACCTGTTACAGCAATTCGGACTAGACGCTGCACGCCTTGCCGAACCCCAGGCGCGCCTATCGATTCCACGCTATATGCGCCTCGGGCATGCGGCCATTCAGTTGAGTGGCAATCCAGCCATGGGACTAGCTATGGGCCGGCTCAGCCGCTTGAGCCAATTGGGGCTAGCGGGTGTATGTGCCGCCCAGGCACCCAACCTTCGCGAGGCCGCACGCTGCCTGACTCGGTTCGAACGCCTCTACGCCAGCAACTATCGCGGGCAATCGAGCTTCCACGAAGACCGCCGCGGCGCCTGGCTGCGCTTCTACTCGATCAGCCCCTATAACGCCTACAACCGCTTTGTCGTGGATTCCGTGCTCGCGGGCTGGAAGAGCTACCTGAGCCAATTGGCCGGCACCGAGATCAACGTGGAAAAGGTCGAGATCGAGTTTCCTGCACCGGCCTATGCCGAACGCTACAGCGACGCATTCGGCTGCCCTGTGGAATTCGGCGCCAGCGGTAACCAGATACGCCTGACGCAGCAAACGCTGGCATCTCGAGGAAAGGAACACTGCCCCAGCACCTGGAGGCAGCTCCTGGAGATTTGCGAGCGGGAGTTGCAGCAACTGACGCGGACGCGCAGCTTGCGTGAGCGGATCACCCAACTGCTGGGGCCACTGCTACACGGTCGCGAACCTGATCTGGATGAAGTGGCTGCGCGCCTGCAACTGCCCAGCTGGACACTACGGCGCAAACTCGCCGAGGAAGGCACGCAGTTCCGTACCATCCTCAATGAAACCCGCCGCGACCTGGCGATGGCCTACATCCGCGATACCGACCTGGTCTTCGGGGAGATCGCCTACTTGCTCGGCTTTGCCTCGGCCGAAGCCTTCCAGCGTGCCTTCAAGCGCTGGAGTGGAAGCACTCCTGGGGAGTTCCGACGCAACCAGCGCCACGCAGGCTGATCACATCTCGGTGGCGTCGTCCGCCGGCTCGAGATAGTCCCGTTCGGAAGCACGGGAATCGAGAATTTCGTCCTGGTAATCGTCCATCATCGGCTCTCCTGAGTTTGATATGTTCTTGTAAACAAAGACCATGCCAGAACACTAGTGGTTCGAGATGAACGATTCATTAATCCAAGGCAAAGAAAAGGATGTCAGAGGCTCAAGGCCTGTGTGAGGGGGAATGAACTCATCAGGCGAGCCCTCCTTCGCCCCGCAGGCGAAGACAAGGCAATGGAGCACATTTCGAGACCATAGAAAAAACCCCCAGGTATCGCTACCTGAGGGCTTTCGTATATGGCGCAGCGGACGGGACTCGAACCCGCGACCCCCGGCGTGACAGGCCGGTATTCTAACCGACTGAACTACCGCTGCGCGTCGGTTGGACTTGCGTCCGGTGAAACCTTTTGAGCGTCTGGCAGGATGAACCGTGATGGCTCTTACTGCCTCATGCCCGATTAACTCGAACATGGAAATATGGCGCAGCGGACGGGACTCGAACCCGCGACCCCCGGCGTGACAGGCCGGTATTCTAACCGACTGAACTACCGCTGCGCGTCGGCCGGACTTACGTCCGAAATCTCACAAGGATGGTGGGTGATGACGGGATCGAACCGCCGACCCTCTGCTTGTAAGGCAGATGCTCTCCCGGCTGAGCTAATCACCCTTCGCCTTGCGAGGCGCGCAATTTACGCAGACAGCCTCGCTAAGTCAACACCCCGTATGGAATTTTTCTTCAAAAAAGGTCATTTGGATCCTAGGATCCGATCCCTGAGAGGGTCGCCCCAAGACACGCAACAATCAAATGCTTACCGCACTCGCCGCAACATACTGGGACATTGAGGCCGACTCCCAATGCACCAACTCGGAGCGACCGTCGCTCGGCAAGCACCACCGAGAAACAGAAACGAGTAACGTGCCCGACCGAACGTCACTCAACCCGGAGCGTCACACGAGCGGTCACCTGGCCGTTCTCACTGCGATCAAGGCCTGCCTCATCGATCCGCGCACCCTGCCCTTCCAGCACGGCAAACCAGCGCAACAGGCTGGCAAACGCGGCCGGCTGCAGGCTCACCTGCAACACACCGGGCGCTTCGCTGTCGATTCGCTCCACCGCCAAGCCTTGTTCTGCCGCTGTTGCTGTGACCATTCCCTGCAGCCGCTCCGGCTCGATTCGGAGCTGAGGCTGGACGCGGACCGCCCTGGCCTCAGGGGCCCGTTGCTGCAGATAGGCATGCAGCTCGCGCTGCGACAGGTAATGCTGGCGCGCCTCCTCAAGCCGGCGTTCCGCAGGCAGCCATAGGATGAGATAGAGCAGCACAACCGACAGGAACAAGCCGAGTACCAGCAATGCCAGCCGATCACGCTGCGGCAGTCCCCGCCAGCGGGTCGCAAGTCCGGAGGACTGCCACTGAGCCTGCAAAGGCGTCCTGATCGAGTCGAGCATGATCATCCTCCTATTACCAGGCGCGCACTGACGCCTGCCTCGTCACGACTGGCTGAGCCCATCTGCACGGCAAGGCCGGCACCGATCAAGCGTTCGCGCAGTCGTTCAAGTTCATTGAAACCAGGCGCCAGCACTTGCAAGGCCAGGTCACCACGGCTCTCGCTGAAATCCAGCTGCTGGACCCTTACCTGGGCGCCTTCTGCGATCAGTGCCTGCGCGGCCTGCCCCAACAAACCCAGGAGACGCCCCTGACCGGAACGCTCGCCCTGTGCCAAGTGCTGGTCGAATTGCACCCGCAAATTCACCAGCTTGCTGTCCTGAGGAAATAACTCGCGATAGAGCGCTTCATTGGTACTGGCATAGGCATCGCCCTGATGGCGCAACTGCCACGCTTGTACAAGGTTGAAGCCGAACTGCAGCATCAACCAGACGCCCACCAACCCAAGCACCGGCTTCCATCGCAACCAATCCTGCCGTTCCTCCCGGAAGGCGAACTCGCCCTGTGCCAGGTCGCTGCCCCGACGCATCGCCAACCAGCCGTAGCCGTCCGTCTCCATGCGCCAGGCATCCACACCCTCAAGTACCTGTCTCTCAACAGGAGCGTGCCCTGAGCGAGGCACCGGGCACGCAGCCAGCAGGTGCGGCCAATCCTCATCATGGAAACTGAGGCGACTGTTCCCCTGACCGCCCAGCAGCCAGCGTTCGCCGAGCCAGAGCAGTTGAGTCCCCTCGCCGGGCAGCAGATCGGCATCCACTTCGATGGAGACCGGTGCCAAACCCCTTTGCCGAGCCAACTCAAGCCAGGCAACCAACCAGCTACGCCGCACGGCGAAGACCCGGTGCCGGCCGTCCGTCAACACATCACCGACTGCGAGATGCAGCTTCTCCACCTCCTCAGCGAGCATCTCTTCGACGGCAAAGGGCAGCGCCTGGCGCAACCAGCGCGCCTTGCGGGTCGGCAGGCGCACGGCACAACAGGTGACCGCCTCGACTGGGAGGATCATCCGCCAGGGCGAAGCGACCTCCTCCACGGCCCTGGCAAACGGCAAGTGGCGGGCACTACCGTCCTGCCAAAGCACTACCTCCAATTCGGCATCGGCCCCGCCGCACGCCGCGACCGGAAGGAAGATGCAGGCCTGAATCATGACTGCGGCTCCTTGATGGGCGCTGGCGGCAAACCGCCCTGCCCGAGATCACGCGAGATAACCCGTACCTTGCCATCGCTGCCACGCTGCAAAGTACTCACCAAAACCTGTCGGCGCCCAGCGAGCCTAACCTCACTGGTCACCAGAAAGAACTGACTACCGACCGCCAAACCTTCTGCTTCCAGCCCCATGCCGGCCAATGCGGGCTGAGCCAGGAAGGCATCCAGGCTGCGATAACCGCCATCGCCCCGCGCTGCGACCAACAGGGCTGCCCCTTCTGGGTCAAGCGTATCGGACAAGGTAGACAACACCATTGACCCTGCCGTGTTGACATTGAGCTCCGCGCCCTCGGGCAGCGCGCTGACGAAAGGCAACAACTTGCGGTAGTCCACCTCGCTCATGCCCAACACCAACCGCAGCTCGGAGAGATCGCTGATTGATCGGTTGGCCGCACGGTAAGGTGGCTGCCCCAGTAAATACTGGTTGTCCTCTGCGCCATTGGCGCCGGAAGGGTCCTGATCGGTATCCACCCAGTCGACCAGGCGGTCCGCGTATGGCGCCTCGATATGCAAGCGCAGCAAAAGACGGCGGAACTGCTGCAGCGCCGGCTCGTTCACTTGCCCCTGGCGAACCACACTATTGAGATTGAAGCGGCCGCAGGGATCCTCGATTCGCACGCTCAAGAGCCCGCCGTCATCCAGGGGGAAGTTGCTCACCGGGCGTGCCCAGGCTTCGCCCAAGTGATCGATGGGCGTGCGCGGGTCACCCTGACGCAAGTCGCGGACAAGGATCGCCTGGGCAAGGGCCTCGCCACCCAGGGCGTACTGCATGGCCTGACGCACATGGAGCTGATTGGCGCTGGAACGGATCGCAAGCTGCTGGCGCGCGATGAGGCCAGCACACACAACGGTGACTACGGCCACTACCAGCATCACGGTGATCAGCGCAACGCCATGCTGCCGCTTCATGGCGTCACCTCCTGATCGCCCGAAACCTCATCGGGCTTAGCCTGCTGCTCGTCCTTTGGCGCTCCCCCGCTGGCCTGGAGGTCCTTGGGAGGCGTGTCCACCAGACGCAGCACACGTCGCAATTCGCCATAGCGACGATGTTCAACGATCAGTTCGAGAGCCCGGGGAAGCCGCTCCAGACGTTCATCCTCGGCGAGCCCGGCGGGCGGCCAGACCTTCTGCCAGCTACCAGCGTCATCCAGGTAACGTAGCTGCAACCGGGTGACGCCATCCAGGGCTTGCTGGACCTGGGGCAGGCTGTCCTGGGCCTGGTCCAGGACGCTCCAGTAGCGCCGCTCCAGCCGCTCGCCCGACAACTGCCAGCGCACACGTTGCAAGCGCGAGCGCTGTGCACCTGAGGGGTTTCGCCAGCCACTGCGAGTCAACTCGAGACTCTCGCTCTCGCCGCCATGCTCCCCCAGAAGCGCCGCGCGTGGCTCGCCATAGGCGTCGCGGACAGGGCGCGGCACCAGTTGCGCCACATCCCGCTCGAAGGCGGCCATGGCCCTGACCAGCTCGCGCACTTGCTGCTCCTGAACGCGGGTGGCGGCATCGGTATCCAGAACGGCATCAAGCATTCGCCAGGTGCCCAATGCGAGCACTGCGAAGATAGCGATGGCAATCAACAGCTCCAGCAGCGTGAAGCCCGCCATGCGCTTCATGGTGCGCCCCCCAGGAAGCCCACAAGCCGGACCACGGCGCGCTCCTCCAGCTTGCCCTTGCTCCGCTGTTGTCGCGGGGCCACCCAAAGCGTGACGCGACGCAACGCGGGATCGCTGGTTGCCTCGATCTCGCTGAGCCATTCCCAGCGACGACCAGCGTAGTCCAGCTCTCCTTGCTCGCGCCCACTGCCCGGAGCAGTCTCGCGCAGTTGGAGATCAGTCAGGCGGTTATCGGCGATCCACATCGCCAGTGTCTTGTCCTCGAGCCGAGACGCCGTCTGCAAGCTGCGAGCGCTGGCCGTGAGCACACTGGCGGCGACCACTGCGAAAATTGCCAAGGCCACCAACACCTCGAGCAGCGTGAAGCCACAAGCGTGCTTCATCGTCCAGGCCTCTTGCCGGCGAGCGCCTCGACCCTCGGCAAGCGAAAGCCGTCGCTGCTCAATTGCAGTTTCAAACCATCCTTGCGTCGCTCACCCAGCTCCAACCGGAACGGACTGAGCTCGCCGCTGGACAGGATCAACAACTGCGGCGCAGGGTTTTCCTCGCTTTCTTCCCTCCCGTCCCCAGGGCTGGGCAACACCAACGGCTCGCCCTCCAGCTCGAAATCGAGCTGCGCCCACTCGGGGAGCTGACGGGAGCCGTCATCCAGCGGCTGCCACCGGCCTCGACCCTCGTCGTAGAACAGCACCTGGTATCGGTCACGCTCCAGGCGCAGGCCGTATTCCCGATTATCCAGCACAGCCTCGTCAGCCAGGACGCCGATGAGCCCTGCTAAGCGTTCGGCCTCATTGTTCAGTTCACGGGACGGACCGGCGACGCCCGTGCTGATCACCGCCAGCCCTGCGAGGCAGGCGATGATCACCATGACCACCAGCAATTCAATGAGCGTGAACCCACGGGAGGCACATAGGCATGGCGCGACGCAGCGGGGGCGGTCACCCGACTGCTGGCTACGTCGACCGCTGTCCATCAGTTATCCCAGTTGCCTAGGTCGGCGTCGTTATCGCTGCCACCTTCCTTGCCATCCGCCCCCAGAGAATAAAGGTCGTAGGCACCTTTGCTGCCCGGAGAAAGGTATTGGTATTCATTGCCCCACGGATCAATCGGAAGCTTCTTCAGATAGCCATCCTTGTTCCAGTTCTTCGCTGGGGGATTGCCGGACGGCCGGCTGACCAGTGCTTCCAACCCCTGTTGCGTGCTCGGGTAGCTGAAGTTATCCAGCTTGTACATGTCCAGCGCGGCGCCGATGGCCTTGATATCACCTTTGGTGACTGTGACCTTGGCCTGATCCGGACGGTTCATCACTTGCGGCACTACCAAGGCTGCAAGTATGCCCAGGATCACCACCACCACCATGATTTCGATGAGCGTAAAGCCCGAGTGTCTATGGCGAAGATTCACGCGATTACCCCACGAGTTGGTTAAGAGAAAGAATCGGCAGCAGGATCGCCAGGACGATCACCAGCACAACGGCGCCCATGAATATCAGCATGAAGGGCTCGAACAGGCCGACCAGCAAGGCAATCTGCGCCGCCAGGTCGCTTTCCTGGTTACGCGCGGTGCGGGCAAGCATCTGGTCCAGCTCGCCGGAGCGCTCTCCGCTGGCAATCATGTGCAGCATCATCGGCGGGAACTGCCCGCTACCCTCCAATGCTCGAGTCAGGCTCCCGCCTTCGCGGACCTTCTGCGCCACCTGCACGACGTGGTTGCGGATCACCCGATTGGCAATCACCTCCGCTCCAATGCCAAGGGCCTCCACCAGCGGCACACCACTGCGGGTGAGAATTGCCAAGGTAGAGGCGAAACGCGCGGTATCGGTGGCGCGCAAAAGATGCCCAAGCAGCGGCACGCGCAGCACCACGCCGTGCCAACGCTGGCGCACCGAGGCATCGCGCAGCGCCCAGCGCCCCCCAAGCACTGCGCCCAGCAGGAGCAACAATACCAACCACCCCCAGTGTTTGACGAAGTCGCTAAGCGCGATCAAACCACGAGTCAGTAACGGCAGGGTCTGGCCGGAATCGATGAAGACCCTCACCACATCGGGCACCACGAACCCCAGCAGGAAGGTGACGATGGCAAGCGACGCGCACATCAGAATCAGCGGATAGAGCAACGCAAGCTGGATCTTCTGCCGAGACTGCTGACGTTGCTCGGTGTAATCGGCCAACTGCTCGAGAACCGGCCCCAGGTGCCCGGCATGTTCGCCGGCGGCGACCGTAGCGCGATAGAGATCCGGAAACGCCGCCGGGAACTCACGCAGGCTGCTGGCGAGGCTCTGGCCTTCCAGAACCCGC
This sequence comes from Metapseudomonas boanensis, assembly GCF_042232855.1. Lineage (NCBI taxonomy): Bacteria > Pseudomonadati > Pseudomonadota > Gammaproteobacteria > Pseudomonadales > Pseudomonadaceae > Metapseudomonas > Metapseudomonas boanensis. The sequence goes on along the minus strand of NZ_CP113889.1, from coordinate 3,734,293 downwards.
GCGCGCACGGCAAGCAGCATCGACTGGATGCGTGAGTTGCTGGACTGTGCGGCAGCGGCACGCAGCGCCTCTTCGATAGGTAATGCGGCCTGGACCAACGTCGCCAGTTGGCGGGTGATCAGCGCCAGGTCCCGCGCAGACAGGCCTCGGCTGAGGCTGAAGCGCCCTCCGGCCGCCTGCTCCCGCGTTCGAGTGGCCTTGACCTCGAGCGGCGCCAACTGTCGCTCGCGCAGCAACTGGCGCACCTGGCGCGCGCTGTCGGCCTCGAGGACGCCCTTTTGCTGACGGCCCCTGGCATCCAGAGCAAGGTATTCGAAAGCGGCCATTTACTCTTCCTGGGTTACGCGCAGCACTTCTTCCACGGTGGTCACGCCCTCCATGACCTTGCGCCGACCGTCGTCACGGATGCTCGCGCTGGAAAGGCGCGCATGACGGATCATCTCCTGCTCGGAGGCAACGCTATGGATGAGACTGCGCATATGGTCGTCGAACACCACCAGTTCGTAGATGCCGGTTCGCCCGCGATAGCCCTGCTGGTGACACTCACCGCAGCCGCGCGCGCGATAGAGCATCGGCGCAGCGGCTGGCGCCACGCCCAGCAAATCGCACTCTGCTGCATCCGCCTGGTACGGCTCCTTGCAATGCGGGCACAGCACCCGCACCAAACGCTGGGCGAGCACGCCAAGCAGGGAGGACGACAGCAGGAATGGCTCGACCCCCATGTCCACGAGGCGAGTGATGGCGCCTATGGCGCTGTTAGTGTGCAAGGTGGACAGCACCAGGTGCCCGGTGAGTGAGGCCTGTACGGCAATCTCGGCGGTTTCCTGGTCGCGGATTTCGCCAACCATCACCACGTCCGGGTCCTGCCGCAGGATAGCGCGCAGGCCACGGGCGAAGGTCATGTCCACTTTGGGATTGACCTGGGTCTGGCCGATCCCCTCGATGTGGTACTCGATGGGGTCCTCGACCGTGAGGATGTTGCGCGTGCGATCGTTAAGGGTCACCAGGCTGGCGTAGAGTGTCGTCGTCTTGCCGGAACCCGTGGGTCCAGTCACCAGGAGGATGCCGTGGGGACGGCGTACCGTTTCTTCGAGCAGGAGACGGTCGCGATCGCTCATGCCCAGGTGCTGCAGCGTGAGGCGGCCGGCCTGCTTGTCCAGCAAGCGCAGCACCACCCGCTCTCCATTGGCGGACGGCAGGGTGGAAACACGGATATCCACCTCGCGCCCGGCCACCCGCAGGGAGATGCGCCCGTCCTGCGGGATGCGTTTCTCGGCGATATCCAGCCGCGCCATGACCTTGATCCGCGACACCAGCAATGCCGCCAGCTCGCGCTTGGGCTCGAGCACTTCACGCAGGATGCCATCCACGCGAAAACGCACCACCAGGCGCTTTTCGAAGGTTTCGAAGTGGATATCGGAAGCGTTTTCCTTGATGGCCTCGCCGAGGATGGCATTGATCAGGCGGATGATCGGAGCATCATCCTCCTGCTCGAGCAAATCTTCGGTTTCGGGTATCTGCTCCGCCAGCGCGGCCAGGTCCAGACTGCCACCCAGGTCTTCAGCCAGTTGCATGGCGGCTGAGGAGTCATGCTGATAGACCGCCGCAAGCGCCTGCTCGAACGCCTCCATCGTCAAGGGTTTGAGCGGCAGGCTGCGTCCGGCGAAACGGCGCGCTTCAGCCAATGCCGCCAACTCGACCCCCGGCCGATGAGCCAGGCACGATGCCGGGGCGTCCATCAGCAGGACGCCATGGCGTCTGGCAAAACCGAACGGCAGTCGCCGCAGAGGTGCATCTACAAGTGGGGGGTTCATCTGCGCACGCCTTTTCCCGACAACCTCCAGTCAAGTATTGCAGCGCAATCTGACGATTGTGCAGCCGAGGCTCAGGTTTCTCATGATCGTTGTGAACAAGGCGACCTAAGGTCGTAAAAAATCGACGGTATCTTTAGCACATCGTCACTTGCCCTACATCATTCCCTGGCGCGACGATGGCAAGTAAGGGGACTGCTATGATCAAAGCAGATTCGCCAGTTCCTATAACTAGAATCAGTTCAGACCGGGAGTAAAACCCTCTTGCACGGACCGTTCTCCTTGCAATGGCTGCATCATCGCGCACCTGCGCTGGTCGGCATATCGATCGCCGTGGCGATGTGCGCCAGCTTCGCCTGGCAGGCAATCGAATGGGCACACCTGCTGGAAACAGGAAGCGACTCAAGCCCAAGCGGGCCCGCCCAGATGTTCAACGCACAGCCCTTGAGCAACCTCGAACCGCTATTCGGGCCAGTCCAGGTCATACCGGATAACACGCCGCCACCCAGTACCAACCTGCGCCTGACGCTGCTCGGCAGCTTCGTGCACGAGACGCCCGAACACTCCATCGCCATCATCCAGTACGAAGGCGGAAAGCCCCGCCGTTTCCGTGCCGGCGAAGAAATCACCACGGGCGTCAGGCTTCACGCCGTCTACCGTGACCGGGTTGAACTTGAACGCGCCGGTCGCCGGGAGAGTCTGAGCTTCCCTCCCCCCCGTTCGCGAATCCAGGCCAGCGGCAGTGCCTCGCCGGGACAACCGGCCAGCAACGTGATCGATGACCTCAGTGGCCTGCAGGAAGACAACGCGGCAGAACTTCGCGAGCGAATGGAAAAACTGCGCCAGGAAATGGAAGAGTCCGGTAGCCTGCCTGCCGACGATACAGCCGAACAGCCTCTTGAAAGCGAATGACACGATGACCATGACTTTCTCGCGCCTCACTTTCGCCCTGCTCGCCGCTGGCCTGCTGGCCACACCACTGCCCCTGCTGTCGGCCCCAGCTGCGAATCCGGAAAGCGCGGCGCAGCAGCAGGATGGCTGGACCATCAACCTCAAGGATGCCGACATCCGCGAGTTCATCGACCAGATCGCTGACATCACTGGAGAGACCTTCATCGTCGATCCCAGGGTGAAAGGCCAGGTGAGCGTAGTATCCAAGGCCCCGCTGGGCCTGAACGAGGTCTATCAGCTTTTTCTCTCCGTGATGGCCACTCATGGTTTCAGCGTGGTCGCACAAGGCGACCAGGCACGCATCATTCCTAATGCCGAAGCCAAGTCAGAGGCCACCAGCAGCCGGTCAGCAGGCGACCGCCTGGAAACCCGCGTGATCCAGGTGCAGCACAGCGCCGTTACCGAACTGATCCCGCTGATTCGTCCCCTGGTTCCCCAGTATGGCCACCTGGCTGCAGTACCCTCGGCCAACGCCCTGATCATCAGCGACCGTAGCGCGAACATTGCCCGCATCGAGGACCTGATGCGCCAACTCGATCAGAAGGGTGATCGCGACTACACCGTGCTGAACCTGAAGAACGCCTGGGTCATGGACGCCGCCGAAGTGCTGAACAGCTCAATCAATCGCGGCCAGTCGAAGGGAACGTCGGGCACCCAGGTCATCGCCGACGCCCGTACCAACCGCCTGATCCTGCTCGGCCCACCCGCCGCTCGGGCGAAGCTGGCCGCCCTGGCGCAGTCCCTGGACACCCCAACCGCTCGCTCGGCCAACACCCGTGTCATCCGCCTGCGCCACAACGATGCCAAGAGCCTGGCCGAGACCCTCGGCGAGCTATCAGAAGGCTTGCAACCGCAAGAAGGCGGAGAACCAGCCGCCGCAGGCACCAGCCGGCCGCAGCAGAACATCCTGATTCGCGCAGATGAAAGCCTGAATGCCCTGGTGCTGCTGGCAGAGCCCGATGTGGTCAATGCCATGGAGGACATTGTCCGCCAGCTTGACGTTCCGCGTGCGCAGGTGATGGTCGAGGCCGCCATAGTCGAAATCTCTGGCGATATCACCGACGCCCTTGGCGTGCAGTGGGCCGTCGATGCCCGCGGCAGCACCGGCGGGCTCGGCGGAGTCAATTTCGGTAATACCGGGCTCTCCGTGGGAACGGTGCTCAACGCCATACGCGATGACGAAATTCCCGACACGCTGCCGGACGGTGCCATCATCGGCATTGGTACGGATCACTTCGCGGCCCTGATTACGGCACTTTCAGCCAACAGCAAGAGCAACCTGCTGTCTACCCCAAGCCTGCTGACCCTGGACAACCAGAAAGCGGAGATCCTGGTCGGCCAGAACGTGCCCTTCCAAACCGGCACCTTCACCACCGACGCCTCCGGCGCCAACAATCCGTTCACCACCATCGAGCGTCAGGATATCGGTGTGACGCTCAAGGTCACCCCGCATATCAACGAGGGTGCGACACTGCGTCTGGAAATCGAACAGGAAATCTCGTCCATCGCGCCCAGCGCCACGCTGACGGCCCAGGCGGTGGACCTGATCACCAACAAGCGCTCGATCAAGAGCACCATCCTGGCCGAGGACGGCCAGGTGATTGTGCTGGGCGGGCTGATCCAGGACGACATCACCAAGACCGACTCGAAGGTCCCGCTGCTCGGTGATATCCCGATACTGGGGCGACTGTTCCGCTCGACCAAGGACACCCATGTCAAGCGTAACCTCATGGTGTTCCTGAGGCCTACCGTGGTGCGTGACCGAGCAGGCATAGCGGCACTTTCGGGCAAGAAATATAACGACATCCGCATCATCGGCGAGCATGACAAGGAAGGTCGCCCAAGCATCTTGCCGCGCGAGCCGGTCGAATTGTTCGACGGCCAGAAAGCCCCTGCCATCGACTTGCGCAAGCCTTGAACCTGAATGCCGCATAGCGGAACGGTGGATACGTAGAGTGTTGTCCGCCACACCATTGACGAATCAGACAGTTCGGAAACTGGAGGATGGAAAGTCCGCCAAGCGGCTTTCCATCCCCTGTGCCACAGGCTAGTCCAGGTAGATCATCTTCCGGGTCATGCCACCATCGACCAGGAGCTCCTGGCCGGTGACGAAGCTGGCATTCTCGGAAAGCAGCCAGGAGACCTGCGCCGCAACATCCTCCACCAGGCCGACACGCCCTAGCGGGTGCTGATCATGGTCCAATTCGGTGAGCGGCGCCTCAAGGCGCGCAGAGGGGTCACGTGCGTCGATCCAGCCTGGAGTGACTGCATTTACGCGGATCTCTGGCGCCAGGCTCATCGCCAACGCATGCGTCAGCGACAGCAGCCCACCTTTGCTAGCGGCATAGGCCTCGCTATCCGGCTCAGACTGGTGTGCACGGGTTGAGGCGATGGTAACAATGGCGCCATGGTGAGCGCGCAAATAGGGCGCGCAATGTTTGACCAGCAGCATGGTGCCGGTCAGGTTGACCGCCAGAATGCGATTCCAGTACGCCAGATCGAGACTTTCCAGGGGCGGGTTGTGGGGCTCTGCAACCGCTGCGTTGCTGACCAGTGCATCCAGACGGCCGAATTGCCCGAGCACTTCGGCCACACCGACTGCAACCTGGCTCTCATGAGCCACGTCCATACCGACAAACCAGGCGTTGTTGCCCAACGCCTTGGCCACCTTGGAGCCGCGGGCACGATCGATATCAGCCAACACTACCTGCCAACCCTCGGCAATCAGCCAGGCGGCAACGCCAAGGCCGATTCCACGGGCCGCTCCGGTCACCAACGCGACCTTGCCATTATTGGCATCACGCGTCTGCGGGCCCCACTCGATCACAATGCAGCGAGTCCGCGTTCCAGATCTACCTTGATGTCGGCCACGTCTTCCAACCCGACCGCCAGGCGAACCAGGCTATCGCTGATACCGGCATTTGCCCGCTCCTGGGGCGAAAGACGGCCATGGGACGTAGTGGCCGGATGGGCGATGGTGGTCTTGGTATCGCCCAGGTTGGTTGTGATCGAGATCATTCGCGTGGCATCGATGAACCGCCAGGCCGCCTCCTTGCCACCTTTCACCTCGAAACTGACCACGGCGCCAAAAGCACTCTGCTGGCGACACGCCAGCTCATGCTGTGGATGGCTCGGCAAACCAGCGTAATAGACGCGCTCAACGCCTGGCTGACCTTCGAGCCACTGGGCCAGTTCCAGCGCACTGGCGCAATGCGCCTGCATGCGTATGCGCAAGGTCTCCAGCCCCTTGAGGAACATCCAGGCATTGAAAGGGCTGAGCGTCGGCCCGGCAGTCCGCAAGAACCCGACCACTTCCTTCATGTGCTCGGAACGGCCGGCAACCACACCGCCCATCGTGCGGCCCTGACCATCGATGAACTTGGTGGCCGAGTGCATCACGATGTCTGCGCCCAGCTTCAACGGTTGTTGCAGAGCCGGGGTGCAGAAGCAGTTGTCCACCACCAGCAGCGCGCCCTTGGCGTGCCCAATCTCTGCCAGGGCGGCGATGTCCACGAGCTCAGCCAGCGGATTGGACGGGGACTCGACGAACAGCAACTTGGTGTTGGGCTTGATCGCCGCCTCCCAGCCGGCCAGATCAGACAATGCCGGGTAGTCCACCTCGACGCCGAAGCGCTTCAGGTACTTCTCGAACAGACTGATGGTCGAGCCGAACACGCTGCGCGACACCAGGACATGATCGCCCGCGCTGCACAGACTCATGGCGATAGCGAGGATTGCCGACATGCCGGAGGCCGTCGCCACGGCTTGCTCCGCACCCTCGAGGGCGGCAATGCGCTCCTCGAAAGTGCGCACGGTCGGGTTGGTGTAGCGCGAGTAGACGTTACCCGGCACCTCGCCGGCAAATCGCGCGGCGGCATCGGCGGCAGTGCGGAACACATAGCTAGAGGTCAGGAACATCGCCTCGCCGTGCTCGCCTTCCGGCGTGCGGCGCTGGCCAGCACGTACCGCCAGGGTGTCGAAGGCTACGCCTTCCAGGTCACTGTCCAGCCTTCCGGCATCCCATTCTTGTGTCATCTCGCACTCTCCACTCAGCCGCCCGCGAGCAACCGGTCGCTTACCGCTGGCCGCTTAGTTGTTGTACAGATCGATGATGGCGCTGACCGCGTGGGCCTTGGCCTTGGACGCATCGTTACGCGCCTGCTCGATCTTGTTCAGGTAGACCTCATCGACGTCGCCGGTGATGTACTTGCCATCGAACACAGCACAGTCGAAGTGATCGATCTTCACTTTTCCGCCGCCAACAGCGTCGATCAGGTCCGGCAGGTCCTGGTACACCAACCAGTCGGCACCGATCAACTCGGCCACTTCTTCGGTGGTCCGGTTGTGGGCAATCAGCTCATGGGCGCTGGGCATGTCGATGCCGTAGACGTTGGGGTAGCGCACCGCCGGTGCGGCCGAGCAGAAGTAGACGTTCTTCGCGCCGGCTTCACGGGCCATCTGGATGATCTGCTTGCAGGTGGTACCGCGCACGATGGAGTCGTCCACCAGCATCACGTTCTTGCCGCGGAACTCCAGCTCGATGGCATTGAGCTTCTGGCGTACGGATTTCTTGCGTGCCGCCTGGCCCGGCATGATGAAGGTACGGCCGATGTAGCGGTTCTTCACGAAGCCTTCGCGGAACTTCACGCCCAGGTGGTTAGCCAACTCCAGTGCTGCGGTGCGGCTGGTGTCCGGGATAGGGATGACCACGTCGATGTCATGGTTCGGACGTTCGCGCTGGATTTTTTCGGCCAGCTTCTCACCCATGCGCAGGCGCGCCTTGTAGACCGAAATGCCGTCCATGATCGAGTCCGGGCGGGCCAGGTAGACGTGCTCGAAGATGCACGGTGAGTATTCCGGGCTGGTGGCGCACTGGCGGGTGAACAGCTTGCCTTCCTCGGTAATGTACACCGCTTCGCCGGGAGCCAGGTCGCGGATCAGGGTGAAGCCGAGCACGTCCAGAGCAACACTCTCGGAGGCAATCATGTACTCCACGCCTTCATCGGTGTGACGCTGGCCGAAGACGATCGGGCGAATCGCGTGCGGATCGCGGAAGCCAACAATGCCGTACCCGGTGATCATCGCCACTACCGCGTAACCGCCACGGCAGCGCTGGTGCACACCGGAAACGGCAGCGAACACGTCTTCCTCGGTGGGCTGCAGCTTGCCGCGATGGGCCAGCTCGTGGGCAAACACGTTGAGCAGCACTTCCGAATCGGAATTGGTGTTTACATGACGCAGGTCGGACTCGTAGATTTCCTTGGCTAGCTGTTCGACGTTGGTCAGATTGCCATTGTGTGCCAGGGTGATGCCGTAAGGCGAGTTGACGTAGAACGGCTGGGCCTCGGCAGAACTGGACGAGCCTGCGGTGGGATAGCGCACGTGACCGATGCCCATGCTGCCCACCAAGCGCTGCATGTGGCGCTGCTGGAAGACGTCGCGGACCAGGCCATTATCCTTGCGCAGGAACAACCGGCCGTCATGGCTGGTCACGATACCGGCAGCGTCCTGGCCGCGATGCTGAAGGACGGTAAGCGCGTCATACAGCGCCTGATTGACGTTCGACTTACCGACGATACCGACGATGCCACACATGTGACGCAACCCCTGCTAGTAGTTCAGGCTAATTCCGAATGCCCTCCCCGCCCGGTTGGACCGGGGAAGGGCACGCTTCTGGGTGCTACGCATCAGCTGGGTGAACTGATGCCGCTTGCAAGCCACTGACTGGTGAAGCCCAGAATGAGGTTCTTCGACCAGTCAGCGACCATGAGAAAATGCGGCAGCAATGTCGATTGCTGCCACCAAGGATCCTGTTGTACCGGTGCCAGGCTGAGCAGGCCGACCAGCAACACCACCAGCAAAGCCCCGCGCGCCGCGCCGAAGGCCATGCCGAGAACACGGTCAGTGCCGTCCATACCGGTAACCCTGACCAGCTCGCCGATCAGGAAATTGATCAAGGCCCCCACCAGCAGGGTGGCGACGAAAAGAATGGCGCAGGCCGCAATGATACGGGCCGATGGCATTTCGATGAATTCGCTGAGGTGCAGCGACAGGGCGCCGCCGAAGGTCCAGGCAACGACGCCTGCGACTACCCACGTGAGCAGCGAAAGCGCTTCCTTGACGAAGCCGCGTTTCAAACTGACCAGACTGGAAATGGCGATGATGGCGATGATCGCCCAATCGACCCAGGTAAATGCCACAGTGCAGCCCACAAACTGAAAAGGCGCTGCATTTTAGCAGAGCCCTTCAACTCCGGTAACCCGCGGATCAGAAAGGTCCCAATTATCCTTTCCGATCAGCCCTTTTCCGGCTGAAAGCGGACGACGAAACCATTCAGCTTCTGCTGACGGCTCAGCTGGTCGCGCAGGCGATTCGCTTCTGCCCGCTCGATGACCGGGCCGACGAACACACGATTCATGCCTTCCACGCTGCGGATATAAGCGTTGTAGCCCTGACCGCGCAGAGTTTTCTGTAGGTTTTCTGCACTCGCCCGGCTTGACAGGCTGGCCAACTGGATGGACCAACTGACCGGCAGGCCATTGGCATCCAGGCGCTTCTCTTCCACTTTCGCCACCGCGGGCGGCGGCGCCTGCAAGGCCGGAGCGGGTGCCGGAGGGGCCACCGGCTGCTCGACCGGAGCACCGGGGGCAGCGGATGGAGCCGGCTGGGCAGGAGCCGGTGCTGACTCAGGCACCGGAACAACATCGGGTGTCACGGCCTGGTCACCCGTAGCCGGATCCAGCGGCGGGACAGGCTCCTGCGGGAGCGCCTGGGGCTCGGGGACCTGCACCTGCTCAAGCTCAACCGGCGGCATCTCCGGCGCTTTCGGCATAGGTGGCGCCTCGACGACTACCTGGCGCAACTCATCCTCACGACTGAAAAGCATGGGCAAGAAGATCACAGCCAGTGCTACGAGCACCAGCGCACCAACGATGCGTTGCTTGAGTCCCTTGTCCAGCACAGCCATTCCCCTTCACTCCCCCTCTGCGAGGCGCTCCAGCCAGCTCAGGGCTTCCGCCACGCAATAAAACGAACCGAACACCAGGATCTCATCTTCGGCCGCAGCATGCTCACACGCGGCGTCGAGTGCCTCGGCGATATTTTCGTGGACACTGACGCTTGCGTGAAGATTCGTCAATGCCGCATGCAGCTCGTCAGCGGGTCGAGTGCGCGGAGTGGGCAGCGGAGCAACGTTCCAATGCGCCAGCTGCGCTTGCAACGGACGCAAGACGCCAACGAGGTCCTTGTCGGCCAGCAAGCCAAACACGGCAAGACGACGCCCTGCGATAGGACGGCTCATCAAGCGTTGCGCCAAATACTCCGCCGCGTGGGGGTTATGGCCAACGTCCAGCAGGAGGGTGACTGGCTTGCCACGCCACATGGCACCACGGCGATCCAGGCGCCCGGTCACATGCGTGGCCGCCAACGCATCCTGCAGAGCCGCTGGCTGCCACGGCAAGCCAAGCAATGCATAAGCCTCCAGGGCCAGGGCGGCGTTTTCCATCGGCAGATCAAGCAAAGGCAGGTCGTGCAGCTCAAGCACCTTGCCGGTGCTATCCAGACCACGCCAGTGCCAGGTCGACTCGCCAAGCGCGAGATCAAAATCCCGCCCCCGGAGGAACAGCGGTGCCCGCAAGCTGCCGGCCTGCTCGAGCAGCGGCCCGGGCGGATCAAGATCCCCACAAAGCGCCGGCACACCGTGCCGGAAGATCCCTGCTTTCTCGAACGCTACGCTCTCCCGGGTATCACCCAGCCAGTCGGCATGGTCCAGGCCGATGCTGGTGACCAGCGCGAGGTCGGCATCGACCAGATTGACGGCATCCAGCCGGCCACCCAGGCCAACCTCCAGAACCACGACATCGAGATTCGACCGCTGGAACAACCAGAACGCTGCCAGCGTCCCCATCTCGAAGTACGTCAGTGAAATCTCACCACGCGCGGCCTCAACAGCGGCGAACGCATCGCAGAGCGACTGGTCATCGGCTTCCCGACCATCGATATTGACCCGTTCGTTGTAGCGCAGCAGGTGAGGCGAACTGTAGACGCCGACCTTCTTGCCCTGGGCACGCAGCAACGAGGCGAGGAAGGCGCAGGTCGAACCCTTGCCATTTGTGCCCGTGACCGTGACCACTTTCGGCGCCAGCTTGCCAAGACCAAGCCTGGCCGCAACCGCGCGACTGCGATCCAGCCCCATGTCGATTGCGGTGGGATGGAGCCGCTCTAGATAGTCGAGCCAGTCGGCAAGGGTTCTCTGCGTCATGCGACAACCGGCGAAGACTGGCGTGTCATCTGGGCGAGCAAGCGACCCAGGCGGTCACGCAGTTCAGCACGCGGAATGATCATATCGATGGCGCCATGCTCCAGCAGGAACTCGCTGCGCTGGAAGCCTTCCGGCAGTTTTTCGCGAACAGTTTGCTCAATCACTCGCGGTCCTGCGAAGCCGATCAGGGCACGCGGCTCGCCAACGATCACATCGCCCAGCATCGCCAGACTGGCGGAAACGCCACCGTAGACTGGGTCGGTCAGCACAGAGATGAACGGAATGCCTTCTTCACGCAGGCGGGCCAGCGCTGCCGAGGTCTTGGCCATCTGCATCAGTGAAATCAGCGCTTCCTGCATACGCGCACCGCCGGAAGCAGAGAAGCAGACCAGCGGGCAACGCTGCTCAAGGGCTGCATTGGCGGCGCGAACGAAACGCTCACCCACGATAGCGCCCATCGAGCCGCCCATGAAGGAGAACTCGAACGCACAGGCGACCACTGGCATCTTGTGCAGAGTGCCGCGCATCGCAATCAGGGCATCCTTCTCACCGGTATCCTTCTGCGCGGCGGAGAGACGATCCTTGTACTTCTTGCTGTCACGGAATTTGAGGCGATCCACCGGTTCAAGGTCAGCACCCAGTTCCTCGCGCCCCTCCGGATCAAGGAAGATGTTCAGGCGAGTGCGCGCATTGATGCGCATGTGATGGTTGCACTTGGGGCAAACGTCCAGCGTCTTTTCGAGCTCCGGCTTGTACAGCACCGCCTCGCAGGACGGGCACTTGTGCCAGAGGCCTTCGGGCACCGAGCTTTTCTTCACCTCGGAACGCATGATCGAAGGGATCAGCTTGTCTACCAGCCAGTTGCTCATGCTCTAGTTCTCCACAGCTTTCAGGCTCGGGCACGCGCCGTCAATCCAGCCCCGCGCATGCCCTTGAGCGAATTCAATGTTGCGACCCAATCTGGCGCAGCGTGCACCAGCGTCATATCGACCAAGGCCGTCTCTCGAACAATCCAGACCCGTTCGACGCAGCCTCGCTGCGCGCCCCGCGGGCCGTGCCTACTCGGGCAACTCGCTTATGGACGGCAGTGGGCAGCCGTCCGTCACATATGCAGGCAACGCGCCAGAAGGGGATCCTGCCAATCGACCTATAAGCCCGAACCACCGAGTCGTGCCTGGTCAACGAAGGCACGCACCTTGTCGGCATCCTTGATTCCCTTGCTCGATTCCACCCCACCACTGACATCAACGGCATAAGGATGGACCTGGCGAACTGCCGCAGCGACGTTCGCGGGGGTCAAGCCACCTGCCAGCACCACCGGTTTTGAAAGATCGTGCGGCACCAGATCCCAGTCGAAAGCCTCTCCGGTCCCCCCGGGAATGCCTGGGACATAAGTATCCAGCAGCACGCCCGAAGCATTCGGGTAGCGCGCGACCGCAGCAGTGATATCGTCTCCCGGCCTGACCCTCAAGGCCTTGATGAAGGGCCGCCCATAACCGACGCAATCCTCTGGACTTTCGTTGCCGTGGAACTGCAACAGGTCCAGCGGGACCTCAGCAAGGATGCGTTGCAATTCTGACCGTGGCATGTCAACGAAGAGGCCGACGCTGGTCACGAAGGGCGGTAGCGCAGCGATGATCGCCTTGGCTTTCTCGACGCTCACTGCCCGAGGACTCTTGGCGTAGAACACCAGGCCGATGGCATCCGCGCCAGCGGCAGCGGCGACCAAGGCGTCTTCGACACGGGTGATTCCGCAGATTTTGACGCGAACAGCTGACAAGATGCTGGCACCTTCAAGGTAAAGGCCAAGGATGTTAGCAAAGGACCACGACAGCGTCAGCCGGCGACATCCACAAGACCGGAAAGGAAGTGCGGACCGAGGTAGCGCTCGGGTAGCTGGAACTCCTCCGGATATTCCACGCGCACCAGATACAGCCCATACGGATGAGCGGTGACCCCCCCCTCGTGCCGACTGCGCGCCTCAAGCACCTGCTGCGCCCACTCCACCGGCCGCTCCCCGGCACCGATAGTCATCAGCACACCAGCAATGTTCCGCACCATGTGGTGGAGGAAAGCATTGGCGCGAACGTCCAGTACGATGAAACGCCCCTGCTCGATGACCTGCAGGTGGTGAACGGTCTTGATCGGAGACTTGGCCTGGCATTGGCTTGCGCGAAATGCGTTGAAATCATGGGTGCCGACCAGGCACCGAGCTGCTTCACGCATGCGCTCGATATCCAGCGGGCGATGGTTCCAGGTCACTTCTTCAGCCAGGTGGGCAGGCCTGATGGAATCGTTGTAGATCACATAGCGGTAACGCCGCGCCATGGCACTGAAGCGCGCGTCGAAATGCTTGGGCATCTCTTGCGCCCAGGTCACGCTGATATCACCCGGCAGGTTCATGTTGGCGCCCATGACCCAGGAATGCATGGTGCGGACTACCGGCGTATCGAAGTGCACCACCTGGCCACTGGCATGCACCATGGCATCAGTACGCCCCGCGCAACTGAGAGCCACCGGGGCGCCACCAGCGACTTTGGCAAGAGCCTTTTCCAAGGATTCCTGGATCGACGGAACACCTGCCCGTTGACGCTGGAAGCCCCTATAGCGCGAGCCTTTGTACTCGACGCCGAGTGCGATTCTGTAAATGCCAGCGGCAGCCGAAGGGGCTGCCGGAGAGTCTTTATCAATCAAGGACTTATAGCCTTTTCGTTTCCACAACGGCGCAAATTATACCGGGCTGGAAGCCTAGTGCCACGCGGGGACCGGTTTTAGTTGCGGAAACGATTTTGAGGGCATTTCGGTCACGCCGAAATCTCCTTCCTTTATATAGGAAGGCGCAGTCAATGGAAGGCCCTTCCGTCCCTTCCCGGCCCGATTCATTGCCGTGTCCAAGCCTGGGACACCGTAGCCAATCGCTGAAACTCCTTTCAGATCAAGACCTTGAGTACGAAAACAGCGCCCCGCAATGGGGCGCTTTGCAAGGTTTTCCACCTCAATGAAATCAAATACTTACGGTTGGGTTTTGGGGAAGATCTCCCCCCTATTTTACGGCCTCAATCAAGCCGGCCTTCCCCGCCGCGCACTCCTTGTAGAGCCCGGCCAGTTCGATATCGAGGAGCAGCAGCTCGCCCATGTCCAGCTTCGCTGGTACGGCCGGGATTGGCGGGCAGGGCTGTAGCAGGCCAGCGTCAATTCTGGCGGGCGGACTCGAGGAGCAGGCGGCCAGCATCAGGCACAACGCAATCACGGTAGATCGTTTCACGCAGCACCTCCGTCCGGCCCTGCTGGTAGATGGTCTTGTTCTCCACGCGGATGCCGGCGATCTGCGCCAGGGTCTTGCCGGAGATCTCGCGTACCAGGGCAGCGGACTGTTCCAGTGCCTGCCGGTCGCGCTCCAGGTCGTAACCCACTTTCCAGGCATGGACCTGCCAGCCCACGGCAAGTGAGATGATCGCGACCGCCAGGTAGGCGGCCAAGCGAGCCTGATCCATGAACACCTCCTATGGCACATCGCGGTAGAAGAGATGGCGACCGATCTTGCAGCTATGCTTGGCCGGCGGTGCCGTCCACTTCGGCGCCCGCGGCAGCACGGTCGAGTAGTAGTGGGTGGCCTTCCCCGTTGGGTCGGGCTGCCGCCCCTCGATCACAGTGACCGCCGCCTCGCGAGCACGCATGTACTCACTGGCCGGGATCGTCTTCTCACCACGCAGGTAGGCCGAGTTCGGGTCGTTCTGGTTCCAGCAGCTGAACTGCCAGGGCGCCTTGCACACCCCTTCGTAGCCCTCCCCCCACCAGTCCGGCTTGCCGTCGTTGCCTAGGTCCATCTCCACCCGGTTGCGAATCGCCCAGCCGACCGCCACCTGCCCGGCCATCCCCTCCCCCCGCGCTTCGCCCCAGATCGTGCGGGCGAGCACGTCTATATCGCGCTCTATTTGCGACATGCTGTTCTCCAGAAATGAAAAACCCGCCGAAGCGGGGCTGATGTGCGGAGTTGGGGTTACCAGGCGAACGACTGGACCTCGTGAATGGAAATGGCGGCCACAACCTGGCCTGCCAGGGGATGGTTTCCACCGTTAAGGCGCAAGGGGTCAAGAAAGGTCGTCCCCTGAGTGAGGCTCAGGTCTAGTCGGGCCGGCTGCATGGCTGGCTTCTCCTTGAAGGCAGTGAGGTTGGGCGGTTACAACGCCTTGATGAACGAACGGCCGTCCCCGGCTGGCAGGACGAAGTGCGTGGTCATGTCGAAGTCGGGGCTGTAGGTGGCTAGGTAGCCGCTGCTGCCACCAACCAGGACGCGCCCGCCAGCCGCCAGCACCCGCCTGGGGGCCGGCGAGCTTTCGCTGGGAAATGACCAGGCGAGAGACTCCCAGGCCTCACCGTCCTGCGAGGTGAGCACCTTGGGGTGACCGGCGGCCAGCACGAATGCGCCGTCGCCGAACGCCAACTGCTGCGCGTTCGCCGGAGCCGGAGCGACGACTTCCCAGGCCAGACCATCGCGGGAGATGTAAACCCGGCTGGAGTCCACGGCGACGAACCGCCCATTGCCAAAGGCCAGTCCGACAGGACTCCCGATCACATCGAAGTGCGTCGTCCAGGTAATGGCATCCAGGCTGGTCAGGGTCGTCGTGCCGGTCGTGGTCAACACCCAGCGCCCCGCTCCATAGGCGATCAAGGCCGTCCCGCCACCGGACACCGCAGCTACAGTCCAGGTCACCCCGTCAGTGCTGCTCGCACAGAAGTTCCCATAGATGATTGCGAAGCGCCCACCACCGAACGCCGCCACACCCGCGCTGTTGCTTTCCAGACCGCTGATCGTGGCGAGGCTCCAGGTCTCGCCATCGGCGCTGGTCATGACCTTGCCGGAACCGCAGCCGACCACGAACAGCCCATTGCCATGGACGGCAGAGGTCGGGCTAGCGCTGAAAGGTAACTCGATCCGCGTCCAGGTCTGGCCATCAGCGCTGACCACCAGATCACCGGCACTGGAGATGGCCACGTATTTTCCGGCGCCGTACGCCAACGCTTTGATGTCCGACGTCCCTGCCAGGTTGATTTTCCGGGCCCAGGTACCGCCCTCTGGGCGAAAGAACAACAAAGCACTGTTACCGCCAACCACCTCTAGCACGCCATCGTCGAAGAAGGCCCTGACGTCGGCTCCACCCGGTAGCGGGTTGGCGAAGGCGGTCCAAGTGACCCCGTCAGTGGATTCCAGCACTGAGGCGCCAGACAGCAATACACGCCCGCCGCTGGCCACGAAGGCGTCGTTGACCACGTGGCCGGGGTTGTTGCTGGTCCAGGTACTGCCATCGCTGCTGGTGTACGCCAGGCTGGTGTCGTAGGTGACGAAGCCACTGGCCACAGCTCCCACAGCGTTGAGGGTGGAGGTGGTACCGGAGGTGCCCAGGGTCCAGGTCAGGCCATCGGCACTGTAGGCCACCTTGCCTGAGGCCCCGACGACAACAAATCGGCCATTACCATAGGCCACGCCGAGGATCGCCGTGGTGCCGAACTGGCTGGTGCGCAGGGTCCAGGTGATGCCGTCCGGGCTGGTCGCCAGCTTGCCTGAGTCGGCGACCGCGACGAACAGCCCCCCGCCAAAGGCCACGCTGCGGATCACAGTGGAAGAGAACGGCGAGGTCGCGAGCGTCCAGGTTAGGCCATCGGTGCTGTAGCCGATCCGGCCAGTATTGCCAACCGCGACAAATACTCCGGCACCGAAGGCGAGGCCGTTGGCCAATACGCTGACGCTCGCCGCGTCGATCAGCGTGCTGGCCGTCCAGGTCGCGCCGCCATTGGTGCTGCGCACCAGCTGGCTCGACCCGGTGAAGCTGATCAGGTAGACGCCATTTCCCTGGCTGATCGGGCCTGGTGTATCGGTCGCTTGAGGACGCAGGACCGACGAACGGCGCAGCCGCGCCAGGCGATCGCCCAACAGGGCATGCAGCGCCGGATAGGCACTCTTTTCCTTTACGCTGCCGTCCACCGCCAGCCATTCCGCGCCCAAGTTCCGGATAGAGGCAAGCTGGTCACCGATCTGCGCACTGCCACCCTGCCCCAGTTCGGCCAACGCCCCCGCTGTCAGGCGAACGCTGACCTTCGTGCCCACTACCCAGTCACGCGCCACAGTACCTTCCTGCGCCCGCGTGACCGTCAGCAGGCCGGACTCATTGGCCGTAGCGATAACGATCTCCCAGGCCACTTCCTTGCCCGAGGCATCCGCTTCCGCCAGGGTCAGGCGATAGGTGTCGCCACCACCCAGGCCCACGAGTAGTGCTGCATCGGCCGGCGCGACGCTCAGCTGCCCGGCCGCAGCCGGGGCCGGCGCCTGCAGAGCGCTTTCCCAGTTATTGATGAATCGCTGCATGGTGTCTCCCAATCAAACCCAGCAAACAGGTGAGGTTTCCAGCCAAACGGCTGCCCCGGTGTGAGGGCTCCAGGCGCCGTAGCGCCGTTCGGTCGTCCCAGTCGTCACGCTGCCGCTGGCGGTACCCGTCGGCGTAGCCGGCGGGTGGTAGGCGCGGCCGCCTGGCCGATCAGCGCCTAGGCCGATGACCTGTGGCGCATAGCGGATCACGTCCAGGTGGTCGTTGAAGGTGGTGGCGTTACTCTCGACAAACAGCATTCCGGAGATCACGTAAGCGCGGGCCGCGTCGAACGGCACCGAGACCCAGTCCAGGTGGTTTGCAGCACCACTGGCGCTGTCCGTATAGGGAATGCCGTCCGTGGTCACGGTCCGCTGCCAGCTCATCGTGCCCGGGTTGATCCCGTTCATGACCTCGTTGGCCGTACCCTCCCACGCACCGGAAAGCTGACAGCGCACAACCCCGCCGACCTCGATGGAAGCCGTCCAGCTCGCTGCTCCGGTGCAATCCCGGCCATCAGGGGTAGGCTCCTGCAGATTCACCGAGCCCGCCCAGGCCACGACCAAATCGACGTCCCGTCGAATGCCGGCGGCGTCGTACCAGATACTCAGGGTGCGTCGAATATCCACGCTGACCGGGCCGCTGTAGACCTTGCAGGTTCTGCCGCCCCACTCGTTGAAGTTCCCTTCGCCCGGCGGCGTCGGCGTGCTGGCCAGCTGGAAGCGCCACTCGTCTGGGTTTTCAAATGGTGGCCCGTAGTAGAAACCGGCCAGGTAATCCGGCCCCAGGTCGAACGAGCTGGTCACCTGCGACACTGCCGTGCGCGCCTTCACGACACCGCAGGTCACGGTCGCCGCCTCACCAGGTCCGCTGATCGTCATTTCAAGGAACGAATAGGGCCAGCGGATCTGCGTCTCTGTCGACGTCATCCGGCGCTGATGCACCATCAGAATCGCCGCCGAACCATCGGGCTTGATCGACTCCAAACGCAAACGCCCCGAGGACGGCGGTGCCGGCCCATCCACGCCCCAGCCAGAACTGACTGAATAGCTGTGGCTTTCAGCGGCCACACCGAACTCACCGAAGCGTTTCAGGGTCACCGTTCCAGACCAGGCCGTCCCGAAGCTACGCACGGTGTTCTCGTCGAGATTGGTGCAACGCACCAACCAGCGCACACCGTTCGGGTCAATGTAGATCCAGCCATCCAGTGCCCTGCCCCACAGGTCATGACGGTCACCGGAGAGCCCAGCGGTGTTGTGCCACTGCCGCCCGGCTACAGCATCGGCCGCCAACTCCTCTGCCGAGCGAACCACCTCAGCGACACCCGGGACCTTGATCAGGTGTGCGTCACCCCAGGTGTCGGGGATGGCAGTGAAATTGCCGCTGATGGTGTCGTAGTGTGCGGATGGTTGCGGCCAGGCCATGGTCTCGCCATTGGGCAGGGTCAGCACCCCGCCTCGAACCGGACCGTGCCAAGGGCAACCCCAAACAGGTTTCGTCATGCCGCCCCCGGATCTGCCAGCTGAACCACAACGGATGCTCCGCTCGCGTCGACAAGGCTCAAGGTCCTAATGGCCGGCATCATGAACAGCCCGTCACTGCTCGGCAGTCCCGCAGGCCAATACTCCCGGGCCGAAATATCCGCCTCATTCAACGGGCTGGCGATGCACCCGCCGCCGGTGGCCGGTGGCGTATAAGTCCCCCGTCCCCGCTGCGCCGGCAGCGCCCCGACCGGGGCAACCGGAGACAAGGTGCGGCGCGTCCGCTGCGGACCGGATAGCGCCTGCAGATCACTGACAATGTCGGAGCCCCGGCGCTCAGTTTCCATCGCGGTGCCGATCGCCCGGCGGTTCCGCTCATTGTCCCGACCCAGCTGGCGCCGTGCCGCCTCGTTTGCACGGCCGATTGCCCGGCGCTCATCTCCTAGTGCCATGTCATAGCTCCAGCAAATCGTTGGGGATGGCCACGCGGTACGTTACGGTCGTGCTGGCCTGGTGCTCGTCGCGCAGCTCGGCCGGGATCTCGGCGGCCTCCACATCCATCCGGCGCGGGAACACCTCCAGCTCGGTGTCCTGCACCGACGAGTAGTTACCCGCAAAGCCGTCCAGTTCGTCGTCATAGGCCGGACTGGTGAACTTCCCGCCCAGCTGAGTCGCTAAGCCGCTGCCGGTGATGCCACCGCCTTCCTCAGGCGGCAACGCGCCGGGGCGGGCCGGGATGGCCAGCGGATCGCCCTCGCCGCCGCCGCGCATCACGCTGATGGTCAGCTCGGTCAGGCATTCGCCTGTTTCGAAGTTCAACCGGTCGGTGAGCCGCGAGCATTTGCCCATTGCCCGGACGTACTGGTCCTCGAGCTTGAGCGTGTGCAGCAGGTCGATATTCAGCGCCATCGGCGTCGGCACCGCCCAGCTCACGCGGGTCTCACGGTGAGCCGCAATAATCTCGGTGTGGGCCTTGTGCAACAGCAGGCCGAGGGTCGCCGTACGCCGCGTTTCGTCGTCGCGGTCACCCGGTTCGCCCAGGCCAGGCGCCGGGTCGGCAATTTCGCCGTTACCGTCGGCACTGCCGGTGATGGGCTTGAGGCTGTCTTCCCAGCCTTCCGGGGGCTCGATCTCGAAGGACGTCCCGTCGCGGCTGATGACCTGCTGCCCTTCCACCTGCCCGGCTTCGGTGGTCAGGATCAAGTTGTAGGTCTCGGTGACGGTCTGCACCCAGCGCAGGGCGCCGACCAAGCTGGCGCCGAGCAGCAGGTCCTCGTTGTTGTTGACCCAGGCGGCGCCATCGCCGCAGGGGTTGGCCATGGTCGGTGGCAGGCGGTACCAGTCCGCACTGACCGGTACCTGCCCACCATCGCCCACTGATCCGATCACCATGCTGATGTCCGGCAGCTCGGTGCTGTCTTGCCGCCAGGCGCAGAAGCCTTGAATGCCCCCCAGGCCCTGAGTGCCCGGATGGCTCCAGGTGTAGCTCTGCCGGTGCTCGCGGAAACGGCTGTAGCGGTAGGCGACCTCCAGCTCCAGGCGGTTGGTGACGTTGCGCAGCTGGGCCAGTTCGACGTTGACCGACTGGTACAGCGTGGTGCCCGGCCCGAACACATAGTGCGGAGCCAGCGCCGCGTACCAACTGACCACGCGCAGCTGGCCGGACGGTGAGCAATCCAGGCTGGCCGTCCGGGTGGACAGACGCTCCTGGGCATAGTCCCAGCGCGACCGCCCCTCCAGCTCATCGAACACATCGGTCGACCACAGGCCACCGACCAGGGCGTCAATCTGTACAACGCTCAGCGCTTCGACACGCTGCTGCAGGTTGTCCGTCGCGGTGATCGCCAAAGTCCGGTTCAGGGCGTCCCAGGTTGGCTCCGCGACCACCCCGGTAAAGCGGCGAGTCTGGCTGGTCACACCACCCGTGGTGCTGATGAGGTCGACAGTGACGGCACGATCGGTGATGTCGGTTGGCACTGCATCACCGGGTGGGTAGAACAGTACGAACTCGGCCACGCCGGCAGCGCCCTCCTCCCGGTCGACGCTGACCTCACCAATCAACCGCGCCGACACGTCGACGCCACCCAGGGTGACCAGCGCTCGCCAGACGAAAGCCGGGGCCGCGGCGACTTCGATGACCTGTGCCTGGCCAGTACCGCCATTCAGCGGGGCGCCGTTGAGAGAAGATCCGTTGAGCAGCATCAGACCTCCTCAGCCACGATCGACCAGCTGAAGTTGCCGCCCTCCACGCTCTCCGGCGGCGGTTCGGCGAACACCTGGAACACCGGCATCCAGCAAATCTGGTACAGGGTGGCGCCGACTACCGGCGTCAGCGTGGCCACACCCGCCACAACCACACAGGGCGTCGAAACCCACTGATCACCCACCAGTGCCAGCGCCCAGGGCGCGACGTCCGGACGCGGCGTGCCGGTCAGGGTGATGACGTTGTCGGCGCTGGTGATCGCCTGCTGCTTGGTGCAGCGCAGCTCCAGGGCGTTGTCATAGTCCAGGCCATCAAGGCCGGGGCTCATCCAGCCGGTACCGCTGAGGGTGATGCGGGTCCGGCGCCAGTGGCTCAGCTTCACCGCCGCGCCCTCGTGCAGGCGCACCGTGCTCGAGCCGCCGATGGTTTCGTAGCTCTGCGCCGGCGGGCCGGCGTGCAGCTCGATCGGTACGCCGCCGAGCATGACGCGTGGGTAGGACATGGAATTCTCCGGACAGAAAAAAGCCCGCCGGAGCGGGCTATCGCTTGCGACGGGCAGTGCCGCCGTACTTCAGCGAGGCTTTGTGCAGGGCGTCCCAGTTGTCGCCAGCCACCTGCACCGCGAACTGCTCCCCGCCTGGGAGGTGGAAGTTCAGGGTGCCGAGGGCGGTGGGCTGAGCACTCTGCAACAGGCTTGGGCTGATGGCAGGGATGCTGGGTAAGTTGCGCGCGCCCATGACTCCGCCCTCAGCAAACTTCGGAACCCGCAGGCGGTTCAGTTGATACACCAGCTCTGGACCGTAGTGCTGTACCGCCCTGGCAGTGAGGATGCCCTCGCCATTGCTGATGCGCGCCCAGATGCTGTCACTGGTACCCGTGCCAGGACCGGAGACCACACCACCTGTTGCGTATCCAGGCACGGCTGGTCCCGCAGCGCCATCAACTATGTCGCCTGCTCGCTTCAGGTTGGACGTGTCTGGCGGGATCAGCGTTATCTGGACCTGCATGTACTTCCGCCACTCATCCGCGAGCTGAAGCATTCTCTGCCGGGTCTGCTCCTCAGACTCGGTGTCTGAAACAAAGCCAACACTGATTCGCTTGAGGGCCTCGGCCTTCTGAACAAGCGACTCGACCCGCTGCTCCTGTGCTTTCAGCGCTGCTTCAGCGTTCTCCTCATCGATCTTGGCCGCCGCATCGGCAATTTGACCCAGCTCCCTGGCAATGCCCCCAAACCCGTAGGTGTTGGCTCCGGCATCGCGGAGTTGCTCCAAAATCTTCGCCGCGCGCTCGGCCTCCCTAATGGCTGTTTCGGTATCGCCTGCTCTGGCCGCATTCCTGGCATTGACCTTCGCCTGAGTTAGATCAGCAAAGGTTGGGGTACCTGACTGAGCGCCTCCGGCAAAGCTATCAGCGAGATTGGCGAATCGCTTCTGGATCTCTTCCCTGCGCTTCCTGACCTGCTCCAATCGCTTGTTGGCTTTCTCATGCTCATTGAGCACGTCAGACAGCTGAGACTTGACCTTGTCGATCTCAGATTTGCGGATGGCATCCTGCCGAGCCTGAAACGACTCCTCGGACTTGAGGCGGTCTTTCTGGGCCTGCTCGATAGCGTCGTAAGCCTTCTGGTACTCCCGAGCCTGACGGGCGGCAGCCAACGCTTCATCACTTACAGGCGCGGACGAACCATTCTTCTCCATGTCAGCCCGGCTGATCTGTTCGGCCAACTTGGAGTAGTACATCTGAGCGTTCTTCAGCCGCTCCAAGTACGAGTTACGCTCTGTCTCCGTGAGATTGCTGACCTCCTGCGCGGTAAGGACCAAGGTGTCACGGTATGGCTGCCCAGCAATGACTGCCTGATCCAGCGATCTTGCGTAGTCCTCTTGGGACTTCTCCAGCTCCTGGAGTTCACTATGCAGCTGATATAGCTCGTACAACTGGCCAGCAATGATTCCATACCCCCCTAACCTGAGTGCCTTACCCAGGTTCAATTTCCCAAGCACCGCTCCCAACTTGCCGAAGCGAGCCCCGAGAACATCGATCGCAGTGCCAGCCGCAGCCGCAGCAGGCGGGGTCGAGCTCAAGTGGGTGAGGAACAACGAGAACGGCCCACGGATCGCTGAAAGCACGAATGAAAATGCCTTGCCGGCCACCCCCAGGGCGACCAGGCCTATCAACGACAGCTTTACCGACTCGGGCAGCTCATTGAAGGAATTGAGCATGTCAGTCAGCAGGTTCACCAAAGGAAGACCCGCCGCGAGCGCCTGACCGAATGCCAGTTGCAGCTCGCCTACTGCAGCCTTGAAGCGAGCGACCTGCTGCGCCGGAGTGTCCTTCATGATGTCGTAGGCGCGCTGAGTCGCTCCCGCAGCTTCGTCCATCCGCTCAATCTGCTCGTTGAGCGCTTCGATGTTGTTGGTCAATGCGAGAACTGCCGTTCGACCTTCGATATCCGGCACGATCTGGCGCATGGCTGCTGCGCCGAGCTTCCTGTCTGCAATCTGCTGGAGGGTTCCCTGCAAACCATTCCAGCGGATACCCAACGCATCCATGGCCTTTGCCGCTTCCGGGGCAGGCGATGCAAGCTGAGTGATCGCGCTCCGCAGTGAGGTGATGGCAATCGGCGCCTTGATGCCTTGGACGGTCATTCGCGCCAACGCTGCGCCAATTTCGTCGAACCCGACACCGGCAGCAGCTGCAGCTGGCAAAACCTGGCCGAGCCCAGCCGCCAGTTCGTCGAACTCGACGACACCGTCCCGAATAGTCAGGAACAGCTGGTCATAGCGTTGCCCCAGATTGTCCACGCTCTCGCCATAGGCGTTGACGATCGAGACGCCTACGGACGCCGCCGTTTTTGTCTCCGACATCCCAGCGACTGCTGCTTTAGATGCTTGAGCCAGGACATCGAGGCTGCGGCCGGATTCAATGCCCGCGCCCAAAATCTCCCGCAGCGCGGCAGCGCTCTCAGTAGCCCCCTTGCCCATGTCCGTGCTGAGCTGGCGGACATTGAGCGAAAGGGTCTGCAACTGGTTACCAGTCAGGTCGGTAATTGTCGCAATGCCGGCCAGTTGCTGGCTGTAGTTCGCGAACTCATTGAACGACTGGCGCCCAAGCAAGGCCAATCCCCCAAAGGCTGCAGCCCCGGCCAAAATCTCGCTCTTGACTCTGGCTAGGCTGGTACGCCAGCCATTGGTTTGCTCCTCGAGGGAACGGGTTTGCTCGAGCATGCGCACCTGGGCCTGAATCAACTCAGCGCTAGTGAGCTGGCCACTGCTTTTCAGCAAGGCGTAGTTGCGCTGAAGCCTGGTGATTTCCGCGTTGACCTCAATGAAAGGGCGGACACCTAGTGATTCGCGAGCTCCTGCCACAGCACTCTGCAGCGCGATGTTTGGCACCTGGCGGGCTAACTCGGAGCGCAGTCGTGCCTGCTCACCCGCCAGATCGCGAGTATCCACTCCTGCGGCACGCAGCTGGGTGCGCATACGCTCAAGCTGAGCACCGTCCGACGCCGCTGCAGTAGCCAAGCGGTTCATCTCGGCAGTGACGAGTTTGTATTCCCCTTGAAGTTGGCGGGAGGTAGTGGTGCCACGCTGGAGCTCGCCACCCAGCTCAGCCAACCGTCGCTTCGCGTCCGCCAACGCACGCGGGTCGACCTGAATGCCGGAGAGACCGATTCCGCTTTGTCGGACGGTGCGCTGAAGCTTCTGGTATTCGGCCAGCGCCTTGCTGTACTGGTCCTGCAGTTGCTTCGAAGGTTCGTTGGCCCTGGCCAACTCGTTGCCCAGGTCGCGCACTCGATCACGCGCAGTCGCCAGATTTCGCTGTCCGAACTGAAGAGCATCCAGGCGTTTCGCGTTGGACTCCATGGCCCGAATACTTTCAGCAATCTGGCGATAGCTCGAGGCAGTCTTCGCATTCGCCGAGTCGAGCCGCACGAGTTCCTGCTGCATGTCGCGCAGCCGGCCTTTGGCATCCCGCAGCGCCCCGCCAGTTTTCTCCACACTGGCTTGCAACTCCTGGAATGCAGAGATACGCCCAACCGGCTGCTGAAGCACCTTGATGGCCTCGGCTGCTGCCTTGCGGAACCTATCTAGCTGGCGAATACTGCCGCTGTCATCCACTCCAAGCGTGAGCGTGACGTCCGTCATGAATGCAAAGACCTTTTTCTGGGTAATCGCCATCGCAGCGCTATGCATCGCCCCCAAGGCGGTTCTGCCCGTGGTGATCGCGCTGTTCGTGCTAGTGGGGTTGGCGTGTTTTGGACTGGCCTTCGCAGCTCTACTTTTTCCGCCGCGTCAACGCCGATAGGGTGTTGAGATAAAGGGACCAGGGATAGCCCCAGGCTCCATGGTGACCAAGACCAATCATGGCCGTCACCGATTCATCCAGCGCCTTCAGTTCTCTGGCTGGGTCGGGAGAAACGCGCTGACGATCCTCTCCCGCATCGCGAAAAAATCCTTGTTCAGATCCTTCGCCGCCGCGATCACTTCGCGCAGCTGACTCGGCTGCCAGTCGCCCATGGACTCAACATCCAGGCTGGTCATGCGAGCCAGGTCAGGTAACGAAATCTCCTCGAACAACATCGCATCCACGGTGTCGACCGAGACCTTTCCGGCAGCATCATTCAGCCACTGCCGAACCTCGGCAACCGTCAACTCACGCACGGTGACGCGCCGTTCCCCGATTCTGATTTCTCGGCTGTTGGTGACTTCCGCCAATTTCTTTACTCCCATTAAAAAACCCGCAGAAGCGGGTTCAAGGTTACAGCTCTTCAGGAGAGGCCTATCAGTGCCCCGCCTAGAGTCCTGGCCGCAATCCATCCCTTCACAAACAGGGTGAGAAAGCCGGGTACCGTTGCGATGTATGGTCTGTCCCTGACTGAGTGGACCACTCCAGCCAACTGGGGCTAGGATGAAAAATTAATCCTGCCCCACCAAGTAGCCGAAAAGCCAAGGACCGGACATGAGCGCTATCACGTTCCTAACCATCTGCACCGTCATTGTCGGTGGCTTGATCGTCCTATTTTTCTGGTTAACCGAGGGCGGTGGCAGCCTGGAAAAAATTAAAATGAAGCTCGGTCCAGCATGGAACGCGTCAAAAGCGGTAGCGACCTACCTGCAGGAGGCCTTTCGCCAGGCGGGCAAGCAGACCGAGCAACGCAAATCACTCAAGCTGAAGCAGCTGCGGCAACCTCAAAGCCGACAGACCACATCATCCATCCACACCGAACTTCCAGAACTGGACGGTCGGCTTCCAGGGCCTGGTGACTTTAGCTTCCCTGTTGTAGGGGAGTCGCACTACCAAAAGAACCTCCGGCAAGTAGAGAAGAAACATGGTCGCGGGTACGAAGAGGATGGAGAGGCACTAATCGCCTCCATTGTCACTGAACCTGAAAACCCCCACGACAAGAACGCCTGCGCCGTTTATATCGAGGGCCTGCGAGTTGGGTACCTATCCCGGGGAGATGCTGCCTCATACGTACGGCAAATGGCCTCACATGGTATCCGTGGTGTCTCCCACTTCCATGCCAAAGCCAAATTGATTGGAGGCTACGGCGACAAGAAGCACTATGGCGTTATGCTTGATCTCCCAGTGATTGACGACTGATGGCATAACCCGTGCAGTTCGCCAAGGAAAGGTATGAGCCTCACAATTCGCATCCCGCTTTTCGTTGTACCCCCACCTCGAATCACGTACTACAGCCTTAGCCTTGAGCCGGAACGGTGCCCTAGCTGGCACTTGCACTATGCCTTTGAAAACCACGATCTGTGCCTTAGCCCTGCTTTCAGACCCTGTGACTTCCGAAACGACAAGCACTTGATGGTCAGAGAGCGTGAATTGGCCGAAGAGCTGGCCCGCTATGCAGAACCAATCATGCAGCGGCGATATGGTGCGTACAGCTCTGTGGAACCCATTGAATGCTCCTGCCCCGAGTCGTTGGTCAAGCGAATGCCATTCAATCAACATGAGGCCAAAGCTAGAGCGCTGCTAGCCAAACTCAGGGGTGAAGGTGCTACAAAGTCACTAGCCGAAAAGAGGTTGCCTGTCTCGGAAGTAGTACCGCTTGAGCCCCACCCTTGAGCGGGGCTTCTTCTTTGCCAATCAGTCCACGTCCTTGATCACCATGTACTGAGAAATACCCGTGCCGGTCTTGGTCGGGTCCTTCTCGCACTTGGCAGAAAATTCCATACCCTGGAACTCATCACCGATGAAGCCAAGACTGGCTGGCGAGTGGTTCACACGGAACACCTCAACCACCACAGGCTTGCCAGAGCGCGCCTCGTTCAGACCGATGAAGACCATGCGGTAGCGCTTGCCGGACTTCACGAGCGCCTGGATGGTTGCATGCTTGGCATAGGAGTAGTCGATCTCCACATCCATGCCTGCCGTAGTGACGGCACCACCCTCGGTGAACTCGGGGAAGCCAGCCGCGTTGAGGTTGTAGTCGGTGCCAGCGATCAGAGCGGCACCGCCGGCGGCCGGGGTGATCACCACGTTGGTTGCACCCGGGTGATCAAGCGCAAGCAGCGCGCCCGGCCAAGCCTTCTTCGCCTCACCAGTCACGGTGCCCGCGGCAACATCGGTCGCGGATCCATAAAGGGCGCGCGCCATGTTGTCTTTCTTGAAGTGGCGGGCGTTGTAGGTGACGTTCAGCGCTGTGATGCGTTGAACCGACGCATCCAGGCCGCCACCAGGAGTGGTGTAGTCCTGCTCCTCGATCTCCTGCGGAGTGGCCTCGTAATTGAGGCTGTTGCAGTTGCCGATCTGGATCAGCCCCTTCGGCTCATCCAGGTCCTCGAGGTAGATCTTGCCTACCCCCAAAAAAGCTCCGCGCAAATCAGACATTGCTGGTTTCCTCCTGCTGGATGCCGACTACGCCCCGGCTTTCAAGCCAGGTCTTCTGAGCGGCAGTTACCGAAATCTTGGCGCCAGCCTTGAGCGACTGACCCATGTGGGTGTGGGTTTTCTCGAGGACGACCTCGACCAGCTCCGGCTGCTGGGCAGCGGAGTCGTTGCTTCTCGACATGGGATTACTCTCCGGGGACGACGACGTGCAACAGCACGGGGATGGAAACCGTTCCGACCGGCACTTCGTGATCCGGTTGGAACTGGCTGATGGATTTCAGAACCACCTTGCGTGGGCCCTTCGGCCCCCAGGGATTGGGCATGCCTTCTTGCACATGAAGGCAGCGCGCCAGATCGGCGGCGATATCGTTGAGCTGCTCCAGACAGTTGTCCGGGTGATCAGGACTGACCAATCCAATGACCTTGCGTCCCATCTGGAATAGCCAAGCGCCCGCCCCTGCCACTGCTGGTGGGCACTCATCGGGCTGAATCGTGAGGCATGGGTAGACCAGCTCCTCAACATCCAGCAGGTCACCGATCCACTTGGTATGGATGCGGGTACCAATGTCCGTGAAGTAGCCGTTGGCCGGCGTGATGGTGGACAGGCGATCGATCAGCGCCTGGTCCACCAGGTTCAGCGGGTTCTGGTTCACAGCTTGGCCCTTTCGAGCTGGCGCCTGACTTCACGCTGAAGGATGTGCTCCCCTTGCGCTTCGAAGTCAGGCTTGCGGGTATTCAGGATCTGCGACGGCGAAGGGCCGTACAGGGCGCGAATGCGTTGGCGTAGCAGGTCGTAGCCATTCGGGCCGGCGCCGCGGCGCTCGCTCATCTCCCGCTTCGGACCGAAGCGGACGAAGATCAGTCCGTTGGTACTGCCGGAGCCGGCCGACTCGACAATGAACGCCCCAGGCAGGACCGAAGTCCGGCCTGATACGCTGACCTGCACACCATTGGGTCGGCGCTTGCCGTTCTTGCCACGCTTCCAAAGCTGTTTGTGTGGGAAGTGGCTCAGCACCAGTCCCTTCTTCAAGGCCCAGATACGCACGGCCAGCCGGCCTTTGGTGGCGCGGGTCAGCCGCACGCGCTCACGGAGCAGGGCACGCTTGATGTTCACCTCGGCGCCGATCTCGCGCAGCACCTCGGCACGCAAGCTCTCGCCGGTATCGTTCAGGGCCATCACCACAGCAGTCTTGGCCTTGGCCGGGATGGCATCGAGACGCGTAAGCGCCTCCTTGCCGCCCTTGAACTCAACGCGCAGGCCGCTCATGCCGGCATCACCGCAGCAGTGACAATCACACCGTCATTACGGACGGCCTCAGACACTCGCCAACGCTGAATACCCACCGTGAAGATGCCATCACGGCGGACCTTGGCCAGATGATCGGCGAGCACGCTGATCTGAACCTGATCAACCAGCAGCATGCCCTCCGGGCCGACCCGCTCGACATCGCGAAGGATGACGAGCTCAAGGTCCGATACCAATGGCTGGGCCGCATCGCTGTAGCTGCCTAGCACCGGCTCGCCCTCACCATCCCCCTCGCGCATGCGCTGGAAGATGGCGCGGGCGGCCCGCGCCTTGAGCTGCTGGCGGTTCATTACTTCGACAACTTGATGATCGCGCCAGGCTGGGTGCAGAGGTTCAGCGGGTTCTTCTGAGCCTCCATCTCGATGCCCCGATTCATCGGCAGCGGCTCCTGCTTGGCGTACAGCGGCAGACCGAGAGTGTTCACGGTCTCCATGTAGTCCGCCGGCGCGTTGCGGGTGATGAACAGGTCAGCCACGCCTTCCGGCACCAGGTAGGCGTCGTTGGAGCCGATGAAGGCCTGGGTGCCGACCTTGCCGCGATATTCTTCCCAGATCACGTCGCCGAATTTGAAGCCGCCGCGCACGTCGTTACGCAGCATCTCGCCCTCGTTGTAGCGCTCCCAGGCCTTCTCGACCTTGGCATGGCCCACGAAGTCGTCGAAGAAGCTGGCGCCGCAGAACGCGCGGTAGCCGGTCATCATGGCCGCACCCAGAGCTTCCTCGCACTTGCGCTTGGCTTCCATGACCTTGCCACGCACGTTGGTGCCGGCGGTGGCCAGGCCGAGGGAGACGGTTTCCTGGGCGATGCCGAACTCCTGGTAGAGGTCGTAGATCACCGAGGTGCCGTCGGCATCGAGGATCAGGCCCTTGATGGCTCCGATGCGATGGAACTCCAGAGTGGCTTCCAGATCGCGGCCAAACTTGGCGAAGCGCTGGTTGACTACGTTCTGCACGGCCTCGAGTTCACTCTCGCTGCCAAAGGCCCGCAGATTCTGGATAGTGTCGGCCAGCAGCGAGTCGCCGGTCTTCAGGTGCGGCACTACGAAGGAGCGCAGATTGCGCGCATCGCGATCAGCCGGCTTGACCGGCTTGCCGCGCTCACCGACGGCAACCAGGGAGATCTTGCCCTTGTTGTACTCGATGGTGACGGTGGTGGTGGTAACGCCCTCTTCGCTGAAGAGGCCCAGGGCGCCGATTCGGCCAGGCTGGTAGTCCTGCTGGTTGATGGCAGCGGTCAAGCCGGAGACGCTGAAAGCGTCGTCGTTGAAAATGTCGAGATGAGCCATTGCTTCTTTCTCCTTGGGAATCGACGAGCGATCAGCGCGCTACGAGGTGGCTGACGGCCAGGGCCTGCAGCCCGGCGGTTTTGTCTTCTTCGGTGATGGCTGCGGGCCAGACGAGCATGTCGGCGCGCACCTCAGCCAGGCGCACGTAGCCAACCGCCTTGATGTCGCCATCGGTAGCGTCGGCTTCAGCGCGCAGTACGGCGGCGGCGTTCTGGCTGCCGTCGGTGGCCTCGGTGTCGAGGGCGGCGTACTTACCGGTGGCGGTGATCTTGCCCAGCACGGTGCCGGGGATATGGATGCCGGAGTCGATCACGATGCTTTCGCGCGACAGGTTGCCGTTGGCTTCGGAGAGTACGAAGTCGCCGGCGCGGCGGGTCTCAGTCTTGACGCTCATGTTGCTTACCTCGCGTTGCGCCGCGCGTACACGGCTGCATAGGTGGTAGTGCGGCCTTTGGCCTCACGGTCGTTGCCCGCCGATTGGCGGTTGCTCAGTTGCGGCCCCCTGGCAAGGCGGCTGGCCAATTCCTGGCGAACCACTTCCACCCCGGTAGCGGCGTTGATGTAGCCGTCGGCAAGCTGCGGCATGCCGGCTGCGGTGCAGAGGTTGCGTATCTCCTTCACCCGAGCGACGGCAGCGGCCATCTGGTTGACGGTCCAGCTCTCGCGAATGGCGGTGGCGGTCACCGAAGCAAGGCCATTGGCCTGGCACTGCTCAGCGATGGCGGCAGCGTCCAGAGGCTGGTCAGCCTCAGCAGCGGCATCGTGTTCGGCCGGAGTGTCCTGGGTTTCCTCGACGGAACCTGGAATCTCGCTATCGGAATCGACCTCAACGGTTCCCTCGGCATCACCCTCCTCTGCCGGTTCGGCGGGAAGCTCCTCTGCGGCAGGCGCCTCGACCTCCACATTCGTCGCGCCAGCAGCAGCGACCTGGCGCTTGCGAACATAGGTGCCGCCTTGCAGCTCCCCCATGAGCTCGCGAAAAGTGCCCAAGTGGTCGGCCAGGCCGGCGTCGATGGCGTTCTGACCGAAGTACAGGCGGGCATCAGTCGACCTGACCGCGTCCACACTCAGGCCGCGATAGCTGGCCACGCTGCTGGTGAATAGCTCGTAGAGGCGATCGGACTCGCCCTGCATGAAGGAGCGGGCTTCTTCAGTGAGCGGTTCGTTGGGGTTGCCGGCAACCTTCATGGCGCCGGAGTGGATGTAGGTCCACTTCACACCCTCGCGGGCATTCTTCTCGGAAACATCCTTGTGGCCGATCACCACGCCGACACTGCCGACGCCGCCGGTGCGGGTCACCCAGATTTCTGAGCAAGCAGCCGCCAGGCCGTAACCACCGGAGTAGGCGTAGTCGTCGACCATGCCGATGATGGTCTTGGTCTTGCGCAGTTCGGCCATGCGGTCCGTGGTGTCGAACAACTGCGCCGCTTCGCCTCCCGGGGTCTCCAGGCGCATCACGATGTGGGTGATGTTGGCGTCGGCCTCAATGTCGTCGAAGGCCAACATCAGGTTCTCGTAGCTGACGGGCGCCGCGCCGCACATTGGCTCGACCGCGCGCGCAATCAATGGGCCTGACACTTCGATGACGGCGATGTGGCCGACCTTCTCCAGTACCTGGCGGGGTTCGCCGCCGTCGCCCGCGTCCACGCCGCCGCGCAGCCAGCCCTCGATGAGCGCCTCGGCCATGCCGGGCTCGACCAACAGCGGCCGATTGATGACGCGGGAGTAAATTTGCGGCACCAGCGGGCCACCCTGGCCACGGCTGAACAGCCGCGCCAGTAGATTGGTCGGTTTCGACATGGGGTGCTCCAGAAAGTAGAAGGCCCGCACTGGGCGGGCCTGGGATTACTCGTCGTCCTTGGTTTTGACGGGGTCATGGCTGTACTCCAACCCCATATCGCGGGCCCGATCAGTGTCGGCCCGGTTCTGCTCGTCGATTTCCTCGACGTCGTAGCCGCGTTCAGCAGCTGCGGACGCGCGGGAGCCGAGTCCACCCTTGATCAGCATCAGTTCGCCCTGGGCGTCCTGCACTGGATGCAGGTAGCGCCAGGCCTGAGGCCGCCAATCGCAGGCGATGTAGTCGCTGCGGCGGGTGGCGTAGTCCGGCGCCTGCAGGCGGCCGGCGAGCACAGCGGCATCGATGAAGGCCCCCCACATCCGCTGGCAAAGCTGCGGGATGGTGTACAGCCATTGGTACTGCTCGATACGCCGGCGGTACTCGTTCAGCAACGCGCGGAGGATGCGGTCGTTGACGTTGCGCATGTCCCCGGAGAGCAGCTCGTAGGGAATACCCAAGGACGCGGCGACGCCCATCAGCTGCTGGCGCATGAAGTCGCCATAACCACCGCCCTGATCGCCGTCGAACAGCTGAATCTCTTCCCCAGGCAGCAAGGCTGGGAAGCTGCCGGGCTGCATGTTCACCACGCCCACGCCACCCTCGTTCTCCAACGGCTCGCCGGTGAAGGGGTCGTAAAGGAAGTCGGCCTCCTCGTACTGCTGGCGCTTGATCACGCCGGTGTAGTCGGCGCGGGTCTTCTTGCGGGTCAGCTCGGCATCGTCGTATTCGTCGAAGTCGCGGGCCTTCACCAGCGCCTGGACGGTTTCCGCCATGCCACGCACCTGCCCCGGGCGCAGCGGTGCGAAGTGGTGGAGCACTTCGCTCGACGGCACCCGCACCGGCTGAGAACTGCCCTGGCTGGTGTCGCTCGGGTGACGCGGCAGCATCCAGTAGGCGACGCGGCGGCCGCCCCGGAACTCGACGCCGGCCACGATCTCGTAGTCGGGGCGCTGCTCGTTGAGGGTGTGCGGTACCTGGTCACCCTCGATCAGCTGGAACTGGATCGGCAACGGCGTGCCGCTGTTGAGCCCCAGGTGGTGGATCTTCAGGAAGACCTCGCCAGCCTCTTTCCGCGAACGGACGGCTAGGGCCATGAGGCCGTAAACATCCAGAACGCCGTCGAAGTCGGCTGCCTGGCAGAACTCCTCTTCCCACAACTTGTTGGCGGCGGCAGCGAAGGCTTTGTCCTTCGCCTTCGAGCGCGGCTTGATGCCGGTACCGACCTCATTGCCGACCCAGTTGCCGATGCCATTGCTGATCCAGCCATTGTTCCGGGCCGCGTCTCGGGATCGCGCGCGCACGGTGCTGAGCTGGCTGACAACAGCGCGGGTTGGACCCGCAGAACCTGGCGCCCAACTCTTCAACCGCGAGCTCGTGCTGGCCGCATCGTAGCTGGCCTGGGGCGAGAGAGGGCTTCCGCCAATCTCGAAGCCACGACTCTTGAGGGTTTCGAATTCCATCAGAACCCCCTGTTGTGGCGGAGACGGTAGCCACGGATTCGTTTGCCCTGGGCTGCTGCAGCGAGTTCAGCACGGATGCAATCACGCAGCTGGAGGAGTTGAGGTAGACCGGTGCTGCTGTCGTAACGAGTCACCTCGCCGGCGCCGAAGCGCACTTCCACGACGCGCTCTCCTGCAGCCAGGTCGATGATGGCCCTCTCGACCTTTTCCAAATCTGCTTGTGTGTAGGCCATCAGCGGGATACCTGCATGCGCACCCGGCGGGTGGCAGTTTTCTTGATTGGTTGGTTGGCCGGCTCGATCGGTTTCGCTTTCACGACGCTGACCTCGCCCACCTGACGCACGAACGGATTCTCGTCCCAGCCTCTGGCGAATGGCTTGGGCCGGGCCCAATCCACCAGCTCGACCCCAAGCTTGATGGCCCCAGCGCGTGCATAGCAGAACAGATCGAACGCCTCGTTGGCGCCCTTGCTCGGCTTTTCCCAGCCACGCTGGGTGCGCACCTCGAAGGTGAGTTCCTCGAACCACCATTCACCGAGCCATTCGGGCAGATGGACGAAACCAGGTCCCGGTTTGTCCCGCTGCAGATCGTTGTTGACCGCGTCCTTCAGCAGATTGGTGTTGAGCATCCAGACCGGAATCTCGCCGCGGGCCTTGGCCTTGCGGTCCTTCCGCTCGCTGTCCGGGAAGCTCTCACGCAGCCTCGGCGCATTGGCCTGGCTGCCACCCTTGATCAGCATGAACTGCCGATGCAGGCCGCGCCGCTTCAGCTTGCGGTAGAAGTCGTAGGCCTTCTCGGTCACGCCGGCCTTACCGCCGGAGTCGCACACCACCAGAGCTGGCAGCATGGCGCGGCCGCTGCCGTCAGCGAGCGGGTAAGCCTTCTGCATCACGTCGGTGACCAGTACTTCCCAATCCTCGAGAAAGGCTGCTGGATCGATGGGTAGCTCGTCACCGTCTTCGCCAATCCGCCGGCTGTTGCGAATGTTGTAGCGGTCGATCAGCCACTCTTCAGCGCCGACGCCGTAACCATGGACCTGCACCACGAAGCGCGGCTTGCCGCCGGCCTGGACGTCCACCGAGGTGACCAAGAAGCGGACGCCCTCGGGTACTTGGTGCTTGATCACTTCCTCGCGGCGTTCGATCAGCACGTCGGCCGAGCGAACCGCCTCGGACCGCTGGGGCATGTACGGCGCCCCCTGGTCGAGGTTGGTGGTGCCCTGCAGCTTTGTCTCGTCGCCTGTAGTGACGTAGGCGTGCACACCCTCCAAGTAGCGGAGGCAGATCGATTCCCAGCTCTGGAAAGCAGCGGCCATGCCGCCCAACCAGAAGCTGGCGATCTTGCTCTGACGCGCGGTGCCGCTCACCTCGCCATGCCGGTTCACTCGCTGGCCCTCGATTAGCCAGAGGCCGGAGCGGTTCATCTGCCGCTTATGCTTCTCGGACACCGGGCATGAGCAGTGCGGGCAAACGAAGTAGGCGCTGCGGCGCGCCAGGTCCATCAGGTCCGCGCTGCGGATGATCTCCTTCAGTTCATCGAACGTCGGCAACGCGAAGCCACTGATGCCCGGTTCCGGTTCGCTGTACTCGCCACACTCCGGGCACTGCCAGTACCAGCGCCGTCGGTCGCCGGTGTTGTACAGGCCGATGATGCCCGTGCACGGCGGCGCCTCGTGGGGCGTCTGCTTGCGCCAGGTCGGGTCGGTTACCTCACGGCCGGGCGAGGACTCCGCGCAGCACATGCCGCGAGACTTGAAGGTCTGGGTCCGCTTCAGCGCAAGGGCCCACAGACTGCCCTCCCCCTCGATGTCGTCGGGGATGCGGTCGTAGTCGGTGATGTCGACCCAGCGGATCGACTTCGACGATACCTGGGAAACAGCTGGCCAGCCGATCTTGAGGACCTGGCCGGTCTTGAAGAACTTGTCGTAGACGTTGTCGTCCGCACGCCCAGTCGACAGCTTCGACTTAATCTCGGGGCTGTAACGGATCGCCCGGTCAACGCGGGTACGGGAGAAGTCTCGCGCGGCCTCTTGGCTCATCTGCACAATCAGGGCGTCGCCCGGGTCGCAGGTCACCGTGTAAGCCATGCCGCCGTCGACCAGCGCCTGGGTCTTCAGCGAACGCGCCGGCCCGACGAAGACCACGCCTTCAAATCGCCGGCTGGCCTTGAGGTCCATCGGCTCGCGCATGTACGGCGCAACGTCGAGGGTGAACTTGCCCTGGTAGCCGCCTGGTTCATTCAGGATCAGATAGTCCTGGGCGGCCTGGCTGACCGAGATTCGTCGCGGCGGGCGGATCAGCTCGGCGATGTTGCGGACGATGTCAGCCGGGTTCGCGTGCATCGCCGTTCTGTTCCATGTTGCCGCAAACCTCCAGCAACTGCTGGTAGAGGCCTTCGCGGATGCCGTCGATCACCTCGATGGCCTTCTCGACTTCGGCAGCGCCGAGGGCGCAGTCGTTCTCCAGGACATCGGGAATGGTATCCAGGCCCTGAGAGAGCGCCTTGAAGGCGGTGGCCACCACCTGCTCCACCTCAGGAGCGGGGATGCTGATACGTTGCTCGGCCTCCCACTTGATCCTCTCGCGCTCGGCCCGGTAATGGTCGAGGCGCTCCTTGGGCGGAAGATCATCAGGATCGACGCCATTGAGAACGGGGGACACCTGCGGCCCCATCACCGCGATGGCTACATCTCGGAGCCGCCAGGCTGGGTATCCATTCACCTCGCCCGCAGGCGGAATGCCGTCCAGCCGCCGCTTGATCGTCCGGCGATCAATGCCGAACTCCTCGGCCAGAGCATTGATTGACCACAAGCGCGCCCCTGTATGTACAAGGGTCACACTCATGCGAACTCCTATTCAGCCCAGTAACGGCGGGCCTCCCAGCGATTTCATCGGGCGTGATGGCTTGTACATCGCCACCTGCCCGAATGTACAACCTGCACAACCCCTCAGAATCGCTGGAGGCCTAGTGCCGCGAGGCCTACAGCGGGTCGAATGACAGGCTGTGGTGGAGCATCTGAAAAATCGAAAAATTGTCTGCCACCGCGCGGCTCGACGCCTTCCCCGTGGTAGGGGGTGGGGTGCCAGGGTCCCCCACCATTCCGAAGCACCGTTCTGGTGCATCGATGTAGCACGTCATTTCCCCGAAGCCTCGCGAATCTCTTTGACCAAGTCGGGCAGCGTCGAGTCGCGGCGCTTCTCGGCGTAGATGAACCAGGCGCGGACCAGAACCCAGGCTGGCAGGCCGCATGCGAAGTGCAGGCTGGACAGGGCCAGTTGGCCATAGAACGATCCAGCCCACTCATGCAGGCCGTAGAGCTGGACTACTGCAGCGCCGCCGCCGATGGAGACGACCACAGTCGAGATCAGAGCGACGGCCCACTCCCGGGTACTGCGCGGACGGGTCATGATCATCACGACAGCAACAGCGAGCGGCACACCAAGCACCAGGCCCAGCAGCTTGGACAAGGCAAAGCCGCCAGCGGCAGTAGTAGCCGGCTCGGTCATTGATTGAATCCTCAAAAGGCACCTCCGGAGCTGGGGCCAGCCCTGGCAATGCAGGAATGAAGCTGGCCACTTGGGCGGGCCAGAAACGAAGAAGCCCAGCACATGCCGGGCTTCGATGCAGGTTCAAGTGAAGTAAGTCAGCCGGTACGCGAATGCCGAAAAACCTCGGCATCGTCCAGCAACAGATCCTGCTCCAGGTCGTCAGGATCGCGCATTACCTCAACGTCAACGCAATCCGGATCGATCAGCCACCGCGGGAGTGTTGGTTGGCTTTTGCCATCTCCCTTGGAGATGCCTCCTTCTCGTTCTCGTCTCATTCGATACCTCTCCAAGTTGGACTTGGGACTCATACAGTTTGAGTCAACTAGAGGTCGTGGGTTCAGCAGAAGCGCCCAGACGGTCATGTTCAGGAGTGGAATGGCCCAGCATCGCTCAAGACATAAACGCAAGCGCGTTATTCAGAGCTGGGCAGGAGGGCCTATCAGCTTTTTTGCCGGCCTCAAATAAAAAAGCCTCGGCGCAAGGCCAAGGCTTCAAAGCGGTAAAACCGCAACATATGGAAATTTATACAGTTACCGTCCAGACGGGTCAACTGTTGACTTGCACGCACTGGTACGGAGGGCTGCACACATCCCGTCCAGTCTGTATGTCAGGGTTGAACGTCGGGCCCATAACTGCCAGCCAGAAAGAGACGAAGTAGCACCGCAATGCTGTTCGCTGAATCCAGGGTCGCAGTACTTTCTTGATTACTTGTCGAGGATGGCTAGTATTCGGGTTGTGGATGGTCTCTCGAATGATTACCACAGCAGGGGAGCCAGCGTCTGATCCACGCTGCTCCCCTTTTTTACAGCGTTTTCGATTTGCGCGCTTTGGCATCTTTTGCCTCCTAATGATCGTTGCCTTACGGCTTGGCTGCGGCCTTTTTTGAACCGCTAGGAGTAAGAGTAGTTGTACTTCGCCAAGATCAAGGATGGCGGAACGATAACAAGAGATAACCGTTCGTCGGAGATTGGCGCAAAGCCACAGACGGCGCGACTGCGCGCCTTGCTGAAAATTTTTTTACTCTACGCTTCCCTGCGCTCCTCCAGCACCGCATCAACCCACACTTCCCCGCCTTTCACCAACCACTCAACCTTGCTGCGCGACACCTCAAGGAGCTTGCTGAGTCGGCTGTAGCTCATCCCCTCATACCGGTAGTAGAGCCAAAGCGCTGCCCCCATGACCGGGTCACGCTTCCCAAGCCTTGCAACCACCCCGTCAACCATCATGCAAAGGTCCTCGCTGATGATCGCCCTCGGCAGTGCCCCATCATCCTCGACACAATCGCGCATCAACGCGCCGAACTGGGAGACATAGCCGGGTAGCCCGGTCTCGTACCTCAACCAGATACCCCATTCCTGCAGCAGGTAAACCGTATCCATCTGCTTGGCCATGACTGCCCCCTCAATCCCCAGTCCAATGTCCGCCGCCAATGCCGCGACGGTTCTTCTTTCCCGCATAGTCCTGAGCCGGCCCGGGCACGATGCCGGCCCTCTCCAGTTGCTCCCGCAGCGCCTTGTTCTCGGTATTCACCCGGGTCAACCGCATCCGCAGTTGCAGCACCAGTTCCCCTAGCTCAATCGCTGCGCCCGTCTCTCGATCCACGATCCCCGAGCCGTGGCACGCATAGCAGGCCATCTCGTGGAAAATGCCCTTGGTGATGCCCTCCCCCTTGCAGTGCTCGCAGGTGCCCAAGGCGCGCACCGCAATGCGCCGGGATGGGCCGTGACGCTTTGGGATCACGCGCGCACCACCTGAGTCGGCGCCAGCGCCAGATAACCCTCGATGACCTGCATGGCTTCGTTCACACCCCGGCAAACGATGGCCATGTACCCCTCAAGCTCAACCGCCATCAGGAAAGCCGTCTGGCTGTCGCTCACCGTCGAATCGTGAGGAGGCGTGGCCTTGAACTCGATGTACAGGCCGAAGTACCCGCCGCGCGCCATGGGCAGGACGATGTCGCTGACGCCGGCCTTCACGCCCTGGGCCTTGAGCTTGCTGGCCACCGCCTTCACCCGATGACCACCGTTCGGGACGTGGTAAGCCAGACGTGCGGCTTTGGGATGCTTGAGCTGCAGCCACTTGAACAACATGGCTTGCTCGGTGCCTTCATAGTCCATGGCAGGACGGCGGGCAGTTCGACGCGGGCCGGTGCGCTGGTAGGCGACGGTTTCAACCATGGGACACCTCCGCCTTGGCCAGCTCCCTCTCGATCCAGCGTGCTGCGCCGAGAGCACTCGGAAAGTCCCCCAGCGTCTTGCCGGCCGGCGTGCCCGTGCGGTACTTCCAGCACGCAAAGCCATCCTGGCGGCCGAAGGTTGCAGTGATCGTGTAGCCCTCCGCGTTACGCACCTGGTGCTCGCCGTTCCGCTGGAAGCCCAGCACTTCGACTTCGGTACCGAATCTCAGGTTCATGCTCCAGCCGTCCGGATGGCTCCGGTGCCTGGCTGCAAGGTTTTGCCAACGGCGCGTCATGCTTCGACTCCCGATCCGTCCAGCCAGGCCAGGAAGCCTGCCGGGATGTCATGGCCAGCCTCGGCGATGACCTTGGCGCACCTCGCCAGCAGATCGTCCTGGGTACCGAATTTGTCCTCGAAGCGAGCCTTGTTGTGGTGCAGGGCCACCCCTTCCCCACCGGTCTGGTGGTGCGGACCGCAGAGCGGCAGCACGTACCAGTGGGCATGTGGCTTGGAGCGCCCGTCGACGTGGTGGATGCTGCAATAGTCGTTGAACTGGCCCCGGCCAACCCGGCATGCAATGCAGCCCACCACGCTGCACAGCAGATCGTGCCAGCGCTGCTGCTCCTTGGTTACTGCCCTCCCCTGCATCATGCCGGCACCTCACTGGCGCTCATGTCCGCCTGAATCAGCGGCACGATGTCCTCGCGCTTGCCGGTGTAGGCGAACGGCGCGGAGCCGCCCGGACGGGTGATGGTGTAGCGGTGATCGGGCAGGCGGCACAGAGCGACGGTGTACCCGCCATCGGTAACCCAGCAGCCCGGAATGACCTTACCGTCGCGATCGCGTTTCTCTCTCCACTTCGGTTGATCAGCCACGGCGACCTCCCAGTCGATTGCGAATGTTCTCCAGCGCTGCCTTGCCCACCTCGGGCGTGCGCGGGCCGGCGTGCTCAGGCAGAGCCGCCACCGGCGCCGGTGCCAGCGCCTCCCCACGGCCCAGCTTCCGGCACTGCTCCAGGTACTTCTCCTCGAAGCGCTTCATACCCAGCGAGCGCTCCAGGCGCTGCAGCGTGTAGTACCCAGCCGCTACGGCAGCGTGGTAAATCGCCGGATGCGACCAGCGCGCATGGCCAGCCTGAGCGGGATGCGTGTTACGCATAGCCTGGGCATACGCTCGATCGAGCGGAGGCAAACCGAAGGCCTCAGGCGAGCAGCACCAGCCGACGAACATGCCGGCCGAGGGCACGAACTTCTCGCGCAGCTGGGAGGCCATGCGCACACCCATCTGGATCTGGCCCATGGAGCAGATTCCGGCCCGCATGAACTCGGCGATCCATTCGCGCTTGCCCTGATTGAACTCGGCCTCGGTCGGCCACGCCTGGCGCCAGGCGGGGAAGATGCCTTTGAGGCGTTCGAACAGGTCGTCAACCACGGCCTTGGTCTGCGGGTCAACCTTCACGACCTTGGCCGGCATGTGGTGCACGGCGGGAGCGTGCCCCAGATTCCGAGCGATGTCGCCAGCGTGAATGGGTGCGTTCACAGCACGACCTCCTGATCAGTCCAGTCCGATGTGGCTCGCCCCGCTGTTGCCCAAGCAGTGCGGTACGCCTCCGCCTTCGCCAGCAGTTGGCCGAACTCGTGGTACACCCGGATCAGGTAGGCGTCCTCGATGCTCAGGAAGTACTCGGCCACCTGTGGCGCCTCGGCACCCAGACGCTTGAGCAGGTCGTTG
Organism: Metapseudomonas boanensis; assembly: GCF_042232855.1. Lineage (NCBI taxonomy): Bacteria > Pseudomonadati > Pseudomonadota > Gammaproteobacteria > Pseudomonadales > Pseudomonadaceae > Metapseudomonas > Metapseudomonas boanensis. Next base: position 3,693,038 of record NZ_CP113889.1, on the reverse strand, counting down.
ACCTGGGTGTTCACCTTGGCGTTGCGGATCGGCTTCGTCCTGTACCGCTGCTCGTAGGCCGCCGAGTAGGCATTCCAGATTGCACGGCAGGCCTCCTGGCGTTGCTCCTCCCCCTGGACATCGACCCTCCTCGACTTGGCAGACCGCTTCTTCGGCTGGGCGGCCGGGACGGCCGGCAAAGAAGATTGCGGTTCTTCTGACGGTTCACTGATGGTTCTATTACGGTTCTGGGTGCAGCTGCTGCGGGGGTGGGGTGCACCAGCTGCGGGGGCCTCCCGCACCATCTGCGGGGGTGACCCCGCATCTGCTTCGGGGGTGCACGTCGTGCGGGGGTGCAGCTGCTGCGGGGGTGAATATGCTTCGGGGGTCACCTTGTAGATCGTGGACCGACCAGTGCGGTCCGAAGTCTGCAACGCGCCGGTCGAGCACAGCGATTTGATGGCCCCCTGCACCGCCCGCTCAGATAGGCAGGTGCGGAGCGCGATATTGGAAACCGAGGGCCAGCAGACCCCGTCGTCATTGGCATTGTCAGCCAGGGAGATCAGCACCGCTTTCTGGGTGGAGGTCATGCCCTGGAGCGGCCAGCAGGCCGACATGATCACGGTGCTCACAGGTCGCCCCCGTTGTGGCTGGCAGCCTGTTCAGCGCTGGATTGCTGCGCCACGTTTTGCGAAGCTGGAAAACGTGGCGCGGGATTGATGGCCGTGCTCTGCATGTGCATACTTCCTCCTGTTGTCAACCCCGGTCTCGAGTCCCCACTCCGCCGGGGTTCTTCTTTTCTGGCTCAGGCCACTTTCACGGACGCTTCCAGCACATCCAGGCTGGCGCGAGCGTGTCCGATCTCACGGCGGATCAATGCCTTCTCGGTCTGGCTGATGCGCTTGTCCTCCAAGGCGTCCGCGCAGGCGCGGGTGACGTCCGCCACCTCGGCCGACATGTGCAGCAGTGCGCTGGTCAGGCTCTGGGCTTCAACCTTGTCCTTGCCATCCAGCTCGTAGCCAAACGACGCCACCAGCTCGCGCAGCACGCGGTAGCGGCTCTGCTCGGGCAGGTTCTCCAGGATCAGCAGGAAGTTGGTGAGCTTGAGGTTGTGCGACTCGTCGTCAGGATTGGTGTGTTGCAGAAGCCCGATCTGGGTCTTGAAGCCGGCCTTGGCATAGAAGGTCTTGGCGCCCTCCTCCTTGACGGCTTCGTGGATCATCCTGAGAAACGCTTCCATTGGAAAACCTCCCGGTCTATTTCCGTGGCGCCCTGGTCCTGTGACGGGCAACCTGTCATCACTCGATCAACCGGCAGGGAGTCACACCGATGCCGACCGACCTTCCTGAATTACGCGGCGAGCTACTCGCCCTTCGTTGCTACGTGGCCGCCCTGATCCAGGTACTGCCCTCTGGTGCCCGGCTACGCTTACCGGCAGCCTTCGAAAACCGTGCGGACCTGGTCCGCGATCAACTCGGTGAAGCTGGCGCGGCCGGGTTCGAACGCGCAGCGATTTCGCTGGCGGTTAGGCGGCCAAGTTCTTCCATGGAAATGAAGGACACAGCTCATCACGCCTCACCTTCCCGCCTGTGAGCGCCTCAATCTGGAGCGCTCTAACTGCGGGAATTGGGCGTGCGCCTGAGCACCACTGGCTGACTGTCGGGGTGGTGATGTGCAGCTGCCGAGCTAGCTCCGCCTGACTACCCAGGATCGTGGCTGCTTCACGCACTGCTTCTGCTGGTTTCATGGGGCGTCTCCGTAGAGTTACGGAGCAAAGGTAAGGCATTAGCTAATTCTTGACAAGCTATTGCCTAATCAACGAGGCATCAGCGTAAATTAGGCAATGCTTACAGGACCGGAACTCGGCGCAGCGATTGAAGCCGCTGTGGCCAAAAAAGGCATCACCAAGAAGAAGCTCGCAGAAGACTTCGGCGTAAAGCCGCCTTCTGTTCAGGGCTGGGTTAAGAATGGCCGCATTGACAAGTCGAGGCTGTTCGAACTTCTCGCCTATTTCAGCGATGTTGTGGATGCCAGCCACTGGGGTCTTCCCGAGGGATACAACGCAGCCTTGGGAAACCAAGACGCGAAGACGGAAGTGGAAGTTTCTCAGGCGAGTAGCGAAAAGACCGATAGGACGCCAATCGTGATGTCCACGGGTTCCGGTAAGACTTTGAGTACCGTGGCCCTGCTCCGCGCGATGCTTGCTACGAAAGCCGGAAAGGCGCTCTCTGAGGCTGCCCGCGACCGCCTCATGCTGGCAGCAGAGGAAGAAGCCGACCAGGCTCCCGCCAAGCGCGTCGGCAACGTCATACCCGGCGACTTCTCCCGACCTGCCCGCCTTACAGACGGCGACATCCTGATTCCCCAATACGACGTGCGCGCTAGCATGGGACACGGCCAGGTGCCGGCTGACTATGCCGAGTTCGTCCGCAACGTGGTGGTCAGCGGCCCGCAGCTGGAAAAGCTGGGGCTGGAGTACACCTCCCCCGCGCACCTCTCGATCATCACCGGCTGGGGCCAGTCGATGGAGGGGACGATCAACGACAAGGATCCAGTGATCGTCGACCGCGGCGTCACTGAGTTCGCCGGCGACGGGGTCTACGTCCTGACCTGGGACGACCACCTCTATATCAAGCGCCTGCAGAAAGCGGACGCCGATCACTTCGACCTGATCTCTGATAACCCCAAGCACAAGGACCGCGTGGTGCCGATGGAAGAGGTGACCATCCATGCCAAGGTGCTTTTGGTCTGGAATGCTAAGAAGGTGTAGGAAGAACCAAAACGCCTGCCTGGAAGGAGAATGCTAGGATGAACGACAAGACCCGACAGCCACCACCTCTACCGCCGCGTCCTGCTCCGCGACCGCAAGATGGCGGAAAGATTATTCATCGAGACAGTGGTGGGGGGCCGAATACAATCTCCGAGAGCAGGCCAGTTCCCCCGAGACCAAAGAGATGAGCGAGAGCGAACAGGACCAAGACGAACTGCACGAGCTGCGCTTCTACGTGAGGCGGAACATCCGCTATCACCTACGCCGCTTTGCCTTCTTCACCAAGTGGAGCAGGTTGACTGCATTCCTAGGGGTCCTGTTCGGCTCTGCCGCGGCGGCCACTCTAATGGCCAAGGCACCGGCGGAAGTAACTGCAGTTTTTGCAGTCCTAGTGACTATTGCCTCGGCGATAGACTTGATCGTCGGCACCAGCCAGCGCGCAGCACTTCACAATGATCTCCGCCGTTGCTACCTGGAGATTGAAGAGGAGCTAGATACTGCGGGGTGGCTTGATGCAGAGCCGCGGCGGAAGCTGTGGGCTAAGATCAGGCGGATCGAAGGTGACGAACCTCCGGCCTTGCCAGTTCTAGAGCTAATGGCTCGAAACGACGTTATCTGCGCCATGTTTGACGGCGATGAAAGATCCGAGCACTTTATCCCGATTCCTGGGCACATGCGCGCCACCGCACATTGGATCAACTGGGATACATCGGACCTAAGACCTAGCCCGAACCCAACCTGCCAAGTAGAGGCAAGCCCCGCATAACGTGGGGCTTTTCGTTTCTGGGTTTGCCCTTCCCTTCTGCCGCCCCACTAGATAGCATTGCGCCGCCACCGAACGGAACGCTTTCATGGCACGACGCCGCCCCAATCCTTCCAAGCGTGGGCCCTTGGCCTGATCGGCACCATCATCACTGCTCTCATCCTGTACTACGTGCGGGTAGCAGCGATCGAACACATGGTCGAATGCCAGAACCACAAACTACGCGCCAAAAGAGAGTTCGAGCAGAAGTGGACCGCAGGCGAATTCGATCAGGCCAAGGGCTAGTGTGTCATCATCACAAAACCGTCATCAGCCGAATATAGAATGACCGCCAGCTGAAGGATCAGCCCCATCGACAAAGCCTGCCCTGTGCGGGCTTCGTCGTTTCTGGGCTACCCTTTCCCCTCCACCTTGGAGAGGACATGGTCATGTGCGGCCGCATTGCCCAATTCGGTCCCTTCCGCGAGATCGTCGATCTGCTGACCGGCTGGCCGAGTCCGTATCCGGAGCCCGAGGAAGCCCCGCCTCGCTACAACCTGCCACCGACAGCGCAAGCGCGGCTGCTGAATGTCGAGGGTCATGACCTGGTAGCCCAGCGAGTGCGGTGGGGTTGGCGGCCTCATTGGGCCACCGACAAGCCAGCACCAATCAATGCCCGGGCCGAGAAGGTCGCGCATGGCCCGTTCTTTCGCGCGATCTGGCCGCACCGAGCGCTCTGCCCTATTGATGGGTGGTTCGAATGGGTGAATGAGGACGGGCCGAAGAAGCAACCCTACTTCATCCGCAGGCGGGATGGCGCGCCGAGCTTCTGCGCGAGCATCGGCCAGTACCCGGGTGGCGGCCATGAGCCCAGCGAGCACGACGGCTTCGTGATCATCACCGCCGACAGCCAGGGCGGCATGGTGGACATCCACGACCGCCGGCCGGTGGTGTTCGCTCCGGATCTCGCCCAGGAATGGCTGGACCCTGCCACGCCCAAGGAGCGCGCCGAGGCGATGATCCTGCATCAGGGTGAGCGGTCCGAAATCTTCGAGTGGTTCCCGGTCAGCAAGGATGTAGGGAACGTACGCAATGACCGGCCCGACTTGATCGAGCCGATCGGCCATCCTCTCGTCTAGGTGAACAACGCCATCCCGCGCCATGTGCTGCGCTTAAATTGAGAGCCGATCAGGTGGAGGTTCACGCCATGAGCACAGACCCCAATGTCCGCACTCCCGATCCGAAGCCCCAACGCCCCAGCAAACCGCCGGAAACGGTTCCAGCTCCGGACGTAAAGCGCATGAGCAACAACGCGCCCAGCAAAGACAAGCGACCGAACGACTGGGAATAGGTTGCGAATTTGCGTCCCACGTGGCCACCCGTATTCATTCACACTGACCACCGTTCCAAGGCCAATACCCGCCGGAGAAGCGACGGGCCGAAAGCGGCCAAAAGCAGCCATTGAGCACTTACAAAACCTGGAGCACTTAGTCTTGACTAGACTTAAACTCCTCAAGCAGGAACAGGGCAGCTGCTCCGGCAAAATTCACACAGAAACCTGCCTCTCTGGCTGTTGGGGCATGCTGGTTGTTGCGATTTTAATTTTCAAGCGAAACCCCATAAATCGACCTAACTTTGTTGTCATATTGTTGACAGCCGGATAGTGCTAATAATCTTTGGACGTGAGGGTCATAGAGCCCGCCATCAGGGCTTAGTATTGTTAATGCTTTGGTCGACTTTGGATCTATAGTTGACCAAACTTGACTAATAAAGCGCATTACCTGATCAGTTAGGCGATTTAATTTATCAGTATCTCGGTCATTACCCAAAACCATGTTATCTACCGATTTCAAGATCTCTCTGAGCGCAGCAAATTGACCCTGAGATCTCTGGAGTGTTTCCATAAATTTATAATCCATAGGGATGGATGTTATTTTCTCCAAAGCATAAGCCCATGGATAATTGACAATCCCTTGAGTTCGGTGCTGTGATGGAATCAATTCTCGCCATCTACAACCGCTATCGGTAACCAGTACCGAACCTGTGACTTGAGCCAAGAAAAGTGACATCTCATAATTTGGCCCCATTCTGAATTGAAAAAACTGACCTCCCTCACCAATGGACATGTTTTGCAGCATAGTTAGTGGAGATGCCTCGACATGACGTTCTAATTCGGAGACTGCTTCCGCGGCCTTTTCCTCAGTCAACCCAAACTGATGTATTAATGCTTGCCTTTTTGCGATACTAGGCATCATTGCCATAGCGTTCAGCAAGTCCTCAGTGGCCAACCTGTAGTGCAATTCTAGGTCTTCCTCGCAGAACATTTCTTTAGTGCGATACTGGGATCGATCTGTAGCCATTTCCATCATGCCCTTCATTAGAGCGAGATCGAATTCAGTTGGATCTGGGATAAGGTTTACTAGGCCGCGCCCAATGAATGGTTCCATCTCAAGCATAAAGAGAAAATCTTTTAATGCCTGATATTTGTACTTTTCTGGCGATTTAACCGGGCTAAATTCAGGCTTAACATTATTTGGATTGACTATTGGCGTCTCTATTAGAAAGTCGTCAAAAATAGATGCCACGATCAAGGCGTTCTCACTAATAGTCCGAACATCTAATATTCCTGTGTAAAGCCCTCGAAACCGTCCATCAGGCTTAGGCAGCAATGAATAAATATCGGTATCACGAGGCCATAAAACAGAATAAAAACCATAAATCCTTGATATCTGATCTTCTGATAGTTCGCGCCTAACATCTACCCAAGTTTTACCACTATCGAGACCAAGAACATCGCGAATGCATTTGCAGAACGCTAGATTTCGCTCTCGTATACTTGCCACCTTCCATGTGGTTCTAAGGCCACTGGGAATGTCTCGGCAGCAATTTTTATACTTTTTGCCACTGCCACAACCGCAAAAATCGTTGCGACCAATTTTGGTTTCATCTATGTGCTTTTTTAGGTATTCGCTCTGAGGCGTTGTTCGACCAAATGCATCTTGATAGTGAACAGAGCCGTCATCGAACTTTGCAAACATTTCCCCTCCAAACCTATAAAGCCCATCGATTGGTGGAAGGAGAACTTTTCGTATATCGGCCCAGCTACAGTTTAAATCAATCTCAGGGCAAAGCCATTCCTCTTTACCAGCAGCTACTGATGATTGGGATCTGCTTTTTATGACATGGTTGATTTTGGCAATGTCTCCTGCTGTAAGCTTGCGTGAGTTAATAAACTCAATGGTATTAACCATGCTATTACGAATTCGGACGGCATTGGTTCTTTGCTCAAGTGGATTTACATTGTCAGGGTCTTGAGCATATTCAAGATTGGTTAGAATCAAACAACGATCTTTGTTTAGGGGGAATATTGTCTGCGAACCCTTTAGTGAAATATCAGGGTCATTAGGGAACTCGCATAGCTCTGTTCCAGGAGGGCATGCGTAATTGTAAATCGTGACAGGGTGGTCGGAAATTATAAATTTTACTTCTGAGTCTTCAGCGGAGACTAATTCTCGTACGCCTTCAGCCCACAAAACGCAATGCATTGTACGCAGTGATTGCATTTCCACCATCAATTGCGGCTGGCTTAGTTTTGGGTACTTGCTTTCAATCCAAGCTAAGCCTTTGGGCGTTCTTAATTTTTGGGCGTCAATATATATAAATAAGTCGTGAAAGTTTTGGTGCCATTGAGATTGGTCATCGGTTATAAATGCTCGCACGGCTCTTGAGCCGTTATCGTCAATCGGCCCAAAAAGTTTTTGCTCAATATCATCATTAAGTTCCTCACCTAAGAATGTCGAATATAGATCTATCTTATAGAACTGTTGAGCCGGCGTATGCCATCTCTTGGAGTAAATAGTCTTGATTTCACCGTTCTTTAGGTCTATATCTCGGCGTGTTAGATAGCAGAGTTGGCTGTCCCGCTCATGCATGAAGCCTTTCTGATACCACTGAGCTACAAAATGATTATCCCTAGTCTTGCTCATTTCTTTTGCCGCCAATAGTTATATGGCTCTATTGATTTGGTTAGGGCTCCGACGAGCTTTAGGTTAGAAGCCTTGAGGTTAGCCCCTGGCCGAAAACAACCCTATGGTGCGGACTTACCCGTCAGAGATCATCACGCGGGCCTATTACACTACCTCTGACTTCCAGGCCGCGCGAGTCAGCTGCACTGGCAGCTGCCCCATTAGAGTCCGTTGTGGATCGAAAGTGGCCGGATGCATTGGCCGCTTTTGGCCGACTCCGGCCTGTCGCGACCGGCAGAAGTCGACCCATTCCGGTCAGTCGCTGAAGTGGGTGAACGAAAAAGCATTGTCCACCAATGCTCGTCCAGATTACTTCGTTAACGTGCGTAGAGTTTCAAGCGCTCAATGACGTGCACTCGATCCAATCCGAGCATCCAGGGCCGTCAATACTTCGTGGGCGGCTTTCACCCTCGCAGGGATGGGGTAGTTCTTGTTCGCCAGCATCACGATGCCGATACCCTTGGTTGGAACAAAGGCCACGTAAGCACCAAAACCGCTCGTCGAGCCTGTCTTGTTAATGAGCACGTTGTCCTGCGGTGGCAGCGGAGGGTTGAGTCGAGTAATTTCATTCGCTTCAAGGATAATTTTGGACGAGTTGCCCGCAAGCAAGCGGTCGAGTTCTATCGGGTAGGGGTAAAACTCCCATCCCAGCCCCTGCGTCATGTCGCCGACCTTGTAGTAGCCCCTATGCGTTGCGGCGATCGCACGTCGCAGCGGCTCATCCAAATCCGCCGCCTGCATGTTTGCCTCGACGAAATGAATCATGTCGGCCGAGCTGGATTTCACGCCATAAGCCTCGGCATCCAGAACGCCCGGGCCCACCCTGATCGGTTTGTCCTCTCTGCTATAGCCATACGCGTAATGGCTCATCTGCTCTTGTGGAACCCTGATGTAGCTCTGCTTCAGGCCGAGCTTCGGGAACAGCTTCTTTTCCAGTAGATCTTCGAAAGGCTCACCCATGCTTTCGGCGGTTAGAAAGCCGAACAGGCCGATGCTCGGGTTCGAGTAGAGCCTGTGTGTTCCGGCGGCATAGGTCGGTTTCCAGTTGTTGTAATAACCGATCATCTTTTCGTGACTATCCACATCGTCCGGAAACTGCAGCGGCAGGCCGCCGGGCGTGTAGGTTCCAAGATCGAGCAGGCTGATGCTGTCGAAACTGCTGCCACGTAGCGAAGGCAGATATTGGCTTGCGTGGTCAGACAGGGAGAGCGTTCCGCTTTCCTGCGCGTAGGATGCGAGGGTCGCCGTGAAGGTTTTACTGACCGAGCCGATCTCGAAAATCGTGTCCTCGGTGACCATCTGCCCACTCTCCTTGGAGGCGACGCCGTAGTTAAAGTAATACGGCTCCCCATTGAGTGTTACCGCCACCGCCATGCCAGGAATGGCATGTTCCTGCATAACCGGCCGGATAGCCGCGTCCACGACAGCCCTGACCCCGTTTTCTGCATCATCCCCGGCGACGCAGTTACCTGCACCGAGGAACAGCGCGGAAACGGCAAAGCCCCCCAGTCTGGTTATAAACTTCTCGTACATGATTGAAAGACTCTCCATGAATTTTGATGTACTTGGCCGCTAGTGATTGACTGCTGTGGGTGAATAATAAAGCAGCTGACGAATGAGTCTTTTCCGGCAGCTTTTGGCCGATTTCTGCCCCTCACGACCGGCAGAGACCGGCCAGAAGCTACCACTGATCGTCTAAACAAATGGAACGATTCTATTGAGCGACCAACTACGCCTCTACTTCATGCAGCGTCTTTACAAGACGCAGTATCTCAGCCATGAACTCCTTCTCTTCAGAGTACGGCAACACTGATAGCAAATTAGGTAGGCCCAATGCCATCAAGGAGACGAATCCATCTCCAATCTGGAGCTCATGCCGTTTGTGATCGGGATTTTCATAGAACTTGATTTGGCTTCTTTTTGCCTCAGTTCTTTCATAGCATATGATTAGAGGAATACCCTTTGCTTCCGCTATCTGAAGCTCTATGCCTAATCCAATGGAAGGATAGGAGGCTTCCGCAACCACTAAATCTGCCTCTTCAACCATAGCTCTATCCCAGAGATAACAGAGCGTTGGCTTATCTCGCGGCGGTTTTTTGGCAAGCTGTGGATCGCTATTCATCAATGCGTATCTAACTTGATTTTGACCTTGATCATCTAAGGCACTGGCAAGCCTATGGAGCATTGATGTGTAGTTAGAGAACTCCTGCTCCGGGACGTGGGTTAACGCACTGGCAAGGTAGATTTTCAAATTAATTCGCCGCTCGAACGTTTGGAGCCATAATCTGATGACCTGTCATCTCCGAAGCAATTTCATCAATGAACTGCTCTGGAGATTGCTGTATGAACTCAGATATTAACCAGTTTTTTTGGCCGCCTAAGAATGAAGCCAGCTCAACAGGTTTGTATCGGCAAAGCTCACTTAGTCTATGCATGGCAGCAAGGGTCATTGTTGCAGGCATTCTCGATAGAGTTTTACCACCGGCGACGTTGGATCGTACGTACCAGAGCGTTTCGCTGCCATTTATGTAAAAAACACTCTTTCTAAGCTCTTCTTGAAGTGACTGGAGAGAGGCCAAGTCAGCAAGCGTCGGCTTAAGAGGGCGAGTAAACGGCCTGCTTGCTGAAGACACTATCTCATAGGAGTTTGCCGGGGCTGTAGGGTCCGATATGAAAGTCGGCGCCATTCTCCTTAGTACGTGACTTGACTGAAAGTTTTTTGATATGCGCGCATGTAACCTGACAACCCTATTCGTTGCATCGAAAAGAAATTTTGGCTCTTTAATTGGTATAAACATCTCCGTCTGGTTTGGGTATGTTAGGCAGAAAGTTCGGTGGACATGAGGTAGATTAAAAAGAAGATCCTGTAGGCTGTGGGTCGTATCGACTTCCTGCTCTCCATAATAGTTAGAGAGCGCGGGCACAATTCCATTGTTTAGAATACGCACACCTTCGTTAACTATACTGATTTTTGAGCTCGCGCCATTCATATTGTGCGCTCTGACGCCGTGCATAGGGCTAAACGTTAACCCCTTTGCTGACAGCAGAGCCTTTGTCGCATTCATAAAGGAGTAGTAGTGCAGCAGTGGCGCGGACTGGGTTGGAAGCCCAATGGATGCCTTCCCAAACTCGCTCGCTTGGCTCCAGTAGAAAAGAGCCTCCTTCTTACCCTCCCTTTTCAGCCATAGCTCGACGAATTGCCAAGGGTTTCTGGTTAATACGGTGCGAGATTGAAAGTTAGGGCTTCTCACGGATTTGTGAGGCTGTGCTTCTCTACCGCCGATCTTAATATTTTGAAGTGAGGTCATAACAGGAATAATGCCCAGCTAGGGATTGGCTGTCAGCTCAGCTTATTTGTAACCTAAGCACGCTGGATGGGTATTTACTCAAGCTAGGTTACTACGCTCCGAAAACTTGGCGGATATCCCAAACCGGGCTACTCACCCGAAGGGCGTCGAAAGCTTTTTCTAGCTCACTGGATTTGATCTGAGGAAACTCACCGGCGAAGGATCTTTCGGGAGCGCACCATTCAGCGGTCGGCGCCAGCGAATGGTGCCGGCGGCAAACGAATGGCCGTGCCGAGTAGATGCCGCAGGAGTTGTTTTTGAGGAAAGGGCAGGCCTTGCCGTGGTAGTCCTCCGTGGGTAGCAACCGATTCAGCCGCTTGTACTTGGTGCGTGCCTCAATGTACTGCACCTCAACCTCTGATACGGAGACCGCGAAGTGGCAACAGGATGAGCATCCTTTTCTACAGGGAGTGGAAGGAGCGAAGTATGCATTTACCTCACCAAGAAGCTCGTAGATGGCTTCTAGCTTCTTCAAGGGCGATAATTTTGCCTTTACAAGGCGGTCTGCGATTGAAGACTCTTTCTTTATGAGCTTCGCTGGAAACTCATCTACTAGACGCTTACAGGCAGCAAGCGCAAATTCTTGATCCTCTTTGAGCCCCATATCCTTCTTCCTTTGGTTATTCTGGCTAATCGTACTCATGAATCGCCCATTGCTTGGGCGTGGCCGCTACAAAATTATCGGTAATTTATTGGGCGACGCATGAGTGTATTCGAGGCGAGACCAATGACGGCGTAGATGTCCACTTCTGGCCGGTTGCTGTCTGTTGCGACCGGCGGCTGTGGGTCGGCCTGCTGCCAGTTGTTACTACGGCATGTACTGATCACCCCGCAAGGAAGCGGGTGGTTGTGTTGGTGAAATTACACAGAAGCTCAGCCCATCCGCTCCAGCTCGCGCTTCACCAGGCTCTGATACTCCGGCGGATTCAACCCATCGATCTGCTCGTGCGCCCAGTCCTTCCATTTGGCTTTGCGCTTGTCCTTCTCGGCCCAGATGCGGCCGGCGTCGACCTTCGCCTTCTCCAGGTGCTGCTGCCAGAACTCGAACAGTCGTGCCTTATCGTCTTCTTGCGCTTGGCGTTCGTCTTGCGGCTTGCTGGCGAGGTTGTAGGACATGAGAGCCTCTGGCTGATAAGTGAAGCCGCAGTCTAACGCGACCCGGCCCCAGCTCGCGCCTCACTCCGACCGACACCACCAGGACTGGGCATAAGCCACGCCATCGACCAGCTCGACGCCAGAGATCACGAAGCCACCTGGCGCCATCCACAGCAGCTGGGCATCGATCAGCGGCGGGATAGGGTCTTGATCCTGCGGAAGTCCGACTGACAGCCTAGCCACGTTGGCGGAGCGCCCCATCTCCTGGCAGTGACGGTGGGCGATCAGGACATCACCAACAACGGGTTGAACCCGATGCAGTCGTCCCTGATCCAACGCCCTCCCCCTCTCCCGCATTCGCGTTACCTGAAACCGCATTACTCCCCCATACCCAAGGCGGTACCGATCAGAACGGTGCCGCTTCCTCTTCTGGCTCTTCCAGAGGCGCCAGATCCCCGTCGCCTGTCTGATGGTCGCCATCGCCCTGCAGGTGCCAGCGTAGCGTCACCGTGCCGTCGTCGTTGAAGGTCATCTCCAGGCCGTCCGTCTCGGCCAGCAATTCCATCACCCCCTCCCAGGCCTCGTCGTCGTCCGTGTCCAGACGGTGAATCGTCACGCAACGGTCCAGCTGCGCCTTGGGCGAATTGATCATCGTCGAGACCCGTAACCCGAGCTTTTCCAAGCTGGTGAGCTCGCGGCGTTCGGGTTGCTTCGGGGTTTTCTGCTTGGCCATGAGCGCCTCTCCTTTTGCTGTATGCATATACAGTATTAGCAGACGCCTAATAGAAGCAAGTCCCTCTATCTCCTGGCCGCCACCCCTTTGAGTTGCTTTGCGCGCAAACTTAAAAATTAGTCATTACCTATTTACACTCATTAGGCATTGGCTTACTTTTGCATCAACGCCAGCCAACACCGGCAACAAGACGGCAGCGATGCCCTGGCCTCGACCTAAACGCTCTTTAACAACTGAAACCACCATGCCGGCTCTGGTTACCGGCCTGCTCGAAGAAGCGACACCGCATCTGGAGGTGACGCGCCGAGGGTTGCTTCGCTAACGCTCCCTGCCGGGCGCCCTCAGAACGGGCCTCACCACCGGCACAGCGGACAGGCGCCGAAAGCGCTTGCGTTGAGGAGAAAAGTCATCGCCCAGGCACAGGTGGCGGATAACAGTGCCAGAGCAACACGACTGCAGCGCCCGGCATGCCGACGACGCGGTTGAACAGGAATCCAGAAGCACCACCCGCGGGTTGTAGAAGCCCAGTTAGGCGACCGCGGAGCAACACGGAAAGCATCACTGATGCGCCTTGGCGACAGGGCGCATTGGGATGCACACCAACCAAGGATTGCGGAATGGCAAAGCGGCCAGTAGGCACAGCGAAACTGAAGGCGTGGAGGGAGAACTCCACGATCGAGATGGCCGGCTCTATGGCGGCCGTTGCGCTTGAACTGTTCCTGCTTTCCGGCAATGAACAGGAGCGCCTTGAGTTGATGGCCGTGATGAAAGAGCGGCATGACGCGCTGAGCAAAATCGAGCGCGCACAGTAACCCCCGCAGTAACGACACGGGGCGCCACCGCGCAACGCATGACGCCGAGCGCGGCAACGAATGGAACGCCCCGCCATGGCGATCAGGGGCAACAATCAATCCCTCCCGCCGTGACGGTTCGGCATGCAGCAGCGTTAGCGCGTCCCGCTATCGGACGCAGGTCAGCCGACTCCTAGGCCCGGCCGGACCAAAGCGCGCTCCTGTCCGCATAAACCGTAAGCCAGGTGGCCGCTGAATGGCGGAGTTCCCGTGTAGCTGGTACCGGCGCCAGTGGCGACAGAGCCGGATTACCTCTTACCCATACCGCTGGAGGCTCCCATGAGCAACGTCCGTTTCCTCTCCCTGCGCGCTGCAATCGAGGCGCTGGCCAAGAAAGGCATCCACACCCAGGGCGACCTGGTGGCAGCCGGTAAGCGGTTGCGTGAGGTGAAGCATGGCTAGCCGCTACCAGCGCGCCAAGCGCAAGAACTTCTGGATCGGCTACACGCTGGCACTGGTCACCTTTACCGCCTGGATCGGTGCCAACGCCTGGGCTGGGAAGATCACCGCCGAACAGCCATCCACCACGCCGTACACGGCAGCCAGGTAATAAGGACACCGCCATGGTTAGCAACGAACTCTCCATCATCCAGTCCAAGGCAGCCGAACGAGCCAAGATCGCGGCGGCCGTAGAAGCCTTCACCGCTGCCGGCGGCAAGATTCAGGTCATGCCGATCGTGGAGTTTCATCCGGTGGGCAAGCACGCCTGGAACCGTGACGATCTGGTTCTGCCCGGCAGCAGCCAGAACACCCAAGCCGAAAACCGCGAAGCTGCCCTGGCCCAGCAGATCCGCGAACTGGCCGACCGTGGCGCCGGCATCACCGCCATCAGAATGCACCTCCGCATCGACAACCGCCGGATCCAGCGCATTGCTGAGCAGTACGGCATCACCATCGGCAAGGTCTACAGCAACCAGCCTCGCCATCTCGGTGAGAAAGCCCGCCAGGCCGTATCCGATGCCGGCCGCCGCCGACGCGAGAAACTGGCAATCAAGATCGGCGCACTCGCCGCTCGCGGCCTGACCATCGCCGAGATGGCTGCCGCAGCCGAATGCAGCAAGCCCACCGTCCTGCGGGTTCTCGATGAGTTCAACATCGAGCGCGGCGCACGCATGGCGATGGAGGCCTGATCATGGCCAAGGACCAGCAGCAACGCGACCAGGCAGCAGCTGAGAAGCGCAAGCGCCTTGGCGAAGAGGAACTCCGCCACCGGGTCAGGCCGGGGACCAAGCAGCAGCTGGCCGACCTGATGGCCTGGCATGGCATAGATGAGCAGGCAGAAGCCATCCAACTGCTGATCATGAATACCCACGCCCTAGGCCCGGAAAGATCAGCGCCAGCGCTTTCAGTTCCGCGCCACGAAATCACGCTATCGGAAAACGTGGCGCACGAACTCTACAACGAAGGAGCCCGCCTAGCGCGACACCTAGACACGGCAGAGCGCTGACCGGCGAGCAATGGGCTCGGCGAGGATAGACGCTACATGCGTGTGAAGTTCTTGACGTGACTGCCCGTGAAATTGCTGCAACTCGCAACGGCAGTATCCGAGCCTGTCACCCGAAAACGGCAGCTGTTCCGTCCGAAAAGTCCCATGGACCATGAGTACACCAAGACGTCGCCTTCGAACTTGCCGCCATCGGCACTCCCCTGCTCACCAGATTCCGTCCTATCGAAGTGGTATCCAATCTGCGGCTGAGCCGATGCATTGCTAATGCGAAGAACGTAGAGATCAGTACGCCAGGCCCCATTGAATTGTTCGCGAGCTGAGGCGGTGCTAGCGCCAGAACTTCCGACGGGCTGTGCCCCTACGCCTCCCTGCTGCGGTAGTTGAGCGGTATTCGATGCACAAACCTCGCACTTCAGGCCGGAGAAGCTCTTCATGGAAATCGGTGAGGTGCCAAACGTGCTGTCTTCCACCGTATTGGTGTTCGCCAGCACATTGAAGTACGGCGTGCCATCGATGTAGTAGGAAACCTTGGAGCAGGTCGCTGTCGTCGAGGTGATTGTGTAGTTGGCTGTGAATGACGGCTTCGACCCCGTCAGCGACTTCATCTTGATCGAGGCCGCGCATTGCCCAACGACCTTGCTGCAGTCGCACATCGGCTCCGCTTGCGCAACCGCCCCGGCCAGTCCAAGGCCAATGCCCATCAGGGCCATCCGTAAACGATTCATGCGAATTGATCCCCCGTAGATCACGTTGCGCGAATTGTAATGGCTCCCTGATATCGCCGCCCTCATTCATCTGAATGAAACCCCACCCCACCCGCCAGCCGCACCAGCGGCACGGCATCGCTTGACCTGGAGAAAGCCATGAGCACCTTCGCCGTGTTTGGCATGACGCGAGACGTAGCCCTCGCTGATGCCCGCAAGAAAGTGAAGATCACCCGCAAGACTCCCCAGGGTGAAGTCGCCATTCCAATGAGTGAGTGGCTCCAGCTTTGCGAGAAGCGGGCCGACGAGACAATGGCGGGAGCAAAGACCAAGCAGCTCAGCCCGCTCTTCGACGCACCTCAGTACGCAGAGGATTTCATATCCATTGCACGGCGCACCTTGAAATGCAGAGACATGCACATCAAGTGCCGCGTGCCACTCACCGATGCGTTAGGAAATCCACTCATCAACAAGAAGACAGGCGCCCAGAAGGTCGGATGGAGGCCCTATGCCGCCCATCCTGCAAGAAGCGCGGCATAGCCCAGTTCGACATCTTCAACGACTCCAACTACTGGCCGTCCACCTCCTCTGATCGGTAAATTGCAACTCCGCCTTATCAATCAAGAATGGATCAATGGCTCATGGTTTTTCGTTCGTTACTCAATTTATTCCAAACCCTGATCAGCTCTTCAATGTAACCCTCTACAACTGCAATACCCGGAGGGCTCGATTTTGTTGCGGAGTTAACATCTATGGCACGCCCAAGAATTGCATAAGGCAACCATTTCTTAACATCTTTATTTTCAGCGTCCTTTTCCACCCACCTGTAGTCGACCATTCCACCGGCCGCGTAAAAGTCTTTGAAATTATCATAATTAACACCACCCCCACTTGCGCCAACTTCATAGCGCTTAACAACAACAGACTTCTGAGTGTCAGTCAGCTGGCTATCCTCCACCTCGGCACCGTAAATTAGTTTGTTTATCCTTTTTTGCTCAGCCGATTTAGCAGTAGCATCTGCACCATAGTTCTGCAGCAGAACAGGCTTCTTGGCAGCATTGGCCAATGCCGCCGTAAATGCTGGCGTTGGTTGATCAACATCACATACCTTCTTAATCTCCTCCTCAATCTTGTTTTTATCAAAAGTGGGATGCTCCATCTCATACCGAGACGACAGTGCATCGGAGGCAAGGTAAATTAACTCATCAATACTTAGATCATCATGATTGACGACTGATTTACAAAGCACATACGCAACAGCCGTGTCTGACTGATCTATAATTTTGTGCTGCTCAAAGTGATATTTCCAGCATGCAATATCCACTCTGACAAAGGCATTATTCTCGGGTATGACAACGTATACCCGCTCCTCAGACTCACCAACCTCTGTACTCCCAATGAACCCATCTAGTGCAGTTGAAATCAGTGCCTGGACACCATTCTTGATACTTTGCTTGTCGTTTCCGCCCTTCTCGCCCAACGAAAAAAATGCATCAATTGCAGCGCTCATATGGTCGCCACATGTCTGACTGAAGCTCTGAGAAACCGCCACATGATACTGCTCTATATAGCGGATTGCTCGATTCCCCGGAACTTGAATCTTGTTAACCTCCGCAGGATTCATGAACATCATATTAAGTTCATCTTTGTAGCTCTGAATCTTTGACTTCGCGAGCATCAATATTAGTTCCAGCCGCTCTTTCTGCTCCTTTTCATCCTCTGTCGCACCCGAAATATCCTTTAGCATTTTCGTGATAGAGCCCATTTCAAACTCCTTCTCTCTGCGACAGAGATTAATAGCTTTCTGAATAAATCTTCTTGATATCTGAAGCCGACTTGCCCAGATAGACTTCCTGATTCGCCTTATTCTGATTATGCCCAGTACAAACAATATGCAAATTATCCAGATCGTTATACAACAAATCCCTAACCTTTAAATTACTCAAACTCCAGGCATCCGGACTCCCAAACGCAGGATTTGCAATATGCCCAAGCTGAATCAAATATTCCTTATCCTCACTTCCATAGTACGCACCAAAATTACTAACAATACTCGCCCACGGAGTTATATGATCAAACTGAACAAGATGAGCCGGGTGAAATCGGCGACTTTCACCCAGCCCAGAAAGAGAATTATCCAGATCACAATATATACATCTAAAATACGGCTGATCTGAGTGAATCTTCACCCTTCCGTTCGCCATCATTTTCTGTTCTAACGTCTTCTTGGTAGTCCCGAAAAACGTAGGCCCACTCTTCCCACCTTCTCCAACCCAGTAAAAATCCTTAGAAAGCCTCATCCTTTTCTCCTCCAACTAATTGGACACCTACTTTTCTACACATATAGCCATTGGCTATTAACCCCTCTATTAGTTGTCATGGCATGAATTGTAGGCGGCTTGCTCAGCTCTGCTTTTTCTTAAAATCGAGAGCAACGCAAATAGTGAACAGCTGCACACTTTTGTGTTAAGTGGATGTAACACTGCTTTGATAGCAGCCAGCTTTACAGAGACCCTTGAGCATTTTTGATCAGGCAGCTTTTGGCTCTTCACTATCGCCACCCATAGTCGCGCGAAGTAGATAGCTACCAGCAAATGTCGCCCTCCCAAACCACCACCCGAAACACTCCAGGCGCTCAGTGCTGGGCGGCGAGGTGCTGTCTATGGCACGGCTGATGGCCCGAATGACCGCTCAATTGCCACGCTTCATAGAGGACGGCGAGTACAGGAAGCGGCGTTACGCCGACGAGAAAAGCTCAGCCTGCAGCGGCGAAAAAGATAAATCGGGGACGGAACCATGGCCGATGCGGTGGCCGGGAGAGGGAGCAGAAGGAATAGACCAATCAACGCCAAAGCACCGCTACGGCAGACATCGTCGCCTCCACACAAGAAGGAGACTGCAAATGACCACATACGGATCCGTGTGCAGCGGCATCGAGGCCGCAAGTGTGGCCTGGCACCCGCTGGGATGGCGTGCTGAGTGGTTCGCCGAGATCGAGCCGTTTCCCTCCGCCGTGCTAGCTCACCGCTGGCCGGCGGTACCAAACCTGGGCGACATGACCAAACTCGCGCGCCGGGTACTGGTCAGCGCCATCCCCGCCCCGGATGTACTGATCGGCGGCACGCCCTGCCAGGCATTCAGCGTGGCCGGCATGCGCGAAGGCCTGGCCGACCCGCGCGGCGCCCTCACCATCAAATATGTGGAGCTCGCAGATGCAGCTGACCTTGTTAGAACCCGCGCAGGTAAACCTGCCTCCATCGTCGTCTGGGAAAACGTCCCCGGCGTCCTCTCCGACAAAGGCAACGCGTTCGGCTGCTTCCTCGGCGCCCTGGTGGGCGAATCCGATGCGCTCCAGCCGGCAGGGGGCAAATGGACGGACGCTGGTTGTGTGTATGGACCCACGCGAACAGCCGCATGGCGGGTGCTGGATGCCCAATATTTCGGCCTGGCCCAACGACGCCGCCGTGTGTTCGTTGTCGCAAGTGCTCGAGCAGGATTTGATCCCGCAGCGGTACTTTTTGAGCTCGACGGCCTGCGCCGGGATTCTCCGCCGCGCCGAGGCCAGGGGAAAGAATCTGCCGACAGCGCTTCTAGCCGCCCTGAAGGAAACTTCACAGACACCGGACGGGAGGAAGAAGGGGGGGCCTCAGCCAAAGCATTTGGCGGAGGAAAGAACTGCAACCTCACTGATGTAAGCACGGCGGTCACGGCTCATCCTGGCGGTCGTTACGATCTTGACCTGGAGACGTTCGTCGTCGCTCCAGCACTTCGCGCCCAGGGAAACTCCAGCCACCGCGCGGATTCGGAAGCCTACGTTGCGGCGACGCTCACAACCTCCTACGGCAAGAACGGAGGTATCCCGGCGGGTAATGACTGCGTGCCGACGAACCTGGTTGTTCACGGAACGCAGGATCCTTGCATGCTGGTAGACCAGGCGCACACGCTGGGCGGCAACCACGGCCAGGAGAACGCCGTACTCGCCTTCAGCTGCAAGGACTACGGTGCGGACGCTGGTGAACTGGCGCCGACGCTGCGCGCAATGGGCCACGATGGCAGTCACGCCAACGCCGGCGGCCAGGTCGCGGTCTGCATCACTGGTGACATCACCCACACGCTGAAGGCCGAGGGCTTCGATGCCAGCGAAGATGGCACCGGGCGAGGCCAGCCGATAGTGGCTGCCTTTCACGAGAACCAGCGCGCCGAGGTAACGACCCATGACGTGGCCTGCACCGTGAAAGGCCATGGCGGGAAACCTGGTCAGGGATATGCGGCGGCCATGATCGGCCCTGCGGTTCGCCGACTTACCCCGCGCGAGTGCGAGCGCCTCCAGGGAATGCCCGACGACTACACGCTGATCCCCTGGCGCGGGAAGCCTGCGGAGGAATGCCCGGACGGGCCGCGCTACAAGGCCATCGGCAACAGTAAGGCGATTCCTGTGGTTCGCTGGATTGGGCGGCGGATCCAGCAGCAGCTCGAAGCCTAACCCACCCTACCCGGCCAGCATCCTTGCCCGATGCGGCGGCCGGGAGGGGGAGCAGAAGGAATAGCCTAGGCAGTGCCAAAACGCCACCACCGAGCATAGCCTGCTCCTATCGACGGGGTGGCCTATACGCAGTCGTGGCATTGCAGGGTGGCGTGAGGGCGGCACCCTCGCCGATATCACTGATAGAGGCTGGGGTCATGAAAGAGAGCCCGCACACTTTTCCGCCATTCAGTTGCCTTTTCGGCGTCTGGTTCGACGAATGCCTCTAACGCATTAATGTTGTCCGTGAGCCTCTGGGTTGCTGGACCTGGATTCTTTGCAAGCTCAGAAACGCACGAGAGCAGGTAATTGTTTTCAACGATC
This sequence comes from Metapseudomonas boanensis, assembly GCF_042232855.1. Taxonomy (NCBI): domain Bacteria; kingdom Pseudomonadati; phylum Pseudomonadota; class Gammaproteobacteria; order Pseudomonadales; family Pseudomonadaceae; genus Metapseudomonas; species Metapseudomonas boanensis. Next base: position 3,672,499 of record NZ_CP113889.1, on the reverse strand, counting down.
ACCCTGCACATTTGGCGCATTTGATCCCGGATAGCCTCGGCTTCGGCGCGAGCGGTTTGAGCAGCGGTGACGTCCCGCTTAATCGAGGCTTTCCACAGCGTCACCTCAGTGATGCTCTCACCAAGAATAAGCATCGCGGAAACAAGCAACCAAACGACAGACACCGCTCCAAACGTTGCCAGATCAATTCCGCCAGCAAACGTCGCAATTGGTAGACCAATCACGGCCACTGCCAGCAGAGCAAACCCGCAGCGCCCAGAAAGCCCCAACTCCTTTCTCATCTTCTTTCTCCGCGGACCATATGCCAGGTCCGCGAACCTACCCCACTCCATGCCATAGCGCCACTACGGCGAAGGAAGGAATCCCCTATGCCTGAAGAAAACCAATCCATGAAGGTCGAGTCCACCATGGTCACCAAGTTGACCATCACCGGTGCCGATCGCCTCGATCCCGTCTCCGTGTTCCTGGAGGACTTCGGCGGCCGCACCATAGCGCTGGAGCACAACCCGAACTACGTGACCCGATCCGGCAAGATCACGATCGAGTGCTTCGGAGAGTCCTGGTCGGCCTACTGGGGAGGGATGGGGCCGCGCACCGTCGCGCAGTTCTTCACCGACTGCAACGTGGACTACCTGGTGGGCTGTCTCGCCCGGAGCTCTGAGATCGACAGAGAGGTGTTCGACGGCAATGCCCTGGAGCAGTCCGCCAAGCGCTGCATCATCGATTGCCGCCGTGGGCGAACCGCTGAATGGGAGTGCGGGCCGCTCGATAAGGAGGAGGCCCGCGAGCTATTCGACGATGCCGACGACCTGTCCAACTTCGAATCCACGGAAGGCCTGTGGCACAGCGGTGAGGCATCCGATCTGCTGACCAGGCTCTTCGGCGAGGAGTGGCACTACACGGTCAGCAATAAGGCGTTCGTACCGCACCCGAAACGCCAGTACCTGTGCAGGATCGTCGCGGCAGTCCAGCAGGCCCTGACGCAGCACCAGCAGGCCGCCGCCGCATGAGTCGAATCATCTTCTGCCGCAGCTCCGGGCGCCCTGCCCCATGCGGCTGCCTCCGCTGCATCCCCGTTCCACCCAAGTCCTGATCCATCCCATCGACCCGCCACACCCGCCAGGGAGGCTCTTCAATGCAACCGATCATCTACGTCGCCGGCCCGTACCGCGGGCCGGACAGGGAAGCCATTGCCGCGAACATCGAGGCCGCCCGCCGCTTGGCGCTCTACGCCTGCACCCTGGGATGGTTCCCGCTCTGCCCGCACATGAACTCAGCCCACATGGACGCCGACCTGCCCGACCTTGGCGATGCCTTCTGGCTCCGCGGAACCATGGAGCTGATGGAGCGCTGTGATGCCGTGGTGCTGATCGACGGCTGGGACCGCTCCGCCGGCACCCTGGCCGAGATCGCCCGGGCCGACGAGATGCGCCTCCCGGTCTTCCGCTCGAGCGACCTGCTGCCCAGCGCCGCCGAGTTCATCGACTACCTGTTCGCCAAGGAACGAGAGCCAGCATGAGCCTCGACATATCCGCCCGGCAGAAGCTCACCGAGAGCCTGCTTACCGACCATCCTCTGGCCCAGGCCATCGCCTACCTGAAGCGAATGAAGCCCTTCCTGAGCGCCAGCAACAGCATCAGAGCCATGGACCTCAGCGCCGAGGTATCCGAATTCATCGCCGCCTATGAGCGGAACGAGCAGCAGTCATGCTGAAAGCCCTTCTCGAAGCCATCGACCTGGGGCTTGTCGTCCTTGTCGCCGTGGGACTGCTGAACTTCCTCACCCACCCGTTGATAGAACTCTGCCCATGAGTAACGACGTGAACTGAGCCCCACACGAACACGCCATGGCGGGCGAATCAATCATCATCGAATTTGATAACGAACTGCTCAGATGAGGCATCCGGCCCCGATAAAGTCTCAACGGAGGCCTCTACGAAGCCACTTCCTCCGCATCGTGGACAGTTTCCCATCGCTCCGCCATTACCCCCGCACTGCGGACAAAAACCGTCAGGAACAATCAACTTACTTGTCGACTTCGACGATCGGTACTCCGAAAGCAACTCTTCCGCTTTATCCGTCGCTACAGCCTCATCGCGGCGAACCTTAACCACATCGCTTCGATGCCGCACTTTGCAAGTGATCATGTGGGCACGCCAAGCGGATTCACGTTCAGAACCGAACACTCTTCCGCACTTGAAGCAGGTGTACCTCTTGGTCTGTTCCACTGAAATGCCCTCGCTGGGGAGACTTCCTACGGACGCCTGTTGCACAGCACTCAACAGAGGCTAGCACTAGGGTCCTTGGAGTCCCTCCCCCGCTCCCAAAACGCATAAACCCACCAGCTGCCGGCGAGAGCCGGCGGAGAGGTATTGCCATGCCCTGCTACATCGAGAAGACGAAGTCGGGCGGAACGATGTTCCTGTGCGGCGACCTGGGCCCGCACTGCGCTGCATGTGCGGCGAGCTCCGACTACCTGTGCGACTACCCCGTGGGCGATGGCAAGACCTGTGATCTGCCGCTCTGCGCCAGCCACGCCCATGAGGTGGCCCCAAACCTTCATTACTGCCCGGCCCATCTAGGCCTCTTGAAGGAGTTCAAGGACTCCGGCGGAGTACGCCAGGTGCTGGAGAACGTCATCCCTTACAAACGCGAGCCCAAGCCCTGGCGCTGACCAGCGAGGTAACCCATGGAAACTCCATCCGAAACCCTGAGCGACGAAGAGCTGGTCTCGATCACTGGCTACCGTCTACCTTCACTTCAGATCAAGTGGCTCATCAACAACGGCTGGCAGCACGCCCTAACCGGGGCTCGGCGCCCCGTGGTTGGTCGTGTGTATGCCCGGCTCAAACTGGCCGGGGTGAAGCCTTCAACCTCCAACGCCGTGGCCGAGCCCTGGGCGTTGGACCTTTCCCGCGTGGGGTAACAATGCGCCCGAAGAAGCCAGCCAACCGAGACCTGCCGCCAAGAATGATCCGCCGGGTGCGCAAGCTGAAATCGGGCCAGGTGTGGGTCGGCTACTACTACGCCGGCCGCGACGAGGAAGGCAACCGCAAGGAGATCCCGCTCGGGACGGACCCCGACGAGGCCCGGGTGAAGTGGGCTCAGCTGGAGCGGACCAAGGTACCGCTGACGACCAAGACCGTCGGCGACCTGCTCCGGCGCTATGACCGCGATGTAATTCCGGGGAAAGGGGTGAAGACGCAGAAGGACAACCGCAAGTGCTTGGTGCACCTGTTCCGTGCCTTCGAGACGGCGCCGCTGGAGGCAATCACCCCGCAGATTATCGCGCAGTACCGGGACGCCCGGACGGCGCCCGTGCGCGCGAACCGCGAGATCGCCCTGCTCTCCCATGCGTTCAACATGGCCAGGGAATGGGGGATTTACAGCAAGGACAACCCAACGCGCGGCGTCAGGCGCAACAAGGAGGCGCCGCGCGACGTGTATGTCACGGACGAGGTGTGGCAGGCGGTGTACAGCGAGGCGCCGCGCGAGCTGCAGGTGGCAATGGACATTGCCTACCTGACCGGCCAGCGGCCTTCCGATGTGCGCAAGATGCGCTGGGCTGAGGTGACCGACGACTTCCTGCTGGTGGGCCAGGGCAAGACCGCCACGAAGCTGCGCATCCGCCTGCACATCGACGGGTTGCGCACGGGCCTGGGTCGACTGCTCGACGAGCTGGACCGCTCACGCCCGCACCTGGTCACCACGGCTGACGGCAAACAGCTCAGCGAGCCGATGCTGCGCCAGCGCTTCGAACCGGCGCGCAAGCAGGCCGCCGACAAGGCTCAGGAGAACGGTGACCCGGATCTGGCGGCGGCGATCATGCAGTTCCAGTTCCGTGACATCCGCCCGAAGGCCGCGTCGGAAATCGTCAGCCTGGAGGACGCCTCCGACCTGCTCGGACACACCAAGCAGGACATTACCAAGCGGGTTTATCGGCGGGTGGGCAAGGTCGTGAACCCCGTGAAATAGCCACGGGGTTGCGGAAATGGCGGGAAAAGTTGCGGAAATCGGCGGACTGGAAGTGGCGGAATTAACGCCTTGCTGAACCGACAGCGGCAGCCGAAGGGGCTGCCGCTGCGGGTACTGCTTGGGTCATCTGTCAGCTGAGACGGGCGATCAGTTCGCGCGCTTCCTCTTGCTGGGTATCACTGCCCTCGGACAGAACCTCGTCGAGGATGTCGCGAGCACCTTCAGTGTCACCCATATCGATATAGGCACGAGCCAAGTCCAGTTTGGTCGCGGTTTCATCGGTGCCGGAGAGGAAGTCGAAATCGTCATCCTCCTCCGGCGCCATTTCGGCCAGTGCAGGCGCTGCTGGCTCACGAGCGGTCAAAACATCCTGCTGCTGCAAGCGCTCGGACAACTGATCCAGATCGGCGCTCACTTCGTCTAGCTGGGCTGCGAAACTGTCGTTGTCGGCAAGCGGCTCTATCCCGAGCTCGTTGGACTGGGACAGATCGAAGTCCGCTGGCAGGTCCTGGGCTCCGACGTCCGGAAGCCCGGCAACAGGGGGGGCCACCCCTTCGACTGCAACAGCCGGAACGTCCAGATCCTCGTCGAGACTGAGCAGGAAGTCATCTTCGTCCACGAGCGACTGGGCGGACGGCTCAAGGTCGAGGCTGAAGCCAGCCAGTTCGTCACTCAGGTCGATCGCCCCTTCACCCTGCGGCAGTGCCTTGTCGTCACCACCGAAACTCAGATCGAAGTCAAGGTCACTGACTGGCTTGGCAGGCGCGTCGAGCTCGACTGTATCCGACAATTCCAGGCTTGGCTCGGCCGGCTCGGTCCGAACTGGCTTGTCGCCTGCCAACTCGGTTTCCAGGTCCAAATCAAGGTCATCCAGACTAAGATCGAACGCGTCGTCAAGGTCCTCCCCTGGAGCAACGGTCGCTGCCGGTGCGGCCTCATCGAGCTTCAGGTCATCCAGGCCGAAGCTGTCGATATCGTCGATCGCGGCCAGACCAACCGCTCCCGCGGCTGCCATGACGATTGCCGGATACTTGGCCTTGAGCTGATCAATCTCCGCGGCCGAGCGCCCGATCTCGTTCAAGTCGCGCTCCTGGCGAGCAAAGCCCTCTCGATCCCCCAGCTCGGCATAGACTTCCATCAGCTTGAGGCGCAGGTCGGCGCGCTGAGGCTCTTCATTGATGGCACCTTGCAACAGCTCGGCTGCCTGACTGAAGCGACCGTAGGCGATGTAGATATCCGCCTCACTGATCACATCGCTCGTCTGGGCCGTGATCTTGTCCTCGGTCTTGGCGGTGCTCGCCGGAGGCGATTCGACCACTGCTGACTCCAGCTCGGCGCCAGCAAATCCCGCGAAGCTATCGTCTTTCAGATCCAGATCGGTATCGAAGATGCTCTCGTCGTCCTGAGCCGCAAGGCTGCTCTGCAGCTCACTTTCCTTAAGGGCATTGCGACGGGAAAGAATCATCAGCAATACAAGAAGCGCGACCAGCGCACTCCCACCGGCAATCCCCAGAAGCATCGGATTGGCCAGCAGGTCGTCGATCAGGTTACCGCCCTGCTCCTCCATAGGCGCCGAGGCAGGTGCCGGAGCCACTGCTGGAGCGGCTTGCACGGGCGGCTCCGACACTACCGGGGCAGCCGGAGCAGCTGACTGGGACGGCTCGGAGGCGATCGGCGTCTGTGCCTGAGCCTCCAGGTCGGCCGGTTGTTGTGACGCCGCCTCTGGAGCTGCGGCAGGAGCAACTACAGGCGGTTCAACCGGATCCTTTACTACTTGTGGCTTGGCCTCAGCAGCAACTGGCGCCGCCGCGGATGTCGGTGCAGGCGTCTGACTGCCAACGGCCGACATATCGGCCTGCAGCTTCGCCAATTGGTCGTCCTTGAGCTGAATAAGCCGCTGCAGCTTGTCCATCTGGCTCTGCAAGTCGCTGACGCGACTCTTCAGCTCATCGTTTTCGCGACGACTGGAATCGAGGCTTTCCTGGGTAACAGCCAGCTTGTCGTTGAGCGCCTTGCTTTCACCGTCCCCACCTTTGTCACTGCCGCTTGAAGCTTTGCCACTTTCGGCAGAAACCAGGCGCAGGCTGTCTTTATTTTCGACCTCGGACGGCGCATCACCGGCGCTTGCACGCTTGGTTGCATCCACTTGACGCTTGCCCTCGCCTGCCAGACTGCGGCTTTCCCGCCAGGCGGTATTCTGCGCGGCAACCTGAGCAATGGCCTCTGCCTGCGAACGGCTAGCGATCTGTTGGTCATCGGGCAGTCGAAGCACCTGACCACTCTTCAGTCGATTGATGTTGCCACCGATGAAGGCATCCGGATTGAGGTCCTGAATGGCGAGCATTGCCTGATGCACGGAACCGCCAGAGCGTGTGCGCTGCGCGATATCCCAAAGGGTGTCACGCGAGGTAGTGCGGTACTGGTCGGTCTCGGCCTTTCTTGCTGGAGGAGCTGCCGGCGCAGGCGCGGCTGGGCGCAGTGCGGCAGGTGCCACTGGCGCAGTCCTTACAGGCGCCGCCTCTACCACTGGGCGAGGCACGGGAGCAGCAGCGGCTACCGGAATTTGCGGAGCCGCAGCAACAGCAGTCTGTGGCGAGTACAGCGGCGGATCCAGCAGCAGGGTGTATTCGCGGAGCAGCCGGCCATTGGGCCAGAGCACCTCGACAAGGAAGTTCAAATAAGGCTCGCGCACCGGCTTCGTGGACGTCACCCGGATAACGCTTCGGCCGTTAGGCTTGATCACCGACGTGAACTTGAGATCGGAAAGAAAATACTGGCGGTCCACACCTGCCTTGGAGAACTCCTCGGCCGGTGCCAGGCCTGGCTTGACCTCTGCGGAAGCGAGGTCACGAACCTCCAGCAGCTCGATTTCCGCGACCAGCGGCTGGTTCAGCGAGGACCGCAGGGTAACCTCCCCGAGCCCAAGCGCATGTGCCATACCGGAAGTCAGCGCGGATGCAGCCGCAATTGCCAGCACCAGTTTGCGAACCCGAACCATAGAGTGATTCCCTTGTATTTTCTTTTTCCCGTGATGCGGGAGGAAGGTCTTAAGTCGCTGCCTGTATGCGCCCGGACGGCGATTCCCCATCAACGACAAAGCCAAGCCAGTATCAGCAAGCTAGAATAGTTCTTCAAACTTTCAGGTAAGTATCTTTTACAGATAGTGTTTTATCAACAACTCGGCAGACTGCACGGCATTGAGCGCAGCGCCTTTTCTCACATTATCTGAAGCAATCCACAAATTGAGCTCGCGCGGACCATCAATTCCCCGCCGCACCCTTCCGACATAGACCGCATCCTGGCCAACAGCATCACCAACCGCCGTCGGATAATCGCCCTCTTCGACCAGCTCGACACCGGGGGCCGTGCGCAGGAGCTCCAGCACTGCCGGCAGGTCCACATCACTCTCGACCTGCAATGAGACGCTGAAGCTATCGCCAAAAAACACGGGGGCCAATGCGCAGGTCGCAGCAACCGACAAGCCGGGCTGCCCCAGCAGTTGCTTGATTTCAGCAGCCATGCGCCGCTCAAGCGCAACGTGCCCCTCGGAATCCGGATCACCGGACTGCGCCAGCAGGTTGAAAGCAATCTGCCGATCAAAGAAACGGGACTCCAACGGGCGAGCATTAAGCAACTCAGCCGTTTGACGAGCCAGCTCTTTAACACCCTGCCGGCCAAGACTGGAAACCGCCAGACAGGCAGTGACCGTAACATGTCGCAAACCCAACTGGTTTGCTAGTGGGGCCAGAACACAAGCGAGTGCCACAGCAGACGCAGAAGGGCTGGTCAGGGAATAGGGCCGGGTTAGTCCTTGAAGCGCGTCCGCATTGGCTTCGGGCACCAGGCAAGGCGCTTTATCCAGGGCCAGTGCACCTGACAGATCGATCAGCGAGCAGCCTGCCGCCTGTGCGCGCTCCGCAAAGCTGCGGGTGACCGCTTCGCCGGCAGCGAAGAACGCCAACGTCACCTGTGAAAAATCGAAATCAGCGACATCCCGCACACGCAGGTTACGCCCCTTGAACGGCACGGAACTGCCAGCAGACTCGCTGCTGGCAAGCAGATAAAGACTATCGACTGGAAAATCCCGCTCTTCGAGGAGCTGGACGAGGGTCTCGCCGACGGTGCCGGTGGCGCCGATTACGGCGATATCAAAGGACTGGCTCATGGGGGACTACCTCTGGCGCTGCGGGGAGCGGCACTTTAACCGCCGCCCCGCATGCAGGCAATCAAGGACCGCAGGGTACCGACGAGCCTCATCGGTACCCCCGGCCATCAACGCTCCAGCAGGATGCGCAGCATCCGGCGCAAGGGCTCGGCGGCACCCCACAGGAGCTGGTCACCGACGGTGAAGGCCCCCAGGTATTGCGACCCCATATTGAGCTTGCGCAGACGACCCACCGGAACGCTGAGAGTACCGGTCACGGCAGTCGGAGTCAGTTCGCGCATGCTGATTTCGCGCTGGTTCGGCACCAGCTTCACCCAGGGATTGTGCTGGCTGATCATGCCTTCGATATCGGCGATCGGCACATCCTTGTTCAGCTTGATGGTAAGCGCCTGGCTGTGGCAACGCATGGCGCCGATGCGCACGCAGATGCCATCCACAGGAATCGGGCTCTTGAACCGGCCGAGGATCTTGTTGGTTTCGGCCTGGCCTTTCCACTCTTCGCGGCTCTGGCCGTTCGGCAGCTCCTTGTCGATCCACGGAATCAGGCTACCAGACAGCGGTACTCCGAAGTTCTCGGTGGGGAAGTCTTCGCTACGCATGGCCTCGGCGACCTTGCGATCGATGTCGAGGATTGCACTGGCCGGATTGGCCAGATCGTCAGCGACGGCGCCGTTGATCGCGCCCATCTGCTTGATCAACTCGCGCATGTTCTGCGCGCCTGCGCCGGATGCCGCCTGATAGGTCATGGCGCTCATCCACTCGACCAGACCGGCCTCGAACAGGCCGCCCAGGGCCATCAGCATCAGGCTGACCGTGCAGTTGCCGCCGATGTAATTCTTCACGCCGCCTTCAAGCGACTGGTCGATCACCTTGCGGTTCACCGGGTCGAGGACAATGACAGCGTCATCCTGCATGCGCAGGCTGGAGGCCGCATCGATCCAGTAGCCGTTCCAGCCGGCTTCGCGCAGCTTGGGGAACACCTCGTTGGTGTAGTCGCCACCCTGGCAGGTCAGGATCACGTCGAGGGTCTTCAGCTCCTCGATGCTGTAGGCATCCTTCAGCGGGGCAATCTCCTTGCCGACCGCAGGCCCTTGGCCACCCACGTTGGAAGTAGTGAAGAACACCGGCTCGATCAGGTCGAAATCCCGCTCTTCCAGCATTCGCTGCATGAGCACGGAACCCACCATGCCGCGCCAACCGATCAGACCTACACGCTTCATGACAACTACACCTTTCAAGAAAAAGTGGGTCGCTGGCGTACCAGCGAGCCCTTCAGATTACAGATTCCGCAGGGCCGCGACCACTGCATCGCCCATCTCGCGGGTACCGACCTTGGTAGCCCCTGCAGAGAAGATGTCGCCCGTGCGCAATCCCTGATCGAGAACCAGGCTGACGGCCTGCTCGATGGCGTCCGCAGCGACTGTCTGGTTGAAGCTGTAACGCAGCATCATCGATACGGACAGTATGGTCGCCAACGGGTTGGCAATCCCCTGCCCCGCGATGTCCGGTGCCGAGCCGTGGCACGGCTCGTACATGCCCTTGCTGTTGGCGTCCAGCGAGGCCGAAGGCAGCATGCCGATGGAACCGGTAAGCATGGAAGCCTCATCCGACAGGATGTCGCCGAACATGTTGTCGGTCACCATCACATCGAACTGCTTCGGCGCACGCACCAGCTGCATGGAAGCGTTGTCGACGTACATGTGGCTGAGCTCGACGTCCGGATAATCCTTGGCGACCTCTTCCACTACTTCGCGCCAGAGCTGGCTGGAGGCCAGCACGTTGGCCTTGTCTACCGAACACAGCTTCTTGCCACGCACGCGGGCCATGTCGAAACCGACACGGGCGATGCGGCGAATTTCGCTCTCGCTGTAGGGCAGCGTGTCATAGGCCTGCCGTTCGCCATTTTCCAGCGTACGGGTGCCACGCGGCGCGCCGAAGTAGATACCGCCCGTCAGCTCACGGACGATAAGGATATCCAACCCCGCGACGATTTCTGGCTTGAGGCTGGAAGCATCGGCCAGCTGCGGGTAGAGGATGGCCGGGCGCAGGTTGGCGAAGAGGCCGAGTTGCGAGCGGATCTTCAGCAGCCCGCGCTCTGGGCGAATGTCACGCTCAAGCCTGTCCCACTTGGGGCCGCCAACAGCGCCTAGCAGCACGGCATCGGCCTTGCGTGCGCGTTCCAAGGTCTCGTCGGCCAGCGGCACGCCATGCTTGTCGATGGCAGCGCCACCGATGACGTCTTCGGTCAGCTCGAAGCCCAATTGGTACTTGTCGTTGGCCACCTGCAGCACCTTGACGGCTTCGGCCATGATTTCCGGGCCAATGCCGTCGCCCGGTAGAATCAGAATCTGTTTGCTCATGCTTTCCTCTCGTTAGGCGCCAGAGGCGCCATGTACATTCTCAACGCTCGGCCCAGAGCACCAGCACATCGGTGCTGAACGAGCCGTCTGCAGCAACTTCAAAATACTCGCGAACCTCCTCGCCCACTGCCTGCTGCAGGGCAAGGATCGCGTCACGGAAAACCTCCGGCGTGCGCATACGCTCGATCCAGGAGGCAAACTCCAGGCGCAGACGCTGGCGCGTGTGACTGTTGACGAACAACCCCGCCTCGCTGACCTGCCGCAGCCACTCGCCCACGGAATAATCGCGCACATGGCTGGTATCGCGTAGCACTTCCACCGCTTGCAGGTAGGTATCGAGTAACGGACTACCGGGCGAGGCCACGTCGATGAACGCCGCCACGCCACCGGGTTTCAAGACCCGGCGGACTTCCCGCAATGCCAGCCCGAGGTCGCTCCAGTGATGCGCAGAATAGCGACTGAAAACGTAGTCGAAACTCGCATCGGCAAAGGGCAACCGCTCTGCCGCTCCGCGCTCAGTGCGCACGTTGGTCAAGCCGCGCTGGTCGGCAGCGCTGGCCACGACATCGAGCATCTGCTCGGAAAGGTCGTAGGCCACCACTTCACCGACCAACGGGGCGATGTGGAAGCTGACATGCCCCGCGCCGCAACCGAGATCGAGTGCACGGGCAGCACCATTCCCTTGCACCGCCGCCTGCAACAGCGCGAACTCGGTTCCCTGGGCGTGCACCGCACTGCTCAGGTAGGCATTGGCCTGCTCGCCGAACTGGCGCTGGACCACTTGCTCATGGGCTTTGTCGCTCATCACATCCTCCGATGGACGCCTTCAGGCATCCCGAAACAGCCACGGCTGGCGCTGACGGTAACCCGCTTCGAAGGTGCGAATCGCCTCCGCATCCTGCAAGGTCAGGCCGATATCGTCGAGGCCGTTGAGGAGGCAGTGTTTGCGGAAGGCATCCACCTCAAAGCTGTACTGCTTGCCGTCCGGACGAGTGACGGTCTGGGCCGCCAGGTCGACGGTGAGCTGATAGCCCTCAGTCGTCTCGACCTGTTGGAACAGTTCATCGACTTCCTCTTCTTTCAGGATGATCGGCAGCAAGCCGTTCTTGAAGCTGTTGTTGAAGAAGATGTCGGCATAGCTCGGAGCGATTACTGCACGGAAGCCATATTCGTCCAGCGCCCAGGGCGCATGCTCGCGGCTGGAGCCGCAGCCGAAGTTCTCACGCGCCAGGAGCACACTGGCACCCTGGTAGCGGGGGAAGTTCAGCACGAAGTCCTTGTTCAGCGGACGCTTGGAGTTGTCCTGGTTCGGCTGGCCGACATCCAGGTAGCGCCACTCGTCGAACAGGTTGGGGCCGAAGCCGGTGCGCTTGATCGACTTGAGGAATTGCTTGGGAATGATCTGGTCCGTATCGACGTTGGCGCGATCCAGCGGAGCGACGAGACCGGTGTGTTGGGTAAAGGCTTTCATCTCGAATCTCCTTACTTGAGCAACTCGCGAACATCGACGAAGCGACCGGTCACCGCAGCAGCGGCAGCCATTGCCGGACTGACCAGATGGGTACGGCCACCAGCCCCCTGGCGTCCTTCGAAGTTGCGGTTGGAGGTCGAGGCACAGTGCTCACCACTCTCCAGGCGATCCGGGTTCATCGCCAGACACATGGAGCAGCCTGGTTCACGCCATTCGAAACCGGCTTCGATGAAGATCTTATCCAGCCCTTCCTGCTCGGCCTGCTGCTTGACCAAACCCGAGCCCGGCACCACCAGCGCCTGCTTGACGGTGGCTGCAACCTTGCGACCCTTGGCAACCTCGGCGGCAGCGCGCAGGTCTTCGATCCGCGAGTTGGTGCAGGAGCCGATGAACACACGGTCCAGCTGGATATCGGTGATCGCCTGATTGGCGGCCAGGCCCATGTACTTCAAGGCTCGCTCGATGGAACCACGCTTGACCGGGTCGCTTTCGGCGGCAGGGTCCGGCACGCGCTGATCGACGGCAAGCACCATTTCTGGCGAGGTGCCCCAGCTGACCTGCGGCTTGATGTCTTCTGCCCTGAGTTCGACCACGGTATCGAAGCGTGCATCGGCGTCGGATACCAGGTCGGACCATACGGCAACAGCCTTGTCCCAGTCGGCGGCTTTGGGTGCGAAGGGACGGCCCTTGACGTACTCGACGGTTTTCTCATCGACCGCCACCAGGCCGACGCGGGCACCGGCCTCGATGGCCATGTTGCAGATGGTCATGCGGCCTTCCATGGAAAGGTCACGGATGGCGCTACCGGCGAACTCCAGGGCATGGCCGTTGCCGCCTGCAGTGCCGATCTTGCCGATGATGGCCAGCACGATGTCCTTGGCAGTCACGCCGGCCGGCAATTTGCCTTCGACGCGAACCTGCATGTTCTTCATCTTCTTCGCCACCAGGCACTGGGTTGCCAGCACGTGCTCGACTTCAGAAGTGCCGATGCCATGGGCCAAGGCACCAAAAGCACCGTGGGTGGACGTATGCGAGTCGCCACAGACGACGGTCATTCCCGGCAGGGTAGCGCCCTGCTCCGGACCAACAACATGGACGATGCCCTGGCGAACGTCGTTCATCTTGAACTCGAGAATGCCGAAGTCGTCGCAGTTTTCGTCCAGGGTCTTGACCTGGATGCGCGACACTTCGTCGGCGATCGCTTCGAGGCCACCCTGACGCTCGGCGCGGGTGGTTGGCACGTTATGGTCAGGCGTGGCGATGTTGGCATCGATGCGCCAGGGTTTGCGACCGGCCAGGCGCAGCCCTTCGAAGGCCTGCGGCGAGGTCACTTCATGGAGGATGTGACGGTCGATGTAGATCAACGACGAACCATCATCGCGGCGCTTCACCTCGTGTGCATCCCAGAGCTTGTCGTAGAGCGTCTTGCCGGCCATCAGTGTGTCCTCATCAGCGTGTTTCCATGCGCAGGGGTCGATCACGGCGAATGCCCCTTTTGCTTGTGAGGACGATCGTAGGGGCTTGCCATGAATAACTCAAATTCATATTTTTTATTTAAACCATTCCACTTGGGAATGCAGTGCTATTCTGCCCGTCCAACCCTCGGAGCCTGATCATGGACCTGGCCAGCCTCAACGCCTTTATCGCTATCGCTGAAACCGGCAGCTTCTCGGAGGCAGGAGAGCGCCTGCACCTGACTCAGCCCGCCGTCAGCAAGCGCATTGCTTCGCTGGAACAGCAGCTGAGCGTCCGCCTGTTCGACCGGCTGGGCCGCGAAGTCAGCCTGACCGAAGCTGGCAGGGCCTTGCTGCCGCGGGCGTACCAGATTCTTAACGTGCTCGACGATACCCGCCGGGCTTTGAGTAATCTCTCCGGCGACATCACCGGCCGCCTGACTCTGGCCACCAGCCACCATATCGGCCTGCATCGTCTGCCGCCGCTGTTGCGTGCTTTCACCCGCGCTTACCCGCAAGTGGCGCTGGATATTCAATTCCTTGACTCCGAAGTGGCGTACGAGGAAATCCTCCATGGCCGCGTGGAACTGGCGGTGATAACCCTGGCACCGGAAACCGCCCTACCGGTACAGGCTGTCCCGGTCTGGAACGACCCGCTGGACTTCGTCGCCGCACCGGAACACCCGCTGGCTCGGGACAGGACCATCTTCCTCGCCGATGTGGCACGACATCCGGCGGTATTCCCCGGCGGCAACACCTTTACCCACCACATCGTTCGGCGCTTGTTCGAGGCCGAAGGGCTGACGCCGAACATCGCCATGAGCACGAACTACCTGGAGACCATCAAGATGATGGTATCGATCGGCATCGCCTGGAGCGTGCTGCCGCGCACCATGCTCGATGACCAGGTCGTGCGGCTGCCCCTCCAGGACATTCAACTCACCCGTAACCTGGGTTACATCCTGCATACCGAGCGGACCTTGTCGAACGCAGCGAAAGCATTCATGGCGCTCCTCGACGCCCAGCGCGACGGCCTTGCCTAGGTCGATCGGCGAAGGCACAGTTGCCCGGACAACAGCAAGAGGGGTGGCGAAGGAACTGCGAGTCAGCGCTCCCCCCAGCATCTTCCATCTGCCGGCAGGGGCGAGCATGCGCAGAGACAGCGAATCGAATGCTCCATCGCCGCATATTCCCACCCTCGACCCGGTAGAGTTCGAGCAGTCCTGGCAAGACGCACCAAGTCTCCTGGCGGCCTTGAACGGTGCACATCTGGGTGCCTGGTCTTGGGACATCGACAGTGGCAAGGTCAGTTGGTCGCGTGGAGCCAGAGCCTTGTTCGGCATCGCACTGAGCCAACCCATGCCGGAGCGGCTCGATTACTTCGACCTCATTTTCGAAGCCGACAGGGAGCGGGTTGTGCGCCTGTTACACGAAGCGCTCACCGGGCAGTTCGAGGAACGCGTGCTTCGCCACCGAGTGGTCTGGCCGGATGGCAGCCTGCACTGGCTGGAAATCACCGGCAGCCTGCAGCCTTGGCCCGATGGTCGTCGCCGAATGGTCGGCGTGGTTCGCGAAGTAACCCAGCAACACGCCCAAGCAAAGGCTCTTGAAGAAAGCCAGGAGCGTTTGAGCCTGGCGCTGGAATCCGCCCACCTTGGCACTTGGGACTGGCACATTCCCTCCGGGACGCTCTACGGCTCCGCCCGCACCTCGAAGCTGCATGGCCTGGCCGAAGAACCATTCCATGGCAACTTCGACGATTTCTTCCTCTGTGTCCCTGAAGAGGACCAACAGTGCATGCGCCAGGCCTTCCGCGACCTTGTGGAAGGTCGTACGCAGGAGTATCAGGTCACCTACCGCTCGCGCTTCAGCGACGGCGAATTACATTACCTGGAAAGCACGGCCAAGCTCTACCGCACTGAAGATGGCAGTCCGCAACGCATGACGGGCATCGTCATCGACATCAGTGACCGGGTACGCCGCGAGCAGCGCCTGGCAGCCTCCGAAGAGAAATTCGTCACCCTCTTCCAGGCCAGCCCCGATCCGATTTGCGTCTCGCGCATTCGCGACGGCGTATTCATCGAGGTAAACCCAAGCTTCTGCGAAGTGTTCGGCTGGCAACCGGAGCAGATCGTCGGCCGAAATGCCCAGGACGTCGGCTTCTGGGCAGATCAGGCACAACGCTCTCGCCTGTTCGCCGAGTTGATGCGCGACCAGGGCCTCGACAACGCCGAGGCCTGCTTCAATAGACAGGATGGACAGCAATTGACCTGCGTGATTGCCAGCCGGTTCATCCGCGTCGAGCGCCAACTCTGCATCACCACCACCTTCCGTGATGTCACCACCCGCCTGCAGGCAGAAGCGGCCCTCAAGGCCAGCCAGGAGAAGTTCGCCAAGGCGTTCCACTCCAGCCCCGACGCCATCACCATCACGGAGCGCGACACCGGCCGTTACATCGAAGTAAACGACGGGTTCTGCCGCCTCACCGGCTACCGGGCCGACGAAGTCATTGGGCGCACTGCTTATGAGATGAACATCTGGGCCGATCCGGCTGAGCGCCAGCAGATGCTCGACATGCTCAGACGCGATGGTCGGGTCCACCATCTGGAAATGCTGGGCCAGCACCGCGACGGCAACTGCAAGACGGTTGAAGTATCCGTGGAGCAGATCGAGCTCAACAATGTCCCTTGTCTGCTACTGACTGCGCGCGATATCAGTGCACTGAAGGACGCCCAGGCTCAGATCCAGCACCTGGCTTACCACGACTCGCTTACCAATCTGCCTAATCGGGCGTTACTGATGGACCGCCTGCACCAGCAGATTGCCCTGCTCAAGCGCCATGGGCTACGCGGTGCGCTGCTGTTCCTCGACCTGGATCATTTCAAACACATCAACGACTCGCTCGGCCACCCCGTCGGCGACGCCGTGCTGAAGATGGTCACCGCGCGCCTGGAAGCCAGTGTGCGACTGGAAGATACCGTCGCCCGCCTCGGTGGTGACGAGTTCGTCGTGCTGTTGACCAGCCTCGACGGTACACGCGCGGAGGTCACCCGGCAGGTCCGACAGATTGCCGAAAAGCTACGCAACCTGCTGGCCGAGCCGATGCAACTCGACGGTCATCGGCTCCAGGTCACCCCGAGCATTGGCATCGCCTTGATACCGGACCACGGGGAAACTCCGGCCGACCTGCTCAAACGCGTCGATATTGCGCTCTACCGAGCCAAAGACTCCGGGCGCAACGCAATCCAGATGTTTCGCCGCACCATGCAGGATGCTGCCAGCGAGCGCCTGCGACTGGAAAACGATCTGCGCCTGGCGCTTTCACGCGGCGAGTTCGAACTGAACTTCCAACCCCAGGTGGATGCACGCGACAGCCGCGTGGTTGGAGCTGAAGCCTTGCTGCGCTGGCAGCACCCAACTCTTGGGCCGCAGTCCCCCGGGGAGTTCATCCAGGTACTGGAAGAGAGCGGACTTATCCTCGAGGTGGGAGACTGGGCCCTGGCCGAGTCTTGCCGCGCTTGCAAATCCTTGCTTGGCGATGGCCTCGTCAGTGCGGAACAGTTCAGCCTCTGCGTAAACATCAGCCCCCGGCAGTTCCGCCAGAGTGACTTTGTCGAACGCGTGACCCGTACGCTCAGCGATAGTCGGCTACCAGCCTCCATGCTGAAGCTGGAAATCACCGAGGGCATTGTGATCCAGAACCTCGACGACACCATCGGCAAGATGCGCCGCCTCAAGAAACTGGGTGTCAGCTTCGCAATGGACGACTTCGGAACTGGTTACTCCTCGCTGACCTACCTCAAACGCCTCCCGGTGGACGCACTGAAGATCGACCAGTCCTTCGTTCGCGAAGCGACCCATGACTCGAACGATGCCGAGATCATTCGCGCAATCGTGGCCATCGCTCGCAGCCTTGGATTGGAGACGATTGCCGAGGGCGTGGAGCGAAGCGACCAACTTGTTTTCCTCGAACAGCAGGGCTGTCACCTGTACCAGGGCTATCTATTCAGCAAGCCACTGCCTTTGGCCGAGTTCCGCACCCTGCTCGCCAACAGTCGGCAACGCACTGAACTGGCCCAGCAATGACCATCCTGAAAAGCAAAGGGCGCCCGTAGGCGCCCTCTTCGACCGGCATGGCCGGGAAATCAGTTTTCCAGTGCGGCACGCTGCCCATTGATCGGGATCCGCTTGGCCTTTGCCTCTTCCGGCACGATGCGCACCAGATCGATGTTCAGCAAGCCATTCTGCAGACCAGCGTTCCTGACCTCGATATGGTCGGCCAGACGGAATGACAGCTTGAACGCGCGCTGGGCAATCCCCTGATGCAGGAAGGTGATACTTTCGTCACTTCGTTCGCGCTTGCCGCCGCTGACTGTCAGCACACCACGCTCGACTTGCAGGTCCAGGTCCTCCTCTTGGAAACCGGCCACCGCGATCACGATGCGGTAGGAATCGTCACCATGCTTCTCGACGTTGTAGGGCGGGTAGGAGCTGCCGCCCTCGTTACGCAGAGCAGACTCGAACAGATCATTGAAGCGGTCAAAGCCTACGGAATGACGGAAAAGTGGAGCGAGGGAAAATGCAGTACTCATGGTGTTCTCCTGAAATTCAGCAAGTGTTTCGCGTGCGGGACCCGACTTCGGCATCCCGCAGAACCCTAGATAGGGACAGTCGAAAGCTTTTCAAGACCTAGAGTGACTGGAAGCGGAGATGAGGCCTGAACACCGGCCCCTCAACTAAACGGCCGCCGCCCACTCTCGCTCCAGACTTGGCACACCAAGCAACGCATCAATGCGTCCGCAGTCGCCCTCCCGCCGGATCTCTGCGAACAGCACCACAGCCTCGGGATAACTGCGGGTCAGCATGGCCAGCCATTGCTTGAGCCGCCCCGGCGCGTAACGCGGCGCCAGCTTGCGCCGAGCCTGGATCCAGAAGTCCTGCAGCAGCGGAAGAAACTCGCTCCAACCCATATCCTGCACCTGCCGACCAGCGCGAGCCGCGGCTATCTGCCGAGCCAGGTCAGGCCGAGACACCAAGCCACGCCCAAGCATGATGTCCTCTACTCCACTGACCTCCCGGCAGCGGCGCCAGTCATCGAGCGTCCACACCTCGCCATTGGCGAACACGGGCACCTTCACCGCTTCCTGAACAAGTGCCACCCACTCCCAGTGAGCGGGCGGCTTGTAACCTTCCACCTTGGTCCGCGCATGCACCACGATCTGCTCCGCACCGCCGTCAGCCAGCGCGCGTGCGCAATCCAGGGCGCCATCCGGGCTATCGAAGCCCAGTCGCATTTTCGCCGTCACGGGAATGGCTGCCGGCACCGCACGACGAACCTCGCGCAAGATCGAATGCAGGAGCTCTGGCTCCTTGAGCAGCACTGCCCCGCCTCGCGAGCGGTTCACTGTCTTGGCCGGACAACCGAAGTTGAGATCGATCACCGGGGCGCCCAATTCACAGGCAAAGGCAGCGTTCTCGGCCAGGCAGACCGGATCGGACCCGAGCAACTGCACACGCACAGGCGTGCCGGCGCGGGTGCGCGCTCCGAGCTCCAACTCAGGCGCCAGCTTCTGGAACGTGCTGGCCGCCAGCAGGCGGTCACAGACACGGATAAATTCGGTCACGCACCAGTCAACGCCCCCCACCCGGGTCAGGACATCGCGAAGGATTTCGTCGACCAGCCCCTCCATCGGGGCCAGAGCGATTTGCATGGATCAAAGGCTCACATGGATAAAGGCGCGCATTTTACGCAGCTAGCAGCCCGAACATGAAAGCAAACGACGAATTTACACAGGGAGCAACGGCCAAGCCCAGCAGTCAAAGCAGTACAAGGTTAGGAAACGAGGTACCTGAGATGAAGCTGCCTTACGTGCTGCTCGCCCTTCTGACAACCTCAAGCACAAACGCCGTCGCCACAACTGATCCCTTTGTTGCCCCACCGCCGTATCCGACCGGGGCTATCGGTGAAGTCCAGATCAGTCGTGATGAGGACGCCCGAAACACCTGCAATATTGCGCTCTACATCCAGAGCGAAGAGGTCACCCAAATTGCCCCTGGGCAATCCGTGAGCATTCAAGTGCCTGCCGGCAAGATCGAATTTCGATTGGTTCAGTACGGCTCGGAACGCTGCAAACACAAAGTGTTTGCCAACCAGTCAGCCACCATTGCACCTGGCGAAGTCCGCCACTTGCGGATTGTGCAGGGACAGGGCGAAGTGCTCCTCGCCCCGTCGGTAGATTGAGGCTCGGCTAGAGCTCCAAAGGAAAAGGCTCCTGTAGAGCCCTTCCATACCCCTCTACGAACTCGACCGGCATGCGCCTGGGCTTGCCGCTCGACAGTTCGATGCAGACGAAAATGGTCTTGGCGCGCAGCAAGGTGGTGCCGTCCTCGGGTCGCACCAGCTGGAAACGCCGCTCCATCTTGAGGCGTTGATCAGACTCGACAATCCACGTGCCAACTTGCAATTCCTGACCTTCATAGGCGGCGGCCAGGTAATCGATTTCATGGCGCAGAACCGCCATGGCACGATCCAGGCGGCGATACTCGGCCAGATCCAGGCCCAGGCTTTGGGAGTGCCGCCAGGCACAGCGCTCCAGCCAACTGACATAGACGGCATTATTGGCGTGGCCCAGCCCATCGATATCATCGGCTTCTACGCGAAGGTCGATGACGAAGGGAGTCGGTAGATCCCAGCTCATGAATGAGGCTCCAGGCTGCTGGCCAGCTCGCACGTTTCGCTGGCCAATTGGGTGATCTGGTCCCAGGCGCGAGCACGGATCAGACTGGACGGGGCAATCCAGGTCCCTCCGACACAGGCGACATTAGGCAGGCGCAAAAAGCTCAGCAGATTATCCGGCGTCACGCCACCCGTTGGGCAGAAGCGGATGCCAGTGAACGGCCCCTTCAGGCTCTTGAGCATCTTCACGCTCGCATTGCCATTGGCCGGGAACAGCTTCAGCGATCGGTAGCCGTACTCCAGCGCGAGCAGCACTTCAGAAGGGGTCATGACCCCAGGCAGATAGGGCAGGCCGGAGTCTTCAGCCGCCGCGGCAAGACGCTCGGTGCAGCCCGGACTGACCGCAAAGTGTGCCCCGGCGTCACGCGCCTCCAGGAACTGCTCGGCATGAATGAGCGTTCCCGCGCCAACCAACAGATCGGGGAACGCCTTGCGGATCACCGCCAGGGCGTCCAGAGCGCGCGGAGTGCGCAGGGTTACCTCCAGCACTTCCACACCGCCGGCGTGCAGCGCCCCCGCCAAGTCCAGAGCGAGCCCGGTATCCTCGATCACCAGCACGGGCAAAACCGGTCGCGCCCGCTCCAATACCACATCCATCGTCAGGCTCATATCAGCTCTCCCAATCCAAGCTACCCGCGTCTCGCAATCCTTTCCTATACGACAATCGAACTCGCACCGGAGGCCTGTCGGACTTGGAAGCGAGCCATCCACGCCAAGTCACCCGGCAGCGAGTTCCCGTCGCCGGCCGGCCCTCCAGCAAGGTGGCGCGACCGATAAAGTCGGCGCATATCGTCTCTAACATGCAGGCATTGTCGCAATGAGCGAGAGCTTATCGCTCCCAAGCTCAAACTGGAGCGGGGCTCGCTTCGGGCTCCCCACCCAGACAGGCTGGCGCCCGGACATCAGACAGCATGGAAAGGACCGCCTCAATCAGGCGCGGATCGGCGAGCAGGCGCTGATGACCACCCGTTTCAAGGTGCAGCAACTGACTGTCGAACCAAGCCTCGTGTATCACCTTCGCCTCGCTGGCCGGCACAACGACGTCGTCCGCGGCATGCACCACCAGACCCGGGACCGCCAGATCATAACGCTGGACATCGAGATGGGCAGCCGGAATTCCTGCACGGCGCTCGACCAGACGGATGAAATGGGCTCGAGCACGAGCAGGAAGTCCCATGAAGTTGGCGAAGCTGCACAAAGGACCAAGGATACGACTCGGTGCCGAAATGGTGACCAGAGCCCTGGCGTGCAATCCCATTTGAGTCGCCAGCAACGCACTAGCTCCCCCCATCGAGTGACCAATCACCGCCTGCAGCGATGGCAGCTCCGCCGCAGCCTCAAGCAATGCCCGAGCAAAGAGCACGACATTGGCCTCTTGCCCTGGCGACCGACCATGGGCTGGGCCATCCAGCGCTACCACGCCGTATCCTGCCCCCACCAGCGCCTCGATCAGCCTGGCAAACTGGGTCGGCCGCCCCTCCCATCCATGCATCAGCAGAACCGTTGGCCCGCTCCCCCACCGCAAAGCCGAGATACCGAAGCGCAACGTAATGCGCTCGGCGCTGCCCAACCAGGGTGCCTCCCAGTCCTTGGGTGGAAAGTTTCGCGGCGTCATGAACTGGCGGCGCATGCGCCGAGCAATGACTTGCGGCGCCAAGCGTCCCAACGTGGCATTGACCCCTCTCACCAGACTCAGACTATTCATCACTCTGCTCCTCAGATGACCGCCGACTTGGCGGCACGCAGCACTCGATCAGACAAATCGCCCGCCCCCAGGGCTCGGGCCAGGGCCAATCCCCCTACCATGAGGGCAAGATCTGCCAAGGCCTTGTCGGCATCCTCGGGCCGGTCGCACATCTGCGCGCTCAGTATTTCGAGGTGCTCAGCCAACAAGGCTCGGTAGGTATCCGACAGCTGTGGCAAGGCGCCCAGGGTGCTGGGCAACGGACAACCCGCATCAGTGGCATCACGGTGCTTGCGCGACAGATAGAAGCTGGCGGCCAAGGTGCGGCGCTCGGAGCCGGACAGGGCCGGGTCGATAAGCGCCATCAGGTCGCGACGCTTACGCAGGAGCTGGTCGAAAACCTCCAGCATCAGCGCATCCCGGCTCGTGAAGTGAGCGTAGAAGCCACCCACGGTAAGGCCGGCAGCATCCATGACCTCTGCAACGCCAGGCTGTTGCGGCCCCCGTAGTAGTAGCGCAGAAGCTGCAGCCTGGAATATTCGTTCACGCGTCAGAGCTTTCTTATCCTTCATGATCACGCCCTTAGTATTTCGATAGTAATATTACGCACGTAATACAAATTAACAAGGCATATGACAACCGCCCGTCGCCAACCGACAATCGGAACCGAATAGAAAAAGCAGGGGATAAACAAAAGGGCCACCCCATGACGGAATGACCCTTAAAAAGCCCGCAGTGCGGGAAATCAGAATATGGCGTCCCCTAGGGGACTCGAACCCCTGTTACCGCCGTGAAAGGGCGGTGTCCTAGGCCACTAGACGAAGGGGACGAAACCTTCTAACAATAGGTGCAGCACTCAGCCGACCCATTGTGATGCGTGGCGCATCGAATTTGGTGGAGCTAGACGGGATCGAACCGTCGACCTCTTGCATGCCATGCAAGCGCTCTCCCAGCTGAGCTATAGCCCCGAATTGCTTCGGCTGCACAGAACAGAGTCCGTGCGACTGGAATATGGCGTCCCCTAGGGGACTCGAACCCCTGTTACCGCCGTGAAAGGGCGGTGTCCTAGGCCACTAGACGAAGGGGACGAAACCTTCTAACAACAGGTGCAGCACTCAGCCGCCCCATTGTGATGCGTGGCGCATCGAATTTGGTGGAGCTAGACGGGATCGAACCGTCGACCTCTTGCATGCCATGCAAGCGCTCTCCCAGCTGAGCTATAGCCCCGAATTGCTTTCGGCTGCACAGGACAGAGTCCGTGCGACTGGAATATGGCGTCCCCTAGGGGACTCGAACCCCTGTTACCGCCGTGAAAGGGCGGTGTCCTAGGCCACTAGACGAAGGGGACGAAACCTTCATACCTTTTCATGACCCACCCCATGAAGGAGTGGTGGAGCTAGACGGGATCGAACCGTCGACCTCTTGCATGCCATGCAAGCGCTCTCCCAGCTGAGCTATAGCCCCGTCACGAGGACGGGGCGCATATTAGGGGCGCCCCATCCCGCTGTCAACAATATTTTTCCTACAGGTCGAACTTTTTTATTTGAAAGAACAACCACTTACCCACTGCGACCGGAACGAGGCCTTAACACCCCGGCCGCACAACCATCAGGCGATTGAAGCGAGCAGCTTCTCCCATTCCTTGGTTTCCTTCTTCGAAACGCCACCCAGCAGCTCGATGGCCTGGCGCAGACGGAAGCGACTGAGGTCGGCACCGAGGATTTCCATCGCATCCAACACGGAAACCGAGCTCGCCTGTCCAGTGATGGCCGGAAACATCAGCGGCATGACGTCACGCAGCTTGATCTCCAGATGTTCGGCAACAGCCTGGATGCACCCAGTGATGCGGTCCTTTTCCCACTGACGCAGCGACTCGAGCTTCCAGAGCACCAACTGCATGACCTGGCGTACCTGATCAGGGCTGAGCTTCTTGTGCTCGAACAGTTTCGCATCCAGTTGAACGCCGCCGGAGAAGAAGAACCCAGCCAGCGGAGCGATCTGACTGAAGGTTTCCACTCTCCCCTGCACGTGGGGTGCAATCTTCATCAGGTACTCGGGGTTGAGCGCCCACTTCTGCACTTGAGCAGCAAAGCGCTCTACCGGCAGCTCACGCAGCCATTGGCCATTGAGCCAGGAGAGCTTCTCAAGATCGAAGATCGGCCCACCCAGCGACACGCGCGACAGGTCGAAGTACTCGACCATCTCCGCCAGGGAGAACTTCTCGCGCTCATCGGGCATCGACCAGCCCATCCGACCCAGGTAGTTGAGCATGGCTTCCGGCAGATAGCCCATACGCTCGTAGAACGTGATCGAGGTCGGGTTCTTGCGCTTGGACAGCTTGCTCTTGTCCGGGTTACGCAGCAGCGGCATGTAGCAAAGCTTGGGCTGCTCCCAGCCGAAGTATTCATAGAGCTTGATCAGCTTGGGAGCGGACGGCAGCCACTCTTCACCACGCAACACATGGGTGATGCCCATCAGATGGTCGTCGACCACGTTGGCGAGGAAGTAGGTAGGCAGGCCATCGGTCTTCATCAGCACCTGCATGTCCATGCGATCCCATGGGATCTCGACATCGCCACGAAGCATGTCCGGCACCACACAGACACCTTCGCTGGGCACTTTCATGCGCACAACATTGGGCTCACCAGCGGCAATGCGCTGCTCGACCTCAGTTTGCGGCAGATGCATGCAGTGGCCGTCGTAGCGCGGAGTTTCCTTGCGCTCAGTCTGCTCCGCACGCAGCTTGTCGAGGCGCTCAGGCGTGCAGAAGCAATGGAAGGCGTGGCCCTTGTCGACCAGCTCCTTGGAGTACTGCTTGTAGATTTCACCGCGCTCGCTCTGCCGGTAAGGACCGTGCGGGCCACCGACGTCCGGGCCTTCATCCCACTCTATCCCGAGCCAGCGCAAGGCATCATAAATCTGCTGCTCCGACTCACGGGTGGAGCGCAGCTGGTCGGTATCTTCGATCCGCAGGATGAATTGACCGCCGTGCTGGCGCGCGAAACACAGGTTGAACAAAGCGATGTAGGCGGTGCCCACGTGCGGATCGCCGGTGGGCGACGGCGCGATACGGGTACGGACGGTGGTCATGGTTACTCTCGAAACTGAGGATCGATCAAAGGCGCGATCTTATCAGGCTGGCCGCTTCCGGCTCCAGCAAGTGGCCTTCCTGGACGGGCAGACTGCGCATGAGGAAGTCGAGGAAGGCCTTGACCTTCATCGCCTGAAAGCGCCTGGACGGGTACACAGCATAGACTTCGCCGCTAGGTAGGCGGGCTTCGGGAAGTAACTCGACCAACTCCCCACGCTGCACGGCAGAGTCGGTGAACATCAGCGGTAGCGCCGCAATCCCGGCCCCTGCCAGCACCGCCTCACGGGCGAAGGTGATGTTGTTGCAGAACAGCACGCGCTGGCACGGGACGCTGACGCCCTGAATGGACCAGTAGCGCTGCGAGTCCTGCGGCAGCAACACAGCACGATGACCCGCGAGGGCTTCCACTGTTCGTGGCGTGCCGTGGGCAGCCAGATATGCGGGGCTGGCGCAAAGCCGGCGCCCGCTCTCGAATAGCTTGCGCGCAATCAGCGTTGAGTCCTGCGGCTGCCCGATCATGATGGCGATATCCACGCCCTCCTCCAGCGGATCTACGTTACGCGAGGTGATCTCTACCTCTGCCGTGATCTGCGGGTACTGCCGCATGAAGGTGCCCAGCACCTTGCCCAGGAACAACTGGCCGAACTCGATCGGCGCCGTCACCCGCAACAGACCTGAAGGTTCCTGCTGCAACTGCATCACTGCCTGCTCGGCCTCGGCAAAGTCGAGCATGATCTGCCGACAGCGCTCGTAATAAGCCTGCCCCACTTCCGTCAGGCGCAACTTGCGGGTAGTCCGATTGAGCAGGCGAACGCCCAGGCGCTCCTCAAGCAGGGCGATGCGCCGGCTCACGGTGGATTTCTGCATGCCCAAGCTCTGCGCTGCCAGGGTGAAGCTGTGGCACTCCACCACGCGAGTGAAGATCAGCGCATCATCAAGCCCCATTATTGTTCCCCATA
The DNA here is from genome assembly GCF_042232855.1 of Metapseudomonas boanensis. NCBI lineage: Bacteria > Pseudomonadati > Pseudomonadota > Gammaproteobacteria > Pseudomonadales > Pseudomonadaceae > Metapseudomonas > Metapseudomonas boanensis. The sequence continues at coordinate 3,646,605 of NZ_CP113889.1, read as the reverse complement.
AGCAACAAAGTTTCCGAAGTGTACTGGCTACTTGCGGGCAAGGAACACTGCTAGATTCGCAACATTCTGAAAAGAGTTCGAGCCTGATTTCGCCATGCCCGCCAAATTGCAACGCCGCCTGTTCATCTTCATGGCATTGGTGACGATGGTCGCTACCGGCCTCTTCCTCCACTGGTTGTTGATCGGTCGTTTCGTCGAGAGCACTGACAACGCCTACGTGCAGGGCGAAATCACCCGCATCTCCAGCCAGCTCGGCGCGCGCATCGACCAAGTCCTGGTGAGCGACAATCAGACGGTCAAGGAAGGCGACCTGCTGGTCCGACTGGAAGCCGACGACTTCAAACTGGCCCTGGAGCGTGCCCGCGCGCTGCTCGCCACCCGCGAGGCGGAACTGGCCCAGGCGCAGAGCAAGCTAGTACAGCAGGCCAGCACCATCGCCGCCAGCCAGGCTGATGTCGCTGCCAGTCAGGCCACGCTGGGGCGCGCCCAAATCGATCTGTCTCGCGCCCAGGCCTTGCGCAAGCCGGGATTCGTTTCCGAGGAGCGCGTTACCACCCTCTCCGCCGACTCCCGCGTGGCCCGCTCGCAAGTCGCCAAGGCCGAAGCAGACCTCAAGGCACAACGTCAGCAGGTGGACGCGTTGAATGCCGAGGTCAAGCGCCTGCAGGCGCAGATCGCCAACGCGCGCACGGACGTGGCTCAGGCAGCGCTGAACCTGGCCCGCACCGAAATCCGCTCACCAATCGATGCTCGTGTGGGTCAACGTGCCGCCCGAAACGGCCAATATATACAAGTTGGCGCCCATCTCCTGTCGCTGGTGCCAAATGAAGACATCTGGGTCCAGGCCAACTTCAAGGAAACTCAGATCAGCCATATGCAGGAAGGCCAGAAGGCTGAACTGATCTTCGACAGCTTCCCTGACACCCCGATCGAAGGCCGCGTGGATAGCCTCTTTGCTGCATCCGGCGCCCAGTTCAGCCTGCTGCCACCAGATAACGCCACCGGCAACTTCACCAAAGTGGTCCAGCGCATCCCGGTTAAGCTGACATTCGCCGCCGATAACCCGCTCAAGGGCCGCATTCGCCCAGGCATGTCCGTCACGGTCAAGGTGAGCCTCAAGGCCGAAATCCATGGCGGCTGATGCCCTGATCCGCGCGACCGGTGAGCCAAGCCGACGCGACTGGATCGCCGTGATGAGTGCCATGCTCGGCGCCTTCATGGCAGTGCTGGATATCCAGATTACCAACTCCTCGCTCAAGGACATCCAAGGAGCTCTATCCGCGACCCTGGAGGAAGGCTCGTGGATTTCTACCTCCTATCTGGTGGCGGAAATAATCATGATTCCCCTCACCGCCTGGCTGGTGCAGCTACTCTCGGCGCGGCGCCTGGCGGTCTGGGTGTCCATAGGCTTCCTCGCCTCTTCCCTGCTTTGTTCCCTGGCCTGGAGCCTGGAAAGCATGATCGTATTCCGCGCCATGCAAGGCTTCACCGGTGGCGCGCTGATTCCCCTGGCGTTCACTCTGACTCTGATCAAGCTACCAGAGCATCATCGAGCCAAGGGCATGGCGCTATTTGCCATCACCGCCACCTTCGCCCCGTCCATCGGCCCTACGCTCGGCGGCTGGCTGACCGAGAATTTCGGCTGGGAATACATCTTCTACATCAACGTGCCCCCGGGCCTGCTGATGATCGCCGGGCTGATGTACGGACTCGAGAAAAAGGCACCGCACTGGGAATTGCTGAAACGCACTGACTACGCCGGGATCGTCACCCTCGGCCTGGGACTTGGCTGCCTTCAGGTTTTCCTCGAAGAGGGGCACCGAAAGGACTGGCTGGAGTCATCGCTGATCGTTGGGCTCGGCAGTGTTGCGCTGGTCAGTCTGATCCTGTTTGTCATCCTGCAGGTATCGCGCCCCAACCCGCTGATCAACCTGGGGATACTGCGTAACCGCAATTTCGGCCTGTCGAGCATTTCCAGCATCGGACTGGGGATGGGGCTGTATGGCTCGATCTATGTGCTTCCACTCTATCTGGCGCAGATTCAGGGGTACAACGCGCTGCAGATTGGCGAAGTCATCATGTGGATGGGCGTTCCTCAGCTCTTTCTCATTCCGCTGGTGCCCAGGCTGATGAAAGTGGTGCCGCCCAAACTTCTATGCGCCCTGGGTTTCGGCCTGTTCGGCTATGCCAGCTTCGCATCCGGAGTGCTCAACCCCGACTTCGCCGGCCCGCAGTTCAATCAGATCCAGATCATTCGCGCCCTGGGCCAGCCGCTGGTGATGGTGACCATCTCGCTGATCGCCACTGCCTACATACAGCCACAGGACGCCGGTTCCGCCTCGAGTCTGTTCAACATCCTGCGAAACCTGGGCGGGGCAATCGGCATCGCGCTGCTCGCCACCCTGCTCGACAGCCGCGCCAAGATCTACCTCGACTACCTGCGCGAGTCCTTGGTGCCGACTAATCCGCAGGTGGCCGAACGCCTGGCATTGCTGACCGAAAAACTTGGCAGCGAGCAGGCAGCCTTAGGCAAGCTCAGTGAGATGACACATCAACAAGCCAGTATCATGGCCTACAACGACGCGTTCCACTTTATCGGCATCGCCCTCGGCATAAGCATGCTTGCTGTGCTGCTCACCCGCTCCCTGCCGGCGAGCAACGTCGCCAACGCCAGCGCCGCCGCGCATTGAACAGCTGAAGCCGACGGTAATGCCATTTACATCTGAAGATCGCCGCGTTTGGGTTTTTGCGCCATCAAACACGGTTTAGCCGAGGCGCGCATCCCTAGCGGGGGCGAGAGGCAGTGTTTTTTGCAGGGGCCAGCTTGCTGGCGAATGCGGTCATCTTCGCCAGCAAGCTGGCTCCTACGGGAATGCTACCCACGCAAGAAGAACGCTGCTTGTCCCGCCGGGAACGTGCATGCGTCAGACCTTCAATAGCCGCTCACGCAGCTTCTGGATCTCATCTCGCAGTTGCGCGGCCGCTTCGAACTCCAGATCGCGCGCCAGTTGGAACATCTTCTCTTCCATCTGGCGAATGCGCTTAGTGATCTCGCTCGGCGAGCGCAACTCGTTTTCGTAGCGTGCGCTTTCTTCTGCCGCCATGGCCATGGCCTTGCGCTTGTTGCTGCGCGAACCGGGAACGGTGGCGCCCTCGAGGATGTCCTGGATGTCCTTCTTTACCCCTTTCGGCACGATGCCGTGGGCTTCATTGAAGGCTACCTGCTTGATCCTCCGTCGCTCGGTCTCGTCGAGGGCCCTCTGCATCGATCCTGTGACATTGTCCGCATACAGGATTGCCCTGCCGTTCAGGTTGCGCGCCGCGCGGCCAATGGTCTGGATCAGGGAGCGCTCGGAGCGCAGGAAGCCCTCCTTGTCGGCATCCAGAATCGCCACCAGGGATACCTCGGGCATATCCAGGCCTTCGCGCAGCAGGTTGATTCCAACCAGCACATCGAAAGCCCCAACGCGCAGATCCCGAATGATCTCGACCCGCTCGACGGTATCGATGTCAGAGTGCAGATAGCGCACTTTGACGTCGTGGTCAGCCAGGTAATCCGTCAGGTCCTCGGCCATTCGCTTGGTGAGGGTCGTGACTAGAACCCGCTCTTGCATAGCAACGCGTTTGCGAATCTCGGACAACAGGTCGTCCACCTGCGTAGTCGCCGGCCGCACCTCCACCTCCGGGTCCACCAGGCCCGTCGGCCGTACCACCTGCTCAATTACCCGCCCAGCGTGTGCGGCTTCGTAAGGGCCAGGCGTCGCCGAAACGAAGATGGTTTGCGGACTGATCGCCTCCCACTCATCAAAACGCAACGGCCGGTTATCCAACGCTGACGGCAGCCGGAAGCCGTACTCCACCAACGTCTCCTTACGGGAACGGTCGCCCTTGAACATGGCACCCACCTGGGGAACCGTGACGTGGGACTCATCGATAACGAGCAGGGAATTGGCCGGCAGGTAGTCGTACAAGGTCGGCGGCGGTGCACCTGCCTCACGACCGGACAAGTAGCGCGAGTAGTTCTCGATCCCGTTGCAGTACCCCAGTTCCAGAATCATCTCCAGATCGAACCGCGTGCGCTGCTCCAGGCGCTGTGCCTCCACCAGTTTGTTGGCATTACGCAGCTGCTCGAGGCGATCCTTGAGCTCATCCTTGATCTTCTCGACCGCATCCAGCAGGACTTCGCGAGGAGTTACGTAGTGGCTCTTGGGGTAGAAGGTGAAACGGGGCAGCTTGCGTATGACCTCCCCGGTAAGTGGATCAAACGCCGCAAGGTTCTCCACTTCGTCGTCGAACAACTCGACACGGATGGCCTCGAGGTCGGATTCAGCAGGAAAGATGTCGATCACATCCCCCCGCACTCGGAAGGTCGCCCGAGCGAAGTCCATGTCATTGCGGGTGTACTGCAGTTCGGCAAGGCGACGCAGCAGCGTCCGCTGATCGATTCGATCGCCGCGATCCAGATGCAACACCATCTTCAGGTAGGAAGCGGGGTCGCCAAGGCCGTAAATGGAAGAAACAGTGGCGACGATGATTGCATCAGGCCGTTCCAGGAGCGCCTTGGTCGCTGAGAGTCGCATCTGCTCGATATGGTCGTTGATCGACGCGTCCTTCTCGATATAGGTATCAGAAGAAGGTACGTAAGCTTCTGGCTGGTAGTAGTCATAGTACGAAACAAAGTACTCGACCGAGTTGTTCGGGAAGAAAGAACGGAACTCTCCATACAGCTGCGCAGCCAGAGTTTTATTCGGTGCCAGCACCAACGTGGGGCGCTGAACCTGGGAGATGACATTGGCAATGCTGAAGGTCTTGCCCGAACCCGTCACACCCAGCAGGGTCTGGTGTGACAGACCTGCCTCAAGCCCTTCCACCATCTGACGGATGGCCTCGGGTTGGTCGCCAGCAGGCTGGAAGCGGGTGACCAGTTGGAACTCCGACATGCTGACCTCGACAATTGGATGTGACACCTGCGCGCAACCGGCGTCATACCTAGCGAAAAGCTTGCAAGCGTTATCGCCGCAGGCGACCTGGGCCGCTATAATACCGGCCCGATTGCGCAACCCCTAGCGCACTTCGCTCGGGGTTGCATTCCTACCTCACTTTTCTCCTCCGAGCTGCCGCATCATGAGTCTCTTTTCTGCCGTCGAAATGGCTCCGCGCGATCCCATCCTGGGCCTTAACGAAGCATTCAACGCCGATACCCGGACGACCAAAGTCAACCTGGGTGTAGGCGTCTACTACAACGAGCAGGGCCGCATCCCGCTTCTGCGCGCTGTAGCTGAAGCCGAGAAGGCCCGCATCGAGGCCCACGCTCCGCGTGGCTATCTGCCAATCGAGGGTATCGCGGCCTATGACCAGGCGGTACAGAAACTGCTGTTCGGTGCTGACTCCGAATTGCTGGCCCAGGGCCGAGTCGTCACCACCCAGGCCATTGGTGGTACCGGCGCACTGAAAAGCGGCGCCGACTTCCTCAAGCGCCTGCTGCCTAACGCAGTTGTCGCCATCAGCGACCCGAGTTGGGAAAACCACCGTGCCCTGTTCGAAGCTGCTGGCTTCCCGGTCCAGAACTATCGCTACTACGATGCCGCGACCAATGGCGTAAACCGCGCCGGCCTGCTGGAGGATCTGAAGAGCCTGCCAGCACGTTCCGTCGTGGTACTGCACGCTTGCTGCCACAACCCGACCGGCGTCGACCTGACCATGGACGACTGGAAAGCCGTCCTGGAAGTCCTGCGCGAGCGCGAGCACGTTCCGTTCCTCGATATCGCCTACCAGGGTTTCGGTGCTGGCATTGACCAGGACGCCGAAGCCGTTCGCCTGTTCGCGCAGTCCGGCCTGCCCTTCTTCGTCTCCAGTTCCTTCTCCAAGTCCTTCTCGCTCTATGGTGAGCGCGTCGGCGCGCTGTCCGTGGTCACTGGCTCGAAGGAAGAAGCTGGCCGCGTGCTGTCCCAAGTCAAGCGCGTCATCCGCACCAACTACTCCAACCCGCCCACCCACGGTGCCACCGTGGTTGCCTCCGTGCTGAACAGCCCGGAACTGCGCGCCATGTGGGAGGAAGAACTGGGTGAAATGCGTCATCGCATCCACAGTATGCGCCTAGCCATGGTCGAGCAACTTGCCACCAACGGTGCCAAACGCGATTTCAGCTTCGTCGCCCGCCAACGCGGCATGTTTTCCTACTCCGGCCTCACCGCCGAGCAGGTTGAACGGCTCAAGAACGAGTTCGGTATCTACGCTGTCAGCACCGGTCGTATCTGTGTCGCCGCGCTGAACAACAACAACCTGGAAAGCGTCACTCGCGCCATCGCCCAGGTGCTCTGAAAAAAAGCGAGGAGAAGCTCAAGCCAGGCGCTTGACTTCTCCTTTCTAATCAGTAAGATACGCGCATCAGATCCGCGATAGCTCAGTCGGTAGAGCAAATGACTGTTAATCATTGGGTCCCTGGTTCGAGTCCAGGTCGCGGAGCCAAATTAGAAAGCCCTCAGCATTTGCTGGGGGCTTTTTATTTGGAGCTCTGGGACTCTCCCTAGGGACTCCTTGGGCCACACTGGCGCGCTCGTCCTGCACCATCGATACCGGCGGAATCAGTCCCAGACCAAAACGGTGTTGCAAACAAAAAAGCCGGCCTCAAAGGCCGGCTTTTCCGTGCACGTACTATTAATCGATGCGCAACCTGTCGCGGTTCTTCTCCAGCGTCTTCGCTCCGATCCCCTTAACTTCCAGCAAATCGTCCACCGAAGCAAAAGGGCCATTTTCATCGCGATACTGAACAATCGCCTTAGCTTTCGTCTCCCCAATCCCTATGAGCCCCGCCTGCAACGCAGCAACATCTGCCGAGTTGAGGTTGATTCGGGCCGACTCAGCGGTAGTCGCAACCGCCACCTCCGCAACCGGTTCCTTGGCAGCCATTGCTGCAGGTACCACACCCGCGAATATCGCTGCCAGCGAGAAAACCAGCGAAGCAATCCTGATACGTAACATCTCAAACGCTCCTTGTCTAACAATGGAAGGACGGCCTATGCCGCCGTACCACAAGCTAGCTTCGGGAGCTTGCAGCCTCAATGCGACGTTGCTGATGAATCCAGTCAACAATTTCTTCTTCTGGCGTGTAGCCGTTAACAGTTTCTCGTAGGATTTGACGCACCTTCAGGTAATCATCAGCCTCGACTGCCTTGAACAAGTCCGCAAGCACGTGCTTGAAGGCATCCCAAGCCAAGTGCTCCTCGTTAGCCCGCATAATCATCGGGTGCTCGGTAGGACTGACGTTATCTCCGATGAGGAGTTCCTCGTAGAGTTTCTCCCCTGGACGCAGGCCGCTGAACTCAATCGCGATATCCCCCTTGGGGTTACTCGCAGAACGAACAGTAAGGCCAGACAGGTGAACCATCTTCTCTGCCAGCTCGGCGATCTTTACTGGCTGCCCCATGTCTAGAACGAAAACGTCCCCGCCCTGCCCCATCGAGCCAGCCTGAATGACCAACTGTGCGGCCTCAGGAATGGTCATGAAATAACGGGTGATGTTCGGATGCGTTACCGTGACCGGCCCCCCACGCTTGATTTGCTCGCGGAAAAGTGGAATCACTGAACCAGAGGAACCAAGAACGTTGCCGAATCGGACCATGGTAAAACGGGTCTTGTTGACCCGATGCAACGAAGGGTCATCCCCCATCAGCACCGGAGCAGACTCCAGACTGAGCGCTTGCAGCACCATCTCCGAGAGACGCTTCGTACCGCCCATGACGTTGGTAGGGCGGACAGCCTTGTCAGTGGAGATCAATACAAAGTTATCAACCCCCGCCTGAATAGCTGCTTGCGCCGTATAAAGCGTCCCCATCACGTTGTTGACGACACCCTCGGCGATATTGTGTTCAACGATCGGCACATGCTTGTATGCCGCAGCATGGTAGACCGTGTCGACGTTCCACGTACGCATTACATCCTGCAACCTGGACATGTTCCGGACCGACCCGAGAATGGGTACAAGATGCACGTTGTGCGCCTCACGGGACATTCGCTGCTCAAGCTCGATCTGTATGTTGTACAGGTTGAACTCGCTGTGCTCGAACAACAGCAAGGTCCTGGGTCCGCTTCCTAAAATCTGGCGGCACAGCTCAGAACCGATCGAACCACCGGCACCGGTCACCATGACCACTTTGCCACGGATGCAACGTTCGAAAAGCTCTTTACGTGGAGGAACAGCGTCACGCCCCAGCAGGTCAGCAATGTCGACCTCCTGGATATCGTCCACCTTGACTCTACCGCTGGCGAGGTCCATGAATCCAGGGATGCTGCGAACGTGCAGCGGGTAGCGCTCCAGTTCAGCCAGAATTTCCCTACGACGCTCCCGGGAAGCGGAGGGAACTGCCAGCAGGACTTCCTGGGCCCCGGTTTGCTCAATCATCTGCTGAATGTGCTTGGGCTTGTAGACTTGCAAGCCGGCGATAATGCGCGTGGCAATATTGCTGTCATCGTCGATGAATGCCACCGGTCGCATTGAACGCCCCATGCGCAACGCAGCAACCAGTTGATTCCCTGCAGCCCCTGCGCCGTAGATAGCGACACGCGGGAAACCGTCGGCCGTACTGACAAACGGCGCCTGGAGTGTTGCTGAGAACCAGTCGCCCAGAAAATACTGACGCATCACCAGACGAAGCCCGCCTACCATCACCAGGCTCAACCACCAATAGTTGAAAACCAGAGACCGAGGAATCACTTCCGGCGCATCTCGGTACCAATAAATAGCCAGCGCCAGAAGAAGCGCGGACAAGGTTACAGCCTTTGCGATCGCTATCAGGGCATCATTGCCGAAATATCGCATTACAGCCCTATACATTCCGAATCGAATGAAGAGCGGAATCGACAGCAAAGGGGCGACGATGAACAACCAAGAGTGCCCGCCGAAGGGATGGACTAGTTCATCGCCCCCCAGACGGACGACAAAAGCGAACCACAGCGCACCCCAGACGAGGAACACGTCGACTGCAACTTGCAAAAGCCGCTTGTATCGACGCGGAAGCCGCAACAACCACTCGCGCAACATCTTCAAGGTTCCTTATCCCAAATTCATCTAGACCAACCTGGGCCTCTCAATGAACAAGCCTCAAAAACGAGGCAATTCAACACTGCATCTCTGGCGCGTTGACATAAAACACAGCACTCAATATTCAAACGAATGCTCGGAACCGCTATGCCGGAATCTCTTGCTTACCCGCATTGAACCTGACTGCCAACATCGCCAGCGGAGCGTAGGCCAACAGAAGCCCCAGTACGCCATCGATACCGCCCACCGCTACCCAGCAGGCCAAAGGCACCAGCCAGAATATGTTGATAGCCCCCACAACCAGCGTCACCGGCAGATGGCGTCCAAACAACCGCGAAGCATGTTGATAGGCATGACTACGATGAGCTTCGTACACCTTATCCCCTCGCAATAGGCGACGTAAGAGTGTCCATGTGGCGTCCACGATGAAAACACCCAACAAAATCAGCCAGCACCAAAGCAACTGAGGATCTACCCAGGCTGCCTGCAGGGAAAGCGCACCCAGGGTAATGCCCAAAAAGCCGCTTCCGGCATCGCCCATGAAAATCTTTGCGGGAGGGAAGTTCCAGAACAAGAAGCCACTGACAGCAGCCCCTAGTAACAACGGGAGCAGCATGAGATGTGATTGCCCAAGAAGGTAGTAAAGCAACGCCCCCCCCAGGCAGACAGAGATCGCCTCCACACTAGCAATGCCGTCAATACCATCCATGAAGTTGTAAAGATTCAACAGCCAGACGAGAAAAAGGGCACCCAATAGGTAGCCGAACAGACCCAAATCTAGAACAACTCCGAAAAACTGCAGTTCCGGAATGCCTCCCACTAGCCAGAGCACCCATCCGGCACCGATGAAATGCGCCAGCAGTCGCCAACGAGCAGCGATATGTCCATGGTCATCCAGAAAACCGACCAGAGCAACCCAAGCCCCTCCCCCCAGCAGTGCCCACATCGCTGTGCCACTCAGCCCCTGAGTCAGGAAAAGCAGCGGCAGGGAAACAAGAAAGCAGACCACAATTGCTATCCCCCCACCTCTGGGCGTCGGGACGGAATGTGAACTACGTGAGTTGGGGACGTCCATTAAACGTCGGGCCAGAGCGTAGCGACGCAGTCCGCCAGTCAAGATGAGAGAGCCGAGAATTACGGCGGGCAGTAACCACCAAATTGTCATTTCGCTTGATGTTCCAAGAAATGCTGAGCGGCCTTCTGGAGGGACTCATCGACACCAAATGGCGGAGTCCACCCTAGAAGAGCGCGCGCTTTGTAGATATCGACCTGCAAAGAGCCACAGAGCCGGTGGGAAAACGCCCGCTTCCCCAAAGCTGCTGCTCCCAATTCAAGCACCCAGACCGGCACCGGCAGCAACCTGGCAGATTTTCCCATCGCCTTGCCCATGCGCCGAAGGAGTTCACTGGTAGAGAGGTCTTCTCCGTCACTCACGAGAAATATCTCGTTCGCCGCGCCCGGGTGATCGATGCAAGTCACAATCAGATCAACGAGGTTGTCCAGCGCAACAAGACTACGTCGGTTATTAATAGCTCCAAGAGGCAATGGAATGCCTTTCTGCAACCATCGCATCATGCTCAGGAAATTGGCCCTGACGCCGGGTCCGTACACAAGCGGCGGGCGAATGATAACTACCTCCATGCCCGTTGCCTCCGCCAGCGATTTGAGCTGGATCTCAGCCTCGAGTTTGGAGACACCATAAGGATCCGCCGGTGCAGGTTGGTCATCGGCTTGGTAGGGCCTGGATGGAGACGTACCTTCACCATTGACCTTGATCGAACTGATAAAGATGAAGCGGCGAACGCCGGCTTCCGCCGCCTGTCGAGCGAGCGTGAGGGTTCCCTCGACGTTGACCTTGCGAAACTCGTTTATCGGATCAGCCGCAATCTCGTTCATGACATGGACGCGCGCGGCCGCGTGAATGACAACACTCACGCCGTCGAGGGCTTGGCGCCAGTCCGTATTGCCATCTATTCCTGCTATCGTCGCGGTAGAAACAACGCCGGGCAGACCTGGAACCGGCCGCCGCAAGGCAGCAACGAGATGGACATCTTGTGCCGAGGCCAGTCGTTCCAGAACCGCGCGCCCGACAAAACCCGTCGCTCCGGTCAACAAAACACGCATTCGAGCACCTCTACAGCGAGCCCTTGGACCAGACCGTGCGGTTGATATAGTCCGTATAACTCAAGACAACCCTGACTACCTGCTTGGAGACTGGCCCCGCTTGATAGTCCCTGACCACCGGAATGACCCGCGCGTGGCGATCGTACTGGCTGGTGATAACTCGTACCGCATCCAGAACCCGCTCGGCTTTCAGGCCGCTCATGATCAGTGTCCCCTCATCCATACCTTCCGGTCGCTCGTGGGCGTTGCGGATTGTGATGGCCGGCAGATTCAACAGCGAAGCCTCTTCGGTAATGGTGCCGCTATCTGACAGCACGCAGAACGCAGACATCTGGAGCTTTATGTAATCAAGCAACCCAAAGGGTTTGACGAAACGGATCAACGGATGGTCCAGCGACTCACCCAACGCTTCCAGGCGCTTGCGAGTTCGCGGATGCGTCGAAACTATGATCGGGTACTGGTAGGTATCAGCCAGCGCGCGCAAAGTTGCCAGAAGGTCCCGCAGATTCTCCGGGGTGTCCACGTTCTCTTCGCGGTGGGTGCTGACGATGAAGAATTTGCCTTCCTCGAGCTTTTCTCTGGACAACACAGTCGAGGCCTGGATACGCGGCATGTAGTAGTCGAGTACTTCCTCCATGTGCGAGCCAGTCTTGATAATTGTCTCAGGGCGGATGCCTTCCGCAATCAGGTATCGGCGCGCATGCTCGGTCAACACCATGTTGATGTCGCTCAAATGATCCAGCACCTTGCGATTGAGCTCTTCGGGCACACGCTGGTCGAAGCAGCGGTTGCCGGCTTCCATGTGGAAGACCGGGATCTTGCGGCGTTTGGCGGCGATCACGGCGAGACAGGTGTTGGTATCGCCGTACAGCAGCAGCGCATCGGGTTTCTCCAGGTCCAGCACCTCGTCGGCCTTGGAGATCACTTCGGCGATGGTTTTGGCAGCGGTCTCGCCAGCTGCCCCCAGGAAATGGTCGGGCTTGCGGATCTCCAGGTCATCGAAGAAGACCTGATTCAGTTCATAGTCGTAGTTCTGGCCCGAGTGGACCAGGACATGGTTGACCTGCTTGTCGAGCTCGACAATCACGCGGCTCATCTTGATCAGCTCGGGCCGGGTACCGACCAGGGTCATCACCTTAAGCATTGAGTTCTCCCTGGATGTAATCCAGCTTAAGCAGCAGTTCCTTGATGCCAGGGACATCCAGGCGCTCGGTATTGTGCGAGGTGTAGTCGTCAAGTTCGGAGATATGGGTCTCCCCTTCGACAAAATACTTCTTGTAATTGAGGTCGCGATTGTCCGCAGGAATGCGGTAGTAGCGGCCCATATCCTCGGCCTTGGCCATCTCCTCGCGGGAGATCAGCGATTCGTAGAGCTTCTCGCCATGGCGCGTGCCGATCACCTTGACTAGGTTGTCACGCGCGAACAGCTCCTTGAGCGCCTGGGCAAGATCGGCCACGGTGGAAGCCGGCGCCTTCTGGACGAAGATGTCGCCCTGCTCAGCGTGCTCGAAGGCATGCAGCACCAGATCAACCGAGTCTTCCAGAGACATCAGGAAGCGGGTCATGTTCGGGTCAGTGACGGTCAGAGGCTCGCCGCCTTTGAGCTGATCGATGAACAGCGGGATCACCGAGCCCCGCGAGGCCATCACGTTGCCGTACCGGGTCGCACAGATGACTGGGCCGCTCTCGGGAATGAGGCGGGACTTGGCGACCATGAGCTTTTCGGCCATTGCCTTGGAGATACCCATGGCGTTGATCGGATAGACGGCCTTGTCAGTGGAGAGCACGACTACGCGCTTCACACCCGCAGCAATGGCCGCATTGAGCACGTTCTCGGTTCCGATGACATTGGTCTTTACCGCTTCCATCGGATAGAACTCGCAGGACGGCACCTGCTTCAACGCCGCTGCATGGAAGATGTAGTCGACTCCGACCATGGCGTTGGACAGGCTGTCGTAGTCACGCACATCGCCGATGAAGAATTTAACCTTGTCGTTGGCCAGCGCGATGCGCATGTCTTCCTGCTTCTTCTCGTCGCGACTGAAAACACGGATTTCCTTGACGTTGGTATCCAGGAAACGCTTCAGCACGGTATTGCCGAACGATCCGGTACCACCGGTAATCATCAGGACCTTGTCATCAAACATATCTGCCACCAGTTTCAAATTTGGGATCGTTCAGCGCTGATCGCGCATCTGCTCAATGAGTGCTCGCCAGGTTGGCGGCGTGTAGCGGGCGTCGCGACGGAAGCGGCTGGAGTCGAGTGACCGGTCGATCACCATCTGATCGTCCGGAACGATCTCGATGTCCTTGCCATAGACCTCTGCCACCAGACTGAGCAGGGTGTACTTGTCGATCGGATCGACCGATACATGGTAGAGACCGTGCAGTTCCGGTGCAGGAATCACATGGTCACGGATCACCCGAGCCAGCTCGACGGTCGGCAGGCCGGAGAAAATCGCCTTGCGATAGCCCTTGACGCGCCCTTGCTGGGACAGGAACCAATCCACCAGAGCGTAGTTGCTACCAAGCTCGTGACCAATGATCGACGTTCGCAGCGTGATCGCATGCGGCAAATCGTGCAGTTCGCCAATGTACTTCGACTTGCCGTAAAGGTCCTCGGCATCGGACAGGTCCGACTCCACATAGAGCCCCTTGCTGCCGGAGAACACGCAGTCGGTGCTGATGTGGATCAGGCGCGCCCCGCCCAGCGCGCAGAGGTTGGCCAAGCGATGCGGCAGCATGGCATTGATCGGCAGCGCGGCCAGCGGATCGTTGGCATCGGCAAGCTGCTTGATCAGGCCCACGCAGTTGACCACCACATCGGGGCGTACGCGCGCCAGGGCAGCGGTCAGCGCGTCCAGGTCGAGCACATCGACCCCCGCGAGCAGACGCGCCTGCTGGTCATCACTGACATGGCGCAGCCCCGCTGGGCTGCGCAGAGTCCCCCACACTTCCAGCGTGGTGGACGCACTCAGTACTTTGAAAACGTCATGCCCAAGCATGCCGGTCACACCCAAAATCAATACCCGCATCGCTCAAACACCCCCTTTTTTCTTGGCTCTCGACTCAAGGATATCCACCAGGCGATCCACCTGGCGGTCCATGTCGAAATGTTCACTGAAATAACGCCGACCGGCGGCACCTGCCTCCTCGCGTTCAGCGGATGACATTCCCTTGAGGGCAAGGATGCTCGCCACAAGCGCCTCGGCGTTCTCTGGCTCACAGCTTTTCCCGGCTCCGGCCTCTTCGACAACGCGAGCGCCCTCTCCTCGCAACGAGGCGATGACCGGTTTCCCTGCGGCCAGGTAGGCCTGCACCTTACTGGGAATGGTATAGGCGAAGATCTCTTCGTCCTTTAGCGAGACCAGCAGGGCCGACGAGCGCTCGAATATCTGCGGCATCGCCTCCATCGGAAAGCGCCCCGCCAGGATCAGGTTGTCCAGTCCCAGCGCCTCCTTGCGCTCGCGCACCCAGTCGAGCCGGCTACCACTGCCGACCAGCACGAGCTTGAGGCCGGGCTCGTGCTTCAGCTGCCCTGCCGCTTCGACCACAGTTTCAATGGCCTGGGCAGTGCCGATATTGCCGGCGAACACCAGGCTGAAATTGCGCTCCATCTCATCGAGGAGTTCAGACGGTACCTTGATCGGCGCTGTCGTCTCGGCCGGTAACGCGATGGAGTTGGGGTAATAGACCAACTTGCCACGGCTAGCATAGCGCGCGACCGGATCAGCAAACGCGCGCGATTGAAGAAGCAGCGTGTCGCAGCAGGCGTAGATCCCGCGCACCATCCAGCCCACCATGCGAAGAAGGCGAGGATTGCGCACAAAACCCGTCGCGGCCAGGCTTTCCGGCCAGAGGTCCTGCACCCAGACCGCCAGGTGAGAGCGCTTCAGCCATTTCAAAAGGATGGCCGGAATGACCTGCGTGATCGGCGATGGCGCGAACACCAGGATCGCATCGAACTTGCGCCCCCGAAGCAGCCACGGCAACAGTGCAAGGCCCGTGGCGACGAAGGAGAGGTAGTTCAGGATCAAGTTACGGGCACCGCCCTGCCCTCGCGGCCATAGCGGGACGCGGATCACCTCGACATCGCCGGCGAAATGCTCACGCTGCACACCGCCAGCCGTGTAGCCGTCGAAGACATCCCCACCCGGGTAATTGGGCTTTCCGGTCGCCACTACCACCTCATGTCCCTGCTCCGACAACTTGCGCACGAGGTCATTGATGATGAAAGTTTCCGGCCAGAAGTACTGGGATACGAGCAATAGCTTCACGTTGACCCACTACATCAGGTTCTTGACTTGGTTGATCAGGCTCTCAGCCTGGACGCTACGGCGGAACTGATCGAGATAGCTCATATTCGGCTCCACCTTCTCCCCCCCCGACGCCATTGAGTCGAGAAGGCGTTGCTTCAACTTGGCGACATCGAAACCATAGTGGGCGCCCGAGGCGGATTTCTGCAGCATCTCGGCGACCAGCATGTCATCGGTGACGCCTACCGCCATGACCTCGGTACCGGAAATCAGGTACTCGAAGATCTTCCCGCTCACCACGCCAGTGGTGGAGCCTACATTGCTCGCCACCGGCTTGGAGCCGAGGAATAGCAGAAAATCGGCGTTGCGCTGGACCTGCAAGATTTCCTGCCGTGGAACCTTGCCACATAGTTTCACGTAGTCCTGGACCACCGGATCTGAGGCTAGCGGGAAGTTCTCGAGGGCCGAATAATCCCCGTAGAAGCGAAGCGACAGATCGCCTGGCTTGATCTTCCCTTCCATCGCCAACTCTTTGAAGGCCTGCAGCAACGGGGTCGGATCCTGGAGACCCGGCAGGATGCTTCCGGCGTAGACAATGCTCAGCTCGTCGTCCTGACGCTGTACCTCAATGGCACGGAACACATCCACTTCACCATCGTCGAAGCCGTTCGGGACAGTCAGGTAGCGACGGTTGCGACCATGCAACTCGGTCAGCTCGGAGATCAGCGGCTCGTTGATCGAAACAATCAAATCCGCCTGACTCAACACGAGGCGCTCGTGAGCGCGCTCGAACACACGTACAGGACCGCACCCCGGGAAAATCGGGTTGCCGGACCACAGGTCGCGATAATCGGCCACCCAGCGAATGTCCTTGTTGAAGAACTTCACGGCCGCAGCCGCAGAATGGGCCGTGTAGGAAGGCACGGTAGAGATCAAGAAGTCGAACTTGATCGACGGAGTGAGCTGCTTGCAGACGAAGTTCGCTGCGCGCGGCCACCAGAGGACGCGAGGGTCCAGGTAATTGGACAGGAACTTGCGTTTGATCCAGTACTGGAAGTTGATGAGCTTCCTGAGCTTCCCCTTGGCTCCTTTCGAGTACCCCTGGACGCCCCCAGACTGACGACCACCGATCAGGAAAGGAGCTACCTGATGCACAGTCACATTCGGGTTGTCCCGCAGACCAGTCGGCAGCTCGCCCGCGTAGGGCATGGTTACCACGTGCACCTGATGGCCGAGCTTGGACCAGTACTTGACAAAAGCGTTGATCCGGAGGACCCCAACCGAGGTTTCTGGCCCGAAATAACTCGAAATAACGAGGATATTCATTAAGCGTGATCTTCCTTGCAGGCGGTGATCAACCAAAGGCCTTGACAATGGCATCGATCACCTGTTCAGCCGCTTTGCCGTTGCCGTACGGGAACTGCCCGGTTACGCCGGGCGCAGGCACGACAGCGATCTTATCGAGGAAATCCTCGTCAGCTGGAGACAGCAGAGTGTTCCAGCCCAATTGCACCAGCTCCACCCACTCGGTTTCGTCCCGCAGGGTCAGGCAGGGTACACCATGGAAATAGGCCTCCTTCTGCACACCGCCGGAGTCGGTGGCGACCAGGCAGGCGTGTTTCTCCAGCATCACCATGTCGATGTAACCCAGTGGATCAACGATCTGCACATTGGCCGGAATCGTGAAGCCGAAGGACGCGATGCGCTGACGAGTCCGCGGGTGCAACGGGAGCACAACGGGGCGCTCCAGGCGCGAGAAGCCATCGAGAATGCGCTGAAGGCGTTTGGGATCGTCGGTATTCTCCTGGCGATGGACAGTGGCCAGCACGTAGCCCTTCGAGTCAAGCGCCAAGCGCGACAGGACCTGGCTGGTTTCCTCGGCTTTCTGACCGAAGAACAGGGCGGCGTCGTACATGACATCCCCCACGTTCTGAACCTGCTCGCCCTGGATACCCTCTTTGGCCAGGTTCGCCACCGCTACATCGTTGGGTGTCAGCAGGAGTGCACTGATGTGGTCAGTCAGTTGGCGGTTGACCTCTTCCGGCATGCGCCTGTTGAACGAGCGAAGACCGGCCTCGACATGCACGACCGGGATATGGATCTTCGCCGCAGCCAGGGCGCCGGCCAATGTCGAGTCAGTATCGCCATAGACCAAGATCGCATCCGGATGCTCCTTCAGCATCACGGCCTCTATCCCCTCCAACATGCGCCCGGTGTTCTGCCCATGGGTACCGCCGCCTACACCCAGGTTGTAAGCGGGGCGCGGGATGTCCAACTCGTGAAAGAACACATCGGACATATTCGCATCGAAATGCTGGCCAGTGTGAACCATGACCTCGACAAGGCCCTCGGTCCGACTGATGACCCGGCTGACAGTAGCCGCCTTGATGAACTGGGGACGGGCCCCAACGATGGTCAGGATTTTCACATGTACCTCGGCAAACCTTTAAATAAGACAATTTCCAATGCCGGCGATGAGCAAGGAGCCCGATTCGCCGGCGACAGTAATCAACTTCGCCCCGGAAAACCCGTTGCATCCGCGCAAGAGGCGAAATTATGCGCGGCCTCTGCACCGGGCGATTTGGCCTTGATGGCACTTCGAATTTGCGTCATGCCACAAAAAACGAAAACCAGCAGAAATCCGTTACTCGCCAGGTTGCCCACCAACCCAGAAACATAGAGGCCAAAAGCGAACAGCGGCCAGATTGCGTGCAAGGCCTGATCACGACTCCGGGCAATCATGCGGAACAGCACACCAATGATGGCCGAGAAAAAAATGACACCCCAGATACCGAAATTGACATAGGCATCCACGAAGTACACCGAATTGGCGGACCCGGTCCCCGTTTCCGTCTGTCCCCACTGGTAGGCGAACACCAGACGCTCGAAATCCACACGCTCCAGGCCGAACAATGCCGCCAGGAGGGAGCTGGTGGCCCCCATCAGATGGTTCGAATGGAGGCCCTCGGCAAAGTAGGCCAATGCATCCGCAGCCGTGAATACGGGTACCGCGATTGCTCGCCACGCCAGAAAATTGAAGGTGCCGGAGGGACGATACTCATTGGAAAAGAACGGTACGCTGGTTTCGACCACACTTGTTCCAAACCCCGAAACGACCCCCAGGAAGAACAGGATCCCCAGACACAGCCCGATCACCAACAGAAAGGTCGATGCTCGACCTTCCCGCACGCAGAACGCTACATACAGCAGCGGCAGCATGGCCTTGAGGAAGAACACCTTCTCGATGAATACGATGCAGTACAGCAGGAACGCACCAAAGGCGAGCCAGCGCCAGCGATAGCGCTCGAGGAAGAAATAGGCCAGGCAGTACGGGATCAAGGCACCGGTGAACAAGCCGTTGATGTAGGGAAAGACCGCCTGCCATCCCTCCCGGGCCTTCAGGAATTTTTCCCGCAGCAGGACGAGGGTTTCCGGGTCTGCTCCACTGACCCATGCCAGCAAGGGAATAGCTTCGGCGGTGGCGAGTACCAATAGCGCGAAACAAGCGAAAACACCGAACACTATGAAGAACAAGACACCAACACCGATCACGACCCTTGGCGTGATGATGGTCTCGCGAATCAACGATATCTGCGAAAAGACAACCACAGTACCGGACGCGAGCAACGCCAGGAACGCCAGATCGAGGTAATAGGCGTTACCGCTTTCATAGTAACCAACCAAGCCCATGCCGCCGTAGCCCGCAAGAAGGGCCAAGGCGAACAGAAGCGCGGCGTACTGGGCGCGAACGTACTTGAACAGCGTACTGGTGGACATCAAACCTCTGTGCTTCTCTGGACTTGAATCACCCGCATCAGGCCCTACCCCATCATCCCGTACCAGCGGCAGAAGTTGACCCAACGCCAAACCTGCCAGGTGAACGGGCGCTTGCCGACCATTATCTCGTCGAAATTCTGCAACAACCGACCGGCATGCAGGAACGGGATGTCCTCGCTGGCCCGCAGCCATTCACGGAGCTTCGGCGCGATATCAACCAGCCACTCGCGCTCGGGGGTGGCGAAGCCGATCTTGTCCTTGCGATCCAGAATGTGATCCGGAACGATTCCACGCATTGCAGCACGGAACACACTCTTGGTCTCGCCCTTGGGAGAAATCAGGTAATCCTCGGGTAGGCCGAGCAGCAGGTCAGCCATGGGCAAAGTGAGGAACGGCACGCGACTCTCGACGGAGAAACGCATGGAGTTGCGGTCCGCGTGCCGCAGCAGTTCCGGCAAGCCACGCGACTGCAAGGAGCTTCCCAGGCGCTCGACAACCCTGCGACCACAGCCTTCCGTAGTCATCGGGTGCACGAACTCCTTGAAGGTCACTCCGGAATCACTCAGGACGTCAGCCTTCAGCCAAGCCGGGGTCGTCTCGCGGCCAATGGCACGCTTGGCCGCCTCGTTCAGGGAGCCCGGGATCATCAACTGCGCCAGATGCATCCAGGCATGACGCTGGCTACGGCCTGGCCATTGGCTCCAATTGCGCGCGAACTGGAGCGCCTGAAGGATTTGGCCTCGCTCCACCAGACTCTTCAGGCGCAACCCAGGGTAACCGCTGTAACCCGCCAACAGCTCATCAGCCCCCTGCCCGTCCAGGGTCACGGTGATGCCCGCTTCCTTGGCCTGCTGAAAAACACGGTACTGGGCGTAGATGCTGGTGCTGCCGAACGGCTCACCCTGCACCCGGATCATGTCATCGAGGTCACGCGCCAACTCTTCGCCTGATGCCACGAACTTGTGCGCAGTTGCCCCAACATGGGCATTCACCTGGTCGACCCAGTGCTCCTCCGAAAGAGGGCTGCCGGCTGCGATGAAGCTGAATGTGTGAATTGGACTTTCACGATCCACATAGCGCATGGCGCATACCACCGCCGAAGAATCGATACCGCCGGACAGCGCTGCGCCCAAGGGCACGTCACTGCGCAGATGCAGTCGGATGTTGTCCAGGAACTGCTCGCGAACGGCCTCCACCGCCTGCGCAAAATTGACTGGAGCGTTCTCGCGCACCCGTGGCCTCCACCAGGGACTGGGCGCGCTCAGCGTGCCGGCCTTGAGATCGACCACCATCCAGTGAGCGGGCGGCAGGTGCAGGATGCCCTCGATGAAAGTGCGCGGCTGGCTGTCGTAGTCTGCATTGACCAGATAATCGTAACTGCGCTGCCAGTCCACACGCGGCTTGCCAGGCTGCATCACCTTCAGCGCCGGAAGCTCCGACGCAAAGGCGAAGCGGCCGGCCTGGAAGCTGTAGAAGAACGGCTTGATGCCAAAGGCATCACGCGCGCAGGTAAGGGTCTCGGCCTGGCGATCGTGAAGGACGAAGGCGAACATGCCCTGGAACCGTTCCAGGCAACTCTGCCCCCAAGTGATCCAGGCATGCAGCAGGACCTCGGTATCGGAGTCCGACCGGAACCGGATCCCTTTGGCCTGGAGTTGCGTGCGCAATTCCCGGTAGTTGTAGATTTCGCCGTTGAACACCAGCGCATAGCGACCGTCGGGCGAGTACATCGGCTGGTGCCCGCCGGCGCTCAGATCAATGATGGACAGCCGAGTGTGACCAAGCGCGACCACGCCGCCAGACACCTGGGTCAGCTCAAATCCCTTGTCATCAGGCCCACGATGACGCATGGCCAGTAGCGCTGCCTCCAGCCGTCCCTCCAAGCCCTGCTCGGCTCCTTTCCAGAAGCCACCGACGATCCCGCACATAATTGACCCAACAAATCCAATAAGAATCAGGAACTGACGCGGTACTTCCGTGCATGCGCCAGGATTATGAGTATCGCGCCGGCATAACCGACCACCCCTACCACGGAGAAGCCGATGACCGCTGCAAGCGGGCTACCTAGGTAGTAACCGAAGATGACGGCGCCAGCCTTGGCCAGGAGCATGAACAGATGGATGAACAGGTTGATCTTCTGTCCGTTGGTTGCCATCAGCACCATCGAAATGGGCGAATAGAGGAACTGCACCGACAGCCCCAGAATCATCCAGCTGGCGTACAAGCCCGCCTCTCGCCACACATCGCCGAAGATCCAGGCGAACAGGTCGCCAGCCCAGAAGAAGACAACAATGGCCGGCAACAGGATCATCGCCGACAGGCTGGCGATGATCCTGATCGCCAGTCGATCCAGGGTGCCCTGCTGGATGGCGTCTCGGCTGCTGCCGAACAATACCTGCCCTACTGCTTGTCCCAGCAATCCCATCGGTGCCGATAGAACCCTCTCGGCCAGCATGTAGAGGCCAGCCACCATAGGGCTGAACAGACCCGCCAGCATCAGGTTGGGCAACTGCACGCTCAAAACGTCGACCGTGGCGGCCGGCGCGTCATACTTGGGAAAATGCCGGTGGCGCCGCAGCATAGCCCTCGAACGAAGGCTGTTCAACCGCTCCAGCGAGAATACGCCACGCAGGCGCGCGCCGGTGGCCAGGCGCGCGGCCCCCGCGGTCTGACCGACCACCTGCCCGAGCATCAAGCCGAACGCGCCGAGGCCCGCGAGCCCTGCCAGCACCTGCGTCGCGACGTTCGCCAGGCTCTGCACGATCTTGGTCCGGGCGATCACCGGGTAGTCCTTGTTCCGGATCGCCCAGTAACTCAACGCCTTATAGGTACCCGCGAACAGAATCCCCAGCGGCAGCAGCCACAGATAGGTGGAAAGCTGCGGGGCCTTCACCAAACGTGCAATATCGTCCCGAAACAGTACTACCGCCAGAAGCGACAGCACCGCCATGGCGAGGTTGATGGCCAAGGCGAGATACAACAGCTGGCGAGCGCTACCAGCATTGCGCGGCAGTGGAATCGCGAACTCGTAGCGCAGGCTCGAGACCACCAGGACCACAGCCATGACCGCCATGAACACGGCCAACAGGCCGAACTCTTCGGGCGTGTAGAGACGTGTCAGCAGAGGTGTGGCCAGCACCAGAATGAGCTGGCCAGCCGCCGTTGCCGATGCGAGGGTCAAAACCCCCGTCAGAAAGCGGTTGTTGGCCAACCGCTCCTTCAAACGGGTCAGACTCATCCCTCATTACCAATGAACCCGCTGACCACGAGGCGTATATCCTCGTCGTTGAGGTACGGGTGCATTGGCAGGCTGATGACCTGCTCGGCCACGGCATCGCCCACCGGCAAATGAACCCGGGCGTCAGCCACGGCAGGCTGCTTGTTCAGAGGTATGGGATAGTGCACGGCTGTCGGTACGCCCAACGCTTTCAGGCGCTCCTGCACGGCGGGGCGATCCTGCACACGCACGGTGTACTGGGCGAAGGCGCTGATGTTGTGCGCCTCGATGAATGGCGTGGTGGTCACTCCGGCAGCGCCCAGTTGCTCGTCGTACTGGCGGGCAACCTTCTGGCGCAGGGCGATCTCCTCTTCGAAGATTTCTAGCTTCGGCAACAGGATCGCGGCTTGCAGGGTATCCAGGCGGCTGTTCACGCCTACACGGATGTGGTGGTAGCGGCGATCCTGCCCATGACGGGCGATCTGGCGGATGACCTTGGCCAGCTCGTCGTCATTGGTGAAGATCGCGCCGCCGTCGCCGTAGCAGCCCAGCGGCTTGCTCGGGAAGAAGCTGGTGCAGGCGATGGTACTGAGGTTGCACGAGCGACGACCCTTGTAGCTGGCCCCAAAGCTCTGCGCCGCATCCTCGATCACTGGAATTCCGTGCTTGGCTGCAATGGCATTGATCGCGTCGAAATCTGCGCACTGCCCATACAGCGAGACCGGAACGAT
The DNA here is from genome assembly GCF_042232855.1 of Metapseudomonas boanensis. Taxonomy (NCBI): domain Bacteria; kingdom Pseudomonadati; phylum Pseudomonadota; class Gammaproteobacteria; order Pseudomonadales; family Pseudomonadaceae; genus Metapseudomonas; species Metapseudomonas boanensis. Next base: position 3,623,460 of record NZ_CP113889.1, on the reverse strand, counting down.
CGCTTTGGTCTGTGGGGTGATAGCCGCCTCGAGCAATTGCGGATCGAGATTATAGGTGCGAGGGTCGACGTCGACATAGACCGGCTTGGCACCCAGCAGCGCCACGGTTTCCGCCGTGGCGATGTAGGTGAAGCCCGGAGTGATAACTTCATCGCCTGGCCCTATTCCCAGCGCCATCTGGGCGATCTGCAGCGCGTCGGTACCGTTGGCGCAGGAAATACAGTGTTTGGCGCCAACGAAGGCCGCCAGCTGTTCTTCTAGCTCGGCCACTTCGGGGCCGAGGATGTACTGCCCATGGGCCAGGACCCGCTGGATACCGGCGTCTATCTTGTCCTTGATACGGGCCTGCTGGGCCTTCAGGTCGATGAACTCGATCATGTCTCATGCATCCAGTTTGCTGACTTGCTGTCCATTGAGGAGGTAGCGGGCGCCGGTGTGCTGGCAGCGGGCCTCGCCTTCACCCGCCACAGGCAATTCCAGTTGCTCGCCAAACTCGCTCATCCAGCCTATCTGGCGTGCCGGCACCCCTACTACCAGCGCATAGGCGGGGACGTCTTTGTTGACTACTGCGCCCGCGCCGACAAACGCATACTCGCCAATGGTGACCCCACAGACGACCGTGCAATTGGCCCCCAGGGTCGCACCACGCTTGACCAGTGTGTTGCGGTATTCGCTCTTGCGCTCGATCAGCGAACGGGGGTTGTAGACGTTGGTGAAAACCATGCTCGGCCCGCAGAACACCCCATCCTCGAGGGTGACGTTGTCGTAGACGGACACGTTGTTCTGGATCTTGACCTTGTCGCCAATCACGACCTTGTTGCCGACGAAAACGTTCTGGCCAAGCGAGCACTCGCGCCCGATCCGAGCTCCAGCGCAAACGTGCACGAAGTGCCAGACCCGGGAGCCCTCGCCAATCACCGCGCCATCGTCAACGATGGCGCTGGAATGTACCTGATAGTTCATGGCGATCTCAGCGGGAAAGAGTCTTGAGGAACGGGTGCCCCTCGTCGTTCTGGGGAGTGCTCAGGGCTGCCGAACGGATGGTGTTGACCGTTTCGACACAGTGACGGGCATCCGCGATACCGAAACCACGCCCTGCGAGGATTTCCTGGTAGCTGACTGTGTGCAGGTCGGTGAAGCCCTCGGAGAACTCGATTTCCTCGCCGTTCACGGTGATAGACCGGTAAGTGGGCTTCTTGCCCTTCACCGCATCAGGCAGGTCGTGAGCATCGATCGACAGGAACCAGCGCACCCGTGCCTTTTCGTACTCCAGATAGCCCGCGGCCTTGTAAGCATCGGTGTAATGCACGACGTTGCGCTGAAGCTTGCCGAAGATGAAGTGCAGCATGTCGTAGAAATGAACACCGATGTTGGTCGCCACGCCGAAGGATTTGCGTGGATCGCCTTTCCAGCTCTCCATGTACCATTTGCCACGGGAGGTGATGTAGGTCAGTTCGACGTCGTACTTGTGCTCGCTGCGGGTGCTGTTCACCTTTTCCTTGAGGGCGAGGATGGCCTGATGATGGCGAAGCTGCAGGATATTGTAGAGCCGCCGACCGGTCTCGCGCTCCACCAGTGCCAGCTCGTCCAGGGCCTCGGGGGTCGGCACCAGCGGCTTCTCGCAAATCACGTCGCAACCCAGACGCAGGCCGGCCGCGATATGGGGCTGGTGCAGGTAATTGGGTGAGCATATAGCGACGTAGTCCAGCGCTGTTTCCGGCTGGCGCTTCAGGCCCCAGGCGTGCTCATAGAAGCGCTCGAATTCGGTGAAGAACTCACTCTGCGGTGAAATGCTGTCGATGATGCCGACGGAGTCGTTGATGTCATAAGCGGAGACCAGCTCGTTGCCAGTGTCCTTGATCGCACGCATGTGCCGGGGAGCAATGTAACCGGCAGCACCAATCAGGGCAAAACGTTTCAAATTCGATTCTCCAGGCAAATCAGGCCTTGATGATGTGCGCCTGGGGCGCGCGATACTTGCCGCGACTATCGACCAACAGGCTGGCGTGCTGGCTGATCGCGTCGTAGTCGAAGCGGTCGTGGTCGGTGGCCAGGACCACAGCATCGAAGCTGGCGAGGCTCTCCGGGGTCAGCGGCTCACTGGACAGTTCGAAGTGGTGCTCGCGCATTTTCGGGAAGACCGGCACATGCGGATCGCTGTAGGCGACGATGCCGCCCTTGGCCTGGATCAACTCCATGATCTCCACCGACGGCGACTCGCGCATATCGTCGACATTCTTCTTGTAGGCAATGCCCAGGACCAGCACGCGGCTCCCCTTCAGCGCGCGACCGCGCTCATTCAGGCCATCCATCAGTTTGCTGACCACATATTCTGGCATTGCCTGGTTGACCTCACCCGACAGCTCGATGAAGCGGGTGTGCAGGCCATACTCACGCGCCTTCCATGTAAGGTAGAAGGGGTCGATCGGGATGCAGTGGCCACCCAGACCAGGTCCAGGGTAATAGGGCGTGAAGCCGAACGGCTTGGTCGCCGCCGCGTCCACCACCTCGAAGATGTCGATGCCCATCCGGTCGGCCACGACCTTCATTTCATTGACCAGGCCGATGTTCACGGCACGATGGATGTTCTCCAGCAGCTTGGTCATTTCGGCCGCTTTGGTAGAACTCACGCAAACGACCTGATCAATCGCCTGCTCATAGAGCGCGACGCCAACCTCCAGGCAATTCGGCGTGTGACCGCCAATCACCTTCGGAATGGTGCGAGTTTCAAAGTTGGGGTTGCCCGGATCTTCGCGCTCCGGTGAGTAGACGAGGAAGATATCCTCGCCAACTTGCAAGCCACCTTCCTGAACGCGGGGAAGCAATTCTTCTTCGGTCGTGCCGGGATAGGTCGTGCTTTCCAGGGAAACGACCTGTCCCTTGCGCAGGTAGGGCTTGATCGCATCCGTGGTGTTGATCACGAAGCTCATGTCCGGTTCCCGATACTTGTTCAGCGGCGTTGGCACACAGAGAATCAGGGCATCACATTCGGACGCTCGGGAAAAGTCCGAAGTCGCCTCGAAGCCTGTCTTTCGAGCCAGGGCGATCTTTTCGCCAGGAATGTGCTCAATATAGCTCTGGCCGGCATTCAACTTGACGACCTTGCTTTCGTCGATATCGATGCCCAAGACCCGAAAACCGATTGCGTTATAACGAAGCATTAGCGGAAGGCCTACATAGCCAAGGCCGACAATACCAATAACAGCTTCTTTTTTCTTAAATCTTGCGACACTTTCCTGCTTGATGCCCGACATCAGGTAAAACTCCAGAACATTAGAATTCAAGATCAGAACAGATATTGCCGACTGAAACAGCATCTGACTCCAACAAACTCGGAACCACACCAGCACAGGCCTTGCAGACAGGAAAAAACGCTATCTCAGCCAAGTGTGTCATTCTTCGCCGCCAGAAGGACAATCAGGCATAAGAAGCCCGTCTCTTCTGTACCGCCCTGACGACAGCGAATAGGCCGCCAAGCAATCCCCCGAAAGCTACGCCCAGGAAAATGATCAGCGACTTCTTGGGCCGAATCGGTTCATCAGGTATCAAAACATCGCCATCCTGCCGGAACACCCCGACTTCCAGCTCGGCAGCCCTGATACTGGCGTAAAGCTCGTGCTTTTCTTCCAAGGTGCGGAGACCGGGGATGAAGGCATCATCTGACACCCGAGACTCAAGAGCGTTCAATTCAGCCCTCAAAGCCTTGGAGCCTCGCATGTACATCAGGTTACCCTCCATCACAGCCGTAAGCTGATCGCTAGTCTGACCACTGAATACAGGTGGATTACTGAGCCCTACAGCCTCCGAGACCCGGAGGGCTTCTTTCAGCTGAACGATGCGGTCCTGGCGCCGATTCTTGGCTGTCGCCCGCATCGAGGCGATCTGCTGCTGGAGATTATTAGCTACGACATCCACCTCTCGCCGAGCATTCTCAGCCGCTTGCTCCAGCGAACGTGACGCCACCTGATCGACGTAGACCGTGATCCACCGGGCTAATTGACTAGGGTCCTTACCCTCCGCCATCAAGGAATAACGATCAGGGTGAAGCCGATCGGGAGCTACCACCCTGAACTCTTTCATAAAGCGCCGATAGAGCTTCCCACGCGAAACCCCGTCGCGCTCTGACTGGCTCAGTGACGGCAAGTAAACCGACTCGAAAAACTTCCGGAGCGAGTCATCGGACTCGAGGTTTCGGGTAAAGACCGAATACACATCATCAACAGTAAAAGGAGTCAACCCCATTTCATTACGCCCCGCACTCAAGGAGGCGATATCGCTCAAAGACGGAGGCAGAAAAGAAACTTTAGCTTCATATACTGGCGAACTAAAAAACGCATATCCGCCACCACAAAGACCGCCAACTATTGCAGCCAAGGCTATTAAAAACTTATTCTTCCAGATCGACTGAACAAGTTCGATAAGATCGATTTCGTTATACTGCTGAACACTTGCGGGACTAACGCTATCGTTCACTAAAAACCCATCTCTATTCTGAATTGTTTATATAGATAGCTCGCCACAGCCTTAGCTGCACCCACGAAGCTAGAAAGCGAAAACCCGCACATTCTGCCAAGTGCTCAGGAGATTGCAAGCATCGCCCATCGATACATCCAACCCAGACCTACGCACATCCAGCTCGAGGAGACCACGGCAATCCCCACAGAAACTCATAAAACAGAACTGCCAATATTCACAGCAGACTAATGATCACACCTGCAGGAAACCCCAAGCTAAACGCTAATCGTTTACACGATCCCGCAATTCCTTTCCTGGCTTGAAATGCGGCACAAACTTCCCGTCCAGCCTCACCGACTCGCCTGTCTTAGGATTTCGCCCCACTCGAGGCGCGCGAAAGTGAAGGGAAAAGCTACCAAAGCCACGAATCTCGATGCGATCCCCTGTTGCCAACGCCTGGGACATCTGCTCAAGCATCGTTTTGATTGCAAGCTCAACGTCCTTGGACGACAGCTGCCCCTGATGAGTAACAATTCGTTCGATCAACTCCGACTTGGTCATGGTTTTCCCTTCTATATCAAGCGGCTAGATCAGCTCTAAAAGGTTTTAGCATGACCACAGGGCTTTGAACAGCCCAAAGCCCGGGCGAGAGTCGCAGACAACAAAAAGGGTGGCCTAAGCCACCCTTTTTGCTTGGCGAAGCAGGGTTATTAGCCCTGATTCTCCATCTGAGCACGGATCAGATCGCCAATGGTGGTCGGGCCAGTGGACTCGACTTCCTGCTTACGCAGTTCCTTCATGGCGTCTTTCTCGTCATCAACGTCCTTGGACTTAACGGACAGGCTGATAACGCGGCTCTTACGGTCGATGCTGATGATCTTGGCTTCGACTTCATCACCTTCCTTCAGCACGTTGCGCGCATCTTCAACGCGGTCACGACTGATCTCGGAGGCTTTCAGTACACCTTCGATCTCGTCGCCCAGGCTGATTACAGCGCCTTTGGCATCAACTTCTTTCACGATGCCGCGAACGATGCTGCCCTTCTCGTGCATCGAGGCATAGTTGGAGAACGGATCATCTTCCAGCTGCTTGATGCCCAGGGAGATGCGTTCACGCTCCGGATCAACGGAGAGGATGACGGTTTCCAGCTCGTCGCCCTTCTTGAAGCGGCGAACGGCTTCTTCGCCAACTTCGTTCCAGGAGATGTCGGACAGGTGAACCAGACCGTCGATACCACCTTCCAGGCCGATGAAGATACCGAAATCAGTGATCGACTTGATGGTGCCGGAGATCTTGTCGCCCTTGTTGAAGCGGCTGGAGAAATCTTCCCACGGGTTGGATTTGCACTGCTTGATACCCAGGGAGATACGACGACGCTCTTCGTCAATGTCCAGAACCTGAACTTCCACTTCGTCGCCAACCTGAACGACTTTCGACGGATGAATGTTCTTGTTGGTCCAGTCCATTTCGGAAACGTGCACCAGGCCTTCCACGCCCTCTTCCAGCTCGGCGAAGCAGCCGTAGTCGGTGAGGTTGGTAACGCGGGCAGTAACGCGGGTGCCTTCCGGGTAACGCGCCTTGATGGCGACCCATGGGTCTTCGCCCAGCTGCTTCAGACCCAGCGAGACGCGGTTGCGTTCGCGGTCGAACTTCAGGACTTTCACGTCGATCTCGTCGCCAACGTTGACGATTTCGGACGGATGCTTGATACGCTTCCAAGCCATGTCGGTGATGTGCAGGAGGCCGTCTACGCCGCCCAGATCAACGAACGCACCGTAGTCGGTGAGGTTCTTGACGATACCTTTGACTTGCTGGCCTTCTTGCAGGGATTCCAGCAGAGCTTCGCGCTCGGCGCTGTTCTCGGCTTCCAGAACACTGCGACGGGAAACGACAACGTTGTTGCGCTTCTGGTCCAGCTTGATGACCTTGAACTCGAGCTCCTTGCCTTCCAGGTGAGTGGTGTCGCGCACAGGGCGTACATCCACCAGGGAGCCCGGCAGGAACGCGCGAATGCCACTGACGTCGACGGTGAAGCCGCCTTTGACCTTGCCGTTGATAACGCCCTTGACCACTTCTTCGGCGTTGAAAGCAGCTTCCAGAACCAGCCAGGATTCGGCACGCTTGGCTTTCTCGCGGGACAGCTTGGTTTCACCGAAGCCGTCTTCCACCGCGTCGAGCGCTACGTGGACCTCGTCACCCACCTTGATGGTCAGCTCGCCTTGTTCGTTGTAGAACTGCTCGACCGGGATGACGCCCTCGGATTTCAGGCCGGCATGGACGGTGACCCAGTCACCATCGATGTCGACAACGATGCCGGTGATGATCGCACCCGGCTGCATGTCGAGGGATTTCAGGCTTTCTTCAAAAAGTTCTGCAAAGCTTTCGCTCATGTTCATACCTGTAGTCAAAGGCCATTAGCGGCCCGATTCCGCATTACCAGCCAATGCGGTCAAGTCATCAAAAGAAGGACGCAGAATCGAAGCTGGTATTCTGCGTAACTTCATCAACACCGCTGTCGGCACCTACCGACAGCGACGCAAAATTGCGGCGTTGATATTAGCTTACAGCCTTCCTAACGAAGGAATCGAGCCAATATAAGGGCTGGAATGGTAGCAACCGGGGCTTGCTGCGTCAATTGCGTACAGGGATGCGCCAAGCCGTTCAGGGGCATTCTGACGACCGGTCGGCTTTCTCCTGAAGGAAGGCAGCGAGGCGGTCCAGCATGGCATCGCAGCCAGCCAGTTGCTCGCAACTGACAAACTCATCCGGCTTGTGTCCCTGGTCCATGCTCCCCGGGCCACACACCACAGCGGGAATACCGGCTTGGTCGAACAGCCCGCCTTCGGTTCCGTATGCCACCGTACCGAACTCCGTCGAATCGCTCAGGTGCGCCAGCAGCTGCGCCGCCTCACTGCCCGGGCCTGTTGCCAGGCCAGGATAGGCGCTCAGCGGTCGCAGGCGAATACCCGTGTCGGGCTGGACGCTCTGCATTCGCGGCAGCAGTTCATGCTCGGCGAAGCGCTGCAATTCTTCCGCTACCTGCTGGGCGTCGAAGTCAGGCAAGGCTCGTACTTCAAAATCGAACTCGCACTCGGCTGGCACGATATTAAGCGCCCTCCCCCCCTTGATAGTGCCGGTTTGCACCGTGGAGAAAGGCGGGTCGAAACGTTCATCGTGCCGCTCTGGCTGCGCCAGCTCGGCGCCTATTTCGCCCAGCTTGCCGATCAGCCGCGCCGCGTACTCGATGGCGTTGACGCCGTAGGGGGCGTAGGCCGAATGGCAAGCGGCACCCTGGACCTGACAGCGCATCGCGAGTTTTCCCTTGTGGCCGAGGACCGGTTTGAGCTCAGTCGGCTCGCCGATCAGGCACAAGCGTGGCTTGTTCGGTCGTTTTTCCAACTCGGCCAGCATGGGCCTGACACCCAAGCAACCCACTTCCTCGTCATAGGAGAAAGCCAAGTGCACCGGCATCCGTAACGGTTTCGCGAGCAGGCCCGGCACCGCGGCCAGGACCGATGCGATGAAGCCTTTCATATCGGCGGTGCCACGCCCGTATAGCCGCCCCTCCCTTTCCGTCAGCTTGAATGGATCCACGGTCCAGGCCTGCCCGTCCACCGGCACCACGTCCGTATGCCCGGATAACACAATGCCACCCCGGTCACTCGGACCGAGGGTGGCGAACAGGTTGGCCTTGGTGCGCTCGGCGTTATAGAACAGCTCGCTCGCCACCCCTAACCCGGCCAGGTAGTCGCGAATGAACTCGATCAGCTCCAGATTGGAATCCCGGCTGACGGTGGCAAAGCCTACCAGACGCGCCAGCAGGGCCTGGCTGCGCGGCTCACTCATCGCCGGGCACTCCGTAGCTGGGTGCAGCCGTCGGATCCAGCGCGCGGGTCAGATAGTCCTGCATCTGCGGCTTGTAGGCGTGCCAGAGATCGCCCAACTGGCCGATCGGGTCCTCATCAGCCCAGTCGACGCGCAGGTCGACGATCGGCCAAGTCAGATCTCCCACCACTTTCAATGCTGCCGAGTGCACTGGCCCGGCTTCCCCGCCGGCCGCCATCGCCGCCTGCATGGCAGCCAGCAAGCGGTCAGCCAATTGACCTGGAGCCGCCTCGAAAGCATGCACCATGGCCTCGATGACCTGGGGACTGGACAACAAGTTGCCGGCCGCCACGCACTGCTCTCCGGCCACGGCGTTATGGAGACCAAGCGCCTCGCTACCGCTGAACAGAGCAGAGCGACCCTGGCCGTCGATCACGGTCACCTGGCGATACTGGCTCCAGCCATTGCTGCTCAGGGCACGCTCCAGGGCTGCAGCCGGCTCCATCTGTTGGCCGTCGAGCAGATCGAGGATCTGCGGCCCCAGCGCCGGCAAGGTCACGTTCTGGGTCGCTACCGCACCAACCCCAGCCCGTAGCCAGGGGCAGCGGGCACCGACGGCGATACTGGAGGAGCTGATGGCGATGCCGAGCTGCCCCGTTTCCGGGCAACGACCAACGATGGAGAATGTCATGCCCTGCTCCTTATGCCTGCGCCGACTTCCAGTCGTCCGGGATCACCGCGATCACATCGATCTCCATCAGCCACTGTGGCTGCCCCAGGGCAGATACCACCAGGCCAGTGGAGATCGGGAACACACCCTTGAGCCACTTGCCGACCTCCTGGTAAACCGGCTCGCGATAGCGTGGGTCGATCAAGTAAGTGGTGGTTTTCACGATGTGCGACAGGTCGCTACCGGCCTCTTCCAGCAGCTGTTTGACGTTCTTCATTGCCTGTTCGGTCTGGGCGCGCGGGTCGCCGAGCCCGACCAGGCGGCCTTCGAAGTCGGTGCCGACCTGGCCGCGAACATAGACGGTGTTGCCAGCGCGCACGGCCTGGCAGAGGTCGTTGTCCAGCGTCTGGTTTGGGTACGTATCTTTGGTGTTGAACATGCGAATGCGGGTATGAGTAGGCATCAACTTGCTTCCATTATTCTGACTTTTTGAACCTGCGAATCAGGGCACGTGCCATCAGGACTTTCCTGTCGATCAGTCTGCTGAGCGGCGTTGCGATGAATCGCGATAGGCGAGGTACTTGCGCTGCGTGGCGATATGGTCAGCAATGTGCTTGGCATCGTGCCAAACGCCCCAGATGAACGTAGAGCCACGACGCGACAACCACGGCAGGCCCAGAAAATAAACGCCAGGCTCGGTGGAGACGCCGCGCTGGTGCTGCGGCTTACCGTTTGCGTCGAAGGCGTTGACATTCAGCCAGCTGAAATCAACTGCATAACCGGTTGCCCAGACGATTGAGGTCACCCCAGCCTCGGCCAGATCGAGCTCAAGAATGGGATTGGTCACACACTCCGGATCCGGGAACGTAGCGCGGGCTTCAGGCTCTTCCGGCAAATCAAGACCATTGCGGGCGATATAAGCGTCAGCAGCATCAAGCAATGACAGATAGTTCTCATCGCCGCGAGCAAGGTTGTCTGCAAGATCCGATTGAAAGGCCACGACACCGTCATCGAACGACTTCGTCAGACCAACAAGCGTGATCCCCTGATGCGCCAAGCCACGGAAGTCCACGGTATGACCGCCACGAGCACCGCTCACTGCAATGGTGACGTGCTCCTTGCCGGGCCTGGCGGCCTCCGCATCCCATTCGCCCAGCACGCCCAGCCACCAGCAGAAATCACGGTTGCGATAGGCACGCGGGGGACGATCGTGCGGTCCAACCGAGAGGTAAACCTTCTTGCCGGCACGTTGCAGTTCATCGGCAATCTGTACCCCCGACGACCCGGCGCCCACTACCAGGACGGCACCATCGGGCAATTGCCCCGGATTACGGTACTCGGCAGAGTGGATCTGTATGAGCGTCTCATCCTTAGGAGCGATCGGCGGGATAATTGGCCGCTGGAAAGGCCCGGTTGCAGAAACCACTCGGTTTGCCTGGATCACTCCCTTGGAGGTTTCAATGGTGAAACCGGGACGGTCAGCATTGCGGACCACCTTCTTCACTTCCACGCCCGTGCGAACGGGGGCGTTGAACTTCTTGGCGTAGGCCTCGAAGTAAGCCGCAACCTGCTCTTTCGGCGCAAAGGCGTCGGGGTCGAGACCGTCGAACTCCAGGCCTGGGAAGCGATCGTGCCAGGCCGGACCATTAGCAACCAGCGAGTCCCAGCGCCCCGTGCGCCAGGCTTCGGCAATACGATTGCGCTCCAGGACGAGGTGCGGTACCCCGAGTTTGCTCAGGTGCTCACTCATAGCCACGCCGGCCTGACCGGCGCCAACGACAAGCGTATCTATTTCTATGTTTTCAACTGCCCTGTCCGCGTACTTCTGAAACGCGGTTTGATTCAGGTCGGTCATGGCTTGCCTCCTCTGATTCTGATCAGTGTTGTTCTGCTGTTGCGGATAACTGTGGGGGTGTTGGCCGCATTCTGTTCAGAGCGAAGGATTCGCGAAATTATGATTTTTGTAGTCGCTGGCTAGGAAAAAGCTGCCCGCACGGAAAGCGCGGGGCCCGCGTGGCAGAAGGCTTTGAATAAAGGTCTTTTTAATTTCAGGAGCGACAAAATAAATAATTTCTCGAACCCCACGGCGCCCGCAGAATCGGTCTAATTTTCCTGCCGCGAAGTGAATTCGTGAGATAAATGCACCTGCCACTGCCCTGAATCCCAGCACCGATGGCCCAGCCGGCCGCCTCAGCCTCCAGCGCACGCCCATCCTGTGCTCCGGCAACCTGCGCATCGGCACCACCCTGGTCGGCCAATGCTGCCAGGGAGGCGGCCTGGATACCGATTGCTATCTGCTCGCCGCGCGCAAGCAAGTGAGGGCCGAGCGCCGAGTGGGCTGAACCCTCTCATCGAATTCCAATTGCCGCCTCAGGGGCAGGCCTGATATCTGTATGAATCAACAGTGATATTCGGCCTTCAACCCCACCATGCCCGCCGCCCTCGACGACCCTTTTTACTACCTGAACAACTTCCACACCCTGCTGGGCTGGATCAGCGAGCGCTACAGCGACCTGCTCGAGGTCGAGGAGCAAAGCTTCATCGAATGTTTTTCCGCCCTGCCTCGTGGCTCCCAGGCGCTGCTGGTGCGCATGGTGATGCGCAAGGGCACACTGTTTCGCGCCAGCAAGCTGAATTACGCGGAAATTGGCGACACTCTCAAAGCCGCCGCACCGCTGGCGGAACTCGGCTGGGTCGATGAAGCACCGCAGCTTGAACTGGCACAGCTCTTCGGGCTGCTGACCCTGGCCGAAGTGGATGCCTGCTTCGGCAAGGCTCAGGGGCGCAAGGCCGAGCGCCTCGAAGCCCTGCGGGATCAACATCCGCAACCGCGCACCTTCGCCGATTGGGCGCCAGCCAGCCGCGATCGCGTTTACGCCCTGACGCTGATGGACCTCTGCGACCGGCTGCGCTTGATGTTCTTCGGCAACCTCTATCAGGACTGGTCGGAGTTCGTCCTGGCCGACCTGGGCATCTACCAGTACGAAAAGGTCGAGATCGACGCCACCGCGCGCGGCTTCCGCGAACGTGCCGACCTCGAGTACTACCTGCACCTCCACCGTTGCCGTGAACGCTTCGAGGCCGGAGACGATCTGGACGAAGTGCTGACCGCCATCCCCCGCAAGCCCCACACCAACCCCTGGCTGGATGCCCGACGGCGCAAGTTGTTGTTTCAGATCGCCCAGCACTGTGAACGCTGCGGACAGTTCGGGCCGGCCCTGGAGCTTTATTCGACCTGCGAGTACGCCGGCGCACGGGTACGCCGCATTCGCGTACTGGAGAGGTACGCGGCCTACGCCGACGCCTTCGACCTGGCGCAGGCCGCCAGCGAGCAGCCGGAAAGCGAGGAGGAGCAGCAGCAGCTCACGCGCATCCTCCTGCGCCTGCGACGCAGGCTCGGGTTGCCCAGGACACTGCCGGCCGAGCGCGCGCCAATCCGCCGCCTGGACCTGACCCTACCCCTGCCATCGGAGCCGCTATCTGTCGAGCACGCTGTGCTGCTGCACTTACAGGAAGAGCGAGCGCCCGTGCATTACGTCGAGAACACTCTGCTCAACTCGCTGTTTGGTTTGTTGTGCTGGGACGTGATCTTCAGCGCCCTGCCCGGGGCGTTCTTCCACCCCTTCCACAGTGGCCCCGCAGACCTGCTCAGCCCGGATTTCGCCCTGCGCCGTGCAGAGCTGTTCAGCGCCCGCCTCGCGCAACTGGACAGCGGCGAATACAAAGCCAGCATCCGTCACACCTATGTCGCCAAGATGGGCCTGCTATCGCCCTTCGTCCATTGGGGAAACCTCAGCGAGGAGCTGCTGGGACAGGCCCTGGCTTGCCTGCCGGCAGCCCACCTCAAGGCCTGCTTCCTGCGTATCCTGGCCCACATCAAGGCGAACCGATCCGGCCTGCCAGACCTGATCCAGTTCTGGCCAGACGAGCAGCGATATCGCCTGATCGAAGTGAAAGGCCCGGGCGATCGCCTGCAGGACAATCAACTGCGCTGGCTGGAGTACTGCACCCAGCACGGCATCCCCGTGGAAGTCTGCTACGTACAATGGGCGGACGCCTGAGCGTGGCTTACCACATTGCCGTACGTGCGCTCTGCGAGTTCACCGCCAAGCGCGGCGACCTGGACCTGCGCTTCACCCCCGCTCCCACCGCCCAAGAAGGCATCGCCGGACACACTTTGGTGGCCGCTCGTCGTGGCGACGGTTACCAGCCTGAAGTCGCGCTGAGCGGCGAGTTCGGCCCCTTGCAGGTACGCGGACGCGCAGACGGCTACGATCAGGCATCGAACCGCCTGGAGGAAGTGAAAACCTACCGGGGCGACCTGCAGCGCCAGCCGGCCAACCACCGCGAACTGCACTGGGCGCAGGTGAAGATCTACGGCTGGCTGCTCTGCCAGAAGGAGGGGTTGAGCGATATCGAACTGGCGCTGGTGTACTTCGATATCAGCAGCCAACAGGAAACCCTGTTCGCCGAACGCCACACGGCCTGCAGTCTCCGCGCTTTCTTTGAGGAACACTGCCAGCGCTTTCTCGCCTGGGCTGAGCAGGAGCTCACCCACGCGGGCGAACGCAACGCTGCCCTGGATGCCCTCACATTCCCACACCCGACATTCCGACAGGGCCAGCGCCAACTCGCCGAAGCCGCCTACAAGGCCGTGAGCACCGGCTGCTGCCTCCTGGCCCAGGCGCCAACAGGAATCGGCAAGACCCTCGGTACCCTCTTCCCGCTGCTCAAGGCCTTCGAGCGCCAGCAGCTAGATAAGCTGTTCTTCCTCGCCGCCAAGACCCCTGGCCGCCAACTGGCGCTGGATTCGCTGCGCAAGCTGAGCCCGGTCGAGTCATCCATTCCGCTGCGGGTGCTCGAACTGGTCGCCCGCGACAAGGCCTGCGAACACCCGGACAAAGCCTGTCACGGCGAGTCCTGCCCTCTCGCGATGGGGTTCTACGACCGCCTGCCCGCCGCCCGCCACGCTGCCGTCGAGCAACGCTGGCTGGACCGCCAAGCCCTGCGTGAAGTCGCCTTGGCGCACCAGGTTTGCCCCTACTACCTCGCCCAGGAACTGGCACGCTGGAGCGATGTAACCGTCGGTGACTACAACTACTACTTCGACTCCAGCGCCTTGCTCCATGGCCTGGCGAGCGCCAATCAATGGCGCGTGGCCGTGCTGGTGGACGAAGCCCACAATCTGGTGGAACGGGCACGCAAGATGTACTCGGTCGAACTCGACCAGTTCGGGTTCAAGGCGTTGCGTAAAAGCGCCCCCGCCGTGCTGAAGAAACCGCTGGATCGCATCGAGCGTTGCTGGAATGCCCTGAACAAGGAACAGGACGAAGACTACGCGGCCTACGACCTGCCACCGCAGAAGCTGCTCGGCGCCTTGCAGAATGCGGTCTCAGCCATCACCGACTATCTCACCGACAATCCGGCTGCGGTCGACAGCACCTTGCAGGAGTTCTATTTTCAGGCCCTGCAGTTCGGCCGGATGGCCGAGCAGTTCGACCGGCACTCGTTGTTCGACATCGCCAAGCGCCCCACCAAGACCGGGCGCAGCCTGTCGCGCATCTGCCTGCGCAACCTGGTGCCAGCGCCCTTCCTCGCCCCACGCTTTGCGACCAGCCGTTCTACCGTGCTGTTCTCCGCCACGCTGAACCCTCGTCATTACTACAGTGACCTCCTGGGCCTGGCCCCAAACACGCCCTGGCTGGAAGTGGACTCGCCCTTCAGCGCCCAGCAGCTACAGGTGCATGTCGCTCAAGGCATTTCCACCCGCTATCAGCATCGCGCCCGCTCGCTCGCCGCCATCGTCGAACTGATGGCGCGGCAATACGCCGGGCGGCCAGGTAATTACCTCGCCTTTTTCAGCAGCTACGACTACCTGCAGCAAGTGGCCGCTCTGTTCGGCCGTGAGCATCCGCAAGTACCGACGTGGCTCCAGGCACGGCAGATGGATGAAACCGAGCGGCAGACCTTTATCCAGCGTTTCGAAGCCGGCAGCCAGGGCATTGGTTTCGCCGTGCTCGGCGGCGCGTTCGGTGAGGGGATCGACCTACCGGGCGAGCGCCTGATCGGTGCTTTCGTCGCCACCCTCGGCCTACCGCAGCTGAATCCGGTAAACGAGCAAATACGCCAGCGTATGGCCATGCTCTTTGGCACCGGCTACGACTACACGTACCTTTACCCCGGCCTGCAGAAAGTGGTGCAGGCGGCGGGCCGGGTCATCCGCACTACCGAGGACCAGGGCGTGGTGCATCTGATGGACGACCGTTTCGCTCAGCCGGAAGTGCGGCGGCTGTTGCCCAGTTGGTGGCAGGTGGAGCACTGATCCCCCTCGCCCGCTGGGAGTCAGACCGGGGGTGAGGGATTTCCGGCATCTGCATCACCTCTGTTGGGTATCGCTTCGCTCCACTCAACCTACGGCCGTGGGCCTGCTTTGCGAGTAAATATCCACCTTCCTGGAACATGAACTTGCTTTTTGCCCCCTGGAAGGGGCCGGAACCAATCTTCGCGCTCAGACTCACAGCTGAACCTGTAGGAACAAGGGGGACGCAGAGTTCTTGCTCGCGAACAGCCCGAGCGCGATCTTTCGCGAGCAAGCTCGCTGCTACACAGAATCCCGACTTCATCCTGCTAGTCGGCACATTTCAATCGTCACAGGCAGAGCCAGTGACTGATGCCCCTAAGAGCCTTATTTCACAAGTCCAAATGAATTCGCACTCACATCCGGATCAGGGCTCTACCGTCGCCCAATGCTTGGACAGGCGCTTGTCCGAGACTGGCAGCTTGGTTCCCAGTTGCTGGGCAAACAGGGACACGCGGTACTCCTCCAGCATCCAGCGATAGAGCACCAGGTTGGGATCACGCTTGCCCTCCTGCGCATGCTTGGCCAGGCGTGCCTTGTACTGCTCCCAATAGCCAGCCAGTTCGCCGGACCAGACTCGGTCGCGCTGCAATTGCGCAGCGATCTTGTCGAAGCGCTGCTCGATGGCCTTGAGGTAGCGCGGGATTTCCTTGAGCCACTCCGCCGGCGTTTCGCGAACAAAACCCGGATAGACCAGGTTGCCGAGTTGCGCCTTGATATCGTTCAAGGCCACAGCCTGGGCCAGGTCTATACGGCCCTTGAAGCGCTTTTGCAGGCCGTGCCAGAGCTTGAGGATGTCCAGGGTCAGCCGGGCAAGCCGCTCAGCATGCTCAGCCCAGGCACCGCGCTTCTTTTCCGCCAGGGAGGCCAGGGCCGCACCATCGCGTGGCAGCCTTGCTTCGTCTTCGAGGATGCAGGTATCGAGGCTGGCCAGGAGGATGTCCTCCACTAACGCATCGACGCGCCCCATGTCGCGATAAAGCAGGCCCAGCTCGGTCAGGCCCGGCAGCTTGCTGCGCAGGAACTTGGCCGTTTCCGCCAACTGCTGCAGGAGCAGGCGCTGCAAAGCACGACGGTGCTGCCATTCTGCTTCGGCCTGGGTCGGGAACCGCCCCTCCTTCACCGCACCACCCTCCTCAACCAGCGCCGGGTAAACGGTCATGGATAGGCCCGCGACCTTCTGCTGGGTTTTTTCCGCCAATGCGGTAAATCCCTTGGCCTCGACCGGTTTCTGTTCTTTCTGCGTCTGCGGGATAGCGAGCGCAGCCTGGCTGGCCTCGGCAAAGCGTGCAGTGATTTCCACCAGGTCACGGCCCTCGCCGAGGAACTTGCCGCGAGCGTCGACCACTTCCAGGTTCATCTTCAGGTGGCTGTCCAACTGTGCCGTTGCTTCCGGCCAGGCATCCTCCGGCACGCGGGCGCCAGTCATGCGCTGCAGCTCACGGCCCAGCGCCTCAGGTAACGAGCCCTGAGCGAACACCAGCTTGGCCAGGGCCGCCTTGACGAAATCCGGCACGGGCACGAAGTTCTTGCGAATCGATTTGGGCAGGTTGCGCACCAAGGCCACGCACTTGGCCTCCAGCAGGCCAGGCACCAGCCACTCCAGCCGCTCGGGTGGCAGTTGCGGTAGCAGCGGTGCGGGTACACGCAGGGTCACGCCATCGCGCACATGGCCGGGCTCGAAGTGATAGCTCAGCGGCAGTTCCAACTCGCCCAGGCGCAGCTTGTCCGGGTACTGCGCAGCGGTCACTTCACTGGCCTCCCGAGCCAGCACGTCTTCCTCGCGCATGATCAACAGCTGAGGATTGCCGGCACGCTCGCGTTCATACCACTTCTCGAAGCTAGCGGTCTGGTAGATGTCCGCCGGCAATCGCGCCGCGTAATAGCCGAACAGGGTTTCCTCGTCGGCCAGGATGTCGCGGCGACGAGCCTTGGCCTCCAGTTCGTCGAGCTTTTCCAGTAGCTGACGGTTGGCCGACAGGCATTTGGCCTTGCTGTGGATTTCACCACGCACCAGGCCCTCGCGGATGAACAGCTCACGGGAGACTTCTGGGTCAATTGGGCCGTAGTGCACCGCTCGACGGCCGACAATGATCAGTCCGTAGAGCGTGACCTGCTCATAGGCCACCACCTGGCCACGGCGTTTCTCCCAATGCGGCTCCAGATGATTTTTCTTCACCAGGTGGCCGGCCAGCGGCTCCAGCCAGTCGGGTTCGATCTTGGCCACCATACGCGCGAACAGTTTGGTGGTCTCCACCAGTTCGGCCGCCATGATCCATTGCGGGCGCTTCTTGGAAATGGCCGTGCCTGGGTGAATCCAGAAACGGCGCTGGCGTGCGCCGAGGTAGTCACCCTCCTCGCTCTTCTGGCCGATCTGGCTAAGCAGGCCGCAGAGGATGGCCTTGTGGACCTTGGCGTAGTCGATAGTGCGCCCGGGAACCTCCCCTCCCTTGCCGGGGTCAGCTTGCTGGCGAATTTCTCTGCCGCTGAAGACCTTCTGCGCCGAGGAGTCTGCTTCGCGAGCAAGCTCGCTCCTACGTGGGGAGTTTTCCGGGAACAGTTTCAACTCTCGGCAGATCAACACCAACTGGCGATGCGCATCGCGCCATTCGCGCAGGCGCAGGTAGTTGAGGAAGTTCTTCCGGCACCAGGTGCGCAGGGCATTGGAGCCCAGCGCCTGGCGTTGCTCTTCGAAGCCGCGCCAGAGATTGATCAGTGCGGCGAAGTCGGAATCGACATCCTTCCATTGCGCATGGGCCTGGTCGGCGGCCTGCTGGCGGTCCATCGGACGCTCGCGCGGGTCCTGCACGGACAGCGCACTGGCGACGATCAACACTTCGTCGAGGCTGCCCAGGCGTACGCCTTCCAGAACCATGCGACCAAGGCGCGGATCGATGGGCAACCGTGCGAGTTGTCGACCAATCGGCGTCAGTTGGCCCTCGCGGTTTACGGCCGAGAGTTCCTGCAGCAGGGTGAAGCCGTCCTTGATGGCCTTGCTGTCCGGCGGCTCGATGAAGGGGAAGGCCTCGATATCGCCCAGTCGCAAATGGAGCATCTGCAGGATCACCGCTGCCAGGTTGGTGCGCAGGATCTCGGGGTCGGTAAAGGCCGGGCGGGAGAGGAAGTCTTCTTCACTGTACAGGCGTATGCAGATGCCGGGTTCGACCCGACCGCAGCGGCCCTTGCGTTGGTTGGCACTGGCTTGCGAGACGGCCTCCACAGGGAGGCGCTGAACCTTGGCGCGGTAGCTGTAGCGGCTGATACGCGCGGTGCCGCTGTCGATCACATAGCGGATGCCAGGCACCGTGAGCGAGGTTTCCGCCACGTTGGTGGCCAGGACGATCTTGCGGCCCGGCATCGGCTGGAAGATTTTCTGCTGTTCGGCCGGGGTCAGCCGCGCATAGAGCGGCAGTACTTCGGTGTGCCGCAAGTTGGCCTTGCGTAGCACCTCAGCGCAGTCACGGATCTCCCGCTCGCCGGGCAGGAACACCAGCACGTCGCCGGGACGCTTGTCCACTTCGCGTTCATGGCTGGCGATCTCGTCGAGTGCGCGGAGGATGCCCTGGTCGACGGACAGGTCGTCGAACAGCGCCTCGCCGTCCTCATCCACCTCGGCCGCAAGCGGGCGGTACCAGGTGTCCACCGGGTAGGTGCGCCCGGACACCTCGATGATAGGGGCATCACTGAAGTGTTTGGAGAAGCGCTCCAGGTCGATGGTGGCGGAGGTGATGATCAGCTTGAGGTCGGGCCGGCGCGGCAGTAGCGTCTTCAGGTAGCCGAGGAGGAAGTCGATATTGAGGCTTCGTTCGTGGGCCTCGTCGACGATGATCGTGTCGTAGCGCTCGAGGTAGCGGTCATGCTGGGTTTCGGCCAGCAGGATGCCGTCGGTCATCAGCTTGATCAGACTGCGTTCGTTGGACTGGTCCTCGAAGCGCACCTGGTAGCCCACCAGCTCGCCCAGAGGGCTGCCAATTTCCTCGGCCACGCGGGTCGCCACACTGCGAGCAGCCAGCCGACGCGGCTGGGTGTGTCCGATCAAGCCTTGGGTGCCGCGGCCGATCTCCAGGCAGATTTTCGGCAGCTGGGTGGTCTTGCCCGAGCCGGTTTCACCCGCGACCACCAGAACCTGATGCTTTTCCAGCGCCGCCTTGATCTCGTCGCGCTTGGCGGCAATGGGCAGAGCATCGTCATAGCGCATCTTCGGGACACTGGTGCGCCGCGCCTCAACCCTCGCCGCGGATGCCTGGAAGCGCTCCACCCACTGCGCCAGCTTCGTCTCGTCCGGGTGCTTGCGCAGTTCGTGGAGTTGGCGGCGCAGGCGATGGCGATCACCACACATGACCAGGTCAAGTCGCTGCAGGAGTTGTTCGGGGCTAGGGGATTGCGCGGTCATCGGGTCCGTTCGGTCTGGCAGGTCTGTTCGGCAAGGACGGGATTGTCGCAGATTTCGCCCAATGGCGGCGCCCCGTCGCGCACAGGGTTGGATGACGCTTATTACATCGATCATCGCATCCAAACGCGGCGTCGACAGTGGCCCGGTGGAGCGCGACCTACCTTGTAGCTGCCAGCCTGCAGCGCTGCGCAATGGACTCTCCGTCAAACGAAAAGGCCCCGCATTGCGGGGCCTTGGGTGCAGCGCGCGAAGGTATCAGGCCTTGATCTGCTCCTTCTTCGCGGCAAGCTTTTTCAGCTCTTCATCACGCAGCTCACGGCGCAGTATCTTGCCTACGTTGGTCGTCGGCAGCGCATCGCGGAACTCGACGGCCTTGGGCATCTTGTAACCAGTGACGTTGCTGCGCATGTGCTCCATCACCTGTTCCTTGGTCAGGCTCGCACCCGGCTTGGCGACCACGAAGATCTTGATCGCCTCGCCGGATTTCTCATCCGGGATGCCAATGGCCGCACATTGCAGCACGCCCGGCAGGGTGGCGAGGACATCTTCCAACTCGTTCGGATACACATTGAAACCGGACACCAGGATCATGTCTTTCTTGCGGTCGACGATGCGCATGTAGCCATCTTCCTGGATCACTGCGATGTCGCCGGTCTTCAGCCAACCATCAGCGTCGAGGATTTCGTCGGTGGCTTCCTGGCGCTGCCAGTAGCCCTTCATGACTTGCGGACCCTTGACGCACAGCTCGCCCACGGAGCCCAGGGGCAACTCGTTGCCGGCATCGTCGATTACCTTGCACAAGGTTGAGGGGACGGGGATGCCGATAGTGCCAATCTCGTTCTTCTCGAAGGTGTTCACCGACACAACGGGGCTGGTTTCGGTCATGCCGAAGCCTTCGCAGATGGCACAGCCGGTGACGTCATTCCAGCGTTCCGCAGTGGCTTGCTGCAGCGCCATGCCACCGGAGAAGGTTGCCTTGAGGGAAGAGAAGTCCAGCTTGCGGAACTCCTCGTTGTTGCACAGGGCGACAAACAGAGTGTTGAGCCCCACGAAGCCGGTGAACTTCCACTGGGAAAGCTCCTTGACCATGCTCGGCAGATCGCGAGGGTTGGTGATCAGGATGTTGTGGCCGCCGATCAGCATCATCGCCATGCAATGAAAGGTAAAAGCATAGATGTGATAGAGCGGTAGCGGAGCGATGAGAATCTCCCTGCCATCGCTCATATTGGCCCCCATCAACGCCTTGACCTGGAGCATGTTGGCCACCAGGTTACGATGGGTCAGCATCGCGCCCTTGGCCACGCCAGTGGTGCCGCCGGTGTACTGCAGCACGGCGATATCACCACTGTGCGGGCTGGCCTCCGTGAAAGCGCGGCCGCGGCCCTTGGCCAGGGCATCGTTGAGCTTGACCGCCTGGGGCAGGCTATAGGGCGGGACCATTTTCTTCACGTGCTTGATCACGGCATTGACCAGCAGGCGCTTGAAGGTCGGCAGCAGGTCGCCAACTTCAGTGACGATCACGTGGCGGATGCCCGTCTTGGGCAGGACTTCCTGGGCCAGGTGGGCCATGTTGGCCAGGCACACCAAGGCCTTTGCCCCGGCGTCATTGAACTGATGCTCCATCTCCCGCGCAGTGTACAGCGGGTTGGTATTGACCACGATCAGGCCGGCGCGCATAGCGCCGAACACAACGACCGGATACTGCAGGATGTTCGGCATCTGCACGGCGATGCGATCGCCTGGCTTGAGGTCGGTATGGTTCTGCAGGTAGGCGGCGAAGGCTCCGGAGAGCTCGTACAGCTCGCCGTAGGTCAGGGTCTTGCCCAGGTTGCTGAAAGCGGGCTTGTCGGCAAAGCGTTGGCAGGACTGTTTCAATACCGCCTGGATATTGGCGTACTGATCGGCATTGATCTCAGCAGGAACGCCTGCTGGATATTTGTCCTTCCAGAAGTTTTCGGTCATGGAGGCCCACTCCTAAGCAACAGCTGATCTTCACTGCCCTCAGGCAGTTGTTTGTTGTGTTGTATGCAACTTTTTACCCCAGGCAGGGCAAAAAGCGCGCCGAGAGTAGCAGCTTTGCCAGAGCCTCACTAGTACCAAACCTGCCCCAGCCAGTCACATTAATGACCACCAATTATATATTGGTCACTTTTGGAGTTCCGACTCTAAGTCGCCGATAAACGGCGAAAACCGGGGCCTCAGAGCCGCTACAACCCAAGTCGCGAGGGGACGCAAGGTGGAAATCCTGCGCGCAAGGCAGGGTTGCCAAGTTAAGGAGCATGCCGCTGCGGCAGGGCGGGTTGCCCGCCCTGCCCGTCTTCCTCACGCGATATCGCGTAGCTCGCGACGCAGGATCTTGCCAACTGGAGTCATCGGCAGGGCCGCCTTGAGCACGATGTGCTTGGGCACCTTGTAGCCGGTGAAATTCTCCTTGCAGTAGGCCTTAAGCTCCTCGACGCTGACCCCCCCCTCGCGCGGCACCACGAACAGTTTCACTGCCTCGCCGGACTTGTCGTCCGGCACGCCGATAGCCGCGCAGCTGGCCACCATTGGATGGGCCATGACCACGTCTTCGATCTCGTTCGGGTAGACGTTGAAACCGGAAACGATGATCAGGTCCTTCTTGCGATCGACGATGCGCACGTAGCCGTCCGGGTCGATCACCGCGATGTCGCCGGTTCGCAGCCAGCCATCATCGTCGAGCACTTCGGCCGTGGCCTCCGGGCGCTGCCAATAACCCTTCATCACCTGCGGCCCCCTGATGCACAGCTCCCCGCGCTCGCCCAACGGCAGTTCGCTGCCATTGTCATCGATGGTTTTGAATGCCGTACCCGGCACCGGGATGCCCACGGTACCCAGGCGCGCCTGGTCGCCATATGGGTTGGTGCTGGCTACGGGAGAGGTTTCGGTAAGACCGTAGCCCTCGACGACCGAGCAACCAGTCATCGCCTGCCATCGTTCGGCCGTGGCCTTGACCAGGGCCGTGCCGCCCGAGTTGGTGACCTTGAGATTGGAGAAGTCCAGACTCTTGAATTCCGGATGGTCCATCAGCGCGACAAAAAGCGTGTTGAGGCCAAGAAGCGCCGAGAAGCGCCACTTCTTGAGTTCCTTGATGAAACCGGGGATGTCTCGCGGGTTAGTGATGAGGATGTTGTGGTTGCCGTTTACCATCATGCACATGCAATTCGCCGTGAAAGCATAGATGTGGTAAAGCGGCAGCGGCGCGATCATGATCTCCTGGCCCTGCTTCATCAGCGGTGCCCCATTTGGCCCGAGCTGCGACAGGCAGGCATCCACCTGCTGCATGTTCGCCACCAGGTTGCCGTGGGTGAGCATGGCGCCCTTGGCCACTCCCGTCGTGCCTCCGGTGTACTGCAGCACGGCGATATCATCGAGGCCGACCCTGACCGGTCGCAGCGCGTGCCCTTGGCCGTGCTTGAGCGCATCCTTGAAGGACACTGCCTGGGGCAGATGGAAGTCGGGAACCATCTTCTTCACCTTCTTCACCAGAGCGTTGACCAGCCACCCCTTGAGGCTTGGCAACATGTCTCCCATGCGCGCCTCGATCAGGTATTCGATCTCGGTGTCCGGCAACACCTCCTCGACCAGTTTGCCAAACAGGTTGATGTACACCAGTGCGCGCACGCCGGCGTCCTTGAACTGGTGACGCATCTCGCGAGCCGTGTACAGTGGGTTGGTGTTCACCACGATGAGCCCGGCCCGCAAGGCGCCAAATACCGCAATGGGGTACTGCAGGACGTTGGGCATCTGCACGGCGATGCGGTCGCCGGGATTGAGGTCGGTGTGTTTCTGCAGATAGGCAGCAAAAGCAGCGGAATGGCGATCCAGCTCGGCGTAAGTCAGGGTCACCCCCAGGTTGCTGAAAGCCGGGCGGTCAGCGAATTTTTTGCAGGACCGCTCGAATACTTCGATCACCGACTTGTAGGCAGTCAGATCGACAGTATTAGGTACGCCGGCCGGGCGTTTGTCGCTCCAGAAATCAGGTTGCATTTGTTCTTGTCCTCTCTGCCCTGAAAGTGTCTGGCCCGCGCTGCGGGGCTGCTCGGAAATTAGCAGCTCCCCGGCACCACGCAAATAGTCGAGCCCCGTCATTGACCACGTGAATCTTGCCCCTCACGTATTACCGCTCGCCAGTGGCCGCCGCCGGACTTTGCGCCGGCGGGCCACCCGTGCACAATGCGTCGACCCCCCGGCATAAGGATCGGCCATGCGCCATGACGCCTTCTGGCTCGACGCCAGCGATGCAGTCCCCCTGTACGTCAACCACTGGGCTGGCGAAGGTCCGCCAAGGGCAGTGATCATGCTCAGCCACGGCATGGCCGAACACAGCGGGCGCTATGCGCGCCTTGGCGAAGCATTGGTGGCAGCCGGCTTCGAACTCTATGCGCACGATCAACGAGGCCATGGCAGGAGCGCCGAGCACGGCACCCTCGGCCTATATGCCGAACAGGATGGCTGGGCCAAGGTGGTGGACGATCTGGCAAGCCTGAACCACCATATCCGCCAGCAGCACCCACAGGCCCCGATCTTCCTGCTGGGCCACAGCATGGGCAGCTACATCGGCCAGGCGTACCTGATGCGACATAGCTGCAGCCTGCAGGGCGCCATCCTTTCCGGTTCCAACTACCAACCTGTCGCACTGTATCGCGTGGCCAGACTCGTGGCTCGCTTCGAGCGCTGGCGACAAGGTCTTGAAGGCCGCAGTGCATTGATCGATTTTCTATCTTTCGGCTCGTTCAACAAGGCATTCAAGCCCAATCGCACGACTTTCGACTGGTTGAGCCGCGACCCGCAGGAAGTCGACAAATACGTCAGCGATCCGCTTTGCGGCTTCCGCTGCACTAATCAATTGTGGCTCGACCTGCTGAGCGGGCTTCAGAGCATCACACCGCCCAGCCAGTTGACCCAGATCGACCCCGACCTGCCGTTGCTGGTGATCGGCGGCGAGCGCGACCCGGTCAGTGAGGGCCGGCGCCTGCAGGACCTGGCTGACGCCTTACGCCTGGCCGGAATCAGGAACGTGCAATTGAAACTCTATCCGGGCGCCCGTCACGAACTGCTCAACGAGAGCAATCGGAACGAGGTGACCGCATTCTTGATCGACTGGCTGGAGCAATCGCTTGCCCACCGTCGCTCCCTTCAACCGCAAGCCAAGGAGACCGCATGAGCCAGGTCACTAACATCCCCTACGACGCCCTCGAAGTGGGACAGAAAGCCAGCTTTGCCAAGACTGTCGAAGAGCGTGACATCCAACTCTTCGCCGCCGTATCCGGCGACCGCAACCCCGTGCACCTGGACGCCGAGTACGCCGCTGGCACGATGTTCAAGGAGCGCATCGCCCACGGCATGTTCACCGGCGCCCTGATCAGCGCGGCCATTGCCTGCGAAATGCCAGGCCCGGGCTCCATCTACCTCGGCCAGCAACTGCGCTTCACCCGCCCGGTGAAGCTGGGCGACCGCCTGACCGTCGAACTGGAGATCCTCGAGAAGCTGCCGAAGAATCGTGTGCGCATTGCGACTCGTGTGTTCAACCAGAATGCCGAGCAAGTGGTGGATGGTGAAGCCGAGGTGCTGGCGCCCAAGCAGCAACTGTCCGTCGAGCTGCCGGAACTGCCGCCGATCACCATCGGCTGAGACGCCGTCTGCGGCTGAAGCGAAAAGCCCGGATTGGATCCGGGCTTTTGGTCGTGCGGGATAGTCGGGCTGATGGCTGCTCACATCAGACAGGCAATCTGTGGTGAGCCCTCGCCCCTCACTCCTCCTCCACCGTCACACTCGCCGTCATCCCGGCACTCAGCTGAACATCCTCCGGCACCTGGTCCAGCCTGATCCGCACCGGAATCCGCTGCGCCAATCGCACCCAGTTGAACGTGGGCTCCACATTCGCCAATAACTGCGCATCCGGATTGGCATTACGATCGGTGATCCCGCGACTGATGCTTTCCACCGTACCGCGCAACGGTTGTCCCGCGCTCATCAACCAGACCTCCGCCGGAGCGCCTACCTTGATGCGCGGCAACTTGGTCTCTTCAAAATAGGCCTGCACATAGAACGAACTGTCATCCACCAGCGCCATCACCGGTTCGCCAGCACTCACGAAATTACCCTGGGCCAGCCGCAGGTTGGTGATCTGGCCACCGCGCGGGGCGCGTAGCTCGCTACGCGCCAGGTTCAGTTCGGCGACCTTGACCTCGGCCTGAGCTTCGCGGGACTCACCGCGGGCAATATCGGCATTGATCTGAGCGTTCTCACGCAGCTCGGCGCTGATCGCCTGCGGACCCAGACTGGCACGCCGGGACGCCTCGTGCTCACGCAGTCGCAATTGCTGCTGGCGCGTATCAGCAACCGCCCGAGCCTTTTCCAGCGCAGCCTGATAGCGTTCGCGGTCGATTTCCAGGAGCTGATCCCCTGCCTTCACTTGCTGGTTGTCGCGAACCTTGAGATCCGTGACCCAGCCCGACACGTCCGGAGCGATGACCACCACGTCGGCGCGAATTCGTGCATCACGGGTCCAGGGTGAAAGCATGTAGTGCTGCCAGAGGCCATAGCCTGCGATCAAAGCCGCCACCACCAGCAACAAGGTGACCGCCACACGCAACATCGAATGCATCTTCTTCTCCTTCACCAGCGCCCGGTCAGCGCCACCAGGGCAGCCAGCACGCAAACATACAACGCACAATCGAACAGCGCCTCATGCCAGATCCAGCGCGCCATGCCGACGCGCTCCAGGCCAAACCGCAGCACACCGGTCACCAACAGCGCCAGCAATGCATAAATCAAAAATGGGCTGAGCAATACGCCGCCCAGGGACCACTCACGCAAGCTCATGGCTCGCCTCCTGTTGTTCGCACCATTGCCGCCAGCTGTGCTGCAACTGCAGCACAGCTGCCTGGGCCAAACGCCTGTCGATACTGCTCCCGGCTGCGCGCAATGCCTTCAACAATTCATCGACCGGCTCATCCAGAGCCTGGCGATGAAGCGGCGCGGGGCCTTGCAGAAAAACCTTTTCCAGGCGGCGCAGAAATTGTTGCTCAGAACGCCCCACAGGCTTATCACCGGCGGCCAGGCAGCGACGCAAGTGCAGGAGCTCATCGCCCAGATCCAGGCTGGCCAAGCCATCGGCCCAATGAGACCGGACCGGCTCCGGCAATATCGGGGCATGGCGCGCGAGTTGGAGGATGCGGTCCGCCATGCGACCACCGAACCAGTTTTCCGCACTGGCCAAAGGTTGCCTAGCCAGGCGCGAGAGGTCGACCAGCGTAGCCTTGAGCAGGCGCCGACTGAGCCAGGCCGGATTGCGAACCACAATCAGGCGAAATGCCAGAACGGCAAATCCGACACCCAGGACCATGGCGATGGCCTCGTTGAGAAAGAATGCAACGTCATAACGCATGGTGTTCTGCGGGGCGCACAGCACGATGAAATGCAGGCAGAAAGAAGTAGCGGTGGCGCCCAATGCAGGCTTGGCCATGCCTAGGGTTCCGAAGAACAATGGCGTCCCGAGCGCCAGACAAAGCATGGCAAAGCCGCTGAGTTGCGGCAGCAGCACCTGTCCGACGAAGAACGCCACAGGCAAGGCGTAGAAGATTCCGCGCAGGAACATGAAACCGATCTGATCAGCGTTCTCCCGACTGGCAAACAGGCTGCACACCACGCAGGTCAGCGTCAGCGCACCAGCGGCGGCCGTCCATCCAGTCGCCAGCCAGAACGCGGACAGGGCAAGGAACGCCAACGCGCTGCGCAGCCCATAAATAGTGGCCGTCTGCAGGTCTCGATGCCAGGACAGCGCCGATGGCGCGACGTCTGGCGCCTGACCCCGCTCCACGGCCTGCAGCGAAGCCAGTGCCGCCCCCGCCTGGCGTACCAGGACGGCCAGGCGCGCCAGGCAATACTGCTGTACCGCCGACAGGTCTTCAGCGGCCGAATCCTCGATCAATTGACCGAGCAACTCGGCCAGTCGCTGGGAATCGGGGTCGGCCAACGCCTGATCGACCTGACTCAACCGGGGCGCTAACTGATGCACCTCATCCTCGCTCAGCTGGCTCCATTGTCTGGCCACCCCTCGTGCCAGGCGCAACAAGCTGAGCAGATCATGACTCAACACCCGCAAAGCCACCGCCCTTTGCCGCCCGCGGTTGCCCTCGAACCAGGCATGCTCGCGCTGGGCATCCACCGCAACGATGCGCCCCAACACGCCTACCAGGCCTTGGCGTTCCTGCCGCCCGCCCTTAAGTGCCGAGCGTGCCGTCTGGATACCAAACTCCCAGGCATCCTTCGCCTGTCTGGCGAGCTGGCGCTCGACTCGCTGCGGCCAGAGTAGGGCGCTGGTGAAGGTGGCGCAGATTATTCCGAGGGATATCTCGGTGCAGCGCGCCACCGCCTGGTCGAATACCGTGAGCGGGTGGGCGATGGCCGGCAGGCCGATGATCGCCACCGTGTAGCCCGCCAGCACGAACGAGTAGGACCAGGCGCTGCGCAGCAAGGTCGACGAGGCGGTACAGAGCCCAAGCCAAGCCCCCAAGGCGAGCAGGAACAGCCAGGGCGCCTGGGCGAACATCCCCATGAAGACGACCGACATGGCCGTACCAACCAAGGTGCCGAGCAGGCGCGCCATGCCCTTCTGGATCACCATGCCGGACAGCGGTTGCGCGACGATGAAGGCTGTCATCAAGGCCCACTGCGGTTGCTCGAGCCCGAAGCGCATGGCGCACCAAAGCGCCAGGCCGCCGCCGAGCAGCGTCTTGATGGCAAATTGCAGCGCCGGAATGTCGGGCGCCAGGAAGGCACGCAATGAGTCGCGCACTGACCGAGTCCATAAGAATTTCATCTGAAGATAGCGTGCCGGAAAAGACAGGCAATGAGTAATACTTATTATTAGCTAGCTATCTTATTGCCGTCCAGAGGGCTGCTCGCTTGTCGGCTGAGAATTGCAAATTAATTAAATATATATTTAAATTTTGCGTATCGCTCACTTGCACTCAGGGAGTCCCGCAGTGACTCACAACCGCTCCCCCGGCAGACCCACCGGCGATTCCCCGTTGCAACGGGAGCGCCTGCTGGATGCCGCTGTCGACGCTTTCGCCCATCAGGGTATCCAGGCCGCCAGCCTGCGCAGCATTGCTCAGCAAGCCGGTGTGACCCCGGCACTGGTCAATTACTACTTCGGCAATAAGGAACGGCTTGTCGAGGCCCTGGTGGAGGAGCGCCTGTTGCCGCTATTCAAGGGCATGGCTGAGCAACTTCAGCAGATTGGCACCGATCCGCGCGAACTGGTTACGGGCTTCGTGACGGCCCTGAGCGCCAACCTCCGACGCAATCCCTGGCTACCGCCGCTCTGGGTGCGCGAGGTGCTATGCGAAGGTGGCGCTCTGCGCGACCAACTGACCACCCGCTTCGCACCGATGGTGCCAATGCAACTCGCCCAACGCTTCGCCGAGGCCCAGGCCGCCGGCCAGCTCAATCCCGATCTGGACCCGCGGCTGCTGGTGGTGTCCCTGATTGGCATGACCATGCTGCCCTACGCTGCCGCGCCCATCTGGCGCGGCATTTTTGCTAACCCGGAGCTCGGCGACGAAGCCATGCTCCGACACACGCTGGCCCTGATCGAGCGTGGCCTGGAGGCCAAGCCATGAGTATTCGCCCCCTGCCCTGCCTGCTGTTGTTCGCCTTGCTCGCAGGTTGTGATGACACGAGCCAGGCTCCGCTGCTCGGCACTCTGGAGTGGGACCGCATCGGACTGCCGGCTGAAGCTTCAGAAACCATCCTCGCCTGGCGCGTGAACGAAGGCGATCGGGTCCAGGCCGGGCAGTTGCTGCTGGAACTGGATCCGCGCCGACTCGATGCGCGCCTCCTCGAGGCCAAGGGCGATGTCGCCCAGGTCCAGGCACGCCTGGATGAACTCAACAACGGCGCACGGACCGAAACCGTGGATGCAGCACGGGCCTCCCTCAATCGAAATCGAGCCGCACTCGTCGATGCCGAACGCACTTATCAGCGCATCGAAGCTCTCTACCAGCGCCGGCAGGTCGCCATTGCCGAACTGGATCGCGCCCGCGCCAACCGCGATCAAGCCCGGGCGGCAGTCAGCAATACCGACGCTCAACTGCGAGAACTGACCAACGGGACACGCCCTGAACAGATCGAGCAGGCGACCGCCCTGCTCCAAGCCAGCCAGGGCCGCTTAGCACAACTGGAAGTCAGCCGCGAACACCTGAGCCTGCGCGCGCCGCGTGCCGGCAGAGTGGACGCCTTACCATTCAAACCCGGTGACCAACCGCCGCAGAACGCCGAACTGGTCAGCCTGCTGGTGGGAGATGCGCCCTATGCACGGGTTTACATCCCTGCCTCGGTGCGGCCGCACTTCACCATCGGTGATCGCTTGCGCGTGCAGGTTGAAGGCGTGGACGACGCCTTCAACGCACGGATTCGCAGCATCGCCAGCGAGTCCAGTTTCACCCCGTACTTCGCCCTGACTGGCGATGACGCCAGCCGCCTTGTCTACCGCGCCGAACTGTTGCTGGAAGGTGAAGCGGCCCGGCAACTCCCCGCCGGCCTGCCGGTTCAAGCCATGGTTCCCGAAAATGAACAGCGCTGAGCCGGTCATCCTGGCCCGAGGGCTGACCAAGCGCTTTGGCCAGCTCACCGCCGTCGACAGGCTGGACCTGCGAGTTGATCGTGCCGAAGTATTTGGCTTCCTGGGGCCCAATGGCTGTGGCAAGTCCACCACCATCCGCATGCTCTGCGGATTACTGCTGCCCAGCGCCGGGGAGATCGAAGTTCTCGGTTGCCAGATACCCCGCGATGCCGAAGCGCTGAAGCGGCGGATCGGCTATATGACCCAGAAGTTCTCCCTTTATGAAGACTTGACCGTAGGCGAAAACCTGGACTTTCTCGCCACCGTCCAAGGACTCCCCAAGCGCGATGGGCGCCAACGCATCGAGGAGCTGCTGGATCGCTACTGGCTGACGGACCGCCGCACGCAGCTGGCCGGCACCTTGAGCGGCGGCCAGAAGCAGCGCTTGGCGTTGGCGGGGGCCGTGCTACACAAACCAGACCTGCTGTTGCTGGATGAGCCCACCAGCGCTGTCGATCCGCAATCACGACGGGAGTTCTGGGACTCGCTGTTCGAGCTGGCCGAGGCCGGAACCACCCTGCTGGTTTCTACCCACTATATGGATGAGGCCGAACGCTGCACGCGCCTGGGCATCCTCGATGCCGGGAGGCTGGTGGCCGACGGCAGCCCGGCAGAGCTGATGGCCGCCCTACCCGGCCGCCCGCTACTGGTGGAATGTCTCCAACCACGCAACGCGCAACGCGCCCTGCAAGGTGCCGCGGAGGTAATCGCCATGGCCCAGATCGGCAACTCGTTGCGCGTGCTCAGCGCGGTGGCTGACGCCCGCGAGCGCATCTCTCGGCGGCTGGCCATCCAAGGCATCGAGGCGCACGTGCAAGAGACCGAGGCCAATCTGGAGGATGTCTTCGTCGCCGTGACCCACCACCCTCAAACGCATGCCGGAGCCCACGCATGAACCTGCGACGCCTCGGCGCCATCGTGCTCAAGGAGTTGCGCCAGCTCCGCCGCGACCGCCTGACCTTCGCGATGATCGTCGGCATCCCGGTCATGCAGTTGGTGCTGTTTGGCTACGCCATCAACATGGACGTGCGCGGCCTGCACGCCGCCGTGCTGGACCAGGCGAACACGGCCCAGTCCCGCGAAGTCGTGGCAGAGATCGGCGCCAGCCAGGTACTGGACTTCCGCTACCACCTGGCCAACCCCCAGGAGCTCGACCGCCTGCTGCGTGAAGGCAGAATCAGCGCGGCCCTGGTGATACCGTCGGACTTCGAAGCACGGCTCCAGCGACGTGACCGCCCGCCATTGCAACTGGTGGTAGACGGCTCAGACCAGGTGATACAGGCATCCGCCCGCCAGTTGGCGACCTACCCTCTGCCGGGCTGGCCGCACCTGACCGGCATCCAGCTGGTGAACTTCTATAACCCGGAGCGCCTCGCACCGGTCAATACCGTCCCAGGGCTGATCGGAGTGATCCTGACCATGACCATGGTGCTGTTCACCGCCATCGCCTTGGTACGTGAACGCGAGCGCGGCAATATGGAAATGCTGATCACCACACCGCTTTCCCCTTGGGAACTAACCCTGGGCAAGGTTCTGCCCTTCGTCGGGATCGGCCTGGTTCAGGTGACAGTGGTGCTACTGGTAGGCCGGCTCTTGTTTGAAGTTCCCGTACGCGGTTCGCTCTGGGCGCTCTATGCCGCGGCACTACTGTTCATCCTCGCCAGCCTGACTCTGGGCGTATTCATCTCGACCCTGGCGCGCAGCCAGTTCCAAGCCATGCAGATGGCCTTCTTCACCTTTCTGCCGCAGATCCTGCTCTCGGGCTTCATGTTTCCGTTCGCCGGCATGCCAAAGGCAGCCCAATGGATCGCTGAAATCCTGCCGCTGACGCACTTTCTCCGCCTGACACGCGGCATCATGCTGCGCAGCGCCGGGCTGGCCGACCTCTGGCTGGAACTGGCGGTGCTGGGGGCGTTTACTTTGGCGATGTTGGGCTTTGCCGTGGCAAGAGTGCACAAACGACTGGACTGAAACCTGATCGTGACAAGTGCAGCTGGGACGCTGGAAGACGAGAAATCAAAAAAAAGGGGCGACCGAAGTCGCCCGAGGTGCCTTGCGTGCCTGTAAACCTGGGGAACTCAGCGTGGCTTGCGCTTATGCGAGTCTTTCCAGATGAAGTAACCGACGCCTACGAAGAAGGCGACCATGAGACCGACGGTGCCAATACCGGCCAGAACCACTGCATCGACGAACATGACCTGTCTCCTTCTTTAGCGTTGTTGCTTCGATGGGTTCAAGTTAGCCGCGCGGCAGCGATGGGAAATTGATCTGGGTCAATGGCCGCAGAGCGCCACGGCGAAGGCTGCCAGGACACTGACACAGGTCAATTTTTATGGGGGCTCGAGAGCTGGGGGGCGCGAGTACATTCGCGGCGATCAGCAGTTGGGCTGAGCGCAATCGAGCCCAACGATCAGGGTTTCGGAACTAGCAATCGTTGGACTTCGCCACTCGGCTCTGCCCAACCTATGGGCGATCAATCTCGACAATGGCGCAAGACTTGTGAGGCAAATTCATTGGCCAAGCAGGCCGCAGAACTGCCCGACCTTCCACCGCCCTCCCCTGCAGGGGGATTAGGGCTCAGATGACCGTCAGCGCTTCTTCGGCTTCTTGGCCGATTTCTTCTTGCCCTTGGCCAGCGGCATCGCCTGCTCGAAAGCCTTGCGCACGTCGTTGAGGCGGCGCTCATGCAGATCATGGATGCGTTTGTCGCGCTCGGCGCCGAAGTCGATTAGATTCTCGTCATTGCTCATTTACGTATCCAACGGAAAGTGAGGTTGAGGCGTGGCGCGCAGACACTCCGGGTTTTCGCCACCTGATGCTGCCAATAATGCTGCGTCGGCCCGCCCATGACCAGCAGCGAGCCATTGGCGAGGTCCAGGGAGTGTTCGATGCGGCCGGAGCCCTTGCGGCGAAGGTCGAAGCGGCGCGTGCCCCCGAGGTTCAACGAGGCAACCACAGGGTTTGGCCCCAACTCAGGCTCATCGTCGCTGTGCCAGCCCATGGAGTCCTGGCCATCGCGGTAATAGTTGAGCAGCACACCATTGAACGACTGTCCGACAGCTCCCTGCACCCTATCGCGCACTATCTCCAGCAGCGGGGTCCAGGGCAGTGGCTGGTGAGTCAGGCCGGCATAACGGTAGCTGGCCTCAGGGTCCCCGTACCAGGTCACCAGGCGCGGCACCGGATAATGGCGGCCATGCAAAAACACTTGCGGTTGCTCCCAGGGCGTTTCCGCGCACAAGCGTTCCATCCAGCCGTTTGCCTCTTCGGGCGCCAGGAAGTTCGGCTCATAGCGCAACTCAGCGTCAGGCAAGGTCAAGGGAATATCGCTGAACAGTTCCACCACGATGTGACTCGATAAAGGAGACGGCCCATTCTGCTCGCCTCAGACCTCCACATCCACCCAGAGTCCCTGGCGTGGAAGATCCCGGAGTTCAGCCTGATCCTCCTCACTCACCAACAAATCAGCCAGCTCCTGGGGCGTGTAGCCACGCCGCTGGCGACGCCGCTGCTCCTCACGCAACATCTCTTCCGCCTCCTGGGGGTGCCGCCGGTCGAGGCCGACCTCGCTTTCCCTGGTACCTTCCTGTACCGGGGTGACCGGAGGAATGTCCGGGCGCGACTTGACCACATCCTGCTGGGCAGTGACCGGCACCAGGCCTTGGGGAATCGGTGGCAACATTCGGCGCCCTCCTTTGGTCAGTCTGTCGGCCGTTCCGGCAGCGACTTTAAAGTCGCTCGCTAAACTTTTGCGGACATACGGCCCGCAGGCTCGTCGCCCTGCGCTCGGCGTTCCGTTAACATAGTCGGCTTTTTTCACAGCAGGGGAGACACGCATGGCGCAGCAGTATCAACCGGGGCAACGCTGGATCAGTGACAGCGAAGCGGAGCTTGGGCTCGGAACCATCCTGGCAACGGATGGGCGCCTGCTCACTGTGCTCTACCCGGCCACTGGCGATACTCGCCAGTACGCGCTGCGCAATGCCCCGCTGACGCGGGTGCGTTTCGCCCCAGGGGACGAGATCACCCACTTCGACGGCTGGAAGTTGAGCGTGCAGGAAGTCGAGGATATCGACGGGCTGCTGGTCTATCACGGCATCACCGCCCAGAACGACCCGCGCACCGTCCCGGAAACCCAGCTGTCCAACTTCATCCAGTTCCGCCTGGCCAGTGATCGACTGTTCGCCGGCCAGATCGACCCGCTGAACTGGTTCGCCCTGCGCTACCACAGCCTGGAGCATCGTTCGCGCCTGCTGCAGGCGCCGCTCTGGGGTCTGGGTGGCGCGCGTGCGCAACCGATCGCGCACCAGTTGCACATTGCCCGCGAAGTTGCCGACCGTGTTGCGCCACGCGTGTTGCTGGCCGACGAAGTGGGCCTGGGCAAGACCATCGAGGCGGGCCTGGTGATCCACCGCCAGCTGCTGTCGGGCCGCGCCAGCCGCGTGCTCATCCTAGTTCCGGAGAACCTCCAGCATCAGTGGCTGGTGGAAATGCGCCGCCGTTTCAACCTGCAGGTGGCCCTGTTCGACGCCGAGCGCTTCCTCGAGAGCGATGCCGACAACCCCTTCGAGGACAGCCAGCTGGCGCTGGTGTCCCTGGAGTGGCTGAAGAGCAGCGAACGTGCGCAGGACGCAGCCTTTGCCGCTGGTTGGGATTTGCTGGTGGTGGACGAAGCCCACCACCTGGTCTGGCACCCGGAACAGGCGAGCCCTGAATACCAACTGGTCGAGCAGCTGGCCGAGGTCATCCCCGGCGTGCTTCTGCTGACCGCGACCCCTGAGCAGTTGGGCCTGGAAAGCCACTTCGCCCGCCTGCGCCTCCTCGACCCGAGCCGCTTCCATGACCTGGATGCCTTCCGTGCCGAAAGTGCCAACTACCGCCCTGTTGCCGAAGCGGTACAGGAGCTGCTGGATCAGGGCCGTTTGAGCGCAACCGCGCAGAAAACCATCAAGGGCTTCCTGGGCGACGAAGGCGAAAGTCTGCTCGAAGCCCTGGACGCCG
This sequence comes from Metapseudomonas boanensis, assembly GCF_042232855.1. Taxonomy (NCBI): domain Bacteria; kingdom Pseudomonadati; phylum Pseudomonadota; class Gammaproteobacteria; order Pseudomonadales; family Pseudomonadaceae; genus Metapseudomonas; species Metapseudomonas boanensis. The sequence continues at coordinate 3,588,104 of NZ_CP113889.1, read as the reverse complement.
GCGATACCGAGGCGTCTCCGCGGCTAGTCCGCGAACTGCTGGACCGCCACGGTACTGGTCGCGTGCTGTTCCGCAATACCCGCGCAGCCGTTCAAGGCTTCCCCGAGCGCCAACTGCACCCGTACCCGCTGCCGAACCCATCGGAGTACATGGAGCTGCCCATTGGCGATCACCCTGACCTGTACCCGGAAGTCAGCTTCCAGTCGCAACAGGAAGACGGCGATGAGGCCGAGCGCTGGTGGCGTTTCGACCCGCGCGTCGACTGGCTGATCGACACCCTGAAGATGCTCAAGAAGTTCAAGGTGCTGGTGATTTGCGCACACGCGGAAACCGCGCTGGATCTGGAAGACGCGCTGCGCGTGCGCTCTGGCATTCCGGCTACCGTGTTCCACGAAGGCATGAGCATTCTCGAGCGCGACCGCGCGGCCGCCTACTTCGCCGACGAAGAGTTCGGTGCCCAGGTGCTGATCTGCTCGGAAATCGGCAGTGAAGGCCGCAACTTCCAGTTTGCCCACCACCTGGTGCTGTTCGACCTGCCGGCCCACCCGGACCTGCTGGAACAGCGTATCGGCCGTCTCGACCGGATCGGCCAGAAGCACACCATCCAGCTGCATGTGCCCTACCTGGAAGGCAGCCCACAGGAACGCCTGTTCCAGTGGTACCACCAGGCGCTCAATTCGTTCCTGGCCACCTGCCCCACCGGCAACGCCCTGCAGCATCAGTTTGGCCCGCGCCTGCTTCCGTTGCTGGAAGCCGGCAATGATGGTGCCTGGGAAACGCTGGTCGCCGAGGCCGAGAGCGAGCGCAAACGCCTGGAAGGTGAACTCCACAACGGCCGTGACCGCTTGCTGGAGCTCAACTCCGGTGGCGCCGGCGAAGGTGAGCGCCTGGTCGAGGAAATCCTCGACCAGGATGACCAGTTCGCCTTGCCGATCTACATGGAAGCCCTGTTCGAAGCGTTCGGCATCGACAGCGAGGACCACTCGGAAAATGCCCTCGTGCTCAAGCCTGGCGAGAAGATGCTGGATGCCGGCTTCCCTCTGGGCGACGATGAAGGCGTCACCGTCACCTACGACCGCAACCAGGCGCTGGCCCGCGAGGACATGCAATTCCTCACCTGGGAACACCCCATGGTGCAAGGCGGCATGGACCTGGTGCTGTCCGGCTCCATGGGCAACACTGCCGTGGCGCTGATCAAGAACAAGGCGCTCAAGCCCGGCACGGTTCTGCTTGAACTGCTCTATGTGAGTGAGGTAGTGGCACCGCGTGCCCTGCAACTCGGCCGCTTCCTGCCGCCCAAGGCATTGCGTTGCCTACTGGATGCCAATGGCAACGACCTGGCCTCGAAGGTCGGGTTCGACACCCTCAACGACCAGCTGGAAAGCGTCCCGCGTGGCAGTGCCAACAAGTTCGTGCAGGCCCAGCGCGATGTGCTCTCGGCCCAGATCAACGCCGCCGAGGCCAAGATCGCGCCGCGCCATGCCGAACGCGTAGCCGAAGCCCAGCGCCGCCTGGTTGCAGAACTGGACGAGGAACTGGCCCGCATGACCGCGTTGAAAGCCGTGAACCCAAGCGTGCGTGACAGCGAGTTGGAGGCTCTGCGCCATCAGCGCGAGGAAGGCCTGGCGCTGCTGGAGAAAGCGGCCCTGCGCCTGGAGTCGATCAGGGTGCTGGTAGCTGGCTGACGGGGCTCCCGGATGGCTGGGCGGAGCAAAGCCCAAGCTATAGAAACAAGGCCCGCTAATGCGGGCCTTGTCGTATCCGGCGTTCGACTCAAGCAGCCGCCGCCAACATCCCTTCGCGCATGGTCGTTGCATCACGAACGAAACAGCGTGCAGCCTGGAAGAGCGCCAGCATGGTCAGGATCAGGGCCGCCGGAATCAGGTACATGGCGTTGTGCAAGCCTACTGCCTTGAACGCCTCGGTCATCTCGCTCGCCCCGGCGGCCAGCATCGCCATCTGGGAATAATGGTCGGAAAGGATTCCCACGACTACCGGACCAAGGCCACCTCCCAGCAGGTAGAGGCCGGCGAAGAACAGCGCCATGGCCGTGGCGCGCAGACGCGGCTCCACTACATCCTGGATTGCTGTGTAGACGCAGGGATAGAAGTTGTAGGCAAACAGCCAACCCACACTGAACACCGCTACGAAGACGCCGATCTCGAGCTTTCCAGAAAGCAACGCATAGCCCGTGCACAAGGCGGCCATCAGCATGCTGAATGAGGCCAGCAGCAAACGACCGCGTTCGGACTTCTGATGAGCACGGTCCGCCAGCCAACCTCCCAGGGTCAAACCAAACAGACCGGTAAGGCCAGTGATAATCCCGGTGGCGATGGCGGCTTGCTCCAGCGGCAGCAGGAAATAACGCTGGAGCATAGGCACCATGAACGAGTTGCAGGCATAGGTAGCGAAGTTGTAGGTCAGCCCGGCCACGGTCAGCCACCAGAAGGTGCGAATCGACAGGACCCTGCGCAACGGGCGGTCCAGCGGTGTCGTCTGGATCTTGACGCTCTCCGCTGCGCCCCGAGTCGGCTCCTTGATGAAGAACATGAAGAGCGCCAGGATCAGGCCGGGAATCGCCGCGATGAAGAATGGCGCGCGCCAGCTGTCGAACGCCTTGACCATGGAGCCGATGGTGAAGAAGGCCAGCAACAGCCCGAGCGGCAGGCCGAGCATGAAGATCCCCATGGCGCGGGCGCGCTTGTGGGCCGGAAACAGGTCACCGATCAGCGAGTTGGCTGCTGGTGCGTAACTGGCTTCGCCAATACCGACGCCCATGCGCACCAGCAGGAAGCTCCAGAAGTTCCAGGCCAGGCCGTTGACCGCCGTCAGCCCGCTCCACACAGCGAGGCCCCAGCCCATGATCTTCCGTCGTGCGCCGGTATCCGCCATACGCCCCAAGGGGACACCGGCAATCGCATAGATCAGGGTGAAGGCGGTCCCGATCAGTCCCAGCTGGAAGTCGCTGAGACTCCACTCATGACGTACTGGCTCGATGATGATCGCCGGAATGGTCCGGTCGAAGAAGTTGAACAGGTTGGCCAGAAACAGCAGGAACAGGACTCGCCAGGCATTAGCGGCTTGAGGGGAATGTTGCATGGATCGGTCTCATTTTTGTTATGCGGCACCCAGCGAACCAAGCGCCAGACTGATAGTGGTGCAATCTATGGCCAGCGGCATGTGACTGTCTGCGATGATTCGTGGCGTTTATGTAACCCGATGCTGCAAAAGCGCTAAGGTCCGTTCGACTATCCCTTCAGTATCGTCACCCGCAAACAAGGCACCATGGTGCCAATTATTGTGTGCGATCGACTGTACCGATCTCATAGTGCCATCCACCCTTCTCCGGAGCTGATCCGACTATCTGGGGAAGTCGTAATGGGCTGGCTGGGCTTGCGCTTTGCTGCCGAACCGCCTGCGGGCGACGGATTTCTCCTCCTGACATGCACGCACAACACCGGGCTGATCCTCGTGGCCTACCTGGTAGCTTCAGGCGCCGGCTATTGCGTGTTCAACATGGCAGAACGGATAGCTGGCTCACGCCAGCGCGAGACCCGTTGGCGTTGGTGCTGGCTGAGCGCTTGTTGCTTGGGCGGTGGAGTCTGGGCGATGCACTACATCGCCATGCTGGCCTTCGAGGCTCCCATTAAAATCAACTACGACGTCCCGACCACGGCGCTACCTCTGCTGGTGATCCTGGCTGCCTCCCTCCTGGGCATGCTGCCCTTAGCCACCCCACGCCTGCGTTTCCATCATTACGCTTCGTCCACGCTCGCCATTGTCCTTGGCCTCGCGGCCATGCATGACCTCGGCGTCGCCGCCATGAGAAGCGAGGCAACGATTTACTACGAGCCAACTCACTTCCTCTTATCGGTAGCGATTGCACTCGGATCGAGCCTGGCAACGGTGCCGCTGTTTACCTTCTTCCGTCGACATGACGCGGCTCGCACCTTGCTCAAACTTCCTGCCGGCTCGACCTAGCGCTGCGCCGACCGACGTTCGCGCAGGTACTGCAACACAGCCGCCTGGTCGCCAGCGAACTCCACACGCTCCGCCTTGCTGTCGCGCTGGAAGGCGTACATCGGGTCGTAGTACTCGCTGAGCAGGCCGCTAATCCACTCCCGATGAAGGTCCACGGCGCCGCTGCGGGCCTGTTCATCGAGCGCCTGATCCAGCAGGGCAGCCATGCGCTGATAGCGCTCCCCGCCCAGGCGCTTGACGATGTTCGACAAACTCTGGCGCAAGCGTTGGGCAAACAGCGGAAAGCCCTGCTCCTCGCCGTGGGTGACGATGAACTCGGCACACAGGTCGACCACGTAGTCGCGCCGGATGCGCTCGACGCGACTCTCGAAGCTGTCTTCCAGCCACACTAGCGGGTACTGCTGCATCCCCTGGTAAAGCTCCAGCGGTACCGAGCAGCTTCCGACGATGCGCCCCTCGTCCTCGAGCACGAACTGATCGAAGCCAGCAGCGCGCTTCTTCAGAATGTCGATGGCCAGACGATTCTCGAACTCGATCTGTGGTGGTTGCGGCGTGGCCCGTTTGCCGAAGCTTGAGCCACGGTGATTGGCATGCCCCTCAAGGTCGAGGCTGTTGGCCAGCGCAGCGATCACCTCGGTCTTACCGGTACCGGTCAGGCCACCGACCAGGACGAAGTCGCACTGAGCCACCGCGTCCTGGGTCGTTTCCATGAGAAATGTCCGCATCGCCTTGTAACCACCCTTGACCCGCGGGTAGTCGATGCCGGCTTCCTTCAACCATTGCTGGACGATCTGCGAACGCAGGCCACCACGAAAACAGTAGAGGTATCCCTGCGGATTGGCCTGGGCGAATGCGACCCAAGCCTCGACCCGCGCGGCCTTGACGTCACCACTGACCAGCTGGTGGCCGAGTGCAATGGCAGCTTCCTGGCCATGCTGTTTGTAGCAAGTGCCGACTTTCTGCCGCTCGATGTCAGTCATCAGCGGAAGGTTTACCGTGTACGGGAATGCGCCCTTGGCGAACTCGACGGGCGCGCGTGCGTCCATCATCGGCAGGTCGTTGAGGAAGATTTCGCGGTAGTTCGCGGTGTCGCTGCGCATCAGGCCACCTCGACCGCGTGGCTCTGTCGCTCGAACAGCTGGCCGATGGGAGCCAGTTGCAGCTTCAGTTCGTCGGCCACTGCAAGGAACTCCGCTTCGCCTTCCGGAGTGACCGCTACCAGCAGCCCACCGCTGGTCTGAGGATCGCAAAGCAATAGCTTCTGCACTTCCGGCAACGGAGCGATGCGCTCACCGTAGCTCTCGAAGTTGCGCAGCGTGCCGCCTGGCACGCAGCCCTGCTCCAGGTAATACTCGACGCCTGGCAGGCTGGGCACTTTGGCGTAGTCGATGCGCGCCGTCAGGCCGCTACCGTCAGCCATTTCCACCAGGTGGCCAAGCAAGCCGAAGCCGGTTACGTCCGTCATGGCCTTGACCCCTTCCAGCTTGCCGAATCGGCTGCCAGGCTTGTTCAGTGTGCACATCCAATCACGGGCCAGGCCCATGTCGCCGGCGCGCAGCTTGCTCTTCTTCTCCGCGGTGGTGAGGATGCCGATCCCTAGCGGCTTGGTCAGGTAGAGCTTGCAGCCGACCGTGGCGGTGTCATTGCGCTTCATGTGGCGCTTCTGCACGACACCGGTAACGGCCAGACCGAAGATGGGCTCCGGGGCATCGATCGAGTGCCCGCCAGCCAAAGGAATGCCCGCCTCGTCGCAGATGGAGCGACCGCCCCGCACCACTTCGCGCGCCACCTCCGGCGGCAGCACATTGACCGGCCAGCCAAGGATGGCGATGGCCATCAGCGGGTCCCCGCCCATGGCGTAGATATCGCTGATGGCGTTGGTCGCGGCGATCCGGCCGAAGTCGAAGGGATCGTCGACAATCGGCATGAAGAAATCGGTGGTCGATACCACACCCCGCTCGTCGTCCAGGGCATAGACAGCTGCATCGTCACGCGACGCATTACCTACCCAGAGTCGCGGGTCGAGGTTCTGCGCACCACTCCCAGCGAGGATCACGTCCAGCACCTTAGGGGAAATCTTGCAGCCGCAGCCAGCGCCGTGGCTGTACTGGGTCAGGCGGATGGGTTCGCTCATGGCTCACTCACTAGGAATTTCGACAGGTCGCGGATTCTATCAAAGGTGGCAGCACCTGCAGGAACGACCCGTCAGGACCACCATCAAAACCCGCTATTGGAGCTGCAGCCCGTCGCGTGGATTACGCCTCACCGATCCACCTCCGCGGTCGTACCGAGTCTCTGACAGTGGATTTGAAAAGCGGCATCCACTCTTCTAGGGGCACTTGCCCTAGAAACTGCGCCACTGCGCCAGCCAATCCAGGGTTTCGGCGGTAGGCGCCGTGGGCTTGTACTCGGCGCCTAGCCAGCCTTCGTAACCATTGTCCCGCAGGGCGCGGATCGCTGAGGCAAAATCCAGGGTCCCAGTGCCCGGCTCACCGCGGCCCGGGCAATCGGCAAACTGGACATGGCCAATCCGTCCAGCCAGCAGACGCGCACCCGCCGCCAGGTCAACGCCCTGACGAGCCATGTGGTAGAGATCGTACTGCGCCTGCAGGTTGGGGTGATCGACTCGGTGCAGCAAGTCGCTCAATTGCTCGGGGGTGCTGATCAGGAAGCCCGGCATATCCAGGGGATTGATCGCCTCGCAGAGGACGCCGATCCGCAGCACGGCGAACGCCTCTGCGACCTTGCGCAAATTATTAACCAGACATGCCATCGCCTGATCGCGTGGGACACCGTCCGCCAGTCGGCCCGCCAACACATTGACGAAGCGCGGCCGGGTCATTGCGGCATAACTGAGGGCTTGCTCCAGGCCGACATCGAACTCTTCCTGTCGCTCCGGCACGGCAGCAAGACCTGGGCCGCCGCTCATCAAGTCGCCTGCAGGCAGGTTGATCAGCAACAACGGCAACCCGGCGGCCTCCAGTACTTCCTTCAGGCGAATCGCTGGCAGTTCATAGGGAAACTGAATCTCGACCCCATCGAAACCTGCAACGCGGGCGGCGATCACCCGCTCTATCAATGGACGATCGGTGAACAACATGGACAGGTTGGCGGCAATCTTCATCGTGAATTCTCCCGGAACATCTCCACCAGCGTAGCCGGATCGCGCTCCAGGTTGCCCTGGCTGCCGTGCAAACGCATCAACTGGGCGGCAAGGCCGCTAAGGGGGGTGGCCGAATCGTGTTCGCGGGAGAGGCGCACTGCGGTATCCAGGTCCTTGAGCAAGGTACGCACATGCCACTTGATGGGTTCGAAGTGGCTGTCGGCCATTTGCGGCCCCAGGATCTGCAAGGGCTTGGAGTCGGCGAACCCGCCCGCAAGGGCCGGTGCGATCAGACGGGCATCAACCCCGGCTTTCTCCGCCAGGGCCACGACCTCGGCAATCACCAGGGCATTGCAGGCCACGATCATCTGGTTGCACACCTTGGTCACCTGCCCAGACCCCACGCCACCCATGCGCGTGAGGCGTTGGCCCAGGTTCATGAGGATGGGGCGTACATGCTCGACATCGGACTCATGCCCGCCGGCCATGATAGTCAAGGTCCCGGACTCGGCACCAAGCGTGCCACCGGAAACCGGTGCATCGACCCAGCGCATGCCGCTGCGCGCTTCCAGGTCGGCCGCCATCTCACGGGTGGCGTCCGGTTCCAAGCTGGAAAAATCAACCAGCAACTGGCCCGGCTTGGCGCCCTCCACTACACCTTCCTCACCAAATACGACCTTGCGCACCACCCGGGTATCGGCCAGGCAAAGCATGACAATGTCTGCCTCGGCGCAGAGCTCGGCCGGGGTGTTCACGCGGCGTGCCCCCAGTGCTACCAGCGGGGCGCATTTCTCGGGGGAACGGTTCCACACCGTGAGCGGGTAACCGGCGGCCAGCAGGCGACGGGTCATGGGCAGGCCCATCAGGCCGATGCCGGCGAAAGCAATGGAGGGCAGCGTAGCGGTCATCCCGGGACTCCTGGGCAGTTGGTCGAAGCCGCATATTAACCTCAGGTCATGCATATAGCGCTTCCATGCGATCGCGCGGCCACTATAATCCGCGTGCCTTTTCCGCTATTGAACCGGAGAATCCCATGTTCAAACGCTCCCTGGCCTTCGCGGCCGGCATTGCTCTGTCGCTGTCCGCCGTTATTTCCCAAGCTGCCGAAACCCTGAAAGTCTCGGCGATCCCTGATGAGGCCCCCACCGAGCTGCTGCGCAAGTTCAAGCCGCTCGGCGCTTACCTGGAGAAAGAACTGGGTATGAAGGTGGAGTTCGTGCCCGTGGCCGACTACGCGGCCGTTGTCGAATCGCTGGCCGCCGACCGTCTGGACATGGCCTGGCTGGGTGGTTTCACCTTCGTGCAGACGCGCCTGAAGACCGGCAATGCGATTCCTCTGGTGCAACGCGAGCAGGACGAGAAGTTCACCAGCAAGTTCATCAGTGCCGACCCGGCGGTGAAGTCGCTGCAAGACCTGAAAGGCAAGACCTTCGCCTTCGGCTCGGTGTCGTCGACGTCCGGTAGCCTGATGCCGCGTTACTTCATGCAGAAGGACGGCATCGTGCCTGAGCAGTTCTTCTCCCGCGTTGCCTACTCCGGTGCCCACGATGCAACGGTGGCGTGGGTGCAGGCCGGCAAGGTCGACGGCGGCGTGCTCAATGCCAGCGTCTGGCAGAAGCTGGTGGATGCAGGCAAGGTTGACACTGCCAAGGTCAAGGTTTTCGCCACAACCCCGACCTATTACGACTACAACTGGACTGTGCGCGGAACCCTGGACCCGGCCCTGGCCGAGAAGATCAAGAAGGCCTTCCTCGCCCTTGATCCAGCCAATCCCGAGCACAAGGCGATTCTCGACCTCCAGGCAGCCAGTCGTTTCATCGAGACCAAGCCGGAAAACTACAAGGGCATCGAGGAAGCCGCTCGCTCCGCTGGCCTATTGAAGTGACCGTAAGCCTACAAGGCGTGGACCTGGTCCACGCCAATGGCTTGGTCGCGCTCCGCTCGATCGATCTGCACGTTGTGCGCGGCGAGCGGGTCGCCATCATCGGCCCGTCCGGCGCGGGCAAGACCAGCCTGCTACGGCTGCTGGCCACCAGCCTGAAGCCCACCAGGGGGAGCCTTGAACTGCTCGGCGAATCGCCCTGGTCGCTGCCCGGCAGCGCCCGACAGCGTCTACGTGCGCGCATTGGCCTGGTCCACCAGGCACCGCCCTTACCACCCCGCCAGCGCGTGGTCACAGCCGTGCTGGCCGGCCGGCTGGGCCAGTGGTCTCTGCTGAAAAGTCTGGCGAGCCTGCTCCACCCGACGGACCTGGACGGGGCGACCGAGGCTCTGGCGCGGCTCGACCTCACCGACAAGCTGTTCCAACGCTGTGACGAGCTCTCCGGTGGGCAACTGCAGCGGGTCGGTATTGCACGGGTACTGTATCAGGCCCCGGAACTGGTCCTTGCCGATGAGCCGGTTTCAGCCATGGACCCGGTGCTCGCCGACCACACACTGAACGTGCTCTGTGCCGATGCCTGTGCCCGTGGCGTCACGCTGCTGGCCAGCCTCCACGCGGTGGAACTGGCCTTGGCGCACTTTTCCCGCATAGTCGGCGTGCGCGATGGCCAGATCGCATTCGACCGGCAAACGACCGACGTCAGCCAGGCGGACCTGGACGCGCTGTACGCCAACGAACAACTGAACGCCAGCGCGCCTCTCTCCCCGCCTGTGCCCGCTCATATCCTGCACATCCCGCGATGCTGAAAGCCTCTCCGCGCGACCCCGCCGCGCTGCCGCGCTTGCTGTTGACCCTGTTGGCGCTGGCGTTGCTTTGGCCTGGGCTCAAACTCAGCGAGTTGAATCCTGGCGTGCTGCTGCACAGTGACAACGCACGTACCATGGGCCAGTTCCTCGGTGCCTTCTGGCCGCCCGAGCACGGCGAGGAGTTTCTCCTGCTGCTGGGGCACGCCACTCTGGAAACGCTGGCCATCGCCACCGCCGGCATGAGCCTGGCGCTACTGATCGCCATACCTGCGGCACTCTGGGCCAGCCGAGCACTGTCGATCTCCGCCCTGCCCCGTGGTGGCCGTCCAGCCTGGTGGGCACAAGCTCTACGCTGGCCGGTGCGTGGTCTGCTGATTTTCTTGCGCAGTGTTCCGGAGATTGTCTGGGCACTGCTGTTCGTCCGTGCCGTCGGGCTCGGCCCTACCGCCGGTGTGCTGGCTATTGCCATCACCTACAGTGGCATGCTCGGAAAGGTCTATGCGGAAATTTTCGAGTCGGTGGATGCGCGGCCAGCAAGAGCTCTGATCGCCGGCGGCAGCCCGAGGCTGGCGGCCTTCGCCTACGGCGTATTGCCTAATGCGGCAGCGGAGATGCTCTCCTACACCGTCTATCGCTGGGAGTGCGCAGTACGCGCTTCAGTGGTGATGGGCTTTGTCGGCGCGGGAGGCCTTGGCCAGCAGATCGACCTGTCGATGCGCATGTTCGCAGGGGGCGAGGTCGCCAGCATGCTGCTGACGTTCCTGATTCTCGTACTGTTCGCGGACCAGATCAGCCGCCTGCTGCGCGGGAGGTTTGCGTGAGACGGCTGGGTAATCTGGCGTTGCTGCTCGCTCTCCTGGCAGCAGTCGCGACCTCGTTCCTCTGGCTCGGTATCGATCTAGGAGCGCTGCTCGCCGGAGATAGCCTGGAACAGATGGCGAGGTACGCCGCACGCTTCCTCAAGCCGGACCTTTCCTCCCAGCATGTGCAGGCCATCGGCCAAGGCACCCTGGAGACGCTGGCTATGTCAGCGCTCGGGACACTGTTGGCAGCCCTACTCGGGATGCTCTTCGCACTTCCTGCTGCCGGTCGTTTCGGGGTTGTGGCACAAGGCGCAGCACGCCTGCTGCTCAACACCCTGCGTGCCGTGCCGGAACTGGTCTGGGCGGCCCTGATGGTGCTGGCTGCGGGCCTTGGACCGAATGCCGGCACCTTGGCCCTCGCGCTGCACACCGCCGGCGTGCTGGGCCGGCTGTTCGCCGAGGCCCTGGAAAATACGCCGGTCGAACCTGCCGACGCGATCCGCCTGAGCGGCGGAGGACGGGTCACCGCCTTCTGCTACGGCACCTTGCCGGGCGTCTGGCCACAACTGGTGGCCTACTCCCTGTATCGTTGGGAAAACAACATCCGCATGGCCAGCGTACTGGGCTTCGTCGGCGCCGGCGGTCTGGGGCAGATGCTCTACGTCAGCCTCAGCCTGTTCCAGGAAGCACAAGCGGCCAGCGTGATCCTGGCCATGCTGATCCTGGTACTGGGTGTGGATGCATTGAGCGGATGGATGCGACAACGCTGGGTCAGCGCGTGAGGCCGTGCAGGTAATCCAGGTTGGTGCGGAACGTAGCCCAGTGATCTGGCTACCGAACCCGCACCTCTCGGAGCAACCGACATTGTTGGGCCCTGCCTGCGGCTCAGCCCAACCTGTACTGCAAGGAACTAGAAGCCGTCCTTGTCCAGGTGATCGAAGTTGACCTGCTCGCCCGGCTTGGCCCCCAGGATTCGACGGATATCCTCGAACATCAGGTCGTATTCCTTGTGGTTGCGCATGATCAGCGTGCTGTTGGCGCTCAGGCCATTCTTGACCGCAACCTTGGATATCACGCTGGCGAAGTTGAAGGCGGTATCTCGATGCATTTCGAACTCCTCTTCGAAATGCCTACCCTCGATCTCGCCGACCATGCGGACGTGCAGCATGGTCCCTTCCGTCGCATTGGGCCGCGCTTCGTAGTAGACATCAATGGAGAATTCCTGCATTCCCGGAATACCGGGCACATTGGCGCGATGGACGTGACCTGGCTCGAACATGTTGACCCTCCAAATGATCGCTGGGAACCAAATAGCCTGAGTCTAGTTCGGCTTTTCGCGTTTGCCGTTGCGCTGTGTCAGTGCAATGCGGGCGCCTGAGCCCGCTCCTGGATCAGCACCCACGGTGCCACCACCACGGCCCAGAGTTGCGGGTCGCGGGCCAGCAGTTCTTCAGCGCGCGCCGACTCCACCTTGCTCATTTTGCCGGCAGTGAGCAATTCCGCCACCTTGACCTTGTCGTCCTCGGCAACGGCCAATGCAACCGCCACGAGGTCCTCGTCACCTTCGACCCAGAGCAATGCCCCCCTGGCGAAGAAGGGCTGCAATTCCTGCCAGGTGATTTCCGCGGTTTCACCAAGCAGCTTGGCATAGAGGGTGCTAACGTCTTCGTTCATGGCTTGTTTTGTGTTGGTTGGTAACGAATGGATTGGGGGCGCAATGATAGCGTCGGTCAACATTCATACAAGCCCGGCCTGACGTTTATAACCGCACACAAGGCACGCCGTTTTTCTATACGTTTGTTTCAGATAAGCGACACAAGATCATTCCGCTATCACTAGCCGACTTTTCAAGCCGTAAACCAGCAATCTACACTGTTCCGGTACAGTTGCCGGCGAGTCTTGACGGGATGCAATTTCCTGCCCTGCCGCTTCGGCAACCCAGGACAAAAACAACGAAAAACATAAGAGTGGAGCACTATGAATAAGGCTACCAAGCAGATTTCCAAACTGTTCGCCGCCATGGCTCTCGCCGGTGTTGCCAGCTACTCCGTAGCCGCCGACACCATCAAGATCGCCCTGGCTGGCCCGGTGACCGGTGCGGTCGCCCAGTACGGTGAGATGCAGTTCATTGGCGCCAAGATGGCGATCGAGCAGATCAACAAGGCGGGGGGCGTCAACGGCGCCCAGCTCGAAGGCGTGGTTTACGACGACGCTTGCGATCCGAAACAGGCCGTTGCCGTAGCCAACAAGATCGTCAACGACGGCGTCCATTACGTCGTTGGTCACCTCTGCTCCAGCTCCACCCAGCCCGCGTCCGACATCTACGAAGACGAAGGCATCCTGATGATCACCGCGGCCTCCACCAGCCCGGACATCACCTCCCGTGGCTACCAGCTGGTATTCCGCACCATCGGTCTGGACAGCCTGCAAGGCCCGACCGCCGGCAACTTCATCGCAGACAAGATCAAGCCTAAGACCGTTGCTGTCATCCACGACAAGCAGCAGTACGGCGAAGGTATCGCCACTGCAGTGAAGCAGACCCTGGAAAGCAAAGGCGTGAAAGTGGCCCTGTTCGAAGGCATCAACGCCGGCGACAAGGACTTCTCCACCATCGTTTCCAAGTTGAAGCAGGCTGGCGTGGACTTCGTCTACTACGGCGGCTACCACCCGGAACTCGGCCTGCTGCTGCGCCAATCTGCTGAGAAAGGTCTGAAAGTTCGCTTCATGGGGCCGGAAGGCGTAGGCAACAAAGAGCTGTCCGCCATCGCTGGCCCGGCTTCCGAAGGCCTGCTGGTTACCCTGCCGAAGTCGTTCGACCAGGATCCGAAGAACCAGGCTCTGGTAGCGGCCTTCAAGGCCAAGAACGAAGACCCGACTGGTCCGTTCGTGTTCCCGGCCTACGCCGCGGTACAAGTCATCGCCGAAGGCATCAAGAAAGCCGGCGAAGACGACACCAGCAAGGTTGCTGCCGCGCTGCGCGCCAACAGCTTCGAAACTCCGACCGGCACCCTGGCCTTCGACGACAAGGGCGACCTGAAGGACTTCAGCTTCGTGGTGTACGAGTGGCACAAAGACGGCACCAAGACCGAAGCTAAATAAGCTTCCCGCCTGAACGCAAAGCCCACTGCGCTAGCAGTGGGCTTTGTTTATCCGTGTTTTACGGGCTCCGCTGCGCCACAAGCGCCGCTTTTCGTGATGCCCGAGGAGTTAGGGAATGCCTGATCTCTATCACTACCTGCAACAGCTGGTTAACGGGCTTACCGTTGGCAGCACCTATGCCCTGATTGCCATTGGCTACACCATGGTCTACGGCATCATCGGCATGATCAACTTCGCCCATGGCGAGGTTTACATGATTGGCTCGTACGTAGCCTTCATCGTAATCGCCGGGCTCACCATGCTCGGCCTGGAAAGCCTGCCGATCGTCATCGTCGCGGCATTCGCCGCCAGCATCATCGTCGCCAGTGCCTACGGTTACAGCATCGAACGGGTCGCCTACCGCCCCCTTCGCGGCAGCAACCGGCTCATCCCGCTGATCTCCGCGATCGGCATGTCGATCTTCCTGCAGAACGAAGTACTGCTGACTCAGGACTCCAAGGACAAGGCGATCCCCAACCTGATTCCGGGCAACCTCGTGTTCGGCGAGAGCACCATGAACGGCGTGGTGATCTCCTACATGCAGATCCTGATCTTCGTGGTCACGTTCCTGGTCATGTACGGCCTCACGCTGTTCATCTCCCGCTCGCGCCTGGGCCGTGCCTGCCGCGCTTGTGCCGAAGATATTCGCATGGCCAACCTGCTGGGTATCAATACCAACAACATCATCGCCCTGACCTTCGTCATCGGCGCCACACTTGCCGCAGTGGCCGCGGTGTTGCTGGGTATGCAATACGGCGTGATAAACCCGCATATCGGCTTCCTTGCCGGCATCAAGGCGTTCACTGCCGCGGTGCTGGGTGGCATCGGCAGCATTCCGGGCGCCATGCTCGGCGGCCTGGTGCTGGGCGTCGCCGAAGCCTTCGGTGCCGACATCTTCGGTGACCAGTACAAGGACGTCGTGGCTTTCAGCCTGCTGGTCCTGGTCCTGCTGTTCCGCCCGACCGGCATCCTTGGCCGTCCGGAGGTGGAGAAGGTATGAATACTCGACTCAAAACGGCGTTTTTCAGCGCCCTCCTGGTACTGGCCGTCGCCTACCCCATCCTCGGCCTCAAACTCAGCGTCGTCGGCGTGGGCCTGGTAGTCACCGGTGCCGATACCCCCACCCTGCTGGCCATCGCGGCCTGCGCCGTGGCCATGTTCTTCTGGCAACTGATGCGCGAAAAAGTCCAGGGCGCCTGGGCTGCCGCGCCCAAGCTGCCGGGCATGTCGAAGAAGACCAGCAACTTCCTCACCCTGCCGTCCACCCAGCGCTGGGTCATCCTCGGCCTGATCATGGTCGCTCTGGTCTGGCCATTCTTCGGCTCCCGCGGCGCCGTGGACATCGCCACCCTGATCCTGATCTACGTGCTGCTCGGCCTCGGCCTGAACATCGTGGTCGGCCTGGCGGGCCTGCTGGACCTGGGTTATGTCGGCTTCTACGCCGTCGGCGCCTACAGCTATGCCCTGCTCTCGCACTACTACGGCCTGGGTTTCTGGGTTTGCTTGCCGATCGCAGGCCTGATGGCGGCATTCTTCGGCTTCATCCTCGGTTTCCCAGTGCTGCGCCTGCGCGGTGACTATCTGGCTATCGTGACCCTGGGCTTCGGCGAGATCATCCGCATCCTGCTGCGTAACCTCACCTGGCTCACCGGCGGCCCTAATGGCATCAGCAACATCGACAAGCCAACCCTGTTCGGCCTGTCCTTCGAGCGCCGCGCCGAAGAAGGCCTGCAGACCTTTCATGAGTACTTCGGCTTTGCCTACAACTCGGTGAACAAGGTGATCTTCCTCTACCTGGTCGCCCTGTTGCTGGCCCTGCTCGCCCTGTTCGTGATCAATCGACTGCTGCGCATGCCCCTGGGTCGTGCCTGGGAAGCCCTGCGCGAAGACGAGATCGCCTGCCGCGCGCTGGGTCTCAACCCGACCATCATCAAGCTCTCCGCCTTCACCCTGGGCGCCTGCTTCGCGGGCTTCGCCGGCAGCTTCTTCGCCGCGCGCCAGGGCCTGGTAACGCCCGAGTCCTTCACCTTCATCGAATCGGCGACCATCCTCGCCATCGTCGTGCTGGGTGGCCTGGGTTCCCAGCTGGGCGTGATCCTCGCTGCAGTGGTGATGATCCTGCTGCCGGAACTCATGCGTGAATTCAGTGAGTACCGCATGCTGATGTTCGGCGCCCTGATGGTGCTGATGATGATCTGGCGCCCGCAAGGCCTGCTGCCGATGCAACGTCCCCACCTGGAGCTGAAACAATGAGCCGCGCGATTCTTGAAGTAAGCGGCCTCACCATGCGCTTCGGCGGCCTGCTGGCCGTCAACGGGGTGGGCCTGACCGTGCAAGAAAAACAAGTGGTCTCCATGATCGGCCCGAATGGCGCCGGCAAGACCACTGTCTTCAACTGCCTGACCGGCTTCTACCAGCCGACCTCCGGCAGCATCCGCCTGGATGGCGAGCAGATCGAGGCTCTGCCGGGCCACAAGATCGCTCACAAGGGTGTGGTGAGGACCTTCCAGAACGTCCGCCTGTTCAAGGAAATGACCGCGGTGGAAAACCTGCTGGTCGCCCAGCATCGCCACCTCAACACCAACTTCCTCGCCGGCCTGCTGAAGACTCCGGGCTTCCGCAAGAGTGAGCGCGAGGCCATGGACTATGCCGCCCACTGGCTGGAGAAGGTCAACCTAACCGAGGTCGCCAATCGTCCCGCCGGCACCCTGGCCTATGGTCAGCAGCGTCGCCTGGAAATCGCCCGCTGCATGATGACGCGCCCGCGCATCCTCATGCTCGACGAGCCGGCCGCCGGCCTCAACCCGCGAGAGACCGACGACCTCAAGGCGCTGATCGCCATGCTGCGCAACGAGCACAACGTGACTGTGCTGCTGATCGAGCACGACATGAAGCTGGTGATGAGCATTTCCGACCACATCTATGTGATCAACCAGGGCAGCCCCCTGGCCGACGGCACGCCGGAGCAGATCCGCAGCAACCCCGACGTGATCAAAGCCTATCTGGGGGAGACCTGAGCCATGCTTAGTTTCGACAAGGTTTCCACTTTCTACGGCAAGATCCAGGCGCTACACGGCGTCAGCTTGGAAGTGAAGAAAGGCGAGATCGTCACCCTTATCGGTGCCAACGGCGCCGGCAAGTCGACCCTGCTGATGACCCTCTGCGGCTCCCCGCGGGCGGCCAGCGGCAGCATTCGCTATGAGGGCGAGGAGCTGGTGGGCCAAGAGTCCTGCGACATCATGCGCAAGAGCATCGCCGTCGTGCCGGAAGGTCGCCGCGTGTTCGCGCGCCTGACCGTCGAAGAGAACCTGGCCATGGGCGGCTTCTTCACCGCCAAGGGCGACTATCAGGAGCAGATGGACAAGGTCCTGCACCTATTCCCGCGCCTGAAGGAGCGTTTCGAGCAACGCGCCGGCACCATGTCGGGCGGCGAGCAGCAGATGCTCGCCATCGGCCGAGCGCTGATGAGCAAGCCCAAGTTGCTGCTGCTAGACGAGCCTTCGCTTGGCCTGGCGCCCATCATCATCCAGCAGATCTTCGACATCATCGAACAGCTGCGTCGTGATGGTGTGACCGTGTTTCTGGTCGAGCAGAACGCCAACCAGGCGCTCAAGCTGGCCGACCGCGGCTACGTGCTGGAAAACGGGCGGATCGTCATGCAAGGCAGCGGTGATGCCCTGCTCAACGACCCGAAGGTGCGCGACGCCTACCTCGGCGGCTGACGCTCCCGCCTGATGAAAACGGCCCCTCATGGGGCCGTTTTCTTGTGGGTGCGAGTTCATTGGCAATACAGGCCGGCGGTTTGCCCTCGGAGCCCTGCCCCCTCCACCCGACCAGAGCCGGGTTAGAAACGCTCGTCGTCATCACGCCCCATCGCAATCTCGTCCAACATCCGCCGGCTACGCTCGAACCAGTCCAGCAGGTAATCCGCCAGGACCTGGGTGCGCTTGGGCAATCCACCCTGCCAGGGGTGGATCAGGAAAACCGGCACCTGGCGTGTCTGGTAGTCACGGAGCAACCAGATCAGTCGCCCGTCGGCCAGTTCGTCATACACCATGTAGGACGGCAGTCGAGCGATTCCAGCCCCAGCCAATGCAGCCTTTTTCAGCAGGCTGTAGTGATTGCTTGCCAGCGCCCCTGCGACCTTGACCCGCTCCAATTGGTGCTGGCGGTGATAGAGCCACTCCTCAAATCCACTGTAATGAGTATTCAACAGGCATTGGTGTCCCGCGAGATCGGCGGGATGCAGGGGCTCGCCGTGGGCATGGAGATACGCAGGCGTGGCACAGGTGATTTCCTGCAAGGAGAACAGCGGCTTGGCGACCAGTCGCTCGTCCATATCGATGCCCGAGCGGATACCCAGGTCGAAGCCATCCGCCACCAGGTCGCGATAGCCATTATGCAGATCCAGTTCGACACGTAATTGTGGGTAGCGGCGAGTGAAGTCCAGCAACAGCGCATCGAAGAAGGTCTCGCCAAGGGACACCGGCACAGTAAGCCGCACGCAGCCCGCCAGCTCCTCCTGCAGCCGCTGTACCGCCTGGCGCGCACGTTCGCCCTGGGCCACCAACGCCTGCGCCTCAGGCAGCAGGGCCGCCCCCGCTGCCGTCAGGCTGAGCCGGCGCGTGGTGCGGTGCAGTAAGGCGGCACCGAGATCCTGCTCCAACGCGCGAATCCGCTTGGAAAGCTGTCCCTTGCTACAACCCAGGCGCTCCGCCGCACGGGTGAAGCTACCCGCCTCCAGCAATGCTGCAAAGGCTGCCAGATCCGCCATCTCGCTCATGCTTTGATTGTTTCCATTTGAAAACCAACGTTTTCCAATTGCATGGATTATCGACCACAAAGGTCACTCTACACTGACCGGGTATCTCCCCATAACCCAGGAGTCAGGCCATGAAAATCCTTCTTATCGGTGCCAGCGGCACCATCGGCAGAGCGATCGACAACGAGCTGAAAGCACGCCACGAAATAATCCGCGTTGGCCACAAGAGCGGTGAGTTGCGCGTGAACATCACCGACTCGGCGTCCATACGCAGCATGTTCGAGCAAGCTGGCCCTTTCGACGCCCTGATCAGCGCCGTCGGCAAGGTCCATTTCGGTGCGCTGGCCGAGATGAGCGAGGCGGAGTTCGCAGTGGGACTGAAGGACAAGCTGATGGGACAGGTGAACCTGGTGCTGATTGGCCGTGAGTTCGCCAACGACGGCGCATCATTCACCCTGACCTCCGGCGTGCTCAGCGACGACCCAATCCGCTACGGCGCCTCAGCCAGCATGGTCAATGGTGCGATCGATTCGTTCGTGCGCAGTGCCGCCCTCGAGCTGCCCCGCGCAATGCGCATCAACAGCGTAAGTCCGACGGTAATCGAAGAAGCCCTGCCCGCCTACGCCCCCTACTTCCGCGGCTACAAGGCAGTACCGGCGGCCCTGGCGGCGCTGGCCTACGCCAAGAGCGCAGAAGGCGCGCAGACCGGCCAGGTCTATCACGTCTGGTAACAGCCCCTCGGCTACAGCTCGCCGGCATAACACACTGGCGAGCTGGACGGGCCTTGGCGGTCCAGTTCCTCCTCAAGGAACTCCGCCAGCACCCGCGCATTGTTGTAGTGCTCCTGACGGGCGGCGTAAAGCAGCGTCAGTGTGCCTCGGCGAGCAATGTCCAGCAGCGCTTGCCAATGCTCCGGGTGGGCGGCCAACTCGGTCCGATAGAGCAAGCGGAACTCGTCGAACAGGGCCGGATCGTGGCAGAAATCCTTGCGTAACCTGTCCGAAGGTGCCAAGTCGCGCAACCAATCAGCCAGTTTCAGCGACTCCTTGCGGCATCCGCGCGGCCACAGCCGGTCGACAAGAACGCGCTGGCCATCCCGCTCCTCCACCGCGTCATAGACACGTTTGCATTGGATCATGTCCCCACCCTCCACTTGAGCTGGGCGTCACGCCCCGGTAACGTTGCCCCTCCCACCAGGAGACGTTTGATGCGCCTTGCCCGCCCACTGCTGTTCAGTTTGTTGCCGTTGTTTGGCGCTTGCCAGATGTTGGCCGACTCTTCGAAGGAGGCACCCGTCACCAATCTGGTGCGCCTACAGGGTGAACTCAGCGTAGACGCTGGCCAGATCATGTTCCGCCCCTGTGGCGAGCAACGTCGTTTTACCGTTGTCGACCGCGGCGGCACGGGGCTGGCGCCCGAGTCGAGCAATCTCTCGGCCGACGGCCCCGGCAACCTGTTCGCCGACCTCGCCGGTAACCTCGGCGCTAATCAGGCCAACGGCAGCGATGGCCGGCTGGATGTCCAGAAACTCTATCGACTGCAGCGTGAAGGCCATGGTTGCCAGGACGTGAACTTCAAGCAACTGCTGCTGCGCGCCAGCGGCCACGAGCCGGACTGGAGCCTGAATGTCAGCGACAAGGGCCTGGTGCTCGACCGACCGGGCCAACCGCCCCTTGCCCTTCCTTACATGGAAGAGCAGCTGCCGGAAGGCCGTTTCAATCTCACCAGCGAGGCCAATGGCCAACGCCTGGAACTCTGGATTGCACCACAGCGCTGCATCGACAGCATGAGCGGAGCCGTTCAGCATCTCAGCGCCGAACTTCGCCTGAATGGCCAACTGCAACGCGGCTGTGCCTATTTCGGCGGTGCACGCGCGGACTGATCCGGCCGCCCCCCCCTTGGATCCTCTCCTTCCGTCCGTACCTCGCTAAGCTGAAGACAGGACAACAGGAAGGAGACCGCCATGCTGCGAATCGCTCTCAATGGATACGGGCGTATAGGTCGCGCCCTGGTCCGAGCACTGTTCGAGCGAGGCCTGGATCAGCGCCTGCGCATAGAAGCCATCAACGATCTCGATGATTTCGACTCGCGGGCCCACCTAACCCGCTTCGATTCCACCTTCGGCCGTTTTCCAGGCCACGTCGCCCTGCACGACGACCATCTGCAGATCAACGGCCAGACGATTCGCCTGCTACGCGAGCGTGATCCGGTCAACCTGCCCTGGGACCAGCTCGGCGTGGATCTCGTTCTGGAGTGCTCTGGCAAGATGAAAGTGCGCGGCCAGGTGGAGCAACACCTTACCGCTGGGGCTCCGCGCGTGTTGCTCTCGCATCCGCTGGACAGCGCCGACCTGACCGTGGTCTACGGGGTGAATCATGAACTGCTTGGGAACCAGCAGATCGTCTCCAATGCCTCCTGCACCACCAACTGCCTGGCCCCGCTGGCCATGGTGCTGCACCAGGCCGTGGGCATCCGCAGCGGTCTGGTCACCACGGTGCACGCCTACACGAATGACCAGAGCCTGCTGGACAGGAGCCACAACGACCTCTACCGCGCCCGCGCCGCCACGCTGTCGATGATTCCCACCAGCACCGGCGCGGCCAAGACCATCGGATTGGTCCTGCCGGACCTGGCCGGCCGTCTGGACGGCTTGGCCATTCGGGTTCCGACGCCCAACGTGTCGCTACTCGACCTGACGGTCGTCGCCGGGCTACCCGTCAGCCGGGAGGCCCTCAATGCCCTGATCGAAACCGGTGCCCGCGAGCTTCCGGCTGGGGTGATGGAGTGCAATGCGCTCCCTTTGGTATCCCGGGACTTCAATGGCTACCCGGTATCCTGCGTAGTTGATCTCAACCACACCCGCGTACAGGGCGAGCTGGTCAAGGTGCTGGCCTGGTATGACAACGAATGGGCCTTTGCCAACCGCATGCTGGACGTAGTGCTCGCCTGGCTGACCCCGTAGATACAAGGTTGGCGCTGAGCCTGCGAAGCCCAACAGGGCAATGCGCAGCGTGCCGGAGAGCATTGGGCAGGCTCAGCTCATTGAGCGGCTAATCCAGCACACCGGCCGGAGCGGGCGCGGTACTACCCCATTGGCTGAGTGCAACGCCAGCGAATACCAGCGCCGCGGCCAGCAACTGCATGGTGGCCAGGCGTTCACCCAGGAAGATCATCGCGAACACCAAGGTGAAGACCGGAATCAGATTGATGAACCCGGTCGCCTGGCTGGCCGGCAAGCGCGAAACGCCAAAGTTGTAGAGCCCATAAGCCCCAACCGTGACTGCGATGCCCAGATAAACCATGGCGCCCAAGCCCTGAGGGCTGACAGCCGGAGGTAACGGCGAAGCCAGCCACGCCAGGGGCAGAAAGAACAAGCTGCCGACGAAGGCCTGCAAAGCGGTCAGGAAGAACACCGAGTAACGGGCCGACAGGTGCTTGAGCAACAGCGTGTAGCCAGTAGCACAGAGCATCGCCAACAACTCGTAGAAGTTGCCCAGCAGCGGCTGCGGCGCATGGCGGTCGGATTCGCTGGCCAGGCTGAGCCATATGGCACCGACAAAGGCCAGCAGGAACCCGGCCAGCGTGCCGCGGCTGATGCGTTCCTTGAGAAAGGTAAAGGCGCCGACTGCCACCAGCATTGGCAGCAAGGCCGTGATCATTCCAGCCTGGGACGCGCTGGTGTGCTGCAACGCAAGCGCCTCGAATATGAAGTAGAGACAAGGTTCGCAAGCCGCGAGGCCAAGCAGGTATTTCCAATCGCCGGGGCGGGCATCGATACGGCCACGCCAGCGCCAGGCCAGGAGGAAGACCACACTGCCCAGCGCCATCCGAGCGAAGATCACCCAATGCGGAGCCACTTCGAGAAAAGCCAGTTTCAAGGCGATAAAGGAGCTGCCCCAGATCGCCATGGCCAGCACCAGGCAGAATACCGCCACCACGCGTCCATGCTGTTTCATCGCCCATCTCCGAAAAGATCGGATTTTAGGTCGCAGATGATGTCTTCAACAGACACAGCAGCATGTGGAAACTGTGACTCTGCAGCGTCTCACTGCTCCCAGGGCTTGCCGCGGGTCTTGGGGGCCAGGGGCAGGCGCTGCTGTACCGCAGCCTTGGCCAGCATGTAGGCGCTGACCGGTGCGCTGATGAACAGGAACAGGCTGATCAGCAACTCATGCAGGCTGAGTCCATCTCCTACCGCGCAGAAGTACACCAGCGATGCAACCACCATGGAGCCCACGCCCAGCGTGGTCGCCTTGGTCGGGCCATGCAGTCGCATGAAGAAGTCTGGCAAGCGATAGAGGCCGAAGGCGCCAATCAGCACGAACAGACTACCGAGGATGAGCAGCAGCGAGACGATGATTTCCTGCCATAGGGCCATGGGTTGGGCACTCATTCGATGATGTCTCCACGCAACATGTATTTGGCCACCGCCACCGTCCCGACGAAGCCCAGAACTGCGATCAGCAGCGCCACCTCGAAGTACAGCGCGCTGCCCTTCCAGATGCCGAAGAGGGTCAGCAGCGCGATCGCATTAATGTAGAGGGTATCCAGTGCCAGGGCTCGATCCGGCAGACACGGCCCCTTGATCAGGCGCGCCAGGGTCAGCAGCAGCGCAAGGCCGAGAAAAATCAGGCACAAGGGAATCACGTAGGCAAGCATTCGAAGATCTCCTTCAACGGGGCCTCATAGCGGCCCTTGATCTCGGCCACCATGGCCACCTTGTCCTCGACGTGAAGGCCATGAACCAGCAACGTTCGGCGGTCCGTGCTCAAGTCGGCTGAAAGCGACCCGGGCGTCAGGGACACCACGCTCACCAGTACGCTGATCGCCAATTCATTGTCCAACTCGATGGGCACTTCGACGAACACTGGCTGCAGGCGCTCGATCGGCCCCAAGGTCAGACGCGCCACCTGGAAGTTGGCAACCAGGATGTCCCCCATCACCATCAGCAGGAAGCGCAACAACCTGAGCGGATGCCAGCGATACGGACGCTCAATCAGCAAGGGCTGCACGAGCAACGGAATCACGATACTGAGGAAGGCTCCAAGCAACAGATGGCCAAAGCTCACCGAGCCCACAAGCAACAGCCAGACAGCCAATAACAAAAAGCTCTCGGCCGGATGCGGTAACAGGCGACGAATCATGTTCCGCTCTCCTTGACGATCGCGCGGTAAAGCTGCAGATCGTTCAACTGTGCAGCGCTTGCCTGGGCGTACTCCAGCAACGGCTGGGCGAACACCACTAGGGCTACGCTACAGGCCAGCAGCAAGAGAGTCGCGAACAGTCGACCACCGTCCAGTTCTGCACTGCCCAGTTGGGTCGGGCCGGTGCGCCAAAACAAGGTGCTGCCGGCACGGCTAAGGGCCACGAGCACAAAGAAGCCCCCAATCAGCAGCACGCTCCACAGCGCCAGCGCCGCCTGACCTTCAGATGCGGCCTGGAGCAGCAGTAACTTAGCGAAGAATCCGGACAACGGCGGAAGCCCGGCCACTGCAATGGCACCGAAAAAGAACGCAGCCCCCAGGATGCGTGGATTCATCAAGGCTGGCCCCTGGACCAGCTGGCAATGCTTATCGCCGCGCTGCCGGCTGACCAGGTCGGCAAGCAGGAACAAGGCCCCGGCAACCCAGGTGCTGTGGAGCAGATAGAACAGGGCCGCTGCCTGTGCCCCAGGCCCTCCCAGGGCAAGGGCGGCGAGCAACGTACCAGCGGAGACCACCACCAGGTAGGCCAGCAGTGCCTGGAGGCTCCGCGCCGCCAGGGCACCCAGCGCTCCGAGCAGGACCGTCAGCAGCGCCAGCGGCCAGAGCCAGGCCTGGGCCAGATTAGCCAACTCGCCCGCCCCTGGGCCGAATACCAGACTATGGACACGCAGGATGGAATAGATCCCGACTTTGGTCATGATCGCGAACAAGGCTGCGACCGGCGCGCTTGCCGCGGAATAGGCCCGCGGCAGCCAGAAGTACAGGGGCAGCAGCGCGGCCTTGAGTGCGAACACCAGCAGCAGGAGCAGCCCGGCCGCACCCAGGATCGGCGCCTTGTCTGCATCGGCCGCCGCGACGAAGCGCGCCATATCGGCCATGTTCAAGGTGCCGCTGATGCCGTAAAGCGTCCCCAGGGCGAGCAGAAACAGCGCCGAGCCCGCCAGATTGAGGATCACGTAGTGTAAGCCCGCCCTCACCCGCTCCGCTCCGCCGCCATGCAGCAGCAGCGCGTAGGACGCGATCAGCAGGATCTCGAAGAACACGAACAGGTTGAACAGGTCGCCCGTTAGGAAAGCACCATTGATGCCCAGCAACTGGAACTGGAACAGCGCGTGGAAACGAGGCCCCGAACGATCGTCCCCGCGCATTGCATAAAGCACGGCCGCACTGGCCAACACTGCGGTGGCGAGCAGCATCAGCGCGGCCAGGCGGTCCAGCACCAGCACGATGCCAAACGGTGGCTGCCAGCCGCCGAGGGCGTACACCCGGAGCAGGCCATCATCCGCCTCTGCCATCAGCAGCAGGGCCAGCGGCACCAGCGCAAGGGTCGAGAGCAGGGAAAAGGACCGCTTCAAGCGCTCGTGGGAGGGCAACATCAACAGCAATCCGCCGGCGAAGAGCGGAATCAGAACAGGCAGGATCGGCAGGTGACTCATGGCGTCTGCTCCTCCTCCGTGGCACATCCGTCGACATGGTCGCTGCCAAGGTCGCCAACACCTCGTAATGCCAGCACGACGACAAAGGCGGTCATGGCAAAACCGATGACGATGGCCGTCAGCACCAGTGCCTGCGGCACAGGGTCGGCGTAGGTTGTCCCGCTGCCAAGCACTGCCGCATCGCCCGTGAGCCGGCCCATGGAAAACAGGAAGAGGTTCACTGCATAGGAAATCAGGGTGAGCCCCAGCACCACCGGGAAAGTCCGGGCACGCAGCAACAGGTAGACGCCACTGGCAGCCAGTAGCCCGAGGGTTATGGCGAACAGCGCCTCCATCAATGAATCTCCTCGCTCGCGGCAGGGGCCAGGCTGAGCCGGCCCAGGTTCACCAGAATCAGCTGGGTGGCTCCAACCACAGTCAGGTAAACGCCGAGGTCAAACAACATAGCCGTCGCCAACTCGAACTCCCCCACCAAGGACAGTTCGAAGTGGCCGAAAGCAGACGTCAGGAACGGACGACCGAAGTACCAGCTCCCGAGGCCAGTCAAACCAGCGACGGTGATGCCGGCACCCGCCATGCGCTGGTAGTTGAGGGGGCGGCGCTGCTCCACCCAGGCCACGCCACTGGCGATGTACTGCAGGATCAATGCTACCGACGTGATCAACCCGGCAATGAAGCCCCCGCCAGGCTGGTTGTGGCCACGTAGGAAGATGAACACGGAAATCAGCAGCGCTAGCGGCAACAACAAGCGGGATAAGGTCTCGAGGATCAGCGGGTGCTTGGCATGGGCCCAGTTGCGCCCCTGGGGATCGCAGGTGGGGTTCTGCAACTGGAAACCGGACAGCATGGCGTAGATGCCAACCCCGGCAATCGCCAGCACTGTGATTTCGCCCAAGGTGTCGAAGCCGCGGAAATCGACCAGGATCACGTTCACCACGTTGGTTCCGCCACCACCGGACAAGCTGTTGGCGAGGAAGAAATCAGCGATGCCCGAGTAAGGCCGGGTCAATACGGCGAACGCTAGCAGCGCCACCATCACGCCCACGCCGCCGGCCAGCACGAAATCGCGCAAGCCCCGCAGACTCGAGCTCTCTTCCGGCGTGCGCGACGGCAAGTAGTAGAGCGCCAGCATCAGCAGGACGATGGTCACTACCTCAACCACCAACTGAGTGAGGGCAAGGTCAGGCGCAGAGAACCGGGCGAAGGCCAGGGCCACCAGCAACCCGGCCACACTGAGGATCAACAAGGCCGTCAGTCGTTGGCGATGGTAGATCGCCGTGATCACGCCACTGGCCCCCAGCATCACCAGACCGAGTCCGGTAATGCCGTCTACCGTCGTCAGGCTGCGGCTGCCGGTGAGTTGCTCCAAGGGTGCCAACGCCGCGGCGACCAACAGCAGGGCGCTGCCCAGGAGCCAGGCCAGATAGCGCTGAAGCGAACCGTTCTCCAGGCGCTCGGTCACCCACGAAGCCACCGCCACTACGCGCTGCACCTGTCGCTCGAAAACCAGCTTGGCATCGATATCCGGTAGGCCCGCGTACCAACGGAACAAGGGCTGGCGCAGCACGTAGACCAGCACACCGCCAACCAGCGCCACCACACTCATCGCCAGCGGCAGATTGAATCCATGCCAGATGGACAGACTGTATTCGGGCAACTCGCCGCCTAGGCTGGCCGAAGCGGCAGCCGCTAGCAGAGGCGCGACAGTGTAGCCCGGCAACATCCCGACCAACAGGCAGAGGAACACCAGGATCTCGACCGGCACTTTCATATAGCGCGGCGGCTCGTGGGGCGGAAATTTCGGCAGGGCTACCGGCTCGCCATTGAAGAATACGTCGTGGACGAAGCGCAGCGAATAAGCCACTGAGAAAACCCCAGCAAGGGTCGCCGCCGCCGGCACCACCCAGCTGAAACTGCCCAGAAGGTGCTGCTGCAAGGTTTCGCCGAAGAACATCTCCTTGCTCAGAAAACCATTGAGCAACGGCACACCAGCCATCGCCAAGGACGCGACCATGGCCAGGACGGCCGTGTGTGGCAAGTACTTCCACATGCCGTTGACCAAGCGCATGTCGCGGCTGCCGGTCTCGTGGTCGATGATCCCGGCGGCCATGAAAAGAGATGCCTTGAACGTGGCATGGTTGATGATATGGAACACCGCGGCGACGTTGGACAGCTGGGAGTCGAGGCCGAACAGCAGCGTGATCAGGCCGAGGTGGCTGATGGTCGAGTAGGCGAGCAGCCCTTTGAGGTCATGCTGGAACAGCGCCATTCCTGCGCCGATCAGCAAGGTTGCCAGGCCAGTCAGGCTGACGAAATAGAACCACAGGTCAGAACCCGCCAGTGCCGGGTACAGGCGCGCCAGCAGGAACACGCCTGCCTTGACCATGGTTGCCGAGTGGAGGTAGGCCGACACCGGCGTGGGTGCGGCCATCGCGTGGGGTAGCCAGAAGTGGAAAGGAAACTGCGCTGACTTGGTGAAGACTCCCAGCAGCACCAGCATCAGCGCGACCGGGTAAAACGCATGGGCACGAATCAGTTCCCCCGAAGCGAGCACCTCAGTCAGCTCGTAACTACCAACGATCTGGCCGATCAGCAGGATGCCGGCAAGCAGCGCCAAGCCGCCGCCGCCTGTGACCGCCAGCGCCATGCGAGCGCCTTTGCGTGCATCGGAACGCTGCCCCCAGAAGCCGATTAGCAGGAACGACGACAGGCTGGTCAGCTCCCAGAACACCAGCATCAGCAGCAGGTTCTCCGAGAGCACGACACCCAGCATCGCCCCCATGAACAGCAGCAGGAATGCGAAGAAACGCCCCATTGGCTCCTGCTTGGACAGGTAATAACGTGCGTAGAGGATGACCAGCAGGCCAATCCCGAGAATCAGCAACGCAAACAGGAAACCGAGGCCATCCAGACGTAGGTTGAAACCAAGGCCAAAACCCGGCAACCAGGGCAGCATCAGCTTGAGGGTAGCCCCAGAGAACACGACCCCTGCCTGGGTCAGCAGCAGGATCAGGCCGGCCAGTGGTGCCAGAGCAGCGACAGCGGCGCACAGCGTACGGCCATGGCGCTCGGCCAATGGTGGAAGAAGAGCCCCTAGAAAGGGCAGCGCAACGATAAGCGCCAACAGCATCCATTACTCCCCAAGGTCAACGCCATCCTCACCAAGGCAGGACAGATGGCAGGACAGAATCCTGGCGATTATCCATTACTATCGATCAAGCTCAATAGATTGAATTATTTCAAAAACTGGCAGAACCAAGCGAAAGCACGCCACCCTTGGAGGTCGAACTGCATGAGTCGTACTCCAAGGGAAGGTAGAAATGAAGGAAAGTGCAGACGAGCGAATGAGCCGCCCCATTGGGGCGGCCATGTTGTCAGTGGCTGACTCGGCTCGTGCCGTTGACCGTCATGATGCGCACGCGCTCGCCAACCCGGAAGACTTCGTTGGGCTGGACTTCCTGCACGTAGGCACGCATCGAGCCATCGTCCTCGCGCACGGTGACTTCCACGCCCTGGGTCCGGGTCACACCCTCTTCCGCAGCGGCGCCAATCAGGCCACCGGCAACTGCGCCGATCACCGCAGCTACCGCGCTTCCACGACCATGACCGATAGTGCTACCGCCGATGCCTCCTGCCACAGCACCCGCCCCTGCACCGATGGGCGTCTTGGTGCCCTCAATCTTCACTGGACGCAGTGCCTGAATGGTGCCCATGCGCACGGTCTGCACCTGACGGGCCTCGTCGCGCGAATAGGTGTCGCCGGTCAGGCTCGACTGACAGCCGCCCAACGCCAGTGCCACTGCCGTCAACGAGGCCACCAGCAGAACGGGTTTACGCATAGCATTTCCTCCAAGGATTGAGTTCTTGTCCATTAGACTCTGCTCAAGTGTAGCTGTCACCAGAGCCGCCCATTAACTTCGAGTTCATTCAGGAAACAGACAGCTTCCTGATTCACCGAGCAGAATTGGGCGTATCCGTCCCTGCAATTTCAAAGGTTAGCCTATGGATTACTTCATCATCGTCGTGACTACCGCCGCAGGTCTGTACTTTCACTGGTGGATCTACGTTCGCATCAAACGCTGGATGGATCGCGACCTGGCCTTGTCGCTCGCCGAAGGGGACAAAGCCAAACAGACCTACATGCTGGAACAGCTGGCCAGTGCACGGGCCCGCGGCATCAAGCGCCGCCAACTGCCCGCCTGGCTCCGCCAGGCGGCGGAGCAATATGCTCGATCGGACAGCTGAACCAGCCACCTCGCTCATACTGCCCTGCTCCGGGCAACGAGATAGGGGCGAGGCTCAGGGAGCGAGTCGCTCCCGGATCCACGCCCCGTGCTGGAGGCGGTAGTTCAGGCGGTCATGAAGGCGGCTTGGCCGGCCCTGCCAGAATTCGATGCGTTCGGCCAACAAGCGATATCCTCCCCAATGCGGTGGACAGTGCGGAGCCTGGTCAAGGAAACGGCGCTCGGTGTCCGCCAGCAGCGACTCCAACTCACCACGATCGGCGATCACCTGGCTTTGCGGTGAAGCCCAAGCGCCCAAGCGGCTACCCAAAGGGCGCACCTGGAAATAAGAGTCCGACTCGGCAGGCGTAACCCGCTCCACTTGCCCTTCGATGCGCACCTGGCGCTCAAGGGCGGGCCAGAAAAAGGTCATCGCGGCATAGGGGTTTGCCGCCAACTGCTGGCCCTTGTCGCTGTCGTAATTAGTAAAGAAGGTGAAGCCGCGCTCATCCAGCCCCTTGAGCAGCAGAACCCGGCAATGGGGGCGGCCCAAGGGATCGACCGTGGCCAGCGTCATGGCATTGGGCTCGACCGGCAGTTGCTCGGTCCTCACTGCGTCGGAAAACCAGGTCTGGAACAGGCTGAAAGGCTCGGCGGGGGCTATCTCCTCGCTGAGCCCGTCGCGGGTGTAATCACGGCGCATGTCGGCCAGGGTCTGGGTCATAGTCGGCGATCCTGTTAACGGAAAGCCCCTAGCTTACCCAAGGCCGACTCATTTGGTTTGATCTGCCGCAACCACCTTCGCTGGCAGGACCGGCTTGCTGTACTTGGCGATCAAGGCAACCAGGGTTTCCTGGGGCGTAAGGAGAATCTCCACGCGGCGATTCAGGGCTCGGCCCTGCTGGCTGTCGTTGGCAGCGCGCGGCATATCCGACCCCAACCCCTTCAGGTACAGTCGATCCCGCTCAAGCCCGCTCAGACGGAAGATGGCCGCAATGGCCTGGGCACGTTCCTGGCTGAGCTTGCGATTGACGTCATCCTTGCCAGAGCTGTCAGCATGGCCCAGCACGAGCACGGCGGTCTTCGCATCCCCCTCGACCAGCTTGGCGACGCGGGTCAGCGGACCTAAAGTGATCGGCAGCAGCATGCTGGGGCGGTCCGGGTTGAATGAGCCATCCACTGGAGCGGTGACAACCAGGGTGTTTTCGCGACGCTCGACTTCGAACTTGCTGCCCTTGACGGCCTCATGCAGGCGCGGCTCGTACTGATCAAGCCAGGCCTGCGTCATTTTCACGTCTACCTTGGCGGCTTTCGGCGCCTTGGCCTTGTCACTACCGCCGAACGGCCACCACGAACTACCGCTGGCAACTTTCTCGGACTTGGCCGGTGCACTCCCCTTGTCGTGGTCGAGCATGCTGCAGCCGGAGACTGCGAAACAGAGGAGCAAGGTGGAGGTCTTGAGCACTTTCATCGTCGAAATACCGTATTTACAGGGTGTCACGCGCCGGCCAGGAATGGTGGCACTTCAATTTCACACCAGTGCTTAAATTTTGGCCGCAACCTATTCATCCGCCTAGGAAAAATCCAGCGGACTGACGAGTGGCTCACTCCAGGCAAGCCTTCACTACAGCCGCCAATTTCTGGGCACGCGGGTCCATCAGCACATAGGGGCCGAGCGTGTTGGTGACGAAGCCGAACGCCAGGTCGCGCTCGGGGTCGGCAAACCCTGTCGAACCGCCGGCACCTGGATGGCCGAAGGCGTAACGACCAAGCCCGTAACTGGCATTGGGCACATTTTCCTGCTCCAGCATGCAGCCCAAGCCGAATCGCGTTTGTGTCAGCAGCGTCAGATCCTCCCCCCGGCTGTGCTCACGGGTCAGTTCGCCAAGCAGCTCCGAGTCGAGCAACTGTCCGTCCAGCAAACCGGCGTAGAAGCCAGCCAGGCTGCGGGCATTGCCATGCCCATTGGCCGCAGGCTGTTGCATGCGGCGCCACTCCGGCTTGTTAGTGCTGGTCATGATCGACGGGGGATTGGTAAAGGCCCGCGTACTGAGGGACGTTGGATCGGTCATCATGCACTTGAGCAGTCGTTGCGCCGCCGCATCACCAAGATTGCCCTTCGCCCTGGCGATATGTGCAACCCGGTGAAACTCGCTGTCAGCCAGGCCCACGTGGAAATCCAGCCCCAGGGGTTTGACCACTCGGGCAACGATGGACTCCCCCGGACCACAACCGTCGACACGGCGGAGGATCTCCCCCACCAGCCAGCCGTAGGTGATAGGCGCATAGCCATGGGCCTCGCCTGGCGTCCACCAGGGTTCCTCGTTGGCCAGCGCCTCAACCATGGTCGACCAGTCGTAGAGCGCTTCGGCTGGCAACGCGGCGCGGATGGCGGGCAACCCGGCCCGATGGCAAAGCAATTGGCGCACCGTGATACGGGCCTTGCCGGCAGCCGCGAACTCAGGCCAGTAGCGCGCCACTGGAGCGTCGAGGTCGACCTTGCCCTCACCGACCAACTGCAGGAGCGTTACCGCAGTGAAGGTCTTGGTACAGGAGAACAGGTTCAGGATGGTGTCGCTGTCCCAGGCCTGCTGACCGTCCTTGTCGGAAATACCGGCCCATAGATCGAGGACGGTCTCGCCACCCACTTGTACGCAAAGGGCTGCGCCGCGCTCCTGCGGGTCATCGAACAAGGCGGCAAAAGCTTCCTTCGCCGCTTCGAAGCGCAAGTCGAAATATCCCTGGATCTGCACCGGCATGCTCCTGTTTGAAGTAAAGGGCGGCATTGTTTCAGCCTCGCCGCCCCGTGTGAACCGTACCGAAGTCTGGCTAGCGTTTATGCTCAGGCTCGGCGTTCTTGGCTTTCTCCGCAGGGGCCGCGATTACGCCAGCCAGTTCAAGGTTCGCCTTGCGTACCGCACCAACAAAGCCCTGCCAGGGGCGATCGGTAATTGCAACCAGGCCAAGGTGGCCATTTTCTCCATCGAGCAAGCGGCCAGTCGCAGGCTGGTCGAGATACTGGAACCAGTGAGCGCCAACAATCAGCGGCTCTTGCGCAGCCTTCTTAAGGAAATTGGCGTAAGCCGGGCCACGCTCCTCTTCCTTGTAGACCTCAGCTACTCCCCCCCAGAACGGGCCGCGATCCCGCGAGCCGAAATGGAACTCGCTGATCAGGACCGGCTTGTCCAACTGGTGCAACAGGTCCATGTCCAGCCCTTGCTGCGGCTCAGGGGTATACCGGTTGAAGCTGATCACGTCGCAGTACTGCGCGCACGACTCCAAAGCCTCCGGCACCGTGGCCGCAAAGCGACCACCCAGCATGAGGTGATTGGGGGAGTGCCACTTCAGCGAATCTGCGATGGTCTTGAAGTAGGTGTCGGCAAAGTAGCGCTGGAAGCGCTTGAAGTCTTCCTCGATCGCCGGATGCTCGGGACTGGGCAGCGGAGGCTCGAATCCTGGATCCTCCATCAGTTCCCAGGCCTGCAGATCGATACCCCAGGCCTTGGAGAGGCCCTGCTGGTTGCGGTACTTGTCGCGCAGTAGCTTGAGGAACGCACGCTTGGCCGGAACGTCGGTGGTCAGGCGCAGGGTGCCATACGCCAACGCATAGCGAACCTTGGGATCATCACTGTGACCACCCCAGGCCAGCTCGTTATCGGCGAAGTAGCCGAGCAGCCAAGGGTCGTCGCGATGGTCGCGCGCGGTAATGGCAATGGTACGTTCGGCCGCCATGGCAAAGCGCGGATCGAATGGGTCAGGCATGCCGCCCCACCAGTCGAGGCCGGTCTTGATGACCGCGAAGTCACCCTGGATCGACAGTGGCAGGGTATATGGCATGCGCTTGCTGACACTGAAATCGGGCTCGCTCCAGTTACCCAGCGTATTGAAGCCCCAGGCTTTCAGGCGATCGATGCTCTGCCCGACCCAGCGTTGCATGTCTTTCGCACCGTATGTGCGCTCTAGGTTGGCACCGTAGAAATCGAACCAGCGCCCATGATTAAAGGCTCTGCCCTGATTAGCCCCGGTTTCGTCACGATTGTCGCCCTGGCCCAGATAAGCGGCCAATGCCTCTCCCTCTTTGGGCAGAGCCTTGAACATCGACTCGCGGCCTTCGACATAGGTCTGACTCTGCCCGAGCGTGACGGCGTTGACGCCGAGTGAGAAGAACGGATGACCTTCCGGGCTTACCAGGTACCAGCGCCCGTTGCGCTTTTCGGTCCGGAAGAAGCCGCTGGCGTCGAACGATTCACCGCCCAGCAGGCCGCCATAAGTGTCCTGCTGCGGCAGCTTGGCGGTCCAGTCGGCGAGCTGTTTCTGCTCTTTCTCAGCGGCAGTCTTGAGCTGCTCGTCGCTTTTCACCTTCTCCGGCCAATCGCCACGACTGAACTGTCCGTAGGCATCCATTAGGCCTTCGTAGAACGCGTCCTGCTGATCATCCTCCGCGGTGCCGAAACGACCCAGCAGGATGCTTTGTGCGGCTTTGGGCTGGCTCAGGGAGAGCGTAACGGCTGTCACCTTGCTGCGGTCCAGCTCGCCGGACACGCCAGCGGCAAGCAGCCAGCGTTGGCCATCCCGGCTCCAGGGCTGCGGGGGTGCCGCGCGCATGCCGCGGGCGTTGGGCGAGGTGGCAGCAAGCGGAACCAGAAGCGTCTGCGCCGGACCGGCCGGGAGCGCCACCTGGGTGGTCAACACTTTACCGTCCGAGCTTTCGATCGTTACATTCAGAGTAATCGCCCAATCCTGTGCGCTCTGAAGGCGCAAGCTCATGGCTTCGGAGTTCGACCAGTCCCAACTGCTCCCCTGTGGCGTAAGGCGCACACTCGGGCGCTCAGCCGGATTGAACGTGAGGCGACGAAGAATCTCGCCCTCAGGCGTGGATTCCGCCGTCAGGCTCGGCAGGTTGGCGTCCTGGGTCGAGACCTGCACGGTGTCCAGAGGCCGCACGAAATTGAACAGGGTCTCAGCTTGCGCAATCAGCGGAGCACCCGATAGCCCTAGCAGGATGGGGAAAAGTAGCGCGCGTTTAGGAGTCGAAAGCATCAGAC
The DNA here is from genome assembly GCF_042232855.1 of Metapseudomonas boanensis. Lineage (NCBI taxonomy): Bacteria > Pseudomonadati > Pseudomonadota > Gammaproteobacteria > Pseudomonadales > Pseudomonadaceae > Metapseudomonas > Metapseudomonas boanensis. The sequence goes on along the minus strand of NZ_CP113889.1, from coordinate 3,553,721 downwards.
CGATTACCCCAAGAGAATTCAGTGCATAGACCATGAAATGGTCAAATGTCACCAGAAGTGCGACAAAACGAAGCGGACAGGCGCGCGCATCATCGCAGAATCGAGCCACACGACGTCAAGGGTGACCCAGCGTCAGGCGATCTCGCGACGGAATGGCGGCAAGGCATCCAGGATCGCCCGACCATAGCGCTGACTAACCACGCGCCGGTCGAGCAACGTGATGGTGCCGCGATCGGACTCGGTGCGCAGCAGCCGGCCGCAAGCCTGCACCAGGCGCAATGATGCATCCGGTACGGCGATCTCCATGAAGGGATTGCCACCGCGAGCCTCGATCCAGTCGGACAGCGCGGCTTCCACCGGATCGTCCGGCACCGCAAAGGGAATCTTGGCGATTACCACGTGCTCGCAGTAGGCCCCTGGCAAATCGACGCCTTCGGCGAAGCTGGCAAGGCCGAAAAGCACGCTGGGCTCTCCATCATCTACCCGCACCTTGTGCTTGTTGAGGGTTTCCTGCTTGGACAGGTTGCCCTGGATCAGCACGCGCTTGCGCCAGTCACGCTCGAGTCCGTCGAACACATCCTGCATCTGCCGCCGCGAGGCGAACAGCACCAAGGTGCCGCGCGCGCCCTCCACCAGCCCGGGCAGTTCGCGCACGATGGCCGCGGTATGGGCGGCGGCGTCACGCGGGTCGGCTTTGAGGTCAGGTACCCGCAGCAGGCCGGCATCGGCATGGTGGAAGGGGCTGGGGACGATGGCGGTGACGGATTTCCTGGGTAGCCCAGCCCGCATGCGGAAGCGGTCGAAAGTGCCCAGTGCGGTCAAGGTTGCGGAAGTGACCAGTGCGCCGTAAGCGACATTCCACAGGTTCCTGCGTAGTGTTTCTGCGGCCAGGATGGGGCTGGCGTTGACCTCGATGTCATGGAACGCTCCACTTTCGGCAAGCGTCAGCCAGCGCGCCATCGGCGGGCTGTCCTCCGGGTCTTCGGTGGTGAAAGCCGTCCACAGCTCCCAGTTGCCCTGGGCACGAGAAGAGAGGCTGCCGAACAATGGGTACCACTCCTCCGCCTGGTGGCTGGCGATGCCTGCGCTCGCCTCTCCGTCCATGGCTTCCTTGAGCAACTCGGTCAAGCGGGTGAAGACGTCGTTGAGTCGGGAGAAGCCTTTTTTCAGCTCGATCCCAAGCTCACGGAGATGCTCGGGCACTACGCCCGCCTCGAAACGATGACGCGGTCGCTCGCGCCCCTCCATATCCTCGCCGGCGCGGAAGTCTGCAAGCTCCTCACACGCCGTGAACATGAACTGCTGCTGGGTGCGAATTTCGCGCGCGAGCTCCGGCACGCCTTCCACAAGACGACCGAAATCACCTGGCATGGGGTGCTGGGCCAGAAGCTTGGTCAGGTTCTTCGCCACCTGCTCCAGCCAGTCGGCGGTGGAGCGCAGGCGAGTGAAATGGGCGAAATGGCCAATGGCCTTGTCCGGCAGGTGATGCCCCTCGTCAAAGACGTAGATTGTCTCGCGCGGGTCCGGCAGAACTGCACCGCCGCCCAGGGCAAGGTCGGCCAGGACCATGTCGTGGTTGGTGACGATGACATCGACCTTGGTCATGCCTTCACGCGCCTTATAGAAGGCGCATTGCTGGAAATTGGGGCAATGCCGCTTGGTGCACTGGCTGTGATCGGTGGTGACCCGCGCCCAGTCCTGATCCTCGATGGCTTCCGGCCAGGAATCGCGATCGCCGTCCCAGCGATTGCCCGCCAAGCGCTCGATCATCTGGTTGAGGAGCTTCTGGCTTCTCTCGTCGACATCGATGTTGAAGCCTTCATCCGCGAACAACTGGGCGGTGGCGCTTTGTGCCTGACCTTCCTGCAGCAGCATGTCAAGCTTCGACAGGCAGAGATAGCGGCCGCGACCCTTGGCCAGGGCGAAGCTGAAATTGAGGCCGCTGTTGCGGATCAGATCGGGCAGGTCTTTGTGCACGATCTGCTCCTGCAAGGCGACCGTGGCGGTGGCGATCACCAGCCGCTTGCCGGCCGCCTTGGCCGCAGGAATCGCCGCCAGACTGTAGGCCACGGTCTTACCGGTACCGGTGCCGGCCTCGACCGCCACGACCGCTGGCTCGCCTTCGCGATGGCCCTCTTCGTCGACCGGAATGGCACCCAGGACTTTCGCCACCTCGGCAATCATCAGGCGTTGCCCGTAGCGGGCCTTCAGCCCCTTGGCTTCGAGGAAGCGGGTATAGGCGCCCTGGATCTGGGACTTGAGTTCGGTGCTGAGCATGGACAATGGCGGGGCCGGAACGCTGGATAAATTTTCAGTACTTTAACAGGCCGGCTATGATAGCGCGCCTTCTTTTCCCCGCCGACTGGAGATCATCGGATGACACCCCACGCCGCCCTGTACGCCATACACCTGCTCGCTGCCCTGATCTGGGTTGGCGGCATGTTCTTCGCCTGGATGGTCCTGCGTCCTGCAGCCATCGAGACGCTCGAGCCCCCGGCACGACTCAAACTTTGGGTCGAGGTGTTTCGCCGCTTCTTCGTATGGGTCTGGGTCGCCGTGCTGGTCCTGCCCTTCTCGGGCGCGGGTATGTTGCACATGGGGTATGCCAGCCTGGAGGCAGCCCCTCGTTACGTGCACATGATGATCGGCCTGTACATCGCAATGCTCGCGCTGTTCCTGCGGGTCAGCGCTCTGCTGTTGCCGCAGCTGCGGGCTGCCGTTTCGAAGCAGGACTGGCCAGCCGGCGGCGCGGTGCTCGGTCGCATCCGCCGCGTGGTGGGGTTCAACCTTCTGCTCGGCATGATGCTGATTGCGATCGTCGCCGCACGGCCGAGTTTCTGAGCAGGCGCGTCCTTGCGCCCGTAATCGTTAGAAGCGCACCACGTCGAGGCTGCCATTGTTTCCGGGAGCCCCGGCGCGGCCCGGCTGGCCAGGGCGACCATCCCGCGCTGCCTCGGCCTTATAGACCAGGCAACCCTTGCCCTCCCCGCCGCGACCACCTTCACCGCCCTCACCCGCAGCGCCACCAGCACCGCCTTCGAGGCGTACGCGAAGAGCTTCGACTGGGAATGCTTGAGGCACCTCCAGACGAACGCGCCCACCGGCACCGCCAGATTGGCCATCACCACCAGCCTGACCGTCCCAGCCCTTGCTGGCCTCACCCCAGAGGCAGCCGGCAGTGTCACCATCGGCCCCCGCCAAACCCTGGTAACCAGGTGCGCCGATGCCACCTCGAACATCCAGGGTCATATCTGCGACTTGAACATTCTCCAGGCGCAGGCTGAGGTCGCGCCCCGCGCTTGCAGCCTTCTGCATGCTTCCGGCCAGGCCGGAAGCGGTGATATGGCTTCCCGCCCCCACGTCGCCCTGCACGACCTCGAGTCGGAGCGGCTGTTCACTGGGAGCGATTCCAAGACGCGAACCCTGGCCCATGCGCAACGTCTCGATACGCAACAGCGTGATGCCCGCCGGTATCAGCAACGTTGCATGATCAGCGACGTCTACGCGCTCCAGAACCAGGCTGCCCGTGCGGGCCGGTAGCTTCAGCAGGTTATGTGCCTCCACCCGCACTTGTCCTTCCGCCAGCGCCAGGGGCGCGGCCAGGGCCAACAGCAAGCACAGGTTACGCATGGCTATGCTCCTGTGCCGCGCGACGCGATAGGCCAAGCAAGTGAAAGACGCCGAACAGGAGTAACTGCAGCCGATCCAACCAAGGTCTGGCCTGCCTTTGCAGCAGCGGGTTGAACAGCAGCACCTCACCGAGATGCACCAGCAGAAGCAGTGCACCTGCCCCATTGAGCAGAACATCGAATGGTGCCGCGAATGGAACGAACAAATTGACGGTAACAGTCAACCAGAACAACAGGGCAACCACTTTGCCCAGCCCCAGGAATAACCGCATGCCTCCCCCCAGCATTGTTGTTGTTTTTGCCGAACATACGCCTAAGCTCCAGATCGCACCAGAGAGGCCATCGGAAAATCATGTGCAGGGCGAAGGCCCCTGTCCCGGGGCCCGCATCCCACTCAACGATCGACGTGTATCTCCACCCGGCGGTTCTTGGCTCGTCCTTCTTCGCTACCGTTATCGGCAACCGGTTGGCTTTCGCCGAATCCCTCGGTACTCAGCTTGTCGCGAGGCACCCCCTGACTGGCCAGGTAGCCCGCAACACTCTTCGCCCTGCGCTCCGACAACCTTTGGTTGTAGTCCTCAGAACCGACGCTGTCAGTGTGTCCGACGACCTTGACGCTCACCATGCTCGCACCGCTCAGGCGCCCGGCAACCTCGGCCAATGCCGACTGGGCTGCCGGCGTCAGCTCAGCTGAGTCGAAGGCGAACAAGACTTCGCCCTGATCGCTCAGCACGATGACTTCATCTTGCGCTGCGGGAGGCGCGCTCTGTGCCACCTGCGGATAGCTCGGTGCAGGACAACCGTTGACGCCAACCGTTTTTCCGGACGGGGTATTCGGGCAGGTGTCACGCCGATCGAAGACACCATCACTGTCCTCGTCACCATCCTGCGCATAGCAGATCAGGCCCCCAGCGATAGCGCCAAGCGCCGCCCCGCCAGCCGCCCAGGCGGAACTCTCGATAGAGCCCAACCCGCCGCCGGCCAATCCACCGATGAGACTGCAAAGGGGCCAATTCCCCTGGTTCAATACCGCATCGCCACTGCTCGAGGTGGACGCGCAACCAGAAAGGATACTGCTGACCAGAAGAAGGGGTGCTGCAACCCGAAGGATACGGTTGCTCATATCAGGATCTCCTGTGCCACCGGCAAGGCCGGTACCAGAGGAGTAAAGACCCGGGCCCCGCGGCACACAAGGCGTGTGCCGGGGTTACCCAAGTGCGACTAGCGATCGATCTGGATTTCTACCCGACGGTTTTGGGAACGGCCGTCCTTGGTGGCGTTATCCGCAACGGGCTGGCTTTCACCCGCGCCGGTCACACCGACGAAGTTACCTGCTGGCACGCCTGAACGAATCAGGTAATCGGTTACCGATTGGGCACGTCTTTCCGACAGCTTCTGGTTGTACGCATCAGATCCCACGCTGTCAGTGTGGCCGGTAACGGTCAGCTTGGCTGTCGGCGCTTCGTTCTTCAGGCGGGAAGCGACGGAATCAAGCTTGGCCTCATCGGCTGCAGTCAGCTTGGCCGAGTCGAACTCGAAAAGCAGGTCCCGGACCACGATGGTTTCATACTCGACGGGTGGCGGTGCTTCAACCACCGGCTCTTCCTTGGGCGGGCAGCCATCGGCATCGACCTGCACGCCGCGCGGGGTGCCTGGACACTTGTCGCGGCTATCGGGTACGCCATCGCCATCTTCATCGCCATCACCGTGAACCCAGCAATAGGCCGCAGCGGTGCCCGCGCCAATCAATGCGCCCCAGCCCGCCCAGGTGCTGCTTTCGATTGCACCCAGCCCTGCACCGGTTACACCTCCCACGGCGGCACACTTGGGCCAGTCGGTCTTCTGCAGGCCGGCGCAACCGGTCAGCAAACTGGTCACCAGTATCAGGGGTACAGCTGTCCGTGTAATGCTCATAAGCAAGTCTCCTCTTAGAATCGGCCCATCCCGACAACTACGGAGTAAAGACGCCCGCCTAGAAAACCGCCAGCACTATGCCATTGGCGACCTTCAAGCTAGTCTTGGCGGCCTTGTTCGAGGATTTTCGATGACTGACAGCTTTTCTTCGCGCACTCCGCAGCAGGCGCTCGCGGCACTTCTGGAACGCTATGCTCCAGACAATCTATTGATGGTTGGCAACAGCCCCTTGCCTGCGCTCGAGGCATTCATCCAGGCACATCCGCAAAGCGAAGTTGTCCAGGTAGATGCCGGGCCGTTGCCGCCCGAGTCATCAGCCCGGCGCTATGACCTGGCTCTGCTGGCGGATTGCCTGGAGCATCTGCCCAAGCGCACTGGACTGGAACTGCTCGGGGGCATTCGCAACCTCAATGCAAGCCGCCTGGCCGTCCTGGTCGACCTCACGGCCTGCGGCTGGCAGGACACCGATTTCTTTGCCCTTGCACTGCAAGCTAGCGAACGCTTCCGCCGAGGAGAACAGACACTGACACTGTTCACCTACGACCTGCGCGAATACAAACAAGTACCGGACTGGCTCAACGCCAAGTTCTGGGCCAACCCTGAAAACTTTGGCAAGTACTGGTGGTGAATTCATGAGCACGGCAACCTGCCCTTGCGGCAGCGGCGATCCGCTTGAAGTCTGCTGTGGACGCTACCACTCGGGCCACCCTGCAGCCAGTGCCGAAGCCCTCATGCGATCTCGATACAGCGCTTATGTGTTGGGATTGGTGGATTACCTAGTGGACACGACCCTCCCAGCACAGCAGCAAGGGCTGGATCGCGAAGCCATTCGCGCCTGGAGCTTGCAGAGCGATTGGCTTGGGCTGGAAGTGGAAAGCCATGAAGTCATCGGCGGGCAACCCGAACATGCCTTCGTTACCTTCACAGCGCGCTGGCACGACCAGGGCGGTGAACACAGTCACCGCGAGCGCTCCGCTTTCGTCCAGACTGGGAGCCGCTGGTATTTCATCGACCCGACGGTGGAGCTGAAAATCGGCCGCAACGACCCCTGCATCTGCGGAAGCGGCCAGAAGTTCAAGAAGTGCTGCGCCAACTATCTGTAACTCCAGCGATTCGACTGGCTCGTCAGCCGCCATAGCACTCTCGAGCATCGCTCGCCCGATAACCGAAGGGGCCCACGCGATGTGGGCCTCCTGCTACTTCAGCTCCTCGAGCCGCAAAGACGTGACATCCGGCGGCGGCCCCGCCGGTGGCTCCTTCAGCTGCCCCAGGTCGCTGCCCGGCGGTGCCAGGCTGATCCCGGAAAGATCCAACTTTGGCGTCGGCGTAGCCGCTTTGGCGTCCTGCAGATCGGCCCCTACCGGGGCCAGACCGAAGTCAGGCGCATCCACGCCAACGAACGCCGCCATGTATTCATCGCGAGGGGTTACCTGCAACCGCGCAGGTGCGGCCTCCGGCACCACGGCTGGACGCTCGGGCTCGGGCTCCGGCGGCGGGGCCAACTCCACCTCTTCGATCTCGGGCATCATCAACCGGACTTCAGCCACAGCGCCAGCACGAGCCAGGGCAGCGCGATACTTTTCAGCCGTCTCCGCGTCCAGATTGTTCTTCAAGATCACGCACCGACCGGAGAACAACTGAGCAATGCGCTGGGCATCCGCTTGAAAAAGCTTGGCCAGGTTGGCCTGCACCAACTCCAACTGGGCTCCAGCCATCAATTGCCCGGAGAATGCGATTTCGAAACGGCCCATAGTCACACTCCTGTCCGAATGGCTCAGCAGTATGGCGCAGGTTTTTTTCGGCTCACAACCCATTGCAGCCGAGCAGTTGCTTGTTACACTTGAGCCTCACTTGGAGTATTGCAATGCTTTACCAGGCGCAAATGATAAGAATTCTCAGCCTAATGTTATTCTTTGCCCTTCCTCTTTCGGGCCTCAGCGGTTGCTCTACCTGGGTCACTGGCAGCTTTCAGGACCCGGAGGTCCGCCTCGTGAAGGTCGACGTCATCAGGGCCAAACTGCTCGAACAACAATTCGTGCTGCGCTTTCGCATCGACAACCCGAACGATGTCAATCTCCCAGTCCGTGGCCTCGCCTACACGGTCCATCTGAATGACATCAAGCTCGCCTCGGGCGAGTCCAGCACCTGGTTCACCGTGCCTGCCCACGGTCACCAGACGTTCGACGTGCCTGTGCGCACCAACCTCTGGCGCCATATGAAGCAAATCGTCAAGTTGCTGGAAAAGCCCGACCAGCCCATCAAGTATCGCCTCGAGGGCGAGGTGAAGACGGGCTTGATGTTCGGCAAGAGCGTGCACCTGACGCGCAATGGCGAGATAATCCCCGGCAGTTACATTCCGGAGTAATACCCTCATGAGTCAAGAACCCCACGTCCACGGCCCCGATTGCAACCACGACCACGGCCATGATCACCACGTACACGGCCCTCACTGCAATCACGGCCACCAGGAACCGGTGCGCAATCCGCTGAAGGAAGTGGGCCGCAACGACCCCTGCCCCTGCGGTAGCCAGAAAAAATTCAAGAAGTGCCACGGCGCCTGAGTGCCCTGACCTTCACCAGGCCCGCCGCGTGCGGGCCTGTTCGTTTTCGGATGGCACAAACCAGGAGCCTCATCGATGATCGATCTGTACTACTGGACTACTCCCAACGGCCACAAGATCACCCTGTTCCTTGAAGAGGCTGGCCTGCCCTACCGTATCCACCCGATCAACATCGGCAAGGACGAGCAGTTCCAGCCACACTTTCTGGAGGTCGCCCCGAACAACCGCATCCCGGCGATCATCGACAACGAGCCCATCGATGGCGGCGAACCGATTTCCCTGTTCGAGTCCGGCGCCATCCTGCTTTACCTGGCCGAGAAGACCGGCCGCTTCATCCCGCAGGAGCTGCGTGGCCGCCAGCAATGCCTGCAATGGCTGTTCTGGCAGATGGGTGGCCTGGGCCCGATGGCTGGTCAGAACCACCACTTCAACCGCTTCGCCCCGGAGAAGATCCCCTACGCCATCCAGCGCTACGTGAAAGAAACCGCGCGCCTCTATGGCGTGCTCGACAAACGCCTGGCCGATCGTCCATTCGCAGCGGGTGAGCAGTACAGCATCGCCGACATGGCGATCTACCCCTGGATCGTCCCGCACCAGTGGCAGGAGCAGAACCTGGATGACTTCCCCGATCTCAAGCGCTGGTTCACAGCGATCCAGGCACGCCCTGCGACCGTACGTGCCTACGACCTCATCGCCCAGGTGAACCCGGCAGCCACGAAAAAGTAAGCCGGACGGCGCTTGCGCGGCGCGGGGCGGCTCACTAACGTAGCGCGCTTCAACCTTTGCGCCCTCTCAGGAGAGTCCGTTCCATGGCTTCGCCAGCCCTCAAGCGCCTTATTTCCCGGTTTTGCGTCGCCGCCATTGCTGGCACCATGATAGGGCTCAGCGGCTGCCAGTCCTGGCTGGACAGCCGCTATTCCAGCAGCCTGCCTCCAACCAGTGGCTTCCAGCCGGTCAAGGGGCTGGCGCAAAGCGTATCGATCCGCCGCAACCCGCTGGGAATGCCGCTGATCGAGACCACCACATTCCACGACGCGCTTTTCACCCTTGGCTACGTTCACGCATCGGACCGTCTCAGCCAAATGGCTGGGCTGCGGCTGATGGCGGAGGGGCGCCTGTCGGAGATGGTCGGCCCTGGCGCCCTGGAAATTGACCGTTTCATGCGCGCCGTCAACCTGCGTAAGAGCGCAGACATCCTCTACAAGAACGCCTCGCCTCGCCTGAAGGAGTTCTTCGCGGTCTATGCGCGCGGCGTGAACGCCTACCTATTCCGCTACCGCGACAATCTTCCGATGGATCTGGCTGAATCCGGCTACCGCCCGGCCTACTGGAAGCCTGAAGACTCCGTGCTCGTGTTCACCCTGCTGAACTTTGGCCTGTCTGTGAACTTGCAGGAAGAGATCGCCGCCCTGGTGATGGCGCAGAAAGTCGGTGCCGACAAGCTCGCCTGGCTGACTCCGATCTACCCGGATGAGCCGCTGCCTTTCGAGGAAGCGGAAAAGCTCAAGGGACTGCCACTAGATGGCCAGATCCCCGGCCTGGCCGCTGTCAGCGACACCACCGGGCAGATCGCCGCGCTCAACATGTTGGGCGTCGCTGCCTCCAACAATTGGGCAATCTCCCCGCAGAAGAGCCGCACAGGCCGCAGCGTCCTGGCCAACGACACCCATCTGCCGCTCTCCATGCCGTCGATGTGGAACTTCGTGCAGATCCGTTCGCCGAAATACCAGGCCGCCGGCGTGTCCATTGCCGGGGTACCCGCCATCGTCGCTGGCTACAACGGCAAACTGGCCTGGGGCATGACCATGGTCATGGGCGACAACCAGGACCTGTTCCTGGAGAAATTGCAGCGCCAGGGCAATCGTCTTTACTACCTCGCCGATGGTAAATGGCAACCCACTGTCGAGCGCGTGGAAACCTTTTTCATCAAGGGCCAGCGGCCAGTACGCGAGGTCATCTACGAGACCCGCCACGGTCCGCTGCTCAACTCGGTACTTGGCCAACGCAAGCACCCGCTGCAGCCGTTGGAGGTCAAAAGCGGGCTGGGCATCGCGCTGCAAACCAGCCAATTCGAAACGGACCAATCGCTGGACGCCTTCTTCGCACTGTCCCGCGCACAATCCGTCGAGCAAGCGCACGAGGCCACGCGCGCGATCCGCGCCGTTGGCCTGAACATCCTCTATGCCGACGCGCAGCATATTGCCTGGCAGGTTTCCGGCCGCTACCCGAACCGCCGCGAAGGCAGAGGCCTCCTGCCCTCCCCGGGCTGGGACAGCCGCTACGATTGGGACGGCTACGCAGACCCCATGCTGCACCCGTACGACCAGGACCCGATGCAAGGCTGGCTGGGCACTGCCAACCACCGCACCGTTCAGGGGGGTTACGGCGTGCAGCTGTCCAGCTCCTGGTACTACCCGGAGCGCGCTGAGCGCATCGCCGAGCTGGCTGGCGGCGGCAAGCACGACTGGCAAAGCATGATTGCCATGCAATACGACCAGACCACAGTCTTTGCCACCAAGCTCAAGACCATGTTCCAGGACCCAGGCATGGCGCAACCGCTGAAAACGGCCATAGCCGCCTTGCCGGCAGCAGAACAGGCCAAAGCCCGCGAAGCGCTGGACCGGCTGCTGGCCTTCGACGGTCGCCTAAGCCCCACCTCCGCCGACGCGGCGCTCTACAGCGCCTTCCTCCACGAAAGCGCACGGCAGACCTTCCTCGACGAACTGGGCCCGGATACCAGTCAAGCCTGGCGCGCCCTGATCCAGGCTGGTGACCTGTCCTACTCGGCCCAGGCCGACCACCTGCTGGGCCGTATCGACAGCCCATTCTGGGATGATGTGAACACCTCGCAGAAGGAAGACAAGGCAGCCATCCTGGCCCGCAGTCTGGCTGCCGCCGTGACCTTTGTCGAAGGCCGTCTGGGCGCCGACCGCAAGGCCTGGCAGTGGGGCAAACTGCACAGCTACACCTGGGCCACCGAGAGCACCCGCCTGGCGCCCTACATGAGCAGCAGCCAGCGCGCCAGCATCAGTGCCATCAAGGGCTACCTCGACCGTGGCCCCTATCCGGCCGGCGGCGATCACAGCACCTTGAACGTTTCCGCCTACCACTGGGGCCAGAACTTCGACACATGGCTGATCCCGGCGATGCGCATCATCGTCGACTTCGGCCAGCCGGAACCCATGCTCGGCGTGAACAGCTCAGGCCAGTCCGGCAACCCAGCCAGCCCTCACTATGCCGACGGTATCGACGCCTGGCTGAAAGCGCGCTACATGAAGTTCCCCTTCCAGTCGCAGAACCTCGATTCCGTCTATGGCACCAAACGGCTGATGCTGACTCCACAGAAATGATCGAGTGGCGGCGGAACTTCCCGCTGTCGCTTTGATCCTATCCAGTGGACTTATTCCATAGATCACACTTTCAAGGCGCCCTCGGGCGCCTTTTCTTTTGCCCGCAAAGGGCTGCTGGGCGAGTTCATTCGCACCTCCAAGCGCATCCAGGGATGCAGACCTGAGCCAATGATGGCTTTTCTATATCACTCATTGAACTTTGCCGAAACGAGGGACTCAGACCCTAAGCATTGCTCATTGCTCCTGGGCGCCAACTGGCGCCTATTTTTTCGCCTGCGCGCTGCCCTTGCGCCTGTCGAGCCCTTCCCGCATCCTCCCGTTTCATCATCGGCTGCCCTGGCCATGATTACCGCGACGTACACTTTATCGCTTATCCGAATCATGTTTCCGCGTCAGCGTCACCCAGCAAGGACCCCCACATGAGCACCAATCGCCAGCAAGAGATCGCCACCGCCCTGGACGTGGTTCCGCCCTTCGCCGACGAAGCCACCCTGGTAGCAGAAATCGAACGCCGCAAGGCCTTCATCAAAGGCTGCCTGCGCAACTCTGGCCTGAAAGTCCTGGTGCTGGGCATCAGCGGCGGTGTCGACTCGACCACCGCCGGGCGCCTGGCCCAGCTAAGCGTCGAGGAACTGCGCGCAGAAACGGGCGACAACGGTTACCGCTTCATCGCCGTGCGCCTGCCCTACAACGTCCAGCACGACGAGCACGACGCCCAGATCGCGATGGACTTCATCCGCGCCGATGAGGAAGAGACGGTGAACATTGCCGACAGCGTGCTCGGCCTCAGCGAGCAGGTCACCCACCTCAACCACCTGACCGATGCCCGCCGCGACTTCGTGGTCGGCAACATCAAGGCGCGCATTCGCATGGTCGCCCAGTTCGCCATTGCCAACGCCAACAACGGCCTGGTCATCGGCACCGACCACGCGGCCGAGGCGGTGATGGGCTTCTTCACCAAATTCGGCGACGGCGCCTGCGACCTGGCCCCCCTCAGTGGCCTGGTGAAAAACCAGGTGCGCAGCATCTCTCGCCACCTGGGCGCGCCGGACACCCTGGTGCACAAGGTGCCCACCGCCGACCTGGAAGAATTGCGCCCGGGCAAGCCCGACGAGGAGGCCCATGGCGTCACCTACGCCGAGATTGACGCCTTCCTGCATGGCCATGACGTCAGCCCGGAGGCTTACGCCACCATCGTACGCACCTACGACAACAGCCAGCACAAGCGCATGTTGCCGCTGGTGCCCTGATCCGCCCGCTCCCCAGCTCCTCCCTCTGAACGGAGAGGAGTGACTCGTGCCTAACGCCCGTCAGTTCTTCCGGCTTATGCGAAGCAAGACTTAGATCAGACCCCAACTCGGTACGATAGAACGCCCCTCTCCCTCCGGGAGAGAGGCTGGGGGGTGAGGGAAACCAACAGGCAAAAAAAGCCGGGCATCGAGCCCGGCTTTTTGATTTTACAGGGGCATCACGCCTTGGGCAGCGTAACTCCGGTCTGCCCCTGATATTTGCCACCGCGATCCTTGTACGACACTTCACAAGCCTCGTCGGATTGCAGGAACAGCATCTGCGCCACGCCTTCGTTGGCGTAAATCTTCGCTGGCAGGTTGGTGGTGTTGGAGAACTCCAGGGTCACGTGGCCTTCCCACTCCGGCTCCAGCGGCGTGACATTGACGATGATGCCGCAGCGCGCATAGGTGCTTTTGCCCAGGCAGATGGTCAGCACATCACGCGGGATGCGGAAGTACTCGACCGTGCGGGCCAGGGCGAAGGAGTTCGGCGGGATAATGCAGACGTCGCTCTTGATGTCGACGAAGCTCTTCTCGTCGAAGTTCTTCGGATCCACCACCGCGGAATAGATATTGGTGAACACCTTGAACTCGTCGGCACAGCGCACGTCGTAGCCGTAGCTGGACACCCCATAGGAAATCACTCGGCTCTCGTCCGCGCCGCGCACCTGGCGCTCGACGAACGGCTCGATCATCCCGTGTTCCTGTGCCATGCGGCGAATCCACTTGTCCGATTTGATGCTCATGGCGGCTGTCCTGTCAGGGGCTGAAAATTGACGGCGAATCTTACAGTCCGGCAGAAGCCTCGGCAAAGGCCCCGCCGGATGGCCGGGCCGTCAGTCGTCGCTGATCGTGATGTTCGGCATGGCAGTGGCGGCCTGGTCGAGAAGCGCGATCCGCGCACCCACGCAGCGGGCCATCTGCTGATAGATCATGGCGATCTGGCTTGCCGGGTCGGCGATGGTGGTGGGCTTGCCGCCGTCGGACTGCATTCGGATGGCCATGGACAGCGGCAGCGATGCCAGCAAATCGACACCATATTGGGCGGCCAGCTTCTCGCCGCCGCCCTCACCGAACAGGTGCTCGGCATGGCCGCAGTTGGAACAGATGTGCACCGCCATGTTCTCCACCACACCCAGCACAGGGATGTTCACCTTGCGGAACATCTCCACGCCCTTCTTGGCGTCCAGCAAAGCAAGGTCCTGCGGGGTGGTAACGATCACCGCGCCGGCCACCGGCACTTTCTGCGCCAGGGTCAGCTGGATGTCGCCAGTGCCCGGCGGCATATCCACCACCAGGTAGTCCAGGCCTTCCCAGGCGGTCTGGGTGATCAGTTGGATCAACGCACCGGAAACCATCGGGCCGCGCCACACCACCGGCGTGTTGTCGTCGGTAAGGAAAGCCATGGACATCACCTGGACACCATGGGCCTCGATAGGTACGAAGAACTTCTGGTCGCGCACTTTGGGCCGGGTGCCTTCGGGGATGCCGAACATGATGCCCTGACTGGGACCATAGATATCGGCGTCGAGGATGCCCACACGTGCACCTTCACGGGCCAGCGCAAGGGCCAGGTTCGCGGCGGTGGTGGACTTGCCCACGCCGCCCTTGCCGGAAGCGACGGCGATGATGTTCTTCACGTTGGCCAGGGCCGGCACCTGCTCCTGTGCCTTGTGCGCACCGATCACGCAGTCCACCTGCACTTCGGCGCTGTCGACGCCGTCGAGGTTCTCCAGTGACATCTTCAGCATCTGCGCCCAGCCGGCTTTGAACAGTCCGGCGGCATAGCCCAGTTCCAGGCGCACGCGGACCTTGCCGCCCTGGATATCGACCTCTCGCAGGCAACCGGCGCTGACTGGGTCCTGGTCAAGATGGGGATCGGTGAACTGGCGCAGCGTAGCTTCGACCAGGGCGCGGGAAAGGGTGCTCATGGTGGGACTCCAGATAAAGACCGAGCAAACCAGACTGCATGAAACCGGCTGCGCTCGGCGATGCGGCGTTAAAAACAACCTCGGCATGCTCATTTACAAACGTAAATTCCGCTTCCTCAGTTGTTTTTGCCTTGCCTTGCGTTCGCTCGCGACGGTTTCAAGCCGCCTGGAAACAGGTGGCTATCCTAACCGACCGCCCGACGCCTGGGACGCGCACGGATGAAAAATTCGCGCCGGACCTTTATAGTTGCCGACTTCCCTTCGTTTCGTATCCGGTAGCCGAGCACCATGACCGAGCCCCGCAAAATCCTTGTGACAAGCGCCCTCCCCTATGCCAACGGGTCCATCCACCTCGGGCATATGGTCGAGTACATCCAGACCGATATCTGGGTGCGCTTCCAGAAGATGCGCGGCAACCAGGCCATTTACGTCTGCGCCGACGACGCCCATGGCTCCGCCATCATGCTGCGCGCCGAAAAGGAAGGCATTAGCTCCGAGCAGTTGATCGACAACGTCCGCGCCGAGCACACCACCGACTTCGCCGACTTCCTGGTGGACTTCGACAACTACTACTCGACCCACTCGGAAGAGAACCGCGTCCTCTCCAGCAGCATCTACACCAAGCTGCGTGAAGCCGGCCACATCGGCACCCGTCCAGTCACTCAGTATTTCGACCCGGAAAAGCAGATGTTCCTGGCCGACCGTTTCATCAAGGGCACCTGCCCGAAATGTGGCGCTGAAGACCAGTACGGCGACAATTGCGAATCCTGCGGCGCCACATACTCGCCCACCGAGTTGAAGAACCCGAAGTCGGCGATTTCCGGCGCCACCCCGGTGCTCAAGGAGTCACTGCACTACTTCTTCAAGCTGCCGAACTTCGACGCCATGCTGAAGCAGTGGACTCGCAGCGGTGCCCTGCAGGAGTCGGTGGCCAACAAGATCGCCGAATGGCTGGACGCCGGCCTGCAAGAGTGGGACATCAGCCGTGATGCGCCCTACTTCGGCTTTGAGATCCCGGATGCGCCTGGTAAGTACTTCTACGTCTGGCTGGATGCGCCTATCGGCTACATGGCCAGCTTCCAGAACCTTTGCGCACGCCGCCCGGAGCTGGACTTCGACGCCTACTGGAACAAGAACTCGACCGCCGAGCTGTACCACTTCATCGGCAAGGACATCGTCAACTTCCATGCCCTGTTCTGGCCGGCCATGCTCGAAGGCGCAGGCTACCGCAAGCCGACCGCGCTGAACGTGCACGGCTACTTGACCGTGAACGGCCAGAAGATGTCCAAATCGCGCGGCACCTTCATCAAGGCGCGCACCTACCTTGACCACCTGAGCCCGGAATACCTGCGCTACTACTACGCTGCCAAGCTCGGCCGTGGCGTCGATGACCTCGACCTGAACCTCGAGGACTTCGTACAGAAGGTCAACTCCGACCTGGTGGGCAAAGTGGTCAACATCGCCAGCCGATGCGCCGGTTTCATCCACAAGGGCAACGCCGGCAAGCTGGTGGCGGATAACGCCGCCCCCGAGCTGTTCGCCGACTTCAAGGCAGCCGCCCCGAGCATTGCCGACGCCTTCGAGAACCGTGACTTCGCCCGCGCCATGCGCGAAATCATGGCGCTGGCCGACCGCGCCAATGCCTGGATCGCCGACAAGGCGCCCTGGGCCCTGACCAAGCAGGAAGGCAAGCAGGCCGAGGTGCAGGCTGTCTGCGCCGCCGGGGTCAACCTGTTCCGCCAACTGGTGATTTTCCTCAAGCCGGTGCTACCGAGCCTGGCCGCCGCCGCCGAGGGCTTCCTCAACGTCGCCCCGCTGACCTGGGCCGACCACGAGACGCTGCTGGCCGACCACCAGCTGAACCCGTTCAACCCGCTGATGACCCGTATCGAGCCCGCGAAGATCGACGCCATGATTGCTGCCTCCAAGGAAGACCTCGCCGCCCAGAACACCGCCCCCGCCGTGCAGGGCAATGGCGAGCTGACCAAGGAGCCGCTGGCCGCTGAAATCGCCTTCGATACCTTCGCCGCCGTCGACCTGCGCATCGCCCTGATCGAGAAAGCCGAGTTCGTCGAGGGTGCAGACAAGCTGCTGCGCCTGACCCTGGACATCGGCGATGCCAAGCGCAACGTATTCTCGGGCATCAAGAGCGCCTATCCGGACCCGAGCACGCTGGAAGGTCGCCTGACCCTCTATGTCGCCAACCTGGCAGCGCGCAAGATGAAGTTCGGCGTTTCCGAAGGCATGGTCCTGGCGGCCGGCCCTGGAGGCGAAGAAATCTACCTGCTGAGCCCCGACAGTGGCGCCAAGCCGGGCCAGCGCGTGAAGTAAGCCAAGCGGCAGGAGCGGCCTCGCCGCTCCTGCGAGCTAGACTGCCCTCATACCTCCTGCCTCACCCCGAGGCCTTGCTCCTGCTCCTGCGCGGCCATGATCGAATTAATCCTCACGCTGCTCAGCGCAGCGCTGGTCAACAACCTGCTCCTCGGCTTGCCGCTGGGCGCCGATGCGTTGCGCCACCCGCGCAGCCCGGCCCTGGCACTGGCCAGCGCGGCCATGCTGGTGTCGGCCGTGCCGCTGGCCTGGTTGCTCGATCGCCTGTTGCTGGCGCCGTTGGAGCTGGGAGCGTTGCGCCTGTTCCTCTTCCTGCCACTGCTGGCACCGCTCGCCTGGCTGGCCCTGCAATTGCTCGCTCAGCTACGCCCAACCCTGCCCCGTAACGGCCTCTGGCCACTACTGCTGGGCAACGGTGCGACCCTTGGCGCCATGCTGTTGGCCAGCGCCAACAGCTTCTGGCATGCCCTAGGCCTCGGCATCGGTGGCGGTCTCGGTTTCTGGCTGGCCCTCACCCTATTCGATGACCTGCTTGAGCAGGTGGAACAGACCGATGTGCCCGCCCCCTTCAAAGGCACGCCCATGCTGCTGATCTGCGCTGGACTCATGGGGCTGGCCTTCCTTGGTTTCAACGGATTCGGCACTACATGAATGACGCAGCCCTGATCCGCAGCATCGACGCCCTGCTGCCACAAACCCAATGTGGGAAATGCGGCCACCCAGGTTGCAAGCCCTACGCCGAAGGCATCGCCCAAGGTGAGGCGATCAACAAGTGCCCGCCAGGCGGCAGCGCCACGATCCAGGCTTTGGCCGAGTTGCTGCACGTCCCGATATTGCCCCTGGATGCGCCCAACGGGCCGGTACCGCCACAGATCGCCTTCATCCGCGAAGCCGAGTGCATCGGTTGCACCAAGTGCATCCAGGCCTGCCCGGTAGACGCCATCGTCGGCGCAGCCAAGCAGATGCATACCGTCCTCACAGACGAATGCACCGGCTGCGAGCTGTGTGTGGCGCCTTGCCCTGTGGATTGCATCGACATCTTGCCGTTAGCCGAGCCGGAAGCCGTGGCGCAGCGCCAGCGAGCCGACCAGTTCCGCACCCGCTTTGAAGCCCACAATGCACGCCTGCAGCGAGATGAGGCCCGCAGGCAGGCCGAGCGCGCAGCCCGTGCCAACCGAGCGGTCCGGGTACAGACCCAGCAAGCGGCAGCTCCCGCCGATCCGGTGCAGGCTGCCATAGAGCGGGTCAAGGCACAGAAAGCCACCAGCACAACACTGAGCGACCAGCAGAAGCGCCTGAAGATCGAAGCCGCCATGGCCCAGGTCGCCCTGACCAAGGCCGAAAAGCAGTTGGCAGCCTACGGCACCGCTGAATTGGAAACCCTGGTGGCAGAACTGCGAGCTGCCAACGACAAGGCGCAAGCTGCCCTCAAGGCCGCCCTGGCGGCTCCGGTCACCAACGATGCCCATCATAAGCAGGCAAAAATCGCTGCCGCCATGGCCCGCGCACAGCTGAGCAAGGCCGAGACAGCTTACGGCGACGCCCCCTCCGCGGAGCAGTTGGCTCAATTGGAGGAACTGCGCCGCATCGTCGACCAGGCCCAGCAACGCCTGGAAGCTACCCAACCGACCAGTGCCTTGCCCAGTGAAGGCGAGGCACGCCTCAAGCAAGCCAAGATCGCCCTGGCCAGCCGCCGTGCCGAACTCAAGAGTGCCGAGCAGCGTGGCGCCACCGAGCCGGAGCTGGTCGCCCTGCGCCAGGCCCTGGCGGATGCAGAGCAAGCCCTGCACACGGCAGAAGACGCCAGTGGAAAACCCGTACCGCAGCTACAGCGCATCGAAAAGCGCCCCATCGACCCTGCACTGCGAGCGCTGAAAACCGAGCTGGCCTACGCCCGTGCGGAGGTCAGCAAACTGGAGCGCCAGGCCGATGTCGACGAACAGTTGCTGGCCCAGGCACGCGAACGCCTGGCAACCGCTGAACGGCAGCTCAGTGAACAGCGCTGATCGTGCGTTCTGGCCCAATGCACAGACCGGAGAGTGGCTGTGACTAAGTCGGCATTCGACCCGCGCCCCAGCATGCAGTGGGTGCTGCTCGCCTGCCTTCCCGGCCTCCTGGCCCTGCTCTGGCAATTCGGCTGGGGCAGCCTGTTGCAACTGCTCATCGCCATCGTCACCGCGGTGTCTTGCGAGGCGCTGGTACGTCGTCTACGTCACCAATCGGTCCAGGCCGATCAATCGCTGTTCAACCAGCCACTGCTGGCCGAGGGCAGCGCCTTGGTCAGCGCCGCTCTACTGGCATTGACGCTACCACCCTACGCACCTTGGTGGCTGACGGTCTGCACCTGCGCCTTCGCCATCCTGTTCGGCAAGGCGCTGTTCGGAGGCTTCGGCCAGAACCCCTTCAACCCGGCCATGCTCGGTTGCGCGCTCGCACTGGTCGCCTTCCCTGCAACCATGAGCCAATGGCCGGTACCCGGTCACCATCCGGGGCTGGGGGCCTCGATTCAGCATGTCTTCGGCCTTGAAAGCGGCCTGGTTGACGGCTGGAGCCAAGCCACCGCCCTGGACAGTCTGAAGCACAACAACCGGTTGACGGTCGAAGAGCTCTTCGCCGGGCACCCGGCCTTCGGCGGAATCGGTGGACGCGGCAGCGAATGGGTCAACCTCGCCTTCCTCGCAGGCGGCCTGTTGCTCCTGCAGCGCAAGGTCATCCGCTGGCAGATCCCCGCCGGCACGCTGGCCAGCCTCTTCGTCCTGAGTCTGTTGTGCTGGAACGGCAGCGGTTCCGACTCCAATGGCTCACCGCTGTTCCATCTGTTCACCGGGGCTACCATGCTCGGCGCATTCTTTATCGCCACCGAGCCTGTCACCAGCCCATCGGACGACCGCGCGCGCCTGCTGTTCGGCATCGGCGTTGGCGCGCTGGTCTATGCGATCCGTTCCTGGGGCGGCTATCCAGACGGCGTGGCCTTTGCCGTGCTGCTGATGAACCTGCTGGTGCCGCTGCTCGAACGCACCACCTCGCGCACCGTTGGAGCGCAGCCATGAGCGCCCGGCAGATTGGCCTCCTCGCGCTGATCGCCATCCTCGGCATGGCAATCCTGATCGGCCTGCAGCAGGCACTCGGTGGGCGTATCGAAGCCGAGCGGCAAGCCGCCGCCGAGCGCGCCCTGCTCGACCTATTGCCGCCCGGCAGCTACGACAACCACCCACTGGCCCGCCCCATCGCCATTCAAGCCGCCGAGCTGCTGGGCAGTCCCGAGCCGCCTGCTGCCTGGCTTGCTACCCGGCAAGGCTCGCCCAGCGCCGTGCTTTTGAAAGCCCGCGCCAAAGGCTACGAAGGCCCGATCCAGCTGCTTCTGGCCATTCGCCCAGATGGCCGCTTGCTGGCCGTGAAAGTGCTAGCCCACCGCGAAACGCCCGGCATCGGCGACCGCATCGAAGCAGCCAGGAGCAGCTGGCTCGGAAGTTTCAACGGCCACTCCCTTGCCAGTTACCCGAACCAGGAATGGCGCGTGAAGGCCGACAAGGGCCAATTCGACGAGATTGCCGGCGCCACCATCACTTCCCGCGCAGTCGTGACCGCCATCCAGCTCGCGCTGCAGTTCTTCGAGCGCAACCGTGATCGGCTGCTGGCTACCACCGAGGAGCCCACGCCATGACCCCCCGGCAAACTGGCTTTGGCCTGTTGGGCTTGGCAGCGCTGGTCGGTGCCTGCGACCTGGCCGTGAAGGGCCTTGGCCTGGCCCTGGCCGGCCTGCCCTTGACCGCGCTGTTCGGATTACTGCTGATTCCGCTGCGCAGCCATCTCGACGGCCCCGCCTACTGGCTGGGTGTGCTGCTGACGACGGCCCTGCTGGTCAGCCTGATCGACCTGCTGATGCAAGCCTGGGCGTTCGAATTGCACCGCAGCCTCGGCCCGTTCCTGGCCTTGCTCGCACTCCCCTGTCTGCAACTGGCGCAGGCCCCCTCCAGCACCTTGCGCGCCGGATGTATCTTCGCCCTCCTGGCGCTGCTGCTCGGCTGTCTACGCGAAGTGCTCGGCCACGCCGGATTGTTCGCCCACCTGGACTGGCTGCTAGGGCCCATCGCCCTCGGCTGGCAATTGAACTTCGGTGCCGACGGCATTCCGCTGTTCGCTTTGGCCCCTGGTGGATTTATCCTGCTGGGTATCCTGATTGCAATTTGGCGCACCCTTTCAGCTTCGTACTCCAATCGCCCATGAACGCCGCAAAACGTCTCGAAATCTTCCGCCGCCTGCACGAAGACAATCCCAACCCTCAAACCGAATTGGCCTACAGCACGCCCTTCGAACTGCTGATCGCGGTAATCCTCTCCGCCCAGGCCACCGATGTCGGGGTCAACAAGGCCACGGCGAAGCTCTACCCGGTAGCCAACACGCCGGAAGCCATTTACGCCCTCGGCGTCGAGGGGTTGTCGGAGTACATCAAGACCATCGGCCTCTACAACAGCAAGGCGAAGAACGTCATCGAAACCTGCCGCCTGCTGATCGAGAAGCACGGCAGCCAGGTGCCGGACAACCGTGAAGACCTCGAAGCCCTGCCGGGTGTCGGTCGCAAGACCGCCAACGTGGTGCTCAACACGGCATTCCGGCAGCCGGCCATGGCCGTAGACACGCACATCTTCCGGGTCAGCAACCGCACCGGCATCGCTCCGGGCAAGACCGTGCTGGAGGTGGAAAAGAAGTTGGTGAAATTTGTGCCAAAAGAATTCCTGCTGGATGCACACCACTGGCTGATCCTGCATGGCCGCTACGTTTGCCAGGCACGCAAGCCCCGCTGCGGCAGTTGCCGGATCGAGGACCTTTGCGAGTTCAAGACAAAGACCTCGGACGATTGAATCTTTATTTATTTGACCCTTCGGGCAATTGAAAAAATCTTTTTTACCACCCCCAACTTTGCCGTTATAAGGTGCGCCAATAGCGCCTCGTATTGTGGAGTGATCCTGATGAGCACCGGCAAAGATGAAATCGAGATCGAAGAAGACTTCGTCTCGGAAGACGCTGAAGACGGCGAAGCCCCAGTGGAAAACGCCAAGACTAACCTGACCAAGCGCCGTATCATCGACAACTACCTCGAAGAACGTCGCTTGCAGAAGCAACTCTCCGATTACGATTTCGACTTGTAATCGAGAAACAATAAAAAGCCCCGCTTCGCGGGGCTTTTCTTTATCCAGTGTGAGCAGTTCGCTCAGTCCTGGCGCGACGGCGAAAGGAGTTCGATCTTGTAGCCGTCCGGGTCTTCCACGAAGGCCAGGATGCTACTGCCATGCTTCATCGGGCCCGGCTCGCGGGTGATCTTGCCACCGCGCGCACGGATGTCCTCGCAGGCCTTGTAGACGTCCGCCACTTCCAGGGCGATATGGCCGTAACCGGTACCCAGCTCGTAGCTGTCAACGCCCCAGTTGTAGGTCAGCTCAATCACACTGTTGTGGGCCTCATCGCCGTAGCCGACGAATGCCAGGGTGAACTGGCCGTCCGGGTAATCCTTGCGCCGCAACAGGGTCATGCCTAGCACTTCGGTATAGAACGCGATGGATTTGTCCAGATCCCCGACACGCAGCATGGTATGCAGCAACCTCATCGTTCTTCTCCTCATTGGCTAAAAGAAAAACCCCGGCTCGTGGCCGGGGTTGTGCCTGTAGGAGCGAGCTTGCTCGCGAACCGGGGTAAAAGCAAAAGCTTCGCGAGCGGAACTCGCTCCTACATCAGTCAGCTCAGAACAGCTTGCGGCCTTTGTTCGCAGCAATGCGCATGCGCAGGGCGTTGAGCTTGATGAAGCCCGCGGCATCGGCCTGGTTGTAGGCGCCGGCATCGTCCTCGAAGGTAGCGATGTTGGCGTCGAACAGAGAGTCGTCGGACTTGCGGCCAACCACGATGACGTTGCCCTTGTACAGCTTCAGGCGCACCACACCATTCACGTTGGCCTGGGAGGCATCGATCATCTGCTGCAGCATCAGACGCTCCGGGCTCCACCAGTAACCGGTGTAGATCAGGCTGGCGTACTTCGGCATCAGCTCGTCTTTCAGGTGCGCGACTTCGCGATCCAGGGTGATGGACTCGATGGCGCGGTGGGCCTTGAGCATGATGGTGCCGCCGGGGGTCTCGTAGCAGCCACGAGACTTCATGCCGACATAGCGGTTCTCGACGATGTCGAGGCGGCCAACGCCGTTCTCGCCACCGATGCGGTTCAGCTCGGCCAGCACCTGGGCCGGAGTCATTTCCTTGCCGTCGATGGCAACGATGTCACCGGCGCGGTAGGTCAGCTCGATGTAGGTCGGGGTGTTCGGCGCGGCTTCCAGAGACTTGGTCCAGCGCCACATGTCCTCTTCGTGCTCGGTCCAGGTGTCTTCCAGCACGCCGCCTTCATAGGAGATGTGCAGCAGGTTGGCGTCCATGGAGTACGGGGATTTTTTCTTGCCGTGACGCTCGATCGGGATACCGTGCTTTTCGGCGTAGTCCATGAGCTTCTCGCGGGACAGCAGGTCCCACTCGCGCCAGGGAGCGATCACCTTGACGCCCGGCTTCAGCGCATAGGCGCCGAGCTCGAAACGTACCTGGTCGTTACCCTTGCCGGTAGCGCCATGGGAGATGGCATCGGCGCCGGTCTCGTTGGCGATCTCGATCAGACGCTTGGCGATCAGCGGACGGGCAATAGAGGTGCCCAGCAGGTACTCGCCTTCGTAAACGGTGTTGGCGCGGAACATCGGGTAGACGAAATCGCGGACGAATTCTTCGCGCAGGTCGTCAATGTAGATTTCCTTGACGCCCATGGCCTGAGCCTTGGCGCGGGCCGGCTCGACCTCTTCGCCCTGACCCAGGTCAGCGGTGAAGGTCACCACTTCGCAGTTATAGGTATCTTGCAGCCACTTGAGGATCACCGAGGTGTCCAGGCCACCGGAATAAGCCAGGACAACCTTCTTTACGTCCGCCATGCCATCAACTCCACGGGGGTTGTACGAAAAACCCGTGATTCTACTGACCCTGGCGGCCAAATTATAGAGGCGCGACAGCTTATGACGACGAGGCGACAGTTTATGTCGAGGGCGCGACTTGAGTCAGCCGCCTGCCCCGGCCGTTGGTACGGCAGTCGGGGCTGCGCCAGCGCGCACCGCCGCTGCATCAGTGGCTGGCGCCGCAGGTTGTGCCGGTGAGGCCTCGGTAGCAGCTGTCGGCGCTTGTGCGGGTACCTCCACCCGGGACAGCTGGATGGTTACCCGGCGGTTCTTCGCACGGTTGCCCGCGCTACTGTTCGACGCAAGCGGGTAACGCTCGCCGTGGAAGCGCATGACGATCTGGTCGCCAGGAATGCCATTGGCCTTCAGGTAGTCGAGCACCGCCAGCGCCCGGCGTCGGGAGAGGTCGCGATTGGTCAGGCGGTTGCCGCTATTGTCCGAGTGCCCGTCGACTTCGATGCGGTTCACGCTGGGGTCTGCCTTGATGAAGTCGAGGATGATTTCCAGCTTTGCCTGCCCCATGGCATCGAGATCGACTCCCCCATCCGGAAAACCGATCTGGGCCTGTTTGATCTGGTCGTAGTTGACCGGCAACAGCTTGGCCGTGCAAGCGAGATACTCCTGATAGGCCAGCTTGAACTTCACTGGCAGCAAGCGAACCTCAACGGACTCGCCGCCCTGCAGCGTCCGATGGCGCACAACGGGGCTGCGCCCATCCAGCAAACCGGTGAGCAAGCGCCCAGCCTGCTGCTGTGAGCTGTTGAACGGCACCTCGCCGGAACCCACGCTGACGACACCCAGATTGATATCACCTCGCCCGGGCTGCCAGGGTGCCGCGGCCGCGAGGAGCGTTGCGGAGCCTACCCCCAGCCAACGCTCCCGGGCTTTGAGCCGGAACGTCGCCTGCTCACCGGCGCGTCGCACGAACTCGCCAGCCCCGAAATCCGCAATGGGCTGCGACAGGCGGCACTCGAACTTGTCCCCTTCAACCTTCCACTCCACCTTCTCCAGGCGTGTCTGGAACGTAATGGCCATGGCCGGCAGGCTGGCGAGCAAGCTGAGCAGGACGAGGTAGCGCTGACGCACGGCGGGCTCCACGGAGAAAATCGGCACTCCAGAGGGCTATCGGAGCCAACGGGCAAAACTTGAGGCCCAAATACCCGGCGGCGCAAGCGTGGCGTGCCCCTGCCTGCCTTTTCCGGTAGCATGCACGACGAGTTCTGCCCGCCTGGAAGCCCCTCATGTCCGACCGTTTGACCCTCCTGCGTCCCGACGACTGGCACATCCACCTGCGTGATGGTGCCGTGCTGGCCCATACCGTCGCAGATGCCGCCCGCACTTTCGGCCGCGCCATCATCATGCCCAACCTGGTGCCCCCTGTTCGAAACGCCGAAGAAGCCGACGCTTACCGTCAGCGCATACTTGCCGCCCGCCCCGCCGGCAGCCGCTTCGAACCGCTGATGGTGCTCTACCTCACCGACCGCACCAGCCCCGAGGACATCCGCGCGGCCAAGGCCTCTGGCTTCATCCATGCAGCCAAGCTCTACCCGGCGGGAGCGACCACCAACTCGGACTCCGGCGTCACCAGCATCGACAAGATCTTCCCGGCCCTGGAAGCCATGGCCGAAGTAGGCATGCTCCTGCTGGTGCACGGCGAAGTGACCCGTGGCGAAATCGACGTGTTCGACCGTGAGAAGGTGTTCATCGACGAGCATCTGCGTCGCGTGGTCGAACGCTTCCCGACGCTGAAAGTGGTGTTCGAGCACATCACCACCAGCGATGCGGTGCAGTTCGTAAATGGCGCCTCGGCCAACGTCGCGGCCACCATCACCGCCCATCATCTGCTGTACAACCGCAACCACATGCTGGTCGGGGGCATTCGCCCACACTTCTACTGCTTGCCGATCCTCAAGCGCAACGTGCACCAGGAAGCCCTCCTCACCGCGGCCACCAGTGGCAGCACGAAGTTCTTCCTTGGCACCGACTCGGCACCACACGCCAAGCACGCCAAGGAAGCCGCCTGCGGCTGCGCCGGCTGCTACACCGCCTATGCGGCTATCGAGCTCTATGCCGAAGCCTTCGAGCAGCGTAACGCGCTGGACAAACTGGAAGCCTTTGCCAGCATGCATGGCCCCGACTTCTACGGCTTGCCGCGTAATACCGACCACATCACCCTGATTCGCGAAGAATGGACCGCTCCCGCCACCCTGCCCCTCGGTGAGCAAAGCGTAGTTCCGCTGCGCGCTGGCGAGACGCTGCGCTGGCGCCTGCTGGAGGACAAAGCGTGAGCGAAGACCTGTACGAAGACGAACTCGACGTCAGCTTTCCAGCCGGGCCGCGCCATCCCATGGCTGCGCGCTTCCGTGGCTACCTGCCCGTGGTGGTGGACGTCGAGACCGGCGGCTTCAACGCCGCCACCGATGCCCTGCTGGAGATCGCCGCGACTACCGTGGCGATGGATGAGCAAGGGTTTCTCTACCCGGATCACACGCATTTCTTCCGCATCGAGCCATTCGAAGGCGCCAACATCGAACAGGCAGCACTGGAGTTCACCGGTATCAAGCTGGATCATCCGCTGCGCATGGCGGTAACCGAGGAGCACGCGCTGACCGAAATCTTCCGTGGCCTGCGCAAGTCGATCAAGGCCAACGGCTGCAAGCGGGCGATCCTGGTCGGCCACAACAGCAGTTTCGACCTCGGCTTCCTCAACGCAGCAGTTCTGCGTACCGGCATCAAGCGCAACCCGTTCCACCCGTTCTCGAGCTTCGACACGGCCACCCTGGCCGGTCTCGCCTATGGCCAGACTGTCCTGGCAAAAGCCTGCCAGGCCGCTGGCATCGAGTTCGACGGCCGCGAAGCGCACTCAGCCCGTTACGACACCGAGAAGACCGCCGAGCTGTTCTGCGGCATCGTCAACCGTTGGAAGGAGATGGGCGGCTGGATGGAAGATTACGACTGATCCCGCCACGTCTTCCGTAGGAGCCCGCTTGCCTGCGAACATTCGCGAGCAAGCTCGCTCCTAGGAAAAACCCAGACATGAAAAAGCCCGGCATCAGCCGGGCTTTTTCTTCGGCGGTTGACGCAGAGCCTTACAGGCTGCTGGCGTTCTCGGCCAGATACTTGGCAACGCCCTCCGGCGAAGCGGTCATGCCTTTATCGCCTTTCTTCCAGTTGGCCGGGCAGACTTCGCCGTGCTCTTCGGTGAATTGCAGGGCATCGACCAGACGCAGCAGCTCATCCATGTTACGGCCCAGCGGCAGGTCGTTGACGATCTGGGAACGCACCACGCCGTTCTTGTCGATCAGGAAAGCACCGCGGTAAGCCACGCCACCTTCGGACTCGACGTCATAGGCCTTGGCGATGTCGTGCTTCATGTCAGCAGCCAGGGTGTACTTGACCGGGCCGATACCGCCCTTGTCCACCGGGGTGTTACGCCAGGCGTTGTGGGTGAAGTGGGAGTCGATGGACACGCCGATCACTTCCACGCCGCGGGCCTGGAACTCGGGGATGCGGTGGTCCAGAGCGATCAGCTCGGACGGGCATACGAAGGTGAAGTCCAGCGGGTAGAAGAACACCAGGCCGTATTTGCCCTTGATGGCCGAGGACAGGGTGAAGTTCTCTACGATTTCGCCATTGCCCAGTACCGCGGCGACGGTGAAGTCCGGAGCCTGCTTGCCTACGAGTACGCTCATTCCATGTCTCCTGTTGTCATGAGGAATAAGTTGAAGGTCGGGAACAAAGCCTGGCCCTTGAATGTGGCCACGCGATGACACCCGGGAACACAAGGACCCGCAATCATACACTCCCGTTTACGGCAGCGCCCACCGCTTTCGACTTCTCGGCCATTGCCTGAAACCCGCCGGATAGTTCCGTCTCGGCACTGTCTAACTCGGGCCTTTCATCATTGTTTTGACAATCATTCTCATTACTATTAGTATCGCTCCCATCAAATCACTACCGAGCCTTGAGTCGCCATGTACGTCTGTCTCTGTCTAGGTGTCACTGACGGTCAAATTCGCGATGCCATCTACGAGGGCTGCTGCAGCTATCGTGAAGTGCGTAATACGCTTGAAGTAGGCACTCAGTGCGGCAAGTGCGCCTGCCTGGCCAAGCAAGTGGTGAAAGAAACGCTGGCCGAGGTGCAAAGCAGCCAGGCAGCCCTCGCTTATCCAGCGAGTTATGCGGTCGCCTGACATCAACGGCACACACGAAAACCGGACTTGGCGTCCGGTTTTTTTATGCCTATTTTTCAACTATTTACTGGTCAAATGTGGAATTTAAACGTTCTTATTCACATTCAAATTCACTTAAATTTCAATAGCTTAGATTTGACAGGATGACTACCGGCTACCAGAATCCAATGGTTTCCCTACTTCCATACGGCAGGACTCCACATGAAAGGCGACAAGAAAGTCATCCAGCATCTCAACAAGATCCTCGGGAACGAGCTTGTTGCGATCAACCAATACTTCCTGCACGCCCGCATGTACGAAGACTGGGGTCTGAACAAGCTGGGTGAGCACGAGTACAAAGAGTCCATCGACGAGATGAAGCATGCGGACAAGCTGATCAAGCGCATTCTCTTTCTCGAAGGCCTCCCTAACCTCCAGGACCTTGGCAAACTCCTGATCGGTGAGAACACCAAGGAAATGCTGACCTGCGACCTCAAGCTTGAACAGCACGCTGTGCCTGACTTGAAAGCCGCCATCGCCTACTGCGAAAGCGTCGGCGACTACGGCAGCCGCGAGTTGCTGGAAGAGATCCTGGAGTCCGAGGAAGAGCACATCGACTGGCTGGAAACCCAACTGGGCCTGATCGAGAAAGTCGGCCTGGAAAACTACCTGCAGTCGCAGATGGACGAATGAATCAGTCCCCAATAAGAAGCCCCGCTATTGCGGGGCTTCTTATTGGTCAAGGCGGCCTCGCCGGTTCGTCCTAGGCCCACAAAAAAATAGCCCCGCATTTCGCGAGGCTATTTCAATCAGGGGACGGATCAGGCGCTGGCCTGGCTCACGGCATCCTTGATCAGTTGTTGCAGCTCACCCTTCTCGAACATCTCGGTCATGATGTCGCTGCCGCCAACCAGTTCACCGCTTACCCACAGTTGCGGGAAAGTCGGCCAGTTCCCGTACTTCGGCAGGTTCGCACGAATCTCCGGATTCTGCAGGATGTCGACGTAGGCGAACTTCTCACCGCAAGCCATCAGGACTTGCGCGGCGCGGGCGGAAAAGCCGCACTGCGGTGCATTCGGCGAGCCTTTCATGTACAGCAGGACAGTGTTGTTGGCGATCTGCTCTTTGATGGTTTCGATGATATCCATTGGGCACCTCAGCTGAACTTTCCGACTGTCGAGTCGGCTGGATGGCGGCATTGTATCGGAAAGCCGAGTCTGTCGCTCGGTCTTCCCTCATCTCATGCAGCCACGACTTCAACCGGCACGCCATTGAGCGCCGCGTTCCCCGAGACGGCGTCCAGCTGGCGCTCGTCGGTCAGGTCGTTGGCGCTGGCCCCGGGCTGTTCGCTGGCAATCGCCATGCGCACACCGGGCCGCGCATGGCCCCAACCGTGAGGCAGACTGACGACGCCCAGCATCATATCGTCGCTGGCGCCCACCTCGACCTCGATCGTGCCAACGCGTGATCGCACCCGCACTCGCTGTCCGTCGACCAGGCCACGAGACTCCAGATCCCGGGGATTCATCAGCAACTGGTGCCGCGGCTTGCCCTTAACCAGGCGGTGGTAGTTGTGCATCCAGGAGTTGTTGCTGCGGACATGGCGGCGTCCGATCAGGACCAGTTCGCCCTCCTTCGGTATCTCCTGAGCAGAAAAGCGCTGGAGGTCATCGAGGAAAATCATCGGCGCTGCTTCAACCTTGCCAGCAGTTGTTTTCAGCCGCCCGCCGAGGTTGGCCTTCAGCGGACCAAGGTCGATCCCATGTGGATAGTCGCGCAAGCGCGCCAGCGAAAGCCCGAGCTCGGACCTATCGCCATAGGCTCCTGCCCGCAGCCCCAGGTCGATCATCTGCTCCGGAGCTAACGTGGGCTTGAGCGCGGCCCCCGTTTTCGCCGCGAAAGCCTTGGCCAGTCCGACGAATATCTCCCAATCATGAAGAGCGCCCACCGGTTTGGCCAGCACCGCCTCATTGAAGCGGGTGACGTTGCGCACAGCGAAGACATTGAACGTGGTGTCGTAATGCTCGTGCTCCAGCGGCGCCGTCGGCGGGAGGATCAGGTCGGCGTACCGCGTGGTTTCGTTGATGTAGAGGTCAATGCTGAGCATGAACTCCAACCCGTCGAGGGCCTGTTCGAGCTGCCGCCCGTTTGGCGTGGACAGCACGGGGTTGCCGGCGACCGTGACCAGCGCACGAATCTGCCCCTCGCCAGGCGCCAGCATCTCTTCCGCGAGGGCCGCCACCGGCAGCTCGCCTCCGTATTCGGGCAAGCCGGATACCCGGCTCTGCCAGCGGTTGAAGTGCCCACCTGAAGTGCTGGCCACCAGATCCACGGCGGGTTCCGTGCACAAGGCCCCGCCTACACGGTCGAGGTTCCCGGTCACCAGGTTGATCAGCTGGATCAGCCACTGGCAAAGACTGCCAAAAACCTGGGTGGACACACCCATGCGGCCATAGCAGACCGCACTGTCGGCGGCGGCAAACTCTCGGGCCAGCTGACGAATCTGCTGCGCTGGAATCCCGCAGCGCCGCTCCATGGCTTCGGGCGTAAACGCGGCGATGGACTTGCGCACCACCTCCAGCCCCTCTGTCGGCAGATGACTGGTGCGCCCCAGATTTTCCTCGAAAAGGGTATTGAGCAGCCCAAAGAGCAGCGCTGCG
The DNA here is from genome assembly GCF_042232855.1 of Metapseudomonas boanensis. Classification (NCBI taxonomy): domain Bacteria; kingdom Pseudomonadati; phylum Pseudomonadota; class Gammaproteobacteria; order Pseudomonadales; family Pseudomonadaceae; genus Metapseudomonas; species Metapseudomonas boanensis. Next base: position 3,522,907 of record NZ_CP113889.1, on the reverse strand, counting down.
TCCTGGCCCGGCCGAACAAACAGGTGCTGGTCGGCCATCACGGCAGTCTCGCTGCGACGCGGGTCCACCACGACCAGCTTGCCGCCCCGTGCTTGCAGCGCCTTGAGGCGCTTTTCCACATCAGGCACGGTCATGATGCTGCCGTTGGACGCCAAGGGATTGCCGCCCAGAATCAGCATGAACTGGGTATGGTCGATGTCAGGAATCGGGATCAACAGACCATGGCCATACATCTGCAAGCTGGTCAGGTGATGGGGCAACTGATCCACGGAGGTGGCCGAGAAGCGACTGCGCGTCTTCAAGAGGCCGAGGAAATAGTTACTGTGCGTCATCAACCCATAGTTGTGGACGCTGGGGTTGCCCTGGTAGACAGCTACAGCGTTGTTGCCATGGCGCGACTGAATATCGGCCAGGCGCTCGGCCGCCAGGGCAAAGGCCTCGTCCCACTCGATGGGCAGCCATTCGCTGCCAGCGCGGAGCATGGGCTGACGAATGCGGTCGGGGTCATTCTGGATGTCCTGCAGGGCCACGGCCTTGGGGCAGATATGACCACGGCTGAAGCTGTCCTGAGCATCCCCCTTGATGGAGAGGATGCGACGGCTTCCGTCTGGCTGGTCTTCAGTCTCAATCGTCAGGCCGCAGATGGCCTCGCAGAGATGGCACGCACGGTGGTGAAGGGTCTTGGTCATGGCCAGGCCTCGTGATCTTGGTCCAGACGACCGGTCGGGTCGCGAGAAAAAGACTATGGAGGCTACTGACGTAGTTCGCCAGCAGGGCCAGCTTCATGAATCGGCAGGCATCACGCCTGCCGATTCGTCTGTCGCCTTAGCGGATCGACTTGATGGTGCCCTTGTTACCGGTCACCTTGGCGCTGACTTTCTTGAACACGAAATAGTCCTGAACGCTGATCTCATAGCGAGGTGCAACGATCAAGTCGGCTCCCGAGGACTTCACGGCCTTCTAAGCCGCAGCGGACTTGACCGAGGCAATCGGATCCGGCCCGAAGGGAAGGCCACCCGAAGCGCCGCCGTAGGCAACGCCGTCGGCGAACTTGGAGTCACCGCCAAACTGCAGGAAGCTGAACAGGATGTTCACCTGGGACTGACCGGTGATTGTCTCACCCACCGTAACATCTGCCTTCAGGTCGGTTCCGGCGCTGCCATTCAACGGCGAGGTCGGTTGACGGACGTTGTCGCTGCTGCAGCCGGTGAAGGACGCGATTGCAGCAACCAGGGCGGCGGGCATAAGGAACTTCTTCATCGATATCTCCATGGATCGATTGCATTTATGGCCGGCTCCGCTGGATATCCCTATGCGGATGCCGCGTCCCCGGAACCAGCCCAGTTTTGGGAGACGCAGTCCCCTAGCAACGCGAGCCGCGCAGCATCAGTTCATGGATTCCGAAATCCCATCCGGAAACGTCTCTATCGGCCCCTCGTTACCTCCACGAGCTTCCAGCCGATTTGCCGCCCCCCATTTCGCCCACCACGGTCAATCCCATATAAGGGCCTATGTGATCAGCAGAATTTCACTCGATTGCCAAGGCGCTCCGGGCCGGTGTACAAATGCTGCTTTCCGCCAATGCGAAATAGTTCAACTCCACGTCGGACTTGACCGAACTGCAGAAGCTGGAAAACAGGAAGTTGGTACGAAATCGGTTCAGGAAATCCCGCAACACCCCGCAAAGCCGCGCCTCATGCGCCTCTTGTTGGCATGGTGCGACATTTCCTTATAAGATCGCGCCTTCCCCCAAAATCGTTCCGGCGTTTATCCGCCGTCCCGTCTGCTTTTATCCGCATCACCCGGCCAGGACACGCGGCCAGTGGCATATAAGAAAGGTAGTAACCATGAGCGCTAGGCATTTTCTCTCCCTGATGGACTGCACTCCCCAGGAGCTGAACAGCCTGATCCGTCGAGGCACAGAACTGAAAGATCTGCGCAATCGAGGTGTGCGCTATGAGCCCCTCAAGAGCCGTGTGCTGGGCATGATCTTCGAGAAAGCCTCGACCCGGACTCGCCTTTCGTTCGAAGCCGGGATGATCCAGCTGGGCGGCCAGGCGATTTTCCTCTCGCCCCGCGACACCCAACTGGGCCGTGGCGAGCCGATCAGCGACTGCGCCATCGTCATGTCCCGCATGCTCGATGCGGTGATGATCCGCACCTTCGCCCACAGCAAGCTCACCGAGTTCGCCGCCCATTCCCGAGTGCCGGTGATCAACGGCCTCTCTGACGATCTGCACCCCTGCCAGTTGCTGGCGGACATGCAGACCTTCCTGGAGCACCGTGGCAGCATCCAGGGCAAGATCGTTGCCTGGATCGGCGATGGCAACAATATGTGCAACACCTACATCGAGGCGGCCATCCAGTTCGACTTCCAGCTCCGGGTCGCCTGCCCCGAAGGCTACGATCCGAGCCCGGCCCTCCTCGCCCAGGCTGGTGATCGCGTCAAGGTCGTCCGCGACCCGCGTGAGGCCGTCGCCGGAGCCCACTTGGTGAGCACCGACGTCTGGACCTCCATGGGCCAGGAAGAAGAAGCTGCTCAGCGCCTGGCCCTGTTCGCGCCTTTCCAGGTCAACAAGGCCCTGCTCGACCTGGCCGCCGAAGACGTGCTGTTCATGCACTGCCTGCCGGCGCATCGGGGCGAGGAAATCAGCGTCGACTTGCTGGACGATCCTCGCTCGGTAGCCTGGGACCAGGCGGAAAACCGACTGCATGCGCAGAAAGCCCTGCTCGAAATGCTGGTCGAACATACCCATAGCGCATGAATCACGAACTGCTGCTCAGTTTGCGCAACCTCAGTTGCGGCTATCAGGAACAGCACGTGGTGCAGGGACTCAACCTGCACCTCAACGCCGGCGATATCGGCTGCCTGCTTGGCCCGTCAGGCTGCGGCAAAACCACCACCCTGCGCGCCATCGCTGGCTTCGAGCCGGTGCTGGAAGGCGAGATCCAGCTCGCCGACCAAGTCATCTCGCGGGCGGGGTTCACCCTTGCGCCCGAAAAGCGTCGAATCGGCATGGTGTTCCAGGACTATGCCCTATTCCCTCACCTGACAGTGGCCGAGAACGTTGCGTTTGGCATTCGAAAGCAGCCGAATTGCGACAAACAGGTCGGGGAATTGCTCGAGCTGGTGAAGCTGCATCACTTGGCCCAGCGCTATCCGCACGAATTGTCCGGCGGCCAGCAGCAGCGTGTCTCGCTGGCCCGAGCCCTGGCCCCGGAGCCCCGTTTGCTGCTGCTCGACGAGCCCTTCTCCAACCTCGACGGCGAGTTGCGTCGGCGGCTGAGCCATGAGGTGCGTGACATCCTCAAGGCCCGCGGCACCAGTGCCATTCTGGTCACCCATGACCAGGAAGAAGCCTTCGCCGTCAGCGACCATGTCGGCGTATTCAACTCCGGCCGCCTCGAGCAATGGGATACGCCATTCAACCTTTACCACGAGCCGCTCACGCCCTTTGTCGCCAGCTTTGTCGGCCAGGGCTACTTCATTCGCGGCCAACTGGTCTCGGCGGATGCGGTGCAAACCGAACTCGGGGTGATCCGCGGTAACCGTGCCTACACGCTGCCGCAAGGCTGTGCCGTGGACGTGTTGCTCCGTCCGGACGATATCGTGCCGGCCCCTGAAAGCGAGCTGAAGGCACGCATCATCGGCAAGACATTCCTGGGCGCTGCGACCCTGTATCGTCTGCAGCTACCCACTGGGAGCCAACTGGAAGCGATCTTCCCCAGTCATGCCGACCACCTGCCGGGCCAAGACGTTGGCATTCGCGTAGCCGCTGACCATCTGGTGGTGTTTCCTGCCCCAGGCAGCGTTGCCGCACACTTCTCACCCTCGGAATCCGGCGTCCGCCGCTTCAGCAGCGCGGTCTGAAACGCACAGGGCCGCATCACTGCGGCCCCGGTCTCCCACTCCACTTCGGCTAGATCCAGAGTCGACCACTGGCCACCAGCACCGAGTGACCGGCAATGCTCACCCGTTCACCATCCAGACGGCACCAGAGTTCTCCGCCGCGTGCCGAGCACTGCTCCGCACGCAGCAGGCGTTTGCCCAGGCGCTCGGCCCAGTAGGGGATCAGGCTGCAATGGGCTGCGCCCGTCACCGGATCTTCGTCAATGCCGATCACAGGTGCAAAGAAGCGCGACACGAAATCGTGCTTCATACCTGCCGCTGTCACAATCACGCCCTGCCAGGGCAACTTCGACAAGGCCTTGAAATCCGGCGTGCATTCACGCACAGCCTGCTCCGATTCCAGCACTACCATCAGCAGGTTGGCGCCAAGGGCCGCCACAGGCGCCATGCCCAGCGCATGCTCCAGCTCTACGGTCACCGCGACCGGATGAGGCACCTGCGCAGGGAAATCCAGGGCCAGACGCCCCTCCTCCTCACGGCTAACCCGCAGCTCACCCGACTTGCTGATGAACTCCAGGCGCTCGCCCGGCTCCTGGTACACCTCGAACAACGCGTGGGCGCTGGCCAGGGTAGCGTGACCACAGAGTGGCACCTCGGCTTTCGGGGTGAACCAGCGGATTCGCCACACGGCGCCTTCCTTGACCAGGAAGGCGGTTTCGGAAAGGTTGTGTTCGGCGGCGATTCGCTGCATCAGCGCATCGTCCAGCCAAGCGTCCAGGCGATAGACCACGGCCGGGTTGCCGGCAAAGGGGCGCTGGGTAAACGCGTCGATTTGATGAAATTCGAGCTTCATGGTCACAGCTCCTCGATAGTGTGCGGCCAATCATGTCAGAGCATGCCCGGCCAGCTGCCGTACAGTCTGTGCCTTTTCCGAACAAGACAGCTTAGTCCAGCCGGCCTGACTGCTGCCTGCATTTCAAGCCCGCCTCGAACAACGCTGCAGGGCGGGCACTTAGGTAGATGCGCACAGGCAAGCCAGCGCCAAGCAGAGAGCGGCGTCCCGTAAACACCGCTGCTCGACAGCCATTGCCTGCCGCCCCGCCCGTCGCTTTACCCTCAACCGCCGCTGCGCACTCGCTGCACGGCATCCAGCCAGCCGTCGTAGAGCTTCTGCCGATGGGTGTCCGCCATGCGTGGCGAGAATCGGTGCTGCCGATGCCAGTGGCCGGCAACTTCGTCCAGGTCTTGGTAGAGACCGGCCTGCAATCCTGCGAGGTAGGCCACACCCAAGGCAGTGGTTTCGGTCACTTCCGGACGCTCGACCGAGACCCCGAGGATGTCCGCAAGAAACTGCATGACCCAGTTGTTCTCCACCATGCCCCCGTCCACGCGCAAGGCGCTGGGCGCGGCGGCGCCATCCTGGCGCATCGCTTCAAGCAGATCGCGGGTCTGGTAGCAGACCGACTGCAAGCCTGCGGTGACGATTTCCTTGATGCCGGTATCACGGGTCAGGCCGAAAATGGCGCCCCGTGCGCGCGGGTCCCAGTAAGGCGCACCGAGGCCGGTGAAGGCCGGCACCAGGTAGACGCCGCAGGCATCACCGGTCTGCTCGGCCAGGGCCTCGCTGTCACGGGCATGGCTGATCAGTTTGATCCCGTCGCGCAACCACTGCACCGCAGCCCCAGCGACGAAGATGCTGCCCTCCACCGCGTAGGTGACCTTGCCGTCCAGACGGTAGCCGACGGTGGTCAGCAAGCGGTTACGCGAGGCCACAGGTCTCTCGCCGGTGTTCTGGATCATGAAACAGCCGGTGCCGTAGGTGCTCTTCACCATGCCCGCTTCGAAGCATGCCTGGCCTATCAGCGCGGCCTGCTGGTCGCCCGCCATGCCCCGCACCGGGATACTGGCACCGAGCAGCGCCGGATCCGTGTGGCCGAACTCGGCGGCGCAGTCCAGCACTTCCGGCATCAGGCTGACGGGAATCTCGAAGAGTCGCAGCAACTCTAGGTCCCACTCCTGGCTGTGGATATTGAACAGCAGCGTACGCGACGCGTTGGTGGCATCAGTGCGATGCACGTTGCCGCCGGTCAGGCGCCAGAGCAGGAAAGAGTCCACTGTGCCGAAACGCAGCTCGCCGCGCTCGGCGCGCTCGCGGGCGCCGGGCACATTCTGCAATACCCAACGCAGCTTGGTAGCGGAAAAGTAGGGGTCGATGAGCAATCCGGTCCTCGCAGCGACGTCCGCTTCATGCCCCGCAGCCTTGAGATCCGTGCAGTAATCCGCCGTTCGGCGGTCCTGCCAGACGATGGCCGGATGGATCGGCGTGCCGGTCACGGCATCCCATACGAGGGTGGTCTCGCGTTGGTTGGTGATTCCGATAGCGGCGATATCGGCGGGGTTCAACCCGCTCTGCTCAATGGCCTCGCGACAGACCTTGAGGGTGGTCAACCAGATTTCCTCACCGTCATGCTCCACCCAGCCATCCTTCGGGAAGTACTGCTTGAACTCCTGCTGGGCACGTGCCACCGGCAGGCCCTGGGCGCTGAAAACGATGGCACGGCTGCTGGTGGTGCCCTGGTCGATGGCAAGCAGGTAATGGGCCATGGAGACCTTCCTAGTTATGAGGGGTGAGTCATTCGCGGCCGATGGCGGCGAACTGGCCCTGGGTGTAGGTCGCCAGGGTCTCTGAACTGAGTTCCAGTTCCAGGCCACGTCGGCCGGCGCTGACATGAATGCTCGGAAACTGCTTGGCGGAAACGTCGATGAAGGTCCGCAGGCGCTTCTTCTGCCCCAGCGGGCTGATGCCGCCCACCAGGTAACCGGTGGTGCGCTGTGCCTGGTTAGGGTCGGCCATCTCGGCTTTCTTCGCGCCGGCGGCATGGGCCAGCGCCTTGAGGTCCAGGCTCCCGGCCACCGGCACTACAGCGACCAGCAACTCGCCTTTCTCGGTGGCGGCAAGCAGGGTCTTGAATACCCGCGCCGGGTCGAGGTTGAGCTTTTCCGCAGCCTCCAGTCCATAGGACGGGGCCTTGGGGTCATGGGTATAACTGTGCACCTTGTGCTCAGCCTTGGCTTTCTTCAGCAGATCGATGGCGGGAGTCATGTTCGATTGTGAAAATCCTGCTACAGATTTGACGTACCTTAGCGGAAAATCGGTGGCTTCACAGCCCATCGATATAATGCCGCGCAGCCAGCCAGAGCGAGAACCGGGAGAGCGTATGAACCTTGGCCCACGCCAGCAAGATATCCTCGACCTGGCCCGTGATCGAGGCTACGTCAGCATCGACGAACTGGTCCAAGCGTTCGCCGTGACGCCACAGACCATCCGCCGCGATATCAACCAGCTGGCCGAACGCGGCCTGCTGCGTCGCACCCACGGCGGGGCGGCAAGCGAAGCCTCGAGCATCCAGAACACCGCCTACGTAATGCGTGCCGGACAAATGCGCGAAGAGAAGCAGCGCATCGCCGAAGCTGTGGCCGCCCATATCCCCGACCACGCCTCGCTGTTCATCAACATCGGCACCACCACCGAGGCCATCGCCCGGGCGCTGCTGGGCCACAAGGGCCTCAAGGTCATCACCAACAACCTGCATGTGGCCGCCCAACTCAGTGACAAGTCGGACTTCGAGGTGTTGGTAGCCGGTGGCACGGTACGCAGCGACGGGGGGATCGTCGGCCAAGCCGCCGTGGACTTCATCCAACAGTTCAAGGTGGATTACGCGCTGGTCGGCATCAGTGGCATCGATGAAGACGGCAGTCTGCTGGACTTTGACTACCAGGAGGTGCGCGTCTCCCAGGCCATCATCGACAACGCTCGCCAGGTGTTCCTTGCTGCTGATTCCAGCAAGTTCGGGCGCAACGCCGTCGTGCGCCTGGGCCCCATTTCGCTGGTGGATCGCTTGTTCACCGACCACCAACCCTCCCCTGCCCTGGCTCGCCTGATGGCAGAGAACAAGGTCCAGTTCGAGCGAGTCTGACACTGGCTCACCACCGATGAATCTTTCATGACCGTCCGGCGTCGGCGGGTACAGCGGGCTGGTCAAGACATGAGAGCTCGGCTAGTCTTTTTTCGGAAACGAACATTGAACGTTCATTTCCGACTCGGTGTCGCGCCATGAACCATAACCACTCCTTTTCGCCCATTGCTGAAGTCTATGACGTGGCCATTGTGGGCGGTGGCATCAATGGTGTCGGCATCGCCGCCGATGCTGCGGGTCGCGGGCTTTCGGTATTCCTTTGCGAACAGCACGACCTAGCCGAACATACCTCTTCCGCCAGCAGCAAACTTATCCATGGTGGGCTTCGCTATTTGGAGCACCACGAATTTCGCCTGGTACGCGAGGCCCTGGCCGAACGCGAAGTACTGATGGCCAAGGCACCGCATATCGTCAAACCACTGCGCTTCGTGCTTCCGCACCGCCCACACCTGCGACCAGCCTGGATGATCCGCGTCGGCCTGTTCCTTTATGACCATCTTGGCAAACGCAGGAAATTGCCAGCCTCCCGAGCCTTGCGATTCGGTGCCGGCAGCCCCCTGCACGCCAATATCAGCCGAGGCTTCGAGTACTCCGACTGCTGGGTCGACGATGCGCGGCTGGTGGTACTCAACGCTATGGCCGCACGGGAGCATGGCGCGCACATCCACACCCGAACCCGTTGCATCAGCGCCCGGCGCAGCAAGGGCCTCTGGCATATCCATCTCGAGCGCGCCGACGGCAGCCTGCTGTCCATACGCGCGCACGCCCTGGTCAATGCCGCTGGCCCCTGGGTCTCCCGTTTCATCGAGGACGACCTCAGGCAAAAAGCGCCCTACAGCATTCGACTGATCCAGGGTAGCCACATCGTAGTGCCGCGCCTGCATGAGGGCGAAGAGGCCTACATCCTGCAGAACGAGGATCGGCGCATCGTCTTCGCTATCCCCTATCTGGAGCGTTTCACGCTGATTGGCACCACCGACCGGGAATACCGGGGCGACCCGGCCAAGGTGGCCATCACACCGGAGGAAATTCACTACCTGCTGGATGTGGTCAACCGTCACTTCAAGCAACAACTGAGCGAGCGCGACATCCTCCACAGCTACTCGGGCGTTCGGCCATTGTGTGACGATGAGTCCGCAGACCCGTCAGCGGTGACCCGCGACTACACCCTGGCACTTTCGGTCCATCCAGGCGAAGCACCGCTGCTTTCGGTGTTTGGCGGCAAGCTCACCACCTACCGCAAGCTGGCCGAGGCCGTGTTACTGCAGCTGGCGCCCTACTTCCCAGATGCCACGCCCCCCTGGACGGAAACGGCGCCCCTGCCTGGCGGGGAAAACATGGAGAGCCGAGCCGCCCTGGTCGAAGCTCTCGGCACCCGCTTCGGCTGGCTACCCACCAGCCTCCTCCGTCGCTGGGCCAGCCTCTATGGCAGCCGATCCTGGCAACTGCTCCGCGGGGTTCACGAACAGGCGGACCTCGGCGAGGATCTGGGAGCAGGTCTTTATGCCCGCGAAGTGGATTACCTGTGTCAGGAAGAATGGGCCGTCAGCGCCGACGACATCCTTTGGCGGCGTACCAAACTCGGCCTGTTCATGACTGCCGGACAGAAGGCGCGGCTGGCGCAGTACCTGAAAGATGAGTACCCGCGTCGACCGCGGGCGGATGCGGCCTGAGAGCACCGGCCGCCATCGTTTTTCACATCAACCGCAAGCCCTGATCCGAACCGCGATGGTGGATCGGTGAAGCGTGATCCTCCGGGCTGACGAACCGCAGGCCAGTCCACTCGCCCTCACTCCAGCCCCTCCCAGAGGGAGCGGGAGCAATCCGAGCAAATTGGGAATCCGCTTGTTGTGGGTGCGAGTTCATTCACAAAGGCCAGCGCCGCCGATCCGGCCGTTTCAAAGCCGCGCCCAATGTCCATCAAGCTGACGATGAGCCATCAGGTGGGGCAGCACAGCTGACAGCAAAGGCTCCTTGAACGCATCCTGAAAGCGGTGCGCCAGGCCTGGAATCAGCTTCAGTTCCGAGCCCTTGATATGCGCCGCCACATGCACGCCATGCATCACCGGCAGCAGCGGGTCGGAAGTGCCGTGCACGACCAGGGTCGGCACCTTGAGGCGGTTGAGCAACTCTACCCGGCTGGGCTCGGCGAGGATGGCCAACAACTGCCGCTGCACCCCTTCCGGGCTGAAGGACCGGTCGTAGGAACGCGCGGCCTGCTCTCGCAGTGAAACACGGTCGTCGCTCACGTCGGGGCTGCCAAGGGCGGCGAGCAGGTCGGCCTGCTGCTCGATGGCCACCTCGCGGCTCGGTGCTTCGCGCCGTGCCAGTAGCTCCAACAATGCCGGGCTTGGCGCCGGCAGGCCCTGGGCGCCGGAACTGGTCATCACCAAGGTCAGGCTGAGCACGCGCTCCGGCGCAAGGTCCGCCACGTGCTGGGCAATCATGCCGCCCATGCTGGCACCCAGCACATGCGCCTGCTCGATACCCAGCGCATCCAGCAGGCGCAAGGAGTCACGGGCCATGTCGCGCAGCCCGTAAGGCGCAGCAACTGGCAGGCCTAGGCGATAGCGCAGCACTTCGTAGGCCAGGTTCGCCGCTGGTGGCGAACCGGTCCAGGCCGACAGCCCCACGTCGCGATTGTCGAAACGGATCACCCGGAAGCCGCTCTCGCAGAGCCGCTCCACCACCTCATCGGGCCAATGGATCAGCTGGCCACCCAGCCCCATGATCATCAGCAGCGCTGGGTCCCGGGCGCTACCCACACTCTGGTAGGCCAGGCGCACTTCACCCAGGTCGACGATCTCGGTCGGAGTGGTCACGTCGCATCGAGCAGACGCAAAGGAAGGCAGGCCGCAAATGAGCGCGAGGAGCAAGATCAACACACGCATGTCGGAAATCCAGAACGCAAAACCCCAGTAAAGTGCGATTCTGATGAATTCCTTGCGTTCGCACTGACACAGTTCCGTGACAGTTTGATGAAGGGTGCCGAACGGTCAACAGAGGTCAACGGAAGGGGCCGTACCAGGATTGGCCGGCTCCCTTCCGGTAGGGTTCAGACCCCGACCTGGCGCTTGGGTGCGCTGGTCCGCTGCGAGTGTTCCCAGTTGGCCGCAAGACCGACGGGCACATCCTCCGGCTGCAGCGTGCGGCGTCCACGGACCAGGTCCGAGGCGCGCTCCGCCAGCATGATGGTGGGTGCGTTGAGGTTGCCGTTGGGCTCGGTGGGGAACACCGAAGAGTCAATGACCCGCAGGCCTTGCAGCCCACGAACGCGTAATTCCGAATCGACCACCGCCATGTCGTCCTCACCCATGCGGCAGGAGCCACATGGATGCATGGTGCTTTCCATGTTGGCGCGGACAAAGGCGTCAATTTCCTCGTCTGTCTGCACCTGCGGCCCGGGCGCCAGCTCTACGCCACGGTAACGGTCCATGGCCGGCTGGCCGATGATCTCCCGGGTCAGGCGCACGCAGCGGCGGAAGCCCTCGCGATCTTCCTCGCTCTCCAGGTAGTTGAAGCGGATCTCCGGATGCTCGTAGGGATCGGCCGACAACGCATGCACATGACCGCGACTTTTCGGTTTGTTCGGGCCAGTCAGCACCATGAAGCCATGCCCCTTGAACGGCTTGTCACCGTCGTAGCGCATCGCCGCGGGGAGGAAGTGGAACTGGATGTCCGGCCAACGCAGGCCCTTCTCGGAACGGATGAACCCGCCCGCCTCGAAATGGTTGCTGGCGCCCAGGCCGTCCTTGAACAGTAGCCAGCGCAGGCCGATCAGTGCCTTGGCGAACAGACCCATCTTGCTGTTCAGGGTCACCGGCTCCTTGCATTCGTACTGGATGTAGATTTCCGAGTGATCCTGCAGATTCTCGCCCACGCCCGGCAGGTCGTGCTTGACCTCGATCCCGGCCTTTTTCAGGACCGCCGCCGGGCCGATGCCGGAGCGTTGCAGCAAGTGCGGCGAGCCGATCGGCCCGGACGACACCAGTACCTCGCGGTTGCAGTACACGGTGTGAGTCTGGCCACCGCAGTCATACTCGACGCCAACGGTCCGCTTGCCGTCGAGGAGGATGCGCCGGGTCATGGCGTGGGTCACCACAGTCAGGTTCGGCCGCTGCATGGCCGGGCGCAGGTAGGCATTAGCGGTGGACCAGCGTACGCCGTCCTTCACCGTCATGTGCATGGCACCGAAGCCTTCCTGCATATGGCCGTTGCAATCGTCGGTCTTGATGTAGCCGGCCTGTGCGCCGGCTTCCACCCAGGCGCCGTACAGCGGGTTCTGCATGTTGTTGCCGTTGTTGGTGCTGAGCGGGCCGTCCGCGCCGCGGTAGTCATCGCCGCCGAACTTGTAGTTTTCGGCACGTTTGAAATACGGCAAGCAGTTCCGGTAGCCCCAGCCCTTGGCCCCCAGCGACTCCCACTCATCGAAGTCGTAAGCGTGGCCGCGAATGTAGACCAGACCGTTGATCGACGAGGAACCGCCGAGCACCTTGCCGCGAGGGCAATGCAGGCGGCGGCCATCGAGATGGGGTTCAGCCGCTGTTTCGTAGCGCCAGTTGTACTTCTTGGTGTTCATGGGGATCGAAAAGGCACTGGGCATCTGGATCAGCACACTGCGGTCGCTGCCGCCGAATTCCAGGACCAGTACGGAGGTGCCGGCGTCTTCGGTCAGGCGGCTGGCCAGTACACAGCCGGCCGAACCGGCGCCGATGATGATGTAGTCGTAGCGCTTATTCATTGCTGTAACCCTTTGCATTGAGGCCCAGTGCCTCGCTCTTGCTGTCATCACGCTTTGGGTACGCTCCCCAGCCCAGTTGGCTCGCCAGAGCACGGGTCAGGCCGTAGTGGACCAGACCCGCCAGCAGGCAAGAGGGTAGTGAAGCAGTGGCGAAGGTGAAGAAGGTGGTATTGGCCAGGGTCTGCGGGTTGAACACCACCACGTAGATGACGAATCCCGCTACCAGCGCCACCAGGGCGATGGGGTTGAAACCCTTCCAGAAGCGGAACGGGGAAACCCCTTCCGACGCATACAGGTGGCGCAGGTTCAGGCGCTGGCGACGCAGGAAGAAGTAATCCGCGATGCCGATGCCGGCCAGGGCACTGTTCAGGGCGGAGGTCCAGACCAGGAAGATGAAGAACCCGTCATAGATACCCGGCGCGAACAGCACGATCGCCATCGGCGTAATGCAGAACAGCACCACAAGCAGTTCCCAGCTCATCTCCCGCAGCTTCCGACCGGCGAGCTGGCGCAGGCCGACGATGGAGGTGTAGAGGATGTTGATCATGCTGGTGACGTTGGCGAAGGCCACGAAGCCCAGGGCTATCACCCCGAAAGTCAGGCCACCGATGTGCGTCATCCACACCGTCGGGTCGCTGTCGCCGAGTGCGGATGCCGCCAGCAGGCCAACTACCTCACCCAGGGAAGCCGCAGCGAAGATACCAATGATGTTCGGCCAGAACGCCGTACGCTGGTCCTTCGACAGCCGCGCCAGGTTGCCGATGTACGGCCACCAGGAGAAGCCTGCCGCCATGTTCACCTCGACGGCGATCATGAAGTTGACGCGCTTGTCATCGAAGGGCGCATCCAGGGCAGGCAGCGCCATCAGCTCGGCGAAGGAGTGCTTGCTGAGGATCATGTAGAGCATCACACCCATGATCACGATCAAGGCCGGTGCGACGATGGTGTTGAACACCTTGATCGAGGTCGGCCCCTTGGCAACGACGATGCCGGTCAGCAGGATCGCGAAGAAGCCCGAAGCCAGCACTATCCAGCCATTGGGATCAGTCTTGTGCTCTGAAAGCAGCCCGGTGAGCCCGTCGATGGAACGGCCGAACATCAGCCCCAGCACCGCGAGCCAGCCCATGGTCAGGAACACCACGGCCAGCACATAGACCAGGCGGCTGCCGTTGCCACCGAACATGCTGCGCAGGAAGGTGAACTGCTCCGTCCCGTACTTGCCACAAGGCACGCAGGTGGAGAAGGTCGCCAGTAGCACGCCAAGGATGTTGCCGATGACGATCGCCGCGATCCCCTCCTTGGGCCCGACGAACAGGGCCGTCGCGCCACCGATGAGGAACGCCCAGGTGGCGATGGCCAAGGCCGAGTTGGCGTAGGTGAACTCCCAGAAGCCCCACATCCGCTCAGAGGGCAGCAGAGGCGTATCACCCCGCTCCGCTTCCAGGGCGTGGTTAACGGGTTCGTGATTGGCCATGGCTCAGTACCCCCAGACGTAGAAGCCGATGACCAGCACAAGCGTCATCAGAGTCATTGCGGTGTAGTCGACGGCGTTCAACGCCCCCGGCCAGTCCTTGCTTTCCTCCATCTGCTCGTAGACGCGTATGCGTCTTTCCAGGTCTTGCGCGCGTTGAATGTGGGGCTCGCTGTTCATCTGGGCATCACCTCAGAGGGTTCTTGTTATTGAAATTCGATGCATCCCAACCAATGAGCACCGACGCCGGGGCGCCGGTGCAGGTATCCGCCCTGCTCCTCAGGGCAGTGTGATCCAGACCGCTTTGGTTTCCAGCAGGTATTCGAGCTGTTCCGACCCGAGGTCCTTGCCGTAGCCCGACTGCTTGTAGCCGCCGAAGGGCATCGACGGGTCGATCGTGCTGTGCGCGTTGACATACACGGAGCCTGCGCGCAGGCGCGGAATCAGGTTGTGTACGCGACCGAGATCGTTGGAATAGATCGCCGCGGCGAGGCCGAACGGTGAATCGTTGGCCAGCGCCACGACCTCTTCTTCGTCATCAAACGGTGCCGTCACCAGCACCGGGCCGAATATCTCTTCCTGGACGATGCGCATGTCATTGCGACAGTTGGCGAAGATGGTCGGCTGGACGAAGAAGCCCGGGCCCTCGACAGCCTCTCCGCCGAAGTAGACCTCCGCCCCCTCGGCCTTTCCGGTTTCGATGTAGGCCTGCACTCGCTCCTGCTGCTGGCGCGACACCAGCGGGCTGATGAAGCAGTCTCCGTCCAGGCCCGGAGCCATTTTCAGGCTGGCGGTGTAGTCCGCCAGCTCACGCAGGAACTCTTCGTAGACGCTGCGGTGGATATAGGCGCGAGTACCGGCGTCGCAGACCTGTCCGGAGTTGAAGAACACGCCATTGGCCACCGCCTGGGCCGCTGCCTTGAGGTCGGCATCGGCAAAGACGATCACCGGGGACTTGCCGCCCAGTTCCAGTGTCAGGCGCTTCATCTGGTCCAGGGCGGCCTTGCCCACGGTGCAGCCGACCGGGGTCGAGCCGGTGAAGCTCAGCTTGTCGATGCCCGGATGGCTGGACATGGCCGCGCCAACCACGCTACCGCGCCCGGTGACGATGTTCACCACGCCATCCGGAATGCCGGATTCCTGCACCAGCTCCGCGAAGCGCAGGGCCGACAGCGAGGTCAGCTCGGCTGGCTTCACCACCACAGTGCAGCCAACTGCCAGGGCCGCGCCGAGTTTCCAGGCCATGGTTTGCAGCGGGAAGTTCCACGGCACGATGACGCCGACCACGCCCACCGGCTCCTTGCGCGTATAGGCCAGATAGTTGCCGGGCAGGGACGGCTCGACGGTACGACCGTGGATCTTGCTGGCCCAGCCAGCGAAGTAGCGGAAGGTGTCGATCGTGCCCTGGATATCCACAGCGCGTGCCTGGGCCACGGACTTGCCCATGTCGATCGATTCGATTTCCGCCAGCTCGTCGGCATTGGCCTCAATCAGGTCGGCCAGGCGATGCAGCAGGCGCTCGCGCTCCAGCGGCTTGAGCAGACGCCAGGCACCACCGTCGAACTGCGCGCGGGCAGCCTGCACGGCGCGGTCCAGATCATCCGCGGTGCCCATCGGGATGCGCCCGAGCACACCCTCGGTGGAAGGCTCGATCACCTCGGCGGTGCCGCCGTCGGAAGCATCCAGCCAGGCCCCGCCAATGAACATCTTCTGGGGTTTGGAAAGAAAACGCTGAGTGGCTTCGGATACGCCGTACTGCTGCAGGTAGCTTTTGATTGTGGTGTCCATCGTCATTCTCTTGGTCGTGCACTCGTCGAGTGGTGGAAAAGTCAGGCCAGACGCTCCCGCGCCAGATAGGGTCGGATCGACCGTCACTGGCGTTGGATCAAGCGTGAATGGAGATCGGGAGTCGGCAGGAATGCCGCACAAATCAGCGGGCTGCAGGCAGGTCGAGGCTCGACGCGGCCGCATTGGGGAGAGGTGGTGTCGCCATGCCAAGGCACCATGATGCGCCTCCGATTTGTTGTTATGGATTCGGCGAGGCAGCCCTTGCATCGGGCTACCGTTGACACGACTATGCCCCCAGTTTCACATGGGTAAAATGCAAAATATCAGATACAAAAATCGGCAATTACCGATTAATAAAAAAGGCGGGAGGTTGCGGTGATCCAACTCTATGACGTCGACCTGAAACTGCTCCGGGTCTTCGAGACTATCGTCAAGTGCGGTGGCTTTTCCGCGGCCCAGGCCGCGCTCAACGTCGGTCAGTCCACCATCAGCGAGCAGATGAGCCAACTGGAGGCACGCCTCGGGGTCAAGCTCTGCCAGCGCGGGCGCAGTGGCTTTCGCCTCACCGAGCAGGGCGTGGCGATCCACGAGGCGGCACAGCGCCTGCTGTCGGCGGTGGAAGCCTTCTGCATGGACGCCGATGTGCTCAAGCAGAACATCAGCGGCACCCTGAATTTGGGCATCATCGACACCACCATCACCGACCCAGACTCGCCGTTGCCTGCCACCACCCAGCGTTTTGTTTCGCGCGGGCACGATGTACATCTGAGCGTCTATGTCGGCACGCCGTCCGAGCTGGAGGAACGAGTGCTCGACGGCCGTCTGCACCTGGCCATCGGACACTTCCCCTTTCGCGTGCCGGGCCTGAACTACTCAGCGCAGTACCAAGAGGCGCTCGGGCTCTACTGTGGCCGGCACCATCCGCTCTATTCGAGCAAGGCCAGGCCTGAGCGTCTGTTGGAAGAGATCGCCACCTCACGCATCGTCGCCCGTGGCTTCATGCAGCAAAGCGACCTGGAGCTGGTGGGTGCCAGCAAGGCTGCAGCCACCGTGGACAATATCGAAGCCCTGGCGATACTGATCATTTCCGGTGCCTACCTCGGCTTCCTGCCCTGCCACTTCGCCGCCCGCTGGGTCGAAACCGGCGACATGCGCCCACTCTTGCCCGACCGCCTGCGCCCCTTGGCGTCCTTCGACGCCATCACCCGACGCGGCCTTGCGCCACCACCGATCCTCCAGGCGTTTCTCGATGACCTGGCGAGCAGCGCGCGGCGGGGCTGAGAGCCTTGTAGGAGCATGGGGGACGCCGAGTTCTTGCTCGCGAACCCGACCTTTTCGCGAGCAAGCTCGCTCCTACAAGAGATGCATCCAGTTCATTCGCAAAGGGCCGCAACGCGGCCCCTCCCCCTCACCGGCAGTTGAACTCCGCCCGCAACTGTCGCGCCGCGGCCACCATGTTCACCAGCGCCGCCTCGGTCTCCGGCCAGGCGCGGGTCTTCAGGCCGCAATCAGGGTTGACCCAAAGCCGCTCGGCGGGAATGCGCTCGGCCGCCTTGCGCAGCAGGCCGGCCATTTCGGCGCTATCCGGCACGCGTGGCGAATGGATGTCGTAGACGCCCGGGCCGATCTCATTCGGGTAGGCAAAGGCCTCGAAGGCCTCCAGCAACTCCATGTCCGAGCGCGAGGTTTCGATGGTGATCACGTCCGCATCCATGGCGGCGATGGACTCGACCACATCGTTGAACTCGCTGTAGCACATGTGGGTGTGGATCTGCGTTTCGTCCCGCACGCCGGAGGCGCAGAGACGGAAGGCCTCGGTGGCCCAGTCCAGGTAATGCTTCCACTGCACCTGACGTAACGGCAGGCCCTCACGGAAGGCGGCTTCATCGATCTGCACGATGGGGATGCCGGCGGCTTCCAGGTCCACCACTTCGCCACGAATGGCCAGCGCCAGTTGCTTCGCCTGCACCTCGCGCGATACGTCTTCGCGCGGGAAAGACCACATCAGCATGGTCACCGGGCCCGTCAGCATGCCCTTCATCACCTTGCTGGTAAGGCCTTGCGCATAGCGGACCCACTCGACGGTCATGGCCTTCGGACGGCTCAGATCGCCATAGATGACCGCTGGTTTCACGCAACGGGAACCGTAGCTCTGCACCCAGCCGAAGCGGGTGAAGGCATAGCCGTCCAGTTGTTCGGCGAAATACTCGACCATGTCGTTGCGCTCGGCTTCACCATGCACCAGTACGTCCAGGTCCAGTTGCTCCTGGATCTCCACCGCATGGCGAATTTCGCTGTGCATGGCCTCGATGTATTCAGCCTCCGACAACTTGCCCTGTTTGAACGCCTGACGCGCCAGGCGGATCGCCGCGGTCTGCGGGAAGGAGCCGATGGTCGTTGTCGGGAACGCCGGCAATTGCAGGCGCTCGCGCTGCTTGACGATGCGCTCGGCGAACGGCGAAGGCCGCTGGCTGTCTTGTGGGCCGATGGCCGCGACGCGGGCCTGCACTTCGGGCTTGTGGATACGCGGCGAGGCAGCGCGATCTTGTTGCACCGCACGGCTCGCGGCCAGGGCCGCCAGCACCTCGGGCGACTCCGGCTGTTCCAGGGCGCGGGCTAGCACGGCCACCTCCGCGCACTTCTGCACGGCAAAGGCCAGCCAACCTTTCAGATCGGCGTCCAGCTGGTCTTCACGAGCGAGGTCCACCGGGCTGTGCAGCAGCGAGCAGGACGGCGCCACCCAGAGGCGCTCGCCCAGGCGGTCGTGAGCGTGTTGCAGCACCGCCAGGGCCTTGTCCAGGTCACAGCGCCAGACGTTGCGGCCATTGACCACGCCCAGGGACAGCACTTTGTAGGCCGGCAGGCGATCCAGGATGGTCGGATATTGTTCGGGCGCGCGCACCAGGTCGATGTGCAGGCCATCAAGCGGCAGGCTCGCGGCCAAGCCAAGGTTGTCCTCCAGGCCACCGAAGTAAGTGGCGATCAGCTTCTTTACCGGCTCGCGCTGCAGCAGATTGTAGGCCCGCTCGAAGGCGTTCTTCCAATCCTGCGGCAGGTCCAGCACCAGGATCGGCTCGTCGATCTGCACCCACTCCACGCCCAGGGCGGCCAGGCGCTGGAGGATTTCACCATACACCGGCAGCAGGCGCTCCAGCAGGTCCAGCTTGTCGAACGCCTGGCCCTTGGCTTTGCCCAGCCAGAGATAAGTCAGCGGGCCGATCAGCACCGGCTTGACCTTGTGGCCCAGCGCATGGGCCTCTTCGACCTCTTCGAACAATTGCTGCCAGCTCAGGGAGAACGACTGATCAGCCGTAAACTCCGGCACCAGATAGTGGTAATTGGTATCGAACCACTTGGTGAGCTCCTCTGCGAGAAGGGGCTGCGCATGGGCACCGCCACAGCAGCTATTGCTGCTCTTCGTTCCAACACCACCTCGGGCCATAGCGAACAGGGTCTGCAGGGTCGGTTGGCCGGCGTCCGGGCGGAAGCGCTCCGGGATCACGCCGAAGGTCAGCGAGTGGGTCAGCACCTGGTCGTACCAGGCGAAATCGCCCACGGGCAGCAAATCGATACCGGCATCCTTCTGCAACTGCCAATGCTCGGCGCGCAGCTGACGACCCACGGCGCGCAGGCCGGCCTCGTCCAGTTCGCCTTTCCAGAAGGCTTCCAGGGCTTTTTTCAGTTCACGGTCACGGCCGATGCGTGGGAAACCGAGGGAATGGGACAGGGCCATGTCTTGAAACTCCATGCAAGTGATGGCGCCCATTGTCGACAGCGGCAGGCACTTGAGACAAACTCAACATATTCGTGTTGATCTCAAGTTCTATTCATAGAGAACCTCCAATGCTCGAACTGCGCCACCTCAAGACCCTCCACGCCCTGCGCGAGGCTGACAGCCTGGTGGAAGCCGCCGAGCGACTGCACCTCACCCAGTCCGCCCTCTCCCACCAGTTCAAGGAACTGGAGGAACGCCTCGGCATGCAACTGTTCGTGCGCAAGACCAAGCCCGTGCGCTTCACCAGCGCCGGCTTGCGCCTGCTGCAACTGGCCGACAGCGTGCTGCCGCAGCTTCGCGGCGCCGAGCGCGATATTGCCCGCCTGGCTGGCGGCACCGCCGGGCGGCTGCACATGGCCATCGAGTGCCACAGCTGCTTCCAGTGGCTGATGCCGACCATCGACCAGTTCCGCGATGCCTGGCCGGAAGTGGAACTGGACCTGGCCTCAGGCTTCTCCTTCGCCCCACTGCCGGCCCTGGCCCGTGGCGACCTCGACCTGGTGGTGACTTCCGACCCGATCGACCTGGCTGGCATCACCTACGTACCGCTGTTCACCTACGAAGCGCTGCTGGCAGTGGCCAACCAGCATAGCCTGGCCGGCAAGGCCTACGTGATGCCGGAGGACCTGGCCACGGAAATCCTCATCACCTACCCAGTGGAGCGCGACCGACTGGATATTTTCACCCGCTTCCTCGAACCCGCCGACGTCGAGCCCGCCCAGGTGCGCACTTCGGAACTCACGGTGATGATGATGCAACTGGTGGCCAGCGGTCGTGGCGTCTGCTGCCTGCCCAACTGGGCGCTGCACGAATACAGCTCTCGCGGCTACGTGACCGCCAAGCGCCTTGGCGAGAAAGGCCTTTACGCCACGCTCTACGCCGCCATCCGCTCTGACATGCTCGACGCGCCCTTCATGCGCGACTTCCTGCTCACCGCCAAGGACACCTCGTTCGCCACGCTGGAAGGGGTGAGTGCGGCGCGCTAGGAGAAATCGCCCGACGCCGCGCCTACGGGAGCGGCCACCGGGTCACTCTCTTCGAACAGGTACTGCATGAACAGCGAGAAGATCTCCCGCTCACTGGTGATGTCGAGCTTGTAATAAAGCCGCTGCTTGTAGTTCTTCACAGTTCCCGGGCTCAGCCCCAGCTTCTTGGCGATGCTGCTGTTGCAGTAGCCGCGCATCACCTTCTCTACGATCTGGCACTCGCGGGGGCTCAGCTCATAGCGCTGGTAAAAGCCCTGCAGGGGTGCCTTGGCGTCCCGCTTCAGGTAACCCGCACTGCCAGTCTCGGCAAAGATGATGCGGCAGGCGCGAATCTGCGCATGATCGATGCTCGACATCTCCCAGTGCAGAATGCGCTCCTCCAGCCGCACCGGCGCGCGCTCCGGCATGGCCAGGGCGGTGTCGATGAGTTGCTGTTCGGCCAATTCGCCACAGAGCCTCGACCAATTCGTGTTGCGATAGACCAACCCACCGTCTTGGGCAACGACCGCCACCCCAACCTGACCATCACCGAAGAGCGAACCCAAGCGCCCCTGGATCGCGAACCGGATATGTGCCGCGTGGGCGTCGACGAGGATCGGGTAAAGCCGGCGCATCCATGCCAGCTCGGTGGTGGTGAAGCAACGCGCCTGGCGGTCGAAGCACAGGGCAATGTAGGCATGTCCGGGACTGGGCAACAGGATCGCCAGTTCGTCGAGAATCTCACCGGACTTGAAGATCTCATCGAAGAAGGCGTTGGCCGGATCCACGGTGCGGATCTCATCGAATGAGGTCACCGCCGGCACATTGCCGCTCTCGACGAGCCTGAGCAGCGGGTCCAGGCGATACAGGCTGCTCAGGTAGTTTTCTATCGCCGCCGCGTCCAGCGACGCGTTGACCAGCAACTCGGGGGCGGCGAAACGGCTGTACTTGACCACCAGCCGTCGCTCGCAATCGATCAATCCGCTCAGTAGCCCGACCAGGCGCTCATAGAAGGACTCGCTGCCGATCGCCGAGATGATCTGGGCAACCACTCCGACCTCGTCCCCCCTGATACACGCTGGTGTCGTCATGCGCCTGCTCGCCAATAAGCCCTAAGACGGGCGTCCTGTCTGCAGCCCGGCCCCGGTCAATGGCGCAACGTTACGCCGCATGCACAGCTGCAACAAGCCGCCCACGATGCCGAGGAAACTCACCATTAGCAGCACTGCCCAGTTCTCATACCAGGGAATGTTCGGGTAGCGTGGCCAGGCAATATTCAGCGTCTCGAACAGCACCCAGGCGGTCGACACGCAGATCAGCGGTGCGCTGAGCGGGCCCAGGCTGAACGGACCGTTGCACCATTGCCCATTCAGCACATGCAGGCTCGCGGCGACCAGGGGAAACGCAAAGGCGATATAGAAGCCCGAAATGGTGAAGTTCAGCAGGATCGGATAAAGGTTGGTGAACGAAAGCAGGAACAGGGTCGTGGACAAGGCCCCTGTGAGCAGGATGGCATTGACCGGCAACTGGTCGCTCCCGGACAGACGGCATAGCCAGTCGGCACGCGGCAATTGCCGATCACGGCCGAACGCCCAGATGACTCGGGAGACCGAGGCCTGGATGCCCAGCATGCAGGCCAGGAAACCTATGACGAAAAGCACCAGCATTCCCCGATAGGCCAGCGGGCCGAGGTGGTGCACCAGGATGCCCGCGACAGGATCGGTACCGTCCGCCATCGGCAAGGACGGAATCGCCAGGATCAGGCTCAGACACGAGAACGCCACCACACTGCCGACCGCCGCCATGCACAGCAGCATCGCACGCGGTACTGCGCGCTCGGGGTGCTTGACCTCCTCTGCCACCGCCCCAGCACTCTCAAAGCCGAGGAAGGCCCAACCGCAATAGGCAATCGCCAAGGCGGCCTTGGAACTGAAGAAGCCATCCAGGCCAGTGCCCATGCTGTCGAACAGGTCCGCGCTCGGCAGGATGTAACTCAGTGGATTGACCTGGAACTCGACCAGCAACAGCACGCCGACACCTACCGAACCGATCACCTCGGCCGCGATACAAAGCCAGACGATCGCTGCGAACATCCTGCGACCGCTGGTATTGCCCCAGGTGACAAACGCAATCAGGCCAAGCGCCAGAAAGACGCTGACCAGCCTGGACTCCGGGTCCAGCCCCAGCAGCTGTGCCAGGAAGCTCGCCCCGCCTAGCGCCACAGCCGCCATCGTGATGGTCAGTGTGCAGATGTAAGTCCAGCCAGCGAACCAGCCATAGCGAGGCCCGATCAGGTGCTTGGACCATTGGTAAAGGCTGCCCTCC
Source organism: Metapseudomonas boanensis (assembly GCF_042232855.1). Taxonomy (NCBI): domain Bacteria; kingdom Pseudomonadati; phylum Pseudomonadota; class Gammaproteobacteria; order Pseudomonadales; family Pseudomonadaceae; genus Metapseudomonas; species Metapseudomonas boanensis. The sequence continues at coordinate 3,500,015 of NZ_CP113889.1, read as the reverse complement.
AGGGGAAAGCGCGACACCAGCATCGCAAATACCAGGGCAACCAGAAATTGCCCCGCCATCGCGATTATCAGCCCCCACCAGAATGCGGGGCCGACATCAGCCAGGCCGAGGCCGAAAATGGAATAGAGCGCGACGATCGGCGAGATGAACGCGAACGCCAGCGAGAAGGTTGAAGAGAGGGTCAGTTCGCGCAGGAGTTTTCCCTCGTCTGGGCCGTTGGCCCCTTCCTGCACATCTGCATGTCTAGGCACGGTTGTGCTCCCGCCGGCATGGGGAACACCATGCCGGTCTGTCTTGTTGTTATAAAGGCTCCGATGGGCCAGAGCCGCAGGCATTCACTGGCGACGGGATAGTGCCGCTGCCGCCATGGCATCCAGCAGGATCCGCATGCCCAGGCGCGAAGTGATCCCGGAAGGGTCCCAGGGCGGAGAAACCTCGGCGATATCGATCATGCGCAACGGCGCCCGGGAGAACTGCGCGATGATTCCGAGGATTTCTCGCGGCGTCATGCCGCAGGGGGTCGGGACACCGGTGCCTGGGGCATAGGCGCCGTCCATCACGTCGATATCGATGGTCAGGTAGACCGCATCGACTCCCGCTGAAGCCAACTCGGCCGCCTGCCGGCCAACCTCTTCCGCCCCGAGGCGCCAGACGTCCTCGAGGGTGAACAGGTTGATGCCCTTGTCACGCACATAGGCCAGTTCCGAGCGGGGGTTCATCCAGCCACTCGGGCCGATGGTGACGATGTTCTTCGGGTCGATGCCGGCATCCACCGCACGGGCGATCGGGCAGCAGTGATTGAGCGTCTCACCACCGACGTCCTCGGCAGTGTCCAGGTGGGTGTCGAAGTGGATCATCCCGCAGCGGCGATATTTCTGCGTGAAGGCCCGCACCGGCCCGATGGTGATGGAGTGATCGCCGCCCCCAATAATTGGCATGACATCGGCTTCCAGCAGAGCGGCGATCATCTCCTGGGCACGAGACTGGGTGCGTTCGGAGTTGCCTGGCACGATCGGGACATCGCCGCAATCGACGATGTTGAATTCATCGGCCAAATCCATACCGGACTGGAAGTTGTAGGTCAGGAATTGCTCGCTGGCTTCACGCAAGCCACGCGGACCGAAGTTGGTGCCGGTGCGGCTGATGCAGGTGCCATCCCAGGGAAAGCCCACGAAGGCCGCACTCGCGCCGGCGTGGCGAAGCGCCTCGGCATCCGCTTTGATGCGGGGACGATTGAGAAATGTGCCAGGAAGGTTCACATGCAGGCTACCGTCCCACATCGTTTGATCGACTACAGACTCACTCATGTTCTTATCCTTGTTGAAATCCGTTGAGGTTTGACACAACCCACCATGGGGCGCGTGAAGCCATCTTGGGATTCCCCTCCTGGAGCGACAATAGTGCCGAAAGGCACTATCGGAGAGGCCTGAAGCAGCCTGTGTAACGGGTGCGATCGCCCCGTGCCAGGTAGCAGTAAACGCGTCTGGACAGGACAGGAAAAGACGTGGAAGGAGTGAGCGCAGCGCGGCGAGCAAACCGCCGGCTTTTGTGAGGGTGAATTCATTCACCGGGCAGGCCGATGGCCTGCCCGGTTATCAACAGATCAAGCCTCCTCGAAGCTCAGCTCCGGCGGCTGGCGGCGGAAGCCGCCAGTGAGCCAGCCGAGGTAGATCACTCCCAGCGCCAGCCAGGTCAGGCCGAGGATGATCGCCAAGTGATCCAGGCTGACCATCAGCCACAACGTCGCGACCATGCCCAGCAGCGGGAACAGCAGGAACTGCACCCGTTCGCGCAGGCCGCGTCGCTCGCCACCCAGCCAGTAGTGGAAGATCACCGACAGGTTCACCAGGGTGAAGGCCAGGAAGGCGCCGAAGTTGATGAAAGACGTCGAGGTGGTCACGTCCATTCGCAGCGCCAACAGGGCCACCCCGCCGCACAGCACGATGCTGCCCACGGGGGTACCGAAGCGCTCACTCAGCCGCCCGAACACCGACTGCGGCAGGACGCCGTCACGGCCCATCGCGAACAACAGGCGCGAGGCGCTGGCCTGGGCCGACAGGCCCGAGGTGAATTGACCGACGATCAGGCCGATCAGAAAGATCGACACGAACACATCGCCACCGATGTTGCGGGCGATCTCATAGGCCGCCGAATCCGTGCTCTGGAACTCGACCGACGGGTGCGCCAGCTGCACGAAATAGGACGTGGCGATGAAGATCAGCCCACCGATCAGCGTGATCAGGAGGATGGCTCGCGGGATGGTCTTGCGCGGCTCGCGGGTTTCCTCGGTTAGGGTGCTCACCGCATCGAAGCCGAGGAAGGAATAACAGGCGATGGCTGCGCCGCTCATGATCAGCGGCAGCTGCATCCCCTCCTTGAGGAAGGGCTCCAGCGACCACAGCGGTTTGCTCGCGTCACCCAGCACGTAATGCACACACAGCCCCACGAAGGCGATCAGCACCAGGAACTGGACGACCATCAGCACGCCATTGATGTTCTTCGCCAGACGCAGCCCGACCACATTGATGACCGTGGTCACACCGATGAAAGCCAGCACCCAGATGGCTTGGGGCACTGCCGGAAACGCCGAATGCAGGTAGGCGGCGCCGATCAGCCAGATGGCCATGGGTAGGAACAGGTAGTCCAGCAGCACAGCCCAACCGGCAAGAAAGCCCAGCTTCGGGTTGATAGCCTTGCGCACATAGCTGTACGCCGAACCGGCGACCGGGAAGGCAGCGGCCATTCGGGCATAGCTCAGGGCGGTGAAAAGCATGGCCAGGGAGGCCGCGACATAGGCGGCCGGAACCAAGCCGCCGGTGGTGTCGGCAAGGATACCGAAGGTGCCGAGGACGATGATCGGGGTCATGTAGGCGATGCCGAAAAGCACCACCGACCCGAGCGACAAGGTGCGCTGCAGGTGAGCCATTACTGCTACTCCGAATTATTGGTTGTTGTGGCAGAGCCGAAGTCGGCATGAAGCATCAGGCGGCCACCCTGCGAACGGGCGGCCAAGCGTCGGGGTCAAGGGATCAGCAGCTCGCGGCGGCCATCGGTGTGCTCGATGCGCTCGCCCGGCAGACTCAAGCGGCGCTCATCGAGGTACCGGTAGTCCATGCGGGCAGCCTTGAGTTGGTCGAGGTCGAGTTCGACTATCTGCCGGCACTCTCCGCGCCCGGCCTCGCAAAGCAGACTCCCGAAGGGATCGACCACCGCGCTTCCACCGGCAAAGATCAGGTTGTCATCACCCTCGCCTACCCGGTTCACCATTACGGCGAACGCCTGGTTTTCCTGGGCGCGAGCCATGATCGCGGTGCGGTGGGTGGGGCCGTACGGGTCCATGTTGCCGTTGGTGACGATGATCAGCTCGGCACCCAGTTGGCCGAGCGCGCGGGCGGTCTCAGGGAATTCGATGTCGAAGCAGATCAGGATGCCAACGCGGATGCCTTTCCACAGGGCGGTGGCATAGCGGTCACCCGGCGTGAACACCCCGCGATCCGAGGCCCAGAGGTGGGTCTTGCGGTAGCGCAGGGCAATGCCTTCAGGGGTGATCAGCACGGTGGTGTTGTAGAACGTGCCCGCATCGTTTTCGGCCACACCGACTACCACGGCCACATCGCGTTCGCGAGCGGCGCGCTGCACCGCCTGAACGCTGGGACCATCCAGCGGCTCGGCGACGGCATGGACGTTCCCGGCGGTTGGAAACCCCATCAGTTGGGTTTCCGGGAACACCACCAGGTCGGTGTCCGGCGCGCAGGTGGCAATGGCCTGGAGGGTGCGCTCGAGGTTGTAGGCGGTATCGCCGTCACGACCGGCAAGTTGGACGAGTTCGACCTTCATGGATGCTCCTTGTTCTTGTCAGCGGGCAAGTTGGCGTCACAATGCACGACACCTGCCCTGGGATGGTTCGAGTATGTCGCGCCATCGGCCAGCGGGTAATTACGCGAGCGTGGTAACCCACCGGGGGTAGAAGCATGAGTCTCACTTTGCAGGATATCGCCTGGCACCAGGCCGTCGGCCGGCTGATCGAAAGCCTGGACCGCCCTGGTTTCTGGATAGCCCTGGTGCGCCTGCTGGAACAATACGTGCCGTTCGACAGCTGGGTGGTCCTGCTCTTCAGCAGCAGCCGGCCGCAGGTATTCGCCGAATGCCCGGGCGCCGGCGGCGGCCCCGACCCGCTGTTCCAGGACTACCTGCGCGGCCTTTTCCAGCTCGACCCGTTCTACATCGCCAGCCGCGAGCGCCATGTCGGCGGCCTGTTCCGCCTGGCCGACGTGGCCCCGGAATGCTTCGAGCAGACCGATTATTACCAGCGCTACTTCCGCCTGAACGTGGTGGCGGACGAGGTGCAACTGAATGTGCCGCTGGAGGGTGAGCGCACGCTGTGCCTGTCCTTGGGTTCGAAACAGCCGTTCACTTCGGACCAACTCGCTCTGCTCGGGCTGATCCAGCCCTGGGTCGCCGGCCTGATGCGTCAGCGCCTGGCCTTCGAACAGGAGCTGATGGCCAGCCCGCCGCCCCCTGCACCGGCCTGGCAGGAAAAACTCGAAGCGGTCGGCCTGCAAGTGGAAAGCACCCTGACCACTCGCGAGCTGGAAGTCGGCAAACTGATGCTCAGCGGCTGCTCCAGCAAGGAGATTGCCCGCAAGCTGGCCATCTCGGCGGAGACGGTGAAGGTCCACCGCAAGCACATCTACAGCAAGCTGGGGATCAAATCACAGTCAGAGTTGTTCAGTTTGTTCCTCAAGGCGCAGGAAGCTTGATTAGAAGCGCGCCCACAATAGGTCACCAGCGACTTATTGCATCCCCATAAACAACGACGCCCGACTTCAATCAGCCAGGCATTCATTCACGAACAACCATATCAACCGTTACTGCAACCCTCACCAAAGACCATATATTCCAAGCGATGAACTCTGCCTTGGTGGTCTTCATACGTGATATGGGCTGGAACTACACCACAGGCCGTGGAAGTGTCGCTGCGGGAAATGACCTTGGCGACATCCAGTTTCATCCCGTAATGGTACTTCTCGGTTTCGGTGCCTTGTGCCACGGCGGTTTCCAGCGACTCTGAGGCGAAGGCGAGCGAAGACATGCCAGCGAGCGCCAGCAGTGCGAAGGCTTTCATTGAAGTGATTCCCGATGGTAGGCAGTTAAAACTTCGGCCAGCTCTCCACAAGCTGGCCGAAGGTACAACGCAACACCCAAGCAAGGTGAAGTTACGGCAGCGTCGCCTCATCGTGGGAGGCAGGACTATTTTAAGTTCCGCTTCTATCGGAAAACAGGCGCAAACAAAACAAGGACTCTTTACTGGGCGAACAACAATCCATTGAGAAAGCCGGAAGTTTCCGGCTCGTTGCCCGCTTCACCAATCACCACGGTGCAGGTCATGCCCGCCGCCAGCAGCACGCCATCGGGCACTTCGTCCAGGTGGATACGTACCGGCACCCGCTGGGCCAGGCGTACCCAATTGAAGGTCGGGTTCACGTCGGCGATCAGCTCACGGCTTTCCGGGTTGTCGCGGTCGTAGATACCCCGGGCAATGCTGTCGACATGGCCTCTTAGACGTTCGCCGCTCATCAGTCGCAACTCGGCCGCATCGCCGACCTTGATGTGCGGCAGGCGGGTTTCCTCGAAATAGCCGTTGACATAGAAGGACTGGCCATCCACCAGCGCCATGCTGGCTTCGCCGCGCTGGACGAAGTCGCCCTTGTAGACATTGAGGTTGGTGATGTGACCCGCCACTGACGCGCGCACTTCGGTGCGATCGAGATCAAGCCGTGCGGCATCCAGCGCGGCCAGGGCCTGGCGGTACTCGGCCAGCGCGGCGGCGGCCAGGTGGCCGGCGTCCTCGCGGCTTTCACGGGAGATCACCAGGTCGTCCATATCGGCACGGCGATCAGCGTTGACCTTGCGCATGTCCAGCGCCGCCTTGCGCGCCGCCACCAGCGCCTCGGCCTCTTGCACCGCCACCTGATAATGGGACGGGTCGATGCGCAGCAGCAGGTCGCCCGCCGCTACCCGCTGGTTGTCGCGCACCGCCACTTCCACTACCAGCCCAGCCACGTCCGGAGCGATATTGATTACATCCGCCCGCACGCGACCGTCGCGGGTCCAGGGTGAATCCATGTAGTGCAGCCACAAGGTGCGCACCAGCAAAACGGCCAGGGCGAGGATCAGCAGGGTCACGCCGACACTGAGAAGTCGTTTCAGGGACATGGCAAATCTCAACGGTAGATGGTCAGCGCCAGGGCGCCGTACAGGCAGGTGAACAGGCCGACGCGCAGCAACGCCGGGTGCCAGGCATGGTGGTACAGGCCGCGCCAGGCGAACAATCGGTCCAGCCCCCAACCCAGCACCAGGGCCAAGAGGAACAGCAGGGTCAGGCTCGGCATGTAGACGCCGTGCAGGGCGATCTCACGTGGCATGGGCGAATCCTTGCGAATGGGCGGGTACCGCTGCATCGCGCAGCGGGGTCTGCGGGTCGAGCAGTGAGGTGCGGATGAAATGCAGGTAGCTCTGCAGGCGCCGCAGGGGCGAGGTCTCGAACTGCGGGGCACAGGGCTCGGCGGTGCTCCGCACGCTGTCGATGGCCTGCTCCACGGCGGCCAACGCGCGCTGGCGGTTGGCTTCTGATGGTTGAATGAACAGCCGCACCAGCGCCCGGCCCATGGCACGGATCGCGTTGCGCCAGTGCATGTGCTCTGCATAGCAGGACAGCGCCGGCAAACGTGCCTGCTCAAGGCGCAGCTCGATCACCGCATGGCCCACCTCCTGCACCAGGAACATCCAGCGCAGCAGTTGGCGTTGCACATCCGGCCGCCCCGCCGAATACAGATAGGCCTGGTTCAGCAGGTCGCGGGTACCGCTCTCGAAGCCCGACACCAAACCCTTCATCCGCCCGCTCACGGCCTGCACCACGCACATGCGCAGATCGCGCTCCAGGCGCCGCCAAAGCCAGCGCCGGTTCGGCGGCAGCAACACGCCGGCGGCCACGGTGGCCAGCCCCATGGACAGCAGCGAGGCGAGGTACTCGTTGATCACCCGATGCGGGTCGTAGAGGGTCAGGTTGGCCGGCAGCGAAATCATACAGAACCACACCAGCAGGCCCAGGCCGGCGCCGGCGTACTGTGGACGCGAGAGCAGGAAGGCGCCCAGCGCCACCACGGGAGCGAGGGCACAGCAGAGCAGCGCGAAGCCATCCAGCCAGGGCAGCACCCAGATGGTCATCACAAAGCCCAGGCAGGCGCCGGCCAGCGCGCCAAGGCCGAGCTGGGCGGAGAGCCGCCGGGGATTGGACGACGACGACGCCAGCGCCGAGACCATCCCGACGGTCATGGCGAAGGTGCCACCGCTGGGCCAGGCGGTGGCCATCCAAAACGCACTCAGGGCGAGGATCAGCAGGCTGCTGCGCAGCCCCGCAACTGCAGCGGCGACGGCATTGGCGCGGGGCCGAAAACTCTCCTTCCACTGTTCGCGGGAATGGTGGTGTTCCAATAGTGAAGCGTGGGTCTGGGCGTAGTTGTGCAGGTCATCGACGAAGCGATAGAGCAGCTCGGCGGCGGTGTCGAAGTCCAGCGCCCGGGCCTCGCTCGGCTGTTGCATGACCAGTTGCGCGCGACCGGTGCGGATCAGCTGCATCAGTTCCACCTTGCAAGTCTCCAATCGCTGGGCCAGGGCGGACGCATCAGCCTCGCTAGTCAGCCGGTCACGCAGGGGCGCCAGCAGGCGGGCCACTTCGGCGAGGCAGGGAGCGAGGGCGTCGAGCACTGCAACTCCGCTCTGTGACTCTTCGTAGGAGCCAGCTCTGCTGGCGAACTCCTGCGGCTCGGCGCTTTCGCGAGCAGAGCTCGCTCGTACAGTCGGGCTCGGCGCACGGGGCGTCTCATTGGCCAGACGACGGAGCAATTGGTGCAGCCCGTGAAAGCGCGTGGAAAGCACCATGAACTCGTTGTTCAGCCGTGCCAGCCGGCCGCTGCGCATGCGCATGTGCGGATCTTCGAAGGCGGTGGCGTTGCGCATGTTCTCCAGGCTCACGGCAGCAGCAGCGAAGTGCGCATTGGCAGCGTCGAAGCGCGCCGTATCGAGGCCCCCGGCCAGCCCCTCGCAGGCAAAGGCGGCGAAATCGCGGAAGCGTCCGTGCAAAGTGTTGCGCAGGTCAGTGCGGGTGGACTGCGGCAGGATCAGGCCATTGACCAGCCCGGTGCAGAGAATCCCCAGGGTGATCTCCAGTACCCGCCACAACGCCTGCATGAAGGCGCCTTCCGGGTGCAGGGTGGCCGGCAGGCCGATCATCACCGCCGTATAGCCGGCCAGCACGCAGGCGTAGCCGCGGAAGTCGCGGTAACGGGCGGCGCCTGCCGTGCACAGGCCGATCCATATCGCCAGGCTGAGCATGAACAGCACCCGCTCCTGATTGAACAGAGCGATCAACGCCACCATCACCGTCAGCCCCAGTAGAGTGCCGATGATGCGGTAGAAGCTTTTGGCCAGGACCTGGCCGCTCTGCGGTTGCATGACGATGAACACCGTCACCAGCACGGTGCCCGGCTGCGGCAGCTCCAGACGATAGGACAGCCACAGGGCGAGGAAGGCCGTGAGCAAGGTCTTGAAGATGAAGGCCCAGGTCAGGCCATCGTTGCGCGCCCACTCGGCCAACGCGCGCTTGAAGGTTGACGCCATGGGAAGTCCTCAGGGTTTGGGCAAGAAACGCAACGCGGGTTCACGCGGAGCCAGGCTCGCGTCCGACGGGCCGCCGGGTTCGGGCAAGACGCCCCCGCCAAGGGCCAGCAGCAGATCGGCCTGGGCGCTGAGCTGCGCGGCGCGCACCTGCTGCTGTTTGAGCTGGCGCTGGAACAGCAGCGGCTGCGCCTCCAGCACGGTGTCGAAACTGGTGAGCCCACGCTGCTGGGCCAGTAGCGCCAGGTCACAGGTCCTTTGCGCAGCCGCTACCGCTTCGGCGGCAAGCTGTTGCTGCTGGTGCAACGACGCCTGACGCACCAGAGCGTCGGCCACTTCCTGCAGTGCACGCAGCAGGGTCTGGTTGTAATGCTCCACCGCCAGGTCATAACCGGCAGCGGCAGCCCCCAGCTCACCACGGCGCAATCCACCGTCGAATACCGGCAGGCTGAGTGCCGGGCCGAGGCCGTAGGTCATCTTGTCGTAGCGCAGGAAGTCGAGCATGGAGCCCTGGGTGGCATTGGTGCCCAGTCCGCCGAGCAGGTTGATGTTGGGGTAGAAGCCGGCCTTGGCTACTTCGATGCCACGGGCCTCGGCTGCCACTTGCCAGCGACTGGCCACCAGGTCCGGGCGACGCCCGAGCAGCTCCAACGGCAATTGCGCCGGCAGGCCAGGCAAGTGTTGCAGGGCCAGGCGCGGTCGCAGCAGGCGCTCACCCTCCGCCGGCCCCTTTCCAGCCAGCATCGCCAGTTGGTGGCGGACCAGGGCGATGGATTCGTTCAGTGAATCGATCTGCCGATGAGTCTCCGGCAGCGCCGCCTCGGCACGACTGATCTCCAGGCGCGTGCCGATGCCATCGCGCAGGCGCTGCTCGGCCAGATGGAGGATTTGTTCCTGCTGCGCAAGACTGGCTTGGGCGATGTCCTGCTCGGCAAAGAGCAGCGCCAGATGGATGTAGCTGCGGATGATGTTGCCCTGCAGCTCCAGCGCGGCCACTCGCGCCTCGGCCACCGCCACGCGAACCAGGTCCAGCGCCTGGTGGCTGCGGCTGCGCTCACGCCCCCAGAGGTCCAGGTCGTAGCTGAAACCCAGCAGGCTGGTGTTGTTCCAGGTGGTGGTACGGGCCAGCTCGCCGGGTCCGTAGAAGAAGTCATGGGGCCAACGCTTGTGCTGCAGGTTGGCCTCCAGATTCACCTGGGGCGACTCCGCCGCCTCAACCGTCCCAGCCAGGGCACGGGCCTGACGTACCCGAGCGGCCGCCAAGGCCAAGCTGGGACTATCCGCCAGGGCCTCATCCATCCAGCCATCCAACTGTGGATCAGCGTAGACGCGCCACCATTGGGCGTCTGGCCAGGCCGCCTCGCGCTCGACGCTGCGGATGGCGGAAGCGGGGTCCAGTTGCTGCACCTCCAGGCGGTTGGCCTGTGGCGCGATGCCCTGACTATCGATACAAGCGGTGAGGAGCGAAACAACGACGAACAGGCTGGCACGGGCGAAGGCGGGCCGGGGATTGCGGAGCACTGCGGCAGATCCTGAATGCTGGGGGAAGCCCGGCTCCTGCCGGAAAAGGCTACGGAGCCGGGAAGGCTGGCGATTCTAGGGTCAGCCCGAGCCGAGGATAAGCAGACGAATAGATGAATGATTGTGTACTGAAATAGCCATAATCCCTGACATACTTCGTGACAAAATTCGCACCCCTCCCGGGCCGGAACCCTCCATGGACATCCTTTTCAACATGCGCGCCTTCGTCTGCGTGGCAGAAACCGGCAGTTTCACCGCCGCTGCCCAGCGCATGGATCTCACCACTTCCTATGTATCCCGAGCAGTCGCCACCCTGGAGACCCACCTGCGCACCCGCCTGCTGCACCGCACCACGCGCCGCATCGCGCTCACCGAGGCTGGTCAGCGCTATCTGCTGCGCTGCGAGCAGATCCTCGGCTATATCGAAGAAGCCGAGGCCGAGGCCAGCGAGGCCCATGCCCGGCCGGTGGGCAACCTCAAGGTCCATGCCATGACCGGCATCGGCCAGCATTACCTGATCAAGGCCATCGCCCAGTACAGCGAGAAGTACCCAGACGTCAGCTTCGACCTGACCCTGGCCAACCGCATCACTGACCTGCTCGACGAGGGCTACGACATTTCCGTGGTGATCGCCCAGGAGCTGCCCGACTCAGGGTTCATTTCCAAGCAACTCGGTACCACCTACAGCGTGCTCTGCGCGTCCCCTGATTACATCGAAAAACACGGCGCTCCCCGCCAGCCCGCGGACCTCGCCAAGCACCGCTGCCTGCGCCTGGTGAACAACGTGATGGCGCTGGACAAGTGGCTGTTCGACGGCCCCGATGGCCAGGAGCAAGTCAGCGTCAATCAGACGCCTTTCCAGGTGAACACCGCCGACGCCATGACCGAGGCCATCAGGGCCGGCATCGGTATCGGCGTGGTGCCGGTCTACTCGGCAAGCAGCGGGCTACAGGACGGTAGCCTGGTACGCGTGCTGCCCAACCACCGTCTGTTTCCGCTCGGCATCTATGCGCTCTACCCGTCGCGGCAGTTTCTCGATGCCAAGATCAGGACCTGGGTGGAGTTTCTCCGCGACTTCCTGCCTGAGCGCTTGCAGGCCGATGAGCAGGCCGTGGTCGATTGCAGCATGCGCCTGGGCAGTGCTCGCCCCCAGTACGCCAACCCGCTCCCATAAACGAGAGAGGGGTTGTCCGTGCCGAAGCTGAAACCACCTGTGGGGGCGAATTCATTCGCTAAGCTGGCCGAAGGCCTGCCTATGATGGTTCGAGCAGCCTGAAACATCCCTCACCCCGCCCTCGTCCAGAGGGAGATGGAGCTTTAACGCGGCACATTCCTACGCCGAAACTGGCCACCTTGAGCCGTGGCAAGGCATAACCTGCCACTTCGGCCTACGCTGTGCCGGTACCTGCAAACAAGGAGTTCGAATGAGCCTGTCGTTACTCAGCCGCTATGCCTTTTTCGCCCTCTGCGTGCTGTTCACGCTATTCAGCCTCCCGTTCACCGGTCATGAATGGGTCTGGCCCTTCACCCTGCTCACAGGAGTGCTCAGCCTGATCGGCGTCTTCGATCTGCTGCAGACCCGCCACGCAGTGCGGCGCAACTACCCGATCCTTGGCAACATTCGCTACTTGGTGGAGGGCATCCGCCCGGAAATCCGCCAGTACCTGCTGGAAGCTGATGACGACCGCCTGCCCTTCTCCCGCGCCCAGCGTTCGCTGGTGTATGCGCGAGCCAAGAACCAGGGCGGCGACAAGCCGTTCGGCACGCTGATCGACGTCTACCAGGCCGGCTACGAATTCATTGGCCACTCCATGCGCCCTGCTCCGCTGAGCGACTCATCGAGCTTTCGTGTGACCGTGGGTGGACCACAGTGCACACAACCCTATTCGGCTTCGGTGCTCAACATCTCGGCAATGAGCTTCGGCTCCCTCAGCGCCAACGCTATTCGCGCGCTCAATCGCGGCGCCAAGCTGGGCAACTTCTATCACGACACCGGTGAGGGAAGCATCAGCCCGTACCACCGCGAAAATGGTGGTGACCTGGTTTGGGAGCTAGGCAGTGGCTACTTCGGCTGCCGCACGAGCGACGGCCAGTTCGACCCCGAGCGCTTCGCCGCTCAGGCGCAGAACCCGCAGGTGCGGATGATCGAGATCAAGCTGAGCCAGGGCGCCAAGCCCGGCCACGGTGGCATCCTGCCCAAGCACAAGGTCACCGAGGAAATCTCCAAGACCCGTGGCGTGCCCATGGGTGAGGATTGCATCTCCCCTTCGCGCCACAGCGCCTTCTCCACACCCATCGAGATGATGCAGTTCATCGCCAAACTGCGTGAGCTGTCCGGCGGCAAGCCGGTGGGTTTCAAGTTCTGCCTGGGCCATCCGTGGGAATTCATGGGCATCGCCAAGGCCATGCTGGAAACCGGCATTCTCCCCGACTTTATCGTGGTCGACGGCAAGGAGGGCGGCACCGGCGCCGCACCGCTGGAGTTTACCGACCACATTGGCGTGCCGCTGCGCGAGGGGCTGCTATTCGTGCACAACACGCTGGTTGGGCTTAACCTGCGCGACAAGATCAAGATCGGTGCCAGCGGCAAGATCATCAGCGCCTTCGACATCGCCAGCGTGCTGGCCATAGGCGCCGACTGGGCCAACTCGGCGCGCGGTTTCATGTTCGCCATTGGCTGCATCCAGAGCCAGTCGTGCCACACGAACAAGTGCCCGACAGGTGTGGCCACCCAGGACGAGCTGCGCCAGCGCGCCCTGGTGGTGCCGGACAAGGCCCAGCGCGTCCAGCAGTTCCATCGCAACACGCTCAAGGCCCTGGCGGAGATGCTCGCCGCCGCCGGGCTGGAGCACCCTGCGCAACTGGAGCCGCGCCATCTGGTGCGACGCGTGTCGGATAAGGAGATCCGCCTGTTTTCCCAGCTCCACGTGTTCCTCAAGCCGGGCGACCTGCTCGAGGACAAGATCGAGGCGGACTTCTACGAGCGTATGTGGAGCATGGCGCGAGCGGATAGCTTTGAGCCGTCCTGTGCCTGGTGATCAAGGGTCCGCTTTGCGGCCCTTTGCGAATGAGTTCACTCCCACAGAGAGCAGGCATGCCTGACTGGTTTCAGGCTGGCGCGTATGAGCAAGCCTGAGACATCCCTCACCCCCGGCCCCTCTCCCAGAGGGAGAGGGGCGCTGGAAGCTCAACCCTTCAGCACCCCACCATCCACCGGAATCAGCGCCCCGGTGACATAGCTGGCCAGCGGGCTGGCGAGGAAGGCCGCCACCGCTCCGAACTCCTCGGGGGAGCCGTAGCGTCCGGCCGGGATCGCCGCCTGTTCCTCCGCCATCAAGGTCGCCACCGGCGTGCCACTGCGCTCTGCCGCACGGAACAGCAGCGACTCGGTGCGTTCGGTCCAGAACGAGCCGGGCATCAAGGTGTTCACCGTCACCCCATCGGCAGCAACCTCCGTCGAGAGCGTCTTGGCCCAGTTCGCCAGGGCCGCCCGCAATGAGCTGGACAGCACCAGGCCCGGGATGGGCTCCACCACACTGGTGGAGGAAATCATCAGGATGCGGCCGAAGCGGCGTTGGCGCATGCCCGGCAGGAAGGCCTTGGTCAGCGCCATGGTGCCCAGCAGCATGGCGTCGAGCTGCTGGTGCCACTGACGCGGATCGAAGTCCACCGCATCGGCCGGTGGCGGGCCTCCGTTGTTGGCCACCAGGATGTCTGGCGCACCAATGGCCGCCACCACCTGTTCGATGGCCATGTCCAACGCGGTGAGGTCGCTCAGATCCACTGCCACCGCCTGGGCATCGCCGCCTGCCTTTCGAATGCGCTCCACGGCCATTTCCAGCTTGGCCAGGTTGCGCGCTACCAGGCAGACGCGCACGCCCTCCTTCGCCAACGCCTCGGCGACGCCGAAGCCCAGGCCCGAGCTGCCGCCGCAGACCAGCGCGCTACGGTTTTCCAATAGAAGGTTCATTTTCCATTCTCCCTATGCGGACTCGCCCGCCAGTGTGCGCCCACCATCGCTGACGGCCAATCACCAAGGCTCATCCCATCACGCCGAAATCACTCGGCACGCGTGCTCCGGAATGGTCACCGACACCGAATTGCCGATGGCCAGGCCGATGTCTTGGCAAGGTGTGGTCAGGGCGGTCAGCGAGACGCCTGAGCAGTCAACGGTAGTTTCGATGGTCGCGCCTATGTCGCGCACGAAGGTCACCGTGCCCGGCACGCTGTTCGCGCCGCTGGCCTGGGCTGTGGACAACTGCAAGTCCTCAGGACGCACCAGCAACTTGATCAGAGCGCCAGGCTGGATGCCGCTGCCGGTCGGCGCCTGGAAAGCCGCGCCGCCCGGTAGGCTGACCCGGCCGTTGCCCATCGCAGTGGCCGGGAAGATATTGCCGGTGCCGATGAAGTCAGCGACGAACTCATTGGCGGGGTTGCGGTAGATCTCGATCGGCGTTCCCACCTGCTGCACACGGTGCTCGCCAAGCACGACTACCAGGTCGGCCATGGTCATGGCCTCACGCTGGTCGTGGGTGACCATGATGGTGGTGATGTTCAAACGTTGCTGCAGCTGGCGAATCTCGATCTGCATCGACTCGCGCAGCTTGGCATCCAGCGCCGAGAGCGGCTCATCGAGCAGCAGCAACTTGGGGTGCGCGGCAATCGCGCGGGCAATTGCCACGCGCTGACGCTGGCCACCGGAGAGACGTGAGACCGGCCGGTCGACCATTTCCTGCAACTGGATCAGCTGCAGCAGCTCGGCCACGCGTGCCTGCTGCTCTGCCTTGGGTACATTCCGCAGGCGCAGCGGATAGGCGATGTTCTCCCCGACCGTCATGTGCGGGAACAGCGCCAGCGATTGGAACACCATGCCGAAGTTACGCTGGTGCGCCGGGGTATGGCTGACGTCGCGGCCGTCCAGACAGATCTCCCCGGCGCTGAGGCTCTCCAGCCCGGCGATCATGCGCAGCAGCGTGGTCTTGCCACAGCCCGACGGGCCGAGGAAACACACCAGCTTGCCCTCCGGCAGGTGCAGGTTGACGTCCTTCACGGCGCAGATGGAACCGTAGTGTTTTTCGACGTTTTTCAGAATCAGTCCAGACATGCTTCACCTCAAATCAGAAGGACACGCCGCCGTCGCCGACCAGTTTCTCCAGCGCCCAGATCAGGGCGAAGTCGATCAGCACAATCAGCACGGCAAAGGAAAATACGGTGGGGTCGAGGGACGACACGGTGCGGCTGTACATCCAGATCGGCACGGTCATCACGTCGATGTTGTAGAGGAAGTAGGTCACCGTGAACTCGTTGAACGAGACGATGAAGGCCAGCAGCATCCCTGCCAGGATCCCCGAGCGCATCAGCGGCACCACGACGTCGATGATCGCCCGTAGCGGCGGCGCACCGAGCATCTGCGCGGCCTCCTCCACTTCGGTGCCGATGGAAACCATGGCCGCGGTGCAGTTCTTCACCACGAAGGGCAGCGCCAGGATCACGTGGGCGATCACCAAGCGCGAGGTATCCATGTGGAACGGCAGGCTGTCGAACACCAGCAGCAGGGCCAAGCCCAGCACCACCATGGGGAACACCAGTGGCAGCGACATCAGTTGCAGCGCCACCGCCTTGCCACGGAACTCGCAGCGGGTCAGCGCGTACGCCGCCGGCACCGCGATCAGGGTTGCCAACACCATGGTCAGGCAGGCCACCAGCAGGCTGGTGCCGAGCGCCTGGCCGAGGCTCAGCACATCGCTCGCATCGGGCGAAACGAAAGTGCGCCAGGCCGCCTCGTACCATTGCAGGCTGAAACTCGACGGCGGGAAATCCAGGTTCGACGCGCCGCTGAAGGACATCACGATCATTGTCAGGATCGGCAGCACCGCCAGCAGCAGGACAGCGCCGGAGACGAACATCACGAAACGACCGGTTTCGCCCGGCAGGGCTGCCCGGGAGCGGAATGGAATGCTCATTGCGAAGCCTCCAGCATGCGCCGGCGACGGCCGGTGACGTATTCGGAGAAGGCCATGATCGCCAAGGTGGTGACAATCAGCACCACGCCCGCGGCGGAAGCGGCTGGCCAGTTCATCAGCGGGGCGATCTGGTCATGCACCATCACCGCCAGCATCGGCACTCGGCGCCCACCGAGCAGCAGTGGCACCACGAAGCTGCTGGCGTTGTAGGCGAATACCAGGGTGGCGCCGGTGAAGATGCCCGGCAGGCTCATCGGCAGCACCACCTGGCGGAACACCTGTAAACGGCTGGCGCCCAGGGTGGCGGCGGCCTCTTCATAGCTGCGCGCCACACCGCGCATGGCGCTGGCGATTGGCAGCACCGCCAGGGGGAAGGCCGTCTGCACCAGGCCCATCAGAACGCCGGTCTGGTTATACAGCAGCATCACCGGTCGATCGATCAGGCCCAGGCCCATCAACGCCTGGTTGAGCATGCCCGCCGGGCCGAGGATCACCAGCCAGCCGTAGCTCTGCAGCAGCAGGTTGACCAGCAGCGGCAACAGCACCGCAGCGAGGAATACCCGACGTAGGAAAGGCGACTGCAGCCGCGACATGCAGTAGCCCACCGGAATGGCCAGGGCCACCGCGATCAGCGCGCTGAAGAAGGCCAGACGCAGGGTCAGCAGCAGGGATTTCAGGTAGTAGGGTTCCAGCAGTTGGGCATAGCTGGCCAGGCTGAAGCCGCTCCATTCGGCGCCCTTGACGCCGATACTCATGCGCAGCACCAGCAGGCTTGCCGCCACCAGCACTGCGAGGAACAGCATCGACGGCGTGAGAAAGAGCCAGGCCCGTGTCGTCGGGGAAACCCCTTTGGCCACGCGCACAGGGGCCGCGCCGACCGGATGGGTCAGATCTGTGTGTTCCATATCTCTTGTCTCGTCAGAACAGGGATTCCACGCACCCTGGCAGGCGGCCAGTGGCCGTCCGCGCAGGGCGAATCACGGCGTGCGCCGTGGCAGCATCAGGAAGAGAAGATTTCCGTGTAGCGGCGAATCCATTGGTCGTGGACCGTGGCGAGGAAGGCGTTGTCGTGCATGATCGCCTTCTCCGCAATCTGCTCCGGCGTGAGGATGAATGGGCTTTTGCGCGCCTCGGCAGAGATGATCGCCTTGGCGTTCACCGGGCCGTTGAAGATGTCTTCGGCCATCTTGCCCTGCACCAGTGGGTCGAGCGAATGGTCGAGGAAGGCGTAAGCCAGGTCATCGTCGCCCGGACGGTGCTTGGGCATCACCGAGAGCATCAGGTCGGTGTAGAAACCTTCCTTCATGCCGAAGGTGGCGCCCAGGCTGTAGGCAGGGTCGCGGATCTGCTTGGGGAAGAAGGCCGGGGCATAGAGGCCGCCCATGTCCAGCGAGTTGGTGCGGAACAGTTCAGCGATCTGGTTGGGGTTTTCCCCAAGGGTCATCACCCGGTCCTTCAGCTCCTCCAGCTTCTTGAAGCCCGGCTCGATGTTGTGCACGTCACCGCCAGCCAGCTTGGCGGCGATGATGATCAGGTCCATGGCCTCGGTCCAGTTCGGCGGCGGCAGGAACAGGCGACCTTCGTAGGTCGGGTCCCAGAGCGCGGCATAACTGTCCGGCACTTCTTTCACGGTCCGGGTGTTGTAGACCAGGCTGTTGCACCACAGCAGGTAGCCGATGCCGTGGCCATTGGCACCAGTCTGGTACTGCGCCGGGACGTCCTTGAGGTTGGGGATGCGGTTGAGATCAGGCTTCTCCAAGAGCCCGGCGCTGGCCAGGCCCTCAGCGCCCACGCCGGCCAGGGTGATGATGTCGTACTGCGGGCGATCGCCGCCTGCCTTGAGCTTGGCGACCATCTCGGAGGTGCTGCCGGTGCGGTCGGCAATCACCTTCGCCCCGGTCTTGGCCTCGAAGGTCGCGGCAATATTGCGCAGCGCCGCCAGGCCGGTGTCGTCAGACCAGGTGAGCAGGCGCAACGTCTTGCCCTGGAAGCGTGTATCACTGGCGCTGGCCCGGATGAAGGGCATGGACAGGGTGGCTGCGGCAACCGAGGCAACGCCCACGGTCTTGATGAAGTTTCTTCTGCTCAGATCATGATCGCCCATCGAGGACTCCTCTTGTTCTTGTATGTCTTGGCGGCGGGTAGGTGCCCGGCGGGCTCATCCTGCGACCCGCGGGTGGCCGCAACAATCGAAAAATCGTCATTGGAGCCATGTTCAAAACGCATGGCTTCATGCCCAGACATGACAAAGCCGCCCGAAGGCGGCTTGGGGAGGTTTCATGCTGTTATTTGTGGGGGCGAACTCATTCGCTAAGCGGCGTGCAGCGCCCCCATGGCTCCGTCGGGCAGGTCTGCTTAGCGATTGAAATCGCCTTCACAGCAAAGCGCCCCCCGTACCAGCCCCTCTCCTGGCCGGAAAGGGGATACGCCGTCAAACCGCACGCACCACGTGCTTGATTTCCTGGAAGGCGCTCAGCCCCCAGGGTCCAAGTTCACGGCCGATGCTGCTCTGCTTGTACCCCCCCCAGGAGGTCTGCGGGAAGATCACCTGCGGCGAGTTGATCCACACCATGCCCGCCTGCAGGGCATTGGCCACACGCTCGGCAGTTGCTGCATCCGTGCTGACCACGCTGGCCACAAGGCCGAACTCGCTGTCGTTGGCCAGTTCGATGGCCTCCGCCTCGCTGGCGAAGCTGCGCACGCAAAGTACCGGCCCGAAGATTTCCTCATTCCACAGGTTGCAGTCCCTCGGCACGTCGGCGAACACCGTTGGCTGCAGGAAGTAGCCCTGCTCCAGGCCCTCTGGCCGCTCACCGCCGCACACCAGGCGCGCACCCGCTTCGAGGCCGCGTTCAATATGGCGACACACGCGCTGGTATTGCGCCAGGTTCACCAGTGCGCCCATCTCGACGCCTTCCACGAAGGGATCACCCACGCGGATCGCCTCGGCACGCGCCTTGACCCGCGCCAGGAAGTCCGCCACCAGGGGTTCCGCCACCAGCACGCGGCTGGTAGCCGAGCACATCTGCCCGGCGTTGAAGAAGGCACCACCGCAGGCCAGCTCCACCGCCAGTTCCAGGTCCGCATCAGCCAGCACCAACAACGACGACTTGCCGCCCAGCTCCAGGCTCACGCCCTTCACTGTTTCAGCCGCGCGCTGCATCACCTGCACGCCGACGGCGTTGCTGCCGGTGAAGGAGACCTTGGCCACGCGCGGGTGGGAGGCCAGCGGCGCGCCGACCGCGAGGCCAGTGCCGCACACCAGATTGAACACCCCTGTCGGCAGGCCGCTGTCATGGATGATGCTGGCCAGCTCCAGCTCCGGTAGCGGCGTCACCTCGGAGGGTTTGAGCACCACGCTGCAACCCGCCGCCAGGGCCGGTGCCAGCTTCCAGGCGGTGGTGACCATGGGGAAGTTCCACGGCACGATCAGCCCTACCACGCCACAGGGCTCGCGACGCAGGCGTGCAGCGAAGTCCTCGCTGGGCAGCTCCACCGGGCGGTCCTGCGCGGCATCCAGGGCTTCGGCCAGGCCTGCGTAGTACTCGAAGGTGGCGATCACGTCATCCACATCCAGCCCCGCTTCGGCCAACGGCTTGCCGTTGTTGCACGACTGCAACTGGATCAGCCGCTCGCGGCGCGCACGCACGCCCTCGGCGATCCGCCGCAGGCAGGCGGCACGTTCTGCTCCCGAGCGCGCCGCCCAGGCCGGGAAAGCCTCGCCAGCTGCCCGAACCGCCTGATCGACTGTGCCTGCATCGCCGCTGCCGACGCTCGCCAGCAGCATCTCGGTGGTGGGGTTGACGACCGACAGGCATTCGCCGCCAGCCAGCCATTGGCCGTTGATGTAAACGCCCGTGAGCGGATCGTTGAAGGTCGGAAGCGTGTTTTGCATTGCGTTATTCCATGCGTTCAGCTGATAGGTCCGCACCATCGCCACCTGCGCGCCCAAAGCATCGCGGGACAGAAACCGGGGGATCGGATTGCACAATTGGACCCGCCCGCCGGCGGCCATGACAAGGCAAAATTCGTCATACTAGCCATGTCCTCAACTCATACCTGAGCGCCCATGAAACGTCTCCCGCCCTTGCCTGCCCTGCACACTTTCCTGATCACTGCGCAGTGCTGCAATTTCACGCGTGCTGCGGAGCTGCTGCACATCACCCAGGGCGCCGTCAGCCGACAGATCGCCGGATTGGAGAGCCACCTGGGTTATCCGCTGTTCCAGCGCCAGGCACGCGGGCTTAGCCTTACGGCACAGGGGCGCGAGCTGTACCCGCGGATCCAGCAGGTCTTCAGCCTGATCGACGAGGCCGTGGAACAGGTTGGCGCCAAGCGCAAGGCCCTGCAGCTCAAGGCGCCCACCTGCGTCATGCGCTGGCTCCTGCCCCGCCTGATGCAGTGGCAGGCGGAACGTCCGGACGTACCGGTCGAGCTCACCACAACTGTGCAGTACGGCGTGGACTTCCGTCGCGAAGAGTTCGACGCCGCCGTGGTCTATGGCAACGACCCCGGCAGCGCTGTCGAGGCCCATCGCCTGTTCGATGAGGCACTGATCCCGGTTTGCGCCCCCCAACTCATCGCCGGCCCACTACCACTGAACACGCCGGCCGACCTTGGACGGCACACGCTGCTACACCCCACGCGCGACGAGAAGGACTGGGAAACCTGGCTGCAGACCGCAGGCGTCACACTCGACAACCTGGGAGGCGGGCATCACTTCGACACCCTCGACCTGGCCCTTTCCGTCGCCGCCCAGGGCTCCGGCGTTGCCCTGGGTGATTGGGCACTGATTGGCGAGGAGCTCAGCAGCGGACGCCTGGTGGCGCCTTTCGACCTCAAGGTACCTACCGGTGGTGCCTACTTCCTGGTCTACCCTGACCGCCTCGCCCCCAGCTCGGAACTGCAAGAGCTGGTCGGCTGGCTGGTGGCGCAGGCCCGACCGGGGCAAATGTAGCCATCCGTTACGGCCAGCCAAGCCTTTCGGTCAGCACACCATCCAGTCCTCTCCCACCAGACCGCAAGACCGACACTCTCGTCGCGACGATCCAGCGCATGGATCGCACAGGCAACAGCCATACCGACGGACGCCCCCAGGCCTGGCAAAGCCCAGGCGTTGAACGGCGAGGCGGTCTGGCAGGGTCGTGAGCCCCCTTCTGATCGCAAACCCTTAGCAGGATGAGCGTATTCCCTGGGGTATCCAGACCATCCATCCCACAATTGCGCGGGCTTATCGGGTAGCTGCTCTCCATGGCCCCTCTGGATTGATCTACATCAAATTTTGGGTCGCTGGCGCGGCGTGATAGTGCAGTCGCCCTTCCATTCGAGAGGGCCCCTATTTCCCTCCGATCCCTCAATTTGGGGAGGACAGAACATGATCTCAAGGCGTCGGGTTCTTCAATACAGCGCGCTTGCCGCAGGTGCGCTAATACTTCCCAGCCATCCCTTTCTGCGCCGTGCGCAGGCGGCCGCATTTTTCTCCAACGTCGGTTTGCTGAGCGACCCAGCGCTGCAACCCAAATTTGTCGAGTTGGCACCAAACGCGCTGGATCCAGCATTTCTGTTCAAGGATTTCAGTGTCGGTGGCCAGCCGGCCATGAACCCGAACTTCAACGTCCGGATCACTGAAACCGAGCAACAGACTGGCCTGATACAACCATCGACTCGCAAGAAGTTGTGGACGCGGGTCTGGGGCTACGGCTCAAGAACCGTGAGCTGGCCCGGCCAGACGATCCAGGTGGTCAACAGTTCGGCGGGGGGAGCGGAAGAGGCGCTGGTTCGCTGGAGCAACGAACTGCGCAGCAAGAGTCACCTGCTGCCCCTCGATACCAACGTGCACTGGTGCTACTCGCTGCACGGGGATAACTCGGCCAATGGTGTCGATTACCGGGCATTCAGCATCAAGAACAACGGCGTACCGATCAGTACCCACCTCCACGGCGCCAATAGTGATTTCCAGTTCGACGGCAACCCCGAGTTCTTCTACAGCCCCAGTGGCGAGGTAACCGGTCCGCAGTGGGACTTCGTCCCCGGTGGCTTCACCGACCACTTCCGCTACAACAACACCGTGCCGGCCTGCCAGCTCTGGTACCACGACCATGCCTTGGGCATTACCCGCCTCAATGTCTACGCGGGCCTTGCCGGCCAGTACATCATTCGCGACCAGTTCGATACCGGTTTGTCCAGCAACCCCCTGGGCCTTCCCGCCTATCCCTATGAACTGGCCTACCTCGTCCAGGACCGCATGTTCACCGAGAAAGGCGCGCTGTTCTATCCCGCCTTCCCGGGCGACCCGTTCTACGACGACTTCATCACTGGCGAAGGCGTCATCCTGCCACCCGAGCACTTCCCCAACGGCGGCCCCACCGCGCTCGCCGAGTTCTTCGGCGACCACATCGTGGTCAACGGCAAGATCTGGCCCAAGGCCAACGTAGAGCCGCGCCACTATCGCTTGCGCCTGGTGAATGGCTGCGACTCGCGGTTCATGGTGCTCCAGTTCGTAGCCGTCGCCGCCAACGTCACCGACCCCAATCATTCCAGTGCCGGCGCGCCATTGCCCTTCTGGGTGATCGGCAGCGACCAGGGCCTTGGCACACCACGCGAGACCGACACGCTGGTCTTCGAGCCCGGCGGCCGTTACGACCTCGTACTCGATTTCTCGCAGGTACCCTTCGGCAGCCGGGTGATCATGAAGAACCTGGGCGGGGATTCACCCTTCGGTGGGGCCTTCGGTGCCGACCTGGCCCCGGAAGATCTGTTCGATGACCGCCAGACCGACCGGGTCATGGCCTTCGACGTGGTCAAGCCCAAGTCCGGCGTGGCGGATAACTTCCAACCCCAGCTCCTGCCCGACTACGCAGGCGTATCCGGTAGCGCCACCGTTCGCAGGGTGGCGCTCTTCGAGGGCAATGACGGGTTCGGGCGACTGCAGCCGCTGCTGGGAACGGTCAAGTCCGGCAACCTCAACACCACGAACGTCGCCACCGCCTACGCATGGTTCCAACCAACAACCGAGTTACCGAGCCTGGACGGCACCGAGGTCTGGGAGATCTACAACTTCACCGCCGACGCCCACCCGGTCCATTTGCACCTCGTCAACTTCGAGATCCTGGATCGGCAAGTGTTCGAGTATCAGGTCACCGGCTCGCAGATGATTCCGCAGCACGACGGCATGATGGGTGAGGCACCGGAAATCTCCTTCATCAAGCACTTCTCCGCCGCGCCGGTCGGCCCGGAATACTTCCAGGCGGCGCCGAAGGACATGGTCACGGCCCTTCCCGGCAACCCCGAACCTGAGTCGGGCAACCCCACAGGCCAGGTGGTGCGGATCAAGGCGCGTTTCAACAAGCGAGGACAATATGTCTGGCACTGCCACATCCTCTCCCACGAAGACCACGAGATGATGCGGATACTGCAGGTGACCTAGGCGCCCGGCGCGCGCGCAGGCCGGCTCGACGCATCCTTGCGGCGAGCCGGATCTCACCTGTATCGCAGGAGAACCTCAACCTCCAGATCTGACGCCCGCTCAAGGACGGCCATTCCGAGACCAGCGTCCCAGAAAAATGCGTTTACATTTGATTGACAATCATTATCATTCGCTAACGATTTTTCTTACGGATAGAGGCGAATGATTCGGACATCACCTGTAATCGCCAGGCTTGATCAAGGTGAAAGTGCCTACGGCCTGCTCAACTCGGTTCCCTCCCCCCTGCTCTGCGAAATGATCGCCCTCGCGGGCTACCACTTCGTCATCCTCGACATGGAACACCTGCTGCGCTCCGGCGATGAGCTGATGCATTGCCTGCGCGCCTGCGAGTCGGCCGGCATCTCGCCCTGGCTGCGCGTGCCGGAAGTCGACACCAAACTGATCGGCCGGGCACTGGATGCCGGCGCCGAAGCCATCGTGCTGCCGCGCGTGGAAAGCGCCGAAGAGGTCGCCCGCGCCGTGGAAGCGGCGTTCTTCCCGCCACTGGGCCGGCGCGGCATCACCGGGGGCCGCGTGACCGGTTTCGGCCGCCTGCCCCTGCCGCAATACATCGAACTGGCAAACCGGGCCCGGCCCATCGTGCCAATGATCGAAAGCGCCGCCGGGCTTCGGGCCCTGCCCGAAATTCTCCGTTTGCCCGGCATCGGCATGGTCCTCGAGGGCGCCCTCGACCTCGCCCTGGACCTGCAACTGGGCCCCGACGCGACGCACCCCCGGGTCTGGGAAGCGCTCCAGGAAATGGCCTCGCACTGCACGGCCGCTGGAATTCCGTTCTGCGCCAATCCGCGTACCTCCGAGCAACACCAGCACTGGCAAGCCAGGGGCATCCGCAGCTATCTGGCCGGCGAAGACCGCGGCCTGCTGAACAGTGCCCTCAAAGCTCGCCTGGCCAGCCTGCAAATCGCCCATTGATGCTTTGAGGTATTCCGGATGAAAACAAAAAACAACCTGCTTGCCTTGCACCCCAGCCTCAACACTCCAAGCCTCTTCCTCGCTACCGTGGAAGGGGACCTCCCCCTCACACCCCATGCCCAACCAGGACGAAATGCCGGGTAAGGCCAGCAAGCCCCAAGTCCTCACCCAAGGCATCCACCACCGTTTCTGACCCGCGCTCACGCGCATTGATATCCAGGCGTCCGCTCCTCGCGGAGGGACGACTGCTGCCCAGGAGGCCCTACATGCAACGCCCACTCGTGATCCTCACCCACATCGCCCACCCCGCCATCACCGAGGGCTTTTTGCCCGCTGCGCGCAAGCGTGGACTGCCCGTGGTGCTGATCAGCGACCACGCCCAGCAGCACAGGCGCGAACTTGCCGCAGCCGGCCACCCCGCCGAGGGGCTGGAAATTCTCGAGTGCGATGTGTTCAACCCGCTCGCTGTGGTCGAGCTGATCAACGCCCATGGCCTGCGCCCAGCCGCCGTGTTCTCCAACAGCGACCACCTGCAGACCGCCACCGCCCTGGTGGCGGAAACCTTCGGTTGCCCCGGCAAGAACTGGCACCTGTGCTACGCCGCCAAGAACAAGGCCGCCATGCGCGAACGACTCCAATGCCTCGGCCTGCCCGGCCCCTGGTTCCACGTCCTCACCGCAGGCAGCGCAGTGCCTGCCGATGTGCCCTTCCCGCTGGTGGCCAAGCCCCGTGAAGGCGTAGCCAGCCTCGACGTGCGCCTGTGCCACAACGCCGGCGAACTGGCCACCTATTGCGCACAGTTCTGGCAGCACAACCCCGACCGCGCCCTGCTGCTGGAGGCCTATATGGAAGGCCCGCTGTTCACCCTCGAAACCCTCGGCGACGGCCAACGCCTGCAAGCCATCGGCGGCTTCGACGTGACCCTCTCGCCGCCGCCTCACTTCGTTGAGCTGGCCGCGCGCTGGAACGGCGCGCTTAGCCGCGCCCACCGTACTGCCGCGCTCGCCCAGGTGGCCGCCTTCGGCATCAACTTCGGCGTCTGCCACAGCGAGTTCATCCTCACCAAAGAAGGCCCGGTGCTGGTGGAAATCAACTACCGCAGCATCGGCGACGGTCGTGAATTTCTCCTCGACCGCCTGCTCCCGCAAGGCTGGTTCGACCGCATCCTCGCCCTGCATCTGGGCGAGCCGCTGGCCGATGCCGAAAGCGGCAAGGCCGAGGCCCTGGTGCATTATCTGGTCGCCGGCCAGCCCGGGCGTCTCGCACAGGCGACCGACAGTTTCCAGCACGAGCACGACGGTCACTGGAGCGACTACCGCGCCCTACGTCAGGTCGGTGACGACATCCAACTCAGCCACTCCAACAAGGACTATATCGGCGTCCTGCGCCTGATCGCCCCCGACGCCACCAGCCTGGACGCACAATTCGCCGCCACCCTCGTCGATCTGCGCTGGGTGCTGGCATGAACCGCGCCACCATGAGCGCCGACCAGGCGGCAATCGGCCAACGAATCATAGACTGCTGCCTGCGCGAAGACATTCGTGGCCTGCTCAGCCAGGGCCAGGTGTGCCGCCTGCCGGCTGAGCTGGCCGCGCACTGGCCAGATGCGCCCGCGCCGGATTGGCTGTGCATCACCCACCTTGGCAGCGGCGAGCTGTGGCTGCCCTTGCGCCGCGGTGGCCCGCTGCAAGCCTGGAGCGCGAGGGGCGATACCTGGCTCTGCTGCCAGCAGGGCGAAACACGCTTCGAACAGGGTTACCCACGCTGGCTCGAACACCTGAGCCACGGCCTGGACGCCGAGAGCCTGGCGCTCTTCACCCCCTATCGCGATGAGGCCAACTGCGCCGCGCAGCACCGCGGCCTCTGCCGCGAGGCCTACCAGGCCCAGGCGCGCCGCCTTGCCGGCGTCCTCGATGAACCGGCCTGGGGCCAGCGGCTACTCGGCATCGACCGCCTGGCAAGCTACCTCGACCATCCTTTCTACCCCACCGCCCGCGCCAAGAGCGGCTTCGACTCCGCCGCGCTGCAAGGCTACGCCCCGGAGTTCGCCCCGCGCTTCGCCCTCAACTGGCTGGCCGTGCCGCAAGGCAAACTCAGCCTCAGCAGCCCGCCGCCTGCCCACTGGCCGAGCTTCAGCGACGTCGGCCTGGACGAGCGGTTGGCCAGCAGCCACGCCTTGCTGCCGATCCACCCGCTGACTTGGCCGATGCTGGAGCAACATGGCCTGCCGGCGGGCGTCATCAAGGCCCCACGCAGCGCCTTGCTGGTGGAGCCGACGCTTTCCGTGCGCACGGTGATGTGCGTGGAGCAGCCGCATTGCCACATCAAACTGCCGCTACTGGTCAGCACCCTCGGCGCGCGTAACCTGCGGCTGATCAAGCCCAGCACCCTGTACGACGGCCATTGGTTCCAGACAACACTGCAAGCCCTGGCTGAGCGTGACCCGGCGCTGGGCCAGCGCTACCTGCACGTCGATGAACAGCATGGCGGGCATGCTGCCGAACTGCGGCACCTGGCCTACATCGTGCGCCGCTACCCGACTGAACTGACGGCCACCACCCTTGTGCCGGTGGCCGCCCTGGCCAGCCCGATGCCGGATGGCCGGCTGTTCCTCGAAGCGGTTGTCGAGCGGTTCCACGACGGCAATCTGCACGCCTGGCTGACCGACTACCTCGACCTGCTCCTGCATGTGCACCTGCGCCTGTGGCTGCGCTACGGCATCGCCCTGGAAGCCAACCAGCAGAACGCCGTGCTGATCCACCAGGCCGGCCAACCGCTACGCCTGTTGATGAAAGACAACGACGCCGCGCGCCTCTGGCCTGAACGCTTCGTCCACGCCTGCCCCGACCTCGCCGCCCGCCCTGACGAGCTGCGCGATGAGCGTATCCGCGTGGCCGGCTACCAGCCGCTGGCGGAGATGTTCTGCACCATCACCCTGCAACTGAACATCGTCGCCCCGCTGGAAGCCATCGCCGATGCCAGCCTCGCACCGCGCGAGACGCTCTACGCCACCCTGCGCCAGCGCCTATCTGGCTGCCTCGAACAGCTGGAGCGCGAAGGCCTGGACTGCTCCGAAGCCCGAAGCTTCCTGCTCGACAGTCCGACGCTGCCGGTGAAGTACCTGCTGAGTGCCGGCAGCCTGTTCAGCAAGGCGCAGTCCGGTGCCCAGGACATCAACAAGTTCTATGGCTACAGCGCAGCGAACTTCCTGCTGGAGGCACAACCATGCCGCAACGACTGATCGCCAGCGTCCTGCTCGGCCATTACCTCTCGGCCTTCACCGCCCTCGGCATTCCGCTATACCTGCCTCGCATCCTCGCCGACCTGGCGCCGGATGCGCCGGGCTGGAGCATCGGCGTGCTGTTCATCCTGCCGACCCTGTGCACTGCCCTGGCGGCGCCACTATGGGGCCACCTGGCAGACCGCCACGGCTGTCGCCTGTCATTGCTGCGCGCCCACGCCGGGCTCTGTGCCGGCTTCCTGCTGGCCGGCTTCAGCCCCAACCTGACGGTGTTCGTACTGGCACTGATGATCCAGGGCACTTTCGGTGGCGCCATGGCGGCTTCCAATGCCTACCTGGCCACCCAGCTCAAGGACGGCAGCCTCTCCCGCGCATTGAACTGGACGCAGTATTCGGCACGCCTGGCGATGATCAGCGGACCGATCCTGCTCGGCTTGCTCACCGCCAGCGGCATGGGGCTTGAGCTCTATCGCGTGCTGGCCTGGCTGCCGCTGCTGGCCTTCGTGCTGATCCTGCCGCTACCAGCCGACGCACCACGGCGCCAGGCCCGCACCAGCGACGGCGACGGCGACGAATGGCCCGACCAGCTGCCGAACGACCTGCCACGGCTGCTCGCCGTGCAGTTCCTCTTCAGCTTCGCCATGGTAGTGACCTTCCCCTACTTCGTGCCCTACGGCGAAGCCCTGGGCGTGGGTAACGACGCCCTCATCGGCCTGCTCTACAGCCTGCCGCACCTGGTCTACCTGGTGGCCCTGCCCTGGGCCCAGCGCCAGGCCGCCAACCTGCTGCTGCCTGGCCTTGGCCTGCTGGCCCTGACCAACGCCCTGCAGTTCTGGAGCGACCAGCCCGACTTGCTGTTCGCCCTGCGGCTGCTCAGCGGCACCGGCATGCTGCTCGGCTTCGTCGGCCTGCACCGCTGCCTCAGCCAGCGCAGCCGCAACGGCAGCGCTGGGCGCTTGTTCGGTTGGTACGACTCCAGCGGCAAGTGGGCCGGCGCCGCGGCTGGCGTCACGGCCGGGCTGGTCAGTCAGAGCTGCGGCATTGCTTCCCCCTTCCTGGTCGCCGGCCTGGTCGCCTTCGCGGCGCTAGTACTGGCGCGCCCCCTGCTCATCGCTCCACGGGAGATAACCGCATGACCCTCGAGATCAACCTGGCTTCCCTGCACGAACGCGCCCTCGACGGCGACGCCCAGCGCCACGCCATCGAATGCCTGATCAATTGCTACCTGCGCGAATACGCCTTGCCCCGAGGCGAGGCAAGCCTCGACGCCAAGGACCACGACCTGCCCATGAGCCTGCGCCAGCTCGCCGGCCAGCGGGTGTCCATCCGACTGCCGGGCGGACGCCTGGCCCTGCTGGCCGACCGCACCAGCGTGCTCGGCCGTTGCCGCTTCATCAGCACGCCTTACTTCAAGGGCAACGGCCACGGCTGGCGCTCTCTAGGTGCCCTGGAGCTGGCGCGCCTGATGCTCGCCCCGCTGACCAGTGCCGAGCGCCATGGCGAACTGGTACAACAGATCGACAACAGCCTGCAGATCACCCGCACCTTCCTCCGCCACGCCGTGCCCGCCAACCAGCAGCCGGATGACAGCCTGCTGCGCTCGGAGCAACATCAGGTCTGGGGCCATGCCCTGCACCCGACCCCCAAGAGCCGCGAAGGCGTTTCCATCGATGACCTGCTGGCCTGTTCGCCGGAGGTCGGTGCCTGCTTCGCCCTGCACTGGTTCCGCGTCAACCCGGCGCTGGTGCGCCACCTGGGCGAGGACCCTCGCGCCACCCTGCAGCAGCTCTGCGGTCGCGATGACCTCTACCCCTGCCACCCCTGGGAGGTGAAACGTATCCTCGCCGATCCGCTGGTGAAGCGTGCGCAGGCGCAAGGGCTGATGGAATACCTCGGCCCACAAGGTCTGACACTCTACCCCACGTCTTCGGTGCGCACGCTCTACCACCCGGACCTGGCCTACTTCCTCAAGTTTTCGGTGCATGTGCGACTGACCAATTGCGTGCGCAAGAACGCCTGGTACGAACTGGACAGCGCCGTGGCCCTCACCGGCCTGCTGGCTCCCGTCATGACCGAACTGGCCAGCGCCCAGCCGGGCTTCAAGTTGATGCCCGAGCCCGCCGCCAGTACCCTCGACCTCAGCGCGCTCGGCACGCTGGACGAGGCCCGCGAAGTTACCGAGTGCTTCGGCATCCTCTATCGCCAGAACCTCGACCCGGCCAGCCGTGCCGCACACAGCCCGCAAGTGGCCATGGCCCTGTTCACCTGGGACCTGCACGGCCACAGCGTGTGCCAGCAACGCGTGCGCCAGTGCGCCGAACGGCTCGGCCTGGCGCACGCCGATGCGGCCCTGCGCTGGCTCGACTGCTATGCCGGCCTGCTGCTTGGCGGCGTACTGCACTGTCTGTTCCGCCAGGGCGTGGTGCTCGAACCACACCTGCAGAACACCGTGCTCGGCTTTGACGACAGCGGCCTGCCCTGCCGCGTGTGGATCCGCGACCTGGAAGGCACCAAACTCGTTGCTGAGCACTGGCCACCGGCACGCCTCGGCCACCTCGACAAGCGCACCCGTGCCTCCCTCTACTACAGCCCCGACAAAGCCTGGAAACGGGTGGCCTACTGCACCCTGGTGAACAACCTGGGCGAGGCGATCTTCCACCTTGCCGATGGCAGCGCCGCGCTGGAAAAGCGTCTGTGGGCCCAGGTCGGCCAATTGCTGGAACTGCAGCGCGAGCTGCTCGGCGACCCCGTTGAGCTGCGCGAGTTCTGCGCTGGCGCCACCCTGCCCAGCAAAGAGAACTTCATGACCCGCCTCCTGCAACGCGCCGACCGCGAAGCCGGCTACACCGCCCTACCCAACCCCATCATCGGAGCACGCCCATGAGCCTGCCTGCGCGCATCACCCGCGCCATCGAAGACCTGCGCACCCAGCGACGCGACCCGCTGTGCGCCTACCTCTACGACCTGCCGGCGCTGGATCGGCACGTACGCGCCATGCGCGCCGCACTCCCAGCCAACTGCGAACTCTTCTACGCCACCAAAGCCAATCCGGAAGCGCCGATCCTGCGCACCCTGGCCCCATTGGTGGATGGCTTCGAGGCCGCGTCCGGTGGCGAACTGGCCTGGCTCTATGAACACTGTCCGAAGCACCCGCTGATTTTCGGCGGCCCCGGCAAACTCGACAGCGAACTGGAGGCCGCGCTGGACTGCCACGTCGATGCCTTCCACGTGGAAAGCGTGCACGAGCTGCGCCGCCTCGCCCGCCTCGCCTCCGCCCAGGGCCGCCGTGCACCGGTGCTGTTGCGGCTCAACCTCAAGCTTGCCGAAGCACCGGACAGCCGCCTGGTCATGGGCGGCAAACCTACGCCGTTCGGTCTCGACGAAGAGGCACTGGATGAAGCCCTCGCACTCCTGCGCCACGAACCCGCGCTGGAACTCAAGGGCCTGCACTTCCACCTGCTCTCCCACCAGTTCGACGTGGCCGCCCACCTGCAACTGATCCGCGCTTACTGCCGCACCTTCCGCCGCATCAGCCAGGAGCAGGGCCTGCAACTACCGCTGCTGAATGTCGGCGGCGGCATGGGTATCAACTATCAGGACCACTCGCAGTCGTTCGACTGGCCAGGCTTCTGCCAGGGACTGAAAGACCTGATTGCCGAAGAAGACATGGCCGGCACCCGCATCCGCTTCGAGATCGGTCGCTTCATCAGCGCTGCCTGCGGTTACTACGTGATGCAAGTGCTCGACATCAAACGCAATCACGGCCAGTACTTCGCCGTGGCCCGTGGCGGCACCCACCACCTCCGCACCCCCGCGGCGCAGGGCCACGACCACCCCTTCGTGGTGCTGCGTGGCAACCAGGAGCCGGACTTGCACGGCCAGCCCGTGACCCTCGTCGGTCAGCTATGCACCCCGAAAGACGTCCTGGCCCGCCAGCAACCCGTCGCGGCACTGGCCATCGGCGACCTGCTGGTATTCACCCTCGCCGGCGCCTACGCCTGGAACATCTCCCACCGCGACTTCCTGATGCACGAGCCGCCGCAAATGGTCTTCCTCGACCGCTGATGGCAGCGCCACTGCCCTCTCCCACTCGGGGAAGAGGGCAGTGGCGCACCCGAGAGTTGGGTG
Source organism: Metapseudomonas boanensis (assembly GCF_042232855.1). NCBI lineage: Bacteria > Pseudomonadati > Pseudomonadota > Gammaproteobacteria > Pseudomonadales > Pseudomonadaceae > Metapseudomonas > Metapseudomonas boanensis. The sequence goes on along the minus strand of NZ_CP113889.1, from coordinate 3,468,088 downwards.
CCTGTTACAGGGAGTCAATGCCCGCCGAGGTACGCGGCTCGCACTTGAGGGTCCTCAAGCAGCTCCTGCCCGGTGCCCGTCATGCGAATCTCCCCCGTCACCATCACGTAAGAACGGTCGCTGAGCTTCAGCGCGTGGTTGGCGTTCTGCTCCACCAGAAAGATGGTCATGCCCTCGGACGCGAGATCGCGCAGGGTTTGGAAGATCTGCTTGACCACGATGGGGGCCAGGCCCAGGCTCGGCTCATCGAGCAGCAGGATCTTCGGTCGGCTCATCAGCGCCCGCGCAATGGCGAGCATCTGCTGCTCGCCACCGGACATGGTCATGGCATGCTGGTTACGCCGCTCCTTCAGCCGCGGGAACAACTGGAACATGCGCTCCATGTCCTTGTCCGCGTGCTCCATTCCCACGGGGATGGTGCCCATCAGGAGGTTTTCTTCGACGCTCATGTCCGGGAAGACACGGCGTCCTTCAGGCGATTGGGCGATGCCGTTGGAGGCGATGTAGTGGGGAGAACGCCGACTGATGTCTTCGCCCTCGTAGATGATCTGGCCGGAACTGACTCGCGGCTGGCCGAAGATCGACATCAGCAGCGTCGACTTGCCTGCACCGTTCGCGCCGATCAAGGAAACCGTCTCGCCAGCGTGAATCTTCAGCGAGACCTTTTTCAGGGCCTGGATTGGGCCGTAGAAGACGTCCACGTCCCGGAGTTCCAGAATGGGCGAACTCATGCCACCTCCTCCTCTTCCGCACCAAGATAGGCGGCAATGACCCGCTCGTTGTTCTGGATGTGTTCCGGCTTGCCCTCGGCAATGACATCGCCATGTTCAAGCACGATCACGTGGTCGGAAATGCTCATCACCATGCCCATGTCATGTTCGATCAGCAGGACCGTCACACCGTGTTTGTCTCGGAGCGTTCGGATGATGGAGGTCAGAGCGACCGTTTCTGCCGGGTTGAGGCCGGCAGCCGGCTCGTCGAGGCAGATCAGTTCAGGCCCCGTGCACATGGCGCGGGCGATTTCCAGACGGCGCTGCTGGCCGTAGGACAGTTCACCTGCGAGGCGATTGGCGCAGCTGGACAGGTCAACGACTTCCAGCCAGTAGAACGCCCGCTCGAGCAGCCGGGCTTCGACCCGCCGATACCCAGGCGTGTTGAAGACACCCGCCAACAGGTTCCGATTCGCCTGCATGTGTTGGGCAACCAGGAGATTTTCGAGGACTGTCATCTCCTTGAACAGGCGTATGTTCTGGAAGGTGCGCGCCAATCCGGCGCGGTTCACCAGATGGGTACCACCGAACATCTTGAACCAGAGGCGCGAGCCGAATTTTACCGGGTTGACGAAATCCCCCACTTGGAACGGTTCGCCAAGGACCTGGATGATGTTGGTCCGCTTGCTCCTGGTTTTCAGCTCGATGCGGCCACCAGAAGCGGTATAGAAACCGGTCAGGCAGTTGAACACCGTGGTCTTGCCTGCACCGTTGGGGCCGATCAACGCGGTGATCGACGAGCGCTTGACCTTCAGGTTGACATCCTTGAGCGCCTTGATGCCCCCAAAGTTCATCATCAAATGCTCTACACGCAGAATATCGTCACTCATTGCTCGAACCCCTTCGGTGCCGCCACACCCACGCGACTGACACGGATCAAACCCCTCGGTTTCCAGATCATCATCAGCACCATGAGTACGCCAAACAGCAGCACCCGATAGTCCGCGAAGTTACGCAGCAGCTCTGGCGCCACCGTCAGGACGAATGCTGCTATGACCACACCGATCGTTGAGCCCATGCCGCCCAGCACCACGATCGCCAGGATCAGTGCCGACTCGAAGAAGGTGAACGAGGTGGGGTTCACGAAGCCTTGGTAACTGGCGAAGAACACCCCGGCCAGCCCGGCAGTGGAGGCGCCGATCATGAAGGCTGAGAGCTTCACCAGGACGTGGTTGAGGCCCATCGCGCGGCAGGCGATTTCATCCTCCCGAAGCGCTTCCCAGGCACGACCAATCGGCATGCGCGTCAGTCGATGCTTGATCCGCAGCACCAGCAGCACCACCAGGAACAGCACTGCGTAGATGAACACGTACTTGAGGTTGGGGTTGTAGGCGAAGCCGAAGAACTCATGGATGGGAACCCCGCCCTCCTTCGCCCGCCGCCCGAACTCCAGACCCATGAAGGTCGGCGATGGCACGGACATGCCGTTGGGGCCACCGGTGAACTCAAGCCAGTTGTTCAGCACCAGCCGGATGATCTCGCCAAAGCCCAGGGTGACGATGGCCAGGTAGTCACCATGCATGCGCAGGACCGGGAATCCGAGAATCGCCCCTGCCAGTGCCGCGGCGATCGCCGCCAGCGGCAGCGCGGACCAAAAGCCGAGTCCGAGGTGATCGTAACCCAGCGCCAGGCCATAGGCGCCGATGGCATAGAACGCCACGTAGCCGAGGTCGAGCAGGCCGGCGAGCCCGACGACGATGTTCAGGCCAAGCCCCAGGAGGACATAGATCAGCCCGAGAATCACCACCGTGAGCAGGTATTTGCTGGCGACGAAGGGGAACAGCACGGCCAACACCACGATCAGCGCCATGATCCAACGCATGTTGGACTTATGGCCTGGCGGCAATACGTGGACGCCGCTTCCACTCAGTTCGAAGCGAGAATGGAAGGCTTTGCCTTGGGCTGTCTGCAAGAAGAGACTGATGACGAACCGGCCGATCGCGACAACGCCGATCATCCAGCCGACTCGGTCAAGATGCAGGTTGAAGCCGTAGCCATCCAGCACGACGCCAACGACAGGTCCGAAAACGATCAGCGCAAGCAGACCTGCAATGACCGCATCCAGAAGACTCTTTTTTATGTCGAGGGACCCCGATTGATTCGACATATCACACCTTTGCAACGTGCGGACGGCCGAGCAGGCCTTGGGGACGAAAGATCAGGATCAGCACCAGCAAGGAGAAGCTGAACACGTCCTTGTAGTCGGTGTTGATCACCCCCGAGAACTGCGCTTCGGCAACACCGAGGATCAGCCCACCGAGCATCGCTCCAGGCAGTGAGCCGATGCCGCCGAGCACCGCTGCGGTGAACGCCTTGACCCCGATGATGAAGCCGGCATAGAAGTCGAAGGTGCCGTAGTTCATGGTGATCAGCACGCCGGCCAGTGCGGCCATGGCGGCGCCGATGACGAACACGTAGGAAATCACCCGGTCGGTATTGATACCGAGGATCGAGGCCATCTTGCGATCCTGCTGGGTAGCGCGGCACATGCGGCCGAGCTTGGTGCGCTGGATCACGTAGGTGAGCAACGCCATTCCCAGGAGCGACGCAACCAGGATGAACACCTTGGTGTAGGTGAGTTGCACGAAGCCGTCACCGATGTGGAGCTTGAATGCCCCGTCGAGCAGCGTCGGGATCCCTTGTTGCCTGGCGCCCTGGCTGATCTGCACATAGTTCTGCAGGATCAGCGACATGCCGATCGCGGAGATCAGCGGCGCCAGACGCGTGGAGTTGCGCAGCGGTTTGTAGGCGATGCGCTCGATCACGAAGCCATACACGCCAGTCACCAGGATGGTGAACAGCAAGGTGCCGAGGATTATCAGCGGGAAGGACTCGAGGCCGAAGAAGGCCAACATGGCCATGGTGATGGCGGCCAGGTAGGCGGAGATCATGTACACCTCGCCATGGGCGAAGTTGATCATGCCGATAATGCCGTAAACCATGGTGTAGCCAATGGCAATCAGGCCATAGACCGAACCCAGGGTCAGACCATTGATCATTTGTTGAAGTAGAGCATCCACAGCGGCTCTCCCGTATCGAGGAATTACAGATACCCATGCCGACGGGCTCGGCATGGGTCACGGCAGAAGCAGGTCAGAGCTGTTGGTATTTGCCTTCGGCATCCCAGCGATACATCACGTAGGGAGATACCTTCAGGTCGCCCTTCTCGTCCCACTCCTTGGCACCCATGACGGTGCTGACCGAGTTGTTCTTCAGCCACTCGCCGGCCTTGGCGCTATCGGTTCCGCCGGTGGCCTGGAACGCTGCCGCAATCGCTTGCAGAGAGGCGTAGGAGAACAGGGTGAAGCCCTCGGGCTCGTAGCCATGCGCCCGGAAACGCTCGACCACGTCCTTACCTTCTGGCTGATTGCGGGGATCGGTCACGAAGGTCATCAGCACACCCTCGGTGTACTGCTTGCCGCCGGCAGTGGTGACCAGTTCATCGGTGACGATGCCGTCGTCAGACACGAACTTCGCGGTGAGTCCTTGCTCGCGCATTTGACGCACGAGTGGGCCTGCCTCCGAATGCAAGCCACCGAAATAGACAACATCGGCGCCTGCCGCACTGATCTTGGTCACCAGCGAGTTGAAATCCTTCTCACCGCGGGTCAGGCCTTCGTAGATCACCTCCTGCACGCCGCGCGCGTGAAGCTGGGCGCGCGTGGCATCGGCCACGCCCTGGCCGTAGGTGTCCTTGTCATGGATGATCGCGATCTTCTTCGCTTTCAGGTCATCGATGAGGTAGTTGCCAGCGACAACGCCTTGCTGGTCGTCACGACCGCACATGCGGAACACGCCCGAGAGGCCGCGCTCGGTCAGCTTCGGAGCGGTGGAGCCCGGGGTCATCGAAAGGATGCCCGCTTCTTCATAGACTTCGGTTGCCGGAATAGTCGATGACGAACAGAAATGGCCAATGACGGCGGCAACCTGTTCGGAATCGACCAGGCGGTTCGCCACTGCGATGGCCTGCTTCGGCTCACACGCATCATCGCCTTTGATCAGGACGATCTTTTCGCCATTGATGCCACCTTTGGCATTGATGTCTTCTGCAGCTTGAACCGCCCCTCTCCACAGCTGGTCGCCATAAGCCGCATTGGCTCCGGTATGGGGCCCGGCGACACCGATCTTGATGTCGGCATGCACGGCAAAAGAAAGACCCATTGCGGTGAACAGTGCTGCGAGGCGAGCGTGTTGCTTGAGGTTTTGCTTGTTCATTAGTGACCTCTTTTATTTTTCAACATCTATTGATAAGCGCATCCGAGATGCGCATCCAAGGCAGCGACAGCAATTGCAGTTACAACTTGCAAGGACTTATTTGGGTAAAACGAGTCCTCTCGCGGGGGTCATTAAAGCGCCCGCCAGATTTTTATAATGGGTTCAAGCTAAAGAATGACTCTCAAGCACTGACCTGCGTGGTAAAGAGAGAAGCCCGCCTCGTAGAAGCAGCTTCTGATTCCCGCGGTATGCAATGTCTTCATTTGCGTAAAGGGAATTGGCAGAGCGTCTGGCTCATCCTTCAGCAAGAACTCTGCAAAGGCTTTTCCAATTACGGTTCCGGTCGTATTGCCTCGACCGTTATATCCAGTAACGGCCACAATTCCTGGCGCAGGTTCGAAAATACGCATCAGATGATCAGGGGTGAAATCAATACAGCCTGTCCAATGCACTTCCCATTCGACTTTTCCCAACTCAGGGAAATAGTGGCTTTGAATACGGTCCGCCCAGCTGCGCACGAACCAGTCCGGTTTATTGCTGGCTTTGCCGAGACTACCGAGCAGGAGCCGCCCCTCTGCATCGCGGCGAATGCTGCTCAGGACGGTTCGGGTATCCCACGAGCCCTGGCCATGCGTGAGGATCTTGTCGGCCGCCGCACCGGCCAAGGGTATGGAGGCGACCTGGTAGTAGTAGCCACGGAAGTGGTTACGCCTGACCTCCGTCCACTCGCCCTCGGTGTAGGCACCAGTCGAAATGACCACCTTCTCGGCGGCAACGGCTCCGCGCTCGGTACGCACCACCCAGCTATCGGCTTGACGATTGAGCTCGGTCACCGGGGAATGCTGATAGATGGCCCCACCCAAACGAGTGACCGCCAGCGCCAACCCAACGGTGTAACCCATCGGGTTGATGGTCCCGGCGCGGCGATCGAGCAGCGCGCCGGTGATCTTGTCGGTCCCGCAATACTCTTCACAGACGGCGCCGGTGAGCAGTTCGACATCAGCTCCGCGTCGGCGCCACTGCTCCTCACGGGAGCGCAGGTCAGCGAGCCCGGCTTCGTTATGAGCCATGTGCAGGGTACCGTCATTGCGCGCCTGGCAATCGATGCCGTAGCGCTGGATGACTGCGAACACCTCTGCCGGCGCCTGCCCGAGCACATCATTCAGACGCTTGCCACGCCTCTCGCCCAGGGTCGCCTCGACGTCATCAGGCTTGATCCAGGTGCCCGCATTGACCAAGCCGACGTTACGCCCAGAGCCACCATGGCCGACCTGATGCGCTTCGAGCACACAGACCGTTCTCCCTTGCTCCAGGAGGTGGAGCGCAGCGGAAAGGCCGGTAATACCGCCACCGATGACACAGACATCGAACTTGACGTGACTGGCCAGGGCGCCGGACTTGATCTGCTTGTGTGTCACTTTCTCCCAGAGACACTCTTGATGAAAACTAGTCATGAAACCTGCCCCTTGAAACACCAGCGCTTGCCGGAACTGTAATTAGCGGTGTGTTCCTGGTTGTCAGGAAGTAAGGGTTCGCCCTTGTCACTTGCCTGGCATCCAAGTTCAAAATACTTTCGTACTCGTTTTGGCAGCTTGCTGATATTTCGTCACGGCGCATGGGGTGTCTCTTTATTCTTTTTCTCTACGCCCATCGCGTTTGATCTTCGGGCGCGACAATGTTTTGCGAACAACTACGGGGCGGCACAGGCAAGTCAGTTTTCGAATCCCGACGCCTCGAGGTTCGACACCAACAAAAAGCTCCATGTCGAGCACTGATGCTCGACATGGAGAAGCGCGTGGTTAGTCGAAAACGATGCCTTGCGCCAGCGGCAGCTCGCGGGAATAGTTGATCGTGTTGGTCTGACGGCGCATGTAGGCCTTCCAGGAGTCAGAGCCGGATTCGCGGCCACCGCCGGTTTCTTTCTCGCCACCGAAGGCGCCGCCGATCTCGGCACCGCTGGTACCGATGTTGACGTTGGCAATGCCACAATCGCTGCCGGAAGCGCTCTGGAAACGCTCCGCTTCACGAACATCGGTGGTGAAGATGCAGGACGACAGGCCTTGAGGAACCTCGTTGTTCAACTGCAACGCCTGCTCGAAGTCGTCGTAAGCGATGACGTAGAGAATCGGCGCGAAGGTCTCGTGACGCACGACCTCGGTCTGGCCCGGCATCTCGACGATTGCGGGCGAGACGTAGTAAGCATTCGGGTACTGATCCTGAAGTTGACGCTCGCCACCGAACACGACACCGCCCTCGTCACGAGCTTTTGCCAGCGCGCCTTGCATGGCCAGGAACGCTTGCTTGTCCATCAGCGGACCAACCAGGTTGTCCTTGCGCGGGTCGCCGATGCGGACCTTGGAATAGGCCGCTTTTACCCGAGCCACAACCTCATCTTTCACGGAACGATGCACGATCAGGCGACGCAGAGTGGTGCAGCGCTGGCCGGCAGTGCCAACGGCGCTGAACAGAATGCCGCGAACAGCCAGATCCAGATCGGCGCTGGGGGTCAGAATCATGGCGTTGTTGCCGCCCAACTCGAGGATGCTGCGACCGAAACGCGCCGCTACTCGAGGCCCGACTTCGCGCCCCATGCGGGTGCTGCCGGTGGCACTGATCAGCGGAACGCGGGGATCGTCGACCAGAACCTCACCCGCTTCGCGATTACCGATGAGCAGCTGGCTCAGGCCGTTCGGGGCCTCGCCGAATTGCTTCAGGGCAACCTCGAACAGAGCCTGGCATGCCAACGCAGTCAGAGGCGTCTTTTCAGACGGTTTCCAGATTACGGCGTTGCCGCAAACCAGTGCCAGCGAGGTGTTCCAGGCCCATACCGCTGCGGGGAAGTTGAACGCGCTGATCACCCCGACGACGCCCAGCGGATGCCAGGTCTCGCGCATGTGGTGGCCAGGACGCTCGGAGGCGATCGTCAGGCCGTAGAGCTGGCGGGAGAGGCCGACTGCGAAGTCGCAGATGTCGATCATTTCCTGCACTTCACCCAGACCTTCCTGAGTGATCTTGCCCGCCTCGATGGAGATCAATTCACCCAGCTGGGCCTTGTGCTTGCGCAGGACTTCGCCGTAGAGGCGAACCAGCTCACCACGACGAGGGGCGGGAACATCACGCCACGCCAGGTACGCCTTGTGGGCGATGTCGACCTTGTCGAGCACGGCAGCCGGACTCTCCAGAGTGACCGATGCGATCTGGCTTCCATCGATAGGGGTATGAACCGCATGGTTGCCCCCTTGGTATGCACTGGCACTTACACCAAGGCTTTTGAGCAGCTCGCCAACCATGTTTATCTCCTGAATCGGGTGAGTGGTTGAATTCATTGACGGGGGTCAGTATCAATCCGAATCCCCAAGGCCAACAAACGACCTTTACGCACCACATCATTCCCCCAGAGAATGATCTACCCAGAACTTTCCGTCCGAGATCACAATGTCCAAACGCTTGCTCCCCACAATGGCTGCCCTCCAATGCTTCGAATCCGCTGCCAGGCACATGAGCTTCACGCGTGCCGCGGAGGAGCTGCATCTGACGCAAAGTGCAGTGAGCAAGCAGGTTGCGCAGCTTGAGGAGATGCTTCAGCACCTGCTCTTCCATCGCGTACGTCGACGCCTGCAACTGACGCCGGCCGGCGAGCTTTACCTGGCCGAGGTCAACAAGATCCTGACGCAGGTGGATATCTCCAGTCGCTACATCCTGTCCTATGGCGGCGAGACGGAAGTGCTCAGGGTGGCCACCCAACCCACGTTCGGGGCCCGCTGGCTGATCCCGAACCTGAAGGGCTTTTCCAAGCGCTATCCCAATATCCACCTCGATATCAGAAACGAACTCGAGCCCTTCGACCTCGTGCAGGCCAAGGCAGACGTAGCCTTTTTCTACGGGCAGGGATCCTGGCCCGGAGCCGCGTGCATCGAGCTGTTCGGCGAAGATGTGGTGCCGGTATGCGCCCCCGAGATTCTGTCCAAGCGGCCATTTTCAAGCGCGGGCGAGTTGGCGGATCTTGTGCTGCTGCAGTGCACTTCGAGACCGGAGGCATGGCACGAGTGGTTCGAAGAGCAAGGAATCAACACCGAGCACAGTTACCACGGCCCACGATTCGATACGTTCTACATGTGCATCAGGGCTGCCCAGGCCGGCTGCGGCGTTGCCCTGGTGCCAAGATTCCTGGTCGAGGACGAGCTTGCAGAAGCCAAGCTTGTGATCCCGTGGAAACACCACAAGGCAAGCCAGGGCTCCCACTTCATCGCCTACGCGGAGCAGTCGATCGACATTCCAAAAGTGAGGAGTTTCGTGGACTGGATCCTGGAAAAAGCAAAAGGGGCAAACCAGCGTCCCGCCCAAGGTCCTGAATTTCAGGAATGACCGAGTAATTTTTTTTCGCTTGTGAGCCGTCGACATTCCTCGCTTTGATAGAGAGAAATCCCAGTTCAAAGAGGAACACTGCCATGCCATTCCGTGCCCTTGCCTTGACTGAAAGTCAGGCAGCAACATCATTCGCCCCCACGTTGTGCATGACTGGTGCAGCGTGCCGGCAAGCGCGGGTACCCAACATGGCGGGTAGGGCCGATTGCGCATGAACCAGTCGCATATCAGTTCCTCGCTCTCGATCGTGCACCCCATCACCCTGACCCGTGGGCAGAACGCGCAGGTCTGGGACGCGGACGGCAACCAGTACATCGACTTCGTCGGTGGCATCGGCGTCCTGAACCTGGGCCATTGCCACCCGGCCGTGGTCGCCGCCATTACCGAACAGGCGCAGAAGCTGACCCACTCAGCATTCAATGCCGTTCCCCATGACGGCTACCGCCACCTGATGAAGGCATTGGCAGATTTCATTCCGGTCAGCTACCCATTGGCGGGAATGCTGACCAACAGTGGCGCGGAGGCTGCCGAGAACGCCCTCAAGATCGTTCGCGCCGCCACCGGTCGCAGTGTCGTGGTCGCCTTTGATGGAGGCTTTCACGGCAGGACCCTGGCGACCCTCAACCTGAACGGCAAGGTTGCCCCCTACAAGCAGCAGGTCGGGGTGCTTCCCGGGCCGGTTTACCACGTTCCCTATCCGAGTCCGGACAATGGGGTGACGGCCGACGAAGCCTTCAAAGCGATCGAGCGCCTGTTCAGTGTCGAGGTCGACGTTAGCGAAGTAGCATGCTTCATCTTCGAGCCGGTGCAGGGCGAAGGTGGCTTCCTGGCCATGGATCCGAGCTTTGCTCAAGGACTGCGCAAATTCTGTGACGCCAATGGAATCTTCCTGATCGTGGACGAGATCCAGTCTGGTTTTGGGCGAACCGGGCAGCGATTCGCATTCCCTCGCCTGGGGATCGAGCCGGACCTGCTGCTGCTGGGCAAAAGTATCGCTGGGGGACTGCCACTCGGCGCGGTGGTGGGTCGCGAGGCGCTGGTCAACTCGCTGCCGAAAGGCGGGTTGGGCGGTACCTACTCGGGCAATCCGCTGGCTTGCGCGGCCGCCCTGGCCAGCCTGCGGGCCATGACAGACGCAAACCTGGCCTCCTGGGGCGAGGCTCAGGAGCAAGCGATTCTTCGTCGCTATGAAAGCTGGCGTAACAGGGCAATCTCCCCCTGCCTGGGCAGCCTCACCGGCACAGGCTGCATGCGTGGTATCGAACTGACGACACCCAATGGCGCTCCCGGAACCCAGCAACTGGCTACCCTTCTCGAAGCCGCCCGGAAGAAAGGCCTGCTGCTGATGCCAAGCGGCAAGAGCCGGCACATCGTTCGCCTCCTCGCGCCCCTCACCATCGAGCCCGAGCTCTTCGAAGAAGGCTTGGACATCATCGAAGAATGCCTGGCTGGTATCCGCTGAAACCATGATTGCCCGACTTGCTACACCGGTAGAACCCACCAGGCTCTACCGCGCCTTCCTTGCGTCGCTCAAGGATCGCGGCTTCCAGGGGGAGATCACTCCGGATTATGGAAACCGCACGGTGCTGGCGACCGACAACTCGATCTACCAGCGCCTGCCACAAGCGGCGCTGTTTCCCCTGAACATCGAGGATGTACAGCTCATCACAGCGCTGGCTGCAGAACCGGAGTATCGGGAAATCGTCATCACCCCCAGGGGCGGTGGCACGGGAACCAACGGCCAGTCGCTGACCCATGGCCTGGTCGTCGATCTCTCGAGGAACATGAACAGGATCCTCGAGATCAACGTCGATCAACGCTGGGTGCGCGTGCAAGCCGGCGTGGTGAAGGATCAGCTCAACGCTGCCTTGAAGCCTCACGGACTCTTCTTCGCCCCGGAGTTGTCGACCTCGAACCGCGCGACCATCGGTGGAATGATCAACACCGATGCCAGTGGCCAGGGCAGCTGCACCTATGGGAAAACCCGAGACCACGTTCTGGCACTGGATACCGTGCTGCTCGGCGGTCATCGGCTCAGTACCGGCCCCTTGGCTGCCGACGAGCTGGACAGGATGGTCGTTAACCCAGGTCGGCTGGGCGAAGTCCACAAGGCCATTCTGGCTGTTCACGAAGATCACGCCGAGCTCATCGAAGCCAGCTTCCCCAGGCTCAATCGCTGCCTCACCGGATACGACCTTGCACACATTCGCGATGCTGACGGCCGCGTCAATCTGACCAACATCCTGTGCGGATCAGAGGGGTCGCTTGGCTTCGTCGTCGAGGCGAAGCTGAACGTTCTCCCTATCCCGAAGCACTCGGTCCTGGTCAACGTCTCCTACGCCAGCTTCATGGAAGCACTGCGCGATGCCCAGGCGCTGATGGCCTTGGCGCCGCTCTCCATTGAAACGGTCGACTCGAAAGTGCTCGGTCTCGCCATGCAGGACATCGTCTGGCACGAGGTCGCCGAATACTTCCCGGCAGACCCTGTAACCCCGACGCTTGGCATCAACCTGGTCGAATTCAGTGGCGATGACCTTGTAGCCCTGGAAGCGAGGGTTGCCTCCTTCATCGAGCACCTGCAGCAGGACACCAGTGTCAGGCGAATCGGGCATACCCTTGCGAGCGGAGCCTCGTCTGTCGCTCGCGTCTACATGATGCGCAAACGCGCCGTTGGGCTGCTTGGCAACGTCGAGGGCGAGGTCAGACCACAACCCTTCGTGGAGGACACCGCGGTTCCGCCCGAGTCACTGGCGGATTTCATTGCCGAATTCCGCGCATTGCTCGACAGCTTCAACTTGCAGTACGGCATGTTTGGCCACGTCGACGCCGGGGTACTGCACGTCCGCCCGGCTCTCGACATGAAAGACCCGGCGCAAGCAGCGCTGGTGCGCCCCCTCACCGATGCTGTGGCACAGCTGACGCACAAATATGGCGGCCTGCTGTGGGGCGAGCACGGGAAAGGCGTGCGCTCGGAATACGCGCCCAAATTTTTCGGCCCGCTTTACCCGGCACTGCAAGCCATCAAGGCGGCATTCGACCCGTTCAATCAGTTGAACCCCGGCAAGATTGCCACCCCGCTCGGCTCGGCAAAGGAGCTGCTGAAGATCGACGAGGTCACGACACGAGGCGAGCTGGACCGCCGGATCGATGAGCGAGTTTGGCAGAGCTACAGCTCGGCCGTTCACTGTAACGGCAATGGGGCCTGCTACAACTACGACCCCTCTGATGCAATGTGCCCATCCTGGAAGGCAACGCGCGAACGAACCCAGTCCCCCAAGGGAAGGGCATCGCTGATGAGGGAATGGCTCCGCCTTCAGGGGCAGGAGGGTGTCGACGTCCTCCAGGCAGCTGGCCGGATAAGAACCGCCTCCCTCTCCACCGGACTACTCGGCAAAGTCCGGCACACCCTGAACAAACGCCGCGGGGAACAGGACTTCTCCCATGAAGTCTTCGACGCCATGTCAGGCTGCCTGGCGTGCAAATCCTGCGCTGGGCAGTGCCCGGTGAAAATCAACGTCCCCGAGTTCAGGTCCCGCTTTCTGGAGCTCTACTACAGTCGCTATCTGCGCCCACTCAAGGACTACCTGATCGGGTCACTGGAGTTCACCATTCCGTACCTTTCAAAAGCGCCATCGGTCTACAACGCCCTCATGCAATCGGGTGTCACCAAAGCGCTTCTGAAAAACCATGCGGGAATGGTGGATAGCCCATTGATCAGCCGGACAGACTTGCGACCCACACTGGAACGCTGGGGAATCGAAACCGCCAGCCCCAAGACGCTGGCCGCGATCCCGGAGCAGGAACGCGAGCGCAGCGTCATCCTGGTCCAGGATGCCTTCACCCGCTACTTCGAGACTGAGGTATTCGTCGACCTGATCGAAACGCTCTCGCGGCTCGGTTTCAAAGTCCTGATTGCGCCCTTCCTGCCGAATGGCAAGCCGTTGCAGGTCCTGGGGTTCCTGGGCGCGTTCGAGAAAGCCGCACGCAAGAATGCCGCCATGCTCAATGGCCTCAGCAGCCATGGCGTGAAGCTGGTCGGCCTGGATCCCGCCATGACCCTGGTGTATCGCCAGGAGTACAAGAAGCTCCTGGGCCATCAAGCCCCGGAGGTCCTGTTGCCACAGGAATGGTTGATCGAGGCACTGGACAAAGCCCCCATCGCCGCCCGTGTCGGCGCGCTGCTGCCTGAGCATGACTACTACTTGCTGAGCCATTGCACCGAGAAGACCAATGCGCCTGCTGGAGCCGCACTCTGGCCTGAGGTCTTCAAGCGACTCGGGCTCAATCTCAAAATGATATCGACGGGCTGCTGTGGCATGTCCGGAACATACGGACATGAGACCGTAAATCGAGAGACCTCCGAGAAGATCTTCGACCTCTCCTGGAAAGTAGCCATCGAGACATACGGTCACCCTGGCCGACTGCTTGCGAATGGTTACTCATGTCGCAGCCAGGCGAGTCGGCTGAGTGCAGTCGATCTTCCTCACCCCGTGCAGGCCCTTCTGAAGCACCTGACCACGGCCTAGCTCCAGGCCTCAGGGCTCCTGGCCGTAGCTGGCCGGGGCCTTCTGGTTGGTTTCCAGCGGATCGCATCAGTACGCAACATCCGCTACGCACAGCGCACCCTACTGGGCACTGCAGGGTGTGGAGGGTGCGCCATGCACACCACGTACCTGCACCCAAAGCGCCAATCTTCTCCCCGTCATCGGCTTGCCCCTGTCCATCACTCATGGTCGGCAGGGCTGCTTTTGACTGAAGAAAACAACGGACCTGACAACAGACCGCAGTCAATATCGCTACTTCATTACCCAGAGGAATGAAGTACTGAGGAGATGTCGTTTGTAAGCGGATTTGAAGCTGATCAGAATCCTGACCATACCGCCGCCGTTGCTGCTCGGTTTAGTGGTTCCATTATTGAGTCCAGGAGATCTCTTCACCATGAACGACCAGGGGTTCGTCAGCCCAGACGAAATTCGCGCCCAGTTTTCACGCGCCATGTCTGATATGTACAAATCGGAAGTTCCCCTCTACGGCACGCTGCTGGACCTTGTGGCAGAGACCAACAAGAAGGTGATGGAAGATTCCCCTGAAATTGCAGAGCATCTGCGCTGGACCGGCGAAATCAGCCGACTGGCAATGGAGCGACACGGGGCGATACGGGTGGGGACAGCCGAGGAGCTGTCCACGATTCGTCGCCTTTTCGCCGTCATGGGGATGCAGCCGGTTGGCTACTACGACCTTAGCCCGGCTGGCGTTCCTGTTCACTCGACTGCCTTCCGTGCCGTGCACGAGAGTTCGTTGCAGGTCAGTCCGTTCCGTGTCTTCACCTCCCTGCTGCGCCTGGAGCTGATCGAGAATCCCGAGCTCCGTGAACTTGCCTCCCACATCCTCGCCAAGCGCGACATCTTCACCCCGCGCGTGAAAGAGTTGATTGCCAAGTTCGAGGCCAAAGGCGGCCTGGACGAGGCAGACGCCAATGAGTTCGTGAAGGAAGCGCTGGAAACCTTCCGTTGGCATACTCAGGCAACCGTGACCGCGGCCGAGTACAACCAGCTGCATGATCAGCACCGTCTCATCGCGGACGTAGTGGCCTTCAAGGGTCCTCATATCAATCACCTGACCCCGCGTACGCTGGATATCGATCAGATCCAGGTCGGCATGCCGAAACGCGGCATCACTCCCAAGGCTGTTGTGGAAGGTCCGCCACGTCGCCAATGCCCGATTCTCCTGCGCCAGACCAGCTTCAAGGCACTCCAGGAAAAAGTCGCCTTCGTTGACCAGGACCGTGCCGAGGGCAGCCACACGGCGCGCTTCGGCGAGATCGAACAGCGCGGCGCAGCCCTGACCCCAAAAGGACGGGCACTGTATGACCTTCTGCTGAGCGCTACTCGAGATGAACTGAAAGAGTTCCCAAGTGAACACAACGCGCAGCGCTACAACGATCTGCTCGAGAAGTACTTCAAGGACTTCCCCGACAGCCACGAGGAGATGAGAAAGCAAGGCCTCGCCTTCTTCCGCTACTTCGTCACCGAGAAAGGTATTGCAGCGAGAAGCGACGTCGTTCGGCCTCGCACCCTGGACGACCTGATCAGCGCAGGCCATGTGCATTTCGAACCGCTCGTTTACGAAGACTTCCTGCCGGTAAGTGCTGCAGGGATCTTCCAATCCAACCTTGGCGACAATGCCCAGGTCAGCTATGAAATCACCTCCAATCAGGCCGGCTTCCACGCCGCTCTGGAGGCTCCTGTTCTCAACGAACTGGAACTGTACGCGGCCACCCAGCGGCGTTCCATTCTCGAGTGCGCCGCAACCCTCCAACTGCCGCCGCTCGTCTAGCGGAGGACGCAGGCGCCGGGCGGCAGTCGACAAGGGGTCGATTGCCGCCTGAGCTCAAAGAAACATGACCAGAAGCGCCATACGGCCATTACCCACAAAGAGTCGTCCTCCAATCCGCCCCACTACACCGATGCCTTGCCCTAGGAGTCACATGAACCTGCCAGCAAACAGTCGAAACGGAGGCCAGATACTGGTTGATGCGTTGCGCATCAACGGTGTCGAGCGCGCATTCTGTGTCCCTGGTGAAAGCTATTTGGCCGTACTTGATGCGCTTTACGATGCGAAGGATGAGATCGATCTCATCGTGTGTCGGCAGGAGGGCGGCGCGGCGTATATGGCTGAGGCCTACGGCAAACTGACCGGAAAGCCGGGCATCTGTTTCGTGACCCGAGGGCCCGGGGCCACCAACGCGTCGGTCGGCGTGCACACGGCATTCCAGGACTCCACACCGATGATCCTGTTCATCGGTCAAGTTGCCCGGGACCAGATGGAACGCGAGGCGTTTCAGGAAATCGACTTCCGGAGGATGTTCGGAGCTCTTGCCAAGTGGGTTGTCCAGATCGACGATCCGCGCCGGATTCCGGAGCTTGTCAGCCAAGCTTTCCACCGGGCAATGAATGGCCGCCCCGGGCCGGTAGTCGTAGCGCTCCCCGAAGACATGCTCACCGACATCGTGGAGGTAGCGGATGCTGGTCCGGCACGCGTCATGGAGCCACATGCAGCCCCCTCGGAGATGCGAGCGCTTCAGCATCTGCTGCATCAAGCCGAGCGCCCGCTGATGATTGTCGGTGGCGGTGGCTGGAACGCTCGAGCGGTTGAGGATATCCGCCATTTCGCCGAGCGCCACAACCTTCCCGTGGCAGCGTCGTTCCGCTGTCAGGACCTGTTCGATAACACGCATCCCAACTACGTCGGTGACCTGGGATTCGCGGCCGGCCCAAAGTTGACTCAGGCCGTCAAGGATTCCGATCTCCTGGTCGTCGTTGGCTCACGCCTGGGGGAGGTGTCCACTAGCGGCTACACCACGCTGGATATTCCCACTCCCAAGCAGGCGCTGGTGCATGTTCACCCTGGCATCGAAGAGTTGGGGAGGGTTTATCAGCCGACTCTCGGGATCAACAGCAGCATGGTCTCGTTTGCTGCACTCGCCGCCGAACTCCCGGAGATTGACAGCAACCGCCATGCGAACTGGACCGAGGCGCTCAACCGTAATTACCGGGAGAATCTCGACTTCGAGCCTTCCCCTGGCCCAGTCCAGATGGCCGAGATCATTTCCTGGCTGAGCGAGAAGCTGCCCGCCGATGCAATCCTCACGAACGGCGCTGGGAACTACTGCGTCTGGGTCCAACGGTTCTACCAATACCGGGAGTTCCGAACCCAACTTGGCCCAACCAACGGATCGATGGGTTATGGCGTCCCGGCAGGCGTGGCAGCAAAGCTCACCTACCCCGAACGTACCGTGGTTTCGTTCGCCGGCGACGGCTGCTTCCTCATGAATGGGCAAGAGATCGCCACCGCGGCGAGCTACGGCGCCAAGGTCATCTTCATCGTCGTCAACAACGGGATGTACGGCACCATCCGCATGCACCAGGAACGCACCTATCCCGGACGGATCAGCGGCACGGACCTGCATAATCCTGATTTCGCGGCCTTGGCTCGGGCATTCGGGCTCCATGGGGAAACCGTCGAGTGCACCGCAGATTTCGCGCCGGCATTCGAGCGCTGCCTGGGCGCAGACAAGCCATCCTTGATCGAAGTCCGGATCGATCCGGAGGCAATCACTCCGCGGATGTCCCTCAGCCAAATTCGACTCGAAGCACAAAGCAGGCGTTGAAACATCCCGGAGGCAATGGCCCCCTTGGTCGCCACTTGAATCACCGCTTGGCGGCGGCCAGGGGCTCGAGCCACAACAACACTGTTTCCAGCAGGCTCGAAAGCGCATCGATCCAGTGGCCTGTTTTCTAAGTTCGTGGACTTCAATCCGAGCGAGCAAGCGCTGGCCTCCCCTCGCCCTCCGGGAGAGGGGCGAGGGCGAGCTGCGTTCGGATGTGAGAAGTGCAACCAGCCTACAAAATCCGCGATAGATAATCGAATTATCTAAACATGCCACTAGCAATTTGGCAGTAACCCACGCCCCTCGCGGATAGCGCCAGAAATCGCCCCCAGAGCGCCGCCATTGTGCTGGCGTGTAGCGAAGCCATGGGCGCCTGAATGAATCAGACAGGCGGTTTCCGTCCCCCTCGGCTGAGGGTGGAGGACAGGTGGACCAAGCCAATGTGTCAACAATTGTATTGCCAAGCACGATTATTAGTCTTATTTTTCCCCTGCAAACCAACAATGTGTCGACACAAAAGTCATCACCTAGAGATCCCCCCTCGGCAAGGGAACAGTTTCGTAGGTGCAGACCAACAGTCCGCAACGCTGAGTCGTCATCCTCGATTGCAGACTCTGCTCCTACATTTTTCGTTCGCAGAAGCCGATCCGCCCCAAACCGGAACACTCGCCCATTTGCACCAACGACAGGAGACTCCTCCGTGCTTGAAACCTATATCCAACATGTGAAAGCACGCGCGGAGGAAGGCCTGCCGCCCCTCGCGCTGAACGCCGAACAAACCGCAGGCCTGGTCGAACTGCTGAAGAACCCGCCGGCCGGCGAAGAGGCCTTCCTCCTCGACCTGATCACCAACCGTGTTCCGCCGGGCGTCGACGAAGCCGCCTACGTCAAAGCCGGTTTCCTCTCCGCTATCGCCAAGGGCGAAGCCAATTCCCCGCTGATCAGCAAGGCCCGCGCCACCGAACTGCTGGGCACCATGCAGGGCGGCTACAACATCGCCACCCTGGTGGAACTGCTGGACGACGCTGCACTGGCTAACGTCGCCGCCGAGCAACTCAAGCACACCCTGCTGATGTTCGACGCCTTCCATGACGTCGCCGAACGCGCCAAGCAAGGCAACGCCGCCGCCCAAGCCGTGCTCAAGTCCTGGGCCGATGGCGAGTGGTTCGTCAACAAGCCCGCCGTGCCGGAAAAAGTCACCCTGACCGTGTTCAAGGTCCCCGGCGAAACCAACACCGACGACCTGTCCCCGGCCCCGGACGCCTGGTCCCGCCCGGATATCCCGCTGCATGCCCTGGCCATGCTGAAAATGGCCCGCGACGGCATCGAACCGGTCCAGCCCGGCTCCATCGGCCCGCTGCAGCAGATCGAAGCGGTCAAGGCCAAGGGCTTCCCGGTCGCCTACGTCGGTGACGTGGTCGGTACCGGCTCTTCCCGCAAGTCCGCCACCAACTCGGTGCTGTGGTTCTTCGGCGATGACATCCCCAACGTGCCGAACAAGCGCGCCGGTGGCTTCTGCTTCGGCAACAAGATCGCCCCGATCTTCTACAACACCATGGAAGACGCCGGCGCCCTGCCGATCGAATTCGACGTCGCCAACCTCAACATGGGCGATGTGATTGACGTTTATCCCTACGCCGGGAAAGTCTGCCGTCATGGCAGCGATGAGGAACTGGCCACCTTCGAACTGAAGACTCCCGTGCTGCTTGACGAAGTTCGCGCCGGCGGCCGTATCCCGCTGATCATCGGCCGTGGCCTGACCGAGAAGGCCCGTGCCGAGCTGGGCCTGGGTGCTTCCGACCTGTTCAACATGCCGGAATCCCCGGCCGACAGCGGCAAGGGCTTCACCCTGGCGCAGAAGATGGTCGGCCGTGCCTGCGGTCTGCCGGAAGGCCAGGGCGTGCGTCCAGGCACCTACTGCGAGCCGAAGATGACCACCGTCGGCTCCCAGGACACCACGGGCCCGATGACCCGCGACGAACTGAAAGACCTTGCCTGCCTCGGCTTCTCCGCCGACCTGGTGATGCAGTCTTTCTGCCACACCGCCGCCTATCCGAAGCCGGTGGATGTGCGCACCCACCACAGCCTGCCTGACTTCATGCGCAATCGCGGTGGCGTCTCGCTCAAGGTGGGCGACGGCATCATCCATAGCTGGCTGAACCGCATGCTGCTGCCAGACACCGTCGGCACCGGCGGTGACTCGCACACCCGCTTCCCGATCGGCATCAGCTTCCCGGCCGGCTCCGGCCTGGTGGCCTTCGCCGCCGCCACCGGCGTAATGCCGCTGGACATGCCGGAATCGGTACTGGTGCGCTTCAAGGGCAAGATGCAGCCCGGGATCACCCTGCGTGACCTGGTACACGCCATCCCCTACTACGCCATCCAGGCCGGTCTGCTGACCGTCGAGAAGAAAGGCAAGAAAAACATCTTCTCCGGCCGCATCCTCGAGATCGAAGGCCTCAACGACCTGACCGTCGAGCAGGCTTTCGAACTGTCCGACGCCTCGGCCGAGCGTTCCGCTGCCGGTTGCACCATCAAGCTGCCGGAAGAGGCCATCGCCGAGTACCTGAGGTCCAACATCACCCTGCTGCGCTGGATGATCGGCGAAGGCTACGGCGATGCCCGGACCCTGGAGCGTCGCGCCCAGGCGATGGAAGCCTGGCTGGCCAAGCCGAACCTGCTGGCAGCCGACCCGGACGCCGAATACGCCGCCGTCATCGAGATCGACCTGGCCGAGGTCAAGGAGCCGGTACTCTGCGCCCCGAACGACCCGGACGACGCCCGCCTGCTGTCCAGCGTGCAAGGTCGCAAGATCGATGAAGTGTTCATCGGCTCCTGCATGACCAACATCGGTCACTTCCGCGCCGCCGGCAAACTGCTGGACAAGGTCAAAGGGGGCATTCCGACCCGCCTGTGGCTGGCCCCGCCGACCAAGATGGACGCCCACCAGCTGACCGAAGAAGGCTACTACGGCATTTACGGCAAGGCCGGTGCGCGCATGGAAATGCCGGGCTGCTCGCTGTGCATGGGTAACCAGGCGCGCGTACAGACCGGTTCCACCGTGGTCTCCACCTCCACCCGTAACTTCCCGAACCGCCTGGGCGACGCGACCGACGTGTTCCTGGCCTCCGCCGAGCTGGCAGCCGTTGCCTCGATCCTGGGCAAACTGCCGACCGTCGAGGAGTACATGGCCTACGCGAAGAACATCGACAGCATGGCGGCCGATATCTACCGCTACCTGTCCTTCGACCAGATCGCCGAGTACAAGGAAGCCGCTGCGAGCAGCAGGATACCGGCCCTCCAGACAGCCTGACCGGGCTATGGGAATCCCATTGGGATTCCCAACTAGCCGCTCAGGGTTCGTTGAGCGAATAGAGGTCGATCCAGCCCAGTTGGTTCTAGCATCGTCCTCTGCTTGATCCCGTTAGAGTCGCTCCCGAAGGAAGTCCACGAATGCCCGAGTCCGCGCAGAACGGCGCCGGTCGTGACTGAAAACCGCGCTTACAGGGAGCGCAACAGGTTGATATTCGGCAAGGATGGTGGCGACCGCCCCTTGCCGGACATCCGCGGCGAACAACCACTCGGGGGAAAGGGAAATTCCCAGGCCAGCCAGAACCATTTCCCGGATGGCCTCGCTGCTATTACTGGTGACGTTCCCCTTGATACTGACGCTGTGCTCCTCGCCGTCACGGCTGAAGCGCCAGACATCGTAGTGTTCCAGCAATGTGAAGCCCAGGCAGTTATGGTGCGAGAGGTCAGCGGGCTTGCCAGGCGTGCCATGGCGGCTTAGGTACGCCGGCGTGGCATACACCTGGCGCAGGGTGTTTCCAAGGGAAACCGAGACCAGCCTTTCGCTCTTCACCACGCCAATGCGAATCGCAACATCGATGTTCTCCCTGAGAAGATCTTCGTTCTGGTCGTTCAGTCGCAGGTCCATCTGAACGCGCGGATAGCGCTCTAGAAACTCGCACACCAGCGGTGCGATGCACAATCGTCCGTAGCTGACCGGCGCCGCCACCCGCAACGGTCCGGCGATTTGCTCCTGCCCACTGGCGAAATTGAGCGTGGCAGCCTCCAGGCTGGCGAGAATGCTCTGGCTCTCTGCGTAAAACCGCTGCCCCTGGTCGGTCAGGGATAGCTGCCGCGTGCTGCGTGCGAAGAGCGCACCACCTAAGTACTCCTCCAAAGCACGGATCTGCTTGCTCACCGCGGGCTGGCCGAGGTTCAACTCCCTGGCGACAGCCGAAAACGAGCCGCGCTCGACTACTCGCATGAAAACGCGCATGGAATCGAAGAGGTCCATCGAGCAATTTCCCCTTTGTACGGAATAAATCTAATCAACTTTTGCTTTCTTATCGGAATACACCGGCGCGGGGAAGATGAGCCCATCCACTGACCGGAGGTTTACCGCCATGAATCACACGATGCTCGCTGCCATTGCCGAATCCGCCCACGCCAAGCTTGTAGTGCACAACATCCCCCGGCCCGTTCCAGGCACAGGGGAAGTGTTGATCAAGGTACAGGCTGCGGCCGTCAATCCTCTGGATACGAAGATCGCCGCGGGGCAAGCGGGTCATGCCCGGCAGCCGCTGCCGGCAATATTGGGCATGGACCTGGCCGGTACGGTGACCGAGCTGGGAGACGGCGTAGACGGTTTCGCCCCTGGAGATGAAGTATTCGGCATGGCCGGGGGTATCGGTGGCATCCAGGGCACCCTGGCCGAGTACATCGTCGTGGATGCCCGACTGATCGCGCCCAAGCCCCGGGCATTGAGCATGCGCGAAGCGGCGGCGCTGCCATTGGTGTTCATTACCGCCTGGGAGGGGCTGGTGGATCGCGCCAATGTCCGAACCGGCCAACAGGTGTTGATCCATGGTGGCGCAGGCGGGGTCGGCCATGCGGCTGTGCAACTGGCAAAGGCCAGGGGGGCCCGCGTTTATGCCACTGGTTCGGCGACCAGCCTGGACTTCATCCGCGAGCTGGGTGCGACCGGGATCGACTACCGGGCCCAGACCGTGGAGGACTATCTCAAGCGTTATACCGGGGGCGAGGGATTCGACATCGTTTATGACACGGTAGGCGGAGCGACCCTGAATGCGTCGTTCAACGCCGTGAAGGTCTATACCGGGCATGTGCTCAGCTGCCTGGGCTGGGGCCAGCACAGTCTGGCGCCCTTGTCGTTCCGTGGTGCGAGCTATTCCGGAGTGTTTACCCTCATGCCACTGCTCACGGGCAAGGGGCGACAGCACCACGGCATGATCCTGCGCGAAGCGGCAGCCATGGCGGATGCTGGGCAATTGAAGGTAAATGTGGATCAACGCCGCTTCGGGCTTCACGATGTCAATGAAGCCTTCCGCCAGGTTTCCGAAGGCCTCGGCCAAGGGAAAACAGTGATCGAGATGGACCGCTGAGCAGTTCGGCTGCCAGGTTTACCTCACCTTCGCCGCTGCGACCGAAGGCTTTGCACGGTCGCGGCGACTTTGGGATCTGCCCGGCTCAATTGTCCGCATGGGTTGGCTCGGCGCGGTTACGACCTGGTTCTGGTGGCGCGCAGTCGCGATCGACTGGAGCAGCTTGCGCAAAGGCTGGTCGAGCAGACCGGGCGCACGATCGAGGTGGTCACCGCAGACCTCAATGACGAATCCGACCTTGCGCGCGTTGAACATCTGCTCCGAACCGACTCCCGCATCACGGTGCTCGTCAACAATGCCGGCATGGGGGCGACAGCGCCGCTCCTGGAGTCCGACATCGAGAAGATGACGCAGATGATCGGGCTGAACGTGACCGCGCTTACTCGGCTGACCTATGCCATAACGCCGGGGCTCGTCGCTCGCAAAGGAGGGATGATCATCAATATCGCCTCGATCGTCGGCATCGCACCAGAGCTCCTCAACGGTGTTTACGATGGCACCAAGGCATTTGTGCTGGCATTCAGCCAATCACTGAACCATGAATTAGCGGACAAGAATGTTCGTATCCAGGTGGTTGTGCCGGGCGCAATCGCGACTGAGTTCTGGGAAATTGCCGGCACTCCGGTCGAATACCTGCCAGGCGAGATCGTGATGCAGGCGCAAGACGTGGTGGACGCGGCGTTGGCAGGCCTCGATCAAGGAGAACTTTTCACCATCCCCTCGTTGCCGGAGGTGGCCGATTGGGATGCTTACCAAGCCGCACGACAAAAACTCATGCCTAATCTTTCGAGACACGTACCCGCCGAACGTTATCGCGCTGGCCACAAGGCAATCTGACCGTCAGGCAACTATCAAAAGGGTTGTCAGGTCGAGAGAAATGGCTTGAGCAGCATGCAGGAGAAAGTAATGAGCGAGTTCACCAACCAGATCATCAATGCCCACGGTGGATTGAAGCGCTGGATGACGTTGCAGCAGGGCCAAGCGACCATCGTGACGGGTGGCACCTTGTGGGGCATGAAGGGGTTGAAGCAAGACTCCGCACCACGGCTGATGACCATATCGCTCCATGAACAGAAGGCATCCGTGATGCCCTTCGGTGCGCCCGACCAGAGAACAGCCTTCACCCCGGAGCGCATTGCGATCGAGACGCTTGGCGGAGAGGTTGTCGCTGAACGCTTGAACCCGCGTGACTCGTTTGCCAAGCACCAGATGGATACACCTTGGGATCCGCTCCATAGGGCATATTTCAATGGTTACGCTTTATGGACTTACCTGACCACGCCATTTCTCCTGATTCTGCCCGGAGTCATGTCTCAAGAGCTGGCCCCCTGGCGAGAGGGAGACGAGCAGTGGCGCCGGCTGCGCGTACGGTTTCCTGGATCGATCGCGACGCACAGCGAAGTTCAGGATTTCTACTTCGATCGTGACTTTCTGCTTCGCCGACATGACTACAGCGTGGATGTAGCCGGAGGATTCGCTGCCGCGCAGTATGTTCATGACTACATCGAGGCAGATGGTATCCGCCTCCCCACCAAGCGCCGGGCTTTCAGACTGGGACCGGATAACCAGGCGTTGACGGACAACATGCTGGTTTCGATCGATTTGAGCGATATCCACTTCAGCTGACATCCCGCACACCACAACGCGTGACGATACGATCAAGCGTCATGGAAATGCCGGGCGGTTTCTGGACGACGTCCCCAGGCGATACCTTTCGGAGCGATTGATGGCAGATTGACGAAAGCCAATCAAAAACGTTGCGAGGCAATTCGATCTTCAGTCATTTCATCTCGATAATTAAATGAAATGAGCAAAGACATGCTGCTCGGCGAACGGGCAAATGCTGCGTACTTGCTCTTCAGTCAAGTTTGAGCGCACGTCACGTGGCCTCTCCCCGTGCTGGAGAACAGGATGACCATTCACCTCGACCACCTGATGGTGCCCTCTCGCAACAAAGTCCGATCGGCGAAGCTGCTGGCCGAACTGCTCGGCGCCACCCAGTCCAGTTGATGCCTGGCCTGGGTGGCTATCTGCACGGACGAGGTTTCAAGCGCTTGTTCCTGGCAGCGCTGGCCACGGATTATTGCGTGTTCTATTCAGCACTAGATGCCCGTCGAGGCGGCTTCGAGGTGGTCCTTTTGCAGCAGGCTTGCCGCGCAATCGACTTCGACGGTTCACTGGCCGCTTCGTTGGCGGCCATGCAAGGATCAGGCGTGGAATTGCTCCAACGAGCTGGCTTTTCGACGTCCGGTCCGCTCACGCGATCAGCCTCCCGGGCAAGTGCCTACAGGGCCGGCGCCACGTTCACTGGGTAGCTGGCTCCGGCCTGCAACCCATACAGCGGGACTGGCATGGTCGCGAATTGATCCCGCGCTCGAAATGGGCTTGCAGCATCGTCAATTGATAGAGATCTGTAAGTAACAGGCCTGGAGGAGGGATCCGAGGTGAATTGGCGACCACGTGGCATTCTCCTGTTCAACCCATGTGGCTGACGAATCACTCCGGCATCGGCGGCTCCACAGATTCCTTGTCAGGGTTCTCAGTCATTGTCGCCTCGGTCAATAGCAGCACGCTGGCGACCGAGACCGCGTTTTCCAATGCTACGCGTATCACCTTGGTCGGATCGATGATGCCGGCTTCATACATATCGACATAGCGGTTGCTGGATGCATCGAAGCCAATATCTCCGGTCTCAGCGAGCATCCTTGCCACAACCACACCGGCATCCACGGCCGAATTCTGCGCAATCGTCCTGGCAGGAGCCTCCAGGGCCTGACGAAGAATCTGCAGCCCCGTCCGCTCATCGCCCGTTGCCTGAGTGATCTCCTGATCCAGTGCAGCGACAACGCGCAGCAAAGCCAGTCCGCCACCAGGTACGATCCCCTCAGCAATTGCGGCCTTCGTTGCCGATATAGCGTCGTCCAAGGCGTCCTTGCGGGTCTTCATCTCGGCTTCGCTGGGCGCTCCGACCCGAATTACGCCAACCCCACCGGAAAGCTTGGCGAGGCGTTCCTGAAGCTTTTCCTTGTCATAGCTGCTGGAGGATTGCTCCATCAACATGCGGATCTGCTGCATCCGTGCTTCGATTGCCTTGCGCTCGCCGGCGCCGCCGATCAGGGTAGTGCTATCACGGTCCACGACCACCCTGCGTGCCCGGCCGAGCAAGCCCAACTCCACCTGCTCGAGTCGAATGCCCAATTCGCTGGAAATCACCTGTCCCCCCGTAAGCACGGCGATATCCTGCAAAGATTCCTTGCGTCGGTCACCAAAGCCCGGCGCTTTCACCGCAACCGCATGAAGGATGCCACGCACTTGATTGACGATCAGCGTCGCAAGCGCCTCCCCTTCTATGTCCTCAGCAATGAACAACAGGGGGCGGCCGCTCTTGGCGATCAGTTCCAGCAAAGGAATCAGGTCCTGCAGCAGGCTGATCTTCTGGTCGCATAGCAGCAGGTATGCATCCTCCAGAACAGCCTGCATCTTTTCAGTATCGGTAATGAAA
This sequence comes from Metapseudomonas boanensis, assembly GCF_042232855.1. Lineage (NCBI taxonomy): Bacteria > Pseudomonadati > Pseudomonadota > Gammaproteobacteria > Pseudomonadales > Pseudomonadaceae > Metapseudomonas > Metapseudomonas boanensis. The sequence continues at coordinate 3,441,655 of NZ_CP113889.1, read as the reverse complement.
TAGGGCGATACATAACCCCGCTCGAAGCGCATCCCCTCCACGACTTCCACCAGCGTTTCGGTCGTCTTGGACTCTTCGACGGTGATGACCCCCTCATTGCCGACCTTTTCGATGGCATCGGCGACCAGATCGCCGATCAGACTGTCGTTATGCGCGGAAATTGTCGCAACCTGCGCCTTCTCCTTGCGCGTGCGCACCGTCCGAGACTGGGCGCGGAGGGAGTCGTGAGCGATCTGCAAGCCTCGATCCAGCCCGCGCTTGAGATCGATGGCACTGGCGCCGGCCACCACGTTGCGCACACCATCGGCAAAGATCGCATGGGCGAGAATGGTCGCTGTACTGGTACCGTCGCCCACCAACTCGCCGGTTCGCTCGGCAGCCTGGCGAAGCATCTGGGCGCCAAGGTTCTCATCCGGGTCTGGCAGGTTTACCTGCTTGGCGATGGTGACCCCGTCGTTACAGACAATCGGCATTCCCCACTTTTTCTGGATCAGCACCGATTTCGATTTCGGGCCCAACGTCACCCTGATTGCATCAGCCAACTGGGTAGCCCCCTGCAAAATCTTCTCACGGGCGGCACCGCGAAACAGGATTCGAGTATGAGCCATGACTTGCCTCCTGATTGATTGTTTTCACCTTGAACTTCGATGAGCGAAGATCCTTGATCCATATCAATCACAACGCACGGTTCCAAGTTGGAGCTGCGCCAACGGTACTCCAAGGAAAGGCACACGATACGAGTGGCTATATCTGCGTCAACTCGTAAGACCCAGTGTCCAGGCCTATCGAGTAGAGCGCCTTGATCGGGGCAGGCCTGGGGAGACCTCATCAGCTGGATCACCCAAAATTCCCTCCCCCCGGAGGCGATCACTCGACTGGCAACGGTGCCGGCTCTGGTGTGGATTTGAAGTCAGGTATGAGGGTGTCGGGTCTGCGGAGATGGCCTTCAATTTGTCCTGACAAGTAATTGACCCCTGCCATCACCCCCGTATCGGGGTTGCGCATCAGCTCGAGCCACTCTTCGTCAAAGTCATCGTTCAAGCTTTTTCGAAGATGCGCTTCGACTCCCGGTCTCGCGTTCTCCTTCGAGATGAAGCTGAAGCCTGCGACTCCCAGGGATATCAATGTGCCAGCGACGCGTCCGGCCAACGCGGAAACGGCGCTTGCAGCGCCGCGGGTGACGAGTTCGGCTGCCAATTCTTCGCTGGTCTGTTTCGCCACGGTAGATATGCCAGCCGGCGATACGCCCGTGCCCTCGCGAGCAGAGCTACCGCGAACGCGATCGATCAGGGCCAGGTAGGCGGGTAGCTCGTCGAGCGGATCGGCGTGAATGACCTGGTAAAGCGAGGCACTGTGGGTTGTGGAGGGTGCCAGTGCGATCGCCGGGATGCCTTGCAGCCGCCGGTCGAATTGATCCAGAGGAACGCCGTAGCGCTGGGGGATTCCCTGAATTTGCTTTCCAAGGAGCTGGACGTAGAGCTTTGTCGCCTGGTCCATGACCTTGATCGGATCGATCTCCTCAGCCACGGGGTCCAGCACACGATCCTGGTATTGCTCCTGGAGATAGATGGAAATCCGATCTACGGTCGGATCTATCTCGCCCTCTGCACCCAGCTTGTACCAGGCCACCTTCAGGGTCAGCCATTGCTGGGTCCAGTAGCTGGTAAACCACGGGATGAATTCTGCGTCAGTGCGCTGGTAGACAAGGTCCATCCAGCTCTCCATGGATTCATGTGCGTAGGTGTTGGCCCGTTCCGTCGCGGAACGTGATGCGGCGACGATTTGACTGTCGACCTGTCGCCAGGTGCTCTGCGGTACGATTATCGGCGGAGCCGGCTCTTGGCTACGCTCTGAAGTGGCGCATCCCCCCACCGCCACCATGAAGGCGACGATCAGGGCACGCCAGCGCAACATCGCGCGCTCCTATAACAGACTGGACAGCGGTATGGTCACCGCCATCGGATCGGTTTCGAGCGAGCGCTTCACATCGCTCATAAGGATTCAGCTATCGCCCAGGTAGGCTGCTCTCTTCCTCCTGACAAACTGCAGTTGGCACTTTCGCAGTTATCCCAGCCCCCTATCCAACGGAACGTCCACTACGTCCGACCATGGTTTCTTGAGTATAGGCGTCAAGAACGTCGACAGGATAAGCAGGCGAAAAGGGGCTGAAACAGGAGGTGCACGGCTACCTGGGAGGCCTGGAATTGGAGCAGTAGCGGATGTCGACCATCATCCGATCGAGCCATTTAGAGCAATTTCCGGAGTTTGCCGGTCCGAGTTTCAAGAACCTCCTTGTCGCTCACCCACGCGTTCTAGAGCAAAGACTCAAGCACGACTTGTGACATCGCGATGCCCAGACGGCAAACTACCAGCCAAACGAGCAGCGCGAGACCGCGTTCGGAGCCCACCATCTGGTGCAATGGCCCCTTCCCGGCTCGTTGGCAAAACACATGGAACCTAGAATGCCCCCAAGACCCGTCATCAACGCTCAAGTAAGCCCGAAAGGCAGCCTGGAAACACTTTCTCAACGCGAAGTACAGCAACTGAGCGAAGCCGGCTCAGGCAGCATGTACGCGCTGTTCCGCCAGTGCGCCTTGGCAATCCTCAATACCGGCGCTCACGTCGACAACGCCAAGACCATCCTCGATGCCTATAGGAACTTCGAGGTTCGCATTCACCAGCAGGACCGCGGGGTGCGCCTGGAGCTGCTCAACGCACCGGCGGATGCCTTCGTCGATGGAGAGATGATTGCCAGCACGCGCGAGATGCTGTTCAGCGCCCTGCGCGACATCGTCTACACCGAGAATGAGCTGGAGAGCCGACGCATCGACCTGGACAGCTCCCAGGGCATCACCGACTACGTCTTCCACCTGCTGCGCAACGCTCGCACCCTGCGCCCCGGAGTGGAGCCAAAGATCGTGGTGTGCTGGGGCGGCCACTCGATCAGCACCGAAGAGTACAAGTACACCAAGAAGGTCGGTCACGAACTGGGCCTGCGCCACCTGGATATCTGCACCGGCTGTGGCCCCGGCGTCATGAAGGGACCGATGAAGGGCGCCACCATCGCCCATGCCAAGCAACGCATCCACGGCGGCCGCTACCTGGGCCTGACGGAGCCCGGCATCATCGCCGCCGAGGCGCCCAACCCGATCGTCAACGAACTGGTGATCCTGCCAGACATCGAGAAACGCCTTGAGGCCTTCGTACGTGTCGGCCACGGCATCATCATCTTCCCCGGCGGCGCCGGCACGGCCGAGGAGTTCCTCTACCTTCTCGGCATCCTGATGCACCCGGACAACCGCGACCTCCCCTTCCCCGTCATCCTGACCGGGCCGAAGAGCGCCGCGCCCTATCTGCAGCAACTGCACGCGTTCGTCGGCGCGACCCTGGGGGAGGCCGCCCAGCAGCGTTATCAGATCATCATCAACGACCCAGCCCAGGTGGCCGTGCAGATGGCCCAGGGCCTTAAAGAGGTGAAGCAGTTCCGTCGCGAGCGCAATGACGCTTTCCACTTCAACTGGCTGCTGAAGGTCGACGAGAGCTTCCAGCGCCCGTTCGACCCCACACACGACAATATGGCCAGCCTGAAGCTCAGCCAGAACCTGGCGCCCCACGAACTGGCGGCCAACCTGCGTCGCGCCTTCTCCGGCATTGTCGCGGGCAACGTGAAAGACAAGGGTATCCGCCTGATCGAGCAGCATGGTGCTTACGAGATCCAAGGCGATGCGGCCGTGATGAAGCCGCTCGATCACCTGCTACAGGCATTCGTCGAGCAGCACCGGATGAAGCTGCCCGGCGGCGCGGCCTATGTGCCCTGCTATCGGGTCGTGGAAACCCGGTCCTGAGCAGCCTGAAGCGACCACCAGAGGCTTGAGGAAGGAAGCAAGGCCCGGGCTGTGATGGTTCAGGGCCTGGTCGGGGCAAAGCGCCGGCACGAATTTTCCACACGTGATAACCCAGTTCGGCCGCAAACTTGCCAGTGGACGCGATGCAGGTGTTGACCAGCATCCCGACGATGCCCTCGGAGCTCAGCCGGGCTCACCCGACGGCCGCCCCATGGGGCGGCTCGGCAGGCCAGCGTACGAAAGCCCTCACCACCTCACTTGCCGGCGCGCGCCATGCAGCGTCGATAACGCTCATCGACGCGATTGGCGAACCAGGCTGTGGTGAGATTGCGGGTGATCTTGGGGCTTTTCAGGGTGATGCCCGGCAGCACGGCACGGGGCAATCGCTTGCGTTCGACTTTCTCGGCCAGCGCGAACACGCGCTTATAGAGTCTGGTGTCTTCGAAGGCCAGTTGATCGCCCTGCTCCAGGTCGCGCCGAATGGCGCTGTCGCTCAAGTCCAGATGCTTGCGCAAGGTACGTACGGCGAGCTCAGTCGAGCCTGGGATCCGAGAGCCGTGGATGATCAGGTCGCCATCGAGCGCCAGCGGTATACCGGAGGCCCGGCTGACCGCCGCCTGGAAGGCGGCGTTGCGGCTTGCGTACCACCCGGCATTGAAATCGGCAAATCGAAAGAGCGGCCGACCGTAACTGACCGGGTAGCCCAACAGGTGAGCGATGCCGAAATACATGCCACCCCTTCGGCTGAACACCTCTTGGCGGATGGAGCCCTTCACCGGGTAGGGGTAGCCCCGCGCCTGACTTTCGGCAAAGGCGATGCTGACCTGCATCGGCCCACCGGTCTGCACCGGGTTGAAGTTGCCGAACAGCTTCTGGCCCATGGGAGCCATGCCGATGAAGTCATCGAAGATCGCACTCAGTTGCTTCTCTGTGCGGACGGTTTTCAGCCGCTGACTATAAGTTTTGCCTGAGGGCGAATCGATCCCCAGCGCGGCGTTCACCAGGAAGCTGGGGACATGCAGCTTCGCCGCCCGGCGGTCGATCTCCTGCCGCGCGATCTTCGCCAGCCCCGGCACCGAGGGGTCGGTCTGAAAGGTCGACTCCTGCTCTGTGACGGCCAACACAGCACAGAGGTTCTCCGTGGTCGGCGGGATGTCCTGCGCTGCGAATGCCGCGTAGATATCAGTCGCCCAGCCCTGTCGGTCAGGCGTTTTGGCCGGCATCAGCCGTACGATCTTTGCCCGCACTTCGGCCGGGTTGGGTGGGGCCTCCTGAGCGAGGCGCGTGCCGCAACCAGCGAGTGTCAGGAGCGATACGATACCCACCATCGCGATCCCGTAGCGAAACGCCGAGACCGGCCATTCCCTGCTTGATCCTCTTGCAGCAGCAGGTTCTGGAAAGCCCGCCGGCAAATAGCGGCAAGCGAGCGGTTCAAGGTTCATATTCGAAACACCTTGCGGAAAACGCTCGCGAAGATGTCATAAATATGTGGGCTCAGCCAGAAGCGGAATATCCCCTTCCCTCAATCACCCCTTGCCCCGCCACCGTTTCCGCACATGCAGATACGCAGCCACGTCGCTGCATCCCAGCTGCATGGCAATCTCGGAGCGGCTTTCACCTTGTAGTTCGAGGTGCTGTTTCAGTTCTGCGCGTACCGGGTCGAGCAGTTGGCGGAAAGTCAGGCCTTGCTCGTCAAGGCGGCGACGCAGGGTGCGGGCGCTCTGGTGGAGGGTTTCGGCCTGGGTTTCCAGGCTGGGTACTTCACCCCGTGCCAAGGCATGCCGGACGCTGGTCGCGACTTTTCCCCGCCCAGCCGCTGAGCTGGCGTGACGGGCGATGCGCGTGTCCGGCTCCTGGGTGAGCCGTTCCAGCATGCCCGCGTGGCGAGTCAGCAGGGGCAGGCGCCCACCGGCCACGGTATCGAACACCTCGCGCAAGTGAGCGGGCAGGAGGAGTTGTTCTGGCCATTGATACGAGCTCGCAAGGCTGATGCCACCGCTCGACCGGAACAGGACTTTGCTCCATGCGCACAGACATGATCCTGTTCACGAGCCACAGCCGGGGCCTTGGGAAAGGCAGCGCACCGAGCGCCTGGGTTAGCGAGTTCATTCGCGATTACAGCCCAAAGCCCAACCGCAGAATGGCGCTGAGTCCAGCGATGCCCAACATCCCGACGTCCCCTGACGAAGCACCTTGAATCACCCACCGATTCCGCTAGGCTCTGCAAGCTCAATTGCAAGGAGTACCCCACCATGGCCCGAGCCACCGCCCGCCACATCCTGGTTGCCACTGAAGCCAAGTGCAACGAGCTCAAAGCCGCCATCGAAGCCGGCGCCGACTTCGCTGAATTAGCCAAACAGCACTCCACTTGCCCCTCCGGCCGAGACGGAGGCAACCTCGGTTCCTTCCGCCCTGGCCAGATGGTCAAGGAGTTCGACACCGTCGTATTCAGCGCTCCACTCAACATCGTACAAGGCCCTGTGAAAACCCAGTTCGGCTTCCACCTGCTGGAAGTCACCAGTCGCCAGGACTAGCAGCCCCCAAGGCGCCGCCGACAGGCGGCGCCTACTGAGCGCCTCCGCACTTCTCAATAAAAAGGGACCATCCGAAGACGATGGAGCCATTCGTGCCTCTGCCCTCACGTCCCAGCCGTCGAGCCCGCGCACTACCTAGCTGACAGAAATGTAATCACCTCTCGCCTTCTGATGTGGCAACTTGCACGGACTGGCCGCATGCCTTCGAGGCTGCGGCGATTCTCCTGACTGACTGGATTGGAATGGCATGCAGTGCAAAACCTCGCGGCGGACCTTCGTCAAAGGCCTGGCCGCCGGCGGCATCCTCGGTGGCCTGGGCCTATGGCGCAGCCCGGTCTGGGCGGTAACCAGCCCGGGTCAGCCAACTGTGCTGAGCGGCACCGAATTCGATTTGTTCATTGGCGAGACCCAGGTGAACTTCACCGGCACGCCACGTACCGCCAAGACCATCAACGGCTCGCTGCCCGCGCCGCTACTGCGCTGGCGCGAGGGCGACACAGTGACGCTGCGGGTGCGCAACCGCCTGGATGAGGACACCTCCATCCACTGGCACGGCATCATCCTGCCGGCCAACATGGACGGCGTGCCGGGCCTGAGCTTCCATGGCATCGCTCCCGACGGGATGTACGAGTACCGCTTCCAGGTGAAGCAGCACGGTACCTACTGGTATCACAGCCACTCCGGGTTCCAGGAGCAGGTGGGCGTATACGGCCCCATCGTGATCGACCCGAAAGAGCCGGAGCCCTTCCAGTACGACCGCGACTACGTGGTGATGCTGAGCGACTGGACCGATGAGAACCCCTCGCGCGTGCTGGCCAAGCTGAAGAAGCAGTCGGACTACTACAACCATCACAAGCGCACACTGGGCGACTTCATCGACGATGTCAGCGACAAGGGCTGGGCCACAGCCACAGCCGACCGCAAGATGTGGGCCGAGATGAAGATGAGCCCCACAGACCTCGCCGACGTCAGTGGGGCCACCTACACCTACCTGATGAACGGCCAGGCGCCTGACAGCAACTGGACAGGCCTGTTCCGCCCCGGCGAAAAGCTCCGCCTGCGTTTCATCAACGGCTCGGCCATGAGCTACTTCGACGTGCGTATTCCGGGCCTGAAGATGACGGTCGTCGCCGCCGACGGCCAGTATGTGGCGCCGGTGAGCGTGGATGAAATCCGCATGGCCGTCGCCGAAACCTATGACGTGATCGTCGAGCCCAGCAGCGCCGAGGCCTATACCATCTTCGCCCAATCCATGGACCGCACCGGCTACGCCCGCGGCACCCTGGCAGTACGCGAAGGTTTGAGTGCTGCGGTACCGGAGCCAGACCCACGCCCGCTGATCAGCATGGCCGACATGGGCATGGACCACGGCGCCATGGGCCATGACATGGCCGCGACAGATGACTCAGCCATGGCCGGGATGGACCACAGCCAGATGGCCGGCATGGATCACTCGAACATGGCGGGCATGGACCATGGCCAGGCCAGTGGCTCGGGCAGCCAGATGCAGGCGCATCCGGCCTCGGAGAGCAACAATCCGTTGGTGGACATGCAGACCATGACGCCTGTGCCCAAGCTGGACGATCCTGGCATCGGCCTGCGCGACAACGGCCGTCGCGTACTGACCTACGCCGACCTGCGCAGCACCTTCCCTGACCCGGACGGGCGCGAACCGGGGCGCACCATCGAGCTGCACCTGACCGGGCACATGGAGCGCTTCGCCTGGTCATTCGACGGCATCAAGTTCTCCGACGCCGAGCCACTGCGCCTCAAGTACGGCGAACGCCTGCGCATCACCCTGGTCAACGACACCATGATGACCCACCCCATCCACCTGCACGGGATGTGGAGCGACCTGGAGGACGAGCACGGCAACTTCCTGGTCCGCAAGCACACCATCGACATGCCGCCAGGCTCCAAGCGCAGCTACCGCGTGACTGCGGACGCGCTCGGACGCTGGGCCTACCACTGCCACCTGCTCTTCCACATGGAAATGGGCATGTTCCGCGAAGTCCGCGTGGACGAATGAAGGAGAACTGAAAATGAACAAGACTGCCCAAACCTCGACGCTGGTCGGTGCCGCGCTGGCGCTGGCCCTGCTGACGCCCACCGTACTGGCGAGCAGCCACACCCATGAAGACCATCAGAAAGGCCCGGCCAGCGGCTCGCAGGTGATGAACCACGGCCAGATGGATCATGGACAGATGAGCCACGACAAGATGATGGAGTCGATGCCTCATGGCGACATGAACCACGAGCAGATGATGAACCATGGCCAAATGATGCAGCACGGCTCCAAGGCTGCGGGCCAGAATGCCAAGACGGCGGACACGGATCGTAAAGATGACCAATAGCCAACCACGCCCTGCCCTGGTCGCATTGGCCATCACCCTGAGCCTCTTCGGCCCGGTCAGCGCAGCGCAAACCATGGATCACTCCAGCATGGACCACGAGCCGGCGCCTGCCATGGACCATGGCCAGATGGACCACAGCACGATGGATCACAGCCAGATGAACCATGGGCAAGCTGCCGGGGCCGCCACCGGCGCATATGTCCCGGAACTGACCGATGCGGACCGGGCCGCCGCCTTTCCACCGCTGCCGGGGCATGGTGTGCATGACAGCGCGATCAACAGCTTCTTCCTGCTGGACAAGTTCGAATACCAGGATGCTGACGAAGGCAGCGTGCTGAACTGGGACGCCTCCGGCTGGATCGGCGGCGATGTCGATCGCCTGTGGCTGCGCTCGGAAGGCGAGCGCACCAACGGCAAGACCGAAGACGCTGAGCTCCAGGCGCTCTGGGGCCACGCCATCGGCCCGTGGTGGGAAACCGTGGCTGGAGTGCGCCAGGACTTCAAGCCTGGTGAGCCACAAACCTGGGCCGCGCTCGGTGTGCAGGGCATGCCCTTCTATGGCCTCGAAACCGAGGCCACGGCTTTTCTCGGCGAGAACGGCCAAAGTGCGTTGCGCCTCGAAGGCGACTACGACATCCTGCTCACCAACCGCCTGATCCTGCAGCCCACGGCAGAGATGAACTTCTATGGACGCAACGACCATGAGCGCGGCGTCGGCTCCGGGCTGGCCAATACCGAGGTTGGCTTGCGGTTGCGCTATGAGATCATTCGCGAATTCGCGCCCTACATCGGCGTGACTTGGAATCGCAGCTACGGCAACACCGCAGACATCACCCGCGCGGACGGTGAAGACACCGATGAAGCTCGCTTCGTCGCCGGTATCCGAATCTGGTTCTGAGCCTGAACAATGAAAAAAACAATGAAAGTCCTGGCGGTGGCCGGCCTGGTCACCACCTCTGCGGTGGCCGGTGTGGGTTATAGCGGTTGGATCAACGTCGGTGCCGATGACCCGCACTCGGCACCGGTATATGCCTTCCTGACCGCCGTGCGGGAGCGCTCGATCGAGGTCCGCTCACGGGATATCCAGGTCCCGAACCTGAATGACGGGGCCCTGATTCGTGCCGGCGCAGGCAACTACGACGCCATGTGCGTCGGCTGCCACCTGGCGCCTGGAGTCGAGCCTACCGAACTCAGCCAAAGCCTCTACCCCACGCCACCGGACCTGGGCAAACAAGGTACCGATGGCAATCCAGCCGCAACCTTCTGGGTGATCAAGCACGGGATCAAGGGCAGTGGCATGCCAGCCTGGGGCAAAGGCATGGAAGACCCATACATCTGGGGCATGGTCGCGTTCCTGCAGCAACTACCCAAAATGGATGCGCGGCAGTACCAGGCACTGGTAGCCAGCAGCAGTGGACATCAGCACGGCGGTGGTGAAAGCCAGCTGCACGAACACCAGGTCCCGGACGACAGCGCTTCAGGCAAAGGGCATCATGAAGCTGAACTGGCGGATGACGGGATGGCTGCACCTGACGTGCACGTACATCCGGACGGCAAGGCGCATAAACACTGAGCTGATCCAGACATCCCTCACCCCTTGCTCTACCCCAGTTGGTCCGTGCAGCGGGAATCGCGTGAAAGCAGCCCTGAGAATGTGGTTTCCCGCACTCGACTGAACAATCATTAAAAACGAAGCCCCGCCGCGGCTTGTGGCCGCGGCGGGGCTTCGTTGCAGGCATGCGTCAGGCGCAAGCGGTCTGCATGGTGCGATGGGTATCGATCAGGTGTTGCACCACTCCGGGATCGGCCAGGGTGGAGATGTCGCCGAGGGCGTCGTATTCGGCGACGGCGATCTTGCGCAGGATGCGGCGCATGATCTTGCCCGAGCGGGTTTTCGGCAGTCCCGGCGCCCACTGGATGACATCCGGCGAGGCGATCGGGCCGATTTCCTTGCGGACCCACTGTTTCAGTTCCTGACGCAGAGCCTCGGAGGCTTCCACGCCAGCGTTCAGGGTGACGTAGACGTAGATACCCTGCCCCTTGATGTCGTGCGGCATACCGACCACGGCAGCCTCGGCCACTTTCGGGTGGGCGACCATGGCGCTTTCGATCTCGGCAGTACCCATGCGGTGGCCAGAAACGTTGAGCACGTCGTCAACGCGGCCAGTGATCCAGTAGTAGCCATCTTCATCGCGACGAGCGCCGTCACCGGTGAAGTACATGCCTTTGAAGGTCTTGAAGTAGGTGTCGACGAAACGGTCGTGGTCGCCGTACAGAGTACGCGCCTGGCCCGGCCAGGAGTCGATGATCACCAGGTTGCCCTCGGTGGCGCCTTCCAGGATGTTGCCAAGGTTGTCCACCAGGGCCGGCTGCACGCCGAAGAACGGGCGTGCGGCGGAACCCGGCTTGAGCGCATGGGCGCCCGGCAGCGGGCTCATCAGGCAAGCGCCGGTTTCGGTCTGCCACCAGGTGTCGACGATCGGGCAGCGTGACTGACCGACAGTCTCGTAATACCAGTGCCAGGCTTCCGGGTTGATGGGCTCGCCCACCGAGCCCAGCAAGCGCAGGCTGGAGCCGTCGGCGCCCTCGACCGCCGCCTTGCCCTCGGCCATCATGGCGCGGATGGCAGTCGGTGCCGTGTAGAGGATATTGACCTTGTGCTTGTCGACGATCTTCGACACGCGGGTCACGTCCGGGTAGTTCGGTACGCCTTCGAACATGACGGTGGTGGCGCCATTGGCCAGCGGACCGTAAACCAGGTAAGTGTGACCGGTGACCCAGCCGATGTCGGCGGTGCACCAGAAGACCTCGCCCGGACGGTAGTCGAACACGCGCTCGTGGGTCAGCGAGGCGTAGGTCAGGTAGCCTCCGGTGGTGTGCAGCACGCCTTTCGGCTTACCGGTGGAACCGGAGGTGTAGAGGATAAACAGCGGGTCTTCTGCGCCCATTTCCTTCGGGGCACAGTGGCTGGAGGCCACTTTCATCAGGTCTTCGAACCAGACATCACGGTGCGGGTGCCATTTGATGTCGGCACCGGTGCGCTTGCAGACGATGATTTTCTGCACGCTGTTGGTTTCGGGGTTGGCCAGGGCGTCATCGACGTTGGCCTTGAGCGGGGTTTTCTTGCCGCCGCGCACGCCTTCGTCGGCGGTGATCACGACCTTCGATTTGCAGTCGATGATGCGGCCGGCCAGCGCTTCGGGGGAGAAGCCGCCGAACACCACGGAGTGGATGGCGCCGATGCGGGTACAGGCCAGCATCGCCACCACGGCTTCCGGGATCATCGGCATGTAGATGGTCACCACGTCGCCACGGTGCACGTCCTGGCCACGCAGGGCGTTGGCGAACTTGCAGACGCGCTCGTGCAGGTCGCGGTAGGTGATGTTTTCGTGCTCGGAAGGGTCGTCGCCCTCCCAGATGATCGCGACCTGCTCACCGCGCTCGGCAAGGTGACGGTCGAGGCAGTTGGCGGAAACGTTCAGGGTGCCGTCAGCGAACCATTTGATGTCGACGTGATGGTCGTCGAAAGAAGTCTGCTTCACCTTTGTGAAGGGCTTGATCCAGTCGATGCGCTTGGCTTGCTCACGCCAGAAGCCGTCCGGGTTGATCACGGACTGCTGGTACATGGCTTTATAGGTCGCCTCGTCCGTCAACGACTGGGCGGCCACCTCTGGGCGGACCGGATACAGTGAAGCAGCGCTCATGGTTCTTACCTCAATGGGCAGTTGTTTTTGTATGGCGCCTTTTGTATCCCCCGTCCCGTTGTAGGGCCATTCGACCATGGTCTTACCAAAGATGGACTATGGTGTTGCATGCATCGCGCCCCCAGGGGCTGGCGCCTGCCCGCCGGTTTTCAGGCGCCAACGAGAGATCTGGCCCGGCAGCTCCCAACGATTGCTTGTGGCGGCCACCGACAAGCCGGCGAAACGTGACCTGAATGCTCAAGTTTCAGCAAGGGCTTGCCGCTTTCCGCCAGCAAAAGACACTCGTTTCCCTGGCCGACGCCGCCCATAGAAAGATCATAATATTGAACACCCACTCCTGACCAATCCGACCACCACCAGCGAACACCCCTTATATTTCGTCATAATCTGATAAATTTTTATCAAAAAAACTATCGATTTGCTTTTATTCATATCTACAGGCAATATATTGTTCATTATGTTGAACACAAAGCCTGTGCCTCTCTCCACTTCTCGCCTGGTGTCTCGCGAACGACACTGGACCGGCGACCTCTAGCTCCTCCCCAACGGCAAACACCTGCTGGTGACGCTGCACCAGGCGGCATTTCGCCCCTGAAATAACAGCACCGCCACCGCCACCGATCCGTTGAACCGCAGCACGTCGTTTCCCGACGCAATGTCTGCGGAGCCCATGGGAGGGCACTATGCGTTCCTGGATTTACCTGATGGTCGCCATCGCCTTCGAAGTTGCGGGTACCACGTCGATGAAATTCGCCGCCGATCAATACCCCATCCTTGGCCACCTGCTGATGTACGGCCTGGTCGGCCTCTCCTATTTCTTCCTCGCGCTGGCGGTCAAGCGCGTTCCGGTCGGCGTGGCTTATGCACTCTGGGAAGGCATCGGCATCGTGCTGATCACCGCCGTCAGCGTCGCCTGGCTGGGCGAAAGCCTCGGCCTCTACAAGGCCCTGGGCCTGGGCGTGATGATCGCCGGCATCCTGCTGATCAAGGCCGGTACCCGCCCCCAGGCAGACACCACGCGCACTGACAACATGGAGGTTGCAACATGCTGAGTTCTAGCTTGATTTCGTTCGCCTGGCTGGGCCTGGCCATCACCCTGGAAGTCGTGGCCAACCTGTTGTTGAAGTATTCGGACGGCTTTCGCAAACGCGGGCTCGGGATTGCCTCGATTCTCTGCGTGCTGGCGGCCTTCACCGCACTGGCCCAGGCGGTAAAAGGCATGGAATTGTCGCTCGCCTACGCCATCTGGGGAGGCTTCGGCATCCTTGCGACCATCGCTATGGGTTGGGCGCTTTTCGGCCAGCGGCTGGCCTGGCGCGGTTGGTTGGGTCTGGTTCTGCTGCTCGGCGGGATGAGTCTGCTGAAGATGGCCTGATATCCGAGGGCCATCTCACCTTGGAGAACGACACACCTGCCGCAGTCTTGCCGAGACCGACATTCTCGAAGACAAAAAAATGGGCGACCAGTTGGTCGCCCGCCCAATCATTCCAGGAGAGGAATGTCAGAAACGCTTGTGTCCGCATCACGCAAGATTCAGACGCTGCCTTTTTACGCTCCGGCAACCGACCGGACCATTACACCAAGGTCTAAGCCTCCTCTTTACCCAGCCCATGCTGACGCAGCTTATTGGCGATGGTGGTGTGGGACACCCCAAGGCGTTTTCCCAGCAGACGACTGCTGGGATGCTCGGCGTAGAGCCGCTCCAGCACTGCCTTCTCGAAGCGGCCAACGATGGCGTCCAGCCCGCCCTCCAGGGAAAAGTCGCCCAGCGGCTGCGGCGCACCGTAATCCGGCAGGCGGATATGCTCGGGCTTCACCGTGCCGCCGTCGCACAGCGAAACGGCCTGGAACAGCACGTTCTCCAGCTGCCGCACATTGCCGGGCCAGTGATAGTGGCTGAGCTTGTCCAGCACCTGCGGCGCCAGCTTCGGCAAGCCGCAGCCGATCTGCCGGCTGGCCTGGTCGAGAAAATGCTCTACCAGAGGGGGCAGGCCATCCAGACACTCGCGCAGTGGTGGGATGTGCAAGGACAGCACATTGAGGCGGTGATAAAGGTCCTGGCGGAACTCACCCCGGGCGCAGAGTTCGGAGAGGTCCACCTGGGTCGCGCAGATCACCCGCACATCCAGGTACACCTCCTCGTCGCTGCCCACACGGCGGAAGCAGCCGTCCTGCAGGAAGCGCAGCAGCTTGGCCTGCAAGCGCGGGCTCATCTCACCCACCCCATCGAGGAACAACGTGCCGCCGGCAGTCAGCTCCAGCAGGCCCAACTTGCCCTCCGGGCGGGCGCCCTCAAAGGCGCCGGGACCGTAGCCGAACAGTTCCGTCTCAGCCATGGATTCGGGCAGGCCGGCGCAATTGAGCGCCATGAACGGCGACTGACCACGCGGACTGGCCAGGTGGCACGCCCGCGCCAGCAACTCCTTGCCGGTGCCGGTCTCGCCTTCGATAAGCAAGGGGGCATCAAGCGGAGCCATCCTGCGCGCCTCGCGCACCACCGCCGCCATGACCTTGGAGCTCTGGAAAATGCTGTCGAAGCCACGCAACTCATGCTTGCGCACGTTATAGATGCGCTCACCGACACGGTCCGCGCGGTGCAGGGTGATGACTGCGCCAGCCAGGGCCTCGCTTTCGTCGTGCTCCGACTGCAGCGGTGCGATGTCAGCCAGAAAGGTGTCACCCTTGACCTTGATTCGCAGGCCGTTGATCCGTGCCTTGTTAGCACGCACCAACTCCGGCAGGTCGAAGTCTTCGACATAGCGCGCAAGCGGAATACCCGGCACCTCGTCCACGCGCACACCGAGCAACTGCGCCGCCGCGCGGTTGGCCGCGACGATGGAGCCGCCCATGTCGATGGAGAGCACCGGGAAGTCCAGAGCCCCGAGCAAGGCATTCAGTTCGAGGTGACGCCGCTCGCTGGGCATCAGGCCGACGCGCTTGACACCGAACACTCCGGGAATGGTCTCCAGTTTTGGCCGCAAGGCCTGGAACTGCAGATTGATAAGGTTCGGGCAATGCAGGTAGATGGCATTGCCCTGCTCACCGCCCACCTCGCCTCGGGCGACGTTGATGCCATATTCGACGAGCAGGTTGAGAATGTCGCGCAAGATCCCTACGCGGTTCTGGCAATGGACTTTGATACGCATCTGGCACCCCAGGTATCGGGCTTTTCTGTGGGTTCTGGACGAAAAAATCCGCTCTCGACCCTATTTTCCCGTCAAGAATATGTGACAAATCAGCGCACCAGCAAGCCGATGAATCGCCATTCCGCCGCATCCGTAATCTTTTCTTTACGATTTCGACCCCACCAAGGCGGCACCTGACACTCCTACCCTGCTGCGCTGCAGCCCGCTGTGCGCTATCGATAAGGCAACACAACAACGAAGCCCCATTTTCCAGGAGGCCGAATGAAAGTAGCGAAGTACGTGGCCCGCGAACCCGATGCCAACGGTTTTATCCACTACCCGGAAACCGAGCACGCGGTGTGGAACACCCTGATCACCCGCCAACTGAAAGTGATCGAAGGCCGCGCCTGCCAGGAATACATGGACGGCATCGAGCAGCTCGGCCTGCCGTGCGACCGAATCCCCCAGCTGGGCGAGATCAACAAGGTGCTGCAGGCCACCACCGGCTGGAGCGTCGCGCGCGTACCGGCGCTGATCCCCTTCCAGACCTTCTTCGAGTTGCTGGCCAGCCAGCAATTCCCGGTGGCCACCTTTATCCGTACCCCGGAAGAGCTGGACTACCTGCAGGAACCGGACATCTTCCATGAGATCTTCGGCCACTGCCCGCTGCTGACCAACCCCTGGTTCGCCGAGTTCACCCATACCTACGGCAAGTTGGGCCTCAAGGCCACCAAGGAAGAGCGCGTCTACCTCGCTCGCCTGTACTGGATGACCATCGAATTCGGCCTGCTGGACACTCCGCAAGGCCGGCGCATCTATGGTGGCGGCATCCTCTCCTCGCCGAAGGAGACGGTCTACGCTTTGTCGGGCGAGCCCGAGCACCAGCCCTTCGACCCGCTGGAATGCATGCGTACGCCGTACCGCATCGACATCCTGCAGCCCCTGTACTTCGTGCTGCCAGAGCTCAAACGCCTGTTCGACCTGGCCCATGAGGACATCATGGCGCTGGTGCACCAGGCCATGCAGATGGGCCTGCACGCGCCGAAATTCCCGCCGAAAGCGGCCTGATCGAACCTCGATGTAGGTTGGGCCGAGCAGAGCGAAGCCCAACATTGCGGGTGTGGAGCCTCGCTTCGCTCAGCGCCAACCTACACAAATGCATATCCGGAGAACTCCCATGACCGCCCTGAACCAAGCCCATTGCGAAGCCTGCCGCGCCGATGCACCGAAAGTCTCCGACGAAGAACTGGCCGAGCTGATCAAGCAGATCCCCGACTGGAACATCGAAGTCCGCGACGGAATCATGCAGCTGGAAAAGATCTTCCGCTTCAAGAACTTCCGCTACGCCCTTGCCTTCACCAATGCCGTCGGCGCCATCGCCGAGGAAGAAGGCCACCACCCGGGTCTGCTCACCGAGTGGGGCAAGGTCACTGTGACCTGGTGGAGCCATGAGGCCAAAGGCCTGCACCGAAATGACTTCATCATGTCTGCCCGTACCGACGAGGTGGCCGCCACCGCCGAGGGGCGTAAATGAACCATTTCACCAAGGTGGGCCGCGTACCAGGCGACCCCATCCTCGGCCTGATAGATGCCTACCGCGCCGACCCCAACCCGGCGAAGATCGATCTGGGCGTGGGCGTCTACAAAGACGCTCGCGGCCTGACGCCGATTCCGTACGCGGTGAAGCTGGCCGAGCAGCATCTGGTCGACAGCGAAACCACCAAGACCTACATCGGCGGCCATGGCGATGCAGCCTTCGGCCAGTTGATGCTGAACCTGGTGCTGGGTGCTGGCAACCCGCTGATCACTGCCGGTCGCACCGGCGCCACCCAGACCCCGGGCGGTACCGGCGCCCTGCGCCTGGCGGCCGAATTCATCGCCGCCAACTTGCCGGGACGCGGTGTTTGGCTGAGCGACCCGACCTGGCCGATCCACGAAACCATCTTTGCCGGCGCCGGTATCAAAGTCGCCCACTACCCCTACGTGGATGCGGCCAACCGCCTGGATGTCGAGGCCATGCTCGCCGCGCTCGAGCGCGTGCCGACTGGCGACGTGGTGCTGCTGCATGCCTGCTGCCATAACCCGACTGGATTCGACCTGGGCCAGGATGACTGGCAACGGGTGCTGGACGTGGTCAGAGCCCGCGAATTGCTACCGCTGATCGACTTTGCCTACCAGGGCTTCGGCGATGGGCTGGAGCAGGACGCCTGGTCCGTGCGGCTGTTTGCCGAGGCATTGCCGGAGCTGCTGATCACCAGCTCCTGCTCGAAGAACTTCGGGCTCTACCGCGAACGCACCGGCGCGCTGATCGTCTGCGCCGCCGATGCCGACAAGCTTACGGACGTGCGCAGCCAGCTGGCCTTCCTCGCCCGCAACCTCTGGTCCACCCCGCCGGCCCATGGCGCCGCCGTAGTGGCGACCATTCTCGGCGACGCCGCGCTCAAGGCGCAGTGGGTCGAGGAGCTGAACGCCATGCGCCAGCGCGTAGCCAGCCTGCGCAGTGGTTTGGTGGAAGCCCTACAGCCCTTCGGCCTGGCCGAACGTTTCGCCCACATCGGCGTGCAGCGTGGCATGTTCTCCTACACTGGCCTGTCACCTGAACAAGTGGCGCGCCTACGGGCGGAGTTCAGCGTGTACATGGTGAGCACCGGCCGTGCCAACGTGGCGGGGCTGGATGCAAGCCGGATTGGGGATTTGGCAGCTGCGATCGCCAAGGTGTGCTGAGCAGCCCCTCGCCCGCTTGTAGGTTGGGCCGGGCGGCCCGACCTACGGCAGGCGTTCAGCCTGCTCGGCGAATGGATTAGCCCCTACGCTCGATTCAATAATCAACTTTCCCCCTCCCCGCCTTGACCGCCCCGCGCTTGGCCTTTCCCTCCAGCCGGCGCTTCTTCGAGCCCAGGGTCGGCTTGGTCGGTCGCCTTGCCTTTTCCACCTTGGCCACGCTGCGGATCAGCTCTGCCAGGCGTTCCAGCGCGTCGGCGCGATTCTGTTCCTGGGTCCGATACTGCTGTGCCTTGATCACAATCACGCCATCGCCGGTGATACGGTTGTCACGTAGCACCAGCAGCCGCTCCTTGTAGAAGGGCGGCAACGAGGAAGCCTGGATATCGAAGCGCAGGTGCACGGCGCTGGACACTTTGTTGACGTTCTGCCCGCCAGCGCCCTGGGCGCGGATGGCGGTCAGCTCGACTTCGTCGTCGGGCAGATGGACGCTGTTGGAAATCTCCAGCATGGGGGCAGGCACACGGCAGTATGGGTGCACAGCATAGCCGCCGGGCGTCGCTTTGGCGCGGCTCATGCTCCTTGAAATCTTTGGTTCGATATTCCCGAAGCCAGCACCCTGCAATCGGGATTAACGTAATCCACTGATCGGCAAAGAGGGACAGTGATGGACTCGATAACCCAGGCGGTGCTCGGCGCCAGCATCCAGGGCGCACTGCTGGGGCGCTGGCAGGGGCGCAAGGCACTGCTTTATGGCGCCGTGCTCGGCACACTGCCAGACCTGGACGTGGTGATCGACTACGGCGATGCGGTGGCCCAGATGACCTACCACAGGGGGTTCAGCCACTCGCTGTTCGTCCTCACCGCCCTGGCCGCTGTGCTCACCTGGCTGATACGACGCTTCCGCCCACACCCAGGCTACACGACACGCCGGCTGTTCCTGGCACTCTGGCTCGTACTGGCCACCCACCCACTGCTTGACGCCTTCACCAGCTACGGCACCCAGTTGTTCTGGCCGCTGGAGATGCCGCCTGTGGCCTGGTCGAGCATCTTCATCATCGACCCTCTCTACACCGTCCCCTTGCTGATCGCGGTGATCGCCGGACTGGTCGGCGGCCTCAAGGAGAGCACGGCGCGGCTGCCGGTTATTGCGTTGATCCTGTCGAGCCTCTACCTGGCTTCCACCCTTGGCGGCAAATGGATGGCCGAACAGCGCGTCGAGCAGGTCCTGGACCGTCAAGGCATCCGCGCCCAAGCGATATTCAGCACACCGACGCCCTTCAATTCGCTGCTCTGGCGGGTGATCGTGCTGGATGGCGAGGACTACCATGAAGCGCTGGTAAGCTGGCTGGACAGCGCCCCTCCCAGACTGGAACGCATACCACGCGGCACCACCCTCGCCCGCCACCTGCGCGACTCGCCCCAGCACCAACGGCTGGTCTGGTTCACCCACGGCACCCTGCGATACGACCAGATCGGCCCGGCGCTGGTGGTCACCGACCTGCGCTTGGGCATGACCGGCTTCCACCCTTTCCGCTTCGTCCTGGCCGAGCAACAGGGCGGTCGCTGGCAGCTGGTGCCAGCGGCCCGGCGCTGGCCGACGGACCGGGGCGATCTGTCTCGTCTGCAAGTGTTGTGGCAACGCATTTGGCGCGAGGATCAGCCCGTACCGTTGATTGCCTGGGCAAATGGTTTGCAGAAGAAGCCTTGATGCATCCGCACGGATGCAGGCAGTAAGAAGGAGTCACTCACAGAGGAAACAAGGGCGAGGCGCCAGGCACCTCGCCCCTGTCAATCAGCCGACCTCGTAGCCGGCGACCTTGCCAGCCTGGGCCTTGCTGGACAGCTTGAGGCGGTAGCAGCCCCACATCACCAGCAGCCACACCGGAATCGCATACACGGATACCTGGATGCCCGGGATCATCAGCATGATCACGAGAATGAAGGCCACGAAGGCCAGGCACAGGTAGTTCGCCGCAGGGAACCAGAACGCGCGGAAGCCGGTGCGCACACCGTCGCGATCCATGCGCTTGCGGAACTTCAGGTGCGAGTAGCTGATCATCGCCCAGTTGATCACCAGGGCTGCGACGACCAAGGACATCAGCAGTTCCAGCGCGTTGTGCGGGATCACATAGTTCACCACCACGGCGAGGAAGGTCACAAGCGCGGAGACCACCAGCGCACGTACCGGCACGCCACGTTTGTCCACCTTGGCCAGGGAACGCGGGGCGTCGCCCTGTTCGGCCAGGCCCAGCAGCATGCGACCGTTGCAGTAGGTGCCGCTGTTGTAGACGGACAGCGCGGCGGTGAGGACTACGAAGTTCAGCAGGTGGGCTGCGGTGTCGCTGCCGATCAGCGCGAAAATCTTCACGAAGGGGCTGCCGCTGTAGGGATCACCGGCACTGTTGATGGATTGCAGCAGCGCATCCCAGGGGCTCAGCGACAGCAGCACGACCAACGCGCCGACATAGAAGATCAGGATGCGGTAGATCACCTGGTTGATCGCCTTCGGGATCACCTGCTTCGGCTTGTCGGCCTCGGCAGCGGTGAAACCGAGCATTTCCAGGCCGCCGAAGGAGAACATGATGAAGGCCATCGCCATCACCAGGCCGCTCACGCCGTTGGGGAAGAAGCCGCCGTGGGCCCAGAGGTTGCTGACCGCAGCCTGCTCACCACCCGAGCCACTGAACAGCAGCCAGCAGCCGAGGACGATCATGCCGACGATGGCCACCACCTTGATCATGGCGAACCAGAATTCGGCCTCGCCGAACAGCTTCACGTTGGCCAGGTTGATGGCGTTGACCACCAGGAAGAACACCGCAGCAGTCGCCCATGTCGGTACCTCAGGCCACCAGAAGTGGATGTACTTGCCGACTGCGGTCAGCTCGGACATGCCGACCAGGGTATAGAGCACCCAGCAGTTCCAGCCGGACAGGAAGCCGGCGAAGCCGCCCCAGTACTTGTGCGCGAAATGGCTGAAGGAGCCGGCTACCGGTTCTTCGACGATCATCTCGCCGAGTTGGCGCATGATCAGGAACGCGATGAAGCCGCAGATGGCGTAGCCGAGGATCATCGACGGCCCGGCAGACTTCAGCACCCCGGCCGAGCCCAGGAACAGGCCGGTGCCGATGGCGCCGCCAAGGGCGATCAATTGGATGTGGCGATTCTTCAGGCCGCGTTTCAGCTCGCCTGAGTGTTGCAGATCACTCATTGCGTCACCTTTTGTTGTTGTCGTGACGGGATTGAACCCACCGAGCTTGTGGCCCGGTAGACGTTTGCAAGGCAGGTAGACCTCTTACTGCGCGTCTGGCTGCACCTCCGGAGCGGCATTCCTGAACGCTTCGAGGGTTTCGCAGCGTGCAGCGATATCGAGGATGCGCGGATAGCCCGACAAGTCACAGTTGAAGCGCCGCGCGTTATACAACTGAGGAATCAGGCAGGCCTCCAGATAGCCCGGCCGCGTGCCCAGGGAAAGCTTGCCGCCGAATACCTCCAGGCCCCGCTCGACTGCCGCCAGGCCGGTCTCGACCCAATGGCGGTACCAAGTGTCCTTGGCCTCGTCTGACACGCCCAGCTCACCGGTGAGGTACTGGAGTACGCGCAGGTTGTTCAACGGGTGGATGTCGCATGCGATGTGTTGGGCCAGCGACCGCACCTGGGCGCGATGCGCCGGGTCGGCGGGCAGCAGGGACGGCACCGGGAAGACCTCCTCCAGGTATTCGAGGATCGCCAGGGACTGGGCGATGCGCACCTCTCCCCCGGCATTGCCACCATCAATCAGCAGAGGCACGAGCCCCTGGGGATTCAGTTCGCGATAGGCCGGCTGGTGCTGCTGGCCACCGTCCTTGACTAGGTGCACCGCGATCTGGCGGTAGACCAGGCCCTTGAGATTGAGAGCGATACGGACGCGGTAAGCGGCACTCGAACGCCAGTAGCCGTAGAGGGTCAGTTCTGTATTCATGAGGGCTCCAACAGCCGTTGCCGAGCATTTGAACGCAGGGCAGCGAGGCTTGGTTTTCAGGGATCAGACGACCTGGATCATGCCACGGTGCGGTTGCGGGATGCCTTCGGCATCAGGGGAGGTGAATTTGATGAACGCCAAGGCGTCGCTACCCATCGGGTTGGATTGCTCGATCAGGGTCACGGCGTACATCCGGCCTCCTCGTCTTATTCTTCTGTGCGGCTCGCTGCCTGTGCAGCGGTAGCGCCCTGGATGACCCAATCACACTCTCTGCCAGGTGCTTGAACAAGCGGCTCTAAGCACAGGCGAACGCTCGCAACCACGAGAATCGGCAAGTTTTCCTTACAGGTAAAAACATTCATTGATGGCCCCTGCAAAACGCCCTGATTTCGTAACGAATTATTTACAAGCTGTCTAACCAGGCTTCCAGACGGAACAGCGGTCACCCACGGACACCCCGACCAATGGTGGTTTGCAGGATGGGTTGCGCCGTGCCATATGAAGGCGACACGCCATTACACCGTATCGAGCGACAGCCGAAGGGACCGCGGACAATGCCAAGAATGGATGACAACCGCCTGTACGATGAACTCGTCAACCTGTGCTACGAATGCGTGCTCGACCCTGACACCTGGCGCCCCCTGCTCGACCGCCTGGTCATGAGCAGCGGGCATCAACAAGGCGCGCTCCTGTTCCTCGACCAGCGGGAAAATCGCCCGCAGGTCACCTCGATTCACCTGTGCGACCCGGCCAGCGTGGAGGCCTACAACAGCTACTACCACCAGTTCGATCCGGCCAAGGAGAAGCTGGTCCCGCGCCCGGTTGGCAGCTGGTATCACGACCTGGAAGACCTGGGACCACAGCGCATCCGCCGCGACCTCTACTACCAGGAATTCCACATCCCCTACGGCATGCACCACATTTCCTGCATCAAGCTCCATGAGCAGACTGACTCAGGCGTCTACCTGTCATTGCTCACGGCCGTCGGTGCAGCCTTGCCGGACAGTCGCCACCGAGACCTGCTGATGCGCCTCAGCCCGCACCTGCTCAGGGCTGCACGGATGTCCAAGCGGCTCGAGAACCTGGAACTGGAAGTGGCCAAGCGCGACCTGCTGCTCGACCGCCACCAGACCCCGGTGTGGCTGCTCAGTGATGATGGCCGCCTGGCGTTCTGTAACCGCGAGGCAGAAAAACGCTTGGCTCAACCGGCGTTCACCTTGCACATGCGTAGCGGACGGCTGCACTGCAATGGGCAGGATTCCCGCCTGCAGGCGCTGGTTCGCCAAGCTGGCGGCCGTGATGGCGCACGCCGCGCCGGATGGCTGCAACTGCGCGGAGAGCCGCCGGCCAGCCTGCTGGTGACGCCGGTCCCCACCGAATCAGGCCTTGCCAACCTGGGGCACGGCCCCCTGGTCATGCTGGCCCTGCTTGAGCAGCGCCTGCAAACGCAGCTCCTGGCCGAACTCTTTCAACTGACCCCGGCCGAACAACGCCTCGCGGACCTGCTGGCCCGGGGCATGACACCCGAAGCCTGCGCCGAACAGCTGAAGGTTTCGATCAATACCGTACGCACCCAGCTGCGCGCCCTCTTCCGCAAGACTGAAACCGAACGCCAGGCCGAGCTGATGAATCTCTTCGCCCGCCTGCAGGCCTAGGTTCCCGAGTAACTCTGTGGCCCCCCAACGACCGGTCGGCTTCGCCGTTGCTGCACAGTCGCCACTTTCATTCACATGAATGATGGCACCTGCGTGGCCATCTACTAACGTCCTGTTCGTAATGACGGCCTCGCATTCGTTGCAAGGAAGCCCTCACGGGTCGAGGAGCCACGTACAACCAGTGGAGGTGGCCGGTGGACGAGATTGGCGAACAGGAAGACCTGGAACAAACCATCAAGCAAATCGAGCTAGAACGGCTCCGATTGTGCCTGGACAAGCCGCGAGCCGATCCGACGAACTCGCCGGCCGAGACGGGCAATGTCCTGCCCTTCCCCACTCGCTTTCGCGCCAGGGCCAGCTTGCGGTGCGGCAACCCCCTCTTGCTCGACTACCTCTTCGGCATCGGCAACGAGGGCATCAGCGGCCTGCCCGACAAACAGTCGCGGCAGCTATTCCATTACGCCACCACCGCCCCGGCCGCCCGGGCACTACGCTGTCGCCGCAGAATCATTGCGCGTGCGCTGGACGATACCTGCGCCCAGCCCGGCAAACAGGCCCGCGTGCTGTGCATTGCCGGCGGACACTTCCGCGAAGTGGAGCTTTCCCGCGCCCTGCGGCATGGTCAGTTCGCTGAAATGTGCGTCTTCGACGACGATGAAACCTGCCTGGCGACCGTTCGAAGCAGCTATGGATCGCTGGGAGTCACGACCTTGCAGGGCACTCTGGAACAGCTGCTGGCCGGGCAGTTCGAGTTCGATGGATTCGACCTGGTGTATTCCGCCGGGCTTTGCGAACTGCTGGACGACCGCACCTGCGAACGCCTGGCGCAGCGCCTGTTCCATGCGGTGAAGCCGGGAGGCCGCCTGCTGCTGGGCAACATGCGACCGGGCATTTCCGCAATCGGTTTCCTGGAAGGTCTGCTGGACTGGCACCCGCACTACCGACAGGACTCACGCATGCTCGGACTGCTGGACGGCATCGACTGCAACGAGATTGCCTCGGCACGGGTATTCCATGACGTCGGCCAGCGCGTCGTCTTCCTGGAAGCCGTGCGCTACGGATAAGCCGGAGCACCCCGGCCACTCAGTTCTGCAGGTGGCCGTAAAGCTTGGCGTAAAGCCCGCCCACGGCGATCAACTGCTGGTGATCACCGTCTTCGGCGATATGCCCACCGTCGAATACCAGCACGCGATCGGCCTGCTTAACCGCCGACAGCCTGTGGGCAATGATCAGCGTGGTGCGGCCATTGAGGAAGGTGCCAAGGGCCTGGTGCAAGGCGTACTCGGTGGCAGCGTCCAGGGCTGAAGTGGCCTCGTCGAGGATCACCACCTTGGGCTCGGCGAGCACCATCCGGGCAATCGCCAGGCGCTGGCGCTGGCCGCCCGAAAGGCGCACACCGGAACGGCCGACGACAGTCTCCAACCCTTGCGGCAAGGCCCGGATGGTGTCGGCCAACTGGGCGATTTCCAAGGCCCGCCAGCAGGCCTGATCACAGCGTTCGCGGCCCATGGTCAGGTTGGCGCGGACGCTGTCATTGAACAGGGCGGGATGCTGCAGCACCACCGCGACATTGTCCCGTACCTGGGACAGGCCGATTTCCTCCAGCCGGCAACCACCGAAGCGAATGCTGCCCGCCTGGGCCCGGTAGAGGCCGAGCAACAGCTGCACCAACGTGCTCTTGCCACCACCGCTGGCGCCGACGATGGCCACCTTTTCGCCCGGGGCGATGGACAGGTCGAGGCCGTCGAGCACCGGCTCATCGGAGTACGCGAAGCGCAGGCCGCTGACCTCGATACCGACGGTGTCGCGCCCTTTGAATGGGTCCAGCGCGGGGACGTATTGCGGCTCGTCGGCCCGCGCCAGCAACTCGTTGATACGTCCCTGGGCCGCGCCGGCAGCGTAATAGGAGTACTGCAGGCCCAAGAGCTGCTCAACCGGGCCGATCATGAACCAGAGGTAGCTGAACACCGCGAGCATCTGGCCGATCGAGAGATCGGAGAACAGCACCGTCAGCATCGCCGCGGCGCGGAAGAAATCGATACCGAACTGGAACAGCAGGCCACTGGTGCGGGCTGACGCGTCGCTTTTCCACTGCGAGGCCACGGCATAGTCGCGGACTTCCTGGGCACGCTGGCCAAGCCGACCGAAGAAGAAGCCCTGGCGATTGCTGGCGCGCACCTCCTGGATTGCCTCAAGGGTTTCCGTCAATGCCTGGGTAAAGCGCGCGGTGCTGTCGTTCTCCAGCTTCTTCAGGTGCTTGACTCTCTTGCCGAGCTGCACCGTGGCGTAGATCACCAGCGGGTTGAACAGCAGGATCAGCAGCGCCAGTTGCCAATGCATCCAGACCAGGATCGCCGCCGTTCCGGTCAGCGTGAGCACCGCCACCAGGAAACGACTAAGGGTCTCACCGACGAACTTGTCGAGGGTATCCAGGTCCGTCACCAGGTGGGCGGTGACGGTACCGCTCCCCAAGCTCTCGTATTCGCCCAGGGAGATACGTTTCAGTCTATCGATCAGGCGGATGCGGATGCGGTAGACGATGTCCTTGGCCAATTGCGCGAACAGGCGGGCCTGCAGGACGTTGAACACCAGAGCCATGCCACGCAGCACCAGGGTCGTCAGCAGCATCAGGCCGATGTAGCCGGTGGCATTCTCCCAGGCAAGGGGCAGAAAGTTATCCATGAAACGCAGAGCGGCATCACCCCGCTCGAGCAGCACTTCATCTACCAGCAGCGGTAGCAGTAGCGGGATCGGCACGCTGCAGAGCGTAGCCAGCACGGCCGCCAGGTTGGCCAGCCAAAGGGCCTTCTTGTGGCGCAGGGCCAGACGGCGGATCTCCGCCCAGCTCAAGCGATCAGGCATGGAGACCTCGCTCCAGCCAGCGCTCCAGCAAGGGGGCAAGCTCGTCCAGAGGCTGATAGCCGTTGGTCAGCAGCGCCAACTGGCCATTGCGCTCAGCCAGCAACGTCGGGAAACCGGCAATGCCCAGGTCCTGGACCCAAGTGAAATCCGCCGCAGTGGCCTCACGGGTGGCAGCCGCGTCGAAGGCCTCGGCGAACTCGATGCGTGGAATGCCCACCTGCTCGGCCAGTTCAACCAGGGTGGAGGCCTGGGTCACGTCGCGCCCCTCGGCATAAAAAGCATGCTGGATGCGGCGCACCAAGGGCCACACGGCTGCGGGATCGAGACCTCGAACCGCGACCAGTGCCCGGCAGGCCGGCTCGGTGTCATAGACGAAGCCGTCAGGCAGGGCACCCTCGAAACGGAAGGGCTGGCCAGTGGCCTGATGCACGGCTTGCCAATGCTCGAGGATATAGCACCGAGTATTCATATCCAGGGCCGAACCATGGCCGGCTCGCAGGCCGCCCGCCACCAGGTGCAGCGGCACACCGGCGGCCTTGGCTCGCGTGGCGAGGGCTTCGGCGACCGGAGCAAAACCCCAGCACCAGGAGCACATCGGATCCATCACGTACAGCAGGCGAGCCTTGGACACGCTTACATCTCCGTTGCTTGGCGGGGGTCGCGGCCGATCGGGTGAGGCAAGTTGCGCGCCTTGGCGAGCTCGATCTGCTTCTGCCGCTCTCGAGCACTGGCACGGGTCTTCTCACTCAGGCTGTCCCAGCAGTGCGGGCAGCTGATCCCCGGTGCGTAATGCGGCGATTGGCGATCCTCGACCGAAATCGGGTTACGGCAAGCATGGCACTGGTCGTAATCCCCTTCAGAAAGATCGTGGCGCACAGTGACCCGATTGTCGAAAACAAAACAGTCACCACGCCAGAGGGTTTCCTCCTGGGGCACTTCTTCCATGTACTTGAGAATGCCGCCCTTGAGGTGGAAAACCTCCTCAAAGCCTTCGTTCAGCATGTAGCTGGACGCCTTTTCGCAGCGGATGCCGCCCGTGCAGAACATGGCGACCTTCTTGTGCTTGGCCGGGTCGTAATGGGCCTTGATGTAGTCCGGGAACTCGCGGAAGGATTTGGTTCTGGGATCGACCGCCCCTTCGAAAGTGCCGATGGCCACTTCGTAGTCGTTGCGGGTATCGATCAGCAGCACCTCGGGGTCGCTGATCAGGGCGTTCCAGTCCTTCGGCTCGACATAGGTGCCGACCTGCTGGTTCGGGTCAACACCCGGTACGCCGAGGGTGACGATTTCCTTCTTCAGCTTGACCTTGGTGCGATAGAAGGGTTGCTCGGTGCAGTAGGACTCCTTGTGGTCCAGGTCTGCCAGGCGCGGATCGGCCTTGAGCCAGGCGAGCAACGCGTCTATGCCTTCGCGGGTGCCGGAAACAGTGCCGTTGATGCCCTCTTCGGCCAGCAGCAACGTGCCTTTGATGCCGTTGTCGGTGAGGGTCTTGAGCAGGGGTTCGCGCAGCGCAACGTAGTCCTTCAGAGAGACGAACTTGTACAGCGCCGCAACAACGATCTGGGTCATGCGGGTATTTCCTCCAGTGGTCGCCCGCGTAAGGGGCGGACCGGGGTGATAGAAACGACTGCGCCGGCTTGGCCGGCGCGGTGCGAAGTCTACCAAAAAGCCACAGCCTGCTGGCTGCATGAAAAGGTCTCAGGTGCCCAACGGGCACCCACAAACCTGCTTCAGGATCTCGCGAGCTGCGGCCAGCGGATCCTGGAGCAGGTTTCAATGGTCGTGCTTACTGCCGCCCTTGCACGTCGGCGAGTCCGGTGCCGCGCCCTGCTCCACCCACTCATCGGGCGTGTAGGTGTGCAGGGCCAGGGCATGGATCTGCCCCATCAGCTCGCCCATGGCGGCGTAGACCGCCTGGTGGCGCTTGACGACGCGGAGTCCTTCGAACCGTGGGCTGACGATCACCGCCTTGTAGTGGGTTTCCAGGCCACGGCTGTGCATATGGCTTTCGTCCAGCACGTCGAGGTGCTGGGGTTCGAGCGCTTGCAGGGCGACCAGGATGCGATCACGCATGGACATGCTGCTTCTCCACTCAGGGCTTTTTCTTATCCTGGGGGGCCAGCTCGCCGGTCATGTCGCTGAGCAGCTTGTTGACCTCGGGCACGGCACTCTCCAGGCGGCTCTGGGTGAGCTGGGCGGATTGCTGGGTGAGCGCGGGCATCTTCTCCAGCACCTTCTTGCCCAGCGGCGATTCGTAAAAGGCGATCAGGTCCTTGAGCTCGCTCTCGCTGAAGTTGCTGGTGTAGAGCTTCACCAGATCCGGCCTCAGCTTGTCCCAACCGACGGCCTTGTCCAGGGCAGCATTGGCCTTGGCCTGGTAACTCTCGAGGGTGGCCTTCTTCGCGGCAGGCGCCTTGGTTTGCTCGAAGCGCTGGGCGAACATTTGCTGGACCTGGGCGTATACGGGCACGGTCAGCTTGTCCGCATGGGCAAGCTTCAGGAAGCGCTCGGCATTGGCAGCGTGGCTAGCAGCGTCGGCCAGGACCTGGCCGCTGGCGCAAGCCAGCAGGACGGCAGTGCAGAGTACGCGGAACTTGGTCATCGGGTTTCCTTGTCTGGACAGGGCTGGGGTTGTGCCCGGAAGTCGGTCATTCTGCGCTCAAGCCGTTACCAGGCTCAAGCCGCCAGGTTCAGACATCATCCCGGCGAAAATGTGCGCGACCAGACACCACTGAATGATTGCCAAAGTGCCATCACTTGCTCATGATTTCGCGCCGTGGGCATGCTTGCGTTCATTCGGCATCAACCGCAGCTCATTGGCGAGGCTTCCCAAGCCTTTGTAGCCTGGATCGCATAGCGCCACCCAGCACACACATGGACGTGCCTGATGAATAGCCCTATTTCGGCCCTGTATGCTTCCGGGCTCAACAACTTGTGTGACCCTCAAGGTAAGCTCGACCCGGCCGCCATCGGCTGGTCCAGCCGCCCGAGGCTCAACTGCGCCATCCCTGGGCATTTCGGCCGTCGCAAGCGCTGGAACCACTGGTGCGTCACGACTCCGCATTGGATGTTGTCGCTGACCCTGGCCGATCTCGACTTCATTGGTTATGGCGCCGCCTATTTCCTCGACCTCAACAGCGGCAGATCCGTAGCCCACACCCAGCTGCGCGCCTTCGCCCGTGGCTGTTCATTGCCTGATTTACCCCTGGAAAGCCATGAATTCCAGCATCCACGGCTGCACATCAAAGTGGAAGAACACCCGGGCCGCCTCCGTCTGACCGTCGCAGCACCGTCTATCGGCGGCCAGCCGCTGCAAGTGGCGCTGGACGTGCAGCGCCCTGCACATCTGGACTCGGTCAACCTGGTCGCCCCGCTGGCAGGGAAAGGCTTCCATGCCTGCAGCCGGCAACTGGGCTTGCCAGCAAGCGGCGGCGTGCAGCTGGGCGATAGCCACTTTGACTGCGCACCTGGCCAGAGCTTCGCTGCTCTGGATTTCGGTCGTGGCATCTGGCCCTTCAAGAGCCATTGGACCCGCGCCGCGTTCGCCGGCCCAGGTGGTATCGCTGGCAACTTTGGATCAGGCTGGACCGACGCCAGCGGATTAACGGAAAACGCCCTGTGGTTCGGCGGCAAGCTGTCCAAACTGGACCGTCCGGTGCAAATCATTCAGGACACCTTCTCGCCATTGGCCCCTTGGCGACTCGAGACCGCTTGTCGGCGAGTGGAGCTCACTTTCAGTCCTCTGCACCTGCACCATGCCCGCCCCCGCCTGGGCCCGATCTACGCCGATACACGCCAGTGGTTCGGCCGTTACGACGGTATGCTGCGTAGCCCGGTGGGGGAGCGCGTGCCGGTCACGAACGTCCAGGGCTGGCTAGGCGCGACCCATGCGCGCTGGTAATCGCCTCGGCCTATTGAACCGAGTGCTCGAGATACGGCCTAAACTGCGGATTCAATAACCCGGAGAACGTGCCATGAGCCGCTCAGAAACCGACAGCCTGGGTTCCGTGGAAGTCGCCGACGAGGCCTACTGGGGCGCCCAGACCCAGCGCTCCCTGGAGAACTTCGCCATTGGTGCCGAGCGTATGCCGCTTGCCATCATCCATTCGCTGGCGCTGATCAAGAAGGCCGCTGCGCGCGTCAACGGCCGTGATGGTGACCTTCCGCCGAATGTCGCCCGGCTGATCGAACAAGCCGCCGACGAAGTGCTCGCCGGCAAACACGACAGCCAGTTCCCCCTGGTGGTCTGGCAGACCGGCAGCGGCACCCAGAGCAACATGAACGTCAACGAAGTCATTGCCGGCCGCGCCAACGAACTGGCCACCGGTAGCCGTGGCGGCAAAACCCCGGTGCACCCCAATGACCACGTGAATTTCGCACAGAGCTCCAATGACTGCTTCCCTACCGCGATGCACATCGCTGTCGCCCGGGCGGTCCAGCATGACCTGCTGCCGGCCATCGGCGAACTCTCCGGAGGTCTCGCCGAGCAGTCGGTACGGCACGCCCATCTGGTGAAGACCGGGCGCACCCACATGATGGATGCGACCCCTATTACCTTCGGCCAGGAGCTTTCGGCCTTCGTCGCCCAACTCGACTACGCCGATAAAGCCATTCGCGCAACCCTGCCCATGGTGCTCGAACTGGCCCAGGGCGGGACCGCTGTCGGCACCGGCCTGAACGCCCCGCATGACTTCGCAGCCGCCATGGCAGCGGAACTGGCTGCGCTCACCGGCTTTCACTTCATTTCCGCACCCAACAAGTTCGCCGCACTGGCTGGCCATGAGCCGTTGGTCGCCTTATCCGGCGCCCTGAAGACGCTTGCAGTGGCCCTGATGAAAATCGCCAATGACCTGCGCCTGCTGGGCTCCGGCCCACGCGCCGGATTCGCCGAGGTGAAACTGCCGGCCAACGAACCAGGCAGTTCGATCATGCCCGGCAAGGTCAACCCGACCCAGTGCGAAGCCCTTTCGATGCTGGTTTGCCAGGTCCTCGGCAATGACGCGACCATAAGCTTCGCCGCGAGCCAGGGGCATCTGCAACTGAACGTGTTCAAACCGGTGATCGCGCACAACATCCTGCAGTCCATCCGCCTGTTGGCCGATGGCTGCCGCAACTTCCAGCAGCACTGTGTGGCCGGATTGCAGCCCGACGCCGGGCGCATGGCCGAGCATTTGGAACGAGGCCTGATGCTGGTCACCGCACTGAACCCGCACATTGGCTACGACAAGGCCGCGCAGATCGCCAAGAAGGCTTATGCCGAAAACACGACGCTGCGCGAAGCAGCCCTGCAACTGGGCTACCTGACCGCCGAAGAATTCGACACCTGGGTACGCCCGGAAAGCATGCTGGAGGCGGGTCACCATGGCTGACGGAGCGAAACACGGCGCCACCCCGCTGGAAGGCGATGGCAAGCGCATTCTGATGATCCTTGGCACTCCCAAAGGCGGCAGTCTCTGCCATGCCTTGAGCGAAGCCTATGCCCAGGGCGCACGCAGCGAAGGCCATGTGGTACGAATGCTCAAGCTGGGAGAGCTGGAGTTCGACCCGGTCCTGCGCGAAGGCTATGACCGGAGCCAGAACCTCGAGCCGGACCTGCTGGAAGCCCAGCGGCAGATCCACTGGGCCGAGCACCTGGTGTTCATTTATCCAGTCTGGTGGGGAGGCCTGCCTGCCCTGCTCAAGGGTTTCTTCGACCGAGTGTTCCTACCCGGCTTCGCCTTCCGCTATCGCGGGCAGTCATCCCAGGCCTGGGACAAGTTGCTGAGCGGCCGCACGGCGGACCTTCTGGTGACGCTGGATACCCCACCCTGGTACTTCCGTTGGATCTACGGGGCGCCGGCCCATCGGCAGATGGTGCGCACCATACTCGGTTTCTGCGGCATCAAGACTCGCCGCCTTACCGAATTCTCCCCTGTACGACCCTCATCGGAAGAGCAGCGACAGACCTGGCTGCGCAAGGCCGAGACCCTCGGTACTCGCTGCTGAGCCTCGAGCCTCACGCAACTTTTCGCGAATGAATTGGCCATGTCCCAGTTGAGTGTTGAAACTGGCTGAACCCCCTGTAGGAGCGAGCTTGCTCGTGAATCGCGAGCTTTTCGCGAGCAAGCACTCGGCGTTCCCCTTGCTTCTGTGAGGCTCCTCGCTCGACGCTCCATTCCTGGCCACAGCGAGTGCAGACAGAGCTGTTGAATTCGCTTGTATGTCCTGGGGTGAAACCTGTCGGGGGCGCAGAGCGCGAATTCATTCGCGAATCAGGACCGAGCCCCACTTGTCTCAATCGCTCGGCAGGACCGCTGCCTGAATCCGCCGTGCCCGCCAGCTGTTCATCAGGGAGGGTGCCAGCGCCGTCAGGGCCGAGCCGAGTACAACCAGCATCGCGCCGCCGTAGGCGATGCCATTGACCAGCTCGGGCTGAACATGGTCCGGCCACAGGTAGGCAGCAGCGGCCACGGAGGCAAAGGTCACCAGCGGGGTGATCGCCAGCGTAGCGCTGACCCGCGAGGCCTCCCAATGCGCCAGCGCTTCAGCAAAGGCCCCATAGGCCACCAGGGTATTCAGGCAGCAGGCAAGTAGCAGCCAACCTTGCAGCGGGCTCAACTGGAGCAACTGCAGCGGGTGAGCCCACGGCGTCAGCAGTGCGGCGCATCCCAGGTAGATCACCATCATCACCTGAGGCGAGCTCCAGACCGTCAACAATTGCTTCTGCGCCAGGCCATAGAAGGTCCAGACGAACGCCGAAAGCAGGATCACCAGAACGCCGACGGTGTACTGGGTCATGGAGGTGAACAACTCCTCCAGGCGCTGGTTGAAGAACAACCCGAAACCCAGAACGGTTACCAGCAGCCCGACCACCTGCCCCAGGCTGAAGCTTTCCTTGAAGAAGAACAGGCTGCTCAACAGGAACAGGATCGGCGCCACCTGGATCACCAGCTGAGTCGTTCCCGGACTGAGCATTTTCAGCCCCATCAGGTAGAACACGTAGTTACCCACCAACCCGCCGATGGCCAGGGCAAGCAACCACCCGCCGCGCGCTCCGAGTGGCCGCAAAGGCGGCAAGCGACGCGTCGCAGACAGGAAGAGAAACAGCAGGGTGCCGGACACCACCAGGCGGTACCAGGTAACCGTGACCGGGTCCATGGTCTGCAGAACGGTTTTCAGCTTGATCGGCAGGACGCCCCAGAGCACGGCAGTCACAAGGGCGAGGAACAGGCCGTAGAGCCAACGGCCAGAGGAGATATGCATACGCACCTCAGCGGGGCCCTGGTCGGCACCATGCCTCCAGGGCGGGCACACATTCTAGGCTCCGCAACAGTAGCGGCACAGGAACAGTTCAGCGGACTTGCGGATCGAAACTGTACCAGTCGGGCCACCCGTCGCCTGCCAATGCAGGTGCGTTGGCGCTGATTAAACTTCAAAGATGGGTTTTGAAAGGAGATGGTCCGATGTTGGCTCAACGCGAAACTGATGCAGCAATCGGCACCCATTACCGGAGCGAACGGGTCAGCTCAGTGAATGGACAGTATTTCTTCGCAACCCGCGAGGGGACTCTCGAGGGCCCCTTCTTCACGCGGGTGGATGCCGAGCGGGCGGTACAGCGCTATATCGGCCGAATGCATCAGGCCCAGGCGATCCTCACCGGGCGGGCGCGTTAAGGGGCAAGCTGAAGCAGTACGTCAGGGTTGCTTTCAGCCGACCAGCGAGCCCAACGGTCAGCGGTTGCTCACGCCACCCTCACGCGAACAGGGTCAATTGCAAAGCCCGGCACAAGGCCGTAATGCTGTTCACATAAGAAAAAACGCCGCTTTTCCTTCAGCAGGAGGGCGGCGTTTTTGGCTTTACACCATCACGCAGTTGTTTCTGGTGGGCAGGTATCTCTCGTAGGAGCGAGCTCTGCTCGCGAACCCGCCTCCTTCGCGAGCAGAGCTCGCTCCTACGGGGCCTTCAGCTTGGTAGCCCGGATGAAATCGGGGAAAAGCCCAACCGCTGCACCCGGATTCATCCGGACTACGAGGTGGCAGACTGCTCCGAAGGCCGATCACGCCCCTCCTCATATGCGCTGCCGCCAATGCCTAAGTGAGCAGCATTACGGCACAAGGCCGGGCTTCGATCATTGATCTGATCGGCTCAGCGCACCGCCTCGAACAACCCGGTAGCGCCCATGCCCCCGCCTACGCACATGGTAACGATACCGTAGCGCTTGCCGCGACGTTGTAGCTCACGCACCAGATGGCCGACCTGCCGTGAGCCGGTCATGCCGAATGGATGGCCGATGGAGATGGAACCGCCGTTGACGTTGTACTTCTCGTTATCGATACCCAGGCGATCACGCGCATAGAGGCACTGCGAGGCAAAGGCCTCGTTGAGCTCCCAGAGGTCGATGTCGTCGACCGACAGACCGCGCGCCTTCAGTAGCTTGGGCACGGAAAACACCGGGCCGATGCCCATCTCGTCAGGCTCGCAGCCAGCCACGGTGAAGCCGCGAAAAAAAGCCTTTGGCTTGAGGCCGAGTTCGATGGCCTTGTCCAGACTCATCAGAAGCGTCATCGAGGCGCCGTCGGACAGCTGCGAGGAGTTGCCGGCAGTCACCGAGCCATCTTCGGAGAAGACCGGCTTGAGGGACGCCAGGCCTTCCAGGGTCGTGTCCGCGCGGTTGCAGTCGTCGCGATCCACCACGGTGTCCATTACAGACTTTTCGCCGGTGGCCTTGTCCTCGACGAAGTACTTCACCGTCATCGGCACAATTTCGTCATCGAACAGTCCCTCGGCTTGAGCACGGGCTGTGCGCAGCTGGCTTTGCAGGGCATAAAGGTCCTGAGCCTCACGGGTGACGCCATAGCGGCGAGCGACAATCTCGGCAGTCTGTCCCATGGGGTAGTAGATGCCTGGATGCTGGGCCTTGAGCAGCGGGTTGACGAAATTGTCCTGATTGATGCTCTTGAGGGTCAGGGTGATGGACTCGACGCCACCGGCCACCATCACATCGCTGCAACCCGAGGCGATCTGGTTGGCCGCGATGGCGATGGCTTGCAGGCCGGAGGAGCAGTAGCGGTTGAGAGTCATGCCGGCGACCTGGATGCCCAGGCCCGACAGCACCGCCACGTTGCGGCCGATATTGTGGCCCTGAGCACCTTCGTTGGAGCCGGCGCCCACCACGCAGTCATCCACCAGCGCGGGGTCCAGTTCGTTGCGTGCAAGCAGGGCGTTCACGCAATGGGCGGCCATGTCGTCCGGCCGGGTCATGTTGAACTTGCCGCGAAAGGATTTGGCCAGACCAGTTCGCACGCTGTCGACTATCACCACTTCACGCATGACACACCTCGTTCTTGTTCGGATGGAAGGTGAGGCGAGGATAGTTCCTGCCAATACTTATCCACCACGATCATTCACTGGACGTATGCGCCGCCATCCCGCACTCATTTGCTCTTGAATGCAGCCTCCAGTGCCTCGTTGAGGGTGCGCAGCACTTTCACCCGTGCGAAGCGCTTGTCGTTTGCCTCCACCAGGGTCCAGGGCGCGATCTCGGTGCTGGTACGATCCACCATGTCGCCCACGGCATCCGCGTAGAGATCCCACTTGTCGCGATTGCGCCAGTCGTCTTCGGTGATCTTGTAACGCTTGAAAGCGATTTCCTCGCGCTCCTTGAAGCGCTGCATCTGGGTTTCCTTATCGATGGACAACCAGAACTTCACTAGCACGATGCCGTAGTTGTACAGCTGCTCCTCGAAGTCATTGATCTCGCCATAGGCACGCAGCCAATCGGACTGGGAGCAGAAACCCTCGACCCGCTCGACCAGCACCCGGCCATACCAGGAGCGGTCGAAGATGGTGAACTGTCCGCGCGCCGGCACATGGCGCCAGAAGCGCCAGAGATAGGGCTGCGCGCGCTCCTCCTCAGTAGGGGCGGCGACGGGCACCGTGCGGTACTGCCGCGGGTCCAGGGCGCCAGTGACCCGGCGGATCGCCCCACCCTTGCCAGCAGCGTCGTTGCCCTCGAACACCGCCATCAAGGCATGCCCACGCATGCGTTTGTCACGCATCAGGCCCGACAGCCGAGCTTGCTCGGTGGCCAGTTGTTCCTTGTACTCGTCCTTGTCCAGCGCACGGCTGAGGTCAAGGCTGGCCACCAGGTTTCGATTGTCCAGGCTAGCCACCAGCGGCGCTGCGTGAGGATGGTGTGCGCGCCGCTCGGTCACTTTAAGCGCGGCCTGCAGCCCCTCGAGGATGATCCGCCCAACGCTCAAGCTGCGATAGTTCTCGTCATAGCCCTCGATCACATACCAGGGCGCATAGTCACGGCTGGTGCGGCGCAGCACACGCTCACCGAAACGCACGAAACGGTCGTATACCTCGGTTTGTTTCCAGTCCAGCGGGCTGATCTGCCAACTGCGCTGCGGGTCCTTCTCCAGCGTCTTGAGGCGCTCCTTGAGTTGTTTCTTGGACAGGTGGAACCAGAACTTGAAAATCAGTGCCCCTTCGTCGCAGAGCATGCGTTCGAAGCTTTCCACCTCGCCGATGGCTTGGTCCAATCGGGCGTCCTTGATATCGCCTTCGACCCGCGCGTAGATCATCTGACTGTACCAATTGCCGAAGAAGATCCCGGTGGTGCCCTTGGGTGGCAATTTGCGCCAGAACCGCCACTGCGGCGGCCGCGCCAGCTCCTCGTCAGTGGGGAGCAGAAAGCTCTCGACGTGGATCAGGCGCGGGTCCATCCACTCGTTGAGCAGCTTGACCGTTTCGCCTTTGCCAGCGCCCTCGACACCGTTGATCAGGATGATCACCGGAAAGCGTGCCTGCTCCTTCAGCTCGAACTGCGCATCCAGCAGGGCTTCGCGCAGCTCCAGCACGGCCTTCTCATAGGTTTCCTTGTCAATGGAGTGGCCGATTTCAGCGGATTCGAACATGCAGACCTCCTTGGCTAATGAAGAAAAGGTAGCGGAAGCGCGACGGGATGTCTGGTGCGCCACCGCAGGGATGCACACATCGATCTGAATCTCGCAGTGCCCAGCCAATCCCTCCAATCGGCTACCATTCCCGCTTCGCCGTCACGGAATACCCCATGCCCGATTTTCACCATGCCCGTATTGACTGGGATGAGCGAGGCCTGCCGCTCTCGCGTGAGTTCGACGACGTCTATTTCTCCCCCGACTCCGGCATCGACGAGACGCGCCACGTCTTCCTCGCCGGCAACGATCTGGCCGAAGCATTCGCCGCCCTGCCGCAACAAAGCCAATTCTGTATCGGCGAAACCGGCTTCGGTACCGGGCTCAATTTCCTCTGCGCCTGGCAGCTCTTCGAGCGGACCGCCCCTGCTGGTACGCGGCTGCACTTCGTCAGCGTGGAGAAGTTCCCCCTTGCCCGCCCCGACCTGGAGCGCGCCCTCGCACTCTGGCCGGACTTGGCACCATTCACCCAGCAATTGCTGGAGCAATACATCGCTATCCATCCCGGCTTCCAGCGCCTGGTGTTCGACAGCGGGCGTGTAGTGCTGACCCTGATGGTCGGCGATGCTCAGGATTGTCTGCCGGAACTGGACGCGCGCATAGACGCCTGGTTCCTCGACGGTTTCGCGCCGGCCAAGAACCCGGAAATGTGGAATACCGAGCTAATTGCCCAGTTGGCCCGGCTGTCACACCCCGGCACCACCCTCGCCACCTTCACCAGCGCCGGTTTCGTCAGACGCGCGCTTAACGACGCGGGCTTCCGCATCAAGCGCGTCCCCGGCTTCGGCAAGAAGTGGGAAATGAGCAAAGGCGTCTTCGAGGGTGAGGCCACCCTCCAGGCCAGCCCCTGGTATGCCCGACCACGCTATCAGCCGGCACTGCGCGAAGCGCTGGTTATCGGCGCTGGACTGGCCGGATGCGCCAGCGCCGCTAGCCTGGCCGCGCGGGGCTGGCAGGTCACCTTGCTGGAGCGCCATGAAGCCATCGCCCAGGAGGCGTCCGGCAATCCACAAGGTGTGCTCTACCTGAAGCTGTCCGCCCACGGGACGCCCCTATCGCGGCTGATCGTCAGCGGCTTCGGCCATACCCGTCGTCTGCTGCAACGCCTCGAACTCGGCGTGGATTGGCAGGGTTGTGGCGTCCTGCAATTGGCGTTCGATGGCCAGGAAGCGAAGCGCCAGGCCAAGTTGGCCGACGCCTTCCCCCATCAGCTGCTGCACAGCCTGGACCGGCAGCAGGC
The DNA here is from genome assembly GCF_042232855.1 of Metapseudomonas boanensis. Classification (NCBI taxonomy): domain Bacteria; kingdom Pseudomonadati; phylum Pseudomonadota; class Gammaproteobacteria; order Pseudomonadales; family Pseudomonadaceae; genus Metapseudomonas; species Metapseudomonas boanensis. The sequence continues at coordinate 3,402,714 of NZ_CP113889.1, read as the reverse complement.
CGAAGACCTGGCAGGCGTCGCGTTGCCTGCCGGCGGTCTCTACTACCCAGAGGCCGGCTGGGTTCACCCCCCTGCGCTCTGCCGCCTGCTGGCGGCACATCCGAACATCCGCCTGCGGCCCCACTGCGAAGCCCTGGAGCTGCATCGCGAAGACGGTCTCTGGTGCGCCTATGCCAATGGGCAACGCCTCGCCATCGCGCCCGTGGTGGTGTTGGCCGGGGCCGCCGAAGTGCTGCGCTTTCCGCAGACAGTGGATCTTCAGCTCAAGCGCATTCGTGGTCAGATCAGCTGCCTGCCGGCTACGCCACTGAGCGCCGGATTACGGACTGTGCTCTGTGCTGAGGGCTACGTCGCACCGCCCCGTTGTGGCGAACACACCCTTGGGGCCAGCTTCGACTTCCACAGCGATGATCTGGAGCCAACGGTGGCCGAACATCAAGGCAACCTGCGACTGCTAGAAGAGATATCCCCGGACCTCACCAGCCGCCTGCAAGCCGAACGCCTCGATCCGGCAACACTCCAGGGGCGTGCCGCCTTCCGCTGCACCAGCCCGGACTACCTGCCCATCGTCGGCCCCCTGGCCGATAGCGCTGCCTTCGCGAAGACCTATGCGGTGCTGTCCAAGGATGCCCGGCAGGTACCAGACATCACCGCTCCCTGGCTCGATGGCCTCTACATCAACAGCGGCCATGGCTCGCGCGGGCTAATCACGGCGCCGCTCTCCGGTGAGCTGCTGGCAGCCTGGCTCGATGACGAGCCGCTACCCGTGCCGCGTAGCGTGGCCGAAGCCTGCCACCCGAACCGTTTTTCCCTGCGCCAACTGATTCGCAGGCAGAAGGCATGACCGTTGACCTGTTGCTGCTCGAGGCCCTCGGCATCGGCACTGTGCTCGGCCTGTTGCTGGGCCTGACCGGTGCAGGTGGCTCCCTGGTGGCCCTACCGCTGCTACTCAGCCTGCACCTGCCATTGCGTGATGCCATCGGTGTAAGCCTCGGCGCCGTCGCACTCTCCGCCGCTATCGGTGCCATGCCGCGGGCCGTTCAAGGCCAAGTGGCCTGGCGCCCCGTGCTGCTCCTGGCCCTGAGCGGCCTGCCCGGAAATGCCGCCGGCCAGTGGTTCGGGCGCTTCATCCCGGAGTTCGTCCTTATCCTCGGCTTCTGCCTGCTGGTGCTCTGGTCGGCCTGGCGCATGTGGCGAGGCGCCGGCGTACCCCAGAGAGCATCCGGCGCACTGCACAGCAGACCGCTGGTGGCGATCGGACTGGCCGTCGGCCTGCTATCCGGGGTGATGGGCGTGGGTGGAGGATTCCTCATCGTGCCAGCGCTACTCTGGTTCACTCCACTCGGGATGCTCGCTGCCACCGCCACCTCGATGGCTGTGATCGCATTGGTTTCCGGTGGCGGCTTCCTGCTCTACCTCAGTGGTGCCCAGCCACCAATGCTGCTTCTCGGCGGCCTGGCTGCTGGCGGAGCGTTGGGGGTGCTCGGCGGCAACCAGCTCGCGGTTCGGCTGGGTGGCGAAACCCTGCAACGTCTGTTCGCCCTGATGCTGGTGGCCGTCAGCCTGTCGCTGGCCGCACAGAAGCTGATCAGCTGAGGCAACTGACGGCCTATAACAGATCGATATAAAACTCATGAAAGGCTCCTGGGGTCGGACCCCTAGGAGCCTGTTGAGCATGTCCCTCCCCGACGCGCGGGTGCGGCGGCCAGGACGCAGACTCCAAGCCCTCCCCAACGGCAACACCGGTAAGGAACTATGTGCGGGATTTCTGGAGAACTGCGTTTCGACAAACAACCGGCCGACCTGGCCGCCCTCGACCGAATCACCCACCACCTCGCCCCTCGCGGTCCCGATGCCTGGGGTTTGCATAGCCAGGGCCCGATCGCCCTCGGCCATCGTCGCTTGAAGATCATGGACCTGGCCGCAGCCTCAGGGCAGCCCATGCTGGACCTGGAATACGGGTTGGCCATGGTGTTCAACGGCGCTATCTACAACTACCCCGAACTACGCAAGGAGCTGCTGGCGCTCGGCTATCGCTTCCATTCCGATGGCGATACCGAAGTTCTGCTCAAAGCCTGGCATGCGTGGGGCAAAGACATGCTGCCCAAGCTCAACGGCATGTTCGCCCTGGCCATCTGGGAGCGCGACAGCCAACGTCTGTTCCTCGCTCGCGACCGCCTCGGCATCAAGCCGCTCTACCTCTCGCGCACCAGACAGCGCCTGCGCTTTGCCTCCAGCCTGCCGGCGCTACTGCAAGGCGGTGATATTGACACCAGTCTGAATGCCCAGGCGCTCAACTATTACCTCAACTTTCATTCTGTAGTGCCGGCCCCGCATACCCTGGTCAAGGGCGTCGAAAAGCTGCCGGCGGCAAGCTGGCTGCAAATCGACGCCGACGGCAACAGCAGTCAGGGCACTTGGTGGCAGCTCCATTACGGTCCCAGCGACTCAGAGCACGACCTCGGCCTGGAGGACTGGCGCGACCTGCTCCTGGCCAGCCTGCGCGACGCCGTGGCGGTGCGCCAGCGGGCAGCCCGAGAAGTGGGAGTGCTGCTTTCCGGCGGAGTGGACTCCAGCCTGCTGGTGGGTCTGTTGGCCGAGGCTGGGGTAGAGGAACTCGCCACCTTCTCCATCGGCTTTGCGGATGCCGGGGGCGAACGCGGTGATGAGTTCGAATATTCCGACCTCATCGCGCACCACTACGGCACCCGTCATCAACAGCTGCGCATAGACGAACATGAGGTTCTGGAGCAGTTGCCCCAGGCCTTTGCCGCCATGAGTGAGCCAATGGTCAGCCATGACTGCATCGCCTTCTATTTGCTGGCACGCGAAGTTTCCAGGTACTGCAAGGTGGTGCAGAGCGGCCAGGGCGCCGACGAACTGCTTGGCGGCTATCACTGGTATCCGCCGTTGGTGGACACCTGCGATCCGTTCAACAGCTATCGCGCAGCCTTCTTTGACCGCAGCCATCTCGAGTACCAGGCCACCGTGCAGCCCGCCTGGCTGACCGACGACCTGGCCGGCGACTTCGTCCGCCAGCATTTCGAGCGCCCCGGAGCCCTCGAGCCAGTAGACAAGGCCCTGCGCCTGGACAGCACCGTGATGCTGGTCGAGGACCCGGTGAAACGCGTCGACAACATGACCATGGCCTGGGGCCTGGAGGCGCGCGTGCCGTTCCTCGATTACCGGGTGGTGGAGCTGTCCGCGCGCATCCCCTCCCGCTTCAAACTGGGTGATGGCGGCAAGCAGGTGCTCAAGGCTGCGGCTCGCCAGGTGATCCCCCACGCCGTCATCGATCGCCCCAAAGGTTACTTCCCGGTGCCCGGCCTCAAGCACCTGCAAGGCCGGACGCTCGGCTGGGTGCGCGAACTGCTGCTGGACCCGAGCCAGGATCGCGGCCTGTTCCAGCCAGCCATGCTCGAACGCCTGCTGGCCAGCCCATCCGAGGACATCACGCCGTTGCACGGTTCGAAACTGTGGCAAATGGCAGCGCTGCATCTCTGGCTCAACCAGCAGGGCATCTAGGAGGAATCCCATGAAGGCTTACATTCAGCACAGCCAACGCCTGCTCCGCGGCCAGCCACCAACCTACCAACGCTTGCAGGCGCGTCTGGCCGAAGGGCACCAACCGGGGCAGCGCGCCCCGCAAGTACTGCACTGCGGCTGGGGCCGCCTGCTGCTCGGCCACACCTTTTCGACGCCCGCCAGCCTCGCGCAGGAGCTGTTGGCCGAACGGACCGGCGAACGTGACATCGCGCTCTACGTGGCAGCGCCGCAGCAGGTCCTGGCGCAGGCACCACAGCAACTCTTCCTCGACCCATCCGACACATTGCGACTCTGGTTCTCCGACTACCGGCCAGCGCACCGAGGCTTTCGTGGCTTTCGTATCCGCCGCGCACAAAGCAATGCCGATTGGCAGGCCATCAACCAGCTCTACCGTTGCCGCGGCATGCTGCCGGTTAATCCGTCCTGCATCACCCCGCGCCACCTCGGCGGGCCGGTGTACTGGCTGGTCGAAGACGAAGCCAATCACCAGATCATCGGCAGCGCCATGGGCCTCAACCACACCAAGGCCTTTGCCGACCCCGACGGCGGCTCCAGCCTCTGGTGCCTGGCGGTCGATCCACAGTCCAGCCGGCCCGGCATCGGCGAAGCGCTGGTGCGGCATCTGGTCGAACACTTTCTTAGCCGAGGCCTGAGTTACCTCGACCTGTCTGTACTGCATGACAACCACGAAGCCAAGGCCCTTTACGCCAAGCTTGGCTTTCGCGAGCTGGCCACCTTCGCCGTCAAGTGCCGCAACAGCATCAACCAGCCGCTGTTCATTGGCCCGGGGCCCGATGAGCAGCTCAACCCTTATGCACGCATCATCGTCGATGAAGCGCTGCGCAGAGGCATCGACGTGCAGGTGGATGATGCCGAGGGTGGGCTGTTCAGCCTCAGCCATGGCGGCCGCCGCATCCGTTGTCGTGAGTCCTTGTCCGACCTCACCAGCGCAGTGAGCATGACGCTCTGTCAGGACAAGCATCTGACTCATCGGGCCCTGGCCCGTGCGGGCCTGCGACAGCCCACGCAACGACTGGCAGGCAGCGACAAGGCGAATGCCGCCTTCCTGGCCGAGCATGGCCGCCTGGTGGTCAAGCCGGTGAATGGCGAACAGGGCCAGGGCGTGGCGGTGGACCTGCGCACGCTCGACGAGGTACGGGCAGCCATCGACAACGCCCGGCATTTCGACAGTCGGGTGCTGCTGGAGAGCTGCCACGACGGACTGGACCTGCGGGTCGTGGTGATTGGCTTCGAAGTGGTCGCCGCCGCGATTCGCCGCCCCGCTGAAGTGGTGGGCGACGGCCAGCGAACCCTGCACGAGCTCATCGAACGGCAAAGTCGTCGACGTCAGGCTGCCACAGGCGGCGAAAGCCGCATCCCGCTGGACGGCGAGACCGAGCGCACCTTGCGCGCGGCCGGTTACGGCTACGACGACGTGCTGCCCGCGGACATCCGCCTGGCCGTGCGGCGCACTGCGAACCTGCATACCGGCGGAACCCTGGAAGACGTCACTGCCCGCCTGCATCCTGCCCTGGCGGAGGCGTCGATACTTGCCGCCCGCACCCTGGAAATACCGGTGGTAGGACTGGACCTGCTGGTGCCCGCCGCCGACCAACCCGACTACATGATGATCGAAGCCAACGAGCGCGTTGGCCTGGCCAATCACCAGCCGCAGCCTACCGCCGAGCGCTTCATCGATCTGTTGTTCCCGCTCAGTCGGACGCCTTCCTGAGACCGGAGGAGAACGCAGGCGCTGCTGAGCGCAAGGAGACGCCATGACTACCCGCATCCCCGAGCCCGACCTCACCTACCTGCAGCGAGTGCTGCTGGAAATGCTCGCCATACCCAGCCCCACAGGCTTCACCGACACCATCGTGCGCTATGTCGCCGAGCGCCTGGATGAGATCGGTATCCCCTATGAGCTGACCCGGCGCGGCACGATCCGCGCCACCCTCAAGGGCCGCCAGAACAGCCCGGACCGTGCCGTATCCGCGCATCTGGACACCATTGGCGCCATCGTCCGCGAGATCAAGGACAACGGACGCCTGGGCCTCGCTCCGGTCGGCTGTTGGTCCAGCCGCTTCGCCGAGGGCAGCCGCGTCAGCGTGTTCTGCGACAGCCGCGTCCTGCGCGGCAGCGTGTTACCGCTGATGGCCTCCGGGCACGCCTTCAATACGGCCGTCGACAGTCTGCCCATCAGCTGGGACCACCTAGAGCTGCGGCTCGATGCCTACAGCACCACTCGCGCCGACTGCGAAACCCTGGGGGTGGCGATTGGCGATTTCGTCGCCTTCGACCCACTGCCCGAATTCACTGAAAGTGGCCATATCAGCGCACGCCACCTTGATGACAAGGCAGGCGCAGCCGCTTTGCTCACGGCGCTCAAGGCGATTGTCGAGGCAGGGCTGGAGCCTCCCATCGACTGCCACCCACTCTTCACCATCACCGAAGAAATCGGCTCCGGTGCGGCAGGCGCATTGCCCTGGGACGTCAGCGAGTTCGTCAGCATCGACATCGCCCCGGTCGCCCCAGGCCAACACTCCAGCGAGCATGCCGTCAGCGTCGCCATGCAGGACTCCGGCGGCCCGTACGACTTCCACCTCTCACGCCACTTGCTGCGCCTGGGCGAGGAACACGCGATTTCCCTGCGCCGGGACCTGTTCCGCTACTACCACAGCGATGCGCAATCGGCGGTGGCCGCCGGCCATGACATCCGCACCGCCCTGCTCGCCTTCGGCTGCGACGCCACCCACGGCTACGAACGCACCCATCTCGACAGCCTGGAGGCTCTAGCGCGCCTGCTCGGCGCCTATCTGCTGAGCCCCCCGGTGTTCGACTCCGACGCCCTCAGCCGCCAGCAATCGCTCGAAGCCTTCAGCCACCAACTGGAGCACGACGCCCAGATGGAGAGCGAAACCCGCGTCCCGACCGTGGAAAGTCTGGTTGGCAAAGGAGACAGCAGCGCTTGATGGGCGACGCGGCGGCAGGCAAAGTGCCAGACAAGGAAGCAACAACAACATGGGTAGTCGCATGCCTCGCCTCTGTCTGGCACTTTTCCTGCTGTGGCTCACGTTGCCATCGATCGCCTCGGCGGGCGCCCCGCTGGACCGCGACGAGCTGCGCCTCTCACTCGGTCCCTGGATAAGTTACCTGGAGGACCCCAATGGCAGCCTGAGCTTCGAGCAGGTCCGTGCCCTGCCCAATGCTGCGTTCCGCCCCGTTGCCGGTGAGCAGGCCAATCTCGGCAAGAACCGCTCCGCATGGTGGTTCCGTGTCCATCTGAACAACAGCCGGCCGCATCCGCTGGCCGGCTACCTGGAAGCCAACTACCCCCTGCTGGATGACATCCGCGTTTACTACGTCGCCCCTGACGGTGGTGTGAGCGAACAGGAAAGTGGCGACAGGTTTGCCTTCGCCCAGCGTCCGGTGCAGGTTCGCAACTTCTGGTTCCCGCTGAGCGTGCCGCCTGGCCAGAGCACACTGATCCTGCGGGTGGAAAGCACCAGCACACTCTTCGTTCCCTTGCTGTTCAGCACCTACGGTGCCAGTGCCGCAGCCCAGGAGAACCTCGAGGGCTTCACTGGTGCATTCTATGGCGTGCTGTTCGCCATGTTCTTCTACAACCTCTTTCTCTACCTCTCGTTGCGCGAGCCCGCCTATCTCTGGTACCTGGCCTACAGTGTCAACGTCGGCCTGCTTGCGGCCTGCTTCGACGGCATGTTGTTCAAGCTGCTGCCCCAGCATGTCGGTCTGCAGTCCGTCGCGATCTACATTTTCATGTACCTGCACTGCCTGACAGCCGTGCAATTCAGCCGGCACTTCCTGCACACGCGGCAGCATTTCCCCCGGCTCGATCTGGCGCTTCGCTGGCTCATGGCAGTCACCCTCGCCAGCCTGGTCTGCGCCCCACTGATTGGCCTGCAGGCCTGGAACGTACTCGCCAGCCTCATCGTGCTGGCCGTCTCGCTGTTTCTCCTGGTCACCGGCGTCTACGTCTGGCGCAGCGGCCTGCGCTACGGCTCTTACTACACCCTGGCCTGGGGTGTGCTGCTATTCGCCTTCATGCAGATCACCGCTGGCTCGCTCGGCGTGGAAATCCTGGGCATGTTCGGCGCCACCGTGGTCAAGATCGGCGTCACCATCGAACTGATCACCCTCTCCATCGGCCTCGCCGACCGCATCAACACGCTCAAGGATGAAGGTTACCGCTCACGCCAGGCAGCCGAGCAGGCAAACTTCGAGAGCCAGTCCAAAAGCCGCTTCCTGGCCAAGATGAGCCATGAGATCCGCACCCCCCTCAACGGCGTGCTGGGCATGTTGCAGCTGCTCAAGGACACCTCGCTGGATCGCAGCCAGCGCTACTACGTCGAGACCATCTCCAGCTCCGGCAGTGCGTTGATGGCCGTGATCAACGACATTCTCGATTACGCGCGCATCGAGTCCGGCAAGCTGGCTCTCGAGTCCATCGACTTCGACCTCGAGGAACTGGTGTCCGAAACCCTCAGCCTGTTCAGCGCGCAGGCCATGGGCAAGGGCCTGGGGCTGCACCTCAGCCTGGACGCCGGTGTGCCTCGGCGAATCAAGGGCGACCCCACGCGGCTCAAGCAGGTGCTGATGAACCTGCTCAGCAATGGGCTGAAGTTCACCGCCCAGGGCCACGTCCTCCTGAGCGTCTCCACCCGCCGCGATGCGCAAGAGCAACCGCACCTGGTGTTCGCCATCAGCGATAGCGGCATCGGTATCCGTGCCGAAGCCCTGGCACAACTCTTCGACTCCTTCTCTCAGGGCGACTCCAGCACCACCCGCCGCTATGGTGGCAGCGGCCTGGGGCTGGCCATTAGCAAGGAACTGGTGGAAATGATGGGTGGGGCCATCGACGTGCAGAGCACCGTCGGCAAGGGTACCCGCTTCAGCTTCGAGCTCCCCCTGCAGAGCGCCGACGAGGACGGTGACGAACTGGCCCGCCTGCTGGACGGACGCTCCGCGCTGCTGGTCTCCCGGGATAGCCTCGCGCTCGACGCACTTAGCCGCCTGCTCGGCCGCTGGGGCATGCGTTGCGAACGTTGCCAGACCCCTGACCGGCTGGCAGGCTGCTTCGAAGAATTCACAATGCCGCCATTGCTGGTACTGATGGCGCCCTGGTCGGATGCGCCCGAGAAATGGCTGGACAGCCTTCGGCCGCACTTGGAACGCGGCCAGCGCGTGCTGCTGCTCTGCCCTCCCGATCAGTGCCAGGCACTGCCTGCTGGTGCAGGCCTGCGGCTACGCACCATTACCCAGCCGCTGACCCTGGCCCCGCTACGCGAAACCCTGCTGGATCTCTATCGTGAACGCCGTCTGGAGGAACGCACCTCCGTGCAGGAAGAGCGCCTGCGCATCAGCGCCACGCCCTGCATCCTGGTCGCCGAGGACAATCCGGTGAACCAGATGGTGGTCCAGGGCTTTCTGAAGAAGCGCGGCTATGTGGTACGGACCGTTGCCAACGGCTTGGCTGCAGTGGACGAGTACGAACGCGATCCGGATGGCATCCACCTCATACTCATGGACTGCGAAATGCCCGAAATGGACGGTTTCGAAGCCACTCGGCAGATCCGCAAGCTGGAGCGCAGCCGGAACTGGCCGGCCGTCCCGATCGTCGCCTTGACCGCCCACATACTCGAAGAGCACCGCAAGGCAGGCGCCGCCGCTGGCATGGACGACTTCCTTGGCAAACCCCTGGACAGCATTCTGCTCTACAGCACGCTGGAACGTTTCATCGCCCGCCAGAACATCGACGGATGACGACCGAGGCCCGGCAGCGCTAGCATTCATGCACTTGCCGGAGACCTCGATGCTCATCCCCTACGACCTGCTTGAAGCCGACACCCTGACCCGCCTGATCGAAGACTTCGTCACCCGCGAAGGCACCGACAATGGCGACGACACCCCGCTGGACACTCGCGTCGAGCGCGTCCGCAAGGCCCTGGCGAAAGGCGAGGCAGTCATCGCCTATGACCCGGACAGCCAGCAATGCCAACTCATGCTGAAACTGGACGTGCCCAGGGAGTGGCTTGAGGACTGAAAGCAACGCAGCCTCGGGGTCAGACAGAGCGCGACATTGAGCCCAATGGCCACCATTCAGGGGCCACTGCCAACCCCGGCCGCCGCCACACCCGGCTCCGTCGGAGCCAGGACAACATGCTGGCTGATCGTGGCCATCTGAAGAATCTCCACCTGCAGCTTGTCCTTGCCCAGCAGGAAATCCACCAGCCGCTGTGGGAAGGGCCAGTAGTTCAGTTCAGCGGTCAGAGTGATCGGGCTCACCGCAGTGGACGGCACCTGAAAAGAAAACTCACGGATGTCATAGCCCTTGGGCAGGATGCGGTTATCCGAGAGGATCTGAGTGGCGTTCCAGACCTCGATGTCCAACTCCTTGCCGTCCTTGTCCCCCAGGTGAACCTTGAAGTTGCGCGTACCGGGCTCGGTGGCGCCGTCCTTGATGGCCCCCAGGCGGTAGAACTCGGTTCCCATCGCGTCGACCGCATGAAAGTCGATCCACACCTCACGCCCTTCGGGGAAGCCCGTCGGCAATTTGTGCCCGGCACCGACATTGGCCACCTTCACCCTCACGGATACCTGTTGCCCTGGCAGAATGCGATCCGGGACATGGAAGAACTCGATCTGCGCGGCCTCCCGCAGCGATGAACGCGCACGTTGCGCTGCCTCTTTCTGGCCTAGGTACTCCAGCACCGCCGCATTGGCGCCGCTGAACCAGTGCGAGGCCACATCGTCACGCTCCGGCCCCATCATCGCCGCTTTTCCGACGAAGCCTGGCATATGGCAACTCTGGCAGGTCTCGCCATTGAAGCTGTACGGGCTTTCCAGCCATTCATCATAGGTCCGCTCCACCGCTACCGAGCTGAACGGGTGGGTGACGTTGTGGCAGGTGGCGCAGAAGTCCGAGCGGGTATGCAGCCCCGAATACACCGTGTCGTGATACGGAGAAACCGCGTCCCGGCGCGGACCGAACTTGGTCGGCTTGCCGTGGGCCCGCGGGCTCAGCACATACGCACCGTTATCCAGCCCGGTGCGGGCACTGATGTTGTGGCAAGTTTCGCAATCTACGCCGGGCATGGGATTGTGTTCGGCAGTGAATTCGATCGAAGCGCGGTTGACCGAGGAGGTTATCTGCCCGGTGGTCAGGCCGATGGGGGTGTGGCAGCCGGTGCAAAAGTTATCCACACGCCCTTCGGTCGCCTGGCTCGCATGCCGGAGCAAGGCGCGGTAGATCGGGTCTTCCCAGGCATGGGACATCATGGAACTGCGCCATTGCTGATAGATTTCCGTATGGCAGGCACCGCATACCTGCGCATCGTCAAAGTCCTTGATGCTCAACACCGCATTGTTCGGGGTGTTGGCCCGATGGGGGAAAAAGGGCAAGCCACCTTTTTCCTGCATCAGCCTTGAACGGGCAGGCTCCAGCCACTTGGCATCGTCCTGGGGTGCCTCGGCCACAGCCGCATGGGACGCCAGCAGGCAGACCAGTGAATAGGCGACAAGCCGAGCGCTGGTGGACGTGAAATGTGCGCGAACCGATCGAGCCAATGGCTGCCTTGCCGAGCCAACCATCTTGCTGCCTCTCTCAAACCGAGCAGCCCCATGACGCCAGCACGTAACCCCGCCCACCGCGAGAGAAAGCCTTGGCAATGCACAGGCCACAAGCAGCCCAGATCACATGGCAGAAACCGGCAGATCCCTAGCAATACCTATCCGGTCCAGCGCAAACTCGTGAATTTCTGATACCCCCGCTACTCGGGGATGCTGTTCAGTAGTAGTCGGGGGCTCCTGCAGCGTCAAAACAGCATCCAGATTGGAAAACAGCCGATCGGAGGCTCTAACTATTTGAACGAATCAAGATTTTTTAGGCCGAGCAGCTTGATGCAAAGGCGATGAAGTGCCCCTAAAACCATCCCCAGCGTATACATCCGGGACCCACCGGGTTCGAGGCGATGAGTTCGTGGAACATGCGCCAGTTGGAAACACGAGACTGCGTGAGCAGCAAACGCGGGTGTGCCGCTCAGAGCAGAAAGGGATTGGCCCTGGGAGGCCACAAACGCGCGACAAAATACCCGGGCAGAAAAAAGGCCGCCTTTCGACGACCTCAAAACAAAGCACATAGCACCAAGAATCTGTAGATCCAGAGTGTAGAAGTTCGGCTACGGATTGATGACAAATTCACTGAAAAGCCCGTGCCTTTCGTCGGTTTTCCCGAACTTTGCGCCGCAATCGCTCTAGCACGAGGCTGTTGATTTCAACCTGCTTTCAGCTGGATGAGAAGCGCGGCCCGAGCAGGATGATGGTAGCGCCGAGAAGGCAAATCGCAGCGCCGAGCCAGTCGCTGGCCAACGGGCGAGTACGCTCGATCACGCCGAGCCAGCACAACGAGGCAACGATGTAGATACCGCCGTAAGCGGCATAGGCACGGCCGGCATAGGCAGCCTCGACGCGCGTCAGCAGCAAGGCGAACAGGGTCAGACTGAGCAACCCCGGGGCGATCCACCAGGCACTCTTGTCCATTCGCAGCCAAAGCCAGAAGGCGTAACAACCGCCGATCTCGAACAGGGCGGCAAGAAAAAACCAGAGGTAGTTGAGCATCGGGTGGCTCTCGTAAGATTTGGGGCATCCCTACCCGGCCCTGTGCCAGAGGGTACGAGGAGCTAGCCGCGCACGCCGCCTTCGCGCTCCCAGGCGCAACGTACGCGCAGATTCTCTTCCTTGGGGCTGTGCAGCCCCTGCTCGCTTTCCCAGCGGAAGGTGTGGATTCCATTGAGCTCGGTTTCCAGATGCACCACGGCGCTGCTCCAATAGAGCTGCCTGAGCAGGGCTTCGAACTCCTTCACCCAGAGGCTCCATTCGTATTCGACGGCCGGGTAACTGGCACCGAAGTGGATCACCTGGGTACGGAACAGCCCGGCCCCTGGTTGCTCGCAGCAGGAGAACATCTCGCGCCCGAGGAAGGGCCAGGACTCGCCGCTCGGCAGCCCGGCCAGGACGTCCATGTTGGCAGCGCGACGCAGACTGTGCTCCTGGTCGTCGAGTGACGGCCAGTCACGGATGCAACCATAGACGACGGACTCAGACTCCACGCGAGCACTCCATTGAAACAGTGGCAGCCTTCTAACACAGGACTGCCGTGCAAGGAAGGAACTGCGTCGAAGTCCTCAGCGCCGCCCGCGCCCAAGCAGCCAGGCCAGCAGACACATGATGAGCGCCAGCATGGTGATGATCATGAATGGCATCTGGTAGCTGCCCGCCAGGTCACGCCCCAGGCCGGCCAGGACCGGAGTCAGGCAAGCCAGGCCATAGCCGGCGAACAGCATCATTGCCGTCCAGCGACTGACCGCGATGGGGGTATGGACCTCATAGAGCGGCAACACCATGGACAGCGCGAAAGAACCGCTCAGCCCCAGGCCCAGCAACATCGCCCAGAGCTCGGGGACAACTGTCGGCAGCAAGGTGATCATGCCCAGGCAGAGTGAACTGACGAGGCCGCAAAACAGAAGCAGCAGATAACGGTTGTCGAAGCGCTGGGCCAACCAGGGCAGGACGAAGGCGCTCGGCAGGCCCACCAGCATGAAGAGGCTGAACAGGCTGTTGCTGCGCAGCAGGCTGAATCCGGCCTCGTGGTAGCGCGCCACGAGCCAGGTGGTCAGCGCATAGAACAGGCCTGCCTGCAGGGCAAAAAACGCGGTGATCAACCACGCACGCGGCTCACGCCATGGCAGCCCTCCATGCGCCACCTCGCCGGCTGGCTTGGGACGATTGGGCAAGCGCAGCCAAAGCAGCAAGGCCAGCAGAGCGGGTAGCGCCCAGAACGCCAGCCCCCAGTGCCATTGATCACCCAGAAGCTGGGTCACGGGCGGGGTGAGCACGGCGCCACCAGCCCCGCCAATGGTCATGCTCAGGGAATACCAGGCAACGACGCGGCCAACCTGATCATGGAACTGACGTTTGATGAAGCCCGAGAGCAATGGGCCGGCGATGGCGATGCCGGCCCCGAGCACCACCGCACTAACAATCAGCACGCTGCTGGCATGACCCGCCAATCGCGCTACCAGGGCCACGCCAATCAGCAGCAGGCACGCCGTAATGACCCGCTCGAGGCCAAAACGCACCGCCAGGCGTGGCGCCAGGGGAGCCAGCAGGCCCATGCAGAGGACCGGCAAAGCAGTAGTGAGGCTGATCAGACCACGACTCAGCGACAATTCGTGGGCGATGCGCTCGATCAAGGGCGCCAGGGAGGTAATGCCGGGCCGCAGGTTGATAGCGGCCAGCACCAGGGCGGCCATGAGCAAGGCTCGGGAGGCGGGTTTCACTGTAGTTCCATGCAGTGCGGCCAGACAGCCGGGGAGTGAAACCCTACTCCCCCGGCCCGCTGCCCGGCAACCCTGCAAACGGCAGAAGCTGACCGATCGGACAGTGGAAATCAGGTCACGGTGCGGCTCTTCGCACGCATCTTCGCCGCCATGCTGGCCATCTCATCGTAGAGGGCTTGCGGGTTCTTCTGCTTCAGTGCCCAGGCCATCCGGCCTTGCTCGTGAGGCAGGATCATGAAGCGCCCCGCAGCCACTTCGTCATAGATGTAATCAGCGATATCGGCTGCACTGATGGGCGAGCTCTCCAGCAGCTTACCGACCTGCTGCTTCATGGTCGGGGTCGGGCCACGGAACGAATCCAGCAGGTTGGTCTGGAAGAACGACGGGCAAACCACATGGACGCCGACGCCCTCTTCTTTCAGTTCGATCAGCAGGCTCTCGGACAGCGCCACGACGCCTGCCTTGGCCACGTTGTAGTTGCTCATCGCCGGCCCCTGCATCAGCGCGGCCATGGAGGCGATGTTGATGATCCTGCCCCGGCTGCGTTGCAACATCGGCAGGAATGCTTTGCACCCCTTGACCACTCCCATCAGGTTGATTGCGATCTGCCAGTCCCAGTCCTCCAGCGACAGCTCATCGAAGAAACCGCCCGAGGCCACACCGGCGTTGTTCACGATCACGTCGATGCCACCGAGTTTTTCTTCGCAGGTCTGGGCAAAGGCGGTCAGCTGACTGTAGTCGCGCACATCACAACGCAGGGTAAATCCGTCGCCGCCGGCCTCGCGGACCAGCTTGAGGGTTTCCGCCAGGCCAGGTTCGTTGACGTCGGACAGGGCCAGCTTCCAACCTTCGCGCGCCCAGCGCAGGGCAATTTCCCGCCCGAGGCCGGAACCGGCGCCAGTGATCATGATGCGGTTTTGCATGGTGAGGTGCCTTTCTGGTGTGTGCGTTGAGTAGGTCGCAGTGTAGCGAAGGCCTTTGAAGGCCCGGCCCTCAATCACAGCGCTGAATGATGAAGGCAAACCAGAACTAGCGACGCCGCGTCAGCCGGTGGAGCAGGACCAGATAGAGCGCCAGGTTGACGGCCACCACCACGCTGCCCAGCACGATCTGGATGGAGGGGGTCAGCCCGCTCGGGTAGATGACAGGGAGTAAATAGTTTTCGATGAAGCCGTCGCTGTAGCCCTGCAGGCCTGCCAAGTGGCGAAAGTGGTTTTCCAGTGGTGTGAGTGGGCAGGTCAGGTGCAGGAACTCGACCGTCGCGCCCCAGACAGCCGTTGGCAGGTGAATAAGCGCCAAGCGCGGCCAACGCAGTACCAGCGCCCCGCCCAGAACCACGGAAAGGATGAAGGCGAGGTGCAGGATGAGCACAGCATCGGCAGCGAGATGGTAGAGCATTTCAGCTCCCTGAAGGCTCGATACGCTTCTGACATTGTATGTCCCATACGGCCCAGGCCAGAGGTGAGCTTCGCCCCCCGACCACCCGCCAAGCCCAACAAAAAAGGGCAGCCCGAAGGCTGCCCCAAAATCATGCAAGTGATTGCGGATCAGTGCGCTACAGCGCCGCTGGCACCCAGGCCGGTCTGCGAGCGAACGAACTGCGGGTAGAAGCGCGCACGCTCTTCGTCGGCAGCAACGGACTTGTCGGTAATCGAGAAGAACCAGATACCGATGAAGGCCACGGCAATGGAGAACAGCGCCGGGTATTCATAAGGGTAAATCGCCGTCGCATTGCCGAGGATCTGCACCCAAATGGTCGGACCAAGCACCATCAGCGCTACGGCAGTCACCAGGCCCATCCAGCCGCCTATCATCGCACCGCGTGTGGTCAGCTTCTTCCAGTACATCGAAAGGATCAGCACTGGGAAGTTGCAGCTGGCCGCGATGGAGAAGGCCAGGCCCACCATGAAGGCGATGTTCTGCTTCTCGAACAGGATGCCCAGGCCGATGGCCAGTACACCCAAGGCAAGGGTGGTGATCTTGGACACGCGCAGCTCATCCTTCTCGCTGGCTTTGCCCTTCTTGACCACGCTGGCGTACAGATCGTGGGACACCGCCGAAGCCCCGGCCAGGGTCAGGCCGGCAACCACAGCGAGGATGGTGGCGAAGGCCACGGCCGAGATGAAGCCGAGGAACAGGCTGCCGCCTACGGCGTTGGCCAGGTGTACCGCAGCCATGTTGTTACCACCCAGCAGGGCGCCGGCGGCGTCCTTGAAGGCCGGGTTGGTGCTGACCAGCAGGATGGCGCCGAAGCCGATGATGAAGGTCAGGATGTAGAAGTAACCGATGAAGCCAGTCGCGTAGAACACCGACTTGCGTGCTTCCTTTGCGTCGCTGACGGTGAAGAAGCGCATCAGGATGTGCGGAAGTCCAGCGGTACCGAACATCAGGGCCAGGCCGAGGGAGATGGCCGAGATAGGATCCTTGACCAAGCCACCGGGGCTCATGATGGCCTCGCCTTTCGGGTGAACCTTGATGGCCTCATTGAAGAGGGTGGCGACGTCGAAGTTGACGTGCTTGAGCACCATCAGCGCCATGAATGAAGCACCGGAGAGCAGCAGCACAGCCTTGATGATCTGTACCCAGGTCGTGGCCAGCATGCCGCCGAACAGCACGTAGCAGACCATCAGGATGCCCACCAGGATCACGGCGACGTGATAGTTCAGGCCGAACAGCAGCTCGATCAGCTTGCCGGCGCCGACCATCTGGGCGATCAGGTAGAAGGCCACCACCACCAGCGAACCGCTGGCGGACAAGGTGCGAATCTCCTTCTGCTTGAGGCGGTAGGACGCCACATCGGCAAAGGTGTACTTGCCCAGGTTGCGCAGACGTTCTGCAATCAGGAACAAGATCACAGGCCAGCCGACCAGAAAGCCGATCGAGTAGATCAGACCGTCGTATCCGGAAGTGAACACCAGGGCGGAAATACCCAGGAAGGACGCGGCCGACATGTAGTCGCCAGCGATCGCCAGGCCATTCTGGAAGCCAGTGATGCTGCCGCCCGCAGTGTAGAAGTCAGCGGCGGACTTGCTGCGCTTGGAGGCCCAGTAGGTGATGCAGAGAGTGAAGCCGACGAAGGCAACGAACATGACGATGGCGGACACATTCAGCGGCTGGCGCTGGACATCCCCTTCGATCGCACCTGCTGCCCAAAGGGCCGGTGCCAGGGCCATCAGGCCCAGGGCGGTGAGGATACGCGCGATCATTGCTGAGCCTCCTTGAGAACTTCCTGATTGAGGCGATCGAACTCGCCGTTGGCGCGGCGTACGTAAATGCCGGTCAGCACGAAGGCCGAAAGGATGATGCCAACGCCGATCGGGATACCCCAGGTAACGGGCGACTCAGGATTGATACGGGTACCGAGCAGTTGCGGCTCGAAAGCGATCAGGAGAATGAAGGCCAGGTAGAGGCCGAGCATGATGGCAGAGAGAATCCAGGCGAAGCGTTCTCGCTTGGAAACCAGTTCCTGAAAGCGCGGATTGTCATGAATCCGCTGATAGATGCTGTCGTTCATTGTTGTTGTCCTCCACAGCGCGGGTTGCTGGTGAGGCCAACAATAGAACCGCCATGCAAGGGCAACAGACGACCTTAGTCGTAGCAGCGGGCCTTTCTCGACCAAGGTCGTAGAAGAATCATTTAGTAAATCTATCAGAATCATCCTCGATTGATATTTCCCTGTATCAACCGCGATCTCTAGCCTGAGCACATCGAATAATCATTCTCATAACCGAGGTGCGCCATGCTCAAGACCGTGACCTTCACCCTCCTGCACTTCTGCATTGCGTTCAGCGTGGCCTACGCATTGACCGGCAGCGTCGCCGTCGGCGGACTGGTCGCAGCGGTCGAGCCGCTATGCAACTCGGTGGGCTTCTATTTCCACGAGAGGATCTGGAAGCGTTTCGAGACGGGTGACAAGCCGCACCAGGAGATCCCCAAGCACGCCTGGTTGCACCATCGCGCTTGAGGCTTCCGACGGATCAGGCGTACAAGAAAACGGAACGAGCCAGCTCTCAATGGCCAAGTGTTCCCATTCGCCCGCAAGCTCGCTCCTATAGGATCGCTGAATCCGCTAAGATGCGCGGCTTTGCCGACATTCAAGCGCCCTTAACCATGAGTCAGAACGCCCGTTTTCCTGCACTCCCCTACCTGTTTTCCGTCGTCCTCGCGCTGCTGGCCTTGAGTGGCCTTTGGTACGGGCTGGGCAAGCCGGTGATCCTGCCAGATGCCGCTACGCCAAGCCATAAGCTGCAATGCGCGTCCTACAGCCCGTTCGACAAGGACCAGTCGCCGTTCGACCAGCCGTTCGTGCTGCGCCCCGAACGCATGGACGCCGACCTTGCCTTGCTGGCCACTCGTTTCCACTGCGTGCGCACTTACTCGATGACGGGTCTCGAGGCCATCCCCGAACTGGCGCGCAAGCATGGACTTAAACTGATGCTGGGTGCCTGGGTGAACGGCAACCCGGTGGACACCGCAAAGGAAATCGATGCACTGATCAAGGCCGCCAATGCCAACCCGGACGTGGTGGAGTCGGTGATCGTCGGCAACGAGACACTACTACGCAAGGAAGTCACCGGCGCTCAGCTGGCCAAACTGATCGGCCAGGTGAAAGGCCAGGTCAAACAGCCGGTCACCTATGCCGACGTCTGGGAATTCTGGCTGCAGCACCCGGAAGTGGCCCCAGCGGTAGATTTCCTTACCATCCACCTGCTGCCCTACTGGGAAGATGATCCTGCTGGGATCGACCAGGCGCTGCGTCATGTCGCCGAGATCCGCCAGGTATTCGGCAACCGGTTTGCGCCCAAGGACATCTTCATTGGTGAAACCGGCTGGCCGAGCGAAGGTCGCCAACGTGAAACGGCACTGCCGAGCCGTGTCAACGAGGCCAAGTTCATCCGCGGCTTCGTCGCAATGGCTGAAGAGAATGGCTGGCGCTACAACCTGATCGAAGCGTTCGACCAACCCTGGAAACGCGAGAGCGAGGGCGCAGTTGGCGGCTATTGGGGTCTGTTCGACGCCGATCGCCAGGAAAAAGGCGTACTCGCCGGCCCCGTGAGCAATCTGCCCAACTGGCTGATGTGGCTGGGTGTTTCCGGCCTGACCTTCCTCGCCACCCTACTCCTGGCAGGCCGCCCTGCTTCAACTCGCGCCGCCCTGCTGTTGCCGCTGCTGGCTGCCATTGGTGCCGCGTGCATAGGCCTCTGGGGGGAGCTGGCACGAGTCACCAGCCGCTTCGTCGGTGAGTGGCTGTGGGCCGCCTTCCTGGTTGGCCTCAACCTGCTGGTCCTGGCCCACGGCGCCCTGGCGCTGTCGGCCCAGGGTGGATTGCGCAGCCGCCTGTTCGCCTGGCTTGAAGTCCGTGGTGCCTGGTGGTTGCTGGCCAGTGGCTTTGCCGGTGCCGTGCTGATGCTGGCGCTGGTGTTCGACGCCCGCTATCGCAGCTTCCCGAGCGCTGCGCTCCTGCTGCCGGCGCTGGTCTATCTGTGCCGCCCGGTGCCTGCTCCGCGCCGCGAAATCGCCCTGCTCGCCACACTGATTGGCGCCGGCATCGCGCCGCAGCTTTATCAGGAAACCCTGGGTAACCTGCAGGCAATTGGCTGGGCCCTGGTCAGCACGCTGCTGCTGGCGGCGCTGTGGCGTAGCCTGCGGGTCAGGGATTGAGGAATGGTCGTAAGGTGGATCACGCTATCGACCCACCATCGGAGTTGGGCCTGCCGCGATGGGGGATATGAAAAGCGATATCTTCCCTATCCACTCTCACAAACAAAAAAGGACGCTCAACGCGTCCTTTTTCATTTACTCAAGCTCAGGCATTCACTGCCACGGGCTCTGTCTGTGACTGCGGCTGGCGAACCAGGCGCAAGCCGGCAATGACACTGGCGAATACAGCGAGGCTGGCGGTGTAGAGCACCAGGGCCGGCAGCGCGAACAACAGGGCCAGCAGGGCCAGGCCCCAGCCGGTGCGACCGGGTACGAAGAAGGCGGCAAGGGCGGCGCCCAGGCTGATCCAGGCGATTATGCGGAAATGGATCAGCAGGCCGAGGCCGGCACGCACCTGGCATTCCCAGCGCTGTGCCTGGTCGACGCAGAGGCCGACCCACTGGCCATCCTCCATCAGGGCGAAACGGACCCCGTAGCTGGCCGCTAGCCAGAGCGGCAGCAGGATCAGCAGCAGGATGAGGGACGAACGGCTGGACATGGTTCTCTCCGAATAGGGAAGCGGCACCAAGGATAATCCCCCGACCGCCTTATGCAAGGGCCTTGCGTCCATTAGGCCATCGCTGGCCTGACGTACGGCCCGCACTCACAGGCCTTGCAGTTGTCATAGGCTCGGTATTCACTCATGACGCGCTTTTATAAGGAGCGCGCTCCCGGCTCCTGACTTGGCATACCCGGGGAGTGGATGGAGCCCGCCACCTCGGCCAAGCCTCCGCAGACACTGAACAGGGACCTTTCCTATGCTCCGCCTTCGCCTCGCCGCCCTGCTGGGTAGCCTGATCCTCTGCGCTCAAGCACTGGCCGCAGACGTGGATGCCAAGACCTACGGTTTTCCGATCACCAACCCGTTCGAAGCGACCATCGCGACGACGCCGCCGGACCTGCGCTCAACGCTGCCCGCCGACAATGACGTCGACCAGACCGACTATGACCTCAAGCTGCGCCCGGAGCGCGAGCTGCCCGACAACTTCTGGCCGGTGAAGAAACTGCGCTACCGGCTGGCCAGACAGGACCATCCGGCACCGCTGATCTTCGTCATTGCCGGCACCGGCGGGCGCTACGACAGCAGCCACGCCGAGTACCTGAAGAAGCTGTTCTATGGTGCCGGCTACCACGTCGTCCAGCTCTCATCGCCCAGCAGCTATGATTTCATGGCGGCAGCCTCGCGCCATGCCACACCAGGGCTCTCAACCGAGGATGCCGACGACCTTTACCGGGTCATGCAGGCGGTTCGAGCACAGCACCCGAAGTTGCCGATCACGGACTTCTATCTGACGGGCTACAGCCTGGGTGCGCTGGACGCCGCCTTCGTCAGCCACCTGGACGAAACCCGCCGCAGCTTCAACTTCAAGCGGGTGCTGCTGCTCAATCCACCGGTGAATCTCTATACCTCGATCACCAACCTGGACCGACTGGTACAAACCAATGTCAGGGGGGTGACCGACAACACCACGTTTTACCAGCTCGTGCTCGGCAAACTCACTCGCTACTTCCAGCAGAAGGGCTACATCGACCTGAACGACGCGCTGCTGTTCGACTTCCAGGAGTCCAGGCAGCGGCTGTCCAATGAACAGATGGCGATGCTGATCGGCACGGCGTTCCGCTTCTCTTCCTCCGACATCGCCTTCACCTCGGACCTGATCAATAGGCGCGGCCTGATCACGCCAGTCGGATTCCCGATCAATGAACGCACCAACCTGACGCCCTTCTACGAACGGGCCCTGCAATGCGATTTCGACTGCTACATCACCGAGCAACTGATTCCGTTCTGGCGTGCCCGCTACGACGGCGGCAGCTTGAATCAGTTGATCCAGCAGGTCAGCCTCTACGCCCTGACCGATTACCTCAAACAGAACAACAAGATCGCCGTGATGCATAACGCCGACGACCTGATCCTCGGTCCGGGAGACCTGGGCTACCTGCGCCGCACCTTGGGTGACCGGCTAACCGTTTTCCCCCATGGCGGGCACTGCGGCAACCTCAACTATCGCGTCAACGGCGACGCCATGCTGGAGTTCTTCCGTGGCTAAGAAAGCACTCCTCCTTGCCCTGCTGCTGGCCAGCGGCCTCGCCCAAGCCCAGCATGAGACCGACCAGGACGGCTTCACCCAGCCGCTCAAGGACCTCAAGTTCAACCCAGGGTTGGACCAGCGCGAATTCGAGCGCTCGACCCTGGATGCACTAGACGTCTATGACCCGCTGGAGTCCTGGAACCGCAGCGTCTACCACTTCAACTACCGCTTCGATGAATGGGTGTTCCTGCCGGTGGTCAACGGCTATCGCTATGTCACCCCAGGTTTCGTCCGCAGTGGCGTGAGCAACTTCTTCAGTAACCTCGGGGACGTACCGAACCTGCTCAACAGCATGCTGCAGCTCAAGGGTAAACGCTCCCTGGAGGTCAGCGGACGGTTGTTACTCAACACCACCGTTGGCGTGGCCGGCCTGTGGGACCCGGCAACGCGGATCGGCCTGCCCAAGCAGAACGAAGACTTCGGCCAGACCCTGGGCTATTACGGCGTAGGCGATGGCCCATACCTGATGCTGCCGATCCTCGGCCCATCCAACCTGCGTGATACCGGAGGCCTGGCGGTCGACTTCGTGGCCGACAGCCAGATCAACTTCCTCAATGTGCCCGAGGTAAGCAGCGCCCACCCGGAAGTCACGGCATTGCGCATGGTGGACAAACGCCACACCACCAACTTCCGTTACGGGCAGCTCAACTCGCCGTTCGAATACGAGAAGATCCGCTACGTCTACACCCAGTCCCGCAAGCTGCAGATTGCGGAGTGAACGGTGCAGCACTTTAGTTCGTAGCTTGGGTGGGCGTTCATTCGCAAAGGGCGGCAACGCGGTCCCTGGGGCTTCACCGACAGGCATCAGGTCTGCGCAGTGAATGAATTCGCCCCCAAATAGAGTGGAAAACATCTAATCCATCGATCTAAACAACGCAAAATCAGGCAACATCCATTCAATCCATACGCGTAGCATCGCGCTCATTCCACCCCAGGAGGTCCAAATGAGCAGCTATCGTCAGATTCTCGAACAGCGTCCCGGCCAACCGGCTTCGGACGGTGCCGGAGTCAACCTGATACGTGTTTTCGCCGAGCAGGGCGTGCCGCGCTTCGACCCTTTTCTGATGCTCGATGAGTTTGGCTCGGCCAACCCGGACGACTATGTCGCCGGTTTTCCGTCTCATCCCCATCGCGGTTTCGAAACCATCACCTACATGCTTGAAGGCCGCATGCGCCATGAAGACCACCTGGGCAATCAGGGCCTGCTGGAAAATGGTGGCGTGCAGTGGATGACCGCCGCGCGCGGCATCATCCACAGCGAGATGCCGGAACAAGAAGAAGGCGTGATGCGCGGCTTCCAGATCTGGCTCAACCTGCCCGCCAAGGACAAGATGGGCGACCCCGGTTACCGCGATTTCGACTCGGCTGAAATCCCCCGCGTGCGCACAGCAGCCGGCGTCCAGGCCCTGGTGATCGCCGGGCGCTTTGACGATGGCCAAGTGCACCAACCAGGCGCTGTGCAACGCCCACACACCGAGCCGCACATCTTCGATCTGGAACTGCCCGCCAACGGACAGGTCGCCCCGCTGCTGGCCGATGGCCTGCGCGTCATGCTCTACGTTTACGAGGGGGAGGTGCAAGTCAATGGCAATCCCGTGGGCAAAGGTCGCCTGGTTCGCCTGTCCGATACGGGCGTGCTGGAGTTGGCATCCGCTTCCGGTGCCAGGGTCTTGTTGCTGGCTGGCCGTCCGCTGGGCGAGCCCATCGTGCAATATGGCCCCTTCGTGATGAACAGTCGTGAAGAGATCGAGCAGGCCTTGCGCGACTATCGCGACGGACGGCTCGCGTCCTAGGTAGCGGGCACCGTCAGCGGATGGGACGGTGCCAGCTCGAGGCCAAGGAAGCGCTGCAGCTCGGCCCTCTGGGCCATTGCATCCTGATAGCCCAGTTCGATCAGCTCGCTGCAGTAGCCAGGCTCGAACAACAGGTAGCTCAGCACCCCCGCACCACTGGCGCGGGTCGCCCCAGGCCCGCGCAGGAAGGTCCGGATTGCCCGGGGCATTTCCCGGCGGTGACGGGCCGCGATTTCGTCCAGGGGCCGGCTCGGTGAGACGATCAGCACCTCCACCTGCTCCGAACTCAGGTGGCGAGGGCGTCCCTCGCTCGGTATCGCCTGGCTCATGAGGTTGATCCGTTCCAACAGCTCGATGTCGCCTTCCAGGTTATCGATGAAGGTACTGTTGAGTAGATGCCCCCCGATCTGCGCCAAGGTTGGTGGTCGCCCTCCTTGCGGCCTGGCTACCCCGCGGTTGGTCTCGTCGCCCAGCGGATTGCCGCTTACACCCACAACCAGCACCCGGCTCGCGCCAAGGTGCAGCGCTGGGCTGATAGGCGCGGTCTGGCGCACTGCGCCATCACCGAAGTACTCACGATTGAGGCGTACAGCCGGGAATAGTAGCGGAATGGCCGAACTGGCCATCAGGTGCTCCAGCCCCAGACGCGTCGGCACCCCGACACGACGATGGCGGAACCAGGGATTGATGGTGGCGCGGCCTTGGTAAAAAGTGACCGCCTGTCCGGATTCGTAGCCGAATGCCGTCACCGCTACCGCACGTAGATTGCGGTTTCGCACGGCGGCAGAGATACCGGAAAAGTCCAGTTCGCGCCGCAGCAGCTCGCGCAACGGAGCGCTGTCCAGCAGGGCAACGGGAATATCTCCGCCCAGCCCCAGCAGGCTGTGAGCGACGAAGCGGGAGCTCTGGCGCAGCACGCCTGGCCAATCGCTGCGATAGATTTGCCCGCAGTGGAAGCCCTGCCAGACCGCATTCAATCGACGCACCGCCTGGCTGAAATGCAGTGCGCCACAAGCCAGGCCGACGGCATTGACCGCCCCGGCGGAGGTGCCGACGATCACCGGGAACGGATTGGCCGCAGCGTCGGGCAACAGGTCCGCTATCGCCCCGAGCACACCGACCTGATAGGCCGCTCGCGCACCACCGCCGGAAAGGATCAGCCCGGTGACGGGCTGCTGGGCGGCGGGGGTTGGCTGCATGGACGAACTCCGGTGACTATTCGCGAGTATAGGGTTCAGTAGAGCTTCGGCGCGCCTTCAGGACGCGTCTTGAAGCGACGATGGGCCCAGAGGTATTGCTCAGGGCATTCACGTACGGAACCTTCCACCCAGCGATTGATACGCAGACAGTCTTCTTCCTCCGTATCACCCGGGAAATCCGCCAGCGGCGGATGGATCACCAGCCGGTAGCCCGAGCCGTCAGCCAAGCGCTGTTGGGTAAAAGGCAGCACGCGGGCGCGGCCCAGCCGGGCGAACTTGGTGGTGGCCGTGACGGTGGCCGCCTCAATGCCGAACAGCGGCACGAAAATGCTCTGCTTGCGTCCGTAATCCTGGTCCGGGGCGTACCAGATCGCACGTCCGGCCCGCAGCACCTTGAGCATGGCGCGCACATCCTCGCGCTCGATCGCGGTGGCATCCAGATTGTGGCGCTCGCGGCCACGGCGCTGGACGTAATCGAACAAGGGATTCTTGTGCTCGCGGTACATGCCATCGATGGTATGCACCTGGCCCAGCAGGGCTGCGCCGATCTCGAGGGTCGTGAAGTGCAGCGCCATGAGAATCACGCCCTGCCCCTCCGCCTGAGCCTGACGCAAATGCTCCAACCCCTCGATGTGCGAAAGCCTGGCGAGGCGTGCCTTGGGCCACCACCAACTCATAGCCATCTCGAAGAAGGCGATGCCCATGGAAGCGAAATTCTCGCGGAGCAGTTGCTCGCGCTCAGCATTGGACAGCTCCGGGAAGCACAACTCCAGGTTCCGTCGGGTAATCTTGCGCCGCGATCCGGCCACCCACAGCATCAGCGTGCCCAGCACACGGCCAAAGCGCAGCTGCATGGAGTATGGCAGCATCGTCACCAGCCAGAGCACGCCCAGCCCTAGCCACAGCGCCCAAAAACGCGGATGCAGGAACTGTGGGCGAAAACGAGGTCTATCCATCTCTAAATCCGCTTAAGCGAGAAAACCGCGCATTCTACTAGAAATGCCCAATGCTCGACCCGCCAACCAAGCTGGTCAGCTTGCGAGCGCCGGTTGATCTCGCTATAAGTCCTCGCCATTCAAGACTGCAGGCAAACCATGAGCCAAGCCGACCTTCTCGACCAAGACCCAGTGTTCCAGCTCAAGGGCAGCATGCTCGCCATCACCGTGATGGAACTGGCCCACTACGACCTCGAACGCCTGGATCGGCAACTGGACGAAAAAGTCGCCCAGGCCCCGAACTTCTTCCAGAACACCCCCCTGGTAATGGCCCTGGACAAGCTGCCGGACGGAGCGCTCGCCCTTGACCTCCCGGCCCTGCTGGATGTCTGCCGCCGTCACGGTCTGCGCACCCTCGCCGTGCGCGCCAGCCGCGTCGAGCACATCGCCGCCGCCGATGCCCTGGATATCCCGGTGCTGCCGCCCTCCGGCGCCCGCGAACGTCCCATCGACCCGGTTGAACCCACGGCCAGGAAAAAGGTGGAAAAGCCGGTGGAAAAGCCGCTGGAGCCTACCGTCCAGCCAACCCGCATCATCACCACCCCAGTTCGTGGCGGCCAGCAGATCTATGCACCTGGCGGCGACCTGGTGGTGCTGGCGGCAGTCAGCCCAGGGGCGGAACTTCTCGCCGATGGCAACATCCATGTTTACGGCCCGATGCGCGGTCGTGCGCTGGCGGGTATCAAAGGCGATGCCAAAGCGCGTATCTTCTGTCAGCAACTGGCCGCCGAACTGGTTTCGGTGGCCGGTCAGTACAAGGTCGCGGAGGACCTCCGACGCGACCCGCTCTGGGGTCAACAAGTACAAGTCAGCCTGTCGGGTGACGTGTTGAACATCACCCGTCTTTAACGGATACTGCCGCGAATTTTCAGGGACCTGAAAGGGAATCCAGGCGGCCGAAATCGGCCATTAAGTTCCCGATTTTCTTATTTTTTTGGGGTGAATCACCTTGGCCAAGATCCTCGTTGTCACGTCCGGCAAGGGTGGAGTGGGTAAAACCACCACCAGCGCCGCCTTAGGTACCGGTCTCGCTCTGCGCGGTCACAAGACCGTCATCGTCGACTTCGACGTCGGCCTGCGTAATCTGGACCTGATCATGGGTTGCGAACGTCGCGTGGTGTATGACTTCGTCAACGTCATCAATGGCGAAGCCACCCTCACCCAGGCCCTGATCAAGGACAAGCGCCTTGAGAACCTTTACGTCCTGGCTGCCAGCCAGACCCGGGACAAGGACGCCCTGACCCTCGAAGGCGTCGGCAAGGTCATTGCCGAGCTCTCCCAGAACTTCGAATACGTGGTTTGCGACTCGCCAGCCGGTATCGAGAAAGGCGCCCACCTGGCCATGTACTACGCCGATGAGGCGATCGTCGTGACCAACCCGGAAGTCTCCTCGGTCCGTGACTCGGACCGTATGCTCGGCCTGTTGGCCAGCAAGTCGCGTCGCGCCGAACAGGGCGAGGATCCGATCAAGGAGCGCTTGCTGCTGACCCGTTACAACCCAGAGCGCGTGACCAAGGGCGAGATGCTCGGGGTCGAAGACGTCGAGGAAATCCTCGCCATCAACCTGCTCGGTGTCATCCCGGAATCCCAGGCGGTGCTCAAAGCCTCCAACCAGGGCGTTCCGGTCATTCTCGACGATCAGAGTGACGCCGGCCAGGCGTACAGCGATGCCGTCGATCGTCTGCTCGGCAAGGAACTGCCCCATCGTTTCCTCGACGTGCAGAAGAAAGGATTCTTACAACGCCTGTTTGGAGGCCGTGAATGAACATTTTCGACTTCTTTCGCGAGCGGAAGAAGCAGAACAGCGCTTCGATCGCTAAGGAACGACTCCAGATCATCGTTGCCCACGAACGTGGTCAGCGCAGCCAGCCGGACTACCTGCCTGCCCTGCAGAAGGATCTGGTGGATGTGATACGCAAGTACGTCAACATCGATCAGGAACAAGTCCAGGTCATGCTGGAGAACCAGGGCAGCTGCTCCATTCTCGAGCTGAACATCACCCTGCCTGATCGTTGATCCTGCAGGAATTGACGGCGGCGGCTTCGGCCGCCGTCGGCGTTTTTGGATACCGTCAATGCCGCTTTCCCAAATCGAGTTCGTCCATCAGGACGACGCCCTGCTGGTAGTCAACAAACCCACGCTGCTCCTTTCGGTGCCTGGGCGCGCCGATGACAACAAGGACTGCCTGATTACCCGCCTGCAGGAAAACGGCTACCCGGAGGCGCGCATCGTCCACCGCCTGGACTGGGAAACCTCCGGCCTCATCGTGCTGGCTCGCGACGCTGACAGCCATCGCGAACTGTCCCGCCAGTTCCATGACCGCGAGACGGAGAAAGCCTACACCGCACTGTGCTGGGGCGAGCCAGAGCTCGACAGCGGGCGCATCGAGCTCCCCCTGCGGTACGACCCGCCAACCAAACCGCGCCATGTCGTAGACTTCGAGCATGGCCGCCATGCCCTGACCTTCTGGCGGGTGGTCGAACGTTGCGGGCATTACAGCCGCGTCGAACTGACCCCGATCACCGGTCGCTCGCATCAGTTGCGCGTACACATGCTGTCCATCGGCCATCCCCTGCTTGGCGACCGCCTCTACGCCAACCCCGAAGCCTTGGCCGCCCACGAGCGGCTGTGCCTGCATGCCAGCCTGTTGTGTCTGACGCACCCGCAGACGGGTGACCGCCTACGCTTCGAATGCCCGGCGCCGTTCTGACCTAGGCTGAGAAGAAAAGCACCGTCCTTCCGAGGAAGCCGTGCATGAGCTTCAGCGATTACTACCACGCGACCCAGGGGCAGCCGCCCCGCTACACACTGCTGACTGCCCTGGAGCTCTGGGACGGACCTCCGGGATACGCTCTGGACCTAGGCTGTGGCGCCGGCCGCGATACCCTCGAACTGCTTCGGCGCGGCTGGCACGTCTTGGCCGTGGACGCCGAAGCGGAGGCACTGGCACGCCTCGAAGCACAGCTCGACGACCAGCATCGCTCCAGGCTGCAGAGCCTCTGCTGCCGCTTCGAGGCGCTGCCACTGCCGGCCGCTGACCTGATCAACGCCAGTTTTGCCCTGCCGCTCTGCCCTCCGGCCGCCTTTCCCGACCTGTGGCACGCCATTCATCGGGCCCTGGCCGAGGGCGGACTGTTTGCCGGCCACCTCCTCGGCGAGCGGGATGACTGGGCCAACAACGGCATCACCATCCTGCGCCGTCAGCAACTCGAACACCTGCTGGCGGACTGGGAGGTAATGATGCTGGAGGAAAAGGAAGAAGATGGTGTCACCGCCAAGGGTCGAAACAAGCATTGGCACCTGTTTTCGGTGGTGGCACGCAGCAAATAGGCGAAGCGAGCCGAATCATGCCTGACCTATCAAGCCCTTAGCGAAAATTCACCGCCCGTTGCCCTCCTATTACCCAAGCCCGATGGGATAAACTCCGGCCACTGCTGTCCGGAGCCCCCTAATGCGCGAAGAGTTGAACCAAGGCCTGATCGATTTCCTCAAGGCCTCGCCCACCCCGTTCCACGCCACTCGCAGCCTGGCCCAGCGCCTTGAGGCCGCCGGCTACGTGCGTCTCGACGAACGTGAGGCTTGGCGCGTCGAAAGTGGTGGCCGTTATTACATCACCCGCAATGACTCCTCGCTGATTGCTGTGAAGCTGGGCAAACGCTCCGTCCTCGAAGGCGGCCTGCGCCTGGTCGGTGCGCACACTGACAGCCCCTGCCTGCGAGTCAAGCCGAACCCCGAACTGCATAAGCAAGGCTTCTGGCAATTGGGTGTCGAAGTCTACGGTGGCGCCTTGCTGGCCCCCTGGTTCGACCGTGACCTGTCACTGGCCGGACGTGTCACCTACCGCGCCGCAGGCATGGTGGAAAGCCAACTGATCGACTTCCAGACGCCTATCGCGGTGATCCCGAACCTGGCTATCCACCTCAACCGGGATGCCAACCAGGGCTGGCCGATCAACGCCCAGACCGAGCTGCCGCCAATCCTGGCCCAACTCGCCGCCGGCGAAACTCGCGACTTCCGTGACCTGCTCGCCGAGCAGTTGACCTTGGAACACGGTGTCGTCGCGGATGCCGTGCTGGATTTCGAACTGAGCCTCTACGACACGCAGAGCGCCGCTGTAATTGGTCTGGGGAGCGACTTCATTGCCGGCGCACGCCTGGATAACCTGCTGTCCTGCTACGCAGGCCTGCAGGCCCTGCTGGCCGCGGAGGCCGATGAAAGTTGCGTATTGGTTTGCACCGACCACGAAGAAGTCGGCTCTTGCTCCGCCTGCGGCGCCGACGGCCCGATGCTGGAGCAAGTCCTGCGTCGCCTGCTGCCCGAGGGCGATGCCTTCGTCCGCATCGTCCAGCGCTCGCTGCTGGTCTCGGCCGACAACGCCCACGGCGTACACCCCAACTACGCCGACAAGCACGACAGCAACCATGGTCCCAAGCTGAATGCCGGGCCGGTGATCAAGGTCAACAGCAACCAGCGCTATGCCACCAACAGCGAGACCGCTGGCTTCTTCCGCCACCTGTGCCTGGAAAACGAAGTACCGGTGCAGAGCTTCGTCACCCGCAGCGACATGGGCTGTGGCTCGACTATCGGCCCCATCACCGCTAGCCAGCTTGGCATCCGGACCGTCGATATCGGCCTGCCGACCTTTGCCATGCACTCGATTCGCGAGCTCGCTGGCAGCCATGACCTGGCTCACCTGGTGAAGGTTCTGACCGCCTTCTATTCCAGCCACGACCTGCCCTGAAAAGGACGCCCGCATGCTCAGCCATATCCGCAACAGCCTGGAGGAAGCCAGGGCCGCTCTGGACAACTTCATCGCCAACGAAGACGCCCTGCGGAACGTCGAGCGTGCGGCGCAGCTGCTGGTCGAGAGTTTCGAGAACAAGGGCCGGGCATTTTCCTGCGGTAACGGTGGCTCGATGTGCGATGCCATGCATTTCGCCGAGGAGCTGACCGGTCGCTACCGCAAGAACCGCCCCGGCATCGCCGCCATCTCCATCAGCGACGCCAGCCACATCAGCTGCGTCGCCAACGATTTCGGCTACGACCACATCTTCTCTCGCTACATTGAGTCCCACGGACGCGCGGGTGATGTGCTGATCGCCATCAGCACCAGCGGCAAGAGCCCCAACGTGGTGAAAGCCGCGGAAGCGGCGCGAGGCCTGGGCGTCAAGGTCGTAGCCCTGACCGGAAAGCCCGGCTCGGTGCTGGAAGCGCTGGCCGACGTGTGCATCTGCGCCCCCGGCGGCGACTACGCCGACCGCGTGCAGGAGTTGCACATCAAGGTGCTGCATATCCTGATCGAACTGATCGAGCGCAAGCTCAGTCCGCAGAACTATCTCTAGAGATTTCCTTGTGGGGGCGAATTCTTTCGCTAAGCAGACCTCAGGTCTGCCCCTCTAGACACAGAGCCAGGCACAGCATCCCTCACCTCAACCCTCTCCCAAAGGGAGAGGCGGATTCCGCCCGGAGCCGAGCCTTTGTGCTGTACCTGCAGGAGCGGATTCCCTCACCAAGCTGACCCGAGGTTGGCCAACTGCGCTAGGCCACCTCGACGCTCACATGGATGGCATCGTGCCGCCAGTACTCCAGATCGCAATCGATCAGCCGGCCATGCTGGTCGCGATTGATTCGGGTAATGCGTAGCGCCGGGCTACCGGCTGAAACCTTCAATGGCGCAGCGGCTTCCGGGTGCAGTGCCGTCGGCACCATGTCGAACCGTACACGCCCGTAATGAATCCCGTACCCGCTGGCGTAAAGGTCGGTCAGTGATTGAGTCAGGTCGAAGTCGATGATCCCCGGAAAATAGGCCGGATTGAGGTAATGCTCGACGTAGAGGACCAAACGACCGTCCACCCGCCGCGCTCGACGGATCTGATACACGCTGGACAACGCCGGCAACTCCAGCAGTTCGCAGATTTCCACACTGGCCGGAATCAACCTAGCCCCCAGCACTTCCGTGGCCGGCACTCGCCCCTGCTCCGCGACCATGGCGTGGAAGTGGCTGCGGATCAGGGGGTTGTAGGCCAGGCGCGGCGGTGAAACGAACCAGCCACGGCGCTCCTCGCGATAGATCAGCCCCTGCGCTTCCAACTGCCCGAGCGCCTCACGCAGCGTGATGCGGGTGGTGTCGAACAGCTCACTCAGCTTGCGCTCAGCCGGTAGCTTGCCGCCCTGCGGCAGCAGTCCATGGGCGATCTGCTCCTGCAGGGCATTGCAGATGGCGGTCAGGGGGCGGGGTGCCTCGTCGCGCATCGAAAAACTCCAATCTGGAATAGACCAGCACCATCGAGGTGCATGAGAACCGGCATTGCCGGCCATCCTAGGCAGCCTAGATGACTGAGGGATGACAGTCAGCCCACGTGCACGCGCCATGCCATGGCTGGCAACGACACCCGAATACCGCCCGTCGGGCCATGGTCTACGCTTTTCTATCGTCTGCACTTGCCGAATCGGGTGGCGGCACTGCCATCAAACCGTCATCCACGGCTTTTAGATTTGGCCTGGGTCTTGCTGATCTAGACCAACCTCAAAACCTGCTAAGGAGCTTCACATGAAACGCCTGTTGCTGGCTTCACTGATGGGAACGGCCATCGCCCTGGGGACCCAGGCCATGGCAAGCGATGCAGATCTGAAGAGTCTTGAACAAGCCGCGCGCCAGGAAGGTGCCGTCAACAGCGTAGGCATGCCCGACAGTTGGGCCAACTGGAAGGATACCTGGGCGGACCTCGCCAAGCTCTACGGTCTGAAGCACATCGACACCGACATGAGCTCAGCCCAGGAAATCGCCAAGTTCGCCGCAGAGAAGGACAATGCCACCGCAGACATCGGCGATGTTGGCGCGGCCTTCGGCCCCATCGCCGTTCAGCAGGGCGTGACCCAACCTTACAAACCCAGCACCTGGGCCCAGATCCCTGACTGGGCGAAGGACCCGGACGGCCACTGGATGCTGGCCTACACCGGCTCCATCGCCTTCATCGTGAACAAGCAGTTGGTGAAAGAAGCACCGAAATCCTGGGCCGAGCTGAAGAACGGCAAGTACAAGGTGTCCATCGGCGACGTCAGCGCTGCTGCTCAGGCCGTCAATGGCGTGCTGGCCGCCGCCATCGCCAATGGCGGTAACGAGCAAAACATCCAGCCTGGCCTGGCCTTCTTCGCCGATATCGCCAAGCAAGGCCGCCTGTCGCTGTCCAATCCGACCATCCAGACCCTGGAGAAGGGTGAGGTGGAGGTGGGCATCGTCTGGGATTTCAACGGCCTTTCCTACCGCGACCAGATCGACCCCAGTCGCTTCGAGGTGCTGATTCCCTCCGACGGTTCGGTGATCTCCGGCTATACGACCATCATCAACAAGTACGCGAAGAACCCCAATGCCGCCAAGCTGGCCCGCGAGTACATCTTCAGCGACGCCGGGCAGATCAATCTGGCCAAGGGCAATGCCCGACCGATCCGCGCCGAGCACCTGAAGCTGCCGACCGAGGTCCAGGCCAAGCTGCTGCCTAACGAGCAGTACGCCAAGGTCCAGCCGATCAAGGATGCCAAGGCCTGGGAGAACACCTCCAAGGCGCTGCCGCAGCTGTGGCAAGAGCACGTGATCATCGAGATGGAATAAGAAGTCGCCCAATCTCTGGCTGCGCTTGCTCATACCGCGTTGAACACGGGCTCGGAATGCTCATTTACAGACGTAAACCCCGCCTCCCCGCCCGTGTTCGCCTTGCCTGAGCTGCGCTCGCTCAGAGCTTGAACAACTTCTGAGGCTGATTAGATGAACCAGAAAGTCATCCTGGTGTTGCTGGATGGCCTGAACTACGAGGTTGCCCGGCATGCGCTGGGCCACCTGCAGGCTTACTGTTCCGCTGGCCGCGCTGCGCTTTACAAGCTCGAATGCGAGCTGCCGGCGCTGTCCCGTCCACTGTACGAATGTATCCTCACGGGCGTACCGCCGATCGAGAGCGGCATCGTCCACAACAATGTCTCGCGGCTTTCGACGCAGCGCAGCGTCTTCCACTACGCCGCCGAGGCAGGTGGCAGCACCGCGGCAGCCGCGTACCACTGGGTCAGCGAGTTGTATAACCGCTCGCCGTTCGACGCCGCCCGCGACCGCCACACCGAGGCGCCGGACCTACCGATCCAGCACGGCCATTTCTACTACGCGGACCATTACCCGGATTCGCACCTGTTCGCCGATGCCGAGAGCCTGCGCGTGCGGTACTCGCCGGACTTCCTGCTGGTACACCCGATGAACATCGACGACGCCGGCCACAAGCACGGCCTGAACACACCGCAGTACCGCAACAGCGCGCGGGTCGCCGATATCCTCCTGGCCGAGTACCTGCAGCGCTGGCTGGACGCCGATTACCAAGTGCTGGTGACCGCCGACCACGGTATGAACGACGACCGTACGCACAACGGCCTGTTGCGCGAGGAGCGTGAAGTGCCGCTGTTCGTCCTCGGTTCGGCGTTCAGCCTGGATGCCACGGCACAACCCAGGCAAGTGGAGCTGTGCGGCACCATCTGCGAGCTGCTCGGCATACCCCACGACAAACCCATCTGCCAGGAGCTGCTGCTGTGAACTCCGCCAATCGGGGCAAGTGGCTGGCCGTACTCTGTCTGCTGCCCTTTGCCCTGTTCTTCTTCGCCTTCCAGATCGCGCCCCTGGCCTGGGTGGCCATCCACAGCCTGAACACTGCAGACGGCTGGGGACTAGGCAATTTCGCCAAGGTATTCAGCTCGAAGTTCTATCTTCAGGCGATCAAGCACAGCCTGCAGATCGCCTTCTGGTCGAGCCTGATCGGCATCGTCATCGCGGTGATCGGCAGCTATTCGCTGCGCAAGGTAGACTCGAAGCTGCGCGATTTCGTCATGGCCTTTTCCAACATGACAAGCAACTTCGCCGGGGTGCCGCTGGCCTTCGCCTTCATCATCCTGCTCGGTTTCAACGGAGCACTGACCATCCTGCTCAAGCAATCGGGCCTGATCGAGGACTTCAACCTCTACTCCAAGACCGGCCTGATCGTGCTCTATACCTATTTCCAGATTCCCCTCGGAGTGTTGCTGCTCTACCCGGCCTTCGATGCGCTGCGCGAAGACTGGCGTGAATCGGCCGAGCTACTGGGCGCGGGCACCTGGCAATTCTGGCGCTTCATCGGCTTGCCAGTGCTGACGCCGGCGCTGCTGGGCACCTTCATCATCCTGCTGGCCAATGCCCTGGGCGCCTACGCCACGGTCTACGCCCTGACTACCGGCAACTTCAATGTGCTGACTATCCGTATCGCCGCCATGGTTGCCGGCGACATCTTCCTCGACCCGAACATGGCCAGCGCCCTGGCGATGGTGCTGGTGGGGCTGATGGTGCTGATTACCGTGGTGCACCAGTGGCTGCTGAAGAGGAGCTACCATGTCGCGCGCTGAGCCTCGTAGTGGCGGCCTCTACCATCGCGTGGTGGTCTACCTGCTGTTCCTGATCCTGCTGCTGCCACTGCTCGGCACCCTGCTCTACTCGCTGTCCACCAGTTGGTCAGCGACCCTGTTGCCGGACGGCCTGACCTTCAAGTGGTACCTCGCGCTGTGGAGCGATGCGCGTTTCCTCAGCGCCTTCGGCCAATCGCTGCTGGTGTGTTTTAGTGCATTGCTGCTGTCGGTGGTGCTGATCCTGCCGCTATTGTTCGTGGTGAACTACCACTTCCCCAAGCTCGACGGCCTGATGAACATCCTCATCCTGCTGCCCTTCGCCGTGCCGCCGGTGGTGTCTTCTGTAGGGCTGCTTCAAGTCTACGGCTCCGGCCCCCTGGCGATGGTCGGCACGCCCTGGATCCTGATTGGCTGCTACTTCACTGTCGCCCTGCCATTCATGTACCGCGCCATTACCAACAACCTGCAGGCGATCAACCTGCGCGACCTGATGGACGCCGCTCAGCTACTGGGCGCCAGCACCTGGAAGGCTGCTTTCCTGGTGGTGCTGCCGAACCTGCGCAATGGCCTGATGGTGTCGCTGTTCCTGTCGTTCTCCTTCCTGTTCGGCGAGTTCGTCTTCGCCAACCTGCTGGTGGGCACGCGCTACGAAACGCTGCAGGTTTACCTGAACAACATGCGCAACAGCAGCGGCCACTTCAACAGCGCGCTGGTGATCTCCTATTTCTTTTTCGTGCTGCTGTTCACTTGGGCAGCCAACCGTTTGAACAAGGACAAGGCATGAGTTTCCTTTCCATTCGCGGTCTGCATAAAAGCTACGGCCAGACCTCCATCTTCAGCGACATCCATTGCGAAATCAGCAAGGGCGAGTTCGTCACCCTGCTCGGGCCCTCGGGTTGCGGCAAGTCCACCCTGTTGCGCTGCATCGCCGGACTCACCGAGGTCAACGGCGGGCAAATCCTCCTGGATGGCCAGGACCTGGTTCCGCTGTCGCCGCAGAAGCGCGGCATCGGCATGGTGTTCCAGAGCTACGCGCTGTTCCCTAATATGACGGTGCAGCAGAACGTCGCCTTCGGCCTGCGCATGCAGAAAGCTTCCGCCGCCGACAGCAAGCGCCGCGTCGACGAAGTCCTGGCCATGGTGGAGTTGACCGACTTCGCCGAGCGCTACCCCCATCAACTTTCAGGCGGCCAGTGCCAGCGCGTGGCCCTGGCTCGCTCGCTGGTCACCCGCCCACGCTTGCTGCTGCTCGACGAACCGTTGTCGGCACTGGATGCGCGTATCCGCAAGCACCTGCGCGAGCAGATCCGCCATATCCAGCAGGAACTGGGACTGACCACCATCTTCGTTACCCACGATCAGGAAGAGGCGCTGACCCTCTCCGACCGCATCTTCCTGATGAACGCTGGGCGCATCGTCCAGAGCGGCGACGCGGAAACGCTCTACACCGCACCAGTGGATGCCTTCGCCGCCGGATTCATCGGCAACTACAACCTGCTCGATGCCGACAGCGCCAGCCGCCTGCTGGCTCGCCCGGTCAATGGGCGCATCGCAATCCGTCCGGAGGCCATCGTCATCAGCCATGAAGGTGGTATAGAGGCGGAAGTACGCAGCCACAGCCTGCTGGGCAATGTCATCCGCTATCGCGTTTCGGCCCGGGGTGTAGAACTGGTGGTGGACGTTCTCAATCGATCCGCCGATGATCTGCACCGCAAAGGCCAACGCATCGGCCTGCGTATCGACGACCATGCAATTCGGGAGGTGGCCTGATGGCCCTGGCAATCTTCGACCTTGACGACACCCTGATCGACGGCGACTGCGCGAGCCTATGGAGCCAGCATATGGCCAATCTGGGTTGGGTCGACGGCGAATCCTTCGTGCGCAAGGACACCGAACTCATGGCGCTCTACGCTGAAGGCAAGCTGGCGATGGAAGACTACATGGCTTTCAGCCTGGCACCACTGGTGGGGCGCACCGCGGAAGAAGTGGAGTTCGTCGTCGGCCCCTTCGTTGAAGACGTGATCGAACCACTGATCCATTCCGATGCCACACGCTGCCTGGCCCGGCACCGGGAGGATGGCGACCGCCTGCTGATCATCTCCGCCTCCGCACATTTCCTGGTCAGCGCCATCGCCGAACGCCTGGGAGTTGAAGAGGTCCTGGCGATCGAGCTGGAAGAACAGCACGGTTGTTATAGCGGCCGTACGCGCGGTGTGCTCACCTACCGCGACGGCAAAGTGACACGCCTGCAGGCCTGGCTGGAGGAACATGGCGAAAGTCTGGACGGTGCCCACTTCTACTCTGACTCGCGCAACGACCTGCCGCTGCTTACCCAGGTCCCTCACCCCCGCGTGGTCAATCCGGATCCGACCCTGCGAGCCCACGCAGAGGGGGCAGGCTGGCCGGTGCTGAGCTGGCGCTGAGGCCGTCCATACCTCCTCAACAGAAGCGAACTCACTCGCGAAATAGACCGCAACTCCGCCCGAGTTACCGAGCTGGGCTCAACATCCCACACCGCCGCCCCCTCTCCCAAAGGGAGAGAGGAGCCAGTCCTGCCTGGGTATGCCAGTGGCCTGCCCACAATCCATCCGCTGGATTCTGATCAGACCCTTAGGTGACGCTTGCCACTCACCGCTATATCGTTTTTTATATAGCGAAATCCCGCCCCCCCCTGGGTTATTCGCCATCCAATAACAAGGAGTCTGTCCATGGGTCACTGCTTTGCGCGCCCTCTCGCCCTCCTCTGCGCCCTTTTCGCCGTCGGAACCGCCTCAGCCGAAGAAGTCCAGGTGGCCGTCGCTGCCAACTTCACCGCCCCCATGCAGGCCATGGCCAAGGAGTTCGAGCAAGACACCGGCCACAAGCTGGTGATCGCCTCTGGCGCCACCGGCCAGCTCTACACCCAGATCAAGAACGGGGCGCCTTTCGAGGTGTTCCTGTCAGCCGACGACAACACACCGGCCAAGTTAGAGCAGGAGGGAGACAGTGTGCCCGGCTCACGTTTCACGTACGCCATCGGCACATTGGTGCTCTGGTCAGCGCAGGCGGGTTATGTGGATGCCAAGGGCGAGGTGCTGAAGAACGGCCAATTCAAGCACCTGTCCGTTGCCAACCCGAAGACCGCACCCTATGGCCTGGCGGCAACCCAGGTGCTGGAAAAGCTGGGACTGACCCAGGCAGTTGCGCCCAAGCTGGTGGAAGGCCAGAACATCACCCAGGCTCTGCAATTCATTTCCAGCGGCAATGCCGAGTTGGGCTTTGTCGCCCTCTCTCAGGTCTACAAGGATGAAAAGCTGAGCCAGGGCTCCGCCTGGATCGTACCGGCGGACATGCATGAGCCGATCCGCCAGGACGCACTGATTCTCAACAGAGGCAAGGGCAACCCAGCAGCGAAGGCGCTGATGGATTACTTGAAGGGGCCGAAGGCCGCGGAGTTGATCAGGTCCTTCGGCTATCAGCTGTAACGATCGAGGGGTAGACCTCTGCTCCCCGCCCCCTCTCACAGAGGGAGAGGGGACTTACTCCTCGTCGCCTTCCAGCTCGGCCTTCAAAGCCTCGAAGGATGGAGCGGCGTAGATGCTTACTTCCACGGCCAGCTCCATCACCTTGGCCAGGTCGCTCCGGTAGACCAGCACACACTGAAGGGCGTTATCCAGCGCCTCGCTGAAGTCCACCAGCACATAGCCACCCTTCTCTGGATAAAGACTGGCGAGCTGGACCTGGATCCGGTTGAGGGCCTTGAGTGGTTCGACCTTGGCCAGTTGCTTGGGCTGGAGCACGAAGCTCACGCTCGGCCCAAAGGAGTCCACCACCTGCTGGAACAGCTCGTCATAAGTGTCGGCCTGGAACAGCACGGTTTCAGGCAGGCTGCCCACCACGACCCATTCGCCCAGCGGAATAGGGAAGGTATCGTCGTAGTTGATGTCCGGGTTAGCCGCCAGGAAGGCGTCTGGATCGGCATAGGCCTGAGCTGCCTCGTCGGCAACGCGATTGATGTCCTCCTCGCTCATGCAGCCGGAGCTGATTGCAGTGATCAATTCAATGAGTTGCTGTTTCACGAGAGGGGCCCTGTAGCGGAAAGTTCGGAGGGGCGAAGGATATAGGGAAAGTGGACAGATATAAAAAAACGGATGGCCCTTTCGGACCATCCGCATACGTCAGCACACCACGCTGAACAATCAGGTCGTACGGATCAGATGATCGAAGGCGCTCAGCGAAGCCTTAGCCCCCTCACCCACCGCAATGACAATTTGCTTGTACGGAACGGTCGTCACGTCGCCTGCGGCAAATACGCCATGGATATTGGTCTGTCCCTTGGCGTCGACGATGATCTCGCCACGCGGCGACAGCTCTACAACGCCCTTGAGCCACTCGCTGTTGGGCAACAGGCCGATCTGCACGAAGATGCCTTCCAGATCCACGGTCCGCAGCTGATCGGTCGTGCGGTCCTTGTAGGCCAGACCAGTGACCTTCTGGCCGTCGCCTTTCACCTCGGTGGTCAGCGCGCTCCTGATGACGGTGACGTTGGGCAGGCTGCCCAGCTTCTTCTGC
This sequence comes from Metapseudomonas boanensis, assembly GCF_042232855.1. Lineage (NCBI taxonomy): Bacteria > Pseudomonadati > Pseudomonadota > Gammaproteobacteria > Pseudomonadales > Pseudomonadaceae > Metapseudomonas > Metapseudomonas boanensis. The sequence goes on along the minus strand of NZ_CP113889.1, from coordinate 3,363,077 downwards.
AACACGGCATCGGCACGCAGCTTGTCGTCAAATTCGATAAGGGTCACATGGGCGACGATGCCCGCCAGGTCGATGGCCGCCTCGACACCCGAGTTACCACCGCCGATCACCGCCACGCGCTTGCCCTTGAACAACGGGCCATCGCAGTGCGGGCAGTAGGCCACACCACGGCCACGATATTCCTGCTCGCCGGGCACGTTCATCTCACGCCAGCGGGCCCCGGTCGAAAGAATCACTGTTTTGGCCTTCAGCGAAGCGCCGCTCTCGAAGCGCACTTCATGCAGTTCGCCCTCGCCCTGGGCCGGAATCAGCGCGCTGGCGCGCTGCAGGTTCATGATGTCGACTTCGTACTGCTTCACGTGCTCTTCCAGGGCACGGGCCAGTTTCGGACCCTCGGTTTCCTGGACCGAGATGAAGTTCTCGATGGCCATGGTGTCCAGCACCTGGCCACCGAAGCGCTCGGCCGCCACACCTGTTCGAATGCCTTTGCGTGCGGCGTAGATGGCTGCCGATGCACCTGCGGGACCGCCACCAATCACCAGCACGTCGAAGGCGGCCTTGGCATTGAGCTTCTCGGCATCGCGAGCAGCGGCGCCGGTGTCGATCCTGGCGAGGATTTCCTCGACGCCCATTCGACCTTGGGCGAACAGTTCACCATTCAGGTAGATGCTCGGCACCGACATGATCTGGCGCTCGTTGACCTCCTCCTGGAACAGCGCGCCGTCGATGGCGACGTGGCGAATCTTCGGATTCAGCACCGCCATCAGGTTCAGTGCTTGCACCACATCCGGGCAATTCTGGCAGGACAGCGAGAAATAGGTTTCGAAATTGAACTCGCCCTTGATGGCCTTGACCTGCTCGATCAAGTCGCTTGCAAGCTTGGAGGGATGGCCGCCGACCTGCAGCAGAGCCAGAACCAGCGAGGTGAATTCATGACCCATGGGGATGCCGGCAAAGCGTAGGGCAATATCGGCTCCGGGGCGATTCAGCGAGAACGATGGCCGACGGGCCTCATTGCCATCGGTCTTGAGCGTGATCTTGTCGGTCAGGCCGGCTATGTCTTGCAAAAGCACGAGCAGCTCACGGGATTTGTCGCTGTCATCGAGGGACGCGACGATCTCGAACGGCTGGGTGACCTTGTCGAGATAGGCCTTCAACTGGGTTTTAAGATTGGCGTCCAACATGTGCGATTTCCTTTCGTGCGGGCATAGGTCTTGCGGGTACAGGTGCCCCTCGGCGGATAAAGATCATCCGCCCTACCGAAGCTGGGGGCTTTGATGCAGAGCGGACGGCAACCGCCGCCGTCGAGACTATCGAGTCGACAAAACGGATTGTGAAGCGTCGTGAGCAAGCTCTCAGGCATGGCGAAACAAGGCGAGGGTGCGGAGTTTACGAGCTGTAAATGAGCAGCCCGAGCCTTGTTTCAGCGCAGCCTCAGCACTGCGCAACAGCTTCCCAGCCGTCTTTAGATTTTGCCGACCAGATCCAGGGAAGGAGCCAGAGTGGCTTCACCTTCCTTCCACTTGGCCGGGCAGACTTCACCCGGGTGGGCGGCTACATACTGGGCAGCCTTGACCTTGCGCAGCAGTTCCTGGGCATCACGGCCAATGCCGCCAGCGTTGATTTCGACGATCTGGATCTTGCCTTCCGGGTCGATCACGAAGGTGCCACGATCAGCCAGACCGGCTTCTTCGATCAGGACCTCGAAGTTTTTCGACAGGACCCAGGTGGGGTCGCCAACCAGCGGGTAGCGAATCTTGCCGATGGTGTCAGAAGTGTCGTGCCACGCCTTGTGGGTGAAGTGGGTGTCGGTGGACACGCCGTAGATTTCCACGCCCAGCTTCTGGAATTCGGCGTAGTTGTCAGCCAGATCGCCCAGTTCGGTCGGGCAAACGAAGGTGAAGTCAGCCGGATAGAAGAAGACTACGGACCACTTGCCCTTCAGGTTGGCTTCGGAAACCTCGACGAACTCGCCCTGGTGATAGGCGGTGGCTTTGAACGGTTTGACTTCGGTATTGATCAGAGACATCGCAACATCCTCGTTGGGTTAGAAAATTTACCCGACGAAGGCTATGGGGTTATTCCAAAAAGATCATATTGATTGAAGCCATCACATTGATTGAGCATCTCAATGACATGTTCAATAACCGGCAAGATGCCCCGCACTCAGCAGCACGGGGCACCTCGCTGGCACGTCAAACGAGGTTTTCGTCGACGACCAGCACCAGCTTACCCGACACCTGGTTGCTCGCCAGCGCCTCGAAGGCCGCCTCGGCGTCCTTCACCGGGAAGGCACGCTCCAGGCGTGGGTCCAGGCGTCCCTCGGCAAACAGCGGCCAGACGTGCTGGCACAGATCGGCGATCAGGCCGGCCTTGAATTGCTCGTCGCGGCTGCGCAGGGTGGAGCCGATCAACTGCACACGTTTGCCCAGCAACAAGGCCAGATCAAGCTCCGCCTTGCGCCCTCCCATCAGGCCGATGTTCACCCAGCGACCGTCGACTGCAGCCAGCTCGAGGTTGAGCGCGGCATAGTTCGCCCCGACCGGGTCCAGGATCACGTCGAAGGGACCGAAATCGCGCAGACTTTCCAGATCCTCCCCACGCAGGGCGCCGCCTTGGGCACCCAAGGCCTCGCAATAGGCCAGCCGCTCGGCCGAACCCACGCTGACCCAGCAAGGGTTGCCGAACGCCTTGCACAGCTGGATCGCTGCCGAACCCACCCCGCTGGCGCCAGCATGCAGCAGAACCTTCTCGCCCGGCTTGAGCCCGGCCAGCTGGAACAGGTTGAGCCACGCCGTCGCGTAGACCTCCGGCAGCGCCGCCGCCTCGGCCAGCGATAGTCCCTCAGGCACCGGCAGGACGTGGCGCGCATCGACCACTACGTCCTCGGCCATGCCGCCGCCGGCCAGCAGACAACAGACGCGGTCGCCGACCTGCCAGGCACTGCCCGCCCCCACCTCGCTGATCACTCCGGAGGCCTCCAGGCCCAGGATGTCGCTGGCCCCCGGCGGCGGCGGGTAAAGCCCCGCGCGTTGCAGCAGGTCCGCCCGATTGAGGCCTGCAGCGGCCACACGGATACGCACTTGCCCCACATCACAGGCCGGACTGGCCCGTTCCCCCCACTCCACACGCCCTTTGACGCCTTGCAATGCCTTCACGCTGCCTCCATAGTGAGTCCTGACCGGGCCCGGCATTTCTGCCTGGCTTTCGCATTGCGCCGATGGAACCCGGCGCCCTCATTTACGGCCTAATATGCGTTATCACCTGTCCCGACGTCGAATCAGCATGAAGCGCTCCCTGATCTGCTCTGCGTTTGCCCTGGCTTTCAGCTTCAGTGTCCTGCCGCTGCATGCCGCCACAGCCACCCCGAACAGTTGGGACTCGCTGCAGCCCGACCGCGAGCAGGTGATCGCCAGTCTCAACGTGGTCGAGCTGCTAAAGCGCCACCACTACAACAAGCCACCGCTCAATGATGAGCGCTCGGTAAAGATCTATGAGGGCTACCTCAAGCTGCTCGACCCGGCACGGATGTATTTCACCGCAGCCGATATCGCAGAATTCGACCGGTGGCGCACGCGCTTCGACGATCTGCTCAAGAGTGGCGACCTGGAGCCAGGCTTCATCATCTACAAGCGGCACCTCGACCGCCTCGAAGAGCGCCTCAAGTTCGCCTTGGCGATGCTCGACAATGGCGTCGACAAGATCGACTTCAGTGTCGACGAAAGCCTTGAGACCGACCGCGAGAAAGCGGCCTGGGCTAAGGACCGCGTGGCACTCGATGACCTCTGGCGCAAACGGGTGAAGGATGAAGTACTGCGCTTGAAGCTCGCCAAGAAAGAGCCCAAGGCGATTCAGGAACTGCTGATCAAGCGCTACAAGAATCAACTATCACGCCTCGACCAGACCCGCGGCGAAGATGTGTTCCAGTCGTATATCAATGCCTTCGCGCAGACCTACGACCCGCACACCCAGTACCTCTCCCCGGATAACGCGGAGAACTTCGACATCAACATGAGCCTGTCCCTTGAGGGCATAGGTGCCGTGCTGCAGAGCGACAACGAATACGTCAAGGTCGTCCGCTTGGTGCCGGCCGGCCCGGCGGAGAAGAGCAAGCAGATCGCCCCGGCGGACAAGATCGTTGGCGTTGCCCAGGGTGGCGGCGAGATGGTCGACGTCATCGGTTGGCGTCTGGACGAGGTAGTCAAGCTGATCCGTGGCCCGAAAGGCTCGGTAGTCCGCCTTGAGGTCATTCCGGCGAACAATGCGCCGAACGACCAGACCAGCAAGGTGGTGGCCATCACTCGCGAAGCTGTGAAGCTGGAGGAACAGGCCGCCAAGAAATCGGTCATCAACCTCGACCACGAAGGACGCACCTTCAAGCTCGGCGTCATTGAGGTACCGGCCTTCTATCTCGACTTCAAGGCCTTCCGCGCCGGCGATCCTGAATACAAGAGCACCACCCGAGACGTCCGCAAGCTGCTCGACGAACTGCAGAAAGAGAAGGTCGACGGCGTAGTCATTGACCTGCGCAACAACGGTGGCGGCTCCCTGCAGGAAGCTACCGAGCTGACCGGGCTGTTCATCGATCAGGGACCGACCGTACTGGTCCGTAACAGCGACGGCCGTGTCGACGTACTGGCTGACGAAAGCAACGGCGCGTTTTACACCGGTCCAATGGCTGTACTGGTCAACCGCCTGTCCGCCTCCGCCTCGGAGATCTTTGCTGGCGCCATGCAGGACTACCATCGAGCGCTGATCATCGGCGGCCAGACCTTCGGCAAAGGCACCGTGCAGACCATTCAGCCGCTCAATCACGGCGAGCTCAAGCTGACCCTTGCCAAGTTCTACCGCGTTTCCGGCCAAAGCACCCAGCATCAAGGCGTGCTGCCGGACATCGAGTACCCGGCCGTGGTCGATACCAAGCAGATTGGCGAAAGCGCACTGCCCGAGGCCATGCCCTGGGACAGCATCCGCCCGGCGATCAAGCCCGAACTCGACCCCTTCAAGCCTTTCCTTGCCGAACTGAAGGCCCGCCATGACGCGCGCACCGCGGAGAACCCAGACTTCGTCTACAGCCGCGAACGGCTTGCGCTGGCACAGAAGCTGATGAACGACACGGTCGTGAGCCTCAACGAGGCCAAGCGGCGAGCCGAGCAAACGTCCATCGAAAATCAGCAACTGGCTATGGAAAATACCCGCCGCAAGGCCAAGGGCGAAGAGTTGCTGAAGGAACTCAAGACAGAGGATGAAGACGCCCTCCCGGTCGAGGAGGAAAAGACCAAGCCGGAGGATGATGCCTACCTGACCGAAACCGGGCAGATCCTGCTGGATTACCTGGGCTTGAACTCGGCGGTGGCCAAGCACTGACTGATGTCATAATGCCGTCATGCAATTGTCGTGAAATCCAGGGGCCGCAGATGCGGCCCCTGTCTTTTTCGCGAGATGCAGCATGACCGTCACCGAGCAGTTGAGCGCACTGGGCCAGATCCTCGCTCACGGCGACTTGTACACCCTTTTCCAACCACTCCTTTCGCTTTCCGAACGCCGCATCATCGGTTATGAAGCGCTGACCCGGGGCCCCTCCAATAGCCCCCTGCACCCTCCGGTGACGCTGTTTGCCGTCGCTCGCCATGCCGGTCGGCTCAGTGAACTGGAGATGGCCTGTCGACTGAAAGCCTGCACCCGGTTCAACGAACTGAAGCTGGATGGCCTGTTGTTCCTCAATGTGTCGCCAGAATCCCTGTTGGACCCCGCGCACCAGCCGGGGCGCACACTGAAGATGCTGCAAGCCTTCGGGATACCGCCGAGCCAGGTGGTTATCGAACTCACAGAGCAAACGCCGACCGAAGATTTCGGCCTGCTCGATACTGCGCTTCACCATTACCGCGCCATGGGCTTCTCCATTGCCCTCGACGACTTGGGTGCTGGCTATTCCAGCCTGCGTCTGTGGTCGGAATTGCGCCCAGACTACGTGAAGATCGACCGCCACTTCATCGATGGCATCCATCAGGACGCGGTGAAGCGCGAGTTTGTCGAGTCCATCCTCAAGATGGCCAAGGCGTCCCGGGCCCAGGTGATCGCCGAAGGCATTGAAATGCCGGAAGAACTGGCCGTGCTGGCAGAAATGGGCATCGACCTGGTCCAAGGCTACCTGCTGGGCCGTCCGCAAGAACAACCGCTACGCGATGCCCGTGCCCTGCTGCCGTTGCTGGAGACTGGATCCAGCATGGGGGGCGTGGACAGCGACCTGGCCGCGCTACTCACCGAGCAACCAGCGGTAGCCGAACACACACCTATCCTCGATGTCCTGGAAGCCTTCAGGGCCCAGCCCAACCTCAATTCCCTGGCGGTGCTGGATGCGTGCCAGCAGCCGGTTGGCGTCGTCCACCGTCACCTGCTCTCGGAGGCTCTGCTCAAGCCCTTCGCCACCGACCTCTTCGCACGCAAGCCGGTCAGCCGGCTGATGAGTAGCGATTTTCTCGCCGTTGAGATGGGGCAATCGCTACAACAGGTCAGCCGACTGATCACCAGCCGCGCCCGGCAACGGCTCGAAGAAGACTTCATCATCGTCCAAGAAGGCCGTTATCGAGGCCTGGGACGCGTGATCGACGTCCTCAAGTTGATCACCGAACTGAAAATCCAGCAGGCTCGGCACGCCAATCCCCTGACCCTGCTGCCAGGAAACGTACCGATCCAGCAATGCCTGGCCAGGCTGCTACAGCAAAACCGGCAGGCGGCGGTGTGCTATGTGGATATCGATGCCTTCAAGCCGTTCAATGACCTCTATGGCTACGCCAGAGGCGATGAGGTCCTGCTATGCCTGGCCCAGTGTCTCGGCGAACGTGTCGATCCGGCTCGGGATTTCGTTGGGCATATCGGCGGGGACGACTTCATGCTTGTCTTGGGCTCGGACGACTGGCGCGCTCGGCTCCATTACCTGCTCGAGGACTTTCAAGGCCAGTGCCGACGTTTCTATCGCGCCGAACACCTGCAGGCCGGCTGCTTTGTTGCCCATGACCGGCGGGGCCAGCGCGAAGAGTACCCTCTCCTTTCGCTGTCCATCGGTGTTGTGATGCTGAAGCCGGAAGCCTGTTCGAGGCTAGATGCCGACCAACTCGCAAGCCTGGCGTCAGACGCCAAGCGCCACGCCAAGGCTATGCCCGGCTACAGCCTGCACATCATCGAGGCGTTGTAGGAGAAAGGGTCAAAGACCTAGCTCATCCGCACGCCGTGCCATGCGCTCGGCCGCCTCCACATCAGCAGCCAGGCCCGGCCCGCCTTCACGATAAAGGTCAGCCAGACGCCGGGCGGCCAGCGGGTGCCTGGCATTCACAGCGAGCTTCCACCAATGCGCCGCCTGCGCAGCATCCGGGGCATTGCGAGCATCCCCCGCAAGACTAAGCACGCCCAACTGATAGGCAGACTTGCCGTCACCCGCCTGAGCGGCCAGGCGCAGCAGACGAATACCCTCGTCACGGGCACCGAAACCTTGGCCGCGATGCAGCAGCATGTGGCCATAGAAGCTCTGGGCCGATACGTCGCCGATCGCTGCCATGCGGGCGAACTGCCCTTGCATCCACTGCCACGCGCGAGGCTGGGCAACCAGCGTTGGCCAGCGCAGCATCCGCCGGGCCACGAAATAACCGATACGCGCACGCAGCCGCCAGAGCATCAGTGCTCCTCTGGATAGCTGAACTCGAACACCCGGACCACTTCAGCGGCATGCCATGAGGCGGCTGCCGTCCCATCCGGCGGACCGGCAAAACGCCCAAGGCGCTCGACGCACTCGAAAAAGCCCGTGCGAGGAAGGCGACTGGCGCCCTGGCTGATCACCAGTGAGCTACGCAATGGTCGCTCCGCTCGGGCATCCAGTGCCGCCAGGTGCTCAAGGGCCGCCGTAAGCGTCTGCATCGCCGGGGTGGGCAATTGCAAGCGCTCGATCAAGGCCCGGTAAGTCAGAAGGTGGCGCTGGCGGCGCGCATCTTCCAGTTCATCGAGTAACGCTTGCCAATGCTGGCGGCTTATACGCAGGCTCAAGATCCGGACTCCCAGCCGGAAACTCCCAAGGCCCGTGCCAGAGCGCGCTTGATCGCCTCATCAGGCTCACGCTCACCATTTTCGATGAGCCCTAGATAATGAGGGCTGATGCCAACCGCACGAGCCAATGCCTCAAGGCTCTGCCCCTGAGCCTCGCGTAGCGACTTCAACTGGCCAAACGCCGTTTTGCTGGTCTCGTTGGCCGGATCTGCGCTGGCCTGACCGGCGGCGCGCAGCAGCGTCTGATACTCGGCCCAAGGCAATACCGCGTACTCCGCCTGGCCGTCACGCATGATCACTTGCACACTCATTGAAGCTCCCCGTGGAACAAAGTGCCGACTGCTTCAGCACCCCCCTTGCAGGCGCCATCTTAACAGGCCAAAAGCCTGGAAGGGGTGAACTATACTGCCTCCAGCCAGGGGGAGAAGCGCGTGAATCTGCATTTTCGTGTGAACATCTTGCTGCTGCTCAGCCTGTGGTCCCACCTAGCGGTCGCTGAAGAGTTGCACTGGGGCTTCGGCCCTGCAGAGGGCATGCCTTACGTTCAGGTGAGCGACCATGCGCTGCTCGGCGGATTCATTCGGCATCTCGGCGAACAAGTTGCTGAAACGCTCGGAGTAACGGTGAGCTTCGTTGAAACCCCGAACAAGCGCATCGAAGAATCGCTGAAGAATGGGCGCATCCATGTAATCTGCAACACCAATCCGGAATGGCTGGCCGATGCGCCGGCCTTCCACTGGTCACCGCCCCTGTTCGAAGAAACGCACGCACTGCTGCAGCACCGCGACTCCGCCCCCGTCACCAGCCTCACCGACCTCAAGGGCAAGACTGTCGGCACCACACTCGGCTTCACATACAGCATGCCGCTGATGGAAGCCTTCGCGAACAAGCAGGTCATCCGCCAGGACATCCGCGACCTTGATACACGCCTGAACCTGCTTAGCCGGAAACGCCTGGACGCAATCATCGAAATGCGCCGATCACTGACCTTTGAACTCGCCGTCCGTCCGGGCTTACCCCTTGTGTCGAGTCCCTGGGTGATCGATCGATACAGCATGCATTGCGCGTATGGCCCTCGACTACCGGTCACTGCGGAGCAGCTGGATGCCACCCTGCAAAGCCTTAGAGACAGCGGCGAAATCGAACGCCTGCTTGACGGCGAGCAGTTTCGGGCACGGCTGCAGGATCACTGACGGGATTTCCCGTCCGGGGCCGGCAATCGCTCCAGCGCAGCCTGCACTTCCGGCGACTGCGCCTGACGCCAGGCGCGAAACGCGTCCAGTTCGTGCGACCAGGTCTTGAGCACCCAGGCGACCACTGCCAGATCATCAACGAATCCCAACCCTACCAGCCAGTCCGGCAACGCATCCAGGGGCGTAACGAAGTACAGTAACGCAGCCACCACAGCGAGGAACGCACGTGGATTGACGCGGCGGTACTCACCACGCAGCCAGGCGTTACACAAGGACAGTAACAGGCGTAGGTCTTCCTTCACGGCCCCCAACCTGCCAGCCTCCCGCGAGCCCTTGCGAGAGACGGCCAGCAGCAGAGACGGTAGCCGGCCGCCGGCAAGGAATCGTTGAGCCAAGGTGAGGTAACGCGAAAAATTCCAAGGTGCTTTCATCGGGACTCCTGAGCTGATCCCCAGCCTAGAGGCGTTTTGCCGGTTATCCACGGAAACTGTGGATAACCTTGTGAGCAGATTATGGATGACCCAGGCAAACGCCCACCTGATGCGGCTTAGCGACAAATCGGGCAATTTTTGCCCATCTTTACAAATCCAATAAAATCAATAGCTTACAAAAGCATGCCAGACTGCGACCGCCGGTCGCATTGCCTACTTGTACAGTTACCCTGGCATGTGCATAACCGTAACACTTTATCGAAGCAGTTCTTCATTCTGACCGAGAGGTCATTTACCGGCTCCGACCAGACTGCTCCCGAAAATGAAAACGCCCCGTCGAAACGGGGCGTTTTCATGGAAACGACTGCCGGCAATTACTGCTGGGCAGCCGGGTCCTTGATGCTGATCAGTTCCAGGTCGAACACCAGTACGGAGTTGGCCGGGATGGCCGGGCTTGGGCTTTGCTCACCGTAAGCCAGCTCGCTGGGGATATACAGCTTGTACTTCTCGCCAACGTGCATCAGCTGCAGGCCTTCGACCCAGCCCGGGATCACGCCGTTGACCGGCAGGTCGATCGGGCTGCCACGCTGGATGGAACTGTCGAAGACGGTGCCATCGGTCAGCTTGCCTTCATAGTGAACGGTCACTACGTCGGTGGCTTTAGGCTGCGCGCCTTCAGCTTTCTTTACGACTTCGTACTGCAGGCCGGAGGCGGTGGTCACCACGCCCTCACGCTTGCCATTGTCCTCGAGGAACTTCTTGCCGGCCTTGGCGTTTTCAACGTTCATCGCAGCCAGACGCTCCTCGGAGCGCTTCTGCAGGAAGGCGAAAGCCTCTACCAGCTCTTCGTCCTTCAGGCGCTGTTCTTTCTTGCTGATAGCGTCTTCGATACCTTGGGCAACAGCGTTGGGATCGAGGTCATCCATGCCTTCCTGAGCCAGGCTCTTGCCCATATTCAGGCCGATGCCGTAAGACGCCTTTTGCGCCGGAGTCTTCAGTTCCACGCTGGTCTGTGAATCGCAACCCGCTAGAACCAGGCCCACCAGGGCCACCGCGGCTGCCAACCGATGTTGTTTCATGCTGAATCCTTGTCTGTCGCCGTGATGGCAATTCGATGGAACGGCGAGCTTAGCAGGCCGCCGCAAGTAGTGGCTATGGGCAATGAGAACAGAGAGTTGCCAATTAGTTCAGTGACTTGCAGCAAAACGCGGCAAGCAGAATCGGCAAAGGCGACGAGACTTTGGCGGGCGAAAAGAAAAAGCCCCCAGGTATCGCTACCTGAGGGCTTTCGTATATGGCGCAGCGGACGGGACTCGAACCCGCGACCCCCGGCGTGACAGGCCGGTATTCTAACCGACTGAACTACCGCTGCGTGTTACTGCGAGATTGGTGGGTGATGACGGGATCGAACCGCCGACCCTCTGCTTGTAAGGCAGATGCTCTCCCGGCTGAGCTAATCACCCTTCACTCTCGAAAACTATAAAGCCCTCAGGTGTCGCCACCTGAGGGCTTCTGAATATGGCGCAGCGGACGGGACTCGAACCCGCGACCCCCGGCGTGACAGGCCGGTATTCTAACCGACTGAACTACCGCTGCGCATTACTGCAAGATTGGTGGGTGATGACGGGATCGAACCGCCGACCCTCTGCTTGTAAGGCAGATGCTCTCCCGGCTGAGCTAATCACCCTTCACTCTCGAAGTGGGGCGCATTCTAGAGCGGTATCCCGCGCCTGGCAAGCCCATTTTAAAAAAATTTTTTGAGTGCTTCCAAAGGCTTAGCTCAGGGTTGGCCTGAGGGCTCCCGGCGAGAATAATGCGCGCTTTGTGTCTGGAGATTTTCCCCCATGTGGTTTCGCAACCTGCTTGTGTATCGCCTCACCCAGGATCTGAATATCGATGCCGAGGTGCTGGAAACTGCGCTGGCCACCAAGCCGGCACGTCCGTGCGCCAGCCAGGAGCTGACCACCTATGGTTTCGTTGCCCCCTTCGGCAAAGGCGCGGACGCACCTCTGGTGCACGTCAGCGAAGGCTTCTTCCTGATCGCCGCACGCAAGGAAGAACGCATCCTGCCAGGCAGCGTCGTCCGCGATGCGCTGAAGGAAAAAGTCGATGAGATCGAAGCCGAGCAGATGCGCAAGGTCTACAAGAAGGAACGCGATCAGCTTAAGGACGAGATCGTGCAGACCTTCCTGCCACGCGCATTCATTCGCAAAACCGCCACCTTTGCCGCCATCGCCCCTGCCCAGGGCCTGATCCTGGTCGATGCCTCCAGCCCGAAGCGGGCCGAGGATCTGCTCAGCACCCTGCGCGAAGCTATTGGCTCGCTGCCGGTACGCCCTGCGTCGGTGAAGATAGCGCCGACGGCCACCCTGACCGAATGGGTCAAGACCCAGCAAGCAGCGACCGATTTCTACGTGCTCGACGAATGCGAGCTGCGTGACACTGACGAAGACGGCGGCGTCGTACGCTGCAAGCGCCAGGACCTGACCAGCGACGAAATCCAGCTGCACCTGACCTCCGGCAAGCTGGTCACCCAGCTCTCGTTGGCTTGGCAGGACAAGCTGTCTTTCATCCTCGACGACAAGCTGGTGATCAAGCGCCTGCGCTTCGAGGACCTGCTGCAAGAGAAGGCCGAGCAGGATGGCGGCGACGACTCCCTCAGCCAACTGGACGCCAGCTTCACTCTGATGATGCTGACGCTGGTGGAGTTCATCCCGCAGCTGTTCGAAGCACTCGGCGGCGAAGAGATTCCACAGGGCGTCTGACCCTGGCAAGCGCCGGCTTCCCGCTCAGTTCGGGAATACCGGCGCGACCGCGATACGCACAAGAAACAACCATGCGCGCCCTCGCTGTCCTCTGCCGATTCGCAGGCAATACCTTTGCCCTGTGGATCCTGTTGTTCGCCGTGCCGGCCTTCTGCCAGCCCACCCTCTTCCTGCCTCTGACGAATTGGATAGTGCCCTTGCCCGGCCTGATCATGTTCGGCGTGGGCCTGACTTTGAAAGCCGAAAGCCTCCGTGAAGTTGCACGTCATCCGATGCAGGTGCTGATCGGGGTGCTCGCCCAATTCATCATCATGCCCGGGCTGGCCCTGAGCTATCTCGCCGGCAAGCTGTTCGACGTTCCACTGGCCGGCGTACCCAGCGCGCTGTTCAGTGTCTGGCACAATCTCTCCGGCCCCCTGCTGGCAGCAGGCTTCCGGCGCATGGACAAACCGGTGAACGACAGCAAGGGCTGACTGCCTTGCCCTCTCATCCCGCCGGGCTTGCCCTGCTCGGCGAGATGTGCAAAATATTGCGCATCGTAAGGACGACCTTACCACTCTCGCAGTGATCACCGGGGACGGCCCCAAAGCGCTCTGTCTCTTATGAGGTCACCATGTCCTGGATCATTCTGTTTTTTGCTGGCCTGTTCGAAGTGGGCTGGGCCGTTGGCCTGAAGTACACCGACGGTTTCAGCCGCCCCCTGCCTACCGCGCTCACTGTAGGAGCGATGCTTATCAGCCTGGGCCTGCTCGGCCTGGCTATGAAGGACTTGCCGCTGGGCACCGCCTATGCGATCTGGACGGGCGTTGGCGCCGTCGGCACCGTGATCGCCGGCGTCATCCTGTTCGGTGAATCGATGGCTCTGCTGCGGCTGCTCAGCGTCGGGCTGATCGTCGGTGGGCTGGTCGGGCTAAAGCTCAGTCATTGACGATGCCGGGCCTGCATGCCCCCGGTTGGCAAATGGACTGTTTCTGCCCGCACTCACGCTTTTCGGGCTGAGTGTGATGGAGGAGCGAGCTTGCTCGCGAAGAGGCCCCCTTCGCGAGCAAGCTCGCTCCTACGGAAAATGCAGCCAGTTGCAACAACTGACTGGGGGCAGCGTCAATGAAATCGCTCGCCAGACTGCCTCAGCGCAAGTCGCCGCGCAGTTCGGCCACCTGCAATTGCAGGGTCAGCCGATCAGCGCACTCAGGCATCAGCGGAGTACCCACCACCAGTTTGATGCGCGACCAGAAGCGCTTGAAGAAGCCCTTGGCCGGATCACGACTGAAGAAGCTGCCCCACAAGCCCTGCAATGCCATGGGAATGACCGGAACCGGGTTTTCCTCGAGAATGCGCTCGATGCCGCCCTTGAACTCGTTGAGTTCACCGTCGGCGGTCAACTTGCCCTCGGGGAAGATGCACACCACCTCACCATTACGCAGGTACTCGGCGATACGCTTGAAGGCCGCGTCATACACCAGCAAGTTCTCGTGACGGGCTGCTATGGGCACGGTGCCTGCGGTACGGAAGATGAAGTTAAGCACCGGCAAATCGTAGATCTTGTAATACATCACGAAGCGCACCGGGCGTCTTACTGCGCCACCGATCAACAACGCGTCGACGAAGGACACGTGATTGCACACCAGCACCGCCGGGCCCTCCTCGGGGATGGCGTCCAGGCCCTTGTGCTCGACCCGGTACATCGAATGCCCCAGCAGCCAGACCAGGAAGCGCATGCTGAACTCGGGGACGATCTTGAAGATGTAACTGTTCACCGCCACGTTCATCAGCGACACGACCAGGAACAGCTCCGGGATCGACAGCCCGGCCACACTGAGGAACAGGATCGAGACGATCGCCGACACCACCATGAACAGGGCGTTGAGGATGTTGTTCGCGGCGATCACCCGCGCCCGCTCGTTCTCCGCCGTCCGTGCCTGGATCAACGCATAAAGAGGCACTATGTAGAAGCCGCCGAATAGGCCGATGCCGAGGATATCGCCAAGGATCAGCCATGCCTGGGGCTCACTTACCACTGTCAACCAATCGTGTGGCGCAGCGCCTTGCGGGAAGCCACCGGAATGCCACCACAACAGGATGCCGAACAGCGTCAGGCCAATTGAGCCAAAGGGCACCAGACCGATCTCCACCTTGCCGCCGGACAAGCGCTCGCACAGCATCGAGCCCAGGGCGATTCCAACGGAGAACACGGTGAGAATCAGCGTCACCACGCTCTCATCGCCGTGCAGCAGTTCTTTCGAATAGGCAGGAATCTGCGTCAGGTAAACCGCCCCCAGGAACCAGAACCAGGAGTTGCCCACCAGCGAGCGCGATACGGAGGGCCGCTGACCGAGCCCCAGACGCATGATCCGCCACGACTGGCGAAAGATGTTCCAGTCAAGCGCAAGCTCAGGCAACGCTGCCGCCGCGCGTGGAATTCCACGGCTGGCCAGGTAACCGCAGCACGCAGTGAAGACAATGGCTCCGGCCACCACAGGTTCGTATCGATCAGCGGACATGATGATCCCCGCACCGATGGTCCCCGCCAGGATTGCCAGGAAGGTGCCCATCTCCACCAGGGCATTACCACCTACCAATTCATCCTCACGCAGCACCTGCGGCAGGATCGAGTACTTGACCGGGCCGAACAGCGCTGAGTGGGTGCCCATGGCGAACAGGGCAAGGAACAACAGCGGTAGGCTGTCGAAAACGAAGCCCGCTGCCCCCACCGCCATGATCAGGACTTCCGCCAGCTTGATCGCCCGGATCAGGGCATCCTTGGCGAACTTCTCACCAAATTGTCCACCCAGAGCTGAGAAAAGGAAGAACGGCAGGATGAACAGCAAGGCGCAGAGGTTGGTAAAGACGCCCTTGTCGCCCGCGATGCTCAGCTTGTAGAGGATGGCGAGAATCAACGACTGCTTGAAGATGTTGTCGTTGAAGGCGCCGAACAACTGGGTGACGAAGAAAGGTAGGAAGCGTCGGCTGCGCAGCAAGGCGAATTGCGAGTGTCGGGTCATCGTCCGTGTTCCTGGGTTTCGGCGGGCTCGCCGTCTCGCATTGGACAGCAGCTCCTCCCGCCAGGCCACATTTGCGGGCAGGTCCGCCGCCGCAAAAATCTAATGCAAACCATTTACAATTGATTTAAATTCGCGCCGCCAATAACAGCCCGTTAAACCAGCAGTAGCGAGCGCACGCATGTTCAGCAGGACCCGTCTCTGTCTCTCCATCTCCCTGGCCTGTCTCAGCCTGCCGACCTTCGGCGCCACGGTCGACGAGCCCCTCGAGCTGGAAACCATGACTGTCAGCGCCACCCGCGGCCACAGCCAACTGGGCAAGACGCCACAGAAGATCGTCGTGATCTCCCGCGAGCAGATCGAGGAACAACTGGCCATCACCAGCGACCACGGCCAGGTGCTGAGCAACCTGATCCCCTCTTATTCGCCCAGTCGCCAGAAGCTGAGCAATGCCGGCGAGACCTTCCGCGGCCGCACCGCCCTGGTGATGATCGACGGCGTGCCGCAGTCAACCCCACTGCGTGCCGGCGGGCGCGATGGCTACACCATCGACCTGTCCATGGTCGAGCGCATCGAAGTGATCTACGGCGCCAGTGCCGAACACGGCCTGGGCGCTACCGGCGGCATCATCAACTACGTCACCCGCCGCCCGCAGGGTGGCACCCTGAAGCAGCACGTAGGGGCTCGCATGGAGGCCGCAGACGACTTCGATCACGACAGCATGGGCTACAAGCTGGACTACCGCGTCGAAGGCAACCAGGGCAACTGGGACTACCTGGCGGCCATCAGCGGCCAGACCCGCGGCGTATTCTACGACGCTGACGGCGAGCTGATCGGCGTCGACGACACCCAGGGCGACGTCATGGACTCGCGCAGCAGCGACCTGCTGCTCAAGCTCGGCTACTGGCTCGACGCCGATCAGAACCTGGAGCTGATGGTCAACCGCTTCGAGCTCGAAGGCGATCATGACTACGTCAACGTGCCGGGCGACCGCGACGCTGGCATCCCCGCCACCTCGCGCAAGGGCCATCCGCTCGGCAAGGCCCCGCAGAACGAGGTGCTGTCCACCAGCTTGACCTACAGCCACACCGACCTGGCGGGTAACCTGCTCACCGCGCAACTCTACAGCCAACGTTTCCGCGCCCGTTACGGTGGTGGCATCCTCGCCGCCTTCCAGGACCCGGCCATCGCCCCGGTGGGCACGCTGTTCGATCAGTCGCAGAACGAGTCGGACAAGTACGGCGGCAAGCTCAGCCTGAGCCGTGACGATCTGCTCGACGGCTACCTCAAGCTCACCGGCGGCCTCGACTTCCTGCAGGACACCACCAGCCAGATGCTCATCGCTACCGACCGCGAGTGGGTGCCCGAGACGGTGTTCAAGAACCTGGCGCCCTTTCTCCAGGCCGAGGTACGCGCCACCGACCGCCTGACCCTGCACGGTGGCGTGCGCCACGAGTTCGCCAAACTGGAAGTGGACAGCTTCCAGACCATCGCTTCGGCTGGCGGCGTCACTGTCGAGGGCGGCAACCCTGACTTCGAGGAGACGCTGTACAACGCTGGCCTGGTGTTCCAGGCAAACGACTGGGCACAGGTGTTTGCCAACTACTCCGAAGGCTTCGGCATGCCCGACGTCGGCCGCGTACTGCGCGGCATCAGCCAGCCGGGCCAGAGCGTCGACGACTTCCTCGACCTCCAGCCGATCGTCACCGACAACCGTGAGATCGGCTTGCGCTTGAACTGGCAGGATCTGGACTTCGAGATCAGCTACTTCGAGTCCGACTCCGATCTCGGCTCGCGTCTGCAGAACGTCGGCGGCGTCTATCAGGTACGCCGCGAGCGCACCGAGATCGACGGTGTCGAGGCCACCGCTGGCTGGCAAGTCAACGACGCGCACCGGCTGCAGGCGACCTACAGCCATCTCAACGGCGAGTCCGACACCGACGGCGACGGCAAGGTCGATACCGACCTGGACGGCGCTAACATTGCGCCGGACCGCTACGGTCTGAGCTGGCAGGCCAACTGGAGCGACAAGTTGAACACTCGTGTGCAGGCCAACCATTACACCAGCCGCAGTTTCGACACCCCCGGCCTCGACTTCGACGGCTACAGCCTGGTGGACGCCTCCATCGGTTACCGCCTTCCGGTCGGCGAGGCCACCCTGGGCGTGGAAAACCTGTTCAACCGCGACTACATGACCTACTACGCGCAGGCCGCGAGCACCCGCGACGACCAGTTCTTCGCTGGCCGCGGACGCACCTTCACCTTGGGCTACCAAGTCAGCTTCTGACGCCCGGGCGCTCGACGCTGGACGGCCTCGCGAGAGGCCGTTCCACTTTCAAAGCGGCAACTGCCCCAACGCCCAGCGCAACAGGAAAAACAGCAGCAGGCCGCCGAGGATCGTCGCCAGCAGATGGCGAGTCAGTGCCGCGATCAGAATCGCCCCCAAGCCGGCGAGCAGATACGCATTGTCCAGCGCCAGATCGATGTGCTCGCCATCCGGCATCAGCATTCCTGGTACCACGATGGCGGTCAGCACGGCTGTCGGTACATAGTGCAGCCCCTGGCGGATCACCGGGGGGAAGCGCAGGTTGGGCCAAGCGAACAGGCTGTAGCGAATGGCGAAAGTAATGGCCGCCATTCCCAGAATCAGACTCCAGATTTCCATCAGACTCCGTCTCCCAGCAAATCGAAGCGATAGCGCCGCTCCAGCACGACCCCTACGGCGATGCCGCTCAGCGCGGCCACCATCAGGCCAAGCTTGTAAGGCAACCCATGGCACAGGAGCGCGACGACTCCAGCCACCAGGGCTGCCGCCAGGTGCGGACGATTGCGCAGCATGGGCACGACGATACCGATGAAGGTGGCCAGCATGGCGAAATCCAGGCCCCAGGCCGCCAGGTTCGGTACCGCCTGGCCGAAGATGACGCCAACCAGTGTGCACAGCTGCCAGTTGAGGTACATCGCCAGGGCACCGCCGAAGAAATACCAGTGTTTGTGCGGCGAGACATCGGTCTCGGCGTAACGGTGCTGGACCACTGCAAAAGCCTCATCCGTCAGCCAGAATGCCAGCGGCATGCGCCAGCGTGTCGGCAGGTGCCGGACGAAGGGCTGCAGCACCGCGCTGTAGAGGGCATGGCGCAGGTTAACCACGAAGGTGGTGAGCAATACCACCACCGCCCCTGCCCCACTGGCCAGCAGCGTGATAGCAATGAACTGCGATGAACCGGCGAACACCAGCAGCGACATGCCCAGGGTCTGCCAAGCGGACAGGCCAGCGCCGGCGGAAAGGGTGCCGAAGATGATGCCGAAGGGAATGGCGCCGACGATCATCGGTACGATGTCGCGGGCACCGCGGACGAACTCTGCGAAGCGGGACATGGGGCCTCCTTGTCCCGCAAGCCTAGTGACCGGCAGTCAGAGTGTCTTGAACGATCTTGCGCAGGCGTTGCGGTATTCGCCTGGCCCCACACCGTAGGCCTGTTTGAACTGGCGGGTCAGGTGGCTCTGGTCGGAAAAGCCGAGCTGCGCCGCTGTATTAGCCGGCGTGCAGCCGGCCTTCAGAAGCGCACGGGCCTGGTCCAGGCGCTGCTGCTTGAGCCAGGCATGCGGCGGCATGCCTGTAGCTCGGCGGAAGGTCCGGGCGAAATGGAACGGAGAGAGATTGACGGCCGCCGCCAACTCTTCCAGCGACGGTGGCTCAGCCAGGCGCTCGCGGAGCAGGTCTTTGGCCAACAGTATGGCCCGCGATTCGCGGCCAGGCTCACCAGGTTTCGGCAATTGGGCATGGCGCCGGAACAACGCCAGCAGGGCCTCGCGCCAAGCAGTCTGCTGCTGCAAGGCACTGGCCTCACCCTCCACCAGGCGATGCAACGCCAGGAAGGTCTGCACCAGATCGGCATCCTGATACACGCTGCTGCTGAACGTCGGCATCCCACCTTGAGGCAGCTCCAGTTCATCCATCAGTCCGCGGATCTGGCGAGCCTCTGGATAGAACACCCGGTAACGCCAGCCGTCATCGTGTCCTTTGGAGCCGGTATGAACCTCATCCGGATTGATCACCGCGAGGCTACCAGCCGGAGCCAGATGATCGACGCCTCGGTGGCGAAAACGCTCGGCCCCAGCCTCAACCACAGCTATCGCATAGCCGTCATGCACATGCGGCGCGAAGCGATGGTCGATATAGCGCGCGGACAGAAGCTCCAGCCCACCCAAGTGCCCGGCTTGCCAGAAATGCGCACTCTCACGGGGGTCTTCCATGGCCTCAGGCGCTGAACCGCGCTTCCAGGTTCTGCTTCACTTCCGGCCAGTCGCGGTCGGTGATGCTGAACAGCACGCTGTCATCCAGACGACCATCGGCGAGGCGGCGGTGATTGCGCAATACGCCTTCGCGCTGCGCCCCGAGCTTCTCTATTGCACGCTGCGAGCGCAGGTTGCTGGCGGCAGTTTTCAGCTGCACCCGCACCAGCTGCCACTCTTCGAAAGCATGGCGCAGCATCAGGTACTTGATCGACGCATTCAGACCGCTGCCATGCTCGCTGCCGGCCAGCCAGGTCCAGCCGATCTCGGCGGCCGGTAGGACCGGCATGAAATCGGCGAAACGAGTAGTGCCTACCAGGTTGTCCCCAAGGCGGATGGAGAACACCACGGCCTGCTCCTCGCGCTGGGCGGCCAACCCTTGGCGATACCAGTCCGGCCGCAGCGGGCCGTTCATGAAGATCAGGGCATCCCGGTTGGCATCAGCCAAAGCCACCAGGGGGGAAATATCGGCGTCGACCATCGGCTCGAGGCGCAAGGCACCGCGCTGCAGGATGACCGGTTGTGGCTTGAACATCTGCGCCCTCCTCAGGCGAAAAAACCTGCCCGATAAGAACGTCGCGATTTGCGGAAGTGCCGGGCAAGCGACCGCGCTGGACGAACGGAACGCCCCAGCCGGTGCTGGCACGCTAACAGCCCGGACCAAGTGGCTCAAGCCCGCCTGCGACCTTGGTAGCAGCCGCCTGACGAATTGCCGACTTTGGTGCGAAACTGCAACTAACTGATTTTCTGGCGGGCACCCGCCAATGGAATTCCCGGAGTCTGCATGTCGCTGTCCAGCGGGTTGATCGCCACGGTCGCCTTCCTCTACATGGCCATCCTCTTCGCCATTGCATTCTATGGCGACCGCCGCAGCGCGCCGCTCTCGCCTCGAGTCCGCGCCTGGGTCTACAGCCTCTCCCTGGCTGTGTATTGCACCAGCTGGACCTTCTTCGGCGCAGTCGGCCAGGCCGCCGGCCAGGTGTGGGCCTTCCTGCCGATCTACCTCGGCCCCATCCTGCTGCTGGTCTTCGCACCCTGGGTGGTGCAGAAGATGGTGCTGATCAGCAAACAGGAGAACATCACCTCCATCGCTGACTTCATTGCCGCGCGTTACGGCAAGTCGCAATCCCTGGCCGTAGTGGTGGCGCTGATCTGCCTGGTCAGCGTGCTTCCCTATATCGCCCTGCAACTCAAAGGCATTGTCCTCGGCGTGAACCTGCTGATCGGCTCCGGCGCCGAGTCCACCGGCACCCGCGCCCAGGACACTGCGCTGATCGTGTCACTGGTGCTGGCGCTGTTCACCATCCTCTTCGGTACTCGCAACCTCGATGCCACAGAGCACCACCGCGGCATGGTGCTGGCCATCGCCTTCGAATCGCTGGTCAAGCTGCTGGCCTTCCTTGCCGTAGGTGCCTTCGTCACCTTCGGCCTCTATGACGGCTTCGGCGACCTCTTCGAGCGCGCCCGCAGTGCTCCGCAACTTCAGGATTACTGGGCACAATCGCTGGACTGGTCGTCCGTGCTGGTGCAGACCGGGGTGGCGATGATTGCCATCATCTGCCTGCCCCGCCAGTTCCATGTGACGGTGGTGGAGAACATCGAACCCAAAGACCTTCGCCAGGCACGCTGGGTGTTTCCCATCTATCTGGCGCTGGCCGCCCTGTTCGTCGTACCAATCGCCCTGGCCGGACGAATGATGCTGCCCGACGGCGTGATGCCGGACTCCTTCGTCATCAGCCTGCCCCTGGCCGAAGCCCACCCGGCCCTGGCCTTGCTGGCCTTTATCGGTGGCGCATCGGCTGCCACCGGCATGGTCATCGTCGAAGCCGTGGCGCTGTCGACCATGGTCTCCAACGACATGCTCCTGCCCTGGCTGCTACGCCGGCAGAGCGCGGAACGGCCCTTCGAGGTCTTCCGCCACTGGATGCTCTCGGTGCGACGGGTCAGCATCGTCATCATCATCCTGCTGGGTTACGTCAGTTACCGCTTGCTCGGCTCCACCGCGAGCCTGGCGACCATTGGCCAGATCGCCTTCGCCGCCATCGCCCAACTCGGCCCGGCGATGATCGGTGCGCTGTTCTGGAAACAGGCCAACCGCCGTGGCGTATTCGCCGGCCTGGCGGCAGGCGCGGCCCTCTGGGCCTACACCCTGGTACTGCCGGTGATGGCGCGCGGCCTGGGCTGGCCGCTGGACAATTTCCCAGGCCTGTCCTGGCTGTCCAGCAACCCGTTGGGCCTGCCAATCGAGCCGCAGACCCAGGGCGTGGTGCTGTCGCTTGCGGGTAACTGGCTGCTGTTCGCCTGGGTCTCGGTGTTCTCCCGCACCCGAGTGTCCGAGCACTGGCAGGCCAGCCGCTTCGTCGGCCAGCAGGTGTCAGCACGCACCAGCTCCCGCTCTCTGCTCGCCGTACAGATCAACGACCTGTTGATGCTGGCCGCACGTTTCGTCGGCGAAGAGCGAGCGCGCCAGAGCTTCGAGCGCTTTGCCCTGCGCCTGGGCATCAGCTTCAACCCGACGCAGAACGCCAACCAGGACTGGATCACCCACACCGAACGCCTGCTTGCGGGGGTGCTCGGCGCCTCATCGGCACGGGCTGTGGTGAAAGCAGCCATCGAAGGCCGCGAGATGCAGGTGGAAGACGTGGTGCGTATTGCGGACGAAGCCTCCGAGGTGCTGCAGTTCAACCGCGCCCTCCTCCAAGGCGCGATCGAGAACATCACCCAGGGCATTAGCGTGGTCGACCAGTCCCTGCGCCTGGTGGCCTGGAATCGTCGTTACCTGGAGTTGTTCGAGTACCCCGAAGGGCTGATCAGCGTCGGCCGGCCCATCGCCGACATCATCCGTTTCAACGCCGAACGCGGCCTATGCGGCCCCGGAGAAGTGGAAACCCATGTGGCCCGACGCCTGTACTGGATGCGCCAGGGCAGGCCTCACACCTCCGAGCGGCTGTTCCCCAACGGTCGTGTCATCGAACTGATCGGCAACCCCATGCCTGGCGGCGGCTTCGTCATGAGTTTCACCGACATCACTGCCTATCGTGAGGCCGAGCAGGCGCTCAAGGACGCCAATGAGGGGCTGGAGCAGCGGGTCGCCGAGCGCACCCATGAGCTTTCCAAACTCAACCAGGCACTCATCGAGGCCAAAGGTACGGCCGAAGCCGCCAACCAATCCAAGACACGCTTCCTAGCCGCCGTCAGCCACGACCTGATGCAGCCGCTGAACGCCGCCCGGTTGTTCTCCGCAGCCCTCGGACATCAGCAGGAAGCCTTGCCAACCGAAGCCCGGGAACTGGTCAGCCACCTGGACAGCTCGCTGCGTTCGGCCGAAGACCTGATCACCGATCTACTGGATATTTCTCGCCTGGAAAGCGGCCGGATCACCCCTGACCGCATCGCCTTCCCACTTGCCTCGTTGTTCGACACCCTGGGCGCCGAATTCAAAGTGCTGGCCCAGGAACAAGGCGTCGATTTTCACCTACGCGGCAGCAAGCTGCGGGTCGAGAGCGACATGAAACTGCTGCGCCGAGTGTTGCAGAACTTCCTCACCAACGCTTTTCGCTACGCCAAGGGCCACGTACTGCTGGGCGTGCGCCGCGAAGGCGGGCAACTGCGCCTGGAAGTTTGGGACCGCGGTCCGGGCATTCCGGAAGACAAGCGCAAAGTGATATTCGAAGAATTCAAGCGGCTGGACAGCCACCAGACGCGTGCGGAAAAAGGTCTGGGCCTCGGCCTGGCAATTGCCGACGGGCTCTGCCGGGTGCTCGGACACAAGCTCGAGGTGCGTTCCTGGCCGGGTAAAGGCAGCGTTTTCAGTGTCACCGTTCCACTGGCGCGCATCCAGCAACCGTCGCCGGTTGTGCAGAAGGCACTGGAAGGGAATGGCCAGACCCTCAACGGTACACAGGTGCTGTGCATCGACAACGAAGACAGCATCCTCACCGGAATGCACAGCCTGCTGTCACGCTGGGGTTGTCAGGTATGGACCGCGCGAAATCGACTTGAATGCGAGCACCTGCTGGCCGAGTCCGTACACCCGCAACTGGCGCTGGTGGACTATCACCTCGACGAAGGCGAGACCGGCACTGAACTCATGGCCTGGCTGCGCACCCGCCTCGGCGAGCCCTTGCCCGGTGTAGTGATCAGTGCGGACGGCCGCGCCGAATTGGTAGCCGAAGTCCACGCCGCCGGCCTGGACTACCTGGCCAAACCAGTCAAGCCTGCGGCTCTGCGTGCCCTGATAAGCCGCCACGTCAAACTGCAATGAGCCAGTAGCCGGGTGGATGCCGCTTTTCACATTCGCCCGCGAGCGCTCGGTTAATCCACGATAGTCGGTCGATGATGCGTGCCCCAACGGACTGGTGCCCCACACAGCAGCCTGTTGCTGACCGCCCTGATGGATCCGTGTCGTCCACCGCCGTTGCCATCACCCTTCCCAGCTACAGAAACACAAGGCACTACGCCCATTGCTGGCGGCAGGCTACTGGCCACGTCGGCCACTGGATGCGCGATCGTTTCAAGGAGAAAAGCTTGCACGCGCTGGCAAGGGTCTTCGGCCAATTGATCAGTTCCTGGTACATCGGCTTTTTCCACACGCCGCTGCTGCCGGAACTGCTCTGGCGCTTGGGAAGGTCAATTGGGACTGATGCGCAGCCCTTTCGCGAATGAAATGGCTCTGTCTGCGTTGAGAGTTGCAAGTGGCGGCATTCCTTGTAGGAGCGGGGGACGCCGAGTTCTTGCTCGCGCAACCGGACCCTTTCGCGAGCAAGCTCGCTCCTACAATGCTCTCAGCCCGGCCATTGATTGCTAGTAACAGCAACGCAGGCAGAGGCAATGAATCCCCCCCTGCAGCCTCAGAGCTGCTCATCAAGCAACGGCAATCCCCCCGCACGTTCAAGCAGATCACTGGGCAGGCTCTTGCTGGCACGGGCGCCTAGCAACTTGAGGTTCTCCACTCGGCTGATCAGGTTGCCGCGCCCATCCACCAGCTTGTTACGGGCTGAGGCGTAGGCCTTGTCCAACTGCTGCAAGCGGCTGCCCATCTCGTCCAGATCCTGCACGAAGGAAACGAATTTGTCATAGAGGGCCCCAGCGCGCTCGGCGATTTCACGGGCGTTCTGGCTCTGCCGCTCCTGCCTCCAGAGGCTGTCGATAACCCGCAGGGTGGCGAGCAAGGTAGTCGGACTGACGATCACGATGTGCTGCTCGAAAGCTTCCTGGAACAAGCCAGGGTCAGCCTGCAGTGCGGCGGCGAAGGCGGCTTCGATCGGCACGAAGAGCAGCACGAAGTCCAGGCTGTGCAGGCCCTCCAGGCGTTGGTAATCCTTCACCGAGAGGCCCTTGAGGTGGCTGCGCAGCGACAGCACATGCTGCTTCAACGCGACACTGCGGCTGGCCTCGTCTTCGGCGGCCACCAGCGCCTGATAGGCGCTGAGGCTGACCTTGGCGTCCACCACCACCTGTTTGTCTCCTGGCAGCTGCACCAGCACGTCGGGCTGGAAGCGCTCACCATCGGCACTCTTCAGGCTGACCTGGGTCTGGTACTCACGCCCTTTCTCCAAACCGGCATGTTCCAGCACCCGCTCCAGCACCAACTCGCCCCAGTTGCCTTGGGTTTTCTGGCCTTTCAAGGCGCGAGTCAGGTTGGTCGCCTCATCGCCCAGACGTTGGTTGAGCTGCTGCAGGCGCTCCAGCTCCTTGCCCAGGGAAAAACGTTCACGGGCTTCCTGTTGATAGCTTTCCTCGACACGCTTCTCGAACGCCTGGATGCGCTCCTTGAGCGGGTCGAGCAATTGGCCCAGACGTTGCTGGCTGGTTTCGGCAAAACGCTGCTCACGTTCATCGAAGATCTTCCCTGCTAACTCAGCGAATTGTGCTCGCAGATCATCACGAGCCGCTTGCAGGTCTCCCAGGCGCTGCGCGTGAGCCTCACGCTGCTCACGTAACTCAGCCTCCAGCCCCGCGCGCTCAGCGGCCAGATGACGCAGTTCGGCCTCCTTGCGTTCGCGTTCCTGATTCCAGGCCAACAGTGCCTCTCGGGCGCTCTGGCGCTCGACACCCAGCAGCTCAGCCTCACGGCGCAGGGCTGCCAATTCGGCTTGCTGGGCAGCATTGAACTGACTGAGTTCGCGGTTCTCGTCCCGGCTGTCATCCAACTGAACAGCCAGGCCATCCTGGGCCATCTGCGCGGTCGCCAGGCGCTCCTCGAGCAGGGCCAGGTTGGCCTGCATGGCCGACAGACGACGCTGCTGGTGCCAAACCAGGCCCAGCAGAGGCACAGCGGCGGCCAGCAGGCCGATCAGCAGGTTGGGAATATCAATGGGCATGGAAGGCTCCGCACAGGAATGCCGGGCAGTATACCCAGCCTCACGCGGCGCTATCAGGGCTTGAGCGGAAGACGGCTAAGCAGGCGCTTGGCTTCGTGGGAGCCTTGCGACGCCGCCTGCTCCAGCCAGTAGCGGGCCTGCTTTGGCTCGTTGATACGCGGCTGGCTACACAAGCGCCCCAGTTCAAGCTGGGCACGGCGATCGCCGGCACGAGCGGCCTGACGAAGCATCTCCAGGCCGATACGACGATCACGGTTGTTGCCACAATCGCGGCAGAGCATTTGCCCTAGGCGACTCTGGGCCTCGACCACACCTTCGCGGGCAGGCTGCTTGAGCAGGTTGCCGGCGAACCGCTTCACGCTGGAGGCCTGGCCAAGACGCGGGTTATCCAGCAACCAGAAGGCCACACGCAATGGCAGGGTCTGCTCTGCGGGAATGGAGGAAGCAGGTATGCGGTACTTCATGAATCGGACAGGGGTGACCGGAAAGGCGCGCAACTCTACTCCTTTTTTCCCATAGGTAAAGCCTTTCAATTGTCGCGGACAGCGTTCTAGAGCAACTGCTCTGCACAATCCACAGAAGCTGTGGATAACTCTGTGCAGAAGTTGCTAGCAACATCACCTATCGCTTGTGCTTTGGGGCCTGCGCTCAAACTGGTGATTTTTTCGCCAACAAAAAAAGTCCTTGTTTTTCATCTATTTAATAAATCAGCGCTGAGAATCAAACGCTTACGAAGCAAATCGGGAGCGGATCGAGAAGCTGCTTCGCAACTGTGCACAACTGCCGACTGTCAATAGCCGCCGCGCCCTTTTGAGGGGCATTTCCGGTCGAAAGCCTGCGCCAGGCCAGGCAGAACGGGCGTGCCAGCTGTCGACAGGTGGTGCAAAAAATTGCCTTACCAAGCCCGGTTCGTTCGTTCTGCTGAAGCGATTGCTCCAACACCGTGCACAAGCCAGAGTCGAAAGCTCGTTCGGTCCGGCGATTGAGTGAACCACGTCATCTGGCCTTAGAATATCGAGCCTCCTCCCATCGACTGCGTGCCATGGACAAAGCCCGGATACATCGCCTGATCGTCGACAAGCTCGGCGCCGACCTGCTCCTGTTGCAGCGCGCAGCACAAACCGCCTATGAGGCGGCGACCCATGAAGAAAACGTTGCCGAGAACAAATACGACACCTTGGGTCTGGAAGCCTCGTATCTGGCCACTGGCCAGGCCCGTCGCGCCGCTGAGATCAAACAGGCGCTAGGCCTGTTCGAGCATCTCAACCTGCGCGCCTACGATGCCAG
Source organism: Metapseudomonas boanensis (assembly GCF_042232855.1). Lineage (NCBI taxonomy): Bacteria > Pseudomonadati > Pseudomonadota > Gammaproteobacteria > Pseudomonadales > Pseudomonadaceae > Metapseudomonas > Metapseudomonas boanensis. The sequence continues at coordinate 3,335,746 of NZ_CP113889.1, read as the reverse complement.
CCGCGGCATCCAGCTCAGCGCGCTGGTGGTGCTAGCCGCCGAAGATGGTTCCGAACAGACGCTATTCCTGGGCCCCGAGGCCGCCGGCCTGAAGGTTGTCGAACAGGGCCGCGAAATCACCGTGATCAGCCCGCGCTCGCCTCTCGGACAGGGGCTTCTGGGGAAGGCCGAAGGCGCCGAGGTCGTGATTGCCATCGGCAATAGTCGCCAGGTGTTCGAAGTGGTCGAGGTACACTGAAGGCGTTGCGCATTACGCCGGGAGGCTCCATGCCCATCCAACGTCGCCGCGTCCTGCGGATCAGCTTCAACCCCTGGCTGCTGACCATGAGCATCGCACTGGGCATCTGGCTAGGGTTCGTCGCGGTGGCCCTGACCGGCTACGCCGGCTACAAGCTTTACATGGCCGATGCTCCAGCCCCAGTCAGCCAGGTTGCTCCTCCTCCTCCTCCGCAACCGGCGCAACCCTCGCCTGACGAGAAGCGTCTGCAGCAGTACGAAGACAATTACAACGCGGCCCAACGTGAAGAAAACGCGCGCCTGCAAAAGCTGGAAGAGGCTCGGCGCCTGGGTGATGCAAAGTGCCAGTTCTGGACCGAGCAGTACCGCAATGCACCTACTGACAAGGCACGGCGGAACATGGAACAGTACTGCAACTGAACTGCCGAACCGACCAAAGGCAGCCTGCTTCAGGATTCCTTCATATTGCTCGGACTAAACTCAAGGCGTGCGCCCAGTTGGTGGAGCAAGAGGCGGTTCGCAATGAGTCCCGAAATTTTCATAGCCTTGATGGTCATGGGTTGGCTACTGGCAGCGGTCGCGCTGCTGTGGGCCATGCTTCGGATCTCCCACCATCACCACCACAGCCCACCTTCACCACCCCGCTCTACGCGGTCGTTTCGACGGAGCAAGGCACGGCAATCGCCGGTGATACCCCACTGATACCCACAGCTGATCCGCTAACTTGCAGGGCTGCCTTGCGGTCCTGCTCTGCTTATTATTGTGGGGGCGAATTCATTCGCATCCACAACGAATACTCCACTACTTGACTACCTGTTCATGCCACGTTCAGCGGAAATCACGACTCCTGATATCCAGCCCGCTCAGGAGCGGCGTGAGATCCTGCAACCGTCGCGCGATCAGGTGACACACGCCATCCACTGACTCCAGGCGGCCCTCCACCTGCAGCAATTGCGAGTCCACCAGCACGCGTCGCTGTCGCTCGGCCAGATCGTGCCAGACCACCACATTGACCATGCCGTGCTCATCTTCCAGGGTCACGAAGATCACCCCGCTGGCTGTTTGTGGGCGCTGACGACCAACCACCAGCCCGGCAAAGCTGACATTGCGCCCATGCGGGGTACCGACCAGATCCCGTGAACTGCGGCAGCGCCGACTCTGTAACTGGCTACGCAGCAAGGCCAGCGGGTGAGGGCCAAGGGTGGTACCGATGGTGGCGTAGTCGGCGTATAGGTCTTCGCCCACCGTCGGCAAAGGCAGGGCCACCTGTGCCTCCACCTGCGTGGGCAGGTCGGCGAACAACGGGGTCTGCACCTCGACTCCCGCTACCGCCCAGCGTGCCTTGTGCCGGTGCCCCGCCAAGCCACGCAGGGCACTGGCATCGGCCAGCAGCTCGCGGGCACGGGCATCCAGCCGAGCACGCCGGCAGAGGTCGGTGACGTTGTCGAAGGGGCGGATCTGCCGGGCGCTCTCGATGCGCCGAGCGTCCTCCTCGCGAAATCCTCGCACCATTCGCAGCCCCAATCGGATGGCAGGTTGCTCGGCTTTGCCAGGTTCCAGCGAGCAGTCCCAATCGCTGGAACGCACATCCACCGGACGCACCTCGATGCGATGGCGACGGGCGTCCTGCAGCACCTGATCGGGGCTGTAGAAACCCATGGGCCAGCTATTGATCAGTGCGCAGGCATAGGCAGCCGGCTCATGGCATTTCAGCCAGCAACTGGCGTAGGTCAGCAGGGCAAAGCTGGCCGCGTGGGATTCGGGGAATCCATAGCTGCCGAACCCCTTGATCTGCTCGAAAATACGCGCCGCAAACTCCGCGCTGTAGCCGCGTTCCAGCATGCCGTGTGTGAGGCGTTCCTGATGCGGCTCCAGGCCGCCATGGCGCTTCCAGGCGGCCATCGAGCGGCGCAGCTGATCGGCTTCTCCGGGGCTGTACCCGGCAGCCACGATCGCCAGTTGCATGACCTGCTCCTGAAACAGCGGCACCCCCAGGGTGCGCTCGAAGACCTCGCGCAGTTCGTCGCTGGGATAAGTCACCGGCTCCTCGCCCTTTCGCCTGCGCAGGTACGGATGGACCATGTCGCCCTGGATCGGCCCGGGTCGGACGATGGCGACTTCGATCACCAGGTCGTAGAAGGTTTTCGGCTTGAGGCGTGGCAGCATGGCCATCTGCGCGCGCGACTCGATCTGGAACACGCCGACCGTATCGGCGCGGCCAATCATCTCGTAGGTAGCCTCGTCCTCAGCCGGGATGGTCGCCAGCGTCAGATCAAGCCCGCGATGGCGGCGCAGCAGGTCGAATGTGCGGCGCAGGGCACTGAGCATGCCAAGGGCGAGGATATCCACCTTGAGCAGGCCAACCAGATCGAGGTCATCCTTGTCCCACTGGATGATGGTGCGCTCGGCCATCGCGGCGTTCTCCACCGGCACCAGGGTATGCAGCGGTTGCTCGGAGATGACGAACCCGCCGGGGTGCTGCGACAAGTGACGAGGAAAGCCGATCAGCTCGCTGGTCAGCGCCAACACCCGCCGCAACACCGGGCTTTCCGGGTCGAAGCCGCACTCACGTAGCCGTTCGGGCGGTGGCGCGTAGTCTGACCAACGGCCAAAACAATCGGCCAGGGCATTGACCTGGTCGGGTGGCAGTCCCAGGGCCTTGGCCACGTCGCGTACTGCGCCCGCACCGTGATAGGTGCTGACCACCGCCGTCAGCGCTGCACGCCCCCTGCCGTAGCGCTGGAAGACGTACTGCAGCACCTCTTCCCGACGCTCGTGCTCGAAGTCGACGTCGATATCCGGCGGCTCGTTGCGCTCGCGGGAGAGGAAGCGTTCAAACAGCATTTTCACCCGCGACGGGTCGATCTCGGTGATGCCTAGCGCAAAGCACACCGTGGAGTTGGCCGCCGAGCCGCGTCCTTGGCAGAGAATGCCGCGATCACGCGCGAAACGGACGATATCATGCACCGTCAGGAAGTAGCTCTCGTAACCCATCTCGGCGATCAGCTGCAGCTCCTGCTCCACCTGTTTCCGTGCCGACAGCGGAGCACCATCAGGCCAACGCTCCTTCATCCCCGCCTCGGTCAGTACGCTTAGCCAACTGGCGGGACTGTGCCTTGCGGGCACCAGCTCATGCGGATACTGGTAGCGCAACTGGCCGAGGTCGAAGGTGCAGCGCCGGGCGATGCGCAGCGTCTCAGCCAGCAGTTCCGTCGGGTAGAGAGCGGCCAGCAGGTCACGTCGACGCAGGTGGCGCTCGCCATTGGGAAACAGGCGTAGCCCGGCCTCGGCCACCGTGCAGTGGTGGCGGATGGCGGTCATGCAGTCCTGCAAGGCACGACGGCCCCGTGCATGCATGTGCACATCGCCCGCCGCTACGGGCGTTATTCCCAGGCTTTCGGCCAGCTCCAGCAAACGGGCCAGGCGCTGACTGTCGTCCGGCCCATGGTGCAACTCCACCGCCAACCACAGGCGCTCGGGAAACTGGTCGAGCAGCCAGCGTCCTTCGGCTCCATCGTCGTCCGGTCTGGGCAGCCAAAGTGCTAGCAGCCCCTCCAACGGCACGTCCAGATCCTCGCGCAGCAGGCGGTACTCGCCCTTTTTCGCTCGACGCCGAGCCTGAGTGATCAACTGGCAAAGGTGCTGATAGCCCGTGAGGCTTTCCACCAGCAGCACGACCTTCGGACCATTCTCGATGCACATCTCACTGCCGATGATCAACGGCAAGCCCGCGTCCTTAGCGGCCTGCCAGGCACGCACGATGCCGGACAAGGTGCACTCGTCAGTAATCGCCAAGGCTTGATAGCCATGCAGCGCAGCCCGTTCGAACAATTCCCGGGCGCTGGAAGCTCCGCGTTGGAAGCTGAAATTGGACAGACAATGCAGCTCCGCGTAATCGAGGCTCATGCGAACCATCCATGCAGCCACAGCGGGCCACTGCCATCTACCGACCGGTACGCCCAGGCACGCTGGCCATTACGGGTCTCGACCAGATAGTAATCGCGGCGCACGTCGCCGCCGTCCCACCAGCCGGACTCGATGCGTTCGGGGCCGGCGAGGATGCGCGGCGTAGTTTCGCGCAGGGGGACCGGCTCGCGAAGCAACCAGCCGGGCCGCGGCGAGCCTGGCAATAAGGGGGCTGATCGGCTGTCGCTCTCCATCCGCCAGGCGCATTCGGGGCGATGGTCGGCCTGCGCGCTCAGACCATGCACCGCATCATCGCCAAGGCGAGCACGCAGCCGTTCGCGTAACCGCTCCCAAGGCACGGACTGCTGTGGACGCTCGTCGAACAACTCACGCCGCTCCGGCACGAACGCCGGCAGGTCTCGCGCCACCAGGCGGAAGCCGCGCACCGGCGCGGGCACCAGGATCTGCTCCAGCCGTCCCCGCGCCAGTTCGAACAGCAAGGCCGCCTCGCGCTCGGCCCTGAGCAGCCCGACCGACACCTGCGTATCGACACGATCGCGGTGCTCCAGATACAGGGTAAAGCGCTGCACGCCGCTATCACGACCGGCAAGATAGGCCGCCAGATCGGAGGTCATACGCCGAAGCGGGAACAGCAGCGCCAGGTGCGACTCGGCCTCGAAGTTCAGCTCGATGCGCACATCGAACTCATCCGGCGGCGTGTAGCAGCCCAGCGCCAACGGTCGGACGCCGAGCAGGGTATCCAGGTGCCGTAACACATCGGCCGGGAAGCGTTTGGCCAGGGTTTCGCGCGGCAGGGTCATGACCTGGCGCACGCTGCGCAACCCCATGCGACCGAAAGCCGTAGCCACCTCACGGGACCATCCTGCCCTGTCTACGGGCAACTGCCCGAGTATCAAATGCAGTTCGGCCTGGTCTGTCACCGCCAGGCCGTCATGGGCATTGGCCAACATCCGAGCCGCTGCCGGGTTAGGGGCTGCGACGATGCGATGGCGAAACCCGAGCTCCGCCAGCTCACTGCGCAAACGCGCCTCAAACTGCGGCCAGGGGCCGAACAGGCCAAAGCTGGACTGCACCTCCAACAGCAGTGCGCGTGGGTAGAACAAGCTCACCTGGGAGCTGAAGCGGTAGGCCCAGGCGGCCAGGAAGCGGTGCCAACGCTCGATATCCGACGAGTCGTACTCGGCCATGGCGAAATCCCGCGTCATGGCATGGGCTGCCGTCAGGGATTGGCCAGGGTTCAGGCCCAGCGCTCGCGCCGCCGGATTGAGCGCCCGCAGCACGCGGCGCTGCGGCGTGCCCGTCACCAGTGCCAACGGCGCATCAGGCGTGGGGTGGCCACGCAGGACGCCATCCAGCGCCAGTTGCGGTAACAGAATGCAGGCCCAACACATGTGAAGCTCACCCGCCCAAGGCAATTGGCGATGCAGGCGGCAGCCCACCCCGACACTTCAGCACCCGTATCTGCGCATGCCGCGCGTCGAGAGCGATGCGCAAAGCGGCCGGCGAAGGGTTATGTGCAGCATCCAAGGGGCGGTAGGCAAACGCCAGGGTCTGGCCGGTTTCGGCAGCGACCTGCAGGCGACGCATGGCGCGATCATCCGCCTGCTGCGGCCAGCACAGCACCGCACCGCAACTGCCCGAACGCAGGCATTGTTCGGCCGCCCACAGGGCATCACGGCGACTCGCCTCTATCAGCGCCAGCCAACGTAAATCCACGCCAGCGGCCTGCCAGGCCAGGGGATAGGGAATGTAGGGGGGGGCCACCAGTACGACGCGCTCGCCGCTGGCGGTCAGCCGCGCCAGAGTCGGCCACAGCAGGCAAAGCTCGCCCAATCCATCACACGGAGCCAGTATCTCGGTGAGTGCGGCCTCCGGCCAGCCACCGGTCGGCAGGGCCATATCCAGTGCAGCATGGCCCGTCGGCTGAGTGCTGGTCGGCAAAACGCTCGGCTGGCCCCTCCAGACCCGCCGCTCGTTGAGCAGCGTATCCAAAGCAATCACGGCGCCCATCAGGTACGCCTCGCCAACGGCTTGCAGGAATAGAAAGACAGCAGCTCGAAGAGCGAGCTGCCGATGGGGCCAGGAACGATTACCGAGGCCATGAGGGGAATCCACGAATACTGTATTTATATACAGTAAATCGCAGAGACCTTTCCCGGTCAATCCGGGAAGACGGAAGGCAGGCGGTCAAGGACCTGAGGGAGCGAATCGCTCCCACAGGTCAGGTCGTCAGCCTATGGTTACTTGACGTAGTCGCTGCCCCAACGCTCGATATCGCGTACCGCCTGCTTACGCAGAGTCGGGCCTTGCGCCTGCTGCGCGGCAGCGATTTCGTCATCGATGATCTTGGTCGACAACGAGAGCCAACTGGTAGCAAACGCCATAGCATCGCCATTGACCTCCAGAGCATTCAGATCGAGATTGCCGATACCATCGCAGGCTTGGTGATAGCAGGGGTCGAAGGGCTGACCCGCAGCACCACCATAGCGTTGCGCCTGTTCCTCGCTCTTGATGTCTTCGGCGCCGGTGAACAGGCCGCCGAAGGCAATGCCATCGTCGAAGAACTGCGCATAGTCGGAGCGAAAGTCGATCTCGGTGCCCTCATAGGCCTCCCCACGCAACTTGAAGTACGCCTCGAACAGCCGCTCGATCGCCGCCGAACCGGGCGGGCCCTGCAGGCCGAAGGACGAGCCATCGCCGTCATAGATGAAGTTGGCGAAGTTCGGCGAGCCGATCATGTCGAAGTTCAGGTAGGCCTTGATGTGCTGCTTCTCCTCGTCACTGAGACTGTTGACGTAGAAGGTCGAGCCGACAAGCCCCGACTCCTCTGCCCCCCACCAGGCAAAACGTACCTTGTTGTTCGGATGCGCCTTGCCCAACAGTACGGCCATTTCCAGCAATGCTGCACTGCCCGAACCGTTGTCATTGATGCCGGGGCCCTCGAACACCGAGTCCAGGTGCGCGCCCGCCATGACCACATTGTCCGGACTGCCGCGTCGGGTTTCGGCGACGAGGTTGAAGGTCTCGGTCTTCTTGCGCAGCACGTCCGACACCATGCGCAACTGCAGCCCGGGGGTCTGAGACCAGGTCACGCCGTTATCGTAGGTTGCGAAAAACACCGGTATGCCACCTTCATAGCCATCACCCAGGGTGACGTTTTCCAGCCCCTTGCGATCCTCGGTATTGCCCTGATTGAAGATGATGACCCCGGCAGCACCTGCAGCGGCAGCGTTCTCCGCCTTGATCTCAAAGGTACAGCTGCCACGCTGGACCAAGGCGATGGAGCCACTGAGGAAACCAGCGAAATCTTCAGGCTCGCAAGCGCTGCTGGAGGTATTGCCAGCCCCCAGGGACAGATCCACCGCCACCACCGACGCACTGACATCACCCGCCTCGGTCTGCGACAGGTAGTTGAAGTCCTCTTCCCACACATAGTTGGCTGGCAAGGGTGCCAGTGCCGTCAGCGTTCCCGGCCCCTTGGGGAAGAACGCGGTGAAAGGAAATGGCTGCACCTGCACCTGATAGCCGGCTTGCTCCAGGGTTGTCTTCACATAGTCGACGGACGCCTGGTAGCCCGGCAGGCCGGCGGCACGGTTACCGTCGTTGAGAGTGGCAATGTCCTGCAAGGCTTGTAGGCGCGTCATCACATTGGTCGCTTCCAGGCAGCGCGGAAGACCTAGCGGTGTGCCCACCAGCACGGACGACTTGCATATGCCGGGGTTGGGTTTTCCTGGGCTCCAGAACTCCTTGAAGGGTTCACCTTCCGGCTCTGGTGCGGCAAGGGACGACGTGGAAACGGCAAGAACGAAAGAACCAACAACACGTCTGACGCTGTTCTTCTGAGTCATGACTTCAATCCTTTTGAAGTGGTTGTGGCAGGCCTGCAATGGCATTGCGCCATCGTCCAGTACGGCTTCCTCGGGATGTGGCCTAGGAAACTAGACTGGCCGCAGCCTGTTCAGTTCGCGTCGGGTTGATGAAAAAACGTGCTGTTAGTCGCCTTTTTGATGAAAAGCTGGAACGCCGCAAAGTATCGGCAATTCACCCCGGATATGCCTTGCCAACCTATGCTGTTAGTTCACCCTTTCAACTGGATTCAGCCATGTGCGGTCGCTTTGCCCAGAACCGCAAGCCGCATCGCTACGCAGAAGCTCTCGGCCTACTGCCAGAACAGCTGCGCATGAGCGAACTGGACGAACCGATCGGCCGCTACAACGTGGCGCCACACACACCAGTCCATCTGCTGCACCTGGATGACGATGGCCTGCGCGACGACTTGGTGACTTGGGGCTGGGCGCCCATCTGGGCCACAGGCAAGCACCCGACACCGTTCAATGCCCGGATCGAGACCGTAGCCACGAGCAACTTCTTCCGCAACATCTGGAAAACCGGTCGCGCACTGATCGGTGCCGACGGCTGGTACGAGTGGAGAGCCAGCCTGACCGATCCCACACTCAAGCAGCCCTACTTCATTCGCCTGAAGAATCACCAGCCGCTCTTCTTTGCCGCCATTGGCCAGTTTCCCCGCGAGGGCCAAGAGCCCCTGGAGGGTGATGGCTTCGTGATCCTCAGTAGCGCCGCCGATGACGGGTTGACAACCATTCACGAGCGCAAACCCATCGTCCTGTCCCCAGGACTCGCACGAGCCTGGCTCGACCCCGGCGTCACTTCCGAAGAAGCCGAAGACATTGCTCGCTTCAATGCTTCAACTGCGGAAGCGTTCGAGTGGTACCCGGTCAGCCGGGCCGTAGGAAATACCCACAACGACCACCCCGGCCTGATCAAGCCGATCGATGATCCGTTGGTGTGAAGGGTTACTTGCGGTCGATAAAAAGCCCCCGACTCCTTGCGGAATCGGGGGCTCTTTGAATGGCGGGAAGATAGGGATTTGAACCCTAGGTGCCATTGCTGACACAACGGATTTCGAATCCGTCCCGTTCGGCCACTCCGGCATCTTCCCGTAGCGGCGCGCATGATATCAGCTCAGAGGCCATTGGCGAAGCCCGAAAAGCGATTTTTTCGCGTGGTTTCAGATGGTTGCGTGGTGAGACAGGTTTGGCACGCGCATTTGAAGTATTGAAGTACCTGATACAGGTTGGGTTGGGCGAACCAAAGCCCAACGGGGCGCGAGAGATTGGCATCCCTCACGCCCGCCCCTCCCGCGGAGAGAGGAGAGATACGACCCGTCAGGACGTCAGCTTGGTCAGGGCTTCGCGGTATTTGTCGGCGGTCTTCTGCGCGACTTCGGCAGGCACGGCCGGAGCTGGCGGCTCTTTGTTCCAGCCGGTTGATTCCAGCCAGTCGCGAACGAATTGTTTGTCGAAGCTGGGCGGGTTCTTACCTTCGACGTAGCTTTCTACCGGCCAGAAGCGGCTGGAGTCAGGAGTCAGCACCTCATCCATCAGGGTCAGGGTGCCGTCTTCATCGAGGCCGAATTCGAACTTGGTGTCTGCGATGATAATGCCGCGGGTGGCAGCGTATTCGACGGCCGTGCTGTAGAGGGCGATAGCGGTGTCGCGCACCTTGGCCGCCAGCTCTTTGCCGATGATGGCTTCGCACTGTTCGAAGGAGATGTTCTCGTCATGGTCGCCGACAGCGGCCTTGGTCGAGGGGGTGAAGATCGGCTGGGGCAGCTTGGAGGCTTCTTTCAGACCGGCCGGCAGTTGAATGCCGCAGACAGTGCCGGTCTTCTGGTATTCCTTCCAGCCGGAACCAACGATGTAGCCACGCACGATAGCTTCGACTGCAACCGGTTTGAGACGCTTGGCCACCACAGCGCGGCCTTCCACCAGCGGCAACTCGGCGGCCGGCACGACGTCTTCCACCCTGTCACCAGTGAAGTGGTTGGGCACCAGGCCGGTGAGCTTGTCGAACCAGAAGTTGGAGATGGCGGTGAGGATCTTGCCCTTTTCCGGAATCGGCTGATCGAGGATCACGTCAAATGCGGAGAGGCGGTCGGTCGCGACCATCAGCATGCGCTTGGCATCGATTTCGTAGAGGTCGCGGACCTTGCCCGAGTAGATTTTCTTCAGGCTCAGGGTGGTGGGAGTGCTCATGTCGTTTTTCCGCCTATATCAAACGAAACAGGCGAAACCCATGGGTTTCGCCTTTCGGTTTCAACAGCCCGCCGCTGAGGACGCGGCTAGCCAAGATTAGCCGAGGTTTTCCTGGATCAGAGTCAGGATGCGGCGTGCCACATCGGCTGGCGCAACGGTGTTGATGTCCTTGTCCACGGTAACCTGCACGGTATCGCCAACCTGGGTCAGGCGAACTTGGTACCGCTCAGCGCGGGCATCGATCTCTTCCTGGCTTGGCTCGCCACCCCACAGGCTGGCGAAGAAGCCGGGCTTCTCATCCTTCTTCTCAGCACGCTCAGCCAGGTTGATGTAGTAAACACCCAGGCTGCGGTTGATGTCGTCGACGCGTACGTCGCCCGCTTCCAGGGCGCGACCGATGCTGGACCAGGAACGGTCAAAATCAGCGCCCAGGCTGAGCATGGGGTTGCCGTTGCCATCTTCGGACAGGGTTACGCGATTCGGTGCATCGAAATCACGTGCTGCCAGGAGGGAGACGGAACCGCCCTGCTCCGCACTGCGAGCCATGCTGGCAAGCATCTCATCGAGCAGCGCGGCCTCGAGGCTCGGGCTGTCGGAGCGGCTCGGCCAATCGGTATCGGCGCTGCTGCCGGCAGGACGAGTGGTAGTCAGAACAAAGATTTCGCTGCTACCACGCTGCACGCCCGGCTCGATGCGAACACGAGCGCGCATTTCGCTGTTTGGCTCAACACCGCCCACGCGGCTGCCGAGGCGGCGCGCCAGAGGAGCGGAAAGATGGTCTAGGCGTTGCCAGCTGGTACTGAACTCGCCGGTCTGCGGGCGCTCGTCGACGACGCGGAAGCCGCCATCTTCAAAGAACTGGCGAGCAACCGGCCAGACTTCCGCAGGAGCACGCTGGGCGACTACCCAGCGGGATTCGCCGCTTTTTTGCAGGCTGTAGTCACTGACCTCGCCCTTGGCTTGCAGAGCCAGCGGACGCGGTACCTCGAACTCACCTTCAGCACGGCTGTCGGCGACGTTCATGGGTACCGGCAGCAACGGGTCGATGCGCTTGGCTTCGACGCTCGGGGGCATTTGCATGGGCGCAGTCTGGCGCGCTTCAAGGTAATCACTGCCGCGGTCGCGGAAGTAGCCGTCTTCGCCCCAAAGCCAGCCGCAACCGCTGGTGTTGGAGATAATCAAGGCGAGTGCGGAGAGTCCGGCCAGTCGCTTCATGCGTAATGCTTCCTCGGATTAAGCCAGAATGCCGGACTGGCGGAGTGCCTGACGCAGCGGTTCATGGCAACGCGGGCTGAGCCAGGTCAGCGGCAGGCGGATGCCATCGGGGATCAGCCCCATTTCGTGGAGGGCCCACTTCACCGGAATCGGGTTGGACTCGATGAACAGAGCCTTGTGCAGCGGCATCAGCTTGTCGTTGATGGCGCGAGCGGTTTCGGCATCACCACGCATGGCAGCAGCGCAAAGGTCCGCCATTGCACGCGGGGCGACGTTGGCGGTCACCGAGATGTTACCTTTGCCACCCATCAGCATCAGTTCGACGGCAGTGGCATCGTCACCGGAGTAGACGAGGAAGTCCTTGCTGACACGATCCAGGACTTCCTGGCCGCGCTGCAGGTCGCCGGTGGCTTCCTTGATACCGATGATGTTGCCGATCTTCGACAGGCGCTCGACAGTCTCCGGAAGCATGTCGCAAACGGTGCGGCCCGGTACGTTGTAGAGGATCTGCGGAATGGCCACGGCTTCGGCGATGTGGCGGAAATGCTGGTACAGGCCTTCCTGGGTCGGCTTGTTGTAGTACGGCGTCACCAGCAGGCAGGCGTCAGCGCCGACCTGCTTGGCCGCATTGGTGAGTTCCACCGACTCGCGGGTGGAGTTGCCGCCGGTGCCGGCGATGACCGGGATGCGGCCATTGACCTGATCCACCACGCGACGGATCACCTCTACGTGTTCATTGACATCCAGCGTAGCGGACTCACCCGTGGTGCCGACCGCGACGATAGCGTTGGTGCCCTCTTGGAGATGGAAGTCCACAAGCTTGGTCAGGCTGTCCCAGTCCAGTTGACCCTGTGCATCCATGGGCGTAACCAGTGCCACCATACTGCCCGCAATCATGCAACCGCTCCTGCCGGAAAAAGAGAGCCGTAATGGTACTGTCGCCTATGGCCTTGCACAAGCTGAGCGCACGGCCGTCAAACAGGTCGAAGCATTTCCCTCGGCGGCGCTTTTCGCTAACCTTTCCGGTTTGAACAGTGCGGCCCCGCCCGCCCTCCCCTCGCTTTAGGAATGCTGCATGTCCACCACCCCGCCCCGCGAACAATTCCTTGTGATCAGTGCCCTTGGCCGCAACCCGATGGAGCTGACCAATGTGCTGTGCCGTGCCAGCCAGGAAAACCGCTGCGCAGTGGTCAGCAGCCGACTGACTCGCCATGGTGAGTACTGCGCCCTGGTGGTCCAGGTGTCCGGCACTTGGGATGGCCTGGCGCGCCTGGAGTCCGGTCTGCCGATTCTCGCCAAACGCCATGCGTTCACCGCCAATGTGGTACGCAGCAGCGCGTTGGAGCCACGTCCGCAATCGTTGCCGTACGTCGCCTATGTCAGTGCAGTCTATCGCCCCGACATCCTCAATGAGCTGTGCCAGTTCTTCATCGATCACCGCGTCGAGCTGGAAAGCCTTACCTGCGACACCTATCAGGCGCCGCAGACCAACGGCACCATGCTCAACGCGACCATCACAGTGACACTACCCGCCGGTACGCAGATCAGTTGGCTGCGCGACCAGTTCCTGGATTTCGCCGACGCGCTCAACCTGGATGCACTGATCGAACCGTGGCGCCCGCAACACCCTTGAAGGAGCAGCAGACATGGCAGTAGCCCTGGATACACCCGTTCCCGAGTTTGTCGTCCAAGCCACCAGCGGCCAGCAGGTGAGCCTCTCGGCACTCAAAGGCAAGCAGGTGGTGATCTACTTCTATCCAAAGGACAGCACACCTGGCTGCACCACCGAAGGTCAGGGCTTCCGCGACCAGTACAGCGCTTTTCAGGCCGCCAATACCGTGGTATTCGGCGTCTCGCGCGACAGCCTGAAGTCCCACGAGAACTTCAAGTGCAAGCAGGAGTTCCCCTTCGAACTGATTTCCGACCCGGACGAAGCGCTCTGCCAGTTGTTCGACGTGATCAAGCTGAAGAAGCTCTACGGCAAGGAGTACCTGGGCGTGGACCGCAGTACCTTCCTGATCGACAAGGAAGGCGTGCTTCGCCAGGAATGGCGAGGCGTGAAAGTGCCCGGCCACGTGGATGCGGTACTCGCCTCCGCCCAGGCACTAAACAAGGGCTGATCCGCCCGACGAAAGCAAAAAAGGCCGCGACTTCCATCGCGACCTTTTTGTTTCCAGAAGACGCAGACGGGATCAGCGCATCATCTGCTTGACCACTCTCTGCTGCTCGATCATTTCCTGTTGGCGAGCGTCGATTCGCGCAGCCAGCGGGAAGTTGGTGCTGGCACGGCGCTTGGCGAAGTCCAGCTGCTCAATCGCCTGATCGAAATCGCCAACCAGGGCGAAATACTCCGCGCGAGCCTGGTGCAGGCCAATAGTGTTGCCTGCCAAGCCTCGAACCTCGGCAACCTCATACCAGACATCTGGATCCTGCGGTCGACTCTTGAGCAAGCCATCCAGCATATTCTCTGCTTCCTTAGCCTTGCCCTGCTTGATCAAGAGATCGCTGCGCATCTGCCTGAGCGGGTAGTTGTTGGGGTAAAGCCCCAGCATCCGATCGACGCGTTGCTGGGCAACGTCCAGGCGATTACCGGTGATCTCCAGATCTACCTGGGCGAGGTTATAGACGATCTCGTTCGGCGCCCTGGCCAACAGCGGCTCGAGGTTCTTGCGTGCCTCGTTGAGCTGGCCGCCCTTGATCTGGGCAATTGCGAGACCATAGCGGGCAGCGTCCAGCTTGGGATCCTCGTCAAGCATGGCACGGAAACGCTTGGCGGCTATGCCTGGCGTTTCCTCGAACATGAGCTGCACCCGAGCACGCATCAGCTGGTAGCGCAGGCTGTTTTCCACACCACCCGGCGGAAACTGCTCCGCCCGATTGCGCGTATCGGCGATCCGCGACTCGCTCACCGGGTGAGTGAGCAGGAACTCCGGCGGCTTGGCGTCATAGCGGTATTGGCGCATGAGGCGCTCAAACATTCGCGGCATCGCACGCGGATCGTATCCTGCCTTCTCCAGGTTGAGCAGGCCGATGCGGTCCGCCTCCTGCTCGTTCTGCCGGGAGAATCGGCGCTGTTCCTGTATTGCCGCCGCCTGGGTAGACATGATTGCCGCCATGCCCGCATCGCCCGCACCAGCTGCAGCAGCAACGATGCCAGCGAGCATGGCCGCCATGACCGGAATCTGCATCCGCTGCTGGGCCTCGACACCCCGGGCGAAGTGCCGCTGTGACAAGTGCGCCAATTCGTGGGCGAGTACCGAGGCATACTCAGCCTCGGTTGGCGCGTATAGAAACAAACCACCATTGACGCCAATGATCCCACCAGGGGCAGCGAAGGCGTTCAACTGTGGGCTATTGAGCAGCACGAACTCCAGCCGCCGATCCTGCAGCTGACTCGTTTCCGATAGACGATAGACACTGGTCTCGACGTAGTCTTTCAGCTGCGGGTCAGATAGTTGGTCGACCTGACCGCGCAGTAGGCTCAACCAGGCCCGGCCGAGTTGGTGCTCCTGATCCGGAGATACGATCGATGAACTCGAATCGCCCAACGAGGGCAGGTCATCCGCCATGACTGGCGGCGCGAGGAGGCATGCAAGCGTCAACAGAGTGGGGCGCAGCAGATTCATGCACGAGGCTCTTGGCGGCAAAGCCATCACTTTAGCCTCCCTGCCGGCCGGCTGGCCAGGGTTGCACTGCGTTGGGTATCCTAGCGTCCTTCCCTGGAGATAATCGATGACTGACACAGCGAGTCGAACAGACACTTTCGACGCCGAGCTGGACGCCAGCGGCCTCAACTGCCCGCTTCCTTTGCTCAAAGCCAAGCTCGAACTCAATCGCCTGCCCAGCGGGGCCGTGCTCAAGATCATCGCGACCGACGCTGGCTCGCAACGCGATTTTCGAGCATTCGCCCAGCTCGCCGGGCACCAACTGCTCCACGAAGAGGTCGAAGACGGCGTCTACCGCTACTGGCTGCGCAAAGCCTGATTTGCACCAGCCCGCACTGCGGGCCTACCCAAGGATTTTTGATGCTCAAGGTGCTTCGCGACTGGGTTCAACGCTACTTCTCGGATGAAGAAGCGGTCGTACTAGCTGTAATCCTCGTACTCGGTTTCACGGCCATACTTACCCTCGGCGATATGCTCGCTCCGGTGCTTGCCGGCCTGGTGCTGGCCTTCCTGATGCAAGGCGCGGTCAACTTGCTGGAGCGCCTGCACCTACCCCAATCCTTCGCAGTGTGGATTGTATTTACCCTTTTCATCAGCGCCCTGGCAGTGATCCTGGTGGTGCTGGTTCCGCTCCTCTGGCAGCAGTTGAGCACCCTTTTCAGCGAAATTCCACGCATGCTCGGCGAATGGCAATCACTGCTACTGCTGCTGCCGGAACGGTACCCACACCTAGTCACTGACGAGCAAGTGCTCAAGGCCATCGAGGTCACCCGCAGCGAGATCGGCAAGTTCGGCCAGTGGGCGTTGACCTTCTCGCTGTCTAGCCTGCCGCTACTGGTCAACATCATGATCTATCTGGTCCTGGTGCCCATCCTGGTGTTCTTCTTCCTGAAAGACCGCGTGCTGATCGGTCGCTGGCTAAGCGGCTACCTGCCGCAGGAGCGCGCCCTGATGACACAGGTTTGGGATGAGATGAACGACCAGATTGCCAATTACATCCGCGGCAAGGTCATCGAAATCATGATCTGCGGCGGAGTTACCTACGTGGCATTCGTGTCCCTGGGTCTCAACTACGCCGCCCTGCTGGCATTGCTGGTAGGTCTTTCGGTGGTGGTGCCTTACATCGGAGCCGTCGTGGTAACGGTACCGGTCGCCCTGATTGCCCTGTTCCAATGGGGCTGGGGAGACCAGTTCATCTATCTGATGGTGGTCTATGGTGTGATCCAAACGCTCGACGGCAACGTCCTGGTGCCCCTGCTATTCTCCGAAGCGGTCAATCTGCATCCCGTTGCGATCATTTGCGCGGTGCTGCTGTTTGGCGGTCTGTGGGGCTTCTGGGGGGTATTCTTCGCCATCCCCCTGGCCACCCTTTTCAAAGCTGTCCTCGACGCCTGGCCACGTACCAGCCCCACGGCAGAAAACGAATAGCTTTTTCCCTGGACAAAAAAACCCGGCATTGTTGCCGGGTTTTGTTGATGCATGAGGCCAAGCTCAGGCGTTGCCGGTCGACTTCAGGCGAGCGGCCTGAGTGAAGTCCAACATGCGCTTGAGCGGTTGCACCGCACGCGGGATCAGTGCCGGATCAACTAGGATCTCATTGCTGCCTTCGCGCAGGGACTTCAAGGTTCGCTCCAGGGTGTTCATCGCCATCCAAGGGCAGTGCGCACAACTACGGCAGGCAGCACCGTTGCCAGCGGTAGGCGCCTCTATGAACTGCTTGTCCGGACAGAGCTGCTGCATCTTGTAGAAGATGCCCCGGTCAGTGGCGACGATGAATGTCTTGTTCGGCAACATCTGGGCAGCCTTGATCAGCTGGCTGGTGGAGCCTACTGCATCGGCGAGTTCGATGACCGCTTCAGGTGACTCAGGATGGACCAGCACAGCCGCGTCCGGGTAGAGCGCCTTCATGTCCTCAAGTTGCTTGGCCTTGAACTCTTCATGGACGATGCAGGCACCGTCCCAGAGCAGCATGTCGGCTCCGGTTTCACGCTGGATGTAACGACCCAGATGCTGGTCAGGCGCCCAGATGATCTTCTCGCCGTTGTCCATCAGGCTTTCGACGATCTCCAATGCACAACTGGACGTCACCACCCAGTCAGCACGCGCTTTCACCGCAGCTGAAGTGTTTGCATAGACCACCACCGTGCGCTCCGGATGCTGGTCACAGAAGGCCGAGAACTCCTCCACCGGGCAGCCCAGGTCAAGCGAGCAAGTTGCCTCCAGGGTTGGCATCAGCACACGCTTTTCCGGATTGAGTATCTTGGCGGTCTCGCCCATGAAGCGGACGCCGGCCACAACCACCGTCTGCGCCGGATGCTGATTGCCGAATCGGGCCATCTCGAGCGAGTCGGCCACGCAGCCGCCCGTCTCTTCAGCCAACGCCTGAATCACCGGATCACAGTAATAGTGGGCCACCAGCACGGCATTCTGAGCCTTCAGCTCAGCGGTGATGGCAGAACGAAAATGCGCTTCCTCTTCCGCCGTCAGCGGTTTGGGCTGCTTGGCGGCAAGGTGAGCTTGGACCAGGAAGCGTTCGGAAAGCTGTGTCATGTGTGCTGAACCTGCCGGCGCAGTAATACGGAAGAAAATTATACCACCCACACCTGAGGCCCAACTCGCTGGCCACTGGCTGCAGGTCGCGGATGATAGCGCAGATTGAGAGCCACCGGGTCAGCTCTGCAGACTGCTGCTTGGCTTGCGAACACAGAGGTGGGTCGGGCAGGAAAAATGGAAAATCCCAGGTTCGGCATCCAGGCGGAAACACCCGAGAGATGAGCCTTAACTTTCGATTTTTGGGAGAAGATGCCTGAACGGCGAGAATGAAAGCTACAACAGAATGGAAGGAGTGGTGGGTCGTGTAGGATTCGAACCTACGACCAATTGGTTAAAAGCCAACTGCTCTACCGACTGAGCTAACGACCCAACGCGAGGCGTATAATACTGATTTAATTCAGGAATTCAACACCTCATCGTAATTTTTTTACAGATAGCGTGTGGGATCCTGCACCCCTGCTACAACGAAACCCGCAGCGCGCAATCTGCAGCTATCACATTTCCCGCAAGCGCGGCCGTCGTCGTCAGCCTGGTAGCACGATACCGTCAGGCCGTAATCAACCCCAAGCCGTATTCCCGCCTGAACAATTTCCGCCTTGCTCAGGTTCTGCAACGGTGCGCGGATACGGAATCCCTGCCCTTCCACACCGGCCTTGGTCGCCAGGTTCGCCATGCGCTCAAACGCCTCGACAAACTCTGGGCGGCAGTCTGGATAGCCGGAATAGTCGACCGCATTGACGCCGATGAAGATGTCACGCGCTCCGATCACTTCGGCCCACCCCAGCGCCAAGGAAAGAAAGACGGTGTTACGCGCCGGGACATAGGTGACCGGAATGCCCTCAGTGGGGCTCTCGGGCACCTCGATGGAATCATCCGTCAACGCCGAGCCGCCAATACCATTAAGGTTGAGCCCGATCACTTTATGCTCCACCACACCCAACTGCCGCGCAACACGCTCAGCCGCGTTGAGTTCGGCTCGATGACGTTGCCCGTAGTCGAAACTCATGGTGTAGCAGGCGTAGCCTTCAGCGCGAGCCATGGCTACGACGGTGGCCGAATCCAGACCACCGGACAGCAGGATGACAGCGTTCTTCTCGCTCATAGCATTTCCCTCGATATCGCTCTGCCTTGCGCCTTAGCGCAAGGACTGGAATGGTGCGCAACCGGGCTCGATCAATGACCCGGCTCGTCGTTCCAGAGAATCTTGTGCAACTGCAACTGCAGCCGAACAGGCAGGTTGTCGGAGACGATCCAGTCCGCCAGCTCTCGGGCGTCCACCTGCTTGTGGCTTGGCGAGAACAGGACCTCGCCAGCCCGCTGGTCCAGCCCGTACTCGATAAGCTTGGAAACGGCCCAGTCGTAGTCTTCGCGCGAGCAGATGACGAACTTCACCTGATCATTGGGCGTCAGGTGTGCGATGTTCTCATAGCGATTGCGTCCGACCTCGGCCGAACCTGGCGTCTTCAGGTCAACGACCTTGCTGACGCGCGAATCCACCGCCGACACATCAAGGGCGCCACTGGTCTCGATGGAAACCTCGTAGCCCGCATCGCAGAGGCGCTGTAACAACGGGATGCAATTGGGCTGGGCAAGTGGCTCACCACCAGTGACGCAGATATAGCGAGGCTTGTAGCTCGCTACCTGCTCGAGGATGGTGTCGAGCGTCATGATCTCACCGCCACTGAACGCATAGGCGGTATCGCAATACTGACAGCGCAGGGGGCAGCCGGTGAGGCGCACGAAAACCGTCGGCAGGCCGGCGGTACGTGTTTCCCCCTGCAGCGAGTAGAAAATCTCTGTAATTCGCAGGGTATGTTGCATATCAGCCACGGGCGTGACGGCGAAACAGGCCATCCGCCTCCGTTGCGGGAAAGGAGGGTTAGAGGACGGGGATTCTAACGAAAAAACCCGCGACGAGCGCGGGTTTTCTTGATCGCTGAATCAGGATCAGGGAAGACGTTGCAGATCGCGCTGCGCCAGCTGGGCGGCAGAGCTGCCAGGATACTGCGCGACGACCTGCTGGAGAATAGTCTTCGCCTTGGCGGTGTTGCCCATGCGTTGCTCGACATCCGCCAGCTTGTAGAGCGAATCAGGTACCTTGGGGTGTTGCGGATAGGCTTGGCCAACGCGGGCGAACGCCTGGCTCGCACCCGGCAGGTCACCTTTGGCCAGATTGACTTCGCCCAACCAGTACTGGGCATTACCGGCGTATTGGCTATTGGGGTACTTGCGCAGGAAAGCGTTGAACGCCTGGCTAGCCTTATCGAAGTCCTTGGTCTTGATCAGGTCGAAGGCAGCGTCGTAGTACAGCTTTTCCTTGGCCGGATCGCCGGGCTCAGCACTGGCTGCGGGCTGCTGAGGCGCCGGGGCGCTGCCGGCTGCGGGTGCGCCAGCGGGAGGAGTATTCAGAGTAGCCGGCGCGCCAGCTGCGGCACCTCCGGAAAGACGACGATCCAGGTCCTGATAACGCTCCAGGTTTTCCTGCTTCATTCGCTGAATCTCGTACTGCTGCTCCTCAAGCATTCCTCGCAGACGGGAAATTTCTTCCTGCATCTGCTGGAGCTGCATGAATAGCTCGCCCTGCGCCGAGACTGGGGCAGAGGCAGGGGCCGAAGCCCCCGTCCCGGCGTAGGCGCCAGCCGTGCCGTAACCGGCAGGCGGATAGGTGCCACCGTAGACGGCAGCATCATTGTCCACCACGGGAACCTCAGCCAGCGCTGCGAACGGCAGGCTGGAGAGGGCCAAGAAGGTCAAAGCACGACGGCACTTGCGCATGGCGAATTACTTGCGCAGTTCTACGCGGCGGTTCTGCGCCCAGGACTGCTCGTCGGTGCCAGTGGCAACCGGACGCTCTTCGCCGTAGGAAACCAGTTCCAGCTGAGCCGGGGACACGCCCTGCAGGACCAGGTAGCGCTGAACTGCCTTGGCACGACGCTCGCCCAGAGCCATGTTGTACTCGCGGGTACCGCGCTCGTCGGTGTGGCCTTCCAGAACGACGCGAGCACCGTTGCCTTTGAGGTCCTT
This sequence comes from Metapseudomonas boanensis, assembly GCF_042232855.1. Taxonomy (NCBI): domain Bacteria; kingdom Pseudomonadati; phylum Pseudomonadota; class Gammaproteobacteria; order Pseudomonadales; family Pseudomonadaceae; genus Metapseudomonas; species Metapseudomonas boanensis. The sequence goes on along the minus strand of NZ_CP113889.1, from coordinate 3,315,069 downwards.
GGCGTGTACGTCCAGAGCGCGCATGGCTTCCGGCTTCAGGTCGGAGCTGTCGTACTCGAAGTAGAAGGTGGTGATAGCGCGCAGAGCGGCTTCTTCGCTCATGCTGCCATCTACGCCGCTACCGCCAGCGTTGTAGCCAGCGTTCGGGTCAACGGCACCTTCGCCAGTGCCTTCGCCGCCTTTGGACGAGCAACCAACAGCTACGGCCATGGCCAGTGCGAGAGCAGCAAATTTGCCGAATTTCAGCATTTCCATCATGTAACTCCTAATGAACCCCAGGTGTGTTTAGCAAAAGGTATTTTTTTTGGGTAACCGCTTCAGTTCAGGTACGGCGACCAGGACGGTTCGCGAATGTCGCCCTGAACTGTGGGAATCGGATTACGTACGCGCCCGTTTGTAGACACGAGCATCAGCACGCCCCGGCCCTGCTGGCGAGTTGCGTAGATTAGCATGGTGCCATTAGGCGCAACAGTGGGCGAATCGTCCAGAGAAGTGCCGGAAAGGATGCGCGGAGCCGAGCCGGCGCGGGTCAGATCCTGGGCGGCGACCTTGAAGTTGGTGAAGCCGTCCTGGCGATGGATCATCACCAGCATCTTTTCATCAGCCGACAGTTTCGGGTTGGCGTTGTAGTTACCCACGAAGGTCACGCGCTGCGCTTCGCCACCGCCGATGCTGGTCTTGTAGATCTGCGGCTTGCCGGCACGGTCGGAAGTGAAATAGATGGTTTGGCCATCAGCCCCCCAGAAGGGTTCGGTATCGATCGCCATGTTGTTGGTCACACGACGCAGCTGACGGCTACCCAGGTCCATCACATAGATCTCCGGGTTGCCATCACGGGACAGCACGAAAGCCAGTCGATTGCCTTCCGGCGACCAGGCCGGCGCGCCGTTGAGCCCTTCGAAGTTGGTGATCTGCTCGCGGCGACCCGTGTCTACATGCTGGATAAAGATGCGCGGACGCTTCTGCTCGAAGGAAACATAGGCGATGCGGCGGCCATCAGGCGCGTAACGCGGCGACAGGATCGGCTCACGCGACTGCAGCAGGGTCACGGCGCGCTGGCCGTCATAGTCGGAACGCTGCAGCGTGTAGCGGGTATTGTTTACCGAAAAACGCTCAGCAGTCACATAGAGCATGCGAGTGGAGAAGGCGCCCTTGATGCCGGTGAGCTTTTCGAACGACTGATCGGCAATGTAGTGCGCCATGTCGCGCAACTGGTCAGTGGAGCCACTGACATTACCCGCCATGACCTGTTGCTCGGTAGTGACGTTGAACAAAGCGAACTGCACCTGCAGGCGGCCACCGGCCGGGACGATGCTGCCCACCAGCACGTACTGGGCGCCCAGGGCTTTCCAGTCGCGGTAAATGACTTCGCTGGCCTGGGTCGGCAGGCTGATCATGTTCTGCCGCGGGATAGGTTCGAAATAGCCGGAGTTGCGCAGGTCGTTACCAACCACGTCGGAAATGTCGGTGGGCAGCACGGAGCCGCCCTGCCAGCCAAACGGCACCACGGCGATGGGGGTCGCCCGGTCAGTACCGCTGGTGATTACCAGCGGGTCAGCGGCCTGGACGGAGCCAACCAGCATGGCCACTCCGAGCAGGACGATACGAATCAGCGTGTTCACAGACCTAAATCCTCCGGTTTGAAGATGATGCGGCGCTGCCTGTACATCCGGTCAAAGGTAGCGCGATCCAGTTGTTGCATCTCGGGAATGCGCCCGACACTGCGCACCGCACTCACGGCGGAGCTGTCGAACGGCGCATCGCCGCTGGAGCGAGTAACACTGGCATTGGTGATGGTGCCGTCGGGCAGCATCTCGATCAGTACTTCTACGCTCATGCCATTACGAGCCGAAGGCGGACGACGCCACTGGTCACTGACCAGCTTGATGATCAGATCATCGAGGCTGCCGGCAACCTGGTCGCCGACTTCATCGGCTAATGCCTGCTGACGCCCAACGTCCTCGGACAGCAGTTCCGCCAATGCAGCGGCCTTCTTGTCTTCTGCGGCCTTGCGCTTGGCTTCTTCAGCCGTTTTCTTCTTGGCGGCCTCCGCTGCAGCTTTCTTCTTGGCTTCCTCGGCAGCCTTTTTCTTCGCGGCTTCGGCTACAGCTTTCTTCTTCGCCTCTTCCGCGGCCTTTTTCTTGGCCTCTTCAGCTTCCTTCTTCTTGGCTTGCTCTTCGGCTTTCTTCTTGGCGATATCGGCCAGCTTCTTCTCTTCTGCCTTCTTGGTCTCCTCCACCTTTTTGGCTTCGGCTACCTTTTTGGCTTCTTCGACCTTCTTCGCCTGCTCGGCCTTTCGAACCTCATCGGCTTTCTTTTGTTCCGCCGCCTTGGCCGCTGCAACCTTCTGCTCGTCGGACTTTTTCTGCTCCATCTGCTCGGTTTCGAACTGGGGAGCGGACGTCTTCTTGGCCTCGCCGGCGATCTTCTGGTTGGTCTGCGTCGTCGCCTGACTCTGCGATTTCAGCTGGTACAGGGTGGCCTGCACGATCGGCCGGGATGGCGGCAACTCGGGGGTAAAGGCAAAGCTGACGAACAGCATGCCGAACATCAGGACGTGAAGACCCACGGCCCAGACGGTCGGCCAGAAGTAGCTTTCCGAGGAGGAGCGTTCGCTCTGCTGCTGCATCAGGGCGCCTCGGTAATCAGCCCGACGTTGGCCACGCCAGCCTTCTGCAGACCACCCATGACCGCCATGACGGCGCCGTAGTCGACCGACTTGTCGCCGCGCACGAACACCTGGACGGTTTTACCCTGGCGGCTGTTCTCGGCCATGATCCCGGAAGCTGCAGTCACCAGTTGGTCGAGGGATACAGCGGTGTCGCTGTTCTTGCCCTGATCGGTATCGACCTCCTCGCCCATATTCCAGAAATAGGACTTATCGGCCTTGATCGAGATGGTCAGGACCCGAGCATTGTTGTCCTGCGGCAGTGCCTCGCTGGAGACTTTCGGCAGGTCGACCTTGACGCCCTGATTGAGCATGGGCGCGGTGACCATGAAGATCACCAGCAGTACCAACATCACGTCGATGTAAGGCACCACGTTCATCTCGGCGACCGGTTTGCGTTTGTGGCGAATTCTGGCCATGACTTGAAACCTATCCTCTCGGGGTACCTGCGCCTCAGTCGTCGCTGGTGTGCACCTTACGGTGCAGGATCGCCTGGAACTCGTCGGCGAAGGTGTAGTAGCGACCGATCAGGGTTTCGCCGCGAGCGGCAAAACGGTTGTAGGCGATAACAGCGGGAATCGCGGCGAACAAGCCGATGGCGGTGGCGATCAGCGCTTCGGCGATACCCGGAGCTACAGTGGCGAGGGTGGCCTGCTGGACCTGGGCCAGACCACGGAAGGAGTTCATGATCCCCCAGACGGTGCCGAACAGGCCGATGTAGGGACTGGTGGAGCCCACAGTCGCCAGGAAGGGCAGGCTCTGCTCGATCTTTTCTTCTTCTCGGGAGATCGCCACGCGCATGGCTCGGGAAACACCTTCCATGACCGCATCCGGGTCTACACCGGCCTGCTGGCGCAGGCGGGAAAACTCCTTGAAGCCGGCGCGAAAAATCTGCTCCACGCCGCTGTCCGGGTCGGGGTTGCTGCCCGCCTGACGATAGAGCTTGGACAGGTCAATACCCGACCAGAAGCGCTCTTCGAAGGTTTCCAGGGCCTTCTTGGCAGCGCGAAGCATGTTGCTGCGCTGAAAAATCATGATCCAGGAGGTGACCGATGCGGCCACCAGGGTCAGCATCACCAGCTGCACCACGATACTGGCGTTGCTGATCAGGCTCCACATGGAGGTATGGTCGACGACGTTGGCTTCCACGCTTAATCTCCTGCTGGGGATAGACCCGGGTCGACAGCGAAGGCCGAACGCAGCACTTCGGGAATCGCCCGGGGTTTCAAACTGTCGGTACGCACACAGGCGACCAGGAACTGCCCTTCGCAAAGCAGCGCATTATCAGCGATGCGCCTGACCTGTTGACGAAATCGCAGGCTGGCACGGTTCAACTCGATCACTTCAGCACTGACATCCAACTCGTCATCGAGCTTGGCTGGCGCGAAATAACGGGCTTCAGCCGAGTGCACGACGAACAGCAGGTTCTCTCCGGCCAGCTCTGACTGGGCAAAGCCCAGGCTTCGCAGACGCTCGGTTCGAGCCCGCTCCATGAACTTGAGGTAGTTGACGTAATAGACAATGCCGCCAGCGTCGGTGTCTTCGTAATAGACACGGCAACGATGCTGGAAAGGCTGGGCCCCATTTTGCGCGCGCATACTCTAGTGCTTACTCCAAAGGTTGCCAATCCGGGCAGGCAACTGTTTTTTCCGTCCGTGGTTCCTGAAGACCGCTTTGACCACGGACTTCGCTATTCGTCACCCGCTTCGAAGAGATCAGCGGTCGGGTTATCGGCCATGCGCTTGGGCACATTCAGCCCGAAGTGCAGGTAGGCATGACGGGTCACTACCCTCCCCCTTGGCGTGCGCATGATGTAGCCCTGCTGAATCAGGTAGGGCTCCAGCACGTCTTCGATGGTGTGACGCTCCTCGCTGATGGCTGCAGCCAGGCTATCGATGCCTACCGGGCCGCCGTCGAACTTGTCGATCAGGGTCAGCAGTAGACGCCGGTCCTGATGGTCGAAGCCACGTTCATCCACATCCAAAAGGTTCAGGGCCTTGTCGGCGATGGTGCGGGTGATATGTCCTTGGCCGCGCACTTCGGCAAAATCCCGCACCCGACGCAGCAAGCGGTTGGCGATACGCGGCGTACCGCGCGCGCGCCGGGCGATTTCGAAGGCCCCCTCAGCCTCGATCGGCAAGCCAAGGATGCCAGCGGAACGGCTGACGATGGTGGACAGGTCCTGCGTGTTGTAGAACTCCAGGCGCTGGACGATACCGAAACGATCCCTCAGCGGATTGGTCAGCATGCCAGCACGCGTTGTGGCGCCCACCAGGGTAAAGGGCGGCAGGTCCAGTTTGATGGAGCGGGCCGCAGGTCCTTCGCCGATCATGATGTCGAGCTGGAAGTCCTCCATCGCCGGATAGAGCACTTCTTCGACGATGGGCGAGAGGCGGTGGATCTCGTCAACAAAAAGCACATCGCCTGCCTCCAGGTTGGTCAGCAGCGCCGCCAGGTCACCCGGGCGCTCCAATACCGGCCCAGAGGTGCTCTTGATCGACACCCCCATTTCGCTGGCAATGATGTTCGCCAAGGTCGTCTTGCCGAGGCCGGGCGGACCGAAGATCAAGGTGTGATCCAAGGCTTCGCTACGCCCCTTGGCGGCCTGGATGAATAACTCCATCTGCTCGCGCACCACCGGCTGACCTATGTAGTCGGCCAACCGGAGCGGGCGAATGGCGCGATCCAGTTGCTCGTCACGGTCGCGGCTGCTGGCGGTGATCAGGCGGTCGGCTTCAATCATGGTTGCTTACACCATCCCTTTCAGGGCGCGACGAATCATTTCTTCGCTCGACAGCCCATCTTCCTTGACGGAGGACACTGCGCGACTGGCCTCTTGCGGCTTGAAGCCGAGGGCGACCAGCGCACTCAAGGCATCATTCTCCGCGGTGGAGACTGCCACACCGCCGCGAGGCTCGACCACCAGGGTGGCGATGGCCGGCATACTTTCCCAGGCCTTGAAGCGGTCCTTCAGCTCCACCAGCAGGCGCTCAGCGGTCTTCTTGCCGACGCCCGGGATTTTCACCAGGGTCGAGGTATCCTGAGCCTGCACGCAGCGTACCAACTCATCCACTTCCAGGCCCGACATCAGAGCCAAGGCCAACTTCGGCCCCACTCCGTTGAGGCGGATCAGTTCGCGAAAGAGCTCGCGCTCGCGCTTTTCGAAGAAGCCATAAAGCAGGTGGGCATCCTCACGCACCACCAGATGGGTGTGCAGAGTCACCGGCTCGCCCACCGATGGCAGGCGATAAAGGGTCGTCATCGGCACTTCCACCTCGTAGCCAAGGCCGTTGATGTCGAGTATCAGGTGCGGCGGCTGCTTTTCCGCCAAGGTGCCACGCAGGCGTCCAATCACGAATAACGTCCTTTGAAGAGGTTACAAACGAAGCCGACCACCACGGCGCTTGGCACTTGCCAGGCCATGGGGAATGAGGCTCTGCCGGTGGTGCGCATGGCACAAGGCAATAGCCAGGGCATCGGATGCGTCGATCTGCGGCTTCTGTACCAGCTTCAGCAGGTGCATGACCATCATCATCACTTGCTGCTTGTCGGCCCCGCCGGTTCCGGCAATGGCCTGCTTGACCTGACTGGCGGTGTATTCGGCAATCTCCAGCCCTTCCTCGGCAGCCGCCACAATCGCGGCGCCACGAGCCTGGCCCAGCTTAAGGGCGGAGTCCGCATTGCGCGCCATGAATACCTGCTCGATGCCCATCGTCACCGGGCCGTAGGCCTGGATCACCTCGCGCACGCCGCGAAAGACAATCTGCAACCGCTCATGCAGCACACCGGCGCCCGTCCGTATACAGCCGGAAGCCACGTACTCACAGCCACGACCGGTATCGCGCACAACGCCATAGCCAGTGATGCGGGAGCCAGGGTCGATGCCAAGTATCAGAGTCATAAATGAGGAACTCGAGACAGAAAGCCAAGAGCCGGAAGTGGCGGCACCTGCAACAGCGCAGCCAGCTTCCGGCCCTCCAGACTCAGGTGACCGGTGTCGATCAGCCGAGCTGCTCCATGATCTCGTCAGGAATCTCGGCGTTGTGGTAGACGTTCTGCACGTCGTCGAGATCTTCCAGCATGTCAATCAGTTTCAAGACTTTCTGGGCTGTCTCGAGGTCAGCGACAGGCGCACTGATCGAGGGGATCATCGCCACTTCGGCCTCGTCACCCTTGAAGCCCGCTGCGGTTAGCGCTTCGTTGACCGAAAGGAAATCGGCAAAGGTGGTGTAGACCTCGACCGAGCCGTCCTCCTCAGCCACTACATCGTCCGCACCTGCTTCGAGAGCCGCTTCCATCAGGGCCTCTTCGTTCACGCCAGGGGCATAGCTGATCTGGCCCTTGCGATCGAACATGTAGGAAACCGAACCATCGGTACCCAGGTTGCCACCGCACTTGCTGAAGGCATGACGCACTTCGGCCGCAGTCCGGTTTCGGTTGTCGGTCATGGCTTCGACGATGATGGCCACACCACTCGGCGCATAGCCTTCGTAGCTCAGCTCGACCATGTTGTCGGTGTCATTGGAGCCGGCGCCACGGGCGATGGCACGGTCAATGGTGTCGCGAGTCATGTTCGCGGTCAGCGCTTTGTCGACAGCCAGGCGCAGACGCGGGTTGTCCGCCGGGTTGCCGCCGCCATGCTTGGCGGCCACGGTCAGCTCACGAATGAGCTTGGTGAAGATCTTGCCGCGCTTGGCATCTTGGCGTTCTTTGCGGTGCTTGATGTTGGCCCATTTGGAATGACCAGCCATAACTCACTCCGTACTCTTCGTGACGGGGCGGCGCGCAACAGGCGCCGCCCGGGTTGATTCGACTTACTCGGCCTTCGGCTGCTCGCGCAGACGAATATGCAGTTCACGCAGAGCCTTGGCATCCACGGCGCCCGGCGCCTGGGTCATGACGCATGCAGCGCTCTGGGTTTTCGGGAAGGCGATCACTTCGCGGATCGACTGGGCGCCGGTCATCAGCATCACCAGGCGATCCAGACCGAAGGCCAGGCCACCATGCGGCGGAGCACCGAACTTCAGGGCATCGAGGAGGAAGCCGAACTTCTCTTCCTGCTCTTCTTCGCTGATGCCCAACACCCGGAATACCGCCTGCTGCATGGACTTGTCGTGGATACGGATGGAGCCGCCACCCAGTTCAGTACCGTTCAGCACCATGTCGTAGGCACGGGACAGGGCGGCAGCCGGATTGGCTTCCAGCTCTTGAGGGGAGCACTTGGGCGAGGTGAAAGGGTGGTGCAACGAAGTCAGGCTGCCGTCGTCGTTTTCTTCGAACATCGGGAAGTCCACGACCCACATCGGCGCCCACTCCTTCGTGAGCAGCTTCAGGTCATGGCCGACCTTGATGCGCAGTGCGCCCAGGGCTTCGCTGACGACCTTGGCGCGGTCGGCGCCGAAGAACACGATGTCGCCATCCTGAGCGTTCACGCGATCGAGGATCACGTTGAGGTTGGCCTCAGGGATGAACTTGACGATCGGTGACTGCAGGCCCTCGACGCCTTTGGCGCGCTCATTGACCTTGATGTAGGCCAGGCCTTTGGCGCCGTAAATGCCGACAAACTTTGTGTAGTCGTCGATCTGGCTCCGCGGCATGCTGGCAGCGCCCGGCACACGGAGGGCGGCAACGCGGCCTTTCGGATCGTTGGCCGGGCCACTGAACACCTTGAACTCGACGTCCTTGAGCTGGTCGGCAACGTCGACGAGCTCCAGCGGAATGCGCAGGTCCGGCTTGTCGGAACCGTAGCGACGCATGGCCTCTTCGAAGGTCATGTGCGGGAACTCATCGAACTCCAGGCCCAGCACCTCCTTGAACAGCTTGCGGATCATGTTCTCGGTGATGCCCATGATGTCGCTTTCATCGAGGAAGCTGGTCTCGATGTCGATCTGGGTAAATTCCGGCTGGCGATCGGCGCGCAGGTCTTCATCACGGAAGCACTTGGCGATCTGGTAGTAACGGTCAAAGCCAGCAACCATCAGCAACTGCTTGAACAGCTGCGGAGATTGCGGCAGAGCGAAGAAGCTGCCCGCATGGGTGCGGCTCGGCACCAGATAGTCGCGCGCGCCCTCTGGAGTTGCGCGGGTCAGGATCGGCGTCTCGACATCGAGGAAACCGTTTTCGTCAAGGTAGCGACGGATGCTGCTGGTAATGCTTGAGCGCAGCTTCAACTTGGCGGCCATTTCCGGGCGGCGCAGGTCGATGAAGCGGTAACGCAGGCGGGTCTCCTCGCCCACATCGGAGTATTCGTCCAGCGGGAACGGCGGAGTCTCGGCTTGGTTCAGCACTTCCAGCTCGTAGCCAAGCACTTCGATGGCGCCAGAGGGCATGTTCGGATTGACTGCGCCGGCCGGGCGCAGACGCACCTTTCCGGTGATCTTGACGACATATTCACTGCGCACGCGGTCAGCCCGAGCGAAAGTTTCTTCGCGGTCCGGGTCGAAAACCACCTGGGCCAGGCCTTCGCGATCGCGGATATCGAGGAAAATGACCCCACCGTGGTCACGGCGACGGTGTACCCATCCGCAGAGGGTGACTTCCTGGCCGTCCAGGCTCTCGTTCAGTTGGCCGCAATAGTGGCTGCGCATCATGGTCGTGTTTCGCTTCTCTTGAGTCTTGAATTCGTCGGGCCGCTCAGTCAGCGGCGGAACATCCAGCGGCGACACAGCCACCTGCCGGACAGGCCGGGGCGGCATCGCCAGCGGCCAGGTTCTTCTTCGCGCCGGTCTTGAAGTCAGTCTCGTACCAGCCCCCGCCCTTGAGGCGGAACCCTGGCAAGGAGAGTATTTTCTTCAACTCGGGCGCCTTGCAGGTCGGACAATCGACCAACGGTGCATCGCTGAACTTCTGGATCGCTTCCAGCTGATGGCCACAGGAAGCGCACTGATACTCATAAATAGGCATCTGCCGACTCCGGTCATCGGTGCAAACGAGCCGCAAGCCGAGGCTAGGCGGCAAAGCGCGCGATTATATAGGTTTAATCGCCGCGGCGCAGCCGCCCCTCACCCCATACCAACCAGCCACCCGACACAACAAGGCGCAACGACAACTGGCCGGATCCGCTAGCCCCTCCAGGCAAGCACCGATTGCCGGAAGCAGCTCCAGCTCAATCAGCCCCCGCCGCACCAGAAAATGGTTGAATCCAAGGCCTGCCAATTACTTCTAACCATTGCCTCCATTGACTCAAGCCAAGGCCGAGCCGCAATCAGCCTGTGCTAGTCTGTGGCCATCACCGGGCCAGCCAAGCCCGCAGCTACCCAGAGGAGAACTGGTATGGAAATCAACATTGGAATCGCCGAGCAGGACCGCGCAGCCATTGCCGAAGGATTGTCTCGCCTGCTGGCTGACACCTATACCCTCTACCTGAAGACCCACAACTTCCACTGGAATGTCACAGGCCCCATGTTCAACACGCTGCACCTCATGTTCGAAGGGCAGTACAACGAACTGGCCCTGGCGGTGGATGCCATCGCCGAACGCATTCGCGCACTGGGCTTCCCGGCTCCGGGAACATACGCTGCCTATGCCCGACTGTCCTCCATCAAAGAGGAGGAAGGCGTCCCCAGTGCCGAGGACATGATCAGGCAACTGGTCCAGGGCCAGGAAGCGGTCGTACGCACAGCGCGCGGTATTTTCCCGCTGCTGGACAAGGTCAGCGACGAACCCACTGCGGACCTACTGACCCAGCGTATGCAAGTGCACGAGAAAACCGCCTGGATGCTGCGCAGCCTCCTGGCAGCCTGAGCTAGCCAACCACTACGGAAAGCCCGGTTTTCCGGGCCTTCCGCTATGCGACGAGAGCCTCGCTGTTCTATGCTCTGCCAACTCGAAAAATCGCAACAGTGAAGTGCATGAGCCAGCCTCCGAAACCTCCGTCGCTGCTTGAGCTTTACCCCGAAGAAACCCGAGAAGCCGCCGACCTGCTAAAGCAAGCCGTGCCGCTGATGGTGCGCCACGCAATACCCCCAAACCCAGTGCACTATGCACTTTGGTACACCTACAGCAAGGGCATGATGCCCGATCTGAATCGTCGCCTCGACAAGATCGTTAGTGACTTCGACGTCTTTCCGCCCGACTCTGCCCTGAAGCTGTTTCGCGACTACATCATCCGCGGAGAGCTTGAGGAGGCTCGCACAGGGCAGCAGCAGGTCATCGATCTGGTCGACGATATCGAGGGCGACGTTTCGCGCAGCGTCAGTGGCAGTCATTCCTATCAGACCAGCCTCGCTGCAGGCCTGGCCGCGCTGCACGAACCGATCATCGACGACCTCCCAAACGTGCTTAGCCAGCTGCAACAAAGCACCCAGGTCATGCAAGAGCAGCAGGAGCAGTTCCTGTATCGACTCCGCGCCGCCCAGTCAGAAATCCAGCACCTGCGCAATCAGCTGGAGCGCGCTCAACTGGCTGCAACGCTCGATGGTCTGACGCAAGTCTTCAATCGGCAGGCATTCACCCGCCTGCTCGAGCAATCACTCAACAATGGGCATCAGGGCCTTGCCCTGGTAATGCTCGATATCGATCACTTCAAACAGTTCAACGACCAGTTCGGCCACCCCCTGGGCGATCGTGTTCTGCAACACGTGGGACAACTGTTGCGCGACCTGCTCCCCCCTCGCGCCATGGCCGCGCGGTACGGCGGCGAGGAATTCTGCATCATTCTGCGTGACTGCAAGGACCTCGAAGTGGCACGCAACTTTGCCGAACAGCTACGTAGCAAGGTTCAGGCACTTCGAGTGAAGGTGCGGCGTACCGATCAGGTGCTGGACACCATCACCGCCAGCTTCGGGATGGCCCTGGCCGAGCCATGCGATACGGTGGAAACCCTGATAACCCGCGCCGACGATGCGCTCTACCAAGCCAAGCGCAATGGACGCAACCAGGTTCATCCGGCAATCAAGGAGCCGGTGCCAAGCGCTTGAATTGAGAACCCCAGCCCTTTGCTGTTAAATACGCCCCGTGCTGCGATCTCAATACCAGGATTGCGGCATAGGCCAGTGTCTGCGTCCATTTCTTGCCCAGACTGCTCCTGGGTTTCAGGCAGACACGGCTCTTCCGCTGATGATTCATGTCGAAGGTGAGCCCATTGAACATCTTGAAAATCGTCCATCTCCTGACGGGCGCTGCTGCTTTGTTTTTGTCTTTCATCCCAAGCCTGCGTGCCGATACCCTGCCTTACCTGCAACAACCGGATGCCGTCTACCTGGCCCTGTTCGGCCTGCTCAACCTTCTACTGGCCCCCGTCGTTCCAGCGTGGTCGAAAGGCTCTCGCAACCAGCTCCAGAGCTTGGTTTCCGCACTTCTGGTGCTGTCTGTCATTCTGCAAACGCTGATCCTTCTGGCACCACTGACCACCATCAGTGAACAACCCGCCATCCTGATCAGCATTTCTAGTGCGATCTTGGCAATCGCACTGCACCTGGGAGTCAACCTGCGCAAAGTCACACAGACTGCCCTCCTCTCCCAGGACATGAGCAATCGCGAGACCGGCACAGTGAAATGGTTCAACACCTCCAAAGGGTTCGGCTTCATCTCCCGAGACTCAGGGGACGATATCTTCGTGCATTTCCGCGCCATCCGAGGCGAAGGCCACCGCGTGCTGATCGAAGGACAGCGCGTTGAGTTCTCGGTCATTCAACGCGACAAAGGCCTGCAAGCGGAGGACGTAATCGCCGCTCAGCCCACCCGACGCTGAATAGGTCAATGACACGAAAAAGCCCGCCTAATGGCGGGCTTTTTCATGAGAGCCGATCAATAGTGAGGCGGCGGCGCCTCATCTTCGACCGAACCGAACTGACTGAGCAATTCCTCCTGGCGCCTGGCCAGCGCGGTAAGTTGCAACTGCATCCGATCGACAACGCGCTGCTGAGCGATCAGTACATCGTTGAGGGCTTGGATAGTGTCATCCTGAAACGCCAAACGGCTTTCAAGCTCCGCAATACGCATTTCCAGGCTCATGGCTCACCCCTCACAAAAACGGAAGTCGTCCGTCAGCACCAGACGCAGCTTGGTGCAAATTGCGGCCACCTGCTCATCGCTATAGGGCTGAGCCGGATGGCGCCCCCACACTGGAGCAGGCCAACTCACGTCATCACGTCGACGAACAATGACATGCATGTGCAACTGACTGACGACATTGCCAAGGCTTGCCACATTCATTTTATCGGCGCGGAAGGTGTCCTTCAGGGTTTCAGCAAGGAATGTCGACTCACGCCACAATTGCTGCTGGTCCTCATCACTGAGCTGGAACAGCTCGCTGACCTCATTCCGACGCGGCACCAGAATGAACCAGGGGTACTGCGCATCGTTCATCAACAGCAGACGACACAGGTGAAAATCGCCAATGACCAATGTGTCCTTCTGAAGCCTCGGATCCAGGGCGAACATACTGACTCTCCTGTTCGACTGCGTGAGTGTTGAGCTTAGTCCTCCAGCAACCACCAGCAAAGCAGTGAGATCGGTAAGCCGGAGCGCGCGCAGCATAAGCCAATGCCACCCCGAAACGAAACTCGAAAGGTTCCGAGTTGCCCTCCTTATATAAGAAGGCTTACTGCCCAACATCGCTCACGGCCATACCGCTGATACACTCGAACCAGCATCCACGCATACGCACTCGCCCGATGCCGAAGGAACAGCAACGAGACATTGACGTTACTCTGCGCACCAAAACAGCCCACATCGACCCTTTTCGTTACGAGTCGCCACAGCAAGGTTACGTCTTTGTGCACAGCAATCAGGGACAAGCAATCGGGATCAATCACCCTACGCCATGTCAAGCCCGGATCCTCCCTCGACCCAACCGGAAAGCCTGCCCCAGAAACCCATTCCAGCGCAGCACATCAACACAAACTGATACCCTTACGGGGCCGCCCGGGCACCAGTCAGAATTTTTTTCCTGAGCGAGCAAGAGTTTGTGCACGGTTGTTGCTAGTCAACTGGAGGTCAAAGACCAGGCGGCGTCGAGATCAGTGGAGAGCCATCGGTCCCGCTTCAAGGGCCTGGGGATGAAAGGATGTACGGCAAAAACCTACAAATATGCGACACAACCCTTCTCAAATTGCGACAGCGTCGTGAAGAAATCGTAAGGACCGGGTTTCAACTATCGCCATAATTTTCGTCGTGCTATAAGTTAGCGCCGACACAAAAAGAAAGAACCGCCTTCCATATATAAGAAAGCGGCGAGAATCTTCAAAACCAAAGGAGCAATCACAATGCAAGTGATGAAGTGGAGCGTTATCGCCCTGGCCGTTGCTGCGGGCACCACTCAATTGGCAGTAGCGTCCAGCCAGTCCGAGTCCAAGGGCTTCGTAGAAGACAGCAACCTGACCCTGCTGAACAAGAACTTCTTCTTCTACCGCGACTTCCGCAACAACCCCTCGACCAGCCAGAACTACCGCAAAGAGTGGGCGCACGGCATCAGCGCCATGTACGAGTCCGGCTTCACTCAAGGCACCGTTGGCTTTGGCGTTGATGCCCATGCCATGCTGGGCCTGAAGCTCGACAGCGGTAACGGCACCAACGGAACTGGCCTGCTGCCCACCGGTAGCGATGGCCGCTCCCAGGACGAATACTCCTACGCTGGCGGCGCTGTCAAAGCGCAGATTTCCAACACCCAGCTGAAGTACGGCAACCTGTTCCCGACCGCCCCGGTCTTCGCCACCGGTACCGCTCGCCTGTTCCCAGGCTCCGCTGAGGGCTTCCAGCTGCTGAGCAGCGAGATCGAAGGCCTGAACATCGACGCCGGCCACTTCACTTCCATTCGCGATGGCAGTGCTTCCACCAACAGCCACGGCGAAATCACCACCACCTACACCGGCATCGCTAGCGACAGCGCCGACTACGTGGGCGGCTCCTACGCCTTCAGCGACAACGTCACCGCCAGCGTGTACGGGTCGGAACTGGAAGACATCTGGAATCAGTACTACGGCAACCTGAACTGGAACATTCCGTTCAGCGACAGCCAAGCCCTGAACCTTGACTTCAACGTCTACCGCACCCTGGACGAAGGCAAAGCCCTGGCCGGCGACCTCGACAGCACCGCCTGGTCCGCTGCTGCCGCTTACTCCATCGGCGCGCACAAGTTCACCTTGGCCTACCAGAAGGTGAATGGCGACGAGCCGTTCGACTACATCTCGATGGACGGCCAGAACTCCGGCGACTCCATCTTCCTGGCCAACTCGGTTCAGTACTCCGACTTCAACGGCCCGAACGAGAAGTCGATTCAGGTTCGCTACGACCTGAACATGGCTGAGTACGGCGTTCCCGGCCTGAGCTTCATGGCTCGTTACATCACCGGTGACGACGTCGACGGCACCAAGGCCGACCCGAACGGCGCATTCGCCGGCGCAATCGGTGACGATGGCAAGGAATGGGAACGTGACATCGAGATGAAGTACGTGGTTCAGGAAGGCGCCGCCAAGGACCTGTCCTTCCGCGTTCGTCACGCCAGCTGGCGCGCCAACAGCGACATGGCCTTCTTCGGCTCCGCTGGCGGTACTGCCAACGACGAAATCCGTCTGATCACCGAGTACCCGCTGGATATCCTGTAATTCCAGCTTCGGTTATTCGAGACGCTCAAAAGAAGCCCGGCCTAGCCGGGCTTCTTTTTTGAACGCATATATAGAAGCCAGTCATAAATCAAACAGGATCATTTAGTGAGGTAACGCGTAAGTTCCCGTTACATGAGCCACAAGCTCGCCCTCCTCCCCTGCGGAAAATAACGACACCTCACACACGGCCTGCCTTCGAGTCAGCTTCAGTATGCGGGCCTCGGCAATCAGGTCGACCGGTTTCGGCTTGGCCAGGAAGTTAATGTTCAAGTTGGACGTCACGGCCATCTCCACCCGGCCAAGGCTCCCGAACACCACCGCATACATGGCCGCATCGGCCAGCGCCATGATCGTCGGGCCGGATAGCGTCCCTCCCGGGCGCACCAGTTTGGCCTGGAAGGGTACCCGTGCCAGAGCTCCACGCTCATCAAGCCGATCAATACGCAAGTCCATATCGTCCGCCATCGGGACGCCTGCACGTATAAGCGCCTGAACCTGCTCCGCCGTCAGTCTGTCCATCCCCTGCTTCCTCCGTTTCCAGGACCGCAATCCTGTACGCCACTTGATCAGCGCCGTACAATGCCGAGCCATTCAACCCTATCGCAACCGACAAAACGGCCAAACATGCGTACCAGTCAGTACCTGCTCTCAACCCTCAAGGAAACCCCCTCCGACGCCGTGGTGATCAGCCACCAACTGCTGCTGCGGGCAGGCATGATCCGCAAGCTCGCCTCCGGCCTGTATACCTGGCTGCCGATGGGCCTGCGTGTGCTGCGCAAGGTCGAAACCGTGGTCCGCGAGGAGATGAATGCCGCAGGCGCGCTGGAAGTGCTGATGCCAGCTGTGCAGCCTGCCGAGCTCTGGCAGGAGTCCGGCCGTTGGGAGCAATACGGTCCCGAGCTGCTGCGCCTGCATGACCGCCATGACCGCGAATTCTGCGTCGGCCCGACCCACGAAGAAGTAATCACGGACCTGGCGCGCAATGAGCTGAACAGCTACAAGCAACTGCCGATCAACTTCTATCAGATCCAGACCAAGTTCCGCGACGAGATCCGTCCCCGCTTCGGCCTGATGCGCGGCCGCGAGTTCATCATGAAGGACGCCTACTCCTTCCACATGAACCAGGAGTCGCTGCAGGAAACCTATGACCGCATGCACCAGGCCTACTGCAATGTGTTCAGCCGCCTGGGCTTGGACTTCCGCCCCGTACTTGCCGATACAGGCTCCATCGGCGGCACTGGCTCCCACGAGTTCCACGTGCTGGCAGACTCGGGCGAAGACGACATCGCCTTCAGCGACAGCTCCGACTACGCCGCCAACATCGAGAAGGCCGAGGCACTGCCTCGCGAGAAGGAGCGCGCCGCTCCCAGCGAAGACCTCCGCCTGATCGACACCCCGGACACCAAGACCATCGCCGACCTGGTGGAAAAGTTCGGCTTGCCGATTGAGAAGACCATCAAGACCCTCGTCGTGCATGGCGCGGAAGAAGGCACCCTGGTCGCTCTGATTGTCCGCGGCGACCACGAACTGAACGAAATCAAGGCCGCCAACCTGGCCCAGGTAGCCAACCCGCTGGTATTCGCCAGCGAGACTGAACTGCGCCAGGCAATCGGCGCTGGCGCTGGCTCGCTGGGCCCGCTCAACTTGCCGCTGCCCTGCATCGTCGACCGCTCCGTGGCCCTGATGAGCGACTTCGCCATCGGCGCCAATATCGATGACAAGCACTACTTCGGCGTCAACTGGGATCGCGACCTGCCATTGCCGGAAGTGGCTGACCTGCGTAACGTCGTAGCCGGCGACCCTAGCCCGGACGGCAACGGCACTCTGGTGATCAAGCGCGGCATCGAAGTCGGGCACATCTTCCAGCTGGGCACCAAGTACAGCGAAGCCATGAAGCTCAACGTCCTGAGCGAGCAAGGCAAACCGGTCACCCTGATCATGGGGTGCTACGGCATTGGTGTGTCGCGCGTCGTCGCTGCCGCAATCGAGCAGAACTACGACGATCGCGGCATCCTCTGGCCGGACGCCCTGGCCCCCTTCCAGGTCGCTCTGGTCCCGCTGAAGTACGAGACTCCCGCAGTCAAGGAAGCTACCGACAAGCTCTACGCTGACCTGCGCGCCGCGGGCATCGAAGTTCTGCTCGATGACCGTGACAAGAAGACCAGCCCCGGCGTCAAATTTGCCGACATGGAGTTGATCGGCATTCCCCACCGCATCGTGGTAAGCGAACGCGGCCTGGCCGAAGGCACCCTGGAATACAAGAACCGCCGCGAATCAGATAGCCAGGCTATCCCGGTCGCAGAAGCGCTTTCCTTCATTACCACCCGCACAAATCGCTGATCGATAAAATGCCCATGTGTAGTTCCCATCGCCTTGCCGGCGCCGCCTTGTGCGGCGCCCTCTTCGTCAGCGGTTGCGCAAATCACTTGCCGCAGCGTAGCGAACACGAAGAGCGCATCGAGCGTAAATTGCTCAATCACAGCTTGCAGATCGATGCAGGCGAACCCCAGGTGCTGGAACTGCCACAACGGCGCATTCGGATCATTGAGCAGAAGACCTTCGAAGTCACCGAGTTCGAGGTAAGCCGTCACTACGACCGCTACACCCCTTACCAGCCCTGGCGCGAGCTCTACGAGGTACCACTTGGTGCGGTAGCGGTGGTGGCGGGTATCGGCGCCAACGCGCTCAACGTCGTCCTGCTCGGCAGCCTGCCGGATACGGCCACCAAGGACTGGATCAGCTACGGTTTTGCCGGCCTCAACCCGGCGATGAACGTCGAGTCCAACGGCCGCTCGGAGCAGAACCTGGCCAGCCTCGACGAGAAGCAGCTGGATAAGCGCATGGAATACTCCAGCCTCCCCTGGGCGGAGCGGCCAGTGCTGGTCAAGGCGGGCGCGCAAACCCACGAACTGCTCACTGATCGCAATGGCATACTGCGCCTCAACCTGCTCGACGGCCCGTTTGCTGAACAGGACATCAACCGCATCGGCAAGCTTCAGCTGAGCGTCGAGGACCCACTGGACAATGCACGCGCCGATGCCACGCTCATGGTCAGCCATAGTCTGCGCGGCAAGTTAGGTGAAGCCCACTCGCTGATCTTCGAAGACCTCGAAGATGATGAAGTGCCGCAGTGGGTGCACAGGGTCAAGCGTCTGTCCGAGTTGGGCATGGAGGAAGAGGCCAGTGAGCTTGAACAGAGCTTGATCGAATTGACCCGCAATGACCCGGAACTGCAGCAGGAATTTCTCCAGTCCTTGATGAAGGACGCCGGGCGAATCGCTGCTGACCCGGGCGAATCGGACTGAACAGCCCCTCACAGGAACAGCATCCCGCCCATCGATTCGAGCGCCCTCAACGGCGCACGATGAAACCAGCAACCCCCTGCAAAGGCTGCTGCTGGAGCTCCACAGCACTGACATCGGCCCCCGCGGGGCCTTGCTCCAGCCAACTGGCCAACTCCCGCACAGCCAACTCCTCGCCCTCTATCAGCACCTCCACCCGCCCGTCAGCCAGGTTGCGCACCCAGCCATCCAACTCCAGGCGATCCGCCTGCTCCTGCGCCGATTGCCGGTAGTAAACGCCCTGGACCTTGCCGCTTACGTAGCCATGCAGGCAGATTCTTGCCACTGTCCTATCCCCCTTTGCGTAGAGCTTCGAGCTTTGCGGTCAAGCCAGCAGCACTCTGCTCCCCGAGAAGCCGCTCACGCACCTTTCCTTGAGCATCGATGATGTAAGTAACAGGTAAGGCCTCACTACGTGGCAGCTCAAAACGCTTGGCGGGGTCCTCGGCGAGGACCGTGAAGCTGATGCCCATTTTCTCGGCTGCCTGGCTTAGCTCATCGCCTTGCAAGCCATCGAAGTTCACCCCCAATACTTTCACACCATTGTCACGCTGCGCCACGGCAAATGCATTCAGCTCGGGGATTTCCGTGCGACATGGAGC
Organism: Metapseudomonas boanensis; assembly: GCF_042232855.1. Lineage (NCBI taxonomy): Bacteria > Pseudomonadati > Pseudomonadota > Gammaproteobacteria > Pseudomonadales > Pseudomonadaceae > Metapseudomonas > Metapseudomonas boanensis. The sequence goes on along the minus strand of NZ_CP113889.1, from coordinate 3,295,913 downwards.
ACACCACTCGGCCCAGTAATTGATGACGAGCCACTGGCCTTCAAGGCGCTCAGCCGCTACCTTTTGACCATGCTGATCGACACCGACATCGTCCGAGCAACCAGCCAGGAACAGGCTGGCGCAGGTCAGCACGAAAGCCCCAATTGCAACCCGGAGTCGCGATCCCATGCTTTTTATCCTCGTGCACACGGGGTTGATATGACGCTGGATGCCTTGCGCCTCCAGGTACCTGACATCCTGAAAGAGAGCGAGGCCCCGCTCGCAAACCTTGCCGGCTTACTCGATGAGGCCCGCCGACATCCTCAGGATAGTGCCCTACAGCAGGTACTATGCCTTCTGTTCGACCTCAATCGCAGTCACCTGACCTTACTTGAAAGGCAACGGGTGCTGCAAAACTTCAGCGAAGAGTTCCGCTTCCATGCGGCTACGCACCTGAACGGAAAGCCGCCGCCCCTCTTCGTCAAACTCTGCGACGAAATGGCGTGCGGGTTCAAGCGCCTGCTACTGCAAATCCTGCAGGGCCATCAGCCTTCACGCCCCCACCTGGCGTGGTGTCTCTATATGGCACAAAGCTTTCTAACCCAGTCAGCACTTCGAAATTACGAACTCTATCAGGAACCTCCACCCGCTCTGTGGCGTGACAGCCACCTGCTGTACTGGATAGGCGACCACCAAAAATGCCTGGATGAGCCAGTCGCTGCAGCCTTCCGACCGACACCGGCCAATACCCTGCGCGGCTTGTACCAGCAAACGTTGCTGCTGGCCTTGAGCAACCCCTTTCATCTGGACGAGGGCACATGCACGACGCTGTTCGGCGCCTTGGCTCCCCTGGCACGGCTGGCGCGGCTGGTGACTTGGGATGCAGATGATGAAAACGGCGGCCCCACGGTCGACCTCACTGAGTCGCAACCCTGCCTTCCGTTCGACCAACAGCCAGACGGCGCCAGGGCCTACCTCCGAAGACTGGAGTTGGGTGCCTTGCTCGTCGCTCTTCACGAACACGCACCGCTGCGTTCAGATACCGAACAGCAGCTATTGGAGAAAGTCCGGCCAAACTGGCTGGGCCAGCAACAACGCCGGCACCCTCGCATCGAGCATACGGGGGCCGGTTCTTTAGCCGTCGGGCTCCACGCCATCCACGCCGATTTGCTGTCCAAACACCCGGTGCGTTGCACAGTAAACCTGATTGATGGCAGCCCCGGAGGGGCGCGACTGCTCTGCAACTCCGATCAGGGTGGCCAGTTGACAGTTGGGCAATTGGTCCTGCTGCACAACCAGGGCTCACCGACACTCGCACTGGTTCGTTGGCGCTACCACAATGCCGAAGGTTTGCATCTGGGCCTGCGCTATCTGAAAGGATTAGCTCGCCCCGTCTGGTTGCGCCGGGCGCCGAACGCGCAAACGCACCCTGGCATACTCCAGAGTACGCCAGAGCCGGGCGCAGACTGGCACCTCGGCCTGTGGCTGCCGTACCAGCAATTCGTCGAAGGGGAAAACCTCTGGCTACAGCTAGCCAGCGTGCATAACCAGGCGATTCTGGCCCTCCCAGCAACCAACCTGGCTACCTCAATGGTTGCGCGCTACCCATTGCAAATGGACTGAACGAGCAAACTGCGAGCCGAGTCACGCCTGAGGAGGGCCGAGAGCACAGTTCCCACTTGGTCGTGCTGCTTATAATCCGGCCAATTCAGTACGCTCGTACCGCCTGCAACCTGGACTAACCATGTCAAAAAACCAGGACACACTCATCGCGCCGATCTGCGACAGCATCATCACGGGTGCCCGCGCCTCACTTACGACCTACGATGGCCGAGTGACAGAGTTCAACGTCGCGGCCTGGCTGCAAGCACCTGGCCTGAGTAATTTCCCCGTGTCGCTTCTGGTGCGTTACTCCGACGGCGGGGCTCAACGGGAAGTGTTCGTCGATCACGGTAAATTGAACGCAAAGGGCAAGATCCTGCTGGCCGGCATCGCTCGCCTGCCCTTCAAGAAGAAGATCGAAGTGATGAAGATCCACTTGCGATCGGCCGTGCCGATCAAAGGCCTACTCGTAGATGAGTTGTTCGTGCAGGCCGTCCAGACCGTCGATACCAGGGTCGATCGACTCCACGCCTGACTACTTCGTCATGCTTGAGTGGACAAGCCGTCACTCAGCCTGCGCTTTCAACCACTGAGCCAGGCTGCCTCCGAACAATGCGCGGTGCTCCTCCTGCAGCATCTCCAGGGCGTTACGCAGTGGCGGATACCAGTCCTCGTCCAGATGCGCCGGCAACTGACCCAGTCTGGGCAAGGGCCAGGGGCAGTGGTTCAGCAGCTGATGCAGGCTGTAGTTGCCAAGGTCCCTGCACAGCACCCAGGCTCCACCACTGACACGGCACACCAAATTCTGCGCTTCAAGCAGCTCGAGCATCTCCAGCCACTCGTCCTCCGGTAGATGCCAGCCGGCACGCTGCACATCCAGATGCCGCACTGACAATCCGCGAAGCTGGCGATCGTGGAATACCCGGAGAATGCCCAGCAAAACCAGCAAAGGTGGCAATGCCCTGCGGCGCCAATGCCAAGGTGTGGACAGATTGCACACCAGTTCAGCGCCGAACAATACGATGAGCCAGGACAGGTAGATCCACAACAGGAACAGAGGCACCGTGGCAAAGGCGCCGTAGATCAACTGATAGCCCGGAAAAAAACTGACATAAAGCCCGAACAACGCCTTGGCGGCTTCGAACAACAGGGCCGCGAAGGCGCCCCCGGTTAACGCATGGCCCAGCGGAACCCTCGCATTGGGCACCGCGGCATAGATCAGGGTGAAGGCCGCCACGCTGAACAGCAACGGCATGAAGCCCAGGAGCGTCTTGGCGCCGATCAGCGCATCCAAGCCAGAAAGCAGTGAAAGCGAAGTGATGTAGGTGCTCACCGCAAAGCCGGCGCCAAGCAGCAAGGGACCGAGACTCAGGATCGCCCAATAAAGCAGAAAGCTGGAGACGCCACGTCGGGGCTGACGAACCCGCCAGATGGTATTGAAGGCCTTTTCGATGGTAACCAGCATCATGAACGCGGTCACCACCAACACCGCCACTCCGACCCACGTCAGTTGCCGAGCCTGGACTGTAAAAGCCCGCAGATACTCCTGCAGCACCTCACCAGCGGACGGTACGAAGTTGCGGAAGATGAAACTCTGGATCTGCTCTCCCGTGCCTTGGAACGCCGGGATGGCGGACAGCATGGTGAAGGTCACCGTCATCATCGGCACCACCGCGAACAGGCTCGTGTAGGTCAGCGCAGCGGCACTGTTGGCTCCACGGTCGACAACGAATCGCTGAAGCAGAAAGCGCCAGAATTCCACGACATCGCTCAGGCGTTGGCGCATTCCATCTCCTTGATTGTTGACCGACCGGCCCGCCTCAACAGACCGTTTCTGCCGCGCACGGTTCAGACCGGCGCCCCTACGCGGTTAGAATAGCCGCCTCTACCAAGCCCTTGCGACCCCGATATGACCGAACTCACGCTCTACCACAACCCTCGCTGCTCCAAGTCCCGCGGCGCCCTGGAGCTGCTTGAAGCACGCGGCCTGGCTCCCAAGGTGGTTCGTTACCTGGAGACCCCACCCAATGCAGCCGAACTGCGTGACCTGCTCGCCAAGCTGGGGCTCAACGCCCGGCAGCTGCTACGCACCGGTGAGGACGAATACAAGGCATTGCACCTGGATTCAGCCGATATCACCGAGGATCAGTTGATCGCGGCCATGGTGGCGCATCCCAAGCTGATCGAGCGACCGATTCTGGTAGCTGGAAGCAAGGCTGTCGTTGGACGTCCGCCAGAAAAAGTGCTGGAGATCCTCCCTTGAGCGCACCCTACATCCTGATCCTCTATTACAGCCGCCACGGCGCGACGGCAGGAATGGCCCGGCAGATTGCACGTGGCGTCGAGCTTGCAGGCCTGGAAGCTCGACTGCGCACCGTCCCGGCGGTATCCGCCGAATGCGAAGCGGTGGCGCCGGACATTCCTGCCGATGGAGCGCTCTACGCAACGCTGGATGACTTGCGCCATTGTGCCGGACTGATCCTCGGCAGCCCGACACGCTTCGGCAACATGGCAGCACCGCTGAAATACTTCCTGGACAGCACCAGCAGCCTTTGGCTAACCGGCGAACTGGTCGGCAAGCCGGCAGCAGTATTCACCTCCACCGCCAGCCTGCACGGTGGCCAGGAAACCACCCAGATTTCCATGCTCCTGCCCCTGATGCACCACGGCATGCTGGTCACTGGCCTGCCCTATAGCGAGCCTGCACTGTTGGAAACCCGGGGCGGTGGTACCCCCTACGGCGCCAGCCACCATGCCGGCGCCGATGGCAAGCGACCATTGGACGAACATGAAATCACGCTTTGCCGAGCCCTCGGCCAGCGCCTGGCGCATATCGCCCAACGCCTGGAGGCACGGCGTGACTAGAAAACCCAAGCAACTCCCAGAACTGACCTGGCTCGCCCCCCGTCTGGCAGTCAGCCGTGCCGTCAGCCTGCTGAGCTTCCTGGCGCTGGCCGTATTGCTCGCAGTCTGGACGATGGCTTTCGCAGACCTGCATGGCGCCCGCCCATGGGTGATCCTCGCCATCGAACTGGTGCCGCTTGCCCTGCTCGCCCCCGGAATGATCATGGGCAATGCTCGCGTCCACGCCTGGGCATGCTTCGTAGTGAACCTCTACTTCATCCAGGGCGTACTCGCAGCCATCGACCCTGCAAGGGCTATCTTCGGCTGGCTGGAAGCAGGGCTCAGCCTGGCGCTGTTCTGCTCAGCGCTGCTCTACACGCGCTGGCGCTTCCAGTACAACCGCAAGCTGGCAGGGGAATGATGTAAAGGTCGATTGAGCCGCACGACGGAGCCAAGCGTCGACAGCATCATCTGCTGTCGACACCCTACCAGCCCAGGATTTCCTTCAGAAATGGAATGGTCAACTTGCGCTGGGCCTGTAGCGAGGCCTGATCGAGGATGTCGAGAAGGTCGAACAGGCTGCTCATGCTGCGCGTTCCGCGAGTCAGGATGAAGCGACCTACCTCGTCCGTCAGATGCAAGCCACGTCGTGATGCCCGCAACTGCAGCGCACGCAGCTTGTCCTCGTCAGACAACGGCTGCAGCTGGAAAATCAGCGAAAGGGTCAGGCGCGACTTCAAATCCGGCAACTTCACCGGCAAGCCGCGAGGCGCTGTATTGGCGGCCAAGAGCAACTTGCGCCCCGCATCGCGCAGGCGATTGAAGAGATGGAACATCCCCTCTTCCCACTCGCGACGCCCCGCCAATGCGTCCAGATCGTCCAGGCAAACCAACTCACACTGTTCGAGATTGTCGAAGATTTCTGGGCCATATTCCACGAGATCAGCCAGCGGCAGGTAGATCGCCTGCTCACCTCGCTGTGCGAAGCGCAAGCAGGCCGCCTGCAGCAGGTGGCTGCGTCCGACACCCTCGCCACCCCACAGGTAGATCAGGCTTTCGGTCCAGCCAGCATCCGCTTCGCAAAGGCGCTCGACATAGCCGAGGGCCGCAGCATTCGCGCCGGGATAGAAGTTTGCGAAGGTGGCGTCATCACGCAGACGCACACTCAGGGGAAGCTGGATCGGTATCATGCCGTACTGCTGGGATCGTCGGGGCCGCTGACCGGCTTTCCGTAAAGATCCGAAAGTTTATATAAATCATGCGCATGGCGCAGCAAGACCATGACAATTGCTGCAACAGGAAGCGCCAGGAGCACGCCGGTAAAGCCAAAAAGCTGTCCTCCAGCCAGGATTGCAAAGATGACCGCCACCGGATGCAAGCCAATCCTGTCACCCACCAGCATCGGTGTCAGCAACATGCCTTCGAGCAATTGGCCCACCGTGAACACCGTCGCCACACCGATCAGCGGGTAGAGTTCGAAGCCACCGAACTGAAACAAGGCTGCCACTACCGCCGCACCAAATCCAACGACGAAGCCCATGTAGGGAACAAGGCTCGCCAGCCCAGCCAACAGCCCGATCAGCAAGCCCACGTCGAGGCCAACCAGCATCAGACCCACGGCATAGATCAGCCCCAGCGCCAGCATCACCAGCAATTGGCCTCGCAGGAACGCACCCAGTACCTCATGGCACTCGCCTACCAGGGCGACGACCAATCCCTCCCGCTGGCGTGGCAGCAGTCCACGCAGCCTGCCCACCATCAGGTCCCAATCACGCAGCAGATAAAACCCCACGACGGGAATCAGCAGCAGGTTACCGAGCCAGGCAAGCAGTGCCAGGCCAGATGCAGTCACCTGCGTTAACAACGCACTGGCAATATCCGTGGTCTGTCCCAAATGGCTGGTGATAACCGTCTTGACCTTGTCGAGCTGCCAGAAACCCTGTGGCAGTCCCAGCTTCACCTGGACCCAGGGCAAAGCGCTGTGCTGCAGCCAATCGAGCATCTGCGGCGCCAATTCATACAGGCGCAGCAATTGGCGCCCGAACATCGGCAACGCCACCAGCAGCAAGGCCAGGAGGATGACACCAAAAAGCCCGAAGACGAGGATTACACCCCAGGCACGCGACAAGCCCCAGCGTTCCAGCCTGTCCACCAGCGGATCACCCAGGTAGGCCAACAACATCCCTACCAGAAACGGGGACAACACCGAGTGAAGCTGATAGACCAGCCACCCCAGCAGCAAAAGGCCGCCGAGCCAAAGCCAGCGACGTGATTCGGTCATTTCAGGCCCTCATCCTTGCGTAGCGAAATTTCCGCCCCCACACCCATATGTACTCCGCACCACTGGCCAGCGTAACCGCCGCTACCAGCCAGATCAGCGGGGGTATCGCCGGGCCGATAGCTGTTACAAGACTCACCCCCAGCAATACCACGAGCACCAGGACCATCTGCAACAGGGTGCTCAACTTTCCTAGCCAACTAGGCGTGAACTGCGTTGGCCCCACCAGCATGCGAAACAGTCCGGCACCCAGCAGGATCAGCAAATCACGCAGGCAAACCAACAACGCCAACCAGGAAGGCAGGAGCTGGGCAATCGCCAGACAGATGACGCTGGTGACCAGCAACAGTTTGTCAGCCAGGGGATCGAAGAGCTTGCCGAGGCGACTGGTCCAGCCGAATTGCCTGGCGAGGAATCCATCCAGGGCATCCGACAGGCTGGCAATCACGAACAGCGACAAGGCCTGGGAATAACGTTCAGACAGCAACAACCCGGCAATGGGAAGTACCAATGCCAGGCGGAGCAGCGTGAGCAGATTGGGCAGTTGGTGCATGGCATCCCCGTCCCAGACAGGTTTGCAGTGTACGCCCTCTACCAGTGGAAGCGCAGCAGGTTGCTGCGGGGCACCACCTGAGGAGCCGGCGAGCCGGCCTGCCCAGCAGCTTGGACTGCATCTGCCGGAGCTTCACCGACAGGTAACTCGCGCAAACCGATCAGGGCCAACTGGGCACGCAGTTGTTCGGCACTGGCGTTGACCCGGAATCCCAGACGGTCACCCTCGACCGACTCCAGACGAGCACCAAATGGCTCCAGCATTCGCGACAACTCGGCATAGCGAGCGAGATTGGCGCCCTGGACCTCCAACTCAATATCCTCCCCCGCGCCTGGCGCAGCCACGAAGCGGGGGGCAAGGCGCTCACTCACTGCCAGCAGTACGGCATCCGCCAACGCTGCGTTGTCAGCGGCCTCGACAGTTCCCTGCTCGCGACTGTCGCCGAGCCACAAGCGCCATTGCGCCTGCCATTTCCCATCCGCCTCGGCAGCATCCACTGCCAGCAATGCATCGGCGGCATAGCGTTCGGAAGCCTGGGTCAGCGCGCCGGGCTGGGCGGACGTCAGCTGTTCGGGCGTTGCCAACAACTGCTCGTCCAGATCAGCAAGCGGCAGACGAAGCGGCAAACCACGATTCTGCGCTGCCTGATACAGCGAGGCTGCTGCATCCTGCCCGTCACCTACCAGACTGGCGCCTTCATTGCCGCGGTTCAGCCACCAGGCGAGGATTGACGGGCGATTCGCACCCCACATCGGGATACCGGCCTGGCGCAGGGTGCGCTCGGTGGTCACAGGATCGAAATCCACCACCAGCATCTGCCCTTCGTAGCCGTATTGACTGATCAATTCCTGCGGGTCCTTACGCACAGTTTCCAGAGCAGGATTCTGTGCGGCCTTGCGATTGCCGGTCAGACGCAGGAGCAGGGTTTCCAGGGCACGGTTCAGCGCCTGAGTGCGCTCTTCAGGCTGTTGCGAAGCGACCGGCTCACGAACCTGGTAAAGGTCGCTGACCGGCTCGGCATGGACAGCCAAGCCGAACAGCGACAGGCAGAGCAAGAGCAACGGGGCAATCAGGCGCATGGTGAGTTCTCTGATTAGACGGGACACGGCACAGGCCGCAACTTGAGAGCTATACCTTAAACAGCCGTCCTTCGATGGGCAACGGCGCGGCCTTTTTCCGGGCAAAGGCGAAGATTTTTTTAAGCTTTTCACCATGCCCGACCGCTGCCGATGGCCGCTACCGGGCAACCCTGATAAAATCGCGCGCCTTCGCAAACCGGCAGCCAGACTTGCCGGTCGAACCTCGAATTTCCCCTATAGGCCTGGATTTATGAGCAAGCAACCCTCCCTGAGCTACAAGGACGCCGGTGTAGACATCGACGCTGGTGAAGCCCTGGTCGAACGCATCAAAGGCGTGGCCAAGCGCACCGCACGCCCGGAAGTGATGGGCGGCCTGGGCGGCTTCGGCGCCCTCTGCGAAATCCCGGCCGGCTACAAGCAGCCCGTGCTGGTTTCCGGTACCGACGGTGTTGGCACCAAGCTGCGCCTGGCGCTGAACCTGAACAAACACGACAGCATCGGCCAGGACCTGGTGGCCATGTGCGTCAATGACCTGGTGGTGTGCGGTGCCGAGCCGCTGTTCTTCCTCGACTACTATGCCACCGGCAAGCTCAACGTCGACGTCGCAGCAACCGTCGTTACCGGCATCGGTGCCGGTTGCGAACTGGCCGGCTGCTCCCTGGTGGGCGGCGAGACTGCCGAGATGCCCGGCATGTACGAGGGCGAAGACTATGACCTGGCCGGCTTCTGCGTCGGCGTGGTCGAGAAGGCTGAGATCATCGACGGCTCCAAAGTCCGCACCGGCGACACCCTGATTGCCCTGCCCTCCTCCGGCCCGCACTCCAACGGCTACTCGCTGATCCGCAAGATCATCGAGGTCAGCGGCGCCGACATCGGGCAGGTCCAGCTCGATGGCAAGCCCCTGACCGACCTGCTGATGGCGCCGACTCGCATTTACGTCAAGCCGCTGCTAAAGCTGATCAAGGAAACGGGTGCGGTGAAGGCCATGGCCCACATCACCGGTGGCGGCCTGATCGAGAACATCCCGCGCGTGCTGCCGGAAGGCGCCCAGGCCGTCCTGGACGTCGCCAGTTGGACGCGCCCGGCGGTCTTTGACTGGCTGCAACAGCAAGGCAACGTCGAGGAAGTGGAAATGCACCGCGTGCTGAACTGCGGCGTAGGCATGGTCATCTGCGTGGCACCGGAACAAGCGGAAGCGGCCATGAAGGTTCTGCGTGAAGCGGGCGAGCAACCCTGGATCATCGGCGGAATCGCCGCCGCTGCCGAAGGCGCCCAACGTGTCGTTCTGAACAACCTGAAAAGCCACTGATGGCCGCACGCTGTGATGTGGTTGTGCTGATCTCCGGCTCCGGCAGCAACCTGCAGGCGCTGATCGACAGCACCACCGGCTGCGACCATCCGGCACGCATCTGCGCGGTTGTTTCCAACCGCGCCGACGCCTTTGGCCTTGAGCGTGCCAGACGCGCAGGCATCGAGACCCGCGTACTCGACCACAAGGCCTATGCCGACCGCGAGGCGTTCGACGCGGCACTGATCGAAGTAATTGACGCATTTTCGCCGCACTTGGTGGTGCTAGCGGGGTTCATGCGCATCCTTACTCCAGGCTTCGTTCGCCACTATCAGGGCCGGCTGCTGAACATTCATCCCTCTCTGCTGCCCAAGTACAAGGGTTTGCATACCCACCAGCGCGCACTGGAAGCCGGCGATACGGAACACGGCTGCAGCGTGCACTTCGTCACCGAGGAACTCGATGGCGGGCCTCTGGTGGTGCAAGCCGTAATCCCGGTACAGTCGGACGACACACCGGAAAGCCTGACCCAGCGTGTCCACGTGCAGGAGCACCTCATCTATCCGCTGGCCATGCGCTGGTTTGCCGAAGACAGGCTCCGCCTGACCCCGACAGGTGCCGAACTGGATGGACAAGAGCTGCCTGCCAGCGGGCAGCAACTGCGTAACTAGGAGATTCGCCAATGCGCCGTGCCTTGCTGTTGGTCCTCGCCCTCTTCACCTTGCCTGCCATGGCCGCCGAGTTGAAGCCATTCACGGCCAGCTACACCGCCGACTGGAAACAGCTGCCGATCAGCGGAAACGCTGGACGCAGCCTGAAGAGTCTCGGCGATGGTCGCTGGGAACTGGATTTCGAAGCCGCCATGCTGGTCGCCAGCCTGAGCGAAGTCAGCACCTTCCGCGTCGAGAACAACGCTTTCCTGCCGCTGACCTACCGCTTCAACCGCAGCGGCCTGGGCAAGAGCAAGCAAGTCGAGTTCGACTTCGACTGGACCCAGAAGCAGATTATCGGCAGCGATCGGGGTGCTCAGGTACGCCTGCCACTCAACCGTGGCCTGCAAGACAAGTCCACCTACCAACTGGTACTGCAACATGACGTTGCCGACGGCAAGAAGAGCATGAGCTACCAGGTGATCGATGGCGACGAGATCGAAACCTACGACTTCCGCGTCCTGGGCGAAGAGCGCGTCCACACCGAAGCGGGTGTAGTCGATGCGATCAAGGTGGAACGTGTTCGCGACCCCACTCAGAGCAGCCGCAAAACCGTGCTCTGGTTCGCCAAGGATTGGGACTTCCTGCTGGTCCGCCTGCATCAGGTGGAAAAGGACGGCAAGGAATACCAGATCATGCTCAAGGAAGGCACGGTCAACGGGCGGCAGGTGAAAGGCCTGACCGAGTAATCCACATCATGAAGAAACCGGGCCCAGCGCCCGGTTTTTCTTGCCTGCTCAACGGCGCCCGAACGACCAAACATTGGACCAGGCCCCGCTATGCTGAAGAGTGCCAATACTAGGAAGGTGAACAGCCCGTTCGGCCGGCACCTGCATGAAGAGCGCAGGCTGCCATCATGCCGCTGAGGAATCAGTCATGACCGAGGAATACCTGCCGCTATCCTGCGATCTCTACGATTACATCGAGATCGCCTGCCTGCACCGCTATCAGCTGCACATCGAGCTGACCGGTGGTGGGCGCCTGGATGCCCGCGCAGTGACGACCCTGACAACACCCGACAAGGAAGAGTTTCTGATCGTGCAGAACGAAGGCGGCCAGGAACATTTGCGCCTAGACCAGATCATCGCCATTACACCGCTCACCGAAGGCGCCAGCTTCGGCCGGGTGCTGCTGGGCAACCAGATTTGCTGAAGCTATAGCCCTGCAGGAGCGATTTCGTTGGCGCAGCCCCACATACTCCGTAGGAGCCAGCTTGCCGGCGAAAGGTGCACGGCGCTTCGCGAGCAAGCTCGCTCCTACAAGACACCCAGTTACGCTGCGCCGGGAATCAAATCGACGGGACAATAAAAAGCCGGGCGATGCCCGGCGCTCTAGGCTCAACGTGCCTCACCACATCAGGTCATCAGGCACCTTGTAGGCGGCGTACGGATCATCGGCATCCGGCTCTTCCACCTGAGTATTGAGCAGCACCACCCGGCGCGGGTCGCGCTCCTGGATGCGCAACGCTGCATCACGCGGGATGATCTCGTAGCCGCCACCGTGCCGCACGATCGCCAGGGATCCACGACTGAGCTTGTCGCGCATCATGTCGTTCACCGCGATTCGCTTGACCTTCTTTTCGTCGACGAAGTTGTAATAGTCGTCGGTGGTCATTTTTGGCAGACGCGAGCTTTCGATCAGTTGCTTGACCTGCGCAGCCCTGGCCTTCTGGTCAGCCTTCTCCTGCTGCTGGCGATTCAGCTCCTGATCGCGGGCAGCCTTCTCAGCCTGAGCCTGAAGAGCTGCCTGACGCAAGGATTCGTCTTTCTCGACCTGGTTCTTCTTCTCCAGGCGCTGCTGCTTCTGCTGCTGCTTGCTGGCCTGCTTGACCTGCTTTTCATTGACCAGGCCGGCTTTCAGCAACTGGTCGCGAAGGGAAAGGCTCATAACGGGATTCAGTCTCTCGAGTTAGCAGCCAAGGGCCGGTTTTTCCTGCTTCTTGGCTTCGCCCCACAGGGCATCCAGTTCTTCCAGGTTGCAATCTTCAATGGGACGACCTGCTTCGCGCAATGCCTGTTCGATAAAACGGAAACGTCGATCGAACTTTGTATTGGCATTGCGCAGTGCAGTCTCTGGGTCCACCTTCAGGTGCCGGGCCAGATTGACCACCACGAACAGCAGATCGCCAACCTCGTCGGCAATGGCCTGGCTGTCATTGTCGGCCATGGCCTCCAGCACTTCATCCAGCTCTTCGCGCAGCTTGTCGATCACTGGAAGGGCTTCCGGCCAGTCGAAGCCCACCTGCGCTGCGCGTTTCTGCAACTTCGCGGCCCGACTGAGGGCCGGTAACGCCGCAGGCACATCGTCGAGCAGGGACAGCTGCTCGGGCGCTTCAGCCTTCTCGGCGCGCTCCTCGGCCTTGATTTCCTCCCAGCGCTGCTTGATTGCAGCCTCCTCCAGGCGTGCCATGTCCGGTGCGCCGTAGAGGTCGCCATCGGGAAACACATGGGGGTGGCGACGAACCAGCTTGCGGGTGATGGCATCGACCACGCCAGCAAACTCGAAACGCCCGTCTTCCTTTGCCAACTGGCTGTAATAGACCACCTGGAACAGCAGGTCGCCGAGTTCCCCGGGCAAGTGCGCGAAGTCGCCCCGCTCGATGGCATCGGCCACCTCATAGGCTTCCTCGATCGTGTGCGGGACGATGCTCGCGTAGTCCTGCTTCAGGTCCCACGGGCAGCCGTACTGCGGATCACGCAGCCGGGCCATCAGGTGCAGCAGGTCTTTGAGTTGGTACATAACGATGTCCTGTGCCTGTATCCATGTAGGTTGGTGCATAGCACCATCCTACGACGTCGCGCCGCGGTTCCTGCGGGCCTCGATGATATTCGGCAGCTGAGCGATGCGCGCCAGCAAGCGCCCGAGCGAGTCCAGCCCCGGGATCTCGATGGTGAGCAACATGGCAGCGGTGTTGTCCTCCTTGTTGGAACGGGTATTCACCGCCAGCACGTTGATGCGCTCGTTGAGCAGCACCTGGGACACGTCGCGCAGCAGGCCAGAACGGTCATATGCGCGGATAATGATATCCACCGGATACGTCTGTTCCGGCGCTGGGCCCCAGCTGACCTGTATCATCCGCTCGGGTTCGCGCGAAGCCAGTTGCAATGCCGAAGCGCAATCCTGGCGGTGGATGCTGACACCACGACCGAGGGTGATGTAACCGACGATCGGGTCGCCCGGAAGCGGCTGGCAGCAACCCGCCATCTGCGTAAGCAGGTTGCCGACACCCTGGATCTGCACATCGCCGCGCTTGCCCGGCTTGTGATGGTGGATGCGCCGCGGGATCAGCTCCAGTTGTTCGTTTGTGCCGCGTTCCGGCTCAACCAGTTGCTGCGCAGCATTGACCACGTGGGCCAGGCGGAGGTCGCCAGCACCGAGCGCGGCATGCATGTCTTCGGCTGCGCGCAGGTTGCACTTCTCGGCCAGCTTCTCGAAGTCCACCGGCGGCAACGCCAGGCGCGACAGCTCCCGCTCGAGCATGGCCTTGCCGGCGGCGACGTTCTGATCGCGGGCCTGCAGCTTGAACCAGTGGACGATTTTCGCCCGCGCCCGCGAGGTGGTGATGTAACCCAGGTTGGGGTTGAGCCAGTCGCGGCTCGGCGCACCGTTCTTCCCGGTGATGATCTCCACCTGCTCGCCGGTCTGCAGGCTGTAGTTGAGCGGAACGATGCGGCCGTTGATCTTCGCGCCACGGCAGTTGTGGCCGATCTCGGTGTGCACGCGGTAGGCGAAATCCAGAGGCGTAGCGCCCTTGGGCAAGTCGATCGCGTGACCGTCAGGGGTAAAGACGTAGACGCGGTCCGGCTCGATGTCGACCCGCAGCTGCTCGGCGAGGCCACCGATATCGCCCAGCTCCTCGTGCCACTCCAGCACCTGGCGCAGCCAGGCGATTTTTTCTTCGTAGTGGTCGGAGCTGCTCTTGACGTCAGTACCCTTGTAGCGCCAGTGCGCACAAACGCCCAGTTCGGCCTCTTCGTGCATGGCGTGGGTGCGGATTTGTACCTCCAGCACCTTGCCGTCGGGGCCGATCACCGCTGTGTGCAGGGAGCGGTACCCGTTCTCCTTGGGGTTGGCAATGTAATCGTCGAATTCCTTGGGGATGTGGCGCCAGAGGGTGTGCACGATACCGAGGGCGGTGTAGCAATCACGCACCTCAGGCACCAGCACGCGCACGGCCCGCACGTCGTAGATCTGGCTGAACTGCAGGCCCTTGCGCTGCATCTTCCGCCAGATCGAATAGATGTGTTTGGCGCGACCACTGATATCGGCCTTGATGCCCGTAGCAGCCAGTTCTTCGCGCAACTGCTTCATCACATCGGCGATGTATTGCTCGCGATCCAAACGCCGTTCGTGCAGCAGCTTGGCGATCTGCTTGTACTGGTCAGGTTCCAGGTAACGGAAGGAGAGGTCTTCCAGCTCCCATTTGATATGACCGATACCGAGACGATGGGCCAGAGGGGCGTAGATGTCGAACACCTCGCGGGCGACGCGATGACGCTTCTCTTCGTCGGCGTTCTTCACTTCACGGATGGCGCAAGTACGCTCGGCCAGCTTGATCAGTGCCACACGCACGTCATCGACCATGGCCACCAGCATCTTGCGCAGGTTTTCCACCTGCGCCTGAGTGCCCAACACCATCGACTGGCGGGGGTTCATGCTCGCGCTGATGGCCGCCATGCGCAGCACGCCCTCGATGAGCTTGGCCACCACTGGGCCGAAGCGTTGCTGCACGGTTGCCAGGGGCACCTTGCCCTCGCGCACGCCGCGGTAGATCAAGGCTGCCACCAAGGACTCCTGGTCAAGCTTGAGGTCCGCCAGGATCTCGGCAATTTCCAGGCCCGTGTGGAAACTGGAAGTACCCTCAGCCCAGCGGTTCTGCGTGTCCTTGGCCTGAGACTGCAATTCGGCGTCGCGGGCGAACTCGCACGCCTCTTTGAGTAACGCGCGGTCGAGCACCGGGTCGAGACTCAGGACATGGTCCAGCCACGCCTCGAGGTTGATGCTGCCGTCCGTATTGACCGGCTGTTGCGCTCTCACCTGTACCATCTTGCCTACCTTCCCTACGACATGAACCGCTCACGTCGAATAGTCGCCAGCCTCTGTGGACCAGTCGGATTACGCGAGCTTCCTAGCTCGCCTCGAATAACGCCATGGCCTCGACATGGGCCGTTTGCGGAAACATGTCGAGAATCCCGGCCTGTTTCAGCCGATAGCCCTGCTTGGCCAGCTCGGCGCTGTCACGCGCCAGGGTCGCTGGATTGCAGGAGACATAAACCACTCGCCGAGCCCCCGTGGAGGCAATCTGCCGGACAGCCTCGAGTGCACCATCCCTGGGCGGATCCAGCAATACCGCATCGAATCCCTGCGCCGCCCAGGCTGCGCCAACTAGCGGGTTCGACAGATCGGCCTGGAAAAAGTGCACGTTGCCCAGGCCATTGGCCAGAGCGTTGCCGCGGGCACGCTCCACCATCGCCTCGACGCCTTCGACTGCCACCACTTCGCCTACCTTGCGCGCCAGCGGCAGCGCAAAGTTGCCAAGCCCACAGAACAAGTCCAGCACGCGCTCACCGGGTTGTGGGCTCAACCAGTCTAGCGCTTGCGCAACCATAGCCTCGTTGACAGGCGCATTGACCTGCACGAAATCCCCAGGGCGATAATCCAGCATCAGATCCCAGCGCTCCAGGCGGTAACCCAGGCGCGCGTCGGGCTGGTCCGGTTGCGGCTCCCCAACGCCCTGCAGCCAGAGCTGGGCCTGGTGCTCGGCACAGAATGCGCGCCATTGCGACAGGTCACCTTCACCCAACGGCTGGGTGTGACGCACGAGGACGGCCGATGCCGTGCCGTGGAACAATTCGACATGCCCGATGGCCTGCGGTCGTTCCAGTCCATGCAGCAACGCCGGAAGCCCGCGCATGATCGGCTGCAAGGGTTGTACCAACACCATACAATCGGCGATTGCGACGATGGCCTGGCTGGAAGCCGCGCGGAATCCAACCTCCAGTTTGCGGGCCTTGGCATCCCAGCGCACGGCGATTCGGGCGCGGCGCCGATAACCGAATTCGGGCCCCACAAGTGGGTCAATCAAGGCCTCCGGTTCCAGGCCGGCGACGCGAGCCAACTGCTCGGTCAGGGTGCGCTGTTTAAGGGCAAGCTGCTCGGCATGAGGCAAGTGTTGCAGGGTGCAACCGCCGCAATGCCCTGCGTGGGCACACGGTGCGATGCGGCGCAACGGACTGGCGGTGAGCACCTGTTCGGTACGCGCCTCCACCACTTGGCTGCGCGCAGCCAGCACTCGCGCTTCCACCTGTTCGCCAGGCAAGGCGCCCTCGACGAACCAGGTCTTCCCGTCGACAAAACCAATACCCCGACCGTCATGGGCTAGTCGCTCGATGGCAAGGCGCTGCTTCTTGCCCACCGGAGCTTGCGAGGCCCGGCTTCCACCGCTTGGCTGGAAGCGCAGGCTGGAATTACGCCGGGACATTGGGATCGTCGTAGACGCCAGTCGAAAGATAACGGTCGCCGCGGTCGCAGATGATCGCCACCATCACGGCATTCTCCACTTCGCGCGACAGGCGCAACATGGCGGCCACTGCCCCACCCGAGGAAACGCCACAGAAGATGCCTTCCTGACGAGCCAGTTGGCGCATCGTGTCTTCCGCTTCGCTCTGGGCCATGTCGATGACGCGGTCGACGCGGTCGGACTGGTAGATCTTCGGCAAATATTCCTGCGGCCAGCGACGGATACCAGGAATGGCCGAGCCTTCCTGCGGCTGCAGGCCGACGATCTGGATTTTCTCGTTCTGCTCCTTGAGGTAACGCGACACACCCATGATGGTGCCGGTAGTGCCCATGGAACTAATGAAATGGGTGATCGTACCCTGGGTCTGCTGCCAGATTTCCGGGCCAGTGCCGACGTAATGGGCTTCCGGGTTATCACCGTTGGCGAACTGGTCGAGCACCTTGCCACGGCCGCCGCGCTGCAGGCTTTCGGCGAGGTCGCGAGCGCCTTCCATGCCCTCTTCGCGGCTGACCAGGATCAGCTCGGCACCGTAGGCGGTCATCGCAGCCTTGCGTTCGGCGCTCATGTTGTCGGGCATGATCAGCATCATCTTGTAGCCCTTGATCGCGGCCGCCATGGCCAGGGCAATGCCGGTGTTGCCGGAGGTCGCCTCGATCAGGGTGTCGCCCGGCTTGATGTCACCGCGCAGCTCGGCGCGAGTGATCATCGACAACGCAGGACGGTCCTTGACCGAACCAGCCGGGTTGTTGCCTTCGAGCTTGACCAGCAGAGTGTTGCTGGTATCGCCCCCCAGGCGCTGCAAGCGCACCAGTGGGGTGTGGCCGACGCAGTCGGCGATAGTGGGGTACTGCAGGGTCATGGCAGGTTCGCAGTCCAGACTCGGGAAGGACGCCTATGATAACGGCAAACCGCCCAACTCCATATCGCACGTAGGTTGCAGATTATGGCCGCAGGTCAGCTGGGCGACGCCGACCCTCTCCAGGGCCGCCCCAGCTCAACCCAATTGCCCCGCCCAGACAGGCCCGAGGACCACCCGCACTGAAAAACTGGCAAAACTGCCTGGAGATTACCTCCCGACGAATCGCTACACTGCGCACATAGCGCATGGGGAGGATGGGCGTGTTCAAGGATCTAGGCATCAAGGGCCGCGTGCTCTTGCTCACGCTGTTACCCACCAGCCTGTTGGCATTGGTGCTGGGCGGTTACTTCACTTGGGTGCAACAGGCCGATTTCCAGGCCCAGTTGTTGCAGCGTGGCCAGATAATCGCCGAACACCTGGCCCCGCTTGCCGCGCCTGCCTTGAAGCGCGGCGACGCCCAGTTACTGGAGCACATCGCCGACCACGCCCTCGACCAGCCGGACGTACGCGCTGTCAGTTTCATCAGTATCAATCACAAGCGTCTCGCCCACGCCGGCCCACGCATGCTCAACGAGGCCCCGGCAGGCGAAAGCGACAGCCTGGCCCTGAGCAGCAACACTGATGCGACGCGTTTTCTACAGCCAGTTCTCGAGGAGCAGCGCGTCGATGCGGGCGACACTCTGCACACGCGAGACGGCAAGTTGCTTGGCTGGGTCGAACTGGAAATGTCACACCAGGGCACTCTCCTGCGTGGATACCGGAGCCTGCTTGCCAGCCTGCTCCTGATCGGGACCGGTCTCGGCGTGACCGCACTGCTGGCCCTGCGCCTGAGCCGGACGATCAACGAGCCGCTGCGACGCATCAAGCACGGGGTTGCCCTGCTCAAGGAAGGTCGGCTGGAAACCCGCCTACCACCGCTTGGCAGTCATGAGCTGGACGAGCTGGCCTCAGGCATCAACCGTATGGCCGAAGCGCTGCAAACGGCACAGGAAGAGCTCCAGCACAACATCGACCAGGCAACCGAAGACGTGCGGCAGAACCTTGAAACCATCGAGATCCAGAACATCGAACTGGACCTTGCACGCAAGGAGGCCCTGGAGGCCAGCCGCATCAAGTCCGAGTTCCTCGCCAACATGAGCCACGAGATCCGCACTCCGCTCAACGGCATCCTCGGCTTCACCAATCTGCTGAAGAAAAGCGATCTCACCACGCGCCAGCAGGACTACCTGGGCACCATCGAGAAGTCCGCGGAAAGCCTGCTGGGGATCATCAACGAAGTGCTGGACTTCTCGAAGATCGAGGCTGGCAAGCTGATGCTCGAAAGCCTGCCCTTCAATCTTCGCGACCTGATCCAGGACACCTTGACCATCCTCGCCCCGGCGGCGCACGAAAAGCACCTTGAGCTTGTGAGCCTGGTCTACCGTGATACACCGCTAAACCTGGTGGGCGACCCGCTGCGCCTGAAGCAGGTGCTGACCAACCTGGTGAGCAACGCGATCAAGTTCACCCGCGAAGGCACCATTGCCGTTCGCGCCATGCTCGATGACGACAGCGAAACCGATCTGGCCCAACTGCGCATCAGCGTGCAGGACACCGGAATCGGCCTCTCCGACGCTGACCTGCGTGCACTGTTCCAGGCCTTCAGCCAGGCGGACAACTCCCTTACCCGACAAGCGGGCGGCACCGGCCTGGGCCTAGTGATTTCCAAGCGCCTGGTGGAGCAGATGGGCGGTGAAATAGGCGTAAGCAGTACGCCGGGGGTTGGCTCGGAGTTCTGGATCACCCTCAGCCTACCCAAAGCGCCCACCGACAGCGACGACCTGCCATTGGCGCTGCTCAGCAGACGTCGGGTTGCCGTGCTGGAAGCCTTGGAGCTGACTCGCCAATCCCTGTGCCACCAACTGGAAGACCTCGGCCTGGACGTAGTCGAGTTCCCCAGCATCGAGGCGCTGGTGGAAGGAGTTGCCAGCCTCCGCCAGGGCAAACAGGCCATCGGGCTCGCGGTCATCGGCGCAGATGCAGAATCGCTCGCCCCCGAGCCACTCAGCCAACGTATCTGGGAACTCGAGCAACTCGGCTGCAAGAGCCTGGTGCTCTGCCCCACAACCGAGCAGGGGCTCTATCACCGGGCACTGCCGGAGGCACATAGTCAGCTGCAAGCCAAACCGGCCTGTACCCGCAAGCTCCAGCAGGCCCTGACGGGGCTGGTTGCGCCTCGCCAGCTACGCAAGGAAGACCGGCCTGTGAGCATCAATCACCGCCCTCGCCTGCTCTGCGTCGACGACAACCCAGCCAATCTGCTGCTGGTGCAGACCCTGCTCAGTGACATGGGCGCCGACGTGCGCGCTGTGGACAACGGCGTCTCCGCCGTGGAAGCCGTGCAGCGCGAGCGCTTCGATCTGGTCCTGATGGACGTGCAGATGCCGGGGATGGATGGCATCCAGGCCACCGCAACGATCCGCCGCTGGGAAAACGAGCAACGAATGGATCCGGTCCCCATCATTGCGCTGACGGCCCATGCGCTGGCCAATGAAAAGCGCGCCCTGCTGCAAAGTGGCATGGATGACTACCTGACCAAACCCATTGGCGAGCGCCAATTGATCCAGGTGATCCTGAAGTGGAGCGGCCTCTCCCTGGGTGAGCCGCCCAGCCCCCACTCGAACGGCGAACTGCTCGCGAACGGCGACCTGAAGGTGCTGGATGCCGAAGAAGGCCTGCGCTTGGCCGCCGGCAAGGCCGACCTGGCCGCCGATATGCTGGCCATGCTACTCGCCTCTCTCGATGCCGACCGCGAAGCGATCCAGCAGGCGCAGGCCAACGGCGACCGCAACACTTTGCTGGAACGCGTCCATCGCCTCCACGGCGCCACGCGCTACTGCGGCGTTCCACAGTTGCGGGCTGCCTGCCAGCGCAGCGAAACCCTGCTCAAGCAGAACGACCCTGCGTCACGACAGGCTCTGGAGGAACTCGACGCCGCCATCGTCCGCCTCGCACAGACCGCCAGGGTCAGTGCCTGACCCCGATCAATTCCAGCGATCCGCGGCCGGCTAGACTGCTGAACAAACAAGGAGAGACCATGCGCACCATCGTCTTCAGCAGCCAGGCGTACGACCGCGACAGCTTCCTCGGCGCCCACCCGACCTTCGATCTCCACTTCCAGCAAGTGCGCCTTACCCTCGACACTTCGGCCTTGGCCAGCGGTTTCGACGTGGTCTGCGCGTTCATCAACGACGACCTTTCCGCACCGGTGCTGCAGCGACTCGCCGCCGGCGGCACACGCCTGATCGCCCTTCGCTCGGCCGGCTACAACCACGTCGACCTGGTCACCGCCAAGCGGCTGGGCCTGACTGTGGCACGCGTGCCAGCCTACTCGCCGCACGCGGTAGCTGAACACGCCGCGGCGCTGATCCTCGCACTGAACCGGCGCCTGCACCGCGCCTACAACCGTACCCGCGAGGGGGATTTCAGCCTCCACGGCCTGACCGGTTTCGACCTGGTGGGTAAGACCGTCGGTGTGGTCGGCACTGGGAAGATCGGCGCCACCTTCGCTCGCATCATGGCCGGTTTCGGCTGCGGTCTGCTGGCTTACGACCCCAACCGCAACCCCAGCGTAGAAGCGCTCGGCGGGCTTTATGTCGAGCTGCCGGAGCTGCTGGCCAACAGCAACATCATCAGCCTGCACTGCCCGCTGAACGACGCCACCCGGCACCTGATCAACGCCGAGAGCCTGGGACGGATGAAACCCGGCGCCATGCTGATCAACACCGGCCGCGGAGCCCTGGTGGATACCCCGGCGCTGATCGAAGCGCTCAAGTGCGGGCAGCTCGGGTACCTCGGCCTGGACGTGTATGAAGAGGAAGCCAACCTGTTCTTCGAAGACCGCTCCGACCTGCCCCTGCAGGACGACGTGCTGGCCCGCTTGCTGACCTTCCCCAATGTCATCATCACGGCCCACCAGGCGTTCCTCACCCGCGAGGCTCTTGCCGCCATCGCCCGCACTACCCTCGACAACATCACTGCCTGGGCCGCCGGGCGGTCCTGCAACCAGGTGGAAGCCTAGGCCGTGGTAGGATGCGCGGCGTTTCTGGAGGACCTATGGCCGAACACGATTTTCGCTACACCCTGCTCAACCCCGCCCACACCCTCAACGAGTGCCGCGCCCTGTCGCCTGGCCTCTACCAGGTAACCGGCACCGGTGGCTCGATCCAGAACGGCGATGCCCTGCTCGTGACCCTCAAGGGCAGTCGCGATCTGAGCATGCGCCTGGTGGTCGAAAAGGTACGCCACCTGATCAACCCGCCCGGCCAGTGGCTGGCGGTGGCCAAGGGCCCCGTTTTCAAGGAGCTTGCCATCCACAATTGGCACGTGGACTGCGATAGCTGCGGCACCCGCCTGGACTTCGAGTTCGCCGTCGATGGCGGCCTTGGCAAGTCAGCGCAGTCCCCGGCGGCAGAAGCCCGCATCGCCGAATTGGGCTGGCGCAGCCGTGCCGGCAAGCATTACTGCCCAAAATGCCGCCAGGAGGACGCCCCATGAAGCACCACATGCTGCTACTGGCCGGGTTGGCCGCGGGCCTGACCGGCTGCGCGTCCGATGCGCTGCAGCTGCAGACTGACCGCACTTACCAAGTGGAATGGATCGGCGAGCGCCCACTCATCGACCGCAGCCACCTGACCGTCACCCTCGGCGAAGACGGTCGCGCCTATGGCACCGCCGGCTGCAACCACTGGTTCGCCTCCTACAAGCTGGAAGGCGACCAGCTCAGCTTCGGCGCCGCCGGCAGTACTCGCAAGATGTGTGCCCCGTCGCTGATGGAGCAAGAGCAACGCTTCCTCGAGGCCCTGACCAAGGTCCAGCGCTGGGACTTCTCCCCGATCGACCAACTGCGCCTGTGGCCGACCGAAGGCAAGCCGATTCGGCTGTGGCCGGCAGAGGGTTGATCGTCAGTCTCCCCCAGGGCCGCTTCGCGGCCCTTTGCGAATGAATTCGCCCCCACACGGCGCCACTCGCTGGCTAGAAGAGCGCCAACTGTTCATGGGCACCACGAAGGTCCTGCAGCCTCACACCCACCCCGATCAAACGCACCGGCTTGTCGCCCCGGGCAAACGCCGCGCTGAGCAACAGCTTGTAACTGTCCAGGTTACGCCGGGCGCCCGCTTGCTCCAGGGTCGTCTGGGTAAAATCGTGGAATTTGAGTTTGACAAAAGGCTTGTCCGGCTTGTAGCTGGCATCCAGCCTCGCCATACGGCCGTTCAGCTCCTCCAGTAGCGCAGGCAGCCGATTCAGGCACGCAGCAAGGTCCGGCAGATCCTGGTCGTAGGTGTGCTCGACGCTGACCGATTGCCGCCGGCTGTCAACCTGCACACGGCGGTCATCCTGCCCGCGGGCCAGGTTATAGAGGTGCTCGCCGAAGCTGCCAAACTCGCGAGCCAGTGCCAGACGGTTCCAGTCGCGCAGGTCGGCGCAGGTACGCACTCCGAGACGCGCGAGTTTGTCCGCCGTGACCTTGCCCACCCCATGCAGTTTGCTGACGGGAAGCGCTGCCACGAAATCATCCACCAGCTCCGGCGTGACCACAAACAGTCCATCCGGTTTTCGCCAGTCGCTGGCGATCTTTGCCAGGAACTTGTTCGGCGCCACGCCAGCCGACACCGTAATGCGCAACTCCTTCGCTACCCGCCTGCGAATTTCCTGCGCGATGCGCGTGGCGCTGCCGCTAAAGTGCGGGCTGTCCGACACATCCAGATAAGCCTCGTCGAGGGACAGCGGCTCGATGAGCTCGGTGTAATCACGAAAAATCTGGTGGATCTCGCGAGACACAGTCTTATAGGCATCCATGCGCGGCCGGACGATCAGCAAGTCCGGGCATAGCTTCAGCGCATGCCGCGACGACATCGCCGAACGCACGCCATAGGCCCGCGCCTCGTAATTGCAGGTCGCAATCACCCCACGCCGATCCGCTGCGCCACCAACAGCCAGCGGCCGATTGGCCAGACTGGGGTCATCCCGCATCTCGATGGCAGCGTAAAAACAGTCACAATCAATGTGGACGATCTTTCTTTGACTCATAACCAATTGATTTTTTTAGCATTAGCCAAAGGAACGCGCATTTGATACCCGCTACCGTACCCGCTAAACGAGTTACTGTGGCCCCGACCTGCTCACCGAATGTTTTCAGCAGTCTCGCCGACGAGTGGCTAAGAATTTTACACCCCTACTCCCCTACTCCCCGCCACTTGTGCGTGTGTATTCTCAGGACGCTTCGCTCACCCTGGACGTTAGGTCGCTTATGAAAACCTGCATGCTCTGCCTTCAGCAGCATAAATTTATCAAGGCACACGCGATCCCCGAAGCCTTCTTTCGTGAAATGCGCGTCGATGGAGAGAAGTCTCTACTTGTCTCTGGCCAACCGGGGCAGTTCCCAAAGAAAGCACCGATCGGTGTGTATGACGAAGAAATCCTGTGCGAAGACTGCGAGCCGAGCTTCAGCAAAATCGACGACTACGGGATCGAAGTGCTTCTGAAGAAATTTGACGAACGCTTTCACCCGCTTCAGCGCGACGGTAAAACCGCAGGATTTGAATCGGCTAGCGTAGATCCAAGCCGACTGCTTCAGTTTCTAGTAACCATTCTCTGGCGAGCTTCGGTCTCATCACGTCCTTTCTACTCCAAAGTAGATCTTGGCCCTCATGAACCGTTCGCTCGCGCTGCTGTAAACACTCATGCCACCGAACTGTCCCCAGTATTTGATGCCGTCTTGTCACGGTGGCGCGATGAAGGTGACCATAGTCCAACGACAGCAATACTTAATCCTGGGCGTGAAAAGTGGTTTGGCGTCAATGCCTACCGCCTGTATTTAGGCGAAACAGTCGCATACGTTAAGGTCGATGCGCAGCCGTTCCCACCTGAGTTGAAGGCTGTCTCTTTACGAACGGCGCCGCCCGTTTACGTCGTTTCACGAGCTTTGAGTAAGTCAAGTGATTTTCGCGCGATGAAGCACACTGTCCAACGGTCCCATGCAAACAAACTCAGCTTCGGCAATGCACGTCGCTCAGGTCAGTAAGCAGTCTATCCCTAGGTATTGATGGAAAACCTTTCTAATCACACCCCGATTGTGCGTGTGTACTCGCTGAATTTTGGCTAGAGCCAATGAAATACAGGCTTTACGACGGTTCGCCGGTTACACCTAAAGCGCGTTTATGGCATAGAAGGGCATAGTTTGGCGGACGAGTTGCCCCAAATTTGCCCCACCCAAAGGGAAGGCTTCCAAGCAAAAAGGCCCGTGGTCCAGACAGGACAATGGGCCTTCTCGTTGAGTCCCGGTAACTCTCACACAGTCTGCCGGGACGCCTTGGTCAGTTGACCACCGATTACATCTGGCTTGACCAGTGTACGCCGAAGGGACGATTCGCAAGAAGTGGCGAAAATTGGACGTTTCCGCATATAGGTCCTGAGGTAGATAGGCCTCCAGAGAACCGAGGCCTATTCACGGGCATCCAATCGCTAATGCTAGCTTTGTGCCGCAACTCGTGCTGATTGCTGGATTGCGGCCTTGGGCAATTCCATGCGCAGGCTTTCGCGATACTGCTCGGCTGGCGCTTCGTGGGTGACCTCGACGGCAACGTCGTAGTTTTCTCGAATGACCGACTCGATCTCAGCAATGTCCGCACGGAAGAACTCCTTGCGCCCGTTGACCTTGTTTAGGCGACCTGCGGCAAAGCGGTCGTGCAGCTTCGCTTCCAGCGCGGGGGCATTATCAGAGAAGACCATCGCATGCACGTCAAACCAGAACGGCACCGATGCGTCACCCAGCTCATCGACGCGGTCCATCGGCTCCAGGCGGCGGGTCATACCAATCTTGTATACCCCTTCCCCGAATGCTCCCACGTTGGAGATCACATACACATATCCGGCCTTGGCATTCTGTTCGCGATAGTCAATGAGCTTCTCTTCGCTCTCCAACGCGGCCCGGCCCATTTCAACCTCAGCCAATTTCGCCAAGAGTGGTGCGCGCTCCTCTTCAGACGCTGCCTTGTCCAGGCGAGCCTGGAGGTCACGCATAGCGGTGGCGAAGTGTTTACGCTCCTTGGCGATCTTCTCCCGAGCCGCGCGAATCTCCTGCTCAAGCTTCTGCTGCTCCCGCAGCTCTTCTCGGGCGCGCTTGGCTTCTTCCTTTTCCTCTTGCTTCTTGATCTGAAACTCGTGGGCAAGGTGCAGCTCATCGAGCTTGAGGGCCAGGTACTTGCGCGATATCTCCACGTCCATAATCTTGCCGAGGCGGTTGCAGGCTTCGAACGATTTGAGAATTCGCTTCTCGCCCAGCTCGACGTTGTCGAACTTTACGTTGTCCACGCAGTAATCTGCTTCGTTGTTGAACGACCGGATCACCAGCTTGATCATGTCGGTTACGAGCTTGCGCCCTTGAGTTTGGCTGCCATTGACCGTCCAGGCCATGTTCCCGGTGGCAGCCTCCCCGCTCTTGATCATCGCCTTCTGACGCTCGCGGACACTGTCCAGACGGGACTTGTATTCATGGCTGGCATTCAGTTTGAACTTGGGCTCATAGAGCGCAAAGCTCTCCAGAAGTAACGTCTCCTCCCATACGAGGATCTGCCCTTGTAAATCAGCGGAGCGCTGCGCGAGCGCTGTTACCTCCTGCTCGGCGCGCTGAATATCCTGGCGGACAGCAGCAAGCTTTCCTTTCTCTTGCTCAATCAGATTCTGGACTTCCAAGGCGTCCATGGCGCCGATCTTCCTATTGAGCGCTTGCAACTGCGCATAGCGCGCCTGAAGGTCTGTAAGCTGGATGTCCAGATCATCCGCCCGCTGC
Source organism: Metapseudomonas boanensis (assembly GCF_042232855.1). Classification (NCBI taxonomy): domain Bacteria; kingdom Pseudomonadati; phylum Pseudomonadota; class Gammaproteobacteria; order Pseudomonadales; family Pseudomonadaceae; genus Metapseudomonas; species Metapseudomonas boanensis. The sequence goes on along the minus strand of NZ_CP113889.1, from coordinate 3,269,371 downwards.
CGGTGCGCTGGGCCGTTCCAATAGTCGCTAAAGGCCATAGGTTCCTTCCTCGTTAGTAAATCGAATGGTTGTTCAGTTCTGAACGCCAACCTGCAAGACTTTATAGCGCAACCTAGCCGCAATAACTGTCTGGCAGTCGTCTACGGCCAGAAACAGAAAACCCGACACGGTGGGCGGGTCTTGGGATTCTGTGCCAGTCACGTGGGCAGCGGGTCACGCCAGTCCCGTCAACTCTACCGAGCAGACTTTCAGTTGACTGGAAGGACCGCCTAACAAGATGGTGGAGGTAGATTGCCCTTCCCCTTTCGGCCGATTCTGTTGAAAAAGTCGGTGCAGTCTTGGTTCGCTCGCAGAAAGCCGAAGAAACGCCCGACTGAGGCGTTGCTACGCGAAATCTGGAGTAGATCAGCGCCGGCATTGGCTCAGATTTCAACGTCAGTCGCCCACTTTTGCGGGCAGAAATTGCAGCAGGAGTTTTTCAACAGAATCGGCCAGAAGCGGACGTTGCCACTGGCTACTGAAAACGCTTAGATTCAGACAATTGCCGTTGAACACGGCGGACTGCTTGCCGAAGATCCTCCGCTGTATCCTTACTCCCAACAGCATCCGGGATAAACACCTGCTGATGTCTACGGGCGGCGACGCCAGTTGGGATGCCAGAACATCGCAGGGCTCTGCAGCAATCGGAAGGTAGCGGCAGTGGTACGCGATTCTTGGAGTACAGCTCTGTACCAACCATTGATCCTGCTTGGCAGCCGTTGTCGAGCTGCAGGTTCGGCATAGCCAACGGTCAATCGGACGGGCGACGATTGCCACATCGCCATAAAAGCCCATTCATCCCGGCGCGCAACTCGCCGAACAGCTATGTACGAGCTGTGTGTGGCCAAGTGAAAGGTTGGCAGAGCCGTAAGGACTTAGCGACATTGAGTGTGCGTCTGCGGAAGCAAGGCAGCCGCCAATCCGCGGTCGCGTGACGAGTCCCAAAGATAAATAACATGCACATGGAACAGGTATAGCGTGCAATGGCAGGAACACGACGGTTCGTCAAAGTATTTCTCGCTTCTCCGGGCGACCTGGATGAAGAGCGCAAGATTGCCAAAGCTATCGTTGACGATTTCAACAGTCAGTTGTAAGCGTCCAGCCAAGTCACCTTCCGAACTCCCGCATTAAGGGCGATGGTGTCCGCGTATTTTTAAGCGGACGCGATAGCCCTTATCGCCGGGATTTCCATGCGCCAACGAAGCTCTTACCCCAAACCGTTCAAGGCCCAGGTTGTTCAGGAGTGCCTGCAACCTGGTGCGACCGTCTCCAGCGTTGCCATCAGCCACGGCATCAACGCCAACGTCATTCGCAAGTGGCTGCCGCTTTACCGAGATCAGCCACCAGCGGCGTTGCCGGCGTTCGTTCCATTGAGGGCCACGCCTAAACGAACAACTGAGGCGTTCGCAATCATTGAGTTGTCCCTTGGCGAGCAAGCGGTCACGGTGAAATGGCCAGCCTCCGATCCTGAAGGCTGCGCCCGCTTTGTGCGTGGGCTCACCCCGTGATCCGCATCGATACCATCTGGCTCGCCACCGAACCGATGGACATGCGCGCCGGTACCGACACCGCGTTGGCCCGTGTGGTGGCCGTGTTCGGTGCGGCGAAGCCGCACTGTGCCTATCTCTTCGCCAATCGCCGCGCCAACCGCATGAAAGTCCTGGTGCATGACGGTGTGGGTATCTGGCTGGCCGCGCGGCGCTTGCACCAGGGCAAGTTTCACTGGCCAGGCATCCGGCACGGCTCGGAAGTCGAACTCGACACCGAGCAACTTCAGGCTTTGGTACTGGGTCTACCCTGGCAGCGGGTCGGTGCCGCCGGCGCGATCACAGTGCTGTAGCACCTGCCATTAGCCCATCGGTTTATCTCCGCTGACCGCCTGCTCTGGCACAATCAGCGGCATGACTGCCTCGCCCAATCTCGACCAACTGACACCTGACCAGCTGCGCGCACTGGCCGCGCAGTTGCTCACGCAGGTCGACCTGATGGGCAAGAAGATCCACCGCGACCAAACGGTTATCGAGAACCTCACCCACGAAATCGCCATCCTCAAGCGGCACAAGTTTGCCAAGCGCAGCGAGCAACTGAGCCCTGACCAGGGCCGCCTGCTGGATGACCTGCTCGACACCGACATCGTGGCCATCGAGGCGGAGCTGAAAGCGGTCAATCCGCCGGCTGCGCCGGCCGAAGCACGCCAGCAGCCCAAGCGTGCACCGCTGCCACCGCAACTCCCGCGCACCGTGATCCATCACGAACCGGAGAACACCCAGTGCGCCTGCGGCTGCCAGCTGCAACGCGTGGGTGAAGACGTCAGCGAAAAGCTGGATTACACGCCGGGCGTGTTCACCGTCGAGCAGCATGTGCGTGGGAAATGGGCCTGCCGCCAGTGCGAAACGCTGATCCAGGCGCCGGTGCCGGCGCAGGTGATCGACAAGGGTATCCCCACCGCCGGCCTGTTGGCGCACGTGATGGTGGCCAAATTCGCCGACCACCTGCCGCTGTACCGGCAGGAAAAGATCTTCGGCCGTGCCGGCCTGGCTATCGCTCGTTCGACGCTGGCGCAGTGGGTCGGGCAAACCGGCGTGCAGCTCCAGCCGCTGGTCGATGCGCTGCGCGAAGCCGTGCTGGGCCAACGCGTGATCCACGCTGACGAAACCCCGGTGCAAATGCTCGCGCCGGGCGAAAAGAAAACCCATCGGGCTTACGTCTGGGCCTACAGCACCACGCCCTTCGCCGATCTGAAGGCCGTGGTCTACGACTTCAGCCCCAGCCGTGCCGGCGAGCATGCGCGCAATTTTCTTGGCCAGTGGAATGGCAAGCTGGTCTGCGACGACTTCGCTGGCTACAAGGCCGGTTTCGAGCAAGGCATCACCGAAATCGGCTGCATGGCCCACGCCCGCCGCAAGTTTTTCGATCTGCACGCGGCGAACAAAAGCCAACTGGCCGAACAGGCGCTGCACTCTATCGCTGGGCTGTACGAAGTCGAACGCCAAGTGCGCGACATGAGCGATGAAGAACGCGGGCGAATACGGCAGGAACAGGCTTCACCGATCCTCGACGCGCTGCATGCCTGGATGCTGGCCCAGCGTGATCGGGTGCCCAACGGCTCAGCCACGGCGAAAGCCTTGGATTACAGCCTCAAACGCTGGCAGGCACTGACTCGCTATGTCGAGGATGGTGCTGTGCCCATCGACAATAACCCGGTCGAGAACCAGATCCGGCCGTGGGCCCTTGGACGCTCGAACTGGTTGTTTGCCGGGTCGCTACGCAGCGGCAAACGGGCGGCGGCAATCATGAGCCTGATCCAGTCGGCGCGCATGAATGGGCATGATCCCTATGCCTATCTCAAGGATGTGCTGACACGACTGCCGACGCAGAAGGCCAGCGCTCTAGCCGAGCTGCTGCCGCACAACTGGGTATCCGCCGGCAAGGTGTAATGCCCGTTCGCTTACAGTCAGTTGGCGGACGCGCTCGGATATCAGGTCGAACTAGTCGGCTGGGAAGACACTCTGCCCGGTGTCGGTCGGCCACAAGCGATCATTAATCGCGATCTTGATGGATGCGATCTCTTCGTTGGCATGCTTTGGAAGCGTTGGGGTACGCCGCCCGGGACTGAGCCCTACACGTCCGGCTTTGAGGAAGAATTCAAGCGCTCTATGACGCGAAACGAGAGGGAGGGTCGACCCGAAATTAACCTCCTGCTGAAGGATATTGACGCCTCGTTGCTCGCCGATCCCGGGGATCATCTTAAGAAGGTCGTCGCATTCAAAGACCAAGTCTTTGACGAGAAGAAGCTGTTGGCGTGCACCTTCGCGGACGTGCGGGACTTCGAAGGTAAGTTCCGCAAGTGCATCCAGGGATACGTCATCTCACTTGCCAAAATGGACAACGCGTCAGAGTCCGAGAAAGATCAAGCACCTGCTGCCGAGACGCAATCCACGCCGACGTCCGAGCCAGGGCCGACTACGCCACTGTCCGTAGAAGGCGCAAGATTCCTGCGAAACTTCTTGAGTACGGCTGAGAAAGCGACCGATGAGCATCCCCTGGCGGCCAAAGACGTGGCGCGGGTCAGATTGCTTTCCATCATCGCGGCCGTCCACGGTAACGATCAGCAATCACTGGGGCCGCATGACGCAAACCTTCTTTTCAGCGCGCGGACTAGTTTTGAGTTCGGCCGGCGAGAACTCAACGGGCTGATTGACGACGGCTTGGCGCATTTCAAACACGAGAATGTGCCGCTGTGGCACTGGATTGCAGCGGTGGACGGTTTCAAGAACAACATTCTGCCCATTTGCTCTTTGGTCAGCACGACCGACAGGCGTGTCGGCGCGCTGAAAGCCATGCGCCTGATCGCTCAACCAATCGTCGAGAACGAGCACTTTGGCCGCAAGGAGATCGTTTCGCTGTGGTTTGCCGAAGATGCCGAAACTGAGGTACGCGTATCCGCATTGGAGTATCTTGGCGAATGTGGTCAGCCTACAGACCTACCCTACATCAATGAAGAGTTTGCCAGGAACGAGACACAGACGGCTAGCGCGGCAGCCAACGCCATCATCCGCATCACGCTGCATGACGATCGCCGCAAGGCCTTGGAGGCGCTCTACGCCTTGCAGCCCAGCACGGTGGAGCAGAATCTTCTCGACGAGCTGTTCAGCCGCGATGCCGAGTTTGACGATGAAATCTTGCTGAGTGGACTCAATCATCGCAACGCTTTGGTCCGAATCACAGTGGTCAAGTTGTTGCAAAAGCGGCGGTCGCTCGTCGCAAGCATCGCCGAACCGTTATTAAACGACAGTGATGCGGAGGTGCGCTATGAAGCGCTACAGGCGCTCGTCGCAAGCGGCCGGAGCTATTCCATTGAGCAGGCAAAAGCTGTCTTTGTGCGCAAGAGCCCGACCTCCAGAGGATTTGGATTGTCAGCCATGAGCCAGACCGATGCTGAAGGTGAGGCGGTCTTAGCGCGTTACACCGAGCAGTTCTTTGATCGTTTGACCGTCGCGCAGCTCGAAGAAGAAGTCCGGTCGGAGATCTTCGACCAGAACGCCTACTTCGCGCTGATCCGTCGTGACTTCAGGCTACGTGGAGACGACCTACGTAAGGCCGTTGCCAATCAATTCGTGGATCGTTTTGAGTCGTTGCTGGAGGAAATGGCTACGCGGTATGGTCCGTTGAATGATCTTATCGAGAAAACCCGCTCACTTGGGGAGTACTTGCGCAGCAGGTTTACGCGCGAAGGTTTGGACATCATCTGCAGCAGACTCGACGCGGCCGACCTGCCGCTCGTTCGATCGATGCTTGCAAGTGGCAGTGCCGACTATTCAGCCGCAGACCTTCGGTACCTCGCTAAGTTCGGCCAATGGTGCGACATTCCCTTGGTGATCGCATCGCTCGACCGGCCCTTACACGGTCGCAAATATGCATCGCTGCTTTCGACTGCGAGCAGCACCAAGTACGAGGATGCTGCGCGTACACTGTATGCGCTCGGCAAGCATCGGCTCAATGACCTGCTGGCCGCCACGATGCCTGGGTACCTCTTGGCACGCATCATTCCATTGATACCCGACAAGGCCTTCCAGGGGCTTGCCGATTCCGCCATCGTTCCGCTCCTCCGGTCTGAGATTGAGGACGTGCGGAAATTGGCTTCGCTCAAGTATGTCCGCGCCTTTCCGCGCCGCCGGGTAAAGGCACTTCTTGACGAGTACATGGCTGCCGATCAGTTTTACTACAACGTCATTCATTGGTTCGACTTCGGCATATCCGTCCCCAGAGACAGAATGCTTCGTGCAGCCGGGAAGGCATTGGTTGATGCGTATCACGTGTAGGGCGCAATTCATTGCGCCCTACAGATGTATAGTCACAGGTATCCAACCGTCAGCTCTCGCGACAGCTCAGGATTGAATCCAGCATTTTTTTCACAATAGCAACAACGTCCACTTCTGGCCGGTTGTTGCCTGTCGCAACCAGCGGCTGGGGGGGGCGCGTGCAGCCAGTCGCTACCAATACACGCGGCCCTCCGGTGCTACTGTCAATCCGCGTGGAATAGGCAGGTCACCACGAGCGTAATTGGGTGGCCACCTCAGTGCAATTTCGCAGCTTTGACGTGGACAAGTTGCAGGTGCGTTAGAGTCCAGCGAACAAGCCCCCAAGCGCAGCCGGCTCCCAGTTCATGATCACCAGCTCGCCCGTCACATCGGCCTGCCCTTGCCGCTGGTTCATCACACTGTAGCGGATATCCAGCCCCACCATGTGGAAGCCGTCAAATGCAGCCCGGATGTCGGGGTGGTCGTTAATACTGACCATCACCCTCCCCTTGCAGCGTCGCATGAAGTCGGCCATTCGCTCGTAGTTCTCAAACGGGAAGTCCACACCATAGCCCTCAGTCTTCCAGTACGGCGGGTCCATGTAGAGGAAGGTGTGTGGCCGGTCGTAGCGCTCTGCACATTCCAACCAGGGCAGGTTTTCGACGTAGGTACCGGACAGGCGCTGCCACGCCGCGGAGAGATTTTCCTCGATACGCAGCAGGTTGATGGCCGGGCCCGTGGTGGCGGTACCGAAGGTCTGCCCGGAAACCTTGCCGCCGAAGGCATGGTGCTGCAGGTAGAAGAAACGCGCCGCGCGCTGGATATCGGTCAGGGTCTCGGGCCGGGTCATCTTCTGCCACTCGAAGATCTGCCGGCTGGAGAGGGCCCACTTGAACTGGCGCACGAACTCCTCGAGGTGGTTCTGCACCACGCGGTAGAGGCACACCAGGTCGCCGCTGATGTCATTCAGCACCTCAGTAGGTGCCGGCATCGGGCGGAGGAAGAAGAGCGCAGCGCCACCGGCAAAGACCTCGACGTAGCACTCGTGGGGCGGGAACAGCGAGATAAGGCGGTCGGCCAGGCGGCGCTTACCGCCCATCCAGGGAACGATCGGATTGGTCATTTTGTGCAAGCCTTTACTGTATGAATATCCAGTTGTTAGACTCGCCGCGCTTCGTGCACGAGGCGGGGAGCCTTGGCTGGGCTTGCAGGTTAGGTCTGCGGTTCAGCGGTCGGTCCGGGTGCTGGAACACTAGGGCCGACCGCTCCTCTTCAACTCTCGGCGGGTCAAACCCGCAGAGCTCTGAAATGAATGGTTTAAAGGGACGGTATGAGATACATCAGCATCGTTTCGATGGTGGCCGTCAGAAGCAAAGCGCACGACTTCATCATGACCCCACCCAACGTACAGGACCTGGCGGCACTGTCGCTGGAGCTGCTGGTTGAAGAACTGGGCACGGAAGGTGCCCGCCTGTTCCTTCGGGAAGCATTCTCTAAGTACCGCCCGGACTACAAGGGGCTGGGCCGCGACTCGCAGCCCGCCAAGAAAAACGCCTTCGATCCACGGGGTGCGCAGCAGAACGCTCATAAGCACGGACCCCGATAGTCACTTAGTGCCTCGCTGATACCTGCCGTGCGTAATCCTGGCACGCCTTCAAAGCGATGAGCCCCTGGTCACCGTCGCTGGTGATGCCGACAATTCGTTGAGCATGCGCTGGGTCAAGTCGGGCTCGCGGGGCTCCATCCACCACGCTTCCGGTGCCGGCGGCGGCAGGCACTCCACAGCCTCTACCTGCAGCGGCGTCGGTGGCATCGAGGAGGACTGACAGCCGGAGGTCAGCAGTAGCGAGCTGATCACGCAGCCGAGCATTAGCCTTCTGTGCATCGGTCAGTATCCTGTGGTTGGTTTCGTCATCGGCCTGTAGCTGGTGCTCTAGCTTCAGGCGTTTGTCCTGCTCATCACGCGCGGCCTTGGCAGCGGCTCGCGAGATCTCTGCGAGGGTGTCGGTGTACAACTTGTCGCGCTTGGCCAGCTCGATGGCGTGTGCCCTACCCTGTTCGGCCAGCTGCCGACCAAGGCGCCATCCCTGCGCCGTCCAAGCTGCCACCATGGCCAGCGCGATCACCACGCCAACTGCCGCCAGCCGCCACCAGGTCGGGAGCAGGTTGGCAACACGCTCCTTCAGCACCGGTACGGCATCGATGGTCTTGCTGATCCGGCTCGATACCCGCTTGGACAGGCTCAGGCTGGGCAGCAACGCCAGGACGTTGGCCGGTGCCATGTGGATGCACCCGCCGATCCAGTTGAGCGCGATCTGCGTTTTCATCAACTGCGAGGCGACCATGGTCACCACGCGCTTCGCCGGGTGGGTCGGTGATAGGCAGCGCATCGGCTCGCGCGCGTAGGGCGTCCGGTCGGTGTGGTACTTGCCGGGCTCTGCGGCGCCCGTGTCGCGGGGGATGCGCTGATACTCGTCAGCCCACTCGTCCACCCAGAGTTCAGGGTCTGGCTTCAGGCCCCGCAGGTATGCCGCCCGGTACGTGGCAGCACCGTCGGCATACTGATGATCCATGGTTCAGTTGGGCTCCTTGGCCGCTTGTTCCAACTCGGTGTCGATGCTGATCAGCCGCTCGGCGTCCTCCAGGGCCCGCCGAAACAGGCTGGTGAGCTTGCGCTCCATTTCCCAAGGGTCCGTGATGCTGAGGTCCAAGGATGAGCGACACCCTCAACCAACTGATGCAGCAATGGAAGGTCAGCAGCCTGACGCTCAGCCAGGTCAGGGAGCACTACTTCCCCCACATCAAGACCGACAAGCGCATGCGCGCCCTCATCCGTGACAACAAGGTGGACCTGGTGACCTACAAGCACACCGAGTCTCGCCTGGCCTGCTGGTGGGTGCGCCTGAAGGACCTGGCCGACTTCCTCGACAAGCAGTCCGAGAAGGCGGCATGACCGGCGCCCGGCCGTACCGGGCATGCAAGCCACCACTCAAGCCCCGGCGCCGGACTCTGACGCCTATTCCCGGCGCCGGGCACCTATAGGGAGATACAGCACATGCAGAACATCACCGCCATCCAACTCATGGCCGCCGCGCTGGTCATCGTTAATCTCGGCTGGCCCTGGATCGCCTTGCGCATGGTGCGGAACGCGCGGGCCACCGGCTACGACGAAGGCCACCAGATCGCACGCGAAGCTGCAGCAGAGCGCATCGCCCTGCTGAATGCCGATATCGGGGAATTACATCTCACGCGTCAACAGGAGTTGACCCGCCACCAACTGGAGCGCGACGAGATAATCCAGGATGCGGATCGCCGAATCGCTGAGTATGCGCGTCGATCGAATCCGTTCAATGAGTGGGATCTGGGCACACTGGCCGACGTCGCCTCAACGCTCGACCTGGCCGCCAGCACCTTCGCCGGCCTCCAGGCAAGGGACAAGGCGCGCATCGCACTTCAACAGATCGGCCTTGCCTCCCGCATGCACGAACGTCTGAAGGATGCACTGGAAGCTAATGCCCGCACCCAGCAGCTGCCAGAACTGGAGGCAGCTGCATGAAACCTTCAGGCCAGCACATGCCCAAGGGTGGCGAGATAAACAGCCTCTGCCGCGCAGCGGCAGGCACCATCCCTACCCTTTCCAGGGCGCGCTCAGAGGTTGGGCACCCCACGACAGACGTGCGCCGCTGCACAGAAATGGGGACAACGCTCCGCTTCCCCTTCCGCCCGCACGCGCAGCTTGTTAAGGGGTATACGTCACCTTCGAGAAAGGTCGAATTAGAGCGTCTCGTCCATCCGGTTGCCATTCAGCTTGACCAGATTGTTCAACACGTCGTTTGCCCAGCCTTTCGATTCAGTGACGTAACTAAGGACGCTCTCAGCATTTCGAACGTGAACAGGATCATCAATCGGAACTACGCGAAGCGACGACTCCAATTCATGGATTGCCGTCTGCAGATTCAAAAATACACCCCATCTCAGCAAGTGGTAGTCATCGCCCAGCAAACCACCTATGCGCGACTGGAGCATGCCCAGTCGCGTGCGATAGTACTCTGCATCATGCCAAGGGATGCGTGGCGACTGAAAGGTACGGCGCGCCACGAACAGGGAGATCAGGATTTCTGTTTCTTCAGAGAGCTGCAAGGCCAGCCCTGTTTTGCGTATAGCCGCCTGAATCTCGTCCTGCCTCTGTCGATCCTTGTTCTGCGCCCGTTGGATGAACGGGATCATCAGGGCAACACCAATCGCCAGAAGGCCACCTATGGCTTGCACCCAGCCGGAGGTATCAGCTGGCAACCATCCCGTCTTGGCCCAATAGGCGACAGAGCCAGCCAACAACCATACGGACGCAGAACCTACCAACAACCACCAAAGAGCCCACAACGTGGCCGTGAGCACTCGTCTCTTGATGGAATCATCCACTCCGCACCCCTCCTGATAAAGCAACCCAGTGCGAGCTTGCCCGCTGCCGTACTGCTCGTCCATGGGGGGGCAACATGAGCACCTTCCAGCCCCATCTCCACTCCGTCGCGACCCAACGGGCACTGCCATTTGTTCACGAGCTGTACGTCGATCTCTTCGCAGGTGCCGGCGGCGCCCGCAGCGGCGGAGCCAGGGTCTACCGTGACCCGGACATCGCCATCAACCACAACCCCATCGCCATCGCCATCGCCATCGCCATCGCGGTCCACCGGGCGAATCACAGGATTACGCGTCACTACATCACCGGCGTTTTCGAGGTCGACTCGCTGGAGGCCGTTGGCTGCCTGATCGAGGCACAGGCAGCGGCATACGGCCGAACCTGGCGCCCAATTCTGCCGCTGGAACTGCGCTTAGCTGCCGAAAAAAAATGAAGAGAGGACAACTGAGATGAATCAGAAACCACTGGACCGCCTGATTAAGATCGAAGAAGTCATGGCGCAGGTCGGAATGGGGAAAACGAAGATTTACGAGATGCTCCAGTTCGAGGAGTTTCCGGCCCCGATCAAGCTAGGCAGGTATTCTCGATGGTCGCAGATTGAGATCCAAAACTGGATCGAAGAGCAGAAATCTAAACGGGCTGCGTAAGCAGCCCTCTTTGCACATAAAAATCACCTACTCTCTAGGCGACGTCGGTGCGGATCAGATCAATGGATGAAGGCCACTCGCATCGAGCTAATTCCCGCAGACTCTGAAACCAAAGCTAGGCTGTTTATCAACACCAGGCTAGAGGTGAACAGATGAAAAACATACTACTTTTTATCTTTTTCTCACTCACAATAATGTTTGGGGCTTCGACGATTACGCTGTACGCGCGATATCAGGAGGTTCTAAATCAGGATAGATCGTCAGCACCGAAAAATGAGCCGACTCCTCTCGTTGCCAAGCGCAATACAAGCGGTCAAATATTCATCGTAACTCGCGGCGGAAGCAGCATACCTCTCGGCGGCGTTTTAATTTCAATCTATAGGCATGATGAGTTCAGTAAGATTATCGCCCCCCTTCAGAAAGTAGTTGCTGTGGACGTGATTGACCTAGCTCCAAGGTTAATCACCCAGGAAAAAGATATCTTTAGCACAATGGAGAGAAATAAAAAGGAGGGTTATCCTTCAGGAAAAGCCTATAAAAAGCATTTGGAGGAGTTTGAGAAAAAGGTCTTTGTGAGAAACGAACTCCTGAGAAATCTTGTGAGCAGTTCATCTGCCGAGCGCTACCTGGCCGCTCTCGACCCGCCATTTTCAACCACTCAGTCTGATGCGAGTGGAAAATTCGACTTCACACTTCCAACGCAAGCGGAATGGGTCGTTACCACATGCGCATCCCGCGAAGTCGGAGAAAGAAAAGAACGCTACTGTTGGTTTGCCAAAACTGATGGATCCAAAGATATTCTGCTAAACAACAACAACATGTTTGGAAGCATGTCGGAAGACTCCGCCATAAAAATGCCAGAAATCAACACATCCTGCAGATATAACGACGAATGCACAGCCCATGCCCAGATCTTACTTTCTGCATACTCCGAGCACCTGACGGGAGCTAATAATCAATAGTAAAAACCGTAAGAATTGCTATACAGCCTAGGCAAGATCGAAGAGTTCATGGCTCAGGTTGGCATGGGTAAAACGAAGATCTAGGAGATGCTCCAGTTCGAAGAATTTCCTCCGTCTAGCAAGATTGGACGCTACTCCCAGTGGTCACAACTAGAGAGCCAAGCGTGGATTGAGCAACAGAAAGCATCCAGGGCTGCTTAGTCAGCCCTTCGGATGCCAAGCCAGCCCATCATGCCGGGCTGGCCGATGACGCAATTGCTTACTACACTCCAGAGCGTTGCAGGGACCCAGCTCGGTGCGCTTCCAAAGATTGGTGTCGGCACCGGCCTTGTCGCTTGGAGCCAAACAAATGTCTAACCCTCAAGTCGCCAGCCTCCCAATTCGCCTTTCCGTCTTTGCAGTCAATCCTAAGACCCATCGGCCAATCCAGCGCATGCCGGTGTACGCCGAGATCGTCTGGACTGAACAGTCGCCCCCGACCGGCGACCGCTTCAACGCGGTGATCACGGAAACGTTGACCGAGATAGAACCTGACTGTGCAATCATCCCCGACTGCATGCACCGGGTCCGCAAAGCGTTGGCCCAGTTGCTGGAAAGTGTGCTGACAGTGCAGGGCTTGCAGACGCTTGCTACGCAGGAAGAACTCCGCACCTTTAACTTCATTGCCAGCGTGCTGCGGGAGGCGCGGGCCCAGGCCGGCGGGCTTAGACTAAATGACATCCCGGCCACGCAGCTGTACGACGTACTCGAGGACGCTCTCCGCCTTGTCGCCGAGCGGGAGGGTTTACCCCTGATGCCGTCGAAGGAAAACCAGGAGCCCCGTCGGACAGCTTATCCCTTGGGGATGCTCGCAACGGATCATGTCGGCTACCTGTCTTTTGACCTTTCGCCGCTTCCCTTACCGATCCGCGAAGCCTTACGAATGGCGATAAGCCTAGACGCTGTCACGCTAGGCGAGACCGACACTCCAGCCGAGGTCCATGTCTACCCGTTCGGTCTCGCCGCCCTTCAAATGGACGCTCTAGTCCAACGCCGCTTTACGCTCGATGCTGTGGTCATGCGGCTGGAATTGGATGTCGACACTCTCCCACCCGAACTAGCAAATCTCGGCCTATTGGCCATGCAGACGCCCGGCCTGACGGACTGGCGACTCTCGCCCGGTTCCTTCGCGGCCAATCCCTCATCCCTAATAGGTGCCGACGGTTGCGAGGCGATCATTCCGGCAAACGTAGCAATCCACGAGTACAGTTTCCACCAAGTAGTTGGTTTCGCCCCGGGGGAAGTCGAACTCCCCCTCGAAGCCTCGGCGCAGTCGCACGTTCGTCCAGGTTTCGTGAACGAATACCGGTTAAGCCTAGTCCCAGTCGGCCACTCACTCGGCCAGATTCTCTACAGTTTCCCGCTGGCGCCTGGCGAGTCGGTCAACTTCGCGATCGTCGACTGGACGCACCAGGATGTCGGCACACGCGACGAAAAGACCAAGGTCGACGAGAGGCTGGTACACGACCTGCGCCGCGAGCGAGTGATCGAGGAGTCAGTGAAGGCTAGCATTGAGGAGTGGCAACGCGGCGGCAGCATTATGGGCGGGGTTGCCGCCTCGGGCGGCAGCGGGGCGGGGGCGAGCGCAGGCCAGAGCGGCGGCTCCGGCGGCGGCGCAGCGCTGGGTGCCATCTCAGGCGTCTCGGGCGGTATTTCTGCCGCGCTCGGCGGCGCCTATTCAACGTCGAGTGGAAGCCGCGACATCGCCGCCAACACGATCCAGAAGCTTAGCGACAACATCGCCCAAGCCGCGACATCGTCGCGAGAGCTGTTCAGCACTGTTGTCGTCCAGACCTCTCAGGCGGAGCGGGAGGCAATCGAGACGCGGACCGTGGTCAACTACAACCACAGCCACGCGCTGACAATGCTCTACTACGAGGTGCTCCGCCACTACCGGCTAGTCGTGTCCTTCGTTCGGCGCCGGCCGGTGCTGCTGACCGACCGTGGACCAAATCTGGTCACTTTGAGGATTCCTGGAATCGGCAAGGCCTATTACGAAGTGAACCGGGAGCTCCTCGTCCACAACCGGTCGGTGATCCAGGCGGCCCTGCTCGATCCGCGGCTGGCATCGCGTTTCGACACCCTGGAGGCGATCATGCATCGGGAGCGCGTGAAGTCGCTCACCGCGCCCGCACCGCCTGCACCCGACCCGAACGCCCCCGCTGGACCGCTTTTCAAGTTCCTCGAATTCGAAGTCCTGTCTGGCGGAATGGTCGCAGACATTAACAAAGACAAACAGGCTATCTGGATCCGATGCCAGATCCGCACTTCTGCTGCGCCCTGGACTCTGAAGGTCAACGACGGTAATCCGATAAATCCGCCAGGCAGCTTTACGCACAAAGAAGCGTGGAATGCATTCACGGCGATTGTCCCGAACGGAGTTATGGCTTGGGGGCTGATTGACGCTTTCGACATCTCGTTCCAGCGGGTCGGTGGCGTTGACGACATGTCAGTACGACACATAAAGATCACCGCAGCCGACACATTCGGCGGCCGCACGATACTAGTGGATCATCCCTACGTCGGCGGCGACCTGATCATGGACGCGGACACGACGGTTACGCTCGTGTCCAACCGACCTCCTTCTCCACCGCCGCCGCCGGGTCGCCCCGCAAGCGAGATCGAAGAGGAAGCACAGCTCCTCGGCCTTCTTGACCACATCATCCATCACCAGGGCCACTACGAGCGCGCCCTGCGACTCGGAACCGCGCCAGCGGACCGGGCCCGCGACCTCAGCGGTTTTGTCGTCTCCAACGGCAAGTCCATGCTCGAACTAGTGGAAAACCGGCCGCTGGAGGTCCTCGGCGAGTTCGTCGCCTACACGTGCGTGGACCCGAAATTCTCCCAAATCATTAAGGAGGCTTACGACGGCCTGAAAATAGAGGAACCGTCGCCCGTCGAGCGTCTAGTGACCTATCCGACCCGAGGCGTATTCGCCGAGGCCAAGCTCGGCCACTGCAACGCCTCGGAGGAAATCGACAATACGAGGTTCTGGGACTGGCAGGCCTCGCCGATCCCTCACCTTGCCCCCGAAATCGCGCCGACGCAGACGGTGACACCTCAGGTCGTCAAGGTCGAGGGCCTGGACGCCTCCTCATTGCCTTCGCCGCTCGTGAGCATCATATCGCCGCCACCCGCACCCGATCCGCACGGCATGGCGGCGGGACTTACAGCGCTGGCTACCGCCAACATCTTCCGCGACATGTCCGGCCGAACGGAGGTCGCCGACCTGCTCAAGAAGCTCACAGAGGCTTCAGTGCAAATTGCGAATTCCGCCAAAGACGTAGCAGCCGGCGCCAAGCCTTCTTCCAGCTTCCAGACCGCACCGCAACCGCAAAGTGGTGGCGCCCAGGTTACCCAGCCGTCCAGCGGAACGCCCGCTCTGCCGTCCGGCCAAGGACCTTCGAGCGCGCCCAGCGCCCCGGCGCGGACGCCGGAGCAACGCGAGACAGACAGGCTAGGAAATCTCGGTGGGGCCCTGGACATTGCCGACCGGCTCCCACCGGAGCAGGCCAGACCCATCCGGAAGGCGGTAGCCAAGGAGACGATCCTCGAGAAAAGGGTCTGGAACGTCGTACTCACGTCCGAGTGGCTCGGCGAGACAATCAAGCAGCCGCTGGATGCCCGGTTCTCCGGCAGTCTTTTCTTCACTACGACACCATCCGAAGATGGCGGACTTCCTTTGAAGCCGATTCAAACGAACGAACGCGCGCAATGGAACGACTTGCTCCACAACGGCACGCCAATCGTGGTCTCGATATATGTTGATGAGATCAAGCCACTTTCGAGCAACCTGACAATCAAGGTCCCTGGCCTGGCCATCGACGGGCTAAACCTCACGGCTCACGACTACAACGTTCCGCTACGCGGCGTCGCTGACGACCTTTTAGTCTCCTACAAGCACAGCCTGCCATTGGAAAAGGCCAAGGTTGCCGCCGGCGCACCCCTCATCCAGCTCCAGGGGACACTGCTGATTGCCAAGAAGGACATCGAGGTCAGTTTCCAGCTTTCCGCCGGGGGAATGTTGGGCGGCGACCTGACGGGCGCACTTGCGGGTGTAGTGGATATCAAGTTAACGGAACTGACCGGCACGGCGACCCTAAAGGCAGCCACCCAGGCGACCGTCAGCGGCCAGGCCGGAATCAAGGCCATCCTCGAAGTACTCTACATCAAGGGGTTCCAGCTCTCGATGGTCTGACCGGCCTCTAGATCAACAACCATCCATATTGCGCTAGCTGGAGGTACAGGATTGGATTGACCTCCAGAAAGTAAAAGGGCCGGTTAAGCGGCCCTCTCGCTCACTTTCGAAACTCTCAATATGAGCCTCCGTCAGCAGGAAGCTCCGCAAGATGAAACTGGTTAGGCGTCAATCATTCAACACGCAAGGTCACTCATTGGAGGTTGCTAAGCAGAATTTCTCCCACCACTGCATCATCTCTACGCGCTCAGATAGATACTGGGCATGGTTATAGGCAGCCTTGGTCTTATTGCTCTCCGCATGGGCTAGTTGCATTTCGATCACTTCGCCGCGGAACAAGCCTGATTCATAGAGATGGGTCGAGGCTGTTGCACGGAAATCATGGCAGGTGAAACCCTTCATGCCCAAGCGTTCGAGCGCGCGGTTGAAGGTCGAGCCGTCCACCGGCTTGTCCGGATGCCGCAGCCCGGGGAACATCAGCCCTCGCCCGCCGGTGATGGAGTGCAACTCCTTCAGCAGCTCAACTGCCCGCGCCGGAAGCGGCACCAGGTGGCGGCGCCGCTTCTTCATGAACTCTGCCGGGATATCCCATAGCGCTGCCTCAAGGTCCACATCCTCCCACCGGCCGCGGCGGATCTCGACTGTCCGCAGGAACAGCAGCTGCATCAGCTCCAGGGCAATGGTGTTAGTCCGAAAGCCGCCATAGGTCTGCAACTCTTCTCGGAAGCGGGCCATGTCCGCTACCGACATCGGGCGGCTGTGCTCGATAGGCTGCCGCACGAAAGCGCCATACAGCGCGGAGGCCGGGTCAGCATCGGCACGCAGCGTACGAACGGCAAAACGGAACATCTGCGAAAGCCAGTTGCACAGAGAGATGGCGTAGTAGGTCGCCCCACGCTTCTCCATGCGCCGTAGGCACTCCAGCAGGTGGGCCGCTGTAACGTCACGTACCGGCATCTTGCCGACGTAGGGGAACAGGTTCTTGGTGAATGCCCGAGTCAGTTGGTTGCGGTAGCTGTCGCTAATTCCGACCTTGCCGCTTATCCACTCCAGGGCGACCACTTTAAAGGAGGACTGATTCTCCAGAGTCTGCCGCGCCCGCTCGGTTCGCCTGACATGAGCAGGGTGCTTCCCCTGCTTCACTAAGGCCCTCGCCTTGTCACGCTCAGACCTAGCCTCAGCCAGGCCCATCTCGGGATACTCGCCCAGGGCGAACACGTTTTCCTTACCGTCAATCTTGTAGCGGTAGCGCCAGTATTTGGCGCCGGTGGGGCGGATCTCGATGAACAGCCCCCGCTCATCGCTGAGCTTTCGGGGCTTGTCGCCGGGCCTGGCCTGGCGGATCTGGATGTCGGTAAGCGGCATAGCGGGTATCACCTGCGGAGAAAAATACCCCGCTTTGATACCCCCTTTTTCATGGGCTGGGACAGCACAAGGGCGAACCCCCGCGAACAGACTTCCCGCGCAGCCCGCGACCTGCGCAGGTCATGCGGATGCAATAAAACGCGAGAAAACGAAAGGCACAGTCAATGTGGATGATCTTTCTTTGACTCATAAGTCTTTGGTTTTAATGGGTAGCGTCAAAGAAAATCGAATTCACACCTTGTTATGTTAACCACTATCTAGCACGCTGGCCCAGGTTCGAGAACCTACGAAGCCACGCGCGATTCAGAACGCATTTAATGTAGGGCCTGCGGCAATGAAGCAGGCCCAAGCTGCAGCAGGCTAACCTTACTGACTCTCCTCGGTCACGGCCCTCGCAGCATTCAACCCCGCTTGGCGCCCGAAGAAGGTGGCATCTGCCAGCGACAGGCCAGAACTGTAGCCGCCGCTCCAGCGCGGCAAACCACACGAGGTACGTCCGGCCGCATACAGGCCACGGATCGGTTCACGCTTCTCCGTGACGACCTGGCCCGTCGGCAGCGTATCCAGCCCCCCAAGGGTGAAGTGCGGATAGAAGGCATAGCCGATTCGGCAATCCAGCGCGACGAAGGGTGGCTCATTCAACGGCTTCAGCCATTTTTCGCCCTTATGGAACAAGGGATCACGGCCTTCAGCGGCATGGCGGTTATACAGTTCGACCGTGTGGGCCAGGGTGCCTTCTGGTAGACCAAGTTCCTGCTCGACCTCTTCCCAGGTCTCGCCTACGGCGGCGATATCGATGCGTGTGAACTCTGCAGGGCGTTCGAAAATGGCGTTATCGGCCAGCAGATAAATACGATCGCCCGACTGCTGCATGATGTGATGGCCAATGCGCCCGTGATAGCAGTCCTCGTTGATGAAACGCTGGCCTCGTTCATTGACGAAAATCCCCTTCACCAGCGACTCTGGCGCATAGAACGGCAAGCTCACAAACGCTTCGTTCATATGAATGGCCGCGCCCCCTACGCTCCTGCCCAGGAGAATGCCGGTCCCGTCATCGCCAGGTGTTCCGATGGGATCGTCGGAACGCAATAGATGCGGCGCGTAGCGCCTGACCATGTCGCGGTTCATCGCGAAACCGCCAGCACAGAGGATGACGCCTTTGCGAGCCCGCATGAAGCGAAGCTGCCCATCGTTACGGACCACCAGGCCATGAACGTTGTTGGCGTCATCGGCAATCAGCGCAAGCACGCGGCTGTCGTAGCGAATATCCACGCCGAGGCCCTCAACTCGCGCGGCCAGGGCATCCATGAGCATGCGCCCACCACCCCAACCGACAAACTGTGGCGTGTGCCCACGAGGACAAGGTTTGGCCTGCTCCACGAACGGCCAGGCCTCTTCGCTACCTGACCAGATCAGACAGTCATCCGTCACCGGTTCCATCATTTTTTCCGGCAGGAAAGTGTTCTTGTATTTGACCCCCTGGGCAACCAACCAGTCGTAGTGTGCAAGGCTGTTTTCCGCGTAGACACGCACCTTCGACTCGTCCGCATCAGGTCCACCGGCCATCATCAGATAGCGGAACAGGTCTTCGGTGTCGTCACTGAAGCCAGCTTGGCGCTGAGCAGGGGTGCCTCCACTTCCTCCCAGGTAGATCTCTCCCCCCGACATGGCGCTGGTGCCACCGTTTCCGGAAGTCGCCTCCAGCAGCGTTACGCCTGCCCCCGCGCTGGCGGCCTCGATGGCAGCACTTGCGCCGGCAGCGCCAAATCCGACGACGAGGACATCGGTCTCGTGATCCCACTGGGGAACATGGTGGATGCGGTAGGGACGTGAGGCGGAGAAGTCAACGGTCATGCATGTTGTCCTTGTTGGTTTTGTCATGCGGGGGCTGCTTGGTTCGAGCGCTCAAAGTACAAGCAGCCGGAAATCTTCCACCTCGTCCACTTGGACTAACGCACGCTTTTGCCCTTATGTGCTTCCCGGAGGCAGTTCAGACGCGTAACGCGGCGTTCTCACTCTGTGTAAAATCTTGCACACGAAAAGCCCTGCAAGCCCCGGTGGGCATGGCCTCGAGGCCCTCCATCCAGGACTTTGGCAACGCTAAGCATCTGAAGAAAAAACACTTTTTTGAAAATAACGTTTGACCCCCCGGCGTCTGGCTGTAGAATGGCGACCGCGGGATGGAGCAGTCTGGTAGCTCGTCGGGCTCATAACCCGAAGGTCGTTGGTTCAAATCCAGCTCCCGCAACCAGTTTCAAGAAGAAGGCCACTCAATCGAGTGGCCTTTTTCGTTTGGCCCCGAATAAACATTTGATTAAAAAGCAGAAATCGATTGACGGCCTCCCACAGAACTGTAGAATTGCCGGCGCGGGATGGAGCAGTCTGGTAGCTCGTCGGGCTCATAACCCGAAGGTCGTTGGTTCAAATCCAGCTCCCGCAACCAGCTTCAAGAAGAAGGCCACTCAATCGAGTGGCCTTTTTCGTTTCAACGCCTTTCGTCTCTTCGCCCCTACCCTTTTCAGCGCATCGGCCTGGCCACGTGGCCAGGCGTCCTGCCCAGATCACAGCTTGGCGATCGATACCTCCGTCGACTTCACGAATGCGATCACTTCGCTGCCAACCTGCAGCTCCAGTTCACGCACGGAACGGGTCGTGATCACTGAAGTGACGACACCCGCGGCGGTCTGCACGTCGATTTCGGAGAGCACGTCACCGATGACGATCTCCTTGATGGTTCCCTTGAACTGGTTGCGAACGTTGATGGCTTTGATGGTCATGGTCTTACTCCTTGGGGATTGGTCTTAAAGCGCCCAACGCAATTGCGTTGGCAGAGGTGAAACGGGCTCGGGTTGCGGTGGCAGCTCGGGCAATGCCAGCACACGGTTGAGCACATCGGCTTCGAGCGCGGCCAGGCACGCCGAGCCACGCTGACGGGGGCGCTGCAGGTCGACCGAAAGATCCAGGCCGACCTGGCCCTCTTCGATCAGGATCACCCGATCGGCAATCGACACCGCCTCGTTAACGTCATGGGTCACCAGCAGCACGGTGAAGCCATGCTGTTGCCACAAGCGCTCGATCAGTTGCTGCATTTCGATTCGCGTCAACGCATCCAGCGCACCGAGCGGTTCGTCGAGCAGCAGCAGGCGCGGCTTGTGGATCAGCGCGCGAGCCAGGGCCACGCGTTGTTTCTGACCACCCGACAGTGCTGCCGGCCAATCCTCGGCACGTTCGGCCAGGCCAACAGCTGCCAAGGCCTCCAAGGCCTGCGGGCGCCAATTGCCGGAGAGCCCGAGGCCGACGTTTTCGATCACTCGTTTCCACGGCAGCAGGCGCGAGTCCTGGAACATCAAGCGAATGTCATCGCGCGTAGCCGCCAGCGGACCATTGCCCACCAGCAACTGGCCGCCGCTGGGCAGGTCGAGGCCGGCCAGCAGACGCAGCAAGGTGCTCTTGCCGCAGCCGCTGCGGCCCACGACGGCGACGAACTGACCAGCCGGAATGTGCAGATCGATGTCCGCCAGGACCTGGCGCTCACCAAAGGCCCTGCCGATGCCATTGAGCGCCAGCGGTATTCCGCGTTTGAGGGTATGTAGGGTGATCATTGCGCATCTCCCTTGACCTGATATGCCGGGTGCCAGCGCAACCACAGGCGCTCCAGCAAACGGGCGGCGACATCAGCCAGTTTGCCCAGCACGGCGTAGAGCAGGATCGCCAGGACAACGATGTCGGTCTGCAGGAACTCGCGGGCGTTCATCGCCAGGTAGCCGATGCCGCTGCTGGCCGAAATCGTCTCGGCAACGATCAGGGTCAGCCACATGAAGCCCAGGGCGAAACGCACGCCCACCAGGATCGAGGGTAGCGCGCCCGGCAGAATCACCTGGCGGAACAGACTGAAGCCGGACAGACCATAGCTTCGGGCCATCTCCACGAGCGCCGGGTCGACGTTGCGGATCCCGTGGTAGGTGTTCAGGTAAATCGGGAACAAGGTGCCGAGGGCAACCAGGAAGACCTTGGCCGCTTCGTCGATGCCGAACCACAGGATCACCAGCGGAATCAGCGCCAGATGCGGGACGTTGCGGATCATCTGCACCGAGCTGTCGAGCAGGCGCTCACCCCAGCGCGACAGGCCAGTGATGAAGCCAAGGACCAGGCCAATGGCGCCGCCGATGGCAAAACCGATGGCCGCGCGCTGACCGCTGATGGCCAGGTGTTTCCAGATTTCGCCACTCGCCAACAGCGCCCACCCCGCCTCCAACACGGCACTCGGCGCTGGCAGGATGCGCGTGGACAGCAGGCCCAAGCTCACCGCGGCCTGCCAGACTGCCAACAATGTCAGGGGCAGCACCCAGGGCGCAGCACGCAAAAACAAAGTACGGGTCATGACCAGGCCCTCAACTCTGCGCTGCAGCTTTGGGCAGGATGTCGTTAGCCACCATTTCGCCGAATGGGCTGACGTAGCCCCGGGACTCCGGACGCTCGGGCTGGGCAAGTTCAAGATGCGGGAACAGCAGCTCAGCCACCCGGTAGGACTCCTCCAGGTGCGGATAGCCAGAGAAGATGAAGGTGTCGATGCCCAGCTCCGCGTATTCCTTGACCCGTGCCGCCACCGTCCGGCCGTCGCCTACCAACGCGGTACCCGCACCGCCGCGCACCAGTCCGACGCCGGCCCAGAGGTTGGGTGCGACTTCCAGCCTGTCGCGCTTGCCGCCATGCAACGCGGCCATGCGCTGCTGGCCAACGGAGTCGAAGCGCGCCAGCGCGGCTTGCGCCCTTGCGATGGTGGCATCGTCCAGATGGCTGATCAGCCGATTGGCGGCGGCCCAGGCCTCTTCATTGGTCTCCCGCACGATCACATGCAGGCGGATGCCGAAGCGCACGCTGCGGCCGAACTTGGCGGCCTTCTCGCGTACCTGGGCAATCTTCTCAGCCACGGCAGCCGGCGGCTCGCCCCAGGTCAGATACAGCTCGACCTGTTCTGCGGCCAGGTCGTGGGCAGCTTCGGACGAGCCGCCGAAATATAGCGGTGGACGCGGCTGCTGGATGGGCGGATAGAGCAGCTTGGCACCCTTCACCTGCAAATGCTTGCCGTCGTAATCGACGGTCTCGCCTTCCAGCACCCGACGCCAGACGCGGGTGAACTCCACAGAGGCCTCGTAGCGCTCTTCATGGGACAGGTGCAGGCCATCGCCGGCCAACTCGTCCGGATCACCGCCGGTGACCAGGTTGAACAGGGCGCGACCGTTGGACAGCCGATCCAGGGTCGCTGCCTGGCGGGCGGCTACCGTCGGCGAGATGATCCCGGGCCGCAGCGCGACGAGGAACTTCAGCCGCTGGGTCACTGGAATCAGCGACGCAGCAACCAGCCAGGAGTCTTCGCAGGAACGCCCGGTAGGGATCAGCACTCCGCCAAAACCAAGGCGATCGGCGGCTTGGGCGACCTGCGTGAGGTAGCCGTGATCGACAGCGCGTGCGCCTTCGGCGGTGCCCAGGTAGTGGCCGTCGCCGTGGGTAGGCAGGAACCAGAAGATGTTGAGGCTCATGGAGTCGTCTCCTTATGACGAATCGAGGGAGCGGGCGCGTAGGCTGCCGGTCGCGCGTCATGCATGAGCGCGGCCCGGCAGTGGGACTTGGCCGCTACCGGGCCTGTGCGAGATTGGCAGGCGGGGTCCAGACCACGTCCTTGATGCTCAGGCGCTTGGGAATCAGCTGGAGGTCGCTGAAGGTGTCCGCGATCTTCTGCTGGGCTTCCACCACCTGCGGGCTGATCAGCTGCGCACCATAGGTCTGGCGCTCGACCGCAAGGCGAGTGATGTCCGCTGGGAGGCCGAGAAGCGGCGCCACCTGGATCGTGGCCGCTTCGCTGTTGGCCTGGGTCCATTCACCCACGGCGCGGATTTCCTCGACCAGCACGCCTAGCACGTCCGGGTGCTTCTCAGCGTAAGGCTTGGCCGCCAGGTAGAACTGGTGATTGGCCACCAGGTCCTTGCCATCACGCAGGCTGCGGGCCTGCAGTTGCCTCTCGGCGGCCGCCTGGAAGGGGTCCCAGATAACCCAGGCATCCACGCTGCCACGCTCGAAGGCGGCACGCGCGTCAGCCGGTGGCAGGTAAACCGGGGTAATGTCCTTGATCGACAACCCGGCATCCTCCAGCGCGCGCACCAGCAGGTAATGCACGTTGGAGCCCTTGTTCAGCGCGACCTTCTTGCCCTTGAGGTCGGCCACGGACTTCAGCGACGAACCCTTGGGCACCAGGATCGCCTCGCTGGTGGGCGCGGGCGGCTCATGGGCGACGTAGAGCAGGTCCGCACCGGCAGCCTGGGCGAAGATCGGCGGCGCTTCGCCGGTGGTGCCGAAATCGATGGAGCCGACATTCAGCCCTTCCAGCAGCTGCGGGCCGCCGGGGAATTCCGTCCACTGGACGTCGATGCCCTTCTCCGCCAAGCGCTTCTCGAGGGTACCCTTGGCCTTGAGCAGGACCAGAGTGCCGTACTTCTGATAGCCGATTCGCAGAGTTTCGGCCTGGGCTTGGGTGATGGCGCCGAAGGAAATGGCCGCTGCGAACAGGGCGACCAGGCTCCGACGCAAAGTAATGGTGCGCATGGCGCTCTCCTTTGCAGTGTCAGGTTTGGCGGCCTGCTCGTCCGTTAGCGGACCAGTAAGGCGGGGGTGTGGCGTTATGAGGATGGGGTGGCGGGTGGACCCGGCACGGGGCTCGTATCAGTGGTTGGGTTGTGGGGTCAGGCGCAAGTAGGACTTCACCGCGCGGTAACCTTTCGGGAAGCGCTGCTGGATCTCGTCCGGGTCCTGGAGCGAGGGCACGATCACTACCTCGTCGCCATCCTGCCAGTTGGCCGGAGTCGCCACCTTGTGGTTGTCGGTCAGCTGCAGCGAGTCGATCACCCGCAGGATTTCGTTGAAGTTGCGGCCGGTGCTGGCCGGGTAGGTGATGATCAGGCGCACCTTCTTGTTCGGGTCGATGATGAACAGCGAGCGCACCGTCAGGGTGTCGTTGGCGTTGGGGTGGATCAGGTCGTACAGGCCGGAAACCTTGCGATCGGCGTCGGCGAGGATGGGGAAATTGACCTGCGTGTCCTGGGTTTCGTTGATGTCATCGATCCACTTGATGTGCGACTCCGCCGGATCGACCGAGAGCGCGATGGCTTTGACGCCACGTTCGGCGAAGGCGTCCTTGAGCTTGGCGGTGAGGCCCAGCTCGGTGGTGCACACCGGGGTGAAGTCGGCGGGGTGGGAGAACAGCACGCCCCAGCTGTTGCCCAGCCATTCGTGGAAGCGGATGTGGCCGATGCTGGAGTCCTGTTCGAAATCGGGGGCGATGTCACCGAGACGGATGCTCACGTTTTTCTCCTTGGGTGAGTGCGTGGTGTGGGCTCACTATGCGCAAGATCACTAAGGATTAAAAAGAATAAATAAAAATTTGTTTATTACTTATTAGAATATATAAAACCGCCGACACTCTCCCCTCGCAACAGCTAGCCACGCACAAGCGAGCCATCCCCTGCAAAGCCTTGGACGGCTCGCAGGAGGCATGGCGGTAGGGTTTGAAGGCAGCAGGGAAGGAGAGAGGCAGCAGCCTCCGTGGAATGTCACCTGGCGGCTGCTTGTAGGGCGTTCAGTGCGCGACAGTGCTGACACCAAGGCCAAAAGCCGAGTCTGTCGACACCGATTTGCGGAGCGCAGGGCGCAGCCTACGTCTACGCCGCGCAGGTAGGTGAAGCGGACTCAGCTCGCCCGGACGGTAGCCGTCAGTTCGCCGATCTTCTCCAGCCGGGCACGCACGATATTGCGGCTGATGCCCAACAGGCGTCCGGTCTGCAACTGGTTGCCATGGCAGAAGCGATAGGCCGCACGAAAGAGGGTTTCCTCGATGTGCTCGTAGAGGTCCGGCAAGTTTTGCTCGAACAGCTCATTCAGCGCCGCCTCCAGATCTACAGGCCCGCGAGTCGCGGAACTGTATTGGCCCGAGTCGTCCTGTCGGCCCGCAGCGCCGCGCATCTCGACCAAGTGCAGGTCGGCAGGCTGCACGACCTGGTGACGGCACACAAGCAAGGCATGGTGAATGGCGTTCTCGAGTTCTCGGATATTGCCCTGCCAGCCGTGCCCCAGCAGCTTGCGCTCGGCCTCCGGGCTGAGCTGCGCGCGGACGTAACCGAGGCGCTGGCAATGCTCTTCAAGGAAGAACTCGGCCAATGGCAGGATATCGCCCGGCCGTTCCCGCAGCGGCGGCAGGCGAATCGTCGCCACGTGCAATCGATAGAACAGGTCCTCGCGAAAGTGCCCGGCAACCACCGCATCGGCCAGGTTTACGTTGGTCGCCGCCACCAGGCGCACATCGATCGGAATCGGCGTTCGTGAGCCGAGGCGCACCACCTCGCGCTCCTGCAGCACGCGCAGCAGCTTGACCTGCATATTCATCGGCAGGTCACCGATCTCATCGAGAAACAGCGTCCCCCCGCTGGCCGTCTCGAACCAGCCTGCCTTACTGCTGGTAGCGCCGGTGAAGGCACCCTTTTCATGGCCGAACAGCTCGCTTTCCACCAGGCTCTCGGGAAAAGCACCGCAGTTAACGGCCAAAAAAGGCCCCTTGCTGCGACGGCTCAGGTTGTGGATATGCCGGGCCACCAGCTCCTTGCCAGTCCCGGTCTCGCCGATGATCAGTGCATTAGCCTCACTCGGTGCGAGACGCTCGATGCGATCGAGCAGTTCCGCTGAGCGCGGGTCCTTGAATACCAGCACGGTGGCCCTGACCGACTTGGTCAGCTCACGGGCATTGGGATGGGTCAGCAGCGACATCTCGGATTCCTTGCGTCGTAGAGCGCCGAGGAATATTGCACCATCCCAAATAGACTAAATAATTATTAATTTGCATTTATATAGACCATTTTTGAATATATGTACTTTCGCGCGACGTGCTGCTCTCGCAACAGTCGAACAGCACAACTGCTGCCCGGTCGCCAGCAAAGCGCGATGGAAATCCGCGCAACTGCACTGATTCCGCACACTTCAGCCCTTGGTATGGCTCTTGCTCCTGGCCGCTGTACACCACGCAACATCACCAAGGAATGCTTCATGAGCCATCCGATCAAAGTCGTCGCCGTCTCCGGCGGCACCTACCGCCCCTCACGTACCCAGGTGCTGACCCAGGCGATCATCGCCGAGCTGGAAAAGCACCTGCGGATCGACAGCCATATCATCGAGTTGGGCGATATCGCTCGCCCGCTGGGTGGCGCGCTGTCGCGCAAGGAGCTGCCCGAGATCGTCGAGCATGAGCTGCGCACCATCGAATCGGCCGACCTGCTGATCGTCGCGGCGCCGGTCTATCGCGGCTCTTACCCCGGCCAGTTCAAGCACCTGTTCGATCTCATCGACATGAATGCCCTGATCGGCACCCCGGTCCTGCTGGCGGCCACCGGCGGCAGCGACCGCCATGCATTGGTGCTCGACCACCAGCTGCGCCCACTGTTCAGCTTCTTCCAGTCGCTCACGCTGCCGATTGGCGTGTATGCCTCGGAGGCCGACTTCCAGAACTACCAGATCAGCAGCGAAGCGCTGAAAGCCCGCATCCAGCTGGCGGCAGAACGCGCGGCGCCTTTGTTCGGTGCTGCTCTCGATCCCCTCAGGAAAATTGCCTGAGCAACGCTCAATGATTCTCGGCGTACGCCTGCTGACAGGACTGGCAGCAGGCAGAGGTTGCTCTGGGATCGAGGCCCAACATCGGCATCAGCTGTGTTGGGCTTCGCTTCGCTCTGCCCAACCTACAGGCATCGAGCCAATGCAGCACCGTGCCAATCCAGTCCGGCAAACCCTGTGAGAAGGCACTCAGGCCCGCTTGTTCAGCAACTGCGCAAACCGGTCCCCACCGAACTGGATCAACGTCACCAGCACCACCAACAGGATGATCACCGTGAGCATGATCTGGGTGTCGAAGCGCTGGTAGCCGTAGCGGTAGGCCAGGTCGCCCAGGCCTCCCGCACCGATGGCGCCGGCCATCGCCGAGGAGTTGATCATGGTCACCAGCGTGATGGTGAAGCCGCCGACGATGCCTGGCCGCGCCTCCGGCAGCAGGACGTTCCAAACGATGTGGTGGCGCTGGCAGCCCATGGCCTGCGCCGCTTCCACCAGGCCGAAATCCACCTCCCGCAGGCTCACCTCGGCGATACGCGCGAAGAACGGCGTAGCGGCGATGGTCAGTGGTACCACCGCGGCCCAGACGCCGTAGCTGGTGCCGACGATCAACCGAGTGAAGGGAATCAGCGCCACCATCAGGATCAGGAAGGGAATCGAACGCAGCACGTTGACCACGCTGCCCAACGAACGGTTGAGCAACCGCGCCTCGAAGATCCCGCCCGGCCCGGTTGTGACCAGCACCAGCGCCAGCGGAATGCCCACCAGCAGGACGATGGCCGAGGACGCGCCGATCATCAGCAGTGTGTCCAGCAAACCCTGCAGTAAACGATCAAGCATGGGCGACATAGCCAAGCACCTCCGCCTTGTCCGCCAAAGTTCGTGTGCGCTCCTGCAGGTCGCCGCTGCCCTGCCCCGTCAGTGCCACGCTGAGCAGCAGGTGGCCCTGGGCGCGCCCCTGGATGCGGTCGATGCCACCGTGCAGCAGGCTCACCCGTGTACCCAGCGCCTGGGCGATGGCCAGCAGGTCGGGTTCCCGGCCGCTGGCGCCGGTGAAGTGCAGGTCCAGTAGCAGCTCGTTGACGCCAGGCTGCGGTTGGTTGTGCAGGCGTGCCAGCAGGTCCTCCGGCAAGTCATGGCGCAGGGTGCCGAGCAAGGTGCGGGTGACCTCATTGCGCGGGTCGCCGAACACCTGCCAGACCGGCCCCTGTTCCACCACCTGGCCTCGCTCCAGCACAACCACGCGGCCGCAGATCTCGCGGATCACCGCCATCTCGTGGGTGATCAGCACAATGGTCAAGCCAAGGCGCTTGTTGATGTCACGCAGCAGCGCCAGGATCGCCTGCGTGCTCTCCGGGTCCAGCGCCGACGTGGCCTCGTCGCAAAGGAGGATTTCCGGTTGATGCACCAGCGCCCGTGCAATGCCCACGCGCTGTTTCTGCCCGCCGGAGAGTTGCGCCGGGTAGGCGTCGCGCTTGTCGGCCAGGCCCACCAGCTGTAGCAACTCTGCCACCTTGCGCTCGATCTCCGGCTTGCTAACGCCGGCCACCTTCAGCGGCAGGGCGACGTTCTGCCAGACAGTCTTGGCCGACATCAAGTTGAAGTGCTGGAAGATCATGCCGACGCGACGGCGCAGCAGAACCAGCTGCTTCTCGTCGAACTGGCCGATATCCTCTTCGTCGATGACCACCTGGCCGGCGGTGGGCTTCTCCAGGCGGTTGAGGGTGCGGATCAGCGACGACTTGCCGGCGCCGCTGCGACCGATGATGCCGAACACCTCGCCGCGACGGATCTCCAGATCGATGCCGTGCAAGGCCTGCACCGGCCCCTTGCTGCCCTGATAGGCCTTGCCCAGCCCCAGCAGGCGAATATGCGGCAGGTCCAGGATTAGGTTGCGGTTGAAACTGACCATGAGGGCCTCTCGAACTTCGTAATTGCGCGTGGCTCGGGCTGCTTTTCCGTGTGGGGGGAATGAATTCGCCCCCACAATGAGCAGCGCTCCCCTGTTTAACGGTTACTCCCAGCCCGGCTGGTAGAGCTTGCCGTGGGCCTTATCCAGGGCGGCACGTACTTGCGGCGAGTGCTGATAGATGTCGACGAACTTGCCCAGGCGGCCGTCGTCCTTGTAGTCGGCGCGGGTGACGAACTGGATGATGTATTCCTTGTTCTCAATACCGTCGAATAGCAGCGCGCCATTGGGATCAAGGGTTCCGGCGAGGCGGATGTAGTGCGGGTAACCCTGGGCCAGGTCGACGTCATCCAGCGCGCGCACCAGTTGTACGGCTTCCAGCTCGATGATCTCGATGTGTTTGGGATTCTCGACAATGTCTTCGAGCGTCGCCTTGTAGCCGACACCCGCCTTCAGCTTGAGCAGCCCTGCCTTCTGCAAGAGCTGCAGGCCGCGGCCGCCATTGATGGGGTCGTTGGCGATGGCCACCCTGGCGCCTTTCGGCAGATCGGCGATGGCCTGGTACTTCTTCGAGTAGAGGCCGACGTTGTTGATCACGCCGGGGGCGAAAGGCTGCAAGGGGAAACCGCCCTCCTTCCTGGCGTTTTCCAGGAAGGGCACGTGCTGGAAGTAGTTCACGTCGATATCACCGGCGGCCAGGGTGAGGTTCGGCGAGTTCCAATCGGTGAACTCCACCAGCTCGACCTTCAGGCCTTGCTTGGCCGCTTCCTCCACGGCGACTTCCAGCGGCGGGGCAAAGGCGGCAGTGGTACCGACCTTGAGGGGTTTGGTGTCGGCACTGTGGGCCAGGCCAGCGGCGAGCAGGAGGCCCAGGGTAAGGGCTTTTAGAATGGGTTGGCGCATGGTTGGGTTCCTTGGAGTTCAGAGGTCTGTAAGGGGCATTAAATGGTGGGAGCGAGTTCATTCGTGCTAGAACGCGCAGAGCTCACTTGGATGTGGGTGGGCAGCCCTTCGGGCTGCTTCGCGGATGAATTCGCGCCCACAGAAAAGGCGGCGCCTTTGTGGCCCCTGGGTAAATGCGGCCCCTGGCCAAACAGCTTTTCCCGCAGCGTGCCCTCGGCGTAGGCAGTCTTGTACGAGCCCCGGCTCTGCAGTTCGGGGATCACCTGGTCGATGAAGTCGGCGTAGCTTTCCGGGGTGACGATGCGGGTCAGGTTGAAGCCGTCCAGCCCGGTTTCCGCCACCCAGCTTTCCAACTCGTCGGCTATCTGGGTCGGTGAGCCCACCAGCAGGATGTAGCGCCCGCCGAGGGCATGCTGCTCCAGCAGTTGCCGGCGGGTCAGGCGGTTGTCCCTGAGCTTGCTGGCGGCCGACTCGATGGCGTTGGTCTTCACATACGGGATCGGCTCGTCGAGTGCGAAGCGCGCCAAGTCGATACCGGTGGAGCTGGCGAAGTGCGCCACCCCGGCCTCGGCGCTGGCGTAGGCGAGGTACTCGGCGTACCTGGCGCGCGCCTCGGCCTCAGTCGGCGCGACGATCACACTAATGCCCATGAACACCTTCACCGCCAGGGGGGCGCGTCCGGCGGCCTGGGCGGCGGCGCGCACCTTGTCCACCTGGGCGCGAGTGGCGGCCTTGTCGTTGCCGCTGATGAACACGCACTCGGCATGCTCGCCGGCAAAGCGCAGGCCCCGGCTTGATGAGCCGGCCTGGAACAGCACCGGCGTGCGCTGCGGCGAGGGCTCGCAAAGGTGGTAGCCCTCCACATTGAAGAACTCGCCGCGGTGCTCGACCTTGTGCACTTTCCCGGGCTGGGCATAGATGCGGCGCTGACGATCATTGATGACCGCGCCCTCCTCCCAGCTGCCTTCCCACAGCTTGTAGAGCACCTCCAGGTATTCGTCGGCCTGGTCATAACGGCGGTCATGCTCCATCTGCTGCGCCAGGCCCATGGCGCGGGCGGCGCTTTCCAGGTAGCCGGTGACGATGTTCCAGCCCACGCGACCATCGCTCAGGTGGTCCAGCGTCGACATGCGCCGGGCAAACAGGTAGGGCGCGTCGTAACTCAGGTTGGCGGTAAGGCCGAAGCCCAGGTGCCGGGTCACTCCGGCCATGGCCGAGACCAGCAGGAGCGGGTCATTCACCGGCAGCTGGATGCTCTCCTTCAGGGTCAGCTCCACGCCGCCCTGGTAGACGTCGTAGACGCCCACGATGTCGGCGATGAACAGCCCGTCGAACAGCCCGCGCTCCAGCAACTGCGCCAGTTCGGTCCAGTAGGCGAGCTTCTTGTATTCGGCAGAGCGGTCGCGCGGGTGCGCCCAGAGGCCGTGGTTGATATGCCCCACGCAGTTCATGTTGAAGGCGTTGAGGAGGATCTGCTTCTTACCCATCAGATCGTCCCCCGGCGCGGCGGCAGCTGGCCGTTGAGGTAGTAATTACCCACCGCGTGATACTTCCAGCGCACTGGGTCGTGCAGCGTGTGCACGCGGGCGTTGCGCCAGTGGCGGTCGAGGTTGTGCTCGGAGAGGCTGGCGCGGGTACCGGAGAGTTCGAACAGCTTGCTGCCGGCTGAGAGAGAGATCTCGGTGGTCAGCGCGCGGGCCTCGGCCACGGCGATGGAAGCAGCAGCCACCGTCTCCGCAGTGGGCTCGGCGGTGGCGACATCGAGAATGCGACCGGCGCGCTCGAGGATGGCTTCAGCGGCGTGCAGGCGGATCGCCAGGCGGCCGAACTCATGGATGGTCAGCGGGTCGTCGCTGGCCTTGTCGACCCCGGAATCGATCCACGGCCGCGAGCGCTCGCGGACGAACACCAGGGCATCCTCGAATGCAGCACGGGCGATGCCGACGTCGATCGCGGCATGCAGGATCTGCGCGAAAGGGCCCACCGTGGTCGGGCGCTCGAAGGCCGCCTGGAAGGACACCAGGTCTTCGGTGCGCACCGGCACATTCTCGAACAGCACCGAACCGCTGCCGGTGGTGCGCTGGCCGAAGCCGGACCAGTCATCGATCACCGTCAGGCCCGGCGCATTGCGCGGCACGTAGGCCAGGTACTGGTGGTCGTTCTCGCCGACCACCAGGGTGGGCACACGCTGGGCGTAGAGGGCGCCGGTGCAGTAGAACTTGCGACCGTGGATGCGGTAACCGGCACCCTCCTTGACCAGCCGCGTGGTGCGATCGTTGGCGGTGCGCGTTCCCAGTTCGGCCAGAGCATTGCCGAAACGCTCGCCCGCCAGGGCGGCAGCGAACAGGCGACGCTGCTGGGTCTTGCTGCCGTTCACCCGCAGCACTTCCAGCGCGTAGAAGTGGTTCTGCGGAATCTGCCCGAGGGAACTGTCGGCGGCGCTGATGATGGCGATGACACGGGCCAGGGTGACTCGCGAGACGCCGGCGCCACCGAATTCTTTCGGCACGCTGATGCCCCACAGGCCGGAGCGGCTGAAGTCTTCCAGCTCCGCATGAGGCAAGCGCCGGTCGCAGTCGCGGTCTGCCGCGCCGCGCCTGAACTCGGCGGCGATGCGACGAGCCACGTCGAGGGCTTCGACGTCATCACGAATGATGGCCGCGGCAGGGATTGGATGCTTTTGCGCAATAGTCATCAAAGACTCCTCAGATCCAGGAGTGGCGCGCCGGTTTGGCGCCATTGAGGTGGTAATTGCCCACGGCGTGGACCTTCCAGCGCACCGGGTCGTGCAGCGTGTGCACGCGGGCGTTGCGCCAATGGCGGTCAAGGTTGAACTCGGCCAGCGTGGCGCGGCTGCCGGCCAGCTCGAAGAGCTTCTCGCTGGCAGCCAGGGCGATTTCGGTGGTGAGCACCTTGGCCTCGGCCACAGCGATGGAGGCACGGGCAGCAGACTCGGCGTCGACCGGCCTGGCGCTCACTTCATCCAGCACCTGGCCAGCTCGCTCCAGCAGTGCATTGGCGGCGTTCAGCTCAACCTTCAGGCGACCGACCTCGGCGATGGTGTAGAGCTCTTCGCTGGCGCGCTCGACGTTCGCCTCCACCCAGGGCCGCGAGTGTTCGCGGACGAAGGCGATGGCGTCGTCCAGCGCCGCCTCGGCGATCCCGGCATCGATGGCGGCCTGGATCAGCTGCGACAGCGCGCCCTGCAGGCTTGGCACCTCGGAGAGAAGGCTGTTGTGGAACACCAGGTCATCGGCCACCGGGGCCTGATCCAGCTGCACGGTGCCGCTGGCGGTGGTGCGCTGGCCGAAGCCGGACCAGTCGTCGACGATGCGCAGGCCGGGAACGCCGCGTGCCACCAAACCGAGCACCCCCACGCCGTCGTCATCGATGGCCTTCACTGCCACCCAATGAGCGAACAACGCGCCGGTGGAATAGAACTTCTCGCCACTGACCGAAAGACCTGCGTCGCTGCGGGTGATGCGCGCGGTGATCTCCAGAGTGTTGCGGCTATTGCGCTCGGGCCCGGCGTTCGCCAGGCGGCGGCCGGCGAGAATGCCGGCGAAGACCTTGCGCTTCTGCGCCTCGCTGCCGACATTTTCGATCACGCTGAGCAGGCCGAACTGGTTCTGCGGAATCTGCCCCAGGGCCGGGTCGGCGGCGCAGATGATGCGGAACACCTCAGCGAGGGTGACATGGGAGACTTCCGCCCCGCCGTATTGGCGCGAAATGCGGATGCCGCCCAAGCCCAGCCGGGTGAACAGCTCCAGCTCGCGCCAGGGCAGTTGGCGCTCACGGTCCCGTTTTGCGGCGTGCTCCCTGGCCAGCTTCGCCACCTCGTGAGCCGCGTGCAGGGCCTGTGCATCGTCCTCGATCAGCGCGGCTGGCAGTAACGGCGGCGCTTCATCATTGAGTCCCTCGTGTGCTGAGGTCTGGCGGTACGTCATGGGCAACTCTCTACTCTCTGCTGTATCGCCGCGAACAGCCGCGGCCTTGCGTACAGAGGGCTGAAGCACATCCCATGCCTGATCTATAAAGTCTTTAATATCAATTACTTACAAATATATCCAACACTTGCAAAGCGCCAATGCACGCAATCTGTTGCTCTGGTGTTGCTGTAGCAACAGTTCTCCAGCTTGGCAGCCAGTGGCAAATACCTGATTGCAGGGCGAGCCCCATCTGGACCGTTCGGAGGCCCGCCCGCCCGCGAGGCTGCCGGGCTCTATACTTCAAGCGCGAAGTCCCTGAAGTGGAGGATGGCGATGTCTGAGTACTGCGCATCCAGCGAGGAGCTCGAATACCTGAATCGGGCCCTGCGCACACTGAGTGGGAGCAACCGCGCGCTGCTGCGAGCCGAGGATGAAGGCTTCCTGCTCCAGGAAATCTGCCGGGTGATCGTCGAAGAGGCTGGTTACCGCCTGGCGTGGATCGGTCGGGCCGAACGCGATGCCGAGCAGAGCGTGACGCCCGTGGCCCACGCCGGACTTGAACAAGCTTATGTCGATTCACTCCACATGACCTGGGCTGACCGCGAACGCGGCCGTGGCCCGACTGGCACGGCGATCCGCACCGGAAGGCCGACCATCAGCCGTGACATCCTGACCGACCCCAAGGTCACGCCCTGGCGCGAGAGCGCCATCGTCCACGGAATCGCCTCGGTCCTTTCCCTGCCGCTGCGCGTTGAAGGGGAAATCTTCGGTGGCATCGGTATCTGCGCGTCGGAGCCCGACGCCTTCGGTGAACGGGAAGTCGAACTGCTCAGCGAAGCGGCCGAAGACCTGGCGTTCGGCATCGAGGCCTTGCGCATCAAGGCCAGGCGGCGCCAGGCAGAACTCCAGATCGCTGCGTTGAATCGGGCCCTGTCGACACGCGTGGCCGTCAACCATGCCGTGATCCATGCCACGGACGAGGTACCCCTGCTCAAGGAAATCTGCCGCGTGTTGGTCGACGACTGCGGCTACCGCCTGGCCTGGGTGAACTATCACCAGAAGGACGACGAGCAACCCTCCCGCCCCATGGCCTATCACGGTTTCGATGAAGGCTTCCTCAGCGCGGGGACGACTTGGTGCGCCAGCGCCGAAGGCATGGCCTTCATCCGCGACCTGGAAAACCGGCTGGCGACAGGTAATCCGGTGGTGATGCGCGACTTGGCCAACATCAGCGATATGCCATTGCGCAGCGAAGCGCTCGAGCGCGGCTACAGCGCAGCCCTTGTGCTCCCGCTGCTGATCGAGGACGAGTTGATCGGCATGCTGCTAATCATGGCCGGCAGCCCCGACGCCTTCGATGAACAGGAGGTCAGTCTGCTACAGGCCACGGCGAACGATCTGAGTTTCGGCATTTCCACTCTGCGCACCCGCGCCCGGGCCGTGGAAGCCGAAGCGACTGTCCGGCGCATGGCCTATACCGACCTGCTCACCGGTCTGCCGAATCGAGTACGCCTTCGCGAGCTGCTGGAGGACGCAATCGCCAACGCCCGCCAGGAGCGGCGGTCGTTCGCTGTGCTGCACCTGGAAATCGCCCGCAATCAGGAAATCAATGAAACCCTGGGCTACCGCGAGGGCGACCGCCTGCAACTGGAAATCGCCACACGCCTGACCCAAGCTGTGGGGCCCGACCGGCCTGTCGCACGCATGGGTGAGTGCGAGTTCGCCGTGCTGATGCCCAATGGGGGCGCCGAGCAGGCCTCGCAGCTGGCGAAGCAGATCCTGGTGGCGCTGTACGAGCCGGTGGAGCTTTCCGGACTCTATCTGGAAGCCCGCGCGAGCATCGGCATCTCCCTCTTCCCGGGCCACGGCACTGACCCGGAAGCGCTGATTCGCCGCTCCGGCAGCGCCATGGAGCAGGCAAAACGCTCGAATGCAGGCTTCGCCCTGTTCCAGGGTGGCCTCGACCAGGAGTGCGCCCAGCACCTGACACTGATGGGCGACCTGCGCCGTGCCATCGACCGCAATGAGCTGCTGCTCTATTACCAACCGAAAATCCAGATCTCCAGCAACAAGGTTTGTGGTACCGAAGCCCTGGTACGCTGGCGTCACCCGCAACACGGCATGTTGCCTCCGGACGAGTTCGTCAAACTGGCGGAGAACACGGGCCTGATCACACCACTCACCCTTTGGGTGCTGGATACCGCGCTGGGCCAGCGCTATGCGTGGCATGAAGAGGGTGATGAGCGGCCGATCTCGGTCAACCTGTCCGCTCACGACCTGCGCGACCCGCGCTTACTGGAGCGCATCCGCGGCTCCTTCGCCACCTGGGGCGCCAAGCCGCACTGGATCGAGTTCGAACTGACCGAAAGCGCCCTGATGGAAGACCCTGTCGCGGCGCTGGACACCCTGTGTGAACTGAAGAAACTCGAATCCCACCTGACTATCGATGACTTCGGCACCGGCTACTCCTCGCTGGCCTACCTGCAGAAACTGCCGGTGGATTCGCTGAAGATCGACCAGTCCTTCGTCACCGACATGACCAGCAACGACGGCTCGGCGAAGATCGTGCGCTCGATCATCGAACTCGCCCACAACCTCGACCTGACGGTCGTTGCCGAAGGCGTGGAGGACCAACTCACCCTGACCCAATTGGGGCAGTTCGGCTGCGACATCGCCCAGGGCTACCGAATCAGCCAACCAATTCCGGCGGATCAGTTCAAGGCTTGGGAGAAGCAGTCGGCGTGGCACTGAGAGCCCCTGGCAATCCCGCTGCCCTCAACCTTTGACTTCTTCTTTGCAGATAGACGACGGGCCCAGCCCGCCGCCTGCCTCTTCATCTTCCCGACCACGGCGCGCAAACCTCCTGCCCCGGCACTCCCACCTCCAGATAGTCGGTAGCTGTCAGGCTACGCATATTTTGCGTATTATGGTATACCAGAAACCATTAATTCGATCCTGCATCTCCGCCAGCGAAATCGGCTAATAGTGAGCCCACAGAACGCAGTGGCTCGGGCGATGAACGGCGATTTGAAAGCTTGACTTGCGCAAGACGTATTATGGTATACCATGATACCAAACAAGGTGCCGACAGCACCGCCCCCTATTCACTGCACCAGGAGCGTCCAATGAGTTTCGAGATTCGCAAGATCGTCACCTACATCGAGGAAACCTTCATCGAGGGCGGCAAAGCCACTGATAAGCCGGTGACCATGGTGGGCCTCGCTGTAGTGATCAAGAATCCATGGCTCGGCCGTGGCTTCGTCGAAGACCTCAAGCCGGAAATCAAGGCCAACTGTTCCGACCTCGGCGCCATGATGGTCGAGCGCCTGACCGCCACCATCGGCGGTGCTGCAAAGATCGAGGCCTACGGCAAGGCAGCCGTGGTCGGTGCAGACGGTGAGATCGAGCACGCCTCTGCCGTGATCCACACCCTGCGCTTCGGCAATCACTACCGCCAGGCAGTGAACGCCAAGAGCTACCTGAGCTTCACCAACAAGCGCGGCGGCCCGGGCACCTCCATCCAGATCCCGATGATGCACAAGGACGACGAGGGCCTGCGCTCCCACTACATCACCCTGGAAATGCAGATCGAAGACGCACCGCGCGCCGACGAGATCATCGTCGTCCTGGGTGCCGCCGACGGTGGCCGTCTGCACCCGCGCATCGGCAACCGCTACATCGATCTGGAAGAACTGGCTGCCGAGCAGGCCCAGTGACCCCAAGGCCCGTGCAGGAGCGATCCATGATTCGGCTCACCGCTGAACGCACCCCGGCCGGCACCAGCTATCTGGCGACCGGCCAAGGCCACCCCGTGATACTGATCCACGGCGTCGGCCTGAACAAAGAGATGTGGGGAGGCCAGATCGTCGGCCTCGCGCCGGACTTCCAGGTCATCGCCTACGACATGCTCGGCCACGGCGCCAGCCCGCGCCCTCACCCGGGCACCGGGCTGGCCGGCTATGCCGACCAGTTGCACGAGTTGCTGGAGCACCTGCAGGTTCCCCAGGCCACCGTCATCGGCTTCTCGATGGGCGGTCTGGTGGCACGGGCCTTCGCCCTGCACTACCCGCAGCGCCTGGAAGGTCTGGTCATCCTCAACAGTGTGTTCAACCGCAGCGCCGAACAGCGCGCTGGCGTGATCGAGCGCACTCGACAGGCCGCCGAACATGGTCCGGATGCCAACGCCGAAGCCGCCTTGTCCCGCTGGTTCAGCCGCGAGTACCAGGCAGCCAACCCGGCACAGATCGCAGCCATCCGCCAGACCCTTGCCAGTAACGATCCGCAGGGCTATCTGACTACCTATGAGCTGTTCGCCACCCAGGACATGTACCGGGTCGATGATCTGGGCAGCATCCAGGTACCGACCCTGGTCGCCACCGGCGAACTGGACCCGGGATCGACGCCCGAAATGGCCCGGCAGTTGGCCGAGCGCATTCCCGGAGCCGAGGTGGCCGTGCTCGACGAGCAACGCCACATGATGCCGGTGGAGTCGCCGCGCCTGGTCAACCAGATGCTGCTGGACTTCCTCCACCGCGCGCAGTCCTCACAGAATCAAGCAAAGGGGATCGTCGCATGACGCTCGCACGCTTCCAGATGTGCATCGATGGACAATGGGTCGATGCGCTGTCCGGCAAGACCTTCCAAAGCCTTAATCCGGCACTGGCCGAGCCCTGGGCGGAACTGCCCGATGCCGATGAAGCGGACGTCGAGCGCGCGGTCCAGGCCGCGCAGAAAGCTTTCGAAGGCCCCGCCTGGCGAGGCCTGACGGCCACCGCACGGGGCAAGTTGTTGCGCCGCCTGGGCGACCTGATCGCCGAGAACAAGGAGCACCTGGCGCAACTGGAGAGCCGCGACAACGGCAAGCTGATCCGCGAGACTCGCGGCCAGGTCGGCTACCTGCCGGAGTTCTTCCACTACACCGCAGGCCTCGCCGACAAGCTCGAAGGCGGCACCCTGCCACTGGACAAGCCCGACCTGTTCGCCTACACGGTGCACGAGCCGCTGGGCGTGGTGGCCGGGATCATCCCGTGGAACAGCCCGCTGTACCTCACCGCAATCAAGCTGGCCCCAGCCCTGGCCGCTGGCAACACTATCGTGCTCAAGCCCTCCGAACACGCCTCGGCGACCATCCTCGAGCTGGCCCGGCTGGCGCTTGAAGCGGGCATTCCGGCGGGCGTAGTCAACGTGGTTACCGGCTTTGGCCCCAGCACCGGCGCCGCCCTTACCCGTCACCCTCTGGTGCGCAAGATCGCCTTCACCGGCGGCGCCGCGACCGCACGCCACGTAGTGCGCAGCAGTGCAGAGAACTTCGCCAAGCTGTCCCTGGAGCTGGGCGGCAAGTCGCCGAACATCATCTTCGCCGACGCCGACCTGGACAGCGCCATCAATGGCGCCGTGGCCGGCATCTATGCCGCCTCCGGGCAAAGCTGCGTGGCCGGCTCGCGCCTGCTGGTGCAGGACGAAATCTACGACGAGTTCGTCGAGCGCCTGGTCGCCCGCGCCCAGCGCATCCGCATCGGCAATCCGCAGGACGAAAGCAGCGAGATGGGCCCCATGGCCACCGCACAGCAACTCGCTGTGGTCGAAGGCCTGGTCGCCGACGCCCTGGCCGAGGGTGCGCGTCTGCGCCTGGGTGGCAAACGCCCGGAAGTGGATGGCAAAGGCTGGTACTACGAGCCGACCCTGTTCGAGTGCGACCGCAACTCGATGAAGATCATGCAGGAAGAGGTCTTCGGCCCAGTGGCCTCGGTCATTCGCTTCAAGGACGAGGCCGAAGCGCTGGCGATCGCCAACGACTCCCAGTTCGGCCTCGCCGCCGGCATCTGGACCCGCGATCTGGGCCGCGCCCATCGCATGGCTCGCGACGTGCGTTCCGGAATCATCTGGGTCAACACTTACCGTGCGGTGTCCGCGATGGCACCCATCGGCGGTTTCCACAACAGCGGCTACGGCCGCGAGAGCGGCATCGACTCGGTGCTGGCCTATACCGAACTGAAAACGGTGTGGATCAACCTCTCGCAAACGCCCATGCCCGACCCCTTCGTGATGCGTTGAGAGGAGAATCGAGATGATCGAACCCGGCATCTACAAAGAAGTGATGGGCTCCTTTCCCTCCGGCGTCACCGTGGTCACGACCCTGGACAGCGACGGCGAGATTGTCGGCATCACCGCCAGCGCCTTCAGCGCCCTGTCCATCGACCCGGCCCTGGTGCTGTTCTGCCCCAACTACGCCTCGGACACCTACCCGATCCTGCGCGATAGCAAGCAGTTTGCTATCCACCTGCTCTGTGCCGACCAGCAGGCGGAAGCCTATGCCTTCGCCAAAAAGGGCAAGGACAAGGCCCAGGGCATCGAGTGGCACCTGAGCGAGCTGGGCAACCCGCTGCTGGCGAAGGCCACCGCCATCATCGAATGCGAACTGTGGCGCGAATACGACGGTGGCGACCACGCCATCATAGTCGGCGCGGTGAAGAACCTGATTCTGCCCAAGGAGGAGGTGACGCCCATGGTCTACCACCGGGGCAAGCTCGGCGCCCTGCCGGATATCGCCTGAGTCACCCTTCAGGGCCGCCCGTCGCCACTCTCGGCAGCGGCCCTTTTTTGTTGCTGGAGCCCTGTAGGAGCGAGCTTGCTCGCGAAGCTGGTCATTCGCGAGCAAGCTCGCTCCTACACGGGTACCGAACAGGAGCAGCCTTTCATGAGCAACGAGAAATACGAAAAAGGCCTGGAGATCCGCACCCAGGTGCTGGGCGAGGCCTACGTGAACAAGTCGATCCAGAATGCCGACGATTTCACCCGCCCCCTGCAGGAACTGGTCACCGAGTACTGCTGGGGCCATGTCTGGGGCCGGGAGGGTTTGTCGCTGAAAGAACGCAGCATGATAAACTTGGCCATGATTTCGGCACTCAACCGGCCGCATGAATTGAAGCTGCATGTTCGCGGCGCCCTGCGCAATGGCCTGAGCCGTGAGCAGATCCGTGAAATCCTGCTTCAGGTCGGTATCTATTGCGGCGTTCCGGCGGCAGTGGACAGTTTCCGCATCGCTCGCGAAGCCTTCGCCGAGGCCGATGCCGAAGACCTGGGTTGATTGCTGACGCCAGTCGATGACGGAGCCCCACCCGACTCCGTCGTTCATCCTATGGACAGCCATAACCAGAGCGGACCACATGAAACGCTTGCCCCTCGACGACAGCTTCAAGGTCAACCGCAATCCCGTCACCTTGCGCGAGATCGTGCTCGACAAGCTGCGCGGAGCCATCCTGAACTTCCAGCTGCTGCCTGGTGACCGCCTGGTAGAGCGCGACCTGTGCGACCGCCTCGGTGTCAGCCGTACCTCGGTACGCGAAGCCCTGCGCCATCTCGAGTCCGAAGGCTTGGTGGAGTTCGCCGATGCCAAGGGTCCGCGCGTGGCGATCATCACCCTGGAAGATGCCTGCGACATCTACGAGCTGCGCTGCGTGCTCGAAGGCCTGATCGTCCAACTCTTCACCCTCAACGCCAAGGCCAAGGACATCCGCGCCCTGGAAAAGGCCCTCGAGGAAAACCGCAAAGCCCTCGAAGAAGGCGAACTGCAGCAGGTCCTGGACTCCGTGCAAGGCTTCTACGATGTGCTGCTGGAAGGTTCCGGCAACCACATCGCCGCCACCCAACTGCGCCAGCTGCAGGCGCGCATCAGCTACCTGCGTGCGACCTCCGTGTCCCAGGCCAACCGCCGCGGGGCTAGCAACCTGGAGATGGAGCGCATCGTCGAGGCGATCAAGAGCGGCGACCCGCTCGCTGCTCACCAGGCCTCGGTTGACCACGTCCGCGCTGCTGCCAAAGTGGCCTTGGACTATCTCAAGTCCAAGCAGGACGAGCCGGGCAAGGTACGCGACATGGCCATGCCCATCGCCCTCAAAGAGCCGCGCATAGGACGCTGATGCCATGCCCACCCTGCGCTTCTGCCCCCACTGCGGCTCAGGTGAACTGAGCCGCCGGCAACCTGCCGGGGATACCCACGAACGGCTGATCTGCGCAGGCTGTGGCTACATCCACTACGAAAACCCCAAGGTCATTGCCGGCTGCATCATCGAGCAGGACGGCAAGTATCTGCTGTGCCAGCGCGCCATCCCGCCGCGCCCCGGCACCTGGACCCTGCCGGCAGGATTCATGGAGAACGGCGAAACCACCGAGCAGGCGGCTCTGCGCGAGGTATGGGAAGAGAGCGGCGTGCGCGCCGAGATCATCTCACCCTATTCCATCTTCAGCGTGCCGAAGATCAGCGAGGTGTACATCATCTTCCGCGCCTCGGCAGTCGAAGTGACTGGCCAGCATGGGCCGGAAACCCTCGACTACCGCTTCTTCGCTCCCGAGGAGATCCCCTGGGAGAGCATCTACTACCCGGCAATCCGGCAGATCCTCGAGCGCTATATCGAGGAGTGCCAAGCCGGGGTGTATGGGATCTACATGGGCAATGACGATACCGGGAAGATTCATTTCATCCGATAATCCGTCTCTCCGCCTTCTTGTAGATTGGGCAGCGCGTAGCGAAGCCCAACAATCCCGACCTCCTGCCACGGCAATCTTGGGCTTCGCTCAGCTCGGCAGAACGCTGCCCGACCCAACCGACACCTCCACCCCCTCGACTATTATCACTTCAGCACGCGCAGCGCCCTCGCGGTACCGGCAGGCCTCCTGGTATTCAGGCGAGTGATAACAGGCCAGTGCCTGCTCGTAGGAAGTGAACTCGATGACCACACTGCGCTGCGGTGTCGCCCGCCCCTCCATCGCCTGGGAGCGGCCGCCACGGGCGAGCAGCTTGCCACCATACTGGGCAAAAGCAGCCGGAGCACGACGGGTGTATTCGCTGTATTGGGTTGGGTCCGTCACATCGACGTGGGCAATCCAGTAAGCCTTCATGGTGACCTCAGCTGTTTCGGCTAAATTGGTATTATGGTATACCAGATTACCCATCATGCCATCCACACCAGGTACACCGCCATGCCGTTCAACCGCATCGAAGAAATCATCGAAGACTACCGTCAGGGAAAGATGGTCCTCCTGGTCGACGACGAGGACCGCGAGAATGAGGGCGACCTGCTACTGGCGGCGGAAATGTGTACGCCCGATGCCATCAACTTCATGGCCCGCGAAGCCCGCGGCCTGATCTGCCTGACATTGACTGACGAGCACTGCCAGCACCTAGGCCTGGAGCAGATGGTGCCCGCCAACGGCAGCGCATTTGCCACTGCCTTCACCGTCTCGATCGAAGCCGCCACCGGCGTCACCACCGGCATCTCCGCCGCCGACCGCGCCCACACCGTGCTCACCGCCGTAGCGCCAGAAGCCTGTGCCGAAGACCTGGTGCAGCCCGGCCATATCTTCCCACTACGCGCCCGCGAAGGCGGTGTGTTGACCCGCGCCGGACACACCGAGGCCGGCTGCGACCTGGCGCGCCTGGCCGGATTCGGCCCCGCCTCGGTGATAGTCGAGGTGATGAACGATGATGGCAGCATGGCCCGCCGACCCGATCTGGAAGCCTTTGCCGAGAAGCACGGGATCAAGATCGGCACCATCGCCGACCTCATTCACTACCGCCTCAGCACCGAGCACACCGTCACCCGTATCGGCGAGCACGAACTGCCCACGGTCCATGGCACCTTCCGCCTGGTCACCTTTGAGGACCGCATCGAGG
The DNA here is from genome assembly GCF_042232855.1 of Metapseudomonas boanensis. Classification (NCBI taxonomy): domain Bacteria; kingdom Pseudomonadati; phylum Pseudomonadota; class Gammaproteobacteria; order Pseudomonadales; family Pseudomonadaceae; genus Metapseudomonas; species Metapseudomonas boanensis. Next base: position 3,225,847 of record NZ_CP113889.1, on the reverse strand, counting down.
GTGGCGTACACCTGGCCATGGTCATGGGTGACATCCGCCGTGACGAACCGACCCTGGTGCGCGTGCACGTCATCGACCCGCTGCGTGACCTGGTCGGCGCTGAGTACACCGGGCCAAAGAACTGGACCCTCTGGGCGGCCCTGGAGAAGGTTGCCGAAGCCGGACATGGCGTGGTCGTGGTGCTGGCCAATAACGAAACCTCGCAAGCGCTGCTGGAACGCATACCGCAACTGACCCAGCCACGCCGGCAGTTCACTCGTTCGCAGTCGCGCATCTATTCCGAGGTGGGCACCGGTGCGCAGATCCTCCAGGACCTGGGCGTCGGCAAGCTGCGCCACTTGGGCGCTCCGCTGAAGTACGCAGGGCTGACCGGTTACGACCTGGAAGTGGTGGAGACCATTCCGTTCGAGGGCTGAACCAGGGCGATGGGGTCGCGTTGCTCCACCCATCCTACGGTTCAGGCTCTTGTAAGGATGGGTGGAGCGCAGCGATACCCATCATCCGGGCTACAGGGGTGAAATCATTCGCTGAGCAGGCCGAAGGTCTGCCCTGAAAGGCCAATGGGGCAACTGCGCAGCCCTTCGCGAATGAATTCGCCCCCACAAGCGCGTCCCAAGGGATATCGCGCACCCAACCATTCGTCCCAATGATGCGGCTTGCAGCGGTAACAGCGATAACTGGCAACGCGGAGGACTTGCACAAAGTTTGGAATACCATAATATGACATTCCGTAGGCCGAACTATTTGCCGAGTGCGCCCGCAAGGAACAGCACGAACAACAGCATCCGGCACGGTCGCTCTTGATGGCCCTCCTGAGGGCCCACTGCTCCAGATAAGCGGGCAAGCAAGGCCCGCTTGCGTACAAACACAACAATGAGGGCAAGCAAGATGGTGTTTAAGAAATGTGCAACCGCGGTTCTAGCCGCAGCATTCCTGACCGCGACCGGCACCGCCGCCATCGCCGCTGAAAGCCTCAGCTTCGTCAGCTGGGGCGGCACCACCCAGGACGCGCAGAAGCAGGCCTGGGCTGACCCGTTCAGCGAGGCCAGCGGCATTCGCGTGGTTCAAGACGGTCCCACCGACTACGGCAAGCTGAAGGCCATGGTGGAAAGCGGCAACGTGCAGTGGGACATCGTCGACGTCGAAGCCGACTTCGCCCTGCGCGCCGCCAGCGAAGGCCTGCTCGAGCCGCTGGACTTCAACGTCATCCAGCGCGACAAGATCGACCCGCGCTTCGTTTCCGACCATGGTGTCGGCTCCTTCTACTTCTCCTTCGTGCTCGGCTTCAACCAGGGCAAGCTCGGCGGCAAGGCTCCTCAGGACTGGACCGCCCTCTTCGATACGGCCAACTACCCGGGCAAGCGCGCTCTCTACAAATGGCCGAGCCCCGGCGTACTGGAACTGGCCTTGCTGGCCGACGGTGTACCCGCCGACAAGCTCTATCCGCTGGACCTGGACCGGGCCTTCAAGAAACTCGACACCATCAAGAAAGACATCGTCTGGTGGGGCGGCGGCGCCCAGTCCCAGCAACTGCTCGCTTCCGGCGAAGCCAGCCTGGGCCAGTTCTGGAACGGCCGCATCTATGCCCTGCAACAGGACGGCGCGCCGGTTGGCGTGAGCTGGAAGCAGAACCTGGTCATGGCCGACTTCCTGGTCATTCCCAAGGGCGCGAAGAACAAGGAAGCGGCCATGAAGTTCCTGGCCAACGCGAGCGGCGCCAAGGGGCAGGCCGACTTCGCCAACCTCACCGCCTACGCCCCGGTGAACGTCGACAGCGTCAGTCAGCTCAAAGGCGATCTCGCCCCCAACCTGCCGACCGCCTACGCTAAGGATCAGATCACCCTCGACTATGCGTACTGGGCCAAGAACGGTCCGGCCATCGCTGCCCGGTGGAACGAATGGCTGGTCAAATGAAAGCGGCTAGCCTTCGTCCCACTTCATCAGCCAAGGTTGCCGGAGGCGCTTCCCGCGCCACCGGCGCCCCTGACACCAAGGCTGTGCCGATGAAGCATGACAAACAAACTGCGCTGCGCTGGCGTGGCGCTCCCAACCTGATCCCGGCCCTGCTGTTCCTGGGTCTGTTCTTCCTCGCCCCGCTGATCGGCCTGTTGCTGCGCGGCGTGCTGGAGCCGACACCGGGCCTGGGCAACTACGAGCAGTTGTTCGCCAACTCGGCGTATGCCCGCGTGCTGTTCAATACCTTCGCCGTCGGCGGCCTGGTGACCCTGATCAGCCTGCTGCTGGGCTTCCCCCTGGCCTGGGTGATCACCCTGGTGCCGCGCGGCTGGGGCCGCTGGCTGCTGAACATCGTGCTGCTGTCGATGTGGACCAGCCTACTGGCGCGGACCTACTCCTGGCTGGTGCTGCTGCAAGCCTCGGGGGTGATCAACAAGGCGCTGATGGCGATGGGCATCATCGATCAGCCGCTGGAGATGGTGCACAACCTCACCGGCGTGGTGATCGGCATGAGCTACATCATGATCCCGTTCATCGTATTGCCGCTGCAGGCCACCATGTCGGCCATCGACCCCATGGTGCTGCAGGCCGGCTCGATCTGCGGCGCCAGCCCCTGGACCAACTTCTTCAAGGTGTTCCTGCCGCTGTGCCGACCCGGGCTGTTTTCCGGCGGCCTGATGGTCTTCGTCATGTCGCTCGGGTACTACGTCACCCCGGCGCTGCTGGGCGGCGCGCAGAACATGATGCTGCCGGAGTTCATCGTCCAGCAGGTGCAGTCTTTCCTCAACTGGGGCCTGGCCAGCGCTGCAGCAGCGCTGCTGATCGCGATCACCCTGGTGCTGTTCTACTTCTACCTGAAGCTGCAACCGGAATCCCCGGTGGCTTCGAGCACTGCGAGGTAAGCCGCCATGCTGCTGTCACCCAACGCCATGGGCCCGCGCTTGCGCATCGGCCTCTACCTCACCACGGGGGCGATTGCGGCCTTCCTGCTGCTGCCGATCATTTTCATTGTGCTGCTGTCGTTCGGCTCCTCCCAGTGGCTGGTGTTTCCGCCGCCGGGCTGGACGCTGAAGTGGTACGGGCAGTTTTTCTCCAATGCGGAGTGGATGGAATCGGCCTTCACCAGCCTCAAGGTAGCGCTGCTCACTACGGTGTGCTCTGTCGCGCTGGGCCTGCCCACCGCCTTCGCCCTGGTGCGTGGCAAGTTCCCCGGCCGTGAGATGCTCTACGCGTTGTTCACCCTGCCGATGATCGTGCCGCTGGTGATCATCGCGGTCGCCGTGTATGCCCTGTTCCTCAAGCTTGGCTACACCGGCACGCTGTTCTCCTTCGTGGTCAGTCACGTGATCGTCGCCCTGCCCTTTACCATCATCTCGATCATCAACTCGCTGAAGCTGTTCGATCAGTCCATCGAGGATGCCGCGGTGATCTGCGGCGCCTCGCGGCTGCAGGCGGTGTTCAAGGTGACCTTCCCCGGCATCCGCCCCGGCATGATGTCCGGCGCGCTGTTCGCCTTCCTGGTCTCCTGGGATGAAGTGGTGCTGAGCGTGATGATGGCCAGCCCTACCCTGCAGACCCTGCCCGTGAAAATGTGGACCACCCTGCGCCAGGACCTGACCCCGGTGATTGCCGTCGCCTCGACGCTGCTTATCGGCCTGTCCGTCCTTGTCATGGTGATCGCCGTCGCCCTGCGTCGGCGCAACGAAGTCAGCGCCTGAGCGCCGAGGTATATGAAATGAGTGCCGTAATCCAAGACACCCGCGAACAAAAGACCCTGGTCAGCCTGCGCAACCTGAACAAGCACTACGGCGACTTTGCCGCCGTGGACAACATCAACCTGGACATCCAGGACGGTGAATTCCTCACCTTCCTCGGCTCCAGCGGCTCCGGCAAGAGCACCACCCTGTCGATGCTGGCCGGGTTCGAGACGCCCAGCTCCGGGGAAATCCTGGTGGACGGCAAATCCCTGGTGAACGTGCCGTCGCACAAGCGCGGCATCGGCATGGTGTTCCAGCGCTATTCGCTGTTCCCCCATCTCAATGTGCGCGACAACATCGGCTTCCCGCTGGCCATCCGCAAGCAGGCTGCCGGTGAGCGCGAGCGCCGGGTCGAAGCCATGCTCAAGCTGGTACAGCTGGAGCAGTTCGCCCACCGCCGCCCAGCCCAGCTGTCCGGTGGCCAACAACAGCGCGTCGCCATCGCCCGGGCCCTGGTGTACGAGCCACGCATCCTGCTGATGGACGAACCCCTGGGCGCCCTGGACAAGAAGCTGCGCGAAGACCTGCAGGATGAACTGCGCCACCTGCATCGCCGCCTCGGCATCACCATCGTCTACGTGACCCACGACCAGGAAGAAGCCATGCGGCTGTCCCAGCGCATCGCCATCTTCAGCCACGGCAAGATCGTCGGCCTGGGCAGCGGTTATGACCTGTACCAGAATCCACCAAATGCCTTCGTCGCTTCCTTCCTTGGCAACTCCAACTTCCTCAAGGTCAAGGCCCAGGGCAATGCCGCGGCGACCTTCGAGGGCCAAGCCCTGGCCATCCGCCCCACCGCAGGCCTGCAAAATGGCCAGGAGCTGGTGCTGATGGTACGTCCGGAAAAAGCCCAGGTACTGACCCCAGACCAGGCTTCACAAACGCCGCTGGCGGCCGGCTGGAACGAGATCCAGGCCAAGGTTGCGGAGACTGTGTTCCTCGGCGAAAGCCTGACCTGCAGTGTGGTCACCGCCGGCGGAACTAATCTGACGCTGAAAGAACTCTCCGGCGCCACCCAGCCCCTGCAACCTGGCGCGCCGGTGCGCGTGCGCTGGGCGGCGGCCGATGCCTGCGTCTACAGCGAGTGGAATGAGAGCGACCTGAGCAAAGCCGCTGGCGCGCACTGAGTCCTGATCTTCCTTTACAGCCCCCTACCCTTCGTCCCGAGGGCAGGGGGTTTCTTTTTGCTGTGTCCGTCGACCGCCGAGCTACCCCTCCCCCCGCAGGCGCCAGCTTGCTGGCGAAAGCACGGCTCCCATTCGCAAGCAAGCTTGCGCCTACATCGACGCGGCCTCAGCCGACCGAATTCGCGCAACCGATCCTGCAATCGAATGGCAACACCCGTAGGAGCCAGCTTGCTGGCGAAAGCACGGCTCACGTTCGCGAGCAAGCTCGCTCCTACATCGACGTGGCCTCAGCCGCCTGGGTTCGCGCAACCGATCATCCCGCGATCGAAGGGCAACGCCCGTAGGGGCCAGCTTGCTGGCGAACGCACGACTTTCCGGGTCGGATAAAGCCCTGAATCGCAGGTAACAAAAAGCCCCGCCTGCATCGCAGGACGGGGCGAAGGCACAGGAAATCCTGTGCGGATCGGTTTCAGTCAATCTGCCATGTGCAACACCCCGACCGGCTCCTTGCTGCGGGTCGCCAGGCAGTAATACAGCGGGCAGGTCACCAGCAGCCCCACCAGCCAGGACAGGTCCACACCCTCGACGTAGTTGGCGTAGGGCCCAATATAGATCGCGGTATTGGCGAACGGCAGCTGCACCAGAATGCCAATGAAATAAGCCGTAATCGCGTGAGCATTGAAGCGCCCGTAGATTCCACCATCGGCCTGGAAGATCGAGGTGATGTCGTAGCGGGCACGCTTGATCAAGTAGAAGTCGATCAGGTTGATCGAGGCCCATGGCACCAGTACCAGCAGCAGAGCCAGGATCAGGCCGATGAAGTGAGAAATGAAGTTCGCGGAGGCGCCCAGCGCCATCAGGCAGCTGCCGCCCAGCACCAGCGCCGACAGGATGACCCGCACGCGCACGCTGGGGGTCCAGTTTCCGGCGAAGGTCTGGATCGAGGTGACGATGGACAACACAGCGCCATAAAGGTTGAGCGCGTTGTGGCTGATGATGTTGAGCAGGAACAACAGCATCAGCAGAGGGCCAAGCACACCGGTTGCCTGTTTTACGGCCGCCATCGCTTCGGTACCTTCCGGGGTGGCCAGCACGGCTACGGCTCCGAAGCTGAAGGAAAGGATGGTGCCCAGGCAGGCGCCGGCGTAAGTAGCCAGGAAAGGTCGGGCGATACCGACGCTGGCCGGCAAGTAACGCGAGTAGTCGGATACATAGGGCGAGAAGCTTATCTGCCAGATGATCCCCAGGCAGATCGTGGCCAGCCAGCCGGACAGGTTGAAGCTCCCGCGACTGAAGAAGTCTGCCGGCAACTCATTGCAGAAGATGTAGGCGAAGCCAGCCAGCAGTGCGCCGCCCATCACCCAGGTGCCGACGCGGTTGAGGGTGTGGATGAAGCGGTAGCCGATCACGCCGATGGCGGTGGCGCTGATAGCGCCGATGATGATCGCGGCCGGCATCGGCACCGAAGGGGCGATGCCGTGGATCGACTCACCCGCCAGGACGATGTTGGAGATGAAGAAGCCGACATAGATGATCGCCGCGAAGAAGACGATCAACAGCGCGCCGTAACGGCCGAACTGGCCGCGGCTCTGGACCATCTGCGGAATGCCCATCTGCGGGCCCTGGGCGGAGGCCAGGGCGATGAAGACGCCGCCGATCATATGGCCCAGCACAATCGCCAGCATGCCCCAGAGCAGGTCAAGGTGGAACACCTGAACCACCATGGCACCCGTGACGATCGGCAGCGGGGCGATATTGGTGCTGAACCAGAGCGTGAAGAGGTCGCGTGCCTTGCCATGGCGTTCGGCAGGCGGTACGTAATCGACGGTATGGTTCTCGATCAGCGGTGTGTGCTGGGAAGTCTCGGACATCGTATTGCCTTGCTTATTGTCTTTGTAGGAAGGGCCACGCAGGGCCTGACTACCGGGCAGTGGGTTGACCATGCTGGTGTCGGCGACCGGATAGCAGAACACCATATTATGGTATTCCACCAATCAGGCAAAACGTTTACTGAACCCCCAAGCCCTGACTGGAGGCAAGAACAGCTGCCTCATGAACCACTTGAAGTTACTTTAAGCCGCGTAGATTAAGGCCTACAGGGTACAAGGCGACGTTCGTCGGCGGGCTGTCGAGCCTTGGAAAATAGTGCTTGCATTGGCAATATTACGGTATACCATCAGACACATTAGCGCTGCCGGTCGCAGCCAATGCACCCGATAGGTACCCGAAATGATCGACACCAATGCCTACAAACAAGTCATGGGCTCCTTCCCCTCCGGCGTCACCGTGATCACCACCCTGGATGACGACGGCCAGATCGTCGGGCTGACCGCCAGCGCCTTCAGTTCCCTGTCCATGGACCCGGCCCTGGTGCTCTTCTGCCCCAACTACAGCTCCGACTCCTACCCGGTTCTGATCAAGAGCAAGCGCTTCGCCATCCACCTGCTTTCAGCCGATCAGCGCGATGAAGCCTATGCCTTCGCCAAGAAGGGCAAGGACAAGGCGCAAGGCATTGAATGGACCCTGAGCGAACTGGGTAACCCGCTGCTCAGCAACGCCACTGCCATCATCGAGTGCGAGCTGTGGCGTGAATACGAAGGTGGTGACCACGCCATCCTGGTGGGGGCGGTAAAGAACCTGATCGTGCCCGAACAGACCGTCGCACCGATGATCTATTGCCGCGGCAAGATGGGCGCCCTGCCGGCGTTTGCCTGAGCCACCCGGCAACCCTGCGGGATCCGGGAGAAAGATCTTGCAGACAACCTGTATTATGGTATACCAATATTCAGCGATCCGCTCCGCCTTGCTTGAGGCGTCCTACTGACGCAGCGGAATCAACGAAACAGGAGCGCAGTGCACGCTTCACCGCAGCCGGCCAGTCCAGGGCCGAACAGACACAGGTTCGAGGAAAGCATCATGAAATTTTCTTTGTTCGTGCATATGGAGCGTTACGACGAGCAGATCAGCCACCGCCAGCTCTTCGAAGATCTCACCGAGCTGACGTTGATGGCCGAAGCCGGCGGCTTCAGCACCGTATGGATCGGCGAGCACCACGCCATGGAGTACACCATTTCGCCAAGCCCCATGCCGCTGCTCTCCTACCTCGCAGCCCGCACGAGCACCATTCGCCTGGGCGCCGGTACCATCATCGCGCCCTTCTGGCACCCGATCCGCGTAGCCGGCGAATGCGCCCTGCTCGACGTGATCAGCAATGGCCGCATGGAGGTGGGCCTGGCCCGTGGCGCATACCAGTACGAATTCGACCGCATGGCAGGCGGCATGCCGGCCACCGCAGGCGGCCAGTACCTGCGGGAGATGGTCCCGGTGGTCAAGGCCCTGTGGCAGGGCGACTACGCCCACGAAGGCGAGATCTGGAAGTTCCCCACCTCCACTTCGTCGCCGCGTCCGATCCAGCAGCCGCATCCGCCGATCTGGATCGCCGCCCGCGACCCGGACTCCCACAACTTCGCCGTGGCCAATGGATGCAACGTGATGGTCACCCCGCTGATGAAGGGCGACGAAGAAGTGGTGGACCTGAAGAATAAGTTCGAAACCGCCCTGGCCAACAATCCCGACGTGCCGCGTCCGCAACTGATGGTGCTGCGCCACACCCACGTCCATAGCCCTGAAGATACCGAAGGCTGGAAGGTCGGTGCCGCCGCCATCTCACGCTTCTACCGTACCTTCGATGCCTGGTTCGGCAACAAGGAAGTCCCGGTCAACGGCATCCTTCAACCGAGCCCGGAAGAGAAGTTCAAGGACCGTCCGGAGTTCGAACTGGAGAACATCCGCAAGAACACCATGATCGGCACTCCCGAAGAAGTCATCGCGCGCATTCGCCACTACCAGGAACTGGGCGTGGACGAGTTCAGCTTCTGGGCCGACAACAGCCTGTCCCACGCCGAGAAGAAGAAGTCGCTGGAGCTATTCATCAAGCACGTAGTGCCGGCGTTCAACTGAGTCATCGCTTCACGTGGCCGGATCGGGCGATCCGGCCACGCCTCCCATGAAAATGGTCGACAGCCCCATGAACGAAGGCCTGATCACCTGCAATGCCCAACCACTGCCCGGAGCCGCAATGGCTTACCTGCGGGGCAAGTGGACCCCTTCGCACGTTCACCTGAAACGTCTGCGTCCCGCCGTCGCCGCCAAGCAGAACGGCTTCTGGGCAATAGTTTCCTGAGCAACTCCCCCCGCTGAACGCACCTGGCAGCCAGCTCGCCCCATCGAGCTCCCGGCCCTGGCATCCGTGCACCCACGGCGCCGGGGGTGGGCTGCCTGCATTTTCTGCACAAGAACAAGAGTTGCCCATGAGAAACGATATCGCCTACCTGGTCATCGATATGCAGCAGGAGGATGGCTTCCACCTGCAGGGCTTCGAGGCTGTGATCGACAACTGCGCCAAGCTGATCGATGCCGCACGAGCTGCCAGCATCCCCGTCATCTTCACGCGACATATCAACAATGCAGACGCCTCGGACCTTCCGCCCGGCGAGCCACTGGACGCTCTGGGGCGTCCCGCCAGCTATTGTGCCGGCACCCGCCAGGTGGAAATCCTCCCACGCTTGGCACCCCAGCCCGGCGATCCCGTCATCGACAAACCACGCTACAGCGCCTTTCATCGCACCGAACTGGATGCACAGCTGAAGCGCCTCGGCATCAGCCGCTTGATGGTCTCCGGCGTGCTCACCGACGCCTGTGTGCTGAGCACGGTGCTCGATGCCTTCGCCCTCGGCTATCGGGTCGACCTCATCGCCGACGCCTGCACCTCGACCACCAGCGCGGCGCATTACTCTGCACTGCTGATCATGGCCAACTGGGTCTACTCCATCGAACTGTTCAACTGCGAGCAATTTCTGCGGGCCTTGCATGGAGATGACTTCAGCTCCTGCAAACCGGCATCCCCGGACCTCTTCGCCCACCGGCCCGACACGCTGCCCCAGGCCATCGCTCGCCTGCAATCCAGCCTTCAGCCCAGCCTCCAGCCGCAGGAGTGACCGCCATGAATGTCGAGAAAAGAAGCATCGATTTCATCCCTGAAAGCGAACGCCATGGCAAACCCGGCTCGCTGTTCTACATCTGGTTCGGCGCCAACATGAACATCACCACCATCGCCTCCGGGGTGCTGCCGGTGGTCATCGGCCTGAACCTGTTCTGGAGCGCCGTGGCGATCACCCTCGGATCGCTGATTGGCGCCATCTTCATGGCCTCCCACTCGGCCCAGGGCCCCAAGCTGGGCATTCCGCAGATGATTCAGAGCCGTGCCCAGTTCGGCGTGATTGGCGCAGTGCTGCCGCTGCTGTTCGTCATGCTCATCTACCTCGGCTTCTTCGTCAGCAACACCTTGCTGGCTGCCCAGGCCATCGAATCGGTCAGCCCCTTGGGTGGCGACGGCAACATCTACCTGATCGGCGCGCTGTGCTTTGTAGTGGCGCTCTACGGCTACCGACTTATCCATCGTCTGCAAAAGGTGCTGTCGATCCTCTCCATCCTGGTGTTCCTGGTCGCCACGGGGCTCGCCCTGAGCCTACCGATCCCTGCGGAGCAGTGGTCGCCGGCAGGATTCTCGCTGTCGAAGTTCCTGGTGGCAGTGAGCATCGCCGTGACCTGGCAGCTCTCCTACGCGCCCTATGTGGCGGACTACTCGCGGTACCTGCCGAGCTCAACACCCATGTCCCGGGTGTTCTGGTTCAGCTACACCGGCACCGTGGCCGGCGGCGCCTGGATGATGATCCTTGGCGCCGTGCTCAGCGTCGCCATCAGCGGCTTCTCCGACAATGTTGGTAGCCACCTGGCAGCGCTCTTCGGACCTGGTGCGGTGCTGCTGTTCGTGTTCCTCGTCTACGGCCAGGTGGCGATCAACGTGTTCAACCTCTATGGCGCCTTCATGTCCACGGTCACGGTGATCGAGCCCTTCGCGCGTCTTCGCGTGACGCCCATGGTCAGGGGGCTGTTCATGCTATTGATCAGTGTCATCGCCACCGCCTTGTGCACCATCAGCCAAGAGGACTTCATCGCCTTCTTCCTCAACTTCATCTTCTTCATGAGCTACTTCCTCATCCCCTGGACCGCTATCAACCTGGTGGATTACTACTGCCTGAGAAAGGGCGACTACTGCGTACCCGACATCTTCGACATGGACGGCCGCTACGGTCGGGTCAACCTGGTGGCTTGCGGCAGTTTCGTGCTGGCCATCCTGCTGGAAGTGCCGTTCATGAACACCACCCTCTACGTCGGCCCCATCGCCAATGCCCTGGATGGCATAGACCTGGCCTGGGTCGTCGGCCTGCTGGTGCCGGCCATGACCTACTTCGGGCTGATGAAGCGCAGAGTGGCAGTGGGAGTTGAGCGGGAACTGTCGTCCTGACCCCGCCCCGTATTCCCGGCTAAAGCCCCTCTCCCTTATGGAGAGGGGCTACCCCCGCACCTCGAATATCGCCCCTTCGACGCCCTGCACCGCTCCTGAATCGGAGTAGATGCCAATCCCCTTCTCCCAGACATCCTTGATCTGCCCGTCGGCGCACCGGATGCGATAGCTCAGCTGGAAGGGCTCGTGCGTGAGCAGCGCACATTGCACGCAATACCAGATGTACTCGGCGTACTCGGCGAGAATCAGCGATCCATAGCTGTGTTCGCGATTGGTGGTCAGGTACTCGGACGGATAGCCGGTGAGTTGCAGGCAGCCGGCACTGACGAACTCCATGGACCAGGTGCGATCGTTATCGCCTCGGTAAATCAACCCGGGAAGTTCGTCGAGCAAGCCAGTCACTCTCGACGAAAGCGCAGCCTGCTTCGGGGCTGCTGATACCTCACCGGACCAGGCGGCAACCCGCATGGATGCCCCTGTCAATCCGGGCCGCAGGGCATTGCCGCTGCGATAGACCCAAGTGGCGAGTTCCAGGCGCGAGTTCAAGCGGAATTTGCGCAACAAGTTGCGCACGTAAATCTTCACGGTCCCATCGCTGATGCCCAGTTCGCGGGCAATCTGCTTGTTGCTCAGCCCTGAGGCAATCAGCTCCAGGGTCTGGCCTTCCCGCTCGGTCAATTCGCCCGGCGAGGGCGTCGGTGGCACAGCGAACTGCGGTCGCTCGGCGGGCAATAACAGGCTGGCGTTGTGCATCGTTCTCCTCCTCCTCCGGCGCTCTCGCCCTGTGGGTCAGCAGACCCTGCAGGACAGCAACTTCCATGCCTCTCCTACCCACTACCCCTTTGTGCATATCACCTCATGCGGATTGAGCATTGATTCGCATAGAGAAATTATCTTCCCCACGAGGAAACAGCCCGATCGGCACCGCAATGCCGCCCATGGCGACGCACCAAGGCAAGGCCTGGTCGCTTCAATCCGGGGCAAGCCAGCGGCGTTGGACTTCCTCCGATGCCAGCCAGCAAGAGGACCACCATGAACGCAGAAGCCCCCGAGCCACCCTATAGCGTGCCGCGTTACCCCAGCGGCCAGCCGTGCAAACAGGCGATCCATCACGTGCTGGTCAGCCAGGGCGCCAGTCATGCTGCACGGGCGGACCTGTACGCCGCCCTGAGCGATTCGCCGGCGCAATTCACCCACCTGGCCCTGGCCACCTACGCCGATCTCAACGGCCTGCACCACGCTGTGCTGGAGCAATTGCGCGGCGCCCATGTGGGCCTGCGGCTCTACCTGCAGGGCGATGAAGCCTTCATCTGGCCGCTGTACGCCCTGGCCAGGGATGCGGGCCTGCAGGCGGAAGAGATCGTGCTGGATGGCTGCGACGACGGGCAGCGCGCGGTGTACTGCGTGCATTGCGCGAGCATCCAGCCCGGTACCGTCGACGATCGACTGACATGCGCCCACTGCGGTGTCGTGCTGGAAGTGCGTCGCCACTTCTCGCGACGTCTGGGGGCCTACCTTGGAGTCTGCGCCGACGCCGACCGTCCCTATGCGCAGGTGCGCCCATGAGTGCCGCCCTTGATGTCCGCGTTGCCGCCACGCGCGCCCTTACCCCAGTCATCCGCGAGCTCACCTTCGAATCGCTGGACGCTCCCTTGCCGGGCTTCTCCGCAGGCAGCCACGTCCAGTTGCAGTTGCCGAACGGCCAGCGCAATGCCTATTCGCTGCTGGGCGACCCGGCCGACACCCGCCGGTACCGTATCGCGGTGCGGCACCAGGAGGCCTCGCGTGGCGGCTCCCGCTATATCCATGAACAGCTGCAGGTCGGCGACCGTGTTCGACTGTCGGCACCCGCCAACCTGTTCCCGATCCACAGCGAGGCACACCTGCACATCCTGGTCGCGGCGGGCATCGGCATTACCCCCTTCCTCGCCTACTGCACGGAGCTGCTGCGTCGGGGCGCCCACTTCGAATTGCATTACGCCTATCGCACCGGTCTGACCGACGCCTATGTCGAGTACCTGCGCAACTTGCTGGGCGACCGCCTGCACCGCTATGACAGCCCCGCGCGCCGACTCGATCTGAGCCAACTACTGCGCGACCGGCCGCTGGGCAGCCATGTCTACGCCTGCGGTCCGCAATCGCTGCTGCTGTCCCTGCGCGAACAGGCCACCGCCCTGGGCTGGAGCGACGCCCGAGTGCAGTGGGAAGCCTTCGCCGCGCCAGAACCGGGCCGGCCGTTCAGCGTCGAGCTGGCCCGCAGCGGCCGCCAACTGGCGATCAGCGCCGAGCAGAGTCTGCTGGAGGCCCTGGAAGCAGCGGGCGTGGAGATTCCCAACCTGTGCCGTGGCGGCGTCTGCGGCCAGTGCCAGACGCGCTACCTGAAAGGTGACGTGGAACACCGCGACCTCTACCTCGCCCCCAACGAGCGCGCCGACAGCCTGATGCCCTGCGTCTCGCGCGGCTGCGGCAGCCCGATCCTGCTCGACCTTTAGGCCCCACTTTTCAGGAGACGCAACGACATGAGCCTGACCTTCAAACCGGTGGAAAGCTACCGAGAGGATTTCAGCTTCCGCAACAGCGCCGAAGCGATCCGGCGCTTCCCCTTCCCCTTCCCGGAAGACCAGTACATGTACTCGGTGAACCTGGAACCGGCAACTTCCCGAGACCCCGGTTCTGTGTACGAGCACTGCTTCGACATCGATGAGCACTACCGATCGGAAATGGCCGAGCGCAACCGTGTACTGGAACGGGACCCGCAACGCTGCCTGGTCATGCCGCACATGCAGCCGGCCGCCTGGGACGCCCTCAGCGTGCTGATGGAACACCTGGCCCGTGACTATCCGCAGCACTTCCAGCTTGACCGCGATGGCGACAGCTGGCACTGGCGCAACCTCGCCCTGGGCATCGACCAGTCGTTTACCTACGGCGATGCGAACAGCCTGCCGTGTGAGCCGCTGGACTACATCACTCGTCAGGTGCAGGGGGATTTCGCCCTGCTCGACCAGCGCGATGGCGACCTGTTCATGGACGCCGGGATGGTCACCGGACCTGCCGACTGGTCCCTGGCCTTCGACGCCGGCATGAGCTTCAAGCAGTGGCATTCGCCGGTGCCCATGGCGCACCAGATGGGCGTATTCGACCGCGCCCTGAAGTACCTGCTGAACATTCAGGTGGGCCAGCCCGTGCGCCGACTGAACTGGACCATGACCATCAATCCGCGTCTGGACACCTCGCCCGAAACCTTCCACGAATGGGGCAGCGACCGCGGCAGTGTCACACCAGAGAACGTCGGCCGTTTGGTGCACCTGCGGGTCGAGCTGCAGTTGATGGTGCGCCTGCCTCGCTCCAACGCGCTGATGTTCAGCATTCGTACCTACCTGATCAGCATGGACGAACTGGTCACCCAACCAGCCTGGGCCAGGCGCCTGCACCGCGTGATGCGCGACCTGCCCGACCCCATCGCCGACTACAAGGGCATCACCCGTTACCGCCAGACACTGGTGGACTGGCTGCGCCGGTTCGACCCCGAAGCCTGAGCGTTCACCCCGGCAGAACAACCACGACAAGAGGACATTCCCATGGCCAACTCATGGCGCATCAGTGCGCTCCGCGAACGCCACCTGGCACTTGGTTCGAACCTGGAAGACTGGAACGGCATGGGCACCGCCTGGACCTATGCCAGCGATCTCGCCGACCACCACGAGGCCATCCGCACTCGCGCCGGGCTGATGGATGTGTCCGGACTGAAGAAGGTGCACTACGTCGGCCCCCACGCTGAAAGCCTGCTCGACCATGCCACCACCCGCGACATCAGCAAGCTCTATCCCGGCAAGTCGGTTTACGCCTGCATGCTCGACGAAGACGGCAAGTTCATCGACGACTGCATCGTCTACCGCACCGGTCCCAACGCCTTCATGGTGGTGCACGGCGCAGGCTCGGGCCACGAAGTACTGATCCGCTCGGCCCAGGGCCGCCAGGTGGCGGTACTGTTCGACGACGACCTGCACGACCTGTCCCTGCAAGGGCCGAAGGCCGTGGACTTCCTCGCCGAGCACGTACCGAGCATCCGCGACCTGCCCTACTTCCACCACATGCAAACGAAGCTGTTCGACCGCCCGGTGATGATCTCCCGTACCGGCTACACCGGCGAGCGCGGCTACGAGATCTTCTGCAAGGCAGCCGATGCCCCGACCATCTGGGACGGCATCCTGGCCAAGGGCAAGGACCTCGGCATCATCCCCTGCGCCTTCACCGCGCTGGACTGGCTGCGGGTGGAGAGCTACCTGCTGTTCTTCCCCTACGACAACTCGCAGATGTACCCCTTCGCCGACCAGAAGGCCGGCGACACCCTGTGGGAACTGGGCCTGGACTTCACCGTGTCGCCCGGTAAGCAGGACTTCCGTGGCGCCGGTGAGCACTACCGGCTCAAGGGCCAGGAACGCTTCAAGATCTTCGGCGTGCTGCTCGACGGCCATGTCGCCGCGCAGAACGGCGACACCCTCTGGCACGACGGCCGCCAGGTCGGTGTCATCACCTGCGCCATGTACTCGCGCCTCACCGAACGCTCCATGGCCATCGCCCGCGTCGAGCCGCAGATCGCTGAACAAGGCGTGCCCCTGGACGTGCGCGGCAGCCTCAGCGTGAAAGCCATCGCCCACACGCTGCCGTTCGACGACCCCGAGAAGAAAAAGCGCACCGCCAAGGGCTGAGCGCGGCCGTTCCTTGCCTGCATGAGAGCAACCAACATGAATCACTACATCCTCAAGATCAGCTGCCCGGCCACCTCCGGGATAGTCGCGGCGGTCACCACCTACCTCGCCGGGCGCGAGTGCTACCTGAGCGAACTGGCACAGTTCGACGACGAGATCACCGGGCGCTTTTTCATGCGCGCGGTGTTCCGTTTCAACACTGGCGCCAAGCCGGATATCGACACCCTGCGTCAGGGCTTCGATGACGTCGCCGTGCCCTTCGAGATGGACTGGGAGCTGTTCGAAGGCAACCGCCCGATGCGCGTGCTGTTGATGGTGAGCAAGTACGACCATTGCCTCACCGACCTGCTCTATCGCCACCAGAAAGGCGAAATGGACATGCAGGTCACCGCTATCGTCTCCAACCACCTCGACCTGCGCCCAATGGCCGAGCGCGAAGGCATCCGCTTCATCTACCTGCCAGTGACCCGCGACACCAAGGCCGAGCAGGAAGCGGCGCTGATGAAGATCGTCGATGAAACGCAGACCGAGCTGGTGGTGCTCGCGCGCTACATGCAGATCCTCTCCGACGACCTGTGCAAACAGCTGTCCGGCCGCGCCATCAACATCCACCACTCCTTCCTGCCCGGCTTCAAGGGCGCCAAGCCCTACCACCAGGCTTACGAGCGCGGTGTGAAGCTGATCGGCGCCACCGCGCACTACGTCACCTCGGATCTCGACGAAGGCCCGATCATCGAGCAGGAAGTTCAACGCGTGGACCACGCCTACCTGCCTGACGACCTCGTTGCCATCGGCCGGGATACCGAGACGGTGGCCCTGTCCAAGGCGCTGAAGTACCACCTGGAGCACCGCGTGTTCCTCAATGGCGACAAGACGGTGATTTTCCGATGAGCGCGCTCATCGATGGCAAGGCCGCAGCGGCGCGGGTGCTCGCCGAAGTCGGGAGTGACGTCCTCACCCTCAAGGCCAGCGGCATTGCCCCGGCCCTGGCCGTGGTGCTGGTCGGTCAGGACCCGGCCAGCCAGGTCTACGTGCGAAACAAGGTGCTGCGCGCCGAGGAATGCGGCATCCGTTCCCTGGAACACAAGCTGCCGACGGAAACCAAAGAATCCGCGCTGCTGGCACTTATCCACAGCCTCAATGCCGACGCCGGTGTGCACGGCATCCTCGTGCAGCTGCCGCTGCCGGCACACATCGACGAAACCCGCGTGCTGCAGGCCATCGACCCGCTGAAGGATGTGGACGGCTTCCATGCCGAGAACGTTGGTGGCCTCAGCCAGGGCCGCGACGTGCTCACACCCTGCACGCCGGCCGGGTGCCTGCGTCTGCTGCAGGACACCTGCGGCGACCTCGCCGGCAAGCACGCAGTGGTGATCGGCCGCTCCAACATCGTCGGCAAACCCATGGCCGCGCTGCTGCTCAAGGCCCATTGCTCGGTGACCGTGGTGCATTCCAGGAGTGCCAATCTGCGCGAGCTGTGCCGCCAGGCCGACATCGTCGTCGCCGCCGTTGGCCGTCCGCGTCTGGTGGATGCCGAATGGCTCAAGCCCGGCGCCGTGGTCATCGATGTCGGCATCAACCGCATCGAGGAAGGCGGTCGTTCCAGGCTCGTAGGAGATGTGGACTTCGACTCCGCCCTCACCCGCGCTTCCGCCATCACTCCGGTGCCCGGTGGCGTCGGCCCCATGACCATCGCCTTCCTGATGAAGAACACCCTGACCGCGGCGCGCCTCCAGCACCCGGCCACCGGCCTGCCCCAACCTTCCGTGGAGAACCCAGCATGAAACAACGAGTCGCCATTATCGGCGCCGGCCCCTGTGGCCTCGCCCAGTTGCGTGCCTTCCAGTCAGCCCGGGACAAGGGCGCCGAGATTCCCGAACTGGTCTGCTTCGAGAAGCAAGCGGACTGGGGCGGCATGTGGAACTACACCTGGCGCACCGGCCTGGACGAACATGGCGAGCCGGTGCACGGCAGCATGTACCGCTACCTCTGGTCCAACGGGCCGAAGGAATGCCTGGAGTTCGCCGACTACAGCTTCGACGAACACTTCGGCCGCCCCATGGGTTCCTACCCGCCCCGCGAAGTGCTCTGGGACTACATCAAGGGCCGCGTGGAGAAAGCCGGCGTGCGCCCTTACATCCGCTTCAACACCACAGTGCGTAGCGTGAGCTTCGACGCTGTCAGCGGCACCTTCGAGGTCACCGCCCACAGCTACGAGAAGGACCTGACCTACAGCGAAACCTTCGACTACGTGGTGGTCGCCAGCGGCCACTTCTCCACCCCCAACGTGCCCTACTTCGAGGGCTTCGAAAGCTTCGCGGGCCGCGTACTGCACGCCCACGACTTCCGCGACGCGCTGGAGTTCAAGGGCAAGGATGTACTCATCGTCGGTGGCAGCTACTCCGCCGAAGACATCGGCTCGCAGTGCTTCAAGTACGGCGCCCGCACCATCACTAGCTGCTACCGCAGCGCGCCCATGGGCTACAAATGGCCGGAGAACTGGGAAGAGAAACCGCTGCTCACCCATGTGAAGGGCAGCACTGCCTTCTTCGCCGACGGCAGCAGCCAGCACGTCGACGCCATCATCCTCTGCACCGGCTACAAGCATCACTTCCCCTTCCTGCCGGAAGAGTTGCGCCTGAAGACCAGCAACCGCCTCTGGCCGCTGAACCTCTATAAGGGCGTGTTCTGGGAGCAGAACCCGAAGTTGGTGTACCTCGGCATGCAGGACCAGTGGTACAGCTTCAACATGTTCGACGCCCAGGCCTGGTACGCCCGCGACGTCATCCTCGGCCGCATCGCCCTGCCCGAGCAGGCCACCATGCACGCCGAAGACCTGGCCTGGCGCCAGGAAGAGGAAACCCTGGAAACCGCTCAGGAAATGTTCGAATTCCAGGGTGAGTACATCCGCCAACTCATCGAAGCCACCGATTACCCGAGCTTCGACATCGCCGAGGTAAACCGGACCTTCCTGCAATGGAAGCAGGACAAGTACGAAAACATCATGGGCTACCGCGACAAGTGCCACCGCTCGCTGATCACTGGCACCCTGGCGACCGCACACCACACCCCCTGGCTGGAAGCGCTGGACGACTCGCTGGCGGCCTACCTGGCGGACGAGCCGTCGACCGCCATCAAAGCCGTGGGTTGAAACCGTACCCGTAGGGTGCGCTGCGCGCACCAATGGATGGCCCTCGAATGCCACGGCTGTCGGTGCGCACGGCGCACCCTACGGAACGAATCCTTGCGTGGAGCCATGACATGAACCTGCCCGTGATATCCCGGCCGCTGGAGCCGGCCTTGTTCGCCCGCGCCCCGGGTCTGGAACGCCACCGTGTCGCCCCTGGCGGATTGACGGTAGTGGCCCTGGAGCCTGGGGACCGACTGGAGGTGATCGACCTCGAAGGCGACCAGCCCGCCGAACTGCTGGCCTTCGCCGGCAACGGCCGTGCCGCGTTGGCCGCACTTGGCCTCACCGCCAGCCCCGGCGCCGACTTCATCGCCCACCTGCTGCACGACGGCAGCCTGGAAGCCGCCCATGTCAGCGCCGGGCTGGTGCGGCGTGGCATCGATTGCCGTCACCTGCCACACGCCGCGCGGCTCTGGCCAGCCGCTAATCCCGCCGGCTTCAGCCGCAGCTTCAGCGCCAGCGAAGCGCTGCTGGTAATCGTCGCCGCACCGGGCGGCCAGACGCCAGTAGACAGCCAGTCTCGCGCCAGCGATCTGCGCCTGTTGATCCACCGCGCCAACCCGCGCCGAGTGATGGCCCCGCCGCTACCGGCGCCGCTCGGGGAGCTGGTCGACGAATTCACCATCACGCCCGGTAGCGCACGGGACTATCTCGTCGCCGCTGGCCAGTACATCCAGGTGCTGGATGTCGCCGGACGCCAGTGCTCGGACTTCGTCGCCTTCGACCGCCGTGGCCTCGATGCAGGTCGGGAGATCGACCTCGACCCCACCGTCACCCGCACCCTGAACGGCAACGCCTATCCCGGACCGGGCCTGTTCAGCCGCTTCTTCGACCGCAACCTGCAGCCGATGCTGGAAGTGGTACGCGATACCGTCGGCCGCCACGACACCTTCGCCCTGGCCTGCACCGCGCGTTACTACGAAGCGCAGGGTTACTTCGGCCATGCCAACTGCAGCGACAACATCAGCCGCGCCGTCGCGAAGCACGGCGTGCAAGGCCGCGCCGGCTGGCCGGCGATCAACTTCTTCTTCAACACCGGGGTGGATGTACACCAACACCTGACCCTCGACGAGCCCTGGTCGCGCCCCGGCGACTATGTGCTGCTGCGGGCCATGACCGACCTGGTCTGCGCCAGCAGTTCCTGCCCGGACGACATCGATCCGGCCAACGGCTGGCAGCCCACCGACATCCACATCCGCGTGTATTCCGAACAGGAGCGTTTCAGTATCGCCATGGCCACTCGCAAGACACCCGACGCCGACCCGGTGCTGACCCGCGAGAGCGGCTTCCACCCCGGCACCTCGGCCCTCACCCGCCAGTTCGTCGACTACCGCGGCTTCTGGACGCCGATCCAGTTCGACGGCCATGGCGCGATCGAGGAATACCACGGCTGCCGCGAGAAGGTGGCAGTGATGGACCTGTCCGCCCTGCGCAAATTCGAGGTGCTCGGTCCCGATGCCGAAGCCCTGCTGGATTACTGCCTGACCCGCGACGTACGCAAGCTCGCGGTGGGCCAGGTGGTGTACTCGGCCATGTGTTTTGAGCACGGCGGCATGCTCGACGACGGCACCCTGATGCGTCTCGGGCCGGACGCCTTCCGCTGGATCGGCGGCGAGGACTATGCCGGCGTCTGGCTGCGTGAGCAGGCCGAAAAACTGGGCATGAAGGTGTGGATAAAGAGCGCTTCGGAACAGGTCCACAACATTGCCGTACAGGGCCCGCTGGCCCGCACCCTGCTGAAAGACATGATCTGGACACCGGGCACCCAACCAAAACTGGAAGACCTTGGCTGGTTCCGCTTTCTCAATGGCCGCCTGGACGACTACAACGGCGCGCCGCTGATGGTGTCGCGCACCGGCTACACAGGCGAGCTGGGCTACGAAATCTGGTGCCACCCCAGCGACGCCTTGAAGGTGTGGAACCGCCTCTGGCAGCTCGGCGAACCGTTGGGGTTGGTGCCGCTGGGCCTGCAGGCGCTGGACATGCTGCGCATCGAGGCCGGGCTGATCTTCGCCGGCTACGAATTCAGCGACCAGACCGATCCCTTCGAGGCAGGCATCGGCTTCTGCGTACCGTTGAAGACCAAGCAGGCCGACTTCATCGGCAAGGACGCCCTGCTGCGCCGCGGCGCCCATCCGCAACAGCGCCTGGTGGGGCTGGAATTGGAAGGCAACGAACCGGCCGCCCATGGCGACTGCGTGCACGTCGGTCGTGCCCAGGTCGGGATCGTCACCAGTGCTACCCGCTCGCCGGTGCTGGGCAAGAACATCGCCCTGTGCCGGCTCGACATCGGCTACTGCGAGCCGGGCACGGCGGTGGAAATCGGCAAGCTCGACGGCCAGCAGAAGCGCATCCGCGCCCGCGTGGCCGCCAGCACCGTGGCCTATGACCCGGAGAAGACCCGCGTGCGCGGCTGATGCGGTACTTGGAGAGGGATTTGCTAGGGAGTACTGCAAGTCCCTCCCCCGTCCATAGCCAAGGAGAATCGGCCAATGTGGTTCAGAAAAGCATCCAGCAACCTGGCCGACGAACTCAGCCAGTGGCTCGACCAACTGTCCAGCAACCAAGGCCCGGAATCCTCACTGCCACGACTGAGACACCAACCCCGGCTGCTTGGCAGCCTGGAAAGGCTGCAGCGCGACTGGCGTGAACTGCAGCACATCCGCCAGCACTCCGAGCGGCAAGCACCGCCACCCTGTAGTGCCAATGAGTACGCCGAGTTGAACCAGCGACTGGCCCAGGCCGAACAGCAGGACACGCGGTTGCGTGGTGAACTGGAGGAGTACCGGGAACGTCTGGCGGCCCTGGAGGCCGAACGGGAAACCTGGGACAAGGAATGCGAGGTGTGGGACCTGACCAAACGCACCCTCACCGAAGGCTGCTGGGCGATGAACGTGGTAAACGGCGACCCCGACCATCCGCAGAACGTGATCCGCTGGTCCGAGCAGTTCCGCGAGCTCATCGGCTACAAGCGCGAGGAGTTTCCCGATGGCTGGGACAGCTACTTCGGCGTGGTCAACCCGGACGATCTCAAGGAAGTTATGAAGACCTTCAACGCTTCGATGGCGGACAGCAGCGGCGACGGTTTCTATGCGGTCGAGTACCGCATGCGACACAAGACCCGTGGCGAAGTCTGGTTCCGCGAACGTGGCCGCTGCCTGCGCGACAGCCAAGGCCGGTTGCTCTATGTTACCGGTGCGGTGCGCGAGATCAGTGACGAGAAGACCGCCGCCAGCCTGCACGAACGCGAACAGGCGAACATCCAGACCACCTATGGCCAGATCTCCCAGGTGGCCGGGGTGATCCGTGGCATCGCCGAACAGACCAACCTGCTGGCACTCAACGCAGCCATTGAAGCGGCCCGAGCGGGTGAACAAGGGCGCGGTTTCGCGGTGGTGGCGGACGAGGTGCGCAACCTGGCGCGGCGGACCCAGGAATCGGTGCAGCAGATTCAGGCGATGCTGCGTCAGCAAAGCTGAGGAAACGAACCAATTTCAGGCATATTGCCTGGAATACGATCGGAAACGGGGCATTGCGGCAATGGCAGGGTGGGCCGCGTGGCGCCATCACCGAATACGGCGAATGAGTGCATTCATCATCCCCCCCACCCGGCCAGGGATTTGACGCAGGTCTGCGCCTACGCCACCTGCGCACCTCCCACCATCTTCAGGCCGACAATGCCTCCTACGATCATCACCAGGCACACCCCGCGCATCATCCCCAGCTGTTCGCCCATGAACATTGTCGCGTAGGCCACGGTGCCCAGGGTGCCGATGCCCACCCAGACCGCGTAGGCCAGTCCCAGCGGCAGCTCGCGTACCGCCAGGCTCAACAGATAGATGCTCAGCATCAGGAATAAGCCGCAATACAGGCTCGGCCAAAGCCGGGTGAAGCCCTCCGTGCGCGGGATGATCGAGGCGTAGAGCACCTCACAGAGTCCCGCCAGAACCAGGAATCCCCATCCATTCAACCACGCCATCCTTCACGCCTCCTTCTCGAACACAAGCTGGTACGCCGTGGACACCGCTTTCCCAGCTCCAATGAAAGCGCCGACGCAAGGCGTCGGCGCGGGGGTACAGCCATCAACTCACACGGCGTCTTCGCCCAGCTCCCCGGTGCGTATCCGCACCACGCTTTCCAGGTCCAGGACGAACAACTTGCCGTCGCCGATCTTGCCGGTGTAGGCCGCCTTGAGAATGGCGTCCATGGCAGCCTGGCACAGCGCATCGCCGACCACGATTTCCAGCTTGATCTTGGGCAGCAGCTCCACCACGTACTCGGCGCCCCGGTAGATTTCCGAGTGGCCTTTCTGCCGGCCGTAGCCCTTGACCTCGGTGACGGTCACGCCGCTTACGCCAGCCTCGGTCAACGCCTCGCGCACCTCGTCCAGGCGGAAGGGTTTGATGATTGCGGTAATAAGTTTCATGGCCGCGGTCCTCAGCTCGAATACTTGTAGCCGACTTCGCCATGGGCGGTGAGGTCCAGCCCGTCCACCTCGGCCGCTTCCTCAACCCGCAGCCCGCTGCACAGCGCGGAAGCCACCTTGAAGGCGATCAGGCTGGTCACGGCCGAGAAGCCGATGCTGAACAGAATCGCGCCACCGTTGACCAGCAATTGGTCGAACAGGTCGCGGCCTTCGGGGAAGCCCTGGCCACCGATGGCGGTGAGGGCGAACACCGGGGTCAGCAAGCCGCCGAGGATGCCGGCCACGCCATGCACGCCGAACACATCGAAGGCATCGTCCAGGCCGATCATCGGCTTGAGCTTGTCCACCGACCAGACACACACCGGACCGGCAATCAGGCCCAGCAGGATGGAGCCCATGGGGCCGACATAGCCGCAGGCCGGGGTAATGGCAACCAGGCCGGCAATGGCGCCGGATACCGCGCCGAACAGGCTTGGACGACCACGGTGCTGCCACTCCACCAGCATCCAGCCCAGCGCACCGGCGCAGCTGGCGAGCATGGTGTTGACCATCACCAGCATGGCGAAACCGTTGGCAGCCAGGGCACAGCCGCCGCAGAAGCCCAGCCAGCCCACCCACAGCAGCGAGCCACCGGTGAGGGTCATGGTCATGTTGTGCGGAGCGATCGCTGGGGTGCCGAAGCCGCGACGGCGTCCCAGCAACCACGCGCCCACCAGGGAGGCGATGCCGACGTTCAGGTGCACCACATTTCCGCCGGCGAAGTCCTGCACGCCCAGGTTGAACACCCAGCCACCGCCCCAGGCCATGTGCGCCATGGGGATGTAGTTGATGGTCAGCCAGACCGCCATGAAGACCATGACGGCGGCGAACTTCATGCGCTCGGCGAAGGCACCGACGATGATCGCCGGGGTGATGGCGGCGAACAGTAGCATGAACAAGAAATACAGGTACTCGGGGATGGTGCCGACAACCGTGTCCTTGGTGACGCCGACCATGAATAGCTTGTCCAGGCCGCCGATCACCGACTGCAGCGAACCGCCGTCGGTGAACGTCAGGCTGTAGCCGTAAACGGCGAACAGCACCGACATCAGCGAGGCGGTGCAGAACACCTGCATGAGGATCGACAGCACGTTCTTGGTCCGCGCCATGCCGCCGTAGAACAGCGCCAGGCCCGGCAGTGTCATCAGCAGCACCACCAGCGAGCAGAGCGCGACGAACGCGGTGTCGCCACTATTGATCACAGGTGCCGCTTCTTCCGCATTTACCGCAAAACTGCCCAACAGAAGGGAAAGGCCCAACATACCGCGGCCCACATGTGAAAACCGGATCATTGCCTGTTGCCTCCAAACCGACAGGATTTCGGCCGGCCCGCTGTCGGATAGACGGACCGACGTTCGAGCGCCCTAAGAAGACGAGGCCGGGCCAGCACCTTTCTTCCTATAGGGCAATTTTGTTTCCCATTAGGCATAGCAATTGGCCTGCCAAGGCCACAGCATGCGCCTGCCTTTCTGCTAAGTCGTTGAATAGAAAGCGCTTTATGTCACGGCGTAGAGAGGCAATGAGCAGCGATGACAAGTGAGAACGCATTTTCTTGGTGCGAATTTGATTTTCCTGCCAATCAATAAAGCAATGCACTCGCCTGAATGGTGCCCCGCCACCCGGTAAGCCACGTAGCGGCCGTAGGTTGGTCCGAGCTGTGCGAGGCCCAACGTCCGGAGCCCACCGGAAACACCGCCGGTGGAAGTGAAAAGCGACTTCCACCCCAGGCGAGTCCATCCAATTACAAAAAAGAAAAAGGCCGGCGATCGCTCGCCGACCTTCGTTTACCGCCTTCGGGATCAGTAGCCCTGACCCGGAATCCAACTGGTGCCGGCCAGGGGCACGCGGGCCATGGCGGCAGATTCCACAGTCAGTGCCACCAGGTCCTCGGGATCGAGGTTGTGCAGGTGAGACTTGCCGCACGCCCGCGCCATGGTCTGGGCCTCCAGTACCAACACCCGCAGGTAGTTGGCCAGGCGGCGGCCGGCTTCCACCGGGTCCAGGCGCTTGGACAGTTCCGGATCCTGGGTGGTGATGCCCGCCGGGTCGCGGCCGTTCTGCCAGTCGTCATAGAAACCGGCTGCCGAGCCGATCTTGCGCAGTTCCTCATCCAGACGCGGGTGGTTGTCACCCAGGGCCACCAGTGCAGCGGTACCGATGGCGACTGCGTCGGCCCCCAGGGCCATGGCCTTGGCCACGTCGGCGCCGTTGCGAATACCACCAGAAACGATCAGCTGTACCTGGCGATGCATGCCCATCTCTTGCAAAGCCTGTACCGCTTGCGGGATGGCGGGCAGGATCGGAATGCCCACGTGCTCGATGAACACTTCCTGGGTGGCTGCGGTGCCGCCCTGCATGCCGTCGAGGACGATCACGTCGGCACCGGCCTTCACCGCCAGCTTGACGTCGTAGTACGGGCGGCTGGCGCCGATCTTCACGTAGATGGGCTTTTCCCAGTCGGTGATTTCGCGCAGCTCGGCGATCTTGATCGCCAGGTCGTCCGGGCCGGTCCAGTCCGGGTGACGGCAGGCGCTGCGCTGGTCGACGCCGATGGGCAGGGTGCGCATGCCAGCCACCCGCTCGGTGACCTTCATGCCCAGCAGCATGCCGCCGCCGCCCGGCTTGGCGCCCTGGCCGAGGACGATCTCGATGGCGTCGGCCTTGCGCAGATCGTCGGGGTTCATGCCGTAGCGGGACGGCAGGTACTGGTAGACCAGGTGCTGCGACTGGCCGCGCTCTTCCGGGGTCATGCCGCCGTCACCCGTGGTGGTGCTGGTACCAGCGATGCTGGCGCCACGGCCCAAGGCCTCCTTGGCATTGGCCGAGAGGGCACCGAAGCTCATCCCGGCGATGGTCACCGGAATTTGCAGGTGGATCGGCTTCTTCGCAAAGCGGGTGCCGAGCACCACATCGGTGCCGCACTTCTCGCGATAGCCCTCCAATGGGTAGCGCGAGACGCTGGCGCCGAGCAGCAGCAGGTCATCGAAGTGCGGCAGCTTGCGCTTGGTGCCGCCGCCGCGGATGTCATAAATGCCGGTTTCGGCAGCACGCTGGATTTCCTGGATGGTCAGGCGGTCGAAGGTGGCGGATTCGCGCAGCACCGGAGTGTGTTTGTCGGTCATGATGATTTCCTCGCTGCGGATCAGTACGCGGATGCGTTATCGACTTTGAAGTTGTAAAGCTGACGGGCCGAGCCGTAGCGCTTGAAGCTGGCCGGGTCCTCGTCGAAGCCGGCACGGTTGAGCAGCTCTTTCAGCTCCTCCAGGTGTTCAGCGCGCATCTCCTTCTGGATGCAGTCCGAACCCAGCGACTTGACCGTGCCCTTTACGTAGATACGGGTTTCGTAGAGTGAATCGCCCAGCGCATCGCCAGCATCGCCGCACACCACCAGACGCCCGGCCTGGGCCATGAAGCAGCTCATGTGGCCGATGCTGCCGCCGACGACGATGTCGACACCCTTCATGGAGATGCCGCAGCGCGCGCCGGCATCGCCTTCGATCACCAGCAGCCCGCCATGGGCGGTGGCACCGGCGGCCTGGGAGGCACTGCCTTTCACCCGCACCGAGCCGGACATCATATTTTCTGCCACGCCGACGCCGACGTTGCCGTGCACGGTGATGCTGGCTTGCTGGTTCATGCCCGCGCAGTAGTAGCCGGCATGGCCCTGGATATCGATGCTCACGGCCTGGTTCACGCCCACGGCCAGGTTGTGCTTGCCGTCCGGATGGGTCACCACCCACTCGCGGTCCTGCACGTCGCCGTGCAGGGCCTGGTTCAGTTCACGCACCGCGGCAGTGGAAAGATCAACGGTTTTCATAGTTCAGCTCCTCAGGCGCGTTCCCAGATGTACATGGTGGCGGGTTCGGGTTCCCAAACCTTGGCTTTGTCGATTCCCGGCAGGCTGGCCAGCGCCTGGTATTCGGAGGCCATGGCGACGTAGTCGTCGGTCTCGGCGAGGATCGCCGGCTTGCAGGCGATCGGATCGCGGATTACCGCGAAGCCATTGCGGGTGCCGATGGCGAAGGTGAAGAAGCCGTCGAGGTCTTCCAGGGCGTGGTCCAGCGCCTCCTTCAGGCTGTCGCCCTGTTGCAGGCGCCAGGTCAGGTAGCCGGCGGCGACTTCGGTGTCGTTCTCGGTTTCGAAGGTAATGCCCTGGCGCTTGAGTTCCTGGCGCAGGCGCGAGTGATTGGACAGCGAGCCGTTGTGCACCAGGCAGAGGTCGGCGCCGGTGGAGAACGGGTGGCTGCCTTCCATGGTCACCGCGCTTTCGGTGGCCATGCGGGTGTGGCCGATGATGTGGCTGCCCTTCATCTTCGAAAGACCGAAGCGCTCGGAAATTTCCTTCGGCAGGCCCATGCCCTTGAGGATTTCGATGCTCTGGCCGGCGCTCATGATCCGTACCTCGGGGGCGAGGTCAGCGAGGGCGGCGCGCACGCGCTCTTCGTCGCAGTTGACCTTGAGGACGGCGGCGCTAGCGTTCTGGAACCAGTCCAGGGAGCAGCCCAGACGGCCCTCCAGCTCGCCCATCAGTTTTTTCCAGTCGTAGCCGACGTCAGCGGCCTGCAGGGTCAGCTTGACCCAGCCGTCGGCCACTTCATCGCCATAGACGGCAAAGCCCGCGCTGTCCGGACCACGATCGGTCATGGCCTGCAGCATGGGTTCGAACAGCTTGCCGAGTTGGGCTTCCAGCTCGGGCTTCTTCAGGTAAAGACCTACGATTCCGCACATGGTGTGTCTCCTCCGGAGGCAGGTGGCGCCAGGCGCCAGAAGGGTTTGATCGGGCTATCAGAAGAACTCGGTGTAGCGCTGGATCTCCCAGTCGGAGACGTGGCGGCTGTATTCCACCCACTCCATGCGCTTCTGTCTGATGAATTCGTCGACGATCTCCGGGCCCAGCACCTCGCGGAACAGCGGGTCGGCCTCCAGAGCGTCGGTGGCTTCCTTGAGCGATTGCGGCAGGGTCTTGATGCCGCGCGCGGCAATCTCTTCGAGGCTCAGCTTGTAGAGGTTCTCGTTGCAGATGCTGTCCGGCTCCAGCTGGCGGTCGATACCGTCGAGGCCGGCGGCGATGATCGCGGCGGTCACCAGGTAGGGGTTACAGCCGGCATCCGGCAGGCGGAACTCCAGGCGGCCGTAGGGCACGCGCACCATCGCCGAGCGGTTGTTGGCGCCGAAGGCGATGAAGGCAGGCGCCCAGGTGGCGCCGGACAGCGAGCGGCCTACCACCAGACGCTTATAGGAGTTCACCGTGGGCGCAGCGAAAGCGCACAGGGCCGGGCCGTGGGCCAGCAGGCCGGCGGCGAAGTGGTAGGCCAGCTTCGAGAGGCCCATGCCGCTGGGGTCATTCGGGTCGTGGAATAGGTTCTTGTTGCTGGCGCTGGCAATCGAGAGGTGGAAATGCATGCCGTTGCCGGCGCGTTTCGGATCAGGCTTGGGCATGAACGAGCAGATCATGCCCATGTCGTTGGCGATCTCGCCGGCAGCCATTCGGAAGAACGTAAAGCGGTCCGCCGATTCCATGGCGTCGCTATAGGTGTAGTTGATCTCGAACTGGCCGTTGGCGTCTTCGTGGTCGATCTGGTAGATGTCGAAGCCCACCGGCTGCAGGGCCTCGGTCAGGCGTTCGAGGAATTCGCGGGAACGCGACAGGCCTTTGTAGTCGTAGCAGGGCTTGTCCAGATTGTCGGTGGCGTCCACCAGTTGCAGCTTGCCGTCAGCGCCACGGCGGAACAGGCTGAATTCCGGCTCCAGACCGGTGTTCAGGGTCCAGCCCTTGTCGGTCAGGCGCTGCACCTGCTGCTGCAGCACATAGCGGCTGTCATAGGGATGCGGCTCGCCATTCACATGTCCGATGCAGACCACACGGCCGTAGCCCGGCTGCCAGGGCACCGGAATCAGCGTGGACAGATCACCACGGGCCATGAAGTCCGGACCGTGGGGCTCCATGCCCATGCCGCAGATGGCGAAACCGGCGAACCCGGCGCCGTCCTCGGCTACCGCCTTGAGGCCGGAAACCGGCACGGACTTGGTCTTCGCAGCGCCGTGGATGTCCACGAACTGCGCCAGCACATACTTGATCCCGTACTGTTCGATGATGCGCTGCGTTTCAGTTGGCAACATGAGTCTTCACTCCTGGAAAAGGGCAAGGCGGGCGGGTAGTGGCAGGCAGGGCAAAGCACCGCCGTGAGCAACGACCGCCGGCTTTTCGGGCAAGCCGATTGCTTGGCTGATCAGCGATGGCGTTCTGAAGATGTTCATGGCGTCGTACAAATTCTCTTGGGGAAATTTAGTTTCCCAACAGGAATGCAAACGACTTGCCAACTTGGAGGGCGCAGCGAGAAATTGTCTCGGCGGGAGCCGAGTTGCTGTTTATATGGGAAAATCCGTTTCTCTATGGGAAAGTCGAAATCGCCCCAGTGAAGACGCACAGATTTGTGCTCTTTCCTTGTGCGAAATTTTGTTTCTTGAACCGAAAACGTGCAGGACCTAAGACTCATGTCGACCGAAACCCCACCCCGCCTCCGCCTGGAGCAATACCTGGGCATGCAGATCAAGCGCGAGCGCCAGGCGCAGGAACTGAAGCTTGCCGATGTTGCACGTATCGCCGGAATCAGTCAGGGGATGTTGAGCAAGATCGAGAACGCCCAGGTTTCCACCAGCCTGGACACCCTGAGCCGCCTGTGCGACGTGCTTGGCATGCCCATGTCGAAGCTGTTCAGCCAGTATGACCAGCCTGACGGCAGCGCCATTCTGGTCAAGTCGGGCGAAGGCATGGAGGTGGTTCGCCGCGGCACCGAGAAAGGTCACACCTACCAGCTGCTCAACCACACCCGTGGTCCGAAGAAGAACTTCGAGGCCTACATGGTGAGCATGGATGACGCGAGCGAGGAGTTCCCCACCTTCTCCCATCCCGGCACTGAGTTCCTTCACCTGCTGGAAGGCGAACTGGTCTACCGCCACGGCAATCAGCTCTACCACATGGAGGCTGGGGACAGCCTGACCTTCGAGGGTGAAGTCCCCCACGGGCCGGAGAAGCTGCTGAAGGTGCCGATTCGTTTGCTGTCGGTGATGAATTACGGCAACGAGTGATTCTCTAGCCGCCAGCTCCTTTCTTCGCGAGCAAGCTCGCTCCTACAGGTCAGGCACCATCCCGTAGGGGTGAACTTGCTCGCGAAGCTCCTCTCCTACTCCCCTTTCGCTCGGCACCCCACAGAACTTTCCCCTCAAGATAAAAAATTTCCCACCGCTATAGACCGGCAGCACTTCTTCGCATATAAAAGCGCAAAAGGAATTTTATATTCCTGTCAGTAAAAATAATTCATGGATGAACGCGCACTTCACCCCTGAAATTTCCGCCTTGCGATGAGCTGCCCCCACCGATTCGAGGACCAGACATGCAACACGCCACCCGACATTTCATCATCAAGATCAGCTGCCCGGCGGTGTCGGGCATCGTTGCGGCGGTGACGACCTACCTGGCGGACAAGGGGTGCTACATCAGCGAGATGGCCCAGTTCGACGACGACACCAGCGGCCGCTTCTTCATGCGCGCGGTGTTCCGCTTCAACGAAGGGCTCGCGGGCGACATCGCGGAAGTCGAGCAGGGTTTCACCGATGTCGCCGTCCGCTTCGACATGGAGTGGACCCTGCACAGCACCGCACAGCCGATGCGCGTCCTGTTGATGGTGAGCAAGTACGACCATTGCCTGGCCGACCTGCTCTACCGCCATCACAAGGGCGAGATGGACATGCAGATCACCGCCATCGTCTCCAACCACCTCGACCTGCGTCCAATGGCCGAGCGCGAGGGCATCCGTTTCATCTACCTGCCGGTGACCCGCGACACCAAGGCCGAGCAGGAAGCCGCGTTGATGAAGGTCGTCGATGAGACCCGCACCGAATTGGTGGTGCTCGCCCGCTACATGCAGATCCTCTCCGACGATCTCTGCAAACAACTCTCGGGCCGCGCCATCAACATCCACCACTCGTTCCTGCCCGGGTTCAAGGGCGCCAAGCCATATCACCAGGCCTATGCACGCGGCGTGAAGCTGATCGGCGCCACCGCCCACTACGTCACCTCGGATCTCGACGAAGGCCCGATCATCGAGCAGGAAGTCCAGCGCGTAGACCATGCCTACCTGCCCGACGACCTCGTGGCGGTAGGACGCGACACCGAAACCGTGGCCCTCTCCAAGGCGGTGAAATATCACCTGGAGCACCGCGTCTTCCTCAATCAGGACCGCACGGTGATCTTCCGGTGAACAGCTTCCCCCACGTCAACATCATCGACGGCAAAGCCGCCGCCGCCCGCGTCCTCGCAGAGGTCCGCGACGAAGTCAGCGACCTGAAGAGTGCCGGCCTTCATCCAGCCCTGGCCGTGGTGCTGGTGGGCAGCGACCCGGCCAGCCAGGTCTATGTACGCAACAAGGTGCTGCGCGCCGAGGAGACCGGCATCCGCTCCCTCGAGCACAAGCTCCCCGCCGATACCCGCGAAGA
Organism: Metapseudomonas boanensis; assembly: GCF_042232855.1. Taxonomy (NCBI): domain Bacteria; kingdom Pseudomonadati; phylum Pseudomonadota; class Gammaproteobacteria; order Pseudomonadales; family Pseudomonadaceae; genus Metapseudomonas; species Metapseudomonas boanensis. The sequence continues at coordinate 3,193,780 of NZ_CP113889.1, read as the reverse complement.
CGCCCTGCTCGCCCTGATCGAACGCCTGAACGGCGATCCCGCGGTCAATGGCATCCTCGTGCAGCTGCCGCTTCCCCGGCACATCGACGAGAACCGCGTGCTGCAGGCCATCGCCCCGCTGAAGGATGTCGACGGCTTCCACAGCGAGAACGTCGGCGGCCTCAGCCAGGGCCGCGAGGTGCTCACGCCCTGCACCCCGGCCGGCTGTATGCGCCTGCTGCAAGACACCTGTGGCGACCTCGCCGGCAAGCACGCGGTGGTCATCGGCCGCTCCAACATCGTCGGCAAACCCATGGCCGCCTTGCTGCTGCAGGCCCACTGCTCGGTCACCGTGGTGCATTCGCGCAGCGCCAACCTGCACGCGCTCTGCCGCCAGGCTGACATCGTCGTCGCCGCCGTCGGCCGTCCACGCCTGGTGGACGCCAGCTGGCTCAAGCCCGGCGCCGTGGTCATCGACGTCGGCATCAACCGCATCAACGAAGGCGGCCGTTCGCGCCTGGTCGGTGACGTCGACTTCGACAGCGCCCTCGGCGTGGTCTCGGCCATCACCCCGGTGCCCGGTGGCGTCGGTCCGATGACCATCGCCTTCCTGATGAAGAACACCCTGGCCGCGGCGCGCCTCCAGCACCCGGCACTCATCACCCTTGCCCAGCTTCCGGAGGCGCCATGCCCTTCAATCTCCTGAAATACGGCCTGAGCGCCGAATACCCGGTGGAGGTAGACCTGCCGCCGCCCACCGACCTCAAAGCTTCCTATGACGTAGTCATCATCGGCGGCGGCGGCCACGGCCTGGCCATCGCCTACTACCTGTCGAAGTATCACGGCATCACCAATGTCGCGGTGCTGGAGAAGTCCTACCTAGGCGGCGGCAACACCGCGCGCAACACGGCGGTGATCCGATCCAACTACCTCACCTCCGAAGGTGTGCGCTTCTACGCCGAGTCGGTGAAGCTGTTCCAGAACCTCTCCAACGAGTTCGACTTCAACATCATGTATTCCGAGCGCGGTCAGCTCACCCTGGCCCACACGGACGCCACGGTACGCGCCTTCCGCCAACGCGCCGAAGTAAACAAGCACTTCGGGGGCCGCACCGAAATGATCGACCGCCAGCAGATCCGCGAGCTGGTGCCGACCCTCAACCTCGACCCCGGCCACCTGCCGGTCCTCGCCGGTCTCTGGCACATCGACGGCGCCACCGCCCGCCACGACGCCGTGGCCTGGGGCTACGCCAAGCAGGCCGCCAAGCGGGGGGTGGAAATCCACCAGCTCACCGAAGTGCAGGACCTGGTCATCGACAACGGCCGCATCACCGCCGTGAAGACCAACCGCGGCACGGTGAAATGCGGCTGCGCAGTGCAGGCCATCGCTGGCCACAGCTCGCTGATGATGGCCAAAGCCGGCATCCGCGCGCCGATCCACACCTACCCGCTGCAGGCCATGGTGACCCAGCCGTTCAAGCCCTTCCTCGATCCGCTGGTGAGTTCCTCCGCGCTGCACTGTTACGTGCAGCAGACCAGCCGCGGCGAGATCGTCTTGGGTGGCGGTTCCGACCCCTACCCGCTGTACAACACCCGCTCCACCCTGGACCTGAAAGAAAGCCTGCTGGCCCATGCCATCGAGATGTTCCCCTTCATGGCCAACGCCAAGCTGATGCGCCAGTGGGCGGGCATCACCGACATGACCCCGGACTACAGCCCGATCATGGGCCTGTCGCCAGTGCAGAACTATTACCTCGACGCCGGCTGGGGCACCTGGGGCTTCAAGTCCACGCCCATCTGCGGCAAGACCATGGCCGAGCTGGTGGCCAGCGGCGGCAAGGTGCCGGAGCTGATCAAGCCCTTCGCCCTGGAGCGTTTTTCCACCTTCCAGCAGGTCAACGAAATGGGCGCCACGGCGGCCAGCCACTGACATATCCCCGTAGGAGCGAGCTCTGCTCGCGAAAAGCTTCGCGAGCAGAGCTCGCTCCTACAGAGACCGACTACAGCCTTGCTCGCTAGGGAGTGAAGCCCATGAAGATCATGAATTGCCCGTTGAACGGGCCCCGAAATATCAGCGAATTCACCTACGGCGGCGAATTCAAGGTAATGCCCGATCCGGCCACCTGCAGTGATGCCGAATGGGCCGACTACGTGTTCAACAGCGACAACATCGCCGGCGTGGTGCGCGAGTGGTGGATGCACAACGCCTCCAGCTACTGGTTCCTCGCCGAGCGCCACACGGTCACCGACCAGATCATTCGCACTTTCGACCCGAAGGAAATTTTCACCCAGCGGGTCGAGTTCAGCCCGCCCAGCCAGGAGATCGCAGGATGAGCCAGTTCAGCCGCTTGCCCGCCCCAATGGGCCTCTTGATCAACCGCAATCAGCCACTTGCCTTCCGCTTCGACGGCACCGACTACGAGGGCTTTGCCGGCGACAGCATCGCCAGCGCCCTGCTCGCCAATGGCCGCTGGCTGCTGTCGCGCTCCTTCAAGTACCACCGCCCGCGCGGCCCGCTGACCATGGCCGGACAGGATGCCAATACCCTGGTGCAACTGCCCGACGAGCCCAATGTGCTGGCCGACGCCCATCCGTTGTGTTCGGGGCTGGACGTGACCGGGCAGAACGTCAACGGCTCCCTGGACAACGACCGCGATGCCTATCTCGGCAAGTTCTCCAGATTCATGCCGGTGGGCTTCTACTACCGCTCTTTCTACAAGCCAAAAGGCATGTGGAAAGTGTGGGAGCCGCTGATCCGCAAGAAGGCCGGCCTCGGCGTGCTCGACCTGAATTTCAGGCCTCAGTACTACGACAAGGCGTACCTGTTCGTGGACCTCGCCGTGATCGGCGCTGGGCCCGCAGGACTGCAAGCCGCTCTGACCGCTGCCAATGCCGGCGCCAAGGTGCTGCTGATCGAACAACAGCCGGTGCTGGGCGGCTCGCTGACCTACGCCCGCTTTGATGTCGAAGGCACCCGCGCCGAAACCCTGCGCCAAGAGCTGGTGGCTGCCGTAGGAGGCCACGCCAATATCCAGGTGCTGAAGGAAGCCACCTGCAATGCATGGTTCACCGAAAACTACCTGCCGGTCATTCAGGGGCGCCGCCTGTACAAGGTGCGGGCGAAACAGTGCATCGTCAGCGCCGGCTCCTTCGATCAGCCGGTGGTGTTCCGCAACAACGATTTGCCCGGCGTCATGCTCGCCAGCGCCGCCCAGCGCCTGATGAAGCTCTATGCGGTCAAGCCCGGCAAGCGCGCGGTGATGCTGACCGGCAACGACGACGGCTACCTCGCCGCGCTCGACCTCCACGAGCAAGGCGTCCAGGTCGCCGCGCTAGTGGACATGCGCAGCCAGCCCAGCGACGGGGCACTGAAAACCGCCCTGGAGAAACGTGGCATTCCCTGCCACTTCGGCAGCACCGTGTACGAGGCACAGCACGAAAAAGGCATGCGCCACGTCAGCGGCGTGGAGCTGCGCAAGATCACCGCCCAGGGCCAGGTGGCCGAACACAGCCTGCAGCTTTCTTGCGACCTGCTGTGCATGTCCGCCGGCTACATGCCCGTTTACCAACTGCTCTGCCAAGCCGGCGGCAAACTGACCTACGACGAGCAGAAAGCCGAGTTCGCCATCAGTGGCCTGCCACAAGGTCTGGCCATCGCTGGCTCGGTGAATGGCCGCCACAGCCTGGACAACGTGCTGCTCGACGGTACTCTCGCCGCAGCCCGTGCCATTGCGGCCCTCGGCCTAGACGCCGCCATCGCTGAGCGCGCCTTCAACGGCGAGGCACGGGTCAACTTCGACTGGCCGATCTTCCCCCACCCAAAAGGCAAGGACTTCGTCGACTTCGACGAGGATCTGCAGGTGCGCGACATCGTCAATGCCACCCGCAGCGGCTATCGCGACGTGCAACTGGTCAAGCGCTTCTCGACTGTTGGCATGGGCCCCTCCCAGGGCCGTCACTCCGCCCTGCCCACTGCCCGCCTGGTGGCCCACGCCACGGGCCGCAGCATCAGCGAAACCGGCGTCACCACCGCACGCCCGCCCTTCGAGGCGGAGAAGCTCGCCCACGTCGCCGGCCGCGCCTTCGACCCCTACCGGCAAACGCCCATGCACCGCCGCCATCTGCAGGCCGGCGCGAAAATGATGCCCGCCGGCATCTGGCAGCGCCCAGCCTTCTACGGCAAGCCGGAAGACCGTGAACGCTGCATGCAGGAAGAAGCCCGCCAAGTACGCGAGAAGGTCGGCCTGATCGACGTCTCGACCCTGGGTGGTCTGGATGTACGCGGCCCGGACGCCGCCGAGCTGCTGGAGCGCATCTACACTCTGCCCTTCAAGCAGCAACCGGTGGCACGCACGCGCTACGCGCTGATGACCAACGAGCACGGCGTGGTGATCGACGACGGTGTTTGCGCGCGCCTGGCCGACAACCACTTCTACATCACCGCCACCACCAGCGGCGTGGATCGCATCTACCAGCAGATGCTCAAGTGGAACGCCCAATGGCGCCTGAACGTGGACATCGCCAACGTTACTGCTGCCCTGGCCGCGGTGAACCTGGCCGGGCCGCTGTCGCGCAAGGTGCTGGAGAAACTCTGCGACGACGTCGACCTATCCGCCGAAAGCTTCCCCTACCTTGCCGTACGCACCGGCACCGTGGCCGGCATTCCGGCGCGGCTGATGCGCGTCGGCTTCGTCGGCGAACTGGGCTTCGAGGTCCACGTACCCGCCCGTCATGGCGGGAAGCTGTGGGACGCACTGATGGAAGCCGGCGCCGAATTCGCTATCCGACCATTCGGCGTCGAGACCCAGCGCCTGCTGCGCCTGGAAAAAGGCCACGTGATCATCAGCCAGGACACCGACGGCATGACCCATCCGGCTGAACTCGACATGCAGTGGGCCATCGGCCGCAAGAAGCCCTTCTTCGTCGGCAAGCGCTCCATCGAGATCCTCGAAGCGCAGCCGCTGAAACGCAAACTGGTGGGCTTCACCCTGCCCAGGGGCAGTGCGCAACCACTGGAGGGCCACCTGGTGCTGAACGGCCCGGACATCAGTGGCAACGTCACCTCCTGTGAATACTCCGGCACCCTCGGCCAGATCATCGGCTTGGCCTACGCCGGCGCCGACCAGGCCGAACCAGGCAAGCGGATCCCGATCCGTGTCGAGGGCGGCCAGGTGGTACAGGCCACCGTGGTGCAACTGCCCTTCTTCGATCCCGACAACCAGCGCCAGGAGCTCTGAGCCATGACCAGCCTCAATACTATCGAGCGCTGCGCGCTCATCGACCTGACCGACCTGCCGCGCGTGGGCTTCCGAGGCGTCGATGCCGCCACCTTCCTACATGGTCGTGGCTACCAACTGCCGGAGGCGCCCAACCGGGCGCTGACGCAGAATGACGGTGCGCTCGTGGCGCGCCTGTCGCAGACCGAGTACTTGCTGCTCGGCAGCCTCGCCGACCGGGGCGAGCGTATCGCTGCAGAGGAAGCCGGCTGGCAGCTGAGCGACCAGGGCAACTACCTGCTGCCGCGCCAGGACAGCCACGCCTGGTTGCAGCTCTCCGGCCGTCATGTGGCAGACGTGATGGCCAAGATCTGTGGCGTCGACCTGCGGCCAGAAGCCTTCCCCGTCGGGGCCGTGGCGCAAACCTCGGCGGCGCGGATCAACGTCATCGTGATCAACGCCGGAACAGGCGAGCTGCCGCGTTTCCATATCCTCTGCGACCGTGCCTCCCTGGAGTACTTCCAAGGCGCCATGCTGGACGCCATGGAGGAGTTCGACGGCCAGCCGGTATCGCTGGACGCGCTGCTCTCGTAGGCTGAGCTCGGCGAAGCCCAATGCTCGGGACCGCTGGGCTTCGCTGCGCTCTGCACCAACCTACGAAAAGCCACCTGCCACGAGGCCTCGCCATGACCGCCATCGAAACCCCGGAACGGGACGCTGATTACCGCGTACCCGCCCTGCAGCGAGGCCTGACCATTCTCGGAATGTTCAGCAGCCGGGAGCGCATCCTGGGCATGAGCGACATGGCCGATCGCCTGGGCATCAGCACCTCGGCGGTCTATCGCATCGTGCAGACGCTGGTCGACATGGGCTACCTGCAACGGGTTGGTCGCAATGCCTTCGAGCTCGGGACGAAAGTGATCTCGGATGGCTTCAGCTACCTCGCCAGCCGAGACATCGTAGAAGTCTCCATGCCCCACCTGAACGCCCTGCGCGATCGCACATCGCTGTCGTGCCACCTGAGCATCCGCGAGCAAACCGACAGCCTCTACCTGTACCGCGCCTTCGCCCCGCAGCGGCTGACAGTGAACATTCCCATCGGCACCCGCCTGCCCTGCCACAGCACAGCCATGGGCCGCATGCTGCTGACGGGCCTGGATGAGGCCGAACTCGGCCAGCTCTATCAGCACGTGCGCCTCGACGACTACCCCGCGCCGGCACCGCGCACATTACCGGCGCTTCAGCAGCTCATCGCCCTGGACCGCGAGCGCGGCTGGGTACTGCACCGCTCCGATTACTCCACCGCCATTGCGACCGGTATCCATGACCATCAGGGCCAGGTGGTCGCGGCGATCAACCTATCCGGGCCAGATGCGGTGATGGATACGCCTTTTGCCCAGGAGAGTTTCCTGACAACGCTGCTGGCTACCCGCGACAGCATCTCGCGGGAACTAGGTGGCTGAGTCCGGCAGAAGACCGGTTTCAATCGTATCGATGACGCGCCGCATCGCTGACAGGTAACGGTTAGCGGCTTCCTCGATGGGCATCGCCTTGGCGATGTAGACCAGGTTCAGGCAGCCCAGGACCTGCTCGCCCTGACGAATCGGCAGGGCGATGGCCGCGATCTTTCGCTCATCTCCCCAGTGCGCGTAGTTCTCCCCGTAGCCGCGTTGACGCGTGTGCTCCACCAGTCGATCGAGCAAGCGGCGGTTCTGCGCCAGCGCGGCCTGCTCGTCATCGCGGGTACGCAGCAGTTCGATCAGTTCCTCGCGTTCGGCATCCGGACAGAAGGCGAAATAGGCCCGGCCGGTGGCGGTCATCAGCAGCGGCAGGCGTCGGCCGACCATGGAGCGGTGGAACGACAACCGGCTGAAACGGTGGGTGGTCTCGCGGATCACCATCGCATCGACATCCAGGGTGCAGATATCGGTCGGCCACAGCACCTCCTGCAACAGCTCGCCGAGCAGCGGCGCAGCCAATGCGGAGATCCACTGCTCATCACGAAAACCTTCGCTCAGCTCACGCACTTTCAGGCTCAGGCGAAAGCTGTCATCCGACTCGCTACGCCTGACGTAGCCCTCCTCCTGCAGGGTTTCCAGCAGACGGCGGACGGTGGTTCGATGCAGGCCGGTGAGCTCCGCCAGCTTGCCCACGCTGGCACCGCCATCCAGGCGGTTCAAGGTGTTGAGCAGCGCCAGGCCGCGGGTCAGTCCGCGTACGGTCTTGTAATCGGTATCGCGCTCCGCAGCCATGGATCACCTTAAAAACTCAAATAAATCAATCATGTGCACCTAGTGCACGCCGCGCTTGTTTTTCATTGTAGGGCATGGATCGGCATTCCTATACTCGCCCCAACAACGATAAGTCGTCCCTACTCGAACGGGGAACCGAAATGAAACACGTGCTTTTGCCTGCCATCTCGATTCGCCTCCAGGCCTGCTGCGGCACGCTACCCGCAGAGCCTGCCGCGCAGGGAAACGCGCTCACCCTTGACGCGCTGCCCCTGCGCGCCCGTATCCGGCATCAGGCTCCGCTGCCACTCGACTTCCGAGAACGCTACGCGCCTGGCCTGGCATAAGGCGTAGCCGCCAGGCCCAACTCCCTGAACGAACCCAATCCCTTCGGACACCCGCGTGCCCGAGGGCAGGTACCGGCTTGCCCGCATTCAAGCCAGCCGGGCATTGCAACGCTGTTCCCTGCGGTGAGGACCATGAAAACAATGACTGCAAATCGACCCGACAACGCGTCCGCTGCCGACCATTCTGCCCAGGTCGTCGTTCTCGGAGCCGGCCCCGTGGGGCTGACCATCGCTAACTACCTCGGCCAGATCGGCGTCGACGTATTGGTGATCGAAAAGCTCGACAAACTGATCGACTACCCACGCGCCATTGGCATCGATGACGAGTCGTTGCGCACCATCCAGGCCGTTGGCCTGGTGGACAAGGTGCTACCGCACACCACGCCCTGGCACGCCATGCGCTTCCTCACCCCCAAGGGACGCTGCTTTGCCGACATCCAGCCGATGACCGACGAATTCGGCTGGTCGCGGCGCAACGCCTTCATCCAACCGCAGGTGGACGGTGTGCTGTTTGAGGGGCTCAAGCGCTTCGCCAATGTGCGCACGCTGTTCTCCCGTGACATGGTCGACTTCAGCCAGGACCCGTCCGGCGTCACCCTGCGCATGCGCACCGCCGAAGGTGTCGAGGAGAGCGTACGAGCCCGCTATCTGGTCGCCTGCGACGGCGGCAACAGCTACGTGCGCCGTAGCCTGGGCGTCTCGTTCGAAGGCAGGACCGCGCCCAACCAGTGGATCGTCATCGACATCGCCAACGACCCGCTGGGCACGCCCAACGTCTATCTCTGCTGCGATCCGGTGCGACCTTATGTGTCCGCCGCCCTGCCCCACGGCGTGCGTCGCTTCGAGTTCATGGTCATGCCGGGTGAAACCGAGGAGGAGTTGGGCAAGCCGGAAAACATGCGCCGCCTGCTCGCCAAGGTGCTGCCGGACCCGGACCGCGTCGAGCTGATACGCAAACGCGTCTACACCCACAACGCACGCTTGGCCGGTCAGTTCCGTGTCGGCCGCGTCGTGCTCGCAGGCGATGCGGCCCACATCATGCCAGTGTGGCAGGGCCAGGGTTACAACAGCGGCATGCGCGATGCCTGCAACCTGGCCTGGAAACTCGGCCTGGTGGTCAAGGGTATGGCCGGTGAATCGCTACTCGACACCTACGAGCAGGAGCGCCGCGACCATGCCAAGGCGATGATCGATCTATCGGTGCTGGCCGGCCATGTCCTGGCGCCGCCCAAGCGTTGGCAAGGCACCCTGCGTGACGGCATTTCCTGGCTGCTCAACTACCTGCCACCGGTGAAGCGCTACTTCCTGGAAATGCGCTTCAAACCGATGCCGCAGTACCGTCAGGGCGCGCTGGTGGCGGCCAGCCCGGCACTGAAAAACTCGCCCGTGGGGCGCATGTTCATCCAGCCGAAGGTGCTTACCGATGACAGTCGCGAAGTCCTGCTGGACGAGGTGATCGGCAGCCGTTTCGCGATCATCGCCTGGGGCAACGATCCGACCTGGGGCCTTTCGGCCGAGCAGGTCGCATTCTGGCGCGACCTCGGCACCTGCTTCATCCAGGTATTGCCGAGTGCGCAGCTGAAGGCCGAGCGCGATCTGACCGATGGCGTGATTCGCATCGGCGACAGCACAGGCCGCCTGAAGGAGTGGTTCGGCCACTATCCGGCTTCCGTCGTTGTATTGCGCCCGGACCGCTTCGTCGCCGGGCTGGCCATCCCGCAGACGCTCGACAAGCTGTGCGACGCCCTGGTCCGCGCATTGACCCTGAAGGCGGCCGAGCCGAGCGTGGTCGCGCCGAGCAAGGTGGCCTGAAATGAGCGCCTACCTGCATTGCCAGTCGCACAGCCCGCTGGTCGGGCATGTCGATCCGCTACCCGAGATCCTGCGCGAGGTCGACGCGGTGGTGGCGGGCGCCCGTGCGCGCATCGCCCACTTCGATCCCGAGTTGGTGATCCTCTTCGCCCCGGACCACTACAACGGCTTTTTCTATGACCTGATGCCGTCGTTCTGCATCGGTACCGCCGCCCACGCCATCGGCGACTTCGGCACCCTGGCCGGCCCGCTGCCGGTGCCCAAGGCGTTGGCCGAGGCCTGTGCCGAGGCGGTGCTGGCCGACGGCGTGGACACCGCCGTGTCCTACCGCATGCAGGTCGACCATGGTTTCGCCCAGCCGCTGGAACAGCTGCTCGGCGGTCTCGGTGAGTGCCCGGTGATCCCGGTCTTCATCAACTCGGTGGCCACCCCGCTGCCGAGCTTCCAGCGCGCCCGCCTGCTCGGCGAGGCCATCGGGCGCTTCGCCCGGACGCTGGACCAACGGGTCCTGTTCCTCGGCTCCGGCGGCCTGTCGCACCAGCCGCCGGTGCCGGAACTGGCCCACGTCGACGCCCGCATGGCCGACCGGCTGTTGGGCAGTGGCCGCCACCTGCCGGCCGATGAACGTGAAGCGCGGCAGCAGCGGGTGATCCTCGCGGCGCAGCGCTTCGTCGAGGATCAACACTCGTTGCACCCGCTGAACCCGGACTGGGACCAGCACTTCCTCGACCTGCTCGCCAGCGGTCGTATGGCCGAACTGGACGGCCTCGGCAATGCCGAGCTGTCCGCCCTGGCGGGCAAATCCACCCACGAAGTGAAGACCTGGGTGGCGGCCTTCGCCGCGCTTTCGGCCTTCGGCCCGTACCTGGCCAGTGACCGTTATTACCGGCCGATCCCCGAGTGGATCGCCGGCTTCGGCTCGCTCAGCGCCGAGCCCCAATCCCTATCGAAGGAGTCCTGAGATGACCGCATTGACCGAAGCCGCCACCAGCCGCTTCGCCCGCATCCGCGAAGGCGAGCGGGAACTCAATATCCACTACAACGATTGCGGCCAGGGCGAGCAGACCGTGGTCATGCTGCACGGCTCCGGCCCCGGCGCCAGCGGCTGGGCCAACTTCAACCGCAATATCGACCCCCTGCTGGCCGCCGGTTACCGGGTGATCCTGCTGGACTGCCCGGGCTGGAGCAAAAGCGATTCCATCGTCTGCGACGGCTCGCGCTCGGATCTCAATGCCCGCATCCTCAAGGGCCTGGTGGACCAGCTGGACCTGGACCGCGTGCACCTCCTGGGCAACTCCATGGGCGGCCACAGCGCGGTGGCCTTCGCCCTGAGCTGGCCCGAGCGGGTCGGCAAACTGGTGCTGATGGGCGGCGGTACCGGCGGCGCCAGCCCCTTTGCGCCCATGCCCACCGAGGGCATCAAGCTGCTCAATGGCCTGTACCGCGAGCCGAGCCTCGACAACCTGAAGCGGATGATGGACGTCTTCGTCTACGACAGCCGCGACCTCACCGAGGAGCTGTTCCAGGCGCGCCTGGACAACATGCTAGCGCGTCGCGACCACCTGGCTAACTTCGTCCAGAGCCTGACCGCCAACCCCAGGCAGTTCCCCGACTTCGGCCCGCGCCTGGCCGAAATCAAGGCCGAGACCCTGGTGATCTGGGGCCGCAACGACCGCTTCGTGCCGATGGACACCGGCCTGCGCCTGATCGCCGGCATCCCCAACTCCGAACTCCATGTGTTCAACAACTGCGGCCACTGGGCGCAGTGGGAGCACGCCGACAAGTTCAACCGCCTGGTGCTGGATTTCCTCAGCCATTGATCGAGCCCCGGCTCCGAGGTGACTCATGAGCGTGACCCAACAAACCCAGGAACAACTGGCCGCCGCCCTGCGCGGCGCCGAAGCGAGCGGCGAGGCCATTGCCCCACTGCGTGCCCAGATCGGCGAAGGCAATGCCGAGGCGGCCTACGCCATCCAGCGCCTGAACACCGCCCATGGCGTGGCCGAGGGCCGGCGCGTGGTGGGCCGCAAGATCGGCCTGACCAATCCCAAGGTGCAGGCGCAACTGGGCGTCGGCCAGCCGGACTTCGGCACCCTGTTCGCCGACATGGCCTACGGCGACAACGAGGTGGTGCCGATCGGCCGCGTGCTGCAGCCGAAGATCGAGGCGGAGATCGCCCTGCTCCTCGAGCGCGACCTGCCGCGCGCTGACACCAGCTTCGCCGACCTGCTCGCCGCCACCGGCTGGGTGCTGCCTGCGCTGGAAGTCGTCGGCAGCCGCGTGCAGGGCTGGAACATCCGCTTCGTCGACACCGTGGCCGACAACGCCTCCAGCGGCTGCTTCGTCCTCGGTGGTCCGGCCCGCCGCCTGGACGGCCTGGACCTGCGCCAGGCGGCCATGCGCATGACCCGCAATGGCGAGCTGGTCTCCAGCGGCAGCGGTGCCGAATGCCTCGGCCACCCGCTGAACGCGGCGGTCTGGCTGGCGCGCACCTTGGCCCAGTTGGGCGAGCCCTTGCGCGCCGGCGACCTGATCCTCACCGGCGCCCTCGGCCCGATGTCCGCCGTGGCGGCTGGTGATCGCTTCGAAGCGGTGATCGACGGCATCGGTCAGGTGGCCGTCGACTTCTCGGCCGAGTGATCGGCGACCTCCTGCACACGAGACAGAACCCATGAGCAAAAAACGCAAAGTCGCCATCGTCGGCTCCGGCAACATCGGCACCGACCTGATGATCAAGGTGCTGCGCAACGCGCAGCATCTGGAAATGGGCGCCATGGTCGGCATCGACCCGGCCTCCGACGGCCTCGCCCGCGCCGCGCGCCTGGGTGTGGCCACCACCCATGAAGGCGTGGAGGGCCTGACCCGCCTGCCGATCTTTTCCGAGATCGACTTCGTCTTCGACGCCACCTCGGCGGGCGCCCATGTGCGGAACGACGCCTTCCTGCGCAGCGTCAAACCGGGCATCCGCCTGATCGACCTGACCCCGGCGGCCATTGGCCCCTACTGCGTGCCGGTGGTCAATCTGGAGCAGCACCTCGCTGCGACCAACGTGAATATGGTCACCTGCGGCGGCCAGGCCACCATCCCGATGGTCGCCGCGGTGTCGCGCGTGGCCAAGGTGCACTACGCCGAGATCATCGCCTCGATCGCCAGCAAGTCTGCCGGCCCCGGCACCCGCGCCAATATCGACGAGTTCACCGAGACCACCAGCAAGGCCATCGAAGTGATCGGCGGCGCGGCCAAGGGCAAGGCGATCATCATCATGAACCCGGCCGAGCCACCGCTGATGATGCGCGACACCGTGTTCGTCCTCAGTGAAGCGGCCGACCAGGCGAAAGTGGAGGCCAGCGTCGAAGAGATGGCCGCCGCGGTGCAGGCCTACGTGCCGGGCTACCGCCTCAAGCAGCGCGTGCAGTTCGATGTGATCCCCGAGTCCGCGCCGCTGCACATCCCCGGCCACGGCCGCTTCTCCGGGCTGAAGACCTCGGTGTTCCTCGAAGTGGAAGGCGCCGCCCATTACCTGCCGAGCTATGCCGGCAACCTCGACATCATGACCTCCGCCGCGCTGGCCACCGCCGAGCGCATGGCGCAGTCGATGCTCAAGGCCTGAGGAGACCGACCATGAACGGCAAGAAGCTCTACATCTCCGACGTGACCCTGCGCGACGGCAGCCACGCGATCCGCCATCAGTATTCGATCGAGCAGGTGCAGGCCATCGCCCGCGCGCTGGACCAGGCGAAGGTCGACTCCATCGAAGTCACCCATGGCGACGGCCTGCAAGGCTCGTCCTTCAACTACGGCTTCGGCGCCCACACTGACCTGGAATGGATCGAAGCGGCGGCCGACGTCATCGAGCATGCCACCCTGACCGTGCTGCTGCTGCCGGGCATCGGCACCGTGCACGACCTCAAGGCCGCCTATGACGCCGGTGCCCGTTGCGTGCGCGTCGCCACCCACTGCACCGAGGCGGACGTGTCGAAGCAGCACATCGAATACGCCCGTTCGCTCGGCATGGACACCGTCGGTTTCCTGATGATGAGCCACATGATCCCGGCGGAAGAACTCGCCCGGCAGGGCCAGCTGATGGAAAGCTACGGCGCCCAGTGCATCTACATGGCCGACTCCGGTGGCGCCATGAGCATGCAGGACATCCGCGAGCGCATGCGCGCCTTCAAGGCGATCCTCAAGCCGGAGACCCAGACCGGCATGCACGCCCACCACAACCTCAGCCTCGGCGTGGCCAACTCCATCGCCGCGGTGGAGGAGGGCTGCGACCGCATCGACGCCAGCCTGGCCGGCATGGGCGCCGGCGCCGGCAATGCGCCGCTGGAGGTGTTCATCGCCGCCGCCGAGCGTCTGGGCTGGAACCACGGCACCGACCTCTACCGCCTGATGGACGCCGCCGACGACCTGGTGCGGCCGCTGCAGGACCGCCCGGTGCGCGTCGACCGGGAAACCCTGGGGCTGGGCTATGCCGGGGTGTACTCCAGCTTCCTGCGCCATGCCGAGGTGGCCGCGGCCAAGTACGGGCTGAAGACCCTCGACATTCTCGTCGAGCTGGGCCGGCGCCGCATGGTCGGCGGCCAGGAAGACATGATCGTCGACGTGGCCCTGGACCTGCTGGCTGCAAGCCGCGCCTGATCACCGTTCCTGTGGGAGCGATTTCAATCGCCAAGCAGACCGCAGGTCTGCCTGGCGAGGCCTGAAGGAGGCGACTGTGCTGCCCCTCAGTGAATGAATTCGCCCTCCACAAAACACCATTACTCCCTACAAGAACAATACGGGTGCCTTGAATCATGATCGGAATTTCTGTCCACAACTCGCGCCGGATGATCACCACCATCGCGCTCTGCTTCCTGGTGGCCTTGATGGAAGGCTTGGACCTGCAAGCTGCCGGCATCGCCGCACCGGGCATGGCCGCCGCTTTCGGCCTGGAAAAGATGCACATGGGCTGGGTATTCAGCGCCGGGATCCTCGGCCTGCTACCCGGGGCCTTTGCCGGCGGTTGGCTGGCCGACCGGATTGGTCGCAAGCTTGTGCTGATGGGCTCGGTCGCCCTGTTCGGCCTGTTCTCGCTCGCCACTGCCCAGGCCTGGGATTTTGCCAGCCTGGTCGGCGCCCGCTTTTTTACCGGCGTGGGCCTGGGTGCGGCCCTGCCCAACCTCATCGCCCTGACCTCGGAAGCCGCCGGGCCACGTCTGCGCGGTACCGCAGTGAGCATGATGTATTGCGGCGTGCCGCTCGGCGCCGCACTGGCCGCATGCATCGGCATCGCCGTTTTCTCGGCTGGTTGGCAGGTGGTGTTCTACGTCGGCGGCCTGGTGCCGCTGCTGATTGTGCCGCTGCTCGGCATCTACCTGCCGGAATCCGAAGCCTTCCGCGAGCGCCAGTGCCAGGCTGAATCGGCCCATACGCCTATCGTCCAGGGCCTGCTCCGCGATGGCGCAGCGCTGCCGACCCTGCTGCTGTGGACCAGCTATTTCTTCACCCTGATGGTGGTCTACATGCTGATCAACTGGTTACCGAGCCTCCTGGTCGGCCAGGGCTTCAGCAGCCCCCAGGCAAGCTGGGTAATGTTCGCCCTGCAGATCGGCGCCGCCGTCGGCACGCTACTGCTCGGCGCGCTGATGGATCGCCTACCGCCCTTGGCGATGGCCGCGCTGATCTACCTCGGCATGCTCGCCTCGCTGGCCGCACTCGGCGTGTCCAGCCAACTGGAAAGCATGCTGCTGGCGGGCTTCGTCGCGGGGCTGTTCGCCACCGGCGGACAATCGGTCCTCTATGCGCTGGCACCATTGTTCTACCGCACCGAGGTGCGCGCCACCGGCGTCGGCACTGCCGTGGCGGTTGGTCGCCTGGGCGCGATGAGCGGGCCGCTGGTGGCCGGCAAGATGCTCGCCCTGGGCACCGGCACTGCCGGCGTGATGCTGGCTTCCGGTCCCGGCATCGTGGTCGCGTGCGTCGCCGTGTTCTACCTGCTCGGCCGCAGCCGCAAAACGCAGCACGCCTGATCGAAGGACGCCCCACCAATCCGGCGGGGCCTGCAATTCCCCATGTCGCAAGGGCTCGCATGAGCGGTGAGTCCTAGAACAAGAACAACAGGTGATTCCCTCATGAACATCCGCGTTTTCCTCGCGGCGGGCGTCCTGCTGCACGCAGGAAGCTCCCTCGCCGACCTGATCGACGACAGCAGCGCCAGCCTTGCCCTGCGCAACTATTACTACGACCGGGATTTCCGCAGTGGGCCCGGCCAATCCCAAGCCCAGGAGTGGGCCCAGGGTTTCACCTTCCGTCTGGATTCCGGCTTCACTGAAGGGCCGGTAGGGTTCGGTGTCAACCTGCTGGGCATGACTGGCGTCAAGCTCGACTCCAGCCCGGACCGCACCGGCACGGGCCTGCTGCCCTTCGACCCGGCCACCCGCGAGCCCGCCGACGAGTACAGCAAACTGGGGGCTGCCGCAAAGCTCCGCATCTGGGCCAGCGAACTCCATGTGGGCACCTTGCAACCCTTGCTGCCGGTGATCCTCGCCGTGCCGTCGCGCCTCTTCCCGCCGACCTTTCGCGGCGCCTACCTACGTTCCAATGAGATCGAAGGCCTGACCTTGCACGCCGGGCATATGGACCGCATCACCCAGCGCAATTCCACCAACCAGGAGCCGATGCGCATCAGCAGCCCGAATCGGCGCTTCGATGCCGGCGCGGAGTCCGACAGTTTCAGCTTCGCTGGTGCCGATTACCGCTTCAACGACAACCTCAACGGCAGCTACTACTACGCTCAGCTGGATGACCTCTATCAGCAGCATTACCTAGGGCTGGTGCATTACCTGCCGCTGGGTGACGGCAAGCTCAAGAGCGACCTGCGCTTCTTCGACAGCCGCGAGGACGGCGCCGCCAAAGCCGGGCCGGTGGACAATCGCACCTACAACGCGATGTTCACCTACCAGCTGAAAGCCCACTCACTGGGGCTGGGCTACATGCAGCTCAGTGGTGACACCGCCCTGCCCTACCTGGCCGGCACCGATGTGAACGTGAATACCGAGGGGGCGTTGGTCTCCGAGTTCGTGAACCCGGGCGAGCGCGTCTGGCAGGTACGCTACGACTATGACTTCGCTGCGCTGGGCATCCCCGGCCTGCGCGGGATGTGGCGCTATATCAAGGGCGACGACATCGACCTGCCCGGCGCCAACGCGTCGGCCAAGGAGCGCGAGCGCGACATCGAACTGGCCTATGTGGTGCAGAGCGGAGACCTCAAGGGGCTTGGCATACGTGTCCGGCAGGGCGCCTATCGCAATGACTTCTCGCGGGATGTGGACGAAACCCGGATCACCCTGGATTACACAATCAAGCTTTGGTGAGAACGCCGATTACCGGGCTCGTTGCGCCAGCAAAAAGGCCACTCCCCCGAGTGGCCTCTTTTCACCCACGCCTGGGCTGCACGCCCTGCCATCAGCGGGACCAGGCCAGGCCGAGCCTGCCCTTGAACGCCGCGTGCAAGTCCGTGGTCGGCGGCGGCACGAAGCGTTGCTTGTCGAACACGCCATTGAGATGGCGCACCAGCAGCTCGACCGATGCCCTGACATCCCCTTGCTCCAGAGCCTCCAGCAACTCGAGGTGCTCCTCACAGGTGGCCGCCGAATAGACCTCTTCGCGGTTCAGGGCAACGCACAACGACGCACGAGACAGCAAGTTGCGCAAGAGCTTGAGCAGGAGCGGATTCTCGGCGAACTCCGCAAGCCGCATGTGGAAACCTGCTACCCGCTCGATCAGCCCGGCGCGATCACCCGCGGCCAGACAGGCGCGCTCCTCTGCCACCCGCTCACGCAGCTCGGCAAGGCAAACGCTCGTCAGGCGCCCGCAGATCAGACGCAACACTTGGGTTTCAACCAGGATTCGCGCTTCCAGTACCTGCCGGGCCTGATGCCCACAAGGGCGTGCCACCATCGCGACCTGACTTGCCTGCATGGACACCGCGCCTTCGTCAGCCAAGCGACTCAGCGCCCGCTGGATGGTCGAAGCGCTGACCTGGAATATCCGCCCGAGCGTCTGCTTGTTGAGGGGTGTGGCTGGCGCCAGGCGTTTCTCTAGGATGGCCGTGTAGATGCTTTCGTAGACGAAACGGCTGGAACCTCGAACTTCGGCCGGCTCTGCCGGCATTGCAGTTGCCCCAGGGGCAATCTCGTTTATTGCATTCATGATCACACCTGCCAAATCGTGATGTATCGATTCAGAAGATTCGTTGCGCGTCTGCCGAGCGGCCAAGCATCGGCGAACCGGTGGACTAGCGACCGGCCTCGGGAGGCAAACGCAGGTTGATATTCAACCGCACACCCTCATTGAGGATGTGTTGCCGCATCGCCCTACTGGCCAGTTCGCTGTCGTGATGGCGGATGGCGCGCAGAATCGCTTCGTGTTCCTCGAGGATCTCTTCCGCGTGTTCGGTCTTGGGCATCGTCAGCAGATCGCTCTGCTCGAGCGCATTGCCGATCTGGCTGGAAACGCTGAGGAAGATCGGGTTCGAGGTGAGCGCCACCAGTTGCCGGTGGAATGCCGTGTAGGCACTGGCCAGGGCGGTTGGATTGCCATCCTCGACGGCCTCGCGCATATCCAGCAACAGCAGACGCAGTTGGCTCAAGTCATTGGTAGCGACGGTCTGCGCCACCAACCCCGCAATGAAGGGCTCCAATGCATAGCGAAGCTGCAGGATGTCCTCCAGCGTCGCCCCGGTTTCCGCCCGCACATCGGGCAATCCGGTGGCCTTGCGCTCCAGGACCATCACGCCCTTGCCGGGCAGTGAACGAAGAACCCCTAGAGTTTCCAGGACCGTGATGGCCTCACGCAGGCTGGGGCGGCTGATCTCCAGCCGCTCAGCCAGTTCGCGCTGCCCAGGCAGCATCTGGCCGACCACCCAGTGGCCCTGCTCGATGGTTTCCAGCAGTTTCTTGACGACGGAATCGACCAGCTTTGAAGAAGAGAACATTGACCCTCCCTAATCTGAAGTGTGCTTGGTGCGGCAGTAGCCTCTCGGAGGATCGCTTTCGCCACTCCTCCACCCCTTTGGAAGGATGAGAACAGACGGAATCAGCACTGTCATCAGCGTCAGACCTCACCCTCTCCCACCACCGGCACGCCGGCACGCACCTGCCCGTTGCCCGGCGCAGAAGACACGCGGCTAGCTTCAAGCGTTGCCCGTGCACGGGTGATGTCGATGTCATTCTCCCAGCGAGCGATGGTCACCGTGGCGATGCAGTTGCCGATCAGGTTGGTCAGCGCGCGCCCGATCCCCATGAACCAGTCGACCGACAGGACCAGCACCAGACCGGCGGCGGGGATGGCTGGGACTGCGGTAAGGGTGGCGGCGAGGATGACCAGCGCCGAGCCCGGAATGCCGTGGGCGCCTTTGGAAGTGACCAGGGACACCAGAAGGATGGTGATCAGGTCGCTCATCGCCAGAGGAGTACCGGTTGCGTGGGCGATGAAGACGACTGCCAGCGTGAGGTAGATGGAAAAGCCGTCAAGGTTGAACGAGTAGCCAGTGGGGATGACCAAGCCGACAGTCGAGCTGCGAATGCCCATGTTCTCCAGCTTGCGCATGACCTGGGGCAGCACGGCATCGGAGGAGGCGGTTCCGACGACGATCAGCAACTCCTCACGGAAGTAGCGCAGGAAGGGCATCAGACGGATACCGCACAAACGCAGTACGGTACCCAGGACCACCACTACGAACAGGATGCAGGTGAGATAGAACACCGCTACCAGTGCACCCAAGTGACTAAGCGACTCGATGCCGTACTTGCTGGTGGTAAAGGCCACCGCGCCGAATACGCCAATAGGGGCCAGGCGCACGATCATGCCCATGATGCGGAAAATCACATGGCTGAATTCGTTGATCAGCTTCGCGACACCGCTGGCCTGCTCGCCAACGAGGTTCAGCGCACTGCCGAATAGGATTGAGAACAGCAGCACCTGAAGAATGTCGTTCTGCGCAAAGGCGCTGAACGCCGATGTCGGAATCAGCCCCATGAGGAACGAAACCGGCCCATGAATGGCCTGGACACTGCCGCTGTAGGCGGAAGCATCACCGGCGGCCAATTCGTTCAGGTCAATGGCGGCACCTGACCCCAGCCCCGAGCCGTAGGCGACCAGCAGGCCAAGGACCAGCGCGATTGTCGTCAGGACCTCGAAGTAGATGACCGACTTCAGCCCGATACGGCCGACCTTCTTGAGGTCGCCGGCCCCGGAAATTCCGTTGACAACCACGCAGAAGACGATCAGCGCGATCAGCATCTTGATCAGCTTGATGAAGCCATCACCAAGGGGTTTCAGCTGGGAGGAGAGTTCGGGAAAGCTGACGCCGCACAACACGCCAACAACGAGGCCAATCACGACTTGCAGGAATATCGAGCGGGAGCAGAGCTTGATAAGCATTGCGGGGGTCTCCATTCGGTACCGTCGCCCATCCCCGCGAACCTGGCGGTGTGGGCGAACGCTTAATTGTTGTGGTATTACCGGTCAGACCAGTACAGCCTATGCGCAACCATCGCCTGCTGGCAAGCCCTCGGAGAAGGACATAACGACGAGTGGAACCACTGACCGGCAACCCACTTGGAATGTCTGCCACCTGAAATCCGCAACCGCCGAACTGCCATGCTCGCAACCTTGTCGAAGAAAAAAATCCAACCCAGGGCTTGGAACTGGTTGCAATCGCCCACACTCAGAGGCGCACATTGCATAGAGGTGCTCAATGCGCGCCAACACTCCGCCCGCAGACATTCCCCCCGCTCTTGAAGGCAACGGCCAATCGGTCGAGGAGTCCGCCCCACTTCGCTGGCTCGACCGCATTACCGCCTACCGCCAGTGGATTGTTCTCGGCTTCACCTTCCTGGTTTTCATCCTCGGCCTGCTGGCCTGCTGGCACCTGCTACGCGAGCTGGATCCGAATGCGCTACGCACCGCGGTACGCGATGTACCAACCGGAAGCCTGCTCGTCGCGCTAAGCGCCACCTTGCTCAGCTACATCACTTACGTGGGATATGAGTGGTCCGGCTGCCGCTTCGCCGGGGTGCACTTGCCACTCCAACGTATGGCGCTCGGCAGCTGCTGCGCCGCTGGCATCGGGAATGCCGTGGGCCTGTCGATGCTGACCGGTGGCTCGGTGCGTTTCCGGCTCTATAGCCGCGATAACCTGAGCGCAGCGGATATTGCTCGCATCACCCTCTTCGCCAGCCTGGCGCTGGGCTCGGCCCTCCCCATTCTCGCTGCGTTGGCAGCCCTGAGCGATCCTGCCGCCGCATCCCGAGCGCTTGGCCTGCCCGTGGCCCTGGTGACCGGTCTGGCCGGAGTGGTGCTGGCAATAGGCGCCGCCTTGGTTCTGCTCCTGGCCCGGATGCGCCAGCCGGTGGCGCCTGTACCTGGCTGTATTGATATTCGTCTCGGCAACCGCAGCGTTCGTTTGCCCGGCCTCAGGCTGTCATTGCTACAGCTGCTGATCACACTGGTCGATGTCTGTGCAGCCGCCGGCGTGCTCTATGTGCTGCTGCCCGAGGCTCCGGCACTGGGCGTCTTCCTGCTGGTTTATCTTCTGGCACTGGCCGCGGGCGTACTCAGTCATGTGCCCGGCGGCGTCGGCGTGTTCGAGGCTGTGCTGCTGGCAGCGTTCGCCGGCCAGTTGGGCGCTGCGCCGCTGGCTGCCGCCCTGGTACTGTATCGCCTGATCTACGTCGGCCTGCCCCTAGTGCTGGCTTGCGTGGTGCTGCTGCTCAACGAGGCGCAGCGCTTTTTTCCTTCCGGCCGCCAGGCGTTGCGGATGGCCTCTGGCCTGGCGGCACCGGTGCTGTCGTTGATGGTGTTCCTCTCCGGGGTCGTGCTGTTGTTCTCCGGCGTAACTCCCGCCGTGGACACCCGCCTGGAGCACCTGAGCTTCCTCATCCCGCACCGGTTGATCGATGCCTCGCACCTGGCTGCCAGCCTGATCGGTGTCCTTTGCCTGCTGTTGGCACACGGCCTTCGCCACCGTCTTTCGGCGGCTTGGGCGCTGACCGTGGTCCTGCTGCTTGGCGGTGCCGGACTTTCGCTGCTCAAGGGTTTCGACTGGGAGGAGGCTTGCCTCCTGAGCATCACGGCAGCCCTGCTGGCAATTTTCCGTGGCGCTTTCTACCGCCCCAGCCGGCTGCTCGAGATGCCCTTTTCGCCGCTCAATCTGGCGGCCGGTACCTGTGTCATGGCTGCAGCCCTGTGGCTGATGTTCTTCGCCTACCAGGATGTGCCTTACAGCCACGAGCTGTGGTGGCAGTTCGAGGTGGACGGAGATGCGCCACGCGCACTGCGTGCCTCCCTGGCCAGTGGACTGCTGCTGATTGGCGTTGTCCTCGCCTGGCTGTTACGCCCGGTGCCTCCAACCATCCACGAACCCACTGAGGAGGAGTTGTTGCGCGCCGCCGCGGTCGTGAAAGCGTCGAACCAGCCCGATGGCGGCCTGGTGCTGACCGGCGACAAGGCCCTGCTGTTCCATCCGCAGGACGACGCCTTCCTGATGTACGCCCGCCGCGGCCGCAGCCTGGTGGCACTTTTCGACCCCATCGGCCCGGCCACCCGTCGCGCTGAACTGATCTGGCAGTTCCGTGATCTGTGTGATTTCCACAATGCCCGGCCAGTGTTCTACCAGGTACGTGCCGAGAACTTGCCCTACTACATGGATATCGGCCTGACTGCCCTGAAGCTCGGTGAAGAAGCGCGAGTAGACCTCGTCCGCTTCGACCTCGAGGCCAAGCACAAGTCCATGAAAGACCTGCGCTATACCCTCAGCCGTGGCCAGCGAGATGGTCTCAGCCTGCAGATTTACGAAGCCGGCAGCGCACCGCTCGAGCAGCTCAAGGTTATTTCGGATGCCTGGATGAACAGCAAGCAAGGTCGCGAGAAAGGCTTTTCCCTCGGCCGCTTCGATCCGGATTACCTGCAACACTTCCGCATCGCCACCCTCCAGTTCGAGGGTAAGCCGGTGGCCTTCGCCAATTTGCTGGAGACCGAAAGCAACAGTCTGGCCAGCATCGATCTGATGCGCGTTCACCCGCATGCCCCCAAGCTGGCCATGGAATTCCTGATGCTCAGTTTGCTGCTGCATTACAAGCAGCTTGGCTATATGCGCTTCAGCCTCGGCATGGTGCCGCTGGCCGGTCTCCAACCTCGCCGTGGCGCGCCCCTGGCCCAACGGCTGGGCGCCCTCATTTTCCGTCGCGGCGAACAGTTCTATAACTTTCAGGGACTGCGCCGCTTCAAGGAGCGGTTCCAACCCGACTGGGAGCCACGCTACATGGCCGTGCCTGCTGGGCTCGACCCGCTGGTGGCGCTGGCCGATACCGCAGCCCTGATTGCCGGCGGCTTCACCGGCCTGGTCAAACGTTGAGGTTTCCATGCTCAAACGCAACTGGCGGCGCCTGCTTCTGATCCTGATTCTCGTCCTCGTCGGCCTGGCCCTGTTGGTCTGGAGCCGTCCGACCCCACACGCCAAAGTGGAACACCTGATGCTGGCCGATGGCAGCCCAGCGACCCTGGCGAGTCCGTCCGGCCCGATCCAGCAACGTGTGGTGCTGCTCACGCCGAGGGGTCAGTGGCTGGCGGACCTTGAGTTGCTGGCCCTGGCGCAAAGTGGCAATGCACAGCTGGTGCAGGTCAACCTTCCATCCCAGGACTGCACTGCGCAACAGCAACGCTTCCAACAGGCTCAGCAAAAACTGGGGGCACCGCCGACCCTGGTCGCGGGCATCGGCCCCGGCGCTACCTTTGCCTGGCGCTGGCTGGCGGGCCAGGTCGAGGACAGCGCCCGCGCGCTTTCCGTCGGTTTCAGCCTCAACCAACCAGACTGCCCGGCCCCACTGCCAGAACGCGCGATGCATGGCCGCTGGAGCATTGCCTGGAACGACAACCCTGACGACGCCAGTGCGCGCTTTGCGCGCAGCCAGCCCAACGCAGAAACCCTGATCGGCGACTACGACACCGACCTCGTCCATTTGCTGCGCCAGCGTCTTGGAGTGCTGCTGCAAGGCCAGGAAGATGCCCTGCCGGTGATCGAGGTCCCAGCCGCAACACCCGCCGATACCGTCACATTGTTCTATTCGGGCGACGGCGGCTGGCGCGACCTCGACCGCGCGGTGGCGGCGGAGATGGCCAAACGCGGCTACCCAGTCGTTGGCATCGATGCCCTGCGTTATTTCTGGCAGCACAAAAGCCCCGAGCAGGGCGCGGCGGACCTCGGTCGGCTGATGCAGGAATACCGCAAAAAATGGGGAGCCAAGCGCTTCGTCCTGGCGGGCTACTCGTTCGGCGCCGATGTGCTTCCGGCGTTCTACAACCGCCTGCCCAAGGTCGATCAGCAGCAGGTGGATGCGGTCCTGCTGCTGGCCCTGGCCCGAAGCGGCAGTTTCGAAATCGAGGTCCAGGGCTGGCTGGGCAAAGCTGGCCAGGAAGCCGCCACTGGCCCGGAACTCAGCCGCTTGCCATCCACGAAGGTCCTGTGCGTCTACGGCAGTGAGGAGTCGGCCGAAAGTGGCTGCACCCAACCTGGCGCCGTTGGGCAGATGTTGCAGCTGCCTGGTGGGCACCATTACGACGAGAACTATCCGGCATTGGCGGAGAAGCTGCTGGCGGCTGTGGAGAAAATGCAACGATAGGTCGCGATCATTGACCCAGGTTCAGCCTGGCTTAAGGAAAGCTCCTTATTCTTCGGCGCAGCCTGAAAAGCCCCATAGAGAGGAACTCCAATGACCGTGAACAACTCGCCTTCCCGTTACGGGAGACTGTCGATTGCCATGCACTGGCTGATGCTGCTGTTGATCGCAGCGGTCTACGCCTGCATCGAGCTGAAGGGCAATTTCCCCAAAGGCAGTGAGACCCGCGAACTGCTCAAGCAATGGCACTTCATGCTGGGCATGGCAGTATTCGCCATGGTATGGGTTCGCCTGATCGCCCGCTTTATCGCTCCGGCCCCGGCAATCTCCCCGGCACCTGCCGGTTGGCAGGAGTCCATGGCCAAAGTCATGCATCTGGCGCTGTACGTGCTGATGATCGGAGCCCCGTTCGCGGGCTGGCTGATCCTGAGCGCCGCCGGCAAGCCGATCCCCTTCTTCGGCCTCGAGTTGCCGCCACTGATCGACAAGAACCCGGACCTGGCTGGCCAGATCAAGGAGCTGCACGAACTGGCGGGCACCCTGGGCTACTGGCTGATCGGCCTGCACGCAGCCGCTGGACTGTTCCACCACTTTGTCAGCCGCGACAACACCCTGCTGCGGATGTGGCCTAGCCGGGATTGAGCGTAAAGGTGGCGCTGCGTAGGTTGGGGCTGAACGTAGCGAAGCCCAATCTGCTTTGAATCCGCCGGCCAACGCAGTGTGAGGTTGGCGGAACGCTCCCCCTCAAGTGCAACTCAAATCTCCACCTGCGTCCCCAACTCGATCACCCGATTGAGTGGCAGGTTGAAGAACCTCAGATTGCTGTTGGCATTCTTCAACAGGAAGGCGAATAGCGCCTCTCGCCACCGCGCCATGCCAATGCGTTTGGTGGGAATCACTGTCTCGCGGCTGAGGAAATAGGTGGTGCGCATCGGGCTGAAATCCAGCTCGTTGAGGTGGCACAGCTTCAGTGCTGCCGGCACGTCAGGCTCCTCGATGAAGCCGAAGTGCAGGATCACCCGGAAGAAGCCATCCCCATAGGCATCCACTTCAAAGCGCCGATCCGCCGCTACCCGAGGTGTGTCCTCGCTGGCGACAGTCAGCAGTACCACCTGCTCGTGCAATACCTGGTTATGCAGCAGGTTATGCAGCAACGCATGGGGTACGGCGTCAGGACGGGCCGTGAGGAACACGGCAGTACCCTGCACCCGGTGCGGCGGTTGCGCGCGGATGCTGCTGATGAACACAGACAAGGGCAAAGCCGTTTCATCCAGCCGCTCGACCACGATCTGTTTGCCGCGCTTCCAGGTAGTCATCAAGACGAACAGGGCAATCCCTGCGATCACTGGGAAGGCACCGCCCTGTAGGATCTTCGGCACATTCGCCGCGAAGAACAGGCTATCCACCAACAGAAAGCCCAGGAGCGCCGGAATGGCCAGCCAGACCGGAGTTTTCCACAGCAGCAGCATCACCGCCGATACCAGCAGGGTGGTGATCAGCATGGTGCCGGTCACCGCCACGCCGTAGGCCGCGGCCAACGCCCCGGATGACTCGAAGCCCAGCACCAGCAACACCACGCCGACCATCAATCCCCAGTTCACGCTACCGATGTAGATCTGCCCCTGCTCATGACTGGAGGTGTGCTGGACGAACATGCGCGGGATGTAGCCCAACTGCATGGCCTGGCGAGTCAGTGAAAATGCGCCGGAAATCACTGCCTGGGAGGCGATTACCGTGGCCAGGGTGGCCAGCGCAACCATCGGCAACAGGGTCCAGGCGGGCGCCAGCAGGTAGAACGGATTTCGCGCCGCCTCCGGAGCGGCAAGGATGGTCGCCCCCTGACCGAAATAGTTGAGCACCAGTCCCGGCAGCACTAGGAAGAACCAGGCTCGCGCGATGGGTTTTCGGCCGAAGTGCCCCATGTCGGCATAAAGCGCCTCAGCACCCGTCAGCGCCAGCACCACCGCTCCCAGGATGGCGAGGCCCACTCCCGGATGGACGATGAAAAAGTGCACACACCAGTAGGGATTAAGCGCTTTGAGCACCTCAGGCTGCTGGAGGATGCCATGCATGCCCAACGCGCCAAGCACACCAAACCAGAGCACCATGACCGGCCCGAAGAGGATGCCGATTCGTGCGGTGCCGTGCTTCTGGATCAGGAACAGTCCCACCAGCACGATGAGTGACAACGGCACCACCCAGTGGCCGATGCCTTCGAACGCGATCTCCAGGCCTTCGATTGCGGAGAGCACTGAGATCGCCGGCGTAATCATGCTGTCGCCATAGAACAGCGCAGCTCCGAACAGCCCTAGCAGCACCAGCACCAGCTTGAGGCGCCGATACGGATTGGCCGCCCGCTGTGCCAATGCGGTCAGCGCCATCACCCCGCCTTCGCCGTCATTGTCCGCCCGCAGGATGAACAGCACATACTTGATCGAAACCACCCAGATCAGCGACCAGAAGATAAGCGAGAGCACGCCAAGCACGCCTTCGTGATTGGCCTGAACGCCATAACCACCCGCGAACACCTCTCTCAGGGTGTACAAAGGGCTCGTCCCGATATCGCCGTAGACCACACCGGCGGCAGCTACCAGCAACTTCATTCCCGACGCGCCATGACTGGCCGGATGCTCCGCCGGTCGCAGGATGCTTTCGCCCATCAAGTTCTCCCTTCGGCCCGCAGTCCGAGCGTGCTCCACAAGCCCACACTCGGCCCGAAGCGGCCATCAAAGCGCCGCCCTGCCTGAATTCCTACAGACTAGCCGCCTCAAGGCTGATAATCAGGCTGGAAATGCCTTACATCTGCCGTTAGAATTGCGCACTTTTTGATCAGAGGCGTCTCATCGGCGCCCCACGAGGTTAGCTATGTCCACCCCCTCCACGCCTAAAGTCGGCTTCGTTTCCCTGGGTTGCCCGAAAGCCCTGGTCGACTCCGAGCGCATCCTTACCCAACTGCGCATGGAAGGTTATGAGGTCGTGCCCACCTATCAGGATGCTGACGTAGTGGTGGTCAACACCTGTGGCTTCATCGACAGCGCCAAGGCTGAGTCGCTGGAAGTGATCGGCGAAGCCATCGCCGAAAACGGCAAGGTCATCGTCACCGGCTGCATGGGCGTGGAAGAGTCCGCCATCCGCGACGTGCACCCCGCCGTGCTGGCCGTGACCGGCCCGCAGCAATACGAGCAGGTGGTCACCGCCGTGCACGAAGTCGTGCCGCCGAAGACCGAGCACAACCCACTGATCGACCTGGTACCGCCGCAGGGCGTAAAGCTAACCCCGCGCCATTACGCCTACCTGAAGATTTCCGAAGGCTGCAATCACAGCTGCAGCTTCTGCATCATCCCCTCCATGCGCGGCAAACTGGTCAGCCGCCCGGTAGGTGAAGTGCTGAGCGAGGCCGAGCGCCTGGTCAAGGCCGGCGTCAAGGAACTGCTGGTCATCTCCCAGGACACCAGCGCCTATGGCGTGGATGTGAAATACAAGACTGACTTCTGGAACGGCCAGCCGGTGAAGACCCGCATGCTGGAGATGTGCGAAGCGCTGTCGAAGATGGGTGTGTGGGTGCGCCTGCATTACGTCTACCCGTATCCGAATGTCGACGACGTGGTTCCGCTGATGGCTGAGGGCAAGCTGCTGCCGTACCTCGACATCCCCTTCCAGCACGCCAGCCCGAAAGTGCTCAAGGCCATGAAGCGCCCGGCCTTCGAAGACAAGACCCTGGCACGCATCAAGAAGTGGCGCGAGATTTGCCCGGAACTGACCATTCGTTCCACCTTCATCGTCGGTTTCCCCGGCGAGACCGAAGAAGACTTCCAGTACCTGCTCGACTGGCTGACCGAAGCCCAGCTGGATCGCGTCGGTTGCTTCCAATACTCCCCAGTCGACGGCGCTCCGGCCAACGACATGGGCCTTGAACCCGTGGCCGATGACGTCAAGCAGGACCGTTGGGAGCGTTTCATGGCGCACCAGCAGGCGATCTCCGCTGCACGCCTGCAGCTGAAAGTTGGCAAGGAGATCGAGGTACTGATCGACGAGGTGGACGAACAAGGCGCCGTGGGCCGCTCCTGGGCCGATGCTCCGGAAATCGATGGCAACGTCTTCATCGATACCCAGGACGTGAAGCCCGGCGACAAGATCCGCGTACGCGTCACTGACGCCGATGAGTACGACCTCTGGGCCGAGCCGGTCTGAGTCGAATCAAGAGCCCCGCCGATGCGGGGCTTTTTTCTGCCCCTTGATTCATGCAGGCGTCGTAGGATGGTTCGGACGGCGCTCCGTTGAGCGCAGCAATCCCCATACGGCGGAGCCGTGCCATGGCCACACCCAAGACTACGATCAAGGTCTTCTACGACGGAGCCTGTCCCCGCTGCATCGCCGACCGGCGCTGGTACGAGGGACTCGCCGATGCCAGCGAAGGCGTGGAGTGGGTGGACATCACCGGCCGGGAAGCGCAATTGCGCGTTATTGGCATCGATCCTTACCTGGCTCTGACCGAACTCCATGTACAGGACGAAGCGGGCCGCATCCACCGTGAACTGGACGCCTACATCCTCTTGCTGGCACGAGTGCCGAAATTCGCACCGCTGGCCTGGTTGATTGGCCGGCCAGGCCTCCGGCCACTGCTTTCGCACCTGTACAGGCGCTGGGTGCTGCGTCGCCTGAAGCGCAGCGGCAGGCTCTAGGGAACGGCACATCCAGCTTGCTGGACTAGACTCGCTTCAGGCTTGCCCCTGACCGAGGCCGCGACATGACGCCCCAGAATCATCAGGTAACCCTCTACCACTGCCCCTATACCCGCTCATCCGGCGCCCTTGCCTTGCTGGAAGAACTTGGCGCGGACTACCAGTTGCATGTGATGAACATGAAGTCAGGGGACCAGCGCAAGCCCGAGTTCCTAGCCATAAACCCGATGGGTAAGGTGCCCACGATCACCCACGGTGACGCGGTCGTAACCGAGCAGGTTTCGGTCTACCTCTATCTTGCCGACCTCTACCCCGAAGCAGAGCTTGCGCCGCCTTTGGGCGACCCGTTACGTGGACCTTACCTGCGCTGGATGGTGTTCTACGGCACCTGTTTCGAGCCGGCTGTGGTCGATCGGGCGCAGAAGCGCATACCCGCTCCCGCCGCCACCTCGCCCTACGGTGACTTCGACACCATGCTCAAGACCCTTGTGGAGCAGTTGGAGAAAGGCCCCTGGATCCTTGGCGAACGCTTCACTGCCGCTGACGTGCTCTGGGGCAGTGCGTTGAACTGGACGACGCAGTTCGGGCTGATCCCGCAAATCCCGGTCATCAAGGACTACATCGCTCGCTTCATCCAGCGCCCAGGTTACGTCCGGGCGTTGGCCAAGGATGCCGAGCTGGCTGCCTCCCAGGCCTGAAATGACGGCAATGCCCTCGCATTCCGCGCTTCGATAATGCCACCGCAGCGGCCTCACCGGGGCTAGGGTATGGCCTTCACCGGCTCCGCTACGAGGATCGTCATGCACCCCTATTTCAGCCTGCAAGGCCGCACAGCACTGGTCACCGGCGGTACGCGCGGGATAGGCCGAATGATCGCCCAAGGCCTACTGGAGGCCGGCGCTCGTGTGTTCATCTGCGCGCGCGATGGCGAAGCCTGTCGTGACATCGCCGCCGAATTGGCCACATTCGGCGAGTGCCATGGACTGGCTGCAGACCTGTCCAGCGAAGATGGCGCCAAGGCACTCGCCCAGGCGCTCGGCGAGCGTATCGAACAGCTGGATATCCTGGTCAACAACGCCGGAACCACCTGGGGCGCGCCCCTGGAGAGCTATCCGGTCAAGGGCTGGGAAAAGGTCATGCAGCTCAACGTGACTTCGGTCTTCAGTTGCATCCAGCAATTGCTCCCGCTGCTGCGCAAGGCCGGAAGCGCTGCTTGCCCGGCACGGGTGATCAATATCGGCTCGGTAGCCGGCATCACTTCCCATGGCGAAGAAGCCTATGCCTATGGCCCGAGCAAGGCCGCATTGCACCAAGTGTCTCGCATGCTCGCCCGGGAGCTGGTAGCCGAGCACATCAACGTCAACGTGATCGCTCCCGGGCGCTTCCCGAGCAGGATGACCCGCTTCATTTCCAACGATGCGGACGCACTGGCCCGCGATACTGCGTTGATCCCCATGGGCCGCTGGGGTCGCGAGGAGGAGATGGCCGCGCTGGCCATCAGTCTGGCCAGCGCGGCAGGCGCGTACATGACCGGCAACATCATCCCGATCGACGGCGGCTTCCACCTCTGAACCCCCGGTCGGCCTCCCTCTTCGCCGAGCCATCTGTCTGCTAGCGTTAGTAAACAGGACAACTGCTGCTTGGGCACATGCAGTGAGGAGGTGGGTCATGGCCATGGCTGACTGGCGCCTTGAGGGCGTCGAGTTCGCATCCTGTAATTGCAATTGGGGCTGCCCCTGCCAATTCAGCTCTCCACCCACGCACGGCAAGTGTGAAGCGGTGGTGAGCATGCGAATCGACAAGGGCCATTTCGAGAATGAAGTGCTCGACGGGCTCTGCTGGGTCGGCACCTTTGCTTGGCCGGGCGCCATCCACGAAGGCAATGGCCGCTGTCAGGTGTTCATCGAAGAGCGCGCAACCGCCGGGCAGCGCGCGGCACTGCTGAGCATTCTCTCCGGAGCGGAGACCGTGCCGGGTGCTACGGTGTTCCAGGTCTTCGCCAGTACCTTGTCCGAAGTCCTTGAGCCTTGCTTCGTTCCCATCGAAATCAAGATCGACATCCTTGAGCGCAAGGCGCACACACGAATACCGGGCGTACTGGAAGTCACCGGCGAACCGATTCGCAATCCCGTGACCGGCGAACCGCAACGGGCGCGCCTGGTGCTGCCGGACGGCTTCGAATTCACCGAAGCGGAAATGGCCAGTGGCAGCTTCGATACGCAGGGTGGAATCAAGATCAGCTCGAAAGGCGGCCATGGCCACTTCGCCCGGCTTCATTTCACTGGACAGGGAGTGGTGCGCTGAAGGTGCCAGCCAACCCCACCCCGGCTGCAATCCCGAGAAAGTACGGGAGACAGTCGCTGCTGCTGATCTCCCTGCTGTCCGCCCTGACGGTGGTGGCGTGGCTTTTCCTGCTGGATCTCGCGCAGCGCATGGCAGCTCCCGGCGGCATGCTGGAGATGGCCATGGAAGGCATGCCAATGCCTTGGACGATCCGCGACGCCGTGCTGATGTTTGCCATGTGGAGCATCATGATGGTCGGCATGATGGTGCCCAGCGCCACACCCATGTTCCTTCTCTACCAGCAGACCATTCGCAAGCGATTACCGACTGACCAGCGAAACCTGGCCTTGCTGCTGTTCTGTAGTGCCTATCTGCTGGTCTGGAGTGGGTTCAGCCTGCTGGCAACGCTACTCCAATGGCTGCTTGACCAACAGGCCCTGCTCAGCATGAACATGCGCAGCCAGAGTCAGTGGCTGGCGACAGCATTCCTGTTGTGCGCCGGACTCTATCAATTCGTGCCCGCCAAACGGGCATGCCTGAGACATTGCCAGTCCCCCCTGCAATTCCTGTTGGGTTACTGGCGCCCCGGCCCCTCTGGAGCGTGGCACATGGGCCTGGCCCACGGGTTGTACTGCCTCGGCTGTTGCTGGGCGCTGATGGGCGTGCTGTTTGTAGTGGGCCTGATGAACCTACTGTGGGTCGCCCTGATCGGCGCTTATGTGTTGCTGGAGAAGTACCTGCCAGCTGGAGGCTGGCTCAGCCGTATGTCTGGGCTGCTGCTGGTGCTCTGGGGGCTCCTGGTGCTCCACAGCAGCTAGTTGCACGGCAACTTGCTGATAAGGCGCGCGGGCGCTAGGGTAGCCGCGCAACCGACCGGAATACCTGCCCATGCGTCTCGTTCTGCTGACTGTCCTGCTGACCCTTTCCTGCCAGGGTTTCAGTGCGCCTGCACCGTTCTTCCTCTGGCAGAGCAAGCTGGATGGCGCATTGAGCTGCGCCCAGACCAGCCCCGGCGATGGCTGGCTGCGCCGCGGCGGTCCGTTCCGCGATGCTGGCTGCCGTGCAGCCTACTGAGTCCGGAGCCTATATGCAGCATGCCGTCTCCCCCATCGGCTTCGTCCGCTCCTGCTTCAAGGAAAAGTTCGCCATTCCCCGCCAGCCACACCTGGCACCGGCCGCCCGTGGCGTGCTGGAGTTGGTGTCGCCATTCGATACCGGTGAGGCGGTTGCCGGGCTAGAACAGGTCAGCCACGTCTGGGTGTTGTTCCTTTTCCATCTGGCGCTGGAAGACAAGCCGCGACTCAAGGTTCGCCCGCCGCGCCTGGGCGGGAACCAGTCGATCGGGGTATTTGCCAGCCGCTCGACGCATCGGCCGAATGGCATCGGCCAGTCCGTCGTCAAGCTGGACAAGGTTGAGCCGAGCCGCCTCTGGATCTCCGGTATTGACCTGCTGGATGGTACCCCTGTGCTAGACATCAAGCCCTACGTGCCCTATGCGGACCGCCGGGACGAGGCGTTGAACGCGATTGCCGATGCTGCCCCAGAGCTGATCGACGTGGCCTGGGACGACGCCGCACTACTGCAGGCTCGCGAGCATGGTCAACGCCTCGGCGAACCGCTGGTAGCGCTGATCGAACAGTGCCTGGCGCAGGATCCACGCCCCGCCTACCAGAAGCCCGAGCCTTCACGCCGCTACGGCGCCCGCCTTTGGGACGTGGACGTACGTTGGCATTACCCGCAACCCGGCCTGATTCGCGTACTGGAAGTAGCGCAAGCCTAGCGCGTTGCGTTCAGCGCCAAGGCATTGGCCTCGATCGCCTCCTGGCTCAGGATCAATGGATTCACCAACGGACGGCTGGCAAGGAAGTGCGGCGTTAGCATATGCGCCTCGAAAGCCGCCTCATCGGTGTAGACCTCGTAGAGCCAGACCAGGTCAGGATCGCTACAGTCTTGTAGCACGTCGAACACCAAGCAACCCGGCTCGTCGCGCACCGAAGCGGCAGCATTGATGCGCATGGCATCCATGAATTCATCCAGGCTGCCCGGCTTCAGTTGGGTCTTGAGTAGAAGGCAGTACACTTCGAAATCCTTTTTGTCTTATATTCACGTCGAATTGTATACAAAAACGGAGCTCAGAAAATGCCTACCCGTCCGGCCCGACTCAATGGCCTACGCCACGTCGCGATCCTGGTACCCAACCTGGAGGAGTGCGAACGCTTCTACGTGGATGTGCTGGGCATGGAAGTGCTCACCCGGGCCAACGAGGACCTGGTCTACCTGACCTGCGGTAATGACAATCTGTCTCTCGGCCGCGCCTTTGTCCCCAGCAGCGGCGTGCAGGCCGTGGATCACTACGGTTTCGTCGTCGACAGCCTGGAAGACCTGGAGGCCTGGTACCGCTACCTCAAGGGATCGGGCGTGACCATGCTCGACCGCCCTTTCGCCCATGGCGACGGCGCCCACAGTTTTCATGTGCTGGATCCGGCGGGAAACAAGATCCAGCCGATCTACCACCCCGCCATCTCCGGCCAGCGCTTCAGCTCACCGGTGTAGGCGTACTGCTGCAAAGCCCGAAACGACAAATCCCGCCAATTGGCGGGATTTGCTTTGTAGCTCGGCGTTTACTTCTCGACGAAGGCACGCTCGATCAGGTAATCGCCCGGCTCGCGCATGCGCGGGGAGATTTTCAGGCCAAAGCTGTCGAGGACCTCACTGGTTTCGTCGAGCATGCTCGGACTACCGCAGATCATCGCACGGTCATCCTGCGGGTTGATCGGCGGCAGGCCGATGTCTTCGAACAGCTTGCCACTGCGCATCAGGTCGGTCAGTCGGCCCTGGTTCTCGAACGGCTCACGGGTCACGGTGGGGTAGTAGATCAGCTTGTCCTTGACCGCTTCACCGAAGAACTCGTTCTTCGGCAGGTGCTCGGTGATGAACTCGCGGTAAGCGACTTCGTTCACATAGCGCACGCCGTGGATCAGGATGACCTTCTCGAAGCGCTCATAGGTTTCCGGATCCTGGATCACGCTCATGAATGGGGCCAGGCCGGTACCCGTGCTCAGCAGGTAGAGGTGCTTGCCGGGATTCAGGTCGTCCAGCACCAAGGTGCCCGTGGGCTTCTTGCTGATGATGATCTCGTCGCCTTCCTTGAGATGCTGCAACTGGGAGGTCAACGGGCCATCCGGCACCTTGATGCTGAAAAACTCCAAGTGCTCTTCCCAGTTCGGACTGGCAATGGAGTAGGCGCGCATGAGCGGACGACCATTGGACTGTTGCAGGCCGATCATGACGAACTGGCCATTTTCGAAGCGCAGGCCCGGGTCTCGGGTGCACTTGAAGCTGAACAGCGTGTCGTTCCAGTGATGAACGCTGAGGATGCGCTCGGAGTTCAGGTTGCTCATGTACGGGGGCTCCGAAGATTTTGAAGTCGCCAGCGCCGCTCTGGCGCAATTGCGCGCTATTGTAGTGACCGCCACAATATCTGTTAACTGAATTATCAAGATATAGGTTATCGGTTATATAGATATGCGATTTACTCTCCGTCAGTTGCAGGTATTCGTCGCCGTCGCCCAGCAGGAAAGCGTATCCCGCGCGGCGGAACTGCTCTCGCTTTCACAATCAGCCACGAGCACTTCCCTGACCGAGTTGGAGCGCCAATCCGGCTGCCAGCTCTTCGACAGGGCCGGCAAGCGGCTGAGCCTCAACGCACTGGGCCGGCAGCTGCTGCCGCAGGCCGTCGCGTTGATGGATCAGGCCCGGGAAATCGAGGACCTGCTCAATGGCAAGAGCGGGTTCGGTTCGCTGGACGTGGGCGCCACGCTGACGGTCGGCAATTACCTGGCCACCTTGCTCATCGGCAGCTTCATGCAGCGTCATCCCGAGTGCCAGGTCAGCTTGCACGTCCAGAACACCGCGCATATCGTCCAGCAGATCGCATTGTACGAACTTGATCTGGGTCTAATCGAAGGCGACTGCCAGCATCCGGATATCGAGGTCCTGCCTTGGGTCGAGGATGAACTGGTGGTGTTCTGCGCACCACAGCACCCTTTGGCGGAAAAAGGCCAGGCCAGCCTGGAAGAGCTCAGCCGCGAAGCCTGGATCCTGCGGGAAAGAGGCTCAGGCACGCGCCTGACCTTCGACCAGGCCATGCGCCACCACCCTACCCCGCTCAACATCCGCCTGGAGCTCGAACACACCGAAGCGATCAAACGCGCCGTGGAGTCAGGTCTGGGCATCAGCTGTATTTCCCGACTGGCCCTGCGCGATGCCTTCCGCCGGGGTAGCCTGGTCCCCGTGGAAACGCCCGGTATCGACCTGCGCCGACAGTTCTATTTCATCTGGCATCGCCAGAAATATCAGACGGCGGCCATGCGCGAATTCCTCGACCAGTGCCGAGCACTGACGGAAGGCGTGACACGCAGCGACGAGATCGTGCTGCCGACCATTGCTTGAACGTCTACGCGACGGCAGTCATCACCCCAGCAGGATGACGGCCCAGACAGAGGTAATCAGAGTAAGCGCAGTCAGTTGCGCTGCACTGCCCATGTCCTTTGCGTTCTTCGACAGGGGGTGTCGCTCCAGTGAAATGCGGTCGATGGCCGCTTCCACTGCAGAGTTGAGCAATTCCACGATCAGCGCCAACAGGCAGACCGCGACCATCAGGGCGCGCTCCCCGCGACTCACGTCGAGCAAGAAAGACAGCGGGATCAGCACAATGTTGAGCAGCACCAACTGACGGAATGCGGCTTCGCCCTGAAAGGCAGCCCGCAGGCCATCAAGGGAATAGCCCGCTGCGTTGAGGATACGTTTGAGGCCGGTCTGGCCTTTGAATGGCGACATAGTAAAAGGGGCTTGTTGAAGGAGCGCGAAGCCTAATCCAAGGCACTTAAAAAATCCGTGAAAAGCGCGCGCTCAAGCGGAGGGAATCGATTCCAACTGTTGCAGCAGCAATGCAGCCTGGGTACGTGTCCGCACGCCGAGCTTGCGGAAGATCGCTGTTACATGCGCCTTGACCGTGGCTTCGGACACATGGAGTTCGAAGGCAATCTGCTTGTTCAGCAAACCCTCGCAGACCATGGTCAGCACCCGGAACTGCTGAGGGGTCAGGCTGGCCAGGCCTTCACTCGCGGCCTTGGCCTCGGCTGTCAGCGCTTGTGCTTCTTCAGCCTGGGGCGGCCACCAGGTGTCACCGTCGAGCACCGTCCGCACAGCCGTCTGGATGACCTCCAGCGAACTGGATTTGGGGATGAAACCACTGGCGCCGAATTCACGAGAGCGCGCGACTACGGCAGCCTCTTCCTGCGCCGAAATCATCACCACGGGGATCTGCGGATACTGCCCGCGCAGCAGCACCAGCCCAGAAAAGCCATAGGCACCGGGCATGTTCAGGTCAAGCAGCACGAGATCCCAATCGGCGCGTTCTGCCAGGCGGGACTCGAGTTCCGCGATGCTCGCTGCTTCTACCAACCTGGCATCGGGCCCCAGGCCCAGCGTCAGCGCCTGTTGCAGGGCACTGCGGAATAGCGGGTGGTCATCGGCAATCAGGATTTCATATGAGGCCATGGGCATGTCCTTGTTGTAGTGGGCCCAATCACGCATCCAAGGGTCATGGAAGCGCCCCGGCACAGCGCGGTAACGCCGGCCCGGCCCAGAGCTTGATACGGGCAGGCCGTAAAGCGGCGCCCAGCATGCCCAGCCAGCGCGGGGTGGTCAAGTCAATCGCTTTACGGCAAAGTTCCCGACTTTTACCACTGAGAACCACCATGCGAAGCCAAGCTCTGCGCGCCGACATCCTGATGCTGATCACCGCCGCCATCTGGGGAGCTGCCTTCGTCGCCCAGCGCTTGGGTATGGACGCAATCGGCCCCTTCCTCTACACCGGATTGCGCTTCACCCTCGGCGCACTTGTACTGCTTCCACTGCTCCTGGTGCTGCCCAAGCCAGCTGCTCAGCAACCGCTCAATCGGGGCATGTTGCTGGGCGGCGTGCTGATGGGGCTGGCGCTGTCTCTGGGCATCAACCTGCAGCAGGTCGGGCTGCTCTTCACCAGCGTGACCAATTCGGGCTTCATCACCGGTCTTTACGTAATCATAGTGCCGCTGCTGGGACTATTGCTCGGCCACCGTACGGGTTTCGGGACCTGGCTGGGAGCGTCACTGGCGGTGGCGGGAATGTTCCTGCTCAGCGTGGGTGACAATTTCCACGTTGCCTCCGGCGACTGGCTGCAACTGGCGGGCGCCTGCGTCTGGGGCGTGCATGTACTGCTGGTGGGGTTCTTTGCCAGCCGGTACGACCCGATTCGCCTGGCTATCTTGCAATTCGCGGTCTGTGCCGTGGTCAGCCTTGGCCTGGCTGTGGTCTTCGAGGAGATCCAACTGGCAGCGATCGCCCAAGCCGGGCCGGCAATTCTTTATGGCGGAGTGATCGCGGTGGCAATCGGCTACACGCTGCAGGTAGTCGCCCAGCGCCATGCCATTGCCTCCCATGCGGCGATCATCCTTTCGCTGGAAGCCGTTTTCGCAGCGATAGCCGGGGCGCTGATGCTCGGCGAGTCGCTGCACGCTCGGGGCTACATGGGCTGTGCGCTGATGTTCGTTGGCATGCTGGTGGCTCAATTGTGGCCACACAAGCAGGCGGCCAAGGCCGTCCCAGCGAAGGTAGAAGCCTGAACTATCCGTTATAGGAACACATTGAGGGCCTGATGCGCCGGGCTCGCCTCATCAAGGGGCAGCGCTCGCTTGGCGCCGATATAGCGCTCGGTGAACACATCCAGATACGCGTTCAGCGCCCCGGCTGCCTGGCTGTCTCCGCCAAGGTCCAGGCACAGGGCCGCTACTTCCGCCGTGCAGAGGTGCTCTTCTCGCTTGGAACGCCGCAGTTGGTACCGGGATATCTGCTCGGG
Source organism: Metapseudomonas boanensis (assembly GCF_042232855.1). Lineage (NCBI taxonomy): Bacteria > Pseudomonadati > Pseudomonadota > Gammaproteobacteria > Pseudomonadales > Pseudomonadaceae > Metapseudomonas > Metapseudomonas boanensis. Next base: position 3,155,670 of record NZ_CP113889.1, on the reverse strand, counting down.
TGTCAGACTCAGCACCGGGAAGCGATCCAGATAAGGGCTCTTGCGGAACATCTTGCGTGCTTCAGTCCAGGTCGCATCGAGCAGAATGAACAGTGGCCGTTTAGCGTCCGCCAGGCTCACCTTGTCTACCACACGCGCTTCCTCTGCGTATTCCCCCGGAAATACGACGTAAGGCTGCCATTGCGGATCATCGAGCAACGCTTCGAGCTTCGGATCGACCTCGGTGCGTAACCAGCCGAAGGCCCAAGTGTCCGGCACCAGATCTGCGATCAGCCAGCCGGTATTGCTCGGCTTCATCGGCTCCGAGTAATACATCAGCAGGCATACTCCCGCCTTGGTCGGCACAACCGGCCGCAGTTCACAGAAGCAGTAATCAAAGGCGACACGGCATTTTGGGCAGCGCGGCGCGCGCGATCCACGCGCGACAAAAGGACGGGTGCTGCGTGCCAGGCATTCGGCGCGCAGACGGAAAACGGCATGACTCATCGGGTCGATCCAGTGCAACAGGTAAAGGGTGCAACGTCGCGCCGCAAGCAGCGAGGTTGTCGAGTTTACCAGAGAGACGGAGTACCCCTTGTGCCATCCGCCAGGTCAGCTATTTTTTCGCGCGACATTCAGGGCAGGCGAACGCACAATTACGCCGCTGGTCAAAACGCTTCATTTGTTCAGGAGATTCCCATGCTGCGCCCCATCGCCGTCGCCCTGTGCGCCACCTTGTCATTCTGCGCCCAAGCCTCTTCGCTCAAGGATTTCGAGCTGACCAAAATGCTGGAGAAAGTGGCCAAGGAGAGCAGCGCCGGCACCCCTCGCGCCATCAACGAGGACATCCTCGACCAGGGCTACAGCGTGGACGGCAAGGAACTGGTGAATCACCTCAGCGTGCGCCCGAGCCATGCGGCGCAGATGCGTGCCAACCCTGACTCGGTGCGCGCCCAACTCGGCGCCAGTGTCTGCCGCAACACTGGCTATCGCCAGCTTCTGGCACGAGGTGCTGGCCTGCGCTACGAGTTCAACGAGTACAAGACCAATCGACCGATTGCCACAGAGCGCTTCAAAGCAAGCGACTGCGGCCTTAAGTCCGGCTCGGCTGACTAAGCGGATCGGCCATTTTCAGGAGGCCGTTGGTTATTTCCCCTTCGCTGGCGATCGATCACGTGCCTCCTCCAAGGCATCCTGCCTTGGACCTTGCCAGCCGTCTCAATCCAATCAACGCTGCGATCACTTCACTCTCCAGCAGCGGCAAACGCTCGACTCATTCTCCAGAGGCACGCTCGATCTGCACCAGGGCCCGATTCGGGCACGACGAACTGGAAAAGATGCAGTCACTGCCGCAAGCTGTAATTGAGCGACTCGGCCAGGTCGCCCGGATTCGGGAACCCGGCCAGCAGTGAACGCTCTGAGAAGTTGATGAGCAAGGAGATGGCTATGTCGTATGACCCGGACGATTACTTATCCCGGCACTTCCAAACCAGCGGCATCGACCTCCGGCAAAAGGTCGACGAACTGATCAACCTCACTGTCCCAAGCGGCAGCCCCAACCTCTCTCTCTATCGAGAAATGCTGATCACTGTGGTCCGGATGGCCCAGGCGGACCGCAATCGCTGGGATGCCAAGATCATGCTGCAGACCCTGCGCGAGTTGGAGCATGCCTTCAGCGCCCTCGAGCAGTTCAAGCGCAGGCGCAAAGTGACGGTTTTCGGCTCCGCGCGCACCCCCAAACAACACCCGCTCTATGCTCTCGCTCGCCATCTCGGCAGTGAACTGGCCAAGCGCGACCTGATGGTCATCACTGGTGCTGGTGGCGGCATCATGTCAGCAGCCCACGAAGGAGCCGGACTGGAAAACAGCCTCGGGCTGAACATCACCCTGCCCTTCGAGCAACGCGCGAATGACATCGTCGATGGCTCAGAGCACCTGCTTTCGTTCCACTTTTTCTTTGTGCGCAAGCTGTTCTTCGTCAAGGAAGCAGATGCCCTGGTGCTGTGTCCTGGGGGCTTTGGCACGCTGGACGAAGCACTGGAAGTGCTCACCCTGATCCAGACTGGTAAGAGTCCAATCGTTCCGATCTTGCTCCTGGACGAACCCGACGGCAGCTATTGGGAAGACGCCATGAGCTTCCTGCACAGGCAGTTGGAGGAAAATCGCTACATCCTGCCCAGCGATATGAAACTGATGCGTCTGGTAAAGAGTGCTGACGAGGCAGCCGTCGAGATTTCCAGGTTCTACAGCAACTACCATTCAAGCCGCTGGCTGAAGAATATCTTCGTGATCCGCATGAATCACGGCCTCAACAATGAAGCCATGCTGCATGTTCAGGAGGGGTTCGGTGACCTGTGCCAGCAAGGGGGATTCACCCTACAACCCTACTGTGAGTCGGAAAAGGACGAGCCGGAATTCTGCGACCTGATCCGCTTGGCCTTCCCATTCAACGGCCGCGACCATGGCCGTCTGCGTGAGTTGATCGACTTCATCAATCTGCCGCAGAACTGGGCCGCCAAGGCCTGAGCCGACAAACCACACACATTCCTCGATCACGATTGATAGCCATGTGCCAAGAGCGCATGGCTTAAGGCTGCCTGTTTCAATTGTCCAAGGAGCTACCACGAAGGACTCGGCTGATCATCTCCATGGAGAAACCCCGGTAGGCAAGATAACGACCTTGCTGAGCACGCTCGCGAGCGTCCTGAGGCAGCCGACCACCGAACTTGCGACGCCAGACTTCACGCAACTGCTCTCCCCAATCGACCTCAGCGTCACGCAGCGCCTGATCAATATCGCCGCGCGGCAGCCCACGCAGCGCCAATTCCTCACGAATGCGCTGCGGCCCATAGCCGCCTCGGGCACGGCTGGCGATGAAGCTTTCAAGATAACGGGATTCGGAGAGCAGGCCCTCTTCCGCCAAACGGTCGAGGGCACTGTCGATCAACTCGATCGGGGCGCCACGCTGACGCAGCTTACGCGTCAGCTCGACCCGCCCATGTTCGCGTTGCGCAAGCAGGTCCATAGCAGCACGCCGCACAGCAGCGGGGCTGTCGAGCATGACAGGCATTGAGATATCAGATATCTACATCGGCCAGATCTTCCGCGGTCGCTGCCGACTTGCTCGCTGCGGAATCCACCAGCAACCTCTCGCGAATGATCTTCTCGATGGCGCTGCCAGTCTCGGGATTATCTTCCAGATACTTGGCTGCATTGGCCTTACCCTGGCCGATCTTGTTGCCCTGGTAGCTGTACCAGGCGCCGGACTTCTCGACCAGCCCCTGCTGTACGCCCAGGTCAATGATCTCGCCCGTGCGGTAGATACCCTTGCCGTACATGATCTGGAACTCAGCCTGACGGAACGGCGGGGCGACCTTGTTCTTGACGACCTTGACGCGAGTTTCGCTGCCCACCACTTCCTCGCCTTCCTTCACAGCGCCGATGCGACGGATATCCAGGCGCACGGATGCGTAGAACTTCAGCGCGTTACCACCAGTCGTGGTTTCGGGGTTGCCAAACATCACGCCGATCTTCATCCGGATCTGGTTGATGAAGATCACCAGGCAGTTGGCGTTCTTGATGTTACCGGTGATCTTACGCAGCGCCTGGGACATCAGGCGGGCCTGCAGACCAACGTGGGAGTCACCCATCTCGCCTTCGATTTCGGCCTTGGGTACCAGTGCAGCCACAGAGTCGACAATGATCACGTCGACAGCATTGGAGCGCACCAGCATGTCGGTGATTTCCAGTGCCTGCTCGCCGGTATCAGGCTGGGAAACCAGCAAGTCATCGACATTCACACCAAGCTTGCCGGCGTAATCCGGATCCAGTGCGTGTTCGGCATCGACGAAGGCACAGGTGGCGCCTTGCTTCTGGGCTTCAGCAATGACCGAGAGGGTCAGGGTGGTTTTACCGGAAGACTCCGGACCGTAGATTTCGACGATACGCCCCTTTGGCAAGCCGCCAATCCCGAGAGCGATGTCCAGTCCAAGGGAACCGGTGGAGATTGCAGGAATGGCCTGGCGATCATGATCGCCCATGCGCATCACGGCACCTTTGCCGAACTGTTTCTCGATCTGGCCCAGGGCAGCAGCCAAAGCACGCTTCTTGTTCTCGTCCATTGAAGTCCTCACTAAAATCAAGAGGGCCTGGCGGCCACCAACAACTGTATAAGTAGCCAGTATTATTCCATAGGGCAAGTCACGCGCCTACCCCTCACAGGCTTTTTATCCTGCAGCTAGTCGGATCAGCCCCTGGAGAGCTGACGCAACCGCTTGCCGACGCACGGAGAGTCGATCGCCAGGGAAATGGAAGCGCTCGGCCAGTATTCGGGCACCATCGCCCCACGCGATCCAAACTGTACCCACCGGCTTGTCCACTGATCCGCCATCGGGACCGGCAACGCCGCTGACAGATACTGCAAAACGCGCCCCACTGTGCGAGTGGGCTCCCCGGACCATCGCTTCCACCACCTCCTGACTGACCGCCCCAACCTGTGGGAACAGCTCGGATGGCACGGCCAACTGCAGCGTTTTCTGCTGGTTTGAATAGGTGATGTAACCTGCCTCGAACCAAGCAGAACTGCCAGGAATCCGCGTAATGGCTTCTGCAATGCCCCCACCAGTGCAGGACTCGGCGGTGCTGACGAGAGCGCCTTGGGCCTTGAGCAACTCGCCCAGGCGGGCAGCAAGGGCCGTCAGATCTTCATCTGATACGTACATATGCACTCCGGGGTTAAAGCATGCCAATGGGATACCGTACACTAGCGCCTTTTGCACGCAAGGCCAGTCGATGAGTCAGAACGATCTCAGTGAACACACTCCCATGATGCAGCAATACTGGAGGCTGAAGAACCAGCATCCGGACCAGCTGATGTTCTACCGCATGGGAGACTTCTACGAGATTTTCTACGAGGACGCCAAGAAGGCGGCCAAGCTTCTCGACATCACTCTGACCGCCCGTGGCCAGTCGGCCGGCAAGGCGATTCCCATGGCCGGCATCCCCTTCCACTCGGTGGAAGGCTATCTGGCCAAGTTGGTCAAGCTGGGTGAATCGGTGGTGATCTGCGAACAGATCGGTGACCCGGCGACCAGCAAGGGCCCCGTGGAACGCCAGGTGGTCCGGATCATAACCCCAGGTACGGTAAGCGACGAGGCGCTGCTCGACGAGCGCCGCGACAACCTGCTGGCAGCCGTACTGGGTGACGAGCGCTTGTTTGGTCTCGCAGCGCTGGACATCACCAGCGGCCGTTTCAGCGTGCAAGAGATCAAAAGCTGGGAAAATCTGCTGGCTGAACTGGAGCGCCTCAATCCCGCGGAGTTGTTGATACCCGACGACTGGCCCCAGGGGCTGCCTGCCGAGAAGCGCAAGGGGGTTCGCCGTCGTGCACCCTGGGACTTCGACCGAGACTCCGCATTCAAGAGCCTCTGCCAGCAGTTTGGCGTGCAGGACCTGAAAGGTTTCGGCTGCGAGACCTTGACCTTGGCGATCGGTGCCGCCGGCTGCCTGCTGGGCTATGCCAAGGAAACCCAGCGCACCGCCCTGCCCCACCTGCGCAGCCTGCGCCACGAGCGGATCGATGACACGGTCATCCTCGACGCTGCCAGTCGGCGCAACCTGGAACTGGATGTCAACCTGTCTGGTGGGCGCGACAACACGCTGCAGTCGGTTATCGACCGCTGCCAGACCGCCATGGGTAGTCGTCTATTGAGCCGCTGGCTGAACCGCCCTCTGCGCGACCGCTCGGTTCTGGAGGCTCGCCAGGATGCGATCGACTGTTTGCTGGAGCGTTATTGCTTCGAGAGCCTGCAGCCACAGTTGAAGGAGATCGGCGACGTCGAGCGCATCCTGGCGCGTATCGGCCTGCGTAATGCGCGCCCCCGTGACCTGGCGCGCCTGCGCGATGCACTTGCCGCCTTGCCACAACTTCAAGGCGCCATGACCGAGCTTGACGTGCCCCACTTACAGGGTCTGGCTGGCAGCATCCGCACCTATCCCGAGCTCGCTGAACTGCTCGCCCGGGCAATCATTGATAATCCGCCGGCAGTGATTCGTGACGGCGGCGTGATCAAGACGGGCTATGACGCCGAGCTCGACGAGCTTCAGGCGCTCAGCGAGAACGCTGGGCAGTACCTCATGGACCTCGAGGCGCGGGAGAAAGCACGCACAGGGCTACCCAACCTCAAGGTCGGATACAACCGAATCCACGGTTACTACATCGAATTGCCGCGCGTGCAGGCCGAGCAGGCACCGGCGGATTACATCCGGCGCCAGACACTGAAAGGCGCCGAGCGCTTCATCACCCCGGAACTGAAAGCTTTCGAGGACAAGGCGCTGTCTGCCAAAAGCCGTGCCCTGGCTCGCGAGAAGATGCTCTATGACGAACTGCTGGAGCTGTTGATCGAACAACTGGCGCCGTTACAAGACACTGCCGCAGCGCTGGCGGAGCTGGACGTGCTGAGCAACTTTGCCGAACGCGCCTTGAATCTTGACCTGAATCGTCCGCGCTTCGTCGATGAGCCCTGCATGCGAATCAGCCAGGGTCGCCACCCCGTGGTCGAGCAGGTACTGGATACCCCATTTGTGGCCAACGACCTCGGACTGGACGACGCCATACGCATGCTGATCATCACCGGCCCCAACATGGGCGGTAAATCGACCTACATGCGCCAGACCGCGTTGATTGTACTTCTCGCCCATATCGGCTGCTTCGTACCCGCAGCCAGTTGCGAGCTTTCGCTGGTCGATCGGATTTTCACCCGTATCGGCTCCAGCGATGATCTGGCTGGTGGGCGCTCCACTTTCATGGTGGAAATGAGTGAAACCGCCAACATCCTCCACAATGCCAGTGATAGCAGCCTGGTACTCATGGACGAAGTGGGACGTGGCACCAGCACATTTGACGGTCTGTCGCTGGCCTGGGCAGCCGCTGAGCATTTGGCACGCCTGCGTGCGTTCACGCTGTTTGCAACACACTATTTCGAGCTGACAGTCTTGCCTGAGAGCGAGCCTGTCGTCGCCAACGTGCACCTCAACGCAACCGAGCACAACGAGCGAATCGTATTCCTGCATCATGTGCTGCCTGGCCCTGCGAGCCAAAGCTATGGCCTGGCGGTGGCACAACTGGCAGGCGTACCTGGCGGGGTCATCCAGCGAGCCAAGGAACATCTGTCACGCTTGGAAACCACTAGCCTGCCCCACGAAGTGCCTCGCCCTCTTTCCGGACAACCCCGCGCGCCTATGCAGAGCGACCTGTTCGCCAGCCTGCCACACCCGGTACTGGACGAATTGTCGAAGATCAATCCCGATGATCTGACACCTCGCCGCGCACTGGAGCTGATATATACATTAAAGTCACGCATCTAACGCCAACCCACGCAAGCTGCTAGAATCCCGCGCGCTCTGGAGTGCGTCGGGGTTCAGCCGGCCCCGCATTCGTGCATTCCCGAGCCGAGAAGCCTGATATAGAAGGCTTCCGAGCCGCCGCTTGAGGAGAAGAATAGAAATGACCTTCGTCGTCACCGACAACTGCATCAAATGCAAATACACCGATTGTGTGGAAGTCTGTCCGGTGGACTGCTTCTACGAAGGCCCGAATTTCCTGGTCATTCATCCGGACGAGTGCATCGATTGCGCTCTCTGCGAGCCTGAATGCCCGGCCCAGGCCATCTTCTCAGAAGATGAAGTACCTGAGGACATGCAGGAATTCATCGACCTGAACCGTGACCTGGCTGAAGTCTGGCCGAACATCACCGAGAAGAAGGAATCGCTGCCCGACGCTGAAGAGTGGGACGGCGTCAAAGGCAAACTGGAGCACCTTGAGCGCTAACCGCGCCACGCTGCCCATATACAAAAGGCCCGCAGTTGCGGGCCTTTTGCTTTCTTCGGGCAAAAAAAAGGGGCGGGGATTACCCGCCCACTCTTTTGTCCCTATTCCCTGTATTCCTTGTTCATCATCCTGATGAATCGTGTCCTACGATGTCCTGGTCAACGTCCGGTGTCGACCTGCATACGTCCTGTACGCAGGGGTGATATTAGCAATCCGGAACTAACGGGCAAGCCCGCAGAAAAACAGAAACGCAACGTTCAAAGAGTACTTCAAAAATAATTTATTATTTATTTTCAATAACTTACATAATTTTTCACACATTTTTTCGTTGTTAACTTTCCGCCAGTTCTGGTGATCACCTACACCACGTGTAAGCAATCACTTACATCGCCACGCATAAAAAAGCCCGGCTAAAGCCGGGCTCTGCTGAGCTGTGTGACACTATTGAAACAATGAGTCACTGGACAACCCATTCTTCTCCAGAATCTCCCGCAGACGCTTGAGCGCCTCGACCTGAATCTGGCGCACGCGCTCGCGAGTCAGACCGATCTCCTGCCCCACTTCTTCAAGCGTGCAACTTTCGTGGCCACGCAAGCCGAAGCGCCGAATCACCACTTCACGTTGCTTATCGGTCAATTCCGATAGCCACTGATCAATACTCTGGGAAAGATCATCGTCCTGTAGTAGTTCACAAGGGTCGGTCGGACGATCGTCGGTCAGCGTATCCAGCAACGTCTTGTCAGAGTCTGGACCAAGCGATACATCCACCGAAGTCACCCGCTCATTGAGGCCGAGCATCCGCTTGACCTCATCAACCGGCTTCTCCAGCAGGTTGGCAATCTCCTCCGGAGAGGGTTCGTGGTCGAGCTTATGGGTGAGTTCGCGCGCAGCCCGCAGGTAGACGTTCAGTTCCTTGACCACATGAATCGGTAACCGAATGGTCCGCGTCTGATTCATGATTGCGCGTTCGATGGTCTGGCGGATCCACCAAGTGGCGTAAGTGGAGAATCGGAATCCCCGCTCCGGGTCGAACTTCTCCACAGCCCGGATCAGGCCAAGGTTCCCCTCTTCGATCAGGTCAAGCAACGATAGTCCGCGATTGACATAGCGTCTGGCGATTTTGACTACCAGGCGCAGGTTGCTTTCGATCATGCGCTTGCGCCCAGCCGGATCTCCGCGCTGAGCCAAGCGCGCGAAATGCACTTCTTCTTCCGGAGTAAGCAGGGGGGAAAAACCGATTTCGTTGAGGTAAAGCTGGGTCGCGTCAAGCGCGCGGGTGTAGTCGATATACTTGTGCTGCTTGGGTGAGGTTGAGTGTCTGGATTTAGCGGCAGGCAGAGGCGCGTCATTCTCCTCGGTCAATGCTTCGTCCAATATGACGCCCGGCTCCAGAAGGAGCAGTTCGTCATCGACGTCAAACTCCGGCGCTTCTTTATTGAGTGCCATTGTTTTTGTCCCTTGCTGAGTTCGACAACAAGCCCTGACGATGCCTTTCATCCCTGGCGCCGCCCGAGCCCGTCCTTACCAACGTGGTGGAACGGGCTGAATCTGGATCAACGACGTGGCAGGTACTGCAGCGGGTCTACAGGCTTACCTTGGCGGCGAATCTCAAAATGCAGCTTCACCCGGTCAGTCCCCGTTGAGCCCATCTCGGCAATTGTCTGCCCGACCTTGACCTGCTGACCCTCCCGGACCAACAACCTACGGTTATGTCCATAGGCACTTACATAGGTATCGCTGTGCTTGATGATTACCAACTCGCCGTAGCCCCGTAGTCCACTTCCGGCGTACACCACAGAACCATCTGACGCAGCCAGGACAGGCTGGCCTAATTCCCCAGCGATATCAATCCCTTTATTCAAACTCCCGTTTGATGAAAAACGACCGATCAGCGCGCCGCTCGCTGGCCACGCCCAGCCCGCCGCAGAGCGGCCCACAGGCTGCATCGGGGGGCTTGCCGAAGCCGAGCTCGGCGCCGTGGCAACCGGAGTGGCGGCCTGCCGGACGGATGTTTGCGGGCGACTGGCGGCACTTGTAGAGACCACTGACGGAGCAACGCTGGAGGTCTTGGCAATAGCTGTCGGACGCACCTGCCCTGACTGCCCATCGAATCGAATGATCTGGCCAGGACGAATAACGTAGGGTGCGGGTATCCCATTTCGCGCAGCCAAGGCCTTCCAGTCCCAGCCGAAACGAAATGCGATGGAATACATCGTGTCCCCTCGCTGGACACGGTACTGGCCGCTCGTCACGGGCTGTCGCTGCGAACCCGCCGCTGCGCGCGGATGATTACGGTCTACCACCTGGACTCCATCACGTGTTGTGCTGGAGCAAGCGGCCAGAAGCGCGCCCATGGCCAGCACAGGCAGCAGAACAAGCACCCTTCCCACACAAATCCTATGTCGAATGGCCATAAGGCTCACTCTAGTCCCCTTTATTTCAACATCCCGAAATCGTGCGTATTGTGCCGGATTTATCGATAAGGGCCAGCCACCCTCAGCACAAACCGTGGAGGGCAAGCTGGTTTTGATGGGTCGGTTGATTGCGCTCGCGTTCCGGCCCGCGAGCGAGAAGAGTCAAGCCAGAGGGCCGCTGAGTAACGGCACGAATCGAACGGCATCCAGCACATGGTGGCTGAATCCATTTTCTTCGCGAATGATCAGCATCAACTGCTGTACTTCACCGCCGCCGACTGGAATCACCAGTCGCCCTTCCGGCGCAAGTTGATCAAGCAACGCTTGCGGCACTTCGGCCGCAGCCGCGGTGACGATGATACCGTTGTAAGGAGCAAGTGCGGACCAGCCTTCCCAGCCGTCACCCCAACGAAAGACTACGTTGCGCAGGTTAAGTTCGGACAACCGTTCCTTGGCCCGATCCTGGAGCCCCTGGATGCGCTCCACGGAAAACACACGCTCAACCAATTGGGCAAGGATCGCCGTTTGATATCCAGAGCCGGTACCGATCTCCATTACCTTGTCGAGCGGCCCTGCAGCCAGCAGAAGCTCCGTCATACGCGCAACCATATAGGGCTGCGAGATGGTCTGGTTGTGCCCAATGGGAAGGGCCGTGTCCTCGTAAGCCCGATGCGATAGGGCTTCGTCGACGAACAGGTGACGTGGCGTGCGGCGGATGGCCTCGAGCACGTGCGGATTGGACAGCCCCTCCTCGTATAGACGCTGGATCAGCCGCTCACGAGTGCGCTGAGAGGTCATGCCAATTCCACGACGCATCAACTCATCCTGTTCGCGGGACATCACAACAGCCCCTCCAGCCAGCTATCCAAACTGCCAAGAGCATCATGGAAGGTGCGGTCCAGCTGCAACGGGGTGATGGAGACGAACCCCTGCATGACCGCGTGGAAATCGGTGCCCGGGCCACCATCCTCGGCATCACCGGCCACAGAAATCCAGTACCCCTCCTTTCCACGCGGATTGACCACCTTGACCGGAGCAGCAGCGCGGGCACGGTGCCCCAGGCGAGTAATCTGGATACCGCGGATATGGTCCAGCGGCAGGTTGGGAATGTTCACGTTGAGCACTGTACGCGGCGGCAGGTCAAGTTGGTCCCGCGCAGCCACCAGCCGGTGAGCGAAGTAGGCGGCTGTGGGCAAGTTGTCGGGCTGGCGAGACAGCAGTGAGAACGCAAATGCCGGCAGGTCGAGGAAACGTCCTTCAAGGGCCGCAGCCACCGTTCCGGAATACAACACATCGTCGCCCAGGTTGGCGCCCAGGTTGATGCCCGACACCACCATGTCCGGAAGCTCGTCCAGCAGCCCATTGAGCCCAAGATGCACGCAATCGGTAGGCGTGCCATTGAGGCTGATGAAACCGTTATCCAGACGCTGTGGATGCAGCGGGCGGTCCAGTGTCAGGGAACTGCTGGCACCGCTCTTGTCCTGATCCGGCGCAATGACCACGCAGTCAGCGTAATCCTTGAGCGCGCCATACAGAGCGGCGAGGCCCGGGGCGTTAACCCCGTCGTCGTTGGAAATCAGAATGCGCATGGGTTTTCCGTCTGCCCTGCCGGCAGCAGATCGACGAGCTCGCGCACCACTGCGGTGGCGAAGCATCCAGCCGGCAGGACGAATTCCAGTTGCAGAACGTCAGGCTCAGGATAATGCCACGTCAGGCCGCCGATGGGGAGGCGCAGGATGCGCCGTTCGTGCGCCAGTCCCGCTTCCGCCAACCAGCGGCACAGGTCAGGTTCAGTCGCTGCAATGCGCTGCTCCAGGATCTGGCAGCTACCAGCCGCCGAAGATTCGCCAGTCCCCCACAGGGGCCCCGTAGGGTGAAGGTCCAACTGCGCCAGCCGAGGGTCGCTGCATTCGGCCTCGCCCGCAGCAAAAAAGCTCCGGCTATCAGTGAATGCCAGAAGGTCACCAACGCAGGCCTGCTGCCAGGTGCCGTCAGCCACGCGCTCCGCCAGGACCCGATTGAACAGGAAACTGCGTCCTGCCGAGAGCAGCCTGGAGCGCAGGTTGCGCTGCACCGGGAGCTCACGTCGTTCGGCAAAGGCACGAGCGTCAATGACATTGCCACCACCATGACCGAAACGCTGCAGGCCGAAGTAATTAGGTATGCCGCCCGCAGCAATGGCCTGAAGACGCCCCTCGAGCGCATCACGATCCGCCTCCAGGCGTGTCAGCCGAAGGATGAAACCGTTGGCCGAATGGGCCCCGCGTTGGAGCTTGCGCTTGTGCCGGGCGCTTTTCAGGATGCGCAGACTGGGGTTCTCGGCCGATGCCAGATCGGGATCGGCCTTGCCCGGCAAGTGCAGACTGAACCACTGACGCGTCAGTGCCTGTCTATCCTTCAGCCCCGCATAACTGACAACGCGCAACGGAACGCCTGCGGCACGAGCGATGCGCCGCGCCGCCTCTTCGGTATTCAGTTCACGTTTTTCCACCCAGAGCCAAAGATGCTCGCCCTCACCAGCCAAGGGGATATCCAGCACCTCATCAACCTGGAAGTCTTCAGCGGTCGCCTTGAGCTGGGCACGCCCAATCGGCTCTCCATAGGCTCGCGGCCCAAGCAGTTCAAGTTCGTTCATAGGGCGACCAACAGGGCGACCGCGTGCACGGCAATGCCCTCCTCCCGCCCGGTGAAGCCGAGTTTTTCCGTGGTAGTCGCCTTGACGTTGACCTGATCCGGATCGACTTCGAGGTCGGCTGCAATGTTCCGGCGCATGGCGTCGATATGTGGCGCCATTTTCGGTGCCTGGGCGATTATCGTGGTGTCCACGTTACCCACCTTCCAGCCTTTGGCCTTTACCTGCACCAGGACGTGTCGCAACAGGACGCGGCTGTCCGCGCCCTTGAACCGAGGGTCGGTGTCCGGGAAATGCTTGCCGATATCACCCAATGCCGCCGCGCCAAGCAGCGCATCGCTGAGTGCATGAAGCAGCACATCACCGTCGGAATGGGCGACGAGCCCGAATTTGTGGGAGATATTTACACCGCCGAGGGTGATGAAATCACCCTCGCCAAAGCGATGCACGTCGTAGCCATGACCAATTCGCATCATCAGAAAAACGCCCTGAAAAGTCAGCGCAGGATTCTAACCGAAAGCAGAGGGCCGGGAGCTGGCAACGGATCCGACGAGCGATGGCTTAGTCAGTCCTGGCCTCCCGGCGCCCTGCTTCAGGCCAACGCCTGCGCATGATGTCTCAGGTGATCATCGATGAAGCTGGCGATGAAGTAATAGCTGTGGTCATAACCCGGCTGCAGGCGCAGGGTGAGCGGATGGCCCGCCATCTTCGCCGCCACCTCCAGGGCCTCCGGCTTGAGCTGGTTGACGAGGAAGTCGTCGCGATCGCCCTGGTCCACCAGAATCGGCAGCCGCTCCGAGGCTTCGGCCAGTAAGGCGCAGGCGTCCCACTCACGCCAACGCGAGCGATCATCTCCCAGATAGCGGGAAAAGGCCTTCTCACCCCAGGGACAAGCCATTGGATTGCTGATTGGAGCGAAGGCCGAGAGCGACTGGTAGCGGCCGGGATTGCGCAGCGCGCAGACCAGCGCACCATGGCCACCCATGGAGTGCCCGCTGATACCGCGCTTGTCCGAAACGGGGAAGTTGGCCTCGATCAATGCCGGCAGTTCGTGCACCACGTAGTCATGCATCCGGTAGTGCCGTGCCCAGGGCTCCTGGGTGGCATTTACGTAGAAGCCGGCACCCAGGCCGAAATCCCAGGCACCGTCTGGATCGCCAGGTACCTCAGCGCCACGCGGGCTGGTATCCGGCGCAACGATGATCAGCCCCAACTCGGCGGCCAGGCGCAGTGCACCGGCTTTCTGCATGAAGTTCTCGTCGGTGCAGGTCAGCCCCGAGAGCCAGTAAAGGACTGGCAGTTTCGCGCCCTGCTCCGCCTGCGGTGGCAGGTAGACAGCGAACACCATGTCGCAGTTCAGACTGGTTGAACGGTGGCGATAGCGCTTATGCCAGCCGCCGAAGCTCTTCTGGCAGGAAAGGTTTTCCAGGGTCATGGTGATTCCCTTGATTCGTCGGGTGGAAAACCACATCGGGTTTTCCACCGGGGTCCGAGCACGGTGGACGCATGAATCGGCATCCACCCAGCGGCTTCAGTAGTGGATGACCGTGCGGATGCTCTTGCCTTCATGCATCAAGTCGAAGGCCTTGTTGATGTCCTCCAGCCCCATGGTGTGAGTGATGAAGGTATCCAGAGGGATCTCGCCCTTTTGTGCCTTATCGACATAACTGGGCAGCTCGCTGCGGCCCTTCACGCCACCGAAGGCAGAGCCCCGCCAGACGCGACCGGTCACCAACTGGAACGGGCGGGTGCTGATCTCCTGGCCGGCGCCGGCAACGCCGATGATTACCGACTCCCCCCAGCCCTTGTGGGCGCACTCCAGCGCGGCACGCATCAGTTGGACGTTGCCCACGCACTCAAAGGAATAGTCCACTCCACCGTCAGTCATTTCGACGATCACATCCTGGATCGGCTTATCGTAATCCTTCGGATTTACGAAGTCGGTCGCGCCCAGCTGCTTGGCGATCTCGAACTTGGCAGGGTTGATGTCGATCGCGATGATACGGCTGGCCTTGGCCATGGTGGCGCCGATGATCGCCGCCAGACCGATGCCGCCGAGACCGAAGATCGCCACGGTCGCACCCTCCTCCACCTTGGCGGTGTTGAGTACGGCTCCGATACCGGTGGTGACGCCGCAACCCAGCAGGCAGACCTTCTCCAGCGCAGCCTCCTTGGGAATCTTCGCCAGGGAGATTTCCGGCAGCACCGTGTATTCGGAGAAGGTCGAGGTCCCCATGTAGTGATAGATCGGCTGACCTTTGTAGGAGAAGCGGGTAGTGCCGTCAGGCATCAGGCCCTTGCCCTGGGTCGCGCGAATCTTCTGGCAAAGGTTGGTCTTGCCGGATTTGCAGAATTTGCACTCGCCACATTCGGGGGTGTACAGCGGGATCACGTGATCGCCCACCGCCACCGAGGTAACGCCCTCGCCCACAGCCTCGACGATACCGCCACCCTCATGCCCCAGAATGCATGGGAATACGCCTTCGGAATCCGCGCCGGACAAGGTATAGGCATCGGTATGGCAGACACCGGTCGCCACGATGCGTACCAGGACTTCGCCCGCCTTGGGCGGAGCCACGTCAACTTCGACAATTTCCAAGGGTTGATTGGCCGCAAAGGCGACCGCTGCACGGGACTTGATCATGGTGACTCTCCAGCCAATTGAAGTGGCGGAGAGTGTAGTTGACCGGCTTTTGGTAAATAATCAGGCGATTCGCAAAACTTTATTGCTGCTGAGGGATAATCAATGAGCCGCTGGGAAGGCCTGGATGAGTTCGTCGCCGTGGCAGAGTCAGGTCAGTTCACGGCCGCGGCAGAGCGCCTAGGCGTCTCCTCGTCACACGTCAGCCGCCAGATTGCGCGGCTGGAGGAGCGCCTCCAGACGCGGCTGTTCTACCGCAGCACCCGCAAAGTGGCGCTCACCGAGGCCGGACAGACGTTCCTGCAGCATTGCCAGCGCCTGATGGACGCCCGCGAGGAAGCACTGCGTGCAGTCAGCGACCTGACCAGCGAGCCCAAGGGCCTCCTCCGATTGACCTGCGCCGTCGCCTATGGCGAGCGCTTCATCGTGCCGTTGGTCAACGAATTCATGGCCAGGCACCCACAGTTGCGGGTGGAGATCGAGCTCAGTAACCGAACACTCGACCTGGTGCATGAGGGCCTGGACCTGGCCATTCGACTCGGTCGGCTGCAGGACTCCCGCCTGGTAGCCGCGCGCCTGGCACCACGAGTCATGTACCTCTGCGCGGCACCGTCGTACCTCGAACGCTACGGACGCCCCCACAGCCTGTCAGAACTGGCGCGCCACAACTGCCTGATAGGCAGTTCTGATCACTGGGACTTCCTCCAGCAGGGCCGCGAACATTCATTACGGGTGCAGGGGAATTGGCGCTGCAACAGCGGCCAAGCCGTGCTGGATGCAGCGCTGAGAGGCTTTGGCCTGTGCCAACTGCCCGACTATTACGTGCTCGAACATCTGCGCAGCGGCGCACTGATATCGCTGCTGGAACAGCATCGCCCGCCAAACACCGCAGTCTGGGCGCTTTATCCACAGCAGCGACACCTATCACCGAAAGTCCGACAACTGGTGGATCTGCTCAAGCAGGGCTTGGCCGTGCGGCCTGAATACGAGGAAGCCTAGCCGCGTGTAGACCAGCGCTGACGCAGCCAGTCGAGGTCCTCGGGCCGGGTGACCTTGAGGTTATCTGCGCGCCCTTCGACCAGGCGAGGGGCAAGCCCGGCCCACTCCATCGCGGAAGCTTCATCGGTGATCGCAGCACCCGCCACCAAGGCATCAGCCAAGGCCCGATGCAAGGCACCGAAACGGAACATCTGCGGCGTATAGGCCTGCCAGATCAGGCTGCGGTCGACAGTTTCCGCAACCCGCCCGTCAGATCTGATGCGCTTGAGGGTATCCCGCGCTGGCACAGCCAGCAGACCACCGACAGCATCATCGGCCAGTTCACCCAAGAGCAGGTCAAGGTCGAAGCGGGAAAGGTTGGGACGCGCCGCGTCATGCACCAGAACCCAGTCGTGAGGGCGCGCGCCCAGTTCCGCCAGTTTCAACAATGCACTGAGCACCGAATCAGCGCGCTCCTTACCACCATTGGCGCGGGTGATCCGTGGGTCATCGGCACAAGACAGGCTTGGCCAGAAAGGGTCATCGACTGAGAGACTGATCACCAGCTGCTTGAGTTGCGGGTGGTCTAGGAAGCACTCCAGGCTGTGCTCGAGGATGGTTCGCCCAGCCAACTCGAGGTACTGCTTGGGACGATCGGCACGCATTCGGGCACCGACGCCAGCGGCAGGCACAATCGCCCAGAAGAAAGGAAAGTCAGTCTGGCTCATTCGGCAATCTGGTAGAGGGTTTCACCGTCCTTGACCATGCCCAACTCGTGGCGCGCACGTTCTTCGACGGTTTCCATACCCTTTTTCAGTTCTAGCACTTCCGCTTCGAGGATGCGGTTGCGCTCCAACAGGCGCTCGTTCTCGCCTTTCTGATCGGCGATCTGGCGCTGAAGGTCGCTGACTTGAGCCAGGCTGCCATCGCCCACCCAGAGGCGGTACTGCAAGCCAGACAGCAGCAGGATCAGCACAACGAACAACCAGTATGTGTTTGGGCGTTTCATTTGCCAGCGAGTATCCATGCGAAAAGGGCAGCTTGCGCTGCCCTTTTACCATCCCTTGCCGAATCACGTCGCTGCCGCGCAGCGGCCGACGACCGGCAAGTTGAAATCAGGTGAAGGTGCGCAGTTTACATGAAGTAAAAGAGCATTCAGCGCCTGATTACAACACGGACTTACCAATTCATGGATTAGCCACGAAACTCGGCACGACCACGGTAGGGAGCCTTGTCGCCCAGCTGCTCTTCGATGCGCAGCAATTGGTTGTACTTTGACACGCGGTCGGAACGGCACAGGGAGCCGGTTTTGATCTGGCCAGCGGCAGTGCCTACGGCAAGGTCAGCGATGGTCGAGTCTTCGGTTTCACCGCTGCGGTGGGAAATCACCGCGGTGTAGCCGGCGGCCTTGGCCATCTGAATGGCCTCCAGGGTCTCGGTCAGCGAGCCGATCTGGTTGAACTTGATCAGGATCGAGTTACCGATGCCCTTCTCGATGCCTTCCTTGAGGATCTTGGTGTTGGTCACGAACAGGTCGTCGCCGACCAGTTGAACCTTGGCGCCAATCTTCTCGGTGAGGCCTTTCCAGCCGGCCCAGTCGGACTCATCCATACCGTCTTCGATGGAGATGATCGGGTAGCGCTGAGTCAGACCCGCCAGGTAATCAGCGAAACCAGCAGCATCGAAGGCTTTGCCTTCGCCGGACAGGTCGTACTTGCCATCCTTGTAGAACTCGCTGGAAGCGCAGTCCAGGGCCAGGGTCACGTCACTGCCCAGCTTGTAGCCAGCGTTGCCAACGGCTTCGGCAATGGCGGCCAAGGCGTCTTCGTTGGAAGCCAGGTTCGGAGCGAAACCGCCTTCGTCGCCGACAGCAGTGTTCAGACCACGCGCCTTCAGGACAGCCTTCAGGTGATGGAAGATCTCCGCGCCCATGCGCAGGGCGTCAGCGAAGTTCTTGGCGCCGACCGGCTGAACCATGAACTCCTGGATGTCGACGTTGTTATCGGCGTGCTCGCCACCGTTGATGATGTTCATCATCGGTACCGGCATGGAGTACTGGCCAGGGGTGCCATTGAGGTCGGCGATGTGCGCGTAGAGCGGTACGCCCTTGGCCTGGGCAGCGGCCTTGGCAGCAGCCAGGGACACGGCGAGGATGGCGTTGGCGCCCAGCTTGGCCTTGTTCTCGGTACCGTCCAGTTCGATCATGGCGCGGTCCAGACCCTGCTGGTCAGCAGCGTCCTTGCCCAGCAGCAGATCGCGGATCGGGCCGTTGATGTTGGCCACGGCCTTCAGAACGCCCTTGCCCATGTAACGGCTCTTGTCGCCATCACGCAGTTCCAGCGCCTCGCGGGAACCGGTGGACGCACCAGACGGCGCACAAGCGCTGCCGATGATGCCATTCTCGAGGATCACATCGGCTTCCACGGTGGGGTTGCCACGGGAGTCCAGAACCTCGCGGCCCTTGATGTCGACGATCTTTGCCATTGTTGTTAGCACTCCAAAAGTTGACGAAAACGCTGCTGCAGTGGATGAGGCTACCGCCGCCGGGCTTCTGGGTCGGCAGACCCGGCGTTCACATACCTGACCAACCAGTCAGATTGCGCCCACGCGGCACTTTACCGGAGAACGGCCCGTTCAGGCAGTCTCGATTGGCGGAAAACTCTTGATCAGCTCATCCAGTTGCTTGAGCTGGCTGAGGAAGGGCTCCAGCTTGTCCAGGCGGAGGGCGCAGGGGCCATCGCACTTGGCATTGTCCGGATCCGGGTGGGCCTCGAGGAAGAGACCGGCCAACCCCTGGCTCATCCCGGCCTTGGCCAAGTCGGTGACCTGGGCACGGCGGCCGCCAGCGGAGTCGGCGCGCCCGCCCGGCATCTGCAGGGCGTGGGTGACGTCGAAGAACACCGGGTAGTTGAACTGCTTCATGATGCCGAAGCCGAGCATATCGACCACCAGGTTGTTGTAACCGAAGCTTGAACCGCGCTCACAGAGAATGAGTTGGTCATTTCCCGCCTCCTCGCACTTGGCAAGGATGTGTTTCATCTCCTGCGGCGCAAGGAACTGGGCCTTCTTGATGTTGATCACCGCGCCGGTCTTGGCCATGGCGACCACGAGGTCAGTCTGCCGGGATAGGAAGGCCGGCAGTTGGATGATGTCGCACACCTCGGCCACCGGGGCGGCCTGGTACGGCTCATGGACGTCGGTGATCACCGGTACGCCGAAAGCTTTCTTGACCTCTTCGAAGATCTTCATCCCCTCTTCCAGGCCAGGGCCGCGGAAGGAGTTGATCGAGGAGCGGTTGGCCTTGTCGAAGCTGGCCTTGAATACGTAGGGAATACCGAGCTTGTCGGTCACCCGCACGTATTCCTCGCAGACTTTCAGCGCCAGGTCGCGAGACTCCAGCACATTCATGCCACCGAACAACACGAAGGGCTTGTCGTTGGCGATCTCGATGTCGCCAACGCGAATGATCTTCTGCGCCATGGATCAGGCCTTCTTCGCTTTCTGCACGAGCGCAGCGTTGACGAAACCACTGAACAGCGGGTGACCGTCACGCGGCGTGGAGGTGAACTCGGGGTGGAACTGGCAGGCCACGAACCACGGATGATCCGGAGCCTCGACCACTTCCACCAGCGCGCCGTCCCCGGAGCGACCGGAGACCTTCAGGCCGGCCTCCTGCAGTTGCGGCAGCAGGTTGTTGTTGACCTCGTAACGATGGCGATGGCGCTCGACGATCACATCCTTGCCGTAGCAGCCACGGACCAAGGAGCCTTGTTCGAGCTGGCAGTCCTGGGCACCAAGGCGCATGGTGCCGCCGAGATCGGAGGCCTCGGTGCGGATTTCGGTTGCACCGGTCGCGTCCTGCCACTCGGTGATCAGACCGACGACCGGGTGGCCGGAGGACTTGTCGAACTCGGTGGAGTTGGCGTCAGCCCAGCCCAGCACGTTGCGGGCGTATTCGATCACTGCGACCTGCATGCCGAGGCAGATGCCGAGGTACGGAATCTTGTTCTCGCGGGCGTATTTCACGGTGGTGATCTTGCCTTCCACGCCGCGCAGGCCGAACCCACCCGGGACCAGGATGGCATCGACGCCTTCGAGCAGGCCGGTGCCCTGGTTCTCGATATCTTCGGAGTCGATGTAACGCAGGTTGACCTTGGTACGGTTCTGGATGCCGGCATGGCTCATCGCTTCGATCAGCGACTTGTAGGCATCCAGCAGCTCCATGTACTTGCCGACCATGGCGATGGTGACTTCCTTTTCCGGGTGCAGCTTGGCATCCACGACACGATCCCACTCGGACAGGTCGGCACCATTGCACTGCAAGCCGAAACGCTCGACTACGAAGTCATCCAGACCCTGGGCGTGCAATACGGAAGGAATACGGTAAATGGTGTCGACGTCCTGCAGGGCGATCACCGCGCGCTCTTCGACGTTGGTGAACAGCGCGATCTTGCGACGGGAGGACAGGTCGACCTCATGGTCGGAACGGCAGATCAGCACATCAGGCTGCAGGCCGATGGAGCGCAGTTCCTTGACCGAATGCTGGGTCGGCTTGGTCTTGGTTTCGCCTGCAGTGGCAATGTACGGAACCAGGGTCAGGTGCATCAGCATAGCGCGCTTGGCGCCGACTTCTACACGCAACTGGCGAATCGCCTCGAGGAACGGCTGGGACTCGATGTCGCCCACGGTACCGCCGATTTCCACCAGAGCCACGTCGGCATCGCCGGCACCCTTGATGATGCGACGCTTGATTTCATCGGTGATGTGCGGAATGACCTGAATGGTCGCCCCCAGGTAATCACCACGGCGCTCCTTGCGCAGGACATCGGCATAGACGCGGCCGGTGGTGAAGTTGTTGTTCTGGGTCATGGTCGTGCGCACGAAGCGCTCGTAGTGGCCCAGGTCGAGGTCGGTCTCGGCGCCGTCCTCGGTTACGAATACTTCACCGTGCTGGAAGGGGCTCATGGTGCCAGGATCGACGTTGATGTACGGATCCAGTTTGAGCATGGTGACCTTCAGCCCCCGCGCTTCCAGAATGGCGGCCAAGGATGCCGAGGCGATGCCTTTCCCCAATGAAGAAACAACACCGCCCGTGACGAAGATGTAGCGCGTCATGAAAAACCCTAGAAGTCTGCGTTTAGGCGGAAAGCCGCCGGGGAAAGCGTAGAAGGGCCAAGCCTTCAACCATGAACAGCGCCCTCTGGACGCCGTTTCAAAAGCAACAACCGCCGATTCTGAAGGAATCAGCGGAAGCGGTGTTAAGACGGGAGCGTAGTCTACCGGAAAGACCCTACCAGCTCAAACCTTGCGCGTTCGTCGGCGGAGTCCAATGCAGGCGCCATGCTCCATCGTGCGGACCATCGAGCCCCGGCAGGTTGGCAACTGCCAGCAACCGGTCATCGCAGAGCAGCAGCGGCAATCGGCCGCGAACAAAACCCGGCAGACGCGCCTCGTTCAGCAGTCGTTTGAGGTCACGACGACCGCGTCCCGCCACCTCAAACACCTCCCCGCCGCGGCGATAGGCAACCGCCTGGACACCAGCTGGCGCCGTCCCTATAAATTCGAGTCGGCCATTGCAAGGCAGTGCCAACGGGCGGCTCGGATCCTTCCAGGGAAGACCTATCGGCGGGATGTCGAGCCAAGGACCGGCCAGCCACCACAACCGCCCGTCGGCACGATGCAATTGGCCATCAGCCAGGCACCACATCGGCTGTGCATCCCGAGCTGCGTCGCGAAGATCTTCCCAACCAGACCAATGGTTACTGTCAGGAAGGCGAGTCAATGGCGCCAACCAGTGACGAAGAGCGTTACGCTGACGGGCCGGACTCAACGCTTGCAGGGCAGATAGATCCAGCGATGGCAAGTTCAGCCAGGGCAAAGGAGCACCTGCTGTTGCGGTCGCCAGGTCCAGTCGAGCCAGGTCCTCCAACAGGCTCTCCGCCTCGGCGAGATGCTCCGCACAACGCGCAATGTTCTGCGAGGCAGCCGGCCAATGCGCTTGCAAGGACGGCAGAATGGTCTGACGCAGGAAGTTGCGCGCAAAATGGATATCCGCGTTGCTCGGATCCTCCACCCAACTCAACCCCTCGGCACGGGCATAGGCCGCCAGTTCTTCGCGCGCGACCCCGAGCAATGGGCGAACCAGGTTCCCCCGACCGAGCGGACGGCTTGCCGCCATGCTCGCCAAGCCTCGCACACCGGCCCCACGCATTAATCGGAAGAGCAAGGTTTCGGCCTGATCATCGCGATGCTGAGCCATCAGGAGTACATCGCCCTCTTCTACTTTCTCAGCCAGGGCCGCGTAGCGCGCGTCACGCGCAGCACGCTCCACACTGGCTCCAGTCCCCACGGTGACTCGCAGCACTTCAAGCGGGATGCCAAGCCGCTCACAGGCCTGCTGGCAATGTGTCGGCCAAGCGTCAGCGACAGCCTGCAGGCCGTGATGGACGTGGAATGCGGAGAGTGGCGGCAAGGTTTCGCGCTGGGCGATGCGCGCCAACAGATGCAGGAGAACGGTGGAGTCGAGCCCGCCGGAGTAGGCCAGACGCCAGGCCGGTGCCTGACGCCAAGGTCCAAGTACTGAAAGAACGCGGGCTTCGAGGGACATCATCAGCAGCTCAGGCAGCGGAGAGAATCCTCAGCATAATGCCGAGGCAAGCAGTCCGTTGCCTGGTGCAGTGCGGGGTCAGGCGACCCCGTAGCTCATCAGGCGCTCATAGCGACGCGCCAACAGGTCGTCGGTACCCAGCTTCTGCAGGGATTTCAGCTGATCAGCGAGCTCCTTACGGATCGAGCCGGCAGCAGCAGCCGGGTCACGATGGGCACCACCCAGTGGCTCAGCGATCACCTTATCGACAATTCCCAGCCCCTTCAGTCGCTCGGCGGTAATGCCCATGGCCTCAGCGGCGTCAGGCGCCTTCTCGGCGGTTTTCCACAGAATGGACGCACAGCCTTCCGGGGAAATTACCGAGTAGGTTGAGTACTGCAGCATGTTCAGACGGTCGCAGACGCCGATGGCCAGCGCCCCGCCGGAACCACCCTCACCGATCACGGTAGCGATGATCGGCGTCTTCAGGCGCGCCATTACACGCAGGTTCCATGCGATGGCTTCGCTCTGGCCGCGCTCTTCGGCATCAATGCCTGGGTAGGCGCCGGGAGTATCAATGAAGGTCAGGATCGGCATCTTGAAGCGTTCGGCCATCTCCATCAGGCGGCACGCCTTGCGGTAGCCCTCTGGGCGCGGCATGCCGAAGTTGCGGCGAACCTTCTCGCGCACGTCACGACCCTTCTGGTGGCCGATGACCATCACTGGCTGGTCGTCCAGGCGAGCAACGCCACCGACGATAGCCGCGTCATCAGAGAAATGGCGATCGCCATGCAACTCGTCAAACTCGGTGAAGATGTGTTCGATGTAGTCGAGGGTGTACGGACGACGCGGATGGCGGGCCAGTTGGGCGATCTGCCAGCTGGACAAATTGCCGAAGATGCTCTCGGTGAGCGCACTGCTCTTTTCCTGCAGGCGAGAGATCTCATCGGTGATGTTCAGCGCGTTGTCGTTACCGACCAGACGCAGCTCCTCGATCTTGGCTTGCAGATCGGCGATGGGCTGTTCGAAATCTAGAAAGTTCGGGTTCATAGGCTTCCGTCGTGCGCTTGGGGCCAGGCGGCTGGTTCCATTTGGCGCCCTACCTTAAGGGATTGGGCGCGTGTGGGTCGAGATCAAATCGAAATCGGCTGAAGCGCGGGGAATTCCGCGTTCGCTTCAGCGGTAGTGCAGAAAGACGTTGTCGCGCCCAAACTGGTCACGCAATGCCTGAATCAATGTGTCAGCCGGATCGATGCGCCAGGCATCACCGAACTGCAACAAGGCACGAGCATCGCTGCCGCTGTAATCCAGGGTCAAGGGACAAGACCCACGGTGACGGCCACACAATTCGGCCAACCAACGCAGGCGGTCACCCTGCAGCATCGAGACATCCAGCTTCATGCGCAGACTTTCCGCCAACCCGGTACGGGCCTCCTCCAGGCTCATGACCCGCTTGGCGCGCAGACGCAGACCACCCGAAAAGTCGTCATGACTGACCTCGCCCTCCACCACCACCAGAGCATCGGTCTGCAGCAGGCCGTGGGCGGCATTGAACGCTTCGGCAAAAAGCGAAGCCTCGATGCGTCCAGAGCGATCATCGAGGGTGATAAAGCCCATCTTGTCGCCTTTCTTGTTCTTCATGACCCGCAAGTTGACGATCAGACCGGCGATGGTCTGGGTGTCGCGCGCCGGTTTGAGCTCAACAATACGCTGGCGGGCGAAGCGACGAACCTCGCCTTCATACTCATCGATCGGGTGACCGGTGAGATAGAGGCCGAGGGTGTCCTTCTCGCCTTTCAGGCGCTCTTTGAGGGAGAGCTCCTTGGCATTGCGATGATTGGCGTAGACATCTGCCTCCGGTTCGGCGAACAAGCCGCCGAACAGGTCCATGTGGCCGCTGTCATGGCTGCGCGCGGTCTGTTCCGCAGCCTGGATCGCTTCTTCCATGGCAGCCAGCAGGACCGCTCTATTGCGGTCGACATTGGCCTGATAGGCCTTGGCTTCATCGCTGAAGTACGGACCGAGACGATCCAACGCCCCTCCCCGAATCAACGCCTCGAGGGTGCGTTTGTTGATGCGTTTGAGGTCAACGCGATTACAGAAGTCGAACAGGTCCTTGAATGGCCCGCCTTCGTTACGGCATTCGACGATGGCCTCCACCGGCCCTTCGCCCACGCCCTTGATGGCACCCAGGCCGTAGACGATTCGCCCATCACCGTCGACGGTGAACATGAAGTCGGAGTTGTTCACGTCCGGCGCGAGGATGCGCAGCTTCATGCTGCGGCACTCCTCGATCAGGGTCACCACCTTCTCGGTGTTGTGCATATCCGCCGAGAGCACCGCCGCCATGAAGGGCGATGGGAAGTGCGTCTTGAGCCAGGCCGTCTGATAGGACACCAGGCCATAGGCAGCCGAGTGGGATTTGTTGAACCCGTAACCGGCAAACTTTTCCACCAGATCGAAGATGTTACCCGCTAGTTCGGCATCAATACCGTTACTGGCGCAACCTTCGATGAAGCCGCCGCGTTGCTTGGCCATCTCCTCCGGCTTCTTCTTACCCATGGCTCGGCGCAGCATGTCGGCCCCGCCGAGGGTATATCCGGCCATGACCTGGGCAATCTGCATCACCTGTTCCTGGTAAAGGATGATGCCGTAGGTGGGCGCCAGTACCGGCTTGAGGCCTTCGTACTGGTAATCCGGGTGCGGGTACGCCAGCTCGGCGCGGCCGTGCTTACGGTTGATGAAGTCGTCCACCATGCCCGATTGCAGCGGGCCGGGGCGGAACAGCGCCACCAGCGCGATAAGGTCTTCCAGGCAGTCGGGCTTCAGCTTCTTGATCAGCTCCTTCATGCCACGGGATTCGAGCTGGAATACCGCCGTGGTTTCTGCCTTCTGCAGAAGGTCGTAGGTCTTCTTGTCGTCCAGCGGGATGAAGTCGATGTTCAGCGGCTCGAGCCCCTTTCGAGCCTGCTCCCGGTTGATCGTCTCCATGGCCCACTTGATGATGGTCAGCGTTCGCAAGCCCAGGAAGTCGAACTTCACCAGACCGGCCGCCTCGACGTCATCCTTGTCGAACTGGGTCACCAGGCCGCCGCCCTCCTCGTCACAAGCGATGGGCGAGAAGTCGGTGAGCTTGGTGGGCGCGATCACCACACCACCGGCATGCTTGCCGGTGCCACGGGTGATGCCTTCCAGCTTAAGCGCCATGTCCCAGATTTCCTGGGCCTCTTCATCGACCTTGAGGAAGTCGCGGAGCATCTCCTCCTGCTCAAAGGCCTTTTCCAAGGTCATTCCCACTTCGAAGGGGATCATCTTGGACAGCTTGTCTGCCAGGCCGTAGGACTTGCCCTGAACACGTGCCACGTCGCGCACCACCGCCTTGGCAGCCATTGAGCCGAAGGTGATGATCTGGCTCACCGCATTGCGGCCATAGGCGCCGGCCACGTAATCGATCACCCGATCGCGACCGTCCATGCAGAAGTCGACGTCGAAGTCGGGCATGGATATCCGCTCAGGATTGAGGAAGCGCTCGAAGAGCAGGTCATAGGCCAGCGGGTCAAGGTCGGTAATCTTCAACACGTAGGCCACTAGCGACCCTGCGCCCGACCCCCGGCCCGGGCCCACCGGCACGCCGTTGTTCTTCGCCCATTTGATGAAGTCCATCACGATGAGGAAGTAACCGGGGAAACCCATTTGGATGATGATGTCCAGCTCGAAGTTGAGGCGGTCGATATAGATCTGCCGTTTCTCTTCGTAGTTGGGCGTTGTTTCTTTCGGCCAGAGCACCGCGAGGCGCTCTTCCAGGCCCTCGAAGGATACGTGCCGCAGGTAATCGTCGATGCCCATCCCGTTCGGAGTCGGAAAGTCAGGCAGGAAGTATTTGCCCAGTTGCACCTCGATGTTGCAGCGCTTGGCGATTTCTACAGTGTTTTCCAGCGCTTCCGGAATGTCGCTGAACAGCTCCCACATTTCCTCAGGAGACTTGAGGTACTGCTGGTCGGAATAGGTGCGCGGACGACGCGGGTCGTCGAGCGCACGCCCCTCGCCAATGCAGACGCGGGTCTCATGTGCCTCGAAATCACCCTGTTTGATGAAGCGCACGTCGTTGGTCGCCACCAGCGCGGCACCGCAGCGATCGGCAAGCGCAACGGCCGCATGCACGTGCTCTTCATCATTCACCCGCGCTGTACGCTGCAACTCCAGATAGAAGCGGTCGGGAAAAACAGCCTGCCACTCGGCGAGCAGCGCCTCGGCAGTCGCCGAGTCGCCATTCAGCAGGGCCATGCCGATCTCCCCTTCCTTGGCGCCAGACATGGCAATCAGCCCCTCCGCCGCCTCCTTCACCCAGTCGCGCTGGATGATCACCAAGTCATTGCTCTGGCCTTCAGTCCAGCCACGGGAGACCAGTTCAGTCAGGTTGCGGTAGCCCTTGGCATTCATCGCCAACAGGGTCATACGACTCAGCGGGCCGTCTTCCTCTCGACTGGCCAGCCAGATGTCGGCCCCACAGATGGGCTTGATGCCCCCTCCCATGGATGTCTTGTAGAACTTCACCAGCGAGCACATGTTGCTCTGGTCAGTGACCGCTACCGCCGGCATGCCTGCACCGGCCACGGCCTTGACCAGCGGCTTTACCCGCACCAGGCCATCGACCAGGGAGTATTCGGTATGCAGACGCAGATGGACGAAGGAAACAGTCATGGAAGTCCTATGCAAAACGCGAAAACGACAGGGCCCGGATTGTACCGGGCCCTCGTGCAAAGCTACAGGTTTGGCGTCATCGACAGGCGGTCGGATTGCCCCGGTTGGCGCCGGTGACGTCCAGGATCAGTGCTTCTTGTCCCAGACACCCGGCTCGAGTTTGGCCTGGATCTCCGGGTATTGGCTGGCATCGAAGGTCGGCAGCTTGCCGGCCTTGCGCTGGGCGTTGTAGTCCTTGGCCAGCTTGAAGGCCAGCTTGGACAGCAGCAGGATCGCAATCAGGTTGGTGATCGCCATCAAACCCATGGAGACATCGGCGAGGCTCCAGACGAAGGGCAGCGAAGCCATCGCACCGAACATGACCATTCCCAACACCGCGAGCCGGAAAACCAGCAGCCCAGCCGGGTGATTGTGCTCAAGGAACACCAGGCAGTTCTCAGCGTAGAAATAGTTGGCGACGATCGACGTGAAGGCGAAGAACAGGATGATCACGGCCAGGAAGTACTTGCCCCAGTCACCGACCTGGCTGGTCATCGCGTTCTGCACCAGGGTGATGCCTTCACCCGGCTGCGGGCCTGCCAGCAAGATGATCGCCGCGGAGGCCGTGCAGATCATCAGTGTGTCGATGAATACGCCCGCCATCTGCACATAGCCCTGGGAGGCCGGGTGAGGTGGGTAAGGAGTAGCCGACGCGGCCGCATTAGGCGCCGAGCCCATGCCGGCTTCATTGGAGAACAGGCCACGCTTGAAGCCGTTCATTACCGCTGCCGCAACACCGCCGGCTGCGGCCTCATGCAGCCCGAATGCACTCTTGACGATCAGCGCCAGGATGCGCGGAATCTCGGTGATGTTGATCAGGATCAGCACGACGGCGAGCAGTAAGTAAGCCACCGCCATGAAAGGCACCGCCAACTCGGAGAATCGTGCAATAGAGCGCAGGCCGCCGAAGATGATCAGGGCAGTGACGATCACCAGAGCCACGCCACTGATCCAGATCGGCACATCGAACGCGCCCTGCATTGCACCACTGATGGTATTGGCCTGCACGGAGTTGAATACAAAGCCGAAGGCGAGGATCAGGAAAATCGAGAAGAGAATGCCCATCCAGCGTGCACCCAGCCCCTTCTCCATGTAGTAGGCCGGACCGCCACGGAACTGGCCGTTGTCGTCACGGATCTTGAACAGCTGGGCCAGGGTCGCCTCGACGAAGCCTGTTGCCATTCCGATCATCGCGATCATCCACATCCAGAAGACTGCACCTGGGCCACCCAGCGTGATGGCTACCGCAACACCCGCGACGTTACCGGTGCCGACACGTGCAGCCAAAGAAGTACACAGCGCCTGGAACGAGGAGATACCCGCCTCGTCGGACTGGCGGCTGCCTTTCAGTACGGTGAAGGTATGGCCAAAATGGAGAAACTGGATCAAGCCCAGGCGCAGCGTGAAGTACAGGCCACTGACAACGAGCAGCCAGATCAGCACCTTGCCCCAGATTAGGCCATTGAGAAAATCGACTGCCAGATTCGCAATCTCTTGCATGGGGAGCTCCCTCTACCGCTTGTGGCGGTTTGTTGGTGTAGGCCCATCTGGGACAGGCCGGCGGGACCGCCGCAGAGAGATAGCTCGTGAGGCGGCGGACGAATTCCTGCGGCCACGTGGCCTGCAAAAAAAGGGCGGCACTTTCCGCTAAACGAGCAGGCAATTCAAGTTGAAATTCGCCAGGCGCTGTCGAGAAATCGACGCTGAAGCTAGCGAGGAACGTCCAGCAGGTCCCTCACCGGCCCGAAGGAGCGCCGATGGATCGGCGTCGGGCCCAGGCGCCTCAGCGCCTCGAGATGAACTGCCGTGGGATAACCCTTGTGACCAGCGATCCCATAGCCCGGATAAAGCGAATCGAGCTCCTGCATCTCCCGATCACGACTCACTTTGGCCAGGATGGAGGCGGCAGCAATAGCCGGCACCTGGCTGTCACCCTTGACCACCGGCGCGCTTGGAACCGCGAGCTTGGGGCAACGGTTTCCATCGATCAGTGCCATCCTGGGGGTGACCGAGAGTCCCTCCACGGCCCTTTGCATCGCCAGCATCGTCGCATGCAGGATGTTGAGACGATCAATCTCCTCCACCTCGGCGCGGGCGATACACCAGGCCAATGCCTTCTCTCGAATTTCATCGAACAACGCTTCGCGGCGTGTTTCGGAGAGTTTCTTCGAGTCGTTGAGCCCGGCAATAGGCCGAGCAGGGTCGAGAATCACCGCGGCAGTGACCACTGGACCACAAAGAGGGCCTCGCCCGACTTCGTCGACACCTGCGACCAACTCTTCCACCAGGCTGAAATCCAGTCCGAGTTGCATCAGCGAGCTCCTACCAACTTCAGAACGGCATCAGCAGCCTGGCACGATGCGTCCTGGCGAAGCGTTCGATGGATTGCATCGAAGCCCTCGGTCTGAACCTCACCTCCTTCAAGCAACGCTCCCATCGCCCGGGACAGTGCTTCCGGCGTAGCAGCATCCTGTAGTAGTTCAGGGACCAGCAGGCGCTGGGCCAGGAGGTTCGGAAGCGATACGAACGGGCTCTTCACCAACCGCTTGAGAATGCGATAGGTGAGTGGCGCTACCCGGTACGCAACTACCATGGGGCGTTTGTATAGCAGCGCCTCGAGCGTCGCAGTCCCGGAAGCAATCAGTACCGCATCGCAAGCGGCCAGCGCTTCATGGGAACGGCCATCGAGCAATGTCAACGCAAGATCGCGACCGGCCAGCATCGCCTCTACCTGGGCGCGTCGTTCTGGCGATGCGCATGGCAATACGAACTGGACGCCAGGACGCATCGAGCGCAAGCGCTCGGCCGCATCCAGGAACAGCTCGCCAAGCTTAGCCACTTCCCCTCCACGGCTACCAGGCATTAGCGCTACCACCGGCGACTCGCCAGGCAGGCCTAGCGCACGGCGAGCTGCCAGTCGATCGGTCTCAAGCGGGATGGCATCGGCCAACGGGTGCCCGACGAACCGGACCGGCACGCCTTGCTCTTCGTAGAAGCGGGCCTCGAAGGGAAACAGGGTGAGCATCAGATCGCAGCCCTTGCGAATCTTCAGGACACGCTTCTGCCGCCACGCCCAGACCGACGGGCTGACGTAGTGGACCGTCTTGATACCGGCGCGGCGCAGCTTCAACTCGACACCCAGATTGAAGTCAGGCGCATCGATGCCGATGAACACATCCGGCCGAGTTTCAATAAGGGTAGCGATCAGCCGCTTACGGCGCGCAAGCAGCTCGGGAAGGCGACCGAGCACCTCCACCAAGCCCATCACGGACAAGCGTTCCATCGGGAAATAGGGTTCCAGGCCTTCAGCCTGCATTCGGGGACCGCCAACCCCGATGAACTCGACATCGGGATGCTGGACCTTGAGGGCCTGCATCAGGGAGGAACCAAGTATGTCGCCGGACGCCTCGCCGGCAACCAGCGCGACGCGCAATCTGGATGCCATAGCTTAGCGGGTGATGCCGCGAGTGGAGGCCTGGATCGAGTCCCGGAATACAGCCACTTCCGGATACTGCGCGGACGTCTCGGCAAGCTCGGCCAGTGCCTGCTCAACCGTGAGTCCCTGGCGGTAAACCACCTTGTATGCACGACGCAGGGCCTGGATCGCCTCGGCACTAAAACCTCTACGGCGCATGCCCTCGAAGTTCATGCTGCGTGCTTCGGCTGGATTGCCGAATACGGTGACATAGGCTGGCACATCCTTGCCGATAGCGGTGCCCATGCCGGAAAAGCTGTGGGCGCCGATGCGGCAGAACTGATGCACCAGCGTGTAACCGGACAGGATCGCCCAGTCATCGACATGCACATGGCCGGCGAGCGCCGTATTGTTGACCAGGATGCAGTGATTGGCGATGACACTGTCGTGGCCGATGTGAACATAGGCCATCAGCAGGTTGTGATCGCCGATCGTGGTTTCAGCGCGGTCCTGCACGGTGCCGCGGTGAATGGTCACGCCCTCACGGATCACATTGTGATCACCGATCACCAGCCGGGTGCGCTCACCCTTGTACTTCAGGTCAGGCGTGTCCTCGCCAACAGAAGAAAACTGGAAAATCCGGTTGTACCTGCCGATGCGGGTCGGCCCCTTGATGACGACATGAGGACCGACCACGGTACCCTCGCCGATTTCCACATCGGGTCCAATGATCGACCAGGGGCCGACCTGAACGTCATCCGCCAGCTTGGCCGACGGATCGATAATGGCGCGAGGGTCAATCAAACTCATAGTTTGCGTTCCGCACAGATGATCTCTGCCGAGCAGACTTCCTTGCTGTCCACGCTGGCACGGCAGTCGAACTTCCAGATGCCGCGCTTGACGCTGATGAACTGCGCTTCGAGGATCAACTGGTCACCCGGCAGCACCGGCTGGCGGAAGCGCAGCTTGTCGGAGCCCACGAAGTAGTAAAGCGTCCCGTCAGCCGGCTTGACGTCCAGCATCTTGAATCCAAGGATGCCGGCGGCCTGAGCCATTGCTTCGATGATCAACACACCCGGCATGATCGGATGCTGCGGGAAGTGCCCATTGAAGAACGGCTCATTGATGCTGACATTCTTGTAGGCGCGAATGCGCTTGCCTTCAACATCAAGGTCCACCACCCGGTCCACCAAGAGGAAGGGGTAGCGGTGCGGCAGGTATTCGCGAATCTCGTTGATGTCCATCATGTTCCTGGAGCCTTCTGAATGGATTTGGGATGCACGGCGCTGCGTGGATCACGCATCTGATGGAGCATCCCCGCCCGGGGTCACTGCCTCCAGGCGTTTTTCCAGTTGTTGCAGACGACGCGCCATGTCGTCCAACTGGCGAATACGGGCAGCGCTCTTCTTCCATTCCGCAGCGGGTTGCATCGCGGTACCGGAAGAGTAGGCACCCGGTTCGGTGATAGAACGGGTCACCATTGTCATGCCGGTGACGAATACGCCATCACAGACTTCGATGTGCCCGACCATGCCGACGCCGCCGGCAATCATACAATTGCGGCCGATCTTGGTGCTGCCGGAAATGCCGACACAACCTGCCATCGCGGTGTTGTCACCGACCTGCACGTTGTGAGCGATCATGATCTGGTTGTCCAACTTGACCCCGTTACCGATCAGGGTGTCAGCCAGTGCGCCGCGGTCGATGGTGGTGTTGGCACCAATCTCCACATCATCGCCAATGCTCACGCCACCAATCTGGGCGATTTTCTGCCAGACGCCCTTCTCGCTGGCAAAGCCGAAGCCTTCGCCTCCAATGACCGCGCCGGATTGAATCACCACACGCTTGCCGATCTTCACATCGTGATAGAGCGTCACCCGTGGCGCCAACCAGCCGCCCTCGCCGATCACGCTGCGAGCACCAACGAAGCAATGGGCGCCCAGCGCCACGCCCGCACCAATCTGCGCGCCTGATTCGATCACCACATAGGCACCGATGCAGGCAGACGGATCGACTTGGGCGTCCTTCGCGATCAATGCAGTGGAATGAACCCCCGGCTGGGCCTTTGGCTTGCGGTCGAACAGATGGGAAAGCTGCGCATAGGCCAAGTAAGGGTTCGCAACCACCAATGCACTACCCGCATAGCTCTCGGCATCAGCCTCGGTCAGCAAAACAGCTGACGCCCTGGTACTGGCGAGGTATTTGCGGTACTGGGGGTTGGCAAGGAAGGTCAGCTCACCGGCACTCGCCTCCTGGAGGGTTGCCAGTCCAGTGATGACCGCTTCTTCGGCGCCACGCAACGTGGCACCAAGGAGCCCGGCCAACTGGCCGAGCGTGAACGCCGGGGTACTCATCATCAACGCAGCTGGTTCATGCGCTCGATGACTTGGCGAGTGATGTCGTATTGCGGCTTGACGTCAACCACAGCACCACGCTCAAGCACCAGATCGTAGCTGCCCTTCTTCAGGACTTCCTCGACCGCCTTGTCCAGTTTCGGCTTGAGTTGCTTGAGCATGTCACGGTCGGCAACGGCCTTGGCTTCGTTCAGCTCCTTGGACTGGAACTGGAAGTCACGGGCCTTCTGCTTGAACTCGAGCTCCAGGCGCTCTCGCTCCGCCTGCGGCATCTTGTCACCACCACTCACCAGGCGGTCCTGAATGCGTTTGGCGTCGCTTTCGAGCGTTTTCAGCTTGTTCAGTTGCGGACCGAACTTCTTCTCTGCATCAACCGCGTACTTCTTCGCGGCATCGGATTCGAGCAGCGCCATCTGGTAGTTCAGTACCGCGATCTTCATCTCGGCAAATACCGGGGTCGCCATCAACGCAGCGGCAACCAGAACGAATTGAGTCAACTTACGCACGATGCACTCCCGCAACAAAAACTGTTGTCTTCAAGCAATAGTCAAACGATCAGAAAGTCTGGCCCAAGGAGAACTGGAACACTTGGGTATCGGCATTGTCCGGCTTCTTGACCGGCATACCCAAGCTGAAGCTCAACGGTCCCAACGCGGTAATCCAGGTCAGGCCTACACCCACGGAGCTGGCAAGGTCACTCGCATTGATGCTGTTACAGTTGGTCGCGGTCGACGAACAACTGGTATCGAACACGTTACCCACATCCCAGAAGACCACGGAACGCAACTGACGCTGATCTTTGACGAACGGCAGCGGGAACAGCAACTCCACCCCGCCCTGGACCAACACGTTACCACCAAACGGCAGCGGGTCCTGGTCAGGGTCGAAAGCTGTACCAGGCTTCGTACCGGTGCTCGGTGTACTACGCGGGCCAAGGCTGCTGTCCTCGAAACCGCGTACGGAGTTGAAACCACCCGCGAAGTAGTGCTCATAGAACGGCAGTTCGGAGGTCGAGCCATAGCTGTCGCCGTAGCCCAACTCGGTGTGCCAGCGCAGCGCAGTGTTCTGGGTCAGCGGAGTGAACAACTGGCCACGATAGTCGAGTTTGAAGAACGACAGGTCACTACCTGGGATCGTGCTTTCAAGAACCAGGTTCTGGGAGTATCCACGGTTGGCAAGCACGCCACGGTTCAGCGTCGAATCGGACCAGCCGACAGACGCCTTGAAGTTGGTGTAGCTGTCACCTTCCTGTTCGATGAAATCGAAGATTTCATCGACGGTGTAGATGCCGGTATTGATGTCGTCCTGCTGCACGGTAAGGCCATAGGTCAAGCGAGCAGTCTCACTGATCGGATAACCGATGCTGACACCGGCCCCCAGGCTGTCCACCGCATAGCTGGACACGTCGACGTCGAGGTCGTCGTAGTCGGTGCTGCGATAGAAAGCGTTGTAGCCCAAACTGACGCCATCTGCAGTCCAGTAGGGATCGACGAAGCCGAAGTTGTATCGGGTCTGGTACTCGCTACGGGTCAGACCAACGCTGACCTTGTTGCCGGTACCGAGGAAGTTGTTCTGGCTGATCGATCCACCCAGGATCAGGCCGGCGCTCTGGGCGAAGCCGACACTGGCGGTGATGGAACCGGACGGCTGCTCTTCCACCGTGTAATTGACGTCAACCTGATCGTCGGTGCCGGGCACC
This sequence comes from Metapseudomonas boanensis, assembly GCF_042232855.1. Lineage (NCBI taxonomy): Bacteria > Pseudomonadati > Pseudomonadota > Gammaproteobacteria > Pseudomonadales > Pseudomonadaceae > Metapseudomonas > Metapseudomonas boanensis. The sequence goes on along the minus strand of NZ_CP113889.1, from coordinate 3,120,404 downwards.
TGCGGGGTTTCAACGTTTACTTCTTTGAAGAAGCCCAGACGCTCCAGACGGGTCTTCGACTGGTCGATCAGGTAGGTCGAAGCCCAGCCGCCTTCCATCTGACGCATTTCACGACGCAGCACTTCGTCCTCGGACTTGGTGTTGCCTCGGAAGTTGATGCGATTGACATAGGCACGCTTGCCCGGGTCCACCATGAAGGTGACGGAAACGGTGTTGTCCTCGTCATGGGGCTCGGGCACGCCGTTGACGTTTGCGAAGGTATAGCCTTCGTTACCCAGGCGGCGGGTGATCAGCTCCGACGTAGTCGTCATCACCTTGCGCGAGAACACTTGCCCTTCCTGTACCAGCAGCAGGGACTTCACTTCTTCCTCCGGCACCTTCAGGTCGCCGGAAAGCTTGACCTCACGGATCGTGTATTTCTCACCCTCGTCGACGTTGACGGTGATGTAAACGTGCTTCTTGTCTGGGGTGATGGACACCTGGGTCGAGGAGATGTCCATATTGATGTAGCCGCGGTCCAGGTAGTAGGAACGCAGACGCTCGAGGTCGCCTGACAGCTTTTCGCGAGCGTACTTGTCGTCGTTCTTGAAGAACGACAGCCAGTTGGTGGTCTTGAGTTCGAACAGGTCGACCAGGTCCTCGTCGGGGAATACGGTATTGCCCACCACGTTGATGTGTTGGATAGCCGCAACGGAACCTTCATTGATGTTGATCTTCAGTGCAACGCGATTGCGCGGCTGCGGGATCACCTCCGCCTCGATTCCTGCAGAGTAGCGACCCTGCGCCACATACTGGCGCTGCAACTCGTTCCGAACGCCTTCCAGAGTGGCGCGCTGGAAAATCTCCCCCTCAGCCAGGCCGGATTGCTTCAGGCCCTTGAGCAGGTCCTCGGTGGTAATTGCCTTGTTGCCTTCGATCTCGATGCTGGAGATGGAAGGACGCTCGACGACGCTGATGACCAGGACGTTGCCGTCACGGCCGAGCTGGATATCCTGAAAGAACCCGGTCTTGAACAGCGAACGGGTGGCTTCCACCAGACGGCGATCATCCGCCTGTTCGCCAACGTTGAGCGGCAGGGCACCGAAGACGCTGCCGGCGGAGACACGCTGCAGGCCGTTGACGCGGATGTCGGAGATGGTGAAGGACTCGGCGTGAACCTCGGCGATCATGAGTGCGGCGAGCACCGCAGGTAGCAACAAGCGTTTCATGAAGTCCTTTTTTATTCCAACCGGTAATAAAGAATCTGCCGCACAAGGCGGCAGACTCAGCATTCTTAAGATTCGTTACAGACGACTCAGATCGTTGACCAGGGCAAGCAACATGACCCCCACGACCAAGCTGATGCCAATCTGTACCCCCCACGCCTGCACCCGCTCCGACAATGGACGTCCACGCGCCATTTCAATCAGGTAAAAGAGCAGGTGCCCCCCGTCCAGGACAGGGATTGGCAACAAATTGAGAACCCCCAGGCTTATGCTCAGGTAGGCGAGGAAATTGAGGAAGTCCCCTACGCCCGACTGGGCCGAAGCGCCCGCCACTTTAGCAATGGTTATCGGCCCGCTCAAGTTTTTTACCGAGAGCTCGCCGAGCAACATTTTCTTTAGAGAATCCAGTGTTAGGAGGCTCATGGACCATGTACGCGAGGCTGCCTCGGCAACAGCTTCAAGTGGCCCATAGCTGACTTCGCGCAACATTTCGGGCGGCCACTCCACGCCCTTCACCCCCGCACCCAGGTAGCCGCTACGTGCTTCTGCCTCGCCACGTGCGGCCAAGGTGACCTGCACCTCCAGCACCTGACCCTCGCGCTCAACGCTGAAGGCGACTCGCTCGGCCGGACGTTTGCGCACACGTTCCACCAACTGTTGCCAGTCATCGAGTGCCTGTCCATCCAAGGTCAGGAGACGATCGCCCAGCTTCAGACCGGCAGCCTGGGCCGGACCTTTTGGATCCAGTTCAGCGAGAACCGGCGCAATGGCAGGACGCCAGGGCGTGATGCCAAGCGCACCGATCGGATCAGGCTCATCGACACCCTTCAGCCAATCATTGAGCTGCAGCTCGCGGATCTGGGTAGCACTATCCCCCGCGTCACGAATACTGACCTGCAGGGAACCACTCTCACCCAGACGGCGAACCAGCTGCAGGTTGACCGCCGACCAACCGGTAACGTCTTTGCCGTCGATCGAGATGATTTCCTGGCCGGACTCCAATCCTGCCGAAGCAGCAATACTGCCAGGTGCTACCGAGCCGATCACTGGCTTGACCTGCTGACTTCCCAGCAACGCGAGCACCCAGAAGAACAGGAGCGCAAGCAGAAAGTTGGCCACCGGGCCGGCCGCCACGATGGCAATACGCTGCCCGACCGGCTTGCGATTGAAGGACTGATCCAACTGGTCAGCGGGCACCTCGGCCTCACGCTCGTCCAGCATTTTCACGTAGCCACCGAGCGGAATGGCGGCCACGACAAATTCGGTGCCATGGCGATCATGCCAGCGGAACAGTGGGCTACCGAAACCGACAGAGAATCGCAGGACTTTGACACCACAACGGCGGGCGACCCAGAAATGGCCGAACTCATGGAAGGTGACCAGCACCCCCAGCGCCACCAGGGTGCCAAGGATCATATAGAGCGCACTCATCGGTTTCCTCCGGGACTAACGCCCGTGACGGACTAGCCATTGCCCGGCCACAGCTCTGGCACGAGCATCGGCCTGCAGGACAGCATCCAGCGTTTCGACCGCGATCACGGTTTCGCGGTTCAGCACTTCATCGATGATACTCGCGATCTCGGTGAAGCGGATGCGCCGGTCAAGAAACGCCGCGACGGCAACCTCGTTGGCCGCATTGAGCATGGCAGGCGCACTGGCGCCAGCCTCGGCAGCCTGGCGCGCAAGACGCAGACAAGGAAAGCGCTGCTCGTCGGGTGCCTGGAAATCCAGACGCGCCACACTGAACAGGTCCAGCGCAGAAACGCCGGAATCGATACGCTCCGGCCAGGCCAACGCATGACTGATGGGCGTGCGCATGTCGGGATTACCCAGCTGCGCCAACACCGAACCATCGACATAATCGACCAGAGAATGGATCACGCTCTGTGGATGGATCACCACTTCGATCTGTGCCGGCCGTGCGTCGAACAGCCAGCAAGCCTCGATCAGCTCCAACCCCTTGTTCATCATGCTCGCCGAATCGACGGAGATCTTCCGCCCCATGGACCAGTTGGGATGCGCACAAGCCTGCTCGGGGGACACATCCGGCAACCGCTCCAGCGGCAACTCGCGGAACGGCCCTCCAGAGGCCGTAAGGAGGATGCGACGCACGCCAACATCGGCCAATCCACGGGAATAGTCGGTCGGCAAGCACTGAAAAATTGCGTTATGTTCGCTATCGATCGGTAGCAGCACAGCATTGCTGCGGCGAACAGACTGCATGAACAGGGCACCGGACATCACCAACGCTTCCTTGTTGGCCAGCAGCACGCGCTTACCCGCCTCAACCGCGGCCAAGGTAGGCTGAAGCCCCGCCGCACCGACGATTGCAGCCATCACGGCATCCACATCCGGATGCGCAGCGATTTCACAAAGGCCTTGCTCGCCGACCAGAACACGGGTTTCGAGCCCTGCAGCCAACAAACTTCCCTGCAAATGGCGCGCGGAGTCAGCGTCCGGCACTGCGGCGAAACATGGGCGATAACGCAAGCAGAGCGCTTCCAGTTCGGTCAGGCGACTGAAACCGCTGAGGGCAAATGCCTGGTAACGTTCTGGATGCCGGGCAATCACATCAAGGGTGCTGAGACCGATCGAGCCGGTTGCCCCCAGGACGGTAATACGTTGCGGCTGTGTCAAAGCGCACCCCACCCGGCCGCCCACAGCAGCGCAGCAAAGAATGGGATAGCCGCTGTCAGGCTATCGATGCGATCAAGCACGCCACCATGCCCCGGCAGCAGGTTGCTACTGTCCTTGATCCCGGACTGCCGCTTGAACATGCTTTCAGTCAAGTCCCCCACGACCGATATCAGAACCACTAGCGCGGCACCACCCAGAGCCCAAAGCAGCTCACTGGCACTCCAGCCACGGTAGATACCCACGCCAACGGTAATCAGCAGGCTTGCCAGCAAGCCGCCAACCAGCCCTTCCCAGCTCTTGCCGGGACTAACCTGCGGGGCCAACTTGCGCTTGCCGAAAGCCTTGCCGGAAAAATAGGCGCCGATATCCGCTGCCCAAACCAGCACCATCACCGAAAGGATCAACCAATTCGCGAGCGGCCATTGCTTGAATAGCATCAAGCCTTGCCAGGCCGGTAACAGAATCAGGAAACCGATCAGGAGCTTCCCGAACCGGCCATCCCAGTAACGACTGCTGGCCGGATAGTTCAGCACCAGCAATGTCGCCAGCAACCACCAGACCACCCCAACGAGCAACACCCAGGCCGCCAAAGCGGGCAGATGGTAGAGCCCAAGCAGAAGCACAGCGACGACCGCAGCATAAGCTATGCGCTGCGTCTGGAAAGGCAATCCCGCCAGGCGAGCCCACTCCCAGCCACCGAGCGTCACCACCACACCAATGAACAGCGCGAACGCGCCACCGCTCAGCCAGAAGAAGCCCGCCAGGGCGATGGGTAGCAGCACCAGTGCGGTGATGATGCGTTGTTTCAGCATTTCGATCGCGCCTCAGCTTCCAGCTGCTCGCTTGTCTTGCCGAAGCGGCGCTGACGCTTGGCGAAATCAGCCAGCGCTTTACGCATGGCTTCATGCTTGAAGTCAGGCCAGAATAGATCGGAGAAATACAACTCGGCATAGGCGAGCTGCCACAACAGGAAGTTACTGATACGGTGGTCCCCCCCCGTACGAATGCACAGGTCAGGTAGGGGCTGGTCCCCCGTAGCGAGGCACCCCTGGAGTAACTGCGGCGTGATGTCTTCCACCTGCAGATGACCCGCTTGCACTTCGCGAGCGAGCCGCTGCGCAGCCTGGGTGATATCCCACTGCCCACCGTAGTTTGCCGCCACTTGGAGTGTGAAGCGCTGGTGGCCAGCCGTCAGTAGCTCAGCCTCGCGCATGGCCGCCTGCAGCTCCGGATGGAAGCGCGAGCGATCACCGATTATGCGCAGACGAATGTCGTTGTCATTGAGGCGACGAACCTCACGACGCAGCGCTGCCAGGAATAACTCCATGAGAGCGCTGACCTCGTCCGCGGGACGCTGCCAGTTCTCACTGGAGAAAGCGAACAAGGTGAGCACTTCGACACCTGCGTCGGCACACACCTCGATCACTGCCCGGACAGCGTCAACTCCCGCCTTGTGGCCAGCAACGCCTGGCAGCAGGCGCTTCCTCGCCCAACGGTTATTACCGTCCATGATGATAGCCACATGACGTGGCACCGCTGGATTGACGCCTTGCTGGGATTTATCCATGGAGTTTCCGAACGTCAAACCGCCATCAGATCGTTTTCTTTGGCTTCCAGAGCCTTGTCGACCTCTGCAACGAACTTGTCGGTCAGCTTTTGGACATCATCAGCTGCGCGACGCTCTTCGTCTTCGCTGATTTCCTTTTCCTTCACCAGATCTTTCAGCTGGGCCAGCGCATCACGACGGATATTGCGTACGGCGACGCGGGCGTTCTCGGCCTCGGCGCGAGCCTGCTTGGTGTAGCCCTTGCGGGTTTCTTCAGTCAGGGCAGGCATCGGCACGCGAATGGTGGTACCGGCAGTAGCCGGATTCAGACCCAGGTCAGAAGTCATGATCGCCTTCTCGACAGCCTGGATCATGCTCTTGTCGAAAACGGTCAGGGCGAGGGTACGGGAGTCCTCGGCGATGACGTTGGCGACCTGACGCAGCGGTGTATCAGCACCGTAGTAGGACACCATCACGCTATCCAGGATGCTGGGGTGCGCACGACCGGTGCGGATTTTGGCGAAGGCATGATTCAGCGATTCCAGGGATTTCTTCATGCGCTCCTGCGCGTCTTGCTTGATCTCATTGATCATTTTTCGCCCTCCTCGATCAGAGTTCCTTCGGCGCCGCCCACCACGATATTCAGCAGGGCACCCGGTTTATTCATATTGAAGACCCGCAGCGGCATCTTCTGGTCACGACACAGACAAATGGCCGTCAGATCCATGACACCCAGCTTGCGATCCAACACCTCATCGTAGGTCAGGCGCTCGAACTTCTCGGCATTGGGATCCTTGAATGGGTCGGCAGTGTACACGCCATCGACCTTAGTGGCCTTCAGCACGACATCAGCATCCACCTCGATCGCCCGCAGGCAAGCCGCGGAGTCGGTGGTGAAGAAGGGATTGCCAGTACCGGCAGAGAAAATAACCACTTCGCCCGAGCTCAGGTGGCGCATCGCCTTGCGGCGATCGTAATGATCCGTCACGCCAACCATGGAAATAGCGGACATCACCAGTGCGGGAATATTCGACCGCTCAAGTGCATCGCGCATAGCCAGCGCGTTCATCACAGTCGCCAGCATGCCCATGTGGTCGCCGGTCACTCGATCCATGCCAGCCGCACTGAGGGCAGCACCACGGAACAGGTTGCCACCGCCGATGACCAGGCCTACCTGTACGCCGATGCCGACCAACTGGCCGATCTCCAGCGCCATGCGATCAAGGACCTTCGGATCGATGCCGAACTCCTCAGACCCCATCAGCGCTTCGCCGCTGAGTTTGAGCAGAATGCGTTTGTAGCGAGGTTGGCGGCCACTCACCTGCTGAGCCATTGCGTATCTCTCCTGCGGCGCAATTTGAATTCCAGGGTCATGCGACCCTGCATAAGTCGCGTAGTTCGACTACGCGCAAGGCAGTTGGTGCCCCTCACTCGGGCCTGCCATGGGAACCACCCCGAATCGGCTCCCCACTTTGACGAAGAGGCCGCGCGCGTGAGCGGGCAGCCTCTTGCGGGGCGACAGCCGAAGCCGTCTTATTGCTTGGTAGCGGCGACTTGAGCAGCTACTTCGGCAGCGAAGTCGACTTCGACTTTCTCGATGCCTTCGCCTACTTCGTAACGAACGAAGGAAACGATCTCGGCGCCGGCTTTCTTGGCCAGTTCACCGACCTTGACTTCCGGATCCTTGACGAACGGTTGATCGACCAGACTGGCCTCGGCGAGGAACTTGCTAATGCGGCCTTTGACCATGTTCTCGACGATGTTTTCCGGCTTGCCGGCGATCTTGTCAGCGTTCAGGGCCAGGAAGATTTCCTTTTCCTTGGCAACGGCTTCTTCAGAAACCTGGGACGGATCCAGGAACTGCGGATTGCTGGCAGCCACATGCATGGCGATGTCCTTGGCCAGTTCCGGAGTACCACCCTTCAGGTTCACCACGACACCGATGCGGTGGCCGTGCAGGTAAGCACCAACTACATCACCCTCGACGCGGGTCAGGCGACGGATGTTGACGTTTTCGCCAGTCTTGGAAACCAGGGCCAGACGCGCTTCTTCGCGGGACTCGACCAGCGGGGCTGCGTCAGTCAGCTTCTCGCTGAAAGCCTGTTCCAGGGAAGCGGCAACGAAGGACTTGAAATCGTCCTGCAAGGCCAGGAAGTCAGTCTGGGAGTTGACTTCGATGATCACAGCGGCCTTGTTGTCATCGGCCACTTTAACGGCGATGGCACCTTCGGCGGCGATGTTGCCGGCCTTCTTGGCGGCCTTGATGGCGCCAGCGGCACGCATATCATCGATGGCTTTTTCGATATCGCCATCAGCGGCAGTCAGCGCCTTCTTGCAATCCATCATGCCCAGGCCAGTACGCTCGCGCAGTTCTTTAACCAGGGCTGCAGTAATCTCTGCCATGTTCGCAATCCTCTATGAATCGGTTTTCAACCATTCGGCCCGGAAGTCCGGGCAATCACAATCCGGAGGTGGCAAAAAGGGGGCTTAGCCCCCTTCTTGCGCACCGGGTAACGCTAGATGGCTCTAACTCAGCCTTCAGCGGCCTCGGAAGCAGCTTCTTCGACGAACTCGTCAGGGCCACCAACGGCATTCTGACGGCCGCGCATGACAGCATCGGCAACGCTGCTCAGGTACAGCTGAACGGCGCGAATGGCGTCGTCGTTACCCGGGATCACGTAATCAACGCCTTCAGGGCTGCTGTTGGTATCGACAACACCGATTACCGGAATGCCCAGCTTGTTGGCTTCGCTGATGGCGATGCGCTCGTGGTCAACGTCGATCACGAACAGAGCGTCCGGCAGACCACCCATGTCCTTGATACCACCCAGGCTGCGCTCGAGCTTCTCAAGGTCGCGGGTACGCATCAGGGCTTCTTTCTTGGTCAGCTTGGCAAAGGTGCCGTCCTGGGACTGGGTTTCCAGCTCGCGCAGGCGCTTGATCGACTGACGGATGGTCTTGTAGTTGGTCAGCATGCCGCCCAGCCAGCGGTGATCGACGTACGGGGAGCCGCAACGAGCAGCTTCTTCGCGAACGATCTTGCCAGCGGAACGCTTGGTGCCGACGAACAGAACCTTGTTCTTGCCTGCAGCCAGCTTCTCAACGAAGCTCAGGGCGTCGTTGAACATCGGCAAGGTTTTTTCAAGGTTGATGATATGGATCTTGTTGCGCGCGCCGAAAATGTACTTGCCCATTTTCGGGTTCCAGTAACGGGTCTGGTGGCCGAAGTGCACACCGGCCTTCAGCATATCGCGCATGTTGACTTGGGACATTTCTATTCCTCGATAAGTCGGGTTATGCCTCCACGCATCCCAATATCCAACCCTTTCAGGCACCCAGGATATCGTGTCGATACGTGTGTGGGTTTGTGCTCCCGGGCAAAGCTGCCCGTAAAGCGGCGCGTTTTATAGCATAAAAAGCCGCCCCAAGCTACAGGCTTCACACCACAAGAAGCACAGAGCCTTGCGCCGCCGGCTTATGGCTTGGGCCTTGAAGCTGCTAATATCAGCCCTTTTCCGCTTGCGTCCGAGAGCTTATATGACCGTCACCATCAAGACACCCGCCGAAATCGAGAAGATGCGCGTTGCAGGCCGCCTGGCCGCAGAAGTGCTTGAGATGATCGGCGAGCATGTCAAACCCGGCGTGACCACCGAGGAGCTGGACCGTATCTGCCACGACTACATCGTCAATGTGCAGCAGGCCATCCCCGCGCCGCTCAACTACAAAGGCTTCCCGAAATCGATCTGCACCTCGATCAACCACGTGGTTTGCCACGGGATTCCTAACGACAAGCCGCTCAAGGAAGGCGACATCCTCAACATCGATATCACGGTGATCAAGGATGGCTACCATGGCGACACCAGCAAGATGTTCCTGGTCGGCAAGCCCGCTGAGTGGGCCGAAAAACTCTGCCGCGTGACCCAGGAATGCATGTACAAGGGCATCCAGTTGGTCCGCCCGGGCGCCCGCCTCGGCGATATTGGCGAGGTGATCCAGAAGCACGCTGAGAAGCTGGGCTACTCGGTCGTTCGCGAGTACTGCGGCCACGGCATCGGCGCGGTGTTCCATGAAGAGCCCCAGGTGCTGCATTACGGCCGCGCCGGTACCGGCCTGGAGCTGAAGGAAGGCATGACCTTCACCATCGAGCCGATGATCAACCAGGGTCGCCCGGAAACACGACTCCTCGGCGACGGCTGGACTGCCATCACCAAGGACCGCAAGCTCTCCGCGCAGTGGGAACACACGATCCTGGTGACTGCCGAAGGCTACGAAATCCTGACCCTGCGCAGCGACGATACCCTGCCGCGCACCTCGCCCTGACACTGGCCCCTATATAAGGAAGGCTGCTCGATGCCGCAGGTGGATCCCGAGTTATTCGACCGCGGCCAGTTCCAGGCGGAACTGGCCCTGAAGTCCAGCCCTATCGCTGCCTTCAAAAAGGCCATCCGCCGTTCCCGCGAAGTACTCGACAACCGCTTCGCCAACGGACGCGATATCCGCCGCCTGGTCGAGGACCGCGCCTGGTTCGTCGACCAGATCCTGCGCGCGGCCTGGGAGCGCTTCCACTGGAGCGAAGACGCCGACATCGCCCTGCTGGCAGTAGGTGGTTATGGCCGTGGCGAGCTGCACCCGTTCTCCGATATCGACCTGCTGATCCTGCTGGACAGTGCAGATCACGAAGTTTTTCGCGAGCCCATCGAGGGTTTCCTCACCCTGCTGTGGGACATTGGCCTGGAAGTCGGCCAAAGCGTCCGCTCGGTCGCGGAGTGTGCTGAAGAGGCCCGCGCGGACCTCACAGTGATCACCAACCTGATGGAAAGCCGCACCATCGCCGGCCCGGAAAGCCTGCGCCAGCGTATGCTGGCAGTCACCAGCTCCGAGCAGATGTGGCCGAGCAAGGACTTCTTCCTCGCCAAACGCCAGGAACAGCGCGGGCGCCACGCCAAGTACAACGACACCGAGTACAACCTGGAGCCAAACGTGAAGGGTTCCCCAGGTGGCTTGCGCGACATCCAGACCATTCTCTGGGTGGCTCGTCGCCAGTTCGGCAGCCTGAACCTGCATGGTCTGGTCCTGCAGGGTTTCCTCGTCGAAAGCGAGTGCAGCATGCTCGCCTCCGGTCAGGAGTTTCTGTGGAAGGTTCGCTATGCGCTGCACATGCTTGCCGGGCGCGCCGAAGATCGCTTGCTGTTCGACCACCAGCGCAAAATTGCCAGCCTCCTTGGCTTCGAAGACGGCAACGGCAAGCTCGGCATCGAACGATTCATGCAGAAGTATTATCGCGTGGTGATGGGGGTCGCCGAGGTCAGCGACCTGATCAACCAGCACTTCGAGGAAGTGATCCTGCGCGCAGGTGAGTCCGGTCAGGCGCATCCGCTGAACAGCCGGTTCCAGTTGCGCGATGGCTACATCGAGGTCACCCACCCGAACGTCTTCAAGCGCACGCCCTTTGCATTGCTGGAAATCTTCGTCCTGATGGCTCAGCATCCCGAGATAAAAGGCGTGCGGGCCGACACCATTCGACTGTTGCGCGATAGCCGCCACCTGATCGATGACGATTTCCGTAAGGACATCCGCAACACCAGCCTGTTCATCGAATTGTTCAAGTCCGAGCAGGGCATCCACCGCAACCTGCGTCGGATGAACCGTTACGGTATTCTGGGTCGCTACCTGCCCGAATTCGGCCACATCATCGGGCAGATGCAGCACGACCTGTTCCACATCTATACGGTCGACGCCCACACGCTCAACCTGATCAAGCACCTGCGCAAGCTCAAATGGCCCGAACTGGCGGAGAAGTTCCCCCTGGCCAGCAAGCTGATCGACAAGCTGCCCAAGCCAGAGCTGATCTACATCGCCGGGCTCTACCACGACATCGGCAAAGGCCGGGGCGGAGACCACTCTGAACTCGGCGCAGTCGATGCCGAGGCATTCGGCGTTCGTCATCACCTGCCCGCCTGGGACACAAGACTGGTGGCTTGGCTGGTCCAGCATCACCTGGTGATGTCGACCACCGCGCAACGCAAGGACCTGTCCGATCCGCAGGTGATCTACGATTTCGCCCGCCTGGTTGGCGACCAGACACGGCTCGATTACCTCTACGTGCTCACCGTGGCCGATATAAATGCCACCAACCCGAGCCTGTGGAACTCCTGGCGGGCCAGCCTGCTGCGCCAGCTATACACCGAAACCAAGCGCGCCCTGCGTCGCGGCCTGGAAAACCCGCTGGACCGCGAAGAGCAGATTCGCCAGACGCAGATCTCGGCCATCGACATCCTGGTCCGCAATGGCACTGACCAGGACGAAGCCGAGCAGCTCTGGTCACAACTGGGCGACGACTATTTCCTGCGCCACACCGCCAATGATGTGGCCTGGCACACTGAGGCCATCCTCCAGCACCCGCCCGGCAACGACCCGCTGGTGCTGATCAAGGAAACCGCCCAGCGCGAGTTCGAGGGTGCCACCCAGATCTTCATCTACGCACCGGACCAGCACGATTTCTTCGCGGTTACCGTGGCCGCAATGTCGCAGCTGAACCTGAACATCCACGATGCCCGGATCATCACCTCCACCAGCCAGTTCACCCTCGACACTTACATCGTGCTCGATGCCGACGGCGGACGTATTGGAGATAACCCGGCACGTATCCGCGAGATCCGCGAGGGCCTGATCGATGCCTTGAAGAACCCAGACGAATACCCGGCCATCATCCAGCGCCGGGTACCGCGCCAGCTCAAGCACTTCGCCTTCGCGCCGCAGGTCACTATTTCCAACGACGCGCAGCGCCCGGTCACCGTGCTCGAACTGATCGCCCCGGATCGACCAGGCCTCCTAGCTCGGATCGGACGGATTTTCCTGGAGTTCCACCTATCGCTGCAGAACGCAAAGATTGCCACACTGGGCGAGCGCGTGGAGGACGTGTTTTTCGTCACCGACGCCAACAACCAGCCGCTGTCGGACCCAGAACTCTGCCGGCGCCTGCAGGAGGCCATCGTCTCGCAACTGTCCCAGGCCAACAGCCAGGGCACGGAGACTGGCCGCACACGCATTTGAACCCGTAGGGTGCAATAAGGCCGCTGGCCGCATTGCACCGTTCCACCCACGACCGCCTGTTGACGCCCTACAGATATGAACGAAGCCCTGAACCTGCTGCAGCCCTACCCCTTCGAGAAGCTCCGCGCCCTGCTCGCCGGCGCGCAACCGTCCGCGGACAAGAAGGCCATCGCGCTCTCCATCGGCGAGCCCAAGCACCGCTCGCCGGCCTTCGTCGCCGAAGCCCTCACCGCCAACCTCGATCAACTGGCGGTCTATCCCACTACCCTGGGGATTCCCGCCCTACGCGAAGCCATCGCCCAGTGGTGCGAACGGCGCTTCAAGGTACCGGCCGGCTGGTTGGATGCGGCGCGCCACATACTGCCGGTGAACGGCACCCGTGAAGCCCTGTTCGCCTTTACCCAGGCGGTGGTGAACCGTGCCGACCAGGGCTTGGTCGTCAGTCCCAACCCTTTCTATCAGATCTATGAAGGCGCAGCCCTGCTCGCCGGCGCCGAGCCGCACTACCTGCCGTGCCTGGCGGAGAATGGCTTCAATCCGGATTTCGACGCGGTACCCGCTGAAGTCTGGCAGCGTTGCCAGATCCTCTTCCTCTGCTCCCCGGGCAACCCCACTGGCGCGCTGATCCCGCTCGAAACCTTGAAGAAGCTGATCACTCTGGCTGACGAGCATGACTTCGTGATCGCCGCAGACGAGTGCTACAGCGAGCTTTACTTCGACGAGCAGAACCCGCCGGCCGGCCTGCTCACCGCCTGCGCCGAACTCGGCCGTTCCGACTTTGCCCGCTGCGTCGTGTTCCACAGCCTGTCCAAGCGCTCCAACCTACCGGGCCTGCGCTCGGGTTTCGTCGCCGGCGACGCTGCAATCCTCAAGTCGTTCCTGCTGTATCGCACGTACCACGGCTGCGCCATGCCGGTACAGACCCAGTTGGCCAGCGTCGCGGCCTGGAATGACGAAGTCCACGTACGCGCCAATCGCGCGCTGTACCGCGAGAAATTCGATGCCATGCTGGATATCCTTGAGCCAGTACTGGACGTGCAGCGCCCGGATGGTGGCTTCTACCTCTGGCCAAAAACGCCGGTGGACGATGAAACCTTCACCCGCGAGCTGTTCGCCCGTGAGCATGTCACCGTGGTGCCCGGTTCCTACCTGTCCCGCGCGGTCGATGGCTTCAACCCCGGTGCCGGCCGCGTGCGCATGGCCCTGGTGGCGCCTCTCGCCGAATGCGTCGAGGCTGCCGAGCGCATCCGTGCCTTCACCAAAGCGCTGTGAGCTTCCAAAGGACCGCGAACATGAGCATCACCCTCTACGGCATCAAAGCCTGTGACACCATGAAAAAGGCCCGCACCTGGCTCGAAGAGCAGGGCGTGAGCTACAGCTTCCATGACTACAAGGCCTCCGCCATCGACCGCGCGAACCTGGAGAAATGGTGCGCCGAGCATGGCTGGGCGACCGTCCTGAACCGTGCCGGCACCACCTTCCGCAAGCTGGACGACGCACAGAAAGCCGATCTGGACCAGGACAAGGCCATCGCCCTGATGCTGGCCCAACCCTCGATGATCAAGCGTCCGGTGCTGGACCTCGGTAACCGCACGCTGGTCGGTTTCAAGCCCGACGCCTACGCCGCGGTTTTCAAGTAATCATGGATATCGCCTGGGGACTGTTCATCCCGGCCTGCTTTGCGCTGAACATGGCGCCGGGGCCGAACAACCTACTGTCGCTGCACAACGCAGCGCGCCAGGGTGTGCGCAGCGCCTGCCTGGCCGGCGCGGGCCGCCTGCTGGCCTTCGCCAGCATGATCGCCCTCGCGGCTTCAGGCCTCGCCCTCGTGCTGCAAGCCTCAGCCAGTCTGTTCCTGGCCATCAAGCTGCTTGGTGCCGGCTACCTGTTCTGGCTGGCCCTCCAGCTCTGGCGGTCTCCGGGCAACAGCTTCGCGGAGCAGCACGACACCGTGCACCTATCCCTGTGGAAGCTGTCGCGCCAGGAGTTCTGGGTGGCGGCCGGCAATCCCAAGGCGATCCTGATTTTCACGGCATTCCTGCCCCAATTTGTCAATCCACAACACCCTGTGGCCACGCAGTTCCTGGCCCTTGGCCTGGCCTTCCTGCTCCTGGAGTGGGTGGCCATCCTGCTTTACGCCCTGGCTGGCCTGCACCTCGGGCGACTACTGGCCGGGCCCCGAGCCCGCCTCCTGTTCAACCGTGGCTGCGCTGCCCTGCTGGGTAGCGCCGGACTGGGCCTGCTGCTCAGCCGTCGCCCTGCCTGATCAACCCACTTCAGTAAGAGGAATCCCAATGTCCAACGCACTCTTCAGCATCGCCTTCGGCGTCGGCACCCAGAACCGCCAGGGCAACTGGCTGGAAGTCTTCTACGCCCAGCCCCTGCTCAAGCCGTCCGAACAACTGGTAGCGACCATTGCCCCAATCCTCGGTTACAGCGCCGGCAACCAGGCCATCGCTATCAGTAACGCCCAGGCAGCAGAACTGGCCGGCGCCCTGAAGGATATCGACGCTAACCAGGCCGCCCTGCTGACCCGACTGGCCGAGAGCCATAAGCCACTGGTCGTCACCCTGCTGGCCGAAGACGCAGCCCTGACTTCCACGCCCGAGGCCTACCTCAAGCTGCACCTGCTGTCTCACCGCCTGGCCAAGCCGCACGGCCTGAACCTGACCGGCATCTTCCCGCTGCTACCGAACGTGGCCTGGACCAGCCAGGGCGCCATTGACCTCTCCGAGCTCGCGGAGCGCCAACTGGAAGCCCGCCTGAAAGGCGAGTTGCTGGATGTCTTCTCGGTGGACAAGTTCCCGAAAATGACCGACTACGTGGTGCCGGCCGGCGTCCGCATCGCCGACACCGCCCGCGTGCGCCTGGGTGCCTACGTGGGTGAAGGCACCACCGTCATGCACGAAGGCTTCATCAACTTCAACGGCGGCACCGAAGGCCCCGGCATGATCGAAGGCCGAGTGTCCGCTGGCGTCTTCGTCGGCAAGGGTTCTGACCTCGGCGGCGGCTGCTCCACCATGGGCACCCTGTCCGGTGGCGGCAACATCGTCATCTCCGTGGGCGAAGGTTGCCTGATCGGCGCCAATGCCGGCATCGGCATCCCTCTGGGCGACCGCAACATCGTCGAAGCCGGCCTCTACATCACTGCGGGTACGAAGGTCGCTCTGCTGGACGACCAGAACCAGCTGGTGAAGGTGGTCAAGGCGCGCGATCTGGCTGGTCAGCCGGATCTGCTGTTCCGCCGCAACTCGCAGAATGGCGCCGTGGAGTGCAAGACCAACAAGACAGCCATTGAGCTGAACGAAGCGCTGCACGCCCACAATTAATAGGAGCAGCCTCAAGTTGTAAGCCATAAGCTGCAAGTAGAACCGCTTGACGCTTGCAGCTTGAGGCTTATGACCATGCTTATTTCTCCTTGGCGCACTGACTTCCCTGCCCTCTCGGCCCTCGCGGCCGAGGGACAGACCTACCTCGACAGCGCCGCCACCTCACAAAAGCCCCAGGCTGTGCTGGATGCCCTGCTCGGCTACTACGCCAGCGGCGCCGCCAACGTGCACCGTGCTCAGCACCTGCCTGGCGAACGCGCGACCCGCGCCTTCGAAGGCACCCGGACCCAGGCCGCGCATTGGCTGAATGCCGCCAGCCCAGCGGAAATCCTCTTCACCCGCGGCACCACCGAAGCCATCAACCTGCTGGCCTATGGCCTTGAGCACCTGTTCCGTCCTGGCGACGAGATCGTCATCAGCGCCCTGGAGCACCACGCCAACCTGCTGCCCTGGCAACAGCTGGCCCTGCGCAAGCAACTTCGTCTGGTCATATTACCGCTGGACAGCGACGGTGGAATCGACCCGGAGCAGGCTGCTCACCTGATAGGCCCCAGGACTCGCCTGCTCGCAATCAGCCAGTTGTCGAATGTGCTCGGCCGCTGGCAAGCGCTGTCGGACTTGCTGCCCCTGGCCAGGGCCCAGGGCGCGTTTACTGTCGTGGACGGTGCCCAGGGCGTGGTGCATGGCCGCCATGATGTGCAGGCAATGGGCTGTGATTTCTATGCTTTCTCAAGCCACAAGCTCTACGGACCCGACGGTGTCGGCGTGCTCTACGGTCGCAGTGAAGCCCTCGCCAAGCTCAAACACTGGCAATTCGGCGGTGAGATGGTGCACAGCACCACCTACCAGAGCGCCGACTTCCATGGCGCGCCGCTGGGCTTCGAGGCGGGTACGCCAGCCATTGCTTCGGTGATCGGCCTTGGTGCTGCACTGGACTATCTGTCCAATCTGGACCATGCCGCCGTTGCCGGTCATGAAGCCGCCCTGCACGCCAAGCTGCTTGCAGGCCTGGCCGCGCGCGACGGCATCCGCCTGCTCGGCGCGCCGCAACTGGCGCTGGCCAGCTTCTGTGTGGATGGCGTACACAACGCCGACTTGGCGCACCTGCTCACGGAGCAGGGGGTCGCTGTGCGTGCGGGCCATCATTGCGCGATGCCCTTGCTGGACAGCCTCGGCTTGCAAGGTGCAATTCGTGTCTCGCTCGGCTTGTACAACGACGGTGAAGACCTCGAGCGCTTCTTCAGGGCGTTGGACAAGGCCCTGGAGTTGCTGCGATGAACCTGCCTGATCAGGCACAGCAGGCGCTCGAAGCCTTCACAGCCGCAGGCAGCTGGGAACAGCGTGCCCGCCTGCTGATGCTTTGGGGCGAGAAGCTGGAGCCCTTGGCCGAATGCGAGCGCAACAACCTCAACCGCGTGCATGGCTGCGAAAGCCAGGTCTGGCTGGTCGGTACATTGAGCAACGGACATTGGCACTTCCGCGCCACCAGTGATGCCCGGCTGATCCGAGGATTGCTCGCTGTTCTACTGGCTCGCGTCAACGGTCTGTCAATCGCAGAACTGGGCGCGCTGGACCTGCCGGACTGGTTCAACCAGCTCGGCCTGGCCCGCCAGCTCTCCCCTTCTCGCAGCAACGGACTGAATGCCGTCCTGATGAAAATGCGCGAACTGGCCCTGTAGGCGCAGATTCGCTGGCTATGTCCCAGCTAAGTGTTGCAACTGGCTGCATTTCCTGTAGGAGCGGCTTGCTCGCGAATCGGACTTTTTTGCGAGCAAGCTCGCTCCTACAAGGCTCTCAGCCTGGCCATTGATTGCTAGTAACAGCTATCGCAGGTATAGCCAATTCGTTCGCCAAGCTGATCGCAAGCCTGCCCCTGAGGTAGCGAAAGAAAATGGCATTCCTCACTCCAAACCACTCCCCCAAGGGAGCGGCAGCTATTCCGTGCGATCCTGCTGGGCCTGGCGCTCGGAAGGTCGCCGCCCCCCTGCCACCAGCTTGTCGATAGTCCGTGCAGCGGCAACCATGCCGAAGGTGGCTGTAACCATCATCACCGCGCCGAAACCACCCGCGCAGTCAAGCTTCACGCCTTCGCCAACAAAGCTCTTCTGCTGGCAGACCGAACCATCCGGTTTCGGGTAACGCAATTGCTCGGTGGAAAACACGCAAGGGACGCTATAAGTGCGGCCCGGAGTTCGCGAAAAGTTGTAGTCACGGCGCAGCATGGAGCGCACCTTGGCCGCCAGGGGATCGTTGAAGGTCTTGTTGAGGTCAGCCACCTTAATCTGTGTCGGATCCACCTGGCCACCCGCACCGCCGGTCGTGACGATCTGGATCTTGCGCCGCTTGCACCAGGCGATCAGGGCCGCCTTGGCGGCCACGCTGTCGATGCAGTCGATCACCGCATCCAGGTCCGGCGTGATGTATTCGATCATGGTTTCGCGGGTGACGAAGTCAGCCACGGCATGTACAACGCAAGCTGGATTGATCGCCCGGATACGCTCCGCCATCACCTCGACCTTGGCCTTGCCGACGGCCCCTTCAAGGGCATGTACCTGGCGATTGGTATTGGTGATACAGACGTCGTCCAAGTCGAACAGAGATATTTCGCCTACCCCTGAGCGTGCAAGGGCCTCGGCCGCCCAGGAGCCGACGCCGCCGATGCCTACCACCGCTACATGGGCAGCCTGCAGGCACGCCAATCCGTCCAGGCCATAAAGCCGGGCTATGCCGCCGAAGCGCTCATCAGTACTCATGCCACTTTCTCCCATCGCCTAACCCGGGGCGGGCGCGCATTATAGGAAGCACCATCCCCAGGCCCAAGCCCATTGCCGCTGAATGGCTCGTCATAGGTTCAGACGCGGCCGGCCGGCGCTATAGTCTGCCGATAACAACAAGGGAGCCGGTCATGCGCAACTTCAGCTTCTACAACCCAACCCGGATCCACTTCGGCGAGGGGCAGATCGCCAAGCTGGCGCGGGACGTTCCCGCTGGCAGCCGGGTTCTGGTCACCCACGGCGGTGGCAGCATCTTTCAGAACGGTGTCTGGAAACAGGTGGAAGAAGCCCTTGTCGGTCATCACCTGACCCGCTTTGGTGGCATCGAAGCCAACCCGCAATTCGATACGCTGGTCAAGGCTACGCAACTGGCCAAAGCCGAGGGCTGCGATTTCATTATCGCCGTGGGCGGTGGATCGGTGATCGACGGCAGCAAGTTCATCGCCGCCGCCTGTTGCTACAATGGCGACCCGATCGACCTGCTCAGCGGCAAACGCATCGCCGCTGCCCTGCCCCTGGGTTGCGTGCTGACCCTGGCTGCCACGGGCTCCGAGAGCAATCCGCACGGCGTGGTCACCCATGTTGCCCGACAGGAAAAACTGTCCTTTTCCAGCGCTCTGCTCTACCCACGCTTTGCCATCCTTGACCCGCGTACCACCTTCAGCCTGCCACCCCGGCAAATCGCTAACGGGGTAGTCGACGCCTTCGTCCACACCATCGAGCAATACCTTACTTATCCGGCCGACGCTCCGCTGCAGGACCGTTATGCCGAGGGCCTATTGCTGACTTTGATAGAAGAAGGCCCCAAGGCGCTGGTCAACCCGGAGGACTACGTGGTACGCGCCAATCTCATGTGGTGCGCGACCCAGGCGCTGAACGGGCTGCTCGGCTGTGGTGTCCCACAGGATTGGTCGACGCACATGATTGGCCACGAACTGACCGCCCTCTACCACATCGACCACGCCCAGACGCTGGCCGTGGTGCTGCCGGCGCTGTTGGCGGAACGCCGTGAGGTCAAGCGCGAAAAGTTGCTGCAATACGCCACCCGCGTGTGGGGTATCAAGGAAGGCGACGAGAACAAGCGCATCGATGGCGCCATTCAGGCCACACGCGACTTCTTCAAATCCTTGGGCGTCGCCACCCGTCTGTCGGAACATGGCCTGGACGCGGACGTCATTCCTCAGGTATTGGCGCAACTGGAACGGCATGGCATGACGGCCATGAGCGAGCACCGCGACCTTGACCTGGCGATCAGCGAGCGCATCCTGCTGAGAGCGCTCTAGCATCTGACCCAGGTCGAGCGATTCCGTTTTGTAATGTCATCGACCGAACTTCTGGCGCTTCATAGGACCAAAACCCTGGATACGGATCACCGTCCAGCCTCACCAACTGGACGGAATCTATACAGCTTCGGGGTGGCGGAGTAGCATGCGCGCCGACCAGCGTCCGCTGGCCCAACCCCGTTCCACGTTTCGGAACCTTTGACATCTATGCCATCGCGTAAAATTGGACTCAATCTGGTGGTCTTCGTGGCGGTCGCCGCGTTGTTCACCGGCATCTGGGCGCTCTACAACCGCCCGGTCACCGCGCCGGACTGGCCGGAACAGATTTCCGGTTATTCCTTCTCGCCATTCCGCGCGGATCAGAACCCTCAACAGAACCGCTACCCCAGCGACGAGCAGATCCGCCAGGACCTCGAACTGCTGAGCAAGCAGACCGACAACATCCGGACCTACTCGGTGGATGGCACCCTGGCTGAAATCCCGCGCCTGGCGGAAGAGTTCGGCCTGCGCGTGACCCTGGGCATCTGGATCAGCCCTGACGAGGAGCGCAACGAGCGCGAGATCGCCAAGGCCATCGAAATCGCCAATGCCTCGCGTAGCGTCGTGCGTGTCGTGGTGGGTAACGAAGCCCTTTTCCGTCGCGAGATCAGCCGCAAGGAACTGATGGTCTACCTCGACCGGGTGCGTGCCGCCGTCAAGGTGCCGGTAACCACCTCCGAGCAGTGGCACATCTGGCTCAAGTACCCGGAACTGGCCAAGCACGTCGACCTGGTGGCTGCCCACGTGCTGCCGTACTGGGAATTCATTCCCATGGAGGACTCGACCGAGTTCGTCCTGGAGCGCGCCAAGGACCTGAAGAAGGCATTTCCGAAGAAGCCCCTGCTGCTGTCCGAAGTTGGCTGGCCCAGCAACGGCCGCATGCGCGGCGGCGCTGATGCCTCCCAGGCTGACCAGGCCATCTACCTGCGTACCCTGGTCAACACCCTCAACGCCAAGGGTTACAACTACTTCGTGATCGAGGCATTCGACCAGCCCTGGAAGGCCAGCGACGAAGGTTCGGTCGGCGCCTACTGGGGCGTCTACAACCTGGATCGTCAGCCCAAGTTTGCCTTCGAAGGCCCGGTAATCGCCATTCCGCAGTGGCGCATCCTGGCTGTCGCTTCCGTGGTCATGGCACTGCTGGCCTTGGCCCTGATGCTGATCGACGGTAGCGCCCTACGTCAGCGTGGACGCACGTTCCTGACTTTCGTCGCCTTCGCCGGCGGCTCGGTCCTGGTCTGGATCGCTTACGACTACAGCCAGCAATACAGCACCTGGTTCAGTTTGACCGTGGGCATGCTCCTCGGTATCGGTGCCTTGGGCGTATTCATCGTGCTCCTTACCGAGGCCCACGAACTGGCAGAGGCTGTCTGGGTGAGCAAGCGCCGCCGTCCCTTCCTGCCGGTCCTCGCGGATTCCGCCTACCGGCCCAAGGTGTCGGTGCATGTGCCCTGTTACAACGAGCCGCCGGAGATGGTCAAACAGACCCTTGATGCCCTGGCCAACCTCGACTATCCGGACTTCGAAGTCCTGATCATCGACAACAACACCAAGGACCCGGCCGTCTGGGAGCCGGTGCGCGACTACTGTGAACAGCTCGGCCCGCGCTTCAAGTTCTTCCACGTCGCCCCGTTGGAGGGTTTCAAGGGTGGTGCGCTGAACTACATCCTGCCCCACACCGCGCCGGATGCCGAAGTGATTGCCGTAATCGACTCCGATTACTGCGTCGACCGCAACTGGCTGAAGTACATGGTGCCGCACTTCGCCGATCCGTCGATCGCCGTGGTGCAATCTCCGCAGGACTACCGCGACGGCAACGAGAACACCTTCAAGAAGCTCTGCTACGCCGAATACAAGGGCTTCTTCCACATTGGCATGGTGACTCGTAACGACCGCAACGCGATCATCCAGCACGGCACCATGACCATGATCCGCCGCTCTGTGATGGACGAGCTGAAGTGGGCCGACTGGACCATCTGCGAAGATGCCGAGCTTGGCCTGCGCGTGTTCAAGAAGGGCTATGCCGCTGCCTACGCTCACCAGAGCTTCGGCCGCGGCCTGATGCCCGACACGTTCATCGACTACAAGAAGCAGCGCTTCCGTTGGGCCTATGGCGCCATCCAGATCATGAAGGGACACGCCCGCAGCCTGTTCCTGGGTCAGGACTCGAAGCTCAAGCGCGGCCAGCGCTATCACTTCATAGCAGGCTGGCTGCCATGGATCGCCGATGGCCTGAACATCTTCTTCACCATCGGTGCGCTGCTCTGGTCGGCGGCAATGATCATCGTGCCGCAGCGGGTCGACCCGCCGCTGCTGATCTTCGCTATCCCGCCGCTGGCGCTGTTTTTCTTCAAGGTTGGCAAGATTGTCTTCCTCTACCAGCGTGCGGTGGGGGTCAACCTGAAGGACGCCTTCTGTGCCGCGGTGGCAGGCCTGGCGTTGTCGCATACCATCGCCAAGGCGGTGCTGTACGGCTTCTTCACCACCAGCATTCCGTTCTTCCGCACACCGAAGATGCGCAGCAACCACGGTCTGATGATGGCCCTGGCGGAAGCCCGTGAAGAAGTCTTCGTCATGCTCCTGCTGTGGGGCGCGGCCATCGGCATCGCCATCGTCCAGGGTCTGCCCAGCGCGGACGTGAAGTTCTGGGTGGCCATGCTGCTGGTGCAGTCGCTGCCGTACCTGGCAGCCCTGATCATGGCTCTGCTCTCTTCCCTGCCCAAGGCCCAGGAGGCCCCGCAGGAAGTGGCGACGGCCTGACCCGGAGCGACACCTCTAAACGGCGGCCCTTGGCCGCCGTTTATGTTTTAAGATGTCGCACTTTCAAGCGCCCTGAGTTGTTTCCGGAGTCCATCCATGTCGTCCCTCTCCCCTACCCTCGAACTCGCCTGCGAGCTCATCCGCCGCCCATCGGTCACCCCGGTCGATGAAGGTTGCCAGGAATTGATGATGCGCCGGCTGGCCGACCTCGGCTTCCGCATCGAACGCATGCGTATCGAGGACGTGGAGAATTTCTGGGCGATCCGTGGTGACGAAGGCCCCGTGCTGTGCTTTGCCGGCCACACCGATGTGGTCCCTACCGGCCCGGTCCACGCTTGGCAGCACCAGCCATTCGAGGCGCTGATCGACGAACACGGAATGCTCTGTGGCCGTGGCGCCGCCGATATGAAAGGCAGCCTGGCCGCGATGATCGTCGCCGTGGAGCGCTTCGTGGCCGAGCACCCGCAGCACAAGGGTGCGATTGCCTTCCTCATTACCAGCGACGAAGAAGGCCCGGCCCACCACGGCACCAAGGCCGTGGTCGAGCGGTTGGCTGCCCGAGGTGAGCGCCTGGACTGGTGCATTGTCGGCGAACCCTCCAGCACTTCGCTGGTGGGCGATGTGGTGAAGAATGGCCGACGCGGCTCCCTCGGCTGCAAACTCACCGTTCGTGGCGTGCAGGGCCACGTGGCCTATCCGCACCTAGCCAGGAACCCCATCCACCTCGCTGCACCGGCTCTGGCCGAACTGGCTGCCGAGCATTGGGACGATGGCAACGCGTTCTTCCCGCCCACCAGCTTCCAGGTGTCCAACCTCAACTCGGGCACCGGCGCCACCAACGTCATCCCGGGCGATCTGATCGCCGTATTCAACTTCCGTTTCTCCACCGAATCCACGGTGGAGGGCTTGCAGCGCCGCGTCGAGGCGATCCTCGACAAGCACGGCCTGGATTACCACCTGGAGTGGGCGCTCTCCGGCCTGCCCTTCCTGACCGAGCCGGGCGAACTGCTGGATGCGGTTTCCGCCAGCATCAAGGCCATCACCGGCCGCGACGCTACACCATCCACCACCGGTGGCACCTCCGATGGCCGCTTCATCGCGACCCTGGGTACCCAGGTGGTCGAGCTGGGGCCGGTCAACGCAACCATCCACCAGGTCAACGAGCGGGTGCTGGCCAGCGACCTCGACGTGTTGACCGATATCTACCAGCAGACGCTGGTCCGGCTCCTGGCCCAATCATGCTGATCTGCCCCCTCTGCCAAGGCCCGCTCAGCGTCAGCGACAATGGCGTCGCCTGTCCAGCGAACCACCGCTTCGACCGGGCTCGCCAGGGCTACTACAACCTGCTGCCGGTCCAGCACAAGAACAGCCGCGACCCTGGTGACAATGCAGCCATGGTCGAGGCTCGCCGCCGCTTCCTCGATGCCGGCCACTATGCACCACTGGCCAGCCGCCTGGCCGCTCTCGCGGCCGAGCGTGACCCCGAACGCTGGCTGGATATCGGCTGTGGTGAAGGCTATTACACCAGCCAGTTGGCCATGGCATTGCCAGCAACCGATGGCTACGCCCTGGATATCTCCCGCGAGGCCGTGAAGCGCGCCTGCCGCCGTGCACCGCAATTGCACTGGCTGGTGGCGAGCATGGCGCGTGTCCCCTTGGCGGACGCCAGCTGCCAACTGCTGGCCAGCGTGTTCAGTCCGCTGGACTGGCAGGAAGCCCTGCGCCTGCTCTCACCCGGCGGAGGCCTGCTACGCATGGGCCCGACTGGGACGCACCTGCTGGAGCTGCGTGAAAAACTATACGACCAGGTCCGCGACTACGATGACCAGAAACACCTGGCGCAGATCCCCGCAGGGATGCGCCTGGCCCACAGCGAAACCCTCGAATACCGGCTCGAGCTGGCCGAAGCCGGGGCTCGTGCCGACCTGCTGGCCATGACCCCGCACGGTTGGCGCGCCAACGCCGAGCGACGTGCAGCGGTTATTGCCGACCCCTTCGAGGTTACGGTGTCCATTCGCTACGATTGGATCGAGAAAACATAGGGACTCCTCCATGCGCCAACCCGATATCGAGATCTACCTGAAGGATGCCGATCAGGAAGCCGTGACCAACTGGCTGAACGACGCACTGGGCGCGTGTACGCCCTGGCAGCAGAAAGGCCAGACGTTCAAATGCCTGGCCGGGGACATTCCCGTCACCTGGTTACCCAAGGCCGTGGGGAAATGGCACAGCCTCTATATCGAAAGCGACGCCTCGCCCTGGGAAGATGACCTCGGCTGCGCGCGCGCCGCTTTCGCCGCATTGGGCGTGGAGATTCGCTGTGCACCGGGTGGCTGGCAGGAAGTGCAAGGCGAGGAAGATGCCGACCGCTGGATCAAAGTGAATGCGGAAGGCGAACAGGAAATACTCTGGCGGACCGACTAAGACAACGGCAGTAGGCCACGAGATGAGCTGGCGAAGCATTCGCGAATAAGCTCGCTCCAACATGAGCGGCCTTGACGCCTGCGCTAGCATGGAAAGCAAAAGGCCCGTCAGTGACGGGCCTTTTGTGTTCGAGTCTTAGACCTTGGAGACGTCTTCCGCCTGCAGGCCCTTTTGACCCTGGATTACGGAAAACTCCACCTTCTGGCCTTCCAGCAGAGAGCGATGACCCTCGCCGCGGATAGCACGGTAGTGAACGAACACATCCGGACCGCTTTCGCGCTGAATGAAACCATAGCCCTTGGCGTCATTGAACCACTTGACGGTTCCTACCTCACGATCAGCCATTACTACTCTCTCCAACTCGCAATTTTATTGTTAGCCCCTCACCAGGGGTCTCGACAGTGCGGTAAAGACGTTCTTCTTGTTATATCCAACCCCGGCGTTTGTAAGCTTGGAGCGGGTATTCCGAATGGCGTTCTTTTTTTGACCGCGACCGGAGTATACGACAAGAGTTCGCGCTGAAAAGTACTTTTTTATGACATCGCGAAATAGCCATCCCACGCGGGCTGCACGCCCTTTTCCAGGGCTGTAGTGGCTCAGAACGGGGCGCTCCAGAATGCAGAAAGCCGGCCTCCAGGGACGGCTTCCTTCGCAACTTCAAGTGCTTGTAGCTACTTCTTGGCCAGCACGTCCTCAAGCTTCTTGGCGAGCGCCTGATACTGGAACGGCTCGATGCGATAGGCCCAGTCGGTCTTCCCCGGTACCAATTCGTCGCTCAACTTCTGCTTGTCTTTGAGTACCAACCAATGCTGCTCACCCTGCAGATAAACGACACCACTCAGTGCACCAGCATCGAAAGTCTGCACGCTGAACTCGAGCAGCGGCTTGCCCTTGAACTGCACCTGGGCCAAGGGGGCTGCGTCGGCAAACAGCAAGTCTGCGAAGAGGGTCGCCATGCCGTTTGCTGCCGCTTCGTACGCCAGGCTCCGCCCCTTCGGAAGCTGCTTGAGCTTCAGGTTAGGTTGGTCTGCCGCATCACGGAAAACCGTCAGCCGCGAACCGTTCGGGTAACGCACATCCACTTGCTGGACCGTGGCAAAGGGAACATTGGTCACCCGGCGATCCAGCCAGCCCAGTTCGGAGGTCGGCAGTTTCAGGCTCTGATCGATGAGCCAGACCTGATCATCACCGTACAGACGGACCAGTTGACCACTCCCCTGCTTAGAGGGGTTGCCCACCAGCAGCTCCAGCGGCGGCTCGGTGCCTCTTTCGAGTTTGATGCGAGCGCCTCGTTCATCAGCACTACCCTTTTCTGCCAGGCCAACTCGGCCATGCAGTTGCGGGCTGGCCGTCTTGGCTTCCACTTTATTCGCCTCTGATAACCCAAGCAGCAATGCGCTGAGCAAATGGCCGGCTACCGGATAGTCCGCCTTGGCAGGCACCACCCAGCCATCGCCCGCACGCTGTAGACGGATACTGGGCAGCTCCGGAATCGCCACCTCCACCGCAGTCACATCGGCTAGCTTGCCTTGCAGGGCAGGCAGCAACAGCTCGCGGCTGACTCTGGCCGGCTGCGGACGGGTAGCCTCATGCTCAAAGTAGTAAGCCGCACTCAGCCCAAGAACCAACAGGGCCAGGATGATCAAACCTTTGCGTCCCATGCGTCCTCCTCAAGCCTCACGACGACGGCGCCAGAACCATAGCACCAGCACGCCCAGGGTCAGCAGCAGCGGCACCAGGGCGATGTTGATGAACTTCAGGGTACGACCCAACTCTTCGATGCTGGCGTTCAGCTGGAAACGCACCTCACGCAGTTCCTTGCGGATACGCAGCTTCTCCTGAACGAACTGCTGCAGGGTGGCCTGCTGCTCCGGGGTCAGCTCCAGCGCCTTGGCCGGGTCCTGGCTTTGTTGCAGTGAGGCCAGCTTCTGCTCGGTATCGGTCAAGCGTTGCTGCAGCACCTGCTCCTGTTCGCGGAATTTAACCTCGGCGTCACGCTGCAAGGCCTCCACCACCTCGAACGGACGGCTGAAGCGCCCCCGCGAGCGCACGCTGATCAACGCGTCGGAGCCGGCCAGGTTGTCCAGCGAGTTGATGGTGAAGCCGGCGTTGTCAGCCCAGGGCTGCGGTACGCGCTGGCCGAAGAAGTCCTGCACCTGAACCCACATCCGATCGCTCAGCAGATCGGTGTCGGCAACGGCAATCACGTTGATATTACTCGCCGATTTCAGACCATCCTTGCGGCCCTCGATCCCGTTGGGGAATGCAGTCTGTGCCGGGCCGCTGATGCGTGCGGCAACGGTGTAGCGCTCACCGGTAGGTTCCAGTTCGCGGATCAGCGCCTCGGGATCCTCAAGCATGGCGAAACGCTGGGCATCGAGCGGCATGCTGTATTCGGAGCTCTGGATCAGCGGGACGAACTGAGTCTTTGCCCCCTCCAATGGTTGCAGGATGCCGGCGGTGGCAACGGTAATGTTCTCCAGACCAGCCGTGCTCACGTCGCCCTGGTCGAGGGAGGTACGCGGCAGGTTCAGCCAGGCAGCATGTCGGGCCGGTCGCTTGCCCTCACCCATGCTGACCGACATGGCATTGGCGCCGTCACCGAGCACCTTGCCCGGCAACATCTGCAAACCCCAGGCTTTGAACAGGCTGTTGAGCTCAGACGACTTGTCGCCCGCCATCGCACCGGACATATCCATGCCACGATCGGTTTCGCTCCAGGGATCGACGAACACCATCAGCTTGCCGCCGCGCATAACGAACTGGTCGATAGCGTACTGCGTCTGCTCCGGCAAGCCCTTGGGGTGCACCAGCAGCAGCACCGAAACTTTCTCCGGGATCTGGTCGACATCCGCCTTCAGGCTCTCGATCTGGAACAGTTGGCGGATTTCCTCCATCACCATCCAGGGCGGGGTCGGCTGGCGGCTCATCATGTCGAAGCCACCATTAAGCTGCAGCCCGGAAAGAACGCCGACCACCGGTCGCTCCGGCTTGGCCAGGCTCTGCACCAGCCGGCTCACCTCATACTCCAGGAACTCCTCCTGGTCCAGCGGGAAGAAGGGAATGACCTGGGTATCGTCCACGCTATTGGTGCCAGCCAGGCCGAAGTAGACCTGGTCGCCCCCTTGCTGGAGTGGGATGGCCTGCAGGCCGAACTCGGCCGCCTTGTCCTCCTCCTCGGAGAAGGGTTCCGGATCGACGATGTGCAGCTTGATCTTGCCGTCAGCCGCCTGTTCGTAGGCCTTGAGCATCTCCTCGACACGCTTGGCGTAATTTCGAAGCACCACCAGATCCTTGGCGGTCTTGTCGGAGTAGAAGAAGTACAGGTTGATCGGCTCGTCGAGCTCGCCGAGGATCCGTTTCGTGCCAT
Organism: Metapseudomonas boanensis; assembly: GCF_042232855.1. Classification (NCBI taxonomy): domain Bacteria; kingdom Pseudomonadati; phylum Pseudomonadota; class Gammaproteobacteria; order Pseudomonadales; family Pseudomonadaceae; genus Metapseudomonas; species Metapseudomonas boanensis. The sequence goes on along the minus strand of NZ_CP113889.1, from coordinate 3,091,984 downwards.
CGGAGATGGTGTAAAGCTTCTGCTCGGTGAGGTCGATCCGCGCGTTGGTCAGGGTCAGCCCGGCGAGCATATTGAACGCCAGGAAAGCCAGAGCGATGAGCAACAGCCCGGCACCGGAATACATCAGTCTTTTCATGTTCAGTCGGCCTTCTTCAGATCGACCACCACAGCGGTGGCAGCCAGCCAAGCGGCAATCAGGGTGACGAAATAGAGCAGGTCACGCAGGTCGATCACGCCCTTGCTGATGGCATCGAAGCGGGTCAGGAAACTCAGCGACGCCACAGCGTCCAGTAGCCATTGCGGCGCCCAGGCGCTGAAGGCGTCCAGTACCAGCGGGAAACCGCTGACGATGAACAGGAAGCACATGCTGACGGCGAGGATGAACGCGATCACCTGGTTCTTCGCCAGCGCCGACATGCAGGAGCCGATAGCCAGGTAGGCACCCGCCAGCAGCCAGCTGCCTATGTAGCCGGTGATGATCGCCCCATTGTCCGGCTCGCCAAGATAGTTGACGGTGATCACCATTGGGAAGGTCAGCAGCAGCGCCAAACCCGCAAAGGCCCAAGCGGCGAGGAATTTGCCGGTAACTGCCTCGAAGCGGGTGATGGGCAGGGTCATCAGCAGTTCGATGGACCCCGATTTGCGTTCCTCGGCCCACAGGCGCATGGCGATGGCCGGCACCAGGAACAGATACAGCCAGGGGTGGAAGTTGAAGAACGGCGCCAGGCTCGCCTGGCCGCTTTCATAAAAGCCCCCCAGGTAGAAGGTGAACACCCCGGACAGCACCAGGAAGATCACGATGAAGACATAGGCCAGCGGGGTAGCGAAGTAACTCGCCAACTCGCGTTTGAATATCACCGGCAACTGCATCATGCCGCCTCCCCCCGGGTCAGTCTGCGGAACACCTCATCGAGCCGGCCGCGCTCGACATCCAGCTCGGTCACCTTCCAGCCGCGTTCATGGATCAACTGGTTGACCTGCGGGAAGATCACTTCGCCCGGCTTGGCCAGGATGGTGATGCCACCCTCGATACGGTTTTCCTCGATCCCGGCAACACCTGGCAGCACCGCCAGCGCGAGCATGTCGAGGGGCTCGGCCGCCACCAGGGTCACCGCCTGGTGATAGCGCGAACGGCTCTCCAGCTCGAACGGCGTGCCATCGGCCACCACCCGGCCGGAGGCGATCACCAGGGCACGGGAGCAGACTGCCGTGACCTCCTCGAGGATATGGGTGGAAATGATCACGATCTTGTCGTGGGCCAGACTCTGGATCAGTTGGCGGACCTGATGTTTCTGATTCGGGTCGAGGCCGTCGGTGGGCTCGTCGAGGATCAGCACTCGCGGATCATGGAGAATCGCCTGGGCCAGGCCAACGCGCCGCTTGAAGCCTTTGGAGAGCGTCTCGATGGACTGGTCCAACACCTTTTCCAGCTCGACCTGTGCCACGGCCCGCTCGACCCGTGCCTTTTTCTCGGCACGCCGGAAACCACGAACCTCTGCGATGAACTCAAGGAAGCTGCGCACGGTCATGTCGCCATAGCAGGGCGCACCTTCCGGCAGGTAGCCAATCTCACGCTGGGCCTTCAAGGTCTGCGTGCGGATATCGAAACCGAATATGCTCGCCGTGCCGGACGTCGGCGCGAGGAATCCGGTCAGCATCTTCATGGTGGTGGACTTGCCCGCGCCGTTGGGGCCCAGGAACCCCAGCACTTCCCCCTGCTCGACGCGGAAGGACAAATTGTCCACGGCTGTGTGCTGCGCAAAGCGCTTGGTCAGATTTGTTATTTCGATCATGGCCTCTAATCCCGAAGGGAAAAGCCCCTTGGCCATGCTGGCCTCCGGGGCCTTGCAAACGCTGGCGGAATATAAGGAGTCCTGCCGAGGCAATGCAAGACAGTCGCTTGTCAGAAAGTTGCAGGAATATTCCTCAGCTTCTGGACGGGCTGCCGCTTTTTGCGGCTCGACGGCGAATCCGGCACACTAGCCGTCCCGAGCAATCGCTCGTTTCACTCAAGCTCCGATCTGTCATGACCCGCTCACCTTTCCGCCGTCTCGCCTTCGGCGCCCTGCGCCGCCTGCTCTATCTCTGGATACGCTCGGAAACCATCAACCAGTCGGCCCTCGGTCTGAAACTCGATCGGAGCAAACCGGTCCTCTACGTCCTGCAGCAGCCCTCCGCCAGTGACTTGGCAGTGATGGACCGGGAATGCACCAAAGCCGGATTGCCCCGCCCGGTACTTCCGGTCGCTCTGGGCGACCTGCTGGAGCCCGCGGCATTCTTCTACCTGACGCCAGAGCCCGGCTGGCTCGGTGGACGGGACAAGCGCGGCGCCTCTCCCACACTGGTGCGAGTGCTGGGTGCCATCCAGCGCCACGCAGTCGAGGATGCGCAGATCATTCCCGTCACGGTTTTCTGGGGACAGTCGCCTGATCGTGAAACCAGCCCATGGAAACTCCTGTTTGCCGACAGCTGGGCAGTCACTGGCCGCCTGCGCAAGCTGGTGAGCATCCTGATTCTCGGACGCAAGACGCGCGTGCAGTTCTCAACGCCTATCCACCTACGCGAGTTGATTGATCAGGACAAGGGGTCGGAACGCACGCTGCGCATGGTCCATCGCATCCTGCGCGTCCATTTCCGCAACCAGAAGACGGCAGTGATCGGCCCTGACCTCTCGCACCGGCGGAATCTGGTCAAAGGTCTTGTGCACGCGCCGCTTGTACGTCAGGCCATCGCCGACGAGGCCGAGCGCGAGAAGATCAGCCTGGACAAGGCCGAAGCCCAGGCGCTGAAGTACGGCAATGAGATCGCTTCGGACTTTGCCTATACCGTCATCCGCTTCCTCGAAGTGGTGCTCTCCTGGTTCTGGAACAAGCTCTACGAAGGCATCAAGGTCAACCACATCGTGCAGGTCCAGGACATCGTCCAGGGCCACGAAGTCATCTATGTACCCTGCCACCGCAGCCACATCGACTACCTGCTCCTTTCCTACCTGCTGTTCCGCAATGGGCTGACCCCGCCACACATCGCCGCCGGGATCAACCTCAACATGCCCGTGATCGGTGGCCTGCTGCGCCGCGGCGGTGCCTTCTTCATGCGCCGTACCTTCAAGGGCAATCCGCTCTATACCGCCGTGTTCAACGAATACCTGCACACGCTCTTCTACCGCGGCTTCCCGGTGGAGTATTTCGTCGAAGGCGGTCGCTCACGCACCGGCCGCATGCTGCACCCGAAAACCGGCATGCTGGCCATCACCCTGCGCAGCTTCCTGCGCTCCTCGCGCCTGCCGATCATTTTTGTGCCGGTCTACATCGGTTATGAGCGGGTGCTGGAAGGCCGGACCTATCTAGGCGAGTTGCGCGGGGCGAGCAAGAAAAAAGAGTCGATCTTCGACCTGTTAAAGGTCATCGGCGCTCTGAAGTTGCGCTTCGGCTCGGTGGCGGTCAATTTCGGCGAACCGATCAAATTGGCCGAGTTCCTCGACCAGCAGCAACCCGACTGGCGGGCCGAGGATCTAGGCCCGCAATTCCGCCCTGCGTGGCTTAATGAAACCACCAACCGCCTGGCCGTGCGCATCGCCCGTCACCTCAACGATGCGGCGGCAATCAACCCGGTCAACCTGGTGGCCCTGGCCCTGCTCTCCACCAGCAAACTGGCGTTGGACGAGAAGGCTTTGGCACGGGTACTCGACCTCTATCTCGCTCTGCTGAGGCAGGTCCCCTACTCACCGTATGCCACGCTCCCCGAAGGTGACGGCCAGGCCTTGATCGAATACGTGCGGAGCATGGACCTGCTGTCCGAGCAGAAGGACGCGCTTGGACGGATTCTCTATCTGGACGAGCAGAACGCCGTCCTCATGACCTACTACCGCAACAACGTGCTGCACGTCTTTGCCCTGCCCGCCCTGCTGGCGAGTTTCTTTCAGAGCAGCGCACGGATGAGCCGCGAACAGATCCTTCGCTACACCCGTGCGCTTTATCCCTATCTACAGGCCGAGCTATTCATCCGCTGGGATGCCAGCGAGCTGGATGATGTAGTTGGCCAGTGGCTGACAGCCTTCGTCGAGCAGGGCCTGCTCAAGATCGAAGGCGACGTCTACGTGCGCCCCGCCCCCAGCTCGCGGCAGTTCGTCCTGCTCACGCTGCTGGCTCGCGCCATCGTCCAGACCCTGCAGCGTTTCTACATGGCCATTGCCCTGCTGCTCAATGCCGGACAGCACCAGCTCAGCGCCGAGGAACTGGAAGACCTCTGCACCGTGATGGCCCAGCGCCTTTCGATCCTGCATGGGCTCAACGCCCCGGAATTCTTCGACAAGAGCCTGTTTCGCCATTTCATTCAGACGATGCTCGACCAGCGCGTCCTGCGTCAGGACGAGGCCGGCAAGCTGGGTTACCACGAGCTGCTCGGCGAACTCGCCGAAGGTGCGGCGAAACGGGTGCTGCCTGCAGAGATCCGCCTGTCGATTCGCCAGGTCGCCCTTGACCGTCAACCTGAGGTCGAGAACCAGGCCAGCGCCATCTGACTACGGCAGCCATTCCGGCTGCCGCTCTTCCCGGAACCGTCCTACAACTCAGCAAGAGCCCAAGCCGAAAGCTGCTCAGTACCATTGAGCACCTCGCCGCCCCCCTCATGGGTGCGGCCAGTCACACGGTACGGAAGACTCCTATGCTGCTTAGAACCATCACAGTCGAGAACGAGGCCCAGGAAGTGGTCAACGCCGCCGTCCTGTGCAGCTTCGCTATCCCCGAGATCGATCGGAACATCCTCGTCTACTCCCTCAACGAAGAAGGTCGCCACGGGACCGCCAAAGTCTATGTGGCCCGCGCCACCGCAAGCGAAAAGGGCTATCTGCTGGGCGCGCTGGAAAGCGAATTGGAGTGGCAGTACGCCAAGCATGTCCTGAAGCAAATCACCCAGGGGGACGAATCGTGAGCGAAACGGAACTCATCAACTTCCACTTCATAGACCTGAAGGGCCCGATTGCCGGTCCGGACGAACAACCAGCCGACGTCAGCGAGCACCGTACGCTGTCGATCAACAAAGGATCGATCCTCAAGCTGATTGCCAGCCGCGAAAGCACCAACATAGGCGATCCCGTGCCAGGGATGACGCCATCACCAATCGACACACAGCTGGCCCCCCCGCCCCAATCAAGCCTCCTGACCGGCTCCGCCCTGGACGCGGCCTACAGTTTGCCCACCATTTCCGCCGAAACGAGCGGCGAATCGGAATCAAGCAAGGCTGCGGAGCCTGCACCGCAATTGGAAAACACACCCGAAACAGATCTCGAGGCCGACTTGACCGAGCAGGTCGCCCTCGATGAGTACGAACAGGAACCAGCGGCATCCGAGCCCCAAGCCCAGGCCAGCCTGACAGATCCCGAATCACCCACGGAAGCGCCAATCGTCGAGGCAGAAGCGGAAGCGCCTGCAGCCAGCGACCTGGAGACCCACGATCTGCTCAAACTAAGCCCGCCAGCGGCCGGCACCCTGGCTGAGCCAGGTCTCGACGACACTGCTCCGGTCAAGGTTGCAGCGGAGCCGTTGCCGGTCCACATGACCGAGATCGACCTCGAGAATACCGCCGTCAGCGACACAGATAGCGTCCTGGTAGACGTGCAAGCCACCCTGAATTCCCTAGCGGACATGGCCAAGGGCTTGACCCAGCAGAAACTGGAGGCAGTGAAGCAACAGGAAAGCCTGGACCAGCGGAAATCGCACCTATGTGAGAAGGAGCGCCTACTCGCTGAAAAGGACGAGCAATTGCGCACCCTGGAAACTCGCCTGCACCTCGAGGCGTCCGCTATCGAACGAGCGGCGGAAGACAACGCACGCGCCCTGTCCGAGCGAAGTGCAGCGCTCAAGGCACTGGCTGAAAACGTCGAGGCCCGGGACCGCAATACCGCCAAATTCGCGGAGAGCCTGCGCCAGGAGAAACTACGCTATGAGACCAAGGCCGAGCAGCTGCGGAAGCAGGCCGAGGCCCTGGACGATCGCGAGGCGTCACTAAACCGCAAGGAAGAAGAGTTGGCAGAGAAGCTCAAGCAACTGATCAGCGCCAAGGACCGTTTCCGCAGCATCGTCAAGACGTTCAACGAGACCGTTCAGTTCAACAACACCCTCAATGCCATCTCCAGCACCGTGCTGGACGATACCTCGCTCTAAGCCGGCGAGCGGCCGCGTCGTCCCCTGACGCGGCTGTCAACCGATCCCGTCGCAGCTTGTCTTGGGCCATCGCAAATGGGCAAACGGCCTCTATAGTGAGTTCTATTCCGGTTCCCACATATGGAGTGACCCGATGAGAGCGATAACCCTGGTTTTCGCCACGAGCCTGCTCACCGCCTGCGCCGGTCCCTCCGGCGATCACATGCGCCAACTGCAGGGCGAAGTCTTCTACCTGCAACGCATGGCCTTGCCAGTGGATGCCGTTCTCAGCGTAAGCCTGCAGGACGTTTCCCTCGCCGACGCCCCCTCTCTCGATCTGGCTCGCCAACAGGGGAAAGTAAATGGCCAGATACCGCTATCCTTTCGCCTCGACTATGACCCAGCGCTGGTCGAACCGGGTCACAGCTACGCCGTGAGCGCGCTGATCGAACTTGAGGGCAAGCTGTTGTTCATCAGCACGGAGCGCCACTCCGTTAAACTCGACGGCAGCGACCCACAACCCCTGCGAATCAAGCTGGACCCCGTCCGCTAGTCGTAACCCACAGTCACAAGGATGCTGCCATGCTTCGAATCACCGCCCTTTGCGCCGGCCTTGCCTTCTCGGCCAGCGCCTTGGCCCTGTCGCTTGCCGACCTCAGCCAGCAGGACGCCTCCGGAGGCCTCAAGGATGCCCTGACCCAAGGCGCCAAGGTTGCCGTGCAGCAGCTTGGCCAACCCGGCGGTTTCAATGACAACCCTGAAGTCCGCATCGAGCTACCGGGCAAGCTCGGCAAGGCGGCCAAGACCATGAAGATGATGGGCATGGGCGCCCAGGTCGAACAGCTCGAAGCCACCATGAACAAGGCTGCCGAAACCGCCGTTCCGCAAGCCCAAGTGTTGCTGGTGGATGCGGTGAAGAAGATGACCGTGCAGGATGCCAAGGGCATTCTCAGCGGCCCGGATGACGCAGCGACCCAGTACCTGAACAAGACCAGCCGTGACCAGCTTCGAGCCAAGTTCCTGCCGATCGTCAAACAGGCTACCGATCAGGTTGGCCTGGCCCAGCAGTACAACAGCTTTGCGGGCCAGGCGGCCAGCTTTGGCGTGGTCGACGCCAAGAGCGCGAACATCGAAAGCTACGTGACGGAACAAGCACTGGATGGCCTGTTCAAGATAATTGCCGAACAAGAGGCGGGTATCCGCCAGAATCCGGCTGGTGCGGCAACCGGGCTGGCGAAAAAGGTGTTCGGGGCGCTGTAAGGAAGCCCCGGACGTCAGAAAGCCCGGCACATTACGGTCATGCTGTTCACCTAAAAAAATCGCCGCTTGACCCTCAACGGGCAAGCGGCGTTTTTGGGTTTGGCGCCATCAATAACTGATTGTCCCAAGTGTGTCTCCTAGTCGGAACGAGGGACCGTAGTTCATTGTAGGAGCCAGCTTGCTTGCAAAAGCAGGGTTATGTTCGCGAGCAAGAACTCGGCGTCCCCCCCTCCTACTGGGCCTTCAGCACGATGGCTGAAACCTCAACAGCTGATGCCAACATAGTCTGAATGAACACCATCACGACACATGGCCGAGTCATCTCATTGGAGGATCGCGTTGTTCTTCTGCAAGTAACGCAAGGCCTTCTCGGTTGACGGCTCCTCGGCCAAGCGCTGTGGGGACCAAAGAGAAGAAGTGGCTCAGGGATTGGCAGAACTGCCCGGACGAACAGGCCCTCCTTCGTCTGCGAGAGGAGTTGGCTTGAGGGACAGTGGGCCGGGAACGCGAATGAATGCTCTCCCGCAAAGGTCTTTGCTGCCATGAAAAAGGCCCCTTCAAGGGGCCTTTGCCGTCAGTGGCCGGCTTGGACCTCGGGCAGTATCGCCGGCTGGGCGTCCGCCACAGGCACTGGCTTGACCCGGAACCAGGCCGCATAGAGCGCCGGCAGGAACAACAGGGTCAGCAGGGTTGCCACGATCAACCCGCCCATGATGGCCACCGCCATGGGGCCGAAGAACACACTGCGCGACAGCGGGATCATCGCCAGCACCGCCGCCAGGGCGGTCAGCACGATGGGGCGGAAGCGCCGTACCGTGGCCTCGATGATCGCGTTCCAACGGTCCATTCCCGCCGCAATGTCCTGCTCGATCTGGTCGACCAGGATCACCGAGTTGCGCATGATCATCCCCGCCAGAGCGATGGTGCCGAGCATGGCGACAAACCCGAACGGCTGGCGGAACACCAGCAGGAACAAGGTGACGCCGATCAGCCCCAGTGGTGCGGTAAGGAACACCATGACCGAGCGCGAGAAGCTCTTCAGCTGCAGCATCAGCAGGGTCAGGACCACCACGACGAACAGCGGCATCCCGGCGTTCACCGATTTCTGCCCGCGACTGGAATCTTCGACGGTCCCGCCCACATCCAGCAGATAGCCAGACGGCAATTCGGCACGGATAGGCTCGAGTGTCGGCAGGATCTGCTTCACCAGGCTGGCCGGCAGCGACTTGTCGTAGATATCCGCACGTACAGTCACGGTTGGTAAACGGTTACGGTGCCAGATGATGCCTTCCTCGAAGCCGTACTCAAGGGTCGCAATCTGCGACAGTGGCACGCTCTGGCCATTGTCCGTGGGCACCGCCAGACTCGGCAGCAGAGCCAGGTCCTGGCGCTCGCTGACGGTGCCACGCAGGAGGATCTCGATCAGCTCGTTATCTTCACGGAAATAGCTGACCGGCGTACCAGTCAGGGAACTCTGCAGGAACCGCGAGAGATCGGCGGTGGTGATCCCCATGGCGCGGGCACGATCCTGGTCGATGTTGAGCCGCACGACCTTGCTGGGTTCTTCCCAATCCAGGTGCACGTTCACCACATGGGAGTTCTCACGCACCTTATCGGCGACTTTGCGAGCCAATGCGCGGACCTCATCGATATGCTCGCCCGAAACCCGGAACTGCACGGGATAGCCTACCGGCGGGCCGTTTTCCAGGCGAGAGATACGACTGCGCAGAGTCGGGAACTCGTCGTTGAGTACCTGGATCAACCAGCTGCGGACCTCCTCACGGGCCTCGATGCCTTTTGCCAGCACCACGAACTGGGCAAAGCTGGCAGCGGGCAGCTGCTGGTCCAGTGGCAGGTAGAAGCGCGGCGAGCCGGTCCCCACGTAGGCCACATAGCTGTCGATGCCGGGATGCTCGTTGAGCAACTGCTCCAGCCGCTTGACCTCCGCTTCGGTACTGCTGAGGGAGGCGCCCTCGCTGAGCTTCAGGTCGACCATCAGCTCCAGGCGCCCGGAAGCCGGGAAGAACTGCTGAGGCACGAAGCGGAAAAGGAAGATGGACGCGACGAAAGCTGCCAGGGTCAGAATGACCACAGTCTTGCGCCGACGCACGCACCACTCCACCACACGCCGGACACGCTGATAAAAAGGAGTCGCATAGGGATCGTGGCCCTTGTCGCTGCCGCCATGCTTGGCGGCATGGCGCTTGGCCAGGTCAGGCAACAGGCGATCCCCCAGATACGGCACGAACACCACGGCGGCGATCCAGGAAACCACCAGGGCGATGGTCACCACCTGGAAGATCGAGCGTGTGTACTCGCCCGTTCCGGATTGGGCAGTAGCGATGGGCAGGAAGCCGGCAGCCGTGATCAGGGTGCCCGTGAGCATCGGGAACGCCGTGCTGCTCCAGGCATAGCTGGCCGCCTTGAGCCGGTCATACCCTTGCTCCATCTTGATCGCCATCATCTCCACCGCAATGATCGCGTCGTCCACCAGCAGACCCAGTGCCAGCACCAGCGCGCCAAGGGAGATCTTGTGCAGGCCGATGCCGAAGTAGTGCATCACCGCGAAGGTCATGGCCAACACCAGCGGAATCGACAGCGCCACCACCAGGCCGGTGCGCAGGCCGAGGGAGAAGAAGCTCACCAGCAGGACGATGACCAGTGCCTCGGTGAGCACTCGTACGAACTCGCCAACCCCGGTCTTTACCGCTGCAGGCTGATCCGAGACCTTGCGCAACTGCATGCCGACCGGCAGCGTCTCCTGCAGGCGGGCAAACTCCCCTTCCAGCGCCTCGCCAAGCACCAGGATGTCGCCCCCTGCCTTCATCGAAACGGCCAAGCCAATGGCATCCTCCCCCATGAAGCGCATGCGCGGTGCAGGCGGATCATTGAAGCCGCGATGAACCTCAGCCAGGTCGCCGATACGGAAGGTCCGGTCCCCCACCCTGATGGGGAAGTCACGAATCTGCGCCACTGACTCGAAGCGACCGGAAACGCGCAATTGCACGCGATCACTCGCGGTCTCGAAGAACCCAGCGGAACTTACGGCATTCTGCTCATCCAGCGCCTGCTGCACCGCCGCCAGCGGCAGACCCAGCGTCGCCAGCTTGACGTTGGACAGCTCGATCCAGATTTTCTCGTCCTGCAGACCAAGCAGATCCACCTTGCTGACGTCCTTGACCCGCTGCAGTTGCAGCTGGATGCGGTCGGCGTAGTCCTTGAGCACGGCGTAGTCGAAGCCTTCGCCGGTCAGCGCATAGATGTTGCCGAAAGTGGTGCCGAATTCGTCATTGAAGAAAGGCCCCTGGATACCTTGCGGCAGCGTGTGGCGAATATCGCTGACCTTCTTGCGGACCTGATACCAGAGTTCGGGGATCTCCGACGAACGCATGGAGTCACGGGCAATGAAGGTCACCTGCGACTCGCCCGGTCGAGAGAAGGAAACGATCCTGTCGTACTCGCCGGTCTCCATCAGCTTTTTCTCGATGCGTTCGGTGACCTGGCGCGACACCTCCTCGGCAGTCGCCCCCGGCCAGTTTGTACGCACCACCATGGCCTTGAAGGTGAAGGGCGGGTCTTCACTCTGCCCCAGCTTGGTGTAGGAAATGGCCCCGACAATGCCGAGCAACAGCATGATGTAGAGGACAATCTGCCGGTTCTGCAACGCCCAGGCGGAAAGGTTGAAGTTCATGGGGGCTTACTCCTTCGCCACCATCTTCACCGCGCGGTTGGCGCGATCCACCGGCCTGACCTGCTGGCCCTCACGCAGTACCTGCACCCCGGCGGCAACGACCCAATCGTCAGGGTTCAGCCCTTCCAGTACCGGGACGCGGTCTTCGCCATAGGCACCAACTCGCACAGGACGGCGTTTGAGTGTGGAGTTCGTCGGGTCGACGACCCAGACATAAGGCTGCCCGGCTTCCGCCGTCAGCGCAGAAAGCGGTACGGAAAGCGGCACCTCGCCCTTGCTGCGAATGAACACCCGGGCGCTCTGCCCCAACTCGGCAGGCACCTTGTCGCGGGCAAAGGCTACGCGCGCAGCGAAAGTGCGCGACTGCGGGTCAGCTGCTGGTGACAGCTCGCGAATTCGGGCCGGGAAGCGTTTCCCAGGCAGTGACCAAAGTTCGACGGTCACGTCCTGGCCAACCTTGAGGCGATCGATACCCAGCTCGGGCAAGCTGATGACCACCTCACGCTCGCCCTCCACCGCCAGCGTAAAGACCGTTTGTCCGGCAGCAACGACTTGCCCGACCTCGGCACGGCGGCTGGCGATCACCCCATTCTCCGAAGCGCGCAGCACAGTGTAGCCTGCCTGATTACTGGCGACGTTGAACTCGGCCTTGATCTGCTTCAGCCGCGCCTCGCCGGCACGGTACTGGTTTTCGACGTTGTCGTACTGCGACTCACTGATCAGCTTGCGGTCCAGCAAGGTGCGATAGCGATCACGCTCGGCACGCACCAGCTTGAGGTTGGCTTGTGCAGCTGCCACCTGGGCACGAGTCGCCTCGAGCTGCAAACGCACGTCCTGCGGGTCAAGCTCGGCCAGAGGCTGGTCCTTCTTCACCCGCTCGCCCACTTCCACCAGGCGTTTCGCTACTTTGCCGCCAATGCGGAACGCCAGCTCCGGCTCATACCGCGCGCGCACCTCGCCCGGAAAGGTATCGACCGCATCCGCTGCCGGGAGGGGCTGTACCACCATCGCCGGGCGTACCGCCTGTTGGACGGGTTCACCATTGCCGCAAGCCATCAACAGGAGGGAAAGGGAAAGAGGCAGAGCGAGGGGCAACGCATGGCGAAACATGATGAATGACCTTTCGCGAAGAGCAGCTGGAATATTTATACTGCTCGGTATAGTAAAAATAGCAAACTCACCAGTCCAGTATTTAAGAAGAAATGTCTGACAATTCGTTTCCGACCAGCGGCCCCGGCCGCCCCAAAGATCCGGCAAAGCGCAAAGCGATCCTCGAGGCCGCGAAGAATCTGTTTCTGCGCAAGGGCTACGACGGCAGCAGCATGGACGCCATCGCCTCTGAAGCGGGGGTTTCCAAGCTGACGGTGTACAGCCACTTCACCGACAAGGAGACCTTGTTTTCCGCGGCGGTGAAGGCCAAATGCGAGGAGCAGCTGCCTGAGCTGCTATTCGAGCTACCAGCGGACGTCAGCATCGAGAAGGTGCTGCTGACCATCGGTCGCAGCTTCCATGCGCTGATCAACAGTCGCGAGTCAGTCGAGCTGCACCGGGTGATGGTGGCGATGGCGACACAGGACCCGAAACTCTCGCGGATGTTCTATGAAGCCGGGCCACAGCAGGTGCTGCAGGAAATGACCGGGCTGCTGAGCCAGGCGCAGCAGGCGGGCAAGCTGGCCATCGAAAATCCACTGCACGCCGCCGAGCATTTCTTTTCCCTTATCAAGGGCGGGCATAACTTCCGGCTGTTGATCGGCTGCAACCCTCCCCTGGAGGGAGCGGAAGCTGAACAGCACGTGCGGGAGGTGGTGGAGCTGTTCATGCGGGCTTATCGGCCCTGAGAGCTGGAAGCAGAGCGGTTCTGCGACCTGCCGTGTCGCCAGGCACGGCAGGTCGCCGGCATTGGTTCAGGCCCCCAGCTTTTTCTTCGGGTAGATGTCATAGCGACTGGACTTGCCTTCCAGCGCATAACTCGGCTTTGTCCCGGCAATAATCGGCGCCTTGCGCGGCCGCTTCACCACGACCCGGTGGCTGGCTAGGGCCAGGGCAGCTTCCAGCAGCGCTGGTGCGTCTTGGTCGTCACCCACCAGCGGGCGAAACAGGCGCATCTCCTTCTTCACCAGGGCGCTCTTGTCACGATGCGGGAACATCGGGTCAAGGTAGATGACCTGCGGCGCCTCCCCCTGCCAGCCACGCATCAATTCGATTGCGTTGCCGTTAAGCAGGCGCATACGCGCGGCAATCGCGGCCACATCCAGATCACCGGCAGCACGGGCCAGGCCATCTTCCAGCAAGGCCGCGATCAGCGGCTGGCGTTCGATCAAGGTCATCTCGCAGCCCAGACTGGCAAGCACGAAAGCATCGCGCCCCAGCCCGGCCGTCGCGTCCAGCACACGCGGTCGAATGCCGGATTGCACGCCTACAGCCTTGGCGATCATCTGCCCGCTTCCACCGCCGAACTTGCGGCGATGGGCTGCTGCACCCTCGACGAAATCCACCCGTACTGGGCCCGGGGAGTCTGGTCCCAGCTGCAGGAGCTGCAACCCTTCGCCACCCAGTTGCAAGGCAAAGTCCGCCTCGCCCTCCAGGTTCAGCCCAAGCCTTGCGGCAAGGGACTCGATACGCTCGGCAAAATCCGGCTCCAGGGCCTCAGCCCGGACCCTGGCGGTTTCCTGCGATTCACTCATGCAACGACATGCTCATCAAAACGGGGGGAAAGGCGCGGCATTTTGCCAGAGCCGGGACGAACCTGAGAGGCAACAAGCCAATTATCCACCTGCGGACGATGGATATAGCCTTGCTTAACCTACGCGGCGCGCCCCATCCTGCGGGCCTGCAATGGCGTCAGGGCTTGAACAAGTCGTTGATACGGTCGAAGGGCATGGCCTGCTTGGTCAGCACCAGACTGCCCTCCTCCGCCAACGAACGTGCTGCCGCATAGAACGCGCCGTAGGCTACCCGGGCAAAGTTGGAACCCAGGCTGACACGTTTGACGCCCAGTTCGGCCAACTCATCCAGCGACAACCCCAGGCTTGGTGAGCCGACCAGCACGTTCACCGGGCGAGGCGCCACGGCCTGGACTACGGCGGCAATCTGTTCGCGGCTGGTCAGCCCTGGGGCATACAGCACATCGGCACCGGCCTCGGCATAGGCGACCAGGCGGCGAATGGTGTCATCCAGGTCGCGGCGGCTGTGCAGGAAGTTCTCTGCCCGCGCCGCTAGGGTGAAGCTAAAACCCAAACTGCGAGACGCCTCGACCGCGGCACGGATGCGTTCTACCGCCAGCTCCATGGGGTAGATGGGATCGGCCGCTCGCCCGGTTGCGTCTTCGATGGAGCCGCCGACCAGCCCTGCCTTGGCAGCCAACCGGATGGTTTCGGCGCAATCCTCCGGGCGGTCGCCGTAGCCGTTCTCCAGGTCTGCCGCCACCGGCAGCGGCGTGGCGTCGACAATGGCGCGTGCGTTTTCCAAAGCTTCTTCGCGGCTGACTGCCCCTTCTGCATCGCGACGTCCCAGGGAGAAGGCAAGGCCCGCGCTGGTTGTGGCCAGTGCTGGGAATCCGAGATGAGCGAGCATCTTCGCCGAACCCGCGTCCCAAGGGTTGGGCAGGACAAACAGGCCGGGAGTGCGATGCAGGGCGGCAAAGCTATCGCCACGTTGCGCCTGGGTGGTCATGGGCTTACTCCTCTGGAGGCTGAGCCGGACAGCCTAGCTCAGAGCAGGCCCAACTGCTCGACCTGTGGCTGCGGCAGGGTCAATGCCGGCAATCCGGGCAGGCGCTGGCTCAACCCTTCATGGAAACGCAACGCCTGGGCGGCCGCTAGGTGGTTGTCTGGCGTATGCAGGAACATGCAAGGCGTAAGCCCCTGCTCGATCCAGGCTGCCACCTTGTCCAGCCAGGGTTCGAGAAACGGCTGGTTGGTGTCCAGATCCGGCCCACCGATGAATCGCACCTGCGGACTGCTGCTGAAGGCTGCGGGACGCACCGGGATACGCGGTTTCTTCGATTGTGCGTGACGTACGGCCGAATGCTGCGACTGGCAACTGAACAAGGCCCGGGAATCCAGACAAATGCGCTCGACGGCACGTTCATGCAGCAAGCGGTTGAGCGCTCGTTCGGCGTCACCTTTGTCGAAGAACGCCTGGTTTCTGACCTCCACGGCAATCGGCAGGTCACCGAACTCATCCAGCCAGGCGGCCAATTCGACCAACCTTGCGGGGCCAAAGGTCGCCGGCAACTGCAGCCATAGCGGGGCCACCCGCTTGCCGAGCGGAGCCAGCAGCTTGAGGAAGGTTTCAGTCGCCACGAACTGCTCCCGCAGGTCACCTTCGTGGCTGATGTCGCGAGGCAGCTTGGCGCAGAAGCGGAATCCCTCCGGCATGGTCTGGGCCCAGCGCTGCAGAGTCTCGGCGGAAGGCCGCGCATAGAAGGTGGTGTTGCCTTCCACTGCATTGAACACCTGCGAATAATGGCCGAGAGTTTCAGCTGGCCGCAGATCAGCAGGATAGAAAGTGCCGCGCCAGGCTGGCTCGTTCCAGGACGGGCAGCCGAGGAAATAAGGCAGCATCAGGCGTAGAGATCGAGTCCGAGGACTTCAGGTGCGTCGGCTTCGGAGGAGAAACGGGCGGTGGAGCTATAGCTGGCAATGGCCTGGGCGGCCCGGCTGCTCACCGCTCGCTGCTGGGCAAGGTCTTGTGCCCGCACTGGCAGACTTTCCCCTGCGGCATTGCCGGCCTGGACCCGGCGCAACTGCGCAGCCGGTTCGTAAACCTGGCTGGAAGACGCTGCTGGCGGCTGCTCGTGGCGGGCTTCCTGTTCACGCTTGACCTCGCGAAAAGGCGTGATTGCACTGCCTTGGCGAGGGCTGCGTTCCAGCGGGTAGGAAGAGGTGAAGCCATCGATACGCATCAGTAGCAGCTCAGCAGTACAAGCAATTCGAACAGGCGCGTGTGGACTCTAGTCGCCCGACCCGGGCTTGGCAATCGAAGCGGTCGGCCGATGGACGGATCCTACTTCGGTGCCTTGGGCGTGGCGACATTGTCGCGCAGGTAGACCGGCTGGGCCTGGTCGGCAGGTAGCGCTTCACCCCGCGCCCAGGCGAAGCGGGCCAGAGCCAGCAAGTCTTCGGCATGGGGCAGCAGATCCGGAGATTGGCCATAAGGCTGCACGGGAATCCGCGCGCCATGCGTCCCCCAGCCGGTACCGGCGCCGTACCAGGCGCCACTGGCATCGCGTGGCAGGGTCACCCGCTCCGGAGGCAGCACCGCTTCTGTACCCGCCAGGCGCATTTCACCGTCCAGGAGCCGATAGCAGCCCCAATAGACCTCATCCATGCGTGCATCGATGGCAGATGCGACCTGGGTTGCGCCCTGCTCGCGATGCGCGCGCTGGGCCAGCACGGCCAGATCGGAAATTGGCAGCACTGGCCGCTCCAGCGCAAACGCCAGGCCCTGGACGACGCCGATGGCAATCCGCACTCCGGTGAAGGCGCCCGGCCCGCGACCAAACGCGATGGCGTCCAGCGACGACAAGGGCACTCCGGCCTCAGCCAGCAGGGTCTGGACCATCGGCAACAGGCGTTGGGCGTGCAGGCGCGGGATCACCTCGTAATGGCTGAGCACCTTGCCGTCATGCAGCAGGGCAACGGAGCAGGCTTCGGTGGCAGTATCCAGGGCCAGCAATGTGGTCATCGAGGTATCCAGGGCAAGGAAAAAGGCCGGCATTATAAACGCCAACGGCCCGCAAGCGGGCCGTTGGTCAGATCCGGGCAGTGACTCAGCTCAGGGCGGCCAGCACTTTACCGGTGATCTCGTCCACCGAACCCACGCCGGCAATCGCGCTGTATTTCGGAGTGCCTTCAGCGGCAGCTAGTTTCTGGTAGAAGTCCACCAGCGGCTTGGTCTGCGAGTGGTAGACGGACAGGCGATGACGCACAGTCTCTTCCTTGTCGTCATCACGCTGGATCAGGTCTTCGCCAGTGACGTCGTCCTTGCCGGCAACCTTCGGCGGGTTGTGCTCGGTGTGGTAGACGCGGCCGGAAGCCGGGTGTACGCGACGACCGGCGATTCGGCTGACGATTTCTTCATCGTCGACGGCGATTTCCACCACGTGGTCGATGGCAACACCCGCTTCCTTCAGGGCTTCAGCCTGCGGAATCGTGCGCGGGAAGCCGTCGAACAGGAAACCTTTGGCGCAATCAGCCTGAGCGATACGCTCCTTGACCAGGTTGATGATCAGGTCGTCGGAGACCAGGCCACCGGCGTCCATCACGCTCTTGGCCTTCAGGCCCAGCTCGGTACCGGCCTTGACCGCTGCGCGCAGCATGTCGCCAGTGGAAATTTGTGGAATGCCGAATTTCTTGGTGATGAAACCGGCTTGGGTACCTTTGCCGGCACCGGGGGCCCCCAGCAGAATCACGCGCATCGATGTGCTCCTCAAGATTTTATTTTCAAATCGGTCGGATTCGCCTCATGGGGCCAATCTCAGAATAGGGTCTTCGGCGTCGCTGAACGGCCAAAAGGACGTTCAAGATACACAGCACCCCTATAGCGCACAAGACGCCGAAAGTTGGAGCAAATCGGGCCTCAACCGGTGTTTCGGAGCCCTGCTGCAATGCCCGCGACACTCACCAGCAAGGCCTGTTCGAGCGGCCCTTCGGCATGGGTCTCGCAACGTCTGGAACGGGCCAGGAGCTCCGCCTGGAGCAGGTGCAGGGGGTCCAGGTAGGTGTTGCGCACGCTGATCGCCTCCCGGGTCTCGGGGCTCTGTGCAAGCAGCTCGGACTGACCGGTCAGAGCCAGTACCGATGCACAAGCCTGCGACAATAGGTCGCGCAAATGCGCACCCAGCGGACGCAACCCCGTTTCGACCAGTCTTTCGTCGTAAAGCTCGGCAATTGCCAAGTCTGCCTTGGCCAGGACCATCTCCAGCATGTCGATGCGGGTAGCGAAGAACGGCCAGCGCTCGCGCATGCGCGCCAGCAGCTCGCCCTCGCCACGCTGCTGTGCGTTGGCGAGTGCAGCTTCCCAGCCGAGCCAGGCTGGCAACATCAGGCGCATCTGGGTCCAGGCAAATATCCAGGGGATCGCCCGCAGGCTCTCCACGCCACCTGCGCGGCGCTTGGCCGGGCGGCTGCCCAGCGGCAGCCGCCCCAGCTCCTGTTCCGGCGTGGCTTGGCGGAAGTACTCGACGAACTGAGGGTGCTCTCGGACTACCGCGCGATACCCCGCCAAACCGTCATTGGCCAGGCGGTCCATGGCCGCGCGCCAGGCGGGCTCGGGTTCAGGCGGGGGCTGTAAGGTGGCTTCCAGCACTGCAGCAAGGTAGAGGTTCAGATTTTGTTCGGCAATGCCGGGCAGGCCGAACTTGAAGCGGATCATCTCGCCCTGCTCGGTGGTGCGAAAACGCCCCGCTACCGACCCCGGCGGTTGCGACAGGATTGCCGCATGGGCCGGGCCGCCGCCGCGCCCCACGGTGCCACCGCGGCCGTGGAACAGCAGGAGTTCGACCTGGTGCCGCCGGCACACGTCCACCAGCGCTTCCTGGGCCCGGTACTGCGCCCAGGCCGCAGCCGTAGTACCTGCGTCCTTGGCCGAATCGGAATAGCCGACCATCACTTCCTGCGGGCCGTGCAGCCGGGTGCGGTAACCGGGTAGGCCGAGCAACCGGTCGATGGCAGGACCGGCGTTGTCCAGGTCAGCCAGGGTTTCAAAGAGTGGTACCACATGAATAGCCCGTTGCAACCCAGCTTCCTTGAGCAGCAGTTGTACCGCCAGCACGTCCGAGGGTTGGCCAGCCATGGAAATCACGTAGGAGCCGAGCGAGGCCGCCGGTGCACCCGCCACAACGCGACAGGTCGCCAGTACTTCAGCGGTGTCCGCCGAGGGCCGGTAGTGCGCAGGGAGGAGCGGTCGGCGGCAGTCCAGTTCACGCTGCAGGAAGGCCAACCGGGTGTCTTCATCCCAGTCCACATAGGCGCCCAGGCCCAGGTAATCGGTGATCTCGCTCATTGCAGCAGCATGCCGACCCGCATCCTGGCGGATATCCAGGCGCACCAGGAACAGGCCAAAGGCCGATGCACGCCGGATGCAGTCCAGCAGCGCACCATCGGCAATCACGCCCATGCCACAGCTATGCAGGGAGTGATAGCAGAGCTCCAGCGGCTCCAGCAGTTGCTGGTTGTCCTGCAGCACCTCGGGGCCGGGTGCAATCTCGCACTCCAGCGCTGCCTCGGCCCAGGCGCGGGTGGCACGCAGGCGCTCGCGGAGTTGCTTGAGCAGCGCCCGGTAGGGCTCCGGATGGACGCCCACGCGCACACGCATCTCGTCGCTGGCCTGCTGCATGGAGAGCTCTGCCGCGAGGTGGTCGATATCGCGCAGATAAAGGTCGGCAGCCATCCAGCGAGCCAGCAGCAGCACCTGACGACTGACTGCCGCCGTGACATTCGGGTTGCCATCGCGATCGCCGCCCATCCAGGAGGCGAAGCGCAGCGGCGCGGCGCTCAACGGCAAGTGCAGACCAGTTGCCGCATGCAGGGTTTCATCCACGTGGCGCAGGACATTCGGCAGCGCCTCCCACAGCGAATGCTCGATCACCGCGAAGCCCCACTTCGCCTCATCCACCGGGCTGGGCCGGCTACGGCGGATCTCCTCGGTATGCCAAGCCCCGGCAATCAGCCGCAGAAGGCGCTGGCGAACCCGTCCGCGCTCGCTGGCGCTGAGGTCATCGTGGTCCTGCGCGGCGAGTTGGGCAGCCATGGCGTCGTACTTCTGGATCAAGGTACGCCGCGCCACTTCGGTGGGGTGCGCGGTCAGCACGAGCTCGATATCCAGCCGCCCCAGCTGCCGGGCCAACTGCTCAGGGCCATGACCATTGGCAAGGAGCCGCTGCAGCAGCTCGCCGAGCACGCGGTCCTCGAAGGGGGAGGTCTCCTCCGGATCGCGGCGGCGGATGCGGTGGTATTGCTCGGCGATATTGGCAAGGTTGAGGAACTGGTTGAAGGCGCGGGCTACCGGCAGCAGCTCGGCCTCGGTCAGCCCATCGAGAGTGTCGTTGAGTTGGCGCTGGCCATCCTCGGAGCCCTGGCGCGCCGCCTTCGCGCCCTTGCGGATGCGTTCTATCTTGTCGAAGAAGGCATCGCCCAACTGGGCTCTGATGGTGTCGCCAAGCAGTTCGCCCAGCAGATGAACGTCTTCGCGTAAGCGCGCATCGATTTCCGCCATGACCGTCGCTCCTTAACCGGGTATGCCTCCAGCTTGCCGAGAGCGGCATGCGCTTACAAGAGCGCGACGAACGGCAACCCGGTTGATGCTGGCGAGCTAGGCTGAACATTGCGGACTCCACAAGTGTCCGCGCCCGGGCGGCAGAGACTGTCCGACGCTTCGCAGCCGCCCGCCACACGTGGGATGAGGATGAGGTGTTTATGAAAATTCGAGAACTGGTACGCCATTGGGAGCAGAACGCCAAGGGTCGTCTGACCCGAAGTCAGTACAACATTCATCTGGACCTGGAATCCGCGGCCCGGCTGGCCGCCATTGCCGAGATGTACCCCAAGCGCAGCGTCGAGGAACTGATCGGGGAATTGCTCGGCGCAGCTCTGGAGGAGTTGGAAGCCAGCTTCCCCTACGTCAAAGGCAGTCAGGTGGTCGCTACGGACGAACAGGGCGACCCGCTTTATGAAGACATCGGGCCGACGCCACGTTTCCTCGCGCTCTCGCGCCGCTACCTCCAGCAACTGAGTGACCAACGCGAAAACACCAACCACTGAAGTCGCAGCAGGCCCCTCAACCGCGTCGGTGAACACCCGGTACGTGGAGGTGGCCCGCGTGCACGCAGTCCTCGCTGGCCACCTGCGGCACTCCGGGCTGCTGCAGCTCTCGAAGGATGCCGCATGCTTCGCTTGCACCCGCGCCGCTGCATTGGTTGCGCAGGTCCTTGAGCTGACTACGCAGCGACTGCAACTCGGCAATCCGCACCTCAACGTGGTGCAGATGCTCTTCGATCAACTGGTTCGCCGCCCCGCAGTCAGCGTCTGGCCTGTCGCGCAGGGCCAGCAGCGTGCGGATCTCATCCTGGGTCATGTCCAGTGACCGGCAGTGGCGAATGAACGACAGGCGTTCTTCGTGACTGGCATCGTACTGCCGATAATTACCCGTGCTTCGCTTTGGGGCTGGCAACAATCCTTCGCGCTCGTAATAGCGAATGGTCTCCACCGGACAGCCGGTGCGATTTGCCAATTCACCGATCTTCATCTGCGCCTCTGCTTGACTCTGTAGTTGCTACAGAGTGTGCAATGAATCCCGAAGCGTCAAACGGGAATGGACTCATGACACAACCACACCACTGTTGCCACGACCACAATCACGCCCCTCAGGCCGGCCCAGCCAGCTTGGAGGGCCTCTCCGGCAATGCTGAGCCCCGCTGGAGCAACCTGCGCATCGAAGCCATGGACTGCCCCACGGAAGAGCGCTTGATCCGCGACGCATTGGGAAAAGTCCCTGCCATCGAAGCCCTGGAGTTCAACTTGATGCAGCGCCTGCTGCGCGTACGGCACCGCTTCGAGGATACCGTCCCGCTGCAACGGCTGATCGCCAGCCTCGGCATGCAGGCTGTGCCGTTGGCCGAAGGCACACCAGCCACGCCTGCCTCCGAGACGAAGAAGCACTGGTGGCCGCTGGCCCTCGGCAGTATCGCCGCGCTGGCGGCAGAAGCCTGCGAATGGTATGGCCTGGCGCCTGACTGGCTGATTGCGGGCCTGGCGCTGCTGGCCATTCTAGGCGCGGGCCTGCCCACCTACCGCAAGGGTTGGATTGCCCTGAAGAACCGCAATCTCAACATTAACGCCCTGATGAGCATCGCCGTGACCGGCGCGCTGCTGATCGGACAGTGGCCGGAAGCGGCGATGGTCAGTGTGCTGTTCGCTCTAGCCGAGCTGATCGAGGCACGTTCCCTGGAACGTGCCCGCAATGCTATCCGCGGCCTGCTGCATTTGGCGCCGGAGCGGGCCACGGTATGGCAGGACAGCGACTGGCAAGAGGTTGCTGCGGGCGACGTGGAGCCTGGCACCCGGGTTCGTGTCCGCCCCGGTGAGCGCATCGCGCTGGATGGTGAGGTGCTGACCGGACGCTCCAGCGTGAACCAAGCGCCCATCACCGGCGAGAGCCTCCCGGTCGAGAAAGACCTTGGCGATCCCCTGTTCGCCGGCAGCATCAATGGCGAGGGGGCGCTGGAATACCGCACTACCCGCAAGGCCGACGACAGCACTCTGGCGCGCATCATCCATGCCGTGGAGGCGGCGCAAGGCACGCGGGCGCCAACCCAGCGATTCGTTGATCGCTTTTCCCGTGTCTACACCCCCGCGGTGATCCTTGTTGCCGTGCTCACCGCCCTGCTCCCGCCCTTGCTGGGCGGCGGCGCCTGGCTGGAGTGGCTTTACCGCGCGCTGGTGATGCTGGTGATCGCCTGCCCCTGTGCCCTGGTGATCTCCACACCGGTGACCATCGTCAGCGGTCTGGCCGCCGCCGCACATGGCGGCATCCTGATCAAGGGCGGGGTATTTCTCGAACTCGGACGAGCCCTGGATTGGGTCGCGCTCGACAAGACCGGGACCCTGACGGAGGGGCGACCCCAGCAGACTGATTACGTGCGGCTGAGTGAGAATGGCCCCGCCGATCCGCACGCCTTGGCCGCCAGCCTGGCTGCCCGTTCCGATCACCCGGTGTCTCGGGCCGTGGCCAGGGCGGCAGAAGCGAAGGGTATTGCACTCTACGCGGTGGACCAACTGGCCGCCCTCCCCGGCCAGGGCGTCAGGGGGACGATCGAAGGGCACACCTACCATTTGGGCAACCATCGTCTGGTCGAAGCGCTTGGCCTCTGCTCGCCCGAACTGGAGGCCCGCCTCGATGCGCTCGAAACCCAAGGCAAGACAGTCGTAGCACTCAGCAACGAGAACAGCGTGCTGGCGCTCTTTGCCGTTGCCGACACGGTACGGGCCAGTAGCCGGGACGCCATCGATCAATTGCACGGTCTGGGTGTCAAGACACTGATGCTGAGCGGAGACAACCCCCACACGGTTGCCGCCATCGCTGCTCAGGTGGGGATCGACGAAGCACGCGGCAACCTGCTGCCGGAAGACAAACTGACCGTGATCGGCGAGCACCAGGCAGGCGGGCTGCGGGTCGGTATGGTTGGCGACGGCATCAACGACGCGCCGGCACTGGCTCAGGCAGACATCGGCTTCGCCATGGGCGCGGCGGGCACGGATGCCGCCATCGAGACTGCCGGCGTGGCACTGATGGATGATGACCTGCGCAAACTGCCGCAGTTTATCCGCCTGTCCCGCCGGACCCACGTGGTGCTGATGCAGAACATCACTCTGGCCTTGGGCATCAAGGCGATGTTCCTGGCGCTGACACTGATGGGGCAAGGCACGCTATGGATGGCCGTGTTCGCCGACATGGGCGCGAGCCTTTTGGTGGTATTCAACGGGTTGCGGTTGCTTTCTCCCCATTCGCTACGTTGAGGGAAGGCCAGATTCACCCGGCGTGGCGGCGAGGGATACTCGGAGTGGCGGGATGCTTCCCTCACCCCGACCGTCTCCGGCAGCGAGAGGTGGGCTGTCGGTGCGAAGGGGTGTCAGGCCGCCCCAAGCACCTCATGATAAATCCGCACCATATCCGCCCCGAACGCCACCAGGATCGCCTCACGCAACGAACTCCCGAGCGGTCGTGATCGCCTCAGCTCGGCCGCGGCAATGCGTGCCGCGGCTTCCAGTGGATAACCGTATACACCACAACTAATGGCAGGAAAGGCGATGCTCGCCAGCCCTTCAGCCTCGGCCAGGGCCAGGCTGCTGCGGTAGCAACCGGCAAGCAGTTCGGGTTCACGACGGTCACCGCCATGCCAAACCGGCCCCACCGTGTGGATCACGAAGCGCGCCGGCAGGCGAAAGCCGGGGGTGATGCGGGCCTCGCCCGTCGGGCAACCACCCAGGGCACGACAATGGGCCAGCAATTCGGGACCGGCGGCCCGGTGAATAGCGCCGTCAACGCCACCACCACCAAGCAACGAGGAGTTGGCGGCGTTGACGATGACATCAACCTCAAGGGTAGTGATGTCGCCCTGCCAGATCTGAATGTCCATGTCAGGTACCTCCACCCCTGGAAGTTAGACGCTTACTTGACCTCTTGGGGCGTCTCCTGACCGATGCAACGCACGGCCTGCTTCTTGTTGTTGACCAGCACACCGGTCAGGCCCTTCTGCTCGGTATCGAACAGCACCAGCACGCCGTCGATGCACTGCGCCACTTGGCTCGCCGGCTGCAGCGACACCTTGTAGTCCTCGCCCGGGACGGTCTTGAGCATGGTGAAGTCGGACAGCAGCAGGGCGTCTTCCGGCTTGGCGAAATGCAGGTAGCCGTAGTACCAGAGCACCATGACGGTGCCGACGATGCTGCCGATGCCGGTAAGGATCAGCGGGATGGGATTGCGTTCGCTCATTGAGGACTCTCTGTATTCGGGACTTCGACCAGCCGGCGCAATCCGACGAAACCTCTCGGGTCGTCGAGGTAACGCAGCATCACTTTGCGCCACACCGGGTCGGCGAAGGTCTGCACATGGCCACCGCGGACCGGCTGGAACGCCCGCGGCGGGGGCGCAGCTTGATACAAGCGCACGCCATTGGAAAGGGGCACCGTGGGATCATCGAGGCTGTGGTAGATCAGCATGGGCAACCCTTGCAGCTTGCCGATGGCCCGGATTGCACTATCCCCATCGGGTACCAGCCAGGACAGCGGCACCTGCAGGGGCCAGGTCAGCCAGGAATTGTCCAGGGTGTAGCGGGCCACCTCGCGGTAGCTGGCCGGCACGCCATCGAGCACCAGCGCCTTGAGATTTCCACGCTGCGTCGGATGCTCCGCCAGGTAATGCACCGCCAGTGCCCCGCCGAGGCTCTGCCCGAGCAGGACCATGGGTTTGCCCTGTACATCCGGCGATTGCTCCAGCCAGGCGAATGCCGCATCGACGTCCTGATAAACCGCCGGCAGGCTCGGCGAACCTTCGGAACGGCCGTAACCGCGATAATCCAGCAACAGCACCTGGTAGCCCTCCGCCGGCAGCCACCAGCTGCCGCCCAGGTGGCTGGCGACATTGCCGCCATTGCCATGCAGGTGCAGGACCGTCCCCTTGACCGGCACACCAGCCTTCGCCGGTAACCACCAGGCGTGCAAGCGCGTGCCATCGGCAGCCACCAGGCTGATGTCGCGGTATTCGAGCTTGGCCCGCTCCGGGGTGAAGGGCAGGTAGCGGTCGGGATAGAACAGCAGCGAGCTACAACCCTGCACCAGGAGCGCAAAGACGATCAGCAGGCAGTGGCGCATCGAGGATTCCTTCTCGAAGATTCGTTGACCGGCCCTTCGGCCCGGTTGGCGAATAAATTCGCTCCTACGGATTCCAGAGCGGCGACTCCATCCTACGCTCTGACGGCCCCCTTCCGGCTTCAGAGAATATTGGCGTAATCCGCCTCGATTCGGTCCAGGCTGAGGTGGTTGAGGAAGTTGGAGAAGCACATCCACGCCGATAAGGCGTTCAGATCACGGAATTGCGCCGGCAGGTACTTGGGCGGCACCACCAGCCCCTCGTCCACCAACTGGCGGAGGGTGCGGGTATCTTCCAGCGTCGTCTTGCCACAGAACAGCAGCGGGATCTGCTCCAGCTTACCTTTGCGCACCGCCAGCTGGATGTAGTTGTAGATGAGAATGAAGCCCTTGAGGTAGGACAGGTCCTTAGTGAACGGCAAGCCATCAGGCACCGAGCCCCGAAAGACCCGACTGGCACTGCCGTAGCTCTCTTCCATGCCGTACCCCTGTTCACGATAGAAGTGGTAGACCTCGAGGAAGTCAGCCCCCTCCTCGGCCATGTGGATGGCCCGGGTACGGTTGGTCAGCTTGCGCAGGCGTGTCGGATAGGAGGCGAAGGCGATCACCTCCATCAGGATCGCCAAGCCTTCCTGGGTCACGGTAGAAGAGGGCGGCCCCTTGGCCAGGAAGGTGCAGATCGGCTGGTTGAGTCCATTGAGCGTCGTGCCGACATGCACCAGCCCCTCATGGACCTCCAGGGCGCGCACGTCGCGCTCGTTGAACATCGCATCGGCGCGGATCTTGATGTAGTCGGCGCCCGCGGCAGCGTCGGCCACGATGCCGTCGGACTCGAACACGCGAATGGTATCGTCACCCTCACTGAACACCGCACTGAGCCGGCTCTGCAGCAGCGCCACGGCTTCCTTGGCGGTGAGGGTCTTGGGTTCGTCCTTGAGGTCGCCCCGATCGGCGATGTTGTTCAGGTAGTCGGAGAGCATCAGCCCCAGGTCGGCCAAGGTCGGATCGCCGGCATGGAAAGCATCGGAGGCAGCGCCGTAGAGCTCCTGGGAAATCAGACCGAAGTCCGACGTACCCCGCGCCTCGAGCATGCGGATGACCATGCGGTATTCCTTGCACATGCGCCGCATGATCTGTCCCACGGGGTTGAATTGCCCCAGATGCCGGGTGATGTCACGCTCGATGTTCTGGAACTCGAGCTTCTTCTCCGCCGAATCGAAGGCAAGCGGGCGGCTGTCGTAATAAGCCCGGTTCACCTCGGGCATCGACTTGCCCTTGTGCTTGAGGAATCCCTGGCGGACGCTGTCGTCCCACTTAACCGCATCCAGCACGCGAATCGGCGTCTGCGCCTGGACGATCCGATCGGACAGCGCGCGAATGGTTTGCTGGTAGTCGCCGGGAACCTTGCGTCGGGTCATCAGCGGACTACTCCTCGCTGGCTCGCTGGTAGCGCGCCACTTCGACGAACACGTCGGAGTTGGCCGGGTCATCCAGCCAGGCAAAGACCGAGTCCAGTGGGCTGGTGACCAGCACGCCATCGCCTTCCGGCATCTCCACCACCTGGCCTTGCAGGCTGCCTTGCGACAACTCCTGCTGGATACGCTCCACGTCCAGGTTGTAGACCACCAGTTCGTTATCGGTAGTCAGCTCGAAACCGGCAATGGCGAAATTGGCGCCGAGGCTCTTCGGGAGACCGGCGGACAAGTACCAACGGCGGCCGTGGTGAGCGACGGTGAAGCCGAACTCATCCATGTCATCCAGATTGTCCTTGCTACCTTCGAAGGTCCGCGCCTTGTAGAGATTGGAGCCGGAACGGCTGATCTCCAGAAAATGGAGCTCTCCCCACTCGTCCTTGCGGGTCCAATCACCCAACAGAGGCATCGGTGCCGGCTCATTGGCAGGAATCGGGTCCTTGAAGGTGACCAGGCATCCGCCCAACAGCAGGAAAGACAGGGCGACCACGGCACGCCAGGCTTTCATCTCGCTCTCCTTGTGATAACGAAAAACCCCGCCACAGCGGGGTCGGGTGTTCGCGCTCAGAGTCCCATCACCAGATACAGGTGTCGCTTGAGGACAGCTCGCATCTCCCCGATGTCGAGATTCTCGACGCCATCGAGCAGGCCCTGATATTCCATCTGCAGAATGATAGCCGTCAACACCTTGGCGTCTTCGCCCGGCTCCGCCGACCCCAGAATCTGAAAGAAATGCTCGGCGCCCTGCAAAAGTATCTTGCGGTGTGCGTCAGCAAGATGACGCAGCCCGGAATTGATTAGTGCCTCCTGACGAAATGCCTGTTCAGCCAGCAGCTGATCGTGGTTCTCGATCAGCTGGTTGCGAACATATTCGATTGCCAGCTCGACGATCTGGTCGGTCATCTGCCTGCGCGAATCGCCGTCACGGCTCAGGACGACCGCCATGTGCTGCAGGTCCTCCTCGATACTGGCCCAGAACGCCGCCATGTTGGCCGAACTTCGCTCGACGAACTGAGCGAAGGTGTCGGTGATCAAGTCATTGATGTCTTTGAAGTAATAGGTGGTAGCCGAAAGCGGCACCTGCGCCTCGGCGGCGACTGCACGGTGACGCACAGCACGCACGCCCTCGCGGACGATGATGCGCATGGCGGCATCGAGGATCGCCTGGCGCCGCTGCTCACTACCTTGGCGGCTCGCCTTGCGGCCCTGGTACTTGACGCTCTCAGCTACGGCGCTGGCCACGTTGGCTGCACTTCCGCTACGGGACGACTGGTTCAAGAGACATAACCCTCTACGGTCACTCGCTAAAAGTGTTGACCATTTATTTGCCGAATCAATCTGTCGACAGGTAAGAAAAAACCGCCCGAAGGCGGTTTTTTCTGCATCAGGCCTGCGGCCGCATGTGCGGGAACAGGATGACGTCCCGAATGGACGGCGAGTTGGTCAGTAGCATCACCAGACGGTCAATGCCAATACCCTCGCCAGCCGTCGGAGGCATGCCGTATTCCAGGGCGCGGACGAAGTCGGCGTCGTAGTGCATCGCCTCGTCGTCACCGGCATCCTTGTCGGCCACCTGAGCCATGAAACGCTCGGCCTGGTCTTCGGCGTCATTGAGCTCGGAGTAGGCGTTGGCGATCTCGCGGCCACCGATGAACAGCTCGAAACGGTCGGTGACGCTCGGGTTCTGGTCGTTACGACGGGCCAGCGGCGAAACTTCGAATGGATACTGAGTGATGAAGTGCGGCTGCTCCAGCTTGTGCTCGACCAACTCTTCGAAAATCATCACCTGCAGCTTGCCCAGGCCTTCGAAGCCGAGCACCTTGGCACCGGCCTTCTTGGCGATTTCGCGGGCCTTGTCGATGTCCTGCAGGTCGGCCGCGCTGATCTCCGGGTTGTACTTGAGGATCGAGTCGAACACCGACAGGCGTGCGAACGGCTCACCGAAGTGGAACACCTTGTCGCCGTATGGCACGTCGGTGCTGCCCAGAACCAGCTGAGCCAGCTCGCGGAACAGCTCTTCGGTCAGATCCATGTTGTCTTCGTAGTCGGCGTAGGCCTGGTAGAACTCGAGCATGGTGAACTCGGGGTTGTGCCGGGTCGAAACACCTTCGTTACGGAAGTTGCGGTTGATCTCGAAAACCTTCTCGAAGCCGCCGACCACCAGACGCTTGAGGTACAGCTCCGGAGCGATGCGCAGGAACATCTGCATGTCCAGTGCGTTGTGGTGAGTCTCGAACGGCTTGGCAGCTGCGCCACCAGGAATGGATTGCAGCATAGGCGTTTCCACTTCGAGGAAGTCACGCTTCATCAGGAAACTGCGGATGTGGGCGATGATCTGCGAGCGCACGCGAAACGTCTCGCGCACGTCCTCGTTGACCATCAGGTCGACGTAACGCTGGCGATAGCGCTGCTCGGTATCAGTCAGGCCGTGGTGCTTGTCCGGCAGCGGGCGCAGGGACTTGGTCAGCAGGCGCACGTTGGTCATATCGACGTACAAGTCACCCTTGCCCGAACGGGCCAGCGTGCCCTCGGCGGCGATGATGTCGCCCATGTCCCAGTGCTTGACCGCTTCCAGCGTCTCAGCCGGCAGGGTCTTGCGGTTGACGTAGACCTGGATGCGGCCGGTCATGTCCTGGATAACCATGAAGGCGCCACGGTTGAGCATGATGCGACCGGCAACCTTGACCGGGATGGCAGCAGCTTCCAGCTCTTCCTTGGTCTTGTCGACGTACTGTTTCTGCAGGTCAGCGCAGTAGTTGTCGCGTCGGAAGTCGTTGGGGAAGGCATTGCCCTGCTCACGGACGGCTGCAAGCTTTTCTTTGCGCAAGGCAATCAGCTTGTTTTCTTCCTGTTGCAGTTCGTGCTGGTCGAGTTGTTGGTCGCTCATGGTCTTTCTATCTGCCTGGCGTCTATTTCAATTTGGGTAACCGTAGGAGCGAGCTTGCTCGCGAAGCTCTCGAAGCTGTTCGCGAGCAAGCTCGCCCCTACAAGAGTGCGGCGCGTCACAGCCCTTGTTTCAGGCTCGCTTCGAGGTACTCGTCGATATCGCCGTCCAGCACCTTGTCGCAGTCGCTGCGCTCGACGCTGGTACGCAAATCCTTGATGCGCGACTGGTCGAGCACATAGGAGCGGATCTGGTGGCCCCAGCCGATATCGGACTTGGAGTCTTCCAGGGCCTGAGACGCGGCATTGCGCTTCTGCATCTCCTGCTCGTACAACTTGGCCCGCAGCATCTTCATGGCGGTGTCCTTGTTGGCGTGCTGGGAGCGTTCGTTCTGGCAGCTGACCACGGTGTTGGTCGGCACGTGGGTGATACGTACCGCCGAGTCAGTGGTGTTCACGTGCTGGCCACCAGCGCCCGAGGAGCGGTAGGTGTCGATACGCAGGTCCGCCGGGTTGATCTCGATCTCGATGTTGTCGTCGATTTCCGGCGACACGAATACCGCGGTGAACGAGGTATGGCGGCGGTTGCCTGAGTCGAACGGACTCTTGCGAACCAGGCGGTGCACACCGATCTCCGTGCGCAGCCAGCCAAAGGCGTACTCGCCCTTGATATGCACGGTGCAGCCCTTGATGCCGGCTACTTCGCCTTCGGACAGTTCCATGATGGTGGCATCGAAGCCGTGTTTGTCAGCCCAGCGCAGGTACATGCGCAGAAGCATGTTGGCCCAGTCCTGGGCCTCGGTGCCGCCGGAGCCGGCCTGGATATCCAGGTAGGCGTTGTTCGGGTCCATCTCACCGCTGAACATGCGGCGGAACTCCAGCTTCTCGAGGATCTCGCGCAGGCGCTCGACTTCGGAAGCGACGTCGTTCACCGCGCCTTCGTCATTCTCCTCGACCGCCATGTCGAGCAGGTCGCGGGAGTCGGTCAGGCCGCCGGCCAGGTCGTCCAGGGTTTCGACGATCTGCGCCAGCTGGGCACGTTCGCGGCCGAGGTTCTGAGCGTATTCCGGATTGTTCCAGACGTTGGGGTCTTCGAGTTCGCGGTTTACTTCGACGAGACGATCATGCTTGTGATCGTAGTCAAAGATACCCCCGAATGGTCTGGGTACGGTCGGAGAGGTCCTTGATGCTGTTCAGGATCGGGTTGATTTCCATGGCTGGAAGCTCTCGCTGGCAAAACTTTCGGAAAAGCCGGCGAGTATACCCGAGTCGCCCGATACCGACAGCATGCCCGCCGCGATTTACGCCGATACGGCGACGCGCGGGCGCTGGATTATCACACCCCCCGTGGATTACCTGGCGCTGCCGGTCGCCGCAACCACGGCGACCTGGTTCCGCCCACCCTTCTTGGCCTGGTAAAGCCCCTGGTCGGCCATGTCCACTAGCACCAGCGAAGCCTGACCCGCCTTGGGGGTCAGGGTTGCCAGGCCGATGCTGACCGTCAACACCGAGCCCGGCTCCGGTCGATCATGAGGAATATGCAGGGCCTCGATGGCGCGACGCACCTTTTCGGCCAGCAGGCGTGCGCCTCCAGCGGCAGTGCCGGGCAGGACCATGGCGAATTCTTCACCGCCGTAACGCGCCGGCAGATCGGTAGAGCGGCTGCAGGAGTCGCGGATGGTGTCAGCCACCCGGCGCAGCGCCTCGTCCCCGGCAACATGGCCGAAGCTGTCGTTGAAGCCCTTGAAGTGATCGACATCGATCATCAGCAGCGATACCTGGCTCTGCTCGCGCAGGGCCCGACGCCACTCCATTTCCAAGTACTCGTCGAAATGACGGCGGTTGGACAGCCCCGTGAGGCCATCGGAGTTCATCAGGCGCTGCAGTACCAGGTTGGTTTCCAGCAGCTGCTGCTGGCTTTCACGCAGGGCACGGTAGGCTTCATCACGCTGCTGCAGGGCCACATAGGAGCGGGAGTGATAGCGGACGCGCGCCACGAGTTCGATGGCATCCGGCAGTTTGACCAGGTAATCGTTGGCTCCCGCAGCGAACGCGGCGCTCTTCACCGAGGGCTCTTCCTTGGTGGACAGCACGATGATCGGCACATCCCGCAGGGCCGGCACCTGGCGATACTCAGACAGCAGGCTCAGCCCGTCCACGCCAGGCATCACCAGATCCTGGAGGATAACCGTCGGCCTGATCTGCCGGGCCACGGCCACGGCCTGGTTCGGGTCGGAGCAGAAGTGGAAATCGATACCTTCCTCACTGCCCAGTGCCCGACGAACCGCCTCGCCAATCATTGCCTGGTCATCGACCAGCAGCACCATCACGGCGTTTTCCGTCGAGCCGGCCATATCCGCGTGGCTGCGATGGGGATAATGCATAGAACTCTCCGGGCCCACGGGCCTCAGGTAACGACTCAAAGCCTCTCCAGCCCAAAGGCCTGAGGCTGATTCTTCATGAAAACACTTGGACAAGCCTCGGCGCGATGCGATCCAGCGGCAATACCTCGACAGCCGCGCCGATCGCTGCCGCTGCCTTGGGCATACCGTAAACCGCACTGCTCGCCTGGTCCTGGGCAATGGTCAGGAAGCCACGCCCACGCATGCGTTTCAGGCCCTCGGCACCGTCGCGTCCCATACCGGTCAGCAACACGCCCACGGCCTCGCCCTTCCAATGTTCCACCAGGCTATCGAAAAACACGTCGATCGATGGCCGGTAGACATGGCTGGCAGGCTCGGCGGAATACGCCAGCACGCCATTGCGTAGTAGCCTAAGGTGGTTGTTGGTACCCGCCAGGAGGATGGTCCCCGGCTGGGGCGGCTCACCCTCGCGGGCCAGGCGCACCGGCAGACGGGATTCGCTGGCGAGCCACTCGGCCATGCCGGCGGCAAAAACCTCATCTACGTGCTGGACCAGCACGATCGAAGCCTGGAAATCCGCCGGTAGCTGCTTGAGCAGCTGCGCCAAGGAGGCCGGCCCACCGGCAGATGCGCCAATTGCTACCAGACGCTGGGAGCTGCGCCTGCACTCGCGCGGATGCGCAGCTCCCGGCTCGCGACCGTCGCGCGGCCCCACCAGCCAACCGATGTTCTGGATCTTGCGCAACAGGACGGCGGCCTCCTGGGCCTGACCGCTGCCGAGCGCCGGGGTATTGACCGCGTCCAGGGCGCCATGGCCCATGGCTTCAAATACCCGATTCACGTTCTGTTCGACGTCAACAGTGACGATCAGGATGGCGCAAGGGCATTCGGCCATGATCCGTCGCGTCGCTTCGACGCCATCCATCTCCGGCATCAGCAGGTCCATCAGCACCACGTCCGGGGTGTCCTGGCGGCACCGTGCAACACCTTCGATGCCGTTGCCGGCGATCCAGGCGATCTGATGCGCAGGTTCCAGTGCCAGCGCCTGGCGCAGGGCCTCTACCGCCAGCGGCATGTCGTTGACTATCCCTACCCTCATCCCTGCGCATCTCCGATCAGCATGACCACGGCGTCCAGCAGCGCCTCATCATGGAAGCTGGCCTTCGCGAGATAATAGTCGGCGCCGGCATCGAGGCCACGCCGACGGTCTTCCTCACGATCCTTGTAGGACACCACCATCACTGGCAGGGACTGCAGGCGATTGTCGCGGCGCACCAGCGTCACCAATTCGATGCCATCCATGCGCGGCATGTCGATGTCGGTGATCAGCAGGTCGAAATGCTCGGAGCGCAGCGCGTTCCAGCCATCCATGCCATCCACCGCCACGGCCACATCGTAGCCGTTACCGTGCAATAGCTTGCGCTCCAGCTCGCGGACGGTGAGCGAATCGTCGACCACCAGTACTCGCTTGCGTCGGGCTCCGGCGCCCTGGCGGCTGGCGCGGTCGACCCGCTCCAGACGACCGCTGCCGAGCAGCTTGCCGATCGACTGGAACAGGTCCTCCACATCAAGAATCAGCACCGGTGTGCCGTCATCCAGCAAGGCACCCGCCGCGAGGTCCTGGACCTTGCCCAGGCGCGGATCGAGCGGCATCACCACCAGCGTGCGCTCGCCGATGAAACGCTCCACCGCAATGCCGTAGCAGCTGTCACGTTCGCTGATCAGCACCACCGGGATGCCTTCGTCCTCATGCTGGCCCTCGGCGCACTGGAGAATCTGGCTGCCGGAAACCAGCCCCACGTGGCGGCCCTCGTGCCAGAAATGCTGCCGTCCTTCGAGCTGGACAATGTCCTCGGGTTGCAAACGGGCCATGCGATCGATATGCGCAAGCGGGAAGGCATAGGCCTCACCACCGACCTCCACCACCAGGCTGCGCACCACCGAAAGGGTCAATGGCACTTCGAGATGGAAGGTGGCGCCCTGTCCCTGGCGCTGCTCCATGCGCACCCCGCCACGAAGCTGGCGGACCATGTGCTGCACAGCGTCTAGGCCGACTCCGCGTCCCGAGACCTCGGTGACCTGCTCGCGCATGCTGAAGCCAGGCAGGAAGAGGAATGCGAGCAGCTCCTCTTCGGTCAGGCGCGCAGCGGTTTCGGCGCTGGCGAACTGGCGTGCGACCACAGCATCGCGCAGACGCTCCAGGTCCACGCCCATGCCATCATCGGAGAGTTCCAGCAACAGCATGCCGGCGTGATGGCGGGCTTGCAGGCGGATACAGCCTTCTTCGGGCTTGCCTAGCCTGGCACGCAGCTCGGCGAGCTCGATGCCGTGGTCCACGGCATTGCGCAACAAGTGAGTGAGCGGCGCTTCCAGACGTTCCAGCACATCACGATCGACCTGGGTGTTCTCGCCCTCGACCTCGAGGCGCACCTGCTTACCCAGGGAGCGGCCGAGGTCGCGGACCATCCGTGCCTGGCCAGCCAGCACATCGCCGAATGGACGCATACGTGAAGCCAAGGCCGCGTCATACATGACCTGGGCGCGCTGGCCGCCTTGCCAGCCGAACTCATCGAACTCGGTCATATGGCGGGCAAGCATCTGCTGGCATTCGCCAAGCAGTTGCCGGGCTTCACCGAGCATGGCGTGGGCCTGGGGATCGAGCGCCGTGTCCAGCACGGACTCGCGCACCACATCCAGGGCTCGGCTGGCGCTCACTTGCAAGCGC
This sequence comes from Metapseudomonas boanensis, assembly GCF_042232855.1. Taxonomy (NCBI): domain Bacteria; kingdom Pseudomonadati; phylum Pseudomonadota; class Gammaproteobacteria; order Pseudomonadales; family Pseudomonadaceae; genus Metapseudomonas; species Metapseudomonas boanensis. The sequence continues at coordinate 3,057,081 of NZ_CP113889.1, read as the reverse complement.
CGCAGGCGTTGCAGGGACTCGGTCAGAGGTTTGATCCGCTGGAACTCCACCAGCGACTTGCTAGAGATATCCAGCAGGTGATCGAGGCGCTCGGCACTGACCCGCAGCACCCGGGCGCGCGCATCCGCTGCCGTTTCCGCGGCGACCGCTGCCGGCTCCTCGTCGTGCGTCTCTGTCTCTTTTGCCATGGCAACCGTGGCCGATACCGGGGCCGCAGGTGTGACCGGGCCAGGCTCGGCAACCACTGCCTGCCCCTGCAAACGCAGCAGCAAGGTGTCGACCACCTCGCGACCGGAGCTGTCCGCCCAGTCCGCGTCCGCGCCGATACGCAACAGCAGGTCAGAGCCTTGCAGCAGGGCATCGATATGATCCGGCTGGAGGATCAGATGCCCATGGCGGGCCGCCTCGAGCAGGTCCTCCATGACGTGGGCAACCCTCACGCCAGCATCCAACCCAACGATCCGCGCGGCGCCCTTCAGCGAATGGGCCGCACGCATGCAGGCCTCCAGCTGGTCGGCTTGGCTAGGGTGACGTTCCAGCACCAGCAACCCGGTGTTGAGCACCTGGGTCTGGGCCTCGGCCTCCAGGCGGAACAGTTCCAACAGGGAGGCGTCGCGCATCTGGTCCGGAGTCATGCCAGGCTCCTTGCCATGGCCTGTAGCAACAGGTTTTCGTCTAATAGCGTGATGCTGCGACCCCGCCACTGCACCACCCCGGACGCAAACTGGCGCGCAGCCTGGGACGTGCCCCGCCCCGGCTCGACCACTGCCTCAACAGGAATTCCGTGGATGCCGTCAACTTCATCCACGGGGACCACTAGTGGGCCTCCCGGGCTGGCGAGAATCAGCATGCGGGGTACTACACGGCGATCCTCCTGAACAGCAGCGCCCGGCTCCAACGCCAGCAGCTCGACCAGGGAGATGCAGGCAACCAGCGCACCGCGAACGTTGGTCACCCCGATCAATGAGCGGGAACGCTGATGGGGCAGCGAATGGATCGGGTTCATCGCCGCCACCTCCGTCAAGCTGCGGGCGGCCAACCCCAGCCAGGCCTCGCCCAGCCGGAACACCAGCGTCGAGGTGCAATCGCCGAGCACCTCGCCCTCCTCCACCACCTCGTCGGATTTCCGCTCCCGTTGCAGTGCGTAGCGGTCCAGCAGCATGGTGGCTGCAGCGGCATGCACTTCGCAATTTCGGCAATGCACATGGTTCGCCAGGCGTTCACAAGACTTGTCGCCATGGACGCCGATACGATTCCAGCAATCATCCACCGTCGGCAGTGCCTCGGCATCGCTCAGCAGCTGATGGCTATCGACCATTGTTGTTCACTCCACGACTCGCTCGCTCCTGCAGTCGCCGCGCCCCGGCCAAATCCCCGCGCGCCGCCAGCAGGGTAGACAGATGTGCCAGAGCCTCGGCGTGCTGCGGTTGCAGGTAAAGAGTCTTGCGGTAGTAATCCAGCGCCTCGTCGCCCCGGCCCGCCACATCGCTGAGCAAGCCAAACCAGTAGAACACCTCGGCCGAGGGGCCATGCGCGGCCAGATGACGTTCACAGGCTGCACGTGCCTCCTCGCTGTGCCCCGCGTTGGCCAGTGCAGCAATAGTCTCCAGGCTGCTGTTCTCGACCACCACAGGCTTGGGCGCCGATGCCGGAAGCTTGGCACACGGCCGTGGCGTAGCCATCGGCACCACACGGGGCGGTGGAGGTTCGAGCCGAGCGGCGGCTGATCCAGGCCGGGCAGACTTGCCGGCAGGCCGCGCCTTGGCGCGCTGGAACACAAAGGCATGGGCGATACCCAGGGCCTCCATATCACTCTGGCTGAGCAGGCTGGCCTCAGCCGGGCCGATGAACATGGCGCCATCAGGCCGCATCAGGCGCTTGAGCACCTCCAGCACACTCGCCTGCGTGGGGCGGTCGAAGTAGATCAACAGATTGCGACAGAAGACGAAGTCATAAGGCGCTTCGCCGGCCAGCAGACCGGGCTCCAGCAGGTTGCCGCGCATGAAGCGCACCTTGCTGACGACCCCCTGGGCCAGGCTGAAACCGTCGCCGAAGGGAATGAAATGACGCTCGCGAAAGCCCAGTTCCTCGCCCCGGAAAGAGTTGCGCCCATAGACCGCTGCACGCGCACTTGCCAGCACGCGCTCGCTGACATCCACCGCATCAACCTCGAACAAGCCAGACGCAAGACCAGCGTCCAGCAACGCCATGACAATGGAGTATGGCTCCTCCCCCGTGGAACACGGCAGGCTGAGGATGCGCAGCGGACGGCCCGGTGAAAGTGTCGGCAGGCGCTCGACGGCGAGCTTGGCCAAGGCGGCGAACGACTCTGGATAGCGAAAGAACCAGGTTTCCGGCACCACCACAGCCTCGACCAGCGCCTGCTGCTCGCCGGCCGATGCATTCAGAGACAACCAGTAGCGTTCGATATCGACGTAACCGCTTGCGGCCATGCGCTGACGCACGGCCCGCTCGATCACCACCCGGCCAACAGACTCGGCATCCAGGCCTATGCGGCCCTTCAAGAAGGCCTCGAAGCGTTCTGTCATAGCGCCTCCTCGGCCGCCGGGAACAGCAGCTCTCGGACCGCATCGGACAGCAGGTCACCGACCCGGATGCGCTGTACCAGTCCATCCGGCGACGGGTAGACCGGCCCCAGGTAACGGGCTTCGCCTTGTTTCAGGCCATATTCCTGGAAGTCCTCGGGGCGGCAACGCAATGTGTCGGTCGCCTGCTCCAGGATCAGCCCCAGCCAGCGCTCAGGGTCCAACGACTCGGTCGAGTAATGCACGACAACCAGCCGCGTACTGGTGCGCACCTTCGCGGGCTTTCCGAACGCCAGGGCTCCGAGGTCAAGCACCGGCACCAGCACACCACGATGGGAAAATACACCGGCGACCCAGGCCGGAGCCTCGGGCACCTGCTTGAGTTGCAGCAGCGGCAGGACTTCGACCACATCACGTACGTCCAGCGCGTAACGGTCCTCGCCCAGGCGAAACAACAGATAGAGCTGGCCACGGACATTGCGGGCCGGAGTGTGGAGACGGCTTGGGCACATGGTGCCGGCTCAGGCTTTGAAGCGGCTGACGCCGGTCCGCAGGCCGTTGGCCACCAGGTTCAGCTCATCGATGGCGGAGCTGGCCTGGCGCAGCGACTCCACCGTCTGCCCGGTGGCCTCGCCCAGTTGCACCAGTGCCTGGTTGATCTGCTCGGCGCCGGTAGCCTGGGCCTGCATGCCCTCATTGACCATCTGCACGCGGGGCGCCAGCGCCTGGACCTGCTGGATGATCTGCGACAGCTGCTCGCCCACCTGGCCTACCTCGGCGATACCGCGGCGCACCTCTTCGGAGAACTTGTCCATCCCCATGACCCCCGCCGACACGGCCGACTGGATCTCGCGCACCATCTGCTCGATGTCGTAGGTCGCCACGGCAGTCTGGTCGGCCAGTCGGCGCACCTCGGTCGCCACCACAGCGAAGCCACGGCCGTATTCGCCAGCCTTCTCCGCCTCGATGGCAGCGTTGAGCGATAGCAGGTTGGTCTGATCGGCCACCTTGACGATGGTGGTCACCACCTGATTGATGTTGCCGGCCTTCTCGTTGAGGATCGCCAGCTTGGCATTGACCAGATCGGCTGCGCCCATCACCTGATGCATGGTCTCTTCCATCCGTGCCAAACCAAGCTGGCCGGAGCCGGCCAGCACGGAGGTCTGTTCGGCGGTGCCGGACACCTCGGCCATGGTGCGTACCAGATCCCGCGAAGTGGCGGCGATTTCCCGCGAAGTAGCACCAATTTCAGTGGTGGTGGCCGCCGTTTCGGTGGCGGTCGCCTGCTGCTGCTTGGAAGTTGCGGCGATCTCGGTGACCGAGGTGGTTACCTGGACGGAGGAGCGCTGCGCCTGCGAGACCAAGCCCTTCAGCTCATCCGCCATGGTGTTGAAACCGGTTTCGATGGCGAGGAATTCGTCTTTGCGCCCCAAGTCCAAACGGACCGATAGATCCCCTCCGGCCATGGACCTCAAGGTATTCACGATACCGCCCACCGGACGGGTGATTGCGCGCAACAGCAGCAGGCCGCAGATCGCCGCGGCGGCCACGGCCAAGAGCAGCGCCAGCAACATGCTCCGCTCGGCAGTGCGAACCGACGACACGATCTCGGCAATCGATTGCTCGGCTGTGTCCTTGTTCAGTTCGGTCATGTCGTTCAACACTTGCCGGCCCTGGAACCAGTGCGCGACCACCCCTTCCTTGAAGGCCTGCCCCGCAGCACTGTGCTTCTGCTCCTTGATCAACGCCAGCACCTGGGCCTGCTGGTCGAGGTAATTCCTGCGGATCGCCAGGAACCGCGCGTACTCGGCACGATCCACGGACAGGTTGATAGTGGCCTCGTAGTCCTTGAGCAGGCCGTCGAGTTGCGCATTGCTCTGCTCGATCGCCTTCAGATCGGCCTGATAGATCGTCACCGCGCCAGTTGCCGACACCTCGTTCAACTGGGCCTGGGTGCGCAGCAGGTTATCGGTCCAGCTGCTGCGAATTTTGCTGATCAGGTGCAGGCCCGGCACTGCGTCCTCGAGTACCCGGTCACCCTCGTGTTCGATATTCATGAGTTGGACGTAAGACATCGTGGCCATCAACGACATGATGACGATGATCACCGCGAAACTTGCCTGGATACGCAAGCGAACAGTCCAGTTCTTCACATTCTTCCCCAGTTGCCAGAACTCAGATACGGATCGGCCGTCCGGGCGGCCTCCTGCATGGGCGGCGACTCTAGAGACTAGCCCTAACGCCTGCAAGAGACATCAACGTCACTTTTATGTCGCCAGAAAGACGGCACCTACCGATGCCTGGCAAGTTTGGCAGAAAGTGGGGGAATTGCAGCGGAAAGGGGGCCGCCGGACCAGCCACCCCGGGTTGGAACTTACTGCAACTCCTGGCGGACCTGACGTTCGAGTTCAGCCTTGAGACCTGGATCGAGTTGCAACTGACGAGCCAGTTCGTCGAGGTAGACGCGCTCCATGAAGTGCTCCTCATCGACTATCAATACGCTGGCGATGTACATCTCCGCAGCCATTTCCGGCGTCCGCGCAGCACGTGCGACATCAGCTGGGTCCAGCGGTTTGTTCAGCTCAGCATCCAGCCAGCCTTGCAGCTCCTTGTCCTGCGTCAACTTGGCCAGCTCACCCTCGATCAACTGGCGTTCGCGCGCATCCACATGTCCATCGGACTTGGCCGCTGCCACCAGTGCCTTGAGGATCGCCTCGCTGTGCTGTTCGGCCTGCGCTGCGGGAAGACGGTCCAGGGTCCGCGGCTCAGGCTGCGGTGCCGTCGCCTGCTGCGCCTGCCAATTGCCATAAGCCTTGTAGGCCAGCACCCCCAAGGCTGCCAGACCACCATAGGTCAGCGCCTTGCCACTCATCTTGCGCGCACGCTTGTTACCCAGCAGCAGCCCCAGTGCCCCTGCCGCCAAGGCACCGCCCCCGGCGCCAGTAAGCAGGCTTCCGAGGTTACTGCCGCCGGAATTGCCTTTGGCATGTCCGGCGGATTTGCCGGCCACGTTCTGCTGAAGCAATTCCTGGCCGGATTTGAGCAGCTGGTCAAGTAGTCCTCGAGTGTCCATGGAAATCTCCAGGTAGGTCAGAACTTTGTGATCGACCGACTCTAACCGGAGGGATTTCTCGCCGCAGGGGGCAGAGTGCTTCCAGATATTGCCGGAGGGGGATGGCGGGCCTGCCACGGTTTACCTGCGCAACCCGGTACCTGCAGAGATGCTCTTGGCGGCCATGTCCTGATGCAGGCCCTCCGCCAGCGGCGGCTACTCGCCTTGCTGGCGCCGTGAGCAACGAGCCCTGCCCATCGATAAAAAAGAAACAAACGTTCAATTTTCGATAAACCATAATGCAGGGCAGCCAATCAGACGCGAAGCGCCGCCCATGATGACCCTCCGCCAGATCCGCCATTTCATCGCCGTCGCCGAAACCGGCTCTATCTCCGCCGCCGCCCAGGCAGTGTTCATATCACAGTCCACGCTGACCCTAGCCATCCAGCAGCTGGAGGAAGAAATCGGCGTCAGCCTCTTCAACCGCCATGCCAAGGGCATGTCGCTGACCCACCAGGGCCACCAGTTCCTGCGTCAGGCGCATCTGATCCTGGCCACAGTGGAAAACGCCAAGCGGAGCCTGCAGCAGAGCACCGACCAGGTCGCCGGCAGCCTGACCATCGGCGTAACCAGCCTGGTGGCCGGCTATTACCTGGCCGACCTGATTACCCGCTTCCAGCGCGCCTACCCCAACGTGAGGACCCGCGTGGTTGAGGACGAGCGCCCGTATATCGAGCACCTGCTGGTGAGCGGCGAGATCGATGTGGGCGTGCTGATTCTCTCCAACCTCGAAGACCGCCTCGCTCTCCAGACCGAAGTGCTCACCCACTCACCACACCGTCTCTGGCTCCCAGCCCAACACCCACTGCTGGAGCGCGACAGCATCAGTCTGGCCGATGTAGCCGGTGAACCGCTGATCCAGCTCAACGCTGACGAAATGGGCCTGCACACCCAGCGCATCTGGTCCCGCGCCGGCCTCACGCCGCAAGTCACGCTGCGCACCGCGTCGGTGGAAGCCGTGCGAAGCCTGGTGGCCGCCGGCCTCGGCCTGTCCATCCAGCCAGACATGACCTACCGCCCCTGGTCCCTGGAGGGCGACATCATCGAGGCGCGTCCGCTGGCGGACCTGGGCGAGCCGCTGGACGTGGGCCTGGCCTGGCGCCGGGGCACGGCACGTCCGGCGCTGGTGGACCCCTTTCTGACCGTAGCCCGCGAGCAACCGAACAATCGTAAGCTTTCGATTTAATAGAACGCTGCTTTCAGTATTTAGAATTTGTCGACCTCCAGCCCGGCCTCTAGTCTCTCGATGCAGTCAAAGAGCCATGCCGGGCTCCCACAAGGAGCACCGGGATGACTGAAGAACAAAAAACCGAGAAGAAACGAGCCAGCAAGATGAGCAGCGCCTCGAGCACACCGACCCTGCACGCTGAACTGCTGATCGACGGCCAGTTCGTCGTCGGCGAGGGCCCGGCCGAGCCGATCATCAACCCTGCCAGCGGGGAAACCCTGGTCAGCATCGCCGAAGCGTCTATCGACCAGGTAGAGACGGCCATTCGTGCAGCCAACCGGGCCTTCACCAGTTGGTCGAGGACCACGCCCGCGCAACGATCCACCGCCCTGCTCGCCATTGCCGATGCCATCGAAAAGCGCGCCGATTCGCTGGCTCGACTCGAAGCCCTGAACTGCGGCAAGCCGCTGCATCTGGCACGCCAGGACGATGTCCCCGCCACTGCAGACGTGTTCCGCTTCTTCGCCGGCGCCGTGCGCTGCCAACAGGGCCAACTCGCCGGCGAGTACATCCCCGGCCACACCAGTCTGGTACGCCGCGACCCAGTTGGCGTGGTGGCCTCCATTGCGCCCTGGAACTACCCGCTGATGATGGCGGCGTGGAAGATTGCACCGGCCTTGGCGGCTGGTAACACGCTGATCTTCAAACCCTCCGAACACACCCCGCTGTCTATCCTGGCGCTCGCCCCCGCCCTGGCGGAGATTCTCCCGGCCGGCGTAATCAATATTCTCTGCGGCGCCGGCGACAGTGTCGGCAGCCACTTGGTGGGCCACCCGAAGGTGCGCATGGTTTCGCTGACCGGCGACATCGTCACCGGCCAGAAGATTCTCCAGAGCGCCGCTCGCACCTTGAAGCGTACCCATCTCGAACTGGGCGGCAAGGCACCGGTGATCGTCTGCAGCGACGCCGACCTCGACGCCGTGGTCCAGGGCATTCGCACCCATGGTTATTACAACGCCGGCCAGGACTGCACCGCCGCCTGCCGCATCTACGCCCAGGCCGGCATCCATGACCGCCTGGTAGCGGAACTAGGCGACGCCGTGGGCAGCTTGCGCTTCGCCCGCAAGCGCGATCAGGACAACGAGATCCCGCCACTGATCAGCGCCCGCCAGCGCGACCGCGTGGCCAGCTTCGTCGAACGCGCCCTCGGCCAGCCACACATCGAGCGCGTGACTGGTGCTGCCGTGCATTCCGGTGCCGGCTACTACTACCAGCCAACCCTGCTGGCCGGCTGCAAACAGCAGGACGAAATCGTCCAGCGCGAGGTCTTCGGCCCGGTGGTCACCGTTACCCGGTTCGACGAATTGGCCCAAGCCGTGGATTGGGCCAACGACTCGGAATACGGCCTGGCCTCCTCCGTCTGGACGCAAAACCTGGACAAAGCCATGCAGGTAGCCGCACGCCTCCAGTACGGCTGCACCTGGATCAACACCCATTTCATGCTGGCCAGCGAGATGCCCCACGGCGGGCTCAAGCGCTCCGGCTACGGCAAGGACTTGTCCAGCGATTCGCTGCAGGACTACAGCGTGGTCCGCCACATCATGGCGCGCCACGGAGAGACGCTTTAGTACAAGAAAAACGGATCGACCCGCTTCAACTGCCCCGACCAATAACTAATCAAGAGGGAACACTATGTCCGCGCGCAAAACCGCACTGTTCAGCGCAATCGCCACCGCCATCCTGGCCAGCACCAGCCTGCAGGCCGCCGAAGCCCTGAAGGAAGTCGGCAAAGGTGAAGGCCAGCTCGACATCATTGCCTGGCCCGGCTACATCGAGCGTGGCGAGTCGGACAAGAACTACGACTGGGTGACCCAATTCGAGAAAGACACCGGCTGCAAGGTCAACGTGAAAACCGCCGCCACCTCCGACGAAATGGTCAGCCTGATGGCCAAGGGCGGTTACGACCTGGTCACCGCCTCCGGCGACGCCTCTCTGCGCCTGATCTATGGCAAGCGTGTGCAGCCGATCAACCCGGACCTGATCCCCAACCTGAAGAACCTCGACCCGCGCCTGAAGGACGCGCCCTGGTTCAACGTCCAGGGCAAGCAATACGGCACACCGTATCAGTGGGGCCCGAACCTGCTGATGTACAACACCAAGCTGTTCAAGCAGGCGCCGGATAGCTGGAGCGCCGTCTTCGAAGCCCAGCAACTGGCCGATGGCAAAGCCAACAAAGGCCGCGTGCAGGCCTACGACGGCCCGATCTACATCGCCGACGCCGCCCTCTACCTGAAGTCCGCCAAGCCGGAACTGGGTATCCAGGACCCGTACCAGCTGACCGAAGAGCAATACACCGCCGTCCTCGACCTGTTGCGCAAGCAACACAGCCTGGTGCACCGCTACTGGCACGACGCGACTGTGCAGATGAGCGATTTCAAGAACGAAGGTGTAGCGGCCTCCAGCACCTGGGGCTACATGGCCAACACCCTGAAGGCCGAAGGCCAGCCGGTGGACACCGTAATTCCGAAGGAAGGCGTTACCGGCTGGGCCGACACCACCATGCTGCATGCGGAAGCCAAGCACCCGAGCTGCGCCTACAAGTGGATGAACTGGTCGCTGGAGCCCAAAGTCCAGGGCGACGTCTCCGCCTGGTTCGGTGCCCTGCCTGCCGTGCCGGCCGGCTGCAAGGCCAGCGCCCTGCTCGGCGCCGAAGGCTGCACCACCAACGGCTATGAGCAGTTCGAGAAGATTGCTTTCTGGAAAACCCCGCAAGCCGAGGGTGGCAAGTACGTGCCCTACAGCCGCTGGACCCAGGACTACATCGCGATCATGGGTGGCAGGTAATCCGCGCTGATCTATCCCTAAAAGTCTCCCCTCTCCCAGAGGGAGAGGGAGCTACTCCCTGCCCCACCCCGTTTTCTTGCTTCACCGGAGCACCGCACCATGACACTTGCTGTCCAGTTCACCCAGGTTTCCCGCCAGTTCGGCGAGGTCAAGGCCGTCGACCGGGTATCCATCGATATCAAGGACGGCGAGTTTTTCTCCATGCTCGGCCCATCGGGCTCCGGCAAGACCACCTGCCTGCGCCTGATCGCCGGCTTTGAGCAGCCCTCATCGGGCTCCATCCGCATCCATGGCGAGGAAGCCGCGGGTTTGCCGCCCTACCAACGCGACGTCAATACCGTGTTCCAGGACTACGCGTTGTTCCCGCATATGAACGTGCGTGACAACGTCGCCTACGGCCTCAAGGTGAAGGGTGTCGCCCGCGTCGAGCGCCTGGCCCGCGCCGAAGAAGCGCTGGGCATGGTAGCCCTGGCCGGCTACGGCGAGCGCAAGCCCGCGCAGCTCTCCGGCGGCCAGCGCCAGCGTGTGGCCCTGGCCCGTGCGCTGGTCAACCGCCCCCGCGTGCTGCTACTGGACGAACCGCTCGGCGCGCTGGACCTCAAGCTGCGCGAGCAGATGCAGAGCGAGCTGAAAAAGCTGCAACGCCAGCTGGGCATCACCTTCATCTTCGTCACCCACGACCAGGGCGAAGCGCTGTCGATGTCCGATCGCGTGGCCGTGTTCAACAAGGGCCGCATCGAACAGGTGGATACCCCGCGCAATCTCTACATGAAGCCGGCCACGCCCTTCGTTGCCGAGTTCGTCGGCACCTCCAACGTGCTCCGCGGCGACCTCGCCCACCAGCTCACCGGTTTGGCGCAGCCCTTCTCCATCCGCCCCGAGCACATTCGCTTCGCGATGGGCGAGGCAGCCAGCGGCGAAGTGGAAATCAGCGGCCTTCTCCACGATATCCAGTACCAGGGCGCTGCCACGCGCTACGAGATCCGTCTCGACAACGGCCAGAACCTCTGCGTCAGCCACGCCAATAGCCAATGGCAGGACACGGCTTCGTCGCACCAGCCCGGCCAGCGCGTCACCGCCCGCTGGGCCCGCGACGCCATGGTCCAGCTCACCGAGGGTCTGTGACATGGAATTGACCCTCAACGCCGAGCGGCCGCAAGCCGCCAACAGCCTGCTGCGGCGGCTGTCCAACCTGCTCTACCGGAAACCGACGCTATACCTCTCGCTGCTGTTGGTGCCGCCGCTGCTGTGGTTCGGCGCCATCTACCTGGGGTCGCTGCTGACGTTGCTTTGGCAAGGCTTCTACACCTTCGACGACTTCACCATGACGGTGACGCCGGACCTGACGCTGGCCAACTTCGCCGCGCTATTCCAGGCCGCCAACTTCGACATCATCCTGCGTACGCTGGGCATGGCCGTGGCGGTATCCATCGCCAGCGCTGCCATGGCCTTCCCCATCGCCTACTACATGGCGCGCTACACCACGGGCAAGACCAAGGCCTTCTTCTACATCGCGGTGATGATGCCCATGTGGGCCAGCTACATCGTCAAGGCCTACGCCTGGACCCTGCTGCTGGCCAAAGGCGGCGTGGTGATGTGGTTCGTGCAGGCCTTGCACCTGCAACCGGTGCTGGAGTTCATCCTCGGCGTGCCAGGTGTGGGCGGCAGTACGCTGTCCACCTCGCACCTTGGGCGCTTCCTGGTGTTCGTCTATATCTGGCTGCCGTTCATGATCCTGCCGATCCAGGCTTCCCTGGAGCGCCTGCCGCCGTCGCTGCTGCAAGCCTCGGCCGATCTCGGCGCGCACCCGCGACAGACCTTCATGCAGGTGATCCTGCCGCTGTCGGTGCCGGGCATCGCCGCCGGTTCGATCTTCACCTTCAGCCTGACCCTGGGCGACTTCATCGTGCCGCAACTGGTCGGCCCGCCCGGTTACTTCGTCGGCAGCATGGTCTACGCCCAGCAAGGCGCCATCGGCAACATGCCCATGGCCGCCGCCTTCACCTTGGTGCCCATCGTGCTGATCGCCGTCTACTTGTCCATCGTCAAACGTCTGGGGGCCTTCGATGCACTCTGAACAAGCTTCCTGGGGTCTCAAGGTCGCCGCTTGGGGCGGGCTGGCGTTCCTCCACGTCCCGATCCTGATCATCTTCCTCTACGCCTTCAACACCGAAGACGCCGCCTTCAGCTTCCCGCCGCAGGGCTTCACCCTGCACTGGTTCAGCGTCGCCTTCGGCCGCGCCGACGTGGTGGAAGCGATCAAGCTGTCAGCGCAGGTGGCCACAATCGCCACCCTGATCGCGCTGGTGCTCGGAACCTTGGCCGCAGCTGCACTATACCGCCGCGACTTCTTCGGCAAGGAAGGGATTTCGCTGATGCTGATCCTGCCGATCGCGCTGCCCGGCATCATCACCGGCATCGCCCTGCTCTCAGCGTTCAAGACCCTCGGTATCGAGCCGGGGCTGCTGACCATCGTCATCGGCCACGCCACCTTCTGTGTCGTAATCGTCCACAACAACGTGATCGCGCGTTTCCGCCGCACCTCCCACAGCCTTATCGAAGCCTCGATGGACCTGGGCGCCGATGGCTGGCAGACCTTCCGCCACATCATCCTGCCGAATCTCGGATCAGCCCTGCTGGCGGGTGGCATGCTGGCGTTCGCGCTGTCGTTCGACGAGATCATCGTGACCACCTTCACCGCCGGCCACGAGCGCACGCTGCCGATCTGGCTGCTCAACCAGCTCAGCCGTCCGCGTGATGTGCCGGTGACCAACGTGGTCGCCATGCTGGTCATGCTGGTGACCATGCTGCCGATCCTCGGCGCCTACTACCTGACCAAGGGTGGCGAAGGGGTGGCGGGGAGCGGGAAGTAAGCAATTTCAGGCCGGCTCCCTCTCCCTCGCTTTTCTCCCCTCTCCCTCCAGGAGAGGGGCCGGGGGAGAGGGAAGCTCGGAACAGCACGAACCATCCCTCACCCCACCCCCTCTCCCAAGAGGAGAGGGGCTAGACCGAACGAGGACTTGACCCATGCAAACCAAACTGCTGATCAACGGCCAGCTCATCGCCGGCGAAGGCCCGGGCCTCGCCGTGCTCAACCCTGCCCTCGGCACCGCCCTGGTGGAAATCCCCGAGGCCAGCGCGGCCCAGGTCGATGCCGCCGTGCAGGCCGCCGACGCTGCCTTCCCGGCCTGGTCGCAGACCCCGCCAAAGGACCGCGCCGCCCTGCTGCTCAAGCTTGCCGAGCGCATCGAGGCCCACGCCGAAGAGCTGGCCCGCCTGGAATCCAACAACTGCGGCAAGCCCTACAACGCAGTGCTGAACGACGAACTGCCGGCCATCGCCGACGTGTTCCGCTTCTTCGCCGGCGCCAGCCGCTGCATGAGCGGTTCTGCCGCCGGGGAGTACCTGCCCGGCCACACCTCGATGATCCGCCGCGACCCGATCGGCGTGGTCGCCTCCATCGCGCCGTGGAACTACCCGCTGATGATGGCCGCCTGGAAGCTCGGCCCGGCGCTCGCCGCCGGCAACACCGTGGTGCTCAAGCCCTCCGAGCAGACCCCGCTGACCGCGCTGAAACTCGCCGAGTTCATCAATGAGCTGTTCCCCGCCGGCGTGGTCAACCTGGTGTTCGGCCGCGGCCCCAGCGTCGGCGAGCCGCTGGTGACCCACCCGAAAGTGCGCATGGTGTCGCTGACCGGCTCGGTCGCCACCGGCTCGCGGATCATTGCCGGCACCGCCGACACGGTGAAGCGCATGCACATGGAGCTGGGTGGCAAGGCCCCGGTGATCATCTTCGACGACGCCGACATCGACGCCGCCGTCGAGGGCATCCGCACCTTCGGCTTCTACAACGCCGGCCAGGACTGCACCGCCGCCTGCCGCCTCTACGTGCAGAGAGGCGTCTACGAGCGCTTCGTGGCGAAACTGGGCGAAGCCGTGGCCAGCATCCAGCCTGGCCTGCAGGACGACCCGAGCACCGAACTCGGCCCGCTGATCACCGAGCAGCACCTCGCCCGCGTCGAGGGCTTCGTCCAGCGCGCCGCTGCCCTGCCGCACATCCGGGTGGTCACTGGCGGTCAGCGTGTCGACGGTCCGGGCTTCTTCTTCCAGCCCACCGTGCTCGCCGGCGCCCGTCAGGACGACGAAATCGTCCGCCGCGAGGTGTTCGGCCCGGTGGTCTCGGTCACCGAATTCGACGACGAAGAACAAGTACTGGCCTGGGCCAACGACTCCGACTACGGCCTCGCCTCCTCGGTGTGGACCGCCGACGTCGGTCGCGCCCACCGCCTGTCCGCGCGCCTGCAGTACGGCTGCACCTGGGTCAACACTCATTTCATGCTGACCAGCGAAATGCCCCACGGCGGCGTGAAGCATTCCGGCTACGGCAAGGACATGTCCATGTACGGGCTGGAGGACTACACCGCTGTCCGCCATGTGATGTTCAAGCATTAACCCGGCACTGCCCCCACAAGCAGATGCTGTACTGCAACTACTGCGTTCCACCCACAGCGCCCGTCGGCGCCGATTCGATGTCCCACAGGAGAACAAGCCATGCGTAATACCTTGCGTAATTTCAGCTTCATCCTGCTTTGCGGCCTGGCGGGTCTCGCCCAGGCGGCGGACGACGCCAAGACGATCGTCGACGGCTACATGGCCGCCTGGAATGCCCACGACGTGGACAAGGCCGCGACTTTTCTCACCGAGGATGCGGTGTACTTCGACGCCACCGTCGGCACCCCGCAGAAGGGCCGTGCTGCCGCGCGCGACAATGTGATCAAGGTATTCATCACGGCCGTACCGGACTTGACCTGGAAGATGACCAGCGAGCCCATCGTCAGTGCTGATGGCATTGCCTTCCAGTGGGAGTTCAGTGGCACCAACAGCGGTGCCTGGAGCGCAGAAACCCCGGCCACCAACAAGCCTCTGAAGTTCGAGGGCGTCAGCTTCGTCCGCATCAAGGACGGCAAGATCGCCTACCAGGGTGATTACTACGACGCCTTGGGCTTCAACAAGCAACTCGGCTGGTAAGCCACCCCCGGTGCCCGGCTTGCCGGGCACTGTTCGATCGCCCCGTTTGCGGCGCCCTGCCCCACTCCTCGTTCGGTAACTCCCGATGCACAGCAACGCTCGCCAACCCGTCGCGCCGGCAACGGATAGCAACACCCCGGGCAATTCCACCATTGACCAGGTCAAGCAGCTCATAGCCGGGCTCAATGACCGCTGGACCGAAATCAGCAAGGTCTCCGAGGTGATCAAGCAGATCGCCAAGAACACCAACCTGGTGGCCCTCAATGCCGCCATCGAGGCCGCACGCGCCGGCGAGCTAGGCCGGGGCTTTGCGGTCGTAGCCGATGAAGTACGGCGCCTGGCCACCCAATCGGCCAATGCCACTGCCGACATCGGCAACGTGGTTGCCACCATCCGCCAGGAAAGCGAACGCGCCCTGGCCGACGTGCAGCGTGCCGAAAGCGCCGCCCGTGAGGAAACTGCCGAGGTCCTGCTGGCCCGCGAAGCGAATCTCCTGCAGAACCAGTTCGCGGTCATGGCCACCGCGCTTTATGGCCTGAAGAATTTCATCCTCGGCCTTCATGCCCGTGGTTTCGGCCCGCAGCGCGAACAGATCGACGCGGTGATGCAACAGTACCTGGCGCAGAACCCAGACCTGCTGGCCTTCGCCTGCGCCAGCGAACCCAATGCGTTGGACCAGCGTGACGACGAATTTGCCAACCAGCCTGGTTACGACCACACGGGCCGCATCATGGCCTACTGGAACCGTGGGGCCGGCAGTCTCCAACGCGAGTGTCTCGTGGGTTACGACGGAGACTGGTACGAACTGCCCAGGCGCAAGGGGCGTGACGTTTTCATGGAGCCGTATGACTACACCGTGGCCGGCAATACGGTGCTGATGACTTCCTTCATGACGCCCATGCAGGCCGGCGGCCGCTTTCTCGGTATCCTGGGCGCCGACTACAGTCTGCAGCAGTTGCAGGAGCGGCTTTGCCAGCAGAAACCGTTCGGCAATGGCCACTATGCCCTGCTCTCCAACGCCGGTAACTATGTCACCCACCCCAACGCACAGCGTCTGGGCGAGTCGGCCAGCGAGCTCTCCGCCGAAGCGCGAACCGCGATCCGTGAAGGCAGGCTGTTGCGCTTCCGTGGCCCCGGCAATACCGCCTGCCTGCTGCAGCCGATCTTCGTCGGCAACTGCAACGCGCCCTGGTCACTGATGCTGCAGTTCGATCCAGCCGAGCAGTAGCTTCCGGGGATCGCCCCTCACCTCGGTGCAAGGAGAGGGGCTGGAGGTGGGGCCGCCGCAGCCAGCAGCCCCTTCTCCTCCAACCACGCCGCATTGAACAGCCGTCCCGCATACAACCCACCCCGATCACACAACAAGGTCACCACGGTATGACCCGGCCCCAATTCGCGGGCCACTTGCACGGCTGCAGCCAGGTTGATGCCAGACGAGCCACCGACAAACAGCCCCTCCTCCCTCAGCAACCGATAGACCATCGCCACGCAGGTCGGATCGTCGACCTGCACGGCATCGTCGATGGGCGTACCCTCGAGGTTGGCGGTGATCCGCGTGGTGCCTATGCCCTCGGTGATCGAACTGCCTTCGGCGAGCAGTTCGCCGTGCTTCACCCAGTGGTAGAGCGCGCTACCCATGGGATCGGCAAGAACAATGCGCACTTTTGGTTCACGCGCCTTGAGGGAACGCGCCACACCCGCCAACGTGCCGCCGGTGCCAGTAGCACAGACGAAGGCGTCCACACGGCCTTCAGTGTCGGCCCAGATTTCTGGTCCGGTCGTTTCCAGGTGCGCCTGGCGATTGGCGAGGTTATCGAACTGATTGGCCCAGATGGCATTGGGTAGCTCGGCGGCTAGGCGTCCAGCAATCTTCTGGTAGTTGTCCGGGTCCTTGTAAGGCTTGGGTGGCACCGGGCGAACCTCGGCACCTAGCGTGCGTAGCAGATCGAGCTTTTCCGGCGATTGGTTATCAGGAATCACAATGATGCAACGGTAACCGCGTGCGGCGCAGATGTGCGCGAGGCCGATACCGGTATTGCCCGCCGTACCTTCGACCACCGTCCCCCCCGGCCGGAGCCGCCCGTGGCGCTCGGCGTCATCGAGGATATAGAGGGCCGCGCGGTCCTTCACCGAACCGCCGGGGTTGAGGAATTCAGCCTTGGCGAGGATGTCGCATCCGGTCTCGTCACTGAGCCGGCCGAGGCGCAGCAGGGGAGTCTGGCCGATACTGCCGATGAAGCCTGAGCGGATCTTCATGCTGCACCTCCCAAAAGCGGCGGGCGGACAGTTTCAGTCTAGCCGCCTGCTAGTGCTCCCTCCCCTGCGCCATCTGGTACTTGATGATGTCCATCACCGCGCCGGTCATCACCGCCGTGGATACACCGAACATCAGGATGCCGTTGGCAGCCTCCAGCGGCCCGAGCAGGCGCCAGGTCTCGGACATCACAATATCGCCATAGCCCAGCGTGGCGAAGTTCACGCCTGAGTGGTACAGAGCCGTGGCGAACTGGTCGAACTCCCCCAGAAACCAGAACAGCAGCGCCCAGATGGCCATCTGGGCGAAGTTGCCCAGCAGCATGAGCAGCATCACCAGCGATAGCAGTGCCACATTCAGGAACTGCGTATCGTGTCCTTGCCGGCCCTTCCTGAAGCGAGCGTACTGGCGCAGGCAGAGGGCCACGAAGTAGGCCTGGAGCAGCAGGCAGAGCAACATTACGGGGATTCCGACCAGCAGGTTGAGCAACATCTGTCACCCCCTTCAGGTAGCCGCGCGCCGTTGTCGACGATAACGTTGGCTGTCGATCAGGTAGACCGCCCCACAGGCGTAGAGGGTGACCGCGATGAACAACCCCATGCGCACGAAGAAAGCGGTGTAGACATCCTTGCCACTGGCACTGTCCTGCACCGACTGGCCCAGCAGAATGATCAGGGTCACCCAGGTGTTGAGCCAGAGACCGGTTTTGTGCCGTGTGGGGACCAGCCTGTAGAGCTTGCGGGCCAGCAACAGGCCGAACAGCAACATCCAGAGGAAGAACATCCACAGGTGGGGAAGTATGCTCAAAGCTCCCCAGAACAGGATGGCCAGCACGCCACCGAGCAGCGTCGAGCCCAGCAACTCACGACCGGCATCGCGGGTGCTGGTACTGCAAACCTGCTGCCCGAGGCTCACCGACTTCATGATCACCGGCATGTAGCTGGCCGGATCGATCAGCGCCAGAAGGAAGGTTGGCAGCACCACCAATACCGCACGCAGGGCAATCCAGGCGGATTCGGAGGAGTCCAGCACAGGGCGTGCAGGTGCCGCCGGGGCATCGACAGGATCGGGAAACAGCCAGTGGCTGAACGCCGCAACCAGCGTGGCCAGGAGGATGCCTTTGGCCAGCGCCTCGATGACCGTCAGCGCCAGGCCGAAGTCGGCGGTGCCGGCCGCCGAGATCAGGGTCAGGCCGATGACCAGGAAATTGGCCACGAGCGGGTTTCCGCCGCGCAAGCCATAACGGAAACAGAGAAACAGACACAACCCCACCAGCAGCACACCACTCGCCTGTGCATGGCGCAGGGGCGCGATCAGCAGCAGCCCACTTCCGGTGGTCAGCATGATCATCAGCGCAAGTCCCGGTCCGGCCTTCAGGGGCAGCGGCCGATTGGACGATGCCAGCAGGAACAATGTGAAGATCGGCGGCAGAAACGGAATCGGCACGTCCAGACCGAAACTGATGGCCAGGCATAGTGCAGTGCCGCAGGCCAGCCTTAGCGCGCGCTGGCTGCGGGGATCGCACTCAGTAGGCATAGGACAGCCAGCTCATGAAGTGGATGAAAAGCCGGCCAAGCGGGTTGAGCGGGTTACCCCTGCTGGGGAAAGCCATTACTTCCGCCTGACCACCAACCCGCAACCCCTGCACCCCGGGCAGCTCGCCGGGATCGAACTCGACGATCACCGGAAAGCGTTGCGCCGGGCGCAGCCAGTCCCGGCTGTTCTGCACGGTCGGCAAGGTGCCCGGTGCGGTGGCCTGGCCAACGCTGACACCATATCCGACGCTGCGTACTCGTCCCTCGAACACCTCGCCAGGGTATGCGTCCAACACGATCGCAACCGGTGTGCCGGGCTCGACGTGGCTGAGGTTGTTCTCGGTCAGGTCTGCGCTTATCCACAGGTCGTGGATCGCAATCAGCGTCATGACCGGATTGCCAGCGGCCGCATACTGGCCGACATCGGTGCGCAGGTCGGTGATCAGGCCCGCCGAACGGGCTCGTATGCGGGTATTGGCCAGGTCCAGCTCGGCCTTCTCAAGGGCGGTGGCGGCGCTGCGCAACTGCGCGTTCTCCTCCTCGCTGCCGCCCTGCTGCTCACGCGCACGCTGCACGTCGGCGCGGGCTGCCGCGACCTGACTGATGGCTTGTTCAAGGGTGGCTCGGGCGCCTTCGAGACGGCGTACGGAAATGGTGCCCGGGTCTTCGCGGTACAGGCGCTCGAGGCGGTCGTTATCCTGCTTTGCCTTGAGTTCGTTAGCCTGCGCTGCGCGCAGGGAAGCCAGCGCCGAATCGATCGCCGCAGTGCTGGCGCCGATCTGCCGACGCGTGGTTTCCAGGTCGGCGCGGGCGCGGTCAACCGCGATCTGATACTGCTGCGGATCGACCTCGAACAACATGTCGCCCGCCTTCACGTCCAGATTGTTGCGCGCGTGAACCTGGGTCACCCGGCCAGACACCTCGGCCGCCACCGGCACCACGAAAGTCTGCACGCGCGCCTGCTGCGTATAGGGCGTAAAACGATCAGCCATCAAGTACCAGGCGAGGCTCAGGACAATCAGTCCGACCACCCATCTCGTCCCTTTTTTGACCGGATCGGCCTCGCTCACCACTTCCTGCGGAGCCGATTCAGGGACGGGAGGCTGCGGTTGTTCGCTCATCGTCACTCACCTTGTTCGGAGGGCGGAGAAGCTTGGGTGGGCGGGGGCTCGTCCAGCAGGCCGCCCCAGTCGGTGCGTTGTTCCATCTGTTCGCGAGTAGCCGAGTCGATGACCGGCTCTGCCCTGTACCAACCGCCACCGAGAGCCTTGTACAAGGCGATCAGGCTGAGCACGGCATCGTTACGGCTGACCAGGTAACTCTCCTGCTGCTGGAACAGCTCGCGCTGGGCATCCAGCACACGCTGGAAATCCGCAAAGCCCTCAAGGTACTGGTCGTTGGCCAGCTCCAGCGAGCGCATTGCCGCCAGGGCAGCCTCGTGGCGGATGCCTTCGCTTTCCAGCGCCTTGGTCATTCCCGTGGCCGCATCGTCGGCTTCACGCGCGGCCTGACGGACTCCATCTCGGTAAGCTTCGATCAGCTGCTGCAGGCGGGCATCCTGCACCCGCACATTGTTCTTGATGCGACCGTAGTCGAAGAGATTCCAGACCAGGCTGGGGCCGGCAACGAGGTCGAAGCTGTCAGAAGCACCATCCAGGGTGGTGGCCGTCCAGCCAATACTGCCCAGCAGGCTCAGGGAGGGATACAGGTCTGCTTCGGACACGCCGATCAGGGCAGACTGGGCCGCAACCGCGAGTTCAGCGGCGCGTACGTCCGGGCGCCGCAGCAGCAGGTTGGCCGGGACATCCTGCAGCACGGCGCGGTCGGGCAGCGGAATCAGACCTTGCTGCTCAGGCAGTTCCGTCAGAGGGCTCGGCGGACGGCCAATCAGCACGGCCAAGGCATTGCGCGTGCGCGCCACCTGGGCCTCGAAGTCAGGAATGGTGCTCAGGGTGCCAAGGTACTGAGTCTTGGCCTGCTGGAAATCGAGCTCACCTGTGTCACCACTTTTGAATAGGCGCTCGGTTATTTCCAGGCTGCGCTTCTGCCGATTGGCATTCTCGCGGGCGATGCGCAGGCGAGCCTCGGAAGTGCGCAGCGTGAAATAGGTTTCCGCCACCTGGGCGCGGAGCAGAACCAGCACGTCTTCGTAGTTGGCCTGCGCGGCGAAGTAGGCGGCATCGGCGGACTCGATAGCGCGGCTGAAGCGCCCCCAGAAGTCCAGTTCCCAGCCAACGTCGAAACCGGCGCTGTGCTCCCAGAAGTGACTGTTCTGCGGGTTCCTGCCTCCGGACTGGTGACGCTCGAAATAGACGCTGTCGGCGCGCCCCTGCTGCAACTGCGGGTAGCGCCCGCTCAGGGCGATTCCGAGCTGAGCACGGGCCTCCACGACCCGCAGGCCGGCAGTTTCCAGGCTCGGGTTGTTCGCATCCGCTTCAGCGATCAGCGCATCGAGGGTCGGATCAGCGAATACCTGCCACCACTGGCGAAAGTCAGGTTGCGGGTGTTGCAGGCTCGCCTGTTCGATCGCAGGGCTGTTCCAGTGCTCGATCCAGCCCTCACGTGGCGACTGGAAGTCGGGCCCCAACTGCACGCAGCCGGAGAGCCCGAGGGCTCCGAACAGGAGTATCCGCATTGGGACTGGTGATGACGGCATAGGGGCGGTCCAGCCGCATCAAGTCGCCTTCTCTTCGCCCAGCTCTGTGTCCGGGCGCGGATCCTCCACCCAGTGCCAGAACAGCATGTAACCCACCCCCAGGATCACCGGACCGATGAACAAGCCGATGATGCCGCCCGTAACCATGCCGCCCAGGGCGCCGATCAGCACTACAGGCATTGGCACATTGACCCCTCGGCCCAGCAGCAACGGTTTGAGCACGTTATCGGCCAGGCCGGCGACGAAGGTGTAGATGGAGAAGACAATCACCCCAATCGTTGGACCCTGTGTGGCGAAGACGAAGATGATCACCGGGATGGTGATGAGGGTGGCGGGCAATTGCATGATGCCGAGCAGCAGGACGGCCAAGGCCAGCAGGCCGGCGCCCGGTATGCCCATGACGACGAAACCGACGCCGACCAGCAACATCTGGATGAAGGCGATACCCACCACGCCCTGGGCGACGGCACGTATGGTGGCCGTGCAGAGCTCAGCGATCTGCGGGCCCCGCTCCGGACCCGAGATACGCGTGGCGATCTGCACTGCACTTTGGGTTCCGTTGGAGCCATAGGCCATGACGATCCCGGCCACGATCAACGCTCCGATGAATAGCAAGAAGCCTGCGCCCACCCCAGCCAGTTTGCCAAGCAGGCCCAGGCCCACACCGCGCAGGTGCGGCATGAGCTTCTTCAACAGGCTGGTCAGATCGACAGATGCCTGCTGCCAGAAGTCGAACAGACTCTGGCCAATTAGCGGCCAGCCGGCGACGGATTCGTTGGGTGGGGGGATGTGCAACTCTCCCCCCTTGATCAGCTCCAGGGCGCCCTGGACCGATTCAGCAATGGAAATGGCCAACAGGTAGATCGGAACCATCAACAGGGCCAGCGAAACCAGAATGATCAGAGTCGCCACCTGCCCATCCCGCATCCCCATTTTATGCTTGAGCTTGAGATGCAGCGGGTAGAAGGTCACCGCCAGGATCAGGGCCCAGAGCATCAGGTTCAGGAACGGCTGAAACACCTGATAGCAGGAGATCGCCAGCACAGCGATAAGGCCGGCGCGAATCAGCACATCCAGGAAGCTACGCGAGAACATCTGATCGGAAAGGCCAGAGGGGATCATCGAGTTCTCCTTGAAGAGTCCCAGTCGAACCTGGCGCCAAAATTTGCTCCTCGGCGCCTTGCTGAGCATAGACGCTGGAAACCGGTTGACACAGCGAGCAAGGAGAACTTTGGTTGATCCCATCGCCCGCACGAGTACCGGGCAGCGGCGCCCTACTCACCAATATCCTCATTCCAGAGTTCGGGCCTTGCCGAGATGAAGTCTCGCATCAACCCTACACAGCTTTCATCCTGAAGGACCTCGAGCTCCACACCTCGCGAGCGCAGTAGCTCCTCCTCGCCCATGAAGGTCTGGTTCTCGCCGATCACCACCTTGGGGATACCGTAGAGGAGGATGGCACCACTGCACATCGAGCAGGGCGAAAGTGTGGTGTAGAGCACGGCGTCGCGGTAGACGCTGGCCGGTTGGCGGCCAGCATTCTCGAACGCATCCATTTCGCCGTGCTTGATGGCACTGCCTTGCTGAATACGCCGGTTATGGCCACGGCCGATGATGCGACCCTGGTGGACGATGACCGAGCCGATGGGAATGCCGCCCTCGGCGAGACCGAGGCGAGCTTCTTCGATGGCGGCTTGCATGAAGGGGTCCATGGGATGTCCTTGCTTGGATGGCGGATGGGGAATTTGTAGACCAGATCGGCAGATTTGGGCAGCGGGCGGATGCTGGGGGCTCATGCCGGATTGGCAATCCACATTGAGGGCTGGCGGCGTGGGCTTCCGATTTTGGTTTCTGGCTGGATGCCACGTTGGCTTCAGATTTCTGTTTCGTCCCCTCGGGCGAGTTTCTTTTGGCAGTCGTCGGAATGCCGCACCACCCAAAAGAAACCAAAAGGGCTTGCCCCTGCATCCGGCCCCGCCCTCCATCGCCGCTCCAGGGGCTGGCGCGAAAGGGCCATCCATGGCCCCTCACGCCTCTCGCAACATCCATGTTGCTCGTCCCCTTGACTCGCTTCGCTCGCCCTGCGGGCCAGCCTCCGGCTGTTACTCCGCTGCGCTCCGTTTCACAACGACTCCGCTCAGCCTCCTGAAGGGGGACTCTGCGGCCCCACCTCTTTTCGCCCGATTCCAGATTGCAGCGGGCATGGCCTTCGCTGAAGAACAGCAGGCGGAGTCACCCCTCTACCTCAGGGAGAGGGGCCGGGGGTGAGGGATGGTCCCCTCAACAGGCCGAGCGGGCGCACAATAAACGGGGACGCACGACGGGAACGTCTCGTCGTGACAGCCCTCAGAACGGCGTGTAGCGCGAGGGCAGAACGGAAGCCCTCAGGCCACTCGATAAGCAGCCAGACGACATGGCTTCAAGCGGCCTCTCACAATATTGCCAATCCAGTGTGAAGCCCACTCCCCTCATCCATCCTTGAAAGTCGCTTCCCCAACCCCAAGCGCTCTCCCCTACTGATCCTTCTCGCAGTTGACCATCCAGGGCACCCCGAACCGATCCACCAGCATGCCGAAGCGCTCGGCCCAGAAGGTCTGCTGCAGCGGCATCTGCACCTGGCCACCCTCGACCAGGGCGTTGAACACCCGCTCGGCTTCAACGACGCGGTCGACATTGAGCGACACACTGATACCGCGGATCGGCTCATAGGGCTGATGTGGCGGGCAGTCAGAACCCATGATCACCTGGTCGCCAACGGCCAGGCGGGCGTGGATGATCTTGTCACGGAAGTCTTCCGGCACCTCGTTGCAAGCCGGTGTCTCGGCGAACGTGAGGAAGGCCTCCAGAGTGCCGTTCAGGCACTTGGCATAGAACTGGAAGGCCGGGCCGCACTGGCCGTCGAAGGTGAGATAGGGATCGATTTTCATGGCTCTGGCTCCTCTCTGCGGGTTTGGGCGTTCACTGCTGCTTGGCAGCCTTCTCGAAAATGCGCTGCTCCTGCTCGCGCAACTCGGGGGTGAACTCCTCACCAAAGTCCTCGGCCTCGAACACCTGGCGAATCTCGATCTCCGACTCCGAGGGCATGGGGTTTGGACAACGTTTGACCCACTCGATGCACTCCTCGAGGGATTTCACCTTGAACAGCCAAAAACCAGCGATCAGCTCCTTAGTCTCCGCGAAAGGGCCATCGATCACAGTGCGATCATTGCCGTTGAACACCACCCGCACGCCCTTGGAGCTGGGATGCAGCCCCTCGCCGGCGAGCAGCACGCCTGCATTCACCAGCTCTTCGTTGTACTGGCCCATTGCCGCGAGCAGCTCTTCGCTTGGCATGACGCCCGCTTCAGATTCCTTGGTTGCTTTGACTATCACCATGAAGCGCATCGTTGTTCTCCTGTTGGGTGGCCCGAACGCCAGGCTGCGGCCCTTGCCTGCTGGCTGTGCTAATTGGTCGAACGGGCTACGACTGAATCGACAGGCAGACAAGAATTTTCTGCAGGCGCAACGGGAATGGAAGAGCGTAGACCGGAATGAGGAGGATGCCAGGCCAGGGTGACGGGCGTGGAGGGGCACAAGGCAGGCCTCCAGCCTGCATTCTCGAATGAATTCTCTCCTGCAGGGGACACAGGAGAACAAGCCAAGGCACGGAATGGCTCCCCTCTCCTCTTCAGCAAGAGCGGCTGGGGGAGAGGGAAGTAAGGCCAGCAGGTGGGCAGCGTGCCATCAACGCGGCGCTATATGCGCCACCATCAACTGCACGCTTTCATTGCCGCGGTATTCGTTCACATCCAGCTTGTAGGCCAGTTCGGCCCAGCGCACCGTGGGATTCGGCCAAAGTTCGCGGTCGATGTTGAAGGCGATTCCGTCGAGCTGGATGGAACCGCACTCGCTTTTCAGGACCAACTTGAGGTGTCGCTCCCCGACTAGACGCTGCTGGACGATCTGGAACACGCCGTGGAATAGCGGCTCGGGGAAGTGCTGGCCCCAGGGCCCAGCCAGGCGCAACGCGCGCGCCAGCTCCAGATGGAACTCCTCGACGCTGAGCTGGCCATCGGAAAGCAGCCGGCCGGTCAGGTCATCCTCATTGAGTTGGCGACGGACCTCGCCATCGAAGGCGGCGGCGAAGGCGCCGAAGTGCGCCTGCGGCAGCGACAGGCCCGCGGCCATGGCATGCCCGCCGAACTTGTTGATCAGCCCCGGATGGCGGGCAGCCACCGCATCCAGCGCATCGCGGATATGAAAGCCCGGCACGGAACGCGCCGAGCCCTTGAGCAGTCCGTCGCCAGCATCGGCGAAGGCGATGGTCGGGCGGTGATAACGCTCCTTCAGGCGCGAAGCAAGAATGCCAATGACGCCCTGGTGCCATTCCGGGTCGAACAGGCAGAGGCCGAAGGGCAGGTCCTCAAGCGGCAGGTCTTTCAGTTGGGCCAGGGCCTCGCGCTGCATGCCCTGCTCGATGGCCTTGCGATCCTGGTTGAGCTGGTCCAGTTGCACCGCCATGTCGCGGGCCAGGGCCTCGTCTTCGCAGAGCAGGCACTCGATGCCGAGGCTCATGTCATCCAGGCGTCCGGCGGCATTCAGGCGTGGGCCGAGGATGAAACCCAGGTCGGTGGAGGTGATGCGCCCAGCCGGTCGCCCCGCCACTTCGAGGATCGCCTTGAGGCCCGGCCGCGCCCGGCCGGCGCGGATGCGCGCCAGGCCCTGGTGGACCAGGATGCGGTTGTTGGCATCCAGCGGCACCACATCAGCGATGCTGCCGAGGGCTACCAGATCGAGAAGGTCGCCGAGATTCGGCTCCTTCAGCCCGGAGCGGGCGAACCAATCCAGCTCACGCAGGCGCGCGCGCAGGGCCAGCAGGACGTAGAAGATCACACCGACACCGGCCATGGCCTTGCTGGGGAACTCGCAGCCCGGCTGATTAGGGTTGACGATCGCATCCGCCGCCGGCAGTTCATGGCCAGGCAGGTGGTGGTCGGTCACCAGCACCTTCAGTCCGGCAGCCTTTGCCGCGGTCACGCCTTCGACACTGGAAATACCGTTGTCGACGGTCACCAGCAGGTCAGGCTGGCGCTCCAGGGCCACCGCCACGATTTCCGGCGTCAAGCCGTAGCCATACTCGAAGCGGTTGGGCACCAGGTAGTCAACATGGGCGACACCAAGCATGCGCAGGCCGAGTACGCCGACGGTGCTGGCCGTGGCGCCGTCGGCATCGAAGTCACCCACGAAAAGAATGCGTTGGCGCTGCTCCAGTGCGTGCACCAGCAGGTCCACCGCAGCCTCGATGCCCTTGAGCAACTGATAGGGAATCAACCGTGCCAGGCTCTTATCCAGCTCGGCGGCGGACTGCACGCCCCGGGAGGCGTACAAGCGGGCCAGCAGCGGTGGCAAATCACCCAGATCGGGCAGGACGTCAGGCAGGGAGCGGTGTTCGATACGCATGGGCGGTCCAATCTGAAACTCGACTTCCCCGCACCCTCCGGGCGCGGGGCCAAGGGCGAGAGACATCGCCCTCGCCAGGGGGAGATGAAATGGATCAGCGCTCGCCTACGAGCCACTCCAGCGGGACTTCGTGCTGGCCACGCTCATCGGTCACATAGAGCGCACCGTCGCTGATCATCACGCTCCAGCTGATCGAGCGCGGTAGGTCATGGGCCAGTTCCTCAAGCGCCTCCTGTTGCACGGCAACAACATTGATGTTCTTCAAGCTGCGCACGCTGTCGAGCACCTTGGTCTGCCAGACACGCAGGTTGCCGTAGGTAACCAGGCTGAACCGCTCGGTACGGCGAGAGCACCATGTGATGCGCTCGGCATCCGGCTGGCCCACTTCGATCCAGTGCAGCACGCGGTCGTCCAGGCTCTTCTCCCACAGCGCCGGCTCGTCGACATCCGACAAGCCACGCCCGAAGGCCAGTTGCTCGTGATACCAGAGGACATAGGCGATCAACCGCACCGCCAGGCGCTCTTCGGTTTCCGAGGGGTGCTTGGCAACGGTGAAACGCAGATTTTCATAGACGTTGCGGTCGAGATCCGTGAGGTTGAGCTCGACTTTGTAGGGGGTCGCTTGGAGGGCCATTGGGGGCTTCTTGGTGATTCGCAAAGGCCGCAAGTCTACCCTGATTCCTCCACCTTGGCTGACTTCCGGCTAATCGGCGGTGTAGCGCTGGATACGGTTGCGTCCCTTGTCCTTGGCGGCATAGAGCGCTTCGTCCGCCAGCGACAGCAAGCGAAATAGATCGTATCCGGCCTCTCGGGTGCCAGCGATCCCGATGCTGACGCTGAGCAGCCCCGGCTCTTGAGCCGGCAAATCGGCGAACTCACGACGGATACGTTCGGCCACCTGCGCGGCCGCCTCATCGTCGGCATCGGCCAGCAAGCAGGCGAACTCCTCACCGCCAATGCGACCGAACACATCCTGCTTGCGCATGCTGCTGACGGCGATCCGGCTGAAGGCCACCAAAGCCTCGTCCCCGGCTGCATGACCGAAGTTGTCATTGAGCCGCTTGAAGTAATCCAGATCGCATAGAAGCAGGGCCGCCGGCTCCTGGCGATGCTCACAGCTGGCCAGCAGGTATTCGCCCGACGACATGAAAGCCCGACGGTTGCCGACGCCAGTCAGGGGGTCGCAGTAAGCGGCGGCACGAAACTTCAGCTCGGCGCGCTCTTTGACCATCGCCAAGGTCACGAAGGCAATGCCGATGGCGTAGAGCAGGGTCTCGAAGACCAGCAGCGAGAAGAAGCTGGTGCCCTGACCTGAACTGGCCAAGGCCTGCTCGAAAGGCATGCCGCGGTCGACCACGATGCGCACGCAGTAGAAGCCCATGTGGAAAATCGTCAGGACCAGAGCCGGCACGTAGGCCACTTCCAGGCTCTTGCGGCTGCGCCAGAGCTCAAAGGCACTGAGCCCAGCGTAACTGACGGTTATGATCGAACTGAGGGCCACGCGCACCGTCAGCGACTCGTAGAAGGCGGGGTTGAGACAGAGCAGCGCCCAGATCACCGCGCCCGCGCAAATGCCCGGCAAGTGTGGTTGGCGTCCGGCAAATACGCGCATGGCGGTCCAGTTCATCGCCCCGCACAATTGCAGTACCACGTTACCGATGACCAACGGGACGTAGTCCATGCCAATGCCACGCAGGCCGCCGAGAACCGTGCCAAGCGCTCCGAGCAGAAGCATCGCGGCCAGATAGCCCAGAGTCGGTTCGCGACGACCGCGACGCCAAGCGTGGAGCATGAGAATGCCCACCAGAGCGAGGATGTAGATATCCACAAGCATCAGGGTGGGGATATTCAGTTGCACATGCCCTCCTCCCGGTGCGGACTGGGCGCCAAGTGGCAGCGGATTGCAGGGCGGGTTGGCATGGCGGTCGGCGAGCGCGAATGGGGGTCCTGCAAGCACTTTAAGTCGGCCCGGAGGGGGGCGCCAGCGGCAATACGGGCTGTTCGCTGCAAACACCACAGAGTAGAGTCGCCGCCATTGCCTAGCCCATGGATTACCCGATGAACGCACCTGCCAAACCTCTCGCCGGCCTCAAAGTGGTCGAACTCGGCACCCTGATCGCTGGCCCCTTCGCCTCTCGTCTGTGCGCCGAGTTCGGTGCCGAGGTGATAAAGATCGAGTCACCGGATGGCGGTGATCCGCTGCGCAAGTGGCGCAAGCTGTACGAAGGTACCTCGCTCTGGTGGTTCGTGCAGGCGCGTAACAAGAAGTCGCTGACCCTCGACCTGAAGCATCCCGACGGCCAGGAAATACTCAAGAAATTGCTGGCAGAAGCGGACATCCTGATCGAGAACTTCCGACCCGGTGTACTGGAAAAGCTCGGCCTTGGTTGGGAGGTGCTCCATGCGCTGAACCCGAAGCTGGTCATGGTGCGTCTTTCCGGTTTCGGCCAGAGCGGCCCGTACAAGGACCAACCAGGCTTCGGCGCCGTAGGCGAATCCATGGGCGGACTGCGTTACATCACCGGTTTCGAAGATCGCCCGCCGGTGCGTACCGGCATTTCCATCGGCGACTCCATCGCCGCGCTCTGGGGCGTCATCGGTGCGCTGATGGCGCTACGCCATCGCGAAGTCAATGGCGGCCAGGGCCAAGTGGTGGACGTGGCGCTCTACGAGGCGGTATTCGCCATGATGGAAAGCATGGTGCCGGAGTTCGATGTGTTCGGCTTCATCCGCGAACGCACCGGCAACATCATGCCCGGCATCACACCCTCCTCCATCCATACGAGCGTCGACGGCAAGCATGTGCAGATCGGCGCCAACGGCGATGCGATCTTCAAACGCTTCATGCAGGCCATCGGCCGGGATGACCTGGCCAACGACCCTCAACTGGCCGACAACGCCGGCCGCGATGCCCGTCGCGATGAACTCTACGGCGTGATCGACCGCTGGGTGGGCTCACTTCCGCTGGAGGAGGTGCTGACCATGCTGAACCGCGCCGAGGTGCCAGCCAGCCGGATCTTCTCCGCCGAAGACATGTTCAGCGACCCGCAATTCCTCGCCCGCGAGATGTTCCTCTCGGCGAAGTTGCCGGACGGCAAACCGTTCAAGATGCCCGGCATCGTGCCCAAGTTGTCGGAAACCCCCGGCTCGGCCGAATGGGTCGGCCCGGAGCTGGGCGAGCACAACGCCGAGGTGCTGGCGGGGCTGGGTTACAGCGCTGAGCAAGTGGCGGCGTTGAAGGCGGATGGGGCGATCTGATCGCTGAGGGCTGGGAGCCGGCTTTCCCTGTGGGGGCGAATTCGTCCCAACAAGAATTTGCCTCTACAAGGGTTTTCCTCCACAGGAAACCCTGGCATGAAAAAGGCCGGCACCTCTCGGTAACCGGCCTTTCTTGTGGCTTGCGCCTTGGCTTAGAGCGGCTTGCCGCGGTTGCCATGTTGGCTGACGAAGGCCTGGATCTGCTTCAGGTCGTTCGGCAGTACGGTGCAACGCTCTTCCCGCTGGAACAGGTCGGCAAGGTGCGCCGGCAGTGCCGGAACCTGGCCAACGCCAGCCTTCTCGACCGCTTCCGGGAACTTCACCGGGTGCGCCGTGCCCAGGGTCACCATCGGGATGGCCAGGCTGCGGCGGCACTCGCGAGCGGCACGGACGCCAATGGCTGTGTGCGGGTCGAGCAGCTCGCCACACTCCTCGAACACCTCGGCGATGGTCTCGCACGTGGCTTCGTCATCCACAGCCAACGAGTCGAACAGTTTGCGCGCTTCGGTCCAGCGGTCTTCCTCGACGCTGAAGCCGCCGCCCTGCTTGAAGGTGTCCATCAGACTGGCGATAGCAGCGCCATTGCGGCCGTGCAGGTCGAACAGCAGACGCTCGAAGTTGGACGACACCATGATGTCCATGGACGGCGACAGGGTCGGGTGCAGGGTGTCCTTGACGTACTGGT
This sequence comes from Metapseudomonas boanensis, assembly GCF_042232855.1. NCBI lineage: Bacteria > Pseudomonadati > Pseudomonadota > Gammaproteobacteria > Pseudomonadales > Pseudomonadaceae > Metapseudomonas > Metapseudomonas boanensis. Next base: position 3,026,556 of record NZ_CP113889.1, on the reverse strand, counting down.
TGCCGCTCATGAAGCGGTGCAGGATGTCGTTGCGGTTGGTGGCGACGATCAACTGGTTGATAGGCAGCCCCATGTTGCGCGCCAGGTAACCGGCGAAGATGTCGCCGAAGTTGCCAGTGGGTACCGAGAAGGCCACGGAACGGGCCGGCCCACCGAGTTGGATCGCTGCGTGGAAGTAGTAGACGATCTGGGCCATGATCCGCGCCCAGTTGATCGAGTTGACCGCTACCAGACGGGTGCCCTTGAGGAAGCCCTGGTCGGCGAAGCTCGCCTTGACCATCTCCTGGCAGTCGTCGAAGTTGCCCTCGACAGCGATGTTATGGATGTTGTCGCCGAGGATGGTGGTCATCTGGCGGCGCTGCACTTCCGACACGCGGTTGTGCGGATGCAGGATGAAGATGTCGACATTGTCGCAGCGGCGGCAACCTTCGATGGCCGCCGAGCCGGTGTCACCGGAGGTGGCGCCGATGATCACCACACGCTCCCCGCGCTTGGCTAGCACGTAGTCGAGCAGGCGACCGAGCAGCTGCAGGGCGAAATCCTTGAACGCCAGGGTCGGGCCATGGAACAGCTCCAGCACCCACTCATTGCCGTTCAGCTGGCGCAGCGGCGCCACCGCGTTATGGGCGAAGACGCCGTAGGTTTCTTCGAGGATTTTCTTGAATTCGGCATCCGGGATGCTGCCGGTCACGAAGGGGCGCATCACGCGGAAGGCCAGTTCGTGGTAAGGCAGGCCAGCCCAGGAGGCGATTTCTTCCTGGGTGAAGCGCGGCAGGTTTTCTGGCACGTAGAGGCCGCCGTCGCTGGCCAGGCCGGCCAGCAGGACGTCTTCGAAGTTCAAGGCCGGTGCCTGGCCGCGGGTACTGATATAACGCATAGCTTCAAACCTTGGTTTCGAGCTTCCGGCACAGGAAGGGTCGCCGGGGGATCGCCCCTGCCCTCCACCACCCGCGCCGGCGGCTGCTTAGTTCAGTTGCTCGACGCGGATGCGCACAACGCTGCCTACCACGTCATCCAGAGCTTCCAGCGCGGCAATGGCGTCGTTGACGCGCGCCTCGACGACCCGGTGGGTAACCAGGATCATCGGCACCAGGCCGTCTTGCTCTTCGACTTCTTTCTGCATGATCGATTCGATGTTGATGCCACGCTCGGAGAGGATGGTGGCCACCTGTGCCAGCACGCCCGGATGGTCTTTGGCCTGGATGCGCAGGTAGTAGGCGCTCTCGCAGTCTTCGATCGGCAGGATCGGGTGGTCGGACAGTGAGTCCGGCTGGAAGGCCAGGTGCGGAACGTGATTCTCCGGGTCGGTGGTCAGTGCGCGAACCACGTCGACCACGTCGGCCACAACGGCCGAAGCAGTGGGCTCCATGCCGGCGCCAGCGCCGTAGAACAGGGTGCTGCCAGCGGCGTCGCCGTTGACCATCACGGCGTTCATCACGCCGTTGACGTTGGCGATCAGGCGATCGGCAGGGATCAGTGTCGGGTGCACACGCAGCTCGATGCCGCTATCGGTACGACGCGCCACGCCCAAGTGCTTGATACGGTAGCCGAGGGCTTCGGCATAGTTGACGTCGGCGGTGGTGAGCTTGGTGATGCCCTCGGTGTAGGCCTTGTCGAACTGCAGCGGGATACCGAAAGCGATGGACGCGAGGATCGTCAGCTTGTGAGCGGCATCGATGCCTTCGACGTCGAAGGTCGGATCAGCCTCGGCGTAGCCCAGCGCTTGCGCTTCCTTCAATACATCATCGAAAGCACGGCCTTTCTCGCGCATTTCGGTGAGGATGAAGTTGCCAGTGCCGTTGATGATGCCGGCCAGCCAGTTGATGCGGTTGGCAGCCAGGCCCTCGCGGATCGCCTTGATCACCGGAATACCGCCAGCCACGGCAGCCTCGAAGGCAACCATGACGCCCTTCTCACGGGCCTTGGCGAAGATTTCATTGCCGTGCACGGCGATCAGCGCCTTGTTCGCAGTAACGACGTGCTTGCCGTTGTCGATGGCCTTGAGAACCAGGTCGCGAGCCAGGGTGTAGCCACCGATCAGCTCGATGACGATGTCGATTTCCGGGTTGTCGACCAGTTCGAAGATGTCCGCGGTGATGGGGGTGGTACCGGTTTCACACTTCGGGTTGGGGCGACGAGCGGCAATCTGGGCAACCTCGATTCCGCGCCCGGCACGGCGCGCAATCTCCTCGGCGTTGCGTTTGAGTACGTTGAAGGTGCCGCCACCGACGGTCCCCAGGCCACAGATGCCTACTTTTACCGGCTTCACGCTGAACTCCCCATCATCACTGCGAAAACGGCCGGGATCGCCCCGCCCGCGGAAAAGAGCCGCACTTTACGAAGCGGCTGAATTTTGGTCAATCGAGCCGGGCCTGCAGGTTACTTGGCCTCCAGGGCCAATTTCGCCAACTGCGGCGCCGGCTGGTAACCCGGGATCATCTGGCCGTTACCCAGGACTATGGCCGGGGTGCCATTCACGCCGATCATTTGGCCCAGTTCGAACTGCTTGGCCACCGGGTTATCGCAAGTAGCGGCGGGCAGCTCCTGGCGGGACTTGGCCTTGTCCATCGCGGCCTGACGGTCCTTGCTGCACCAGACGCTGACCAGACTGTTGTAGCCATGGCTGCCGATACCCTGACGCGGGAAGGCAACATAGCGCACTTCGATGCCACGGCGATTGAGTTCAGGCACTTCGCTGTGCAGTTTCTGGCAATAGCCACAGTCGGTGTCGGTGAAGACAGTGATATGCGCCTTGGCCGGCTCCTTGGGAGAGAACACCACCATCTCGCTCTTGGGAATCGCATTGATCTCCTTGGCGATGGAGCGGCTCTCGGCTTGCTCGGTAAGGTTTACCGGCTTTCCGTCCTTGATCTGATAGAGGTAGCCCTGCATCAGGAACTGCCCGTCGGCGCTGGTGTAAAGCATGCGGCCGCCCTTGAGCTGGACCTGGTAGATACCGGTCATGGGGCTTTCGGCAATGCTTTCGACGGGCACGCCCAGTTGCAGCGTATCGAGAGTCTTGCGGATAGCCTGGTCAGGGTCGGCAGCCAGGCTGAGGGTACTGGCCAGGCCAAGGGCCAGGGCAGCGCAAAGGCGGGTCACGCGCATGGATACTCCTGTCGAGCGGCGGACGTTCGTACGATCGCCCAAGCCTAACACAGAAGGCCTCCAACGCCGACGCCAGGCGCTCGGTGGGATGAATCCGACCCCGGCAGTCTCAGCCTCGCGGATGGTGCTGGGCATGCAACTCCTGCAATCGCGCACGAGCGATGTGGGTATAGATCTGGGTGGTGGACAGGTCGCTGTGGCCGAGCAGCATCTGCACGACACGCAGGTCGGCGCCATGGTTGAGCAGGTGAGTGGCAAAGGCATGGCGCAAGGTGTGCGGCGAAAGCGACTTGGCAATGCACGCGACCTGGGCGTGGTGCTTGATACGGTGCCAGAAGGTCTGTCGGGTCATCTGCTCACCCCGCATGCTTGGAAACAACACATCGCTAGGCTTGCCGGAGAGGAGAAAGGGGCGCGCCTGCCGCTGGTAGCGTTCAATCCAGAGGATGGCTTCTTCGCCCAACGGCACGAGCCGCTCCTTGCTGCCCTTGCCGAATACCTTGAGCACGCCCTGGCGCAGGTTGACCTGCTCCAGCGTCAAGCCCACCAATTCACTGACCCGCAGGCCGCAGGCGTAGAGCACTTCGAGCATGGCGCGGTCACGCAGGCCGATCGGGTCTTCCAGGTCGGGGGCCTGCAACAGCGCCTCTACATCAGCTTCGGAGAGGGACTTGGGCAGCGGACGCCCGAGTTGCGGCAGATCCACCTGAAGGGTCGGGTCCTCACTGATCACCCCTTCACGCAGCAGGTAGCGATAGAAACCGCGCACGCCGGAGAGAAAGCGTGCGGTCGAGCGAGCCTTGTAACCCTCCGCCAGGCGCCAGGCCAAGTGATCCAGGATCAGCTCGCGCCCGGCCGCCTCCAACACCAGGCCACGTGCATCCAGCCAACCGTTGAAGTGGGCAAGATCGCTGCGGTAGGCATCACGGGTATGGGGTGAAAGGCCTTTTTCAAGCCAGAGGGCCTCAAGAAATCGATCGATAAGGGGATGCTCCAGGGCGGACATGGCAAGCTGCTTTTCTGTGAGGTTGGACTAGGGGTTGTTGCCGTTTCGCGACAAGCCCTTGACGTGAAAGAGAAAAATCGTATTGCTCAAGCTCTCACACCGTAACAAAACGAATTGGCAATGCCCCGATTACTGCTCAGTGACGAGCTCTGGTCAAAGCTGCGGGGAATTCTGCTGCACAAGGCTATCTACAACAAGCGTGGCCTACGCATGACCGTGGTAGGCACGCTGTACCGCATGCTCAACGCCCTCTTCAGCCGCCCTCCCCCTGAGCGCCATCGACCCCGCCTCATGAAGCGATGGAGCTGCGGCGACACGCCCACCTTGCCGGACTCCGAGCCACCTCCTATGTCCGCTGAGCAGACGTGACCAAAGCAGCGCTCGGTCGTATGCGTCGCCACATATGGCAACCACACGCCGGCAACCTTTTACGATAGTGAAGGCAACTATCACGGCATTACCGCCGATGCTCTTGAACAGGTGCGCCTGCGCACCGGACCGGGCTTCGAGATTGTCCGCACTGCCAGCATGGATGGCATGCTCGATAGCCTGAAAAGCAACCTGGCTGACATGATCGGTGCACCGAGCCCCAGAAGGCCCCTCGAGAAGGCCGTCAGCTTCACCCGCCCCTATATAAGTGTTTCCTTTGTCACCGCCCCCCCCGGCAGCCGGAAGCAGCCGCCAGTCCGGAGGCTCTGGCCGGCAAGCGCAGCCGTTTCGCGCGGCTACCCCCTGCTCAACTTCCTGCGTCGCACCTATCCGAAGGTGCAATTGGCCGAAGTCGCCCCCCTACTCGCCCCCTCGCTCTCACCGCAAGAGGCGGAGCGGACGGTGCGCATGTTCGACGGCGTCGCACACCAGAAGGGCCTGCTTACCGGAGGAGATCCAACCCTCGATTCACGCTTGATCGATGAGGCTTTGCGAGCAAACAAAGAGGATCTCGACCAATTACGCGCACTCGCTGAACAGCAGGACTGGCAAGGCATCGCAGGGCTGGCGCAGAAGATCAAGGGCGCCGCCAAAATCATCGAGGCGATGCACCTGATCGACAGTTGTCAGCGCCTCGAGACGCTGTGCCCAACCCCTGCCCCGCTGGCCTCATTGCGCGAAGGCGTGGAACGCGTCGAAGACGCCCTCGAACAACTCGAGCAAACCTTGAGACCCAAACAGGCATGAAAAAACCCGCCGAGGCGAACCTGGGCGGGTTTTCTTCGAAACCGGTCGTTTAGACCAGCTTCTCCTTGATGCGAGCAGCCTTGCCGGACAGGTCGCGGAGGTAGTACAGCTTGGCCTTGCGCACGTCACCGCGGCGCTTGACGGACAGGCTGTCAACCAGCGGGGAGTAGGTCTGGAAAGTACGCTCTACGCCTACGCCGTTGGAAATCTTGCGCACGGTGAACGCGCTGTTCAGGCCGCGGTTGCGCTTGGCGATGACCACACCTTCGAAGGCCTGCAGACGCTGACGGTCGCCTTCCTTCACTTTAACTTGAACGATTACGGTGTCGCCCGGGGCGAAAGCCGGAATCTCTTTGCTCATTTGCTCAGCTTCGAGCTGCTGAATAATCTTGTTGGTCATCGCTATGCTCCTAAGACAGGCTTCTGGCCTGCCATCGATACGTTAACTATCGTCCCGCTGGCGGATGTATTCCTCCAGCAGCTTTTTCTCTTCTCCAGAAAGCGAGCGGCAATCCAGAAGATCAGCCCGACGTTCCCAGGTGCGCCCTAAGGCCTGCTGCAAACGCCATCGCCGGATGTGTTCGTGGTTGCCGCTAAGCAGCACCTCAGGAACACGCTTGTCTGCGTACACCTCGGGTCGAGTGTAGTGCGGACAATCGAGCAGGCCGTCCGTAAAGGAGTCCTCCTCGGCGGAGTCCGCGTGGCCCAGCGCGCCAGGCAACAACCGCGTCACCGCATCGATCAGCACCATGGCCGGCAGCTCACCGCCGGACAGGACGTAGTCGCCAATCGACCATTCCTCATCGACGTGCTCCTCAATGAAGCGCTCGTCGATGCCTTCGTAGCGACCAGCAATGAGGATCAAAGCATCCTCGTTCGCCAGCTCGCGCACGGCCGCCTGTTTCAATTGGCGCCCTTGCGGTGAGAGGTAAATCACCTTCGCACGCTCCCCTGCGGCCGCCTTGGCTGCTGCCAGGGCTCGTTCCAGGGGCTGGATCTTCATGACCATGCCTGGGCCACCACCGAAAGGGCGATCGTCCACCGTCTGGTGACGATCTTCGGTGAAGCTACGCGGATTCCAGCAGTTCAGCTTCAAGAGCCCCTGCTTCACCGCACGGCTGGTAATGCCGTATTCGCTGATGGCGGCGAACATCTCGGGAAAGATGCTGATGACTTCGACCTGCATGCTTTTCAAGTCAGGCCCTTAGAAATCGGCGTCCCAATCCACCCGCATTTCACCGGCATCCAGATCGACCGATTGCACACACTGCTCCGTATAGGGCAGAAGGCGCTCACGGTCATCCAGGCTGCCAGCGCAGGGCTTGACCACCATCACGTCGTTGGCACCGGTCTCGAGAAGATGATCGACACGGCCGAGCAATTGCCCGTCCTGGTTGATCACATTGAGACCTTCCAACTGGTACCAGTAGAACTCGTCATCGCTGAGTTCGGGCAGCTCACTGCGAGGCACGCAAATTTCAAAACCTGCGTAAGTGCGGGCGACATCACGGTCGTCCAATCCCTTCAGCTTTGCCACCAGGACCTTGCCATGCACACGCCCACTGATGACCTCGACCTGCTTTACCTCGTTGTCACGCTTAAGCGTCCAACGGCGGTAATCGAGCACGTTATCCAGCGGATCGGTGAAGGAGTAGACCTTCACCTCGCCACGTACGCCATGCACCGAGAATATCTTGCCGAGAACGATCAGATCCTCGGCGGGGGCCGGCGTCGTGCTCATAAAGATGCTTAGGCAGCAGCCTTGGCAGCTTCCTTCAGCAGCTGAGCAACACGCTCAGACGGCTGGGCGCCCTGGCTCAGCCAGTAGCTGGCACGCTCCTGGTTCACGGAGAGCTTCACTTCTGCACCCTGAGCAACCGGGTTGAAGAAGCCGATGCGCTCAACGAAGCGACCATCGCGCGCATTGCGGCTGTTGGTCACGGTCAGGTGGTAGAAGGGGCGCTTCTTGGAGCCGCCACGGGCAAGACGGATGGTTACCATTGAACTTCGTTCCTGTAGTCGGTGCTTTTCAAGCTGTATGCACACATGGGCCATGGGCCCGAAAGGCCGCATATTCTAAAGATTATCCAGCCGATTGCAAATCTCTTTTTACTGGCCTCCGGTCGGCGGCCAGATTTCACATCTTCGGCATCCCGCCAGGGAACATCCCCCCCATGCCACGCATCATCCTGGCCATGCCACCCTTGGCAGTGACTTTCTTCATCATTTTCTGCATCTGCTTGTGCTGCTTGATCAGACGTCCGACATCCTGCACCTGGGTGCCGGAGCCCAGGGCGATGCGGCGCTTGCGCGATCCACTGATCACGTCTGGATCGCGGCGTTCGGCCGGCGTCATGGAGTTGATGATTGCCTCCATCTGCTTGAACTGCTTCTCCGCCGCGTTCTGGGCATTGCCCATCTGGGACAGGTTCACACCTCCCAGCATCGGCAGTTTGTCCATCAGGCTGCCGAGACCGCCCATGCTCTTCATCTGCTGCAACTGGTCACGGAAGTCTTCGAGGTCGAAGCCCTTGCCCTTCTTGATCTTTTTCGCGAGTTTCTCGGCCTTCTCGCGATCCATGCTCTGCTCAGCCTGCTCGATCAGGCTGAGGACGTCACCCATGCCGAGGATGCGCGAGGCGATACGGTCCGGGTGGAACGGGTCGAGGGCTTCGCTCTTCTCGCCCATACCGAGGAACTTGATCGGCTTGCCGGTGATGGCACGCACCGACAGGGCGGCACCGCCGCGGGCGTCACCGTCCACCTTGGTCAGCACCACGCCAGTGAGCGGCAGGGCATCATTGAAGGCCTTGGCGGTATTGGCAGCATCCTGACCGGTCATCGCATCGACCACGAACAACGTCTCTACCGGTTTGATCGCGGCATGGACCTGCTGGATTTCGCTCATCATTTCCGCGTCGACGTGCAGTCGGCCGGCGGTGTCGACGATGACCACATCGATGAACTTGAGCCTGGCCTCACGGATCGCCGCCTGGGCGATATCCACCGGCTTCTGGCTGGTGTCCGACGGGAAGAACGTCACGTCGAGATCGTTGGCCAGGGTTTCCAGCTGCTTGATCGCCGCCGGGCGGTAGACGTCCGCCGACACGACCAGTACCGACTTCTTCTTGCGCTCCTTGAGGAAGCGCGCCAGTTTGCCAACAGTGGTGGTCTTGCCCGCGCCCTGCAGGCCGGCCATGAGGATGACCGCCGGTGGCGCAGCATTGAGCGACAGATCTTCGTTGGCGGCGCCCATCAGATCCACCAGCTCGGCCTGGACGATCTTCACGAAAGCCTGCCCCGGCGTCAGGCTCTTCGACACCTCGGTACCGACTGCGCGTTCCTTGATCTTGCCCACGAAGTCCTTGACCACTGACAAGGCGACGTCGGCCTCGAGCAGGGCCATGCGCACTTCACGCAGGGTGTCCTTGATGTTGTCCTCGGTCAGCTTGGCCTTGCCGGTGACATGGCGCAGCGTCTGCGAGAGGCGGTCGGTTAGGTTTTCAAACATGCGCGTTCCTTTCGGGCTCTCAGGAGCCCCGGCTGAGCTAGCGGCAGGCGGCGGATTATAGCGAAGTGTCGGCGGCACCGACACCGCCAGCGGTCTTTCACCCGCCGGCCTTGTATGCCACACTCACGGCCTTTCGGGCTTGCCTTACAAGGACTTATGCACCCTCTGCTGCCCAGCCTCCTGGCTGCTTTCCTCTATGCGGGCGCCTCTGGCTATCAAGGCCTGCGCCTGAGCCAGCGCGCAACACCGAACAAGCGGCTGCTGATCCTCTGCGGCGCGGCGGCTCTGCTCGCCCATGGCGTCAGCCTGTTCTTCCAGCTGGTAACCCCGGCAGGACTGAACCTGGATTTCTTCAATGCGGCCAGTCTGATCGCCGCTGCGGTGATCCTGCTGATTCTGGTGGCTTGCGCTCGAATTCCAGTCGAGAACCTGCTGATGCTCCTGCTGCCACTGGGCGCACTGACCGTATTGCTGGCGGCGTTCATGCCCGGCGGCACGGCGCAGCCAATCGACGAGCACATAGGCATCCTCTCGCACATCCTCCTGTCCATCCTGGCCTACGGCCTACTGACAATCGCCGTGTTCCAGGCGCTGCTCCTGCTCTTGCAGGACTACCAACTCAAGCACAAGCACCCATCCGGACTGATCAAGAACTTCCCCGCGCTACAGACCATGGAGAGCCTGCTGTTCGGCTTCCTGTGGGCTGGCTGGAGCCTGCTGTCTCTGTCGCTACTGTCGGGCTGGCTGTTCGTCGACAACCTGTTCGCCCAGCACCTGGCGCACAAGACCATCCTGTCCTGCATCGCCTGGATCGTGTTTGGCGTGCTGCTGTGGGGTCGCCACCAACTGGGCTGGCGTGGACATAAAGCCGTACGCTGGACCCTGGCAGGCTTCTGCCTGCTGATGCTGGCCTACTTCGGCAGCAAGCTCGTCCGCGAATTCATCCTGCACATCTGACTACAGGCCATGCACGGACTACTCGTCGGTTTCCTGCTTGGCCTGACCCTCGCCCTACTGGCAGCCGCGCTAGTAGCCTGGATCCTATCTCGGCGCCGACGAGGCGTTAAGATCCAGCCGCAATCCCGCCTCCCGGTTGCAATGATCGGCGCGCTGCAGAAGGTGACCGTCAGCGCCATCATGATTCCGCGGAGCGAGATCCAAGGCATCGACCTGGCCACACCGCCAGAGGCGCTGCAGGAGCAATTGCGCAACGCTACCCATACCCGCCTCCCGCTATTCCGTGAAGATATCAACCAAATAGAGGGAATCCTGCACCTGCGCCAAGTGCCGCGCCTGATGGCAGAAGGCCTGCCCAGCGCCGAATCGCTGCTCACCGCTAGCCGGGAGACCTATTTCATTCCGGAAAGCACGCCACTGCTTACGCAGCTGGTGAACTTCCAGAAGAACCAGCGGCGCCTGGGGATTGTGGTCGACGAGTACGGCGACGTGGTGGGCCTGGTCAGCCTGGAAGATATCTTCCAGGAGCTGGTAGGCGAGTTCGGCAGCCTGGAGGACTTCAGCCCAAACCCTGGCATCAAGCCCCTGGAGAATGGCCGCTACGAACTCGATGGCGCTCTTCATCTGCGCGAGTTGAACCGGGTATTGGGCTGGCACTTGCCCTGCGATGGCCCCAAGACCCTCAATGGGCTGGTCACCGAGGCCCTGGAGCAGATTCCAGATTGCAGCGTATGCCTGAAGGTCGGACCTTATCGACTGGAAATCCTGCAGTCCGGGGAAAACCGCGTGCAGCGCGTTCTGGCCTGGCGCGCGGACCTTTCAGTCAGGCCATAGCCCTCAGTTCGCACCCCATACGTTGCCATCAGCCGCGCCACTCAGCGACTGGGCCGGGGACAGCCCCGACGCCGATGCAATAAGCCAGTCTGCCATCGCCTCCGCCCAGACCTCATAACCTCGCTGCGACGGATGATAGCCATCAAGCGCCAGGTACTCGGCGCGCATCTCCAGCGTGGTCGCGCAATAGCCCAGTCCCTCGCGCGCAGCCAACTCCCTGAGCCGTCGATCAAGCAGTCGAGCACGCCATCCCAGCAATAGCCGGAGCAGCCAGGGCAACGCTGAAAAGTACTGAAGGGGCGGCACGCCGGCCAGGGCAACGCGAGAGCCGCGTTCCGAGAAGGGACGGGCCAATGCCAGCAGCGATTCACCCCAGGTGCGAGCTGAACTGAAATGAGTAGTGTCGTTGACTCCGAAAACCAGTATCAGCAGGTCGACTGCCTCGCCCTGAACATCCGGCAGCAGCCTCTCGACAGCGCCCGCCGCCGTAATGCCGTTTTCGCCGCAAGCCCGCCAAGCCACCTGACGCGCCAGCCTCTTGGCCAGCGCACTGGCCAGCCGCCCGATTAGCGCGTGATCAAGACAGGACGCTCCGACACCCACGACAGTCGATTCACCAATCAGCAACAACCGCAGCGGTTCACCGGGGTATGCATCGCCCACCAATCCCTGTTGCGGCCCGGCAGCAGGCGCCAGACGCAAGGCGGATCGACGGGCAAGTACCGCCATTGGCAGGACCAGTGGCAGTAACGGCATTGCCGTCGCCCACCACAAGAACCCCGCCAGGCGACTCACAGCTCGACTTGGACGGCCTGGGCCGAACGGGTGGCCTTCTGCCTCGCGGCTTCGACCGACTCATCCCGAGCCAAGGCCACCCCCATGCGGCGCTGGCCATCCACTTCTGGCTTGCCGAACAGACGCAACGCCGTGTCCGGCTCACTTAATGCCGCACCCAGATTGCCGAAGCTGACTTGGCTGGAGCACCCCTCCACCAGGATTACCGCCGAGGCCGACGGCCCTTGCTGGCGAATGACCGGAATCGGCAGACCAAGGATGGCCCGGGCATGCAGGGCAAACTCGGAGAGCTCCTGGGAGATCAGGGTGACCAGACCGGTGTCGTGGGGGCGCGGTGAAACCTCACTGAACCACACCTGGTCGCCCTTGACGAACAGTTCGACGCCAAACAGGCCGCGGCCGCCGAGGGCCTCGGTGACCGCTCTGGCAATTCGCTCGGATTCGGCCAGTGCATCAGGGCTCATCGCCTGGGGCTGCCAGGATTCATGGTAGTCGCCCTTTACCTGACGGTGACCAATGGGGGCGCAGAAGCTGGTGCCACCGACATGACGGACAGTGAGCAGGGTGATTTCGTAGTCGAAGTCGATGAAGCCTTCAACGATGACCCGCCCCTTGCCCGCACGACCACCCTCTTGGGCATAGTCCCAGGCTGCCTGCAGGTCAGCATCGCTCTTGAGGACTGACTGCCCCTTGCCGGACGAGCTCATGATCGGCTTCACCACGCAGGGATAGCCGACACTGGCGACGGCTGCGCGATAGTCCTCGAAGGAGTCAGCAAAACGATAAGGGGAGGTAGGCAGGCCCAGCTCCTCGGCAGCCAGGCGGCGAATACCTTCGCGGTTCATCGTCAGCTGCGCAGCTCGCGCAGTCGGGACCACGGTATAGCCTTCGGCTTCCAATTCCACCAGTGTCGATGTGGCAATGGCCTCGATCTCGGGAACGATGTAATGCGGACGCTCTGCTTCGATTACAGCCCTGAGCGCGGCGCCGTCGAGCATGCTGATCACATGACTGCGATGGGCGACCTGCATGGCAGGGGCGTTGGCATAACGATCCACGGCGATCACTTCGCAGCCCAGGCGCTGCAGTTCGATCACCACCTCCTTGCCGAGCTCGCCAGAGCCACACAGCAGTACGCGGGTCGCACAGGGCGACAAGGGGGTTCCAATACGGGGCATGTCACTTCCTCGGAGGGTCAAGATACGTGGCTGGGAGGCGTCAGGTAAAAACCGCCAGCGCGGGCGCGCTCTACGCAGCGTGCCAGCACCTCGCGGCGCTCGGCATTATCCATGCGTCCCCAGCGGGTGATTTCATCAGCGCTGCGCTGGCAGCCGCTGCAGATATCGTAATCATCAAGCACACAGACCTGGATACAGGGAGAGCGGACCGGGCGTTCGTTTTCCATCAGTCGCCCTGCTCAACCAAGTCGCGCGCATAGCGCTGCGCGTTGTGCACGTAATGGGCGGCACTCGCCTCGAGCATTTTCTTCTGCTGCTCGGTCAATTCCCGCACCACCTTGCCAGGCGAGCCCATGACCAGTGAGCCATCGGGGATTTCTTTGCCCTCGGGAATCAGCGCATTGGCGCCAATGATGCAGTACCTGCCGATCTTCGCTCCGTTGAGCACGACCGCGTTGATGCCAATCAGGCTGAAGTCACCGACGGAGCAACCATGCAGCATGACGTTGTGACCGATGGTGACCGACTTGCCAATACTGAGCGGATAGCCCATGTCGGTGTGCATGACGGTGCCATCCTGGACGTTGCTGTTTTCACCAATGTGGATCAGCTCGTTGTCACCACGCAGCACGGCGCCGAACCAGACACTTGCGCCCGGCTCCAGTCGGACATTGCCGATGACCGTCGCATTGGGCGCGATCCAACTGTCTGGGTGGGCATCGACTCGGGCATTGCCCAGACGGTATTTCATCAGGCACTCCTCAACAGGGGGCTTATTTGAGGTTGATAAAGGTCGCTGGCGGATTGCGCATCTCGATTTCGGCATCGAACACCAGGTTGACCAGCTCCACCACCATGATCGCGGTAAGCCCCCAAATCTTGTAGGGGCCGTACTGATAGCAGGGCACATACCAGCTCCTGCCGAGGTAGTCGATGCGGTGGGTCATATCCCGTGGATCGTCGCGGAAGAATGCCAAGGGCACGCTGAATACCGATTCGATCTCGCCATGGTTGGCCTTGTACTCCACAAAATCGGGAACCATTCCAACGAAAGGCGTGACCTTGATGCCATGCCGGGACACCAGCGTACTCAGAGGGCCAATCACCTCCACAAGGCCTGGCGGGAGCCCGACCTCCTCCTCCGCCTCACGCAGCGCCGTGCGGACGAGGTCAGCATCTTCCGGGTCTCGCCGCCCTCCAGGAAAGGCCACTTCGCCACCATGGGTGGACAAGCCGCTGGCACGCAACGTCAGCACCAACTCCGGCTCATCACTGCGGGTGATCGGCACCAGCACCGCGGCTTCAGGGAAGTCGCGATCCGTCTCCAGGGTTCGTGGGGAGTAGCTCTGCACGCGTCGGAGCAGGTCATCCAGCATGGACATTCTCATTCTCTACTTCTGTTCGGCATGATGGCATGAACCAAAGTGCCACCCAAGCCCCGGACCGACAGGACGCATCATTCATCACCTTTGGTTTGCCCCGCTGAACGCTTGCCGTGCGACACCTCGCCGCGCCAAGATAAAGGCCTGCACCCGAGGAACGACGATGAAATTCTGCAGCCAGTGCGGCGGGTCCCTGGTTCAGCGCATTCCCGATGGCGACAATCGGCTGCGCCATGTCTGCACCAGTTGCCACGCCGTCCATTACCAGAATCCACGCATAGTCGCCGGATGCCTCCCGACGTGGGGTGAACAGGTGCTGCTCTGCCGCCGAGCCATCCATCCACGCCGAGGCTATTGGACCCTCCCCGCCGGCTTCATGGAGAACGGCGAAACCATGGAACAGGCGGCCAGTCGGGAGACCCTTGAAGAAGCCTGCGCTCGCGTCCGCGATCTCCGCCTCTATACGCTTTTCGACCTGCCCCACATCAGCCAGGTCTACACCTTCTTCCTCGCCGAACTGGTCGACCTGGATTTTTCCGCGGGCGATGAGAGCCTGGAAGTTCGACTGTTCCACGAACAGGAGATCCCATGGGCGGAGCTGGCTTTCCCGACAGTAGGCCGTACCTTAGAATGTTACTTCGCCGACCGCGTCGGGCAGGTCTTCCCAGTGCGCAACGAGCCGATTGCGCCGTTGCTGGCCCACTACAAGAAAACCTGACCGCCTGACTGCTTACTGACAAAAGTGTGGGGAAGTTGTGCCAATGCGCTGGTTGCTAGTTGTTTTGTCATTGAGCCTTGCGGCTCTCGCCCAAGCCAGCACTGCGCCGACGCTGGCCGGGAAGCCTATCGACAAGGTGTTGGTGGTGAAATCCGAGCGAAAATTGCTGCTGCTCAATCGGGGGGACATCCTCAAGTCCTACCGCATCTCCTTGGGCAAGCAACCCAGCGGTCCCAAGCTGCGCGAAGGCGACCAGCGCACTCCGGAAGGTTTTTATTGGATCGACTGGCGCAAGACCAGCGACAAATTCAATCTCGCCCTGCACATTTCCTACCCCAATGCCCGTGATTCGGCGCGTGCGCGGGAAAAGGGCTTCCCTCCCGGCGGGATGATCATGATCCACGGCACCCCGCTGGATGAGGAGTATCCCGAGTGGTACTTCCATTCGCTCGACTGGACCGAAGGCTGCATCGCCATGAAGAATGCCGACATGCGCGAAATCTGGAGCCTCGTGAAGGATGGCACCCTGATCGAAATCAGGCCATGACCCCACTCACAAATACTGGAAAGGCGCCTTCAGGAGCCTTTTTTGCACCCTGTTGAGCTACCGTTCGCCATCTCAGAACACCAGATCAGAAAGCCGCCATACCTCGAAGGCCGGAGTCTCGTACGGGTGAGCCTGTTTCAAGGCTTTGACTGCGGCATGGATCAGCTCATCGGCCACCACCATCTCCACCTTCCATTCAGCAACCTGCTCCAGTTTCCCCGACTGCCCCAGATAGGGATGACTGCCCTCCAGTGGCCGGAACTGGCCTTGGCCCAGCGCCTGCCAGCAACAACTGTCATAAGCGCCGATACGGCCACCCCCCACAGCGAAAACGGCTTTTTTCACAGGCTCCAGATGGCTCTCTGGAACGTAGAAGCACAGCTTGTACATCAAGGTCTCCACGTGGTCGGGTAAACAGAGTCGACAATCGCATGATGGCACTTTGACCTCAATCATGCCGCGGCATTGTTCACATACAGCGAGTTAGACCGCTCAAGCGGGCAAGGGTTCTTTCCCGAACAGCAACAAGAGCGTCTCAGAGCCCCTTCCAGAATCGCCACCAACATTGGCCAAGTGTGGGCTTCGGCAGGTTGTGACTGCCGTCACAGTACGGCAAACGAGCCGAATGACCACAGCGACAGAGCAACAGGAACTGCTCACGGCCAGCCTGGATCACTAGGCCATCCGGACAGTGGGTAGGACAATCAGGGAGCTCGGAAGAACGGCCGCAGCGACAGAGCCGGCAAACATTGCCGGGTTGCAGGTGGCGGACTTCGGGAAGAATGAGGGGATTGCGGTCCGACATGGGAGACTCTGCGGACGAAAGCAGATGGACAGAAGGAGATGAGAGCAAAAGCCGCCCTCTCCACCCATCAAGCACCCTCTCCCGTTCGGGAGAGGGTCATCAGAGCCTGCTCTGGCCGGATTTTAATCCACCCAAACACGTGCGTTACGGAACATGCGCATCCAGCCTGCATCTTCCTGCCACTCGTCCGGGCGCCAGGAGTTCTGCACGGCACGGAACACACGTTCCGGGTGCGGCATCATGATCGTGACACGGCCGTCACGGCTGGTCAGGCCAGTGATGCCACGTGGAGAGCCGTTGGGGTTGGCCGGGTAGCTCTCGGTGACCTTGCCGTGGTTATCGACGAAACGCATGGAGACGCAACCGGACAGATCCGCTTCCAGCAGAGCTTCCTCGCTTTCGAATTCCGCATGACCTTCGCCGTGAGCGATGGCAATCGGCAAACGCGAGCCCGCCATGCCACGCAGGAAGATCGAGGCCGAATCCTGCACCTGGACCATGGCCACGCGGGCTTCAAACTGCTCAGAGCGGTTACGCACGAAGTGCGGCCAGAACTCGGTACCGGGGATCAGCTCGTGCAGGTTGGACATCATCTGGCAACCGTTGCACACGCCTAGGGCGAAGCTATCCTTCCGCTCGAAGAAGGCCTGGAAGCCGTCACGGGCACGGGTGTTAAACAGGATGGACTTGGCCCACCCCTCTCCGGCACCGAGTACGTCGCCGTAGGAGAAACCGCCGCAGGCCACCAAGCCCTTGAAATCATCCAGGCTGACGCGTCCAGCCAGGATGTCGCTCATGTGCACGTCAATGGCGGCAAAGCCAGCGCGGTCGAAGGCCGCGGCCATCTCGACCTGACCGTTGACGCCCTGCTCACGCAGGATCGCCACTTGTGGGCGCACGCCCTTCTTGATGTAAGGAGCAGCGATGTCCTGGTTGACGTCGTAGCTCAGCTTCACCGAGAGACCTGGGTTGTCTTCGTCCAGCAGGCCGTCGAATTCCTGATCGGCGCAATAGGCGTTATCGCGCAGGCGCTGGATCTGGTAGCTGGTTTCCGACCACTGGCGCTGCAGCATGCGGCGCTCACCTTGGAAAACGGATTCGCCATTGAAGCTGATGGCAACGTCGGCGCCATTGACCGGCTGACCGATGACCGCCACGCAATCGCCGAGGCCGGCAGCGCTGAACTGCGCCAGCACTTCCGGAGTGGCTTCCTGGCGTACCTGGATAACCGCACCCAGCTCTTCGTTGAACAGCACTCCTGCCAGGCCTTCACGGCCATCTGCCAATGCATCGAGATAAAGGTTCAGGCCGCAGTGGCCAGCGAAGGCCATTTCCAGCGTGGTCGCCAGCAGGCCACCGTCCGAGCGATCGTGGTAGGCCAGCAGGTGGCCGTCGTCATTCAATCCCTGGATGACGGCAAAGAACGCCTTGAGGTCTTCGGCGTCATCGACATCCGGAACGCTCTGGCCGAGCTTGCTGTAGACCTGGGCGAGAATCGAACCACCCAGGCGGTTCTGGCCACGGCCGAGGTCGATCAGGATCAAGTCGGTCTCGCCCTTGTCCAGGCGCAGCTGCGGCGTCAGGGTCTTGCGGATATCACTAACGGGGGCGAAGCCGGTGACGATCAGCGACAGCGGCGAGGTGACGGACTTATCCACCCCCTCATCCTGCCAACGGGTCTTCATGGACATGGAGTCCTTGCCCACCGGAATGGTGATGCCCAGCGCCGGGCACAGCTCCATGCCCACCGCCTTCACAGTCTCATACAGGCGTGCATCTTCGCCCGGGTGGCCGGCGGCGGCCATCCAGTTGGCGGACAGCTTGATATCACCCAGCTTTTCGATCTTGGCCGCAGACAGGTTGGTGATGGTTTCACCAATGGCCATGCGCCCCGATGCAGCGGCGCTCAGCAGGGCCAGCGGGGTACGCTCGCCCATGGCCATGGCTTCGCCGGTGTAGACGTCGAAACTGGCCGCGGTGACTGCGCAGTCCGCTACCGGAACCTGCCAGGGGCCAACCATCTGGTCACGAGCCACCAGGCCAGTGATGGTGCGGTCACCAATGGTGATCAGGAAGTTCTTGCTGGCGACCGCTGGGTGACGCAGTACGCGATCAACAGCCTCGCCGACATCCAGTTCTGCTGCAGCGAAATCATCGCCCAGCTCAGCCTCACGGCTCACCGAGCGGTGCATGCGCGGCGGCTTGCCGAGCAGCACGTTCAGCGGCATGTCCACCGGCTTGTTGCCGAAGTGGCTGTCAGCCACGGTCAGGTGCGGCTCTTCAATGGCCTCACCGACGACGGCAAACGGGCAGCGTTCGCGCTCGCAAATGGCCTTGAAGCGCTCGAAGTCAGCAGCATCCACGGAGAGGACGTACCGCTCCTGGGATTCGTTGCACCAGATTTCCAGGGGGCTCATACCCGGCTCGTCGTTGGGCACCGCGCGCAGCTCGAAGCGACCGCCGCGGCCGCCGTCGTTGATCAACTCAGGCAGGGCGTTGGAGATGCCACCGGCGCCGACGTCATGGATGAACTTGATCGGGTTATCCGCACCCAGCTGCCAGCAGCGATCGATGACTTCCTGGCAACGGCGCTCCATTTCCGGGTTATCCCGCTGTACCGAGGCGAAGTCCAGGTCAGCTGAGCTGGTGCCGGTGGCCATGGAGGAGGCAGCACCGCCCCCCAGGCCGATGAGCATGGCCGGGCCGCCGAGCACGATCAGCTTGGCGCCAACGGAAATCTCGCCCTTCTGCACGTGTTCTGCACGGATGTTGCCCATGCCGCCAGCGAGCATGATCGGCTTGTGATAACCGCGCACTTCTTCACCGCGCGGCGTGTTTACCGCCTGCTCGAACGTACGGAAATAGCCGGTCAGGGCCGGACGGCCGAATTCGTTGTTGAATGCAGCACCACCCAACGGCCCCTCGATCATTATATCCAGGGCGGTAACGATGCGATCGGGCTTGCCGTAGGGCTTTTCCCAAGGCTGTTCGAAGCCGGGGATCTGCAGATTGGAGACGGTGAAACCCGTAAGGCCGGCCTTCGGTTTGGCGCCGCGACCGGTTGCACCTTCGTCGCGGATCTCGCCGCCGGAGCCCGTGGAGGCCCCCGGGAATGGAGCGATGGCCGTCGGGTGGTTGTGGGTTTCCACCTTCATCAGGATGTGCACGGGCTCCTGAGTCGCACCGTACTGACGGCTCTGCGGATCGGGGAAGAAGCGTCCGGCCGTGGCACCTTCGATCACTGAGGCGTTGTCCTTGTAGGCGGACAGCACACCTTCATGGTGCATCTCGTAGGTGTTCTTGATCATGCCGAACAGGCTCTTCTCCTGGGCCTGACCGTCGATATCCCAACTGGCGTTGAAGATCTTGTGACGGCAATGTTCGGAGTTGGCCTGGGCGAACATCATCAGCTCGACGTCATGGGGGTTACGCCCCATTTCATTGAAGCTCTTCACCAGGTAGTCGATCTCGTCCTCGGCAAGCGCCAAACCCAGTTCCAGGTTGGCTTTTTCCAGGGCAGCGCGACCGCCGCCCAGCACGTCGACGACGGTCAGCGGCTTGGGCTGGGCACGACTGAACAGGCCGGCGGCCTGCTCCAGGCCATCCAGCACCAACTGGGTCATGCGGTCATGAAGGACACTGGCGACCAGTTGAACCTCGGCGTCGGAGAGCTCCCCGGCGACGTAGTAAGCAATGCCTCGCTCGATGCGCTCGATCTTCGCCAGGCCGCAGTTATGGGCGATATCGGTGGCCTTGCTCGACCAGGGCGAGATGGTGCCGAAGCGCGGCACCACCAGCAACAGGCGACCATTGGGCTCTTGCACCGCCACGCTGGGGCCGTACTTGAGCAGGCGCGCCAGAACCTGTTCCTCGTCACCGTTGAGAGCGCCAGTCACTTCGGCAAAATGGGCGAACTCGGCGTAGAGTCCGCTTACGGCGGGGACCTTCTGGGTCAGTTGCTCGAGCAATTTGCCGTGGCGAAAAGCGGAAAGGGCGGGAGCACCGCGCAGGATCAACATCTTCGGGACAGCCTCTGGGGAAGGGGTGTGCTTGGAGGCCGTGCATTCTAGCGCAAAGCACCGCTTTCCGGCACCTCTGCCGGAGCCCTCACGTCGTCCGACTGCTAGCAGAGAACATATACGCTGTCGAGATATGGCACCCGCCAGCCTTTGCGTATACTGCGTGGATGCTCATCCAACATACGTTCCGTAAGCACCGCACCTTCTGGCTGCTGGCGACCGGATTCCTTCTGATGCTCGGCGGCTGCAAGCAGCCCTCCATGCTCGAGCGCATTCAGGAGGAAGGCGTGCTACGCGTGATTACCCGCAACAGCCCCGCTACGTACTTTCAGGACCGCAACGGCGAGACGGGCTTCGAATACGAACTGGCCAAGCGCTTTGCCAAGGACCTGGGCGTGGACCTGGAGATCGAGACCGCGGACAAGGTCGACGACCTGTTCTCGCGCCTGGGCCAAGCCGAAGGCCCAGTCATCGCCATGGCCGGCCTGGTGGCCAGCGAAAGCCGCAAATCCGAAGTGCGCTTCTCCCATCCGTATCTGGATGTGACACCCCAAGTCATCTACCGCAACGGTGATCGCCGCCCTACCCGCCCCAACGATCTTGTCGGTCGGCGCATCCTGGTATTGAAGGGCAGCAGCCACGCCGAACAACTGGCCGCCCTGAAGGCTTCGATGCCGGGCCTCAAATACGAAGAGTCCGACGAGGTCGAGGTGGTCGACCTACTGCGCATGGTGGACGAAGGGGAGATCGACCTGACGCTGGTGGACTCCAACGAATTGGCGATGAACCAGGTCTATTTCCCCAACGTCCGAGTGGCCTTCGACCTGGGCGATGCCACCAGCCTGGCCTGGGCCATGGCGCCAGGCGAAGACAACAGCCTGCTCGACGAAGTGAACGCCTTCCTCGACAAATCCCGCAAGGATGGCACTCTGCAACGGCTGAAGGACCGCTATTACGGCCACGTCGACGTATTGGGTTACGTCGGTGCCTATACATTCGCCAAGCACCTGCAGCAGCGCCTGCCGCGCTATGAGCCGCACTTCCGCAAGGCTTCGCAGAAAAGCGAAGTCGACTGGCGACTGTTGGCGGCCATCGGCTATCAGGAGTCGCTCTGGCAGCCGACAGCCACCTCCAAGACCGGCGTCCGTGGCCTGATGATGCTCACCGAAGGCACCGCCCAGGCCATGGGCGTTTCCAACCGCCTCGACCCCAAGCAAAGCATTCATGGCGGCGGAAAATACTTTGCGATGATCAAGGACGGCCTTTCGGATGACCTGAAAGAGCCGGACCGCACCTGGTTTGCCCTGGCCGCCTACAACATCGGCATTGCCCATCTGGGCGACGCGCGCAAGCTGGCCAAGGCAGAAGGGCTCGACCCGAACAAGTGGCTGGACGTGAAGAAGATGCTTCCGCGGCTGTCGCAGAAACAGTGGTACCGCAAGACGCGCTATGGTTATGCCCGTGGGGGCGAGGCGGTGCATTTCGTGCAGAACATTCGCCGCTACTACGACATCCTCACCTGGGTCACGCAGCCGCAAATGGAAGGCAGCCAATTGGCGGAGAACACCACCCACCTGCCAGGCGTGAACAAGACACGCCCAACCAAAGAGCAGGACGAAAGACTCTGACCCGACTCGCTACCAGTCACCCACAAAAAGCCCGCAATGCGGGCTTTTTCATTTCTGCATCACCAGCCGGATGGCAGCAGGTTCAAGGCACTGCAAATCGCATAGGCCGCGCTGGCCAAGTAGATCATCACGATGACTACCTGAATCAGCGGATTGGCAATCCAGCCGCATTGCCAGGCAGGCTGCAAGTCACCATTACGGCGAGCGGAGCGCAGCATGAGGATCGGCATGATGGACAGGATCACGCCGCTGAAGGCGCCAGCAAAATAGAGGGCGCTCACGAAGCCGACCATGCCGCTGTATGCCAGTGCGAACGGCGGCACGCAGACCAGGCCAAGCACCACCAGGCGGGTCTTCGGCTGGGACTCCGCGCCAAGGGAGCGGAACTTGTCGAAGATATTGGTCAGGAAGCTGCCACCCAGCCCCCAGTAGGAAGTCAACATTGCGCATAAAGCGAAGGTGTTGGCGGTGTAGAACGCCCACTGTCCCAACGCCTGGCCCCAGGCGAGCGTAGCCACTTCGGTCTGGTTCTCCAGGCCGGTCAGGGAGATCACCGACATCGGCACGATGGCCAGCAGAACGAACGTCAGTAGCATGCCGGTGATAACCGCCTTGGGCAGCCTTTCCGGGGCATGGCTGAAGCCGCGCGCCATCTCCGGCACGATGTATTGGGCCGAAAAGCAGAAGACCGCGATATTGAACACCGGCACCATGTAGACCCAGTCACCCTCGAGCAGGTGTGCCACATCGGTGTTCTGATTGACCAGGGTAGCGATGACCAGCACCAGGATCATGCTGACCATGCCAATGCTGATGAACTTCTCGCCCTTGCCGATCGCACCGAGGCCGAGATAAAGCACCAGCGCCGCCGGAATGAAGAATAACAGGCTGCCAACCGCCGGACTGATCCCCAGGAAAGCGCTGAGGATCTTGCCGCTGCCGCTCATGTAGGCAATCAGTGCGCCGATACTGTTGACCGCTACAGAGACAAAGATGGCCCAGGAGCCGAACGAACCCACATAGCGCTGGGCAAGGCCACTGAGCTGGTTGTGGGTGCGGGTACGCAGTGCCGTTTCCGACACGTAGAGCATGGAGATGGTGGTGAACACCCCTGCGACTGCCAGCCATATCAGCAGCGGCATGAAACCGGCCTTGCGGCTGGCGTATGCCATGGACAGGACGCCTGCGCCTATGTTGGTCCCCACGATCATCGCCACAGCCTCGAGGAAGCTCAGACGCTTGACCTCCAGCCCCGACGAGTCGACCGACTCCGCCCCAACCTGATCCTGATACGACTGGACCCGGGTATCACTCATAACAGCTCCCTCACATCGGCATTCAACAAAACAAAAAGGAGGGCCCGGACCTTGAGCTGCCATGGCCTTTGCGTTTGAGAATGAACGAGGGCACTTCGGGACAACGGGGTGACGGGCGCCTCCTGGCGAGCGCCCCTACTTCAGGACGCCTCCAGATAAGGCACGCAACCGTACCGCTCTGGACCGCCATTTTCGGCGGGCGCGCAAAATATCACACGACCTGTTGTTTCAAACGAAACATGCCTACGACTTTGGTCGTAAGCGCCGCCAAACGGTCGCACGGGCTTCAACTGTCCTTGCGCGCAGCCCGGCGGGACTGGAAGAAGCCGGAGAGCAACTGGCTGCACTCCTGAGCCAACACGCCCCCCTCAACCAGCACACGATGGTTGAGGAATTCCTGGCTAAAAAACTGCCCCCGGCTGACGACGACACCCGCCTTGGGCTCGGTGGCGCCGTAGACAACGCGGCTGACACGCGAGTGGACGATCAGCCCTGCACACATGCTGCAGGGTTCCAGAGTGACGTAGAGCGTGCTGCCCACCAGCCGGTAGTTTTCCGCCGCCTGCGCCGCATCGCGGACAGCGACCATTTCAGCATGGGCGCTGGGGTCGTGACGGGTGATCGGGCAATTGAATCCACGCCCGATGATCTGCCCATCCTGCACCAGCACGGCGCCCACTGGCACTTCACCCAGTGCGGCACCCTCGGCAGCGAGGGCAAGGGCCTCGCGCATGAAATGCTCATCCTGGCTACGGTCGATGATCCGGGGTTGGCGCATAGGTCACTCAGGCAACTTCGATAGCGGCCATCAGGCCGGTTTCCATATGGTCGATCACGTGGCAATGGAACATCCAGATCCCCGGGTTATCCGCCACCAGGGCAATCCGGGCGGTCTCGTTCTTGCCCAGCAGATAGGTATCGGTAAAGTAAGGAACGATGTCACGCCGATCGGAACTCAGCACCTTGAATGCCATGCCATGCAAATGGATGGGGTGGAGGTACTGGGCCATGTTGCGCAATTCGAAGATGTAGTGCCCATCCTTCTGCAGCTTGGCGATGGGGCGGTCGGCACAGGTCTTGTCGTCGATGTCCCAAGCCTTGCCGTTGATCTGCCAGTAATGACTGCGACGCCCCTGGGCGTTGCTATCCACCAAGGTCGCCGCCCATTCGAAGTTGAAGCGCAGCACCTGGGCCTTGTCCAGATCAGGCTCAGCCACCGGATTGACAGGAAGCGCTGCAGGCCACTCACCCGGCGCTTCGTTGCTCGGCACACTCTTGAGCGTCGCCAGACGCAGGGGGCCATTGCGCAGCGGCAGTTCCTGGCCTGCTGCCGGCACCTTCAGCGCCAGCTCGATGCGCATGCCGGGGCCGAGCCAGTATTCCTTGCCCAGCGGGCGCGGTTCGACCGGGTGACCATCCAGGGCATAAACGCGGACATCGGCACCCGGCAGATTCAGGCGGTAAGTCACCGTGTTGTCGAGGTTAAGGATGCGCAAGCGCACCACTTGCCCGGCGGGCAGCTCGAGGGTCGGCAGGGAAACCCCATTGACGCTGGAGAGACGCCCGCGGGTACCCTCCCGCGCGGCCTCGCGTGGCACGCTGAAAGCCGTGAAAGCGCCTTGCTGGTCAACATGCCAGGTCTTGAGGTTGAGCACCCGCTCATGCCTGAAACCGCTGGGCTCGCGTTCTTCGACGATCAAGGGGCCAACCAGCCCACGTCCCAGTTGATGCGCGCTCGAAACATGCGGGTGGTACCAGAAACTGCCGGCATCCTCGGTCTTGAAGCGGTAATCGAAATACTCTCCAGGCAAGACCGGCAGTTGGGAAACATACGGGACGCCATCCATCTCCAGCGGCAGACGAATGCCGTGCCAATGGATAGTGGTAGGCTCATCCAGCTTGTTGATGAAGCGTACACGCAGCCAATCGCCCTGCCGCGAGCGGAGTTCGACGCCAGGCGCCTGGCCGCCGTAGCCCCAGGCAGGTGTGGTGTGGCCGGAGACCAGTTCGAGGTCAAGCGGCGCGGCAATCAGCTCGTAATCGTGAGTCCTGGCGTCGAGGGTGCGACCTAGCCAATAGCGAGCGCCCCCAACACCAAGGCCGACCGCGCCGAGTCCGGCCAGGCCGCCGAGAATTTGTCTGCGAGTGAACGACATGGGTTCAGGCTCCTCGATGGAAAACGGGGCTGTCCCATCGGCTAATCGCGCCGACCTCTGGCAGGTCGGCGATTTCGGGCCGCACAAGATACACCCTGCCTACGCCGAAGATAAGGGTAAGTAGACGCATTTGCGCAGCTATCAGCCAGGCAGCGCCACGCTGGCGGCGTAAAATTGCGACCAAACGGCGCAGCGGGTCGGCAAGCGTCCCCCCTCGAAGATCGGCGTAGGATAAGTAACCAGCCCCTGTGCAGAGGAGTCTCCCCATGGACCCCACCCGTCGCCAGTTCGTGCAACTCGGTGTCGGCAGCCTGTTCCTGCTGCAGTGGCCGCGCCTGGCCTGGGCCAGCACTACGCCATCCTGCCGGCTCAGCCCCGAACAGACCGCAGGCCCCTTCTACTTGGATGACGCGCTTCTGCGCCAGGACATTACCGACGGTAAGCCCGGCATACCGCTCCTCCTGCAGTTCGAGGCGCTGGACGCCGAAGGTTGTCGGCCACTGAGCGGTGCCGCCCTGGAGATCTGGCATTGCGATGCCCAAGGGGCCTATTCGGGTGTCGGCGCCAATGAAGGGAGCCGCTTCCTGCGCGGTATGCAGGTCACCGATGGCGCGGGCCGAGTGGAGTTCCGCAGCATCCTCCCTGGCTACTACCCGGGCCGCACCAACCACGTCCACGTCAAGCTGCACCTTGGCGGTCATATTCGTGAAGGACGCTACCTCAGTGGGCGGGATATCCATACCGGCCAACTGTATTTCCCCGAGCCGATCGTGCGCGAGGCCATGACCTTGCCAACCTACCGCCATCCCGGCGAGGAGTGGACGCCCCAGGCACGGGACTACATCTTCCGCCGGCAACAGGGCGAGCAGTCTGTTGCGACCCTCAGTCAAGCCTCCACGGGCAACGGCCTGATGGCCCGACTGACACTGGTGGTGGCTACGCGAGCTCCCGCGTAGATTGGCTCAGCGAGCGCAGCAAAGCCCAACGGGGGTGGTGGCGGGGATCGTCGGGCCTCGCTCCGCTCGGCACCAACCTGCCAAAACGAAACTGGCCAGGCTTTTCAGGGCCTGGCCAGTTCTGGACGCCGTTAGCGGACTAGAAGCCCAAAGTAGGCGTCATTCCCACTCGATGGTCGCCGGCGGCTTGCTCGACACGTCGTAGGTGACGCGGGAGATGCCTTCGATCTCGTTGATGATGCGGTTGCTGACCTTCTCCAGCAACTCATAGGGCAGGTGCGCCCACCTTGCGGTCATGAAGTCGATCGTTTCAACCGCGCGCAGCGCGACGACCCAGGCGTAACGACGGCCATCGCCTACCACGCCCACCGATTTCACCGGCTGGAAGACCACGAAGGCTTGGCTGGTCTTGTGGTACCAATCGAAGTTGCGCAGCTCTTCGATGAAGATGTGGTCGGCACGACGTAGCAGATCGGCGTACTCCTTCTTCACCTCACCGAGGATGCGCACACCCAGGCCCGGGCCCGGGAACGGGTGACGGTAAACCATGTCGTAAGGCAGGCCCAGTTCCAGGCCGATCTTGCGTACTTCGTCCTTGAACAGCTCACGCAGCGGCTCGACCAGTTCGAATTGCATGTCTTCCGGCAGGCCACCGACATTGTGGTGCGACTTGATCACGTGGGCCTTGCCAGTCTTGGCGCCTGCCGACTCGATCACGTCCGGGTAGATGGTGCCTTGAGCGAGGAACTTGATTCCCTGTAGGCGGGTGGCCTCTTCATCGAAGACTTCGATGAAGGTGCGACCGATGATCTTGCGCTTCTCCTCTGGATCGCTGACGCCCGCCAGACCGCTTAGGAAGCGCTCTTCGGAGTTGGAACGGATCACCTTGACGCCCATGTTCTCGGCGAACATGGCCATCACCTGGTCACCTTCGTGCAGGCGCAGCAGGCCGTTGTCGACGAACACACAGGTCAGCTGATCACCAATCGCCTTGTGCAACAGGGCTGCCACCACCGAGGAATCAACGCCGCCGGACAGACCCAGCAACACCTTGGACGAACCCACCTGGGCACGCACGGTAGCGATGGCGTCGTCAACGATATTGGACGGGGTCCACAATGCGGCGCAGCCGCAGATATCGAGGACGAAGCGCGACAGGATGCGCAGCCCCTGCTTGGTGTGGGTCACTTCCGGGTGGAACTGCACGCCGTAGTAGCCGCGGCCGTCATCGGCCATGGCCGCGATCGGGCAGCTAGGGGTGCTGGCCAGGATATGGAAGCCGGCAGGCATGTCGGTAACCTTGTCGCCGTGGCTCATCCACACATCCAGGCCCAGCACGCCGTCGTCGTCCACATGGTCTTCGATGCCATCGAGCAGGCGGGCCTTACCGACTACATCAACGCGGGCATAGCCGAACTCGCGCAGGTCCGAGCCCTGCACCTTACCGCCGAGCTGCTCCGCCATGGTCTGCATGCCATAGCAGATTCCGAACAGCGGCACGTTGAGGTCGAAAACTGCGTGCGGTGCGCGCGGGCTATCGGCTTCGTGCACCGACTCGGGACCGCCGGCGAGGATGATGCCTTTAGGAGCGAAGGCGCGGATCGCCTCATTGTCCATGTCGAACGGGTGGATTTCGCAGTACACACCGATCTCGCGCACGCGGCGGGCGATCAGCTGGGTGTACTGGGAGCCGAAGTCGAGGATCAGGATGCGGTGGGCGTGGATATCTTGATGGGCCATGCGCGGGCTCTCGATAAATGAGTTGAGCGACAAGCTGCAAGTCTCAAGCTACCAGGGCGGGCAGCTTGGTTCCTACCTGCAGCCTGTCGCCTGCAGCTGTTGGTTGAGCTGCGCTCAACCAACCCGATAGTTCGGGGCTTCTTTGGTGATCTGTACGTCATGCACGTGGGATTCGGCCATGCCCGCTCCGGTGATGCGTACGAATTGCGGCTTGGTGCGCATGTCTTCAATGGTCGCGCAACCGGTGTAGCCCATCGACGCACGCAGCCCCCCCATCAGCTGGTGGACGATGACGCTCAGGGAACCCTTGTACGGCACGCGGCCTTCGATACCTTCCGGCACCAGCTTCTCGGCCCCCGCGGAGGAGTCCTGGAAGTAACGGTCACTGGACCCCTGGGATTGGGACATCGCGCCCAAGGAGCCCATGCCGCGGTAGGCTTTGTAGGTACGGCCCTGGAACAGTTCGACTTCGCCCGGAGCCTCTTCGGTACCGGCAAACATCGACCCCATCATGACGCAGGAAGCGCCAGCGACGATCGCCTTGGACAAGTCACCGGAGAAACGGATGCCACCGTCGGCGATCAACGGTATGCCCGAGCCAGCCAGGGCGGCCGCAACGTTGGCGATGGCGGAGATCTGCGGGACGCCGACACCGGCGACGATACGCGTGGTGCAGATGGAACCCGGGCCGATGCCGACCTTGACCGCATCGGCGCCAGCCTCGGCCAGGGCCTTGGCGGCCTCACCCGTAGCGATGTTGCCACCGATCACCTGGACATGCGGGTAGTGGTCCTTGACCCAGCGAACGCGATCGATCACACCCTTGGAGTGGCCGTGCGCGGTATCGACCACGACCACATCAACACCTGCCGCTACCAGTGCCGCAACACGCTCACCGGTATCAGCGCCGGTCCCCACTGCAGCACCAACGCGCAGGCGACCCTGCTCGTCCTTCGACGCCAGCGGGTAGGTCTTGGCTTTTTCGATATCGCGGAAGGTGACCAGGCCGCGCAGATAGAAGTTCTCGTCGACGACCAGCATCTTCTCGATGCGATTCTCATAGAGCTTGGCCTTCATATCCTCCAGCGGCGTGCCTTCACGGGCGGTAACCAGCTGCTCCTTCGGAGTCATGATCGCCGCGACGGTATCACCGACGTTTGGCTTGAAGCGCAGGTCGCGCCCGGTCACGATGCCGACCAATTCGCCCTCCTCCACCACCGGGAAGCCGGAGAAGCCATACTCACGGGCGATCTGCAGCAGTTCGATGATCTTGGTCGAAGGGGTCACGGTCACCGGGTCGCGGACGATCGCGGTTTCGTGGCGCTTGACCTTGCGCACTTCGGCAGCCTGCTGCTCGATGGTCATGTTCTTGTGGATGATGCCGATGCCGCCTTCCTGGGCCATGGCAATGGCCAGGCGCGCTTCGGTCACGGTATCCATCGCAGCGGACACCAGCGGGATATTCAGTTCGATGCCGCGGGTCAGGCGGGTCTTGAGGCTGACATCCTTCGGCAGAACCTCGGAATAACCCGGGATCAGGAGAACGTCGTCGAAGGTCAGGGCTTCTTGGCTGATGCGCAGCATGGCGGGGAGGCTCCCAGGCGGGAAAATTGGAAGCGCGCCATTATAACGAGGCCCGGGCCTACACTCAACGCGGCCGATGGGTTACAGCGCCATTCCCCAGCAAAAAACGTTCCCCGGTCGCCCACTGAGCTCAAACCGATGCGCAATTGCCCTTGCGCCAAGCCGTTCTGGCCAAGCGACCAGCGGTAGCCAGGCCCAATCAGTCATCAACGCGAATCACACGCACAGCGAACCCCAGCCGCTCGGCAAAGGCATCAAGAAAGGCCTGGGTGAACGCCGCCTCCCCCCAGCCGTTGAAGATGAATCCCAGGTTGGAGAATCCGCAGGGCTGGAGGAACAGAAAGCCATTGATATCGTCTTCATGGCCGCATTCCGGACAGGTGAAATTATCCGTGTAGCCCGGAGCCCAGTCGTCGAGGCTCTCGAACAGCGGCTCGCCGATCTCCTGACGGCACTCGGGGCAACCGGCCTCACCAAGGAATTCTCGGCTGGGGATATAGATGCAGCGCTTGTCCACCACCTCCAGACCGTTGATCGGCTGGCCGAAGGGCAGTCGCTCCGGATGCTTCACCACTTGCCGGGCGCCTGGGGCAATCGCATAGGCCATGTGGTTGCCGCGCCGGCCGCAAGTGCTGGGCAGCGCGTCGACCACCTTGCGCTTGGCCAACCAGTTCAGCATGCGCGCCGCCAGGGCCTGATGTCCCGGGACGCTGGATACCTGAGGCACGATTATCGCTTGGTTCTTCTCCATATCAGGCTCCTGCTCGGTAAGAAGGGCGCGCAGTTTAACTTCACGCGTACCCCCTCAACTATGGCGCAGCCAGGCAAAGCCTTTATCATGCTGCCCCATGATCAAGGACCCCTTCCAACGGCTCGGCCTCGACCGCGAGGTGCTGACCGTCAGCCAGCTCAATCAACGCGCCCGCCATCTGCTGGAAGACGTCTTCCCGCAAGTATGGGTCGAAGGCGAGATTTCCAACCTCGCCCGGCCTGCGTCAGGCCATCTTTATTTCACTCTCAAGGATGCCCAGGCCCAGGTTCGCTGCGCGCTGTTCCGCCAGAACGCCCAGCGCCTGCGCCAGACCCTGCGTGATGGGCTGGCCGTGCGGGTGCGAGGCAAGGTCTCGCTGTTCGAAGGCCGCGGCGACTACCAGTTGATCGCCGATGCAATGGAACCTGCCGGTGATGGCGCCCTGCGCCTGGCTTTCGAAACACTGAAGGAAAAGCTCGCCGCCGAGGGACTGTTCGCCGCCGAACGCAAGCAGGTTCTACCGGCCCATCCTCGCCGCATTGGCATCGTCAGTTCGCCCACCGGCGCGGTGATCCGCGACATCATCAGTGTGTTCCGCCGCCGAGCGCCGCAGGTTCAGCTCACGCTGATCCCGACCGCCGTGCAGGGGCGTGAGGCCACCGGACAGATCGTCCGCGCCTTGGCGCTGGCCGATGCCCAAGGCTTCGATGCGCTGATCCTCGCCCGTGGCGGCGGTTCGCTGGAAGACCTCTGGTGTTTCAACGAAGAGGCCGTCGCCCGCGCAGTGGCAGCCTGCCGCACGCCCATTGTCAGCGCTGTTGGCCACGAGACTGACGTATCCATCAGCGATTTCGTCGCTGACGTTCGCGCCCCGACCCCTTCCGCTGCCGCCGAACTCCTGGCGCCGGATGTCGGAGACCTGCAACAGCGCCTGGACAGCCTGCATCGGCGTCTGGTCCTGCGCCTGCGTGACCAGCTGACCCGCGAGCGCCTGCGCCTGGATGGCCTGTTCCGGCGCCTGCGCCACCCTGGCGAACGCCTGCGCCAGCAGTCCCAGCGCTTGGACGAGCTCGACATGCGTCTTCGCCGTGCGTTCGAGCGCAACCTTCAGGTGCGCCACGAGCGCCTGGCCCGCCTTGACACCCGCCTGGCAGCGCAGCACCCCGGCCGCGTACTGACCCTGCTCAGGCAGAAGCTCGACAGCCTGTCCGCCCGCCTACCGCGCGCAGCCCGCGAGACACTGAAGGATCGGCGCCAGCGCCTCGACTCCCTGGCACAAACGCTGCACGTCGTCAGCCCACTGGCCACCCTCGGACGGGGCTACAGCATCCTGCTCGACGACAAGGGACAGGCGGTTCGCGCTGCCAGCCAGACCCGCCCCGGCCAACGCCTCAAGGCCCGACTGGCTGAAGGCGAGCTGGACGTACGGGTGGAAGATAACCACCTCACACCCATGAACCTCTCCTTGCTGGACTGATCATGCGTTTTGTAGCCGCCCTGCTCCTCTGCCTTACCCTGCCGGCCCATGCCGAAGGTTTTATCAGTCGCCTGTTGAACAAGCCGGTTCCAGGTGGCGTCGCCGTAGTCCAGCTAGGCCCGGCCAGCCAGGCGCCAACCGCCAGCTATCAAGGTAAACCGGTGCTGATCGTGCATGAGGAAGGCCGCGACTGGATCGCCATTGTCGGTATCCCCCTGACCACCAAGCCCGGCCGGCAGCAGGTCCAGGTGCAAGACGCTGACGGCAGCCGCGCCCTGGCTTTCGAGGTCCGCAGCCGGGATTACAAGGAACAGCGCATCACCCTGAAAGACACGCGAAAGGTGAACCCGCTACCCGAGGACCTCAAACGCATCGATCGCGAACTGGCGGAGCAGACCAAGGCGTATCAGCGTTTCAGCCCTGGAACACCAAGCAACCTGCTATTCGACAAACCCGTCGACGGCCCGCTCTCCAGCCCTTTCGGCCTGCGCCGCTTCTTCAATGGCGAGGAGCGCAACCCGCACTCCGGCCTGGATTTCGCCGTCGGTGCCGGCACGCCCATCAAGGCTCCTGCGGCAGGTAAGGTGATCCTGATCGGCGATTACTTCTTCAATGGCCGCACCGTATTCCTCGACCACGGGCAAGGCCTGATCAGCATGTTCTGTCACATGTCCAAAGTGGACGTGAAGCTCGGCCAGCAGGTACCGCGTGGCGTAGCGGTCGGGCAGGTAGGCGCTACTGGACGGGCGACCGGCCCGCACATGCACTGGAATGTCAGCCTCAATGATGTGCGGGTCGACCCGGCCATCTTCATCGGTGCATTCAGGCCCTGATCCTACACCTGCGGTTAACGGCCTGCCGTGGGCGTGCGGCGATGGATTTGCTAAGGTCCCCCGGTTTACGGGGCTAGACCCCGCCCAGCGGATAGTCACAGGGAGCCGCCCATGCAGAGCGAATTCATCCACTGGCTGGAGTGGCTGCGGCAGCACGACGAGTTGCACACCATTGTCGCCTCCACCGTCCTCATCCTGCTCGCCTGGCTGTCCAACTGGCTGGTCAGGCGCATCCTGGTCCGCGGACTGTTCCACGCTGCTGGCGCCATTGTCCACGGTCGCGCTGCGCCGATCCAGGACCACGGCCTGATCAAGCGCCTGGCCAATGTGCTGCCGGCGCTGGTGCTGGCCGGCGGGGTGAAGGTCGTCCCCAACCTGCCAAGCAGCCTGGTGGAAGTGGTGACCAACGTCTGCGCTGCCTTCATCACCCTTACCATCGCCCTGGCCCTGAGCGCCGTGCTGGATATCGTCAACACCCTCTACCAGCGCCGCAAGGACGCCCACCTGCGGCCCATCAAGGGCTACTTGCAGGTGCTGAAGATCGCGATCTTCGCCATCGCCACGATCCTGATGATCGCCAGCCTGATCGACCGTTCGCCGCTGATCCTGCTCTCAGGCCTCGGTGCCATGGCCGCAGTGCTGATGTTGATCTTCCAGGACACCCTGCTGTCCCTGGTGGCGAGCGTGCAGATCACCTCCAATGACATCATCCGCGTCGGCGACTGGGTGGAGATGCCTCAGTTGAACGCCGACGGCGATGTGGTCGACATCGCCCTGCATACGGTGAAGGTGCAGAACTGGGACAAGACCATCACCACTATCCCCACCAAGCGTTTCATCACCGACTCGTTCAAGAACTGGCGTGGGATGCAGGAATCCGGCGGGCGGCGGATCAAGCGCTGCCTCTACCTGGATCAGAACAGCGTGCATTTCCTCAGCGACGAGGACATCGTCCAACTGCACCGCTTCCGCCTGCTGAACAGCTACCTCAAGACCAAGGAAAGCGAGCTGCTCAGCTGGAACAGCCAACTGGACGAGTCCAGCCGCCTACCAATCAACAGTCGCCAGTTGACCAACCTCGGCACGTTCCGCGCCTACGTGGAGAATTACCTGCGGGAAAACAGCGACATCCGCAAAGACATGACGCTGCTGGTGCGCCAACTTGCGGCAACCGCAGACGGCTTGCCGCTGGAGCTTTACTGCTTCACTGCCACCACTGTCTGGTCGCGCTACGAGGCTATCCAGTCCGACATCTTCGACCACCTGCTAGCGATCCTTCCGGAGTTCGGCCTGCGAGTCTTCCAGCACCCCAGCGGGGTCGACATGCGCGAGCTGCGGCTGCCCGCTGCACCGAAAGCCCCTTCCTGAGGTAGCGGTCGCGCCTGATCCTGACTCGCGAATGAGTGATGGCGCCATTCGCGAGCTGCCTCGCTTCATGCAAGAGCAACCAAATCAAGCCAAAGGCATCGTCAGCGCAATAAAATCTCACCCTTGAAGCGCCACCGATGTAATCCACCAATTTTTCAGCAAGACTTGCCATGTTCGCTCACGCCGAATAGGGTTACCCCCATGAAAACCGCACATACCCTCATTCTTCTGCGTCAACACGCCTGCCTGCGACTGGTCAGCCCGCGACTGCGTAGCTGAACCCGCCTCCGCCGCTGCTACCCATTTCGACTTGTCCGGGCTGCCCGCCAGACCCGAAGAAAAAGGATTTGCCCCATGTCCATGCTCAACGACCCGTCCCGCAAGTACCGTGCGTTCCCGGCCATCAACCTGCCCGACCGCACCTGGCCGTCCAAAACCATCACCGAAGTACCGATCTGGTGCAGCTCCGACTTGCGCGACGGCAACCAGTCGCTGATCGAGCCGATGGATGCGCCGAAAAAGCTGCGGTTCTTCGAGACACTGGTGAAAGTAGGCCTGAAAGAGATCGAGGTAGCGTTCCCTTCGGCCTCGCAGACGGATTTCGACTTCGTGCGCGATCTGATCGAGAACAACCGCATTCCGGACGATGTCACCATCCAGGTGCTGACCCAGGCTCGCGAAGATCTGATCACTCGCACCTTCGAGTCCCTTCGCGGAGCGAAGAAGGCCATCGTCCACGTCTATAACGCCACTGCGCCATCCTTCCGCCGCATCGTGTTCAACCAGGACAAGCAAGGCGTGATCGACATTGCGGTAAACGCCGCCACGCTGATCAAGAAGCTGGCCACCGAACAGCCGGAAACCCAGTGGACCTTCCAGTATTCGCCGGAAATCTTCAGCTCCACCGAGCTGGACTTCGCCGTAGAGGTCTGCGACGCCGTGATCAACGTGTGGCAACCGACACCGCAGAACAAAGTCATCCTCAACCTGCCGGCCACCGTGGAATGTGCCACGCCGAACATCTACGCCGACCAGATCGAGTGGTTCTGCCGGCATGTCAGCCGTCGCGACTCGGTGATCATCAGCCTGCACACCCACAACGACCGCGGCACTGGCGTCGCCGCCACCGAACTGGGCCTGATGGCCGGCGCTGACCGTGTCGAAGGCTGCCTGTTCGGCAATGGCGAACGCACCGGCAACGTCGACCTGGTGACCGTCGCACTGAACATGTACACGCAGGGCCTCCACCCTCAGCTGGATTTTTCCGACATCGATGCCGTGCGCAAGGTGGTCGAGGAGTGCAATCAGTTGCCGGTTCACCCGCGCCACCCTTATGTCGGCGACCTGGTGCATACCGCGTTTTCCGGTTCCCACCAGGACGCCATCCGCAAGGGCTTCGCCCAGCAGCAGGATGACGCGCTGTGGGAAGTGCCCTATTTGCCGATCGACCCGGCCGACATCGGCCGCAGCTACGAGGCGGTTATCCGCGTCAACAGCCAGTCCGGCAAGGGCGGCATCACCTTCCTGCTGGAGCAGGAGTACGGCATCAGCCTGCCGCGCCGCATGCAGATCGAATTCAGCCAGGTCGTGCAGAAGGAGACCGACCGCCTGGGCCTGGAAATGACTGCGCAGCAGATCTACCGCCTGCTCGAAAGCGAGTACCTGCAGGCCACTTCCCCGTACACCCTCAAAGGTCATCGCCTGCAGGAAGAGAACGGCACCAGCGCGGTGGATATCGAGGTTGCCGTCAAGGGTGAAACCCAGCACCTGCGCGGCATGGGCAAGGGACCGTTGGAAGCCCTGGTCGCCAGCCTGCCGGTCAAGGTGGAGATCATGGACTACTCCGAGCACGCTATCGGCTCCGGCACCAACGCCAAGGCTGCAGCCTACATCGAGCTGCGCGTCAACAACGGCCGCGCCCTGCATGGCATCGGCATCGACGAGAACCTGACCACGGCGAGCTTCCGCGCGCTGTTCAGCGCCCTCAACCGTGCGCTGAGCCAAGCTGAGGCCCAAGCGGCCTGAGGTTACTGCCGAACGGAAAAACCCCGCTTATAGCGGGGTTTTTCTTTGCTCACGCCCTCCGCAAGTCCAAGGGCAACGCCCAGGGCCGCAATCAGTGGCAGGCGCCCTCGTCACGCCAGACCTTGCCGCTGCCGTCCAGCCCGATGAAGGCCGGTTTGCCCGGCTCGTTGCCACGGGTCCACCAGCGGGCGAGGTACTCACGCCCCTTCCACTGCACCTTGTCACCAGTCTGGTACTCGGCGTTCGCTTTCCACTCGGGCTTGCAGGTGGCAGAGGTCGCCACCAGGCGGAGATAGCGGGCCGCCGCGGTAAGGAGGGGTATTCCGGACGCGTCTTAAGAGCGAGCGATCGACAGGCACCTCGGCACCGGGCTGGTGCCGAGGCGGAATGAGGTGGTCAGGGCTGGATGCTGAAGCTATCCGCATCCAGGTACGCGGGGAAGCGCTCGCGATAGGACGCCAGATGGGCCGCCGAAAGCGTAGCGAGGAACACGCCATCGCCCCCACCGGTATCCAGCATGGTTTCGCCTTGGAAATCGAGCACCTGGCTGTCGCCACTGTAGGCGTGGCCCTTGCCGTCCTCGCCGACGCGGTTCACTGCCGCGACGTAACAGAGGTTCTCCACCGCTCGGGCCGGCAGCAGTCGATTCCAGTGATGGCGGCGCGCTGCCGGCCAGTTCGCTGTGTACAGCAGCAGGTCGGTGCCGTGTGGGTCACGGCTCCATACCGGGAAGCGAAGGTCGTAACAGATAAGCGGGCGTATCCGCCAACCCTTCAGCTCGAACAGGGCCTGGGTTTCCCCCGGCGTGTAATGCTTGTGTTCGCCGGCCATGCGGAACAGGTGGCGTTTGTCGTAGTGCAGCACTTCACCATCCGGGCGCGCCCAAAGCAGGCGGTTACGGTGGCTGCCATCGGCGGCCCGGATGATCAGGCTGCCGGTGATCACGGCGTCAAGGCGTCGTGCCTGCGCTTGCAGCCAGGCATAGGTCGGGCCCTGCTCCGGTTCAGCCAGGACTTCGGACTCCATCGAGAAGCCGGTGGTGAACATCTCCGGCAGCACGACGAGATCGGCGCCCCGGGCCGATTCGAGCATGCCTTCGAAATGCGCAATGTTGGCGGCGCTGTCATGCCAGGCCAGCGTGGTCTGCACCAAGGCCAGCTTGAGGTCTGGTAGTGCGGTCAGATCGCGCATAGCTTTTCCGCCGCCTGACGCAGCGTCTCCTCACGTTTGGCGAAGCAGAAGCGCACCAGGCGCAGGTCCTTCGGTGGACTCTGGTAGAAGACCGACACGGGAATTGCGGCAACGCCATGCTCGCGGGTCAACCATTCGGACATGGCCACATCGTCAAGCTCGGGACGGATGGCGCTGTAATCCACCAACTGGAAGTAGGTACCCGGCGCCCGGGTGAAGCTGAAGCGCGAAACCGCCAGGAGGTCGCAGAAGAGATCGCGTTTGCCCTGGTAGAAACCTGGCAGCTCGGCCAGGTGCTCTGGGTGCTCGGCCATGAAG
The DNA here is from genome assembly GCF_042232855.1 of Metapseudomonas boanensis. NCBI lineage: Bacteria > Pseudomonadati > Pseudomonadota > Gammaproteobacteria > Pseudomonadales > Pseudomonadaceae > Metapseudomonas > Metapseudomonas boanensis. The sequence goes on along the minus strand of NZ_CP113889.1, from coordinate 2,989,177 downwards.
TCAGCCAGCGCCCACTGCAGCGGGGTTACGCCACAGAAGTTGACATATTGGTGCACTTTGCGCAGCTCGGCCGACAGTGCTGGCGGCGCTACGACGTAACCCGTCTTCCAACCCGTGACGTGGTAGGTCTTGCCAAACGAGCTGATGACGAAAGCACGCGCATACAACTCATCGTGCTGCAGGACACTCACATGCTGGGCGCCATCGAACAGCAGGTGTTCGTAGACCTCGTCCGAAATCAGGTAGATATCGCGATCCCGGATCAGCTCCGCGAGCTGGTCCAGTTCGACACGGGAAATCAGTGCCCCACTGGGGTTGTGCGGGCTGTTGATGATGATCAGCCGCGTCCGCGAACTGAGCGCATCGCGCATGCGCTGCCAGTCGATGGAGAAACCGGGCAGGGCCAGGGGCACATGGACGCAGCGACCGCCGGCCAACTCAACCGACGGCTCGTAGCTGTCGTAGGACGGGTCGAGGACGATCACTTCATCGCCGGCCCGCACCACGGCCTGGATCGCACAGAAGATCGCCTCGGTGGCGCCGGGGGTGATGGTCACCTCGCTATCGGAGCTGACCTGGCGGCGGTAGAAGGTCGCTACCTTCGCCGCAACCTGTTCACGCAATGCCGGCAAGCCGGTCATCGGCGCGTATTGGTTATGCCCGGCAGCAATGTGCCGACCGACCGCCTCGCAGAGAGCAGCCGGCGCGGCGAAATCAGGGAAGCCCTGGGACAGGTTGAGCGCGCCGGTTTCCGCGGCGAGCTGGGACATGCGGGTGAAAATCGTGGTGCCGACGTTGGGCAACTTGCTGTGGATCATTTCATCAGGCCGCTGGCGACTGGGAAGTGTGCATAGCTTAAAGCCTGAATGTGGTGGTCACCAACCTGAGCATGTCCTTGGCGGGGCACCGAGGCGTTTCGCGAATGAATTCGCCCCCTCAAAGGATGCCAGCCCCCACGAGGCATGAAAAAAGGGCGCCACCTGGGCGCCCTCTTCCGATCCAGCGAGTATCAACGCTTCTTGTCGCGGCGTTTCTTCTCTGCCTTCTTGTGGTGCGACATGAGCCGGCGCTTCTTGTTCACCTGGCGCTCTGTCAGGGTATTCTTCTTGCCTTCGTACGGGTTTTCGCCACCCTTGTACTCGATACGGATCGGCGTACCGACCAGGCGCAACACCCTTCTGTAAGTGTTTTCCAGGTAGCGGGTGTAGGAGCGCGGTACCGCATCCACCTGGTTGCCATGGATCACGATCAGCGGCGGGTTGGCACCGCCCAAGTGGGCATAACGCAGCTTGATGCGACGGCCGTTGACCATTGGCGGCTGGTGCTCCTGCACAGCATCCTCGAGGATCTGGGTCAGGCGGCTGGTGGGCCAGCGGGTAATGGCCGAGCGGAAGGATTCCTGCACCGATTTGTACAGATGCCCAACTCCGGTGCCGTGCAAGGCCGAGATGAAGTGGATGTCGGCGAAATCGACGAAGAAAAGCCGGCGTTCCAGTTCGGTCTTCACATAATCACGCTCGCTCGGCTCCATGCCATCCCATTTGTTCAGCGCGATGACCAGCGCACGGCCGGTCTCCAGCACGAACCCGAGCAGGTTCAGGTCGTGCTCGACCACCCCTTCGCGGGCATCCATGACGAAGATCACGACGTTGGCGTCCTGGATCGCCTGCAGCGTCTTGACCACTGAGAACTTTTCCACCGCTTCGAAGATCTTGCCGCGACGGCGCACACCGGCGGTGTCGATCAGGGTGTACTTCTCTTCGTTGCGCTCGAACGGAATGTAGATGCTGTCGCGCGTCGTACCGGCCTGGTCGTACACGATGACCCGCTCTTCACCGAGCATGCGGTTGACCAGGGTCGACTTGCCAACGTTGGGACGGCCGATGATGGCGATCTTGATGCCATCCTTCTCACTCGGCCCGGGCACGCGGCTCGGTTCGGCGCCTTCGGCAACTTCCTCAGCCTCGGAGGATTCGAGTTCGTCGGCATCCTTATCGCGGGGGAAAATACCCAGTGCTTCCTGCAGCATGTGGTTGATGCCGCGGCCGTGAGCTGCTGCGATCGGCAAGGCGTCACCCAGACCCAGCGGGCTGAACTCTGCTCGGGCCAGGTCAGGGTCAACGGTGTCGACCTTGTTCGCCACCAGAAAGCAGCGTTTGTTCCGCTTGCGCAGGTGCTCCGCGATCATCTGGTCGGCAGCGGTCATCCCTGCGCGGGAATCCACCATGAACAGCACGGCGTCTGCTTCTTCTATGGCCTGTAGGGACTGCGCGGCCATTTTCGCATCGATACCGTCCTCGTCGCCGGAGATTCCCCCGGTGTCAACGACGATGTAGGTACGCCCCTGCCACTTCGCCTCGCCATACTGGCGGTCACGGGTCAGACCGGCGTACTCCGCAACGATCGCGTTGCGGGTCTTGGTCAGGCGGTTGAACAAGGTGGACTTGCCCACGTTGGGCCGCCCCACCAGGGCGATTACGGGAACCATAAGGCTCTCCACTGATTAATTCTGAAAACACAAAGGCCGCTGCCGTCGAACGGCAGCGGCCGGACATCGTGGTTTAGCTTAGCGGATGGTCAGGGCGACCAGCTTGCCGCCGTTGCCATAGGCATACATCCACTCGCCAACCACCAGCGGCCGGGCACGCAGACCGTCACTGTCGACCTTCGTGCGGCCGACGAAATGACCGTCCACCTGGCTCAACAGGTGCACATAACCTTCGTAGTCACCTACCGCCACATAGCTGGAAAACACTTCAGGAGCCGACAGCTGGCGACGTGCCAGCGAGTCGTTGGTCCACAAGGCAGAGGCAGAGCGCTCGTCGATCCCTTCGACGCTACCATTGGCCAGGCTTACGTAAACGTTGCCGAATCCCTGCGCAACGCCGGCATAGCTGGAAGCTTCACGCTGCCAGAGCACGCGACCGCTCTCCAAGTCGAGCGCAGCGACGCGCCCCTGATACGTCGCGACATACAGCGTGTCGGCCGACAGCAGCAGCCCGCCGTCGATGTCTACCACACGATCCAGTTCGGAACGCCCCTGGGGAACGGCAACACGCTGCTCCCACACCGGAATGCCACGCTGGACGTCCAGGGCGATTACCTTGCCGCTGGACAGGCCGGCAACAGCCAGACGGTTGGTCACTACCGGGCCACCGGTTCCACGCAGGGTCAGCACAGCGGGCGTGTTCTCGAACATCCAGCGCTGGTTGCCGGTCGATGCATCGAAGGCGAACAGGGTGTCGTTCTGGGTCTGTACCACGACCACGTCACCATTGCTGGCTGGCGGCGCGAGTACTTCGCCATTGACGCGGGAACGCCATTTTTCTTCGCCCGTGCTGGCGTCCAGCGCCACCACTTCACCTTTCAGGGTACCGAGCATGACAAGGCCGGAACCCACACCAACGGCGCCGGAAACCGGGAGTTCGAGATCCTGCTTCCAGATCACATCGCCGTCGAAGCGGTTGATCGCCATGACCACGCCTTCGACATCGGCGGCGTAGATCACATCGCCATCGACCGCCGGAACCAGCAGGTTATAGGTTTCACCCTGGCCTTCGCCGATCGAACGGCTCCAGCCCTTCTCCAGCGATACTTCCTCGGTAATCTCAGGCAGCTCGGCAGGAGGCAGTTCCTTCTTGCTATTGCTGCTGCAACCGACAGCCAGGACGGCGAGGGCGAGCAGTGCGGCATTCTTCCAACGCATCACGTCAGGCGTCCCCTTTAGCCAGGTCGTCGATTTTCATCTGCAGGCCACCCACAGCAGCATCTTCTGGCAATGCGGCCTTGGCCTTCTGGTAGGCGGCATGAGCCTCGTCGGCACGCCCCAGTTGCACCAGGAAGTCACCCTTGAGCTCTTCACGGCTGGCAGCGAACGCCTTGTCAGCATCCCCCTCCAGCAGCTTCAGCGCATCCTCGGCTTTCCCTTGGGCGGCCAAGACCCGTGCCAGACGCTGGCGAGCCAGCTCGGCCAGGGTGTCGTCGGCGGGCTTGTCGAGTACAGTTTTGAGCTCGGCAGCGGCATCGTCGAGCTTACCGGCCTCGACCGCGACCTTGGCCACGAACAGACTACCGTACTGGGCGTAATGGCTACCGGCGAATTCGCTCTTCAGCTTGCCAGCGAGTTCTGCCACCTTGGCTGCATCGGGAGTGCCGCTCGGAGTAAGCGTCGTTTCCAGCAGCTGTTGGTACAGGATCGAAGCACCCTGTGCGTGGTTGGTCTGGTACTTCTGCCAGGCCTGCCATCCGAAGACCACGGCCAGCGCCAATACGCCGCCAGTGAGCAAGGGCTTGCCGTTGCGTTGCCACCAGTCCTTGAGCTCCGCAATCTGTTCTTCTTCGGTTTGCATGCTGATCCCTTACTCCTAATCGCTGAATGCTCAAGCCTGCGCCAGGCAGGCGGCCAGGTGCTCGGCAAGAGCATCCCAGGCAATGCTTTGTTGTTCGCTGTCATCACGCAGCGGCTTGAAACCTACCACGCGCTTGGCAAGTTCGTCGTCCCCCAGGATCAGGGCGTAGCGCGCCCCGCTCTTGTCGGCCTTCTTGAACTGGCTCTTGAAACTTCCGGCCCCGGCGTTGACCAGCAAGCGCACGCCCGGCAATGCATCGCGCAGCCGCTCGGCCAAGCCCAGGGCTGCCAGTTCGGCCGGCTCGCCGAAGGCGCAGAGATAGACATCCGCCGGTCTGCTTAGCTCTTCCGGCACCAGGTCGAGAGTTTCCAGCAGCAGCACAAGGCGTTCGACGCCCATCGCGTAACCAACACCCGGAGTCGGCTTGCCACCGAACTGGCTGACCAGTCCGTCGTAGCGGCCGCCGGCACAAACGGTGCCCTGGGCACCAAGCTTGTCGGTCACCCACTCGAAAACGGTACGGCCGTAATAGTCGAGGCCGCGGACCAGCTTCTGGTTGATCTCGTAGCGGATCCCGACGGCATCCAGGCGCGCCTTGAGCCCCTCGAAGTGGGCGATAGATTCTCCGTCCAGGTAGTCGTGCAAGGTCGGGGCGTCGACCAGGAGTGCCTGGGTGCCACCGTTCTTGCTGTCGAGGATGCGCAGCGGGTTGGTCGTCAGGCGGCGCTGGCTGTCTTCGTCCAGCAGGTCATAACGCTCCTGCAAGTACGCCACCAGGGCATCCCGGTAACGCGCACGCGCCTCGCTGGAGCCCAGGCTATTGAGTTGCAGGGTCACTGCGTCGGCGAGGCCGAGCTTTTTCCAAAGGCGCCAGGTCAGGACGATGAGCTCAGCGTCGATATCAGGCCCAGGTAGGTTGAAGACCTCGACACCCATCTGGTGGAACTGGCGATAACGGCCCTTCTGCGGCTTTTCGTAGCGGAACATCGGGCCGGCGTACCAGAGTTTCTGGACCTGGCCGCCGCCAGTGAGACCATGCTCCAGCATCGCCCGCACGCAGCCGGCAGTACCTTCTGGCCGCAGGGTCAGGGACTCTTCGTTGCGGTCGAGGAAGGTGTACATCTCCTTGTCGACCACGTCGGTGCCTTCGCCGATACCACGCGCGAACAGCTCGGTGAACTCGAGGATCGGCAGGCGGATTTCCTTGTAACCATAGCCATCCAGCAATTCCGCCAGGGTATTTTCCAGGTAACGCCAGGTGGGCGTCTGTTCCGGCAGGATGTCATTCATGCCACGGATAGCTTGCAGGGTCTTGCTCACGAGGATTCCTTAAATTCAGCTACGGGCGATGACCGCCGCATCAGCCTCGGCCTTTTCAGCCGCTTTCTGGCGGATCAGGCGCTCCAGCTCATCGACCAGGTTGTCATTGGTCAGTTTCTGAGCGGGCTTGCCGTCGATATAGACGAGGTTATTCGGTGTGCCACCGGTCAGGCCTACATGGGCCTCCTTGGCTTCACCGGGGCCGTTGACCACACAACCGATTACGGCGACATCCAGCGGGACCAGCAGGTCCTCAAGACGACCCTCCAGCTCGTTCATGGTCTTGACCACATCGAAGTTCTGCCGCGAGCAGCTCGGGCAGGCGATGAAGTTGATGCCGCGCGAACGCAGGTGGAGCGACTTGAGGATGTCGAAGCCGACCTTGACCTCTTCGACCGGATCGGCGGCCAGCGAGATACGGATAGTATCGCCAATACCTTCAGCCAGCAGCATGCCCAGGCCGACTGCGGACTTCACCGTTCCAGAACGCAGCCCGCCCGCCTCGGTGATACCGAGGTGCAGCGGCTGTACGATCTGCTTGGCCAGCAGGCGATAAGCTTCGACGGCCATAAAGACATCGGAGGCCTTGACGCTGACCTTGAAATCTTGGAAATCGAGCTTGTCGAGGTGTTCGACGTGGCGCATTGCGGACTCGACCAGTGCTTGCGGGGTCGGCTCGCCGTATTTTTTTTGCAGGTCCTTCTCCAGCGAACCAGCATTGACCCCGATGCGGATTGGAATGCCACGGTCGCGAGCTGCATCTACCACTGCCCTGACACGGTCCTCTCGGCCGATATTGCCGGGGTTGATGCGCAGGCAATCGACACCTAATTCAGCGACGCGCAAGGCAATCTTGTAGTCAAAGTGGATATCGGCAACCAGAGGTACCTGGACCAGCTGTTTGATCTTGCCAAAGGCTTCGGCTGCGTCCATGTCCGGCACGGATACGCGAACGATATCGACGCCTGCGTCAACCAGTCGCTGGATCTGGCCAACGGTAGCGGCGACATCGCAGGTGTCTGTGTTGGTCATGCTCTGCACCGCAATGGGCGCATCGCCGCCCACGGGAACAGAACCTACCCAGATTTTCCGGGAGTGACGGCGTTTGATCGGGGATTCGCAATGCATGGGTTACTGCCCCAACTTCAGGCGTGCGGTTTCGCCACGGACGAAGGGTGCGACGTCCACGGATTGGCCGTTGAAGCTAAGCTGCGCGCCGCGGGCGAAACCCAGACGGACTTCGAAGGGGACCTTGCCGGCCAACTCCAGGCTATCGCCGGTTCGCTTCAGAGCGCTGACCAGTACCTTGCCATCGGCGTCGGTAACCTGGGTCCAGCAGTTAGCAGTGAATTTGATACGTACGACCCCCTGCCCGGCGGCAACGGCCGGCGGCTGAGGTGCCGCAGCGGAAGCAGGATCAGAGGCAACTGCGGCAACGCTCGCTGCCGGTACTGCCGGTATTGCGGGCGCCGGAGCTGGAGCTGACGGCGCAGGTGCCGGTGCAGCCGGATTGGCAGGCGTTGGTATGGAGTCCTCAGGGGAGCCAGGGGGTGCCGGAGCCTCACTTGCCGGAGCAGAAGGCGCGGCCGGAGTCGCGTCGGGTGACGCGGCCTGATCAGGTTGGGCCGCCAGTTCAGGCGAAACCTGGACGGGCACGGGAGCCTCCCCCTCCTGGGCTTGTGCAGCGGCCTGGTCTTCGGGTTCATCCAGCGGGTGGATCTGCGTGGTGCCATCGGCACTCTCGACTTCCACATGTTCAAGACTGGCGTTGGCAGGCTCTTCCTTGCCACGCTGCGACTGCTCCTGCCACCAGAGGAAGCCGATACCACCAAGGGCCACCAGGATGACAAAGCTGACAATTCGCAGAACACTCTGCGACAGGCGCACAGGTTCTTCGATACGACCGAGGCTGTGCACACTGCTGCCCTTGGCATCGGTACCGGTGTACTGGTCGAACTCGTTCACCAGGCTAGCCTGGTCCATGCCCAACAACTTTGCGTAGGCGCGCACGTAGCCTCGGGCGAAGGTATGCCCCGGCAGCTGGTCGAACGCTCCAGCTTCGAGCTGGCGCAGGGCCTGCTCGGTCAGGTTGAGATGACGAGCGACCTCGTCGATGGTCCAGTCTTTGCCCTCGCGGGCGTGACGCAGGGTCTCGCCTGGGTTCGCGCGAGTCGCCGCTACAGCTTCGGGATGCGACGCTTTCATCATTGCTCCGAAAGGTATTGCTGATATTCCGGCGTACCGGGATAGAGTCGTTTGAGTTGCAGGCCCAGGGTGGCAGCCTGATCACGGTCTTCAAAAATCCGTGCCAGGCGCGAGCCGAGCAGCAGGCTCCGCGCATTCTGTGGGGCTATGCCGCTGAAACGCTTGTAATAATCACGTGCCGGGACGTACTGCTTTTCGTTGAACGAGAGCTGCGCCATCTCCAACAGCGCCAATGGCTGCTGACGATTGAGGCGCAGGGACTTCTCAAAATGCTGCTTGGCCAGCGGCACCTGCTGCATCTTCAACGCGGTCATGCCGAGGTTCTCGAAGACACGTGAGCGCTCTGGATAGAGGTTATCAGCGGCCGCTTCCTCGAAGCGCTCATAAGCGTCCTTGTAACGCCCCTGCTCGAAGAGGAAGCTGCCGTAGTTGTTCAGGATACGAGCATCCTTACGCGCCGATAGCGCCTTGCGGTAGTGCTCATCAGCCAGTTCAGGCTCGATCTCGCTCTGGAACACCAAGGCCAGTGCCGCATGTGCGTCGGCGTTCGAAGGATCCAGTTCCAGGGCTTTCTTCAGCGGTACCTTGGCCCGCTCCGAATCGCCCTGCTGCAGGTAACCGATGCCCAACTGGATATAGGCGTCACGCGCGGCATCACGCCCCTGGTCAGTCGTCATCGGATCGACGTGACCAGTCGACACGCAGGCAGCCAGCAGGCTAGCGAAAACAAGCAGCAGCATGGCGCGCAGGGTCATGGGTGTTCGTCCTTCAGTTCCGGTTCGCAGTATCGCGTGCAGTCTCAGCGTCAGCATTCAGCTGACGCACAGCGATATAGCGCTCGCTGCGGCGGGTGCGATCCATCACCTGGCCGACCAGCTGTCCACAGGCTGCGTCGATGTCTTCGCCACGCGTGGTGCGGACGGTGACATTGTGTCCGGCCTTGTGCAACAGGTCCTGGAAGCGGCGGATCGAGTTGTTGCTCGGCCGCTCATACCCCGAGTGCGGGAACGGGTTGAAGGGGATCAAGTTGATCTTGCAAGGGAAGTCCTTGAGCAACTCGATCATCTGCGCCGCGTGCGCGGGCTGGTCGTTGACGTCCTTAAGCAGGGTGTACTCGATCGTCAGCACGCGCTTTTCGCCAAGACGGGAGATATAGCGGCGGCAGGCGTCCAGTACCACAGCCAGCGGATACTTCTTGTTGATCGGTACCAACTCATTGCGCAGCGGGTCGTTGGGTGCGTGCAGCGACAACGCCAGCGATACATCGATCACTTCGCCAAGCTTGTCGATCATCGGGGCCACGCCCGAGGTGGACAGCGTGACTTTGCGCTTGGAGATACCGTAGCCGAGGTCGTCCATCATGATGTTCATGGCGGCGACCACGTTATCGAAATTCAGCAGCGGTTCGCCCATGCCCATCATCACCACGTTGGTGATGGCACGGTCGATCTTCGCCGGGATGGTGCCGAACGATTTGTTGGCGATCCAGACCTGGCCGATCACTTCAGCCGAAGTCAGGTCACTGTTGAAACCCTGCTTGCCGGTGGAGCAGAAGCTGCAATCCAGCGCACAGCCGGCCTGGGACGAAACGCAGAGCGTGCCGCGCCCTCCCTGGGGAATGTAAACAGTTTCAACGCAGCTACCGGAGGCCACGCGCACCACCCATTTGCGGGTGCCGTCGCTGGAAATGTCCTGACTGACCACTTCCGGGCCGCGAATCTCGGCAGAGGCCTTGAGCTTTTCGCGCAAGGCCTTGCCGATATTGCTCATGGCGTCGAAATCATCGACGCCAAAGTGGTGAATCCACTTCATCACCTGGCCGGCGCGGAAGCGCTTCTCCCCGATGGACTCGAAGAAGCTTTCCAGTTGCGGCTGGGTCAGGCCCAGCAGGTTCACTTTACCGGTCGATTCATTCATGGCTTCACCCTCGCGCGTTCGCCATTAGCGAATGCGAGCGCACACTTCGGTGGCGGCGAAGAAGTAAGCGATTTCGCGAGCAGCGGAAGCCTCGGAGTCGGAACCGTGAACGGCGTTTTCGTCGATGGAAACGGCGAAATCAGCGCGAATGGTGCCGGCGTCAGCTTTCTTCGGATCGGTAGCGCCCATCAGCTCACGGTTCTTGGCAATGGCGTTCTCGCCTTCCAGTACCTGAACGACAACCGGACCGGAGGTCATGAAGGAAACGAGGTCCTTGAAGAAGCCGCGCTCCTTGTGCTCGGCATAGAAGCCGCCGGCTTCGCGCTCGGACAGCTGGACCATCTTGGCCGCAACGACGCGCAGGCCAGCCTTTTCGAAGCGGGTGACGATCTCACCAACGACGTTCTTGGCAACGGCATCCGGCTTGATGATGGAGAGGGTACGTTCGACAGCCATGGAAAAACTCCAGAAACAAGGATTAAAGCGAAAAATTAAACCCGCGAATTATACGCGGGTTAAGGTTAAATGCGTAGGGCCGTAGCCCGAGGTCAATCTGCTTCTTCGATCCAGGCCGCCTGAATCGCCTCAAGGACCTTCTCGCCGCCACGCTGCGGATCGTCAGAGAAGTCAGGCAAGGCCAAGACCCAGGTATGCAGGTCGACGAAGTTGACAAAGCGCGGATCGACATCCGGCTTGGTTTCGGCGAGCTGGATGGCAATTTCCAGCACATCGATCCATTTAAGGCTCATGGCAAACTCCTCAGTGCCCTTCCGATACCTGGTTGATGGTGTACTTGGGTATCTCCACCACCAAGTCTTCGTCCGCCACCACTGCCTGGCAGGACAAGCGCGAATTAGGCTCCAGCCCCCAGGCCTTGTCGAGCATGTCGTCCTCCAGTTCGTCGGAAGGCTCCATGGAGTCGAATCCCTCCCGCACCACGACATGGCAGGTGGTGCAGGCACAGGACATCTCGCACGCATGCTCGATATCGATACCATTGCGCAGTGCAGCTTTCAGAATGCTCTCGCCCGGCTGCGCTTCGACCACAGCCCCCTCTGGGCAATGCTCGGCATGGGGCAGGAATATGATCTGCGGCATCTCTGGGTCATTCCTCGATTTCATTGAGCCGGCGGCCGGACAATGCCGCTTTGACAGCGGCGTCCATGCGACGCGCGGCGAATGCGTCGGTCACCTGCGACAAACGCTTGATCTGCATCTCGATGGCGACGACATCAGTGCCACCGGCCAGTTCACGCAGGGTTTGCATGCTATCTAGAATGGCAGCGCGCTCAGTCTCATCGAGCAGGCGCTCGCCATCAGCATCCACTGCCGCCTGAACCGCTTCGAGCAAGCGCTCTGCCTCAACCTGTTGCTCGCGCAGCGCACGGGCGTTCTTGTCTTCGCCGGCATGCTGGAAGGAGTCCTTCAGCATGCGCGAGATCTCACCATCGGTCAGGCCGTAGGAGGGCTTGACCTGGATGCTTGCCTCGACGCCGGAGGCCAGCTCACGAGCCGTTACCCCGAGCAGTCCATCGGCATCCACCTGGAAGGTCACACGAATCTTCGCCGCACCCGCCACCATCGGCGGGATACCGCGCAAGTCGAAACGCGCCAGGGACCGGCAATCCTTGATCAGCTCGCGCTCACCCTGAAGCACGTGGATCATCATGGCCGTCTGGCCATCCTTATAGGTCGTGAAGTCCTGCGCCCTGGCCACCGGAATGGTGGTATTGCGAGGAATCACCTTTTCCATCAGCCCACCCATGGTTTCCAGACCAAGGGAAAGCGGAATCACATCAAGTAGCAGGAGCTCCTCGCCACGTTTGTTGCCCGCCAGGGTATCCGCCTGGACCGCAGCACCGATGGCAACGACCTGATCCGGATCGATATCGGTCAGCGGCTCCCTGCCGAACATTTCAGCTACCGCTGAGCGCACACGCGGTACACGAGTCGAGCCACCGACCATGACCACTGCCTCGACCTCGTCGACCTCTATGCTCGCATCGCGGACAGCACGACGGCACGCTTTCAGGCTACGAGCCACCATGGGCTCGATCAGGGCATCGAACTGCTCGCGAGTCAGCGTGCCGCGCCAATCGCCATAGGCCAGCTCAACGTTATCAACGTGAGTGAGGGCTTCTTTCGCCTCGCAGGCTGCACGCAGCAGGCTACGCTGGGCGCCCGGATCAAGATCCGCCGACAACCCCGCCTGCTGAACCATCCAGCCCGCAATGGCATGATCAAAGTCATCGCCACCCAGCGCGCTATCGCCGCCAGTAGCCATCACTTCGAATACCCCGCGCGTCAGGCGCAGGATGGAAATATCGAAAGTACCGCCACCCAGGTCATAGATGGCAACGACTCCCTCAGCCTGCTTGTCCAGACCATAAGCAACTGCTGCAGCCGTAGGCTCATTGAGCAGGCGCAGGACATTGAGCCCCGCAAGACGCGCAGCATCCTTGGTAGCCTGGCGCTGGGCTTCGTCGAAATAAGCAGGAACCGTAATCACCGCACCGACCAGGTCGCCGCCCAGGCTTTCCTCGGCACGCTGACGCAGGACCTTGAGGATGTCTGCCGACACTTCAACAGGGCTCTTGGCGCCCTGGACAGTGTCGATGAACGGCATCTGCGACTCGCCACCAATGAAGCGGTAAGGCAGTTGATCGCCCAGGAGCTTCACATCCTCCAGGCCACGCCCCATGAAGCGCTTTACCGATAGGATGGTGTTCAAGGGATCACTGGCGGCGGCCTGCTTGGCAGAGTGCCCCACTTCGACGCGATCAGCGTGGTAACGCACTGCCGACGGGAGGATCACCTGCCCCTCAGCATCCGGCAGCGGCTCGGAAACGCCGCTACGCACTGCGGCGACCAGAGAATTGGTGGTACCCAGGTCAATACCCACCGCCAGACGGCGCTGGTGCGGCTGGGGGCTTTGCCCGGGTTCAGCGATCTGCAGTAAGGCCATGCTTGTCTATTTGTCAGGCGTACCGACAACCGAGGCGGTAACGCGGGTTAATCGTCGAGGCGCTCTTCCAGTTGGCGCACTTCGTGGGTCAGCTTGTCGAGAAATTGCATGCGCCGCATAAGCCGCTCAGCCTCCTCACGGCGCTCAGGATCGTCCCAGCATTCCGCAAAATCGCTATCCAGCTCGCCCTGTGCAACCTTGAGTCTCCGCTTGAAGGCGGCAACACCTGCAAGATCGGCACTCTCCTGCAACTCCTCCAACTCTTCACGCCACTGCATCTGCTGCAGGAGGAAGTGCGGATCCTGCACCGTCGCCTCAAGGGGTAACTGCTGCCCTTTCAAGGCCAACAGGTACAAGGCCCTGCGCGGCGGACTCTTAAGCGTCTGGTACGCATCGTTGAGTTGCGCCGCATGCTCCAACGCCAGCCGCTGTTCGCGCTCGGAAGCATCAGCGAAACGATCTGGGTGGACACTGCGCGCCAACTCGCGATAACGAGCAGCAAGCTGCTCGAGATCAATACGAAAATCCGGCTTCAGGTCGAACAGTGCGAAATGGCAAGGAGTTCCCACACTGGCCTCAGACGTTGAAGCTCTCGCCGCAGCCACATTCGCCGCGCACGTTCGGATTGTTGAACTTGAAGCCCTCGTTGAGCCCCTCACGGACGAAGTCCAGCTCGGTGCCATCGAGATAAGTCAGGCTTTTGGGATCGATGATCACCTTCACGCCATGACTCTCGAAGACCAGGTCGTCAGAGGTCACTTCGTCGACAAACTCGAGCACGTAAGCGAGGCCGGAGCAGCCGGTCGTACGCACCCCAAGACGGATACCCTCGCCCTTGCCGCGCCCCTCGATCGAGCGACGCACGTGGCTGGCGGCGGATTCGGTCATGCTGATGGCCATTGCAACTCCTTACTCGTTCGAGCGCTTAGAGCAGACCCTTTTTCTGCTTGTAGTCGTGGACAGCCGCTTTGATGGCGTCCTCGGCCAGTACCGAGCAGTGAATCTTCACCGGCGGCAGAGCGAGCTCTTCGGCGATGGTAGTGTTCTTGATCGAGGCCGCCTCATCCAGAGTCTTGCCCTTCATCCACTCAGTAGCGAGCGAGCTGGAAGCAATCGCGGAACCGCAGCCATAGGTCTTGAACTTAGCGTCTTCGATGACGCCCTCTTCATTGACCTTGATCTGCAGACGCATCACGTCGCCACATGCCGGAGCGCCGACCATGCCGGTGCCCACGTTCGGATCCTGCGCGTCGAGCTTGCCGACGTTGCGCGGGTTTTCGTAATGGTCGATGACCTTTTCGCTGTATGACATGGTAGTTATTCCTCGCTCATCAGGGGGGCGTCAGTGCGCCTGCCATTCGACCTGGGAGAGGTCGACGCCCTCTTTGTACATATCCCACAGTGGGGACAATTCGCGGAGCTTGCTCACTGCCTCACGAACCTTGGCAGCCGCGTAGTCAACCTCTTCTTCGGTCGTGAAACGGCCAAAGGTGAAGCGAATGGAGCTGTGCGCCAGCTCATCGTTACGACCCAGAGCACGCAGCACATAGGACGGCTCAAGGGAGGCCGAAGTACAGGCCGAGCCCGAGGACACCGCAAGGTCCTTCAGCGCCATGATCAGGGATTCGCCCTCAACGTAGTTGAAGCTGACATTGAGGTTATGCGGCACGCGAGAAGTAGCGCTTCCGTTCAAATAGACCTCCTCCATGCCATCGATTTGCGCCCAAAAACGATCAGCAAGCGCCTTGATACGCTTGGTCTCGCTGGCCATCTCCTGCTTGGCGATATGAAACGCCTCGCCCATGCCAACGATCTGGTGGGTCGCCAGAGTGCCGGAACGCATGCCACGCTCGTGACCACCGCCATGCATCATGGCTTCCAGACGCACGCGCGGTTTACGACGCACATAAAGGGCACCAATGCCTTTCGGGCCGTAGGTCTTGTGGGCGGAGAAAGACATCAGGTCGACCTTGAGTTTCTCGAGATCGATCTCGACCTTGCCGGTGGACTGGGCAGCATCGACATGGAACAGCACGCCGCGGGAGCGGGTCAGCTCGCCAATGGCCGCGATGTCATTGATTGTGCCGATCTCGTTGTTCACGTGCATGACCGAGACCAGAATGGTGTCGTCGCGGAGCGCGGCCTCGACCATCGCCGGGGTAATCAGACCGTCTTCACCCGGCTCCAGGTAGGTGACCTCGAAGCCTTCACGCTCGAGCTGGCGAGTGGTATCCAACACCGCCTTGTGCTCGATCTTCGAAGTGATGATGTGCTTGCCCTTGCTGCTGTAGAAGTGTGCCACGCCCTTGATCGCGAGGTTATCGGACTCAGTGGCACCGGAGGTCCAGACGATCTCGCGCGGATCGGCATTCACCAGCTCAGCCACCTGACGACGGGCATTTTCCACCGCCTCTTCAGCCTTCCAGCCGAACACGTGGGAACGCGAGGCCGGGTTACCGAAATTGCCATCGACCAGCAGGCATTCGCTCATTTTCTGGGCAACCCGCGGATCCACTGGCGTGGTGGCGGAGTAGTCGAGGTAAATCGGCAATTTCATCTGGGCTCTCCTATCAGGTATCGGGGCCAATCCGGCCAGCGCCCTGCTCAATCGATGGCGGACGCTTCAATCTTATCGAGGTGTGACGCCCTGTCGCTGCTTCCACAACGGCGTTGATCCTGTCGCTGAGCGACTTCCTGGACCTCGCGACGGTTGACGAGGTCAGCCAGACTGATGCCGCTGAGGAACTCGTGGATCTGCAGACTCAGGTCGCACCACAGGTGGTGGGTCAGACAGGTATCGCCGGAGTGGCAGTCGCCCAACCCCTGGCAACGGGTGGCATCCACAGACTCATTGACCGCATCAATCACTTGAGCCACGTGAATCCCGTGCATATCACGGGACAGCTGGTAACCGCCGCCCGGGCCACGCACACTGCTAACCAGGTTGCCACGACGCAACTTGGCAAAAAGCTGTTCGAGATAAGACAGAGATATGCCCTGCCGCTCGGAGATATCGGCCAGAGAAACCGGCCCATGCTGCGCATGCAGCGCCAAGTCAAGCATGGCGGTGACGGCGTAACGGCCTTTGGTGGTCAATCGCATGGTGGATACCACGGAATCGCTGAAGTGCAGCGAGTATGCAATTCCCGACTATTTAAGTCAACTATAAGACCTATCAAAACAGTCGGGATTACATCTTGCAGGGGCGCGCATCATAGCAGAAACCGCGCCCCTGGTGGGGCATCAGGAAACCGGCTTGCTTTCCTCGTCCTTGACCCCCGCAAAATCTTCCTCGCGAAGCTCCGGCAGGGCCTTGGCGCAGTAGTCACTGCCCAGAGCGGTAAGCGCCTTGCACATGCCATCAAGCCGCTCATCCACGGCCTGCACATGATCCAACAAGTGACCGATCGCACGCGCTACAGGGTCGGGCATATCCTGGCCGACACCGTAAGCATCGAACCCGAATCGCTCGGCAATCGCCTGGCGCTTGGCCTCCTGCTCCGGATCGACCTTGACGATGATCCGCCCCGGAATACCAACTGCGGTAGCACCAGCCGGAACAGCTTTGGTCACCACGGCATTGGAGCCGATCTTGGCCCCGGCACCCACAGTGAACGGTCCAAGCACCTTGGCACCCGCCCCCACCACGACACCATCCTCAAGCGTCGGGTGGCGCTTGCCCTTGTTCCAACTGGTGCCACCCAGGGTCACACCCTGGTAGAGCGTGACATCATCACCGATCTCGGCCGTCTCGCCGATGACGATACCCATCCCATGATCGATGAAGAATCGGCGACCGATCTTCGCCCCTGGATGAATCTCGATCCCAGTGAACCAGCGACCAAAATTCGACACCAGGCGCGCAACCCACTTCCAGCCAGCCACCCAAAGGGCATGGGCGATACGATGCAGCCAGATTGCGTGCAACCCTGGATAACACGTGAGCACCTCGAAGGCATTGCGCGCCGCCGGATCTCGGTGGAAAACGCTTTGAATGTCTTCTCGCATGCGCTCTAACATCAGGAGTCTCTCCGCTTCTGTATTTCCCCACGCGCAGCCTTCTGGGTCTCAGTAAGGATGCCACGCAGGATGTTCATCTCAAGCTTGCTGATTCCACTGCGCCCGTAAAGTCGACGCAGACGCGACATCAGGTGACGCGGCTTTTCTGGATCAAGGAAACCGATCTCCACCAGCGTGCTTTGGAGGTGCCCATAGAAAAGCTCCAGCTCGTCCATGGTCACCGGCACTGCATTGAGCATCGCAGTGGTTTCCAGCTTCTCCGTCTTGCTGGGCTTGCCCTCCGCCGCCAGCCAGGCCATGCGCACCTCATAGGTCAGTACCTGGACCGCAGCCGCGAGATTGAGGGAAGAGAAATCCGGATCGGAGGGGATATGCACATGGAACTGGCAACGCTGCAGCTCCTCATTGGTCAGGCCGGCATACTCGCGACCGAACACCAGCGCGACTTCACCACCCTGCTGGACCTGCTCAACCGTAGCGCGCCCGCACTCACGCGGATCGAGCAACGGCCACGGAATGCGCCGGTCGCGGGCGCTGGTACCAAGCACCAGACTGCAACCCACCAGCGCTTCTTCCAGGGTATTGACCACCTGGGCATTGGCCAACAGGTCGTCGGCCCCGGACGCGCGGGCAAGCGCCTCCACGCTGGGAAAATCCTCGGGATCGACCAGGACTAGGCGCGACAGACCCATGTTCTTCATGGCGCGCGCGGCACCACCGATATTGCCGGGATGACTGGTATTGACCAGCACCACACGAATGTTATGCAGCAACGCCTTGCCTCTTACCAGAACGCCAGGGGGAGCGGAATATTACCGGAGCCCTCGCCCCGACGCCACGAAACATGGCACCGCCCCTGCCTGCACCAGACATTTTCTGATACCATGTGCGGCTTTCTTTAACGACCCAGGTGACTTCCCCATGCAGCCTATGCTGAATATCGCCCTGCGCGCCGCCCGCAGCGCCGGTGAATTGATTTTCCGCTCGATCGAACGCCTGGACGTTATTTCGATCAACGAGAAGGATGCCAAGGATTATGTCACCGAGGTCGATCGCGCAGCCGAGCTGACCATCGTCCAGGCATTGCGCAAGGCCTACCCGAACCACGGCATCCTTGGTGAAGAAGGTGGCGTGCTTGAAGGCAGCGGTGAAGGCGCGGACTACCAGTGGATCATCGATCCGCTGGACGGCACCACGAACTTCATCCGTGGAGTCCCCCATTACGCCGTGAGCATCGCCTGCAAGTACAAAGGTCGCCTGGAACATGCAGTAGTCCTCGACCCGGTCCGCCAGGAAGAATTCACCGCCAGCCGCGGCCGCGGCGCAGCCCTGAACGGTCGCCGCCTGCGCGTCAGTCCGCGCAAGAGCCTGGAAGGCGCACTCCTGGGGACCGGCTTCCCGTTCCGCGACAGCCAGATGGATCATCTCGACAACTATTTCGGCATGTTCCGCAGCCTGGTTGGCCAGACCGCCGGCATCCGCCGCGCCGGCTCCGCCAGCCTGGACCTTGCCTATGTCGCAGCTGGCCGCTTCGATGCCTATTGGGAATTCGGCCTCTCCGAGTGGGATATGGCCGCGGGCGCCCTACTGGTCCAAGAAGCGGGCGGCCTGGTCAGCGACTTCAACGGCGGCCACGATTTCCTCGAAAAGGGCCATGTGGTAGCGGGCAACACCAAGTGCTTCAAGGCCGTATTGACGGCTATCCAGCCGCACCTGCCCCCATCGCTGAAGCGCTGATCCTGCACTCACACAAAAAACCCGGCCTTGGCCGGGTTTTTTTATGGCTCGATTCTGCTTTTACTGCTGAATACCTGCCGGCTGCTGCTGCGTCAGAACCAATTGCCCCTCGTCAGTCAGCGGGATACGGCTACCCGGATCATGATCCATCCGCACTTGACTAACCTTGCCGTCAATCTGGTATTTCACGTCGTAACCCACCAGCTGCTCGCTGGTATCGGTCACTGTCTTGCATCGAGTCTCGGTGGTCGTATAGGTGTCACTTGCCTGCATGTGCTCCTGCACTTTGTTGCCGGCGTAACCACCACCTACAGCTCCCGCCACGGTAGCGATCTTCTTGCCCGTACCACCACCAACCTGGTTGCCCAACAAGCCACCAGCCACGGCACCAATCACGGTACCAGCGATCTGGTGTTGATCCTTCACCGGACGCTGTCGGGTGACCGCCACATCATTACAAACCTCACGTGGGGTCTGAATTGTTTCGTTGACCGGCTGGACAGCGAGCACCTCGGCATATTCCGGACCGCTGCCAACCAGCTTATAGGTTGCAACGGCGCCGCCAGCAGTAACGCCGACCGCACCCAAAATGGCACCGACGAGCATCGACTTGTTCACATGAACCTCCTGATTCTCTTCCCTACCAGGCAATCACGCCCACTCCTTGCCTTGGAGGAGCAGTTAATACACAAGTTCCCAGACACACCAGAATAATCAGACAAATGAGACGGCAGTCTCTGACGATCAAACGGCATCACCATAAACGACAAGGCCCGACTATGCCGGGCCCTGCGTGCAGACTTCGTTCAACGCACCCTTAGGGACGATCATCCGCCTCGGCAGTCGCCGCCGGCGGGATCAGGTCCTCTGAGGTCAACTTCAGCCAGATCAGCACCGGTGCACTGATATAAATGGATGAGTAGGTACCCACCACCACACCCACCAGCAACGACAAGGCAAAGCCGTGCAAGCTGTCACCACCGAAGATCAGCAGAGCGAACAATGCCAGCGCTGTAGAGACAGAAGTAGCAATTGTCCGCAGCAGAGTCTGGGTGCAGGACACGTCGATGTTCTCGATCAAGTCGGCACGGCGCAGCACCCGGAAGTTCTCGCGGATACGGTCAAAGATGATGATGGTGTCGTTCAACGAGTAACCAATCATCGCCAGCACGGCTGCCAGCACGGTGAGATCGAAGGGGATCTGGAAGAACGCCAGGATGCCCAGGGTCACGATCACGTCATGCACCAGCGAGGCAATCGCCCCTACACCGAACTTCCACTGGAAGCGGAAGGCCAGGTAGAGAAGGACACCCCCAAGCGCCAGCAGCATTGCGAGACCACCCTGGTCGCGCAGCTCTTCGCCCACCTGCGGACCAACGAACTCGACGCGCTTGAGCACAAATTTGCTCTCGGCATCGACCTTTCGCAGCGCCTCGGCAACCTGGTTACCCAGTTGCGGGTCATCACCAGCAAGCCGCACCAGGACGTCGGTTGAGGCACCGAAGCTCTGCACCACGGCATCCTCATAACCCACTTGCCCAAGCTCGGTCTTGATCCGGTCGAGATTGGCGGGCTGCTCGTAGGCCAGCTCGATCAGCGTGCCGCCCGTGAAGTCCAGGCCGAAGTTAAGACCCTTGACGAACAGACTGCCAATGCCGATGAGGCTGATGATCACGGTAATGGAGAACGCAATATTGCGTATCGCCATGAAACGGATGGTTGACTTGATCATGGCAAGACCTCAAATCCACAGTTTCTTGAAGTTGCGGCCACCGAAGATCAGGTTGACCATGCCACGGGTGAACATGATGGCGGTGAACATCGAAGTGATGATCCCCAGCGACATGGTCACGGCGAAGCCTTTGATCGGACCGGTCCCCAGCGCGAATAGGATGCCGCCGACCAGCAGCGTGGTCAGGTTACTGTCGACGATCGCAGTGTAGGCGCGATCAAAGCCCTCATGGATTGCCCGCTGCACCGACAGGCCATTGGCCAGCTCCTCGCGTATACGGGAGTAGATCAGCACGTTGGCGTCCACCGCCATACCCAGGGTCAGCACGATACCGGCAATACCTGGCAGGGTCAGAGTTGCCCCGATCACCGACATCAGCCCCACCAGCAGCACCAGGTTGAATGCCAGTGCAATGGTCGCCAGGAAGCCGAAGAAGCGATAAATGGCGATGATGAACAGGGAGACGAAGACCATCGCCCACTCGGTAGACTCGATGCCCTTGATGATGTTTTCCGCCCCCAGGCTCGGGCCAATGGTCCGCTCCTCGGCGAAATACATTGGCGCGGCCAAACCACCCGCACGCAACAGCAGTGCCAGTTCGGAGGACTCGCCCTGGCCATCCAGGCCCGTGATGCGGAATTGACTGCCCAGCGGCGACTGAATGGTCGCCAGGCTGATGATCTTCTTCTCCTCCTTGAAGCTCTGTACTGCCACTTCCTGCTCGACGCCGTCGACCATCTGCTTCACGTAGCGTGTCATCGGACGCTGCTCGATGAAGATCACCGCCATGCTGCGGCCTACGTTATTGCGGGTAGCGCGACTCATAAGCTCGCCGCCATGGCCGTCGAGTCGGATGTTCACCTGCGGGCGACCGTTCTCGTCGTAGCTGGCCTGGGCATCAGTGACCTGGTCGCCGGTGATGATCAGGCTGCGCTCCAGCGCCACCGGCGGACGACCCGGTTCACGGAATTCGAACGATTCTGTGGATGCCTTGCTGGCAGTCGGCTCGGCCGCCAGGCGGAACTCCAGGTTGGCAGTCTTGCCAAGAATACGCTTCGCTTCAGCCGTGTCCTGCACGCCCGGCAGCTCTACCACAATGCGGTTGGCGCCCTGGCGCTGTACGATCGGTTCCGCCACGCCCAATTCGTTGACGCGGTTACGGACGGTGGTGAGGTTCTGCTTGATGGAATACTCGCGGATCTCCGCCAGCTTGGCCTGTTTCAAGGCGAGCTGCAGCACCTGCTGGCCACCACGCTCAGTGGTGGTCAGGTCGAAGTCGGTGAAGCTCTTGCGAATCAACGACTGGGCCTTGTCGAGGGAATCCTGGTCGGTAAAACCGAGTTGGAAGCCATTGTCCTGGGCCGGCAGGCTGCGGTAACGGACACGCTCCTTGCGCAGCAGGGTACGGACTTCACCTTCATATATTTTCACACGAGCCGATACCGCCTTTTCCATGTCGACTTCCAGCAGGAAGTGCACACCACCGGAAAGGTCGAGGCCCAGCTTCATCGGCGTGGCGCCCAGATTGCGCAGCCAATCCGGAGTGGTCGGCGCCAGGTTCAAGGCCACCACATAATCGTCACCCAGGACCTTGCGTACCACATCCTTGGCCGGCAGCTGATCAGCCAGCTTGGTCAGACGCAGCAAACCACCGCGCTCACTCAGGGAGGCGGCCTTGACCTCAATGCCCGCGCCCTTGAGGGCTTCGATGGTCCGGTCCAGATCAGCCTGCTGGATCTTCAGCGCCGTGCTGGCGCCGCTGACCTGAATGGCCGGATCATCTGGATAGAGATTGGGAGCGGAATAGACCAGACCAATCGCCAGCACAGCCAGGATCAGCAGGTACTTCCACAGTGGATATTTGTTGAGCATGACACCGCCCGTTATGACGCGGGGCGCCTCAAGCGCCCCGTCGATGGTGATCCGTGATTCGTTAGATGGCTTTGAGCGTGCCCTTCGGCAGGGTCGCTGCGATGGCCGCCTTCTGGAACTTCAGCTCGACAGTGTCGGACACCTCGATGACGACGAAGTCATCGGAGACCTTGACCACCTTGCCGGCGATACCACCAGAGGTCACCACTTCATCACCCTTCTGCAGGCTTGTAAGCAGGTTCTTGTGCTCCTTGGCGCGCTTGGCCTGGGGACGCCAGATCATCAGGTAGAAGATGACCAGGAAGCCGACCAGGAAAACCCACTCGAAACCGGTACCGGCGGGGCCAGCAGCAGCGGCCGGGGCGGCGTCGGCATAAGCGGCGGGAATCAGAAAGCTCATGTAAAACTCCTGTTATAAGGATTTGAATATCCAGGTCTTGAAACGATTGCTTCGACTCAATCCAGAGGCGGCACTGGCAAGCCACGTCGGGCATAGAAGGTATCGACAAAGGCGGCCAATTTACCCTGTTGGATAGCCTCGCGCAAACCAGCCATCAGGCGCTGGTAATGGCGCAAGTTGTGGATTGTATTCAGCATGCTGCCCAGCATTTCACCGCATTTGTCGAGGTGATGCAGGTAGGCACGGGAGAAGTGTTTGCAGGTGTAACAATCGCAGGTCGGATCCAAGGGAGACTCGTCGTGCCTGTGCACCGAGTTGCGGATTTTCAACACGCCCGTCTCGATGAACAAGTGGCCGTTGCGCGCATTACGGGTCGGCATCACGCAGTCGAACATGTCCACCCCCCGGCGCACACCCTCCACTAGATCCTCGGGTTTGCCCACCCCCATCAGGTAGCGAGGCTTGTCGGCTGGCATCTGCGCCGGCAGGTAGTCGAGGACGCGAATCATCTCTTCCTTCGGCTCACCAACGGAAAGCCCACCGATGGCCAGTCCATCGAAATCCAGCGCGCCCAGGCCCTCCAGAGAGCGCATGCGCAGTTCTTCATGCATACCGCCCTGAACAATGCCGAACAGCGCTGCAGTGCTTTCGCCATGGGCAACCTTCGAGCGTTTGGCCCAGCGCAGCGACAGCTCCATGGAGCGCTTGGCCACGTCGAAGTCAGCCGGATAGGGCGTGCATTCGTCGAAGATCATCACAATATCGGAGCCCAGGTCGCGCTGGACTTGCATCGACTCCTCCGGCCCCATGAAGACCTTGGCGCCGTCTACCGGGGAAGCAAAGGTCACCCCCTCCTCCTTGATCTTGCGCATAGCGCCCAGGCTGAACACCTGGAAACCTCCGGAGTCGGTGAGGATCGGCCCCTGCCATTGCATGAAGCCATGCAGGTCGCCGTGGCGCTTGATCACTTCCATCCCCGGTCGTAGCCAGAGGTGGAACGTGTTGCCGAGGATGATCTGCGCACCGATTGCCTCGATATCGCGCGGCAGCATGCCCTTCACCGTGCCGTAGGTGCCGACCGGCATGAAAGCAGGGGTTTCCACCACGCCACGCGGGAAGGTCAAACGGCCGCGACGGGCCTTGCCATCGGTGGCCAAGAGCTCGAAGTTCATTCGGCAGGTGCGGGTCATGCTGGGTCCTCGGGCCCGCGCGGAGCGGGATTGCGGGTGATGAACATGGCATCACCGTAACTGAAGAAGCGGTAGCCCCCCTCCACTGCCGCCGCATAGGCCGCCATGGTCTCCGCATAGCCGGCAAAGGCCGAGACCAGCATCAACAGGGTGGATTCAGGCAAATGGAAGTTGGTCACCAAGGCATCGACCACGTGGAATGGCCTGCCCGGATATAGAAATATGTCGGTATCGCCGCTGAATGCCTTCAGCTGCCCGTCACGGGCTGCACTTTCCAGCGAACGAACACTGGTAGTCCCTACTGCAATCACACGACCGCCGCGCGCACGACACGCCGCCACCGCATCCACGACATCCTGGCCAACTTCCAGCCACTCATGGTGCATGTGGTGATCCTCGATGCGCTCTACGCGCACGGGCTGAAAGGTGCCAGCTCCGACATGCAGGGTGACGAAAGCCGTGGCAACGCCTTTCTCGGCGATAGCCTCCAGCATGGCCTGATCGAAATGCAGACCGGCAGTGGGCGCCGCAACGGCACCGGCGTGCCGGGCATAGACCGTCTGATAGCGCTCGCGGTCAGCATCCTCGTCAGGCCTGTCGATGTAAGGAGGTAGCGGCATGTGGCCGACGCGCTCCAGCAGCGGAAGCACCTCTTCAGTGAAGCGCAACTCGAACAGCGCATCATGGCGCGCCAGCATCTCTGCCTCACCGCCGCCCTCAATAAGGATGAAGGAGCCTGGCTTGGGAGATTTGCTGGAGCGGACGTGAGCCAGCACGCGGTGGCTGTCCAGCACGCGCTCGACCAGCATCTCAAGCTTGCCGCCGGACGCTTTCTGGCCGAACAGGCGAGCAGGAATCACTCGCGTGTTATTGAAGACCATCAGGTCGCCGGGACGAAGGTATTCCAGCAAGTCGGCGAATTGCCGATGGCTGAGCTGGCCACTGACACCATCCAGAACCAGCAGTCGGCTGGCCCGGCGCTCAGAGAGTGGATGGCGGGCAATCTGAGCTTCAGGAAGCTCGAAGTGAAAATCGGCTACGCGCATGGTGGGGGGTCGTATCGCAGGGGCGCAAATAATACCGGAAATGTACGAAGCTGACCATGAAGACGGATTGACCGAGCCAGAGCGCCTCCCTATACTGCGCGCCCATCGTGCCTCGGTGGCGGAATCGGTAGACGCGGCGGATTCAAAATCCGTTTCTGGCGACAGAGTGAGAGTTCGAGTCTCTCCCGGGGCACCACGATATCTGCAATTCCCTCCTCAAGTGCCTGCCACACCCAGCAAATCAGGCCTGCCGCAGTACCCATGAATACCCCTTGTAAGATAGGCCCTACGGGGGATTGGCAATTACGCAAAACTTAGCGTAGAGTGAGCCAACTGTGTTTGCATGGGTCGCTGTTGAATCGTGACCTGATGCGGTAGATCACCAGATCCGCTACATCCCGCTCGACTTCTCTTACCTCTTTGCAACCAGTTCCAGCCCTTCTTGCCCAAGCGGGAGCAGGAGGCTGTCATCAACTTCAGTTTCAAGGAAACAAGATATGTCGAATCGTCAAACCGGCACCGTAAAATGGTTCAACGACGAGAAGGGTTTTGGCTTCATTACCCCTGAGAGCGGTCCGGATCTGTTCGTTCACTTCCGCGCTATCGAAGGCTCCGGCTTCCGTAGCCTGAAAGAAGGCCAGAAGGTCACTTTCGTAGCCGTGCAAGGCCAGAAAGGCATGCAGGCTGATCAGGTTCAGATCGTTAACTGATCTCCTGAGCTTTGCAAAAGCCCCTGATGGAAACATCAGGGGCTTTTTTGTGCGCGGCGCTCGGCTGCTAGAATGGCGCCTCCCTCACGCCAAGAGCCTGCAATGCCGAAACACCACTTGCGCCCTCAGGGCGAATTTCCATCTGCCGGACTGATCCGACGTTTTGCGGCCATGTTCTACGACTTCCTGCTTTGCGCTGCGATGATCCTGGTGGTGGGTTTTGCCTATCAGGCAATGCGCATCATGATTCACGGCGAGGAGCGCATGAGACAGCTTGCCGACGCTGGAGCCCTCGATGGCGACCCAGTCCTCGCCACTCTCGTGTTCTTCAGCCTGTTCGCCTTCTTCGCCAAGTTCTGGACGCACACCGGCCAGACCCTCGGCATGCAAGTGTGGGGCATCCGCGTACAGAACAAGGACGGCACAGCCATAAGCCTTTGGCAGGCAACGCTACGCTTCGTAGTCGCCATCGGCTCCTGGCTGTGCCTGGGCCTGGGCTTCCTCTGGAGTCTCTGGGACAAGGAAAAACGCACCTGGCACGACCTCTACTCCGAAAGCCAGGTGGTGCAACTTCCGAAGGGCATTCACAAAAAATGACCCAAACAACAAAAAGCCGGCATTGAGCCGGCTTTTTGTTCATCGCGGATTGGCTACGATCACCCCGCCCGCCTCAACAGCCAGACGCCAGCCAAGGCACAGACGCCCGCTGGAATCAGCACCGCCAGCAGCGGCGAGAATCCGAACACCAGGCTCGAGGGCCCCAGCAAGTCCTGACTGATGCGCACCACAAAGCCAATCACAACCCCGGTGAACACCCGCTGCCCCAGTGTCACGGAGCGCAAGGGCCCGAATATGAAGGAGATCGCCATCAGCACCAGGGCGGCAGTCACCAGAGGCTGCAACACCTTGATCCAAAAGGCCAACCAGTAGCGCCCATTATTCAGCCCCTGCTCCGCCAGGTAGTGGGCGTATCGCCACAACCCGCTGATGGACAGCGCCTCAGGCTCCATCACCACCGTGCCGAGCAACTGCGGATCGAGTTGCACATCCCAACGCTCGCTGGCTGCATCCCCCACTTCAGTATGGTCGCCGCGGAAATGGGTCGTCTTCACATCTTCCAGCAGCCAGTGATCCCCCTGGAACATCGCTCGACGCGCGAAGCTGGCGGCCTGCATATGGCGCTCGGCATCGAAGCGGTAACGGGTCACGCCATAGAGAACGCCATTGGGCTGCACGGCGTTGATGTGCACAAACTCTTCGCCCTGGCGGTGCCAGAGACCACGCTTGGAGCTTTGCGCATCACCTCCGCCCTGAGCCAAGGAGCGGTTGGCCTGCGCCAGATTCTCGCTCCAGGGGGCAACGTACTCGCCGACCAGGATGCCTACCAGCATCAGCACCAGCATCGGCTTCATGACGGCCCAGACGATGCGCCCAATGGAGACGCCCGCCGCACGCATGACCGTCAGCTCGCTGCTGCTGGCCAATGATCCGAGACCGATCAGGCTGCCGATCAGCGCTGCCATCGGCAGCATGTCGTAGAGCCTACGGGGTAAGGTCAGGAACACGTACCAGGCCGCGTCCATCACGCCATAGCCACCCTCGACGTCGCCCAACTCATCGATGAATGCAAACAACGCCGCAAGACTGACAATGACCCCCAACACAGCAAGAATGCCGAACAGCACGCTGGTACCGATGTAGCGATCCAACTTAACCATGGGCCACCTCACGGGCATCACGACGGGCCGCCCACTTCAGGCGCAGAGGCTCCCAGTAGAGCAACAACAGACCGATCACCAGGAACAACCCGTGCACCCACCACAGACCAAGCACCATGGGGATACGCCCCTTGTCCAGCTGCCCCCGCGCGGCTATCAGCAGCGACAGATAGGCCATGTAGAGCAGGATCGCCGGCAGTAGCTTGAGGAAGCGCCCTTGGCGTGGGTTCACCTTCGACAACGGAACAGCGAGCAGCGTGACCACAAATACCAGCAACGGGATCGATAGGCGCCACTGCAACTCGGCCTGGTAGCGCGGATCGGCGCTGCCGATCAGCTCCGAGGTCGGCACCGCCTCGCGCTCGCCGATTTCGGCGCTGATTTCCGGCTTGGGTAACAGCACCCCGTAGGTTTCGTAATGGATAATGCGGTAATCGGCCTTGCCCGGATTTCCGTCGTAGCGGTAACCGTTCTGGAGGATAAGGTAGCGGCTGCCATCAGGCTGGATTTCCTGACGCCCTTTCTCGGCGACCAGCACGCCAATGCCGCGATCCTTGCCATTTTCACGCGATACGCGCTTCTCGGAGATGAACACCCCGCCCAGCTCAGCGCGGTCGGCGGACAACGCCTCGGTGTAGGTAACCCGTCCACCACCCTTGAGGCCCTGGAAGCGACCGGGCACCAGGGTGTCGAACTCGGTCAGCGCATCCTGTTCCTGAAGGATACGGCCAACCTCGCTCACGCCTTGCGGCGCCAGCCCCATGCTCAACCAGGCCACCAGCAAGGCGACCAGGGTGGCCGGCGCCAGACTGTAGACCATCAAGCGCTGCTGGCTCATGCCCGTAGCGGTCAGCACCGTCATCTCACTGTCGAGATAGAGGCGTCCGTAAGCCAGCAGAAAGCCGAGGAACAGGCCCAGCGGGAGGATCAGTTGAAGGAACCCTGGAATCCGGTAGCCCATGATCATGAACAGCACGCCCGGGTCCAGAACCCCTTGGGCAGCCTGGGCCAGGTACTTGATGAAACGGCCGCTCATGATGATTACCAGCAATACGGCGCTGACCGCACTGAGGGTGATCAAGACCTCGCGGGAGAGATAACGGAAGACAATCAAAACCAGACACTCCAGGGTTGTCAGGCTCGGGCGGCTACGCTCAAACTAGCCGCTTTATGGCCAGCCCGCCGTGATTGCGGGCCACTGAAAAAATAGCCGGCATTATCCTGCAATACCGGCTCTTTGTCTTGGGGACACATGTCATGGAATTCCTCGTCAAAAGCGCCCGTCTGGAAACCCTGAAAACCGCCACACTGGTCGTCGCCGTGGGTGAAGGGCGCAAGCTCGGTGCAGCAGCCACGGCGCTGGACGCTGCCAGCGGAAGCGCCATCAGCACACTGCTCAAGCGCGGCGACCTGCAAGGGAAGTCAGGCCAGACCCTGCTGCTCCACAGCCTGCCCAACCTCAAGGCCGAACGCGTGCTGCTGGTGGGCAGCGGCAAGGAGCACGAACTCTCTGACCGCCAGTTCCGCAAAATGATCGCTGCAGTCAACGGTGTATTGAAGAGCCTCGGCGGCAGCGACGCCACCCTGGCCCTCGGCGAACTGGTCGTCAAAGGCCGCGACGCCTATGGCAAGGCGCGCCTGATGGTGGAAACCCTGGCCGATGGCACCTACCTGTTCGAGCGTTTCAAGAGCAAGAAAACCGAGCCCAAGGCCCTGAAAAAGATCACCCTACTGGCCGACAAGACCGAGCTGGCTGACGTCGAGCGTGGCAGCGTCCACGCTCAGGCCATCGCCAAGGGCATGGCCTTTACCCGCGACCTCGGCAACCTGCCGCCTAACCTCTGCCACCCCAGCTTCATCGCCGAAGAGGCCAAAGCACTGGCCAAGGAGCACAAGAACCTCAAGGTCGAAGTACTGGACGAGAAGAAGCTCAAGGAGCTGGGCGCCGGCGCCTTCCTGGCTGTGGCCCAAGGCAGCGATCAGCCGCCGCGCATGATCGTGCTCAACTATCAGGGCGGCAAGAAAGACGACAAACCCTTCGCCCTGGTGGGCAAAGGCATCACCTTCGACACCGGCGGCATCAGCATCAAGCCCGCAGCCGGCATGGACGAGATGAAGTACGACATGTGCGGTGCCGCCAGCGTGCTCGGCACCTTCCGCGCGTTGCTCGAGCTGCAACTGCCGATCAACGTCGTCGGCCTGCTCGCCTGCGCCGAAAACATGCCCAGTGGCGGCGCCACTCGTCCGGGCGACATCGTCACCACCATGAGCGGTCAGACGGTGGAGATCCTCAACACCGACGCAGAAGGCCGGCTGGTACTGTGCGACACCCTGACCTATGCCGAGCGCTTCAAGCCTCAGGCGGTGATCGACATCGCCACCCTCACCGGCGCCTGCATCGTCGCCCTGGGCAGCAACACGTCCGGACTGATGGGCAACAACGACGGCCTGATCAAGCAGATCCTGAAGGCCGGCGAGTACGCTGACGACCGTGCCTGGCAGCTGCCGCTGTTCGACGAATACCAGGAGCAACTGGACAGCCCCTTTGCTGACATCGCCAACATCGGCGGCCCCAAGGCCGGCACCATCACAGCGGGGTGCTTCCTGTCGCGCTTCGCCAAGAAGTACCACTGGGCGCACCTGGACATCGCTGGTACCGCTTGGGTCAGCGGCGGCAAGGACAAGGGGGCGACCGGTCGCCCAGTGCCCCTGCTGACCCAGTACCTGCTGGACCGTATCAAGTGAGGATCGAGTTCTATGTCCTCTCCTCAGCAAACCCGGCAGACCGCCTCCGCGCGGCCTGCCAGTTGGCCGCCAAGGGCTGGCGTCATGGGCTCCCGGTCATGTTGCGCTGCGCCAACGTTGCCCAGCGTGACGAGCTGGACCAGCTCCTGTGGCGTTTTCGGGCCGAAAACTTCATCCCTCACGACCTGCATGAAGACGATGCCGAAGCCCCGGTCGTGCTCGCCCTCGATGAGGCGCCAGCGATCCAGCAAGGCCTGCTGATCAATCTGAACCCGAGCATTTCCCCACACATCGAGTACTTCAGCCGGGTGATCGAGATCGTCAACCAGGAACCCGACCTGCTGGCCGCCTGCCGGGAGAATTTCCGCGCCTACCGCCAGCGGGGCTATGATCCAAAACGAGTCGAACTCTGATCGTGCTATCCATGGAAACCCCGAAACAGCCTCCTAAGCCTGCGCACCTGCTGGACGATCTCGAGTCGATCCGCGCCCTTCTCGACCAGCCGGGCAGCAATGAACCGCCCCTGCTCACCGATCCCCTCGAAGCAGATGGCATTCCCCTGCTCTCGGACATCATCGAGCCCGCACTCTCCGCACCGCTTCAGCCAGCCCCCGAGCCACCGCTATTGCAACCGCTGGTCGATACCGTCCGGAACCGCCTGGAGCCTGATGCATCGGCTGAACCTGCCGACCTGGATGCTGAGCTCCGTGCCACAGCACAGGCAATTCTCCAGGACGTCATCGACGATTTCGTCCCGCAGATCGAGGCCGAGCTGAAACGCCGTCTCGAAGCGCATATGGCCCACCTGCTGGCTCCCCCCAAGCGGTGATCTCCCTCTCGCCGCCCCACCCTGCAGGAGCGAGCTTGCTCGCGAACGGAGCAAGCGCCTTCGCCAGCAAGCGGGCTCCTACACAACCTGCGCCACCCCCGCCTTCGACCCCGTTCATCGCGTACCGAACGCGTGCGCCAATTCTTTCGACGGCCCGTTGCCGCTATACTCTCCGGTTTTCCCGACTAGTTGCCTTCTAGGGTCCCCGCCGAACCATGGACAAGACCTACCAGCCCCACGCCATCGAAACCTCCTGGTACAAAACCTGGGAGTCCAAGAACTACTTCGCCCCGCAAGGTTCCGGCGAGCCCTACACCATCATGATCCCGCCGCCGAACGTCACCGGCAGCCTGCACATGGGGCACGGCTTCAACAACGCCATCATGGACGCGCTGATCCGCTTCCGCCGCATGCAGGGCCGTAACACACTGTGGCAGCCGGGCACCGACCACGCCGGCATCGCCACCCAGATGGTGGTGGAGCGCCAGCTGGGTGCCCAAGGCATCAGCCGCCATGACCTCGGCCGCGAGAAATTCCTGGAAAAGGTCTGGGAATGGAAGGAGCAGTCCGGCGGCACTATCACCCGCCAGATCCGTCGCCTCGGCTCCTCCGTGGATTGGTCGCGCGAGCGTTTCACCATGGACGAGGGCCTGTCCGAAGCGGTCAAGGAAGCCTTCGTACGCCTGCATGAAGACGGCCTGATCTACCGTGGCAAGCGCTTGGTCAACTGGGACACCAAGTTCCACACCGCCATCTCCGACCTCGAAGTGGAGAACCACGACGAGAAAGGCAGCCTATGGAACCTCCGCTATCCGCTGGCCGACGGCCACAAGACTGCCGACGGCAAGGATTACCTGATCGTCGCCACCACCCGTCCGGAAACCATGCTCGGTGACGCTGCCGTAGCCGTGCACCCGGAAGACGAGCGCTACAAATCCCTGATTGGCACCTTCGTTGCGCTGCCGCTGGTGGGTCGTCGAATTCCGATCATCGCGGATGAGTATTGCGACCCCGAGTTCGGCACCGGCTGCGTGAAGATCACTCCGGCCCACGACTTCAATGACTATGAAGTCGGCAAGCGCCACAACCTGCCGCTTATCAACATCTTCGACAAGAACGCTGCGGTGCTGGCCCATGCCCAAGTGTTCAACCTGGACGGTAACGTCAACCACGAAGTCGACGGCAGCCTGCCCGCCGAGTATGCCGGCCTGGATCGCTTCGAGGCGCGCAAGCGCATCGTCGAGGCCTTCGACGCCCTGGGCCTCTTGGAAAAAATCGAAGACCATGCGCTGAAAGTGCCCAAGGGCGACCGTTCCGGCACCGTCATCGAACCCTGGCTGACCGACCAATGGTACGTCTCCACCAAGCCGTTGGCCGAGCCGGCCATCGCTGCCGTGGAAGACGGTCGCATCCAGTTCGTGCCCAAGCAGTACGAAAACATGTACTTCTCCTGGATGCGCGACATACAGGACTGGTGCATCAGCCGCCAGCTTTGGTGGGGGCATCGCATCCCGGCCTGGTACGACGAAGAAGGCAATGTCTACGTCGGCCGCAACGAGGCCGAGGTCCGCGCCAAGCACAACCTGGGCGACATCCCCCTGGAACAGGACGAGGACGTGCTGGACACCTGGTTCAGCTCTGGCCTGTGGACCTTCTCCACACTTGGCTGGCCGGAACAGACCGAGTTCCTCAAGACCTTCCACCCCACCGACGTGCTGGTCACCGGCTTCGACATCATCTTCTTCTGGGTCGCCCGCATGATCATGCTGACCATGCACCTGGTGAAGAACGAAGACGGCACCCCACAGGTTCCGTTCAAGACCGTCTACGTCCACGGTCTGGTGCGCGACAGCCAGGGCCACAAGATGTCCAAGTCCAAGGGCAATGTGCTCGACCCGCTGGACATCGTCGACGGCATAGACCTCGACACCCTGCTGGAAAAACGCACCAGCGGCATGATGCAGCCCAAGCTGGCCGAGAAGATCGCCAAGCAGACCCGCGCTGAGTTCCCCGAAGGCATCAACAGCTACGGCACCGATGCCCTGCGCTTCACCTTTTGCTCGCTGGCCTCCACGGGCCGCGATGTCAAGTTCGACATGGGCCGCGTCGAGGGTTACCGCAACTTCTGTAACAAGCTGTGGAATGCCGCCAACTTCGTCATCGAGAATACCGAAGGCCAGGACACCGGCGTCAACGACGAGCCGGCGGCCGGCGCTCCGGTCGAACTGTCCTCGGTAGACCGCTGGATCATCTCTGCCCTGCAGCGGACTGAGCAGGAAGTCACCCGTCACTTGGAAGCCTTCCGCTTCGACCTCGCCACCCAGGCCCTCTACGAGTTCGTCTGGGACGAGTACTGCGCCTGGTACCTGGAGCTGGTCAAGCCGGTGCTGTGGGACGAGAACGCCCCGATCGAGCGCCAGCGCGGCACCCGCCGTACGCTGATCCGCGTGCTGGAAGTAGCCCTGCGCCTGGCGCATCCCTTCATGCCGTTCATCACCGAGGAAATCTGGCAGCGCATCAAGGCCCAGGCAGGCAAGAGCGGCGACACCCTGATGCTGCAACCCTGGCCAGTGGCCAATGAAGCGCGCATCGACGCCGCCGCCGAAGGCGACATCGCCTGGATCAAGGCGCTGATGCTCGGTGTGCGGCAGATCCGTGGCGAGATGAACATCTCGATGGCCAAACGCATCGACATCATCCTCGTTAACGCCAACGACGAAGACCGTCGCCGCCTGACCGAGAACGAGCCGCTGCTGAAGAAGCTGGCCAAGCTGGAGACCGTCCGCGTACTCGCCACCGGCGAGGAAGCCCCGATGTCCGCCACCGCCCTGGTTGGCGACATGCAGGTGTTGGTGCCTATGGCAGGCCTGATCGACAAAGACGCCGAACTGGCGCGCCTGGATAAGGAAATCCAGCGCCTGGAAGGCGAAGTGAAGCGCGTTGGCGGTAAGCTCGGCAACGAAGGCTTCGTCGCCAAGGC
This sequence comes from Metapseudomonas boanensis, assembly GCF_042232855.1. NCBI lineage: Bacteria > Pseudomonadati > Pseudomonadota > Gammaproteobacteria > Pseudomonadales > Pseudomonadaceae > Metapseudomonas > Metapseudomonas boanensis. The sequence continues at coordinate 2,955,442 of NZ_CP113889.1, read as the reverse complement.
CCCGGCCGACGTGATCGAGAAGGAGCGCGCCAAGCTGGCCGAGGCCGAGCAGGCCCTGGCCAACCTTGCCGAACAGCGCGGCAAGATCGCCAGCCTGTAATGCCCACGAGGCCCGCTGATCAGACCGAGTGAAACGTCGCGAGCGAAGGTTAGGCTGTTTTTAACACCGCATAACCGAGCGCAGCAGTTTTCACACAATCTGTAATGCGGGCCTTGTGCTTTTCGGCCCCTATTGGGTGGAAGAAAAGAACGTCGTCCATCGTGCCGATAAGGTGGAAAATCAGGTAGCGTTTTCCACCGCCCTTGTCGCAAGGACCGCCCATGGACACCAGCAAGACCAAAACCAGCTTCTACCGCCGCCTCTACGTCGCCTGGCTGATCGACAGCAGCACCGCAGCCAGCGTGCCAGCGCTGATGGAGGCCACCGGCATGCCCCGTCGCACCGCACAGGACACGCTGTTGGCGCTCGCCGACCTGGATATCGACTGCCACTTCGAGCAGGACGAGGGCGCGCGCAATAATGCAGGCCATTATGTGATTCGCGACTGGGGCGCCATCGACAAGCGCTGGATCGCCGCTAACCTGCATCAGATCAAGGCCGTATTGGGTTATCCCTGACAGACTGCCGCCCCTGCAAGGAACTGGGAGTCACGCTTGAATCTGGATCTGCTCATCGTGCTGGGCCTTTTGCTCGGTGCCGTTACGCTTTTTGTCCTGAACAAACCACGCATGGACGTGGTTGCATTACTGGTGATCGTTGCCCTGCCGATGACCGGCGTGCTCGAAATCCAACAGACTCTCGCCGGATTCAGCGACCCTAGCGTGGTATTGATCGCAGCGCTGTTCGTCATCGGCGACGGTCTTGTGCGCACCGGCATCGCCTACCGCCTGGGCGACTGGCTGGTAGCCCGGGCCGGCAGCAGCGAAACGCGCCTGCTCATCCTGCTGATGCTCTCGGCCGCAGGCCTCGGCTCGGTGATGAGCTCCACCGGCGTCGTCGCGATCTTCATTCCGGTTGCCCTTGGCGTTGCCGCGCGGCTGAAAATCGCCCCGGCGCGGCTGATGATGCCACTGGCCTTCGCCGGCTTGATCAGCGGCATGCTGACCCTGGTGGCCACGCCGCCGAATCTGGTGGTGAACAGCGAGTTGCTCCGCGCCGGCCTGGAAGGATTCGGCTTCTTCAGCCTCACGCCCATTGGCCTCGCAGTCCTCGTGCTGGGCATCGGCTATATGCTGCTAACGCGGAGTTGGCTGGCTCGCAGTGGCATCGACGCCGATGCGGCCCCACCCCGCCTGACCCTCGCCGACCTGGCCGCAGCCTACAGGCTCAACGAGCGAGAACGGCGCCTGAAGGTGCGGGCTGACTCGCCCCTGGCCAGGCAGGCGCTTAACGAGTTGGAGCTGCGCCGGCAATACGGCATCAACGTGATCGGCGTCGAACGTCAGCGCAAATTCCGCACGCTGCTATTGATGGCAACAGGCAACACCCTGCTGGAGCCCGGCGATGTGCTGCTGGTGGATCTGGCCAGTCCGACCATAGGCCTGCTGGGCGTTTACCAGCAACTGGGGCTGGAGCCCATGCCGCTGGCCACCTCCTATTTCAGTCTGCACGCCCATGAGCTTGGCTTGGCGGAAGTCGCGCTGCCACCGGAATCGACGCTTCCCGGCAAGACCATCCTGGAGCTGGGCGTTCGCAGTCAGCACAAGCTCAATGTGGTGGGCTTGCGCCGCCATGGTGTAGCGCTGGAAGGCGTGCTGGTGGATGAGAAACTCAAGCCCTCGGACATGCTGCTGGTGGCCGGAAACTGGAAGAACATCCATCGCCTGCAGGGGCTGAGCCGCGACTTCCTGGTGCTGAGCCTGCCGGCTGAAGTCGACGAAGTCGCGCCAACTGCGCGCAAGGCGCCCTATGCGTTGCTCAGCCTGGCTGTGATGGTGGGCCTGATGGTCAGCGGCCTGGTCCCTAACGTAATGGCCGCACTGATCGGCTGCCTGCTGATGGGCGCGTTCCGCTGCATCGACCTGGCCAGCGCCTACCGCGCCATTCACTGGCCGACCCTGATCCTCATTGTTGGCATGCTGCCCTTTGCCCACGCCCTGCAACAGACCGGTGGCATCGACCTCGCGGTGAAAGGCCTGGTTGCCGTGCTCGGAGGCGCCGGGCCGTACGCGATGCTGGCGTGCCTGTTCATCGTCACCGCACTGATCGGGTTGTTCATCTCCAATACCGCCACTGCGGTGCTCATGGCTCCCGTCGCTATCGCCACGGCCCAGCAGCTTGGCACTTCGCCCTATCCGTTCGCGATGATCGTCGCCCTGGCCGCGTCGGCAGCCTTCATGACTCCGGTTTCCTCGCCAGTGAATACCCTGGTGCTCGGCCCAGGCCAGTACAGCTTCGGAGACTTCGTCAAAGTCGGGGTGCCCTTTACCTTGCTGGTAATGATCGTCAGTGTGTTCCTGGTGCCGCTGATCTTTCCGCTTTGAGGGGTGGCGACGCGCCGGATTGGATGGGCTTCAATGAAGGGGAAGCCTTGGAGCGACCGCTATGGACAAGTACCGGCGCCTGTTGCTGGTGGCCCTTACCCTCGCTGTGTTGCTGGCAATCTTCCAGTTCAGCGGCCTGCGCGAAAGCCTGAGCCTGCAGTACCTGCATGATGCACTGCTGGCTCACAAGTTCTGGGGGGTGGTGCTATTCGCGCTGCTATTCGCCCTGGGCAACCTGATCCAGATCCCCGGCTGGATCTTCCTCGCCGCTGCGGTGCTGGCCCTGGGGCGACTCTGGGGAGGTCTGGCGACCTACGTAGCGGCGACCTTCTCCTGCTGTTGCACCTTCCTGGTGATCCGCCTGCTGGGCGGCGATGCACTGCGCCAGTTCGACAACCAGCTGGCGCAGCGCATCATTGCCCACCTCGACGAACGCCCAGTGCTGGTCGTTGCATCGTTGCGGGTGATGTTCCAAACCGTGCCAGCGCTCAACTATGCCCTCAGCCTCAGCGGCGTACGCTTTCGTCATTATCTGGCCGGGACCCTGCTCGGCCTGCCATTGCCGATTGCCCTTTACTGCCTGTTTTTCGATTACCTGGGCCGTGCCCTGCACATCTCGTAGGATGGTGCGCACCAATAACGTCGGCTGTGGGAAAATGCGGCGCTTTCATTCCTCGACGCCAGCCATCATGCCCCAGCCGCCCAAGCGCCCTCGCCCATCAGCCACCAAATCGCCCACCGCCAAGGGCCTGTTGCACCCGCGCAACCGACACCAGGGTCGCTACGACTTTCCCAAGCTGATTCAGGGCAGCCCGGAGCTGGCACAGTTCGTCATCACCAACCCCTACGGCAAGGAAAGCATCGACTTCGCCGATCCAGAAGCGGTGAAGGTGTTCAACCGTGCCCTGCTCCGACAGTTCTATGGCATCTACCACTGGGACATTCCGGCTGGCTACCTCTGCCCGCCCATTCCAGGCCGCGCGGACTATCTGCATGGCCTCGCCGACCTGCTGGCCGCCGACAACGGCGGCGAGATCCCGCGCGGCAAGGGCATCCAGGCGCTGGATGTCGGCATCGGCGCCAACTGCATCTACCCGTTGATCGGTCATAGCGAATACGGCTGGCATTTCACCGGAGCGGATATCGATGGCACAGCGCTGGCCTCGGCCCGCGCCATCGTCGAATCCAACCAGCTGACGACCAGCATCGAACTGCGCCGGCAGATCGAGCCGAAGCACATATTCAAGGGCCTGCTGCTGCCCGGTGAGCGCTTCGACCTGACCTTGTGCAACCCGCCCTTCCACAGCTCGCTGGAAGAGGCCGCACGAGGCAGCCAACGCAAGTGGAAGAACCTCGGCAAGCTCGACCCCAAGCGCAAGTTGCCGGTGCTGAACTTCGGTGGCCAGGGCGCAGAGCTTTGGTGTGTGGGCGGTGAAGCGGGCTTCCTGCAACGGATGGTGGACGAAAGCGCGCAATTCAAGGAACAGGTGCTCTGGTTCAGCAGCCTGGTATCCAAGGGCGGCAATCTGCCGGGGCTGGAGGCGCGACTGAAGCGTGCCGGCGCCGCCGAGATGCACGTGGTGGAAATGGCCCAGGGGCAGAAGCAGAGCCGTTTCGTCGCCTGGACCTTTCTCGATTCCGGCCAGCGCGAGGCCTGGCGCAACGCGCGCTGGAAGTGAGCGCCTGGCGGCAAACCTTGTAGGAGCGAATTCATTCGCAAAGGCAGGCTGCAGTCTGCCTCGGGAAGTCCCAGTCGAGGCCAGCTACCCTCTCTCCCAGCCCCTTCCCCTGAAGAGGAGAGGGGAGCGGCCCGTGCGCACTGAACCGTCGTGCTTTTCCTGTGGGGGCGATTTCAATCGCTGAGCAGACCGCAGGTCTGCCCAATCAACCAACCGCGAAACACCCATCCAGCCGGCTATAGCCCATGCCCACGCCCTTGTGCACCTTGAGCTGAACCGGAATTCGCTCCTTCATGGCCTCGACGTGGCTGATCACGCCGATCATCTTGCCGCTGGCGTTCAGCGCATCCAGTGCGTCCAAGGCGACCTCCAGGGTCTCGCCGTCGAGGGTGCCGAAGCCTTCGTCGAGGAACAGTGAATCGATGCTGGTTTTGTGGCTGACCAGGTCGGACAGCGCCAAAGCCAGCGCCAGGCTCACCAGGAAGCTCTCTCCACCGGACAGTGTCTTGCAATCACGCACCACGTCCGCCTGCCAGGTATCCATCACCTCCAGTTCCAATTCACCGCTGCTGCGCCGCGCCAGTTGGTAGCGGCCGTGCAGGCGCTGCAGCTGCTGGTTGGCCAGGTAGACGAGGTGATCCAGGGTCAGACCCTGGGCGAACTTACGGTACTTCGCACCGTCGGCGGAGCCAATCAGGCTGTTGAGGCGCTGCCAGAGGTCGTAGTCAGTTTCCTGCTGGGCGATTTCGGCGAACAGCGCCTGCTGGCTCTGCCGGCGCAGTTCATCACCGGAAAGCTGCGCACGAATTTCGCCTTGCCGCAGGCTCAGCAGCCGAGCCTGCTCGCCCAGAGCCTGCCACTGCTGCTCTAAGTCCTCCCGGATCATCTCGCTCTGCGGCATCGACTGGAGTTGCTCGACCTGCTGACGGGCATCCGCCAGCAGGGCCTGGGCGTCGCCCAGTTCGCGCTGCAGCCGTTGCTGCAAGGCCTGAAGGGTGCTGCGCTCGCTGTCATCGAGCAACGCTGCGAGGAACGCGGCTTCGTCCCCGAAAGGACTTGCCTCCACCCCTGTCCGCCAGGCATCCAGTTGCAGCTGCAGGCCATACCGGGCTTCACGGACACGCAGGTCCTGGCTCTGCTCGCTGCCTTTGAGCTGGTTCAGGCGTTGCTGCGCCGCGTCCAGCTCGGCCTGCACCGTAGCCAGCGCGGCCTGTGGATCGTCCACCGGTGCGATGGCGGATTGCCCGGCATAGCCCGACGCCTGCCAACGTACCTGCCAGATACTGGCCTGCTCCCTTGCCTGCTCCAGGGCATGCTGCTGGTCGCGTAGTTGGCCGTCCAGGCGCTGACTGGCAGCCTGGTCCTGCTGCCATTGCTGCCACTCGGCTTCGCGCTCGGCCAGCCAGGCGCTCCCTTCGTCCGGCAAGGCATAGCCGAGCACCGAAAGGCTGTCCGCCAGTTGCTGGCGCGTCTGCTGCTGCTCACTGAGGCGCTGTGCCAGTTGCAAGGCATTGTCCTGGGTCCGCTGCTGCAGTCCGACCTGATCCTTTTCCAGCAGGGCGAACTGACTGCCACAGTCGTGCAGGTCCTTCTCCCGCTGCTGGCGACGGTCCCGCGCAGAGGATAGGGCGGCCTTGAGTTCATCCAGTCGTGCCAGCCGCTGCTGCAGTGCCGTCTTACGCTCGCAGTGAGCCCTGACCTCGTCGTGCAGCGCCTGGATATCGGCCAGTTGCAGGCCGAGCGCTTGGCATTGTTGCCGCCAGCGCTCGACGTATTCCCGCTGCTCGGTGTCCCCACTTTGCAGGGACTCATTGAGCTGGATGATCTGGGCCTCCAGACTGGCGAGCCGATTGCTCAGCGTCTCCCCTTCAGCCCGCACGGCATCCTGGGCAGCCCTGCACTCGTGCAGGGACTGCTGGGTTGCAGAGAGGTTGAGTGCCTGGTACTCGGCGACGGCCGGATGCTCGAAGGACCCGCACAGGGGGCAGGCTTCGCCCGGCTGCAAGGCGCTTCGGTAGGCCTCCAGTTGCTGGATGCGTTGTTCCTGCTCCAGCAGTTTTTCCTTGTCGGCGATCTGCTGCTTGAGCTCGCTGAAGCGACGACGCAGGGCATCCCGCTTGCCCCCCAGTTCGCGCTGCTCCGCTTGCAAGGGTTGCAGTAGCTCGCGGGCCTTCGCCTGCCGCTCCGCCAGTTGCCGGCGTTGCTGGGACAGCTGCTCCAGGCGTTCCAACTGGCTGCCTTGCTCCAGCAGCTGCTGCCACTGGTCACGCAAGGCAGCGTCACTTTGCCCGACCAACAGCGCATCAAGGCTCGCTTGCGCCTCGATCTCCTCCTGCTGGACCTGGGCATGCTCGGTGCGGACTGCGTCCAGCGTATTGCGCGCCTGCAGTAGCCGATCGCCAAGCTCGGTGGTCTTTCGGCCCAGTTCCGCCGCGGTGCCTTGCAGGTCGGAAATCTCGCGATGGCCGCGGCCCAGCGCCGCAAATTCCGCACGCCAGCCCCCCAGGTACTCACCCAGGCGCGCCCAATGCGGCTGCTCCGCCAGGCGTCGTTGCAGGGTTTCACGTTGGTCATGCAAGGCATCCAGCACCTGCTGACGTGCCTGGACCCATTGGCCGCCGAGCTGTGCGCCTTGCCATAGCTGGTCAAGAATCCGCTCGGCCAGCCCCTGCAGTTCGTGGCGCGTAACCCGCAATTCGCTTTCGCCCCGGGTCAGTTGCTGCTGGGCCCGCTGCCAATCGCGATACACCGGCAGCAATTGACTGGCCGGCTCACTGGCGGCCAGCCGTGCAAGTTGCGGTCGAGCTTGCTCCAGAGCCTGGCGCGCCGCCTCGCTTTGTTGTTCGGCGGCACGCTGGCGAACCTTGGCCTTGTCCAGCTCATCGCGCCACTGGCGCTGCCGCTGCAGGTCCGCCTGACGGATGCTGAGCCGCTGTTCCTCGACCTCCAGGTTGACGGCTTCTTCCTGCAGGCCTGCGCGGGTCTGCTCATCCAGCAGCTCTACACCTTCAGCACGGGCTTTCAGTTGGTCCAGACCAACCTTGACCTCACGGGTACGTTCGAACACACGCTGAGAGAGCTGGCCGTAGATTTCGGTGCCAGTCAGCTCCTCCAGCAGCTCGGCGCGCTGGTTGGCACTGGCTTCCAGAAAGGCCGCAAAGCCGCCTTGGGCCAGCAGCATGGATTTGGTGAAGCGCTCGAAGTCGAGGCCGGTGAGGCTTTCCGTCTGCTTGAGTTTGTCGTTGATCTTGTCGGTGAGAATCTCTCCGTCCGCCACTCGCGCCAGTTCCACCTTCGGCGGCTGCAGGCCGCCGTCGGCCTTGTCGCGGGCGCGGCGCTGGCTCCAGAAGGCGCGATAGGCGACGCCCTTCACCTCGAACTCGACTTCGGCCAGGCACTCAGCGGTGTGACGGGTCATCAGCTCGTTCGCACTGGCCGACACCGTGCTCATCCGCGGCGTGCGGTGGTAGAGGGCCAGGCAGATGGCATCCAGCAAGGTCGTCTTGCCGGCGCCGGTGGGCCCGGTGATGGCGAACAGCCCGTTACCGACGAAGGGTTCGCCGGTGAAGTCGATCTTCCACTCCCCCTTCAGCGAGTTGAGGTTTTTCAGACGCAGGCTGAGGATCTTCATGCCTGCCCCTCCTGAAGCTCATTGAGCACCTGGCGATGCAGATCCTTGAGGCGCAGCTCCAGCCCCTCTTCAAGCGTTTCGCTGCCAAGACGCTGTTCGAACACATCCTCCGGCTTGAGTTCGTCAAGGGTCTCGCGCGCTTGGCGCTGCAGGCTGGGCTGGGCGGTGCCGCGCTCACGGCGGATACGCAGCACTTCCACGGGCAGGCCCTCACAGAGCGCGGCCAGGCGGGTTTGCAGGTCGCTGAGGTAGTCATCGCTGGTCACCAGCACTTCCAGCCACACTGGGCGTTCCGGCGTTCCCTCCTTGGCGACTTCGGCCAGGTGCGCGGGCAGGTCGTCGAGGGCGCCCTGCACGGAATACAGTGCCTGGAAACGTGGCACCGGCAGCGCCTCCACTCGGTGCAGACCGATGCTGTCCAGCTCCACCAGGAGTACCTCCTTCTGCTGCCACGCTTCGTCGAACGACAGCGGAATGGGCGACCCGCAATAGCGGATGTGCTCCAGACCACCGACCCTCTGCGGTCGATGGATATGGCCAAGGGCGATGTAGTCGACCGGCGGGAAGGCGCTGGTGGGGAAGGCTTCCAGGGCGCCAACATAGATTTCCCGCACCGACTCGCTAGCGCTGGCGCCCACTGTGGTCAGATGGCCGGTGGCAATGATCGGAAGCCCGCCACCCAACTCGGTGCGGCGCTGCTCGGCCAGGGCGTGGAGCGCCTGGTAGTGTCCCTGGATTGCCTGCTGCAACGAAAGCTGCTTGTCCGCCGCGCTCTGCCCGGCCTGGCTTTGGAGGACGTCGCGCGGCCGGATGAACGGGATGGCGCAAAGGATTGCACCCACCTGGCCGGTGCGGCGGTGCAGCACCAGCACCTGCTCCTCGATCGCTTCGGCAACGGAGGGAATCACCTGGGTGTCGAGCTGCGCCAGGAGAGTGCGGCTTTCCCCTAGCATGGCCACCGAATCATGGTTACCGCCAAGCACCACAAGTTCGGCCCCGGTAGCGCGTAGCTCGACGATGAACTGGTTGTACTGTTCACGGGCATAGCTGGGCGGAGCTCCGGTGTCGAACACGTCCCCGGCGATGAGGACGGCGTCCACCTGATGCTCACGCACCTGTTCGATCAGCCAAGCACAGAAGGCCTGGTGTTCGGCTTGGCGGGTCTTGCCCATGAAATGCTGGCCGAGGTGCCAGTCAGAGGTGTGCAGGATACGCATGGTGGAAATCACGGGTCACCGATTCGGAAATGCCGGCAACCCTGTCATTTCCTTGGTTTTCTGGCAACCACCGGACCGCTTGTTACTATCCTTACTGCTGACCGCTGCCGACAGGGAATTCCATGCAACGCATCTTCCGCGACATCAAGATCATGCTGCTCGCCAACCTCTGGTTGATTCCAGTGCTGGCGGCGCTGGTCGGCACCCTCTTCTACTTTGTCGCTCCGCCGCCGCCCATGCATGCCCGCCTGGCCACTGGCAGCCCCTCCGGCGGCTACAGCGAGTTCGGCGAGAAGCTCAAGGCCGAGCTGGCCAAACAGAGCTTCGAGCTGGAGCTGGTGCCCAGTAGCGGCTCGCTGGACAACCTGGCCAAGTTACAGGCCGGCGACGTTGAGATCGCGCTGATCCAGAGCGGCCAGGAGCTGACGCTGGACAACCAGGCGCGTGGAAAGCTGCACGGCCTGGGCGTGATGTTTCAGGAGCCGTTGTGGCTGTTCAAGCACAAGGAGCTGGAGATCGACAGCATGGCCGACCTGAAGCGGCTACGAGTAGCCATTGGCGCACCGAACAGCGGCACCCGCTCGATCAGCGATGCCATCCTGAGCGCCAACCAGATCAATGAAGACCAGTATCCCGCCGAATGGAAGGCCTTCAGCGGCACCCCGGCCGCCGAGGCGCTGATCGCTGGGGATCTGGACGCTGCGTTTTTCATCGGTCCGGCGGAAAACCCGCTGATCCAGCGCCTGGCGGCGCAGCCGCAGTTGGACCTGGTCAGCTTCCGCCGCAGCGCTGCCTACGGCGCCCGCCTGCCCTTCCTGACCAAACTGGAGGTCGGCGAAGGTTTGCTCAACCTTGCGACGAACAGCCCCTCGCAGGACATCCGTACCCTGGCCCCCGTCGCCACCCTGGTGGCCAACGACAGCTTCCACACCTCACTGACACCACTGATCCTCGAAGCCGCCCGCGAAGTGATGAAGAACGGTACCCTCCTCGACGCTGCAGGCCAGTACCCGAGCGCCAAACCGCAAACCTTGCCGACGCTCGACGAGGCCGATTACTACTACGAGAAGGGCTTGCCGATCCTGCAGCGCTACCTGCCCTTCCGCATCGCTTCGCTGGCGGATCGCTACATCATCCTGCTGATCCCGCTGATCGTGATCATGATTCCGCTGCTCAAGGCCGTCGGTCCAATCTACCGCTGGCGCATTCGGGCGCGCATTTACCGCTGGTACAAGTACCTGCGCGAAATCGACCGCAAGCTGGACGCCGGCGCCCTGCCGGACGAGCTGAGTGCCGAGATCGAGCGCCTGGAGAGTCTGGAGGACCGCCTGGCGAAGGTCGAGGTGCCGCTCTCCTACTCCAACGAGCTGTATGACCTGCACGTGCACCTGCGCTATGTAATCGAACGGTTATACGCCTTGCAGCGACGGCAGGCAGCCAACGAGCAGGTCGGGTAAACTGGCGCACTTTTCCCGCCGGCGCTCCCGCGCGCCGGCTGAGCGTCTTTCTCCAACGGTCGAACCCCATGCCCATCCGCCACTGCATCGTCCACCTCATCGACAAGAAGCCCGACGGCAGCGCCGCCGTGCTGCATGCCCGGGATAGCGAACTGGCCGAATCCCAGGCCATGGAAAACCTCCTGGCCGACCTCAACGAGAGCTACAACGCCAAGCAGGGCAAAGCCTGGGGCTTCTTTCACGAAGAGTCCGGTGCCTACCCCTTCAGCGGCTGGCTGAAGGAGTACCAGGACGGCGGCCGCGACTTCACCGCCTTCACCCGCCAGGCCGTTGAGCACCTGCAGAAGCTGATGGAAGAGTCCAACCTCTCCATAGGCGGCCATGTGCTCTTCGCCCACTATCAGCAAGGCATGACCGACTACCTGGCCATCGCCCTGCTGCATCACAGCGAAGGCGTGACCGTCACCGACGCCTTGGACGTGGCACCAGCCCGGCACCTGGACCTGGGCCAATTGCACCTGGCAGCACGCATCAACTTGTCCGAGTGGCAGAACAACCAGCAGTCGAAGCAATACATCTCTTTCATCAAGGGCAAGAATGGCAAGAAGGTCTCGGATTACTTCCGCGACTTCATCGGCTGCCAGGAAGGCATTGACCCGCCCAGCGAGACGCGCACCCTGCTCAAAGCCTTCAGTGATTTCGTCGAGAGCGAAGACCTGGCCGAAGAGCAGGCCCGCGAGAAGACCAAGACCTTGGTGGATTACGCCAGCACCCAGGCCAAACTGGGCGAGCCGATCACCCTGCAAGAGCTGTCCGGGCTGATCGATGAAGAACGTCCGCGCGCCTTCTACGAGCATATCCGCAACAAGGACTACGGCCTCTCCCCGGAGATTCCGCCGGACAAGCGCACCCTTAGCCAGTTCCAGCGCTTCACCGGCCGCGCCGAAGGGTTGTCCATCAGCTTCGAAGCACACCTGCTGGGTTCAAAGGTCGAGTACGACGAGGGCCGCGACATGCTGATCATCCGCCAGCTGCCGACCCAGCTGAAGGACCAGCTCAAGCGCCGCAAGGAAGATTGAAACGACAACGCCCGGCAGTACCGGGCGTTGTCTTTGTGGAGGCTGATTAGCGTCCGGGGGCTTTTCCTGTAGGGGCGAATTCACCCACCAAGGCACCCGAAAGACTGCTCCTCAGCCAATCAGGGGCCGCTTTGCGGCCCTTTGCGAATGAATTTGCCCCCACAAGAGCAGCGTCCCACCACTCAACACGCCTCGATGCGGAAGCCCAGTCGCGGGAAATGCACGTGCACAACGCCGGCGCGTTCGTCTTCGCGGCGCAGGATGAGTTCTTCACGGCCAGCGAAGAGCAACTCGCCTTCCACCGGATCGACGCCGTAATCGGTGGCTGCCACTCGCACTTTCTGCCCGAGCTCGAAGCCGTTCGGCTCATCGAAATCCTCATCCGGCAGTGCCGCCGGCGACGCGTTACGGGCGATTTCCAGCGCCTCGGTCGCGGACAGTTCGCTGGGAGAGCCGTGGCCAAAGCCCAGGACGCGCCCCAGCCAGGCCGACACGTCAGGGTAAGCATCCACCAACGGCGCGGTGACCGGGGTGCCCTTGAGGAACCACAGGCCGTGGGCCAGGGAGAAGTCGGCAATGGAGGGCTCGCCGAACAGGAAATCGCCCTCGCTGCGCGCCAGCTGCTGCTCTGCGCGTGCCATCAAGGTCGGCCAGTTGTGCTTGGCCTGCTCCAGCGGCAGGCGGGTGGCGCTGCCCCCGCTGAACAGCCCGGAACGGTCGGCGATGAAGGCCTTGATCGCCTCCGGTGGCAACTTGCCGAAACGCACGGCTACCGACTCAGGCTGGAACACCAGGGCAACGGCATGCTGGAAGATCACCGAGTCCACCCACAGGGCAAAGCTGGCGACGTTGAACTCCTGACCCTCAGGGAACAGGGCCGGAGTGGCCTTCTCCGCCTCCAGGCGACGGGCGATCAGCGCGGTGTCGCAATAGACGTCTGCGCCTACCTGCAACACCGGGGTCTTGCGGTAGCCACCGGTGAGAGCGGTGAGGTCCGGCTTGGGCATCACCGGCGGGATCAGCACCGACCGCCAGGAGAGCTGCTTGAAGCCCAGCATCAGACGGGCTTTCTCGGCGAAGGGCGAGGTCGGGTAATGGTGCAGGATCAACTCATGCATGACAGGCTCCATGTCGGATCGGATGATGGCGCAGCTTAACCGGGCTCACACCCCAGGCACACGGGGTCAGCCTGATACCAAGGCATCAGCCGGCTGGATTGGCATTCCCAGGAGCACCAGACGCTCCTTGGCCGCCTTGCGCAATTGCTTGATGGCACGCTCGCGGCGCAAGGCCTCACCCTTGTCGATGCAGGACTCGACGAACACCAGCGCCTGGGCCGGGCTGGAATGGAAAAAGCGCGCGCCCTTGCCGCTCTGGTGCTGGGCGAAACGCCGCTGTGGGTCGTCACTGATGCCGCAATACAAAGCGCCGTTCTCGGCGCGCACCAGGTAGACGAACCAGGGCTTGGCTGCGGGGGTGGGTTTTTCAGACATCGGATAGTCCAGTGGGGAAGCGGCGAGATTAGGCACTGTGCCGCTGCCTGGCACAAGCCCAGGCCATCAACGCCCGGCGCGATAGGCGGCCAAGCCACGTGCGGCCTGCTGGCGGACCTTGCCCTGCACCACCGGCAGCCAGCCAAGCAGCAGCCCCTTGGCACCTAGTGCCTGCCGCGCCCAACGCCACACATCGAAGCTGTCACGATGCTCAGTGATGCGGCCATCCTCGAAGCGAAAGCGCGCCTCGATGCGATTGACCACCATTCGCCCGGTCTGGCTGAACAGGTAGGTCGCCACCCAGCGTGCGCGACCCTGTCGGTCATCCGCCTCGACACCGTCGAAGGTCAGGGAAAACTGCTGCGCACGGCTGGCGAGCATGCGCCACATGTCGGCCGCCTCTTCGCCGCGCAGATCGGGGAACACCGGATCGCTGAACCGCACGTCGGGGCTGTAGCAGGCGGCCATGGTTTCCGCGTCGAGGCGTTGGAAGGCCTGGTAGAAGCGGGTGATGAGTTCGGCGTTGGGATGGGCCATGGGGGACTCCGGCAAACACGTGGTGTAAGGAGGGTACGGCATGAATCCATGAAAAAAGGAGCCCGAAGGCTCCTTTCGCAACAAGCGACGCCTCAGTGCAGGATCTGCCCCAGGAACAGCTTGGTCCGCTCGTTCTGCGGGTTGTCGAAGAAGGCGTGAGGTTCGTTCTGTTCGACGATCTCACCCTTGTCCATGAAGATCACCCGGTTCGCCACGGTGCGGGCGAAGCCCATTTCGTGGGTCACGCAGAGCATGGTCATGCCGTCCTGGGCCAGGCCGATCATGGTGTCGAGCACTTCCTTGACCATCTCCGGATCCAGCGCCGAGGTGGGTTCGTCGAACAGCATGATCTTCGGCTTCATGCACAGCGCGCGAGCAATGGCCACCCGCTGCTGCTGCCCGCCGGAGAGCTGGCCCGGGTACTTGTTGGCCTGCTCGGGGATGCGCACCCGCTCCAGGAAGTGCATGGCGATTTCCTCGGCCTTGCGCTTGGGCATCTTGCGTACCCACATGGGCGCCAGGGTGCAGTTCTGCAGCACGGTGAGGTGCGGGAACAAGTTGAAGTGCTGGAACACCATGCCCACTTCGCTGCGGATTGCCTCAATGTGCTTGAGGTCGTTGGTCAGTTCGGTGCCATCGACGATGATGTGCCCCTGCTGGTGCTCCTCCAGGCGGTTGATGCAGCGGATGGTGGTCGACTTGCCGGAGCCGGAGGGCCCACAGAGGACGATACGCTCGCCCTGCTGCACCTCCAGGTTGATGTCTTTCAACACGTGGAATTGGCCGTACCACTTGTTCACGCCCTGCATGCGGATAATCGGCTCGCCGGCGGTTCTTTTGCTTGCTTCAGTCATGGGTGACTCCTAACGCTTGTGGCCGGTGTCCAGCTTGCGCTCCAGGCTCATGGAGTAGCGGGACATGCCGAAACAGAAAATCCAGAACACCAGGGCGGCGAAGACGTAGCCTTCGGTCGCCATGCCCAGCCAGGTCGGATCGGTGGTGGCCTGCTTGATACTGTTGAGCAGGTCGAACAGACCGATGATGATCACCAGGCTGGTGTCCTTGAACAGGGCGATGAAGGTGTTGACGATGCCGGGAATCACCAGCTTCAGGGCTTGTGGCAGGATCACCAGACCCATCATCCGCCAGTAGCCCAGGCCCATCGCGGCAGCCGCTTCGTACTGCCCCTTGGGAATGGCCTGCAGGCCGCCCCGCACCACTTCGGCGATGTAGGCCGACTGGAACAGGATTACCCCAATCAGCGCGCGCAGCAGCTTGTCGAAGCTCAGTCCCTCGGGCAGGAACAGCGGCAGCATCACCGAGGACATGAACAGCACGGTGATCAGCGGAACGCCGCGCCAGAACTCGATGAAGGTCACGCAGAGAACGCGGATCGCCGGCATGTCGGAACGCCGGCCCAGTGCCAGCATGATGCCCAGTGGCAATGCACCGACGATGCCCACGGAGGCGATCACCAGAGTCAGCATCAACCCGCCCCACTGGCTGGTGGAGACTGTTTCCATGCCGAGGAAACCGCCATGCAGCAGCCAGTACGCGAGCAGCGGATAGGCCACCAGGAATCCCAGGCCATAGATAGCCTTGTGCGGGAACTTGGGCACGAACAACGGCGCAGCGCCGATGATCGCCAGCCAGACCGCCAGGTCCACCCGCCAGCGCAGGGCTTCAGGGTAGAAGCCATACATGAACTGGCTGAAACGCATCTTGATGAACACCCAGCAAGCACCTTCGCTGGTGCAGTCGGCCCGGGTGGTGCCGGTCCAGTCGGCCTGGAAGAACGCCCACTGCAGCAGCGGCGGCACCATCAGCCAGATCAGGTAGATGGCGAACAGGGTCAACAAGGAGTTGAACCAGTTGGAGAACAGGTTGGAACGCATCCAGCCAAGTGCGCCAACGCTAAGGCGCGGTGGCGGCTGGTCGGGCTTGAATACATGTGTCGTCATGGCTCGGACCTCACCGCTCGATCAGCGCAATGCGCTTGTTGTACCAGTTCATCAGAATCGAAATGCTGATACTGATGGCCAGGTAGACGCTCATCGTGATGGCGATCACCTCGATGGCCTGGCCGGTCTGGTTGAGCACGGTTCCGGCGAACAGCGACACCATGTCCGGATATCCAATACCGGCTGCCAGGGACGAGTTCTTGGCCAGATTCAGATACTGGCTGGTGAGTGGCGGGATGATCACGCGCAGGGCCTGCGGGATGATCACCAGGCGCAGGAGCTTGCCCGCCGGCAGTCCGAGCGAACGCGCCGCCTCGGTCTGGCCATGGCTGACCGCCTGGATGCCGGAACGCACGTTCTCGGCGATGAAGGCCGCGGTGTACACCGTCAGCGCCAGGGTCAGGGCGATCAGCTCAGGGACCACCACCCAGCCACCCCGGAAGTTGAAGCCCGTGAGCTCCGGCACGCTCCAGATGAACGGTGCGCCGAACACCTGGGCCACGAGGAACGGAACCGCGATCAGCAGCACCAGCGAAGTGATCAGCACCGGGAAGCGCTCGCCGGTTGCCTCGCGCTTGACCTTGGCCCAGCGGGCCACGGCGATAATCGCCAGCAGCACCAGCACCATGCCCACCATGAATGGCCAGAATCCGTCCGCCTGGGTCGGTGCAGGCATGTACAGCCCACGGTTGTTGAGGAAGAAATTCTCCCCCAGGCTCAGGCTCTGCCGCGGACCGGGCATCGGCAGCATCACCGCGAAGTACCAGAAGAAGATCTGCAGCAGCGGCGGGATGTTGCGGAAGGTCTCGATATAGATGGTCGCCAACTTACGAATCAGCCAGTTGGGCGACAGCCGCGCCACCCCCAGAATGAACCCCAGGATGGTAGCGAAGAAGATGCCGATGCAGGACACCAGCAAGGTGTTGAGCAGGCCGATGACGAAGACGCGAGCGTAGGTATCGCTCTCGGTGTAATCGATCAGGTGCTGGGAGATTCCGAAGCCAGCGCTCTGTTCGAGGAATCCGAAGCCGGACAGGATGCCGCGTTGTTGCAGGTTGTGCTGGGTGTTCTGGAACAGGAACCAACCCATGGCGATGACCGCGATGACCGCGATGATCTGGAATAGCCACGCGCGCGCCTTGGGGTCGGTCCAGACCGATCCACGGGGGCGCGGGGTACTTGCAGGATTTTGCATGACAGCCCTCTTTGAAGCCCCGGCTGGCCCACGGGAATGCGGCCAGCCGGACTTCTCGCTAAACGGAACTCAAACCCGGCGGCGCATCATGCAGCCGCCGGGCGACGGTCAGCGCACCGGCGGTGCGTATTGCAGACCGCCCTTGTTCCACAGGGCGTTTAGACCACGCTCGATCTTCAGCTCGCTACCGGCACCGATATTGCGATCGAAGACTTCACCATAGTTGCCAACTTGCTTGACGATCTGGACTGCCCAATCCTTCGGCAGCTTCAGGTCCTTGCCGAAGTCACCTTCAGCCCCCAACAGGCGGGCGATGTCGGGGTTCTTGGTGGTCTTGGCCTGCTCTTCGACGTTCTTCGAGTTCAGGCCCAGCTCTTCTGCGTTGAGCAATGCGAACAGCGACCAGCGCACGATGTCGAACCACTCCTCGTCACCCTGGCGCACGGCTGGGCCAAGGGGCTCCTTGGAGATCACTTCCGGCAGTACCACGTACTCGTCCGGTGCCGCCAGCTTGATGCGCTGCGCATAGAGCTGGGACTGGTCGGAAGTCAGCACGTCGCAACGGCCGGACTCGAGCGATTTTGCGCTCTCGTCGGAGGTGTCATAGGTGATGGGGGTGTACTTCAGGCCATTGGCGCGGAAGTAGTCGGCGAGGTTGAGTTCAGTGGTGGTACCGGCCTGGATGCAGACGGTCGCGCCATCGAGTTCCTTGGCACTGGAAACACCCAGCTTCTTGTTCACCAGGAAGCCCTGGCCGTCGTAGTAGGTCACCCCGGTGAAGTTGAGGCCCATGGCCGCATCACGGGAGCTGGTCCAAGTGCTGTTGCGCGACAGGACATCCACTTCGCCGGACTGCAGCGCGGTGAAACGTTCCTTGGCAGTCAGCGGGCTGAACTTCACCTTTTTGGCATCGCCAAATACTGCCGCCGCTACTGCGCGACAGACGTCGACGTCGATACCCAGATAGTTGCCTTTGCCATCAGCGTAGGAAAAGCCCGGGAGGCCATCACTGATGCCGCACTGTACGAAGCCCTTCTTCTTCACCGCGTCCAGGGTGGCGCCCGCCTGGGCGATACCGCTGGCACCGAGCACAACTGCCGCGGTCAGCACGGCCAGGGTGGATTTCACCATCTTCATCAAAACCTCCAGTTGCTTTTATTGGTGTTGGAGTCTCGGTCCCACCGCCGTACCCTCGTGAGGCAGGTTCAACCTTTCGATGCACCAGAAAAGGTCAACCGGGGTGTCAGACCTAAGGAAAGAGTCTAGTTGGCACTGCTCCGCACGCCAGCCGACTCTTCCTCGCCCATTTGTAGAACGGGCTGGAGACGGATTTCGCCCATTGCCATGCCATCGTCGGCACTTGGCGGGCGCTTGCAAGACACCGGTTGCAACCGGTGACCAACCCGTTTCGCCCCACCAGTGTTACCCGGTTGATGGGACAATTCGCTTGGAGGACGCTTAGCAAGGGCCGTACCAGACAGCAACCAGCAGGGCCTTTCCTATAGGTCAATAGGTAAAGTTTTAGCGTTGCGACAAATTATTCAGTTATCAACCACCTTACCCAGAACGCACTGCCCCCCAAGTGGGCAGAAGCACCACAACGGAGCCACACATGAGCGACACATTGATCCTTGAGCCCACACTTGCCGCTGACGCCTGTGTCATCTGGCTTCACGGGCTGGGCGCCGATCGCTACGACTTCCTCCCGGTAGCCGAGGCGCTCCAGGAGGTGCTCGACAGCACGCGCTTCGTGTTACCGCAAGCGCCGACCAGGCCAGTCACCATCAACGGCGGCTGGGCCATGCCTTCCTGGTACGACATCCTCGCCATGAGCCCGGAGCGCGCCATCGACCAGGCACAACTGGAAGAATCGGCGCAGCAGGTGATCAACCTGATCGAAGCGCTGCGCGATGGAGGGATCGACCCGGCGCGCATTTTCCTGGCCGGTTTCTCCCAAGGCGGCGCCGTTGTCCTGCACACCGCGTTCCTGCGCTGGCAGGGCCCACTGGGCGGCGTCCTCGCGCTCTCCACCTACGCCCCGACGTTCAGTGACGAAATGCAACTGACGGAAACAAAACAACAACTGCCGGTACTGTGCCTGCATGGCAGCTTCGACGACGTGGTGACCCCGGCAATGGGCCGTTCCGCCCACGACCGCCTGGCCAGGGCCGGGGTGGCCGTGCAGTGGCGCGCCTATCCGATGGCCCATGAGGTTCTGCCAGAGGAGATCCGCGATATCGGCACCTGGTTGGCCGAGCGGCTGCGCCATCAAGGCTCAGCGCGGCACCCTGCCTGAGGGCGTCCTCGAATTCGACGAACTGCTCGAGGGCTTCCCCAGCAACCACCTGCAAAGCGGCCGCGTCATAGCCCCCGACGACGTGGCTTCCTACTTCCATACCACCGGCACCACGCCCAAGCTGGCGCCGCACAACCACCGTAGAAGTGGGGATGGTCCTCGCCTATGCGATCAACCTCGGGGAAACCGACAGTTCCCTGTGCGGCCTACCACTATTCCACGTCGACGGCATGATGGTGACCGGCCTCGCTCCTTTCTTCGCGGGTGCTGAAATCCTCATCGCCCCCCACGGCTACCGCAGCACGCGGCTGATCCAGAATTTCTGGAAGGTCATCGAACGCTACAGGGTGAGCTTCTTCAGCGGCGTACCGACCATCTATGCAGGATTGCTCCAGGTGCTCAGCGAGGGCCACGATCTCTCCAGCCTGCGCTGTGTCCTGTGCGGCGCCGCGCCCATGCCGATCGAGCTGATCCGCCAGTTCGAAGCCAAGACCGGACTCAAGCTTATCGAAGGCCATGGCCTCACCGAAGGGACCTGCGGCTCGTGTGGCAATCCTGCAGCGGGCGAATGACGGACCGCCTCCATCGGCATGCGCATGCCTTACTGCCAGGTGAAGATCGCCATGCTCGACAAGAACGGCACGCTGCGTTTTGACGCCATCCGTCGCATTGTCGAGCAGCGCCAGGCATAACGGTCAGGGTGATCAGCGACGACCGCAACGGCCAGCTCGTCGAAATCCATGTGCCGGCCCTCTCGACCGACCTTGAGAGCCAGCTCAACGCCTTCCTCGCCGGCTTCTCGATCAAATACGAGCTAATGGCAGAAAGCCAGCTACCATGAATCCCAAGCCTGCAAATCCGCAGGATTCATAGGGGATAGGCTGGTTTCGACTCGAACAAACCGACAGGCCCGGCAACGACGTGATCGCCTGCCGTGTCGTTTGTGGCGGTATAAGTCGCGAATTTCAGCCAACGTTACGTTACTGACATAAATCAGGCCGCTGGTCGGCCGAACTTTGAACGAGCATTGCCAGCCCAGAACGGCCGGAATAATGTCAACCGCCGGTCTCGACCCATAGATAAGGAACGTCAGCGGTGCCCTCCGCTTCGACTGCCAATCAGGTCCTTTGCAGCGATGAAGCACATCAAGTGGCAGGAAGACTTGCAGCAACTCAGTCAGGCGCGGCTTTTCCACAATGTCGCTCCCGGCAACCTCAAGCGGCTGCTGACGGAGTTTCGCGCATGCGATCTGGCGGCAGGAGAAGTCGTCCTGTCGCCCTTCAACCGCAACCAGCACCTCTACCTGTTGCTTGCCGGAAGGCTCGATGTCCACCTGGGGTCGGTCGACAACACCCCGGTCGCCAACCTGATGCCGGGCGAATGCGCCGGCGAGATCAGCTTCATCGACAACAACTGCCCCAGTGCCTATGTGGTCGCTGGCGAACCCTCCACCGTCCTGCGCTTGCACCGGGACGCCCTGGTCGGTCTGCTCCGGCAATCGCCGCAAATGATGCAGAACCTGCTGGAGCTGCTCTGCGAACGGGTACGCCAGGGCAACCGCATCATCCTGGACACTGAACAGCACGCCAACATCGATACCCTGACCGGGCTCTACAACCGCCGCTGGCTGGAACACATTTACGTGCGGGAAAGCACGCGCTGTGCCTTCAATGGAAGTCCACTGAGCATGCTCATGCTGGATGTCGACCACTTCAAGGCCTACAACGACACTCATGGCCACCTGGCCGGCGATTATGCCCTGTGCCTGGTAGCGCACACCCTGCGCAGCCAGCTCCGGCCCAAGGACAGCATGACTCGCTTTGGTGGCGAGGAGTTCGTGATACTGCTGCCGGAGCTGGGCGAAAACGACGCCCGTCCCATCGGCGAGCGGCTGCGCGTCAGTCTGGAGCAGATCACCTCTTTCTATTCGCCACTGGGTGTGCTCCCAGGCGTGACCGTCTCCATTGGCCTTGCCCAGATGCACCAGCGGGACAGCTTGCAAGGGCTGATTGCCCGCGCCGACAGCGCCCTCTACCAAGCCAAGCAGAACGGCCGCAACCGCCTTCACGGCTGAAAGCAACGTCTGGTTATAGGAACGAACTCATTCGCGAAGGACCGCGGCCCGTCCCCACTGGCCGGCCTTCGGCTTGCTTGGCGAATCAATTGGCCCCTACAGCGGAGCCCCTAAGCGGCGCAGCAATTTCCCACGCATTCAAACATCCGTTTGCTAGAGTGCGAGGCACGACAACACCACAGCCAGGATGCTGGACATGCGCAAAACCCTGATCGCCGTGCTCGTGCTGATCCCCGTCGGCCTGGGAATCTTCTTCAGCCTGCCAAACCTGCTCGACCGCCGAATGAACAGCGTGGCCACGCCGCCGCCCTACCCCGCCTCTCCCGCCGCAGAAAAACTCCACGACACCCTGTTCGTCGCCGACCTGCACGATGACGCCCTGCTCTGGAACCGCAACCTGCTGGAGCGCCACGACTTCGGCCATAGCGACCTGCCGCGCCTGCTCGAAGGACGGGTCGGCCTCCAGGTGTTTTCCACGGTCACCAAGACCCCACGCGGCCTCAACTACGAGAGTAATGGCGCCGACAGCGACAACATCACCCTGCTGGTCCTGGCCCAGCGCTGGCCAAAACCTACCTGGACCAGTCTCCTGCAGCGCGCCCTGTACCAAGGTGACAAACTCCAGCAGGCCGCGGCCGAGAGCCAGGGCAAGCTGGTGCTGGTTCGCTCGCGCGCCGACTTGGCCAGCTTCCTCGAGGCCTGGAACAAGGACCCCAAGCGAACCGCCGCCATTCTCGCTACCGAAGGCCTGCACCCGCTGGAAGGCAAGCTGGAGAACGTCGACCGGCTCTACGATGCTGGTTTCCGTATCACCGGTCTCACCCACTTTTTCGACAACGAAGTCGGTGGTTCCGCCCATGGCCTGGAAAAAGGTGGCCTGACGCCCTTTGGGCGTCGCGTGATCGCGCAGCTGGAAGAGAAAAAGATGATCGTGGATCTGGCCCACGCCTCCCGCGCGCTGATCGACGACGTGCTGGCCATGGCGGAACGCCCTGTGCTGGTTTCCCACACTGGCGTCGTAGGCACCTGCCCGGGTTCGCGCAACCTTACCGACAAGCACCTGCAGGGCATCGCCGCCACGGGCGGCATCATCGGCATCGGCTACTGGGACGCCGCGGTCTGCGAAACCTCGGTAGCCGCCATAGTCCGCGCTATCCGCTACACCGCGGACAAGGTCGGGGTCGAGCACGTGGCCCTTGGCTCGGATTTCGACGGTACCGTCCACACGCCATTCGACACCAGCGGCCTGGCCCAGCTCACCCAGGGCTTGCAGGAAGCCGGTTTCAGCGAGGCAGATATCGCCGCGATCATGGGTGGCAACGTGCGCCGACTGCTGCTCGAGGCCCTGCCTTAAGCCCCGCAATGCTCCGTAGCCCGCGCCACTTCGCCGCGCGGGCATCTTGCTTTACACTGGCGGGCGTTCACTCCTTAATCAAATTGACGAGATCACCGTGCTCAAGGCACTCAAAAAGATATTCAGCAAGGGCGAAGAGCCCCAAACCAGCCCCACCCCATCAGCACCCGCCCCTGCTCGCGCCGAGAGCGAAGAGCGCCCGGAAAAGCCCAAGAGAGCGCCTCGTACCGCAGGCGAAAAAGCTGAAGGCAGCGCAGAGCGCCCCCCACGCGGCGAGAAGAAACCCCGCAGCGACAAACCGAAATCCGACAAGCCGCGCCGCGAGCGTCCCGCCAAAACCGCAGCCCCGGTCAATAACTGGAAGCTGGAAGACTTCGCGGTAGAACCCCAGGAAGGCAAGACCCGCTTCCACGACTTCAACCTCGACCCACGGTTGATGCACGCGATCCACGACCTCGGCTTCCCCTACTGCACGCCGATCCAGGCGCAGGTGCTGGGCTTCACCCTCAAGGGCCAGGACGCCATCGGCCGCGCCCAGACCGGCACCGGCAAGACTGCCGCGTTCCTCATATCGATCATCACCCAGCTGCTGCAGACCCCGCCGCCGAAAGAGCGCTACATGGGCGAACCCCGTGCACTGATCATCGCGCCAACCCGTGAACTGGTGGTGCAGATCGCCAAGGATGCCGCCGCGCTGACCAAGCACAGCGGCCTCAATGTGATGAGCTTCGTCGGCGGCATGGACTTCGACAAGCAGCTCAAGCAACTGGAATCGCGCTTCTGCGACATCCTGGTAGCCACGCCCGGCCGTCTGCTGGACTTCAACCAGCGCGGCGAAGTGCACCTGGACATGGTCGAAGTGATGGTGCTGGACGAAGCCGACCGCATGCTCGATATGGGCTTCATCCCGCAGGTTCGCCAGATCATCCGCCAGACCCCGTACAAGGGCGAGCGCCAGACCTTGCTGTTCTCCGCCACCTTCACCGAAGACGTGATGAACCTGGCCAAGCAGTGGACCGTCGACCCCGCCATCGTCGAGATCGAACCGGAAAACGTGGCCAGCGAAACCGTCGAGCAGCATGTCTATGCCGTCGCCGGCAGCGACAAGTACAAGCTGCTATACAACCTGATCGACCAGAACGACTGGACCCGCGTCATGGTCTTCGCCAACCGCAAGGACGAGGTGCGCCGCATCGAGGAGCGCCTGACCCGCGACGGCATCAGTGCCGCCCAGATGTCCGGCGACGTTCCGCAGCACAAGCGCATCAGGACCCTGGAAGGTTTCCGCGAAGGCAAGATCCGCGTCCTGGTGGCCACCGACGTCGCCGGTCGTGGCATCCATATCGACGGCATCAGCCATGTGATCAACTTCACTCTGCCGGAAGACCCGGACGACTACGTGCACCGCATCGGTCGTACCGGCCGCGCCGGAGCCAGCGGTACGTCCATCAGCTTCGCCGGCGAGGACGACGCCTTCGCCCTGCCGCCGATCGAGGAACTGCTGGGTCGCAAGATCAACTGCGAGATGCCCCCCGCCGAACTGCTCAAATCGGTACCGCGCAAGCATCACTGATCGCAACACGATCAAAAAAGGCGAAGCCCCGGCTTCGC
This sequence comes from Metapseudomonas boanensis, assembly GCF_042232855.1. Classification (NCBI taxonomy): domain Bacteria; kingdom Pseudomonadati; phylum Pseudomonadota; class Gammaproteobacteria; order Pseudomonadales; family Pseudomonadaceae; genus Metapseudomonas; species Metapseudomonas boanensis. The sequence goes on along the minus strand of NZ_CP113889.1, from coordinate 2,931,374 downwards.
CTTTTTTTTTGCCCTCACCACCCTGTTGGCTACGGTTTCATGGGCAGACGCCCGGCGCTTGCTGAAATATACCTAAAAGTCCAGAATGGACAGATAAGTTTATTTCAAGTCCAGGAACGTCTCATGTCCAGCGCCACGCCCTATGTCATCCCGCACGCCGAAGCCCGCCGCCTGCTGCAGCAGATCGACGTCCGCCAAACCATGCGTCGGATGTTTCAAGACCTCGCGGCCGGTGAGGCGGTGCAGCCCGCCCAGCAACTTGTGGAGTTTCCGGCGGGGGCTGGAGACTTCATCAACTACCTCGGCGTCATGGCCAAGGAACGTGTCTACGGCGTGAAGACCTCGCCCTACATCAAGACCGCCGATGGCGCCCTGGTAACCGCCTGGACCCTTCTGATGTCCATGGAAACCGGCGAGCCGTTGTTGCTCTGCGATGCCGGTGAGCTGACCACCGCGCGCACCGCGGCGACTACCGCCGTGGCCATAGACGCCCTGGCGCCCGCGCAGGCCCGCCGCCTCGCAGTGATCGGCAGCGGCGCCGTAGCTCGCGCGCACATTCATTACGTGAAGGACCTGCGGGACTGGCAGGACATACGTGTCTACTCCCCAAGCCTGGCAGGCGAGCAATCTGCGATCCATGCCGAACTGCGCGCGCTGGATCCACGTATGGAGTTGTGTGCCAGCCTGGAGCAGGCCATTGCCGATGCGGATGTCGTTATGCTCTGCACCTCTTCGGCAAGCCCCATACTCGACCCGCTGAGACTGGGTAAACCAGCCCTGGTGACCTCGATCAGCACCAACGCCCCGCGCGCCCACGAGGTGCCGCCTGCGGCCCTGGCTGAAATGGATGTTTACTGCGACTACCGCGCCACCACGCCGGGCTCAGCCGGGGAAATGCTGCTGGCAGCCGAACAGAATGGTTGGAGCTGTGAGCAGATTTGCGGGGACCTGCCCGAGTTGCTGAGCGGTGCGGTGCCGCGCCCGGATTACAGCCGCCCGGTATTCTTCCGTTCCATCGGCCTTGGCCTGGAAGACATGGCGCTGGCCAACGCCCTCTATCACCTGACCCGGCAAGGCCAGTGAGGAATGCACATGAACCAGGTTGATTTCATCATCATCGGCGCTGGCATCGCAGGCGCCTCCACCGGCTACTGGCTTTCCCGACATGGACGCGTCGCTGTGCTGGAGCGGGAAGAACAGGCGGGTTATCACTCCACCGGGCGTTCCGCCGCGCTCTACACCGTTGCTTATGGCACGCCCCAGGTTCGTGCGCTGACCGCCGCCAGCCGCGCTTTTTTCGATGCGCCGCCGCAAGGCTTCAGCGAGCACCCTATTCTTACCCCGCGCGGCGAAATGGTGGTCGACTTCACCGGTGATCCGCAGGAACTGCAACGCCAGTTCGATAGCGCCTGCGAGAATGTGCCCGAGATGCAGATGCTCACCCCGGAGCAAGCCTGCAAGCTGGTGCCCGTGCTGCGACGCGAAAAGGTCCAGGGTGCCATGCTCGACCCCAGTGCAGCCGACATCGACACCGACGCCCTGCACCAGGGTTATATGCGCGGTATCCGCCACAACAATGGCCAGATTCACAACGGAGCCGAAGTGACCGGCATCCAGCGCCGAGGCGAGCTGTGGGAAGTCACCACCACCACGGGTACCTTCCTGGCGCCCGTGCTGGTCAACGCGGCTGGCGCCTGGTGCGACCACCTTGCGGAACTTGCCGGCGTCAAACCCTTGGGCTTGCAGCCCAAACGCCGCGCCGCGTTCATCTTCTCGCCGCCGGAAGGCGTGGACAGCCGCCGCTGGCCGGCCCTGGTCAGCCTGGACGAGTCCTTCTACTTCAAGCCGGATGCCGGCGTGCTGCTGGGTTCCCCGGCTAATGCCGACCCGGTGCAGCCTCATGATGTACAGCCGGAGGAGTTGGACATCGCCCTCGGCATCTACCTGATCGAGGACCACACCACCATGAGCATCCGACGGCCGATGCGCGTCTGGGCCGGGCTGCGTTCGTTCTTCGCCGATGGCGACCTGGTGTCCGGTTATGACGCGCAAACGCCGGGGTTCTACTGGGTAGCCGGTCAAGGCGGTTATGGCATCCAGACCTCCGCTGCGATGGGGGAGGCGAGCACCTGCCTGATCCTGCACCAACCCCTGCCGGAGCACCTCATCCGCTACGGGCTGAACGAGGCGATGCTCTCCCCTGCGCGCCTGGGGTGACGCCAATGGAGCTTTGCGCCACACTCGCAGCGCCGGGCCAATCGAGCCCGGCGCCGTTTTTCCCGCCTTCGGAGCCGCCCGCATGACGCCCCGCCAAGACCCGAGCCTGGACAACTACCGGGCCATCGCCGACGCCATCGCCAACCTGTTCTTCCCCCATGCTGAGGTGGTGCTGCACGACCTGCGCACGCAGAAGATCGACTACATCGCCAATAACATCTCCAAGCGCTGCATAGGGGACGATGCGGCCCTGGAAGACATGCTCACCGGCGAGGTCGACGAGCGGAACATCGGCCCCTACGAGAAGCTCAACTGGGACGGCCAGAAAATCCGCTCCATCAGCACGGTACTGCGCGATGCCATGGGCACACCGATGGCGGTCCTCTGCATAAACTTGAATATCTCGATGTTCGAGTCGGCCAAGGCCGCCCTGGACCTGTTCCTTTCCTCCAGCAAGGTGATCCCCCAGCCGGACTCGCTGTTCCGCGATGACTGGCAGGAGCGTATCAATACCTTCCTGCATAACTGGCTGCAGCAGCGCCAGCTAGGCCTCAACCTGCTGACCCGCGAGCACAAACGCGAGCTGGTACTGGCGCTGCACGCCGAGGGCGCATTCAAGGGCAAGAGCGCCGCCAACTATGTGGCCAATGTGCTGAACATGGGCCGTGCGACGGTTTACAAGCACTTGAAGGAATTGAAGGAAGAGTCGGTTTAGCGCCCTGCTCTGCCCCTTCCTCTTTGCATGAGCGAATTCATTCGCGAAGGTAGGCTGGATCCGTGGGGGCCCCAACTTCCCTCACCCCAGCCCTCTCCCAGAGGGAGAGGGGACAAAAATGGATGTCCGGCGCTACAAAGCGAAAAAGCCGCGCAATGCGCGGCTTTTTCATGTTGGTTCGACCATCACTCGCCGTAGATATCGAATTCGAAGTACTTGGCCTGGATCGCCTGGTACTTGCCATTACTGCGCAGGGTCTTGATGGCGGCGTTGAATTTCTCGCGCAGCGCGTCGTCGCCCTTGCGCACCGCAATCCCCGCCCCCTCGCCGAAGTACTGCGGGTCCTGGAAGACCGGGCCGACGAACTCATAGCCTTTGCCGTTCTCGGTTTTCAGGAAGCCCTCGTTGAGCGGGAAGGCATCGGCCAGCACGCCATCCAGACGACCGGAAATCACGTCCAGGTAGATTTCGTTCTGGGTGCTGTAACGCACCACTTTCACGCCCTTGGGCTCCAGCACTTCAGTGGCGAAGCGGTCGGTGGTGGTGGAGCGCTGGGTACCAATGGTCTTGCCGGCCAGGCTCTTGAATTCGGGGTCGACGGTCGAGCCTTTTTTCATCACCAAGCGTGCCGGGCTGTAGTAATACTTGTCGGTGAAGTCCACGGATTTGCGTCGCTCGTCGGTAATGGTCATCGACGAGAGGACGGCATCGACCTTCTTCACCTTGAGCGATGGGATCAGCCCATCGAACTCCTGCTCGACCCATTGGCACTTGACCTTCATCTCCTCGCACATGGCGTTGCCGATGTCGTAGTCGAAGCCCGAAATCTCACCTGCCGGCGTCTTGAAGGCGAAGGGCGGATAGGCTGCTTCGATGCCGAGGCGCAAAGGCTTATCGGCGGCAAAGACGCTGGAGGCCAGCAGAGTAAGGGCAAGGCTGCCCAGCAGAACGAGCTTCTTCATGGTGCGACTCCCGCAGTACGGATGGAGGCCCGCCGCAAGGGTTGGGCGAGCGGATTCGAATTGGATTGCGAGGCAGAGGAAGGTACAGCCTGGTCAGGCCGGCATGGGCAGGGATTCGACGATAGCTGGCTGATAATCATTATGGGACGCCGCCAATCTTGTACTTGTGAGTCCATGCTGGACTTAAATGTACAAATCGTCAATACCCAGTTGGCAGGCAGCAAAAACCCGACATGTGCCGGGTTCGATGTCAGTGTGTTTGGATGTGAGCGAATTCATTCGCTCACACAAGGCAAATGCCAGGACCTAGTTTTCCCACCGCTTTGCCGCAGCCTTGTCGCTGCAACGGCCCTCGACCCAGCGTGGCCCTCCAGCGGTGTCTTCCTTCTTCCAGAATGGCGCGCGGGTCTTGAGGAAATCCATGATGAAGTTGCAGGCATCGAATGCAGCCTGGCGATGGGCGCTGGCGGTACCGACGAAGACGATGGGCTCGCCCGGCTCCAGGCGGCCGATGCGGTGGAGGATGTCCACCTTGAGCAAGGGCCAGCGCAGGCTGGCCTCCTGGGCAATCTTTTCCAGGGCTTTCTCGGTCATGCCGGGGTAGTGCTCGAGGAACATCCCGGCGACGTCCTGGCCGTCGTTGAAGTCGCGCACGTAGCCGACGAAACCGACCACCGCGCCCACACCGACGTTGGCGGCGTGCATGGCATTGAGTTCGGCACCTGGGTCGAAAGCGGCTTCCTGTACGCGAATAGCCATCTCAGCCTCCGGTAACGGTAGGGAAGAAGGCGACCTCGTCGCCATCGGCGAGGGCCTCGTCAAGGCTGCACAGTTCCTGGTTGCGCGCACACATCAGGTTCTGCTCGTCCAGCACCTCCCAGACACCGCCCCGGGCCAGCAAATGACGGCGCAGGTCATCCAGCTTCGCGAAGCCCGAAACCCAGCCAAGTTGCTCGCCGTCAATGCCGAGCGCTTCACGGTAACGGGCGAAATACTGCACGCGAATCATCTTCACTCCCCGGCCTGGTAATGGCCGCTCTTGCCGCCCAGCTTCTCCAGCAGGCGCACGCTTTCGATGGTCATGCCGCGGTCCACCGCCTTGCACATGTCGTAAATGGTCAGGGCCGCAACGCTGGCGGCGGTCAGGGCTTCCATTTCCACCCCCGTCTGCCCGGCCAGCTTGCACCGCGCGACGATGTGCACGGTGTCTTCGCCTTCGGCGCTCAGCTCAACCTTGACGCTGGTGAGCATCAACGGGTGACAGAGCGGGATCAGGTCGGAAGTCTTCTTCGCCGCCTGGATGCCGGCGATGCGCGCCACGGCGAACACGTCGCCCTTGGGGTGGCCGCCGGCCTGGATCAGCTGGAGGGTTTCCGGGCGCATGCGCACGCGGGCTTCAGCCGTTGCCTCACGGGACGTCACCGCTTTGTCGGTGACGTCGACCATGTTGGCACGACCTTGGGAATCGAGATGGGTCAGCACTGCTAGTCTCCTCGGGCGGGCCGTTCAGGGCCCGCAGGAGGCAGATTGTATACAGAAAAACAGCCTGGGCGGCAGGTGCCGCCCGGCGGACAGTGACGTTACATATGGGCTTCGGCGAACTCGGCTAGCACGGAGCGCGGTACACCCTGCAGGGTGATGTGCACGCCATGGGGGAAGTCCTTGAAGCGTTCGGTCAGGTAGGTCAGGCCGGAGCTCGGCGCGGAGAGGTAGGGGGTATCGATCTGCGCCAGGTTGCCCAGGCAGATCACCTTGGACCCGGTGCCGGCACGAGTGATGATGGTTTTCATCTGGTGCGGCGTCAGGTTCTGGCACTCGTCGATGATGATCAGGCTCTGCTGGAAGCTGCGCCCGCGGATGTAGTTCAGCGATTTGAACTGCAGGGGCACCTTGCTGAGGATGTAGTCCACGCTGCCGTGGGTGTTTTCATCCTCCATGTGGAGGGCTTCCAGGTTGTCGGTGATGGCCCCCAGCCAAGGCTCCATCTTCTCCGCCTCGGTGCCGGGCAGGAAGCCGATTTCCTGGTCCAGCCCCTGCACGCTGCGGGTGGCGATGATGCGCCGGTAGCGTTTGCTGACCATGGTCTGCTCAATCGCCGCGGCCAACGCCAGGATGGTCTTGCCCGAGCCCGCCGCGCCGGTCAGGTTGACCAGGTGGATGTCCGGATCGAGCAGGGCATAGAGCGCCAGCGCCTGATACACATCACGCGGGCGCAGGCCCCAGGCTTCCTGGTGCAGCAAGGGCTCCTGGTGCAGGTCGAGTATCAGCAACTCGTCGTCCTTGATGCCCTTGATCCAGCCGACGAAGCCCTGCTCGTCGACGATGAACTCGTTGACGTGCACCGCCGGCAGGTTGTCGGTCAGCTGCACCCGATGCCAGGTCCGGCCATGGTCCTGGCGGGTTTCCACCTTGCTGACGCGCTCCCAGAAGGAGCCGGGCATGTCATGGTAACCGCGAGACAGCAGGGAAACGTCGTCGACCAGCTGGTCGGTGTGGTAGTCCTCCGAGTCGATGCCGCAGGCGCGCGCCTTGAGGCGCATGTTGATGTCCTTGGTCACCAGCACCACGGATATCCCCGGTTTGCGGCTCTTCAGCTCCACCAGTTGGTTGATGATCTTGTTGTCGTTGAGGTCTTCCGGCAGCCAGGTGATCGGGGCTGCACGCTTGCTCATGAGAATCGAGAGGAAGCCGCAGGGGCCGCTCTTCTCGCGCTGGATGGGTACACCGTGCTCGACTTCCTCGGGAGAGGCTCCGCCGAGGATCTTGTCGATATTGCGGATGGCCTGGCGACATTCGGCGGCGACACCCTGCTTCCCGGTCTTCAACTTGTCCAGTTCTTCCAGCACGGTCATTGGAATGGCCACGTGGTGTTCCTGGAAGTTCAGGAGCGCATTGGGATCGTGGATCAGGACGTTGGTATCGAGGGCGTACAAGGTTGGAGCGGTAGGGCGGGAGCGTCCGTGGTCATCCATACTCGGTCACCTTCTTATCTGGCCAGGCGACGGAATGCCAGACTGGCGCTCCGCCGCGGAGGGCCGCCGACCACTCCCTCCCGGGTCATGCCGGGGCAGGAGATGGTGCTAACAAGTGAGGGCCGATGGCCGCCACCTGTCTGCAGGATTCGGCGGTCTTGATTCGTTAATACTCCATTCCGGATGACAGAAAAAAGTAATTTTTTCGCAGTCTGATTATTTTTTTATTCACGACAAAAAAACCTTGGCGTGGGGACATTTCGCCGTTTAAAGTCGAAAGTCGTTCCCCTCCTCGGCAACCCCCTCCCCGCCGCAGCGATTGACCTCCACGGTCACGTGCACCAGTTCTGAAAAGCCCGCCAGGCGCGCCTTGTAACGATCCGCAGAAGTTTCGCCGTGGGTCACCAGGCTGATGATGCAGGCGAACTGTGTGCGACCGACCCTCCAGAGGTGCAGGTCGGCCACTTCAGTGTCCGGAATGCGCTCCAGCGTGGTGCGCACGAGCTCCACCAGGGGGCGGTCCATCTCGCGGTCCACCAGCACCTTTCCGGTTTCCAGCAGCAGGCCCTTGGCCCAGATGCCGATGATCAGCGCGCCCAGCAATCCCATCAGCGGATCGAGCCACGCCCAGCCGAGCAGCATGCCGCCCAACAAGGCGAAAATGGCGGCCACGGAGGTCAGGGCATCCGCCAGGACATGGAGATAGGCCGCATGGCGATTCAGATCCAGCCCACCATGCCGATGCCCGTGTGCATGGTCGTGGTCGTGGTCGTGGTGAGCATGGCCATGTTCGTGCTTGTCCCGCAGCAGCCTGGCCGAGGCCAGATTGACTGCCAATCCGACGACCGCCACCCACAAGGCGACCTCATAGCCGATCTCCACCGGCAGCCACAAACGCCATAGGGACTCCAAGGCCATCAGCAGCACGACCACCATCAGCAGGACCGCACTGGCGAAACCGGCCAGCACTTCGACCTTCCACGTCCCGAAGGTAAAACGCGGGTCCTGCACATAGTGCCGCGCCAGGCGGTAAGCGAACGCCGCCATGCCAATGGCCACCATGTGCGACGCCATGTGCCAGCCGTCAGCCAGCAGTGCCATGGAGTTGAACCAGAGGCCGGCCACGATCTCCGCCAGCATGGTGCCGCCGGTCAAGGCCACCACCAGCCACGCCTGTCGCTCGCCGCCGTGCTCCAGTGGGCGGTAGTCGTGGGAAGGTTCCCAGCGTGAGTGGTTGCAGTTGTCCATGACATGTCCCCTGCGATCGGACCGTGTGAAAACAACACGAACGAAGGTCAGGCAAGAACAGCGCGGCTTGTGCATTGTAAATGCGCATTTTGGTTGGACTCGCGCACGGGGCTGCTCTAACGCCGCATGATCGAGCGCAGCAGTTTTCACCCGGCCTGGAATGGCCTTTCTTGCAGACTAGCCAATGATCCCCATAGGTGGAGTCATCGTCCCTAAATCCCTAGAATCGCCGGGTTCCCGAAGGAGACGACTCATGCTGATGGTGATTTCCCCCGCCAAGACCCTGGACTACGAGACCCCGCCAGTGACGGCGCGCTATACCCAGCCGCAACACCTGGATCACGCCCAGGAGCTGATCCAGCACCTGCGCACCCTGACGCCGACCGACATCGCCGAGCTGATGCACCTGTCCGACAAACTGGCAGGCCTCAATGTCGCCCGCTACGGCAGCTGGCACCCGGATTTCACTCCCCAGAACGCCAAGCAAGCGCTGCTGGCCTTCAAGGGCGACGTCTACACCGGCCTGAACGCCGAGGATTTCAGCGAAGCGGACTTCGACTTCGCCCAGTCTCATCTGCGCATGTTGTCCGGCCTCTATGGCCTGTTGCGGCCGCTGGACCTGATGCAGCCATACCGCCTGGAAATGGGCACCAAGCTGGCCAACGCGCGCGGCAAGGACCTGTATGCCTTCTGGGGAGAGCGCATCAGCGGTTGGCTGAACGAAGCCCTGGAAGCCCAGGGCGACGACGTCCTGCTGAATCTGGCCTCCAACGAGTACTTCAGTTCGGTGAAGCGCAAGGCGCTGAAGGCCCGCCTCATCGATACCGAATTCAAGGACCTGAAGAACGACCAATACAAGATCATCAGCTTCTACGCCAAGAAGGCCCGCGGCCTGATGGCGCGCTACGTGATCAAGGAGCGGCTGAACGACCCCGAGGGTCTGAAGGACTTCAACTACGACGGGTATCGTTTTTCCGTGGCGCACTCCAAACCGAATAGCCTGGTGTTCCTGCGGGACCATCCGCAGGACTGACCGCCCTTCCCCCGCCCCTCTCCCGTAAACAGGAGAGGGGGTCACCACGTGCAACTGGCCGCATTCCCCTCGCTCCTACAAGACTCTTCGCTCGACGGACTATTCCTGGCAACAGCTAGTGCAGACATAGCCAAATCACTCACAAAGCAGGCCGAAGGCCAGCCCCATTTTTTGCCGGAATATCTTTTTGCCATTCGTGGCATTTCATAATCAAACTGCCTCTATCAACAAAGTTAAATAGTGGCAACTTGCAAAATGCAATGCTGGAAAACTTGCAATTTGCAACATCGAAACTTCATGAACACCAAAATACCAACACATCGCCACTACCCTGCAATCACCCCATAGTCAAAAAAATGCAATAGATCAAATTCGGGACGAACGGTAGGAACTATCCGAAAAGCCGGACACTCATACCCCCGTAACTTAATTCTTCCGCCAACTTTCGGCGTGATCTCAAACTGCCTACATCTATCGGCTCACGCCGAGGGAGCAGTTTTACCTGGATAAAACCAGAAAATTAATCAAGGAGAAATTCAACAACTCGACCAACTGGACAAAACCAACGAGCCAAAGCCTTTAAAGGCTATCCGCTCAGGACTCTAAGTGGGCAAGACTTATTACACGCCCAGTTCAGGCGCCCTAACTTTGGCGTCCGGTATTAATCATGCCTGCGTATTGCCAAGTTGCTGCCAAGCAACCGGCTGCGCGAATGGAAGTGGCACTACCGCCACATATTAAACAGCGTGCTGAATGGACGAGGTGATTGCGATGCGAATCAGCATCTTTGGTTTGGGCTATGTGGGCGCAGTATGCGCCGGTTGTCTCTCTGCTCGTGGTCATGAAGTGGTTGGTGTGGATATCTCCCCGACCAAGATCGACCTGATCAATTCGGGCAAATCGCCCATCGTCGAACCGGGTCTGGAAGAACTGCTGCAAGAAGGTGTGCGCTCCGGCCGCCTGCGCGGTATGACCGATGTCGCTGCCGCCGTGCGCGACACCCAGGTGTCCTTCATCTGCGTGGGTACCCCGAGCAAGAAGAACGGCGACCTGTCGCTGGACTACATCGAAGGCGTCTGCCGCGAAATTGGCTTCGCCCTGCGCGACAAGGCCGAGCGCCACACCGTGGTCGTGCGCAGCACCGTGCTGCCGGGCACCGTGAAGAACGTGGTGATCCCGATCCTCGAAGACTGCTCCGGCAAGCAGGCTGGCGTCGACTTCGGCGTTGCAGTAAACCCGGAGTTCCTCCGCGAGAGCACCGCGATCAAGGACTACGACTACCCGCCCATGACCGTCATCGGCGAACTGGACAAGAGCTCCGGTGACCTGCTGGAAAGCCTGTACCGCGAACTGGACGCGCCGATCATCCGCAAGGACGTCGAAGTCGCCGAGATGATCAAGTACACCTGCAATGTCTGGCACGCCGCCAAGGTCACCTTCGCCAACGAGATCGGCAACATCGCCAAGGCAGTGGGCGTCGACGGCCGTGAAGTGATGGACGTGGTCTGCCAGGACAACAAGCTCAACCTGTCCAAGTACTACATGCGTCCTGGCTTCGCTTTCGGCGGCTCCTGCCTGCCCAAGGACGTGCGGGCGCTGAACTATCGCGCAACCTCCCTGGACGTCGACTCGCCGCTGATCGGCTCGCTGATGCGCAGCAACGCCGGCCAGGTGCAGAAGGCCTTCGAAATCATCGCCAGCCACGAGAAGCGCAAAGTCGCCCTACTCGGCCTGTCGTTCAAGGCCGGCACCGACGACCTGCGCGAAAGCCCGCTGGTGGAGCTGGCCGAGATGCTGATCGGCAAGGGCTTCGACCTCAGCATCTACGACCGCAATGTCGAGTACGCCCGCGTCCACGGTGCCAACAAGGACTACATCGAATCGAAGATTCCCCATGTGTCCTCGCTGCTCGACAGCAACCTGAAAGCAGTTGTCGACAAGGCCGACATCATCGTCCTGGGCAACCGCGACGAGCTGTTCGCCCCGCTGGCGCAGCAAGCCCCGGAAGGCAAGCGCGTCATCGACCTGGTGGGCTTCATGCCCAAGGCCTCCCACGGTAACGCCGAGGGTATCTGCTGGTAAGCGGCCCGCCCCCTTCCTTCGCGGGAGGGGGCTCGCCCAATGAAACCAGGACGATAAAACTATGGACAAGCTAAAGCATGGCCTGCTCGAAGCCTCGGGCTGGCTGTTCTACCTCATCGCGCTGATGCTGCTGGCACTGGCCCTGCCCAAGTCGGTATTCGACCCCGACTCCAAGGACTTCCTGCTGCTGGTCGGCGTGGTCGGTATCTGGCGCTATTCCATGGGCGCCCTGCACTTCATTCGCGGCACGCTGTTCCTCTACCTGGTCTACCCCTGGTATCGGCGCCGTCTGGCGAAGCTGGGCAGTGCGGCCGACCCGTCCCATGTGTTCCTGATGGTGACCAGTTTCCGCATCGAGGCGCTGACCACCGCGATGGTCTACCGCTCGGTGATCCAGGAGGCGATCGACTGCGGCTACCCGACCACCGTGGTCTGCTCGATCGTCGAGCTGTCCGATGAACTGCTGGTGAAAAACCTCTGGGCCAAGCTCAATCCGCCGGCGCGGGTAAAGCTGGACTTCGTGCGCATTCCCGGTACCGGCAAGCGCGACGGCCTGGCCTATGGCTTTCGCGCCATCTCCCGGCAACTGCCGGACGAGAATGCGGTGGTGGCGGTCATCGACGGTGACACGGTGCTGGCCGAGGGTGTGGTGAAGAAGACCGTGCCCTGGTTCAAGCTCTTTCCCAATGTCGGCGGCCTGACCACCAACGAGTTCTGCGAGGTGCGTGGCGGCTACATCATGAGCGAGTGGCACAAGCTGCGCTTCGCCCAGCGCCACCTCAACATGTGCTCCATGGCACTAAGCAAACGCGTGCTGACGATGACCGGGCGCATGTCGGTGTTCCGCGCCAAGGTGGTGACCGACCCGGACTTCATCGCCGACGTGGAAAGCGATCACCTGGACCACTGGCGCCTGGGCCGTTTCCAGTTCCTCACCGGTGACGACAAGTCCAGCTGGTACAGCCTGATGCGTTTGGGCTACGACACCTTCTACGTGCCAGACGCCTCCATCAACACCGTGGAACACCCGCCGGAGAAGAGTTTCATCAAGGCCAGCCGCAAGCTGATGTTCCGCTGGTACGGCAACAACCTACGGCAGAACAGCCGCGCCTTGCGCCTGGGACCGAGCCGCCTGGGCTGGTTCACCACCGTGGTTCTCAGCGACCAGCGCCTGTCCATGTGGACCTGCCTGCTGGGCCTGGCCGTGGCCATCATCGCCAGCCTCAAGTACAGCATCGCCTACCTGCTGGTGTACCTGCTGTGGATCGGCCTGACCCGCCTGGTCCTGACCCTGCTGCTGTCCATAAGCGGCCACCGGATCGGCCCGGCCTACCCGCTGATTCTTTATTACAACCAGATCGTCGGGGCCCTGGTGAAGATCTACGTCTTCTTCCGCCTCGACCAGCAGTCCTGGACCCGCCAGAACACCAAGCTCAACCGTGACCTCGCCAGCTTCACGCGCTGGTTCAACACCTGGTCCTCACGCGCCATGACCTTCACCGCAACCAGCGTATTCGTCGCCACCCTGATGGCGATCGTGTGAGCACAAGGAATCTGACAGGAATCGAAGCCATGAATACAGCCGTCAATCTCAATGTGGTGCATGAATCCGAAGCCCAGCGCCAGCACGCGCGGGTAAAGATCCCCGGCAAGATCCGCTACATCCTCCGCAACGAGCGCATGGAGCAGGCCCTGATCGACGTTTCTGCTGGCGGATTTGCCTTCAATGCCGGGAACATCCAGATCAGTGTCGGCGACCATTGCCGGGGCCGTATGCAGTTCCATGTGGACAGCCTCACCCTGGGTCTGGACGTGGAATTCCAGGTCCGCGCGTTCGACCCACGCAGCGGTCGCGTCGGCTGCCAGTTCCACAACCTAAAGCCACGCGATATCGCCACCCTGCGCTACCTGATCAGCGCGCACCTGTCGGGCGAACTGGTCAGCACCGGCGACCTGCTCAACACCCTGCAGCGCGAGAACTTCACGAGGGCGCGCAAGAACGGTTTGGGCGGCAATGGCATGGGCGTGTTCGGCCGCCTCAAGGCCGTCTCCTTCACCCTCGGGCTGTTCATGGTGGGCATCGGCGCCTTTGCCTATATCGCTAAATCGCTTTACGGCCTGTACTTCGTCACCCATGCCGATTCGGCCATGGTCGCGGTGCCCTCCATGCAGGTCACCATGCCTCGCGAAGGTACGGTACAAAGCCTGGTCGGCCCCGACGCCAGCATCGAGAAAGGTGCGCCCATCGCCTCCTTCTCCGCCACCATGCTGGAAATGCTCAAGGGTCACCTGACCGACGAGCAGCTTTCCCCAAGCAACGTCGAAGAACTCTTCGGCAAGGAGATGAAGGGCACACTCACCAGCCCCTGCAACTGCAAGATCGCCCGCCAACTGGTGGCCGACGGCCAGTTCGCCAGCAAGGGTGACGTGATCTTCGAACTGGTCCCGCAGGACACCGTGGCGACCGTGCAGGCGCGCTTCCCCTTCCGCAACATCGCCCAGGCCAAGCCCGGCGCCAGCGTCAGCTTCCAGGTCGCCGGCGAGGATGAGGTCCGCCACGGCAAGATCCTCAGCAGCAGCCTGCACGACGGTGACATGTCGGCGAATATCCGCGCCACCATCCAGCCCGACGAGCCTCTGCCGAGCAGCCTCGCCGGCCAGCCGGTGGAAGTCAGCATCGATCGCGGCCCGTCCTTGGGCTGGCTGATCGATCGCCCCCTGGCCGCAGGTCTCTGAGGAGGGCTCCGCCATGGCTCACACTGCCTCCCCACTCCTGCTGCTAGCTGCGGCGATCGCCCTGGCCGGCTGCGCCGGGTTACCCGACGAGCGCCTCGCCCGCGAAGCCCTCAAACGCGGCGACAGCGCCACCGCAGAGCAGAACTTCCGCCAGCTGGCGGAGCTCGGCTACACCGATGCCCAAGTCGGCCTGGCCGACCTGCAGGTGGCCACCGGCGACCCGGAGCAGATGCGCCGCGCCGAACAGACCTATCGCCAGGCCATCGACGACTCGCCGCGAGCCAAGGCACGCCTGGGCAAGCTGCTGGTGCGCAAGCCCGAGCTGAACCCGGCCGAACGTCGCGAGACCGCACAGCTGCTGGAGGAGTCCTTCGCCGCAGGTGAAGAAAGCAGCCTGATGCCGCTGGTGATGCTCTACATGCAGTACCCGCAGGACTTCCCTGAGGTCAACGTCCCCGCGCGCATCGCCCAATGGCGCGCGGAAGGCCACACCCAGGCCGCACTGGCACAGATCCTCTTCTATCGCACCCAGGGCACCTACGATCAGCACCTGGCAGAGATCGAGCGGATCTGCACCTCCAACCTGGCCATTGCCGATGTCTGCTACGTCGAACTGGCCACCGTCAACCAGAAGCAAGGCACGTCAGACGCCCAGAAGGCCCTGCTGGACGGCCTGATGGCCGGCTACCGCGCAGGCCGTATTCCCGCCCAACGCGTGGACTCGGTGGCCCAGGTGCTGGCCGACAACGAACTGGGCAAGCCGGACGAAAACAAGGCCCGCGAGCTGCTGGACGAAATCGCCCCGGCGTACCCGGCTGCCTGGACCAGCCTGGCCAAGCTGCTTTACGACTATCCCGCGCTGGGCGACACCGACCAGATGCTGGCTTACCTGGAGAAAGGTCGCGCCGCCGCCCTGCCCCGCGCCGAGTTGCTGCTCGGCCGCCTGTACTACGAAGGCAAGCTGGTGCCGCAAGACCCGCGCAAGGCCGAGCAACACCTGCTCAAGGCCTCCGCTACCGAGCCCAACGCCCACTACCTGCTGGGGCAGATGTACCTGCGCGGCTACCTCGGTGACATGGACCCGGAGAAGGCCCTGGAGCACCTGCTGATCGCCGCCCGCAACGGCCAGATCAACGCCGACTTCGCCCTCGGCCAGATGTTCGCCCAAGGCAAGGGCATCCAGCCCAACCCGGCCAACGCCTATGTATTCAGCCAGCTCGCCCTGCCCAAGAACACCCCGCAGGCGCTCGAACTGGCGCAACAGGTGGAGCAGCAGCTGCCGCCCGCCGAACGCGCCCGCGCCGAACAACTGCTACGCGAGGAACGCCTCGCGCGTGGCGCCAGCGCCCAGGGCGCTGGCCAGATGAGCAGCCTATGAAGACCCGTCCGGAAGTCGACCGTAGGTTGGCGCCGAGCCAGCGAGGCTCAACGCAGCGAGGCACGCTCGGCGCGCCTTGTTGGGCTGCGTTGCGCTCAGCACCAACCTGCGGCCCCGGCCTCCAGACCGAGCGATAAGGAACGACCATGAACATGAAACCCTGGATGAACGCCGGCCTCGGCCTGTCCCTGCTCTCGGCGAGCATTGCCTTCGCCGCCCAGAACGATGACAAGAATTTCGGCCTGGACGTGAAGATCACCGCACAGTCCGAAGACGACCGTGACCTCGGCACCCGTGACGGTGGCGACGTCAACGGCCTGGGTCTCGATGTGCGCCCCTGGGCCTATGGCGAGCGTGGCGAGTGGAGTGCCTTCGCGATGGGCCAGGCAGTGACGGCCACCGACATCGTCGAGACCGACACGCTCGAATCCAGTGATATCGAAAGCGACTCCAGCCAGCGCAACGACGGTCGCGAGCCGGACAAGAACTACCTCGCCATGCGCGAGTTCTGGGTCGATTACGGCGGCCTCACTGCCTATCCGGGCGAGCACCTGCGTTTCGGCCGCCAGCGCGTACGCAGCGAGGAAGGCACCTGGTGGGACACCAACATCGAAGCCCTGCGCTGGAGCTTCGACACCACCCTGCTCAAGGCCCATGTCGGCGTTGCCGAGCGCTTCAGCGAGTACCGCACCGACATCGACGAACTGGCCCCGGAAGATGAAGACCGCCGCCACCTGTTCGGCGACATATCCACGCAATGGCAACCCGGTCACTGGGTCGGTCTGAAGGCCCACCACAGCCGTGACGAAGGCGACCTGCCGAATGTCGGCGAAGAAGTGGACGAGCTGTCCAAGCGCACCACCGGGGACCTCACCTGGCTGGGCATCAACGCCGACGGTGGCTTCTTCGACCGCCGCTCCACCCTGCCGCTGAACTACTGGGCCGAGGCCACCTGGCTCACCGGCGATGCGGACGAGCTGGAGCAGACCGCAGTCGGCGACCAGACCATCGCCAGCGGCTCGCGCAGTGTCGACGTCAACGCCTGGGCCCTGGACCTGGGTCTGCGCTGGAACATCGACGACCAGTGGAAAGTCGGCGGCGCCTATGCCCGAGGCAGCGGCGGTGGTGATGACGATAGCTCCGAGCAGTTCCGCCAGACCGGCCTCGAGAGCAACCGCTCTGCCTTCACTGGCACCGAAGCGCGCATGCACCGTTTCGGCGAGGCCTTCCGGGGCGAGCTGAGCAACCTGCAAGTAGCCAGCGCATTCACCTCCTGGCAGATGGGCGAGGACTACGACGCCAGCCTGGTCTACCACCGCTTCTGGCGCGTGGACGACAACCAGGACGTGGGCCAGAGCGGCATCATCGCGCCGCTCGAGGATGGCGAGAAGGACATCGGCCAGGAAGTTGACCTGGTGGTCACCAAGTACTTCAAGCAGGGCCTGCTGCCAGCTTCCATGACTGAGCACCTGGACGAGCGCTCGGCCCTGGTGCGCCTGCGTGGCGGAGTGTTCAAGCCGGGCGACGCCTACGGTGCCGGCACCGACTCGCTGATGCACCGCGCCTTCGTCGACGTCATCTGGCGCTTCTGATGCAGCCATCGTGCAAGGGAGTAACAGCCATGAAACGAGGCATGGGAACCACGCTGCTGATGGGCGGCGTCGTACTAGGCGCCCTGCAGATGGCCGCGCCCTGGGTCCAGGGAGCGGAGCCCACGCAGGCGCTCAAGGAGATCAAGAACTACACGGTCTCCACCGCACCGGTGGAACAACTGCACCTTGACCCACCCAAGCTACCGGACCTCTCCGGATACACCGCACAAGCGGTGGAGGCCAAGATCGACCGCAGCCGCAAAGGCCGTGTCGTGGTGCGGCGCATGCTGCAACAGGACGCGCTGAAGGACTTTATCGGCGGTAACGAGCGCCTGCGCGAGTGGGTCAAGCGCCAGCAGGGTATGCCTAACGCGATCTTCATCGAAGGTGGTCACGCCACTCCGGCGGATATCGCCAAGGCCCTGCCGGACAGCCAGTTCAGCGAAACGGAGAAAGGCGTCTACCTGGCGCGCCTGCCGCTGGTGGTAGCCCACGACGCAAGCCTTGAAATCGACAAGGCAACCCGCGATTTCCGCCTGTCCCAAGAGCGGGGCTCGTTCCTGGTCAACGACGGCAAGCTGTTCGTCACCGGCAGCAAGCTCACCGCCTGGCGCGAGCAGGACAAGAGCCCGGCCTGGTTCCGCAAGCCGGAAGAGTTCCGACCGTTCCTCGTGTCCTGGGGTGGCAGCGAGCTGTACATAGTCGCAAGCACGGTCACCAGCCTCGGCTACGACAACTCCAAGTCCTATGGCGTGTCCATCACTCAGTATACCCCCGGCCAAGCCGCGCGCCTCAAACGTGCGGCGCCCACCGGTTGGCTGATCAATTCGGAATTCGTCGACCACTGGTACGGCTTCTACTGCTTCGAGGCCGAGAATGTCGTCATCAAGGGCAACACCTACCGCGACAACATCGTCTACGGCATCGACCCGCACGACCGATCGCGCGGGCTGATCATCGCCGAGAACACCGTATTTGGTACGAAGAAGAAGCACGGCATCATCATCTCCCGTGAGGTGGATGACAGCTGGATCGTCAACAACAAGACCTTCGACAACAAGCTCTCCGGCATCGTCATCGACCGTAACAGCGTGAACAACCTGGTGGCCTGGAACGAGGTCTACCAGAACCACGCCGACGGCATCACCCTCTACGAGAGCTCGAACAACCTGTTGTGGGGCAACAAGGTCCTCAACAACGCGCGCCACGGTATCCGCGTGCGCAACAGCGTGAACATCCGCCTGTACGAGAACCTCTCCGCGGCCAACGGCCTGACCGGTGTGCTCGGCCACATCAAGGACCTCTCCAACACCGACCGCGACATCAAGCTTGACCCCTTCGACGCCAAAGTCTCGCTGATCCTGGTCGGCGGCAAGCTGGCCGGCAACGGCTCCAGCCCCCTGTCCATCGATTCGCCGCTCTCGGTCGAGTTGTACCGCGTGGAACTGCTCGCGCCGAGCAAATCCACCGGCATCAGCTTTGCCGGCGTTCTCGGCGAGAAGCAGGAAGAAATCCTTGACCTGATGGTGCGCCGCAAGCAGGCGGTGCTGATCGATCCCGTCGAAACCCAGGCCGAACTCCAGGATTGAGGCAAAAGACCATGCACAGACTTTCAAATAAATGGTTCACCCCTTCCGCCCTGGCCGCCGCCCTGCTGGCCAGCGCCCACGGCGCGCAAGCAGCCCCGCAATACAGCGTGCAACGCACCGGCCCGCTCTGCGCCGTGGCCCAGAACCCGGCCTCGTACAACACCAAGTACCTGAGCTTCTTCACCACCCTGGTGCAGGGCCAGGGCGACTGGCTGTTCCGTACCCAGTACGACCTGCGCACCGACTTCGGCACCACGCCCTTTGGCTACAGCCAGCTGAAGCGCCTGCGCGATGCGCTGAAGGCGAAAGGCGTCGAACTGATGGTGGTCTACCAGCCGACCCGTGGCCTGGTGAACCGTGAAAAGCTCACCCCGCAGGAAAAGGCTGCCTTCGACTTCGACCTGGCGAAGAAGAACTACCTTGCTGCCGTGGCCAACTTCAGAAAGGCTGGCATCTGGGTCACCGACCTCTCGCCGCTGTTCGATGAACGTGGAGTGGAGACCGACTATTACTTCAAGGCCGACCACCACTGGACCCCGGCCGGTGCCGATCGCACCGCCAAGCTGGTGGCCGAGACCCTGAAGCAGATTCCCGGCTTCGACGATATCCCGAAGAAGAACTATCAGAGCAAGGTGACCGGCCTCTTGCCCAAGGCCGGCACCCTGCACAAGACCGCCACCCAGCTCTGCGGCAGCGGCTACGCCACCCAGTATGTCGACCAGTACGAGACGGAAGCCGCCGGCGATGGCGGCGACAGTCTGTTCGGTGACGAATCCAACCCGCAGGTGACCCTGGTGGGCACCAGCAACAGCGGCCCGGCCTACAACTTCGCCGGTTTCCTGCAGCAGCACAGCGGCGCCGAAGTTCTCAACATGGCCGTCAGCGGCGGCGGCTTCGAAAGCGCCCTGATGCAGTACATGAGCAGCAAGGAATTCCACGAGAACCCGCCCAAGGTGCTGATCTGGGAGTTCGCCACCCACTACGACCTGGCCGAGGCGAGCTTCTATCGCCAGGCCGTACCGATGGTGAACAACGGCTGTGAAGGCCGCCCGGTGGTGCTGAAAAACCAGGTCAAGCTCAAGCCCGGCGTCAACGAGGTGCTGGTCAATGGCAAGCAGCAGCCTCTGCGTGACCTGCGCGGCAGCGATTACCAGGTCGACCTGCGCTTCAGCGACCCATCGGTGCACGAGGCCAAGACCACTATCTGGTACCTCAACGGCCGCCGCGAAAACTTCAAGCTCGAGCAGAGCGACCGCATCGACACCGGCGGGCGCTACGCCTTCGAACTGCGCAACGAGCAGGACTGGGCCGATCTGAATCTGCTCTCCCTGGAAATCCACAGCCCCGAACAGATGCCGCAGGACCTCAGCGTCGATGTCAGCGTCTGCAAGCGCGCCAGCGCCGGCGGCATCAACCTCACGGCCCACACCGATTGAGGAAGGAGGAATCCATGAAAAAGCTCTGGCTCTTGTTGGGCAGCGCTGTACTCAGCACCCAGGCATTCGCTGCCGCGCTGGTACCGCCGCCCGGCTACTTCGCTGCAGTGGATATCGACGACAAGGCACCACGCGGCTGCACAGCGCCACCTGCGCCCTACACCGCTAGTCTGCAGTTCCGCAGCAAGTACGAAGGCTCCGACAAGGCCCGCGCCACGCTCAATCCGGCAGCGGAAAAGGCCTTCCGCAAAAAGACCGCGGACATCAGTGAGATGGAGCGCGGGGTCAGCAAGATGGTCATGCAGTACATGCGTGAAGGCCAGCGCCCGCAGCTCGAATGCACCCTGCAATGGCTGGGCAGTTGGGCACAGGCCAACGCCCTGCTGAGCACCGACTACAACCACACCGGCATGTCCATGCGCAAATGGGCCCTGGGCAGTCTGTCCTCCGCCTTTCTGCGCCTGAAGTTCTCCAAGTCACAGCCGCTGGCGCCCTACCGTTCGCAGACCCAGGTGATCGAGTCGTGGTTCTCCAAACTCGCCGACCAGGTGGTGAAGGACTGGAGCGGCCGGCCGCTGGACAAGGTCAACAACCACGCCTATTGGGCGGCCTGGTCGGTCATGTCCACGGCCGTGGCCACCAACCGTCACGACCTCTTCGACTGGTCCGTGAAGCAGTTCCGCGTGGCGGCCAACCAGGTCGACAAGGACGGCTTCCTACCCAACGAACTCAAGCGCCGCCAGCGCGCCCTCGCCTACCACAACTACAGCCTGCCACCGCTGGCGATGGTCGCCAGCTTCGCCCAGGCCAACGGCGTGGACCTGCGCAATGAAAACAACGGCGCCCTGCGCCGCCTCGGCGAGAAGGTGATCGAAGGCGTCGAGGACCAAAAGTCTTTCGACAAGAAAACCGGCAAGGGCCAGGACATGACCGAGCTGAAGAAGCACAGCAAGTTCGCCTGGCTGGAGCCCTGGTGCGAGCTATACCCGTGCTCGGCCGAAACCCGCGAATGGAAGGATGAGATGGGGCCGTACAAGACCTTCCGCCTCGGCGGGGATGTGACCCAGGTGTTCCATCCGAAGAAGGGAGGTGGGAGCTAGCGCGAATGGCCCCTCTCCCTCCGGGAGAGGGTTGGGGTGAGGGAAGTTCAGCTCCGCGCGGAGCCAGGCATCCCTCATCCGAACCCGGCCCGCCCCGGCCCCTCGCCACAAGGAGAGGGGAGAAAAAACACCCCGCCCCCGCGCTGACGCGGCGGCGGCCCTGTAACCGACACACAACGGAGAGACTCGGATGGTCTTTTCTTCAAACGTGTTCCTGTTCCTGTTCCTGCCGATCTTCCTCGGCATGTACTACCTGGTCGGGACGCGCTATCGAAACCTGCTGTTGCTGGTTGCCAGCTACATCTTCTACGCGTGGTGGCGCATCGATTTCCTTGCGTTGTTCGCTGCGGTCACGGTGTTCAATTACTGGATCGGCCTGCGCATAGGCGCTGCTGGCGTGCGCACGAAAACCGCGCAGAAATGGCTGCTCCTCGGCGTTGTGGTCGACCTCTGCGTGCTGGGCTATTTCAAGTACGCCAACTTCGGCGTCGACAGCCTTAACGCCATGATCACCTCGTTCGGCATGGAGCCCTTCGTGCTCACCCACATCCTGTTGCCGATCGGGATTTCCTTCTACGTCTTCGAGTCCATCAGCTACATCATCGACGTCTACCGGGGCGACACGCCGGCGACCCACAACCTGATCGACTTCGCCGCCTTCGTGGCGATCTTCCCGCACCTGATCGCCGGCCCGGTGCTGCGCTTCCGCGACCTGGTGGATCAGTTCAACCACCGCACCCACACCGTCGACAAGTTCGCCGAAGGCTGCACGCGCTTCATGCAAGGCTTCATCAAGAAGGTCTTCATCGCCGACAGCATCGCGCCCATCGCCGACCACTGCTTCGCGCTCTCCGACCCCACCACGGGTGACGCCTGGCTTGGCGCGCTGGCCTACACCGCGCAGCTGTATTTCGACTTCTCCGGTTACAGCGACATGGCCATCGGCCTCGGCCTGATGATGGGGTTCCGCTTCATGGAAAACTTCAACCAGCCCTACATCAGCCAGTCCATCACCGAATTCTGGCGGCGCTGGCACATCAGCTTGTCCACCTGGCTGCGCGACTACCTGTACATCAGCCTGGGCGGCAACCGTGGCACCACCTTCCAGACCTACCGCAACCTGTTCCTCACCATGTTGCTGGGCGGCCTGTGGCACGGGGCCAACTTCACTTACATCATCTGGGGCGCCTGGCACGGAGCCTGGCTGGCCATCGAGCGTGCCCTGGGCGTGAACGCCGCGCCGACGGTGATCAAGCCGCTGAAATGGGCCTTCACCTTCCTGCTGGTGGTGATCGGCTGGGTGATCTTCCGCGCCGAGAACCTCGACGTCGCCTGGCGCATGTACGCCGCCATGTTCAGCTTCGGTGACTGGCAGCTGTCCGAACTCAACCGCGCCCAGCTGACCAGCCTGCAGATCGCCACCCTGATCCTGGCCTACGCCGTACTCGCCTGGTTCGGCATTCGTCAGTTCCATGCCCAACCGCTGTCCGGCGCGCCCAAGGCCAAGGCCAGCCAGGACGACGCAGACATCCAGGTCAGCGGCAATGGTGCCGTCGCCCTGCAGGGCGCCTGGACCGGCCAGCTGCGCGCCGTCGCCCTGCACGCGGCCATCCTGCTGCTGTTCGCCGCCTCGGTGCTGAAGCTCTCGGCACAGAGCTTCTCGCCCTTCCTCTACTTCCAGTTCTGAGGGGAGACGACCATGAACCGAACCCTGAACCTGTTCTACATCCTGCTCTTCGCCGGCCTGCTGCTGACCCTCAGCCTGCTTTCGATGCGCGGTGTGTTCGGCTTTTCCGCAGCCCAGGACACCGCCGTGCTCAATGGCAAGCTGGCCCAGGCCTTCGAGAAACACTACGACGCCGAATTCCCGGTCAAGCAACCGGGCACCAATCTCTGGGCGCTGCTGGACTTCAAACTGTTCGGCGAAGGCCGTCAGGGCGTGCTGATCGGAGAGAACGGCTGGCTCTATTCGGACGAAGAGTTCGACCCGGTAGCGGACGGCGCTCGCCACCTGCGCGACAACCTGGCGCTGATCCAGGGCGTACGTGACGAACTGGCGCGGCACAACGTGGAACTGGTCCTGGCGATCGTCCCGGCCAAGTCGCGGCTCTACCCGGAGCACGTCGGCGATTCCACCCCGACCGCCCTGCGCGAGGACCTCTATCCGCGCTTCCTCGGTGCTGCACATAAAGCGGGGATCATCGCCCCCGACCTGTTCGCCAGCCTGGAACAGGCCAAGGACCAGGGCCAGCTCTTCCTGCGCACCGACACCCACTGGACCCCGCTGGGCGCTGAAGTGGTCGCGGGCCGTCTGGGCCAGGCGGTGACCAAAGCCATGACCCTGCGCGGCGCCCCGCAGCATTACATCACCCAGAACGAAGGCAGCGAGACCTATAAGGGCGACCTGACCCGCTTCCTGCCCCTGGCCCCGTTGTTCGAGGAGTTGATGCCAGAGCCCGACCACCTGCAGAAACGCGCCACCCGCGCCGCGGACGAAAGTGCATCGGCCGACGACGCCCTGTTCGCCGAAACCGAAGTGCCCGTGGCCCTGGTCGGCACCAGCTACAGCGCCAACGACCGCTGGAATTTCGCCGGTGCCCTGCGCCAGGCCCTGCAGCGCGACCTGGTCAACCACGCCGAAGACGGCCACGGACCGATCCTGCCGATGCTCAAGTACCTCAAGAGTGACGAGCTGAAGAACGCCCCACCGCAGCTGGTGATCTGGGAGTTCCCTGAGCGCTACCTGCCAATGACCAGCGACCTCAGCGACTTCGATCCTGAATGGGTTGCCAGCCTGCGCAAGGGCGGCACCACCGACGAACGCCTGGCCGCACGGACAGGCAACTGAAGAGTCCCCCTCGTAGAGGGGAAACACGGGGCCCGAACCGGCCCCATTGAACGAGAAGATGGAGGTATACCCCATGAACCGACAGAACAACCGCAGCTGGACGTCATATGCCTGCGCCCTGGTCCTGGGCCTTGGCGCCTTGCAAGCCAATGCTGACGAAGGCGGTCTGTATGGCCCGCAGGCCCCCAAGGGTTCCGCTTTCGTCCGCGCGTACAACGCCACCAGCGGTGAACTCAGCGTGAACGTCGGCAATACCGCGCTGACCGATGTCCCGCCGTTGGGCTCCAGCGATTTCAAGTTCCTCCCAGCGGGGAACTACAGCGCCAAGGTCGGCAGCAGCAACCTCTCGGTGAAGCTGGAAGCCGACCACTACTACACCCTGGTCAATCAGCCGGGCAAGGGCCCGCAACTGGTAGAGGAGCCGCCCTTCAAGAACAAGCAGAAGGCCCTGCTGCGGGTGCAGAACCTGACCGACGCCAAGCTCACCCTGAAAACCGCCGACGGCAAGACCCCAGTAGTGCCCGACGTCGCCCCGCAGGGCCGCGGCGAACGTGAAATCAACCCGGTGAAGGTCGGTCTCGCCCTGTTCGACGGCGACCGCAAGGTCAGCGACCTCAAGCCGATCTCGCTGCAGCGTGGCGAGGTGGTGTGCCTCTACATCACCGGCAGCGGCAGCAAGCTTTCGCCGGTTTGGGTGAAACGTCCGGTCGAGTCCTGAACAACAGCCTGCGCGGATAACGTCCGCGCCACAGCTACCCGCCCCGCAGAGGGCGGGAAGAAAAATGAAAAGTGATCGATGGAAGCAGCGCCCACAACCCATGACAGTTCTAGGAGAAACACCATGATTCCTGTGATCCTCTCTGGCGGTAGCGGCTCTCGCCTCTGGCCTCTTTCGCGTAAACAGTATCCTAAGCAGTTCCTCGCCCTTGCCGGCGACCAGACCCTGTTCCAGCAGACCCTGCAACGCCTCTCCTTCGAGGGCATGCAGCCGGCCGTGCTGGTGGCCAACCAGGATCACCGTTTCATCGTCCAGGAACAGCTCGACGGTATCGGCCTGGAAGCCCAATCCATGCTGCTCGAACCCTTTGGCCGCAACACCGCACCGGCCGTCGCCATCGCTGCCATGCAGCTGGTCGCCGAAGGCCGTGATGAGCTGATGCTAGTGCTGCCGGCCGACCACGTGCTGAAAGACCAGCGCGCCTTCCAGCAGGCCCTGGCATTGGCCACTATCGCAGCGGAACGGGGCGAAATGGTGCTCTTCGGCGTCCCGGCCGAGCGTCCGGAAACCGGCTATGGCTATATCCGTGGCCAGGTTGACGGCAACCTGCCAGACGGCATCAGCCGCGTCGCCCAGTTCGTCGAGAAGCCGGACGAGGCCCGCGCACGCCAGTACGTGGAGTCTGGCGACTACTTCTGGAACAGCGGCATGTTCCTGTTCCGCGCCAGCCGCTACCTGGAAGAACTCAAGCACCACGATGTGGATATCTACGACACCTGTCTGCTGGCCCTGGAGCGCAGCAAGCGTGACGGCATCGCGGTAAGTATCGACCCGGCCACCTTCGCCTGCTGCCCGGACAACTCCATCGACTACGCCGTGATGGAGAAAACCGCCCGCGCCTGCGTGGTACCGCTCTCCGCCGGCTGGAACGATGTCGGCAGCTGGAGTTCGATCTGGGAAGTGCACGACAAGGACAAGAACGGCAACGTCACCAAGGGCGACGTCGTGGTGCAGGACAGCCACAACTGCCTGGTCCACGGCAACGGCAAGCTGGTGTCGGTGATCGGCCTGGAAGACATCGTGGTCGTGGAAACCAAGGACGCCATGATGATCGCCCACAAGGACCGCGTGCAGGACGTGAAGAAGCTGGTCAACAAGCTCGATGCCGACGGCCGTAGCGAAACCCAGAACCACTGCGCGGTATATCGCCCCTGGGGTTCCTACGACTCAGTGGACATGGGCGGTCGTTTCCAGGTGAAACACATCACCGTCAAACCAGGCGCGCAGCTGTCGCTGCAGATGCACCACCACCGTGCCGAGCATTGGATCGTGGTGTCCGGCACCGCGCAGGTCACTTGCGACGACAAGACCTTCCTGCTCACCGAGAACCAGTCGACTTACATCCCCATCGCCTCCGTGCACCGCTTGGCCAACCCCGGGAAGATCCCGCTGGAGATCATCGAAGTGCAATCAGGCAGCTACCTGGGCGAGGACGACATCGAGCGGCTCGATGACGTCTACGGCCGCGCCCCGCAAATCGCCACGGTGCACAGCATCGCTCGCTGACGCTGGCTCCTCCGGTGAACCTCGCTCTGCGCTAGCATGGAAGGCCTCAAGGAGGCCTTCCATGCTCATCGGCGCCATTCTCGTCCTCACCTGGCTGATCCTGCTGATCCGCTACCCGACCAAGGCCCTGCCGCTATCACTGGCGGCAGTCTGTGGAGTCGCCCTGATCGCGGGCTGGGTGCTGTGGCAGGAGAAAGGCGAAGAACGTCGGTTCTCCCACCTGGAAATCAGCCTCACCTACAGCCCCGCCGAATGCCCTGCCGACCGCCCGCTGGCGATCCAGGTCCGCAATGGCAGCTCCGCCACCCTGCGTGACTTCGCCTGGCAGGTGCAGGCCTTCCGCCCCGACGACACCATCAATCTGGTGCAGCCCAGCTACGACCATCCGCGCTACCTAGGCCCCACCGAGTTGCAGGCCGGTGCCCAGTGGCGCAACTGCATCCCGCTGCCACCCATTCGCCAAGGTTATCGACCGCAATCACTGGAGTTTCGCGCCGCCAATCTGCGTGGCAAATTCGTCGATTGAGTAAACAGCGGTCGCTGTACGAACTAGCCCCCACCCTCTCCAGGAGAACGTTGGGGTGAGGGAAGTTGAACTCTGCGTGGAGCCAGGCATCCCTCTCCCCCGGACCCTCTCCCAGGGGGAGAGGGGAGAAAAAAGCAAGAACTACCTCCCTCTCTTCAGGGAGAGGACAAACCGGACGCCCATCCAGCAAAGGACTCAACATGCCCAATCCCGTCGCCCTGATCACCGGCTGCTCCAGCGGTATCGGCCGCGCCCTTGCCGACGCTTTCAAGGCCGCCGGTTACAACGTCTGGGCCAGCGCCCGCAAGCCTGGTGACCTTGCCGAACTGGCGGCTGCCGGCTTCACCGCCGTAGCCCTGGACATCAACGATGAAGCCGCGGTGGCCGAGCTCGCCCAGCGCCTGGAAACGGAAACCGGACGGCTCGACGTGCTGATCAACAACGCCGGCTACGGTGCCATGGGGCCGCTGCTGGACGGCGGCCCCGCGGCACTGCGCCGGCAGTTCGAGACCAACGTGTTCGCCCTAGTGGGCGTGACCCGCGCCTGCTTCCCCCTGCTGCGCCGCAGCCGCGGCCTGGTGGTGAACATCGGCAGTGTCTCTGGTGTGCTGGTCACACCCTTCGCCGGTGCCTACTGCGCATCCAAGGCCGCAGTGCATGCGCTAAGCGATGCCCTGCGCCTGGAACTGGCGCCCTTCGGCATCGAGCTTATGGAAGTACAGCCCGGTGCCATCGCTTCCAGCTTCGGCACCAATGCCATCCGCGAGGCCGAAGCGCTGATCGCCGAGGGTTCGCCCTGGTGGCCCCTGCGCGAAGGCATCCGCGCCCGCGCTCGTGCCTCCCAGGACCACCCGACTCCAGCGGCCGACTTCGCCCACGCGCTGCTCGCCGCCGTCCAACGCACACCGCGCCCGACGCTGGTACGCATCGGCAACGGCAGCCGCGCCCTGCCCCTGATCGCACGCTGGGTGCCACGTGGGTTGTTGGATCGGGTGTTGAAGAAGCGGTTTGGCTTGGGGGTGTCGTTGTAGGCATCACGTCCCTCTCCCCCGCCCCCTCTCCCTGAAGAGGAGATGGCCGGGGGAGAGGGCAAGCGAATTCAACCACTCCGCTCCACCAGCCCCTCACTTATCCACAATTTCAACCACTCTGCCGCCTGGGCCGGATCACCCAACGCCTCGCACAACTCGGCAAAGCTCCTTCCCTGCTCCACCATCCCCAGCAGCGCCTGTGCTTCTTCTTTCGCGAGGCTGCGGTACTGCCCCACCAGCTCCCGCCGCCACACCAGACACAGCTCTGGCCGCAACAGGGCCTGGCTAGCGGGAAATTCAGCCTCGTGCTTCGCCGCCCGCCATAGCGCCAGGCTGTTGAACTGGCATGACACGCGCTGCACGCTGGGCAGCAGCGCCAGGCGCAGCTCCGGCCAATCTTCGGCTGGCAACTGCGCCATCTGCATCAAGGTCAGCGGCTCCCCGTCCGGCGCATCGAACGCCAGGGTAAAAGCCCACTCCAGTCGCGCCAGCTCAGACAGCGGCGCGGCTTGCTCCGCTACCAGCCAGGTTTCGATGAAGTCGGCAAGGCCGGCCCCCAGCCAACGCAAGCTGAAATGGCTGGAAGGGTGGGCAGGCAGGTAGGCGCGCGCCAATGCGTCGAACTCGTCATCGCCGAGCCAGTGGTGAATGGCCGGGTAATCCTCACGCAGCGCTTCGATCAGCCGCGCGCGATAGGCGTGATGGTAGATCTGCAGACCCTCGACCGCGCTGAGCGCAGGGCCTCCGTGCAGGCCTGCGAGCAGGTCGGCGTCCAGCGTCCCACCTTCATTCAACAGGTAGGCCTCGAAGCGCTGCTGGTATTCCTTCAGGCGCATGCGGCCTCCCGAGCGAAAGTCGCGTCAGCCAGCACACGCGCTTTCTGCAACTCACTCAGCAGTTCATCCAGCGGCGGCAGATGGTCATCGCGCTCGAGCAGCGTCGATACCGGCCCCAAGAACGCCAGGGTGCGCTGGTAGAGTGCCCACACCGGGTCGCACACAGGTTGATCGTGCGTATCGATGAGGTAATGGCCGTAGTCACTGTGACCGGCCAGGTGCAGCTGGCGGATCGCGCCTGCCGGCAAGGCACTGATGAACTCCCAGGGCTCGAAACCCTGGTTACGCGCACTCACATAGACGTTATTCACATCCAGCAGCAGCTCACAGTCGGTGCGCTCGGCCAACGCAGCAAGGAACTGCCACTCACTCATTTCGCTGTCGGTACAACGCAGGTAGCTGGAGACGTTCTCCAGCACCAGCGGGCGGCCGATCACGTCCTGCACCTGATTTACCCGCTCAGACACATGCGCCAGGCTCTCTTCGGTGAAGGGCAGCGGCAACAGGTCATGCAGCTGATGGGCGCTGCCCCGACTCCAGCACAGGTGATCGGAGATCCAACGCGGCCGAACCCTCCCCGCCAGTAATTTGAGGCGCCGCAGGTAGTCGCGGTCCAGATCATGCGGGCCACCGATGGACAACGAGACGCCGTGCATCACCAGCGGGTAGCGCTCGGCAATGGCGTCCAGGTAATAGAGCGGCTTTCCGCCCTCGACCATGTAGTTCTCCGAGATGATCTCGAACCAGTCCACCGGCGGTGCGTGGTCAAGGATGTCTTGGTAGTACTGGGTTCTCAGCCCCAGGCCAAAGCCCAGGTTTGTGCGGTCCGTGTGCATGGCTAGCCCCTGTCGGTGGGACGTGGGGCAGCCCGAAGGCTGCCCCGCTCCGGGTCATGGCCCAACCTTGCCGCCCGCGTTGTTGCACTCGGCCAGGGTGGTGCTCTTGAAGCCCTGCCCCTTGCAGGCGCCCTGCCCTTTGCAGGCGTTGTTGGCGGTCTTGCAGTCGTTCTGGCCCTTGCACGCGTTGATGCCATAGCAGTGCACCATGGCCTCTTCGGCGAAAACCTGGGTCGGCAGGCTGGCGAACAGGCCGGCGGCGGCCAGGGCGAGAGCGGCACCGGTCATGGTGGCGGAGGTCTTGATGGTCATTTTTATGCGTCCTCTAACAGTAGGTTGGGCCGCTCCAGATCGACTTCATGGTGCGGACATAGAGGTAGAGATCGCAGGCTCCCCTGCGTTACAGCACAGACGGATTTTTTGTAGCCGGATGGAATCCGGGAAAATGCCCAACCGCCTCTCCCGGATTGGATCCGGGCTACAGTCTCCACACATCCACTGCGAGTAACGAGTATGTCGCTCCCCCTCCGCTATGCCCTTGGCGGCGTCGCCCTGGCCATCGTCCTCAACCTGCTGTTGCGCACCTTCGTCAAGGTCGGAGGGATCTTCGCCACACTGATCGTCGCTACCACTGTCTCGGCAGCCATGGCGCTGTGGTTCCGCCTGGCGCAGCATCGCGCGCCCAGCGCAAGCGAGCGCTGGCGCATCGTGCTGTATTTCGCCGGAATTCTGGGAGTGCTGTACCTCGGCCTGTTGGGGATGATGACCGTCCAGGACACGCCCAGCCCCATGGGCGTGGTGTTGTTCGGCCTGCATTACCTCTGCTACCCAGTGCTGGTTGCGGTGATGCTGTCCGACCGGTTGTTCGGCAAGGTCCGTTAGACGCTGCCCTCACGCTCCACCACCAGGATGCGCGCCGCACCGCGGGGACGGGCAACGTGTTCACAGCCGACAGCAGCGTAGAACAGGTCACCAACGCCCAGCAGCACCTGACGCTCCTCGCCGCCGTCGCGGTAGTGCATCTGCACCTCGCCATCCAGTACCACGAACACCTCCTGGCCATCGTTCACGTGCCAGACGTAGGGCTGGTCGGTCCAGTGCAGGCGCACCGTGGTGCCGTCCAGGTTGGCGATATCCAGCGCGCCCCAGGCCCGCTCGGCGGTGAAAGCGCGGCCGCGTACCACTCGGCTACTCATGCCCTGGCCTCCCCGGCTGCAGGTGCCACTGCAAGTTTTGGCTTGCGGAACACCAGCAGGTTGCCCGCCATCACCAGTAGCAGACCGAACAGGGCTGGGGCAGTCCATTCATAACCTTCGACGAACGCCGAAATGTTCAGCGCCACCACCGGGAACAGCACCGTACAGTAGGCCGCGCGCTCCGGCCCCATGCGCCCCACCAAGGTCAGGTAGGCGGTGAAGCCGATCACCGAGCCGGGAATGGCCAGGTACAGCAGCGAACCGACATAACGGGTGTTCCACTCCATCGCGAATGGCGTACCGCTCACCAGGCACCAGGCGCAGAGCAGCAAGGTGCCGTAGAGCATGCCCCAGGCATTAGTGGTGAGCGGCTTGAGGCCAACTTTCTGTTGCAGGCTGGAGAGGATGTTGCCGGCAGAAAAGCACAACGTGCCGAGCAGGGCCAGGCCGAGGCCCATCAAGGTTTCGCGGCTGGCGGTGTGGCCGGACAACTCTGGCCAGAACAACAGTGCCAGGCCTGCGAGCCCGAGGCCGCCGCCGGCCAGCACGTTTGGCGCGATGCGCTGGCCGAAGAAGATCCGAGCGTTCAGAGCATTCCACAAAGTTGCTGTCGAAAACACCACGGCGATCAGGCCGCTGGGGATCCATTGGCTCGCGGTGTAGAAGCACAGGAAGTTGACGCAGAACAGACATAGGCCCTGGGCCAGGCAGATCATCTGCGCGCGGCCGTCAAGCTTCTGCAGGCGGCGGCTAAGCAGGAGGATGGCAAACAGCACGACGGCCGCCAAGCCAAAGCGATAGGCGATGGAAACCGGAATGGCGACCTCGCCCATCTGCAGCTTGATGGCGATCCAGGTGGTGCCCCAGATCACGACGGTGAGCAGGTAAAGCGACAGGTTCATGAGAACAACTCCCGGTGGCAGTGAGGGAAGTCTCCACCTCGCAGGCTCTGCCCGCTTGCACAAACTTGCGCTTATCTCGTCGGTTCGCTGCCCAGGCGCGGGCACACGCGTTAGGATTGCCAACATCGCAACCAGCTCGATTCCAGGCCATGTCGCCGCTCGAACAGAACCAGGTATTCCAGTCCCTCAGCAGCTCCCCGAACGCGCGCCTGGAGCATTGCGCGGAGCTGGGCGACGGGCTGGGCGCGGCACTCTGGAGCAATCACCACGATGCCCGCGATTACCAGGGGCCGGCGCACCACACGCTGTCCTGCTACCTGTCCGGCGGCACCGGCACCTTCCGCCGCGAGCGGCCCGACACCAAGGGCGCGCCAGACAAACTGTGCGTCCTGCCGGCTGGCCATGAATCATCCTGGGTGATCAATGGCGAGATTCGCCTCGCCCATCTCTACTTCAGCGCCGAACATTTCGCCCAGGCGGCGATCACCCTGCTCGACCGCGAACCGCGCGAGCTGCAGCTGCGCGAGCGGACCTTCCTCGACGACCCGCAGCAAGCACACAACTTCCGTCAACTCATCGGTCTGGACTGGGACGAACCCGGCGAGCGCCTGCTGGCCAGCAGCCTCGCGCACGAAATGATCCATCACAGCCTGCTGACCCAGGCCGGCCTGCGCGAAGGGTTGAGGCTCAAGGGCGGGCTGGCGCCGGCCCTGCGAAAACGCCTGGTGGAGTACATCGAGCACCGGGTGGCGGAACCCATCAGCCTAGGCGAACTGGCGACCTTCGCCGCGCTCTCGGAGTATCACTTCGCGCGCATGTTTCGCGAAAGCTTCGGCATGCCGCCGCACCAATACCTGCTCGCCAGGCGCCTGGCGCGGGCGCGCAAGCTGCTGCAGGACACCGCCCTGCCCCTGGGCGAGATCGCCATGGCCTGCGGCTTCGCCAGCGCCAGCCACTTCAGCAACCGGTTCCGGGCAGCCATGGGCGGCACGCCGGGGGCGTTCCGAGCGGTGTTTCGGTAATCGATCATTGGGGCCGCATGGCTGCCCGTTGGCGTTCTCCTGCGGCTCTGAGGCTCAGCGACAACTTGTAGGTTGCGCAGGGCGGCGCTTCGCTGAGTGAAGCGAAGCCCAACAGTCCCCAAACCGTTGGGCCTCGCCAGGCTCGGACCTGTGCGGCCCGCACCAAACTACGGTGATACGCAGGCGGGTAGTGCCGTGCACTGGCCCTTGCTGCTGGCAGAGCTGTCCAGGGGTGCAGCCAGGCGCTGGTCATCGGGGGCCAGCTTGCGGGCGCAGGCGCGAGCCTGGGAGGCCTGGGAGGCACAGCCCTTTTCGCTCAGCACCTCGGACAGATTGAACCAGCCCAAGGCAAAGTCCGGCTTGCGTCGCAGGCTTTCGCGCAGGGCCAGCTCGGCGCCATTACGATCCCCTTCGGCGTAGCGTGCATTGGCCAGGGCGAACAGCGGCAGAGGCTCCTCCGGCCAGTGTTTGGCGGCCGTCCGATAGGCCTTCTCGGCTACCGGGCGTTGGGCGGTTTCCTCCAGGTCACTGGCGGATTTGAGCCAGGGCTCCAGCTGCGCCTCGGCAGGCAACTGGTCCGCCGGCACGGTCACTACTGCCCAACGCTCGGCACGCTCCCAGGTGCGGTCGAAGCTGCGCAGGTCGGTCACCCAGCGACGCTCGGTACCGGAACGCAACACCAGCTCATCCTTGCTGCGATCGAAACCCACCACTACTGCAAAGTGCCAGCGCGGCAACAGGTCGAGGCCGAGGTTCTGCATAACCAACACCGGATTGCCAGCCGCAACTTGAGTCAGCAAGGCATCCAGGTTCGGTTCCAGCGGATAGACCAGCATGCCGTGCTGGCGCGCGGCAGCCACCAGTTCCAGCTTCAGGCTGCCCTCGCGCTCTGGCAGGTAGACGCGCGGCACCAGCGCCTCAGGCGAGGTCTTGACCCCGCGCTGTACCAGCACCGTGGCCAGCGCCGCCGGCCCGCACTGGTAAATCTCCTGAGGGTAGAACGGTACCTGGTCCAACTCCACTCGCTGAGGCAGCCGGTCGCTCTGCGGGGGCAGCATGGGCTGCCCCGCACAACCGGCAAGCACGAGGGCCAGCGCGGCGAGACATGGCCGCAACAGGCTTAGTTGATGCATTTGATGAAGCTGAAAATGTCTGTCGCGCAGAGCATGTCGGTAATGATGAAGATCACCAGGAACAGCACGATGATGCCGACCCAACCACCCGCTGGCTCCTGCTCGAGGCGCTGATTGAACTGCGCCAGTTCGGCCGGCGTCAGGCTGGCGATACGGGCTTCGACCTGTTCACGAGGTACGCCGAGGGATTCGAGCTTCTGTTGCACCTGCTGGTCGTCGAGCATGGCGCGGAGCTGCTCGCGGTCTACCGGTTGGTATTGGGACTGCTGCTGGATAGCCTGGGGAGTGCCGATCATGGCGGCATGGGCAATGGGGGCCTGGGCGAGAAAGGCAATCTGGCCGGCCATCAGAACAGCAGCAAGACTACGATTGCAGGAACGCGAAAGCATAGGAATTCTCCTTGGATTTGTTACGCATTGACCACAACCGCCCCCGACAGTTCCTTACTGCCTGAAGCCAAGTTGTTGATTCGTTCACAGTTTTAAAAATTGTCTGACGCAACTACGCGATTCGTCCGCCGGAAAATCAGCCGATCAGTCAGCTGCAGCCTTGCCAATGTTCCTACGGAACCAATCGTCGAGCATGGCCTTTTCATAACGCAACCGGTCGCTGCTGAAATAACGGTTGCCATGCTGGAGGTAGGCTTGGTCGATCACCATCGCCTCGCGACTGACTAGCACATTGCCATCCTGCTCAAAACTGTAGTGCATTTTTATCCGGGGCCAGGTGATTTCCCGCATGAAGCGGACATTCTGGAACTCCACGCGCCAAGGCTCGTAGCGGCCGGCAAGGTCGATATCGAGGATATCCACCTTGAAGGCCTGCCCGGCCTGCAGGTAACGCTCGCCCAGCTTCTGGATATGGGCTTTCAGCTCTTTCAGCACGACGTCATCCGCACCACGGCCATGGTCGCGCCCAAGATAGGCGTCGCTGAAGCTTTCAGGATGGGTGAAACGAACTTCGGTGGTGGCAGCGAGCGCTGCGGGGGTGAGGATCAGCACGGCGAGGACGATGAGGGGAAGCGTTGGACGCATGGCACACCTCCTGACGGCAACACCAGATTGACTGCCTCGCTCAGTGTACGCCTGCCTCCGAGGGTGGGACGGGTAGCCGGTGGGCGGCGGCTTCGGGCGTACCCGTGACTTTCCGGGTCGCGCTGCAACCCTTGGCGTATGAAGTCCCCCCTACCGCTTCAGTCGCTGCGTTACTGGGGCGAATTCATTGGCTCTGCCTGCGCCAGCTGTGGCTAGAAATCAACGGCCGGACTGAGGCCTTGTAGGAGCGCGGGGACGCCGAGTTCTTGCTCGCGAACCCGACCTTTTCGCGAGCAAGCTTGCTCCTACAAGAGATGCATCCAGTTGCAACACTTGACAGGGACAGAGCCAATTAATTTGCCAAGCCGGCCAAAGGCCTGCCATTACGCTCATGCCAATGCCAACACCATGCCGCTCGCCGGCAGCAGCGCCATCAAAGGCAAGACCCAGCGCGCCTTCCAGGCCAGCAGGGCCGAACACGCGGCGAAGGCATAGGAGATCGCCGCGATGTAGACGGCGAAGCAGGACAGGTTGGCAAACACCACGCAGTCACTATGCATCAGCGGCAGGTAGACCGGCAGGAACGCTGTGACCACATCAGCAACCGCATAACCTCGAGTACAGCCGCCAGTACACGCGCTGCCACATCCCAGCAAATGGGGTCCTGGCCTTGCTCACGGCGAACCTTTCATGGGTTGTTAACTCCGTTGTTGCCCGCTGGACGCTCTTCCCCCCGCAAGACAGGGCTTGTGCAGATAGAGCCGGACGAGTCGGCAAAAACCGCAGTTTTTTCTTGAATGCCCATCGGCAGCCGTGTCCAGCCCAACTCCGAATATTGGTTTCGCCGCTTCCCTGGATGCTCCGCAGGATGGCTAATGCGGCGCTCAGGAGAGGGTTATCCGAGCGCGACCGCAATTTTGCAATAAATTCTCGTTTGAAAAATGGGTGCAGTTGAAATTCCATAGCACTTACTGCGAACGGATGCCCCTGCAAGGCGATGCGACCCATTGCGGCTCCCCAACGACACTTGGTCGGCGACGGGGTGCGCCGCTGGTCATTGCGGTTCGAACTTTGCAGAAGTCATGGCAGTCCATCGATTCATTGCCCGATCAATCAGGTGACATGCCATGTACAACCCATTCCAGATCCTGACCGACGCCTTCCAGGCCGAATACCGGGTCAATCTCAGCCTGGAACGGCAAGGAGGCAACATCATGCTGACCCTCACCAACGAGCGCGGCGTAGTGGCGCGGCGCATGATCAGCCCGGCCCAGCGCAACGATCCGGTTCGCCTGCAACGGGTGATCGAGAGCATACGCCTGGGCATCGCCATCGAGCGCGGGCACGAGGTGGGCTCACTGCTGTGCGCCATGACCGGTGGCCGGGTCACTCCGGTTCGGCCTGGCCGGGTCTGTGCTGTGCAGAACGCGGGGATGTGAATGGAGGTGGCGGCTCAGGCCTCCTCCTCCGCCACCTCATCGCGACGCAGGTGGCGCCGATGGGGACCATCGCTCTGCACCGAAGGGAAGCGCGATGAGGCGAAACGCACCACAAGGATCGCCAGCGCCAGCAACAGGATCGCGCCGGACACATAGACCACCCCAAGGTCTGGACGGTGGTGATGGGAAACGTCGGAGATCAACAGACGGGTCAGCGCGGTGATGGCTACGTAGATCAGGAAGCGCACCGGCATGTGGTTGGTCTTGAAGTAGATGCCAACCATGGCGCCCAGTTCTAGGTAGATGAACAGCAGGAGGATGTCATCGACCGTGATGTGCCCCTTCTCCACCATTCCAAGGAACGCGACCACGGCGGCCCACGCGGTAATGCCACCAATGGCGAACAGCGCCAGGTAGTGGAAGCTCTCCACCAACAGGTTACCTAGCGATTCGGCCAGGCCATGCACGTTCTCGCGCAGGGTGTCAGCCCAGTTGATCTTCACGATACAGCTCCTTGATACGACAGGCCCAAGAGTGGCGGGCGAAAGTGACAGGGGGATTATGCAGGATGGAGGCCAGTGCCTCGTTATGAAGGCTGGGCCCACTGCCACGCCACTGGACAGGTTGTCGCACCCTTGACGAAGGGAAAGCTCCTGAGAAAAAACTGCGGACTGGACAAGGCCGGGTCCGCACCCGCATAAACGCGGTTCGCACTGAAAAGGAGTTCCGTCATGATTCGCCCGCTC
This sequence comes from Metapseudomonas boanensis, assembly GCF_042232855.1. NCBI lineage: Bacteria > Pseudomonadati > Pseudomonadota > Gammaproteobacteria > Pseudomonadales > Pseudomonadaceae > Metapseudomonas > Metapseudomonas boanensis. The sequence goes on along the minus strand of NZ_CP113889.1, from coordinate 2,894,481 downwards.
GCTCCCCGACACGTCCTGCTCACCGCCCTCGCGCTGGCCATTCCACTGGCCACGCCAATTGCCACCCTGGCCGCGCCGGTGGCCAAGCAGCAGACCCAAGTGCCTGGTTTCTACCGCACGGCCGTGGGCGACCTGGAGATCACCGCGCTCTACGATGGCTACGTCGACCTCGGCACCGGCCTGCTCAAGGGCGCCAGCGCCGAGGACATCCAGAGCCTGCTGGCACGCATGTTCGTCGAGTCCAGCAAAGGCGTACAAACCGCCGTGAATGCCTACCTGGTCAACACCGGCAGCCATCTGGTGCTGGTCGATACCGGGGCAGCCAAGTGCTTCGGGCCCACCCTGGGCGGCATCCTCGGCAACCTGAAGGCAGCGGGCTACCAGCCGGAGCAGATAGACAGCGTGCTGCTCACCCACCTGCATCCCGACCATGCCTGCGGCCTGCTGGATGCCGAAGGCGAGGTCGCTTTCGCTAACGCCACCGTATTCGTCAGCCGTGACGAAGCCAACTACTGGCTGAACCCCGAAGTCGCCGCCAAGGCCTCGGAAGACGGAAAGAAGTTCTTCGCGATGGCGCAGGCCGCAGTGGCGCCTTACAAGGCCGCCAACCGCATGAAGGTCTACGCTCCGGGCGACAGCCTGGTCGAAGGCCTCGTCGCCGCCCCCTCCCCTGGCCATACGCCTGGCCACACCGGCTACCTGTTCAGCTCCAAGGGCCAGAGCCTGCTGGTCTGGGGCGATGTGGTGCATAGCCACGCCACCCAGTTCGCCAATCCGGATATCGCCATCGAATTCGATGTGGATAACGCCAAGGCCATTGCCAGCCGCAAGCAGGTGTTCGATAACGCGGCAAAGGACAAGCTCTGGGTCGCCGGCGCCCACCTGCCCTTCCCCGGCCTCGGCCACGTTCGCCGAGAAAACAGTGGCTATGCTTGGGTACCGGCGGAGTACGGGCCAATCCGTAGCGACCGTTGAGACGCTGATGACGATATCCCGCACCAGCGGTGAAATCGTGAGCGAGCTCCAAGGCCCACGTCGGCGGGAAATTTGCCTTCGCCTATTCCCGTCGGCAGCCAATCCATATACTGTATGCGCATACAGTAATTTTAAGCCAATGAACAAAGGTGAGGGGTGATGAATGGCCGTCGAAGTGGTGTATCGCAGCAGCCGCGATCCGGAGCGCCTGTTCATGGATAAGGCTGAAGCCGATCGTTACGACAAGATGCTGGAACTGGCGGAGTCGCTGGCGGAAGTCCTGCAAAAGGCGGTGCCTTCACTCAGCGAACAGCAGGTGGAAGACATCGGCATCTTCATGGCCAAGCACCGCGACACTTTCGCCCGCGCGTTCAAGAACCAGCCTGAAGCGTTGTCTGAGCTGGGTGCTGAGTAGACGACAGGCTGTACTTCCCCCGCCGCCCGAAGAGGAGAGTGGAGTTGATCCGTGCCGAGATCATTCCTGCGTCCAGCGCTGCCCCAAGCTACCCGGTACTGCGCCAAAGTTTCAGGCGCGAGCCCCTCTCCACGTGAGAGAGAGGGGCGGGGGACAGGGCGGCGGAGTCCGCCCCCAAGATACCGTCCTCGCGCTATGGCGCCTCCAACGCCTCCACCAATGCCTTGAGGAATCGCGCCGCCTCCCCGCCCGTCACCGCGCGGTGGTCGAAGGTGAGCGACAACGGCAGCACCGGATGAATCTCCACCTTGCCCTGCCAAGCCACCGGCTCTTCACGGATGCCCCCGGCACCGATGATGGCCACCTGTGGCGGCACCACCACAGGGTTGGCATAGCGCCCGAACAGCATGCCGAAGTTGGACAGGGTGATGGTGGCGCCCATCATCTCCTGTGGCGGAATGGAGCGCGCCTTCACGTCCGCCCTCAAGCGCGCCAGGCCTTCCTTCAAGTCATCCGCAGCGCGCCCACCAACATCCCGCACCACCGGCACGAACAAACCGTCCGGGGTATCCACGGCAATGCCCAGGTCAAGTTTCTGGTGCTGGCGGATCGACAGGGCACGGCCATCGAACCAGCTGTTGAGGATGGGCTCCACTTCGCAAGCGGCGGCAATCGCCTTGGTGAGGCGGACCAGCGGGTCACGGGCCTCCGGCCAGCGGTGCAGGTCGGCGTCGCCGAAGATGGTCACCGGCACCACCTCAGCGTGGGAACGCGCCATGTTGATCGCCATGCTGCGCCGTACGCCACGCAACTTTTCGCCACCGAAGTTTTCACGGGCGCTCTGCGCGGCCAGTTCCACGTCGGCCCGGGTCACCAGGCCGTCAGGGCCCGTGCCGGCGAGGTTGCTCAGTTCCAGCCCGAGCTGCCGTGCCAGTTGGCGAACTGCCGGTGTCGCACGGGGAGCCAGGTGCTCGCGGGTGGACGGCGCGGCACCGACGAAGAAGCTATCGGCCTGGGCGCTGCCGCCACCCTCGAGGCGCCCGACCACGGTGCCGGCATCGTCGTCTTTGCCCTCATAGCCCAGCAGCGGCTCGCCGACATGGAGGATGTCGCCTTCCTTGCCGAACGTCTTGGCCACGACACCGTCGTGAGGTGCAGGGATATCCACAAGGGCCTTGGCGGTCTCCACCGAAACCAGCAACTGGTCGGCCTTGACGCTGTCCCCCACGTTCACATGCCACTGGACGATCTCAGCCTCCTGCAGGCCTTCCCCCAGGTCGGGCAGTTTGAAGTATTTCATCGCGCACTCCTCTAATCGGGCTCAGGCGTAATTCAGCACCAGGTCGCAGGCCGCGAGGATGTCCTCGGGGCTCGGAATGTAGAGCTGCTCCAGGCGATACAGCGGCGGAGGGATGTCCGGCGCAGTGACCCGCTGGATCGGCGCCTGCAGGTCGAGCAGCACACGCTCATAAAGGCTCGCAGCGATTTCCGCGCCTACCCCACAGGAACGCGGTGCCTCATGCACGATCACGCAGCGCCCGGTCTTGCGCACTGAGGCCTCGAGGGTGTCGAGGTCCAGGGGCTTGATGCTGGCGACGTCGATCACCTCGACGGAAACACCCCGCTCGGCCAGCAGGGTGGCGGCCTGCAAGGTCTCGTGGACGCTGGCCCCCCAACTGATCAGGGTCAGATCCGAGCCTTCGCGCAGGGTGAAGCAAGTATCCAGCGGCAAACGCCTGCCATCGTCGACGATGGGTTGAGGGTTCATCCGGTAGAGCCGGGTGGGTTCGAGGAAGATCACCGGGTCTGGGTCGTCGATGGCCGCCAGCAGCAAGCCGTAGGCCCGTGCCGGTGACGAGGGGATCACTACGCGCAGGCCGGGAATATGGGCGAACAGCGCCTCGGTGCTTTCGCTGTGATGCTCTGGCGCGCGGATGCCCGCGCCCATGGGGCTGCGCAGCACCATCGGGCAGCTCAGGCGGCCGCGGGTGCGACAGCGCAGGCGACTGGCGTGGGAGACCAGGTGTTCCATGGCAGCGTAGATGAAGCCGAGGAATTGGATTTCCATCACCGGCTTCAGCCCTTGCGCGGCCATGCCGACAGCCAGGCCACCAAGCATCGTTTCCGCCAGCGGCGTATCGATCACCCGCTTGAAGCCGAAGCGCTCGCGCAGGCCGAGGGTGGCGCGGAACACGCCGCCGTTGACGCCGACGTCCTCACCCAGCACGACGACGTTATCGTCCTCCAGCATCGCCCGGTGCAGTGCAAGATTGACGGCCTCCAGCAGGGCACGCTTTTCGGTCGTGATGTTGAGGTTACTCATGGCCTTGAACCTCCCTGCGCGCGACCCGTTCCAGCAACATTTCTCGCTGCTCGCCCAGTGCCGCAGGCCAGCGTGCGTAAACATGATCGAGGACGGACTCCACGGGCTGGATGCCTGCCGCTTCGAAGTTATCCACTGCCGCCTGCACCTGCTGCTGGCAATCGGCAATCAGCGCCTGCTCGCGGCCTTCGTCCCAGACCTGATGACTCGCGAGGTAGCCCTGCAGACGCTTGACTGGTTCTTCCATCCACGCCTGCTTGACCTCATCGGCGCTGCGGTAGCGCGTGGCATCGTCAGCCGTAGTGTGGTCGCCCAGGCGGTAGCTGATGCATTCGAGCAGCGCCGGCCCCTTGCCGTGACGGGCGCGTTCCAGGGCGGCCTTGACGCGGTCATAGACAGCAATGACATCGTTGCCATCGACCTGCTCGCCGTGGAAGCCGGCACCGATGGCTTTCTGCGCAAGGGTCGGAGCACCGCACTGGATGCGCCGGGGCACCGAGATCGCCCATTGGTTGTTGTTCACCACGAACACCACGGGGAGTTGCCAGGCACCGGCCACGTTCAATGCCTCGAGGAAATCGCCCTTGCTGGTGGCACCATCGCCGCAGGTAGTGACGGCCACGCGATGCTCGCCACGGATCTTGAAGGCCGAGGCGACGCCGCAGGCATGCAGGGACTGGGTGGCAATGGGCACGCAGATGGGGAAGTCTTCACGGGCGGCCGGGTCGACAAAGGCGCTGCCACGTTCGTCGCCGCCCCAGTAGAGGAGGATTTCCTCCATGCGCACGCCACGCATCAGTTGCACGGCGGTGTCGCGGTAGTACGGCACCAGCACGTCTTCGGGGTGCATCAGGCTGCCGATGGCAACACCGATGGCCTCCTGGCCCAGGGTCGGGGCATAGGTGCCGATGCGGCCGGTGCGCTGCAAGGCCACCGCTTTCTGGTCAAAGAGGCGGGTCAGCACCATGCGCCGGTAGAGCTGGGTGAGGAGGTTGAAATCATCAGCCCAGTCGGGCAACTCACCGACCAGGCGCCCCTCGGGGTCGAGGTAGCGGGTAAAAGACAGATCGATCCTGCTGGACATGACATCTCTCCTCACACCTTTTGGGTGCCTGCACAGGGGCCGACGCTCGTGACGTCGGGATACCACGGAAGGTGCGCTGGTAAACGCCCGCTTCCTCATCCGACCGGCTCGCGCCCTTGTTGGGGCGACTCAGCCGTACAACAGGCGCTCGGCCAAGGCATCTGCGACGCGCGCGGGTGAGCGCTTGTCGGCCTGGGCGTGCGCGTAAATCTCGGTGAGACGAAGGCTGATCCGCGCCAGGTGGCTGGTAATCGCGGTCAGACTTTCACCCCGGTGACGGAGGGCGACATAGATCAGCCCCCCCGAGTTGATTACGTAGTCCGGCGCGTAGAGGATGCCGCGCGCCTCCATTTCATCTGCGATCTCCGTGCTGGCCAGCTGGTTATTGGCTGCGCCGGCAACCGCAGCGCAACGCAGCTGGCCGACTGTCTGCGCATTCAAGATGCCGCCCAGACCGCACGGTGCAAGGATGTCGCAAGGTGTCGTGAGCAAGGCTCCACTGGCCACGGGTTGGGCTCCAAGCTGTTCGATGGCCAACTGCACACGGCCGGCATCCAGGTCGCTGACCAGCAGCTCAACTCCTGCAGCATGCAATTGCTCGGCAAGTGCGTAGCCGACATGGCCGAGCCCCTGCACGGCCACCCGCAGGCCTTCCAGGTCATCGCTGCCGAGGCGGGCCTGAGCGGTGGCGCGAATACCGGCGAACACCCCCATGGCGGTGTGGGGTGACGGATCTCCCTCGGCCGAGGTGCTGGTGACGTGCTGGGTCTGCTGGGCAATGCAATCCATGTCAGCGCTCGAGGTGCCGCTGTCCACCGCCGTGATGTATTGGCCCTTGAGCGACTCGATCATGCGACCGAAGGCTTCGAACAAGGCGGCGCGGTTATCCACATGTGCGCAACGGATGATCACAGCCTTGCCGCCGCCTTGGTCGAGGCCGGCCAAGGCAGCTTTGTAACTCATTCCCTGGGCAAGGCGTATGGCATCCCGAATGGCACTCTCATCATCGGGATAGGCGAGGTAGCGACACCCGCCCAGAGCCGGGCCAAGGCGTGTGTTGTGAATGGCGATGATGGCCTTTAGCCCGGTGACTGGGTCGTTGGCAAGATGCAGCGCCTCGAGCCGGGCGGTCTCCATCATGGCGAACATGTCGGACTCCCCTTCGGACTTTAGGCCCAGTATAGGACGCCCTTCGCGATCCGCCCCCGGGCATCGCGGCATAAACCACCGCCCGTAGATAACCACGATGCCTCGGTAGCCGACGGCAGCACTGGACGAAGAACCGACCGCCAGCTAAACAAATAAAGTTTCCCGGAGAAGTCCATGAACCCGCGTCAAAGATGCTTGGCCTGCCTCGATCGTGCCCCTCCTGCAACGCTGGAGGCGGCCCTCTGGATCGCTGCCGAACATGACGCCCAGCTGCGCCCTGAACAGGTCATGCAAGAGTTCGCCGGCCTGGTCCAGCAGGTCTCCGCCGGTCTGCCACGATTACCGGCTGCAGAGCTGGCACAGCCCCTGTTGCGCCGCCTCAACGAGCTCGACTTCCACGATGACGACTACATTCCCACGCAACCCAGGGCGGCGCTGCTGCACCAGGTGCTGCAACGACGACGTGGCCAGCCGCTGTCCCTGGCGATCATCGCCCTCGAACTGGCAGCGCGCCTGGACATCCCCTTGAATGGGGTGAACTTCCCCGGCCACTTTCTGTTGCGCGTGCCGGGCGCCGATCACTTGCTCGACCCCTGCGGCGGTCGCCGGCTATACACCCGCGACTGCCGCGAACTGCTGCTGCGCCTTCATGGCCCGCACGCCGCGCTCCAAGCCGAGCACTTGCAGGTAGCAAGCCCGAGCGACCAGCTGCAGCGTCTATCTCGCAACCTGCGCCAGCTGCACCAGCAGGCCGACGATCCACTGGCAGCGCTGAAGGATGCCGAGCGCGTGCTGCTGCTCGGTCCACCCACCATGCAGGACCACCTGGCCCGCGCGGATATCTACCAACTGCTGGAGTGCCCACAGGCCGAACGCTATGACCTGGAACGCGCTCTGCTGCTGTGCGACGACCCTGCCGAGCGCCTGAGCCTGACGCAACGCCTGCACAAGAAAGGCCACAGCCCCGCGCTCCATTGAGCCCCTGTACGCTGCCCTGCCGACGCCACCTGAACGCTGGCACGTCTCGGCTCCCACCCTATCCCTGATGGCACGGGTGAGCAGGTTGGTGCGGGCCGCGGAGGTCTGAGCAGCGCGAAGCCCAGCATCCCAGGCGCCGAGCGTGCCCGCGTAGACGACAACGCCCCACACAACCACTAGCCTTGCCAACCAAGACAACTTTGCCGCGGAGACCTGCCTATGCCGAACTGGCGCTCGATCAGCCTATGGATGGACCAGCTCGATGAAGACCTCACCCCGCGCCCGGCACTGGCCGGCACACTGGAGGTGGACGTGGCGATCATTGGTGCCGGCTACACCGGGCTGTGGACAGCCTATTACCTGAAGCGCCAGGCGCCGGACCTGAAGATCGCCATCGTCGAAGCTCAGTTCGCCGGATTCGGCGCCAGCGGGCGCAATGGCGGTTGGCTAATGGGCAACCTGCTGGGCGAAGACCGTGTCCTGAGCAAGCTCCCGGCCGAACTGCGCCGGGCCTCGTTCGATCTGCTGCATGGCATCCCCGATGAAGTCGCGACTGTGCTGCAACGCGAAGGCATCGACTGCCACTACCGCAAAGCCGGCGTGCTCTACTGCGCGGCCCGCTACCCGGAACAGGAAAAACGCCTGCGTGCACAACTGGCGGACCTCTACACCGAAGGGCTATCCGAGTCCGACTACCGCTGGTTGACGCCATCTGAGTTGAGCAGCCAGTTGCGCGTGTCCAATGTGCTGGGCGCCATCCACACGCCGCACTGCGCCACCATCCAGCCGGCGCGCCTGGTCCGTGGCCTGGCGCGGGTTGTGGAAGGAATGGGCGTGCAACTCTTCGAGCAAAGCCCAGCCACCGACTGGCGGCCCGGTCTGGTGAGTACGGCTCAGGGCCAGCTCAAGGCGCTCTGGGTGGTGCCGGCCGTAGAAGGCTACGCCGCCAGCCTGCCGCCGCTGGGACGTTACCAACTGCCGGTGCAAAGCCTGTTGATCGCCACCGAACCATTGAGCGACGCGCAATGGGCGGACATCGGCCTGGAACGCGGCCAGGCCTTCAGCGAAAGCAGCCGCCAGGTCACCTACGGCCAACGTACCGCCGATAATCGCCTGGCCTTTGGCGCCCGTGGTGGATACCGCTTTGGCGGTCGCCTGCGCGAAAACTTCCACCTCAGCGAGGACGAAATCGGCCTGCGCCGCTACCTGTTCGGCGAGCTCTTCCCACAGCTGCGCAATGTCCGCATCAGCCACGCCTGGGGCGGCAACCTCGGCATGGCACGGCGCTTCCAGCCGCACATGCTGGCCGACTGCAAGAGCGGCATCGCCCTTTCCGGCGGCTATGGCGGCGAGGGCGTGGGCGCCAGCAATCTCGGCGGCCGCACGCTGGCCGACCTGATCTTGCAGAAGGACACGACGCTGACACGCCAGCCCTGGGTTCTCGGCAACACGCCCATCAGCCGCCTGAGCCGCTGGGAGCCCGAACCCTGCCGCTGGCTGGGCTACAACGCGATCATCCGCAGCTTCGTGCATGAGGACCGAGTGCTGGCCAACCCCAACAGCGCACCTTGGCGCCGGGCCATGGCCCTCAAGCTGGCCGACCTGATGGAAGGCTTGATGCGCTGAACCCCAGACATGATCATTATTCGCCGCTGAAATCACCGTGGCGCCCCTGACCCCTGCTGAAGGCACGGGCGCCAGCCAGGGTTTCGCCACTGCCGATCACCCGCATTCCGCCTTTGAACTCGTTGGCAATGGCCGCCTCGAAGGGCAGCTCCCATTGCGCAAAGGCACTGGCACGATCGGCCAGCATGCAGCGCTGTGGAAAGGCGGAGATGGCATGTGCCAACTGCTCCGCCACGGCGCGCGCCTCGCCCTTGGGTACCACGCGGTTGGCGAGGCCCATGGCCAGGGCTTCTTCGGCTTTCACCGGGCGACCTGTGAGGATCAGGTCCAGCGCTCGGCCCTGGCCGACAATGCGCGGCAGGCGCACCGTGCCACCGTCGATCAACGGTACGCCGAAGCGCCGGCAGAACACGCCGAACACCGCGTCTTCGGCCATCACCCGCATATCCGCCAGCAATGCCAGTTCCATTCCCCCGGCGACGGCGTGGCCCTCGATGGCAGCGATCAGCGGCTTCTGCAACTGCATGCGGCTTGGCCCCATCGGGCCATCGCCCTCGGTCTCCAGGCGATTGCGCCGGGCGCCATCTTCGGCCACTGCGCTAAGGTCGGCCCCCGCGCAAAAGGTACCGCCCGCACCCGTGAGCACCGCCACGCACGCCTCATCATCGGCTTCGAAAGCGCGTAGGGCAGCGGCTAACGCCTCGGCAGTAGGCCGATCCACGGCGTTGCGAACTTCGGGCCGGTCGATGATCAGGGTCGTGACCGGGCCATTCCTTTCGACTTTGATGTTCATGGCGACTCCTGCACAGCTGGTAGGTAAAAGACGTTGTTGGGGCGAATTCATTCGCCACTACAACTCCCCGCCTCAAATGAAAAAGGCCGGCATCACTGCCGGCCTTCACCTTAGCTCCTCCTGCCAGGACGTTCAGCGCACTGGCCGAAATCCCCGGAGGGCTGTCGCGATCAGAGCGCGTATTTCTGCAGGTTGGCCATCATCTCCTTGAGCGCCTCGACGTTATCGGCCGGATGCGCGGCATTGTCGAAGTCGCAGATGCGCTGCCAGGCCGCCGCGACATCCTCGGCATCGAAGCCGGCCTTGGGGTCGAAGCCCACGCCCAGGCTGCGCTCCCAGCGAACCTTGCCAATCCAGCCGCCACCGACTTCGAACAGGCCAGAGGTTTCCTGGCATTGCTCGCTGCCCAGGTACACCACCAGCGGGCTGACCAGTTCGGGCTTGAGCTGCTCGAAAACCTGTGGAGGAATCAGGCCTTCGGTCATGCGGGTGCCGCCGGTCGGGGCAATCGCGTTGACCAAGATGTTGTTCTTGCGACCTTCGAGAGCCAGGTTGCGAGTCAGCCCATACAGGCCCAGCTTGGCCATACCGTAGTTGGACTGACCGAAATTGCCATAGATGCCCGACGTGGACGAGGTGAAGATCACACGTCCGTAGCTTTGCTCGCGCAGGTGCGGCCAGGCGGCGCGCGTGACCTTGTAGGCACCTTCGACATGGACCTTGTAGACCTGGTCCCAATCGGCGTCTTCCATCTTGTGGAAGGTCTTGTCGCGCAGGATGCCGGCGTTGTTCACCACCACGTCCACTCGACCGAAGCAGTCCAGGGCAGCCTGCACGATCTTGTCGCCGTCGGTCACCGAGTCATGGCTGGCGACGGCAGTGCCGCCGGCCTCACGAATCTCTGCAACCACCCGATCTGCGGCCGAGGCATTGGCGCCTTCGCCGTGGGTGCTGCCACCGAGGTCGTTGACCACGACTTTCGCCCCGTGACGGGCGAACAGCAGCGCGTGGGCACGGCCGAGGCCACCGCCCGCACCGGTGACTATGACGACTTTGTCTTCGAACCTGATTGCTTCGCTCATCGATCGGCTCCTTGGCAGGCCTGGGAATGCACCGAGTTTCCGGCAGCAGCCACGCCCCCACAAGAATGCGCACGACCATGAATAGTGCTCGATAACGCCTGGGGATGAACGAGTTACTTGAGGGGGATGAACAGGCAACCTCGTGGCCGGAGCTTGAACAGCCACCAGTTGTAGCTGTGGCACAGCAATCCCAGGCAAGCTGCACTGATGAAGCAGACCGATGCGACCAGCCAATACAGCAGGCCATCCTCCTTAAACCAGGCGTAGCCAGCCAGGCTCAGACCTCCCACTGACAGCAAAGCCGACAGCGAAGGGCCAACCAGGCGAATGATCGGATAGACGAAAACCAGGAGCTTGAACAGCATCTTGCGCGGGCCTCCTCACAGGAAGCCCTGCTCCCTGCGCTGATCGGGTAACGAAAGCTGCGCATGCTATTTCGAACCACTCGGGCGGCCTAGACAGATAGGTCTGAAATAGACGCCAGAGCGGTCCGTTAATCCACTCCTGCCCTGAAATCGAAGTAATGCCGCTGCACCTCCCCAGGCGCCTCGGTTTGTGGATAGTGGCCGATGCCCTCGAGTAGCACACAATCCGCCTCGGGTACCAGTCGGCGATAGCGTGCCACCATGTGTGCGCCAGAAATGGGATCCACAGCACCGTCGATCACCCGCAGGGGCACATCGCCCCGCTGCATGGCCACCACCCAGCGATCACGCTGCTGACGGCGCTCCGGCATATAACGGATCAGCCGATGCATGACACGCGGACCATCCTGTTCGGCGATCAGGCTCCAGAAGTCATCCAGCTCTGCCTCACTCGGCTGGGTATGCGGGCCGAATACCTTGGCGAAATTGGCCGCCAGCTTGTGCCGCGAGAATCCTCGCGCCACCAGGAAACCGATCGGGCTCAGCAAGAGCTTCTGTACCAGCACCGGACGGTGGGTTTCCGGGAACAGGCCTCCGTTGAGAAAAACACAGCTGGCCATCTGGAAGCGCCCCTCATGGTGCCGCGCCAGGAGTTCCTGGGCAACGCTGTCCCCGTAGTCGTGAGCCAGCACATGAACCGGCCCCTCGATGCCTTGGTGGGCAAGCAGTGCCTGTTGCAGGTCGGCCTGTTCCAGTAAGCGGTAATCGTGCCCGAGCGGCTTGTCGGAGTAGCCAAACCCGAGCATGTCGCAGGCAATCACCTGGTAGCGCTCCGCCAGCGGTTGCCACAAGTAATGCCAATCCCAGGATGCCGTGGGAAAGCCGTGGATCAACAGCAATGGCGCGCCCTGCCCCGCAACCCAGTAGCGAATGCGTTGTCCGCGAAACAGGAGCTCTCGTCCCTGGGCGCGCCAGTCGCCCAAGGCAATGCCCGCCAGGTCCATCATTCGGCGTACCCAGGGTTCTGCAGGTCCAGCTTGCGCAACAGCGCCGGCCAGGGCAGCGAGCCGCCCATGCCCTGGGAGCTTTTCATCACGCCAGCGACCATCGCCTTGGCGCCGTCGAGAATCTGCTGCGGGATGTGGATAAGCTCGCTGCCGCCGGCCTGAGCCATGATCTGGATCTCGCAGGCGCGTTGCAGGGTGAACATCATCAGGAAGGTGTCGGCGATGCTCGACGAAGCGGTTAGCAGCCCATGGTTAGGCAGGATCATGAAATTCGCCTGGCCGAGGTCGGCCTGCAGACGTGCCTTCTCTTCGTGGTTCAGCGCCACGCCTTCGTAGTCGTGGTAGGCCAGGCTGGAAAGGACGAACAGCGATTGCTGGGAAATCGGCAACAGGCCCTGTTTCTGTGCCGATACCGCGATGCCGGCCGGAGTGTGGATATGCAGCACGCATCCCACATCGGGACGCACCTCGTGCACGGCGCTATGGATGGTATAGCCGGCCGGGTTGATGTCGAAGGGGCTGTCCATCAGCTTTTTGCCGGCCAGATCGATCTTTACCAGGCTGGACGCGGTGATCTCGTGGAACATCAGCCCGAAGGGGTTGATCAGGAAGTCCTCTGTACCGGGGACCTTGGCCGAGATATGGGTGAAGATCAGGTCATCCCAGCCATACATCGCGATCAATCGGTAGCAGGCGGCCAGGTCGACGCGGGCCTGCCACTCGGCAGCGGACACCTGGTCCTTCAGATTGAGTTGGGGCAGGACTTGTGGGGCTGGCATGGCGATCACCTCGTTATTGTTTTGCTGACCCCGGAGTCTAGCCACAGCCCCCAACACCGAAAGTCGCCTTGGCAGCCAGCTTATTGTCCGTGCGAGTCAGATTAAAGCGGCCACAACGGCGCGCCAATGAATGGGCTTTATCTGCGTTGGCTGTTGCCAATCATCAACGGCTGGGCTTAGCGCCTGGTAGGGGCGAGCTTGCTCGCGAACCCGACCTTTTCGCGAGCGAACTCGCTCCTACGAGAGATGCATCCCGTTGCAGCACATGACAGGGACAAAGCCAATGAATTGGCCTCCGCCTTACTGCCCCGACCGGCGATCGACGATCGCTCAGAGCAGCGCCAGATCCAGCAGCGGCCAGTCGCGCTGAGCCTGCGGGTCGTCAGCGAGCAAGCGGAAGCCGGCGAACTCGAACCCGGGCGCGACGGTGCACCCCACCAAGGTGTAGTCGCCGAGCGCGCGCGCCGCCTGCCAGGCGTGGGCCGCCACGACACGTTGCGGCATGCAGTCTTCCGCCACCGGGCCAAGCAGTTCACGCCGGACCGTCGACGGGGTTTCCGCAATCAGCAACTCCAGCGGCTCACCTTCGTAGAAATGCCAGATCTCGTCGGCATCCACACGGTGCCAACGGCTCACCGCGCCCTGCGGCAGGAGAAACAGGATGGCCGAAGAGCAGGCACGGCCGTTGGCTGCTTGCACAGCTGACTGGAACACCCTGCGGTAATAGCCACCCTCGGGATGGGGCGCCAACTGAAGTTCGCGGATCAGGGAAGCTGCACGCGAGTGCATCAGGCCTTCAACGCTGCAACGAAAGTGGCCAGCCAGGGCTCGGCATCGACTTCCGGTGTAACCGTTTCGGAGGCGTCCAGACGCAGCATCTCGACGACCTCACGCAGCCCAAGTTCAGCATACAGCTCACGCATCAATTCACCACCACCGCAAAAAGTCTCGTAGCTGGAGTCACCCAGCGCCAGCACTGCGCCAGAACGTCCACGCCAGTTGGGCAGCCGGTCGCGCAGTTCATGGTAGAGGGGCAACAGATTGTCCGGCAGCTCACCCATGCCAGTGGTAGCGGTCACGGTCAGTACGGCGTCGGGGTCGAAGGCGACCAGTTCTTCCAGGCTAACCCGTGGTTGATACCGGGCTTCCAGGCCTTGGAGTTCGAGCAGCTTTTCGGCATGACGGGCGACTTCTTCAGCGGTGCCGTAAACCGAGCCGGACAGGATGGCGACTTTCATGGGTACTCCGAAACAAGGCGTAATGACACGTATTATGCCGCAAGTGGAAAGGGCTACATGATGCTTTAGAATTGTTCAGTCCGACCTGACGAGCCTGAATATGATCAACGCCAAACTGCTGCAACTGGTCATAGACGCATCCAACGACGGCATCGTGGTCGCCGAGCAGGAAGGCGATGACAACATCCTGATCTACGCCAACGCTGCGTTCGAGCGTCTGACTGGCTATGCCCGTGACGATATCCTCTACCAGGACTGCCGGTTCCTGCAGGGCAAGGATCGCGACCAGATCGGTCTGGCCGCCATTCGCCAGGCCATCCGCAAAAGCCAGCCATGCCGCCAGATTGTTCGTAACTACCGTAAGGACGGCAGCCCATTCTGGAACGAGTTGTCCATCACGCCGGTGTTCAACGAATCGGACCAACTGACTTATTTCATCGGCATTCAGAAGAACGTCACCGAGCAGGTAGAGGCGCGCCAGCGCATCCGCGACCTCGAAGACGAAGTCGCCAGCCTGAAGGCCGAACTGGCTGCACTAAAGGGTTGATCACAGAGTCTGCGCCCCCGAAGACGGCGGGGCGCATATTCCATGGGAATGAAAAACCGGTAGGCCACTTGAGGGAAGGAATGGCTACCGGGTGCGCAACCCTATGTTTACACGAAAATTACACAATCAAAAATATTGCATAATAGCTGTATAGAAAATAGCCATCCGAAACGCAAATGGACGCCCTCGGGAGGGCGAGTTTCCCGGCCGAACGGTCATTGGAAATGGGAGGAGTCCCCGATCAGGTATCGAGGTGCCCCGCAAGGAATTGCCGGAGGCGACGCTGCATCAGTCGCCCTTCGCTACCCAGGCAGGCCACAGGAGAGCCGGCCAGCTCCTCGCCCATCAAGTCCGACACCTCGCCTGCCAGAGCCAGAGGGCAATCCAAGGCCAAGGCCAAGCGACCGAGCTCACGCTCCAGGTCGTCGGCAGGGGGGTGGTTGGAAAACAACACCAGCGCCTGCGGCAGAGTCTTCCCGCAGACCAACTCCAGCTCATCCAAAGGCTGCCCAAGCCCGAGCACGCTGACGCCAAGCTCGCTGCTTCCCAGCAGCAACCCCGTCACCAGCAACTCCAATTCACGACATTGTGCTGACAAGGGTGCCAGCAACACCCGCGCCTGCTGACTGTCACGAGCGAGCTGCAAGCGCTGGAGCACCCGCGCGCGCAGAAAACTGTCGAGCAATACCCACTCGCTGCCAACACCCGGCTCATCTTGGCGTACCAGCAACTCCTGCCAGACCGGCATTAACACGTCCTGGAACACAGCATGGAGCGGGTAGGTGGAAAATACTTGCCCGTAGACCCGCTCCAGCTCCGCCTCATCGAAGCGTGAAACAGCGTGCCGCACGCGGCCCTGCCATTCGTTCCACTCACCGGAAGCCACTTCGCGATAGACCGGCGCTACCGGTACTCGCGCCGCGCCGCCCTTGGCCAGCAGCTTGCCAACCTTGCTCACTGGCACGCCGCGATCGATCCACGCCAGGATGCTGCGCACCGAGTCGACGTCGGTCATCGAGTAAAGCCGATGGCCACTGTCGGTGCGGGTCGGCTGGATCAGCCCATAGCGGCGTTCCCAGGCCCGCAGGGTGACCGGATTGACGCCGGTCAGGCGCGAGACTTCACGGATGGGGAACAGCTCTTCCTGTTTCAGGGCGCCCGAGGCGAAGGAAGCACCAGATTCGGTCATGACGTAGCAATCGGCAGAAAAGTGTTCTGGCAGTTTAACCCGAGTGTGGCGGATTCCAATTACAGGCTTCATACGGCAGAGCCTCAAGCCTTGTATCGGGTGGAAAAAGCGGAATAATCCTTGCCTCTTTTTTCATGCAGCCCAATACCCCGGCGCTGCGTGACGCGAATCGCTCTACCCGAGCACTCGCCTGGCTTTTGGAGATACACGATGTCTACCGACCCCGTCACCTTGATGGTGGCGCGCCGCGTGCCTCGCGAGCGCTACCAGGACTTCATTCACTGGCTACGCGAAGGCGAACAGTTGGCCGCCGACTTTCCCGGCTACCTGGGCTCTGGCGTGCTGGCACCACCGCCCGATGACGACGAATTCCAGATGGTTTTCCGTTTTTCCGACGGACAGACCATGGCCACCTGGGAACACTCTGCTTCTCGCCACGCCTGGCTGCAACGCGGCAGCGGCCTGTTCGAGCAACCTCATGAAGTGCGCGCAACGGGCCTGGACACCTGGTTCGGAGCAGCCGAGCAACGGCCTCCGCGGTGGAAGCAGAGCGTGGCTATCTGGCTGGCGTTCTTTCCCGTATCCCTAGCCTTCAACCTGCTGTTCGGTGACGCACTGGGCGACCTTCCCCTGGCCCTGCGGATCTTCCTCAGCACCCTGGCCCTCACGCCATTGATGACCTATTGGTTCATACCGCTGTCCACTCATCTGCTGGCCCCCTGGTTGCAAGGGCGACGCTCGGGGGGTATGCGTGACACTGCCGCATACCAATCTCGCCGAAAAATACTTGTACAATCAAAAACCATGTACAACTTAATTTTTAATCAATCAGCTGAAGCCTCACACAGAAAGCCATAGACCACCTGATTTCAAGGGATTGGTGGAGATGTACAGGGTGGCCGACAGTTGTACAAATACACCCTCTGGTATAACGTTGGGTCCGAGAAGCCGGCGAACCGTTGAGTTGCCGGCCATGCCCAATCCCTGAACGAGGCGCACATGAGCGCTCCCCTACCCCCCATCCTGATCACCGGTGCCAGCCAGCGCGTCGGTTTGCACTGCGCTGGGCGGCTGCTCGATCAAGGGCAGCCGGTGATCATCAGCTACCGTACTGAGCGCGACGCGGTCGGCCAGCTGCGTGAGCGCGGCGCCATTGCCCTGCAGGCAGACCTCTCCAGCGAGCGCGGCATCCTCGATTTCATCGTTGCCCTCAGGAGCAGTACTGGGAGCCTGCGCGCCATCGTGCACAACGCATCTGATTGGCTCACTGAAGCCCCCGGCCAGGAAGCTGACGCGTTCCAGCGCATGTTCAGCGTGCACATGCTCGCGCCCTACCTGATCAACCTGCATTGCGAAGATCTGCTGCGCCGCAGCAGTCCGGCCGACATCGTGCACATCAGCGACGATGTTGTTCGCAAGGGCAGCGCCAAACGCCTGGCCTATTGCGCCAGCAAGGCGGGGCTGGACAACCTGACCCTGTCCTTTGCCGCTCGCTTCGCCCCCCATATCAAGGTGAACGGCATTGCACCGGCACTGGTCATGTTCAACCCGGACGACGACGCCGAGTACCGCAGGAAGACGCTCGCCAAGTCGGCGCTGGGCATCGAACCCGGCCCCGAAGTGGTTTACCAGAGTCTGCGCTACCTGCTGGACAATCCTTACGTCACCGGCACCACCCTAACCCTCAACGGCGGCCGCCATGTCGTCTGATACGAGCCGAAGGACAAACGCCATGAGCGAACAACTGTCGCAGCACTACCGGGAAATCCTGGTGGGCCTGGGCGAGAACCCGGAACGAGAAGGCCTGCTGGACACGCCCAAGCGTGCTGCCAAAGCTATGCGCTACCTGTGCCACGGCTACGAGCAATCCCTCGAAGCGATCGTCAATGGCGCCCTCTTCGCCTCCGACAATGACGAGATGGTGACGGTCAAGGATGTCGAGCTCTATTCATTGTGCGAACACCACCTGCTGCCCTTCATCGGCAAGGCCCATGTAGCGTACATTCCCACCGGCAAAGTGCTGGGTCTGTCGAAGGTCGCACGCATCGTCGATATGTTCGCGCGACGCCTGCAGATCCAGGAGAATCTCACCCGACAGATTGCCGAGGCCATCCAGGAAGTGACGGGGGCCGCCGGCGTCGCGGTGGTGATCGAGGCCCAGCACATGTGCATGATGATGCGAGGCGTGGAGAAGCAGAACTCGGTGATGAGCACGTCGGTGATGCTCGGAGCTTTCCGAGAGTCCAGCACTACCCGCCAGGAATTCCTGCAATTGATCGGACGGAGCAAGTAAGAATGCCGCGACTGGAGCCCGGAATGGCGCGTATCCGCGTCAAGGACCTGCGCCTGCGCACCTTCATCGGAATAAAGGAAGAGGAGATCAACAACAAGCAAGATGTGCTGATCAACCTGACCATTCTCTACCCCGCGACCGACGCCGTGCGCGACAACGACATCGACCACGCGCTGAACTACCGCACCATCACCAAGGCGATCATCCGCCATGTCGAGGAAAACCGCTTCGCCCTGTTGGAGCGCCTGACCCAGGAAATCCTCGACCTGATCATGGCCAACTCCAACGTGCGCTACGCTGAGGTCGAGGTAGATAAGCCCCACGCCCTGCGCTTCGCCGAGTCAGTCTCCATTACCTTGGCCAGCCACCGCTAAGGGCTTCCTTCCCGCCCGGCTGCAAGCTGCCGCCGGGCATTGTCGCCGCCTGGGCGGGCTTTTATCATCCCGCACAATTCCTCCCGCAAGCCCCAGGAGAGTCCTGCCATGACCGAGCAAGAACGCCTCGAACTCGAAGCCGCAGCCTTCCGCAGTCTGGTGCAACACCTGCGCAGCCGTCCGGATGTACAGAACATCGACCTGATGAACCTCGCCGGCTTCTGCCGCAACTGCCTGTCCAAGTGGTTCAAAGCCGCCGCCGACGACATTGGCGTCGAAGTGAGCCCCGACGAGGCACGCGAAGAGATCTACGGCATGCCCTATGCCGAGTGGAAGGCCAAATACCAGAAAGAAGCCAGCGCCGAGCAGCAAGCGGCCTTCAACAAAGCGAACAAAGAATGACTGACCTGAACGATTTCCGTGCCCGCCTGCACAGCGAGCAGCACCTCTTTGCCGATACTCTCGCTTTCATTGCGACCCACTACGACTACCAGCAAAGTGCCTTCGCGAATGGCTCGGTAGAGAACGCTGCCGGGCAGAACGAAGGCTCCTGCAAGACCCTCGGTCTCGCGCTGCTAGAGGACTTCAGCCTGGAAGAAACCCTGCAGGCCTTCGGCGAGCATTACCGCTCCGTCCTGGCCACGCCAGACGGCAACGACCATGGCAATATCCGCGCCCTGATGGCCACCGGCCTAGCCGGTGTGCGCTTCGAGCGCCAGCCGCTGCAACGCAAGGCGTAGGGTATCGCTGCGCTCCCCCCATCCTACGGACTAACGCTTGACTGGTCAGCCATGAAAAACCCCCGCTTTGCGGGGGTTTTCTCCTTCCGATCTCACTGCGCGTCGAGGTATCGCTCGACATCCAGTGCCGCCATGCAGCCGGCTCCGGCCGAGGTGATGGCCTGACGATAGATGTGATCGGCCACATCACCCGCAGCGAACACACCCGGTACGCTGGTCGCGGTGGCATTACCGTCGCGGCTGCCGCTGACTACCAGATAGCCGTCCTTCAACGCCATCTGACCTTCAAACAGCGAGGTATTTGGGGTATGACCGATGGCGACGAACAGGCCGTCGACCTTCAAATCCTCGCTGGCGCCGCCCTGACGCTTCAGACGCACGCCGGTGACGCCCATGTCGTCGCCCAGCACTTCGTCCACTTCAGCATTCAGCTTCAGTACGATCTTGCCTTCAGCAACCCGCGCCATCAGCTTGTCCTGCAGAATCTTCTCGGCGCGGAAGGTCTCCCGACGGTGTATCAGGGTGACCTTGCTGGCAATGTTGGCCAGGTACAGCGCTTCTTCCACAGCGGTATTGCCACCGCCAACCACTGCAACCTCCCGGTTGCGGTAAAAGAAGCCATCGCAGGTGGCGCAGGCGGAAACGCCTTTGCCCATGAACGCCTGCTCGGACGGCAGCCCCAGGTAGCGGGCGCTGGCGCCGGTAGCGATGATCAGCGCATCGCAGGTGTAAGTCGCGCTGTCACCGATCAGGGTGAACGGCTTGCCGGCCAGGTCCACCGCGTTAATGTGATCGAACACGATCTCGGTCTCGAAACGCTCGGCATGCTCCTGCATACGCTGCATCAGCGCCGGGCCGGTCAGTCCGTGGGGATCGCCCGGCCAGTTGTCGACTTCGGTGGTGGTGGTCAGCTGGCCGCCAGCCTGCATGCCGGTGATCAGCAGTGGCTTGAGGTTGGCCCGGGCGGCATAGACAGCAGCGGTGTAACCCGCCGGTCCGGAACCGAGGATGATGACCCGCGAATGGCGTGCTTCGGACATGGCTGACTCCTGCCGGCTAGCCGGCGTGCAAATAAAAAGGAGCCACTGCGGCACTTGGGGAAGGCTTTGAAGATGCAGTGGCTCCGTCGAACCGGGCCTGGCCCCCAACTTTCGCCGGCAGATCAGGGAATGGCTGCAAGGTTACGGACCCTCCCGCTGCAGCGGAAATGTCGATTCTCAATGCGGGTCATAGGCAGGGCCTATGGTGTGGTCTCTAAACAGCGGCATGCCAGCCAGAGGAAATTGTTCCCAGCCGTTTCGGGCCTTTCCAGCGCAGCGGCAAAGCCGGTATGGTCGGCGCGATTTCAACCTTTGGGGGAACCTCCATGCTGACACCTACTCTCTCCGGCCCGCAGTACCTCGGCGAGGGGCTGAAACTGGTCCTCAGTCCCGGGCTGCGCCTATTCGTGCTGCTGCCACTGACGGTCAACCTGCTGCTGTTCATGGCTCTGATCGGTTTTGCGATGCAGGAATTCAGCGGTTGGGTCGATGCCTTCATGCCGAGCCTTCCGGACTGGCTGAGTTTCCTCCAGTACCTGATCTGGCCGCTCTTCGTCCTGCTGGTGCTGGTGCTGATCTTCTTCACTTTCACCATGCTCGCCAACGTCATTGCCGCGCCGTTCAACGGTTTCCTCGCAGAGAAGGTCGAGGTGGTTGTCCGCGGCCAGGACAACTTCCCATCCTTCAGCTGGGGCGAGCTGATGGCGATGATCCCGCGCACCGTTGGCCGAGAGCTGCGCAAGCTGGCCTACTTCCTGCCTCGTGCAGCCGCCCTGCTCATCCTTTCCTTCATCCCGGGGCTCAACCTGCTGGCCGCGCCGCTGTGGATCATCTTCGGTATCTGGATGATGGCTGTGCAGTACATCGACTACCCAGCGGACAACCACAAGCTAGGCTGGAACGAGATGCTCGCCTGGCTGCGCGAGAAGCGCTGGCAGAGCCTGGGTTTCGGCGGCGCCACCTACGCTGCGCTGCTGGTGCCGGGACTCAACATCCTGATGATGCCCGCCGCAGTTGCCGGCGCGACGCTGTTCTGGGTGCGCGAGGGCGGTGACAAGGCGCTGGTGAAATAACGGGTCATACCCGCTGGCTGATCCACATGATTGGCACACATTGCCCCTCCTTCCGGCACCCCGATCCAGGGATCTGATACCTGCGACGTGGGGTGCCGGATCTGCCGCGAATAGTCATTGAAAAGACCGAAATCCACCGATCACTGAATACGCGAAATAACCATCAAGCCCGGATTTCTTCGGCACTACTGCAACTAGCGGAGCAAACATCTGGGCCGGCTTACACACCCTGTAATCGCTTCGCGCATCCACAACTCGGCTGGAGTCGGACAAGTCGACATCATCGTAGATTATCGTCAACCCACGATTAATTCCAGACTCTACTTATAACCCAAAAACCAAGCCACTGACTGACATTAAAAAGCAGCCAGATAAATTAACTTCACTCCACAATCACCGACATCCACTTCCTAAAAGCCAAACCTTTAACGTGCCTGATCTACAGCGCGCACCAGAGAACTCAACCACGCATGAACAGCGTCCAGAGAAGATTGATGCAACAGCAAAATTTTGAAATACGAAACCTCTCAGACATCAATAAGCCGAGATCTAATCAGCAAAATGAGAAAAAGGTAAAGAATATGTAATCGATCCATGGCAGACATTCGAAACTCGTTATCCTGCTTCCTTTTCTTCGCAAGCAACTCTTGGACGAGGCATTGTTCGTTTATTTTTCACAGAGGTAATTCAGGATGAATAAGATCAAGATCGCCCTCTGGTTCTTTTGGCCACACTAACCCTTTATGGATAATCGCTGACACCTTCGTTCCACAGTCCTTCGGTTACTTCCCATTGCGCCATGTGCTGGTCCAGGATTCCGGCGTGATCGCCATGGGTGCGATGAGCATCGCCGTCGTCCTCGCCGCCCGACCACGTCTGATCGAACCCTGGCTCGGTGGTCTGGACAAGATGTACCGTCTGCACAAATGGCTGGGGATCACTGCACTAGTGTTCGGCACCATCCATTGGCTATGGGCCAAGGGCACCAAATGGGCTGTTGCCTGGGGTTGGCTGGCCAAGCCAGCACGCGGTGGTAGCGGGCAAGAAACCCTCGGCGTCGTCGAGCAGCTGTTCCGAAGCCAGTGCGGCCTTGCCGAGTTCCTGGGTGAGTGGACGTTCTACATCGCCGCCATCCTGATCATCCTGGCGCTGATCCAGCGTTTCCCCTACCGCCTGCTTGCCAAGACGCACACCCTCCTGGCCATCCTCTACCTGGTGCTGGCCTTCCACACCGTCATCCTGCTGGAGTTCAGCTATTGGATGCAGCCACTTGGGATCGTGATGGCTACCCTGGTAGCCGCTGGTACCATCTCCGCGCACCTGGTGCTGCTCAACCGGGCTGGGGCCGACCGCAAGGTTAAAGGCAGCATCAAGTCTCTGACCTACTACCCGGAGCTGCGAGTGCTGGAGAGCACCATAGACCTGCTGCAGGGCTGGCATGGACACAAGCCAGGTCAGTTCGCCTTCGTTACCTCCAACCACAATGAAGGCGCGCATCCCTACACAATTGCCTCGGCGTGGAACCCGCAGGAGCACAAGATCACCTTCATCACCAAGGCCCTCGGCGACCACACCGGCCGACTGCACGAGACCCTCCGGGTTGGCCAGCCCGTGACGGTGGAAGAGCCTTACGGTTGCTTTACCGTTACCGACCAGCGCAAGCGGCAGATCTGGATCGGCGCTGGCATCGGAATCACCCCTTTTATTGCGCGTATGGAACACCTGGCGAAGGTCCCGGACCGACAGCACCGGATCGACCTGTTCCACCCGACTTCGGAATACTCCCAGGCGGCCATCGACAACCTGAAGGCCGACGCTCAGGCCGCCAACGTCAAGCTGCACCTGCTGGTGGACGCCAAGGATGGACGCCTGAACGCCGAACGCCTGCGCAACGAGATTCCCGACTGGAAGGAGGCCAGCCTCTGGTTCTGCGGCCCGGCCCGCTTCGGCGCTGCGCAAGGATCTTCTGGCCCATGGCCTGAGCCCCGTCGATTTCCACCAGGAACTATTCCAGATGCGCTGAGAAGGGGTAGATAGCATCGTTGCGCCTCTGCGCTCATGCGGGGAAGCACCGTCACCTGGCAGTCACCTCAGCGTCACATCGACTACATGAGCGCGCGGGAAACTGCTCGCATGAGCCCGACACTCCTGCGTATAGCGCTGATTAGCGAAACCTTCCTGCCTGAAGTCAACGGCGTAGCCAACACCCTCGGCCGTCTTTACGACGGGTTGCGCGCCCACGGTCACCGCCTGCAAGTGGTCCGCCCGCGCCAGGCCTGCGACCAGGGCCGAAAAAGCAGCGACGAGCTGCTGCTGATCCGCGGCTGGCCACTGCCCGGCTACCCCGGCCTGCAGTGGGGTCAGTCGTGCCTGCACAAACTGCTGCGGCGCTGGCGTCAACAGCCACCGGATGTGCTCTACATCGCCACCGAAGGCCCATTGGGCTTCTCTGCCCTTCGGGCGGCGCGGCGATTGGGGATTCCGGTGGTCAGCGGCTTCCACACAAACTTCCAGCAGTACACAGGGCATTACGGTGTCGGTCTGCTGACCCGGCTACTGACCGGTTACCTGCGCTGGTTCCACAATGCCACGCGTCTGACCCTGGTGCCCAGCGTGAGCCAGTTGCAGGACCTGGCCCGACGCGGGTTCGAGCGTCTGCATTTGCTGTCCCGCGGGGTCGACGGCCAACTGTTCACCCCCGCCCGGCGCTGCTGTGAACTTCGCGCCCAGTGGGGCCTGGATGACGACGACATTGCGGTGCTCCACGTCGGCCGGTTGGCCGCCGAGAAGAACCTGGGCCTGCTCTGCAGCGCCTTCGACAGCCTGCGCAAACGCTATCCCGAGCGACGCCTGAGACTGATCCTGGTCGGCGATGGTCCACAGCTGGCGATGCTCCAGCAGGTTCTGCCGGAGGCAATCTTCTGCGGCATCCAACGCGGGGAGGAGCTGGCGCGACACTATGCCAGCGGCGACCTGTTCCTCTTTCCCAGCCTTTCGGAAACCTTCGGCAACGTAGTGCTCGAAGCCCTCGCCTCGGGATTGGCAGTAGTCGCATTCGACCAGGCCGCCGCCGCCCAGCACATCCGCCATGGACACAATGGCGCGCTGGCCCTGCCGGGCGAGCCAGGCAGCTTCCTTGATGCAGCCATCTGGCTGCTGGAAGACCCGGAAGTCCTGCGGCGGGTCCGCCTCAATGCCCGCCAGCACGCTGGTCGTCAGGGGTGGGAGGCGATTGTGCAGCAGTTTGAACAATGTCTGATGGAGGCGCGCCAGGCCAGCATTGCCGCCCCCCGATAGACAGTCACTGCCGCAAGCCAGCGATTCACGGTCTCTCCACGACCATCCACCCACGGAGGGGCGCCGACGAGAGTGAGGGCATACAAACGACATCCACATAGCAAGAGCCCCGCCTGAGCGGGGCTTCCTACATCTCAGACCAGACTACCCAAGGCTTCGCGGCTGAACGGCAGGATGTCCTGCATGCGCCCTTCACGAACCTTCACCGCCCAGTCCGGGTCGACCAGCAGGGCACGGCCCACGGCCACCAGATCGAACTCGGCCTTGTTCAGGCGCTCCAGCAGGCCTTCGATGTTGGCCGGCTGCGCCACCTTGTCGGTCTTCACCATGAATTGCAGGAACTCGCCATCCAGGCCGACGCTGCCGACGGTGATGGTCGGTTTGTCGGTCAACTGGCGGGCCCAGCCTGCAAGGTTGAGGTCGGAACCGTCGAACTCCGGCTCCCAGAAGCGGCGGGTCGAGCAATGGAATATATCCACTCCGGCCTCGGACAGCGGCTTGAGGAAGGCTTCCAACTCCTCGGCACTCTGCACCAAGCGTGCGGCGTAGTCCTGCTGCTTCCACTGGGAAAAACGGAAGATGATCGGGAAGTCCGAGCCCACAGCCGCACGCACTGCCTGGATCAGCTCGATGGCGAAACGCGAGCGATTGGCCAGACTACCGCCGTACTCGTCGGTACGCTGATTGCTGCCTTCCCAGAAGAACTGGTCGATCAGGTAACCGTGTGCCCCGTGGATTTCCACACCGTCCATACCGATGGACTTAGCGTCGCGAGCTGCTTGGGCAAAGGCGGCAATCACGTCCTGAATGTCCTCTTGGGTCATGCCGTGGACGACCACCTGGCCATCCTTCAGCTTCTCGCTGGGGCCATAGCCGGGCACGCTGGCGTCCGGCTCGGTGCCGAGGCGACGTACATTACCCACGTGCCAGAGTTGCGGGACAATGCGGCCACCTTCGGCATGCACGGCGTCCACCACCGCTTTCCACCCGGCCAGGGCATCGTCGCCGTAGAAGCGCGGCACATGCGGGTAACCGTTGGCGGCTTTATGGCCAACCGTGGTGCCCTCGGTGATGATCAGGCCGACACCGGCAGCTGCGCGGCGACGGTAATACTCCACCACTTGGGCATTGGGTACGCCGCCCGGGGAGAAGGAACGGGTCATCGGCGCCATCACCACGCGTGTGGGAAGTTCCAGGCCGCCAAGGCGGAAGGGTTCGAAGAGGGCTTGCACGGGAGCAGTCACGGGGTCTCCTTGGGCCGGCCATATGACCGGTCGTCTCGTTTACAGGCGTGGAAAAATCAGGCCCGGAGCAGCAGCTCCAGGCGGTCTACGAAAGCGTTCATCGGCAAGGTGCCGCCACCCACCTTCAGGCGCGTCAGCACGCCTTGCCAGGCGTTGGCGATGAAGGCGGCAAGGTTCGCGCAGTCTTCTTCAGGTGCTAGTTCGCCGGCCGCCACGGCTTCTTCCAGGCAGCCTTGAAGGATGTCCGCCGAACGTTGCAGGATCAGATCCACCTGCTCGCCAATGGCGGGAGACAGCTCGGCCATCTCGAACCCCAGGCTGCCAATGAAGCAGTGATACTCGGGCTTTTCGCGGCTGGCGAAGTGCGTCAGCAAGTCCTGGTAATAACCGATCACGCGCTGGCGTGGGCTCAACGCCGGGTTGGTCAAGGCCTGTGCATAACGCTCCAGGCGTGGCAGGTAGAGGTACTCCAACGCCTGCAGGGCGAAATCTTCCTTGCTGGCGAAGTAGTGATAGAAGGACCCCTTGGGGATGCCGGCGGCTTGGACGATCTCCTGTACGCCGGTGCCGTGGTAACCACGGCGGGTCATCACCTGGGAGCCCTTGGCGAGGATGAGGTCACGTTTGTCGAGTCGGATACTGGTCATGGCGGCGAGCATATGACCGGTCGTCTCGCCCGCCCAGCACTATTGATCAGAGTGATTGGGTGGCAACAGGGAGGATGTTGTGAGGTGGGCGCTGTAGGAGCCAGCTTGCCGGCGAATTACCAGCTTCGTGCCCTTCGCGGGCAAGCTCGCTCCTACCAGTGAAAGCTCATGGGGGCGATGGTAGATCAGGCCAAGGCCTTTTCCACAGCCTGGATCAACACGGGATCGTCCGGCGCCGTGCGAGGCGAGAATCGCGCCAGCACGCGACCATCCTTACCCACCAGGAACTTCTCGAAGTTCCAGGTGATGTCGCCAGGGAACTCCGCGCCCTCGCCGGCCAGCAGTCGGTACAAGGGGTGCCGCGCCGCGCCGTTGACCTCGAGCTTGCTGCCCAGGGGAAAGGTCACCCCGTAGTTGAGGCTGCAGAACTCGCGGATCTCGTCTTCAGTGCCCGGCTCCTGGCCTGCAAATTGGTTGCACGGCAAACCGAGCACCGTGAAGCCTTTCTCATGGAACTGCTGGTGAAGCTTTTCCAGACCGGCATATTGGGGGGTCAGGCCGCACTTGGAGGCTACATTCACCACCAGGACCACCTGCCCCTTGAACGGAGCCAGAGGCAGGTCCTGACCGTCCAGGCCACGCAGTTTGAGGTCGTGAAAGGCGCTCATGACAGACTCCTTGAAAGTCGCAGGGATTTCACAACGGACGAAAAAGGCGCCCCGGGGCGCCTTTTCGGTTTGATCAGCTTAGCAGCCGAATCATGTCTTGCTGAGGCCAGCAATCGCTGACGATCGGTCAGTGGTGATGACCGCCTTCGCCGTGGATGTGGCCGTGAGCGATCTCTTCGGAGTTGGCATCACGCACATTGACTACCTTGACCTTGAAATTCAGGCGCTGGCCAGCTAGCGGGTGGTTGCCGTCAACGGTCACGTCGTCGCCGTCGATGTCGCGGATGGTGACGATCTGCATGCTGCCGTCCGGGCCCGAAGCGTGGAACTGCATGCCGACTTCCAGTTGGTCGACGCCTTCGAACATGGCGCGATCAAGGGTAGCAACCAACTCGGCGCTGTATTCGCCGTAGGCATCTTCCGGCTCGACGGCAACGCTCAGCTCGTCACCGGCCTGCTTGCCTTCCAGTGCCTTCTCCAGGCCGAGGATGATGTTGCCCGCGCCATGCAGGTACACCAGCGGAGCGCCGCCGGCAGAGCTGTCGATCACCTCACCGGCGTCGTTGGTCAGGGTATAGTCGATGGACACAGCCTTGTTGGCGGCGATCAGCATGGTGCGAGACCTTTTGCGAATGAATGATGAACATGCAAGTTTAACCGCGCAGTCAGCCGATTGCGACCCGAGCACTGACGGACGGATCGCTGCCGCGCCGCGTCTGATAGGGCTCCGCCAGGATGACGACGGCCATTGGGTAGCCGTGCTCTCTTGCGGCCATACTCAACACCTGCGGCACCAGCCGCCGTGGCAGTCGCGCACCTGGGTTCTAGACCCCGAGCAGCGCCAAGCGCAGCTAGGCCGCCTGTTCCCGTGCGGCTGGTGTGCCCAGGGCATCGAGCCCGAACCGAAGAAGGAAGGTTGATGCCTGCACGCAATATCCTGGTCATCCACGCCCGCGCCTCGTCCTTGCGCTTTGCTTTGGTCAACGAGGCCCACAGCCAGTTCCCTCTGCACGGCATGGCCGATGGCTTGGGCAGCCGCAACGCCGAGCTCCGCTGGCAGCGCGGCGGCGAGAAAGACAGCCTGATGATCCCCAATGCCGACCACCGTGCAGCGCTGTCCCAGCTCCTGCCCCTGGTGCAGAATGCTGCTGGCGGCAAGCTGCATGGCATTGGCCATCACGTCCTGCATGGCGGCGAACAGTTCACCTCAGCGTGCCGGCTGGATGCCAAGGTCCTCGCCCGGCTGCGCGCCCTCGCTGCGCTCGCACCGGATCAGATGCCGGCCAGCCTGCATGGCATCGAGGCCGCCCTGCACCTGGCCCCCAACTTGCCGCAGGTGGCAGTGTTCGACACCGCCTTCCACCAGACCCTGCCCGAACATGCCTACCGCCTGGCCCTGCCGGACGAACTCTATCGCCAGCACAGCTTCCGCCGCTTCAGCTTTCACGGCAGCAGCCATCGCTTCGTCAGCCATCGCGCCGCCGAGCTGGCGGGGCTGGCCATTGGCGACAGCTGCTGGCTATCGGCACACCTCGGTTTGCACAGCTCCGTATGCGCCATCGTAAACGGGCAGAGCCGCGACTCCAGCATGAACCTGGTGATGGGTACCCGCAGCGGGGACATCGACCCGCACCTTTACACCCAGCTGCATCGCAGCCTGGGCTGGAGCTTGGAGAAGATCGATCAGGTGCTGAAACAGGAAAGCGGCCTGCTGGGCCTTTCCGGTCTGGCCAGCGATATGCGCAGCCTGGAGCGCGCCCGCGACCAAGGACACGCCGGAGCGACCCTGGCCATCGAGGTATTCTGCTACCGCCTGGCCAAGGCCCTTTCCGCCGTCGGATGTGCCCTGCCGCAACTGGACGGGCTGATCTTCACCGGCGAGATAGGCGAGAATTCACCCTTGATACGCAGCAGAACGGTGGATCACCTGAAGCTGCTCAACCTGGCCATCGACCGGGAGGCCAACGCGCGCTGCGTGCGTGGCGTCGCTGGCCCCATCCACAAGCGCGGTCATCCCCGCGTGCTGGTGGTGCCTACGAACGAAGAACGGCAGATCGCCCTGGACACACTGGACCTGCTCAACTGACACCCGGCTCCCGCAGTACAACTGAGGAACCCCATGCATACCTTTTTCATCGCCCCCACCGGTTTCGGTGTGGGCCTAACCTCCACCAGCCTGGGCCTGGTCCGCGCCCTCGAACTGGCCGGTCTGAAGGTGGGCTTCCTCAAGCCCATCGCCCAGCCGCACCCCGGTGACGTCGGCCCGGAGCGCTCCACCGAACTGATCGCCCGCACCCATGGTCTCACCCCCCCGAAGCCGCTAGGACTGTCGCAGGTCGAGCGCATGCTAGCCGACGGCCAGTTGGATGAGTTGCTGAACGAGATCGTCGACCTGCACCAGCAGGCCGCCCAAGGCAAGGACGTGGTCATCGTCGAAGGCATGGTGCCGACCCGCCACGCCAGCTATGCGGCACGAATCAACTTCCACCTGGCGAAAAGCCTCGATGCTGATGTGATGCTGGTGTCCGCACCGGAAGACGAAACCCTCGGCGAACTCTCCGATCGCCTGGAGATTCAGGCCCAGCAATTCGGTGGGCCACGCGACCCCAAGATGCTCGGCGTGATCCTCAACAAGGTACAGGGCGACGATTTCCCGAAGCGCCTCAAAGAGCAGTCGTCCCTGCTCAGGAGTGGCGAGTTCCGCCTGCTCGGCTGCGTCCCGTGGCTGGAAGAGCTGAACGCCCCGCGCACCCGCGATGTGGCCGACCTGCTCGGTGCGCGCATCATCAGCGCCGGCGATTGCGACCAGCGCCGAGTGCAGAAGATAGTGGTCTGCGCACGCACCGTGCCCAACACAGTTCAGCAACTGAAACCCGGCGTGCTGGTGGTGACACCCGGCGACCGCGACGACATCATCCTCGCCGCCAGCCTGGCCTCGATGAATGGCGTGCCCCTGGCCGGCCTGTTGCTGTCCAGCGATATCCAACCCGATCCACGCACCCTCGAGCTCTGCCGGGGCGCCCTGCAAGGCGGCTTGCCGGTCTTGGGCGTGGTCACCGGTACCTATGACACGGCCACCAACCTCAACCACATGAACAAGGAGATCCCGGTGGACGACCGGGAGCGTGCGGAAAAAGTCACCGAGTTCGTCGCCCGCCACCTCGACCTCGACTGGCTGCGCAAACGCTGCGGCAGCCCACTCGAGGAGCGCCTGTCGCCACCAGCCTTCCGTCACCGGCTGATCGAACGCGCACAGCTGGCGGGCAAGCGCATTGTCCTGCCTGAGGGCAGCGAACCGCGCACCGTGCAAGCTGCGGCGATCTGCCAGTCACGCGGCATCGCTCACTGCGTGCTGCTGGCCAAGCCCGAGGACGTCCGCGCGGTCGCCAGCGCCCAGGGCATCCAGCTACCGGACGGGCTGGAAATCCTCGACCCGGACTTGATCCGCGAACGTTATGTGCACCCCATGGTGGAGCTGCGCCAGAACAAGGGCCTGAACGCCCCAATGGCCACCGCGCAACTCGAGGACAACGTCCTGCTGGGAACCATGATGCTCGCCCTGGATGAGGTGGACGGCCTGGTATCCGGCGCCATCCACCCCACCGCCAACACCATTCGCCCTGCGTTGCAGCTGATCAAGTCGGCACCCGGCTACCGCCTGGCGTCGTCGGTCTACTTCATGCTGATGCCAGAGCAGGTGGTGCTCTTCGGCGACTGCGCGGTGAACCCGGAACCGAATGCCAGCGATCTCGCTGAGATAGCCCTGCAGAGTGCCGACTCCGCAGCCGCCCTCGGTATTCCGCCGCGTGTGGCGATGATCAGCGATGCCACGGACGACGGGGAGCTGGCAAAGCTCCGCGAGGCCATCCGCATGGCCAGGGAAGCACGCCCCGACCTGCTGATTGATGGTCCCCTGCCCTACGACGCCGCCGCCTTCGAGAATGCGGGGCGCCAACAGGCGCCGGGCAGCCCCTTGGCCGGCCGAGCCACTGTGTTCGTCTTCCCCAACCTGGCCACGGGCGACGCCACTTACAAGGCTGTGCAGCGCAGCGCCCAGGTGGTCAGCGTCGGTCCGGTGCTGCAGGGGCTGCGAAAACCGGTCAACGACTTGTCGCGCGGGGCACTGGTGGACGACATCGTCCACACCATCGCCCTGACCGCGATCCAGGCGGCGAGCCAGGGTTGAGCAACACACTCCAGAAGCACCTTGTGGGTGCGAATTCATTCGCAACGGGCCGCACCGCGGCCCCCAGCAAGTCCGCCGGGCAGGTCCCTGGTCCCTTTACTTGGCAAATGAAATCCCCCTCATAAAGACACCACGGGCCGCCCTCCCACGCGACCGCTTGGTCACCCTTCGCACTTGCAGTCCAGGGAACAACCATTAACCTTTGCCCCATTCTGCCCGCCCTCAGGGAACACAGCGGGCCCAACCCATAACGAGGTGGCCATGACCACCGCACGGTGAGGCTGCATCCCTTCCATGCTCAGTTTTATCCCTTCCCCCTTGCGCGGTGTACTGGCCACCCTTCTGCTGGCGCTCAATACCCTGTTCTGGTGCTGGCCGCTTTTCGGCGTCACCCTGCTCAAGCTGCTGCTGCCCTTCCGCTTCGCCAAGCGCGTGCTGAACGTGATGATGAGCTTCATCCAGGAGGCGTGGATCACCTGCAACAATGGCTGGATGCGCCTCGTGTGCGTTACGCGCTGGGACGTCGACGGCCTGGCCGGGCTGGACTACCAGCACTCCTACCTGGTCACCAGCAACCACCAGAGCTGGGTTGACATCCTGGTGCTGCAACACCTGCTCAACCGCCGCATCCGTCCGCTGAAGTTCTTCCTCAAGCAGCAATTGATCTGGGTTCCGGTGATCGGCTTATGCTGGTGGGCGCTGGAGTTCCCCTTCATGAAGCGTTACTCCAAGGCGTACTTGGCCAAGCACCCGGAAAAAAAGGGCAAGGACCTGGCAACCACCCGCCGCACCTGCGCCAAGTTCCGCGACCACCCGGTGGGCATATTCAACTTCCTCGAAGGCACCCGTTTCACGCGTCACAAGCATGACCAGCAGGGATCCCCCTTCCAGTACCTGCTCAAGCCCAAAGCTGGGGGCATCGCCTTCGTACTGGACGCGATGGGCGAGCAGATGCACGCGCTGCTCAACGTCACCATCCATTACCCGGACGGCAATCCGAACTTCTGGACACTGCTGTCCGGGGAGCTACGCCAGGTAGTGGTGCGCATCGAGAAGCTGGAGATTCCACAGGAGTTCATCGGCAAGAGCTACGACCAGGACGAGGTATACCGCCTGGCCTTCCAGAAGTGGGTCAACAACCTGTGGGAAGTGAAGGACGCACAGCTGGCAAGGCTGCATCAGAAGTTCCAGCCAGCCCGCAGCACCTGAAACGACGAAAAGCCCGCCTGATTGCGTAATGCGGTTCAATTAGGCGATGTCTGCGTCAGCTGTTGCGGTTTCAGCGATGGTGCTGCGCGGAAGGTGCGTCAGGATAACCCGTCTTTGATGGCGCCTCCCCAAAAACGCCGCCTCCCCCTGAGGGCCAAGCGGCGTTTCTTTCTTATGTGACCAGCATTACGACTTCTGCCGGGCTTTTTTCTCGTCGCTGTCAAAGCACCTCATCCAGCTGCAGCAACGGCGAAAGGTTCGTGTAATTGGGGATGTCGGCACTAATCTCGTCACCGTTCAGGTCCAACGTACTGCGCAATTCCTCTGCCGACAGCACCCACAAATTGGCCATGCAGATGAATGGCGCGACGGCACCATCGGCAGCCGACAGCCCCTTGCGGACCTCCACTTTCACCAAGTTCTCGCCCAGCAGGCGGCTCAGCAGTGGAATGTGCTCTTCGCAGTAGTAGGTGAAATCGAACTTCGCGCCAGGCGCGTTGGGGTACGCCACAACAAAGCAGTACATGGAGCCTCCTTATCGCTCGAATGCCAGAGCGAGTTTCCGTCTGCCCCGACAGGAAAAGTGTAGGCCCGGGGAGCTGGAAGTGCGCTATGGAGCGAAACGGAAAATGGACGATTTATCGAGTAAGGCTCGGCCACCCTCTCCGCTCAGGGAGAGGGGGCGGGGGAGAGAGCCGGGACCGGCGTGGAGCGTAACGCCCCCCACTCCACTTGCATCGGAAAAGCCCCGGCGGCAGCGGCCGCCATTCCCGGCGCGACCAGGAAGCCCTGCATGATGGCGCAGCCGTGGTCCAGCAACCAGTCGCGCTGAGCCATGGTTTCCACGCCTTCAGCGATCACCTCCAGCCCCAGGTGCCGCCCCAGGTCGATGATGGTGCTCACGACGGCGGCATCACGCGGGGAGTCCAGCATGCTGGCAATGAATAACCGGTCGACCTTCAAGGTGTCCAATTCGAAATGCCGCAGGTAGGCCAGGGAGGAATATCCCGTCCCAAAATCGTCGATGGCTATGCGTACACCCAAGGCGCGCAGCTGTTGCAACTTCTTGCGAGTCTGCTCCAGATCCTGCATCAGGGCACTTTCGGTCACCTCCACTTCGAGTTGGCTGGGCCGCAGTTGCAGGTCGTCAAGCACTCGCTGCAGGTCGCTCAGCAACTGCGGCATGCTGAACTGCACCGGGCTGACATTGAGGCTGATTACCAGGTCCTCGCCAAATCGAGGGAGCCAAGTCTTGCACTGGTTAGCGCCTTCGCGGATAACCCAATCCCCCAGCCGGTTGATCAGGCGGGTTTCTTCCAACAGCGGTATGAACACGTTGGGGGCCACGGTGCCGGCCACGCGATGCTCCCAGCGCAACAGTGCCTCGAAACCGCGCAGGCGGCCACTTTCGAGGTAAATCTGCGGCTGATAGACGAGGTGGAAATCGCTGTGCTCGATGGCATTACGCAGGCTTTCTTCCAGCATCAGCCGTGAACGCGCGCGACCATTCATCTCCGGCGAGTAGAAGCGGTACTGCTGGCGCCCGGCGCGCTTGGCCTCGTACATGGCGATATCGGCAGCGCGCATCAGCCCGTCAACACTCTGCCCGCACTCCGGATAGCAGGCAATGCCGATGCTCGCGCCGAGGGTAACGTCGATGCCTTCGATCCGTTGCCGGACCGAAACAAGCTCGATGAGTTTTTCCGCCACCCGTGCCGCATCCTCCGGATGTTCGAGCACATCCAGCAATGCGGTGAACTCGTCGCCCCCTACACGCGCCAGCACGTCATACGGACGCAGGCAGGACTTGAGCTGTTCAGCCACCCGACGCAGTACATGGTCTCCGGCGTCGTGGCCGAGGGAGTCGTTGATCAGCTTGAAGCCGTCCAGGTCGAGGTAGAGCACCGCCATGCGCTTGCCATTGCGTTCGATGCGCGCCAGCACCGACTCCAGCGACTGGTAGAAGCCGCGTCGGTTGAGCAGCCCGGTTAGGGCATCGGTGATGGCCTGGGATTCGAGCTGGGCGTGCAGGTGGCGTACGACCGACATATCCAGGGCGATCACCACCATGGAGCGCTGGGCGCGCGGCAAGGGCGAGCAGGACACGGCTACCGGCAGGCGTTCTCCACCCAGAGTTTGCAGGCTCGCGTCGTGCAGTCGGTAGGTCAGCCCCTGCCTCCAATGCCGATAGAACTCCGAAAAACGCCATTCGACAGCCATTTCCGGGGACCCGAACAGTGACAGCAGCGGTCTGCCCTCCAGATCGCCGACGCTGCACTGGAGCATCTGCGCCATGGCCGGGTTGGCAAAGCTGATCAGGCCATCTTCGCCGACCACAACAATGCCTTCCGCCGCGTTTTCCAGCACCGACGCATTGAAGGCTCGGGCGCTGTCGAGTTGCTGGCTAAGGTGCAACAGATCGCGGCGATTGCGTTCGTGGGCCAGCAGCGACTGGATCTTGTAGCGCAACACCTGGGGGTCGAAGGGTTTGAGGATGAAGTCCACAGCGCCCGAGGTATAACCGCGCAGCACCGCATCCTGGGTATGGGCGATGGCGGAAATAAAGATGATGGGCGTATAGCGAGTCAACGGGCTACAGCGCATCAGCCGCGCCACTTCGAAGCCATCCATGCGCGGCATCTGCACGTCCAGCAGCACCAGGCCAATCTCTTCTTCAAGCAGGCAGCGTAACGCTGCTTCGCCCGAGTCCGCGGTACGCACTTGCCAATCTCCGTTGTCCAGCAAGGCTTCCATGGCGATGAGATTTTCCTGACGGTCATCCACCACCAGCAAGATGTTGTACAACGGATTTTCCCTAGGCTGCAGGTCTGCCATCGCGACCTCCCGGGTTATCGAGCCAACGATAGAGCATGTCCAACAGATCCTGACGACTCACCGGCTTGGCAAGGTAGTCGTCGGCACCTGCGGTAATGCACTTCTCCCGATCACCCTTCATGGCATGGGCCGTCAGTGCGATCACAGGGATGCTGCAACCGTGCTTCTGCTTAAGGACTCTGGTGGCGGCGTAGCCGTCCATTTCGGGCATCGCCATGTCCATCAAGATCAGATCGAAAGGCTCACGCTGATAGCAGGCGATGGCCTCGAGTCCATCGCTCGCGGCCGTCACCTTCAAGCCGACCTCGTCGAGCAGCGCGCTCAAGGCATAGATGTTGCGCACGTCATCGTCGACCAGCAGCACGCGCCCTCCCTCCAGCGGGTCAACGATACCGGCATGACCTTGCTGCCCCTTAGGCTCGCGCACGCTGGCGAGAAACCCTTCGACAGCGGAACTGAGCCCGTCCAGGTCATTGCCTGCCTTGCGCACCACCACGGCCGAGTAGCGGCGCAAGTGCTGAAGACTCTGCTGCTCGATGTCCACGCCCGTATTGACCACCACCCGCGCGCCGTTCAACGGCCGCAGGCGATCAAGCCGCTCGAGTAATTCGAACCCATCCTGGTCGGGCAGGTCGAGGTCGACCACCAGGGCATCGAACGACTGCGCAGCATAGGCCTGGCTGGCCGCCTCGCCGCTGGCGCTGGCGGTGACCTCGAAGCCCAGCCGCTCCAGGTGCTCGCGATAGTGTTCGCGCTCCACCTCGACATCCTCAACCAGCAGCAGCCGACGAGACTCCACGCCGACCCGCTCGATGCCTTCGAAGACCTGCTCCAGGTCTTCGCGTGCAATGGGCTTGACCAGGTAGCGGGTACCGTCCTCCTCCCAGTCCTGGGGTTGGGGCACGCAAGAGATGATGTTCACTGGCGTTCCTCGATGGTTGGCCAGGCTGCGCAGGCGCCGGTAGATTTGCCATCCACTGACGTCCGGCAGCAGGATGTCGAGAATCACCGCCACGAAACGCTCCTCCTGCAGCACAGTCATGGCCTGCTTGCCACTGCGGCAGAGGACGGTGGCAAACCCGTGGTTCTGCGCTTCCTCGGCAATCACAGAGGCGAAATTGGCGTCATCCTCGACAATCAGCACTGCTGGCCCCTGACCGCTGCGCAGGGGTTGCGTCGAGGCCTCGTCCATCGTCGGCTGCACCGCTGCTACCGCTACCGGCAGCCGCACGATGAAGCTCGCCCCCTTGCCTGGCGCACTTTCAAGGCTGATGCTGCCCTCCAGGGCCAGCACCAACTGCCGGGTGATGGCCAGCCCCAGACCCGTGCCGCCGAAACGGCGGCTGGTGGAGCCGTCTATCTGCTGGAAGGCCTGGAAAATTCGTTCGCGTTGGTCCTCGGCGATGCCGATTCCGGTGTCGCGCACCACGAAGCGCAGCACTTCGCGTCCATCGCAAGCACCTGCCGGGTCCAGCTCAATGCTGAGCCCTACTTCGCCGTGCTCGGTGAATTTCAGGGCATTGGAAAGCAGGTTCCGCAAGATCTGATGCAGACGCACTCGGTCGCTGTGGATAACCCGCGGAACGCCCGCCTGGACCTCTGTGACCAGGCGCAATCCCTTGATCTCGGCCATGGGGCGCAGGCTGCCATCCAGCTCGGCGAGCATGTCCTGGACGTTGAGCGGCTCCAGCTTCAACTGCATGCGCCCCGCCTCGATTTTGGCGAGGTCGAGCACATCGTTGATCAGCTGCAACAGGTCATTGCCCGCCTTGTGGACAATATCGGCATGGCGGGCCTGACGCTCAGTGAGGTTACCGGCCAGGTTCTGCCGCAGCTGATCGCTGAGAATCAGGATGCTGTTCAGCGGCGTACGCAGCTCATGGGACATGTTGGCGAGGAATTCGGATTTGTAGCGATTGGCCAGAATCAGCTGCTCGGCCTGGTCGCGCAGGCGCTGCTCGGCTGCCTTGCGCTCGCTGATGTCGATGATCACCGCCTGGACCAGCAGTTCGCCGCCACTCTGGATGGGCGACAGGCCCACCTCCAGGGGAATCAATTGACCGTCGCGATGCTGGCCATGGAGTTCGCGGTTACTACCCATTCGCCGTTGCTCGGGCTTCTGCTGGTAGCCCTTGCGCAGCCCCACGTGGGCCGCTCTGAAGCTCTCCGGCAGGAGCCGTTCCACCGTCTCCCCCAGAAGCTCGTCGCGGCTGTATCCAAACAGCTGCTCGACCTGGCGATTGACCATCTCGATTCGCCCCCGCGCATCAACCAGCAGGATGGCATTAGGCGAGGCCTCAACCACAAGACGGAAACGTTCCTCGCGCTCGCGCAACTCCGCAGCGGCAGCCTGGGTGAGCAAAAGACGGCGCTCGCGCTGGTAGAGATAGCCACCGACCAGCAGACCTAGCAGAACTGCAGCGGCGAGACCGGTCCACAGGCTGAAGGTCAGGCGGTTATTGCCCAGCATGGCCTCATAATCGGGCGTACTGCTGATGCCCAACGCCCAGGTGCGGCCGAACAGATTGAGCTTTTCGACCTGGCGAAAGCGCGGCTGTCGCGCGGCATTTTCGGCTCCGGCAAGCAAAGGGTCATCAGGACTGCCCATATCTCGCAGGTCGATCTGATAAAGGGCGTTCTGGCTCCCCAGGATGCCATCCATCAGGTCGTGCACGCGGAATGCGCCGATCACAGTGCCCAGTAAGGCATCGCGGCGCTCTTCGACCGTCGTGATGGGCGCGTCGACCCGATACACCGGCATGTACAGCAGCACACCGCTCTGGACGTCCTGCTCGGTTTCCTGCTTCAGCTTCACCGGCCCCGTCAGACGGGCCTCGCCGCTCTCTCGCGCCTGCTCCACGGCCAGCTTGCGCACCGGTTCGCTAAGCATGTCGTAACCCAGCACACGACGGTTGCGCCAATCCAGGGGGTTGCTGTACTGAACTACCACATACTCGTCGCGCTCACCCGGCGGAAAAACACGAAACTCCCGCCTCCCCTGATCCCAGATTTCCCCGACGAACTGGCTCAACTCCGGCTTCTTCAGTGCACGCGCCCAGGCCAGGGCCTGAATTCCCGGATAGCGATCCTGCAACTGCAACTGTTCGGCCGCCCTGGACCACTCTTCGGCAGAGACGTTAGAACTGCCCACCATCAAGCCGGACATTCCGCGCAACACCATGCCGTAGGCCAGCATGCGGGCATTGACGCGCTGAGCGATCTCTTCGGCCTCGATGCGAAAGCGCTGCTCGTACTCGTTGCGGTTACGGTCCTCCAGGGCCAGCCACTGCCAGAGCACCAGCCCGCCAAGGCCGACGATCAAGACAAGGGTGACGAGCGCTGGCACACCGAAGCGGTGTAAAAGAGAGGGGGATTCGTCTTCCATGCTGTCTCCTGTCCACTCCATGGATTCCAGCAAGCAGCCATTGACAACTGGCGTGCAGGCTTGGCGAGATTCGGTGAAACTCACCTCGCCAGTTTAGACAGGAATCCAATAACTGGCGCTGAGCGTGTTGCCCTTCGACAGACAGCCCCGGAAACAAGAAGGCCCGCTTATGCGGGCCTTCTTGCACTCAGCGGGATCAGTATTACTGTTGCGAAACCTGAGCGCCGGGGATAGGTGTCAGCTTGACTTCCACACGACGGTTCTGGGAACGGCCGGCCTCATTGGCGTTGCTGGCGGCAGGCTGGTCAGGGCCCATGCCACGGGAGGAGACACGGGCACCGTTGACGCCCTGGGCCATCAGGTAGTTGGCCACGCTCTGCGCACGACGCTGCGACAGGGTCATATTGTACTGATGGCTGCCAGTGCTATCGGTATGACCGACGATCTCGATGTTGTTCTGATCGTACTGTTTGAAGGAGGTCGCCAGGTTGTTCAGCGGGTTGTAGAAGTTGCTGGCGATATCGGCCGAGTCGGTGGCGAAGGTAATGCTGCCCGGCATGATCAGGTTGATATTGTCGCCATCACGCTGCACCTGGACGCCCGTGCCTTCCATGCTGCGGCGTAGCTCGGCTTCCTGCTTGTCGACGTAGTAGCCGTAGCCGGCACTGGCCGCGCCCGCAACGGCGGCACCGATCAGCGCGCCCTTGCCACGGTTGTCGTGATTGATCGCAGCACCTGCCACGGCGCCAGCCAGAGCACCGAGGGCGCCGTACTTGGCGGTTTTGCTCATGCTGCTGCCTTCGCTTGGGGCTTGGCTCTGGACGTCGTAAGGGGTTTGTGCACAGCCCGAAAGCATGGCGAAGGCAGTAGCGGCGATGATCAGGCGACGCGGGGTGAACATGGACTTTTTACTCCTGAAAATTCTTACAGCCGATCTCGGCTGCGCACGATTAGAGCACAACAATCGGTAGAAATTCCGTGTATCAGGCCCGCACGAAGGGGTTTTCACGCATTTCCTCACCCAGGCGGGTTTCCGGACCGTGGCCGGTAATCACGGTGGCGTCCTCGTCGAGGCTGTAGAGGCGCTGCTTGATCGAACGCTCGATGGTGCCGTAATCACCGCCCCACAGGTCGGTCCGGCCAATTCCGCGACGGAACAACGTATCGCCAGCAATCAGCAACTTGGCCTGGGGAAACCAGAAACTCATGGAGCCAGGTGTATGCCCTGGCGTGTGCAAGGCCACCCCGCAGCCACAAGCCAACTCCTCATCATCAGCCAGCCACTGGTCGGGCGATGGTACGGGCTTATAGGGCACGCCAAACATGCGGCATTGCATTTCCAGGTTGTCCCAGAGGAACTGGTCCTCCTTGTGCAGGTGGAGCGTGGCGCCGGTAGCCTTCTTCAATTCTCCAGATGCGAGGAAATGGTCCAGGTGGGCGTGCGTGTGAATGATACTGACCAGCTTCAGCCCATGGGCTTGAAGTCGCGCCAGGATCAGCTCATGGTTACCGCCTGGATCGACCACGATGGCCTTCTTGCTGATGGGATCGCCGATCAGGGTGCAGTTGCACTGCAAAGGCCCGACAGGGAAGGTTTCACGGATCAGGGTCGTTGGCTCTCTCATCAGATGTCTCCGTTGCAACGCTGAGCCCCGACCGCATCTTGGCGTGCAGAGCGCTGTGGATTCAGGTTCATGGCTCGGCACGATAATCGCTGGGTAGCCTGCCCGTCCATCTACGGAGGGCGCGGCGGAGGTTTGACGGGTCGCTGAACCCAAGCAGGCTGGCAATCTCGTACAGCCGCAAATGGGTGGTGGCAATGTATCGCAGGGTCAGACCCTTGCGTATCTCGTCCAAGACTTGCTGGTAACCGATCCCCATGGCCGCCAGGTGGCGACGCAGGCTCCGGCCGATGATATGCAGTATGTGGACAGTGCTATCGAGATCGGGAAAATCGCCCGAGCGGGCCAGTGGCAGGCGGCGTACGCGCAAAGCGGCCGAGCGAACCTATGGGAAAGGACTCGGTTGCACGCAATCGAACTGCTCCACCAGTTCCAGTTCGTAGGCTAGGTCAAGCACTCGGTAGTACTTCAACGCGAATGGCAGGGCATGGACGAGGCTGGCGCTGGACAAAACACTGCGTAGCCAAGAATGCCGTAGATGGAGACGTTGAGGCGTTGCCCGAGGACCAGCCCTAGTGCAGGCTCCCGACACTGCGCCAGTGCCACACTGGCCAGTTGATTGAAATCGAGGAATGACAGGCGGCCATTGGGATTGCCAAGGACTCCCTGTCTTGGCAGCGCCGCAGCCAACAGCGCATCGCGCGGGACACCCAACTTCTCAGCAAGTCCCAGCAGGGCCTCTGCATACGCGACCGGCACCAGTTCGGCGGTAAAGGTAAACGGCTGCTTCATCGTGTCTTCTTGTTCTTTTGGCTGCTGGCCAGATATGACTTGAAGGTTGGCAGTTGATAACCTTTCTGACAAAACCCAGCAAGCCGGTAGTTGCCACATGGTTAAGACATACTCAGATAGCCGCCATGGCAAGTACCACACCCGAAGGATTGGTTATTTGCCCACGCCACATGGATTTCGACCTGCCGAGCCCGCTGCCCCGGCATTGGCACAACGGCGACGCCTCCAAGGCCCACCTGTTCGACGCGATATCGGGGCTGTTCCACGACGGTGAGTGCTTCTTCATCGAGTCGGTGCGGCTGTTCCGCGACCAGATCAAAGAGCCAGTGCTCAAAGAGCAGATCCGCGGTTTCATCGGCCAGGAAGGCCACCACAGCCGCGAGCACCTGGAGTACAGCAACCATCTGCGCGAGTTAGGTTATGGCATCGGCACCATTGAGCACCGCGCCAAAGCGCGTATACGCTACACATAAAGACGTTCTCTACACGCCGCCTACTGGCCGCAACTGCCGCGCTGGAACACATTACCGCGATAATGGCTCATTTGGTGTGTTTAGGGAGATACCGGAGGCGGGGCGGTACTTCCGATAGGTAATCAGAAGTAAGTCTGGTTCTTGCTCGCAGCAGATTACCGAACTGGTTTGAAGTCTCTGTTTCGACTTCCTAGGCGAGTCACTTTTGCCAATCGTTGAATGCCCGGCCCTGGCAAAGCTGTCAAAACTGCTTGTCCGGCATGGGGAAATCTGCAGCGCTTCGGCTCCCCCTTCAGCCCTGTTCCAACGGCCGGACCGAAGCCGGTTTTTCCCGCGCCCAAAGACAAACCCCCGACACGCCTGGGCGTATCGGGGGTTTGGGATAGGAGCTTGACGATGACCTACTCTCACATGGAGAAGCTCCACACTACCATCGGCGATGCGTCGTTTCACTACTGAGTTCGGGATGGGATCAGGTGGTTCCAACGCTCTATGATCGTCAAGCAATTCGGTTGGGGTCTCGCCGCTGGCGCGACCCCGAATCAGGTATGTGACAGTCTGGTTTGCAAGTTCAGGCCAATTTTCGGTCTGTCGACTTCACCATCCGCACCCACAATCCGCAGATTGTTTGGGTGTTATATGGTCAAGCCTCACGGGCAATTAGTATGGGTTAGCTCAACGCCTCACAGCGCTTACACACCCCACCTATCAACGTCGTAGTCTTCGACGGCCCTTCAGGGGATTCAAGATCCCAGTGAGATCTCATCTTGAGGCAAGTTTCCCGCTTAGATGCTTTCAGCGGTTATCTCTTCCGAACATAGCTACCCGGCAATGCCACTGGCGTGACAACCGGAACACCAGAGGTTCGTCCACTCCGGTCCTCTCGTACTAGGAGCAGCCCCTCTCAAATCTCAAACGTCCACGGCAGATAGGGACCGAACTGTCTCACGACGTTCTAAACCCAGCTCGCGTACCACTTTAAATGGCGAACAGCCATACCCTTGGGACCGGCTTCAGCCCCAGGATGTGATGAGCCGACATCGAGGTGCCAAACACCGCCGTCGATATGAACTCTTGGGCGGTATCAGCCTGTTATCCCCGGAGTACCTTTTATCCGTTGAGCGATGGCCCTTCCATACAGAACCACCGGATCACTAAGACCTACTTTCGTACCTGCTCGACGTGTCTGTCTCGCAGTCAAGCGCGCTTTTGCCTTTATACTCTACGACCGATTTCCGACCGGTCTGAGCGCACCTTCGTACTCCTCCGTTACTCTTTAGGAGGAGACCGCCCCAGTCAAACTGCCCACCATACACTGTCCTCGATCCGGATGACGGACCAGAGTTAGAACCTCAAGCATGCCAGGGTGGTATTTCAAGGATGGCTCCACGAGAACTGGCGTCCTCGCTTCAAAGCCTCCCACCTATCCTACACAAGCAGGCTCAAAGTCCAGTGCAAAGCTACAGTAAAGGTTCACGGGGTCTTTCCGTCTAGCCGCGGATACACTGCATCTTCACAGCGATTTCAATTTCACTGAGTCTCGGGTGGAGACAGCGCCGCCATCGTTACGCCATTCGTGCAGGTCGGAACTTACCCGACAAGGAATTTCGCTACCTTAGGACCGTTATAGTTACGGCCGCCGTTTACCGGGGCTTCGATCAAGAGCTTCGCTTGCGCTAACCCCATCAATTAACCTTCCGGCACCGGGCAGGCGTCACACCCTATACGTCCACTTTCGTGTTTGCAGAGTGCTGTGTTTTTAATAAACAGTCGCAGCGGCCTGGTATCTTCGACCGGCATGGGCTTACGCAGTAAATGCTTCACCCTCACCGGCGCACCTTCTCCCGAAGTTACGGTGCCATTTTGCCTAGTTCCTTCACCCGAGTTCT
This sequence comes from Metapseudomonas boanensis, assembly GCF_042232855.1. NCBI lineage: Bacteria > Pseudomonadati > Pseudomonadota > Gammaproteobacteria > Pseudomonadales > Pseudomonadaceae > Metapseudomonas > Metapseudomonas boanensis. The sequence continues at coordinate 2,851,164 of NZ_CP113889.1, read as the reverse complement.
CTCAAGCGCCTTGGTATTCTCTACCCAACCACCTGTGTCGGTTTGGGGTACGGTTCCTAGTTACCTGAAGCTTAGAAGCTTTTCCTGGAAGCATGGCATCAACCACTTCGTGTCCTAAAAGAACACTCGTCATCAGCTCTCGGCCTTGAACACCCGGATTTGCCTAAGTGTTCGGCCTACCACCTTAAACTTGGACAACCAACGCCAAGCTGGCCTAGCCTTCTCCGTCCCTCCATCGCAGTAACTAGAAGTACGGGAATATTAACCCGTTTCCCATCGACTACGCATTTCTGCCTCGCCTTAGGGACCGACTCACCCTGCGTCGATTAACGTTGCGCAGGAACCCTTGGTCTTTCGGCGTGGGTGTTTTTCACACCCATTGTCGTTACTCATGTCAGCATTCGCACTTCTGATACCTCCAGCAAGCTTCTCAACTCACCTTCACAGGCTTACAGAACGCTCCTCTACCGCTCGTCTTACGACGAACCCGTAGCTTCGGTGTATGGTTTGAGCCCCGTTACATCTTCCGCGCAGGCCGACTCGACTAGTGAGCTATTACGCTTTCTTTAAAGGGTGGCTGCTTCTAAGCCAACCTCCTAGCTGTCTAAGCCTTCCCACATCGTTTCCCACTTAACCATAACTTTGGGACCTTAGCTGACGGTCTGGGTTGTTTCCCTTTTCACGACGGACGTTAGCACCCGCCGTGTGTCTCCCACGCTGACACTTCCAGGTATTCGGAGTTTGCATCGGTTTGGTAAGTCGGGATGACCCCCTAGCCGAAACAGTGCTCTACCCCCTGGAGTGATACGTGAGGCGCTACCTAAATAGCTTTCGAGGAGAACCAGCTATCTCCGAGCTTGATTAGCCTTTCACTCCGATCCACAGGTCATCCGCTAACTTTTCAACGGTAGTCGGTTCGGTCCTCCAGTCAGTGTTACCTAACCTTCAACCTGCCCATGGATAGATCGCCCGGTTTCGGGTCTATTCCCAGCGACTAAACGCCCTATTAAGACTCGCTTTCGCTACGCCTCCCCTATTCGGTTAAGCTCGCCACTGAAAATAAGTCGCTGACCCATTATACAAAAGGTACGCAGTCACCTAACAAGTAGGCTCCCACTGCTTGTACGCATACGGTTTCAGGTTCTATTTCACTCCCCTCTCCGGGGTTCTTTTCGCCTTTCCCTCACGGTACTGGTTCACTATCGGTCAGTCAGTAGTATTTAGCCTTGGAGGATGGTCCCCCCATATTCAGACAAAGTTTCTCGTGCTCCGTCCTACTCGATTTCACTTCCTGGACCCTTTCGCGTACGGGGCTATCACCCACTATGGCCGCACTTTCCAGAGCGTTCCGCTAAAATCCAAGAAGCTTAAGGGCTAATCCCCGTTCGCTCGCCACTACTAAGGGAATCTCGGTTGATTTCTTTTCCTCAGGGTACTTAGATGTTTCAGTTCCCCTGGTTCGCCTCTTGCACCTATGGATTCAGTACAAGATACCTAGGTTATCCTAGGTGGGTTCCCCCATTCAGATATCTCCGGATCACAGTCTGTTTGCCGACTCCCCGAAGCTTTTCGCAGGCTACCACGTCTTTCATCGCCTCTGACTGCCAAGGCATCCACCGTATGCGCTTCTTCACTTGACCATATAACCCCAAGCAATCTGGTTATAAGCCTCGAACGTGAAGACGACATTCGCCGAAAATTCGCGCTTGAACTCGCAAATTTTACCTTGACTTGACTAATCACCAGTGAAAGAGATTAATCAGTCTACTTCTATCACATACCCAAATTTTTAAAGAACAGTTCTGGCGCAAAGACCAGAAATCAATGCCCTTCGCGAGGCACTCATTTCTGAGCTTTCAGCGATTGTCGAGTAATGGTGGAGCCAAGGAGGATCGAACTCCTGACCTCCTGCGTGCAAAGCAGGCGCTCTCCCAGCTGAGCTATGGCCCCATCTGCATGACCGGCCACGTCCCGTGACAATTGGTGGGTCTGGGCAGATTCGAACTGCCGACCTCACCCTTATCAGGGGTGCGCTCTAACCAACTGAGCTACAGACCCAATCGTCTTACTCTCGGGTCTTAATTACCCAATCGCTTTTCGCAATTGAATCAAGCAATTCGTGTGGGAACTTATGAAGAAGCTGAAGTCTTCGATTAAGGAGGTGATCCAGCCGCAGGTTCCCCTACGGCTACCTTGTTACGACTTCACCCCAGTCATGAATCACTCCGTGGTAACCGTCCCCCTTGCGGTTAGACTAGCTACTTCTGGAGCAACCCACTCCCATGGTGTGACGGGCGGTGTGTACAAGGCCCGGGAACGTATTCACCGTGACATTCTGATTCACGATTACTAGCGATTCCGACTTCACGCAGTCGAGTTGCAGACTGCGATCCGGACTACGATCGGTTTTATGGGATTAGCTCCACCTCGCGGCTTGGCAACCCTTTGTACCGACCATTGTAGCACGTGTGTAGCCCTGGCCGTAAGGGCCATGATGACTTGACGTCATCCCCACCTTCCTCCGGTTTGTCACCGGCAGTCTCCTTAGAGTGCCCACCATCACGTGCTGGTAACTAAGGACAAGGGTTGCGCTCGTTACGGGACTTAACCCAACATCTCACGACACGAGCTGACGACAGCCATGCAGCACCTGTGTCTGAGTTCCCGAAGGCACCAATCCATCTCTGGAAAGTTCTCAGCATGTCAAGGCCAGGTAAGGTTCTTCGCGTTGCTTCGAATTAAACCACATGCTCCACCGCTTGTGCGGGCCCCCGTCAATTCATTTGAGTTTTAACCTTGCGGCCGTACTCCCCAGGCGGTCGACTTATCGCGTTAGCTGCGCCACTAAGATCTCAAGGATCCCAACGGCTAGTCGACATCGTTTACGGCGTGGACTACCAGGGTATCTAATCCTGTTTGCTCCCCACGCTTTCGCACCTCAGTGTCAGTATCAGTCCAGGTGGTCGCCTTCGCCACTGGTGTTCCTTCCTATATCTACGCATTTCACCGCTACACAGGAAATTCCACCACCCTCTACCGTACTCTAGCTCAGTAGTTTTGGAGGCAGTTCCCAGGTTGAGCCCGGGGATTTCACCTCCAACTTGCTGAACCACCTACGCGCGCTTTACGCCCAGTAATTCCGATTAACGCTTGCACCCTTCGTATTACCGCGGCTGCTGGCACGAAGTTAGCCGGTGCTTATTCTGTCGGTAACGTCAAAACAGCAAGGTATTAACTTACTGCCCTTCCTCCCAACTTAAAGTGCTTTACAATCCGAAGACCTTCTTCACACACGCGGCATGGCTGGATCAGGCTTTCGCCCATTGTCCAATATTCCCCACTGCTGCCTCCCGTAGGAGTCTGGACCGTGTCTCAGTTCCAGTGTGACTGATCATCCTCTCAGACCAGTTACGGATCGTCGCCTTGGTGAGCCATTACCCCACCAACTAGCTAATCCGACCTAGGCTCATCTGATAGCGCGAGGTCCGAAGATCCCCCGCTTTCTCCCGTAGGACGTATGCGGTATTAGCTCGAGTTTCCCCGAGTTATCCCCCACTACCAGGCAGATTCCTAGGCATTACTCACCCGTCCGCCGCTCGCCGGCATCCCGAAGGACCCGCTGCCGCTCGACTTGCATGTGTTAGGCCTGCCGCCAGCGTTCAATCTGAGCCATGATCAAACTCTTCAGTTCAATACTGCTTGGGTTTTGAGAAAACCCTAAACTTGGCTCAGCAATCGCAAATAAACTCTTTGAATTCACGAAGAGTTACTTGTGTTGCTGATAATCAGTTGACTATCAGTCTTACTCCACAAGCACCCACACGAATTGCTTGATTCAGTTGTTAAAGAGCGTTTCGATCAAGCCTTTCGTCTCAACCGAGGCCGCGCATTCTACAGCAGCCTTTCTTTCTGTCAAGCTGTTTTTCGAAATTTTTCGTTTCTACTCAACCGCTTGCGCTTTCGATCCGATCTCTCTTCTCGTCAGCGGGAGGCGCATCTTACAGCATTCAAATTCGCTGTCAACACCTCCTTTCCAGCCTCCCCCGCCACTGGCGAGCCTTGCGAGGCAAGAACCTTCCAGCTCACCACTTATCAAGCTTAACTCATTGAATCTCAAGGAGTTTTACTTGGCGACTGCGCCGGAAGAGGTGCGCATTATAGGGATCCAAAACGCGCCGTCAACACTAAATAGAAACTTTTTTGTCATCCCGCTGAATCGCCCAGTACTAACCCATCACGTCATACATCCCCGGTCCATGTATTGAGCATCGAAGGAGATAGCACCCTGCGGTTCACACTGCAGCTAAAGGCAGAGAAGACCAGTCAGATCGTCGAGCCCAGTAATTCAGCGCCGAAAACTACCGCACGCCTCGGAGTTTCGCCCCATGGTTTCCACAAATGGGTAAAGGCAGTTGCCCCCTGGTAGGTTCGAAAGCAGACCTGCGAAATGGTCGAAGCCAAAAAGCGAGATATTGCGGACACGGGCGCAGATGCGTCGCGGAGTGGAAGAACTGGACATCCTGAAAAGAGCAGCGCGGCACTTTTTCGAGGCGCCAGAATGAAGGGCCGCTTTAAGAAGGAGCACCGCTACCATCACGTAATTACTACGATGAGCCGGAGAGAAACCTCAAGCCAGACCCTGCTGGCGTCCCACCGCTGGCTCAGCCCAACCGACAAGGCAAGCCCTCCACAAGAGCACTTCAGCCGAGCAGGAAGCGTATGGCATCGCCGACGTCTGCTACGGAATCTCCTCCATGGGAATGTGCCCTACTTGCCACTATATCTTCACTTGAGACCGGGCAAGCTGCGCTGCCAGAGCGGCACGTGCTTGGGTGAAATCCTGCGGTCACACTCACCCCACATCAGCAGCGTCGGCACCTGGATGTTCGCCACCCGCTCGCTGCTGCAATCCAGCTCCTCGCGATTGACCTTCAGCAGCACCCGAAAGATTGCCATCATCGCCCACCGGTTGCCCGAGCGGGGGGGCTGAGGTCGTAGTAACGATCGATCCCCCCCCTGGCTTGATCCGCCCCGGCTGGCGGTAGACTTCCTTGGCGCCCTGAGCGACCAATGCACTCGGCATCCTCATCGGCATGGCAACGGTCGCCCCGGGCAGCGATCATCCAAGATGCCTTGCGCATCTGGTATGCCGACCGGGTCAATCAGCACCAGCTTCTCAACCTGCTGCGGCCGGGCCAGGGCAAAGTTCCAGGCGATGTAGCCACCGAGCGAATTGCCGGCGATCGAAGCCCTGGTCACGCCAAGGTAGTCCAGAAGCAGGCCGAGGACGCCGATCATGTGCTCGCCGGAGTATTCGCCGTTGCGCCTGGGCCCTGTGAGGCCGAAGCCGGGAACGTCGAAGCGGATGATGCGGTAGTGCGGGGCAAAGGCTTCGCCCCAGCCGTCCCAGCTGTGGAGCGAAGCGACCATGCCGTGGATCAATACCAGCGCCGGCTTGTCCCGGCAGACTTCGTCGCGGTAATGGACATTGGAGCCATGCAGCTCGATGAAACACGAACCGCTATCGGCGCTGGCCATCCTCCTTCTGTTGCTCGCTCAGCGCGTGCCGGCCGCCGAGCTGTTCTACCTCGGCCAGAAGATTCCCGACATCCAGCGCCCTTGGGACAGCGCAGATTACCGGCAGATGATCGCGGCCCTTCAGGAGATCGATGAAACCCAAGTTAATGCCCTGCCCCGCCGCAACGGTGAGCTCATCGGGTCGATCTACCAGCGGATGGTCAGCGAGGAGAACTTCTGGCCGCCGCTGAATATTTATGCGCCTCTTGAGCTACGCCAGCTCAATCGCGAAGACCTGGTGCTTTACAGCGCGGAACTGGCAAAACGGATGCCCGAACTGCTCGTGCATCTGGGTAGTGACGTGCGAGGGCAACTGTTGGCGCGGGTCGCGGAGCTGGCCGAACAGCCCCCCACGCCGAGGTGCGCACCAGCATGGGCGAACTCCTCCTGGTGCAGGCCGGCATCCAGCAGGATGTGGAAGGCCAACTGGCCCAGCCTGCCGCGCCGAAGAATGCCCGCCCAGCTCTTGACCTCCGCGCACCACCCGCAACTTCAGCGCAACAAGCCCAGGGCTTTGGCGCGCGCCACGGCCTGGGTGCGGCGCTCCACACCGAGCTTACCGTTGATATGACGGGCGTGGCTCTTCACTGTGTGCAAGGAGATGAAAAGCTTCTCGCTGATTTCTTGGTTGGAGCAGCCCTGGGCAATCAGCCGCAGGACCGCCAGCTCACGCGAACTGAGCGCTTCCGAAACGAGCGCTTCAGGCAGAGTCTCATGGGCGGCCCCTGGCAGCAGATCGAGCAGTTCGCGAACCGGCCCGGAATCGCGCGCCCCCAATTGCTCGCGCAGCCACTGTGGGTGCTCTTGTAGCAGTTGCCGATAGGGCAGCAATGATCCACAGGGAAGTGCATCGAGCGCCATATTCAGGATGGTGGCTGCTTCGCGTTCCCGACTGGTGCGCAGTAGCGATACCAGCTTCAATTGGACCCACAAGGCCAGATGCTGCGCACCTTGAGCTTCAGCCTTGAACAAAAGGGCCCGCAGGCGTCGCTCCGCTTCCTCGTGCTGCCCCTGGGCCTGGGCCAGGACGGCCAGTTGCAGCTCAATGAACAAGGGCAATTGCGGGTGAAACTCGGGCGCAGCAGCCGCGTGCTCCCCACCATAGGCTTCCGCCAGGCGCGGCAGCCAGGCTTCGGCGAGTTCAATCTGCCCCTGGGCCAGCCAGAGATCGCATTTCGCCAGAGTGATCATCGCTAGATAATAGACTGGCGGCACGTCCCAGATATGCATGAGCCGCTCAGCCTCGGCCAATTGCGCGAAAGCTGCAGCGAAGCGCCCCTCACGGCCTTCCAGTCCAGCGAGCACGCAGTGCCCGATCAGCAAGCTGATATCGCGGCAATCCCGCGCCTCGGCAATTCCGGCCGACACACTGGCCCGCGCAGCCTGAGGTTGCAGCCGCACGCTGAGCAGGTAGCCCTGGTACAGCATCAACCGCGCCCGGGCAACAGAGGAACGCGGTGTACGGATGGTGCGCAGCCGCTCGAGGCCTTGCTGGACCTCCTGCAGGGCTCGCAATACCTCGCCCCTGGCCTGTAGCACCCGGGCGCGATCATAGTGCACCAACGCTTCGAACAAGGGGTTCGCCCCCCGCTGCGCATGCTCCAGCGCTTCCCGGTTGAGCCCGCGCGCGCGCCAGAGATCGCCCCGCACCATCGCAATGTTGGCCAGAGTCGACAGACAGAGCTGGCGCAGGCCGAAGTTCTCTGGAGGCAGCGCGGACAGGGCTTCGGCGCACATCTGCTCGGCCCGCTGGATATCTCCACGCCCACGCGCAATGACACCGCTGATAGCCAGCCATTGCACCATCAGGCTACGTTGCTGCAGGGCATCGGGGGCCGGCAGGAAACGCGCGAGGTTTCCGGCCAGCTCTTCCGCAGCGTCCAGCTGACAAGCCAGGCCCAAGGCAAGACTGTAGAGCACGATCAGCCGGGGAGTGCTGGACAGGAGACTGTCCGGCAGGTCCATCTTCCAGCGCAGCAGCATGGCGATATTCTGATTGGCCAGCAGTTGCTCTTCCGACAGATTCTGCACCAGCGAAGCGGCAACGTCTGGTTGGCCGGCGCGCAACGCCTGCTCGATTGCTTCATCCAGCAGCCCTTGGGCGCTGAACCAGCGACAGGCCCGCAGATGGATGGCTGATGGTGAGACGCTGGACAGCGGGCGCGTGCGCAGAAGATCGGAGAACAAATGGTGATAGCGGAACCAGCGGCCATGCTCGTCCAGCGGGACCAGGAACACCTGGTGGGCCTGCAAGTGTCGCAGGATGGAACTGCTGTCGTGGCTCTCGCGTACGGCATCGCAAAGCTCTGCGCAAATGCGCTCCAGGCGTGCCGTTTCGTAGAGGAAGGTCTGGACGTCCGCCGGCTGGCGCTCAATCACTTCCTCAAGCAAGTATTCGCGGATCAAGCTCTCGTCGCCTAGGGGCGTCATGTCCGAGCCATCACAACCCGACTTGTCCTGGCCGGCCAGTAGCCAGAGGCGCAGCCCGGCGACCCAGCCTTCGCTGCGCTGCAGCAAGCCTTCCAGGTCATCGTCTTCCAGCCGGGCGCCCTGGCTGCGCAGCAGGGCCAGGCATTCATCTTCGGTCAGGCGCAGGTCCTGCTCATTGAGTTCCAGCAAGTGTCGCGACAGGCGCAGCCGCGCCAGGTGCCAGTCAGGCCGTTGACGACTGGTCACCAACAGCACCCAGCCGTCTGGCAAGTGATTGAGAAGGAACTGCAGGCAACGGTCCAAGACCGCGTTCTGCGCCAGGTGATAATCGTCCAGCACCAGCAGCAGGGGCTGCCCGGACTCTGGGCGCACGGCCATTTCATCGAGTAAACCGTCCAGCCATTGCTCAAACGCGAACGGTTGGTGCCGCTGACGCATCTTCAGCAGGCCCATGGCCTCGTCGCCAAGCCCGGGATAGAACTGGCGCAAGCCGTCCAACAAGCGCTCGAGGAAACGCCCAGGGTCGCAGTCGCGACGGCTGAGGCTCAGCCACAGGCTTTGCCAGCCCTCCGGAAGGACCTCGCAAAACTCGATCGCCAGGGAGCTTTTGCCAAATCCCGCTGGCGCACTGAGCATCAACAGGCGTCCGCCCAGGCCCGCGGTCAGGCGCTCACAAAGGCGCGGCCGCGACACATAGCCGGCGGGCCGTGGCGGACGGAAGAATCGTGCATCGGCCATCTGTACGGCTACCGACGCTCTGGATCGCGAACTAGAAAGGTCAGTCATCACCTGGCTTCTTGGAATAGCGATTTCAAGGGCGCGAACCCAATCGAGCCTAGCCGTTACGGAAGCCCAATAGAAGTCCCCAGGGAAACTACAGCCAAGAAAAAGCCGGCCCGGAGGCCGGCTTCCTTAACAGGGTGCTGCGAACTGTTAGCGAACTCCTGCCTGACGCAGCGCTGCCGGGGTGTAGTCGCTTTCACCGGCGGTGTAACTGAAGTCGTAGGACTGTTTCTCCTCGTTCTTCATGCCCAACGCCAGGTAGCGGCCGGACAGCAGGTCATAGAGACTCTCCAGCGTGTACCACGGCACTTGCTTATTGTAGTAATACTGGGCATGCGCCTCGGCAACGCGCCACAAAGTGCCACGACCGTCGTAATGGTCAATGGCAGCGGCTTGCCAGGTGTCCTCGTCAATGTAAAAGTCACGCTTGGCGTAGATGTGGCGCTCGCCCGGCTTCAGGGTAGCCACGACGTGCCACACGCGGTGCAGCTCGTAGCGGGTCAGGTCCTGGTTGATATGGCCGGCCTTGATGATGTCGCTGTACTTGAGCTTCGGCGAGTCCAGCTTGTAGGCGTTGTAGGGGATATAGATCTCCTTCTTGCCTTCCAGCTTCCACTCGTACCGGTCGGGTGCACCGTTGTACATGTCGAAGTTGTCGGAGGTCCGCAGGCCGTCGGCGGCGGTACCCGGACCGTCGTAGGACACCTGCGGTGCACGGCGCACACGACGCTGGCCAGCGTTGTAGAGCCATGCCAGACGCGGCTCCTTCACCTGGTTCAGGGTCTCGTGCACCAGCAGGACGTTGCCCGCCAGGCGCGATGGCGCGGTCACGCGCTGCTTGAAGTAGAACAGCACGTTGCTCGGCTTGTTCGGATCGTAGTCCTTCAACTTGTCGCGGAAGGTGAACTCGTCCTGGAAGTACACGAGGCTATAAGAACCATTCGGCTGCGGGGTCGCCTGGGTCACCAGACGGCGCACGCTGCCACCGCGATAGCGGGTGATGTGGTTCCAGATGGCTTCCAGGCCGTCCTTCGGAATCGGGAAGGGGTTGGCGGTACGGAAGTTCTCCAGACCGTTTCCGCCTTCCACCAGCTTGGTGTTGGTGGCGTTGTACTGGGTGGCTTCGACCACGTTGGCCGGCACGGACGCCGAACGGTGGGTCGTGTACACCGGCATCTTGTAGGTGTCGGGGTAGCGCTTGAACATCGCCAGTTGGCCGGGGGTCAGCTTGTCCTTGTACTGGTCAACGTTCTGCGCGGTGATGGTGAACAGCGGCTGTTCGTTGGCGAAGGGGTCAGACAGGAAGCCCTTGGCGTCAGCGCTACCGGCGTTCTGCGGCAGACCGCCGGTCCACTCTGGGATGGTGCCATCAGCGTTGCCGGCTTTCTCGGCGCCCAACGGGGTCAGGCTGGTGCCCAGTTTGGCTGCTTCGTCGGCAGATACCGCAGCCATGACGCCGGAGGCCATCAGGGACAGCGCCAGGGCGCCGGTTTGCAGCAGACTCTTTGTTGTTTTCATAGATTTCGTTTTCCTCAAGATTCCAGTCCGCTTAGAAGTTCACGCCGAAGCTGAGCGCAAGAAAATCGCGGTCGATCGAGGTGTTGTACCTGCCGCCGAAGAAGTCGGTGTAGGCCAGGCTGGCGGTGTAGGTGTTCTGGTACTCGGCATCCAGGCCCAGGCTGGCTGCCTTGGCGCCCTCGGTGAAGAGACCATTCGGACCGTAACCATCGACGTCATGGGACCAGGCGATGCTGGGTTTCAGGTTCACACCGGCGAACACATCGTTGTAATCCCACACGGCGCGCATGCGGTAACCCCAGGACGTGCTGGTGACAAAACCATCGTCTTCGCAATACTTGCTGACGTTCTCTGCGGTGGCGCTACCCAGCGTGCTGGTATTCAGAGCCACGCAAGTATTGATTGGCCCTGTGGCCGGCAGCGGACCAGGGCCGAAGACTGGGTCACGGCCATAACGAACCTCGGAGGTGCTTTCCAGGCCACCGACATGAACGACGCCGACCTCACCCACCAGAGTCAGGCGGCTAGCCCCCATGACCTGGTCGAAGAAGTGCGTGAAGGTCGTCTGGAACTGGGTCACTTCCTTGCGGCGATAGCCGTGCAGGTCCTGTCCCGGAACGCCTGGCAGCAGCGAAGCGTTGCCGAACAGTCCGCCAAGGGAGTCGACACCCGCGAAGAGGATATCGGTGGTGTTCAGCTGGACCGGTAGGTTAGGACGGTAGCTGACCTCACCACTCCAGGCAGTACCGGTGGGCAGAGTGGTGGAGAAGCTCAAGCCGTAGAGGCGGACATCCTCTGGGTACTCGACGAAGTAGTTCGAAGAACCGGCGACTGCCAACGGGCGAAGGTTAGCCGGGTTGTTGGCGCCAAGGGCCGGAACGTTTGGCAAACCGGCGTTGATTGCATTCAGCTGCGCCTGGGTAGCGCTCGCGCCGCTGAAAATCGGAGCCCGGCTGTGGTAGTTGATGAAGTAGCCACCAAATTCAGTATCGAGTTGCTCGGCGAAGTAGCGCAGAGCAAGGCCGTACTGGCCGTCGTCATCCGCATCACGGTCCGGCCCGCGACGAACCAGTACCCCTTCCTCGTTGGCATTTACCCCGAACCGACTCAAGGCAGCGAGAGCAGCGGGGCTCAGGCTCGATGCCTTTCTCAATACGCGGAGGTTATCGTCGCAGCCATCAGCAATCACGTCAGGCTGGGCGAAGAAGGTGCCGCAGTTATCGACAACGGTCTGGTCCCACTCCAACTGGTAGAAGGCCTCAGCCGACAGGTTGTCGGTCAGGCTCTGGGACACATAGAACATATTGACCGGAATCAGACCTTCCTTGATCTCGGCGCCCGGACGGCGGAATGCCGACACGTCGATCGGGTTGATCGAGTTGATGCTGTTGCCGATGAAGGTACTCTCACCCCAGCTGACGACTTGCTTACCCAGGCGGACCGAGCCAGGCAGGTCGGCGATGTCGTAGTTGTGATAGACGAAGGCGTCGAGCAGTTCAGCCCCGGAGGCCTTGGCCCCTTCTTTCCGCCCGCTGTCGTCGATGTCCTTGAACGGACGGCTCTCGTCCTTCAGCTCGAAGTCGTACCAGTACTTGCCGCGTACGAACACACCGGTATCGCCGTACTTCAACTCCAGGTCATGAATGCCCTTGAAGATCTTCGAGAAGGTCTCGCCTTTCTTGAAGTTCAGGTGGGAATCGTCGGAGGTCTGTGAAAGGCCATCGCCACCGTTGTTGACGCCGATCAGATCCGGATCAGCCCCACGCATCGACCAACTGGCTCCCACGGAGAGAGCCGAGTCGAACTGGCCCTCGATTTCCCCGATGTTGAAGGTGACGCCGAATGCCGGAGCGGCGAGTGTGGAAGCGAGGCTGACGGCCAAGGGCAATCTTGCCAGGCGCCAGAGCTGGGTGGTTTTTGTCATCGACGCTACTCCATGTATGTTTTTTGTTATGGATTGGTACGGACTATAGCCAGCAGGTATTAACGCTTGATCCCTCGAAAGTGTGATTTGCAGCCCCCAGGTTGTCTGGCTCGCTCCTTCCGATGGCTCCGTCCAGTCCTTCGGTAAGAAACATAGCCAAGATTTCTCACAAGTGAGCAATATGTAAGCCAAGCGTTTGCTTGGCTGCGGGCCGCGCCTCTCCAGACAGCGGCCCGCGGGCACTCAAAGTGCGGAGAGGAATGCGCTACCGGCAGCCTGCCATTGTGCGATATCGACGCGAATGCGTTTCTTGTCCAACTTGCCGACACTGGTCTTGGGAATTTCGGTAACAAGCGCGATCTGGTTGGGAATGGCCCACTTATTGATGTGACCTTGTTCGACAAAGGGCTTGAGATGTTCCTTGAGCCCTTTAGCGTCCAACGACTGTCCGTCACGCACGATCACCAGGGCGAAGGGGCGCTCCCCCCATTGAGGATCGGGTACACCGACCACCGCCACTTCACGCACGGCCGGGTGCCGGCTGATCAGATCCTCCAGCTCCAGCGAGGAAATCCATTCGCCACCCGTCTTGATCACATCCTTGATACGGTCACGGATGTCGATGAAACCCATGCCGTCCACGGTCGCCACGTCGCCCGTGTGCAACCAGCCGCCTTCCCACAGCTCCTCGCTCTTCTCCGGCTCGTTGAAATAGCCGAAGGTCAGCCAGGGTGCGCGTAGCACCAGCTCGCCCTGGGCCTCACCATCGGCGGGCAGCAATTGGCCGTCGCCCCCCCCCATGATCGCTGCCTCGACCAGAGGGACAGGAACACCAGCCTTGATGCGGTAGGTGATGCGCTCATCCTCACTTCCGGCACGCAGCTCCTCGTTGAGGTGGGCAACGGAGATCAGCGGGCAGGTTTCAGACATGCCATAGGCCGCGGTGAGCTGGATCCCACGGCTCTTGGCCGTTTCATACAGGGTGCGATTCAGCGCGCTCCCACCGATGATCATTTTCAGCCCACCGAAGTCGTGCCCCTGGGCGTTGGGTGCGTTCATCACCATCTGCAGGATGGTCGGCACGCAATGGGAGAAGGTGACTTTCTCCTCCTTGATGAGGCGGCAAAGCATGTCTGGCTCGTAACGGCCCGGGTAGACCTGTTTGACGCCGAGCATGGTGGCAACATATGGCACGCCCCAGGCATGGACGTGGAACATCGGGGTGATGGGCATATACACGTCGTCAGTGCCCATCAGGCGGATGCTGTCCAGGGCGCCAATGGTCGCCGCCATCGACAAGGTGTGCAGCACCAGCTGGCGATGGGTGAAGTAGACGCCCTTGGGATTGCCCGTGGTGCCGGTGGTGTAGAAGGTGGTGGCGACCGAGTCTTCGTCGAAGTCGGGGAAAGCATAGGTTGAGCTAGCCGCCGCCAGTAGCGTCTCGTATTCGCCCAAGAGATTCGGCAGGTCGGCCGTCTTCTCGGGCGCATCAGTGAGCAGCAGCGTCTTGTCCACCGTGGTCAGCTGCGCAGCAATGCCGTTGTACAGCGGCACGAACTCGCTGTTGACCAGCACGAAACGATCCTCGGCATGGTTCATGGTGTAAAGGATCTGGTCAGGTGACAGGCGCACATTGATGGTGTGCAGCACCGCCCCGATCATCGGGATGGCGAACATGCACTCCAGGTAACGATGGCTATCCCAATCCATCACTGCCACCGTGTCTCCAGCCTTAACACCGGCCTCGGTGAGGACATTCGCCAAACGCGCGACCCGCTCGTTGAAGGTAGCGTAACTGTGGCGAACCTTGTCCCGGTAGACGATCTCGCGTGTTTTCTCGTAGCGGCTGCCCGACATCAGCAGGCGTTTGATCAGGAGGGGGTAGGTGTAGGCATTGGCTGCGGGTTCGATGATTCGGGTCTGAAGCATAGGGAGCACACCTGGTGAGGAGTTGTGGTTTTTGGCTTTTCCCGACTTTAGGCTCCTTCGCAGGACGCTTAATCAGTCAAAAGAATGATTTTTCCCGTGACCCTTTGGCCAGTTTCAGTCACGAGTTAGAATCGCCGCGCTCGTCCAGTCGCGTCACATCATCCAATGAGGTAGGTTCCAGATGTCCGATATCGTCATTGTCAGCGGCGCCCGCACTCCCATGGGCGGACTCCAGGGCAGCCTGTCCAGCGTTTCCGCAGTGGACCTGGGTGCGCTCGCCATCCGCGAGGCCGTTGCCCGCGCGGGTCTCCAGCCCGCTGATGTCCAGGAAGTGATCATGGGCTGCGTACTGCCCGCAGGCCTCAAGCAAGGCCCGGCACGCCAGGCTGCGCTAAACGCCGGCCTGCCGGCGACCGCTGGCTGCACCACCATCAACAAACTGTGTGGTTCCGGCATGAAAGCCGTGATGCTGGCCCACGACCTGCTCAAAGCCGGCACCAACTCGATCATGGTCGCTGGCGGCATGGAAAGCATGTCCAACGCCCCCTACGTGCTGGAAAAAGCGCGTACCGGCCTGCGCATGGGCCATGCCGAAATCAAGGACCACATGTTCCTCGACGGCCTGGAGGATGCCCGCAGCGGCCGGCTGATGGGATCCTTCGCCCAGGAAACCGCTGACAAGTACGGTGTGACCCGCGAAGAGATGGACGCCTATGCCATCGAGTCACTGAAGCGCGCCCAGGCCGCCATCGCCGATGGATCGCTGGCCGCCGAGATCGTCCCGGTCAACGTCGTCACCCGTAAGGGTGAGGTCCTGGTCAAGGACGACGAACAGCCTCTGACCGCCAACCTGGACAAGATTCCGAGCCTGAAACCTGCGTTCAAGAAGGACGGCACCATCACCGCCGCCAACGCCAGCTCGATCTCCGATGGCGCCAGCGCCTTGCTGCTGATGACTGCCGAAGAAGCCTCCCGCCGCGGCCTCACGCCGCTGGCGAAGATCGTTGGTCACGCCACCCAGAGCCAGGATCCGAGCGAGTTTACCTTGGCGCCGATCGGCGCCATGACCAACCTGTTCAAGAAAACCGGCTGGAACAAGGACGACGTCGACCTGTTCGAAATCAACGAAGCCTTCGCCATGGTCACCATGCTGGCGATGCGTGAGCACGGCCTCGACCATGCCAAGGTCAACGTCTACGGTGGAGCCTGTGCCCAGGGCCATCCGGTGGGTTCCACCGGCTCGCGGATCATCCTCACCCTGATCAACGCCCTGCGTAACAAGGGCGGCAAGCGTGGCGTTGCCTCGCTGTGCATCGGCGGTGGCGAAGCGACTGCGGTGGCCGTCGAACTGCTGTAACAGCGTAAGCAGAATGAAAAAGGCGCGGTCGATACCGCGCCTTTTTTTGTGGCGAAGCTCTAAGGAGTGTCGGCCTCAACTCGGATAGGCAACTCCTCCGACAATTCGTAAAGTTTTTTTAGTGAGGCAGCCAGCCGGGCCTCAGCCCCCCTCTCCGTGTGCAGGCAAACCCATTGGCTCTGTCGGCGTTAGCTGTTGCTAGCCATCAACGGTCGGGCTGAGAGCCCTGTAGGAGCGAGGGGGACGCCGAGTTCTTGCTCGCGAAATGAGCCCGTTCGCCAGCAAGCTGGCTCCTACAAGGGAGCCAGCCAGTGACAACACTTAACTGGGACAGAGCCAATCCATTTGCCAAGCAGACTCGAGGCCTGCCCTGGAATTACATGGGGTCACTGCGTACCCCTTTGCGAATGAATTCGCACCCACAAGGCTTGCCCGCCAAAGTCGTAACTGGGCGATCAACTTTCTTACTTCAGCTCGGTAAACGCCAGCTTGACGCCAAGCCCCACCAGCACGGCACCCATCAGGCGATCGAACCAGTGCCCCATGCGGGCAAAACCGGCGCGTACGCGGCGCTGACTGAATAGCATCGCCACCAGGCAGAACCACACTGCGGTAGCAAAGGCCAGGTACACGCCATAACCCGCCTGCACCGCCAGAGGCGTTTGGGGATTGATCACCACGGTGAACAGCGAGAGGAAGAACAGCGTCGCCTTGGGATTCAGGCCATTAGTGACGAAGCCGGTTGCGAAGGCCCCGCGCGAGCTGCGCTCGCCGGCGACCAGCGCCGCCTCGGCTGCCACCGGGTCAGAGGGCTTGGCACGCAGCGCCTTGATACCGATATAGAGCAGATAAGCCGCAGCCAACCACTTCAACGCATTGAACAGCATGATCGACTGCGACACGATCAGGCCAATGCCCAACAACGAATACGCCACATGCACGAAGATTCCCGTACCCACACCGAACGCCGTCCAAGTGCCCGCGCGACGACCGTGGGCGACGCTCTCGCGCACCACGATGGCGAAGTCCGGGCCGGGGCTGGCCACGGCGAGCAGATGGATCAGGGCAACAGTGAGGAATTCCGTCCAGTACATGCGACCTCCGAAGGTTGGGAGCGGGTCTGATAGGCTGGCCACCTTACGCCTTCGGATGTCTCAGAAAAAGGTACAGCTCAGCATGAAAATAAGCCGCGCAGTGTTCCTCGACCACGCCTCCCTCGACCTCGGCGACCTCGACATGGCACCGCTCCAGCAGGCCTTCGATGAACTGGACCTGCACCCGCACACCGCTCCCGACCAGGTGATCGAGCACCTCCAGGGTGCCCAGGTCGCAATCAGCAACAAGGTCCCGCTCGACGCCACGACCCTCGCCGCCTGCCCGGATCTCAAGCTGATCCTGGTGGCGGCCACCGGCACCAACAACGTCGACCTGGCCGCCGCCAGCGCCCAAGGCATTACCGTAAGCAACTGCCAGGCCTACGGCACTCCCTCGGTGGCGCAACACACGCTGCTACTGTTGCTCGCTTTAGCCACCCGCCTGCCGGACTATCAGACTGCCGTACGCGCCGGCCGCTGGCAGCAGGCCAGCCAATTCTGCCTGCTGGACTTCCCGATCATCGAGCTGCAAGGCAAGACCCTCGGCCTGCTCGGCCACGGCGAATTGGGCGGCGCGGTTGCGCGACTGGCCGAAGCCTTCGGCATGCGCGTACTGCTCGGCCAATTGCCTGGCCGCCCGCCACGCGCGGATCGGATGCCGCTGCATCAGCTGCTGCCACAGGTGGACGCCCTGACCCTCCACTGCCCGCTCAACGACCAGACGCGCAACATGATCGGCGCAACCGAATTGGCCTCGATGAAGCCCGGTGCCCTGTTGGTCAACACCGCCCGTGGTGGATTGGTGGACGAGCAAGCCCTCGCCGATGCACTGCGCAACGGCCACCTTGGCGGTGCCGCCACCGACGTCCTGACCCAGGAGCCCCCGCGCGACGGCAACCCGCTGCTGGCCGGAGATATCCCCAGGTTGATCGTCACCCCCCACAATGCCTGGGGCAGCCGTGAGGCGCGACAGCGGATCGTCGTGCAATTGGCGGAGAATGCTCGCGCCTTTTCCGACGGTGCGCCGCTCCGGGTGGTCGGTTGAAGCCCGGGCGTTCTGCTAGAATTCCCGGCTTTTTTCAGGAGCCTTGCCCATGGACCCGCGCAGTGAAGTGCTGCTCCGCCAAGCGGAACTCTTCCAAGGCCCGGTAATGCTGGCCGGCCTCCCCGCCGATGACCTGCTCGGCACCCTGCCACAGGCCCGCGGCTGGAGCTGGCATGCAGGCGAACAGGCGGCGTTGGACGTGCGTTTTCCCGGCCGCTGCGACTTCGGTACTACAGCGCCTGAAAGCGAGTTCGTCGCCGCCGTGTTGTTCCTGCCGAAATCCCGCGAGCTGACCGACTATCTGCTGGCTGCCCTGGCTGCGCGCTTGCCGGCTGGCGAACTGTTCCTCGTGGGCGAGAAGCGCGGCGGCATCGAGCGCGCCGCCAAGCAACTGGCCGCGTTCGGCAAGCCACGCAAGCTGGATAGCGCACGCCACTGCCAACTCTGGCAGGTAAGCATCGAACAGCCCCCCGCCGCGCCCGATCTGGAAAGCCTTGCCCAGCGCTATCGCCTGGAGCTGGCGGATGGTCCGCTGGAGGTCATCAGCCTGCCTGGTGTCTTCAGCCACGGTCGACTCGACCGCGGCACCGCGCTGCTCCTGCAGCAGCTGGACGGCCTGCCCGGTGGCCACATGCTCGATTTCGGCTGCGGTGCAGGGGTGCTGGGGGCGGTGCTCAAGCGACGTTATCCACAGAGCCGCCTGACGTTGTTGGACGTGGACGCCTTCGCCGCTGCCAGCAGCCGCCTGACCCTGGCCGCGAATGGCCTGGAGGCCGATGTGATGACGGCCGATGGCATCCACGGTGCCCCTGAAGGGCTCAGCGCCATCGTCAGCAATCCGCCGTTCCACCAGGGCGTGCACACCGACTACCAGGCCAGCGAAGACTTGCTGCACGAGGCAGTTGCCCACCTGCAGCGCGGTGGCGAACTGCGCCTGGTGGCCAACAGCTTCCTCAAATATCCGCCGCTCATCGAGCGTTACCTCGGCCCCTGCCGCACACTCGCAGAGGGTGACGGCTTCCGAATCTACAGCGCCCGCCACAGCTAATTCGGCGGGCAACCCAACCTGATCCCCAATGGAGCGGCCACTCGCTGGCTGCCTGGCCCGGCATTGACCGGGATACCTGGAGTTTTGCGTGACCAACTTGAACATCGGCAGTGCTACGCCCCCAAGGGAAGGGCTGCACAGGGACCTGAAACCTCGCCACCTGAACATGATCGCCATTGGCGGCTCCATCGGCACCGGCCTGTTCGTCGCATCCGGTGCGACGGTTGCGACCGCCGGCCCCGGCGGCGCGCTACTGGCTTATGCGCTGATTGGTCTGATGGTCTACTTCCTCATGACCAGCCTGGGTGAAATGGCTGCCCATATGCCTGTTTCCGGCTCGTTCAGCACTTATGGCAGCCGCTTCGTCGATGAAGGCTTCGGCTTCGCCCTGGGCTGGAACTATTGGTACAACTGGGCGGTGACCATTGCCGCCGAACTGGTGGCGGCCCAGCTGATCATGAGTTTCTGGTTCCCAGACATCCCGGGGATCTACTGGAGCGCCCTGTTCCTCGGCCTGATGTTCTTGCTGAATGTCGTGTCGGTGAAGGGTTTCGGCGAGAGCGAATTCTGGTTCGCGCTGATCAAGGTGGTCACGGTAGTGATCTTCATCGGCATCGGCCTGGCCACCATCTTCGGCATCATGGGCGGCATCGCGTCCCCCGGTTTCAGCCACTTCACCGAGGGCGATGCACCCTTCGTCGGCGGGCTCCAGGCCATGGTCGGAGTCGCGATGATCGCCGGTTTCTCGTTCCAGGGCACGGAGCTGATCGGCATCGCCGCCGGTGAATCCGAGAACCCGAGGAAGAACATCCCCATCGCCATCCGCCAGGTGTTCTGGCGAATCCTGATGTTCTACATCCTGGCGATCTTTGTGATTGGCGTGCTGATTCCCTACACCGATCCCAATCTTATGAAGAACGATGCCAGCGACATCAGCGTCTCGCCGTTTACCCTGCTGTTCGAACGCGCCGGCTTTGCGGCTGCCGCCAGCGTGATGAACGCGGTGATCCTCACGGCCATCCTTTCGGCGGGCAACTCGGGGATGTACGCCTCCACCCGCATGCTCTACAACTTGGCCCTGCAGGGCAAAGCGCCCAGACTCTTCGCCCGCCTCTCCAACAGCGGCGTGCCGCGCAACGCGCTGTATGCCACCACCCTGGTCGGCGCACTGTGCTTCTTTACCTCCATCGTCGGCAACTCCACGCTCTACACCTGGCTACTGAACACCTCGGGCATGTGTGGCTTCATCGCCTGGCTGGGCATCGCCATCTCCCACTACCGCTTCCGCAAAGGCTACCTGGCCCAAGGCGGCCGCCTGGAAGACCTGCCCTACCGCGCAAAACTGTTCCCCTTTGGCCCACTGTTCGCCTTCGCCCTCTGCCTGGCCATCACCCTCGGACAGAACTACCAGGCGTTCTTCGGCGATCGCATCGACTGGGCTGGCCTTGCCGCGACGTACATCAGCCTGCCGCTGTTCCTCGTCATCTGGCTCGGCTATCGCGTCAAGAAAGGCTCGCGCCTGGTTCGCTACGACGCCATGGATGTCAGGGCCTGTGAAGACTGAGCCGTGACGATCTGCACTTGCCGGGACCACCCGGCTTGTGCAAAATGCGCCCCGTCCTAGGGGAGTAGTCTCCCGCGAGCGCCCTGCTCGCCCGGCATGCGTCAACACACTTGGTCAGCAGACCATGGCGCATGCGACCCAGCCCTTAATGGGTTTCCGTAGGAAAAAGTAGCCGAGCGAAGATCAGGCAAGGCGAAGCTAGGCGAGGAAGCGGAATTTACGACTGTAAATGAGCATTCCGAGTCTGCCTTCAACGCAGCATGAGCAAGCGCAGGCACCTTTTACACGGAAAGCGGTTTGACAAGACCTATGACACGTTACACCTGACCCGGGGCGGGCAGGTTGTGCGTGTCATGGTGATTAGTCGACCCGCCCCTTAGGAAGCCTGATGCTGGAATCTCTCTTCGTACCTACCCTGATCGTTTCCCTGGCCGAAATCGGCGACAAGACGCAATTGCTCGCCCTGCTCCTGGCCGCGCGTTTCCGCAAGCCCTGGCCGATCATCTGGGGCATCGTTGCCGCCACCCTGGCCAACCATTTCGCCGCCGGCGCCGTAGGCAACTGGGTCGCCAGCTTCTTTTCCGCCGCCACCCTGAGCTGGGTTCTCGCTGCCTCCTTCGCTGCCGTGGCCTTGTGGACGCTGGTGCCCGACAAGATTGACGACGACGAAGCCTCGGGCTTCAAGAAGTACGGCCCCTTTCTGACGACGCTGATCGCCTTCTTCCTCGCCGAAATGGGCGACAAGACCCAGGTCGCCACGGTCATGCTCGCGGCCCAGTACCCGCATTTCATCCTCGTGGTACTCGGTACCACGCTCGGCATGCTGGCGGCCAACGTCCCGGTGGTGCTGGCAGGCAACTTCGCGGCCGACCGCCTGCCGCTGACGCTGATCCGCCGCTTGGCCGCCGCAGCCTTTGCCGCCCTGGCTGCCTATGCCGTGTACCAGGCCTTGAGCCTGAGCGGCGTGCTCTGATCATAACGTAGGTTGGTGCTGGGCCTTGCCGAAGCCCAACAGGCAGGACGACGGGCTGAGCGCCCGCACGAAGTGCTTGCACGTTGGGCTTCGTTCCACTCAACGCCAACCTACAGTGGCATTACGGCCAATGGCAGTGCGAATCGCGCTGGTAAAGTGCCGCCTGGGATCAGACGCAGGTACGCACCACATGTCACTGGACGATATGAAACGGCGGGTTCGCCAGCACATCGAGCTGTCGTGGAACAGGGGGCACCTGGCTCTGGCCGAACAGCTTCAAAGCAAGGATTTCCTTTACAAGAGTTCTTTCGTCGGTCGGCCACTGGGCAGCGCCGCCTATTGCGAGATGGTGCAGAACATCCGCGAAGCGATGCCCGACCTGGAAGTCGTGATCGAGGAATGCGTTGCCGAAGGCAACAAGGTGGTGACCTGGAGTACGCTGATCGGCAGCATCCAGAAGCCGGCACTCGGCTATCCGCCGAGCGACAAGATCCTCAGTATCTCGGCCATGGCCTTCTGGACCTTCAACAGCCTGGGCGAGGTGCAGGAGATCTGCACCATGTTCGACATGGAAAGTTTCCGCGCCCAACTGGGCCTGTCGATTCAACCCTTTGCCGAAAAAGCTCTACCCTGACGCAGTCCGCTCAGAGATAACCGTTGGCGCGGAACCAGCGAATGGTCCGCTCCAGCGTTTCCTCCAAGGGCGTCTCGGCGACAAACCGCAGTTCGTTGCGCGCCTTGCTGCCATCCAGGAACTGCCCCCCAACCATGAACGCGACAGACACGTCATCCAGCATTGGCGCCTCGCCGGACAGTCGATAGCGCAGACGGCCAAGCACCGCCATGCCACGGGCCAGGGCCAACGGCATGGGTTGCGGCGGCGCTACACCCAAGAGCTGGGCGATGCGCTCAGTCAGCGCCTTCATTTCGATGTTCTGCCCAGTGAGCAGGTAGCGCTCCCCGACGCGGCCCTTTTCCAGCGTGAGCAGCAGCCCGCGCCCTGCATCAGCAGCATCGATCAAGTTGCGCCGGCCCGCCACGTAGTGCGTCATCTGCCCGCTGCCAATCGCCGTGATCAGGCGACCGGTGCTCGGCCCGAAATCCATTTCACCCAGGCTCATTCCGGGAATCCCGATGATGACCGGCAGGCCGCTACGAGCCTGTTCGCGAGCCTGTTCGTCCAACGCCCACCTGGTCAGCAGGAAGGGATTGCGCCAGCGTGGCATACCCTCATAAAACAGCCCTTCGTGCCCAGGCAGGCCCTCCGGATGGCGCGGCAAGGCGATGGAACTGCCGACATAGAGGATGCGCGGCACATGGGTAGCCAGGCAGGCAGCATAGAAATGGTTGGCCTCGTCCAGCGCGCTGGCGACCTCTTCCTGCCAACGACGCGGCTTTTGCGGGAAGGGGTCATCGCACCGGACCACCGCATCAATATCCTTCAGCGCCCGCCTCAACCCGACATAATCAAGTCGCTCGACGGCGTGACATTCCGGCTCCAGGTAGTTCAGGCGTCCGACCCGTGACTCAGGCCGGTGAATCAACACCAGCTCGTGCCCTGCGGACTTCACTGCCCGCGCCGTGTGATGGCCAAGCAGGCTGGTGGCTCCGAGTACGGCGATTCTCACTGCAGCTCCTCGATCCGTTGCAGAACCGTCCCCCGATAGCAACAGGGGACGGCAAGCAGTCTAGGACGGGCATTGCGAGCCCGCCAGACCATCAACGGGATCAGCGTCCCTTGGCCTGCTCGTAGAGCGGCATGACTTTCGGGATGGCCGCCTGCAGCGAGGCCATGCGCGTGCTGGACGACGGGTGGGTGCTCATGAACTCCGGCGGTGCACCTCCTCCAGCCTTGCTCATTTTCTGCCAGAGGCTGATGGACGCGTTCGGGTTGTAGCCGGCACGAGCCGCCAGCTCCAGACCGATCAAATCGGCTTCGTTTTCATTGCCGCGGCTGTTCGGCAACGTCATCAGGTACTCGACCCCAGCGTTGGCCATACCCAAGCCGGCCTGGCCCACGCCGAGAACCGAGCCGATCTGGCTGGCCATCTGCACGCCATAGGCTTTGGACATGGCTTCACGACTGTGCTCGCGCAGGGCATGGGCAATTTCGTGGCCCATCACCGCAGCCAGTTCGTCATCGGTGAGATTGAGCTTCTCGATCAGGCCACTGTAAACAATGATCTTGCCGCCCGGGCCGCAGTTGGCATTGAGGTCGTCGTTGTCGATCAGGTTGACGTCCCAGGCCCACTGCGCGGCATCGGGACGGAAGACAGGTGCCTGCGCGATCAGCCGCTTGGCGATCGCATTGACGCGACGGGCGTTGGCGCTGCTCTTATCCAGTACCCCCTTCTGCGAGGCTTCGCTCAACGTCTGCTGGTAGGACTGCGCGTACATCTGGTTGACCTCTGACGTCGACAGCATGCTGAACATGTACTGTTGCCGATCGACGCCCACTGCCCCACCGCTCGTGGTATTGACAGCCTGGCAGCCCGCCAGGAGAAGGGCCGCGGTCAGTCCGGACAGGTAAAACAGCTTGGCCATGGTGGCTCTCCACAGATACAACGGACGATATGCTACGGCTGCGCTTGAAGACGCGGCAACCGTGTCGCATATGGACATGCAAAACGCCGTTTTTATCTGCGTCCCGGACTCAGGAATTTTCATCTGCCTGCCGATACAGAGGGCCAGGCGTGATTTCTGTATCCGGAGCCCCTATGAAGTTCAGGTCCATCCAATTCTCCATCGCTGCCCTGGCCGGTGCCAGCGTGCTGGCAGTGGTCGCCGCCCTTGTGTTGTATGCCCTGTTTTCCGGTGCGCACACCCAGGATCTAGTCCAGCAGCGCGCCCAGGCGTTGCTCGAGCAGGGCATCAAGGAACGTCTTGTCGCATTGGCGCGGTCGCAGGTCAGCCAGATCCAGCGGGAATTGGAATACCCACTCACGGTGGTCAAGGGACTGGCTAGCACCAACATGCTGATGGGCCAGACAGGGGCCAACGGCTTGTCTGAACTGGAAATCGGTCGGGACGAAATGTCCCGTCTACTGCGTCAGACCGTCGTGCAGAACCCCAAGCTGCTGGATACCTTCGCGGCCTGGGAGCCCGACGCTTTCGCTGGCAGCGATGCCGAGTACGTCGGTCGCGACGCCGACGGCTACAGTGCCAGCGGCCGCTTCATGCCCTGGTGGTACCGCAAGGCCGATGGCAGCCTCACGGTCGAGCCGATGGGGGCCACCCTGGAAAGCGAGAAGCAGCTGGCGACGGGAGTCCGCGAGGGCGAATATTACCTGTGCCCGAAAGAAGGCCTGCGTCCCTGCATCGTCGATCCGGCCCCCTACGAGATGGGCGGCAAGATGGTGATGATGTCGTCGTTCAACGCGCCGATCCTGGTCGACGGCAAGTTTCGCGGCGCCGTGGGGGCAGACTTGTCCCTCGAGTTCATTCAGGAACTGCTGAAGAACGCCGATCAGAACCTGTACGATGGCGCCGGCGAAATCGCCCTGATTTCCGCCAATGGTCGCTTGGTGGCCTACACCAAGGACGTGACCAAACTTGGCGAACTGGCCTCCAGCGTCCTGCCGGCAGAAGAAGTCGCCAGACTGGCCACGCTTGCCGCTGGGCAACCCTCCTACACCTGGGACAGCGAGCACCAGCAGATCGAGCTGCTACTTCCCTTCACCATCGCCGACACTGGCGTGCGCTGGACCCTGCTGCTGCAACTACCGCAAGCGGTGGTATTTGGCGAACTCAACCAACTGCAAAGCGAACTCAAGGCCCAGCGTGATGCCGATATCGTCGGCATGACCCTGGTCGGCCTGCTCATCGCCGGCCTGGGCCTGCTGGTGATCTGGTTCGTCGGCTACGGCATCGCCCGGCCGCTGCGCGAGATGGTCGGCATGCTCGACGACATCGCCAAGGGCGAAGGCGACCTCACCCAACGCCTGCGCAACGAGCGGGCGGACGAGATGGGCGCCATCGCAGGCGGCTTCAACACCTTCCTCGGTAAGTTGCAGGCGATGATCAGCCAGGTCGTCAGCTCGGTGCAGAAAGTCAGCGACTCCTCCGAGCACACCGCCGACATCGCCATCCGCACCAACCAGGGCGTGCAGAAGCAGCTGGCGGAAATCGAGCTGGTGGCCACCGCCGTCCACGAGATGACCGCCACTGCGCAGGACGTGGCCCGCAATGCCACCCATGCAGCGGAAGCCGCCAGCCATGCCGACCAGGCCGCGAACCACGGCAAGCGTATCGTGCAAAGCACTGCAGACGCTATTTCCGTGCTCGCCACGGAAATCAGCCACGCGGTGAGCGTCGTCCAGGCACTGGCCAAGGACAGCGAGAACATCAACGCAATCCTGGTGGCTATTCGTGGCATTGCCGAGCAGACCAACCTGCTGGCGCTGAATGCGGCGATCGAAGCAGCACGCGCCGGCGAACAAGGCCGAGGCTTCGCCGTGGTAGCGGACGAAGTGCGCAACCTAGCGCAAAAGACCCAGCAGGCCACGGAAGAAATCCAGACCATGATCCAGCAACTGCAGAGCGGTACCCACGAGGTGGTCAAGGTGATGCAGGACAGCCAGCAGAAAACCGACGCCAGCGTGCAGCACGCCACCGAGGCTGCCCATGCCCTGGAGTCAATTACCCAGGCGGTCTCGGTGATCAATGACATGAACATCCAGATCGCAAGCGCGGCCGAAGAGCAGAGTGCGGTAGCCGAGGACATCAACCGCAACGTGATCAACATCGGCCAGGTGGCCAACGAAGTCGCTGGCGGCGCCGACGAAGCCTCCCACGCCAGTGCCGAACTGACCAAGCTGGCCGAGCAGCAACGCCGGTTGATCAATCAATTCAGGGTGTGAGGTAAAAGGCCCGCGTGTCGGTGGGACACCCTAATCTGGGTGGGGATTCATTCGCGATGCAGGTCTTGGACCTGCCGGGAAACCGAGAGGCTGCAAGGCAGCCCTTTGCGAATGAATTCGCATCCATGAGATCTGCCGTCATCCCGTTGTCCTCACGCCGGCGTCAGGCACTCCGGCCCATCCAGCTTCGGATCGTTTACCAGATTCGCCAGGGCGCGTTCGCGTAGCTGCATTTGTGGCTTGGCGAGCAGCGCCAGCAGCTCCGGCTCGCTGCTTTCAGTGCTCAGCCAGATGCGCTGAGCCTCCTCATCGAGCAATAGGGGCCGGCGCAGGTCCGCAGCGGCCAGAGTCACCAACGCCACGCTAAGGTACTCGACGCCTCCCGCCGGGTAGGCCTCCCAGAGCGCTCCGAAGTACATCATCCCGCCCTCGGCGCTGATCCAGTAGGGCCGCTTGCGAACCCCGCGCCACTCATAGAAGCCATTGGCCGGCAGCAGGCAGCGCCGGGCGCGGAACGCGTCGCGGAACATCGGCTGCTCGGCCACTGTTTCGGCACGGGCATGGGCGGGCGTCCTGGACAGGTCGGTCAGCCAGGCGGGTGTCAGCCCCCAGCGTGCCAGGTCGATGCGCCGCTCGCATTGTGTCTCGCGGATCATCAGCACACGCCCGCCGGGCGCGAGGTTCCAATGGGGCTGCTGGTCGCCCGGGAATCCGGGCAAGGCCGTCAGCGCGGGCGACCAGCGAAAGAGTGCGAAGCGTCCGGACATGGGAACCAACCAGGGAAGAGGCTCAACAGAGCAGAGTGCCGGGATAGCTGTCAGGCTCTTCGCCCGGCAAGGGTTGCGCGGCATTGTACGCGGCGATCAAGCCCCGCGCCCGTTCGGCCTGCTGGTCCTCGACCAGCAGGCCGAGCAATCCGGCTGGCGGCAACTCGCCGATGGCGCCGAGTAGATGTCCACCAGCCAAATGAGCCTCCACCCCTTCGCTGGCCAGCATACCCAGCAACAGCTCGGCCTCGATCAGGTCTTGCGGCTCATAGATACGCTGCATCAGTCATCCTCCCTCCGGACCTCGAGAGTCCAGTCGACGCCATCGGTCCGGAGGTCGAAGACAATCGGCTGGCAGCAGACCGGGCAATCCTCGATGTACTGCTGATCACCGGCGGAAAGGTCGAGGACCGCTTCCACGGGTTCTCCGCAGTAAGGGCACTGATAATCCTGTGTTTCCAGCATCGCCGCCTCCTGTGTGACTTGCAGGTATAATCGCCGGTCTATTTGAGGCCCTGCATCCCCGGGCTCGCATCCACCCTCCAGCCGTATCCAGAACAAGAGACCATGATGGGCGAATTCGAAGCCATCCGACCCTACGATGATGCTGAAGTCCCGGCAGTACTGGCGCGCCTGTTCGCCGATGACGCCTTCCTCGGCACGCTCACCCGCTACCGTTTCCCCAAGTTGGCGGGCCCACTGGGCTGGCTTCTGAAGCCTGTTATAGCTCATCGCCTGCGTCGTGAGTTCAACGGCATCAAGTCGGTCGCCGCGCTGCAGGATCGCATCGAGCACTATGTGGACAACACCATCGTGCGCGCGACCGATGGCGTGACCTATTCCGGCGTCGAACGCCTGAAGCCCGGCACTGCGTATCTGTTTCTCGCCAACCACCGCGATATCGTGATGGACCCGGCCTTCGTCAACTACGCCGTGTACCACGCCAACCTGCCGACGCCACGCATCGCCATCGGCGATAACCTGCTACAGAAGCCATTCGTTTCCGACCTGATGCGTCTGAACAAGAGCTTCATCGTGCACCGCTCGATCACTGGGCGACGCGAGAAGCTGGCCGCCTACCAGCTGCTCTCGGCCTACATCAACCATTCGATCCGCAACGACGGCCAATCCATCTGGATCGCCCAAGCTGAAGGCCGCGCCAAGGACGGGGACGACCGCACCGATTCGGCGATCCTCAAGATGTTTCACATGAGCCGCAAGGATGAGTCCTTCGCCGCAGTGATCCGCGATCTGCACCTGGTCCCGGTGTCGATCAGTTACGAGTATGACCCCTGCGATCAGGCCAAGGCCCGGGAGTTGCAGATCCGCGCCAGCACCGGCAGCTATACCAAGTCCCCGGGCGAGGACGATGCCAGCATTGCCCTGGGTATCACCGGCTACAAGGGCCGGGTTCATATCAACTTCGGCAGCGTGGTCGGCAGCGCCAGCGAGGATGCCAAGCAGCTGGCAGCGGAGATCGACAAGCAGATTCTCAGCGGCTACCGGCTGTTCCCGGCGCATTATCTGGCCTATGCGATGTGGGACCAGAAAGACCCGGAGCTGAAGGTACCCGATGCCTCCGCAGTTTTCCCCGCCGACGAGTTGGCAGCGGCCAAGGCCGAATGGCAGAAGCGCCTGAGCGCCTGCTCGGAGGAACAGCGGCCTTTCCTGGTACTGCAGTACGCGACCCCGGTACGCAACCAGTACCGAATCAAGGCGGGCCTGCCGCTTTAACGCGGCCTGCAATGCAAAACGGCGACCCCAGGGTCGCCGTTTTCATGTCTGCGCAAGCGCTTCAGAGTTGGGTGCTTGCCCAGGAGACACCCAGGGCCACCGCCAGGCTGAAGTAGCCGAAGGCGTAGAAGAAGTGGTTCAAGCGTCGAGAGGGCTCATCCTGGAACGCAGCCTCTTCCTCAAGCTCCTCGACCTTGCTGTCGGCCGCAAGTTGCGCAACGCTGCGCTGTTCGCGCAAGCGAGTGGCGACCAGCACCCAAGCACCTGCACACGCAAAGAACATGGCCAGGCCATTTACGACCTGGGCCGGGTGAGCCATAAACATTGCCCAAAGCGCCTGCAGCGACATCTTCAACTCCGCTTCAGGTGTGTACCAAAGGCACGCCACCTGTAAAACCAGAACGATCAGGAAGCCCAGAATTCTGGACGACCAAACAAGGTTCGAGAGTCTACCGAAGCCGCCGGCGACTGGGCGGTCATTCCGACGAATGCCGTGCATCAGGTCGCCATACGGCCCGGCTACCTGCGGGAGGGCTTTCATTCGCGAAAAGCTTCACGGGGCGTCTGGCACAAACCGGCCGCCTACAGAAATCCATGGTCACTTGGCTCCCCAGAGGGACGGCCCCCCGCGAGTGCGAAATCATTCGCAAAGGGCTGCAAAGCAGTCCCCAAACCCTGAAGGGCACACCCTTGGCCTGCATTGCGAATAGATTCGTACCCACAATAAATGCATCACCAAGGAATCAAACGAACCTGGAAAAATCCGGCTTTCGCCGCTGCATGAATGCCGACAAGGCCTCCACCGCCTCTGGTGAGCGCAAGCGCTGGCCGAACAGTTCGCCCTCTTCGGTGATCACCCGGCGTAGTTCTTCGCGCCCTGGCGCGCGCATCAGGTGCTTGCTCACTTCCAGCGCCGAAGGGGCCAACTCGAGGAATCGACGTGCCGACTCCAGAGCCTTGGCCTGGGTTGCTGCGCCACTCTCCAGTGCCGCGTTGGCGATGCCCCAGGCTGCAGCCTGTTCGCCAGTGAAGGATTCTCCGAGCAGCAGCAGTTCCGAAGCCTTCGCATGGCCAAGCAAGCGCGGCAGGATCAGGCTGGAACCAAACTCCGGGCAAAGACCCAGGTTGACGAACGGCATTTTCAGCTTGGCGTCGCGGCTGACATAGACCAGATCGCAGTGCAGCAACAACGTGGTACCGATGCCCACTGCCGGGCCACTGACCCCCGCCACCACGGGCTTGCTGAAGTCGAACAGCGCACGCATGAACTGGAACACCGGGCTATCCATCCCCGACGGCGGCTCTTGCAGGAAGTCGGCAATGTCATTGCCGCTGGTGAAGCACTCTTCGCTACCGGTAATCAGCACGGCCCGGACACTGCGGTCCTCGTTGGCGCCGTCCAGCACCTCGGCCATACGGCTGTACATTGCGCGGGTCAGCGCGTTCATCTTGTCCGGACGGTTCATGCGCAGCGTCAGCAGACCCTGCTCGCGCTCGACGAGAATGTGCTCGCTCATTGGGATGGTCCTCGGTTCTTATAGGTCCTCGCGCTCAAGGGACGCGAGTCAGGAATACATCAGCCAGCAATTGGTTTCGTGGCAGACCGGCCAGGTAAAGCCGGCGCGCAAATTCATCGACGCTGGCGGGCTGGCCGCAGAGTAAGGCGACGGTCCTGCGGGAAACAAGGCGGAATTGCGCCAAAATCCCTGGCAGCTCCGCCGGAGTAATCAGTTCGACCTGCACCGAGGCATGCGCCGCCGCAAGTACTGCAAGCGGCTCAGCCAGGTAATGGCCGGAGGCATCATGGGCCAGGTGAATGACACGGATAGGCCCCGAATGATGCTGGCGCAGAGCTTCCCGCAAAAGACCCCAGAGCGGCGCCAAGCCAGTGCCGGAGGCCAGCAACAGCAAAGGCCGGTCATCCCACGCAGGGTCATAGTGCAACGCTCCGCCATGCAACTCGCCCAGACGTAGCACGTCTCCGGGCCGCAGGCGACGCGCGCGACCACTGAACAGGCCAGGGTCGCGGCACTCCAGGTGGAATTCCAGGAAGTCATCTTCGCCAGGCAGGCTCGCCAGGGAATACGGCCTGGCAATACCCTCGTCGTTCCACAACAGCACATGCTGGCCGGCGCTATAACGAAAAGGTCGCAGTGGAGATAGGCGCAGGCGCAACACGTCTGGAATGAGCCAATCCACAGACAGGACCTCGGCCGCGAGACCATCGCGCAGCGGATCGAATACCTCGACCACCAAGTCCTCCACCACCAGGCACTGACAGGCCAGCCGCCAACCCTCCGTGCGTCGCCCAGCATCCAGGGCATCGGGCCGCGCGTCCGCTGGCTCGCCAGAAACGCAACGCACCATGCAGGCATGGCAACTGCCCGCCCGGCAGCTATAGGGCACGTTACAGCCCGCCGCGTTCAGAGCATCCAGCAGATTGGTGGCAGGCTCTACAGTCCAGCGCTTTCCGGCAACTTCGAGTTCAGGCACCCAGCCTCTCCCAAGCAGCATCGCAACGGTTACGTCCATTGCGCTTCGCTCGATAGAGTGCCTGATCCGCCCGTTGCAGCGCATCATCGAGATCATCGCCCAACCCCACCAGGGTCATCCCGACTGACAGGCTCAAGCTCTGCACATCGACGCAAGCCAGTTCGGCGTTGGCGAACGCCTTGCGCAAGCGCTCACAGCAGGCGGTGATGCGATCGGCATCGCAGTTGGGCAATAGCAGGACGAATTCCTCGCCGCCATAGCGGGCCAGGACGTCACCTTCCCGCAGGCAGCCTCGCGCCACCGTAGCGAACGTCTGCAGCACGCGATCGCCGACAGCGTGCCCATGGCCGTCATTGATCCGTTTGAAATGATCGAGGTCGATCAGCGCTATGCCGTGCTGATGGCTCGGCGAGAGGTTTTCGAGTTCGCGTGAGGCCAGTCTCAGGAAATGGCGGCGATTGAACAAACCCGTCAGCTCATCAGTGGCAACCAGGTCTTCCAGCTGGCGCATCATGCCGCGCAGGGTGTCCTGGTGCGCCTGCAACGCGAATCGGCGCTGGCGCATCCGCTGCCTCAGGGCCTGGACATAGCTGGCAAACAGGCTTAGCCAGACCATCACCACGAGTAATGCGCACACCTGCAGCAGCGCCAGGCTCGGCTCCGCCAAGCGCATCTGATAGGCCTCCAGCAAGTTGAGTCCGGCGAAGGCGAAAAAAGCGAAGGCCGCACAGCGCGCGAATAGCCTGGGCCTCAACTGGAACACGCCGAATAGCATGATCAGCACGTACATCACCAGCAAAGTGCCCCGGGCAGTGTCGACGAGCGAGAGCAACCAGGTATGCCAACAGATTGCGACCAGCACCTGTGCCTCGGTCAGGCTGGGGTCGCTGAATCGTAGATTTCGACCGCTAGTGAATAACGCGAGAAACACCAGTTGCGAAAGGATCACCAGCCCGGTGCTGGCCAGGGCCGTGGACAGAGGGCCCCGAAAGAGTCCGCCGAAGATAGCGATCCAGCACAACGACAGGCTCATGAAATAGGTAACGGCGGCCATACCGAAGCGTTTCAGCAGCAAGCTTTGCAGCGCTCGATGGCTTACCCGCTGGTTGGATGGGCTCATGGGCTCCTTCCCGCAATGGCACCATGCCATCAATGTAACCTTGTGATCACAAAAAACATAGTCCGTAGGAAGTGTCCGACAACCGACCAAGGTCAACAACCCGCGACTGTGCCCGAGACGGAGCACGCGCTATACTGCCGCGCCTTTTGAGCCTTGAAAGCGCGCCGGGTCGTGGTCCGGCGCTTCCCAGATGTTCCCGTTCGAAGAGGAGCGCACCCCATGACCGTGATCAAGCAAGACGATCTGATCCAGAGTGTCGCCGACGCCCTGCAGTTCATTTCCTACTACCATCCCGTCGATTTCATCCAGGCCATGCACGAGGCCTACCGGCGTGAAGAGTCGCCCGCCGCGCGCGATTCCATGGCGCAGATCCTGATCAACTCCCGCATGTGCGCCACTGGCCATCGCCCGATCTGCCAGGACACCGGTATTGTCACCGTGTTCGTCCGCGTCGGCATGGACGTGCGCTGGGACGGTGCCACCATGAGCGTCGACGACATGATCAACGAAGGCGTACGCCGTGCCTACAACCTGCCGGAAAACGTCCTGCGCGCCTCCATCCTGGCCGACCCGGCAGGGGCCCGCAAGAACACCAAGGACAACACCCCAGCGGTCATCCACTACTCCATCGTCCCCGGTGACAAAGTGGAAGTGGACGTGGCCGCCAAGGGCGGCGGCTCCGAGAACAAGTCGAAGATGGCCATGCTCAACCCTTCCGATTCCATCGTCGACTGGGTACTGAAGACCGTCCCGACCATGGGCGCTGGCTGGTGCCCGCCGGGCATGCTCGGCATCGGCATCGGTGGTACTGCCGAAAAAGCCGCGGTGATGGCGAAAGAAGTCCTGATGGACCCGATCGACATTCACGAGCTGAAGGCACGCGGCCCGCAGACCAAAATCGAGGAGATGCGCCTCGAGCTGTTCGAGAAGGTCAACCAGTTGGGCATCGGCGCCCAGGGCTTGGGCGGCCTGACCACCGTGCTCGACGTCAAGATCATGGACTACCCGACTCACGCCGCATCCTTGCCGGTGTGCATGATCCCCAACTGCGCCGCCACCCGTCACGCGCACTTCGTGCTCGACGGCTCCGGCCCGGCCAGCCTGGAAGCCCCGTCACTGGACGCCTACCCGGAAATCGTCTGGGAAGCCGGCCCGTCCGCTCGCCGTGTTGACCTGGACAGCATCACTCCGGAAGAAGTGCAGAGCTGGAAGCCGGGCGAAACCCTGCTGCTCAACGGCAAGATGCTCACCGGCCGCGACGCTGCGCACAAGCGCATGGTCGACATGCTGAACAAGGGCGAGCAACTGCCGGTGGACCTGAAGGGCCGCTTCATTTACTACGTTGGCCCGGTCGATCCGGTCGGCGACGAAGTGGTTGGCCCAGCCGGCCCCACCACTGCTACCCGCATGGACAAGTTCACCCGTCAGATCCTGGAGCAGACTGGCCTGCTGGGTATGATCGGCAAGTCCGAGCGTGGCCCCATCGCCATCGAAGCGATCAAGGACAACAAGGCCGTCTACCTGATGGCCGTCGGCGGCGCTGCCTACCTGGTGGCCCAGGCGATCAAGAAGTCCAAGGTGCTGGCCTTCGAAGAACTCGGTATGGAAGCCATCTACGAGTTCGACGTGAAGGACATGCCAGTCACCGTCGCGGTCGATACCAACGGCGAGTCGGTGCACATCACCGGCCCGGCCATCTGGCAGAAGAAGATTGCGGAAAACCTTGCGGTGGAAGTGAAGTAAGCTTCAACCGCTGAAGAAAACGCCCGGCCTTTTGGCTGGGCGTTTTTTTGTTGGCGACGGAAGACATCGACAATCCATCAGACTCGATGGTTAAGTCGCAAATCAATTGCTTAACCCGACGTAGTTAGCCTATGCCAAGCGCAAACAAGTACATCGACCAGCCCTCGACAGTGCATCAGCTCTCTCGTTCTCTGGAAAGTGCGAACGCACCGGCGCTTTTGCAGCGGGACGATATCCAAGGGCTGCGAGCCATCGCCGTAATGGCCGTAATCCTCTTTCACACCAACAAAAACTGGCTGCCCGGTGGATTCGTCGGTGTCGACGTGTTCCTGGTGATATCAGGCTTTCTGATTACATCCATCATCTCGCGCCAGCAACAATCGGGGCGATTCAAGTTCAGTGAGTTCTACCTGAGCAGACTCAAGCGGATCGTGCCGGCTTACGTCGCTTTGCTTGCAATCGTTTCAGGCGTGATGGCCGTTCTGCTTACTCCGGATGACTTCAGGTTCTTTGAAAAGAGCTTGAAAGCAGCCGCCTATTTCAACAGCAACCAATATTTCGCCGGTTTTGGAAACTACTTTGCACCCACCGCGCATGAGCTTCCGCTGATCCACACCTGGTCGCTGGCAGTGGAAATGCAGTTCTATCTGATCCTGCCCCTCTTGTTGGTTGTGGTGCCTGCGCGCTTCCATCGAGTGTTATTACC
Source organism: Metapseudomonas boanensis (assembly GCF_042232855.1). Taxonomy (NCBI): domain Bacteria; kingdom Pseudomonadati; phylum Pseudomonadota; class Gammaproteobacteria; order Pseudomonadales; family Pseudomonadaceae; genus Metapseudomonas; species Metapseudomonas boanensis. The sequence continues at coordinate 2,816,500 of NZ_CP113889.1, read as the reverse complement.
CAGCCTGGCGATGGCCCTGACAGCCTATGTGACCTATCGCCTGAATGATCCCGGCAACCGGCAGGAAATGTACTTTTCCCTGGTGGCACGTATCCCGGAATTCCTGCTCGGCTCATGCCTCGCCATCTTCAAGCCGGGCGATAACTGGTCGCCCCGGCTCGCCAATATCCTGGCCTGCATCGGACTGGGCCTGGTGATGGGAAGCTTCTGCTGGATCAACGAGTCCCTGGCGTTTCCTGGTGTAACCGCCTTGGTGCCCTGCTTGGGCGTGATGCTCATGATTGCAGCAAGGCGCAGCGCCATCAGTTCGGTCTTATCCACAGGCACAATGGTCTGGATTGGCGCCCTGTCCTACTCACTTTACCTCTGGCACTGGCCGATTCTGTCGGCAATGCGTTACTACACCGGTCAATATGAACTCCAACTTTCCTACCTGTTGTCATTCGCACTGCTGACCCTTGGTCTTTCCTATTTGTCTTACCGCTGGATCGAGTGCCCTTTCCGATCTCAAGGAACAGGTCGGTCGACCATCAAACGTATTGCTGTAGTCGGCCTGATCACCGTCCCGATGCTGACCCTGTCTGAAACGCTGAATCGCTCGGTGATCGATCCCCTTCCCCTGGAACAGACTCGCTACGCGCCAAGTGGAACGATCTGCCACGGAACAATTATTGGCGACTGCATCAGGGGGGACCACGATAGCCAGAATACGCTCCTCGTCCTCGGCGATAGCCATGCAGCACAATTGAACGTTTTCTTCGACGTCGTCGGCAGAGCGAACCTTTTGGCGGCCCGAGTCATCACTGGCAGCAGCTGCGTTACCATCCCCGGTTTCGATATCGAACGCCTTCCGGAATGGGCTCAAGCCCCTTGCAGATCGCAGATCGATGCAGCCGCCCCGTTCCTCCAGAAGGCTGACAAAATCGTCATTGCCGCCATGTGGCAATACCAGGCGCAAAGCGACAAGTTCCTGCAAGCCTTTGATCAGTTCCTGGCGAGTACTGACGCGCGGAGTCAGCAAGTACTGGTCATGGCCCAGCTGCCCATGTTCAACACTAATATGCAGCGCATGAACAGATTCGAACGCCTCGGTCTGCCAGTAGTAAGAACGCGCAACGAAGAATGGCAAACGGCAAACAGCCGAATCGCCCAGATCGTCGCGCAACACAAGTCAGCCCGCTTCCTGAACCTCTCCGAAAGTGAACTGTTCTCCGAGGCGCCTTTCGATGAAGGCGTGCTCATCTACTTTGACAATCATCACCTGAACGAGATCGGTTCGACTCGCTACGGCGAATTGGCTGCACCCTCCTTCAAGGACTTCTGATCGACGTTCTCGATGGACATCTCGGCAACCAGACAAAAACGCCCAGCATTGGCCGGGCGTTTTTATTTCTTGAAGGGGCAAACGACGTCCCCCCTACCGAAGCCTTGCCTGCCTGAACTGCTCCGGCCAGTCACGACGGGTGAACACCTGGCCTTCGACGCGTACCCGGCGCACTTCGGCCAGGTCCAGGTCACAAAGCAGCCATCGACTGTTTTCGGGACAAAGCTCGGGGCTTTCAGCAATCACGCCGTTACTGGGCATGCCATAGTCCGGTGGCACGTAGAGGCCGGCGCGGCCGATGTTCTCGTCCAGCGCCGGCGACCAGGGTGCGGGACCGACGGTGGGCGCCTGCAGCACGGCGATCTGGTTCTCCAGTGCACGGGCCTGGGCGCCTATGCGGACGCGGTGGTAGCCAGCTTCAGTATCAGTGCAACTGGGCGCAAGGATCAGGTCGGCCCCGGCCTCGGCCAGGGTCCGCGCCAACAGCGGGAATTCGTTGTCGTAGCAGATCAGAATGCCCAACCGCCCGAAGGGCGTATCGAAAACCCGCAGGCCTTCTCCAGCAGCGATGTCCCACTGCTCGCGCTCGAAACGCGTCATGATCAGCTTGTCCTGGCTGCCCAAGAAGCCATCCGGGCCGAACAGCCAAGCGCGGTTGCGGTAAAGGCCATCAGCGTCACGCACGGGCAGGCTGCCGGGAAGCAGATACAGGTCAAACTGCCGGGCAATGTCGGCACATAATGCCAGCCAGCGGCCAAGCAGTGGCTGGATACCGGCGATGGACGCCAGCAGGTCGCTGCGCTCTTCGCGAGGCAGCTGCCCGGTCAGCACCAGGCCCGCGTATTCCGGCAGCACCAGCAATTGTGCGCCAGCCTCAGCGGCTTCTCTACATAGTCCGTGTAGATGCGCCGCGTAAGATTCCCAGGTCTCGTGCAACTCGATGGCGTACTGGCAAGCGGCGATCCTGATCATGGGGCAAGTTCCTTGAGCCAGAAGGACATGGGTTTGGCGGACTCCTGGGCTTCGTCCAAGTCGCGCCAGTGGTATTCGGTCCTGAGCTGCGGGTAATGGCGATAGCCTCGTCGCTGCCAAAACTCATTGAGCGGCTGGTAATCCAGCGGGCGGCGCGGATGATCGAGCGGACGCTCGACTGCGCAGAAGGCGCAGTGTTCGAAACGCCCAAGCCGCCTCGCATAGGCTTCGCGCTCGGCGAAGAAGCGCACGCCCAGACCGGTTCCCCGGTACTCGGGCAGCAGCACCGACTCGCCGAAGTAGAAGATCCTCGAAGGGTCCCAGCCTTGCTCGCGGAACGGCTGCAGGAACTCCTCCGTTTCATCGACCAGCGGCAGACCGGTGGATGCCCCCACTACTCGCTCACCATCCAGCGCCAGGACGAACAGGCTCTCCGGCGACTCGGCATAGGTCGCCAGGTACTCGGCTTCGTATTCGAGCGTGCCGTTGTAGAGGTAGGGAAACTCGCGGAATACAGTCAGGCGCAGGCGAGCAAGGTTGCCGATGTGCGGCGCGATGGCTGGGCCATGTAGCAGACGGATATGCATGGACGCGGTCGTTTTGCTGATGTGGATGACGCCCCTGGCTAAGCCGGGTAAGCGGCAAGACCCTATCATGCCCGGCAGGTGACGACTGCCCCCTTTGCGACAGGAAACGAACCATGACCGCAACCGAATTGGTACAGGCCTATTACAACGCTTTCAACGCTGGCGACATGCCGGCCTTCCTCGCCTTGCTCAGCGAAGACGTGGTGCATGACATCAACCAGGGCGAGCGGCAGATGGGCAAGGCAGCGTTTGCCGCCTTCATGGACAAGATGAACCGCTGCTACAAGGAGCGCCTGTCCGACATCGTGGTCATGCAGAATGCCGACGGCAGCCGCGCCGCCGCCGAGTTCGTGGTGCATGGCCAGTACCTGGCCGATGACGAGGGTCTGCCGCCGGCAAAGGGGCAGACCTACGTGCTGCCGGCAGGCGCGTTCTTCCACATCCATTGCGGCAGAATCGCCCGCGTGACCAACTACTACAACCTGAACGAGTGGATCGAGCAGGTCTGTTGAGATGCTAGCCCTGCATCCGCGCCTTCGGCACTTCATGCAGCGTGGCGCGGCGCTGGGCCAGGTAGCGGGTGCAGCTGACGCGCAGGAACGAGGCGAAGTTCACCACTTCGCCACGGTAGTCCATCACTTCGTCGTAGAGCTTGGTGATCAGCTGATTGGTGGTCATGCCATCAACCTCAGCGATCTCGCGCAGGATGTCCCAGAACTGGTTCTCCAACCGCAGTGTGGTCACCACCCCGCGAATGCGCAGTGAGCGCGAGCGGGACTCGTATAGGATCGGATCGGCCTTGACGTAGAGCTCGCACATGGCGCGCCTCCTGGGCTCGAAATGCGTGCATGGGATTGTTGGGCCTCGCCAGGGGTCAGCCCAACCTGCACGAGCGGCATCGCAGGTTCGACTGGGTCCCCGTCCACCCACTGGGCTACAGCTCGATCCGCGTGCCGAGCAGTTTGAGGAACCCTGCCAACCAGGCGGGATGCGCCGGCCAAGCGGGGGCAGTAACCAGATTGCCCTGCACATGCGCGCCATCGACCGGAATATCCACATAGCTGCCGCCAGCCAGGCGAACCTCCGGCGCGCAGGCCGGATAGGCACTGCATTCGCGCCCCTCCAGGACGCCCGCAGCCGCCAGCAACTGGGCTCCGTGGCAGACGGCCGCGATGGGTTTGCCGGCCTTGTCGAAGGCCTTCACCAGCTCCAGCACCTTCGGGTTCAGGCGCAGGTATTCAGGGGCGCGGCCACCGGGTATCAGCAGCGCGTCGTAATCGTCGGCCTTGGCCTTGGCGAAGTCGAAGTTCAGGGCAAAGTTGTGGCCTGGCTTCTCGCTGTAGGTCTGGTCACCCTCGAAATCATGGATCGCGGTGCGCACGCTCTGCCCGGCCACCTTGTCCGGGCACACCGCATGCACGCTGTGGCCGACCATCAGCAGGGCCTGGAACGGCACCATGGTCTCGTAGTCTTCGGCATAGTCGCCGACCAGCATCAGAATCTTTTTCGCGGCCATCTCGCATCCTCCTGAAGTGGAAGCCCCGGGGCTTCAAAGGTTAGCCAATTATCCACAGGCCGGATCGGCAGCGGGTAATAGGCCCCTACTACAAGGACATCCCAGATGCCGATCTTGTCCAGGACGCGACTGACACGGCGCCAGAAGCTGCGCTGTGGGCGCACGGGCTTGCCGCTGGCAGCGAAACGCTCTCTGGGCTGCACCTCGTGAGTTGCCATGACCTCACTGCGCCCCAGCTCCTCGCCCACCAACTGCAGTGACCCGTTACCCTCGTTCGGCGGCCCGCCCGTCGAAAGTGTGGGTCAGCGGCGCCGGTCCAGCAGGTTGACCACCAGTCGGTCCAGCCAGCCCCAAAGCCTTTGACGCAGCCGCTTGTGCCAGGGCCGGGCCTGCCAGTCATCAATGCTGATCTCGCGACTGTCGATGAAATCCTGGCGCATGCAGGCATCAGCGGCGGCCGTCAGGGTAGGATCCAGCGCCTCGAGATTGGCCTCTAGGTTGAAGCGCAGGTTCCAGTGATCGAAGTTGCACGAGCCGACGCTCACCCACTCATCGACCAGCACCATCTTCAGGTGCAGGAAGCGCGGTTGGTACTCGAATATCCGCACACCGGAACGCAGCAGACGGGGGTAATAACGCTGCCCGGCAAAGCGCACCGGCGGATGATCGGTACGCCGACCGGTCAGCAGCAATCGGACCTCGATACCACGCCGAGCCGCCTTGATCAGGGCGCGACGCACCTTCCAGCTGGGCAGGAAATAAGGCGTAGCCAGCCACACGCGTTGCCGCGCGGTGCGTATGCTACGGACCAGCGATTGAACGATGTCCCGGTGTTGGCGGGCGTTCGCATAAGCCACGCGGCCCAACCCCTCACCCATCGGTGGATATGGCGGCAGGTGCGCCAGCCCTGGTGCCTCTTCCGGCTTCCAGGGATGCCGGCCCAAGCTGGCCAGCCATTGGTAGTCGAAGATCAGTTGCCAGTGCGCCACCAACGGTCCTTCCACCGCCACCATCACCTCGTGCCAAAGGCTGGTCTGCTTGACCGGGTTCCAGAACTCATCGGTCGAGCCGGTGCCGCCGACATAGGCGACGCGGTCATCCACCACCAGTATTTTGCGGTGATCACGGTGGAAGTTGCGCACGCCGCGGCGCCAGCGCAACGGGTTGTAAACCTGCAACAAAACCCCGGCCGCCAGCAGGCGATTACGAAAGGCGGACCCCAGGCGCAGGCTACCGAAGCCATCGAACAGACAACGCACCCGCACCCCGCGAACGGCCGCCGTGCACAGGGCATCCACCAGCGCCTTGCTACAATGGCCATCCTCCACCAGGTACAGCTCCAGGGCTACCTGGTGCTCGGCCCGGGCGATGGCGGTGAGCATGACCGGAAAGAACTGCTGGCCGTCGATCAGCAGTTCGAAGCGGTTGCCGGACTTCCAGGGAAATATCTGCCCCATCAGCGCGCCGTGAAGATCAGCACCGCACCCACAGGAACCGACAGGCTGATACTCGGCACGCCGGCAATCTTGCGCAGCCCCTCCATGGCATCGGCCAGGCCGAACCGCTCGACTTGCAGCACCAGCGGAGCCAGGGTCACGACCTGGAAGCGCCGATCATCAAGGCGCGTGGCCAGCAGCTCGGCGTTGAATGCCTGCGATTTGTCCTTGAGCTTCACCGTCAACGGCAAGCTCAGCTCCAACTGGGCCCCTGGGGCAAGGTCGGTGATCGGACGAAGATCGAGCTGGGCGCTGATCTCGGCGTTGGGAAACCTGGCGATATCGAAGAATTGCTCTCGCAGACGCTGATCACGCAATGGCACGCCCGTGCTGACCGATTCCAGTTCGACACGCAGGTTGGCGTTGCCGTTGTCGGCGATCTTGCCGTGCAGGGTGAGAAAACGATGAACCTCGGAGAGGTTGCCAGCCTTGGTGGAAATGAAGGATATCCGGGATGACTCGTTGTCCAGGTACCAGCTCGCATGGGCCGGCAGGGCCAAGGCGCCCAGGAGCGCGAAGAATGTGGTGCGTATCGATCTGTGCATGCAGGCTTCCTTTGGCATGTCGCTGACGGCGGAGAGACTCCGGCCCGGCACCTTTGGTCACACATGCCGGAGCCAGGTTCCGCCAAACCCGGCAAGAACCCGGCCGGGCTGACAATCAATGGCAGCCAAACTACCAGAGGATGGCGTCCGATGCTTGCGGGGAGCCGTGATCGAGTAAGTGACACAAGGAGCGCTGCGGCCCGGGCTTCAGTCCGGGCCGCAGCTTTCAGGCATGACTTGTCAGTGGGTTGCGCCCGACAGGACGCAACCCACCCGCCATGAGTCATTACAGACGCGGATAGTCGATATAACCCACTGGGCCCGAGGCATAGAAGGTTTCCGGCTTCGGCTCGTTCAACGGCGCATCCAGACGAAGGCGCTCAGGCAGGTCCGGGTTGGCGATGAAGGGTATGCCGAAGGCTACCGCATCGGCTTTGCCGCTTTCCAGCCAGGCTTCAGCGCTGCCCTTGGTGAAGCGCTCGTTGGCGATGAACACGCCGCCGAAAGCTTCCTTGAGCTGCGGCGAGAGGCTGTCCTCGCCTTCCTTCTCGCGGGCGCAGATGAAGGCGATGCCCCGTTTGCCCAGCTCGCGGGCGACATAACCGAAGGTGGCGGCACGGTCGGAATCCCCCATGTCGTGGGAGTCCGCACGCGGGGCCAGATGCACGCCAACGCGCCCGGCGCCCCAGACCTGGATCACCGCATCGGTCACCTCCAGCAGCAGGCGCGCGCGGTTCTCGATGGAGCCGCCGTACTGATCGGTACGTTTGTTAGTGCTGTCCTGCAGGAACTGGTCGAGCAGGTAACCATTGGCGGCGTGGATCTCGACACCATCGAAACCGGCCGCCAGGGCATTCTCGGCGCCGATGCGGTAGGCCTCGACGACATCGGCGATCTCCTCGGTATCCAGCGCGCGGGGCACAGGATAGTCGCGCATCGGGCGCAACAGGCTCACATGGCCCTTGGCAGCGATGGCGCTGGGTGCAACCGGGGCTTCTCCGCCCAGATAACTCGGGTCGGAGATACGGCCAACGTGCCAGAGTTGCAACACGATCTTGCCGCCGTTGGCATGCACGGCCTTGGTGATGTTGCTCCAGCCTTTCACCTGTTCGGCAGACCAGATGCCGGGGGTGTCCGGGTAGCCGACGCCGAGCGGGGTCACCGAAGTGGCCTCACTGATGATCAGGCCGGCCGAAGCGCGCTGGGTGTAGTACTCGGCCATCAGCGCGTTGGGCACGCGGCCTTCGTCGGCGCGGCAGCGGGTCAGCGGCGCCATGATGATGCGATTGGCGAGTTCCAGGTCGCCGATCTTGATCGGGTCGAAGAGCGTGGGCATGTCGTTTACCTCGGGTTAGTCGAGAGCCGCTTGCAGCTCGGGATTACGGTTGCTGAAGGTGAGAACGGTGGCCACCAGGGCGAAGATCGCCAGCACGGCAGCAGCCAGGGGAACAGTGGTGAGGCCAAGGCCCTGGTCGATGACCAGGCCACCGACCCAGGCGCCGAGGGCGTTACCGACGTTGAAAGCGCCAATGTTCAGGGTGGAGACCAGATTCGGCGCGGCGCTACCGAAGGCGACCACGTTGACTTGCAGGGCCGGCACGGCGGCAAAGGCGGCGGTGGCCCAGAGGAACAGGGTGATTTCCGTGGGGATCAGCGCGGCGCTGGTCCAGCTCAACACGGTGGATGCCACGGCCAGGGCAACGAACACGCCCATCAGGGTCGGCGTCAGCTTCCAGTCGGCCAGGCGGCCGCCAATCACATTGCCGAGGGTCAGGCCCAGGCCGATCAGCAGCAGGGACCAGGTGACGCCCTGGGGCGAAACGCCGGTGACCTTGCCCAGCAACGGCGCCACGTAGGTGAAGATGCAGAACACGGCAGCGGAAAACAGCACGGTGGTCGACAGCGCCAGCCACAGGCCTGCCCCGCGTAGTGCAGAAAACTCACTGCGGATATCCGCCGGCTCCTCATCGGCCTGCCGAGGCAGCACGCGCCAGAGGCCAATCAGGGCAGCCACACCGATCAGGGTCACGGCCCAGAAGGTCGAGCGCCAGCCGGCAGCCTGACCCAGGGCTGTGCCGAGCGGCACGCCGAGGACATTGGCCAGGGTCAGACCGGTGAACATAAGGGCCACGGCAGAGGCCTTGCGATTGGCCGGTACCAGGCTTGCAGCCACGACCGAACCAATGCCGAAGAAGGCACCATGGCAGAGTGCCGTGATGACCCGCGCCAACATCAACAGGTCGTAGTCAGCGGCAATGGCGCAGAGCAGGTTACCTATGATGAAGACACCCATCAGCGCCAGCAGCGCCGCCTTGCGAGGCAGCCTGGCAGTGGCCATGGCCATGAAGGGCGCACCAATGGCTACGCCCAGGGCGTAGCCGGTGACCAGCCAGCCGGCGCCAGGAATGGACACACCCAGATCGGCGGCCACCTCGGGCAACAGGCCCATGATGACGAATTCCGTGGTGCCGATGGCAAACGCGGACAAAGCGAGGACGAGAAGCGAAGTCGGCATGAGCCTGCTCCTTGATCAAAATGAGGTTGTGGCAGGTGCTGCAGTTACAGCTCGTCGCTCATCTGGCGAAGAAATTCAGCAATGACCGCCTCGTTGCGCTTGAAGAAGTTCCACTGGCCCACCTTGCGGCTGGTCACCAGACCCGCTCGCTGCAGCGTGGCCAGGTGCGCAGAGACTGTGGACTGCGAAAGCCCGCAGCGCTGGTCGAACTTACCGGCGCAGACGCCGATCTCGAATGGGTGGTCCTGCTCGACGAAGTACTTCTCCGGGTCTTTCAACCAGAGCAGCATCTCGCGGCGCAGCGGATGGGAGAGCGCCTTGATGATTTCGTCGATGTCGATGGTCGTGCTCATGTCTGGGCCGGTACGTATATCGCAATGGAACGAACTTTATATCGATGAAAGACGATACGCAGATCGTTTGCGCCGATAGTCATCATCGACCGGCATGATGAAACCTCAAGGGCTGGGTTAAGCTGCTCCCATGAACTACCTCGCACACCTGCACCTCGGCGGCTCGCAGCCGGCCCAATTGCTCGGCAGCCTCTATGGCGACTTCGTCAAAGGCCCGCTGGCCGGAAACTGGCCCACGGAAATCGAGGCGGGCATCCGCCTGCATCGGCGCATCGACGCCTACACCGACAGCCACCCGCTCATCACTCAGGCCAAACTGCGCTTTCCCGCCGAGCGTCGGCGGATGGCCGGCATCCTCCTGGATATTTTCTTCGACCACTGCCTGGCCCGCGACTGGCCGCTCTACGCACCGGAACCGCTCACCCTCTTCACCCACAATGTCTACCAGGTGCTCGGTGCCGAAGCGAACCTGCCTGGCCGGCTGGCGCTGATCGCGCCGCGCATGGCGGCCCAGGACTGGCTCGGCAGCTACCGGGATTTCGCCGTACTCGAGCAGGTCATCCAGGGCATGAGCCGACGCCTATCCCGCCCCGAAGCGCTGGCCGGCGCCATGGACGAGCTGGAGCGGCTCTACCAGCCGCTGAGCGAAGATTTCCAGTGCTTCTACCCTGAACTCCAGGCATTTGCGCAGGACGCCAAGGCCCGCGCTTGATCTGAATCAAGGGCCCCGGCCAGCGGTTGCAGTGCAATGATAAAAGTCACTTTGGCTGGTGAGGTGCTCCATGAAATCCCTGATGCTGGCGACCGATCTTTCCAATCGCTCCGAACGAGCGCTCCTGCGCGCCGCCAACCTGGTCCGGCGGTTCGATTGCCCGTGGTTCATCCTTCACGTGGTCGATGGCGACCAGCCACAACTCCGCGTCGAACTGGAGGTCGAGCAGGTACGCCGGTATCTCGCCGAGCGTCTGGATTACTTCTCGGAACTGGCCGGCCGCGAGCCCGAGATCTGGGTTGAGGTCGGCGACCCGGCGCAACACATCGGCGACTGCGCACGCTGGTCCGAGGTCGAGCTGCTGGTGATGGGCAGCCACCGCAAGAATCCGCTGCGCGATATTTTCGTTGGCACCACGCTGGAGCGCGTGATCCGCACCAGTCAGGTTCCGGTGCTGCTGGTCAACCAAGTGCCCGAGGGGGACTACAAGGCCCCACTGCTCGCCGTCGACTGCTCCTCCACCTCTGCCCATGCTGTGCGCACCAGCCAGAACCTGGGTCTGCTGCCAGACTCGGGCGTGCGGACGGTGCATGCCTTCGACCCTCTTGGCAGCACAATGCTACTGGCTGCCGGTGCGCCGGGCGCGCCTGCAGCGATTCCGGGCGACTATGCAGCCGCTGAACGCACTCGGATTACCCGTGAGCTGGAGGAGTTCCTGCACCGGGAAGGACTGGAGTCCCAGGTTGGGCTGCGCCTGGTCGAGGAAGGCCTGCCCATGACCGTACTGCGCCGCCTCGTGAACGATACGCCCACCGACCTACTGGTGATGGGCACGCGCGGGCTCACGGGCGTCAAGCGCATCATGATCGGCAGCGTCGCCGACGCAGCGATGCGCGAACTTGAATGCGACATCCTTACAGTGCCGCCTGCCAAGCGCTGAGTAGCGCTCAGGCTGCTATGTCCTTCTCTTCTTCACCAAACAGCGCCAGTTGAACAGCTTTCCTGGCGCGTAGGCTCAACTGGGTGCGGCTGAGCCCCGTACTGGCGATGGGTTCCAGCAATTGGATGTGGACCTCGGACCGCTCGCTGCGCAACAACCGCAGCAGATGCGAGAGCAGATCATCGTCTCCGATGAAGGGCGCCACCTCGTCGAGTTGGTCGTCGCGCAGGTAACGAATTGCTACAGGCTGAACGGCCACGCCGATTTCTACCGCACTGGTGAGCAGGCGACTGTGGAAAACCTTCAAACCGCTGCCGTCCGTGGTCGTGCCCTCAGGGAAGATCAGCAGGTGGCGTCCCAGGCCCAAGTGACGTCCCAACTGCTGGCCAATCAGCCCGCTGTCGCCCGACCCGCGACGGATGAACAGCGTACCCGCCTTGCGCGCAAGCCACCCTGCCACCGGCCAGGCACGTACCTCGGCCTTGGACAGGAACGACAGCGGCGCCAGCGCCCCCAGCAGCGGGATATCTGTCCAGGACACATGGTTGCTGACCCAGAGCATCGGCTCTTGCGGAACATTTCCGACGACATGGATGCGAAACGGCAGCGCCCCACTCAAGCGCGCCAGGAACCAACGAGTGAGGCGCTGCCGCGTGGGCATCAGGTCACGTCGCAGCAGGCGCTCGAGGATCGCCATCCAACCCGCCAGCAGCATCCCAACACCGATCACGGCCAGCAATCGGGCGACTCGCCCCTGGAAGCGCAGGCTCTTGAGCATTCCCACTTCAAACCGCCGCCTTGAAGTGGCGGGCGTAGCGCGGGCAGAGTTCGTCGCGCTTGAGCAGGATGAATACATCCGCCACCTGGAAATCGGGGTCCCAGCAGGGCTCGCCACAGATCTTCGCCCCCAGGCGCATGTAAGCCTTGAGCAACGGCGGCATTTCAGCAATCACGTTGCCCGGCAGCTCCAGCTCCGGCAGCGGATTCTTGGGCTCGGCACGCAAGTGTTCGGTGCAGAGATAGCGTTCGCGCAGACGCTGCATGATCGCCTGGACCTGGACGCCGCCATCCTGCATCGGGATGCTCGCGCACCCCATCAGGTAGCGATAGCCGCCTTCATTGAGGATTTCAGCCAATTCGCCCCAGAGCACGGCAATGGTGGCGCCATTGCGATAAGCTGGATCGACGCAGGTGCGACCGATCTCCAACACCGGCCCTTGCAACTCGCCCAGGCCATCGAGGCGGAACTCCTCTTCGCTGTAGAAGCGGCCCAGGTCGTGGGCGGCCCGATGGTCGAGCAGGCGGGTCGTCGCCACCAGCTCACCGCTGTCCAGGTCGCGTACGCCGATGTGCAGGCAGTGTGGATCGTAGTCATCCATGTCGAGGCCGAACTCGGCACCGTTCAACTTGGCATCGAACTCCGCGCTGAACACGCGGTAGCGCAGCGACTGGGCCTCCCGCATGGCAGCGATACCCTTCAGGCGCTCGGCCTGCAGGCGACGTGGGCTTTTCCCGTTGGGTGCGACGCTGTCGCGGGTCATGGCGATCTGGGTCATGAATAAGCCTCCGTTGGCCGACTCGATCCCGGTTGCAGCCGGACGATCTTGTTGTGCAAGCTCAGGCTAGGTAGACCCGGTGTCACCCCCATGACGTTCGCATGATGCTTGTATGACAACCCTTTAGGAGCCCCCCATGCCCTGGCAACGCCTGTTCGAGATCACCGATCGCCAGCCCCTGAACCCGGTCCTGGATGATGCCTACGGCGAGTTGCTGGAACGCCTGGGCGAGGTGACGCCATTTGAGCTGGCTGTGCTGGGCGGTCGCCTGGCGGCAACACCTGGCATGGCTTTTCTCGCCGGTTACCAGGGTGCGCTGCGGCTGCTCTGGCCCTCCGCACCGCAGAGCCTGGGCGCGTTGTGCGTGACCGAGAACCGCAGTGTGCGCCCGACGGACATGCAGACGCGGCTCGACGGCCTCAGCTTGAGTGGGCGCAAGGACTTCGTGACCGCCGCCAATGCGGCTGACTGGCTGCTGGTGGCGGCGCGCGAGGAAGCCGCTGGCGAGTCACCTCGCCTGGCCCTGGTGGTGGTACGCAACGGCGCCCCTGGCGTACGCATCGAGCCGCTGAAGCCCTTGCCGCTGATGCCAGAGGTGCCCCATGCACGCCTGCTTCTGGAAGGCGCCCATTGCGAGCGCCTGGCGGGCGACGGCTGGGAAGCCTACGTGAAGCCCTTCCGCAGCCTTGAGGATCTCCACGTACTGGCCGCGCTCTGTGCGTGGCTACATGGTGTCGGCCGCGAATGTGCCTGGCCGCAGGCGCTGCAGCTGCGCCTTCTCGGCCTGCTGGCCGGAGCCGCTGAAGTCGCTCGGCAGTGCGCCAACATGCCCGCCATGCATGTGTTGCTTGCGGCGCTGTTCGCCCAGTTCCAGGCAATCAAGAGCGAACTGGACGCGGCGTTTGCCAGCGGACCTGACGCATGGGCGAAGCTCTGGAAGCGCGACCAGGGTGTGCTGGACATCGCCAGCGGCCCGAGGGCGAAGCGGCTGGAGAAGGCGCTGTCGTCGTTAGGGCTCGGATGAGAGCTTGAGTTGCAGGATGGATACCCATCTAGGGGCGATTGACGGGTCGTCCCCAGTTATCCGGTGCCTTGATCTGGATCAGCACTCGTCCTTCAGAAATGCCTTACATCTGCGCGTCGTTTTTTCATCTGAGGTTTCCATGCGCCGCGAGCCTATCGTGCTGTTCGACAACGGCACCCACCAATGCCTGATGTTCGACGATCTGGTCAGCGGCGAAGGCGTGCAATCCAACCAGTTCCTGATAACCGACAATGAGCAGTACCTGCTGCTCGACCCGGGCGGAGACCTGACCTACACACCGCTGTCCCTTGAGCTTTCCAAGCACATCCCGGTGCAGGACCTCACCTACATCTTCGCCTCACACCAGGACCCGGACATCATCGCCTCCCTGGCCAAATGGCTGCTGCATACCCGCGCCCGAGTGATCTGCTCCAAGCTCTGGGCGCGCTTCCTGCCGCACCTCACAGCCAACTACCTGGCCATCAGCCACGGCATCTCCACCTATGACCGGATCATCGCCCTTCCCGACCGTGGGGAGTCGATCACACTGGGCAAGTGCAAACTGAAAGCAGTACCGGCGCACTTCCTCCATTCGGTGGGCAACTTCCAGCTTTACGACCCGGTCAGCCGTATCCTCTTCTCCGGCGACATGGGCGCGTCCTTGGTGGAAGACGCCACTCCCGTGCGCGACTTCGTCAACCATGTACCGAACATGGAGGGCTTTCACCGCCGCTATATGGCCAGCAACAAGATCTGCCGGCTCTGGGTCGATATGGTGCGCGGGATGGATGTGGAAATGATCGTGCCGCAACACGGTCGCCCCTTCGTGGGCCGCGAGATGATCAGCGCCTTCCTCTACTGGATCGAAAACCTCGAGTGCGGTATGGACCTGATGGGGCCTGAGGACTACCGCCTGCCTCGCTAGCTCCCCTGGTTCCCCCTGCACCGTGGGACGCTTCAGAGTCGTCCTGCATTGAATTGATTCGCCATACCCCTGCAATCCCAGGTCATTGCGCCCCGGTTCCACCCTGTGGAACCGGCTTTCGTTGTCCTCCTTTCCCGCTCGCGGTTATCTGATGGCCAGCCGCGCCGGTGCCGACGCATCCGCGGCCCCGATCAACAAGACCGGACTCCAATCCGGCCATAAGGAGAACGACATGGCTCACCATGCGCACATCCAGGCCTGGCTCAATGACGTCGCCGACGACCTGAAGGCACTGCGCCAGGATATCCACGCCCACCCTGAACTGGGTTTCGAAGAACAACGCACCGCGGCCCTCGTAGCCCAGCTGCTACGCGAGTGGGGTTATGAAGTGCACACCGGTATCGGCCACACCGGCGTGGTCGGTGTGCTGCGCAGTGGCAGCGGCCCCCGCACCCTGGGCCTACGCGCGGACATGGATGCACTCCCCATCGACGAAGCCACGGGCCTCACCTACAGCAGCTGTCACGCCGGGCGCATGCACGCCTGCGGCCACGATGGGCACACCGTCATGCTGCTGGGCGCGGCGCGCTACCTGGCCGCCACTCAGAACTTCGAGGGCACTCTGAACCTGATTTTCCAACCCGCCGAGGAGGGTCAGGGCGGCGCCGAGGCCATGCTCGCGGACGGTTTGCTGGAGCGTTTCCCCTGCGATGCCCTGTTCGGCATGCACAACATGCCTGGACTGGACGCCGGCCACTTGTGCTTCCGTGCCGGGCCCCTGATGGCCTCCCAGGATCTGCTGGAAGTCATCATCGAAGGCGTCGGTGGGCACGGCTCCACCCCGCATCTCAGCGTCGACCCACTGGTGGCGGCATCCAGCGTAGTGATGGCGCTGCAAACGGTGGTGGGACGCAATGTCGATCCGCAGCAGGCCGCCGTGGTTACGGTGGGCGCGCTGCAGGCCGGCGAGGCCGCCAACGTGATTCCGCAAAAGGCCTTGCTGCGGCTCAGCCTGCGAGCCCTGGATACCCAGGTACGCGAGCAAGTGCTGGAGCGGGTACAGGCGATTATCCACAGCCAGACGCAGAGCTTCGGCTGCCGTGCGAGCATCGAGCATCGCCCGGCTTATCCGGCTTTGGTCAACAGCGAAGCCGAGACGGCTTTTGCCAGGCGCATCGGCGAAGAACTGGCAGGCGCGGAACAGGTACAGAACGCACCGAAGGTAATGGGCAGCGAAGATTTCGCCTGGATGTTGCAGCGCTGCCCCGGCAGCTACCTGTTCATCGGCAACGGCAGCGGTGCAGGGCGACCGATGGTGCATAACCCCGGCTACGACTTCAACGACGAGATCCTGGCCCGCGGTGCCGCGTACTGGGCCGCTCTGGCCGAGACCTGGCTACAGGCACCAATGCCCCATCCCTTCGCCCCTGCCACCCACGCCTGATTCCTGGAGAATTTCCATGCACGCTTCCCAGAGTGGAACTTCGCGTACCCGGCAGGTGACCGCTGCCGTGATCGGCAATGCCCTCGAGTGGTACGACTTCATCGTCTACGGCTTCCTCTCAAGCATCATTGCTCGGCTTTTCTTCCCCGCTGAAAGCGAGCACGCCTCGCTGTTGATGGCCCTGGCGACTTTCGGCGTCGGCTTCTTCATGCGCCCGGTAGGCGGCGTATTGCTGGGTCTATACGCCGACCGCAAGGGCCGCAAGGCGGCCATGCAATTGATCATCCTGCTGATGACGCTGGCCATTGCCCTGATCGCCTTTGCTCCGGACTACACCGCCATTGGCATCGGCGGCCCGATCCTGATTGTGGTCGCGCGCATGCTCCAAGGCTTCGCCACTGGCGGCGAGTACGCTAGCGCCACTGCATTCCTGGTGGAAAGCGCGCCGGCCAATCGCCGTGGCCTCTACGGTGCCTGGCAGCTGTTCGGGCAATGCCTGGCCGTATTCGCCGGAGCCGGCATGGGGGCCCTGGTTAGCCATACCCTGTCGCCGGAAGCACTGGACAGTTGGGGCTGGAGGGTCCCCTTCATCATCGGGCTGCTGATTGGCCCGGTGGGTTTGTGGATGCGCCGCCACATGGAGGAAACCGAAGCCTTCCTGGACGCTCACCAGGAAGGAGGCGGCGAGCCCATTCGCCTGATGCAAGTACTGTGCGAGCATCGCCGCGCCGTGCTGGTAACCATGGGCGGCACCATCGGCGGCACCGTGGCCTTCTACGTGGTGCTGGTGAACATGCCGACCTTCGCCCACAAGCAACTCGGCCTGCCGCTGGACCAGGTGTTCATGGTGCAGATGCTCGCCGTGGCGCTGATGACCCTGATCATCCCGCTGGCCGGGGCACTGTCCGACCGTATCGGCCGGCGCCCCGTGCTGTTCGCCGGCACCCTGGCGTTCTTCCTACTGGTCTACCCACTGTTTTCCTGGGTAGCCGCAGCCCCCAGCGTCGAACGCCTGCTGGTCATGCAACTGCTGCTGTGCGCCATGATGGGCGTGTTCTATGGCCCGGCCCCCACAGCCGTGGCGGAGCAGTTCCCGACTCGCGTGCGCTCAACGGGCCTTGCCCTGGCCTACAACATGGCGGTGATGCTCTTCGGCGGTTTTGCCCCCTTCATCGTCACCTGGCTGACCCAATTAGGCGGTACGCCGGTGGCCCCGGCCTGGTATGTGCTGTTCGCTTCGCTGATCGGCCTCATTTCCACTTGGTTCCTGCGTGAAGGCGCACCCGCGGCCCTGGAACGCCAGCAGCGCCGCGCCAACCTGATGTCCCCTGCTGCCCGGAGCCTCTGAATGACTCGTTTCGATGCCCCCCTCTACACCCAAGCCACCCGCTCGCTGCGGGAGGAAATCGTCACCCTCCAGGCCCTGCGGTTATCGGAAGCGATCCGTAAACGGCAATTGTCGTGCCGTGAGGTCATGCAGGCCTATCTCGATCAGATCGACCGGATGAACCCCGAGGTGAACGCCATCGTCTCGCTGCAACCGGCTGACCAACTGCTGGCCGAGGCCGATGAGCGCGACCGCCAACTGGCGCAGGGCCAGTGGCTGGGCTGGATGCATGGTATGCCCCAGGCGGTGAAGGACCTTGCCGCTACCGCCGGTATCCACACGACGATGGGATCCCCCCTCTTTGCCAAGCAGGTCCCCCAGCACGATGCCTACGCCGTGGCGCGGGTTCGCGCGGCAGGCGCGCTGTTCATCGGCAAGACCAACGTGCCCGAATTCGGCCTCGGCTCCCATACCTACAACGGCGTCTTCGGCACCACTGGCAATGCCTATGACCCCAGCCTATGCGCCGGCGGCAGCAGCGGCGGCGCAGCAGTCGC
Source organism: Metapseudomonas boanensis (assembly GCF_042232855.1). Lineage (NCBI taxonomy): Bacteria > Pseudomonadati > Pseudomonadota > Gammaproteobacteria > Pseudomonadales > Pseudomonadaceae > Metapseudomonas > Metapseudomonas boanensis. Next base: position 2,798,707 of record NZ_CP113889.1, on the reverse strand, counting down.
CCTGGCACTGCGCATGCTGCCGGTGGCCGATGGCAGCGACATGATGGGCTCCTTACGTAATCCGGCAGCCTTCAACAACATCTACGGACTACGTCCGTCGCTTGGGCGGGTGCCCTTTGGCCCTACACCCGAGCTGTTCGCCCAGCAACTCGCCACCGAAGGCCCCATGGGCCGCAGCGTCGCTGACGTGGCAGCGCTGCTGCGCACCCAGACAGGCCATGAGCCGGGCGCGCCCTTGTCGATCCGCGGCAGTGATGACCTCGCGGGCCCCTTGCAGCACGACTTCAAGGGCACCCGAATCGGTTGGCTGGGCGATTTCAAGGGGTACCTGCCGATGGAGCACGGCGTGCTGTCGCTCTGTGAAAGCGCCCTCGCTGACTTCCGTGACCTGGGCTGCGAGGTTGAACCCTGCCACCCCGACTTCGACCCGGAGCGCTTATGGCGTTGCTGGCTGGTGCACCGCCACTGGCTGGTCGCCGGCAGCCTGGGCCAAGCCTACGCCAACCCCGTCACCCGCGCCCAGCTCAAGCCGGAGGCGATCTGGGAGGTGGAGTGTGGGCTGCGCCTGAGCGCCAACGATGTCTATAAGGCCTCGTTGGACCGTAGCGACTGGTACCGCACGCTGATGAAGCTCTTCGAGCGTTACGACTACCTGCTCCTGCCCAGCGCCCAAGTGTTTCCTTTCGATGCATCGCTGGACTGGCCAAGGGCAGTCGGCGGACGCGAAATGGATACCTACCATCGCTGGATGGAGATAGTCATTGGGGCCACGCTAGCCGGGCTGCCAGCCATCAGTATCCCTGTGGGCTTCAACAATGCCGGCCTACCCATGGGGCTGCAAGTCATCGGCCGCGCCCAGGCGGACCTCGCTGTGCTGCAACTGGCCTACGCCCATGAGCAGCTCACACAGTGGGTGCGTAACTGTCCACCACCGCTGCTTGGCGATGCACGATAGGCGAATCGCCTAAGCGTCCAGCTCATTCGGGCCTGCATCTTGCAGCGCCCGTGTGACAATTCCATCAAGGGTAGCGCTGGAGACGGCAATGCAAGGCAAAGACGAAGGTGGGACCGTGCGCTCGGTGGGGCGCGCCTTGGCCATAGTCGAATTGCTGGGCGAACACGGCCCGCTGGGCCTGGAGGAGCTGCATTACCTCACCGGCCTACCAAAGGCGACCGTGTCACGCTTACTGCACACCCTGCAGGACCAGGACTGGCTCTACCGCGGCCTCTGCGACCGTCGGTATCAGCTGCGTTCCAAGCGATTGTTCGGCAACCCCAGCCAGCGCTTCAGCAGCCGCCTGGTGGAACAAGCTGCACCACTGCTCCGTGAGCTCAGCGAACGCACCGGCCTTGTCGCCGACCTGTCGTTCTTCGATGGCGACGACCTTTACGTCGTGGAAAGCTCGATTCCCGATGTGCTGCGCAAGCGCTACCCCGCTAACCGCCTGGTGGTGGGGCTGCAGGCCAGCCTGTTCCACTCCGCCATGGGCAAGGCGTGCTTGGGGGAACTGGACTGCGCCGAAGTCCAGCGGCTGGCCGAGCGTCATCAGTTGTGCGGCGACGACTTACTGCGAGCCCACGAACAGACGCACCACCTGGGCTTCGGCGAGCGCACCGAAGGCTCTTGGGAGTACGCAGTCCGCCTACCCTTCCTGATCCGCGCCGTGGCCTTGCCGGTACGCGCCCAGGGGCGCCTGGTCGGCAGTATCGCCCTGCACTGGCCAAGGGATCAGGACAGTGTCGAGCGGGTACGCCAACGCCATCTGGTCGATCTGGCCGGAGCTATCGATCAATTGCAGCAGAGCCTAGGCTGATACTTGGCCGAGACGCGTCAAAATTCGTTAGCCTTCGCCAACTTCCCACCACTGAAAATTAGCCACTCACAATGCTTTAGCATGCGAGTGAACAATCATTTCCTTGATATTTGATCATCCGCGATTCCGCGTGGCGGAACTCAATTCAATTGCCCTTTATTCCCCCGAATCGACAATAGGCCACACCCGTTTATACGGCCTTTCCATCATTCAAGAAGAATAAGAAGGTGATGAAATGCGGATTGCGCAAAAGTGCCTCGCTGGCCTGGCCTGCTTGAGCGCCATGGGGAGTGCGAGTGCGGATGCATTCATCGATGACAGCCGAACTTCCCTGCGTTACAGCCAGTTCTACTGGAAAGAAAACAATGGAGACGGCGTAGGGCCGACGCGTAACGAATGGGTGCAGGCAGCCTTATTCAACTTCAACTCTGGCTGGTATCGGGACCTATTGGGCTTCGACTACAGCTATGGCCTGGCGGACGATCTTTATGTCGGCGGCGAAGCCAACAATATCAGCAACCTGGAAGCCGACAATTCGGTGCAATCGCCCCACGGCATCGCCAAGCCGGTCGAAGCGTACCTGCGCGGTCGCCTAGCCGGAGAAGGCGGTGAACTGCAACTGGGGGCTGGCAAGAAGAGTCGTCGCTACGCGCAATACTTCGATGACCCCAGATCACGCATCCTGCCTCCCTCGACCCTGGGCCTCGACCTCGACTACACACTTGGCGGGCTGGCCCTGCGCTTCAGCCATATCAACGGCTTCAGTGCCCGCAATGAGTCGGGTTGGGCCGACGATCTGAGGAACTTTCGCGGAGAAACCATCGACGCCTTGCAGCTCTTCGCCCTGGGTTATGCAATGCCTTGGGGTAGCCGCCTGCAGGCCGAATACTCCGAGTCGGAGGACTACCTCAGGGTTGCCTCGGTGAAGCTGGAGCACAGTATCCAGCTGGCCCCCGGGCAGTACCTCGATCTTTACGCCACCCAGGGCATGCAGGAGGACGCTGGCGATCGCTTCGAATACGAGGGTGCGCGCGGGCTTTACGAGGCAGAGAGTTCGCATGATGCGCGTTACCTCGACCTGTCGGCAAAGTACCGTACGGACCATTTTTATGCCGGAATGACCTACAACAAAGTGCGTGGCGATGATTTTGATCGACTTTTCTTCAGCAAGGATCATGGAACCTGGAACAGCAGCGCCAAGTTGTTTTACTTCTTTGGACTGGAAGAAGAAGAAATGTTCAAACTGATGGGCGGAATGGACTTTTCCTTTTTCGGTCTTCCGCAACTAAGACTGGATACCCACTACGCATTCTCCGACCACGCCGATGGTTATGACGGATTCTCACGCAGGGAGTTCCAAAGCATACTTCAGTACAACTTCGACGGATATTTGAAAGGTCTGAACGTGGCGTGGCTGCACAACCAATTCCGCACCAAGGGCGAGCCGGACGGGATATCCCGCTTCAATACCTCATTCGGACCGGCGGGCATCATTACCCACAACGCCAATCGGATTTACCTGAATTACGTTTACCAGTTCTGATGTCAGGCGAAGGTAGATGCGGTGCTGCAGGTCGGCGGGCTCCGCTACGCTCAGCGCCAACCTTGTATCTACGAGAAGCTGCAGGCAGGTTGCACGATCGGCCGCCTCTCCCGTTAACGGGAGAGGCGGTAGGGGGAGGGATAAAGGGGCGTGAAGGCTGGAGATCCCGCCTTCAACGCGTATTGATCTGCTGCTGCAGGTTCAGCATCTGGGTCTGCAGGGCACTGATGTTACGGGTCATCTGCGCACGGAAGGCATCGAATTCTGCCGTGCTGGCGCCTTGGGCCTGGGCCGGGCGGTTGTCCAGTTGGCTACGCAGCACCAGCAGGTCCTGCTCGAGGCTCTTGATGGCCTGGTTCGGGTTGCCCTGCTTCTTCAGCACGTCCAGGTCGCTACCGAGGCCCTTTAGACGCTCGTCGAGTCTGGCCAGATCACCCTGCGACGACTTGAGCCGGGACTGCTCTTCAGCCAGCGCCCTCAACTTGCCGTCCACTTGGCCCGCGGCGCCTTGCTGGGCACGGAAGTCGGAAGCCAGTTGATCGACCCGCTTGCCCTGGTTACCGACTTGGGCGGCAACGTTCTGTTGCTGCTTGCTGAGCTCCACCACCTTGTTCTGCAACTGTCTGATCTGCAGCTTCAGCGACTCACTGCCGCTGGTGACGTTGGACTCGGTGGCGACCACCTTGCCGTTGATGTCCTGGATGCGACCGGCGGCCTCCTCGCTGATGCGAGCGAAGCTTTCCTGGGTGGCCACCAGCTGCTGCTCCATCAGGCTGATCTGCTGAAAGCTCCACCAGCCCAGGCCACCCAGGGCGATCACCAGGGCACCGATCAAGGCCCAGAGTGGGCCAGTGCTGGCGCTCTTCACCACCATCGGGCTGTTGGCGGGATGACCATAACTACTGGAACCCAGCGGCGCGGCTGCCGCTGGGTGATGGCCGAACTCGTCGCGATCATGGGCGTCAGTAGTCAGGCTGGGGATATCATCCACATCATCGAGGGCATCGTTACGCATGGGGGAACCTTCAGAGAAAAACGCAGAAACACGATTGAGCGGCAGTATACCGATTCGAAACCTGCCCATCAGCGTCGCGCCAAGCCAGTGCAAGACGCACCGCCTAGGGGCAGCGCTTTTAAATCGACCTCCGGATCGCCGCACGGTTCCGATGTCCGACAGGTGGTACGCCCCTTGCTAGCCACTTGCCAGTGCGGCCTGGGCACAGCGGGCCGACCTGAATGATTCCAACAAAACGTGCCCCTTCAGCAGAAGAGCGCAGCGTGCTTCAACCATAAGGGGAAGACGAGTGGAACTGACCAAGGCTGTCCTGGATTGCATGCAAGCACTGCGGCGTCAGCTACGAGACGAACAGTCCGTCGATATCCGCCTCAGCCAGCCCGACGCTATCCAATCGATGATCAATGCCTGCGCTGAATCGCAACTGGAGGCCACCCGCGCACTGGGCGAGCGCCTCAGCACACTGACGGGCATCAGGCTAAAAGCACCCCCACCGAGCGAGGAAGAACTGATCCGCAAGTACACCCAGTACGCCGGCCCGCTCCGCGGTTAGGCGCTGTCCATATGGCACTGAGGCTGCAGGGCTTTCCACCAACCACAGAACTCATCCAGAGCGGTCCAAATGCTTACCTGCGGGTCGTAGTCGAGGTACTGTCGCGCACGACTGATGTCGAGGGAGAAGTCGCGTGCCATCACGGCAACGCCAAGACGGAACAGCGAAGGTTCTGGATGCCCCGGCAGCAACTTGCAGACGCTCTCGTTAAGCAGCGCGGCGCTGTATGCCACGCCGAACGGCAGATGCCGGGCGACCGGAGGAACACCCAACCGACGCAGCACATAGTTGACCACGTCCCATAGGGGCACCGGCTTGCCATTGCTGATGTTGTAGGCCTTGCCGAGCGCAGACCCCGCCGCCAGCAGGCCGTTAAGGAGGACATCATTGAGGTTCTGCACGCTGGTGAAGTCGACCTTGTTCAGGCCATTGCCGATGATCGACAACCGCCCTTTGCGCTGCATGGCGATCAGCCTGGGGAAGATACTGGTATCCCCGGCGCCGGTGACGAAGCGTGGGCGGAAAGCCATGACCTCAAGGCCGAACTCCTCGGCGGCGAAGACTTTCTGCTCAGCCAAGTATTTAGTGGCGCCATAGTGGTCGGAGAACCGCTTGGGCACCTGCTCCTCGGTCAATCCCACGTGGGACTTGCCATCGAAATAGATGGATGGCGACGATAGGTGCAGTAGGCGGCGAACACGCTGTTTCAGGCACGCCTCGACGACGTTCTCGGTCACTTGAACATTGGCCTGGTAGAACTGCGGGTATCTGCCCCACACGCCCACCGCGCCGGCACAATGCACCACAGCCTCGACATCCGTGCAGAGACGCCGCACCAATTCAGGATCGGACAAGTCGCCCTGCATGAACTCCGCGCCCCGCCGGACCAGATCCTCCGTCGCTTCAGCACGTCGGCCGGTAACCCGCACGCTCAGCCCTTGCTCCAGGGCGAAACGGGCAAAGCGCCCGCCAATGAAGCCACTCGCCCCTGTAACCAGAATCTTCATCGATCACTCCCAGGCTTTTATCATTGTGCTCGCGACTCTAGCAGCCACGTCGCGCCGCGAACGTGGCATCGCGAGCCAATCCTGCGACTCTGAACACCCCGCGCGAGCAATGTTCCGCACGCCAGGGTCGACAGGCAGTCATGCCGGACGTGGCACCAACCAGCGGCCTGCAGCCCTGGCCAGGTGGTCGGTAAGGATGCCGAGCAGATCGCCCCCATGCCGCCAATGGTGCCAGTAGAGCGGCACATCGATGGGTTTGCCGGGCAGCAGTTCCCGCAACTCGCCGCGGGCCAGTTCCGCGCTGACCTGCAGCTCCGGCACCAGGCCCCAACCCAGGCCGCCTTCGGCCAAGCGCACAAACCCTTCCGAGGAAGGACACAGGTGGTGGATGAAGCTGCCCTCAACACCCAATGACGCCAGATAACGGTGCTGCAACAGATCGTCCGGCCCGAAGACAATGGCCGGTACGCGGGTCAGGGCTTCCGGTGTCACCCCCTGTGGAAAATGCCGCTCGATGAAGGCAGGACTGGCCAGCGCGCGGTACCGCATGGCACCCAGCATCAGGCTGCGTGCCCCGGCCACCGGTCGTTCGGCGGCACAGACACAGGCCGCCACCTCGCCTGCCCGCATGCGCTTGAGGCCGACCTCCTGATCCTCCACCACCAGATCAAGCAGAACCTGCTGCTCCGCACAGAAGTCACCTACCGCGTGGGCCCACCAGGTAGCCAGGCTGTCTGCATTCAAGGCGATGCGCAGGCGCTCCGGTGCCCCCCCCTCCTCCAGCGCAGGAACCTGGCGTTGAAGGTCACGCTCCAGCAGCCGCACCTGTTGCACATGGTTGAGTAGCCGCGTGCCCACCTCGGTGGGCGCGGGCGGCGTAGCGCGCACCAGCACCGGCTGGCCCACGCGTGCCTCGAGCAGCTTGATCCGCTGCGAAACGGCCGACTGCGATAGCCCCAGCAATTGAGCGGCACGCTCGAAACCACCCTGCTCCACCACGGCGGCCAGGGCGGCCAACAATTTGTAATCGAACAAATCAGTTTTCCTAATGGGAGATCAGCATGATTTGTTTTCCTTATACAGGGCAACGCCACACACTCGCCACATCCAACCTCATTCACGACAGGACATGCCCATGGCTGGCGAGACCTCTCTTTCAATCCTGATCCGCAGCATGGAGCCCCGGCTCAACCCCGGGGAATACGTCTACTGCACGCTGGACGGGCCAGAACAGCTGCAAGGTAACCAACCTGTCGGCAGCTTCTGGGAGCGTGAAGGGCTGACGGTGATCCTCCCTCGCGAAGACGCTGACCACCTGAACCTGGCCTACGACTATGTCGCTGCCTGGATCACGCTGGAGGTGCATTCCTCGCTCAGCGCCGTGGGCCTGACGGCTGCCTTCGCCGCCGCCCTGGCCCAAGCGGGCATCAGCTGCAATGTGGTGGCGGGCTACTTCCACGACCATCTGTTCGTCACCAGCCGCGATGCCGAGCGGGCACTGTCCACGCTCCGTGCGCTCGCCGCCCACGCCCAACCGGAGTGATTGCCATGTGGCAAAGCTATATCAATGGCCTGCTGATGGCCGCCGGCCTGATCATTGCCATCGGCGCGCAAAATGCCTTCGTCCTGGCGCAGAGCCTGCGCCGTGAGCATCACCTGCCGGTAGCCGCACTTTGCGTGGTCTGTGATGCGCTGCTGGTCAGCGCCGGGGTCTTCGGCCTGGCCACGCTGCTGGCGCAGAACCCGGTGCTGCTGAACATCGCCCGCTGGGGTGGCGCAGCGTTCCTGCTGTGGTACGGCGTACAAGCGTTGCGTCGCGCCATCAGCCCCACCGCCTTGGGGCAAGGAGCTGAAACCGGCCCACGCTCGCGCCGAGCCGTTCTTCTTGCAGCGCTGGCGGTGACCCTGCTCAACCCTCACGTTTATCTCGATACCGTCCTGCTCATTGGCTCGCTCGGGGCTCACCAGACGGTGCCAGGCGCCTACGCCCTGGGCGCGGCCAGCGCCTCGCTGGTGTGGTTCTTCGCCCTTGCCCTCGGGGCGGCCTGGCTCGCCCCCTGGCTGGCGCGCCCCGCCACCTGGCGCGTGCTCGACCTCACCGTTGCCCTGATGATGTTCGGCATGGCCGCCCAACTGATGCTCGGCCAGTAAGGCGCAAGACTGCGCCACGACCGTCTACTCGATGGCTGTGGAACGGCCTTTTCCACACAGTTGCTGCGTGGATATGCCCCAGGTCGGGTGCTATGATCCGGGGCTTGCGGCAAAAAGGGGAGCAACCCCAGCCGCACCTTTCGGCCGACCGTGAACGGCCCCGCGCGAGAAGCACCGACCTGACCTGAGTAGGAGATCCATCATGGCTTTCGAATTGCCGCCGCTGCCTTACGAGAAAAACGCCCTCGAGCCGCACCTGTCCGCCGAGACCCTGGAATACCACCACGGCAAACACCACAACGCCTACGTGGTCAACCTGAACAACCTGGTGCCGGGCACCGAGTTCGAAGGCAAGAGCCTGGAAGAGATCATCAAGACCTCCTCCGGCGGCATCTTCAACAACGCTGCTCAAATCTGGAACCACACCTTTTACTGGAACTGCCTGAGCCCGAACGGCGGCGGCCAACCCACTGGCGCCCTGGCTGATGCTATCAACGCAGCCTTCGGCTCCTTCGACAAGTTCAAGGAAGAGTTCACCAAGACCGCCATCGGCACCTTCGGCTCCGGCTGGGCCTGGCTGGTCAAGAAAGCTGACGGCTCCCTGGCCCTGGCCAGCACCATCGGCGCTGGCGTACCGCTGACCAGCGGCGACACCCCGCTGCTGACCTGCGACGTCTGGGAACACGCCTACTACATCGACTATCGCAACCTGCGTCCTAAGTACGTCGAGGCGTTCTGGAACCTGGTCAACTGGGACTTCGTAGCCAAGAACTACGCAGCCTGAGTCCAGCGTGTCCCCTGAAGAAACCCGGCCTATGCCGGGTTTCTTCATATCTGGCATGCACAAATGGAAATTCACGCGCCAACCTCAAGCTTGGCGAGTGTCGAACCGACATAGAACAGGGAGACCCGTCGAGATAATGCGACACGTAGTGGCATTCTGACGCTTGCCCTTTGACGGCCACACCGTGTTTGCCAATACTCACATCGGTCTGACGCCAGGCGGCATCGAACAAGGAATCTCCTTTTGAAGTTGGATCTCAAACACAGCTTGTCCATGAAGCTGTTGCGCGTGGTGCTGCTATCGGCCTTGGTAGTCGGAGTCGTATTGAGCTGCGCCCAGATCGTGTTCGATGCCTACAAGACTCGCCAAGCGGTAACCAGCGATGCCCACCGAATCCTCGGCATGTTTCGCGATCCCTCCACCCAGGCGGTGTACAGCCTGGATCGCGAGATGGGCATGCAGGTCATCGAAGGCTTGTTCCAACACGAATCGGTACGCCATGCCTCTATCGGCCATCCCAAGGAACCGATGCTGGCGGAGAAGGAAAGGCCGCTGACGAACCTGCCGACCCGCTGGCTCACCGACCCCATCCTCGGCAAGGAACAGACCTATACAACCCAGTTGGTCGGTCGCAGCCCGTACAGCGAATACTACGGCGATCTCAGCATCACCCTGGATACAGCCCCCTACGGCCAGGACTTCGTCGCCAGTTCGGTGATCATCTTCATTTCCGGTGTATTGCGAGCCCTGGCCATGGGCCTGGTGCTCTACCTCGTCTACCACTGGCTCCTGACCAAGCCACTGTCGAAGATCATCGAGCATCTCACCAGCATCAACCCTGACCGCCCCAGCGAGCACAAGCTGCCGATGCTCAAGGGCAACGAAAAGAATGAAATCGGCCTGTGGATAAACACGGCCAATGAGCTGCTGGCTTCCATTGAGCGAAATACCCACCTGCGCCGGGAAGCCGAGAACAGCCTGTTACGCATGGCCCAGTACGACTTCCTGACCGGATTGCCGAACCGCCAGCAATTGCAGCAGCAACTGGACCACATCCTCGAAGACGCCGGTCGCCTTCAACGCCGCGTCGCAGTATTGTGCGTCGGTCTTGACGACTTCAAGGGCGTCAACGAGCAGTTCAGTTACCAGACCGGCGATCAGTTGCTGATCGCCCTCGCCGACCGGCTACGCGGCCACAGCGGCCGTCTCGGCGCCCTGGCCCGCCTGGGTGGCGACCAGTTCGCCCTGGTCCAGGCCGATATCGAGCAACCCTATGAAGCCGCCGAACTGGCGCAGAGCGTGCTTGACGACCTGGAAATCCCTTTCTCACTCGAACAGCAGGAAGTCCGCCTGCGCGCCACAATCGGCATCACCCTCTTCCCCGAAGATGGCGACAGCACCGAGAAGCTGCTGCAGAAAGCCGAACAGACCATGACCCTGGCCAAAAGCCGCTCGCGCAACCGCTACCAGTTCTATATCGCCAGTGTGGACAGCGAAATGCGCCGCCGGCGCGAGCTGGAAAAGGACCTGCGCGAAGCCCTCAAGCGTGGCGAGATGCATCTCGTCTACCAACCACAGGTGGACTATCGGGACCACCGGGTCGTCGGTGTCGAGGCACTGCTCCGCTGGCAGCACCCGCAACAAGGCCTCGTGCCGCCAGACCTGTTCATCCCCCTGGCCGAACAGAACGGCACCATCATCGCCATCGGTGAATGGGTGCTGGACCAAGCCTGCCGCCAATTGCGCGAATGGCACGACCAGGGCTTCAGCGAACTGCGCATGGCCATCAACCTGTCCACCGTGCAGTTGCACCACGCCGAATTGCCGCGTGTCGTGAACAACCTGCTACAGGTCTATCGCCTGCCACAACGCAGCCTGGAGTTGGAAGTCACCGAAACCGGCCTGATGGAAGACATCTCCACCGCCGCCCAACACCTGCTGAGCCTGCGCCGCTCCGGCGCGCTGATCGCGATCGATGACTTCGGGACTGGTTACTCCTCGCTCAGCTACCTTAAGAGCCTGCCGCTGGACAAGATCAAAATCGACAAGAGCTTTGTCCAGGATGTGCTGGAAGACGAGGACGATGCCACTATCGTGCGCGCCATCATCCAGCTTGCCCGCAACCTGGGTATGCAAGTGATAGCCGAAGGTGTGGAGACGGCAGAGCAAGAGACCTACATCATCGCCCAGGGCTGTAACGAAGGTCAGGGCTACCTCTACAGCAAACCATTGCCGGCTCGCGAACTGACCCTCTACCTCAAGCAGGCCCGGCGCCTGTCCAACGCAGCTTCCAACCCCGCCACGCTATGAGTGCTCCCTGAGAGACAATTCCGTATCGGGGCGAACTCATTGGCCAAGCAGGCCACGGCCCTGCTCTACAGAAGCCCAGTCACCTGCAATAGATAAACAGTCGCTACCGCGCCGCCCACGCAAAGCAGAGCGCCAAACAACGCCTGCCAGCGGAAGTGCCGGGCCAGCACATCCTCGCCATGACTGGACAGCAGGAATGGCTGCGCTTCGGCAGGACGGCGCAGATGGTTGAGTGCCGGCGCTGTGCTCGCGTGCCGATGGCGATCCTCCGCTTCCAATTGGGCCGCCAGACGTACGCGGTTCCATTCAGCTTCTCCGAGTTGGCCGTCTCCATCGCTGTCGAAACGCTGCAGCAGCCCGGAAAAGTCGCTCTTCCACTCGCGAATCACCGCGCCTTGCGCCACCGCCAGGTCCAGGCCCTTACGCCCACCACCACTCGTACGAAAATCACCGATGGCGTAAAGCGGCTCGCCCACGTGCAGGCGCTCCTCCGTATAACGGTACTCGCCCCCACTCGATAACCAGGCGCCGATGCCGAAAGCAGCGGCGCCTGCTCGAGGATGCCGCTGGCTGCCCTTCCAGACTTCGCGAGTGGCCGGGCGCACCTCGGCCCCCCTCGGGTCGATCAGGCATCTGCCGGTTGCGTCGGCCAGGCATAGCCAAGCATCGCTGACACCGCTTTCCAGCACCCGCCAGCGCTTCCTCTTGCCGCTCTCGGAGTATTCCTCGATGCGAAAGCGCCACCAGAGGCATGGCTTTCCAGTCAGAGGCGCGAGCAAGGGGGCATCTCCCTGCTCATGGAGCACGCCATACAGCTCCACGTACCCTTGGGCAGCCGAACGGATCTTCGAGGTCGGGGTATCCAGCAACAAGCGGGCCTGTGCCAGTCGACGCAAGCACCACCAACCACCCCCTGCGAATGCCCCCAGGCTGAAGCCAAGGCTGATAGTCAGGCCCGCGATATCCACAGGAGGACTCAACCGAACAGCGACTTGAGGTCGACGTCGGCCTTCTCGGCCTCGTTGAATTCCAGCAGTTCAGCGGCCTTGAAACCGAACAGACCGGCGATGATCACATCCGGGAACTGCTCGATGCGCACGTTATTGAGGTTGACTGCCTCGTTGTAAAGCTCACGGCGGTCGGCGATACCGTTCTCCAGTCCGCTGATGCGCTGTTGGAGGAACTGGAAACTTTCGTTCGCCTTGAGCTGTGGATAATTTTCCGCCAACGCGAACAACTGCCCGAGGCCCGCCCGCAGCCCACTCTCGGCCTGGCCAAGAGCACCGATATCACCCTTCTCGCGGGCACTGGCCACGGCGTTGCGCGCGGCAATCACCCGCTCCAGGGTGGTGCGCTCATGCTGCATGTATTGCTTGCAGGTCTCCACCAGCTTCGGCAGCTCATCGTGGCGCTGCTTGAGCAGCACCTCGATGTTCGACCAAGCCTTGCCAACACCATGCTTCAAGCGCACCAGCGCGTTGTAGAGGATCACTGCGTAGGCGGCAGCGAGCAGCAACACCACGATCAGGGCAACACTGGTCAGACTCATGCAGGCTTCTCCTTGAATGCTGCGGGACTTGGGATTCGAGGCATTCTAAGGGCAAGCAGGACGCAGTGCAGAGCCCCGGTGCACAAGTGCTGATCTCGGCTCAAACCCAAGTCTTTCCAAAAATGAAAATCTTTCGCATTATGTTGCGGTTTTCACGTGCCCCCATATAGCCATCACCTCAGACGCAAAGGATCTCTCCATGATTCGCATGCCCCTGGCTACCGCCAGCCTGCTCGCTGTCGCCATCTCGCTCGCCGGCTGCGGTGACGACAAAGAGAAAGCCGCAGCTCCGCAAGCCGCTGCCCCAGCTGCTACCAGCAGCGCACCGGCCGCCGCCAATATCGACCAGGCCGAAGGCAAAAAGATCGTCAGCCACTACGCCGACCTGGCCCTGGCCGTGTTCACCGACGCCCACAGCACCGCGGTGAACCTGCAGAAAGCCGTCGACGCTCTGCTCGCCACCCCCAATGCTGACACCCTGAAAGCTGCTCGCGAAGCCTGGTTGGCTGCCCGCGTCCCGTACATGCAGAGCGAAGTGTTCCGCTTCGGCAACCCGGTTGTGGATGACTGGGAAGGCCAGCTGAATGCCTGGCCGCTGGACGAAGGACTGATCGACTACGTTGCGGGCGACTACCAGCATGCCCTTGGCAACCCGGGCGCTACCGCCAACATCATCGCCAACACTGAGATCCAGGTTGGCGAAGACAAGATCGACGTCACTGAAATCACTGGCGAAAAACTGGCCAGCCTCAACGAGTTGGGCGGCTCCGAAGCCAACGTCGCCACCGGCTACCACGCCATCGAGTTCCTCCTTTGGGGTCAGGACCTCAACGGCACCAAGCCCGGCGCGGGCAACCGCCCTGCCACCGACTATGTGGTCGGCAAAGGCGCTACTAGCGAGCACAACGAGCGTCGCCGTGCCTACCTGAAAGCCGCCACCGACCTGCTGGTAGCCGACGCTGAATACATGGTCGGCCAGTGGAAAACCGGCGTCGCCGACAACTACCGCGCCAAGTTGGAGGCCGAACCGGTCGAGTCCGGCCTGCGCAAGATGCTCTTCGGCATGGGCAGCCTGTCCCTCGGCGAATTGGCTGGCGAGCGCATGAAAGTCGCGCTGGAAGCCAACTCCACCGAAGACGAGCACGATTGCTTCAGCGACAACACCCACAACTCGCACTTCTACAACGGCAAGGGTATCCGCAACGTCTACCTGGGCGAGTACAAGAAGGTCGACGGAACCACCCTGAGCGGCCCAAGCCTGTCGTCCCTTGTCGCCAAGATCGACTCACCGACCGACACCACCCTGAAGGCCGACCTGGAAGCTACCGAAGGCAAGCTGCAGGCCCTGGTCGACAGCGCCAACAAGGACGTGCACTTCGACCAGTTGATCGCCGCCGACAATACCGCCGGCCAGCAACTGGTGCGCGATGCCATCGCCGCCCTGGTCAAGCAGACCGGTGCCATTGAGCAGGCCTCGGCCAAGCTCGGCATCACCGACCTGAAGCCGGACAACGCAGATCACCAGTTCTGATCGACGCTGCGGTGACCAAAAGCGGATGCGGCCCAGTGCCGCATCCGCTTTTTTTTGTGCTCGAAGAAATGACCTCCCGCACCTGTGGGGCGAATTCACTTGCGAAAGGCCGCGCAGCGGCCCTGGCCGAGTTCTGAAGGGCAGCCCTGAAGGCTGATTCGCGGACAGCTCCCACATGCCAGTCCTGGCACCTACAAGTAAACGCAAATCCCTCTTATTCAAATCTCCACAGCCTGATAAGCTTGCGCGCCTGAATTTTCGCCGTCCGAGTCTCACCCATGCTCGTTCCACCGGCCCTTCGCCGCCTGTCGCCCCTGCTCCTGGTCATCGGCCTCAGCGCCTGCGACGACGCGCCGAAGTTCGCCCAGGCCGAACCAGGCGAAGCACTTTCCGGTGGCACGGCAACCGTCCGCCAGTTCGACCGCAATGCCTTCTCCATGCCCTCGGCCAATCTCACGCCAACGCGCCGCCTGGACTTCAGCGTGGGCAACAGTTTCTTCCGCAATCCCTGGGTGATCGCACCCGCTACCACTATCGCCCGCGATGGACTGGGACCGCTGTTCAACACCAACGCCTGCCAGAACTGCCACGTCAAGGACGGCCGCGGCCACCCGCCCGGACCAAGCGCCGGTAATGCCGTTTCCATGCTGGTACGCCTGTCGATCCCGGCAGATTCATCAGCGGAACACGCACGGATGCTCGAGCGCCTCGGAGTGGTGCCCGAGCCGGTCTATGGCGGCCAGCTGCAGGACATGGCCAGCCCCGGCGTATCGCCTGAGGGCAAGGTTCGCATCGAGTACGAAAGCGTGCCGGTGAGCTTCGCCGACGGCACCCGCGTCGAGCTGCGCAAGCCGCGCCTCTCCATTAGCCAGCTGGGCTACGGGCCCATGCAACCGGATACGCTCTTCTCTGCCCGTGTAGCTCCGCCGATGATCGGCCTGGGTCTGCTGGAAGCCATCCCCGAATCGGCCATCCTCGCCAATGCCGACCCCGAGGACCGCAACGGCGACGGCATTCATGGTCGCCCCAACCAGGTCTGGGACGATGCCGCAGGTAACACCGTGCTCGGCCGCTTCGGCTGGAAGGCCGGCCAACCCACCCTCAACCAGCAGAATGCCCACGCCTTCTCCGGCGACATGGGCCTGACCACTACTCTGCTGTCCCGTGACGACTGCACACCTGCGCAGACGGATTGCCTGACGACCGTGAATGGCGGCGAGCCCGAGGTCAGCGACAACATCCTACGCCTGGTGCTGTTCTACAGCCGCAACCTCGCCGTGCCAGCACGACGCGAAGTCGAAGCACCGCAAGTCTTGGAGGGTAAAGGCCTGTTCCACCAGGCGGGCTGCCAGGGCTGTCACACACCAAGCTTTACCACGGCGGCGGATGCTGCCGAGCCTGAACTGGCCAACCAGCTCATCCGTCCTTACAGCGACCTGCTCCTGCACGACATGGGTGAAGGTCTCGCCGATGGCCGTGACGAATTCCGGGCAGGAGGCCGCGACTGGCGGACGCCGCCTCTGTGGGGCGTCGGCCTCACCGAAACCGTCAATGGCCATACCCAGTTCCTCCATGACGGCCGCGCACGCAACCTGCTCGAGGCTATTCTCTGGCACGGAGGCGAGGCCGAAGCGGCCAGGCAGCAGGTCCTGCAATTCGATGCCAGGCAGCGCGCCGCGCTGCTGGCCTTCCTGAATTCCCTTTAAGGAGCCCCGCAATGTTCCGACCCAAACTGTTGCTCTCCAGCCTTGCCGCCCTCGCCCTCGGCGCCTGCGCACCACAGGACCCACAGGCGCAGACCGCTGCCGCCCTGGCCAAGCAGGTGATCCTTCCGACTTACAGCCGCTGGGTGGAGGCGGACCAGCAGCTCGCTGCCAGCGCGCTGGCCTTCTGCTCCGGCAAAGAGGATCTGGATAAGGCTCGCGCGGACTTCCTCGCCGCGCAGAAAGCCTGGGCCGAACTGCAACCACTGATGATCGGCCCGCTGGCCGAGGGCAACCGCGCCTGGCAGGTGCAGTTCTGGCCGGACAAGAAAAACCTGGTTGGCCGTCAGGTCGAACAACTGATCAAGGCGCAGCCGCAAGTCGATGCGGCCGCCCTGGCGAAATCGAGCGTGGTAGTGCAGGGCCTGTCCGCCTACGAGTACATTCTGTTCGACAGCAACCTGGACATGGCCGACGGCGCCCAAAAGGCCCGCTATTGCCCGCTGCTACAGGCCATCGGCGAGCGCCAGAAGATCCTTGCCGAAGAGATCCTGGCGCGTTGGAACGCCAAAGACGGCATGCTCGAGCAACTCAGCACTTTCCCCAACACGCGCTACGCGGATTCCCACGAAGCCATCTCCGAGTTACTGCGAGTCCAGGTCACCGCCCTGGATACCCTGAAGAAGAAGCTTGGCACCCCACTCGGCCGCCAGACCAAAGGCCTGCCGCAGCCGATGCAAGCCGAGGCCTGGCGCAGCCACAGCTCGCTGAGCAACCTGGCCGCCAGCCTGGACAGCGCCGAAAACCTCTGGCGCGGTGTCGACGGCCCTGGCATCCGCAGCCTGCTTGGAAGCGACCAGAAAGACCTGGCTGAACGCATCGACGCAGCTTACGCTGACGCCGAGAAGCAGCTGACCAGCCTGCAAAAGCCGCTCACCGACCTGCTCGCCGACGAAGCCGGCCGCACACAGGTGAACGTTTTCTACGACAGCCTGGACAAGGTCCAGCGCCTGCACTCAGGCGACCTGGCCCGTGCCTTGGGCGTGCAACTCGGCTTCAATGCCAACGACGGTGACTGAGATGCTGCGCCGCCAGGTTCTCACTCTTGCCAGCCTGCTGCTGGGCGCTGTAACGCTCGGCGGCTGGACCTTGAGCCGCAAAGGCAGCTCGCCCTTGCTGCTCTCCGCCCGCGATGACGCCGATGGACATCACTACGCAGTGGGCTACCGGCTAGACGGCACTCGGGGCTTCGCCACCCGCGTCGCCCAGCGCTGCCACGACATCGTCGAGCATCCGAACGAGCCGGTAGCACTTTTCGTCGCCCGTCGCCCGGGAACCGAGAGCTACTTGATCGACCTGCGCGATGGGCGCCTGCTGCAGACCCTGCAATCGCAGGCGAACCGCCACTTCTACGGGCATGGGGTGTTCCACCGCAACGGCGAGTGGCTCTACGCTACCGAAAATGACACCACTGATCCTGGCCGCGGCGTACTCGGCCAGTACCGTTTCCAAAACGGGCAGCTTGTTCACAGCGGCGAACTCTCCACCCACGGTCTGGGGCCGCACCAGGTCGCCTGGCTTCCCGATGGGGAAACCCTGGTGGTAGCCAATGGCGGCATTCGCACTGAAGCCGAAAGCCGTGTCGAGATGAATCTCGATGCTATGGAGCCAAGTCTGGTGCTGATGCGCCGGGACGGCAGCCTGCTTTCCCGGGAAACCCTGCCGCAGCAGATGAACAGCATCCGCCACCTGGCAATCGGTGCCGACGGTACTGTCGTCGCGGGTCAGCAATACATGGGCGAGGCGAGCGACCATGCCGACCTGCTGGCCATCAAGCGGCCTGGGCAACCCTTCCTACCCTTCCCGCTCGGCGACGAACAGCGCCTGGCGATGAACCAGTACACCGCCAGCGTGGCAATCCACGATGACCTGCGCCTGGTTGCATTGACGGCGCCGCGCGGCAACCGTTTCTTCATCTGGGATCTAGACACCGGAGCCATCCGGCTAGATGCACCCTTGCCGGATTGCGCCGGGGTCGGCGCGGTCAGGGACGGTTTCGTCGTGACTTCGGGCCAGGGACGCTGCCGTCTCTATGATTGCCAAAGCGAAACGATTGCCGTCACCCCGCTTCAATTACCGGCCGGTCTCTGGGACAACCACCTGCACCTCACCTGATCCACCAGGAAGTCCGCCGCCGTGGCTTCCTGGGACATCAAATCCGCACAAATGCCTCGCCTCGGAGCTGAGGCGGCATTCCTGGCCCGTCGATCAGAAAATACGAAGAACCACCTACACTGCCTGCATCGATCCTTCACGATCTCCGGCGATTCTCGCCATCAAGGCTGGCCAAACCCCCAACTTGCAACGTTCCGAAATTTCTAGGCTTTGACTTGAATTGGGACTAGGACTAAGGTGCAAACCTCGCCTATTCCCAGGCCTCATTTTGCCCTGCCAAGGAACCGGAATATGTTGCTCCGCCGCATGCTCATCATGCTGGGCGTGGTTGCCCTCGTGGTGCTCGCCCTCGCCGCCTACAAAGGATTCTCGATCTACAAGCAGGTCCAGACTTTTTCGGCCCCACAACCGCCAATCAACGTTTCCGCCGAGAAGTCGGTCGAAGTCCCCTGGCAAAGCCGCCTGCCGGCTATCGGCAGCCTCAGGTCCCTGCAAGGCGTAGACCTGACCGTGGAAGCCAGTGGCACCGTCCAGGACGTGCTGTTCCTGTCTGGCGAGAAGGTCAAGCAGGGACAACCCCTGATCCAGATGGACAGTGATGTCGAAAAGGCCAGCCTGGCCACGTCCGAAGCGGAACTTAGCCTGGCCCGTGTCGAGTTCGAACGCGGTCGCAGCCTGG
This sequence comes from Metapseudomonas boanensis, assembly GCF_042232855.1. Classification (NCBI taxonomy): domain Bacteria; kingdom Pseudomonadati; phylum Pseudomonadota; class Gammaproteobacteria; order Pseudomonadales; family Pseudomonadaceae; genus Metapseudomonas; species Metapseudomonas boanensis. The sequence goes on along the minus strand of NZ_CP113889.1, from coordinate 2,779,893 downwards.
TGAGCAGGCAGAACATTTCCAAGAGCGAGTTCGACCGCCTGGCGTCCGAACTGCAAGCAGCTACCGGAAAGGTCGGCCAACTCAAGGCCCTGCTCAACAAGAAACGCATCGTCGCGCCCTTCACTGGCACCATCGGTATTCGCCAGGTCGATGTAGGCGACTTCCTCTCCTCGGGCACCATCATCGCCACCCTGCAGGACCTGAGCACCCTGTTCGTCGACTTCTACTTGCCGGAGCAGGCTGCTCCGCAGCTGGCCGTCGGGCAGAAGGTGCGCATCAGCGTCGCAGCCTTCCCGGGCGAAGTCTTCGAAGGCGACATCGCCGCGATCAACCCGAAAGTGGAAGAGGCCACACGCAACCTGCAGGTCCGCGCGGTGCTGCAGAACCCGGACGGCAAACTGCTACCCGGCATGTTCGCCAACCTGGAAGTGCTGCTGCCCGGTGAACACCTGCGGATCGTGGTGCCGGAAAGCGCCATCACCTACACGCTCTATGGCAACTCGGTGTATGTGGTCGGCGAAGAGAAGGATGCCGAAGGCAAGTCGAGCCTTGTGGTCGAACGCCGCTTCGTCGAAACCGGCGAACATCGCGATGGCCAGGTCGTCGTGCTCAAGGGACTGAAATCGGGCGAGCAGGTGGTCACCTCCGGCCAGCTCAAGCTGGACAACGGCTCTCACGTCGCCATCGTCCCTGACCAGAGCCTGCTGGCCAAACCTGACAATCAAGCCCGCACCGAGTACTGACGGCTGCGCGCGAAGGAATTGCATATGGCTTTCACAGATCCTTTCATCCGTCGGCCGGTATTGGCGACCGTGGTCAGCCTGCTGATCGTGCTGCTGGGCATGCAGGCCTTCAGCAAGCTGGTGATCCGCCAGTACCCACAGATGGAAAACGCCCTGATCACGGTAACCACGGCCTACCCCGGCGCCAACGCCGAGACCATCCAGGGCTACATCACCCAGCCGCTGCAACAGAGCCTGGCGAGCGCCGAAGGCATCGACTACATGACTTCGTCGAGCCAGCAGAACCTGTCGATCATCCAGATCTACGCCCGTATCGGCGCCAACTCCGACCGCCTCTTCACCGAGCTGTTGGCCAAGGCCAACGAGGTGAAGAACCAGCTGCCACAGGACGCCGAGGACCCGGTGCTGTCCAAGGAAGCCGCCGACTCCACGGCCCTGATGTACATCAGCTTCTACAGCGATCAGCTATCCAACCCGCAGATCACCGATTACCTGTCGCGGGTCATCCAGCCGAAGCTGGCCACCCTGCCGGGCATGGCCGAGGCGGAGATCCTAGGCAACCAGGTATTCGCCATGCGGCTCTGGCTGGACCCGGTACGCATGGCTGCGTATGGCATCACTGCGAGCGACGTCAACGATGCCGTACGCAAGTACAACTTCCTGTCCGCCGCTGGCGAGGTGAAGGGCCAATACGTGGTGACCAGCATCAACGCCGCCACCGACCTCAAGTCCCCCGAGGCTTTCGCGGCCATTCCGGTGAAGACGGAGGGCGACAGCCGCGTGCTGGTGCGTGACATCGCACGCGTGGAGATGGGTGCGGAGAATTACGACTCGATCAGCTCATTCGATGGCATTCCGTCCGTCTATATCGGCATCAAGGGTACGCCCAGCTCGAACCCCCTGGATGTGATCAAGCACGTGCGGGCGCTCATGCCGGAGCTGGAAGCTCAGCTGCCGCCGAATCTGAAGGCGTCCATCGCCTACGACGCCACCCGCTTCATCCAGGCCTCAATCGACGAGGTGGTGAAGACCCTGGCCGAAGCGGTGCTGATCGTCATCGTGGTCGTGTTCCTGTTCCTCGGCGCCTTCCGTTCCGTGCTGATTCCGGTGATCACCATCCCCCTGTCGATGATCGGCGTGCTCTTCTTCATGCAGTTGATGGGCTACTCGATCAACCTGCTGACGCTGCTGGCCATGGTGCTGGCTATCGGCCTGGTGGTGGACGACGCGATCGTGGTGGTCGAAAACATCCACCGACACATCGAGGAGGGCAAGACGCCGTTCGATGCCGCTATCGAAGGTGCACGGGAGATCGCCGGGCCGGTGGTCTCGATGACCATCACACTGGCAGCGGTATACGCGCCAATCGGCTTTCTCGAAGGCCTGACTGGCGCGCTTTTCCGCGAGTTCGCCTTGACCCTGGCCGGTGCGGTGATCATCTCTGGCATTGTTGCGCTGACCCTTTCGCCGATGATGTGCTCCAAACTGCTGCGTCACGAAGAAAACCCCTCGGGGCTCGCACACCGCCTGGACATGATCTTCGAGCGCCTCAAGCACCGCTATCAACGCGCGCTGCACAACACTCTCAACACACGCCCGGTGGTGGTGGTGTTCGCGGTGATCGTGCTCTGCCTGATCCCGGTGCTGCTGAAGTTCACCAAGAGCGAGCTGGCCCCGGACGAAGACCAAGGCATCGTCTTTCTCATGGCCAAGGCGCCGCAACCGACCAACCTTGATTACCTGAACCGTTACACCGAGCAATTCGTGGAAATCTTCAAGGCCTTCCCCGAGTACTACTCCTCGTTCCAGATCAACGGGTTCGACGGCGTGCAAGCGGGAATCGGCGGTTTCCTGTTGAAACCCTGGGACGAACGCGAGCGGACCCAGATGGAGCTGCTCCATGAGGTGCAGGGCAAGCTGAACGAGATTCCCGGCCTGCAGATCTTCGGCTTCAACCTGCCGTCGCTGCCGGGTACCGGCGAAGGCCTGCCCTTCCAATTCGTCATTAACACCCCCAACGACTACGAGTCACTGCTGCAAGTGGCTGAACGCATCAAGCAACGCGCGCAGGAGTCCGGCAAGTTCGCCTTCCTCAACGTCGACCTGGCGTTCGACAAGCCGGAAGTGGTGGTCGAGATCGACCGTGAAAAGGCAGCGCAGATGGGCGTCTCGATGGAGGACCTGGGCTCAACCCTGGCGATTCTCCTCGGCGAAGGGGAAATCAACCGCTTCACCATCGATGGCCGTAGCTACAAGGTGATTGCCCAGGTGGAGCGCGCCTACCGCGACAACCCGGGCTGGCTGGGCAACTACTACGTCAAGAGCGAGAGTGGCGCCATGGTGCCACTGGCAACCCTGATCCGCGTGCATGACAGCGCGCGACCGACCAAGCTCAAGCAGTTCCAGCAGCTCAACTCGGCAATCATCGAAGGCTTCCCGATCGTCAGTATGGGCGAGGCCATCGACGCCGTATCCCAGATCGCACGGGAAGAGGCTCCGCGCGGCTTTGCCTTCGACTACGCAGGCGCCTCGCGACAGTACGTGCAGGAAGGCAGCGCGCTCTACGTCACCTTCGCACTGGCATTGGCGATCATATTCCTGGTCCTGGCCGCACAATTCGAAAGCTTCCGCGACCCGCTGGTGATACTGGTCACCGTGCCGCTGTCGATCTGCGGCGCGCTGATCCCACTCTTCCTCGGCGTATCGAGCATGAACATCTACACCCAGGTAGGTCTTGTGACGCTGATCGGCCTGATCAGCAAGCACGGCATCCTGATCGTGGAGTTCGCCAACCAGCTGCGTCGGGAGAAGGGGCTGAGCGCCAGGGAGGCCGTCGAGGAAGCCGCTGCCATTCGTCTGCGCCCGGTGCTGATGACCACCGCGGCTATGGTCTTCGGCATGGTGCCGCTGATCCTGGCTACCGGCGCGGGGGCGGTGAGCCGCTTCGACATCGGCCTGGTCATCGCCACCGGCATGTCGATCGGTACCCTGTTCACGCTCTTCGTCCTGCCATGCGTCTACACCCTGCTGGCGAAGAAGGATGCGCAGCCAGAAGTGGCGACAGCACTGAGCCACTGAAGCCCGGAGCACAAGAAAGCCCCGCAATGGCGGGGCTTTCTTGTAAATCCTCACGGTTATCCCCCGGAAACGCTGGATATCTCGCAGGGCGAGCCAGGAGGACTGGCTCATTCGCCAAGCAGGCCACCGGCTTGCTTACTCTCCCCGCGCTCCCCATCAAGTGATCCGATGGCGAAGAGCGCCGGCTCCAATACCCCGTGCTGCCCCTCCCAAGCTACCTACTCGGACTGTCCGCCAGCCAGCAGACTACCGTTACTGGGCCCGCAAGCTTTGGGACAGGCCGAACATCAACAGCACCAAGTTCTGATCTGGCTGCTGCGTCTGGGCTTTCGATCGCAGATTAGGCGGCAACGGACAATAGCCCAGACCGTTGACGCTGACCACGGAAGGCGACGGCTCTTGCCAGGCGGCCGCCGCCAGGGAGGCCACTCCCAAGGCACCGACAAGGAACAATGCTCGTGTGACTTCTAACTTCATGATCGCAACCCCTTGATAGCGCTGCCAAACGCTGCTCAGTAAACCTAGATCAGCCGCCTTGAATTAGCCCTTTTGCGTGACGAACGGTGCGCCACGAAATCGGTCGGACGACTGGAAAAAAACATCGGAGGGGACACTGGAGGCTCTATTTCGGCCTTTGGCATTCGCGCCACTCGAACCTGCCCCGCCGACGAACGGACGGACGGACGGCACCCATGCAGCCCTACTTCACAAGGAGCTACCGCTCCGCGTTGACGGGTACTTGGTACACGCAATGGGGAACCTGCATCGCAACGCTGTGCGACGCCTGAACAGTAGATATCCCCCAAAGAGAGCCGCGACTCTAATTAGCCGCGAATGAAGAAAAGGTCGAACCCAGGTGAAAAATCCGTCAAGGCGTGTGCTGGGCGCGACCGTCCAAATCTACCTTGAAGCGGCAACCGGAGGGATGCATATCCGACAAGCTGACTGTCCAACCCTGGCTGTCACAGATGCGTTGAACCAGCGAAAGCCCTAGCCCGAGGCCGTCTCCGCGCCGTTCGTCACCTCGCACGAAAGGACGGAACATTGCCTCACGACTCTCGGCAGGAATGCCCACGCCACTGTCCTCGACCACGAAACTGCCATCCTGCAATGCAAGACGAATTGTTCCAGTATCGGTGTAATGCAATGCGTTTCGCAGAAGATTGCCCAGCACCGACCTCAGGAAAGCAGCGTTGTAGCGCCCTTCCTGCAGGACACCCGGCAGATACTCGAAACGAAGGCCCTTTTGCTCGATGGCATTCCGCCACTGGGCGACGAGTTCGTCAGCCACCGTGTTCAAGCTGGCCTGGGGAGCCAGGTTGATTTCTTCGCGTTGGGCTCTGGCGAGCATGAGGAAAGTCTGCACCAGGTCCCTCATCTCCTGTGTGGCACGGGCAATGCGCTGTATTTGCGCCTGGGCGCGCAGGTCAAGGTGCGGATTCTCCTCCAGCAGTTCGCAGGAGCTGGCGAGCACCATCAACGGCGTACGCAGTTCATGGCTGACATCGCTAGTGAACAGCCGCTCACGGGTCAGAACTTCATGCAGGCGCCCCAAGGTGTCGTCAAAGGCACGCGCCAGCTGACCAACCTCATCGTCGGCGTAATCAGGCGCCAGCGGAGGCGCCAGGCCAAGCAGCTGATCGCGATGGCGCACCTGCCGCGCGAGGCGAACCACGGGTTCGATGACCTTGCGCGCCAGCAGCCAGCCCAGCAACGCGGACAACATGACGCTGAGTCCGAAGCCCACCATCACCACGCGGTAGAGTACCTGCTCGCGTGCCTCGAAATCGCTTTGGTCCTGCAGCAGGATGTAGCGTCGCCCCTCGATCTCACGAATCAGGGCGTGGTAGGAACGCTCATCCTCGAAAACCTCATGGAAACCCGGCGCAAGTGCATCCAACTCAGGAGGGATGAGTTGTCCCCATTGGCCATCGCTGGTGAAGAAACGGGTGTCACTGTCGAGACTGGGAACCCGCCCCTTGGCGATGTTCTGCGCCAAGACTCGATGCAACTCGTTGCTCAGGTCACGGGAGATCAATTGCTCCTCGATCAGGTGCACCACCTCTATGATGCCGATCGCGAAGGCTCCACCCACCAGCGCCGTCATCAGCACGAAGGCGATGACAATGCGTCGTGCCAGGCTTTGCCTAAACTCCATCGGCCGACTCCGCCAGGCGGTACCCCAGACCGTGCTGGGTATGCAGCAAAGGGTTGCTGAAAGGCTTGTCGATCACCTGGCGCAATTGATGGATGTGACTGCGCAAGCTGTCGCTGTCCGGGCAGTCATCGCCCCACAGGGCCTCTTCCAGCGCTTCGCGGCGAACCAGATGCGGGCTTTTCTGCATCAATACCGCGAGGAGCTTGAGGCCGATAGGGTTGAGCTTCAAGGCCTTGCCACCACGGCTGACCTCGAGAGTGTCGAGGTCATAACAAAGATCAGCCACCTGCAGAATGCGCTTGCCGCCGCCCTGGGAACGGCGCAATACAGCCTCGATACGCGCGGCTAGCTCGGAGAGCGCAAAGGGCTTGAGCAAGTAGTCATCGGCCCCAGATTTGAATCCCTGCAGGCGGTCATCCAGGGAGTCCCGGGCAGTCAGGAAGATCACTGGCGTATCTCGCCGGGCCTCCTCACGCAGTCGCCGGCAAAGGCTGTAGCCATCCAGGCCCGGCAACATGATGTCGAGGACGATCAGGTCATAATGCTCGCTGGTGGCCAGGTGGAGACCGGAAAGCCCATCACGGGCGCAGTCGACGACATACCCCTTGAGTTCCAGGTAGTCGACCATGTTGGCCAGAATGTCGTGGTTGTCCTCGACAAGCAGAATCCGCATCAGATTGTCTCCATACCCCAAAGCACTGAAGGTCCAGTTGGGACCTTAAGCGCCCTGGGTCGATTTTGCACCCTGAGTTCGCATCAGGGATGGCACTTTGCACCAATCATAAAAAAGCCCCGCACAAGTGCGGGGCTTTTTCAGACCGGATGGCCAGGTAGCTTACATCATGCCGCCCATGCCGCCCATGCCGCCCATGTCCGGCATGGCCGGAGCACCTTTGTCGTCAGCCACTTCAGCAACCATGGCTTCGGTGGTGACCATCAGGCCGCCGATGGAGGCAGCGGCTTGCAGTGCGGAGCGGGTGACCTTGGCCGGGTCGAGAATACCCATCTCGATCATGTCGCCGTAGATACCGGTAGCAGCGTTGAAGCCGTAGTTGCCGGAACCTTGCTTGACCTTGTCGACGACCACGCTCGGCTCGTCACCAGCGTTGGCAACGATCTGGCGCAGCGGAGCTTCGACAGCACGACGCAGCAGGGCGATACCGACATTCTGGTCTTCGTTGTCGCCTTTCAGGCCTTCGATAGCCTGCAGAGCGCGTACCAGGGCAACACCACCGCCAGGAACCACGCCTTCTTCAACCGCAGCACGGGTAGCGTGCAGGGCGTCTTCAACGCGGGCCTTCTTCTCTTTCATCTCGACTTCGGTAGCCGCACCAACCTTGATCACGGCAACACCGCCGGCCAGCTTGGCCAGGCGCTCTTGCAGCTTCTCGCGGTCGTAGTCGGAGGTGGTTTCCTCGACTTGCTTGCGGATCTGCGCAACGCGGGCTTCGATGTCCGCCTGGGCGCCAGCGCCGTCGATGATGGTGGTGTTTTCCTTGCTCAGCACAACGCGCTTGGCGTTACCCAGGTGCTCCAAGGAGGCGCTTTCCAGGCTCAGGCCGACTTCTTCGGAAATCACGGTACCGCCAGTCAGGATGGCGATGTCCTGCAGCATGGCCTTGCGGCGGTCGCCGAAGCCCGGAGCCTTGACGGCTGCGACTTTGACGATTCCACGCATGTTGTTGACAACCAAGGTGGCGAGGGCTTCGCCTTCCACATCTTCGGCGACGATCAGCAGCGGACGGCCAGCTTTCGCAACGGCTTCCAGCACCGGCAGCATTTCGCGGATGTTGGAGATCTTCTTGTCTACCAGCAGGATCAGCGGGCCGTCGAGTTCGGCGACCATGGTGTCCGGCTTGTTGATGAAGTAGGGGGACAGGTAGCCGCGATCGAACTGCATGCCTTCTACGACAGACAGTTCGTTTTCCAGGCCGGAACCTTCTTCAACGGTGATCACGCCTTCCTTGCCGACTTTTTCCATGGCTTCGGCAATGATGTTGCCGATGGAGTCATCGGAGTTGGCCGAGATAGTGCCTACCTGGGCGATGGCCTTGGTATCAGCGCACGGCTTGGCCAGCTCTTTCAGCTGGGCAACGATGGCGATGGTGGCCTTGTCGATGCCGCGCTTCAGATCCATCGGGTTCATGCCGGCGGCAACGGCCTTCAGGCCTTCGTTGACGATGGCCTGGGCCAGAACGGTAGCGGTAGTGGTGCCGTCACCGGCAGCATCGTTGGCCTTGGAGGCAACGTCTTTTACCAGCTGGGCGCCCATGTTCTCGAACTTGTCTTTCAGCTCGATTTCCTTGGCAACGGACACGCCATCCTTGGTGATGGTTGGAGCACCGAAGCTCTTGTCCAGCACAACGTTGCGGCCTTTCGGGCCCAAGGTAGCCTTGACGGCATCGGCCAGGACGTTAACGCCGACCAGCATTTTCTTGCGAGCGGAATCGCCGAATTTGACTTCTTTAGCAGCCATGTTGATTGATCCTCAATTCTTGGAAATTAAACGGAGATTCGCGGAACTCAGGCTTCGACGACGGCGAGGATTTCGCTTTCGCCCATCACCAGCAGTTCTTCGCCATCGACCTTGATGGTGTTGCTGCCGGAGTACGGGCCAAACACCACTTGATCACCGACCTTGACGGCCAGCGGACGCACTTCGCCGTTGTCCAGCAGGCGACCGGTGCCAACAGCGACGACTTCGCCACGGTTCGGCTTCTCGGCGGCCGAGCCCGGCAGCACGATGCCGCCGGCGGTTTTGGTCTCTTCTTCGCTGCGACGGATCACGACGCGGTCATGCAGAGGACGAAGCTTCATTGTCGATCTCTCCCAATAGTGTTGTTTCTTTCGACCGATGTAGACACCGGCGGGTTGGTAATGTCCGGCGGGGCCGGTTGCAGCGCGCAGAGCACGCCGCTGAAATCAGACCTGCCGATTAGGCAGGAACCTTGCGGTGACCCATACATAGGGGCAGCTGGAGGTATTTCAAGGGGGCTATCACAAAAAATTTCAGTAGTGCTTTAGCGATCACGGCGTTCGTATTCGCCCTCGATCACATTCGGCCGAGTCTGCCCGCTGCGCGCAGACAGGTCATCGGCAAAGGCACGTTGGCGCATGGCCTGGGCCGCTACGCGCTGGCGCAGGCGACGGATGAACAGGCGACGGGTGAAAGGGATCAGGCAAAGCAGCCCGAAGATGTCACTGATGAACCCCGGCAGCAGCAGCAAACCACCACCAACTGCGATCAACAGGCCTTCGAGCATTTCCTGCTCGGGTACTTCGCCGCGCGCCAATCGCTCACGGGCACGCCAGGCGGTTGCGACCCCCGCCACGCGCAGCAGGACGCTGCCGAGCAACGCCGTACCGATCACCAGCAGCAGCGTCGGTAGCACGCCGATGGCGCTGCCGACCTTGATCAAGACGGCCAATTCGATCAGCGGGAACAGCAGGAACAGGAACAGTACGGCGCGCATCAGGGGTTTCCTTGGCGGAAGATCAGCTTCCAGACAGTGGATAGATGAAGTCGCCAGCCGATCAATTCAAGGTTGGGCGTCGCCACTGGTCGGCCAGGTGGTCGCGCGAGCCAGCTGCACCAAGGCCTGACGAACTGCGCCCGGGTTGTTACAGGATGTTGGGAAAGGCAGCCAGTGCAAGATCTGACCTATCCGCAGGTGGAACCCTTCAGTATCGATACCCACCATTTCCGCCTCAGGCTCGGAGGGCAGGCCGGCCAGTTCGACGTAATGGGCGATGGCCGCGGCATGATCGCTGTTCATGTGTTCCAGCATACCGACCTCGGCCTCGCCAGCGAAGTCGTTGGCCAGGACTAGCTGGTCGACCCAGTGAATCGCGCCGAAACCGCCGATATATCGCGCGCGTATCGGCTCCAGCACCCAGAAGTCGAAGTCATGGGTGCGGTGGTAATCAATAGCCTGAGGGAAATAGCGGTAGTAGCGAGCTGCAGCCAAATCGACCTCGGCCGGCTCGGTGATCTGCCGCGCCTCCGCCAGCAGGGTCAGGCGCCCAGCCGCCTGGACGTCGTCGGCACCGCGCTCCCCCACCAGAAGCGAGCATTTCGCGTCTTGCTGCAGGTTATGGGTGTGCTGGGCAATGCGGCTGATGAGGATCAGGGGGCGGCCCGCCGCGTCAAGGCAATAGGGCACCACCGATCCGAAAGGAAAGCCTGGCATGGCCTTGGAGTGAGTCGAGAGCACTCCGCGGTATTCCTTGAGCAGCAATTCTCGGGCATGCTTTGCGCCTTTCACGCTCACCTTCTGACTCCTCGCAAAGAATCCGTCGAAAACGGACGGGCGCCCAGAATAGCGGTTTATGGCGCCAGCGGGGCAAAGCGACCGTTATTCGAGGGGATTTCACATGCAACTGAAAGACAAGGTCATCATCATCACCGGTGGTTGCCAGGGCCTCGGCCGCGCCATGGGTGAGTATCTGGCGGCCAAAGGCGCCAAGCTGGCCCTTGTTGACCTGAACCAGGAGAAGCTCGACGAAGCCGTGGCCGCCTGCAAGGCTGCCGGTGGCCACGCCCGTGCCTATCTGTGCAACGTGGCCAATGAAGAGCAGGTGAACCACATGGTCGCCCAGGTGGCCGAAGACTTCGGAGCCATCAACGGCTTGGTGAACAACGCCGGCATCCTGCGCGACGGCCTGACCATCAAGGTCAAGGACGGCGAGATGACCAAGATGAGCCTGGCCCAGTGGCAGGCCGTGATTGACGTTAACCTGACTGGTGTTTTCCTCTGCACCCGTGAAGTCGCCGCCAAAATGATCGAACTGAACAACGAAGGCGCGATCATCAACATTTCCTCCATCTCCCGCGCCGGCAACATGGGCCAGGCCAACTACTCCGCCGCCAAGGCCGGTGTCGCTGCCGACACCGTGGTCTGGGCCAAAGAGCTGGCACGCTACGGCATCCGCGTGGCCGGCGTGGCGCCGGGCTTCATCGAGACCGACATGGTCGCCAGCATGAAGCCGGAAGCTCTGGAAAAGATGACTTCGGGCATCCCGCTCAAGCGTCTTGGCAAGCCAATGGAGATTGCCCATTCGGTGGCCTACATCCTGGAGAACGACTATTACACCGGTCGTGTCCTGGAGCTAGACGGCGGCCTGCGCCTGTAAGGTCCGCCCAGCATGAAAAAGCCCCGAAGCATCGGGGCTTTTTCATGGGTGACAGTCAATTGCAGAGGGATCACGTTTCATCGATCCACCAGCGTACTTTCTCGAAGCGCCGTCTGGCGGCTAAAAAAAGCGTCATCCACCCTGCTGCTGCCTCAACAGGACGGTGACATCACCAGCCCACTCCGAAGCCCAAGGTGTAGCGGGTCTCGTCGATATCCCCATCGGCGCCGCTGACCTGGTCCTTCTCCGCCTTCATATTCAGCGACGCCCAATCGGTCAGCTTGTAACGCAGGCCAACTTCGGCATCCAGCGAGTAATCCGCGGTGTTGTCCAGCGGACGGCCGACTTCACCGGTGGAGAACATCTCCACCGTCTTGCCGATCAGGTAGCGGTTGTAGTCCCACTTCACGCTCAAGGAATAGAAGCTTTCCTTTTCGCCGTCGTCGAACAGGTAGTCGCTGCGGTTGACCAACGAGGCCAGGGAGAACGCCCCCAGTTCATCGTCCCAGAACTGATAACCGGGCCCGGTACCCACGGTGCGTTGACGGGAAAGGTCTTCGATCTTGTCGCGCTTGTACTCGCCACGCCCCTGCCAGAAAAACTTGTCGGTCATGAAGCGGTCCAGCGCGTACTCGGTTTCCCAGTTGTCCGTAGTCTTCACGTCATTCTGGAACTCGCGGTTGTACTCGCCGCTCGCATTGTGCCGCCAGCGACCATGGCGGGCCTTGGTCTTGAAGTCGATGTCGTAATCGTCGGTGTCCTTTTCCGCACGTTTGTAGTCAAGGGAAACACCGACGTTACCGGTCCAGGTCAGGTCCTCCACGAACGGCTTGGGTTTCATGATCTGATCGATGCTGGCTAGCTCCACCGTCTTGGGCGCCTCACCATTGGCGAGAATGACCTTGCCAGGCTCAGCTGGCTTGAGCGCCTTGGCGCGTTCGCCCTCGAAGTCTCCCTGCTTGATCAGCAGTTCACGCTCGCTTTCCAGGGTGGCGACCTTTTTCCAGTCCAGCGGGATCGTGCCACCGTAGTCCGTCTCGAGCACCAGCTTGCCGCCGTCGAAGACGCGAATGGTGCCGGTGAGGCGATCGCCATTCTTGAGCCAGACGGTATCTGCAAATGAGGCAGTGGAGGTGGTACACAGAGCCAGGTAAAGAATCGATCTAGACAACATAAGCGACTACAGGATTTCCGGGTTGCAAAAACGGCCGGGCATTATCCATTTGACCGCCGACAGAGCAAGGACTGACCGGCAGCCGCCGCCCGAGTTCAATTGGATCGACCAATGCCCTCGAATCGAGCCTCCGCAGAATCGCTCACCAGCCGACACCAACACCGATCATGTAATGCCGGTCGGACGCGGTGTCCCCCAGGCCGCGCACCTGGTCCAGCTCGTAGAGCAGCGAAAGCCGTGCCCAGTCGTTGAGCCGGTACCGAAGGCCGAACTCGCTGTCGAGCACATAGTCGACCTCCTCGATACGCGGCAGCTGAAGTTGCGCCTTGGAATAAAGCTCGAAGCGCGTCCCCCAGACCAGCCGCTTGAAATCCCACTCGAGGGAATAGGCGTTGAAATCCAGATCACCCTGGACGCTGTCGAGTTGAAAGCGGGTGAGCTGGGCGATCAGGTCGAAGCGGCCCAGCTCGTCGTCCCAGAAGCGATAGCCTGGCCCCAGGCCGTATGAACGCTGACGGGTGAAGAACTCGAACTTGTCCGCCTGCTGGTCCAGGCTGGCGCGCGCGAACCAATGGCGCGTGAAGAAACGGTCGAGGTCGTACTCCAGCTCCCAGTCATCTTCCGTGCGGCTGCCGCTCTTGGTTTCATTCTCCAGCTGACCGCTGAGCACATGACGCCAACGCCCATGCTCAACACGCGTGTCGCCCTTGAGCTTCCATTCATCCTTGCTATCGGCGTTGCGCTCCATGTCGAGCTTGGCGTCCAAATTGCCTTCCCAGATCCGATCCTTCACCAGCGGTCGCGGTGGCACCATCTGCCGGACACTGGCCAGCGGCACCGTTTCGCTGCTCCCGTTCTGCAGGCGCACCATTCCCTTGCCCGCCGCTTTCAGGCTGTGGCTATGCTGGCTGTCAAGGCCGCTGCGCTTGATCAGCAGTGGTTTCTCCGAACTCAGGGTGTCGATATCCTTCCAGTCGATCAGCACTCGGCCGGCATAGCGGGTCTTCAGCGCCAGCTTGCCGCCATCCAGGAGCAGGATTTCACCGGTCAGGCGATCCCCATTGTTCAGCCAGACCGTATCTGCCCAGATTGGAAATGCAGCACCCAGCAGGAAAATCGCACACAGGCTTCGTAGCAGCATGATCGGAACGAACAAGAAAGAAGTGGCGGCTGAGCATGCATGGCCAAACGTGTCAGCGGCAAGCGCAGAGGCCCGGCGCGAGGCCCTTTACCTGACCCTGGCACAGGTCCCGGAAGGCAGGGTGGTCACATACGGCCAACTGGCCGAACTGGCCGGACTTGGGCGCGCTGCGCGTTGGGTTGGCCGTACGCTGAGCCAGTTACCCCAGGAAACGCGCTTGCCCTGGCATAGGGTGCTGGCTGCTGGAGGACGTCTAAGCCTGGCCATAGGGACGCCTTCAGGGATCGAACAGCGGGCACGATTGCGCGCCGAAGGTGTCAGTATCCAGAACGATAGGGTGGACATGCGTCGGCACGGCTGGCATCCCATACCACCCAAAGGTTAGAGTGCGCCCTGCTTTTTATCTCCATCGAACAGGTTGAGGCCAAGAACCGCCACATGCACCGTACTACGCTTTCCGGACCACACCGCTAATGCCCCATCGCTCTTGGCGCGACGCCATCGCCGCCTACGCCAGCCCGGCCACCTTGTCCCTGCTGTTGCTCGGTTTCGCCGCTGGCCTGCCCTACATGCTGGTGTTCTCGACCCTTTCCGTCTGGCTGCGTGAGGCCGGCGTCTCCCGCGAGACCATCGGATTCGCCAGCCTGATCGGGTTGGCATACGCCTTCAAGTGGATCTGGTCGCCACTGCTCGACCAATGGCGCCTGCCCTTGCTCGGCCGTCTTGGCCGCCGTCGCTCCTGGCTGGTGCTATCGCAAGGTCTGGTCGCTATCGGGCTGGTGGGCATGGCGCTGTGCGACCCACAGACCAACCTGACCTGGTTGATCGCACTGGCTGTGCTGGTTGCGTTTGCATCCGCCACCCAGGACATCGCCATTGACGCCTACCGCCTGGAGATTGCCGAAGACAGCCGCCAAGCGGCCCTCGCCGCAAGCTACATGACTGGCTACCGCGTCTCCGCACTGCTTGCCACCGCGGGCGCTCTGTATTTTGCCGAATGGTTCGGCTCCACCACCCAGGTCTATGCGTACAGCGCCTGGGCAGGAACTTACCTGCTCTTCGCCCTGCTGATGCTGCCTGGGCTGATCACCAGCCTGTGGATGCGAGAACCTGCCATCGACATGCCGGTACAGAGCAACAACTCGCGCTTCAGGCTCAAGCACCAGTTGTCATCGGTCCTCATTCTGCTGGTGATGCTGATTTCCTTCCCGGCCATGATCACCGGCCTGCTCGATCGCGCCTGGCCGCGAGCGGCCCTCTATGCCCTGTTCCTGCTGACCTGCCTGTCGCCCTGGGGCCTTCGCCAGATACTGCCGGTGCGCGAACTGCTCAGCCAGCAACGCCGCCAGCTGCTGGTGGCGGCGCGAGGCAAGGTGATTCCCAATTTCGATTTCGTCCACCAAGCGGTGTCGATCATTGTCCTGATCGTTATCCTGGTGACTGTCGCGGCAGCAGCAAAGGCCTACTCCACAGGCGCCTGGCCCCGCGGGACGCTGTTCGTGCTGATCACCCTGGCCTGCTTTTCTCCGCCCGGCCGCCTGCTGATGGCACCGGTCCTGACACCGATCAGCGAATTCGTGCAGCGCTACCGCTGGCAGGCCTTGTTACTGCTGGGACTTATCGCCACCTACCGGATGTCCGACACAGTGATGGGCGTCATGGCCAACGTCTTCTACATCGACCAGGGTTTTTCCAAGGAGCAGATCGCCAGCGTCAGCAAGCTTTTCGGCCTGATCATGACACTGCTCGGAGCAGGCGCCGGCGGCCTGCTCATCGTGCGCTTCGGCATCCTACCTATCCTGTTCATCGGTGGCGTCGCCTCGGCGGCGACCAACCTCATGTTCGTCGCCCTCAGCGACATGGGTGCACACCTGAACATGCTGATCCTGACCATCTCGTGCGACAACTTCAGCGCAGGACTAGCCACGTCGGCCTTCGTCGCCTACCTGTCCAGCCTCACCAACCTGAAGTTCTCGGCCACCCAGTACGCCCTGCTCAGCTCTATCATGCTGCTGCTGCCACGACTGATCGGCGGCTATTCAGGTGTCATGGTGGAGAGCACCGGCTACCACAACTTCTTCATGATCACAGCTCTGCTCGGCATCCCGACCCTACTGCTGATCGCTATCCAATGGGGCCGCAGCCGACAACAGCCCCGCGAGAATGGATCGCCAACGGCCCCGACTGCGCCGAGGTCGACCGAGCAGCCATGAATAAGGTTTGCACCTTATGCGCTTGCTTTCAGGAGAACCCCGCAGTGGAAGGTGTACGACTCAGCCAGCGTGATTACGCGCTGGCTTTTAAATTGGCGGTGGCCGACCAGGTCGAAAAAGGCGCAATGAGCAACAAGGAAGCTCAGGCCCGTTATGGCATCAGTCATCAGGATCGACAGGTGGCCCAGTTCGGGCGACAGGTCCGGATGCGCCAGCCGCGCCTGGAGACGCGAAAGCTGCATTTACTGTTGCAGAACCAGGCGGAGCCAGGTCTGCGGGTGGGCCGGGATCACCAATTTGTCGGTTGGCGCAGAGCGCAGCAAAGCCCAACTAACCTTCCTATCCGAGCCCAGGGCTGAGTTTCACCCTGCTGCGCAGGCTCAGCACAAATCCCCTTCGACTCAACCCCCCCCAGATTGGCGGAATGCCACCAGCGCAATCCAGTAACCACGCTCCTGGCAGGCAATCGACGCTAAGCAATTGATCAGCCATCAAAAAAATCTTCAAAGCAGGGTTGACACAGGGCCCCGACCCTAGAATAATGCGCGCCACTCGGCTACGTAGCTCAGCTGGTTAGAGCATAGCATTCATAATGCTGGGGTCCGGGGTTCAAGTCCCTGCGTAGCCACCAAACAAAACAAGGGTTTACCGAAAGGTAAGCCCTTTTTTGTTTGGGCCGGTGACTACAAAGTGACTACGGCGCGCCTACTTCGCTTTTTCTATCAGGCTTCCCAGGGATTGATGAGGGAAACGCCAAAACTGTCAAAGTGACGGATATTGCGTGTGGCGATCGCGGCTCCATGGCGCCGAGCAATCGCGGCAATCTGCCCGTCCGCCATATCGGCCACCTTTCCCTTCGCTTCACTGCCGGCGACTAACTCGGCGTAGTGCACAGCTGCATCCACATCGAATGGCAGGATGTTGCCTGAGAAATCCTCTTCGAACATTGCATTAGCGACTTCAAACAACGCTTCCTTGCGCTTACCGTCCTGCATCCTGGCAATGCCATAAAGGATCTCGGCGACAGTGATTGAGCTGATCACCATCTCGCTGCCCAATTGCGCATCTACCCACGCAATGACGTTCGGGTCAGGCTTGGCCCGCATCAGCTCGGACAACACATTGGTATCGAGCAGGATCATTCATCAAAGTCCGCTGCACGTGCCTTGGTCTTACGGGCAGGCAGCTCGACCTCAGCCCCACCCAGAGCAGCAAAGCGGTTGTGTATCCGGCTCCCCAGTCCGCCACGCTTGTCCTGGACGGAAAGCGCCTGAGACAGGATGACCCGGACTTCCTCTTCCATCGAACGGCCGTGACTGGCCGCCACGATGCGAAGACGTGCTTTCAGCTCATCGTCGAGGTTGCGAATCGTGATACTGGCCATGACTTTCTCCGGTACAATCATTGAAATCACTGATAGCATACTGGAACATGACCGCTTTGTGCCAGGGGCGACAGGCGCAATGCCGACTCCAGATGATCCGGCGACAGATGCGCATAGCGCATGGTCATGGTGATCGATGAGTGCCCGAGGATCCGCTGCAGACTGAGGATGTCCCCGCCTCCCATCATGTAGTGGCTGGCGAAGGTGTGTCGGAGGATATGGGTCAGCTGACCCGGCGTCTCGAAGCCACAGCGCTTGTAGGCACTACGGAACGCTGCCCGGCAGGACATGAACAGGCGGCCTGTACCCGGCATGCCTAGCTTTAGGGCGATCTCCTCCACATCGGCCGGGATTGGCACCGACCTCGACTGACGATTCTTGGTGCGGTGGAAATGCGCTTTGCCACCAAAGATAGCGCTCCGCTGTAGGGACTCGGCCTCATCCCATCGCGCACCAGTCGCCAAGCAGATCAACGCCACCGGATAGGTGTGGTTGTTCGTGGAGTTGCGACACTCCTCGAGGAGCCGCTCGATCTGGTCCAGGGTGAGGAACGACAGTTCAACCTGGTCAGTCTTGATCTGCCTAACCTTGGCGATGGGGTTAACTCCATACCACGCGCCAAGGCGGATCAGCTCAGAGAACACGGCCGACAGATAACGCTGCTCATGGTTCACCGTGTGCGGTGATACATCCTTGAGGCGTGACTGCCGGTACCTTGCCCAGGCCAAGGTGTCGAAGTCGGACGCATAGGGATCGTTGAGCCGATCCACCACGGCCTGGCTACGTGCCAGTCTTGCCTTGTGATCTTTCAACGAGCAGCCGTGCAGCTCATACCAGAGCTCCACCAGGTCCGAGAGGCGATCATCCAGCGGCCTTCCGGTCTGCTTCAGCGTGGAGAAGTACTCAGCCTCATAGCGCTGGGCTGCAGCCTTGGTTGGGAAACCATACTTGCGAATGCGGCGCCCTGATCGACCGTTCTCATAAAAGTCCGCCGTCCAGGCCTTGCCATCCTTGCGCACCGTCATACCGCCCTACCCCACCTCACTGCCCGTTCCACCAGCAGGCGCTGGAAGTGCTTGTAGATATCACGCTCCCTCATCTCCTTGGCGGCGTAACCGACCCGGGCCGCCCCTAGCAAACTGATCGAAGTATCGGGTCACACAGAAGGAAGGGGGCCGTGCCCCGGTATTGGGCAGATATGGAGATCACCAAGTCGGGCGGCAGGCTTGGTCATTTCATACACCCCCAAATGAACGAGAAGGACGGAGACTTGTGAGTAGGGCCGTCGCCTGGATGCCAGACGCTTCCGAATGAAATGAGCAGCGCCACGGCGCTGTGACTGCTGTACGCCTGGGAGCGCAACACATGAGCACTTCACCGGTTTGCGTACTAGCCTCCTCATGCTGCAACTTGCATAGGGAGATCGCATGCTGCGCCCTCGTGACCACCGAACGCCACGTCGCACAGTGTCGGAATAGCCTCGTGGATCAGTCAACAGTGCTGGCCGCGACTCTCCGAACGGGTACAGCGGCACAGGATCCAATAGAGGCCGGATTCACTGCCCACCCCAACCAGCCCTCTCCCTTGAATGCAAGAGTGGATTGAGAACTGGAATTCGGGGCGCAGTCAGAGCACTGCCAGCACACCTTCCCTTACTACCCGGGTGGTGTCGACCCCGAAGTCGGCCCGGCCCTCATGCAGCAGGAAGCTTTCAACAGCCTGCTCCAATCGCTTGGCATTGTCTTCGTCCAGCCAGTGGTAGCGCAGCAGCAGGGCGAGGCTGAGGATGGCGGCGAGCGGGTTGGCGCGGCCACTACCCGTGATATCGGGAGCGCTACCGTGGACGGGTTCGGCGAGGGCGATGCCCTGGCCCCAGTTGAGCGATGGGGCCAGGGCCAGGCCGCCGCTCCAGTGGCAGGCAAGGTCGGAGAGGATGTCGCCAAACAGGTTGGTAGTGACTATAAGGTCGAAGGCTTCGGGCTGTTGCACCAACTGCAGAGCAGCGAGGTCGACCAAGCGTTCGTCGAGCTGGGCGGCCCAGCCCTCCCCTTCCAGCACTTCCAGGCAGGTATCGCGGAACAGGCCGCAGGTGAGTGGCAGGACGTTAGCTTTATGGACCAAAGTGATGCGCCGGGCGTTGCGCGCCTTGGCGACCTCCAGCGTACGCTGGGCCAAGGCCTTGCAGGCGCCACGGGTGATCACCCGTTCGGCTATGGCGACGCCATCGGCTTCGAGGTGTTCGCGGCCGCTGTAGAGGCCTTCGCTGTTCTCCCGCAGGATGATCAGGTCCACGCCGTGCTTGGCGGAGACGACGGGCCAGCTGCGTACCGGGCGCAGATTGACGTTGAGTTGCAGCGCCTGGCGCATTTGCAGGATGGCGCTGCGATAGCCATTCACCCGCTGGCCGGGTGAGGAAACGGCACCAAAGAGGCCAGCGCCACAGTCGCGCAGGGCTTGCAGAGTTGACTCGGGGACGGCGGCACCGTGGCGCCGGAAGCAGTCCCAACCAGCATCGGCCTCGACGGTTTTCAGGTTCGGCAGGAGCTTTTCCAGTACCTCCACCGCAACGGGCACCACTTCACGGCCGATGCCATCACCGGAGATTACGACAAGCTTGTGCATAACTTCACCTGTGCGTGGGGCAAGCTACTGACAACCGGCCAGCGAAAATCCGCCCCACCTGTCTTGATGGTAAGCCTCTGAGCACTCGCCCAACAGCATTGGCGAGCAATCCGCAAGCTAGGCGATGTGACCCGAACTTATCCTGCGTAGCGCCTGCCGCTATAAACGAAACACCCCGAACGAGTCGGGGTGTTTCTTTAGCACTGCACTATCACCCGTGCTTGGGCGCGAAGTGGCTCCCTCAGCCTGCCACACTCACCGTGGCCGGCTCGTCGGCGTCAGCCTTGGGCGCCAGGTTGAGTGTCTTGTACAGCAGGGCCAGCAGCACGAGGAACGCCGGGCCGATGTAGAGGGCGATGCGGGTTTCCTCGAAGAAGGCCATCAGTACCACCACCAGCGCCAGGAAGGCCAGCGCAAGGTAGGAGCTCAGCGGGAACAGCCACATGCGGAACTGCAGCTTGCCCTGCTCGGCCGGGCTCAGGCCGCGACGGAACTTCATCTGCGCCAGCAGGATCATGGCCCAGGTCCAGATCGCACCGAAGGTGGCGATGGAGGTCACCCAGACGAATACTTTTTCGGGCACCAGGTAGTTCAGCAGCACGCCGAGCAGCAGGGCGAAGATGGACAGCAGCAGCGCGTTGCGCGGCACGCCGTTGCTCGAGGTCTTGGAGAAGGGTTTCGGCGCCTGACCGTGCTGGGCGAGGCTGTAGAGCATGCGTCCGGTGCTGAAGATACCACCGTTGCAGGAGCTCAGCGCCGCGGTGATGACGACGAAGTTGATGATGCCGGCAGCAGTTTTGATGCCGAGGCGCTCGAAGGTCATCACGAAGGGGCTGCCCTGGGTCCCGATTTCGCTCCAGGGATAGATGGACATGATCACGAACAGGGCACCGACGTAAAACAGCAGGATGCGCCAGAATACCGAGTTGATCGCACTGGGGATGGTCTTATGCGGGTTGCGTGCCTCGCCCGCCGTGAGGCCGATCATCTCTACGCCGAGATAGGCGAACATCACCATCTGCAACGACATCAGCACACCCTGGATGCCGTTGGGCATAAAGCCGCCATGACTCCACAGGTTGCTGATGCCGGTGGCAATGCCGCCGTTACCGATGCCGAACCAGATCATCCCGACGCCGGCCAGGACCATGGCGATGATGGTGACGATCTTGATCAGCGCGAACCAGAACTCGAACTCGCCAAAGGCGCGCACGGTGATCAGGTTGATGGCGCCCATGCTCGCCAGGGCCAGCAGGGCCCAGACCCAGCGGTCCACTTCGGGGAACCAGATCTGCATGTAGATGGCGACGGCGGTGATCTCCGCGACACAGGTCACCAGCCACAGGAACCAGTAGTTCCAGCCGGTAAGGAAGCCGGCCAGTGGGCCGAGATAGTCCTGGGCGTAGCGGCTGAAGGAGCCGGCGACCGGATTGTGCACAGCCATCTCACCGAGGGCGCGCATGATCACAAGGATGGCGAGGCCGCCGATGATGTAGGAGAGCATGATGGCCGGACCGGCCATCTGGATGGCCTTGGCGGAGCCGAGAAAGAGGCCTACGCCGATGCAAGCGCCGAGGGCCATGAGGCGGATATGTCGTTCACCCAAACCACGTTGAAGTTCATGTTCGCTGTTAGACATGAAGAACCTCTTATTTTTTTAGTAGGACAGACACGCGCCGAGCGATAACCCGGCAGGTGCGTGTGCGCTTGGCTCCGTGGTACGGGGCCAAAGCTATAAAACCGTTCAGGTGGCAAGGCGGAACAAGGCGGGTATTGACCGCTGCCCCCGAACGACGGGCTTTGTATAGAGGGCCGGCTGGGGTAGCAACTCGACAATTGGCTTACGAGGTAAAACAGGTAAATCTTCCGCATCAATGACATTTGGCGAGACAAACGACTACAACTCATCTAGACGACAGGATTAGTCAGTCAATCAAAAGGGTTCTTATAGCTAAAACAGAATGAGAAAATAACTTTCTGACCGTTTAACCAGCTTTTTGTAGGGCTTTTGGATCGTGCCAATAGTGGATCAGGGCGCGAAGCACATCCGGCAGGAAGGCAAGCAATTATGCACAGGACCCAATCGCTGGGCTTCGCAGCGATCAGCAGCACCCCAGAGGAAAGGATGGCCTGACTATTTCGGGCGCTGGCGGGTACCGAGTAGCAGGCCGGCGAAGATCATCGCACCACCAACCCAGTGGTAAGCCTGCAGCGCCTCACCGAGGATGAAGTACCCAAGCAGTGCAGTGAATACCGGCATCAGGTAGTTGGTCAGCGTGGCCTTGGCCACGCCAAGGACGGCGATGCCTTGGTTCCAGAGGAGGTAGGCGATTAGCGAAGCGAAAACACCCGTATAGCCGATGGCAGCAAGGTTGTTCAGATTCGGGTCGAAGTGCGCGCCGCCAGCCTGTTCCAGTAGGTAGAAGGGCAACAGCAGCGGTACGCCAACAAGCACCAGCATGCCAAGGAACGCCAACGGTGGAATACCGTGGAAGTAGCTGGACCAGCGCCGCTGCAACAGCGTGTAGAGCGCCCAGTCGAGCACAGCGAGCAGCATCAGGAGGTCGCCGGGGTTGAAGCTGAGGCTGGCCAGGGACGCCAGGCTGCCCTGACCAATCAGCACCAGCAATCCGAGGATCGCCACGGCCATCCCCAGCCAGGCGCGGCGCGATGGCCACTCGTTCAGCAACAGCCCGGCACCGATGAAGGTGGCCAGCGGCAGGCAGGTATTGAGCAACGTGAGGTTGATCGCCACCGTGGTACGGGCGGCAAAGTAAAGCAGAACACTGTAGGTGCTGATGCCGAGAGCAGCGACGAGCCATAGGCGCCAGCCGGCGCGGCGCAGTTCGGCTCGGTGCTGCCAGAGCGGCCGAGCGACGAAGGGCAGAAGGATGACCAACGCCAGGCTCCAGCGCCAGAAGGCCAGGGCAAACGGTGGGATTGCGTCGTGGAAGGCGCGGGCTACCAGAGCGTTGCCTGCCCAGCAAAGGCACGCCAGGAGCAATCCGGCCCAGGCCAGGCCTACAGCGCCCTGACCCGGACGTTGCGCCATGGATCAGGCCTGCCCGAGTGGACGCAGGCGGTACTGCGGGGGAAGCTGTTCCATGCCACTCACGGTGACATTGAGGTTTTTCCAGCGGCCATCCTTGATGCCGTAGATGCAACCGTGAACGGAGAGACTCTGCCCGCGGTGCCAAGCGTTCTGGATGATGCTGGTGTGGCTGACGTTGGCCACCTGCTGGATGACGTTGAGTTCGCAGAGGCGGTCGACGCGCTCTTCTTCGTTTTCGAACTGTGCCAGATGATCGCGCTGATCGTAATAGAGGTCACGGATCGTACGCAGCCAGCCGTCGATCAGGCCCAGCTGGGCGTCCCGCATTGCAGCCCGGACGCCGCCGCACCCGTAGTGACCGGTGACAAGGATGTGCTTCACCTTAAGTACATCGACGGCGTACTGGATCACCGACAGACAGTTGAGGTCGGTGTGCAGCACCACGTTGGCGACGTTGCGGTGGACGAACAGATCGCCCGGCAACAGGCCGACGATTTCGTTGGCCGGGACGCGCGCATCGGAGCAGCCAATCCACAGGTATTCGGGCACCTGCTGTTTGGCGAGTTTTTCGAAGAAGTCCGGCTCACGCTGTTTGATGTCCTCAGCCCAGCGTGCGTTGTTGTCGAACAGCTGTTGCAGGTCGCTCATCGGTTCTTCTCCTCATTCGGCCGGCGCACCTTACGGAGCGCAGAAGGCTTTGGCAATGGCCCTGGAGACCCGCCAGTGCATCAGTCGAGCAGAGTGCAGGCCATCACCAGGGCGTCTTCGCGGCCGCCGACCGCCGGGTAGTAACCACGGCGCCGGCCAATCTCATTGAAGCCATAGCGCTCGTAGAGACGGTAGGCAGCCTGGTTGCTGGCGCGCACTTCGAGGAAGCATTCACTTGCTTCAAGCTCATGGGCCCGACGCATCAGGTGTTCCAGCAGGCGCAAGCCGAGGCCGCGGCCCTGACTTTCTGGCTTGACGGTAATGTTCAGTAGGTGGGCTTCGCCAACGATAACGTTGATCACCCCGTGGCCGACTTGCTGGCTGCCTTCGAACATCAGCCAGCAATCGTATGACTTAAGGCTGTCAGTGAAGATGCCGCGAGTCCAGGGATGGCTGAAGGCGGCATATTCGATCTTGAGTACGGCATCAAGGTCCGCCTCGGTCATAGGCCGGAAGGAAACGGCGTCGGTCATTCGGTGCTCTTCCAGCGGCGCATGATGCGGCGCATGGCTTGCCAGAGTTCGGCCTTGCGCTGGGGCTCGTCCATCAGTTGTTCCAGACCTGGCAGCGCCCAGGCGGCGCCCAGGCCTTCGACCTGCAACTCGCGGTTGAAGGCTTCCGCGTCCGCCTCACCGGCGAAGCGAATGGCCGGCAGCCCGACCAGCCACAGGCAGGCGCATTCGCCCTGCTCCTCGAGACGCGCAGCCACGAAGCCTTGGACGAAGTCACGGGCAGCATCCGGCCCCTGATCCATGTTGCCGCGGCTGAGCAGCGGCCAGCGCACCGGCTCGCCGATCAATTGCGGGCTGTCGGGTAGGCCGGCAGCGCGCAACAGGTCCTTGAGCAACAGGTAGGCCGGGTCGCGGCTCTGGAAGGCCTCGCCGGTGGGCAACTCGACCAGCAGCATACAGGTGCCGGCGCGCAGCAGTTGCAGGGAGAAACGAGGTGGCGGTACCACTTCGGCCTTGGCCGCTGGCGCTTCGGCTTCGGCGCCGGGCTCCGACTCGGGCTGCACGGCCTGCCGCGGCGTGCTGCCAGGGCGCGGCACCTCGATCTTCGGGCGCGCGATGTTCGGACGAGCTTCGGCTGCCGGAGTGGCTTGCGCAGCTGCTGCCTCATTCTGGGCCGGTGTTTCTTTGAGCGGCTCTTGCGGGGCGGCGTCGAGCAGCTCCGGGCGAGAGGGGGCGGCAAACGGCAGCGCCACGCGAGGTAGCCAGGTGGCTACCTGCATGGCGCTGAGGTAAGCGCGACGACGGAGTTCAGCGATCAAACGTCTGCAACCTGTGGATGGGCCTTGCGCACGCCTGCCTGCATCAGGTTCAGCGCGTTGAGGTAGGCCTTGGCGGAAGCAACCACTATATCGGTATCCGCGCCATTGCCGTTGACGATACGACCGCCTTTTTCCAGGCGAACGGTTACTTCGCCCTGGGAATCAGTCCCCTGGGTGATGGCGTTGACCGAGTACAACTGCAGCGTGGACTCCGAGCCGGCCAAAGCTTCGATGGCTTTGAAGGTGGCGTCGACGGGGCCGGAACCTTCAGCGCTGGAGCCCTGCTCCACGCCGTCGATGCTCAGCACAAGCTTGGCCTGTGGCACTTCACCGGTCTTGGAGGCAACCTCCAGGTAGACCAGCTTGAAGTGTTCCGGCGCCTCTTCTCCAAGGGTGTCGGAGACCAGCGCCTGGAGGTCTTCGTCGAAGATCTCGTGCTTCTTGTCCGCCAGTTCCTTGAAGCGGGAAAAAGCGGCGTTCAGGTCGGCCTCGCTGCCCAGCTGGATGCCCAGCTCGTCGAGGCGGGTGCGGAAGGCGTTACGCCCGGAGTGCTTGCCGAGCACCATCTTGTTGGTGTTCCAGCCCACCGACTGGGCGGACATGATTTCGTAGGTCTCGCGGTGCTTGAGCACGCCGTCTTGGTGGATGCCCGATTCGTGGGCGAAGGCATTGGCGCCGACGATGGCCTTGTTCGGTTGAACCGGGAAGCCGGTAATGCCGGAGACCATGCGCGAGGTGCTGAGGATGTGCGGGGTGTCGATGTTGGTGTAGACGCCGAGTACGTCCTGGCGTGTCTTGATGGCCATGACGATTTCTTCCAGCGCGGCATTGCCGGCACGCTCTCCAAGCCCGTTGATGGTGCATTCCACCTGCCGCGCCCCCACGGCGACGGCGGCCAGGGAGTTGGCCACGGCCAGGCCTAGGTCATTGTGGCAGTGCACCGAGAACACGGCCCTGTCGGCGTTGGGAATGCGCTGCAGCAGTTGGCGGATGGTCTCCGCGTACTGGTGCGGAATGGCGTAGCCCACGGTGTCCGGGATGTTGATAGTGCGGGCACCGGCATCGATGGCAGCCTCGATGATGCGGCAAAGGAAGTCGATTTCCGAGCGGCCGGCGTCCTCGCAGGAGAACTCGACGTCCTCGCACAGGTTGCGAGCCCGTTTCACCGCGCGTACTGCCTGCTCCACCACCTGGTCCGGTTGCATACGCAGCTTGTACTGCATGTGGATGGGGCTGGTGGCGATGAAGGTATGGATACGCCCGGAGTTGGCGCCGGCCAAGGCCTCGGCAGCTCGGTCGATGTCAGCGTCCATGGCCCGCGAGAGGCTGCACACCGTGCTGTCCTTGATGCTGTCAGCGATCGCCTTGACCGCCTCGAAGTCGCCCGGACTGGCGATGGCGAAGCCAGCCTCGATCACGTCGACCCGCAGACGCTCAAGGGCCTTGGCGATGCGCAGCTTCTCTTCTTTGGTCATGGAAGCGCCGGGGCTCTGCTCGCCGTCCCGCAAGGTGGTATCGAAAATGATGACGCGATCGTTGCTGCTCATACTCCGCTCCTCAAGACGCGAGCAGGCGTGTAGCCCGCTCAGGCTGGCGGCACCCCCCACTCGTGACGATGGGTGCTCAACGGCCGGATTGTCGCGTGAATTCCCGCGAACGGGAAGGCCGGTGAGCCTTGTCGGCCGGTCAACGGGTACCGAACAGGTAGAGGTTGCCGTGCAGGCGCACCTCGCCGTCGGTGTGGTAGGTGAAAACCCCCGTCTGCCGATGACCCGGTTGGTCGCCATGCACTTGATTAGAGCTGGCCAGGGTGAACTGAGCATTGGAGAAGCGAGCAGGCGTCAGCGCCAGACGCAGGGCTGTCGCATTGAAAGCGGCGCCGTCGCCGTCAAATCCGCTGTCGATCTTGACCACATCTAGCTGTACGCCGTCGAAACTGAAAGTGCCACGGATGTTGTCGATAACGATGAAGCCTGCACCGTTGGCTGGCTGGAAGGCGATACGCGTACCGCAGCCGCTCAGGCAGCGGGTCTGTTCGGGGGTGGCGGCGAAATTGATATCCAGGCTGAGACTCAAACCGTCACGACCTGTGATGCCCTGCAACTCGCCTTCATCCATCGTACGCAGTTCCGCCCAGGCGGGTTGTGCGCCCCACGGCAGGCAGGCAGTTGCCCATGGCCACAACCGGGTAACGCCGCTCTCAACGCTGGCGGAATAGGCCGATCAGGTGCTCGGCAATGGTGCTGCGGATGATGTCGATCTCCAGCTGCGAGATGCGTCCCAGATGGCGTGGATCGATGCGGTGCAGGTGCAGCGAGGGCATGCGCGCTTCGTACTCGCGCAGATCCCCTTTCACCAGCACCGGCAGGAACTGCTCGCCGCGCGCCTGGTAGCGCTGGATAAGCATCTTGAGCCCATCCTGGAAGGGCAACTCGAAGGACGGGCTCAGCGGATGCCCGCCGGGAATCTTCATGTAGAGCCCGCTGCACCCTAGGACCTCCCCGGGCAGGATATGGACACCGGTCGGTTTCACAGCCTCAACGGGGATCTCATTGAAGGTGTCATGCCAGGCCCTCTCGTCCGGCAGGATGGTGATGCTGCCGTGCTCCTCCTCGGGCACCACGAAGCTGTAGTTGCTGTAGAGCTTTTCCACATAGCCGGAATAGACGCATAGGCGGTTTTCGAAGCGCAGCAGGAAGGCAATTGCCTCCTGGCGATTGGTGATGGCATCCAGGTTCCAGTCAAGGTCGGTCTGGCGCTCCAGCTCGACCCAACGGGCGTCGGCTGAAAGGGCGGAATTCGGTGTCATGGCGCCTGTCGATAAGTCACGGTCCTGCTGGTGAGGCAGAAAACATGCCAGACATTTCAAACACTTGATTCAGGGATGCGGCTTGATTGCTGCCGATTCGTGACCCGAGGCCAGTCGCAAACTGACCAAAAACGTCAGTCCCTCGGCCAGGCCTCATCCTCTGATCGGTTAAGGCTGAATTGCCACCGGCATCCTGAAGTACAATCGCCTCTTTTTTCAGCGAAACCGGCCAATCGATGATCGATCCCAAGCGCGTATTGCGCGCCCTCGCCGAACACTGGACGTTGCTCGAGCCGCTCTGCGAGCGCTTCGATGCTGGCACCTTGAGCCTGGTGGAGTTGCGTGTCCAGCTCGCCGGCCAGTTGCCGGAGGGCACGCCCACCGACATCACAGCCCTGCTCGACGTCTGGGTGCGCCTGGATATCCTGGTACCCGTGGCGAAGAGCCCCAACCGCTTCGAGCTGAATGCGCAGATCCACGACTTCCTCGCCTACCTGCGACGCGAACACCGCCTGGGGCTGTGTCTGGAGATAGAGGCCTACCTGCGCCACCTGGAGCGCCTCGCCGGCTATATCCAGGAAGCCTTCGAGATTCGCGACGGCAACGACCTGGCGCGCCAGCTGCGCCTGCTCGACATGCGCGTGCGCGACGTGCTGAAGAAGCTCGACAACGACGAGCAGGCGCTGGTCGCCGTGGCCGATCGGGCCAAGACCAGCGATCGGCAGATTCCCCTGCGCCAGCGCTACGCCGAGGTGCTGGCCACCTGGGATGAATACGTCGAGCCGATGATCCAGCTGGTCGCTGCCGATGGCGCCTTCGAACAAGGCGTACGCCGCGTCGAACAGGTGCTACTGCGCCTGTTGGGCGAACAGCAACGCCTTGGCCAACTGGTCGACGACGACCTGCTGCTGCGGACTCACGCACGCATCCTGGAGATGCAGACCAGCGCCCAGCTGACCCTGCGCAAGGCCCGCGAGCTGCTGCTGCCACTGCGTGAGGAAGCCCGCCGGCACAACGCGGTGACCCGTGGCGCAGCCCTGGCGCTGTCGGTGATCCGCAAGAAAGGCCTGGACGCCGTTCCGCAAGCTGCCCTACCGCTGTTTACCCGGCCGCAGAGCACCTTCCTCGGCAGCGCGTCTCAAGTCGAGGCGTACGTCTACGCCCTGGCGCGCTTCCAGCCCAAGCCCGCGCACTTCCCGAAATCCGGCGGCCCACGCAAGACCAGCGCACCGCGGGCACCGAAAACCGCCCGGGAAATGCTCGACCGCTGTGAGCAGGCCCTGCCGCTGCCGGACCTGATGGTCTGGCTGCTTGAACAGGAGCCGGAAGGTGCCACCGACGAACTGCTCTACTGGTTCTCGCGCCTATCCCGCGACGCGCGCTTCCAGCGCGAACGCCTGGAACGCCGTGACTACCTGACCGCCGAGCACCAGGTCAGCCTGAGCTCCTACGCCCTGATCAAAAGCCAATCTTCGGCCGAGAAGACCTCTGCATGAATATCGACCTGAAAGAAATGACCCAGCTGGCGCCGATCTTCCGCGAGCTGTTCAAGGGCTACCACCTCTCCCGCAGTGAGCCGGAGTGCTACGCCCAGCTGTCCACCCAGCAGGACCAGTACCGCGCCCTGTTCAAGGCGCTCGGCTTCGAACTGGTGTGCGACCCTCGTGGCTTCTACTACTTCGTGCCCGAGCAGATGGGTGCCCAGGTGAACAAGACCGCCCAGCGCCTGGCGCTGTTCACTTTCATCCTCGTCGAGCACCTGGCTGACCAGGGCCGCGATCCGCTGTCCGTGCTCGATGGCGGCAGCATTGGCCGCGACGAACTGCCATCGCTGCTGGACAAGTACCGCGACCTGTTCCATCAGGCCGAAGTCACCACCCATGAAGAGTTGGAAGAAAAAATCATCCGCCGGCTGACGCAGCTTGGTTTCGCCGAGGACAGCAACGGCGTGTATCGTTTCCTGCCACCGATGCACCGTTTCCTCGATGTGTGTCTGTCGGTGCAACACGACCGCGACCTGGCTGCCAGCCTGCACAGCACTGACCTCGAACTGCACGCTCCGGTACTGCTGGACGATGACAGCGGCGACACGATCATCCCGATGGACATCCCTGACACCTTGGACTCCGACGAGTCCGAAGAAGACGCCATGGCCCGTGCCATGGCCGAAGAACGCGCAGCCCAGGAGGTGGACGCATGAGCCAGGAACGCTACGGCATCCGCCGCTTCGCCCTGCTGAATACTGCGGGTTACAGCCTCGGCCTTTTCCCACTGGAAACCCCGCTGTCGATCTATGGCGCCAACAACCTGGGTAAATCCGCCTCGATCAACGCCCTGCAGTTCCCGATCCTTGCGCGCATGTCGGACATGAGCTTCGGCAAGTACAGCCTGGAGCAGTCGCGCAAGTTTTACTTCGCCACCGACACCAGCTACATCCTCGTCGAAGTGGTCCTGCCCCATGGACCGCACGTGATCGGCGTGGCCGGTCGCGGCCCGGGCGGCGGTTTCGGCCACCAGTTCTTCGCCTACCGCGGCGAGCTGGACCTGGACCACTACCAGCAGGGCGGCACCTGCCTGCGCCAACGCGAACTGTTCAACAACCTCGAGCGCGAAGGCATCAAAGCCTATGAGCTGAAGCCGGACGAACTGCGCCGCCTACTGGTCGGCGGCCATACCTCGATCCCGCTTGACCTCACCCTGATCCCGCTGCGCTCCACCAGCGAACAGAGCCTGAAGACCTTCCGCTCGCTGTTCATCAACCTGCTACACATGCGCGAGATCACTGCCGCCAAGCTCAAGCAGCTGTTCCTCGACGCCTTCGAGCACAGCCTGCGCTCCGGCAGCGTCGATTACATAGCCGCCTGCGAGGAAGCCTTCCGCGATGTGCGCCGCATGGAGCAGGACTACCAGGCCCTGGTCGCCGCCGGCCCGTTGGTGGAAGCCTTGGCAAATGGCGTTACCCAGCGCGAAGTGCTGCGCGGCAAGCTGCACCGCATTTCCCCGCTGCTGGATTCCCTGCTGGGCACCTGGCAGGACTATTCCACCGCTCGCCGTGAGGAACTGGTCATCCAGGCCGAGCATTACCGCAGCGAGCAGGACGGTCTGCAGAACGAACAGCGCGGCGGCACCCAGGAGCTGATGCGCCTGGAGCGCGCCATCACCGAATGCCAGCGCTGGCTGGGCGAACTGGCGGTATTGAAGAACCGCTTCGCGCTGGTGGATGACGCCAAGGTCCTGGAGCAGCAACTGCTCGCTGCCAAGGACGCCCACGACGAACTGGCCGGCGCCCTGGCCCAATCTCGGCAGTTCTCCGCCGAAGATCTGGACGAGCGCTTGCGCGACCTCGAGAAACGCCTAAAGGCGGTCAAGCAGCAGCTCGACCATGCCGACAACAACAGCTACTCGCGCCTGCGTGAAGAGTTCTCCCAGGCCGATGTCGACCGCCTGATGCGTCTGTTCAACGGCCAGCTGTTCAGCCTGCCGCTGGGCGAGAAAGGCATCCAGCTCGATGACGGCGAAACCTGGGTGAAAACCCTGGAAACCGTGCTCGACAGCTTCAAGGGCAGCCAGTTCGAGGTGCCCGGCCTATCCATCGACCTTTCCCACATCGAGCCGCCCGCGCTACAGGCTCTGGCCGACCGTGCCGCGCTGCGTGACCAGAAGGACCGTCTGGAGCGCGAGCTCAAGCAGCTCAAGACCCAACAGGCCGTCGCCGCCGACCGCGCTGCGAGCAAAGCCCAGGCCGAGCAGTTCTATCAAGCAGTGCTGGATGCGCAGAAGGCTCTGGAAGACTACCGCCGCAGCGAAACCCTGTGCGCAGAAGAACCGGCAAAGCTGGAAGAACTGGCGCAATTGGAGGCCACCCAGGACGAGCTGAAGCGATCCAGCGACGCCTTCACCGAGCGCGTCCAGCAGCTCTCCGCCAAGCTTCAGCTGGTAGGCCGTCAGTTGGCAGACCTGGAAGCCAAGGAGCGCACCTTGGAAGACGCCTTGCGCCGTCGCCAACTGCTGCCCGCCAACCTGCCGTTCGGAAAACCGTTCATGGACCCGGTGGACGACAGCCTGGATAACCTGCTGCCGCTGCTGAACGACTATCAGGACACCTGGCAGGCGCTACAGCGCATCGACGGACAGATCGAAGCGCTCTACGCCCAGGTACGCCTCAAGGGTGTGGCCAAGTTCGACAGCGAAGACGACACCGAGCGCCGCCTCCAACTGCTGATCAACGCCTACGCACACCGCCAGGACGAGGCCATGACTTTAGCCAAGGCTCGTCGCGCAGCCGTGACCGATATCGCCCGGACCCTGCGCAATATCCGCAGCGACTACGACAACCTGGAACACCAGCTGGCGCTGTTCAACCGCGAGATCAACAAGCGCCAGGTTTCCAACCTCTCGAGCTTCCGCATCGTCCTCGCGCCGAACAAGGAAGCCCTGCGCCATATCGACCAGATCATTCACAGCGCAGGCCAGTACGAAGAGGGCGAAACCCTTTCGGTGTTCGACCTGACGCAAACAGCTGATCAGGATGCGAAGAACGAAGAGGCCAAGGAATATCTGGCGCGCCTGGTGGCAGCCAACCAGAACCAGCTGGGCCTGAAGGATCTTTTCGAGCTGGCGTTCGAAATCACCAAGGTGCACGGTCAGCCGGTCATCCATACGGACATCGATGGCGCTGCCTCCAACGGCACCACCATGACCATCAAGGCGCTGACCAACATGTATCTGCTGCTGCACCTGATGGACCGTGAGCAGGCCGGCCGCATCCGCCTACCTTACTATCTCGACGAAGCGGCTGACATCGACGAACGCAACCAGCAGGCATTGATCGAAACCAGCCAGCAGCTCGGCTTCACGCCGATCCTCGCCTCGGTCAAGCCACAGGTATCGGCCAATGTCGCCATCGATCTTGAAGGCGGCAGTGGGCCGAACGGCATCTACATCGACGAAGCCGACTGGAAGTTCATTAAGCGCCGCGAGACGGTGAAAGCGACGACTGAAGAAACCGAGCCCGCTGCCGAGCCTGCCTGACCGTTAGGGAACCAAACAAGAAGGGCCGCATCAGCGGCCCTTCTTGTTGAATGGAATTACTGGGCCAAGGGAATCTTCGGCGCCCAGGTCAACCACTCATCCTCTGCCTTATCATGCAGGGCAAAGGTCTGGCCAGGTAGCGCCGGGTTACCCATCTGCGCCTCGTTCGGCGTCGCGAAGGCGATCCCGCCCTCAATCAGGGCTTCGAGCGATTCGGTATGCACCTTCACGCCCTTGAACAAGCCTGCGTCCACGCCAATACCGCTGGCATGCCAGAATCGGCTGCCACTATGTACCAGAGGCGCGAAGCGAGGCTCGATCAACACGCGGATCAGCACACGGTCAGCGGACTTACCCAGTTCGTAGGCCAGCACTTTGCCTACCGGCACTTCGCGATAACTGACAATTACCCCAGGCTTCAAAGAACCCAGGCGCGGCGCGCTGAGGACGATCTGCAGTCCCTCCTCGCTGGCCTGGCCGTCCGGCCCTTGCGGTAGCGCAGTGAAACGAGTCTTGGGAGCGCCCGGCCGGTCAGTCGGCTGGACCTCTAGGTACTGTCCGCTCACCAGTGTGTCCAGGTTGGCAGTCCGCAGAAGCCCCAACTCAGGCTTGACGACCCAGAACTGAGTCCCCATCCGGGCGATCCGGTCCGCCGCCTGAGTGATACGCGCCTTGATCAGGACGCCAGAAAGGTCCTCGCTGAGGGTCACCTGCTCAACCTCGCCTACATCCAGCCCCTTGTAACGGACTGGGGTGCCCTCCTTGACACCATTGGACTGGTCCATAGCGATCTCGACCATGGTTCCTTTGACCAACGCCTGGGCCTCATCTGAATAAAGCGAGAACCGCCGGGGGCGAGTTACCGGCTTGGCCTTGGGATCTGGCGTCGTGAAGGTAATGCCTCCGGCCAGGAGGGTCTGAAGCGACTCGCTCTTCACCTCGACGCCTGACAAACCACCCTTGAGCGTTACGCCGCTGGAGTTCCAGAAGCGCGTGGACTCGTTCACCAGCTTGGAAAACTCTGGTTCGATGTGAACCCCGATGACCACGCGCTGCTGGTCACGCGATAGCTGATAGCTCTGCACGCTACCCACGCGAATCTGGCGGAACAGCACTGGACTGCCGACCTCCAGCGAACCAAGGCGGTCGCTGGTGAGGACAAGGTGCAGGCCCGGCGCGTCGGTATTCAGCGGCGGCGCCTTGGGCCGGACCTGGAACTCACGAGTTGGTGCTCCCTCCTTGGCGAAGCGCACTGCGATGTAGTTGCCTTTCACCAAGGCCTCGATACCAGTGATACCTGCCAGGGAGATGGACGGTTTGACCGTCCAGAACTCCGTACCCTCCACCAGGAAGTCCTCAGTGCGAGGCTCCATGGTCAGCTCGGCAGTCGCCCCGGTAAAGTCCTTGTCCATATCGAGCTTCTTCAAACTCCCCACTTGTACCCCGTTGTACATCACCGGCGTGGAGCCCGGATTCAGGCCACTGACATCATGCATCCGCAGGGTAACGCGCAGACCCGCCTCCGCCGCCTCAAAACCCTCATACAGCCGGAAGGGGATGCTCGGGTCCGTCGGCGGGCTGTCCTGTCGATGCTCGGGGGTCGCAAATGCAATGCCGCCAGCGACCATGCTCAGAACCGACTCTGTACGGATCCTCACACCGCTCAGTCCTGCTGACACATCCAATCCGCTGGCGTTCCAGAACCGGGTGTGCTTGCGCACCAGCTCTGCGTATGGGGCCTCGATGTGGATCTTGATTTCAACGGTGCGCTGGTCTTCGGCCAACTGGTAGTTCTTCACCTGACCGACCTGGATCTGCCGGTAGTAAACCGGACTGCCCTGCTCAAGCGAGCCCAGACGGTCGGCCTTGAGCGTCAGGTGCAGACCGGGCAGCGAATCGGATAGTGGCGGTGGTTCCGCCAAGGCGGTAAAACGTCGCTCCCGCTCACCCTTTTGCGGATCGATTGCGATGTAGATGCCTGAAACCAGGGTTTCAAGGCCCGTCACACCCGCCAGAGAAACGCGTGGCCGAACCAGCCAGAAGCGCGTTTCCTTGCTGAGATAAGGCTCGGCCTCCTTGAGCACCTCAACAGTCGCCACGACCCCTTTGATGTCAGAGCTGACGTGCAGGTCTGTGACCTTGCCCACCTGGATGCCCTTGTACATCAGCTGAGTTTTCCCTACCTGGATACCTTCGCCGTTCTCGAAGCGAATCTGAATCTCGATGCCAGCCTCGCTCATAGCCTTCCAGGCCAACCAGAGGCCGATGAGCAGGGCTACCAGCGGCAGCACCCAGATCCCCGACCAATTCGAGGTCTTGCGTGTTTTTGGCGTTGGCAGCTCAGGCATTCTCGTCTTCCACTTCGGTGTTGTCCCAGATCAACCTGGGGTCGAAAGTCACGGCCGCGATCATGGTAATCACTACGACGCTGCCAAAGGCCGCCGCCCCCAGATTGGCTTCGATGCTGGCCAGGTTGCCGAAGCTCACCAGCGCCACGAGGATTGCGATGACGAAAATATCCAGCATCGACCAGCGACCGATCCATTCAATAAAGCGATACATCAGAATTCTTTGCCTAGGAGACATCGGCAGGTGCCGCTGCACTGAGTAAAGCAGCATTGCAATACCAACTAGCTTGAACGTAGGTACAAGGATGCTAGCAATGAATACAACCAGAGCAATTGGGATCATGTCGGCGTGAATCAACTCGATCACTCCACCCATGATCGTGGACGGAGCCCCAGTGCCGAAGAAGTTGATCGTCATGATCGGCAGGACGTTGGCTGGGACATAGAGGATAGTGGCCGTGATCAGCAGTGCCCACGTACGTACGAGGCTGTCGGGGCGCCGTGCGTACAAGCGAGCGCCGCAGCGGCGACAGGTCTGCTCCTCCTCTGGCTGCGGACGGTTCAGCTGGTGGCATTCGTCGCAAACGAGAATACCGGCATCAATGGCTCGCATGAGCCCCTCCCTCCGAGTCAAGTTCATCCCAAACCTGGTGGGACGACATAGTGACCTCCAGCCAGACCTGCGAGAGCAAGAGCGCGATGAAACAGGCCAACCCAACACCTAGATGCAGGTCTGCAAGATCAATCAACTTCACGATGGATACCAGGATGCCCATCAGGTAGACCTCAAGCATCCCCCACTCACGCAAGTGGTGGTACAGACGGTAGATCTGCATCCCTATCTCACGTCCCTTGCGAAAGCGAATGCACAACAGGACAACGAGCTGGCAGAGCAACTTGACCAAGGGAATCAACATGCTGCACAGGAACACCAGTACGGCCACACTACCCATTCCGGTTTGATAGAGACCGACCACCCCAGTCCACACGGTGTCTTGCGTGGTTTGCCCTAGCAGGTTTAGCTCCATGATTGGCAGGAAATTGGCGGGGACGTACAGCAGCAAGGCCGTCAGCACCAGTGCCAGCGCTCTGCGCACCATGTTCGAGCGGTGCACGACCAGTTCATAGCCGCAGCGGGGACAACAGGCTTTCTGCTCTTCAACGAGGTCAGCACGCCGCATCAACAGATCGCACTCATGGCAGGCAATCAGATCGTGCAGGGGATAGTCCGCTAAAACGCAG
This sequence comes from Metapseudomonas boanensis, assembly GCF_042232855.1. Taxonomy (NCBI): domain Bacteria; kingdom Pseudomonadati; phylum Pseudomonadota; class Gammaproteobacteria; order Pseudomonadales; family Pseudomonadaceae; genus Metapseudomonas; species Metapseudomonas boanensis. Next base: position 2,743,787 of record NZ_CP113889.1, on the reverse strand, counting down.
TCATCGGCCTGTTCTGGCATATGGGGAAAGCTCTGAGAGTCACCGGGTTATTCTAGACGAGCGGCAGTCGCACTGACGCAAATGATCGCTACCGACGAAGCACCATTCTTTTCAACGCCCAAAGACAAACCCCCGACACGCCTGGGCGTATCGGGGGTTTGGGATAGGAGCTTGACGATGACCTACTCTCACATGGAGAAGCTCCACACTACCATCGGCGATGCGTCGTTTCACTACTGAGTTCGGGATGGGATCAGGTGGTTCCAACGCTCTATGATCGTCAAGCAATTCGGTTGGGGTCTCGCCGCTGGCGCGACCCCGAATCAGGTATGTGACAGTCTGGTTTGCAAGTTCAGGCCAATTTTCGGTCTGTCGACTTCACCATCCGCACCCACAATCCGCAGATTGTTTGGGTGTTATATGGTCAAGCCTCACGGGCAATTAGTATGGGTTAGCTCAACGCCTCACAGCGCTTACACACCCCACCTATCAACGTCGTAGTCTTCGACGGCCCTTCAGGGGATTCAAGATCCCAGTGAGATCTCATCTTGAGGCAAGTTTCCCGCTTAGATGCTTTCAGCGGTTATCTCTTCCGAACATAGCTACCCGGCAATGCCACTGGCGTGACAACCGGAACACCAGAGGTTCGTCCACTCCGGTCCTCTCGTACTAGGAGCAGCCCCTCTCAAATCTCAAACGTCCACGGCAGATAGGGACCGAACTGTCTCACGACGTTCTAAACCCAGCTCGCGTACCACTTTAAATGGCGAACAGCCATACCCTAGGGACCGGCTTCAGCCCCAGGATGTGATGAGCCGACATCGAGGTGCCAAACACCGCCGTCGATATGAACTCTTGGGCGGTATCAGCCTGTTATCCCCGGAGTACCTTTTATCCGTTGAGCGATGGCCCTTCCATACAGAACCACCGGATCACTAAGACCTACTTTCGTACCTGCTCGACGTGTCTGTCTCGCAGTCAAGCGCGCTTTTGCCTTTATACTCTACGACCGATTTCCGACCGGTCTGAGCGCACCTTCGTACTCCTCCGTTACTCTTTAGGAGGAGACCGCCCCAGTCAAACTGCCCACCATACACTGTCCTCGATCCGGATGACGGACCAGAGTTAGAACCTCAAGCATGCCAGGGTGGTATTTCAAGGATGGCTCCACGAGAACTGGCGTCCTCGCTTCAAAGCCTCCCACCTATCCTACACAAGCAGGCTCAAAGTCCAGTGCAAAGCTACAGTAAAGGTTCACGGGGTCTTTCCGTCTAGCCGCGGATACACTGCATCTTCACAGCGATTTCAATTTCACTGAGTCTCGGGTGGAGACAGCGCCGCCATCGTTACGCCATTCGTGCAGGTCGGAACTTACCCGACAAGGAATTTCGCTACCTTAGGACCGTTATAGTTACGGCCGCCGTTTACCGGGGCTTCGATCAAGAGCTTCGCTTGCGCTAACCCCATCAATTAACCTTCCGGCACCGGGCAGGCGTCACACCCTATACGTCCACTTTCGTGTTTGCAGAGTGCTGTGTTTTTAATAAACAGTCGCAGCGGCCTGGTATCTTCGACCGGCATGGGCTTACGCAGTAAATGCTTCACCCTCACCGGCGCACCTTCTCCCGAAGTTACGGTGCCATTTTGCCTAGTTCCTTCACCCGAGTTCTCTCAAGCGCCTTGGTATTCTCTACCCAACCACCTGTGTCGGTTTGGGGTACGGTTCCTAGTTACCTGAAGCTTAGAAGCTTTTCCTGGAAGCATGGCATCAACCACTTCGTGTCCTAAAAGAACACTCGTCATCAGCTCTCGGCCTTGAACACCCGGATTTGCCTAAGTGTTCGGCCTACCACCTTAAACTTGGACAACCAACGCCAAGCTGGCCTAGCCTTCTCCGTCCCTCCATCGCAGTAACTAGAAGTACGGGAATATTAACCCGTTTCCCATCGACTACGCATTTCTGCCTCGCCTTAGGGACCGACTCACCCTGCGTCGATTAACGTTGCGCAGGAACCCTTGGTCTTTCGGCGTGGGTGTTTTTCACACCCATTGTCGTTACTCATGTCAGCATTCGCACTTCTGATACCTCCAGCAAGCTTCTCAACTCACCTTCACAGGCTTACAGAACGCTCCTCTACCGCTCGTCTTACGACGAACCCGTAGCTTCGGTGTATGGTTTGAGCCCCGTTACATCTTCCGCGCAGGCCGACTCGACTAGTGAGCTATTACGCTTTCTTTAAAGGGTGGCTGCTTCTAAGCCAACCTCCTAGCTGTCTAAGCCTTCCCACATCGTTTCCCACTTAACCATAACTTTGGGACCTTAGCTGACGGTCTGGGTTGTTTCCCTTTTCACGACGGACGTTAGCACCCGCCGTGTGTCTCCCACGCTGACACTTCCAGGTATTCGGAGTTTGCATCGGTTTGGTAAGTCGGGATGACCCCCTAGCCGAAACAGTGCTCTACCCCTGGAGTGATACGTGAGGCGCTACCTAAATAGCTTTCGAGGAGAACCAGCTATCTCCGAGCTTGATTAGCCTTTCACTCCGATCCACAGGTCATCCGCTAACTTTTCAACGGTAGTCGGTTCGGTCCTCCAGTCAGTGTTACCTAACCTTCAACCTGCCCATGGATAGATCGCCCGGTTTCGGGTCTATTCCCAGCGACTAAACGCCCTATTAAGACTCGCTTTCGCTACGCCTCCCCTATTCGGTTAAGCTCGCCACTGAAAATAAGTCGCTGACCCATTATACAAAAGGTACGCAGTCACCTAACAAGTAGGCTCCCACTGCTTGTACGCATACGGTTTCAGGTTCTATTTCACTCCCCTCTCCGGGGTTCTTTTCGCCTTTCCCTCACGGTACTGGTTCACTATCGGTCAGTCAGTAGTATTTAGCCTTGGAGGATGGTCCCCCCATATTCAGACAAAGTTTCTCGTGCTCCGTCCTACTCGATTTCACTTCCTGGACCCTTTCGCGTACGGGGCTATCACCCACTATGGCCGCACTTTCCAGAGCGTTCCGCTAAAATCCAAGAAGCTTAAGGGCTAATCCCCGTTCGCTCGCCACTACTAAGGGAATCTCGGTTGATTTCTTTTCCTCAGGGTACTTAGATGTTTCAGTTCCCCTGGTTCGCCTCTTGCACCTATGGATTCAGTACAAGATACCTAGGTTATCCTAGGTGGGTTCCCCCATTCAGATATCTCCGGATCACAGTCTGTTTGCCGACTCCCCGAAGCTTTTCGCAGGCTACCACGTCTTTCATCGCCTCTGACTGCCAAGGCATCCACCGTATGCGCTTCTTCACTTGACCATATAACCCCAAGCAATCTGGTTATAAGCCTCGAACGTGAAGACGACATTCGCCGAAAATTCGCGCTTGAACTCGCAAATTTTACCTTGACTTGACTAATCACCAGTGAAAGAGATTAATCAGTCTACTTCTATCACATACCCAAATTTTTAAAGAACGATTCTGAAACAAAGTCCAGAATTCAATATCCAACCACGGATATTCAATTCTGAGCTCTTCAGGTCTAACTCGCCGAGAGTGGTGGAGCCAAGGAGGATCGAACTCCTGACCTCCTGCGTGCAAAGCAGGCGCTCTCCCAGCTGAGCTATGGCCCCAATGTCAACCGGTCAACCGACCCCGCGACAATTGGTGGGTCTGGGCAGATTCGAACTGCCGACCTCACCCTTATCAGGGGTGCGCTCTAACCAACTGAGCTACAGACCCAATCGCCTTCGCAATTGAATCAAGCAATTCGTGTGGGAACTTATGAAGAAGCTGA
>NZ_CP113889.1:2365000-2737500 GCF_042232855.1 Metapseudomonas boanensis | reverse complement strand
ATAGCAAGGGTGATCAGCAGAAACCACAGTGCCGCCAGGCCCAACCTGTCGACTAGCACCTTTCCCGGGTCCGGCCCAAGCGCAAATATCCAGGCTTGGTACAACCACAGGCAGACAGGCACCAGCGCCAACAGGAAAACGAAAAGTCGCCAGGGTCTGAAACGCATCAGTAGTACTTCCTCAGATCCAGCCCCGTGTAGAGACTGGCCACTTCATCATAGCCATTGAACATGCGTGTCGGCACGATGTTCGGGCTGAATAGCCCGCTGGGAAGGCGCCGTTCGTGTGCCTGGCTCCAGCGAGGATGATCCACCTCGGGATTGACGTTTGAATAGAAGCCATACTCCTCTGGCGCTATGGATTCCCACGTAGTGCGCGGCTGCTCACTGACCAGACTGATTCGCACAATGGACTTTATGCTCTTGAAGCCATACTTCCAGGGCACCACCAAGCGCAGCGGAGCGCCATTCTGGTGCGGCAGGACGCGACCGTACATGCCCACAGCGAGGATGGTCAGTGGGTGCATGGCTTCATCCAGTCGCAAGCCTTCCACATAGGGCCAGTCGATCAAGGAAAAGCCCGAGCGCACGCCCGCCATTTCGTCCGGTGCGAGCCGAGTCTCGAAGCTGACGTATTTCGCCTTGCTGGTCGGCTCTACCCGCCTAAGCAGATCAGCCAGCGGAAAGCCCAGCCAGGGAATGACCATGGACCAGGCCTCGACGCAACGCAGGCGATAGATACGCTCCTCAAGGCCATGAGGTTTGGCCAGGTCTTCCACCGAGTAAATGCCCGGCCTGGCGACTTCCCCTTCGATACGCACGGCCCAGGGCTCGATGCGCATCTTCTCCGCGTAACGCGCCGGATCGCCTTTGTTGGTGCCGAACTCGTAGAAATTGTTGTAATGGGTCGCGTCCTTGAAAGGCGTGACCGACTCATTACCCGGCGTCACGGCCTGCCAGCGCGCTGCAGAGATCTTCTCGGAAAACCAGGCAGGCAGCTGAGCGGGTACGACATCAGAATAGGTCGAACCAGCCTGCGCATGCCCAGGCAAGGCTACCGTGGCCACGAGACCTCCCGCAGCGGCCAGCAACCGGCGACGGGAAAGGTAGACCGCTTCAGACGTGACTTCATGCTCACGGCAAGCAGAAGAAGGAGGGGTATGGATCAGCATGGTGGCTCCGCAACAGTGGGCAGACATGCCCAGTAGACTGCAGAGCCACTGGGAAATTACATCACTCGACCTGTTTGCGGCGGCGCAGCTGGAGCAAGTATTGCACTGGGCCGGATGCAGCGTAAGCCAGGAAGATCAGCAGGAGGATGCGCGGCGGGTCACTGAAGACGACGGCAAAGGCCAGCACCACAATGAGGATGGCCACGAAAGGCACGCGCCCCTTCAGGTCCAGGTCCTTGAAGCTGTAGAACTTGATATTGCTCACCATCAGCATGCCGGCCAGCGCCACCAACAGGGCGACGATGAACGACATGTTCGAGCCCTTGATACCGAAATCGCTGAAGGCCCAGACGGTACCCGCCACTACGCCCGCCGCTGCGGGGCTGGCAAGGCCAATGAAGTAACGCTTGTCTACCTTGCCGATCTGGGTATTGAAACGCGCCAGCCGCAGGGCCGCACCAGCAACGTAGATGAAGGCAACGGTCAGGCCGACGCTACCCAGGCCACTCAGCGCCCACTCGAAGGCCAGAAGCGCGGGTGCCACACCGAAGGCGACCATGTCCGAGAGCGAATCGTACTCGGCTCCGAAGGCACTCTGGGTGTTGGTGAGACGGGCTACACGGCCATCGAGGCTGTCCAGCACCATGGCGACGAAGATGGTGGCGGCCGCCACTGAGAAGTTGCCGCTCATGGCGTTGACGATGGCATAGAAACCAGCGAACAAGTTGGCGGTGGTGAACAGGTTGGGCAGCAGGTAGATACCACGATGCCGCACCTTGCGCCCTTCGGCGTCTTGCCCCTCTTCGACATGCTCGTCGATGGGAAGCAGGCTGTCGTTATCGGCAGGTTGATTCGGCTCTTCGGGACGTTCACTCATGAACAACATCCTTGCAACGCGTACGGAATGAGGTAGTCGAGAATGGCCACTTCGACGATGAAGCGCCACCCGGCGAAGTGGTTTTATACCAGAACACTGGTCCCATAACGAAAGAACGCGGCCTTGGCCGCGTTCTTTCCCGTCGCTCAGACCTTAGTTCTTGGTCTTGTCGACGATCTTGTTGGCCGAGATCCACGGCATCATTGCGCGCAGACGCTCACCAACCTGCTCGATCGGGTGAGCAGCGTTGTTGCGGCGGTAAGCAGTCATCGAAGCGTAGTTCGAAGCGCCTTCCTGGATGAACATCTTGGCGTATTCGCCGTCCTGGATGCGCTTAAGAGCATTGCGCATGGCCTGGCGCGATTCGGCGTTGATAACTTCCGGACCAGTGACGTACTCACCGTACTCGGCGTTATTCGAGATCGAGTAGTTCATGTTAGCGATGCCGCCTTCGTACATCAGGTCGACGATCAGCTTCAGCTCGTGCAGGCACTCGAAGTAGGCCATTTCCGGCGCGTAACCGGCTTCAACCAGAGTCTCGAAACCAGCCTTGACCAGCTCGACGCAACCACCGCACAGAACAGCCTGCTCGCCGAACAGGTCGGTCTCGGTCTCGTCCTTGAAGGTGGTTTCGATGATGCCGGTACGACCGCCACCCACGCCGCAGGCGTAGGACAGAGCGACGTTCTTGGCATTTCCGGAAGCGTCCTGGTAAACCGCAACCAGATCAGGAATGCCGCCGCCCTTGACGAACTCGGAGCGTACGGTGTGGCCCGGGGCTTTCGGCGCGATCATGATCACGTCGAGGTCAGCGCGCGGTACGACCTGATTATAGTGGATGGCAAAGCCGTGAGCGAAAGCCAGGGTCGCGCCCTTCTTCAGGTTCGGCTCGACTTCTTCCTTGTACAGCTTGGACTGGAACTCGTCCGGAGTCAGGATCATGACCAGATCAGCTGCGGCAACAGCTTCCGGAACGCTCTTGACGGTCAGGCCATGGGCCTGGGCCTTGGCAACAGTGGCGGAACCTGGGCGCAGGCCGACAGTGACGTCAACGCCGGAGTCTTTCAAGTTGCAGGCGTGGGCATGGCCCTGGGAGCCATAGCCGATGATGGCTACTTTCTTGCCTTGGATGATCGAGAGGTCGCAGTCTTTGTCGTAATACACTTTCATGGAAATTCCCCTATTTACCGGGCCTCTCGGCCTTATCTCAGTATTCAGATGGTCAGCACTTTGTCGCCACGGGCAATACCGGTGACGCCACTGCGTACGGTTTCCAGTATCGAGCTGGTGCCGATGGCCTGGATGAAGCTGTCCAGCTTGTCGCTGGTACCTGCCAGCTGGATCGTGTAGACGCTGCTGGTCACGTCGACGATCTGGCCACGGAAAATGTCGGTGGTGCGCTTGACCTCGGCGCGCTGGGCGCCGGTGGCCTTGACCTTGACCAGCATCAGCTCGCGCTCGATGTGGGCACTTTCCGACAGGTTCACCAATTTGACCACTTCGATCAGCTTGTTGAGGTTCTTGGTGATCTGCTCGATCACCTCATCGTGACCAACTGTGGTCAACGTCAGGCGCGACAGCGTCGGGTCTTCGGTTGGCGCCACGGTCAGGCTTTCGATGTTGTAGTTGCGCTGAGAGAAGAGACCTACGACGCGAGACAACGCACCAGGCTCGTTTTCCAGCAGCAGGGAGATGATGTGTCGCATGTTCAGGTCCGCTCCGTCTTGCTCAGCCACATGTCACGCATGGCACCATCTCTGATCTGCATCGGGTAGACGTGCTCACTGGAATCCACCTGGATATCAAGGAACACCAGGCGATTCTTGAGGGCGAACGCCTCCTCCATCTTCGACTTCAGATCTTTCGGATCAGTGACGCGGATGCCGACATGGCCATAGGCTTCGGCCAGCTTGACGAAGTCCGGCAGCGACTCCATGTAGGAATGCGAGTAGCGGCTGTTGTATTGCATGTCCTGCCATTGGCGAACCATGCCCAGAGCGCCGTTGTTCAGGTTGACAATCTTCACCGGCAGGTCGTACTGCAGGCAGGTCGACAGCTCCTGGATATTCATCTGGATGCTGCCCTCACCCGTGACACAGGCCACATCGGACTCGGGGAAGCTCAGCTTGATACCCATGGCAGCCGGGAAGCCAAAGCCCATCGTGCCGAGGCCACCGGAGTTGATCCAGCGATTCGGCTTATCAAAGCGGTAGTACTGCGCAGCGAACATCTGGTGTTGACCGACATCGGAGGTGATGTAGGCGTCGCCCTTGGTCACTTCCCAGAGAGTCTCTATCACCGTCTGTGGCTTGATAATTACACCGTCCCCCTTGTCATAGGGGAACAGGCCACGACCGCCGCGCCACTCTTCGATCTGCTTCCACCAACTGGCAACGTTTTCCTTGCTGGGCGCCTCACCGATTTCCTTGAGGATGGCGACCATCTCGGACAGCACGCTATCAACCGGACCGACGATCGGGATATCCGCCTTGATGGTCTTGGAGATCGAGGCCGGATCGATATCGATGTGGATGATCTTGGCGTTCGGGCAGAACTTGGCCGCGCCATTGATGACGCGGTCGTCGAAGCGCGCGCCAACGGCCAGAATCACGTCTGCATGGTGCATCGCGAGGTTGGCGGTGTAGCTGCCGTGCATACCGAGCATGCCGACGAACTGGCGGTCTGTTCCCGGATAGGCGCCAAGCCCCATCAGGGTATTGGTGACCGGCAGATTCAACATCTTGGCCAGTTCGGTCAGTTGCTCCGAAGCTCCGCCCATGATCACGCCACCACCGGCATAGAGGATAGGACGCTTGGCCGCGAGAAGCATCTCGGCAGCCTTGCGAATCTGGCCGGAGTGACCGCGTACAGCAGGACTGTAGGAGCGCAGCTTGACCTTCTTCGGATAGCTGTATTCGAACTTCTGGGTCGGATCGCCCATGTCCTTCGGAATGTCGACCACAACAGGGCCGGGACGACCGGACTGAGCCAGGTAGAAAGCCTTCTTGATCACCTCAGGGATTTCCGAGGGATGCTTGATGATGAAGCTGTGCTTCACGATCGGACGCGAGATACCGACCATGTCGGTCTCCTGGAAGGCGTCGGTACCGACCATGTTGCTCGGGACCTGGCCGGACAGGATCACCATCGGGATGGAGTCCATGTAGGCGGTGGCGATGCCGGTGATGGCATTGGTCGCACCGGGGCCAGACGTTACCAGCACCACCCCGGGTTTTCCGGTAGCACGGGCATAGCCGTCAGCCATGTGGGTAGCAGCCTGCTCATGACGGACCAGGATGTGCGTGACGTCGTTTTCCTTGAACAGGGCATCGTAGATATGCAGGAGGGCACCACCCGGGTACCCGTAAATGTACTTAACGCCTTCGTCACGCAACGAGCGGACGACCATTTCAGCGCCAGATAAAAGCTCCACGTTTTTCACCTCTAGAACGCCAGAAAACCGCCCGCGACCGGACGGCCTGAATAGGTTTGCTTGCAAGCAGAGCGTGAGCGACTGGTGGTCGCCGACTACGTCAGCTACTGACTGAGCAAGCATTGGGTCGGCCCCTGAGAGTTGTTGCGGGGCTTTCCCACCCAGCGCGAGGTAACGCGTTGCGGGGATAACAGGTCGGCGCGGGTGTGCACCTCATCGTCTGCTGCAGCTTCCGACTTGCGGCCGGCCCACTACAACAGCGAACCCTGGATTCTTCGGATTAGCACAGCACAAGTCAAGTAATCCGTTGCGGAATCTTGAATGGATTGCTGTGACGCGAAGCAGAATCACGGTCGCTGGCTTTTGGTTATAGTGTTTGACAGGTTTCGAAGCGCACAGAAGGACACTGCATGCATCGCATGATTATCGCCGGCAGCTTGCTGTTGGCTTTGAGCACCTCGGTCATCGCCGGCCAAGTCTACAAGTGGGTCGATGCACAAGGCATTACGCACTTCGGCTCGCAGCCACCGGAAGGCCAGGCTGCCGCAAGCGTAAGTACATCAGCACCCAAGCCTGACGCCAACCGGCCGACGTTCGAGAACCCCACGCCACGACCGACTCCTGCACCTCAAGCCCCAACTCCCGAAGCGAAGCCTCAAGGGGATCAGAAGGCCATCAACGAGAAAGTGAGGGCAGAAGTCGCGAGCCAGGAGGCTGAGCGCCGCAAATACTGCGAGACAGTGCGTACGAACCTGGCCCAACTGCAGAACAACCCTCGCCTGCGCACCGAGGTGGACGGTGAAGTCCGCCGCATCACCGAAGACGAGCGCCAAGCGCGGATCCGGGAAACCGAAAAAGCGATTGCCGAGAACTGCAATTGATTAAGCCGGCGCGCCAACTCAGGTTGCGCTGCCGATCAGGCGATCAAACTCTCCCAGCACATTGAGCAAGCCATGCACTTCGACCAGCCGCTCGCGGTAGGCAACTTCCGCCATTGGCCTGATTCCTGATGCCTGCGGCAGATCAAGGTCATTTTCGACGATGACCTTCATCCGCGGCAGGAAAATCCACTGCAACCACTGCTCGAAAGCCAAGGTGTCGACGCAGAACGGAGCCTGACTAGCCAATGCATCCGGGCTGGGCGGCAATTCGGACCAGTAGCCGAGCTTACGCAACTCGCACTCGACAAGCAGCAGTTGCTCTGCCAGATCGACGCAGCGCGGGTCCATCAGAGATTGACCTTTGCCTTGCTACGTGCAAGGGCAGCGCCTGCCGTATCACCTTGACTCTCCCGGGCGCGGGCGATGAGCTCCCACAGGCTGGCCTGCATGGCTGGACGGCCGTTGGCATAGGTCAAGGCGCGACGGGCGAACTGCTCTGCCTGCGGGGCATCCCCCTGGGCCAGACGAACCTGCGCCAAACGATACAGCACTTGCGGTTCACGCGGGGCAATTCGCTGGGCGCGCTCGAGACTTGCCGCGGCTCCGTTGAGGTCACCACCACCCTGCTGCTGCTGCGCCGTGGTCAGGAGCGCCAATACGGGGCCGTCGAGCTGCTCGTCAGCCGATAGGCCGCTGCTGCCAGGAATCCCGCTCGGCGAGATGGGTGTCGGCACACTGTAGCTTCCGGCAGGCACCGAGTTCGGGAACACAGTCCCGTTCGAGATGGGCCCATTCGTAATTGGCCCAGGGGTGATACCACCGCTGGTAATGCTGCCGCTAATAGGCGCACTGGGAGCTGGCACACCTTGAGCAACACCTCCGCTCGCGCCAGGAACCATGACCACGACGCCGGAGTCCTGAGGCACACTCTGCGAAGCAGCAGGTGCCGGGTTGTAACGGCCGCCCCCAGCCGCCCCGTGCTCCAGCTCAGAGAGCGGAGCCCCGGAGTCAACGACAGGGATAGCGCCACGCTGCGGGGTTGCGCAGCCAGCCAACAAGGCCATCGCCGCAAGGGCAGGTATCCAGGCTTTACTCACTTCGATTCCTCTCTGCTATTGCATCCAACCGCGGACCCAGTCCATCACTGAGTCCACGGGCGCGCCCAATCCACACGGAGCGCCTGCCACAGGCTCGCTGCCGCGAATGTAGGGTATCTGTACCGCCCCCGGACAACTGGGGTCGGACCCCTGGCCACTGTGCGGGTCAATCCAGGCCTGAACGACATTTTCCGGCATCGGCATATCCAGGGGCAGCGGATCGGCCTTGCGCATGAAACTGGTCCACACCTGCAATGCCCCAGTAGCGCCGGTCAGAGGCGTCTTGCCATTGTCATCACGCCCCAGCCATACAACAGCCAGCAAATCCTGACTGAAGCCCGCGAACCAACTGTCGCGGGAGTCGTTGGTGGTTCCGGTCTTGCCAGCCAGCGTCAACGAAGACGGTAACTGGCTGTAAACCGAGCGCGCAGTACCTTCGCGCATTACGCGTTGCATGGCGTTCTGCACCAGATAGATAGCGCCCGGATCGAAGCGCTGCTGAATCTGGAAGGGATAACGCTTGAGAGGCTCCCCTTCTGCAGTCAGCACACTGCGAATCGCCCGCAGTGGGGTATTGAAACCGCCATTTGCCAAGGTCTGGTACATGGTTGCGACCTCCATCGGACTTAGCGCGCCGGCCCCCAAGAGCATTGAGGGATAAGCTGGCCACTCCCGGGAAACACCCAACCTTTCAAGAGTTTTGAGCACATTCGGAACGCCCAGTTCCAGGCCGAGTTTGGCAGTCGACAAGTTGTAAGAGTTCGCCAGCCCCTGATAGAGGTAGATCGTGCCGTGGGCGCGTCGATCGTAGTTCTGCGGACGCCATACCTGGCCGTCCTGGCCTTTTACCGAGAATGGCTCGTCAGACACCCAACTGGTCAAGGTGTATTGGCTAGGCCGCTCCAGTGCCGTCAGATAAACAGCGGGTTTGATCAACGAGCCAATCGGGCGCACCGCATCCACGGCACGGTTGAAGCCAGCAAAACGGGGTTGCCGGCTGCCAATCAGCGCCTGGATTTCGCCGGTCTCCGGATTACTCACCACCATTGCCGACTCGACCTGATCGACACCTTTGCGGCCTTGCAGCCGTTTGAGGGTCTCGTTCAGCGCGGTTTCGGCCTTCGACTGCAGGATGGGGTCGAAGCTGGTGAAGATTCGCAAGCCTTCATCCGTCAGGTCTTCTTCCCGGTAGTCATTACGCAGCTGGCGCTTGACCAGGTCGAGGAACGCCGGATAGGAACTATCTGCAAGGCTGCCACGCTGAGTTACTCCCAGCGGCTTCTGCTTGGCCGCCGCAGCTTCGTCCATGGTTACGACGCCCTGCTCGGCCAGCATATCGATCACCAGGTTACGCCGCTCCAGTGCCCGTTCCGGGAAACGTCGCGGGTTGTAGTAAGACGGTCCCTTGACCATGCCGACCAGCATGGCGATCTGATGCAATTTCAGCTCCGAGATCGGCTGACTGAAAAAGTACTGGCTGGCCAGCCCGAAACCATGGATGGCGCGCTGGCCATCCTGGCCGAGGAACACCTCGTTGAGGTACGCCTCGAGAATCTCGCGTTTGTCGTAATGCAGCTCCAGCAACACCGCCATCATCGCCTCAGTGGCCTTGCGCGAGATGCTGCGTTCATTGGTCAGGTAGAAGTTCTTCACCAGCTGCTGGGTCAGCGTACTGCCACCCTGGCGCAGTTCGCCGGCGGTGGCATTGACCCAGAATGCGCGTGCAATCGACTTGGGCGATACCCCGAAGTGGTTGAAGTATTCACGATCTTCCACCGCCACCAGAGTTTCGATCAGGTAGGCCGGCACCTCGTCCAATTTGACCAGTACGCGATCTTCATGGTGTGCGGGATATAGGCCGCCAATCAGCAGAGGCTCCAACCGCGCAACAGCCAGATTGGCGCCGTTGGCCTGAGTGAGTCCGGCCACGTAATCGCCTGAAAACCGCACCCGGACCCTCTGGGCAGGCTCCGCACCTTCATAGAACTGGAAGCCTCGGGTATTCAGGTCCACGGTACTGCCGGCCACCGACGCGGCGCCCGGACCATTAGACAGGCTTTCGCGGCGATATCCGAGGGCGTCCAACTCCTTGAGGAAGTCATCCTTGGAAAGTTTGAGCCCTACGAACAACTCCAAGGGCCGCGCATACACCTTCGCCGGCACGGTCCAACGCTTGCCGGAGAATTTCTCCTGGACGACGGCATCAAGGTAGATGGCGAATCCGGCCAGGATGACAAGGCCAACGAGGCCAAGCTTCAAGGCCCAGCCTAACCATGGACGAAAACCGCCGGAGCGGCGTTTAGAGCGAGAGCGGGGGGATCTGGGACGTGTCATGGCGGCGCATTATACGCACTTTACCCACAGCCAACAGGCAGCTCTGACGGTTTGCAGCCAGGCGTACAACGGCCATAATGCCGAGTTCTGACACCGCCATTAACAAGGATCAACCGTGAGCCAGCAGCTGATAGCCGCCCTGCAGAACCCGGCCCTCTATCCTCACCCAGTGGCCGGGTTCCAGGTGATCGAAACGCACATCTCCTGGGTGCTGCTCACCGGGGAGTTCGCCTACAAGATCAAGAAGCCGGTCGACTTCGGCTTCCTCGACTTCACCCGTCTCGATGCGCGCAAGCACTTCTGTGATGAGGAGCTGCGCCTCAACCAGCGCCTGACCCAAAACCTCTATCTCGAAGTTCTGCCCGTAACCGGCAGCGAGGAGTCGCCCCTGATCGGCGGCGAGGCACCGGCCATTGAATATGTGCTGAAAATGCGCCAGTTCCCCCAGGACAACCTGCTCAGCGCCCTGCAGGCAAGGGGCGAGCTGACACCTGCACATATCGATGCCCTTGCGGCACAGATTGCCAGCTTCCACATGGCTGCCCCCCAGGTTGCTGCCGAGCACCCGCTCGGGACACCCGAGGCCGTCATGGCGCCGGTACGCCAGAATTTCGAACAGATCCGCCCATTCCTCACGGAAAAAGCCGATCTGCAACAACTCGAGGCCCTTGAGGCCTGGGCTGAGACCAGCTTCGAGCGACTCAAGCCGCTGCTGACACAACGCAAACAGGATGGTTTCATCCGCGAATGTCACGGCGATATCCATCTGGGTAACGCTACCCTGATCAATGGCCAGGTAGTTCTGTTCGACTGCATCGAGTTCAACGAGCCCTTCCGTTTCACAGATGTCTATGCCGACATCGCATTCATTGCCATGGACCTGGAAGACCGCGGCCTGAAATCCCTCTCGCGCCGACTGGTTAGCGAATACCTCGAGCACACCGGGGACTACCAGGGGCTTGAACTGCTGAACTTCTACAAGGCCTATCGTGCGCTGGTGCGCGCCAAGATCGCCCTGTTCAGCCTGGCACACCAGGCCGATGCGGTGCAGAAGGCTGCGACGCTCCGTCAATATCGCAACTATGCGGGCCTGGCGGAAAGCTATAGCGCCATCCCCTCCCCCTTCCTGGCCATCACCCATGGCGTATCAGGTTCGGGCAAGAGCCACGTGGCCCTGCGCCTGGTCGAAGCCTTGGGCGCCATTCGTCTGCGCTCAGATGTCGAGCGCAAGCGACTCTTCGGAGATCAACCGAACGAGCAGGCAGGGCTGAAGTCCGGCATCTATAACGACGATGCCAGTGCTGCCACCTACGCGCGCCTCAACCAACTGGCAAAGATCGCCCTGCACGCCGGCTTCCCAGTGGTCATCGACGCGACTTTTCTCAAGCATGCCCAGCGGGAAGCTGCCAGGGACGTCGCAGAGGAAACCGGCACTCCTTTCCTGATTCTCGACTGCCATGCTCCGGATGCAGTCATTGCCTCCTGGATCGCCCAACGGCAGGCGCTGGGTGGAGACCCTTCGGATGCGACCATGGACGTCGTGCACGCGCAGCAAGCGAGTCGTGAAGCGCTTGACGCCAGCGAGCAGACACAAAGCAAGCGCATCGATACAGACCAGGAGGCCAGCCTCGACAATCTGGTGGAGCGCATCCGCCAGCACCTCCCAGGGCTCTGAAACCAACGCCTCCTGCTCACGGCCGCGACGGTAGTTTCCGCCGCGGCCATCTCTTGCGCTGGCATGGACTCAGCGAACATCCAAGAGAACGTATCCATCGCCATCCGGCACCTGGCTTTCTGCACCCGCTGCACCGTCGACCGCCCTTCTACCAGCCACTCGCCGGCTGCTTATGCCGCTTGGCGATAGCACAAAGCCATATTGCACATTGACCGCTACACTTGGCTCAGGCACCAGTTGCTGACCACTCTCGCGCCCAATCCATCGCAAGGAGGCTCGATGAACGACGAACTGCAACACCTGAGAAACCTTGGCAAGACATCTGCCCAGTGGCTGCATGCGGTGGGCATCCACAACTTGTCTGATCTGCGGCGCCTTGGCGCGGTCGGAGCCTACAAGGCTGTGCGGGCCCGAGGCTTCCGAGCATCCAAGGTCCTGCTCTACGCGATTGAAGGCGCCTTGCTGGACGTGCACTGGAATGACCTGCCTCCCGGGCACAAGGCCGAGCTGAACCATCAGTTGGACACCCCGGCCTCCCACAATAAGAGCTAGCTCACAACCTCCGAGTGGAGTGATTTACGGAAAAAGCGACGCGCCCTATTGTTTCGGGGATCTTCGTGCGTTCAGGCACTCCAGTCAGTTCAAGGAATTACGGTCATGTACCTACTCGGGGAGCAACCGGCCTACGCCGACCAGTTAATCAACCGCCTGCAAGGCATCCCCGGCCAATTGCTCGAAGGACTTGACCCATCGGGGCCACCGCTTCGCCTGGAGCATGCCGAAGACCTTGCGCAAGTTCTCCCTGCCAGCCAGCTGTACCTGATCGAAAACGGCCTGCTGCATGCCGTGGTAGAAGAGCGCCCTCTCTTCTACCTGCAAGAGGGGGATCTGCTCGGCTTGCGCCAAGGCATTGAACTCCCTAGCTGCCGATACTGCAGCGACGAGCCCATCAGCTTGCGGCCTTACAGCCGGAGCAGCGTGTTCAAGCACATCTATGCGAACGAGAGACGACAGGAGCTCTTCATCCAGTACCTGGTGGGGCATACCGCGCTGCTTTCCGACGCGATAGCTCGTCTGAAACAACCGGACGTACGCCCATCGACGGGCTTCCAACACTTTGCCCGCGGAGATGAGCTCATACAGCAAGGCGACGAGGCAGATCATGTGTTCATCATTATCGAAGGCCACGCAGAGGCGTTCGTCGATGGACAGAAAGTGGGTGACGTGCAGAAGGATGAAATCTTCGGCGCAATGGCAGTCTTTACCCGCGAACGTCGCAGCGCCACGGTCAAAGCAAGCGAGCCCTGCACTGTAATGGTCATTCCGAAGGATCAGTTCCTGAGCCTGATGCAGAGCAATCCGCGGATTGCCCACAGCCTTATCGAAAGCATGGCGCGGCGCATCGACCTGCTGAACAAGGAAGTCACCCAACTCAGGCTACTGCCTATTTCCTGAGCACCATCCAGAACTCAGCCCGATGCCGGGTTCTCCTTTACCTGGCGCCAGAACGCAACCTGCAGGAACTGCCGATCAAGCATTGACTCGCGAGTGATAATCGTTATTATTTACTCAGCTGATCGCGAGATCGGTCGGTAAGCTGGAAAGCCAAGTAGTGAGGCTATTCAGATTATCTCCTCATCAGGCTAATCACGGTTTTTGACCCGGCACATTGCCGGGTCTTTTTTTCCCCGTCGTTCGGGAGCCGCGCCAGGCGACTCCCCTTCACCAATCAACGCGCCGCAGGACGACGCTCGCGAATCCCCGCGCAGTGGTCGACAGGAGGTAATGCGGCCGTGTACCAGACGTAGTCCGCTGCGCCAGCGTCCACCGGCTTGCCAACCTCCGACAGGATCAGCACGGTATTACCCTCGCCACTTCCCAGATCGGTCAGGTGCAGGGGGACGCCGAGGTCGCGGCGAACATGAAAGGCACCCGCGAATAGCATTGCCGGTTGCGGGGCCGCCAGTAGTTGCTCAGCCATGCGCCGGTCACGCTGCTGCTGGACGGCCAGCATCGCGAGTATCTGCGACTCCGGCAGCAACCCGCAGTGGGATTCGCGAATCTGCTCCAGCAGAGGTCCGCGTACCGCCGCCGCAGTGGATGCCTGGCCTTGCAAGGTTGGCCGCGCCTGATAGATCAGCTTTATCTCGCTCCGATCAAGGCTGGCCGCCAGCAACGGGTAAGGCTGCTCCAGTGCATGGCGCACGATGGGCCCATAAAATGTCCATTCCCAGTTCTTCTGCCAGGCCAGTGCTTGTGGGAGGTCTGCGGATGCCTGGCCGGCAGCTGAAGCTTTATGAGCGGAGTCGACCCGGACCTGCTGGTCCGGGTCGAGCATTTCCAGCAACAGGCTGCCCTGCGCACGTCGGGCCTCCAGCGCTTGCAGCAACCAGAGTTGAAGGGCGTGATGATCGGGATTGTCATGTTGCTCGCCCACCAGGACGCGGGGAGAACTGGCCAGGCGCCCGACCAGTTGCCGGGGCGTAAGCTGTTCGCCATTACGCAGATCGCGGATGACGCCCAGGTCCAGCCGATCGCGGCCTTCAGGGCTCTGCCAGGCCGGTAGCGGGGGGAGGCTCTGACAAGCAGCCAGCAGTCCGATGCAGCAGATCAAGAGAAGTCTCATTGATTGTCCTTGCGTCATTTCAGCGCGCGACTATTAACGGATGCCCGCGCTCAGGGTGTCGCTGCACCAGCACCTCCAGACCAAACACGGCCTTCAGGGGCTCGGCGCGCAACACCTGTTCTGGTGTCCCCTGTACAAAAGGTCGTCCCGCGGCGAGCAGCATCAGGCGGTCGCAGTAACGGGCGGCCAGATTGAGGTCATGCAGTATCACCAGCACAGACACGCCCCGCTCAGCAAAGGCGCGCACCGCCTGCAAGATAGTGTGCTGGTGCAAGGGGTCGAGCATGGAGGTAGGTTCATCCAGCAGCAGCACCTGCCCAGGCTCGCCCGGCCAGAGTTGCGCCAGCACCCGGGCCAGGTGCACGCGCTGGCGCTCACCACCGGACAGGGCCAGATAACTGCGTCCGGCAAGGTGACTGGCATCTGCTGCTAGCAAGGCTTGCGCTACCACCTGTGCGTCATGAGCACTGCCCGTTTCATGGGGCAAGCGCGCCAAGCTGACGACCTCCTCGACCCAAAAGTCGAAACTCAGCGTTGAGCTTTGTGGCAACACGGCTAATCTGCGCGCCCGCATTGGGCCACTCCAGTCGCGCACCGATCGTCCATCGAAGCTTACAGAGCCGGCAGACGCGCTCAGCTCACCTGACAATGCGCCCAGCAAGGTACTTTTGCCCGCGCCGTTTGGGCCCAGCACGCCGAGCATTTGCCCAGGCTGCAAGACCAGATCGACATCCGATAGCACGCATCTGGCGCCACGCCGCACTTCCAGCCGCTCGACGCGCAACATCAGTGGCGACCTCGCAGCAGCAGGTAAAGAAAGAAAGGCGCTCCGATCAGCGCCGTGACGATGCCGATCGGCAGCTCTGCCGGTGCCAGTATCATCCGCGCAACCAGGTCGGCCAGCAGCATGAGACAGCCCCCCGCTAACGCCGAGGCCGGCAACAGTATGCGATGGTCGGGCCCCGTCACGATGCGCACCAGATGTGGCACCACGAGACCGATGAAGCCGATCAGCCCCGCAGCAGCCACCGCTACTCCGACGCCCAATGCCGTGCAGATCACCAGTTCGCGCTTCAGGCGCTCCACGTCAACGCCCAGATGCCGCGCCTCGGACTCACCCAGCAGCAATGCATTGAGCCCTTTGGCCCGGCGTGGCAACCAGCAGAGCACCAGCAGCGTAACCAGCAGCAGCGGCCATAACCGTGCGTAACTGGCACTGTTCAGACTACCCATGTTCCAGAAGGTCAGGCTGCGCAGAGTGGCGTCATCAGCCATGTAGGTGAAAAGACCGATCACCGCACCGGCCAGTGCCGTTAGCGCAATACCGGCCAGTAGCATCGTGGCAACGCTCGTCTGCCCCTCACGCCTGCCCAGACGGTAGACCAGCAAGGTCACCCCCAGACCACCTGCGAAGGCGCATGCCGACAAGAGATAGGCTGCGATGGCTTCGGGCACCCCCCCCAGCGCTGCGCCACCGACGATGGCCAACGCTCCACCGAGAGCCGCACCGCTGGAAACCCCGACCAGACTCGGATCGGCCAATGGATTGCGAAACAACCCCTGCATCGCCACGCCGGTGAGCGCTAACACCACACCAATGGCGAGCCCCAGCAAAGCCCGTGGCAGTCGGATTTGGCCAAGAATCAGCTCAGCCTGTTCCAACCCTTCACCATCGACAGGCAGCCCCGTCAGATGCACGGCGGCGCGCAGTGTCTCTCCCAAGGGCAGACTGACCGGCCCCAAGGCGAGAGATAGCCAAAGGGCCAGCAACAGAAGAGCGGACAGTCCGGCAAACAACGGTCGAGCATGACGGGGAAAGATCATGGTTACGAAAATCCATCCTCTGATAAGGCCGGAGTCGAAGGATAGAGGCTCGCTAGCGATGGAGCCATCCCACTGCTGGGTGTTCACTGGCGGCGCCCTGCCGACGAGCATTCAGTTCCACTTGGCAGGGACTGCAAGTACTGGATAATGCCTGTCTTCCGTGGAGATGCCGATGATCCTGCTCTGCCGCCCCGAGGAACTGGCTGAAGGCCAGAGCCGGGGCTTTGCTGTCGATGGCCTGAAACTGCTGCTCGTGCGCCGGCAAGGCCTCGTTCGCGCCTATGAAAATCGCTGCCCGCACCGGGGCATTTCGCTGGAGTGGGTCGAAGACCAGTTCCTCGACACCAGCGGCAGCCTCATCCAGTGCGCCACACACGGCGCCCTCTTCCTGATTGACACGGGCGAATGCGTGGCCGGCCCTTGCGCCGGGGAGTCGTTGCACGCACTCAAATGTTGGGAGGACGAACAAGGCATCTGGTTGCGTCCGGCCTGAGCGCGCCACACAGGGATCAGAGCAGCACCTCCAGCCGCCGCGTGATGCTGATTTCCTGCGGTGTCACGTCCGCCGCATAGGCCAACACCTCGACACCAGCCGCACGGGCTTCGGACAGGGCGGCCGCGTAGGCCGGATCGATTTCCCTGGCGGCACGCACCGCCTCGATACCCGACAGGTTCACGCAGTAAAGCTGCACCGCCCGCACACCCCGCTTCGCCAGCGCGACGAGCTCGCGCAGGTGCTTGCTGCCGCGTTCGGTGACGGCGTCGGGAAACGCCGCCACTGCCGTATCATCGAACCCAAGCGTCACGCTCTTGACCTCAATGAAGGTCGGTCCGTCGGCGAAATCCAACCGGAAGTCGGCCCGGCTATTCTCCTGTCCATAAGCGACTTCCCGCTTGAGGGACTGGAAGCCAGTCAACTCGACAATACGGCCTGCCCGCAACGCTTCCTCCACCAGCGCGTTGGCTCGCCCGGTATTCACACAGGCCAACCGCCCTTGCGGCGTCTCGACTATTTCCCAGGTGCCAGGCAGCTTGCGCTTCCGGTCATTCGAGCGACTGAACCACACCCGACAGCCTTCACTCATGCAGTTGAGCATAGAGCCGGTGTTGGGACAGTGGATGGTCAGCAACTCCCCCGTCGGCGTTCTGATGTCGGCCAGGAACCGCTTGTAACGGCGCAACAGTCGCGCCTCCTCCAGGGGCGGCTCGAACCTCATTGCGCTGTCCAGGTCTTCAGACCCCGGGCAATCCGCTCCACTGCCTCGGCCAGGCGCGGCACGTCCTGGGTATAGGCAAATCGCACATGCTGGCTGGCCTGGTAACGACCGAAGTCCAGCCCCGGGGTAAAGGCCACATGCTCGGTCTCGATGAAGTGCCGGCAGAAGGTATAGGCATCACCGCCGAAGGCCGAAATGTCCGCATACAGGTAGAACGCCCCTTCCGGCTCGACAGCGATGCGAAAGCCCAGCTCGCGCAACGCTGGCAGCAGATAATCGCGCCGTTTGGCGAACGCTCGCCGCCGCTCTTCGAGTATCTCCAGGGTTTCCGGCTGGAAGCACGCCAGGGCGGCATGCTGGGCCATCGAAGGGGCACTGATGTAGAGGTTCTGCGCCAGCTTTTCCAGATCCGCCACTGCTTCGGGCGGTGCCACCAGCCAGCCAAGCCGCCAACCGGTCATACCAAAGTATTTGGAGAAGCTGTTAAGCACAAAGGCCTGATCATCAACTTCCAGCACGCTGGAAGCGTCCACACCGTAGGTCAGACCGTGGTAGATCTCATCCACCACGAGGTGCCCCCCGTGCGCCTTGATCGTTCTGGATAAGGCCGCCAACTCATCGGCGTGCAGCAAGGTGCCCGTGGGATTGGCCGGCGATGCTACCAGTGCACCGACGCTGCCAGCGTCCCAATGCCGCTCCACCAGGTCGGGGGTCAACTGGTAACGAGTCTCGGGGCCGACCGGCACCAGCTGTGCAGCACCTTCGACCAAGCGCAGGAAATGCCGATTGCAGGGGTAACCTGGATCGGCCAGCAGCCAATGCTTGCCCGGGTCGACCAAAAGACTGCTTGCCAGCAGCAACGCGCCTGAGCCACCGGGGGTGATGAGAATCCGTTCCGGGTCTATGTTCAATCGATAGCGTGAGGCGTAGAAGCCGGCAATCGCCTCACGCAATTGCGGCAGGCCCCGAGCAGCGGTGTAGCGGGTATGGCCCGCGGAAAGCGCCGCCTGCCCGGCACGAACGATGGGCTCGGCAGTGGAGAAGTCCGGCTCGCCGATTTCCAGGTGGATCACGTCATGCCCGGCGGCCTGGAGTTCATTTGCCCGAGCCAGCAGAGCCATAACGTGGAAAGGTTCGATGGCGCGGCTGCGCGCACTGTAGGGCTGGGCCATTGGCCTTCCTTTATTAAGGCAAAGAGAGGATTCTACCCAATGGTGCCTGAACACTGCAGCATGCTTGACAACGGGTAGTAGCGAACCCGGATTCGATCTGGTAAGTTCGCCCGCTTGCAGCCGCAGGGCCGGCACAGCCGGCGATGGACCATAATCCTGCGCAATGGATTAAGAAAGTGAGAGGCGGCCATCCATGCCCACCAACGCAAAACAACAGAGCAGCCAGTTGATTCGTGGCTTCGAACCCTACCAAGAGACCAAGGGCGAGGAGTACATGAGCGATCGCATGCGCGCTCACTTCACCAACATCCTCAACAAATGGAAGCAGGAGTTGATGGAAGAGGTCGACCGCACCGTGCATCACATGCAGGACGAAGCGGCCAACTTCCCCGACCCGGCTGACCGTGCCAGTCAGGAAGAAGAGTTCAGTCTGGAACTGCGCGCCCGTGACCGCGAGCGCAAGCTGATCAAGAAGATTGACGAAACCCTTCAGCTAATCGAGGACAACGATTACGGTTGGTGCGATTCCTGCGGCGTGGAAATCGGCATCCGCCGACTGGAAGCCCGCCCCACCGCCACGCTGTGCATCGATTGCAAGACGCTGGCGGAGATCAAGGAAAAGCAACTCGGCTCCTGATGCCGAAACGGGGCGCCTAGGCGCCCCGTAGCGTTTTACAGGCCTGGCCCTGACATGACCTCCCCCGCCTATATCGGTCGTTTTGCCCCCACCCCCAGCGGCTACCTGCACTTTGGCTCGCTGGTCGCCGCCGTCGCTTCCTATCTGGATGCCCGCGCGGTTGGCGGCAGCTGGCTGCTTCGCATGGAAGACCTCGACCCACCCCGTGAGGTCGAGGGTGCCCAAGCGGCGATCCTCAGAACCTTGGAAAGCTACGGTTTCGAATGGGACGGTGAGATGGTGCGCCAGAGCGAGCGGCATGCCACCTACGCGGAAGTCGTCGACTGCCTGTTCAACCAGGGGCTGGCCTATGCCTGCACCTGCTCGCGCAAGCAGCTGGAAGGCAACCAGAGCGTTTACCCGGGCTATTGCCGAAACGCACAACATCCCAGGCAGGATGCGGCCATTCGCTTGCGCGTACCCGAACTGGCATATCACTTCGTGGACCGAGTCCAAGGCGAGTTCCGCCAGCACCTGGGCCGCGAGGTTGGAGACTTCATCATCCAACGCCGCGATGGCCTCTATGCCTACCAGTTGGCGGTGGTTCTTGACGATGCCTGGCAAGGGGTCACCGACATTGTGCGCGGCGCTGACCTGCTGGACTCGACCCCTCGGCAGCTCTATCTGCAGGAGTTGCTTGGCCTACCCCAGCCGCGCTATCTGCACGTCCCCCTGATAATCCAGCCTGACGGCCACAAGCTAGGCAAGTCCTACCGCTCCCCACCTCTACAGGGCGACCGCGCCTCGCCGCTGCTGGCACGCGCCCTGCGATCGCTTGGCCAGCAACCGCCGGAGGAACTGTCCGACGCCCACCCACGCGAAGTTCTGGACTGGGGCATCGCCAATTGGGATGCCATGTTGATCCCCCGCAGCCGAACCCTCGCAGAAGCGCAGCTGCGTTAGCCACTCGCGGCGCTGCGGGGCATTCGCTACCATCGCCGCAGACACGACGAGAAATGCGGCATGTACATTTACCGATTGGTCCTGCTCCTGGTGGTGGGTATCTACCTGTTTTCACCCGCCATCATGGATTGGTGGATCGACCCTAACGGCGCCTGGTACCGACCCTACCTGCTCTGGCTGATCCTGATCGTGGTGACCTTTATCCTGCAGAGTCAACGCGATGCTGACGAGCTTTAGCCTTAGCCAGCTGATCCTGATCAGCGCCGCCTACCTCCTCGCCCTGTTCGGCGTGGCCTGGTTGAGCGACCGCGGCTTTGTGCCGCGCTGGATCATCCGCCACCCCCTGACCTACACCCTGTCGCTCGGTGTGTATGCCAGCGCCTGGGCCTTCTACGGCACCGTGGGTCTGGCTTATCAATATGGCTATGGCTTCCTTGCCAGTTACCTGGGCGTATCCGGCGCCTTTCTCCTGGCACCGGTACTGCTGTATCCGATTTTGCGCGTCACCCGCACCTATCAGCTGTCTTCTCTGGCCGACCTGTTCGCCTTCCGCTTCCGCAGCACCTGGGCCGGTGCACTGACGACAGTGATCATGCTGATAGGTGTTCTACCGTTGCTGGCCCTGCAGATCCAGGCGGTGGCCGACTCAATCGGTATCCTGACCCGCGAGCCCGTGCACAACCGGGTCGCCCTGGGCTTCTGTGCGCTGATCACCCTTTTCACGATTCTCTTTGGCGCCCGCCATATCGCCACACGGGAGAAGCATGCCGGTCTGGTATTCGCTATTGCGTTCGAATCGGTGGTCAAGCTGGTCGCACTGGGCGGCATCGGACTGTACGCCCTCTATGGCGTATTCGACGGTCCGCAGGACCTGGAAATGTGGCTGTTGCAGAACCAGGTAGCTCTGTCCACTCTGCATACACCCTTGCAAGAAGGCCCATGGCGAACCCTGCTGCTGGTGTTCTTCGCCTCCGCGATCGTCATGCCGCACATGTACCACATGACGTTCACCGAGAATCTCAACCCGCGCGCCATGGTCAGCGCGAGTTGGGGCCTGCCGCTGTTCCTGCTGCTGATGAGCCTGGCCGTGCCTCTGATCCTCTGGGCCAACCTCAAACTCGGCACGACCACCAACCCCGAGTATTTCACGCTAGGTCTGGGCATCGCCGTAGACAATCCTTTACTCGCCCTGGTCGCCTACGTCGGGGGGCTTTCCGCCGCCAGCGGGCTGATCATCGTGATGACCCTGGCCCTGTCCGGGATGGCCCTCAACCACCTGGTGCTGCCGCTCTATCAGCCGCCCGCTGAAGGCAATATTTACCGCTGGCTGAAGTGGACCCGCCGTGCCCTGATCGCAGCCATCATCATGGCCAGCTACGGGTTCTACCTCCTCCTCGGCGCAGAACAGGACCTGGCCAACCTCGGTATCGTCGCCTTCGTCGCCACCCTCCAGTTCCTGCCGGGTGCGCTGTCGGTGCTTTACTGGCCAACCGCCAACCGCCGAGGCTTCATCGCCGGCCTGCTGGCCGGCTTCGGTGTCTGGCTGTTCGCTATGCTTCTGCCGCTGATAGGCAATCTGCAGGGTATCTACCTGCCTCTGTTCAATGCCATCTACGTGCTCGACGATACCAGCTGGCACATCGCGGCCATCGCCTCGCTGGCCGCCAACGTCCTGATCTTCACCCTGGTTTCGCTCTTTACCGAAGCTAGCCCCGAAGAGCGTAGCGCCGCCGAAGCTTGTGCAGTCGACAACGTACGGCGACCGCAACGTCGTGAGCTGGTCGCAGGTTCCCCCCAGGAGTTCGCCACCCAGCTGGCCAAGCCCCTGGGCGCCAAGACTGCGCAGAAGGAAGTGGAGCAAGCGCTGCGCGATCTGCACCTGCCCTTCGACGAGCGTCGTCCCTATGCTCTGCGTCGCCTGCGCGACCGCATCGAGGCCAACCTATCAGGCCTGATGGGCCCGAGTGTTGCCCAGGACATGGTGGAAACCTTTCTGCCATACAAATCCGGCAGTGAAAGCTACGTCACCGAGGACATACACTTCATCGAAAGCCGCCTCGAGGATTACCACTCGCGCCTCACGGGCCTGGCCGCCGAACTCGATGCCTTGCGTCGCTACCATCGCCAGACGCTGCAGGAATTGCCAATGGGCGTCTGCTCCCTGGCCAAGGACCAGGAAATCCTTATGTGGAATCGCGCGATGGAGGAACTCACCGAGATCCCGGCCCAGCGCGTCGTGGGCTCGCGCCTGCCCACCATCAGCGAGCCCTGGAAGAGCCTCCTGGAAGGCTTCATCCACCTGCCGGACGAGCATCTGCACAAACAACGCCTGACTCTGGACGGCCAGGTGCGCTCGCTGAACCTGCACAAGGCGGCGATCGAAGAGCCGCTCGCGCCGGGCAGCAGCGGCCTGGTCCTGCTGGTAGAAGACGTCACGGACACCCAGCTGCTGGAAGATAAGTTGGTGCACTCCGAGCGACTGGCGTCGATCGGCCGTCTCGCCGCCGGCGTCGCCCACGAGATCGGCAATCCCATCACCGGCATCGCCTGCCTCGCGCAGAACCTGCGCGAAGAACGCGAGGAAGATCCCGAACTGAAGGAGATCAGCAGCCAGATCATCGAGCAGACGAAACGGGTTTCGCGCATCGTCCAATCACTGATGAGTTTCGCCCACGCTGGGGGGCGTCAGCAGGCCAGCGAACCTGTCTGCCTTGCCGATGTTACCCAGGATGCCATCGGCCTGCTGTCACTGAACAAGCGCAGCGTGGAAGTGAACTTCTTCAACCTCTGCGATCCGCGCCACGTTGCTGAGGGTGACCCCCAGCGCCTTGCCCAGGTCCTGATCAACTTGCTGTCCAACGCCCGCGACGCCTCCCCGGTTGGAAGCGCCATCCGAGTGCGGAGCGAGGCCTCCGAGCACACCGTCGACCTGATAGTGGAAGACGAAGGCAGCGGAATCCCGAAGGCGATCATGGATCGCCTCTTCGAGCCGTTCTTCACCACCAAAGACCCCGGAAAAGGGACTGGACTTGGCCTTGCACTGGTCTATTCGATCGTGGAAGAGCATTATGGACAGATAACCATCGAAAGCCCGGTCGACCCCGAACACCAGCGTGGCACCCGTATCCGGGTCACGCTGCCGCGGTTTGTCGAAGCAACTTCCGCCGTGGGCTGAGACCGTCTAGAGAGCCGAATTAATGCCGCATATTCTGATCGTCGAAGACGAAACCATCATTCGCTCTGCCCTGCGCCGACTGCTGGAACGTAACCAGTATCAGGTCAGCGAGGCAGGCTCTGTGCAGGAGGCCCAGGAGCGCTACAGCATTCCTGGCTTCGACCTGATCGTCAGCGACCTTCGCCTGCCCGGTGCCCCTGGCACCGAATTGATCAAACTGGCCCAGGGCACGCCAGTCCTGATCATGACTAGCTACGCCAGCCTGCGCTCTGCCGTCGATTCGATGAAGATGGGCGCAGTGGACTATATCGCCAAGCCCTTCGATCACGATGAAATGCTCCAGGCCGTCGCTCGCATCCTCAAGGAGCGGCAGGAGTCCAGATCCACCTCCGGCGAACGCCCCACCAGCAGCCGCAATGACAAGGCCGCGAGCAGTGCAGATGGCGAGATTGGCATCATCGGTTCCTGCCCGCCGATGCTTGAGCTCTACAGCAAGATCCGCAAAGTTGCCCCGACCGATTCCACCGTACTCATCCAAGGTGAGTCGGGTACTGGCAAGGAGTTGGTCGCCCGCGCCTTGCACAACCTTTCGCGTCGCGCCAAGGCACCGCTGATTTCGGTGAACTGCGCGGCGATCCCCGAGACCCTGATCGAATCCGAACTGTTCGGTCATGAGAAAGGCGCATTTACCGGTGCCACAGCAGGTCGGGCGGGGCTCGTGGAGGCAGCCGACGGCGGCACCCTGTTCCTCGACGAGATCGGTGAGCTGCCGCTCGAAGCCCAGGCACGCCTGCTGCGCGTACTGCAGGAGGGCGAGATTCGCCGGGTCGGTTCAGTGCAATCGCAGAAAGTGGACGTACGCCTGATCGCAGCCACCCACCGCGACCTCAAAACCCTGGCCAAGACCGGACAGTTCCGCGAAGACCTTTACTACCGCCTTCATGTGATCTCGCTGAAACTGCCCGCCCTGCGCGAGCGTGGCAACGATGTGCTTGAGATCGCCCGCGCCTTTCTAGCCCGCCAGTGCGTACAAATGGGGCGCGAGAACCTACGCTTCGCCGCTGACGCGGAACAAGCCATCCGCCACTACAACTGGCCAGGTAACGTTCGCGAACTGGAGAACGCCATCGAGCGTGCGGTCATCCTCTGCGAGAGCCCGGACATCTCGGCGGACTTGCTCGGGATCGACATCGAACTGGACGACCTGGATGATGAGGACTTCAACGACATCGCTCCGCCGCAAGCCAACAACGCGACCCACGAGCCGACCGAAGACCTGTCGCTGGAGGACTACTTCCAACATTTTGTGCTTGAGCACCAGGATCACATGACTGAAACGGAACTTGCCCGCAAGCTGGGTATCAGCCGCAAATGCCTGTGGGAACGCCGCCAACGCCTGGGCATTCCTCGCCGCAAATCGGGCGCTGCAGCCGGGCCTTGAGGTCCCGCTGCGGGGAGACACGCGGGAACACCTGGAGTTCCCCTGATTGTTACCCCACCCAATATCTCGTAACAAAGCCGGGTCTAAAGGTAACGAAGACCCGGCTTTTTTTGGGCCTCTCGCCAACCACCAATCTCGGTAAGTCATTGTTTTAAAAGGATTTCAAAAAAGTTGGCATGGCATCTGCTTTATCTTTGGTACAACAACAATAACAACTGCTGAACCCCACAATAAAAACAAGACGTATCGACTCCAGCACAACAAAAACAAAACAGCGGAGGCGCAGCTAACTGATTCTTTTGGAGAGGAGTTGCCCTTGGGGCTTGCCCCACAGCCAGACAGAGAACAATAAAACTGCCCACAGGCAGCACCCGTACTGGTTGGGTCACGGAATGATCATGGCAGCATCAGCGTCCAAAGCAATCCGTTTGCTATTACCCCTCGAATGGAGGGCATTTCCAGAGGCAAAAAGCCTGCTGGAGCGGGTCGAACAACAAAAAAACCAAGCCCGACACAATAAAAACAAAGCACGCACCAATTTGGGGGGGAGCTTCGGCTCCCCCAGTAGCTTTGACACCCTTCGCGTCATTCCTTCAACATCCCCCCTCCCAGTGCTAGAATCCGCGCCCATCGTGCGCCCATTTCCTTTTCTGGCCGACCATCCCGCTAAACAGTGCATCCCATGCTGAAGAAGCTGTTCCAGTCTTTCCGCTCTCCCCTGCGCCGCGCCCCACATCCGCGTAGCACCCCTGAAGTACTGGGCAGCCACCAGCACTCGCTGCGCCGCGCAGAAATCAGCCGCAACGCGGTTATCGTCGTCGAGCGCCTGCAGAAGGCTGGTTACCAGGCCTACACCGTAGGTGGCTGCGTCCGTGACCTGCTGCTGAACCTGCGCCCAAAGGATTTCGATGTGGCCACCAACGCCACGCCGGAGCAGGTCCGTGCAGAATTCCGCAACGCCCGAGTCATCGGTCGTCGCTTCAAGCTTGCCCATGTGCAGTTCGGCCGCGAGATCATTGAAGTCGCCACTTTCCGCGCCCACCACCCGCAGGGCGAGGAAGAAGAGGACAGCAACCAGGCTTCGCGCAACGAGAGCGGCCGTATCCTGCGCGACAACGTCTACGGAACCCTGGAAGACGACGCCCAGCGCCGTGACTTCACCATTAATGCGCTCTACTACGACCCTAGCAGCGAGCGCATTCTCGACTATGCCCACGGCGTGCATGACATCCGCAACCGCCTCATCCGCCTGATCGGTACGCCTGAACAGCGGTACCAGGAAGATCCCGTGCGCATGCTGCGTGCCGTGCGCTTCGCCGCGAAGCTGGACTTCG
The DNA here is from genome assembly GCF_042232855.1 of Metapseudomonas boanensis. NCBI lineage: Bacteria > Pseudomonadati > Pseudomonadota > Gammaproteobacteria > Pseudomonadales > Pseudomonadaceae > Metapseudomonas > Metapseudomonas boanensis. The sequence continues at coordinate 2,711,664 of NZ_CP113889.1, read as the reverse complement.
AGATCGAGAAGCACAGCGCCGCCCCGATCCGTCGCCTGGCCCCGATGCTGCGGGAAATCCCTTCGGCACGGCTGTTCGACGAAATACTCAAGTTGTTCCTGGGCGGTAAAGCCGAGCAAACCTTCGAGTTGCTGCTGGAGTATGATCTTTTCGCCCCGCTCTTCCCGGCGAGTGCTGCAGCACTGGAGCGCGACCCGGAATACACCGGCCGCCTGTTCCGCCAAGCCCTCGCCAATACCGATGCACGCATTCATCAGGGCAAGCCGGTAACACCTGCATTTCTCTTCGCCGCACTGCTGTGGCCTGCCCTACCTGCACGCGCCGCGTTGCTACAGGAGCGCGGCATGCCGCCGATTCCCGCCATGCAGGAAGCCGCTCACGGCCTGATCCTTGAGCAGTGCCAGCGCACGGCGGTACCGAAGCGGTTCACCATCCCGATCCGGGAGATCTGGGACATGCAGGAACGCCTGCCCCGTCGCCACGGAAAGCGCGCGGACCTGCTGCTGGAAAACCCACGCTTCCGAGCCGGTTACGACTTCCTCCTGCTGCGCGAAAGCGCAGGCGAGCAAACCGACGGACTCGGAGACTGGTGGACCGATTATCAGGACGCCAGCGATAGCCAGCGCCGCACCATGATTCGCGAGCTGAGCAGCAAGGACGAGCAAGGCAGTGGCCAGCGACGCCGCCGAGGGGGCAGCCGTCGCCGCCGTGGTCCGCGCAGTGACAATACCCCTGGCAGCACCAACGAATGAGCATGGAGCGGGCCTACATCGGCCTCGGCAGCAATCTCGCCGACCCCATCGTGCAATTGCGTAGCGCACTTGCAGTGATCGCCCAGATCCCCGGCACCCACCTGGCTACGGTTTCCTCGCTCTATGCCAGCGACCCACTCGGCCCGCCGGATCAGCCCCGCTATGTCAACGCAGTAGCCGCAGTTGATACCGAGCTCGCTCCCTTGCAACTGCTCGAGGCCTTGCAGGCGATCGAGCAGTCACACGGACGCGTCCGCAAGGACGAACGCTGGGGGCCGCGGACCCTCGATCTTGACATTCTGTTGTTCGGCGAACGTTGCATCGACGAACCGCGCCTGCAAGTGCCGCATTACCACATGCACGCCCGCGCTTTTGTCCTCTATCCGCTTGCCGAGATCGCCCCTGACCTCCAACTCCCCGGCGGACGCACGCTACGCACCCTGCTCGACGCCTGTCCCTACACAGGGCTGGAGCGACTGCCAGAGTTGGCGGTAACGTCGTAACACGTCGGTAACACCTGCAATTGACTTCATGCCCCCCCATCGGGACTATAGGCGTCCCGTTGCCCCGTGCCGGTGCGAACCGGCACCGATGAGGACGTTTTCATGCCTGATGTGACCCTGACCACCCTGCAAGAGCTCAAGCAGAAGGGCGAGAAGATCGCCATGCTGACGGCTTATGATGCCACCTTCGCCCGGGCCGCCTGCCAGGCTGGCGTGGACGTGCTGCTGGTAGGCGACTCCCTTGGCATGGTTCTGCAAGGCCATGACAGCACCTTGCCTGTCAGCATGGCCGACATGGCTTATCACACTGCCGCCGTCAAACGCGGTAACCAGGGTGCCTTGATCATCACTGACCTGCCCTTCATGGCCTACGCCAATCTTGAGCAGACCTTTGCCAATTGCGCTGCGCTGATGCAAGCGGGTGCACACATGGTCAAACTGGAGGGTGCCGCTTGGCTGGCGGAGCCCATTCGCCTGCTCGCCGAGCGCGGTGTGCCCGTTTGTGCGCACCTGGGGTTGACGCCGCAGGCCGTGAATATCCTTGGTGGCTTCAAGGTACAAGGCCGCCAGGAAGCGCAAGCACGTCAATTGCGGGCCGACGCCATGGCTCTGGAACAGGCGGGCGCGGCCATGCTGCTCCTGGAGTGCGTTCCCAGCGAACTGGCCGCAGAAATCACCCAGTCGGTGAAGATCCCGGTCATCGGTATCGGCGCAGGCAGCGCTACAGACGGCCAGGTGCTCGTCTTGCACGACATGCTCGGTCTCTCCCTGACAGGCCGTTCACCGAAGTTCGTGAAGAACTTCATGGAAGGCCAGACCGCCATCCAGAGCGCCCTGTCTGCCTATGTCACCGCCGTGAAGAACGTCACCTTCCCTGCTGCCGAACACGGATTCTCCGCATGATCACCGTAAAGACCGTACGTGAGCTGCGTGCTGCTGTCGCCCGTGCCCGTAGCGAAGGCAAGCGCGTCGGCTTCGTGCCCACCATGGGCAACCTCCACGCCGGCCATGTGGCGCTGGTCGACAAGGCCAGCCAGCGTGCCGACTTCGTAGTCACCAGCATCTTCGTCAACCCGCTGCAGTTCGGCCCCAGCGAAGACCTGGCCAAATACCCGCGCACACTGGTGGCCGATCAGGAAAAACTCGTCGCTGCCGGTTGTCACTTGCTGTTCCACCCGGATGTCGAGGAGATGTATCCCGATGGCATGCAGGGCCAGACTCGGGTCAACGTCCCCATCGTCTCGGAAGGCCTCTGCGGCGGGAGCCGTCCAGGCCACTTTGAGGGCGTCGCCACCGTTGTCAGCAAGTTGTTCAACATGGTGCAACCCGACCTCGCGGTTTTCGGTGAGAAGGATTTCCAGCAACTGGCAGTAATCCGCAAGCTGGCTCGCGACCTGAACATGCCGATCCAGATCATCGGTGAACCAACTGTGCGGGCCGAGGACGGCCTGGCACTATCGTCCCGCAACGGTTATCTGGACGACGCCCAGCGCGCCGCCGCCCCAGCCCTCTACCGCACCCTGCAGCAGTTGGCCAAGGCCATTCGCCAGGGCCGCAGGGATTTTGACCAGCTTGTGGCGGAGGGCCAGGCTGAACTGGTCAATGCAAGCTTTCGTCCTGACTACCTGGAAATACGCGAAGCGACCCACCTGCGCCCAGCCAACGCCAAGGACCTGCAGTTGGTGATTCTGGCGGCGGCCTTCATGGGGGCAACCCGCCTGATCGACAACCTCGCTTTCAACATCGACACACCAGCCTGATCCAACCGCCAAGGCTGTCTTGAACCCCTCCGGGGGTTCGGGCAAACTCACCCGCCGTTCGCGCCCCCACGATGAGGAATCGCCATGCACGCCATTATGCTCAAGGCCAAGCTGCACCGCGCCGAAGTCACCCATGCTGTGCTCGACTACGAAGGCTCCTGCGCCATTGATGGCGAATGGTTGGATCTCGCCGGGATTCGTGAGTACGAACAGATCCAGATCTACAACGTCGATAACGGCGAACGCTTCACCACCTATGCTATTCGTGGTGAAAATGGCTCCCGAATGATCTCGGTAAACGGCGCTGCTGCGCACAAGGCCAAGGTTGGCGACCGTGTGATCATCTGCGCCTATGCCCACTTCAGCGAGGCCGAACTGGCCGGTTTCAAACCGCGTATGCTGTACATGGGGCGGGGTAACGAACTGAGCCACACCAGCAATGCCATTCCGGTGCAGGTCGCCTGAGGCCGCGTTCGCACGACCCGAAGCCCGGACTGATCCGGGCTTTTTCATGATTGTGTAATAGGTAAGACATGGACCATCACCTGACACCACTCGACGTCACTCAGTTACCCAGTTGGAAGGGCCTTACCCAGCATCGCCTGGAACTCGATGGCTTTAGCCTGCGCCAGGCCTTTCAAGGCGACCCCGAGCGTTTCAATCGCTTCAGCCTTAGTGCCAGCGGACTGCTGCTGGACTTCTCGAAGAACCTGATCGGCCCCGAAACCCTGGCCTTGCTGGTGAAGCTGGCCGAAGAGGCGCAACTTGGCGATGCGATCAAGGCGATGTTCCGCGGTGACATGATCAACGCTTCCGAACGCCGCCCGGTGCTGCACACCGCCTTGCGCCGACCGATCGGCGACAAGGTGCTGGTCGATGGCGTCGACGTAATGCCCGAAGTGCACCGCGTGCTGCACCAGATGACCGAGTTGGTCGGCGCCGTGCACAACGGCCTGTGGCGCGGCTACACCGAAAGGCCCATCACCGACGTGGTGAACATCGGGATCGGCGGCTCCTTCCTTGGCCCGCAACTGGTCTCCGAGGCCTTGCTGCCCTTCGCCCAGAAAGGCGTGCGTTGCCACTATCTGGCCAATATCGATGGTAGCGAGTTCCGCGAACTGGCCTGCCGCCTGAATGCTGAAACCACTCTCTTCATCGTTTCCAGCAAGTCCTTCGGTACGCTGGAAACCCTGAAGAACGCTCAGGCCGCGCGCGCCTGGTACCTGGCCCAGGGCGGCAGCGAGGAAGAGCTGTACCGCCACTTCATCGCGGTCAGCAGCAACAAGGAAGCCGCCGTCGGTTTTGGCATCCGCGAAGAGAACATCTTCCCCATGTGGGACTGGGTCGGTGGCCGCTACTCGCTGTGGTCCGCCATCGGCTTGCCGATCGCCATGTCCATCGGCATCTCCAACTTCAAGGAGCTGCTGTCCGGCGCCTACAGCATGGACCAGCACTTCCAGAGCACGCCGTTCGAGCGCAACATCCCGGTAGTCCTCGGCCTGCTGGGCGTCTGGTATGGCGACTTCTGGGGCGCGAAAAGCCACGCCATCCTGCCTTATGACTACTATCTGCGGAACTTCACCGATCACCTGCAGCAACTGGACATGGAGTCCAATGGCAAGAGCGTGCGCCAGGACGGCAGCCCGGTCAGCGCCGGCACCGGCCCGGTGATCTGGGGCGGCGTGGGCTGCAACGGCCAGCACGCCTACCACCAGTTGCTGCACCAGGGCACGCACCTGATTCCGGCAGACTTCATTGTCCCGGTGAGCAGCTACAACCCGGTGGCCGATCACCATCAGTGGCTGTTCGCCAACTGCCTGTCGCAGAGCCAGGCGCTGATGCTCGGCAAATCCCGCGCGGAAGCCGAGGCCGAACTGCGCGCCAAGGGCCTGTCCGAAGACGAAGTGCAGCGCCTGGCGCCGCACAAGGTGGTGCCGGGCAACCGCCCCAGCAACACGCTGGTCATGGAGCGGATCAGTCCGCGCCGCCTGGGCGCACTGATCGCCATGTACGAGCACAAGGTGTATGTGCAGAGCGTGCTCTGGGGCATCAACGCCTTCGACCAGTGGGGCGTAGAACTGGGCAAGGAGCTGGGCAAGGGCGTCTACTCGCGCCTGGTCGGCCAGGAAGACGCGGCCGCCGAAGATGGCTCGACACAGGGCCTGATCGAGTTCTTCCGCGCCCGCCATCGCGGCTGAAACTCTCGACAAAAGCATCTTGCTCGCAGAAGGCACCGCGCGTGCCTTCTTCGTGAGCAAGCTCGCTCCTCCGCACCGAAAGCCCCCTCTGAATCCTCGAAGAGCCATGAACGACCAGTCATCTCTTGAACCCGGCTATGGCTTGGAGGCACCCTAGCGGCTATCTCGGCTAAACAACAACAAGGACCCGCCATGTACGAGATCAGCCTTCACCCCGTGCCTGAGGCCGTGCGCAAGCACGCGCTGCTCGACAACGACGCCTACCTGCGCCTTTATCAGCAATCGGTCGAGCAGCCCGATGCATTCTGGAGCGAACAGGCCACCAGCTTCCTGACCTGGTTCAAACCCTGGGACCAGGTACACCGCAGTGACCTGAAGAAGGGCGAGGCCGAGTGGTTCAAGGGCGGCAAACTGAACGTCGCCTACAACTGCATCGACCGGCATCTGGAGCAACGCGGCGACCAGGTGGCCATCATCTGGGAAGGTGACAATCCTGCTGAATCGGCGAACATCACCTATCGCAAGCTGCATCACCATGTCAGCCGTCTAGCCAATGTGCTGAAGAGCCGTGGCGTGCAGAAAGGCGACCGGGTCTGCATCTACATGCCGATGATTCCCGAGGCGGCCTACGCCATGCTTGCCTGCGCGCGCATCGGTGCCGTCCATTCCGTGGTATTCGGCGGCTTCTCCCCGGACGCCCTGCGTGACCGAATCCTTGATGCCGATTGCCGTACGGTGATCACCGCAGACGAAGGCGTGCGCGGCGGCAAGTACGTACCACTCAAACAGAACGTCGACAAGGCCCTCAAGGACTGCCCGAAGGTCGCCACAGTAGTGGTGGTCGAGCGCACTCAGGGCGAGATCGCCTGGGTCGAAGGACGTGACCTCTGGTACCACGAAGCCCTGCGCGAGGCCAGCGAGGATTGTGCCCCCGAGTGGATGGATGCCGAAGACCCGCTGTTCATCCTCTACACCTCCGGCTCCACCGGCAAGCCCAAGGGAGTCCTGCATACCACGGGCGGCTATCTTCTGGGCGCCGCCATGACCCACAAATACGTGTTCGACTACCACGACGGCGACATCTACTGGTGCACCGCGGACGTGGGCTGGGTCACCGGCCACAGCTACATCGTCTACGGGCCTCTGGCCAACGGCGGCACAACGCTAGTGTTCGAGGGCGTGCCCAACTACCCGGATGCGTCGCGCTTCTGGCAGGTAATCGACAAGCATCAAGTGAACATCTTCTACACCGCGCCCACCGCTATCCGCGCGCTCATGCGCGAAGGCGAGGAACCGGTGCGTAAAACCTCGCGTAGCAGCCTGCGCCTGCTCGGCAGCGTTGGCGAGCCGATCAACCCGGAAGCCTGGGAGTGGTACTACAACGTGGTCGGCGAGAAGCGCTGCCCGATCGTCGATACTTGGTGGCAGACCGAAACCGGCAGCATTCTGATCACTCCGCTGCCCGGCGCGACAATGCTCAAGCCTGGCTCTGCGACTCGCCCCTTTTTTGGTGTCCAACCTGTGCTGCTCGACGAGAAAGGCCACGAGATCGACGGCCCAAGCTCTGGCGTGCTGGCGATCAAGGCCAGCTGGCCGAGCCAGATCCGCAGCGTCTACGGTGATCACAAGCGCATGATCGACACCTATTTCTCGGCCTACCCCGGCTACTACTTCACAGGTGACGGCGCCCGCCGCGACGAGGACGGTTACTACTGGATCACCGGACGCGTCGACGATGTGATCAACGTCTCCGGCCATCGCATCGGCACTGCCGAGGTCGAGAGCGCGCTGGTACTCCACGATGCCGTGGCCGAAGCTGCAGTGGTGGGCTATCCGCACGACCTCAAGGGCCAGGGCATCTACGCCTTCGTCACTCCGATGAAGGGGCTGGAACCCAGCGAAGAGCTGAAGAAGGAACTGCTGGCCCTGGTCAGCAAGGAGATTGGCAGCTTCGCCAAGCCGGAACTGATCCAGTGGGCGCCAGGTCTGCCAAAAACCCGCTCAGGCAAGATCATGCGTCGCATTCTGCGCAAGATCGCCTGCAACGAACTGGATAACCTGGGCGATACCTCGACTCTGGCCGACCCTTCCGTGGTGCAGAGCCTGATCGATAAACGCCTTAATCAGTAAGGCCACGCACGCCGGCCCCGGGACAGCAACCCGGAGCCGGCATCACAACCAACCAACCTACGCGCTTCATGGACCTCATCCGCCGCCGCATCGAATCCCAGGTCATCGGTCTCACCGGGCTTGCCCTGGGCCAGATCGACTTCGAAACGCCCAAAGGCGATCCCGGCCTGTTCGGGCCTGAGTCCGTCTGCTGGAGGGTTCACGGCGACTTCACCTCGATGCTCATCGGTGGCATCAGTGCGCTGCTGCAGGCCCTACACCCCTTGGCGCTGGCAGGTGTCTGGGACCATTCAAACTTCCGCCAGGACCTGCTCGGCCGTCTGCGCCGCACCGGCCAATTCATCTCGGGCACCACCTATGGCACGCGCCGAGACGCTGACTGGCTAATCGATAAAGTCCGCACCATCCACCTGCAAGTGGCGGGACACGCTCCTGATGGCCGCCGATACGCTGCCAGCGACCCTGACTTGCTGACCTGGGTCCACGTGGCCGAAGTCAGCAGCTTCCTGAAAGCACACTTGCGCTACCTCAACCCACAGCTCCCGGGTGAAGAGCAGGACCGCTATTACGCCGAAATCGCCCTGGTCGCTGAGCGACTCGGCGCACGCGACGTGCCACGTTCACGCCAGGCCGTGGCGGAATACCTCGACGCGATGCGGCCACAATTGAGGTGTGATCAACGCAGCCAGGAAATCGTCCGGATCCTGCTGGCCGCGCCCGCCCCCAGCACCCTCGCCAAACCCTTTGGCTGGCTGATGTTGCGTGCCGGCATCGAACTGCTTCCAGACTGGGCCAGCACGCTGCTGGAACTCCAGCAATCGCCGTGGCAGCGACGACTAATCCAACGCGGCGTGAACCAGATCGCCCCGATCCTGCGTTGGGCGGTGCGCAATGGCGCGGTCCACCGCGCTCGTCGGCGCATGGGCCTTCCAGCTCGTTGAGGTTGGTCCGGCCCTCATCGCTGTGCGACCATTGGGCCCTTCGCGGTCAGTGTTCGACCGTTTTCCATCGCAGTGAGGACCGTTTCATGCGTGAAGTCGTTATCGTCGCCGCCACCCGCACCGCCATCGGCAGCTTTCAGGGCGCCCTGGCCACTATCCCCGCCCCCGAACTGGGCGCTGCGGTGATCCGCCAGCTGCTGGCACAGACTGGCCTGGACGGTGCCGAGGTAGACGAAGTGATCCTCGGCCAGACACTCACCGCAGGCTCCGGGCAAAATCCGGCACGCCAGGCGGCGATTTTCGCCGGCCTGCCCCATGCGGTGCCAGCGATGACCCTGAACAAAGTCTGCGGATCCGGCCTCAAGGCCCTGCACCTGGCGGCCCAGGCCATCCGCTGCGGCGACGCGGAAGTGATCATTGCCGGCGGCCAGGAGAACATGAGCCTGGCTCCGTATGTGATGCCTGGCGCTCGCACCGGCCTGCGCATGGGGCACGCCAAGCTGGTCGACACCATGATCCATGACGGCCTGTGGGACGCCTTCAACGACTATCACATGGGGACCACTGCCGAGAACCTGGTGGAGAAATATGGCATCACCCGCGAGGCCCAGGACGCCTTCGCCGCAGCCTCGCAGCAGAAGGCGGTGGCCGCCATTGAAGCAGGTCGCTTCCAGGACGAGATCACCCCAATCATGATCCCGCAGCGCAAGGGTGACCCCATTGCCTTTGCCACCGACGAACATCCGCGTGCTGGCACCACCGCCGAAGCACTGGCCAAGTTGAGGCCCGCCTTCAAGAAGGATGGCAGCGTGACCGCCGGCAACGCCTCCGGCCTGAACGACGGCGCTGCCGCCGTGCTGCTGATGAGTGCCGAGAAAGCCAAGGCACTGGGCCTTTCAGTGCTAGCGCGCATCGCCGGCTACGCCAATGCCGGCGTCGACCCGGCGATCATGGGTATCGGCCCGGTATCCGCCACCCGCCGGTGCCTGGAAAAGGCAGGCTGGAGCCTCGAACAACTGGATTTGATCGAAGCAAACGAAGCGTTCGCTGCCCAGGCATTGTCGGTGGGCCAGGAGCTGGGCTGGGACTTGGCCAAGGTCAATGTCAACGGTGGTGCGATTGCCTTGGGGCACCCGATCGGGGCGTCGGGCTGCCGAATCCTGGTGACGCTGCTGCACGAGATGATAAAGCGTGATGCCAAGAAGGGTTTGGCAACGCTGTGCATCGGTGGGGGCCAGGGCGTGGCGCTGGCGATCGAACGTTGATTGCAATGCTGTAGGTGAGGACGCAGACCCTTGGGTCGGCGTTTTTGTAGGTGCGCCAGCTACCCTCAGCCCTAGACTGATAAACTACCTACCCCTTCAACGAGACGTCGCGCATGCCCTCCTCTCTCGACCAGGCGCTGCGCGCCGCCCTTCTATCCCGCCAGGCTCTACTGGCCGAACTCCACCAGCAAGGTACCGATTGCTACCGCCTGTTCCACGGCAGCCAGGAAGGCGCAGCCGGGCTCACAGTCGACCGCTATGGGCCCCAGTTGCTGGTGCAAAGTTTCCATGAGACGCTGGACCGCGAAGCGCTGCTGGGCTTGGCTGACTTGATCGATAAGACCCTCGATCAGCAGCTGCTGCTGGTCTACAACGACCGCTCTCAAGGCAACTCGCGTGTTGACCGCCAGGACCCCGTCTACCAGGCGTCCCCTGCCGCGCTGGAAGACCTGGTCGGGCGCGAATGGGGCCTGAATTTTCGCGTCCGTGGCCGCCACGCTGGCCAGGACCCGCTGCTGTTCCTGGACCTGCGCAATGCGCGCGGTTGGGTGCGCCAAAACAGCGCCGGCAAGTCGGTGCTCAACCTCTTCGCTTACACCTGCGGCGTCGGGCTCTGTGCGGCCGCTGGTGGTGCTCGGGAAGTCTGGAATCTGGATTTTGCCGAAGGCAACCTGGCGGTCGGGCGCGAAAACGCAGCCTTGAACCCGGAGCTCACCCCGATGCGCTTCCTGCAGTCCGACTATTTCCCGGCCATTCGCCAGTTGGCTGGTTTGCCCATCGCGCGACGGCACGACCAGCGCCTACCCAGTTACCAACGACTGGAGCAGCGGCAGTTCGATCTGGTCTTTCTCGACCCACCTGCCTGGGCCAAGAGCGCCTTCGGCACCGTCGATCTGCTGCGTGACTACCAGAGCCTGCTCAAACCTGCCCTGCTGGCCACTGCCGAGGGGGGCACACTGGTCTGCAACAACAACCTGGCGAAGGTCGACCTGGAAGGCTGGAGAGAGCAGGTCCTGCGCTGTGCCAGCAAGCTTGGTCGGCCGGTACGTGATTGGCAGGTACTGACGCCGGCAAGCGACTTTCCATCGCTGGACGCCCGGCCACCGCTGAAGACGCTGGTATTGAACGTCTGATCTGGAGAACCACCACTCAAACGCCCGTACTGCAACGAGCGGAACCTTGAGGCCGTGCCATAATCCAAGGCATCTTTACCGGGATAGATGACGTCTCACCATGTACAAAGGACTGAAACGCGCTGTTTGCGCCTTGTTGATCGTCGTTGCACTTTACAGCCTCCTTGGCTTTCTGATCATTCCGGGTATTGCCCTAAGGGTGGCCAACCAGCAGCTGGCCCTATACGCCACGGTGCCAGCACGGCTGGAGCGTATCCAACTCAATCCGTACAGCCTGGAGCTCAAGCTCTGGGGTCTGCACATTGGCGAGCAGGATGCCGAGCAGATCGGTTTTCAACGCCTCTATGCCAACCTGGAGCTGGACAGCCTGTGGACTGGCGCCCTGCATCTTGCGGACGTCGAGCTTGAAAAATCCACCACTGAGGTGTTGTTCGCGAAGGACGGCACCCTCAATCTGCGGCAGCTATTCAAGCTACCCCCGAGCGCCCCTAAGCCGGAGGAGTCCGCCAGCGACCCGTTCCCGGTACGTATCGACCGCATCGAACTGATCGAGGGAGGCCTGCACTTCGAGGACCTGCGCCCCAGCGAGGCCATTGAGTTCGTCTACGATTCGCTCAACCTCGAACTGCGCAATCTCAGCACGCTACCGGATGACTCTGCCGAAATGTCCCTGGTGGCGACCGGTCCCCACGGCGGCCGCATCGACTGGCAGGGGCAGATCAGCCTGATGCCCTTCAAATCCAGAGGTCAGTTGAAGCTCACTGAAGGCAAGTTGAAGGCGATCTGGCCCTACGTTCGCGACGCCGTACCATTGGTTCTTGAAAACGGCGTAGTCAGCCTATCCAGCGACTACCAGCTGAGCCTGGCTGAAGGTACACAGCTCAACCTGGACAATGTCTGGATCAAGGTCGCACCGTTCGCCATCAAGGCCCCTGACAACCGGCCGCTGGTGCGCCTAGATTCGCTGGAAATCAGTGAAACCTCGCTGGACCTGGTCAAGCGGGAAGTAGTGGTCGGCAAAATCCGCAGCCACAACCTGGAAACCTGGGCAGCCCGCGAAGCCGATGGCCAGCTGGACTGGCAAAAGCTCTTCGCCAGCCAACCCAGATCCGCAGCGACAGGTGATGAAACGCATACGCCGGAAGCGCCTGAAGAGGACGCAAAAACCAACAACGCCACGGCCAAGCCCTGGGTCGTGCAGCTGCGTGATACGCAGCTGCGTGGCTACAAGGTGCACTTGGCAGACCGCGTCCCCAAGAACGCGGTGGAGCTGGATGCAGGTCCGCTAAACCTGGACATCAAGGACTTCGACAGCCGCGGCGAAACCCCTTTCAACCTGAGCCTCGATACCGGTCTAGGCAAGCAGGGCAAACTCCAAGCCGTCGGGCAGGTCCAGCTCAAGCCGACCACTGCGACCCTGCAAGTGCAAACGCGGGATATTGACCTGCGGCTGGCGCAAGCCTATCTGGAGCCCTTTTTGCGCCTTGAGCTGCGCAGCGGCATGTTGGACAGCGACCTTGAGGTCCAGCTGAAAAGCACCGAGCCCTTGGCGCTCGCAGTGACCGGTCGTGCCCTGGTCAATCAGCTGCATACGCTGGATACCCTCAAGGAGCGCGACTTCGTCAGATGGCAGCAACTGTTGGTCGAAGGTCTGGACTACCAGCATGGCGACAGCCTCAGCATCGCCAAGATAAGCCTGAACCAACCCTATGCACGATTCATCATCAACGAAGACCTCACCACCAACGTCAACGACCTGATGATTCCACAGCCCTCCCAGCCAACGACGGCCAAGGCCGAACCGGCAGGCAAACCACTGGGCATCCACATCGGCGCCATCAACATCAAGGATGGCTCCGCCAACTTCGCCGACTTCAGCCTGACCCCGAACTTCGCGACTGCCATCCAGCAGCTCAACGGAGAGATAGGCACCCTCGATAGCCGAAAACCTGAGCCAGCCAAAGTGCAAATGGCAGGCAAGGTCGACCGTTATGCCCCAGTCACCATCAAAGGCAGCCTGAACCCCTTCAATCCACTCGACAGTCTGGACATCGCCACCAGCTTCAAGCGCGTGGAACTGACCACCCTGACGCCCTACTCCGGCAAGTTCGCCGGCTACCGCATTCGCAAGGGGCGCCTGAATCTGGATCTTCATTACCGGATCAAGCAAGGCCAGCTGACTGCGGACAATCACCTGGTTCTTGAGCAATTGCAGTTGGGCGAGCAAGTCAGCAGCCCGGATGCGGTAGACCTTCCCATCCGCCTGGCCGTGGCATTGCTGAAGGACACCCAAGGCAAGATCGACATCGAACTTCCTGTAACTGGCAACCTAAATGACCCTCAATTCAGCGTAGCTCCCATCATCTGGCAGACCCTGCGCAATCTGATCCTGCGTGCAGTCCAGGCGCCCTTCAAGTTCGTAGCGGGCCTGGTCGACGGTGGCGGTGAGGAACTCGGCCAGGTTCCCTTCAACGCAGGTAGCAGCGAACTGGAGAGCGATACCCAACGCAACCTCGATACCCTGGCCAATGCTCTCAAGGAGCGGCCTGCCCTGCGCCTGGAGATCGAAGGCCTCAGTGCCAAGGCTACGGATGGGCCTCTGCTGGCCGAACAGCGCCTTGAGCGCGAATACCAAAACACCTACTACAAGATTGCCCAACGCCGCGGTGACAAGGTGCCGGCAGAAGCCAAGCAGATCGAAGTCCCGGATGACGAGAAGGCCCCCATGCTGGAAGGCATCTACCGCAGCCGACTGAAACAACAGCCGCCGACCGAATGGGCTGAACTGGACAGCGAGCAGCGTGCCGCCAAGCTTCAAGAAGCAGTGCTGGCCAACTGGGCGCAGAGTGACCTCCTGTTGCGCCAACTGGCCCAGGCTCGCGCGGCCAGCATCAAGGATTACCTGGTGGACCGTGGCGGCCTGGCCGATGAGCGGGTATACCTGCTGGATGTCAGCATCGGCGAGGCCGACCCGAGCGGCAAGGTCGTGACTCCGCTGCACCTGGGGAGTGAATAGTTCGCCCATGCGCAAGCTGCCGGCCGCCCTTTGCCTTCTCGCCCTGGCCACTTCCGCCGGGGCCGAGACCATGCGCTGCGGCAGCAAGCTGGTGAGTGTTGGCGACCGTAGCTTCGAGGTCTTGCAGAAATGCGGGGAGCCCGTCAGCCGCGATCTGATCGGATACACGCTGGGTTCATATGACCAGCGCGATTACAAGATCGAGGAGTGGGTGTACGGCCCCAACAATGGCATGTTCCGCATCCTCACCTTCGAGGGTAATCGACTGAAAAGCATCGAGATCCGCCGCGACCACTGACGGGGCCTTGGCTCGGGTGTAGGCTGTGCCCATCACTCGATTCCAGGACCACCTCGTGCCCCCCCGACTCCTGCTTAGCCTGTCTCTACTTCTTGTGCTGAGTAACACCGAAGCGTCCTCCACCCTGCGCTGCAACAGCGGCTTGATCAGTGTCGATGACACCGTCGGTGAAGTTCTGGAAAAGTGCGGCGAACCGGCTAGCCGCAGTGACCTCGGCTACAAGGAGGTGGTTGACGAGTACCGCCAGCGCAGTGAAGTTCGGGTCGAGGAATGGGTCTACGGACCACGCAACGGCATGTACCAATTCCTCCGGTTCGAGGGTAACCGCCTGCGCAACATCGATAGCAAGCGCAACTGACACGACTGAACGCTCGAGAACTCCAAGCCCGACTGATTAGCGGGGCTTGGAGTTTGCAGATGGCGGAGTGACCCGCCACACCATGGTTATCCCAGGCTATCAATTGGCCGACTTGAGGCCATCGGCGGATACAGCCATCACGCCTTTGATTCCCTTGGCCGTTGTGATCGCCAACTCACGCTCGGCATCACTCTTGACCATACCGGACAAGGAAACGACGCCCTTGTTGGTTTCCACCTTAATGTCCAGGGCACTGAGGTTCTTGTCAGCCAGGAAGCTGGATTTGACCTTGCTGGTGATCCAGGTGTCGGACACCGCCTCTTCCGCCTTCTGCACAGTCTCACTCGCCGCAAGCATGATCGGCTGGGAGGCTGTCTCGGCGAAGGCACCGGATGCGAACGGGAGGCTCAGGGCAGCGGCAGTGACAGCGGCAAAGGTCCACTTGTTGAAAGACTGTTTCATGAGGTGCTTCTCCTCTTCTACTCCACAACGTCTGCAGCAGCTTCCTGCCTGCAGGGTTACGGAAAAGACGGCAACTCCTGTGCCACCCGGGCGGGAAAGAAAAACACCATATGAATCATTGTATTAGGGAAACGAGCATCTAGCCTCGAACAGGCACTCTGCACGTTTGGACAAGTACCGTCGTGCAGTCTGCACGACGACCCACTGCTCACCGCCCCTCAGATCCAATCTGCCCGGGTTACCTGGGCGCTAATCGCTGGACAAAAAAAAAGAGGGCCCACAAAGGGCCCTCTTCTCATTTCGCAAAGCGAGTCGTCAATCAGACGCCCGAAGCCTCGGCGGCTTCTACGTCCTTCATCGACAGCTTGATGCGACCACGGTTGTCGACGTCCAGAACCAGGACTTTCACTTCCTGGCCTTCCTGCAGCACGTCGGTAACCTTGTCGATGCGCTTGTCGCTGATTTGCGAGATGTGCACCAGGCCGTCCTTGCCAGGCAGAATGTTGACGAAGGCACCGAAGTCGACGATACGCTCAACCTTGCCGACGTAGACCTTGCCGATCTCGGCTTCCGCGGTGATGGCCAGGACGCGCTGTTTGGCAGCCTCGGCCGCTTCCTTGGTTTCGCCGAAGATCTTCACGCTGCCATCGTCTTCAATGTCGATCGAAGCCTTGGTCTCTTCGCAGATGCTGCGAATCGTGGCGCCGCCCTTACCGATGACGTCACGGATCTTGTCGGTGTCGATCTTCATCGCCAGCATGGTCGGTGCGTTGGCCGACAGCTCGCTGCGGGACTGGGAAATGACCTGGTTCATCTGGCCGAGAATGTTCAGGCGCGCTTCAAGCGCCTGGTTCAGGGCGATTTCCATGATCTCTTCGGTGATGCCGTTGATCTTGATGTCCATCTGCAGCGCGGTCACGCCTTTGGCGGTACCGGCTACTTTGAAGTCCATGTCGCCCAGGTGGTCTTCGTCACCCAGGATGTCGGTCAGGACGGCGAACTTGTCACCTTCCTTCACCAGACCCATGGCGATACCGGCAACCGGAGCCTTCATCGGCACGCCCGCATCCATCAGCGCCAGGGAAGCACCGCAGACCGAAGCCATGGAGCTGGAACCGTTGGACTCGGTGATTTCGGAAACCACGCGAATGGTGTAAGGGAACTCGTCACCGGTCGGCAGCATCGCCTGAACGCCACGACGGGCCAGACGACCGTGGCCGATTTCGCGGCGACCAGCGCTGCCCATGCGACCGCACTCACCGACCGAGAAGGGCGGGAAGTTGTAGTGCAGCATGAAGGGGTCCTTGCGCTCGCCTTCCAGGGTGTCCAGCAGCTGCGCGTCACGGGCGGTACCGAGGGTCGCAACGACCAGGGCCTGGGTTTCGCCGCGGGTGAACAGAGCGGAACCATGGGTCTTGTCGAGCACACCGACTTCCACCTTCAGCGGACGCACGGTGCGGGTGTCACGGCCGTCGATACGCGGCTTGCCGTTGACGATGTTCTCGCGGACGGTGCGGTATTCCAGCAGACCGAATGCGTCCTTGACCTCACCAGTTGGGAACTGACCGTCTTGTTCGCCAGCGAAGCGGGCAATCACCTGGTCACGCAGCTCGTCGAGGCGGTTGTAACGGTCCTGCTTGATGGTGATGGTGTAAGCCTGAGAGATGGCTTCGCCGAACTCGGCCTTAATGGCGCTGAGCAGGGCAGTGTTCTCCACTGGAGCGGACCAGTTCCAGGTCGGCTTGCCAGCTTCGGCAGCGAATTCCTTGACCGCTTTGATCACGGACTGGAATTCCTGATGAGCAAAGAGCACAGCGCCGAGCATCTGGTCTTCGGTCAGTTCCTGGGCTTCGGACTCGACCATCAGAACCGCGTCTTCGGTACCAGCAACAACCATGTCCAGGCTGGAGGCCTTGAGCTGCTCGTAGTTCGGGTTCAGCAGGTAGCCGGTCTCTTCGTGGAAGGCCACACGAGCGGCACCGATCGGGCCACTGAACGGGATACCGGAGATAGCCAGGGCAGCAGAGGTACCGATCATGGCAGCGATGTCCGGATCGGTCTTCTTGTTGGTGGAAAGCACGGTGCAGATGACCTGCACTTCATTTAGGAAGCCTTCCGGGAACAGCGGGCGGATCGGACGGTCGATCAGGCGCGAGGTCAGGGTCTCTTTCTCGGAAGGACGGCCTTCACGCTTGAAGAAACCGCCGGGAATACGGCCGGCCGCGTAAGTTTTTTCTTGGTAGTGGACGGACAGCGGGAAGAAGCCCTTGCCCGGGTCGGCCTGCTTGGCGCCAACGACGGTGACCAGCACGGTCACTTCGTCCATGGAGACCAGGACTGCGCCACTGGCCTGACGGGCCACACGGCCGGTCTCGAGGGTTACGGTCGATTGACCGAACTGGAACTGTTTGATTACCGGGTTCACGGTGTCTTTACCTTCTCTTTGTTGCCTTGGGGGAAATTGTAGGAATGAGGGGAGTCGGACCCGATTCAATCCCTAAAAAAGCATGAAGCTGGAAAGCCGAAAGCTGGAACGATGTCCAGCTTCCGGCTTCCAGCTTCATGCTCGTCTGTGTCGCTTAACGACGCAGACCCAGACGACCGATCAGGGCGCTGTAACGAGTGGTGTCCTTACCCTTCAGGTAGTCCAGCAGCTTGCGGCGCTGGTTGACCATGCGGATCAGACCACGACGGGAGTGGTGGTCTTTGCCGTTGGCCTTGAAGTGATCCTGCAGCTTGTTGATGTTGGCGGTCAGCAGGGCAACCTGCACTTCCGGAGAACCGGTATCGCCTTCAGCTTGCTTGTACTCGTTAACAATCTGGGCTTTTTCTGCAACGCTCAGTGCCATGATGGGCTTCCTCTGAGGTAATAGGCCGGGACCTTTGCCCCGTGTTTAAAAAAGAGGATTGACCGTGCCTACTAACAGCCATCCTCGGTTCGGTCATTCCGACCGAATCAGTCGACGCGGCGCTACGCGCCCATCGTCGCTCACTTCACCGATACCGATGAAGCGACCGGTATGATCCTGCACCCGCATCATGCCGAACTTCGGCGCCTCCGGTGCTCGCACCGGCTGACCATGCAACCAGTAATAAGCACTGTGCTCGGTCAACTGGATCAGCGGCCAGTGTTCAAGGCCACTGTCGACCGGCAGGAGAAACTGATCCAGTGCTTCGCTACCACCTTCAGCATGAGCCTTTTCCAAGGCTTCCAGGCTGATTGCCTGGGCAAGCACAAAGGGGCCGGCCTGGGTACGCCGCAGTTCTGCGACGTGGGCGCCACACCCCAACACCTGGCCGAGATCCTCGACCAAGGTACGGATATAGGTACCTTTGCTACATGCCACAGCAAGACGCGCCTGGCCATTCTCGAAGGCCAGCAAATCCAAGCGCGCAATAGTAACAGAACGCGCCTCGCGCTCCACTACTTCCCCTGCACGAGCCAACTTGTAGAGGGGTTGACCGTCCTTCTTCAACGCCGAGTACATCGGGGGTATCTGCTTGATTTCGCCGCGAAAACGCGAAAGCAGTGCCTCGACATCCTCACGACCAACGGTCACGTCCCGACGCTCCACAACTTCGCCTTCGGCGTCCCCCGTAGAGGTTTTCACGCCTAGTTGAGCCAGAGTTTCGTAGCCTTTGTCGGCATCCAGAAGGTACTGGGAGAACTTTGTCGCCTCGCCGAAGCAAAGCGGAAGAACGCCGGTCGCCAGCGGGTCGAGGCTTCCCGTGTGCCCGGCCTTCTCTGCGTTGAGCAACCAGCGGACTTTCTGCAGCGCAGCGTTGGAGCTCATACCGCGTGGTTTGTCGAGAATCAGCACACCGCTGACGTTACGACGGATACGTTTCACCTGGGCCACGTCGTTACTCCTCGGCGTTGCCCGGGTGCTTGCGGTCTTCTGCTACGGCGCGTTCGATCAATGCGGAAAGCTCAGCGCCGCGGCGGATGCTGGCATCGTAGTAGAAGTGCAATAGCGGCATGCTGCGCAGCTTCATGGCCTTGCCCAGTTGCATGCGCAGGAAACCTGCGGCGTCCTGGAGAATATCCAGGTTGGACTTGATCTTCTCAGCATTGTCGTCCTGCCCCATCACGGTGATGAACACCTTGGCGTGGGACAGGTCCCGGGTCACTTCGACCGCGGTGATGGTGACCAGGCCCAGACGCGGATCCTTGATCTCACGCTGGATCAGCAACGCTAGTTCGCGCTGCATCTGGTCGCCGATGCGTTGGGTACGGCTATATTCTTTGGCCATAAATTCGTTGCACTCATAAAAGCGGAAAGCTGGAAGCCCGAAGCTGGAAGCCGCTTATTGCTGCTTCCAACCCCAGGCCCCCAGCTTACGGATGACTCGCGATCAGAGCGTCCGCGCCACTTGGACCTTCTCGAACACTTCGATCTTGTCACCGACCTTGACGTCGTTGTAGCTCTTCACGCCGATACCGCACTCCATGCCGGCACGCACCTCGGACACGTCGTCCTTGAAGCGGCGCAGGGATTCCAGCTCGCCTTCGAAGATCACCACGTCGTCGCGCAGAACACGGATCGGACGGTTGCGGTGCACCATGCCCTCGAGAACCATGCAGCCGGCGACCGCACCGAACTTCGGCGAACGGAACACATCGCGGACCTCGGCGATACCCAGGATGTTCTCTCGGACTTCGCTGCCGAGCATGCCGGAAAGCGCTTTCTTAACGTCTTCGATGATGTCGTAGATGATGTTGTAGTAACGCAGGTCCAGACCTTCCTGCTCGACAATCTTGCGTGCACCGGCATCGGCACGCACGTTGAAGCCGAACAGCACGGCGTTGGAGGCCAGCGCCAGGTTGGCATCACTCTCGGTGATACCGCCCACACCGCCACCGACTACGCGAACCTGGACTTCCTCGTTACCGAGGTCAGCCAGGGCGCCTTGCAGAGCCTCGAGCGAGCCGCGCACATCGGACTTGAGCACGATGTTGAGCGTCTTCTTCTCGTCCTGGCCCATGCTTTCGAAAATGTTCTCGAGCTTGGCAGACTGCTGACGAGCCAGTTTGACTTCGCGGAACTTGCCTTGACGGAACAGGGCAACTTCGCGAGCTTTCTTCTCGTCCGCAACCACGGTGAGGTCGTCACCGGCATCCGGAGTGCCATCCAGGCCGAGGATCTCGACTGGAATGGACGGACCAGCTTCTTTCACCGGCTTGCCATTCTCGTCGAGCATGGCGCGAACGCGGCCATAGTTGACGCCGCACAGAACCATGTCGCCCTGACGCAGGGTACCGTCCTGAACCAGCACGGTGGCAACCGGGCCACGCCCCTTGTCCAGGCGGGACTCGACCACCACACCACGACCGGGGGCCGATGGAGTTGCCTTGAGTTCCAGTACTTCCGCCTGCAGCAGGACAGCTTCCAGGAGCTCGTCGACACCGGTGCCAACCTTGGCCGACACAGGGACGAACTGGGTATCGCCACCCCACTCTTCCGGAATCACGTCCCGGCCGGCCAGATCGTTCTTGATCCGGTCCAGGTCGGCTTCAGGCTTGTCGATCTTGTTCACCGCAACGACGATCGGTACGCCGGCCGCTTTCGCATGCTGGACGGCCTCTTCGGTCTGCGGCATCACGCCGTCGTCCGCTGCCACCACCAGGATGACGATGTCGGTAGCCTTGGCACCGCGAGCACGCATGGCGGTAAACGCCGCGTGGCCGGGGGTGTCCAGGAAGGTCACCATGCCGCGGTCGGTTTCGACGTGGTATGCACCGATGTGCTGGGTAATACCACCGGCCTCGCCGCTGGCCACCTTGGTGCGACGGATATAGTCGAGCAGCGAAGTCTTACCGTGGTCAACGTGGCCCATTACGGTCACGACCGGAGCACGAGTAAGCGCTTCACCTTCGAACTTCAGGGATTCGGCTAATTGCTCTTCCAGAGCGTTCTCGCTGACCAGCTTGACCTTGTGACCGAATTCCTCGGCAATCAGCTGGGCAGTTTCTTGATCAAGCACCTGGTTGATAGTCACCGGCGTGCCCATCTTGAACATGAACTTGACGATTTCTGCGCCCTTGACCGCCATCTGCGCGGCCAATTCGGCCACGGTGATGGTTTCGCCAATGCTGATGTCGCGCACGATGGGTCCTGTTGGGCTCTGGAACCCATGTTGGTTACGCTTCTTCAGCTTCGACTTGCCACCACGACCACCGCCGCGACGACCAAAAGCATCGCTCTCTTCTTCGGTGCTGCGCGGCGCAACGCGGGGAGCCGGAGCCTTTTCCTTCTCCTTGAGGGAAGGACGATGCTGCGCATGCTTGCGATCGCGGCGCTCATCTTCGTCGCGAGCACGCTCGGGACGACGAGGTTCTTCTTTCTTGCGCTCGACACCCGCTGCATCCGTTGCAGCACCAGGCGCCACAGTCGATGCAACTTCAGCGGCGACAGGCGCCGCTACTACGGTCTCAACAGCTGGCTTAGCCTCCACAACCGCCGGAGCGTGCGTCGCTTGCTTGGCACGTGCCGCCGCTTCGCGACGGGCATCTTCCTCAGCACGCTGGCGAGCGGCTTCCTCAGCCTTCAGGCGAGCGGCTTCCTCAGCTGCACGCTGCTCCTCCAGCTCACGCTGACGCTCCGCCTCGATCTCGTCGGGGCTGCGCTTTACGTAAGTTTTCTTCTTGCGCACTTCGACACTGATGGTCTTGCTACCGGCAACTCTCAGCGTGGTAGTGGTCTTGCGCTGCAGGGTAATCTTGCGTGGCTCCTCCAGTCGCTCACCGTGGCTGCTCTTGAGATGGGCCAGCAGGGCCTGCTTCTCATTATCGGTCACCACCTGCTCGGCGCTGGTGTGCGGCAATCCCGCCTCGCGCATCTGCAGCAGCAGGCGCTCCACCGGTGTATCGACCACTTGGGCCAGTTCTTTCACCGTGACTTGCGTCATGCACTTCTCTCCTCAGGCCGCGAAACTCACTCGAACCAATGGGCTCGGGCGGCCATGATCAGCTTGCCGGCACGCTCTTCATCCATGCCGTCGATGTCGAGCAGGTCGTCGATCGACTGCTCGGCCAGATCTTCGCGGTTAATTACGCCTCGTACGGCGAGTTCTACAGCCAGGTCGTTGTCCATGCCTTCCAGGGAAAGCAGGTCTTCGGCCGGCTGGGCATCCGCCAGCTTTTCTTCAGTCGCGATCGCCTTGGTCAGCAAGCGGTCCTTGGCACGAGCACGAAGCTCGTTGACGATGTCCTCGTCAAAACCGTCGATGCTGAGCATCTCTTCCATCGGAACGTAGGCAATCTCTTCCAGGCTGGTGAAACCTTCCTCGACCAGTACCTGCGCCAATTCCTCGTCGACTTCCAACTCGTCGACGAAGGCGCGCATGATGTCGCCGGTTTCGGCCTGTTGTTTGGCCTGGATATCTGCTTCGGTCATTACGTTAAGGGTCCAGCCGGTCAGCTGACTGGCGAGACGAACATTCTGGCCACCGCGACCGATAGCCTGGGCCAGATTGTCTTCGGCGACGGCGATGTCCATCGCGTGGGCATCTTCGTCGACAATGATCGCAACCACTTCGGCCGGAGCCATGGCGTTGATCACGAACTGTGCGGGGTTGTCATCCCAAAGCACGATATCAACGCGCTCACCACCCAGCTCACCGGAAACGGCCTGTACACGGGAACCACGCATACCGATGCACGCGCCTTGGGGGTCGATACGCTTGTCCTTGGAGCGCACGGCAATCTTGGCGCGCGAGCCCGGGTCACGGGAAGCGGCCATTACTTCAATCAGTTCTTCAGCGATTTCCGGCACTTCGATGCGGAACAGCTCGATCAGCATCTGCGGAGCAGTGCGGGAAAGGATCAACTGAGGGCCACGGTTTTCGGTGCGAATTTCTTTGAGCAAGGCACGCACACGGGCGCCAACCCGAAAAGTTTCGCGCGGAATGATGTCCTCGCGGGCCAACAGCGCCTCGGCATTGTTGCCCAGGTCGACGATCACGTTGTCGCGGGTAACCTTCTTCACAGTACCGGAGATGATGTCGCCCAGCTTTTCACGGTAGGCTTCAACCACCTGAGCGCGCTCGGCCTCACGGACCTTTTGCACGATGACTTGCTTGGCAGTCTGTGCGGCAATGCGGCCGAACTCGATGGAATCGATCTTTTCCTCAACCACTTCACCGATCTTGGCACCAGGCTCTTTCTCCTGGGCCTGCTCGGCGGTCAACTCAGCCGCCGGATTCTCCAGCTCTGCCTCATCGACGACAGTCCAGCGACGGAATGTGTCGTAGTTGCCATTTTGACGATTAATCGACACACGCAGGTCGACTTCATCTTCGTAACGCTTCTTTGTGGCGGTGGCCAGGGCAAGCTCCAACGCCTCGAAAATTACGCCAGCCGGTACGCCCTTTTCGTTGGACACCGACTCAACAACCAGCAGTACTTCTTTGCTCATCGTACGCCTCGCCTTTCGCAATCCATTGGACCCGCGGGATCCGCGTCTCAGTCAAAACGGGGAATGATGTTGGCCTTATCGATCGAGTCGATCGGCAACAGGTATTCGTGATCGTCCACAAGAACCACCACATCCTGATCCTCCACCCCGCGGAGGAGGCCCTGAAAATTGCGTCGCCCCTCATAGGGGGAGCGCAGTTTGATCTTCACCAACTCACCGGCGTGGGCCGCAAACTGCTCGATTGTAAACAGCGGACGATCCATGCCGGGCGAAGAAACTTCGAGGGTGTACTCACTGCTGATCGGGTCCTCGACGTCGAGAACGCCGCTGATCTGACGACTGACCTTTTCGCAATCTTCGACAAGGATGCCGTTCTCGTGATCAATGTAGATCCGCAGCAATGAATGCCGACCTTGGGACAGGAACTCGATACCCCAGCACTGATATCCGAGCGCTTCGACTACCGGGGCCAACAAGGCCTGCAACTGTTCTAGCTTGCTCGACACCTGATTGCCTCTCGCATGCTGTGCAAATAAAAAATGGGCGAAACGCCCATCCCTTCTAAATCCCCTGATCGAAGACCGGGGTCGACTGTCCAGCTAGCAAAAAGCCCCTAAAAAGGGGCTTAGCGACTACTGGTTGCGGGGGCTGGATTTGAACCAACGACCTTCGGGTTATGAGCCCGACGAGCTACCAGACTGCTCCACCCCGCGTCAAAGCTGGTGCGAGATTATACGGCCACGACCTAAGGCGGTCAACCGCACATCCCGTCAACTAGAAAGAAAGCCCGCATCACTGCGGGCGTTCTTGGATATGGTACCGAGGAGGGGACTCGAACCCCTACAGCCTATGGCCACTACCACCTCAAGGTAGCGTGTCTACCAATTCCACCACCTCGGCAAAAACCTGCCTTACTTCTGCTCTGGAGCCTGAGGCACTTCCACCGCACCACCTGCCGGCTTCTGCTCTTCGAGCACCGGCACATCACTTGCTGCCGGCTTACTTGGCTGAACCTCGAGAACTGCCGGATCCGGCAGACCAACGTTGCTCAACGCATCAGCCTTTTCCTTAGCGAAGAACGCTAAGCCCAGGCTGGTTATGAAAAAAACCGCGGCGAGTATACCAGTAACTCGACTCAAAAAGGTAGCAGAACCTTGGCTTCCGAAAACAGTCCCCGAAGCGCCAGCACCAAAAGAAGCACCAGCATCCGCACCCTTACCCTGCTGGATCAGCACCAGGCCAACAACACCCAAAGCAACCAACAAGTGCACAACAATAACGACAGTTTCCAGCATCTCGTCAGCTTCCTGCGGCACGACAAATCGCGCCGAACTCATCCGCATTCAGGGAGGCACCACCAACGAGCCCCCCATCAATATCCGGCATGCCGAACAGGTCAGCCGCGCTGGCCGCCTTCACACTGCCGCCATACAAAATCCGCACACCACGAGCGATCTCTGCACTCTCCGCCGCCAACTGCGCACGAATCGCAGCATGAACCTCCTGCGCTTGCGCTGGGCCAGCCGTCAGACCAGTGCCTATCGCCCATACAGGCTCATAAGCCACCACCGCCTGCGAGAATGCACCCACTCCGAGCGCTTCAACCACACTACCCAGCTGACGCCCGACAACCTCAAGCGTCTTGCCAGCTTCGCGCTCCGCCAGAGTCTCACCGACACAGAGCACCGGAACCAGACCACACGACCGAGCCGCTGCAAACTTGCGACTCACAACCTCATCGCCTTCACCAAGAACCTGGCGACGCTCCGAGTGACCAACAAGCACAAGACTGCACCCAACGTCTGCCAACTGACTTGCCGCAACTTCACCGGTCAAGGCTCCCTGAGCCGCCTCTACCGCACAATTCTGCGCACCAACGGCAATCGACTTGCCATCCAGGCCTTGAACAACCTGATTAATGAACAGACAGGGCGGCATTACTGCGACTTCAACACCAGCCGGCAGCACCAATTGGCGCAAGCCCTTGATCAGCTCTGCGACGCTGGCGCGGGTACCGTGCATCTTCCAGTTACCGGCTACCAGAGGACGGCGCATGCTTAACCTCGTCGATCAAAGTGGGCGCAGATGTTACCCAAGACTTTTCAAACAAGCAAGCTAAATCAAGCACATACCTGTTTAACCACTTTAGCGAGCTCCTCGGCATAAGAACGGACCTGCGTCTCGTCGTCACCTTCGACCATTACCCGCACCAATGGCTCAGTACCGGACTTGCGCAACAGCACTCGCCCCTTGCCACCCATACGCTGGGTAACTTGCTCACAGGCCTCCTTGACTGCCGGATGCTCGACCGGGTCCTGACCACCAGCAAAACGGACATTTACCAGGACCTGCGGACACATGCGCATGGCCTGCCTGGCCTGTGCCAGGTTCTCCCCGCCTCGCTGCAGCGCCAGTAGCACTTGGAGCGCAGAAATAATGGCATCTCCCGTGGTAGTGAGATGGCCGCACACGATGTGGCCAGAGTTCTCGCCACCAATTGCCCAGTCGCGAGTCTGCAACTCACTCATTACGTAGCGGTCACCGACCTTGGCGCGAACGAAGGGGATATCCAGTTCCTTCAATGCCAGTTCAAGACCCAGGTTACTCATCAGCGTGCCGACCACACCGCCCTGCAACTTGCCGCGACGAAGCAGATCGCGGGCAATCAGGAACAGCAACTCGTCACCATCGACCACTGCCCCCGTGTGATCGACCATCAGCACTCGGTCACCGTCACCATCAAATGCGATCCCCAAGTCCGCCTTCTGAGCCACCACTGCCTCCTGCAGGCTCGCCATATGCGTCGAGCCGCAGTTTTCATTGATGTTCAGACCATTCGGCTGAGCGGCGAGCACAGTCACATGCGCTCCGAGCTCACGAAACACGCTAGGCGCAACCTTGTAGGTAGCGCCATGAGCACAGTCGATGACCAGCTTCAGGCCTCCGAAATCGGTACTCATGGGGACGCTACTCTTGCAGAACTCGATGTATCGCCCTGCCGCGTCGTTGATACGCGAAACCTTGCCCAATTGCTCCGAGCTCACAACCTCCATGGGCTGATCCAGGAGCGATTCGATCATCAGCTCCAACTCATCCGAGAGCTTGGTTCCCTTTCCGGAAAAGAACTTGATGCCGTTGTCTTCGTGCGGGTTATGAGAAGCACTGATCACGATGCCGGCATCTGCCAGGAAGGTGCGAGTCAGGTAGGCAATCGCCGGGGTAGGCATCGGCCCGAGCAACATGACATCGGCGCCGGCTGCCGACAGGCCCGCCTCCAGGGCCGATTCGAACATGTACCCGGAAATACGAGTGTCCTTGCCGATCAGGATGCGGCACTTGCCCTGCTTGCGAAACGCCATGCCGGCTGCCCAGCCGAGCTTGAGCATGAAGTCCGGAGTAATCGGGAATTGACCAACATGCCCACGAATACCGTCGGTGCCAAAATACTTTCTGCTCATGAAAATGCTCCGTCTTTTCTTATTCCGCCGCCATTACTGCAGCGATCATGCGTACCGCGTCGACAGTCTCGGCGACGTCGTGCACGCGAAGAATGCAGGCACCCTTGGCCACCGCGAGCGCGGCAAGGGCAATGCTTCCATACAGTCGTTGATCGACCTTGCGCCCCAAGGCCTGGCCAATCATGCTTTTACGCGAAACGCCAACCAACAGAGGACGCCCGAGCGAGTGCAGGTCCTCAAGGTGCTTGAACAAGCTCAGGTTGTGCGCCAGTGTCTTGGCAAAGCCAAACCCCGGATCAAGTACGATTCGCTCAGTGGGAATGCCAGCAGCCGCGCATGCTGACATACGCTCGACAAGAAAATCCCGCACCTCGCACACAACATCTTCGTAATGGGGATTTTCCTGCATATTCCCTGGCTCCCCAAGCATATGCATCAGGCAAACAGGCAATCCGGTATCCGCTGCGGCGTCCAGCGCGCCATCGCGACGCAATGCGCGCACGTCGTTGATCATACCCGCACCAAGACGAGCCCCCTCCCGCATCACAGCGGGCGTGGACGTATCCAGCGAGATCACAACATCCAGCTCTTTGGCTATTGCCTCGACAACAGGAGCGACCCGCTCCAACTCCTCGGTTGGTGATACAGGTCTGGCCCCTGGACGAGTCGACTCTCCACCGACATCGATCAGGGTTGCGCCAGCCAGCACCATCTCCTCGACATGACGCAACGCGGAGTCCCGCGCGCTGAAGCGACCGCCATCGGAGAATGAGTCAGGAGTGACATTGAGAATGCCCATTACCTGCGGCCGGGCCAAATCTATAACCCGGCTGCCGCAAGGCAACCGGGTCGGGTACTGCAGTGACTTCATTTAAAGGCCTTAATGCTCGCCTGCCGGCCCGCCAATCGGGGTTTCGGGACGCTTGGCCTCTTCACGCGGTGCCGGCGTACCGGAAGTTCCCGACCCACCTTCCCAGTCCTTGGGTTGGCGCGCAGCGCGACCCGCCATGATGTCATCGATCTGTTCGGAGTCGATGGTTTCGTACTTCATCAAGGCTTCAGCCATCGCGTCCAGCTTGTCACGGTTCTCCGCGAGCAGGCTCTTGGCGGTCGTGTAGCAGTCATCGATGATACGACGAACCTCCTGGTCAATCATCTTCGCCGTTTCACCGGACACATTGGCATGCTGCGAACCAGCACTGCGCCCCAGGAACACCTCGCCCTCCTCCTCGGCGTACATCAGTGGGCCAAGCTTTTCGGACAGCCCCCACTTGGTCACCATATTCCGGGCAATCTGGGTTGCGCGCATGATGTCGTTGGAGGCACCCGTAGTAACACCATCGAAGCCCAGGGTCATCTCTTCGGCGATTCGACCACCGAACAGCGAGCAGATCTGGCTGATCAGGGCGCGCTTGGAAAGGCTGTAACGGTCCTCCTCAGGAAGGAACATGGTCACACCTAGAGCACGACCACGTGGAATGATCGACACCTTGTAGACCGGATCATGCTCCGGTACCAGGCGGCCAACGATAGCGTGCCCTGCCTCGTGGTAGGCGGTGTTGAGCTTCTCTTTCTCGGACATGACCATCGATTTGCGCTCGGCGCCCATCATGATCTTGTCCTTGGCCAACTCGAATTCCTTCATCTCGACCAGGCGCTTATTGACGCGCGCCGCGAACAACGAGGCCTCGTTCACCAGGTTGGCCAAGTCAGCACCGGAGAAGCCCGGCGTACCACGTGCAATGACCCCAGGATCGACATCGTCCCCCATCGGTACTTTGCGCATGTGCACCTTGAGGATCTGCTCACGACCACGGATATCCGGCAGCCCCACCACGACCTGACGGTCGAAGCGGCCAGGACGCAGCAACGCCGGGTCGAGCACATCCGGACGGTTGGTCGCAGCGATGACGATGATGCCGTCATTCATCTCGAAACCATCCATTTCTACCAGCAACTGGTTGAGGGTCTGCTCACGTTCATCGTGGCCGCCACCCAGGCCGGCACCGCGATGACGGCCAACCGCATCGATCTCGTCGATGAAGATGATGCAGGGAGCATGCTTCTTGGCCTGATCGAACATGTCACGTACGCGGGACGCACCGACACCTACGAACATCTCGACGAAGTCGGAGCCGGAAATGGTGAAAAACGGTACCTTGGCCTCGCCAGCAATGGCTTTGGCCAGCAGGGTCTTACCGGTACCGGGGGGGCCGACCATCAGCACGCCACGAGGGATGCGGCCACCCAAACGCTGGAACTTGCCCGGATCACGCAGGAATTCGACCAGCTCACTGACTTCTTCCTTGGCTTCGTCGCAACCCGCAACATCGGCAAAGGTGGTCTTGACCTGATCTTCCGAGAGCAGTCGAGCCTTACTCTTGCCGAAGCTCATAGGACCTCCACGACCGCCGCCGCCACCCTGCATCTGGCGCATGAAGAACATGAAGACAGCAATGATCACCAGGATCGGAAAGCTGGCCACCAACAACTGCGTCCAGATACTCTGCTGCTCCGGCTGCTTGCCCTCGATGACAACGTTGTTGTCAATCAGGTCTCCAATGAGGCCACCGTCCTGGATGGCGGGACGAACGGTCTTGAACGGTTCGCCGTCATTGCGCTTCCCGGTAATGACGAAGCCATCGACGGTCACCCGCTCGACCTTGCCTTCCTTCACCTGCTCGATGAATTCGGAATAGTTCAGCGTCTGCGGCTCGCTCGGGCTGGAGAAGTTGTTCATCACCGTGACAAGCACAGCGGCGATGATCAACCACAGGATGAGATTTTTTGCCATATCGTTCAATTAGCTACCCTCTGGAGCGAGTACCGTCCTGGCACGAACCCCGCATGACGGCTGGTGAATAACCGGCCTAACTTACTACACAACCCCTGCCCCTGGCAGGCGCCGTCTGTAACCCTTTATGAGGCCTCTGGCCTCTCGGTAGCGACGAATCCCGACGTAGGACCGACGAACCAAGCATCCGCTGCAGTCTATTCCCCGCGAAAGCCTCGCGCGAGCATGTATTGCTCCCGGGAGCGATCACGCGACGAAAGCGGCTTGCACATCTGTACCTTGTCGAACATTTCACACACTTGCTTGTGGTAGACGTCGAAACCTTCGCCTTGGAATATCGTGATCAGAAAATCCCCCCGCCCGTGGCACACGCCCCGCGAGATCCAGAGCCAGTTCACGCAAGTACATAAATTGAGGCTGCTCGGCAGCCCTCACCCTACTCATATTGGGGGCTGTATCAGAAATCACAAGGTCTACCGGGTGTTCGCCGATGGACTCGAGAATCTGCGCGAACACGGCATCGTCGGTGAAGTCGCCCTGAATGAAGGTCACGTCAGGGATGCTGTCCATCTCCAGAATGTCAGAAGCGATCAATCGACCACGGTCACCGAACACCCGGCTGGCGGCCTGAGACCACCCGCCCGGCGCGGCACTGAGGTCAACCGCCGCCAAGCCAGGCCGAAGGATGCGGTCCTTCTCCTGAAGCTCAAGCAACTTGCAACTTGCACGATAACCGTCCTTTTGCGCCATCTTGACGTAAGGGTCATCGAAATGTTCTTTCAGCCAACGTTGGCTAGTCTTGGAACGGGCCACGGGATACCTCGTGTTCGGCTGTGCGCCCCGGAGTCACTCGGGTAAACTAGCAGCCTTTTTTCGCAGGGGTCTGATTATGGCGCTCTCACCAGAGCACAAGAAGCAATACAAATCTATCGGCCATCACCTGAAACCGGTATTGACGGTGGCCGAGAATGGTTTGACCGAAGGCGTGCTCGCCGAGCTCGAACGCGCACTGAACGATCACGAATTGATCAAGGTGCAGTTCCGCATCACCGAGCGCGATGATCGTCGGGCGCTGATCGAGGAACTTTGCTCGGCCGGCAACTGCGAGCTGGTGCAGATCATCGGCAAGATGGCCGTCGTCTACCGCAGGAACCCCAAGCCTAACCGCAACCTGTCCAACATCAGCCGTTTCAGCGGCCTTTAAGGCCGTAATGAGGGCGCGCGCTCAGCGCGCCCGGCCACTTGCAGCCTTCGAAGGGGCCACCTGCACAACCAATATCAATCCACAAAAAGCCAACAGCAGATAGCTGAAGTTCAGCCAGAACAGCGCGGTCGGCGCCCATAAGCGCGTCAGCAGGAAAACCGCGGAAAGCGCCATTGCCATCAAGAGCAGCTGGCCGCGCAAGTCCCGCCAGAGGCTCGTAGCTCCCACCGCCTGAATCAGCAGCAATGCCTGAACCAGCGTGCAGAATCCCGCAAAAGCAACCAGCAACGGACGCAAACTCCCCGCCACCATCTCAACGAGGAGCGGCGCCAGACCAATCCGGTCCAGCGCCGGCAATACAACGAAGTGCAGCAACCACAGGCCCCCGACCCAGAACACCTGGGCCAGCTGCCAGGCCATCACGCCCGCCCTACTGAGCTGTCTCCGATCAGACGTGGCGGACTTCGACAATCTCGTACTCGACGATACCGCTAGGAGTTTTGACGGTCACCACGTCGCCCTCCTCCTTGCCCACGAGAGCCCGAGCGATTGGCGAACTGACCGACAACTTGCCTTGCTTGATATCCGCTTCGTCGTCACCAACGATCTGGTAGGTCACGGCTTCGTCGGTATCGACGTTGGCGATATCCACGGTCACTCCGAAGATCACCTTGCCAGTGCGTGGCAAGGAAGCGACGTCAATCACCTGGGCATTCTGCAGGCGCCCTTCGATATCACGGATACGCGCCTCGACCATGCCCTGCTGCTCACGGGCGGCATGGTACTCGGCGTTTTCCTTCAGGTCACCCAACTCACGCGCCTCGGCGATTGCCTGAGTGATCTGCGGACGCAACACGGTCTTCAGGTGCTTCAACTCTTCTTCCAGGGCGCGAGCGCCCTGGACGGTCATCGGGAACTTGGTCATGCCTTGATTCCTGCATGGAGATCCTGCAAGCGGCGCACGGTCTTCTCAGGACCGAATTTGAGCGCCTCACAGATCGCCTCGCCGCCAGCAATGGTGGTGGTGATGCAGATCTTGTGCTGCAGGGCGTTACGACGGATCGAGTAGGAGTCAGCAATGGACTGACGCCCCTCGGTGGTGTTGATGATCAAGGTCACTTCGTCGTTCTTGATCATGTCTACGACATGAGGACGACCTTCGGTCACCTTGTTCACACGGCGCACCGGCAGGCCAGCAGCCTCGATGATGCGCGCGGTCCCTGCGGTAGCAACGACTTCGAAGCCCAGCTCGACCAGGTCACGGGCGACCTTGGCGGCAAACGGCTTGTCATCATCGCGCACGCTGATGAAGGCACAACCCGAGTTCGGCAGGATCTCGCTCGCCCCCAGCTGGGCCTTGGCAAAAGCCTCCCCGAAGCTGTCGCCCACGCCCATTACCTCGCCAGTGGACTTCATCTCCGGGCCAAGGATCGGGTCGACACCCGGGAACTTGTTGAACGGGAACACGGCTTCCTTGACGCTGAAGAACGGCGGGATGATCTCCCGGGTGAAGTTCAGTTCAGCCAGGCTCTTGCCAGCCATGACACGCGCAGCCACCTTGGCCAGTGACTCGCCGATGCACTTGGAGACGAAAGGCACGGTACGGGAGGCTCGCGGGTTCACTTCGATGACGTAAATGTCTTCGCCCTGCACCGCCATCTGCACGTTCATCAGACCGACGACGCCGAGTTCCAGGGCCATCTTCTTGACCTGGTCGCGAATCTCGTCCTGGATGTGATTGGGCAGTGAGTACGGCGGCAGCGAGCATGCGGAGTCGCCGGAGTGCACACCCGCCTGCTCGATGTGCTGCATGATGGCACCAATCACCACTTGCTCACCGTCACACACAGCATCAATGTCCACTTCGATTGCGCAATTGAGGAAGTGGTCGAGAAGCACCGGGCTGTCGTTGGAAACCTTTACAGCCTCGCGCATGTAGCGCTTGAGCTCTTCCTCCTGGTAGACGATTTCCATCGCACGACCGCCCAGAACGTAGGACGGACGCACCACCAGCGGATAGCCGATGGTCTTGGAGTGAGCCAATGCTTCGTCTTCGCTGCGTGCAGTAGCGTTAGCCGGCTGACGCAGGTTGAGGCGCTGCACCATCTGCTGGAAGCGCTCACGGTCCTCAGCGCGGTCGATGGCGTCCGGGCTGGTTCCGATGATCGGCACGCCTGCCTCTTCCAGGGCGCGACAAAGCTTCAGCGGAGTCTGGCCGCCGTACTGCACGATCACGCCCTTGGGCTGCTCGACGCGAACGATCTCCAACACATCCTCCAGGGTCACCGGCTCGAAGTAGAGGCGGTCGGAGGTGTCATAGTCGGTGGAGACGGTTTCCGGGTTGCAGTTGACCATGATGGTCTCGTAGCCGTCTTCTCGCATCGCCAGCGCAGCATGCACGCAGCAGTAATCGAACTCGATGCCCTGGCCGATACGGTTAGGGCCGCCACCGAGGATCATGATCTTCTCGCGAGTCGACGGATTGGCCTCGCACTCTTCCTCGTAGGTCGAGTACATGTAGGCAGTGTCGGTGGCGAACTCAGCTGCGCAGGTGTCGACGCGCTTGTAGACTGGCAGCACCTTGAGCTTGTGGCGATGGCTGCGCAGGTTCTTTTCGGTTACGCCGAGCAACTTGGCCAGGCGCGCATCGGAAAAGCCCTTGCGCTTGAGCTTACGCATCAGGTCGGCGTCGATGCCGGACAGGCCGAGGGTCTTGATCCGCTCCTCATCCTTGATCAGGTCCTCGATCTGCACCAGGAACCACTCGTCGATGCGGGTCAGGTCGAAAATTTCCTCGATCGACTTGCCGGCACGGAAGGCGTCGGCGACGTACCAGATACGCTCGGCGCCCGGCACCGTCAGCTCACGCTTGAGGATGCTTTCAGCTTCAGGATCATTCAGGTCCAGCTTAGGATCGAAGCCGGCAACCCCCACCTCCAGACCGCGCAGGGCTTTCTGCACCGACTCCTGGAAGGTACGGCCAATGGCCATCACCTCGCCCACGGACTTCATCTGAGTGGTCAGACGAGCGTCAGCCTTGGGGAACTTCTCGAAGGCAAAGCGCGGAACCTTGGTCACCACGTAGTCGATGGCCGGCTCGAAGGACGCCGGGGTGCGGCCACCGGTGATGTCGTTCTGCAACTCGTCCAGGGTGTAGCCGACGGCCAGCTTGGCGGCGATCTTGGCGATCGGGAAACCGGTCGCCTTGGAGGCCAGGGCCGAGGAACGCGATACTCGCGGGTTCATCTCGATCACGACCATACGCCCGGTGTTCGGGCAGATACCGAACTGCACGTTTGAGCCGCCGGTCTCGACGCCGATCTCACGCAGCACCGCCAAGGAGGCGTTGCGCATGATCTGGTATTCCTTGTCAGTCAGGGTCTGCGCCGGGGCAACGGTAATCGAGTCACCGGTATGCACGCCCATCGGGTCGAAGTTCTCGATGGAGCAGACGATGATGCAGTTGTCCTTCTTGTCGCGGACAACCTCCATCTCATACTCCTTCCAGCCGATCAGCGATTCGTCGATCAGCAACTCGTTGGTTGGGGACAGGTCCAGACCACGAGCACAGATTTCTTCGAACTCCTCGCGGTTGTAGGCGATGCCGCCGCCGGTGCCGCCCATGGTGAAGCTCGGACGGATGATGCAGGGAAAGCCGACCTTTTCCAGAACCCCGTAGGCTTCTTCCATGCTATGAGCAATGCCGGAGCGCGGGCATGCCAGGCCGATGGATTTCATGGCCTTGTCAAAACGGGAACGGTCTTCAGCCTTGTCGATGGTGTCGGCATTGGCGCCGATCATCTCTACGCCGAACTTTTCCAGGACGCCGTGGCGCTCCAGGTCCAGGGCGCAGTTCAGCGCGGTCTGGCCACCCATGGTGGGCAGCAGAGCGTCAGGACGTTCTTTCTCGATGATTTTGGCCACGGTGGCCCATTTGATCGGCTCGATATAGGTCGCATCAGCCATGGCCGGGTCGGTCATGATGGTGGCCGGGTTGGAGTTCACCAGGATGACACGAAAACCCTCTTCCTTCAGCGCCTTGCAGGCTTGGGCGCCGGAGTAGTCGAACTCGCAGGCCTGGCCGATGACGATCGGGCCGGCGCCGAGGATCAGGATACTTTTGATATCTGTACGTTTTGGCATGTTTGTTACTCGAATCCTTTGGTCAGTCGGCAGGCTTGCTTAGCGGCGCTTGGCCATGGCTTCGATGAAGCGATCGAACAGCGGGGCCACGTCGTGCGGACCGGGACTGGCTTCTGGGTGCCCCTGGAAGCTGAAGGCCTCCTTGTCGGTGCGCTCGATACCCTGCAGGGTGCCGTCGAACAGCGACTTGTGGGTGGCGCGCAGATTGCCCGGCAGAGTGGACTCCTCCACAGCGAAACCGTGGTTCTGGCTGGTGATCATCACCGCACCGGAATCGAGGTCCTGCACCGGGTGGTTGGCGCCGTGGTGGCCGTGCCCCATTTTCAGGGTCTTTGCGCCGGAGGCCAGGGCCAGCAGCTGATGGCCGAGGCAGATACCGAAGACCGGGATGTCGGTCTCGAGGAACTCGCGGATAGCCTGGATGGCATAGTCACAAGGCTCGGGGTCGCCAGGGCCATTGGAGAGGAAGATGCCGTCCGGGTTCAGTGCCAGCACTTCGCTGGCCGGAGTCTGGGCCGGCACCACGGTCAAGCGGCAACCACGGGCGACCAGCATGCGCAGGATGTTCAGCTTCACGCCGAAGTCATAGGCCACAACATGGTAAGGCAGGTCGCTTGCAGCGATCTCCGGGTGGCTGTCGGTCGCAAGGTTCCAAACGCTGGAGCGCCACTCATAGCGCTCTTCACAGGAGACTACCTTGGCCAAGTCCATGCCTTTGAGGCCTGGGAAGCTGCGAGCCAGTTCCAGTGCTTTCTCTTCGGTGGCGTCCGCGCCCGCGAGGATGCAACCGTTCTGCGAGCCCTTTTCACGCAGGATGCGGGTTAGGCGACGGGTGTCGATGCCGGCGATGGCGACCGTGTTGTTGGCTTTCAGGTAGTCCGGCAGCGACTGCTTGTCACGCCAACTGCTGGCCAGCAGTGGCAGATCACGAATGATCAGGCCCGCAGCCCACACACGGTCGGACTCGGCATCTTCCGGGGTAGTCCCGGTGTTGCCGATATGCGGGTAAGTCAGGGTAACGATTTGCTGGGCATAGGAAGGATCGGTAAGGATTTCCTGATAGCCGGTCATGGCAGTGTTGAACACTACCTCGCCGATGGTATGGCCATCGGCCCCAATGGCTTCGCCGCGAAAAATGCTGCCGTCGGCAAGCGCGAGTATGGCTGGCTTAGTCAAGAAGACCTCCCGTAGATCAAGGCTGAAGCAAACGCAGGTTGTAAAAAAGCGGGATGACGTTGATACCGTCACCCCGCTTTTTTATCTGAGCCATTCTGCGTAACTTTTAGTGGACACACTAAAGCTGCAGTTTACAGGAATGCGTCATTTCGGTCCACTCGAATGACACCCCCAATTCAGCGACTCAGCGAAGCCCAAGCACGTCCTGCATGTCGTACAGGCCCGCCGACTGGCCATCCAGCCACAAGGCCGCGCGGACAGCCCCTTTGGCGAAGGTCATCCTGCTGGATGCCTTGTGCGTAATTTCAACACGCTCACCATCGGCTGCAAACAAGACGGTGTGATCGCCCACCACGTCACCTGCACGCACAGTGGCGAAACCAATGGTTTCACGAGCCCGCGCACCTGTCTGTCCTTCGCGCCCATAAACAGCGACCTTGGCGAGATCACGCCCCAGCGCTTCAGCCACTACTTCACCCATGCGCAGAGCGGTACCGGACGGCGCATCGACCTTATGCCGGTGATGCGCCTCGATGATCTCGATATCGACATCGTCACCCAACACGCGCGCAGCCGTATCCAACAGTTTGAGACACAAGTTCACGCCGACACTGAAGTTGGCAGCGAAGACGATCGGAATATCCTTCGCCGCAGCAGCCAACAGGGCCTTTTCCTCAGCAGAGAAGCCAGTGGTGCCAATGACCATTGCCTTGCCGGCCTGACGGCAAATTTCGAGGTTCTTCAGGGTCACCGATGGGTGAGTGAAGTCGATCAGCACGTCGAATTCGTCGACAACCTTGGCCAAATCACCAGACAGCGGAACACCAATGCGCCCCAGGGCTGCCAACTCACCGGCATCAGCGCCTACCAAGCTGCTGTCAGGGCGATCGACTGCCGCGGTCAAGCCAGCGCCCTGCGCCTGCTGCACCGCCTCGATCAGGTTCTTGCCCATGCGCCCGGCGGCGCCCATTACTGCAATACGTCGCATAGAAGAAAGCTCCAAGCTGGAAGCTCGAGGCCGGAAGCCGGAAGCCGTGTTTCCGACCTCCCGCCTCTGCCTGGCTATTTAGAGATCGCCGAAAAAGCGCTTCATGCCTTCGAACCAGTTACTGGCCCTGGGCGAGTGGGAACCATCGCTCTGGAGCGTCTTGCGAAACTCGTCGAGCAGCTCACGCTGACGCTTGTCGAGGTTCACTGGCGTCTCGACCACAACGCGGCACATCAGGTCGCCAGCACCACCACCACGCACCGGTGCCACGCCCTTGCCACGCAGACGGAACAGCTTGCCGGTCTGGGTCGCCTCAGGAATCTTCAGTTTCACCCGGCCATCCAGGGTCGGCACTTCAAGCTCGCCCCCCAGCGCCGCATCAGCGAAGCTGATTGGAACCTCGCAGTAAAGATGCTTGCCGTCGCGTTGGAAAATCGGGTGCTCACGCACATTGACCACTACGTAGAGGTCACCCGCCGGGCCGCCGTGGGCGCCCGCCTCGCCTTCGCCCGAAAGCCGAATGCGATCGCCAGTGTCAACGCCGGACGGAACCTTTACCGACAGCGTCTTGTGCTCCTCGACGCGCCCCTGACCATGACAGCTGCCGCACGGGTCAGCGATCATCTTGCCGCTGCCATGGCAACGCGGGCAGGTCTGCTGCACAGAGAAGAAGCCCTGCTGCATACGTACCTGCCCGATACCACCGCAAGTGGTACAGGTCACTGGACTGGTGCCCTTCTTCGCCCCTGAGCCTTCGCAAGTCTTGCAGTTGACCAAGGTCGGTACGCGAATGGTTACGGTCGTGCCGCGTACCGCCTCTTCCAGATCCAGCTCCAGCGTGTAGCGAAGATCGCTGCCACGCTGCGGACCGCCGCGCTGGCCGCCGCGCTGACCACCAAAGAAGTCGCTGAACACATCACCGAAGATATCGGAGAAGCTCGCACCACCGAATCCAGCGCCCGCGCCAGCCCCCATCTGCGGATCGACGCCCGCATGGCCATACTGGTCGTACGCGGCACGCTTGCTGGCGTCGGACAGTACTTCGTAGGCCTCGTTGGCCTCCTTGAATTTCTCTTCGGCGGCCTTGTCATCCGGGTTACGGTCCGGGTGATGCTTCATTGCCAGGCGTCGATACGCCTTCTTCAGCTCGGCCTCGCTCGCACCGCGCTCTACACCGAGGATTTCGTAAAAGTCACGTTTAGCCATAGGTTTCCTGCACTCTAAATTTCGCCCCCTCCAGACGCGTCAACGCGGGAGCAAGCTCCCGCGTGGCGGTTCAGGCGTGCGGGGCGATCAACCCCGCACACTGGTGCGGAAGCAAGCGTGACACTTACTTGTTTTCCTTGACCTCTTCGAACTCGGCGTCGACCGCATCGTCACCCGCCTTTTCGCTGGCACCCGGAGCCTGCTCGCCCGGTTGCTGGCCCTGCTCGGCATACATCTTCTGCGCTAGCGGGGTAGAAGCCTGGGACAATGCGTTCATCTTGGCCTCGATCTCAGCCTTGTCGTCACCCTTCACGGCCACTTCCAGTTCGCCCACCGCTTTCTCAATGGCCGCTTTCTCGTCGGCAGTGGCCTTGTCGCCAGCCTCGGAAACCATCTTGCGGGTCGCATGAACCAGCGCATCGCCCTGGTTGCGCGCAGCAGCCAGCTCTTCGAACTTGCGATCTTCCTCGGCGTTGGCCTCGGCATCGCGCACCATTTGCTGGATCTCTTCCTCGGACAGGCCTGAGTTAGCCTTGATCACGATGGACTGCTGCTTGCCAGTGGCCTTGTCCTTGGCGGACACGTGCAGAATGCCGTTGGCGTCGATATCGAAGGTCACTTCGATCTGCGGCACGCCACGCGGAGCCGGCGGAATCTCGGCCAGGTCGAACTTGCCCAGGGACTTGTTCTGCGCGGCTTGCTTGCGCTCGCCCTGCAGGACATGGATGGTCACCGCAGACTGATTGTCGTCAGCGGTCGAGAACACCTGGGACTTCTTGGTCGGGATGGTGGTGTTCTTTTCGATCAGCGCAGTCATCACGCCACCCAGGGTTTCGATACCCAGGGTCAGCGGGGACACATCGAGCAGCAGCACGTCTTTCACGTCACCGGCCAGTACGGCGCCCTGAATGGCAGCGCCAATGGCGACAGCTTCGTCCGGGTTCACATCCTTGCGCGGCTCTTTGCCGAAGAAGTCGGCGACCTGTTTCTGCACCAGCGGCATACGAGTCTGACCACCAACCAGGATCACTTCCTGAATGTCGGACACGTCCAGGCCGGCATCTTTCAGCGCAATGCGGCACGGCTCGATAGTGCGCGCGACCAGATCCTCCACCAGCGCTTCCAGCTTGGCACGAGAAATCTTGACGTTCAGGTGCTTCGGACCGGTCTGGTCTGCAGTGATATACGGCAGGTTGACGTCGGTCTGCTGGGCGGAGGACAGCTCGATCTTGGCCTTCTCGGCAGCCTCTTTCAGGCGCTGCATGGCCAGCGGGTCGCCCTTGAGGTCCATGCCGGATTCTTTCTTGAATTCGTCGACGAGGTAGTCGATCAGACGAATATCGAAGTCCTCACCACCCAGGAAGGTGTCACCGTTGGTGGCCAGCACTTCGAACTGGTGCTCGCCGTCGACTTCGGCGATCTCGATCACCGACACATCAAAGGTACCGCCACCCAGGTCATAGACGATCACGGTGTGGTCGCCTTTGGCCTTGTCCATGCCATAGGCCAGTGCGGCCGCAGTCGGCTCGTTGATAATGCGCTTGACGTCCAGACCGGCAATGCGGCCTGCGTCCTTGGTAGCCTGGCGCTGGCTGTCGTTGAAGTATGCCGGAACGGTGATCACCGCTTCAGTCACCGGCTCGCCGAGGTAGTCTTCGGCGGTTTTCTTCATCTTCTTCAGCACTTCCGCGGAGATTTGCGGCGGTGCCATCTTCTGGCCCTTCACCTCGACCCAGGCGTCACCGTTGTCGGCCTTGGCGATCTTGTAAGGGACCATCTTGATGTCTTTCTGCACGACGTCTTCTTCAAAGCGACGACCGATCAGGCGCTTCACTGCGTACAGAGTATTGTGCGGGTTGGTCACAGCCTGGCGCTTGGCGGACTGGCCCACCAGGGTCTCACCATCGTTGGTGTAGGCGATGATGGATGGCGTGGTGCGCGCGCCCTCGGCGTTCTCGATGACCTTGACGCTACCGTTTTCCAGGATGGCCACACAGGAGTTGGTGGTCCCCAGGTCGATACCGATAATTTTGCCCATATTCTCTCTCCCGAAACTTTTGAATTCGTCGCGGCCTAGCAAACCAGCCGCGCCAGCAAATAAACGCTTGATCTAACAGATGGGGCCCCGAGCCAGGATTTCAAGCCTTCTCATCGATCGAGGGCGGGGTTTGCGTGGGTGCCTTGCTCACCACCACCATGGCGGGGCGCAGCAGGCGACCGTGGAGCAAATACCCCTTCTGGAACACCTTGAGCACGCTGCCCGGCTCAGCATGAGTGCTCTCTTCCATCGCCATGGCCTGGTGGTGCTCCGGATTGAACGGGGCGCCATGGGGGTCGACCGGCTCCAACTGATAACGCTTGAGGGTGTCGTGGAACAGCTTGAGCGTCAGCTCCATACCTTCACGCACCGGTCTGATCGACTCGTCATCAGCACTGGTCAGCTCCAAGCCGCGCTCTAGGCTGTCGACTACAGGCAGCAGGTCGTTGGCGAACTTTTCGAGGGCGAACTTATGCGCCTTTTCCACGTCCTGCTCGGCACGGCGACGAATGTTTTGCAGTTCAGCGGCGACACGCAGCGACTGATCCTGGGCTGCGGCCAGTTGCTCTTCCAGCACCTGCACGCGAGTAGCCAGATCGTCGCCCGACGCGGCCTCGGCAGTGGGATTCGCTTCTGGGGTCTGGGTATCCAGGGTCTGTTCGTCGGCCATGTGTTCCTCCTCATAAAAGACGGCTGCGGGAATAACCCGCCGTTCTGTCGGCCTATATGGGGTCGCAATTTGTCGGTTCAAGGGCCAGAGGCAATTGTCAGCCA
Organism: Metapseudomonas boanensis; assembly: GCF_042232855.1. Lineage (NCBI taxonomy): Bacteria > Pseudomonadati > Pseudomonadota > Gammaproteobacteria > Pseudomonadales > Pseudomonadaceae > Metapseudomonas > Metapseudomonas boanensis. Next base: position 2,670,650 of record NZ_CP113889.1, on the reverse strand, counting down.
GAAAACAAACACTGTATAAATAGACAGCCATCACAGCGCGGGAGTCGCACCATGCTGGTACACCTGTCCATTCACAACTACGCCATCGTCGAGCATCTCGACCTGGAGCTCGAAGGCGGCATGTCGGTGATCACCGGTGAAACCGGTGCCGGCAAGTCAATCATGCTCGACGCACTTGGCCTGACGCTCGGCGACCGCGCCGAGAACAGTGTGGTCCGACCCGGCGCGGACAAGGCGGATATCCTGGCCAGCTTCGACATTGGCGATATCCCTGAGGCCCGCACCTGGCTGGCCGAACGCGACCTGGAAAATGAAGGCCCCTGCATTCTTCGCCGAGTGATCACGGCAGAAGGCCGCTCTCGCGCCTACATCAACGGCAGCCCCTGTCCACAAAGCGACCTCAGAGCCCTCGGCGAGCTGCTGATCGATATTCACAGCCAGCACGAACACCAGTCACTCCTGAAGACCGATACGCACCGTCGACTGCTCGACGAATACGCAGGCGCCAGCGAACTCGCCCGCCAAGTCCAGCTGGCTGCGCAGCGCTGGCGGCAGACCCGCCATGAACTCGAACGGATATCCCGATCGAGCGATGAACACCGCTCCCGCCACCAGCTGCTGAGCTACCAGCTCGACGAACTGGAAAGCCTCGCATTGGGCGAGAACGAACTCGAGCAGCTTGAAATCGAGCACAAGAACCTGGCGAATGCAGAAAGCCTGCTGGCAGCTTGCCGGCAAGTGGTCGAGCTCTGCAGTGAAAGCGACGCCGGCAACGTGCTAAGCGCACTGACCTCCAGCCTCAACCGACTAACCGCCTTCCCGACGCAACCGACTGCCCTTGGCGAAGCCGTCACTTTACTGTCCAGCGCACAGATTCAGGTGGAGGAGGCCATCGGCGAGCTCAATCGCTTCCTTGACCACTTCGATGCCGACCCGGAGCGCCAACAACAGCTGGAAGAACGTCTAGACACCATCTACACCCTGGCGCGCAAACACAGGGTCCAGCCGAGTGACCTCGCTAATCTTCAACAGAGCCTTCTGGAAGAGCTGGAAACGCTCAACGCCGACGACGAAGCCGCCGAGCGCCTCGCCGAGGAGCTCACTGCCTATACCCGTCACTATCAGGAGAAAGCCAGCGAGCTCAGCAACCTGCGCGCCCGGGCAGCGGACCACCTCGCAAGCGCGGTCGAGGCGGAGATGCAACGTCTGGGAATGCCTGGCGGGCGCTTCAGCATCCAGTTGCGCGCCAGCCAAACCGACGAGCCGCAGCACTTCGGCCTGGAGCAAGTGGAGTTTCTCGTCAGCGCCAACCCCGGCCACCCACTAAAGGCGTTGGCCAAGGTCGCCTCAGGTGGTGAACTGTCACGTATCAGCCTGGCGATCCAGGTCATCACCGCACAAACCTCGCGAGTCCCAACCCTGGTATTCGACGAAGTCGACGTCGGCATCGGCGGCCCTACCGCAGAAGTGGTCGGCCAGCTACTGCGCCGCCTTGGCGAGCGTGGCCAGGTGCTGACCGTGACCCACCTACCACAGGTTGCCGCCCAAGGGCACCATCACCTTTTCGTACACAAGGATCGCCGCAGCCAGGAAACCCGGACGGCAGTGGCCAAGCTGGACGAGACTCCGCGCATCGAGGAAATCGCGCGCATGCTCGGCGGCCTCGACCTGACCGACGAATCCCTGGCACACGCTAGGAAGATGGTCACCAGCGCGAAAGGCTGAAACGGCCCCAGGGAATCAAAAAAGGCGACCCGAGGGTCGCCTTTCTCATGACAGCAAGAATTATTTCTTCTTGCGCACGTACAACACCAGATTGTGGTCGACCAACTCGAAGCCGCGCTCCTTGACGATCTCCTTCTGGCGTTTTTCGATCTCAGGATCGAAAAACTCGATAACCTCGCCGGTGTCCACACAGACCATATGATCGTGATGGCCGCTATCGGCCAACTCGAACACGGCATGGCCACCATCGAAGTTGTGGCGAACCACCAGACCGGCCGCTTCGAACTGGGTCAAGACCCGGTAGACGGTGGCCAATCCCACATCTTCGCCAGCCTCCATAAGCGCCTTGTAGACATCCTCGGCGCTCATGTGGCGCTGCTCGGCAGAGTCGAGCATCTGCAGGATTTTGACCCGAGGCAAGGTTACCTTCAGGCCGACTTTTCGCAGTTCGTTGTTTTCAACCATGGTCAGCTTTCTCGAGGAATGCGGCTTTCGCAGCTTCCCTTAATGCAGGTATGATCGGGCTTTTAATGCCCAGCCAAGATAGTGGAAGTCTCCCACCGATGCAAAACACCAAGCTCCTGCTGACCAGCCTCTCCTTCGCAGGCTTGCTCGCACTCGCCGGTTGCTCGTTCCCTGGGGTCTACAAGATCGATATCCAGCAGGGCAACGTCGTAACGCAGGACATGATAGACCAGTTGAAGCCTGGAATGACCCGACGTCAAGTGCGGTTTATCATGGGCAACCCGCTGATTACCGATACGTTTCACGCCAACCGCTGGGATTATCTGTACAGCATGCAGCCAGGCGGAAGCCAGCGTATGCAAGAGCGCGTCAGCCTGATGTTCGACAACAACGATCAGCTGATCGGCCTGGCCGGCGACTTCATGCCTGGCGTGAGCCGCGACGAAGCCATTCTGGGGACCGAAAGCAGCACCACCGAGGTCAAGCCCTCGCAAGCTGCCGAGCAGCCCAAGGCTGACGAGCCGCCGAAACCCGGTTCACTGCAAGAACAAATCCAGAAGGAAGTGGACAGCGTCGAAACGATCCCCGTGCCCATGCCGGAGCCGCTGGAAACCGCGCCTCAGTAATACGCGACAAACAAAAAAAGCCCGGGCTGGACCCGGGCTTTTTCACGCCTTCGACATCAGTCGCCCAGCGACCCCTGCCGCGCCTGGACCGCCCTGGCCGCACGCTGTTTACGCACTTCCTTGGGGTCAGCAACCAGCGGCCGATATATCTCCACCCGATCCCCCTCCTCCAGCACTCGCTCCTCGGGCCTGGGCAGGGATTTGCCAAATATGCCCAGCGGGCAAGTCGCCAAGTCCAATTCCGGAAAATACACTCCCATTCCCGAGCGCAGCACCGCAGCCCTGGCGGTGGTTCCTGGCGCCGCCTGCACACACAGCAACTGCTGCCGATCAGGCAGCGCGTAGACCACTTCGACCTTTATCAAAGACTCAGCCATACAACTGCTTCGCACGCTGGCAGAAGGCATCGACGAGGGTATTGGCGGCCTGGTTGAACAGCGGGCCTAAAGTCGCTTTCACGATAGGACCAGCGTAGTCGAAGGTCAGGTCAAGGCTGATTTTGCATGCCTTGTCGCCCAACGCCTTGAAATGCCAGACACCGTGCAACTGGGAGAAAGGCCCCTCTGCCAGATTCATCTCGATGCTCTGGCCGGCAACCAGCGCATTACGAGTCACGAAGCGCTGAGTAAGGCTACCCTTGGCCACCTCTAGGCTGGCCAGCATATGTACCTCACTCTCCTCCATCACCACGGCAGCCGAGCACCAAGGCAGGAAATCCGGATAGCTCTCAACATCGTTGACCAGGTCGTAGAGCGCCTGCGCAGGGAACGGCAATAGGGCGGAGCGCTGGATATGCGTGGTCATCTTGGCCTCGAAACAGATACCGAGCCTCGCCACACGGATACGTGCCGGGACGGGCTGGTCAAAAAAAGATCCGCATTGTCAGGGATTCGCCGACGTCGCTCAAGCCTACGCCGCCGTAGCCGCGCCGTCTTCGACTCCCTATAATGCGCCGCCTATGGCTAAGCAAAAGAAACATCCCCAAGGCACCATCGCCCTTAACAAGAAGGCGCTGCACGACTATTCCATCGAACAGAAGTTCGAGGCCGGACTGGCTCTCGCCGGCTGGGAAGTGAAGAGTCTGCGCGCTGGCAAGGCGCAACTGGTGGACAGCTACGTGCTGCTCAAGGACGGCGAGGCATGGCTGCTCGGTAGCCACATTACCCCGCTGAAAACCGCCAGCACCCACGTGATCGCAGACCCGACTCGCACGCGCAAGCTGCTCTTGCACAAGCGCGAACTGGGCAAACTGTTCGGTGCAGTCCAGCAGAAAGGCTACGCCTGCGTGGCACTGTCGCTGTACTGGAAGAAGCACCTGATCAAGTGCGAGATCGCGCTGGCGAAAGGCAAGAAGGAATTCGACAAGCGCGCCACGGAGCGGGAACGCGATTCCGACCGTGAGATCCAGCGCGCCATTCGCAGCAAAGGCAAGGAATAACGGGCGAGTCTTCGCCCGCCGCCTCAGTGCCTCTGACGGCGCTGCGCCCGGGCCATTCTCTGAGCCTCCAACTGCGACTCCTCGAGCACCTCCTGCACATACTGGATGTGCTGATGTGAGATTTCCCGCGCTTCGATCGCCCGCCTCTCGATGATGGCCTCGTACAGCGCGCGATGCTGGCTCATCAGCATCTCGCGAGTTTCACTGCGCTGCATGTACATGCCGCCAATATTGGTTACCACGTTGTGCTTGAGCAGATCGAACAAGCCTCTGATGGTATGCAGTAGCACTGCGTTGTGGCTGGCCTCGGCTATTGCAAGGTGGAAACGAGCATCCGCCGCCCCCTCCTCCTCGCGAGTTGCCTTGCTGCCTGGCGCATAGCACACCTGCAGCGCCTCGAAGGCTTCGGCCAGGCGCTCATGGTCCACCGGTGTCGCGCGCTGCGCCGCATAGAAGGCGCACGAGCCTTCCAGGGTATGACGGAATTCCAGCAGATCGCGCTGGGCCTCCGGGTTGTTCTCCAGCAGCAGCAACAACGGATCACTGAAGGTCGAGCCCAGCCCGGCCGCCACGTAGTTGCCACCGCCCTGCCGACTGACCAACAACCCCCTGGCTACCAACTTCTGGATCGCCTCGCGAAGCGATGGCCGGGACACGCCAAACTGCTCGGCAAGCGCCCGTTCAGCCGGAAGACGCTCCCCCGCCTTCAAGGTGCCTTCGAGAATCATCGACTCCAGCTGGCTGACGATATCGTCCGACAGACGGCGCTGCCGCACCTGACCAAAACCCATAGCTCTATCCACCCCTTCCACGCCCCTCAGGCGGCCTTATAACTCGGCGCTTTTGGCGCTTGCCGCGGCAGCCTAACCAGAGCGTCACACACAAACAAGAACGGCACCCAAAACAACCGATCGACCAAAGTTGTAGGGCGACAAATTGACACAACCACAACAAGGCTTTTACCCTGAGCCGTCGCCTTTGTAAATTGGTATTACCAATTATTCGACAAATAGCGCCGACTCGGTCTTAGCCTTCCGTTTCGCCACAAGCGAGGCGGTCACCGCTCGATCCGGCTAACAGGCACTCCAAAAACAATTAGGGAGCCACCCCAAGATGCAAACCTGGCAGCAGCTCTATACCCCCCTCGGCAGCCTCGGGCTGTCGGCGCTCGTCGCCTTGATCCCCATCGTGTTCTTCTTCCTCGCCCTTGCGGTTTTCCGCATGAAGGGTCACATAGCCGGCACCATTACTCTGGCGCTGTCGCTGGCAGTCGCCATCATCGCTTTCGACATGCCCGCTGACATGGCCTTTGCGGCCGCCGGCTATGGCTTTGCCTATGGCCTGTGGCCGATCGCGTGGATCATCGTGGCCGCTGTATTCCTCTACAAACTCACGGTGAAGAGCGGCCAGTTCGAAGTGATCCGCAGCTCGGTGCTGTCGATCACCGACGACCAGCGCCTGCAGGTGCTGCTGATCGGCTTCTCCTTCGGCGCATTCCTCGAGGGGGCTGCTGGCTTCGGCGCTCCGGTAGCAATCACCGCGGCCCTGCTCGTCGGTCTGGGCTTCAATCCGCTCTACGCAGCTGGCCTCTGCCTGATCGCCAACACTGCACCTGTAGCCTTCGGCGCCCTAGGCATCCCGATCATCGTCGCAGGCCAGGTCACCGGCATCGATGCGTTCAAGATCGGCGCCATGACAGGCCGCCAGCTGCCGCTGCTGTCGATCATCGTGCCCTTCTGGCTGGTCGCCATGATGGACGGCTGGCGCGGCATCAAGGAAACCTGGCCAGCAGCCCTAGTGGCCGGCGCCAGTTTCGCCGTCACCCAGTACTTCACATCCAACTTCATCGGTCCAGAACTGCCGGACATCACGTCGGCGCTGGTCAGCCTGGTTTCCCTGACCCTGTTCCTCAAGGTATGGCAACCCACGCGCGCAGAAGACGCTGAAGTGGTCGGCATTTCCGGTGGCGCAGCCGTGCTGGGCGGCTTCGGCGGTCCGCGCACCACCACACCTTCACCCTACAGCTTTGGCGAAATCGTCAAGGCCTGGTCGCCCTTCCTGGTTCTCACCGTGCTGGTGACCATCTGGACCCTGAAACCCTTCAAGGCCATGTTCGCCCCGGGCGGCGCACTGGAGCAGTTCGTCTTCCTGTTCGCCATCCCGCACCTGGACCAGTTGGTAATGAAAGGCGCTCCGATCGTTGCGACGGCCACAGCCATCCCGGCCGTGTACAAGTTCGACCCGGTATCGGCTACCGGCACCGCGATCTTCTTTTCGGCCCTGATCTCCATGGCCATCCTTTCCATCCATATAAAAATTGGTCTTACCACTCTTAAGGAAACGTTCGTCGAGCTGAAGTGGCCGATCCTCTCTATCGGCATGGTGCTGGCATTTGCCTTTGTCACCAATTTCTCCGGCATGTCCACCACCCTGGCTCTGGTTCTGGCCGGTACCGGCGCGCTGTTCCCGTTCTTCTCGCCGTTCCTCGGCTGGCTGGGCGTGTTCCTGACCGGTTCGGACACCTCCTCCAATGCCCTGTTCGGCTCGCTGCAAGCAACCACTGCCCACCAGATCGGTGTCAACGACACCTTGCTGGTCGCGGCCAACACCAGCGGCGGCGTGACCGGCAAGATGATCTCACCGCAATCCATTGCCGTTGCCTGCGCCGCAACCGGAATGGTCGGCAAAGAGTCGGACCTGTTCCGCTTCACCCTGAAGCACAGTCTGATCTTTGCCACCATGGTCGGCCTGATCACCTTGGCCCAAGCCTACGTGTTCACCGGCATGCTGGTTCATTGACATCTGTCGTGGGAGTCTCCCTGCCGCTCTCGACAAGCCGGGCGGCAGTCGACTCGCTCGTCAGGACTGTTGATAAGACTTGAGATAAACGGTGCCGGTCAGCCCGGCGCCAGCAACCCAGAACCCGCCCAGCAAGGTTGCCGAAAGCTTTGGCGCCTATGCTGGACGGATAACCGGGACCACCCGGAGAAACGCCAGATGAGCGAGCTTTTCCATGACGCCGCGCCCAACGCCACCCGCGTTGCGCCGCCCCTGCCAGCCCCACGCACCTACCCCGTGCAAAAGCCGGCACAGGTCTACCTCTTCGGTACCTGCGTAGTCGACCTGTTCTTCCCCGAGGCCGGCCTGGATGCCATCCGCCTGCTGCAACGCGAAGGCATCAAGGTGCACTTCCCGCAAGGGCAGAGCTGCTGCGGCCAGCCGGCCTATACATCCGGCTACACCGAGGAAGCACGCAAGGTCGCGAGGGCCCAGCTGGCGCTGTTCCAGGAGGACTGGCCCGTCGTGGTGCCTTCCGGCTCCTGCGCCGGCATGCTGCGTGAGCACTATGCAGAGCTGTTCAAGGACGAGCCGGAACTGTTGAAGCAGGCCCGCGCTTTAGCGGCACGGACCTTCGAGCTGGCCGAGTTCCTCCTGCATGTATGCAAAGTGCAGCTCAAGGACCACGGCAGCCCAGTGAAGGTGGCGCTGCACACGTCATGCAGCGCACGCCGCGAAATGAACACCCACCTGCACGGCCGTGCCTTATTGGCGCAGCTGGGCCAGGTGGAACGGGTCGATCATGACCATGAGAGTGAGTGCTGCGGTTTTGGCGGCACCTTCTCGGTACGCATGCCGGATATTTCCGGTGCCATGGTCGCGGACAAGACCCGTGCCCTGAAGGATTCCGGCGCCCACGAGGTGATCAGCGCCGACTGCGGCTGCTTGATGAACATCAACGGCGCATTTGAGAAACAAAAGGAAGCGTTGCGCGGGCAACATCTGGCGACCTTCCTCTGGCAACGCACCGGAGGTCGGCGATGAACATGGAAGCCCGTATCCCAGCGGTGCAACTGCGCGATGATTTCAAATCCAGGGCCCACGAAGCCCTGGGGGATGGCCAGTTGCGGCGTAACTTCCGCAGTGCCATGGACTCGCTGATGGCCAAGCGCGCCAGCGCCTTCAGCGATGCCGACGAACGCGAGCGACTGCGTGCCCTGGGCAACCGCATCCGCGCCCGTGCGCTATCCAGGCTGCCCGAGTTACTCGAGCAGCTTGAGCAAAACCTGACCCGCAACGGTGTGAAAGTGCACTGGGCGGAGACGGTGGACGAGGCCAATGCCATCGTCCTCTCGATCATCCAGGCTCACGAGGCCCGGCAAGTGATCAAAGGCAAATCGATGGTCAGCGAGGAAATGGAAATGAACCATGTCCTCGAAGGCCATGGCATCGAATGCCTGGAATCGGACATGGGCGAGTACATCGTCCAGCTCGACCACGAGAAGCCTTCTCATATCATCATGCCGGCAATCCACAAGAACGCCGGTCAGGTCGCGTCCCTGTTCCACGACAAGCTCGGCGTGGAGTACACCAGGGACGTCGACCAGCTTATCCAGATTGGCCGGCGCATCTTGCGGCAGAAGTTCTTCGAGGCCGATATCGGCGTTTCCGGGGTCAACTTCGCCGTGGCTGAAACCGGCACCCTGCTGCTGGTGGAGAACGAAGGCAACGGCCGGATGTCCACCACTGTGCCGCCGGTGCACATTGCCGTGACCGGCATCGAGAAAGTGGTGCAGAACCTGCGCGACGTGGTGCCGTTGCTGTCCCTGCTGACCCGCTCCGCGCTGGGCCAGCCGATCACCACCTACGTCAACATGATCTCCGGCCCACGCAAGGCTGATGAGCTGGACGGCCCCGAGGAAGTCCACTTGGTGCTACTGGACAATGGTCGCAGCCAGGCCTTCGCCGACAGCGAACTGCGCCAGACGCTGAACTGCATCCGTTGCGGCGCCTGCATGAATCATTGCCCGGTGTACACCCGCGTCGGCGGCCACACCTACGGTGAGGTCTACCCTGGCCCCATCGGCAAGATCATCACTCCGCACCTGGTGGGGCTGGACAAGGTTCCGGACCACCCCAGCGCCTCTTCGCTGTGCGGTGCCTGTGGTGAAGTGTGCCCGGTGAAGATTCCGATTCCCTCGCTTCTACGCCGCCTGCGCGAAGAAAACATCAAGGCACCGGACAATCCGTACAAGGTCATGCGCGGCCAGGGCAGCAAGTACTCGCCCCGCGAACGGCTGTTGTGGAAAGGCTGGCGCCTGCTCAACACCTCGCCTGCGCTGTACCGCGCCTTCAGCTTCCTGGCCACCCGTCTGCGCGGCCTCACGCCGAATAACATCGGCCCCTGGACGCAGAACCACAGCGCGCCGAGACCGGCCTCGCGCTCCCTGCACGAACTTGCCCGCGAACACCTGGGGAACGACTGACATGAGCGCCAAGCAGAACATCCTCGCCAAGTTGAAGAGAAGCCTGGAAGGCACCACGCCGATTGCCGACGACTTCGACGAAGCCCTGGTGACCCAGCCCTGGAGCTACCCGGCCGAACAACGCATTCCGCGCCTGCGCCAACTGATGGAGGCGGTCCACACGGAGACCCACCTCACGCGACGTGACGAGTGGCCGGCCCTGCTCGCACGCCTGGTGACCAAACGCGGCTTGCCCAATCTACTGATCGCCCCGGGCACCGAGCATGGCCAGCGAGTCCAGGAATACTGGCAGCAACACGCCATTCAGACTCCCCTCAAGGCCTACGATCGACCTATCGAAGAGTGGAAGGCCGAGCTCTTCAACGACACCGCCGCCAGCCTGACCGGCACCCTCGGCGGCATCGCCGCCACCGGCAGTCTGATCATATGGCCAACGCCTGATGAGCCACGCCTGATGAGCCTGGTGCCACCCGTGCATTTCGCCCTGCTGAACGCCAGCGAGGTGCAGGACAACTTCTACGAGGTGCAGCAGAAGCACCGCTGGGCGGCCGGCATGCCGACCAACGCCCTGCTCGTCTCCGGTCCCTCCAAGACCGCTGACATCGAGCAAGTGCTCGCCTACGGCGCCCACGGGCCGAAGGATCTGGTGGTGTTGATCCTGGAGGATGCATGAGCCTGCCGATTCCGTTCCTCAATACGGTCGAAAAGCTGATCCCCCACGAACGCCGCTTCGATGATCCGCTGTCCACCTTGGCCTTCGGTACCGATGCCAGCTTCTATCGACTGATTCCCAAGCTGGTGATCCGCGTCGAGAGCGAAGCCGAAGTCATCGCCCTGCTCCAGGCCGCCCACGCCGAACTCGTGTCGGTGACCTTCCGCGCCGCTGGCACCAGCCTTTCCGGCCAAGCCATTACCGATTCGGTGCTGCTGGTTTTGGGCGACCACTGGAACGGCCGCGAAATTCGTGAGGGCGGCGCCCAGATTCGCCTGCAACCTGGCGTCATCGGCGCCCAGGCCAACGCCTGGCTTGCCCCCTTCGGCCGCAAGATCGGCCCTGATCCGGCCTCAATCAACGCCTGCAAGATCGGCGGTATCGTCGCCAACAACGCCAGCGGCATGTGCTGCGGCACGGCGCAAAACAGCTACCACACCCTTGCCGGCCTGCGCCTGGTGCTGGCCGATGGCACCTTGCTGGATACTGAAGACGCGTCCAGCGTGGCCGCCTTCCGAAACAGCCACGCCACCCTGCTGGACCAATTGGCCGAACTGGGACGGCAGACCCGCGCCAATGCCGACCTGGCCATCAAGATCCGCCACAAGTACCGCCTGAAGAACACCACCGGCCTGTCGCTCAACGCCCTGGTCGATTACGACGAACCGCTGGACATCCTCAGCCACCTGCTGGTGGGCTCCGAAGGCACGCTCGGTTTCATCAGCGCGGTGACCTACGACACCGTGCCCGAACACCCGCACAAGGCCTCGGCGCTGCTGGTGTTCCCCGATGTGGAAAGCTGCTGCAAGGCCGTTACCCTGCTGAAAAGCCAGCCGGTGTCCGCGGTGGAGCTGCTCGACCGGCGCAGCCTGCGCTCGGTGGAGAACAAGCCGGGCATGCCGGAATGGGTCATAGGCCTTTCGGCCAGCGCCTGCGCCCTATTGATCGAGTCGCGCGCCGCCAGCCAGAGCCTGCTGCACGACCAGCTCAACCTGATCATGGCGTCCATCGCTGTGTTCCCGCTGGAGCAGAAGGTCGATTTCAGCGAAGACCCGTCCGTCTACAACCAGCTGTGGAAAATCCGTAAGGATACTTTCCCCGCCGTCGGCGCCGTGCGCCAGACCGGCACCACGGTGATCATCGAAGACGTCACCTTCCCCATCGAACAACTTGCTGAAGGCGTCAACCGCCTGATCGCCCTGTTCGACAAGCACCATTACGACGAAGCCATCATTTTCGGCCATGCCCTGGAGGGCAACCTGCACTTCGTCTTCACCCAGGGCTTCGACAGCCCGGAACAAGTGGCCCGCTACGACGCTTTCATGCAGGACGTGGCGCAGTTGGTAGCGGTGGAGTTCGGCGGCTCGCTCAAAGCCGAACACGGGACCGGACGCAACATGGCGCCCTTCGTCGAGCTGGAATGGGGCAGCGACGCCTACCAGCTGATGTGGCGCATCAAGCGCCTGCTGGACCCGCGGGGCATCCTCAACCCTGACGTGATCCTAAGCGAAGACCCGGATATTCATCTGAAGAACCTCAAGCCGCTGCCCGCAGCCGACGAGATTGTCGACAAGTGCATCGAATGCGGTTTCTGCGAGCCGGTCTGCCCGTCCAAGGGGCTGACCCTGAGCCCGCGCCAACGCATCGTCATCTGGCGAGATATCCAAGCCAAGAAGCGCGCCGGCCTCGACACCACCGTGCTGGAGCAGGCTTATCAATACCAGGGCATCGAAACCTGCGCCGCTACCGGCCTGTGCGCCCAGCGCTGCCCGGTCGGCATCAACACCGGCGACCTGATACGCAAGCTGCGCGGCGGCCAGGCCCACCACGCGGGCAGCGCCGCCTGGCTCGCGGGGCACTTCGCCACCGCGCTCAAGGGCGCACGCCTGACACTGCGCGTGACCAACGGCGTGCGCAAGGTGCTCGGTGCGCCGCTGCTGGCGAAAACCTCCGGCGCCCTGCGCCAGCTCTCCGGCAACCGCCTGCCACAATGGACGCCAGCAGTGCCTCAGGCTGCGCGACCCCTCCAGTTCACCCCGGCGACCGTGGATGCACGCCCGCGCGTGGTCTACCTCGCTGCCTGCGTATCCCGCGCCATGGGGCCAGCGGCTTTTGACCGAGAGCAGGTGCCGCTGATCGAGAAGACTCGTATGCTGCTGGAGAAGGCCGGATACCAGGTCGTTGTCCCCGAGAATCTGGAGAGTCTCTGCTGCGGTCAGCCCTTCGCCTCCAAGGGTTATCCACTGCAGGCCGATGACAAGCGCCGGGAGCTGATCGACGCCCTGCTAAAGGCCAGTCGCGGTGGGATCGATCCGATCTACTGCGACACCAGCCCCTGCACCCTGCGCCTGGTGCAAGACGCCTTGGATGATCGCCTCAAGCTATTCGACCCGGTGCGTTTCATTCGCAGCCACCTGCTCGACCGCCTGGAGTTCACCCCGCAGGACAAGCCGGTGGCCGTCCACATCACCTGTAGCACCCAGAACCTGGGTGAAGCCCAAGGACTGATCGACATCGTGCGGCGCTGCACCAATGAGGTCGTCATTCCCGAAGGCATCCACTGCTGCGGATTCGCTGGCGACAAGGGCTTCACCACCCCCGAGCTGAACGCCCATTCGCTGCGCTCGCTGAAGGAAGCGGTGCAGTACTGCGAGGAAGGTGTTTCTACCAGCCGAACCTGCGAAATCGGCCTGACCCAGCACGGCGGCATCGACTATCACGGGCTGGTCTACCTGGTAGACCGCGTCACCCGCCCCCGCCCCCACGCCTGAGCAGGCGCGGGGCGGAGCTTTTCGTCACACGGTCAGATGGGGTCGGCCAAGTTGGTAAAATGCGCGATACCCATCGCTGTGGGGCGGTGGGTACCACTTCGCTCAATCCACCCCACGGCAAATCCGACGCCCCTCCAGACCTTTCCTATACTGCAGGGCACCCCATCCTGACTGGAGGTTCGCTATGCGCCGTCTTGCCGTTTTCCTTGCCGCCGCTTTGCTCAGTACTCCGCTCTGGGCTGCACATTGCCCAGCCGACATGGCAAAGATCGATCAGCTGCTGAAAACCGACCCGCCTGCCGACCCCACAGTGCTTGAAGAAGTGAAAAAGCTTCGCGCCGAGGGTGAAGCACTGCACAAGTCCGGCGACCACGCAGAGTCGGTCAAGGTGCTGGGTGAAGCCCTGAACCTGCTGCAATCCAGCGAGTAGCCCTAAGCCTCCTGGCCGAGCAACGATAGCGCGATTCGCCGTACCTGCTTGAGGTCCACGGGTTTGCTCAAGCAAGCATCCGCCCCCCGGCGACGCGCTTCGGCCAGGAGTTTCTCGTCCACCGCAGCGCTCACCACCAGTACCGGCGTTTGCGCCAGGCGGGCATCGCCGCGAACGAAATCGAGCACCTCCAAACCGTCGCCGTCAGGCAAGTCCAGATCCAGCAGCAACAACGCCGGCGTACTGGCCTCCAGCATCGTCACGGCCCTACCCACCGACCCGGCACCGCGAACATCAGCCAAGTCCCTGAGCCCCTCTTGCAGCACCTTCAGGCAGGCCGGGTGGTCCTCCACGCATAGCACCTCTGGCAGCGATTGAGGCTCGCTGACCTCCGGCTCGGCCGGCACCTCGGCCTCACTGCGCTCCGCCGCACTGGGCAGGTCGATCCAGAAGCGGCTGCCGACATCCGGCGCACTACTGACGCCCATCTCACCACCCATCAGCTCCGCCAGTTCACGGCAGAGCACCAGGCCGATCCCGGTTCCGGGAATGGTGGAATTCTCTCGCCCCAGCCGCTGGAAGGGCTGGAAGAGCATGGCCTGCTGTTCCGGGCTCAGGCCCGGACCACTGTCGGCCACCCACAGACGCACGCCTGCGGCACGCACCTCATAACCCATGCTGACCATTCCCTGCGGGCTGTTGTACTTCATCGCGTTCGACAACAGGTTCAGCACCACTTGACGCAGCCGGCGCGCATCCGCCAACACATGCAAAGGCGGCTCGGGCGGGGGCATCTGTTGCAGCTGCAATCGGCGCGCCTGCAATTCCGGCTGGATCAACTCAGCGCAGCTGGCCAGCAGCGGCCCGATATCCACGGGCGTCAATTGCAGCTGTTGGCGGCGACTCTCGATGCTCGACAGGTCGAGAATGTCGTCCACCAGCGAGGTCAGGTGACGACTGGCGTTGACGATCTCGTGGGCGTAGTCGCCCTCTACCTTGCGATCCTCCCGCCCCTCGGCTTCCAGCCCGATCAGCTGGGCGAATCCATTGATTGCATTGAGCGGCGTGCGAAGCTCGTGGCTCATGCTGGAGAGGAATCGGCTCTTGGCCTGGCTGGCGGCCTGGGCTTCGCGCGTTGCCAGACGCAACTCTTCCTCCACTTCCTTCAAGCGCGTGATGTCCACATGGGTGCCCGCCACCAGCAAGGCGTGACCGTCGGAATCGCGCTCCAGAACCTTGCCGCGACTAAGCAGCCAGGCATAGTTCCCCTCGGCGTCGGCAAAGCGATACTCGGCATCGAAGTTGTCCTGCTCGCTGCTGGAGAACAGCAAGCGCAGACGCCGCGCTCGCTCGACGTCATCCGGATGCACCCGATCGTTGAATTCGTTGAGGGGCAAGTGGTCGCTGCGCAAACCAAAACGCTTCACGAAGCGCCCGCTCATCTTGATCGACTGGCTGCCCGCATCCACCTCCCACAGGCTTTCCGTGGTGCTCTCAAGTACCAGGTCAAGGTTGCGCCGGGCCTCCAGGCGCTCCTCCTCGCTGGCCTGCAGCTGCGAGCCGCTCAGCTGCACAGCCTCAGCGAGTGCCTGCAACTCAGCGATTCGGCTGGTCGGTGCAGGAGGCCGGAAATCGCCTACGCCAATGCGTTGCATCATCCCCATGATGCCTGCCATGGGCTGCGCCAGCTCATTGCTGAGACGCCGCGAGCGCGACCACATCCAAGCGAAGAACAAGGCATAGAAGAACGCCAAGCCAGCGATCAGCAGGTAACCGATCTGCTGGTAGCGCTCGGCCAGGCGGTTGGTTTCGCGAAAGATGTTCGCTTCGTCCACCACCATCATCAACCGCCAGCCGGTCTGCGGAATCTCGCTCCAGGCCACCAACTGCTTGCGTCCCCCCAACTCTACCTCCTGCACGTTGCCCTTGCCGGCGGCCATGGCATCCAGCAACGGTTGCATCTCGCGGTGCCGGGTCAGGCTGAAATCCTCTGGCTTAAGCACTTCGCGGCGAACGGCCTCTTCATAGGAATAGCGGGTCAACTCACGCAGTCCGAAATCACGCTCCCCCGCCTCGGGCAGGGCCATGATGCTGTGGTCGCGGCTCACCAGCATTGCGTATCCCTGCCAGGGCACTTTGAGATCACCGATTTCGCTGAGCATTTGCCCGACGGTGATATCCAGCCCGACCACCCCCTCCAGAAAGTCGCCTCGGTAGACCGGCGCAATGGCCGACATCATCCAGCCCAACCCGGCAGGGTCCAGGTAGACGTCGGTCCAGGCCATCTTGCGTTGCGGGTTGTGCTTGGCGTCGGCGAGGTAATAGAAGTTGTAGTTCGGTATCACCATGTCATGGGGATACTGCTCGGGCGTCATGAAGAAAGGAAAGATGCGGTTATAGCTGTCCCAGCTGTTGAAATAGACCGCCGCCACCAACGGATTGGCCTCGCGGATCGAACGCATCAGCGGGTCCACCTGCGACAGACGCAGCGCCTTGTCGTGGTCCTGGCGTTCTACCGGCGTGCTGCTGGCATAAAAGGAAGCGGCCCGGCCGTTGTCGGTCTTGGTATAGAGCACACCGTCCGAACTCAGCACATGACGGTCACGCTCGAGCTGGTCCGGCTTGAAGCTGCGATCCTGCAGCGCACGCCCAACCGCGTCACGAAAAAGTCGCGTAGGCACCTCGATACTTTGCAGGCGCACGTCGATGACCTTGCCCTCACGCTGCACCGCACTGCTCAAGTCCTCCAGCGCACTCTGCTGCAGGTAATTGACCTGCGCATCACGGATCGCGCTGTTGGTCAGCAGGTAGGCAGTGATCAGCACTGACTCCACCAGCACCAACGGGATCAGGGCGCTTTGGACGAATGCACGCCATATCCACTGGCGCAGGGGAGTTCGGGCGGAACGCGGCATGGCGACGTCTCAGCTCAAAAAGTCTTCCTGACGATAGCTTGCAATCATACCGCAAGCCCCCATATAGCTGGCATGGACGAATACACCAAATGCGCAGTCGACGCTGCGCGGCCCATGCCGTAGAATAGACGATGTTGTACACCCAGCAGTTTTGGGGCCGATTAGGATTCGACGCCGGTAACAAAACTCTAGGGGCATGCCGAGCTGGTAGCAGACCTCGTAAATTAGCTGCTGCAAACTATTAGTTGCCAACGACGACAACTACGGGGCGGCCCTCGCGGCCTAACCCTTCTGGCGGCTTCGGCTGCCAGCAGTCACTAGGGGATGCCTGTAAACCCGAAACGACTGTCAGATAGAACAGGATCGCCGCCAAGTTCGCTGTAGACGTAACGGCTAAAACTTATACAGCTCGCTCAGAGCACCCTGCCAGTCGGGCCGCAATGAGCTAACTCAGTAGACTTGGCTAAGCATGTAGTCCCGAAAGCGGAGAGCTGGCGGACGGGGGTTCAAATCCCCCCGGCTCCACCAAAATCCAAGACTAAGCCCTTGATTTTCCTAGAGAATTTCAGGGGCTTTTTCTTTTCCGCTCTAAAATGTCGAAAAAACGTCGAACCCTCCCTTCGCCCCGCAAAGAACGCCGCCCTGCGCAAGCGAAAAAATTTGGCTCGAGACACCCTTGATCTATTCCCGCCCGGCATCCATAAGGAGGTGGGCGGGGGAACAAATGCACGGCTAAACCAGCTAGTTAGCGAAGGGTATCGAAAATGGAAAAGACCACCAAAAACAGCTCGTCCTTCCACGTAGTCAAGAACGGCAGAATGCTCCATGGAAATGCGGCATTTCTGCACATTGCAAGCAAGGTAGGTGGTGTAGACGGCTTTTTGGCCCTTTATGGGCAAGAGGTCATGAAGAACTCTCTAAACGCCGTACTGTCAGAGGCTCGCAGCAAAGACGGCACGCCTCGTATTCGTCGAGTCAAATGAAGTCACCCGGCGCTTTAAGGCCCCTTAAGGCGCCGCCCTCCTCAGACATTGAGCAACGGTCCAAATTTCATCGCATCCTGCAAATGATCTGGGGATAGATGTGCATAACGCATTGTCATCGCGACCGTGGAGTGTCCCAGGATTTTCTGAAGCGTCAGGATGTTTCCACCGTTCATCATGAAGTGACTGGCGAAGCTATGCCGCAGAGCGTGGCTGGCTTGGCCTTGTGGTAGCTGGATTGTGGTTCGCTCCAAGGCACGGCGGAAGGAAGTAATGCAGGAGGTGAACTGCCCATTGGTTCGCCAATGCTTCCTGAGCCGATCAGCAAGCTCCTTGGGAATCGGCACCGAACGGACCTTTCCCGATTTCGTGCCGGCATAGGTGACGATGTTCCCCTGAAGGCGGTTGGGCGTCAGCTTCTCGGCCTCTGACCATCTGGCACCCGTGGCTAGGCATAACAGCGTAACCAATTCGGTATGTGGGTTCTCGCATCGGCTCCTTATCGCATCCAGCAACTCGGCAATCTGCTCATTGGTCAGCCAGGACAACTCCCGTTCTTGCAGCTTCAGCGGCTTCACCCCAACCAATGGGTTTTCGAAGTCGATTTGCCCCAAGTCCCGTAGCTCATTGAACACGGCACGGATGTAGCCCAGCTCGTTGTTCATGGTCTTGGGCGATACACCAGCATCCAGGCGTTTGCGTCGCACAGTCGAGTAGGTCGAAGCATCGAGCAGTCTTGCGACTGGATCACCGAGCCGCGTTGCCAGTTGCTCAAGCTTGGAGAGGCGACGTTTACCGTCACGCAGCGAGTGGCCGTGCAGGTTGAACCAGAGACGAACCAGCTCGGAGAGGCGGCGGCGATCTTTCGGTTTGGGGTTCCAGGCGGGCGTTTCGATGCACCTGGATCGGCACGTAGCTTCGAAGCGTTGAGCTTCTCCCTTGGTCTTCAATGTCTTGCGGAAACGCTTCCCCTTGATGGGTTCCACATCGACTCGCCAACGACCATCAGGCAACTGAACGATGGCCACTACACCGCCCTCCCCCACCGGATATGGCGTTCCTCCAGCAGGTTCTTAATGTGCTTGTAGATGTCGAGTTCGCTCATCTCCTTGGCGGCATAGTGATCGCGGATGACCGGCCAGCACTCCCAGGTTTGCAGCCGATCAAATGCCTTTTTTGCGCCCACCCGCTCCCTTGCCAGCAGGCTCACGAAGTTTCCCAGGAACAGCTCCACGTTCTTCCCGGAAAAGCCCCGACTGGTCTTGTGGTAGCGCTTGTACTCGGTTTCCTCCAGTAGGGAGTCCACTGGCAGATCGACCACCACGTCATTGCGGATCAGGGACCAGATCGGTTCGAAGTAGCCAGGACGAGCCAGCAGCTTGAATTGCCCCAAGCCGTACCGCCACAGGCCGTCCAGATGACCCGAGAAGGCTTCGAAGGTCTTGGTTTCGATGGCCTGGCCGGAGCGGGCATCAATCGAGCCGGAGGCGAACTGCTGGACGATGGAATGGTGATAGCGCAGCTCGATCCGCCACACGTCTTGCTTCGGGTCGTAGTTGAACGAGTCTTCATCGCAGAAGGAGTCACGGCGCTTCCAGACGCTCTCCCAGTAGTCCAGTTTGTCGGTCGCCCTGGCCTGCTCGGTCTTGTTGTAGAGGCAGAGCTGAATGCCGTTGGCCGAACCGAACATGTAGGTTTCGCCACGCCCGTAGATGCTCGACTTCGTGTCCCACTGAATCTCGTTGATGCCGGAAACGTCGCGGTGCGTCCTGGCCCGGCAGTGCATGCGGGCGACGAAGTCGGCAGGCGGTGTCCAGTTCTGGAGATCGAGGGCCAGATGGACGGCACATTGGTTTACCTCGACGTGTGAGAGAAGCTGCTCGGCATAGTGATCCATCCGAGCCTGAAGCCGTTCGGGGCTCAACGCATCAATGGCGTGAGGGGAAACTTCGATCTTCACGTGTGGGCCGATGGCGTCCACCTTCGCGTTGAAGTTCTTCACCAGCAGGATGAACCCAAGGTCAGCATTCTGGAGCTTGTACTGGTAACCGGAGTCCTTGCCCACTCGCCCGGAATGCCAACGCTCACCCGCGAAATCAACGATGGTGCCCGGGTTGTCGAACAGCTCAATCACACCTGGACGGATCAGACCGCGATAGAGCTGGCGGACCGTATCCACGCCACAGCGGAGCAAACGCACCTTGCTCAGATCGACCATTTTCATGGTGTGCGGATCGAAGAACACACGCCCCTTCGGGTCTTCATTGAAAAGCGGATCAACCCGCAACAGATCCTTAGCCTTCATTTCCAAATCTCCATTACTTGCCTGTATTTGCCGTTTCGAACTTGGTTTATCTGACGTGTTACAGGGACGTCAGCGCGCCGGCGCCCAGCGGGTCCCTCCCGCGCGCGGGAGCCCTCCCGCTTGGGCACCAGGCGTGGCTGGCGCAATGTGAAGGCGACAGAAGACCGAACCCCGTGACGGTCGTTGTCACGGGGCTGGAAAGCGAGGAGGCAGCTAGAAGTAGAGGTAGAGCGCGGTGACTGCGACGGAGAGGCACATGAACAGCAAAACCGCCAAGGAGCGCGGCGGCGGAGACTTGCTGTTACGTGCAGCCAGAATTTCCTGAGCTTGGAGATGGACGTAGGATGGGGATGTAGGCTGCTTGACCGGTCGATTGATGCCTTCGATTGGCCCGCCGTTATCCGACGAAGACGCGGAAGGAGGCATAAAACGGCCTGGGCGCTTCCACGTTTTTGCTTCTTTCTTCGCTCGCTCTTCGTGGAGCCAATCGCGGTCTTCGAGACCCATACAACCCCCTTATCCATCCTTGGATACCGCCTTGACCAAAGATACCGTGGGGATGTCAGAAATCACATAGCCAATGTCTACGCCCTTGTTCTGAATGCCGCTTACTCTTCCCTGCCTGCCGCGGCTCGCCTCCAGGCCAGCCTCGCGGTTCGCGCTTCAGCCGTGCCCTCTTCCAGGCGAGCGGTCAGCTCCAGGGTTTCGCCGTTGAAGGTCGCCACACGCTTCTGGGAGCCTCCCTCCCAGTTGGGGAACAGGCTATGGCGTACGTGGTGGTGGATCAGCCCGCCTTCCACGTCGTAGTCCCCGGCATAGGTCAGGTAGCTGTTGTAAGCCTTGGCCTTGTCGCCGTCACTGGCCGACCACTGTCCACCTTCGAGCGGTTCGCGGTTCTTCCTGGCAATGACACAGAACATCCCGTAGTCGCTGTATTCAATGAAGCCTTCCAGTTCTGTGCCCATGGGGTGCACCAGCCGGCCGTCGTCGTAAGCTTGCTCCCAGGACAGTATCTCCCAACGTCCTTGAATGCTCTTGCGGTTCATACGCGCTCCTTCTTCTGGTCCAGACCCAGGAATTCGATCAACAGACGGCTGAAGGCCTGGGCCCGCTCGATCTGCACCCAGTGGCCGCACTCACCGAAAACATGCATCTGGGCATGGGGAATCAGCCGCAGCAGACGCTCGGAAACCTCCAGGGGAATCACCTTGTCGTCGCGACCGTGAATGATCAGGGTGTCGTGGGGCAACGCACGCAGAGCGGACTCTGGCAGCGCCAGCATCTCTACGCCCTGCTGACGCGGCTCCGGAAAGAGCTGGGCGAACCGCGTCTGCACGTCGTCGCGCACGCTGGCTTCGTAGCGCATGCGCACCAGATCGTCATTGATCAGCCCCTGGTCGTAGGCGAACACGCCCATCAGTTCGCGCATCGCGGCAATCGAGGGCTGGTAGCCCCAGACCTTGTTCAGGCCCTCGGACATCGGAAACGACACACCGACCGCGCCCATCAACACCAGTCGCCGGACCCGTTCGGGGTGGCGATGGGCAAGGGCCAGTGCGATGGCGCCGCCAAAGGAATTGCCAACGACCGACACCTGCGCAATGTCCAGGGCATCAAGCAGGCCGATGAGTTGCCCGACCCAGGCATCCGGATCGAGGGCTCGCCCGGCCGGGCACTGGGTGTAACCGAAACCCAGCATGTCTGGGGCGATCACCCGTGCACGCTGCGCAAGCGCCGGGATCACGCCGCGCCAGTTGGCCCACGCCGTGACCCCCGGGCCGGAGCCGTGGATCAGCAGGATCGGCTGCCCCGAGCCTTGATCGTGATAATTGACGCGGTAGTCGCCGATCTGCAGGAAGTTGGCGATTTCCGGCGAGGCCAAGTCCTGGCCCTGCGAAGTAGCTGTAGTCATTGTTTGGCCTTTGCGGTTTGAGTGTGGGTGACGACGGGGGCGCGTAAGCCGCTATCCGCCAGGCGTCGGAGAATCCTTCGGGCTTCGGCGCGCTTTTCCGGCGGCAGCCAGGTGCGGTCGTGCCCCCACAGGCTCATGCCGGGCAACTCCTCCACCTGCCAGTCGGGCCCGATGGTGCGGCCCGCCCAGCCCAGTTCGAACATCCAGCCATCCGGGTTCTTCAGGTAGAAGGACGTCACATGGTCATTGATGTGGCGGCCGAGGGTGACGCCGATGCACTCGGGCTTTTCCAGGGCCATGTCGTAGGCACGGCCAACATCGTCGAAGTCGTTGTATTCGAGCATCAGGTGGTAGATGCCGGCGCCGGTGCCGGTATCGGCGATACCGATGGTGTGGTGGCGCGGATTGACGTGGAGGAACTCCACCTTGAACGGCGCGCTGGCACGGTCACTGACGCGGAAGCCGAGCACCTCTTTGTAAAGGTGACACATCCGCTCGAAATGCGCGGTCATCAGCGCCACATGACCGATCCCCAACTCGCCCGTGCGGAACCCACCGATGGGGCGGCCGGGCTGGAAGGGCGTGGCTGCGCTCTGCAGGTTCCAGGCGACCTCGATCCGGTTGCCGTCGGGGTCGCGGAAGTGAAAGAAATCGATAACGCCACGAAGGCGCTTCTCTTCCTCGGTCCCAGCTGTCGTCGGATAGCCCGCCGCCTCCAAGGCCTGCTGCACGCGGGGCAGGTCCGCTGCAGCGGGAACCTCATAGCCCATCGTCAGCGCCATGCTGTCGGCGGCGCACACCAGCAGGCGCTGGACCTTTTCGTCCATGCGCAGCCGCGCACAGGCGTCCGGCTGCATGCACTCCACCTGCAGGCCGATATGGCTGCCCGCCATATCCAGCCACTGCGCCAGATACGGGGTTTGAACGACGACATAGCTCATCGCATTGATCATTCGGGTTTTCCTGTAGCAATGGCTCACCGATCGGTCGCCCGGGCGCTGATGCACTGCCCCGGTGACGGGTGAGCGGCTGTGACTATTCCGCCGACATCCCGCCATCCACCGAAAGCGTGGCGCCGGTTACGTAGGAGGACTGTTCAGAAAGCAACCAGAGCACGGCAGCACAGACCTCCTGTGCACGTCCGATGCGGTGCATCGGGACACCGTTGTCGTACATGTGCTCATCACCCCCGGTGACACGATCGAAGCTCGGTGTCTTGATCGGTCCGGGGCATACCGCATTCACTCGAATGCCGCGCTTCGCGTAGTCCAGGGCTGCCGCGCGGGTGGCACCGACGATGCCGTGCTTGGAGGCGACGTAGGCGGTCGTTCCCGGCATGGCCTTGAGGCCGAAGATCGAGGCGTTGTTGACGATGGTTCCACCACCGCTGCACAGCATCGCCGCAGCCTCGTACTTCATCATGTAGAGGACGCCCTTGAGGTTGATGTCGATGACTTCCGAAAGGTCCTCCACCGGAGCCTCATGCACAGCGAGAAAGTCCCGCTGCAGGCCAGCATTGTTGAAAGCGCCATCCACCCGGCCATAGTGCTCCATGGCCAGTCCAACCAGGGCTTCGCAGTCGGCGACGCGGGAGACATCGGTGGCACGGAACAGGGCTTGGCCTCCCGCAGCATGGACTTCTTCGAGCAGGTCCGCTCCGGTCTTGGGATTGCGATTACCGATCACCACCCTGGCGCCAGCGGCTGCCAGGGCCAGGCAGGTCTCGCGGCCCATGCCGCTGCCGCCGCCGGTCACGATGATCACTTTGTCGCGTAGCTGGTCATCCAGGATCATGGGTGCTCACTTCCAGGTTGATGAGGTGTGGAGGTACGCCAGCTCCGCCGTTCAGGCACGAGGGATGCGTCCCAGAATCGACTCGAGGACGATGCCGATGGCCAACAGACGCCGATCCGTACCGAGCGGAGCATCCAGTTCCAGGCCGATCGGCAGGCCACTGCGACTGCCCAGACCAATTGGCATCTGGATACACGGCAGGCCGGCACTGGCGGCGGGTTCGGTATTCTGGATCAGTCGCTCGAACTGCTCCGGCCGATTGACTTCGGGGCTGGCTAAGGGGGCGACGGCAGGCGTTGTCGGGAAGACCAGCGCGTCCAGGACATGGATCTCGAACAGATCCTGGTAACGCTCCCTGAGCACCGTGCGCCCACCGTGCTGCGCGGTTTCATAGGCAGGTGCAACGTCAACCGGGCCATCTTCGCCGGGCATTTTCCGCGGCAGCACCCATTGCTCGTAGATGGCCCGCACGTCCGGACTGTGGATGCCACGCGCCAACGCCTGGATGTCGATAGCCGGCCCCTGTTCGCGCAGGTAGGCAACCATGTCTTCATAGGCCTCGTGGATCACCACCGGGAAGCCGACCGGTTGATTGAGCACCTGCAGCCCCGCATCGGGAATGTCCACCAGGGTCACCCCGTGGGCACGCAGTGTTTCCAGGGCCGCTTCGGCGACCTCGCGGGTGTCTTCGTCCAGGTTGTTCCAGAACTCCTGGGCGACCCCGAGGCGCAGGGCAGCCAGGGTCACGGGCGGCAGGCCATGCTCGTCCGTGATCAAGGCGTCCAGCAGCGCCACGTCGGCCATGCACAGCGCCATGGGACCGGCGGTGTCGCGGCTATGGGCGATCGGCACGATACCGCTCGCCGAATAGCGCCCCCAACTGGGGCGCAATGAAGCGCAGCCATTGAGCGCACAAGGAATCCGCATCGAGCCGCCGGTATCGGTGCCCAAGGCAGCCAGGGCCATGCGCGCGCCAAGGGCCGCAGCGCTGCCGGATGAGGAGCCACCGGCGATGCGCTCGCTGTCATACGGATTGCGGACGCCGGGCTGGCTACCCGTGTTGAACGCGGCGTTGAAGCCCGTGGCACCGAAGGCCAGCTCATGCATGTTGGTCTTGCCCAGCAGGATCGCTCCGGCATCGCGGAGCTTTTTCAGCACTGGTGCGTCCTCCTGCGGAACGAAATCGGCCAGCGCCGGTGTACCCGCCGTACAGGGCAGCCCGGCTGCGTGGATGTTGTCCTTGACCACAATCGGAATACCGCTCAGGGGTTTGGGCGGCAAACCAGCGGCACGCGCGGCATCGGCGGCGCCCGCAGCCGCCAGCGCTCCGGCGGCATCCAGCGTGACATAGACATTGAGGTCCCGGCCGTCGTCGGATCGTTCCAGGCAGGCCTGGACCAGCTCGGTGCTGCTCAGGACGCCATCGCGAAAGGCCGCCAACGCCTGGCCTATGGTCTGGTCGGTGACCGGGGTTTCCGGGGAGTGGAAGAGTTTCATGCTGTGACTCCTGACGAAAGCGCTCAACGAATGAACGCCGCGTCCTTGATCTGTTCCGGGATGGGGTAGGCACGCTTGCTGTGGCTCAGCCCCAGGTCGAGGAGTACCTCGCAGAGCTTGTAAGCGATCACTCCGGGATTGAGCACCGGTACCGGGAGATGCTCCGCGAGATAGGCGTGGGCCTGGTGCATGGTGGTCGAGCCGAGCACCAGCACGTCGGCTCCATCCTCCTCGATGGCGCGTTGCGCGGCTTCCAGCAGCTTGCCGAACACCAGTTCTTCCTTGCCTTGCAACAGTGCGGCGGTGTCCGGGCGTACGTCGATCGAGCGAATGGACGCCAGCCGCGACTCCAGGCCGTATTCCCGCAGAGTCTTGCGGTACAGGGGAAACCAGCGCGGCCACATGGTCAGGATGCTGAACGTGTGGCCCAGCGCGCAGGCCATGTGGAACGCGCTCTGTCCCGGCGCCAGGACGGGGATCGAGAGGCGCGAGCGCAGGGCGGCCAGGCCGGAGTCGCTGACGGTGTTGATGCACAATGCGTCGAAGCCCTCGTCCTCGGCCTTGATGCCGGCTTCGATCACCGCCTGTTCCATCAGCGCCATGTCGTAGTAGCTGTCAGCCAGGGTGGTCACCTGGCCGGCACCGACGAAGCACACCTCGATATCCGCTCGTAGCAGCGATGCCGGCAGTTGCGACTCCACCATGGGACGGGTCGCTTCGCTCATCGGCACCGGGAAGATCATCTTTATGCGCTTGCGCATGGCTCCTCCTCGGGCTCAAAGGCCCATCTCGTGGCGCGGCCGGGTCAGGGTGTCGATCAGCGCGTACATGATCTTCTTCGCGCAGGGGATCAGGTCGGGGATATAGGTCGCGCCCATCCCGCCCAGGCCTTCGGCCACGGGCAGCGGCGCCCCCTGTGCCGGCCACGGCCAGCCGATGCGTGCGGTGGGTATCCCCAGGCGGCGCAGGGCTGCACCGTCGGTCTGCCCGCCCAGCAGGTCAGGCGTGCCATGGGGACGCCGTTCGAGATGTTCCCAACCGCGTTTACACGACTGGATGATCCAGTTCTGCGGATCCGTGGTACCGCCAGACACCGAGCCGTACATCTCCCAGTCCAGGTCCAGCTCTGGGCGCTCGGCCTGCAGATTGCGGACGAAGCTGGCGAACTGCGCCCTGACGTCGGCCGGAGTGGTGCGCGGATTGATCCGCACATCGAAGAAAATCTCCGTCACCGCCGAGGGAAAAGCCGGTCGCTCCGGATCGCCACTGCGCACACCGGCGATCCAGCCATGGGGCTTGATCACACCGGACGTATTGCGCTCGGCGTAATCGATGATCCACTGCTCCAGTTCCTGGATCACCGTTGCCGCTGGTACCACCGAGCTGCGGAAGCCAGGCGTGCCACGGGGGACGCCGGCATAGCCGAGGGTTCCGTAAACGCGCAATTTGAACCAGCCCATGCCCGGCTCTTCGTGGTAAACCCAGTTCCAGGGTTTCATCACGATGGCAAAATCAGGGGCGCCGCCACGGTTGAGCAGGTGCGCTACGCCGTTGGACATCCCCGCATGACCACGGGCAGAAATATCCACAGGCATGCCGCCGTCCGCCATGCCCACCATCAGATCGCCGACCAGGGGCACCTCCGCCTCGATCAGCGCAGTGGCCACCTCGGTGAGCGTGGCGACCATGCCCTTGGGGTTGGAAGAACCCAGACCGAAAACCCAGTCATCGATCATGCGGGCAGCGGGCTGCATGTCGACCTCCCCCGCGTCCCCGGTGAGCACCTTCTCGGCGTCGTCACACTCCAGATGGGTATCGATGGGCGAATACAACAGGACGCTGGCACCGCCGCCACTGCCACGCATCTCGGCCAACACGTTGCCACTGCCGAACCCCATCGGCTGGTAACGCGCCGACATTCCAATGTTGTTCAGATGGCTGACCATGAACTCGCTGGCCGCCCGGGCGGCGCCGGTCGGGCTATGGATATCGGTGATGGCGAACAGCAGTTCCTGCAGGCGCTTCGGATCGATCTTCGCGCAGGCCTGTTCGTACCACTTCATCTGCTCGGCCGAAAAAGGTACGGGCGTGGTGGGTTGCATGGCGGGCTCCTTAATGGCTGGCAACGAACTGTTCGCTAAAAATATTCGAGGGGGTGACGCCCAGTTCGATCAACCGCGTGGTGGCGGCATCGATCATCGGCTGCGGACCGCACAGGTAGGCGACAGTATCGGGGCTGACCACGTCGCCTTCGCGCAGGGCACTGACCGGGCTGCCGTGATACAGATCGCCGCTCGGCTCGCGATCCACGCAGATGCGTGCCTCCAGCGTTGGCAGCCACTGCTGGCGCAACTCGATATCGTCGAGGCAGAACAACGCGTCCGGCGTGGCACAGCCAAAGGTCAGCAGCATCGGTGGCTTGCGACCGCCACCCTGACGGAGGGTGTCGATCATCGACATGATCGGTGCAAGGCCCGTCCCGCCCGCGACGAAGATGTGCGGCGCGCGCTTCTTCTCCTCACGCAGGAAAAACGCACCGTAAGGGCCGCCCAGCGTCAGGACCTCGTCGGGCTTGGCCTGTTCTTCCAGATAGCTGGACATGGCCCCACCCGGCAGCAGACGGATCAGAAACTCCAGCTTTGGCAGACTGCTCATGGTGCTGGAGGGCGAGTAGCTGCGCAGTACGCCGAAGCCTGGCACGTGGATCTGCATGAACTGGCCAGGACGGAACTCCAGGTACTGCCCGTCCGCCAGTTCCAGGGTCAGGCGAACCACATTGCTGGCGATGCGTTCGACCGAATCGATAAAGACGTGCACCTCACGGGCCGCGCTGGAACCGACCTCGCTGCCGTAGGGCAGATCGAACGTGCAGTCGGACTGTGCCTGGCACAAGCACAGCAGGCGCTGGCCAGCGTTGTATTCGCTGGCCAGCAGCGTGGAACTGGCGCCGGGACGGGTATGCGCCACGCCCACCGCGAGCTGGGCGATACAACTCGAACAACTCCCTGAGCGGCACTGGTAGAGCAGAGGAATTTCCGCCTCGATGGCGGCATCCAGAATGCTCGTCTCGGCGCCAACGTTGAAGCTGCGGCTGACGCCATCGGAGAAGTTCACAGTGACTTGGTGCTGGAGGTCTTTCATGAGCGGTTTGCTCCATAGCGGGCATCGGTTGCCAGCTTCCGCGTGCTGGCTGGATTCATGGCTCGACCCAGTGGCCGGAAGGCCTCTGGATTTCACTGACATGGCCCGATCTTAGGAAGCCGCCTCAGGGCTCGCGCTCCCGTGGGTTACGGCGTTATCCCGGCAGCGCAACTTCCTGCGACCGAGGCGCGAGGCCGACGAAATCTTCCAGCGCCAGCAGAGGCGCAAACGGAGAGGAATTGAGGAGACAGCGAAAAAAACCCGTGCCAACGCGGCACGGGTACAAAGGAGCCTTCATAAGCTGGCAGGACGCGCCTTGTGCCAATCGGTCACTTTCTGCAGCGCCATGCCGGCACGGCACAGCAGGCCCTCCTCGCCTTTGCCGGCGATGAACTGCACGCCGATCGGCAGGCCGCTGTCGGTAAAACCGCATGGCAGGCTCAGGCAGGGATGCCCGCTGACGTTGAACGGCGCGGTGAACTGGATCAGTCGTCGGTTCGCTTCCGGGTCCTGCGCCAGGTTCGCCAGTTGTTCGTGCGTCGGCGCCGCAATGGGCTGAACCGGAGCGATCAGCAGGTCGACCTGGTTCAGCAGCGCTTCCAGCTCCCCGTTGAAGCGCTGCGCATCGAGCAGTACACGCTGGTAGTCCATACCACTGAGCGCCCTCCCGCCATCGATCAACCGGCTCAGCGCCGGACCGTACTCCGCCGCAAATTGTGGGTAGGTCGATGAATGCGCGACAGCGGTCTGCACGCCGCAATGGTTTTCCCAGTTGGCGCTCACCGCACGGGGGTCGGGTACACACACGCGCTGCAGCGTTGCGCCACCCGCCGCCATCACGCCCAGCACCTGTTGCAGCGCGCTCTGGATCACCGGGTCAACGCCATCACTGAGCCAGGCCTCGTCGACGCCAACGCGCAAGCCATGGAACGACTCATCGATGCCCGGAATTTCCAGGCAGACGCAGGGCAACGACGTGGGGTCGCGAGGATCGTGCCCGGCAATCGTCGACAACAGGAACAGGGCATCCTTCGCGCTGCGGGTCATCGGGCCGATATGGTCGAGGCTGGCCGCCAGCTCGAAACAGCCATACCGGCTGACCCGGCCCCAGGTCGGCTTGAGGCCGGTCAGGCCGTTGGCCGCACTGGGGAAGCGGATCGAACCACCGGTATCGCTGCCGATCGAGCCATAGCAGAGCCCTGCGGCGGTCGCCACGCCGCAACCGCTGGAAGAGGCACCGGCCCAATGGCCCGCGTGCCAGGGGTTGTTCGGCGGCGTGTAGTCCGGATGATGGATGGCGAACGCCCCTTCGGTCATCTGCAACTTGCCCAGCAACACCGCGCCGGCCTCGCGCAGACGCGCCACCACCGTGGCGTCCTCCTGCGGAATGAATTCGCGATGGATCGGCATCCCCGCGGACGAGGGAATGCCCGCCGTGTGCAACAGGTCCTTCACCGCGATCGGAATGCCGTGCAGCGGACCACGGCAGATGCCCTTGGCCAACTCCCGCTCGGCCAAGCGAGCCTGTTCCAGAGCCAGTTCAGGGGTAACGCAGGCGTAGCTGTGCAGATCACAGTCGAGCCTGTCGATCCGCGCCAACTGCGCTTCGGTCACTTCAACGGGAGACAACTTGCCCGTGCGGATGAGCAAGGACAGCTCGTGCATCTCCAGATAATGCAGGTCAGTTTGGCTGCTCATTGATAGTCCCCGATAAAGGTCAGTGCGACCGCGTTGAATTCATCCGGGCATTCGCTCTGCAGGTGGTGCGCGGCATTGCCCATGACGTGCAGGCGCGCGTCCGCGAACTGGTTGAGCATCAGCATCGGCACGTCGATACCGCCGAACCAATCGTGCAGCCCCCAGAAGATCAAGGTCGGTGCCGTTACCTGAGCGAATACCGGCATCAGGTTCTCCCACTCACCGAATGCTCCTGGCGTGCGCAGCAGTTCGATGTGATCCGGATGGCAACTGGCCTCGTAGCGCAGGCGCAGGCTCTCCTCGTCGAGGCGGTTGTCATCGTGGAGCTCGAAACACCGGATCAAGGTCCGCATCTTTTCCAGGCTCGGCCCGCCATCGGCCAGGTAGTAGTCAGTCATGAGGCTGGCGGCGTGCTTGCTGAACATGGGCAGCGGGCTCATCACGCCCCGCTCCACCGGTTGCGAACCAATCAGCACCAGGCTGGCGACCCGCTCGGGATGGTCAGCGGCGAAGCGGATCGCCACGCAGCCACCGAAGGATTGATTGACCAGGTGGGCCTGACGAATGCCCAGGGCGTCCATGAACCCCAGCAGCTTGCGCGCGTGCCAACCAAATACCGGCCCCTCCACCGGAACCCGGTCGGAATGACCGAACTGAGGAAAATCGAGAAAGTAACAGCGGTGCCGGGCGGCAAAAGCCGCTGCGCTTTGCCGGAAGTTGCTCCAGCCGGTGCTGCCGGGGCCGCCGCCATGGGTGAAGATCACCGGCAGGTGATCGGCCGGTCCGTCGACCTCACAGTAGTGCAGGCGCACGCCGTCGACCGTGACGAAACGGCTGGTGGAATCGAATTGGCTTGTCATCGGGAAGGTCCTTGCCGAAGGCTGTCCGGCGCCAGGCGCCGGACAGGTACCGGGATCAATGGTCTTCGATTTGGCGAACCTTGTAGCCAGGGCGGTTGCCGTCGGCGGTTTCCTTGAAGATCAGGCTGGTGTCCTTCACCGCACCCGCGACCCCGCGACCAGGCTTGGCGATGCCGCGATTCCAGCGCGACGCCAGCTTGCGCCAGGTGATCGGTGAAATATCGGTGGCCACCAGCTGCTCGTCGTCCCAGCCCGTACCGTCGGTGTAAAAGTTCTGCATGGCTTCGCGGGCATAGATGTCACAATCGTTGAAACCGTGCAGGCAGAGCGGTTTGTACACGTGGTCGTAACGGTACTGATGCTTCTTGCGGTCTTCCGGGGTGTCGCAGACGCGCACAATGATTTCCCAGTATTCGTGCGTGTCATCGGTGATCGGCACATACCACTCGTACTGGGTCATGTGATCGCCGGGCCAGTTTTCTACCATCAGTACGCCGGGCAGCACCACCGAAGTGCGGTAGTGGCGCCCGTTGACACCTTCAACCTTCAGCCCGAGCTCCTCGTTCTCCAGCACTGGCGACCACTTGTCAGTGAACAACCACTGCATCATGCCCTTGGGACCATTTTCATCCTCGACCACTTCGATGCAGTCGTCGCTGTTGGGCAGCAGGCCCAGCGGCAGCACCCAGTCCATGGCGTGGACGATGGTATTGTCCTTGTGCACCAGGATGTGGGCATTGTCGAAACCGTTCTCGCAGGCGATCCGCCAGTTGCCGTAGCCGGTGCGGTGCATGCCCAGCACAACGGCGTTGTCGTCGAGCACACTCGGCGAAGCCGGCCACAGCGGATGCGGGAACTGTTCGCTGCGCTCCGGGAAACGGAACGGCAGGTCGTGGGCCAGCGGCGGCACATCCTCATCCGCGAAGTCATCCTCGCGGACAAAGACAAAGATCATCCCGTTGATTTCGTGCACCGGGTAGGTGGTGATCCCAGTAGTGCCGATCAGCTTGTCATCCGGGTTGGCGACGATGGTCACCAGCTTGCCGCTCTCCAAGTCGAAGGTGAAGCCGTGGTACCAGCAGGAGATGGTGCTCTTGTTGAAGCACGTGGGCTTTTCCGACAGCCGAACGCCGCGGTGCAGGCACTGGTCCTTGAGCGCATAGACCTGGCCGTTGACCCGGCGCAGGACGATCGGCACGCCACAGATCTGAATCCCCTCCACCTGGTCCTCGGCCAGCTCGTTGCTGAAAAGCGCCGGGTACCAGTGGTTGATGAAGCCCCAGGCAGCGTCCTTGTAGGGCTGGTACTGGCTCTGGGTCTTGGCGTTGTTGGCACGTGCATCGCTGATGCCGGTCTTGACCACACGGCGACGGATGATGGGTTGTTCGGACATGGGGGAATCTCCCGATAGGCTGACGGACAGGCACCGCTTGATGCGGCGCGCTTGCAAGCCATCCTAGAAAGCAACGCTCGGGCTGACGCTCCCTTGACTGAGGGACTTATCCCTCCAGCGCAGAAAATGCGCGGTGACCGACATCCCTGTCCACGACCCTCAGCGTGCCAGGGTTTCCGAAGGACTCTCGCCGAAGCGGCGCTTGTAATCAGTGGTGAAATGACCAAGGTGGCTGAAGCCCCAACAGAAGGCCACCGCAGTCACCGTGGTGCTGCCGGCGGATTGCCGCCGCAGCTCTTCATGGACATTGCGCAGGCGTACTTCCTTGAGGTACAGCATGGGTGACGTGTTGCGGTAGCGGCGGAAGCCCGTGAAAAGGGATCGACTGCTGACGCCGGCATGCTCGGCCATGTCGACGATCGTGATGGGTTCGTGGGCATGTTCCTCGATGTAGCGTTCCACCCGCTTGACGAAGGACGGGGCGATGGATGGCCCATCATCGCAAGCCATCTCCGCACTGTAGGTATGCGGCTGGCAGGCTAGCAGCATGGTCACCAGGGTGTTTTCCAGCTGACTGGCCAGAAGTGGCGGCAGGTCCCCTTCGTCAGCGGACAGGCTGTCATACACCCATCCGACCATGCGCATCCAGCGCCGCCCCTCGGGCGTAGCCAACGGCATGGATGGCTGGAATTCAATGCCCTTGCGCAGGGTGCGTCCCAGGTGCTGCTGACAGTGGCGTTCGAGCAGGGCACGGTCGACTCGGATGATCAGCTTTTCCGTGCTGTCGCTGTGATAGATAGAGGTGGGTGTGAGGGCGTTGAGGATCGACCCCGTGCCCGGGTTCGACAGCACGCGCTGGCCGCCGGACTCGATCAGCTCCTGGCCGCGGATCGGCATCTGGATCAGGGCGAAGGTATCCAGCACCACGGGTTCTATCGAGATGTCGCCGCCATAGCTCATCCGGCCGATGCCGACACCGCCGAGCTTCCGATAATAGATGCGCGTGTTGATCGAGCCCTTGGCACTCAGGCTACGCAAGCGGTTTTCGCAGAAGATGCGCTCGCCCCACAGTCGAGCCTCATCGAGATCCCGTGTGCGGCACAGTTCGAAGCGCGACAGGACGGCGTCCGGTGGTACAGCGGTGGAAAAGGAAAGGCATTCCATACAGCAACCTCCTCCGCCCAGGCTTTGGGCGAGCAGACTCACGGATCAGCAGATCGCATTTGCAGCCCGGACGCGGAACGCTCCGAGCAATATTGTTGTTCTATTTGCACCATCCGAGGCTGCCACCAGCATCAGCTTGGTAGCCGAAGCCTTGGGCACCATCTCCCAGCAACACCGCCTCAGGGCGGTGCAACTGGGTCGCCGAAGCAGCATTCCGACCCGTTCAGAGGTCAGTAACCGCAGGTTCCACACATTCGTCACCCGGACACTCCGGACAACCGGGAATCAGCAGCAAGAAGCGTGCCCCGGACGCACATCATGAAAACCTGCAGAAAGCAGACCGACCAATGGAGAAAGGGCTTGATCGACGGTTTTCTCGTTCACTGTGCAACCGCTCTAGAACGCTAATTCCGGACATGGCCGAAGGCGCCCGTAACGTTCGTCAGCAGGCGCCATCGGTGCTTGACGCCTAGGCCTGCGAGCGGTAGGCACCGACCAGCACGAACAGCATCCGTGCCGGTTTGTTACTTGTGTTACGCCAGGCGTGGCGGGTTCCCAGTTGCACCACGACATCCCCCTGCCGCAACCGGGTGCTGCGCCCCTCATCCAGTTCGAGGGAGATTTCGCCTTCCAGCAGCACGCCATAGTCGATCGTATCGGTACGGTGGAAGCCGGGGTTCTCAGCCTCGAAGCGCTCGCCTAGTCCCGGCAGTCGGGCACAGAGTTCAGCTGCGGCGGCAAGCGGGTCGAAGTCCAGCGGCAGGGGCTGGCTCTCGGGCGGAAACGTGACAAGCATCGCGCTCGTGCCGCCAACGCCTGGAATTACCGATTCAGGCAGCGAGGCAGCGCCGCTGGCACGCGTGGCAATGTCAGGGTTCGGGTCGGTCCGCCAGATCAGCGCGGCGGAAAATCCCGGCGAGTGGACGAACTCGTCAGCGCCAGGAAGCGGGCCTTCGCTGACGATTTCCGAGAGTCCGCGACTGTCGTGGCCGGTAATGATTCGGTTTGCATTCATGGTCGGTTCTCCGCAGGAAGATTGCCGTGCGGACAACACCCGCACGGAGAAAGTCGTCATCGCCACGCTCCTCAAGCGGACGTGGCGATCCCAACCTGCCGTTCAGGTCACTGGTGACGGATATGGAAGTTGTTGAAGCCATTCGCCTGGGTCTGGATGTCCTCCAGCGCCTGGTTGAGTTGCTCCAGCGGGTAGGCGCGTTCCTCCAGCAGAGACAGATCCAGCGTGCCGGACTCGACCATGCTCGCCATCTCGTCACCTTCGGCGGTGGTGAACCACAAGGAGCCGATGTACTGCAGCTGCGCGCACATGAAGGGGTGCGGGTCGATCGGGATCGGCCCGGCGACGCCACCGATCTGGACGATGCGGCCACCGCGACCGACCGCGCCCATGGCGTCCACCGACAGCGCTGCGGGGGCTTTCGCCCCCAGGGTATCGAGCATGGCATCGACGCCACCGGGCACCTTTTCGAGCACCTGTTCCTGGATCGAACGGTCGCCGATCCGCACGGTCTCGACACGCTGCGGCGCCAGCGCCCTGAGCCGATCCAGCGCCGCGCCGTCGCGAGCAGCGACGATCACCCGAGCCGCGCCGAAGGCGAGCGCGAGCAGCGTTGCGCCAACGCCGAGGGTGCCGCTCGCACCAAGGATGAGGATGCTCTGCCCCGGACACAATGCCGCCTTGCGGATTGCCGAGTAGGCCGTACCGAGGTAGCCGAAGCGAGTTGCCTGGGAAAAGCTCAGGCGCTGCGGCAGCCGAACCAGGTTGGTCGCCGGCGCAGTCATGTACTGGCCATAACCAGCATAGGGATATTTTTCGAAGACCACCTTCGAACCCGGGCCAAAACCGAAATAGCCCATGAAGGTATAGGCCTCGCAGCGGGGCGTCTCGCCCTGCTTGCAGTGACGGCACTCCCCACAGCCGACGCCGGGATTCACATAGACGCGATCACCGGGTTTGAACGAGGTGACGGCCGACCCGACCGCGGCGATCGTGCCGGCCGAGTCGAGACCGAAGATCGCTGGCAGCGATGGCAGCGGCAGGAAGGGATACCACTCGGGGAAGTGCGTGGTGACGTTCTTCAGGTTCGGGATCACTCCGCTGGCCTCGACCTTGACCAACACGTCATGCGCGCCGGGCTCCGGTCGGGGAACTTCATCCAGGATGAATGTGGCGCCAATTTCATGCAGGCGCGCTGCTTTCATGGTCAACATGTTGCTGTCCTCCGGCTGTCGGCAACCGCTTCGCGCCGCCGGCGCCGTTTAATGGTTGTCGTAGGGATACGTCAACCCGGGCGAACGACCAGGGCTGCGGCGAGCCGCGACCCCGGACGTGCCAGGCCGGGTGCGTGACTCAGCGCCCCGCCGACTGCAGGGTCTGCAGGGAGAAGTTGCTGGCCTTGGCATCGAAGTTGGTCTTCCAGCTCGCGGTATCGATCAGCGACAGCGTGGCGTGGTTGCGCTGGAAGTCGATGACCGCGCTGGCGGTGGTACGGACATCGCCATCGGCGGTATTGGCGTAGGAGTGAAACTCCATGAACTTCCAGAACTCACCTTTGCGGTTGTAGGCCTCCGCGTAGTAGAAGCGAGGGTACTTCACGTCCATGTACAGCACCTTCTTGCTGTAGGGGTGAACGGACGGGGTAATCGCTTCGATCACATAGACTTCCCGTGGCTCGAAGTCGTTGTTGTTCATGTTCCAGTAGGGCGCCTGGTCATCGAGCACCGGGTACTTCTCCGCGAAGCTCTTGCCATCCGGATTCCACAGGCCCGTCTTGCTATGGGCGGCTGCGAGTACCCAACGCTTGCCGGCCAACTTGTACTCCGGATACCAGCAGGGACGCGCGTTGAATGCATCCAGGTCGTCCTGCAACTGGTCGGAGGAACCCACCGGGTCCATCCAGGCGCCACCGGAAAGCCGGCGGATGCGGCGCACGGCAGGAATGTAGGCCCATACGTCGTTGACCTTTTCCGAGTCATACATCTGGGTGTAGGTGCCGAGCCCCTTCATGTCGGAAGGTGCCTTGAAGTAGAGCAGCTGGCGGCCCCGCTCGCTGCCATCGCCTTCGACGGTCTGGTCACCGGTCAGCCTGCCCTTCATGGAGTAGCGGCTGAATTCCGCTACCGGCTCGGCATGTACGCCCTTCTTGCCATCGATCAGCAACTGGGTGAACTGCGGCACCTGGGAGACGTCGCCCACCAATTGGCCCAGATGCCAGTTCCACATGAGTTTTTCTGCGGCCTGCGGGTCCTTCATGTCGATGTTCGGGAAGGGCTCGCCGGCGCCCCAGTTATCGACCCGGCAGGCCTCCTTGTTGATCGTGGCCTTGCCCGCGTTGGCCTGCGAGGCCTTGACCCAGCGCGCGTCGAGCGGAACCTCCTGGGACTTTGCCAACGGCAGCTTCCAGCCGTTGTTGCGGATCCGCCACTCCATCTTCTCGGTCAGCAGGCTGGCAATGCTGTGCCCCTCGAACGTGTCGTTCTTGATCTGGTCAATATTGGCGGCGGAAATCACGGTACCAGCCGGCAGTTCTGCCGCGAGAGCCAGGGACGAGAGGCTGCCGGCAGCAGCGACGAGGCCAACGGCCAGGGTGTGTCGCAGGGCGAAACGGGATGCGCTCATGGTGAGGTCTCCGAAGGGGGTCAGAACAGGTAAGTGAGGCTGGTGTAAACCTGATCACGGTCATGGAAATAACCGAACAGGGTGGTGCTGTCGCAGTTGTTCATCTGTCCGGGAACGCACTTCGAAGCGTCACGGTGGGCGTCATCCCAGAAGGCGTCGTACTCGACCTTCCAGCGCCACTTGCTGGACAGCTCGAAAGTCACCGACGGCACGGCGAAGCCGCCGCCGTTGCTCAGGTCGGCGCCCACCACCAGCTGCGGACGAACCCGCCCGCTGTCGTAGCTGAGGTCGAAGATGGTGGTCGCCAGAACCGAGTGCTCCTTGACCTTGCCACCCCAGCCGACGCTGTAGAGCAGGTTGTCGTCGTCATCGAAGTTCTGTACCCATTTGTCGAACAGCTGCACGGAGAAAAACATCGGTTTCTCGGTGCCGAGCCAGGTCTGGGTGGCCGCGATGTTCTTGTCCATGCGCAGCATCAGGGCGACCACATCCTTGCGCGTGAAGCCGTCGAAGCCGGGCGCGATGAACTGGCTGAGGAGGGTCGGGTTGGGCAGTTCGATCTGGTAGGGCGCGTCCTTGATGTAGGCCATCTCGGTGCTGAACACCGCATCGGCCGCTTCGGAGTAGCCGCTGGCCGTGAAGCCGAAGATATCGACGATCGGGTAAATGACCTCGCCAGCCAATCCACGGGTCTGGTCGGTACCCTGGGTTTCGGCCCCGGACGGCACGTTCGGCAGACCGAGCAGCGCGAGGTTGTCCGAGGCGTTGAGGATCGGTGAGTTGTAGAAGGTCTTCAGGTACGACAGCGAGTAATTGAGGTCGCCGTACATGCCGCTCCAGCGCAGGCCGCCAGTGACATCGTGGTAGTCGCCCTCGTCGTTCTCGAAGTTGTAGGGATCGATGTTGCGGAAGTCGACGCCGGCATACGGCTTGCCCGACCAGCGCCCCCCATAGATGTCGAGTTCGGTGCCGATGTCATCCTTGCTGTCCAGTCCAGGCCGGATGAAGGCTTCAAGGCCGCCCGCCAGTTCCGGCACGTCCACGTTCATCTTGATGATGTTGTTGGTCTTGCGCAGCTCTTCGTTGGCGGGTTCCAGGAAGTTGCGCCAGGTGTAGTCGAAGCCGTGGACCAGGTCGTTGGCGGCGAAGAAGTCCGTCTCGCCCCAGGCCAGCTGCTGCTTGCCGATGCGGAACGAGGTGCGCTCGCCAGCCGGGAAGTCGATGTAGAGCTCGCGAATCTCGCCCTCGTTATAGAGGTCCATGATGTCGCCGCGGCCATCCGCCTCGTGGTAGTTGTTGGCCCCCATTTCCTCCAGGTGCTCGAGGAAGTCGGTCTCGATCTCGCGGACTGCACGCAACTTGGCCACGACCGAAATGCTGTCAGTGGCTTGCCAGTCCAGATTGAGGCGTGCGGTGCTGCGTGCCATCGACAACTTGCCCTTGTCGTCGTAGCCGGGCGTGTCGTCCCAGTCTTTCGCGTTCCAGGACAGCTCTTCGCGCAGGTAGCCGTCGTATTTGAAACTGTCGCCAGCCAGCAAGGGCGTCGCGAGTGTTCCCAGGGCAATTGCCAGGGCGAGCTTGTCGAGCGGCACGCGCGCACGCGCGGCCGGGATGCGCTTCTTGTTCATGTTGTCTCCCGAGTGTGATGGCAGCGAGGAAGCTATGGTTCTTGTTGTTATCTCGTCTCAAACTTGTTGAAACGATGGAGAGGCCGCACTGGCGAGGGTTGCCTCGCCCCGCTCTCCGAAGATGAAGCGGGGGCGGAACACGTAGAGCAGCGACGGCATGACAAAAAGGGCGGAGAACGCCGATACGCTCAGCCAGATGGCCATCAGCAGGCCCATCTCGGCCTGGAAGCGCAGCGACGACACCCACCACAGCAGGGTGCTGACGATCAGCACGCTGGCGGTGACGATCACGCCCATGCCGGAGGAGTGCAGCGCCAGGCGAATCGACTCTTCTGCCGTGCGGCCGGCGGCGATTTCCTCCTTCACGCGGTCGGCGATGTAGAAGGCGTAGTCGACTCCCAGGCCGATGCCGAGCGCCGCCACCGGCACAGTGTTGATGTTCATGCCGATGCCCATCCAGGTCATGAAGGCGAAGGTCAGCATGTTGGAGATGATCACCGGCACCATGAACACCATGCCGGCGACGCTGGAGCGGTAGACCAGGGTGCAGAGCACCGCGAGCACCAGCAGGGCGAGGGCAATCGCCTCGATCTGGCTGGACAGGATGATCTCGTTGACCGCCGCCATGACCCCGATCAGCCCCCCTGCCAGATGCCACTGGCCATCGGCCAAGGGGTGCTCGGCAATGAACTGCTTGATCCGCGCCACCGCCGTACGGATGGTCTCGCCCTGCCGATCACGAAACATCAGGGTGACCGAGCCGTTGGCGTACTGATCGTCGGCGAAGCGCGAGATATCGCCCGGCTCGGAAACCGAATCGAGCATCGCCATGAGGCTGCCATTGATCGCCCCGCTGTCGCCCAGCTCCAGGTAACGCGGATTGCCTTCACGCAGGCTGCTGTTCACATGAGGCAGCACATCGGCGATGGACAGTGAACCGCCCACTTCCGGCTGTGCCTCGATGAAACGCTGGAAGCTGTTCATCGCATGCAACGCCTCGTTGCCCTTGATCAGGCCGGGATGCTGGTCATCACCGAGCACCACGAACATCCGGTCGACACCTTCGAAGCGAGCGTTGATCGCGGCGGAGTCACGGTTGTACGGCGACTCCGGCCAAAGAATCGGCGAGCCCGGATTGGCATCACCGATCTTCAGGTTCAGCGAGTAGAGACTGGCACCAATCACCACCAGCAAACTGGTGCCCAATACCGCATAACGGGCCCGCGACAGGCTGACTCGAACCGCAAGGTCGAGCACCTTGCGCAGCACCGGCAGGCAATCGATGGGGTGGGCCATACCATGCGGCTTGCGGATGAACGACAGCATCACCGGTGTGAGGATCACGGCGCTGACCGTCAGGGTCGACACCCAGACCACCGCCAGAACGGTGAGCTTCTGCAGCATCGGGATCGGACTCAAGGCCACCACCGCCATGCACGCGGCATCGGCGATCACGCCCAGCATGCCGGGACGGAACAGGTCGGCCAGGGCGATCCGCGCAGCGATCCGCGCGGTATCGGCACCGGGCGGCAACAACTCCAACTCGTCATCGAAACGATTGACGATCTGCACCGAGTGCGACACCGCTCGCGAGGTGATCAGCATCGCGACCACAATCACCAGCGGCTCGAAACTGATGTTCAGCAGTTGGCAGATCCCCAGTGCCCATAGCGCACTGACCAGGCCTGCCAGCAGTGGCAGGGTCAGGCCACGCCAGGTCCGCAGCAGGACGAATAGCATGACAAGGGTGACCAGCAATGCCGCGAACACCAGCTGGATCGTCTCGGGCAGGTAGTGGCCCACCCAGCCGTAGAGGATTGGATCGCCCACGACACGGATTTTCACGCTGCCGTCGTCGACGCCGTCGATCAGCGTGCGGATTTCGTGGAACACCTTGGTGTAGTCGACCTGCTGGTCGATGAAATCCACGGTGATCAGCGTCGCCTGCAGATCCTTGGAAACGTAAGGTCCATAGACCAGCGGGTTGCGCAGTACGGCCTGCTTGAGCTCGGCCATCGCCTCGGCATTGGCCGGCAGGTCAGGCCACATCAACGGGCGGCTTTCGATGCCGGCCGTGGAGGCACGCACTTCCTTCAGTTTCTTGGAAGCCAGCGAAGTGATCTGGTACTGGTTGACCGCCGACACTTCGCGCAGGCCAAGGGTGACGGTGCGAACCTTGTCCAGCACAGCGGTCTGGAAGATATCGCCCTGGTCCACCTCGAACATGATGGTGACCATGTTCGAGCCGCCGAAGGTGTCCTTGAATTTTTCGTGGGTCTGCACGTACTCGTGACGCGACGGCAGCATGTCCTCGAAGACCGTGCGGACCTCGATATGCAGAGCGAACCAGCTCAGGACCAGGGTGAGGAACAGGAGTCCGCCGGCCACCCAGGCACGCTGACGAATGCAGAAATCGGCTATGCGTTCGATCATGGATTGTTCTCGACTAAAAGGGACCAGGAGGGGCTTCACGGCTGCAGCTCCGACCACTTGCGGCCGTCCCAGCGGCCAATGTCGGCGCCAGCCAGCCAGACGTTCGAGCCAACCGCCAGGGCGCGGGTATGCCAGGACAGGTTGCGCTCATCCAGGGTTCCGGTTTGCCAGCCCTCTTCGCCACCACCGATCCAGCGGCCCAGTGCTCCACTGGCGAACCAGCGGCCTTGCTGTGGAATCCAGAGGATGTCGAACAGGTGGTCGCTCACGCCCAGATCGACGCTCTGCCACTGCCGGCCGCCATCGCGGGTGACCAGCAGAGCGCCCTCCAGGCCAACCGCCACACCGTTCTGTGCATCACGGAACTGCACCGACATCAACGACCCGGGAATCGGCGCTTCAGGCTCTTCCCAATGCTCGCCGAGGTCATCGCTGAGCAGAATCCGACCGAATTCGCCCACCACCACCAGGCGGCCGCCATCGAGGATCGCGACGTCGTTCCAGGCCACATCCTCTTCATCGCGCAGGCGCTGCCAGCTCTGGCCGTAGTCGCGGCTGATCAGCAGCGCGCCCATTTCGCCGGTGGCGATGGCCAGGCCGCCAGAAGCGATGCGCACGCGGTTGAGCTTGTTGGCGACTTCCGAACGCGGCACTCCCTCCGCCGCACGCCAATGCCGCCCGGCATCCTGGCTATGGAGAATCACTCCATCGTTGCCCACTGCCACAGCATGGCTGTCGTCCCAGATGGCGATGTCCTGCAGCGTCCGCTCGGTCGGCGTGGGCTCGCGACGAACCTGGCCGTCCACGCCGATCGCCAGGATCTTGCCGTTGGAGCCGCTGGCCCAGACCTCGCCATTGGGCGCCAGCGCCAGGCCATAGAAATGATCACGCCGCTCCAGGGCTGGCGGCGAGACCGTGCCACCGACAGGCTGCGGCTTGATGAACAGCCCGGCCCATAACAGGCCGACGATGATCGACCAGGGCAGCACCGCCATCAGGGCCTTCAGGACACGCTGCCCGGGGCTATGGCGCGGTACCCGCAGGGATGAAGATTGATCGATGTTGATGAGCTTTGACATAGGTCGAGTCCACACGGTTGACGACATCTTTTTGTGGTGGTCTGGCTGATAACGCAGGCAACTCAACTCTAGGTATGCCCCGGGTGGTGAACTATCCCGACACTGCACGGCTTGTCCCGCAGGCGCACATATTGCCGCCCCGCCCTGTGCAGCCACGGGATAACCGAACGCTCCGGCAGGGAAGCGATCGCTCCAGCGTGGGTGGCTCGACTCCATCGTCCGGTCAGAGCCGGAAGCGGCTCACCAGGGCGTTCAGCCGCCCTGCCAGCGCCTGTAGGTCATGGCTTCGCTGACGCACCCGGCCAGCGCTCTGCGAAGCGTTTTCCGCTGAGTCGGCAATGCTCACCAGGCTGCGCGACAGCTGCTCGCTGGTGGCGGCCTGCTGGCCGGTCGCGGCGGCGATCTGCTGGCTCATGTCGCGTACCTGGCTAATCATCAGGGTGATCCGCTGCAACGCCTCGCTGGCCTCCTGCGCAGAGGCGACGCTGGCCTGCGAGCTGTGTCGGCTCCGCTCGACCATGCCAACCACGGTCTGCGTGCGCTCCTGGATCGTCCCGATGCTGATGCGCACCTCTTCGGTAGAGCTGTGGGTGCGCCGCGCCAAGGCGCGCACCTCATCGGCCACTACCGCGAAACCGCGCCCCTGCTCGCCCGCGCGCGCCGATTCAATCGCAGCATTGAGTGCCAGCAGGTTGGTTTGATCGGCAATGTCACGGATCACCGCCACCACACTGCCGATGGTCCGACTGGCATCGTCGAGCTGCTCGGTAAGGGCGGATATATCCCCCAGCAGGGCAGCGTTCTGGCTGATCGCAGTGGCCAGCGCCGCCACCGTGCCCTGCCCCCGGGCCACCGCCTGGTCGCCTTCACTTGTGGCATGCGCGGCGAGTCCGGCATTGCCGGCCACTTCTTCAACCGTTGCAGCCATCTGCTGCATAGCGGCGGCCAGTTGGCCGATCTCGTCGCGCTGGGCATCCACGCCGGTTCCCGCGACCTCGCTGTCTCGCTGGAGGGACTCGGACGTCGTGTGCAGGGTCTGGCTAGTCCTTTTGATTTCGCCCAC
This sequence comes from Metapseudomonas boanensis, assembly GCF_042232855.1. Taxonomy (NCBI): domain Bacteria; kingdom Pseudomonadati; phylum Pseudomonadota; class Gammaproteobacteria; order Pseudomonadales; family Pseudomonadaceae; genus Metapseudomonas; species Metapseudomonas boanensis. Next base: position 2,627,717 of record NZ_CP113889.1, on the reverse strand, counting down.
CAGTTCGGCCATCGAGCTGATGAATCGATTGAACTCCTGGGCCAGCGTCGCCAGCTCGTCACGCCCCTGAACGGGCAGACGCGCGCACAAATCGGCCTCGCCGGCGGCCAACTGCCTGACCGCCTGCACCACGGTATTCAACGGCCGCGCCAGGGCTTGGCCAAGCAGCAGGATCAATCCTGCGGCCAGCAGCAGCGCGACACCGCCAAGCAACAGCAGCTTGAGGGCCAGGGCCTTGACCCCCCCCAGGACAGCTGAACTGGGCAGGGCGACGCCAAAGGACCAAGGCGTCGCGGTATCGCCGATTGCCACCGGTACCGCGAGCATGAAGATCTCTTCCTGCATGGCCGGCGATACGAACCGCAGCGTCAGGGACTTGCCCTGGGTCACCGCGTCGATCATCGATTGCAGGTGGTCGCCGAGGAAATCCGCCTCGGTCTCCGCATTCTTGCGTCCGATCCGCGCCGGGTCAGGATGCGCCACCAACGTGGAGTCATGGGCTGTCAATGCCGCCAGGCCGACACCCAACGGACGCAGCTGGGCCACCTTGGCCTGCAGCTGTTGCGCATCCAGCCCGATGCCCAGGCTGCCGACCACCCGCCCCTCCTGATGCACCGGTATGAGCATGAGAATGGCAGGCTGCACGGTGCCAAGACCGGGCAATGAACGGGGCGGCGTGACCCGCTCGCGCTCGACTGCATCACGGCCGACCACGTCGAGCAAGGCGGCGCGTTGTTCGGGGGACGCCATCTGGACACCGGCCTGGGCACGCAGCCAATACACCGGAGTGCGTTCGACGCCCTGCAGCGGCAACCACCAGGCGGCGGTTGCCTGCGGACTGGTGTGCAACACGGTTTCGAGCATCTGGTCGGCGATCCGCCTGTCCAGCAGTTCGCCATTGGCCAGCTCTCGACCGAGGAGCTCCGCCGTCGTCCTCGCCGAGTAGAGGGCACCATCGAAATAACCCCCGATCTCGGTAGCCTGTTGACGGACGATCGCCTCCACCGCCACTTCGGCGAGCGCCTCGGTCGATGACTTGCTCGATTGATAGACCAGCAACACCGTGGCCAGGTAGACCAGCATGGTCAGCGGCAGGATGGTCGACAGCAGTTTGTTCTTCAGGGAAAGATTGGCCAGCATGACGAACTCCTGGTCGCGGGCGGCCGGCGGCACATCCCTGGCCCCGCGGATTCGATGGTTATGTCTGCGTCGAGCATTGGAACTCGCCCCCCGGCGCACGTTTTCCGTGGGGGCGGTTTCAATCGCGATGCAGACCGCAGGTCTGCCTTGGGGAGCTGCCTTCGCGGCAGCTGCACTGCCCGTGGCGAATGATCAGGCCCGACGCGCAGCCAGCAGGTCCAGGGCCACGTCGACGATCATGTCTTCCTGGCCGCCGACCATGCGGCGCCGGCCCAGCTCGACGAGAATGTCGAGGGTCTTCAGCCCGTACTTGGCCGCGGCCACCTCGGCATGGCGCAGGAAGCTGGAGTACACCCCGGCATAGCCCAGCCCCAGGGTTTCCCGGTCGACGCGCACCGGGCGGTCCTGCAGCGGCCGCACCAGGTCGTCGGCGGCGTCCATCAGGCGGTAGAGGTCGGTGCCGTGGTTCCAGCCCAGACGCTCGGCGGCGGCGATGAACACCTCCAGCGGCGCATTGCCGGCGCCGGCGCCCATGCCGGCCAGGCTGGCGTCGATGCGGTCGCAGCCCTCCTCCACCGCGGCGATGGAGTTGGCCACGCCGAGGCTGAGGTTGTGGTGGGCGTGCATGCCGGTCTGGGTCTCCGGCTTGAGGATCGCCTTGAAGGCGCGCATGCGCTCGCGGATGTCCTGCATGCTCATGGCGCCACCGGAGTCGGCCATGTAGATGCACTGGGCGCCGTAGCTTTCCATCAGCTGGCCCTGCCGGGCGAGTTCTTCCGCCGGGATCATGTGGCTCATCATCAGGAAACCGACGGTGTCCATGCCGAGCGAACGGGCGTATTCGATGTGCTGCTTCGACACGTCCGCCTCGGTGCAGTGGGTGGCGACGCGCACGCAACGGGCACCGGCGTCATAGGCGGCCTTGAGGTCGTGCACGGTGCCGATGCCCGGCAGCAGCAGCACGGTCAGGGTGGCATGCTCGATGACGTCGGCCGCCGCTTCGATCCATTCCAGGTCAGTGTGGGCGCCGAAGCCGTAGTTGAAGGACGAGCCTTGCAGGCCGTCGCCATGGGTGACTTCGATGGAGTCGACCTTCGCCTGGTCCAGCGCGCGGGCGATGGCCTGCACCTGCTCGATCGAATACTGATGGCGGATCGCGTGGCTGCCGTCGCGCAGGGTCACGTCGGAGATGTAGAGCTTCTTGCCGTTCATGGTCGGTCTCCTCAGGCCTTGAGCATCGACTGCGCCATGCGCTCGGCGGTGGCCAGCGCGGCGGAGGTCATGATGTCGAGGTTGCCGGCATAGCTCGGCAGGTAATGGGCGGCGCCTTCCACTTCGAGGAACACCGAGGTCTTCAGCCCGGAGAAGCGGCCGTGGCCGGGGATGTGCAGCGGCGCGGACTCGGGGATCACATCGAACTGCACGCGCTGCTTGAGGCGGTAGCCCGGCACGTAGGCCTGCACCGCGGCGGCCATCTCTTCGACGCTGGCCTCCACTTTCGCCTGGTCGGCCGCTTCACTGAGGACGAACACGGTGTCGCGCATCATCAGCGGTGGCTCGGCCGGGTTCATGATGATGATCGCCTTGCCCTTGGCCGCGCCGCCGATCACTTCGATGGCCTTGCTGGTGGTCTCGGTGAACTCGTCGATATTGGCGCGGGTGCCGGGGCCGGCAGACTTGCTGGCGATCGAGGCGATGATCTCGGCGTAGTGCACCTTGGCCACGCGCGACACCGCGGCGACCATCGGGATGGTGGCCTGGCCGCCGCAGGTGACCATATTCACGTTGGTCGCAGCGAGGTGCTGCTCCAGATTGACCACCGGCACGCAGTAGGGGCCAATGGCCGCCGGGGTCAGGTCGATCAGGCGGATGCCCGGTTTGACGCTGCGCAGGAAGGCGTCGTTCCGCACATGGGCGCCCGCCGAGGTGGCGTCGAAGACGAAGTCGATCTCGGAAAAGATCGGCAGGCGGGTCAGGCCCTCCACGCCTTCATGGGTGGTGGCCACACCCAGGCGCGCGGCGCGGGCGAGGCCGTCGGAGGCCGGGTCGATGCCGACCATGGCGCCCATTTCCAGATGCTGCGCGTTGCGCAGCACCTTGATCATCAGGTCGGTGCCGATGTTGCCGGAGCCGACGATGGCGACTTTGCGTTTTTTGCTCATGGGTTCTGTCTCGTGTGCAGGAGGTCGCCGATCACTCGGCCGAGAAGTCGACGGCCACCTGACCGATGCCGTCGATCACCGCTTCGAAGCGATCACCAGCCGCCACGGCGGACATCGGGCCGAGGGCGCCGGTGAGGATCAGGTCGCCGGCGCGCAAGGGCTCGCCCAACTGGGCCAAGGTGCGCGCCAGCCAGACCGCCGCGTTCAGCGGGTGGCCGAGGCATTCGGCACCGCTGCCGCTGGAGACCAGCTCGCCATTGCGGGTCATGCGCATGGCCGCCTGGCGCAGGTCCAGGCCGTCCAGGCGGCGGGCCGGACCACCGAGGACGAAGCAGCCGCTGGAGGCGTTGTCGGCCACGGTGTCGACGAAGCGGATGTTCCAGCCCTGCACGCGGCTGCCGACGACTTCCAGCGCAGGCAGCACCCAGCCGGTGGCGGCGAGCAGGTCGGCGAAGCTGGTGTCAGCGCGCGGCAGGTCGCGCTCGAGGAGCAGGGCGATCTCCGCCTCGATCTTCGGCTGCAGCACGCGGCCGATCGGCACCACCTCGTTGTCGCCGTAGGCCATGTCGGCGAACAGGGTGCCGAAGTCCGGCTGGCCGACGCCCAGTTGCGCCTGCACCTTGGGATTGGTCAGGCCGATCTTGCGGCCCACCACGCGCCGGCCCTCGGCCACGCCATGGGCGGTGTTCAGGCGCTGGATGGCGTAGGCCGCCTCGGCATTGCCTTCGCCGATCTGGGCACGCAGTGGGGCAATGGCCTCGCCGCTCGCTTCGGCGCCGCGCAGGGCGGCGGCCAGTTGTTCCAGGGTTTGTTGGGTCACGCTCATGAGTCACCTCGGAGCCGGGGCTCGATCAATGGCTGAGGAAATCCAGCACCAGGCGGTTGAACTTGTCGGCGTGCTCCCACTGCGCCCAGTGGCCGCAGTTGTTGAACACATGGAGTTCGGAGTTGGGGATGCCGGCGATCAGGCGCAGGCCGGTGTCCATCGGCACGAAGCGGTCGTTGCGGCCCCAGATCACCAGGGTCTCGGCCTTGATTTCGGCCAGGCGCGGGCCGAAGTCGGGGAACTGCCTGGGGTTGGCGGTCAGGCTCTGGACGAAGTTAGCCAGGTGGTCGCGACGCGCTAGCATGTTGTCCAGGCGCGCCTGGAACAGCTCCTCGGTGAGGTCGCGGCTGTCGTAGACGAAGACGTCCATCATCCGCTTCAGGTTGTCGAGGCTCGGCTCGCGGTACAGGCCATTGAGCAGCTTGATGCCCTCGGTGGGCATGGGCGCAAAGGGGCTGGCGCCGCCGGTACCGCCGCCCATCAGCACCAGTTTGCCGACCCGCTCGGGCCAGCTCAGGGCGAAGGCCACCGCGCTGTGGCCGCCCATGGAGTTGCCCAGGAGGTGCACGCGGTCCAGGTCCAGCTGGTCCACCAGGCCCTTGAGGATGCGGGCATTGAGATCCGAGCGCGAGCCGTCGCAGACGATGGAATCGCTTTTGCTCCAGCCCGGGCAGTCCAGCAGGATCACCCGGTAACCGGCGGCCAGCAGGGGGTCGATATTGCGGTTGAAGTTGGCCCAGCCGCTGGCGCCGGGGCCGGAGCCGTGCAGCATGACCACGGTCTGCTCGCCCTGGCCGCAATCGTTGTAGTGGATATTGAGTTCCCGCTCGCCTTCGCGGATGCGGGCGAAGCGGCTGGTGGCGGCTTCGGTCAATGCGGTCATCTCAGGACTCCTTCGATAGGGATTGGGGCTCGGCGCTGAGCGAGCCGAAGCCGGCGATCCACTCGGGGATCGGCCGGTAATAACGGTCACTGGCCAGGTACGGGCCGAAGGCCGAAAGCGCGGCGAAGGCCGCCACCCAGGTCTTCACTTCGTGGGTGGATTTGCCCGCCAGGGCGGACAGCTCGGCATTGCCGAGGCCGTCCAGTTCGGCCATACGACCGCTGGCGAGCAGGTCGAGGAAGTGCTGGTCCCAGTCCGGGTTCAGCGGGTGCAACGAGTGTTGATCCTCGACGAAGCGCTGCGCCGCGAGGATCACCCGCTGCTGCCGCGCTTCACGTTCATCGGCCGGCAGGTGGCGGCCACTGCCCAACAGCCGGTCGGCCATGCGGGCGTCGACGTGGGCCAGTTCCGGCACCGGCGGCTGGTGCGACAGGCCGCCGGAGCCGAGGAACAGGACCCGTTGGTCCAGCGTCCGGGCGAAGCGCCCGATGGCCTCGCCGAGCAGGCGGGCGCGCTGGAAGCTCGGCAGCGGGGTGGCCACCGAGTTGATGAAGACCGGGATCACCGGGCACTCACCGAGACCGCCGAGCAGCTGTTCCAGCGGCTGGGCGAAACCATGGTCGACCTGCATGCGGTAGGACACGGCGGTGTCCACGCCGTCGGCCAAAACCGCCTCGGCACAGGCCTCGGCCAACGCCTTGGGCACCGGCAGCGGGCCGGCCAGGGTGCCGAAGTCGCCGATGGCGTGGGCGGCGGTACCGATGCAGAACGACGGCATCAGGTCATAGAAAAAGCCGTTGTAGTGGTCCGGGGCGAAGAGGATCACCAACTCGGGATCGAAGTGGGCGATGCGCGCACGGGCGCCCGCCACCACCGCGTCGATCTCGCGCAGGACCGCGGGTGCCGGGTCGACATGCCCGACCAGCGGGCTGTGCGACTGGCAATGCAGGTAGGCGCTCATTTCAGCCCTTCCCACTAGAGCGATCAAAGATCACCTGGACCGCAACCGAATCCACGCAACCCTGGCCGACTTGGTACGTCGTTTCTTTCATGAGGCAGCCAACTCCGTATCAGGCATCGCACATCAACCCAGCCGGAAAGAGTGCCTGGCCGGTCGGCAGCCAGATCTGGAGCCGCATCGGCCACCCTTCTTCCAGGGGTTGCCTTGGAAGGTGGAGCGCCAACTGCGCTTCACTGTGACGCCCGATAATAGGAAGCCAACCTGCCCGCAGCGCTCCAATGGGGTACGGCGTTATCCCTATAGCGCCAAAAATGTGCCCATCGATAGCGCAACCACCGCCAGCTGCACCTGGCCTCTGGCTAGCCGCCAGCAGCGTTCATGAATCGCAGAATCTGTACTTCGCCGGTCGAACTGAACTCATGGCACATTGGCTTCTGTTGCAGCCCGGCCTGAATGGCGCTGATTAATGGCTGGTCGGTTTCCGGATAGAGACGCAGCAGACTGCGCAAGTCGATGGAGTGTTCGCGCCCTAGGCACAGCAGCAAACGCCCTTCGACGGTCAGGCATATTCCAATACCGCCGGTAATGCACTAGTTAAGCTATTAACTACCCATGTGACTCACACTACGGCTAGCCAAGTAGGTCAAGTAGAGATGCCTTACGGATCCGTCTAGATGACAGGTCAAATACATGAAGAGCTCGCAAGTTCTCGGCGAAATCTGCTGACGTGAGAAACCCGACCGATCTGTCTGAGGCAGTCGAGAGTGTGCCCCTCAATAAAGTGCTTTCCCTCTTCCTTAGCCGGACGGGAGAACCGACGCTGCCAGGTTCAGCATGATGCTGAAATCAAGAAATAGCTCTTCGGACAGGGAGATCTGCTAGTCCGGTGTAGCCTCGAGCTGGACCTCGATAGCCTGAAGTACCTCCACCTTGGCTTGCCATCCAGGCGTTCGGCCTTGGCTTTCGGTGCTGTTTTTTTGGTTGCGCGGAGCGGGACCTGGCACTGAGTCCCTGGGGGCCTGAGCCGCTATGACTAGGTGGTATTCAACATACGGCACGCAGGTTGGTGCGCTGGAATCCAGCCAGTTAACAGACAGCATTAATTAGGCCGCTTAACAGCGAATCAGCACGTTTCCAACCAAGGTTATCAAGGTGGTTACAACGGATTCCCTCGACGTAGGTAAGGCCAAGCAACCTGGTACCGAGAGCAGGATTTTGCGTGGTATCCAACCAGGTATCCACGGAAACGCGGATAGCCGGCATCGTCAATCTTGCGGAAGGCACCACAGCAGGCAGGGAAATGTATCCCCTTGTGTATCCCTACAACTTCTCAAACCGATAAAGCAAAATAAAAAAACAACTTATGATCCTAGCTCAAGAGACCCCGGCCCAAACGCAAGTTTCCACATGCTCGGAAACACCCTGAAAAGCCCGCCCCGTGCGGGCTTTCTTGTGTCTACACGTCCCCACACGCTCCCCTACACCATTGCCCGCTGTGTATCCCTGCATGCGTCCTCGCTGGAAAAATGAACCCAGGTGATACAAGCATGAAGCGGAGCGAGATCAAGCGTCCTCCGCTGGCCGATACCGCGCTCACCAGCTTGGAACCGGAAACCACGGAATATCGGGAGCCGGTCGACTGGCGCGTGACCGAAGGGTAGTGCCAGCAGCAGGCGATGGCCGCTAGCGCCGACCGACTGTGGCGGAACGCTTAGCGGGTATGGTCCGTATGCGTAACTAAAGGACGTGCTCACGCGTCTGCCCACGCAGTGGGCCAGCGAAATTACAGAGTTTCTGCGGCATAGTTGGGTGCCCGTTTAATCACGCAAGGTGTTGAATTGGGCGGACGCTTACGTTTCGCGATGGCAGCCGCCAGGGCTAGAGTGCAGCGCTCCGAGTACCGGCGAACATGCTCGTGCCAAGCCAGCGCCACAGGCTTTCCGCATCCTGCACTGCGCCGTCCACACGCAGCTCTCTGGACTGAAGGACCTCCCGCGGTGTGCGGTCGCCAGTCCACACCTCGGTCAACGCGCGCACGCTAGAGTCCACGACGAGCGTCAGGTCGCGTCCGGGGTCGTCGCGGCACAGGTCTGCCACACCACGTTCGACCACGAGCCACCACTCTTGCTCGCCGGGCCGCGCGTCGCGGAACCTGAAGTGGATGACCACCGGTCGGGACGGGAACTCCTCGATGCGCGCGAACCGGCGCACGTCCCACATGAGCAGGCCCGCCTCAAGTTCGTCATCGCGAAGGCGACTGCCGATCCAGCGCGCACCCCAATGGCCGAGCGCCATGATGATGGGGCGCAAATCCTCGCCCGCCTCGGTCAGGCTGTACTCCCAGACTTTGCCCGCAGCCGTGCGTTGCACGACACCGATATCTTCCAGATGGCGCAGCCGCTGTACCAGCAGGCTGGTGGACATCCGTGGTACGCCGCGGTGCAGGTCATTGAAGCGCTTACTGCCGCACAGCAGCTCGCGCACGACCAAAGGCGTCCAACGCTCACACAGTGCTTCAGCACCGCGCGCGACCGTGCAGAACTGACCGTAGCTATCTTCCATCGCCTGAACTCCGCAACTACAACGCTTCAGATTCTGAACTAGCCTCGCAACTTGGCCACGCGCACGCTGAAGCCTTCGAAAGCCAACCGCCACAGGAGAACGCCATGACGATGATAGCCATCATTCAGCGACCGCCAGTGCTGCTCGATCGCAGCGCGACGATCGCCCGGGCCGTGCAATCGGTCGCTGAGGCTGCGGCGGCGGGAGCCTTGCTGATCGTTTTGCCCGAATTGTTTATTCCAGGTTACCCGTCATGGATCTGGCGGCTGGCGGCGGGAAAGGACGGGGCGCTAATGGGCCAGCTGCATGCACGGCTACTGGCCAACGCCGTCGATATCGCGAACGGTGACCTGAGCGAATTGTGCGAGGCCTGCAGAGTTCACGCGGTGACGATCGTGTGCGGCATCAATGAATGCGACCGGCTCCATGGCGGCGGCACGCTCTTCAACAGCGTAGTTGTTATCGGCGCGAACGGCGAAGTGCTCAACCGACACCGCAAGCTGATGCCAACCAATCCCGAGCGCATGGTGCATGGCTTCGGTGATGCAAACGGGTTGCGCACGGTCGATACACCGGTCGGCCGCGTTGGCGCGCTCATCTGCTGGGAAAACTACATGCCGCTGGCACGCTATTCACTGTATGCCCAAGGGGTGGAGATCTACATCGCACCCACCTACGACAGTGGCGATGGCTGGATCAGCACGATGCGCCATATTGCACTCGAAGGCCGCTGTTGGGTGCTCGGTAGCGGCACCTTACTGCGCGGTAGCGACATCCCCGACGACTTCCCGGCTCGTACGCAGCTTTTTCCTGATCCGGACGAATGGATCAACAACGGCGACTCGGTAGTGGTCGATCCCCAAGGCCGGCTCGTGGCCGGTCCGTTACACCAAGAGGCAGGCATTCTGTATGCGGACATCGACGTCGCCCTCGTGGCGCCAGCGCGGCGTACGCTCGACGTCACCGGGCATTACGCGCGCCCTGACATTTTCGAATTGCAGGTGCGGCGCACGCCGGCGACAGCGGTGCGCTACATCGACGAGTGAAGGTAGGCAACGTTCAGGCGATCCATGCAGGGCTGGGGCTCATCGATGTGCATGCTGCGGTCATCCCAGCTCTCGCGTACTCGCCAGGCGTTCACGTCTACTATCAGGAGACCCTGCTGCGCATCAAGGATGGATTGTCCAAACTAAAGGATGTCCCTGGCCCAAAAGCAAAGCCCCTGAAGATTCACAGGTCTTCAGGGGCTTTTTCTGTGTGGTCGTGATCTGTCGAAAAAGTGTCGAAGTCTAACGCCTGTCCGGCTGAAGCTTCCCAACACACCTCGCCCAATCTCACAAAGCTTCGGCTTCTAAAAATGGCCTACATGGAGGGACTGGCGAACGGGGGATGCAGGGCGTCGCTGGTTCACTGGCGAAAAAATTCGCGCCTGCGAGCAATCTGGCATGACCACATGCCCCCCGAGGTCTGACGTCCACTAGCAAGACGGACGTGCGCTTAGGCAAGCAGGACTCCGGTACCTTGATCAAAAAACTGACTCCGCATCTCACGACCTGAGCCTGCTCACATTCAGCACGATGCGGCGGCGGACACGGCCCAGTCGATCTCAATCACTGCCGCCATGCCCTCATTCACAAATGAGATAAGCCGCGCCACTTCTTAGCTTCCTGATCCCGCTTCCGCGTCCTACGTAGTCTGAAACTCCTACCCCGGCTGGGAGTATCGGTCGATGCGCCATCCCCCGACGCCTGTTCATAGTTACGGCCTGTAACAAAAAACGGTCATCGGCCACGTGTGGATGACCGGCACTCCGCAGGAGGAAATCATGACTATCGAGCTGAACCCAGGCAGCACAGTTACCCTTGATGAAACAGATGGTTTGCAGAACGGTACCGCCACTCCAAGCCCTACGGGCGACGCTGACGACAACGATATTCTGCTGACGTCCCTGCCCTCGGCCTTCTCCACGCGTTTGACAGCACTTGGGGCAAGTACTGCATCGGCATTGGATGCGGCCTTGAGTGGTTATACCGGTGCCCCGGGCAACACGGGCACCAATGCGTTCACCATCACCCCGGACCCGGGAGCAAGCATTACCGATGTCAGCTTCACCGACAGCTCTGGTGCACCGCTCAATGGCTTGGACAGCGGACTGGATACTCTGGATGGCACCAATATCCTTCTCTATACGGATACCACCAACAACAATATCGTTCTGGGTCGAGCCGGGGGTCCAACTGGCGCCATCGTGTTCGCTGCCTACATCGAGGAAACCGGATCACCGGTCTCGGGCGGCAAGATCTGGACCGTGCAGTACCAACCGCTGCTGCACCCGGACAGCACCAACCCCGACGACTCTGTCAATCTGCTGAATAAGGTTTTTGTCGGAACCAGTGAGGACCTGGTATTCAATCTGGCCAATGCGCCCTCCGGTCAGAACCTCTTCCTGATGTTCACGACGGCGAACCCGGAAACTGAAACCGTCGATGGTGTTGTGCGGATCACGGATCCGACCATCATCGCCACCGGGAAGGACCCGGCAAACCAGTCAACCGGCGTCAATATAACGACTGGTGACACGATCAATACCAGCCAGGCGGGTGGCCCGACCACCTTCGGCACCAACAATCAGATGATTGTGGAACAGGAAGGCATTCGTTTTACGTTCGTCACGGGCGCCAGGCAGGATGTGACCATTCCCAACCTGGACCAGAACGAAGCAGATCTCGAATCCAACATCGACTTTACCGCCATGTTCAATGCAAGGTCGGCCGATTTCGACGTCGTGCAATTGCAAAGCGGCAAGAGTGCTGTCGTAAGAATCAGCGCATTCTTCACCGATGTTGAATCTGGGAATGATTTCATCGATGGGTATGCAGACGATACGTCGGTTGCAATCACTAACATTCGCGTCATCAACAACAGCACCGGGCTGGTGATCGAGAACTCGGACGGATCGGTGAATGATCCAGGCATTGTCATCAGCTTTGCTGATGGGGTTGCAACCATCACCGGCGTCAAAGCCGGCTACAAGATTGAATACACCACAACGTCGGATCACAACCGCGTGCTCATCGAGAATGGCGCGGCCGTTGACGCCAAGGGCAATAACCACGCGGACTTCGATATTGGCGGCTTCAAGCTGCGCCAGGTCAATACTGCGTCCGCCGAAATCGGCTCCACGATGATCTTCGAGGACGATGGCCCGTCAATCGACGCAAACGCGGTCGCGGTGCCCACGCTGACCACCGACGACACCGAGATCCCGGACAGCGCCGGCCCGACCAGTTTTGCCGGCCTATTCACGACGCCGGCCTTCGGCGAGGACGGCTTCAAGGATACTGACAACAACGACATCCAGGACGCGGATGCAATCACCTATACGCTTGGCGTGAGCGCCCCGGGTGGTGTAGACAGTGGCCTGGTGGACACGCTGTCGGGCGACAAGATCTACCTGTTCCTTGAAAGCGGCGCAGTCGTGGGCCGGGTCGGCACCGCCGGCGGCCTTGCCGATGCGGCCGGGGCCGTGGCGTTCACGATCTCCGTCGTGACCAATACGGGCAACGTGACATTGGCGCAGACCCGCTCGGTTGTGCACAACGATCCGGCCGACCCTGCTGAAACCGGCCCTTCCGCGGCAGGCCTGGCGGCCGCCCTGGTGACGCTGACGGCAACCATCACCGACGGCGATGGCGACACCGACACGGCAACGCGCAACATCGGCGGAGCCTTCAAGTTCGAAGACGATGGCCCGTCGATCGATGCGAACACCGTCGCGGTACCCACGCTGACCACCGACGACACCGAAATCCCGGACAGTGCCGGCCCGACCAGCTTTGCGGGCGTGTTCACATCGGCTTTCGGCCAGGACGGCTTCAAGGATACCGACGACAACAACGTTCAGGACGCGGATGCGATCACCTACACGCTCGGCGTGAGCGCGCCGGGTGGCGTAGACAGCGGCCTGGTGGACACGCTGTCGGGCGACAAGATCTACCTGTTCCTTGAAAGCGGCGCAGTCGTGGGCCGGGTCGGCACCGCCGGCGGCCTTGCCGATGCGGCCGGGGCCGTGGCGTTCACGATCTCCGTCGTGACCAATACGGGCAACGTGACATTGGCGCAGACCCGCTCGGTGGTGCACAACGATCCGGCCGACCCTGCTGAAACCGGCCCTTCCGCGGCAGGCCTGGCGGCCGCCCTGGTGACGCTGACGGCAACCATCACCGACGGCGATGGCGACACCGACACGGCAACGCGCAACATCGGTGAAGCCTTCAAGTTCGAAGACGATGGCCCGTCGATCGATGCGAACACCGTCGCGGTACCCACGCTGACCACCGACGACACCGAGATCCCGGACAGTGCCGGCCCGACCAGCTTTGCGGGCCTGTTCACATCGGCCTTCGGCCAAGACGGCTTCAAGGATACCGACGACAACAACGTTCAGGACGCGGATGCGATCACCTACACGCTCGGCGTGAGCGCGACGGGTGGCGTGGACAGCGGCCTGGTGGACACGCTGTCTAGTCGCAAGATTTACCTGTTCCTGCAAAGCGGCGCGGTTGTGGGCCGGGTCGGCACCGCCGGCGGCCTCGCCGATGCGGCCGGAGCCGTGGCGTTCACAATCTCCGTCGTGACCAATACGGGCAACGTGACGCTGGCACAGACCCGCTCGGTGGTGCACAACGATCCGACCGACCCGGCTGAGACCGGCGCCTCCGCGGCAGGCCTGGCGGCTGCCCTGGTGACGCTGACGGCAACCATCACCGACGGCGATGGCGACACCGATACGGCAACGCGCAACATCGGTGAGGCCTTCAAGTTCGAGGACGATGGCCCAACGCTCGCGTTCGGCAACCTGGTCGGGACTGGTACCGTCCTTGCGCAATACGGGTTCTGGGACATGTCGGCCGGAACTGATGGACTGGGTGCGGCCGGTCTGGATATCTCGCTGGTGAACGGTCAGTTCACGCTCGTCCGGCCAGACAACACGACCACGACCGGTACCGGTACGCTCACCGAGCAGACGCCCTCACCAGATGCCAATGGTGCGTACCAGTTCGCAGGGACTTTGACCGGCGATTTCGACAACAACGCCGCAACGGCGGATACCAGCATCGACTACACGCTGACCGCCTTTGCCGATGGCACCTACGCGCTGGACCTGGTGCAAGGATTCAGTTCGACGATCGTTCTCAGCAGCGCCGACGGCTCGCTCGATGCCGGTGGTCCGGACCCGGTGCGCACGCTGACGATCGGGACCGAAGATGTCGTCTTCTTCGCCGCGGATCCACTGGCTCCGCAGACGGGTGATAACAGCATCCTCACAGGCATCGGGCTCGGCGAAACCGACCCCACTGAAGCCCAGCTCCAGACCACCCCTTTGCCGTCCTACATCGGCACGGCGAACATGAACGTCAGCACGTCCGGCATCGGCATCGCCAACAATAACCTGGAAGGCAATACGACGGCGGGCATCAATGTCGGTGACGAGAGCTTCGTCATCAATCCCGAGACCTTGTTGACTGGCATGAAAATTTTCATCGACAACTCGGTGCAGGGGTACAACCCGACAACTGAAGAGTTGTATTACACGATCTACTACTCGGACGGCACGACCTCGGGTTCGCCGACCAAGGTTCTTGCCGCTGATCTGACCTCGGAAGCTGGCGGACAGAAGTCCTTCCTCGTCGAGAGGGAGGGCACGAAGCTGATCGACGCCGTTCAACTCACGATGGGTCTGGGCACGGTCAAGATCCCGGTGATCCAGTTCATTCAGGAGACCGAGAGCCTGGCCAGCGATATCCAGCTGGCGTTCAGCGCGACGGTGACGGACGGGGATGGTGACTCGGCGACAAGTACCTTTGACGCCACCCTGTTCGCCAACGACCCAGCCGACCCACTCTTCGACTTCAGGCTGGCTGGCACGGTCGGTGAACGGGATGCCTTCAACGTCGATCTGTCCGTTGAGGAGAACCTGTATCAGGTCACCGGCTTCGATACGAGCCAAAGCCTTCGGGACACGCTGGTGCTCATCGGCGACCAGAACGCCACTTTCCAAATCGACAACAGCGGCGACGACAGCATCGTGACGGTTGACGAGTCTGGCGTGCAAACAACAACCATCACAGTGGTCGGGGTCGACCTTCTGAATACCGACATTGTTCTTGGCGCCTGAGGTAGCGCACGTGAGAAAGGATGCGCGGGTGGTGTAGAAACCACCCTCGCATCGCTTCCTGAAACTCCACTCTGAGTGTCGCACGATCCATCCGCTGCGAACTATCGAGCACCACGAGGCTTGGAGAACGCGGTGGCGTGCATACACATTCACGCGGCAGGAAACAACTAGAACGACATCACCATCAGCCTGATTACCCTGCAACAGACCACCGACAAGGACGGCGATACAGTGACGACCTGTGCGCCCCAAAGGGGTGCCAGATCGTCTTGTTTTGGCGGGATATTCAATCCAACTCCACCCAACTGGACTCGGGCGGTTCGTCGTTGTTGGTCAGCCCGTGCTTCAACGCGTACATCAGCAAGTCGATGCGATTGATGAGGTTGAGCTTGTGATAGATGTTGCTGAGGTGGTTGTGCACGGTGTGCTCGCTTATACCCAAGCGCCCGGCGATGCTCATGTACTTGGCGGATGGGTCCCCCACGATGGCGCAAATCAGCTCCCTCTCGCGTAGTGTCAGCTGCGCCTGTTTCGCCTGCTCCAGGTTGCATTTCAAGGGGATGTGCCCGCTTGCGGCATAGCCGGAAAGCCCACCGGCCCAGGCTCGATCCAGCCCGATGTCTCGACGATGGACCTTGATGATGGCCCGGATGATCGATTCCGTCGGGTCTTCGGCCAGCACGATACCGCGTGCGCCCGCCTCTATCGCCTGGGCAACCGGGACGGCCTCGTACAGCCCCTTGAGCACCAGCACTTTCGTTTCGGCACTGCGGGTGAGTCCCGTAATGACCTCCAGCGGGTCCAGCGCATCCGGAAAGAAGCTGAAAAACATGACGTCAGGACGCAACTGATCGGCAAGATCCAGCGCCCTCGTATAGGTAGTGGCCTGAGCGCACACTTCCATCCGGGGCTTCTTGGCATTGATCAAGTCGTGAAGCCCCATGAGAACGAGGGGACGACAATCGATCAGCATGACGCGTATCGGTTCTGTGCGGGCTTGCATTACATTTATAGCCCCTTAAAAATCAAACAGATAGAAAGCTATTTTTTTATAGACGAACATTCGTCAATTTTCCAGCAACCTCGGACACAGAACGGAAATGCCTGGACAGGCGGCGGTCCCTCTTTCCTACTGGGCAAGCCGTTCAAGGCGGAGAACAGGAGAAGTTCAGGCCGTCCTGTGGCAGTCCAGGCAGGCACCTGGCCATTAATAGGCCCCTGACGACCTGACAACTGTCATTCTCGCGATCAGATAGTCGCTGTTGTATGCGCTGGCCTTTTCGGCATCGCTGGCTGATCACTGGCCACCACTCAGAGGTTCACGACCTTCCTTGGCAATGACTCAGAACATCCCGTAGTCACTGTGTTCGATGAAACCCTCCAACTCGGCGCCCATGGGATGCACCAGTCGGCCATCGTCATAGGCCTGCTCCCAGGACAGGATGTGCCAGCGTCCTTGAATGCTCTTGCGGTTCATACACTCTCCTCCTTCTGGCCAAGGCCAGGAACTCGATTAGCAGACGACTGAACGCCTGGGCCGCAACCAAACCCGCGCAACCCTGCGCGACCTGGCGTGTCGTTTCTTTCATGAGACAGCCAACTGCTTATCAGACATCACCGGGGTCTTCGCATACGCAACAGCTGAGCAACGTGCTTCGTGCTGGATCCAGCCCCGCAATGACATATTTAATGTCACGATATTGTTTAACGAAACAAAACATGTCATTTATATCCACAGTTCAAGCAACCGGCCTAGCCAACCTCTCCAGACCGGGCATCACGTACCCACAAGTTTGGGAACGAGGTTGCGCTGCCTAGCGCTGCGCTTGAGCCAACACTGCCCCGCAAAACCCTACTCAGGGCATTTTTCAGGCAGCGACACCCAAACGCCCCTCCAAGGAGTCAACAAGATGAACAAAATCGCACTTCTAGGCGCCCTGGCGCTCTCCGCCTTCAGCACCCTGGCCCTCTCCGGACAGGACACCCTGCGCATCGGTATCGAAGCCGCCTACCCACCCTTCGGCTTCAAGACCCCGGAGGGCAATATCAGCGGTTTCGACTATGACATCGGCAACGCCCTGTGCGCCGAAATGCAGGTCAAGTGCCAGTGGGTCGAACAGGAATTCGATGGCCTGATTCCCTCGCTGAAAGTGCGCAAGATCGATGCCGTGCTGTCGTCCATGTCGATCACCGAAGACCGCCTGAAGTCCGTGGACTTCAGCAAGAAGTACTACCAGACCCCCGGCAAGCTGGCGATGAAGGCCGGCAGCCGGATCGAAGATCCGCTGGTCGACCTGAAAGGCAGGAAAGTCGGCGTGCAACGCGCCTCCACCTACGACCGTTACGCGACCGACCGCTTCGAACCGGCCGGTATCGAGGTGGTCCGCTACGCCTCGCAGAACGAAGCCTTCCTCGATCTCGCCTCCGGGCGCCTGGATGCCCTTCTGGCGGACATCATCAATATTGACGAAGGCTTTATCAAAACCCCCGCCGGTCAGGGGTTCGCCCTGGTCGGCCCGGACTTCAACGATCCGAAATACTTCGGCAAAGGCGCCGGCATCGCCGTGCGCAAAGGCGATAGCGATACCGCCGCGCGCTTCAACGCCGCCATCGATGCCATCCGCGCCAATGGCCAATACCAGCAGGTACAAGCCAAGTACTTCGGGTTCGACATCTACGGCAAGTAACTGCCCTCTGGCAACGCCAGCGCCTCTTCATCGGAGGCGCCCTCCCCGTTTTCGCGCGCCTCCCGGCGCATCGCGTGAGGAACCTCATCATGCTCCAAGGCTACGGCTCGACCATTCTCGATGGCGCCTGGCTTACCCAGAGCCTGGCCATGAACGCCATGGCCCTGGCAATTGTCCTGGGCCTTGTTGGCACGGCCTTTCGCCTGTCACCGCTGAAGTGGCTGGCAATGCTCGGCGAAGGTTATGCCACCGTCGTTCGCGGCCTCCCCGACCTGGTCCTGATCCTGCTGATCTTCTATGGCGGCCAGGACCTGGTGAATCGCGTGGCGCCGTTGCTCGGCCATTCCCAGTACGTCGACATCAACCCCTTCATTGCCGGCGTCTGCACCCTGGGCTTCATCTTCGGCGCCTACCTCTCGGAAACCTTCCGCGGCGCCTTCATGGCGATCCCCAAAGGGCAGAGGGAAGCCGGCGCGGCATACGGCATGGGGGCCATGCAGGTGTTCCTGCGTATCCAGGTGCCGCAGATGATCCGTTTCGCAATTCCCGGCTTCACCAACAACTGGCTGGTGCTGATCAAGTCCACCGCGCTGCTCTCGGTGATCGGCCTGCAGGACATGATGTTCAAGGCCAGGAACGCGGCGGATGCAACCCATCAACCCTTTACCTGGTTCCTGGCGGTCGCGGCGCTCTATCTGGTGCTCACCAGCGTGTCCCTGCTGGCCCTGCGCTGCCTGGAAAAGCACTATTCGGTCGGCGTAAAAGCCGCTGAGCTGTGAGCACGGGGGCGAACACATGATCTTGGACTTTAACGTGATCTGGGCAAGCCTGCCGCTCTACTTCGGTGGCGTATGGGTAACCCTGTCGATCCTCCTCATCTCCCTGGCGTTCGGCCTGGCGCTGGCGATACCGCTGGGGCTGATGCGGGTGTCCCGGCAGCCGCTGGTGAACTTCCCAGCCTGGCTCTACACCTATGTGATCCGCGGCACGCCGATGCTGGTGCAGTTGTTTCTCATCTACTACGGCCTGGCGCAGTTCGAGTCCGTACGCGAAAGTGCGCTGTGGCCCTACCTGTCCAACGCTACCTTCTGCGCCTGCCTGGCCTTTGCCATCAACACCAGCGCCTACACCGCGGAAATCGTCGCCGGCAGCCTCAGGGCCACGCCCCATGGCGAGATCGAGGCGGCCAAGGCCACTGGCATGTCGCGCTTCACCCTATACCGCCGCATCCTCCTGCCCTCAGCCTTGCGCCGGTCGCTGCCGCAGTACAGCAATGAAGCGATCATGATGCTGCACACCACCAGCCTGGCGTCGATCGTCACCCTGATCGATATCACCGGCGCTGCGCGCACAGTCAACGCGCGCTTCTATATGCCGTTCGAGGCCTTCATCACCGCCGGCGTTTTCTACCTGGCACTGACCTTCATCCTGGTGCGTCTGTTCAAGCTGGCCGAGCGCCGCTGGCTGGCGTATCTGGCACCGCGCAAGCATTAAGGGGCAACCGCATGAAGCACATTCAATACGTCCTGCCCTGGAGCAGCCCGGGCAGCGAGCGGAGCCTGTCGCTGTTCCGTTTTGGCAGCGGACCACGCAAGGCCTATATCCAGGCCGCGCTGCATGCCGACGAGTTGCCGGGCATGCGCGTGGCTGTGGAACTCAAGCGCCGCCTGGTCGAACTGGAGGAACAGGGCCGCCTGAGCGGGGTGATCGAACTGGTGCCGGTAGCCAACCCCATCGGCCTCGGCCAGATGATCCAGGCGACCTCGCAAGGCCGCTTCGAGTTCGGCAGCGGCAGGAACTTCAATCGCGACTTCCCGGAATTGGCCGAGAGGATTACGCCCCAGCTCGAAGGCCAGCTCAGTACCGACGCAGGCGCCAATGTGGCGACCATTCGCCGCCTGATGCGCGAGGCCATCGCTGCGATGCCGGCCGCCGCATCGCCACTCGAAGGACTTCACCGCCTGTTGCTACAACACGCCTGTGACGCTGATCTGGTCCTCGACCTGCACTGCGACTTCGAGTCGATCATGCTGCTCTATGCCCTGCCCCAGCACTGGCCAAGCCTGCGGAGCCTGGCCGCACGCCTGCATGCCGGTGCCGCGCTGCTGGCCGAAGGATACGGCGGCAACCCCTTCGATGAAGCCTGCGCGGTGCCCTGGCTACGCCTGGCCGAACGCTTTCCGCAGGCGCCGATTCCGCTGGCCTGCGTGGCCACCACCCTCGAATTGCGCGGCATGGCCGATACCGACCGGGCACAGGCCGAGGCCAGCGCCGAAGCCATCCTCGCCTTCCTCGCCGAACAGGGACTGATCGACGGCGACTGGCCTGCCGCGCCGGATATCTGCTGCGAAGCCACACCATTTGCCGGTGCGCAGTACGCCTATGCCCCGCATCCGGGGGTGGTGAGTTTCCTGCAGCCGGTGGGTGCGCGCGTCAAGGTGGGCGACCCCTTGTTCGAAGTGATCGATCCGCTGAGTGATCGCCACAGCGTGGTGAGGGCCAGCACCGACGGCATCCTCTACGCCCGAGAGCGTCTGCGTTTTGCCCAGCCCGGCCTATGGCTGGCCAAAGTCGCCGGCTCCATTCCGATTCGCCACGGTCGCCTGCTCAGCGACTGACTTCACGAGGTATGCACCGATGTACAGACTCGAAATCGACAACCTGCACAAACGCTATGGCAACCACCAAGTGCTCAAGGGCGTGTCCCTGGCGGCCAAGGCTGGTGACGTCATCAGCATCATCGGCTCGAGTGGCTCCGGCAAGAGCACCTTCCTGCGCTGCATCAACCTGCTGGAACAGCCCCACGACGGCACAATCAAGCTCAACAGCGAATTGCTCGAACTGGTGACCAACAAGGACGGTGACCTGAAAGCCGTCAATCCCAAACAGCTGCAGCGCATGCGCTCGCGCCTGGCGATGGTGTTCCAGCACTTCAACCTGTGGTCGCACATGAATGCCCTGGAGAACGTCATTGAAGCGCCGGTCCACGTGCTCGGCGTGCCGAAGAAGGAGGCCATCGAGAAGGCCGAGCACTACCTGGCCAAGGTCGGCGTCTCCCATCGCAAGGATGCCTACCCGGCGCACATGTCCGGCGGCGAGCAGCAGCGCGTGGCCATTGCCCGAGCCCTGGCCATGGAGCCGGAGGTGATGTTGTTCGACGAGCCGACGTCGGCGCTGGACCCGGAGCTGGTCGGCGAAGTGCTAAAAGTGATGCAGGACCTGGCGCAGGAGGGCCGCACCATGGTCGTTGTGACCCATGAGATGGGTTTCGCGCGCGAGGTCTCCAATCAGCTGATGTTCCTCCATCAAGGCCGCGTCGAAGAAAGCGGCTGCCCGCGCCAGATACTGGCCAACCCTCAGTCCGAACGCCTGCAGCAGTTTCTCGCCGGCAGCCTGAAGTAGCGCTAGGCCGGACGTGACTGACGCGCGGCAACCTGCTTGCCGGGGATGATCTGCCGATCGTCGGCAAGCAGGCTCCGAACCCCGGGCGTTGCGTGAACGGCCAAGCAGCCACGCTGGCTTTGCCGGGATCTGCACGGCCGGCTTCGGATACACTTCAGCCAGACTCATGCAGGCCAGCCAAGCCGGACGCTTGCGCCTCCCAGACACTTGAAGAAGCGCTGAATACCATGCCTACAGCACCCAAGAATGCAACGGTCTACGCCGCACCTGTGATGCGCAAACTGACGGAAATGGCGCCGAACTTGCAGCCGTCACTACGCAAGGTCGCCGATTTCATCCTGCGCCATCCGCTGAAGGCGGCGACCCTGACGATCGAGGAGCTGGCCCAGCAAACCGCCACTTCGCCTTCGGCGGTCAATCGCCTGGCCAAAGTGATGAACTTGGGTGGCTATACCGGCTTGAAGACCGAACTGGTGACCACCCTGCAGCAGATGGTTTCCCCGATCGACAAACTGCGCAACGAACTGGAGCAACGCGCCGGTGGCGAATTCGGGTTGCATGAGCAGATTCAGATCGCCAGCCGCAACCTCGGCACCGCCGGCGCCAACAACCCCGCAGCGACCTTCGAGGCGTTCGTCGCCAGCCTGATCACCGCACGCAGGATCTACGTCCTCGGCTTTGGCAACAGCGCTTATATGGCCGGTCTGGCCGCCGGCACGCTGATGCCATTCTGTGCCGATGCAACCGCCATCAGCATGGAAGGCGGCAACGAAAACGCCGCCTACCGCCTGGCCGCAATTACCGACCAGGACGTACTGCTGGCCATCTCGCTGCCGCGCTATTCGCTCGACACCCTGCAGCTGGCGCGCTTCGCCAAGGAGCGTGGCGCCAAGGTGCTGGCGATCACCGACTCACCCGCATCGCCACTGAGCAACATTGCCGAACACGTACTGTTCGCCCCAGCCGATCACCCGGTACTGACCAGCTCCAATATCGCCGTGCTCGCCTTGATCGAAGGCTTGGTGGCAGGCGTCATGGCGCGCAACAAGGAGGCAGTGAAACTGGCCCAGGAGCTGACCGAAAGCGTAATGGCGTACCTGCATCTACCCACCGCTGGGCAGGTGGGCAAGCGCACGAAAAAGGTGGAGAAGCAGTGAACGGACGGCCCAGATAGATCGGCAGCCTCGGCACCATTTACCCCATAACCCCCAATGGTTCCTGACCGCGGGGGTTTCTTTGGCAAGTGAAGTCAGGCCACCCGTCCACCCTCCAGCACCATCTCCTGTTCAGCCCCGCGTTTGAGCACGGCATAGAGCAGCCCGGTGAGCAGGCTGCCGGCGACTATCGCCAGCAGGTAATACAGCGCGTGGTTGATGGCGTTGGGGATGAGCATGACGAACAGCCCGCCGTGGGGCGCCATCAGTTTGCAACCGAAGTACATTGACAGTGCCCCGGTCAGCGCACCACCGGCAATCGCGGCCGGGATCACGCGCAGCGGGTCCTTGGCGGCGAAGGGAATGGCGCCCTCGGAGATGAAACACAACCCCAGCACCAGCGCCGCCTTGCCGGCCTCCCGCTCGCTTTGGGCGAACTTGCGGCGCATCAGCAGCGTGGCAATGCCCATGCCGATGGGCGGCACCATGCCCGCCGCCATGGTGGCGGCCATCGGCGCGTAGCTTTGCGAGGCGAGCAGACCGACGGAGAAGGCATAGGCGGCCTTGTTGATCGGCCCGCCAAGGTCGACGCACATCATCCCACCCAGCAGCAGGCCGAGGAGAATCGCGTTGGAGGTGCCCATGTTGTCGAGGAACGCCGTCAGGCTGGCGAGCATCCCGGCTACCGGCTTGCCGACCACGTAGATCATCACCAGCCCAGTGAAGAGGCTCGACAGCAACGGGATGATGAGGATCGGCTTGAGCGCCTCGACACTCGGCGGCAGCTTGGCCCAGCGGTTGATCGCCCGCGCCGAGTAGCCAGCGAGGAAGCCGGCGATGATGCCACCGATGAAACCGGCGCCGAGGGTGCTGGCAAGCAGCCCGCCGATCATGCCCGGTGCCAAGCCCGGGCGGTCGGCGATCGAATAGGCAATGTAGCCCGCCAGCAAAGGCACCATCAGTTTGAACGCGGCGTCGCCGCCGATCTGCATCAGCACAGCGGCCAGGGTGCCTTCTTCCTTGAACGCCTCGATGCCGAATACGAATGACAGTGCGATCAGCAAGCCGCCCGCCACCACCATCGGCAGCATGTAGGACACGCCGGTGAGCAGGTGCTTGTAGGCGCCTTTCGGTTCAGCCTTGGCCTTGCCGGTCGAACCCTCTGCACTCGCCTTGCCTTCCAGCACCTGGCCTTCGGCCAGTGCGCGCTTGAGCGTGGCTTCGGCCTGTTTGAGGGCCACGCCAGTGCCGCAACGGAACACGCGCTTGCCGACGAAGCGTGCGGTGTCGACTTCGATATCGGTCGCCAGGAGCACGACGTCAGCGGCAGCGATGGCCTCCGGTGCAAGCGGGTCGCGGGCGCCCACCGAGCCCTGGGTTTCCACCTTGAGCTCGTAACCCAGGCGCTGGGCAGCCTGCTTAAGCGCTTCGGCTGCCATGAAGGTATGCGCCACACCAGTTGGACAGGCCGTCACCGCCACCACCTTGGGCGTGGCATCGGCCGGCGTGCTGACTGCCTGTACGGGTAAGGGCTCAACTCGTTGCACCCGCGCCTCGACAGCACCGCGCAGCAAGAAGGCCTCGCTGTCGCGCAGCGCCTCGGATGGCGTCGCAAGGAATATCCGTTTGCCGCTGAAGCGGCTGAGATCGATGTCACCGCTTCGTACGACGAGGATCCAGTCCGCCGCTTCGAGGGTGGCAGCGGGAAGCCGGTTCTCCGGATGCTGCGGATCGAAGACTTCGACGCTGGTGCTCCAGCCCAGGCGCTGGGCGGCTGCATCCAGCAACCGCGCGCAGAGCACGCTGGTGACCATGCCGTTGGGGCAGGCAGTGACAATGGCAAGTTTCATCGAGGCACCTCTTGTTGTTCTGCGAGCGCCTGGACCTGCACGGCGCTTTCGAGCTGTTGCAGTTGCACCGCGTCGCCCAGGCCGAAGCCGACCTGGGTGACCGCCTGGGCAGCGATGGCGGTGGCGTGGCGCAGGGTGTGCGTGGCCGACCAGCTGCTGAGCAGTCCATGGACCATGCCCGCCAGCAGCGTGTCGCCGGCCCCGACGGTGCTGACCACGGTGACCTTGGGCGGCAGCGCCTGGAGCGCCAGATCGGGGCCGAACCAGGACACGCCCCGGGCGCCTTGGGAGATCACCACCTGATCGATGCCCAGCGCCCGCAGGTGCGCAGCCTCGGCGGCCAACGCATCGCCGGCCTCCAGCGGACGGCCACAGATTTCGGCCAGCTCGTCGGTATTCGGCTTGACCAGCCAGGGCGTCGCCAGCAGGCCGGCTCGCAAGGCCTCGCCGCTGCTGTCCAGGGCGACTTTCAATCCGTGCCGCTTGAGTCGGCGCAACAACTCGCCGAACCAGGCGGGGTCGACGCCGCCCGGCAGGCTCCCCGCCACCACGGCGACGTCATGGCCAGGGGCGAGTTGGTCCAGACGGTCGAGCAGTTCGACCTGGGCCCGCTCGTTCACTTGCGGTCCGGGTCCGTTGATATCGGTGATGCGGCCATCGCGCTCGGCGAGCTTGATGTTGCTGCGGGTCTCGCCGGGGACGCGGACGAAGCCATCGACGAAGCCACGGCGAGCGAACAGCGCCTCGAAGGCTTCCGGGTTATCCGCGCCGAGGAAGCCCGTCACGCTGAGGCGGTGGCCGAGGTCCGCCAGCACCTGGGCGACATTCAGGCCCTTGCCGGCGGCATGGCTGACCTGGGCCAGGCTGCGATTGACCTGGCCAGGTTCGAGACGCACCAGGCGCAGGGTCAGATCAAGCGCCGGATTCAGGGTAAGGGTGAGGATGCGTGCCATCAGAAGCGCTCCGCCAGGGCGCGCACGGCTGCTGCGCTGTCCAGGGCCAGGGCGCTGGCGGCCAGTTCCCGGGCGGCGGAGCGGCTGATCTCGCGCACCCGCGCCTTGACCTCGGCGATACCGCCAGCAGACAGGCTCAGCTCATTCACGCCAAGGCCCACCAACAAGGGCACGGCCAGCGGGTCGCCCGCCAGCTCGCCGCACACGCCCACCCATTTGCCTTGGTTATGGGCGGCGCGCACGGTCATGTCGATCAGGTGCAGCACCGCCGGATGCAAGCCGTCGGCCTGGGCGGAAAGGGTCGGATGGCCACGGTCGATGGCCAGGCAGTATTGGGTCAGGTCGTTGGTGCCAATGCTGAAGAAATCCACCTCGCGGGCCAGCGCCGGGGCGATGAGTGCCGCCGAGGGCACCTCGACCATGATGCCCAGCTGCAGATCGGCCTGGGGAATCTCCGCGACCAGGGCCAGGGTCATGTCGCGGGCCTGGCGCCACTCATCGATGTTGCCGACCATTGGGAACATGATGCGCAGCGGCCGCCCATCACTGGCGCGCAGTAGCGCCCGCAGCTGGGTTTCCATCAGATGCGGGCGTTGCAGGGTGAGGCGCACGCCACGCACACCAAGGAAAGGGTTTTCCTCGTCCGGCACCGGCCAGTAGGGCAAGGGTTTGTCACCACCCACATCCAGGGTACGGGCCACCAGCGGGCGGCCGTCGAGGGCGTCGAATACGCGACGGTACTCAGCCTCCTGGGTCGCCAGGTCCGGCGCCTGCGGATGGGCCATGAAGATGAATTCGGTGCGCAGCAGGCCGACACCTTCGGCGCCATGGGCCACGGCCTTGGCGGCGCCGTTGCTGTCGCCCAGGTTGGCGCAGATCTCCACCACGTGACCATCGCGGGTGGTGGCCGGCTCCAGCTTGTGGGCCTCGGCCAGGTGCAGGCGCCGCTGGCGGTTTTCCTGTTCCTGCTGTGCGCGCTCACGCTGTTCCGCATCTGGCGCGACCACCAGACGACCGCGTTGGCCGTCGAGCAGCAACGGGGTCTGCGGCGCCAGCAGCAGTACGCCAGCGCCGGCACCAACCAGCGCCGGAATGCCCAGGGCGCGGGCGACGATAGCACTGTGGGAGGTGGCGCCACCACGGGCGGTGAGGATGCCGGCGACGCGGTTGCGGTCCAGCCGCGCCACGTCGGACGGAGCCATCTCGTCCATGATCAGGATGTAGGGCTCGTCCGGCTCCGCCAGTTCCTCCACGCCGCAGAGTTGGCCAAGCACCCGGCGACCGATGTCACGCAGGTCGGCGGCGCGTTCGGCGAGCAGCGCATCGTGCAGGCTTTCCTGTTGGGCGGCAGCGCTTTCGATCACCGTCATCCAGGCGGCGGCCGCACTTTCACCCTGCTTCAGGCGGGTCTCCACCTCGTCGCCGAGGTCAGGGTCGGCGAGCATTTCCAGGTGGGTGATGAAGATTTCGCGGATGGCCTTGGCCTCGCTGCGCAGCACCAGCGCCTCGATATCCGCGCGTACATGCGCCAAGGCCTGCTGCAGGCGCTCACGCTCGACGGTCGGCGATTCGCCGCGCAGCGGGTAGTCCAGTTCCTTGCGCACATGAATATGGGCCGGGCCGATGGCGATGCCTGGTGCGGCCGGTACGGCTTGCAACTGGCTGCCTGCCGGGGGCGCCTGCACCGGCACGGATTCCGGCTCGGGCTCCTGGGCCTGCGCCTCACCCACGGGCAGCGGCTCCACCTCCTCACCCAAGCCTTGTTCGATGGCGGCCTTCAAGGCCGGCAGCGCCTGCTCGGCGATACCGGGATCGGCGAGGATCTCGAGCACCTGGCCACGGCGAACGCCGAGGCTCAGTAGCTTACTCAGGCTCTTGGCCGACACCGCAGGCACGCCGCTATCAGCTACCCGCACGCGAATGTCGCCTTCGAAAGCCTTGGCTAGCTGAACCAGTTCTTTCGCGGGGCGGGCGTGCAGGCCATGAGCATTGGCCAGTGGCAGGCGCAAGCTCGGCCAGTCGGGCTGGACCTCGCCGCCGAGGGCTTCAAGCACCGCGCGACGCTGCGTGGCGCGCGCCAGTTCGCGGCCACGGCCTTCGATCAGCAAAGCGCAGAGGCGCTCCAGCAACGCCAGGTGTGCGTCACCCAGGCTGGCCAGGCAGAACAGGCCGTTGAGCGGCTGGTCCAGGTAGCGCAATGGTTTGTCGGGCGTCAGATAGGCAAGACCAGGGCGCTGTACGGCCTGGTCGCTGTGCAGCCACCACAGGCCCTCGCCCAGGGGTAATGGATCACCCTGCAGCAAGGCGGCGGCAAAGCCACTGCCAACGCAATCGGCCCGACGCAGCAGGCGGGCACCTTGCAGCACCAGTTCGTCGTAATCCTCGGCTGGCACGCCAAGGCCAATCAGTTGGTCGTCCAGGGCCAGTTCCTGAGGGGCACTCTGCAGCAGTTTGAGCACTTCTTCCGGGCCCTGCGCGCGGCGCAGTTCGCTGCCGAGGTCGGCCTCGCCCAAGGCGCGGGTAAGGATCTGCAGGAGGCGCAGGTGTTCGTCGGATTTGGCGGCGATGCCAATGGCCAGGTAGACAATCTGGCCATCGCCCCAATCCACGCCTTCGGGGAATTGCATCAGGCGCACGCCGGTACGATGGACCAGGTCGCGGGTCTGCGGGGTGCCATGGGGGATGGCGATGCCCTGGCCCAGGTAGGTGGAGCCCTGCCCCTCGCGAGCTTGCAGCCCGGCCAGGTATCCGGGCGCGACCAGCCCATCCCCCTCGAGCTGTCCGGCCAGCATTTGCAGCGCAGCGGCCTTGTCCGGCGCCGACAGTCCCATGGAGACCTGTCCTGCGGTCAGTTCGAGCATTGCATCACCTCACACGGGCCTTGAGCCCTTCTTGTCGTTATCGCCAAGCCTTCAGCAGTGTCATCACCAATCGTCGCGGCGATCGATTAAAGCGTAGACAGAACACCTGCTGAATCGTTTCACTAAACTCAATGGGCACGTTACTCGATAATCTTCGTTTCTTGAAGCCCGCCCGATGAAACACATACGCATAACAGGAGCCGCGAACTTGAAACTCAGCGATATCGCTCGCCTGGCCGGCGTCTCGGTGACCACGGCCAGCTACGTGATCAACGGCAAGGCCGAGCAGAAGCGCATCAGCCCGGCGACCGTGGAGCGTGTGCAAGCAGTGGTCGACGAGCACGGTTTCAAGCCAAACCCCCAGGCGGCCGGGCTGCGCAGCCGACAGACACGCACCCTCGGCTTCATCCTGCCGGACCTGGAAAACCCCAGTTATGCGCGCCTGGCCAAGCTGCTCGAACAGGGCGCCCGAGCCCGCGGCTATCAACTGCTGATCGCCAGCTCGGACGACGAGCCGGAAAGCGAGCGCCAGCTGCTCAAGCTGTTCCGCTCGCGCCGCTGCGATGCGCTGATCGTCGCCAGCTGCCTGCCGCCTGATGACGACAGTATTCGCCGACTGCAGGACGAAGGACTGCCGGTGATCGCTGTCGACCGCGAATTGGACCCGCAGCATTTCAGCTCGGTGGTCAGCGACGACCGCGAGGCCTGCCTGCAACTGACCCGCAGCCTGCTGCACCCGGCGCCTCGGCATATCGCCCTGCTCGGCGCGCGGCCCGAACTGGTCACCAGCGCCGAGCGCAGCGCCGGCTTCCGCGAGGCGGTTGCCGGACTCGATTGCAAGGTGACGATGGAGCATGGTGAAGAGTTCAGCCGTGAGTGCGGCCGCCGGCTGATGCATGACCTGTTGGAGCGCATGGATCAGCTGCCGGATGTGCTGATCACCACGGCCTACGTGCTGCTGGCAGGCGTGCTGGATGTGCTGCGTGAACGCGGAGACTGGCCGAACCAACTGCGGGTGGGCACCTTCGGCGATACGCAGTTGCTGGATTTCCTGCCGCTACCGGTGAACTCCATGTACCAGCAGCACGAACTGATCGCCGATCAGGTCCTGCGCCTGGCCCTGGCGGCGGTAGAGCAGGAGCGCTACCAGCCCGGCGTGCGGGCGGTACCGCGGATGCTCAAGGAGCGGATTGCGCAGTAGCGTGTCTCCCCCTTCCCGGAGGGGGCTGCTCGGTCTGTAGGAGCCAGCTCGCTGGCGAACGGCACCGCTCAAGAGCTTCGCGAGCTAGCTCGCTCCTACAAAGGTGCTGAGCGTGCCGGTTACAGGCTAACAACCACTCACGCAGAAAGCGCCAAGCCCTCACCCATTGATCGCACTCGCTCGGTATTCCCGTGGTGATTGTTCGAAGTGCTTCTTGAAGGTGCGGCTGAAGTGCGCCGAATCGGTGAAGCCCCAGCGAAACGCGATATCGGTGATGGACTCGTTACGCAGGCGCGGATTGCACAAGTCAGCGGCACTGCGCTTAAGGCGTGAGCGCTGAATGAAGCGGCAGACGCTGTCGCCCTGCTCCTCGAACAGCCGATAAAGCTGGCGCACCGAGATATTCAACTGCCTGGCCAGGGACAGCGGGGTGAGGTTGGGTTCGGACAGGGACTGGTCGATCAGCCGCTGCGCCAAGCTACGCAGGCCAGCGTTGTGCGAACCGTCAAACTCACTACCGGCATAGCCCGGCTGTTGCTTCAGGGTCGGCGCCAGCAGGGCGATCAGCGCTTCCTGCAAGGCACCGCCCTCCTCCAGGCCGGCGCAATTATCCAGTTCCCCGCCACAGAGTTGCTCCACGAGCGTGCGCAGGATGCGGCCGCTGGCACAGTGCTGCGAGAGCTTGCCGAACTTCGGCTGACCGTCCGGCAGGTGGCGACAGACCTCCTCGCGTGAGAGGTGGAAGGAGGCATGCTCGATCAGCCCATGCGGCAGAATCTCGCAACTCTTGGCCGAATCCATCAGCGCCATGTCGCCAGGCGCCAGTTCTATGCTTGTCCCGGCCTGGCGCAACTGGGCGCGACCGCTGCGCTGGACGACAAGGAAACAGAAGCGATCATCTTCGTGGTCGGCCGAGGTGCGCTGTCGGCTGATCATTCCGGCGTTGGTGCGGATCTGCGCCACTTCGAGACCGGCCAGGTCCTGCCGGGCGATGTCACCGATGAACAAGCCGTGATTGAGCGCGCGACGCGATTCGAAGCGTCCGCATACACCCTGCAGGGCGCGGACCCAGGAATCGAAACTGTGCGAACAGGAGACGTGCGTAGCCATGGGGCACCTCCGAATCGGCTCGGGCCGGTTTGTCGTTATGGCCACATAATTAACATGTTAATGTTTATCCGGCAAGCCCGCCCCGTCAGTGCAACTGCAGACGAAAAAAAGGGCCGCTGAACGGCCCTTTTCGGTTGGCGTTCCGTGCGACGGAGCCCAACCTGCATCAGTTAACTCAGATGTCCGGCTCGAACAGCTTGCGCTTCATGACCAGCTTGACCCACACCAGCGCAATCAGGCCGACCACCGCCAACACCACGCCGGTGAGCAGGTAGACGGTCTGGGTCATCTCCGGCGACGGCGAGTTGTTCAGCGCGACGTACCCCATGCCAAGGATGCCGACGATCTGCGGCAACGGGTAAAACGGCGTCTTGAACGGACGCGGCAGCTCCGGGTGGCGGCGGCGCAGCACGATCACATTGATGTGGGCAATGATGTACGCCAGCAGCCAACTGGTGGAGGCCGCAATCAACAGGGTGATGATCGAGTCCGGCCCCATCAGCAGGAACGGCAGGGCGATGATCACCGCGACGAAAACGATGGCGATCCACGGCGTGCCGAAGCGCTTGTGCAGCACCTTCATCTGCGGGAAGGCCTGGCCGTTCTCGGCCATGCCGCTGAGCATCCGCGGCACAGCGGCTAGCACAGTGTTGACGGTGCTGCAGGTGGCGGTCAGCGCCATCACCGTGGCAATGATCACCGCGCCCTTGCCGAACACCGCGAACACGTAGTCCAGATACGGCAGCGGCGAGGTGGTCAGAGTTGCCACCGACAGGTAGCGGCTGGCACCGATGCAGAAGATCACGAAGATGGTGAAGGTCAGGGTCAGTGACAGCATCATCGAGCGCGGGATATTGCGCTCCGGACGACGCACTTCGCCGATCAGCGGGCAGATGAACTCGGCGCCCACCATCAGCCACATGGCCAGGGTCACCAGGCCGATGAAGCTGCCGTCGAGGATGCCGGCGAAGCTCCAGTCCACATCAGAGACGAAACCTGTCGGCGCTGGCTCGGCCAGACCGCCCAGGGCGCTGACGCCGACCAACAGCAACGCCGCCACCATGGCGAAGGTGAAGACGTTCTGCATGCGCGCGAAGACGTCGGTACCAAGGATGTTCAGCACCGCCAGCACCACCAGGATGCTCAGCGGCACCAGGGTCGTCGGGAAGACGCCGGGGAACAGCTTGTCGAGAATGGCGTCCACCAGCAGCAACTCGGCGGAGAGGCCGAACATCGCGACGATCACATAGCCTGCGAATACCGCGACTATGGCCGGGAAATGACCGATGGCTTTCTGCGTGTAGGTGGCCAGCGTGCCAGCCTGGGGAAACATCAGCGACAGCTCGGAAAAGGTCAGCACGTAGCACTGGGCCAGGATGAAGGCCACCGCGAAGGCGGCCAGGAAGCCCAAGCCACCAAAGCCCATGCCTTGCAGCGCCGACATCATCGCACCCTGGACCACCACGACACCGATGCAGATGGCGATCATGGTGGCGAAGCCGATGGTCTTCCTCGCCGGGCGTGCAGACTCGCTGCCTGCTGCCGGCAGCGCTACACCGACGGTGTTCGGGGAGCTCTTGTTCATTGTTGTTTTCCTCGAGGTGAATGGTCGGGCTCACGCCGTCAGTAGGCGATGCACACGGACTTGTTTTCGGTGAAGGCCTCGATGGCCGCATGGCCCATCTCACGGCCGATGCCGGACTGCTTGAAACCGCCGAAGGGCATGGAAGGGTCCAACAGGTTGTGCGCGTTGACCCACACGGTGCCGGCCTTGAGGCGCGGGATCAGGCCCATGACCTGCTTGAGATCGTTGGACCAGATGCTCGCGGCCAGGCCGTAGGGGCTGTCATTGGCCAGGTTCACCACTTCGTCGATCTCGTCGAAGGCGGTGGCCACCAGCACCGGACCGAAGATTTCCTCGCGCACCACCTGCATGTCCGGGCGCACGTTGGCAATCACTGTCGGCTTGACGAAGAAGCCCTGCTCACCGTGCTGCTCGCCGCCACAGATGACGCTGGCACCCTGAGCGCGTGCGCTGTCGATCATCCCCAGCACGCGGCGCTGCTGCTTGGCGGAGATCAGCGGGTTGATCTGTGCGGCCGGATCCAGGCCCGGGCCAATGCTGAGGCTGCTGGCGATGCCATGCAGGCGTTCCAGCACCTGGTCGAAGGACTTGCGCTGCACATACAGGCGCGAACCAGCGGTGCAGACCTGACCATTGTTGAAGAAGATGGCCCCGGCTGCGCCAGCCGCAGCGTTATCGAGGGCAGTGTCGTCGAGCACGATCACCGGCGATTTGCCGCCCAGCTCCAGGGTAAAGCGCGTCATGTTTTCCACGGCGGCATGGCCGATCAACTTGCCGATCTGGGTCGAGCCGGTGAACGCCACTTTGTCGATGCCCGGATGCGCGGCCAGCGCCGCACCAGCTTCGGCGCCCACACCGGTGACAATGTTCACCACCCCGGCGGGGATGCCCGCCTCGAGGCACAGCTGGCCCAGGCGCAGGGCGGTGAGCGGTGTTTCGTCGGCGGGCTTGAGGACCACGGTGCAGCCACAGGCCAGCGCCGGGACGACCTTCCACAGCGCCATCATCAGCGGGAAGTTCCAGGGCACGATGGCGCCGACCACGCCCACCGGTTCCGGCACCGTGTAGGCGCGGAACTTGCCGCCGGGAATGGCGCCGATCGACACATCCAGGCTCTTGCCTTCGATCTTGGTTGCCCAGCCGGCCATGTAGCGGGTGTACTCGACGCCCGCGCCGACCTCGATGGCCCGCGACAGGTTGATCGACTTGCCGTTGTTCAGGGTTTCCAGCTGCGCCAGCTCTTCGCCGTAGGCCTCCAGTAGCTCGGCCAGTTTCAGCAGCAGCCGCTCACGGTCAGCCGGTCGTTGCGCAGCCCAGCTGCCCTCGAAGGCACTGCGGGCAGCAGCCACGGCCAGGTCAACATCCTTCTGGCCAGCCACGGCAACACGCGCCAGCTCTTCACCCGTGGCGGGGTTGAACACCGGCATCTCGGCACCGGAAAGCGCAGGGCGTGACTTGCCGTCGATCAACAGGCCATGACGAGCCTGAAGAAAGGAAGCAACGCGGGGGTCTAGGGCAACGGTCATCTCGATTCCTCTATGTCGCTCGGCCGTCTGGGCAGCCGGGTATTACGGATAGTCGAGAGCACTCTGCGCCAAACCCAGTGGGCATTCTTGACCGAGCCTGCCGGGCCACTTGCCACTGGCTGCCAGCCGCTCGGCATTCCGCCCCGGCCACGGCAGCGTGGGGCAATATCCCTGGCAGGCAGAGTCAAGACAGCCATGGGCCGTTGCGGCACTAATGGCACCACGCAGTCGCCGTATGTGCATCGGAGGAGAATTCACCATGAGCACTAAAGACAACGCCTTCTGGCACCCCATGCTTCACCCGAATGAGATGAAGCAACGCGAACCCATCCGCATCGTCCGTGGCGACGGCTGCTTCGTGATCGATGACAAGGGCAACCGCCTGGTGGATGGCGTCGCCGGCCTGTGGAACGTCAACGTCGGGCACGGCCGCCCCGAGATCAAGGCCGCCATCACCGCCCAACTGGACGAGCTGGAGTACTTCCAGCTGTTCGACGGCGTCAGCCATCCGCGCGCCGAAGAGCTATCGCGCCTGGTGGTCGACATGCTGGAGCCGGAAGGCATGCGCCGTGTGGCCTTCAGCTCCGGCGGCTCGGACGCCGTGGAAACCGCGCTGAAGCTGGCCCGCCAATACTGGAAGCTGCAAGGCCAGGCCGACCGCACCAAGTTCATCTCCCTGCGCCAGGGCTACCATGGCACCCACTTCGGCGGCGCTTCGGTGAACGGCAATACGGTTTTCCGTCGCAACTACGAGCCGCTGCTGCCGGGCTGCTTCCACGTCGACACGCCGTGGCTCTACCGCAACCCCTACAGCCAGGACCCGGAAGAGCTCGGCCAGATCTGCGCCGACCTGCTCGAGCGCGAGATCCAGTTCCAGAGCCCGGACACCGTGGCCGCCTTCATTGCCGAACCGATCCAGGGCGCGGGCGGTGTGATCGTCCCACCGGAGAACTACTGGCCGCTGATCCGCAAGGTCTGCGACAAGTACGGCGTGCTGCTGATCGCCGACGAAATCGTCACCGGCTTCGGCCGCTCCGGCTCGATGTTCGGTAGCCGCCTGTGGGGCGTGAAGCCGGACATCATGTGCCTGGCCAAGGGCATCTCCTCAGGCTACATCCCGCTGGGCGCCACCGTGGTCAACGAGCGCATCGAGCGGGCCTTCGCCGCCAATGGCAACTTCACCGGCGCGATCATGCACGGCTACACCTACTCCGGGCACCCGGTGGCCTGCGCCGCCGCCCTGGCCAACCTGGACATCGTGCAGAAGGAAAACCTGCCGGCCAACGCCGCCAAACAGGGCGATTACCTGATGCGCAGCCTTGCTTCCTTCCCCGAGCGCTTCGCTGCGGTCGGTGAGGTGCGCGGCAAGGGCCTGATGGTGGCACTGGACCTGGTCAGCGACAGGACCACCCGCGAGCCAATCGACCCCATGGGCGGTTACGCCAACCGCGTCGCCGAAATCGCCCGCAACAATGGTGTGATGGTCCGCCCGGTGGGCACCAAGATCATCCTGTCGCCACCGCTGGTGATCCAGCAGGAGCAGGTCGACACCATCGTCAACGCGCTGGCCATAGGCTTCCAGGAAGCGCGCTTGTAACCGACTCCCGGAGCGCAGCCTACTGCGCTCCGGCCTTCTCAGGGAGCATGCCGTGGACAATGACTTCGGCCTGCAGTGCCTGTTGGCTTTCAGCCGGGTGGTCCCGGCATCCTTCCTCGCCTTCTACCAGGTCGACAGCCGCCTCCAGGCCCGAGACTTCCGGCTCCTGCGGATGGATGCCCGCACCCACCGCGACTACCTCTGCCACTACCGCGAATTCGACCCCCTGCAACCCGCTCTCTGCGTCGACAGCGGTCGCCCGGTGCTCCCCCTGCACGACGCCATGACCCGCCAGCCGCGTGAGCAGCGCCAGGTCTATCAAGGTTTCCTGCAGCGCCACGGCATCTGCGATGTGGTGGAAGTGATCGCCCGCGACCAGGGCCGTCCGGTGGCTGGCGTCTCCCTGTTGCGTACTGTTGAGCTCGGCCGTTTTGCCACACGTGAACTGGACTGCCTGCAAGGGCTGCAGGGCCTGCTGGAACTGGCTGCACGGCATGCACCTGGAGCGAGGGAGACGGTCGCCAACCCTCTCGCCAACCTCACCGCGCGCGAACAGGAAATCGCTCTGTTGCTGCGCGAAGGCCAGACCAACAAGGACCTCGCCCGCCAGCTCGACCTCAGCCTGGCGACGGTGAAAACCCACCTCATCCACCTGTTCCGCAAGACGGGGGCACGCAGCCGTACGGAGTTGGTGCGACGCCTGTTTCCGTAGGAGCGAGCTTGCTCGCGAAATGCCCAATATGTGTTTGCGAACAAGCTCGCTTCTATGGATACCTCGCCCATCAACCATCCGGTTGATACCCCGCCCACCCCGCACCAGCGAGCATGGGCCATCCCCCCACCCACCCGGAGATGCCCCATGACCACCCAACCCGAATGGATCACCGTAGGCGCCCTGGCTGATGGCTTTGCGCCCGATGCCTTCATACTGCCGAACCTGGCCGATCTCGCCGACAAGGCCTTCACTTTGCACTTCGCCAATGGCTGGCAGATCGAACACCACTTTGGCGCCGAGCGTCTGGCCTGGACCATGCAAGATGGCAGCGCCAGCGGAAAGGCTCCCTACCGCGCCACCTCGATACGCGACGGTCTGTACCTGGTGGACTTCCTCAAGCAGGAAGACGGGCGCACGTTGTCCGTCAGCTTGGTGCTGGATATCGCCCACGCGGCCTTCACGGCCGTAATCGGCCAGATGCCCAGTGAAGCGGAAAGCCGTGGCGACCTGTTCAGCAAGGCGCTCTCCGGCCGCGAGCTGACCTGCGTGAAAGCCGAGTTCCTCCACGGCAGCCTCGACCGCCCATACAGCGAAGGCTGCTGCCCGCACGCCCCGACCCGCGAGCTGGTGGGCCTGCGCAACCTTTACCGCTACAGCCCCAGCGAGGTCTATGAACACCTCTATCTCAACGAGAACTTCTACAGCTGGCAGTGCCTGAAAGGTGTCGAACAGGGTCTGGCCGATACCGATCGCTGCCACTACCTGAAGATCGCCGATGAGCTCTACCTGTTCGTCTGGCGCGAAAAGATCATCCCCACCCTCGGCGTGCTGCTCATCGACCTGCAGCAGCACCGCAGCGACGGCAAGATCTGCGGTTACGCCGGCGGCGACTTCGGCCAGCTGTCGAATTTCCCGGTCAGCTCGTATTGCAGCGTGCTCAACCGCACCGAGTACCCGCAGCCATGAAGGGCCGGACTATCGTCATAACCGGTGCCGGCAGCGGCATCGGCGCGGCGTGTGTGCGCCGCCTGGCGGCGGAGGGCGCCAACCTGGTGCTGGTCGGCCGACGCCGCGAACCGTTGGAACAGGTCGCCGCCGAATGCGCTGGCCTGGTGCTGGCCGGGGACGCTGCCAGCAGCTCCGACTGGCGAGGTTTCATCAGGCAGATCATCGACCGCTTCGGCGGCATAGACGGACTGGTCGCCAGTGCCGGCGGCCATGGTTTGGGCAGCGCTACGGAAACCTCTGACGACACCTGGCAGGCCGCGCTTCGCAGCAACCTCGACAGCGCCTTCCACAGCGCTCGAGCCTGCCTGCCAGCCTTGGTCGAACGACGCGGCAGCATCGTGCTGATGGCGTCCATCGCCTCCTTGGCAGCGGGCGCCGGCGTGTGCGGCTACACCACCGCCAAGCACGCCCTGCTCGGCCTGAGCCGTTCCCTGGCGCGGGACTATGGCCCGCAAGGTGTCAGGGTGAATGCCATCTGCCCTGGCTGGGTGCGCACGCCGATGGCCGATGCGGAGATGCAGCCTCTGATGGTGCATCACGGTGAAAGCCTCGACGCGGCCTACGCCCGTGTCACCGCCGAGGTGCCGTTGCGTCGCCCCGCCAATCCCGCCGAGATCGCCAGCGCTTGCCGCTTCCTGCTCTCGGACGACGCCTCGATCATCACCGGTGCCACCCTGGTAGCCGATGGCGGCTCGAGCATCGTCGATGTGCCGACACTGGCTTTCGAGCGGATCTAGAGTCCACAAGGAGGTTAAGCCAGATTCCACGGACTACGCCCCTCTCCCCTTGAGAGAGGGGCGGAGGTGAGGGGTGCGGCCCTTCGATCGGACCGTGAAAGGTAGGCCTTCAGCATTTTTCGCGAGTGAATCCATGCCCCCAATGCCACGAGCCTCAGCCCAACCCCACTGTCACCTCCGGCAAGGTCGCCCCGCCATCGACCACTATCGTCTGACCGGTGATGTATCCCGCCGCATCCGAGGCGAGAAAGAGCATCGCCGAGGCAATGTCATCGGGTTCTCCCAGGCGCCCAAGCGGCACGGCGGCGGCAATGCGCGCGCTCAGTACGGCGTCGCCCAGATTGTCCATGGCGGGCGTGCGGATCATGCCCGGCTCCACACCGTTCACGCGCACCTTCAGCGGCGCCAGCTCCAGCGCCGCCGCACGAATAAAGCCATTCACCCCAGCCTTGGCCGCCGCGTAATGGGTCAGCCCCGGATAGGCGACGCGCGGGCCAGTCACCGACGACGTCACCAGCAGGCAGCCATGCCCCTGCCGGGTGAAGAGCGGTAGCGCGCCCTGGGTCAGCCAGAACAGTGCCGAGAGATTCACATCCAGCGTGCGCTGGAGCACCGTCGGGGTGATCTCGGCAAAGTCGGTCAGCGGGAAGTAGCCGGCGTTGTGCACCAGTACATCCAGCCGCCCATGGGTCGCTTCGAGGTGCCGCATCAGTGCAGCAATGGCTTCCGGCTGGGCCAGATCCACTGCCTCGGCACTGGCCTGCCAGCCCCGCGCTCGCAATTCCGCCGCCAGGGCCTCGGCCTGCTCGCCGCGCAGGTCGGCGATCACCACCTGGGCACCAGCAGCCGCGAACTGCTGGACGATGGCCTGGCCAATGCCCTGGGCACCGCCGGTGACCAGCACCACGCGGTCATTGAAATTGCAACAAACAGACGAAGGAACACTCGGCATGGGCTAACTCCCCAGAAGGCGAAAGTCCAAGCTTGCGCTCGGCTCGTACCCCTTGCTTGCCCCCCGCTGCCAGCGCCTTGCACGTGGCTGCCATGCCCTAGAGTGCGCAGAGTGCTCACCACAGCCGATGCCAAGGCCTGCGGTGAGGTATGTCTCGCCCAATCTCAGGTGCGCGCCGGGCACCCTACGAGGGCTGCAGGGCCAATGAATTCGCCCCTACAAAGAACCACGGCAAATAAATCACGTTAAGATATTAACCATTCCTCGATCAGTGAACCGTCCCGTGCAATCCTCGACGTCCGACTCCCGCGCCTGGCCGCCCGCTATCCGCGCCCTGCGCCATCGCAACTTCCGTCTGTACTTTGCTGGCCAGGCAATTTCCACCCTGGGCAGTTGGCTGCAACAGGTGGCCCTCGCTTGGTTGATCTACCGCCTCACGGGCTCGGCCGCGCTGCTCGGCGTCACCACCTTTGCCGCACTGCTGCCGCAATTGCTGGTGGGTCCGCTGGCCGGTGCCTGGATCGACCGACATGACAAGCGCCGCCTGCTGATCGGCGTGCAGGGCCTGCTCGGCTTGCAGGCCATCGGCCTGGCCGTACTCACAGCGACCGAGTTGATCGGCCCGACGCTGATCGTCGCCATGGCAGCGTTACTGGGCATCCTCAATGCCTTCGACACTCCGCTGCGCCAATCCCTGCTCAGCCAGTTCGTCAGCGGCAAGGAGGACCTGCCCAACGCCCTGGCGCTCAACGCCATGCTGTTCAACTCGTCGCGCTTCATCGGCCCGCCGCTGGCCGGGCTGCTGCTGGGCTTTACCACCGAGGCCGCCTGCTTCGCCCTCAACGCCCTCTCCTACCTGGGCTTGGCCGCTGGGCTGCTGGTAATCCGCATGGCGCCAACACCGCGCGCCCAAGGCTCCACCAGTCATGTGTTCCGCGAAGGATTGAGCTACATTGCCAGCCGGCCGGTAATCCGCCTGATGATGGTCAGCGTGCTGGTGATCAATCTCACCGCGTCCAGCTACGCGGTTCTGCTACCCGTCTTCGCCAAGGACATCTTCGCCGGCGACGCGCGCACCCTCGGCTGGCTCTGGGGTGCGGCAGGCCTGGGCTCGCTGCTGGGCACCCTGTTCCTCGCCAATCGCCACGCCCTGCCCAGCCTGGTCAAGGCCATCATGGCCTGCGCCCTGGCCAGCGGTGCGGCGTTGCTCGGGTTTGCCGCCAGCACCCAGTTGGCCCTGTCGCTGCTGGCTATGGCAGTGCTCGGCTTCGGTATTTCCACCTGCAATGTGGGCACCAACATCCTCCTGCAGAGTCTCGCGCCGGAGCACTTGCGCGGCCGCGTGGTGGCGCTCTATACCTCGACGCGCTTCGGCTTCGACGCCATTGGCGGCTTGCTCGCCGGCATCCTCGCCGAACACTTCGGCGCCCCTATCGCCATGGCCACGGCGGGCGTACTGCTGCTCGGCTACTGCATCTGGCTGCTGCCGCGCCAGCGCTGGCTGGGCCGGGAGATAGCCGCGACCACGGAGGTCCCGCACTAACCCCTATCCTGCATCTGTAGGATAGCGACGCTTCCCGGCGAACCTGATACTCGCTCCAGGCCCTGCCCCGTCGCGAAGACGATTGGCCACGACCCAAAACCGTGACAGAACAACAACAACGTCGCATCTGGGGATACCGCATGAGCAGGAAAGACCAGGGCGATCAGATGATCGCCACCGCCTTGCTGGAGCAGTTCAGCAACACCACGCTGGAACTCCAGCGTCTGGCCAGGGACAGGTCCATCGAGCGCTTCCATGCCCTGGCCCTGGCACGGGTGCAGCAGCTACTGCCCTTCGATAGGGCCTGGTGGGGCCGTGCGGCGATGATCGACGGCATGCCGGAAGAACACAGTTCCCACTTGTTCAACCTGCCGCCGCATTACCTGGACGACTGGCAGTCGATCCGCCATGACGACATCACGGTACCGTTGGTCAACGCCGCGCCGGGCAAGTCGGTCATCGTCGATTGCGCCAACAGCACGCCGGGCCTGAAGTGGCTCGGCGAGCGCCACGAGATCGGCGAGTTCCTCTGCGTGATCCACGTCGACCCGCAGACCCAGCTCAGCGATCACCTCACCCTCTACCGTGCCCCAGCTGCGAAGCCCTTCACCACCCTGGACCAGTTGCTGCTGGATAACCTTATGCAACATCTGACTGCCGCCGTCTCCGCCAACCAGATCCGCACCCTGGTGGCCAAGCGAGAAAGCCTGAGCAACCCACGCAACCTGGCGCTGGCCGTGTGCGACTCGCGCGGCACCCTGCATTGCGCCGAGCGTGGCTTCGTCGACCTGCTGCTCACCGAATGGCCGGACTGGACCGGCCCGCAGATGCCCGAAACGGTCAGCCGAGACGGCTATCAGGGCGCCCGCGTGCAACTGGAAGTGTCCGCCGTAGGCGACCTGTTCCTTCTCGCCGCGCGCAGCCAGAGCCCGCTGCAACAGCTCAGCGCTCGCGAAAACGATGTCGCCCAGCGCTTCGGCGAGGGCAAAACCTACAAGGAAATCGCCCGCGACCTGGGCCTGGCGCCCAATACCGTCCGCCATCACATACGCACCATCTATTCAAAGCTCGGCGTGAAGGACAAGGCGAGCATCGCCCACCTCCTCCACGCACCGCCTCCC
This sequence comes from Metapseudomonas boanensis, assembly GCF_042232855.1. Lineage (NCBI taxonomy): Bacteria > Pseudomonadati > Pseudomonadota > Gammaproteobacteria > Pseudomonadales > Pseudomonadaceae > Metapseudomonas > Metapseudomonas boanensis. The sequence continues at coordinate 2,587,003 of NZ_CP113889.1, read as the reverse complement.
GACTGATTCCAGCCCTGCTCACAGCCTGATTTCCAGCTGCCCACTTGGGCGGCACGGGCAGCCTTTTGCCCACAGAAACCCACCTGCCACAACAACGACAACAGAGACGCAACGCCCATGACCCCGACTCGCCACCTCTACACCGCCCTGCTCGGCTGCACGCTGCTGCCTGCCGCCGGACAGGCAGCCGACATGAACGCCCGCGACTTCTTCTCCGCCCCGGTGGGCACGCAACTCGGCGTGGTCTACCTGCCGACCAACCGCGCCAACGACTTCCATGGCCCGGCGGATGCCAACGGCAAGGCTGAGCTGGAGGTCAACGCCCTGGCCTACCGCCATGTATTCTTCAGCGACATCTGCGGCACCCTCTGCACACCGCAGTTCATCGTGCCCTTCGTCGACATCGACGCGCGCCTGCCTGGTGCCACCCACCACACCAGCGAGCGCGGCTTCGGCGACCCGCAGGTGGGCGGCACGCTGTTCTTCATCAACCAACCGGAAACCCGCACTTACAGCGGCCTGCTAACCCTGCTCACGCTGCCGGTAGGCGAGTACCACAGTCAGAATCCGGATGTGTCACCCGGCACTAACCGCTGGGGCCTGACCTTCAATTACAACTACACCCAGGGCATCGGCGAAAAGTGGGTGCTGGAGGCCAACCTCGAAGCGCAGTTCTACGGCAAGAACGACGACTACTACGGTGCCGACCTCGAACAGGACCCGCTCTACCGCCTACAAGCCTTTGCCTCCTACGACTTCACCCCGGCCACCTACGGCGCCCTGCGCCTGGTGCATGCCGATGGTGGCGAACTGCGCCTGAACGACCGCACCCTCGACGACACCCACCAGCGCTATACCCAACTCGGCGTCGAACTCGGCCACTGGCTCGACCCGCAGAACCAACTGATGTTCGCCCTCTCGCGCAATGTCGATACCGACAACGGCTACCACGGCAACCAGGCCCTGCTGCGCCTGGTCCACGTGTTCTGACCCCGGAGCCCTCCGCCATGACCACCCCATCACCTTCCACGCCCCTGGCCCTGCTGGCTGCCATTGTCGTCTTCGCCGCCATCACTCCAGCCGTGCTGATGACTGCCCCGGCCGTCGCTGCCCAACTCGCCGCGCAATGGCAACTGGCACCGGCGCAGATCGGCGACCTGTTCTCCGCCGAACTGGGCGCCATGAGCCTGGCCACCCTGCCCGCCTTCTGGTGGCTCAAGCGCGTCGACTGGCGTCGCGCGGCGCTGCTCGCGGGCCTGCTGTTCATCGCCGGCAACCTGGCCTCGGCCTATGCCGCCGACTACGCCACGCTGGTTGCGCTGCGTTTCGCCACCGCTCTGGGTGGTGGCTCGCTGATGATCCTCTGCCTCTCCAGCGCCGCCACCACCACCAACCCGAGCCGCGTCTACGGTATCTGGGTGATGGGCCAACTGGTGCTCGGCGCCATCGGCCTGAGCCTGCTGCCACCGCTTTTTGAACGCCAAGGTCTGGCCGGCGGCTACTTCGTCCTCGCAGTACTCGGCTTGCTCGCGTTGCCCCTGGCCCGAGCCTTCCCGGCGGGCAGCCAGGCGAGCGCGCAACAGGTCGGTGAAGCTCGCGCAGTGCCACGCGGCAAAATCGCTCTCGGCATTCTTGGCCTGCTGGGTTTCTACATCGCACTGAGCGGGGTCTGGACCTTCATCGGCGCCATCGGTGTCAAAGCCGGGCTGAACGCCCAGGTCAGCGGCGACATCCTCGCCGTCGCCACTCTAATGGGCATCGCGGGTTCGGGCTGCGCCACTCTGATCGGCGCACGCCTGCCCCGCGACCTGCTGCTGTGCAGCGGCTTCGGCCTGTTGACTGTGGCCACCCTGCTGCTGCTCGACCAGCCGCAACTGGCGCGTTTCGCTGTCGCCGCCCTGCTCTTCAAGTTCACCTGGACCTATGTGCTGCCGTTCATCCTCGCCAGCCTCGCCGAATTGGATAGCGACGGCCGCCTGATGAATACCAGCAACCTGGTGATCGGTGGCGGCCTTGCCCTGGGTCCGGCGCTTGCCGGCCGCCTGATCGAACAGCAGGGCAACTACCAGGCCTTGCTGCTGGGCGCTGCCTCCCTTACCGCTCTGTCGCTGCTGGCCATCCTCGGCAGCCGCACGCGCCCCACTCCCGTCACCACTCCCCAATCCCTGTAAGCCATGGAGCCCCCACATATGACCCGTCGTACCGCTTTCTTCTTCGATGAGCTCTCCCTCTGGCACAGCGCCAGCCAGCACGCACTGATCCTGCCGGTAGGCGGCTGGGTGCAGCCGCCGTCCGCCGCCGGACATGCCGAATCGCCCGAAACCAAGCGCCGCATGAAGAACCTGATGGACGTCTCCGGTCTCACCCGCCAACTGCACCTGCAGAGCGCTCCAGCCGCCAGCGAAGAAGACCTCCTGCGCGTCCACCCGGCGCATTACCTGGAGCGCTTCAAGGCCCTGAGCGATGCCGGCGGCGGTGAACTGGGGGATCATGCCCCCATAGGCCCCGGCAGCTACGAAATCGCCAAGCTCTCGGCCGGCCTGGCCATGGCGGCGGTGGACGCCGTGCTCAAGGGCGAAGCCGACAACGCCTACTCCCTGTCGCGTCCGCCGGGGCACCACTGCCTGGCCGACCAGGCCATGGGTTTCTGCTTCCTGGCCAACATTCCGATTGCCATCGAAGCCGCCAAGGCCCGCCACGGCCTGGGCAAGGTAGCGGTGATCGACTGGGACGTGCACCACGGCAACGGCACCCAGGCCATCTACTACAACCGCCCGGACGTGTTGACCATTTCCCTGCATCAGGACGGCTGCTTCCCGCCCGGTTACAGCGGTACCGAAGACCGCGGGGAGGATGCAGGCCTTGGTAGCAACCTCAACATCCCGCTGCTGCCCGGCAGCGGGCATGCCGCCTACCTGGAAGCGATGGAGCGTATCGTCATCCCGGCGCTGGAGCGCTTCGAGCCTGAACTGATCGTCGTTGCTTGCGGCTACGACGCCAACGGCGTGGACCCGCTGGCGCGCATGCTGCTGCACAGCGACAGCTTCCGCAGCATGACCCGCATGGTCCGCGAAACGGCCGAGCACCTGTGCCAGGGCCGCCTGGTGCTGGTCCACGAAGGCGGCTACGCCGAAGCCTATGTACCCTTCTGCGGCCTGGCGGTGATGGAGGAACTCTCCGACGTCCGCACGGAAGTTCAGGACCCATTGCGTGACTTCATCGACCTGCAACAGCCGTGTGAGGCACAGCGAAAACTGCAGGGTGAACTGATTCAACAGATGGCCAAAGGCTTCGGTCTGGCTGGGTGAGCGTGGCCCCCAGGATGGATTGAGCAACGCGATACCCACGACCCATTGCCGATGGCTATCGCTGCGCTCAACCCATCCTACAAACTTCAGTTTGGCCTGAGCCTGGCGTTTGTTGGGCTTTGCTCCGTTCAGCGCCAACCTGCCCGGTGGGTTTCGTCCCAAGGTTGGTGCTGAGGTTGTCGAAACCCAACGAATCAGCGCCAAACGCCTAACGCCAGGCCTCTTCCTTGTCCCCTGCCCGGCTCAGCCGGTACTCGCCCGGCGTCATTCCGGCATTGCGGGCGAAAAAGCGACTGAAGTAGGCCGGGTCCTTGAAACCGAGCAGATAGCAGATCTCGTTGGCCGAGCTGCCGGTGAACAGCAGCAGGCGCTTGGCTTCCTGCATCACCCGCTCATGGATCAGCCGCTTGGACGGCAAGTCAGCAATACGTCGGCAGATGTCGTTCAGCCGCGCCTCGGTGACACCCATCTGCCCGGCGTACTGGGCGAGCGACCAATGTTCGCGGTAATGGGCCTCGATCACGGCGTTGAAGCGGTGGAACACTTGCAAGTCCTCATGCCGCGCGGGCTGTGCCTTGAGCGAGCGGGCCGAGAGCCGCAGCAGGCTGATGAAGATCAGACGTGTCAGCGCCGACAGGCTGGCGTCCCGCCCCAGTCGATTGGCGCTGAACTCGCTGCGCAACTGGTCGAACAACATGTCCAGGCGCTGCACCTCCTCGTGGAACTCCTCACCCAGTTCGGCAAAGGCCACGCATACCGGAACGATCTGCGCACCATCGGCCAGGCCCGGCTCGGCCTCCAGCAGCGACCACACCAGCTGCTGGCGCACGGTCAGCACGTGGCCGTCGCTGTCCGGCTCGGTGACAAAAGCATGGGGGATGGTCGGCGGCGTCAGGAAGAACAGCGGCCCCTGCTGCCGGTACTGCTGCTCGTCGAGGTAGACCCGCACCGCTCCGCTTTTTACGTAGTGCACCTGGAAGAAACGGTCGTGCCGATGCACCGGCATGTTGCGGCCGAAGAAATCCGCCAGCTTGCCCAGGGCTTCGTAGTGCACTTCCGCATCAGCGTAACGCTGGTCGTAGACCTGGCCGATGTTGATGTTGGGAATGGGCTGGCGCTCTGACATGCGGCCTTCTCTCCACGGAATGCGGGGCTTGCGGCCGCTTCAGGTTATGCCGGCGGCGGCCCCGCGAGGTTCTTGTCGCACAGATTCGATGACGAATGGCAAAGCGGCAAGACTTGACGATCATTAACATGTTAAATATAACGTTAACACATTAACGAAACCTCGTTACGGGCGTGGCCAGGTCACCCTCCACTCCCGCTTTTTATTTCCCTGGCAACCCCGGGATGAACAGGAGAACACCATGAGCTGTGCCCTCGACACAGTCGCCACCGGCACCCTGTTCGGCATCGCGCTGAACTACCAGGGCCTGCTGGACAGCCGGCTGGCAGAGTTCCAGCAGCCGCCCTACCAGAAGCCGCCGGTCAAGCCGGTGCTGTTCATCAAGACGCCGAATACCCGCAACGGCCACGGCCAGCCGGTGGTTTATCCACAGGGCGTCGAACGCCTGCAGCCGGGCCCGGCCCTGGGCGTGGTGATCGGCCAGAGCGCCAGCCGCGTGCGCGCCGCCGACGCCCTGGCCCATGTGGCCGGCTATGTGATCGTCAACGAATTCAGCCTGCCGGAAGAGAGCTACTACCGCCCGGCGGTAAAGGCCAAATGCCGCGACGGCTTCTGCCCCATCGGCCCGGCACTGGTCCCCGCTGACCAGGTACAGAACCCGCACGCGCTGACTCTGAAGCTGTTCGTCAACGGCGAACTGCGCCAGGAGAACAGCACCGCCAACCTGGTGCGCGGCATCCCCCAGCTGATCGAGGAGATCAGCGAGTTCATGACCCTGCACGCAGGCGACGTGCTGATCACCGGCACGCCGGAAGGCCGCGTCGATGTGCAGCCGGGCGATCTCGTCGAAGTGGAAATCAGCGGCCTCGGCCGCCTCGCCAACACCGTGGTTGCGGAATAAGGAGCCCGAGATGAAACACGCACGCATCCGTTACCAGGGTGAAGTCCACGCCGTAACCGTGGAAGCAGACAACGCCGCCCGCCTCGCCGATGGCCGCCTGCTGACCGAAGACCAGATCGAGTGGCTGCCGCCCGCCACCGGCAGTATGTTCGCCCTGGGGCTGAACTACGCCGACCATGCCGCTGAGCTGGCTTTCAAGGCGCCCACCGAACCGCTCGCGTTCATCAAGTCGCCGGGCACCTACACCGGCCACAACCAGGTCACCTGGCGCCCGGACAACGTCGCCTACATGCACTACGAGTGCGAGTTGGTGGCGGTGATCGGCAAGCCGGCGCGCAACGTCAAGCGCGAGGACGCCCTCAAGTATCTCGCCGGCTACACGGTCTGCAACGACTACGCCATCCGCGATTTTCTCGAGAACTACTACCGGCCCAACCTGCGGGTGAAGAACCGCGACGCCACTACGCCGGTCGGCCCGTGGATCATCGACGCCAGCGATGTGGCCGACCCGTCGAAGCTGAAGCTGCGCACCTGGGTCAACGGCGAGCTGAAACAGGAAGGCACCACCGCCGACATGATCTTCGACATCCCCTACCTGATCGAATACTTCTCCAGCTTCATGACCCTGCAGCCGGGCGACATGATCGCCACCGGCACGCCGGAGGGCCTGGCCGATGTGGTGCCGGGCGATGAAGTGGTGGTGGAAGTGGAAGGCGTGGGTCGCCTGGTCAATCGAATCGTCAGCGAAGCCGAGTTCTTCGCCCGCAAGCAAGAGGCATGAGCAGCATGATCAAGCACTGGATCAACGGCCAGGAAGTCGAAAGCAAGGACGTCTTCGTCAATTACAACCCGGCCACCATGGAGCCTATCGGTGAAGTCGCCAGCGGTGGCGCCGAGGAAATCGCCGCCGCCGTGGCCGCCGCCAAGGAAGCCTTCCCCAAGTGGGCCAACACCCCGGCCAAGGACCGCGCGAAGCTGATGCGCAAGCTGGGTGAGCTGATCGATCAGAACGTGCCGCACCTGGCCGAACTGGAAACCTTGGACACCGGCCTGCCGATCCACCAGACGAAGAACGTGCTGATCCCGCGCGCCTCGCACAACTTCGAGTTCTTCGCCGAAGTCTGCACCCGCATGGACGGCCACAGCTACCCGGTGGACGACCAGATGCTCAACTACACCCTCTACCAGCCGGTGGGTGTCTGTGGCCTGGTGTCGCCGTGGAACGTGCCCTTCATGACCGCCACCTGGAAGACCGCGCCCTGCCTGGCGCTTGGCAACACCGCGGTACTGAAGATGAGTGAGCTGTCGCCGCTGACCGCCAACGAACTGGGCCGCCTGGCCCTGGAAGCCGGTATCCCGAAGGGCGTGCTGAATGTGGTGCAGGGCTATGGCGCCACCGCCGGCGATGCGCTGGTCCGTCACCCGGATGTGCGCGCCATCTCCTTCACCGGCGGCACTGCCACCGGTCGCAAGATCATGCAGACCGCCGGCCTGAAGAAATACTCCATGGAACTGGGCGGCAAGTCGCCGGTGCTGATCTTCGACGACGCCGACCTCGACCGCGCCCTGGACGCCGCGCTGTTCACCATCTTCTCGTTGAACGGCGAGCGCTGCACCGCCGGCAGCCGGATATTCATCCAGGAATCGGTGTACGACCAATTCGTCGCCGAATTCGCCGCCCGCGCCAAGCGCCTGATCGTCGGTGATCCGCAGGATCCGAAGACCCAGGTCGGCTCGATGATTACCCAGGCCCACTACGACAAGGTCACTGGCTACATCCGCATCGGCATCGAGGAAGGCGCCACCCTGCTGGCCGGTGGCCTGGAGCGCCCGGCCAACCTGCCGGCGCACCTGTCGCGCGGCCAGTTCATCCAGCCCACGGTATTTGCCGACGTCGACAACCGCATGCGCATCGCCCAGGAAGAAATCTTCGGCCCGGTGGTGTGCCTGATGAAGTTCAAGGATGAAGCCGAGGCCCTGCGTTTGGCCAACGACACCGAATACGGCCTGGCCTCCTACATCTGGACCCAGGACATCGGCAAGGCCCACCGCCTGGCCCGAGGCATCGAGGCCGGCATGGTCTTCATCAACAGCCAGAACGTGCGCGACCTGCGGCAGCCGTTCGGTGGCGTGAAGGGCTCGGGCACCGGCCGCGAAGGCGGCCAGTACAGCTTCGAGGTGTTCGCCGAGATCAAGAATGTGTGCATTTCCATGGGCAGCCACCACATCCCGCGTTGGGGCCTGTGAGATAACGACTATTAGATAACGGAGGGGCAAGTCCCCTCCCCTGTGCCGGCGTGCAACCGACCGAATAACAAGGCTCTCCACAGGGGAGCAGCATGAGGAGTACCGCCATGGGCGAAGTCGTCCTAGCCGCCAAGATCTGCCACGTTCCCTCGATGTACCTGTCCGAACTACCGGGCAAGCACCACGGCTGCCGCGAAGCCGCCATCGCCGGTCACAAGGAAATCGGCCGCCGTGCCCGCGAACTGGGCGCCGACACCGCCGTCGTGTTCGACGTGCACTGGCTGGTCAATAGCGCCTACCACATCAACTGTGGCGAGCACTTCAAGGGCGTCTACACCAGCAACGAGCTGCCACACTTCATCAAGGATATGGCCTACGACTACCAGGGCTGTCCCGAACTGGGCGCGCTGATCGCCGAAGAGGCCAATGCCGCCGACGTGCGTACCCTGGCCCACAACATCCCCAGCCTGGAACTGGAATACGGCACCTTGGTGCCCATGCGCTATATGCACATGGACGTGCCGGAAGAGCAGAAGCTCAAGGTCGTCTCCATCGCGGCCTGGTGCGCCTGGCACCGCCTGGAAGACAGCTTCACCTTCGGCGCCGCCGTGCGCCGGGCCATCGAGAAGAGCGACCGCAAAGTCCTGGTGCTGGCCTCTGGGTCGCTGTCGCACCGTTTCTCCGACGACCGCAAGGCTGAAGCCAACATCCACAATTGGACACGCGAGTTCGACAAGCAGGTGGACATGCGTGTAGTCGAGCTGTGGAAGCAGGGTCGCTTCAAGGAGTTCTGCGCCATGCTCCCGGACTACGCCCAGCACTGCTACGGCGAAGGCGGCATGCACGACACCGCGATGCTCCTCGGCCTGCTCGGTGGCGCCGACTACGACAAGCCCGTGGAAGTACTGACCGAGCCCTTCGGCAGCTCGGGCACCGGCCAGATCAACGCGATCTTCCCACTCTGACGGCGCAAGCGGCCTGATTGCCAGTAGCCCCGACTTCAGTCCGGGGACGAGGCCCAACGCCCGGACTGAAGTCCGGGCAATGTCCGAGCTACTGGAACGCGGAGGTCGGAAGCCGGCCTCCGCCAACCCATGAGGAACATGAAATGCCCCACTTCATCGCCGAATACACCGACAACATCGAGTCCGAGGCCGACTTGCCCGGCCTGTTCGAGAAGGTCCACGCCTGCCTGGGTGCCTCCGGCGTCTTTCCCCTGGGTGGCATCCGCAGTCGAGCCCAGCGCCTCGACACTTGGCGCATGGCCGATGGCAAGCACGACTACGCCTTCGTCCACATGACCCTGAAAGTCGGCGCCGGTCGCGACCTGGCCACCCGCAAGCAGATCGCCGACGAGCTGTTCGAGGTGATCACCGGCCACTTCGTCGAACTCCAGTCGCGCCGTCTGCTGGCCCTGTCCTTCGAAATGACCGAGCTGGATGCCGAGCTGAACTACAAGCACAACAACATCCACGCGTTTCTCCAAGGGCAGGCCGGCTGAAGGCCACCTCGTCCAACGTCATTGGCACCTTCAAAAAGTACAAGTCCATGAGCCAAGCGAACCCACTGCCACTGCCCGTCGCCACAGCCAACGACCTGACCTGCCGCCAGATCAGCTGGCGGCTGATGCCCCTGCTGCTGACCTGCTACCTCTTCGCCCACCTGGACCGCATCAACATCGGCTTCGCCAAGCTGCAGATGAGCGCCGACCTGCAGTTCAGCGACACCGTCTACGGTCTCGGCGCCGGGCTCTTCTTCATCGCCTACGCGTTGTTCGGCCTGCCCAGCAACCTGGCCCTGGAACGCATCGGCCCGCGCCGCTGGATCGCTTTCCTGATGGTCACCTGGGGGATGATGTCCACTAGCATGCTGCTGGTGGAGTCTGCCGGCGGTTTCTACACCCTGCGTTTCCTCCTCGGGGTGGCCGAGGCCGGTTTCTTCCCCGGCATCCTCGTCTACCTCAACCGCTGGTTCCCGGCCCAGCGCCGTGGCCAGGTCACTGCGCTGTTCGCCATCGCCGTGCCGATGGCTGGCGTGATCGGCGGCCCGCTGTCGGGCGGCATTCTCGACGGCTTCCACGACTTCATGGGGCTGCGCGGCTGGCAATGGATGTTCCTTATCGAAGGCCTGCCGGTTGTGCTGCTGGGCCTGCTGGTGTGGCGAACGCTGCCCGAGAGCTTCGAGCAGGTCTCCTGGCTCGATCCGCAACAGAAGGACAGCCTTCGCCAGCAGATGGCCGGCGAGGAACGCGGCAAAACCATCACCTCCTTCCGGGGCATCCTGCGCGACCGCCATGTCTGGCTACTGGTGGCGATCTATTTCGCGGTGATGCTGGCGGTCAACACCATCGCCTTCTGGATGCCCGCGCTGATCCACGGTGCCGGGGTCGCCCAGGACCGCAACGTTGGCCTGCTCAGCGCCATCCCCTACCTAGCCGGTTGCTTCTTCATGGTTGCCCTGGGGCGCTCCTCCGATCGCCTGCACGAACGCCGCTGGCACCTGTGCGCGCCGCTGCTGATGGCTGCCTGCGGCCTGGTCATCGCCGGTTTGCTGCCTGATCGCGTACTGCCGGTGATGGCCGGTCTTCTGATCGCCGGCATGGGCGCCAGCGCCGCGCTGCCGATGTTCTGGCAACTGCCGCCGGCCTTCCTCTCGCAGCGGGTACAGGCCGCAGGTATCGCCCTGGTCAGCTCCTTCGGCAGCATCGCCTCGTTCCTCGCGCCCTACCTGATCGGCTGGATGCGCGACACCACCCACAGCGCCAGCCTGGCCTTGTACGTGCTGGCCTTCCTCATCGCCCTCGGTGGATTGCTGGTGCTGCGCACCCCGGCCGCCCTGGTCAACCCACGTTAAGAGAGACTCCCCCATGCTCGACCAGACCCTCATCCGCCAGGCCGCCGCCCGCCTCGACGCCGCCGAGCGCTCTCGCGAGCAGGTGCGCCAGTTCTCCCTCGACTACCCAGAGATCACGATCGAGGATGCCTACGCCATCCAGCGCGCCTGGGTGCAACAGAAAATCAAGGACGGCCGCAAGCTGGTCGGCCACAAAATCGGCCTGACCTCCCGAGCCATGCAGGTGTCCTCCAATATCACCGAGCCGGACTACGGCGCACTGCTGGACGACATGCTGTTCGAGGAAGGCAGCGACATCCCCTTCGACCGCTTCATCGTGCCGCGCGTGGAAGTGGAGCTGGCCTTCATCCTCGGCAAACCGCTGCGCGGGCCGAACTGCACCGTCTTCGACGTACTGGAAGCCACCGAATGGGTGATCCCGGCGCTGGAGATCATCGACGCGCGCATCCACCAGATCGACCCGGACACCAAGGTCACCCGCAAAGTCTTCGACACCATCTCCGACAACGCCGCCAATGCCGGCGTGGTGATGGGCGGGCGCGCCGTGCGGCCGACCGAGATCGACTTGCGCCGCGTGCCAGCGATCCTCTACCGCAATGGCGTGATCGAGGAATCCGGCGTCTCCGCCGCCGTGCTCAACCATCCGGCCAAAGGTGTGGCCTGGCTGGCCAACAAGCTGGCGCCCTACGACGTTACCCTGGAAGCCGGGCAGATCATCCTCGGCGGCTCCTTCACCCGCCCGGTGGCGGCCAACCCCGGCGACACCTTCCACGTCGACTACGACCAGCTCGGCTCCATCGCCTGCCGGTTTGTCTGAGCCACGCACGCCCTTGTAGGAACGAGCTTGCTCGCGAAAGTCCCGAGCACGGAGCATTCGCCAGCAAGCTGGCTCCTACAGCTGGTGCCCTAACAAGGAGTGCCCATGAACCTGCCGATCAATACCTTCAAGCAACGCCTGCAATCCGGCCAGCCGCAGATCGGCCTCTGGCTCGGTCTGGCCGACGCCTACTGCGCCGAGTTGGCGGCCAACGCCGGCTTCGATTGGCTGCTGCTCGACGGCGAACACGCACCCAACGACCTGCACAGCCTGCTGGCCCAGTTGCAGGCCATCGCACCCTACCCATCCCAGCCGATCATCCGACCACCCATCGGTGATGCAGTACTGATCAAGCAACTGCTGGATATCGGCGCCCAGACCCTGCTGGTGCCGATGGTCGAGTCCGCCGAGCAAGCAGCAGAACTGGTGCGTGCCATGCGTTATCCGCCCAACGGCATTCGTGGCGTGGGCAGTGCCCTGGCCCGGGCCTCGCGCTGGAACAGCATCCCCGGCTATCTGGAGCATGCTGACGAGCAAATGTGCCTGCTGGTGCAGATCGAAAATCTCGACGGCCTGGCCAACCTCGACGTCATTGCGGCGATCGAAGGCGTGGATGGCGTGTTCATCGGACCGGCCGACCTCTCCGCCGCCATGGGCCATCGCGGCAACCCCGGCCACCCCGAAGTGCAGGCTGCTATCGAAGACGCGATCCTGCGCATCCAGAAAGCCGGTAAGGCCGCCGGCATCCTCTCCGCCGACCAGGCGCTGGCGCGCCGCTACATCGAACTGGGCGCGGCCTTCGTTGCGGTGGGGGTGGACACCACCATCCTGATGCGCGGTCTGCAGAGCCTGGCGGGTGCTTTCAAGGGAGCTTCCGCGCCTGTGATCGGAGCAGGTGGCGTGTACTGACAGGACAGGAGGGGATACGAAAGCTGGAGTCCCCCGGAAATCGGTTTTCGTATCGACCATGGATTGGTGCCCCTACGGGCCGCTTGGCGAATGAATTCGCCCCCACAAAGAGCGGCCTGCGGGCCTGCCCGGATAGCCTCCTCCCCCGCGTGCGGGAGAGGGCTGGGGAGAGGGCCGGTGGGCAGACCTGCGGTCCATATCGCGAAGAACTCGCTCCCCCCCCGGCCATTACCCCCGCGTCGCGATCGAGTGCTTGCGCAGCTTGCGATAGAGGGTGTTGCGGCTAATGCCGAGTTGCTCGGCCGTGCGGGTCATGTGCCAGCGCTGGCTGTCCAGGGCACTGAGCAAGGCGGTGCGCTCGGCGTCGTCCAGGGGGTTTGCCGGCGGTTCGACAGGAACGGCCGGAGGCGTGGCGCGGAGGATCTCGCGGGGCAGATCGGCGAGGTGGATCACGCCGTCCTCGCAGAGGGCCGCGAGGGTCCGCAGTACGTTGCGCAGTTGCCGCACGTTACCCGGCCAGTGGTAGTCCAGCAGTGCCTGGAGAGCCTCGTCGTCAAAGCGGACTCGCTGGCCGCGAGCTTCTTCGGCCAGCAGGTGTTGCAGCAGTTCGGGCTTGTCACTGCGCTCGCGCAGTGGCGGCAGGTTGAGTACCAGGCCGTTGAGGCGGTAGTAGAGGTCCTCGCGGAACGCGCCATCTTGCACGCACACCTCGAGCTCTCGGTGAGTGGCGCTGATGATGCGTACATCCACAGCCTGGGCCTCACCGCCGATGGGCACCACCTGACGCTCTTCCAGCACGCGCAGCAGACGGGTCTGCAGAGCCAGGGGCATATCGCCGATTTCGTCGAGGAACAGTGTGCCACCGTCGGCCTGCTGCAGCTTGCCGCGCATGCCTTCCTTGCGCGCGCCGGTGAAGCTGCCGCCGCGATAGCCGAACAGTTCGCTCTCGATCAGGGTTTCCGGGATCGCCGCACAGTTCAGCGCAACGAAAGGCTTTTCGGCGCGCGAACTGGCCAGGTGCAACGCACGGGCGAAAGCTTCCTTGCCGGAGCCGGTTTCGCCACTGATCAGCAGCGGCACATCGCGTTCATAGACGCGCAGGGCTCGGCGGAAGTCGGTCTGCAACGCGGCATCACCCAGGCAGATGCCAGAAAGTGCAGGCTTCGCCGGTGCCAACGGGACAGGCTTGGGCAGGCTGCGCGGCTGGCCGCGCAGTGCGGCGAACAGTGCACGGCCGTTGCGCGTACGCAGGGGCCAACTGGTGGCAGGCTGCGGCGTGGCCCGCCCAAGCAGTTCGTCCAGGCGGCAATCGAAGAAGGCTTCCACCGGTTCGCCAAGCAGACGCTCACGGGACGAGCCCAGCAGATTGATGGCGCTTTGGTTCACTGCGCGAATGCGGCCTCCGCCATCGAAGGCCACCAGCCCCTCGCTGAACAGGCCGACATATTCGGCTTGCAGGTGAAAGCGCAGCAGCCACTCGCCCTCGTAGCGACGCAGGAAGTAGCAGCTCTCGATCATCTTCGCCGAGAGGTTGACCAGGGCCATGGTGTGGAACTGGCTCTGGCGCGAGACGTCATGGCGTGCGGACGAGACATCGAGCACGGCGAGCAGGTCGCCCTGAGGATCGAACACCGGACTGGCGGAACAGGTCAGGCCGGTGTGGCGGCTGCGGAAATGTTCGTCCTGGTGGATGGTCAGCGCCTGGCGTTCGACCACACAGGTGCCGATGCCGTTGGTGCCTTCGCTGGCTTCACTCCAATCAGCGCCAAGCCAGAGGCCGGCGCGCTCGAAAGTCGGACGCTCCGCGCTGGCAGTGACGCAATTGAGGATGACCCCGCGTGAATCGGTCAGCAGCACGGCATGGCCGGCACCGGAGAGCTGCCGGTAGAGGTTGTTCATCTCGCCGTTGGCGATCTCCAGCACCTGCTGCAGCCGCTCGCGGCATTCGAGCATGCGCGCGTGCTCCAGCACCGTCGGCGCCATGGGGAGGGCCGGATCGAGGTGGTAGTCCTCCAGGCAACGCAGCCAGGAGCGAGCGATCGAGGGGTCGGCAGCAGGTCCGCTGGCCTGTGCCTTGCCCCCTGCCACGGTCAGCACTTGCTGCGCGTGACGGCTGAGAGGGTTCTGCATTGTTGTTCTTCTCCAGTGCGGACTTCCGGGAGGCAGCCCGGGCCTTGGCGAGGCACCCGCATCGCCGCAGCATCCTCCAGCGTAGGTTGCTTTGCAATGGCTGCTCGACCCATCGGTCATGAGCCGTGTCAGATACGTGACAAAGTGTCACTCACCCTTGTACCGGACCTGCCACATCCATCATCCGCACAGGCTTGAACACCAGCAAGTAACCCCTCTAAATCGGCATTTTCAGCACTCTGGCCCAGCCCTTGCTCTGAGTAGATAAACGCCAGCAAGCGTCCTCCCCAGTAGAACAAGAGCCAGGAGAAACACTATGCGTTACGCACAACCCGGTACCCCCGGCGCCATCGTTTCCTTCAAGTCTCGCTACGGCAACTACATCGGCGGCGAGTTTGTCGCGCCAGTCAAAGGCCAGTACTTCACCAATACCTCGCCGGTGAATGGCCAGCCCATTGCCGAATTCCCGCGCTCCACTGCCGAAGACATCGAGAAGGCCCTGGACGCCGCCCACGCCGCCGCCGATGCCTGGGGCCGCACCTCGGTCCAGGATCGCTCGAACATCCTGCTGAAGATCGCCGATCGCATCGAGCAGAATCTCGAAGTGCTGGCTGTCACTGAAACCTGGGATAACGGCAAGGCCGTGCGCGAAACCCTCAACGCCGACATCCCGCTGGCTGCCGACCATTTCCGCTACTTCGCCGGCTGCATCCGCGCCCAGGAAGGCGGTGCCGCCGAAATCAACGAAGGCACCGTGGCCTATCACATCCACGAGCCGCTGGGTGTGGTCGGACAGATCATCCCGTGGAACTTCCCACTGCTGATGGCCGCCTGGAAGCTGGCCCCGGCCCTGGCCGCCGGCAACTGCATCGTACTCAAGCCCGCAGAGCAGACCCCTCTGGGCATTGCGGTGCTGATGGAGCTGATCGGCGACCTGCTGCCGGCCGGCGTGCTCAACGTGGTGCAAGGCTTCGGCAAGGAAGCGGGTGAGGCCCTGGCCACCAGCAAGCGCATCGCCAAGATCGCCTTCACCGGCTCGACTCCGGTGGGCTCGCACATCCTCAAGTGCGCCGCCGAGAACATCATCCCGTCGACCGTGGAGCTGGGCGGCAAGAGCCCGAACA
The DNA here is from genome assembly GCF_042232855.1 of Metapseudomonas boanensis. Lineage (NCBI taxonomy): Bacteria > Pseudomonadati > Pseudomonadota > Gammaproteobacteria > Pseudomonadales > Pseudomonadaceae > Metapseudomonas > Metapseudomonas boanensis. Next base: position 2,571,588 of record NZ_CP113889.1, on the reverse strand, counting down.
TCTACTTCGAAGACATCATGCAGGCCGAGCCGGCCTTCATCGAAAAGGCCGCCGAAGGCCTGGTGCTGGCCTTCTTCAACCAGGGCGAGGTGTGCACCTGCCCGTCCCGCGCACTGGTGCAGGAGTCCATCTACCCGGCGTTCATGGCCGAGGTGATGAAGAAGGTCAAAGCGATCAAACGCGGCGACCCGCTGGACACCGAGACCATGGTTGGCGCCCAGGCTTCGCAGCAGCAGTTCGAGAAGATCCTCTCCTACCTCGAGATCGCTCAGCAGGAAGGCGCTGAAGTACTGACTGGTGGTGCCGTCGAGAAACTGGAAGGCGACCTGGCCACCGGCTACTACATCCAGCCGACCCTGCTCAAGGGCAACAACAAGATGCGCGTGTTCCAGGAGGAAATCTTCGGGCCGGTAGTGGGCGTCACCACCTTCAAGGATGAAGCCGAAGCCCTGGCGATTGCCAACGACACCGAGTTCGGCCTGGGCGCCGGTCTGTGGACGCGCGACATCAATCGCGCCTACCGCATGGGTCGCGCCATCAAGGCCGGCCGCGTCTGGACCAACTGCTATCACCTCTACCCGGCTCACGCCGCCTTCGGGGGTTACAAGAAATCCGGCGTCGGCCGTGAAACCCACAAGATGATGCTCGACCACTATCAGCAGACCAAGAACCTGCTGGTGAGCTACGACATCAATCCGCTGGGCTTCTTCTGATACCCGGTGGGTGATGAAAAACGCGGCTTCGGCCGCGTTTTTCATTGGACTCTGCGCCTGGGTAAAAACCCTGTAGGAGCCAGCTTGCTGGCGAATAGTGCGGTGATCTTCGCGCGCAAGAACTCGGCGTTCCCCTCGCTCCGACATACCCACTCGCTGGGCTGCTTTTGATACCTGGCTGGAAACCGCGCCAGGGGTGGTGCGGCTTGTGGCCTGCGGGGTGGGTGGTTGTCTTGTAGGAGCCAGCTTGCTGGCGAATACGAGGTTGCACTTCGCGAGCAAGCTCGCTCCTACAGAGTGGTCTCGCCCCCTGGCATCAGCGCTCGTCGCCGCGCCATTGGCGGGGGCTGACGCCGAACCAGCGGCGGAAAGCCCGGGAGAAAGCGCTGGTTTCGGAATAACCGAGCAACGGCGCCAGTTCAGAAATCGGCCGTTGCCGCTGACGCAGGTAATGCACCGCCAACTCACGTCGGGTCTGTTCGACCAGTTGGCTGAAGCTCAAGCCCGCCTCGCGCAGGCGCCGCTGCAATCCTGCCGCCGTCAGTTCGAGTCGTTCGGCGATCAACTCCAGTGACGGTTCGCCTTCGGCCAGGGCCAGGCGGATCTGCGTGCCGGCATCTTCCACCAGGCTAGGCCGGGCGCCCTGCTCACCGAGGCGGCGGATCACGTCCTGGACCAGGAATAACAACGTTGGATCGCGCTCGGGCATGAGTTGCCCATGCAGGTCACCCTTAGGTACCAGCAGCGAATTGCAGGCGCGTTCGAACTGCACTGGTGCACCAAACACCCTGGAGTGTTCCTGCCAGCCCTCCGGGCGGGCGTGTTCGAAGGCCACAGCGCGCGGCGTCCAATCGCGACCAAGTGCATGACGGAGCAGGTTGAGCGCCATGCCCATGGTCAGCTCGGCGTCCTGGCGGCGATCGAGGATCGCACCGTGGCGCACCTGATAGTCGAAGCGATAGCACTCGCCGCAATCCACCAGGCGGATCAGGGTGCTGTGCTGATGATAGGGAAAGGCCGCGGCGAAATTCTTCAGGGCATCTTCCACGGTTTCTGAACACAGCCCGACATAGCCCAAAAGCCCCAGCGCCTGCGGCTGGAACTGCTGGCCATAGCGCAGACCGAAGTTGTCGCAGCCCGATTGCCGCGCCGCTTCCTCAAGCACCTGGCAATAGTTGGTCAGGGCCAGGCTGAGTGCGGGGTGGCGCAATTGCTCGGGGTCGATACCGGCACGGCCGAAGACACGGTCGAGGTCGCCGCCCTGGCCGGTGATGAAGCTATCCAGGCCACTGGCAGCAGCGGACAGCACGCCGACATTACTCACCATCGGAGCATTGAGGCTGGCACTCGGGAACAGGAGCTGGCTCATTGCGGGCTACCGGATTTTTTTTGAACGAACATTCAAGCAAGACTCATGCCTCGCCCCTAAACGCTCTGGATCACGCCCCTGCAAGTCGCCCTGCAACAGGCCGCGAGCCATTGCTGGGCATTGCTGGAAGCCTTGCCCCGCATCGGGGCAATCGGGCACGTGGGGCAATGGGTAACAGTTCGATACAACTTGACCGCAGGTGTGTTGATGCATATCCGACGGTCAAGTCCTGGGGGGTGGGTGGCCGATAAGATCGACCACAGGTTATCCGTCCACGCCTCCGGGCAGAGGAGTCGCAATGAGCACATCACAACTAAAACCAACACTGGGCACCTTGCATCTCTGGGGCATCGCCGTAGGCCTGGTGATCTCCGGCGAGTACTTCGGCTGGAGCTACGGCTGGGGTACCGCCGGCACCCTGGGATTCCTCGTCACGGCGCTGCTGGTGGCGACCATGTACACCTGCTTCATTTTCAGCTTCACCGAACTGACTACCGCCATCCCTCATGCCGGCGGCCCCTTCGCTTACAGCCGCCGCGCCTTCGGTGAGAAAGGTGGCCTGATCGCCGGAATCGCCACCCTGATCGAGTTCGTCTTCGCCCCGCCGGCCATCGCCATGGCCATCGGCGCCTACCTCAATGTGCAGTATCCCGAGCTAGACCCCAAGCACGCAGCGGTCGGGGCCTACATCATCTTCATGACCTTGAATATCCTCGGCGTCAGCATCGCCGCTGCCTTCGAGCTGGTGGTGACCGTGCTGGCGGTGGCGGAATTGCTGGTGTTCATGGGGGTCGTGGCGCCAGGCTTCAGCTTCAGCAACTTCGTGGTCAACGGTTGGGCCGGCAGCAATGAGTTCAGCAGCACCGCACTTTCCGGCATCTTCGCCGCCATTCCCTTCGCCATCTGGTTCTTCCTCGCCATCGAGGGCGCAGCCATGGCCGCCGAAGAAGCCAAGGACCCGAAACGCACCATCCCGCGTGCCTATATCGCCGGCATCCTGACCCTGGTGTTCCTCGCCATCGGCGTGATGATCATGGCCGGCGGCGTCGGCGACTGGCGCGAACTCTCGAACATCAACGACCCGCTGCCGCAGGCGATGAAGGCCGTGGTCGGCAACGATTCCACCTGGATGCACATGCTGGTGTGGATCGGCCTGTTCGGCCTGGTGGCCAGCTTCCACGGCATCATCCTCGGCTACTCGCGCCAGTTCTTCGCCCTCGCCCGGGCCGGCTACCTGCCGCGCGGTCTGGCCAAGCTGTCGCGTTTCCAGACCCCGCACCGCGCGATCATCGCCGGCGGCGTGATCGGCATCGCGGCGATCTACAGCGATGGTTTGGTGAACCTGCAAGGCATGAGCCTGACGGCCGCCATGATCACCATGTCGGTATTCGGCGCCATCGTCATGTACATCATCAGCATGCTGAGCCTGTTCAAACTGCGTCGCACCGAGCCGGACCTGGAGCGCACCTTCCGCGCGCCGGGCTACCCAGTGGTACCGGCCATTGCGCTGGTCCTGGCAGTGGTCTGCCTGTTGGCGATGGCATGGTTCAACACCTTGATCGGTTTTGTCTTCCTTGGCTTCATGATTGCCGGTTATATCTACTTCCAGTTCACCGCCCACCACCGCGCCAACGCGCCGGCCGATGCCCTGCTGAGCCGCGCCTGACGCCCGCCCACGCCCCGCCTTCCCATGGCGGGGCGCCTCACCGAGGAGAGCTTCCTGTGAGCAGTTTTTCCCATATCGTTGGCGGCGAGTCCTGGCGCTTCGACAGCCTCAAGGAAGTCATGGCCAAGGCGAGCCCCGCCCGCTCCGGCGACTACCTGGCCGGTGTCGCTGCCGCCAGCGATGGTGAGCGGGTCGCCGCACAAATGGCCCTGGCGGACATCCCCCTCAAGCACTTCCTCGACGAAGCGTTGATCCCTTACGAAAACGATGAAGTAACCCGGCTGATCATCGACAGCCACGACCGTGCGGCCTTCGCCCCGGTCAGCCACCTGACCGTCGGCGGCCTCCGTGACTGGCTGCTCAGCGAGCACGCCGACGAATCCAGCCTGCGTGCCCTGGCTCCTGGCCTGACGCCGGAGATGGCCGCCGCCGTGTCGAAGATCATGCGCGTGCAGGACCTGGTGCTGGTGGCGCAGAAGATCCGCGTCGTCACCCGCTTCCGCAACACCATGGGCCTGCGCGGACGGCTCTCCACCCGCCTGCAGCCCAACCACCCAACCGACGACCCTGCCGGCATCGCCGCGAGCATTCTCGACGGCCTGCTCTACGGCAATGGCGACGCCATGCTTGGCATCAACCCGGCCACCGATAACATCGCCTCGATCTGCACCATGCTGGAGATGCTCGATGCCATCATCCAGCGCTACGAGATTCCCACCCAAGCCTGCGTGCTGACCCACGTCACCACGTCCATCGAGGCCATCAACCGGGGCGTTCCGCTGGACCTGGTATTCCAGTCCATCGCCGGCACCGAGGCCGCCAACGCCAGCTTTGGCATCAGCCTGAACATCCTCAAGGAAGGCTACGAAGCAGGCCTCTCGCAGAAGCGCGGCACCCTCGGCAACAACCTGATGTATTTCGAGACCGGCCAAGGCAGTGCCCTCTCGGCCAATGCCCACCATGGTGTCGACCAGCAGACCTGCGAAGCCCGCGCCTATGCCGTGGCCCGGCACTTCAACCCGTTCCTGGTGAACACCGTGGTCGGTTTCATCGGCCCGGAATACCTCTACAACGGCAAGCAGATCATCCGCGCCGGCCTGGAAGACCACTTCTGCGCCAAATTGCTCGGCGTACCGATGGGCTGCGACATCTGCTATACCAACCACGCCGAAGCCGACCAGGACGACATGGACATGCTGCTCACCCTGCTCGGGGTTGCCGGCATCAACTTCATCATGGGCATCCCCGGTTCCGACGACGTGATGCTCAATTACCAGACCACCTCTTTCCATGACGCCCTTTACGCCCGCCAGAGCCTGGGCCTGAAGCCAGCACCGGAGTTCGAGGCCTGGCTGGAGCGCATGGGCATCCTGGTGCAGAGCGATGGCCGAGTGATCCTCGGCGATCAGCTGCCACCGGCCTTCCGCCACGCGCTGGCACAGTTGGGGTAAGCCAGAAGGAGAGCAGTATGAAAGACCCGAAACTCACTTCAGGCACCACCGCCAACCCCTGGGAGGAACTGCGCCGCCTGACCCCAGCACGCATCGCCCTTGGCCGCGCCGGCACCAGCCTGCCGACCACGGCGCAACTGAATTTCCAATACGCCCACGCCCAGGCGCGGGATGCCGTGCACCTGCCCTTCGACCATGCCGGCATCACAGAGCAGCTGGCCGAGCGTGGCCGGGCCACCCTGCTGCTGCACAGCGCCGCGCCTGACCGCGACACCTACCTGCAACGCCCTGACCTGGGCCGCCGCCTCGATGCCGCGTCGGTCGAACGCCTGCGCCAGCACGCCGCTGCTTTCCCCGGCGGCTATGACCTCGCCGTGGTGATCGCCGATGGCCTGTCTGCCCTCGCGGTACAGCGCCATAGCCTGCCGCTCCTTGAGCGCATGGAAGAGCAAGCGCTCGCCGAAGGCTGGAGCCTGTCACCGGTGGTCCTGGTGCAGCAGGGGCGGGTAGCCGTGGCGGATGAAGTGGCCGAGTTGCTCGGCGCGAAGATGGTGGTGATCCTCATCGGCGAACGCCCCGGGCTGAGCTCGCCGGACAGTCTGGGCCTGTACTTTACCTACGCGCCGCGCGTGGGCCTGACCGACGCCTACCGCAACTGCATCTCCAATGTGCGCCTGGAAGGCCTCAGCTACGGCATGGCGGCCCACCGCCTGCTCTTCCTGATGCGCGAGGCCTGCCGTCGGCAGCTATCCGGGGTGAGCCTGAAAGACGAGGCCGAAGTGCCGAGCCTCGCGGGCGAACCCGACCTGGCCCTGGCCGGAAACTTCCTGCTGGCGAGCGACAAGCACTGAGCCTGTGTTCGAGTTCCAGCCCGGATGGAACTGTGACGTTGCTTTCATGTGGGTGCGAATTCATTGGCTCTGTCCCAGTTAAGTGTTGTCACTGGCTGGCTCCCTTGTAGGAGCCAGCTTGCTGGCGAACGGGCTCATTTCGCGAGCAAGAACTCGGCGTCTCCCTCGCTCCTACAGGGCTCTCAGCCCGACCGTTGATGGCTAAGCTAACGCCGACAGAGCCAATTCATTCGCACCCACAGAGAGTCCACCGCGCCTGCCACTCAAACGCTTGTTTGGATTGCGCATTCCACATTTTCTGGTGCAGGATCAGAGCCGTCTGCTGGCATAGCACCTGCATTACCAAACCAGCCCACTACCCAACGCCGAGGCCCGCCATGCGCATTGTCCAAGCCACCCTTGAGCACCTGGACCTTCTGACCCCGTTATTCGTGAAATACCGCGAGTTCTACGGCGAGCTGCCCTTCCCCGAGTCCTCGCGCAAGTTCCTGGAAAAGCGCCTGAGCCGTAAAGAGTCGGTGATCTACCTGGCCCTCGCCGATGAGGATGACCGCCTGTTGGGTTTCTGCCAGCTCTATCCGAGCTTTTCCTCGCTGGCGCTGAAGCGCGTGTGGATCCTCAACGATATCTATGTCGCCGAAGATGCCCGCCGCCAGCTGGTCGCCGACCGCCTGCTGCAGACGGCGAAGAAAATGGCCCGCGAGACCAACGCCGTACGCATGCGCGTATCGAGCAAGGTCAGCAACACCGTGGCGCACAGGATGTACGAGTCCATCGGTTTCCACGAAGACACCGAGTTCAAGAACTACATCCTGCCCATCAACGGCGAGTGAACAGGCAAACCCCTCGCTCATAAACCGGAGAGGGGTTACACCAGAAACCCACTGTCCCCGTAGAAGCGAGCTTGCTCGCGAACCTCACCCCGCCTTCGCCAGCAAGCTGGCTGCTACAGCGAAGGCCCCACCTCATCACCACCCCAGCCAAAGCCCAAACGACGCCAGCAGCCCGATCAGCATGATCAACGCCAGATGCAACGGCGTGGTCCATTGCCTCGTCACCGGTGCCCTGGCCACCTGCGCCAGCGGCCGCTCCAGGGCCTGCTGGAACTCCGAAAGCGCCTCGAAGCGGGCCCTTGGCTGCGGCGCCAGTGCCCTGGCCAATACACCATCCCAGCCTGCCGGCAGGTCGGGCACATAGCCAACCAGCGGCACGTAACGGCTGACCTGGCCGCCTTCCGGGCAGGCAATCTCCGGCCAGCGCCCACAGAGCATCCAGTAGGTCAGCGATGCCAGGGCGAACTGATCGGCGCTGCCATCCAATGCACGACCATGACGCAGTTCGGGAGCCAGCGGCACGGCATCTTGCGGCGTCGCCTGACGTGACACCCCCGGCAGGATCGCCGCAAATTCCGGCAGCAGCAGCACACGGCCGTCATCCGCCACCAGGATCTGCCGTGGATCGAGCCAGAGCCCCTGCATGCCACGACGCTGCAAGGAGCGCACGGCCTCGATCAACTGAACCAGCAGCGCCATTGCACCCTTCGCATTCCAAGGGCCATCTGCCGCTAGGCGCTCCGTCATGCTGCGCATTTGTTCCGACGGGAACTGGAACAGCAGGAAGGCATGTTGCCTGGGCTGTCGCGGCGACAGAACCTGTGGCAGGCTCGGCACCGGACTGCGCCTTAACACCCACTCCCGCTGCCAAAAGGCCTCGTCGGCATCCGTATCCGCCAACCAGAAGAGCGCATCCCTGCCCTCTTCATCCCGGGCCAGGAACATCCGACCCGGCGAGCCGTAGCCGCAGGGCGCTTGAACCGTCCAACCATCCACCCTCGCCCCGACGATGACGTTCTCGAGGCGGGGCCAACGGCTACAGGGGCTGGGCGGCGGCAAATTGTCCGGCTCGCCTGGCAGCACGATGGCCGCGGCCCCCGGGGCACCAAGCAGTGGCTCCAGCACAGCGCCCAATCGCCCCGGCTGGAGATCGTCGCAGCTGGCCTTGAATGCTCGCAGGTCGGCCACTTCCAGCAAGGGTTGCGGTGCCAGCAACAACGGCTGGTTACTGACCAGCGGCAGGCTGTGCTGGACCACGGCCAACTCAGCCTGAACGCCCAGGGGATTCTCGCGCCCCACCAGACAGTGCACATCGTCGCCCTGGATACGTACCAGGCCAATCGCACCAGCCTGGAGGAAGTGCGCTTCGCCATCCTGCACCAACAGAAGACCGGCACTCAGCTCAGGCACGGGCTCGCCGGCACGACGCCGGCGAAAGAGTTGCAGATTGAGCGCCGCCAGCACCTGCCGAGCCGCCTGAGCTTCGCTCCAGCCATCGGGCGTACAGCTGTAATCGGCGAACAGTGCGTCCAGGTACAGATTGAGCACCTGCACCACATTGATGCACCGGCGTCCCCATAGCAGTGCCACCAGGAGCAAGGGCGGGCGCCCCTGTCGCCCCGCCACCCAGGTCGCGCGCGCACGCGCCGCCTGGTTGGGCAGGTCCAGCCCATGCCCCTGGGCCAGGCTCACAGCGGGGTGTTCAAGGAGCTGCAACGGCATGCGCAACTCTCCTCCATCATGAAAACAATGGATACAGTTGCAGCCTTCATGCCGATAGCCGTCTGGCCAACGACACGCTCCAGGAAGGCGACTTACCCCTATAATGCGTCATCTCCGGCCTATCCCCGCCTCCGCAAACCACAAGGCGCCTCATGGACTTCAACTTGCTCGACCTGATCCTCCACCTTGACGTTTACCTGAACATGCTGGTCAGCGACTACGGAACCTGGATCTACGCCATTCTCTTCCTGGTCATCTTCTGCGAGACGGGTCTGGTGGTTACGCCCTTCCTGCCTGGCGACTCCCTGCTGTTCATCGCTGGCGCCGTGGCCGCCGGCGGCGCCATGGATCCATGGCTGCTGGGTGGCCTGCTGATGGTTGCGGCCATCAGCGGAGACAGCCTCAACTATGTGATCGGTCGGACGGCCGGCGAACGGCTGTTCAGCAATCCCGACTCGAAGATTTTCCGCCGCGATTACCTGCTGCGCACCCACGAGTTCTACGAACGGCACGGCGGCAAGACCGTGACCATGGCGCGTTTCCTGCCCATCGTCCGGACCTTCGCGCCTTTCGTTGCCGGCGTCGGCCGGATGCCCTACCCACGTTTCCTCGGTTTCAGCGTGCTGGGCACGATCCTCTGGGTCGGAGGCCTGGTGACCCTTGGCTTCTTCTTCGGCAACGTGCCCTTCATCAAGCAGAACCTGTCGCTGATGGTGATCGGCATCATCGGTCTCTCGCTGCTGCCCATGGTCATCGGGTTCGTCCGCCAGCACCTGCGCCCAAGAGCAGCCGCCAAGAACGCCGAGCACACCAGCTGAGACCATATGTGGTCCTTCCGTAACTGGCGACGCCAGCGCACCCTGGCGCGCAACCCCGTCGAGCCGAAGACCTGGACGGCGGTGCGCCAGCGCTTACCGATTCTCGACGGGCTGGATGCCATCGATGACCAGCGCCTGCGCGAGCGCAGCGTGCTGTTCCTGCATGAGAAGCACCTTACCGCCCTGCCTGGCGTCGAACTGAGCCGGGAAGATCGCCTGTTGCTCGCCGCCCAGGCCCAGCTACCGCTGCTGCACCTGCCGGAGCTGGACTGGTACCAGGGCTTCCACGAACTGATCCTCTACCCCGATGACTTCGTCAGTCCACAACGCCATCGTGATCCCAGCGGAGTGGTCCACGAATGGGACGACGAGCGCAGCGGCGAATCCTGGCAGCGCGGCCCTGTCATCCTCGCCTGGCCGGGCGTCCAGGCCAGCGGGGGCTGGGCAGGCTACAACCTGGTGATCCACGAGCTGGCACACAAGCTCGACATGCTCAATGGCGAACCCAATGGGCTACCGCCCCTGCACCGCGACATGCGCCTGTCCGACTGGGCCCTGACGATGCAGAGCGCGTACGACGATATGAACGCCCAGCTGGACCGCAACCCCGACGCGGAACTCCCCATCGATCCCTACGCCGCCGAAGACCCAGCCGAGTTCTTCGCCGTCACCAGCGAATACTTCTTCAGCGCCCCTGACGTACTTCATGAGGCCTACCCTGCCGTGTACCGCCAGCTCATGTCGTTCTACCGACAGGACCCGCTGACACGGCTCAAGGAGCTGCAGAAAAGTCATCCTGCCTACAAGGACGCGACTAATGGATGAGCAGAAGCGCGTGGCAACGGCTGGGGAATATGCCTATAATCGCGCCCACTTTTTTGGCCCATCCCCTGGGAGTCGACCATGAGCTTCAGCAAGATCCCGGCTGGCAAAGACCTGCCTAACGACATCTACGTCGCGATCGAGATTCCGGCCAACCATGCGCCGATCAAATACGAAATCGACAAGGACACGGACTGCCTGTTCGTCGACCGCTTCATGGCCACCCCGATGTTCTATCCGGCCAACTACGGCTACATCCCCAACACCCTGGCTGACGACGGCGACCCGCTGGACGTGCTGGTCGTGACCCCCTACCCGGTGGCACCCGGCTCCGTGATCCGCGCCCGCCCGGTTGGCGTCCTGCACATGACCGACGAAGCTGGCGGCGACGCCAAGCTGCTCGCCGTGCCGCACGACAAGCTGAGCCAGCTGTACGTAGACATCAAGGAATACACCGACCTGCCAGCCCTGCTCCTGGAGCAGATCAAGCACTTCTTCGAGAACTACAAAGACCTCGAGAAAGGCAAGTGGGTGAAAGTAGAGCGCTGGGGCAACGCTGATGAAGCCCGCGCTGAGATTCTGAAGGCGGTTGCGGCCTACCAAAAATAAGCCAAAGCCACCCCCTAAAAGCCGGCCACAAGCCGGCTTTTTTATTGCCTACCACTTTCCATCAGAATCCAGGCAACCCTAGACACAGCGCCACTTTCAGCCTATTTTCAGTCCAGCAATATCCACTCGATATGACCGTCATCCGGTGGAAAAGTGGGGGGACATATGGGGGGATGGTTTTACTCCCCACCTGGCAGGAGGATGGATGGGAAAGCTCAACCCCAAGCAAGTGGAGAACCTGGTCGAAGCCGGCACCTATGAAGACGGTGATGGTCTGAGGCTGGAGGTCAAGGCCAGTGGTTCCAAATCCTGGACGTTCCGGTATCAACTTGGTGGCCGGCGACGCGAGATGGGGCTGGGCAAATTCCCGACTGTGCCACTGAAACTAGCCCGTCAACTCGCTGCCGATGCTCGCAAGCTATTGGCCACAGGTGCCGACCCCTTGGCTACCCGTGACGCCGAACGAGCAGCCACGCGCGAGGTTGAACACCAAACCGCAGCACGACAGGTGAGTTTCCAGATGCTTGCCACGGATTATCAAGCCGCGCATGGCGCTTCCTGGTCGGAGAAGTGGCGCAAGGGCTGGCTACGAAAGTTGGAGCTGTATGCCTTCCCCATCATAGGCAAGCTACCGGCTGACGCCATCCAGACCGAGCATGTCCTGAAAGTGTTGCGTCCAATCTGGGCGACCAAGACCCGCACCGCTGATGAAGTGCGCGGGCAGATCGAGCAGATACTGGATGCGGCCAAGGCTCGTCGCTTGCGTGAGGGAGATAACCCCGCCCGCTGGCGTGGCCACCTGGATAATCTTCTGAGCAAGGCCGAGAAGAAAAAAGCCCGGCAGCGCCAGCACTTCCCCGCGATGGATTGGCGTGGCATTCCCAAGCTGATGGTTGATCTGTCTAAGAGTTCGCGCCGCGATGCCGTGGCGGCTCGCCTGCTGATTCTCACAGGTGCCCGCTCTCACATGATCCGCTTCGCCGAGTGGTCGGAATTCGACCTGGAAGCAGCCGTGTGGTCGCTTCCAGCCGAGCGCATGAAGATGCGCAAGCCTTTCGACATTCCTCTGGCGCAGGAAGTCGTTGAAATGCTCCACGGCATGGAGCGAACCGAGGCTAGCCCCTACCTGTTCCCCGGCCAGGGCAAGAGCGGCGTTATGCACGCAAACGCCATTCGCAATCTGTTGCACGGACTAGGACATGACGACATCACTCGACATGGCTTTCGCTCCAGCTTCCGGGACTGGGCAAACGAACGCACTCACTATCCACGAGAGGTCTGCGAGCTGGCACTGGCCCACGATGAGCGCGACCAAACAGAGGCGGCTTACTCACGTTCGGACTTCCTGGATAAACGGCGAGCACTGATGGCGGACTGGGCAAACTATGCCACCACGCCACCTTCCAGCAAGGTCGTTCAAGCTGACTTCAAGCGGACCTAGTCCGTTCAGCTCATATAGGGTGATCAATACGGCAAGCGGAGTGTTAAGGGGAGCACGGTAGTGGTAATGATTCGCCGATCAGACGATCTGCCTAAATGGTTCGAACTGGAGAAGTACCGAGCAACAAAGGAGTTCAGCGCTGCGGATTGGGTTGCTTGCCTTCGCATACGCAAAAACATTCTTGATGTCCTCTCACTCTTCAAAGATGTGGGGTTGCCTTGGTCGTCTGTGCCAGGCGTACTTGATGAGCTGTCGGCGATTAGAAGCTCACCATTGGACAAGCATTGCGGCAATAGCTGGGCCATGATCATCGGAGACTTTTCAGCGGGATCACTCACGAGCCCGATACGAGAAATCACCTTTTCCGATCTCGTGGACCAATGCCGGCAAGATCACGAGCGCGTTGAGAGTGGAGAAGCGCACGAGATCCAGTTCGAACGCTGGAGTTTGATTGGAAATGCGCCATGGTCAGGCATCCCAGGAGAACTGGTGGGGGCGCCACTGGGATCGCTCCGGGAAACAAATGAGCCTCTGCTGGTGGACCTGAGTGCTACAGACTCGGTTCTACATGCCTCGTTTACGGCTTGGCTCAAAGAGGCGCGGGCAAAGCGAATAGGAGCCCCAAGTAAACGCGAACGCCCTGATCATGAGGATTGGACCAGCTATGGGCTGCTCCCATATTTGGATCTACAGATTTGGAAACGGGAAACCGGCAACCAGATAACGCTTGATGTCACGTCAAAGGCCGTGGGCTATGTCAAAGGAGGAGATAGTTTCCGGAAAACAGTTCCAAAACTGGCCAATGAACTGATGCAAAGCCTTGCTGAGTTGGAGGCATTGGCCGCCTTCGAGTGCATGCAGGAAAAACCGCATGGGTGAGTTATTCCGGAAGAACTCCCGCATCGAATCTCGGCATGGTGCCCCACCGACTTGGTGTATGAAATGCACAGCCATATCAACCAAGCGCCAGTGAGCGCAAAGGAGATCTGGTCGTGGCAATGTCTACCGCCCCCCAACCCGAACGCCGCATCATGCGGCTCCCCCAAGTTCAACGAGCCACTGGCTTTGGTCGTGCTTGGATTTACGAGCTGATGAAACGTGGCGAGTTTCCCCAAGCCCGCAAGATTGGCGCCCGCGCTGTAGGCTGGGACTCTGCCGAAATTTCCGAGTGGGTATCCAAGCAACTGGGCGAGGTGTCCAAATGAACAAGGCTACCCGCTCCGAAGAACTGAACGACCTGTGCATGGCCAATTCCGCCACGAAAACCCCGAGCAAGATCGCTCGCATTCTGGCGCACCTGATGACCGGCGCCAGCCTCAACCGCTTCGAGGCCGAGCGTATCGGCGATCACTGCCTGAGCAGTACCATCAGCAGGTTGGCTAATCGCTACGATGTGATCTTCGAGCGTCAATCGGAGAAGACTCTGAACCGCGGCGGCAATCCCTGCGTAGTGACGCGCTACAGCCTGTTACCCTGCGAGGAAGAACGTATGCCCTACCTCCTCGACTATTTCCTCCGCCGCCCCAAGCAGCCCGACGACCACGGACCGCTGATCGCCCACCAGCGCTAAAGCCGCCTCATGACCAAGAGGAAAGGCTTGCCCTTCGACAAGCAAGGCGGCGTTGTTGTCATTCAACGCCGCCTTCTGGCCTCACCAGCGTATCTCGACCTGAGCCCCCAAGCGAAAGTGCTCATGACATTGATGCAACGTCACTGGTCACCACACGGGCCAGTCGGCTTTGGTATACGCCAGGCCGAAGTCGAGATTCCCTGTTCGCGGGCTTTGGCCATACGCGCATTTCGGGAACTTGTAGCCGGAGGCTTTATTAAGCTGATCGACGAGTCCCTGTTTTGCAGCCGAACGCAGTCCAAAACCCGCACCTGGCGGCTCACCTGGCTGCCCTGCTGGCGAAACCGAGCACCGACAAACGACTGGGAGGGCGTAGCAACCTAAAATTTCTACCGGTTCAAAAACGGCACCTGTGACCACGCTACAGGTGCCGAAAATGAACCATTAGAGGAACTGGGTATGGCCACAGGTATCGTTTTTGATACCCGTGGAGGTAATTTTCAGACGCTACAGGTAACGTTTTCGGACCACTCCTACATTACCACCCCAATGCATGCGGCCGCCCGACACTCCCACTGACATGCGGTACGCAAAGTGGTGGTACGCAGCTAGGTACGCATGGAATACGTGCAGAACGGCAGCGAGGCAGCATCCCAGTCCGAGGTATGCACGCCGGCAGTCCCCAAGGACGCCCCAATGTGCGCAGCCTTTTCTCCGAGGGGTAAGGCAGGGCAGTTAACAGCCTCGGTTAACAGCACTGATTAACAGCGGAAACAAATTGTTGGGAGCAATACGCACACGCGCGCGAGCACCTTGCAGTATCTGCGTACTCGGTTTCGGGTTTGCCACTAAAAGCTGAATGGCCGTCAGGACGACGAAGTGGCCATCCCTTCCCGGTCAGCGAGTTAGAGCTGCCTCAGCAACGCACATGCATCAGCCCACGAATAGGCACCCGCAGACGGGTTGTCCTCGAAGACCATCAGATAGCGGTAATCGCGCCCGGCGCACTGCTCCCATTGCCAGGAATCCAAAGGCCTCTCGGATCATCATCAGGATTCTGATAGCTGGAGTCGGACTCGGCAGTACGACCGCTCCAACAGTAAGCCGCGAGAGCGCTGTAAGTGCGCGCTCAAACTGGCGCTGATTGGGGGGCAGTTGACCAACCTAGGGGTTCGGTATCCAGTCCGGTATCCATGGAAACCACGCCTGCGAAGGCGCGCGTTTCCTTGTCATAAGCTACTGAGCTGCCATCCTGTGCGTAATTTCAACGCACTTGACCGCCCAATTGCATTGCCGCTGACCACCACTTACATCCAACTTGACCACTACACGCCGAAGAGGTGACAGACAGAGAACGGCCAGAAGCGGCCTCAGTCGCCTAGAAGCTCCTTGAGCAATTTCACTGGATCCTCCTTACGTTCACGTGAGACACGCATGCGGATATTGAGCGCCTCCACAGCCAGGGAGAAGGCCATGGCGAAGTAGACGTAGCCCTTCGGCACGTGCACCTCGAAGGCTTCGGCGATCAGCACGGTGCCCACCACGACCAGGAAGGACAGCGCCAGCATCTTCAGGCTTGGGTGGCGGTCGATGAAGTCGCTGATGGTGCCGGCGGCCAGCATCATCACCAGCACGGCGACGATGATCGCGGCGACCATCACCGGCACGTTGGAGACCATGCCGACGGCCGTGATCACCGAATCCAGCGAGAACACGATGTCGATGATGGCGATCTGGATGATGGTGCCGATGAAGTTGCGCGCCGCACCGGAAGCAAGCTGGTCGTCGGCTTCACTTTCGCCTTCCAGGCTGTGATACATCTCGGTGGTGCTTTTCCACAGCAGGAACAGACCGCCGAAGAAGAGGATCAGATCACGGCCGGAGATGCCTTGGTCGAACACGTGGAACAGGTCGTTGGTGAGCCGCATGATCCAGGTGATGGAAAGCAGCAGCAGGATGCGGGTGATCATCGCCAGTGCCAGGCCGAAGAAGCGAGTTCGCGCCTGCATGTGGGGCGGCATGCGGCCCACGAGGATGGCGATCATGATGATGTTATCGATGCCGAGGACGATCTCCAGGGCGGTCAGGGTGAAGAAGGCGACCCAGATTTCTGGGTTAGTCATCCAGTCCATTAACAAGACACTCAGTTGCGGGCAGCAAGGAAAAAGGTTCTGCGGAGCTCAATGAAAAAGGCCCCTCGCAAGGAGGGGCAATATCGAGAGTCGAATGCTCAGTTGGCTGCCAAGCCATCGGACTCCTGATGACCAGTCTGTGAAATTGCCTTACCCACGAGGCAGCAACTCCAACGAGTACTCGGTACCTAACACTTCGGGATCGAAAGGCTTGCGGCTGAATACCCGTCGCACCATCGGTTCGAAATACTCCAAGGGCGGCGTCGGGTAATCCGGATCGAACGAGGCCTGATCCCACCGTTCGCAGAAATCTACACAGAGCTGATAGGCCGGATGATCCTTGTACCGGTCACGCTCATTCGGGTTTCCGCCGAAGTGATGGATGTAATAGAAGTTCTGGAACAGGCCATGGTGGTGGAGTACCCAGGTGACTTCTGAGCGTACATAGGGCCGGATGATGGAGGCCGAGTACTGCGAGTGGTTGTAGGGGGCCAATTCATCGCCGAGATCGTGAAGCAGAGCCCCGACGATCATGTCCTCATCCGCACCGTCTGCCTCTGCCCGAGCCGCGGACTGTAGCGAGTGGGTGAGACGATCCACCTGATAGCCGCTGAGAGTGCCGCGCAAGCCCCTGAGAGCATTTAGAATGCGATCCGCGAGTCCCTCGTTGAACTCGGACTCAAGCCGTTCGAGAAAGTGGTATTCCTCGCAGGTTCCGTCCTTCATCTGGCGAAAGTTGACGATGTTCATCAGGCGGCATCCTTGAGTGCTTTTTGTTTCATCAATGTGCTGGCGTAACGCTCGCGTGGACCATCGAGGTCGATGTAACAACCCTGCAGGTGACGACGCCCCTCCGAACGATCAAAGCTAGTCCGGCCATGGAGCACTCGGCTGTTATCGAACAACATCAGCTCGCCAGCCCGGAGCGGGAAGCGAATCTCATAAGCCGGATCGGTGAACAGCTCTCCCAGGCGCTTTCTGGCATGGTGAAACGCCTTCATCTGATCGATGTCCAGCAGTGGCAAATTGTCCAGACGCGGGCTGTAGTGGACACCCAGCGTTCGGCCGTTCGAATCCGTCTGGATCATCGTCCGATGAGTCACCAGTTCGGTTCCCTTGTCGATGAACCTGAAGCGGACGGGAGTGTTCTTCAGCAGGACGAAGCCCTCCGGGTCCTCCGCGGCCAATTGATCAACCACGCTGACGCTATCCACCAGGGTGGACAGTCCACCTGATGTTTCGTTGATCAGGCAGTGGAGTAATTGGATGCCAGGCACCGGATCCCGATAGGGGTTATCAGTGTGGGGGCCGAGATGCACGGTTGTGTAGGCCAGATCATTGGCGTCGGGTTTGGAGTACACCTCGAAGTAACGGCCGAAATTGGTCTCCTTGATGTACCCGAACTTGCGGCCCACCTCGAGAATTGTCTCCGGCTCCGTGGGCACGTCTTGGAGAATGATG
This sequence comes from Metapseudomonas boanensis, assembly GCF_042232855.1. Taxonomy (NCBI): domain Bacteria; kingdom Pseudomonadati; phylum Pseudomonadota; class Gammaproteobacteria; order Pseudomonadales; family Pseudomonadaceae; genus Metapseudomonas; species Metapseudomonas boanensis. The sequence continues at coordinate 2,554,130 of NZ_CP113889.1, read as the reverse complement.
AAGCCGTACTTCAGGTACGCCTCAAGGGAGCGCATGAACTGGACGTCTTCTTCAATTTTTCGCCAGCCGAAGGTCACCAGGGTGCGATCCAGACTGCTGTCCCATCCGGCCGCCTCTGGGAAGACGGAGGTCCCGTCGAGTTCTGACGCGAAAAGCGAAAAGTCGAACAATGCTCGGTGGCCGTCATTGAACTCCAGCCATGCCTGATCGGCCGAAACCCGATCAACCGAGAGCAGACGAATCTCTGCGTCGAGAGAGTGCGAATCAAATAGCCGTTGTTGCGTCCGGCTGTCCAACTGCGAGGGATCCTGCGTCCGCTCACGCAGCCATAGCGCAGGAAGATCCCGTTCCCAGATGCCCTTGCGCACGGTGATCGATGGGGGCAACTGCTTGAATATGAATTCCAACTTGCTCATGACGTTAACCCTAGAAACTGTGTTGGCAGCTTTCTAAAATTTGTTTCCGGCGAGATGGACACCTTCAGTGGGTGTCTTCTTGTGGTCACGAGGACTCAGTCAGCTTTGGAAATGGCCCCAAAGTGAGTGAGAGCCGCAGCCTTCGCATCTCTGCCATCAAACGTCTTGACCCCTTCGAGCCAGGTATCCAGCCACTTCGGATTTTTGGCGATCCAGGCCTGAGCCGACTGAACCGGGTCCTTCTTGGCCAGGATGTCGGCCATGAGCTCACTTTCCATGTTCACATCGAATTTCATGTTCGAAACCAATTTCGCTGCATTCGGGCAGCGCTGCGCGAACTTCGTGGATTGCACCGTGTAAACGGTGGCTGAGCCATAGTTGGGGCCGAAAGCCTCGTCGCCGCCGGAGAGGTAGGTCAGCGGCAATTCGATGTTCATGGGATGGGGAGCCCAGGCGAGGAACACGATCGGCGCCTCACGCTTGACCGCGCGAGCAACCTCCATGCGCATTGCGGTTTCGCTGGATTCGATGAGTTTGAAATCCTTAAGGCCGTACATGTTCTCGGCAATCATCTTCTTGATCACGGTGTTGCCACCGCTGCCAGACTCGATGCCATAGATTTTGCCGCCCAATTCTTCCTTGAATTTCGTCAGATCCTGAAACGAGCGAAGCCCCTTTTCGGCCAGGTAGTTCGGCACAGCCAGCGTGTACTTGGCGCCAGTCAGGTTGGGCGCTTCAAGAAGGCTAACCTTGCCGGACTCGATCATAGGTTTGGCCACGGAGTCCAGAGCGGGAGACCAGTAATCCAGGAAGACGTCGAGGTCGTCCTTGTGCAGTGAAATGAATGCGATTGGAGCAGACATCAAGGTGGTTTTCGGCTCGTAGCCAATCGCACGTGCCACTGCGATAGTTACACCATTGTTCGCAGCGTTATCGGTCCAACCGATGTCCGCGATCCTGATCTGTTTGCATTCCTCAGCGTCCTGGGCATGAGCTACTGACGCCAGACCGATAAGAAGAGCAGCAGCGCAGAATTTCTTGTTCATGTGGAACATTTCGGCACCTCACGGCGGTTTGATTGTGAGAGCTCTTGGCTCAATTTTGGCAGTTCTTGTAATCACAACCGAAACGGTTGAAGAGGATTCCGTGGATTCGCGTCCATCTCTTGAAGGGAAGCCTCGCAAAGCGTCGGGCGGTCGCCTAGCCGGCTTTTGCAGATACGGTCCCATGCAAAAATCTTATGGGTCGCGAGTGCGGCACTGAGGTCGTGAAACAGGCACCAGTCTGGTGCCGGGGCAGTGCCGAGGCGCACTTGAAAGAGGCGTCCCAGGACCGTTCCCAATGCGCTGGATGCTGTTAGCGGAAATACCGAGCATCAGACTTCTGCCCCACTACGAAGTGTGCAAACATTCGAAAGACCTGAAACGGCCGGATGTATGGCAAGTCGCAGGAAGCTGGCTACCTGCTCCGCAACGCTATCGCGCCGTACCGGATTCAAGACCATGAACAATGAGCGCAAATCGCTGCCATCCATGAAGTCACTCGTGGTGTTCGAGTCAGTATTTAGGCTCGGTTCCATGACCGCAGCGGCACAGGAACACGGCACCACGCAGCCAGTGGTATCTCAGCGAATCCGGGCGCTGGAGGAAGACGTCGGGTGCGCACTGTTCGACCGATCCGGAGGTCGGCTCTCTCCGACCGGTCAAGGCCGCTTCCTGTACGAAGAGATCTCCAGCGCCCTGTCGAAAATCAACACCTCATTGGACAAGCTTCGCGATGACTCGCTGGACATCGCGCCATCGGTATCGATAGCAGCAAACTTCGGCTTCGCACACCTGTGGCTGCTACCCAGGCTCGGCCAATTGCAGCAACGCTTCCCTCGCTACAGGTTCGACGTGACCCCCGCCGACTCTGACTCATGCTTGGAAATGCTGGAGGCAGATATATCCATTCGATTCGGCGAGTTCGTCGGATCAAGGCCCAATGAGATGCTCTTGGCGCCTGAACTGGTCTTCCCGGTCTGCAGCCCCGAATTCGCCGAGCGCAACAACCTGAACGGGCTGATAGATGCCTTGGCTCTGGACAGGGCACCCGTGCTGCATATGGACAAGAACAATCCCCGCTGGCTCGACTGGACGCGCTGGTGTCTTCTTGCCGGCCTGCCTCAGGCCCAGGCAGGCACGGGGTTCAAGTTCAACAACTACCCGCTGCTGCTGAGTTCGGCAATACGTGGCGATGGGTTGGCACTAGGGTGGTCCTGTCTTGTTCAGGACGCCATTTCCGAAGGTCGCCTGATAGCACTTCAGCCCCGCGTCGAGCGAAGCGATCACGGCTACATCCTGACCACCCGACACCGGAACAGCTGCACCATTCAACCCGTGATCGATTGGTTGTGTCAGGAACTGAGTTCCGCGAGCACGGGTTGAGGCGTTACTGGCTGAGTGCTTCAACTCTCCGATGCCAGCTGTCCTGCCGCGTTCCGCGCGCCTTCTGCCTCCTCCAGCAACCACGCCAGGAATGCCTTGGCCTGAGGTGTGGCGTACTGATGCTCCGGCGTCACCACATAAAAAGCCTCATCGGTAGGAACCCGCTGCTCGAAGGGAGCGACCAGCCTACCGCTGGCAAGCATCTCAGCCACTAACGAAGTACGTCCAAGGGCGAATCCATGCCCCAGCGCGGCCATTTCCAGAGCAGTGATCAAGGTGTCGAATTGCAGACCCCGGGATGGATCCACACGGGGCATGCCGATTTGCTTGAGCCAGAACCCCCAGCCTTCCTCATAGCCAATGACATGCAGCAAATCATGACGCGTAAGGACATCCTCCAGCTCTGCATTACTGTCGTTGGCGAGAAGGCCAGGACTGCAGACCGGAAATAGATCGTCCCAGGTCAGACGATGGGCGAGGTAACCGCGCCAGCTGCCCTTGCCGTAGCGGATGTCGATGTCCGCTTCTTTATCCTGATCAGCGAGCCAGATATTGCTGCTGAAGTGCAGGCCGATGCCGGGATGCAATTGGCGGAAGCGAGCCAAGCGCGGTGCCAGCCAGGTGGTGAAGAAGACCAAGTTTACCCGCACCGTAAGAAGACGGGTCCTCCCCTCTCCGAAGAGTTCATCGGTCGCCGCCGCCAGCCGCTCTACGGCCTCGTGGACAGCGGGCATATAAGCCATCCCGGCTTCGGTAAGTTCCAGTCCGCGGGGCAGCCGTTTGAACAAAGTGACACCCAGTTGGGACTCCAAGCCTTTGATCTGCTGGCTGATAGCCGCCTGTGTCAGGTTCAGCTCGTTGGCAGCAAGGGTGAAGTTCAGATGGCGGGCGGAAGCCTCGAAGGATCGCAGCCAGTTTAGCGGAGGTAGTCGTTTCTTCATCAGAACCACGGGCCCGTAATCGACACACTGGAAGACTCCATCGAGCACTGAGAAGAGTGCGTCAGGGAGCATCGTCATGCGGGCATGCTATTGGCTGTCCCTACTCGGCGCCAAGAGGCCGGATGTCCTGTTGTCGTTCTCCGTCAACGACTGGTGAATATGAACAGAATGCCGTCTTGGGACGGCATCCTGTCCAGGTGGCTGCAGCGACTTACTTCATGGTCGGCATGGAGAAGGAAACACCCTCCCGGACACCTGCCGACGGCCAGCGCTGGGTGATCATCTTGCGTCGGGTGTAGAAGCGCACCGCGTCAGGTCCGTAGGCGTGGAGATCGCCGAACAGCGAACGCTTCCATCCGCCGAAGCTGTGGTATGCGACCGGCACCGGCAGCGGCACGTTGACGCCGACCATCCCCACTTTGACGTTGTCGGTGAAGTAACGCGCGGCCTCACCGTCCCGGGTGAAGATGCAGGTGCCGTTGCCGTACTCGTGCGCGTCGATCAGATCCATCGCCTCCTGCATGCTGCCGACGCGAACCACCTGAAGCACTGGACCGAAGATTTCTTCCTTGTAGCTGAGCATTTCGGGATTCACGTTGTCGATCAAGGTGCCGCCCACGTAGAAGCCATTCTCATAGCCAGGGACTTGGGGGTTGCGACCGTCGACTACTACTTTGGCTCCGTCGGCCTCGGCGCTGTCGATGTAACCCACCACCTTTTGCTGATGCTGCCGAGTGATGACCGGACCGAAGTCATTGCGGCTGTCGGTGTAGGCGCCCACCTTGAGGTTCTTCATCGCCTCTTGCATCTTCGCAACCAACGCATCGGCCGCAGCATCACCTACCGCCACTGCGACGGACAGAGCCATGCAACGCTCACCGGACGAGCCGAATGCGGCGCCCAGGAGTTGGTTGACCGCATTGTCCATGTCCGCGTCAGGCATGACGATAGCGTGGTTCTTGGCTCCGCCAAGGGCCTGGCAACGTTTGCCGTTGGCATTGGCGGTCTTATAGATGTACTCAGCAATCGGCGTCGAGCCGACAAAGCTAACAGCCTGGACGCGCGAGTCATGGAGCAGCGTATCTACAGCTTCCTTGTCGCCATTGACCACGTTCATCACACCATTGGGGAGGCCGGCCTCCTGAAGCAGTTGGGCAATGAACAGGGTCGCGCTGGGATCACGCTCGGACGGCTTCAGCACGAAGCAGTTACCGCAGACGATGGCCATCGGGAACATCCACAGTGGCACCATCACGGGGAAGTTGAACGGCGTGATACCAGCCACCACGCCCAACGGCTGGAACTCGCTCCAGGAATCGATGTTGGGGCCGACGTTTTTGCTGTGCTCACCCTTGAGCAATTCGGGAGCGCCACAGGCGTATTCCACGTTCTCGATACCGCGCTGCAGTTCGCCCATGGCATCGTGGGAAATCTTGCCGTGCTCTTCCCCAATGAGCTTGCAGATCTGCTCGGCGTTCTGCTCCAGCAGCTCCTTGAAGCGGAACATGACACGTGCACGCTTGATCGGCGGAGTATTTCGCCATTCTGGGAACGCTGCTTCGGCAGCGGCAATGGCCTGTTCAACAGTGGCCTTGGGGGCAATTGCTACCCGCTTGCCGACCTCTCCGGTGGCCGGATTGAACACATCTTGGTAACGCTGACCGTCATCAATGGATTGGCCGTTGATCAGATGTCCTACGGTGATCATCACTGTTTCCTCAAGTATTGGCGGAGGGCGGATTGCCCGTGGTTGGCTGAATGGGAATTACCAAAGCTGCTTGTAGAGCTCGACGATCTGCTCAGCAGTCGGCACGCGCGGGTTGTTGCCCGGTGAGCCTGACGCGAGCGCCTGTTCGGCCATCAGCTCCATACGCTCGAAGAACTCCGCCCTGCCGATACCGAACTGAGCCGGACTGGGGACCTTCAGGTCGTCATTGATCGCGCGCAGTTCGTCGAGCAGCCTGGTGTTAGCCACGTCGTCGGAATCCTCCGTAGTAGCAATTCCCATGGCCCGGGCGCAGTCGGCATAACGCTCCGGTGCGGATGGAATCGAGAACTCAGTGACTGCAGGGAGCAACATGGCGTTGGACAAGCCATGGGGGACGTGGAAGAACGCGCCAATGGGCCGGCTCATGCCATGTACCAACGCGACCGATGCATTCGAGAACGCCATGCCGGCCAGGGTCGAGCCCAGCATCATGGCTTCTCGCGCAGGCTTGTCTGAGCCATCGCGGTAGGCACGTCGCAGGTTCGGGCCGATCAAGCGCATGGCGGACAGGGCCTGGCTGTCGCTGTAGGGGTTGGCCTTTTTGCTCACATAGGCTTCGATGGCGTGAGTGAGCGCATCGATGCCGGTGTCCGCCGTGATCCGGGGCGGCAGACTGAGGGTGAGGCTATAGTCGATCAAAGCTGCCACTGGCATGAAGGCGATACCGACGCAGAGCATTTTCTCGTCGCTCGCCTCGTCGGTGATGATGGTGAAGCGAGTGACTTCGGAGCCGGTTCCCGCAGTGGTTGGGACAGCAATGATGGGGAGGCCAGGCTCGTTCACGATGCGAGGAAACTTGTAGTCGCGCATCTCTCCGCCGTGTTGCGCCAATACTCCGATGGCCTTGGCACTGTCGATCGGGCTGCCGCCGCCCAGGGCGATGATGCAGTCGTAATTCCCTTCACGTGCATGACGAACGCCAGCGCTGATCGAAGCGACCGTGGGCTCAGGCACTGTGTCATCGAAGACATCGACCTCGAAACCGCTTTCCAGGAGCTTGTCGCGCATGCTGGTGGCATAGCCCAGTTGGACCATCATCTTGTCGGTCACCAGCAGAGGCCGCCGGCAATTGAGACTGGTGAGCACCGCCGAAATTTCTGCACTCGCGTTTTCACCGACTGTTATGAGGCGGGGAAGGATTACTGATGTAGGCATGACGACTCCGCTTTTTCAGGGCGATAGGTGGCCGCAGGAATGGGGAGGAGCCCATTCCTGCAGTCGTTGGATTAGTGAGTAGGGTTGAACAGGATCAGATCAGCGGCCGACTCGGGAGCGCCCTGGATGCAGATCGATCTGGTTCTGCAGGTTCCGGGGGAACTGCCGGAGACTTCGGCGCGCCCAAGGACTCTTGGCGGAGGGCCCGGCAAAATCCGAATGCGGCCAGCAGAACAACTATGGAGAAGGGCAAGGCTGCGATGACTGATGCGGTCTGCAGCGCTTTTAACCCGCCAGCCAGGAGCAGTACCGCAGCCACTGCGCCCAAGGACAGTCCCCAGAACAGACGGTAGCGAGCTGGGGGGTGCTCATTGCCCATGGCCGCCAAAGTAGCGATTACCAGGGTCGCCGCATCACCAGCGGTAATGAAGTAAGTCCACAACATCACCCCGCAAATGCCCGCTACCAGCAGACCCGGAATGTGCCCCAGTTGCATCAGTTCAACTGTCTTGAACAAGGCCATGGTGATGTCCTCGTTCACGGCTGCTTTGATGCCGCCCGTGCCGAAGAGCTCGATAAACATCGCGGAGTTGCCGAATACAGTGATCCAGATGGCGGACAGCAGGGTCGGTGCGATCAGGACACCCAGTATGAACTCGCGAATGGTGCGGCCCTTGGAGATTCGGGCAACGAAGATCCCAACGAACGGGGCCCATGCAATCCACCAGCCCCAGTAGAAGACCGTCCAAGCTCCCTGCCATTCGTGCTTAGGATCAGGATCGACCCACAACCCCATCGGAATCGCATGGGCCAGGTAATCGCCGATGTTGGTGAAGATTGCCCCCAGCAGGTAGGCCGTCGGCCCCAGGACGACGAAGAGCGTCAACGTCACGGCCGTCAGGTGCATGTTCAGCTCGCTGAGGATACGAATACCCTTGCCGAGGCCCGTCATCACCGAAGCAGTGGCGATGACAGTAATCACCGCGATCAGAATGATCTGGTTGGTTACCGACACCTCCCAGCCGAGCAAGTAGGCCATTCCGGTATTCGTCTGTTGCGCGCCCATGCCCAGCGAGGTGGCAATGCCAAACACGGTGCCGAGCACGGCCAACAGATCGGCAGCGTGACCAATTGGGCCGTAGATTCGCTCTCCGATCAACGGATAGAGACTGGACCTGATGGAGAGCGGTAAGCCCTTACGGTACGAGAAATAGGCCAGCATCAGACCGACCACCGCGAAAATCGCCCAGCCGTGCAGTCCCCAGTGGAAGATGGTGATGCGCATCGCGACTTGTGCCGCCTCGACCGTCATCGCCTGGGCCGGGGCCATGAAGGGATTGTTCTGGTAGTGATAGATGGGCTCCGCAATGCTCCAGAACAGGATGCCGGTACCGATGCCGGCACCGAAGAGCATGGAGAACCAGGTGAAATCACTGAACTCAGGACGATCTGAATCTTTCCCGAGGCGCAGCTTTCCATAACGACTGAATGCGAGTCCGATGGCGAAGAAGAGGAATGAACTCAGGTAAGCAATGTAGTACCAGCCGAGATTTACCGTAATGAACGCATTGACCTTGTCGTAGATGGCTCCGGCATATTCCGGATCAGCGATGGTGAATACCACGAAGGCAAGAACCAACAGGGCGGCGCCCCACGACATTATAGGACTGCAGATAGGATGCCCGGCAGCATCAGTTAGTGACCGTACTTCTTTCACGGGAGTAACCTCCCGACAAGCTTCTTGTTCTTGTAGATAGCTTTCATTTCAGCCTCGCTATTATTTCTCCGCCAGTTCGCCTGGTGGGAAGTTCTTATAATCCAGCCGTATCGCACGACAGTTCCATAAGCCAGAGGCTCTGTCGGCACGAGCCAATTTTTCAGCGTTCGCCAGAGCTTTGTGAAGCAACAAAAAATCGCCCTTTGACCTCATTTTTTTTATTTCACAAGGACGGAGCCAGCCTGATCGCCCTCTGATCCCTTGGGAAGCATGACAAAAGGCATGACTGCACCGTCGTGAACCGTCATAAAAAAAATTGACTCTGAGTACCAATTTATATTGCTGGCCCGAAGCGCTCTCCATTCCTAATATCGGCTTCACCGAAGAGAAAAAACCCGACCAGTACTGTTCGATTTGATCTTGATTCTTTTGTGCAGGAACAAGCGAACACACGAGGGTTGAAACTTTCGGATTCATCAACGGTGCAGCTATTGAATATCGTCGGAAAACTGTATCGACCGATACTTAATTGTTGCCAGCTGATATGCGTAGTTGATTAGTCAAGCCCGACATAAGCAACGAAGCAATTCGAGAAAACCATTGCAGTCTGTCGTTCAGCTGCCCCAGAAACTGCCTCTAGAAGGACAAGTCGAAATGAAGCAGAGCAATCAATTGCCCTTGGTTGGCGTTCGCGTAGTCGATTTCGGTCAACAGATAGCCGGCCCAGCCGTTGCGATGATCCTGGCGGATCTTGGCGCCACGGTCGTCCACATTGACCCGCCGCAGGGCCCGCTGTGGGACCATCCGGCTAACGCCGTATTGAATCGCAACAAGAGCAGCCTGCGACTGGACCTGAAGAATGATTCGGACCTGGCACGGGCGCTGAGCCTGATCGCAGAAGCCGACATCGTTATCGAGAGCTTCCGTCCTGGCGTGATGAAGCGTCTGGGCATCGACTTCCAACAACTGCGCAAGGACCGTCCTGAACTGATCACCCTGTCGGTGCCGGGCTTTGCCAGCAACGACATCCTTCGCCGCGAGTGGAAAGCCACCGAAGCGGTGGTGGCGGCCACTGCCGGTGCCTTCACCGACATGGGCTTCAACCGGGTGCTGCTCGGCCTCAACCCGAGTTTCTCTCCGCTGTCCCTGGGCTCCGCCTACGCCACCACGCTGGCGGCCAGCTCTGTCGCCCTGGCACTCCAGGCCCGCGAACGCACTGGCCGCGGCGACGCTATTGAAGTGCCGGTTATCGCCGCCCTGATGGAAGGCCTGTCGTACAACTCGTACGTCATCGAGGGCCTACCGGAGCGCTACAAGACCATGCGCGAGCTGGAGATCGAGTACCGCAAGGCCAACAACATTCCGATGGATCTCAGCTACGAGGATCTGCAGGAGTACCTGGACCCGTTCTATCGCACCTATCAGTGCGCCGATGGCCGGATGTTCTATTGCGTCTGCCCGTCTCACCGTAATCACGCCAAGCGCGCGCTCAAGGTGCTGGGAATCTATGAAGAGCTGATCGCGGACGGCCTCCCGGAGGTCAGCGACCTGCATGCCCCCATCAGCGAGTGGGATGGTGAAACCTCTATCGGCGTCTACCCGCTGCCGAAGAAATGGGCGGACCATATCTCCGTCAAGATGAAGAAGGCGTTCCTGACCAAGACTTCCGAAGAATGGGGCCGCATCTTCGGCGAGAGTCAAATTCCGGGTGCGCCGCACCGCACCACCCAGGAATGGGTCAACCACGAGCACACCAATGCTGCCGGCCTGATCGTCCAGGTGGATGATCCGGAATACGGCCTCATGAAACAGCCCGGTCCGGTGGTCTGGTTCGAGGAGTGCGCCCACCTGATGGTTGCGCCGCGTCCGCGCCGCAAGGTCACCTTCGAGCAAGCCTTGGCCGAGCTGCGTGATGTAGCTGCCAATCATCCGGCCACTTATCCGGTCGGCGCCGCAGTCCAGCCTGCAAATGGTGCGGGTTGGCTCGATGGCCTGCGCATCCTCGACCTGACCAACGTGATCGCGGGGCCGCACTCCACCGCCTTCCTGGCCCGATTCGGTGCCGAAGTGATCAAGCTCGACCCGGTCAAGCCTCTTTACGACCCCCTGATCGGCACCCTCTTCACCTTCCAGACAGGGATGGGCAAACGCAGTGCACTGGTCGACATCATGACTCCAGAGGGGCGTGAGGTCTTCAACCGCCTGGTGCGCTCTGTGGACATGGTGGTGATCAACGCACCCGAGCGTCAGCTCAAGTCCCTGGGTCTCGACAACGACGCCTTGCAAGCGGTCAATCCGGGCGTGCTGTTCTGCCGCCTCGACTGCCTGGGCGGCCCGCAGCAAGGTCCCAAGACCAACTACATCGGCTACGACGACATCATCCAGGCGCACAGCGGCATCATGAGCCGCTTCGGCGGCCCGGAAACTCCCGAGGAACACGCCCATCTGGGCACTCTGGACGTGAACTGCGGCTTCGCCGCAGGCCTGGGCATGGCAGTGCAGATCTACCACAAGCTGAAGACCGGGCAGATTTCGCGCTCCAGGACCTCGCTGTCGGCCATCACCAACCTGGCGCAGATTGCCTTCGCCTTCGACTACAAGGGCCGTGCGCCGTTTAACGAACCCTCCGGCCGGCAGGCGCTGGGTTACAACGCACTCTCGCACTTCTACAAGACTGGCGAGGGTTGGATCTATCTCGACTCCAGCAAGGCAGAGCTCGGCAAGCTTGAGCAGGTGGAAGGGCTGCAGGGTATCAGCGCAGCCAAGGATGTCGGGCAGTTCCTGAGGAATGCTTTGCTCAAAGCTCCGGCCGACTACTGGGCGGATCGCCTGCATGAGATGGACATCGCTGCGGCGGTGCCCCAATCGATCGAGCACCTGCGCGCACAACACACTCGTGAAGGCGACGGCACCGTGGGCATCGACAAGGGCAGCTTCGCCTTCTCCGTTCACCGCAACCATCCGAGCGGGCACTGCGTAACCCAGATCGACCACTACGCCATTCGTCCCACGGAATCTCGCGTCTACGCTGCATCGCTTCCGGAACGTTGGGGGCATTCCACTCGCGAGGTGCTGAGCGAGGCCGGCTACAGCGCAGCGGAAGTGGAATCCATGATCGAACGGAATATCGCCAGCCTGGGTTGGGCTCACGAGTTCCTCCCCAGCTAAGCGAAATCAAGCTGACCGGGTCTCCTGACCCGGCCAGCTGCTAGTCCCGATGGGTAGCGTAACAAGCCAGGTTGCGTGCCCTCTTCCATCGAAAGCGACACCACCGACTACGGACGTGCTTATGTCTGCGCGCTTCATCAGACCGATTGCAGCAGTTCTCTCCACTCCAGGCGTTTCCTCCTCCACCCCGGACCCGATCCTGCTCAGTGGCAATGGAGTTACTACTGCCTGGAGTTTTTTTCAGGCTGACGATGAATCCGTCCTTTGCGGAGTTTGGGAATCAGCCCCCTTCAGTAAAAGGAAGAGCCATCCCGATGAGATGGAGTTCTGTTATCTGATAGAGGGCCAGGTAAAGATTTCTGACCTACAAGGAAATAGCAGCGTGTTCAACGCTGGTGAGTCCTTCGTAGTAGAGCCAGGTTTCGACGGTATCTGGGAATCTACAACCCGGGTTCGCAAGTATTACGTGATCGCCAAGTGTCGTTGAGGTTCGCAAGCGCTGGGCATTGCCACCACCGTTTCTACAAGCTTCCATCGTGTCCTGATACGGACACCTCCTTGATGAATCGCTTCATGCGCCGCCCCTCGAACGTTGCGACAGCAGCTCTCGGCGAGGCCAACGCCTTCACACAGCCTGGGCAGGAAGCGGACCGCAAGCCGGCCCTAACACCCCTCAGCCAAATGGCGAGGCTCTTGGAGGGGACGCACCAAACACTTCGACGAGAACATTACCCTTACCCCGCCTTGGCCCAGCGCCTGGGTCAGGTCAGCGGGAGCGTCCGCATGGCCGAGTCCAGTCGCCGCCTCAAACGCGAGGCACAGCGCAACGTCGAATTGATGTGGCTGACCGGGCGCTTGATACCGGACTTCAAGACCATCGCCAACTTCCGCAAGGACAACGGCCCGGCGATTCGTCGGGTCTGCCGGCAGTTCGTGGTGCTGTGCCAGCAGCTCAGTTTGTTCGCCGAGGCGCTGGTGGCCATCGACGGCAGCAAGTTCAAGGCGGTCAACAATCGCGACCGCAACTTCACCAGTGCCAAGCTGCAACGACGGATGGAAGAGATCGAGTCCAGCATCAGCCGCTACCTGACTGCGCTCGACACTGCTGACCGCCAGGAGCCTGCGGTGGCACAGGCCAAGGCCGAACGCCTGCACAGCAAGATCGCCGCCCTGAAAACCAAGATGCAGAAACTTCGGGATATCGAGGGCCAGCTTGAGGCCGCACCGGACAAACAGATCTCCCTGACCGATCCCGACGCACGCAGGATGATGACGCGCGGCACCGGCCTGGTTGGTTACAACATCCAGGCCGCTGTCGACACCAAACATCATCTGATCGTGACGCACGAAGTCACCAACGACGGCGTCGACCGTGATCAATTGAGTGCCATGGCCAAGCAAGCGCGGGACGCGATGGGCGTAGAGTCACTGTCGGTGGTCGCCGATCGGGGCTACTTCAAGAGCGAGGAAATCCTAGCCTGCCACGAGGCTGGCATCACCAAGGCCAACACCTCGCCCCTCGCCGCAGCGGGTCGCTTTGGCCGCGAAGATTTCATCTACGACGCGGCCCACAACGAGTACCGCTGCCCAGCCGGAGAACGCCTGATCTGGCGCTTTGCGACGGTTGAGAAAGGCCTGAAGCTGCACCGTTACTGGAGTTCGCATTGCCAAGATTGTGCTGCACACCGAGCGCACAGCGGCGGGTGCCCGAATCAGCTGAATGCGTCGGATGGACACGCCAAGCGCCCACGAGGTCACTGGACGCGGCTAAACCATTCAATATCCGGTTATTCGTCATCCTCAGCGTTTTTACACAGCCTGGGCCAGAAGCGGACGTTCTCGCCTGAATTCTTCCCGGCCCACGAGCAGCAGGAATACAAAAGACCTGAGCAAGCCCAGGTCATTGCATCGGCCAATCAGCAGCCGAGCTGACTGATGAACTTCGTAGTCAAGTAGGCATCCAGCCCTTCGGTACCGCCCTCACTGCCGTGCCCGCTCGCCTTGATTCCACCGAACGGTGTTTCCGGCAGTGCCAGACCGAAATGGTTGATCGAAACCATGCCACTCTGCAGGCGATTGCCAAGCTCAGTAGCGGTCTTCAGTGACGCGGTAAAGGCAAATGCTGCCAAGCCATATTCGAGGCTATTGGCCTGGCGGATCACCGTATCCAAATCGTCGAAACGCATCAGCGGGGCTACTGGTCCAAAGGGCTCCTCGCAAAGCAGTCGTGCTTCCGCAGGGGTGTCCGCCAGCACGGTGGGCTCGAAGAAGTTGCCCTTTTGTCCTATCCGCTTACCTCCGGTCACCACCTCAGCGCCAAGGTCAGACGCATCGGCCACTAGCTCTTGGATGGCGGTCAGGCGCCGTGCATTGGCCAGGGGGCCCATCTGGGTGGACGGATCGAAGCCGTCACCCACCTTGAGCTGGCTGGCGAGCTCGGCAAATTTCCGAGAGAAGCGCTCGAACACCGCGTCATGCACGTAAAAGCGCGAAGGCGAGGCGCAGACTTGGCCGGCGTTCCTGAACTTGAGCCCACAGGCCAATGTGGCAGCCGCGTCCAGATCAGCATCCTCACAGACGATGAAAGGCGCATGGCCGCCCAACTCCATGGTGGTCAATTTCAGGTGCTCTGCGGCAAGAGCACCCAACTTACGCCCTACAGCAGTGGAGCCAGTGAACGACACCTTCCGAATAATGGGAGAGCGGACCAGGTAATCAGAAACCTCGGCCGGGACGCCGAAGACCAGATTCAGGACGCCCTTGGGCACGCCCGCATCGTGGAAGCAACGGACCAATTCGATCACCGAGCCAGGGGCTTCTTCAGGCGCCTTGATGATGATGCTGCAACCGGCCGCCAGTGCACCGGCAATCTTGCGCACCGCCTGGTTAATCGGGAAGTTCCAAGGGGTGAAAGCAGCGACTGGACCGACGGGCTCACGAACCACCAGTTGACGCACGGCAGGATTGCGCGACGGCACGATCCGCCCGTAGGCGCGCCTGCCCTCCTCTGCGTACCACTCGATATGGTCGGCTGCGCTCTTGGCCTCGAGAGTCGACTCGGATATGGGCTTGCCCTGGTCCAGGGTTATGCAGCGCGCCATGTGTTCATGGCGCTCACGAACCAATGCAGCAGCGCGACGAAGAATGGCAGAGCGGTCGTACGCGGAGGTAACTGACCAGTTCTCGAAACCCTTCGCAGCTGCAACCAGGGCAGCATCGAGGTCACTCCTGGAAGCCAATGGCAACTGGCCGACTTCCTCGCCCGTAGCTGGATTGATGACCGTTGAGGTGCGATCTGCGTCACCGGCAGTCCATTCCCCGTCTATGTAAAACATCAAATCGGTGTACATCGCTCACTCCTCCTGCAATAGGACCGGGGCGCCAATCGAACGGATTCCGCATTGGCAGCGGTTTCGCCCCCCCAAATGACGGCCTAACAAGGTTGACAAGGTGAACCATATCTCAGTAGATTTTGTTCACATTGTCAACCACTTCATCCCGTCACCCTGGAACGCCCCTCATGAAAGACGTGATCCTGTGCGAGTGCTTCGCTCGAGATGGCCTGCAGCATGAACCCGATTTCCTGCCCACCGAAACCAAGCGCAAGCTGGTGGAGCGTTTCGCTAGCATCGGATTCAACCGAGTAGAAGCCACGTCCTATTCCAACCCTGCCGTTATCCCCCAATTCGCCGACGCCAGCGACCTGCTGGCGAGTCTCTATCGCCAGCAGGATGTGTTCTACAAGGCGACCTGCGCCAATGTGCGTGCCGTGGAACGAGCCCTGGCTGACCTGGACGCGGGTTTTGGTGCCAATGAGATCAGCCTGCTGGTATCCGCCTCGGAATCCCATTCGCAGCGCAATCTCAAGCGCAGTCGCCAGGATCAGTGGCTGAACATCGAACAGATGGCCCGCGCTGCCAATGGTCGATTTCGGTTGATTGGCACCATCTCGGTGGCGTTCGGCTGCCCGTTCGAAGGCAGGGTCGATGAGAACAGTGTGCTCCAGGACGTAGCAGCGTTCGCCGAGCGTGGAGTGAGCTTCGTCACCCTGGGCGACACGACAGGCGTCGCGACGCCCCACAGCGTCCGTAGCTTGTTCGGCAAGGTGCTTGCCGAGTTCCCGAACGTCACGCCCATCGCTCACTTTCACGATACGCGCGCTACCGGCCTGGTGAATTACGTCGCTGCCCTAGAAGCCGGCGTCCGTTACTACGACTGCGCCTTCGGAGGCGTGGGCGGACACCCGGCCAAGGTCAAGTACGGCGACGGGCACACCGGCAATGTGAGCACAGAGGACTGGGTCAACCTGCTCGAATCCATGGGGGTTCGGACCGGCATCGACCTCGAAGCCATGCTCGAAGTCGCCGCTGAATGCGAAGCGGTGCTCGGCCGCGAGCTTCATAGCCGCGTCGTTCGCAGCGGCCTCAACCCGCTACTGACATGAAAGGTCCAACCCCACCAACAATAAAGAGGATGCAACATGATCGGCACCAAAGCTAAAGCCAAACCGCTGAGCCTGATGTTCGCTTTGCTGATGTGCGCGAGCGCAGCGCAGGCGGAAGACAAGTTGCTTCTGGTCCACCGCAGCGAACTTCTGAGCACCCCGCCAGGAGAGACGCTGCTGGGCCAGAAAATCTGGGATATGCACAGGACCAGCCTGTCTCGCACCAGCATCGTCCGCCTTGATGAAGCCTCTCCTGCCGTGAAGCACGACCAGGGCGAACGCACGTTGATCGTCCTTGAAGGCAAGGTGGACTTTGCCTTTGCCGATGGGCGAAAAACCCTCGGGGTTGGGGACTACGTGGCCATTCCGGCGGGACAGACTTATCAGATGGCACCGGTCGGCGAGTCCAAGCCCCTGCTTCTCGGCTTCGACGTACCGGTCATCAGCATGCAGAGCAGCACCCGCGGAGACCTCACCACCCCGGATAATGCTGCTGCCCCTGTCATCAAGACTCAGGCGGCAATCATGGCCAGTCCAACCAACTGGAACGATCCCAGCGACCGCGGCTGGACCCTGGTGAAGACAGCGGAGAAGCGCGTCAATTTGGTGGAAATGTTCTCCGAGCTGAAAAATCACAGCCACCCGGACGCCGACCACTCGCTGATCCTCTTGAAAGGCAGTGCTCGGGTAGTCACCCCTAAGGAAGAGCGCGTACTCAAGCCTGGCGACTACGTGTCGATCCCGCAGAACGTCCCCCACAAGTATTACGTCGAAGGCGGCCAACCGGCCCTATTCATCAGCTTCGACGCTCCCGCTTACGACCCCGCTAAGACCATTTACTTCGAGTAATCCACTCGCCCCTGCAGTACCCCGCCATGCCGCGCCACGCCAGCGGTATGGCGGTTCCCTCTTGAGCCATCCGATTGCCCCGAACCACCGTGAACAAGCCGAAGATTCGCACTCCGTGGACACTCGTTCCATTTGCAACCGTCCTCCGCCACGACTTTCGTTCTTCAGTTGCGGCCTCTTCTCAGCAACATTCCGCTTGAGTACGACGACCGATACCTGAGGGTCAGGTTGCCGCTTGCAGGACTCCAGCAATTAAAAGTGATACCCGACGCATCGACCAATCTCGCCCCGGGACTGGCCTGTTCAGCCGTCCTTGAAATTAATGTCCTATGCACTGACTACCGCCGCTTCAGAGAAATCTTTGGGAGGGCATGACAGGCCGCTCATTTGCGGCACGACACTCAAATTGGCGCGCACCAGTCGCGGAGCACTGAATGGGTACCGATTGTTTGCAACAAGGTAGGACCACTGCCCACGGGGGACACGAGACGCTATCCGCTTCCCCCCACGCCTTGTCGAAGCCCCAGTCGATAGTGGCTACATGCAGAGCCGGCCGCTAAAACGACGGGCATAGAGTAGGGAGCGGGATTACTCCCGCCGCCCTCTCACACCACCGTACGTGCGGTTCCGCATACGGCGGTTCATGGGTGACACTGAAGGCGCTGCTGGCTATCCAGCAGCGAGATCAAGCCCAGGGCACCGAAGAAGCGTTTCGGGAAGGCCACATTCATGTGTGATGCGCCCGAGTTCCACCACGGACCTTGCCCGTTGTGGGCCGAGCGCCATGCTCGATCTTCCGGCAGCCCCTGCCGGCGCAGCATCGTGGTTCGTCCTTGACGGTGCTTCGCTTGCCGCCAGAGCAGGCAGCGCAGCCTCCGTCTCAGCCAACCGTCCAGATTCTCCAGCGCGCTCTTGGTCTGCGTGTACTGGAAGTAGCCGATCCAACCGCGAAGCACCGGATTCAGTGTCTCGATGGTATGGCGCAGGCTTCTTCCTCGTCCTTGGCGTAACAGCTCCTTTACTCGCGCCATCAACCTTTGCAGGCTTTGCGGGGCGATGCGCAGTCGCGCCTGACGCTGACCTGTCAGGCTGTAGCCCAGGAATTTGCGCGTCGATGGCTTGGCACAGGCACTCTTGGCGTCGTTGATCCGCAGCTTCAGCCGCTCCGCGAGGAACCTCTTCATCTGTTTCAGCAACTGCTCACCTGCCGTTTCGCTTCGGACGTAGATGTTGCAGTCATCGGCATAACGGCAGAAGGCGTGGCCTCGTCGCTCAAGTTCGCGATCCCAATCCGTGAGCAGGATGTTCGACAGCAACGGCGAAAGCGGCCCGCCTTGCGGCGTGCCTTCGCGTCGCTGCGCGACCAGCCCATCACGCATCAGACCCGCTTCCAGGTACCGCCGGATCAGCTTCAGCACCCGCACATCCTTGACCTGCCGCGCAATCCTCGCCATCAGAAGGTCGTGATTGACCCGGTCGAAGAATTTCTCCAGATCAATGTCCACCACCCAGCGGCGGCCCTCTTGCACGTACCGCTGTGCCGCCAGAACCGCCTGCTGGGCGCTGCGCCCCGGCCTGAAGCCGTAGCTCGACTCAGAGAACGTCGGTTCGAAGATCGGTTGAAGAACCTGAAGCAGCGCCTGCTGGATCAGGCGGTCCACTACCGTCGGGATACCCAGTGTCCGCACCCCACCCGCAGGCTTGGGGATGTCCACTGCGCGTATCGCCTGCGGCAGGTACTGCCCGTTCAGCAGCGCTGCCTTGATGCTCGGCCAGTACATCCTCAGCCAGTCGGCAAACTGCTCCACCGAGAGTCCATCGACTCCCGGCGCACCGCGGTTACCGACCACCTTCTGATACGCCAGCCACAGATTGGCTCGATCCACCACCGCCTCCATCAGCGATGGCGCCCCCGCTTTCGTTTGCCCGGCAGCCGCCGTGCAGACCTCGACACCATGAGCAGCGCCGCCGGAGTTCCGCCCCAGCAACGTGGTCATGGCTGCGCT
Source organism: Metapseudomonas boanensis (assembly GCF_042232855.1). Classification (NCBI taxonomy): domain Bacteria; kingdom Pseudomonadati; phylum Pseudomonadota; class Gammaproteobacteria; order Pseudomonadales; family Pseudomonadaceae; genus Metapseudomonas; species Metapseudomonas boanensis. The sequence goes on along the minus strand of NZ_CP113889.1, from coordinate 2,535,240 downwards.
TGTTCCACGCACGTGTGTCTCATCGGTCCGCATCGAGTCTCTGCCGTCCTAATTGCGGTCACTCATGTTCGGCCCTTCGGTCAGACCGCACCTACTATGGCCTCTGCTGACTTCTGCACGACCCTCCTCACGCCTCGCGACGTCAGTAGCCCTGGGGCAGCCGTGCAGATCTCCCCGGGTATCACGCACCCACCTTCACGCTTATGCCTGTCGGATATACGCCGCGTCGTTCCGTGCAAGTATCGGGCTTCGACCTTTTTTGCTGCCTTACCCCAACGCGTCGCCTCTTATCCGCTTCCTGTTCGTCAGGCCAGCGCTTTGCCTCGGGCTTCCTCCGGATGCGCAGTCACCCGCGCCACCCTTGCCTCTGGCTAACACTTCCCCTTGCCGGGTGTGTAGAGGACTTTCACCTCCGAGTGAGTGCGCCCTGCCGGGCGCACAAAAAAAAGCGTGGCCAAAGCCACGCAAAAGTCCAGCCAATCGCAATCAGACAGGAGCCGACGCGCGTTGCCGCCGCTTTTCCAGCCCCTTGATGTACTGCATCACTACCAGCAGCAGGATCGAAAGCACGATCATCAATGTGGAGACGGCCGCCACTGTCGGGTCGATCTGGTCGCGGATGTTGGCGAACATTCGACGCGTCAGGGTCGAGCTCTCCCCGCCCACGATGAACAGCGCGATAACCACCTCATCGAAGGACGCAATGAAAGCGAAGAGCGCGCCAGAGAAGATCGATAGGCGGATCTGCGGCAAGGTCACACTGAGGAACGCCCAAGTACGGGATGCTCCCAGGCTGCGAGCCGCCATCTCCTGGTTCATGTCGAATCCCTGCAGGCCGTTGCCCACCGCGATCAGGACGAATGGAATCGCCAGTACGCTATGGGCCAGTACGAGCCCGGTGACTGTGTTGTTCAGGCCAGTGCGCGAATAGACGAAGAACACGCCCACCGCCACCAGTATGATCGGCACCAACATGGGCAGCATCATCAGTCCGTTGGCCAGTTTCGCCAGCCCACCACGCACCTGAGACAGTCCGTAGGCCGCCAGGGTCCCCAGCACTGTGGCGACCAAGGTGGAGATGATAGCCACCTTGAAGGACACCCAGGTCGCAGTCATCCACTCCGGCGAGCCGAGATACGCTTCATACCAGCGCAGGCTCCACTCCCGCGGCGGGAACTCCAGGTACTGCGAAGCCGAGAACGACATGGGAATAACGATCAGGCAGGGAATGATCAGGAACAAAAGGATCAGACCCACCAGGCAATAGAGCCAAAGGCGATGCAGGTGGGTGATCTGGGTCGGTGTCACCGATTCATTGAGATTGAGCATCAGGCTTTCCTCCCCGAGTCGTTGAGTCCGAACACCCTTCTCATTCCCAGCAGGATGAGTACGGTCACCACCAACAGTGCTACGCCGAGCGCACTAGCAGCCCCCCAGTTGCCGTACAGGGCGATGGTGTCGCTGATCTTCATCGACCACATGGACACACGGCCGCCACCCAGCAGTGCCGGCGTCAGGTAGAAACCGAGACACAGCACGAAGACCAGGGTAATGCCGGAGGCAAGCCCCGGCAGGGACAGCGGCAGGAACACCTGGCGAAATGCCTGGGATGGCGTGGCACCGCAATTGGCAGCGGCCGACAGCAGCAGCGGATCGATATTCTTCATCTTGTCGTAGAGCGGCAGCACCAAGAACGGCAACATCACGTGCACCATCCCCACCACCGTCCCGAAGAAGTTATGGACCAGCGCCAGTGGCTGGTCGATCAGCCCCAGGTCCAACAGCCAGTTGTTGATGATGCCCTGGCGCTGCAGCAGTACCAGCCAGGCATAGGTGCGGACCAAGATCGAGGTCCAGAACGGCAGCAGGACAAAGGCCATGCAGATCTGACTGGCCCGTTCGGGTAACTGCGACAACAAGTACGCCAGGGGATAGCCAAGCAGCACGCAGATCAGGGTGACGCAGAACGCCACTTTGAAGGTGATGACAAAGCTGCTCATGTAGACCGGCCGCAACAAGCGTTCGTAGTTCGCCAGGGTCAGCGCGCCACTGCTGTCAAAGGCCGACAGCCAGAACAGCCAGGCCAGCGGAATGGCCAACACCACGAATACCAACAGGAAACCGGGGAGGGTCAGCGAGAGCAATGTCCAGCGTTCCTTCCGCTCGGCGCGCGCAAGAGTGACTGCCATAGTTTGGCTATCAAGCCCTGCAGCGCCCTGCGACATGTGCAGGGAACTTATCGTCTTCATTTTCGGACCTCGTCGAAGCGCGTGAGGATGATCGTGATCGGAAGTCATGCCGACTCCGCCACCAACAGCGTGTCCTCAGCGTGCAACCAGAGCTCGACCGGTGCTCCCGGCACCGGTACCGGAACATCCCGGAATCCTTTTTGGTGTCTGGCAGTCAGCTCCGTGCCATCCGGTAGAACCAGGCCAACGTGGTAGCTGTCCCCCTGGTAGACCACGTCCCGGGCAGTCCCTTGGATCCGGTTCATCGCATGACCATCACCGCTGACCTGCCACTGCAGACGTTCCGGTCGCACCATCAGGAAGCGCTTCTGCGGGTGTCGAGTGGCCGTTCCCTGAGGCAGTTTCAACGGACGCCCCTGCAGTAATACGCCACCGCTCCCCTCCTCAACTTCCAGGAAACAGCTTTCACCAATGAACCCGGCGACGAAGCGGTCCGTCGGTCGCTCGTACAACGCATCGGGCGTATCCAGCTGGGCCAGCTTTCCCTTGTTCAGTACGGCAATACGATGGGAAAGCGTCAGCGCTTCCTTCTGGTCGTGGGTGACATAGATGGTGGTCATGCCCAAGCGTGCATGGAGCCGCTTGAGCTCCAGTTGCATGTGTTCACGCAGGTTCTTGTCCAGGGCCGAGAGCGGCTCATCCATCAGCAGGATTTTCGGCTCGAACACCATTGCCCTGGCCAAGGCCACGCGCTGACGCTGTCCACCGGACAACTGGTGGATTCCACGCTCACCAAGATGGTCCATCTGCACCATTTCCAGCGCCGCCTTGACCCGCTTGACCCGGTCGGCGCCGCCCACCTTGCGCAAGCGCAGTGGGTAGGCGACGTTTTCCGCCACCGTCATATGCGGGAACAGCGCGTAGTTCTGGAACACCATGCCCACGTCGCGCTTGTGCGGAGGTCGAGTGAGAAACTCGACTCCGTCAACCTTGATGCTCCCCGAGTCAGGGCGAATGAATCCCGCCAACACATTGAGCAGCGTGGTCTTTCCCGACCCCGAAGGACCGAGCAGAGTGAGAAACTCACCGGCATGCACATCAAGGGACACATGATCGATTGCGATGAATGAACCGTAGCCCTTGTAGACATCCCGAATCGCAATATTGCCTTGCATAACTCCGACCTCCGCAAATCCAGAACTATTGTGCGATCAGTTCTTTGTAGTCTTCTTGAACCTCAGTGACATGCTGCCCCCACCAGCGCGGATCCATCATGGTCTGCTTGGCGCGGTTGGCAGGCGACATGTTCGACTGGTTCAGAATGTCCGCTGAGAAACTGGCCTTTTCGAAGGCCTGGTTATTGGTAGGCCCGTAGTAGCCCATCATGGTCGGGATACGTGCCTGGATATCGGCGGAGACTGTATTAGCGATTAGCTTCTGGGCGGCGGCGACATTCTTCGCCCCCTTCAAGATGGCCATGCAGCCATAGCCCAGCAGCCCGTCATCGTAGGTGTAGGCAACCGGGGCCTTATCCTTCACGACGGAGTCGACGCGGCTACTCCAGATGGCAATCAGGTCGACCTCTCCGTCCTTGATCAGCTGCGAAGACTGAGCGCCAGACGTCCACCAAACCGCAACATCCGACTTGATCCTCTCCAACGAAGCCAAGCCGCGCTCGATATCCAGCGGGTAGAGCTGGTCACGCGGCACGCCGTCTGCCAACAGGGCGACTTCGAGCATTTCATCCGGGGCTACCGACAATGCGCGACGTCCGGGGAATTTCTTTACGTCCCAGAACTCCTGCCAGTTCTTCGGCCCTTCCTTGAACTTGTCGGTGCGCCAGCCCATCACCACCGAGTAACTATTGGTCGCAATCCAGTCCTTGCCCCGAGCGCGGCTGGGAATGCCACTGGCATCGATGACAGAGAAATCCAGCGGCTCGAACATGCCCTGCTCGGAAAGCGCCGCACAGTCATTGGCTCCGATATGAATGGCATCCCAGCTCGGCTTTCCGGACTGCACCTGCAAACGGACGGACGGCTGGCCATCATGCGATTCAGTTCGCAGGGTCAGGCCGGCCTTTTCTGCCGAGGGCTTCCACAGTGTCTGGATCAACGCGTCCTGCAGATTGCCGCCATAACCGGCCACAGTAACTGTCTGTTCGTCGGCAGCCATCACGGGCGCGACCAGACTGACAGCCATGGCGCCCAGGAAGAGTCGGATCGCCTTGGGTGAGGGGAGTGTATCGATCATTTTCCAGCTCCTATTTCTAGCGCCTAGAAGGCGCGGGACTTGTTCTTAGGCAGCGGTAATTCTCAAAGCTACATCCTGTTGCGGCATCGGGAGCGGGTCTTTAGTGCCTTCTGTCCGCCAGCCATCTCTATCGCCGGTTTGGCCCCTGAGATGGTTGACAACATGAACCACATGATTCACATTGTCAACCATATTGAACGAACAGGGCTTCTCAGCGAGCAGCCCAATCGCCGGTCCGAATAGGAGCAATTGCCATGTCAAACTCGTTGCACGCAGCTGATATCGCTTTCCACATCCATAGCCAGACCAACCTTGCGGTCCACGAGCAGGTAGGCCCGACCGTCATGGTTCGTGGCGAGGGGGTCTATACCTGGGACGACAAGGGCAAGCGCTACCTCGATGCTATGTCGGGCATGTGGAGTGCGGCCCTGGGCTACAGCGAAGAGCGACTGGTACAAGCGGCCTTGCGTCAGATGCAGGAACTGCCCTATCACCAGAACTTCGCCCATCGCGCCACCGAGCCGGCGATTCAGTTGGCCGAGCGTCTGATCCAGCTCGCACCAGTGCCGATGTCCAAGGTCTTGTTCGCCTGCTCCGGCTCCGAAGCGAACGACACCGCGATCAAGCTGGCCTGGTATTACTGGAGTGCAGTCAGCCAGCCCCAGCGGCGCAAGATCATCAGCCGCAACCGTGCCTATCACGGCACTACAGTGGCCAGCGCCAGCCTCACCGGCTTGCCGCACCTGCACCAGGACTTCGGGCTGCCCCTGCCCGGCTTCCTCCATGTCACTTGCCCCCATTACTACCGGGAAGGCCTGCCGGGAGAGAGCGAAGAAGCATTTTCCACTCGACTTGCCGCGGAACTGGAAGCACTGATCGAGCGGGAAGGTGCAGACACAATCGCTGCCTTCTTCGCTGAGCCCCTGATGGGGACTGGTGGCGTCATCACCCCGCCAGCCGGCTACTTCGAGAAGATCCAGGTCGTACTCAAGCGCCACGGCATCCTGCTGGTGGCCGATGAAGTCATCTGTGGATTCGGGCGCACTGGCAACTGGTGGGGTTCGCAGACCTTCGGTCTGAAACCGGACATGCTGACCTGCGCCAAAGCGCTGTCAGCCTCCTACCTGCCGATCTCCGCCTTGATGATCTCCGAAGGCATCTACCAGGCCATGAAGAGCCAAAGCGAGAAGATCGGCGTGTTCGGCCATGGCTACACCTACGGCGGGCATCCGGTTCCAGCAGCCGTCGCACTCGAGTGCCTGAACATCTATCAGGAGCGCCAGTTGCCTGAGCATGCCCAGCGCGTTGGTAGCCGACTGGGGGCGGGCCTTCGCAAGCTGGCCGACCATCCGCTGGTGGGCGAAGTGCGTGGCGAAGGCTTGATGTGGGGTGTGGAAGTCGTTGCGGACAAAGCGAACAAAACCGCCTTCCCCAGGGAATGGAAAGTCGGTCTGGCCGTTTCGCAGCAAACCGAAGCCAACGGTGTGACCGCTCGCGCCCTCAACGACTCGGTGGTGTTTGCCCCGCCGCTGATCATCTCCGAGGCCGAAGTCGATCTGGTACTGGACGCATTCGCCAAGGGCCTGGATGCCACGCTCGAGAAACTTGTCGCTCAGTCGCGATTCAGCCGTTGAGCAAGGCCGGGTAGTCCAGAACAATGAGGCACTGATGACAGGAACCACTCACAGGTGACCCCATGAAAAAACAAGCGACCGCAGTCAAACGCGATACCGAAGCATTCACGGACATGCGCGACCTGTTCTCCGTGCAACTGCAGCGGCTGGCGGGACTCTCCAGCCGCATCGCGGCACTGGTGATTCCCCAGCACTTCTCCCTCACGGTGCTGGAATGGCGGACCCTCGCGATCCTCGACTATCTGGGCGAAGCCCCGTTGGTTCGAGTAGCGAAGCACGCTGGCGTGCTCAAGAGCCAGATGAGCCGTCTGGTGACGAACCTGAGCAAACGCGAACTGATTGAGCGCCAACCAAACCCTGAGGACGGGCGGAGTGCACTGCTGTGCCTGAGCCCTGAAGGCAAAGACCTGGTGCGCCGCATCCTCAATGACTCCCAGGCCCGTAACGAAGCGATGCTTGACGGGCTGTCCGGTGAGGAACGCGAGCAACTCAAGGCCCTGATGCAGCGGGTTTACGCCAACAGCCTGGCCTACTTCGGCGAGCTGAAGAAGCACACCCCCTACGACCACCCTGAAGATGAAGACCATGAGGACTGATCGATGCCTATCGATACCCGTCTGACCCGTTTGCTGGGTATCTCCTATCCGATCGTTCAGGCTGGCATGAGCTGGGCATCGAGTTGCGCGGCGTTGCCGGCAGCAGTTTCCAACGCCGGCGGTCTGGGCGTCATCGCGGCGGGCCCCATGCGCCTGCCGGATCTCACAGAGACAATTCGTGAGGTCAAAGCACTTACCGACAAGCCCTTTGCGGTGAACATGCCTCTCTACCGCAAGGGTGCTGAAGAAGTTCTGGATCTGCTGGTCGCCGAACGTGTCCCGGTGATTATCGCCAGTCAGGGCTCACCGAAGGCACATCTGGCACGCTTCAAAGACTACGGCGCTACTTGGCTGCACGTTGTCGCCTTCGTCGAGCACGCGATCAAGGCCAGTGCAGTCGGCGTCGACGGCTTGGTAGTCGTAGGAAGCGAAGCTGGCGGCCATCCACCGGCCAATGAAGTGAGCACCCTGGTGAATGTGCGTAGGGTGCTCCAGGAAGTCAGCATTCCCGTCGTGGCCGGTGGTGGTGTTGCCGATGGTTACGGCATCGCTGCCCTGCTGGCCCTTGGCGCCGACGCAGTTCAGCTCGGCACCCGATTCATGCTCAGCGAAGAAGCCAACCTGCACCCTGCCTACAAGCAGCGGGTGCTGGAGGCAGAGATTGATGAAACCGTCCTCGTAGGACGCAAGCTCCCCGTCCGCAGCCTTCGCAATGCGTTCACGGAACGCGTGGCGAACGCCGAGCGCGAAGGTCTCCCCGAACGCGACCCGGCTGCGTACGAGGCCCTGCTGGCCTCCGCAAGCCTTAAGCAAGCGTCATTTGATGGCGACATCGGCAACGGAAAAGTGGAAGCAGGCCAATCCGCCGGCCTTGTCCGCGAGCTGCTGCCCGCCAGCGCCATCATGCATTCGCTGATCGAAGAACTTGAGCAGGCACTATCCCGCCTGCGCGCCATGCAATCCTGACGGGAGCCTGCACCATGACCCAAGAGCGAGTCGTTCTGACCCAGACCACCGACGGCGTCCAGACCATCACGCTGAACCGTCCCGACAAACTCAATGCGCTGAATTTCGCCCTTACCGAAGGCCTGGTAGCAGCACTGAAGGCAGCTGATGCCGACGAAGCCGTGCGCGCGGTGATAGTCACCGGCGCCGGGCGCGGTTTCTGCGCAGGCGCCGACACCCGCGAATTCGCAGTGCTGACCCCGGACAACCAGGAACTGGTGGATCGCCGTGCCGCCCTTACCACCGAACTCCAAGGGCTGGTCAAACACATGAGCAAGCCGGTGATCGCGGCAGTGAACGGCTACGCGATGGGCGGCGGCAGTGGACTGGCGATCTCCTGCGACCTCGCACTGGCGAGCGAATCGGCACGCTTCGGCTACCCCGAGGTGAAACATGGGATTGTCGCTGCCATCGTCATGGCAGGCCTGGTCGAGCACGTAGGCCGCAAGGCGGCATTTGAGCTGGTGGCTACTGGTCGCACGGTCGATGCAACAGAAGCTCTGAAGCTGGGTCTGGTGAACCGCGTAGTGCCAGACGATGAACTGCTGGCCGAAGCCGAGGAGCTGGCACTCGCATTGGCGGCGCACCCGCAGAACGCCATGCAGGCCACCAAGAAGATCTTCCACCAGGTGGCGGAGCTCCCCTTCAGCGAAGGGCTCAAGCTGGGCCAGCAGCTGAACGCCCAGATGCGCGCCTTCCGGCAGAAGGAGCAGGTCGCATGAAACCCTTGGAAGGAATTACCGTCATCGAACTGGCTCGGGTGCTGGCCTGCCCGTTCGCCGGGATGATCCTGGCTGAACTGGGAGCCCGGGTCATCAAGGTGGAACAACCGGTCTGCGGCGACGAAACCCGCGGCTACGAACCCTTCGTCGGTCAAGACGAACTGGTCCGAGACCAACTGGATGAAGATGCCTTGGCAGCAGCCTTGGGCCATGAACGCAGCGCGTACTTCTACGCCTTTAACCGCAGCAAGGAGTCCATCACCGTTAACCTGCGCAGCGCCGACGGCCAGGAGGTCGTTCGTAAGCTCGTCAGCAGCGCCGATGTGGTGTTGGAGAACTTCCCAGTCGGTACTCTGAAACGCTATGGGCTCGATTGGCCCAGCCTGAAGGAAGTCAACTCGCGGCTGATCTATGTGTCGTGTACGGGGTTCGGCCAGACCGGCCCCTACGCGAAGCGTAAAGGCTACGACACTGTCTTCCAGGCCATGAGCGGCATCATGAGCCTGACCGGCGAGAAGGACGGGGGGCCGGTCAAGCCCGGCATCCCGGTCTCGGATCTCAGCTCCGGCCTTTGGATTGCACTTGGCATCGTGTCGATGCTCCAAGGCCGGGGGCACGACGGTGCTGGTTCCTATCTGGACTTCTCGATGCTAGACGGCCAGATCAGCCTGCTGGCGCTCGCCGCGGCCCGCTACTTCGCGCTGGACGAAGTGCCGGAGCGCCTCGGCACCGAGCACCCGGGCCGTGTGCCCTCCGCCAGTTTCCGCTGCGCTGACGGAGGCTTCGTTCACATCACAGGTGCCGATCAACACTGGCACCCACTGTGCGAACTTCTGGGGCTCAACGATCTGGCTCAGGACCCGAGGCTGCAGGTCAACAGCGGCCGCGTCCTGCACCGCGACGAGGTGATGGCAGCCCTAAGCGAAGCCACAGGGCGTATGACTCGCGACGAACTCTGCGCCGCCTGCGACGCTGCCGGGGTACCGGCAGGCCCACTGAAGACGCTGGACGAGGTGGTGGTAGACCCCCACCTGAACGCCCGCGGTGTGTTCAGCGAGTTCGAGCACCCGGAGGGCGGGCGCTTCCCGGCGATCCGCCTGCCCTTCCAGTTCAATGGCCTGGAGAATCCGGCCCCTAGCCGCCCACCACTGCTGGGCGAGCACACCGAATCGGTTCTGTCTGGCCTGGGCTACAGCCCCCAGCGAATCGAAGCACTGCGCACTGACGGAGCGATCTGAACATGCAAATTCTGGAACTGGGCAGCGTAAGCCTGTCCCTCGACGAAAACATTGCCACAATCACTCTGAATCGCCCTGAAGCGCGTAACGCCCTAAATACCGCGCTCTGCCAAGACCTGCATGCCGCCATTCGTGAAGTCGGCGCACGCCAGGACGTTCATGTGGTCCTTATCCGCGCCAATGGCCCTGTGTTCTGCGCCGGTGCCGATCTGAAAGAACGCAAAGAGATGAACGAGGACCAGATCCGGGCGCGGCGTATCAAAGCCTTCGCGGTGTACGCAGCCATTGAAGAACTGCCGATGCCAGTTGTCGCCGTCGTCGAGGGACCGGCCGTGGGCTCGGGCTGCGAGATTGCCGGCGCCTGCGACTTCATCATTGCCAGCCAGGCGGCCAGCTTCCGCTACCCGGAGGCACGTTGGGGCACCGTTGGCGCTACCCAGCGGTTGCCACGCATCGTCGGCCGTCGTATCGCCAAGGAGCTGATGTTCACCGGCCGCGAAGTGTCTGCGTGGGAAGCCGTCGAAATTGGCTTGGTCAACCAGGTACGCCCCAACGAGGAATTCCCCGACTTCGTCATGGAGCTGGCTCGGAGCATCGCTGCAGCACCTGGCGCAGCCATGCGCAGCGCCAAGCGCACGATTGACCGGGGTGTCGACGACACCCGCTTCGGCGCACTTGCTCACGAAATCCTCGCGATCGAGGAAAACCTCAACCAGGGCACCTGGCGTGCCGGCATGACTTCGTTTTCCTGAGGACAAATGATGACTGCATTCGCTTCTCCGCTTCCCGGTCCGCTCTGGTCAGTCCTCAGGGACGTCGCCAGCCGACATCCGGACAATGATGCGCTGGTAGCCGAAGACGGCCGCCTGAGTTACAGCGCCTTGCTCAAGCAGGTCGAGACCACGGCAAAGGGCATGATCGCCCTGGGCCTCCAGCGCGGCGATCATATTGGCGTGTTGATGGGAAACTCCGTGCAGTGGGCAGTGATCTGGTATGCGGCAGCCTCAATCGGACTTGTCTGCGTGCCGTTCAATACCCGCTTCCGCACAGAGGAACTTGGCTACGGCCTGGCCCACGAGGACGTGCGCGCCCTCTTCTGTGTCGACCGTTTCCTGGGGAAGATCGACTTCAGCGCCATGCTCCGCGAAGTCGAGCCTGCTATCGACCAAACGCTTCCCGGCAAGGCCCTTCCCCTGATGCGACACGTGGTCGTATTTGGGGAGAACGTTCCGGCAGGCGCTATAAGCGAAGAGCGTTTCCTCAGTCTCGGGAAGGGTATTGGCGTTGCAGAACTGGGCCAGGCACGTAACCGGGTGCAACAGGACGATACCCTGTTAATTCAGTTCACCTCGGGCACCACCGCGTTTCCCAAGGGCGTGATGCTCAGCCATGCTTCCATGTTGGGTGTCGCGAAGTCCGTGGCGGAACGCATGGGCGTGCGTCACGAAGACCGCTACTTCAGTCCCCGCCCCTTCTACCATGTGGCCGGCAGCACCATGTCGCTGCTCGTGGCACTGGTGCATGGCGCTACCCTGGTAACCGCTGCCACCTTCGACCCCGCACAGGCGCTGGAGATCATGAGCCGGGAACGCTGCACGCTGACCTCAGGCAACGACACCATGTTCCTGATGCTGCTCGCCGACCCGAGCTTCGAAGAGAAAAAACTATACCTGCGTGGTGGCTGGGCCGCTGCCAGCCCGCAGATCCTCCAGGATGTAGTCGACAAGATGGGAGCAGCGGAGATCTGCAATGCCTATGGCCTGTCCGAAGCATCTCCCAACATTGTCATCTCCGACTATCGCGAGCCGCTCGAATATCGCCTGGACGGCTCCATGAAGCCCCACAAAGGTTTGCAGATTGAAATCCGCGACCCGGCTACCGGCGAGGCGTTGCCGCCAGGCCAGCCGGGCGAGATTTGCGCCAGCGGCTGGAGTCTCATGAAGGGCTACTACAAGCTGCCCGAACAGACTGCGTCGGCCCTGCGTGACGGCTGGCTGCACACTGGGGATCTTGGCGTACTTTCCGCCGATGGACGCCTGCGTTTTGTGGGGCGACTCAAAGACATGTTCCGTGTCGGTGGCGAAAACGTGTCCCCGCTTGAAGTGGAACAAGTGCTGCTGAAGCACCCGGCCGTCGAATTGGCGCAAGTGATCGGTGTACCCGACGCCCGACTGGGGGAAGTGCCAGCGGCATACGTCACCTTGAAGCAAGGTGTCTCAGCGTCCTCGGATGAGCTCATCTGCTTCTGCAAGCAACGATGTGCCAACTTCAAGGTTCCGCGTTTCCTGGCCATCGTAGAGGACTTCGAAAGCATTGGCATGACTGGCTCCAGCAAAGTCCAGAAAGGCCGCCTGCGCGAACATGCAATACAGCAGTTTGGCCTGAAGTAGAGCCTCCACTTCGCAAGACTCACTCGCCTCCGCAAGGAGGCTTTTTTTTGGATGCCCCGCCCCGCTACAAAATGAATAGCTTGCGGCTACGCACGCGAATCATGGGGGGATAAGTGGGGGGATAAATCGACACACACGCTTAATCTGCAGTATTTACAGGCATTACAGACAATAAGAAGCCGGCCACAAGCCGGCTTTTTTATTGCCTGAAGCCCAGAAAATATGGAGCCTCTCGCGACCACAATGTGAGTTGTTCCCCCATTTGTTCCCCCACTCCTCCGAAGCTGGCATGGCCATCTACTTGCCAGTGCGACACTAGAGCCAATTTCGCAATCACTACAGCCAACCCAGCTCGCTCAGCGAATATCGATTACCAACCAGCCCCTCCTGCTATCCGGCCGTTCAATTGTGGCCTGTTTATAGGCATGCGAACCCGGCTGCTTGCTGACCAGGCCTAACTCACGCATCAACCGACGCACGCGAAAACGACCAATCGTCACGCCGTCTTCGCGCAGCATGCCCAGGATGCTGCGGCTGCCGGCCGAGCCTCGACTCTGGCTGAACAACTGGTTGACCTGGCTGCGTAGCGCAACGCGGCGAGCATCGACACGACGCCGTCGAAGACGGTGGGCGTAGTACCAAGACTGCGCCACATCGAAAGCTGAACAGACCGGTTCTACCGACTCCTGCTCACTCAACTGGTCTATCAGCGAGTCCGATCGAGTTCGTCTGACATCAAGAGAGCGGTAGCCTTTTTTAGGATCGCTTTCTCCCGCTCCAGCCGGTTGATCCGGGCCTCCAACTCCTGAATCTTCTGCTGCTCGGGCGTCAGCGCCTTGCTCTTCGGGGTCACGCCTTGGCGCTCCGCCTGGAGCTGCTTCACCCAACGGCGCAAGGCCGAATCCACCGCCCCCAGCGAACGGCAGGCTTCGATATGGCTGTAGCCTTGATCCAGCACCAGAGCCGCAGCCTCTCGCTTGAACTCGGCGGAAAACGTACGTCGTTGCTTGCTCATCAGACACCTCTCTCACGGCGAGGATTTTCGCCTAAATCGGTGTCCGGAATCAGTAGACCACTACAATTTCGTCAGGTGGGAGGAGCGCATGCTTTCGAGCAGCCCATGCACCTACTCCTGATTATTGAGTGGGGGCAGGGTCGGTTCCGCGCCTACCGCTCGTCATCGAGGCGTGAAAAAATATTTGACAGCATTGGGTCCTTGGGAGAGTATCAACAAATCGCGTACGATTTGATCGCTGGCGATAAGAAACCACCACAACCTTACCGCTTGGAGATTCAGCCATGAACAACGGAAGCAGCCAAAAGATGTGCATCTCTAACGATCGCGCTTCCTATGGCCACAACCGCAACAACTGGATCAATGCACCAAGCGATTGATAAGCGGCAGCTTTTAACACCACAAATATCGCATGCGATTTTATCGCAAAAAATATCAGTCCGAGGAAGCTTCCATGAGCAAGATCGAAAAAGTACTGGCTACTGGCAAAACCCATACCACCCACAGTGGCGCAAGCAACTCCCTGCGCGGCCATAACGGCAGCATTGACATCGAACTGTCGTCACCCGGCTCCGCCCAACCGGCGCACTTGTTCGCTGCCACCCAACCGCACCCGAAAGCCGAGCAACTGTTTGCTGGGGCGTGGTCGGCCTGCTACACCGCCGCAGTCGGGCTCGTCGCCCAGGAACGCAACATCGTGTTGCCAGCTGATCTGGCCGTCGACATCGAAGTGGACCTGGGCCAGACTGGTTCGGCCTACTTCCTTCAGGCGCGACTGACCCTCCGCGTGCCGGGGTTGGCACACGATGTCGCGACAGAACTGGCGCACATCGCCGATTACATCTGCCCGTACTCCAAAGCCACACGCGGCAATATCGATGTTGCCCTGAACGTAATCACGGCGTGAAGTTTAGACACATCACACATATCGTATACGATTTAATCGCATACATATCACAAGCCTTGCAAACCTGAGGAAATCATCATGAGCAAAATCGAAAAAGTACTGGCCAGCGGCAAAACCCACACCACCCGTAACAGCGCCGGCAATACGTCACGCGGCCATAACGGCAACCTCGACATTGAGCTGTCGTCGCCCGGCAGCACCACACCGGCACACGTATTCACCGCCGTCCAGCCACACCCGAAAGCCGAGCAACTGTTCGCCGGGGCGTGGTCGGCCTGCTACATCGCAGCGGTGGGTCTGGCCGCCCAACAGATGAAGGTGACGCTGCCGACCAATACGGCCGTCGACATCGAAGTGGACCTGGGCCAGACCGGTGCAGCCTACTTCCTCCAGGCCCGACTGACCCTAAGCGTGCCAGGCCTGTCGCACGAAGTGGCGACCGAACTGGCACACAACGCTGACGCGATCTGCCCGTACTCCAAGGCAACCCGCGGCAACATTGACGTTGCCATCAACGTCCTTACCGCTTAACGCCCCGCACAGCCGGCTCGTTAGGGTCATCCCTGATGAGCCGGTCTTCGATCTCTACAGATCTGATGCGTTCAGATAACGACTGCCAAAGGGGCGGCACTTCCGATACCATCGCATGCGATGTACAGTTTAATCATGCAAGCCATCCGTCTTTGGCCACAGGGAGTGCTCATGAAATCCACTAAAAAGATAGTCACACTCGATCTGAAGCTTTCTGACTTCCTTTGTTTTGCGGTCTATTCCTCTAACTTGGCTTTTGGTAAGGCCTACAAGCCGATGCTCGAACGGCTCGGCCTGACCTATACGCAATACATCACGCTCGTTGCGCTGTGGGAGGAAGATAACCAGACCGTTGGCAGCCTCGGCGAAAAGCTGTTCCTCGAATCTAACACCCTCACGCCGATCCTGAAGAAGTTGGAAGCGATGGGTTATTTGCTGCGCCAGCGCGACCCGGAAGACGAACGCCAGGTGCGGATCAGTCTCACAGAAGAGGGGCGTAAACTGCGTGAAGGCCTCTCGGAAGATAACTTCCCACAAACTGGTCTTGATCCCGAGGACTTCGTGCAATTGCAAAAGGCAATTGTGAAGTTGCGGGGAAATCTCATCCGTTCAACGAAAGATCGGGAATAAGTAGTATCGAGCAAGAATGGTGAGTTTACCCAGGTTTTCGAGGCTCACTTAACCGGCTGCTTTTGGCGGGTCTGCGCCGGCCGTGACTGGCAGAAGTCGACCCGGAGATGCCAGTGAAATTGGCAGATTCTGTTGAAAAAGTTGGTGCCCTCCCAGTTCGCTCACGCGAAGCCGAAAAAAGCGCGATTCACGGCACGAGCGCCTCTGCGGCCGGTGTATTCCTCATAGACCCGGACCTTCACAGTACATTCAAGTCCGCCTGTGACCTCTTGGATAAACTCTGTGCGCGGAAAAGGTCTGGCAACAAACAGCCGTGGGTGCTTCAACCTAGCGGCAGAAGCTAGAAAGTCAGCGTATTGACCATATTTCAGGCCTACTATCTGATGCAAAGGGCCTGATCGCGACACGCGAACGGCAGCGCTAATTTGCCTCTGCCGACCCTGTAGACTGGCCCCGAGCTAAGACCCGCCACACAGAGGAAGTGAGCATAACGGTTGGGGTCAATTCAGCGAACGGAAGAAATCGCGGATGTCCGTGGTGATGGCCTGCGGTTCTTCCCAAGCCCCGAAGTGTCCGCCGCTAGCGTGATGCCGCATCTGCATGAGGTTGTAGTAGCGCTGAGCCCAGCGGCGCGGGGAGCTGCATATTTCCTCCGGTAGCACCGAAATACCGACTGGGGCCTCGACTACAGGTATGCGATTGTGCACTGGCGTCCAGGGATGGTGTGCTGCCTCGTAGTAGTAACGCGCCGACGTGCCGTAGCTCTGCGTAACCCAGTAGATCATGATCGTGGTCAGAAGATCGTCCTTGCTGAAGCGTGTTTCGACGTCGCCGTGACAATCGCTCCAGCTGCGTTGCTTTTCGACTATCCACTGGGGCACCACTTTCAAACGCTAAGCTGTGGCAACCAACCCAATCTGCAAACTGGCGGTGAGTTTGGATAGATTTCAGGAGATGAAGGTGCTCCTGGCTGTCGCCGAGGCGGAAAGCTTTGCCGGTGGCGCCAAGCTGATGGGCATGTCGCCGCCGAGCGTGACCCGCGTGATCGCCGGCCTGGAAAATCGCCTCGGCACGTTGCTGCTGGCCCGCAGTACACGCAGTCTGCGCCTGACCGAGGCGGGCCGGCGCTATGTGGATGACTGCAAGCGTATCCTGCTCGATCTGGAAGAGGCCGATGAACTGGCCGCCGGCAGTAGCAACCGAGTGCGGGGCAACCTGACCGTTACGGCGCCGGTGATGTTCGGCGAGCTGTTCCTGATTCCGCTGATCACCGAATACCTCGCGGAACACCCGGAGGTGTCGATCAACGCCCTGCTGGTGGATCGCCTGGTGAGTATGGTCGACGAGGGCCTGGACGTGGCCGTGCGCATCGGCAAGCTGCCCGACACCGGCCTGCAGGCGATCCGGGTGGGCGCCATCCGCCCGGTGATCTGCGCCGCACCGGCCTTTCTCGAACGCGCCGGCCGGCCACAGGTGCCCAAGGATGTGATGAGCGCGCCCATCGTCATGTCGTCGGCCAGCAGCCTGCTCACCGACTGGCAGTTCAACGGCGCGCAGGGCGCCCTCACTCTGCATCCCAAGCCGCGTCTGATGGTCAGCTCCAACCAGGCCGCGATCAATGCCGCGCGCATGGGCTGGGGGCTAACGCGGGTGCTGTCGTACCAGGTCGCCGAGCTGGTAGCCAAGGGCGAGCTGGAGATCGTCCTCGAGGACTACGAAACCGCGGCGCTGCCGGTGCACGTGCTCTACCAGGACAACAAGCGGATATCTGCCAAGGTGCGCACGTTCGTCGACCTCTGCACCCGGCGCTTCCAGCAGGACCCGGCGCTGCAGTCAGCGACGGTGGCATGAGGCATGAGCCGCTATCGGCAGATGCAGGTGTTCGATGCCGTGGTGCAGGCCGGCAGCCTGGCCGCCGCCGCGCGTCAACTCGAACTGTCGGCGGCGACCATCATGCGCACCATCGGCGCTCTGGAGGCGCGCCTCAACGCTACCCTGCTCATTCGCGGCCCGCGCGGAGTGACCCTGAGCCCTGCCGGCGAGCAGTTTGCCCTGAGCTGCCGGCAGATCCTCGAACAGACCGAAGAAGCCGAACGCTCGGCGGCAGGCGTGCATGCCTGCTCGAGCGGGCAGCTGACGCTGGCGCTGCCCCTGCTGATGGAACACCAGGTACTCACGCCCATCGCCCTCGCCTATCTCGACGCTTTCCCCGACGTGCACCTGGCCACCCGCGCCAGCCATGGCATGCCCAAGCTGCTGGAGGAAGGCATCGATGTAGCGCTGGTGGTGGGCCATCTGGCCAATTCGTCTGAGTTCGCCCAGCCCCTGGGCGAGGTCAGGCCGATCGTCTGCGCCGCGCCCGGCTACCTGGCCCAATGGGGCAAGCCGCAGACGCCGGATGATCTCAAGGCCCACCGCGCGGTGGTCGCCTCGGCCCCCGGTTACGACTTGCCCTGGCAATTTCGTTGCGAGCGCAACACGCGCCTGGTCAAGCCCATGCCAGTGCTGACCTGCACCACCCAGCGTGCCGCCATCCACGCCGCCACACTGGGCCTAGGGCTGATCCGCTGCATGAGTTACGAGGCCCATGCCGAGCTGCAGAGCGGCCTGCTCGAACCGGTACTGCAGCCGTTCGCCAGCCCGGGCCTGCCGGCGCAGCTGATCTACCGCCATGGCCGCCGCGCCGAGGCGCGGGTACGCGGTTTCATCGACTTCGCCACCCCCCGGCTGCGCGCCCACCCCGCCTTCCGCGGCTGACACGCTCGCGATTCTTTCAAAAAACGGAATTATGGATTGCCCAGCATGGTGATTCTGCTCGCCTCTGCATAGGCGCAGCATGGCTCCAACAGCGCAACACCCTCCAAACACCTCGCTGACCATCCAACCCAGTTGTGGAGCCACGATCATGACCAACGCCATCAAACTCTATCGCCACCCACTGTCCGGCCACGCCCATCGCGTCGAGCTGATGCTCTCGCTGCTGAAGCTGCCCACCGAGCAGGTGTTCGTCGACCTGGCCAACGGTGCGCACAAGAAGGCCGAATACCTGGCCATCAACGCCTTCGGCCAGGTGCCGGCGATCGATGACAACGGCACCCTGATCAGTGACTCCAATGCGATTCTGGTCTACCTGGCGAAGAAGTACGGCAGCGGTAGCTGGCAGCTGAACGATCCACTCGAGGAAGCACGTGTACAGCGCTGGCTGTCGGTAGCCGCCGGCCAGGTCGCTTACGGCCCGGCCGCCGCACGGCTGATCACGGTGTTCGGTGCGGCCTTCAATGCCGACGAGGTCGTTGCCCGCGCCCATGCCCTGCTAAAGGTGATGGAGAGCGAACTGGCGGCCCGCCCGTTCCTCGTGGGCAGCGAACCGAGCATCGCCGATGTCGCCAACTACAGTTACATCGCCCATGCCCCGGAAGGCAACGTATCGCTGGAGGCCTACCCGAACGTGCGTGCCTGGCTGCAGCGCATCGAAGCCCTGCCCGGCTTCGTGCCGATGCAACGTACCGCCGCAGGTCTGCAAGCCAGCTGAGTGTCGACCAGGCTGCCGGGGGGGTCCCGGCGGCCCTTCCGAGGAGCGCCGCCATGGATCATCTGCCCAAGCACCGTAAATCGCCCTGGCACGCCGGCGAACGCCAGCTGCAGGAAAGCGTGCACGCCACCGAGCGCATGGAAGTGATCGGGCAGAAGGTCATCCGCGATTACATGCCCGACCAGCACCGCGAGTTCTATCAGCAGCTGCCGTTCATGGTGGTCGGCGCAGTGGATGCCGACGGCCGCCCCTGTGCCACCCTGCTCGAAGGGCCGGAAGGCTTCGTCACCTCGCCTGACCCGCAGCACCTGTTCCTCGCCAGCCACCCCGACCCGCAGGACCCAGCCGCCTCCGGGATGCGGTCGGGCTGCGCTATCGGCATGCTTGGCGTCGAGCTGCATACGCGCCGGCGTAACCGCATCAACGGCGTGATCCTGCAAGCCTCGGCGTCGGGCTTCGCGGTGGAGGTCGAACACTCCTACGGCAACTGCCCCAAGTACATCCAGGAACGCTCCTACACCCGAGTCACCGCACGGGGCGGCAAGGCACCACGCCAGGACTTCGCGGGTCTGGACGAACAAAGCAGCGCCCTGATCCGCGCCGCCGACACCTTCTTCGTGGCCAGCTACGTCGAGCATGACGATTACAGCCGCTCGGTGGACGTCTCCCATCGCGGCGGCCGTGCCGGCTTCGTCAAGGTCGAAGGCAACCGTCTGACCATTCCCGACTACGCCGGTAACCTGTTCTTCAACACCCTGGGTAACCTGCAGACCAACCCGATCGCCGGTCTGCTCTTCGTCGACTTCGCCACCGGCGACATGCTGCAACTCAGCGGACGCACCGAGCTGCTGCTGGACAGCCCGCTGACCAAGGCCTTCGAGGGTGCGGAGCGGCTGTGGACGGTCGAGGTCGAGCATGTGGTGCTGCGGCCGGCGGCCGTGAGCATTCGCTGGCAGTTTCACGACTACGCCCCCACCAGCCTGGCAACCGGCACCTGGGCGGAGACCGACGAGCGCATACGCCAGTACGAGCAACGCCGGCAGTGGCAGCAATGGCGCGTGACGCGAGCCCAGCAGGAGAGCAGCGACATCCGCTCGCTGTTCCTCGAACCACTGGACAACGCTGCCGTGCCTTTCGCCCCTGGCCAGCACCTGCCGATGCGCATCGTGACCCGCGAGGCGGAAGCACTGGTCAGGACCTACAGTGTCTCCAGCGCGCCGTCCGACGGGCATATCCGCATCAGCGTAAAACTGCAGGGCAAGGCCTCGCGCCACCTTCACGAAAACGTACAGGTGGGTGACGTACTGGAGGTGCGCGCTCCGCTGGGCAGCTTCACACTGGTCGATGACATCGCCAGGCCGGTGGTATTGATCGGTGCGGGCGTCGGCATCACGCCAATGGTCTCGATGGCCCGGGAGTTGGTGGCACAGAACCGGCAGTATCAGCGTGCGCGCCATATTCATCTGTTCCACAGCGCCCGCAGCCTCGCCGACCTGCCTTTCCGCGAGGAGCTGACGGCGCTGCAACAGCAGGCTGCCGGGCTGCTGCACATCCACCGCGCCCTGAGCAGCCCCGGCGCCGATGCGCAACTCGAACGCGACTACCAGTTGGCCGGCCGTCTGAGCTTCGCGCAGGTCAAGGCACGGCTGCCACTGGACGACTACGACTTCTACCTGTGCGGCCCCGGCGGGTTTCTCCAGGACATGTATGACGGCCTGCGCGGCCTCAACATCCCCGACCAGCGCATCCACGCCGAGGCCTTCGGCCCCTCTGCCCTGCGCCGCTCGCAGACCGAACAGCCGCAGCCCCTGGAGCAGCCTCCGGCGGCCACGGCACCAGTGCCGGTGTACTTCTCCGCTTCGGCCACCGAGGCACGCTGGAAACCCGAGAGCGGCAGCCTGCTAGAGCTGGCCGAAAGCCGCGGTCTTACGCCTGAGTTCAGCTGCCGTGGCGGCTCGTGTGGCACCTGTGCCGCCAGGTTGGTCAGCGGTGCCGTGCATTACCCCAATCCACCGGCGCAGTTGCCGGAGGGCGACAAAGTACTCATCTGCTGTGCCGTGCCGGCGAAAGCCGACGGTAGCCCGCTGCCCCTGGTTCTTGATCTCTGACGAGGAGGCCGTGACATGAACACAACCGATGTGCGCAGCTGGGACACGGATCAGCGTCCGCTGTGGCGCGACTCGCGCATGTCTGCGTCGCCGGATATTGCGCCCATGGAGTGGGAGTCGAACCTGTTGCTGCCGCAGATGGCCGCGGCGCTTGAACATCCTTGCGGCGGCACGTCGGCGAACCGTCTGGTAAGTCTGTGGCGAGCGCTGCGCGCGAACATTCGTCAGCCAGTGGCCCAAGCCACGTAATCCTGAACTCAGCCCCACTCACCTTCGCCAACAGGAGCAAGCGCCATGTCTGAAGTCCGTCAACCGGTTCCACCCTTCACCCGCGAGAATGCCATTCTGAAAGTCCGGCTGGCCGAGGACGGCTGGAACAGCCGCGATGCGGGCAAGGTAGCCCTCGCCTACACCCTGGATACCAAGTGGCGCAACCGCGCCGAGTTCGCTACCAGCCGTGCCGAGGCCGAGGCATTCCTTAGGAGAAAGTGGAACAAGGAGCTTGAGTACCGCCTGATCAAGGAGCTATGGGCGTTCACGGATAATCGCATCGCCGTCCGCTACGCCTACGAATGGCATGATGACTCTGGCAACTGGTTCCGCTCGTATGGCAACGAGAATTGGGAGTTTGCAGACAACGGCCTGATGGCCCATCGCTTTGCCTGCATAAACGACCTGCCCATCAGCGAGGCTGAGCGAAAATTTCGCTGGCCACTGGGACGTCGGCCAGATGACCATCCGGGGCTATCGGAGCTGGGCCTCTAACGTAACCCGCCTACGCAAGCAAATAGGCCGTCGACTTCTCTATCTCGCTGGAAGGTGCCTGCGACAAGCGCTATCGGCCAAAAGTAGCCATTGGATGGCTACAAAATCAGGAACTATAAAATGACGCGCTGGAGCTGTCGGAACAGACCGAGGTCTGAACATCCATAGCAGTGATCTAGGTTAGGTCGTTGCTATCCGCCCCGAAGCACAGGATCCAGAAGATGCCATTGAGCACCAGTCGATCATCACTGCGCGGTCGCCCCATCTTCTGTTCGGGGGAAACCAGATCCTTGATCAACTCCCATGCCGCATCGGGGAGTTCGTAGCGCCTTGCCATGCGGGCCTCCAGCCAATCATGGCGGCGATTCTACCCGCGTGGCGACTGCCCCAGGCGACGAGCGCTAGCCGGGGAGCCAACCGCTCAGTCCTCGCTAGCCACCCCACTCAGGCGCCGCGCCAGCACGCCGAAGCGGCGCCGGTACTGCGCCGGGGTCAGGCCGACCTTGCGCCGAAACAGGCGGCCGAAGAAGCCGGCGTCCTGGTAGCCCACCTCCAGGGCAATGGCCTCGACCGGCAGTTCGCCGGACTCGAGCATCTGCTTGGCATCCTCCAGGCGCAGGTTGTGCACGTAATCCAGCGGCGACATGCTGGTGGCCTGGGAGAAACGACGCAGGAAGGTGCGCTCGGCCAGCCCGCTCATCTGCACCATGGCCGCCACCGGCGCCTCGCTCTCGTAGTGCAGCGCAGCCCACTCCTGGCAGCGCGCGATCACCGGATCGGCCTGCTGCCCGGTGCGCATCATTGCCGCGTAGGCCAGCGGGCTGGTGGAGTCCCAGTCCAGCAGGTTGATCCGCGCCATCTGCATCGCCTCCTCGGCGCCGACAAAACGGGCGATCAGGTACAGCGCCAGGGCATGCCAGCTGGTGCCGCTGCCGGCCATCACCAGGCGCTGGCCCTCGCCGGAGGTCACCAGGGCCTTGCCCGGCTGCCAGCGGACACGCGGGTGTTCGCGCTGCAGGCTCTCGCAGTAGCCCCAGTGCGAGGTGCCCTCGTAGCCGTCCAGCAGCCCGGTGCGCGCCAGCAGCAGCGCGCCGGAGCAGGCCGAGGCCAGAGTCGCGCCGGCAGCATGGCGCTCGCGCAGCCACTGCACCTCGATGTCATAACGCTCGCCCAGCGGCTGCCAGGGGCTGACCGCCAGGTCGCTGACGATCACCACATCGACCGGGGGCGCGTCGGCCAAGCCGACATGCGGCTGGATCAGCACTTCGTTGGCGGCGCGCAGCGGCAGACCGTCGCGACTGAGGATCAGCGGCCGGAACGGCGAGGCGACCTCGGTCTGGTTGAGCAGCATCTGCCAGTCGCGGCGGGTGCCCTGCAGCAGGTCGAACAGGCCGAAGAGCGTCGAGGCGGTGGTATCGGGCAGGGCGAGCAGGCCGACGCTCAGGGGGCGGTCACGGTTTGTGGAATCGGGGCGGGACATGGCGGAAATGCCCATTTTCTGACCTGGATGACCTTGGTGCGGTTCGCGCGGCAGGCCGAAGATGAACGCACTGGCAGTGGCCAGCGAACCCGACCCTTGGAGCATAGAACAATGAAAGATGCACACGGACACCAACTGACCGGCTGCAACGCCGAGGCCCTGGCACTGCTCGAGCGCGGTCTGACGCAACTGCGCTGCTTGCGCAACGATCCGCTGGCCAGCGCCGATGCGGCGCTGATGGCCTCCCCCGAACTGGTCATGGGCCATGTGCTGCGCGCCTGGCTGTATCTCATGAGCAGCGAAGGCGGCGCCGTGCCCGAGGCCCGCGCCGCCCTGGAGCGCGCCCGCGCCCTGCCGCACAACGACCGCGAGGCGCGCCACCTGCAGGCCCTGGGGCAGTGGGTGGACGGCCATTGGCTGCTGGCCGGGCGTAGCCTGGAAGACCTCAGCGTCGAGTACCCCCACGACCTGCTGGCGCTGCAGGTCGGCCACCAGCTGGACTTCTTCACCGGCGACGCACGCATGTTGCGCGACCGCATTGCCAGGGTGCTGCCGGCTTGGTCGGCGGACGTGCCGGGCTACCACGCGCTGCTAGGCATGTACGCCTTCGGCCTGGAGGAATGCGGCGACTACCGCCTGGCCGAGCGCTTTGGTCGCCAGGCCGTATCCCACGAGCCGGCGGACGCCTGGGCCCAGCACGCGGTGGCGCACGTGCTGGAGATGCAGGGCCGGCGCGAAGAGGGCATCGCCTGGATGCGCGGCAACCCCGCCTGGCAGCAGGACAACATGCTCGCCGTACACAACTGGTGGCACCTGGCGCTGTACCACCTTGAGCTGGGCGATAGCGACAGCGTGCTCGAGCTGTTCGACAACGCGATCGACGCCTGCGGCTCGCAGGTCGCCCTCGAACTGGTGGACGCCAGCGCCCTGCTCTGGCGCCTGCAGCTGCGCGGCGTCGACCCGGGCGAGCGCTGGCAGGACCTGGCCGAGCGCTGGGCGCTGCTGGCCGACGACGGCCACTACGCCTTCAACGACCTGCACGCCTGCATGGCCTTCGCCAGTGCCGGGCGCGGCGATCTGCTGGAACGGGTGCAGCGGGCACAGGCGTGCGCGTTGCAGCGCGACGACGACAATACGCGAATGACCCGCGAGATCGGCGCGCCGGCCATCGAGGCGCTGCTGGCCTACCATGACGGCCGCTACGCCCGCTGCGTAGAGCTGCTGCGGGCGATCCGCAATCAGGCACACGGCTTCGGCGGTAGCCACGCGCAGCGCGACCTGCTCGACCAGACGCTGCTGGTCGCGGCCAGGCGCGACGGCCAGGCCAGCCTGGCCACGGCCCTGGAACGCGAACGGCACCTGCTCGCCGGCCAGCGCGCGGTGCACTGAGGCGCGCGGCGGGATGCGGGCGCGGCAACTACCCGCCGAAAAACTCGTAACCGCTTAGTCGGGTATGGCAGCCCACGCCTCAGGGGTTGCCGTACTCGTCGCCAAACTGGGACCTGGTTAAATTTCGTCGCTCGCCAACAACGAACTCTTCCCGCAGGGCCAGGATCAGGGTTCGCGCGCGCGTACTGTTCGCGAACCCCATCGTGCCATGCGCCTTTTTAGTTAGGACCAAGGAACTGCCCCGTCCTGCCGTCATGCTGTTCACTTAAGAAAAAACGCCGCTTTTCCTTCAGCAGGAGGGCGGCGTTTTTGGTTTTACATCATCACGAAGTTGTTTCTGTTGGGCAGGAATCTCTCGTAGGAGTGGGCTCTGCTCGCGAACCCGCCTCCTTCGCGAGCAGAGCTCGCTCGTACAGGGCCTTCATGAGATCGGGCTTGAGATGGCAGACTGCTCCGAAGGCCAGTCACGCCCCTCCTCATATGCGCTGCCGACAATGCCTAAGTGAACAGCATTCCCGTCCTGCCGGGTTTTACGTAGCTACTGCCCGACCATCCCGATGAAGTTCGCCAGCTCAGGCGTCTGGGGTTGGCTGAACAATTCTTTCGGATGCCCCGCCTCATGCACCCGCCCCTGGTGCATGAATACCAGCGTGTCGCCCACCTCGCGGGCGAAGCGCATTTCGTGGGTGACCATGATCAGGGTCATGCCTTCGCGGGCCAGCTGACGCACTACGCCAAGCACTTCGTTGACCAGCTCCGGGTCCAGCGCGGACGTGATCTCGTCGCACAGCAGTACCTTGGGTGACATGGCCAGCGCACGGGCGATCGCCACGCGCTGCTGCTGGCCTCCCGACAGGCGTTCGGGGTAGGCATCGATCTTCTCGGCCAGCCCCACACGCGTCAGCATCTGCTCGGCCAAGGCACGAGCCTCGGTCTTGGAGACCTTCTTCACCACCTGCGGGGCGAGCATCACGTTCTCGCCCACGGTCAGGTGCGGGAACAGGTTGAACTGCTGGAACACCATGCCGACCTTCTGCCGCAACGAACGCAGGTCGGCACGCCCGGCGTCGAGGTATTCACCGTCCACCTCGATCACCCCGTCGTTGATCGACTCCAGGCCATTGAGGGTGCGTAGCAAGGTGCTCTTCCCCGAGCCGCTGCGACCGATGATGGCGACCACTTCGCCTTCGTCGATGCTGAGGTCGACGCCCTTGAGCACATGGTTGTCGCCGTAGTACTTGTGCAATGCAGAAACTCTAAGCAGGGGCATGCAGCCTCCTTTCCAGATGGCGTGCGCTCAGCGAGAGCGGATAGCAGAGGATGAAGTAGCCCAGGGAGACCAGGCCATAGATCATGAAGGGCTCGAAGGTGGCGTTGGCCAGCATGCCGCCGGTCTTGGTCAACTCGGTGAAGCCGATGATCGAAGTCACCGCCGTGCCTTTCACCACCTGCACCGAGAAGCCCACGGTGGGCGCAATGGCGATGCGCAGCGCCTGTGGCAGGACCACGTGGCGCAGTTGCTCCAGACGCCCCAAGGCCAGGCTCGCCGAGGCCTCCCACTGGCCACGCGGGATCGACTCGACGCAGCCGCGCCAGATCTCCGCCAGGAACGCGCTGGTGAACAAGGTCAGCGCCGTCGCTGCGGCGAGCCAGGCGGAGACGTCCACCCCGAACAGGGCAATGCCGAAGAACACCATGAACAGCTGCATCAACAGCGGCGTGCCCTGGAACAACTCGATGTAACCGCGAGCGAGGACGCGCAGCGTCAGGTTGTCGGAGATCCGCGCGAGCATCACCAGCAACCCGGCGATGCCGCCACAAATGAAAGCCACCAGCGATAGCAGCAACGTCCATTGCAGGCCGATGAGCAGGTTGCGGGCGATATCCCAGAAGCTGAAGTCCATCAGTGCCTCCCCCCGATCAACCGCTGGCCGACCCAGCCCAGCAATTGGCGTAGCAGGACGGCCATCGCCAGGTAGAGCAGGGTCGTCAGCAGATAGGTCTCGAACGCCCGGAAGTTACGGGACTGGATGAAGTTGGCGGCGAACGACAACTCCTCGGTGGCGATCTGCGAGCACACCGCCGAACCCAGCATGACGATGACGATCTGGCTCGACAGCGCCGGCCAGACCTTGCCCAGCGCGGGCTGAATCACCACATGACGGAAGGCCTCGAAGCGACTCATCGCCAACGCCGCGGCCGCCTCCAACTGCCCCTTG
Source organism: Metapseudomonas boanensis (assembly GCF_042232855.1). Classification (NCBI taxonomy): domain Bacteria; kingdom Pseudomonadati; phylum Pseudomonadota; class Gammaproteobacteria; order Pseudomonadales; family Pseudomonadaceae; genus Metapseudomonas; species Metapseudomonas boanensis. The sequence goes on along the minus strand of NZ_CP113889.1, from coordinate 2,508,637 downwards.
GGAATCGCCTGGATACCGGCGCGGATGATCTCGGTTGAATAGGCACCGAGGTTGATCACCATCGCCAGCACCGCCGCTTGCCACTCGGTCAGGCGGACACCCAGCGATGGCAGTCCGAAGAAGATGAAGAACAGTTGCACGATGAAGGGCGTGTTGCGGATCAGCTCCACGTATATGCCGAACAGCCAGTCGAAGGGCCGCAGGCGCCAGGCGCGAACGGCCGCACCGACGATGCCAATGCCCAAGCCCAGCAAGCCGCCGATTGCGGTCAGCTCGAGGGTGAACAGCGCCCCCTCGAGCAGCACCCCGCCCTGCCCCAGCACCGGCGCGAAGTCGAATTGATAAGCCATCTAGGGAACTCCGATCGAACAGCTGGTCAGAGGTCGGCAGGCAGCGGCTGCTTCAGCCACTTCTCGGCATTGCGATTCAGGCTGCCATCAGCCTTGGCTTCGTTGATGATCGCGTTGACCTTCTCCAGCAATGCCGGCTCGTTCTTCGCCAGGCCGATGTAGACCGGAGAATCCTTGAGTTTCAGTTTCACCACCGGCACTTTCGCCGGGTTCTTCTCGGCGATCACTGCCATCACCACGCTGCCGCTGGCAATCAGGTCAACCTGGCCGGAGAGGTAGGCGGCGATGGTTGAATTGTTGTCTTCGAAACGCTTGATCGTGGTGCCCTTGGCTGCGACGGCACTGAGCTCCATGTCCTCGATCGAGCCACGGGTGACGCTGATGGTCTTGCCGGCCAGCGCCTCGACCGAGCCAATGGCTGCCTCCGCAGGGCCGAACACCGCCAGGTAGAAGGGTGCATAGGGACGTGAGAAATCGATGACCTGCTCACGCTCGGGGTTCTTGCCCAGACTGGAGATCACCAGGTCCACCTTGCCCGTGGTGAGGAAGGGTATGCGGTTGGTACTGTTCACCGGCGTCAGCGCCAGCTTCACGCCGAGCTTGTCGGCCAACAGTTGGGCGGTGTCGATGTCCAACCCACGCGGCTTGAGGTCCGGCCCCACCGAACCGAAGGGTGGGAAGTCCTGTGGCACCGCCACTTTCAATACGCCGCGCTCGTTGATGTCGCTCAGGACGTCAGCCTGGGCCGCCGGCTGAGCCAGCACACCTGTGCAGAAAAGAGTGGCCAGGAACAGGTTCCGAAAATTGCGCATGGTGCTTACCTCGGGTACGTGGCAGGTCGATTTTCCTGCCGACGCCCGGTGCACAGCCCATGCCATATCCCGCATTGAAGGGCCAACTGAATCGATTAGGCCAGCACTGACAAGGTCTTACTGGTCTGAACAGTCAATGAAGTTGTCCACCCTGTCAGATTCGGATTCGCCTCCATTTCGTGCAACCCGCCAGCCCTTGCGCCACAAGGGGGCGGCACTTGCCGGGCCACCCTGTAAAGCCTTACAAAGGGCAACTCGCTGAACCTACCGGTCTGAACAGCATGCTCGATACCTCCCCCCGCGCCGTACCCGAATATGCCTTGCAGGCCATCCAGAAACTGATCCGCGAAGGTGGCTACCAGGCCGGCGACGCCCTGCCCTCCCAACGCGACCTCGCCGAACAACTGGGCGTCAGCCGCGCCTCGTTGCGTGAGGCACTGTCATCACTCAGCGCGCTGGGGCAGATCAGCGTGCAGCCGGGCAAGGGTGTGTTCGTACAGGCAGGTTCGGCGGTCAACGGAGGTGCGACCCGGAGCTTCTCCTGGCCCTATGCGGAACAGGTATCTGCCGCCGACACCTTTCAGCTGCGCTATGTACTTGAAGGCTTTTGCGCTGGCCAGGCCGCCATCAGTCTCACGGCTGAAGACATCGACCAGTTGGAGGAGAACGTCGAGGCGATGCGTCTGGAATTGCTCGCAGGCAACTTCGAAGCCGCAACCCAGCTTGATTTCGAGTTCCATAAGCGTCTGCTGGAAGCCGGCGGCAACCGCGCGATGCTTCATATCATCACCGCCAGCCAGGACATCTTTCTGGAAAGCCAGAAACTCCCCTTCATTCGCCCGGAGCGCGCCATGGAAACCTGGCAGGAGCACCGCAAGATCCTTCGCCACCTTGCCCGTCACTCCACCGGCCCAGCGCAGAAAGCCATGCAGGAACATATTCGCAATGCGGCCTCACGCACGGGGATCGTGTTTCCCCTCTAGCGAGCCTGAGCCACGGCCCTATGGCCGTTTCGACGGGCCGCCTTTGGTCAGATTCGCGCCACTACCGAGTAAAGAAGCGGATAGTGGTCGATGGCACGACCCTGAGCTCAACCCAAATAAGAGGTGTCCATGAAAAGTCGCACCTTCCCGAAGCACGTGGCCTGGAGTGAAGCCTGCATGAATGGGGACCATGCCTTGGCGTTCGTGGCCATCAAACAGGATGCTCCGGAGGCGGAGGCTGCCTTCCACCTCGTTTACGAGGGCTCGCACTTTCCTCGCTTATCGGAGGCCTGTGCCGCCGCGGAAGACGCGCTGAGCAAACTGGTTCGGATCGACGAGTTCGATACGCCAGTATTCAGTTCGACATCCTGTTAAAGCAGGGCATCGTCGCGTTGGAAGTGCAGGAATGACCCCTTGTAGGCCTCACCACTTCCGAGCAGGCAGTTCGCGCTGCTGATGTGCTGCTCGTACTCCAACTCCCTCATCTCCCGACAAAACTTCGACTTGTTGCTCCGGTTGGGGTCAACAATGAGCACGTCGACAACTTCCGCCGAATGCCGATCGATGAAGTCGGCAAGCGCTGACGGTTGGTCGCGTTCGTAGATGAGGTCGCTGCCAATGATCATGTCGAACTGCCCCAGATCGGAACTCATCTCTGCCCAATCGGCGGACTGGTACTTGAGCGGCCCCAGGTCGTTCAGGCGCAGGTTCTCATCCAGGAATGTCGGGATAAGCGGGTGGTAATCGCTGGCGGTAATATTACCGCCACGTCGATGCACCACCAGGCTCGCCAGTGCCAAGCCAGCCCCCACTTCGAGGATACGCTTGCCCTGCAGGTCCATCGTCCGCATCGCCTCGGCCAGCACGAGGCTGGAAGGCCAGACCTGGCCAAACAGCGGCCAGCTTTCCGGCGAAATGCCTCGGTCTTCTGCCTCGTGGTCTGGATCGTGATACTGCTGGTGATCCAGTAGCGAACGTATCTGAAAGTCCATATCACCGACCGAAACGGTCTGGTATTTGACCTGATAACCCAGCATGCGGAACTCTCTTGAAGAATGATGAGTGCCGCCGGGTAGACCGGGCAGGGTGCTCGAATGCAGAACACCACGGACACAAAGGAGGAACGGGCTTCTGAATCGACACCCGAATAGATTGAACTTTGTAGCGTTAAAAAATGAACACCCCAAAAACAAAAAAGCCCCGTTAAACGGGGCTTTTCTTATTCAAGCGTCTTAGACGACTTGAACTTTGTCAGCTTGCAGGCCTTTCTGGCCACGCACTACTTCGAAAGTAACTTGCTGACCTTCGCTCAGGCTCTTGAAGCCAGTGCTTTCGATCGAACGGTAGTGAACGAAGAGGTCGGCACCCTCAGCCGGGGTAATGAAGCCGAAACCTTTCTCATCGTTGAACCACTTAACGGTACCGCTTTGACGATTGGACATCTTTACATCTCCAGAATATTTAACGAGTTCCTGAGAAATTCAGGAAGATACTGAATTGCGAAAATCTAAAACGAATCTAGGAGATGAAGGACGTCAATCAGAACATCAAACCAGGTATCGAAGTGTCAATTGCAGCGCAGTGAGGACGGACTATACGCGGTCCTTCCCGAATGTACAGGTTTATTTTTCCGGAAATATCTTCGCGGATGAATGGCCTTATTAATCATCCACTTGGCGGTAACGCGAATGGCCATCGATACCATCGGGAAGCCCGCAGCCGGCTGATCAGGCCGATGGAGACGACACGGCAAATCCTTTCCGATCCACTAGAGTTGAACCAGCACCCGTGATGATCTGCCCAAGGAGGGCTCCAATGCGAATGATCTGTGCCGTTCTACCTCTGCTGGCCTTGGCCGGCTGTTCATCGTTCCGCGCCGATCCCAACCAGGTTACCCAGGTACCCAGCGACCGTTTGCTTGCCTACCAGCAGCCTGTCGAGGGTGGCGGGCAAATCGTGGTGAACCGCGACATGGGCGGCCTCGGCGCCGGTTGCTACATTGCCGTGCTGATCGACCGCCAAGTGGCGGCACGCATTGGCATTGGCGAGGAGGCCAGCTTCCAGGTACCGGCCGGCAACCGCATCGTCGGCATCGGCGTCGACGAGCAGGACGACACGCTCTGCAGCAAGGGCCGTTTGCGCCGCGAGCTGGCGCTGCCGCTGGCCGCTGGGGAAAGCCGGCATTTCCGCATCGTCAGCGAAAATAGAAATGGGTTCGCGATCCAGAGAGACGATCACTAAGGCGCGGACCTGAGCACTAGGCGTTTCGGTAGAACCGAGCAGGTTGACGATGACTCTCGTCGGCGCCGGGCCAGATTCCGCAATGAAAAAGGCCGCGGACGAGTACTAACCCTGCCACGGCCTGACGCTAAAGCTGAAGCACTGATGACACGACCCTGTTGCCTTGCCCGATCACACCTTGGGAAGGCACGTACCAAGAGCTTCTATGCACTGGAACTTCCCCGCCCCATACGAGTATCTGAAAGCATAGGACCCACTTGATGCGGTGCCTTCCCGCTGGTCAGCGATTTGGCTCTTTGGTCGGCCGCAGGGGCGCTCGGTCATCCGCGATGACCACCACCGGCTTTGCCCTGATATGACCCCGCGCGTAAGCTTCCGGCTTTTGCACGCTCCAACCATGACGCTTACCGACTTCCTGCTCCTGCTACTTGCCGGCTTCGCTGCTGGCGGTATGAACGCCCTCGCCGGGGGCGGCACCTTCTTCTCCTTCCCCGCGCTACTGGCCAGCGGCCTGCCGCCGGTGACCGCCAATGCAACCAATGCCGTTGCCCTCTGGCCGGCCAGCCTGGCGGCGAGCTGGGCGGCGCGGGAGCAACTGCGTCCGCTCAGCCGCTATGTGGTGCCGCTGGTGGTGCTTTCCCTGCTGGGAGGCCTGGGTGGTGGGCTGTTGCTGCTGGCAGGTGGTGACGAAACTTTCCGCCGGCTGATCCCCTGGCTGTTGCTGGCCGCCACCCTGCTGTTCGCCGCCAGCCCCTGGCTGAGCAAGCTGATCAATGGTCAGCGCGAGGCCGGCGCACTACCGCCCCACGGTCCTCTCGGTAGCTTCGCCCATGCCCTGGTGGCCATCTATGGTGGCTATTTCGGGGCCGGCATGGGCATCCTGCAACTGGCGGCCTTTTCCATCGAAGGGCACCCGCTGCTGCGCGCTAACGCCCTGAAGAACCTGCTATCGAGCTGCATCTACAGCGTGGCGGTGGCGACCTTCGTGATCGCCGGCCGGGTTAGTTGGGCCGAACTCGCCGTGTTGCTCGGCGCAGCCAGCTGCGGCGGTTACGCCGGCGGCGCCCTGGCCCGCCGCTTGCCCAGCCACTGGCTAAGGATGTTGGTCATCGCGGTCGGCACGGGCATGACGCTGTACTACTTCTATACCGGCTGATCCGCACCGCTTCTGTGGGCGCGAATGACTTCGCGCCCACAACAGGCCCCACCACTGACCACCATCCGCCCCCTTCATTTGCCCGCAGGGTGCGGCTCTGCTAGTGTCGCGACCGATTCGTCCCCGCGAGACAGCAGTTATGGCCCGCAAAAAAGCCACCCCCGATTTCGAACAATCCCTTGCTGACCTTCAGACCCTGGTCGAGCGCCTGGAGAGCGGCGAGCTGTCGCTGGAGGATTCCCTCAGTGCCTTCGAGCAAGGCATCCGCCTGACCCGCGAATGCCAAGCCGCGTTGAATCAGGCCGAGCAAAAGGTACAGATCCTGCTGGAGCGCGACGGTCAGCTGGAAGAGGCCCCGTTCGACGCGGACGAGCAGCCATGATCGGTACCTATCAGGCTCGCTGCCAGCAGCGAGTGGATACTGCACTTGACACCCTGTTCGATGCTCCGCGCAGCGAGCTGCAACGCCTCTACCAGGCCATGCGCTATAGCGTGGTCAACGGCGGCAAACGCGTGCGCCCGCTGCTGGTCTATGCCACGTGCGAAGCCCTCGGCGGTGACATCGAGAAAGCGGACGGAGCGGCCTGCGCAGTGGAGCTGATCCACGCCTATTCGCTGGTCCATGACGACCTGCCGGCCATGGATGATGACGACATGCGTCGCGGCCAGCCGACCACACACATCGCCTTCGATGAAGCCTGCGCCATTCTCGCTGGCGACGGCCTGCAAGCGCTGGCATTCGAAGTGCTGGCCGACCCGGCCCGCAATCCCCACGATGCGCAAACCCGCCTTGCCATGCTCACCAGCCTGATCCACGCCGCAGGCCCCGCCGGCATGGTCGGCGGCCAGGCCATAGACCTTGGCTCCGTCGGCGTGAAGCTGGACCAGCAAGCGCTGGAGACCATGCATCGGCACAAGACCGGGGCATTGATCGAAGCCAGCGTGCGCCTCGGCGCCCTGGCCAGCGGCAAGGCCGACGAGGCGTCCCTGAAAGCCCTGCACACCTATGCCCAGGCCATCGGCCTCGCCTTCCAGGTGCAGGACGACATTCTCGACGTGGAAAGCGATACCGCCACTCTGGGCAAAACCCAGGGCAAGGACCAGGCCCACGACAAACCCACCTACCCCGCTCTGCTCGGCCTCGACAATGCCAAGGCATACGCCCTGGCGCTGCACGACCAGGCACTGGCCGCGCTGCAGGCCTTCGGTGATGCCGCCGACCCGCTGCGCGCACTGGCCCGCTACATCGTCGAACGCCGCAACTGATTGCATCTATTCGGGGCTATGCCGATTTCGTCACGGCCCCGCATGAAATCGCTCAAGCCGCACTGACACCCGCAGCGCCACCCTTGCTGGGAAATTTCCACAGCAGGGGCAGGCCTCCATGAAGAGCATCCGCGTCATCGATTCGCACACCGGCGGCGAACCAACCCGCCTGGTGATCGAGGGTTTCCCGAGCCTTGGCCAAGGCAGCATGGCCGAACGCCGACGAGTTCTCGCCGAGAAGTTCGACGACTGGCGCGCCGCCACCGTACTCGAACCCCGCGGCAGCGACGTGCTGGTCGGCGCCCTGCTCTGCGAGCCGCAAGACCCGCAGGCCTGTGCTGGAGTCATCTTTTTCAATAACACCGGCTACCTCGGAATGTGCGGCCACGGCACTATCGGTCTGGTCGCCTCACTGACACATCTGGGGCGCATCCAACCGGGCGTGCACCGCATCGAAACCCCGGTCGGAACCGTCGAAGCAACCTTGCACGAGGACCGCTCGGTCAGCGTGCGCAACGTACCGGCCTACCGTTACCGCAAGGACGTCAGCCTGGAGGTTCCAGGCATCGGCCAGGTCACCGGCGACATCGCCTGGGGCGGCAACTGGTTCTTCCTGATCGCCAATCACGGCCAACGTGTCGCTGGTGACAACCTCGACGCCCTCACCGCTTACACCTGGGCCGTGCGCCAGGCCCTGGAGGCCCAGGGCATACGGGGCGAGGACGGCGGTGAGATCGACCATATCGAGCTGTTCACGGAAGATCACGAGGCCGATAGCCGCAACTTCGTGCTCTGCCCCGGCAAAGCCTACGACCGTTCGCCCTGCGGCACCGGCACCAGCGCCAAGCTGGCCTGTCTGGCCGCCGACGGCAAGCTGCATGCGGGCGAAGCCTGGCGCCAGGCCAGCGTCATCGGCAGCCAATTCGAGGGCCGCTTCGAGTGGCAGGACGATGGCCACGAAGACCGCATCATCCCCACCATTCGCGGCCGTGCCCATATCAGCGCGGAGGCCACCTTGCTGCTGGAGGAGCACGATCCGTTCGCCTGGGGCATCCGCCTGTGACAGCTGACGTCATTGTCATCGGCGCCGGCATCATCGGCAGCGCCTGTGCCCATGAGCTTTCCAAGCGCGGCCTGAGCGTGCGGGTGCTGGACAGCGGTCAGGCTGGCGCCACCGGAGCCGGGATGGGTCACCTGGTAACCCTGGATGACAATCCGGCAGAACTGGCCCTCAGTCGTTATTCACTGGATCTCTGGCGGCAATGGGCAGATCAGCTGGACGACGCCTGCGCGTACCGTAACTGCGGCACCCTGTGGCTCGCCACCAACGAAGAGGAGTTGCACGAAGCGGCACGCAAGGCTGACACGCTCGGCAAGCACGGCATCGCCTGCGAGCTGATGGGTGCGCGTCAGCTCCAGGCTCTGGAGCCACACCTGGCACCCGGCCTCAAGGGTGCCCTGTGCGTGAGCGGCGACGGCATTCTCTACGCGCCCAATGCCGCGCGGTGGCTGCTGCACCAAGGTGGCAGCGCCATCACCCTTGAGCACGCGCGGGTCACAGCCGTCAGTGGCACCCATGTCCAGCTCGAAGACGGTCGCCGCCTCAACGCTGGTGCGGTGATCCTGGCTAACGGCATCCAGGCGCCGGAGCTCTGTCCGGAACTGCCGATCACACCGAAGAAGGGTCACCTGCTGATCACCGACCGCTACCCCGGCCAGATTCATCACCAACTGGTCGAGCTGGGTTATGCCAGCAGTGCCCACGCCAGCACCGGTACCTCGGTGGCCTTCAACGCACAGCCGCGCCCTACAGGGCAGATCCTGCTGGGGTCGTCGCGCCAGTTCGACACGCTCGATCCGCGCGTCGAAGGCCCCGTGCTCGCGCGCATGCTGGCCAGGGCCCGGCAATACCTCCCCGGGCTCGGCGACCTCAACGCCATCCGCTGCTGGACCGGTTTTCGCGCCACCACGCCAGATGGCCTGCCCATCATCGGCCAGCACCCCGAACAACCGGGCCTGTGGCTCGCCGTCGGCCACGAGGGCCTCGGCGTGACCACCGCACCGGGAACCGCACGGCTACTGACTGCCGAGTTGTTCGGCGAAAGCCTGCCGCTGTCCGGCGCCGCTTATCGTCCGGGGCGTTTTACCACCGCCCACGCCGTTGGAGCAGAAGGATGATCGAACTCTGTTTGAACGGCCGCGGCCTGCAGGTGGCGACCGGCACCACAGTAGCCGCAGCCCTCGCGCTGGGTGGCGACGGCACCAGCCGCACTTCGGTGAGCGGCCAGCGCCGTGCGCCCCTGTGCGGCATGGGCATCTGCCAGGAATGCCGGGTGACCATCGACGGCCAACGCCGCCTTGCCTGCCAGACCCTGTGCCGCGAAGGCATGCAGGTGGAGACGCAAGCATGAAGGTAGACCTCCTCATCATCGGTGCCGGCCCCGCTGGCATGGCCGCAGCCCTGGCCGCTGCCCCCAGCGGCGCAAGCATTGCCGTGCTCGACGACAACCCGGCGCCTGGCGGACAAATCTGGCGCGATGGGCCGCAGGCGCACCTGTCCGAAAAGGCCAGGCGCTTACGCCGGGCCCTAGCGGCGGAGCGCAACATCCAGGTACTCAGCGGTACGCGCGTGGTCGCCGTTGCCGGACCCAGACGGCTTCTACTCGAAGACGCCGAGCGCAGCGGGCTGATGGGTTACGACAAACTCATCCTCTGCACCGGCGCCCGCGAACTGCTGCTGCCCTTCCCCGGCTGGACGTTGCCCGGCGTCACCGGCGCCGGTGGCCTGCAAGCACTGATCAAGGGCGGTCTGCCGGTGGCTGGTGAGCGCATCGTGGTAGCCGGCAGCGGCCCCTTGCTGTTGGCCAGCGCAGCCACGGCCCGCGCCGCTGGCGCCAATGTGCTGCGCGTCGCCGAACAGGCGCCGCTGTCGGCCCTGGCCGGCTTCGCCGCTCGCCTGCCGCGCTGGCCAGGCAAAGTCGCGCAGGCGATCGGCCTGTTCGATGCCCGCTACCGTGCATCCAGCCATGTGCTTGCTGCCTTGGGCAGCGACCGCCTGGAAGCGGTGCGCCTGCAACAGGGCAGCGAGATAGTGGAAGTCCCCTGCGATCGCCTCGCCTGCGGCTTCGGCCTGATCCCCAACATCCAGCTTGGCCAGGCCCTGGGTTGCCGCATCGAGAAGCAGGCCATCGCCGTGAACGACTGGCAGGCGTGCAGCCTGGACGACCACTACGCCGCAGGTGAATGCACCGGTTTTGGCGGCAGCGAACTGGCCATGGTCGAAGGCGCCATCGCCGGCCACGCGGCAGTAGGCAGACGGGACAAAGCCCGCGCACTCTGGCCCAAGCGCCGCCGCTGGCAGGCGTTTGCCGACGCCCTTGCGCAGAACTTCGAGCTCGATCCAAAACTCAAGAACCTGGCGCAGGCGGATACGCTGGTGTGCCGTTGTGAAGATGTGCCCTACAGCGACCTGGCCAACAGTCGCGACTGGACAGACGCCAAGCTGCACAGCCGCTGCGGCATGGGCGCCTGCCAGGGCCGCGTGTGCGGCGCCGCCAGCCAGTTCCTGTTCGGCTGGACGCCACCCGCACCCCGCCCACCGCTGGCGCCGACGAGGATCGAAACACTGCTTTGCCTGGAACAGGAGGAAACCTGACCCTTGGAGTAGGTGAGGCCTTACCGACCCACCCTCGCGACTTGGCGGACGCTTGAAGGTGGATGTAAATAGCGCCATCCACCCTACGAACCGACCTGTAGGATGGGGCCACCAATAGAGGCACGTTGCGCCATGAAACTCGAACACCTGCCCCGCGCCCGCGACCTGCCCACGCTGCTCGACAGCCTGGAGCAGATCGCGCCGCTACTGGATGCCATGCCCGACGTGGTGTTCTTCATCAAGGACCCACAGGCACGCTATGTGCTGGTCAACCAGACGCTGGCCCGGCGCTGTGGCCTGAAGAACAAGGAGGCCCTGCTCGGCCGCACGGCAGAGGATGTGTTTCCCACTCGTTTCGGCCCGCATTACACCGAGCAGGACCGCCGAGTGCTGGCAGGTGGCGAGCCCCTCAGCGACCAACTGGAGCTGCACCTATACCCCGGTCGCCAACCCGGTTGGTGCCTGACCCACAAGCTGGCGCTGCGCGATCAGTTCCAGCGAGTGATCGGCATGGCTGGAATCTCCTACGACCTGCAGGCGCCGCAGTCCAGCCACCCGGCCTATCAGAAGCTTGCGGCAGTGGATGCACACATCCGCGAACGCTATGCCCAACCGATCAGCCTCGGTGAGCTGACCGCCATCGCCGGGCTCTCCGTCGCGCAGCTTGAACGCCATTGCAAGCGCATCTTCCAGCTCACGCCAAGGCAGATGATCCACAAGGCACGCCTGGGTGCGGCCTCGCAATTGCTGGCCAGCGATATGCCGATCACTGACATCGCGCTGAACTGCGGCTACACCGACCACAGCGCTTTCAGCCGCCAGTTCAAGGCCCTCACCGGCCTGTCCCCCAGCCAGTACCGCGACAGCTGCCGCTAACGCGGCTGCCCCTCCTCCCCGGCAATTTCCATTCGCACGGTCACGCTGCGCACCGTGGGCTCTCGCGCTCGCTTGCCGCCAATGCTGCTGTGCCGATTTCGTCATGGGTCCGAACGAAATCCATCAAGCCGCACCAGCCCCTCCAGGGCGAATCTTGAGCCATCGAATTCACATCAGGAGTTCAGCCGCAAAACCCTCGCCAGGAGAAACGACCGCCTGGCCAGCAATCGGAAGCACCTTCGCCATTCACTCACGAGGCCCACGATGAAGAACAATAAAGCCGTTGCCCTGACCCTCTCCGCTGTACTTGGTTCGACCTTGGCCTACAACGCCCAGGCCGACAAACTCGACGACATCATCGAATCCGGCAAGCTGCGTTGCGCAGTCACCCTCGACTTCCCGCCGATGGGTTTCCGTGACGAGCAGAACGCCCCGGCCGGCTTCGACGTCGACTACTGCAAGGATCTGGCGAAGACCCTGGGTGTCGAGGCGGAGGTGGTCGAAACGCCCTTTCCCGACCGCATCCCCGCACTGGTATCCGGCCGCGCCGATGTCATCGTTGCCTCCACCTCCGACACCCTGGAACGCGCCAAGACGGTCGGCATGACGATTCCTTACTTCGCCTTCCAGATGGTGGTGCTGACCCGTGACAACGCCGGCATCAAGGGCTACGACGATCTCAAGGGCCGCTCCGTGGGCGGTCCGGCTGGCACCTACGAGGCCATTGCCCTGGAGAAGGACGTCAAGCAGTGGGGAAATGACAAGGGCGCCTTCCATGCCTACCAGTCGCTGGCCGACGCCGTGCTTGCCCTGAGCCAGGGGCAGATCGACGCCACCACCGTGACCTCCACCGTCGCGTCCTCGCTGATCAAGTCCGGCAAGTACAAGGGCCTGACCATCGCCGGCACCGCGCCGTACGACATCGATTACGTCTCCCTGGGCGCCAAGCGCAGCGAGTACGGCCTGCTCAACTACCTCAACCTGTTCGTCAATCACCAGGTGCGGTCCGGCCGCTACCAGGAACTCTTCACCCAGTGGGTCGGCGGCGACGCGCCGGAACTGACTGCCAACGGCGTTTATCGCTAAACGCGAGGAGCCGGGCCGGGGGCCCGGCTCCGCAGAGGAGTTTCGGATGTTCGACTACACCTTCCATTGGCGGTCCGCGTTCATGGCTCTGCCGGACATGCTCGGCGGCGCGCTGGTGACCCTGGAGATCGCTGTGCTGTCGATGCTGCTCGGCACCGCCATCGCCATCGGCCTGGCCCTCGGTCAGCGGTCCGGCAGCCGCCCAGCCCGGGCCATCGCCATGGGCTGGGTCTCCATCGCCCGCAATACCCCGGCGCTGTTCCAGGTCTACATCCTGTACTTCGGCCTGGGCGCTTTCGGCCTGCACATGGGCTCATGGGTTGCCCTGCTGGCGGGGATCACCTTCAACAACGCCGGCTACCTGGCCGAGACCTTCCGTGGCGGGCTCAACGCCGTGCCCCACACGCAACTGCGAGCGGCGCGTTCGCTGGGCATGAGCGCCTTCCAGGCCTATCGGCTGATCGTGATCCCACAGCTGTTGCGCGTGGTGTTCTACCCGCTGACCAACCAGATGGTCTGGGCTCTGCTGATGACCTCCCTAGGCGTGGTGGTCGGCCTGACCAGCGACCTTACCGGGGTGACCCAGGCGCTGAACGTGAAGACCTTCCGCACGTTCGAGTACTTCGCCCTGGCCGCCGTCCTCTACTTCGCCCTTGCCAAGCTGATCGCCCTCGGGGCGCGGCTGATGGCCTGGCGCCTGTTCCGCTACTGAGGAGTCCGGCATGTACGCATCGAGCTTCACCTGGAACGACATGCAGTTCCTCCTCCAGGGCGCCTGGACCACCCTCACGCTGACCGCCTGGGCCATGCTCATCGGCACCGTGCTGGGCGTGATCTGTGGCCTGCTGCGCGCTTTGATGCCACGCGCCAGCCTGCCGCTGGCCTGGGTCCTGGACGTGTTCCGCAGCGTGCCGCTGCTGATCCAGTTCGTCCTGCTCAATGCCTTCAAGACCATCATCGAGCTGGACTGGACGGCTTTCACCGTGGCCTGCGTGGTGCTCGGCACCTACGCCACGGCCTACTGCGCGGAGATCGTCCGCGGTGGTGTGCTGGCGGTGCCACTGGCCACCCGCCGCGCCGCCCGCTCGCTGGGCATGAGCCACACCCAGGACCTGCTGCACATCGTCCTGCCCATGGCCACGCGGGTCGCCTTCCCCGGCTGGATCAACCTGACCCTGGCGGTCATGAAGGACACCTCGCTGGTGCTCTGGATCGGCATCGTCGAGTTGCTGCGCGCCTCGCAAACCATCGTCACCCGGCTGCAGGAGCCCCTGTTCGTGCTCGGCATCGCCGGCGTCATCTACTTCGTCATGAGCCTGGTGATCGCCCGCCTGGGCGCCCAGCTGGAAAAAAGGTGGCAGGAAAATGATTGAGATCGACAACGTGCACAAATCCTTCGGCTCGCTCGATGTGGTCAAGGGCGTCAGCCTGACCGTGAACAAGGGCGAGGTGGTTTCGATCATCGGTGGCTCCGGTTCCGGGAAGTCGACCCTGCTGATGTGCATCAACGGCCTGGAGCCGATCCAGGGCGGGCAGATCCGCGTCGACGGTACCGAGGTCCACGCCGCCGGCACCGACCTGAACAAACTGCGGCAGAAGATCGGCATCGTCTTCCAGCAGTGGAACGCCTTCCCCCACCTGACCGTGCTGGAGAACGTGATGCTGGCGCCGCGCAAGGTGCTCGGCAAAAGCCGCCAGGAAGCCGAGGAAATCGCCGTGCGCCAGCTCACCCATGTGGGCCTCGGCGACAAGCTCAAGGTGTTCCCCAACAAACTCTCCGGCGGCCAGCAGCAGCGCATGGCGATTGCCCGCGCACTGGCCATGTCGCCGGATTACATGCTGTTCGATGAGGCCACCTCGGCACTGGACCCGCAACTGGTAGGCGAGGTGCTGGACACCATGCGCATGCTCGCCAGCGAGGGCATGACCATGGTGCTGGTCACCCACGAGATCCGCTTCGCCCGCGACGTATCGGACCGCGTGGCCTTCTTCCGCAATGGCCACATCCACGAGATCGGCTCACCGGACCAGGTCATCGGCCAACCACAACGCCCGGAAACCGCCGAGTTCCTCAAGTCGGTGCTTTGAAGATCATCCCTCGCACCCGGCCCTCTCCCGGAGGGAGAGGGCTGCGGTGAGGGAAGCCGGACATCAACCAGGAGCCACCCATGCGTTCAAGCAAGCTCATCCACGTCGTCAGCTGCCATGCCGAAGGCGAAGTCGGCGACGTGATCGTCGGCGGCGTCGCCCCGCCGCCCGGCGCTACCGTCTGGGAACAATCGCGCTGGATCGCCCGCGACCAGACCCTGCGCAACTTCGTCCTCAACGAACCGCGCGGCGGCGTGTTCCGTCACGTCAACCTGCTGGTCCCGGCCAAGGACCCGCGGGCGCAAATGGCCTGGATCATCATGGAGCCGGCGGACACGCCGCCCATGTCCGGCTCCAACTCGCTGTGCGTCTCCACCGTGCTGCTGGACAGTGGCATCCTGCCGATGACCGAACCGCAAACTCATCTGGTGCTGGAAGCGCCGGGTGGGCTCATCGAAGTCACCGCCGATTGCCGTGATGGCAAGGCCGAACGCATCACCGTGCGCAACGTGCCCTCCTTCGCTGACAAGCTGGACGCCTGGATCGAAGTGGAAGGCCTCGGCTCATTGCAGGTGGACACCGCCTACGGTGGCGACAGCTTCGTCATCGCCGACGCCCAGCGGCTGGGCTTTGCCCTGACGGCCGACGAAGCTGCGGACCTGGCCGCAGCAGGCCTGAGAATCACCCGCGCAGCCAATGAGCAACTGGGCTTCGTTCACCCGCTCAACCCGGACTGGGACCACATTTCCTTCTGCCAGATCGCTGCCCCCGTCAGCCGAGAAAGAGGCACCGCAGGCGCGGCCAACGCCGTGGTGATCCGCCCTGGCAAGATCGACCGCTCGCCCTGCGGCACCGGCTGCTCGGCGCGCATGGCCGTGCTGCACGCCAAGGGCCAGCTGGAGCTGGGCGAAGCCTTCGTCGGCCGGTCCATCATCGGCTCGCAGTTCAATTGCCGGATCGAGGCGCTGACCGAGGTCGCCGGGCACCCGGCGATCATCCCCAGCATCAGCGGCCGCGCCTGGATCACCGGCATCCATCAGCACTTGCTCGACCCGAGCGATCCCTGGCCCGGCGGCTATCGGCTGTCCGACACCTGGCCCAGGGGGCCGGAGGGTAGCGCCATGAGTTGATGCCTCCCCAATCCCGAAAACCCGAGCGAATCCAGTGTGCCCAAGCAGCCAGTCCCCAAGTGCCGGATTGGCGGGCAGGCTTCGCCCACTCTAAGCCCCACGATGGAGTTACCCCATGAGCAAGAGCGTCAACTGGAGCGGTGTGTTCCCCGCAGTCACGACCCAATTCAACAGCGATTTCTCCGTGAACCTGGAGGAAACCCACAAGGTCATTTCCAACCTGGTGCGCGACGGTGTGTCCGGCCTGGTGGTGTGCGGCAGCGTCGGCGAGAACACCTCGCTGACCATCGAAGAAAAGATGGCCGTCACCGAAGTCGCCAAGGACGCGTCCGGCGGCCGCGTGCCGGTGATCTGCGGCATCGCCGAATTCACCAGTGCCGGCGCCTGCAAGGTCGCCCAGGCAGTGGAGCGGGTCGGTGTCGACGGCATCATGGTGATGCCGGCGCTGGTCTACTCCTCCAAGCCCCACGAAACCGCCGAACACTTCCGCACCGTGGCCAAGAGCACCGACCTGCCGGTGATGGTCTACAACAACCCCCCCATTTATAAGAACGACGTCACTCCGCAGATCCTGATCTCCCTGGCCGACTGCGAGAACGTGGTCTGCTTCAAGGACTCCTCCGGCGACACCCGCCGCTTCATCGACGTGCGCAACGAGGTGGGTAATCGCTTCATCCTCTTCGCCGGCCTCGACGATGTGGTGCTGGAGAGCATCGCCGTCGGCGCCCAAGGCTGGATCTCCGGCATGTCCAACGTGTTCCCCAAGGAAGGTGAAACCATCTTCCGCCTGGCCAAGGCCGGCCGCTTCGCCGAAGCCATGCCGATCTACGAATGGCTGATGCCGATCCTGCACCTCGACGCCCGCCCCGACCTGGTCCAGTGCATCAAGCTCTGCGAAGAGATCGCCGGTCGCGGCAGTGCCCTCACCCGCCCACCGCGCCTGGCGCTGCAAGGCGAGGACCGCCGCCACGTCGAGGCGATCATGGCCAAGGCCATGGCCAACCGTCCGCAACTGCCGGACGTCGGCCTGTAAGCCACTCGCGGTGATTACGCGGCAGACTCCCTGGTGGGTGCGAATTCATTCGCAAAGGGCTGCGCAGCAGCCCCTCAGGAGCCTCCAGGGCAGACCCTCGGCCTGCTTCGCGAATGAATTCGCCCCCACACAAAAGCCACTCTGACTTGCGGCCCGGATTGAATCCGGGCTTGCACTAAAACATAGGATCTACGGGCCATCTCCGAGATACGAATGACCATGACATCGCAATCCGGCTTCAACTTCATCGGCGGCACCCGCAGCGGCGAGGGCGAGGTGCGGCTGCACAGCCTCGACGCGACGACGGGTGAGGCGCTGCCCGGCGCCTTCCACCAGGCCACCGCCGCCGAGGTGGACGCCGCCGCGCGCGCCGCCGAAGCGGCCTATCCGGCTTACCGGCAGCTGTCGGCGCTGCGCCGTGCCGAGTTCCTCGACGCCATTGCCGTCGAGCTGGATGCCCTGGGCGAAGACTTCATCGCCACTGTCTGCCGCGAAACCGCGCTGCCGGCGGCGCGCATCCACGGCGAGCGCGGCCGCACCAGCGGCCAGCTGCGGCTGTTCGCCCAGGTGCTGCGCCGCGGCGACTGCCATGGCGCGCGCATCGACCGCGCACTGCCGCAGCGCCAACCGCTGCCACGCCCGGATCTGCGTCAGTGCCAACTCGGCCTTGGCCCGGTGGCAGTGTTCGGTGCCAGCAACTTCCCGCTGGCCTTCTCCACCGCCGGCGGCGACACCGCAGCCGCCTTGGCCGCCGGCTGCCCGGTGGTGTTCAAGGCCCACAGCGGCCACATGGCCACCTCGCAATGGGTGGCCGACGCCATCCTCCGCGCGGCGGACCAGACCGGCATGCCGGCCGGCGTGTTCAACATGCTCTACGGCACTGGTGTCGGTGAGTGGCTGGTCAAGCATCCGGCGATCCAGGCAGTGGGCTTCACCGGCTCGCTGAAAGGCGGTCGCGCCCTTTGCGACATGGCCGCCGCGCGGCCGCAGCCGATCCCGGTATTCGCCGAGATGAGCAGCATCAACCCGGTGATCCTGCTGCCCGAGGCACTTGCCACGCGGGGCGAACAGATAGCGAGGGAACTGGCCGCCTCGGTAGTGCTCGGCTGCGGGCAGTTCTGCACCAACCCTGGCCTGGTCATTGGTCTCCGTTCGCCGGCCTTCAGCGCCTTTATCCAGCGGTTCGCCGCGCGCATGGCCGACCAGTCGGAGCAGACCATGCTCAACGCCGGCACCCTGAAGAGCTACGTCGCCGGTCTCACCCGCCTACACGCCCACCCCGGCATCCGCCACCTGGCCGGCCGGCCGCAGCAGGGTAACCAGGCGCTGCCGCAGCTGTTCCAGGCAGATGTCGGCCTGCTGCTGGCGGGCGATGAACTGCTGCAGGAAGAAGTTTTCGGCCCGGTCACGGTGCTGGTGGAAGTGGCCGATCTGGTGCAACTGCAGCAAGCCCTCGGCGGCCTGCACGGCCAGCTGACCGCCACCGTGATCGCCGATTCAGGTGACCTGGAGATGGCCGCCACGCTGCTGCCGCTGCTGGAGCAGAAGGCCGGGCGCCTGCTGCTCAACGGCTATCCGACCGGGGTGGAAGTCTGCGACGCGATGGTCCACGGCGGCCCCTACCCGGCGACCTCGGATGCGCGCGGCACCTCGGTCGGCACCCTGGCCATCGCCCGCTTCCTGCGCCCGGTGTGCTACCAGAACTATCCGGACGTCTTGTTGCCTGACTCTCTCAAGAACGCCAATCCGCTGGGCATCCAACGCCTGGTGGACGGTGTGACCACGCGGGACGCCCTGGGCTAGGTGTGCCGGCAAGCCCCAGGGAATCCCGATTCGCCCCGGCAATGCCGGGGCTTTTTTTGCTTTCGTCATGCTTTCCCGAGGAACGACACCATCGCGTCGTTTCGACACCCGGAATCAGGTGCACGCGACATCGACCGGCAAAAGACAATGCCGGTCATCAATTCAAGGCAAACTTTGGGCGATTAAAAATAGCTTCTGCCACCAGGCCAGGAGTGGGTAAGTGATCTATCGTTTCACCACCTTTCCCCGGAGAACTACCGCATGCGCGCAAACAAGTGGCTAATGGGAGGAAGCCTGGCTGCAGCCTTGATCCTGAATGGCTGCACCTCGCGTACGACCAGCCAGGAGCAGTACTCGGGCTTTCTCTCCAGTTACGACAATCTGCAGGAAGTCGAAACAAGCACAGGCAAAACCGTTTTGCGCTGGACGGCCCCGGACTTCAACCTGCGCAATTATTCCGGATTGGTCTACCAGCCGATCAACTTCTATCCACCCCCCAAGCCGACCGAGCAGATCAGCAATGAAACACTGACATCGCTCCTGCAATACACCAATGACCAGGTGAGCCAGGCCCTGGCGAGCCGACTGCCGCTGACCACCAATCCGAGCCCAGGTACTTTGATTTTCAAAGGCGCCATTACTGGTGTGGACACCGCGACCCAAGGGCTCAAGCCGTACGAGGTGATTCCGATCGCGCTGGTTACCGCTGGTGCCATGGCTGCGACTGGGCACCGCGATCAGAACACCGAGCTGTACATGGAAGGCGAGCTCGTCGATGCCGCGACCGGCAAGTCGGTCGCTCGCGTGGTGCGCAAGGGCTTTGGCAAGACACTCGACAACGACGAGCAGAATGTCACCCTGGATGACCTCAAGGCCATCGTGAACGACATGGCAAAGGACATTCGCATGTATCCGTGAGTCGGGCCTGCAGCAGGGCAGCAACGGAAACGCTGCCCTGCGCGCCCACACGATGTGTTCGCTTCAGCCCTGCACCAGCGCCTGAATTTCCCTGTACAGCGCCTCGGGAATCCTCACCCCCTCCACTGCACTGCGCGCCCGCGCCTCATAGCGCCGCTGCGATGGCAGCCGCGCGCCCTGCCCGAGCATGCCTTCGAACACCGCCTCTGCCCGCTGCAAATGCTGATCGGCTTCGGCACCGAGGATGCGCCGCGGGTCGATGGCGATGATCAACTCGCCGCCATAGGGAGACGACCGGGTGCCCTCGTCGAAGGCCAATGATTCGGCACTGGTCAGGTCACCGATCATGGGCCCGGCGATCAACTCGACCATGGCAGCCAGGGCCGAGCCCTTGTGCCCGCCGAAGGTGAGCATGGCGCCGTTGAGCGCGGTGAGCGGGTCGGTGGTGGGCTGACCGTCCTGGTCGATGCCCCAACCCAGCGGAATCGGTTTGCCGGCGCGGCGATGCAGGTCGATCTCCCCACGGGCAGCGGCACTGGTGGCAAAGTCGAAGAGGAATGGCGGCTTGTCAGGCCGCGGCCAGCCGAAGGCGATGGGGTTGGTGCCGAACAACGGCCTGATGCCGCCCGCCGGCGCCACCCAGGCATGGCTGGGTGTGAAGGCCAGGGCCACCAGGCCCTGCTCGGTGAGCGGCTCCACCTCTGGCCAGAGTGCCGAGAAGTGCACGCAACGGTTGATTGCCAGGATCGCGATGCCGGTGCGCCGTGCCTTCTCCACCAGCAGCGGCAGACCGGCCAGGTAAGCGCATTGGGCAAAGGCCCCGTGGGCGTCGACGCGCACCACCGAGGGGGCGCAGTCGAAAACCTCCGGCTCGGTGGTGGGCGATACCTTGCCGGCCTTCAGCGTGGCGATACAGCCAGGCAGCCGATATACCCCGTGAGAGGTGCAGCCGTCCCGCTCACCCGCCAGGATGGTGCCGGCCACCGCAAGCACATGGGGCTCGCTGAAGCCATGCCGGCGCAGGACGGCTTCCACCAGTTCGCGTACCTGGCCGAGGGTCATCTGGATCATTGGCGTCTCTCCTCTGTAGCCATCAGCCACAGTGGCGGTTCACGACAGGTTCCGCTTGACTCCATTCTCCCCGGGCGATGCCGATTTCAGCACAGCACCTCAGGCCACCTGTAACTGAGCCCGTAGCAAGCCCAGCCGCACCAGCAGCCAGGGCATCAGTGCAGCGACGAACAGCCCCATCAACAGGCCACGCAGCCCCTGCCAGGCCTGGCCTTCGAAGGAAAGCGCCACGCCGATCTGCTTGAGCGCCCATTGCAGGCCGAGGAACGCCAGCGCACCGAGAACGGCCGCCAGCATACGACGCCAGGCCGCTACCTCCACTGAAAAGTGGACATGGCGGTAGCCGTAGAGCACACCGACCATCAGCCCCGCCAGCAGCGGCACGTAGGACGGTGGCAGGCCATACCAGGTGACATAGGCGAGCGCTGCCACCGCGACGATCAGCGCCAGATGCACCCAGGCTGGGGCATCGCGCCAGCCCTTCCAGGTATGCAGCGCGCCGAAAGCCCCGAGGGTTGCAATGCCGAGCGCCACACCACCGAGAACGTCCTCGACGTCATGGGCACCCAGGTACAGGCGGCTGAAGATGATCCCAGCCACCACCACGGCGCTGAGCAACCAGAACCAGCCACGACGTACCTCGTAGGCCAGCCAGCACCAGAGCACCACGGCGATCTGCGCATGGCCGCTGGGCAGGCCGAAACTCTCGCCCACGTCATGGTCCATGCGCAGGGCGACGTCCGGTCGCGGGTCCTGCCAGAAGTCCTTGAGCCAGGCATTGGCCAGCGCGGTGATCGCCACCAGCACCAGCAGGCGCAGGAACACTGTGCGGTTCCAGGCCCAGTAACCCAACGGCAGGAAGAAGAGGATGAACTTCTCGTACCCCAGCAGGGTGAAGAAGCGCATGGTTGGAGTCAGCCAATCGCTGCGCAGCGGCAGCACCCAGTCCAGGTTGTGCAACAGCTCGTTCATGGACGGTCCTTGAGCGTCTAGGGCGAAGGCCGCCACTGATACTGCACGCAGGGGCAACCCAGCAAGGGCGGATTCGGACAATTCGAATCACCGGATGGCAAGGTCCATCAGCCGCCATGTGGTCCGGGTATTCGTCGAACTACGGTTGGCTGCCGCCAGCACCGACCGCTGCCTAAGATGGACCTCATCCCAACACACCGGAATGCCCGCCGTGAGCCTTGTCATCCGTACGCTGTTGATTGCCAACCGAGGCGAAATCGCCATCCGCATCGCCCGCGCCGCCGCCGAATTGGGTATCCGCAGCGTGGCGGTGTTCGCCGAAGACGACGCGGCCTCACTGCATGTGCGCAAGGCCGACCTTGCTGTGCCGCTCGCCGGCAGCGGTGCTTCGGCCTATCTGGACAAGATGCAGCTGGTGGAGATCGCCCGCGCCCATGGCTGCGATGCGGTGCACCCCGGCTATGGTTTCCTCAGCGAGAATGCAGAGTTCGCGCGGCACTGCGAGCAGGCCGGCATCCTATTCGTCGGCCCCTCGCCGGAGGTGCTGGAACTGTTCGGCGACAAGGCCCGCGCACGCGAACTGGCCGCTCGATACGACGTGCCCTTGGCCGCCGGCAGCAACCGCGCCACCAGTCTGGAAGAGGCTCGCGCCCACTTGGAAAACGGCCCGATCATGCTCAAGGCCCTGGCCGGCGGCGGCGGGCGTGGCATGCGCGCAGTACGCGAGGCCGGCGAACTGGAGCAGGCCTATCAGCGTTGCCAGTCCGAGGCCCGCACTGCCTTCGGCAACAGCGACCTCTACATCGAGCGCCTGATCGAAAACGCCCGGCACATCGAGGTGCAGGTCATCGGCGATGGCCAGCAGGTCAGCCATCTCTGGGAGCGTGATTGCAGCCTGCAGCGACGCCACCAGAAAGTCATCGAGATCGCCCCCGCGCCGCTGCTCGATGCGCGCCTGCGCCAGCGCATCCTCGACGCCGCCCTGAACCTGGCCCGCGCCTCCGGGTATCGCGGGATCGGCACCTTCGAGTTCCTCGTCGATACAGCACGTGACGATTTCGTGTTCATGGAGGCCAACCCACGCGTCCAGGTGGAACACACCATCACCGAGGCCATCACCGGCGTCGATCTGGTGCAGACACAGCTGCGCCTCGCCGCGGGCGCTAGCCTCGCCGAGCTCGGCCTGCTGGCCCCCGCGGCCCCGCGCGGCTTCGCCGTGCAATTGCGGATCAATCTGGAAAGCATGCAGGCCGATGGCAGCGCCCGCCTGGCGGGCGGGGTGCTCAGCGCCTATGAGCCGCCGAGCGGCCCAGGCATCCGCGTCGATAGCTACGGCTACGCCGGCTATGCCACCAGCCCCTGCTACGACTCGCTGCTGGCCAAGCTGATCGTCCAGGGTGACGACTTATCCACAACCCTGCGCCGCGCCTACCGCGCACTCTGCGAATTCCGTCTGGAAGGCGTCGCCAGCAACATCCACTTCCTGCAGAACCTGCTTCGCCGGCCCGAGCTGGCGAGCGAGCGCCTCGACACGCACTTCATCGAACGCCACATCAGCGAACTGCTGGCCGCGCAGCCGGCCGCCCATCCGCACCTGTTCTTCAGCGGTGGAACCGCCGTGGATACCCGCCGGGAGCAGGTCGACGCTCCGCCCGGCTGCGTGCTGCTGATCGCACCGAGCCAGGGCGTGCTGGTCAGCCTCGACGTACAGGTCGGCGACAGCGTTGCCGTCGGTCAGGACGTGGCCGTGCTGGAGGCGATGAAGATGGAATTCGTGGTCAAAGCCGGCCAGAGCGGCATCGTCCGCGCGCTGGCCGCCGCACCGGGTGCCAGCCTGTTCGAGGGAGCACCGCTGCTGTTCCTCGAACCCGCCTTGGTGGACGGCCCCAGCGTCGCGACCGAAGAAAGCCGCGACCTCGACCACATCCGTGCTGATCTGGCCGAAGTGCTGGAGCGCCATGCCATCACCCACGACGAACGCCGCCCGGACGCTGTAGCCAGGCGCCGCAAGACCGGCCAGCGCACCACTCGCGAAAATCTTGACGACCTGCTCGATGCAGACAGCTTCATCGAATACGGTGCCTTGGCCCTGGCCGCCCAGCGCCGCCGCCGCTCGCTGGAGGATCTGATCCAGCAAAGCCCGGCCGATGGCCTGGTGGCCGGGCTGGGTACGGTCAATGCCGACCAGTTCGGTCCCGAGGCGGCGCGCTGCATGGCGATTGCCTACGACTACACAGTCTTCGCCGGCACCCAGGGAGTGATGAACCACAAAAAAACCGACCGCATGCTCAGCCTCGCCGAGCAGTGGCGCCTGCCGCTAGTGCTATTCGCCGAAGGGGGCGGTGGCCGACCGGGCGATACCGATTTCGTCGGCGTGGCCGGACTGGACTGCCACACCTTCGTCGGCATGGCCCGGCTATCCGGCCTGGTGCCGCTGCTCGGCGTGGTGTCCGGCCGCTGCTTCGCCGGCAACGCCGCACTGCTGGGTTGCTGCGACGTGATCATTGCCACCCGCAACGCCAGCATCGGCATGGCTGGCCCGGCCATGATCGAAGGTGGCGGCCTCGGCAACTTCAAGGCCGAAGAGGTCGGCCCGACCTCGATCCAGGGCCCCAACGGGGTGATCGACGTGCTGGTGGAGGATGAGGCCGAAGCGGTGCGCGTCGCCCGGCAGTACCTCTCGTACTTCCAGGGGCCACTCAAGGACTGGGCCTGCGCCGACCAGCGCGAGCTGCGCCATGCCATTCCGGCAAACCGTCTGCGCGTCTACGACATCCGCTCCCTGGTCGACACCCTCGCCGACCGGGATTCGGTGCTGGAGCTTCGCCGCGCCTTCGCACCGGGGCTGATCACCGCGTTCATCCGCATCGAAGGCAAGCCCTTCGGCGTGTTGGCCAACAACCCCACCCACCTCGGCGGCGCCATCGACGCCCAGGCCGGTGACAAGGCTGCGCGCTTCATGCAGCTGTGCGATGCCTTCGACATCCCCATGGTTTCGCTGTGCGACACCCCGGGCTTCATGGTCGGCCCGGAATCCGAGAAGCAGGCCACGGTGCGCCATGTGTCGCGCATGTTCGTCGCCGCCGCCAGCCTCAGCACGCCATTCTTTACCGTGGTGCTGCGCAAGGGCTATGGCCTCGGTGCCCAGGCCATGGCGGCAGGAAGCTTTCATTCGCCGCTGTTCACCATTGCCTGGCCCAGTGGCGAGTTCGGCGCCATGGGCCTGGAAGGCGCGGTGCGCCTGGGCTTTGCCAAGGAACTGGCGGCCGTTGAAGACCCCGCCGAGCGGCAGAGGCTGTTCGACAAGATGGTCGCCAAGGCCTACCAGAACGGCAAGGCGATCAACATGGCCAGCTTCCTGGAGATAGACGCCGTGATCGATCCGGCAGAAACCCGCGCCTGGTTGCTGCGCGGGCTCAATGCTGCCGCCCGGTCCACGCCGCGCGACGGCAGGAAGCGTCCCTTCGTCGATACCTGGTAACCCGGAGCCCTTCAATGCCCCCACTCGAACACCGGCTGCTGGCCGTCAACGGCGTTACCCTCAGCCTCTATATGGCCGGCCCGATCGAAGGGCAGCCAGTCTGGCTGCTGCATGGCTTCCCCGAATGCTGGTACTCCTGGCACCAGCAAATCGAACCGCTGGCGGCGGCCGGCTACCGCGTCCTGGTGCCAGAAATGCGTGGCTATGGCCAGAGCAGCGCCCCGGAAGCGATCGAGGACTACGCCCTGCTGACCCTCTGCGCGGACATCCAGGCCGCCATGGACAGCCTCGGCCAGCCCCAGGCCTGTGTGGTCGGTCACGACTGGGGGGCGCCGGTCGCCTGGCACCTGGCACTGCTGGAGCCGCAACGCATCAAGGCCATGGGCGCCATGTCGGTCCCCTTCGGCGGCCGACCCAAACGACCCGCCATCGAAATCATGCGTGAGGCGAATGCCGGCCGCTTCAACTACATACTCTATTTCCAGGAACCTGGCGTGGCAGAAACCGAGCTCGACGCCGACCTCGACCGCAGCCTGCGCCTGCTGCTCAGCGACCTGGGCGACGCCATGCTGCGCGACAAACCCGCCGACGCCCGCCTGCTGGACGGCCTGAGCGAATCGCCAGCGCTGCCGGGCTGGTGCGATGCCGAGGAGTTCGCCATCTATCACCGCGCTCTGGCCGAACACGGTTTTCGTGGACCACTCAACTGGTACCGCAACTTCACCCGCAACTGGCAGCAGACGGAACACCTCGCCGGTCGGCAGATCGAGCAGCCCGCGCTGTTTCTGGTTGGCGACCTGGACCCGGTGGCCCGGCTGGAGGCCTACACGCTCAAGCGCATGGCTGACCTAGTGCCACGCCTCGAGCAGCATCGGCTGCCCGGTTGCGGCCACTGGATCCAGAACGAATGCCCCGAGCAGGTCAATGAGCGCCTGCTGGACTTCCTCGCGCGACAGTATCCGGCGTAGGCGATTACCCCTTACGGCGCGAACTGGCTGACACGGTGTTTGGGCAGTTCCGGGTGCATCAGGTAAACTTCCGCATCTTTTTTTCCTATAACGATTCGCCTGATGCCCACGACGTTCCATGAGATTCCCCGCGAACGCCCCGTAACGCCCCTGCTTGACCGCGCGGCGACGCCGGATCAACTGCGCCGGCTTGGCGAGGCAGAGCTGGAAACCCTGGCCGACGAACTGCGCCAGTACCTGCTCTATACCGTCGGCCAGACCGGCGGGCATTTCGGTGCCGGGCTGGGCGTGGTCGAGCTGACCATCGCCCTGCATTACGTCTATGACACACCCGACGACCGGCTGGTCTGGGACGTGGGCCATCAGGCCTACCCGCACAAGATCCTCACCGGGCGCCGCGAGCAGATGGGTACCCTGCGCCAGAAGGACGGCATCGCCGCCTTCCCGCGCCGCGTGGAGAGCGAGTACGACACCTTCGGCGTCGGCCACTCCAGCACCTCCATCAGCGCTGCCCTGGGGATGGCCATCGCCGCGCGCATGCAAGGCTCCAGCCGCAAGTCGATTGCCGTCATCGGCGACGGTGCGCTGACCGCCGGCATGGCCTTCGAGGCGCTCAACCATGCTTCGGACGTTCAGGCCGACATGCTCGTGATCCTCAACGACAACGACATGTCGATCTCGCACAACGTCGGCGGCCTGTCCAACTACCTGGCCAAGATCCTCTCCAGCCGCACCTACGCGAGCATGCGTGAAGGCAGCAAGAAGGTGCTGTCGCGCCTGCCCGGCGCCTGGGAAATCGCCCGTCGCACCGAGGAATACGCCAAGGGCATGCTGGTCCCCGGGACCCTGTTCGAGGAACTGGGCTGGAACTACATCGGCCCCATCGACGGCCACGACCTGCCCACCTTGGTCTCCACCCTGCGCAACATGCGTGACCTCAAGGGTCCGCAGTTCCTCCACGTGGTGACCAAGAAGGGCAAGGGCTTTGCCCCGGCCGAAGCCGACCCGATCGGCTACCACGCGATCA
Organism: Metapseudomonas boanensis; assembly: GCF_042232855.1. Taxonomy (NCBI): domain Bacteria; kingdom Pseudomonadati; phylum Pseudomonadota; class Gammaproteobacteria; order Pseudomonadales; family Pseudomonadaceae; genus Metapseudomonas; species Metapseudomonas boanensis. The sequence continues at coordinate 2,481,721 of NZ_CP113889.1, read as the reverse complement.
CCAAGCTGGAGCCGATCAACGCTCCGACTGCACCGAAGAAAGCCTCCGGCCCCCGATACTCCAACGTCTTTGGCCAATGGCTGTGCGACATGGCCGGGCAGGACCCGCGTCTGGTGGGCATCACTCCGGCGATGAAGGAAGGCTCTGACCTCGTCGCCTTCAGCCAGCGCTTCCCTGACCGCTACTTCGATGTCGCCATTGCCGAACAGCACGCCGTGACCCTGGCGGCCGGCATGGCCTGCGATGGCGCCAAGCCGGTGGTGGCGATCTACTCCACGTTCCTGCAGCGCGGTTACGACCAACTGATCCATGACGTGGCGGTGCAGAACCTCGACGTACTGTTCGCCATCGACCGCGCCGGCCTCGTCGGCGAGGACGGCCCAACCCACGCCGGCAGCTTTGACCTCTCCTACCTGCGCTGCATCCCCGGGATCCTGGTGATGACGCCCAGCGACGAGAACGAGCTGCGCCTGCTGCTGACCACCGGCTACCAGTTCGAAGGCCCCGCTGCCGTCCGCTACCCGCGTGGCAGTGGCCCGAACGCACCGATCGATCCGGTCCTGACGCCAGTGGAAATCGGCAAGGGCGTGGTCCGTCGCCGCGGCCAGAAAGTCGCCTTACTGGTGTTCGGCGTGCAACTGGCCGAGGCGCTGAAGGTGGCCGGAGCCCTTGACGCCACCGTGGTCGACATGCGTTTCGTCAAACCTCTGGACGAAGCCCTGGTGCGCGAGCTGGCTGGGAGCCACGAGCTGCTGGTGACGATTGAAGAGAACAGCGTGATGGGTGGCGCCGGTGCCGCCGTGAGCGAGTTCCTCGCCCGCGAAAATCTGGTCAAGCCGATCCTCCACCTGGGCCTGCCAGACTACTACGTCGAACACGCCAAGCCGGCGGAAATGCTCGCCGAATGTGGTCTGGATGCCGCGGGTATCGAAGCATCGATCCGCACGCGGATGGCCTTGCTGGACCAATGACCCCGTAGGAGCGAGCCTGCTCGCTCCTACGGGGCGCGCGCCAGTAGCCGGCACAGCGCCTCCATCGCCCCCAGCATCTGGAAACTCGGCCGCTCCAGGCCGCGATCGGGCACGGCCCAGACTTGTTTGTTGCGCACCGCCGCCAACTGCGGCCAGGCCTCCCAGGCCTTGGCCTGGGCGGGCTCGCTGACCAGGATGACCTGAGGATTGCGCTGCAGCACGGCTTCGACACTGACCTGGGGTGCCGGCAGGACTAGCTCGGCAAAGACATTCTCGGCCCCGCAGACGCGCAACGCATCACTGATGATCTGCTGGCCGCCCAACGTATAGAGCGGCTGATCCCACACTTGATAGAAAACCGGAAGCGGCACCGCGCGGCGATAACGCTGGCGCAACTCAGCGAGCCCCGCTGCGAAACGCTCTGCCAACTGGCGCCCCTTTTCCGGCCGACCGATACGTGCGCCGATCTCGGCGAAGGCCCCGGCCAATTGCACGAGGTCGCGCGGAGCCACGACCAACTGCGGGACGTCGAGCTTGCGCAACTGCTCGCGGCCGGCGGCACCAACGCTATCGGGCCAGAGCAGCACCAGATCGGGCTTCAGGCTCAGCAGGCTTTCTGCCTGCAGCTGGCCATAGCGTCCAACCGAGGGCAGGCCAGCCAGGGCGGCCGGTCGTTCTCCGGCATCGAGCACGCCGACCAGCATGTCGCCCGCCTCGAGTTCGAGCATCACCTCGCTCAGCGACGGCGCCAGGCTCACCACCCGCAACTGGGCCGCAGCGGGCAACGCCAGGCAGAGCAGCAGGAGAGCGGTAAGCCGGCGCATCAGGCGAGTTGGCGGGGAATTCGATAGAGGTAGAGCAACACGACGCTGCTCAAGGCGAGGAGGAATAGGGCGACGCCATTGAGGCCGACGAATACGCCCAGGGCGGCGATCCAGGCCGGGAGACCCGCGGCCAGGAAAGCGCGGCGCCGGCTGTTGGCCAGGGCTTCCCAGGCTGCCGGTTCTTCAGGCCCGTCCAGTGCGGCCTCAGTCGCCACCAAGGCGCGCTTGTAGCCGCCGAACAACCGCAGACTGAGGAACATGGAGGCCAGCCCGGCTATGAACATCGGCATCTGCAGCACGGGCAGCAGAGGTTCGCGATCGCCGAACAACAGGTTGACCAGGAACAGCGGCGACAGGGTCAGGCCCAGCTGGCACCACCAGGCCACGGACAACCGGCGGCGAACCTCGGGCCGGCTCAAGACTCGGCTTCCGCCTGATGCATGTTGCCGAGCATGTGCCCAAGCTTGCCGGCCTTGGTGGCCAGGTACTTGCGATTATGCGGATTGAGGCCGGTCTGCAGCGGGACTCGCTCGGCCACATTGAGGCCGTAGCTTTCCAGCGCCTTGACCTTGCGCGGGTTGTTGGTCATCAGCTTCACGGCGGTAATGCCCAGGTGCTCGAGCATCGGCTGGCACATGGCGTAGTCACGTTGGTCAGCGCCGAACCCCAGGCGCTCGTTCGCTTCCACGGTATCCGCTCCACCATCCTGCAGCTCATAGGCGCGGATCTTGTTCAGCAGGCCGATACCGCGCCCTTCCTGGCGCAGGTAGAGGAGCACGCCACGGCCTTCATTGGCGATGGCACGCAGGGCTGCCTCCAGCTGGAACCCGCAATCACAGCGGAGGCTGAAGAGCGCATCGCCGGTCAGGCATTCGGAGTGCAGGCGGCCCAGCACGGGCGCACCGTCGGCCACCTCGCCAAGGGTCAGGGCAACGTGTTCCTTGCCATTGGCCTCATCGAGGAAGCCATGCATGGTGAACACGCCGAAAGGTGTGGGCAGCTGGGAGGCGGCGACAAAGACGACAGACACCGAGAAACTCCTGGAGATTCGCAAGGCCGGCATTGTAGCAGCAGCGCTATCCGGCGAGTCAGATTGAATGGTTGGGGATAAGTATCGAATTGGTCGATCACGGCCACGGCAGGCCCCTAGAATTTGGACTCCAGCATCAGCACACCTTGCTCTTCGCGCCAACGGACACGGTTGAGAAAGCTCATGCCCAGCAGCACGTCGACCGGGGCCCCGCCCTCGATGACTGCGCCTTCGACGCCAAGCACCTCGATGGCCCCGACCTTGACGCGGTCGAACTTCACGCGCCAGGCGTTGACGGGACCTGCAGCGGTACTGGCCTTCATCGGCAGCCCGGTCACCCGGTAATCGATGCCCAGGCGACGTGCCTGGTTCTCGTTCATCGCTACGCTGGTCGCGCCGGTATCGATCAGGAACTGCACCGGGTGACCATCGATCGAACCCGCCACCTGGAAGTGGCCGTCGTTACCACGAGCGACACTCAGCTGCGTCTTCTGCAGTGAGCCGGTGCTGCCCATCTCGTTGTATTCCCGGGACAGCCCGTAGGCGCGCTCGACACCGTCGATCCGCAGCACCGCGCCCTTGCTGTCGGCACTGATCACCTGAACGCCGCCCGGACCAGTCTGCCCGACCTTCACCAGCTTGCGCTGACCGTCGACGTTGATCACCGCGGCGCCGGGAAAAAGCCCGACGACCTGCACCTGGGCCGCTCCGGCGAAGTTCGCAACGGCCAGCAGGATGAGGGCTGCCAGGTATGACTCACTGCGCGGCATGGGGCGTCTCCAGGTCCTTGTCGAAGGGGTAAGGTTGCTTCCAGCGTTTGAACAGCGGACGCAACTCGCCACTGGCGACCAGTGCCGTCATCCGCCGGTCGAAGACCTCAGCCAGATGGCGCCCGCGCGGGGTATCGGCAAACCCGAGGTAAAGCGGCAGGCTCCTCAGGAGCGTCACCCGGTAGCGCTCGGGCTGCGGCGAATCCTTGAGCACGCCGTCGACTTCGGTGTGCGCATCGATGAAGAAATCCACATGTCCCTGGTCAAGCATCGACAGCACGCCGGCTCGACGCTGGATCTCCCCGAAGTGGCGCAGGTTGGGCAGGTAGTCCTGGTAATCGTAGCCACGCACCCAGACCAGTCGATACTGGCCGATGGTGGCCAGCGTCGGAGCCTGCGTTGAAGCAAGGGAGAGCGCGGAAACCTGATCGGCGTCATAGTGCCAACGTGGATAGACCACGCCCTTCACCTCATTGCGATAGGAGCCCAGCCAGGCGTCCGCATCCCCCCGCTGTACCAGCCCGATCGAACGCGTGTAGGGCACGGAACGGATCTTGATCAGGATGCCTTCGGGCTCGAACACCTTGCGCAGCACGTCCCAGCCCAGCCCCGTGCCGTCAGCCTCGGTATGTTGCGGCCAGACTTCACTGGCCAGGCGAATTTCAGTTGGCGGTAGGTCTTGTGCCCGCGCCACGGGCAGGACGAGGCAGGCGATCAGAACACCCAGTATCCAATGGCGCATCACCCGACCTCCCGCAGGCCCCCTCCCGACGAATGCTCCCTGGAGCCTTAGGCCAGGCCCCAGATAATCAACTGCATTGCCAACCAGGCGAACACGCCGGCCAGCACGTCATCGAGCATGATCCCCACGCCGCCATGGACGTGACGGTCGATCCAGTGGATCGGCCAGGGCTTGACGATATCCATCACCCGGAACACTACAAAGCCTAGCAGGAGCCAGTGCCAGCCTTCCGGCACCAACCAGAGGGTGATCCACATGCCGACCATCTCGTCCCAGACGATGCCTTCATGGTCATGCACGCGCAGGTCATCGGCCACCTTGCCGCAGAGCCAGAAGCCGAACAGCATGGTCACCCCGAGCATCAGCCAGTAGCCCCAGTCGGGCAGCATCTGCCACAACGGGATGAACGGCAGCGCCACCATCGAGCCCCAGGTGCCGGGCGCCTTGGGCAATGTGCCGGAACCGAAGCCGAAGGCGATGAAATGCCAGGGGTTGCTCCATACCGAATGGGGGATCGGCTGTGTAGAGGCCGATTCGCGATCAGTCACCTTGACTCCCGAAATGTTGATAACCCAGCGCTGGTGGCCGTGATTCGTTCCCGGCCGCGTCCAGCAGATGCACGCCCTGCCCGGCCTCGACCCGGCCAACCACGCGGACATCCGGCCAGGCGGCCTGTACGGCAGGCAGTTCGTTCGCGGGAAGGGTAAAGGCCAGGCGGTAATCATCACCGCCGGCCAACGCACAGTTGAGCGCGAAATCCCTTGGGAACAGTTGTTGAAGGGCTGGCGACAGGGGCAGGCGCGCGGCCTCTACCCACAGCGCCACAGAAGACGCCGCGGCGATATGGCCACAGTCAGCCAACAGGCCATCGGAGATATCCAGCGCGGCAGTCGCTCGCCCGCGCAAGGCCTGGCCCAGGGCCAGTTGGGGCTGCGGGGCCCAGTAGCGCTGCAGCAGGTAATGCGCCTCGGGGCTGCTGTCCTCCCGCTCCCCCAGCACCAGCGGCAAGGCGCCAGCACCATCACCCAGGCTGCCACCAACGCAAAGCAGGTCACCTGAGCGTGCCCCGGCGCGGGTCAGGGCGCGACCGGCCGGCACGCGGCCGAAGACGGTGAGGGTCAGGCTCAGCGGGCCACGGGTGGTGTCGCCGCCAACCAGGCCCAGGTGGCAGTCGCGGGCCATGCTGGACAAGCCGAGGGCAAATTCCTCGAGCCAGTCGGCCCGGGCATCGGGCAGGGTCAGCGCCAGGGTGAAGGCCAGGGGCGTGGCGCCCATCGCGGCCAGGTCACTGGCGGAAACTGCCAGCGCGCGCTGGCCGAGGCGATAGGGGTCGGCGTCCTGGGGGAAATGCACCCCGGACACCAGGGTGTCGGTCGACACTGCAAGCTGTTCGCCGGCCGGCAGGTGCAGCAAGGCACAATCATCGCCGATGCCCAGGGCAATGCCTTCGCCTCCGGCCGCACAGGCGGCAGAGGCGAAGAAGCGACGGATCAGCTCGAACTCACCCACAGGCCAGGCTGCGATCAGCGCTTGCCGCCGCGGACTTCCGCTGCACGAAGGCGCGGAGCCAGCTTGTCCAGCACGCCGTTGACGAACTTGTGCCCGTCGGTAGCGCCGAACACCTTGGCCAGTTCGATACCTTCGTTGATGACCACACGATAAGGCACATCGACGCGGTTCATCAGCTCGTAGGTGGATAGGCGCAGGATCGCCAGTTCGACCGGATCAACTTCCTCGATGGCGCGATCCAGGCAGGGCAGGAAGGCTGCGTCGATCTCAGTCTTCAGGCGGGGCACGCCGTGCAGGATCTCGTGGAAGTACGCGCCGTCGACCGTACTGAAATCGTTGTCGACGCGGAACTGCGCCTCGATCTCGTTGAGTGCCTGGCCGGCGATATGCCACGAGTACAGCGCTTGCATCGCCAGGCTGCGGGCCTGGCGACGGGCTGCGATCTTGCCTTTCGGTGCCTTGGGCGCCGAACCGTCTGCGTTGCTCACTTGGCCTCCAGGGCAGCCAGCAGGCTGACCATCTCCAGGGCGGACAGGGCAGCTTCAGCGCCCTTGTTGCCTGCTTTGGTGCCGGAACGCTCGATGGCCTGCTCGATGGAGTCGACGGTGAGGACGCCGAAGGCGACCGGAACGCCGAACTCCATGGAAACCTGGGCCAAGCCCTTGGTGCATTCACCGGCTACGTATTCGAAGTGCGGGGTGCCGCCACGAATGACCGCGCCGAGGGCGATGATGGCGGAGTACTCGCCTTGCTGGGCGACCTTCTGGGCTACCAGCGGGATTTCAAAGGCGCCTGGAGCGCGAATCAGGGTGATGTCGTCTTCACGAACACCGTGGCGAACCAGGGCGTCTACGGCGCCGCTCACCAGGCTTTCGACGACGAAGCTGTTGAAACGGCCGACCACCAGGGCATAGCGGCCTTTGGGGGCGATGAAGGTACCTTCGATGGTCTTCAGGGACATGGGCGAGTTCTCGTCAATTAAAGAGCGAGGGCCCCGACCATTCTTTGGCCGGGGCCCTGCGGGTCATTCAGCGGGCAAGTATTCTACAACTTCCAGGTCGAAACCGGATATCGCATTGAACTTCATCGGCGAACTCATCAGGCGCATCTTACGCACCCCGAGGTCACGCAGAATCTGCGAACCGGCACCCACGGTGCTGTAGGTCGTCGGGTTGGTGACCTTGGCATCCGCACCGAGCTGACGCTCCAGGTGGGCCAGCAGTTGCGGACCGGTCAGCGGATTGCCCAGCAACAGCACCACGCCGCTGCCGGCCTTGGCCACGGCGGACATGGCGGCCCTCAGGCTCCAGCGGCCAGCCTGGTTGACCATGAACAGGTCGCGCAGCGGGTCCATGTTGTGCACCCGCACCAGGGTCGGCTCGTCGGGGCTGATGGTACCCAGGGTCAGGGCCATGTGGATGTCGCCTTCGACGGAGTCGCGGTAGGTCACCAGGTTGAAGTGGCCCACCTCGCTGTCCAATGGTTGCTCGGCAATGCGCTCGATGGTGCGCTCATGGATCAGGCGGTAATGGATGAGGTCGGCGATCGTGCCGATCTTGATCCCGTGCTCGGCGGCGAAGGCCTCCAGCTCGGGGCGACGGGACATGGTGCCGTCGTCATTCATGATTTCGCAGATCACACCGCTGGGCTCGAAGCCCGCCATACGAGCCAGGTCGCAGGCCGCTTCGGTGTGGCCGGCACGGGCCAGCACGCCGCCCGGCTGGGCCATCAGCGGGAAGATGTGACCGGGGCTGACGATGTCCTCGGCCTTGGCGCTCTTGGCGGCGGCTACCTGCACGGTGCGGGCGCGGTCAGCGGCGGAAATGCCGGTAGTCACGCCCTCGGCCGCCTCGATGGAGACGGTGAACTTTGTGCCGAAGCCGGAACCGTTGCGCGGTGCCATCAGCGGCAGCTTGAGCAGCTCGCAGCGTTCGCGGGTCATCGGCATGCAGATCAGGCCGCGAGCGAACCTGGCCATGAAGTTGATGTGCTCGGCTTGCACGCACTCGGAGGCCATGATCAGGTCGCCTTCGTTCTCGCGATCCTCGTCATCCATGAGGATGACCATCTTGCCCTGGCGGATGTCTTCGATCAGTTCATCAATCGTGTTGAGAGCCATGGGCCCTCCTTATGAATTCAGTGTTTGAGGTAGCCGTGTTCGGCCAGGAAACTTTCAGTCAGGCCGGACGCCTGGGGCTCGGCTGCCTTGTCGCCCAGCAGCAGGCGTTCCAGGTAGCGGGCCAGCAAGTCCACCTCGAGGTTGACCCGGCGCCCTGGCCGGTAGTCGGCCATGATGGTCTCGCCCAGGGTGTGCGGAACGATGGTCAGCTCGAACTCGGCACCATTCACCGCGTTCACCGTCAGGCTCGTGCCGTCGACTGTGATCGACCCTTTCAGGGCAATGTATTTCGCCAGTTCACGCGGTGCGCGGATCCTGAATTGAACGGCACGGGCGTTGTCTTCCCGCGCCACGACTTCGCCGACGCCGTCGACATGGCCGCTGACCAGATGGCCGCCAAGGCGGCTCGAGGGAGTCAGGGCCTTTTCCAGGTTGACTCGGCTGCCTGGCTTGAGGTCGTCGAATGCCGAACGGGCCAGGGTCTCGCGACTGACATCGGCCCAGAAGCCGTTGCCCGGCAGCTCGACGGCGGTCAGGCAGATGCCATTGACCGCGATGCTGTCGCCCAGCTTGACGTCGCCCAGGTCCAGCTTGCCGGTTTCCACCAGGACGCGGACGTCACCGCCCTTCGGGGTCAGCGCGCGAATGGTGCCAATGGCTTCGATTATGCCAGTGAACATGGGGCCTCCAGAGCTAGAACCAGGCCGGCGCTGGCCGGCAGAAGACGCATTATAGGCGCCCGCCCCTCGCCCGCGCGCAGGCAGGCCGCCGGCGTCGGTAGGGATTGGACTGTTGCTTGTGACATCGATGGAACTCCTGTTTCGTAAAAAACAGGGCTTTCGGATCGAATGGGATATACGCAGGCACGAAGGTACCTGAGCCTATGCAGGCAATCCCGTTCTCTCTTCATCCGGACTGTTACCGTCGGCCCCGGGATCTCACCGGGTCTGCTGACCCTGCCAGGGAGCCAGCCCACGATTTGCTGCGCATCGGCGATACGGCGTTGAAAACAGCCTCGGAATGCTCATTTACACTCGTAAACTTCGCTTCCTCGGTTGTTTGATTCGCTGGCGCTCCCCCTTCGGGCCAGCCTATGGCTGTTACTCCCGTTGGTCGTTGCACCTTGTCTCGCTCTAGCTCGCCTAATCGTGAGAAGGCTCCTGCAAGCAGGCGCTCGCGGGCTCTGCGCCTTGCGCGCAATTACCGCCGGTGGGGACTTGCACCCCGCCCTGAGAACGTTTCAGCCATGCATTGAACATGACTGGCAGGCGTTTTATCACAGTCACGGGGAAGTTGCATCGCCCCATCGCGCGATGCGCCCAGGCCAGTGTTCAGCTGTCGCGGCGAGGCACGGCGATGACGCGCCAGTCGTCGCCGACCGCACGCATCTCGATGATCTTCAGTTCCGGGGCCTCGGCCATTCGCGCCAGCGGCCAGTCCAGCAACGGGCGCGCGCTGGAACCGAGGAACTTGGCGGCGACGAACAGCTGGTACTCATCCACCAGCCCGGCACTGGCGAACGCCCCTGCCAGGCGCGGTCCGGCTTCGACCAATACCTCGCTGGCTCCACGCGCGGCCAGCTCCCTCAACAGTTGGCGCAGATCGACCTGGCCATCCATACCCGGGACGCACAACAGCTCATGACCCGCCGCCTTGAATGGCTCACCTGACTCGACTGCGGCACAGGTGGCCACCAACGCAGGACCTGCCTGAAAGAACGGAGCATCGAGTGGCACCCGCAGGCGGCCATCGACCAGCACCCGCAGTGGCGGACGACTGAGCGCCAGGGCAGTGAGCTCGGCATTCAGCCCCAGCTCGTCCGGACGCACGGTAAGGCGCGCGCCATCGGCCAGAACCGTATCGGCACCCGTCAGCACCACACTGGAGCGAGCCCGCAGGCGCTGTACCGCAGCGCGTGCTTCGGGGCCGGTGATCCACTGGCTCTCGCCGCTGGCCATGGCCGTACGACCGTCCAGGCTCATCGCCAGCTTGACCCGCACAAAGGGCAGGCCCTGCTCCATACGCTTGATGAAGCCAACGTTGAGCGCCCGCGCATCGGCCTCGAGCACGCCGCTCTGCACATCGATGCCCGCATCCGCCAGGCGTTTGAGGCCACGGCCAGCCACCTGCGGGTTGGGGTCCTGCATGGCAGCCACCACCCGGGCGACGCCAGCACTCACCAGCGCATCGGCGCAGGGTGGCGTGCGGCCGTGGTGACTGCAAGGCTCCAAGGTGACGTAGGCGGTGGCACTGCGAGCGAGGTCGCCGGCCTGGCGCAGGGCATGCACTTCGGCATGGGGTTCCCCGGCACGGACATGCCAGCCTTCGCCCACGATCTGCCCGCCGCGCACGATGACGCAACCTACGCGGGGGTTGGGATGGGTGGAATAGATGCCTTTGCGCGCCAACTCAAGGGCGCGGGCCATGTAGGCCTGGTCGTTGCTGTCCATTAGTCTTTCGATGGCTCGCGGGCCAGGCGTTCGATTTCCTCGCGGAATTCGTTGAGGTCCTGGAAGCGGCGGTAGACCGAGGCGAAGCGAATGTAGGCGACCTCGTCGAGCTTCTGCAGCTCGGCCATCACCAGTTCGCCCAGGACCCTCGACTTCACCTCACGCTCGCCGGTGGCGCGCAGCTTGTGCTTGATATGGGCAATGGCGGCTTCGAGGCGCTCGACGCTGACCGGCCGTTTTTCCAGCGCTCGCTGCATGCCGGCACGCAGCTTGTCCTCGTCGAAAGGCTGGCGGCTGCCGTCCTGCTTGATCAGCCTGGGCATGACCAGTTCGGCAGTCTCGAAGGTGGTAAAACGCTCCTCGCAGGCCAGGCACTCGCGCCGACGGCGCACCTGGTCGCCCTCGGCAACCAGCCGTGAATCGATGACCTTGGTGTCGTGGGCGCCGCAGAAGGGACAGTGCATGGCGTGGCAGCAGGCATTGGCAAAAGGTGGACCATGGTAGCGCATCCCGAGGGCAAGACAAGCCGCTGGCTTTGCGCTATAAGGCCCGCGCACAGAGTCTGTTCAGGTTCTTGCGCATGCGCGCAGGATGCAGCGGATGCCAACGCTGGACGTTGCCCATGGGCGGACTCGCAAAGCTCAGGAACCCAGCATGCGCCCCTACATTCCCTTGTTCCTCGCCGGCCTGTTGGCCGCCTGTTCCAGCGAGCCGCCGGCACCAGCCAAGCCTGTGGCCCCATCCCCCAAGGTCGAGGCCGCGACACCCGCCCACTTGCGCGAGCTCAGCGGAGTCCTGCAACAGCCGCCAGCCGGCAGCGAAGTGGAGCTCGCGCTGTTGCAAGTCGATGGCCGTGACCGCCCGCTACGCCTGCTCGGCAGCCAACTACTGAATGGCAACGGCGGTCCCCTGCCCTTTCGCCTGCTGTTCAACCCCGAGACCTTCCCAAGGGGCGAGCGGGTAGAGTTACGCGCCCGTGTCAGCCAGTCCGGCCGCCTGATCCAGAGGCTCAACCCGTTGCTCATCACCCAGCCCGAAAGCCGCGCCCTCGGCACACTGCAACTGGTACCGGCCCCATGATTGCCCCGCAACACTTGCAGCAGGCGCTCAGTCAGTTGCTCGGCGACGCCCGCCTCAGTGCGGAAACCCTGCCAGGCACCGACCTCAAACTCTGGCTGATCGACGCTGAGAACATGGATCGCGCCTTCAGCCCCGAGGAAACCCGCCGCATCCTAGAGGAACCGCCCTACTGGTGCTTCTGCTGGGCCAGCGGCCTGGCCCTGGCACGCTGGCTGGCGGAAAAGCCCGACTGGGTCGCCGGCAAGCGCGTACTCGACTTTGGTACCGGCTCGGGGGTTGCCGCCATCGCCGCCGCCAAGGCCGGCGCCGCTGAAGCCGTAGCCTGCGACCTGGACCCGCTGGCCCTGGAGGCCTGCCGTGCCAATGCCGAGCTGAACGGCGTGACGCTCAGCTACTCGACGGACTTCTTCCGGGAGCAGGATCGCTTCGACCTGATCATCGTCGCCGATGTGCTCTACGACCGCGCCAACCTGCCACTGCTCGATCACTTCCTCACTCGCGGCCGCCAAGCTCTGGTGGCCGACTCGCGCGTGCGCGACTTCCAGCACCCGCTTTACACCCGCCTGGCGGTGCTGGACGCCTGCACCTGGCCGGACCTGGCCGAGCCCGCGGAATTTCGCAACGTGAGCCTGTATCACGCCATTCGCTGACTGTTCAGTGGCGAGCTGCAGACACCTTTGGGTGCGAACTCCTTCGCAATGGGTCGCGCAGCGGCCCTCTCTGGACGTCCATGGCCGGGTCTTCGACCCGGTTCGCGAATGAATTCGCCCCCACAGGAAACCGCTCCGGGCATGGTAGATAGCCATTCCGCTGTATCCGTCCAGCCGCTGGCACCTTTATAGTTCGCACATCTCTTGCGCTTTCGAGACTTCAGATGAGCGACAGCCCTTATATCTTCGATACCACCGGCGCCGACTTCGACCAGGCGGTGATCCAGAGCTCCTTCCAGAAACCCGTACTGGTGGATTTCTGGGCTGACTGGTGCGCCCCCTGCAAAGCCCTGATGCCGCTGCTGGCACAAATCACCGAGTCCTATCAAGGCGAGCTGTTGCTGGCCAAGGTCAACTGCGATATCGAGCAGGACATCGTGATGCGCTTCGGGATCCGTAGCTTGCCCACCGTGGTGCTGTTCAAGGACGGTCAGCCGGTCGACGGTTTCGCTGGTGCGCAGCCCGAATCGGCCATCCGCACGATGCTTGAACCCCACGTGCAGCAGCCGGCCGCGCCCGAATGCAACCTGCTGGACAGCGCCCAGGCTCTGTTTGCCGAGGGTCGCATCGGCGAAGCCGAAAACCTGCTCAAGCAACTGCTGACCGAAGACAACACCAACGCTGCTGCGCTGATCCTTTATGGACGCTGCCTCGCCGAGCGTGGCGAACTGGGTGAAGCGGAAGCCGTGCTGAATGCAGTGAAGAGCGACGAACATAAACAGGCCCTGGCCGGTGCCCGCGCCCAACTGACCTTCCTGCGCCAGGCGGCCGATCTGCCGGAAGTGGCCAGCCTGAAGTCCCGCCTGGCCCAGGACGCGGGTGACGACGAGGCGCTTTATCAATTGTCGATCCAGCAGCTCTCCCGCCAGCAATACGAGCCGGCGCTGGATGGTCTGCTCAAGCTATTCGTCCGCAACCGCAGCCATGCCGACGGCCTGCCGCACAAGACCCTGCTTCAGGTATTCGACCTGCTGGGCAATGACCACCCACTCGTTACCACTTACCGCCGCAAGCTGTATCAGGCGATCTATTGAGCAACTGTTCCGCTCTCCCTCGTAGCCCGGACTGAAGTCCGGGCCACTAATTAGCCATCAACCGCGCCAGATGTATAGCGGCGCATCCTCGCCGACCTCTACAAGCACCCGCTCACTGTGACGCAGCCGCACCAACAGGCGCTTGCCCGCTGCCGCACCACCAGCCAGGGCTTCCAGCTCAGCCAACAACCGCGGCCCTTCCATCTGCCCGGCGTCACGCAGCAGCTGCTGTGCGGTCTCCCATAACGCATCGCCACGCTCAGTCGGCCTGGCTACCGCAGCCGGCGGTACGGCGCCCGCCTCGGCCGTCAGGCGGCTGGTCAGCCGGTCCCAGTCCTCGGCATCCATCTCCACCGCAAGATCGACCGCCCATTCCCCGATATGCCCGCGAATACGCAGCATGTCCAACTCCTCCAAAAGACTGTCAGTAATGCTCCCACGCCGGTCATCGGGGCGCCAAGCAGGTTGGCCAAGCAAGCCAAAATTGTTATAACGTAACGCAAAATTTCCCGGAGAGCGCTATGCGTCACCTGTTCCTTGCCCTGCCATTTGCCTTGCTACCCCTGACCGCCGCCCACGCTCAGCCCTACGGACATGACCACGGTCACGAACAAGAAGCGCACGGCAGCCTTGAAACTCACGAGCATGGCATCGCGCGCTTGAATGCTGCCCTGGACGGCAACACCCTGGAACTGGAGCTGGACAGCCCGGCGATGAACCTGGTCGGTTTCGAGCACGCGGCCCGAAGCGCATCGGACAAGGCCAAGGCCGCCGCTGCCCGTGAGGAACTGGTGCAGCCGCTGGTTCTCTTCGGCATTCCTAACGCGGCAATCTGCGCGGTTGCCTCCCAAGAATTGGAGAGCCCACTGTTCGACGACGAGCCACACCATGACGATGAGCCCCATGAAGACCATGCCAAGGGTCACGAACATGAGCACAGCAACGTTCACGCCCATTACCAGATGACCTGCCAGGCTCCCGACGCCCTGCAGCAACTTGACCTCACGCAACTCTTCAAGCGCTTCCCTGCAACCGAGAAAATTCAGGTGCAACTGATCGGTCCGCAGGGGCAACAAGGTGCCGAACTCACCCGCGACAACGCCACTCTCAGTTTCTAACCCAACGTAGAACCAGTCGGAGCAACCCGGCTGGCCATCCATGAGCCAGACACTGATCGAACTCCAGAGGCTGGGCTTTGCCTGGCCCGGCCACCCGGAACTGCTGGATATCCCCGAGTTCCGTCTGCAACGAGGCGAAAGCCTGTTCCTCAAGGGGCCCAGCGGCAGTGGCAAAACCACACTGCTCGGCCTGCTGGGCGGCGTGCAGAACCCCAATCGCGGTAGCATCCGACTGCTCGGCCAGGAGTTGACTCAGCTCTCCCCCAGCGCCCGTGATCGCTTTCGAGTCGACCACACCGGCTACATCTTCCAGCAATTCAACCTGCTGCCGTTTCTCTCGGTGCGCGAGAACGTCGAGCTGCCCTGTCACTTCTCCCGCTTGCGCACCGAACGCGCGCGCCAGCGCCACGGCAGTGTCGACCAGGCCGCCGCTACACTGCTACGCCACCTCGGTCTCAAGGAAGATCTGCTGGGACGTCGAGCTGACGCCCTCTCCATCGGCCAGCAGCAGCGGGTCGCCGCTGCCCGCGCACTGATCGGCCAACCGGAACTGGTGATCGCCGACGAACCCACCTCGGCGCTCGATGCCGATGCCCGCGAAGCTTTCCTGCGACTGCTCTTCGCCGAGTGCCGTGAAGCCGGCGCCAGCTTGCTGTTCGTCAGCCATGACCAGAGCCTGGCGTCCCTGTTTGACCGTAGCCTGTCGCTGTCCGACCTGAATCACGCCGCGCGCCCTCTGGAGGTTTGAGATGTATCTGCTGCGCCTGGCCCTGGCCAGCCTGGCCAACCGCCGCTTCACTGCCCTGCTGACAGTCTTTGCCATCGCACTATCGGTCTGCCTGCTGCTGGCCGTGGAGCGTGTCCGCACCGAAGCTCGCGCCAGTTTCGCCAGCACCACCAGTGGCACCGACCTGATCGTCGGCGCCCGCTCCGGTTCGGTGAACCTGCTCCTGTATTCCGTATTCCGCATCGGCAACGCCACCAACAACATCCGCTGGGACAGCTTCGAAGCCATTGCCCAGGACCGCCGCGTGAAGTGGGCCATCCCCATTTCCCTCGGCGACTCCCACCGCGGCTACCGGGTGATGGGCACCAGTCCTGCCTACTTCCAGCACTACCGCTACGGCCACGGCCAACCGCTGCAGTTGGCCCGGGGTAAGCCCTTCGCCGATATGTTCGAGGTGGTGCTGGGCGCCGAAGTGGCCGAAGCCCTGCATCACAAGCTTGGCGACAAGATCGTCCTAGCTCACGGCGTCAGCACTGTCAGCCTGACGCAGCACGACGACAAGCCGTTCACCGTGGTCGGCATACTCGGGCGCACCGGCACCCCAGTGGACCGCACACTGCACATCTCCCTCGCCGGCATGGAAGCGCTGCACGTCGACTGGCAGAACGGCGTGCCGGCGCGCGGCCAGGGCAAGGTCAGTGCCGAACAGGCTCGGGCGATGGACCTGCAGCCCAAGGCAATCACCGCCTTCCTGCTCGGGCTCAACAGCAAGATCGCCACCTTCGCCTTGCAGCGGCAGATCAACGAGTTTCGCGGCGAACCGTTGCTGGCGATCCTCCCAGGCGTTGCCCTGCAGGAGCTCTGGAGCCTGATGGGCACGGTGGAGAAAGCACTTTTCGTGGTTTCTCTGTTTGTCGTGCTGACCGGGTTGATCGGCATGCTCACCGCCATCCTGACGAGCCTCAATGAGCGCCGCCGGGAGATGGCCATCCTCCGTTCAGTGGGCGCCCGCCCCTGGCACATCGGCAGCCTGCTGGTCCTGGAGGCCGTCACCCTTGCCCTGGCAGGAGCTGTGCTCGGTGTTGCCCTGTTGTACCTCGGTATCGGCATCAGCCAGGGCTATGTGCAGGCCAGTTACGGCCTCTACCTGCCGCTGGCGTTCCCGAGTCCCTATGAGTGGGCGCTGCTCGGCGCTATTCTGGCCGCTGCCCTGTTGATGGGCACAGTCCCAGCCTGGCGAGCCTATCGGCAGTCGCTGGCCGACGGCCTATCCATCCGCCTGTGAGAACCTGATGAAGCGCATCCTGCTGACCCTCCTCTTGATCGTCACCACGCCACTCTGGGCTAGCGAAGTGCGTGAGCTGACCTGGTCCGAGATGATCCCGGCGGACGCCCCGCCGCCTCCGCCGCCAGCCGCTATCCACGACCTGTCGCAACTCTCCGACGCCCTGGCAGCGGAGTCCGGCCCCGCCGCCACCCAGCAATCGCCGTCGGCTCCTGTGGTCAAGGCGTTGGATGGCCAGGAAGTGAAACTACCCGGCTACATCGTGCCGCTGGATGTGACCGAGGCGGGCCGTGTCACCGAGTTCCTGCTGGTACCCTACTTCGGGGCCTGCATCCACGTACCACCGCCACCGTCGAACCAGATCGTCCATGTGACCAGTGAACTGGGCGTACTGATGGATGCGCTGTACCAGCCGTTCTGGATTGAAGGTCCGCTGCAGGTCAAGCCCACCAGCAGCGAACTGGCCGAAGCCGGCTACCAGATGGAAGCCAGCAAGATTTATCCATACGAAACGCCGACCAACTGAGCTGCAGCGGGGCCCTGCGACAATCCGCCGCTCCAGGCTGCACATCCCGCCCGGCATTGCTCTGGGTCAAAACACGGATACCTGCTGTCAAAGAAACTGCGCCCAGCCAACCAAAATTCAGGACTGACTGGAGCCATCCATGCACAAGCACCTTCTGACCGCGTCTTTGCTCGCTCTCGCCATTGCGTCCCCTCTTGCCCAAGCCCACAAGGCCGGCGACGTGATCGTCCGTGCAGGCGCAGCCACCGTCGATCCCCGTGAGGACAGCTCCGACCTGTCCATCGCCGGTACCAAGGTCGCAGGCACGAAGGCAACTCTGGACAGCGACACCCAATTGGGTCTGACCGGCACCTACATGTTCACCGATCACGTCGGCATCGGCCTCCTGGCCGCCACTCCGTTCAAGCATGAAGTAGGCGTCAAGGGTCTTGGCGCACTGGACGGCAAGCTGGCCGACATCAAGCATCTGCCGCCGACCCTGACCCTGCAGTACTACCCAATGGAGTCCAGCTCTGCATTCCAGCCCTACGTCGGTGCAGGCTTGAACTACACCATGTTCTTCGATGAAGACCTGACCAGCCAGCGCAAAGGCCAGGGCTTCAGCAATCTGGAGCTGGATGACTCCTGGGGCCTTGGCTTCGAGGCGGGTATGGACTATATGCTGACCGAGAACGTGCTGCTCAATGCCGCGGTGTGGTACCTCGACATCGACACCGAGGCCACCACCAACCTGGCCGGTGTTGGCAAAGTGAAAGTGGACGTGGACGTGGACCCGTGGGTCTACATGGTTGGTGTCGGCTATCGCTTCTAACCGAGCACTCCCTGGGGATATCCCCGCTCAAAGGCGCCTTCCGGCGCCTTTTTTGTGGGCAGGAATGCGAGGAAAAACACTGTAGGGAAGAAATCATTTGCCAAGCAGAGCAAAGGGCTGCCCTTTTGACTTGCCGGGGCTGCCGCGCAGCCTTTGGCGAATGAACTCGCCCCTACAAAGTCCCTGATACCGGCTCAGCGGCCCAGCAGGCGAGCAACACCCACGCCCAGCGGCGTCGGCTGCGGGAAGTCGAAGCGCTGCAACAAACGGGCATTGCAGGCTCGCGAGTGGCGAATATCCCCGGCGCGCGGTGCGGCATAGGAGATCGCAGGCAACCCGCCCAGCACTCCCTCGATGGCAGCCAGCAACTGCTTGAGGCTGGTGGCCTGGTTGAGGCCGACGTTCACTGCACCGACTTCGACAGCAGGCTGCTCCAGTGCCTGCACCAGCACTTGCACCAGATCGCCGATATAGACGAAATCGCGAGTCTGCTCGCCATCGCCGAACACCGTGATCGGCAAACCGGCCAGAGCGCGCTCGGTGAAGATACTGATCACACCCGAATAAGGCGACGACGGGTCCTGGCGTGGCCCAAAAATATTGAAAAAACGGAAAACCGCCGGCTCCAACCCATGCTGCCGACGGTAGAAGTCCAGGTAATGCTCACTGGCCAATTTGTCGGCAGCGTAGGGCGTCAGGGGCGCCTTGGGGGTTTCCTCATCAATCGCCTGGCCCTCGCCGTTCTGTCCGTAAACCGCTGCGCTGGAAGCGAACAGTACACGCTTCACGCCTTGCAGGCGCATGGCTTCGCACACGTTCAGGGTGCCGACGAAGTTGCTCTGATGGGTCGCCACCGGATCGTCAACCGAAGCCTGAACCGAAGCCACCGCTGCCAGATGCGCGACCGCTTTGCAGCCGGCCATGATGCGTGCCAGCAGGGCCGCATCGGCGACATCGCCTTCGATCAGTTCAAGCCGGGGGTTTTCCAGCGGCAGGTTGCTGCGACGGCCCGTGGACAGGTTATCCAGAACGCGCACGCTGTGGCCCTTGGCAAGCAGCGCATCGGTCAGGTGCGATCCAATGAAACCGGCACCGCCGGTGATCAGGATGGGGGAGTCAGCCATGACGGTAGTAACGATCCAGAAGAGTCGGCAGGGCCGCGCGCCAGGCACGCGGCTTGATGCCGAAGGTATGGAGAATCTTCTTGCAGGCCAGCACCGCATTCTGCGGCTCGTCTGCCGCATCGGGACGGGCCGCGTGGGCCTGGGGCAGGATGTCCTGCACGTTCAGCGGATGCAGGCTGCGCGCTTCACTGAGCAAGGCCTGGCCTAGGGCGAGCGGCGTGGTGGCCTCATGGCCGCCGTAGTGGTAAGTGCCCCAGAGCGGCGCCTGGCAATCGAGCTGCTTGAGCACGGCAAGTAAAACGCGAGCAGCGTCGTCTGCCGGTGTCGGGTTGCCGCGGCGGTCATCCGCCAGGGATATCTCGCCGTCCTTTTCAGCACGCTGGAGGAAGCGGCCAACCGAACCTTCCCGACTGTCATCCAGCAGCCATCCGAAACGCAGCAGCACATGTTTGGGGCATACCGCTCGCACGCTTTGCTCCATGCGCCAGAGTGCCTGGCCACGCTGGCTGCGCGGCACGGTTTCGTCCTTCTCACTGTAAGCGGTGGCCCGCGAACCGTCGAACACCCTGTAGCTCGAGGGTTGCAGCAGGATGATGCCGTGGTGCTGACAAAGCTCAGCAAGCCGCTCGACGCCACGTTCCTGGGCAGCCAACCGGGCGGCATCGACCGCTTCGGCCTGGAACCAGTCGAAGTAGTAGGCAAGGTTGATCACGGCGTCGGGCCGTGTGTCGTCGAGCAGCTGGGTCAGGCTGGCGGCGTCCCAGCCCTGTTCGGGCGGACGCGGTGCGAGAAAACCAATGTCTTCTTCGGCGCCGAGGCGAATCAGCGCCTGTCCAAGTGCATTGCCGCCACCCAACAGCATCAAGCGCATTCGCATAGGGAAATCAGGTCGCTCAAGGCCGGTTAGAAGGATCGCGCGGGGTGGGAACCCGCCGCATAAAATCCGCATTCTGCGTGTTTAGTAGCCAGACGTCACTAGCCGCGTGGCGGCTCAGCTCCTCCCGGTGGGCGGAACAAGTGGCCATGGCCGGCGCAATAGAGCGAGGAGTCGGCAAAGCCCTCGGCGCCCAGCACCCGTCCGACCAGAATCAGCGCGGTCCGGCGGAACCCCTTGGCCACGACCTTCGGCAGGATATCGGCCAGGGTGCCGGTTACCTGATCCTGGTCCGGCCAGCTGGCACGATGAATCACCGCTATCGGGCAGGCGGGGCCGTAATGCGGCAGCAATTCGTCGACGATGTTCGCCAACTGGTTGACGCCAAGGTGGATGGCCATGGTCGCGCGGTGGCGGGCCAGGTCGCCCAGTGCTTCACCTTCGGGCATTCGAGTCTTGCTGGCGTAGCGGGTGAGGATCAGGGTTTGCGAGATGTCCGGCAGGGTCAGTTCACAACCGAGCAGCGCGGCGCAGGCAGCGGTGGCTGTCACCCCCGGCACTACTTCGTAGGAAATCCCCAGTTCGCGCAAATGGCGGATCTGCTCGCCGATGGCGCCATATAGCGAAGGGTCGCCGGAATGCACCCGCGCCACGTCCTGCCCCTTGCGATGGGCCTCAGCCAGGAGCGCTACGATCTCCTCCAAGTGCAGTTCGGCGGTGTTCACCACCCGCTCGGCGTTATGTCCTTCCAGTACGGCCTCTGGCACCAGCGAGCCGGCGTAGAGAATCACCGGGCAGGTGCGGATCAGCCGCTGCCCCTTGACCGTGATGAGTTCCGGATCACCGGGACCGGCGCCGATGAAATAGACCGTCATGGCTGCTGCGCCTCATCATCAATGCAGGCCAGGGCGCAGGTCGCGCTGGCGCTGCGGCGTTTCTCGATAAGCAGTTCGGCTGATCCGTCGGACAAAGCAAATGCCTGGGCCAACGCTGCAGCTTCGGCGACGCCAGCGCTGCCGGTGGTACGCAGGACCAGGTCCGAAGCTTGCTGGAGTTGTCCATCGTAGGCTGCCAAGCGCGCGCTCGGCAGGCAATGAAGGGGCAACCCCAGTTGCTGGGCCAAGTCATGCAAACCCGGTTCACCGGCCTTGTGCTCGCTGCTGGCCAACGCAACCAGCGTGCTGAGGGGCCGGTCGGCTTCAGCAAGGCACCGCATCAACAGACCCCGAAGCTCTTCGGCCGAGCAGCCGCGCCGACAGCCAAGGCCCGCCACCAACCTCATGGCCGCCCCCTCGAAAAAAACAAAACCCCGCAGACGGCTACACCGCCTGCGGGGTTGGAATTGCGCAAGCTCACGCTTGAGTGTGCCGCTGGTAGAGCCAGGCTGCCGCCCAACCAAGGGCAACCCAGAACAGCGCGTTGGTGATCAGCGAGGCTGCGATGAACTCATGCGTCAGGGCTTGCGGCGCCAGGCTGGAGTGCACTTCGGGCTGGGGCGCACCTACTACATGAGGAATCAGCAGCAGCGCCAGACCTGCGACACGCAGGATCCAGTGGCGGCCAAAGGCGATCAGCGCCAGCCCGACGGCAGTTGAGGCAGCGGTGCCGATCCACCAGACCTGGCGCTGAGCCAGATCGGCGGCGGCAGTTCCCGGCAGTTCGGGCGGTAAGCCAATGGAAGGCGCCAGCGTGAAGGTGGCGAAACCGCCCAGCCCCCAGAGCAAGCCCTGCCAGGCTCGGCTCGGGCCGCGCAGGCTGAACACTCCAGCGAGCATCAGAGCAAAGCCGACCGCGACCACCAGATTGCTACCTCCGGTAGACAGCGTGCGCTGCCAGCCGTCTTCCGGCGCCCAGGCTTCGGCATCGTGCTCATGGCTATGTGCGCCGACAGCGCCGGAAGCCTCAAGTTCGTGGACGTGTTCCACTTGGGCGGCGGGCTCGGCCGTCTCGTAGGTTTCCGCCTGGAGAATCAACGGGGTGACCCACAGGCTCTGCAACAGGGTCAGCACCACGGCGGCGATCAGACCGGCAAAACCTGCGGTCTGGGCAATACGCTTGATCATCGAAACCTCCTCAGTGGCAGGGGAAGCCGGCACTGTGGCGGGTGTCGTGAGCAGCGTTGTGTACGGCCTCGAGATGAGAGAAGCCGGCGAAGTAGACGAGCGAGAGGCCAATTAGCCCGGCGCTGAAGGCCAGGACCAGGCGCTTGGTCAGTGAAGACGAGGCGACTGCGGATTGAGACAAGGCGCTGCTGGACATGGAAGTTCCCTCTGCAATGACGACTGATATCGGCAGAAGGGTGCATGCGCGAGGGCCGCGGACACAGGCGTGTCCACGCTTCCGGCTTGCGCCCGCCCACCGCGGGTTTGCCAAACTCTGAGCTTCCAGGCCGGTCTCCGGGCTTGCGACGCCTGCATGTTGCAGAGCGGGATCGCCTTCCCATGTCTTATCGACACAGTGGCCTACCGATCCCTACGTTCGCCTACCGTTGCGGGGGCAGCGCCGGACTGGTCCGAGATGGACGCACCGGCTTCCCGTTTCACCCCGCGCGCGACGACGCTGGGCACCTGAAAAAACCGTGCTAGGACACCATGAGTCCGACAAGGCGTCAACTGCCGCGATTGACCACCGTTGGCGTGCTGCGTAGCCTTCTGCCCTTTCGAGGTTCTCCGATCATGCGTCGGAGCTAAGAGGGAACGTGGTCAAGGCCACGGCTGCCCCCGCAACTGTGAACAGCTGAAGTCTTATCCACAGCCACTGCCCTTGGGTGGGAAGGCGGAAAGACGGCGCACCGCGCCAGGCTGTGAGCCAGGAGACCTGCCTCGCAACGCTTTCTGACAACCGGGCGGGGTGATCCGGTGGCGAATCCAGGCCGGGACGACCCGCGCCTTCGTCCTGCACGCCCGCCGATCCGATCGACTCCCAGCAAAGGGCTGCCGCGCATGAAAACCCTGGCCAAACTCCCCGTCACCATCGTCACCGGCTTCCTCGGTGCCGGAAAGACCACCCTGCTCCGCCACATGCTCGACAATGCCGAAGGCCGCCGCATTGCAGTCATCGTCAACGAGTTCGGCGAACTGGGCATCGATGGTGAAATCCTCAAACAGTGCTCCATCGGCTGCAGCGAAGAAGAGGCCATGGGCCGCGTCTTCGAACTGGCTAACGGCTGCCTGTGCTGCACAGTGCAGGAAGAGTTCTTCCCGGTGATGCGCGAACTGGTCGCACGCCGTGGCGACCTCGACCAGATTCTTATCGAAACCTCGGGCCTGGCGCTGCCCAAGCCACTGGTACAGGCCTTCCAGTGGCCGGAAATCCGCAACGCCTGCACCGTGGATGCGGTGATCACCGTGGTCGACAGCCCCGCCGTCGCCGCCGGCACCTTCGCCGCACACCCCGAGCAAGTGGATGAACAGCGCAAGCAGGACCCGAACCTCGACCACGAGTCGCCCCTGCACGAACTGTTCGAAGACCAGCTTGCGAGCGCCGACCTGGTGATCCTCAACAAGGCGGACCTGCTGGAAGCCGAAGTCCTGGCTGCCGTACACGCCGAAGTTGCCGAAGAGCTGCCGCCAGCGGTGAAGATCGTTGAAGCCAGCAGCGGCAAGCTACCGCTCTCCGTGCTGCTGGGCCTGAATGCAGAGGCCGAACTGCACATCGACAGCCGCCCAACCCACCACGACCACGAAGGGCACGAAGACCACGACCATGACGAGTTCGACTCCTTTCACGTCGACCTCCCGGAGGTCGAGGAACGGCCCCTGCTCGACGCTCTCAACCAACTCGTGGAGCGCCATGACATCCTGCGCATCAAGGGCTTCGCCGCCATCCCCGGCAAACCCATGCGCCTGCTGATCCAGGGCGTCGGCAAGCGCTTCGACAAGCACTTCGATCGCCAGTGGCTGAATGGCGAAGCCCGTGGCACAAGGCTTGTGGTGATTGGACAGGAGCTGGACCAGGCGGTGATTGCCAATGAATTGAGAACCGCACTCGCCTGATCACTGCGCTCAACCCCTCCTACCGAGCTGATCGGATCGTAGGGGCGAGCTTGCTCGCGAATCGCGGCAAACCCTTCGCGAGCAAGCTCGCTCCTACACCATCTGGAGTCCCGCCATGCACCTCCTGCGCACCCAACCCGGCGGCTTCGTCCCCGACGACGGTATCGCCCATCTGGCGCAGACGCCCGCCGAACTGGTGATCCTCTGCAGCGGCGACTCGCATCTGGCGCTGCTGGCCGAAGCCGCCCGCGAACTGCCGACGGACTATCCAAGCCTGCGCCTGGCCAACCCGATGCAGCTGCAGAACCACGCCTCGGTCGATCTCTACGTCGACGAGGTGCTGCAGCACGCCAAGGTGATCCTGATCTCGGTGCATGGCGGCGTCGGTTACTGGCGCTACGGCATTGAACAACTGGTGACCCTGGCCGAGCGTGGCGCAAAGCTCATCCTGGTTCCCGGCGATGATCGCCCCGACCCAGAGCTGGCCAGCCTGTGCAACGTGTCGGTCGAGGACGCGGATCGCCTCTGGCAGTACCTGCGCCAGGGTGGCCTGGACAATGCCCGGCAACTCTTCGGCTGCATCGCCAACCAATGGCTGGGGCGCGACCATCCCTGGAGTGAGCCCCGTGCCCTGCCTCGCGTGGCGATCTACCACCCGCGCCAACCGCAGGCCGAACTGACGCACTGGCAGGCGGGCTGGCACCCCGATCAGCCCGTCGCCGCCCTGCTCTTCTACCGCACCCACCTGCAAGCGGCTAACACCGCGTTTATCGACGCCTTCTGCGAACGCCTGGCCGCCCTGGGCCTGAATCCACTGCCCATCGCCGTCGCCAGCCTCAAGGAGGCGGCTTGCCTGGAAGCTGTGGAAAATTGGCTGGACAAAGCGCAGGCCGAGCTGATCATCAACACCACCGGCTTCGCCCAGTCCAACCCTGACGCGCCCAGCCAGCGCCCATTCAGGCGCGATATCCCCGTGTTACAAGCCATTTGCTCGCTGGATAACGAACCGCTCTGGCGCGATAACCCGCAAGGGCTCGGTCCCCGAGACCTTGCCATGCATATCGCCCTGCCGGAGTTGGATGGACGGATCATCACACGCCCCATCAGCTTCAAGGGTCTGGCCTGGCGCAGCGAGCGCAGTCAGAGCGACGTGGTCTGCTACCTGCCGCAACTGGAGCGCATGGATTTCGTCGCCGAACTGGCGCGGCGCTGGTGCCTGCTGGCACGCAAGACCAATGCCGACAAACGCGTCGCACTGATCCTGGCCAATTACCCCACTCGCGACGGCCGCATCGGCAACGGCGTGGGCCTGGATACACCGGCGGCCGCCCTGAACATCCTCCGTGCGCTGGAAACCGAGGGTTATCCCGTGGCAGGCCTGCCGGACAGCGGCACGGCACTTATCCACAAGCTGCTCGGCGGCGTCAGCAACGACCTCGACAGCCTCGATCTGCGCCCTTGCGCCCAGAGCCTGGCACTCCCCGACTACCTCGCCTGCTTCGCCCACCTGCCCGAGGCCAACCAGCGTGCGGTGCGCGAACGCTGGGGCGAGCCGCAGCAGGACCCGATGTTCCGCAACGGTCGGATGATGGTCGCCGGCCTGCGCTTCGGCCTCGGTTTCGTCGGCATCCAACCAGCGCGGGGCTACCAACTGGACCCGGCAGCCATCTACCACGACGCCGCCCTGGTACCGCCCCACGGCTACCTTGCCTTCTACTTCTGGCTGCGCGAAGCCTTCGCGGCCGATGCCCTGATCCACGTCGGCAAGCACGGCAACCTGGAATGGCTGCCGGGCAAGGGCGTCGGCCTTTCAGATGAATGCTGGCCAGATGCGGTGATGGGCCCGCTGCCCAACATCTATCCCTTCATCGTCAACGATCCCGGCGAGGGCGCCCAGGCCAAGCGCCGCGCACAGGCTGTGATCATCGACCACTTGATGCCACCGCTGACCCGCGCCGAAAACTACGGCCCGCTGCGTGACCTCGAACGCCTGGCCGACGAGTACTACGACGCTTCCCTGCTCGACCCGCGCCGTGCCGTGCAGTTGCGCAGGGAAATCCTCGAACTGGTGAAAGCCACTGCCCTGGACCGCGAGCTGAACCTCAGCCTCAGCGACGATCCGGAAAGCTGGCTGCCACAACTGGATGCCTACCTCTGCGACCTCAAGGAATCGCAGATTCGCGACGGCCTGCACGTGTTCGGCGAATCCCCCAGTGGGCGCCTGCGTGACGACACACTGCTCTCACTGGTACGCATCCCCCGTGGCGATGGCCGAGGCGCCAACGCCAGCCTGCTGCGCGCCTTGGCCGCGGACCTGCAACTGGGCCGAGACCCGCTGGACTGCAACTGGGCCGAAGACTGGGAAGGCCCGCGCCCCGCCGTTCTGGAGGCCGTGAGCAACGAGCCCTGGCGGAGCAATGGCGACACCCGTGAACGCCTGGAACTGCTTGCGCTACGGATGATCGAGACAGCGGATTTCGAATCCGTCGGCCCCGCCAGTGATGCAGTCATCCACAACCTGCACACGGTCATCGCGCCCACGCTGGATGCCTGCGGCAGCGGCGAGATCGGCGGCGTGCTGGCAGCGCTGGAAGGCCGCTTCGTCCCGCCCGGCCCTAGCGGCGCGCCCAGCCGTGGACGCCTGGACGTGCTGCCCACCGGGCGCAACTTCTTCACCGTGGACGTGCGCAACCTGCCCACGCCCACTGCCTGGCGCCTGGGCTTCCAGTCCGCGAGCCTGTTGCTGGAACGCCATCTGCAGGACCACGGCGACCATCTGCGCCAGCTCGGCCTCTCGGTCTGGGGCACCGCCACTATGCGCACCGGCGGCGACGACATCGCCCAGGCCCTGGCCCTGATGGGCGTACGCCCGGCGTGGCAGGCCGGCAGCCAGCGCGTGGAGGACTTCGAGATCCTGCCGCTGTCCTTGCTCGACCGCCCGCGGGTGGACGTCACCCTGCGCGTGTCCGGTTTCTTCCGCGATGCCTTCGCCAACCTCATCCGTCTGTTCGATGCCGCGGTGCAGGCGGTGGCCGGCCTGGACGAGCCCGAAGATTTGAACCCTCTGGCCGCCCGCGTGAAGCAGGAAAGCGTGCGCCTCACAGCGGACGGTCTGAATGCCGAAGACGCTCGCCTGCAAGCCGGTTGGCGCATCTTTGGCGCCCAGCCCGGTGCCTACGGCGCGGGCGTGCAGGGCGCCATCGAAGAACGCCAATGGCAGGACCGTGCCGAGCTGGCCGAGGTCTACCTCAACTGGGGTGGCTATGCCTATGGCGCCCAGGATGCCGGCACACCGGCGCGCGAGCGCTTCGCCCAGCGCCTGGAGCGCTTGCAAGCGGTGCTGCACAACCAGGACAACCGCGAACACGACATCCTCGATTCCAACGATTACTACCAGTTCCAGGGCGGCATGCTCGCAGCGGCCGAAACCCTGCGCGGTGCGAAGGTCGCCAGCTACCACGGCGACCACAGCCAGCCGGACCTGCCGCGCATCCGCAGTCTCAAAGAGGAGCTGAGTCGTGTGGTGCGCTCACGGGCCGCCAATCCCAAGTGGATCGCCGGCATGAAACGCCACGGCTACAAGGGCGCGTTCGAACTGGCGGCCACCGTCGACTACCTGTTTGCCTTCGACGCCACCAGCGAACTGGTCGACGATCACCAGTACAAACTGTTGGCCGATGCCTACCTGCTGGACGCCGACACGCGGTCCTTCATCCAGCAGCACAACCCCGAAGCACTGCGCGACATTGCCGAGCGATTGGTAGAAGCGCAACAACGCGGGCTGTGGGAAAACCCGGGGGAATACCGGGAAGCGATCGAGAACCTGATGCTGGATATCGAGGAGCAGTGACCCGCTGCCGAGGGTTCTAGCGTAGGTTGGGCGGAGCGCAGCGACACCCAACATTGGTGCGGCGATCGATGAGTATCCCGATACTTACGGAACGCCGCCCGCCCCATCCTACGAACCAAGGTGCAGGGGTGAGATCAGGACACCTGCGATTGCAGGTAATTCTGCAGGCCGATGCGGTCGATCAGGCCGAGTTGCTGCTCAAGCCAGTACGCGTGGTCTTCCTCGGTGTCCTTTAGCTGGGCGGTGAGAATGTCGCGGCTGACGTAGTCCTTGTGCTTCTCACACAGGGTAATGCCCTTGCTCAACGCGGCGCGTACGTCGTACTCCAGTTTGAGGTCAGCACGCAGCATGTCCGGCACGGTCTGGCCTGGGTGGATGGTCTTGGGGCGCATATCCGGCGAGCTTTCCAGGAACAGGAGGCGCTGCAGCAGGGCATCGGCGTGCTGAGTCTCCTCCTCCATCTCGTGATTGATACGCTCGTAGAGCTTGGTGAAGCCCCAGTCCTGGTACATCCGCGAGTGCAGGAAGTACTGGTCGCGGGCGGCCAGTTCTCCGCGTAGAAGGTCCTTGAGGTACTCGACGACTTCAGCTTGCCCTTGCATGTCACATCTCCACATCAATACAGCGGATAAGGATCGTGCGCAGAACCAGACTGGTCAAGCCGGGAGGCCCCAAGGGCTCGCAACGTTGTCTCAGTGGTTCATCCAGGGTGGCGGCGGCGGCTCGTCTCGATCGGCGGGCGCATCCTGCTCCGCCAGGGCGGCCTTGCGCCGTGCCTCATCGGCCAGGGCGGCCTTGATCTCGCGCATCACCGAATCAATGTCCGCGGCGTCTTCCGGCTCGACGAACTGCCCGGTGAGCGGTGTCTCCGGGGTCAGCTTCCCTTCCTCATAGAGGGCCCACATTTCCTTGGCGTAGCGGGTGAACTTGAGCTCGGGAGCAAACTGGCCGAAATACTCAGCCATGTTGCCGACATCCCGCTCCAGCATGCGGAAGGCGTGGTTGTTGCCGGCGGCATCCACCGCCTGCGGTAGGTCGATGATCACCGGGCCATAGGGGTCGAGTAGCACGTTGAATTCGGACAGGTCGCCATGGACCAGGCCGGCACAGAGCATCTTGACGATCTCGCCGATCATGAAGGCGTGGAATTCGCGTGCGTCCTCAGGCGTCAGATCGACGTCATTGAGTCGCGGCGCGGCGTCGCCCTCGCCATCGGAGACCAGTTCCATGAGCAGCACGCCGTCCAGGTAGTCGTAGGGCTTAGGCACCCTGACCCCGGCGTTGGCCAGGCGGAAGAGCGCCGCCACTTCGGCGTTCTGCCAGGCGTCCTCGCGCTCGCGGCGACCGTACTTGGAGCCCTTGGCCATGGCCCGGGCGTCTCGGCTGTTACGAACCTTGCGACCTTCCTGATACTCGGCCGCCTGGCGAAAGCCACGCTTGTTGGCTTCCTTGTAGACCTTGGCGCAGCGCAGCTCATCGCCGCAGCGCACCACGTACACCGAAGCCTCCTTGCCGCTCATCAGCGGTCTTACGACTTCGTCGATCAGGCCATCTTCCACCAATGGCTCAATGCGTTTTGGCGTCTTCATGCGTGTGCTACAGGCAACCTCGGGCTATCAGGGGCATCATTGTTGAGCGACGTTATACGGCATGCGGAGCCGCTCGCCTATCCACGTCGCAGCAACGTATGACGAAGGGCTTCGATGGCGTAGCGGACCTTGGCCGGTTGCGCATCCCGGCGCGGGGTCACTATGTAGATGCCGATGTCCGCCGGGCGCCACTCCGGCAGCAGCGCCAGCAGGCGACCGCTCGCCAGCTCCTCGCGGATTTCCGGCACCGGCTGCAGTGATACGCCCATCCCCGCCAGGGTGAAACTGCGTACCGAAAGAATGTTGTTGCAGCTCACCCGGCTCTCTATCCGCAGGCGCTGCTGCTCGCCGCCCGGCCCCTGGAGGCTCAGCTGACGCAGCTGGCGCTCGCCATTGAGGGTGATCCAATCCAGCGCCAGCAACTGCTCCGGTCGCTGGATCGGCCCTGTGCGCGCCAGGTAGGCCGGCGCGCAGCACAGGGCCGTCGGCCAGTCGCCGAGGTGCCGTGCCACCAGACTGGAATCTTCCTGACGGCCGACGCGAATGGCCAGGTCGATGCGCCGCTCGATCAGGTCGATCTGCTCATCGTGGAAGAACAATTGCAGGCTCAACCCGGGATGGGCGTCCAGCAAGGGCGCCAGGGCATCGGTCAGAGGCTTGCCGGAAAACCCCACGGGCGCGGCGATGCGCAACTCACCGACCGGTGCATCACGCAACTCGGCCAGACGCTGCTCGGCCTGCTGCGCCAGCTCCAGCACCTGGGCGCAACTGCGGTAGAACACTGCCCCGGCCTCGGTCAGGGTCAGCTTGCGGGTGGTGCGGTGCAACAGGCTGACCTGGGTCTCCTGCTCCAGCTTGCGAATCTGCTGGCTCACCGCCGAGGCAGTCATGCCCAGGGCCTCGGCGGCGGCCACCATGCTCCCCTTATCGACCACAGTGGCGAACACCGCCATGCGTTTGAGCTGCTCCATTCGTAAGCTCCGCTTAATTGTCAAACCACCTTCAAGCACTTTTTCGAACCATTATCCAGCAGCGATTATGCATCACCTTAAAACCTACCCAAGAGATGCCCCATGAAAATCGCCCTGATCGGCGCCAGCGGCTTTGTCGGCGCAGCCGTTCTCAACGAAACCCTGCAACGTGGCCACCAGGTAACCGCCATCGTCCGCCACCCGGAGAAGCTGCTGCAGCACGTCAACCTGACGCCGCAGAAAGCCGATGCCTATGACGTCGCATCCATTGCCCAGGCCGTGACCGGCCACGATGCCGTGGTCCACGCATTCAACCCGGGCTGGGGTACCCCGGACATCCGTGAGCGCTTTATCCAGGGCACCCGGGCGATCTTCGACGGTGTAAAACAGGCCGACGTCAAGCGCCTGCTGGTGATTGGCGGAGCCGGCAGCCTCTACGTCGCGCCCGGCCTGCAACTGATCGACACGCCGGAGTTTCCCGCCGAATACAAGGAAGGCGCCGAAGGCGCGCGCCAGGCCCTCAACCTGATCCGTGAAGAAACCGCACTGGACTGGACCTTTCTCTCCCCGCCGGCCTTGCTCCAGCCCGGCGAGCGCACCGGCAAGTTCCGTATTGGCGGCGACCAGTTGCTGATGAGTGGCGATCACCCGGCAAGCATTTCGGTGGCCGACCTCGCGGTGGCCATCGTCGACGAACTGGAACAACCGCAGCACCTCCGCCAACGCTTTACCGTCAGCTATTGAGCCCAGGAGTCAGCATGACCCTTACCGCATCCGCTCACGTCGCCACCCCCACCCCCGCGCGCTACATCAGCCGCCTGTGCAAGCACTTCGCCCACCGGGTCACGGTGGAGTTCGACGAGCAACGAGGCCGCATCGAATTCGACCTTGGCCTTGGCCTGCTCCGCGCCGAAGGCGACGGTCTGACCCTCAGCGTGGAAAGCCAGACGCAAGAGGGCCTCGTCCGCCTACAGGAAATCGTTGGCAGCCACTTCGTCCGGGTGGCCTGGCAGGAAGAACTGCAATTGGAATGGAATGCCTGAGGCTTGGCTTCTTGCGGGGGCGGATTCATCCGGAGTGCCCCGCTTCCCCGTCCCCTCGCCCGTAATAGAGAGGAGTCAGGGGAAAGGAACGCTGATTGCGTCCACAAAAAAGCCCCGCACGAGGCGGGGCCTTTTCATCAAGCCGGCAATCAAGCGTTGGCCGGAGCTGCTTCCAGCGACTCGCGGCGGGTGCCTACGAACTGCGGCAGCAGCGAGCCGATCAGCATACCCAGCGCGCTGAGCATCAGCCCTGCCAGCTGCGGCGGCCAGAAGTCGGTTTCCTGGTAGGTCGCTTCCAGGTAGATCCAGGACAGCAGACCGAAGGCGATGGCCACCAAGGCACCCTGGGTGGTCGCGCGCTTCCAGAACAGACCGGCGAACAGCGGCACTACAGCGGCAACCAGGGTCACCTTGTAGGCGTTGCCGACCATCTCGTAGATGCTCGCGTCGGAGTACAGCGCAAACACCGAGGTCGCCACGGTCATGGCGAGTACGCTGAGACGCATGGCCAGCAGGAACTGGCGATCGTTCATGTTCGGGATGAAGCGCTTGAGCACGTTCTCGGTGAAGGTCACCGAAGGCGCCAGCAAGGTACCGGAAGCGGTGGACATGATCGCCGACAGCAGCGCGCCGAAGAACATGATCTGCGCGAACAGCGGCGTACGCTCCATGATCAGGTGCGGCAGGATCATCTGCGAATCCTCCGCCAGCCACTTCTGCACCATGGCCGGGTCGATCATCGAGGCGGCGTAGGTCAGGAAGATTGGCAGCATGCAGAAGGAGAGGTAGAACACCGCGCCGGTCATGGATGCACGCGCAGCGATGTTCTCGGTCTTGGCCGACATCACCCGGGCATACACGTCCTGCTGCGGAATGGAGCCGAACATCATGGTCACAGCCGCTGCGATGAAAGCCACGATGTCCTTCGGCTCGAAGCTGTGCATGAAGGCGAACTTGCCCTCCGATGCCGCATGCGTGATCACCGCCTCGGGACCGCCGGCCATGTCACCGACCAGCCAGGTCAGGTAGACCAGTCCGACAACGATGATGATCATCTGCATGAAGTCGGTCAGGGCCACGGACCACATACCGCCGAACAGGGTGTAGAGCAACACGATGGCTGTGCCGATCAGCATGCCTTGGGTAGTGGTGATGGAGCCGTCCGACAGCACGTTGAACACCACGCCAAGCGCAGTGAGCTGTGCTGCTACCCAGCCCAGATAAGAGCCGATGATGACCAGACTGGTGATCATTTCCACGTTCGGGCCGAAGCGCTTGCGGAAGAAGTCACCGATGGTCAACAGGTTCATGCGGTAGAGCGGCCGGGCGAAGATCAGGCCCACCAGCATCAGGCAACCGAAGGAGCCAAAGGGGTCTTCGACAATCCCGGCGAAGCCTTCCTCGATGAAAGTCGCGGGGATACCCAGCACGGCTTCCGAACCGAACCAGGTGGCGAACACCATCGCCGCAACCAAGGGGAAGGACATGCTCCGGCCACCGGCCGCGAAGTCCTTGGAGTTTTTGACTCGAGTGGATGCGTAGAAACCGACACCCACCGTGATCAGCAGGTAAACCGCGACAAACCAGATCAGCATTTGTTCTTGTTCCAGAGGCACGACAGTCGGGGTCTGGAAACCTGCCGAGGAAGGGAGCTCGCACAGGGCACCACGACGGACGAAGTTTTTGTTATTGGCGTGGCGAGTCCTGGATTACAGGACCTCGGGCACTTGCCACGGTCGCGCAGTCTGCCAAAGACGTAAAATATGTCAAACAAATACGATGCTAGTGAGCATAAAAATCGACAGAATGCTTGGTGAGAAAAACCCACAAATCGACTAAAAGCCCCTACATAGAGCAGATATCGCCATCATCCTGTGACTCGATAGTTTTTTATTTTTTACAATGACCGTTGCTTAAGAAAAACACCGCTGCAGGAGGTAGCGGCTAATCGAACCCGTTCTGCTAGCATCCTCGCTCTACTGTCACGGAGCTGACTCCCCATGCACGCGCTGAACCCACAGCAGATGGAAACCTACCTGCGCTACCTGGACGTACCTGCGCCGCAGCGAGCCGACCTGGCGACCCTCGACCGGCTGA
The DNA here is from genome assembly GCF_042232855.1 of Metapseudomonas boanensis. Lineage (NCBI taxonomy): Bacteria > Pseudomonadati > Pseudomonadota > Gammaproteobacteria > Pseudomonadales > Pseudomonadaceae > Metapseudomonas > Metapseudomonas boanensis. The sequence goes on along the minus strand of NZ_CP113889.1, from coordinate 2,448,472 downwards.
TTGCCGCCCACCAGCAGCGCGTGGCCTTCGAGAATGTCGATGTCCTGCTCGACCGGCCCATCGCTATCGAGGCCAATGCGGTGTTCGCCAAAGTCGTCGAGCGACAGCGCGGCGGCTACTGCTTTGAGCTCAACTCGCTGTTCGCCCGCCTGCTACTCGGTCTTGGCTATCCCGTCGAACTGCTCATCGCCCGCGTACGCTGGGGCCTGCCGCTGGACGCCCCACAAACCATGCAGTCTCACCTGGCGCTGCGTGTGCAGCTGGACGAGGGCCCATTTCTCGTCGACGTCGGTTTCGGCTCCGCCACACCCTTCCGCGCCATGCCGCTGGATGGCACCGAGCTGCCGGATTTCCCATTTCGGCTGCGCTCGCAGGATGACGCCAGCGGCGAGCTGCAACTGGAAAACCACCGGCCGGAACAGGGTTGGGTGGCGGTCTACCGATTCAACCTGACGCCCAGCCCCTGGGTCGATTACATCGCCCGCAACTGGTACACCTCCACCCACCCCGACAGCATCTTCCGCCAGATGCTGATGATCGCCCGCACCGAAGGCGACAGCCGCCTCACTCTGGCCAATGGCACCTTCAACCGTCGCTATATCGATGGCCGAGTGGACAGCCGCACGCTGGAGAGCGCCGAGCAGATCATCGAAACGCTGCTTGTCGACTTCCGGATCGGGTTGGTCGAGGAAGACATCGAGCCGCTGCGGGTTAGGCTGGAGGGTTTGTTAAAGGCGTGAGGCGCTGCCGCCCTCTCCACCATGGGGAGAGGGCAACGCCGACTGGCTCCGCCCGCAAACCAGTGCCACCCTGAAGTCATCCCCGACCGGGAAGACCTCACCATGGATATCGCCCAGCACCTCAAGGCCCTCCACACCCAGGGCTTCACCCTCCTCCCCGGCATTCTGGACGCCCAGCAGGTCAAAGCCCTGCGTCTTGCCATCGACCAGCTCCAGCCCATTCACTGGGACTACATCGGCCTGCTCGACGACCACTTCAAGTGCGTGTTCAACCGGGATCCATCCTGGCTGCCCTACCTCGACCTGCCGGGCATCATCGAACTGGCCGAAGCCGCGCTCGGGCCGGACTGCCACGTCGTTGGCCAGACCGCCTGGCGCAGCCATCCAGGCTTCATCGGTGCTGACCTGCATCTGGACTACCTGGTGATGGAACTGCCCGAGGCGCTGCTGGCCGACCCGGGATTCCAGCTGCCGATGCAGATCTGCACCGCACACCTCTATCTCGACGACATCGACGCCGACCTCTGCCCCACGCTGGTGATTCCCGGCAGCCACCGCGCCGGCCGCAGACCCGCGCCCGGCGAAACCCGCTGGCACGAGCAGGCTGCCCGGCCAGTGCTGTGCAAGGCCGGAGATGTGCTCATCTTCCGAAGCGAGCTCTGGCATGCCGGCAGCCGCAACCGCACCCCCGACCGCACCCGCTACCTGCTGCAGGTGCATTACGGACGCCGCATGGTGGCGCAGAAGTTCTCCCCTTACCTGGACTGGCACTTCAACCCCACAGTCCTGGCTGCCTGCTCACCCCGCCAACGCCGCCTGCTTGGCGACCACGAAGCAGCCGAATACGACTGAACCGCTCAAGAACCAAGCAACTGCTTCCAGCCCAGCCCTCATGGGCAACCCAGACTTTTATCCCGAAGATATCCACAGAGAGCCCCACAGATTCTGTGTGCATCTCCGCTTGTTCCAACCCGCGCCAAAGCCCCATATGTGTGAGCGAATTCTTCCCCGAACGCAGGCCAGAGGCCTTTCCGGTGCAACCCGAACATCCTTGACTACAACCCTCCTGCACAAAAACCAAGCAACCGCTTCAAAGCCTTTAACCTTGGGCCTTGCAGATAAGCATCCAGAAGCTATCCACAACTTGCCCCACAGAATCCGTGGGTATCCCGAATCACCGACGACAATGCCTCGCCCATGCACGAGTTGCACCCCTGGCGATCAATGACCGAGCAACCGCCGCTGGCACAGCAAGTACGGGCGCCCTGACGAACTATCCAAAAGATATCCACAGTGCGCTCCACAGAATTTGTGGGCACGCAAAGATGCAGCCGCCAGTCTGTCCTTTACTCAAGGCAGATTCCCGAGGGGGCAGCCTGCATGCGCTATCCCAGACTCTCCAGGCCGATCGCCGGCACCTTTCTGGCCCTTCTGCTTGCTGGCTGTGGCAGCCTTGGCCAACAAGATCCGTTGCGCGTCGATCTGGCAGGCATGCAGCCGCTACCCGGCGCGGGACTGGAAATGCGCTTCAATCTCAAGCTGCGGATACAGAACCCCAATGAAGCGGCCATCAACTACAACGGCGTGGCACTGGAACTGGACGTGAACGGCCTACCGCTCGCCAGCGGCGTCAGCAGCCGGGGCGGTATTGTGAATGGGTTCGGTGAGAGCCTGATCGAAGTCCCGGTGACCATTTCCGCCTTTTCCATACTGCGGCAAGCCTGGGGGATCACCGAAAATGGCCCAGTGCAGCATGTGCCCTACAGGTTGCGTGGCAAACTGGGCGGCGGACTCTGGGGCACCCGTCGCTTTACCAACGCGGGCGTGATCAGCATTCCCGAGCCCCGGGACACACCCTGAGTCCCTGCACAACATGCCCCTGCCTACAGGAAGAACGCCCCAATTCGACAAGATCCCCTATACAATATGCGGTTTTTCCACGCCTGATATCGAGGTTTCCGTGAGCACTCTGCCGCCCTGCCCCAAATGCAACTCCGAATACACTTACCAAGACGGCGCCCAGCTGATCTGCCCGGAGTGCGCCTACGAATGGCCCGCTGACGCCTCCGCCGAAACCGCCAGCGACGAGAAGGTGATCAAGGACTCCGTTGGTAATGTCCTCCAGGACGGCGACACCATCACCGTCATCAAGGACCTCAAGGTCAAAGGCTCCTCGCTGGTGGTCAAGGTCGGCACCAAGGTCAAGAACATCCGCCTGGTCGACGGCGACCATGACATCGACTGCAAGATCGACGGCATCGGCGCCATGAAGCTGAAGTCGGAGTTTGTCCGCAAGGTCTGACGCCGCTTGGCTCCCTCTCTCTTTCAGGGAGAGGGGGGCTCCGCTCGAAGTTCCTCCCCCGCTTCCCCCTCACCAACGCCTTGCCCCAGGTTGGCTCCACGAGACTAGAAACAAGGTGCCCAGAGCCCAGAGCCGCTGGGCTTCGCAGGTTCAATCTGCTTCACCTTCACTGCCAGTCGACCGAACGCACATCCGCCCCATGGCGCTCCGGCGCCCAACCGCAGTATGTTCAGCCATCCCCCAGCAAGGACGAACCATGGCCATCAAACCGCAGTCCCCGCGTCAGCAGAAGCACCTCGCGGTGTTGATCGATGCCGACAACGCACCGGCCGCCATCATCGAAGGCCTGTTCGAGGAAATCGCCAAGTACGGCGTTGCCAGCGTCAAACGCATCTACGGCGACTGGACCGGGCCCCAACTTGGGAGCTGGAAGAAGGTCCTGCTCGACCACTCCATCCAGCCTATCCAGCAGTTCGCCTACACCAAGGGCAAGAACGCCACCGACAGCGCCCTGATCATCGACGCCATGGACCTGCTCTACACTCGACGCTTCGATGGGTTCTGCCTGGTCTCCAGCGACAGCGACTTCACACGACTCGCCGCACGCCTGCGTGAAGAAGGGCTCAGCGTCTACGGCTTCGGCGAAGAGAAAACGCCCAAGCCCTTCGTCGTTGCCTGCGACAAGTTCATCTACACCGAAATCCTCCGCGCCGAAGCCCAGGTCAGCAGCGGTGACAAACCACAGCCCGTCGCAGCGGGGGAACCCCCTAGCGAACAGCCCAGGGAAGAAGCGAAACCCAAGCCGCAGAAGGTGCCGGTGGACTTCATCGCCAAGCTGATTGACGACGTCTCCGACGAAGACGGCTGGATCCAGCTCGGCGCCCTTGGCCAGAACATCAGCAAGCTACGCCCGGCCTTCGATGCCCGCCTTTATGGGTTCAAGAAGCTCAGCGACCTGGTCAAGGGACAGAACAAACGTTTCGAGATCCAGGTCAGGGGCAGCAGCGCCAGCGGCGGCGAGTCGCTGTACGTGCGCAATCGCAAGTCCGGCAAATAGCCGATCTGGAGCTACCCGGCCCATCACCCGCGTGGGAAACATCGATGTGATATCCATCAAGACGTGTCTGATCGGCGTCGACCTGCGTCCATTTCACGGTGCGTCGCCAATCGCTGGCCGCAACGAACCATAAACCCGACTCCTTGCGCTAATATCGGGCACCCATTTCGCGACAACGCTTGTCGGCATTTGAATGACTAGCCTCCAGAGAGGCATTCGGATACGACAGGCGCATTCCCTGGTGAGGTATACAAGTTGATCATCCATCCCAAAGTACGCGGTTTCATCTGTACCACCACGCATCCGCTGGGCTGCGAGCTCAACGTACGCGATCAGATCGAAGCGACTCGCGCGCGTGGCGTGCGCACTGACGGGCCGAAGAAGGTCCTGGTGATTGGCGCTTCTAGCGGCTACGGCCTGGCGGCGCGGATTACCGCCGCATTCGGTTACGGTGCCGACACCCTGGGCGTGTTCTTCGAGAAGCCCAGCACCGAGAGCAAACCCGGCACCGCCGGCTGGTACAACGCTGCAGCGTTCGACAAGTTCGCCAAGGCGGAAGGCCTCTACAGCCGCTCCATCAACGGCGACGCCTTCTCCGACGAAGCCCGCGCAAAGACCATCGAACTGATCAAGAACGAGATGGGTGGCCAGGTTGACCTGGTGGTCTACTCGCTGGCTTCGCCGGTGCGCAAGCTGCCCGGCTCAGGCGAACTGAAGCGTTCGGCACTGAAGCCGATCGGTGAGACCTACACCTCCACCGCGATCGACACCAACAAGGACACCATCATCCAAGCGTCGATCGAGCCGGCTAACGAGCAGGAAATCGAAGACACCGTCACTGTGATGGGTGGCCAGGACTGGGAACTGTGGATCGATGCCCTGGAGCGTGCCGACGCGCTGGCACCGGGTGCTCGCAGCGTAGCGTTCAGCTACATCGGCACCGAAATCACCTGGCCGATCTACTGGCACGGCGCACTGGGCAAGGCCAAGGCCGACCTAGACGCCACTGCCCTGCGCCTTGATGCGCGCCTGCAGAAACGCAACGGCGGCGCCAATGTGGCAGTGCTGAAGTCCGTAGTGACCCAGGCGAGCGCCGCGATCCCCGCAATGCCGCTGTACATCGCGCTGGTCTACAAGGTGATGAAGGACAAGGGTCTGCACGAAGGCACCATCGAACAACTCAACCGTCTGTTCCGCGAGCGTCTCTATCGCGAGGACGGCCAGGCAGCCGAGACCGACGGTGAGCATCGCCTGCGTCTGGACGACTGGGAACTGCGCGACGACGTCCAAGGCGAGTGCAAGGCGCTGTGGCCGCAGGTGACCACCGAAAGCCTGTTCCAGCTCACCGACTACGCCGGCTACAAGCACGAGTTCCTGAAGCTGTTCGGCTTCGAGCGCAAGGACGTCGACTACGACGCCGACGTATCGCCAGCAGTGCAGTTCGACTGCATCGAACTGGGTTGAGCCACGCGATACCCAACAAGCAAAAGGCCAGTCTCGCGACTGGCCTTTTTCTTTTCACCTGTCCTACGAGCTGCTGCCAGTTCGCAAAACATTCCCTCGCGGAATGACATGCGGAGGAATATTCGGTTGCCCTCCCCCCACTCATGACGCTAAACAGTCGTTCAACTAACCGACAGGCGCAGGGGCAAACCCTCACGGACAGGAGCGACTGATGCAAAGCCCATTTTCCCAGACCTTCTACGAAGCCACGGTCGACAAACCGACCTTCCCCGCCCAGTCCGGCCGGATCGACACGAGCGTCTGCATCCTCGGCGGCGGGCTGGCCGGCCTTTCGACTGCCCTGGGCCTGGCCGAACGCGGCGTCACCGACGTGGTGGTGCTGGAGTCGCACAGCGTCGGCCATGGCGCCTCCGGGCGCAACGGTGGGTTCGTCTTCGGCGGATACAGCCTGGGCAACGCCGACCTGCTGGCCACTCTGGGCGCCGAGGAAGCGCGGCGCCTCTACCGCCTCACCATCGATGCCGTGGAGCTGATTCGCCACCGTGTCCGGCAATACAACATCGACTGCGACCTGGTGGACGAAGGCGTGATCCTCGCCAACTGGTTCAACGACTCGGCCCGCTTGGACGAACCCCGCCAGCTGATGAAGGCGGCCTACGGTGTCCACTGGGAACCCATCCCACCCGGCCAGCTCAAGGAGCAACTGAAAACCGACCGCTACTTCGGCGGTCTGCTGGAACGCAACGCCTTCCACTTCCATCCACTGAAGTACGTCTGTGGCGTCGCCCGCACGGCAGCCCGGCTCGGCGTGCGTATCTTCGAAGGTTCAGCGGCGCTGGCCATCGAGCGGCGCGCCGGCCGCTACGTGGTACACACCGAGGGCGGCGAGGTGCATGCCGAGCATGTAGTCTTCTCCGGCGGCGGCTATGCGCGTGGCGTCTACCGCCCCATCGAGCGCGCGGTGCTGCCCATCGCCACCTACGTCATGGCTACCGAGCCGCTGGGTGAACGGCTCAAGGACGCCATCGACTGCCGTTCGGCGATCTACGACACCCGCTTCGCCTTCGATTACTACCGGCCGCTCACCGATTCCCGGATCCTCTGGGGTGGCCGCATCTCCATCCTGGACCGTCGACCGGACGCCATCGCCGCCCTGCTGAAACAGGACCTGATATCGGTTTATCCACAGCTGGAAGACGTCGAGGTCCAATACGCCTGGGGCGGACTTATGAGCTACGGCCGCCACCAGATGGCACAGATCGGCCAGAACGAAGCCGGCATCTGGCACGCTGTCGGGTTCGGCGGCCACGGTATGGCGCCGACCACCGTGGCCGGGGAAGTCCTGGCAGACGCAATCGCCCGATCAACGCCCATTCCCGCGGGATTCAGCCACTTTGGCCTCACCCGTACCTTCGGCCTCGCCGGCCTGCTCGCCGCACAGATGACCTACACCGCCTTCCAGGCCCGTGACGCTTTCGATACCTGCCGCTTGAACCGGTAGGTTGGGCCGTGCGGCGTTCCGCGAGCGCAGCGAAGCCCAACAGCGGTGCCTCGCCCGAAACGTTGGGCTTCGCTTAGCTCAGCCGCAACCTACGAACGTCCAACCCGCGTCCGATACCCGAGTGACCGCCACAACCGCCCCCAGCGCGGCGTGATGAGCGACAACCAACCCGGGTTCGCCGCCTACGACCTCACCCGCCTGCTCAGCCTGCACCGACTCCTGAAGCCCTTTGAAACCCGGCGCGTCCCTGTTCGCTACACCAACGGCAATGAAGAAGTCATCCACGTCATCAACGAAGTCGGCCTCTACAAGGCCCTGATCCGCTTCGGCCATCCCGAATGCCACCAGCTCGATGAATGGCCGACCCGCGCAGTCATCCCCACTCTGCACGGCCAGCAGGCTCCGGATAGCGAGCTGTGGATGCCGCGGGAGCAGGTCCCAGGCCATGTCGACTCGTAGGATGCTCGTCATCACCCCTCAAGCAAAAAGGCCAGTCTCTCGACTGGCCTTTTCTTCACCACTCAATCCCGATCAACCATTGCTCGGGAACGCGAATTGCGCTGCCTCGTGTGTCGCGCGCTGCGGCCAGCGCTGGGTGATGGCCTTGCGGCGGGTGTAGAAGCGCACGCCGTCCGGGCCGTAGGCATGCAGGTCGCCGAACAGGGAACGCTTCCAGCCGCCGAAACTGTGGTAGGCCACCGGTACCGGCAGCGGTACGTTGACGCCCACCATGCCGACTTCGATCTCGTCGCAGAACAGGCGGGCGGCTTCACCATCGCGAGTGAAGATGCAGGTGCCGTTGCCGTATTCGTGGTCATTGATCAGCTGCATGGCGTCTTCGAGGCTATTCACGCGGACGATGCAGAGCACCGGCCCGAAGATTTCTTCCTGGTAGATGCGCATGTCCGGGGTCACGCGGTCGAACAGGCAGCCGCCAAGGAAGAAGCCGTTCTCATTGCCTTCGACCTGGATGCCGCGGCCGTCAACCACCAATTGGGCGCCGGCCTTGACGCCGTCTTCCACGTAACCGGTGACCTTGTCCAGGTGCGCTCCGGTGACCAGTGGGCCCATGTCCAGGCCGCAAGAGGTGCCGGCGCCTATTTTCAGCGCCTTGATCTGCGGGACGATCTTCTCGACCAACGCGTCGGCAATCTGGTCCCCCACACACACGGCCACGGAGATGGCCATGCAGCGCTCGCCGCAGGAACCGTAGGCCGCGCCCATCAGTGCGCTGACGGCGTTGTCGAGGTCAGCGTCAGGCATCAGCACGGCGTGGTTCTTCGCGCCGCCCAGGGCCTGGACGCGCTTACCGCGCTTGGCGCCTTCGCTATAGATGTATTCAGCGATCGGAGTCGAGCCAACGAAGCTGATGGCTTTGACTTCCGGCGCTTCGATCAGCGCGTCCACGGCTTCCTTGTCGCCGTTGACCACGTTCAGCACGCCCTTAGGCAGGCCAGCCTGGTGGAACAGTTCGGCGATCAGCAGGGTGGAGCTCGGGTCGCGCTCGGAAGGCTTGAGGATGAAGGTGTTGCCACAGGCAATAGCCAGCGGATACATCCATAGCGGAACCATGGCCGGGAAGTTGAACGGAGTGATGCCGGCGACCACACCCAGCGGTTGGAAGTCGCTCCAGGCGTCGATGTTCGGGCCAACGTTGCGGCTGTACTCGCCCTTGAGGATTTCCGGGGCAGCGCAGGCGTATTCGACGTTCTCGATGCCGCGCTTGAGTTCACCTGCGGCGTCTTCCAGGGTCTTGCCATGCTCTTCGCTGATCAGCTTGGCGATCACCGCCTCGTTCTGTTCCAGCAGTTGCTTGAAGCGGAACAGCACCTGGGCGCGCTTGGCCGGAGGGGTATTGCGCCAGGCAGGAAAGGCAGCCTTGGCGGCATCGATGGCCTGCTGCACGGTCGCGCGGCTGGCCAGGCCAACCTTGTGTACGACTTCGCCGGTGGACGGGTTGAACACGTCAGTGCTGCGGCCTTGCTCGGCAATGCGTTCGCCGTTGATCAGGTGCGGGATGCTGCTCATGGTCGTTTCTCTTGTAGGGCTTTGTTCGGTGAGTCCACGGGGAGGTTGCTTCCCTCACCCCAGCCCTCTCCCGCTGGGAGAGGGCGCAGACCGTGCATTACTTGATTTCGGTTTCCACGAAGACCACTTCGTGGTCGCTGGCGTTGATCACGTTGTGTTCCACACCGGCCTTGCGGAAGTAGCTCTGCCCGGCCACCAGAGGGGCGTGTTTGTCGCCCTCAGGAGTTTCCAGCAGCAAGGTGCCGTTGGTCATCGGCACCACCACGTAGTCGTAACCGTGGCAATGCCGGCCGGTTTCGGCACCGGGAGCGAAACGCCACTCGGTGACGATCACTTCGTCGTTGTCCACCTGCACGGTGGGTACGGCCTGGGGACGCTGGCTCATCAGGCAATGCCCTGCAGAGCCTGGCCGACGGCGTCGAACACCCGGTCCAGTTCTTCCGGCTTGGCGTTGAAGGTCGGGCCGAACTGCAGGGTGTCGCCACCGAAGCGCACGTAGAAGCCAGCCTTCCACAGCGCCATGCCGGCCTCGAACGGACGCACAATGGCATCGCCGTCGCGCGGGGCCAGTTGCAGGGCGCCGGCCAGGCCGCAGTTGCGGATGTCGATGACGTGCTTGGCGCCGTTCAGGCCGTGGATGGCCTTCTCGAAGTGCGGGGCCAGTTCGGCGGATTGCTGCACCAGGTTTTCCTTCTCCAGCAGCTCCAGGGCGGCGAGGCCAGCGGCGCAGGCGACCGGGTGGGCGGAGTAGGTGTAGCCGTGGGTGAACTCGACGGCGTACTCCGGCGTCGCCTGGTTCATGAAGGTCTGGTAGATCTCGCGGCTGGCGATTACCGCGCCCATGGGGATGGCGCCGTTGGTGATCTGCTTGGCCACGTTCATCAGGTCCGGCGTCACGCCGAAGTATTCGGCGCCGGTCATCTTGCCCATGCGGCCGAAGGCGGTGATCACTTCGTCGAATATCAGCAGGATATTGTGCTGGTCGCAGATCTCGCGCAGGCGCTGCAGGTAGCCGGCCGGCGGGACGATGACGCCGGCGGAGCCAGACATCGGCTCGACGATCACGGCGGCGATGTTCGACGCGTCGTGCAGTTCGATCAGCTTGAGCAGTTCGTTGGCCAGCTCGACGCCGCCAGTCTCGGCCGCGCCTTTGGTGAAGGCCAGGCCCGGTTGCAGGGTATGCGGCAGATGGTCGACGTCCATCAGCTGGCCGAACATCTTGCGGTTGCCGCCGATGCCGCCCAGCGCGGTGCCGGCGACGTTCACACCGTGGTAACCCCGGGCGCGGCCGATCAGCTTGGTCTTGGCCGGCTGGCCTTTCAGGCGCCAGTAGGCACGGGCCATCTTGATCGCGGTGTCGGCGCACTCGGAGCCGGAACCGGTAAAGAACACGTGGTTCAGTTCACCCGGCGTGAGGTTGGCGATCTTCTCGGCCAACTGGAAGGACAGCGGATGGCCGTACTGGAAGCCCGGGGAGTAGTCGAGGGTGCCGAGCTGCTTGGCCACGGCTTCCTGTATTTCCTTGCGCGAGTGGCCAGCGCCGCAAGTCCACAGGCCGGAGAGGCTGTCATAGACACGACGACCCTGGTCGTCGATCAGCCAGCTGCCTTCGGCGCCGACGATGAAGCGCGGATCGCGATGGAAGTTACGGTTGGCGGAGAAGGGCATCCAGTGGGCGTCCAGCTTCAGTTGGCTGGCCAGCGAGAGAGATGCGGTCTGCGGCATGTTCATGGAGTGGCCTCTGTCTTGTTCTGCCCTCGCCCGTCCGGGGCTAGGGGATGTAAACGGGAACTACGCGCTACTTGCTGCCGACATTGCCACGAGCATAAAGTCACGAAAATCCAACTTTTCAAATCTTTAGGTTAGAGGTTACTAAACCATGAGCAGCCGCCGCCCCGAACCGCTGGCGCAGGTCAGCGACTTCGATATCCGCCTGTTGCGCATCTTCCGCAGCGTCGTGGAATGCGGCGGCTTTTCCGCCGCCGAGAGCGTGCTTGGTATCGGCCGTTCGGCCATCAGCCAGCAGATGAGCGACCTGGAACAGCGCCTCGGTCTGCGCCTGTGCCAGCGCGGACGAGCCGGCTTCGCGCTGACGGAGGAAGGTCGCGAGGTTTACCAGTCGTCGATGCAGCTGCTGGCGGCGCTGGAGAGCTTTCGGACCGAGGTCAACGGCCTGCACCAGCACCTGCGTGGCGAGCTGAACATCGGCCTCACCGACAACCTGGTGACGCTGCCGCACATGCGCATCACCCACGCCTTGTCGCGTTTGAAGGAGCGCGGGCCAGACGTGCGGATCAATATCCGCATGACGCCGCCGAGCGAAGTGGAACAAGGCGTGCTCGACGGTCGCCTGCACGTCGGCGTGGTGCCGCAGACGGTGGCCCTTTCCGGCCTGGAATATCAGCCACTGTACGACGAGCGTTCGCTGCTCTACTGCGCGGTCGGCCACCCGCTGTTCTACGCCGACGACGCGCAGCTCAGCGATGCACGGATCAACGAGCAGGAAGCCATCGCCCCCACCTTCCGTCTACCGGCGGACATCCAGGCGCAGTACCAGGTGCTCAATTGCAGCGCCAGTGCCTCTGACCGCGAGGGTATGGCCTTCCTCATCCTCACCGGGCGCTATATCGGCTATCTGCCGGACCACTACGCCACCTTCTGGGTGCAACAGGGCCGCCTGCGCGCGCTCAAGCCTAACAGCCGCTACTACGACCTGAGCCTCGCTACGGTGACGCGCAAGGGACGGCGACCGCACCTGGTGCTGGAGAGCTTCCTCGAAGCACTGGCGACGACGGGTTGATCGATAAAACATGAAACACCCTACGGGAGCGATCGGAGTGTCAGAAAGCTGACCATCGCATTGGTTTTTCTTGCGTAGCGGCTTGTATCGGCGCGGGCACTGCGCTATCAGTGCACTCGCCCATTCCCACACAATCTGGAAGGCCTGATGACCTCACTGGTGCCCGCCCATAGCCCGACCCCCTCCGCCAAACCCATCGGCCGCATCCGCCAGAAGAACGAAGAGCTGATTCTGGCCGCGGCTGAAGAAGAGTTCGCCCGGCACGGCTTCAAGGGCACCAGCATGAATACCATCGCAGTCCGGGCCGGACTGCCAAAGGCCAACCTGCATTACTACTTCAGTAACAAGCTTGGCCTGTACATCGCGGTGCTGAGCAACATCCTCGATCTGTGGGACAGCACCTTCAACACCCTTACCGCCGAGGACGATCCGGCCGAAGCACTGGCCCGCTACATTCGCGCCAAGATGGAGTTCTCGCGCCGCTATCCGCTGGCCTCGAAGATCTTCGCAATGGAAGTGATCAGCGGCGGTAGTTGCCTGGAACAGCACTTCAACCAGGATTACCGCGACTGGTTCCGTGGCCGCGCCGCAGTATTCGAGGCCTGGATCGCTGCTGGCAAGCTGGACCCGGTCGATCCGGTACACCTGATCTTCCTGCTCTGGGGCAGCACGCAGCACTACGCCGATTTCGGCGCGCAAATCTGCCGCGTCACCGGGCGCAAGCGCCTGACCAAGGATGACTTCGAGTCGGCCACGCAGAATCTTATCCACATCATCCTCAAAGGTTGCGGTCTGACTCCGCCGACCGCCTGATGCCATTCACCTTGTCCATACCTTGCGAATACCGCGAGGAAATCAAGAAGAGCCGCTTCATCGCCCATGCTGCGCCGGTGACCAGCGCAGCCGAGGCGCAAGCGTTCATTGCGCGCCTGTCCGAGGCGAGCGCCTCGCATAATTGCTGGGCCTGGAAAGTCGGCAACCAATACCGATTCAGCGACGACGGAGAGCCCGGAGGTACGGCTGGCCGCCCGATACTCGCGGCCATCGAGGGGCAGGATTGCGATCAGGTGGCGGTGCTGGTGATCCGCTGGTACGGCGGCATCCAACTCGGCACCGGCGGCCTGGCTCGCGCTTACGGCGGCAGCGCCGCCAAGTGCCTGCAAGGAGGGCAGCGCACTGAACTGGTGGCGCGTAGCCGCGTCAGCTGCCATCCAGGCTTCGCCGAACTGCCAGTACTGAAGGCCCGTCTCGGAGAATTCGAGGCACTGCTGGAAAGCGAAAGCTTCGACGCCGATGGCGCCGAACTGGTGCTGGCCCTGCCCGAGGGCCAGACCGCCGGACTGGAACGGCTGCTGCGGGACATCAGCCGGGGACGTTTGGAGCTCAAGCGGCTCTGATACTCCTCCCAGGAATCATCCAACAGCAGCCTCGATGTCGCCGGGCCACTCACAAAATCTGTTGAACGGATTGTGGATAACTCGTGGACTCCTTGCTGGAGCCCTCCAGTGCCGCGCCTTATCAGCCATTGTTCACTTTTTGTTCAGCGGCACTGGATTCAACCCTGCACCAAAGATAAGCAGCTGATTTTTCGGTCTATTGTGCCCTGCACCATGCCCGGGCAGCGCTCTCGGCAGCACGCGTGACGGGCCTTCATTTGTCCCCGAACGACGGGGACAAAACTGTGGATAAGCTTAGGGAAAGACGCTCAAGGCCAAGGCCGACGGCGCCTGCGGAAGGCTGGTCAAATAATCGCCAGCGATCCACCCCGTAAGGATCCATGCCGCACCAGCAATGAGCGCATCCGCCAACGACCCGCGCGGTGACGGCAAGGCGGAATGCGATCGCCAGGATCAAGCGCGGCGAGTTCCTGTACGGGCGGTTAAACTTTCCCCCAACCGTGCCTGACTACGAGAAACCACCATGTATGAATGGCTGAATGCCCTGCCCAAGGCCGAACTGCACCTGCACCTGGAAGGCTCCCTGGAACCCGAGTTGCTCTTTGCCCTGGCCGAACGCAACAAGGTGGCCCTGCCCTGGGCCGACGTGGAAACACTGCGCAAGGCGTACGCCTTCAACAACCTGCAGGAGTTCCTCGACCTGTATTACCAGGGCGCCGGCGTGCTGCGCACCGAGCAGGATTTCTACGACCTGACCTGGGCCTACCTGGAACGCTGCAAGGCCCAGAATGTCATCCACACCGAGCCTTTCTTCGACCCACAGACCCACACCGACCGGGGTATTCCCTTCGAGGTGGTGCTGGCCGGCATTTGCCAGGCACTGGAAGATGGCCGCGAGCAGTTGGGCATCAGCTCCGGGCTGATCCTGAGTTTCCTGCGCCACCTCTCCGAGGAGGAAGCGCAGAAGACACTCGACCAGGCCCTGCCCTTCCGCGATGCCTTCATTGCCGTCGGCCTCGACAGTTCGGAAAAAGGCCATCCGCCGAGCAAGTTCCAGCGCGTCTTCGACCGCGCCCGCGCCGAAGGCTTTCTCACCGTCGCCCATGCGGGCGAGGAAGGCCCGCCGGAATACATCTGGGAAGCCTTGGATCTGCTCAAGATCGAACGCATCGACCACGGAGTGCGCGCTGTCGAGGACGAGCGCCTGATGCAGCGCATCATCGACGAGCAGATCCCACTCACCGTGTGCCCACTGTCCAACATCAAGCTCTGTGTGTTCGACCACATGCGCCACCACAACATCCTCGAGATGCTGGAGCGCGGCGTGAAGGTGACGGTGAACTCGGACGATCCGGCCTACTTCGGCGGCTACGTCACCGAAAATTTCGCCGCCCTGCACGAGCATCTGGGCATGACCCAGGAACAGGCCAGGCGTCTGGCACAGAACAGCCTGGATGCGCGCTTGGTGAAGTAGGGAGCCCTAGCGCAGAAACCTGTGGGTGCGAATTCATTCGCAAAGGGTCGCGCTGCGGCCCCGAGTGCGTCGGCAGGGCAGGCCAACGGCCTGCGGAAGAATTCGCCCCCACAACGCCCTTAGGCCGATTGCGCCGCCTTCGGCGTCATCGCCCGCAGGATGCCGCCCAGCAGCACCCCATACAGTGGTACGAACAGCACCAGGCTCACGGTAAGTTTCACGCCGTAGTCCACGGTGGCGATCTCCACCCAGTTCTCGGCCATGAAAGCGTTGTCGCTGTGCCAGAAAGCAACGGAGAAGAAGGTGAAGGTGTCCAGCAGGTTGCCGGCAATGGTCGAGGCCACCGGCGCGATCCACCACTGACGCACATGCCGCAGACGGTCAAAGACCTGGATGTCCATTACCTGGCCGAGCGCGTACGCCAGGAAACTCGCCAACGAGATACGTGCGACAAAGGTGTTGAACTCCAGCAACGAATCCAGGCCGCGGAACGCCGCCTCCTGGAACAGCACCGACACCACGTAGGAGGCCGCCAGCGCCGGCAGCATGACTCGCGCTATGACCTGCCGCGCTGCCTGCTTGCCGAGCAGGCGCACGGTCAGGTCGGTGGCCAGGAAGATGAACGGAAAGCTGAATGCGCCCCAGGTGGTCTGCCAGCCGAACAGGGTCATGGGTAGCTGCACCAGGTAATTGCTGGCAATGATGATGAGGATATGGAACACGATCAGGCCGGCCAGCGCCGGGCGCCAGACCGCAGGGATCACAACGGGCATGGTGATTCGCATCCTTTTTGCCGATGGGGTGAGGGAACCCATGTCGCAGCGGGGTCGCCACGACGGCGCGCATTCTAACTTGACCCGCGTGTCAGGAATAGCCTTCGATTCAAGACACGCTCCACCCTGTCCGCTGCCCGGCGTCCGCTAGGGGCGAATTTGTTCGCCAAGCGGCGCAACCCGCCACTAGTGCATCCAAGGAGGGGGACCTAACCAGTCCCCACCATGCCTAGCCCTAGGCCCCCGAAAGCTCCTCCAGCGTCCGCCCACGGGTTTCCATCCCGAACGCCCAGACCACCAATGCGGCAACGCCAAAGCACAGCGCCCCCAGGGCGAATACGCCGCCCTGGCCGGTGAGCGGGAAGATCAGACCGGTCAGTGTCGGGCCGAGCAGTGAGCCGACCCGACCGATAGCCGAGGCGAACCCGGATCCGGTAGCGCGGGCCGAGGTGGGGTACAGCTCCGGCGTGTAGGTGTAGAGCACCGCCCACATGCCGAACAAGAAGAACTGCATCAGCAGCCCGGTGCCGATCAGCAGCGCCAGGTTGCCGCCGAACACGGCGCTCTGCCCGTAGCAGAACGCCATGATGCCGCCGCCGAGCAAAGTCATGATGCAGGTCGGCTTGCGTCCCCAGCACTCGACCAGCCAGGCGGCCACGAGGAATCCGGGGATACCGCCCAAGGAGATCAGCACGGTGTAGTACACCGACTGGGTCACGGCGAAGCCCGATTGCTGCAGCAGGGCGCTGAGCCAGGAGGTCAGGCCGTAGAAGCCCAGCAGCGCGAAGAACCAGACGCTCCAGATCATCAAGGTGCGCTGGCGGAAACGTGGCGACCAGAGTTCGCCGAACGCGGTGAACAGGCTCGGCTCGCGAGCCGCCTGACGCGGCATACGCACGGGCTCCGGCAGCTCCGAGGTGCCCAGCGACGCCATCACGCGTGTCTCGATGCCGCGCAGCACCTTGTCCGCTGCCTTGAGCTTGCCGACCTGCTCCAGCCAGCGCGGCGACTCGGGAATGAAGAAGCGGATCATGAGCACGAAGATCGCCGGGAAGGCCAGCACCAGGAAGATGTCACGCCAGCCGATGCGCTCCAGCAGCAAGTAGGAAAGCAGCCCAGCGGCGACGAAGCCCAGCGGCCAGAAGCCATCCATCAGGGCGATGTAGCGGCCACGGCGCTTTGCCGGAATCATTTCCGAGAGCAGCGACTGGGCGATGGGGAACTCCATGCCCATGCCGATCCCGAGCAGGACGCGATACAGGGTCAGGGTCTCGACATCCTGAGCGGTGGAACACAGGTAGCTGGCTACACCCCAGAGCACGATGCTCCATTGGAACACCGGCTTGCGTCCGAAGCGGTCGGCGAGCATCCCCGAGGAGGAGGCGCCGAGCACCATGCCGAAGAAGCTGGCACTGGCCAGCAGTCCCGCCTGGGCACTGCTGAGACCGAACTCGGCTTTGATGGAGCCCAGCAGGAAGGTCATCATCGCCAGGTCCATCGAGTCGAAGAAGAACGCCAACGCGATGATGATGAAGATCAGTCGGTGGTAACCGCTGAGAGGTAGACGTTCGAGGCGCTCGGCGGCGCTATAGCCCGGGGCATGCATGGGAGTCCCTTCCGTAGTCGGCTGTTGAGGTCAGCCCGAGTATGGTCAGGGAGGGGGGAGCCGATATGCACTGGTTGCGACCTCGCGACAACCCGGACCGACCTGGCCGGGGCCCAACTTCAGCTCACTCGCCCAGTTCGGCTGGGCGTCGGCGTTGGCCGGTGACCATCGACCAGGGCAGGTTCTCGCGCAGGCGAAAACTTTCCACGATGGCGGCGAAGACATGCAGGCAGGCCAACGCGAACACGCTGTCAGCCATGAATACGTGGATATCCCGGGGCAGGTCCTCACCCCAGAAGTAGTCGATCTCTTCCATCAGGAAGCCGCTGATGCCGAGGCCGGTCATCAACAACAGCATCAGAATCATCACCAGACCGCCCAGGGGCGAGTGACCGAGGTGATGCATATGACCGCCCCTGACCAGCACCCGCAAGTGCCTGGCGAGGCGCGTCGGGGTCGGCCAGAAGTCCACCCAACGCGCGGAGCGAGGGCCGACGAAACCCCACACCAGCCGTACCAGCACCGCCGCCAGTGCGGCATAGCCGAGCCAGCGGTGCCAGCCGTCGCCGGCTTCGTTGAGGAAGTAATCCCCGATGAAGGCGGCTACCAGGATCCAGTGGCAGATGCGTACCAAAGGGTCCCAGAGGCGCAGGGTTTCGCTCGACAAGTATCAGTCCTCAATCTCTTCCTTGATCACTTTGCCGCTGACCGGGTCGAAGTAGACCTCGACCTTGCGCTTGTCCTTGTCCCAGCCATAGATCTCGTAGCAGTTGCCGCCGGTGACCTTGAACTTCTTGATGTCGTAACCCTGAGCCTTCAGGTTCTCCTGGAACTTGGCCTGGTCCTGCCATTGGGCCTTGTCAGTGGTGGTGCATTCGGGGCCGGCAACAGCGAGCGGGCTGGCCAGGACCAGGGAAAGGAGCAGGAGTTTGCGCATGGGTGACACCTCGAATTGTTATTGAGTCAGCGAGAGCGAATGTTAGAACTTCTCATTCACTCAAAGGGATGCGCAGCTTAAGTGAAGCCACCGAGCCTGTCACCGGGCATCGCCGTATGGGCACGTTGCAAGTCATTACAGCCAAGGCTCATCGGGCAGGCGCCCACCGCACAGCGACGCCATCCGAACTCGCGCCAGGGGCATGCTGGATGCAGAAAAGGCTCAGCGGCGTCACCTCACCCCGGCAACGGCAGCGCAGGCAATTGCCGCGAAGCGACTATCAGTACTCTTCCTCTTCCTCTTGCATCGCGTCGCCGCTAACGGGATCGAAATAGATCTCGACCTTGCGCTTGTCCTTGTCCAGGCCGTAGATCTCGTAGCAGTTGCCGTCCGTGACCTTGAATTTCTTGATCTCGTAACCCTGGGCCTTGAGGTTTTCCTGGAACTTGACCGGGTCCTGCCACTGGACCTTGTCGGCGTTGGTACACAGCGGGCCGCCAAGCGCCATCGGGCAGGCAATGGTCAGGAGGAGCAGCGGAAGTGCGCGCATGATGGAGCCCTCGAGTCGGTATTGGCAGGGCGCGGCAAAATGTTAGAAGTTCTCATTTCCCTCGACCTGGGCTGAAGCTTAGGCGAGCCGGTATGGCGCGTCGCCAACGCTCGTCGCCGACGACCAGCACGACAGCGCCTAGGCCTTGCCTTCGACCATCAGTCGGGAGGTTGACCTGGATCATTTTCTGCCATCAGGCCAGGTCTACACTTTCATTCCCGCGTACATTTTTGGGAGATGTCTGAGGTGAAAATACTCGTTCGTCCAACCCCTACTCCCCAAGGAACTGTCTGGCAGGTATGCCTTGACCAGCATGCAGTCAGCTTCCGAAACGAGGCGGAAGCGCGCCAGTTCGTCAGTGTCCTGGAGGCCCGTTTGAAAGCCCCACACGTCCTTCCCAGTTGGCCCCAACGCGCTGCCGGTTAAAGCACAGGGCTGTTTCGGCCCAGGTGCCAGGTCAATACCGAGCAACCAACCGCCGCTACCCCGCATAGACCGATGACCACTGCCATCGGCATCGCCGTGCCGTTATGCAGTACGCCAACCAGTGTGGCGGCCCCCGCCGCCACACTGAACTGCAAGCTGCCCATCAATGCCGAAGCACTGCCTGCGTTCTGGCCTTGGCCGGCCATGGCACATGCCGAAGCATTGGGCAGGATGCAGCCAAGGCTGGCCATGCAACCGAACAGCGGTAGCAACAATGGCCAGAGCGCATCAGTGCGCTGATAGGCCACCAGCACCAGCGCCAGCGCGCAGACCAGGTAGAACCATACGATCCGACGCATCCAGAACGCTGGACCACGCCAGCGCATGAGGTACGCGTTGACCTGCGCGGCAAGGATAAAGCCCGCCGCGTTGGCACCGAACAACCAACCATAGTGTTCCGGCGGCACACCGTAGAGCTGGATGAACACAAAGGGCGAGCCGGCGATGTAGGCGAACATCCCGGCAATTGCCAGGCCGCCGGTGAGACCGAACGCAATGAACTGGCCATCCTTCAACAAGCGCAGGTACTGGCCCGCCGCGCCTCGTAATGGCGCACGCGGGCTATCCGCGGCGAGGGTTTCCGGCAACCAGAAGGCTATGCCAAGCAGCACCAGCGCGCTGAACAGCGTCAGCCCATAAAAGATCGAGGACCAGCCGAACAGGTCGAGCAAGAGGCCTCCTCCCAGCGGTGCCAGGATCGGCGCCAAGCCCATCACCAGCATCAGTTGCGAGAACACCTTGGCCGACGAAATCGGGTCGCACAGGTCACGCACCACCGCCCGCGACACCACCATCCCGGCACAACCGCCCAGGGCCTGGACGAAGCGGGCACCGATCAGCCACTCCAGGCTCGGTGCCAGGGCACAGGCGATGGACGCGAGGATGAATATCGCCACGCCGACCAACAACGGCTTGCGTCGGCCGAAGCGATCCGCCAGCGGGCCGTAGATCAGTTGCCCTATGGCCAGGCCGATAAAGTAGGAGGCCAGGCTCAGCTGGACATGTTCGACATCGGTGGCGAATGCCTCGGCCAAGGCAGGGAAACTGGGCAGGTAGAAATCGATGGCCATGGGGCCGAAGGCGCTCAATGCACCTAGGATCAGCAGAATGCGGAAAGTCATGGTCAGGGCCGGCGCCATCCATTGCGGAGAAGGCGCCAGATAGTAGCAGGGGTTGGGAGCGGCATTGTGCCGAGGACATTTTTCTGTGGGGGGTGAATTCATTCGCTAACCGATCCGGCAGGCCCGGCCATCGCCCCCACCCGGGGCGCTGCGCGCCCCTTTGTCAATGAATTTGCACCCACGACACGCAAGCCAACCGTTACCTAGCCCTCATGCATCTGCTCGGCCTTGGGCGCCTTCTTCTGCGCCATCCAGTCCGATGCTTTCTCCACGAGCATGAAGAACATCGGAATCATGAAGGTGGCCAGCACGGTCGCCGCCAGCATGCCCCCGATCACCCCGGTACCAATGGAGTGCCGGCTCGCTGAACCCGCGCCAGAGCTGATCGCCAGCGGTACGCAGCCAAGAATGAAGGCCAGCGAGGTCATGACGATGGGACGGAAGCGCAGCTTGGCGGCCTCCAACGCTGCCTGTGCCGGGCCCATGCCTTGCTCGCGGCAAAGCACGGCGAATTCGACGATGAGGATTGCATTCTTCGCCCCCAGACCAATCAGGGTCACCAGACCGACCTGGAAGTACACGTCGTTCTGGATGCCCCGCAACCACACCGCAAGGATGGCGCCGAATACCGCGAAGGGTACCGCAGTCACGACCGCCAACGGCAACGTCCAGCGCTCGTACTGGGCGGCGAGGATGAGGAACACCATGATCAGGCCAAAGACGAAAGCGATACTGCCGGAGCCCTGGGTGGCCAGTTCCTGGAAGGCCGACCCGATCCAGCCAAGGCTGTAGTCCTCACCCAGCACCTCATCGGCCACCTCCTGCATGGCCGCCAGCGCCTGCCCGGAGCTGTAGCCCGGCGCTGGACCGCCCAGTACCTTGGCGGCCGGGTAGACGTTGAACCGCGCATAGGAGTCAGGCCCGAGGATGCGCTCCACCCGAACCAGGGACGACAGCGGGACCAGATCATCGCTGGCCGAGCGCACATAGACCTGGCTCAGATCCTCCGGCTTGCGACGGAACTCCGACTCCGACTGCAGGCTGACCTGCCAGGTGCGGCCATAGAGGTTGAAGTCGTTGACGTAGTAGCTGCCGAAGGTGGCCTGCATGGCGGTGAACACATCGTTGATCGCCACGCCCAAGGCCCGCGCCTTGGTGCGGTCCAGGTCGATGTAGTACTGCGGCACGTTGGCGTTGAAGGTGCTGTTGACCCCCGCCAGTTCCGGCCGCTTGGCCGCCGCCGCCAGGAACTTCTGCACCACTTCCTGCAGCTGCATGGTGGTGCCACCGCTGCGATCCTGGATGTAGGCCTCGAAGCCGCCAGTGGTGCTCATGCCGGAGATCGGCGGCGGGTTGAAGGTCATCACCAAAGCGTCCTTCTGCCCGGCCCCCATGGCCATGAAGGTGCGTGTCAGGTTGCGCGCGTCCAGTTCCGGGGTAGTGCGTTCGCGCCAGTCCTTGAGCGGAATGAAGGACACGCCGGCATTGCTGCGCGTGCCGAAGGTGAGGATGTCGAAGCCGGCGAAGGTCACCACATCCTGCACCGCCGGGTGCTCCATCAACTGTTCGGTGACGGCACTGGTGACCTGCTCGGTGCGGGTCAGCGAGGCCGCCGGTGGAAGGAAGTAGGCGTTGAGGACATAGCCCTGGTCCTCATCGGGTACCAGAGAGCCGGGTACCCGGCCGAAGAGAATGACCAGCAGGACGATCATTCCACCGAACAGCGCCAACCCGAGCAGCGAGCGCTTGAGGAAGAACTGCACGCCTGCGCCGTACCCTTCCGTCATACGATCGAACAAGCTGTTGAACCAGCGGAATGGTGCAATTGGCTGCCCATGGCCGGGCTTGAGCATCAAGGCGCAGAGCGCTGGCGACAGCGTCAACGCGACGATGCCGGAGATCACCACCGACACTGCGATGGTGATGGCGAACTGTTTGTACATCTGCCCCGCCAGGCCGCCGAGGAAGCCCACCGGGATGAACACCGCGCAGAGCACCAGGACGATGGCGATGATCGGACCGGTCACCTCCTCCATAGCCTCGATGGCGGCCTCCCGCGGACCGATCTTCTTGGTCGCCATGACCCGCTCGACGTTCTCGATCACCACGATGGCATCGTCCACCACGATACCGATCGCCAGCACCATGCCGAACAAGGTCAGCAAGTTGATCGAGAAGCCAAGAGCGTACATGCCGGCGAAAGTACCGATCAGCGAAACCGGAATCGCGAGCACTGGAATCAGCGTGGCGCGCCAGTTCTGCAGGAAGATGAAGACCACCAGCACCACCAGCACCAGGGCTTCGAAGAACGTGTGGATCACCTCCTCGATCGAGACCTCCACGAATTTGGTGGTGTCGTAGGGGATCTTGTAGGCGATGCCGCCGGGGAAGCGTTTGGACAGTCGTTCCATGGTCGCCTTGACGGCTTCCGCAGTATCCAAGGCGTTGGCACCCGGTTGCAGGTAGATGCCGAAGGCGGCGTTCTGCTGGCCGTTGAGGGAAGTCATCAGCGAGTAGGACTGGGCCCCCAGCTCGACCCGCGCCACGTCTTTGAGCAACAGGCTGGCGCCGGTGGCGTCGGATCGGAGGATGACTTGCTCGAATTCTTTCGGATCGGTGAAGCGGCCCTGGGTCGTCACCGTGTAGGTGAAGTCCTGGGGTTGGTTCAGCGGCTGCTGCCCGAAGTTGCCCGCGGCGAACTGCGAGTTCTGCTCGCGAATCGCGTTGACCACATCGGTCGGGGTGAGGTTGTACTGCGCCAGCTTGTCCGGCCGCAGCCAGATGCGCATGGAATAGTCCTTGGAGCCGAACTGGCTGGCATCTCCGACGCCGGGAATGCGCTTGAGTTCGTCGATCACGTTGATCAGCGCATAGTTGCTGATGAAGATCGGGTCACGGGAGTTATCCGGCGAGAACAGGGTAACAACCTGGAGGATGTCGGAGGATTTCTTCTCCACCTTCACCCCTTGCCGCCGCACTTCCTCCGGCAGCTTGGCCAGGGCGGCCTGAACCTTGTTGTTGACGTTGATGGTGGCCTGGTCCGGATCGGTACCGACCTGGAAGTAAACCGTCAGGCTCATGGCACCGCTGCTATCGGAGTTCGACAGCTGGTAGATCATGCCTTCGACGCCGTTGATTTCCTGCTCCAGCGGAGCGGCGACGGTTTCCGCGATGACCTGGGAACTGGCGCCGGGGTATGACGCGCTCACCGAAACCTGCGGCGGCAGGATTTCCGGGTACTGGGCAATGGGCAACGCGCGCATGGCAGCGAGGCCGGCCAGCACGACGATGATGGAGATAACGGCGGCAAACACCGGCCTGTCGATGAAGAAGCGCGAGATCACGGCGGCGCTCCTTCAGGATTTCTTCGTGGACTGATCGGCGACGGTGCCGGCCTCGATGGCCTTCACTGGCGCATCCGGACGCACCTTGGGCAAGCCTTCGACGATCACGCGCTCACCGTCGCTCACCCCCGACTCGATGACCCAGCGGCCATCACGGGTGTCGCCGGTCTTCACCTGCCTGACCCGGGCCACGCCTTCGGTATCCACCACGTAGACAAAGGTGCCGCGTGGCCCCTGGGCCAGGGCCCGCTCCGGAACCGTGACGACTTCCCTGCGATTGAATCCCTTCACCAGGACGCGGACGAACATACCGGGCAACAGCTTCTGTTCCGGATTGGGGATGACTGCGCGGGCACTGACGGTTCCGGTGCCGGTGTTGACGAAACTGTCGGTGAAGTCCACCCGCCCCGACAGCGGATAGGTCGAACCATCGCCGAACTCGACATCGGCGCTCAACAAGCCATCCGGCGGGAGTTCCAGCTTGCCACTCTTGACCCCCTCACGAAGGCGCTCGGCTTCGGTGTCCGGGTAGGCGAAGTTGACGTAGATGGGATCGAGTTGGGTCAGCTGGGTCAGCAGGCTGGAGTTGGGGTCTCCGGCCACCACCAGGCTGCCTTCGGAGCGGGTTTCCTTGCTGGTCATGCCGGAGATGGGCGCTTCGACGGTGGTGTAGTCGACATCGATCTGCCGCGCCTTGACCTCGGCCTGGGCGGCCTCTACGTTGGCCTTGCTCTGCTCGAAATTGGAAATGGCATTGTCCAGCTCGCTTTCGCTGGCATAGCCCTTCTTCTGCAGTTCGCGGGTACGTTTGAGGTCGCGCTCGGTCTGCCGGTAGCGGGCCTGTTCCTGGGCCAGCGCACCCTTGGCCCGGGCCAGCGCAGCCTCATAGGTGCGCGGGTCGATGCGAAACAGCACCTGCCCCTGCTTGACGCGACTACCTTCCTGGTAGGTACGTTGCTGCAGGATGCCACTCACCTGGGCCCGAACTTCCACTTCGCGATAACCCGCCGTACGTCCTGAATACTCGAGTACCAGCGGCAGGGACCCAGCCTTGGCGATCTCCACCACCACTTCCGGTACGGGTGGGGCGCCCGATGGAGCATCTGCAGCTTTGGCCCCCCCTGCCAAAGCCATCAGGAGAGTGAGGCTGATAGGGAATAAACGGGCAAACGGCATAAGGTGTCTCCATACGACGCCGGTTGGGCAAGCGATCTAGCGATGCATTTACGTGCACCTTTGTTTGTAAACAGGGTTTTCCGCGCAATAATCGGTACACTCTGTTCCCCAAATAAGAAGCCTAGACAGTATTAGCCCAACTGCTATGCGCAGAACAAAAGAAGAAGCCGAGAAAACCCGCAGCGCCATCCTCTCTGCCGCCGAACTGTTGTTCCTCGAGCACGGTGTCGCCCATACCTCGCTGGAACAGATTGCTCGTGCTGCCGGGGTGACCCGTGGCGCGGTTTATTGGCATTTCCAGAACAAGGCCCATCTGTTCCACGAAATGCTCAACCAGGTGCGACTGCCTCCGGAAGAAATGACCGAACGCCTGAGTGGCTGCGGCAACCAGGACCCCTTGCGAGCCCTGCGCGACCTCTGCGTGGAGGGTGTCGTCAGCCTGGCGCGCGATCCGCAGCGCCAGCGCGTGATGAACATCCTGCTGCACCGTTGCGAATTCACCGCAGAACTGCGCGAAGCGGAGGAACGCCACCGGGACTTCGTCAATCAGTTCATTCAGCTGGGAGAGCAACTCTTCGCTCGCCCTGGCTGCCTGGAGCGCCTGCGCGCCGGACTGACGCCGCTGCAGGCCTCGCGCGCCGTGCATGCCTTGGTGATCGGCCTATTCATCGACTGGACACGCGACCCCGGCCTGTTCGATCCGCTGCGCGATGCCGAACCCATGGTCGATGCGTTGTTCGCCGGACTGGTGCGTGACTGGGAGTGACACGGGCCATGATGGATGTGCGCAGCAACTTCCACCGTTGGCCCACGCCCTGCCTGATGTGGCAGTCAGACGAGTGGACTCAGGCCGCCTCGACCTGATACCCCTCCTCGCGAATGGCCGCCACGACCTGCTCCTCGGCCAGCCGGCTGGCGACCCGCACCTCGCCTGCTGCCAGATCGACCTGGACTTCGGCGGCCTTGTCCAGAGCCTGGACCGCCTGAGTGATGGCGCGCACACAATGGCCGCACGACATACCCTGAACCTTGAATACCTGCATGATCGAACTCCGTTTGTGGATAACGCTGACAGTCTCACCCTTGCCATGATGGCAAGGTCAAGACCGACCGAAATGCTCCTACACTGCAGGAACAGTGCCTTGCCGGAGAGCGCACCATGTCTGGCTTTCGTTCCAACCTGCTGCTCGCCCTCGCCTTGCTCACCGGCATGCAAGCGGCTGGTGCGCGGTCCCAGGTCGACTATGGCGTGTTGATCATCTCCCGCGAGCGGGTCGAGTTGGCCACCGCCTGTGACGTGGGTCTCTACCTCCAGGACCAGCTGGCTGCACGCCTGGTGCAAGGCCAGGCGGTCTCCTTCAACCTGCCGCCGGGCCCGCTCTCCATCCGCCTCAGCCTGCTGGGGCCCGGTCCTTGCAAACCAGGCATCGAACAGTTGCGCCAGCAGTCCGTCACCTTGGTGGCCGGTGAAGCGCGCAAGTTCCGACTGGTACAAAGCACGGAAGGCTTGCATCTGGTGCCGACGACGGCGCGGCAGTGACACCGCTCTCCCGCTCCCCAGCCCATCGCCGGTGGTGTTTTCTTGTAGGAGCCAGGGGGACGCCGAGTTCTTGCTGGCGAAGGCGGGGCCAAGTTCGCGAGCAAGCTCGCTCCTGCGGGAACGGCAGAAACGTAGGTTGGGCTCCGCAAAGCCCAGCCGCGCAACCGGCGAACGCAGAAGCCCCTTGACCTTAACCTCATGTCAAGGTTGATCCTATCCTTAATCCAAGGAGGATCGTCCCATGTCCAGCCTTACCACCATCGACCTGCCCATCAGTGGAATGACCTGCGCCAGTTGCGTCGGCCGCGTCGAGCGCGCGCTCGGCAAGGTACCCGGCGTGCAGGCCGCAACAGTCAACCTGACCACCGAACACGCCCGCGTCGAAGCCTCGGGTGACAGTCTCCCCGCACTGATTGCAGCCGTCGAAGCAGCCGGTTACGAAGTGCCGAGCCAGCGTCTGGAACTGGCCATCACTGGCATGACCTGCGCGAGCTGCGCCGGCCGCGTCGAGCGGGCCCTGCGCAAGGTGCCCGGCGTCGCCGATGTCACCGTCAACCTCGCCAGCGAACGAGCCCACCTGCAACTCTTCGGCCAGCCCGATAGCAACGCGCTGATCCAGGCCGTGGCTGCGGCCGGCTACCAGGCGAGGCTAATCGATGCAGGCCACCCGCCCGTCGACGATGCCGAAACCCGACTACATCGCGAACGCTGGGCCGTGTTGCTGGCGATCGCACTGGCCCTGCCGTTGGTGGTGCCCATGGCGCTGGAATGGCTGGGCATCCACTGGATGTTGCCGGCTTGGGTGCAGTTCGCCCTCGCCACGCCGGTGCAGTTCGTCCTCGGCGCGCGGTTCTACCGTGCAGCCTGGAAAGCGGTCAGGGCTGGCGCTGGCAACATGGACCTGCTGGTAGCCATCGGCACCAGCGCTGGCTATGGGCTGAGTGTCTACCAATGGTGGGCCACACCAGCAGGCGGCATGCCGCACCTGTATTTCGAGGCCTCCGCCGTGGTCATCGCCCTGGTCCTGCTCGGCAAATACCTGGAGAGCCGCGCCAAACGCCAGACCAGTTCTGCTATCCGCGCCCTCGAAGCCCTTCGCCCGGAGCGCGCCACCCGATTGAGCAACGGCCAGGAGGAAGACGTCGCCATCGCTGCGTTGCGCCTCGACGATGTGCTGGTAGTCAAACCCGGCGAGCGCTTCCCGGCCGACGGTGAAGTGATCGAAGGCCAAAGCCATGCCGACGAGGCGCTGATCAGCGGCGAAAGCCTGCCCGTGGCGAAGCAGCCGGGTGACAAGGTAACCGCCGGGGCCATCAACGGCGAAGGCCGCCTGCTGGTCCGCACCACCGCTCTCGGTGGGGAGACCGTGCTGGCGCGGATCATCCGCCTGGTGGAAGACGCACAGGCCGCCAAGGCACCGATCCAGAAACTGGTGGACAAGGTCAGCGAGGTCTTCGTACCCGCGGTACTGCTGATCGCTCTGGTCACTCTCACCGGCTGGCTACTGGCGGGAGCGCCTCTGGAAATCGCGCTGATCAATGCGGTGGCCGTATTGGTCATCGCCTGCCCTTGCGCCCTGGGCCTTGCCACGCCGACAGCGATCATGGCCGGCACCGGCGTCGCCGCCCGTTACGGCATCCTGATCAAGGACGCCGAAGCACTGGAAGTGGCCCACGGCGTTAATGTGGTGGCCTTCGACAAGACGGGCACCCTTACCTCCGGGACTCCGCGAATCGCCCACCTCTCGGCCGAGAACGGCAACGAAGCAGAACTGCTGAAACTGGCCGGAGCCCTGCAGCGCGGCAGTGAGCACCCGCTGGCCAAGGCGGTGCTGGACGCCTGCGCCGAACGCCAACTGGCGGTGCCTGCAGTGGACGAGAGCATGGCACTGGCCGGACGCGGGATCCAGGGGCGCGTCGATGGCCGTCTGCTGGCCCTGG
Source organism: Metapseudomonas boanensis (assembly GCF_042232855.1). Lineage (NCBI taxonomy): Bacteria > Pseudomonadati > Pseudomonadota > Gammaproteobacteria > Pseudomonadales > Pseudomonadaceae > Metapseudomonas > Metapseudomonas boanensis. Next base: position 2,420,236 of record NZ_CP113889.1, on the reverse strand, counting down.
GCAACCGCCGCCTGCTGCAGGACAAAGGCCTGGACGCCGGGGCGCTGGCCGCCAAGGCCGACGCCTGGGAAGGTGAAGGCCGTACCCTGTCCTGGCTGCTGGACCTCGGCCCACAGCCGCACGTCATCGGTCTGTTCGCCTTCGGCGACACACTCAAGGAGGGCGCTGCCGAAGCACTGGAAGCCCTGCGCACGCGGCATATCCAGAGCCACCTGATCACCGGCGACAACCGTGGCAGCGCCCGGGTGGTGGCCGAGGCCCTGGGGATCGACTCGGTCCACGCCGAAGTGCTGCCGGCGGACAAGGCTGCCACGGTGGCCGCGCTCAAGGCACGAGGCATGACGGTGGCCATGGTCGGCGACGGCATCAACGACGCCCCGGCCCTGGCCGCCGCCGATGTTGGCATCGCCATGGGCGGCGGCACGGATGTCGCCATGCACGCCGCCGGCATCACCTTGATGCGCGGCGACCCACGCCTGGTACCCGCGGCCCTGGATATCTCCCGACGCACCTATGCGAAGATCCGCCAGAACCTGTTCTGGGCGTTCATCTACAACCTGGTCGGCATCCCGCTGGCAGCCGTCGGACTGCTCAGTCCGGTGGTGGCGGGCGCCGCCATGGCCCTGTCCAGCGTCAGCGTGGTGAGCAACGCGCTGCTGCTGAAAACCTGGAAGCCAAAGTAATGACCCCAACGAGCGCGCCCCCGAGGGACAGCAAATGAACATCGGCCAAGCAGCGAAGAAAAGCGGGCTGACCGCCAAGATGATCCGCTACTACGAGAGTATCGGCCTGCTGCCCGCTGCGGGTCGTACCGACAGCGGATATCGCCAGTACAGCAGCCAGGACCTGCACACCCTGGCCTTCATCAAGCGCTCCCGCGACCTGGGCTTTTCACTGGAGGAGGCCGGCAAGCTGCTGCAACTCTGGCAGGACCGCCAGCGCGCCAGCGCCGATGTGAAGGCCCTGGCGCGCGATCATATCGATGAACTCAACCGCAAGATCGCCGAACTGGCCAGCCTGCGGGACACCCTGCAAGAGCTGGTCGATTCCTGCCAGGGCGACCACCGCCCGGATTGCCCGATCCTCAAGGATCTGGAGTCAGCCGGCTGCTGCCACTGAATGCCATGTAGCGCAAATCGCCAATTCCGGACCAGCCTCGCCTGGCTATGCCATCCGCCCCGCCAATGTCCCACAGGCAGGAGAATGAGTGCGCCAAACCCGTCATCTGCGGGTTGAGTGCAGCGATACCCAACAGCCGCAGCTCAGCCCTGCCGCAGCCGCTCCGCCGCGTCCCGCAGGATACGCTCGGTCCCCTCCCAACCCAGGCAGCCGTCGGTGATCGACACGCCGTAGCGCAGATCGCAGGACAACGCTTGCGCACCGTCGAACAGGTGGCTCTCCAGCATCACGCCGCGCAGCGCCTCCTGCCCGGAAAGGCGCTGGCTGATCACATCTTCCAGCACGGCTGGCTGGCGCAAGGGATCCTTGCCGCTATTGGCGTGACTGCAGTCGACTAGGATGCGCGCGGCGATGCCGAGTTTCTCCAGACCAGCACGGGCCGACTGCACGCTGGCCGCATCATGGTTCGGTCCTTGGTGGCCGCCGCGTAGCACCAGGTGGGTATCCGCATTGCCAGCCGTTTGCACCAGCGCCGGCCGGCCATGGCCATCGATGCCGAAGTGCTGGTGCGGATGAGCCGCCGAGCGCATGGCGTCGGTGGCAATGCCGAGACTGCCGTCGGTGCCGTTCTTGAAGCCCACGGGCAGGTCCAACCCGCTCACCAGTTCGCGATGGATCTGCGATTCGCTGGTGCGCGCGCCAATGGCCGCCCAGCTCAGCAGGTCATCGAAGTAACCGGCCACCAGCGGTTGCAGCAACTCGGTAGCCAACGGCAGGCCCAGTTCGGCGATGTCCAGCATCAACCGACGGCTCAGCGCCAGCCCCTCGGCCATGTCACCACTGCCATCCAGGTGCGGGTCGTAGACCAGGCCTTTCCAGCCCACGGTGGTGCGCGGTTTCTCGACGTAGGCGCGCATCACCAGCAGGAGCTGGTCGCTCACCTGCGGCGCCAGCGCGGCCAGGCGCTGAGCGTAGTCGAGGGCAGAATTGGCGTCGTGGATGGAGCAAGGACCGACCACCACCAGCAGGCGCGGATCCTCGCCATCCAGCACGGCGCGGACGGCCTGGCGCTGGGCCTGGATCTGCTGGGCAATGGCGATGTCCAGCGGCAGGCGCTGACGCAGTTCGGCGGGGGTGGGCAGCGGTTGGGTGCTGCGCGATGACGGAACGGATGCCTCCAGCGCAATGGCGTGGAGCGGCTGTACAGCGATGGGCAGAACGGATACGGGCGAATTCATGACTGGCTTCCTCGGCCGGCGCGGCTTGCTCCGCGCGCGGCGCGCTAACTGGGTGTTCGACTCAAATGGATGGCGGCGTTGGCAAAGCGGCTAAATCGCCAGTCGGAGTTGCGGTAATAGGTCGGGTAGGTGCGATAGCTGATCATGGTGCGATCCTGTGTGACGTTTGCTTGGCCTTGTGGGCTCTGGAAAAAACAAAACCCCCGGTCGGGTTGCCGACCGGGGGTTTCGTGGAGCTTCGGTAGGCGACCCTTTGAGGTGGGCCGCCTGATTGGGTATCAGGTCAGCCCGTGGCTAAACCAATACCCATGGAAATAGCTGGCCGCAGCGGCCACCCGCACGCGCGCCGGGGCTGAGGCCTGGCAAGCGGTGGACGGGATGGAAGCGAGGTGCGGCATGACGATCTCCGAAGCGAATGCTGGCCAACTTACTGCATCGCTCGCTGCTGTTCAATCACTGATTTCTATCGGGGAGTTCGGGCTTTCGCTACCATGCCCGGCACGCGTTTTCAGGAAGCCGCCATGACCGACCTTCATTTCCCCCTCGCCGCCGTGGTCGGCGCCGATGAGCTGAAACTGGCGCTGTATCTCGCGGCCATCGACGCAGGTCTTGGCGGCGTGCTGATCGAGGGGCCACGCGGCATGGCCAAGTCGACCCTGGCGCGCGGTATCGCCGAACTGCTGCCGGAGGGGATCTTCGTCACCCTGCCGCTGGGCGCCAGCGAAGAGCGCATCGTCGGCACCCTGGACCTGGACGCTGCGCTCGGCGAAAGCCGCGCGCAGTTTTCCCCCGGCGTGCTGGCCAAGGCCCACGGCGGCGTGCTCTACGTCGACGAGGTCAACCTACTGCCCGACCATCTGGTGGACCTGCTGCTGGATGTGGCCGCAAGCGGCGTCAACCTGATCGAGCGCGACGGCCTCTCCCACCGCCACCCGGCGCGCTTCGTGCTGATCGGCACCATGAACCCCGAAGAAGGCGAGCTGCGCCCGCAACTGCTGGACCGCTTCGGCCTCAAGGTCAGCCTCAGCGGCCAGCCGCAGCCGGCCGAACGCGCCGAGATCGTCCGCCGCCGCCTGGCCTTCGATGCCGATCCACAGGCATTCATTGCCCGCTGGAGCAACGAACAACATGCCCTGGCCCAGCGCTGCCGAGATGCCCGCCAGCTTCTGCTGAACATTCCGTTGGATGATGTCGCCCTGGACGAGATCGCCCGTCGCTGCTTCGCCGCAGGAGTCGATGGCCTGCGCGCCGATCTGGTCTGGCTACGCGCTGCCCGTGCCCATGCCGCCTGGCGCGGTGCCGGACACATTGAGCAGCAAGACATCGACGCCGTCGAACACTTCGCCCTTGCCCACCGTCGTATGCACACGCCGCCACCGAAGGCGGCGCAACCGCCGCAATCGCCACCCTCCGGCACTGCTGAGACGCAACCCGATTCTGGCGAAGGCCAATGGGGTGAACTGCCTGCGCAAGCAGTGCCGATGGGTGCTACGCGCGAGTTGCCGAGGTGGCCAAAAAAGCCCTGAGCATCCGCCCGCGCACGGTCACTGGCGCGGATGCCCGACCCAGACCCGGCGCACTCGGCGCAGGCCGCAGCGGAGCCCTGCGCACCGGTCACGAAGGCGCTATTCAATGGCTCCCGACCCTGCTGCGCGGCCGCCCGCGCAAGGTGACCGACCTCGTGCGCCGCCCACGCAGCCAGCGCCCGAATGAACTCTGGCTGGTGATCGTCGACGCGTCCGCCTCCACGCGGCGCCACGGTGCCTTGGCCCAGGCCAAGGGGCTGCTCACTGGGGTGTTCGAATCCGCCTATCGCCAACGCGCCCGCCTCGCCGTGCTCCACGCCACCGGCTGCCAGCCCCATTGGCTCTGGCAAGGGCAGAAAGCCTCGCCGGCCCTGCACCATTGGCTCGGCGAGCTTGGCGCAGGCGGAGGGACGCCACTCATCGAAGCCTTGCAGCAAGCGAGCTACTGGCTGGAGAGTCGGCAGCGGCAGAAGCCGATGGAACAGCAGCGCCTGCTGATTCTCACGGATGGGCGTTTGAAGGATTGGGCGAGGCTAGAGCCGCTGACCTGCCCAACCGTGTTGATCGATATCGAGGGCGGACCGATCAGGTTGGGCCGGGCGAAGCGCCTGGCAGAGGAGTTGGGGGCGGAGTATCGACCGATTGCCTACCTGTAGGTTGAGTTGAGTAACGCGATACCCCACCTACAAAACTGACGAGGCTGGGGGTGAGGGAGCCCTGGATCTAACTCCGACGCCCTAAGACCGCATCAACAACTCCGGCACATCCCGCCCTTCCACAATCCGTTCCTGCACAAGCCGCACCACCTCCTCCTGGTTACGAATCCGGTACCACTCCCCTTCCGGATAGAGGCTCACTGTCGGGCCATCGTCGCACGGGAACTGGCATTGGGTGCGAGTGATGTGGACACCACCCGCGCATTCCAGCTTGCCGGCGACCTTGAGCTGCTCACGCAGACTTTTCCACAGCGGTAGGGCGCCGCGACGGGTGCAACGTGGGCCGTTGCACAGCAGCAAGCGCTGACGGTGCGGCGGGATGCAGGACCATGCGTGGTGCTCCGGCAACTCCGGCACGCCGACGCAGGAGAGGTGCAATTCGCCACGCTCGACCAGGGCGCAGGCAGCCGCGGCCGGGTCGGTCTCGAACTGCCCAAGCAGGCTGGCGGCGAACAGCTGGTCCGGCTGCGCCTGCTTGCTCAGCTCACTGCGCAGCCAGTCGAGGTGCTGCGCGGAGGATTGCGGGTCGAGATCGATCACCAACAGCGGCCGTTCGCTGTCGACCACCCGCTGCCACAGCGGTGCGTAGTCGGCGGACGTGTCGACAATGTCGGCCAGGGCCGCCTCACCGCGCAATGCAACGAGCTGGCGGCGGAAGAGTTCGGCGAAGGAGCCCTCGGTGAGGTCGGGCCCGGCAAAGAGCACGCGGGCATATGCAGCTGTGGTCATGGGGTTTCCAGGTAAGTCGAGAGACCCTGCCACAGGGCCTCGGTCGAGGCGTATTCACAGTCCACGGGCGGCAGCTGCGGCCGCGCCAGAATCAGCACCGGCACGCCACGCTCGCGAGCAACCTGCAGCTTGGGCTCGGTGGATTGGCTGCCACTGTTCTTGCTGATCAGCACATCACTGCCCAGCCGCGCGAATAGTTCGCGCTCCCCTTCCAGACTGAAGGGCCCGCGTGCGCCTATCACCTCGGCGCGTTCGGCCCCGGGCAGGCTTTGCAGGCAGCGCACCGTCCAATGCTGGTGTGCGGGAACTTCATGCAGGTGCTCCAGGGGTTCGCGGCCAAGGGTAAAGAGCGGCCGGCGGAAGTCTCTCAGCGCCTCGATCAGCCCCGGCCAGTCGGTTACTTCTCGCCAATCATCGTCAGGGCCAGCCTGCCAGCCAGGACGGCGCAGCGCCCAGCAAGGAACACCCACCAAGCGCGCGGCTTGCGCGGCGTTGCGGCTGATCTGCGCGGCGTAAGGATGGGTAGCGTCGACCAGGAGGCCAATGCCTTCATCGGCCATGTAGCGAGCCAGTCCCTCGGCACCGCCGTAACCGCCGACACGAACCTGACAGGCCAGGTCGTCCGGCACCTTGCCGAGGCCGGCCAGGCTGTAGACGTGATCAGGGCCAAGGCGGCGCGCAATGGCCAGCGCTTCGCTGACACCGCCCAACAGGAGGATTCGCTTCATCGAGTCTCCACGGCCTCACCGACGATGTTGCCCTGGCGGTCGATGGCGAAGACTTCCAGCGCCACCTGCACCGGCACGATCGAGCGGGCGAAGGCCAGCGCATGGGCACACACTGCATCGCCCAGGCGAATCCCTGCCTTGCTGGCCAGCGCTTGCGCCTGCTGGCTGGTGTTGGCCTCGCGCATGGACTGTTGCAGCTCGGCCGAAGCGCCGAGCTCGCCGGCCCAGGCGGCCAGTTGCGACAGGTCGATGCTGGAACTGCGGCTGTGCAGGTCGAGGTGGCCAGCAGCGAGCTTGCTGATCTTGCCGAAGCCACCGCACAGGCTGAGCTTGTCCACCGGCGCCTTGCGCAAATGCTTGAGTACGGCGCCGACGAAGTCGCCCATCTCGATCAGGGCGGTGTCGTCCATGTGATAGCGCTGGCGCATGGCATCTTCGCTGGCGTTGCCGGTGCAGGCCGCCAAGTGGGTGAAGCCGTTGGCGCGGGCAACGTCGATGCCCTGGTGGATGGAGGCGATGTAGGCCGAGCAGGAAAACGGTCGGACGATACCGGTAGTACCAAGGATGGAAATACCACCGAGAATGCCCAGGCGCGGGTTCATGGTCTTCAGCGCCAGCGCCTCGCCGCCCTGCACGCAGACAGTGACCTCGAAGCCGCCCACATAGCCCTGTTCGGCGGCGAACCGGGTCAAGTGCGTGGTCATCATCTGCCGGGGCACAGGGTTGATTGCCGGCTCGCCAACGGCCAGGACCAGCCCCGGTTTGGTGACGGTGCCGACGCCGGGGCCTGCGCGGAAGTGCACACCAGGCTTGGCAACGAGGCGGACCTGGGAATAGATCAGCGCACCGTGGGTCACATCCGGGTCATCGCCGGCATCCTTCAGCGTTCCGGCTTCCGCGCCGTCTTCGCTCAGTCGGCAGAACTCCAGGCGCATCAACACCTGCTGGCCCTTGGGCAGGCAGATTTCCACCGCATCCATGGCCGCCCCGGCCAGCAGCAAACGCGCCGCGGCCAGGCTGGTGGCGGTGGCGCAACTGCCGGTGGTGTAGCCGCTGCGCAGTGGCGCGGGTTTTTCAGCGGTTTCGTCACGCATGAGAGATGCCGCTTGGCCGATGCATCATGGTTTGGTGATTTCCAGCAGCGTAATCGGCAACGCCGAACGCCAGGTATCGAAGCCGCCGAGCGGCTGGGCCTGGGCGATGGCGATGCGGGTCAGCGCGCCGCCATGGCGTTCGCGGAAAGCCACCAGAACCACCTCACTCTGCAGGGTCACGGCATTAGCCACCAGGCGACCACCCGGTTTGAGCTGCGCCCAACACGTGTCGAGCATGCCGGGCTCGGTGACGCCGCCGCCGATGAAGATGGCGTCCGGCGCGGGCAGGCCGCCCAGCGCAGCCGGTGCCTCGCCGGCCACCAATTGCAAGCCCGGAACGCCGAGGGCGTCGCGATTGTGCTGGATATGCGCTTGGCGCGTCTCGTTCGCCTCGATGGCGATGGCGCGACAACTGGGATGGGCGCGCATCCACTCGATGCCGATGGAGCCGCAGCCGGCTCCCACGTCCCAGAGCAGCTCACCTGGCTGCGGTGCCAGCCGCGCCAGGGTAACGGCGCGCACGTCGCGCTTGGTGAGCTGGCCGTCGTGGCGGTAAGCGTCGTCCGCGAGACCCGTAGTGAGCGGAAGGCGGCGGGCGTTATCGCCGGCCACGCACTCCACCGCCACCAGGTTCAGCGCGGCGGCCTCAACCAATGACCACTCCGCAGCGATGCCGCCGATGCGCCGCTCGCGCTCACCGCCGAGGTGTTCCAGCACTGTCAGCCGGCTAGGGCCGAAGCCCCGCTCCACGAGCAACGCGGCAATGGCTGCCGGACTGCTACCGTCATTGCTCAGCACCAGCAGGCGGGCGCCAGGGTGGATCTGCGCATGCAACGCGGCCAGCGGCCGGGCAACGACAGAGAGGAGACTGACATCCTGCAGCGGCCAACCCAGACGCGCCGCCGCAAGAGAACAGGAAGAAGGCGCCGGCAGCACGCGCAGTTCATCGACCGGCAGCTGGCGCGCCAGGCTGGCGCCCACACCGAAGAGCATGGGGTCGCCGCTGGCGAGGACGCAGACCGGCGTGCCGCGTTTCGCCAGCACCGGCCCCAAGGAGAAGGGGCTGGGCCAAGGCGTGCGCAGGGCCCTGATGCAGTGCGGCAGCAGATCGAGCTGGCGCGGCCCGCCGATCACCTCTGCGGCGGCAAGCAAGGCACGGCGCGCGGCCTTGCCGAGACCGGCATAACCGTCTTCGCCGATTCCGATCACTGTCAGCCAGGGCTGCATGTAGGGCTCCTGTAATGAATAGGGCCAGCACCGTTCAGCTTCCGACTCAGACTGTGCGAAAACGTCACGGGCGAAGGTTAGGCGAGACGCAACGCAGCGAAGCGGAGCAGCCGCCAAGAAACGCAGTTTACGAGTGGTAAATAAACATTTTGAGGCTGGTTTCAAAACGGCATAACCGAGCGCAACAGTTTTCAGACAGTCTGGACAAGGAGCCTTTTCATACGCCTGGCCAAAGCGGGCATAATACCCCCTTCATTGGTTGCTGGAGCGGAACTTGATGCGCTCCAGCCTAAGAGGGAACACGGCTGAACCGTGGCTGCCCCCGCAACTGTAAGCAGCGAGTCCATGCATTCTCAGGTTGTGTGAAAACGTCGCTCGACGGAGCACAGCAGTTTTCACGCCGCCTGATCAGGCCACTGGGAAACCGGGAAGGCCGCAATGGACGAGGACCTGCCAGCCAGGAGACCTGCCAGTGAATCCAGTCGTGAGTGCACGCATCGGGCGGGGTGTATCGATGCCGCAGTTGTCCCTCGGGTAGGGGCAGCCGGGTCACCGCGACGCCAACCTCGGTGACCCTGTGAAACACGTCTTGCCCAGCACCAGCACGTCCCCTCGCCCGTCAGCCTGTCCCGGGCTATCGCGCATTGTCCCAGCACAGGATGGTGGCATCTGCCGCATCAAGTTGCCCTGTGGCCGGCTGACATCTGTCCAGGCCCACGCTGTGGCTGAAGCCGCGACGGCCCACGCCAGCGGGGTGATCGAGACGACCAATCGGGCCAACCTGCAAATACGCGGGGTAAGGCCTGGCGCCGAAGCGGCCCTGGTCGACCAACTGCTCGCCGCTGACCTCGGCCCCAGCACCCCTGGTGCTGACGATGTGCGCAACCTGATGGTCAGCCCCGCTGCCGGGCTCGACCCTGCCGCCGTTGTGGATATCTCGTCGCTGGCCGATGACCTGCTCGCCCTACTGCAGAACTCGCCGCGCTTCCACGCCTTGTCGCCCAAGTTCGCCCTGCTGCTGGACGGCGGTGAGCAACTGGCCATGCTGGAGCACCCGCACGACATCTGGCTGTCGGTGATGGTCGGCGGCCCGACGCCACAGATTGCCTTCGGCCTGGCAGGCTGCCCGCCGCAACGTGCGGACGAACCGGACGCTCTGGCGGCGGTACGCATCTGCCAGACACCGCAGTTGGTGGAAGCACTGCTCGACCTGTTCCTCGAACTCGCCACGCCCGAGCAGACGCGCATGCGTCACCTGCTCGAAGCGCACCCTGCCGGCGACTTGCTGATGCGCTTGCAGGCCCGCCTGGACTTTCCCCTGCTGCCGGCCGGGCATTGGCGCCGCCCAAGCCCACCGGCCGGCCTGCACATCGGAACGCAGCCACAACGCCAAGCCGGATTGAGAATGGTCGGCGGTGTACCTGCCGTGGGCCGGTTGACAGCGGAGCAGCTCGCCAGACTGGCCGACCTGGCCGAAACCCGGGGCGATGCCAGCTTGCGCCTGACACCCTGGCAATCCGTACTGCTGCCAAATATTCCCGAGCAAGCGATCGGCCTTGTACTGCAGCAACTTGAAGACCTCGGCCTGGCCATCGACGCTCGCTCGCCCCAGGCCTGGCTGATCGCCTGCACCGGTTCGACCGGCTGTGCGAAAGGCCTGGCCGACACCAAGGGCGATGCCCTCTGGCTGGCCTCGCATCTCGGCCCCCTCCCCGGCCTGCACCTCAGCGGCTGCCCTCGCTCCTGCGCCGCAGCTCATGTGGCACCGCTGACCCTGCTGGCCGTGGGCCCAGGCCGCTACGACCTTTATCAACGCGAAACCGGTGACAACGGCTTCGGCCGCCTGCTGGCGCGCAACCTGACCATCCAGGAGGCTGCCGAGCGCCTGGCCTCCTCTCCTGACACCTGGAGCCCCACCCATGCTTGAGTACATCCGCGATGGTCAGGAGATCTATCGCAACTCCTTTTCCATCATTCGTGCCGAGGCCAACCTGGCCGGCATCCCCTCCGACCTGGAAAAGCTCGCGGTGCGGGTGATCCATGCCTGCGGCATGGTCGATGTGGTGGAAGACCTGCGGTTCTCCCCGGGCGCTGGCGCTGCGGGTCGGGCGGCTATCGCCGCCGGCGCACCGATCCTCTGCGATGCGCGCATGGTCGCCGAAGGCATCACCCGCGCACGCCTGCCGGCGAACAACCGGGTCATCTGCACCCTCAATGATCCCGATGTGCCGGAGCTGGCCCGCGAACTGGGCAACACCCGCTCGGCCGTGGCCCTGGAGCACTGGCGCGAGCATCTGGAAGGCAGCGTGGTAGTGATCGGCAATGCCCCCACCGCGCTCTTCTATCTGCTGGAAATGCTCGCTGCCGGTGCACCGAAGCCGGCGCTTATCCTCGGTTTCCCGGTGGGTTTCGTCGGTGCCGCCGAGTCCAAGGACCTGCTCGCTGCCGATAGCCGCGGCGTGCCTTATGTGATCGTACGCGGGCGCCGCGGCGGCAGCGCCATGGCGGCAGCAGCGGTCAATGCACTGGCTACGGAGATCGAATGATGAGCGGCAAGGGACGTTTGATCGGCCTGGGTGTCGGCCCCGGCGACCCGGAACTGATCACCCTGAAAGCCCTGCGCCTGCTGCAGTCGGCGCCGGTGGTGGGCTATTTCGTGGCCAAGGCGAAGGCCAGCAAGGGCCACGGCGGCAACGCCTTCAGCATCATCGAGGGTCACCTCAAGGACGAGCAGCAGCGCATGCCGCTGGTCTACCCGGTGACCACCGAAAAACTCGAGCCGCCGCTGAGCTACGAAACCGTCATCAGCGACTTCTACGACACCGCCGCCGAGCAGGTGGCGCTCCATCTGGAGGCAGGCCTAGATGTAGCCGTGATCTGCGAGGGCGACCCGTTCTTCTACGGCTCCTACATGTATCTGCATGACCGCCTCTCCGGCCGCTACGAGGTGGAAGTGGTGCCCGGCGTCTGCTCCATGCTGGGCAGTGCGGCGGTGCTCGGCGTGCCGCTGGTGTACCGCAACCAGAGCCTCTCGGTGCTGTCCGGCGTGTTGCCGGAAGACGAGCTCAAGGCGCGCCTGCGCGAAGCCGAGGCGGCCGTTGTGATGAAGCTCGGCCGCAACTTCGACAAGGTCCGCCGCGTGCTGGTCGAACTGGGCCTGGCCGACCGTGCGCACTATGTGGAGCGCGCGACCATGGTCAACCAGCGCATCGTGCCGCTGGATGAAGTGGACCCGATGGCCTCGCCTTACTTCTCGATGGTCGTCATCCCCGGCGAGAAGTGGAGAGGCTGATGGAACCGCACAACGCCCCCGCCATCGTCCTGCTGGGCAACACCGGTCTGCCAGTTGCGAAGCGCATCCAGGCGCTTTATCCACAGGCGCGCATCCTCGGCCTGGAGCAGCGCGTGGAGGGCGCCGATGCCCAATACGCGGAATTCGGCGAGACCCTGCGCGAGCTGTATCGCAACGACACGCCGATCATCGGCCTATGCGCAGCCGGCATCCTGATCCGCACCCTGGCCCCCCTGCTCGCAAGCAAGGGCGCCGAGCCGCCCGTGCTCGCCGTGGCCGAAGATGGCAGCGCTGTGGTGCCGCTGTTGGGTGGCTTCGGCGGGGTCAATCGAATGGCCCGCGAGATCGCTTGCGCGCTGGAAGTAGCGCCGGCGATCACGACCAGCGGCGAGTTGCGTTTCGGCACCTGTCTGCTGGCCCCACCAGCCGGCTATGCGCTGGCGGACATCGAACAAGGCAAGCGCTTCGTCTCCGACCTCCTGGGCGGCGAGACCGTGCGCGTCGAGGGCACTGCGCCCTGGCTCGATGCCGCGCGGCTGCCGCTGGCCGACGAAGCGCAGCGGGTTATTCACATCACCGCGAAGGATCGCCTGGCGCAGCGTGATGAGCTGCTAATCCACCCGCAAGTGGCGATTGCCCGGGTCGATGGCCCGGTATCCGCAGAGGCGGTACGCCAGGCTCTGGCCGACACCGGGCTCGCCCCACTGTCGCTGGCCTGCCTGCTCGCCGGACGCGAGTGCATGGCCGACAGCCAATTGCACGCCGCCGCTAGAGCGCTTGGAGTGCCGCTGCGCTTCATCACCGACGACAGTACGCTGCCACCGCTGCACCAGCAGATCGGCGACATCTGCTTGCTGGTCGCGCAGCAACCGCTGGACCCGGCCCACATCGGCCAGCCGCGCGGACGCCTGACCGTGGTCGGCCTCGGGCCCGGGGCAGCCGAGTTCATGGTGCCGGCCACCCGCCAGGCACTGGACGAGGCCGAGGACCTGCTCGGCTACGAAACCTACGTTCGTATGGCCGGCCCCTTCCGCCCGGAGCAGGTGCTGCATTGCACTGATAACCGCGAGGAAATGCAGCGCGCCCGCCACGCCTTCGAACTCGCCGCCAGCGGGCGCCGCGTGGTGGTGGTGTCATCCGGCGACCCGGGCGTGTTTGCCATGGCTGCTGCCGTACTGGAAGCGCTGCACGAGTCCGACGATCCAGACTGGCAACGCGTCGAGCTCCAGGTGTTCCCGGGCGTCTCTGCGGCCTTGGCCACTGCCGCCAAGGCTGGCGCGCCGCTGGGCCATGATTTCTGCCTGCTGTCGCTGTCGGACAACCTCAAGCCGTGGGAGGTGATCGAGCAGCGCCTCGACCACACTGCCGCCGCTGACCTGGCAATGGCCTTATACAACCCGATTTCCAAGGCCCGCCCCTGGCAGCTCGGTCGCGCACTGGAAATCGTCGCCCGCCATCGCCGTCCAGAGACGGTGGTGGTCCTCGGCCGCGACATCGGTCGGCCGGCGGAAGCGCTGACGGTGACCAGCCTCAGCGAACTACGGCCGGAGCAGGTGGACATGCGCACCCTGGTGATCATCGGCTCATCGCTGACCCAGCGGTTCAGCAATGGCAATGGCAGCGAGTGGGTCTATACGCCGCGCTGGTATCGCTGAGCGCGTCATTCCCGAGTCCCCCCGGGGGCAATCGAGCATTGAAGTTGCACAAGGCTTGTGCGGTACATGCAAAAGCGACGGACCATCATTTGATACCGTTGCGGACGGTGACCCCATGTCGTGGTCCCCCCTTAACGTCCACGCGCTGGCTTGGCTGAAGAGCTGGCTGCGCAGCGTGCGCTACGTCGGCCAGACCTGGGCAGACAAGGAGAACACCCTGCACGTGCCCTCCTACACCCTGGTCGACGCCGTCATCGGTTAAGACCTGGGCAAGGTCGGGCTCAAGGGCGTGGACGTCAGTCTGAACGCCAACCACCTGATGGGCGAGAACTATGTGGCGTCGTGCGACAGCCTCGACTCCTGCTGTTTCAGCGCGAAGCGCAATCTGACCGCGGCTGTGAGCTATCAGCTCTGAACCCTGTATAGACACAAGCCAGAAACGAAAAAGGCGCAGCCATCTGGCTGCGCCTTTCTATTTTGCGCGGAGCGTGCAGTTCGACTCAGAACGGGATGTCGTCGTCGAAGCTGTCGTAGTCCGGAGCCGGCTGGGCAGCAGGCTGCGGTGCCGGGCGCTGCTCGCGCGGGGCAGACTGCTGCGGCTCGCGCTGCGGGCGCGGGGCGCGCGGCGCATCGCCTTCGCTGCCGGGGCGGCCGCCGAGCAACTGCATGTTGCCGTTGATGTCGACCACGATCTCGGTGGTGTAGCGCTTCACGCCGTCCTTTTCCCACTCGCGAGTGCGCAGGGAGCCTTCGACGTAGACCTGCGAGCCCTTGCGCAGGTACTCGCCGGCGATTTCGGCGAGACGACCGAAGAACACCACGCGGTGCCACTCGGTGCGCTCCTGCTGCTGGCCGGTCTGCTTGTCTTTCCAGCTTTCGCTGGTGGCCAGGGTGATATTGGTCACCGCATTGCCGTTGGGCAGGTAGCGGGTTTCCGGATCACCACCGACGTTACCAACCAGAATGACTTTGTTAACCCCACGGGCCATGACGTTCTCCTAGGCTTCAGCACGTTCGGGCGCAGGCGTAACCAGGCGCTCCAGGGACGTGCGGTCCAATTGTTCGGTATCCACTTTGATATAGATGGCAGCTTCTTCGGCTACCACCACGGCATCCGCCACTCCGGGCACAGCCAACAAACGCTCGGCCAACCTGGCATCTGCAAGGGCCGCTGCACAAAGCGGCAGGCGCAGGCTGGTCACATAAGGCGGTTCGCGCATAGTAACAGCAATAGCCAGCCAAATTGCACAGGCCACGGCACAGCCGACGAAAACCGTGGCCACGCCACCATGCTCGAATAGCCAGCCTCCGAGGATGCCGCCGACGGCCGCGCCGAGGAACTGACTGGTGGAATAGACGCCCATCGCAGTGCCCTTGCCTCCGGCCGGGGCGACCTTGCTGATTAGCGAGGGCAGCGACGCCTCCAGCAGGTTGAAGGCGGTAAAGAAGAGGATGGCGCCGAACACCAGAGCTCGCAGGCTGTCGCCGAACTGCCAGAAGAACAGCTCGCAAGCGAGCAGCACGGCGACTGCGCCGGTCAGCACGCGCTTCATCTGACGCTTCTTCTCGCCATAGATGATGAAAGGAACCATGCCGAAGAAGCCCACCAGCAGCGCAGTGAGGTACACCCACCAGTGCTCTTCCTTGGGCAGGCCGGCCTTTTCCACCAGTGCCAGCGGCAGGGCGACAAAACTCGCCATGAGGATGGCGTGGAGGGCAAGGATACCGAAGTCAAGGCGCAGCAGGTCGGGGTGCCTGAGGGTTGGCATCAGCGCCTGGCGCGCCACGCCGGACTCACGATGCTGCAGGGGATGGGCCGCACGCGGCACCATGAGGGCGATGATCATGATACCCAACAGGGCCATTCCGGCAGTGGTCCAGAACAACCCGGCGAGGCCAAAGGCGCGGGTCAGCAACGGGCCGACCACCATGGCAATCGCAAAGGACACACCGATGCTCATGCCAATCATGGCCATGGCCTTGGTCCGGTGCTGCTCGCGGGTGAGATCGGAAAGCAGCGCCATCACGGCCGCCGAAATGGCCCCGGCCCCCTGCAAGACACGCCCGGCGATCACTCCCCAGATGGAATCGGCATTGGCTGCCAACGCCGCCCCCGCGGCGAAGATCAACAGGCCAACATAGATCACCGGCAGGCGGCCGATGCGGTCGGAAATAACGCCAAAGGGAATCTGCAGTACAGCCTGGGTCAGGCCATAGGCACCAATTGCAAGGCCGATCAGTGCCGGGGTGGCACCGGCCAGGTCCTGACCATAGGTGGCCAGGACCGGCAAGACCATGAACATGCCGAGCATGCGGAACGCGAAGACCAGGGCCAGGCCGCTGGCGGCTCGCGTCTCTCTGCCGCTCATGCGTTCCGAGTGGAGATCATGCATAGATGCCTCAAGGAAAATCGGTTGGGGCTTGCGTCGTGCGCCCTGTTTGGCGAACCACCCGCTCCAGGGTGTCCGGCTGCGGCCGGTGCCGAAAAATGACGCGCATTCTAGCAGCCCCTTTCCTCCTCGGCACAGTCGTGACGCTTTGCCGCGCCCGTCCTGCGGACCGTATAATCGCGGGTTTCCGCCCGCCAAGCGAGGCCGTTGTGGACAAGATCCTGATACGTGGGGCACGCACCCACAACCTGAAGAACATCGATCTCACCCTGCCCCGCGATAAGCTGATCGTGATCACTGGCCTGTCGGGCTCTGGCAAGTCATCGCTGGCCTTCGACACCCTCTATGCCGAAGGTCAGCGCCGCTACGTGGAGTCACTATCGGCCTACGCCCGGCAGTTCCTGTCGATGATGGAGAAGCCGGACGTCGATACCATCGAGGGCCTATCGCCCGCGATTTCCATCGAGCAGAAGTCGACTTCCCACAACCCGCGCTCGACCGTGGGCACCATCACCGAGATCTACGACTACCTGCGCCTGCTCTACGCCCGCGTCGGCATTCCGCGCTGCCCGGACCATGACGTCCCGCTGGAAGCACAGACCGTGAGCCAGATGGTCGACCAGGTCCTGGACCTACCGGAAGGTCGCAAGCTGATGCTGCTGGCACCCGTGATTCGCGAGCGCAAGGGCGAGCACCTCGCGGTGTTCGAGGAGCTGCGTGCCCAAGGCTTCGTCCGCGCGCGGGTCAACGGCAAGCTATACGAACTGGACGAACTACCCAAGCTGGACAAGCAGAAGAAGCACTCCATCGATGTGGTCGTAGACCGCTTCAAGGTGCGCGAGGACCTGCAGCAACGCCTAGCGGAGTCCTTCGAAACGGCTATCAACCTCGCCGACGGCATCGCCCTGGTAGCGCCGATGGACGACGAGCCGGGAGAGGAGATCATCTTCTCCGCACGTTTTGCCTGCCCCCATTGCGGCCACTCCATCAGCGAGTTGGAGCCCAAGTTGTTCTCCTTCAACAATCCCGCCGGCGCCTGCCCCACCTGTGACGGCCTGGGGGTGAAGCAGTTCTTCGATGCCAAGCGCCTCGTGAATGGCGAACTGACCCTTGCCGAGGGCGCAATCCGCGGCTGGGACCGCCGCAACGTCTACTACTTTCAGATGCTCGGCTCACTCGCCGCGCATTACGGCTTCAGCCTGGAAGAACCGTTTGACGACCTGCCCGCCGAGCACCAGAAGGCGATCCTCTTCGGCAGTGGCCGCGAGGATGTCGACTTCCGTTACCTCAATGACCGCGGCGATATCGTCAAGCGCTCCCACCCCTTCGAAGGCATCATCCCGAACCTCGAACGGCGCTACCGGGAAACCGAATCGGCCACCGTGCGCGAAGAGCTGGCCAAGTTCCTCAGCACCCAGCCCTGCCCTGATTGCCGTGGCACCCGCCTGCGCCGGGAAGCCCGTCACGTCTGGGTGGGCGACAAGACCCTGCCAGCAGTCACTGGCCTGCCGGTGGGGGATGCCGCCCATTACTTCGGCGGCCTGAGCCTGACTGGCCGGCGCGGCGAGATTGCCGAGAAGATCCTCAAGGAGATCCGCGAGCGCCTTCAGTTTCTGGTCAATGTGGGTCTGGACTACCTGACCCTCGACCGTAGCGCCGACACCCTGTCCGGTGGCGAGGCACAGCGCATCCGCTTGGCCAGCCAGATCGGCGCAGGCCTGGTCGGTGTGATGTACATCCTCGACGAGCCGTCCATCGGCCTTCACCAGCGCGACAACGAACGCCTGCTGGCGACCCTTACCCATCTGCGCAACCTGGGCAACACGGTGATCGTCGTCGAGCACGACGAAGACGCCATTCGCCTCGCCGACTATGTTGTCGACATTGGCCCCGGCGCTGGAGTACACGGCGGGCAGATTGTCGCCGAGGGCACGCCGGACGATGTGATGTCGCACCCTGATTCGCTGACCGGCAAATACCTATCGGGCAGAGTGAAAATAAAGATTCCAGCCGAGCGCACCCCTCGCGACAAGAAGAAGTTGCTCAAGCTAAAGGGCGCACGTGGCAACAACCTGCAGCAGGTAGACCTGGAGATTCCGGTGGGGCTACTGACCTGCGTGACCGGCGTGTCCGGTTCGGGCAAGTCGACGCTTATCAATAACACCCTGTTCCCCATCACCGCCACCGCCCTGAACGGTGTCACCTCGCTGGAGGCCGCCGCGCACGACAGCTTCGACGGCCTGCAGCACCTGGACAAGGTGGTAGACATCGACCAGAGCCCGATCGGCCGCACGCCACGCTCCAACCCGGCGACTTACACCGGGCTCTTCACGCCGATCCGAGAGCTGTTCTCGGGCGTCCCCGAATCCCGCTCGCGGGGCTACGGGCCCGGACGTTTCTCCTTCAACGTCAAGGGCGGCCGCTGCGAGGCCTGCCAGGGCGATGGCGTAATCAAGGTGGAGATGCACTTTCTGCCGGACATCTACGTGCCGTGCGACATCTGCAAGGGTAAACGCTACAACCGCGAGACCCTGGAGATCCGCTACAAGGGCAAGAGCATCCATGAGGTGCTGGAGATGACCATCGAGGAAGCCCGCGTGTTCTTTGACGCAGTGCCAGCCATTGCCCGCAAGTTGCAAACGCTGATCGATGTGGGCTTGTCCTATATCCGCCTGGGCCAGTCGGCGACCACCCTGTCTGGAGGCGAAGCGCAGCGGGTGAAGTTGTCCCGCGAGCTGTCCAAGCGCGATACCGGCAAGACACTCTACATCCTCGACGAACCCACCACCGGGCTGCACTTCGCGGATATACAGCAGTTGCTGGATGTCCTGCATCGACTGCGCGACCACGGCAATACTGTCGTGGTGATCGAGCACAACCTGGATGTGATCAAGACGGCGGACTGGCTGGTGGACCTCGGCCCAGAGGGTGGATCCAAAGGAGGCCAGATCATCGCCACCGGCACACCGGAAGAGGTCGCCGACATGCCGCAGTCGCACACCGGACACTTTCTTAAGCCGTTGCTGGAGCGCGATCGCGCCTGACGCGGAAAGCAGTAATGCAGATTGCCGGGCAGCAATGCCCGGTCTGTTTGATTACCCAGCAGGTTGGGCCGAGCAACGCGATGTCCAACGCTGGATCCATCTCCGTTGGGCTCCGCTATGCGCTGCGCCAACCTACAGGGAGGTCGCCTTCAGCGCTGCGCGAACGCCGTTGCTGACAACATCGACAGCCTCCGCATCGGTCCAATTCTTGTTGCCCTGCAGCGTCTCGAAGTTGAGCTTGGCCCAGACGCGCGCTTTGGCCGCACTGATGAAGCTGTAGATGTGCGAGCCGTAGCCATTGATGTGCGAACATCGGTCGGTAACCCGTGATCAGACATGGGAATCGTGACCTGGCGCAGGCTCTCCGGCGATAGCGACCAGAAATCCCGGACTACGTTATTGGAGCGCAGGTTGGTCTTCGCGTGGCGCTTCTGGGTGTGGATGAAGTCAGGGAATTTCAGCGGGTCACGGATGAAGAACACCAGAGCGTTGTTACCCACCATGTCCCAGTTGCCTTCCTCGGCTCGGAACTTCAGGGCAAAGCCACGCACATCCCGCTCGGCGCCTGCAGCAGCCAATTCACCGGCTACCGTGGAGAGCCGCGCAGGCACCTTAATTTGCTTGCCAACCTCGGAGAGCAGCCAGGGCTTCGAGTACTGGTAGATTTCATTGGTAATGATGTGGGTGCCGTATGCGCCCCAGCCTTAGGCGTGCACGAAGCGCTCAGGGATACGCTCACGCCTCTGCGCCAGCTTCTCGATGAGCTGGCAGCCCATGCATCAACAGCGGGCTGCGCGGACCGGCACTCAGGGAATTCTGGTTCTCAGCAATGGAACTGCCAGCACAGGTGGTCATTGCGGGCTCCTGGCTCATGCTCAATTCTCTTACGGCGCTTGATCATTTGGCCATTCCGATGGCAGCGAGTCTCAAGCTGACGGCACAGAGCATCAACCTTATTACAATCAGCAAGCCGATAGATTTTTACTAATGAAACAAGCATAAAAAACCGGGCACAAGGCCCGGTTTTTCATCGCGACCGACTTACTCGGCTGCAGCTTCGACTTCACCAGTGACCGGGCGGTCAACCAGCTCGACGTAAGCCATAGGAGCGTTGTCGCCAGCGCGGAAACCGCACTTCAGGATACGCAGGTAGCCGCCCTGACGGTTGGCATAGCGCTTGCCCAGATCGTTGAACAGTTTGCCAACGATGGCTTTCGAACGAGTACGGTCGAAGGCCAGACGACGGTTGGCAACGCTGTCTTCCTTGGCCAGAGTGATCAGCGGCTCGGCAACGCGACGCAGTTCCTTGGCTTTGGGCAGGGTGGTTTTGATCAGTTCGTGCTCGAACAGCGACACCGCCATGTTCTGGAACATGGCCTTGCGGTGTGCGCTGGTGCGGCTCAGGTGACGGCCACTTTTACGATGACGCATGGTTCAATTCCTTACCAAACTCACGTTCGGTGATTACGACGATCAGGCAGTCGCCTTGTCGTCCTTCTTAAGACTTGCCGGCGGCCAGTTGTCGAGGCGCATACCGAGGGACAGACCACGGGAGGCCAGGACGTCCTTGATCTCGGTCAGGGACTTCTTGCCCAGGTTCGGAGTCTTCAACAGTTCTACTTCAGTGCGCTGAATCAGATCACCGATGTAGTAGATGTTCTCCGCCTTGAGGCAGTTGGCCGAACGTACGGTCAGCTCAAGATCATCAACCGGGCGTAGCAGAATCGGATCGATCTCATCTTCCTGCTCGACCACGACCGGCTCGCTGTCGCCTTTGAGGTCGACGAACGCTGCCAGCTGCTGTTGCAGGATGGTAGCGGCACGACGGATAGCCTCTTCAGGGTCCAGGGTACCGTTGGTTTCCAGATCTATGACCAGCTTGTCCAGGTTGGTACGCTGCTCGACACGGGCGTTTTCAACCACGTAAGCAACACGGCGGACGGGGCTGAACGTAGCGTCGAGCTGCAGACGACCAATGCTGCGGCTCTCGTCCTCGTCGCTCTGGCGCGCGTCAGCCGGCTCATAGCCACGGCCACGGGACACCTTGAGCTTCATGTTCAGCGCGCCGTTATCCGCCAGGTTGGCGATCACGTGGTCGCCGTTGACGATTTCGACATCATGATCCAGCTGAATATCGGCAGCAGTGACCACGCCCGAACCTTTCTTGGAAAGGTTCAGCGTTACTTCGTCACGGCCGTGCAGCTTAACAGCCAGACCTTTAAGGTTCAGGAGGATCTCGATGACATCTTCCTGAACACCCTCGATGGCGCTGTACTCATGGAGTACGCCGTCGATTTCGGCCTCGACTACTGCACAGCCAGGCATGGAGGACAACAGGATGCGACGCAGCGCGTTGCCCAGGGTATGGCCGAAACCACGCTCGAGAGGCTCGAGCGTGATCTTGGCGCGGGTCGGACTGACCACCTGCACATCAATGTGGCGGGGGGTCAGGAACTCATTTACCGAACTCTGCATGGATGCACCTATTTTCTAGCCCTTACTTGGAGTAGAGCTCGACAATCAGGTTTTCGTTGATGTCGGCGGACAGATCGCTACGAGCCGGTACGCTCTTGAACACACCGGACTTCTTCTCAGCGTCAACCTCAACCCACTCGACCCGGCCGCGCTGGGCGCACAGTTCGAGGGCTTGGGCGATACGCAGTTGGTTCTTCGATTTCTCGCGAACGGCAACGACGTCACCAGCTTTGACCTGGTAGGACGGAACGTTCACGGTCTGACCGTTAACGCTGATGGCCTTGTGGGAAACCAGCTGGCGGGATTCGGAACGGGTAGCACCGAAGCCCATGCGGTACACGACGTTGTCCAGGCGGCACTCGAGGAGTTGCAGCAGGTTTTCGCCAGTAGCGCCTTTACGGCCAGCAGCTTCCTTGTAGTAGTTACCGAACTGACGCTCCAGCACGCCGTAGATGCGGCGGACTTTCTGCTTTTCACGCAGCTGGGTACCGTAGTCGGACAGGCGACCACGACGAGCGCCGTGCTGGCCAGGAGCCGATTCGATGTTGCACTTGGATTCGAGCGCGCGAGCACCACTCTTCAGGAAGAGGTCGGTACCTTCACGACGGGACAGTTTGCACTTGGGACCAATGTAACGAGCCATTTCTCACTGTCTCCTATTACACGCGACGCTTCTTCGGCGGACGGCACCCGTTGTGCGGGATAGGCGTCACGTCGGTGATGCTGGCGATCTTGTAGCCGCAGGCGTTCAGAGCACGCACAGCGGATTCGCGACCCGGACCTGGGCCCTTGACGTTTACGTCGAGGTTCTTCAGACCGTACTCCAGAGCAGCCTGACCGGCGCGCTCGGCTGCAACCTGGGCAGCGAACGGAGTGCTCTTACGGGAGCCGCGGAAACCGGAACCACCGGAGGTCGCCCAAGACAGTGCATTGCCCTGACGATCAGTGATGGTAACGATGGTGTTGTTGAAAGAAGCGTGGATATGGGCGATCCCATCCACCACTGTCTTTTTGACTTTCTTACGAGGACGAGCAGCAGGCTTAGCCATGACTTAATTCCTGTCGATTCGCGGGCGCAATTACTTGCGGATCGGCTTACGCGGGCCCTTACGGGTACGCGCGTTGGTCTTCGTACGCTGACCATGAACAGGCAGGCCACGACGGTGACGCAGACCGCGATAGCAGCCCAGATCCATCAGACGCTTGATGTTCATGTTGATTTCGCGACGAAGGTCACCTTCAGTGGTGAGCTTCGCAACTTCGCCACGCAGCTGTTCGATCTGCTCGTCAGAGAGATCCTTGATCTTTGCCGCCGGGTTTACGCCGGTGGCTACACAGATGTTCTGTGCAGTGGTGCGACCAACACCGTAGATGTAGGTCAGCGAGATAACAGTGTGCTTGTTATCTGGAATGTTGACGCCTGCAATACGGGCCATTCAGTGAAACTCCAGTTGACAGCTACCTACGCCCCGGAAGCCAAGAAAAGGGCGCGAGATATTAGCGCTGTAGAAACGAATAATCAACCCGGCAGCGCACTAGCTGCCGGGTTCATAACGCGTGAATCACACTCAGCCTTGGCGCTGTTTGTGACGCGGTTCCGCGCTGCAGATCACGCGAACGATACCGTCGCGACGGATGATCTTGCAGTTACGGCACAGCTTTTTCACCGATGCACGAACTTTCATCAGTAACTCCTAGAACCTTACGGCACCAGGTCAGCGGAGCATGCCGCTGCCATAGCCCTTCAGGTTGGCTTTCTTCATCAGGGATTCGTACTGGTGCGAAACGAGGTGGGATTGTACTTGGGACATAAAGTCCATCACAACCACAACCACGATCAGCAACGAGGTCCCGCCAAGGTAGAACGGTACGTTGGCTGCAACCACAAGGAACTGGGGCAGCAGGCAAACAGCCGTCATGTACAGAGCACCGAACATGGTCAAGCGGGTCAGTACGCCATCAATGTAGCGAGCCGACTGCTCACCCGGACGGATACCCGGGATAAAGGCACCGGACTTCTTCAGGTTCTCCGCCACGTCTTTCGGATTGAACATCAGCGCTGTGTAGAAGAAGCAGAAGAAAATGATCCCTGCACTAAACAGCAGAATGTTCAACGGCTGACCAGGAGCGATAGCTTGCGCGACATCCTGCAGCCAGCCCATGCTTTCGGACTGACCAAACCAGGCGCCAAGCGAAGCCGGGAACAGCAGGATGCTGCTGGCAAAAATAGCCGGAATGACGCCGGCCATGTTCACCTTCAACGGCAGGTGGCTGGTCTGCGCAGCAAAAACCTTACGGCCCTGCTGACGCTTGGCGTAGTGCACCGCAATGCGACGCTGGCCACGCTCAATGAACACCACGAAACCGATGATCGCTACTGCCAGCAAACCGACAGCGATCAGGGCGAAGATGTTGATATCACCCTGACGGGCCGACTCGAACGACTGCCCGATCGCTGCAGGAAGACCGGCCACGATGCCTGCAAAAATCAGCATCGAGATACCGTTGCCGACACCGCGCTCAGTGATCTGCTCGCCCAGCCACATCATGAACATTGCCCCCGCCACGAAGGTGGTGACAGACACGAAGTAGAAGCCGAAATCAGTCGAGAACGCGACGCCCTGACTGGCCAGACCAACGGACATGCCGATGGCCTGAACCAACGCCAAGGCTACAGTGCCGTAGCGGGTGTACTGGCTGATCTTGCGACGGCCAGCTTCACCTTCCTTCTTCAACTGCTCCAACTGAGGACTGATAGCGGTCATGAGCTGCATGATGATCGAGGCCGAAATGTACGGCATGATCCCCAGTGCAAAGATACTCATCCGCTCCAGCGCACCGCCGGAGAACATGTTGAACAGGCTAAGAATGGTCCCCTCGTTCTGCCGGAACAGCTCGGCCAGCCGGTCAGGGTTGATACCGGGCACTGGAATGTGCGCGCCGATCCGATAGACGATGATCGCCAGGAACAGGAAACGCAGTCGAGCCCAGAGCTCGGATAACCCGCCATTGCTGAGCGCGGAGAGAGCACCTTGCTTAGCCATTTAGTCCTCGAACTTACCGCCAGCTGCTTCGATAGCCGCACGCGCACCCTTGGTGGCGGCGATACCTTTCAGGGTAACCGCGCGAACAACCTCACCGGACAGCATGACTTTCACGCGCTGCACGTTTTGATTGATCACGTTGGCATCCTTCAGAGCCTGCAGAGTGATGACATCGCCTTCGACCTTGGCCAACTCGGAAGTACGCACTTCTGCGCGATCCATAGCCTTCAGGGAAACGAAGCCAAACTTCGGCAGGCGACGGTGCAGCGGCTGCTGACCGCCTTCGAAGCCCGGAGCTACCTTGCCGCCGGAGCGGGAGGTCAGACCTTTGTGGCCACGGCCGCCGGTCTTACCCAGACCGCTACCGATACCACGGCCCGGACGGTGCTTCTCGCGACGGGCACCCGGCGCGGAACGCAGATCGTTCAGTTTCATGGATTAACCCTCGACACGCAGAAGGTAATAAGCCTTGTTGATCATGCCGCGATTTTCAGGGGTGTCCTGAACCTCAACGGTATGACCAATACGACGCAGGCCGAGACCCTTGACGCAAGCTTTATGGTTGGCCAGACGGCCGTTAACGCTCTTGACCAGCGTTACTTTGACAGTTGCCATGATTAGAGAATCTCCTCGACGCTCTTACCACGCTTGGCCGCAACGGACTCAGGGGACTGCATATTCTTCAGACCCTTGAAGGTGGCGTAAACCACGTTCACCGGATTGGTGGAGCCGTAGCACTTGGCCAGAACGTTCTGCACACCGGCCACTTCCAGAACAGCACGCATGGCGCCGCCGGCGATGATACCGGTACCTTCGGAAGCCGGCTGCATGAACACCTTGGAGGCGCCATGAGCGGACTTGATCGGGTACTGCAGGGTGGTGCCATCCAGATCAACCTGGATCATGTTGCGGCGAGCAGCTTCCATCGCCTTCTGGATCGCAGCAGGTACTTCGCGGGACTTGCCGCGACCGAAACCTACACGACCTTTGCCGTCGCCAACTACGGTCAGCGCGGTGAAGGTGAAGATACGACCACCTTTAACGGTCTTGGCAACGCGGTTAACCTGAACCAGCTTCTCGATGTAGCCTTCGTCGCGCTTTTGCTCGTTATTTGCCATAACTTAGAACTCCAGCCCGCCTTCACGAGCAGCATCAGCCAGCGCTTTGACGCGGCCGTGGTACTTGAAGCCAGAACGATCGAATGCCACCTGAGTGACGCCAGCGGCTTTCGCACGCTCAGCAACCAGCTGACCAACCTTCTTGGCCGCGTCGACGTTGCCAGTGGCGCCGTCACGCAGTTCTTTGTCCAAGGTCGAGGCGCTGGCCAGGACCTTGGCGCCGTCGGCCGAAATGACCTGGGCGTAGATGTGCTGGGAAGAGCGGTACACGCAGAGGCGTACGGCTACCAGCTCGCGCATTTTCAGGCGTGCCTTGCGAGCGCGACGCAGACGAGTTTCTTTCTTTTCGCTCATTTGCTATGCCCTACTTCTTCTTAGCTTCTTTACGACGGACGACTTCGTCGGCGTAACGCACACCCTTGCCCTTGTAAGGCTCCGGCGGACGGAAGTCGCGGATCTCAGCAGCCACCTGGCCTACCAGCTGCTTATCGATGCCCTTGATCAGGATATCGGTCTGGCTGGGGGTTTCAGCGGTGACGCCTTGCGGCAGTTCGTAATCCACCGGGTGCGAGAAGCCGAGAGCCAGGGACAGCACTTGACCTTTGGCTTGCGCCTTGTAACCAACGCCAACCAGCTGGAGCTTGCGCTCGAAGCCCTGGCTGACACCAATCACCATGTTGTTGACCAGCGCACGAGTGGTACCGGCCATTGCTTTATTCTGCTGATCGCCATTGCGAGCAGCGAAACGCAGCTCACCAGACTCTTCCAGAACCTGCACGGACGGATGTACTTTCAGTTCGAGAGCGCCCTTGGCACCCTTCACCGAAAGCTGCTGACCGGCGATCTTGACTTCAACGCCAGCAGGCAGCTTGACGGGGTTCTTAGCAACGCGAGACATGCTTCAACCCCCTTAGAACACAGTGCAAAGCACTTCGCCACCAACACCAGCAGCGCGAGCAGCACGATCAGTCATCACACCTTTGTTGGTGGATACGATCGATACGCCCAGGCCGCCACGTACTTTCGGCAGCTGATCGACGGACTTGTACTGGCGCAGGCCAGGACGACTTACGCGCTTCAGCTCCTCAATGACCGGACGGCCTTCGAAGTACTTCAGCTCGATGGACAGCAACGGCTTGATGTCGCTGCTGACTTGGTATCCCGAAATGTAACCTTCGTTCTTCAGAACGTCGGCTACTGCCACCTTCAGCTTGGAGGACGGCATGCTTACGACAGACTTTTCAGCCATCTGGGCATTACGGATACGAGTTAGCATGTCCGCTAACGGGTCCTGCATACTCATGGGCTAGATGCTCCTGATACAAATGGAAATAGCCTTTCGGCTAACGTCACACGCGAAGACTGGACGAATGAAAGCCAGACCCGGGCGAGCCGGACATTCTAGAGACAGTCCAGAAACGAATCAAGCCCCAAAAGGGGCTTGATTCGTTTGACCGGAGTGGACCGGCAGAAGCCGGCCCAACCGACCATCACTTACCAGCTGGCTTTCACCAGGCCGGGCACATCACCGCGCATCGCAGCTTCGCGCAGCTTGTTACGGCCGAGGCCGAACTTGCGATACACGCCGTGCGGACGGCCAGTGATGCGGCAGCGGTTACGCAGGCGCGAGGCACTGGCGTCACGGGGCTGCTTCTGCAGAGCTACCTGGGCTTCCCAACGCGCTTCCGGAGAGGAGTTCGGGTTGGCAATGATAGCTTTCAGCTCAGCACGCTTTTTGGCGTACTTGGCGACCGTTTGCTGACGCTTCAGCTCACGGTTTTTCATGCTCTGTTTGGCCATGTTCCTACTCCAATCAGTTGCGGAATGGGAAGTTGAAGGCGCGCAGCAGGGCGCGACCTTCATCATCCGTACGGGCGGTGGTGGTCAGGGTGATATCCAGACCGCGCAGCGCATCGATTTTGTCGTAATCGATTTCCGGGAAGATGATCTGCTCTTTCACGCCCATGCTGTAGTTGCCACGACCATCGAAGGACTTGGCATTCAGGCCGCGGAAGTCACGAACGCGCGGCAGGGAGATGGACAGCAGACGGTCCAGGAACTCGTACATACGATCGCGGCGAAGGGTGACCTTGACGCCAATCGGCCAGCCTTCACGAACCTTGAAGCCTGCAATGGACTTGCGGGCGTAGGTAACGACGGCTTTCTGGCCGGTGATCTTTTCCAAGTCAGCTACAGCGTGCTCGATGACTTTCTTGTCGCCGATCGCTTCGCCCAACCCCATGTTCAAGGTGATCTTGGTAATGCGCGGAATTTCCATCACGTTGGCCAGCTGAAGTTGCTCCTTCAGCTTCGGCGCGATTTCTTTCCGGTAAATCTCTTTTAGTCGTGCCATGGTTTTCTACCTAGCAGTGCTCAAGCATCAACCGGCTTTTGGGTCGACTTGAAGACACGAATTTTCTTACCGTCTTCGACCTTGAAACCAACGCGATCAGCCTTGTTGGTTTCGCCATTGAAGATGGCCACGTTAGAGACGTGCAGCGGCGCCTCACGTTCAACGATACCGCCCTGGACGCCAGACATCGGGTTGGGCTTGGTATGGCGCTTGATCAGGTTGATCCCGCTGACCAGCACACGGCTGTCCTCGAGAACCTTCAGCACCTTACCGCGCTTGCCCTTGTCCTTGCCGGCGATGACGATGATCTCGTCGTCACGACGAATCTTTTGCATGACGGCTTCTCCTTACAGCACTTCGGGGGCGAGCGAGACGATCTTCATGAACTTCTCGGAACGCAGTTCACGGGTCACGGGCCCGAAGATACGGGTGCCGATCGGCTCCTGCTTGTTGTTCAGCAGGACAGCGGCGTTGCCGTCGAAGCGGATGATCGAGCCGTCAGGGCGACGAACGCCGTGCTTGGTACGAACCACAACAGCGGTCATTACCTGGCCTTTCTTCACCTTGCCACGCGGAATCGCTTCTTTCACGGTCACTTTGATGATGTCGCCGATACCGGCGTAGCGACGGTGGGAACCACCAAGGACCTTGATGCACATAACGCGACGAGCACCGCTGTTGTCAGCGACGTCGAGCATGGATTGAGTCTGAATCATATCTTTCTCCGACCCTTAGTCCTTAGACTTCCACGGCACGTTCGACGACTTCCACCAGCGCCCAGGACTTGGTCTTGGCCAGCGGACGAGTCTCACGAATAGTGACCTTGTCGCCGATACGGCACTGGTTGGTTTCGTCGTGAGCGTGCAGCTTGGTCGAACGCTTAACGTATTTACCGTAGATCGGGTGCTTTACGCGGCGCTCGATCAGAACGGTGATGGTCTTGTCCATCTTGTCGCTGACGACGCGGCCGGTCAGCGTACGGACGATTTTCTGAGCTTCAGCCATGATTACTTACCTGCTTGCTGGTTGAGCACAGTTTTCACGCGAGCGATGTCGCGCTTCACTTGCGAGAGCAGGTGAGACTGCCCCAACTGGCCAGTTGCTTTCTGCATACGCAGATTGAACTGGTCGCGCAGCAGGCCGAGCAATTGCTCGTTCAGCTGCTCTACCGTCTTTTCACGAAGTTCATTCGCTTTCATCACATCACCGTCCGCTTAACAAAGGAGGTGGCGAGCGGCAGCTTTGCAGCAGCCAGGGCGAATGCCTCACGCGCCAGCTCTTCGGAAACACCCTCGATCTCGTACAGGACCTTGCCCGGCTGAATCTGGGCTACCCAGTACTCGACGCCACCCTTACCTTTACCCATACGAACTTCGAGGGGCTTCTTGGTAACAGGCTTGTCGGGGAACACACGGATCCAGATCTTGCCACCACGCTTCACGTGACGGGTGAGGGCACGACGTGCAGCCTCGATCTGGCGGGCGGTGAGACGACCACGGCCAGTAGCTTTCAGCGCGAACTCGCCGAAGCTGACCTTGCTACCGCGATGAGCCAGACCACGGTTGTGGCCGGTCATCTGCTTGCGGAACTTCGTACGCTTTGGTTGCAACATTTGGCGTACCCCTTACTTAGCAGCTTTTTTACGAGGAGCGGGCGCTTGCGGCTTC
Source organism: Metapseudomonas boanensis (assembly GCF_042232855.1). NCBI lineage: Bacteria > Pseudomonadati > Pseudomonadota > Gammaproteobacteria > Pseudomonadales > Pseudomonadaceae > Metapseudomonas > Metapseudomonas boanensis. The sequence continues at coordinate 2,390,821 of NZ_CP113889.1, read as the reverse complement.
AGCTCTTCCTGGCGGCCACCAATGACCTCACCCTTGAAGATCCAAACCTTCACACCGATCACACCATAGGTGGTGTGCGCTTCGTAGGTTGCATAGTCGATGTCGGCGCGCAGGGTGTGCAGAGGCACACGACCTTCGCGATACCACTCGGTACGAGCGATTTCGGCGCCACCAAGACGACCACTCACCTGGATCTTGATGCCTTTGGCACCAATGCGCATGGCGTTCTGTACAGCGCGCTTCATGGCGCGACGGAACATCACGCGACGCTCCAGCTGCTGAGCTACGCTCTGCGCAACCAGCATACCGTCGAGCTCCGGCTTGCGGATCTCTTCGATGTTGATGTGCACAGGCACACCCATTTGCTTGGTCAGGTCCTGACGCAGCTTTTCAACATCTTCACCTTTCTTGCCGATCACGATGCCGGGACGAGCGGTGTGGATGGTGATGCGTGCAGTCTGAGCCGGGCGATGAATATCGATACGGCTTACGGACGCGCTTTTTAGTTTGTCTTGGAGGTACTCACGCACCTTGAGGTCGGCAAACAGATAGTCGGCATAAGTGCGCTTATCTGCGTACCAAACGGAGGTGTGCTCCTTGACGATTCCCAGGCGAATGCCAGTGGGATGTACTTTCTGACCCATCTGATCGACTCCGTTACTTGTCCGCAACCTTGACAGTGATATGGCAAGACCGCTTGACGATGCGATCAGCACGGCCTTTGGCACGCGGCATGATGCGCTTCAGCGAACGCCCTTCGTTGACGAAAACAGTGGAAACCTTCAGGTCATCCACGTCTGCGCCTTCGTTGTGCTCAGCGTTGGCCACGGCCGATTCGAGCACTTTCTTCATGATTTCAGCGGCTTTCTTGCTGCTGAAAGTCAACAGGTTGAGCGCTTCGCCCACCTTCTTCCCGCGAATCTGGTCGGCGACCAAGCGGGCTTTCTGGGCGGAGATTCGAGCGCCCGACAGCTTAGCGGCTACTTCCATCGTTCCTTACCCCTTAACGCTTGGCTTTCTTGTCCGCAGCATGCCCGCGATAGGTGCGGGTAGCGGCGAACTCGCCCAGTTTGTGACCGACCATGTCTTCGTTCACGAGAACCGGGACATGTTGACGACCATTGTGTACAGCGATGGTCAGACCGACCATCTGCGGCAGAACGATGGAACGGCGCGACCAGGTTTTCACCGGCTTGCGATCGTTCTTTTCCACCGCCACTTCGATCTTCTTCAGTAGGTGAAGATCGATAAAAGGACCTTTTTTCAGAGAACGCGGCACAGTCGTATCCTCGATTATTTACGGCGACGGACGATCATATTGTCGGTGCGCTTGTTCGCGCGGGTCTTCGCACCCTTAGTCGGGAAGCCCCACGGAGACACCGGATGACGGCCACCAGAGGTACGACCTTCACCACCACCATGCGGGTGGTCTACCGGGTTCATCGCCACGCCGCGAACGGTCGGGCGAACACCACGCCAGCGCTTGGCACCAGCTTTACCCAGCGAACGCAGGCTGTGCTCGGAGTTCGAGACTTCGCCCAGGGTCGCACGGCACTCAGCCAGGACTTTGCGCATCTCGCCGGAGCGCAGACGCAGGGTCACGTAGGCACCTTCGCGGGCTACCAGCTGAACGGAAGCGCCAGCGGAACGGGCGATTTGCGCACCCTTGCCAGGCTTGAGTTCGATACCGTGAACGGTGCTACCAACCGGAATGTTGCGCAGCGGCAGGCTGTTGCCGGCCCTGATCGGAGCATTGACGCCGGAGATCAGCTGGTCGCCAGCACTCACGCCTTTCGGCGCGATGATGTAGCGACGCTCGCCATCGGCGTACTTCAGCAGCGCGATGTGAGCAGTACGGTTCGGGTCGTATTCGATACGCTCAACGGTGGCAGGAATGCCATCCTTGTTGCGACGGAAGTCGACCAGACGATAGTGCTGCTTGTGACCACCACCGATGTGGCGAGTGGTGATACGGCCGTTGTTGTTACGACCACCGCTTTTCGACTTCTTCTCGACCAGCGGTGCGTAAGGAGCGCCTTTGTGCAGCTCCTGATTGACCACCTTGACCACGAAACGGCGGCCAGCGGAGGTCGGCTTGCATTTAACGATTGCCATGATGCACCCCTTTACTCAGCGCTGCTGGCGAAATCGAGATCTTGGCCCGGCTGAAGAGCGATGTACGCCTTCTTCCAGTCGTTACGCTTGCCCAGACCACGAACGGTACGCTTGGTCTTGCCCTTGACGTTAAGGGTGGTGACACGAGCGACTTTCACGCTGAACAGGCTTTCGACGGCCTTCTTGATTTCCAGCTTGGTTGCATCGGTGGCAACCTTGAAAACGAATTGGCCCCTGCTATCCGCCAGCATCGTGGCTTTCTCGGAGATATGCGGACCAACCAGCACCTTGAATACGCGTTCCTGGTTCATCCCAGCAGCTCCTCGAATTTCTTCACGGCGGACACGGTGATGAGCACCTTGTCGTAGGCGATCAGGCTGACCGGGTCGGAACCCTGCACATCACGAACATCAACATGCGGCAGGTTGCGAGCAGCCAGGTACAGGTTCTGGTCGACGGCATCGGAAACGATCAGCACATCGGTCAGACCCAGGCCGTTCAGCTTGCCCAGCAGAGTCTTGGTTTTGGGTGCATCAACAGCAAAGTCATCAACCACGACCAGACGCTCTTGACGAACCAGCTCAGCGAGGATGGAGCGCATGGCAGCGCGATACATCTTCTTGTTGAGCTTCTGGGAGTGATCCTGGGGCTTAGCTGCGAAAGTGGTGCCACCGGAGCGCCAGATGGGGCTACGAATGGTGCCAGCACGAGCACGACCAGTGCCCTTCTGACGCCAAGGCTTCTTACCGCCACCGGAAACTTCGGAACGGGTCTTCTGCGCGCGAGTGCCCTGACGGCCACCAGCCATGTAAGCAACTACGGCCTGGTGAACCAGGGTCTCGTTGAACTCACCGCCAAAAGTACGCTCACTGACTTCGATAGCCTGAGCGCCATTTACATTCAACTGCATCTCAGCTTCCCCTCTTAACCGCGAGCCTTGGCTGCCGGACGCACAACGACATCACCACCGGTAGCGCCAGGGATGGCACCTTTGACCAGCAGCAGATTGCGTTCTGCATCGACACGCACAACTTCCAGGGACTGCACGGTTACACGCTCAGCACCGAGGTGACCGGACATTTTCTTGCCCTTGAAGACACGACCAGGAGTCTGGCACTGGCCAATCGAGCCCGGGGCGCGGTGGGAAACGGAGTTACCGTGAGTATTGTCTTGACCACGGAAGTTCCAGCGCTTGATGGTACCGGCATAGCCTTTACCCTTGGACTGACCGGTAACATCTACCAGCTGGCCCGCCTGAAACAGCTCGACGGTCAGCTGATCTCCAGCCTGGAACTCACCGTCCTCGAGACGGAATTCCCAGACACTGCGACCCGCAGCAACGCTCGCCTTGGCGAAGTGACCGGCTTGCGCCTTGGTCACACGGGAAGCGCGACGCTCACCGACAGTTACCTGCACGGCGCGATAGCCATCGCTCTCTTCATTCTTGAATTGGGTCACACGATTCGGCTCGATCTCAATGACCGATACCGGAATGGAGACACCTTCTTCGGTGAAAATGCGGGTCATGCCGCACTTACGACCGACTACACCAATAGTCATGTTGTAAACCTCATGAGTGTACGGGGCTTTCACCCGCTATGGCCGCCCATTTCAGAGCGTTACACGACTAAACCCCAGCGGGTATTAGCCGAGGCTGATCTGCACTTCCACGCCTGCCGCAAGGTCGAGCTTCATCAGCGCGTCGACGGTTTTATCCGTCGGCTGGACGATATCCAGCACACGCTTGTGGGTACGAATTTCGTACTGATCGCGCGCGTCCTTGTTGACGTGCGGAGAGACCAGAACGGTGTACCGCTCTTTGCGAGTAGGCAGAGGAATAGGACCACGCACCTGAGCACCAGTACGTTTCGCGGTTTCCACGATTTCCTGGGTGGATTGATCGATCAGGCGATGGTCAAAAGCCTTCAACCGAATACGGATTTGTTGGTTTTGCATTTTGACCTCAGACTCTATCTCTGCTATCCCCAACGGACGGACTACGCCCGTTAAAAGGAGGCGCAATTGTACGGAGGCACCCGAAAGGTGTCAACTTTTGACCAATCAAAAAAAAAGGACCCCGAAGGGTCCTTTCTTTTTCGACCATCGATTACTCGAAGATCTTGGCGACAACGCCAGCACCAACGGTACGACCGCCTTCGCGGATCGCGAAGCGCAGACCATCTTCCATGGCGATCGGGGCGATCAGGGTGACAACCATTTTGATGTTGTCGCCCGGCATTACCATCTCTACGCCTTCCGGCAGTTCGCAGTTACCGGTCACGTCAGTGGTACGGAAGTAGAACTGCGGACGGTAGCCCTTGAAGAACGGAGTGTGGCGACCGCCTTCTTCCTTGGACAGCACGTACACTTCGCACTCGAACTTGGTGTGCGGCTTGATGGTGCCCGGCTTGGCCAGAACTTGACCACGCTCTACGTCGTCACGCTTGGTGCCGCGCAGCAGGGCGCCGATGTTCTCGCCAGCACGACCTTCGTCGAGCAGCTTACGGAACATTTCAACACCGGTGCAGGTGGTCTTGGTGGTCGGACGGATACCGACGATTTCGATTTCCTCGCCCACTTTGACGATGCCGCGCTCAACACGACCGGTCACCACGGTACCGCGGCCGGAGATGGAGAACACGTCTTCGATCGGCATCAGGAACGGCTGGTCGATAGCACGGACCGGCTCAGGGATGTAGGCGTCCAGAGTCTCTACCAGCTTACGAACAGCGCTAACGCCGATTTCGTTGTCATCCTTGCCTTCCAGCGCCATCAGCGCGGAACCCACGATGATCGGAGTGTCGTCGCCCGGGAAGTCGTAGGTGTTCAGCAGATCGCGAACTTCCATTTCGACCAGCTCCAGGAGCTCGGCATCGTCAACCATGTCGGCCTTGTTCAGGAACACGACAATGTAAGGAACACCTACCTGACGGGACAGCAGGATGTGCTCGCGAGTCTGCGGCATGGGGCCGTCAGCAGCGGAGCAAACCAGGATCGCGCCGTCCATCTGGGCAGCACCGGTAATCATGTTCTTCACATAGTCAGCGTGACCAGGGCAGTCAACGTGAGCGTAGTGGCGAACAGCGGAATCGTACTCAACGTGGGAGGTGTTGATGGTGATACCGCGAGCTTTCTCTTCCGGCGCGTTGTCGATCTGGTCGAACGCACGAGCGGAACCACCCCAAGTTTCGGAGCAGACCTTGGTCAGAGCAGCAGTCAGAGTGGTCTTACCATGGTCAACGTGACCAATGGTGCCGACGTTGACGTGCGGTTTGTTACGTTCAAATTTTTCTTTAGCCACGACAGTAAACCTCTTACTTAAAGGGCTGAATCAACCTTGTTTTTTAACCAGCGCTTCGACGACATTCGACGGAGCTTCGGCGTATTTGGAGAATTCCATGGAGTAGCTCGCGCGCCCCTGGGACATGGAACGTACGTCGGTCGCATAACCGAACATCTCGCCCAGCGGAACCTCGGCACGAATAACCTTACCGGAAACGCTGTCCTCCATCCCCTGAATCAGACCACGACGACGGTTCAGGTCACCCATCACGTCACCCATGTAGTCTTCAGGAGTCACCACCTCTACCTTCATGATCGGCTCAAGCACCTTACCGCCGCCCTTCTGAGCCAGCTGCTTGGTCGCCATGGAGGCAGCGATCTTGAACGCCATTTCGTTGGAGTCAACGTCATGGTACGAACCGTCGAAGACGGAGGCCTTCAGGCCGAGCAGCGGATAGCCGGCAACAACACCGTTCTTCATCTGCTCTTCGATGCCCTTCTGGATCGCCGGGATGTATTCCTTCGGAATCACACCACCCACGACTTCGTTGGTGAACACCAGACCTTCGGTGATGTTGCCCTTCTCATCCACGTCAGCAGCCGAGAAGCGGATCCAGCAGTGACCGAACTGACCACGACCACCGGACTGACGAACGAATTTACCTTCGATCTCGACATTGTCCTTGGAGATGGTTTCGCGGTAGGCCACCTGAGGCTTGCCGATGTTGGCCTCAACGCCGAATTCACGCTTCATGCGGTCGACGATGATGTCCAGGTGCAGCTCACCCATGCCGGAGATAATGGTCTGACCGGACTCTTCGTCGGTCTTGACGCGGAACGACGGGTCTTCCTGAGCCAGCTTGCCGAGGGCGATACCCATCTTCTCCTGGTCAGCCTTGGTCTTCGGCTCGACAGCCACCGAAATTACCGGCTCCGGGAAGTCCATACGCTCGAGGATGATCGGCTTGTCGAGATCGCACAGGGTGTCACCAGTGGTGACGTCCTTCATGCCGATCAGGGCAGCGATGTCACCAGCGCGGCATTCCTTGATCTCTTCGCGCTGGTTGGCGTGCATCTGCACCATCCGGCCTACGCGCTCTTTCTTGCCTTTGACCGAGTTCAGCACGGAGTCACCGGAAGCCAGGACGCCGGAGTAAACACGAGCGAAGGTCAGAGTGCCGACGAAGGGGTCGGTGGCGATCTTGAACGCCAAAGCCGAGAACGGCTCGCTGTCGTCCGCACGACGCTCGTCGACGATTTCCTCGTTGTCCGGGTTGGTACCCTGGATCGGCGGGATCTCGGTCGGAGCCGGCAGGAAGTCGATCACGGCGTCGAGAACCAGGGGCACGCCCTTATTCTTGAAGGAAGAACCGCAAACGGCCGGAACGATTTCACTGGCCAGGGTACGAGCACGCAGACCCGCCTTGATTTCCTCGGCAGTCAGCTCACCCTCTTCCAGGTACTTGTTCATCAGCTCTTCGTTGGCTTCGGCAGCAGCCTCAACCATGTTGGAGCGCCACTCTTCGGCCAGGCCCTGAAGCTCGGCAGGGATTTCTTCCTCACGGTAGGAAGTACCCTTGTCGTCTTCGTTCCAGTAGATCGCCTTCATCTTGATCAGGTCGATCTGGCCCTGGAAGTCGTCTTCAGCACCGATAGCCAACTGAACCGGAACCGGAGTGTGACCCAAACGGTTCTTGATCTGACCAACTACGCGCAGGAAGTTGGCACCGGCACGGTCCATCTTGTTGACGTAGACGATACGCGGCACGCCGTACTTGTTGGCTTGACGCCACACAGTCTCGGACTGCGGCTCAACGCCGGAAGTGCCGCAGAACACTACGACCGCACCATCGAGAACGCGCAGCGAGCGCTCTACTTCAATGGTGAAGTCTACGTGACCGGGGGTATCGATCACGTTGACGCGGTAGTTGTCGAACTGGCCACGGGAACCCTTCCAGAAGGTGGTAACAGCAGCGGAGGTGATGGTAATACCACGCTCCTGCTCCTGAACCATCCAGTCGGTAGTGGCGGCGCCGTCGTGCACCTCACCCATTTTGTGGCTGAGACCTGTGTAGAACAGGATCCGCTCCGTCGTGGTGGTCTTACCGGCATCTACGTGTGCGCAGATACCGATGTTACGGTAGCGGTTGATAGGGGTTGTACGAGCCACGAAAAAATCCTCGCTAGATTAGAAGCGATAATGCGAGAAGGCCTTGTTGGCCTCTGCCATGCGGTGCACGTCTTCACGCTTCTTGACAGCAGCGCCTTTGCCATCGAAGGCATCCAGCAGCTCGCCTGCGAGACGCAGGGCCATGGATTTCTCACCACGCTTGCGCGCGGACTCAACCAGCCAACGCATGGCCAGAGCATTACGACGGGACGGACGAACTTCGACCGGAACCTGGTAAGTGGCACCGCCTACACGGCGGGACTTGACTTCGACCAGCGGAGCGATGGCGTCGAGAGCTTTCTCGAAGATTTCCAGGGGATCGCTGTTCTTGCGTGCTTTGACAGTATCCAGAGCACCATAAACGATGCGCTCGGCTACGGCCTTCTTGCCGCTTTCCATCACGTGGTTCATGAATTTGGCGAGAATCAGGCTTCCGTATTTCGGATCGTCCAGGATTTCACGCTTGGCTGCTACACGACGTCTTGGCATTGATAAGCCCTCAAACGGTCTTCAGGTTAGCCCGGGACCAAACCCGCAGGTTGCGCCCGACCTTACTCTTATCGACTCAATGAATAGAAAATCTGTTTACGCACGAATTACTTCGGACGCTTGGTACCGTACTTGGAACGACCCTGCTTACGATCTTTAACGCCGGTGGTATCCAGCGAACCGCGCACGGTGTGATAACGCACACCCGGAAGGTCCTTTACACGACCGCCACGGATCAGCACTACGCTGTGCTCTTGCAGGTTGTGACCTTCACCACCGATGTACGAAGTAACTTCGTAGCCGTTGGTCAGGCGAACACGGCAAACCTTACGGAGTGCAGAGTTCGGCTTCTTCGGCGTGGTGGTGTAAACGCGGGTGCAAACGCCGCGACGCTGCGGGCAGTTTTGCAGCGCAGGTACGTCGGACTTGTCGACGATACGCTTGCGCGGCTTACGCACCAGCTGGTTGATAGTTGCCATCTATAAGCTCCACTGTTGTCTTTCGACGCTATTGCCTTACAAAGAAAGCAAAATGACAGGGCAATATGCCCTGCCAAATTTAGGGGTGCATGAGTCTAAAGAGACTCAAGTCCCCAGTCAAGGCAAAGCCCCCGACAGCCGAGGCCGCCGGGGGTTTCACACTTAGTTGCCGCTGGAGTTCAGCGCTTCGGTCAGCGCTGCTTCCACTTCACTAGCGCTTACGCGAACCGGCTTTCCAGCTTCGCGCTGACGCTTGCGCTCACTGTGGTAAGCCAGACCGGTACCGGCCGGAATCAGGCGACCCACAACAACGTTCTCCTTCAGGCCGCGCAGATAATCGCGCTTGCCGGTAACCGCTGCCTCGGTGAGGACGCGCGTGGTTTCCTGGAAGGAGGCCGCGGAGATGAACGACTCAGTCGACAGCGAGGCCTTGGTGATACCCAGCAGAACACGCTCGTACTTGGCGATGAAGCGATCGTCGGCCGACAGGCGCTCGTTCTCTTCCAGCACCTGGGTCAGCTCCATCTGGTCGCCCTTGATGAAGCTGGAGTCGCCGGACTCGGCGATCTCGACCTTGCGCAGCATCTGACGCAGGATGGTCTCGATGTGCTTGTCGTTGATCTTCACGCCTTGCAGGCGGTACACGTCCTGGATCTCGTTGACGATGTACTTGGCCAGCGCGCTGACGCCCAGCAAACGCAGGATGTCGTGCGGGTTGCTCGGGCCATCGGAGATAACTTCGCCGCGGTTTACCTGCTCGCCTTCGAAGACGTTCAGGTGGCGCCACTTCGGAATCAGCTCTTCGTACGGATCGCTGCCGTCGGTCGGGGTGATGACCAGACGACGCTTGCCCTTGGTTTCCTTGCCGAAGGAGATCGTGCCGCTGATTTCCGCCAGGATCGACGGCTCTTTCGGACGACGCGCTTCGAACAGGTCCGCAACGCGCGGCAGACCACCGGTAATGTCGCGGGTCTTCGAGGTTTCCTGCGGGATACGGGCGATTACGTCACCCACGCCCACCTGGGCACCGTCGGCCACACCAACAAGGGCGTTTGCGGGCAGGAAGTACTGGGCGGGAACGTCGGTCCCCGGCAGGAGCAGCTCCTTGCCGTTGGTGTCGACCAGCTTCACAGCCGGACGAATGTCCTTGCCTGCTGCCGGACGATCCTTCGGATCCAGAACCTCGATGTTGGTCAGACCGGTGAGTTCGTCGGTCTGGCGCTTGATGGTGATGCCCTCCTCCATGCCGACGAAGGTAACGGTACCCTTCATCTCGGTCACGATCGGGTGGGTGTGCGGGTCCCACTTGGCGACGATGGCACCCGGGTCGACCTTGTCACCTTCCTTGACGGAAATCACGGCACCGTACGGCAGCTTGTAACGCTCGCGCTCGCGACCGAAGTCATCTGCAACTGCAAGCTCGCCGGAACGGGATACGGCCACCAGGGCACCGTCGGCACGCTCGACGTGCTTCAGGTTGTGCAGGCGGATTGTCCCGCCGTTCTTGACCTGGACATTATCAGCCGCAGAGGTCCGGCTCGCCGCACCGCCGATGTGGAACGTACGCATGGTCAGCTGGGTACCCGGCTCACCAATGGACTGGGCAGCGATAACGCCGACCGCTTCACCGATGTTCACCCGGTGACCACGAGCCAGATCGCGGCCGTAGCACTTGGCGCAGATACCGTAGCGGGTCTCGCAGGTGATCGGAGAACGCACCACCACTTCGTCGACGCTCATGCGCTCGATGAATTCAACCCACTGCTCGTCAACCAGGGTGCCAGCCGGAACGATGACTTCGCCATCGTCGCTACCTGGTTTGAACACATCCTTGGCAATCACACGACCCAGTACCCGCTCGCCCAGCGGTTCGACTACGTCGCCGCCTTCGATGTGCGGAGTCATCAGCAGGCCATGCTCGGTGCCGCAGTCGATCTCAGTCACTACCAGGTCCTGCGCGACGTCGACGAGACGGCGGGTCAGGTAACCGGAGTTCGCGGTCTTCAGTGCGGTGTCCGCCAAACCTTTACGAGCACCGTGAGTGGAGATGAAGTACTGGAGTACGTTCAGGCCTTCACGGAAGTTCGCGGTGATGGGGGTTTCGATGATGGAGCCGTCCGGCTTGGCCATCAGGCCACGCATACCGGCGAGCTGACGGATCTGGGCCGCGGAACCCCGCGCACCAGAGTCAGCCATCATGTACATGGAGTTGAATGACTCCTGGTCGACCTCCTTGCCTTCGCGGTCGATGACCTTCTCTTTGGAGAGATTGGACATCATCGCCTTGGACACTTCGTCGTTAGCCTTGGACCAGAGGTCGATCACCTTGTTGTACTTCTCGCCCTGGGTTACCAGGCCGGAGGCGTACTGGGTCTCGATTTCCTTCACTTCCTCAGTCGCCGCGTCAATGATGCGCGCCTTCTCATCCGGGATGACGAAGTCGTTAACGCCGATCGAGACGCCGGAGATGGTGGAATAGGCGAAACCGGTGTACATCAGCTGGTCAGCGAAGATGACGGTGTCTTTCAAGCCAACCACGCGGTAGCACTGGTTGATCAGCCTGGAGATCGCCTTTTTCTTCATCGGCTGGTTGACCACGTCGAACGACAGGCCGGCCGGGACTACCTGGAACAGCAGCGCACGACCGACAGTGGTGTCGACGATGCGGGTGTTCTTGGTGACGCTGCCGTCCTTTTCGTTGACGGTTTCCTTGATACGCACTTTGACGCGAGCGTGCAGAGAGGCTTCACCAGCGCGGAATACGCGGTCAACTTCCTGCAGGTCGGCGAATACGCGACCTTCGCCCTTGGCATTGATCGCCTCACGCGTCATGTAGTACAGACCCAGTACCACGTCCTGCGACGGCACGATGATCGGTTCGCCGTTGGCGGGGGACAGGATGTTGTTGGTGGACATCATCAGCGCGCGCGCTTCCAGCTGGGCCTCGAGGGTCAGCGGGACGTGGACTGCCATCTGGTCACCGTCGAAGTCGGCGTTGTACGCCGCACAAACCAGCGGGTGCAGCTGGATCGCCTTGCCTTCGATCAGCACGGGCTCGAACGCCTGGATACCCAGGCGGTGCAGGGTCGGTGCACGGTTCAGCAGGACCGGATGTTCACGGATGACTTCGGCGAGAACGTCCCAGACCTCGGGCAGTTCGCGCTCGACCATCTTCTTGGCAGCCTTGATGGTGGTGGCCATGCCACGCGCTTCGAGCTTGCCGAAAATGAACGGCTTGAACAGCTCGAGGGCCATTTTCTTCGGCAAACCGCACTGGTGCAGACGCAGGGTCGGGCCCACGGTAATTACCGAACGACCGGAGTAGTCCACACGCTTACCGAGCAGGTTCTGACGGAAGCGACCTTGCTTACCCTTGATCATGTCTGCCAGGGACTTCAGCGGGCGCTTGTTCGAGCCGGTGATGGCGCGACCACGACGGCCGTTGTCCAGCAGTGCGTCGACCGCTTCCTGCAGCATGCGCTTTTCGTTGCGCACGATGATGTCCGGAGCGGCCAGATCAAGCAGGCGCTTCAGACGGTTGTTACGGTTGATCACGCGACGGTACAGATCGTTCAAATCGGAGGTCGCGAAGCGGCCACCATCCAGCGGAACCAGCGGACGCAGGTCCGGCGGCAGCACCGGCAGGACAGTCAGCACCATCCACTCGGGATGGTTGCCGGAGTCCTTGAAAGCTTCCATCAGCTTCAAGCGCTTGGACAGCTTCTTGATCTTGGTTTCCGAGTTGGTCTGCGGAATCTCTTCACGCAGACGACCGATCTCGTGCTCCAGATCAATAGCGTTGAGCAGCTCGCGAACAGCTTCGGCGCCCATGCGCGCGTCGAAGTCATCACCGAACTCTTCGAGAGCTTCGAAGTACTGCTCATCGTTCAGCAACTGACCTTTTTCCAAGGTGGTCATGCCCGGATCGATCACCACGTAGCTCTCGAAATAGAGCACGCGCTCGATGTCACGCAGGGTCATGTCGAGCAGCAGGCCGATACGGGACGGCAGGGACTTCAGGAACCAGATGTGGGCGACTGGCGAAGCCAGCTCGATATGGCCCATACGCTCGCGGCGCACCTTGGCAAGAGCGACTTCCACGCCGCACTTCTCACAGATTACGCCGCGGTGCTTGAGGCGCTTGTACTTACCGCACAGGCACTCATAATCCTTCACCGGGCCGAAGATCTTGGCGCAGAACAGGCCATCGCGCTCCGGCTTGAAGGTACGGTAGTTGATGGTCTCCGGCTTCTTCACTTCACCGAAGGACCAGGAACGGATCATCTCGGGCGAGGCCAGACCAATACGGATGGCATCGAACTCTTCGATTTGACCCTGGTTTTTCAACAGATTCAGCAAGTCTTTCAAGGCCTTTCCTCCTCACGGACCCGCTACGACCGGCCTTGACCAGCCGTAGCGTTTTGGGCGTCGCGTGTTATTCGGTTTCCAGTTCGATGTCGATGCCGAGCGAGCGGATCTCTTTGATCAACACGTTGAAGGATTCGGGCATGCCGGCCTCCATACGGTGATCGCCGTCCACGATGTTCTTGTACATCTTGGTCCGGCCGTTCACGTCGTCCGACTTCACGGTCAGCATTTCCTGCAGGGTGTAGGCGGCGCCGTAAGCTTCCAGCGCCCAGACCTCCATCTCCCCGAAACGCTGGCCACCGAACTGCGCCTTACCACCCAGCGGCTGCTGGGTAACCAGGCTGTAGGAGCCGGTAGAACGAGCGTGCATCTTGTCGTCGACCAGGTGGTTCAGCTTGAGCATGTACATGTAGCCGACAGTGGTCGGACGCTCGAACTGGTTACCGGTACGGCCGTCAGTCAAACGCATCTGACCGCTTTCTGGCAGGTCGGCGAGCTTCAGCATGGCCTTGATCTCGCTTTCCTTGGCACCGTCGAACACCGGTGTCGCCATCGGAACGCCGCCGCGCAGGTTCGCTGCCAGGTCAAGGATCTCCTGATCGCTCAGTTCGTTCAGGCTCTCCTGACGACCACCGATCTCGTTGTAGATCTCATGCAGGAACTCACGCAGTTCGGCGATCTTGCGCTGCTCTTCGAGCATGCGGTTGATCTTTTCACCCAGTCCCTTGGCCGCAAGGCCCAGGTGGGTTTCCAGGATCTGACCGACGTTCATACGCGACGGTACGCCCAGCGGGTTGAGGACGATGTCGACCGGGGTGCCATTGGCATCGTGGGGCATGTCTTCGACCGGCATGATCACAGAGACCACACCCTTGTTACCGTGACGGCCCGCCATCTTGTCGCCTGGTTGGATGCGGCGCTTGATGGCCAGGTAGACCTTGACGATCTTCAGCACGCCCGGAGCCAGGTCATCACCCTGCTGCAGCTTGCGCTTCTTGTCTTCGAACTTGTCGTCAAGCATCTGGCGACGGTCAGACAGGTAAGCCTGTGCCTTCTCCAGCTGCTCGTTCAGAGCGTCTTCAGCCATACGCAGCTTGAACCACTGGCCGCGCTCGAGACCGTCGAGGTACTCGTCGGTGATCTCGGTACCTTTCTTCACGCCAGCACCACCCTCTGCTACCTGGCCGACCAGGGCAGAACGCAGACGCTCGAAGGTGGCGCCTTCGACGATGCGGAACTCTTCGTTCAGATCCTTGCGGATCTCGTCGAGCTGCATCTTCTCGATAGCCAGTGCACGGGAGTCGCGCTCGACGCCGTCACGGGTGAAGACCTGCACGTCGATAACGGTACCCTTGGTGCCGGTCGGTACGCGCAGGGAGGTGTCCTTAACGTCGGACGCCTTCTCACCGAAGATCGCACGCAGCAGTTTCTCTTCCGGAGTCAGCTGGGTCTCGCCTTTCGGAGTGACTTTACCGACCAGGATGTCGCCCGCCTGAACTTCAGCACCCACATAGACGATACCCGCTTCGTCCAGTTTGTTCAGCGCGGCTTCACCAACGTTCGGGATGTCCGCGGTGATTTCTTCTGGGCCAAGCTTGGTATCACGAGCCACACAGGTCAATTCCTGGATGTGGATCGTGGTGAAGCGGTCTTCCTGGACCACACGCTCGGAGAGGCAGATGGAGTCTTCGAAGTTGAATCCGTTCCAGGGCATGAACGCGACGCGCATGTTCTGACCCAGAGCCAGCTCGCCCATGTCAGTGGACGGACCATCGGCCAGGATGTCGGCACGAGCAACCACGTCACCTTTGCGTACCAGCGGGCGCTGATTGATGCAGGTATTCTGGTTGGAACGGGTGTATTTAGTCAGGTTGTAGATGTCGACACCGGCTTCGCCAGTCTCGACTTCGTCGTCATTGACGCGAACCACAATACGACTGGCATCGACCGAGTCGATTACACCACCGCGACGAGCCACGACACAGACGCCGGAGTCACGTGCTACGTTGCGCTCCATACCGGTACCGACCAGGGGCTTATCGGCACGCAGGGTCGGCACGGCCTGACGCTGCATGTTCGAACCCATGAGTGCGCGGTTGGCGTCGTCGTGCTCGAGGAACGGGATCAGCGAGGCAGCGACGGAAACGACCTGCTTCGGCGAAACGTCCATCAGGGTCACGTCTTCCGGCGCCTTGACAGTGAATTCGTTCAGGTGACGCACAGCCACCAGTTCGTCCACCAGCTGACCCTGCTCGTTGAGGGTAGCGGAGGCCTGAGCGATGACGTGGTCAGCCTCTTCGATAGCGGAAAGGAACACGATCTCGTCGGTAACCTGGCCTTCCTTGACTACGCGGTACGGGCTCTCGAGGAAGCCGTACTGGTTGGTGCGGGCGTAAGTCGCCAGGGAGTTGATCAGACCGATGTTCGGGCCTTCCGGCGTCTCGATCGGGCACACGCGACCGTAATGGGTCGGGTGTACGTCACGAACCTCGAAGCCTGCACGCTCACGAGTCAAACCACCTGGGCCGAGTGCGGAAACGCGGCGCTTGTGGGTGATCTCGGAGAGCGGGTTGTTCTGGTCCATGAACTGGGACAGCTGGCTGGAGCCGAAGAATTCCTTGATCGCGGCGGCCACCGGCTTGGCATTGATCAGGTCCTGAGGCATCAGCCCTTCGCTTTCGGCCATAGACAGGCGCTCTTTGACCGCACGCTCGACGCGCACCAGGCCAACGCGGAACTGGTTCTCTGCCATTTCGCCGACGCAACGGACGCGACGGTTACCCAGATGATCGATGTCGTCGACAATACCCTTGCCGTTACGGATGTCGACCAACGTTCTGAGCACATCGACGATGTCTTCCTTGCTCAGCACACCCGAACCTTCGATCTCGGTGCGACCGATACGACGATTGAACTTCATGCGGCCAACGGCGGACAGGTCGTACCGCTCGGCGCTGAAGAACAGGTTGTTGAACAGGGTTTCGGCAGCCTCCTTGGTCGGCGGCTCACCCGGGCGCATCATGCGGTAGATTTCGACCAGGGCTTCCAGCTGGTTGCCAGTGGAGTCGATCTTCAGGGTGTCGGAGATGAAAGGACCGCAGTCGATGTCGTTGGTGTAAAGCGTCTCAATGCGGACGACCTGCGCCTTGGCGATCTTCACCAACAGGTCGGTGGTCAGCTCGGTGTTGCACTCAACGATGATCTCGCCGGTGGCCGGATGCACGATAGCCTTGGCAGAGGTACGGCCAAGCACGTAATCCATCGGAACTTCCAGTTCCTTGATGCCGGCTTTCTCGAGCTGGTTGATGTGGCGCGCGGTAATACGACGGCCCTGCTCGACGATCACCTTGCCGCTCGGATCCTTGATGTCGAATACGGCGATTTCACCGCGCAGACGCTGCGGAACCAGCTCGAGGTGCAGACCTTCGCCCTTCACGTGGAACACGTTGGTGGCGTAGAAGGCGTTCAGCACTTCCTCGGTGGTGTAGTTCAGGGCGCGCAGCAGGACGGTGGCCGGCAGCTTGCGGCGACGGTCGATACGCACGAACACGCAGTCCTTCGGATCGAACTCGAAGTCCAGCCAAGAGCCGCGGTAAGGAATGATACGAGCGGAGTACAGCAGCTTGCCCGAGCTGTGGGTCTTGCCACGGTCGTGGTCGAAGAACACACCTGGCGAACGGTGCAGCTGGGACACGATGACGCGCTCGGTACCGTTGATGATGAAGGTACCGTTCTCCGTCATCAGGGGGATTTCCCCCATATAGACTTCCTGCTCCTTGATGTCCTTGATCGCTTTGTTCGACGACTCTTTGTCGAAAATGATCAGACGGACTTTTACGCGCAGCGGGACTGCAAAGGTCACACCGCGCAGCACGCATTCCTTGACATCAAATGCTGGCTCGCCCAGGCGATAACCGACGTATTCCAGAGCGGCGTTACCGGAATAGCTGATAATCGGGAAAACAGACTTGAAGGCCGCGTGCAGGCCGATGTCACGGAACTGCTCTTTGCTGACTCCCGCCTGCAGGAATTCGCGATACGAATCCAGCTGGATGGCCAGGAGGTAGGGTACATCCATGACGTCCGGCAACTTGCTAAAGTCTTTGCGGATACGTTTTTTCTCAGTGTATGAGTAAGCCATCAGCGTTCCCCAGCTTGGTCACCTGCTTGTTTGGCCCCTCCGACGGGAGTAGCCAGAAAATCTTGCAAACCCCTTGGTTTGCTCCGCCTCCCAGTGGAGGTCGGGTCACGCTCGAGGTGGGGCCTACAGGCAACCACCTGGAACGGAAAAAGGCCGGTGGCATAAGCCACCAGCCGTCAGCCTTGCGCAGAGCGCCGAGGCTGTAGACGCAAAGTCGTCGCTTACTTGAGCTCGACTTTGGCGCCAGCTTCTTCCAGAGCCTTCTTGGCAGCTTCGGCTTCTTCTTTCGAAGCGCCTTCCTTGACCACGCCCGGGGCGCCGTCAACAACTGCCTTGGCTTCTTTCAGACCCAGACCGGTCAGCTCGCGAACGACCTTGATCACGTTCACTTTCTTCTCACCGGCTTCGGTCAGGATGATGTTGAACTCTGTTTGTTCTTCAACAACAGCAGCGGCAGCAGCCGGGCCAGCGGCAACGGCAGCAGCGGCAGTAACACCGAACTTCTCTTCCATCGCCTTGATCAGTTCAACGATCTGCATGACGGACATTTCGGAAACGGCGTTGATGATGTCTTCGTTGGTCAGAGCCATGACTCTAATTCCTGTATTGGGGGACAGCCTTCGCGGCCGTCAAATTAAACAAATGAGCTTGAAAGGGACTATGCGGCCTGAATCAGGCTGCGGCGCCTTCTTTCTGGTCGCGAATAGCCGCCAGAGTACGAGCCAGCTTGCTGGTAGCGCCTTGAATAACGCTCATCAGCTGTGCAACGGCTTCGTTGTAGGTCGGCAGGGTCGCCAGTACGTCGATCTGATTGGCTGCGAGGAACTGGCCCTCGAATGCAGCGGCCTTGATCTCGAACTTATCCTGACCCTTGGCGAATTCCTTGAAGATACGGGCAGCAGCGCCCGGATGCTCGTTGGAGAACGCAATCAGGGTCGGGCCTTTGAACACGTCGTTGAGCACTTCGAACTGAGTGCCTGCAACGGCGCGGCGAGCCAGGGTGTTACGCACGACTTTCACGTACACACCTGCTTCGCGGGCCTCTTTACGGAGTCCGGTCATAGCGGCTACGGTCACACCACGGGCATCAGCCACGACAGCGGACAGGCCAGCTTTGGCAGCCTCGTTGACTTCAGCGACGATGGCCTTCTTGTCTTCGAGTTTAATTGCCACGGGTTTACTCCTGGTTTTTACCGTTTCGCCCAGCCGAAGCCGGACGGCGTTTTGGTGTCTGATTCGGCAAACGAATCGGGAGCACCATCTGCGTAGGCTGAGAGACGCGTCTCCCAGGTTTAAGGCTTGCGCCGCCTACGGTCTTGGATAGCCCCCGCCAGGCAGGGACCCCAATACCTGGCGCGACGAGCGAACCGCCGCGCCTTTATTCCTTAGCCTTCCAGGGAAGCCTGATCGATCTGCAGACCCGGCCCCATAGTGGTGCTCAGGGTCACACGCTTCAGGTAGACGCCCTTGGAAGTGGACGGCTTCAGGCGCTTCAGGTCAGCGAGCAGAGCTTCTACGTTCTGCTTCAGCTTGACAGGCTCGAAGTCGACCTTACCGACCGAGGCGTGAATGATGCCATTCTTGTCAGTACGGAAACGCACCTGACCAGCCTTGGCATTCTTCACGGCAGTAGCGACGTCCGGAGTCACGGTACCGACTTTCGGGTTCGGCATCAGACCACGCGGACCCAGAATCTGACCCAGCTGACCGACTACGCGCATCGCATCCGGAGAAGCGATAACTACGTCATAGTTCAGGTCTCCCGCCTTCATCTCAGCAGCCAGTTCATCCATACCGACCTTCTCAGCGCCCGCAGCCAGCGCAGCTTCAGCAGCAGGACCCTGGGTGAAGACAGCAACACGAACGCTCTTGCCAGTGCCGTTCGGCAGAACGGTGGCGCCACGCACGACCTGGTCGGACTTACGCGGATCAACGCCCAGGTTGATGGATACATCAACAGACTCTTTGAACTTGGAGGTAGCCAGTTCAGCCAGCAGTTTGGCGGCATCTTCGAAATCGTACTGCTTGCCAGCTTCGACTTTCTCAGCGATTGCCTTTTGGCGCTTGGTCAACTTAGCCATTACACACCCTCCACGTTCAGGCCCATGCTACGAGCGGACCCAGCAATGCTACGCACAGCCGCATCCAGGTCAGCCGCAGTCAGATCAGCCTTCTTGGCTTTGGCGATCTCTTCCAGCTGAGCACGAGTAACAGTGCCTACCTTCTGGGTGTTCGGACGGGGGGAGCCACTGGCGATACCGGCCGCTTTTTTCAGCAGCACGGAAGCCGGCGTGCTCTTGGTCTCGAAAGTGAAGCTGCGGTCGCTGTAAACAGTGATGATCACAGGAGTCGGCAGACCCAGCTCAAGGCCTTGAGTCCTGGCGTTGAACGCCTTGCAGAATTCCATGATGTTTACGCCATGCTGACCCAGCGCAGGACCGACGGGCGGCGACGGGTTGGCCTGACCGGCCTTAACTTGCAGCTTGATATAAGCTTGAATCTTCTTAGCCATTTGCTACTCCAGTTACGGGTTCTAGCGCCCGAAGGCTCCCCGATTGCTTTCGCGTTTATCCCAGTGACGACAAAACCCCGCAACCTATGGCTGCGGGGTTGGGATGCCTTTTCAGTTAAGCCTTCTCGACCTGACTGAACTCCAGCTCCACAGGAGTGGAGCGACCGAAAATGAGCACAGCAACTTGGATGCGACTCTTTTCGTAGTTAACTTCTTCGACAACGCCATTGAAATCAGCAAACGGCCCATCAATGACGCGAACGGTTTCACCTGGCTCAAACAGCGTCTTGGGCTTCGGCTTATCACCGCTATCCGCAACGCGACGAAGAATGGCCTCGGCCTCCTTCTCAGTAATGGGCGCAGGCTTGTCGGCAGTACCGCCAATGAAACCCATGACGCGAGGTGTGTCCTTGATCAAGTGCCAAGTCGCCTCGTTCATCTCCATCTGAACCAACACGTAACCGGGGAAGAACTTGCGCTCACTTTTGCGCTTCTGACCGTTCCGCATCTCCACCACTTCTTCGGTGGGAACCAGAATCTCGCCAAACTCGTCTTCCATGCCAGCCAGCTTGACGCGCTCGATCAGCGAGCGCATGACATGCTTCTCATAGCCCGAGTAAGCATGCACAACATACCAACGCTTAGCCACGGCGCACCTATTAACCAACAATCAACGAAACAAGCCAGCCGAGCAGGGAATCAAGCCCCCACAACAGCAGCGCCATTACCAGCACCACAGCCACAACGATAAGAGTGGTCTGAGTGGTTTCCTGACGGGTCGGCCATACAACCTTGCGAATCTCCGCACGAGCTTCCTTCGCGAGAACGAAGAAAGCCTGCCCCTTCACGGTCTGCAGCGCAACAAAAGCAGCCGCACCGGCAAGAGCAAGCAAAGCAAGAACTCGGTACAGGATCGGCTCAGCAGAGAAGTACTGATTGCCAACCACACCGACAGCGACAAGTGCCACTACAACGACCCACTTCAGAACGTCGAAGCGTGCTTCTTTGGCTTCAGCCTTGGCATTCATCAGCTAGGATCCTGTGAGAGAAGTGCCAGATTCTCGATTTGGAATCTGGCAGGCCAGGAGGGAATCGAACCCCCAACCTGCGGTTTTGGAGACCGCCGCTCTGCCAATTGAGCTACTGGCCTGTAACAAAGTCAGGCCGACCATTATGCCGGCCCAACAGACTAAGATCAACTATTATTCGAAGATCTTAGCGACAACGCCAGCACCAACGGTACGACCGCCTTCGCGGATCGCGAAGCGCAGACCATCTTCCATGGCGATCGGGGCGATCAGGGTGACAACCATTTTGATGTTGTCGCCCGGCATTACCATCTCTACGCCTTCCGGCAGTTCGCAGTTACCGGTCACGTCAGTGGTACGGAAGTAGAACTGCGGACGGTAGCCCTTGAAGAACGGAGTGTGGCGACCGCCTTCTTCCTTGGACAGCACGTACACTTCGCACTCGAACTTGGTGTGCGGCTTGATGGTGCCCGGCTTGGCCAGAACTTGACCACGCTCTACGTCGTCACGCTTGGTGCCGCGCAGCAGGGCGCCGATGTTCTCGCCAGCACGACCTTCGTCGAGCAGCTTACGGAACATTTCAACACCGGTGCAGGTGGTCTTGGTGGTCGGACGGATACCGACGATTTCGATTTCCTCGCCCACCTTGACGATGCCGCGCTCAACACGACCGGTCACCACGGTACCGCGGCCGGAGATGGAGAACACGTCTTCGATCGGCATCAGGAACGGCTGGTCGATAGCACGGACCGGCTCAGGGATGTAGGCGTCCAGAGTCTCTACCAGCTTACGAACAGCGCTAACGCCGATTTCGTTGTCATCCTTGCCTTCCAGCGCCATCAGCGCGGAACCCACGATGATCGGAGTGTCGTCGCCCGGGAAGTCGTAGGTGTTCAGCAGATCGCGAACTTCCATTTCGACCAGCTCCAGGAGCTCGGCATCGTCAACCATGTCGGCCTTGTTCAGGAACACGACAATGTAAGGAACACCTACCTGACGGGACAACAGGATGTGCTCGCGAGTCTGCGGCATGGGGCCGTCAGCAGCGGAGCAAACCAGGATCGCGCCGTCCATCTGGGCAGCACCGGTAATCATATTCTTCACATAGTCAGCGTGACCAGGGCAGTCAACGTGAGCGTAGTGGCGAACAGCGGAATCGTACTCAACGTGGGAGGTGTTGATGGTGATACCGCGAGCTTTCTCTTCCGGCGCGTTGTCGATCTGGTCGAACGCACGAGCGGAACCACCCCAAGTTTCGGAGCAGACCTTGGTCAGAGCAGCAGTCAGAGTGGTCTTGCCATGGTCAACGTGACCAATGGTGCCAACGTTGACGTGCGGTTTGTTACGTTCGAACTTTTCTTTAGCCATCGAGAACGTCTCCCATCAAAGAATTGAGCGAGTCACGCCGCCATTAAAACAAAGGCAGATATTTTCATATCTGCCTTTGTTTAGATGGAGCTCATGAGCGGATTTGAACCGCTGACCTCACCCTTACCAAGGGTGTGCTCTACCAGCTGAGCTACATGAGCAAAACACATCGCACGAACAACAAACTTGGAGCGGGTAGCGGGAATCGAACCCGCATCATCAGCTTGGAAGGCTGAGGTTCTACCACTGAACTATACCCGCGGAGCCTGCAGCTCACGCTAAATCTGGTGGAGGGGGAAGGATTCGAACCTTCGAAGTCTATGACGTCAGATTTACAGTCTGATCCCTTTGGCCGCTCGGGAACCCCTCCAACGGGAGGCGGCATTCTCATCTCATGCCACCCTGCTGTCAAGCTTTTTCTCATTAAAATCTTGAGGTTAGCTTCGTTGAACAGCAACTTCGCAATTCAGTCACTTAGACCTCCTTGTGAAGCGGGCGCCATTCTATTCAAGCTAACGAGGAGATGCAACACCTTCGCACGACATAAGTTGATGTTTTAAACCAGAAAAATCCGCCGCCAGCCGCTCAAGCAGCATGTCATCGACCAAGCGGCGGCTTTCAGGGGCTATTCGCACCCAATAATCCCGGTGCGCACGAGACAACTCGCGCATGAAAGGCTCATAGCCAGCATCCCTCATCCTCTGCATTACACTCTCCGCGGAATCGGTTCGTGGAAATATCCCTAGCGATATCCCATTCACCAAATCGCCCTGGGTGATGATGTAACTGTCGATCTTCCGCGCCTGAAGCTCCTTCAGCTGACGAAGGGATGCCTCACGCGAAGCCAGCGGAGTTAAATACACCCAGTAATCAGTCCCCGCCGTAGCGTCCACAGGCTGCACACTCGCCCTGACATCCAGACTGACTATCCGCTGCTCAAGTTCGCGCGCTTGCTCTGGGCGCTCAAAACCACCCAGGAATAGGCAAGTAGGGATTTCCGCCTCTGCCGCAGACCGATTCCTTCTTGGCTGAGCAGCACCCGACTCGCTCAGTAAGCGAATATCCCGCTGCCCCCCCTTGTACAGCGCCAGCGACTCAACCTCCTTGGGTCGCAGGGGCGCCTGCTGCTGGTGCCAAACGTAATAGAAGAGATTGAGCACAAGAAACAACAAGAACAGCCAACGCATAACCGACCTCAGGCCAATGGACAGGCTATTGCAAGCCCAACGAACACCAGATCAGGCAATACCCTGGCCCCTGGCAGCACATCACGGACCAGGAGCGCATCCCCCCCAGTGAGAAACACCTCGAAATCATCACCCAAATACTCTTTGGCTAACTCCATCTGTGCGAGCACGAATCCCCGAAGCATCAACAAGCAACCTCGCTCCACTGCCTCTACAGTGGTGCGACCGGGCGCCATTTCATCAAGCGCCCGACTCGCCGCCTCGTCGTCATAGCGAATACGACGAGTATGCGTACGCAACTGATTACGCATCAGCGGCATGCCTGGGCAGATGAATCCACCCAAGTGCTCGCCATCAGCGGTAACAAGATCCGAGGTCACCGCCGTCCCAAGGTCAAGGACCAGGCAAGGTTTATTCGCTAAATGAAATGCACCGAGAACAGCCAGCCAACGGTCGAGGCCAAGCCGTTGGTACTCAACATAACCATTCCGAACCCCAGCCATCTCCAAGGCAGGCCTGGCACAGACAGATTCAATTCCAAACAGTTCATCCAGACGCCTGGTCAGAGCAAGGGTCTCGTCATCACTACGCACGCTTACCAGCCGGCAATGCGTGAGCGAAGACGCTGGTATTGCCAGAAGTGCTGAAACCAGCTCTGAATCAGAGCCGACCACTCCCCCGATGACCGTGACAGCCTGAGCCCCATCAATGACGCGCCACTTGATAAAACTGTTTCCGCAGTCAAGCTCAAGAATCATCACTCAACCTCAAGGAGAGCTCTCCACCACTGTAGGCTCGCTCTTCGCCGCAGACACTGAGTCGCAAAGCACCGGTTGAATCGATGCCCAACACAATGCCCGTTATTGTTTGCGCACCGGCGATCAGGTTGACCCTAGCCCCCTGCCAAAGGTGGCCGGCCTCCCACTCCGCACGAAGCGCAGGGAAACCTTCCTTCTTATGACGAACCAAGTAGTCACCCAGATACTGACCGAGGCGTACAGCAAGAGCCGTCCTATCTACCAGACCGGGCACCTCCGCGGCCATGGAAGTCCAGGGCTGGCCGATGTCTTCGTTAGCAACGAGCATGTTCACGTTGATGCCAATGCCAACTATTACATTGCAGATATCGGCCGGGTCCCCAACTAGCTCCAGCAGTATGCCCGCGATCTTTCGATTTTTTACCAGCAGATCATTTGGCCACTTCAGTCCAACCCCTGTGACGCCGAAAGAGCGCAAGGTGGCTAGCACCGCGAGGCCAATGACGAGGCTCAAGCCCTCCAACTGGCGAGCTCCCCCATCTATGCGCAAGGCGAGACTGTAATACAGATTCTCAGCATACGGGCTTACCCAATGCCTACCCCGACGACCCCGCCCAGCAGTCTGGCGCTCAGCGGCGACAGCAAAAGGAGGTATACACCCTGCACTGATTCGCCGCATAACCTCCGCATTGGTGGAGTCAATTGAATCAAGGACCACAGAAGGCCAAGTGCAGTCACCCCTGTTAAGCGATTCCTGGTCCAACAAGCTCAGCGGGCGCTTCAGCCGATAGCCACGGCCACGAACCTTGTAGATTGGCAGGTTTAACTCTGCCTCAAGTTGCTGCAACTGCTTCCAGACAGCACTTCTGCTGACCCCTAACGCAGCCCCTAGAGACTGCCCGGAGTGGAAGCGGCCATCCTGCAGTAGCTTTAAAAGAGTCAGCATTTGCGGGATCCAGCTCAGAATAAGGCAGGCATCATATCGATGCACATCACAATTGCATAGAAAGTGGACACTGAATCGCGCTGCGCAATCAGCAACCGCACATCTTGATTGGATGATTCAACCCGAACGGTTTTTCCCGCGCCCAAAGACAAACCCCCGACACGCCTGGGCGTATCGGGGGTTTGGGATAGGAGCTTGACGATGACCTACTCTCACATGGAGAAGCTCCACACTACCATCGGCGATGCGTCGTTTCACTACTGAGTTCGGGATGGGATCAGGTGGTTCCAACGCTCTATGATCGTCAAGCAATTCGGTTGGGGTCTCGCCGCTGGCGCGACCCCGAATCAGGTATGTGACAGTCTGGTTTGCAAGTTCAGGCCAATTTTCGGTCTGTCGACTTCACCATCCGCACCCACAATCCGCAGATTGTTTGGGTGTTATATGGTCAAGCCTCACGGGCAATTAGTATGGGTTAGCTCAACGCCTCACAGCGCTTACACACCCCACCTATCAACGTCGTAGTCTTCGACGGCCCTTCAGGGGATTCAAGATCCCAGTGAGATCTCATCTTGAGGCAAGTTTCCCGCTTAGATGCTTTCAGCGGTTATCTCTTCCGAACATAGCTACCCGGCAATGCCACTGGCGTGACAACCGGAACACCAGAGGTTCGTCCACTCCGGTCCTCTCGTACTAGGAGCAGCCCCTCTCAAATCTCAAACGTCCACGG
The DNA here is from genome assembly GCF_042232855.1 of Metapseudomonas boanensis. Lineage (NCBI taxonomy): Bacteria > Pseudomonadati > Pseudomonadota > Gammaproteobacteria > Pseudomonadales > Pseudomonadaceae > Metapseudomonas > Metapseudomonas boanensis. The sequence continues at coordinate 2,365,248 of NZ_CP113889.1, read as the reverse complement.
CAGATAGGGACCGAACTGTCTCACGACGTTCTAAACCCAGCTCGCGTACCACTTTAAATGGCGAACAGCCATACCCTTGGGACCGGCTTCAGCCCCAGGATGTGATGAGCCGACATCGAGGTGCCAAACACCGCCGTCGATATGAACTCTTGGGCGGTATCAGCCTGTTATCCCCGGAGTACCTTTTATCCGTTGAGCGATGGCCCTTCCATACAGAACCACCGGATCACTAAGACCTACTTTCGTAC
>NZ_CP113889.1:0-2360000 GCF_042232855.1 Metapseudomonas boanensis | reverse complement strand
ACACCACCAGAACCAAGCAGGTCGCGCGCCACAGCGGCATTCTTCACCAGACCAGTTTTATTAAGGACGGAAGCGATCGGCATGTCTTCAGCAGCAGCCAGCTCGATTTCCGGCAGATCCACAGGCAACTCGCCATCCTTCATTCTGTTGCCCGCAGAACGATGGGCAGTAGCAGCCGCCTCTTCGCCATGAAAGCGAGCGACGATCTCTTCGGCCAGCTTGATCTTGATGTCGCGCGGGTTGGCGCCCCGGTCTACTTCCTTCTTGAACTGCTCGATCTCACCCATGGAGCGAAAGCTCAGTAGCTCGAAGTAGCGCCACATCAACTGATCAGGAATGGAGACCAGTTTGTTGTACATCACACCAGGCGCCTCCTGGATGCCTACATAGTTGCCAAGGGACTTGGACATCTTTTTCACACCGTCCAGCCCCTCCAGCAACGGCATGGTGACGATGCACTGAGACTCCTGACCATAAGCACGCTGCAGTTCGCGACCCATCAACAGATTGAACTTCTGATCGGTACCACCCAGCTCGACATCCGCGCGCAGAGCAACCGAGTCGTACCCCTGCACCAGCGGGTAAAGAAACTCATGAATGGCGATCGGTTGATTCGTGGTGTAGCGCTTGCTGAAATCATCACGCTCGAGCATCCGAGCAACGGTGTACTGGGAGGCCAGACGAATGAAGTCTGCCGGAGACAGCTTGTCCATCCAGGTGGAGTTGAAGGCCACCTCAGTCTTGCCAGGATCTAGGATCTTGAACACCTGAGCCTTATAGGTCTCCGCGTTCTCCAGGACCTGCTCTCGAGTCAGCGGGGGACGCGTTGCGCTCTTGCCGCTTGGGTCACCAATCATCCCCGTGAAGTCGCCTATCAGGAAGACGACCTGATGACCTAGCTCCTGGAACTGGCGCAGCTTATTAATAAGGACCGTATGCCCGAGGTGAAGGTCTGGAGCTGTCGGATCGAAGCCCGCCTTGATCCGTAGTGGCTGGCCACGCTTGAGCTTTTCCACCAGCTCGGACTCGACCAGAACCTCTTCCGCACCGCGCTTGATCAGCGCCAGCTGCTCTTCAACCGACTTCATGACAGGACTCGTGACCGTTCGACAGACAAAAGGGGAACCAACCATACAAGATCGCGAACTAATTACAAGTTTTGCGCCTGAGCTAACGCCGACCGGCGGACGGCGTGAATCCGAGGTTGCCTAGGGCAGCTTTTGATTATATTTTAGGCAGTTAGTTCACCTTCTAAAAAACACCACACGCCATGACGCATAACGTTCCCAAAGTGCCGCCGTATCCGAAGAGCCATTTGCTGGCTGCAAGCGGTGTGGCTGCGCTGCTCAGCCTGGCCCTGCTGGTGTTCCCGTCCCGCGAAGTCGAGGCGAAGAAGACCTTCATCAATCTGGAGCTTGAAAATGGCTCCGAGATGCTCATCCAAGAGAAAGACGATCTCCGACCAGGTCCAGTCACCGGGGATCAGGGCAACTCGCCATTTACCAAGATCGAGAGCCCAGCCGACAATCAGAACAGCGCCGAAAAAGACGCGGATAAGAAGACAGAAGACGCCAAGCTCGCCACCACTCAACCAGCCGCCGATCCCAGCCTCAAGACTGTGACCGTGGGCAATGGCGACACCTTGTCCACGATATTCGCCAAGGTCGGATTATCCGGTGCAGTGATGCATGACGTGCTCAATAGCAGCAAGGACGCAAAACAGCTCAGCCGCCTCAAGGTTGGCCAGCGCTTTCAGTTCGACCTGAGCCCGGCCGGCGACCTGGAGAGAATCAGCTCGAAACTGAGCGAACTCGAAACCGTCCACCTCGAAAAGTCCGGCAAAGGTTATGCATTCAAGCGCGACCTGGCTAAACCCGAGGTGCGCTCGGCTTATGCAAGAGGCGTAATCAACAGCTCGCTTTTCCTCTCTGCAAAGCGCGCCGGGCTTTCCCATGACCTGACCATGGATCTGGCCAATGTATTCGGCTACGACATCGACTTCGCCCTCGACATCCGCGAAGGGGACGAGTTCGAGGTGATCTACGAAGAAAAAGTGGTCAACGGCAAGAAGGTGGGTAGCGGCGAAATCCTCGCAGCCCGCTTCATCAACCGCGGCAAGGCCTTCAGCGCAATCCGTTACGTTAGCAAGCAAGGCAACGCCAGCTACCTGCGGGCCGACGGAAGCAGCATGCGCAAGGCATTCATCCGTACTCCTGTGGACTTTGCCCGTATTAGCTCTCGATTCTCCATGGGACGACGCCACCCGGTTCTCAACAAGATTCGGGCTCACAAAGGTGTCGACTATGCGGCTCCTCGCGGAACGCCAATCAAAGCAACCGGCGACGGGAAGATCGTATTAGCCGGCCGGCGCGGTGGTTATGGCAACGCCGTGATCATCCAGCACGGCAACAAGTACCGAACCCTCTACGGCCACATGAACGGCTTCGCCAAAGGCATTCGCACCGGCGGCAGCGTCAAGCAAGGCCAGATCATTGGGTACGTAGGCACCACTGGCCTCTCGACCGGTCCGCACCTGCACTATGAGTTCCAGGTCAACGGCGTCCATGTCGATCCCCTGGGGATCAAGCTGCCAATGGCCGATCCGCTCATGGCCGCCGAAAAGAAGCGCTTCCTGCAAATGAGCCAGCCACTACTGGCACGTATGGACCAGGAGAAGGCCAGCACGCTGGCCTTGAACAAGCGCTAAGGCCATGGCTCGCTACCTAGGGGTGATGTCCGGAACCAGCCTGGATGGACTTGACATCGCCCTGGTCGACCAGACCAATCGTACCCTCCTCCTCGACACGTACTACCTCCCAATGCCCGAGTCGTTGCGCAGCGAGCTACTGGCTCTGTGCGCAACGGGGCCCGACGAACTGGCACGCGCTGCAACGGCCGAACAAAGCTGGGTAAGGCTTGCGGCTTCGGGCATTCAGAGCCTGCTCGAGCGCAACCAGCTCACTTCACAGGACATTCGTGCCATTGGTAGCCACGGCCAGACGGTTCGTCATGAGCCTGCGCGCGGTTTCACCATCCAGATCGGCAATCCTGCCATGCTCGCGGAGCTGACCGGCATTGCTGTAGTAGGTGACTTCCGCCGGCGCGACGTCGCTGCCGGCGGCCAGGGCGCCCCTCTGGTTCCGGCATTTCACGAAGCCTTGTTCGACGATCACACGAGTCTGCGCGCGGTGCTGAACGTCGGTGGATTCAGTAACCTCAGCCTGATTGAGCCGGGCAAGGCCGTTCACGGCTTCGACTGTGGCCCCGGCAACGTGTTGATGGATGCCTGGATTCGTCTGCAGACTGGAGAAAACTACGACCGAGAAGGACGCTGGGCAGCCAGCGGAACCGTTCAGCAAGTGCTGCTGGATACGCTGTTCGCTGATCCCTTCTTTACCACCCTGGGACCGAAGAGTACCGGCCGCGAGCTGTTCAACCTAGGCTGGCTACAGTCCCATCTTGCGCGCCTACCGATCTTCCGCCCAGAGGACGTCCAGGCCACGTTACTGGAGCTCACCGCACGTAGCATTGTCGACGCCCTCAAGGCTGCGCAGACCGGCACCGATGATCTGTTGGTATGCGGTGGCGGCGCGCACAACCACCAGTTGATGCAGCGCTTGACGGCCTTGCTGCCGGGCACCCGCGTATGCAGCACCAGCGAGTTTGGCGTCGATCCCGACTGGGTCGAGGCCATGGCCTTCGCTTGGCTCGCCCATTGCTGCCTCGAAGGCATCCCGACCAATCGGCCCAGCGTCACCGGCGCCAAGGGCCTGCGCATCCTGGGCGCGATCTATCCCGCATAACCTGCCCACAAACAAAAACGCCGCGCTCAATGGCACGGCGTTTTAGCGCATTCCAGCAGCGTCAGATCGAGAAGGACTGGCCACAACCGCAGGTGGTTGAAGCGTTCGGGTTCTTGATCACGAAACGCGACCCCTCCAAGCCTTCCTGGTAGTCGACTTCGGAACCGGCGAGATACTGAAAGCTCATCGGATCAACAACCAGGCTGACGCCGTCACGCTCGACGATCGTATCGTCGTCCGCCACGTCTTCATCGAACGTGAAGCCGTACTGGAAGCCAGAGCAGCCACCACCCGTGACGAACACGCGAAGCTTCAGGCGTGGATTGCCTTCTTCATCGATCAGGTTCTTCACCTTGCTGGCCGCACCCTCAGTGAACAACAGGGCTGAAGGGGTGAAGGTTTCGACGCTCATGCTGCAACTCTCCCGGCTCGACGCCGCCATACTGCGCTAAGGCGAGGCATTATCCGCTTACCCTACAAAACTGGTCAACTATTAAGCGACTCGGCCCACGCCCGGAAGCGACATGAGCTCGAAAGTCAGCAGTGGATCAGGGTAGCAATGCCGCGTGGCCCAGCCCAAGGTGCTCTTCCAGGCCGAATAGAATATTCATGTTCTGTACGGCCTGACCGGAAGCACCCTTGACCAGGTTATCGATCACCGACAGGACCACCACCAGGTCTCCGCCCATTGGACGATGGACCGCAATACGGCAAACGTTTGCGCCGCGAACGCTGCGTGTTTCCGGGTGACTCCCCGCCGGCATCACGTCGACGAAGGGTTCATTGGCATAGCGTCTCTCGAACAGCGCTTGCAGGTCCACGCTCTTGTCCGCCACGTTGGCGTAAAGGGTTGCGTGAATGCCACGGATCATCGGTGTCAGATGTGGAACAAACGTCAGACAGACAGCACCACCCGCAGCACGCCGCAGGCCCTGAGTGATTTCCGGCAGATGGCGGTGCCCCTTGACCGAATAGGCCATCATGCTTTCGCCGGCTTCGCAGAACAGCGAGCCGACCTTGGCGCCACGGCCTGCACCACTGACACCTGACTTGCAGTCAGCGATCAGTTGGCGGGTATCGGCCAGGCCTGCCTCGAGCAGCGGGATAAAACCCAGCTGCGTGGCGGTCGGATAGCAACCGGGGACCGCAATCAGGCGGGCGTTCTTGATTGCCTCGCGGTTGACTTCCGGCAGGCCGTAGACGGCTTCGGGAAGCAGACCGGGAGCACCGTGAGGCTGGCCGTACCACTTGGCCCATTCCTCTGCATCCTGCAGGCGGAAATCGGCAGACAGGTCGATCACCTTGGTGCCCGCATCCAGCAGCTCGCCAGCAAGGGCATGGGCGACGCCGTGCGGGGTCGCGAAGAACACCACGTCGCAAGCGCCGAGCGTAGCCACGTCCGGCACGCTGAAGGCGAGCTCGTCGTAATGGCCTCGCAGGTTCGGGTACATATCGGCGACCTTGACCCCAGCCTCGGAGCGCGACGTGATCACCGCCACCTCTGCCTGCGGATGCTGAGCCAGCAGACGCAGCAGTTCGACCCCGGTGTAGCCCGTGCCGCCGACGATTCCGACCTTGACCATCACTTGCCCCTTCAAAGAACCGATTGGAAAGCTGCCGATGATAAAGCTGCATCGGCCATGGGCCAACAGCCAAGGTGACGTGTGGCGTGCCCACCCTCTACTATCGTGGCCATCTTGGACCTGGAAGCCGACTCATGCTCTACCTGTGGTTGAAAGCCCTACACATCATCGCCATAGTCTGCTGGTTCGCCGGACTTTTCTATTTGCCACGCCTCTTCGTGTACCACGCGATGAGCGAGGATGCCGCAAGCCGCGAACGCTTCATCATCATGGAGCGCAAGCTTTACCGCGGCATCATGGGACCATCGATGATCGCCACCCTGGTCTTCGGCTTGTGGATGCTCTACCTCAACACCTCCTTGTTCAGCCAGGGCTGGCTACACGCCAAACTGACCCTGGTCGTGCTGTTGATCGGCTACCACCACGCCTGCGGGTCCCTCCTCAAGCGTTTTTCACGAGGTGAGAACCGACGCAGCCACGTGTTCTATCGCTGGTTCAACGAAGTTCCGGTGCTGTTCTTGATCGCCATTGTCATCATGGTGGTGGTGAAGCCTTTCTGACTCCAGACAGCCTACAAGAGGAATGCCAGATGTCCCTGCCTGCCCTGCTCGATCAACGCTTGCGCCTACCAGTGGTGGCGGCGCCAATGTTTCTGGTATCCAACCCTAAGCTGGTGATGGCCTGCTGCAATAGTGGAATCGTCGGAAGCTTCCCTGCCCTGAACCAGCGCGAAAGCTCCGGCTTCCGCGCCTGGCTAGAGGAAATCGAGTCTGGCCTGAACACCAGCGCTGCGCCTTACGCCGTCAACCTGATTGTCCACCACAGCAATCCCCGGTTGCAGGCCGATCTGGCGATCAGTGTGGAGAAGCGAGTTCCCATTGTCATCACCAGCCTGGGTGCGGTCAAAGAGGTGGTGGACGCGGTGCATGGTTACGGCGGCCTGGTATTCCACGACGTGACAACCCGCCGCCACGCTGAAAAGGCCGCTGAAGCCGGGGTCGACGGATTGATTGCTGTCGCAGCAGGCGCCGGTGGCCATGCTGGGACCTGGAGCCCCTTCGCCCTGATAGCCGAGATTCGCCAGTTCTTCGACAAGACCCTGCTGCTGGCTGGATGCCTCAACCACGGTCATGAGATCTTCGCTGCACAGTTGCTGGGCGCCGATTTGGCTTACCTGGGTACCCGATTCATTGCCACCCAGCAGAGCGATGCGGAAACCCGCTACAAGCAGATGATCCTGGACGCCAAGGCAGCAGACATCATCCATACCCCGGCGGTCTCAGGTGTACCGGCGAGCTTCATGCGACAGAGCCTTGAAGCTGCTGGCTATGACCTCAAACGCCTGACGGACAAGGCCGATATCAACTACGGCGAAAAGCTCAAGCCAATCAGTGATGAGGCAAAAGCCTGGAAGACCGTCTGGTCAGCCGGCCAGGGCGTGGGCAACATCCGTGACCTGCCGACCGCTGATGAACTGATCGCCCGGCTCGACCGCGAATACCGTGCCGCCCGTGACCATGCAGTCCAGCTTGGCCAGCGCTGGGCGCCCTGAGACTCGGCGATAGACTCAGCCACCGAACCTGGTCACAGGGCCGCCTGATAGCCCTGTTCGAGGTCCCATACAGTGCCGTTCCACGAAGCCTTTTCGCAAATCACCGTTCACTTTCTGCACCAGGCCGCTTGTGCCGTGGCCTAGCGCACAATTACGCTGTGCCATCACCCGCTCTGTCGCCGACAAGGATGCCCGCATGGTCGAAGCTCGCTACAAAATCGTCTTCGAAGGCGAACCAATGCCCGGCGTGGCACTGGAAACCGTCAAAGAGAATCTCGCTCGCCTGTTCAAGAGCGATTCTGGAAAGATCGACAGTCTGTTCAGTGGCCGCAGCGTCGCCCTAAAGCGTGATCTGGACGAGGCCGAAGCCGATAAGTACCTGGCCGCCCTGCAACGGGCGGGGGCGATGGTACGCAAGGAGCAGGACCGGTCGAACAGCCCGCAGGAAGCGAAGGACGAGCCAGCCCCCATGATGGCACCCCAGACGCCCACCATGATCGATAGCATGCGCTGCCCCAAGTGCGGCCACGAGCAGCCCAAGACAGCCGAATGCCAGGCATGTGGCATCATCATCGACAAGTACCTGGCACGCCAGGCCCAGCTGGCGACTGAAGCATCTGCGGTCCAGGGCTCCATTACTTCCGCCACCGCTGGCTCCTCGCCCTACGCCCCGCCACAGGCACAGGTCGGCGAAGTCCTGCCCGAATATGGTGAGCTCAAGGTCCTCAGCACCGACGGTCGGATTGGCCGGGTTCGCTACCTGGGCTGGAGCATGGCGCTCATACTGGCATTCCTCCCGGTCGGCGCGGTGATCGCAGCTAGCTTCGCGCTTTCCTCCACCCTGGCAAGCCTGCTGGCAATTGTGGCGTGTATCGTCCTGGCAGTTGTCGGCGTCTTTATCGGTGTCCAGCGCCTGCACGATATTGGCTGGTCCGGCTGGCTTTGGCTGATCAACTTCGTTCCGTTCGTGGGCAGCGTGTTCGCCTTGATCATGCTGGTGGTCCCAGGAACCTCCGGCCCCAATCGTTATGGCTCACCGCCGCCACCCAACAGCCTCGCTGTCAAGGTCCTGGCCTGCCTGGTCCTGCTGGCCCCGATTGTGATCGGTATCTTTTCCGCTATTGCCATTCCCGCCTACCAGGACTATGTGAGTCGCGCCCAACTGACCGGGGAGACTCGCTACGAGCAACCAGCTGACACCGCAATAGCGCCACAAAGCGATTCCGCATCAGAATAAGCAACCTCCCGGGGCCGGAACTGTCCAACCCGGCCCCTTCAGGAGAATCTCCATGCCCCGTTATGCCCTGGTCACCGGCGCCTCCAGCGGAATCGGCCTCGCTTTGGCCGAAGCCTTGGCGCGACGAGGCCGCAGCCTCCTGTTGGTGGCAAGGCAGCGTGACGCGCTGGAAAGCATTGCCTGCGAATTGACCCAGCGCTTTGGCGTAGAGGTACTGTTTCGCGTCTGCGACCTGGCCGAACCGCTCCAGGTGTCCGGCATGCTGATGGAGCTGGAACAGGGCGAACGGCAATTCGACTTGCTGGTAAATAATGCCGGCATTGGAACCTCTGGCCCCTTCATTGAGCAGCATTGGAGTGATGAGCAGGAGCTGATCGAGCTGAACATCCTGGCCATGGCTCGACTTTGCCACGCGCTGGGTGCGCTAATGGCCCACCAAGGCGGGGGCCAAATACTCAACGTAGCCTCGGTCGCCGGCTTTCAGCCCGGCCCCTGGATGAGCAACTACTACGCCAGCAAGGCCTATGTGCTGCACTTCTCCGAGGGCCTGCGCGAGGAGCTTCGCCCCCAGGGGGTCAAGGTTTCGGTGCTCTGCCCCGGCCCGACGCGCAAGAGTTTCTTCCGTCGCGCCCATTCGCAGGTCGATCGACTGGAAGGCAGTAAACTAATGATGAGCCCCGAAGAGGTCGCGTTGATTACTGTGCGAGCCCTTGAGAAGAATCGCGCAATTATCATACCTGGCTGGCGCAACCGGCTGGCCGCCCGGTTCCCCCGTTTCGCCCCGCGCTGGCTGGTGCGACGCGTGGTGGGCCGGATCAACCGGGCCTTCGCAAAATCTTGAGCTACGGCCGATCAATCGGCCCTGACGCAACGATCGTGCGCCCAGCTTCGCAAGCTCGCCAACTGCTCGGCCATAACCACTGAAAGCGGAGAGCTGGCGCGCAGCTGGCGTAATAGCAAGTCCTGATCCACCGCACATTGCTGCGCCTGGGAGGCGTAGAGCATGCCAACGACGGCCTGCTCGATCTCCGCACCAGAAAAGCCTTCGCTGGCGAGCACCAGCTCATGCAGATCGAATTGCGCCGAGTCCAGCTCCCGGTGAGCTAGGTGGATGCGGAAGATGTCGGCGCGAACCTCTGGCTGAGGTAGATCGATGAAGAACAGTTCATCGAAACGCCCCTTGCGCAGCAACTCTGGCGCAAGGCCGTCGACGGCATTGGCTGTGGCTACCAGAAACACCGGCGCCTTGCGCTCGGCCATCCAGGTCAGCAGTGTTCCCAGGACCCGCTGGCTGACCCCGCTATCGTGATCACCACTGGACAGCCCCTTCTCAACCTCGTCCATCCACAACACGCATGGCGACATCTGCTCGGCCAGCTTCAACGCCTCACGCAGGTTCCGCTCGGTTTCACCGAAGAACTTGTTGTACAAACAGGCGAAATCCAGGCGCAGCAATGGCAGGCCCCATAGCCCTGCCACGGCCTTGGCCGCCAGGCTCTTGCCACCGCCCTGCACGCCGACCAGCATCACGCCCTTGGGTCGATCCTTGACCTTTTCGTCGAGCAGCGCGGCCTGGCGTTCCGCCAGCCAACGTTTGAGATTGTCCAGGCCACCGACTTCTGCGAAACGCGCAGTCTCGTACTCGAAGCTGAGCACACCCTCCATGTCGAGCAGTTGGAACTTGGCCTTGTTCAGCTCCGGCAAATCTTCCTGGGTGATGGCGCCGTCATCGCAAATGACATTGCGTGCCAATGCGCGAGCCTCGCCATGACTCATTCCTCGGAGGTTCTTCACCACTTGCTGCAGGGTCCGGTTGTCCGTGCGAACCCGCGCCCCGCGATTACGCTCGCTCCAGCGCGTCGCCTCTTCGCGCACGATGCTCAGCAGCTCCTCTTCGCCTGGCAGTGCGAGACTGAAGCGCGCAGCATAACGCTGTACTTCCGATGGCAGCTTCAGGGCATGGGAAACCAGCACCGCAGTCGGCTTGTGATTGCCTTCAGCCATGGCCACTTCCTTGAGCAGCCGAACGACCCGCGGGTTATCCGCAAGGAAGGGATGCAGGTCACAGAGGACATAGAGGTTCGGCTGCGGATCCGCCTTGATCAGCCGCAGAGCCACCTCAGGATCGCGGCTATCTCCTTCGCCCAGCGGCTCACCGCCAAAACCAAGCCGCTGCAGCCCCTCGCTGACCGACCAGGTCAACAGCCCCAGCCCTCGCTTGATCGCCAGGCTGGTCAAGGTTTCCAACACTCGGCGCTCATCCCAGGACTCGATCAGCACCAGTTTCACCCTGGAGTCCAGCACCAGGCCGAGGTCATGGATGTCGTTCTTCACAGGCGCTCCTTCGGGTCGTGGGTTAGGCTGGCCGGGGTAAACGCCCGCCGTTAAACTCGACGCCTCTTATATCAGGCCGGAGAACCCCAGTGGACTGTCTGTTCTGCAAAATCGCGGCGGGCGAAATCCCCGCCCGCAAGCTCTATGAAGATGACCAGGTCGTTGCCTTCCACGACATTGCACCGCAAGCCCCCGTGCATTTCCTGGTCATTCCGAAAAAGCACGTGCGCACCGTCAACGACTTGGTCGAAGAAGACAAGGCGCTCGCCGGCCACATGGTCTTCACGGCGCAGCGCCTGGCCAAGGAACAAGGCTGCGAGGCCGGCTTCCGCATGGTGATGAACTGCAATGAACAGGGTGGCCAGACCGTCTACCACATCCATATGCATGTGCTTGGCCAGCGCCAGATGCATTGGCCCCCGGGCTGATCCAGCCCCGGACCTCCTCGCCCCTGCGCGCAAGGGGCGAGCCTGCCCCGCCCGTCGCAAGCGGACTGATTCCAGTCAAGCCCATAGCGGCCCCTTGGGTTAGAATGCCTGCCGAGATTGCCTACGGAGGTGCCGCATGGCCAGCGAACGTTACTACTCCCCCGCCGACCGGCTGCTGCTGCAGGCCGACGTCGCCCTGCGCACCCTGCTACCATTTTCCGGGCAGCCTTTCCGCCCCTCACCTGCCGATGGCCAGCCCGATACCGAACTCGATAGCGAAGATGCGCGTCACGTTGCCGGCTTGATGCGCATCAACCACACCGGTGAGGTCTGCGCCCAAGCGCTGTACCAGGGCCAGGCCCTGACCGCGAAGCTGCCGGAAGTGCGGGCTGCCATGGAGCATGCCGCCGAAGAGGAAGTCGACCACCTCGCCTGGTGCGAACAACGCATCCGTGAACTCGGCAGCCGCCCGAGTATTCTCAACCCGCTGTTTTATGGCTTGTCGTTTGGCGTCGGTGCATTGGCTGGCCTGGTCAGCGATAAGGTCAGTCTGGGCTTCGTAGCTGCCACTGAAGACCAAGTGTGCAAACACCTGGACGAGCATCTCCAGCAGCTGCCGGCCGAGGATGGCAAATCCCGCGCGATTCTCGAACAGATGCGTACCGATGAAGAACAGCACGCCACCAGCGCATTGGAAGCGGGCGGTATGCGCTTCCCGGCTCCGGTCAAGTTCGGAATGACGTTGCTGTCAAAGGTGATGACCAAAAGCACCTATAGAGTTTGATCAGAAGACTGCGAAAACAACAAAGGGCGCCACGGCGCCCTTTGTTGTTTTCATCCGAAACGTGCCGATAACTATCAGCGCGGCATGTTGCGGGCGTAGAAGATTTCCAGCATTTCGTGACGCAGGCGCTCTTCCACCTGCTTGCGCTGCTCGCCAGTCAGGTTGGAGGTCGCATCGCCGAACAGGTAATTGTCCAGCTCGAAATCCTTGAGCAGCATCTTCGTGTGGAACAGGTTTTCCTGGTACACGTTGACGTCTGTCATCTGATAGGCGTCCTGAGTGTCGTCCGAGAGGTAGTTCTGGATGGAGTTGATCTCATGGTCGATGAAGTGCTTCTTGCCTTCCACGTCGCGGGTGAAACCACGCACACGATAATCCACAGTCACGATGTCCGAATCGAACTGGTGGATCAGGTAGTTGAGCGCCTTCAACGGGGAGATCACCCCGCAGGTGGAAACGTCGATGTCCACACGGAAGGTAGCGATCCCATCCACCGGATGAATCTCCGGATAGGTGTGTACGGTGATGTGGCTCTTATCCAGGTGCGCCAGGATGGTTTCCGGCAATGGGCCCGGCGACTCCTCGATCTGGCTGTCGGTGGGGGTCACCGGCTGCTCGGAAATGAGGATGGTCACACTTGCGCCTTGAGGGTCATAGTCCTGACGGGCGATGTTCAGGATGTTCGCACCAATGATGTCCACTACGTCGGTGAGGATCTGGGTCAGGCGCTCGGCATCGTACTCTTCATCGATGTACTGGACGTAGGCCTGCTGGTCCTCGGGGGTCTCGGCGTAGCAGATGTCATAGATGTTGAAGCTCAAGGTCTTTGTCAGGTTATTGAACCCGTGGAGCTTGAGTTTGCTGTTCACCGTTGGAAACTCTCTTGTGCATGCGGCTCTACCGCGTGATTGAGCATGCCCGTCAGATGCGCACGACACATCTGCGTAGGACGGTTTACACCTCTTCGCGTTGGCGATTGTGGTCGTATGGTCGGAGCCTGAGCCCCGGAAACTGGAGGGGGCGAATTATGCAGACGAGAGGCGCCGTCTGCCAGAGTTTGGCGTGCAAATATGATGGCCGGATGTCTTCATCACCCGGCCGGGCGTCCGATCTCAGGCGCCGAGCTCGACAATCTCGTAGTCATGGGTGATTTCAACGCCGGCCCGCCCAAGCATGATGGACGCCGAGCAGTACTTCTCCGCCGACAACTCCACCGCGCGTTTGACTTGCGCCTCTTTGAGGCCGCGCCCTTTCACCACGAAATGCACATGGATCTTGGTGAAGACCTTGGGGTCTTCGCTGGCGCGCTCGGCTTCGAGAAATGCCTCGCAGCTTTCAATCGGCTGGCGGGACTTTTTCAGGATGCTCACCACGTCAAAGTTGGTGCAGCCGCCGAGCCCGATCAGCAGCATCTCCATCGGGCGCACCCCGAGGTTGCGACCGCCACTCTCAGGTGGGCCGTCCATCACCACGGCATGCCCACTGCCGGACTCACCAAGAAACAGGGCTTCGCCCGCCCATTGGATGCGTGCTTTCATCGCCAAGGACCCTACTCGAAAAAAAGGTGTCGTAGCTTAGCACAGGGCCCCAAGGGGCCCGATGGACAACAAACCAACATTACTTCCCGGGCAGGTGTTAGCTGTGTCGCAATTTCCGATCGTCGGTATAGAAGTGTCTGTTAAGCTGGCGCCGGATTACTGGCACACTTGGCACAACAATTACTAGAAATTGCCTGTTGGACAAAGGCTTACCTTCTCTTTTCGGGACTCGGGCATGGTCGCAATTACCCTTACACCTAAAATAAAAAGCCTGGACAAGATCCTCGCGCATTGTCACCGCCGCCGCTACACGGCAAAGAGCACCATCATCTACGCAGGCGATCGCTGCGAAACCCTCTTCTTCATCATCAAAGGCTCCGTCACCATCCTGATCGAAGATGACGACGGTCGGGAAATGATCATCGCCTACCTCAACGCCGGCGACTTCTTCGGGGAGATGGGACTGTTCGACAAGGAAGGCAATGAGAAGGAGCGCAGCGCCTGGGTTCGCGCCAAGACGGAATGCGAAGTAGCAGAACTGAGCTACGCGAAATTCCGCGAGCTCACCCAGCAGGATCCGGAGATCCTCTACGCGCTGGGCAGCCAGATGGCTGACCGCCTGCGCAACACCACCCGCAAGGTCGGGGACCTGGCATTCCTCGACGTGACCGGGCGCGTCGCCCGCACGCTGCTCGATCTGTGCAAACAACCCGACGCCATGACCCACCCGGATGGCATGCAGATCAAGATCACCCGCCAGGAAATCGGTCGCATTGTCGGCTGTTCACGAGAGATGGTCGGTCGAGTCCTGAAGAGCCTGGAAGAACAGGGCCTGGTGCACGTCAAAGGCAAGACGATGGTGGTATTTGGTACCCGCTGAACTCCACCCGCAAGCATGAAAAAAGCCGGCATCAGCCGGCTTTTTTCATCGATTCGCGAATCAGTCCGGGTCAGCGCCCAGTGCGACGCGACTGAACTCCGGGAAAAATAGGCGACGCAACTCTGCGCCTGGTTCCTCCGCCCGCATGAAGGCTTCGCCCACGAGAAAGGCATACACCTCACTGACCTCCATGAGCTCGACATCCGCTCTATTGAGGATGCCGCTCTCGGTGATCACCACTCGATCCCGCGGAATACGTGGCAGTAGGTCCAGCGTGGTATCCAGGCTCACCTCGAAGGTATGGAGGTTACGGTTGTTGATACCCACCAGTGGAGTGTCGAGGGTCTTCAGCGCGCGCTCCAGCTCATCCCCGTCATGGACTTCGACCAATACATCTAGGCCAACGTTCTTGGCCGTGTCCGCCAGTTCCTTCATTCGCACATCGTCCAGCGCGGCGACGATCAGCAGCACGCAGTCCGCCCCCAAGGCACGAGCTTCGACCACCTGGTAAGGATCGATGAGGAAGTCCTTGCGTATCACCGGCAGCGAGCAGGCGTCGCGGGCTTCCTGCAGGTAGGCATCGCAGCCCTGGAAGAAATCGATATCGGTCAGCACGGACAGGCAGGTCGCGCCACCGTTCTCATAGCTCCTGGCAATCTGTGCGGGAAGGAAGTTCTCGCGAATGATGCCCTTGCTCGGCGACGCCTTCTTGATCTCGGCAATCACCGCCGGCTCCCGCTGCGCCACACGCTCCTGCAGCGCCCTGGCGAAACCACGAGGAGCACTGGCTGAACGGGCGCGGGCTTCAAGCTCAGTCAGGGTTACACGGGCACTGCGCTCGGCCACTTCCTCAGCCTTGCGCGCCAAGATCTTTTCAAGAACGGTTGGGATGCTCACGCTTCATTCTCCACTCGGAACACCGCTGTAAAAGACGCGAGCTCGTCCAGCTTTTCGCGGGCGAGCCCGGTATGCAGGGCATCCTGAGCCAGCCGCACGCCCTCCTTCAGGCTGGACGCGAGGTCCGCAGCATAGAGGGCTGCACCCGCATTCAGCACAATCATTTCAGCGGCTTTCTGGCCGCTCTCAGTCTTGCGCTTGCCCAAGGCGTCGCGGATCAGTTCCAGCGATGCCTGAGGACTGTCCACCGTGAGGCCGATAAGGCTCTGGCTACGGATGCCGAAGTCCTCGGGCTGCACTTCGTACTCAGTCACTTCGCCGTCCTTCAGCTCGGCAACATGGGTCGGTGCAGCGAGGCTGAACTCGTCCAGCCCGTCACGCGAATGCACCACCAGGATGTGCTCGCTGCCCAGCCGCTTGAGCACCTCGGCCAAAGGACGGCAAAGCGCCTTGCTGAACACGCCGACCACCTGGTGCCGCACCCCGGCCGGATTGGTCAGCGGACCAAGCATGTTGAACAAGGTCCGCAACCCCAGCTCACGGCGCGGCGCAGCGGCATACTTCATGGCCTTGTGATGGACCTGGGCGAACATGAAGCCCACTCCGATGCTTTCGATGCAACGCGCCACCTGCTCGGGCTTGAGGTCCAGGTAGATGCCCGCTGCTTCCAGCACATCGGCACTGCCGGTCTTGCCGGAAACCGCGCGGTTGCCATGCTTGGCAACCTTGCCGCCAGCCGCGGCGACCACGAAAGTGGCGGCCGAGGAAACGTTGAAGATATTCGCGCCATCGCCGCCGGTGCCCACCACATCGACCACATGGTCGAGGGTGCTGAGTTCGACCGTGCTGGCGAGTTCACGCATCACCGAGACGGCACCAACGATTTCGTCGATGGTCTCGCTCTTCATCCGCATACCCATGAGGAAGGCACCGATCTGCGCGTCGGTGCACTGTCCAGTCATGATCAGGCGCATGACGTCCTGCATCTCGTCGGTGGTCAGGTCGAGTTGGTTGACCACCCGATTGAGGGCTTCCTTGATATCCATCTCAACGCACCCCGCCAGTCTGCTTCAGGAAGTTAGCCAGTAGTTCATGACCCTGCTCGGTGAGGATGGATTCCGGATGGAACTGCACCCCCTCGATATTCAGGGTCTTGTGTCGCAGGCCCATGATCTCGTCCACCGAGCCATCTTCGTGCTGGGTCCAGGCGGTGATCTCCAGGCAATCCGGCAGGGTTTCGCGCTTCACCACCAGGGAATGATAGCGAGTCACCGTCAGCGGATTGTTCAGTCCGTTGAATACACCCTTGTCTTCATGGAAGACCGGGCTGGTCTTTCCGTGCATCACTTGGCGCGCACGCACCACGTCACCGCCGAACGCTTGGCCGATGCTCTGGTGCCCCAGGCAGACACCAAGGATTGGCAGTTTGCCGGCGAAATGGGTGATCACCTCCAGCGAAACACCTGCCTCGGTGGGGGTGCAAGGGCCAGGGGAAACGACGATGCGCTCGGGCTTCAGGGCTTCGATCTCGGCAACGCTCAGCTCGTCATTGCGGATCACTTTGACGTCAGCGCCCAACTCGCCCAGGTACTGCACCACGTTGTAGGTAAAGGAGTCATAGTTATCGATCATCAGCAGCATGGCGAAATCCTCAGGCGTCGGGCGTGGCAGTCTGTTCGGCGAGTGCCACGGCACGGAACATGGCGCGGCGCTTGTTCAGCGTCTCCTCCCATTCCAGTGCCGGCACCGAGTCGGCAACGATGCCGGCGCCGGCCTGCACGTGCAGTTCCCCGTCCTTGATGACCGCCGTACGGATCGCGATGGCGGTGTCCATATTGCCATTCCAGGCCAGATAGCCCACAGCGCCGCCGTAAACGCCACGCTTGACCGGCTCCAGCTCGTCGATGATTTCCATTGCACGGATCTTCGGTGCCCCGGAGAGGGTGCCCGCCGGCAGGATCGCGCGCAGCGCATCCATGGCAGAGACGCCTTCCTTGAGCTGGCCGGTCACGTTGGACACGATGTGCATCACGTTGGAGTAACGCTCGATCACCATCTTCTCGGTGACCTTCACCGAGCCGGTGCTGGAAACGCGGCCCACGTCGTTGCGGCCCAGGTCGATCAGCATCAGGTGCTCGGCCAGCTCCTTGGCGTCGGAGAGCAGGTCCTGCTCCAGCGCCTGATCCGCCTCCTCGTTGGCACCGCGCGGGCGGGTGCCGGCGATCGGGCGAACAGTGACCAGGCCGTCCTCGACCCGGACCAGGACTTCCGGCGAGCTACCCACCACGTGGAAGTCACCGAAGTTGAAGAAGTACATGTAAGGCGTCGGGTTGAAGCAGCGTAGCGCGCGGTACAGATCGATCGGCGCAGCCTGGAACGGGATGGACATGCGTTGGGAAATCACCACCTGCATGCAGTCGCCGGCCAGTATGTATTCCTTGATGCTGCCCACTGCACGCTCGTAGTCCTCGCGGGTGAAGCTGGAGCGAAAGTCCGGCTCGCCACCCTGCGGCTGGCCAGGGTCCACGCCCAGACGCGGCACCACGGGCTGGCGCAACTGTCGGCGCAGCTCGGCGAGGCGGGCCTGGCCCCGCTCATAAGCGTCGTCCTGACCGGGATCGGCCAGGACGATCGCGTGCAGCTTGCCGGCGAGGTTGTCGAACACCACCACCGCGTCGGAGACCATCAGCAGAATGTCCGGGGTGCCCAACGGGTCGGGATTCTGGCAGTTGGCCAGGCGCTTCTCGACATAGCGCACGCAGTCATAGCCGAAATAACCCACCAAGCCGCCATTGAAGCGCGGCAGGCCGGCGATGGGCGCTACGTTGTAGCGCTCCTTGAATGCCTCGACGAAGGCCAACGGGTCTTCGCAGTCATGCTGTTCGACATTGACACCGTCGACGGCAACGGTCACCTGGTGGCCATGAGCTCGCAACACCGTGCGGGCCGCCAGACCAATGATGGAGTAACGGCCCCATTTCTCACCGCCCTGCACCGACTCCAGCAGGTAGGAGTACGGCGTGTCGGCGAGCTTCAGGTAGAGGGAAAGCGGCGTATCGAAATCCGCCAGGGTTTCGAACGCAAGCGGAATGCGGTTATAGCCTTCAGCGGCCAAACGCAGGAAATCTTCGCGGGTCATGATCAGCCTCGTGACAGGGAGCTATCGAGCTCCTGGAGGTAAAACGTCGGTGTGCGAACGCGCCGGAGATACCGGCCAGAATGAATTCAGGCGCGCCAGCGCCAACGGGCCACAGCCTTGATGATGATCATTCCAGCTCTTTCGAGCCAACGCTTGCAGGGAGCCACCACGTTTCGATCTCTTTGAGGCGGATATTCAGAGGAGTCGGGCGACATTAGCGCAGCGCCGTGTGCCGCGCAACCGCCCGGCAGCAGCTCGCGAAGATCGTCCACCACCAAGGCCGGCTCCTCTTCGCTAATGGGCCGGCCGTGGTTGTAGCCGTAGCTCAACGCCACGCACTTCACACCGGCAGCCTTGGCGGCCAGGACGTCATTGCGCGAGTCGCCGATAAACAGAGCTTCGCCACGGCTGACGCCGGTCATATGCATCACATGCAGCAGGGCCGAAGGGTCCGGTTTCTGCTGCGGCAAGGTATCGCCGGCGATGATCAGCGGGAAATACCGTCCCAGCTTCATCTCATCCAGCAGCGGCGCGACAAAACGCTCCGGTTTGTTGGTGATCAGGGCAAGTTCGACGCCCCGTTTCTTAAGCCACTTGAGGGTCTCCGCGACCCCTGGGTAGACGCGGGTGAGCGCATGGCTTTCGCCATAGGCCTCCATGAAGAGTTCGAGGCCGCGCTCAGCATCGGTGTCATGCACGGCGGAGTGGTCCTGGCCACCGGCAAGAGCGCGGCGTACCAGCACGCGGGCGCCGTTGCCGACCCACTCGCGGACCTGCTCGACACCTGCTGCCGGACGCCCGAGGGCCACCAGCATGCGGTCTATCGCAGCGGCCAGATCGGGGACCGAATCCACCAGGGTGCCGTCCAGGTCGAACATCACCAGGCGCGGAAGGCGCCCCTCGAAAAGCCGCTGCAACGTGCTCATATCAGACCTTGGCCAGTTCGGCACGCATGGCCGCGATGACTTCGACGTAGTGTGGCGCGTTGAAGATGGCCGAACCGGCAACGAAGGTGTCGGCACCGGCAGCCGCGATTTCACGGATATTGTGGACGTTGACCCCACCGTCGATCTCCAGACGAATCTCGCGGCCGGAAGCGTCGATAAGCGCGCGAGCCTCACGCAGCTTGTCGAGGGTGGCGGGAATGAATTTCTGCCCGCCAAAGCCCGGGTTGACGCTCATCAGGAGGATCATGTCGACCTTGTCCATCACGTACTTGAGCACATCTAGCGGCGTCGCCGGGTTGAACACCAGGCCAGCCTTGGCACCGCCATCACGGATCAACTGCAGGGAGCGATCAATGTGTTCCGAGGCTTCCGGATGGAAAGTGATGTAGGTAGCACCTGCCTCGATGAAGTCGCCAATGATGCGATCCACCGGCTTGACCATCAGGTGCGCGTCGATCGGCGCGGTGATGCCGTACTTGCGCAGAGCCGCGCAGACCATCGGGCCGATGGTGAGGTTGGGCACGTAATGGTTGTCCATCACATCGAAGTGAACGATGTCGGCGCCGGCGGCGAGGACGTTGTCCACCTCCTCTCCCAGGCGAGCGAAATCGGCGGAGAGGATCGACGGGGCGATGGCGAAAGGCTGCATGGCTGACCTCGGGGCAGATTCACGATGGCGCGGATTGTAGCCCGAGAGCGCCGGCAAGGCTCGTTCATACGTCTGCGAGGCAACCAGAAACATCAAAGGGGGCCACTGGCCCCCTTTGATTCAACACGTAATGCGGGTCATTCAGGCATCGAGGTACGCAGGCGCTCGCCGCGTCCACGCAGCCACTCCAGCGTCAGCAGCAAGACGATTGAGAAGCCGATCAGCAGGGTCGCTGCCGCGGCGATGGTCGGGCTGAGGTTCTCGCGGATACCGCTGAACATCTGCCGTGGCAGGGTGGCCTGCTCCGGCCCTGCGAGGAACAGGGTCACCACCACTTCGTCGAAGGACGTGGCGAAGGCGAACAGCGCACCGGAAATAACCCCTGGCGCGATCAGCGGCAGGGTCACCCGAAAGAATGTGGTCAGAGGCGGAGCGCCAAGGCTGGCAGCCGCACGCACCAGGTTCTGGTTGAAGCCTTGCAGGGTCGCCGACACTGTGATGATCACGAAGGGCACACCGAGTACCGCATGAACCAGGATCAGCGACAGGTAACTGTTGCCCAGGCCCAGCGGGGCGAAGAACAGGTAGCTGGCCACACCGATGATCACCACAGGCACGACCATGGGGGAGATCAGGATGCTCATTACCAGCGCCTTTCCGCGGAACTCGCCACGGGTCAGGCCGATGGCCGCCAGGGTGCCGAACACCATGGCCAGTAGGGTAGCGGCCGGGGCCACAATCATGCTGTTGGTCAGCGAGCGCATCCACTCGGCGGACTGGAAGAAGTCCGCATACCAGCGCAGGGAAAAGCCCTGCAGCGGGTAGACGAGGAAGGTGCCGGAGTTGAACGACAACGGAATTATCACCAGCACCGGCAGGATCAGGAACAACAGCACCAGGCCGCACAGGCCGCGCAGGGTGAAGTACCACAGGCGTTCGACCGGGGACATGTAAGGACTCAACATGACTCGCTCTCCAATGAATTTCTTGCGGATCCCCTCCCCTGGCCCTGCGGGCCACCCTCACCCACAGGCGGGGAGGAGGATCAGTTGGCCTCTCGCGGAGGCGCTTACCCCAGTCGCAGGCGACCTGCGCCTACCAGCCAGCTGTACACCACGTAGAGGATCAGGGTGGCGAACAGCAGCATCCCGCCCAAGGCCGTGGCCATACCCCAGTTGATGGTGGTGTTGGTGAAGAAGGCAACGAAGTAGCTGACCATCTGGTCGTTCGGGCTGCCCAGCAGTGCCGGGGTGATGTAGTAGCCGATCGACAGGATGAACACCAGCAGGCACCCGGCGCCGACCCCGGCCACAGTCTGCGGGAAGTAGACCTTCCAGAAGCTGGCGAACGGATGGCAGCCGAGGGAGATCGCCGCGCGCATGTAAGTCGGCGAGATACCCTTCATCACGCTATAGATAGGCAGGATCATGAACGGCAGCATGATGTGTACCATGGAGATGTAGACGCCGGTGCGGTTGAACACCAGCTGCAGCGGCTGGTCGATCAAGCCCAGCTTCAGCAGCGCACCGTTGATCAGGCCACCAGATTGCAGCAGGACGATCCAGGCCGCCACGCGGACCAGGATGGAGGTCCAGAATGGCAGCAGCACCAGGATCATCAGCAGGTTGCTCTGGCGCGTCGGCAAGTTGGCCAGCAGGTAGGCCAGCGGGTAGGCCAGCAGCAGGCAGATCACGGTGATCACTGCACCCATCCAGAAGGTACGGGCGAAGATGTCGAGGTAGATGGCCTGGTCCGGGGTGGCAGGAGCCAGCTCGCCCAGATCATCGATGCGGTGGTCGAGAGATGCCAACAGGTAATAAGGGGTCAGATTGCTGCTGTTGCGGCGGATGGCCTGCCAGTACGCTGGGTCGCCCCAGCGCTCATCCAGGGCTTCGAGCGCTTCTTTATATGAAGCCGGCTCAGTCTTGAAAGGCAAGGCACGGGCAGTCTTGGCCATCAGGCTCCGGTAACCGGCCAGTTCCATGTTCAGACGCTTGGACAAGTCGCCGACAGCCTGGTTCTTGCGGGCTTCGGCGAGGTCTTCGGCCAGTGCTTTATAGACCGGCTCAGCCGGTAGCGCCTTGCCGTCCCACGCACTGATCGCCTCGACAGTACGCGGCATGGTTCCCACGACCTCAGGGTTATTCACACTCTTGTAGAGCAGCGCACCGATGGGCACGAGGAAGGTCAGCAGGAGAAAAATCAGCAGCGGCAGGATCAATGCCTGGGACTTCAGGCGGTTCATCCGCTCGGCGCGGGCGAGGCGCTGCTTGAGGGTGGGGCCGGTGACCTGGGTCAGGGGCACTGCAGTGGCCATGGCGAACTCCGTTGAAACGTGCCGTCTCTCGGCTGGATTGGACTTGCGGCCCCGAGGGGCTGGGCGAGGAACATCCCTCGCCCTCAGCCCCTCTCCCAGAAGGAGAGGGGCGGGGCGGCGGCCTTACTTGGCCGCCCAGGAGTTGAAGCGCTGCTCCAGCTGCTCACCGTAGTCAGCCCAGAAGGTGACATCCATGGCGACCTGGTTCGCGATGTTTTCAGGTGTGGTCGGCATGTCCTTCAGTACTGCCTTGTCCAGCAGCGGAACGGCCTGCTTGTTCGCCGGACCGTAGGCGATGTTTTCAGAGAAACCTTTCTGTTGCTCAGGCTTGACCGAGAAGGCGATGAACTGCAGCGCGGCTTCCTTGTCCTTGGCACCCTTCGGGATGGCCCAGGCGTCGAAGTCGTAGATGCCGCCGTTCCATACCACTTTCAGATTGCTCTCTTTCTGCACGGCGGCGATACGGCCGTTGTAGGCAGAGCTCATGACCACGTCACCGGAAGCCAGGAACTGCGGCGGCTGGGCGCCGGCTTCCCACCACTGGATGCTCGGTTTGATCTGGTCGAGTTTCTTGAAGGCACGGTCCTGACCCTCTTGGGTAGCCAGTACGCTGTAGACATCCTTCGGTGCCACACCATCGGCCATCAGGGCGAACTCGAGGGTGTACTTGGCACCCTTGCGCAGGCCGCGCTTGCCCGGGAATTTATTCACGTCCCAGAAATCCGCCCAACTGGTCGGTGCGCTCTTCAGCTTGTCAGCGTTGTACGCCAGCACCGTAGACCACACGAAGAAGCCAACACCGCACGGCTGGATGGCACCTGGGATGTAATCCTCGGCATTGCCGAAGAGGGCCGGATCGAGCTCCTCGAACATGCCTTCATCACAGCCACGGGAGAGTTCAGGCGACTCCACTTCGACCAGGTTCCAGGACACGCTGTTGGTGTCGACCATGGCCTTCACCTTGGCCATCTCACCGTTGTATTCGCCGGCGATGATCTTGTTTCCGGTGGCCTTTTCGAAGGGAGCGTAGAACGCCTTGGTCTGGGCGATCTTGTTGGCGCCACCGAAGGAGACCACAGTCAGGTCGGCTGCCAACGCTGGTACGGCGCAGGCCAGGCCCAGGGCCATGGCGGTGAGTTTCAGGGATTTCGACATTGTTGTTTTCTCCACAGTGCAGGGTTGCTAGGTCTGTACGAAAAGTCGTCGAGCGAAGGTCAGGCTAGGCAAAAATCGGTGAGGATGCGGAATTTACGAGCTGTAAATGAGCATTCCGAACCGTTTTTTAACGACGCCTCACCGAGCGCAGGCACTTTTCGTACAGTGCCTAATGCTTGGCGCCGCCGCTCATTCCGTCGTCAACGGATCCAGCGCGCGAACGTGCTCCACTTGCCAGCCGAGCGGCACCACATCGCCTACCGCCAGTGCGGGGTCGAGCTCAGCAATAGGTTGCTTGACGAAGAAATCGGGCTTGCCGCAGACCTCGAGGCGAATTCGCACGTGGTCGCCCAGGTAGATGAACTCCTCCACTCGACCGTTGAAGCGATTGACGCAACTTTCGCTGTGGCCGTTCAGGCGCACGCGCTCGGGGCGGATGGACAGGGTAACGGGCTCGCCAGGCTTGCCGACGTTGATCGCCAGCGCCTCGACTTTCTCGCCGCGGGCCAGGCGCACCACGCATCGCTCTCCGCTGTGGCTTTCCAACTCGCCGCTGAGCCGGTTGTTCTCACCGATGAAGTTGGCCACGAAGGTGTTGTGCGGCAGTTCGTAGAGCTCTCGTGGCGGTGCAATCTGCTGGATCTCACCCTGATGGAACACGGCCACGCGATCGGACATGGTCAGGGCTTCGCCCTGGTCGTGGGTCACGTAGACCACGGTCACACCGAGACGTTGATGGATGTGCTTGATCTCCATCTGCATGTGCTCGCGCAGCTGCTTGTCGAGCGCGCCCAGCGGCTCGTCCATCAGCACCAGCTGCGGCTCGAAGACCAGCGCGCGGGCCAGGGCCACACGCTGCTGCTGGCCGCCGGAGAGCTGACCCGGGTAGCGATTGCGGAAACTGTCGAGTTGCACCATGGACAGCGCACGTTTGACCCGCTCGCTGGCGTCGGTCTTGCTCATGCCGCGCACCGAGAGGGGGAACGCCAGGTTCTCGGCCACCGTCATGTGCGGGAACAACGCATAGTTCTGGAACACCATGCCAATGTCGCGCTTGTGCGGAGGGACGTTGTTGATGGAGCGACCGGCCAGGAGGATTTCGCCGTTGGTTGGGGTTTCAAACCCGGCGAGCATCATCAGGCTGGTGGTCTTGCCGGAGCCGGACGGCCCGAGCAGGGTAAGGAACTCGCCTTTGCGAATGTCCAGATTGAGGTCTTTGACGATCAGCGTCTCGCCGTCGTAGCTCTTCTGTACGCCGCGAAAGCTGACGAGGATGTCACTGCCTTGAGTCTCGGCCATAACCGCACCTTTGTTTTTGTGTCTGCCGTAGGACAAAGCCTAGAGAAGCCGGCAAGCCACGCAAATCGGGCGGTATGACAGATTGCTATAAGGGTAGGAGAGGATCTCTTGTAGGAATCGCCCTACAAATCCGAGCGCCAATATCGGACATTCAGGGGTTGGTGATGATCCCGTTAGCCGCAGCTAGACCAAGCGCGGCGTCGTGATCGCGCGCGACCTCACAAACCCTGTAGGGGCGAATTCGTTCGCCAAGCGCCCCGCAGGGGCGACACTGGGGTCATGAACATAACAAGCCTTGACCTGCGCGAAGCAGGCCGTGCAGCCACTCAGAGCAGCTTGTGCTCCACTGCGTATTTGACCAGGTCCGCCACTGAGTGCAGGTTGAGCTTCTGCATCAGGCGTGCCTTGTGGGTGCTGACCGTCTTGCTGCTGACTGCCAGCTGATGGGCAATCTCGTTGACCCCTTCCCCCCTTACCAGCCTCTCGAACACCGAAAACTCACGTTCGGACAGCAGCGTATGGGCCGGTCGCGCATCGGTCAGCCCCACCTCGAAGACCATGCGGTCGGCGAGGTCCGGATCGATATAGCGGCCACCGGAGGCCACTTTGCGAATGGCCGTGAGCAACAGGGCCGGGTCACTGTCCTTGGTAGCGTAGCCGGCGGCTCCGATCTTCAGCGCCCGCGCAGCCATCTGTGCCTCGTCATGCATCGACAACACCAGCACCGCAGGCGGATTGTTCAAAGCGCGGATTCGGGGGATGGCCTCCAGGCCGTTAACACCCGGCATGGAGATATCCAGCAACACCACCTCGCAGGGTGTGTGGCGCAGGGTCTCGAGGAGTTGCTCTCCATTGGAAGCCTCACCAACAACGCTGAGATCCTTGGCCAGGCCGATCAACTGCTTGATGCCTTCGCGGACGATGGTGTGGTCTTCTGCGACCAGGACTCGAATCACGCTGCCTTCTCCTTATCCAATGCGACCTGTACGCACAGGGTCGTCCCTTCACCCGGCTGACTCTCGATCTTCAAGTTACCACCGAGCATCAATACCCGTTCGCGCATACCGACGAGACCGAACGAACCGCCGCGCTGGCTTTCCTGAGCATCGAACCCGCGGCCGTCATCACTTATGCGCAAGCACAGCATGCCGTCCTCAACGCTCAAACGGACCGCCACAGTATGCGCTTCGGCGTGCCGCATGACATTGGTCAATGCCTCCTGCAGCACCCGGAACAAACCTACCGCCTTGGCATCGGACAGGCGCGGCAGGTACTCAGGCACCTCAACCAGGCACGGAATATGGGTGCGGGTCTCGAAACGCCGGGCCTGCCACTCGATCGCCGAGGCAATGCCAGCATCAAGAATCGGCGGACGCAGCGCGGTCGCCACATCACGGACCAGCTGGAATAGCTGAGCGATCAGGCGCTTCATGCTCTCCAGGCGCTCCTTCAACCCGGTATCGAGGTCAGCATAAGCCAGCTCGCACATCGAAGTTTCCAGCTTGAGCACCGTGAGCACCTGACCCAGTTCGTCGTGGACTTCGCGGGCGATGCGCGCCTTCTCCTCCTCCCGCACGCTCTCAAGGTGAGCCGACAACTGGCGCAACTGTGCCCGTGAATCGGCTAGAGCCAGTTCAATCTGCTTGTTCTCGGTGATATCCCAGACCACGCCATCCCAGACTGCCCGGCCATCATCGAAGATTCGCGCGCTGGCCTTGATATCTGCCCAGCGAACCTGCCCGTCTCGGGTGAGGATGCGCCCTTGCCAATGCCAGTCCCGCTCTGCCTCCAATGCGGCTGACTGACTGACCAAGTAGCTGTCCCGATCCTCCGGGTGGACCAATCCCCGGATACCTCGGCCAGTATCCAGCAACTCACTGGCGCTGTAGCCCACGACGGCTTCGCTACCCTCGCCGATGAAAGCGAAGCTCGTCTGGGCCCCAACCTGCGGGCGTTCCAGGCGGAATACCAACCCGGGCACGTTGGAAGCAATGCCCTTGAGGCGCGCCTCGCTTTCCTCCAGCGCCTCGCGAGCCTTGCGGCGCTCGGTTGCATCGGCCAGAAAAACCACCAGGTACTCCGACGTGCCGAATCGCAGGAAGCTCAGCGATATATCAGCCGGTAGCCAACTGCCATCGGCACGGCGGCAACGGGTCTCGAAACTCTGTGGCCCTTCGTCGCTATTGCGAGCCCGGCGCCACAGGTTCAGCCAGCGGTCCATATCCATCCCAGGCTGGAAATCGGCCAAAGGGCGATCGGTCAGGGCGCCCGGCTCATGACCGAGCATCAGCTCCGCTGCGCGGTTGGCGTAGCGCACATGGCTGTCCCAATTGACCCAGAGAACGCCGAGGGTGCTGTGGTCGATGGAGAATTGCGTGAGGCGCAAGGCTTCCTCTGCGGCCTCGCGAATCTGCATCATGTGCCGGGCCTCAAGGAGCTGGCGCTCCAGGGAGCGACGCTGGCGCCGCAGCCAGGTAATGATGGCGCCCGCAGCCACCAGCAGCACCCCCAGGAGCATCGAGAGGTTCTGCCAGAATCCCGCCGAATCGCCCAGCCGTGGGTAACTCGCTTGCAACCAGCGCTCATGGAGCTGGTCGAGATCCTTGGGCGGCAGACTGCGCAGGGCGATATCGAGGATGGAGCCCAACTCAGGCCAATCGCGGCGCGAGGCGACTCGCAGCAGCTGAGGGAAGCCGATGTCCCCCACCACGGCCAGTCCGGCGAATTCCTGCTCGCGAGACAAGCGACTGAGCTGCGCCTCGTCCAGCACCGCAAAGCGGACATTACCTTCGAGCAGGGCGCGCAATGCCTGGCGTTCCCCCGCCACCGGCAAAAGCTGAAGGTTCGAGTAGGTTGCGCGAAGATAATCGCCAACCGGGCTGGGCTGACGAACCGCCACAGGAGCGCTGGCGTCGAGTTGCTCCAGGTCGACCGAGGCGTTCCCCTCGCGCTCGCCGACCAGCAACTGGGAGACGCGCATATAGGGGTCGGAATACAGCCACAAGCGCAAGCCAGCGGGCGATTGCACCAACCCTGGCGCTAGGTCGATCTGCCCGGACCGCAGCGCCTGCTCCAGTTCGCCAACGCTGTCATAGGTACGCCAGATCCATTCCACCTGCATGGCAGCCCCCAGCCACTTCACCAGCTCGACATTCGCCCCGGAAAGTTGCTGCAAGCGACGGTCGAGCTGCGCATAGGGCGCCTGCAAGACCAGCCCGACGCGCAATTGCGGATGGGCCTCAAGCCATTGGCGTTGTGGCTCGCTCAGCTGCAGGTTGGGCGAGGCCGGGGCCGCCACAAGCGGAAAAGCCAGGCACAGGGCGAAGAACAGCGTGAGCAACGAACGGGTCATTGAGAGCTACCGCGGGCGAAGACTTGTGATGAACGGCCGCTATACCTTACTCCAGGCAAGCAGGACCATGCGAAGGCTGGCCTGACAAAAAACGGGCAAGCCATTAGGCTGCCAGCTTCTGTTCCATCAGGAATGATCAGATGCACCGAGCACCACGCCCGACTCTCGCAGCCCTCTGCTTCGCCTTCCTGACGTGCGGGCTCCCGGCCCTCGCTGCCGATGCCACACCCGCCAAGCAAGACGCCGCCGATAACTCCCAGGAAATGCCCGCGGTTACACGCGCCCCACTCCAGGAACGTAGCCAAGTCGAAGCGGCTGGCCTGGAGCGCCAGTTGCCAGAAAACGAACAGCAGCAGCTACAGGCAGGCGACGAGACCTTCCTCGCGTTATGGCGGCCTGCCAACGTCGGCGAACCCGAGGGTCTGGTTATTCTGCTGCCGGGCGATGGGGAAAACGCGGACTGGCCCCTGGCGGTCGGCCCCTTACGGCGCAAACTGCCGGATGCCGGCTGGAGCACCCTGAGTCTGAGCCTGCCCGACCCAAAGGGCGACGAGCCACCTCCTCGTCCTGAGAAACCGTCGAAAATCGACCGCAGCGAGCCTGTCGTCAGCGCCGAAAAAGCGGCAGAGGATGGCCCTTCCACGACAGAGCAAGCCGGCAGTGCAGAGCCAAACACGGATCCAGCTCCCCCGGCACTATCCACCGAAGGCATCCGCAAGGCCCATAGCACCCGAGTGTCTGCCCGTATCCAGGCGGCGCTCACCTTTGCCCGCCAGAGCAAACCCACCACCATCGTCTTCCTCGGCCACGGCACTGGCGCCTACTGGGCGGCCCAGTACCTCGCAGCGGAAGAGCCGACAGATATCCGCAACCTGCTGCTGGTAGACGCGCAACAGCCTGCAGGCTATGACCCTGTCCTGGATAAGCTACTGCCTGAACTGAAGTTGGCCACCGGCGACTTCTATTACCGAGAGGCGCCGGCGGACCGCAGTGCGGCGCAGGAGAGACTCCAGGCCAGCAAACGTCAGAAACATCCGACCTACATCCAGGTCGCCATGAATGGCCTTCCCGGCGACAGGGCGACCGAGCAGGAGCAGTTGGTACGGCGCATTCGCGGGTGGCTGAGCCTACAACTGCAAGCCGGCGCGTCACCCGGCAGATGACGCGCCTCAGCGGAAACCGTGGCGCTCGCGAATCAGGTTGTAGGCGTTGTGCAGTTCACGCGTCTTGTCGGTAGCAGCCCGCACCAGAGCGGGCGTCGCGCCTGAACCGGCCAATTTGTCCGGGTGATTCTGGCTGAGCAGGCGCCGGTAGGCCCGCTTGATCACCGCCGGTTCGCAATCCGCGGTCACCCCCAGCAACGCCAAAGCGTCCTTGTAGCTGTTACGCGACGTCGGCGGCAGGCCTTGCGGGGTGTCGAAACCGGCCCCCAGGGACTCCACCTGCTCGGTCGAGCAACCAAGCCAGCGTCCCCACTGAAGTATCAGCTCCCGCTCGCGCTGGCCAATCCGGCCATCTACAGCAGCCATCTGCCAGCAACTGCGCAGCAGACGCTCGATCGCTGGACGGCGCCCTTGCAGACGCTTGAGCGATACCTGGATGCCCTTCTCGCTTTGCTTACCGCGAGTAAAAGCCTCGATCGCGCGACGTGTGCCCGCCTCATCCAGCCCAAGTCGGCGCATCTCGGCGCGGGCCTGCTGGATATGCAGCTCCATGACCCGCCCCTCGCTCTTGGCAAGGCGCCCAAGCAGCACGAAGAGCAGATCCTGCTCCAGGATCGGCGGCTCACCTTGCAGCCGGGCCTTCAGGCTCGCCCAGGAGTCCAGCCCCAGACGCCGGTCGAGCACATGCCCCAGCAAACCGCCCAGCAGCGCGCCCGGAATGCTCGCCAGAGCTAGCCCAGCCGCCGCGCCGAGGAATGTGGCCGGCCAGGCCATCTCAGGCCTCCGCCTTCAACAAGCGCTCGACATCGGCCAGGCGCTCATGGGTACCGACGTCTACCCAGCGCCCACTGAAGTACTCGCCGCTCACCCGGCCTTCTGCCATCGCCTGACGCAGCAACGGCGCCAGCTTGAAAGCACCTGACTGACATCCTGCAAACAAACGCGGATGAAGCACTGCAATGCCGCTGTAGGTAAGGCTCGGTTTTCCCGCGACGGCATCGTGGACCATCCCCGCATCGAGGCAGAAGTCACCACGCGGATGGTGCTCCGGGTTATCCACCAGGACAAGATGGGCCAGCCCATCGAGAGGCCGCCGCAAGTGCAAGAAATCGAAGTCGGTCCAGACATCGCCATTGACCACCAGGAAGGGTTCACCCCCCAGCATAGGCAAGGCCCGGAAAATGCCCCCACCGGTCTCCAATGGCTCCCCCTCAGCCGAGTAACGAATACTCAGGCCGAAGCGTGCACCGTCGCCCAGGTGATCTTCAATCTGCTGCCCCAGCCAGGCATGGTTGATCACCAGCTCGCGAAAACCGGCATCAGCCAGCGCGCGCAGGTGAAATTCGATCAGTGGCGTACCTGCAGCTCGGACAAGCGGCTTCGGCGTGTGCAGAGTCAAGGGCCGCATCCGTTCGCCCTTGCCCGCAGCGAGAATCATCGCCCTCATACGCAGGGGACCTCGACCTGCGGCAGGCTGGCCAGCAGCACTTCCAGCTCGGCCAATTCGGGTCGACGGGCAATCACAGCGTCTATATAGGCAAAGAAACGCGGCACATCGCCCAGGTATCTCGGTTTGCCATCGCGGTGGCAGATACGTGCGAAGATGCCGATGACTTTGAGATGGCGCTGCACGCCCATCAGGTCGCTGGCACGGAGAAACGCGTCGAGCTCGCCTTGCACCGGAATCCCCGCTTCGTGGGCCTGGGTCCAGTAGCGCTCCAGCCATCCCCGCACACGCTCCTCCGGCCAGCTGAGGAAGGCATCCTTGAACAGGCAGGTGACATCGTAGGTTACCGGACCATAGACGGCATCCTGGAAGTCCAGCACTCCCGGATTCGGCGTGCTCAGCATCAGGTTGCGCGGCATGAAATCGCGATGTACCAGCACCTGAGGCTGCGCCAGGGCGCTGGCTACCAGCAGGTCACAGATGCGCTGCCAGGCGCTTAGCCTCTCGCCGTCCAGTTCGATACCCAAGTGGCGCTGCAGGTACCACTCGGGAAACAACTGCAGTTCCCGACGCAGCAGGGCGTCATCGTAAGACGGCATGGGCTCATCAAGAGAGCGCTTCTGGAAAGCCAGCAGCGTCTGGACGGCGTCTTCAAAGAGACGATCCGCATTGTCGGCGTGGATCACGTCCAGGTAAGTCTGGTGCCCCAGGTCGTCGAGGATCAGGAAGCCCTGCTCCACATCGGCGGCGAGGATCCGTGGCACATGCACACCAGTCTCGGCGAGCATGCCGGCCACCTTGACGAACGGTCGGCAATCCTCGCGCGGTGGCGGCGCATCCATCAGGATCAAGGTACGGTCGCCCCCTTCCCAGCGGAAATAACGGCGAAAGCTGGCATCGCTACTGGCAGGAACCAGGTTGGCGACGGGCACAGGGCCCCAGCCTTGGGCAGCGAACAGGGTCGGCAACTGCTGGTCCAGCCAATGGCTCAGCTGCTGAAGGCGAAGGTCTTCTTCGTGCATTACGTGGGGTCTCCGGCGGCGCTAGCCGTTGTGCGGGTCATGCTTTATTATCCAGCATCTTTTTCAGCCCATCGAGAGGCGTGCGGCCCAGCGGGCCGAAGGCGCGCAGGAAGCCCGGACTAACAAGATGGCAGTAAGATCCCCCGCGTTTCGTAGAAAGTTCCCTCTGCTGGTGACCGGCAGCCTGCTGGCACTGCAGCCAGTAGCCACTTCATATGTCGTCGCCGCAGAACAATTCGATTGCCAGGCCTCTGCCAGCGGCGGCTGGGCGTGCGCGCCCAAGGCCAGCACTGAGAGTCTGCCACCGCGTCCGGTGCATAGCGAGAGTGCCGTGAGCTCCACCATTGGCGCCGCCCCCCAGGCCGTTGACGGCCAAGGTGCGGCCGAAGG
The DNA here is from genome assembly GCF_042232855.1 of Metapseudomonas boanensis. Classification (NCBI taxonomy): domain Bacteria; kingdom Pseudomonadati; phylum Pseudomonadota; class Gammaproteobacteria; order Pseudomonadales; family Pseudomonadaceae; genus Metapseudomonas; species Metapseudomonas boanensis. The sequence continues at coordinate 2,328,084 of NZ_CP113889.1, read as the reverse complement.
GAGCCAGGCGACCCTGGTGACCGAAGCGGGCGGCAAGGGGCTAGCTTCCCGCAGCGCTGACTACAGCCATCTGGACTGGGTACCGCGTGACCAGCTCACTCCTGCCCAACTGGCCGAGACCGGTCCTTACTGTGCTGGTACCTATGTCGAGCCACTGCGCCCCGGCATGGACGACGACACACCGCTGGAAGACGCCCCGACCTACATTTCCGCCAAGGCCTCGCGCTACGAGCAGGAAAAGCAGATCGCGACCCTCGCCGGTGACGTGGTTCTGCGTCAAGGCAGCATGCAGGTCGAAGCCGACGAGGCCAACCTGCATCAGGCGGAAAACCGTGGCGAGCTGAAAGGCAACGTCAAGCTGCGCGACAACGGCGCGCTGGTCGTCGGCGACCAGGCCGAACTGCAGCTGGACAACGGCGAAGCGAAGATCGAAAACGCCGAGTACGTCCTGCACCAGTCCCATACGCGCGGTAACGCGCTATATGCCAAGCGCCAGGAAGACGCTGTCATCCGCTTGAAGGACGGCACCTATACCCGCTGCGAGCCAGGCAACAACGCCTGGCATCTGAAGGGCAACAATGTCACCCTGAATCCAGCTACCGGCTTCGGCACAGCGACCAACGTGACGCTGCGAGTGAAGGACATTCCGGTCTTCTACACGCCGTACATCTATTTCCCGATCGACGACCGTCGCCAATCCGGCTTCCTGCCACCGACTATCGGCAGCAGTAGCGACAGTGGTTTCCTGCTGGTCACTCCGTACTACCTGAACCTCGCGCCGAACTACGACGCCACCCTCTACCCGCGCTACATGGCCAAACGCGGATTGCTGATGGAGGGTGAATTCCGCTACCTGACCCCCAGCAGCGAAGGCCAGTTGGGCGCTGCCTATCTGGACGACAAGGAAGATGAGCGCAAGCTCATGTCCGACTACGAGGAAAAGCGCTGGCTCTATAACTGGAAACACACAGGCGGCCTGGATTCCCGTCTGCTGACCGAAGTCGACTACACCGACATCAGCGATCCGTATTATTTCGAGGATCTGGACAGCGACCTCAGCATCGATACGCCAACCTACGTCAACCAGCGCGGCACCCTGACCTATCGGGGCGACAGCTACACTGCCAAACTGAACGCGCACGCGTATGAACTGGCAACGATCTCCGATATCACCCCGTACGACCGGCTGCCACAGATCACCCTGGATGGCGTACTGCCCTACCAGCCCGGTGGGCTGAACTTCGGCTACAGCACCGAATTCGTACGCTTCGACCGCAACCTGCGCGAAGGCGACTTCATCAACGAGGATGGCGAAGCCTCTCCCTGGTACGACAACAACGTCCTGGGCCTGGCTCGCGCCAATGGCGATCGTACGCACTTGGAGCCCGTGGCCAGCCTCCCCATGAACTGGAGCTGGGGCTTCCTCAAGCCGCAGGTGAAGTACGCCTACACCCAATACGAACTGGATCTGGACCAGCAGGGCAAGAACACCCTGCTTGCTGAGCAGACCTTCCACGGCAGCCAGGACCGCCAGGTGCCGATTTATAGTGTCGACAGTGGACTGTATTTCGACCGGAAGACCCAGTTCTTCGGCAAGAACTACACCCAGACCCTGGAACCCAGGCTTTTCTACCTCTACGTTCCGGAAGAAGATCAGACCGATATTCCGCTGTTCGACACCGGCGAAAGCACCTTCAACTACTCCTCGCTGTTCCGGGATAACCGCTTCTCCGGCCGCGACCGGATTGGCGACGCCAACCAGGTATCCCTGGGCGTGACCAACCGCTGGGTCGAGTCGAACGGCTTCGAGCGTCAGACCGTTAGCGTTGGCCAGGCCTTCTACTTCGAGGATCGCAAGGTCCAGTTACCTGGTATCGACTATCGCACCCGCGCCGATGCGCAGGCCTCCACATCTCCCTATGCCCTGGAGTACCTGTATCGCTTCAACCGGGACTGGCGACTGAGCTCCGACTTCAACTGGGACCCGGACTCACATCGCACCCGTTCCGGCAGTGCGATGTTCCACTATCAGCCTGAAGACAACCCGAACAAGGTGGTCAACGCCGGTTATCGCTACCGCAATGACACCATCCACTACGACCAATCCACCGGCCAGTGGAAAGTCGGTGACAGCGACTTCGGCGTCGAGGGTCAACCGGGCTTCATCAAGGACTACTACAAGATCAGCCAGCACGACTTCTCGTTCATCTGGCCGGTGGTGCCGCAGTGGAGCGCCATTGGACGCTGGCAGTATGACTACAACCGCGACCGTACGCTGGAAGCCTTCGGTGGTTTCGAGTACGACAGTTGCTGCTGGAAGCTGCGCCTGATCAACCGCTACTGGGTCGACTACGACGAGTTTGACCAGACGCCCACCACCTCCAACGACAGCGGCGACCGCGGGATCTTCCTGCAGATCGTCCTGAAGGGCCTTGGCGGCGTTGTCGGCAACAAGGTGGAAGGCTTCCTCGATAAAGGCATTCAAGGTTACCGTGAACGTGAAGACCAAGCTCTCTGATTGTCTGCGCCCGCTGCTGCTGGGCGCCCTGCTACTCGGCAGCTGCGTGCAGGCCGAAGTGCGCCCCATCGACCGGGTGGTGGCGATCGTCGACAACGACGTGATCATGCAAAGCCAGCTCGACCAGCGCCTGCGCGAAGTGCAGCAGACCATCGCCAAGCGTGGTGCTTCGCTTCCCCCGGAGCATGTGCTCAGCCAGCAGGTGCTGGAGCGCCTGATCATCGAGAACATCCAGCTGCAGATCGGTGACCGCTCGGGCATTCGCATCACCGACGAGGAGCTCAATCAGGCCATCGAAGCCATCGCCCAGCGCAATGGCATGACGGTCGAGCAGTTCCGCGGCGCCCTCTCCCGGGACGGCTTATCCTATGAGGACGCCCGCGAGCAGGTTCGCCGCGAGATGGTCATCAGCCGGGTTCGCCAGCGCCGTGTTGCGGAGCGCATCCAGGTCAGCGACCAGGAGGTACAGAACTTCCTGGCTTCCGACCTGGGCAAGATGCAACTGTCGGAAGAGTTCCGCCTTGCCAACATCCTGATTCCGGTGCCGGAAGGGTCTTCGCCCAGTACCATCCAGGCCGCAGAGCGCCAGGCCCAGGACCTCTACCAACAACTCAAGCAGGGCGCAGACTTTGCGCAGCTGGCCATCTCCCGCTCCGCCGGTGAAACCGCTCTGGAAGGCGGCGAGATCGGCTGGCGCAAGGCAGCCCAGCTGCCGCCCCCTTTCGACGGCATGATCGGCGCCCTCCCCGTTGGCGACGTTACCGAACCGGTGCGCACGCCAGGCGGTTTCATCATTCTCAAGCTGCTCGACAAGCGCGGCGGCGAAACCCTCGTGCGCGACGAAGTCCATGTACGCCATATCCTTCTGAAGCCCAGCGAAATTCGCAGCGAGGAAGAAACTCGCCGCCTAGCCCAACGCATCTATGACCGAATCCAGTCTGGTGATGATTTCGCTGAACTGGCAAAAAGCTATTCGGAAGACCCGGGTTCAGCCCTCAATGGTGGCGACCTGAACTGGATCGACCCCAACGCTTTGGTTCCGGAGTTCCGCCAGGTCATGGCCCAAACCCCGGCTGGTCAGCTGTCCCAGCCATTCAAGAGCCCCTACGGCTGGCATGTCCTGGAAGTACTGGGCCGCCGTGCAACCGATAGCAGCAGCCAGTTCCGCGAGCAACAGGCCCTCAATGTCCTGCGTAACCGCAAGTACGACGAGGAACTGCAGGCCTGGCTGAGACAGATTCGCGACGAGGCCTACGTCGAAACCAAGCTGTAACCCGATCGAGTCGCGGGCAGCGCACTGGCGGTACAATTGCCGCCAGCGCGCTGGCTACCACGCAATCCCGCACAGGACTCACCATGACCGCTCTCCGCTTCGCCCTCACCCCCGGTGAACCCGCAGGCATCGGCCCCGACCTCTGCCTGTTGATCTCCCGCAACGCCCAGGCCTTTCCTCTGATTGCCATCGCAAGCCGCGACCTGCTTGAGCAGCGCGCCGTACAGCTTGGCCTTGCGATTAACCTGATCCCGGTCTCTGCAGCTTCCTGGCCCGATGCCCCCGCAGAGGCTGGCAGCCTATATGTCTGGGATACCCCATTGCGCAACACTGTCAGCCCTGGGCGATTGGACAAAGCGAACGCTGCCTATGTACTGGAGACTCTGACCCGCGCCGGAAATGGCTGCCTGGAAGGTGCCTTTGCCGGAATGATTACCGCGCCGGTACACAAGGGCGTGATCAATGAAGCCGGTATTGCCTTCTCCGGCCACACCGAGTTCCTCGCGGAGCTGACTAACACCCAGCAAGTCGTGATGATGCTGGCGACCCGCGGGCTGCGTGTGGCCTTGGTGACAACCCACCTCCCCCTCAAGGATGTCGCTGCGGCCATCACCGGCGAGCGACTGATGCGTGTCGCTCGTATCCTGAATCGGGACCTGATCGACAAGTTCGGCATCGACCGGCCACGTATCCTGGTCTGCGGCCTGAACCCCCACGCCGGAGAAGGCGGACACCTGGGACGCGAAGAGATCGAAGTCATCGAGCCGGCGCTGGAGCAGCTACGTAGCGAGGGACTGGACCTCATCGGACCACTGCCCGCCGACACGCTCTTCACCCCGAAGCACCTGGAGCATTGCGATGCAGTCCTCGCCATGTACCACGACCAAGGCTTGCCCGTGCTCAAGTACAAGGGTTTCGGTGCCGCAGTGAACGTCACCCTCGGCCTGCCGATCATTCGCACCTCGGTGGACCACGGCACTGCCCTCGACCTCTCGGCGACCGGAAAGATCGATTGCGGTAGCCTGGAAGTCGCGCTCGAAACGGCCTACCAGATGGCCGACGCCCGCACGAAAACCCACTGACCACCCGGCGACCTTAGGCTTGCAACCCTCCTGCCTGATAAACTCCGCCTTTTGCAATCCTGCGTCAGCCATCGGGCTGGCGCCCAAGGCTTGGAGCCTTTGATGTCCGAACAGTACCAACATCGCGCACGCAAGCGCTTCGGCCAGAACTTCCTGCATGACGCCGGCGTCATCCACCGTATCCTGCGGGGCATCCATGCCCGTGAAGGTGAGCATCTGGTCGAGATCGGCCCTGGCCAGGGCGCGCTCACCGAAGGGCTTCTGGGCAGCGGCGCGCAACTCGACGTGATCGAGCTGGACCTCGACCTGATCCCGATCCTGCGTGCGAAATTCGGTCATGAGCCGCGCTTTCGCCTGAACCAGGGCGATGCGCTGAAGTTCGACTTCCGCCAGCTCAGTCGCGAGCCGCACAGCCTGCGGGTGGTAGGCAACCTGCCCTACAACATCTCCACCCCGCTGATTTTCCACCTGCTAGACCACGCGGACCTGATCCGTGACATGCACTTCATGCTGCAGAAGGAAGTGGTCGAGCGACTCGCGGCGGAACCTGGTGGCGGCGACTGGGGCCGGCTTTCGATCATGGTCCAGTACCACTGCCGGGTAGAGCACCTGTTCAACGTCGGTCCCGGAGCCTTCAACCCACCGCCCAAGGTGGACTCGGCGATCGTGCGCCTGGTACCCCACGCCGAACTTCCGCACCCTGCAAAGGATGTCCACCTGCTCGAACGCGTGGTGCGCGAAGCCTTCAATCAGCGGCGCAAGACCCTGCGCAACACACTGAAGGGTTTGCTCGATGCCGCCGACATCGAGGCAGCCGGCGTCGATGGCAGCCTGCGTCCGGAACAGCTGGACCTGGCCGCGTTTGTTCGCCTGGCCGATCAGCTGGCCCTGCGCACAAGCACCGTCTGAAGCCTTAGACTTCCTTTCCAGCTTCTCGAGAGCCACCGCGTGACCGACTCCCGCTATCAGATCGACGTCAGCGTCATCACCCGTTACCTCGCCGAGCAATCACAGCCGGACGAGAACCGCTTTGCCTTCGCCTATACCGTGACCATCCACAACAACGGCGAGTTGCCAGCCAAGCTGGTCAGCCGTCACTGGATCATCACCGACGGCGATGGGCATGTGCAGGAAGTCCGCGGCGCCGGCGTGGTCGGCCAGCAACCACTGATTGCCCCCGGCGCGAGCCACACCTACACCAGCGGCACCGTGATGGCCACGCGAGTTGGCAGCATGCAGGGCAGTTACCAGATGGTCGCCGAGGACGGCAAACAGTTCGACGCGATCATTGCCCCCTTCCGCCTGGCCATGCCTGGCGCGCTTCACTGAGGGCATCCGGATGACGGTCTATGCGGTCGGCGATATCCAGGGCTGCCTTCGCCCGCTCAGATGCCTGCTCGACCGGGTGGCGTTCGACCCCGCCAAGGACCGCCTCTGGCTGGTAGGTGACCTGGTCAATCGTGGACCGCAATCCCTGGAAACCCTGCGCTACCTATTCTCCATACGCGAGTCCGTGACCTGCGTGCTTGGCAATCACGACCTGCACCTGCTGGCTGTCGTGAATAACATCGAGCGCCTGAAGAAGGCCGACACGCTGAGGGAGATCATCGAGGCGCCCGACTGTGCGGACCTGGTCGACTGGCTCCGCCTACAAAAGCTGATGCATTACGATGAAGAGCGTGACATCGCCCTGGTGCATGCAGGCATCCCCCCGCAGTGGACACTCAGGAAAGCCCTCAAGCGAGCGGCAGAAGTCGAGGAAGTTCTACGCGACGATGCCCGCCTGCCACTGTTCCTGGAAGGCATGTACGGCAACGAACCGGCCAAGTGGGACGGCGACCTGCATGGCGTCACACGCCTGCGAGTCATCACCAACTATTTCACCCGCATGCGATTCTGCACGCCCGATGGCACCCTGGACCTGAAGTCCAAGGAAGGCCTGGACACAGCACCGCCTGGCTACGCCCCCTGGTTCAGCCACCCAGGTCGCAAGACGCGTGGACAGAAGATTATTTTCGGCCACTGGGCGGCCCTGGAGGGCAACTGCAATGAACCCGGCCTGTACGCCCTCGACACCGGATGCGTCTGGGGTGGCGCCATGACCCTTTTGAATATCGACAGCGGCGAGCGTTTCAACTGCAGCTGCGAGGAGAACCGCCATGAGTGAATTCCAACGTATCGCCCCTGAGCAGGCCCAGACCCTTCGCGAACAAGGCGCCCAGGTGGTCGACATCCGCGACCCGCAGAGCTTTGCACTCGGCCACATTGCCGGCTCCAGGCACCTGGACAACCATTCGCTACCGGATTTCATCGCACAGGCCGATTTCGACAAACCGCTGATCGTCGCCTGCTACCATGGCAACTCCAGTCAAAGTGCCGCCGCCTACCTTGCCCACCAGGGTTTCAGCGAGGTGTATAGCCTGGATGGCGGGTTCGAGCTCTGGCGCAGCGTCTATCCTGCGGAAGTGGCCCAGGGAAGCGTCGAGTAAAAAAATTTTCAGCAAGGCGCTAGGCCGCACCATCTCTGGCTTAGCGCCACTCTCCGACGAACGGTTATCTCTTGTTATCGTTCCGCCATCCTTGATCTTGCCGATAACGAACTACTCTTAGCTCAGGCCATCCAAAAAAGGGGAGAGCCGGTCCACCGGTTCCGGGCCATCGGCAGCGACCATTTAGGTGTTTTGGGGGATGTTCCATCAGCCAGCTTTCGGCTGACTGCCCGCACCCGCACAACCGACCCCGCGCCGGCTTCCTGTTTCCAGCGAGGTGACGTCATGAGCATTTTCAGCCACTTCCAACAACGCTTCGAAGCGACTCGCCAGGAGGAATATTCCCTCCAGGAATATCTCGACCTGTGCAAGCAGGACCGTAGTGCCTATGCCAGCGCGGCGGAACGCATGCTCCTGGCTATCGGCGAACCGGAATTGCTGGATACCTCGCTAGACCCCCGACTGTCGCGGATCTTCTCCAACAAGGTGATCCGCCGCTACCCGTCCTTCGCCGACTTCCACGGCATGGAGGAATGCATCGACCAAATCGTTGCCTACTTCCGCCATGCCGCCCAAGGTTTGGAAGAAAAGAAACAGATCCTCTACCTGCTGGGTCCGGTCGGTGGCGGCAAATCGTCTCTTGCGGAAAAGCTGAAGCAATTGATGGAGCGCGTGCCCTTCTATGCAATCAAGGGTTCGCCAGTCTTCGAGTCGCCCCTGGGGTTGTTCAATGCCGACGAAGATGGCGCCATCCTCGAGGAAGAGTACGGCATCCCGCGACGGTACCTGCGCACGGTTATCTCGCCCTGGGCGACCAAGCGACTCAATGAGTTCGGTGGTGATATCAGCAAGTTCCGCGTGGTCAAGCTCTACCCCTCGGTCCTCAACCAGATCGCCATCGCCAAGACCGAGCCAGGCGATGAGAACAACCAGGATATCTCCGCGCTGGTGGGCAAGGTGGATATCCGCAAGCTCGAGGAATTCCCGCAGAACGACGCCGACGCCTACAGCTACTCGGGCGCTCTGTGCCGGGCTAACCAGGGCCTGATGGAATTCGTCGAGATGTTCAAGGCACCCATCAAGGTGCTGCACCCGCTGCTGACCGCAACCCAGGAGGGCAACTACAACAGTACCGAAGGCCTTGGTGGACTGCCCTTCAGCGGCATCATCCTGGCCCACTCCAACGAATCGGAATGGCACAGCTTCCGTAACAACAAGAACAACGAGGCATTCATAGACCGGATCTACATCGTCAAGGTGCCCTACTGCCTGCGCGTCACTGACGAGATCAAGATCTACGACAAGCTGCTGGTCGGTAGTTCGCTTGCTCACGCGCACTGCGCTCCCGATACCCTGCGCATGCTGGCGCAGTTCTCGGTCCTGTCTCGCCTGAAGGAGCCGGAGAACTCCAACATCTATTCGAAGATGCGCGTCTATGATGGCGAAAACCTCAAGGATACCGACCCGAAAGCCAAGTCGATCCAGGAGTACCGCGATTCCGCGGGCGTCGACGAAGGCATGAACGGCCTGTCGACCCGTTTCGCCTTCAAGATCCTCTCCAAGGTGTTCAACTTCGATCCGCACGAAGTCGCGGCCAACCCGGTCCACCTGCTCTATGTGCTGGAACAGCAGATTGAACAGGAACAGTTCCCGGCCGAGGTACGCGAGCGTTACCTTCGCTACATCAAGGAATACCTGGCGCCGCGCTACATCGAGTTCATCGGCAAGGAAATCCAGACCGCCTACCTGGAGTCTTACAGCGAGTACGGTCAGAACATCTTCGACCGCTATGTGCTCTACGCGGACTTCTGGATCCAGGATCAGGAATACCGCGACCCGGAAACGGGCGAGATTCTCAACCGAGTGGCCCTCAACGAAGAACTGGAGAAGATCGAGAAGCCGGCGGGCATCAGCAATCCGAAGGACTTCCGCAACGAGATCGTCAACTTCGTCCTGCGCGCTCGTGCCAACAACAATGGCAAGAACCCGAGTTGGCTCAGCTACGAGAAGCTGCGCGTGGTGATCGAGAAGAAAATGTTCTCCAACACCGAAGACCTTCTGCCGGTCATCAGCTTCAATGCCAAGGGCAGCAAGGAGGAACAGCAGAAGCACAACGACTTCGTCAAACGCATGGTCGAACGCGGCTACACGGAGAAGCAGGTACGCCTACTGTCCGAATGGTACCTGCGGGTACGCAAGTCGCAGTAAAACTGTCTCAAGCTGCAAGCCCGAAGCAAGCAGTCGGGAGGCGCCGCCCCACGCGGCGCCTTCTGCAGCTTGCAGCCTGAAGCTCCCCGGAGGGGCCTATGAGCTATGTCATCGACAGGCGTTTGAATGGCAAGAACAAGAGCACGGTGAACCGCCAGCGGTTCCTGCGGCGTTACCGTGAGCACATCAAGAAGGCGGTGGAGGAGGCCGTCAGCCGTCGCTCGATCACCGACATGGAGCATGGCGAGCAGATCAGCATCCCCGGTCGCGATATCGACGAACCGATCCTTCATCATGGGCGTGGTGGGCGGCAAACCACCGTCCATCCTGGCAACAAGGAATTCACTGCTGGCGACCGTATCCCTCGCCCTTCCGGCGGTGGCGGTGGACGGGGCGGCGGCAAGGCCAGCAACTCCGGCGAAGGCATGGACGACTTCGTATTCCAGATCACACAGGAAGAGTTCCTCGACTTCATGTTCGAGGACCTGGAGCTGCCGAACCTGGTCAAGCGTCACCTAACCGGCGCCGACACCTTCAAGACCGTTCGGGCCGGCATCAGCAACGAGGGCAGCCCGTCGCGCATCAACATTGTCCGCACCTTGCGTTCAGCCCACGCACGGCGCATCGCCCTGTCGGGCAGCAGTCGCACCAAACTCAAGGAGGCGAAGGCCGAACTCGAACGACTCAAGCGCGAAGAACCGGATAACTTCGGCGATATTCAGGAGCTCGAAGCGGAAATCGCCAAACTACGCACGCGGATCGAGCGCGTTCCGTTCCTTGACACCTTCGACCTCAAATACAACCTGCTGGTGAAACAGCCTAATCCGTCATCCAAAGCCGTGATGTTCTGCCTGATGGACGTGTCCGGCTCCATGACCCAGGCCACCAAGGACATCGCCAAGCGCTTCTTCATCCTCTTGTACCTGTTCCTCAAGCGGAACTACGACAAGATCGAGGTGGTGTTCATCCGCCACCACACCAGCGCCCGCGAAGTGGACGAGGAAGAATTCTTCTACTCCCGGGAGACCGGCGGGACCATCGTTTCCAGCGCACTCAAGCTGATGCAGGAAATCATGGCCGAGCGATATCCCATCAATGAGTGGAACATCTATGCGGCCCAGGCGTCGGACGGCGACAACTGGAATGACGACTCCCCCATCTGCAGGGATATTCTGATCAAGCAGATCATGCCGTTCGTGCAGTACTACACCTACGTCGAGATCACCCCACGCGAGCACCAGGCGCTGTGGTACGAGTACGAGCAAGTCTGCGAGTCCTTCGACGATACCTTCGCCCAACAGCAGATCGTCTCGGCGGCGGATATCTACCCGGTGTTCCGAGAGCTCTTCCATCGCCGGCTAGTGACCTGATTGGAGGCGTGACATGACTGCCAGCAAAAAGGAACGCAAGCCGATCTCCACCGGTTCCGAGTGGACCTTTGATCTGATCCGCGCCTACGACCGTGAAATCGGACGGATTGCCGAGCGCTATGCACTGGACACCTACCCGAACCAGATCGAGGTGATCACTGCCGAGCAGATGATGGATGCCTATGCCTCGGTCGGGATGCCGCTCGGCTACCACCACTGGTCCTACGGCAAGCACTTCCTCAGCACCGAGAAGTCCTATTCCCGGGGACAAATGGGCTTGGCATACGAGATCGTCATCAACTCCGACCCCTGCATCGCCTACCTGATGGAAGAAAACACCATCACCATGCAGGCGCTGGTGATCGCCCACGCCTGCTACGGCCACAACAGCTTCTTCAAGGGCAATTACCTGTTCCGCACTTGGACCGACGCCAGTTCGATCATCGACTACCTGGTATTCGCCAAGCAGTACATCAACCAGTGCGAGGAGCGCCACGGCATCGATGCCGTGGAAGACTTGCTGGACTCCTGCCACGCGCTGATGAATTACGGCGTCGACCGCTACAAGCGTCCGTATCCCATCTCCGCCGAGGAGGAACGGCGTCGACAGAAGGATCGCGAAGAGCACCTGCAGAAACAGATCAACGACCTGTGGCGCACTATCCCCAAAGGCTCCGGCAAGGGAGGGGACAGGGACAATCAGCGCTTCCCCAGTGAGCCCCAGGAAAACATCCTCTACTTCATCGAAAAACATGCACCACTGCTGGAACCCTGGCAGCGCGAAGTGGTGCGTATCGTGCGCAAGATCGCTCAGTACTTCTACCCGCAGCGCCAGACTCAGGTCATGAACGAAGGCTGGGCTACCTTCTGGCACTACACGCTGATGAACGACCTGTATGACGAAGGCCTGGTCACCGACGGCTTCATGATGGAATTCCTGCAGTCACATACCAGCGTCGTCTATCAGCCCCCATTCGATAGTCCTTACTACAGCGGCATCAACCCCTACACGCTGGGCTTTGCCATGTACCGCGACATCCGGCGCATCTGTGAAGAGCCCACCGAGGAGGACAAGCACTGGTTCCCCGACATCGCCGGCAGCGACTGGCTGTCGACCCTGAAGTTCGCCATGAAGAGCTTCAAGGATGAGAGCTTCATCCTGCAGTTCCTCTCGCCCAAGGTGATCCGTGACCTCAAGCTGTTCAGCGTCCTGGACGATGACCAGAAGGACGAACTGCTGGTGCCCGCGATCCATGACGAACAGGGCTACCGTCTGATCCGCGAAACGCTCGCCGCGCAATACAACCTCGGCAATCGCGAACCCAACATCCAGATCTGGAGCGTCGACCGTCGCGGTGACCGTTCCCTCACCCTTCGCCATCAGCAACACGACCGCAAGCCACTGGGCGAATCGACCGACGAAGTACTCAAGCACCTGCACCGACTCTGGGGATTCGATATCCACCTGGAAACACGTCAAGGCGAGCAAATCACCGGGAGCCACCATATTCCCCCAAAGGGGGAGCGCACTGAGGACGGGGAGTACCCACGCCTGGACCTGATCATTCCACCCATTTGATCGGTTGACCGCATGCCCGACGCCCACCGAGCATGCGGTCATCTCCCCAGGGAGCGTCCTCAGATGCGCCTCTTCTCCATCCTGCTGCTGTGCCCGGCCACCTGCTCCAGCCCCATCCCGCAGATCCGCGTCCTGCAGCCAGCCGGCCCCGAACGCTCCGGGCGCAGCAGCTTCGAACTGTTCGCCCCCCCGAACAGGCCGTGGACGGCGAATTTCTCTTGGAAGGGCTCGCCAGCACAGCCCTCAGCCCCTCCCGCTACAGCACTGAACTACTGGAAAGCGCGGTCCGCAGACGGATCGATCAGACCCCGCAGGCACAATAGCCTGCCCCGGCGGGAGCAAATTGATTCGCGAAGGACCGCAAAGCGGCCCCTGGCAGGAAACAGTTTGAAGCCAGCACGACAGGCCCCAGGCCCGTTCGCGAATGAATTCGCTCCCACGACGGATCTCAGCACTCCTCTGTTTCAACAGCCAGGCTGCTATCCTCCGCATCCACGGAGGCATGCATGCAGATATACAAAGTTGGTGGCGCAGTACGTGATCGCCTGTTGGGACGCCCGGTCCTCGAGAACGATTGGGTCGTGGTGGGCGCATCGGCCGAAGAAATGCTGGAAAAGGGCTTCCGCCCGGTCGGAGCCGACTTTCCCGTGTTCCTGCACCCAGAAACCGGCGAGGAATATGCCCTCGCCCGCACCGAGCGCAAAAGCGGTAGGGGTTACGGCGGGTTCACTTTCTTCACCAGCCCGGACGTCACCCTGGAACAAGACCTGATCCGCCGCGACCTGACCGTCAACGCCATGGCTGAAGACGACGAGGGCCAAGTCATCGACCCTTACGGCGGCCAGCGCGACCTCGAAGCCAGGCTGCTGCGCCATGTCTCCCCCGCATTCGCTGAAGACCCGCTGCGGGTGCTGCGAGTCGCCCGCTTCGCTGCACGCTACGCCCCACTCGGCTTCCGCGTGGCCGAGGAAACCCTGGAACTGATGCGTCAGATCGCCGAGTCCGGCGAGCTCGACGCGCTGACCCCCGAACGCAGCTGGAAGGAAATTGCCCGTGCGCTCATGGAGCCCAGCCCGGATGTGTTCATCCAAGTCCTGCGCGATTGCTGCGCGCTCAAGGCCTGGCTCCCGGAACTGGACAACCTGTTCGGCGTCCCACAGCCGGCCCAGCACCATCCGGAGGTGGACACCGGCATTCATATCCTCGCAGTGCTGCGCCAATGCGCCATGCACGAACAACCGCTGGATGTGCGCTGGGCCTGCCTGCTGCATGACCTCGGCAAAGGCCTCACCCCGGAAGCGGAATGGCCACAACACATCGCCCACGAAAAACGCGGCATACGTCTGATCCAGGCGGTCAATGAACGCTGCAAGGCCCCGCGCGACTGCCAGGAACTGGCCGTTCTAGTGGGCGAATTTCACACCCACGCCCATCGAGCCCTGGAGCTCAAGGCTTCGACCCTGCTGGACCTGTTACAGCGGTTCGATGTCTACAGGCGCCCACAGCGATTCGAAGCCTTCATCGCAGCTTGCGAGATGGATGCCCGCGGCCGCAGCGGGCTTGAACAGCGTGCCTACCCTCAGGCCGATTACCTGCGCAGCGCAGCAACCGTCGCCCGTGCGGTCGCAGTACAGCCGCTACTGGAGCGAGGCCTGAAGGGAGCGGAACTGGGTGAGGCGCTCAAGGCAGAACGCCTCGAGGCGCTGAAGATTCACAAGGAATCTGGCGGGAATGCCTGACGCAGCGGTGCCGGGGTAAGCTCGGCACCGCGCCACAGGAACGACACCGGCCAAAGCGATTGCTGGATCTGCGCCGCCTGCCAGAGTTCGGCGAAGGTGCGCCCATCCACCGGGTGAGCCAGATCGGGGGCCAGCAGCGACAGCGGCCAGAGGACAAAGGCGTTCTTCAGCACTTCGGCACGCGGAAGAACCAACCCGTCGAAATTTCCGACGCGGTCGCCGTACAGCAGGACATCGATGTCCAGCGGCAGGCCCTTGCGGCCCGGCGCATAGCGGCCATTGTCAGCCTCGATCACCTTCAGTCGACGGTCCAGTTCATGTAACGGCAGATCGGTGCGAGCGGATACCACCAGGTTGAAGAAGTGCCCGCTCTTGATCCCCACTGCCTGGCTCTCGAACACCGGAGAGCAACGAATGTCGTGGAGGAACTCAGCCAAGGCCTCAAGCCCTGCGGTCAGGTTGCGCTCGCGCTCAACGTTGCTGCCAAGGCCCAGAAAAACAGGTATCAGCGACATCCGCGCTCAATCTCCACGCCGACACTGCTGGCCGCCGGTACCGCTCCCGGCTTGTGCAGCTTCAATCGCAACCACGGAATATTGAATTCGGCCATCAGTAGCGCGGCCAAGCGCTCGGCAAAAGTCTCCACCAGCAGGAACTGGCTTTCAGTGGCGAATGCCTGGATACGCTGGGAAACAGAGGCATAGTCAAGGGCCTGGGTCAGGTCGTCGCCGGCCGCTGCTGGACGATTGTCCCACCCCAGTTGCAGGTCAAGCCGCAAGCATTGGCGAATGCTGCGCTCCCAGTCATAGGCGCCGATGACCGTATCGACCTCCAGACCCTCGATGAAAACCGTGTCCACGTCAGTGCTGCCCCGCTAGAATCGGGACTTCCTCGCCCCGGAATGGATACCATGTTTTGGCTGCTGGCGACTCTCGCCTACCTGCTCGGATCGTTGTCCTTCGCCATTCTGCTCAGCCGGTTGTTTGGCACGGTCGACCCGCGTGCCCAGGGTTCCGGCAACCCCGGTGCCACCAACATGCTGCGGGTGGCAGGAAAGAAACTTGCGATCCTGACCCTTTTCGGAGACCTGGCCAAAGGCCTGGCGCCGGTGCTGGTCGCCTCGCTATTGGGCCTGGGCATCCAGCAGCAAGCCTGGATAGGCCTTGCCGCGGTGCTTGGACACCTTTATCCCTTGTACTTCCGTTTCCGCGGCGGCAAAGGGGTCGCTACGGCTGCAGGCATGCTGCTCGGGCTCTACCCACCCGCCGCACTGCTGGCCATTGCCGCGTGGATGCTGACCTTCTACCTGACCCGCACCAGCTCGTTGGCGGCATTGATCGCCACGCCACTGACCCTGCCGCTACTGGCCTGGCAGCAACCCGGCGCCCTATTGCCGATGACCCTGCTGACCGGACTCATCGTCTGGCGTCATCGCGGCAATCTACGCGACCTTTTCGCCGGGCGCGAACGACATTTCTGAATCCGATGAGTGAATGGGGCTCAGCCAGCAGTCAAACCGCTGGCAAGCTCTCCATCGGCCAGCGCGCCTGCACGGCAATCGCCGGACCGTTATGCTGCCCTGCCAGCAAACGCTGGCAGCCCGCATAGGCGATCATGGCCCCGTTATCCGTGCAGAACCGTGGACGCGCGTAGAACACATCGCCCTTCAGCTCACCCAGCATCTTGGCAAGGGCCTGGCGCAGTGCCTGATTGGCGCTGACACCACCAGCGATGACCAGACGCTTCAGCCCGGTCTGTTTGAGGGCGCGCTTGCACTTGATGGTGAGAGTCTCCACCACTGCCTGCTCGAACGCCAGAGCGATGTCGCAACGGGTTTGCTCACCGTCGTCCCCAGCACCGCGGCACTGCTGCCAGGTATTGAGCGCGAAGGTTTTCAGGCCACTGAAGCTGAAATCCAGCCCCGGGCGATCCGTCATCGGTCGAGGAAAGGTGAAACGGCCAGGGGTACCACTCATCGCCAGGCGAGCGATCTCAGGCCCGCCGGGATAGCCCAGGCCGATCAGCTTGGCAGTCTTGTCGAACGCCTCGCCGGCCGCATCGTCCACCGATTCGCCAAGCAACTCGTAACGGCCGATGCCATCGACGCGCACCAACTGCGTGTGACCGCCGGAAACCAGCAGAGCGACGAACGGAAACTCCGGCGGCTGCTCCTCCAGCATGGGCGCCAGCAGGTGGCCCTCCATATGGTGAACGCCAAGCGCCGGCACGCCCCAGGCAAACGCCATGGCCTGGGCGCAGGACGCCCCGACCAGCAATGCACCTACCAGCCCGGGGCCGGCGGTGTAGGCGATACCATCGATATCGGAGGGCACGCAGCCGGCTTCGTCCAGCACCTGGCGCAGCAAGGGCAGCATGCGCTTGACGTGATCGCGTGACGCCAACTCAGGCACGACGCCGCCGTAGACCCTATGCAGGTCGATCTGACTGAACAGCGCATCGGCCAGCAGGCCACGTTCGCTGTCATAGAGTGCGACGCCGGTTTCGTCGCAGGAGGTTTCCAACCCCAGCACTAGCATGGGTATGAGCCTTCAGGCCTAGCCAAACAAGAAGGCGCGAATCATAATCGCCGCCCCTCGCCCCGACCAGTGGTTTTCGACTGAAGGCTTTGCATTCCAGGGCCCGAGGCGTTAATATCCGCAGCCCTTGAAATCCGACGCGCCACCGAGCCTACTTTTTGCCGGAATGCGTCGACCATTCGGTAATTGATGAAGGTACGACCTGGATGCCAGCCGTCAAAGTAAAAGAGAACGAACCCTTCGACGTAGCCCTGCGTCGTTTCAAGCGCTCCTGCGAAAAAGCCGGCGTACTGGCCGAAGTTCGCAGCCGTGAGTTCTACGAGAAGCCCACTGCCGAGCGTAAGCGCAAAGCTGCTGCTGCAGTTAAGCGTCACGCCAAGAAAGTGCAGCGCGAGCAGCGCCGCCGCGAGCGCCTGTACTGAGTTAACAGGCTCCGCAGCACGCTCTAGCATCGCCCGGCCGCGGCCGGGCGAGTGCATTTAAGCAGCACAGAAGACTCCGCTTCGCTACGGCGATAGCCGGAGTTTTTTGCTTTCTAGCGCACGCCGCTCGCCCCCTGTTTCGCCCACCGAACGGGGAGTATGCTTCGAACCTCAAAGCGCCCCGAGCACCTTATGGCCGGCCTGATCCCCCAAGGCTTCATCGATGATCTGCTGAACCGCACCGACATTGTCGACGTGGTGGGTTCACGCATCCAATTGAAGAAGGCTGGCAAGAACTACACCGCGCGCTGCCCCTTCCACAACGAGAAGACACCGTCCTTCAGCGTCAGCCCGGACAAACAGTTCTACTACTGCTTCGGCTGCGGTGCCGGCGGCAACGCCCTTGGCTTCATCATGGACCACGACCACCTGGACTTCCCCCAGGCAGTCGAGGATCTGGCCAAGCGCGCCGGGCTGGATGTACCGCGAGAAGAGAGCGGGCGCAGCAACAAGCCCCGCCAGCCGACCGACTCCCCGCTCTACCCCCTGCTGACGGCGGCCTCTGACTACTATCGCCAGGCATTGAAAAACCACCCGACCCGCAAGGCTGCGGTCGAGTACCTGAAAGGGCGCGGACTCACGGGCGAAATCGCCCGTGACTTTGCCCTCGGCTTCGCCCCGCCCGGCTGGGACAACCTGCTCAAGCACATGGGCGGTGACAGCCTTCAGCAGAAAAGCATGATCGATGCCGGCCTGCTGATCGAAAATGCTGACACCGGCAAACGCTACGATCGCTTCCGCGACCGCGTGATGTTCCCCATTCGCGACAGCCGCGGGCGGATCATCGCTTTCGGCGGCCGGGTGCTGGGCGACGACAAGCCCAAGTATCTCAACTCCCCGGAAACGCCGGTGTTCCACAAAGGCCAGGAGTTGTACGGCCTTTATGAAGCGCGCAAGCACAACCGCAGCCTCGACGAAATCATGGTCGTAGAAGGCTACATGGACGTCATAGCCCTCGCCCAACAAGGCCTGCGCAATGCCGTCGCCACCCTTGGCACCGCCACCAGCGAAGAGCACATCAAGCGCCTGTTCCGCCTGGTGCCGAGCATCCTGTTCTGCTTCGACGGCGACCAAGCCGGTCGCAAGGCCGCCTGGCGTGCGCTCGAAGCCGCCCTGCCAAGCCTGGAAGACGGTCGCCGTGCGCGCTTCCTGTTCCTCCCCGAAGGCGAAGACCCCGACAGCCTAGTCCGCAAGGAGGGCACTGACGCCTTCCTGGCCCGCATCACCCAGCATGCCCAGCCCCTGGCGGATTACTTCTTCCAGCAACTGACCGAAGAAGCGAACCCCAGCTCACTGGAAGGCAAGGCACACCTGGCCACCCTTGCCGCTCCGCTGATCGAGCGCGTGCCCGGTGCCAACCTGCGCGCCCTGATGCGCCAGCGCCTGGCGGAAATCACCGGGCTCAACAACGACACCCTCGGTCGCATGGCGAGAACCACCGCCAGCACCCCCACCAGCAGTGAGCCCCAGACGTCGGACGACAGCTATTACGACAGCATCTCCGGCTACAGCGACTATCACGAACCGACCCCGCCCCAGTACTTCGAATCGCCCGCCGAGCCCCAGGGAAACTGGAAAAAAGACGAACGGCGCAAGGACAGCTGGAAGAAGGATGGCAAGAAGTGGGACAAGTCGGGACGCGGAGATTTCAAGCGCCCGCCACGCACCGAAGTCAGTGTCGAATCGCCCACACTCACTGCACTTCGTACCCTTCTTCACCACCCCTCACTGGCGCAGAAAGTCGAAGATGCTAGCCATTTCGCGGCAGAAGACGACACCTACGCCCAACTGATGGTGTCACTGGTGGAGGCCGTCCAGAAGAACCCGAAGCTGCGTTCGCTGCAGCTGATTGCCCGCTGGCACGGCACCGAACAGGGCCGACTGCTGCGCGCCCTGGCGGAAAAGGAATGGCTGATTTCCAGCGATAACCTTGAACAACAGTTTTTCGACACTATAACTAGGTTGTCGGCTCGCCAGCGGGAACGCCGCTTGGAAAATCTGCTGCGGAAAGCGCGGCAAAGTGAACTCAGCGCAGAAGAGAAAGATCAGCTGCGCGACCTCCTCAACCGCAACACGTCTCCCCTGACTCCGACCTCAACTGGCGCGTAAGGCCCCGGATCAGGTATAATCCTCGGCTTGTTTTCAGCCCGCCAAGACCTTAAGTGGATAGGGTGCCATGTCCGGAAAAGCGCAACAGCAGTCTCGCCTCAAAGAGTTGATCGCCCGTGGCCGTGAGCAGGGATACCTGACTTACGCGGAGGTCAACGACCACCTGCCGGAGGATATTTCCGATCCGGAACAGGTGGAAGATATCATCCGCATGATCAACGACATGGGGATCAACGTATTCGAGAGTGCTCCGGATGCGGATGCCCTGTTGCTGGCCGAAGCCGACACCGACGAAGCCGCAGCCGAGGAAGCTGCAGCCGCCCTCGCTGCTGTCGAGACCGATATTGGCCGCACCACCGACCCTGTGCGCATGTACATGCGTGAAATGGGTACCGTGGAACTGCTGACCCGCGAAGGCGAAATCGAAATCGCCAAACGCATCGAGGAAGGCATCCGCGAGGTGATGAGCGCAATCGCTCACTTCCCAGGGGCGGTCGACGGCATTCTCTCCGAGTACCAGCGCGTCACCACTGAAGGTGGCCGCCTCTCCGACGTTCTCAGCGGCTACATCGACCCGGATGACGGCACCCTGCCGGCAGAAGAAGTCGAGCCTGTCGAGCTGAAGGACAACGCCGCCGCGGCCAAAGACAAGGACGAGGACGAAGAGGAAGAAGGCGAAAGCGACGACGCCGAGGAAGAAGGCGACGGTGGTCCTGACCCGGAAGAGGCCCTGCGCCGCTTCACGGCCGTATCCGACCAGCTGGAAAATGCCAAGAAGGCCTTGAAGAAGCACGGTCGCGGCAGCAAGCAAGCGACTGAAGAACTGCTCGCCCTGGCTGAACTGTTCATGCCGATCAAGCTGGTGCCGAAGCAATTCGACGCCCTGGTGGAGAAGGTCCGCGGTGCACTGGACCGTGTCCGCGCCCAAGAACGCGCCATCATGCAGCTCTGCGTCCGCGACGCACGCATGCCGCGCGCCGACTTCCTGCGCCTGTTCCCGAGCAACGAAGTCGACCTGACCTGGGCCGACAGCCTGGCCAAGGGCAAAGCCAAGTACGCCGAAGCCATCGGCCGCCTGGTGGACGACATCAAGCGCAACCAACAGAAGCTGGTGGACCTTGAGAAGGAAGTCGACCTGACGGTCAACGACATCAAGGACATCAATCGCCGGATGTCCATCGGTGAAGCCAAGGCTCGCCGGGCGAAGAAGGAAATGGTCGAGGCCAACCTGCGTCTCGTGATCTCCATCGCCAAGAAGTACACCAACCGTGGCCTGCAATTCCTCGACCTGATCCAGGAAGGCAACATCGGCTTGATGAAGGCGGTAGACAAGTTCGAATACCGTCGCGGTTACAAGTTCTCGACTTACGCCACCTGGTGGATTCGTCAGGCGATTACCCGCTCGATCGCCGACCAGGCGCGCACCATCCGCATCCCGGTGCACATGATCGAGACCATCAACAAGCTGAACCGTATTTCCCGCCAGATGCTGCAGGAAATGGGCCGCGAACCCACGCCGGAAGAACTGGGCGAGCGCATGGAGATGCCTGAGGACAAGATCCGCAAAGTCCTGAAGATCGCCAAAGAGCCGATCTCCATGGAAACCCCGATCGGCGACGACGAAGACTCGCATCTGGGTGACTTCATCGAGGACTCCACCATGCAGTCCCCGATCGACGTCGCCACCGTGGAAAGTCTCAAGGAAGCGACCCGCGAAGTACTGGCCGGCCTCACCGCCCGTGAAGCCAAGGTCCTGCGCATGCGCTTCGGCATCGACATGAATACCGACCACACCCTCGAGGAAGTCGGCAAGCAGTTCGATGTGACCCGAGAGCGTATCCGCCAGATCGAAGCCAAGGCGTTGCGCAAGCTGCGTCACCCGTCGCGAAGCGAGCATCTCCGCTCCTTCCTCGACGAATAAGCCCTCCCAGAACCCCCGGCCAGTCCGGGGGTTCTGCTTTCTGCTTCCTACTGACCTGTAGCCACGTCTACACTGCCCACTGTCATCCCTCAACGAATGAGGCCGCCATGGCGCGACTGCCGGCCATCCTCCTGCTCTGCATCGCATTCTGGGCAGCTTCGGCCAGCGCCTTGACGCTCACGCCGGAAGAGCGCGCCTGGCTCGACGCGCACCGGGAATGGCGGCTTGGCATCGACACTTCCTGGCCACCCTTCGAATTTCGCGATGAACACGGCACCCATCAGGGCCTGGCCGCCGACTACCTCGCAGAGGTCCGCAAGCGCCTCAACGTCCAGTTCAAACCCATCGAACCCAGTAACTGGAGCGAGGTGTTGTTACAGGCGCGCAAAGGCAAGCTGGAGCTGCTTCCGGGCATCATGTCCACCCCAGAGCGCCAGGAGCATCTGCTCTTCACCCGCCCCTACCTCGATTTCCCGATCGTCATCCTATCCCGGGAGAAGGGCGTGCAACCGCGCGAAGTCAAACAGCTCTATGGCCTCAAGGTCGCCGTGGTGAAGGACTATGCCCCCCACGAACTGCTGCGCAATCGCAACCCGGACCTCAGCCTGCAAGCCTACCCCAGCGTTGCCGCCGCACTGCAAGCGCTGGCGACTGCCAAAGTCGACGCTTTTGTCGGCGATCTCGCCTCCAGCGTCTGGAGCCTGCGCCAGCTCAAACTCGATGGCATCGCCATCAGTGGCGAAACGTCTTACCGCTACCAGCTGGCGATGGCCACGCCGCGCGGCAATCCCCTGCTCGCCAGCATCCTCGACAAGGCGCTCGCCGACATCAGCAGCGAAGAGGCCACCGCGATCCAGCAGCGCTGGGTCGGCGGAGCCGTGTACCAGCCAACCGACTGGCCGCGCGTGCTCCTTTACGGCCTGCCGGCCTTGCTCGCAGTGCTGGGCATTCTCGTCTACGTCCTGCGGGTGAATCGCCGCCTGAGCGCAGAGATGACCAACCGGGCTGCCCTGGAAGTCGAACTACGCAGCAGCGAGCAGCACTACCGCGGACTGGTGGAAAGCCTCAACGCCGTCTCTTGGGAGATGCGCGTATCCGACCTCTGCTACAAGTACGTCTCGCCCCATGCCGAACGCCTCCTCGGTTACCCGCTGTCCGCCTGGCTCGAGCCCGGCTTCTGGCAACGCACCCTACACCCGGACGATGCTGTCCGGGCCGAGCGCTACTGTCTCGAGGAAACCCGCGCAGAGCGTGACCACAGCCTCGACTACCGCATGCTCGCAGCCGACGGCCGGGTACTCTGGATACACGACATCGTCACCCTCATCCCACACCGCGACGGCCTGATCATGCGCGGCCTGATGGTCGACATCACCGAGGCCAAGCAGACCGAACAGGCGCTGCGACTCTCGGAACAGAAGTTCGCCTCGGTTTTCCACAACTGCCCCGACATCATCGTCATCGCACGGCGCTCGGACGGCACCCTGCTGGCGGTAAACCACACTTTCGAACAACAGATAGGCATCAGCGCGCAGGATGCCCTCGGCCGCTCCGCAACCAGCCTCGACATCTGGGGTATCCCCGGCATAGGTCCGACGCTGCTCCAGCGCCTGCAGCAAGGCAACCCGCTGCACAATCTGGAAATGCCCTTCCGCCGCCGCAACGGCGCGATTTTCACCGGCCTCATCTCAGCCCAGACCATCCAGCTGGATGACGCGCCGGCCCTGGTCGTGGTCGTCCGCGACATCACCCAGGTCAAACAGACCCAACAGCTGTTACAGGTTTCCGAGGAAAAGTTTGCCCGCGCCTTCCATGCGTCGCCTGATGGCCTGCTGATTACTCGCCTGAGCGATGGCAAGCTGATCGAAGCCAACCGAGGCTTCAGCCGCATTTCCGGATACAGCGCCCAGGAAGCCACCGAGTGCTCGACCCTCGAACTCAGCCTCTGGGCCAACCCGGAAGATCGCGATTACATGGTCAGCGTGCTGCGCGAGCAAGGCAGCCTGCACCACTTCACTGCGCCTATTCGCCAGAAGAACGGCCAGATTCGTTTGTGCGAACTCTCTGCCCAGCCCATACCGATCAACGGCGAACCTTGCATCCTCACCATCGCCCGCGACATCACCGAACGCCAGCAGATGCAGGAGAAACTCCAGCAGGCAGCCACCGTCTTCGAAAGCACCGCCGAAGGGGTGATGATCACCGACGCCGAGCAACGCATCACGGCGGTCAACCGGGCTTTCAGCGAAATCACCGGCTACAGCGAAGCCGAAGCCCTCGGCGAGACTCCTCGCCTGCTCGCCTCTGGCCACCACGACAGCGCCTTCTTTGCCGCCATGTGGTACCAGCTCGAGCAGGATGGCCACTGGCAAGGTGAAATCTGGAACCGTCGCAAAAATGGCGAGCAGTACCCAGAATGGCTGACCATCAACGCAGTCCGTGATAATAGCCAGGGCGTTACCCACTACGTCGGCGTGTTTGCCGACATCTCGCCACTAAAGCACGCCCAAGCGCGCCTCGACCACCAGGCTCACCACGACCCACTCACCGGCCTGCCCAACCGGCTGCTCTTCGAAAACCGCCTGCAACTGGCCCTGAACGATGCCACGGCCGACAACCACCATGGCGCCGTCCTGTTCATCGACCTGGATCGTTTCAAACACATCAACGACAGCCTCGGCCACCCGGTCGGCGACCAACTGTTGAAGGGCATCGCCAACCGTCTACGTGACCAGCTACGCGACATCGACACCGTTGCCCGCCTAGGCGGCGACGAATTCATCATCCTCCTGCCAGGCCTGCATAACGCAGGCGATGCCCAAGCGGTCGCCAACAAACTCCTCGCCTGCTTCGATGCCCCGGTTCCCGCAGGGAATCATGAGTTCTTCATCAGCGCCAGCATCGGCATCAGCCTGTTCCCCGAGCACGGTACAGACGTCGCAACGCTGGTAAAAAATGCTGACGCTGCCATGTACCGGGCCAAGGCGTGCGGGCGCAACCGCGTCGAGCTCTATACCCGCGACCTGACCTTCCAGGCCACCGAGCGCATGGCCCTGGAGAACGAACTGCGCCGCGCCCTGGAGCGCGACCAGCTCTACCTTGTCTATCAACCCAAACTCTGCCTCGGCACCCGATGCCTCGTTGGAGCTGAAGCTCTGATCCGATGGAACCACCCCATCCTCGGCGAGATCCCTCCCGAACGCTTCATCCCACTCGCCGAAGAATGCAGCCTTATCCTTCCACTGGGCGACTGGGTCCTGCAGAAGGCCTGCGAGCAGATGCAGCAATGGCAGGAGCAGCACGCACCCTTCGGCCCAATCTCGGTCAACCTGGCCGGCGCGCAACTGCGTCAAACGACCCTCGCGGATCGCCTGCAGCAGCTGCTTCAGAGCCTTGGGCTCGACCCGCAGCGCCTGCAACTGGAAATCACCGAGGGCTTCATCATGAGCCAGGCCGAAGAGGCCCTGGGCGTGCTCCACGACCTCAAGGCCCTGGGCGTACAACTGGCCATCGACGACTTCGGCACCGGCTACTCCTCGCTCAGCTACCTCAAGCGGCTGCCGCTGGACACTCTGAAGATCGACAAATCCTTCGTCAGCGGCCTGCCGGACGACGCCAACGACGCCGCCATCACCCGCGCCATCATTGCCCTGGGCCGCAGCCTGCAACTGACCGTAATCGCCGAAGGAGTGGAAACCACTGCCCAGGAACACTTCCTGGCCCAGGAAGGCTGCGAGCAGATCCAGGGGTTCATCGTCAGCTCTCCCCTGCCGGCCGAGGCCTTCGCCCGAAAATTCCTAAGCCCCCTGCCGACGATTGGCGCTCAACATAAGGCGCCTGTATAATCCGCCGGCCTTCTGGGGCCTATAGCTCAGTCGGTTAGAGCAGAGGACTCATAATCCTTTGGTCCACGGTTCGAGTCCGTGTGGGCCCACCAAATCGAAAGCCGCGCAGTGCGCGGCTTTTGCGTTTCTGTCTGACGCTGATCGCTTCCTTGCTGATCCCAAGTCAGCACTCGCCTACGCTGATCCTGTATGCCCTTCCTCCACCAAGCAGGGTCCGCAGCATGGCCACCACTTTCCGCATCGTCACCCTGACCTTGAGCCCAGCACTGGACCTTGCCACCGGCATCCCGCGGCTTTGTCCTAATGACAAGCTGCGCTGCAGCACGCCGATATATGCGCCTGGCGGGGGTGGGATCAATGTGGCCAGGGCGATTCGCCGGCTGGGGGGCGAGGCGTTTGCGTTGTTTCCGGCCGGTGGATCGACGGGGCAGCACTTGGTGGAGCGGCTGAATGCCGAGGGCGTGGCGAATCGGGTGGTGCCGATTGCGGAGTGGACGCGCGAGTGCATTAACGTGACGAACCAATCCGACGGGCAGCAGTACCGTTTCGTCATGCCCGGCGCCCGGCTCGCGCCGGCAGAGCAGGAAGCCTTGCTCGCCGCACTGGCGGCGATCCCAGCCCCAGATTACCTGGTGATCAGCGGCAGCCTGCCGGAGGGACTGGCGGCGGACTTTCTGCCGCGCCTCCTGCAGGGAGCCGTGCGACACGGGGTACGCTGCGTGGTCGACAGCACCGGCCCAGTCCTGCGCCAAGCGCTGGATGTGGGCGGCGTGTTCCTGATCAAACCGAACCTGGAGGAACTGAGCGCGCTGGCCGGGGTGGCTATCGCCGGGCCGGAACAACTGGCACAACTGGCGCGCGGGCTGGTGGAGGCGGGGTGCTGTGAGGGTGTCCTGGTGTCCCTGGGGCCACAAGGCGCGCTACTGGTGACCGACTCGCTGATCGAGCGCATTCCGGCGCCGACGGTGCCGCGCCGCAGTACGGTCGGCGCGGGCGACAGCCTGGTCGCGGCGGTCACGCTGAAGCTGGCGGCGGGAGCCGGGTGGCTGGAGGCGGCGCGTTACGGCGTGGCCGCGGGGACGGCTGCGATCATGACCGAAGGCAGCGAGTTGTGCCGGTTGGAAGAGACGGATCGATTGTTTGGGTGGCTGCAGGGCGCCCCCGCTCCTTAAAGAGGAGAGGAAGCGGGGGTGAGGGCAGGCCAGGCAAACCCCTGCAAGTACCCCGCATAGGGCTTGGCCAGCGGATAATCCAAGTCCCCCCGTTTGCTGGTGCTCAGCTTCAGTTCCCCGAGCATTTCCACCATTTTCAACGCCGCGCTTACGCCGTCGATGACCGGCACGCCCAGCGCCTCGGTCAGCTCAGCGGCCAGGTGGCTCATGCCGGCGCAGCCGAGCACGATGGCGCCGGATTCGTCCCGCTCCAATGCTCCGGCGCAGGCCGCGCGCATGCTACGCAGCAGGTCCTCGGGGTCGTCATCCAGCGCCAGCACCGGAATTTCCACCGCGTGGATGCCCCGGCAATGCTGGTGGAAGCCGTAGCGTTCCACCAGATGACGGGCGATGACCTTGGTGCGACCGAGGGTGGTGACGATGCTGAAACCGGTGGCGACCCATGTGGCCAGGTGCATGGCAGCTTCGGCGATGCCGATCACCGGGTGCCGGGCGATCTCCCGCGCGGCCAGCAGGCCGGGGTCGCCAAAGCAGGCGATCACATGGCCCTGAACACCGTTGCGCTCGCCGTCACGGATCGCCTGGAGTAACCCTGGCACACTCAGCGCTTCATCGTAGTGGCCTTCGATAGAGGCTGGGCCGGCGCTATTGGTCACCGCCAGCAACTGGTTGCCGGGGTGCAGCACCTGCCGCGCCGCATCAGCGAGGCTGGCCGTCATGGCGGCACTGGTGTTCGGGTTGATCAGCTGGATCTTCATGGCCGAGGTCAGGTCTCGATCAGGTGTTTTAGCGGGTGGTAGTTCGCCTTGAGCTTGCCGGCCACGTCGAGGATGGCGTTTTCGATACCCGCCAGGTGAATACAGGTCAGTTCAATGGCGGCGTTCTGGTTGCCAGCCTCGATGAACTCGATCAGCCGTAGGTGCTCGTCGTCGCGGCACACGTCATGACGGTCGTCGTCCAGCGCAGCGGCGTAAAGCGAAGCGCGGGAAATCAGCTTGCGGAACCAGTCCAGCAGCACCGGGTTATTAAGGGCCTCGGCCAGCTTGATATGGAACTCGCCGAGCAAGTGGATCAGCCGTTGGTGATCGTGCTCGCGCCTGGCCTCTTCTTCCAGCAGCAGGTGATCGCGCAAGTCGCGCATGGCCGCGCTGTCCCGGCGCCGGCAAAGCTCGGTGACGATCCCGATCTCGATCAGCCGCCGCGTTTCGAACAGCGAGCGGATCTCTTCGTCACTGGGCAGTGAGACCCAGGCACCTTTATTTGGCTCGGTGGACACCAGCCCATCCGCTTCCAGTTGCTTGAGCGCCGCCCGCACCGAGGTGCGGCTGACGTTGAACAACTCGGCCAGCGAGGCCTCGCCCAGTTTCATCCCCGGGCGCAACGAGCGATTGCTGATGGCCTGGTAAACCCCTTGGTAAACACGGTCCACCGTGGTTTCCAGCTTCTTGTCTGCCATTCGTGACTCCGTAATTCCGTGTGCAAACCGTTTCAAGCGGAAACAAGCCCGCAAAAAAACCCGGTTGCGCTGTCAGCATAATCCGAGTATTTCTAGATTGCATTCAATTTTTGCATACAAAAACAAGAGGAATGCACCACTATGAAGCATGCATCGACTATCGAGGTGCAACACGTCAGCAAGCGCTACACGGACGACCCCGAGGTTAGCCCTGCGCTCGATGACGTCTCGGTGACCATCCAGCACAACGAATTCTTCACCCTCCTCGGCCCCTCGGGCTGCGGCAAGACCACGCTGCTAAGGTCCATCGCCGGTTTCGAGCAGGTCACTTCCGGCGATATCCGCATCGGCGGACAACGGGTCAACGACCTGCCGCCGTTCAAGCGCCGGGTCAATACCGTGTTCCAGAATTACGCACTCTTCCCGCATATGAGCGTGGCGGAGAATATCGCCTTCGGCCTGGAGATGCAGGGGCAGGATCGCGGGGCCATCCCAGGGCGGGTCAAGGAAATGCTGGCGCTGGTGCAGATGGAGCACCTGGCCAAGCGTCGCCCCGCCGAATTGTCCGGCGGCCAGCAGCAGCGCGTGGCCCTGGCCCGAGCGCTGGCGCCCAAGCCCGACGTGCTACTGCTGGACGAGCCACTGTCGGCGCTGGACCTGAAGCTGCGCAAGGAGATGCAGGTCGAGCTCAAGCGCGTACAGCAGGAGGCGGGCATCACGTTCATCTTCGTCACCCACGATCAGGAAGAAGCGCTGACGCTCTCCGACCGTATCGCAGTGATGTCGTCCGGCAAGATCCTCCAGGTCGGCAGCCCCAACGAAATCTACGAACGCCCGCAGCACCGGTTTGTCGCGCACTTCATCGGCGACATCAACTTCCTGCCCGGTAACCTGCGCCAATGCCCACAGAACGGCAGCCTGTTCCAGCCTGAGGGCCTGCAGGTGGAAATCCCCTGCAACCTCGGCGAACGTGCCGACAGCGGCAAGATGCAACTGGCTTTCCGCCCCGAGCGTTCGAAGCTGGTGGAACCGAACCAGCCACACCACCTGCGCGGCGTGATCGAGGCGGTGCTCTATGTCGGCACCGCCACCCTCTACCAGTGCCGGCTCCCCAATGACGCGAAGGTGATGCTGCGCGAAAGCAACGAGGGCGGCTCCAGCGCCCGTGCAGTCGGCTCGCAAGTGGCGGTGCATCTGCCACCCCACGCCTGCCTGCTGATGGAGGCCTGAGATGAGCGTCAGCGCCACTCCCCCGAGCCTCAACCGCCTGCTGCTGCTCTCCCCGGTGCTGCTCACCCTGGTCTGTCTGATCGCCATTCCGCTCGGCATTATGGGCTACATCAGCCTGCTGCCGCGCAACCTCTACGGCGGCGTAGACTGGAGCGCCGACTGGCAATGGCAGAGCTATGTGCAGCTGTTCTTCCAGGAGGACTTCGACGGCAATCTGGAACTCAACTGGGTCTACGCCCAGGCGCTGCTGCGCTCGGTGCTCCAGGCCGGCGGTACCACCTTGCTGTGCTTCCTCTTCGGCTTCCCCGTAGCCTTGTGGATGAGCAGCCTCAGCGAGCGCTCGCGCAACCTGATGGTGTTGCTGATCACCATCCCCTTCTGGACCAACCTGCTGATCCGCAACTACGCCTGGCTGATCATCCTGCGTGAGCACGGCTGGCTGGCGCAGAGTCTCAACGCGCTGTTCCCGCAGGCCGGAGGCATCACCCTGCTGTACAACGACTTCGCCGTGGTGATCGGCCTGGTCTACAGCTTCCTGCCGTTCATGATCCTGCCGATCTACTCCACTCTGGAGAAGCTCGACTGGCGCCTGGTGGAAGCTGCCTATGACCTCGGTGCCAACCGCGTCAAAGCCCTACGCCGGGTGATCCTGCCGCTCTCCATGCCCGGCGTGGTGGCCGGCTCCCTGCTGGTGTTCGTGCCGAGCCTGGGTGCCTTCATCACCCCGGCGATCCTCGGTGGCGGCAAGACACTGATGATCGGCAACCTGATCCAGCAGCAATTCGGCACCGCACGCAACTGGCCGCTGGGCAGCTCGCTGTCGTTCCTCCTGCTCGGCCTGATGCTGCTCGCTCTGGTTTTCTACGCCCTCTACAGCCGCAAGGTCGCCAAAGCCGTCCGCCAGGGAGCCCGCTGATGATCGCCAACCATCTGAAGAAATTGCCGCTGACCCGCGAAACCAGCCTGCTGGTCCTGGCCTACCTGTACCTGCCGATCCTGGTGCTGATCGCCTACAGCTTCAACGCCAACCGCACCGCCACCGTCTGGACCGAGTTCTCCTTCGCCTGGTACGGGCGCATCCTGGCCAACCCGTCGATCCAGGCAGCGGCTCTGAACTCGGTAATCGTCGCTGGCATCGCCACCGTGTGCGCCACCGCCATTGCCCTACTGGCGGCCCTGGCCACCTACCGGCCGTTCTACGGCCAGAAGATGGTGGAAGGCGGCATCAACCTGCCGCTGATCCTGCCGGAGATCGTCACCGCCGTAGCCACGTTGTTGCTGTTCATGGCGCTCGGCATCAAGCTCGGGTTGCTGACGGTGATCATCGCCCACGTCGGCTTCTGCATCCCGTTTGCCT
This sequence comes from Metapseudomonas boanensis, assembly GCF_042232855.1. NCBI lineage: Bacteria > Pseudomonadati > Pseudomonadota > Gammaproteobacteria > Pseudomonadales > Pseudomonadaceae > Metapseudomonas > Metapseudomonas boanensis. The sequence goes on along the minus strand of NZ_CP113889.1, from coordinate 2,297,717 downwards.
ACCTACCGATCCGCGCACGCTTGAACGACCTGGACAAGAGCCTGCTGGAGGCTGCCAACGACCTCTACGCCAACCCCTTCCATACCTTCCGCCGAGTAACCCTGCCGCTGCTTTTCCCGGCGGTCCTGTCCGGCGCGGTGCTGGCGTTCGTGGTCAGCCTCGACGACTTCATCATGACCTTCTTCGTCGCTGGCCCCGGCTCGACGACGCTGCCGGTCTACATCTTCTCGGCCATCAAGGCCGGGGTGACTCCCGAGATCAACGCCATCTCGACCCTGATGCTGGCGATCTCGATCGTGCTGGTGGTCCTGTCGTACTGGCTCGGCCAGCGTGGCAAACCCACCACCTGATCCATCGCTTCACTACTGCCCAACCCTGTTATTCAACCCGGAGAAAAACAATGAAGTTGAAAGCATTGCGTCATGGGGTAGCCGGTTTTGCCCTGAGCTGTTTCGCCGCGAGCTTCGCCCAGGCGGATGAGCCCAAGGAACTGTTCTTCTACAACTGGACCGACTACTACCCGGTGGAGCTGCTGGCAAAATTCGAGAAGGAGACCGGCATCAAGGTCACCATGGACGGTTACGACAGCAACGAAACCCTGCTGGCCAAGCTGCAGGCCGGCGGCGCCGCGTACGACGTGATCGTGCCGTCGCACTCAATCATGCGCACCCTGATCAAGCAGGGCTACCTGCAGGAAATCAACGCCTCCAGCCTGCCGAACTTCGTGCATGTGAAACCGGCCTTCCGCGACCCTGATTTCGATCCCGGCCGTAAGTATTCGGCGCCCTACCTCTGGGGCACGACCGGTTTCTCCTACGACAGCGCACGGGTGCCGGGCGGCAAGCTGGATGACTCCTGGAAGGAGTTCTTCGAGCCGCGTCCCGAACTGCAGGGCCAGCTCGCCGCGCTGGACACTCCCAGCAGTGTGATCAACGCCGCCAGCCACTACCTGGGCGTGGATGAGTGCAGTGAGAATCCGCAGGACGCCAAGCGCATCCTCGAGCTGCTGCAGAAGCAAAAGCCCTTCCTGAAGATGTACAGCTCCGACAACACCGTGGACCGCATGGCCTCGGGCGAGGTGATCATGATGCAGAACTGGAACGGCTCCACCGCCCGCGCCACCCTGCAGAAGAGCACCATCAAATACGTCTATCCGCGTGAAGGCGTGGCCATGTTCCAAGACAACTTCGCCGTGCCGAAAAGCGCGCCGCATCCGGGCAACGCGAAGATCTTCATCGACTGGATGATGAAACCGGAAAACGCTGCCGCCGTGTCCAACGCGATTGCCTACGCCAACGGCATCGACAGCGACAAGCTTCTCGACGCCAAGTGGAAAGTGACGGACGCCATCAACATGCCCGACGAATACACCGAACGCCTGCGTCCCGAGAAGGAATGCAGCAACCAGGCGCGCGAGCTGCAGGACCGCATCTGGTCCAAGCTCAAGGGCTGACGCTCCTACGGGAACACATCGTGCCACCACACTGCTTCAGAGGTTCCCATGGCTGATAGCTACTGGCTGCGCAACGTCCGCCCCTTGGGCGGCGCAGCCGAAGACTTCCTGATCCGTGACGGCTTGCTTGTCGAGCGCCGCCCGGCCTCTACTGGACCAGACGTAGCCGGCGATATCGACGGCGCAGGCCGGCTCATGACCCCTGCCCTGGTGGAAAGCCACATCCACCTGGACAAGACCCTCTGGGGCCAACCCTGGCGCCCCAATAGCGCCGGCCCGACACTCAAGGACTACATCGCCAACGAGCGCCGCGTACTACGCGAGGTCACCGCGCCCATCGCCGAGCGCGCCGGCGCCCTGCTGGAAAACTGCATCGCCCTTGGCTCGCTGACCATGCGTTGCCATGTGGATATCGATCCCGAATTCGGCCTGCGCCATGTCGAAGCCATGCAGGCCTTGCAGGCGCGCTACCACGACCTGATCGACCTGGAGCTGGTGGTCTTTCCGCAAACCGGGCTGGTCAGCCGCCCTGGTACCGCCGAGCTGATGCGTGAAGCCCTCGGCCTGGGCGTGGAGAACGTCGGCGGTCTCGACCCCTGTGGCATCGACAACGACCCCATCACCCAGCTCGACATCGTCTTTGGTCTCGCTGCCGAGTTCGACCGTGGGGTCGACATTCACCTGCACGACAAAGGCGAACTCGGCCTCTGGCAGATCGCCCGCATCGCCGACTACACCGAACGCTTCGCCCGTCAGGGCAAGGTGATGATCAGCCACGCCTACTGCTTAGGGATGGCGCCCTGGGGGCAAGTGCGGCCGCTGGCCGAACGCCTGGCCGCCCTCGGAATCTCCCTGATGAGTTCGGCACCGGCCGACTGCGCCGTGCCACCCTTCCTCGCCCTGCATGAGGCGGGCGTGAACCTCTGCCTGGGCTCGGACGGCATCCGCGATGCCTGGTCGCCCATGGGCAACGGCGACATGCTCGAACGTGCAATGCTTCTGGCCTTCCGCTTCGACCTGAACAAGGACGAAGAACTGGTCGCAGCCTTCGAGGCCGCCTCGAGCCACGGCGCCATGGCGCTGGGTCGTGAAGTTAATTGCCTTGTGCCCGGCCAGCGCGCCGACTTCCTGCTGCTGCCCGCGCAGAGCCTGGGTGAAGCGGTCGTCGCCCGACCGCAACGCCAGGTGTTCCGTGCCGGCCGGCTGGTCGCCGATTCGGGCCGTCTGCTGGAGAGCCGCCTGTGACCGCGCCGCGCCGCATCGGCCTCAAGGCCAGCTGCGTGGTCGGCTTCGACGGCAGTCGCCACGTGCTCTGGCGCGATGGCGAGGTGGTCATCGAAGGCGCGCGCATTCTCTTCGTCGGCCGCGGCTTTCCCGGCCCGGTCGACCAGTGGATCGACTACGGCAACGCCCTGCTCGGCCCAGGTTTCATCGACCTCGACGCCCTAGGCGATCTCGACTCCACCGTGCTCACCCTCGACAACGGCGACGAGCGCGACATGGGCCGCATGTGGTCGGCAGAGTACCTGGCCAAGGGACCGCGTGAGAGCTATAGCTTCGACGAAGAAGTATTCAAGTACCGCTACGCCTTCACCCAACTGATCCGCAACGGCATCACCACGGCCATGCCGATCACCTCTATGTACTACCGCGAGTGGGCGGAGACCTTCGACGAGTTCGCCGCCGTGGCCGGCGTGGCGGCCGAACTGGGTCTGCGCGCCTACCTCGGCCCTTGCTACATGAGCGGCATGCAATACCTACGCGCCGACGGCACCCTCGCCGAGCACTGGGATGAACCCCGCGGCCTGGCCGGATTGGACGCTGCCGAGCGCTTCTTCCGCGAATTCGATGGCAGCCACGGCGGCCTGATCCGTGGCGCCCTGCTGCCCGATCGCATCCAGACCTGCACTCCGGCGCTGCTGCAACGCACCGCCGCCCTCAGCTGCGAACTGGCCGCCCCGGTGCGCCTGCATTGCTGCCAGGGCCCCGGTGAAGTGAAGCGGGTCAAACGACTGCGTGGCCTGGCGCCGCTGGCCTGGCTGGAACACCTCGAGCTGCTCGGGCCGCGCAGCGTGCTGCCCCACGGTATCTACATCGAAGGCGATGACGACCTCGCGCGCTTAGCGGAAAACGGCTCCAGCCTGGTCCACTGCCCGGTGGTGTTCGCCCGCGACGGCGAAGCGCTGGATTCCTTCGGCCGCTACCGCGCCCACGGTGTCAACTTCGCCCTCGGTACCGACACCTGGCCGGCGGACCTATTGGACAACATGCGCCAGGGCCTGAATATCGCCCGCCTCAAGGAAGGCGGCAGCGCACAGACCAGCGCCCTCGACCTCTACAACGCTGCCACCCTCGGTGGCGCCAAGGCCCTGGGTCGCGACGACCTCGGCCGCCTGGCGCCGGGGGCATGTGCCGACATCACCGTGTTCAGCCTCGCTGGCATGCACCTCGGCCCGCTGTTCGACCCGCTGAAGAACCTGATCCTCGCCGGCCGTGGCGACGACTGCATCGCCAGCTGGATCGACGGCCGCTGCGTGATGCACGACGGCCAGGTGAACGGCGTCGACTACGCGAGTCTCCAGCACCAGGCCCAGCAGCAGTTCCACGCGCTGATGCGGAGTCACGCCACACGCGCCTTCGGCCAGCCCGACTGGCGCAGTCTGTTCCAACCGGCCATCCCCTTCGCCGATGCCTGGAGCGAAGCGCGGCCGCTCTGCACCCTCGCCAGCGCGCCCGACCAATAAAGAGAACACGCCATGCTGAGCTTCGACTTCGCCCAACTGGGCCCCCGTGAGAAATACAAGATCCTCATCGGCAGCGTGGTGCCCCGGCCTATCGCCCTGGTCACCACGGTGGATGCGCAAGGACGCGCAAATGCCGCTCCCTTCAGCTTCTTCAACGCCCTCTCCGCCGACCCGCCGATCCTTGCCTTGGGGGTGGAGAACCACGCCGACCTCGGCCCCAAGGACACCACGCGTAACATCCTGCTGAACCAGGAGTTCACCGTGAACATCGTCAGCGATGCGCTGGTGGAAGCCATGAACGTCTGCGCCGTGCCCTTCGAACCGGGCTTCGACGAACTGATTGCTGCAGGGCTGACCGCCATCCCTGGCAGCCGCGTCGGTTGCCCGCGGATCAAGGAAGCGCCTGTGGCCCTGGAATGTCGGCGCATGATGGGCCTGTCCATCGGCCAATCGCGGGAAATCATCCTCGGCGAAGTGCTGATGGCCCACGTGCGCGAAGAGCTGATCGACCCGCAGACGCTGAATATCGACCAGCTCGGGCTGGATGCCATCGGCCGCATGGGCGGGCATGGCTATGCACGGACGCGGGACTATTTCGATCTGCCGACGCGATCGCTGCAGGCGTGGAAGGAACAGCCGGGAGGTGGGGAAAGGGTATGGCCTGCGGAGTCGTAGATTGTTGCTGAATGCAGCGAAGAACAGCATTGGCGGACACCGAGCTGGCTTGGAGCATCCCTCACCCCCAGCCCCTCTCCCAACGGGAGAGGGGAGCTGGCCCCTGTGGTAAGGCATCACCCCGAGCTTCCGGCAACATCCTGCTTTGCAGACACGAGTCTCCTCTTCAGGGAGAGGAGTTGGATTAGTGAGCGTCTGCCGCCACCTCGAAGAACGCCTGCACCACTCTGAGCTCCGCATGGCGCTCCAGGCACGCCAGGAAATGCCGGCTCACCAGCCCCTCGCCCTGCAAGGGCAGCGCCCGCACACGCGAATCGCGGGGGACCTCGAGCGAATAGATGATGCTCACCCCAAGCCCCGCTGCGACCGCCTCGATCACCGCCTCGCGGCTGTTCAGCTCCAGTTCGGCACGCAGTTCCAGGCCCAGGTCCAAGCAGGCGCGCTCGAAGGTTCGACGAGTCAGCGAGGCCGGCTCGCGTTGCAGCAGCACCTCGCCGCGCAGCTCATGCAGCGCCACCTCCTCCCGCGTTCCCACCCACGAGTGATTGGCTGGCAACAACAGGCACAGGCGCGCCTCTCCCAATGGCTGAAGGAGCAGGCCTGGGCGCTCGGAGATATCGCTGATCACCGCCAGGTCGACCCGCTCGCCGTTCAGCGCGGTCAGCGTCTCCTGGGTGTTGCCCAGACGCAGGTTGATGCGCACGCCGGGATGGCGCTCGCGCATCCGCGCCAGCAGCGGCATGACCAGGTGCGGGCTGTCGGCGGCAAGCTCCAGGCGACCGGAAACCAGCGCCTGGCTGCTGTCCAGCAGGTCTTCAGCCTGGTCGGCAAGGGCGAAAAGGGCATGGCTGATGGCCGCCAGCCGCCGACCCAATTCGGTCGGTTCCACCTGCCGGGCGGTGCGCCGCAGCAGACGCACCTGGTAATGCTCTTCCAGTGCCTTTATGTGCCCGGTCACCGCCGGCTGGCTGATGCATAGCCGCTCGGCCGCACGGGTGAAACTGCCTTCGCGGACCACCGCATCGAACGCGCGAAGCTGGAAGAGATTCATGGGCAGGCCATCAGTGAGAGTTATTCGACGGATAACGATAAACGATTTGAATGATGTCTCGATGAACCCGCACCCTTGGCACCACACTTACAGCCTCTTGCGGCAGGGGATTTCACGTGTTGTCGGATACCGATCTCGCCACCCTGGTGGTCCTGCTTTCCGCCCTGATGCACGCCTCCTGGAACGCGGTGATCAAGGCTGGCAGCGACCGCCTCTCCTCCATGGCCCTGGTGGACGGCGTAGCCTTCTGCTTCAGCATTGCCCTGCTGCCGCTGGTAAGTCCGCCGCCGCCGGTAGTCTGGGGCCTGATCGGCCTGTCGGTGGTGGTGAATACCCTGTACCGGCTGCTCCTGATCCGTGCCTACCAGTTCGGCGACTTCGGCCAGGTCTACCCGGTGGTGCGCGGCCTACCGCCGCTGCTTGTGGCGCTCTGCGCCGGGCTGGTGTTCGGCGAGCACCTGTCCGGAGCCATGCAGCTGGGCATTGTGCTGATCTCACTTGGCATCCTCAGCCTGCTCTCCACCCGCCTGGAATCCCGAGCCCTGAAAGCTCTGGGCTGCGCCGCGCTGGCCGGCGCCGGGGTGGCGCTCTACACCCTGATCGATGCCCAGGGCGTGCGTCGTGCCGACAACGTGCTGCAGTTCGTGGTCTACCTGACGCTGATGCAGAGCATGACCATCCCGGTGGTGGCCTGGATGCGCCGTGGCTCGCTGGTGCTGCGCTTCGCCCAGGCCAACTGGAAAGTCGGGCTGTTCGGCGGTTTCAACTACTGCGTGGCCTACGGCCTGGTGCTTTACGCCATGACCCTGGACAACGTGGCCAAGGTCGCGGCCCTGCGCGAGAGCAGCGTCATCATCGCTGCCATCATCGCCAGCCTGGTGTTCAAGGAGCCCTTCGGCATCCGCCGCATCCTCGCGGCCTGCGTGGTCACCGCCGGCATCCTCCTGATCAAGATGGTGGATTAAGCATTTGCCCGCACCATGGGACGAGCGAAGCGATTCCCATCGATGGTGGATGCTTCGATTGATGGGTATCGCAGGCTCAATCCATCCTACGGGGCGGGCCCGCACCTAGCGTTTGGCGATGATGTACACGGCATGAACTATGCCGGGGATGTAACCGAGCAGAGTCAACAGGATATTGAGCCAGAAGGCGCCGCCGAAGCCGACCTGGAGGAAGACGCCCAGCGGCGGCAGGAGGATGGCGATGAGGATGCGGATCAGGTCCATGGAACACTCCTTGTGGGAAAGGTCATCTGCCCAGCTATCGACAGTCCTACAGGCTAGGCGTTCATTACGACAGGCCCCCATAATCGCTGCCTGATGTTTCAGCCGGATGCCCCTGCCATGCCCATCGCCTGTGAAGACCTCGACCAGCACGGCCTGATCATCGGCGTCTCCCCCGAGCGCTTCCGCGAAGTGGCGATGCCGCTGCTGTTCGACCACCTCGATGCCCAGTGCGAGGGCACCATCGCGGTGAACCGCCAGGCGCGCATCGTCTGGATCAACGACAAGTACGCCGCCAAGGTCGGCATCACGGACCCGCGCAGCGTACTCGGCAAGGAAATCGAGGAAGTGCTGCCGGCCAGCCGCCTGCGCGAAGTGGTGCAGAGCGGCCAGCCGAGCATGCTCGACCTGATGGCCTTCGGTGACGAGCACTTCGTGGTCACCCGCATTCCACTGCGCGACGCGGACGGCACCCTGGTCGGCGCACTGGGCTTCGTGCTGTTCGACCGCGCCCGCCACCTGCAGCCGCTCATGGCCAAGTACAACCAGTTGCAGACCCAACTGGCCGCCACCCAGCGCGAACTGGCCAAGGCCCGCCGCGCACGCTATACCATCGCAGGGTTCATCGGCACCAGCGCCGCCGCCAGCGAAGTGAAACGCCAGGCACGCCGCGCCGCGCAGCTCGACGCCACGGTGCTGCTGCGCGGCGAAACCGGCACTGGCAAGGAGCTGCTGGCCCAGGGCATCCACAACCTGTCGCTGCGCGCCAACGGGCCTTTCGTTGCGGTGAACGTGGCGGCGATTCCTGAATCCCTGGTGGAAGCCGAACTCTTCGGCACCGCTCCGGGCGCCTTCACCGGTGCCGAGCGCCGCGCTCGTGCTGGCAAGTTCGAGCTGGCCGATGGCGGCACACTGCTCCTCGATGAGATCGGCGACCTGCCGCTGCCCCTGCAGGCGAAGATGCTACGCGTGTTGCAGGAGCAGGAGGTGGAACCTCTGGGCTCCAACCAGGTGAAAGCGCTGAACGTGCGAGTGATCGCCGCTACCCACGTGGACCTTGAAGCCAAGGTGGCGGCCGGGCAGTTCCGCGAAGACCTCTACTACCGCCTCAACGTCCTCACCCTGCGCCTGCCCCCGCTGCGCGAACGTCGCGAAGACCTGCCCGCGCTGATCGAGCACCTGCTGGACGACATCGCCAACCGCTCCAGCCAGCCGCCGCTGGAACTAGCCGACGACGCCCTGCAACTCCTCCAGGCCCAGCCCTGGCCGGGCAATGTGCGCGAGCTGCGCAACCTGCTGGAACGGGCGCAGATGAGCAGCGATAGCGGCCCGCTGGGCACCCGCGCCATCCGCCCGCTGCTGGTGGACCCGGTGCCTGCTGCAAGCGCGCCAGCAGCAGCCCTGGCCACTCCCGTAGCGCCGACCCGTGAGGTCCGGCCTTTGTCCGAAAGCCTTGCTGCCGCCGAGCGCCAGGCGATCCTCGACGCCCTGGCCGCCTGCAATGGCAACCGCACCCAGGCCGCAGAACGCCTGGGGATCGCCCGGGCGAGCCTGTACAACAAGCTGCAGGTGCATGGCCTTTGATAGGTGTGGGCGCAAATTCATTCGCAAAGGGCCGCAGAGCAGCCCCTGAAGGACCAAAAGCGCAGGCCTATGGGCTGCTTTGGGAATGAATTCGCCCCCACATGAAAAGCAATCAAGGCTAATGGATTTGTCCAGAAGTATGGACAGGCGTCCATACAATTGGACACAGTCCAGAATTCTGGACAGCTCAATTCCCTAGCGCGCCTCGACCAGTATTCACCAGTTTCGTCGACAACCCTCGATCCACAGCCCTTTCTCCCACTACGACCAAAGTCGTAATCCGTCTTGGCACAGCTTTCGCTGTTATGCCTGCATGGCCGCCGACCTGCCTGAATTGCGCGGCCGCTGAACAGGCCGCCTCGAGGCGGCTGAAAACAACAACAAGAAGGAAGTCCCCATGGGCACCCTAGGTATCCTGATTTCGCTTGCGCTGTTGATGTACCTCGCCTACCGCGGCATCAACGTCCTGATTCTCGCCCCGTTGCTGGCCCTGCTTGCCGTGCTTTTCGCCGGTGACGTTGCATTGATGCTGCCGACCTACACCCAGGTCTTCATGAAAGCCCTGGGCGGCTACCTGATCCAGTTCTTCCCACTGTTCCTGCTCGGCGCCATCTTCGGCAAGTTGATGGACGACTCCGGCTCGGCCCGCGCCATTGCCCAAGGCATCGTCACCAAGCTGGGCCGCGAGCGGGCCATCCTCGCCATCGTCCTGGCCTGCGGCCTGCTGACCTACGGCGGCGTCTCGCTGTTCGTGGTGGCCTTCGCGGTCTACCCGATCGGTACCGCGCTGTTCCGCGAGGCGGGCATTCCCAAGCGTCTGCTGCCGGGCGCCATTGCCCTAGGCGCCTTCACCTTCACCATGACCGCGTTGCCCGGCACCCCGGCAATCCAGAACGCCATCCCCAGCCCGTTCTTCGGCACCGACGCCTTCGCCGCGCCGATCCTCGGACTGATCGGCGGCCTGATGATGCTCGGCCTCGGCAGCTGGTGGCTGAGCGCCCAAGCGCGGCAACTGATGGCTGCCGGCGAGGGCTACGGAAGCCACAAGGACGACACCCTGGAGCTGACCGGGGTGCCGAATACCGGCTTCTGGATCGCCCTGCTGCCAATTCTGCTGGTGATCGCGTTGAACTTCGTGATGGCCAAGCAAGTGCTGCCCACCGTCGACACCAGCTACCTGGCCAAGCCCGAGTTCGGTGGCTTGCAGGACGCCAAGTCGCTGATCGGTATCTGGTCGATCATCGTTGCCCTGGCGGCAGCCGTGTTGCTTTTGGTCGGCCTGCACTGGAAGCGCTGGGTCGACCTCAAGCAGAGCGTCAACGAAGGCACCTTCGGCTCCATGCTGCCGATCCTCAACACCGCATCCGAAGTGGGTTACGGCTCGGTGATCGCCTCCCTGGCCGGCTTCGTGGTGATCCGCGACCTGGTGCTGAGCGTGCCGGGCAACCCGCTGGTGTCCGAAGCCGTAGCGGTGAATATCCTCGCCGGCATCACTGGTTCGGCCTCGGGCGGCATGTCCATCGCCCTCAAGACCCTGGGCGCGCAATACCTGGCGATGGCCAACGCCGCCGGCATCAGCCCCGAGTTGCTGCACCGCGTTGCCGCCATGGCCTCCGGCTGCATGGACACCCTGCCGCACAACGGTGCGGTGATCTCGCTGCTGGCCATCTGCAAGCTGACCCACCGCGACTCGTACAAATTCATCTTCATGAACACCGTGATCTTCCCACTGATGGCGCTCACCGTGGTGATCACCCTGGGCAGCCTGTTCGGGAGTTTCTGATCAGCTTTGTGGCTTTGTGGGGGCGAATTCATTCGCTAAGCAGGCCGAAGGGCTGCCCTTGTGATCCTTATGGGGCCGCTGCGCAGCGCTTAGCGATTGAAATCGCCCCCACAGGAAAAGCAGAGCCTTCATCCCCAGATCAATCCGCTCGAGGTAAACCATGAGCAAAGTGATGAGCGCCGCCGAGGCGGTGGCGCGAATTCCGGATAACGCCAACCTGGCCAGCGGCGGCTTCGTTGGCATCGGCTTCGCCGAGGAAGTCGCCATCGCCCTGGAGCAGCGCTTCCAGGTCGAGCAAGCACCGCAGGGCCTGACCCTGGTGTATGCCGCAGGCCAGGGCGACGGCAAAGGCCGCGGCCTCAACCACCTGGCCCATGAAGGTCTGGTGCGTCGGGTGATCGGCGGCCATTGGGGTCTGGTGCCGGGGCTGCAGAAGCTGGCGGTGGAAAACCGCATCGAGGCCTACAACCTGCCCCAGGGCGTGATCTCGCAGCTGTTCCGCGACATCGCCGCGGGCAAGCCTGGGCAGCTGTCCAAGGTGGGCCTGGGCACCTTCGTCGACCCTGCATTCGGCGGTGGCAAGCTCAATGAGCGGACCACCGACGACCTGGTGCGGCGCATGCCCATCGATGGTGAGGACTACCTGTTCTACAAGACCTTCCCGATCAACGTCGGAGTGATCCGCGCTACCAGCGCGGACGAGGACGGAAACCTTTCCATGGAACGCGAGGCACTGACCATCGAGAGCCTGGCCATCGCCATGGCCGCGCGCAATTCGGGCGGTCTGGTCATTGCCCAGGTGGAACGCGTCGTAGCGCGCGGCTCGCTCAACCCGCGAGAGGTGAAAGTGCCCGGCATCCTGGTCGACTGTGTGGTGGTGGCTCGCGCGGAAAACCACCAGCAGACCTTCGCCACCACTTACAACCCGGCCTTCGCCGCCGAGGTGCAGGTGCCCACCGACAGCCTGGCGCCGATGCCGCTGGACCTGCGCAAGCTGATCGCTCGCCGGGCCGCTCTGGAGCTGCCGCCCGGTGCCGTGGTCAACCTCGGCATCGGCATGCCTGAAGGCGTGGCCGCGGTGGCCGCCGAGGAAGGCGTGATCGACCTGCTGACGCTGACCGCCGAGCCCGGCGTGATCGGTGGCGTGCCGGCCTCCGGCCTGGACTTCGGCGCAGCGAGCAACCACGCCGCTCTGATCGACCAGCCCTACCAGTTCGACTTCTACGACGGCGGCGGCCTGGACATCGCCTTTCTGGGCCTGGCCCAGGCCGATGCAGAAGGCAACCTCAACGTCTCCAAGTTCGGCTCGCGACTGGCCGGTGCCGGCGGCTTCATCAACATCAGCCAGAACGCCAAGGCGGTGGTCTTTGTCGGGACGTTCACCGCCGGGCCGCAGGACATCCGCATCGAAGACGGCGCCCTGCGCATCCTCCAGGATGGCGCGGTACACAAGTTCGTGCGCCAGGTGGAGCACCGCACCTTCGCCGGCCGGCTCGCCGCCGAATCCGGCAAGCCGGTGCTCTACGTCACCGAGCGCTGCGTGTTCCGCCTGACCCTTGAGGGCCTGGAACTGATCGAAATCGCCCCGGGCGTGGACCTGGAACGGGACATCCTCGACCGCATGGATTTCGTTCCTATCGTGCGGGAGCCGAAGCGGATGGACTCGCGGCTGTTCCGCGAGGAACGCCTCGGCCTACGCGGGCTGATCGGAGGCGAAAGCCTCAGCTGAGTTTGAGCGTGAAACGCGGGCTCGTTCTGAGCCCGTGTCTTTTTCCCTGATCTCCGCCTCTGGCCACGTGCCGGAGCGGGCAACGCTGTGCGCAAAACAACAAGAAGAGGAATCACCATGGATCGCAAGCCCTTCACCCTCGCCCTCTGCGGCACCGCTGCCCTGGCCCTGTGCGGCCCGGCCAGCGCGGAGTTCATCAAGGACTCCAAGGCCAGCCTCGAACTACGCAATTTCTACTTCAACCGTGATTTCCGCCAGGAAGGTGCCAAGCAGAACAAGGCCGAAGAATGGGCCCAGGGCTTTCTGCTGCGCTATGAATCGGGGTACACCGAGGGCCCGGTCGGGGTGGGCGCCGACGCCCTTGGCCTGCTCGGCCTGAAGCTCGACTCCAGCCCCGACCGGGTCGGCACTGGGCTGCTGAAGTCTGACCGCGAAGCCCCCAACCGTGCCCAGGACGAATATGGCGAACTCGGCCTGACCGCCAAGCTGCGCGCCTCGCAAAGCACGCTGAAGGTCGGCACCTTGCTGCCCAAGTTGCCGGTGGCCCTGCATAACGACAGCCGCCTGCTGCCGCAGACCTTCCGAGGCGCCTGGCTGAATTCGGCGGAGGTGGAAAACCTCAGCCTGGACCTCGGCCGCTTCGACCGCATCAACCAGCGCAACTCCTCCGACAACGAAGAGATGACCGTCTTCAACGGCGGCAACCGCAACATTACCCTGGGCTCGACCAAGACCACCGACCAGTTCGACTTCGCCGGCGCCACCTACAAGTGGACGCCGAACCTCAGCACCGCCTATCACTACGGCGGCCTCGACGGCCTTTACCAGCAGCATTACCTGACGTTCAACCACCTGTTGCCGATTGCCGATGGCCAGGCGTTGAAGACCGACCTGCGCTGGGCACGCAGCACCGACGATGGCGGCAGCAACGTGGACAACACCGCAATCGGCGCGCTGTTCACCTACAGCTTCGGTGCCCACGCGTTCGGCCTCGGCTATCAGCGGATGAGCGGCGACACCGGCTTCGCCTACATCAACGGCACCGACGCCTACCTGGTGAACCTGGTGCAGATCAATGACTTCGGCAACGAAGACGAACGCTCCTGGCAGGCGCGTTACGACTACAACTTCACCGCCCTGGGGATTCCCGGCCTGACCTTCATGACCCGCTATTTGGCAGGTGACAACGTTGACCTGCGCGGCGTGGCCGGAGAAGGCGAGGAATGGGAACGCAACACCGACATTGCCTACGTGGTGCAGAGCGGACCGCTGAAGAATGTCGGGATCAAGTGGCGTAACGCGAGCACGCGGAGCAACTTCGGCAGTGATATCGATGAGAACCGGTTGATCCTGAGTTATACGTTGGCGCTTTGGTGAGACCGGATCTGAATTTGCCGGCGGCTCGGACGGCTCCCACTCCCTCAGGAGCGGGGCGCGTAGCCAGGGTTGGAATGAGGGCAGCTTCCCCTCACTTGGAATACCGTGCCAATCCGTAGTGCCCTCACCCCCGCCCCCTCTCCCAAAGGGAGAGGGGTGATTCTCGTCGGCATGGCCGCTACCGCATCCCCAATTTATGCCGCGCCGCATACAGGCACACCATTTCCATCGCCAGGGTCGCGCCGGCCAGGGCGGTGACTTCGGCATTGTCGTAGGGCGGCGCCACTTCCACGACATCCATCCCCACCAAATTGATGCCACGCAGCCCGCGGAGGATTTCCAGGGCCTGGTGACTGGTGAGGCCGCCGCACACCGGCGTGCCGGTGCCGGGGGCGAAGGCGGGGTCCAGGCAGTCGATGTCGAAGGTCAGGTACACCGGGTTGTCGCCGACCCGCGCACGAATACGTTCGGCAATCTGCTCCGGGGTGTGGCGGTGCACTTCGCGCGCATCCAGCACCTGGAAGCCCATCACGTCGTCATTGGTGGTGCGCAGGCCGATCTGCACCGAGCGCGCCGGGTCCACCAGTCCCTCGCGGGCGGCGTGGTAGAACATGGTGCCGTGGTCGATACGCTTCACCTCTTCGTCCGGCCAGGTGTCGCTGTGGGCGTCGAAGTGGATCAGCGACAGCGGGCCGTGCTTCGCAGCGTGGGCCTTGAGCAGCGGGTAGCTGATGAAGTGATCGCCGCCCAGGGTGAGCATGGCGGCGCCGGACTCGAGAATGCGCGCGGCATGGGCCTGGACGATTTCCGGGGTGGCCTGCGGAGTGCCATGGTCGAAGGCGCAGTCACCGTAATCGATCACCGCGAGGTGGTCGAAGGGGTCGAACTCCCAGGGGTAATGGCGAGCCCAGGCCATCTGCACCGAGGCGGCGCGGATCGCACGCGGCCCGAAGCGGCTGCCGGGGCGGTTGGTGGTGGCGGTGTCGAAGGGCACGCCGCTTACCACCAGGTCGACGCCGCGCAGGTCGCGGCTGTAGCGCCGGCGCATGAAGCTGGTGATGCCGGCGTAGGTGGATTCGGCGGCCGTGCCATAGAGGCTGTCACGGGTAATGGCCTGGTCGTTTTCGAAGGCGTGGTCCATCTCATCGGTCTCCATTGATTCCCCTCTCCCTCTAGGGCGAAGGGTGGGGTGGTGCGAGGTAATTGAAGGCTGCTCAATATTGGGTACGGAAACTGGTCCAGATCCGCGTGCGTGCGCGCTGGTCTTTCAACGACTGGATCTGCTCGCTGAACAGACGGTCGCGCACGACCTTGCTTGGGTAGATGTCCGGGTCGCCGGAAACCTCGGGGTCGAGCAACGGGGTTGCCGCCTTGTTCGCATTGGCGAAGAACTGGCTGTTGGTCAGTTCGGCAATGGCCTCGGGGCGCAGCATGAAGTCGATGAAGGCATGGGCGGCCTCGGGGTGCGGGGCATCGGCCGGGATCACCATGGTGTCGAACCAGATCAGCGTGCCTTCACTCGGGATGCGGTAGATCAGCTCGAACGGCATCTTCGCCTCGCGGGCCTGGTCGGCTGCGATAGCGGCATCGCCGTTGTAGGTCAGCGCCAGGCAGATCTCACCCTTGGCCAGGTCATTGATGTGGCGGCCGGAGCCGACGTAGCGCACGTTCGGCTGCAACTGGGCGAACAGCGCCTGCACGGCTTTGAGATCGGCCTTGTCAGTGCTGTAGGGATCTTCCCCGAGGTAATGCAGGGCAATGCTGATCACCTCCTGCGGCGAATCGATCACGGCGATGCCACAGTCCTTCAGGCGGCTGGCGTATTCCGGCTTGAACAGCAGGTCGAGGCTGTTCAGCGGCGCATCGGGGATACGCTTGGTCACAGCGTCCTTGTTGATGCCAAGGCCCACGGTGCCCCAGGTGTAGGGCACGCCGAAGCGGTTATCCGGGTCGACCGTGGCTAGCTTGGCCAGCAGTTCCTGGTCGAGGTTGGCGAAGTGCTTGAGCCGCTCGCGCTGTACCGGTTGCACGGCCTGGGCCTTGATCGCCCGGGCCAGGCCGCTGCTGGCGGGGAAGACCACGTCGTAGCCGCTGCCGCCGGTCAGCAGCTTGGCGTCCAACGCTTCGGCACTGTCGAAGATGTCGTATTTCACCTCGATGCCGCTCTCGTCCTTGAAGTGCTGCAGGGCCTGCGGCGGGACGTAGGCGGACCAGCTGTAGAGGTTCAGGACCTTGTCTTCCGCGTGCACGGGCAGCACGCAGGCGAACAGGGCAAGCAACAGGGGAAAACGCATGGCGGAGCTCCTGGTATCTGGCAGGTGGAGCCATGCTGCGCCGGGCTTTGCTTTGAATAAATATGAAGTGTTCTACTTTGGCATCTACAGCCATCAATGTTTGGTGTCACCATGCTCAGCCAGCTCCATGACCTTGACCTGCAACTGTTACGGATCTTCATCTGTGTGGCGGAGAGCGGCGGCTTCAGTGCGGCCCAGGGCGAACTCGGCATTGGTCAGTCCACCATCAGCACACAGATGGCCAAGCTGGAGACGCGCCTGGGCTTTCGCCTCTGCGAACGTGGCAAGGCGGGCTTCCGCCTGACGCCCAAAGGCGAGCAGGTGCTGGCCGCCACGCGTAGACTGTTCGGGGCCATCGAGACCTTCAAGGGCGAGGCACAAGGCATGGCTGACCTGCTATTGGGGGAGCTGCGCATCGGCCTGTCGGAATCGCTCGACGATCAGGTGTTGCAACGCCTGGGCGCGGCCATCGGGCGCTTTCGCCAGCGCAACCAGGCGGTGCAGTTCGAGCTGATCAGCGCCATGCCCGCCGAGCTGGAACGGCGGCTGCTGCAGGATCAGTTGCACCTGGCCATCGGCTACTTCTCCGGCAGCCAGGCGGCGCTGGACTACCTGCCGCTGTTCAGTGAGCAGCAGCGATTGTATTGCGGGGTTGGGCATCCGCTGTTCGGGCGTGGAACGGCCGAACTGGATGATCTGGCCGCCTGCGACCGCGTGCACCACCCCTACCGATTCGGCGAAAGCCACGAACCCTTCCAGAGCGCCAGCAGCAGCGCCCGCACCGAGCAGGTCGAAGGCTGCCTCGCATTCATCCTCTCCGGTGCCCATATCGGCTATCTGCCCGAGCACATCGCTGCGCCCTGGGAGGCTGCGGGACGGTTACAGGCCTTGCTGCCGGAGCAGACAGGATTTCGCGTGCAATTCCACCTGACGCGCCATCGCGGCCGGCAGCCGAGCGAGGCGCAGGTGGCGTTCGTGGAAGACTTGATTGGGGTATTCGGGGAGGCTGCCCTCTCCCCCGCCCTCTCCCCCTGAAGAGGAGAGGGGGTTCTGTCCATGTCAGCTCCAACCTCTGGGGCCGTCATCACTCCGTGCGGGCGATGAGCGTGGGATGGGATGAGCAATGCGATACCCTTCGCTGACTCGGACTGATGGGTATCGCTGCGCTCAACCCATCCTACGGCCCCGCATTGGTTTGGCGGTTACATGTACCAGCGGTACTCCCGAGCGCTGACCTCGTTCATGAAGTCCAGATACTCCTGGCGCTTGTTCTCGCAGTAGACCATCACGAACTCCGAGCCGAGCCCCGCGTTGACCACGGAATGGCTGCGCATGGCCGCCACGGCGGTAAGCATGTCCTTGGGGAAGTCGATGCCGCTGGAACGATCTTCGTTGAGCGGGGCGATGGGTTCGCGGGCTGTGTCCAGGCCGTGCTCCATGCCGGTGAGGATAGCCGCTAGGACGAGGTAAGGGTTGGCGTCGGCGCCGGCCAGGCGGTGCTCGATACGCAGGTTGCGGCCGTCGGATTCGGGGATGCGGATGCACGCATCACGGTCTTCGAAGCCCCAGCTGGCGCGGCTGGCGGCGTTGACCATGGCGCCGTAGCGGCGGAAGGCATTGTGGTTGGCGGCGAAGATCGGCATGCAGTGTGGCAACAGATCCAGGCAGCCGGCCACGGCGTGGCGTAGCGCACGCTGACCATTGCCGGCCAGCAGGTTGTTGCCTTCGCGATCATAGAGGCTGACGTGGACGTGCATGCCACTGCCTGGCGCATGCAGGTAGGGCTTGCTCATGAAGCTGGCGCGGTGGCCGTGCTTGAGGGCGACGCCACGGGTGCTGCGGCAGAACAGGGCGGCCCAGTCGGCGGCCTTGAGGCCGTCGTCGCAGTGGCCGAAGTTGATCTCGAACTGACCTGGTCCCAGCTCGGCGGTGATGACGTTGGCCGCCACGCCCTGCTCATTGGCCGCCTCGACCATTTCATGCAGCACATTGGAGAAGCGCGACAGGCGCTCGATGTGCATGTTCGGCTGGTCGTCCTCGTCCTCGCAGAGCGGGTCGCGCGGGAAAGCCGGCAGACCGTCCTTGAGCTTGCGGTCGAACAGGTAGAACTCCAGCTCGAAGGCCACCACCGGGCGGATGCCGCGCTTCTCCAGACGCTGGAGCACGCGCGCCAGCACCTCGCGCGGTTCGAACTCGATCGGCGCCTCGGTGCCGTCGGAGCTGATCAGCATCTGACCCAGTGGCTCCTTCTCCCAGCGCACCGGCTTGAGGGTGCCGGGGATCAGGCGGCGCGGGGCATCCGGGTCGCCGTCGTTGAAGCAGTAGTCACCGATCGGGTAGAGCCCACCCTGGGTGCCCAGCAGCACGCAGTTCTGCGGCACCTTGAGTGGGCTGCCAGCGGCCACCTTCTCCACCATCTCCACGGGGTAGCGCTTACCGTAGAAATGGCCCGGGATGTCCAGGCAGATCAGGTCGATATAGCGCACCTCAGGGTATTGGGCACGGAAGGCACGTACTTCGCTGAGCAGATCGGGGTACTGATTTGTTGTTGTCATCACAGCAGTCCTGCGGATCGGGGGTTCAGGTGAACACCCACAACACCCGCGTTGGTTTGTCGGAAAGATTGGCGTAGCGGAACTGGGCGTGGGATGGCAGCTGGAAGCTGTCATTCGGATACAGGGTTACCGGATCTTCATCATCGCCGTGCCAGATGGTCAGCTCCCCCTCGAGGACGAAACCACCCTGCTCCGAGCTGTCGTCCAGATGACCTTCGCCGCTGGTAGCGCCGGGTTCGAGAAAGCTTTCGAGCATGGAGAAACCGGCCGACATGTTGGGTGAGGCCAGCACGTCGGTGATGCCGCCGGCGTAGTAGAGCGTGCGGCGCTCGCCGGGGCGGGTCACCCAACGCAGTTCGCGCGGCTTGCTCAGGCTGTAGAAGTAGGTGGTCGGCACGCCGAGGGCTTCGCTGATGGCGGTGAGGTCAGCCACGGTGGGGCGCGACAGGCCGCGCTCTACCTGGGACAGGAAGCCCACGGAGCGGTCGATCCGCGTAGCGAGGTCGCCCAGGGTCACATTCTTGTGCTTGCGCAGGTCGCGAATCAGGATCGCGAGGCCTTCGATTTCGTCTTGCTTGTCCATCTGTATTCCTTAGAGCCAGCCTTCGACCGCGCGAACTTAAATCACATCACGCAGGCGGTACCAGGCCTTG
Source organism: Metapseudomonas boanensis (assembly GCF_042232855.1). Lineage (NCBI taxonomy): Bacteria > Pseudomonadati > Pseudomonadota > Gammaproteobacteria > Pseudomonadales > Pseudomonadaceae > Metapseudomonas > Metapseudomonas boanensis. Next base: position 2,278,593 of record NZ_CP113889.1, on the reverse strand, counting down.
CCCGCTGCTTCCAACGGCGCGGCGAGCAACGAGCCGCCCGGGAAGCGCGGGTTGCCAATGGCCTGGTAGAGCCCGAGCAAGTCGTCATCGCCGAGGATGGCATCGGCCACTGCGCGGGCGCCGGCCAGCGTCGGCAGCACGCCATGCCCGGAGAAGCCCTGCAGCCAGTAACGCTGGCCCCGGCGGCCGATGTCGGGGGTGCGCTTCATGCTGACGTCGATATGGCCGCCCCAACCGAACTCGATCTCCACACCTTGCAGCTGCGGGAACACCCGCTCCAGATACGGACGCGTGGCGGCTGGAACGTCTTTCGGCAGGCCACCCAGGTAGGTGCAGCCACCGCCGAACAGCAGGCGGTGGTCCGGCGTCAGGCGGAAATAATCGGGGACGAACTGGTTGTCGATCACACAGCTGTTGCGCGGCAGCAGCGAGCGCGCCAGTTCCGGGTCCAGCGGCGCGGTGGCCACCTGATAAGAGCCCACCGGCAGCAGGCGGCTGGAGAGCTGGCGATCGAGGCGATCGACGTAGGCATTACAGGCCATCACCAGCACTTCGCCACGCACTTCGCCCTTGGCGGTGCGGGCCACGTAGCCGGTCGGTGTTTCGCGGTATTCCAGCACCTGGCTCTGTTCATAGATGTGCCCGCCGTCAGCCTCGATAGCGGCAGCGAGGCCCTGGGCCAGCTTCAGCGGGTTGAGATGCGCAGCTTCCGGGTCATAGAGCGCGGCTTGGTAGCGCGGGCTGTCGATCCACTCGGGCAGTTCGTCGCGGCCGATCAGGCGCATCTGGTCGTAGCCCCATTTGTGGATCGCATCTTCCTGGGCTTCTTCCAGCAGTTTGACCCGACGCTGCTGCACTGCTGTCCACAGGCTGCCGACGCGGTAGTCGACATCGAAACCATGGCGTTGCGGTAGCTCGCGCATCTCAAGGGCGGCCCAGCGCATGCTGTCCCACAGACGGCGGGTACGCTCCAGGCCGAGGACCTTCTCCAGCGGTGGCATATCGCAGGACCAGCCCAGCAATGCCTGGCCACCGTTGCGTCCGGAGGCCGCCCAGGCCACACGACTGGCTTCCAGCAAGGTCACGCGCTTGCCGGCCTGGATCAGGCGCAACGCGGTGTGCAGGCCGCTGAAGCCGGCGCCGATGATCAGGACCTCAGTGTCTTCACTACCCGACAGGGTTGGGCGCAGCGGAATGCTGCCCGGATAGGTGCGGGCGTAGTAGGTGCCGACATGCTGGGCGGACTGCTTGAACATGAAAGCCTCGTGAAATTATTGAAATTAAATTTCATGAAAAAATACACGAGATAATTCATAACGCCAAGCCCGAGCGTTCGAAATAAGCAACATTTGATTCATCCTTGCAGGCGTGCCAACGGCTATGACCAACAATTAATGACCACGGACGCCACAATACCCAGTCAAAGGTGGAGAAAATTTCAGACAGCCGGAACGGATCAGCGCAACCGGGGCTGCTTGGCAGGACTGAACTCCCCTCTCCCATTAGGAGAGGGGCTGGGGGTGAGGGAAGGCGAGCACAGTGACTGATTCACAGAATGAATTCGTTCCTGCAATTCAGTCTTTTCGCTCAGCCCAGGTCTCTTGTTTCAAGCAATCCGCTACGTAATCAAGAAAACAGGTAATGCGCGAAGCCAGTGCGGTGTTTCGGTAGTACACGGCATTGATCGGCTGGCGCACTTCCAGCGTGTCGACAGCCAGCACCTGCACCAGGTGCCCCTCGACGCGGTCGGTCTGGGTCATGAATTCGGACAGGCAAACCAGTCCAGCACCCGCCAGGGCCAAGTGGCGCAGAGTCTCGCCGCTGGAAGCCTTGATGGCCGGGGTGATCGGCAAGCCATCGCCCTGGGCATGGCGCAAGGGCCAGACGTTAAGGCTTTCCGGCTGGGTGAAGCCCAGTAGAGCGTGCCCTGCCAGATCGTCGACGCGCTCGGGCGTGCCATGCGCCTGCAGGTAGGCGGGGCTCGCCAGCACGCAGATGCGACTACTACCGAGGGGCCGTGCATGCAGGGTGGAATCGCGCAACGTGCCGATGCGGATGGCGACGTCGGTGCGCTGCTCGATCAGGTCGATAATCTGCTCGCTGCTGTGCAACTCCAGTTCGATTTCCGGGTAGCGCGCGCGAAAGCCCGCCACCAGCGGCACCAGCACATGCAGGACGAAAGGCGACGCGGCGTTCACTCGCAGGCGCCCCGCCGGCCTCTGCCGACGCAGGGCCATCTGCTCCTCGGCCTCCTCGACCGAGGCGAGAATACGCCGCGCCTGGACGAGGAACGCCTCGCCCTCTTCGGTGAGCTCCAGGCGCCGGGTGGTGCGGTGCACCAGAGTGACGTCGAGCTTGTCCTCCAGCCGGCTGAGAGCGCGGCTGACACCCGAAGCGGTCTGCGCCAGGTGCTCGGCGGCGGCCGTGATGGACCCGGTATCGACCACCGTGGTGAACGCTTGCAATTCGTCTAACGTGGTTCTCATTCATGACCTCCAGGCAAGGATCAACGCCTAGATATCTGCTTTTCCGGCAAGAGTCGAGAGCCAGCGGGTGACGGCTTCGACAGATGCAACTACCCTCCTCCCTGATTCGAGAAAAGGACGACGCCCATGATTCTCCGCCCACTCCAGCGCCTCACCTGCCTCGGCGTCCTGGCCCTGCTTGGTGCATGCACGATGCAGCAAACCACGCCCCCCGCCAGCAGCCCGGCCCCCACGGCGCCTGCTACTGCACCAGCCAAACCAGCCAAACCAGCCGAGACGCCAACACCGGCCAACGATCTGCAGCGCCTCCATGAACAGGCCATGCGTGGCGACCTCGAAAGCCAGTTCCAGCTCGGTAACCAATACTTCGTCGGCAAGCCGGCGAAGAACCTCCAGCAAGCGGCCTATTGGTGGAAGCAGGCAGCCGACAAGGGCCATGCCCAGGCTGCAGTGAGCCTAGCCTTTCTCTACACCGGCCGCGCTGACCCGGCCCTGACTGACCCGCCCGCCATGCTCAAGTACCTGAATCAGGCCGCGGCGGCCGGCAACGCCATGGCGCAGCATGTGCTCGGGAGCATGTATGCCCAGGGCACGGAGGGTGTGCAGAAAGACCTGTACCAGGCTCGCGCGCTCTACCAAAGCGCTTGCGACAAGCAGTACGCAGCTAGCTGCGAGGCGCTGAAGAAGCTGCCGGCGAACTAGCCGACGGTAGAAAGCAAGACGCCCGGCATTGGCCGGGCGTTTTTGTTGGAGCAGGTCTCAGAACCTGTAGTTGGCGCTCAGCTCCAGGGTCCGGGGCGCCCCGGGAGTGATCAAGTCCACGGAGCCGTGGGCGGAGGCGTAGTAGTCACGGTCGAAGACGTTGTGCAGGCGCAGCGCCATGTCCCACTTCGGCTCGTTGTAGAGCAGCGCGGCGTCCACGGTGGTGTAGCTGGGCATCACCACCACATTGTCCAGTGCAGTGTAGCGATCATCCACATAATTGGCGCCCATGCCGACGCGCCATTGCGGGGTCAGCGAACGCACCAGCCAGAGGTTGGCGCTGTTGCGCGGGGTGAGCGTAGGCGTCTGACCCTCGTTGGGCACGCCGTTGGTCCTGCTGTTGGACTTGGTGATCTCCGCGTCCAGGTAGGCATAGCCCCCGTAGACCTGCCACTTGTCGCTGAGCTGGCCGCTGAAGGTGGCCTCGAAGCCATCGGTGCGCTGCTCACCGGCGAGCACCAGCAAGGCCGGGTTGGTCGGGTCGGCAGTCTTGATGTTGGTGCGCTCGAGGCGGAAGACCGCTGCGGTCACCGACAGGCGACTCTCGAGCAAGTCCCACTTGGCACCCAGCTCGTAGTTGGTAGTTTCTTCCGGCTCGAGATTCTCGTTGGCCACGCTGACGGCGAAGACCTCACCGGAGGGCTGGTAGCCACGGCTGACCGAGACGTAGTAGGACTGCACCTGATCCGGCTGGAACACCAGGCCGGCACGCGGGCTCCAGGTTTTGTCGGTACGGTCGAGATCGATGTTCGCCGGGCGATCATCGTCGTACTCCTGGCCGAAGATGTCGTAGCGCACACCCAGCAGCGCCTTCCACTGCGAGGACAGCTCGATCATGTCCTGCACGTAAAAGCCGGCGGTGTCCTGGAAGTTGGTGCCTTTGGATGACAGCGTGCTGGCGTGGTCCGGCACGACGACCAGGGCGTCACGATAAACCGGTACCTGCGCCACGTTGTTCTGGTTGAACACGCGCTGGTATTTATCTTGATGTCCAAGCTCGATGCCGTAGAGCAGGCTGTGCTGCATGCCGGCGAGTTGGGCCTGCTGCTTCAACTCGGTCTGATTGAACACACCGTACTCATCACGCGCGACGTTACCGCGGTTCAACTTGACCAGCAGTTCGCCGTTAGGGGCTGTGACGAAACGGGTCGCACTGCTGTCGGCCAGGGTGTTGTTGCGGTCCAGGTCGTAACGGTAGTAACGGCTGGTGTTGCTCAAGGTGAAGTCGTCATTGATCCGGTAATCGATGCCGGCGGTGAAGGAGAACACCTCGCTGCGGGCGTAATCCTGGTCAGGGTCGCCGGAGCCGAAACGCTTGTCGCGATCGACATCGACCGGGCGATCGCCGCGGGCAGGGATACCGAAATCGATCAGTCGCTTGTCGTAGAGGTAAGTGGCACCCAGGTTGAGCTCCAGGTCATCGGAGAGCCTGAAGTAAGCCGAAGGCGCGATGGCCTTTCGATCGATGTAGCCGTCATCACGAAAAGTGTCGCTGTCCTCCAGTGCACCGGTGACACGGAAAGCCTTGTTGCCCTGCTGCTGGTCGGCCCAGCCGGTGTCGAACTGCGTGCGACGCTTGCCTTCGCTGTCGAAGCTGACGCCCAGTTCTTGCTTGGGGTCGAAGGTGGGCTTTTTGCTCACACTGTTGATCAGGCCGCCGGACGAGCCACGGCCGTAAAGCACGGCGGCCGGGCCCTTGATCACCTCAACCCGCTCGACGTTGGAGAGATCGCGGAAATACAGCGCGTCGTCTCGAATACCGTCGACGAACATATCGCCGATAGCGCTGAAGCCGCGGATGGTGACTTGGTCGCGCTGGCCGTCGCCGTTGGACAGGCCAACACCGGGAACATTCTTCAGGACATCCTCCATCGACTGGGCACCCTGATCCTTTATCACGCTCTCCGGGACCACGTTCACTGTCTGCGGGATGTCGCGCAGCGGCGCGTCGATCTTCAGCGCGCTCGTGCTCTCGGTGGCCCGGTAGCTTTGCTGTTCGTAGGCGCTGGTCACAGACGTTGCCGGTATGGCCAGGGCCTCGTTCGTTTCCGCTTGAACGGCCGGAATCACCAGTACACCCAGCATCGGCAGCGCGGCTGGGTTAATGCGCAAAAATGCCACCATGAGCTCCTTTTTAAAATACTGTCGCTAATGGTAACAATTCTGATTTGTAAATAAATAGTAAAGCTCAATGAGTTGTAAGAATATTCCCAGAGAGCACCGAGATAAGACTGCCAACCTCCGCGCCTGACCGCTCCGGGCGCCCCCCCTTGGCAACGCTTGAAAGCACGACTGAAGGCTGCTTCTGACCGGTAGCCAAGGCGCTCGGCCAGAGTGGCGATGCCCACGTCTCCCTCCCGCAGCCAGCCTAGCGCAAGGTTCATGCGCCAACGCGTCAGGTACTGCATTGCCGGCTCACCCACCCGTGCGGTGAAGCGTGCGGCAAAGGCAGACCGGGACATGGCCGCCGCCTCCGCCAGTGAAGCCAGGCTCCAATCGCGCTCTGGGTCGCGGTGGATCGGGCCGATAGCGCGGCCGATCTGGCGAGGTATGGAGATACGTGAACTGCTCGGCCAGCGTGACCTGAGCTTTGCCGAGGCGACCCGAATCCTTGGTGCGCGCCTGGGGCGGCCACAGCTCTGGTACGTGCAACTGCCCTACGCAGACATGGCTGGCCTGCTACAGGAAGCGGACTTCTCCGAATGCCTGGCGGGGCTCTATGCAGAGCTGGCCCAGGCGATCAACGAAGGTCAGGTGAGGTCCCGGGAAGGACGGCGACCGTCCAGTACCACCGCGACCTCCTTCGAGGCTTTCGTCGATAAAGTGATAAACGGTACGTCGTGCTCGCTGGCCCGCACCGAGTAGCTTGGATTGTGCGCAGCGATACCCATTCAGCTATTGGCGCAAGCACTGGACTGCTTGAGATAGGTGACGGATTTCTGCTCGCCGTTGGAATCGACGTAAGTCATCTTCGCCTGCACGGTCTCGCAGCTGAGCGGGTTGGGCTCATCGATGGAAATCACTCGGGCGACATCCAGCGGCATGCCGTACTCGTAGCCGACAGCTTGGGTCGCTTCGGCAGCGATCACCCCGCTACTGGCAAAGGCGGCTAAAAAAAGGCTCGCGCCGGTGAGAATCGAGCGTTTCATGAGAGTCTCCTTCGGAAGTCATTTCAGGTTCCCGGAATCGGCTTACAGCACCTTGGGACCGATGGTGAAATGAGACTCCAGACGAAGCAGCGGAAAAAGCCGCCTTTACTGAAAGGGCCTTTCCGTGGCGCGCAACAATCCCGCCCCTATGCCATCGGGCTCGCACGCTCGAGTTGACTCAACGATTGCTGAGCGCCGACTTCTCAAGGCGTCACCTGATAGCCCCGCTGTTGCAGGCAACTGGTGTAGGCCGAAGAGGACGTGCTGCTCGCCTGCTCGACAGTGCGGCGGTCCTGCCGACGCTCCTGACGTTGGCGCGAGCCCCCCACCACCGCCCCGGCTACAGCAGCGTCCTTGGCGCGCTCCTGCCGGTATTCCTGCTTCACGTCGTCATCCACCCGGTCATACACCTCCTCGTGGCGGTTGCCTCGCACCTGGGCAACCGCCGCGCCGGCCACGGCGCCTGTTGCAGCGCCACGGACTCGTCCGCCGCTTTGCGTGGAGCTGCTGGTTGTGCTTGTTGAACTGCCGGCTTGGCTCTGGCACGCGGCGATGTCCTGCTGGACCTGTTCGGGGCTCTGCCCTTGCAAGGGCACCACGGTTTCGGCGTTTGCAGGAAGACTGGTCAACGCGCCGAGCAGCAGGCTGCAGTAGAGGTATGACGACGATTTCATAGCGGGACGACTCCCGTGCGGAGATGCTGTTTCGGCCGGTACCTCTGCGCCTTCATCCAGCCATTCAGCAATAAGTCTGGTCACTCACAGCGCCGGCGACGGCTCAGCCGACCAGTGGGCTGCGGCAGCAAAGTTTCATTCCCTTCGCGCCCTTCAGGTAGCCTTGCGCACCCGCTAACCTCATTGCACATGCCACCGCCGAGCCACTTATGTCTGACCTGAACCCCGCCGTCCTCGACGAAATCGACCGCCAGCTGATCGCAGCGCTGCAAATCAACGCCCGCGAAAGCGTGGCGATGCTTGCACGGCGTCTGGGCATTGCGCGGACCACGGTGACCTCGCGCCTGGCGCGGCTGGAGAAGGCCAATGTGATCAGCGGCTACGGCGTGCGCCTGGGCCAGCGCGTGGCGGATGGCGGATTGCAGGCCTATGTCGGCATCACCGTGAAGCCGCGCAGTGGCAGGGAAGTGCTGCGTCGCCTCACCGGCATGGCCGAGGTGCAATTGCTCTGTGCGGTGAGCGGCGAATTCGATTACGTGGCCTGGTTGCGCGCCGATTCGCCGGAGCGGCTGGACCAGTTGCTGGACATGATCGGCAGCGTCGACGGGGTGGAGAAGACCACCACCTCGATCATCCTTAGCTGCAAGCTGGATCGGGGCCAGCCGCTGGCGCCTCCCGCCTGACCCCATAGGAGCGATCTCTGCTCGCCAAGCCACTCGCATCCGTTTGCGAGCAAACTCTCGCCTAGAAGATGCGGCGCAGAAAGCCGGCATTTAGTTTCGTACCCCCCTGGAACAGTCCGCTGCTGAAGCATCTTGTCACTCTGCATAAATCGTTCGTCACTTCGCATCATGAGACTGCCAAATGACGACACTTTGCGTCTTAACGACGAACTTCACGCTCCCTAGAATGGCTCCACCGCTGCCCGAGCTGGCAGCCCCCTCTCACGGCCATCAAGGTTCATCATGCATAACAACAATCGCCACCCCGCCGACGGCAAGAAACCCATCACCATCTTCGGCCCGGATTTCCCGTTCGCCTTCGATGACTGGATCCAGCACCCGGCCGGCCTGGGCAGCATTCCGGCCGAACATCACGGCGAAGAAGTGGCGATCGTCGGTGCGGGCATCGCCGGTCTGGTAGCGGCTTACGAGCTGATGAAGATGGGCCTCAAGCCCGTGGTGTATGAGGCTTCGAAGATGGGCGGCCGCCTGCGCTCGCAGACCTTCGAGGGCACTGACGGGATCACCGCCGAGCTCGGCGGGATGCGTTTCCCGGCCTCCTCCACTGCCTTCTATCACTACGTCGACATGCTCGGCCTGGAAACCAAGCCCTTCCCCAACCCGCTGACTCCGGCCTCGGGCAGCACGGTGATCGACATTGAGGGCAAGACCTACTACGCCGAGAAGCTCTCCGACCTGCCGGCCCTGTTCCAGGAGGTGGCCGACGCCTGGGCCGATGCTCTGGAAGACGGAGCCCGTTTCGGCGACATCCAGCAGGCGATCCGCGACCGCGACGTGAAGCGCCTGAAGGATCTGTGGAACACCCTGGTTCCACTGTGGGACGACCGCACTTTCTACGACTTCGTCGCCAGCTCCAAGGCATTTGCCAAGCTCTCCTTCCACCATCGCGAAGTGTTCGGCCAGGTGGGCTTTGGCACCGGCGGCTGGGACTCGGACTTCCCCAACTCGATGCTGGAAATCTTCCGCGTGGTGATGACTGCGTGCGACGAGAACCAGCACCTGATCGTCGGCGGCGTCCAGCAGGTGCCGCTGGGCATCTGGCGCCACGCCCCTGAACGCTGCGTGCACTGGCCGGCGGGCACCAGCTTGGCATCCTTGCACAACGGCGCAGCACGCCCAGGCGTGAAGCGCATCGCCCGCGCCGCCGATGGCCGCATGGCGGTGACCGACAACTGGGGCGACACCCGCCACTACGCGGCAGTGCTGACCACCTGCCAGAGCTGGCTGCTGACCACCCAGATCGAATGCGAGGAGTCGCTGTTCTCGCAAAAGATGTGGATGGCCCTGGACCGTACCCGCTACATGCAGTCGTCGAAGACCTTCGTGATGGTCGACCGCCCGTTCTGGAAGGACAAGGATCCAAAGACCGGCCGCGATACCCTGAGCATGACGCTGACCGACCGCCTCACCCGCGGCACCTACCTGTTCGACAACGGCGACGACAAGCCAGGCGTGATCTGCCTGTCCTACTCGTGGATGAGCGATGCGCTGAAGATGCTGCCGCATCCGGTGGAGAAGCGCGTGAAGCTGGCTCTCGATGCGCTGAAGAAGATCTACCCGGACGTGGACATTGCCAGCCACATCATCGGCGACCCGATCACCGTGTCCTGGGAGGCCGACCCGCACTTCCTCGGCGCCTTCAAAGGTGCGCTGCCGGGCCACTACCGCTACAACCAGCGCATGTACGCGCACTTCATGCAGGACGACATGCCTGCCGAGCAGCGTGGCATTTTCATCGCCGGTGACGATGTGTCCTGGACGCCGGCCTGGGTCGAAGGTGCGGTGCAGACCTCGCTCAACGCGGTCTGGGGCATCATGAAGCACTTCGGCGGCAGCAGCCCTGTCGAGAACCCTGGCCCCGGCGATCTGTTCGCCGAGCTCGGCCCGATTGCGCTGCCGGACTGATCCAGGAGAGCCCCCATGCGCATCGCCCTCTACCAATGCCCGCCCCTGCCGCTGGAGCCCGCCGCCAATCTCGAGCGGCTGCAACGCCGCGCTGCGGAAGCGGCAACCCAGGGGGCAGCGCTGCTGGTCTGCCCGGAGATGTTCCTCAGCGGCTACAACATTGGCCTGGGCGCGGTAAGCGCCCTGGCCGAACACCGGGACGGCCCTTGGGCCGCACGGGTGGCCGAGATCGCCCGCGAGCACGGAATCGCCATTCTCTACGGTTATCCCGAGCACAGCGCTGAGGGGGCGATCTTCAACTCGGTGCAACTGATCGACAAACGCGGCGACAGCCTCGGCAACTATCGCAAGACGCATCTGTTCGGTGATCTGGACAACACCATGTTCAGTGCTGGCGGCGATGACTTCCCGCTGGTCGAACTGAACGGTTGGAAACTGGGGATGTTGATCTGCTATGACGTGGAGTTTCCGGAGAATGCCCGACGGCTGGCGCTGGCCGGCGCCGACCTGATACTGGTGCCGACGGCGAACATGGTGCCCTACGACTTCGTCGCCGAAGTGCTGGTCCGCGCCCGCGCCTTCGAAAACCAGTGCTACCTGGCGTACGCCAACTATTGTGGCAGCGAAGGCGAGATCCACTATTGCGGTCTCTCCAGCGTCGCTGCACCGGACGGTAGCCTGTCGGCCAGCGCCGGGCGCAACGAGACGCTTATCTTCGCCGACCTGGATCGCCAGAAGCTGGAAGCCTCACGGGCTAGCATCACCTACCTGAAGGATCGGCATCCGGAGCTGTACCGCCCGCTGATATAACCCGCCAGACACGATGCTCTTAGTGGGTGCGAATTCATTCGCACCCGCAGGTTTGGTCACTTCCTCAAGTCAACGCCGCATGCGGCCCAGTCAGGTAATCCAACAACCTGAACAGAGTCGGTGCCGGCGCGTGGCAACTGCACGCCAACCACGCCTGCTGTGGAAGCCACTGAGCCAGTCGCGTGTGCCATTGAAAGTGGGATTGGTATTTCACGATGCGCAGCGCCGACAGGCGATCCTGCAACTGTTGCGCTCGATGCTGGAAGGGTTTTGGGGCGCCGGAGGAGCCACTGCTGTGACGGAGGGCTGAGCACGTTTGCCGAGCGCAGAAAAAGAAAAACCCCGCCGAAGCGAGGTTTTGCAGACTAAGTCCCGACATCCCTGATCGCACCGCCATCCTGGCGGAAATCCGGCGTATCCCTGTTTTGCAGTGCGCTTCCTGCGCGACGTCCTAGTGATGTGAAGATTAGCCCTGCCTCCAAAACCCCGGTAGCAGCATTAGCCACCAGAAAATGTAAGCTTTGGCTTACATGATTGGGGAATTAACAAAGCAATATTTAGCACCTAAGCCTTCAGCGAGTTCAGATCAATACCCCACATGACAAAGAAAAGCCCCGCGGTAGCGGGGCCTTTTGAGACTTAAACGAGACTCAGAGCTGCGCAGCGTCCAGCAGGTACAACGATTCGCTACCGGCCTTCACCGAGGCGGTCAGCGAGTGGATGCGCGGCAGCAGGCGCGCGAAGTAGAAGCGCGCGGTGCCGAGCTTGCTGGCGTAGAACTCGTCCTGGCCTTCCTTGCCCAAGGCGGCCCGCGCCATCAGCGCCCACATGTAGGCGTAGGCGGTGTAGCCGAACACGTGCAGGTACTCGACCGAGGCGGCACCGATCTCATTGGGGTTGGACTGCGCGCGGTCCAGGACCCAGGCGGTCAGCTCGTCGAGGTTGGCGATGGCGGCCTTCAGCGGCTGCACGAACTCGGCCAGTTCGGCGGGCGCACCCTCGGCGAACGCCTTGATCTCGTCGGCGAAGTGTTTGTAGAACGCCCCGCCGCTGCCGACCACCTTGCGCCCCACCAGGTCCAGCGCCTGGATGCCGTTGGTGCCTTCGTAGATCTGCGTGATGCGCACGTCACGCACCAGTTGCTCCTGGCCCCACTCGCGGATGAAACCGTGGCCGCCAAAGACCTGCTGGCCATGCACGGTGGTTTCCAGACCGAGGTCGGTGAGGAAGGCCTTGGCCACCGGCGTCAGCAGGGCGACCAGTTCTTCCGCGCGCTTACGCACGAGGGGGTCTTCGCTGAACTTGGCGGTGTCCAGCTGCATGGCGACGTAGCTGGAGAAGGCACGGCCGCCTTCGTTGGCTGCCTTCATGGTCAGCAGCATGCGGCGCACGTCGGGGTGCACGATGATCGGGTCGGCCGCCTTGTCCTTGGCCACCGGGCCGGTCGGCGCGCGGCTCTGGATACGCTCGCGGGCGTACTCCACGGCGTTCTGGTAGGAACGCTCGCCGGAGGCCAGGCCCTGGATACCCACGCCCAGGCGCTCGTAGTTCATCATGGTGAACATCGCCGCCAGGCCCTTGTTCGGCGCATCGACGATGTAGCCGGTGGCGCCATCGAAGTTCATTACGCAGGTGGCGGAACCCTTGATGCCCATCTTGTGCTCGATCGAGCCGCAGCTCACTGCATTGCGTGCGCCAAGGCTGCCATCTTCGTTGACCATGACCTTGGGCACCAGGAACAGCGAGATACCTTTCGGACCGGCCGGTGCGTCGGGCAGCTTGGCCAGCACCAGATGGATGATGTTCTCGGTCAGGTCGTGCTCGCCGCCGGTGATGAAGATCTTGGTGCCGGTGATCGTGTAGCTGCCATCGGCCTGCGGCTCGGCCTTGGTGCGGATGATGCCGAGGTCGGTACCGGCATGCGGCTCGGTCAGGCACATGGAACCCGACCAGACGCCGGCGTACATGTTCGGCAGGTACTTTGCCTTCAGCTCGTCGCTGGCGTGGGCGTTGAGCGACAGGCAGGCGCCGGCGGTCAGCATCGGGTACAGGCCGAACGACAGGTTGGCCGCGTTGACCATCTCCTCCACCTGGGCGGAGATGACCTTGGGCATGCCCATGCCGCCGTAGATCGGGTCACCGCCCACCCCAACCCAGCCGCCTTCGGCGTAGGTCTGGTAGGCCGCGGGGAAGCCGGCCGGCGTCGTGACCACGCCATCCTGCCATTGGCAGCCTTCTTCGTCGCCGCTGCGGTTGAGCGGTGCGACTACTCCGGCGGTCACTTTCCCGGCCTCTTCGAGGATCGCCGCAGCGGTATCGACGTCAACCACTTCGGCCAGCGCCGGCAATTGGCTCCACAGCTTGGAGACTTCGAAGACTTCATTGAGGACGAAGCGCATGTCGCGCAGGGGGGCTTTGTAGTCAGCCATGTGCAAACCTCGAAAACACTCTACAGGGGCCAGGAAAGGCCGAATTCACGGATCGGTCGCCGAGTCTACCCCAGCAACTTTTCAGACACATAGAGTCCTTATGTGACCACTGAGTATTTATCGGTCACCAAATTAATAAGGCCCGGTAGAAAAACGGGCCTTCTGGTTCAGAGCATGAAGTGCTCTGCCGGCAGCTGCATCAGGCAATCGCTGCCCGCCTCCACCGCTGCCCGATGGGCCTCGGTGCGCGGGAGCAGACGTTTGAAGTAGAAGTCACAGGTGGCCTGTTTGGTCTGGTAGTAGGCCGCGTCCCCACTGCCATCCTGCAGCTTCGCATCGGCGACCAGTGCCATGCGCAGCCAGAAGTAGGCCAGGATGATGTAGCCCGAATACATCAGGTAATCGAGCGCTGCGGCGCCCACTTCGTCGGGGTTCGTCATGGCCGCCAGGCCGACCTTTTGGGTCAGCTCGCCCCACTGCTGGTTGAGACGTGCCAGCTCTGCCACATGTACTTTGAGTTGGGGATGCTCCGCCTGAGTCCGGCAGAATTTGTGGATCTGCCTGGTGAAACCGCGCAGCAGCTTGCCTTGGCTGCCCAGCACCTTGCGCCCGAGGAGGTCCAGCGCCTGGATGCCGTTGGTGCCTTCGTAGATAGGGGCGATGCGGCAGTCGCGTACCAGTTGCTCCATGCCCCACTCGCGGATGTAGCCATGGCCGCCAAACACCTGCATGCCAAGGTTGGTGGCCTCCAGACCGGTCTCGGTCATGAACGCCTTGCAGATGGGGGTGAGGAAGGCCAGCAGGTTTTCGGCCTCCTCGCATTGCTCGACGCTATTGCTGCGATGGGCGATGTCCAATTGCTGGGCGGTGAAGTAGGCCAGGGCGCGGTTGCCCTCGTTGAAGGCTTTCATGGTCAACAGCATGCGCCGCACATCGGGATGCACGATGATCGGGTCGGCTGCTTTCTCCGGCGCCTTCGGTCCGGTCAGGGCACGCATCTGCAAGCGGTCATTGGCGTAGCGCACCGCGCCTTGGTAGCTCGCCTCGCCGAGGCAGAGCCCCTGCATGCCGGTACCCAGGCGGGCGTGGTTCATCATGGTGAACATGCAGTTCAGACCCTTGTTCGGCTCGCCGATGAGGAAGCCCTTGGCGCCGTCGAAGTTCATCACGCAGGTGGCTGAAGCCTTGATGCCCATCTTGTGCTCGATGGAGCCGCAGGAGACCGCATTACGCTCACCGACACCTTCACCAGCGGGCAGGAACTTGGGCACGATAAACAGCGAGATGCCCTTGGTGCCAGCGGGCGCGTCAGGCAGCTTGGCCAGCACCAGGTGAACGATGTTTTCGCTCATGTCGTGCTCGCCGGCAGAGATGAATATCTTGGTGCCGGAGATCGCATAACTGCCATCCGCCTGGGGCACGGCGCGGGTCTTGATGATGCCGAGATCGGTGCCACAGTGTGGTTCGGTCAGGCACATGGTGCCGGTCCAGCGCCCCTCGGTGAGGCGGGTCAGGTAGGTCTGCTTCTGCTCTTCGGTGCCATGGGCATGGATGGCCGACATGGCGCCGTGGGTCAGCCCGGGGTACATGGCCCAGGACTGGTTGGCTGCGGCCACCATCTCGCTGATGATCAGGCCCAGCGAGTGCGGCAGGCCCTGGCCACCATAGGCGGGGTCGGCAGCCAGGCCGTTCCAGCCACCCTCGACGTACTGGGCGAAGGCTTCCTTGAAGCCCTTTGGCGTGGTGACCACGCCGGCCTTCCACTGGCACTCTTCTTCATCTCCGCTGCGGTTCAGGGGCGACAGCACCTGCTCGCAGAACTTGGCGCCTTCTTCGAGGATTGCCGCGACCATGTCCGGGGTCGCGTCGCTGGCACCCAGTGCAGCGTAGGTGGACGGGTAGTCGAAGACTTCGTCGGTGAGGAAACGGATGTCGCGCAGCGGGGCCTTGTACTCGGGCATGGCAGATTCTCCGGAATGGCAGTCAAACAGTCGTTTGACGCTAATCCCGGCAGGCGCCTCGGTCAATCGAAGGGCGGACGCTGAATGCCGCGCCATAACGCACGCCCAATAAAAAAAGCGGAGGGTTGCCCCACCGCCTTTTTTCCGATCTCGCCGCGCGAGTCTTAGTAACCCAGGGCGAAATCTTCCTCGGCCATGTCCATCAGGTTGCTGGCACCGGACAGCATGGTTTCCACATGCATGCGGGTACGCGGCAGGATGCGCTTGAAGTAGAAGCGCGCAGTCTGCAGCTTGGCCTTGTAGAAGGCAGCATCGCCTTTGCCAGCAGCCAATTTCTCGGCAGCCAGGCGCGCCATGTCGGCCCAGAAATAGGCCAGGCAGGCATAGCCGGAGTACATCAGGTAGTCCACCGAAGCGGCACCGACTTCCTCACGGTCCTTCATGGCGGCCATGCCGACCTTCATGGTCAGCTCACCCCACTCTTTGTTCAGCTTGGCCAGCGGCTCGACGAATTCCTTGACGGAATCGTTGGCTTCGTTGGCCTGGCAGAACTTGTGGACGATCTTGGTAAAGCCCTTCAGCGCTTCGCCCTGCGTCATCAGGATCTTGCGACCCAGCAGGTCGAGGGCCTGAACGCCAGTGGTGCCTTCGTACATCATGGAGATGCGGCAGTCGCGCAGGTTCTGCTCCATACCCCACTCGCTGATGAAGCCATGACCACCGTAGATCTGCATGCCGTGGGAAGCGGACTCGAAGCCCACTTCAGTCATGAAGGCCTTGGCGATCGGAGTCAGGAAGGCCAGCAGCGCGTCGGCCGCTTTCTTCTGCTCTTCGTCCTGGCTGTATTTGACGATGTCCACCTGCTTGGCCGTGAAGTAGACCATCGCGCGGTTGCCTTCGGCGAAGGCCTTCATGGTCAGCAACATGCGGCGCACGTCCGGATGCACGATGATCGGGTCAGCGGGCTTCTCAGGCGCTTTCGGGCCGGTCAGGGCACGCATCTGCAGACGCTCGCGGGCATACTTGATGCCACCCTGGAAGCCGATTTCGGCGTGGGCCAGGCCTTGCAGCGCGGTGCCCAGGCGGGCGGTGTTCATGAAGGTGAACATGCAGTTCAGGCCTTTGTTCGCCGGGCCGATCAGGTAACCGGTGGCGCCGTCGAAGTTCATCACGCAGGTGGCGTTGCCGTGGATGCCCATCTTGTGCTCGATGGAGCCACACGACACGGCATTGCGCTCGCCAACGGAGCCGTCGGCAGTCGGCAGGAACTTCGGCACGATGAACAGGGAAATGCCTTTGGTGCCAGCCGGGGCATCGGGCAGGCGGGCCAGGACGATATGGACGATGTTGTCGGCCATGTCGTGCTCACCGGCGGAGATGAAGATCTTGGTGCCGGTGACTTTGTAGGAACCGTCAGCCTGCGGCTCAGCCTTGGTACGCAGCATGCCCAGGTCGGTACCGCAGTGCGGTTCGGTCAGGCACATAGTACCGGTCCACTCGCCGGATACCAGCTTGGTCAGGTAGGTGTGCTTCTGATCGTCAGTGCCATGGGCGGACAGGGTGTTCATCGCGCCATGGGACAGACCAGGGTACATGCCCCAGGACCAGTTGGCCTCGCCGACCATTTCGCTGATGGCCAGGCCGAGGGACTCCGGCAGGCCTTGGCCGCCATGGTCGACGTCGTGGGCCAGGCTCGGCCAGCCGCCTTCGACGAACTGCTTGTAGGCTTCCTTGAATCCGGTCGGAGTCTTCACGCCGGACTCGCTCCAGGTGCAACCCTCGGTATCACCCACGCGATTCAGCGGAGCGATCACCTGCTCACAGAACTTGGCGCCCTCTTCGAGAATGGCGTTGACCATGTCCGGGGTAGCGTCCTGGCAGCCAGGCAGGCTCTGATAGTGCGCTTCGTAGCCGAGCAGTTCGTCACGAACGAAACGAATATCACGCAAGGGGGCCTTGTAATCAGGCATAGCGGTAAACCTCTGCGGTGGGTTCCTAGTTCAGGTGACCGGGGCGCCGGTCGCGTGCTGCATCTGGTTCTTGGTTGCACGGCATCGCCGGCAGCAATCAAACAGGCGTTTGAAACATACGTTTACGCCAAACCCTTGTCAAGCGGCCTTCCCGACCGACCAGTCACTCTTTCAGGCGTGCGGCAACCCGACCGTGCAGTGAATTCTGCAGGACTCTAGTGACAGTAAAGTTCAAGAACGGAGTGGCAGCGCCGGGGCGCTGCAGACCAGCGACAGAGCGGTGGGGAGGGGTCAGGCGTGGGTGTCAATCAAGGTGCCCAACGCGGCGTCCGCCGCCTCTATGACCTTGGCGCTCGCCTGGGCTTCGAACTTGCCAATGTCCAGTGCAACCAGGCTGGAGGCCAGGTCGGCAGCTTCGGCCTGAGGTTGTACGCTGCGCCGCTGGATGCTGCCGGCGATATCGGTAGCCACCAGGTCGATGCGCCGCTGGCCGGATTGAACGGCGCCAAGACCTGCATTGAACAAGTTTTTGCTGATTTCGATGCCGGACTCCGCGGGCGAGTCGACGGTGGCGGCAATTGAAGCAGCCGGAGCGCGCGGATGCAATTTCTGCTGACCATGTAGCCCGGACTGAAATCCGGGCTACATGGTCAGGTCCAGCCGGGAGAGATCGAGGTAGGCAGCCACTGCGGCGGGGGTTGCCTCAGCGAGATGCGGCACGCGGCCCAGACAGGGTGCCGGCAGGCGCTCGGCGAGAGTGGCGAGGTTTTCTTCGAGACGAGAGGTAGCCGGGTCGACGATGTTGGCGACCCACCCTGCCAGGCGCAGGCCATCACGGGCGATGGCCTCGGCGGTGAGCAGCGCGTGATTGATGCACCCCAGGCGCACCCCTACTACGAGAATGACCGGCAACCCCAGAGTGATGGGCAGGTCGGACAGGCTTGCCGCCGCCGCTAGCGGAACGCGCCAGCCGCCGGCGCCTTCCACCAGGGTGAACTCCGCGCCCTTGCCCAGCACGTGCCGCACCGGCGCGGCCAGAGCCTCGACATTCAGATCGACACCCGTTTCGCGCGCCGCCAAGTGCGGGGCGATGGCCGGGACAAAGGCCAGCGGATTGACCTCGTCGTAAGTCAGCGGCAGCGAGCATTCGCCCAGCAGCGCCAGTGCGTCGCTGTTGCGCAGGCCATCGGGGGTCTGCTCGCAGCCGGAGGCCACCGGTTTGGCCGCGGCGGTCGAGCGGCCAGCCATACGCGCAGCGTGCAACAGGCCGGCGGCAATGGTGGTCTTGCCGATTTCGGTGTCGGTGCCTGTAACGAAGTAGGCCTCGCGCATTCACTCTTCCTTCTGCAGTAGGCCGTAGACAACCTGGTAGGTGGCCGGCAGTCCCTGGGGCCGGCGGAAACGCTCGTAGGCCTCGACCAGGGCCAGGATGCGCGCCCGGCCGGTGAGGCCGCCAGGGCGGCCCGGGTTCAGATTGTGCGCACCCAACGCCTTGAGTTCATGGGTCAGGCTACGCAAGTCCGGGTAGTACAAGGCCTGAGTCCGGCTCTCCAGGTCGAGCGGCAACAGACCGCTGGCAGCGCAGAGGTCCTGGTAGTCCTCCAGGCGCCGGAAACGGTTGACGTGAATGAAGCCGTCCACTGCCAGCCAACTTTCACGCAGCTCCTGCAGCGTACCGACGCACAGGCTGGAAAAGGCAAAGATTCCGCCCGGTTGCAGCACGCGTCGAGCCTCGGCCAGCACGGCGGCGAAGTCGACGCACCATTGCACGGCCAGGCTGGAGAAGACCAGTTGCTGCGATCCTGAGGCCAGCGGCAGATGCTCGGCATCCCCGGCGATGAAGTGCCGAGCGCCGCCCTGCGGACGCGCATGGCGCAGCATGCCCTCGGCGATATCCAGCGCGACGCCATCGGCCTCTGGGAAACGGTCGGCCAGGGCCCGGGAGAAGTAGCCGGTGCCACAGCCCATGTCGAGCCAGCGACGTGGCACAAAGGTAGTTGGCAGGCTCGCTAGCAGTTCGTGACCTACTGCTCGCTGCAGGGCGGCGACGCTGTCGTAGCTCTGTGCCGCGCGGGAAAAGGAAGCCGCCACCTGACGCTTGTCCGGCAACAGACCCCCGGTCTCGACCGAGGGTTTGGCAGCAGCCAGGGGATCAGACATCATCGCCCTCTCGCATGAATACAAGGATGGCCTCAGCCACTTCCTCTGGGTTCTCCAACGGTAGGCCATGACTGGCCTCCGGGAAGACCTGCAACTCGATGTCGGGCAGCCATTCCAGCAACGCATCCGCCGCGGTGGCCGGCACCAGCGCGTCGCGCCCGGCAAACAGGTGCAACTGCGGACCACTGAAACCCTGCAACGCAGCGCGCGTATCCAACACATCCAGCAAACACAAACCGGCGTCCAGCGCCTTGGGGTCGACGCTTGGTTGAGTGACCTGCAGTTGCCGCGCCAGAGTGCGCGCATCGCGAGCGCCCTGGGCGACCAGTAGGCTGAAGCGCTTGAGGGTCTGCGCCGGGTCGAGCCGGCAGGCCTCGTGGAAGGCAGTGAAGACGTCCTGCGGCATGGCGCTGGGCCAATCTTCGCGAGCGCGGAAGCTCAGGTTGCTGCACAGGCCGATCAGTCCCCGGCATGCGTCGCCACGGCGTGCCGCCAATTGCGCCGCCAGCATGCCGCCCAGGGACCAGCCGGCCAGCCAGGCGTCCCTGGCCAGGCGCTCATCCAGTTCATCCAGCCAGGCACCGGCCTGGTCGAGTTCGGGCAAAGGTTCGATGTCGACGCGCAGGTGCGGCGCTCGTTCCATCAGTGCACCACGCAGCGGTTCCAGGGCAGCCGGGCCGATGGCCCAGCCCGGCAGCAGGATCAAGTGTTCACGCATCGGCAGCATCCTCCGGTGGCAACTCGGCCCAGCACTCGGCCAGGGCAGTCAGCAATGATTCAAGCTGCTCTTCGCTGTGGGCGGCAGAGAATGTGACGCGCAGGCGCGCGCTGCCGGCTGGTACGGTGGGTGGGCGGATGGCGCCGACCAGGATGCCGCGGGCCTTGAGCAAGGCTGACAGTTGCATGGCGCGAGCGCTGTTGCCGATCAGGATCGGCTGGATTGGCGTCGGGCTGTCCATCAGGGACAGGCCAATTTCGGCCGCGCCCTCGCGGAAGCGCCGGATCAGTTTGTCGAGGTGCTCTCGGCGCCAGCTTTCGCGCTGTAACAGCTCCAGGCTCCTCAGCGTTGCGCAGGCCACAGCTGGCGGCTGGCTGGTGGTATAGATGTAGGGGCGGGCGAACTGGATCAGCGTTTCGATCAGCTCTTCGCTGCCGGCCACGAAAGCGCCAGCGGTACCAAAGGCCTTGCCAAGAGTGCCGACGAGCACCTGCACATTGTCCAGACCCAACCCGAAGTGTTCGACGATACCACCGCCGTGGGCACCCAGCGGACCGAAGCCGTGGGCGTCATCGACCATCACCCAGGCGTTTCTCGCCTTGGCAGCGGCGCAGATGGAAGGCAGGTCAGCCAGATCACCGTCCATGCTGAATACGCCGTCAGTCACCACCAGGGTGTTGCCTTCGGCCTTCTCCAGGCGACTGGCGAGGCTGGCTACATCGTTGTGCAGATAGCGTGAGAAACGCGCCCCGCTGAGCAGGCCGGCGTCCAGCAGGGAAGCGTGATTGAGGCGGTCTTCCAGCACCGTGTCACCCTTGCCGAGCAGCGCGGTCACGGCGCCGAGATTGGCCATGTAGCCGGTGGAAAACAGCAGCGCACGGGGCTGGCCGGTGAACTCGGCCAACGCCAGCTCCAAGTCATGGTGCGGGCCACTGTGGCCGATCACCAGGTGCGAGGCACCACCACCGACGCCCCATCGTTCAGCGCCCTGGCGCATGGCGGCGATCACATCAGGATGGTTGGCCAGGCCCAGGTAGTCGTTGGAGCAGAAGGCAAGCATGGGCCGACCGTCGACCACCACCTCAGGCCCCTGCGGGCTCTCCAGCAAGGGGCGCTGGCGATAGAGGTTTTCCGCATGGCGGGCGGCAAGGCGGGAGGCGAGATCGAATGACATGGGCGGGTCGGCTTTTCGTAGGAGCCAGCTTGCTGGCGAACCTGCAGGAGCCGCAACGGCTTCGCGAGCCCGCTCGCTCCTACAGGATTCGGTGATGCAGTGTCAGGCGGACGCAGCGTCGTAGAACAGTTTGGAATCGCGCTGTTCGACCAGGGCCTGCTCGATGGCGGCCTGATGCACCTCGTCGGCGTGCTCTTCGCGCTCTTCCGGCTTGATGCCGAGACGGGCGAACAGCTGCATGTCTTTTTCCGCCTGCGGGTTGGCGGTGGTCAGCAACTTCTCGCCGTAGAAGATCGAGTTGGCGCCGGCCATGAAGGCCAGGGCCTGCATCTGCTCGTTCATCTGCTCGCGACCGGCGGACAGTCGGACGTGGGACTTCGGCATCATGATGCGCGCCACGGCCAGGGTGCGGATGAAGTCGAACGGGTCGACATCCTTCTCTTCTGCCAGCGGGGTGCCCTGGACCTTGACCAGCATGTTGATCGGAACCGATTCCGGATGCTCCGGCAGGTTGGCCAGCTGGATCAACAGGCCGGCGCGGTCGTCGACGGACTCGCCCATGCCGAGGATGCCGCCGGAACAGATCTTCATCCCTGCCTCACGCACGTAGGCCAGGGTCTGCAGGCGCTCGCTGTAGGTGCGGGTGGTGATGATGTTGCCGTAGAACTCCGGCGAGGTATCCAGGTTGTGGTTGTAGTAGTCGAGGCCGGCCTCGGCCAACGCCTGGGTCTGCTCCTGGGTCAGCTTGCCGAGGGTCATGCAGGTTTCCAAGCCGAGCTTCTTCACACCTTTGACCATTTCCAGCACATAGGGCATGTCCTTGGCGGACGGGTGCTTCCAGGCGGCGCCCATGCAGAAACGGGTAGAGCCGATGGACTTGGCTTCGGCTGCGGCCTGGAGGACCTTCTGCACCTCCATCAGCTTTTCCTTGTCCAGGCCGGTGTTGTAGTGGCCGGACTGCGGGCAGTACTTGCAGTCTTCCGGGCAGGCGCCGGTCTTGATCGACAACAGCGTGGAAACCTGTACCCGGTTCGGGTCGAAATGTGCGCGGTGGACAGTCTGGGCCTGGAACAGCAGATCGTTGAACGGCTGCTCGAACAGCGCCTTCACTTCGGCAAGGGACCAATCGTGGCGGGTAACGAGGGTTGCAGTTGCACTCATGGAGGTTTCCTTCGACGCTTTGGCGTTGCTTCTTGTCAGGGATGCCCGGCTGTGACACCGGTAATTCAGGCTTAGGGCATCATAAGTTGAGCTATGACGCTGTCAACCACAAACTGGACACAGGTTTACATCTGGTCATTTTTTGATCACCCAGCATTCGCTACGCCAAGGCAGCTCGCCCGGCTTTGCCAAAGCGCGCGGCAACGCCGTAGACGCCCGCCGAGACCAGGAAAGTCAGCGGGGCCGAAAGCGACTGCAGCACGCCGCCAGCCTGCATCAGCGCGAAGCCCAGCAGCACACCACAGAACCAGGCGGCCAATCCGACAGCATTCAGGTTGGGGGAATCAGTCACCTGGGCCGTCCCCTTGCCAAGGATGTGCGCCAGCGCCACGCCAACCCAGGCCACCACGAACACGCCCTGCCAGGCCAGCGCCTTGAGCAGCCAGGCGAACACATCCGCCAGCATCAGGCCGTAGACCGCCGCTCCTACCACCAAGGCCCAGACCAGGCGCGAATAACGCAGGCGCAGCAGGTCGCCGAAGAAGGCCTGCATGTTTACCGTGGCCAGGTAGTAGTTGGCAGTATTGATGCGCGTCTGGGTGACCCAGACGAACAGCAGACCCCAGATACCCATCAGCTGGAGAATCGCCAGCACCACCGTCACTTCGCTCAGCTCACCCTGGCGCGGAATGCTCGCGGCGAGGTAGATGCCGGCCATGCCGTTGAGCAGGAAGGTCACCAGATAGAAGGGCATGCCGAAGTTCCAGCGGCCGTGGTACGTGGCGTCTTCCGGCTTGCCGAAACGTGCGTAGTCGAAGGTAAACATCATCAGCACCCACACGCCCATGTAGGCGGTGAAGCAATCCCACCAGCCAGTCGCCGACGGCTCGGCAGGGCCGAAATCCAGCCACTGCGGCTGGTAGCCGTATTCGCCTATGGACAACGCCACGGCGGCCAGCAGACCGAACAGGTAGAACGGCAGTAGTACGCCGTTGAATTTGTCCAGCCAGTTCTGCACGCTGCCGAAGATCAGCGGCACGCTGTACAACACCACCAGCAGCGCTGCCAACGGGTAGGAAATAGACGGATAGAGATGATTGAACGCCACCGCGATCACCGAGCCTTCGAAGACCGCGTAGTAGATCGCCGTGGAGAAGAAGATCAGCGTTGCCAGGGAGGCGCCAAGCCGGCCGAACAGCACACGCGAGAACAGCGCCACCGATAGGCCGCTGCGTACGGCGAAGCGACTGATCACCGCGTTGATCACACCGTAGCAGACCACAGAAAGCAGCATGCCAATGATGGCGTTACGCGCGCCGTAAGCCAGCGCCAACGACGCTCCGACCACGATGTAGAACATGGCGCTGCACACGGCCCACCAGGCCATGGTCAGCGAGAGCTTGCCCATCCGAGCGTTGAGGGGAACAGGTTGGGTGGAAAGGTCGATGTCTTGTTCTTGTGTCGACAGACTTGCCATCTTGGTTTCTCCGCAAGATGAGGCCCAGGTTTTGCGGCAACAGGGGACCGCGACGGCTCCCTGCGAAGAGGGAGCCACCGGGTACCGCCGTTGCCGCGCGTGGTTAATCAGGCAAGGAAGAAGCGGTTCAGCCGTTCGAGTTGCTGGTTGTAGTGACGTCGGACCGCCAACGCCTCTTCCAAGGTGATGGCGACGAAACGGGCGCGCTGGTTCGGCTGCATCTGCGCCATCAGGTTGAGGTCAGGGCTGATCACCGTTCCGATCATCGCGTAGCCTCCGCCGGACACCGCATCCCGGTGCAGGATGATGGGCTCCAGCCCGCCTGGCACCTGGATCGAGCCGATGGGGTAGCAGGCGTCGACGATATTCGAGGGATCGGAACCGGCGCCGAAGGGCTGTTCGCGCGGTTCGAACTCCAGCGGAGTGCCGCCCTTGAAGCGGTAGCCGGTGCGATCGGCTTCCGAGCCTACGGTCCAGGTATCGGCGAAGAACTGCTCCGCCGCGCGGGCGGTGAGGCGGTGATGGTAAAGACCCGGGACCACGCGCAGGGCCACTTCTCCACCCAACTCGATATGCAACGAGCGCGGCAGGGCCAGGCCTTCGCGATCCTGCCCGGACGGTTGGCCCAGCGGCAGTTCATCACCGGCAGCCAGACGACGGCCGTTGAAGCCGCCGATGGAGCCGAGGCCGTAGGTGGAACGGCTGCCGAGCACCTCCGGTACATCGATGCCGCCGTCGATGGCGACATAACCCCGGGCCCCGGCCTTGATGTAATCAAAGCCCAGCACCTGGCCAGCGCGCACACGGAACGTGGCGTCCTGGGGCATCTCGGCGCCATCCAGGCGAGGCGTCATGCGTGCGCCGCACACCGCCACCAGGGCATCGCGCTGGAATTCCAGCTGCGGGCCAAGCAGCGTGCATTCGAGCACGGCGGCAGTCGCCGGGTTGCCGACCAACAGGTTGGCGGCTCGCAGCGCGTACTGGTCGAGCGCACCGGACGGCGGAATCCCCAGGTGGTAATGGCCCTCGCGGCCGGCGTCCTGCACCGAGGTGGCGAGACCGGGTTTCAGCACCTTAATCGACATGGAGCACCTCCTGCAGGTGCTGATTGCAGCCTTGCGGGTCCTGGATGAAGGCATCCAGGTCGAAAGTGACCGGACGGATGCGCAACTGGAAGGTTCCAGCCTCGACTTCGGCCACGGCCTGGTCGTAGGCCTCGCGGTCGATGGGCTTGAACTTGACGATGTCGCCGGAGCGGAAGAACACCATGGACTCCTTCAGGTAGCCCAGGCGCTGCTGCGGGTCGTAGATGGGCGCAGGGGTGACGCCGAACATCTGGTAGCCGCCAGCCCCACGCACCGAGTAGATGCAGCCGAAGCAGCCGCCGTGGCCGAGGGTCAGCTTAGGCGTGTCGGTGCGCGGACGCAGGTACTTGGGCACCTGCAACTGCTGCTCGCGCTCGACCATCTGGTACATGAAGGGCAGCCCAGCGACGAAGCCGACCATGGAAACGAACCAGGGCGTGCCGCTGTGGGCGTCGATGAAAGCCTGCGCGTCGGCATAGCCGTTGACCTTGGCCGCGTACTCCAGGTCGGTGGCGGACGGGTCCTGGTGGCGGTCGCGGAAGCGCATCAGCGTTTCATGGGTCCAGGGATCGTTATAGAGCACCGGGATCTCGATGATGCGCGTCTGGATGCTGCGCTCGGCAGTGGCCTCGGCCTCCAGTTCGCGGACCTTTTCCAGCAGCGCCTGCGGGGCGATTTCGTCGGGGTTGAAGCGGATCTGGAAGGATGCGTTGGCCAGACAGATATCGAGCACGCCTGGCAGCGCCTGCTGCTCGACGGCGCGGGTGATTGCCATGCCGCGGAAGAAGGCTTCCAGCGACATGGACTCGGACACTTCGGCGAACAGATGCTCATCGCCGCCGAAGCTGTAGCGCACGGGTTCTGCGTTCATCTCAAGCCTCCGGGGCGGCGGGCGCCAGCAGAGCAGCTCGTTCGGCGAGCCAGGGTTCCAGGGTTCCGGTGTCGAACTGACCGTCACGCACCGCCGGGTCGGCGAGCAGCAGACGGTGCAGCGCGATGGTGGTGGCCATGCCGGTGAGACGGGTGGTGTCCAGCGCCGCTTCGGCCCGGGCGAAGGCCTCGGCGCGGTCGCCGCCGTGCACCACCAGCTTAGCCAGCAGCGAGTCGTAATAGGCCGGGACCCTATAGCCCTCGAACAAGTGGCTCTCCACGCGGATACCCTCGCCTTGCGGCCAGATCAGCTCCTCCACCAGGCCCGGGCTGGGGAAGAAGTTGCGCGCGGGGTCCTCGGCGTTGATGCGCATTTCCAGCGCCGCGCCCTGGATGCGGATGTCGTCCTGACGCAGCGACAGCGGCTCGCCGCCGGCGATGCGCAGCATCCATTGCACCAGGTCGATGCCGGTGATCATCTCGCTGATCGGATGCTCGACCTGGATGCGCGTGTTCATCTCGATGAAGAAGAACTCGCCGCTGTGGGAGTCGAACAGGTATTCCAGGGTGCCAGCGCCGCAATAACCGATGTCGCGAGCCAGGCGCACGGCGCTGTCGCACAAGGCATGGCGCTGCTCGGCGCTGAGCACGGGCGATGGCGCTTCTTCGAACACCTTCTGCCGGCGACGCTGCAGCGAGCACTCGCGTTCGAACAGGTGCACCGCGTGCTGACCATCACCGAGAATCTGCACCTCGATATGACGCGCCTGACGAATGAAGCGTTCCAGATACACGGCGCCGGACCCGAATGCCGCCAGGGCTTCGCGCTGGGCCAGGGGAAATTCGCGGGACAGTTCGGCGGCGTCGTGGGCGATGCGGATGCCGCGCCCGCCACCACCGGCAGAGGCCTTGATCAGCAATGGATAGCCCACTGTCTCGGCGCAGGCCAGGGCCGAGGCGAGGTCATCCAGCTCACCCGGCGAGCCTGGCACCACCGGTACGCCGGCGGCCTGGGCGGTGCGCCGCGCTTCGGCCTTATCGCCCATGCGGCGGATGGTGTCGGCACCCGGGCCGACGAAAATCAGGCCCGCCTCGACCACCGCCTGGGCAAAGGCGGCGTTCTCCGAAAGGAATCCATAACCGGGGTGGATGGCATTGGCGCCGCTGTCCCGCGCGGCTTGCAGCAGAGCCTCGGCGTTCAGATAACTCTTGTCGGCGCGGGCCGGGCCGATGATCCGCACCTCGTCGGCCAGACGGGCCGGCAGCGACTCGGCGTCGGCCTCGCTGCACGCGGCCACGGTGGGAATGCCCAAGGCTTGGGCTGCGCGGATGATGCGTACGGCGATCTCGCCGCGGTTGGCCACCAGCAGCTTGTGGATGGAGTTGCTCATCGCCCGGCCCTCACACGTCGGTTTCGATCACGGCCAGCAATTGCCCCGGCTCCACCGGGTCACCGTCCTCGGCGTGGAACGCCAGCACCCGACCGCCCTGGTCGGAGGTTAATTCGGAGAACTGTTTCATCACCTCCACCAGCCCGATCACGGCACCGGCTTGCACACGGTCACCGGCGTTGGCGTAGTTGTCGGCATCCGGGCTCGGCTTGCGGTAGAAGGTGCCGGGCAAAGGGGAAAGCACGTGATATTCGGCCATTTCTATTCCTCTTGTAGTCATTGTCTAGGCAGGCGAAGTAAGGGAGGGCTCAGCGCGGCGCCCTGACGGCGATGCCCGCGGCATCCAGGCGCGCGCGGGTGCGCTGGACCAGGGCCAGGGCTCCGGGCGTGTCGCTGTGGATGCACACCGAGTCGAAGGCGATCGGGATGTCCTGGCCATCGACGGTCTGCACCACGCCTTCCTGGCAGGCACGCAGCACCTTGTCGGCGACCTGTTCCGGGTCCAGCGCAGTGATCCTGCGGATGAACACGATGGAGCCGGAGGCGTCGTAGTCGCGGTCGGCGTAGAACTCGCGCACCACCGGCTGGCCCAGCTCCTGGGCGATGCGGCAGGTAGCCGACCCGTCCATGCAAAACAGCAGCAGTTCGGGGTCGAGGCGACGAAGGGTTTCGATGAACAGGCGGGCAGCGCCCTCATCACGCGCCAGGTGCATGTAGAGCGCACCGTGGGGCTTGATGTGCTGCAGACGCAGGCCTTGCAGACGGGCGAACTCACGCAGGGCGCCGAGCTGGTAAAGCATGTCGTTGACCAGCTCCTGGGCAGGCGCATTGATATGCCGGCGGCCAAAGCCCACCAGGTCGCGGAAGCCCGGATGGGCGCCGATGGCCACGCCGTGGCGCTGGGCCAGTACGACGGTGCGCTGCATGGTGTTGGGATCGCCGGCGTGGAAGCCGGTGGCGATGTTGGCGGTGCTGATCAGCGGCATGATCGCTTCGTCGACGCCATCGCCAATGGTCCATGGGCCAAATCCTTCGCCCATGTCGGAATTGAGGTCGACCTCGGTCATCGCTTGCTTGCCTCTTGTTGTCGGATGTCGATGGAGCCGACGTTAAAAGGCACCCTAGGTATTGGGAAGATTTATTATTCGATAGACTGAGTTCTGAAAAATCGATACCCCCTGACAGGTCTCTACCATGGCATTCACGCTGCGCCAGGTCCGCTATTTCGTCGCCACCGCCGAGGTCGGGCAGATATCCCAGGCCGCCATCCACCTGAGCATTTCCCAGTCGGCGGTCACCAGCGCCATCCAGGAACTGGAGAGCCTGCTCGGCGTCAGCCTGTTCATCCGCTCGCCGCAAGGCATGACCCTGACCGACAGCGGCCGGCACTTCCTCAACCACGCTTACTCCATCCTGCGCAGTGTCGAGGACGCGCTGAAAAGCCCGCTGCCGGATACCAGCATCGAGGGCAGCCTGAGCGTGGCCGCCAGTTACACGGTGATGGGCTACTTCCTGCCCTATCACCTGCAGCGGCTCGCGCAGTGGTACCCGGGCATCCAGCTGAACCTCTTCGAGCAGGAGCGCGAAACCATCGAGCGTGGTCTGCTGGACGGCCAGTTCGACATGGCCGTGGTGCTGACCGCCAACCTGCAGCACCCGAACATCGCCGCCGAAACCCTGTTCAGCTCGGAACGGCGCCTCTGGCTGCCCAATCGCCACCCGCTCAGCGAGCGGCCCTCAGTGAGCCTGGAGGACGTCGCCCGCGAGCCCTTCATCATGCTGACGGTGGACGAAGCCGATCAGACCGCCCTGCGTTACTGGGAGAGCAGCCATCTGCAGCCCAGAGTGATCCTGCGCACCAGTTCAGTGGAGGCGGTGCGCAGCATGGTGGCGAATGGTTCGGGCGTGGCGATCCTTTCCGACTTGGTGTACCGGCCCTGGTCACTGGAAGGACGGCGCATCGAGACCCTGTCGTTGAACGACCCTGTGCCACCGATGAGCGTCGGACTGGCCTGGCGTCGCGACCTGGAGTTCAGTGAACCGATGAAAGCCTTCCGCGAATATTTCCGGCACTCTTTCCTGGCCCCGCAACTGAGCAGTTCGCGGCGCTGAACCTGGCATGATTGGCAGGTTCAAACCATCAGCCTGACGCTAAAGGAGCACCACACCGCAATGCGTACCGAAGGATTCTTCGATTGGCTCGGCCATCTGCTGGGCTCGATCATCCGTTTTTTCGTCGAGCTGCTGTCAGGCGCACTCGGCGGCATCAGCGATGCCATCGACGACTTCGTCCATGGCATGGCGCGCGCCATTGGCATGGACGTCTCGTTCTTCAGCCTGATCCTGCTGGTGATCGGCCTGTTGCTGCTCTATGCCGGCATCCGCGCCCTGATACGTCGCTCGATCATCGGCGGGTTGATTCTCACCTTCCTCGGCCTGGTGGTGATGAGCTGGCTGATCGCCTGACCCACGTCCCAAGGAGGGGACCATGCATCCATGGCTCACGCGACTCTGGCAACGACGCCCGGCCTGGCTGACGCCCAGCCCGGTCTGCCTTCTCTGTGGTGGCACGGGTGTTGACCTGCCCATCTGTGCCGGCTGCGAAGCCGAACTGCCCTGGCTGGGAGGACGCTGCTCGATCTGCGCCCTGCCGCTGCCCACTCTCGATCTGCCCTGCGGCGAATGCCTGAAACGCTTGCCGCCATTCACACGAGTGGAAGCCCCATGGCGCTATGGCTTCCCGGTGGACAGCCTGATCACCCGTTTCAAGCACCAGGGCCAGTGGCCCATGGGCCGCCTGCTGGCCGAGCTGCTGGGCCACCACTTGGCTCACGCCTACAGCGAAGGCCTTCCGCGCCCCGCCGCCCTGCTGCCGGTGCCATTGGCTCCGCGACGGCTGCGCCAGCGCGGTTTCAATCAGGCACAGATGCTCGCACGCTGGCTCGGCGACGACCTGGGTCTCACCGTGCGGGCCAACTGGCTTCAGCGCATCAGCGAAACACCCGCCCAGCAGGGACTGGACGCCAAGGCCCGCCGCCGCAACCTGCGCCAGGCCTTCGACCTGGCCACCGATGCGCAACCGGCCGGCCTGCACCTGGCCATAGTCGACGACGTGCTGACCACCGGCACGACTGCGCACTATCTGGCGCGGCTGCTCAAGCGCCACGGCGCCGAGCGGGTCGACATCTACTGCCTGGCACGTACGCCCAGCCCCGGTGACTCCTGAGCGGACCGAACCCTTGACTTGTCGGTCAGGCTCCAGCAGCCTGCGCGCCAAAGCCCCAGACGATTCTGTCCCATGAGCCTGTCCACCACCCTTGCCCAACAGCTCGCCCGTCGTCCGCAGCGCGTGGCCCTGCTCGAGCAGATCGCCGTGCAAGGCTCGATCACCCGTGCCGCCAAGGCAGCAGGACTGAGCTACAAGGCCGCCTGGGATGCTATCGACGAGTTGAACAACCTTGCCGGGCGGTCTCTGGTGGAACGCACCGTCGGCGGCAAGGGCGGCGGCGGGGCGCGACTCTCAGCCGAGGGCGAGCGTTTGCTGGCGCTCTACAAACGCCTGGAAAGCCTGCAGGCGCGCCTGCTGGAAAGCGCCGAAAGCGAGCAGGACCTCGAGCTGCTCGGCCGACTGATGCTGCGTACCAGCGCGCGCAATCAGCTCAGCGGGCGGGTGGTCGCCATCCAGCCGCAGGGGCGCAATGACCTGGTGGAGATCGAACTTGCCGGCGGCGCCCGTATCCAAGCGCAGATCACCCGCGACAGCACCGAAAAGCTCGAGCTGGCAGCAGGGCGCGGTGTCGTCGCCTTGATCAAGGCCGGCTGGTTGAGCCTGGACGCGCTGTCGAGCCCGGCCGATCCGCAGCTGAATCAACTGGAAGGCTGGATCGAGCAGATCCTGCCTGCCGACGACGGCCCCTCTGAAGTCCGCATCGGCATGGCGAGCGGTCTGACTCTATGCGCGCTGGTGGAGCCCGAATTGCTTGCGAAGCTGGGACTTCAAGGCGGCGATCCGGTGCGTGCGCAGTTTGCCCCTGGCCAGGTTCTGCTCGGCACGCCGCTCTAGGAGCGAGCCTGCTCACCGATGCTGGCGATCTTTGCGAGCAAGCTCGCTCCTACAGGAATAGACTGGGTGCCCTGATGACGGAGCCGCGCATGTCCCATCCCTTCGATGACCTCACCCCCGACCTGGTGCTCGATGCCGTCGAAAGCCTCGGCTACCTCAGCGACGCTCGAATCCTCGCACTGAACAGCTACGAGAACCGCGTCTACCAGGTCGGCATCGAAGACAGCGAGCCGCTGATTGCCAAGTTCTACCGTCCGCAGCGCTGGAGCGATGCGGCGATCCGCGAAGAGCACAGCTTCAGCGCCGAACTGGCCGAGTGCGAAGTGCCGGTCGTGGCGCCGCTGGTGTGCGACGGAGAAAGCCTCTTCGAACACGCGGGTTTCCGCTTCGCCCTGTTCCCCCGTCGGGGCGGCCGTGCTCCCGAGCCCGGCAATCTCGACCAACTCTACCGCCTCGGCCAGCTCCTCGGACGCTTGCACGCCGTGGGCGCGACACGACCGTTCGAGCACCGTGAGACGCTGACGGTGGAAAACTTCGGTCACCAATCCCTGGCCACCCTGCTGGACGGCGGTTTCATCCCGCGCAGCCTGCTGCCGGCCTATGAGTCGGTCGCTCGCGACCTGCTCAAGCGCATCGACAAGCTGGTCAGTGAAACGCGCTTCCAGCCGATCCGCCTGCACGGCGATTGCCACCCCGGAAACCTGCTGTGCCGCGACGACGTCTTCCACGTGGTCGACCTCGACGACTGCCGCATGGGCCCGGCGGTGCAGGACCTGTGGATGATGCTGGCCGGCGACCGCTTCGAGCGCATCGGGCAACTTGCCGAGCTGATCGACGGCTACCAGGAATTCCACGATTTCGACTCGCGTGAGTTGCCGCTGATCGAAGGCCTGCGCGCCCTCCGCCTGATGCATCACAGCGCCTGGATCGCCCGCCGCTGGGACGATCCAGCCTTCCCGATGCACTTCTCCTGGTTCGGTAGCGAACGCTACTGGGGCGACCAGATCCTGACCCTGCGCGAACAACTGTCGGCGCTGGACGAAGAGCCGCTGAAGCTGTTCTGACCCGAAACACTGGTCAGTCGGTAAGCCTGCGGAGCGGCCTTTGCAGGAGCGAGCTTACCCGCGAACCCGGCGGCAAGGAATTCGCCAGCAAGCTGGTTCCTACTGAGTCGTAGCCATGCAGAAGTTGCTGGCGTAAAGCAGCCTTTACGCTTTCCGATTGCACAGGCTTGCGGAAAAAACCTGAGCACACAGACAAGCCCCGACAGCGCCCACTAGAATGATGGCCCACTCGTTAGCTGCCTAATCAAGGACCGCACATGGCAACCGCCGACCCGCGTCGCGGGTACATCCTGGGACTGACCGCCTACATCATCTGGGGCCTGTTTCCGCTCTACTTCAAAGTCATCCAGAGCGTTCCAGCACTGGAAATCATCGTTCATCGCGCCCTCTGGTCAGCCGTGTTCGGCGCGCTGCTCCTGCTGGTGTGGAAGCATCCCGGCTGGCTGCGCGAACTGCGCGACAACCCCAAGCGTTTCGGGGTTCTGGCGGCCAGCGGCATCTTGATCGCCGGCAACTGGCTGGTCTATGTCTGGGCGGTGAACAACGGTCGCATGCTCGAGGCGAGTCTCGGTTACTACATCAACCCGCTGATCAACGTGCTGCTGGGGATGCTGATCCTCGGCGAGCGCCTGCGAAGGCTGCAGTGGCTGGCAGTGCTGCTGGCCGCCGTCGGCGTGGCGCAGCAGATCTGGCAGGTGGGTGCGCTGCCGTGGGTCTCGCTAACCCTGGCGCTGACCTTCGGATTCTACGGTCTGATCCGCAAGCAAGCGCCAGTGGCCGCCCTGCCGGGCCTGGTGGTGGAAACCTGGCTGCTGCTGCCGCTGGCCATCGGCTGGCTGCTGCTCAGCCCGAATGCGGCTTCGTCCCAGGCTGCGTTCTGGAGCACGCCTGAAGCCCTCTGGCTGGTTGCCGCGGGCCCCATCACCCTGGTTCCGCTGGTGTGCTTCAACGCCGCCGCACGCCACCTGCCCTACACCACGCTGGGTTTTCTCCAGTACCTGGCGCCGACCCTGGTGATGCTGCAGGCGATCTTCCTGTTCGACGAGCATTTCGACCCGAGCAAACTCCTGGCCTTCTGCTTCATCTGGGCGGGACTTGCGATCTACAGCGTCGATGCCTGGCTTACCCTGCGGCGCAACGCCTGAACTCCTCATGGATGGGTGGATGTCGCTTTAACATCCACCCACTCGGCTGGCTTCAACGTCGCCGCTGGATCGCTGCGGCGAATCCATGCCGCGCTGCCAGGAGCACACTCACTTTTCCTTATGCAGGTTCAGCTCCACCATCAACTCATCCGCCAGGGTCTCCAACTTGGCCTGCAACACGTCCAGCGACAAGGATAGCGGCACGGCCAGGACCGCCTCGGCGTGGAACAGCGGTTCGCTGCTCATCGGCGCCGGGGCCACCTCGGTGACCAGGCTTTCCAGGTTGACGCCCAGTTCGGAAAGCAGCCGGGTGATGTCGCGGACAATCCCAGGCCGGTCATTGCCGACCAGGTCCAGCAGGATCGGTTTCCAGGTGCAGGCCGGCTCGATCCCGCTTTGCGCCAGCATCACGCGGATGCCGTGGGCATTCAGGCTTTGCAGACCCTCGACCAGTTCGTCGTAGCCCTCGGCCGGCACCGCCACCCGAAGAATGCCGGCGAACTGCCCAGCCATCCGTGACATGCGACTTTCCAACCAGTTTCCGCCATGGGCTGCGATGCACTGGGCGATGCGTTCGACCAGCCCGGGCTGATCTGGTGCGATGACCGTAAGTACCAGATGATCCACGCTCGACTCCTCGTTGGGGAACTGACAGCCAGCCTAGGCCAGACTCAGCCAGTAGGTGAAGAAGACCTCGTCGCGCACATAGCCGAGCCGCTCATAAAGCGCCTGGCCAGCTAGATTGGTCTTCGCGGTTTCCAGTTGCAGGCCACAGGCACCAGTCGCCTCGGCATGGGCGCGTGCCGCATTCATCAAGGCTTCACCAACGCCGTGACGGCGCGCCGGGGGCACTACATAAAGATCGCTCAACAACCAGGCCGGCGCCATCGCCAGCGATGAATGAAACGGGTAAAGCTGGATGAAGCCCAGGGCTGCCCCTGCGTCATCGCGGGCGATGAACAGGGTCGAGTCGCGTCGCTGCAGCCGATCATCGAGAAACGCACGCACGGCCGGGAGTGGCTTGGGCACTTCATAGAACTCAAGGTAGCCGGCGAACAGTTCGGAGAGATCATCAAGGTCACTATAGGTGGCGAGGCGGACGGGCATGGCATGACTCCGGGCAAGGCTCGAAGGAGTATAGGAAATGCCTGAACGAACGCCCGAAATCCACACCCATGAGGCATGCGACGGCCTGTCGCAGTTCAATCGAAAAATAAATCGTGTACATTTTTCAGATTTAACTGGAACAATGAGCCAGTTTTTTGAGAACATTCTGCCCGCTGCCGTGACCGTAAACCAGCTTTTAGTCGTATAGCGACGCAAGCCCACTGATTTTCGCGGCAGCTTCATGTAGTATGCCGCGCTTCGGACTACAAGAAGGGAAACCCCCAGTCCGAGCGGATATTGAGCAGAGTGAGGCAAGCAATGACTGAGCGCGTTCAAGTCGGTGGCCTTCAGGTCGCCAGAGTCCTGTTCGACTTCGTGAACAACGAAGCCATCCCCGGATCCGGCATTGCCGCCGATAAGTTCTGGGCCGGTGTGGAAGCCGTCATCAATGACCTGGCTCCGAAGAACAAAGCCCTCCTCGCCAAACGCGATGAACTGCAGGCCAAGATCGATGCCTGGCACCAGGCACGCGCCGGCCAGACCCATGATGCCGTGGCCTACAAGGCATTCCTCCAGGAAATCGGCTACCTGCTGCCGGAGCCGGCCGACTTCCAGGCCAGCACCCAGAACGTCGACGAAGAGATCGCCCGCATGGCTGGCCCGCAGCTGGTGGTGCCGGTAATGAATGCACGCTTCGCCCTGAACGCCGCCAACGCCCGCTGGGGTTCGCTCTACGATGCCCTCTACGGCACCGATGCGATCAGCGAAGAAGGCGGCGCCGAGAAGGGCAAGGGCTACAACATGGTCCGTGGCGACAAGGTCATTGCCTTCGCCCGCGCCTTCCTCGATGAGGCCGCGCCGCTGGAAGGCGCTTCCCACGTCGACGCCACCGCTTATGTAGTGAAGAACGGCACGCTTGCTATCAGCCTGAAGAACGGCACTGAAACCGGGCTGAAGAATGCCGCCCAGTTCATCGCCTTCCAGGGTGACGCCGCTAACCCCGCGGCCGTGCTGCTCAAGCACAACGGCCTGCACTTCGAAATCCAGATCGACCCCACCAGCCCGATCGGTCAGACCGATGCCGCTGGCGTGAAGGACGTGCTGATGGAGTCCGCGCTGACCACCATCATGGACTGCGAAGACTCCGTCGCCGCTGTCGATGCCGACGACAAGGTCGTGGTCTATCGCAACTGGCTGGGCCTGATGAAAGGCGACCTCACTGAAGAAGTCAGCAAGGGCGGCCAGAGCTTCACCCGCACCATGAACCCGGACCGCACGTACACCAAAGCCGACGGCAGCGAAATGACTCTGCACGGTCGTTCCCTGCTATTCGTACGTAACGTCGGTCACCTGATGACCAACCCGGCAATCCTCGACGCCCAGGGCAACGAAGTGCCTGAAGGCATCCAGGACGGCCTGTTCACCAGCCTGATCGCCCTGCACAACCTCAACGGCAACACCAGCCGCAAGAACACTCGCACCGGCTCGGTCTACATCGTCAAGCCGAAGATGCACGGCCCGGAAGAAGTCGCCTTCGCCAGCGAGCTGTTCGGTCGTGTCGAGGACGTCCTCAGCATGCCGCGCAACACCCTGAAGGTCGGCATCATGGACGAGGAGCGCCGCACCACGGTCAACCTCAAGGCCTGCATCAAGTCCGCTGCCGAGCGCGTCGTCTTCATCAACACCGGTTTCCTCGACCGTACCGGTGACGAAATCCACACCTCCATGGAAGCCGGCGCCATGGTGCGCAAGGGCGCCATGAAGGCCGAGAAGTGGATCGGTGCCTACGAGAACAACAATGTCGACGTCGGCCTGGCCACCGGCCTGCAAGGCCGCGCGCAGATCGGAAAGGGCATGTGGGCGATGCCGGACCTGATGGCAGGCATGCTCGAGCAGAAGATCGGCCACCCTCTGGCCGGCGCCAACACCGCCTGGGTCCCCTCACCCACCGCGGCTACCCTGCACGCACTGCACTACCACAAGGTCGACGTGTTCGCCCGCCAGGCAGAACTCGCCAAACGCGCACCGGCTTCTGTGGACGACATCCTGACCATCCCGCTGGCGCCGAATACCAACTGGAGCGCGGAAGAGATCCAGAACGAACTGGACAACAACGCCCAGGGCATTCTCGGTTATGTAGTGCGCTGGATCGACCAGGGCGTCGGCTGCTCCAAGGTGCCGGACATCAACGATGTCGGCCTGATGGAAGACCGCGCTACCCTGCGTATCTCCAGCCAACTGCTGGCCAACTGGCTGCGCCACGGCGTGGTCACCCGCGAGCAGATCGTCGAGAGCCTGGAGCGCATGGCATCCGTGGTCGACCGGCAGAACGTCAATGACCCGCTGTACCGTCCGATGGCGCCGAACTTCGCCGACAACGTGGCCTTCCAGGCTGCGTTGGAACTGGTCGTAGAAGGCACCAAGCAACCCAACGGCTACACCGAGCCGGTGCTGCACCGCCGCCGTCGCGAGTTCAAGGCGAAGTACGGCCTGTAAGCTGCGCGATATGAAAGACCGCCCTTCCGGGCGGTTTTCCTTTGTGTCACAGAAACCTGTCCCTGTAGTGCGAGTTCATTCTCGAAGCAGGCCCTACGCCTGCCAGTGAATTCCATGGGCCTCTGAGCGTCCCTTGGCGGATGAATTCGCACCCACACTGGCCAAATCGCAGGCACAAAAAAACCGCCCTTCCGGGCGGTTTCTTCAAGCGCTCTTCAGCGCAATGACCTTCGCTTTGGCTTTCGCCTGCCTGGGACGCACCGGGGGCGGTGGTGCCTTGGGAGGCTCTGGTGGAGCACCAAATTCGATGTCTGCGAGGTTGACCAGCCGGCTGACGTCCACAGGCTTGAGCAGGAAATCCACCACCTTCATGTGCATGGCTTCGATAGCGTCCTCGACATCGGCATGAGCCGAGATGATGACTACGGGCAGGCTCGCGCGCGCCGACTGGCGCACTTGGCGCACCAGTTCCAGTCCGCTACCGCATTGCATGTGCAGCTCGGTGATCATCAGACCGATGGAAGGTCGGGTAACCAGCAGCGCCAGAGCCTGCTCACCGCTGTCGGCCGTGATGCAAGGGATGCCCTGCGATACCAGCTGGTCAGCCAAGGCATCACGTCCCGCCTCGTCGTCGTCAACCAGCAGAACGCTGGGCGGCGCACTGGGTACACGCATGATTTCGTCGAGCGCTTGCAGCTCGGCATCCGTCAACAAATCACCGTAACTCATCTAAGAATCCTCAAGGTGCCATCCATAGCGGGCCTTGCGAGCCAGTAAAAACATTTAGCACGGAATCCGCGATTCAGATGCCTGAAAGCCCTAATGAGTTCCATTACCATGAAACTTCCCGCCGAACGGTAAGAAACCTCCGACGCTCAACCACCTAGACTTAGGTCCAATGGGCGAAAGTGCGGGCTCCCCGCAGCATGAAGCCATCCTCGATAGAACAGGCACGCCCATGACCCAGGCAGATGCCTTTGCCCAAGCCGGCAAACAGGCGGTAATGCAGAACATCCACGGCACCATGGAGCTCCTGCAGAAGTATCCACCGTTCAATCAGATGGAAACCGCCCACCTCGCCTTCATGGTCGAGCATTGCCTGCTGCGCTTCTATGCGGCTGGAGAGTCCATCATCAAGCCGCAGGATGGGCCTGTAGAGCACTTCTACATCGTCAAGCAGGGCCGGGTGGTCGGTGAACGGCCGCACACCGCCCGGCGCGGAACCGAAACCACCTTCGAGATCGCCAGCGGCGAATGCTTCCCGCTGGCCGCACTGCTGGGCGAGCGCGCCACGCGCACCGAGCACCTGGCGGGCGAGGACACCTTCTGCCTGCTGCTGGGCAAGTCTGCCTTCGTCAAGCTGTTCGCCCTCTCCAACCCCTTTCGTGACTTCGCCCTGCGCGGAGTCAGCAGCCTGCTCGATCAGGTCAACCAGCAAGTCCAGCTCCGTGCCGTGGAAACCCTCGGCGCCCAGTACTCGCTCGATACACGCCTGGGCGAACTGGCCGTGCGCCAGCCGATCGCCTGCCCTCCCGACCTACCCCTGCGCGATGCCGTGCGATTGATGCACGAACAGCAGGTGGGCAGTATTGTGATCGTCGGTTCCGACAGGCGGCCCCTGGGCATTTTCACTCTGCGTGATCTGCGCCGCGTCATCGCCGATGCCAGCGCCGACCTGAGCCAGCCAATCAGAGAGCTCATGACCCAGGCCCCGTTCCACCTGCCGCCGACCTCCAGCGCCTTCGACGCGGCCATCGCCATGACCGAGCGGCACATCGCCCATGTCTGCGTGGTGGAGAACGAACGCCTGGTCGGCGTGGTCTCCGAACGCGACCTGTTCTCCCTGCAGCGCGTCGACCTGGTACACCTGGCCCGCACCATTCGTCATGCTGGTCGCGTCGAAACCCTCGCCGCCCTGCGCAGTGAAATCCAGCGCCTGGTGGACAGCATGCTCGCCCACGGCGCCAGCTCGACCCAGATCACCCACATCATCACCCTGCTCAACGACCACACCGTGTGCCGGGTCATCGAGCTGGCGCTGGAAGAACTGGGTGACCCTGGCGTGCCCTTCACCTGGCTGTGCTTCGGCAGCGAAGGGCGCTGCGAACAGACCCTGCACACCGACCAGGACAACGGCATCCTCTTCGAGGCCCGTGATGCCGCCGAGGCTGCTGCCATTCGTGGACGGCTGCTGCCACTGGCCGAGCACATCAATGAAGCCTTGGCACAATGCGGTTTCGATCTGTGCAAGGGCGGCATCATGGCCGGGAACCCGGAGCTCTGCCTCTCTCGCACGGAATGGAGCCGTCGCTTCGCCGGGTTCGTCCGCGAGGCGACACCGGAGAGCCTGCTGGGCTCGAGCATCTACTTCGACCTGCGTGCCGTCTGGGGCCCCACCGAAGGCTGTGAGGCCCTGCACAGCGAGCTGCTCATCCAGATCGCCGACAACAGCCTGTTCCAGCGCTTGATGGCCGAAAACGCACTGCGCCAGCGTCCTCCAGTGGGGCGCTTCCGCGACTTCGTGGTTGCTCGCAAAGGAACCGAGAAAGATACGCTGGATCTCAAGGTGCAAGGCCTGACGCCCTTCGTCGACGGGGCACGCTTGCTGGCCCTGGCTCACGGCATCGACGCCTGCAACACGCTCGATCGACTGCGCGAGCTGGTCGGCCGCGGGGTCATCGATGCCCAGGACGGCGGAGCCTTTGAGGAGGCCTATCACTTCATCCAGCTCACCCGCATGCAGCAGCACCAGCTCCAGGCACGGCAAGGCCTGCCCTACTCCAACCGGCTGGATCCGGACAGCCTCAACCACCTCGACCGGCGCATCCTGCGCGAGTCGTTCCGCCAGGCCCAGCGCCTGCAGAGCAGCCTCGCGCTGCGCTACCAGCTATGAGCGGATTCCCCTGGTTCACCCGCCGCAAGCCCCTCGACCCGGCCATAGCCGAACGTCGAGACCAGCTGCCTGCACCCGCCACCCTGGATGATCGTCCGCTCCGCGAGCAGCGTTTCGTCGTCCTCGACCTGGAAACCAGCGGCCTGAACATGAGCCGTGACCTGGTGCTTTCGATTGGCGCCGTGACCATCGAAGACGGTGCCATCGACCTCGGCAGTCAGTTCGAATCCACCCTCCAGCGTGACGCCGGCAAACCCAGCGCCAGTGTGCTGATCCACGGCATCGCCCCCAGCGCCCTGGCCGCTGGCGTGGATCCGGCTGAAGCCCTGCTCGATTTCATGGAGTTTCTCGGCGACAGCCCGATCCTTGCCTTCCACGCCACTTTCGACCAGCGCATGCTGACCCGCGCGCTCAAGCAGGACCTCGACTACCGCCTGCGCCACTGCTTCCTCGACGTCGCCGAACTGGCGCCGATGCTCTGCCCCGAAGCCGGCATTCGCAACGGTGGCCTGGACGACTGGATCGAACACTTCGGCCTGCAGGTTCAGCAACGTCACCACGCCAGCGCCGATGCGCTGGTGACCGCCGAGATAGCCCTGATTCTCTTCAGCCGAGCCCGCCGCCAAGGCCTCGACAGCCCGGCTGCCCTGGCCTCTGCCCTCGCCCGTAGGCAACGTCGACTGCACGCCCCGGCGTTGTGACAGCCTGCCCGGCCGCTCGCCAATACGGTATAACTTGGCTGTCAAATGCCCCTGTTGCCGAGGACTCCGCATGAGCGCCAGCCTGACCCTCTACCACTCCCCCACCTCACCCTACGTGCGCAAGGTGATGGTGCTGTTGCACGAGACCGGTCAGTTGGACGCGGTGATCCTGCGCGGCGTGCAGCTCTCCCCGGTGCACCCGAGCACGGAGCTGAACGAGCACAACCCGGCCGGCAAGATTCCAGCCCTGGTGCTCCCCGATGGCAGCGTGCTGCATGACAGCCGGGTGATCCTCGACTACCTCGACCACCAGCATCAGGGCACGCCGCTGATCCCCCGCGAGGGGCCCGCTCGCTGGCGCCGGCTGACTCTCGCCTCGCTGGCCGACGCGATGCTCGACGCTGCCGTCCTCACCCGCTACGAGACGTTCCTGCGGCCCGAGGACAAGCGCTGGGATGATTGGGTGCTGGGCCAGTTCAGCAAGATCGACCGTTCCCTGGAAGTCTTCGAGCAAGCCTCTGGCGAGCTTGAGAAACACTTCGACGTCGCCGCCATCAGCCTCGCCTGTGCGCTCGGCTACCTGGACTTCCGCATGCCCGACCTGAACTGGCGCCGTGACTGCCCCCGGCTGGCCGCCTGGTATTCAGCCGTCAGCCTGCGCCCCTCCCTGCAAGCCACCACACCGACACCCTGATCAGTCCGTCTGTGTTGAAGGGCGGCCGGGCTGCTTCGCGGGCAGCAGCCCGGCTGGGTTGGCGGAGCCGATGGCTCAGGCCCCGCGGATGTACTGTTCCAGATGCTGGATCAGGCTTTCCTGCTCGGCGGTGATATCGCGCACCAGATCTCGGATGGAGAGCAGCCCCACCAACTTGCCGTTATCCAGCACCGGCAGGTGGCGCAAGTTCTTCTCGGTCATCAGTTGCATGCAGTACTGGTTACTGTCGCGCGGGGCGACCACGAACAGATTGGAGGTCATGACCTCCTCGATGCCGGTGGCGTAGGCGGAGCGCTCCAATGCAGCCACACGACGCACGAAGTCACGCTCGGTGACGATGCCGACCAACTCGCCGGCTTCCATCACCACCAATGCGCCGATGTCCTTCTCGGCCATCAGCAAGGCGGCTTCCAGCACAGTCGTCGTCGGGCTGACGCTGAAGATTTGGGTATGGGACTTGGCTCTGAGTATCTCGGCAACGGTTTTCATGCACGGGCTCCTGGGTGTCTGTAGTTCTTGTAGTCCAGCGTCGGCGCTTGGACGAGTGCCGAATCAAGAATCAAGCCAAAAGCTGTTTACGAAATGGCGACACCCAACGAAAAGCAGGGCGCCTTTGCCGATCACTTATAGACGATGCACGCTCGCCCGGGCGCCGCGAGGCGGCAGTCGCTTATCAATCCGCGACCGCAGGCAATGACGACCAGAGCAGAGCACCACACGAGTTGAAGCGCAAGAGCCTCAGGGTGGTGCTTCTGCGCCCTGAGGTTGGGCGCTACGCGTAGAAGGAACGCTCGGATCCTTGAACTGGAAGGCCGCCCAACGCGTCAAGCGGCCTCGTCCGGTCATATCAGCATTGCGGTTTGCCGGCAGCAAACTTCTGCCCCGGGTAGACGGCAGCCTTGAACTCGCGCAGAGCCTTGGCGCCGATCAGCAAGGGGTAGTTGAAGCTGCTGCGGTCGGCAAGGTTGACCTCTACCGTGCGTTTCACGCCTCCCAGGCACATTTCCATGTCCACCACCGGGCGCTTGGACACTTCCGCCGAGGGTGCCTCGTCCTCCTCGCTCTGCTCGCCGGCGCGGTTCTTGATTTTGCTCATGCGCGACAGTCGATGCTCGAAGACAGTGTCGTCCGCGTTCCTGGTGGCCAGTCGAAAGCGTACCCAGTCCTCACCGTCGCGCGTGAAGCGCTCGATATCCTTCGCCGACAGCGAAGCGGTCAATGCCCCTGTGTCCATCTTGGCCTTCAGGGTCTGGCCGATCTCCGGCAGCCGCACGTACTCGTAGCGACCGTAGAGAGTAGGTTCCTCGGTGGCGAACACCGGCAGGGCCACCAGTGACAGCAGGGCAATCAGACGTTTCAAGAAGCTTCTCCTCGTCAATGACTACGGTTTTGGGACTGACCTAGCGGCCAATGGTTCGACGGTGCGCTCCACTAGGCAAGGTATTTCGCCCGCAAGCGCGCCGACTTTCACACTGCGTGTCTCCGGCTCGCGAGCTGGCCAGCGGCTTGGGCGCTTCCCATTCCCTGCGTATCATGGCGCTCAAACAACAGGCCGAGGAGCCAAGGAGCCATGCGGGCACTGCTGACCGGAATTGCCACCACCCTGCTGTTGCTGCTCAACACCCTGACTCTGATCGGCCCGATGCTGCTGATCGCCCTGCTCAAG
Source organism: Metapseudomonas boanensis (assembly GCF_042232855.1). NCBI lineage: Bacteria > Pseudomonadati > Pseudomonadota > Gammaproteobacteria > Pseudomonadales > Pseudomonadaceae > Metapseudomonas > Metapseudomonas boanensis. The sequence continues at coordinate 2,235,818 of NZ_CP113889.1, read as the reverse complement.
GTTGTCCTGCCCGGCCAGAACCTGCGCGACGCCTGCTCGCGTGGCGTGATGTGGGTCGCCGAAGCCTGGGCCGAGAACGACAAGCGCATTTTCGCCGCCCTCATCCCGACGCACTGGGACATCCGTGGCGGCGATGGCATGCGCAAAGACACTTCCTACCTGGTCATCAGCAACCACCAGTCCTGGGTCGACATCCCGGCCCTGGTGCAGGCTTTCAATCGCAAGGCGCCCTACTTCAAGTTCTTCCTGAAAAAAGAGCTGATCTGGGTTCCATTCCTTGGGCTAGCCTTCTGGGCGCTGGACTACCCCTTCATGAAGCGCTACTCCAAGGCCTTCCTCGAAAAGCACCCGGAGATGAAGGGCAAGGACCTGGAAATCACCAAGACGGCCTGCGAGAAGTTCAAGCGCCTGCCGGTCACCGTGGTCAACTACTTGGAAGGCACCCGCTGCACCCCCGCCAAGCAGGCCCGGCAAGGGTCGCCCTACCGACACTTGCTGAAGCCGAAGTCTGGCGGTGTCGCCTTCGTCCTCGCGGCGCTGGGCGAGCAATTGGACGCGATCCTCGACGTCACCCTGGTCTACCCTGGCAACGGCGTCCCCGGTTTCTGGGCCCTGCTCAGCGGTCAGGTGCCCCGGGTCATCGTCGACATCCAGACCCGCGAACTGGACCCGGCCCTGTGGCAGGGTGACTACGAGAACGATGCCAAATTCCGCCAGTCCGTCCAGGGCTGGGTCAACCAATTATGGGAAGAGAAAGATGCGCGCATCGACCAGTTGCGCGCAGAGCTGAACAGAAACGCCTGAACGGGCACCTCAGGTCGAGGTGCCATTTACCACCGGCACGGCCGGCGCGACCGGCACCAAAGGCTGCAGGCCCGGATTGACCTGGGGCGTGGTCCACTTCCAGATATTGCCAAGGTTCTGCAGCAGTGAGCTGGTCAGGCCCTGTTGGCCGAGGAACGACAGGATCAGCGGTGCGAACTGGGCGATCAGGCCGCCATCCATGCCCAGGTTGCCAAAGGCCTGGGTGACGTCGGCCATGTTGTTCATCTGACCGGCCAGCACACCGGGCTGGTTGCCCAGGCCACCGGTCGCCGGTTGCCCGAGCAAACCGCCCAAGCCACCCAATCCATTGAGCAGCCCCATGGTGTTGGGATCGGTCAACATGCCGACTCCCGGTACCGCTTGATCGAGTTGGGCAAACTCGTCGGCCGGCAGGTTATTGCGTGCCAGGCCGAACAACGCCGCGGCGCCGCCGATGGCCTGCTCCGGGGTGATCTGCAATTGGCCGCCCAACTGGTTCACCAAAGCTGCGGTTTCCGCCGGCGCTATGCCCGGGGCGGTGCTTTGCGCTGTTCCGGTCCCGGCGCCACTCGCTGCGGCGGCGGACACCACATCACTGAGGGTAACGGCGAATACCGGGCTGGCCGCCAACGTCAGCAAAGTGGCCAGGGTCAGGATTCGGGGGGTGTGCATAGTCGACCTCGAGGTTTGAGCCGTGCCGGAACACTGCGTACCGGCCGGTGAGCGGAAACTCGAGGATATGACTACGCGGAGGGGGCCAGCGTTCCCGGCATTCCGTCGGCTCGTCCCACTGCCCCACCGGGTTTCGGAGAAGCACCAAAAAAAAAGGAGCCCGAAGGCTCCTTGAGGACAGACGCCGCGGCTGTCACACCCACGGCGTCGGGGGTACTGCAGTCGATCAGGCTGCGCTGAAGGTCTTGTGCGGGTCGATGACGAATTTCTTCGGCACGCCAGCATCGAACTCGTGGTAGCCGTTGGGGGCCTGGTCCAGGCTGATGACCTGCACGCCCACCACTTCGGCAATGTTGATGCGGTCCCACATGATGGCCTGCATCAGTGCGCGGTTGTACTTCATCACCGGGGTCTGGCCGGTGTGGAAGCTGTGGGACTTGGCCCAGCCGAGGCCGAAACGGATGCTCAGGCTGCCGATCTTGGCGGCAGCATCGGTCGCGCCCGGGTCTTCGGTGACGTAGAGGCCGGGAATACCGATCTTGCCGGCCACGCGGGTGACCTGCATCAGCGAGTTGAGCACGGTAGCCGGGGCTTCGTGCTGGGCACCGGAATGGCCATGGCCGCGTGCTTCGAAGCCTACGGCGTCGATGGCGCAATCCACCTCAGGCTCACCCAGCAGAGCCGCGATCTGCTCGTGCAGCGGGGTGTCCTGGGACAGGTCGGCGATCTCGAAGCCCTGCGCCTTGGCATGCACCAGACGCACCGGGTTGACGTCACCGACGATCACCACGGCCGCGCCCAGCAGACGGGCAGAGGCGGCAGCGGCCAGGCCCACAGGACCAGCGCCGGCCACATACACGGTGCTGCCCGGGCCAACGCCGGCGGTGACCGCGCCGTGGTAACCGGTGGGCAGGATGTCGGACAGGCAGGTCAGGTCACGGATTTTCTCCATGGCCTTGTCGCGGTCCGGCAGCTTGAGCAGGTTGAAGTCGGCGTAGGGCACCAGCACGTATTCGGCCTGGCCACCGGTCCAGTCGCCCATGTCGACGTAACCGTAAGCACCCCCGGCGCGGGCGGGGTTGACGGTCAGGCACACGCCAGTGTGTTGTTCCTTGCAGGAGCGGCAGCGGCCGCAGGCGACGTTGAAGGGCACGGAAACCAGGTCGCCGATCTGCAGGTTCTCGACGTCACGGCCCTTCTCGATCACCTCACCGGTGATCTCGTGGCCAAGCACCAGGCCGACCTGGGCGGTGGTACGGCCGCGCACCATGTGCTGGTCCGAGCCGCAGATATTGGTGGAAACAACTTTCAGGATGACCCCGTGCTCGATCTTGCGACCGCGCGGATCCTGCATTTTTGGATAGTCGATCTTCTGGACTTCGACCTTGCCTGCGCCGAGATAAACGACACCACGATTACCAGACATGCGTAATTCTCCTTTGTTGTTGTGAATACAAAGGCGCGACCGACGGCCGCGCGGCCTTGTACTGGAGCTTGCGTCTGTTGCTGGGCACCGCCGGTAAACCTGGCAGAGCGGTCCCCCTAAATGCTGCTGTTGCCCGGACTTCAGCCCGGGAAACTGCCCACCTCCGGTCCCGGACTGAAGTCCGGGCTACGTTCTGGCGGGCAGGGATTTCTAGGTCATGCGTTGAGCACAACCGTGCGGTTGGCGTTGAGGAACACACGGCGTTCGATGTGGTAACCCACGGCCTTGGCCAGGGTCAGGCACTCGATGTCCCGGCCCTTGGCAATCAGGTCTTCGGGGTAATGGGCGTGATCCACGGACTCCACGCCCTGGGCGATGATCGGGCCTTCGTCCAGGTCGTTGTTGATGTAATGAGCGGTGGCGCCCACCAGCTTGACCCCCTTCTGATAGGCCTGGTGGTAGGGCTTGGCGCCCTTGAAGCCGGGCAGCAGGGAGTGGTGGATGTTGATCGCCCAGCCGTCCAGCTTGCGGCACAGTTCGGGCGAGAGCACCTGCATGTAGCGGGCGAGCACGACCAGTTCGGCGCCGGTCTCCTCAATCACCTGCAAGACCTTGCGCTCCTGCGCCGGCTTGTCGTTAGGATCAAGGGGGAAGTGGTAGTAGGGAATGTCGTGCCAGCGGGCCAGCGGCTCGAGATCAGGGTGGTTGGATACCACCGCGACAACGTCCATGGCCAGTTGGCCAATGCGCTGACGGTAGAGCAAGTCGTTCAGGCAGTGATCGGCTTTGGACACCATCAACACCACCTTGGCGCGATAGCCCGGTGGCGTCAGCTCGGTCTGCATGTCGAAGGGTGCCAGGCGCTCCGCAAGGCCAGAACGGAAGGCCTGCTCGTCGAAGTTGTCCGGTTGGCGGAACTCAACACGAATGAAGAAGCGCGAGGAGAGCCGGTCATCGAAAGAGTGGTGTTCGGTGACATAGCAGCGCTGCTCGTAGAGAAAGCGCGTCACCGCATCCACGGTGCCGAGCACGCTCGGGCAATGGGCGGTGAGAATCCAGGTATCGGGGGTGCGGCTCATATGCGGACTCCGATGGTTATCCCCCCTCTCCCGGAGGGAGAGGGGGGCTATCCGTGCATGCCTCAGGCCTTCACCGCCAAACCGAACTCGGCGCTGGCATCCTGCAGCCAGAGCCAGATGTAGTCGGCGAAGCTGCGGCGAACCAGCAGTTCCCAGGTGTCTTCGCCAGTATGGCGAATCACCAGTTGGGACTTGGCGAAGTTGGTGCCCACCGCCTTGCCCACCGGGAAGTTGCTCGGGTGCACGTCATAGGACGTGGACTTCATCAGCACTTCGCGGGCATGGGCCCCGGACAGTTCCAGGACGGTCTGGCCACCGCTGACGTTGACTACCGAGATGTGCTGCCCCTCCAGCGCCTTGCGCAGACGCTGTTCGGTGGCGAACTCCTCGCCGCTCGGCACGATCAACAGCCACTCGTCCGGCCCCAGCCACTGCAGCGAGGTGTCGCCGCTGGCCACCAGGGTCAGGGCCACCGGCAGCTCCAGGCCGAGGGCGCTGTGCACGCCACCGGCGAAGGCAGGGTCCTTGGCATCACCACGAATCACCAGGTGGCCGAGGAGTTTCCTCTCGCGCAGGATCACTCCTGCGCTGCTCTTGCCCTTGCGCGCCAGCTCGTCGAGGCCGGCGTGGAACAGCGGCGACTCGGCCTGGGCTTTTTCGGGGCGCTGTTTGTAGACGTTCACGTTAGACATTCTGGCGATCCCCTTTCGGGTCATAGAACACGGAGCTGCAGATTTCGGCTTCGATCACGCTGCCATCGGCGAGTGGCGCGAACACGCGTTCGCCCATGCGCTTCAGGCCACCCTTGACCACGGCCATGGCAAAGGAATAGCCCAAGGTCGCGCTCATGTAGCTGGAGGTGACGTGGCCGACCATCTTCATCGGGATGGACTGCTTCGGATCGAACACCAGCTGGGCGCCTTCCGGCAGCACCTGGTTCGGGTCGATGGGCTTGAGGCCCACCAGCTGCTTGCGGTCTTCGCGCAGGCTGTCTTCGCGGTTCATGCCGCGCCAGCCGATCCAGGAGAAGGACTTGTTGCGACCGACGCACCAGCCCATGTTCAGATCGTCCGGGGTCACCGAACCGTCAGTGTCCTGACCGACGATGATGAAGCCCTTCTCGGCCCGCAGTACGTGCATGGTTTCAGTGCCGTACGGGGTCAGGTTGTACTTCTTGCCGGCCTCGACGATCTTCTCCCACACGCCCAGGGCGTAGTCGGCCTGCACGTTCACTTCGTACGACAGTTCGCCGGTGAAGGAAATGCGGAACACCCGCGCCGGGACGCCGCCAACCAGGCCTTCCTTCCAGCTCATGAACGGGAAACCGTCCTTGTCCAGATCGATGTCGGTGACCTCGGCGAGCAGCTTGCGGCTGTTCGGGCCGGACAGGGTCATGGTGGCCCAATGGTCGGTCACCGAGGTGAAGTACACCTTCAGCTCCGGCCATTCGGTCTGGTGGTAGATCTCCAGCCACTCCATCACACGCGCGGCACCGCCGGTGGTGGTGGTCATCACGAAGTGGTTCTCGGCGAGGCACGCGGTCACGCCGTCGTCGAAGACCATGCCGTCTTCCTTGCACATCAGGCCGTAGCGGGCCTTGCCCACGTCCAGCTTGGTCCAGGCGTTGGTGTAGACACGGTTGAGGAACTCGCGCGCATCCGGGCCCTGGATGTCGATCTTGCCCAGGGTCGAGGCATCGAGGATGCCCACGCTGTCACGCACGGCCTTGCATTCGCGGGCCACGGCGGCATGCATGTCTTCGCCGCGCTTGGGGAAGTACCACGGGCGCTTCCACTGGCCGACATCCTCGAACTCGGCGCCCTGCGCCAGGTGCCAGCGATGCATGGCGGTGTAACGCTTGGGCTCGAACAGGTGACCGCAATGACGACCGGCGACAGCGCCAAAAGTCACCGGGGTGTAGTTCGGGCGGAACATGGTGGTGCCCATTTCCGGGATGCTGATACCCATCGAGCGAGCCGCAATGGCCAGACCGTTGATGTTGCCCAACTTGCCCTGGTCGGTACCGAAGCCCAGCGCGGTGTAGCGCTTGACGTGCTCGACCGACTCGAAGCCCTCGCGGGTGGCCAGCTCGATGCCCGCTGCGGTGACGTCGTTCTGCAGGTCGACGAACTGCTTCGGCGCACGCGAGGTGGACTTGTCGTGCGGCACCTGGAACAGCGCGATCGCCGGTTCATCATTACGCTTCTCGGTCTTCGGCAGCTTGCCTTCGACCGCCTTGAAGCCAGCTTCGGTAGCAGCCTTGACGCCCGCCTCGAAGCCATCGGCCAGTGCATCGCCCAGGCCGAACACACCGTTCACGGCACCGGCGCAATGACGCTTCTGGAAGCCCTCACCCGGAACGAAAGCGAGTATGTCTTCACGCCAGGTCGGCTTGCCGCCCAGATGCGACGCCAGGTGCACGACCGGGCTGTAACCGCCAGAGGTGACGATCAGGTCGCAGTCGAGTACTTCGCCCGGGCTGGTGACCTTGAAGCTCTTCAGGTCGACGGCGCAGATGCGTGCACCGGTGACACGCTTGCTGCCGCGGGCTTCGACCACGGCGCTGCCGGTGAGGATGCGCACGCCACGGGCGCGGGCCTCTTCGACCCAGGTGCCGCGCGGGTTGCTGCGGGCATCAGCCACGGCGACGACCTGCTGGCCGGCATCCAGCCAGTCCAGGACCACGCGGTAGGCATAATCGTTGTTGGTGGACAGCACCAGCTGGCGGCCCGGCGCTACACCGTAGCGACGAACGTAGGTGGATACGGCACCGGCCAGCATGTTGCCGGGCACGTCGTTGTTGGCATACACCAGCGGACGCTCATGAGCGCCAGCAGCCAGTACCACACGCTTGGCGCGGACACGGTGCACGCGATGGCGGACCTGGCCATGGGGCGCGACTTCACCGAGGTGATCGGTCAGGCGCTGGTGGATGGTGAGGAAGTTGTGATCGTGATAGCCGTTCACCGTGGCACGCGGCAGCAGGGTGACTTCCGGCATCTTCTCCAGTTCAGCGATGGCCTGTGCCACCCACTCGCTGGCAGGCTTGCCGTCCAGGGTCTCGCGGGTATCCAGCAGGCTGCCGCCGAACTCTTCCTGTTCGTCAGCCAGGATCACGCGGGCACCGCTGCGGCCGGCGGCCAGGGCTGCGGCCAGCCCTGCAGGGCCAGCACCGACCACCAGCACGTCGCAGTACTGGTTCATGTGATCGTAGATGTCCGGATCGACCTCAAGCGGCGCACGACCCAGGCCAGCAGCCTTGCGGATGTACTTCTCGTAGGTCAGCCACAGGTTCTGCGGGTACATGAAGGTCTTGTAGTAGAACCCGGGCGGCATCATCTTGCCGCCGACCTTGCCGAGGATGCCCATCACGTCGTTATTGACGTTCGGCCAGCCGTTGGTGCTGGTAGCCACCAGGCCTGCATACAGGGCCTGCTGGGTGGCACGCACGTTCGGCACCTGGGCACTCTCGGTGGAACCGAGTTGCAGCACGGCATTGGGCTCTTCCGCACCGGCAGCAACGATGCCACGCGGACGGGAGTACTTGAAGCTGCGGCCGACGATATCGACGCCGTTGGCCAGCAGGGCTGCGGCCAGGGTGTCACCGGCGAAGCCCTGGTAGTTCTCACCGTTGAAGGTGAAGGTCAGCGGCTGGCTGCGATCGACGCGGCCGCCCTTGGGAAGACGGTTGACCTGGCTCATGCCGTTACTCCTGCGGTCGCGGCTTTCTTCTCGCCGACGGTGGCTTCGGTGACAGAGGGCTTCTCACCGATCTTGTAGGTTTCGAGAATCTCGTAGCTCACGGTGTGGCGCGTGGCGTTGAAATACTTGCGGCAGCCGGCCGAGTGCACCCACAGCTCGTGGTGGATGCCGCGCGGGTTGTCGCGGAAGAAGATGTAGTCGCCCCACTCCTCGTCGGTGCAGGCGCTCGGGTCCAGCGGACGCGGGATGTGCGCTTGGCCCTTGGCATGGAATTCCTCTTCGGAGCGCAACTCCCCGCAGTAGGGGCAGAAGATGTGCAGCATGATGGTGGTCTCCGGTGAATCTTTGTGTCTCCCCTCTCCCCTTGGGAGAGGGCCCGGCGGTGAGGGGTGTCGGCCTTCGCACGGCCTCAACCACCCTCACCCCAGCCCTCTCCCAGAGGGAGAGGGAGCTCAATCAGTGCGCTACCGCAGCCGCGCCGTGTTCGTCGATCAGCGCGCCTGTGTGGAAGCGATCGATGGAGAACGGCTTGGCCAGCGGGTGCATTTCTCCGCGTGCCAGGCTGGCCGCGAACACATGGCCCGAACCCGGGGTGGCCTTGAAGCCGCCGGTGCCCCAGCCGCAGTTGAAGAACAGGTTCTTCACCGGCGTCTTGGAGATGATCGGGCAAGCGTCCGGCGTCGTGTCGACGATGCCGCCCCACTGACGGTTCATGCGAACCCGCGAGAGGATCGGGAACATCTCCACGATGGCCTGCAGGGTGTGTTCGATGGTCCCGTAGGAGCCGCGCTGGCCGTAGCCGTTGTAGCCGTCGATACCGGCCCCGATGACCAGGTCGCCCTTGTCCGACTGGCTGATGTAGCCATGCACGGCGTTGGACATGATCACGCTGTGGATGATCGGCTTGATCGGCTCGGATACCAGAGCCTGCAACGGGTGAGACTCCAGCGGCAGGCGGAAGCCGGCCTGCTTGGCCATGTGGCCGGAGTTACCCGCGGTGACGACGCCGACGCGCTTGGCGCCGATGAAGCCGCGATTGGTTTCGACACCTATCACAGCGCCGTCCTGCTTGCGGAAGCCGATCACCTCAGTGTTCTGCAGCAGGTCCACGCCCAAGGCGTCAGCGGCACGGGCATAACCCCAGGCAACGGCATCGTGACGGGCCACGCCGCCACGGCGCTGCACGGTGGAGCCCATGATCGGGTAACGGGTGTTCTTGCTGCAGTCCAGGTACGGAATCTCTTCAGCCACCTGGCGGGCGTCGAGCAGCTCGCCATCGACGCCGTTCAGGCGGTTGGCGTTGACCCGACGTGCCGAGTCACGCATGTCCTGCAGGGTGTGGCAGAGGTTGTAGACGCCGCGCTGGGAGAACATGACGTTGTAGTTCAGGTCCTGGGACAGGCCTTCCCACAGCTTCATGGCGTGCTCGTACAGCTGCGCCGCTTCGTCCCACAGGTAGTTGGAGCGGACGATGGTGGTGTTGCGCGCGGTGTTACCGCCGCCCAGCCAGCCCTTCTCCACTACCGCGACGTTCTTCACGCCGAATTCCTTGGCCAGGTAATAGGCGGTTGCCAAGCCATGGCCGCCGCCGCCGACGATGATCACGTCGTAAACCGGCTTCGGCGTTGGGTTGCGCCACATGCGCTGCCAGTTTTCGTGATGGCTCAGGGAGTGCTTGAACAGACCGAAGCCGGAATAACGTTGCATGTTCGGACTCCTGGATTAGCGGTAGACGGGGAAGTCGGCGCAGAGACCGGCGACCTGTTTGGCCACCTGCGCCTCAACATCGGCATCGCCGAGGTGGTCGAGGATGTCGCAGATCCAGCCAGCCAGCTCGATGCTCTGCTCTTCCTTGAAGCCACGGGTGGTGATGGCCGGGGTGCCGATACGCACGCCGGAAGTGACGAACGGCGACTGCGGGTCATTCGGTACAGCGTTCTTGTTCACGGTGATGCCGGCACGGCCGAGGGCAGCGTCCGCCTCTTTGCCGGTCTTGCCCTGCTTGATCAGGCTGACCAGGAACAGATGGTTGTCAGTACCGCCGGAAACCACGTCATAGCCGCGATCCATGAACACCTTTGCCATGGCCTGGGCGTTCTTGATGACCTGGGCCTGGTATTCCTTGAAGCCTGGCTCCAGCGCTTCCTTGAAGCACACGGCCTTGGCAGCGATCACGTGCATCAGCGGGCCGCCCTGGGCGCCGGGGAAGACCGCGGCGTTGAGCTTCTTCTCGATCTCTTCGTTCTTGCGCGCCAGGATCAGGCCGCCACGGGGACCGCGCAGGGTCTTGTGGGTGGTGGTGGTGACCACGTCGGCGTAGGGCAGCGGGTTCGGGTACAGGCCAGCGGCGACCAGGCCGGCGACGTGAGCCATGTCGACGAACAGCAGCGCACCGACCTTGTCCGCGATGGCGCGGAAACGTGGGAAGTCCAGGGTCTTGGAGTAAGCGGAGAAGCCGGCGACGATCATCTTCGGCTTGTGCTCGACGGCCAGGCGCTCGACCTCGTCGTAATCGATCAGGCCAGTGGCGGTATCCAGCCCGTACTGCACGGCGTTATACAGCTTGCCGGACGAGGAAACCTTGGCGCCGTGGGTCAGGTGGCCGCCGTGGGCCAGGCTCATGCCCAGGATGGTGTCACCGGCCTGCAGCAGGGCCAGATAGACCGCGCTGTTGGCCTGGGAGCCGGAGTGCGGCTGGACGTTGGCGTAGTCGGCGCCGAACAGCTCCTTGGCGCGATCGATGGCCAGTTGCTCGACCTTGTCGACGAACTCGCAACCACCGTAGTAACGCTTGCCCGGATAGCCTTCGGCGTACTTGTTGGTCAGGCCGCTGCCCTGGGCCTCCATGACGCGCTTGCTGGTGTAGTTTTCCGAGGCGATCAGCTCGATGTGGTCTTCCTGGCGATGCTCTTCTTCCTGCATCGCACTGAACAGTTCGTCGTCATAACCCTGGATCTGGTCTTGCTTGCTGAACATCGAAGATCTCCCTGCGACAACCTGATGTCGCCTGTATTGTTTGGGGCTACCTACCGCCCGGGTCGAACAGGGCGAGCCGTCCTCCCGCCGGGATTTCCGGTGGGCCTCCGCAACCCGCTGTAATCAGCGGTTTTGCCGGGGGATGGCGCCGCCGGTGAATCCCGGTCGGTTCTAGCCTGTTGCGACCGATTGTGCGAAATACCCATGACCACCGTTTGCCTGTTTGCGACTTCAAAATGCCCAAACTGACCTAGGTGGAAGCGGAAATCCTCCTTATTGCCTACAGAGCATTCCCCAGCGATGAGCGGATACCGCCCAGAACTGCTGAAGAATGCGGACTGGCGGCTGCGGACGCCGCTGATCGCGGGGTGGAATGGGTGTAAGCTTGACCCCGGCGCCAGGCCTTGCCGCGCCGTAAAACAATAAAGAGACATTGCTGCACTTCGACGTCTGCCTCACCCGCCAATACCCAAAAACGACAGTCGATGCAGTGGAGGAAAGTTAGATGGCAGTTGCGAACCTTGCGGTGCCGCCCGTCGACGAAGTTTCGGGAGAGCCCCGTTCAGCCAGAGTGAAGACCTTCGGCTTCCTGCTGATCCCCAACTTCACCACCATCGGCTTCGCTTCGGCGATCGAGACCCTGCGCATGGCCAACCTGGCCGCCAAGCGCACGCTCTTCCGCACCATTCTGATCGCCGCCGACCATGAGCCCGTGCAGGCCAGCAACGGCATGCGTGTCGTGCCCGACCACTCCATTCACGACGCGCCCCAGCTGGACGCCCTGTTCGTGGTCGGTTCCAACCCCATCCCGGCGAAAAACGACCGCAACCTGCTCAACTGGCTGCGCAAGCTGGCCCAACATGACGTGCCTCTGGGCGGCATCTGCACCGGTAGCCACCTGCTGGCCAGCGCCGACCTGCTCAAGGGCTATCGCTGCACCATTCATTGGGAGGACATCGAGCAGCTCAAGGACAAGTTCCCCGGCATCATCATCTCCAACCAGCTGTTCGAGCTGGACCGCGACCGTTACACCTGCTCGGGCGGCACGGCGTCGATGGACATGACCCTGCAGCTGATTGCACGAGAACCCAATGGTGTGGAGATCGCCACCCGTGCGGCTGAACTGCTGCTCTGCGACCGCATGCGCGGCGCCCGTGAACAGCAACGTGTGCCCCTGCGGCAAAAGCTCGGCCACGCCCAGCCGAAACTCAGCCAGATCGTCGCGATAATGGAAGCCAACCTGGAGGAACCGCTGGAGCTGGAAGAGCTGGCGCAGCTCAACGAGGTGTCCGTGCGCCAGCTGGAACGGCTGTTCCACAAGTACCTGGAGCGCACCCCCAGCCAGTACTACCTGGAGCTGCGCCTGAACCGCGCCCGCGACCTGCTGCTGCGCAGCGAGTCCCAGGTACGCGACATCGCCCTGGCCTGCGGCTTCGCCTCGCCAGCGCACTTTTCCAAGTGCTACAGCCGCTTCTTCGGCCACTCCCCCCGCGGTGAGCGCAAGCAGAGCCCGCTGCACGGCTAGGTTCGGCCGCTGGGAAAAACTGCCAGGAAAGGTTGTGGGGGCGAATTCATTCGCGAAGGGCCGTGAAGTTGCCCCCCTCGGACTCTGCAAGACACCCCTGCGGTCTGTTTAGCGAATGAATTGCCCCCACAAAAGAACAGCGCTCACCACCCCGAAAACAGAAACGCCGCCCTCCTCTCGGGGGCGGCGTTTAGTCCAGGGGTCAGGCCTCAGGCGTCCTGTTCGATTCCCCCGTTAAGCGCCGGCACCGGCTTCTTTGCCATCATCCAGTAGGCCAGGCCGGACACCACGATCGCCGGGAAGCTCGCGGTAATCTGGGCGGCAACATCCTTGAAGACGTGGGCCAGGACGAAGTACACCGCAAAGCCCAGTACCAGCGACGCAATCCCCGCCGGGTTCCACCCCGTGCTGCCGTAGTAGGCACCACCGGCCTCAGCGAACAAGTCGGCATCCGAAAGACGTTTGCCACGGATACAGAAGTAGTCCACCAGGATGATCGTCCACAGCGGTATGAACAGGCCGCCGATCACGCCCAGGAATGTTTCGAAGTAGTGCAGGAACGAGTCGAACGCCATCGGTACGAAGCACAGCGCCAGCTGCAGGACGACAATGATCGCCAATGCCTTCTTCGGCGTCAGGCTCTTGAACGCGCCAAGCAGGCCCATGCCGGAGCCGTAGAGCACGGTGACGTTGGTGCTCACGGTGGCGAAAATCAGCACCAGGAAGGACACTAAGCCCAGGCCTAGCGTGGCGAGCGTCGAACTTGGATCGGAGTTGTTCGGGTCGATGCTGCCGGTCTGCAAGGCCACACCAATCGTGCCGATCGCGCCAATGACCATGAACCAGCCCTGGCCGATGTTCAGGCCGAGCCAGCTACCCACGGTCGCGGCTGGCGCCGTCTTGGAGAAGCGTGAGAAGTCCGCCACCTGCGCCCAGGTCCAGGAGAAGCCAAACGCCAGGTCGATGAAGAAAGCCACCGTGTGCGTGGGTGTCGCGACCTTGAAGTCCATGATCTGGCTCAGGTCCCACTGCGACAGGACGATGTAGGTCACCCAGCCGCCGAGCACCAGCAGCAGAACGCCTGCAATGCGCTCCAGGTAACGGATTGCCTCATGGCCGAGGAAGGTGATCACGCCCTGGGCGATAGCGGTCAGCAGGATGCCGAACACCATCGGCCCGGCAGAACCTGGCTGCCCGAACACTGGCCAGCCCCACGCGGCGCCGAAGACATGGGTCAGGGAGATAGCGGCGATGAAACTGTTGACGCTGGGCCAGCCGATCAGCACCAGAAACTGCGCGACGCCGGTCAGTCGTGAGCCCTTGGTACCGAGCGAGGGACGCGATACCACGGCCGTGCTGGCGCCGTAGCGATAACCGATGTAAGCGACAGCGGCCCAAGGGATCATCATCAACGGCAGCCACAGGATGCTGTACTGCAGGACGAAGACCATACCCAAGGCCGCCGCCATGCCGCCGAAGAACCATGAGCCGGTGTTGATGCCCGAACCGAACCAGGTCCAGACCGTATCGACGAAACCATAGCTGCGTTGATCGGGCTTGACCTGGCTGAGGCCGTACTCTTTGTGTGCGTCTGAATTCGACATAGCTGAAACTTCCTCTCGGCCCGCTTGGGGCCCGCTTGTACTTGTTGTTGAAGCCGCTTGTTCGGTTTATTCGGGGCGACGCCGGGCGAGCCTCAGGCGCCGTTGGTGAGTGGGAATTCCTGGCAGATGGCATCGGCGATGCCGCTGACGCACACTTCCAGGATCAACTCGCCCTTCGCCCGGCTGGCCATCTTCGCCGACGACAGGGTACCGGCTGCCGGGGTGCGGGACGGATCGACCGGAAACACGTCGTAGGGCGGGAAGGTCGCGGGCGGGTGATCCACCACCCGGTCGAGGTCGACCAGTTGAGGGTGCAAGGCGAGCATCAGCGAGGTTTCGAACACCCCACCATGCTCGATGTCCCAGCCCAGGAAGCCTTCCGGGTAGAGTTGCTCGATCACCGCCGGGTCCCTGACGAAATCCCAGTAGGACAACACCACCACCTTGAAGTCGTGGATACCGGCATAGCGCAGCTCGCGCAGGGCCAGATCGATGCCTTCGACTATGAACATCGAGTTCTCGTAATGGCCGTTCATCATCACCAGCCGGCGAGCGCCATGGCGGGCGAGTTCGCGAATGATGTCCTGCACCGTTCCGGTCAGGGTCGCGCCGTCCAGGCTGGTGGTGCCGGGGAAGTGGTTACCCCCACCAGACTTCTGCTGCGACTTGTAGCCGTACTGCAGTCCCGGCAGCACCAGCGCACCGATACGCTCGGCGACTCGCTGGCAGACCGCGGTGGGCAACAGCACGTCGACGTTCATGCACATGTGGTGGCCGTGCTGCTCCAACGCACCGATCGGCAGCATCATCACGCATTCGCCCCCGGCGACCCTGGCGGCATATTCGGTCCAGGTCAGCTCGCCTACGAAAACACTCTTGCTCATCGAATTCTCTCCAAGGTTGCCAGGCCTGGCCGGAGGGCTGCGAATGCAGATGCGTCTCCGGACCGCCGGGCTGGGCGGTATTCCGGTATTTGCCATTGCAGCAGAAGCTCGTGCCTGACTTTTGTACGTATCCGACCCGAAGTTGGCAGGATCCACGCTCCGGCCGTCAGTCGTCCGCCAAAGCCTTATGCGCGGTCTCTTTGATCATCAGCATCGCCAGCAGTGCAACGCCGGCAGCGATCAACAGCAGCCAGGCCGGGGCCATCTTGTCGCCGGTCTGGCTGATCAGCCACGTCGCGACGAAGGGGGCAGTGCCGCCGAACAGGGCGTTGGCGGTGTTGAAGCTGAAGGCGAAGCCGGTGTAGCGCACACGGGTCGGGAAGACTTCGGCGAGGAAGCACGGCAAGGTGCCGTCGTTCATCGCCAGCATCAGGCCGAAGGCGATCTGGATCAGGAGGATGAAGGCGAAGGACTTGCCCTCCAGCAGGCCAAACAGCGGCAGGGTGAGACCGAGGAACAGCAGCGAGGCCAGGATCAGCATGGTCTTGCGGCCGAAGCGATCGGACAGCTTGCCCATCAGGAAGATGAAGCCAATGTAGGTCGCCAGTGAGACGGTGGAAGCCAGGAAGGAATCCGTCTCGTTCATGCCCATCTCGGCGGAGAGGTAGGTAGGCATGTAGCTGAGGATCAGGTAGAAGGCCACCGCGTTGAGGCAGGTGACGCCGATGGCCACCAGCACGCGCTTACGATGCACACCGAGGAGCTCGCGAATCGGCACCTTGTGCTCACCCCCCTTCTGCTCCAGCGCCTGCTCCATCTCACGGAACTTCGGCGTGTCCTCCAGATGCAAGCGGATGTAGCGACCGATCAGGCCCAGGGGCGCAGCCAGCAGGAAGGGCAGTCGCCAACCCCAGCTGTGCAGCTGCTCGCTGTCCAGTTGCGAGTAGAGCCCGGCAGCGAAGAGCGAGCCGAACAGCAACCCCGCTGCCGTGCTGGCCGGCACCAGGCAGGTGTAGAAACCACGCTTGTTGTCGGGGGCGTATTCGGCCAGGAAAGCCGCTGCGCCGGCATACTCGCCGGAAGCGGAGAACCCCTGGACCAGGCGGATCAGCAACAGCAAGAGCGGCGCCCACAAACCGACCTGGGCATAGGTCGGCAGCAGCGCGATGCAGAAGGTCGCACCTGACATGATCAGGATGGAAAGGGACAGGGCATTACGCCGACCGTAACGGTCGCCGATGTGACCCCAGACGATACCGCCGATCGGGCGAACGATGAAGGAGATGGCGAACACCGCGAAGGCGGCGAGCAGACCGGTGGTCTTGTCCGTGGCCGGAAAGAACACCACGGCGATGACGGCGGCGAGATAGCCGTAGGCCGCGTAGTCGAACCATTCGACGAAGTTGCCCATGAAGCTGGCCGTGGCGGCCCGGCGCAGAGTGCTGCGCTCGGTTGACGTCGAGCGGCTGGACGCCCCTCCATAGGCAAGGGTTTCGTTGGTAGCGCTCACTGGCCACCTCCGGGGAGCAGTGCCAGCTGCTCGCTTGCCTGGTTGACTGAAGTATTGCTCAATGCCAGGCGGCCGTTGCCGCCGGAAACGAATGAAACTGCGTCGGCCACTCCCACCGGGGGAGTGCTGAAGATTAACCTGACCATCGCCCACACCTCTTTTGTTTTTAGTGAAAAGTTCGGCAGCTGGTAGTTAAAGAGCGGCGCGTGCGGGAGGCCGGAGCCTCGAGGATGCCGCGCGTCGATTCTTGTTGTGGCAGGCCCATGGGCCCGCGATAAACGCTTGTCATCTCCTTGGGCGCGAAGGTCGTGGTTCCTCCGCGCCTGCAATCCACGGGCCGTGCAGTGTCGGCTCTGCACAGCCCGTGGCGGTCATCATTTGCGGATGATGTTTTTCTCCGGTCCGTAGGGGAATTTGGTGATGTTCTCGGCACCATTCTCGGTGACGATGAGGATGTCGTGCTCGCGGTAGCCACCGGCGCCCGGCAGGCCTTCCGGCAGCATGATCATCGGTTCCATGGACACCACCATGCCCGGCTCCAGAACCGTGTCGATGTCCTCACGCAGCTCCAGCCCGGCTTCGCGGCCGTAGTAGTGGCTGAGGGTGCCGAAAGAGTGGCCATAACCGAAGGTGCGGTACTGCAGCAGGTCGTGACGCAGGAATATCTCGTTCAGCTCACGGGCGATGTCGCTGCAACGCATGCCGGGCTTGATCAGCTTCAGGCCGGCCTCGTGCACTTCGACGTTGACCTCCCACAGGCGCAGGTGGTCGTCCGAGCAATGATCGAGGAACAGCGTGCGCTCCAGCGCGGTGTAATAACCCGCGATCATCGGGAAGCAGTTCAGGCTGAGGATGTCACCCTTGTTCACCTTGCGCGAGGTGACTGGGTTGTGGGCGCCGTCGGTGTTGATGCCGGACTGGAACCAGGTCCAGGTGTCCATCAGCTCGCTATCCGGGAAAGTGCGCGCGATCTCGCGGATCATGGCCTGGGTGGCATGCAGGGCCACCTCGTATTCCGGAACCTGATCACGCAGGGCTTCGACCACCGCGGCACCGCCGATGTCGGCGATGCGTGCACCGTGGCGAATCATCACGTGCTCTTCGGCGGACTTGATCATGCGCATACGCATGCAGGACGCGGCGATATCCACCAGTTCGGCTTCCGGATAGCGGGCAGCCAGCTTGTCGCGGTTCTGCAGGTTCAGGTGGTCATACTCGATACCGATGCGGCGGGCTTTGGGCAGCGCCTGCTGGATGGCAACGAAGTAGTTATCGCGCTGCCAGTCGGTGTAGACGATGTTGTCGGTGCCAACCGTGCGGCGCCAGGGCTGGCCACCATCGATGTTGGCGCTGATGCTGACCACTGCGTCCTGGGTCACCACCAAGGCGTAGGGACGACCGAAGGAGCAGAACAGGAAATCGCTGTAGTAGTTGATGTTGTGGTACGAGGTGAAGATCGCCGCGTCGATGTTCTCCGCCGCCATGTGGGCGCGCAGCTTGGATTGGCGGTTGGCGTATTCCTGAGCGGAGAAGGTGGAGTTGACCTTGTCGCCGTTCTGGATCCGGATCGTCTTGGGCATTTGCATGGCGGGAACCCTTGTTGTTTTCCAGTGACTCGACACGCCGGATTGGCGGGCCGTTGGAAGCATTGCAACAGAAGGAGGCGAGCAGTTTTTGTACGATTCCGACCCGAAGTTGGTCAGATCCGCAGGGGGCATCCGGGGCAAAATCTCTCGCAAACGCTCAAGGCTTCCGTAGGTTGGCGCTGAGCTCAGCGGAACGCCGCCCCGCCTACAGGGTGGTGAGGGCGTTGGACGCAGACGGATTTCCACTGCGGGAGCAGGCCGCTTTTCTGTGGGGCGAATTCATTCGCCAAGGGCAGCACAGCTGCCCCGGCCAAGCCCAAAGGCAGACCTGCGGTCTACTTGGCGAATGAATTCGCCCCCACAAAGATTTGCCCCACAACGACAGCGCTCGACCAAAAAAAACGGGCCCGGACCGTGCTGCCAGGCACGGGCGGGCCCGAAGGTGGTGTCGCTCGGTGTCAGTGCATGGCGATGCGGCACAGCTGGGGCTTGCCCAGCCGCTCGTTACTGGGCGGGATGCCGAAGTGCTCGCGGTAGCACTTGGAGAAGTTCTGCGCCGAGAGGAAGCCGCAGCCCATGGCCACCTGCACCACCGGCATGGCGGTCTGGCGCAGCAGTTGGCGGGCGCGCAGCAGGCGCAGCTTAAGGTAGTAGCGCGACGGCGAGCAGTTCAGGTACTTCTGGAACAGGCGCTCGAGTTGGCGACGCGACAACTCGATGAAGCTCGCCAGGTCGTGCAGATCGATGGGCTCTTCCAGGTTCGCCTCCATCAGCGCGATGACTTCTTGCAGCTTGGGTTGGGCGCTGGACAAGGCCTCGCGCAGAGTCAGGCGCGGGGGAGCGGGCTCGCTGCGCACCTGCTCGAAGGCCAGGGTTTCGCTGATGGCCCCCAATAGCGCCGGCCCCTGGTTGCGGCCGATCAGTTGCAGCATCAGTTCCAGCGCCGCGCTGCCGCCCGCCGCCGTGTAGCGATCACGGTCAAGCGAATAGGGTTGCGGGCTCAGGGCGATGCCGGGGAAGCGCTCGCGCAAGTCCACCCGGCAAGCCCAGGCCGGGCTGCACTCGTAGCCATGGAGCAGGCCCGCTTCGGCCAATACCCAACTGGCCGAGCCCAGCGCCCCCAGGTGCACATCGCGTCCGGCCAAGTCTCGCAACTGTGTCAGCAACTGCGGGTCAGCCACACAGGCCGGACCGTCGCCACCACAGAGGATCAGCGCATCCAGCTCGCCTGCGCCACCCAGGATGCCTTCCGGGGACACCTGCATGCCGTTGCCGGCGCGACATGGGCTGCCATCGAGGGTCAGGGTCCGCCAGCGATAGAGGCTGGTCGCAGACAGCTGGTTAGCCAGGCGCAGCGGCTCCAGCGCACCTGCGAGGGCGATCAGGCTGAAACCGTCGAGCAACAGGAAGCCAATGGATTCCAGCCTGGCCAGGGTCGCTGGCTGGGGCAGTTGCAGAGCAGCAGTCATGGCATTTCCCCCCTCAACACTCGACCGCGCTGACTGCCAAGCCGCCGCGCGAGGTTTCCTTGTACTTGTCGTGCATGTCGGCGCCGGTGTCGCGCATGGTGCGGATCACCCGGTCCAGCGAGATGAAGTGCTCGCCATCGCCGCGCAGCGCCATCTGCGCCGCGTTGATCGCCTTCACCGCGGCAATCGCATTGCGTTCGATGCACGGCACCTGCACCAGCCCGCCCACCGGGTCGCAGGTCAGCCCGAGGTTGTGCTCCAGGCCGATCTCCGCCGCGTTCTCCAGCTGCGCCGGGGTCGCTCCCAGCACTTCCGCCAACCCCGCCGCCGCCATCGCGCAGGCCGAGCCGACTTCGCCCTGGCAACCCACTTCGGCGCCGGAGATCGAGGCGTTCTTCTTGCACAGGATCCCCACCGCCGCCGCGCCGAGGAAGTAGTTCACCACGTCGTCCTCGCTGGCCTCGGGGTTGAAGCGCATGTAGTAGTGCAGCACCGCCGGGATGATGCCCGCCGCGCCGTTGGTCGGCGCCGTCACCATGCGCCCGCCGGCAGCATTCTCCTCGTTCACCGCCAGGGCGTAGAGGTTGACCCATTCCATCGCGCTCATGGTCGAGCCGATCACGTTCGGCTTGCCCAGTTCCTGCAGGCTGCGGTGCAGCTTGGCGGCCCGCCGGCGCACGTTCAGCCCGCCGGGCAGGATGCCCTCCTCGCCCAGGCCGTTGCGCACGCAGTCCTGCATGGCGTCCCACAGCTTGAGCAGCCCAGCGCGGATCTCCGCCTCGCTGCGCCAGGCCTTCTCATTGGCCAGCATCAGCTCGGAAACACGCAGGTTGTGGCGTCGGCACAGCACCAGCAGTTCCTCGGCGCTGGAGAAGTCGTAGGGCAGCTGGGTGTGGTCCTGGTCCAGCTGGCCGGAGGCGGCCTGCGCGGCATCCACCACGAAGCCGCCACCGATCGAGTAGTAGGTGTCGCGGTACAGTTCACCACCCTCGCCTTCCGCGATCAGGGTCATGGCGTTGGGGTGATACGGCAGGTTCTCCTCCAGCAGCAGCAGGTCGCGCTGCCAGTCGAACGGCACCGGCTGAGCGCCGTCCAGCAGCAGCTCGCCGCTTTCCAGCAAGGCGGCGATGCGCAGGGGGATCTGTTTCGGGTCGATGCGGTCCGGCCATTCGCCCATCAGCCCCATCACCGTCGCGCGGTCGGTGCCATGACCGACCCCGGTGGCCGACAGCGAGCCGTACAGGCGCACTTCGACGCGGCTCACCCGCGCCAGCAGGCCGCGCTCGCGCAGGGCGCTGGCGAACAGGGCGCCCGCCCGCATCGGGCCCACGGTATGCGAGCTGGAGGGGCCGATACCGATCTTGAACAGGTCGAACACACTGATGGCCATGCCGGTTCCTCTACTGGATCAGCGCGAATAAGCGCTTTGCAGCGGATTGTCCGGTGGTCTCCCTTGAGAAATCTGTCCAGATCCGACCCGAAAATGCACCTGTCCACCCCGCGCCTGGACCTTCCCCACAATTAGCGGGGATCAAGCTGTGGATAACTTGTAGACCTCTGGCCAAGGCCCAGAACCCTCGCCACATCCAGGCCCCTGGCTGTTTTTTGAGCCATATCAGCAGCTTGGCACCTGCATTGCCCCCATAAACTGTGCAGTGCACTGTGGATAACATGTGGGCGCCCCGCTGCAGGACCAGCGGAGCGGGCCTTCCGAGATAATGATCAAAAAATGATCGATCAGTAGGAGTCAGAATAATTAAATACAGATTTAAATTTTGTAACTGCTGCTCCGAGTCTCCCAAGGGCTTGATATAAAAAGTCCCGCTTGTTTTTCGATCAACCGTTTCCCGAATTCCAGCCTGTATTAGCCATTTCTCGGAGACTTCACATGACTCCCGGCACCCAAGCAGAAGCCGAACTCGTCATACTGGCCAGCGACTCCGCCAAGGCCTTGTCGCTTTCTCCCGCAGACGACTTCCCCGAAGTGTTCTCCACCTCCCGCATGATTGCCCTGATGGAATTGGCGGCGGCCCGCTGCATGAAAGCGCTGCTGTCAGACGGCGAACTCTCGGTCGGCGTCGGTGTTGATATCCGCCATCTGGCCGCCACGCCTACGGGTGTGCGCGTACATACCCGCGCCACCTATATAGGGCGGGAGGGCAAGTTATACGCGTTCCAAGTCGAGGCATTCGATGACGGTGGCCTGATCGGCGAGGGCCATCACACCCGGGCAATCGTCAGCACCGAGCGACTGCTTTCCGGCGCTCACGCGCGCAACAACCGCTGATACCAGCAACGGAGTTCCCATGAACGAAGCCACCCTGACCTACCGTGGCGCCGTATATCCCTGGCACTGCGACCACATGGGCCACATGAATGTAATGTGGTACGTAGGCAAGTTCGATGAGGCCACCTGGCAGCTCTTCACCCACCTCGGCCTCACGCCCTCGCGCTTGCGTAATGACGGCGCCGGGATGGCAGCCGTCGAACAGCACATCGAATATCGCCGCGAGTTGCACGCTGGGGACGTGTTGTCCATCCGCTCCCGGGTCCTCGAGGTGACGGAAAAGGCCATTCGCTTCTGCCACGAAATGGTCAACGACGAGACGGGGGAAGTAGCTGCGACCACCACCCTCGTGGGCGTGCATCTGGACACTCGGATGCGCAAGTCGAAGCCGCTCCCAAGTGAAGTGCGGGAGCGTGCGCAAGACTGGCAAGCACCGGCCTGACCCTGGGCAGATTCCCCCGTAAAACGTGGACCAAGCGTTGGACAAGCTGTACACGTCTCACTGCTCACCAGGCAGGCCGGGCGTTTGGCTTTCAGAGCATTTTTTATCGGTTGCCAGCAGAACCGCACACAAAAACTGTGTGCCCCTTTGTGGATAAGCTGTGTGATGAGTGCTCTGCGCCATGGCTGCCGGGGCCGACCGCCTGTTGCTCACAATTCACTCAATTGTTCAGCTGGCTCAGGCAACTTTGAGCGGCCCGCATCACGCGTTGATGGGTCGCCTGCGGCAGCGGTGCCTTCTGCGCCTTCATCGCTTCCAGTTCGGCCGTGCTGGACTCGCTGCCGACCTTGTCTGCAGCGCACGCACAGTAGCGCTGCAGAGCGTCTAACGACACCTCGGCCTGGGCGCCATTCACGCAATCCTCAACGAAACGCTCGCGCTCCCCCGCAGGCCAATCACCCGCCACCGCAGGCAAGCCGATGAGCATGGAGACGAACAGGACGATCAGTTTCCGATAGCGCATTTCTGCTCCTCCTCTATGAGCACACCGCGATATACGTGCAGGCACTAATAATGTGAGGTCGCCAGCCTTGACTGAGTTCCTCTTACCGGCCCTAGTGCATTTCCCCGAATCCCGTGAACGGCCGTGTGGATAACCTGTGTGCGCCCGGCTAGAGCCCGTAGGAGCCGACATGCACAGGTCGTTGAGCACTTGTTGTTCAGACGACCGGCATTCCATCCCTTGAAAAGGATGTCGCCTCAAGGGAAATTTCTGACCGTATCCTGGCGTAAAGTTAGCGCTTATGCGCCAGCCCCCGCCTGGGCGCTCCGGCGATCGGACCAAAGGAACAGGACATGACCGACCAGACCCAACAA
The DNA here is from genome assembly GCF_042232855.1 of Metapseudomonas boanensis. Taxonomy (NCBI): domain Bacteria; kingdom Pseudomonadati; phylum Pseudomonadota; class Gammaproteobacteria; order Pseudomonadales; family Pseudomonadaceae; genus Metapseudomonas; species Metapseudomonas boanensis. Next base: position 2,212,976 of record NZ_CP113889.1, on the reverse strand, counting down.
TTCGCCAGTGACAATTACTCCGGCATTTGCCCGGAAGCCTGGGCCGCCATGGCCGAGGCCAATCGCGGCCATGAACGCGCGTACGGCGATGACCAGTGGACCGCCCGTGCAGCCGACTACTTCCGCCAGCTGTTCGAAACCGACTGCGAAGTGTTCTTCGCGTTTAACGGTACGGCCGCCAACTCGCTCGCCCTGGCCTCGCTGTGCCAGAGCTACCACAGTGTGATCTGCTCGGAGACGGCCCACGTCGAGACCGACGAATGTGGCGCGCCGGAGTTCTTCTCCAACGGCTCCAAACTGCTGCTGGCAAAGACCGAGAACGGCAAGTTGACCCCTGAAGCAATTCGCGAGATCGCGCTCAAGCGCCAGGATATTCACTACCCCAAACCCCGTGTGGTCACCCTCACCCAGGCCACTGAAGTGGGCACTGTGTACCGCCCAGACGAGGTCCGCGCCATCAGCCAGACCTGTAAGGAGCTCGGCCTTAACCTGCACATGGACGGCGCCCGCTTTGCCAATGCCTGTGCCTTCCTCGGCTGCGCGCCGGCCGACCTGACCTGGAAAGCCGGCGTTGACGTGCTCTGCTTCGGCGGCACCAAGAATGGCATGGCGGTAGGTGAGGCGATTCTGTTCTTCAACCGCGATCTGGCCGAAGACTTCGATTACCGCTGCAAGCAGGCCGGTCAGCTGGCCTCAAAAATGCGCTTCCTCGCCGCCCCCTGGGTGGGCCTGCTGCAGGACGACGCCTGGCTCTATTACGCCAACCATGCCAACGCCTGCGCGCAACTGCTTGCCGAACTGGTGGCCGACGTACCGGGTGTAAGCCTGATGTTCCCGGTGGAAGCCAACGGCGTGTTCCTGCAGATGTCCGAACCCGCCCTGGACTACCTGCGCGCCCGGGGTTGGCGCTTCTACACCTTCATCGGCGCCGGCGGCGCACGCTTCATGTGCTCCTGGGATACCGAGATGGACCGCGTGCGTGAACTGGCTGCGGATATCCGTGCGGCCATGGGGGCATAAGACTCTCTCCGGCGGCAGGGGCGAATTCTCGCCAACCAGGCCAAAGGCCTGCCCAGCGTTTCCTGGGGCCGCTTTGCGGCCCTTTGCGAATGAATTCGCCCCACAGTAAAACCCCTCCCGGCTGCTTACCCCCGATTTCCGTGGAGTTTCCTGTGGACAAGCTGTAGAGCCCGTGCTGCAGGCCACGATGGGCGGCACATCCAGGGCTCTGGATGTTTTCTGATCTATTTCAACAACTTAAGTATCACTTGCGCACAAAAGCTGTGCAGCGAAACGTACACAAGCTGTGGATAAGGAGCTCGGGGCCCCGACCAGCATGGCGCGCAGGCTCGCGATCAGTTTTTGCACAGTGAACCATGACAAGAGATTCCTTCTCGGCTATTTGCGTCAAAAAGAGCGACCAGGCTCCGTTACCCCCAAAATAAGTGGATAAGTCTGTGTGTAAGCTGTGCACTCAAACAAAGCTCTCAAGGCCAGACGTAGCAAGGCATTCAGCGATCTTCTCGGCCAAATACAACGACTGACGCGAAACTTGCACACAGATGCTGTTTGTATCGCTGTGGAAAACCTGTTCGCCGATAGCTTAAAGCCTTTATTTTCAGCAGGTTCAGCCGACTGATCATTCATTGCCCTACGCTCCATAAACCCGTTGAATGCAGTCTTTTTCCTATCTCCAGCGGCAAAAAGTGGCTTATTACCCACAAAGTGCGTGGAGCGTTCTGTGGACAAGCTGTACAGGGAACGCTGCAGCCCAGCAATGACAAGGCTTGCCGGCACTCGGTCATTTTTTGAGCTTTTTCAAAGGCTTGCGGATCAGGTCCATGGACCACCCTGCAATCCTGCGGAGCTGGAGCCCCTGCCTATACTGGAAACACCCATCGCGCGGAGGTGCTCATGGCGAACTACACAGTGGAAGCCATCCGGACGGTTGCCCTGGTCGGTCATGGTGACAGCGGCAAGACCAGCCTGACCGAAGCCTTGCTGCACCGCAGCGGAACGATCGCCAATATGGGCAGCCTGGAGCGCGGCGACACCGTCTGCGACTTCGACCCACTGGAACGCGAATATCGTCACTCGCTGGCCTCAGCCCTCGCCCATTGCAGCCATGCCGGAGCCGAGCTCAACCTGATCGACACCCCCGGCTACCCGGACTTCATCGGCCAGTCCATCGCCGCACTCGCGGCTGTGGAAACCGCCCTGGTGGTGGTCAATGCGCAGAACGGCATCGAACTGACCACCCGACGAATGATGGCGCTGGCCGCCGAGCGTGGCCTCTGCCGCATCCTGGTGGTTAACAAGATCGATGCCGAACGGGTAGACCTTCCATCCCTCCTCGCCAACCTTCGCGAAACCTTTGGCAAAGAGGTACTGCCGCTCAACCTGCCAGCGGAAAACGCCAGTCGGATTGTGGATTGTTTCTTCAATCCCGCCGGTGATGCCGACTTCTCCTCCGTTACCGAGGCACACCAAGCGTTGGTGGACCAAGTGGTGGAGGTCGATGAGGAGTTGATGGCGCGCTACCTGGAACAAGGCGAGATCAGCCCGGCGGAACTGCACGAACCCTTCGAGCGCGCATTGCGCGAAGGCCACCTGATACCGCTGTGCTTTACCTCCGCGCGCACGGGGGCCGGCATCCCTGAGCTGCTGGATGTCCTGGCGCAGCTGGCCCCCAATCCGAACGAGGGCAACCCGCCACTGTTCCTCAAAGGCACCGGAGAGCAGGCCAAGGCCTTCCGCGCCGTACCCGACCCGCAACGGCATGTGCTGGCACATGTGTTCAAGGTGGTGATCGACCCTTTCGTGGGCAAACTGGGCATCTTCCGCGTGCACCAGGGAACCTTGCTGCGGGATATGCAGCTGTTCGTCGGCGACGGGCGCAAGCCGTTCAAGCTCGGCCATCTGCTGCGCCTGCAAGGCAAGCGCCATGAAGAGGTGACGCGACTGATTCCCGGAGACTTCGGTGCGCTGACCAAGGTCGACGAGGTCGAGTTCGATGCAGTGCTCCACGACTCCCATGACGAGGATGAAATCAACCTCAAGCCGCTGGATTTCCCGTCCCCCATGCAGGGCTTGGCCATCGAAGCCAAACGCCGCGGCGATGAGCAGCGGATCGCCGAAGTGCTCAACCGGATCCAAGCCGAAGACCCCTGCGTGAAGCTCGATTACCTGCCCTCGACCCAAGAGACCGTACTGCGCGGCATGGGTGAATTGCACCTGCGCTACCTGCTCGACCGCATCACCGGTACCTACAAGCTCGACGTGGAAACCCGTCCGCCGCGTGTGCCCTACCGCGAGGCCATCACCCGCCCAGCCGATGGCCACAGTCGCCACAAGAAGCAGACCGGAGGTGCCGGCCAGTTCGGCGAGGTGTTCCTGCGCGTAGAGCCTCTGCCTCGCGGCGCCGGTTTCGTCTTTGCCGATGAAGTGAAAGGCGGTGTGATTCCCTCCCAGTTCATTCCCTCGGTGGAAAAAGGCGTGCGCTCGGTGCTGGCCTGCGGTCCATTGGCCGGCCTGCCTGTGGAGGATCTCAAGGTCACCGTTTACGACGGCAAGCACCACCCGGTGGACTCCAAGGACATTGCCTTTCAGTCTGCAGGTCGCAAGGCGATGCTCGACGCCCTGCGCGCCGCCGGGGAAATGGTGTTGGAGCCGGTCGTGTCGATCGAGATCAGCGCCCCGGAAGCGCGACTGGGCGATATCACCACCGACCTGATCAGCCGCCGTGGTCAGGTCACCGGCACCGAGTCGCTATCCCAGGGCATGGCGTTGATCCACGGCCAGGTACCACTGGCAGAGCTCGAAGGTTATGCCGGCCGGCTCAAGGCGATCACCGCCGGGCATGGCGCCTACAGCATGCTGCTCAGCCATTACAGCGCCGCGCCCCAGGATGTGCAGCAGAAGCTGGCCGGAGCCTACAAAGCGGTGCAGGAGGAGGATTGAGCCAGCAGGTCGCCGGCACGCCTTTCCTTGGGTGCGATTTCATTCGCCAAGGGCGGAGCAGTTGCCCCTCAGGCTCGAAAGGCAGCTCTATGCCCTGCTGTGCGAAAGAACGCCTACCCACCAAGCAGATGCTGCCCGGTGTTTTACCCCCGGAACCCGTGGACCGACCTGTGGATAAGCTGTTCGCCCCTGACTGCAGGCCACGACGCGCGCGGCTCCTGGTGAGCTGGTTGTTTTATCAGCAGTTTCAACGAGTTACGCAACAGATTGCACACAGGAACTGTGCACCGATGCGCCCACAAGCTGTGGATAGATTGCACCAGCCCACACCACGCGTGGGCTGGCCGGAGATGCTCAATTATTGAGCAGAAGAGTCAATAGTCGATGGCCACATCGCCCTTGGGCACGCTGCAGCAGGACAGGATGTAACCCTCGGCGACGTCTTCGTCGGTGATTCCGCCGTTGTGCTCCATCTCCACCTCGCCGGAGATCTTCAGCACCTTACAGGTGCCGCAGATTCCCATACCGCAAGCCTTGGGGATGTGCAGGCCAAGCTTGGCGGCAGCAGAATGGACCGTCTCGCCAGGCGCCACACGAATGCTCTTGCCGGTGCTGGTGAAGTCCACCAGGTTCATGTCGCCAGCCGGGATCTCTGCCGCCTCAGCGGCTTCCGCGGCGTGCTCGTTTACCTCTGCACGAATCTCTGGCGGAGTCGGGCCGAAGGCTTCTTCGTGGTAGCGCTTCATATCGAAGCCGGCAGCTTCCAGCAGGCGCTTCACTGCTGACATGTAAGGCGTCGGGCCGCAGCAGAAGATCTCACGTTCCATGAAGTCGGAAGCGATCAGGTCGAGCATTGCGCGACTCAGGTAACCGCGATAGCCAGACCAGGTCTCGCCGATCTCGTACTTCTCACAGATCAGGTGCAGCTTGAAGTTGTTGATCCGCGAAGCCATGTGGCGCAGTTCACGGTGGTAGATGATGTCTTTCGGCGTACGCGCACTGTGCACGAACACCATGTCGACTGCGCCGTTGGTATCGAAGAACCAGCGGGCCATGGACATCACTGGCGTGATGCCCACACCGCCGGAGAGAAACAGCACTTTCTCCGCCGGGAAGTCGATGGCATTGAACAACCCCACCGGCCCATGCACCGGCAGCACGTCACCTTCCTTCAGGTTGTCGTGTAGCCAGTTGGACACCTTGCCACCCGGCACGCGCTTGATGGTCAGCGAGAAGCTGTACGGCACCGATGGCGAGCTGGAAATCGTGTAGGAGCGCATGATCGGCTGGCCATCGATCTCCAGCTCCAGGGTCACGAACTGGCCCGGTTTGAAGAAGAACACCATCGGCTGGTCGGCCATGAAACAGAACGTGCGCACATCCAGAGTTTCCTGGATCGCCTTGACGCAACGCACCATGTGGCGGCCATTGCTCCAGGTCTGGGTAGTCACGGGGTTGAGGAAGTTGTTCGTCATGGAGGCTGCTCCGCGCGCGGCCGGATATCGGCCTATTGCGGTGAATTGTGCGTAACGCAAAAAACGCCCATTTACCTGTCTGCGACATTCACATGCTCATCGCGACCTGCCAGCAACCATCGGGCCTGCGGCGTCGGAAACGGATGTTCCCATGTCGCCCGTGGATAAGGCCCTACCTGCCCGCGCCGCCACACTCAATCCCAGCCGAACCATAAGGTTTTTTGGGCAAAACCACCCCCGGGCCGCCAGTCGGCAGGCGAGAAACGAGGGGCCGATCACGCCGCCTTGCGTGACAACCGAAACAGCCACTTTTTGCGGCGGTCGCGAATGCGACCAGCCATTGAGGAGTTACCGATGGACGTCACTTCTACCCTGAGCCTGGGCGATCCGCTTGAACCTGCACGCAAGGCCACGGCCGAAATGCTCCGCGAACGCGACCACAGCTTCTCCCTGCCGCAGCCGTTCTATAGCGACGAGCGCCTGTTCCAGATCGACATGCAGGAGGTCTTCCACAAGGAATGGCTGATCGCCGGCATGACCTGCGAAATCCCAGCCAAGGGCAACTATCTTACCCTGCAGATCGGCGACAACCCGATCATCGTGATCCGCGGCGCCGAAGGCCAGATCCACGCCTTCCACAACGTCTGCCGCCACCGGGGCTCGCGCCTGTGCGTCAGCGACAAGGGCAAGGTCGCCAAACTGGTTTGCCCCTACCACCAGTGGACCTACGAACTCGACGGCCGCCTGCTGTTCGCCGGCACCGAGATGGGCGCCGACTTCGACCTCAAGGACTACAACCTCAAGCCCGTTCATGTGAAGAGCGCTGGCGGCTACATCTTCGTCTGCCTGGCCGAGAACCCGCCAGCCATCGACGACTTCCTCGCCACACTGGCCCATTACATGGAGCCCTACGACATGGAAAACACCAAGGTGGCGGTGCAAACCACCTTGATGGAAAAGGCCAACTGGAAACTGGTGATCGAGAACAACCGCGAGTGCTACCACTGCAACGGCTCGCACCCTGAACTGCTGAAGACCCTGCTGGAATGGGACGACGTGACCGACCCACGCGCCAGCCAGGCTTTCAAGGACCAGGTCGCCGCCTGCACCAAGGCCTGGGACGAAGAGAAGATCCCTTACGCCCACGCCAGTTTCGGCCTGCGCAACCGCATCGTGCGCATGCCGCTGCTCGATGGCACCGTCTCCATGACCATGGACGGCAAGCAGGGCTGCAAGAAACTCATGGGCCGTATCAAGAACCCCGACCTGGGCTCGATGCGCATCCTTCACCTGCCACATGCCTGGAACCACTGCATGGGCGACCACATGATCGTCTTCACCGTGTGGCCCATCAGCGCCCAGGAAACCATGGTCACCACCAAGTGGCTGGTGCACAAGGACGCGGTGGAAGGCGTCGACTACGACGTACAACGCCTGCGCGAAGTCTGGGATGCAACCAACGATCAGGACCGTCGCCTGGCCGAAGAGAACCAGCGCGGCATCAACTCCACCGCCTACCAGCCGGGGCCCTACTCCAAGACCTACGAGTTCGGCGTGATCAACTTCCTCGACTGGTACAGCGAGCGCATGCTCAACAACCTCGGTGACGTCCCGGCGACCAAGCTGCGCCAGGTAGGCACCGACTGATACGGAAGGTTGGAACCATGTCCCTGAGCCTTGGTTTCGCCATTCTGTTAACGCTTTACGGCCTGGCGTCCAGCTTGCTCCACGCCTGGTCCGACCGCACACACTGAGGTCCCCTCAAGGACCACCCTCGCCCTCGTCAGGATGTCGGCCCTGACGAGGGCTTTTTTTTGTCCGACACCCAATATCACATCGCAACTTTCACAACGTGCATAACCACTTTTTGGCAACGCTCTTCCCACTCGCAACAGGAAGATCTGCCAGGCTCACACACTCAGAAAATGATTGAGAACGAATTCCGGGGGAGGGCCGCTCCCGCTCCACTTTGACGCAAATAAAACCTAACCAAGGAATCGTCACCCAATTGGCGAGGAAATGTCGTGTCAGAACTTTCTGATCAATCGAATACTGAGTAGAGCCACACACTTTCCCCCACAACTTACAGAAAACTGCGAACCATCCTCAGACCAACCCCGAATTCCTACAAAAAAAACGGAACAGCCTAGATATGGCCAGTAGGACCGATCTGATTTTTACTTACTAAAAATCTTAGGGAGGGTTGGCCATGAAACGACTACTGCTTGCTGCTGTCATCGCATCGGGTGCATCTCCGACTGTTCTTTATGCCGACGAGCCCAAGATTTTTCACGGGGTCATTCATTTTGTAGGCAGCATCGTCAGAGGACCTTGCGAGGTTCCGCCGGCCGCCTGGCTCCAGCACGCCGGCCGCGACCAGGGTCGCAGCCCCCATCAAGCGGCAGTGCCTGCAGTCGAGGGCAACTGCGCTGGTGTCCCCGACACACACTCGATCAGCTTTACACCGGTTCGCAACACGCGGACCGGCGCTTTCGATGCCGGTTCCATCACGGTGGTGTTCAACTGATGTGCAGACCGCTACGCATGGAGAAGGCCCATCATCGAATGGGCCTTTGGGGGAGCGATCAGGGGATGGAAAGCACAGCGTACGTACTGCCTTTGAACGAGCCCACGCTGACAGCACCATCTGCTTTGAGCACTGATTTAATGGTCACGGGGGTATAGCCTGTGCCAGCGGAAATGCTGAGGGACCGACCACCGCCCACGCCGTCAGCATAGAGCGACGAAGTCAACCCGCTGACACCAGTCAGATTCAAACTGCCCTGCGTACCAGGCGCCACCGCCAAGTTGACGGTTGCTGACTTGTTGCAGGATACGTAGACCGTGGTGCTTGCCGTATGGCCGTTCACTGATTCAGGCGTCACATTGCCATGCCGCAGGTCAATGGAGCCGTAGAGTGAGCAGGACAACTCGGGCTCGGGTGGCTGCCCCCCTCCTATGCCACCTCCGCCGCCGGTGCCCGCGCTACATGATGCTGGCAGGTAATGCCCGTCCCACCCATGGGCTCCCTTGATTTGTAGTATGAAACACATATCCCCCGTACCGACGGATTCCACAGTCGCGACTTTTCCCGTGGTGGTCAGCAAACTTGTAAACTGCGTCAGCGTTGATCCCTTGATGTTGCTTGTTTCAAGCAACCTCTTAATCACAGTCCGTCCGCCTGTATTAATTTCACGAGCCAGGGTACAGGATTCGAATTTTCCGAGCCAAGGAGACTTCTTCCAAGCTGTCTCACATGGATATTGGCCTAAGCCCATAGACCTCAGAGCAGCCTTGTCGACCATGACACTTCCGTCATATTCGACGTGCCACTCAAAATCAGAGAACTTTGTATATTCAAAGACCCCGTTCCCAAACCCCGTAGCAGCCCCGTAAGCCAATGCCGGAAACTCAAGGCACATTAAAATGCACGGCAACAGCATGAAGCGCTTCGGCGCCTGAATGATCAATCTCACGTAGCACTCCATGAACGCTCTTGTGTTCACTCGGTTAGATACCTTGATGAAATATGGGTCCCTGCAATTGACGACCATTTCTCGTCGTCAGTCGTACGCCGCCGACAATGTTGCCGAAGCGGAAAAGCCCCCCGCCTGCAGTTTCGTACCCGGCTCCAGCACCAACTCTGCTTCGATGGAGTTATCGTAGGACGTCGAGGAATTCACGCTGCTGTTCAGCTGCCACACGGCGTTATCGCGAACCCGGCTGATACGGATGCCTAGGCCGCTGACCGAGGTTTTCACCACATCCGGGGCAAAGCCCACATCCGCTTTCAGTGTCAGCGTGATGTCGGCTGCCTCGGTTCCGCACTTGATAGTCAGCGGGATGGTCTGTTTGTATTGCCCGGAGGCGATCCGGGTGACATCCACGGTGCTGAATGGCACGCGCAGCGAGTTGCCCTGGTCGAACTTGCAGGTCGGCTTCACCACGGCTCCGGAAATGCTCACCGTCGATTTCGCGAGTTGGGCGCCCTGCCCTGTTGCGGGCAGCCAAAGGCACAGCGCCAGGTACAAGATGGGCGGTGCGCAATCCTTCACGACCTTCATGGGTAGCTGATCTCGAAGTTGGCGACAGCATTGAAGCCGCCCGGCCCGATGGTTTTGCCCTTCAACGGCCGCAGGTGGGCACTGAACGACAGACGCTCCCGTTCGCCGCCCGCTACCGCAACTTCCAGGCTATCGACGTTGAGTTTGATGGCATCGCCTGCCGAGGTCTCCAGAGCAACTGCCACACCGGAAGCTTCGCCTTCCAGGGCCAGTGATCCAGGCAGCAGCGGCTCCTCCTTGCCCTTGAAGAGGACACTAACCTTGGTAGCCGCCGAACAGGTCAGGATGTCGATATGAAAGGGCACGGCCGGCGTCCGGGACACCTTCTCCAGATCCCGCTTGTTGAAGATGCCGAGGTTCACCACTTGCTCGGTGTTTTCCACGACCAGCTCGCAGGCTGGCACCACCAGAGTTCCATCAAAGCTAAGGAGAATGTCGTCTGCGCTGAGCGCCGCTGCGAACGCGCAGCCACCGATCAGCACCATTGCCCCCCCACTCTTTGCAATCACCATGTTCCGCTCCCTCCCTTGGGCAACCAGCAACCGCCCGCTATGGTTTGGGTTTGAGCTGGCACGTAGCCGCACCGCAGGCGTAGTCCAGCTTCTGGTAGCCGCCGTAATCGCTGATGTAAGTGAGGACCAGATCCTTCCCGACCTGTTCGTCCGGCAGCACGGCCTCGACCGAGAACGGCGCCAGCATCACCGGGTTGAACGTGGTGCTGTCACGCTTGTCGGCCACGTTCTGCAGGTCGCTGATGGTGACGTGGTAAGGCGTGGGGTTCTCGATGCGAAAACCATTGCTGGCCCGGGTCACAATCAACCGTTCCTGCCATACGTCTCCGGCACCGGGGGTGATGGACTCAGGTCGATAGAACAACTTGATCTTGGTATGCAGGGCGATCTGCATGGTGTTCGGTTCGTCGCTGCGTGGCGGGACCTCCCGCAGGTTGAAGTAGAACAGCGACTCGCGATCCTGCGGCAGCTGCTCCGCTTCCGGTGCTTTCACCAGCTTCACCTGTCCGCCGGAGCCCGGTTCGACACGCTGAAGCGGCGGCAGCACCACGATGGGGCCGGAGACCTTCTGCTGCTGCGGATTTTCGATCCAGGCCTGGGCGAGGTAAGGCAACTCCTTGTTGTCGTTGCGAATGCCAAGGCTTACGGATTTGTGCGCACCACCGAAGATGATGCGAGTGCGGTCCAGGGAGATGGCAGCCTGGGCCGAGGAACAGGACAAGGCGATGACTGTCGCCAAGGTGAAGGACATGAGGGGGGATTTGCTCATTTGAAGAGACTCGATTCAATGAAGGGTTGGCACTGAAGTTCGGAACGTTGGTCGAGGGGAAGGATGCGTGGCATGGTCAACCGGCATTGCTTGTTGCGCCCCCATCTCACAACGAACTCCGAATCCGGCTGGATGCCGGTCAGGTAGGCGAAGCCACTATCGGCGACGATGGTCACCTCCCGTCCTGCGGCATCAAGGACACTGGCACCAAATGGCGGGAAGGCGCCGCTGGGCAGGCGAACGGTGACCAGGGCCTTGCTGCCCTGGACGACGCTCAGCCTGCGGTATCCGATCGCGCCTTCGGTCAGGGTGGCTTCGGTTACTGATTTGCTGGCCTCCATGTCGTCGGCCAGTTTGTTCACATCGATCCGTACATCTGTCCGGTAGTAGTCGTTGGCCGAGGGTATGACTGCGATGCCCAGTCGGTTGGTGCGCGCCAAGCCATCCTGCAGGGGTACGCCGGAAACCCCGTCGGTATCGACCATGAAGCGTGTGCCGCCGTCGAAAGCGGACTGGTGCAAGGCCGCACCTTGGGCAGTCGCCGTGAGCCCGCCGCGCAGCGAAAGCCCCAGATTCTGGGAGCCACCTTCCTGATAGCTGCCACTGACGCCGACATCCGCCATCGAGGTGCGCGCGCTGAAGTAGCCCTGCATGCCGTCATTGCCGCGTCCGGTGTTGGCACTGAGCAGGTAGTTGTAGTCCTGCTCGTACCTGGAATAGGTCGCGCCGTGGCGAACGCCGTCGCGATTGATGAAATTGTCGTAGCCCACCCGCTCGCCACGGCCGAAGGGCACACTGAGCGAGAGCGACACACTGCTTTCCTGTTCGAGATCGGAGCGGCTATGGCTTAGCGACAGGGTCGCGGACAGTCCCTTTATGCGCCCCACATCAAAATAGCGGCTGAAGTAGGCGCTGAAACGCTCGGTGGAGGCGCGATCCCAGTAGTCCTCGCGGGTATAGGACAAGTGGCCACTGAAGCCGAAGTCAATGAACGCTTTGTTGGCCAGGGCGGTGTAGACGGCCTTACTGTTATTGCGCGTCAGCCGGCCATCACGGGCGTCGAGGAATTCGTCCATGGTGACGAAGCTGCGCTCCGAGAAGCGGTAGCCGGCGAAGGTGATTTCGCTGTTGTACTCATCGAAGCGCTTGGCGTAGTTGATCCGCAGCGAATTGCCCTTCTGGCGGGGTTCATTGCGGACCTTGGCGCTGGCGTTGGTGATGTCCGCCGAGACCACGCCGAAGCGCTGGAGGTTACGCCCAACGCCGACGGCCAGTGCGGTGTAGCCGTCGGTCAGCAAGCTGCCGCCGTAGGTCGACCAGTTGTTATCTACCCCCCAGGACAGTTCGCCGCTGGCGAACATTGGGCCGGTCATTTCCCGATCCTGGTTCGCCGGGCGCCCAACGGCTAGCTTGTAGCGGAGTTGGCCGGGCCGGCTCATGTACGGCATGTTGGTGGTCTCGATCTGGAAACGCTGGACATGCCCGTCGTCTTCGCTCACCTCCACATCCAGCTTGCCGCTCACCGCGCTGTTGATGTCGCTGATGCGGAAAGGCCCCGGCGGCACCGTAGTCTCGTACAGCACGCGGTCGCCCTGGCGAACCGTGACCTTCGCATTGCTCTGGGCGACGCCGGTCACTTCCGGCGCGTACCCACGCAGATCGGGCGGCAGCATCTGGTCGTCGGTGGCGAGGCTGGCGCCGAGATAACGAAACGAGTCGAACAGGTTGGAGTTCAACTGCGTTTCGCCCAACAGCAGCCGTGCCCCCTGCCTGGGCAAGGGGCGGTAGGCGTAAATTCGGCTCCAGGCGAACTCCCGCTGCGTGTACTGCTTGCTGCGCTGGCGGCTTCCCTGGAAGTCGCCACGCAGGCGCCAAGCCCCCATATTGAAGCCCGCAGTGCCATTACCACTGATCTGGTGGGATCGACCGGAATCCCGGTCTCTGTGCGTCGAGCCATTCAGGTTGTAGTCGAGCAGAGCACCGGGGATGCCGTTGTCCCACTCTTCGACCGGCGCCCAATTGGGGTCCCGGTATGCCATCCAGGCCTGTGGAATGTTGATGACCAGCGAGGCCGCCTCCATGTCCGGCCGCAAGGTAATGCCGCCGACGCTGCCGAGTTCCGCGCAGTCCCGGTCGGGCCAGCGGCCCAGGCCCTGCAGGATTTCCGGTTTCAAGCCAAACTTGGCTGCCAGGTCCATGGGCACGCAGGCGCGAGAGATGGCCTCGTCCCCATTCGATGGATAGAAGTGGATGGTCTGCTCAGAAAGAACACGGCCATTCACCCGGATACTCATCAGGTATTCGCCCGGCATGATGTAGTTCGCAGTACGGAAGCGGCTCAGATCTATCGAGTCGCGCTCTTCCACGTCCATCACGTCGAGGTTGAATTCGACAGGGTATGAAACGGCTGGATGACAGGCGAAACAAACCAGCACCACGGTCGGTAGGATCTTCTTACCTGCAGCCATATAGTTCCAATAGTGGAAGATGGTTTCCCTAGCTCCTTGGGTAACCAGATAAAAGTTCAGCAGCGATTTTTTTGCCCGAACAACCATTCTTGACGGAAACAAATAGAGCACCGCCAGCGAATACTTCGAATTCGCTTTCTTGATCGTAAAATGAACAGCGAACATCCACCGTCGCCAGTTTGTAGCGAGAGCAACGTTCAAAAAACTATGTGTCAGAAGCACCTGACTGAACGTTCAGGCGCTTCTGGTCTGTCCATCTACGAGTGAGTTAGTTCGTGCTCGAGACTTACTCGTAGGCCAGTTTGAAGTTGGTGACAGCCTTGAACTCACCTGGGGTTACTGCCACATCCTTGGCAGTGGTGCCTTTCAGGCGGGCGCCGAACAACAGGGTGTTGTCTCCCGCAACCAGAGCGTGAGCCGGCAGGGCCTCGCCCAGCTTGACCTGTTGACTGCCCTTGGTGATGGCGATACCCGCGCCGCGTGCGGAGCCGGTGATGGCCAGCAGACTAGGATCAGCGGTGTCGATGTCGCCACCGAAGGTCACTTTGACCTTCTTGAGGGTGGCGGTATCGCACTCGCGCAGTTCGATGGTGAAGTCCTTGACTTCGGACATGCCATTATTGGCCAGTTGCTTGTTGGAGACCTGATCTATGCGGACGGTTTGATTGGCGCTTTCCGCATCCAGGGTGCAGGGGGCATCGATGATGGAACCTTCGAAGTTCACCTTTCCGCTACCCGCAGAAGCAGCATGTACGGCCACACTACCCACTGCCAGAGCGCCGAATACTGCCAGGGACAATTTTCTGATTTTCATGACCTTATCTATTCCTTTTAATTGCAGAATTTTCCTGAACGCGTAGACATATCCACCCATTGCACAACGGCGGAAGCAACGCGGGAAGGATGCTAACAAGATCACAAATTTGTTTTTCAAGAGCACATCTGACAGCAATGCAGGAAATTTCTCGCAGTGCTGAAGGAAACTTTCGACACCTTACCCAACAAGGAATGGCATGCGGTCATGCAGACAATATAAAGCAAACATCCACCCCGCTTTTGCAGAACAATGGACAATAGCCAAAGCAGAACACCAAGAGACAAAAAATTCTCCCGCCATCTCCAATACTCTTCCCTGAATAACAGAAACGACTGGAAGCACTCCGAACAGTGCACCCATATAATTCGACAGCACTCAAACTCCGGCAGTAGTCTGCTTCATTGCATATTCCTTGGTGCCCGCCAGAAGGTAGCTTTTCCAAACATCGACTCGTTGCACCGTCCGCCCCAGCACGGTTCCAAGCTCGAAACTCCCAGCAAGTCAGAACACCAACCACTGACCAGAAAACAGAAAGCAGAAAACAGAAAACCCCAACTACCCCGCAGACAATATGAGCTAACAAGAAATCGACTACTAAGGCGTCGGCCATTTCTTACAAGCCCTCAAAACCTCATCCGACATACCCAAAAACCATCGAAAGCTATCTTGACCCGGCATTTCGATGCAGCACTTTCCGCCAACACTTTTGGAGTTACAGATGAAACAGTTTTCCTTGGCGTTTTTGACCATGTCCATGCTTGCAGCCACCGGTTCCGCCTTCGCTGCTGACCCAGTTACCCCGACCAAGGCAGGTAGCGGCCAGATCAACTTCACCGGCGTGATCAACAATGACGCCTGCTCGGTTGAAGGCGCAGCCGGTAAAGAAAAAGCGATTGCCGTAGACATGGGCGCCGTGTCCATCAAAGACATGGGCACCGACACCGCTCCGAGCGGTGGCCGCCTGGCTGCCAATGACTTCAACCTCAAGGTCAACTGCAACCAAGGCACGAAGGTCTCCATGCTGTTTGACGCCAAAGCCGGATCCGGCGTGGTCGCTGGCAAGAAAGTCCTGGCCCTGAACGCAGGCACCGAGTCCGCGAAGAACGTCGGTATCGCCATCATGGATAGCAGTGGCGCCCTCATTGACCTGAGCGCACCGGCCACCGCCAAGATCCAGAGCGAGCTCAACGGTACTGACGCCACCCTGACCTTTGCCGCTGCCTACGTGACCACGGGCGACCCGAAGACCGCCACCGCAGGTAGCGGTAACGCAACCCTGCCGTTCACCCTGCAGTACGAGTAAGCAGGGCCCACGGTTCTCAAGATTGGCGAGGCCCAAGGGCCTCGCCACCTCGCTCTTGCTCCAAGTGGTAAAGCCTATGCTCCGTCGCACAATTTCAGCCTGCCTGGGCGCCTTGAGCCTGGCGCTGGCGGCCCAAGTTTCCGCAGGAGTCTCCCTCAACTCCACGCGCATCGTTTTCAACAGCACCGACAAGGAAGCCAGCATCACAGTTCGCAACGGCGGCCAACCGGCCCTGATCCAGTCCTGGATCGACAGCGCAGAGACGACAGACGCTCCTGCGCCGTTTGCCGTGACGCCACCCCTGGCCCGCATTCCGGCAAACGAGCAACAGCTGCTACGCCTCCTCTATGAAGGCAACGGCATGCCGACCGACCGCGAATCGGTCGTGTGGCTGAACGTCCAGGAAATTCCCCAGGCCGTCGACGGGCAGAACACCTTGCAACTGGCTGTGCGTCAGCGAATCAAGGTGTTCTTCCGACCAGCCAATCTTGCCGGAGAAGCCCGCCTGGCCCCTGAAGAGCTGCAGTGGAGGCTGGAACCCCAGGGGGGCAAGTCCGTGCTCAAGGTCAGGAACCCCAGCCGTTATCACGTTTCCATGGCGAACGTGACGCTGGGCAGCGCTGGTAAGGCGGACGTTGCAGTCGACTCCACTATGGTCGCCCCCGGCGAAGAGAAAGAGTTCACCGTCAGGCAACCCGCCTCCTCGAACGGTGTGGAGCTCACATTCTCCAGCATCAATGACTACGGGGCACAGGTCCCCTACGCCGTAAAGCTCACGACTGGTAGCTCCGTTGGCGCAACAGCCAAGCGGTCCAACCGAGCTTCGTAACAAGCCCAACCCGACTCTCAATTTCACCCCTGGCGGGCACTCGATGCCCTGCGCAGCGCATTTCTTTCAGGGGGGGTGATCCAGGTTCCTCGCAGGCATTGAGAAATGAGCAACAAACCCAGTCACTCCACTGGACGGAGCGAGCGGACATCGGCTGAAAACCATCAGCCATTGCCCCCCGGCCGTCCCAACCGGCTCGCGCTGGCGATCACCCTCGCGCTGCCCGCCATGGTGTTCGGCGCAGAAACCCCGGTGCTTCAGCCAGCCGATGAGGCACAGGTCGAGTCATTCAACACCACCTTCCTGAAGGGTGCCCCGTCGTCGGTGGACCTGCAGCTGCTGCTGCGCGAGAACAGCGTCCTGCCTGGCAACTATCGGGTTGACCTCTACAGCAACCAGGTGATCGTCGGCCGTCGCGACGTCGACTTCGTGCGCAATCCGCAAACCGGCATCGTCGAGGCCTGCCTGACCTACGACCTGCTTCACTTGCTGGGCATCGACATGGCCAAGCTCATTGAGCAGGGCAAGTTGCGCCCAGAGGCACCCGAGACCTGCTACGACCTGCCCACGCTGATCGACCAGGCCACGCTGCGCTACGACTCCACCCGCTTGCGCCTGCTCGCCAGCATTCCGCAAGTAGCCATGGCCCGGGGTATGCGTGGCTACGTCGATCCGGCACTGTGGGACAGCGGCGTTACAGCCGCGTTCATCAACTACCAGTTCAACACCTACCGGAACCGGGACGATTTTGGGCGGCAGGTTTCCAACAACCTGGGCCTGCGCAATGGTATCAACCTGGGCGCCTGGCGCCTGCGCAACGAATCCAACTACAGCACCGGTACCGGCCGCCCGAGCAAGTTCACCAGCAACCGCACCTACCTGCAGCATGACGTGACATCACTGCAGGGGCAGCTCAGCGCCGGCGAAATCTACTCCGACGCCGACCTGTTCGACAGCGTGCGTTACCGCGGGGTCAAGCTGGCATCCGACGAGGGCATGAAGGCTGATAGCGAGCGCGGCTATGCACCGGTAATCCGTGGCGTTGCGGAGACCAATGCCACCGTGGAGATCCGCCAGAACGACTATATCCTCTACTCGACGACGGTTCCCCCGGGCCCATTCGAGATCAGCGACATCTACCCCACTGGGTCCAACGGCGACCTTGAGGTGACCATCATCGAAGCAGATGGCCGCCGTCGCGTGAGCAAGCAGGCCTTCTCAAGCCTGCCGACGATGGTGCGTGAAGGCCAGGTGAAGTACAGCGTTTCGGCGGGCGAATTCAACAGCAACAGTGACGGCCTGGAAACGCCGAAGTTCGTCAGCGGCACAGTGGCTTACGGCGTGAGCAGCAATCTGACGGGCATCGCGGGCGCGCAGGTAACCCAGGATTTCAATGCAGTATCGCTCGGGGCGGGACGGAACACGTCGATCGGTGCCTTCTCGGTTGACATGACCCACTCGTCGAGCCGGGTGAAGGGCCTCTCCGCGCAGGGCAGCAGCTTGCGTGCACTGTATGCCAAGACCTTCACCGGCACAGATACGAGCTTCACCCTGGCCGCCTATCGCTACTCCACCGAGGGTTATCGGACGCTCTCGGACCATGTACTGGAACTCAGCGAAGGCGTCCAGTCCCAGGGTAGCCGCTCGAAAATCCGAACCGACCTGACAGTCAACCAGACGCTTGGTGAGCGTAAGTACGGCAACCTTTACATCAACGCCAGCGACGAGCGCTACTGGAACCGGGGAGGGTCGCGCAGCCTCTCCGCCGGCTATTCCAATGGTTGGCGGGATGTCAGCTACAGCTTCAGCGTGACCCAGACCAAGGACATTGGCAGCACGCGCTCGTCGAACGACGACACACAGGTCAACCTCTCCGTGTCCTTCCCGCTGGGGTCGAGGCCGCGAGCGCCCAGGGCGTACCTGACCACCACCAGCCAGAAGCACAGCGACAATACCCAGGTCGGCGTGAACGGCTACCTGTCCGAGGACAGCGATACGTCTTATTCGCTTCAGGGCGGAAACAGCAGCAACAGTGGCAATTCCGCCTCCGCCAGCCTGAACAGCCGCACTTCCATCGCGGATATCACACTGGGCTACAGCAAGGGCCGCGACTACACCTCGGAGAGCCTCAACGTGTCCGGCTCCCTGGTGGCCCACGGTGGCGGTATCAACCTGGGCCAGCCTGTGGGGGAAACCTTCACCCTGGTCGAAGTGCCCGATATCTCGGGCGTGGGCATCAGCAACTACACCGGTGTAAGCACCGGCTACAACGGCTACGCGGTGGTGCCCAACGCCCAGCCCTACCGTGTCAACTGGATTACCCTGGACACGCGCAATCTCGGTGGCGACATCGAAATCGAAAACGCTACCCAGCAGGTAGTGCCACGCCGAGGAGCAGTGGTGCTGGCCCGTTACGCCGGGAAGAAGGGTCGCCGGGTCCAGTTCGAGTTGCTCGACGATCAAGGAAAGCCCATTCCGTTCGGAGCCTCGCTTGAGGATTCCGACGGCAAACAACTTGCGATCTCCGACCCGAGCGGACGAGCGCTGGCATTGGTGGAAAAAGACGAGTCCACAGTGGTCATTAAATGGGAGTCCAAGCAATGCATGGCCAGCTATGCGCTTGCGCCACAAGACAAGACGATCAACTACGAACGCTACCGCCTAGCCTGTCGTCCTGAAGCCAATTGATCCGGTGGGCTGGGCTCGGACCTCGGGCCCGTTGCCCGTACCGAACATATTCACCTTTCCGTCAACCCATAAAGCGCCTTCATCCATAGGTCGGCTTGTAGGCCCCGCTCGCCATCGACGTGGGTGCAAGCCCAGCTTCAGATCTTCTTTCTCATGACCCCGAACACGGGCTGCGGAGTGCGAGCACTCCGAACTGCGTGGCCGAGTTGCCTACTGCCGGGGTGCAAAGAGCCGTCCTGACAGCATGAGCCGAAGTCAAGCTGGCTACGGGCAGGACAAGCACCGAACGCCTACAGAAGATTCCTTCAATCCATTCAGGAGTTGTTCAGCATTCCTACGTTAGCGTAAGCATCGCAACCTATCGGCGAGTCATGGGCCTGGCCATACGAGGTCTGGATCGCCTCTGGAGATTACTCAAATGGAGTGAAATGGATATGTGCAAAGTCTTGTTGATCGATGATCAGCCCATGAGTCGACTGGCGGTAAGCGTGCTACTGGAGCAAGAAGGCATCGAAGTTGTTGGTGAGGCTGACAACGGCGTAAGCGGCATTAGCCTCGCCCGCTCATTGGAGCCGGAGCTTGTTGTTCTGGATATTTCCCTGCCCAAGCTGGATGGCTTGGAAGTGCTTGCCCGACTTCGCCAGTCCTTGGGTGAGTGCAAATTGCTGGTTCTGACATCCTTGCCGGCCAGCCTTTACGCAAGTCGCTGCCTGAAAGCCGGCGCGAATGGCTTCCTGTCAAAACAGGAGGGGCTCGAGAACATGCGGGTGGCGATCAAGTCCGTTATTTCAGGCTACAGCTTGTTTCCCGGCGAGGCTCATGCTTCCAGAGCGCAACAATTGCGCCGGGAACCAGGGACAGGGCTGGATGACCTCTCAGACCGGGAGTTGGCGGTGCTGAGGAAACTGGCCAACGGCAAGAACAACAAAGAGATCGCCGAGCAGCTGTTCATCAGCCACAAGACCGTGAGCACCTACAAGTCGCGACTGATGGAGAAACTGAATACCCGGCGTCTGGTCGATCTCATCGATTTCGCTCGGCAAAACGAGCTTTGCGCCTGATGTCGGATTGCTGTGCCACCCAGCGTGCCTCGCCCGTCTGCTGCGGAAAAGGCATTGCAGGTGGCCATCGGGTGATGTGAAAACAGCTAACTGGAGCAACTCAACTGTGCGTAGATCCAGTTCACACGATAGAACTCAATTTGCCGTAGGAATTTTCCTAAACACGCAAGTGTATAGCTGCCAAACAATATACTGACCGCCCTACACGCCAAGTAGCCGCTCCCTGAAGCGGGCCTTCAGTACATATGCACCTCAGAATTCCAATTCGAGCCGGCAACGTGTCCAGAATCTTCTGACGAATAGGCATGGAAATATCTGACCGAGCGCCTGCGATGCACTTGTTTGAAACTCTAGAAGTTCATTTGTACCAGACGTAGTTCTGCACTGATTCAATGGCGAAAGCCGACTCACAAAACATTCAAGGCAGTTGATTCCGAAAGCGAGAGCTACCGCCAACGCGCCTACTTGTGAAACAAAGTGAAGGAGCACCAAGGAGATGAGTAAGATCCTGCTTATCGACGATCAGCCGATGATCCGTTTTGCCACGCACGTGTTGCTGGAGCGCGAAGGATTCGAGATCGTCGGCGAGACCGAGAATGGCGTCGAAGGACTGAGCCTGGCTCGTTCCCTGAAACCTGACCTGGTGATCCTCGACATCGCGGTTCCGAAACTGGACGGTCTGGAGGTGATCAGCCGCCTGAGTGCCCAGAACCCAGACGCCAGGTTACTGGTCCTCACCTCTTTACCGGCGGCGCTGTATGCCAACCGCTGTCTGCAGTCCGGTGCGACTGGCTATATTTCAAAGCAGGAACAGGCCATCAGCCTCGTTTCGGCGGTCAAGTCCGTGCTATCGGGCTACAGTCTGTTTCCGAGCAGCGTTAACCTCCCAACCACCCCGGAATCGGGACAGACAGGTGACACTCAACTGCTCGACTCCCTCTCGGACCGCGAGTTGGCGGTGCTGCAAAACCTTGCCAATGGCAAGAACAACAAGCAGATCGCCGAGCAGCTGTTCATCAGCCACAAGACTGTGAGCACTTACAAGTCCAGGCTCATGGACAAACTCAAGACGCGTAACCTGGTCGACCTGATCGACTTCGCCCGGCGCTACGCGCTGATCAGTTGATGCCCACGCTCGTCGTCGTCAAGCCTCTGGAAGCCGCATGGCCCTGCGCAGCCAGTCGAGCAACCGGTAATACAATCGGTCCACTTCCGTAATCTGACCCTGGCCCCGCAGGCAGCCATGGACTAGCCCGAGACCTGGGTCGAATTCGACCTGTACGCCATCCTGAGCAAGCCGTCCTGCATAGCGGGCGCCATCGTCGCGCAAGGGGTCGAACTCCGCGACCGTGACGAAAGCTGGTGGCAGCTCCGAAAAGTGGCTGGCGGCCAGCGGCAAGGCAAGCGGAGACTCGCGCGAACGCGAGTCCGGCAAGTAGCACTCTAGACAGGCCTGGAGATCCGCCAGACTCAGCAATGGGGCGTCGGCGCACTCCAGATGGGATGGCAGCGGCTCCGGGCTCAAGGCCGGATAAATCAATGCCTGAGCGCAGGGCAGTGCCTGGCCCGCATCCCGCAAGGTCAGGCAAAGCGCTGCGGCAAGGTTGCCCCCAGCACTATCTCCTGCCACCGCCAGGCGGTCAGGATCGAGCCTGATTCCCGCCGCCCCCTCACTCAGCGCCCGCCAGGCCTGCAAGCAGTCGTCCAGCGCAGCGGGAAATGGATGTTCAGGCGCCAATCGATAATCGATGGCCACCACTGCGACAGGCAGGTGATCGGCAAGGTAAGCGCAGATGAAATCGTGGGAATCGAGATCACCCAGCATCCAGCCGCCACCGTGGATGAACATCAGGCAGGGCCATCCGCCAGTTGGCGCCGGCAGCAGGGATTGGTAGAGACGCGCGGGCACGCCACCCAGATCGAGCTCAGTGACTTCGAGTCCAATCGGGCGCTCGGGAGTGAAAGCTCGGCACAGCGCGCGATAGGCCGCACGCTGATCAGCCAGCGTCGGCCCCTGCGGCGTGAAGGTGTCACTGGCAGCGACGAAGGCGGCCATGGCAGGCGACAGGGGGTACTCGCGAGGCATGTGGTTCTCCAGAACAGCGTCGAGCCGTGGAGCGGCCCTAGCCATGATGACGGACGGGTAGCGCGATCACTCGTCCGACATGAGCCGGTGTCGGCAGTTGAGCGTGGGCGTCGGCGAGTTGGCGGATGCGTTCAGCAACGCCTTCCGCAAAGGACGCAGAACGCGTTTGCCGGGTGTCGATATTCATCAGCATTTGTTCGCTGGCGGCCAATTCCGTGCTCACGCCTGGGTAATGCAAGCTGTGGTGGATATGCAGACGCTTGCCGTCATGGGCGAGCAACTGGGTACGCACCTCCACCTCGGCGCCGAGCTTGACCTCGTCCAGGTAATTGAGGTGGCACTCCAGTGTGTAGAGGGTATGGCCGGTGATCTCGCGCCCTTGGGCGTCCAGGCCGATCTGATCCATCAGGGCATCGGTGGCGTAGCTGAAGATCAGCAAGTAGAAGGCATCGCGAAGGTGCCCGTTATAGTCCACCCATTCGGGGAGGATGGCGGTGCGGTAAGTGGTAAGGGGTTGCGGGGTGGTCATGCAATCGCTCCGGGTAAGGCGCCCTCTCCCCAACCCTCTCCCGTATGCGGGAGAGGGGCTGGAACGGAGTGGGATCGATGCTTGGAGGTTAGTCGGCAAAGGCAAAGCCGTGTTGTGCCTTGGTGTCCTTGATCGCGCCGAGCACGGCGAGCAGGCAGTCGTCGCGATAGCGCTCCAGCTCGGCGATGCTTCGCGAGCCCTGCTGTTCGGAGGTGCCCTCCACGACACGGTCGATCAGCGTCTCGGTGAGTTCCGGCGCAGGCAGATAGGTCCAGGGCAGTTGCAGGGCCGGGCCGAACTGGGCCATGAAGTGACGCATGCCGGCATTGCCGCCCGCCAGGGTGTAGGTGAGGAAGGTGCCCATGAAGGACCAGCGCAGACCGGCGCCAAAGCGAATCGCATCGTCGATCTCACCGGTGCTCGCCACCCCATCGTTGACCAGGTGAAGGGCCTCGCGCCAGAGCGCTTCGAGCAGGCGGTCGGCGATGAAGCCGGGTACCTCCTTGCGCACATGCAGCGGGCGCATGCCCAGCGATTCGTAAATCTTGATGGCCGCTTGCACAGCCTCAGGAGCGGTCTTCTTCCCGCCTACCACTTCCACCAGCGGCAACAGGTAAACCGGGTTGAAGGGATGCCCGACGACGCAACGCTCGGGGTGCACGGCATCGCCGTAGAACTCGCTGGGCAGCAGGCCCGAGGTGCTGGAACCGATGATCACGTTGGAGCGCGCGGCTGCGCTGATTTTCGCGTGCAAATCGAGCTTCAGGTCGAGGCGTTCCGGCGCGCTCTCCTGGATGAAATCGGCATCCCGGACACACTCCTCAATGGTATCCACGAAGCGCAGGCGATCCTGCGAGGCACCGGGCGCCAGCCCCTGCTTCTGCAGGGCCGGCCAGGCATTGGCGATGCGCGCGCGCAGCGCTGCCTCAGCCCCGGGCGCCGGGTCCCAGGCGATGACGTCGAGGCCGTGGGCCAGGGCGCGGGCAATCCAGCCACTGCCGATGACGCCACTGCCGAGGGCAGCGAAGGTTTTGATCTGGGTGACGAAGGTCATAGTGGCTCCTGGAACTGGCAAAACGAATCGGGTATGCGGGTGGAGCAGTCCGTAGGAGCGAGCTTGCTCGCGAATGACACTCCCAAGAGCTTCGCGAGCAAGCTCGCTCCTACGTGGTGTACGAAAAATCAGCGGCGCTTGAGGTTCATCTTTTCGCGGCCTTCGGCAGGGGTCAGGGCACGGCCGCCGAGGCGCTGGATGATCTCGACAGCCCGCTCCACCAGTTGGCCATTGCTGGCGTGCACGCCGCGATCCAGCCAGATGTTGTCCTCCAGCCCTACCCGCACGTTGCCGCCAAGCAGCATGGCCTGGGCGACCATTGGCATCTGCATGCGACCAATGCCGAAACCGGCCCAGGTGCAGCCTGCCGGGAGGTTGTCGGCCATGGCTTTCATGGTGGTGGTGTCCGCCGGAGCGCCCCAAGGGATACCCAGGCAGATCTGGAACAGCGGATCGTCGAGCAGTCCTTCCTTCAGCATCTGTTTGGCGAACCAGAGGTGGCCGGTGTCGAAGATTTCCAGCTCGGCCTTCACTCCAAGCTCGGTGATGCGTTTGGCGCCGGCGCGTAGCTGCGCCGGGGTGGAAACGTAGATGAAGTCGCCGTCGCCGAAGTTCAGGGTGCCGCAGTCCAGGGTGCAGATTTCCGGCAGCAGCTCCTCGACATGGGCCAGGCGCTCCAGTGGGCCGACCAGGTCGGTGCCTGTGCCGAACTCCAGGGGCTGTTCGCCCTTGCCGATCTCCAGATCACCGCCCATCCCGGCGGTGAGATTGATGATGACGTCGGTGTCGCTCTCACGAATGCGCTCCACCAGTTCGCGGTACAGCGCTACGTCACGGCTCGGTTTGCCGGTTTTGGGGTCACGCACATGGCAGTGGGCAACGGTAGCGCCGGCCTTGGCGGCCTCGATGGCGGCAGCAGCGATCTCTTTCGGGGTGACCGGGATGGCCGGGTGCTTGCCGACGGTATCGCCGGCGCCGGTGACGGCACAGGTGACGATGACTTCGTAGTTCACGGTTACGGTTTCCTTCTTACAGACGAGCGAGGGCCGTGCACGGTGAACCGTGCGCAGCAGGTTCGGGTATCACTTGAGGGCGGTGAGTACGCTGTCGGCGCCGTTCTTGCCGTCGAAGGTGGTCACGCCTTCGAGCAACCGACGCATTTCTGCAGGGTTGTCTTTCAGCCACTGACGAGCAACGTCCTTGGCGTCCTTGTGGGCCATGATCGGCTCCATCAGCGCGCTCTCCTGCTCAGTGGTGAAGGTCAGGTTGCTGAGCAGGCGATTGACGTTCGGGCAGCGCTCGGCGAAATCCGGCGCGGTGACGGTTGAGACCGACGCGGAGCCCTCGTTGGGGCCGAAGACATCCTGGCTGCCGGTCAGGTAGGTAAGCTTCATCTGGAGGTTCATCGGATGGGGTTTCCAGCCGACGAATACCACCGGCTCATTGCGCTTCACCGCCCGGCCAACTGCCGCCAGCATGGCCGCCTCGCTGGACTCCACCAACTGGAAGTCGCCGAGGCCGAACTGGTTGCTGTCGATCATTTTCTTGATGTTGGCATTGGCGCCGGTGCCGGGCTCGATGCCGTAGATCTTGCCGCCCAGTTGGTCCTTGAATTTGGCGATGTCAGCGAAGGTCTTCAGCCCCTGCTCCGCGGCATAGGCAGGCACCGCCAGGGTAGCGATGGCGTCGGGCAGGCTGGGGCGCTCGAGCACCTTGACCTGGCCCTTGTCGAGGAATGGCTTGATGTTGCTATCCATCGCCGGCTTCCAATAGCCGAGGAAGAAGTCGATCTGCTTCTTGTCGATGCCGGCGAAGATGATCTGCTGCGAAGCGGTGATCTGGGAGGTCTTGTAGCCGAGCCCATCGAGCAGGGTGGCCGCCACCGCGGTGGTGGCGACGACATCCGTCCAGCCAACTACCCCGATGCGGGCCTGCTGGCAACTGGCTGGCTCGGCGGCGAACAGCGACGAACTGAACAGGGTGAGAACACAGCAACCGGCGAATGCGTTGAGACGTTTCATTGATGCTCCCCTACTGCCTTACGGTTTTATCGTTGTAATTGCAGAGGCCGGGAGGCCCCTTCCGTTGTTCAGGTTTTACTGGACCCGATGGCGTCACCTTACGCAGCGCCGAAATCGCCAAATCGAACTAAAACGACTATCTGTTGAACAGAAGCGACCACTTTTCTTGCAGCCTCCGCACGGCTGTTTTTAAGTGGCTAATCGCAACGCGGATCGCTGCTATGCCCCAAACGTTCTGCTTCCTCCTGCTACCCGGATTTTCCATGATGGGCCTGATGTCGGCCGTGGAGCCGCTGCGGGTGGCCAACCGATTCCGCGGTGACCTCTATCGCTGGCGCCTGCTGAGCCTGGACGGCGGCCCCGTGCAGGGTAGCAACGGCATATCGCTGAACGTGGACGGTGGCCTGGATACGCCGCTGGAGGGCGACTGCCTGTTCGTGGTGGCCGGCTTCGAACCGCTGGTCAGCTTCGACAGCCGACTTGCGCACTGGCTGCACCGCGCCGAGCGTCAGGGATTGCTACTGGGCGGTATCGACACGGGGAGCTTCGTGCTGGCCGAAGCCGGCCTCTTCGGCAAGCAGCGGCTGACCCTGCACTGGGAGGCGATAGACGCGTTCCAGGAACGCTATCCCACTCTCTGCATCACCCAGGAGCTTTTCGAAATCGATGGCCGACGCATCACCAGCGCCGGCGGCACCGCCAGCCTCGACCTGATGCTGACGCTGATCGGCCGCAGCCACGGGGAGGCGCTGGCCTTGCAGGTATCCGAGCAGTTCGTGCTCAGCCGCATCCGTACCCAGCAGGACCACCAGCGCATGCAGGTCGCCAGTCGCTACAACGTCCATAACAAGAAGCTGGTGCAGGTCATCGGTGAGATGGAACGACACAGTGAGACGCCGCTGGGCTCACGAGAGCTGGCCGAGCTGATCCACGTCACACCCCGCCAACTGGAGCGGCTGTTCCGCCTGCACCTGAACGAGACGCCGTCGAACTTCTACCTCGGCTTGCGCCTGGACAAGGCCCGCCAGCTCCTGCGGCAGTCCGAGCTGAGCGTGCAGGAGATTGCGCTGGCCTGTGGCTTTGAGTCGTCGTCGTATTTTTCCCGGAGTTACCGGGCGCGCTTTGCTACCAGCCCGAGTCAGGATCGACATGAGCATCCGGATCAGGAACTGGGCCATCGGATCAGTTGAGCAGGGTCCTCGGGAAGCGATTCCAATCACCATTGAATTCGCTCTGCCCCTGTCAGGCATTGCACGGCATGCACCTCTTGTAGGAGCGAGCTTGCTCGCGAAAAGGTCCGATTCGCGAGCAAGCTCGCTCCTACAGGGTTCTCCGTCCGAATCGCGAGCAAGAACTCGGCGTCCCCCGCGCCTACAACACTCTCAGCCCGGCTGCTGATGACTGGCAACAGCCAATGCCGACAGAGCCAGTGGGTTCGCTCCCGCTATAGAAGCAGGGCACCTTCAGCCGAAACGACCTCAGGCCGTCACCCGCCCCGATTCAGTCAGCGCCGCCTGCACCAGCGGGTGCAGGTGCTCACCACGGTGTTCGACCTGCCAGGCCATCAGCTCGATACGCATCGCCGGCGTCCAGAATTGCTGCAAGTGCTGGCGCACGCCGCGCACGGCCTGTTCCTTGTCCGGCTCGGTGGCGAAGTACTGGGCGATCTGGTTCGCCATCTTGATCAGATTATCGATGCTCATCGGCGTGCCTCGGCTTTCTCGGTCTTGCGGCGTTCCTTGAGCAGGCGCCGTTGTTCGTCACTGAACTCCTGATAGCGCTTTTGCCATTCGGAGGGCTGGTAGACCCGCGAAACCTCCACCGCCGTCACCTTGTATTCCGGGCAGTTAGTGGCCCAGTCGGAGTTGTCGGTGGTGATCACGTTGGCGCCGGACTCGGGGAAGTGGAACGTGGTGTAGACCACCCCTGGTGCCACCCGCTCGGAGACCTTCGCGCGCAGCACTGTCTGCCCCGCGCGGCTGCCCACGCCGACCCAATCGCCGTCGACGATGCCGCGGCTTTCTGCGTCGGTCGGGTGGATCTCCAGACGGTCCTCCTCGTGCCAGGCAACGTTGTCGGTACGCCGCGTCTGGGCGCCGACGTTGTACTGGCTGAGGATCCGCCCGGTGGTCAGCAACAGCGGATAACGGCTGTTGACCTTCTCCTCGGTGGGCACGTAGCCGGTAAGCATGAAGCGCCCCTTGCCGCGCACGAACTGGTCGATGTGCATGGTCGGTGTGCCATCCGGTGAAGCGTCGTTGCACGGCCACTGCAGGCTGCCGTGGCGATCCAGCTCGGCATAGCTGACCCTGGTGAAAGTCGGGGTCAGGCGGGCAATCTCATCCATGATCTCCGACGGATGCTTGTAGTCCATTCGATAGCCCAGGGCATTGGCCAGGGCAATGGTGGCTTCCCAGTCGGCCTTGCCACCCAGCGGGTCCATGACCTTGCGCACGCGGGAGATGCGGCGCTCGGCGTTGGTGAAGGTGCCGTCCTTCTCGAGGAAGGAGCTGCCCGGCAGGAAGACGTGGGCGAACTTGGCGGTCTCGTTGAGGAAGATGTCCTGCACCACCACGCACTCCATCGCCGACAGGGCGGCCGTGACGTGCTGGGTATTGGGGTCGCTCTGGGCGATGTCCTCGCCCTGGCAGTAAAGCGCCCTGAAGGTACCATCCAGTGCTGCCTCGAACATGTTGGGAATACGCAAGCCCGGGTCGGGTTGCAGGGTCACGCCCCAGGCCTGTTCGAACTGGGTGCGGACCTGCTCGTTGGACACATGGCGGTATCCCGGCAGTTCATGGGGGAAGGAACCCATGTCGCAGGAACCCTGCACGTTGTTCTGACCACGCAGCGGGTTCACGCCAACGCCTTCGCGGCCGATGTTGCCGGTGGCCATGGCCAGGTTGGCGATGCCCATTACGGCGGTGCTGCCCTGGCTATGCTCGGTGACCCCCAGACCGTAGTAGATGGCTGCGTTGCCGCCGGTGGCGTAAAGCCGTGCCGCTGCGCGGATCTGCTCGGCAGGGACGCCGCAAACGTCGCCCAGCACTTGCGGGGCATTCTCCGGACGACTGACGAATTCCCGCCAGCGAGCGAAGTCCGCTGACTCGCAGCGCGCGTCGATGAAGGGTTGGTTCAGCAGGTTCTCGGTGACGATCACATGGGCCAGCGCATTGAGCATGGCCACGTTGGTGCCCGGGCGCAGCGCCAGATGGAAGTCGGCACGGGCGTGCGGAGAATCCACCAGGTCGATGCGCCGCGGGTCGATGACGATCAACCGAGCACCCTGGCGCAGACGACGCTTGAGCTGGGAAGCGAACACCGGGTGGGCGTCGCTGGGGTTGGCTCCGATGACCAGGATGACGTCGGCCTGCATCACCGAGTCAAAGCTCTGGGTACCGGCAGACTCGCCGAGGGTCTGTTTCAGGCCGTAGCCGGTGGGCGAGTGGCAAACGCGTGCGCAGGTATCGACGTTGTTGTTGCCGAAGGCAGCCCGCACCAGCTTCTGCACCAGGTAGGTTTCCTCGTTGGTGCAACGGCTGGAAGTAATGCCACCGATGGAATCGCGCCCGTACTTGAGCTGGATGCGGCGGAACTCGCTGGCCGCGTAGTTCACCGCCTCGTCCCAGCTGACTTCCTGCCATGGGTCGTCGATGTGCTTGCGGATCATGGGTTTGGTGATGCGATCCGGGTGCGTGGCGTAACCCCAGGCGAAGCGCCCTTTCACGCAGGAGTGGCCGTGGTTGGCTTGGCCGTTCTTGTCCGGGACCATGCGCACGACCTGATCGCCCTTGAGCTCGGCGCGGAACGAGCAGCCCACGCCGCAATAGGCGCACGTAGTGATGACGCTGCGCTCCGGCTGGCCCATTTCGATCACGCTCTTTTCCATCAGCGTGGCGGTGGGACAGGCCTGTACGCAGGCGCCGCAGGAAACGCATTCGGAGTTGAGGAAGTCCTCGCCACCGGCCGCACTGACCCGCGACTCGAAGCCGCGACCGGTAATGGTCAGAGCGAAGGTGCCCTGGGTTTCCTCGCAAGCGCGTACACAGCGGTTGCAGACGATGCACTTGCTCGGCTCGTAGTCGAAGTACGGATTGGACTGGTCCTTCTGCTCGTCCAGGTGATTGGCACCGTCGTAGCCGTAGCGCACCTCGCGCAGGCCGACCTGGCCGGCGACGGTCTGCAGCTCGCAGTTGCCGTTGGCCGAGCAGGTCAGGCAGTCGAGCGGGTGGTCGGAGATGTACAGCTCCATCACGTTGCGGCGCAGAGTCGCCAGCTTGGGCGTCTGGGTATGCACCACCATGCCTTCGCTGACCGGCGTGGTGCAGGAGGCCGGGTAACCGCGCATGCCGTCGATCTCCACCAGGCACATGCGGCAGGAGCCAAAGGCCTCCAGACTGTCGGTGGCGCACAGTTTGGGAATGGTGGTGCCGAGCAGGGCAGCGGCGCGCATCACCGAGGTACCGGCGGGCACGGTAATTTCGCGGCCATCGATGCTCAGGCTGACCTGCACCTCGCTCTCGCGTGCGGGTGTGCCGAGGTCGATGTCGCTGGCAGGGTCGAAGATGTTGATCATTGGTCGGCCTCCGTGGTCTCAAGACCGAAGTCGGCGGGGAAATGCTTCAAGGCACTGGCCACCGGATAGGACGTCATTCCGCCCAAGGCGCAGAGCGAGCCGTATGTCAGGGTGTCGCAAAGGTCCTTGAGCAGGATCACCTGCTCCTGTCGCTCGGCCTGGCTGGGCGCCGCCAGCAGGCGGTCGACCACCTCCACCCCACGGGTGGAGCCGATGCGGCATGGCGTGCATTTACCGCAGGATTCCTCGGCACAGAATTGCAGTGCAAAGCGCGCCATGTGCGCCATATCCAGGCTGTCGTCGGCCACCACTACGCCACCGTGGCCGAGCATCGCGCCCATGGCTGCGAAGGCCTCGTAATCCAGCGGCGTATCGAATTGCGACGGAGGTACCCAGGCGCCCAACGGGCCGCCCACCTGAGCGGCCTTCAGCGGGCGGCCACTGGCGGTACCGCCACCGTATTCTTCCACCAGCTCACGCAGGGTGAGGCCGAAGGCACGCTCCACCAGGCCGCCGTGGCGGATGTTTCCGGCGAGCTGGAAGGGCATGGTGCCCAGCGAGCGGCCCATGCCGAAATCACGATAGAACTGCGCGCCACGGGCGAGGATGACCGGCACCGAAGCCAGGGTCAGCACGTTGTGCACCAGCGTCGGCAGGCCGAACAGGCCTTGCAGCGCCGGCAGCGGTGGCTTGGCACGAACGACGCCGCGCTTGCCTTCCAGCGAGTCCAGCAATGCAGTTTCTTCACCGCAGATGTAGGCGCCAGCCCCGACCCGGACTTCCAGGTCGAAGGTGCGGCCGCTACCGGCGACGTTCACGCCCAGATACCCGGCAGCGCGGGCGATATCCAGCGCAGCGCGCAGCGTCTCGACCGACTGCGGGTATTCGGAGCGCACGTAGATGTAGCCCATGGTGGCGCCGACAGCGAGGCCGGCGATGGCCATACCCTCGATCAGCAGGAAGGGGTCGCCCTCCATCAGCATGCGGTCGGCGAAGGTACCGGAGTCGCCTTCGTCCGCGTTACACACCACGTACTTCTGCTCGGCCTGGGCCTCGCGCACGGTGCGCCACTTGATGCCCGCCGGGAATGCCGCGCCGCCGCGGCCACGCAGGCCGGATTCCAGCACGCTGGCGACGATCGCTTCACCGCTGCTTTCGACGGCCTTAGCCAGACCCTCGAAGCCGCCCTGGGCGCGGTAGTCCTCAAGCGACAGCGGCCGGGTAATACCGGCGCGGGCAAACAACAGGCGTTGCTGACTCTTCAGATAAGGCAACTGCTCGACCAGCCCCAGCGCCAGCGGATGCGCGGCGGCATCACCCTGCAGGGCATCGAGCAACACCGGCACGTCCTCGGGTGCAACCGGGCCAAAGCCCAGGCGGCCCTCAGACGTCTCCAGCTCCACCAGTGGCTCCAGCCAATACAGACCGCGAGAGCTGGTACGGCGCAGATCCAGCGACAACTGGCGACGCTCGGCCTCGCGCACCAGGGCGACGGCTACGTCGTCTGCGCCAACGGCGCGGGCGACCGAATCACAAGGAACGCACAGCGTCAGCATGACCGATCCTCCAGGCAGCGGTTGAGCAGCTCATCCAGCTTGGTGGCATCGACCCGTGCATGCAGGCGACCATCCAGCTCCAGCGCCGGTGAACAGGCGCAGGCGCCCAAGCAATAGACCGGACGCAGACTGACTTGTCCGTCCGGAGAGGTGCCGTGGTCATCGAGGTTCAGTCGTTCACGCAACTGCGCCGCCAGTTGGCCTGCCCCGCGACTCTGGCACGACTCGGCGTGGCACAGGCGCAGGGTATGCCGGGCAGGCGGCGTGGTGCGGAAGTCATGATAGAAGGTGATCACCCCACGCACCTCGGCCAGGCTGAGGTTGAGGGCATGGGCGATCTCGGGGACGGCGGCATCGGGGATATATCCGACGCCCTGTTGAATATCGTGAAGGATCGGCAGCAGGGCACCAGGAGTGCCCTTCAGTTTCTCCAGCACGTTGCGAACGATCTGCAACTGCAGGTCATCAGGCATGACTGCGTTCCTCGTAAGGACAGGACGAAGCAGGTCCAAGCCTGCTCGTCCAGAAATCGTCGGCTACGGTGGCCCTGCCACGCACGGTCTCGTGGCTGTTGCTGGCCGCCGGCCATGCACCCCGGCTGGGCATCTTCGGCCCGGCGCAGTCATGGCCGCACCTGCTCGGGGCATGCAGGGCAGCTTGCCATTGCCGCCAGTGCGCAGTTGCACGCGAGCGACCCGCCCGATTCTGATACCGACGCCGGACGATCAATAGGGCGAAGCAATCCCCCTATCGACAGTGTAGAAGTCCAGCACCCATCAGGCTTCGCCAATGATCAGTCGTCCGACCGCAGCATCTCGCCGCCGACGCCACCCCTCTGACTCACCACCGTTCGAGAATAGCCGCCCCATATAGAGAAAGAACAATTGATCCGGCGCCCCGTTGTCGCAGGCATACCCAAACACGACGCACGCTTGACGCTTTCGGCAATACCCCGGTCGCTTTTGCGCGATAGTGCCGAGGCCCCCGGGGATATGCTCCCCCCAAAGCGCCGGCAGAAGGTTCGGCGCATGAATAACAGGGGACAGCCTGATGAGCCCAGCCGAACTGCACGCCGACAGCATCGTTATCGATGGCCTGATCATCGCCAAATGGAACCGTGAACTTTTCGAGGACATGCGCAAGGGCGGCCTGACCGCAGCCAACTGCACCGTGTCCGTCTGGGAAGGGTTCCAGGCCACGGTGAACAACATCACCGCCAGCAACAAGCTGATCCGCGAGAACAGCGACCTGGTGATCCCGGTGCGCACCACCGCCGACATCCGCAAGGCCAAGGAGCAGGGCAAGACCGGCATCCTCTACGGCTTCCAGAACGCCCATGCGTTCGAAGACCAGATCGGCTACGTCGAGGTATTCAAGCAGCTCGGCGTGGGCATCGTGCAGATGTGCTACAACACCCAGAACCTCGTCGGCACCGGTTGCTACGAGCGCGATGGCGGGCTGTCCGGCTTCGGCCGCGAGATCGTCGCCGAGATGAACCGCGTCGGCATCATGTGCGACCTCTCCCACGTCGGCTCCAAGACCAGCGAAGAGGTCATCCTCGAATCCAAGAAGCCGGTCTGCTACTCGCACTGCCTGCCCTCCGGCCTGAAAGAACACCCGCGCAACAAGTCCGACGAAGAACTGAAGTTCATCGCCGACCACGGCGGTTTCGTTGGCGTGACCATGTTCGCGCCCTTCCTCGCCAAGGGCATCGACTCGACCATCGACGACTACGCCGAGGCCATCGAGTACGTGATGAACATCGTCGGTGAAGACGCCATCGGCATCGGTACCGACTTTACCCAGGGCCATGACAAGGAATTCTTCGAGTGGCTGACCCATGACAAGGGTTACGCGCGCCGCCTGACCAACTTCGGCAAGATCGTCAACCCGCTGGGCATCCGCACCGTCGGCGAATTCCCCAACCTCACAGAGACCCTGCTCAAGCGCGGCATGCCTGAGCGTGTGGTGCGCAAGGTGATGGGCGAAAACTGGGTACGTGTACTGAAGGACGTCTGGGGCGAATAACCGCTCCCTCCCCTCTCCCTTTGGGAGAGGGGCCGGGGGTGAGGGATATCGAATCCCGCTCGCAACCCCATCAACCCTCACCCCAACCCTCTCCCAGAGGGAGAGGGGGTTAAAGCGGCCCGCAGCCGGGCCTAATCGAATTCCGGAGCTTGAACAACATGGCCAAACACGCCCCCGAACTGCCCATCGAAGTTGACAGCGAAACCGGTGTCTGGACTACCGACGCCCTGCCCATGCTGTATGTACCGCGCCACTTCTTCGTCAACAATCACATGGGTATCGAGGCCGAACTCGGCGCCGAGCGCTATGCCGAGATCCTCTACAAGGCCGGTTACAAGTCCGCCTGGCACTGGTGCGAGAAGGAAGCCGAATGCCACGGCCTGGAAGGCGTCGCGGTGTTCGAGCACTACATGAAGCGCCTGTCGCAGCGCGGCTGGGGCCTGTTCCAGATCGAGCAGATCGACCTCGACAAGGGCACTGCCCAGGTGCGCCTGAAGCACTCCGCCTTCGTCTACGTCTACGGCAAGGTTGGCCGCAAGGTCGACTACATGTTCACCGGCTGGTTCGCCGGCGCCATGGACCAGATTCTGCAGGCCCGCGGCAGCAGCATCCGTACCGTGGCCGAGCAGGTCTACAGCGGTTCGGAAGAAGGCCACGACGACGGCCTGTTCATCGTCAAACCACTCTGAGGCGAGGACGAGAAGATGGCATTCGAAGCTATGTTCCAGCCGATCCAGATCGGCAAACTCACCATCCGCAACCGTGTGCTCTCCACTGCTCACGCCGAGGTCTATGCGACCGACGGCGGCATGACCACCGAACGCTATGTGAAGTACTACGAAGAGAAGGCCAAGGGCGGCATCGGCCTGGCCATCTGTGGCGGCTCCTCGGTGGTCGCCATCGACAGCCCGCAGGAGTGGTGGAGCTCGGTGAACCTGTCCACCGACCGCATCATTCCGCACTTCCAGAATCTGGCCGACGCCATGCACAAGCACGGCGCCAAGATCATGATCCAGATTACCCACATGGGCCGCCGCTCGCGCTGGGACGGTTTCAACTGGCCAACCCTGATGTCGCCCTCCGGCGTCCGCGAGCCGGTACACCGCGCCACTTGCAAGACCATCGAGGAAGAAGAAATCTGGCGCGTGATCGGCAACTACGCCCAGGCTGCACGCCGTGCCAAGGCCGGCGGCCTGGACGGCGTCGAGCTGTCTGCCGTGCACCAACACATGATCGACCAGTTCTGGAGCCCGCGCGTCAACAAGCGGACAGACGAATGGGGTGGTACCTTCGAGAAGCGCATGCGCTTCGGCCTCGAAGTGCTCAAGGCCGTACGCGCCGAAGTGGGCGACGACTTCTGCGTTGGCATGCGCATCTGCGGTGACGAATTCCACCCGGACGGCCTGTCCCACGAGGACATGAAGCAGATCGCCAAGTACTACAGCGACACCGGCATGCTCGACTTCCTCGGCGTCGTCGGTTCCGGTTGCGACACCCACAACACGCTGGCCAACGTGATCCCGAACATGAGCTTCCCGCCGGAGCCCTTCCTGCACCTGGCGGCCGGCATCAAGGAAGTGGTCAACGTCCCGGTGCTGCATGCGCAGAACATCAAGGACCCGAACCAGGCCACCCGCATCCTTGAAGGCGGCTACGTGGACATGGTCGGCATGACCCGCGCACACATCGCCGACCCGCACCTGATCGCCAAGATCAAGATGGGCCAGGTGGACCAGATCAAGCAGTGTGTCGGCGCCAACTACTGCATCGACCGTCAGTACCAGGGCCTGGACGTGCTGTGCATCCAGAACGCCGCCACCTCCCGTGAATACATGGGCGTGCCGCACATCATCGAGAAGACCACCGGCGTGAAGCGCAAGGTGGTAGTCGTCGGCGGTGGCCCGGCGGGTATGGAGGCCGCCCGCGTGGCAGCCGAGCGTGGCCACGACGTGACCCTGTTCGAGAAGAAGGACCAACTCGGCGGCCAGATCACCATCGCCTCCAAAGCACCGCAGCGTGACCAGATCGCCGGCATCACCCGCTGGTACCAGCTGGAGCTGGCACGCCTGGGCATCGACTTGCGCCTGGGCACTGCGGCTGATCCGGACACCATCCTCGACCTGCGTCCGGACATCGTCGTCCTGGCCAACGGCGGCCACCCGTTCCTCGAGCAGAACGAGCATTGGGGCGCAGCCGAAGGGCTGGTGGTCAGCAGCTGGGACATCCTCAATGGCACCGTCGCGCCAGGCAAGAACGTGCTGGTCTACGACACCATCTGCGAGTTCAGCGGTATGTCTGCCGCAGACTTCCTGGCCGACAAGGGTGCCCAGGTGGAGATCGTCACTGACGATATCAAGCCTGGCATCGCCATTGGTGGTACGTCCTTCCCGACCTACTACCGCAGCATGTACCCGAAGGAAGTGATCATGACCGGCGACCTGATGCTGGAAAAGGTCTACCGCGAGGGTGACAAACTGGTGGCCGTCCTGGAGAACGAATACACCGGCGCCAAGGAAGAGCGCGTGGTCGACCAGGTGGTCATCGAGAACGGCGTACGCCCGGACGAGAGCCTGTACTACGCACTCAAACAAGGTTCGCGCAACAAGGGTCAGATCGACGTCGAAGCGCTGTTCGCCATCAAACCGCAGCCCTGCCTGAGCCAGCCCGGCGACGGCTACCTGCTGTTCCGTATCGGCGACTGCGTGGCCCAGCGCAACACCCACGCGGCGATCTACGACGCTCTGCGTCTGTGCAAAGACTTCTAAGCCTGTCTCCCCCTCTCCCTGAAGGAGAGGGGTTGGAGGTGAGGGGTGGCGAGGGCCGGCACGGACTCCCAGTGACGCAAAGCCCCTCGCCCCTACCCTCTCCCTGAGGGAGAGGGAGCCATACGTGCCGCTTTCAGGTCCCGGTAGGAGACCAACAATGCTGAACACCATTCTCCCCATCCTGCTCTTTGCCGCCCTCGCACTCGCCGTGCTGGGTGCTGCCAAGCGCTTCCTCATGTGGCGCCGGGGTCGACCGTCGAAGGTCGATTGGATCGGCGGCCTCATGGCGATGCCGCGCCGTTACCTGGTGGACCTCCACCACGTGGTCGAGCGCGACAAGTACATGTCCAAGACCCACGTGGCGACGGCAGGCGGCTTCGTCCTGTCCGCCGTGCTGGCCATCGTCGTGCACGGCTTCGGCCTGCAGAGCCGAATCCTCGGCTTCGCCCTGCTGGCGGCCACGGTGCTGATGTTCGTCGGCGCCCTGTTCGTCGCCAAGCGTCGGCGCAACCCGCCTTCACGCCTGTCGAAAGGCCCCTGGATGCGCCTGCCGAAAAGCCTGCTGATGTTCTCCGCAAGCTTCTTCATCGCCACCCTGCCAGTCGCCGGCATCCTGCCGGAAGGCTTCGGCGGCTGGTTCCTCGCAGGCCTCCTGGCTATTGGCGTGGCCTGGGGGGTGTCCGAACTGTTCCTCGGCATGACCTGGGGCGGGCCGATGAAGCACGCCTTCGCCGGTGCCCTGCACCTGGCCTGGCACCGCCGCGCCGAGCGCTTTGGTGGTGGCCGCTCCACCGGCCTCAAGGCGCTTGACCTAGCCGATCCTCAAGCCCCGCTGGGCGTGGAGAAACCCACCGATTTCACCTGGAACCAACTGCTCGGTTTCGACGCCTGCGTGCAGTGCGGCAAGTGCGAGGCCGTGTGCCCGGCCTTCGCTGCCGGCCAGCCGCTGAACCCGAAGAAGCTGATTCAGGACATGGTCATTGGTCTCGCCGGTGGCGACGACGCCAAGTTCGCCGGCAGCCCCTATCCGGGCATCCCGCTGGGCGAACACGCCGGCGGCCCGCACCAGCCCATCGTGGTTCAGGGCGGCAAAGGCCTGGTGGAAGCGGAGACCCTCTGGTCCTGCACCACCTGCCGGGCCTGTGTCGAAGAGTGCCCGATGATGATCGAGCACGTCGATGCCATCGTCGACATGCGTCGTCACCTGACCCTGGAGAAAGGCGCTACCCCGAACAAGGGCGCTGAAGTGCTGGAAAACCTGATCGCCACTGACAACCCCGGCGGTTTCGCCCCTGGCGGCCGGATGAACTGGGCGGCAGACCTGAACCTACCGCTGATGAGCGAAAAGAAACAAGCCGACGTGCTGTTCTGGGTGGGCGACGGTGCCTTCGACATGCGCAACCAGCGCACCCTGCGCGCCTTTGTAAAAGTCCTGAAGGCTGCCAACGTCGACTTTGCCGTGCTCGGCCTGGAAGAGCGCGATAGCGGTGACGTGGCCCGGCGCCTGGGCGACGAGGCGACCTTCCAGCTACTGGCCAAGCGCAACATTGCCACGCTGAACCAGTACCGCTTCAAGAAGATCGTGTCCTGCGACCCGCACAGCTTCCATGTGCTGAAGAATGAATACGGCGCCCTCGGCGGCCAGTACGACGTGAAGCACCACAGCACCTTCATCAACGAACTGGTGCAGGGCGGCACGCTGAACCTTGGCCAGCACAAGGGCGGCAGCGTCACCTACCACGACCCGTGCTACCTCGGCCGCTACAACGGCGAGTACGAAGCTCCGCGCGCTGTGCTCAAGGCCATCGGCATCGAGGTCAAGGAGATGGAACGTTCCGGCTTCCGTTCGCGCTGCTGCGGCGGTGGCGGCGGGGCGCCGATCACCGACATCCCCGGCAAGCAGCGGATTCCGGACATGCGCATGGGTGACATCAAGGAAACCGGCGCAGAACTGGTGGCCGTGGGCTGCCCACAGTGCACCGCGATGCTTGAAGGCGTGGTCGCGCCACGTCCGGAGATCAAGGACATCGCCGAACTGGTGGCGGATGTACTGATCGAGGCACCGGTTGAAGCAAAAAAGCCGTCAGCAGCTAAAGCTGCCGTGGAGGTGGCGTGATGAACACCTTGACCTCCCCTCTCCCTCAGGGAGAGGGAGCTGTCCCTGCAGCCCTGGAGATCCGCCCATGAGTGACATCATCCGCCGCGACCCGCGTGCCGAATGGATCGCCCGCAACCGCCTGCACCCGCTGCATGCTGCCATGCAGCAGCAGGGTCAGACGAGCTGGATGGGCCCCAACGGCCTGATCCGCAAAAATCCCCACGCCGTTGGCTTCATCGGCCCCAATGGCATTAAACGCATCGATCGAAGCGGTGCCCAGCAAGGCACCAGCGGCAAGCGCAGCGCAGCCACAGAGGTGGTGCAACTGCCGCTGCACGTGGTCGAACAACCGGCTTATTACATCTGCGTGGTACCGGACATGGTCGGTGGCCGCCTCGGCAGCCACGACAAGGACCTCCTGGGACTGGCCAACAAGCTTGCCGGCACCAGCGGTGCGGTCGTCGCCGTGCTGTTCGGCGAAGACAAGGAGGCCGCCTTCGACACTGCCGGCGTGGACCGCGTCTTGCGCATCGACGGCAACGAGTTCGACGGCTATTCGCCAGAAGCACGTGTGCTCGCCTTGAGCGCAGTGGAAAGCCAACTGGCTCCGCGTCACTGGCTGCTGCCCGACAGCCGTACTGGTGGTGGCGAACTCGGTCGCCGCCTGGCCGCCAAGCTGGGCGAGCGCCCTGCCACCCGCGTCTGGCAGGTGGCCAACGAGCAATGCACCGGCCGTGCCGGCGCCGGCCGCGAGGACCTGGTGCGCACCCTGCCCCGCCTGATCCTGGCGGCTGCCGAATGCGCCGATCCGGTCAGCGAGACTCGCCACGAGGCTCGCACCCTTGACCTTGAAGCCAAGGTCGCCCACAGCCTGCCGCGTATCGAGGACCTCGGCCCGGTGGCCGTGGACCCGGCGCAGATCCCCATGGCCGAGGCCGAGTTCATCCTCTCCGGCGGCAATGGAGTGAGAGACTGGGCCCTGTTCCACAAGGCCGCTGAAGCCCTTGGCGCGACCGAAGGCGCCTCCCGCGTTGCGGTGGACGACGGTCACATGCCGCGCAATCGCCAGGTCGGTGCCACCGGCACCTGGGTCACCGCACGGGTCTACCTGGCCGTCGGTATTTCCGGCGCCATCCAGCACCTGCAAGGCATCGGTGCCTGCGACAAGGTGGTGGCGGTGAACATGGACCCGGGCTGCGACATGATCAAACGCGCCGACCTGTCGGTGATCGGAGATTCTGCCGCGATTCTCGCCGCGTTGATTCAACTGGCCACCGAATACCGTCAGGGAGGTGCACGCGATGCCGCATGACGCACTGAAGATCGTTACCCTGGTTTCCATCGGCGCACACCCCACCTCGGGCCGCGCGCGCCGCGCCGACCAGGATGCCCGTGCCGTCGAGCTTGGCCTTCGCCTCGCCGGCGCGCGCCTGCGGGTGCTGCATGCTGGCGATCCGCACGAAGAAGCCCTGCGCGCCTACCTGGGCATGGGGCTGGAGGAACTCATCGTTCTCGAACAACCCAAACAGGCCGATGCGCTCCCTGCGCTCGGCGACTACCTGCGTGAAATCGGCACCCAACTGGTGCTGACCGGCAGTCAGGCGGAAACCGGTGAAGGCTCGGGAATGCTGCCCTACCTGCTGGCAGAACGTCTGGGCTGGCCGCTGGTGGTGGGCCTGGCCGAGGTGGAAAAGGTCGAGAACGGCGTGGCCCAGGTGCTGCAAGCCCTGCCTCGTGGCCAGCGGCGCCGGCTGAAGGTGCGCCTGCCCTTCCTCGCCAGCGTCGACAACGCAGCCCCGACTGCCCGCCAGAGCGCCTTCGGTCCGGCCCGACGTGGCCGTGTCGAAGCCGAGGACGTGGAACTGGTGGAAGATACCCTGCTCGCCGAAGCCCAGCTGCAACCAGCCCGCCCACGGCCGAAGCGGCTCAAGGTGATCAAGGCCAAGACTGGCGCCGAGCGGATGAAAGCGGCCACCGCGAAAGCTTCTGGTGGCGGCGGCCAAGTGCTCAAGGATGTCTCGCCACAAGCGGGCGCCGAAGCTATCTTCAAACTGTTGATGGAAGAAGGTGTCCTGCGCTGACCCGCAGCCGCCGTAGTGGAGGAAACAGCCGATGATGCATGCCGATTTGATCGACCAGGAAGACTTTCGCGAGCGTCTGGTGGCGCTAGGCATCAGCATTCCGCCCGGCGTGAGTGCCGAGCAGGCGTGCGAGCAGGCCGTTAGCGGCCTGAGCCCGGAACGCGCAGTGGCGCTGCGTCGCCTGGTGGAGGAACTACTGGGCGGCAGCGCCACGCTGCTGCCGAATGTGCGCGAGGCCATCTCGCGGACCCTGCTGCCGGCCCTGGTGCCACGCTGAAACGATAGCGAAATGACAAAGGGCGCCAATGGCGCCCTTTTTCTTGCCCGCGCGAATGCCACTGTCAGGGCGAATTCATTGGCTGTGTCCGCATTAAGTAGTGTTGCAAGTGGCTGCATTCCTTGTAGGAGCAGGGGGCCCGAGTTATTGCTCGCGGACCGGACCCTTTCGCGAACAAGCTCGCTCCCACAAGGCTCTCAGCACGACCACTGATTGCTAGTAACAGTTAACGCAGACATAGCCAATCCATTTGCCAAGGGCCGTAACGCAGCCCCTGGCGCTGTGGCTTACAAACGCACGCTGGCGAAGGTCGACTCGCCCTGGGCGCGGCTCAGCGCCACGCCGGCGGTCGAAGGCGCTGGACGGACCAGGTCTTCCGGCATCGGCACCAGCGCCACCACGCTAGCACCGCTGCTCTGGCCGGCACGCTCGTCACGCGGCGGAATGCCGAAGTATTCCCGGTAGCACTTGGAGAAGTGCGGGGTGGAGACGAAGCCGCACACCGATGCCACTTCGATGATCGACATGGCGGTCTGCTTCAGCAGCTGCCGTGCGCGGATCAGGCGCAGCTTGAGGTAGTAGCGCGAAGGCGAGCAGTGCAGGTACTTCTGGAATAGGCGCTCGAGTTGACGGCGCGACACGTCGACGTAGCAGGCCAGTTCATCGAGATCGATGGGCTCCTCAAGGTTGGCTTCCATCAGTGCGACGATCTCCTGCAGCTTCGGCTGGTTGGTGCCGAGCATGTGCTTGAGCGGCACGCGCTGGTGGTCCTGCTCGTTGCGGATGCGCTCGTAGATGAACATCTCGGAAATCGCGGCGGCCAGCTCGCGGCCGTGCTCGCGGGAAATCAGGTGCAGCATCATGTCCATCGGTGCAGTGCCGCCCGAGGAGGTGTAGCGATTACGGTCGATGGAGAACAGGCGAGTCGTGATACCGGCGCGCGGGAAGGCTTCCTGCATGGCCGCCAGGCATTCCCAATGCACGCTGCATTCGAAACCGTCGAGCAGGCCGGCCTTGGCCAGCGCCCAGCTGCCGGTGCACACCGCACCGAGCTGACGGCCCTGGCGCGCCTGGACCTGCAAGAAGTGAACGTGATCACGGGTGACGCAATGCTGGATGTCCACGCCGCCGCAGACGATGAC
The DNA here is from genome assembly GCF_042232855.1 of Metapseudomonas boanensis. Classification (NCBI taxonomy): domain Bacteria; kingdom Pseudomonadati; phylum Pseudomonadota; class Gammaproteobacteria; order Pseudomonadales; family Pseudomonadaceae; genus Metapseudomonas; species Metapseudomonas boanensis. The sequence continues at coordinate 2,170,817 of NZ_CP113889.1, read as the reverse complement.
CGCGTCCAGGGCTTGGGCGTTGTCCAGGCCGCTGTCCGGCGTGATCTGCAGGCCGTCGCTGGCGCTAACCGGGCGACCATCCTGGCTGAGGGTGTACCAGCGATACAGTTCGCGTCCGGAGAGGTGGTTAGCCATGCGCAGCGGCTCTACCGCCGACGCCAGGGAAATCAGAGTGAAGTTATCCAGCAGCAGGAATCCGATGGACTGGGGAACACGGTTCTGGGGGCTTGCCCCTTGGTTGAACTGTGACATCGATGAAACCCTCAGGCTTGGCACACGGAGCGGAGCCTCGATTGGGAGGCTTATAGTTATGTTCTAGTACGATGAAACCAGTAAGTCACCCAACTACTAAGGCAAAGCCCGTGCCTAAATTGATTGAGCGTTCAATCAAAATAAAAATAATCCATCCAAGGCCCGTGCCATAGGGCCTAGGCGGGAGCGACAGAAGCATTCTGTTTACGACCGCCAAGGCCCGCCGTATCGGGGCCCTGGGGATTTCGGTAGCACTTCCTGTATCAGCCCCTGTCACCGCGTGCTGAAGGGGCATACCTTCAGTAACAGACGAAACAGTCTGATAGCGACCGATTGGTCATCAGGAATTTCGCCTCGCCCGTGCACCATTTCCTGGCAGCGAGGGGCAAGGTGAACTAAAGCGGATCAGCACTCGATGGCGCTGACCGCCAAGCCGCCGCGCGAGGTTTCCTTGTACTTGTCGTGCATGTCGGCGCCGGTGTCGCGCATGGTGCGGATCACCCGGTCCAGCGAGATGAAGTGCTCGCCATCGCCGCGCAGCGCCATCTGCGCCGCGTTGATTGCCTTCACCGCGGCAATCGCATTGCGTTCGATGCACGGCACCTGCACCAGCCCGCCCACCGGGTCGCAGGTCAGCCCGAGGTTGTGCTCCAGGCCGATCTCCGCCGCGTTCTCCAGCTGCGCCGGGGTCGCTCCCAGCACTTCCGCCAACCCCGCCGCCGCCATCGCGCAGGCCGAGCCGACTTCGCCCTGGCAACCCACTTCGGCGCCGGAGATCGAGGCGTTCTTCTTGCACAGGATCCCCACCGCCGCCGCGCCGAGGAAGTAGTTCACCACGTCGTCCTCGCTGGCCTCGGGGTTGAAGCGCATGTAGTAGTGCAGCACCGCCGGGATGATGCCCGCCGCGCCGTTGGTCGGCGCCGTCACCATGCGCCCGCCGGCAGCATTCTCCTCGTTCACCGCCAGGGCGTAGAGGTTGACCCATTCCATCGCGCTCATGGTCGAGCCGATCACGTTCGGCTTGCCCAGTTCCTGCAGGCTGCGGTGCAGCTTGGCGGCCCGCCGGCGCACGTTCAGCCCGCCGGGCAGGATGCCCTCCTCGCCCAGGCCGTTGCGCACGCAGTCCTGCATGGCGTCCCACAGCTTGAGCAGCCCAGCGCGGATCTCCGCCTCACTGCGCCAGGCCTTCTCATTGGCCAGCATCAGCTCGGAAACACGCAGGTTGTGGCGTCGGCACAGCACCAGCAGTTCCTCGGCGCTGGAGAAGTCGTAGGGCAGCTGGGTGTGGTCCTGGTCCAGCTGGCCGGAGGCGGCCTGCGCGGCATCCACCACGAAGCCGCCACCGATCGAGTAGTAGGTGTCGCGGTGCAGTTCACCACCCTCGCCTTCCGCGATCAGGGTCATGGCGTTGGGGTGATACGGCAGGTTCTCCTCCAGCAGCAGCAGGTCGCGCTGCCAGTCGAACGGCACCGGCTGAGCGCCGTCCAGCAGCAGCTCGCCGCTTTCCAGCAAGGCGGCGATGCGCAGGGGGATCTGTTTCGGGTCGATGCGGTCCGGCCATTCGCCCATCAGCCCCATCACCGTCGCGCGGTCAGTGCCATGGCCGACCCCGGTGGCCGACAGCGAGCCGTACAGGCGCACTTCGACGCGGCTCACCCGCGCCAGCAGGCCGCGCTCGCGCAGGGCACTGGCGAACAGGGCGCCCGCCCGCATCGGGCCCACGGTATGCGAGCTGGAGGGGCCGATACCGATCTTGAACAGGTCGAAAACGCTGATAGCCACGGGACAACTCCGGTAGGGATCAATCTTGGCGACATGATCGGCATTTCGCCGATCGAGGGACTCCCCACACCGACTTGCCCGTATCCAAATACGTCGTGACCCGGGGATTTGGCGGACTGAACCATGTGGGGGCGAATTCATTCGCTAAGGGCTACGAAGCGGCCCCCGGTGATGCCCAAAGGGCAGGCCTCCGGCCTGTTTAGCGAATGAATTCGCCCCACAAGAAGCGCCATCACGCCTCGCAGCGATTCCACCTTTTGCCTTGTATCGCCAGCGACAGATACGTTCTGTCTGCGACCGGACCGGTAGCCAGGCGAAGCGTCTAGCACGCATCATTCCGGCGCCCGGAGGGCGGGGGCCTGCAGCAGTCCGACAGCCGCGCGAGACCGGACATAACAATAATCTCTGCCGGGGACTCCACATGTCTCGAATCATCACCGCGCTACTCGCCACCGCGCTGTGCAGCGCGCAGGCTGCTTACGCAGCCGACCCCGAAAGCTGCTCCACCGTGCGCTTCGCCGATGTCGGCTGGAGCGACATCACCGTCACGACAGCCATGACCCGCCATGTCCTGAGCGAGCTAGGGTACGTGACCAAGGTCAAGCGTCTGTCGGTACCGGATACCTACAAGGCGCTGAGCGAAGCCAAGATCGACGTGTTCCTCGGCAACTGGATGCCGAGCATGGAAAACGACATCCGCCCCTACCTGCAGAACGGCAGCGTGGAGAGCCTGGGTGCCAACCTCACCGGCGCCAAGTACACCTTGGCAGTGAACCAGGCGGCGTTCGACGGCGGACTCAAGCGCTTCGAGGACCTGGCGCGCTTCAAGGAACAGCTCGGCGGGCGAATCTACGGCATCGAGCCTGGCAACGACGGCAACAAGCTGATCCAGAAGATGATTGCTGGCAACGCCTTCGGCCTGGGTGGGTTCAAACTCGTGGAGTCCAGCGAAAACGGCATGCTGTCTCAGGTCAAACGCGCCGAGCACCTCAAGCAATGGGCCGTGTTCCTGGGCTGGGAACCGCACCCGATGAACAACCAATTGCAGATGCACTACCTGGCGGGTGGCGATGACTGGTTCGGCCCCGATTTCGGCGGCGCGACCGTCTATACCAATGTGCGCAAGAGCCTTACCAATGAGTGCCCGAACCTCGGACGACTGCTGAAGAACCTTAAATTCAGTCTGTCCATGGAGAACCACCTGATGGGGGCCATACTTAATCAAAGTACCAACCGTCGGCGTGAGGCCAAGGCTTGGCTTAAAGCCAATCCCGACACCCTGGCCGGCTGGCTGGAAGGCGTGACCGCGCGTGACGGCAGTTCTGTGCCGACCACACTGATGCGCGCCAAAGCGCCGTGACACGGCGCATTCAGCGATTAGCCAACGACATGTCGTCACGCAACATATGAAGGTCGTAAACCGACAATTGCCAAGGCCTCAAGGCTTTATCGTTGAGTCACCCGATTTCGTCGCTGCCGGACCCCGTGGACCGGCAGACCGTGAGCCCTCCGCTCCGGACCGAAGAACACAAGCGGCAGCCTCCTCCCATCTGGAGGCGCGCATAACAAGAAATTTCGGAAGTACGCGCACCTCCGGTCGAGGTGTTGAACGTCCCAAGGAATGGGTTTCGTAACACTGCCAGAGGGCTTTCGGTTCTCGAACATTGTTATCCACACAGGCAAGGCAGTCGGCATCACCAGGCTGGGCGTCCTCGAGCGTCTGCCCTGGTTTCGTGTAGCTGATCTGGATGTCTACTGAAGGGGAACTATCCCATGCAGTCTGGAAAGATCGTGGTTCAAAACCTCTACAAGGTTTTCGGGCAACAACCACAAGAAGCAATCGATTTACTCAAGCAGGGCTGGAGCAAGGAGAAGATCCTCGCCGAGAAGGGCGCCGTGATTGGCGTCAGTGACGTGTCGTTCAGCGTCAACGAAGGCGAGATCTTTGTGCTGATGGGCCTTTCGGGCTCTGGCAAATCCACGCTGATCCGGTTGATCAATCGGCTCATCGAGCCCACCGCCGGTGACGTCTTCATTGACGGCCAGAACGTCGCCAAGCTACCCAAGTCGCAGCTGATCGACTTGCGTCGGCGTGACATGAGCATGGTTTTCCAGTCCTTTGCTCTGATGCCTTCGCGCACGGTCCTGGACAATGCCGCATTTGGCCTCGAAGTGGCGGGCAAGAGCCGCAAGGAGCGCGAACGGCGTGCCATGGAGGTACTGGAGCAGGTCGGTCTGGCCAGCTTCGCCCACAAGTATCCCCATGAGCTGTCGGGCGGTATGCAACAGCGCGTCGGCCTTGCCCGCGCCTTGGCGGTCGACCCCTCGATGATCATCATGGACGAGGCCTTCTCCGCCCTCGACCCCCTCAAGCGCCGCGAGATGCAGGATGTCCTGCTCGACCTGCAGAAAAAGCACAGCCGCACCATCATCTTCGTGTCCCACGACATCGAAGAAGCCATGCGCATCGGTTCGCGCATCGGCATCATGGAAGGCGGCAAGCTGATCCAGGTCGGCACCCCGCAGGAAATCATCGAGAACCCGGCCAACGACTACGTCCGCAACTTCTTCAACACCGTGGACACCAGCCGTTACCTCACTGCCGGCCAACTCAAATCCGACAGCGTGCCGCTGTTCGTGCACAACGGCAGAGCGCCCGATGCACAGACCGTGTGCCAGAAGCTGCAGGCAATGGATAAGCACTACGCCTTCATCGTTGACGAGAAGAACAACTTCCGTGGCTCCATCAGCCTCGAGAAGATCGCCCTTCTGGTCGAAGGCGGGCGCACCCTGGATCTGGAGCACAGCCTGCTCAAGCACATCGATCCGGTACCGGAAGACCTGCCGCTGGATAGCGTGATCCAGCGCCTGGTGATCAATGAAGGGCCGATCCCAGTGGTCGACCAGAGTGGCCGCTACTGCGGCGCCATCAGCAAGGGCCGCCTGCTGAGCCGCCTGCGGGGAGAATGACGATGAGCGAAAAACTGGATCTGGGTAGCTGGGTAAACGACGTCGTCCAGCACCTGCTGGAAAACTACAGCGTCGCCTTCGAGAACATCGGGGCAGTCGTCAGCGGTTTCTCGGAGGTGATCGAGCGTTTCCTGATGTGGCCGCCGGCCTGGGTGCTGATCGCGGTATTCGTCGGCCTGGGCCTCTGGCGCATCGGCGTCAAATTCGCCCTCTTCACCGCTGCTTCTCTGGTGCTGATCGTACTCACCGGCTTCTGGGAACAGACCGTGGTCACCCTTGGCCTGACCTTCTCTTCAACCTTGATCAGCCTGCTCCTCGGCATACCGCTGGGTATCTGGGCCGCCAAGAGCGAGCGCGTGGCCGTCGTGATCCGTCCGATACTGGACTTCATGCAGACCATGCCCGCCTTCGTCTATCTGATCCCGGCGGCCATGCTCTTCGGCCTCGGCCGTGTGCCCGGCATCATCGCCACGGTGATCTTCGCCATGCCCCCGGCGGTGCGCCTGACCAGCCTCGGCATCCGCCAGGTGAACAAGGAAATCGTCGAAGCTGGCCAATCCTTCGGCTGCACCAGCTGGCAGCTGCTATACAAGGTGCAGCTGCCCAATGCCATGCCATCGATCATGGCCGGCGTGAACCAGACCATCATGATGGCGCTGTCCATGGTGATCATCGCTTCGATGGTCGGTGCCGGCGGCCTGGGGAACGACGTGCTCGCCAGTATCCAGCGCCTGGACATCGGCCTGGGCTTCGAGAGCGGCATGGCCGTAGTACTGCTGGCGATCATCCTCGACCGCATCACCGAAAGCTTCGGTACTCGCCAAACCGCGACCCGGAGCAGCCCGTTCGGTTGGTTGAGCGCCCGTTTTCAGCGGCAGCAAGCGCACTAAGAACGCTTCACCTTTCAATGTCAGGGAGTCGCTAATGAAAATGATGAAGAAAGTCGCTGCAGTCGGCCTGCTCGCCTGCGCGATTGCCCAAGGCGCCTGGGCCCAGGAGCCGGAAAGCTGCAAACAGGTTCGCTTCGCGGAAATCGGCTGGGCCGACATTGCCGCCACGACCGGTGTCGCCATGGTGCTCACCGAAGGTCTCGGCTACACCCCACGCAAGATCATGGCTTCGGTACCGATCGCCTTCACCGGGGTGAAGAACAAGCAGATCGACGTGTTCCTCGGCTACTGGGCACCCTCCATGGACGCGGTGATCGAGCCCTTCACCAAGGACAACGGCGTGAAGGTGCTGTCGACTCCGAACCTGGAAGGTGCCAAGTACACCCTGGCCGTACCGACCTACGCTGCGGAAGCGGGCCTGAAGAGCTTCCAGGACATCGCCAAGTTCAAGGACCAGCTCGGCGGCAAGATCTACGGCATCGAACCGGGTAACGACGGCAACCTGCTGATTGACAAGATGATCAAAGGCAACCAGTTCGACCTGGGCGGCTTCCGGATGGTCGAGTCGAGCGAGGCAGGCATGCTGGTTCAGGTGCAGCGCGCAGTGAAGAAGAAGGAGCCGGTCGTGTTCCTCGGCTGGGCCCCACACCCGATGAACACCCAGTTCGACATCACTTACCTCGCCGGCGGTGATGACGTGTTCGGTCCGGACTACGGCGCCGCCAAGGTCTACACGGTGGTTCCGCCGGACTACGAGGCCCGCTGCGCCAACGTCGGCAAGCTGCTGAACAACCTGCAGTTCACCGTCGAGATCGAGAGCCAGCTGATGGAGAAGGTGCTAGAGAAGGAAGACCCGGTTACCGTCGCCAAGAGCTGGATCAAGGCCAACCCGGCCGCGCTGGACAAATGGCTCGCCGGCGTCACCACCTTCGACGGCCAGGACGGCGCTGCCGCCGTGAAGAAACACATCGGCCTGTAACACCCCCTAGAGGCCTCGCCAGCGGGGCCCTGAATCCTTGCTATTCGCTTGCCACGGCCTGCCCCCAGGCCGTGTCGGGCAACGTCGCGAACTCCGCCTGAGAACGGACGAGCGACCACGTAGTTGGCTGCCAATCCCACCTGATGGAGCAATACGTATGCGCAAGTTGAAATCCCTTTGTCTGAAAACCCTCGGCGTCGCCACCCTTGCCCTCGGCATGGGCATGGCCAGCGCCGCGGACAAACCGACCCTGAAGATCGGCTACGTCAACGGCTGGGACGACAGCGTCGCCGCCACCTATGTAGCGGGCGAGATCCTCAAGGAGAAACTCGGTTACGGCGTCGAACTCAAGCCTGTGGAACCAGCGATCATGTGGCAGGGCGTGGCCCGTGGCGACCTGGACGCCACCCTCTCCGCCTGGCTGCCGGCCACTCACGGCGAGTACTACGCCAAGCTGAAAGACAAAGTGGTCGTGCTGGGCTCCAACTACAAAGGCGCCAAGATCGGCCTGATCGTGCCGGACTACGTCCAGGCCAAATCCATCGAAGACCTGAACACCTACAGCAAGGACTTCGACGGCAAGATCACCGGTATCGACGCCGGTGCGGGCGTCATGCGCCGTACCGAAGACGCGATCAAGCAATACAACCTCGACATCAAGCTGATGCCAAGTTCCGGCCCGGCCATGGCCACCGCCCTGACCCGCGCCGAGAAAGCCCAGAAGCCTATCGTGGTGACTGGCTGGATTCCGCACTGGATGTTCGCCAAGTGGAAGCTGCGCTTCCTGGAAGACCCGAAAAAGGTCTATGGCGATGACGAGCACGTCGATACCGTGGTCAACCCGAGCCTGGAAACCAAAGCTGCCGATGCGACTGCCTTCCTGAAGAAGTTCTCCTGGAATGGTGAAGAAGTCGGTTCGGTGATGCTGGCCATCCGCGAAGGCGCCAAGCCGGAAGCGGCCGCCAGGGACTGGATCCGGAAGAACCCCGAGCGTGTCAAAGAGTGGCTGCAGTAAGCAACGGCCAGCAATAGCCTCGCCCCCATCGGCGCTCGTCGTCGATGGGGGCGAATTGTTTGGGATGCACCCTACGGATCATGGCACGCCGGGTAGGGTGCACCTTGTGACCAGTCGTCGTCACCCTGGGTCAACGGACCTTCCGCTTGGGCATGCCGCACACGTGCCGTAGGGGCCAGCTTGCTGGCAAAAGGCGGCCTTCAGACTCCTTCGCGAGCAAGCTCACTCCTACAGGAAATGCAGCCTGCCCCAAGCCTTGAGGCAGACATAAAGATGGATGGGGCCTGTCGCCCAGCCACTGGTTTCAGACCTGCGCCAGCGCCTGCGCCAGGTCCGCGCGCAAGTCCTCCACGTCCTCCACCCCTACCGACAACCGCACCAGCGAGTCGCCGATGCCGATCTCGGCGCGTATCTCGGCCGGGATGCTGGCGTGGGTCATGATCGCCGGGTGCTCGATCAGGCTTTCCACGCCGCCCAGGCTTTCCGCCAGGGTGAAGATGCGCACCGCTTCCAGGAAACGCCTGGTCCCAGCGAGGTCACTGCGCAGGTCCAGCGAGATCATCCCGCCGAAACCCTGCATCTGCCGCCGCGCCAGTACGTGCTGCGGGTGCGACTCCAGGCCAGGGTAGTAGACGCGCGCCACTTGCGGCTGGTGCTCCAGCCAGCGGGCAAGTTCCAGGGCGTTGCTGCAGTGGCGCTCCATGCGCAGGGCCAGGGTCTTCACGCCGCGCAAGGTGAGGAAGGCGTCGAAGGGGCCGGCGATGGCGCCCACCGCGTTCTGCAGGAAGCCCAGGCGTTCGCGCAGAAGTTCGCAACGGCTGTCACCGGAGACGATGGCGATGCCGCCGATCACGTCGGAGTGGCCGTTGAGGTATTTGGTGGAGGAGTGCACGACGACATCGAAGCCCAGATCCAGCGGACGCTGGATCCAGGGACTGGCGAAGGTGTTGTCTGCCACCAGGATGATGCCCCGGCCCCGGCAGAGCGCCACGATGGCGCTGAGGTCAGCCAGACGCAGCAGCGGGTTGCTTGGTGTCTCTACCCAGAGCATGCAGGTGTCGTCCTGGATCGCCGCCCCGATCGCAGCGATATCGCTGAAGTCGACAAAGCTGAAGCGATGGCCCGCGCTGCGGCGACGCACACGTTCGAACAGGCGGAAGGTCCCGCCATACAAGTCATTGCTGGAGACGATGTGCGATCCGCTGTCGAGCAGCTCCAGCACCGTGGAAATGGCGGCCAGCCCGGAGGCGAAGGCAAAGGCCTGGGAGCCGCCTTCCAGATCTGCAACGCAACGCTCCAGGGCCCAGCGCGTGGGATTGTGCGAACGCCCGTAGTCGAGCCCCTTGTGCACCCCCGGACTCTGCTGGGCATAGGTGGAGTTGGCGTAAATCGGCGGCATGATGGCGCCGGTGGAGGGGTCGGGCACCTGCCCGGCGTGGATGACACGTGTGGCGAAGGCCCGGGCCGGCTGATCGGCATGGCTGTCGTGCTGGGTCATGCAAGGGTCCTCCGCAGGTGGTTGAGCAGGTCGGAGCGGGTGATCAGGCCATGGAAATCCGAAGCGTCGGCGATGATCGCCACCAGCCCGCGGTCGAGGACCGCCTCCAGCTCGGCCAGGCTGGCGCCCGGCTCCAGGGTCTCCAGCTTGGCGGTCATGGCGCTGCTGACGGTCGAGCGGAAGCGTGAAGCATCGGCATGTACGCTGAGCAGCAGGTCGGACTCGTCAATCACGCCGACCAGGTGCTCGCCGGACAACACCGGCAACTGCGAGACATCAGCCAGGCGCATGCGCTGGAACGCAGTAAGCAGGGTGTCGTCCGGCCCGACACTGACCACCCGTCCCTCTTCGAAACGCCGCGCGATGATGTCGCGCAGATCGCCATAGCGTTTGCGCGCCAGCAAGCCCTGGTCGGTCATCCATTGGTCGTTGTAGATCTTCGACAGGTAGCGGGTGCCGGTGTCGCACACGAAGCTGACCACCCGTTTCGGCGTCTTCTGTTCGCGGCAGTAACGCAGCGCCGCGGCCAGCAAGGTCCCGGTCGAGGATCCGCCAAGGATGCCCTCGGCGCGCAGCAATTCCCGCGCATGGCCGAAGCTCTCCTCGTCGCTGATCGAGTAGGCGCTGCGCACGCTGGACAGGTCGGCAATAGCGGGGATGAAATCTTCGCCTATGCCCTCCACCGCCCAGGAGCCGGGGGTCCCGAGCACGCCGCTGCGGCTGTACTCGGCAACGATCGAGCCGACCGGGTCAGCCAGGACCATTTCCAGGTCCGGTTGGACCCGGCGGAAATAGCGGGTCAGTCCGGTGAGGGTACCGGCCGAGCCGACGCCGACCACAATGGCGTCGACGTTCTGGCCGGTCTGCTGCCAGATCTCCGGACCGGTGGTGCATTCGTGGGCCAGCGGGTTGGCCGGGTTGTTGAATTGGTCGGCAAAGAAGGCGTCGGGAATCTCCGAGGCCAGACGCCGGGCCAGGTCCTGGTAGTACTCGGGGTGCCCCTTGCCGACGTCCGAGCGGGTGATGTGCACTTCGGCGCCCATGGCCTTCAGGTGCAGCACCTTCTCGGTGGACATCTTGTCCGGCACCACCAGCACCACCCGATAGCCCTTGGCCCGGCCCACCAGCGCCAGGCCCAAGCCTGTGTTGCCGGCAGTGGCCTCGACTATGGTGCCACCGGGGCGCAAGCGACCGTCGCGCTCGGCGGTATTGATCATGGCAACGCCGATGCGGTCTTTGATGGAGCCGCCCGGGTTCTGCGATTCGAGCTTGAGGAACAGGGTGCAGGGGCCGGTATCGAAGCGCGAGGTCCTCACCAGCGGGGTATTGCCGATCAGATCGAGTACCGCCGGCCGGACATCATTGGCACTGTTCATGGCGTCACCTCCATGCGCAACCAGACATCGGGCGAACAGCGCTCGCCCCTGGTTGGAACATAGGTCGCGCAGCCCATGCCTGCCAGGGGTGCCGACGAAGGGGGAACAGGCAACTCAGGATGACCCGTTCTGTGGGAGCGAATCTATTGGCTCTGTCTGCGCTAGCTGTTGCTGGCCAGCAATCGTCGAGCCGAAAATCCTGTTGGACCGAGCGGGAACGCCTGGTTCTTGCTCGCGAATAGGCACTGTTCGCGAGAATGCTTGCTCCTTAAGAGGCATGCAGCCAGCAGCACTACTTATCGGGCGTTTAGCTCCGAGAGCTGGCTATTCAAAGTCCAGAAGTCGTAAAGCACGCCAACCAGGAAGAAGCCTCCGGTCAGCAGGTAGAGGATGCCGGTAACCCACTTGCCCTGGTACATGCGGTGCACGCCGAAGACGCCGAGGAAGGTCAGCAGTATCCATGCGACGTTGTAGTCGTACCGACCAGGGCTGAATCGCAGCGATGCCTCGCGGTCCATCGAAGGGATCAGGAACAGGTCGATGATCCAGCCAATGAAGAGCAAGCCAAGGGTGAAGAACCAAATGGTGCCGGTAATCGGCCTGCCGTAGTAGAAACGGTGGGAGCCGAGGAACCCGAAAATCCACAACAGATAGCCGATGACCTTGCTGTGGGTGTCCTGACGTACGTCCATGCTGCCTCCTGCAGGCGGGTGAATGCGTTTCGTGACCCCTGGGGTCAGGCGCGATGCGCGTCAGCGGAACCGTCGGCCGGGGTCCTCTTCACTGGTCTGCAACGACAGGCCATCGCTCATGTGCGTCAGGTGCTCGCCATCGGTCTCCGAACCCAGCTTGATCATCAGGCGCAGGTCGTTCGCCGAGTCGGCGTGGACCAGCGCGTCCTCGTAGGTGATCTCGCCCTGCGAGTAGAGATTGTAGAGCGCCTGGTCGAACGTCTGCATGCCCTGCTCGGTGGATCGTTTCATCAATGGTTTGAGTTCGTGGACCTCGCCTTTGCGGATCAGGTCCGCGACCAGCGGGGTGTTGATCAGCACTTCGATCACCGCGCGGCGGCCCTTGCCATCCGGCGTCGCAATCAGCTGCTGGGCGACGATGGCCTTGAGGTTCAGCGACAGGTCCATCCAGACCTGCTGCTGACGGTCGGCAGGGAAGAAGTTGATGATCCGGTCCAGCGCCTGGTTGGCATTGTTGGCATGCAGGGTGGCCAGGCACAGGTGGCCGGTTTCGGCGAAGGCAATGGCATGATCCATCGTCTCGCGGGTTCGCACTTCGCCGATGAGAATCACGTCTGGCGCCTGACGCAGGGTGTTCTTCAGGGCCACCTCGAACGATTCGGTATCGATACCCACTTCGCGCTGGGTGACGATGCAGCTCTGATGCTGGTGGATGAATTCGATCGGGTCTTCGATGGAGATGATGTGACCGCTGCTGTTCTTGTTGCGATGGCCGATCATCGCCGCCAGGGACGTGGACTTGCCGGTGCCGGTAGCGCCGACGAACAGCACCAGGCCGCGTTTGGTCATTGCCAGTTGCTTGAGGACCTCCGGCAGCTTCAGGTCATCGATGGTGGGAATGTTCGTCTCGATCCGGCGCAGCACCATGCCGATCAGGTTGCGCTGATAGAAGGCGCTGACGCGGAAACGGCCAATGCCTCGGGCGCTGATGGCGAAGTTGCACTCGTGGTTCTGTGCGAACTCACGGCGCTGTTGCTCGTTCATCACCGCCAGGACGGTTTCCCGCGTCATCTCCGGCGACATGGAGTTCTTGGTCACAGGCAGGATCTTGCCGTTGACCTTCATAGAAGGCGGCACACCTGCCGTGATGAAGAGGTCCGATCCACCTTTTTCAACCATCAGGCGCAGCAGTTTCTCGAATTCCATGGTGTTCTCGCTGTTGGTTCACGGCTGGACCCAGGGCAGGTCAACGGGTTAGAGACTTTCCGGACTCTTGGCCTTTTCCCGGGCACTTTCACGGCTGACCAGCCCCTTGGCCACCAGACCCTTGAGGCACATGTCGAGGGTTTGCATGCCGAGAGAGCCACCGGTCTGGATCGCCGAATACATCTGCGCGACCTTGTCCTCGCGGATCAGGTTACGGATGGCCGGCGTGCCGATCATGATCTCGTGGGCTGCCACACGGCCGCCGCCGATCTTCTTCAGCAGGGTCTGGGAAATCACCGCCTGCAGGGATTCGGACAGCATGGAGCGAACCATGGACTTTTCTTCCGCCGGGAACACGTCGACCACCCGGTCGATGGTCTTCGCCGCGGAGGTTGTGTGCAGGGTGCCGAACACCAGGTGGCCGGTTTCGGCCGCGGTCAGGGCCAGACGGATGGTTTCCAGGTCCCGCATCTCGCCCACCAGGATGATGTCCGGGTCTTCACGCAGTGCCGAGCGCAGCGCCTCGTTGAAGCCGAGGGTGTCGCGATGGACCTCGCGCTGGTTGATCAGGCATTTCTTCGACTCATGAACGAATTCGATCGGGTCCTCGACGGTGAGGATGTGGTGATACTTGGTGCTGTTGAGGTAGTCGAGCATGGCCGCCAGGGTGGTCGACTTGCCCGAACCCGTGGGCCCGGTGACCAGCACCAGGCCGCGCGGCACATCGGACACCTTCTTGAAGATCTCGCCCATCCCCAGGTCTTCCATGGTCAGGACCTTGGACGGAATGGTCCGGAACACCGCGCCCGAACCACGGTTCTGGTTGAAGGCATTGACCCGGAAGCGGGCAACGCCCGGCACTTCGAAGGAGAAGTCGGTCTCGAGGAACTCTTCGTAATCCTTGCGCTGCTTGTCATTCATGATGTCGTAGATCAGCGCGTGCACCTGCTTGTGATCGAGGGCGGGCAGGTTGATTCGACGCACGTCGCCATCCACGCGGATCATCGGCGGCAGGCCAGCGGAGAGGTGCAGGTCCGAAGCGCCCTGCTTGGCGCTGAAGGCAAGCAGCTCAGTAATGTCCATGGAAGTCCCCAATTCCAAGCAAGCGATAGGCAGTCCGTCGAAAAGCGGTACGCCAGGCCCACGCAGAGTTCGATCCAGGGCCCGTCCATGGCACCCAAACTGCATTTATTTCGGCTAGTCTCGCCTTGCCTGGCCGTGGCTCGCACCATTTTTCAACGGCCTGATAGAATGCCGCAGACCCTATTCAGGCCGGGCCGCAGAGCGCAGGTAATGTCCACGATAGCAGAGAATATTGCAAAGGTTCGCGCGCGCATCCGTGAGGCAGCGCAAGCCTCTGGGCGAGATTTCGCGAGCATCGGCCTATTGGCCGTCAGCAAGACCAAACCCGCCGACGCCATCCGCGAGGCCTATGCCAGCGGGGTGACCGATTTCGGTGAAAACTACCTGCAAGAGGCTCTCACCAAGCAGGTCGAACTCGCCGACCTGCCACTGAGCTGGCACTTCATCGGCCCCATCCAGTCGAACAAGACCAAACTCATCGCCGAGCATTTCCACTGGGTGCATTCGGTCGACCGCCTGAAGATCGCCGAGCGGCTGTCCGCCCAGCGCCCGACCGGCCTGCCGCCACTGAACGTCTGCCTGCAGGTGAACGTCAGCGGCGAGGCCAGCAAGTCCGGTTGCGCCCCCGAGGAACTCCCGGCCCTGGCCGCCGCGGTCGGCAGTCTGCCCAACTTGCAGCTGCGCGGCCTGATGGCCATTCCCGAACCGACTGACGATATAGAAGCGCAGCATGCCGCCTTCGCCCAGTTGCGCCAGCTGCTGCAATCCCTCGACCCGGCCCTGGACACCCTGTCCATGGGCATGAGCCATGATCTCGAAGCGGCCATCGCCGAAGGCGCCACCTGGGTGCGCATCGGCACGGCCCTGTTCGGCGCCCGTGACTACGGGCAGCCCCCGCAATGATAAGGAAGGATTTATGAGCACTCCCCGTATCGCATTCATCGGCGCCGGCAACATGGCCGCCAGCCTGATCGGCGGCCTGCGCGCCCAGGGCGTCGCCGCCGACGACATCCGCGCCAGCGACCCGGGCGCCGAGCAACGCGCGAAGATCGCTGCCGAACATGGCATCCAGATGTTCGAAAGCAACGCCGAAGCCGTGCTGGGCGCGGATGTCGTCGTCCTGGCGACCAAACCGCAGGTCATGAAGAGCGTCTGCCAGGCCCTGGCGCCAAGCCTGCGTGAAGGCCAGCTGGTGGTGTCCATCGCCGCCGGCATCACCTGCGCCAGCCTTGCCGCCTGGCTGGGCGCTCGTCCCATCGTGCGCTGCATGCCCAACACCCCGGCGCTGCTGCGCGAAGGCGTCAGCGGTCTGTTCGCCAATGCTGAAGTCACTGCTGCACAGCGCCAGCAGGCCGAGCAGCTGCTGTCGGCCGTCGGCATTGCCCTGTGGCTGGATGAGGAAAAGCTGATCGACGCTGTCACCGCGGTTTCTGGCAGCGGCCCGGCTTACTTCTTCCTGCTGATGGAGGCCATGACCAGCGCCGGCGAAAAGCTCGGCCTGCCGCGCGCCACTGCCGAACAGCTGACCCTGCAGACCGCCCTTGGCGCCGCGCGCATGGCCGTGGCCAGTGATGTGGACGCCGCAGAACTGCGCCGCCGGGTGACCTCGCCTAACGGAACCACCGAAGCCGCGATCAAGACCTTCCAGGCCGGCGGCTTCGAGGCCCTGGTGCAACAGGCGCTGACTGCTGCCGACCGACGCTCGGCCGAGCTGGCCGAACAACTGGGCAAATAAGGAGCTTTCGATGACCGGACTCAATACGGCTGCCATCTACGTGATCCAGACCCTGGGCAGCCTCTACCTGCTGATCGTCCTGCTGCGTTTCATCCTGCAACTGGTGCGCGCCGACTTCTACAACCCACTGAGCCAGTTCGTGGTCCGTGCCACCAAGCCGCTGCTCAACCCGCTGCGCAAGATCATTCCTGGCTTGGGCGGGCTCGACCTGGCCTCCCTGGTCCTGGCGATCCTGGTACAGCTGCTGCTGATGATCATCACCCTCACCCTGATGGGCTACGGAGTCGGCGGTTATCTGCTGCAACTGCTGATCTGGTCGATCATTGGTATCACCTCGTTGTTCCTCAAGGTGTTCTTCTTCGCCCTGATCGTCAGCGTAATCCTGTCGTGGGTCGCTCCAGGCAGCTACAACCCCGGCGCCCAACTGGTGAACCAGATCTGCGAGCCGTTGCTGATGCCCTTCCGGCGCTTTCTGCCCAACCTGGGCGGCCTGGATATTTCGCCGATCTTCGCCTTTATCGCTCTGAAGCTGCTGGACATGCTGGTGATCGGCAACCTCGCCGCCATGACCGGCATGCCGCAGATCCTTAGCCCCTTCCTCTGATCCTCATGAGCTGGTACCGCTGGGCAGGCGAGGATCTGATCCTCAACTGCCACCTGCAGCCCAAGGCGAGTCGTGACGAGTTCGCCGGGCTGCACGGTGACCGCCTGAAAATCCGCCTCACCGCACCGCCCGTGGAAGGCAAGGCCAACGCCCACCTGATGGCGTTCCTGGCCGCTGCCTTCGGCGTCGCCAAGAGCCACATCCAACTGGAAAGCGGCGAACTCAACCGGCAGAAGCGTGTGCGCATCATGCGTCCCCAGAAGCTCCCCGACCTGCCGGGCCTGACCGCTCGGCAGTCCTGACCGACCTTAAGGCGGGTGTCCGTCGCCCAGTGATTGACGGGCGGTCCGCGCAGGAGATAATCGACTGCATTACCAGCTGGCACTGTGCCCTGATATAGGCCCGGGAAGAGCCCAGGAAGGGGAAGTGCGACCCGCCAGCGCTGTCGGTGAAGGGTTATAAGGTCTTTCCTTTTTCGCGCGCAGGATGCGCTATCGCGAGGAGTGCCTGAATGAGCATGGAACGACTCAGCCAGCAGGTCGATGCATACGTTGCCTGGAAGCGTGAGCTCCTGCGCGAGATCACGCGCTATCAGGGCTGGCTTGAGCACAACCGACTCAACTCCGATAGCTTGTCCACCAAGCTCAAGCGCGCCCTGCGCCTGCTACAGACCGATCACATCACCCTGGCGTTCGTCGGCGAGTTTTCCCGCGGCAAGACCGAACTGATCAATAGTCTGTTCTTCTCTGGGTTCGGCCAGCGCATGCTGCCCTCCCAGGCAGGGCGCACCACGATGTGCCCCACCGAACTGTTCTATGACCCACGCTCGGAACGTTCCTATCTGCGCCTGCTGCCCATCGAATCGCGCACCACCTCGGCAAGCATGGCCCAGTTCAAGCGTTCCCCGCGACATTGGGTGAACATCCCGCTGGACCCAAGCGACGCAGCCAGCATGGCCCAGGCGTTCACGCAGATCGCGCGGACCAAGCCAATGCCGGTAGAACAAGCGATCCAGCTCGGCTTCCACCCGGACATGCTCGAGGCCACCGGCAATCCGGATGAAGTGCTGGTGCCGGCCTGGCGCCATGCCCTGGTCAATTTCGACCACCCACTGTTACGCAAAGGCCTGCGTATCCTCGACACGCCTGGCCTCAATGCACTTGGTAGCGAGCCTGAGCTGACCTTGTCGATGTTGCCCAACGCCCAGGCGATCATCTTCCTCCTGTCGGCCGACAGCGGCGTAACGACCAGCGACCTGGAAGTCTGGCAACAGCACATCCGCCAGTTGGACGACGACGCCCAACCTCACCTGTATGCGGTGCTGAACAAAATCGATGTGCTCTGGGATGACCTGGCCGGCGAGGTGTTCATGCGCAATTCCATTCGCCGAGTGCAGGAGGCCACAGCCCGCCAGCTCGGCATCCGCCGCGAAGACGTCCTGCCCCTTTCGGCCAAGCAGGCTCTGCTGGCGAAGGTGCGCGACGACCGTGAACTGCTGGCACGCAGCCAGATCACCGCTCTGGAAGAGCTCCTCTGCGAGCGCATCATCGCGCAGAAGGAGCGTCTGCTTGAAGGCCAGGTCGTGAACCAGGTGCTCGCGTTGCTGCAGAACAGTCAGCACATTCTCAACCTGAGGCTGGAGAAGGTCCGCGATCAGCAAGGCCTGCTCGACAGCCACCAGCAGGACAATGGCCAGCTGCTCTTCGAACTGACAGCCCGAACCAAGGAGGATCACGCCCAGCACCATCGCCGGCTGCTTGGCCTGAAGACCAACCAGCGTTTGCTCAAGCACCAGGGCGACATGCTCCGGGCCGCGGTACCCAGTGATCGCCTGGAGGGGCATCTGGCACGGCTTCGCCAGGAGCTGCATGGCTGCTGGACCACGCTGGGCATCAACCAGGGCATCGTGCACTTCTTCCGCGCGGTGGAGCTCGATCTGCGCGGCTTGGAGCAGGAGGCGGATATAGCCAACAAGATGGTCTCGGCCATCTATGTCCGGCACAACGATGAGAACCCGTTGCATCCTGTCGAAGCGCCGCAGTTCAATGTCCAACGCTATTTGCGCGAGCTCGAGCAGCTGCGTGAAAAGGCTGATCAGTTCCGGCTTCATCCCATGACGCTGATGACCGAGCAGCGGCAGCTTAGCCAGCGCTTCTTCGACACGCTTGGCCAAGAAGTGGTGGGCATGCACCACCGGTTGCGCCTGGAGGTCGCGCAGTGGGCGAATGACGCGCTGATGCCGTTGATGCAGCGCACCCTCGAACAGAAGCAACTGCTGGAGACCCACATGCTGCGGCTCAAGGCACTGGCCCAGGAAACCCAGCTGAACCGCCGGCGCGGCCTGGACATGGCGCGCTACGCCGAAGAACTGGAGCAGCAGTTGGCCGAAGCCAACGACATGTTGCGCGCCCTTCGTCGCCCCTCGCCGTTCCAGCGCCAGGCGAAGGTCATCAACCTGCCACTGGCGCACCGTCGACTGGGTGGGGGCGAGTCCGCCTGACGCCCACCAGAGCCTGAAGTTTCAACGCCTTAGCCGCTCTCCCCCGCGCTTGCCGCGGGGGTCGGCGCTCTTTAGACTGGCGCCCTTCCCAGATTGAGAGCAGGGTCGCGATGCCCACCGCCATTCCCGAAGATTCCGTCGGCCTGGTCAGTCCCCGCGCGCAGTCGTTCAGCGAACCGCTGTCGCTGGCCTGTGGCCGCAGCCTGGCCAACTACGAGCTGGTCTACGAGACCTACGGCGAACTCAACAAAACCCGCAGTAATGCGGTGCTGATCTGCCATGCCCTGTCCGGGCACCACCACGCCGCTGGTTACCACAGCATGGACGACCGCAAGCCAGGCTGGTGGGACAGTTGCATTGGGCCGGGCAAGGCCATCGACACCCGCAAGTTCTTCGTCGTCAGCCTGAACAACCTTGGCGGCTGCAACGGCTCAACCGGCCCATCCAGCATCAACCCGGCTACCGGCACTCCCTTTGGCGCGGATTTCCCAGTCATGACAGTCGAAGACTGGGTGAACAGTCAGGCACGGCTAGCCGATACGCTCGGTATCAGTCAATGGGCGGCGGTGGTCGGCGGCAGCCTCGGCGGCATGCAGGCGATGCAGTGGACCATCAGTTATCCGGAGCGCGTGCGCCACTGCCTGGCAATCGCCTCGGCACCCAAGCTGTCAGCGCAGAACATCGCCTTCAACGAAGTCGCGCGCCAGGCCATTCTTACCGACCCGGAGTTCCATGGCGGGCACTTCCAGGAACACGGCGTGATCCCCAAGCGCGGCCTGATGCTGGCGCGCATGGTCGGCCACATCACCTACCTCTCGGATGACGCCATGGGCGAGAAATTCGGCCGTGGCCTGAAGAGCGAGAAGCTCAACTACGACTTCCACAGCGTGGAATTCCAGGTGGAAAGCTATCTGCGCTACCAAGGCGAGGAATTCTCCGGACGTTTCGACGCCAACACCTACCTGCTGATGACCAAGGCCCTGGACTACTTCGATCCCGCCGCGGCCTACGATGGCGATCTGGCGCGCACCCTGGAGGTGGCCAAGGCCGACTTCTGCGTCATGTCGTTCACCACCGACTGGCGCTTCTCCCCAGCGCGCTCCCGGGAGATCGTCGACGCCCTGATGGCGGCGCGCAAGAACGTCTGCTACCTGGAGATCGACGCGCCGCAAGGCCACGATGCCTTCCTCATGCCGATCCCGCGCTATCTGCAGGCCTTCAGCAGCTACATGAACAGGATTGCGGTGTAACCCATGCGTGCCGACCTAGACATCATCCAGGACTGGATTCCCGCTGGCAGCCGGGTGCTCGACCTTGGCTGCGGCAACGGCGAACTGCTCGCCTGGCTGCGCGACCACAAGCAGGTCAGTGGCTATGGCCTGGAGATCGACCCGGAAAATATCGCCCGCTGCATCGAAAAAGGCGTGAACGTCATCGAACAGGACCTCGACAAGGGCCTCGGAAACTTTGCCAGCAACAGCTTCGACGTGGTGGTGATGACACAGGCCCTGCAAGCCGTCCACTATCCGGACCGCATCCTCAAGGAAATGCTCCGCGTAGGCCGCGAATGCATCATCACCTTCCCCAACTTCGGCCACTGGCGCTGCCGCTGGTACCTGGCACGTTACGGCCAGATGCCGGTTTCCGAGTTCCTGCCCTACACCTGGTACAACACGCCGAACATCCACTTCTGTACCTTCAAGGACTTCGAGGCGCTCTGCCGCGAATTGCAGGTCAAGGTCCTCGACCGCCTGGCAGTCGACCATGCTCACCGGCACAACCTGCCGAGCCGGGTTTGGCCTAATCTGTTGGGTGAGATCGGTATCTATCGCGTCAGCGGACCCGGCTTGTCGGATCACCGCATAGCGGTGTGAACCACCCGCCCGCATCAAGGAGGCTCACCATGCGTCGCCTAGCCCTGTTCCTCATCGCCATTTGCCTGGCCCTGCCGGCTGCCGCCGAGCGCAAGCAAAGCTTTGGCGATCTCGAAGTGCACTACAACGCGTTCAACTCAAGCTTCCTGCAGCCGGACATCGCCGCCACAGTCGGACTGGTTCGCAGCAAAAGCCAGGGCGTGGTCAACGTCGCCGTACTCAAGGCCGGCAAAGCCAGTACCGCCCAGGTCAGTGGCCAAGTGAAGAACCTGCTCGGCCAGATTACCCAACTGCAGTTCAAACAGGTGACCGAAGGCGAGGCCATCTATTACCTCGCCCAGTTTCCATTCGATGAGCGTGAAATGCTGAACTTCACTCTCAACGTTCAGCGGGGCGACGAGCCACAGCACAGTTTCAGCTTCGACCAGGAATTCTTCCCCGACGAATGATGCACTTCAACGAACTGGTGCTGGCCAGCCACAACGCCGGCAAACTCAAAGAACTCCAGGCCATGCTCGGCGAAGGCGTGCGTGTGCGCTCCATCGCTGAGTTCACCAACGTCGAGCCAGAAGAGACGGGCCTCAGCTTCGTCGAGAACGCCATCCTCAAGGCGCGCAATGCAGCGCGCGTGTCCGGCCTGCCTGCACTGGCGGACGACTCGGGCCTCGCCGTGGACGCCTTGGGTGGAGCGCCTGGCATCTACTCGGCGCGCTACGCCGATGGCCAGGGCGATGCCGCCAACAATGCCAAGCTGCTTGACGTGCTGCAGGGCGTCCCCGACGCCGAGCGCGGCGCACAGTTCATCTGCACCCTCGCGTTGCTGCGCCATGCCGAAGACCCGCTGCCGATACTCTGCGAAGGCATCTGGCGCGGACGCATCCTTCACGCTGCTCGCGGCGAGCACGGATTCGGTTACGACCCGCTGTTCTGGGTACCCGAACGTGACTGCTCGAGCGCCGAACTGAGTCCGGCCGACAAAAACCAACTCAGCCATCGTGCACGCGCCATGGCCCTGCTCAAGCAGCGATTGGGGCTATGAAAACTGCAAGCCAGAAGACTGAAGCGACAAGTGGCGCTTCGGGCTTCCAGTTGCCTCCGCTGGCGGCCTACATTCACATCCCGTGGTGCGTACGCAAGTGTCCCTACTGCGACTTCAACTCCCACGCAGCCGGTCCCGAGCTGCCTGAAGAAGCCTATATCGACGCCCTGCTCGCCGATCTAGACCACGACCTGGAACATATCCACGGCCGCGAACTGACATCGATCTTCTTCGGTGGCGGCACCCCCAGCCTATTCAGCGCCAACGCCATCGGCCGCCTGCTGGATGGCATGGAGCAGCGCGTCGCCTTTGCCCGCGATATCGAGATCACCCTCGAAGCCAACCCCGGAACATTCGAACAGGCCAAGTTCGCCGCCTACCGCCAGCTGGGCATCAACCGCCTGTCCATCGGCGTGCAGAGCTTCCAGGAGGCCAAGCTCAAGGCTCTGGGACGCATCCACAACGGCGACGAGGCCATCCGCGCGGCCGATATGGCGCGCAAGGCTGGTTTCGACAATTTCAATCTGGACCTGATGCACGGCCTGCCGGACCAGTCGCTCGACGACGCCCTCGAAGACCTGCGCACGGCGATGGACCAGGGACCCACACACCTCTCCTGGTACCAACTGACCATGGAGCCAAACACGGTGTTCTGGAACCAGCCGCCCGAGCTTCCGGAGGACGACATTCTTTGGGACATCCAGGAGGCCGGACAGGCCCTGCTGGCCGAGAATGGCTTTGCCCAGTACGAAGTGTCCGCCTACGCACGCGGCGGACTGCGCGCTCGGCACAACCTCAACTACTGGACCTTTGGCGACTTTCTCGGCATCGGCGCCGGCGCCCACGCCAAGCTGAGCAGCCCGGAAGGCCGTATCATCCGCACCTGGAAGACCCGCCTGCCGAAAGACTACCTGGACAGCAGCAAGCACTTCCAAGCCGGGGAACGCGTCCTCGCCAGCGACGAGCTGCCCTTCGAGTTCCTCATGAATGTGCTGCGCCTCACGGACGGCGTGCCCGCAACACTGTTCACTCAGCGTACTGGCCTGCCTCTTTCGCTCCTGGCTGCGGCGCGCAGCGAAGCCGAAGCCCGCAACCTGATGCTGGCTGATCCGCAACGCCTGGTAGCGACGGCCGAAGGCCAGCTGTTCCTCAACGACCTGCTGCAGCATTTCCTGCCTTGACGGCCGCAAGCCTGTTCTGGAATGGTCTGCCCCATCGATTCTGACCACGCCTGCTAAGGACCCCGGATGGACGTGTTACTGGACCTGATCGCCACCGTGTCGCGCTGGAGCCGCGGCCACCTCCACGACATCGCCCTGGCCATCATGGCCACCCTCCTGGTGCTGTTCGGGCCCGGCATCAATGCCTGGGTCCAGGAACGCATCGGCGGTCTCAACTTCCTTTTCCGCACCTTGCTGTTCGTGCTGCTCTGCGCGGTAGGCTACGGTCTGGCGATGATCTACCTCACGCCCTGGCTGGCCAAGGGATTGGCCTACTTCAGCAACTACACCCTTGCTCCTGTCCTGCTACTAGTCTTCTTCCTGATCGGCATCGTCGCCGATCGCAGCTGAGGCCAACGGCGCTTCCCGGCGGCCGCAGGCCGCCGACATAGGGAGGACGCCCCATGAAGCCGATCAAGCATCTCTATCTGCACTTCCAGGACGGCCAGCGCCTGGCACTGCGCTTCCCGCAGCAGACCAACGATCCGCTGCAACTTGCCCAGAGCCTGCACAGGCAGCTGGAATCGCCCTACCTGCGCCTCGAAGTGGACGGCGATCTGTTGCTGATTCCCAGAGAGAGTATCAAGTACCTGCAGATCAGCCCGGCACCATCTGCGCTGCCGGAGGACACCGTGGCCGGCGCTCAGGTGATCAACTGAACCCGGCACGCACCGTGCGCCCTCCGCGGGGAGCGAAATCATTGGCCCTGTCTGCGTTGAGTGTTGCGGGTGGCGGCCCTCCTCCTGGGAGCGGGGGACGCCGAGTTCTTGCTCGCAAACCGGACCCTTTCGCGAGCAAGCTCGCTCCTACCAGGCTCTCAGCCCGGCCATTGATTGCTAGTAACAGCTAACACAGACATAGCCAATTCATTCGCCAAGCCGGCCAGGGGCCTGCGTCAATACGGCGCCCAATAAAAAACCGCCCCGAAGGGCGGTTGGGATGGCCAGGCAGGCCGGAATTCAGTTGCCTTCGCGCCGCAGTGCCTGCGGGGTGAAATCCCGTGGGCTGAGCGAGGCTGAGAAATCATACATCGGTTCGTTGTTGTCCAAACCATCGGCAAAGTAACGACTTCCTACGAAGTCGTACAGCGTTTCCAGCGTACTGCCGAACATGGGGACATCGTAGTAGCTGATCGGGTGACTTTCCTGCAATCCGATCAACTGGCCGCTTTTGTCGTACAGGTCGACACTCAGGATCTGCCAGCTGTCCTCGTCCAGGTAGAAGCGGCGCTTGGCATAAGGATGGCTGAAGCCCTTGCGCAAGGTTGCCTCGACTACCCACACCCGGTGCAGCTCATAGCGCAACAAATCAGGGTTGACGAAGCTGGCCTTGAGGATCTGCTCATAGGGAATCCCCTTCTGATGCACCGCATAGCTGTTGTACGGCACGAGCATTTCCTTCTTGCCGATCAGCTCCCACTCATAGCGATCCGGGGCGCCGTTGTAGGAATCCACCACGTCGGCCGTTGCCAGGCCATTGGTGTCTGGCTGCAAGGTGTCATAGGCCAGCATCGGCAGGCGCCGCACGCGCCGCTCGCCACGATTGAAGCGCCACGCCTTGCGGATCGACAGCACCTGATCGAGTGTTTCCTGCACCACCAGGGCCGAACCGGACAAACGGGCGGGGGCTGCAACCTGGTACTTGTAGAAGAACAGAGTGTTCTCCAGCTCGCCGGGGGTCATGCCTTCGCGTCCGTAGACGAAATAGATGTCGCGCTCCAGCTTGAGCAGGTTGTAGCTACCGTTGGCCAACACCGCCGCCTGATTGGTGACGAAATGCACTTGCTCTCCGCGGTAGCGAAGGATGTGGTTCCAGATGGCCTCCAGGCCGTTGGCCGGAATCGGGAAGGGAATCCCTGCAGCCACGCCCTGCACTCCATTGCCACCAGCGATCAGCTCACCATCCTCGGCGTTGAGGCGGGTGGAATCATAGATGCGCTGCGGTGCTGCGGCGCTGCGGTGGGTCGGGTACACACGCAGGCGATAGCCCGGGTGACGCTCGACGAGGGCTTTCAGGCCCGGTGACAGCTGGTCGGCATACTGGCCCAGGTTCTGGCGATCGACGACGAAGCGCAGGCTGTCGCCGGCATAGGGGTCGGGGTGATGCATGCCGGGCGTATAACCAGCAGGCGGGCTGGCAAGGCCGCCGTCCCAGGCAGGGATGGTGCCGGCGGAGTTACCCGCACGCTCGCCCCCAAGAGGCGTCAGGTCCTGCCCCAGGCGCGCCCCCTGGACGGCATCGACCTTGGCCTGAGCCTGAAAGGCGCAGGCAGCCAGCAGCAGAAACGCAGAGGTTCTCAACACAGCCTTCTCCTCACGACGCCCTTGTCGTCGCGTCGCGCTCATTCTTATATCGCCGGCCCATTGGCCAGGCGTTGTTATGGTCGGATCAGGTGAGGTGCCGGGTGGTCCCGGTCTGGTAGGTCTAGCCCGGCGCGGCCAAAGCCACGCGCGGGATCAATCGATACGTTGGAACTTCAGGTCCCACACGCCATGACCAAGGCGCTCGCCACGACGCTCGAACTTGGTCACCGGGCGCTCATCCGGCCGCGGAACATAACGGCCGTCTTCAGCCAGGTTGCGGAAGCCAGGGGCGACGTTCATCACCTCCAGCATGTGCTCGGCGTAGTGCTCCCAATCGGTGGCCATGTGCAGCACGCCGCCGACCTTGAGCTTCTGGCGCACCAGTTCGGCGAACGCCGGCTGGACGATGCGCCGCTTGTGATGGCGTGACTTGTGCCACGGATCAGGGAAGAACAGCAGGACACGGTCCAGGCTGGCATCGGCCACACAGTCACGCAGCACTTCCAGGGCATCGCAGCTGTAGACGCGAATATTGGTCAGTTGCTGGGTCATGGCGCCGTTGAGCAGAGCACCGACTCCGGGACGATGCACCTCGATGCCGATGAAGTCCTGCTCCGGCGCTGCAGCGGCCATTTCCAGGGTCGCATGCCCCATGCCGAAGCCGATCTCGAACGTCCGCGGAGCGCTGCGGCCAAACACGGCATCGAAGTCCTGCAGGCCGTCGGCCAGGTCCAGGCCGTACTTCGGCCAGCCCTGGTCGAGCCCGCGTTGCTGGCCCTCGGTCATGCGCCCGGCACGCATCACGAAACTCTTGATGGTGCGATGGTGACGCGCTTCGCCGGCAGCTGCCGGCGAACCCTGCTCTTCAATCATGCTTGCAAAACCTATCAGTCAGACTCAGCGAATCAGTCCATCCAGCGGCGACGAGGCGCTGGCGTAGAGCTTGCGCGGCATACGGCCGGCCAGGTAGGCGAGGCGGCCGGCAACGATCGCGTGCTTCATCGCCTCGGCCATCATCACCGGGGCCTGCGCATGGGCGATGGCGGTGTTCATCAGCACGGCCTCGCAGCCCAGCTCCATGGCGATGGTGGCGTCCGAAGCAGTGCCCACACCGGCATCCACCAGAACCGGCACCGTCGCCTCTTCGAGGATGATGCGCAGGTTGTAAGGGTTGCAGATGCCCAGGCCCGAGCCGATCAGGCCGGCCAGCGGCATCACGGCGATGCAGCCGATCTCCGCCAGCTGACGGGCGATCACCGGGTCATCGCTGGTGTACACCATCACGTCGAAATCGTCCTTGACCAGCTCCTCGGCGGCCTTGATGGTCTCGATGACGTTGGGGAACAGGGTCTTCTGGTCAGCCAGGACTTCCAGCTTGACCAGCTTGTGGCCGTCCAGCAGCTCACGGGCCAGCCGGCAGGTTCGCACGGCTTCCTCGGCGTTATAGCAGCCGGCGGTGTTCGGCAGGATGGTGAAGCGGTCCGGCGAGATCACGTCGAGCAGGTTCGGCTCGCCCGGATTCTGGCCTATGTTGGTGCGACGGACCGCAACGGTGACGATCTCCGCACCAGAGGCCTCGATTGCGCGACGGGTTTCGTCGAGGTCCTTGTATTTCCCGGTGCCCACCAGCAGACGCGACTGATAGGTGCGGCCCGCAAGGGTAAAGGGCTTGTCGATCGGCGTGTGGCTCATGGTGAACTCCTAGCGGGCAGTGGGAAAACCGAAGCACGGGAAGGCTGAAGCAGAAGGCGCGAGGGGCCAGGTAGGCCGCAAGACGCGGCCGACTAGCCGCCGCCAATGGCGTGCACGACTTCGACGTGGTCGCCTTCGCGCAGCGCCAGCGTGTCGTGCTGGCTGCGCGGCACGATGTCCTCGTTGACCTCGACCGCAATACGTCGACCGGTCAGATCCAGGCGAGCGATCAGCTCTGCCACAGTCTGGCCATCGGGCAACTCGAAGGATTCGCCGTTCAACTGAATGCGCATGACGAGGCAGTCACAACTGGAAAAGGGGACGGCATTCTAGCCCGATCCATTCGCCGTACCAAGGCAAAAGGACGCCATTCGTCCCGCAATTTGACGCCAGGGTCAACTATGCAAGGGACCGAAAACGTGGCGAGCAAAGATCAGCGGCTTATCAACGGGCCACCAGTCGCCAGGCAGCCAGGCCCAGGCACAGCCAGCCGGCGAGGAATGCCAGGCCACCGACGGGTGTGATGATGCCCAGCTTGCCAATGCCGCTGAGGGTGAGCAGGTAAAGGCTGCCGGAGAACAGCAGGATGCCGAGAGCAAAGAAACCGCCGGCCAGACTGACCAGACGGCCGGGCGCATGCAGTGCAAGCAACGCCACGCCGAACAGCGCCAGGGCGTGAATCAGCTGATAGTGCACGCCAGTCTGGAACACCGCAAGGTACTCAGGCGACAGCCGACTCCTCAGGCCATGGGCAGCGAACGCGCCAAGCGCCACGCCGGTGAAACCGGCAAAAGCCGACAACAGCAGAAACAGGCGAGCCATGACTCACTCCTTGGAGGACGGGCGGCCGCTATAATGGCGCGCAATTTTCTCCGGGCCAAGCCGAGCATGTTCCAAACCATCCGCCGTCGCCTGTTCCAACTACTGCTCTGGTTCGCCGCCGGCTCGGTCGTGCTCGTCCTGCTGTTTCGCTGGGTACCGCCGCCGGGCTCAATGCTGATGGTCGAACGCAAGATCGAATCCTGGATCGACGGCAAGCCAATCGACCTCAAGCGCGACTGGCACCCTTGGGAAGAGATATCAGATGACCTCAAGGTGGCGGTGATCGCCGGCGAAGATCAGAAGTTCGCAGAGCACTGGGGCTTTGACGTTCCAGCTATCCGCGCGGCATTGGCCCATAACGAGCGCGGCGGGAACCTGCGCGGTGCCAGCACCCTCAGCCAGCAGGTGGCGAAGAACCTGTTCCTCTGGTCAGGGCGCAACTGGCTGCGCAAGGGGCTTGAAGTCTGGTTCACTGGGCTGATCGAGCTGTTCTGGCCGAAACAGCGCATCCTCGAGGTGTACTTGAACAGTGTGGAATGGGGTAATGGCGTGTTCGGTGCCGAGGCCGCGGCCCATCACCACTTCGGCACAAGCGCGGCGCGCCTGTCGCGCCAGCAGGCCAGCCAGTTGGCAGCCGTCTTGCCCAACCCTCGTGTGTGGAGCGCCTCACGCCCCAGCGGCTATGTGGCACGACGCGGAGGCTGGATTCGCCGGCAAATGGCGCAATTGGGTGGCAGCGGATACCTCCAGCAGCTCTGAGAACGCCCGCCCCGCCCCCTGGGCCTCGACTTCAGCGCTTGAGCGCTTCGCGAGGCATCAGGAGCACCAATTGCGCCTTCCCGTCTACGACATGCACGCTAATCCCTTGCTGCGGATAGACCCACGCCTCGCCCTCGGCGGTGCGCAGGCGCAAGCGTGGCGGACCGACACTGGCGATCAGGCGATCAACCTGCACCTCACCCATCGGCACCAGATTCAGTGATGCGATCTGGTGTGCGCCCATCTGCTCGAGCAGCTGGGCGCTCAATGGTTGCTCGGTGGATGCCTCCTCCCCAAACGCCTTCGCCAGACTCTCAAGTTCGGACTCACTGAGTTTCAGCTGGGCTTCCAGACGCCAAGCGTCATCCCCTTGGTCGATCTCTGCCCGGTAGGCGAGGCGCGGTCCTTCGGATATCGGCTGGAGCCAGAGCTCGCCCGGCGCCAGGCCGGCCAGTTCACCCAAGGTCAGGCGTTCATCAGACAGCGGCTCGATGACCTTCGCTTTCCAGTCCACCAGCCAAGGGAGCGGCTCGGCTTCACGCGCCGCCTGGTTCATCCACATCGCCAGGGAAAAGAACAAAACCGCGACTCCAACGAACAGCAGCAGATGGCTCGAACGCAGAGTCGGCATGGGCATGACTGGTTTTTCTCCGGAATGAAAAAAGCCGCACCTTGCGGTGCGGCTTCTCCTGGTTTCACGCTTACGCCTCGATAAAGCCCTTGAGCTTGTTCATGGCGTTTTTCTCCAGTTGGCGGATACGCTCAGCGGAAACGTTGTACTTGGCGGCCAGGTCATGCAGGGTCGCTTTCTCCTCGGCCAGCCAGCGTTGGTAGAGTATGTCGCGACTCCGATCGTCCAGACCCTCCAGCGCCTCGTGCAGGCTTGCCGTGGAGCTGTCGCTCCAGTCAGCCTCCTCCAACTGGCGAGCCGGATCGTAACGATGGTCTTCCAGATAGTGCGCAGGCGCCTGGAAAGCAGCATCGTCATCGGCATCCGACGCTGGGTCGAAGGCCATGTCCTGTCCGGTCAACCGGCTTTCCATCTCGCGAACTTCGTGGGGCTCCACACCGAGAGTGTCGGCTACGGCATGGACCTCGTCATTGTTCAGCCAGGTCAAGCGCTTCTTCTGGCTACGCAGGTTGAAGAACAGCTTGCGCTGCGCCTTGGTGGTCGCGACCTTGACGATCCGCCAGTTGCGCAGGATGAACTCGTGGATCTCGGCCTTGATCCAATGCACCGCGAAAGACACCAGGCGCACACCCATTTCCGGGTTGAAGCGCTTGACGGCCTTCATCAGGCCGACGTTGCCTTCCTGGATCAGGTCGGCCTGGGCCAGACCGTAGCCGGAGTAACTCTTGGCGATGTGCACGACGAAGCGCAGGTGCGCCAGCACCATTTGCCGTGCCGCTTCCAGATCTTGTTCATAGAAGAGGCGTTCGGCCAGATCGCGCTCCTGCTCGACAGTCAGCAACGGGATGCCGTTGACCGCATGCACGTATGCCTCCAGGTTCGCACCGGGGGCCAGGGCATAGACAGGTTGCAGGGAAGTGGTCATGCGAATCCTCCGATTCACTAAAGCTCGCGCAGTGTAGCACTGGCCTATGTGACTGCAAGGGGGTGTAAAAGTTTCGTTACAGACTGGAAAAATCCTGTCGAACTGATCAGTTTCAGCGCGGGGCCAGCTCGCTCAGGTGGCGCGCCACGGCCAGCCACGCACCGATGTAACCAAGCAGGACGGCGCCCAGCAGCAGGGACAAACCATCAGCTGCCGGTACGCCAGCCAGGGCGAAATCACTGCCGTAGAGCCCTGCCAGGCGCACCACGGCATCGTTCAGCCAATCCAGTCCGAACGCCAGCACCAGCCAGGCCAGCAAGCCTGCACCGACGCCGTACAGCGCCCCCATATAGAGGAAGGGACGCCGCACGTAACTGTCGGTGCCGCCCACCAACTTGATCACCTCGATCTCGGTGCGGCGGTTCTCAATATGCAGACGAATGGTATTACCGATGACCAGCAATAAAGCCAGCACCAGCAGTACGGTCAGGCCGAAGACGAAACGCTCGCCCAACTTGAGAATGGCCGAAAGGCGTTCTACCCAGACCAGGTCGAGCTGAGCCTGCTGGACTCCTTGCAGCTCAGCCAGGCGCAGGCGCAATGCTTCCAAGGCGGCTTTGTCGACTTCTCTTGGAGTAACCAGGACCACGCCAGGCAATGGGTTCTGCGGCAACTCCTTGAGCGCCTCGCCCAGGCCCGACTGCTGCTGCAATTCGGCCAGGGCCTGTTCACGACTGATCCATTCGGCTTCAGCGACGTCCGGCATCAGCGCGATCTCGTCACGCAGCTTCTGGCCTTGGGCCTCGCTGGCGTCCATATGCATGAACAGCGAGATCTGCGCTGCACGCTGCCAGGAACCACCGAGACGCTCGACGTTGCTCAGCAGCAGCGACAGCCCCATCGGCAGACTGAGCGCGATCGCCATCACCAGGCTGGTGAAGAAGCTGCCAATGGGCTGACGGCCCAGGCGCCGCAGGCTGTCCAGCAGGCTGGCGCGATGGGACTCCAGCCAGGCATGCAGCAGGGTGCGGAAATCCGGGCCGTCGTCGACCTGTTCCGGAGACTCGGTGTTTCGGGGAGCTGCGCCGACGCGTTCGGCAGGCTTGGGTGGCGGCATGCGGGAAGCGCTCATCAGACAGCCTCCCCATCGCCGATCAGGCGGCCACGTTGCAGGGTAAGCAGGCGATGGCGCATACGCGCGATCAGCGCCAGGTCGTGGCTGGCGATCAGCACTGTGGTCCCCAAACGATTGATGTCTTCGAAAACGCCCATGATCTCGGCCGCCAAGCGCGGGTCGAGGTTACCGGTGGGCTCATCCGCCAGGAGCAAGGCTGGGCGGTGCACCACAGCTCGGGCGATGCCGACACGCTGCTGCTGACCGGTGGAGAGGTCGGCCGGATACAGCTCGGCCTTGTCCGCAAGGGCGACTCGCTCCAGGGCGACGCTGACGCGCTTGGCGATCTCCGGCTTGGACAGGCCGAGGATCTGCATCGGCAGGGCCACGTTGTCGAATACGCTGCGATCGAACAGCAGCTGGTGGTTCTGGAACACCACACCGATCTGCCGACGCAGAAACGGGATCTGTGCGTTGGTGATCTGCGACAGGTCCTGCCCGGCCAGCAGCAGCTTGCCGGTAGTCGGTCGCTCCATGGCCAGCAGCAGGCGCAGCAAGGTGCTCTTGCCTGCGCCGGAGTGGCCGGTGACGAAAAGGAATTCGCCCCGGCGCACGCGGAAACTCAGTTCGTGCAGGCCGACGTGGCCATTGGAGTAACGCTTGCCTACCTGCTCGAATCGAATCATGCAGACTCCCGCTCAGCGAACAGGGCTTTGACGAAGGCGTCGGCCTCGAAGGTGCGCAGATCATCGATCCCCTCGCCGACGCCGATGTAGCGGATCGGCAAGCCGAACTGCTTGGCCAGGGCGAAGATCACCCCGCCCTTGGCGGTGCCGTCCAGCTTGGTCAGGGCCAGGCCCGACAGATTGACAGCCTGGTGGAATTGCTTGGCCTGGTTGATGGCGTTCTGTCCGGTGCCGGCGTCCAGCACCAGCAGCACTTCGTGGGGCGCGCTTTCGTCCAGTTTGCCGATAACCCGACGGACCTTCTTCAGCTCTTCCATCAGGTTGTCCTTGGTATGCAGGCGTCCGGCGGTATCGGCGATCAACACGTCAACGCCACGGGACTTGGCCGCCTGCACGGCATCGAAGATCACCGAGGCGGAGTCCGCACCGGTGTGTTGGGCGATGACGGAGATGTTGTTGCGTTCGCCCCAGATCTGCAGCTGCTCGACAGCGGCGGCACGGAAGGTGTCACCGGCAGCCAGCATCACCTTCTTGCCTTCAAGCTGCAGCTTCTTGGCCAACTTGCCGATGGTGGTGGTCTTGCCAACCCCGTTCACGCCGACCACCAGGATCACGTAGGGCGTGCGCCCTGCGTCGATGCGCAGCGGTTGCTCCACCGGACGCAGCAAAGCCGCCAGTTCTTCCTGGAGGGCCTTGAACAGCGCATCGCTGTCGGCCAGCTGCTTGCGTGCGACCTTCTGGGTCAGGCTCTGGATGATGACGCTGGTGGCCTCAACGCCGACGTCCGCAGTTAGCAGGCGGGTCTCGATTTCATCCAGCAGGTCATCGTCGATGGCCTTGCGTCCAAGGAACAGGCTGGCCATGCCTTCGCCGATGCTGGCGCTGGTCTTTGACAGACCTTGCTTGAGGCGGGCGAAGAATCCGACCTTGGCAGGCTCGGATTCCGCCGAAACAACCTGTGGGACTTCAGCTACAACAACCGGCGTGACATCAACCACCGGCTTTGGCGCCGGCATGGATTCAATTGCCGGAGTTGGCTCCGAGACCACTGCCGCCGCAGGTGCAGGTGCAGGTGCAGGTGCAGGTGCAGCAGGCTCGACGGCCACGGGTGCCTCCACCAGTGGTGCAGGCGCTGCCACTGCGGGCAATTCAGGCGCAATTGGACTGGCCGCTGCTGGGGCCTGCTCCACAGTAGGAGCAACCTCAGGCACAGCGGTGGCAGGAACCTCGGTTGCGGCAGGCGCGACCGGCTCAGCCGGAGCGGCGGGAGCAGTGTCCTGGGGCTTCTTGCGCAGCCAGCCGAACAAGGATTTCTTTTCCCCAGCAGGCGCTGGAGCTTTCTTGTCGTCGTTGGAACCAAACATGGGTCGATTACATCTCATGGGGGCGGCCACGCCGGCTCTTGCCCGGCCCGCTTCGCCGCCCCGGAAAAGGATGGGGTATCCTAGCACCTCTTCGCCCGCAGGCGGTACGACCGCCGGGGCCGTCCGACAGGTCAAATACATCGATGAAAGCGATCGCCCGCCAAGCCGCCGGCTTGCTGTATTGCGTGCTCAGCCTGCCGCTTGCGGCACTGGCAGCAGACAACCAGCCCACTCACGAGTTCACCCTGGACAATGGCCTGAAGGTCGTTGTGCGCGAAGACCACCGCGCGCCGGTGGTGGTCTCCCAGCTCTGGTACAAGGTCGGCTCCAGCTACGAAACCCCGGGCCAGACCGGTCTTTCCCACGCACTCGAACACATGATGTTCAAGGGCAGCCGCAAGCTCGGACCCGGCGAAGCCTCGCGCATCCTGCGCGAACTAGGCGCCGAGGAAAACGCCTTCACCAGTGACGACTACACCGCCTATTACCAGGTCCTCGCCCGCGATCGCCTGGGGGTGGCCTTCGAGCTGGAGGCGGACCGCCTGGCCAGCCTCAAGTTGCCGCCAGAGGAGTTCAAGCGCGAGATCGAGGTAATCAAGGAAGAGCGTCGCCTGCGCACCGACGACAAGCCGACGGCCAAGGCTTTCGAGCGCTTCAAGGCCATGGCCTATCCGGCCAGCGGCTACCACATCCCCACCATTGGCTGGATGGCCGACCTCAACCGCATGAAGGTGGAGGAGCTGCGCCACTGGTACGAATCCTGGTATGCACCGAATAACGCCACCCTGGTGGTGGTCGGCGACGTGACTCTGGACGAGGTCAAGACCCTGGCCGAGCGCTACTTCGGTTCGATTCCCAAGCGCACTGTCCCGGTAGCCAAGCAGCCGCTGGAACTGGGTGCACCCGGTGAGCGCCGCCTGAACCTGCACGTGCGCACCCAGCTGCCGAGCCTGATGATGGGCTTCAACGTGCCTGGCCTGTCCACCGCCAAGGACCCCCGCCAGGTCCACGCCTTGCGCCTGATCGCCACCCTGCTCGACGGCGGCTACAGCGCACGCCTGCCGAGCCGTCTGGAGCGGGGCGAAGAGCTGGTCAGCGGCGCTTCCGCCTGGTTCGACGCCTTCCCCCGCGGCGACAGCCTGTTCGTCATCAGCGCTACGCCGAACGTGCAGAAGGGCAAAACCCTCGCGCAGACCGAAGCTGGCATCTGGCGCCAGCTGGAAGATTTGCAGAAAACGCCGCCAAGCGTCGAAGAGCTCAAGCGGGTTCGTGCCCAGGCGATTGCGGGCCTGGTCTACGAGCGTGACTCCATCACCAGCCAGGCCACCACTATCGGCCAGCTGGAAACGGTCGGCTTGTCCTGGAAGCTGATGGACCAGGACCTCAAAGCCCTGGAGGCCGTAACCCCGGCCGACATCCAGGCCGCCGCCAAGACCTTCTTTACCCGCGACCGCCTAAGCGTCGCCCACATCCTGCCCGAGGAAGCCCCCAATGAGTGAGCGCAACGGCCTGCGTTACGGCCTGCTCGGCATCGCCCTGATCGCCCTGCTCGGCGTGCTGGGATTCATCGCCAGCCGCCCGGCCCCAGCCACCACTGAAAGTGCTGCCCAGACCCAGGTCGAGGGTTTGAAGTCCCTCGCTGAACTCGACGGCAAGGCGCCCGGTCGCCGCGCCCTGGAGATCCAGAGCTGGCAGACGCCAGAGGGTGCCAAGGTGCTGTTCGTAGCCGCCCCCGAGCTGCCCATGTTCGATCTGCGCCTGACCTTCGCCGCTGGCAGCAGCCAGGATGCCGGTGTACCCGGCCTGGCCATGCTGACCAATGCCATGCTCAACGAAGGCGTCGCCGGCAAGGACGTCACTGCTATCGCCGAGGGGTTCGAAGGCCTGGGCGCCGAATTCGGCAACGGTGCCTACCGCGACATGGCCGTCGCCAGCCTCCGCAGCCTGACCGCTGGCGAGCAGCGCCAGCCGGCGCTCGACCTGTTCACCCAGGTTGTGGGTGCTCCCACCTTCCCGGAAGACGCGCTTGCACGGATCAAGAATCAGGTTCTGGCCGGTTTTGAGTACCAGAAGCAGAACCCCGGCAAGCTCGCTGGTCTGGAACTGTTCGATAAGCTCTACGGCCAACACCCTTATGCTCACCCCAGCGATGGTAACGAGCAGTCCATCCCCGGCATTACCCCCGCTCAGCTGAAGGCTTTCCACCAGAAGGCCTACACGGCCGGTAACGTGGTGATCGCCCTGGTCGGAGATCTCTCCCGCGCAGATGCCGAGGCCATTGCCAACCAGGTCTCCCAGGCTCTGCCCAAAGGCCCGGCACTGCCCAAAGTGGCACAACCAGATGCGCCCAAGGCCGGCCTGACCCATATCGAGTTCCCCTCCAAGCAGACCCACCTGATGCTCGCCCAGCTCGGCGTCGATCGGAACGACCCGGACTACGCAGCCCTCTACCTGGGCAACCAGATCCTCGGCGGCGGCGGCTTCGGCACCCGCCTGATGGAGGAAGTGCGCGAGAAGCGCGGTCTCACCTACGGCGTCAGCTCGGGTTTCACCGCCATGCAGGTGCGCGGCCCCTTCATGATCGGCCTGCAGACCCGCGCCGAACTGAGCCAGGGCACGCTCAAGCTGGTGCAGGACATTGTCCGCCAGTACCTGGCCGAGGGGCCAACCCAGAAGGAGCTGGACGATGCCAAGCGTGAGGTGGCCGGCAGCTTCCCGCTATCCACCGCGAGCAATGCCGACATCGTCGGGCAGCTCGGCGCCATCGGTTTCTACAACCTGCCGCTGACCTACCTGGAAGACTTCATGCGGCAAGTCCAGGCGCTCGATGTCGCCGAGGTCAAGGCGGCGATGGCCAAGCACCTCAGCGCGGATGACTTCGTCATCGTCACCGCCGGCCCGACCGTCGCCCAGAAGGAGCTCCCGCCTCCCACCGACAAACCCGCCGCGCTGCCCAGCGGCGTACCGGAGCACTGATGCGCAAGCCAACCGCCAGACCTGCCAAACCCTCTCACGGCGGCCAGGGCCAGCTGCGCATCATCGGCGGCGAATGGCGCTCGCGCCGTTTCGCGTTCCCCGATGGTCCGGGCCTGCGCCCAACCCCGGATCGAGTGCGCGAAACCCTGTTCAACTGGCTGGCGCCCTATATCGAGGGTGCCCGTGTGCTGGACCCCTTCGCCGGCAGCGGCGCCCTGTACCTGGAAGCGCTCTCGCGCGGTGCCGCAGAAGCACTGGCGCTGGACCTCAACCCCGACTCGGTCGCCGCTCTGCGCAGCACCCTCGACGTGCTGCGCTGCGAGCGCGGGCAACTGCTGCAGAGCGATGCCCTGCGCTACCTCGACACCCAGTCGCCCACGACTTACGACCTGGTTTTCCTCGACCCGCCTTTCCATAAAGGCCTGCTGTCGCCTGTCTGCGACCTGTTGGAAAGTCGGGGCTGGCTGGCCCCCCAATCCTGGGTCTATACCGAAAGCGAGACCCCGCCTTCGACACTCGGCCTACCGGGCAATTGGCGCCTGCACCGCGAGAAGAAAACTGGCCAGGTGTACTACGCCCTCTGGCAACGCCAGACCTGAGTGCGGGCAGACCAACCTGACAGTTGGGTACGTCCGATGACCTCATTCCAATTCAACCCAGATGCCAGCCGGGCAGCATTCCTGCCCGCCTGGTGGCTGCCTGGGCCGCACCTGCAGACACTCTGGTCGCCGTTCTGCCGCACCCCGCCGCAGCTTGAGCGGCAGCGCGAGCGACTGTGGCTGGAGGATGGCGACTTCCTTGACCTCGACTGGTATGGCCCCCATGAAGCCAGCACCCCGCTGGTGCTGGTGTTGCATGGGCTCACCGGCTCTTCCAGTTCGTTGTATGTTCTCGGTCTCCAGCAGAAGTTGGCCGCCCAAGGCTGGGCCAGCATCGCAATCAACTGGCGCGGCTGCTCGGGCGAACCCAACCTGCTACCTCGCAGCTACCACTCCGGGGCCAGCGAGGATCTCGCAGCCACGGTCGCGCACCTGCGTGCCAGTCGCCCACTGGCGCCGCTCTATGCCGTTGGTTTCTCGCTGGGGGGCAACGTGCTGCTCAAGTATCTCGGCGAAACAGCTGACGATTGCCCATTGCAAGCTGCCGTGGCGGTCTCGGTGCCCTATCGCCTCGATCAGTGTGCCGACCGCATCGGCCTGGGGTTCTCGCGGGTCTACCAGGCGCACTTCATGCGCGAGATGGTGGCCTACGTGAAGAGCAAGCAGCGCCACTTCGCCTACCACGGACAATCGGACCATCTTTCTACCCTGGAACAACTCGGCCCCCTCGACGGGCTGCGCACTTTCTGGGACTTCGACGGCCGCATCACCGCCCCCCTGCATGGCTTCGCCGATGCTCAGGACTACTACCGCCGGGCCTCCAGCCGCTACTACCTTGGCGGCATCCGCATCCCCACCCTGTTGATCCAGGCCGCCGACGACCCCTTCGTCTTCCGCCACAGTCTGCCGGAGGCCCATGAGCTGTCCGCCAGCACCCAGATGGAGCTGCACCCAAATGGCGGGCACGTGGGGTTCATCGAGGGAACGCCGAAGACTCCGGCCTACTACCTGGAACGGCGGATCCCCACCTGGCTGAGAGGCCAATCGAAGCTACGAGGCTGATTGCAACCAAGGGCTGCTATATGCCGGGTTTCGCCCTGTGAAAAACCACCTGCGATTTCCTGGCAGGGTTGGAGGTACCGCTCCAGCGATGGTGGGGTTGGTCACAACGCTATAGCCATCGCAGCGATGTCACGGCCCGCACAGCCAAGGTTGGTTGGATCAATCCGGGATTACCAGCTCCAACGGCACGTACAGCCTCTCGTACAGCGCCCGCACCGCCGGCTGCACCTCGGGCGCGAGATAACCGCCCTCCAGCGCCAGCACCTGGTAGATACCTCGGCGCAGCATGTCCTCGCTGAGATCGGCCGACTCAGTGCGAGTCGTGCAGAGAAAGCGTACCCAGGAAGTGACGATGATCCAGCTATTGAGGGTCAGGGCTTCGACCTGAGCGTCGTTCATCAGCAGGATTCCGGCATGCACGAAACCCCGGTAAATGAGCTGGGCATGGTCCAGGCAGCGTTGAGCGAAGAGCCGGTAGCGCGCGGCCAGCTCGGGATCGGACTCCAGCAAATGCTCCAGGTCGCGATGCAGGAATCGGTACTGCCACATGGCCGCGAGCAAGGCCTCCAGATAGAAGGTCTTGTCCTCCACCGTCACCTCCCGGCCTTCTGGCAGGCGCAGGAAGTCGTCGACCTGGGCCTCATAAAGGGCAAACAGCTCGGCGATGATCTCCTGCTTGTTGCGGAAGTGGTAATAGAGATTGCCCGGCGACATGCCCAGATGCGCGGCAATATGGTTGGTGGTCACGTTGCGCTCGCCCTGGACGTTGAACAGCGTCAGGCTCTCCTGGACGATACGGTCGCGGGTCTTGGGTCGTGGGGCCATCTGGCAATTCATCCTGCAATCGGTGGGGCATGGCGAGCGCCAAAGGTACACCGCGTGGCTGCAAGGAAACACCCGGTGTTCCCTCACAAGCACCTGCCCAGCTTTTCGTTGGGCTGCGGCCAGACACTACGGCAGGCCTGCCATTTGACAGGCTAGAGTAATTGCTCTAAAAATCCAGCGACACCAAAATATCAAGGCCCGCATAGGAGCCGAAGCATGGTCGCCGACATCGCCTACCTGCAACAAAGCCAGCAGCAGATCAGCTCGCTGGAGAGCCTTTTCCAGCACCAGCGCGAGGCTTTCCGCGCCAACCCCATGCCCAGTGCCGAGCAGCGCATCCAGTGGCTGAAGTCGCTCCGAGCACTGCTGCTCAGCCAGCAGGAAGCGCTGATCGCGGCGATCTCCGAAGATTTCAGCAACCGTTCGGCGGATGAAACCCGAATCGCCGAGATCATGCCGAGCCTGCACGGTATCCAATACGCGACCCAACGCATCCGCCGATGGATGAAGCCGTCGCGGCGCGGTGTCGGCATGGCGTTCCAGCCTGCCTCCGCCAAGGTTGTGTATCAGCCGCTGGGCGTCGTCGGCGTGATCGTGCCGTGGAACTACCCTCTGTACCTTGCCATTGGCCCGCTGGTGGGGGCGCTGGCAGCGGGCAACCGGGTGATGATCAAGATGAGTGAATCCACCCCGGCCACCTCGCAGCTGCTCAAGGACCTGCTGGCGCAGATCTTTCCCGAAGACCTGGTAGCGGTTGTCCTGGGCGAGGCGGACGTGGGCGTGGCCTTCTCCCGGCAGCCCTTCGACCACCTGCTGTTCACCGGCGCCACCAGCATCGGCAAGCACGTGATGCGCGCGGCGGCGGAAAATCTGACGCCGGTGACCCTGGAACTGGGCGGCAAATCGCCGGCCATCGTTTCCCACGACGTGCCACTGGCCCATGCCGCCGAGCGTATCGCCTTCGGCAAAACCCTGAACGCAGGGCAAACCTGCGTGGCGCCGGACTATGTGCTGGTACCCAAGGCGCGCGCCCAGGAATTCGTCGAAGCCTATCGCCTGGCGGTCCAGGCCTTCTTCCCGAAGCTGGCCGACAATCCTGACTACACCGCCATCATCAACGAACGCCAACTGGGCCGCCTCAAGGGCTATCTAGCCGATGCGGAGGCCAAGGGCGCACACCTGGTCCCGCTGTTCCCCGAAGCGCAGGGCCGCCGGCTGCCGCACACCCTGGTGCTTAACGCCACGGATGACATGAAACTGATGCAGGAAGAGATCTTCGGCCCGCTGCTGCCGGTGGTGACCTACTCGAACATCGACGATGCCTTCGCCTACATCAACGACCGTCCGCGGCCGCTGGCGCTTTACTACTTCGGCTA
The DNA here is from genome assembly GCF_042232855.1 of Metapseudomonas boanensis. Classification (NCBI taxonomy): domain Bacteria; kingdom Pseudomonadati; phylum Pseudomonadota; class Gammaproteobacteria; order Pseudomonadales; family Pseudomonadaceae; genus Metapseudomonas; species Metapseudomonas boanensis. The sequence goes on along the minus strand of NZ_CP113889.1, from coordinate 2,130,968 downwards.
CGACAAGCGCGAACAGCAACGCGTACTGAACGAGACCCACTCTGGCGGCGTGTGCCTGAACGACACCCTGCTGCACGTAGCCCAGGACGACATGCCCTTCGGCGGAGTCGGCCCCTCCGGCATGGGCCACTATCACGGCCATGAAGGCTTCCTCACCTTCAGCAAGGCCAAGGGCGTGTTCATCAAACAGCGCTTCAATGCCGCGAAGATGATCTACCCACCCTACGGCAAGGCCATCCAGAAGCTGGTCTACAAACTCTTCGTCCGCTGAGGCGGGCCCTCGCAGGCACATAAGAAAAATGCGCGAAACCACCTTCGAATCAACGGGCCTGTCCCGACGGAGCCTGCTCAAGGTCGGCCTGTTCGGCTCTGCCTTCCTCACCACGGTAGGCGTCACGGCCAGCCTCACCGGCTGCTCGGCGAGCATGCCAGCAATCGGCTTTGCAGTGCTCAGAGACTCTGACCTGCCATTCCTGCGCGCGCTGATACCGGTGATGCTGGAAGGCACTGTGGCGCCTGCGCAGATGCCCCAGGCCCTCGAAGGTACCCTGCAGAGTCTGGATTATTCGCTGCACCGGCTCTCGCCGGAGATGCTCAAGCTCACCGTGCAACTCTTCGATGTTATGGCGCTACCACTGACCCGCGGGCCGCTGACCGGGGTCTGGGGCAGTTGGGAGAAGGCCAGCGCTGAGGATGTCCGCCAGTTTCTCGACCGCTGGCAAAACAGCTCCATCGGTTTGTTGCAAATGGGCCACGTCTCGCTGCTGCAGCTGGTGATGATGGCCTGGTATGGCCGCCCGGAATCCTGGGCCCATTGCGGCTATCCCGGCCCGCCGGCTGTTTGAGCCCTGCCCAAAACAATAAGACCTGAGACCCGACATGCCCGTACCCGATCTGTTCACCGAAGGCCTGGCCCGCGGCTGGAAAACCCACAATGGCTCGCGCCTGGAGCAGGACCTGATCCTGGAGGCCGACGTCGCCATCGTCGGCAGCGGTGCGGGCGGCGGCACCACCGCGGAAATCCTCAGTGCAGCCGGTTTCAAGGTGCTGCTGATCGAAGAGGGCCCACTCAAGACCAGTACCGACTTCAAGATGCAGGAAGCCGAGGCGTACCCGGCCCTGTACCAGGAAGGCATCGGCCGCATGACCAAGGACGGCGCGATCACCGTACTGCAGGGCCGTGCCGTCGGTGGCACCACCCTGGTCAACTGGACCTCCAGCTTTCGCACCCCGGAGCCGACCCTGGAGCACTGGGCCAAGGAGCACGGAGTCAAAGGGCTGGGCGTGGCCCACATGGCCCCCTGGTTCGAAAAGATGGAACAGCGACTGGGCGTCGCCCCCTGGTCGCTACCGCCGAACGCCAACAATGACGTGATCCGTGCTGGCTGCGAGAAGCTCGGCTACCACTGGAAAGTCATCCCGCGAAACGTGCGCGGCTGCTGGAATCTCGGTTACTGCGGGGTGGGCTGCCCGACCAACGCCAAACAATCGATGCTGGTCACCACCATTCCCGCCACTCTCGAGAAGGGCGGAGAGCTGCTCTACCTGGCCCGCGCCGAGCGGCTGCTGATCGACGGTGATCAGGTCTCCGGTATCGAATGCCTGGCCCTGGACGACCGTTGCGTCGCCCCGACCGGTCGCAGGATCACCGTCAAGGCACGCCACTATGTACTGGCTGGTGGCGGCATCAACACACCCGGCTTGCTCCTACGCTCGGATGCGCCCAACCCGCATGGCCGCACCGGCAAGCGCACCTTCCTGCATGTGGTGAACTTCTCCGCCGCGCAGTTCGACCGGTTGATCAACCCGTTCTACGGCGCGCCGCAATCGATCTACTCCGACCATTTCCAGTGGGACGACGGCACCACCGGGCGCATGTCCTACAAGCTGGAGGTGCCGCCGCTGCAGCCCTCCCTCACTGCCACCTTGCTCGGCCGCTTCGGCGTCGACAATGCCCTGCGCATGGAGCAGCTACCCCACACCAACGTGATGCTGGCGCTGATGCGTGATGGCTTCCACCCGGATAGCGCCGAAGGCACGGTGGAACTGCGTGGCGACGGCAGCCCCGTGCTCGACTACCGGATGACCGACTACACCTGGGACGGCATCCGCCGGGCCTTCCATGTGATGGCGGAAATCCAGTTCGCCGCCGGGGCCCGTGCGGTGCTGCCGCTGCACAGTGACGCCGACTACGTGAAGACCCTTGCCGACGCCCGCAGCTTGATCGACAGCCTGCCCCTGAGGCTGTACCGCACTCGCCTGGGCAGCGCCCACGTAATGGGCGGTTGCGCCATGGGTGAAGACCCCAGACTAGCCGTCACCGACAGCCTGGGCCGCCATCACCAGCTGGCCAACCTGTCGGTCCATGATGGCTCGCTATTTCCAACCAGTATCGGCGCCAACCCGCAGCTGTCCGTCTATGGACTAACCGCCAAGCTCGCCAGCGCCCTTGCCGAGAGGCTCGGCAAAGCCTGATAGCACCTGCCACATGTCCCCGTGTGCGGCCTAATCTTGGCCGCGGGGGCCTGCTGCGCTAACATCCGAGTCCCTTACGGACCCCTGCCAGGACGTCGCGATGAACCGAGTGTTGTACCCGGGCACCTTCGACCCTATCACCAAGGGCCATGGCGACCTGATCGAGCGCGCATCGCGCCTGTTCGATACCGTGATCATCGCGGTAGCCGCCAGCCCCAAGAAGAATCCGCTGTTCAGCCTGGAACAGCGTGTGGAACTGGCCCGCGAGGTCACCAAGCACTTGCCGAACGTCGAGGTGGTGGGCTTTTCCAGCCTGCTGGCGCATTTCGTCAAGGAGCAGAACGCGAATGTCTTCCTGCGCGGTCTACGCGCGGTGTCCGACTTCGAGTACGAGTTCCAGCTGGCCAACATGAACCGCCAACTGGCGCCGGATGTGGAGAGCATGTTCCTCACGCCGTCGGAAAAGTATTCCTACATCTCCTCCACCCTGGTGCGTGAGATAGCGGCCCTGGGCGGTGATATCAGCAAGTTCGTCCACCCTGCCGTGGCGCAAGCCCTGGCCGAACGCTTCAAGCGCTGACGGACCGTCTGCCTTGGTCGGCGCGCGCAACAGATGCGCCGATCACGGCAATCCGGCACAATTCCGCTAATTTCTGTTCATGGCCGCCGCTGCCTTGCGACGGCAGGAGTTGTCCCGATGTCCCTGAAAATCACCGACGACTGCATCAACTGCGACGTCTGCGAACCCGAGTGCCCTAACGGCGCGATCTCCCAAGGCGAGGAGATCTACGTGATCGATCCCAACCTGTGCACGGAGTGCGTCGGCCATTACGACGAGCCGCAATGCCAGCAGGTTTGCCCGGTGGATTGCATCCCACTGGACGAAACCCATGTCGAAAGCAAGGACGAGCTGATGGAAAAGTACCTGAAGCTCACCGGAAAGGCCTGAGCCCATGGGCCGCCCGGAACGCGGCTTGAACTGGCGTAGCGCGCTGCTCGTTACGCTCCTTCTCCTCGCGGGCGCGCTCCAGGCTGCCGAGCCGGGCCGCGCTGCGGTCGCCACGCCCAATCCCGCCGCCACAGTGGCCGGCATGGAAACTCTGAACCAGGGCGGCAACGCCTTCGACGCTGCGGTCGCCATCAGCGCGGCGCTGGCCGTAGCCGAGCCCTATGGGTCAGGCCTGGGCGGTGGCGGCTTCTTCCTCCTGCGCCAGGCCGGTGCCAAACCCGTCTATCGCTTTCTCGATGCGCGCGAACGTGCACCGCGCGCCGCCCATGCCAAGCTCTACAAGCGTAATGGCAGGATCCAGACCGGCCTCTCCCTCGACGGGCCACTGGCAGCAGCGATCCCCGGCCTGCCCGCCGCGCTGGTGGACCTGGCCGGACACTACGGGCGCCTGCCCCTCAATGACAGCCTGACCCCGGCCATCCGCCTGGCGCGTGATGGCATCTCCGTCGATCGCATCTACCGTGAACGCGCCAGTTGGCGTCTCGCAGCCCTGCGCGATGACCCGGAAAGCGCTCGCCTGTTCCTCGACCACCGCGGCGAGATCCCGGAAGAATTCAGCCTGCTGCGCCAACCGGACCTGGCCGACACCCTTGAGCATATCGCCCGCTATGGCAAGGCCGGTTTCTATGCCGGACACACCGCCGAGAAGATGGTGCAAAGTGTGCGCGCCGCCGGCGGAATCTGGACCCTGACCGACCTCGCCGACTACCGGACGGTAGAGCGACAGCCGATTCGTTTCAGCCTTGCCGAAGGCCGCGAACTGATCAGCGCACCGCCACCCTCGGCAGGCGGCATTGCCTTGGCGCAGAGCCTGGCAATGCTGCAACAACTGCCCTGGCAGAAAGCCGACCGCATTCAGCGCACCCATTACGTTGTTGAAGTGCTGCGCCGCGCCTACCGCGACCGGGGCTTGCTTGGCGACCCGGACTTTGTCCGCATCCCCACGACCAAGCTGCTCGACGCCGGATACCTGGAAGGCCTGGCAGAGGGCATCGACGCCCGCCGCGCCACCCCGAGCAGCAGCCTGCCGCCCTCCCCGCCCTGGAGCGAGGGCGATCACACCACCCACTTCACGGTGATCGACAAGGACGGCAACGCCGTGGCCGCCACCTTATCGATCAACCTGCCCTTCGGCGCGGCTTTCACGGTGCCCGAAACCGGCGTGCTGCTGAATGACGAGATGGACGACTTCGCCGCAGACCCAGGCGGTGCCAATGCCTACGGGCTGGCCGGCAGCCAGGCCAATGCGATCGCCGCCGGAAAGCGCCCGCTTTCGAGCATGAGCCCCACGTTCATCGAGAGCGAGCAGGAATTCGCCGCGTTCGGCACCCCCGGCGGCAGCCGAATTCCCAGCATGGTGCTGCTATCGGTCCTGGAATACCTGAGTGGCCAGCCGGTAGCCCGCTGGCCAGCCGTGGCGCGCTATCACCACCAGTACCTGCCCGACCAGATCGAGCATGAGCCCGGCGCCTTCAGCGCCAGCGAAAGCGCCGAACTGCGAGCCCGCGGCTACAGCCTCAAGCCGCTGGAACGCAACTATGGCAACCAGCAGGTGTTGTTCTGGAACAAGGCCAAGCGCACCCTTGAGGCCGCCAGCGACCCGCGCGGCCTGGGCCTTTCCGAGGTGCTCATGACGCCCATAACGGCGGAGTAATCTCACGTCCGCAGGGGGGTCGTCGCGCGCCCCTCCCCTACAAGACGATCAACGACTCCTCATCCTGGTCGACCCTGCGCAGCTCGCGGAACAGTTCCTGCCCCTCGCTCAGCATCAGCACATTGCGCAGGCTCTGGAAAATACGACTGGCATAGCCGAGGTCGTTCATCAATGAGCTGGTCTGGAAGCCATCCAGTTCCTGGCGACGCACCGCGGCGAACAGCCGGGTACGGAACCCGCCATCGAAGTGCGCGGCCTTCTCGTCCAGGGCGCTGAGACGTGACTGCCACAGCTCCTCAGGCAGCTCAGTGCGCGCCAGTTCTCGCAGTTCGTGGAGCAACGCCAGCAAGTTGCGACGCAGATCCACGTAGGCATCGCGGGCAGCTGAAGGCTCCGCGTCCAGATAGCGCCCAAGATTCTTCTGCAGGTGCTTGGCATCCTTTACCGCATCCACCAACTGCAGGGCTGCGACCTGGCAGCCGATCCAGAACTGCTGGTGGGCCTCATCCATCGGCAGGTCGAGACGCCCCATGAAGCTCAGCAGGTCGCCGTAGACGCCCTTGATGTGGCGTTGATAGAGGGATTCGGCATCCAGGTGATGGCGCTCGGGCCTTGCCTGAAGCAGGTGCTCGTCTGGATGAGCATGCGTCAACTGGTCCACGGGCAGGTACAAGGCGTGGCAGATCACCTCCACGCTCAGCCGGCTAAGGTGCTGCAGCTCGCGGACCACTGCGCTGGCCGCGGCGTCCACCGAATCCAGCGCCCGCTCGTTCAGGTAACGCGCGCGCGTGCGTTCGGGCTCTTCTGTGCCCACGGCCAACTCGGTGATCAGCACCCGGGGCTCTTCGCGCTCTGGCAGCCAGCGCACCAGCCAAAGCGCGAGGCGCTCCTGCAGGGGCCAGAAGAGCACCACGCCCATGGCATTGATCAGACTGTGGAACATGGCCAGTTGGATCAGTTCGTTGCCGGCCAGTCGCGTCAGTGCAGCCAGGTAGCCAACCAGCCAGGCCAGCGGTGAAAGGAGAGCAAAGGCCAGGCTGCAGGTCACCACGTTGAACAACACATGAGCCAGGGCCAGGCGCTGGCCGCTGCGGTTGCCACCGAGCGAACCGACGAAGGCCGTGGTGACGCTGCTGCCGATGTTCGAACCGATGGCAATGGCCAGGGCCTGGCCTAGTTCCAACTGGCCGCCGGCCAGCGCTGCAAGGGTCAGCATCAGGGCTGCATGGCTGGATTGCAGCACCACGGTCACCAGCAGGCCGACCAGCGCGAACAACAGGTTACCGAGCAGCCCATCCGCCTGGTACGCGGTCATGTCCAAGCCTTCGCCGAAGCTGGAGAAGCCATCCTTGATCTGGTCGATACCGAGGAAGATGAAGGCTATTCCCAGCACGATGCGCCCGGCGGCCTTGCTTTTCTCACCCACGAAGCCACCCATTACGCCGAACACCAGCAGAGGCAATGCCAAGGGACTGAGACTGAGATTCTGCCCAGCCAGGGCCAGCAGCCAGATGCCACTGGTGGCACCGAGGTTGGCACCGAAGAGGATGGCGATGCCCCCGGCAAGCTGGATCAGCCCAGTGCTGATGAAGGCAATGGTCAGCAGCGATACCAGCGTGCTGGACTGCAGCAACAGCGTCCCGCAGATGCCAAACATCAGGCCCTTGAACGGCGTGGCCGTGCTGCGGGCAAGCAACTGCTCGAGCTTGCTGCCTGCCAGTTGCCGCAGCCCCTCCTCCAGGCACTGCATGCCGAACAGGAACAGCGCCAGTCCGGCGCAGAGCTGCAGCCAGCCGGAACTGAACCAGAAGCTGCTGGCCATGGCGACAGAGGCCAGCACCAGCAAGATGATGCGCGGATAGTCCTTCACCGATGAAATATCCCTCACGAAACCGAGCCCTTGCTATTACTCCACGCAAGGCCGGTACGGCAAGGAGGATGACGCACCGAAACGCCGACGGCCCCCGCCCCGATGGGGCCAGGGGCCGTCGTCATGGACCCGCGTCTGGAGTCAGTCTGCCCTGTAGCCGCTGACCGCGCAGCCCAGGCAACGGACGAAAGTTTCCTTGGCCGGCACCACCACCAGTTCCTGTGCAGCCTCACCCACATTCCCACCCAGTGCGGAGAACGGCAGGCTGATGATGAAAAAGCCGGTGCCGATGACGGTCGCAGCGAGCAGCATGGGTCGGGCGATCAGGATGTCGCCGACCATGCGGTAACCCGCGGGTGCGTTGGCGGTATACATCGGGTCGCCGCTGACGTTTTCCTGCACCACTTCCGCATGAGCCGGCAGCGCCAGCAGGCCAGTGGTCAGCGCCAGGACAGCAGCGGAAGTGCGAAACAGGTTCATGCGGGCGATCCTTCAGCAATTGGGAATGGACAGAACTATATCAGCGCCGGGATGACGAACAGCGTGAAGGCCGTCAATCACCATGAAAAGCGTAGCCGGGTTTCTTCGGCACGTAGGGGCGATAGAACGCCAGAAGCTGCCGCAAGTCCTCCTGTTCGTCGCCGCTGGGCCAGAACGGCTCGCCGATCACCACCCGCCGGTTGGCGTAGTCCAGCGCTGCTGGGACTATAGGCACGCCGGCACCGCGGGCGATGTGGTAGAACCCCATCTTCCAGCGCTCCACGCGCTTGCGGGTGCCTTCCGGAGAAATCACCAGCATGAACTGCGGGTGCTGCCTGAATCCATCGATGGCCTGTTCCACCATGTTCAGCTTGAGGTGACGCCGGATCGGCACGCCGCCCCAACGCTGCAGCAGATGGGCGAAGGGCCAGCGGAAAATGGTGTGCTTGCCGAACCAGCGCGCATTCAGGCGCAGGACGAACTTCACGGCGAGGAAAATCACAAAATCCCAGTTGGAGGTGTGGTGGGCGCCGATCACCACGAATTTGTCGAGGGCCGGCAGCCGTCCCTCGATCCGCCAGCCCATGAGCCTTAGCACGCCATGGCCAACCGCTTCGGCGAAGCGATTGCGCGGCAAGTAGTTCCCATTCATTTCAGATCTGCTTGCTTGTTGTTATTGGATATCGCAGGCCTCCAGAGTGGAGGCCTGGTCAGGATTCAGCGCTGGCAGCGAGGGCAATAGACGCTGGCACGCTGGCCCAAACGCACTTCGCGCAGGGTCGAACCGCACTGCTTGCAGAACTCGCCACCACGGCCGTAGACGAACAGCTCCTGCTGGAAGTACCCAGGTTTGCCGTCACCGCCGACGAAGTCGCGCAGGGTGGTGCCACCACATTCGATGGCTTGGGCGAGGATGCGCTTGATCTCGTCGGCGAGCTTCAGATAACGCGCACGGGAAATCGAACCAGCCTCGCGGCGCGGGTCGATGCCTGCAGCGAACAATGCCTCGCTAGCGTAGATGTTGCCTACCCCGACCACTACGGCGTTATCCATGATGAACGGCTTGACCGCCATGCTGCGCCCACGCGACAGCTGATACAGACGCTCACCGTCGAACAGGCCAGTCAAAGGTTCCGGCCCCAGATGGCGGAGCAGCTCGTGATTGAGCGGATCGTCGCTCCAGAGCAGCGCGCCGAAGCGGCGCGGATCGGTGTAGCGCAACGCCAGGCCCGACTCCAGTTCGATATCCACATGCTCGTGCTTGGCCGCCGGCAGCCCGGTCTCCACCAGCCTGAGGCTCCCGGACATGCCCAGGTGGCTGATCAGGGTGCCCACCTCGGCTTCCAGCAGAAGGTACTTGGCACGCCGTTCGACATGCAGGATGAGCTGGCCGGAGAGGCGCACATCCAGGTCCTCGGGAATCGGCCAACGCAGGCGACGCTCGCGGATGATCACGCGGCTGACGCGCTGCCCCTCCAGGAAGGGCGCGATACCGCGGCGGGTCGTCTCGACTTCGGGCAATTCAGGCATCAGGAATCTCGGGGTTCAGTAGAGGTATACGTGGATGACCTTGTAGGAGCGAGCTGGCTCGCGAACCACTTCGCGCCGAGTTCTTGCTCGCGAAGAGGCTCGGCGTCCCCCCGCTCCTACATCAGCTGCAGCGGGGCCGGTCCAGTTCAGCTCACACCCAATTCGCGGATACTTTCCTTGAGGTTCTCAAAGTCGTACTCGGAAAGGCCGACGTAGTCCAGCATCAGGGCGCTGATGCTCTTCCATTCGTAATCTTCGGCCTGATTGCCCAGCACCAGGTGCGACGCGCAGACATGCTCCGCCATCTTCAGGATCGCCAGCAGCGTCTTCAACTGTGCCTCACGGCCCGTGTCGTCGTTGAAGATCGACAGCGCATTGTGATGGTTGGCGATGGCCTCGCAAAGGTGCTCGGGCAGACGCCAGGAGCGCGCGGTGAAATAGCCCACCACCGCGTGATTGGTGTTCAGCAGACGATTTTCGGTGTCGACCACGCGGCGCTCAGGGCCGGCGCATGCGTAGGCCTCTTCCAGCACCATCATGTAGTCGGGGAAGCGCTTGAGCATCAGCGGGATGCCACAGTTGTGGAATAGGCCCAATGCGTAGGCCTCGTCCGGCGACTGGTAGCCGATACGCTTGGCCAGGGTCAGGCTGGTCATGGCCACGTCCTGTGCAGTGTCCCAGAAGCGGTTCAGGGTGACGATGGTTTCGTCGCTCATCTCGCCCTTGATCGACTGCGCGTTGATCAGGTTGACCACGGTGTTGCAGCCGAGCAGGTTGACCGCCTGCTGGATCGAGGCGATACGGTTGGTCAGGCCGAAGAACGGCGAGTTGACGATCTTCAGCAACGCGCCAGACAGGCCCGGGTCCTGGCCGATCAAACGAGCAATGGTCTTCAGGTCGGGATGGGGCATGACCTGCTCCATCTGCAAGTCGACCATGATCTGCGGTTGCGGCGGCACGCTGATGCCTTGCAGGACCTGACGAATCTGTTCTGCGGAAAGTTCTTGAGCCATTGGGATGTGCGAAAGGATGACCGAGGCCACAGTCTAACTGGTTGCCTGCGGCCATGGCGCGGGTAACCACGGAATTTTCCAGCCCCGAACGCCACCGCCAAGGCCGCCGGGCGGGCTCCGATGCAGGGGCCTGCTGGGGTATAATCCCGGCCTTTTTTCCGGAGAGCGACACATGTCCCTGCCCAGTCTGCGCCTCAAAGCCAATGCCGATCGACGCCTGCGCGCCGGCCACCTGTGGGTCTACAGCAACGAAGTCGACGTGGTCGCCACACCGCTGAACGCCTTCGCTCCAGGTGACCAGGCCGTGCTTGAAGCCGCTGGCGGCAAGCCGCTGGGCATCGTCGCGATCAGCCCGAACAACTTGATCTGCGCCCGCCTGATGTCCCGCGACGTCAAGCACACGCTCGACAAGTCGCTGCTGGTGCATCGCATCAACGTCGCCCTCAGCCTGCGCGAGCGCCTGTTCGACAAGCCCTTCTACCGCCTGGTCTACGGCGACTCCGACCTGCTACCGGGCCTGGTGGTGGACCGCTTCGGTGACATCCTCGTGGTGCAACTCGCTTCCGCCGCCATGGAGCGCAACAAGGACGCCGTCCTCGAAGCCCTGGTGCAGGTCCTCACGCCGCGCGGCGTGCTCTGGAAGAACGACTCCAGCGCCCGCGATGCCGAGGGTCTGGAGCGCTACGTCGATACCGCCTTCGGCGTGGTGCCGGAGTGGGTCGCGCTGGAAGAAAACGGCGTGAAGTTCGAAGCCCCGGTGCTGGAAGGCCAGAAGACCGGCTGGTTCTACGACCACCGCATGAACCGTGCACGCCTGGCGCCCTACGTGAAGGGCAAGCGCGTACTCGACCTGTTCAGCTACATCGGCGGCTGGGGCGTGCAAGCCGCAGCCTTCGGTGCAACCGAGGTGATGTGTGTGGATGCCTCAGGCTTCGCCCTTGATGGCGTCGAGCGCAACGCTGCGCTGAACGGCCTGTCCGAGCAGGTCGCGTGCGTCGAAGGCGACGTGTTCGAAGCCCTCAAGGAGCTGAAAGCAGCTGAAGAACGTTTCGACGTGGTCATCGCCGACCCGCCCGCGTTCATCAAGCGCAAGAAGGACCTGAAGAACGGGGAAGCCGCCTACCGCCGCCTGAACGAGCAAGCCATGCGCCTGCTGAACAAGGATGGCATCCTGGTCAGCGCCTCCTGCTCGATGCACCTGCCGGAAGACGACCTGCAGAATATCCTGCTCTCCAGCGCCCGCCACCTGGACCGCAACATGCAACTGCTGGAACGCGGCGGCCAGGGCCCCGACCACCCAGTGCACCCGGCCATTGCCGAGACCCGCTACATCAAGAGCCTGACCTGCCGCCTGCTACCAAACAGCTGACGGCCAAGCGCTCGTAGGTTGTGTTGAGCGAAGCGAAGCCCAACGATCCCGGCTAGATCCAGCGTTGGGCTTCGCAGGCTCAGACCAGCATGACCCGCACCAACCCACGGTAGGCCTTTGGCCTGCTTGGCGATTGAGTTCGTTCCTACGGAGTTTGACTCGATTGCGCGCGTATCCACCGATCAATGCAGGATCTGCGCAAGGAAGGCCCTGGCCCGCTCGCTTTTGGGCGCATTGAAGAAGGATTCCGGCGGGCTGTCTTCGACGATGCTGCCGCCTTCCAGAAATAACACCCGCTCGGCCACCTGCCGGGCAAAGCCCATCTCGTGGGTCACGCAGAGCATGGTCATGCCGCTGCCGGCCAGCTTCACCATCACATCCAGCACCTCGCCGACCATTTCCGGGTCCAGCGCGGAGGTGGGCTCGTCGAACAGCATGATCTTCGGCTCCATGCACAGCGCCCGGGCAATCGCAACGCGTTGCTGCTGACCGCCGGAAAGCTGGCTGGGGTACTTGTGCGCCTGGCTTTCGATGCCGACCTTACGCAGGAATTCGCGGGCTCTCTCCTCGGCTTGGGCGCGGGACAGGCCGCGAACGGACATGGGTGCAAGAATGCAGTTGTCCAGCACGCTCATGTGCGGGAACAGGTTGAAGTGCTGGAACACCATGCCGACGTCACGCAACACCGCGCCACTGCGCGACGACTCATCCATCAGGTCGCAGCCGTTGACGACGATGCGGCCGCCACTGGCACTTTCCAGGCGGTTGATACAGCGGATCAAGGTGGACTTGCCGGAGCCGGACGGCCCGCACAGCACAATGCGTTCCCCCTGTCGCACGACCAGGTCGATGCCCTTGAGCACCTGGAAGTCGCCATAGCTCTTCTGCAGCCCCTCGATCACGACGGCAGCTGGCTTCGACACGCTGGCCAGATGGGGTTGCGGGGTACTGGCGGTTTTCATGCTCGATAACATTTTCTTGTCCTCTTTGTCAGGTATCGGCAGTTGTAGGCCGGCCAGGCGCCGGCACTGAAGCCACCGCGCAAAGCGCGGTGGCGGAGCGTTCCGATCAGGATCGAGCTCCTAGGCGAAGCGTTGCGCGCCAAAGGGCGCCGGATTGGTGAAGGTCTTGGCGCCGGTGATCATCTCCGCCAGCAAGCGACCGCTGACCGGCCCCAGGGTCAGGCCGTGATGGGCGTGGCCGAAGTTGAACCACAAGCCAGGGTGGTCGGGCGCCGGGCCGATCACCGGGCGCATGTCCGGCAGGCAGGGGCGGCGGCCCAGCCAAGGCTCGGCATCCAAGCGCTCGCCAAGCGGGAACAGTTCGCGGGCCAGGCGTTCGGCACGGCCCAGTTGGATTTCATTGACCGGTGCGTCCGGGGCGGCGAATTCGATGCCGGTAGTCAGGCGAATGCCGCGAGCCATGGGCGCCAGCACGTAGCCGCCAAGGCTGTCGCAGACCGAATGCTCCAGCACGGCACCTGGCTGGGCCGCGTAATGCATGTGGTAACCACGCTTGATTGCCAGCGGAATCCGATAGCCCAGCTCGCGGAACACCGTGGCCGACTGCGGCCCCAGCGCGACGACTGCCTCTCGCCCCTGGATTTCGTACCCTTCGGCCGTCACGCACCAGCCACCGGCCTGCTGACGCAGGGTCGCGGCATCGCCCTTGAGCAGACGCCCGCCACGCCGCACGAAGAGATCGGCATAGCCACGCACCAGGGCACCTGGATCGATGACAGTCTTGGGGTCATGCCAGTGAATGCCGCCGGCCACGACATTCCCCAGATGCGGCTCGCGCTTGTGCAACTCCGCGGCGCCGAGCACTTCGTAACGCAAGCCGAAGCGATCCAGCGCCCGCGCCTCGTCGCCGGCCTGGGCCAGGGCCTGGGGGCTGCGGTAGACATCCATCCAGCCGCGCGCGCGGATCAGGTGACCGAGCCCGGCCTCTTCAACCAAGTGGTCATGCTCGTCGACGCAACGTTCCACCAGCGGCAGCATGGCCTGCGCGGCCTGCTCCAACAGGCGTGCCGAGGAATGGTGCCAATAGGAAGCCAGCCAGGGGGCGATCCTGGGCAGGTAGGACGGGCTGTAGCGCACGTCCGGCTGGCGGTTCAGGCCATAGCGCAGCAGCGCCGCGAAGCTGCGCGGAAAGGCATAGGGCATCACACTGGAACGCTCGATCAGGCCGGCGTTGCCGTGGCTGGTACCCGAACCGGGCTCGGCGCGGTCGACCAGGCAGACGTCGCGACCGCGCGCCTGCAGGTGGAGGGCAGTGGAAACGCCGACGATGCCGGCGCCGAGGACGATGATGTCGCAGTCCATGGAAAGTCCTTCGGTGAGCTCTCTTGGTGGAGCTGAGATTGGAAAGTGCCTAGTTCAGGTGCCGCCCCAGGCGCGCTTCGGCGAACACCAGGGCACGTCGCAGCAGCTCGACGACCGCCAGGTAAAGCACCGCCGCCCAGAGGTAGATCTGGAAGTCGAATGTGCGCGAGAAACCGGCCTTGGCCACGCCCATCAGGTCGTGGATGGTGACCAGCGAGGCGATGGCGCTGGCCTTGATCATCAGGATCAGCTCGTTGCCCAGCGGCCCGATGGCGACCAGCATCGATTGCGGCAACACCACCTTGAAGAAGGTCGTGGAGCGACTGAGCCCAAGCGCCGAGGCTGCCTCATACTGGCCGGGGACGATGGCCAGTAGGCTGCCGCGGAAGATCTCTGCCTGGTAGGCGGCGGTGTTCAGGGTGAAGGCCAGCAGCGCGCAGTACCAGGCGTCGCGGAAGAACCACCAGAGGCCCACGTCCTGCCAGAACTCGCGGAACGAGCCCACGCCGTAATAGAGCAGGAACAATTGCGCCAGCAACGGCGAGCCACGGAACAGGTAGATATAACCGCTGCTGAATCCGCGCAGCACACGGTTGCCGGAGGTGCGCGCCAGCGCCAGCAACAAGCCCAGGACCATCCCCAGGCTGAAGGAGATCGCCACCAGCTTGGCGGTCACCAACAGGCCGTCGAAGAGACGTAGGCCGTAGCGCTCAAACAGTTCAGGGTCGACGAAGAAATGCAGGAATTCGCTCATGCACGCTGGCTCCTGTGACCGAGGCTATAGCGCTTCTCGGCATAGCTGAAGACCCTCCCGGACAGCGAGGAGAAGAACAGGTAGATCAAGCAGGCGCAGATGTAGAAGAGCATCGGTTCCTTGGTGGCGCTGACCGCCAGGTTGGTCTGGCGCATCACATCCACCAGGGAGATGGTGGAAACCAGCGAAGTGTCCTTGAGCAGGCTCAGCCAGTTATTCGACAGGCCTGGCAGGGCAACCCGCAGCAACTGCGGCAGAATCACCTTGAAGAAGGTGGCGCGCCGCGACAACCCGAGGACCTTGGCCGCCTCGTACTGGCCCTTGCCGACCACCTTGAAGGCGGCCAGCCAGACTTGGCTGGAGAAGGCAGCGAACACCAGGCTGAAAGCGATCATCGCAGCGAAGAAGGCGTTGATGGTCACCTCGGTCTGGTGGCCGAAGTGCGCCAGCAGCTTCTGCGCGCCAATCTGGCAGCCGTAATAGACGATCAGGAGCGTGAGCAGCTCCGGTAGCCCACGGAACACCGTGGCGAATGCCGAAGCGAAACTGCGGACGAAGCGCCGCTGCGAGCGCGCCCCGAGGGCGACACCCAGCCCCAGCGACAAACCGAGGGGCAGGCAGGCGAGCGCCAGTGAAATCGTGACCAGGGCGCCGGCCAGCAGGGCCATGCCCCAGCCGCCCTCGCCGAGGGAGAGAAGAGCCAACTGCTCGAACATGGTTCAGGCCTCGCATCGAGGTGCCCGGCCGGAGCCGGGCACGCAGCGGACGATCAATAAATGTCGAAGGGGAAGTAGCGGCTGGCGATCTGCTTGTAGGTGCCGTCGGCGATGATCTCGGCCAGGGCTTTGTTCAGGCGCTCGCGCAGGACGTTGTCGTCCTGACGTACGGCGATGGCCACGTCGTCGTCGGTCTCCTGGATGTCACCGAGCAGCTTGCAGCAATCCTTGCCATCCTGCGCCAGCCAGTCGAGCAGCGGGAATTTGTCGTGCACCAGCGCGTCCAGGCGGCCGTTGTTCAGGTCGGCATTGGCCTCGTCCTGCGAGGGGTACAGCTTGACCTCCGCGCCCGCCGCGCCGAACACGTCCTCGGCGTACATGCCCTGGGTTGTGGACGACTGGGCGCCGACCACCAGGCCCTTGAAGCTTTCGGGGCGAGTGTCCTGCACGGTCGCACCCTTGGCCACGGCGACCGCCAGCTTGGTGCGGTAGTAACGGTCGGTGAAGGCCACCTTCTTCTGGCGCTCCTCGGTTATCACCATCGAGGCGACCACGGCGTCGTATTTCTTCGCCAGCAAAGCGGGAATGATGCCGTCCCAGTCCTGGGCGACCAGCTCGCACTCGACCTTCATCTTCGCGCACAGGGCGTTGGCGATGTCGACGTCGAAGCCGTGCAGCTGGTTATTCGAATCCACGTAGTTGAAGGGCGGGTAGGCGCCTTCTGTCGCGATGCGTACGGTTTCGGCCTGCGCCGTCGCCACTGCGCCACAAAGTGCCAAGGTGGCCATTGCCAAACGGGTGAGTCGTTTCATCTGTGCTCCCTCTTTTTTGGGTTTGTTCTATCTGCAAGAGCGGGTGAGGAGGTGTAGCCAACAAACTCGTTGTGCAGGGCAGCGACGGACTCCAATCGCTGCTCGACATCAGGGCCGAGGCACTTGAAGACGTCGTTGAGCAGCAGGTTGACCAGCGACAGCATCGGCCCTGTGGATTCCCAGAACAGGTTCAGATCGGTCGGCACACGGAACACTTCATCCGCGTACTGCTCCGCCCAATCGCAGTAGTCGTCCGTGACCAGGGTCACCGGAATGCCCGCCTCGCGCGCACGGCGGCAGAGGATCAGGGCGTGCTGGGAGTAGCGCCGGGCCTCGAAGACCACCAGCGCCGCTTGCCCAGGCGCACTCAGCAGCACGTCGCCGTAGTAACCGGACGAACCATCGACCAGGTACACGCCATCGCGCAGGTATTGCAGCAGGTGGACGAACGACACGGAGATGCCGCGCTCAGTCTGGAAACCAGCGGCGTACACGCGCGGCACTGTCGCCAGGCGCTCGCACACGGCACGCCACTGTGGCGTGCGGGTGTGTTCATAGACACGCATCAGTGCCGCCATCTCGCGCTCCAGGCTGGTGGAAAGTGCCTCATCCCCCGCCACTGCCTGCTGACGGAACTCCTTCAGCCGGTCGCCGATCAGCCAGGGGCTATCGCCCAGGTCGCCCTTGAGGTCCGCCTTCATGGCCTTGAAATGGGCATAACCGAGGGCACGGCAAAAGCGCCCGACCGTCGACTCGCTGAGGCCAAGCTTCTCGGCGATCGCCGCGGAGGTTTCGAACGGCAACTCCTGCAGGTTGGCCAGCATGTAGTTGGCAATCGCCCGTGACGAGGCCGTCCTGGCGGACTGGCTGTCTTCGAGGCGTTGCTTGAGGGATCGATTCATGGGGACCTCCGGTTGCGGAGAAAAATGATTGTTTTCTGTCACCAAGTCAACATTTGACAGATAACTTGCAAACTCTATGATGCGGGACCACCGCCACCTAACGAGTACAAGACGATGCAGGCCTGCCATAGCGACCCGATCCACTTGCCCTTCAACGAGCTGCGTGACTTGCTCGCCAGCATCTTCGAACGCCACGGGACATCCGCGCAGGTCGCCGCCACCCTGGCTGACAACTGCGCCGCCGCGCAGCGCGACGGCTCCGACAGCCACGGCGTGTTCCGCATCCCCGGCTATCTGTCCTCATTGGGCAGCGGGTGGGTGAATGGCCGAGCCGAACCCAAGGTGGAGGACGTCGCACCATCCTTCGTCCGTGTCGACGCCGGCGGCGGTTTCGCTCAGCCGGCCCTGGCAGCCGCCCGCGAATTGATGCTCGCCAAGGTGCGCGAGTCCGGCATCGCCCTGCTGGCCATTCGCAACTCGCACCACTTCGCCGCGCTCTGGCCGGATGTCGAGCCCTTCGCCCGTGAAGGCCTGGTGGCACTGAGTTTCGTCAACAGCATGACCAGTGTGGTCCCCCACGGCGGCCATAGCGCCCTGTTCGGCACCAACCCCATCGCCTTCGCCGCACCGCGCGGCCAGGGCGACCCGCTGGTGTTCGACCTGGCCACCAGCGCCATTGCCAACGGCGACGTGCAGATCGCCGCTCGTGAGGGTAAGCAGCTGCCGGAAGGTTTTGGTGTGGACGCCCAAGGCCAGCCGACCCGCGACCCGAAGGCAATCCTCGACGGCGGTGCGCTGCTGCCATTCGGCGGCTACAAGGGCTCGGCCCTGTCGATGATGGTGGAGCTGCTCGCCGCAGCCTTGACCGGCGGCAACTTCTCCTTCGAGTTCGACTGGTCCGGGCACCCTGGTGCGCAAACGCCCTGGACGGGGCAGCTGCTTATCCTCATCGATCCCGACCGCGGCGCCAGCCGCTCCTTCGCCGAACGCTGCGAAACCTTGATCGCCCGCATGGCCGAGGCCGGCCAGGACCGCCAGCCGGGTGACCGCCGCTATCGCCAACGCGCCCGCGCCGAAGTGGAAGGCATCGCCCTGCCCGCCGGCGAACTGGCCAAGCTACGCGCCCTGGCCGGTCTCTGACCGGCTGGCACTGGCGCCTTTCCAGTGCAAAGCGGGCGGGGTTAGAATCGGGCATCCCTCGCCAGCTACCCTTCGGCAGGCCGAACGAGCCCATTGCTGGGGACGCGGAGACCCCGCCATCCCCGCCACGCTGCAGACGCGACCATCCTCGTGTCTGCAAGTGCATCCGGCTCGACACGCACATGACTCAAACCAGCGGGTCGTGCAGGACTCGCAACCGTATTCAGCCGCAGGAATCCCCATGCCCGACTATCGCTCGAAAACCTCCACCCACGGCCGCAACATGGCCGGCGCCCGCGCCCTGTGGCGCGCCACCGGGATGAAGGACGAAGACTTCAAGAAGCCGATCATCGCCATCGCCAACTCCTTCACCCAGTTCGTGCCCGGCCACGTGCACCTGAAGGACCTGGGCCAACTGGTCGCCCGCGAGATCGAGAAAGCCGGTGGCGTGGCCAAGGAATTCAACACCATCGCCGTCGACGACGGCATCGCCATGGGCCATGACGGCATGCTCTATTCGCTGCCGAGCCGGGAGATCATTGCCGACTCCGTCGAGTACATGGTCAACGCCCACTGCGCCGACGCCATTGTCTGCATATCCAACTGCGACAAGATCACCCCCGGCATGCTGATGGCCGCCCTGCGCCTGAACATCCCGGTCGTGTTCGTCTCCGGCGGCCCGATGGAAGCCGGCAAGACCAAGCTGGCCAACCACGGCCTCGACCTGGTGGACGCCATGGTCGCCGCCGCCGACGACTCCTGTTCCGACGAGAAGGTCGCCGAATACGAGCGCAGCGCCTGCCCCACCTGCGGTTCCTGCTCCGGCATGTTCACCGCCAACTCGATGAACTGCCTGACTGAGGCCCTCGGCCTGGCACTGCCGGGCAACGGCTCCACCCTGGCCACCCACAGCGACCGCGAGCAACTGTTCCTGCGCGCCGGCCGCCTGGCCGTGGAGCTCTGCCAGCGCTACTACGGCGAAGGCGATGACAGCGTGCTGCCGCGCAACGTTGCCAGCTTCAAGGCGTTCGAGAACGCCATGACCCTGGACATCGCCATGGGCGGCTCGACCAACACCATCCTGCACCTGCTGGCCGCCGCCCAGGAGGCGGAGATCGACTTCGACCTGCGCGACATCGATCGCCTGTCGCGCAAGGTGCCGCAACTGTGCAAGGTGGCGCCGAACATCCAGAAGTACCACATGGAAGACGTGCACCGCGCCGGCGGCATCTTCAGCATCCTCGGTGAGCTGGCCCGTGGCGGCCTGCTGCACACCGACGTGCCGACCGTGCACAGCCCGAGCATGGCCGACGCCATCGCCCAGTGGGACATCACCCAGACCAATGACGAAGCCGTGCACACTTTCTTCAAGGCCGGCCCGGCAGGCATCCCGACCCAGACCGCATTCAGCCAGAGCACCCGCTGGGCGACCCTGGACGCCGACCGCGCCGAAGGCTGCATCCGCAGCGTCGAGCACGCTTACTCCCAAGAGGGCGGCCTGGCCGTGCTCTACGGCAACATCGCCCTCGACGGCTGCGTAGTGAAAACCGCCGGCGTGGATGAGTCCATCCACGTCTTCGAAGGCACAGCGAAGATCTTCGAAAGCCAGGACGCCGCAGTGAAGGGCATTCTCGCCGACGAAGTGAAGGCCGGCGATGTGGTAATCATCCGCTACGAAGGCCCGAAAGGCGGTCCGGGCATGCAGGAAATGCTCTACCCCACCAGCTACCTGAAGTCCAAGGGCCTGGGCAAGCAGTGCGCCCTGCTCACCGACGGCCGCTTCTCCGGTGGTACGTCAGGCCTGTCCATCGGTCATGCCTCGCCGGAAGCCGCTGCCGGTGGCGCCATCGGCCTGGTGGAAGACGGCGACAAGATCCACATCGACATCCACAACCGCACCATCCAGTTGCTGGTCAGCGATGAAGAGCTATCGCACCGCCGCCACGCACAGGACAAGAAAGGCTGGAAGCCCGCCGCACCGCGCGCGCGCAAGGTGTCCACCGCCCTCAAGGCCTACGCCCTGCTGGCTACCAGCGCCGACAAAGGTGCAGTGCGCAACAAGGCGCTGCTCGACGGCTGATCGCCGCCCTGACGAAAAAGCCCGGCCTGGCGCCGGGCTTTTTTTCGCCCACGGATTACTGGTAGGTCAACGTAATGGTCGCACTGCCATTTGCAGCACCTGACGTGATTGTGTCTTCCGTTTGCAAGTAACGCGCCTTGAGCGGGATGTTGTATTTACCTTGGGAGCTCGCCGTGCCCGTTTTGAACTGCTTGCCCAGTTCGACCGGCTTGTCGTCATAGAGCAACTGGATTCCCACGCCGCTTGCGCTGGAGTTGCCCGCATCCACCTTCAACACGCCCTGGCTGGCGTTCTGTACATTGCCTTCGACTTTCAGATTGATGCTGGCTCCGGCGGAACAGTCCAATGGAATACTGAAAGTCCGGGTGTTGCCATCTCCTGGCCAGGTTCCTACTCCCTCGAAGAGTCCGATGCCCACTTTTCCCATCTCCACATTGATCGAGGGAGCGCTAAGCGAACACGACACGGTATTGACTTTGAGTGATCCGATATTGAGTCTCGATTCTGGAGCATGCCAAGAACTCTTGTTATTTCTCAAGATAAAGGAGCCCACATTCTTGCTGGCAACCTCGCCTGAGCCTGTGACTTCAGCGGTCTTGTAGAAAATCATATAGGCCTTGCCCTGCATGGGCTGAGCGCCGAAAAGACCATTCACAGAACAGTTGAAACGGTCATTCGGATTACTGGTGTCAGAGTGCCCCCCGACCCAGGAAGGGGAACCCTGGCAAGTACTCGTCATCGTCACGCCAACGGCATATCCAATACCATCAATGCCGCTTTCATATACTCGTTTGTTATCAATAGTCTTTAGGTAAGTGCCATAGGCTTTGGCGCCGAAATCCTGCCACGTGAACTCCCCGGGCTTTCCAGAGCACTTATACGCAGACACAATGCTTGACTCGACACGGCCAATTTCAGCATTCACCGGCAAGTCCTGTTGAACTGTAAACTCCGGCACCGTAATGGTGGTTGAACTGGTCTCCGTGCTGCATGTATAGGCATGGGCTTCTCCTACCCCCAGCAACATCATCCCGACCAGCAGGTGCGTAAGCTTGAACTTCATAATTAAACCTCGCCACTCACCCTAGAAACCGTTGAATCAATAGCGAACCGACCATTTGCTTTACTTCCCTATTTCCAGCATATCGACGACATCAGTCACGCAGGGCCAAACCGAACAGCAACCTTGTTCATGGCAGCCCCAATCAGCCAGCGGGAAGGCAAACATGCTATCCATTCCCCAAAAGAGTGGATGTCGGATCAATCTGATATCGATGACGGAGGTTCTCCACCGGATCGGCAGGCACTTCCAGATGAGCCGGATAAAGGTCACCAAGAGGCCTGAAGAGCGGACCGCAAGGTATTCAACCCATTGCTTCGGCGCCAGGCCGGCCGAACGACTGCCCTGGGGAGCCCCCACAATCCCAACACCAACCTCCTTGCATGCAGCTCAGGTAGAATCGCCGCTTTTTCGCGGTCGATCGCCATGACTTCACTGGAAAAGCCCCCCGTCATCGAGGCTCGCAACGAGCTGCTCTACGGCCTGGACGACAAGCCGCGCCCGCTGGCGGCGCTGCTCGCTGCGCTGCAGCATCTCTTGGCCATCATCGTCCCCATCGTCACCCCCGGCCTGCTCATCTGCCAGGCACTGGGCGTGTCGGCGCGGGACACCAACCTGATCGTCTCCATGTCCCTGGTGGTCTCCGGCATCGCCACCTTCGTCCAGTGCAAGCGCTTCGGCCCCTTTGGCGCTGGCCTGCTGATCGTCCAGGGCACCAGCTTCAACTTCGTCGGCCCGCTGATCGCCGGCGGCGCGTTGATGGTCAAGCAGGGCACGCCGGTGGAAGCGGTGATGGCCGCCATCTTCGGCGTGGTGATGGCCGGAGCCTTTGTCGAAATGGGCATTTCCCGCGTGCTGCCATTCATCAAGCGGCTGATCAATCCGCTGGTGACCGGCATCGTGGTGCTAATGATCGGCCTGACCCTGATCAAGGTGGGCCTCATCAGCATGGGCGGTGGCTTCGGCGCCATGGCCAACGGCACCTTTGCCAACGGTGAGAACCTGCTGCTGTCCGGCACTGTGCTGGCCGTGATCCTGCTGCTCAACCGCATCCCGGTGGTCTGGATGCGCAGTTGCGCCATCGTCATCGCCCTGCTGGTGGGCTACGTCCTGGCCGCCTCGCTCGGCCGTCTGAACTTCAGCGGGCTGCATGACGCTCCGCTGGTGCAGGTGCCGATGCCGCTGCATTTCGGCCTGGGCTTTTCCTGGTCGCTGTTCGTGCCGATGCTGGTGATCTATCTGGTCACCTCACTGGAAGCCATCGGCGACGTCACCGCCACCAGTAAGGTCTCGCGCCAGCCGGTGGAAGGCCCGCTGTGGATGCAACGGATCAAGGGTGGGGTGCTGGTGAATGGCGCCAACTCGCTGCTGGCGGGCATCTTCAACACCTTCCCCAGTTCGGTGTTCGCGCAAAACAACGGCGTGATTCAGCTGACCGGCATCGCCAGCCGCCATATCGGCCTGTGGATCGCCCTGATGCTGGTGCTGCTGGGCCTGTTCCCGGCGGTAGCCGGCGTGCTCCAGGCCATTCCCGAGCCAGTGCTGGGCGGCGCGGCCATGGTGATGTTCGGTGCCGTGGCCGCCTCGGGCATCAACATTCTCGCCGGTACCACCCTGGATCGCCGCGCGCTGCTGATCATCGCCGTGTCGCTGGCGCTGGGCCTGGGTGTGTCCCAGGTGCCGGAATTCCTCGCCCACATGCCGGCCGTGCTACGCAACATCCTCGAATCCGGCGTCGCCACCGGCGGCCTCTGTGCCCTGCTGCTGAACTGGTTCCTGCCGGAAACCACGGCTCAGCGCGACTAAGTGGCAAAATGGGCCTCATCTTCCGATGAGGCTCATTCAATGTCCTGTCTTCGCATCGGGCTGATTTCCGATACCCACGGCCTCCTCCGCCCCCAGGCCCTCGCGGCGCTGCAAGGCTGCGACCACATCCTCCATGCTGGCGACATCGGCAAGCCCGAAATCCTCGACGCCTTGCGCCAGCTGGCACCGCTGACCGCCGTGCGGGGCAATAACGACGTCGACGCCTGGGCCGACGCAGTATGCGAAGTCGAAGAACTGTGGCTGGGGGAAACGGGCATCTACTTGGTACACGACCAGGCGGACATCCCCGACGACCTGGCTGCGCGTGGCATCGAGGTGGTAATCACCGGGCACTCTCACAAGCCGCTGATAACCCGGCGCGGCGAGCTGCTGCATATCAACCCCGGCAGCGCGGGGCCGCGGCGCTTCAGGTTGCCGGTATCGGTAGGAATGCTGGTGATCGAGGGGTGTCAGGTGCGGGCGGAGCTGATGGAGTTGCAGGTCTGATACAGCGCAGGGACAAGCTTTCCTGTGGGGGCGAATTCATTCGCCCCCACAACAAGAGCAAACGGCGCAGAAGCTCAGCGCCGCTCCCACACCTCAAAGGCATAGGCCGGCGTCTCGGCCGTGGCTTCATGCTCGATGCTGGAGGCGAGGCGCCAGTCCTGCTCGGGCACTTCGGGGAACCAGGCATCCCCCTCCGGCACCAGTTCCACACGGGTCAGGTAGAGACGGTTGGCCTGAGGCAGCCCCTGGGCATAGAGCTGGGCGCCGCCGATCAGCATGACTTCCTCGATTTCTTGCTCGCGGGCCCAGGCTTCGGCGCGCTCGAGCGCGGCTTCCAGGCTGGGGAAGACTTCGGCCCCCTCCAGCACAAGACCCGGCTGACGGCTGACCACCAGATTTAGCCGGCCCGGCAATGGGCGCCCCAGGGAGTCCCAGGTCTTGCGGCCCATGATGATCGGCTTGCCGAGGGTCATCGCCTTGAAATGTTTGAGGTCCGCCGGCAGGTGCCAGGGCAGTTGGTTGTCGCGGCCGATCACGCGGTTCTGCGCAAGGGCGGCGATGAGGCAGAGAGGGAGGGTCTTGTTCATGGCGGCGAGAATACCGGCTGCCGCACGCGAGAGAAAGCCAACGGACGATGGGGCGCGGCCCGCTGGACTTGACCGTCCGGCGCCGGGCCAGCCGGTCGGTGACGCACAGGCTACACCCAGGGAAGGTCCCGGCGCTTTTTGCGCTGCCATTCGTCTATTTAGCGCTTTCTGACCAATAGATCAGATACCTGTTCCATGAAAATCCACGCATCTGGCGGTTAATTGATGGAATTCGGCGAATTAACGCGCGAATAAAAATGTATACAAACTACTAGCCAATACTCCACCTAATTGTCTACAGTCGCCGAACAAAAACAAAAGCGAGAGCCCATCATGACCGCTCCATCCGCACATCCATCACCAACGCAACGCCCGGAAGACGAAAACCTCGGCATTGGCGCAAACCTCGCTTACGGTTTGCAGCATGTCCTGACCATGTACGGCGGCATCGTCGCGGTCCCTCTGATCATCGGCCAGGCCGCCGGGCTGTCGCCGGCGGACATCGGCCTGCTGATCGCTGCCTCCCTTTTCGCCGGCGGCCTGGCGACCCTCCTGCAAACCATCGGCCTGCCCTTCTTTGGCTGTCAGCTGCCACTGGTCCAGGGCGTCTCGTTCGCCGGTGTAGCCACCATGATTGCGATCATCGGCAGCAATGGCGCCGGCGGCATTCCCGCCGTGCTCGGCGCAGTGATTGCTGCCTCGTTGATCGGCCTGTTGATCACGCCAGTGTTCTCGCGAATCACCCGATTCTTCCCGCCCCTGGTCACCGGCGTGGTGATCACCACCATCGGCCTCACCCTGATGCCAGTCGCTGCTCGCTGGGCGATGGGGGGCAACAGCCAGTCACCTGATTTCGGCAGTACGGCCAATATCGGTCTGGCCGCGTTCACCCTCGCGACCGTGCTGATGCTGAGCAAGCTGGGCAGCTCCAGCATCTCGCGCCTGTCGATTCTCCTGGCGATGGTGATCGGCACCGTCGTCGCGGTGTTCTTCGGCATGGCCGACTTCTCCAAGGTGCTCGACGGCCCGTTGATGGCACTGCCGACGCCGTTGCACTTCGGCATGCCGGAGTTCCACGTCGCGGCGATCCTGTCGATGCTTATCGTGATCATCGTTACCCTGGTGGAGACCTCGGCGGACATTCTCGCGGTCGGCGAGATCATCGGCACCAAGGTCGACTCCAAGCGCCTCGGCAACGGCCTGCGTGCGGACATGATCTCCAGCAGCCTGGCACCGCTCTTCGGCTCCTTCACCCAGAGCGCCTTCGCCCAGAACGTCGGCCTGGTGGCGGTGACAGGCGTGAAGAGCCGCTACGTGGTGGCCACTGCCGGCCTGATTCTGGTCACACTCGGGCTGCTGCCGGTGATGGGCCGACTGATCGCCGCAGTCCCCACTTCGGTCCTCGGCGGCGCCGGCGTGGTCCTGTTCGGCACCGTGGCGGCCTCCGGCATTCGCACCTTGGCGCAGGTCGATTACCGCAACAACATGAACCTGATCATCGTCGCCACGTCGATCGGGTTCGGCATGATCCCCATCGCTGCGCCGACCTTCTACCACCACTTCCCAGCCTGGTTCGAAACCATCTTCCACTCAGGCATCAGCTCGGCAGCGATCATGGCGATTGCGCTGAACCTGATCTTCAACCACCTGAAAGCCGGCAACTCCGACCAGCAGTCGGTGTTCGTCGCCGCCAGTGAACGCACCCTGCGCTACCAGGACATCGCCGCGCTGAACGAGGGCGACTACTTCCGCGACGGCAAGCTCTATGACGCCGAGGGCAACGAAGTGCGGGTCACCGGTACCGACGACCATCACGGGGCGCCAGCCGCGCCCCGCCCCAAGGTGGCGGCGGCCAGCACCACGGAAGGTTGATTCGGGAAGGCCGGCGCCCCGCGCCGGCCTTCTCATGATGATGGGTTTTGCATCAGCGGTTATCCTCTGGGCTCACCCCTGGCCAAGAGGCCCTTCGTGAGCGAACCCGATCCTGTCTCCACTCCCCTCTCCCCACTCGACCGGCTCTGGCTGACTGAAGCCATTCGCCTGAGCGAGGAACACGCCGGCCCCCTTGAGGACGCCGAGGCCAATCGCCGCGCCAACGCTGCTGGCGGCGACCTTGCGGAGCGCATTCAGACCCGTGCCCGCTGGCTGGCGCAACGCGATGGCCAACTCGACGCCCTGCACCACTGGCGCCAGGGCGCGCGAGTCGCCGGGTTACTGCTGGTCTTGTTCGCGCTGTTCGGCGGCGCAGGGCTGGCCGTGGCCGCCCTCGGTGACGGTCAGCGACCGGTCAACCTGTTCTGGGCACTCGGCAGCCTCCTGGGGCTGCACCTGGTGACGTTACTTGGCTGGGCGTTGTCCTTTGGCCTGGGCGGCAACGCCAGCGTGCTCGGCCGCCTCTGGCTTTGGCTGAGTGGCAAGCTCGCCCGCGATGCCCAGGCCGCACACCTGGCCCCGGCCCTGCTCCTGCTGCTGCAACGCGCGGGCCTGACGCGGTGGGGGCTGGGCGCCCTGGTTAATGGCTTCTGGCTGCTGACCCTGGGCAGTGCGCTGGCGGTCCTGCTGCTGCTGCTCGCCACGCGCCGCTATGGCTTCGTCTGGGAAACCACCGTCCTCGGCAGCGACACCTTCGTCGCCCTGACGCACGCGCTGGGCGCCTTGCCAGCCCTGCTGGGCTTCCCGGTGCCCGACACCGAAACCATCCGCGCCAGCAGCAGCGTGCTAGCCGAAGAGGCCGTGCGCCAGGCCTGGTCCGGCTGGTTGCTCGGCGTCACCCTGGCCTTCGGCCTGATGCCGCGCCTGCTGCTCGGCCTATTCTGCCTGTGGCGCTGGCACCAGGGCCGGGCCCGGCTGGCGCTTGACCTCAGCTTTCCCGGCTACAGCCTGCTTCGCGACCGCCTGCAGCCGGCCAGCGAGCGATTGGGCGTATGCGATGCAGCCCCGGCCGTACTGGCCGAGCCCGAAGCGGGGCGACAGCATGGTCAAATTGACGGTGCCCTGCTGGTCGCGATCGAGCTGGACGACCGCCGCCCCTGGCCCCCGGCCCTGCCCACGGGCGTGGGCGATGCAGGCATCCTCGACAGCCGCGACCAGCGCCAGCGCCTGCTGGACCAACTGAGCCGTTTCCCACCCGCGCGCCTGGCGATCGCCTGCGACCCACGGCGCTCGCCCGACCGGGGTACGTTGGCGTTGATTGGCGAACTGGCGCGCAGTGCCGGGCAGACCCGCATCTGGCTACTGCCTGCGCCGCCCGGCGAAGCCCTGGACAGCGAGCGCTTGGAGGATTGGCGCCAAGCCCTGGCGCGCCTGGCGCTGCCCCATGCCCCGGGCGCCCCCATGACCTGGCTGGAGACCGGCCATGACTAAGCCCCTCAAGCTCGCCGTAGTGGGCCACACCAATGTCGGCAAGACTTCGCTGCTGCGCACCCTGCTGCGCGACAGCGATTTCGGTGAGGTGTCCCATCGCCCCAGCACCACACGCCATGTCGAGGGCGCACAGTTGTCGGTGGACGGCGAGCCGCTACTGGAGCTCTACGATACCCCCGGCCTGGAAGACGCCATCGCCCTGCTCGAACATCTGGAGCGCGTAGAACGCCCCGGCGAGCGCCTCGACGGGCCTGCCCGCCTGGGCCGCTTCCTCGAGGGCAGCGAAGCACGCCAACGCTTCGAGCAAGAGGCCAAGGTGCTGCGCCAAATGTTCGTCTCGGACGCCGGGCTCTACGTGATCGACGCCCGCGAACCGGTGTTGGCCAAGTACCGCGACGAGCTGGCCGTGCTCGCCATGTGCGGCCGTCCGCTTTTGCCCGTACTCAACTTCGTCGCCAGCGACAAGCACCGCGAAGCGGACTGGCGCGAGGCCCTGGCGCGCCTGGGGCTGCACGCGCTGGTGCGCTTCGACAGCGTGGCCCCGCCGTTGGACGGCGAACGCCGCCTGTACGACAGCCTGGCCCTGCTGCTGGAACGCGCCCGACCTCAACTGCAGCGCCTGATCGATGACCATGAAGCCCAGCGCGCCCTGCGCCTGCAGGCGGGCAGCCGACTGATCGCAGAGCTGCTGCTGGACGTAGCGGCCTGCCGGCGCAGTGTGTCGGCACAAGAGGCGGCGCTGCGTAGCGCCACCAGCCTGTTGCGTGAGCAGGTCCGGCAACGGGAACAGCGCTGCGTCGAGGCGCTGTTGCGTCTCTACGCGTTTCGCAAGGAGGATGCGGCTGCCGGCGAATTACCGCTGCTCGGTGGCCGCTGGGGCGACGACCTGTTCAATCCGGAAACCCTCAAGCAATTGGGTGTTCGCCTGGGTGGCGGCATGGCGGCCGGTGCCGCAGCCGGAGCTGGCGTCGACCTGCTGGTGGGCGGTCTGACCCTGGGCGCCGCGGCGGCCCTCGGCGCCCTGGCCGGCGGCGCCTGGCAGACCGTCGGCCATTACGGCGAACGCCTGCTGGGCAAGCTAAAGGGGCAGCGCGAACTGACCGTGGACGATGCCATCCTGCGCCTGCTCGCCCTACGCCAGCGGCAATTGCTGGCAGCACTGGACGCCCGTGGCCATGCGGCATTCGAGGCCATCCGGCTGAAAACTCCGGAAGACAAGCTGTGGCGCGAAGGCAAACTGCCCGCCGCGCTGGGCAAGGCCCGCGCCCACCCGGAATGGTCGTCTTTGAACATGGGGGCAGAGTTGGAGCAGGCAGACCGGCAGGGGCAGGTGGCCGCGCTGGCCGAGGGGGTTCGGCCATAACTACCTCTGCGGTGGCGCACGCTCAATCGACGTAACCCGGACTGGAGTCCGGGCTACAGGTCGCCAGCTTTCCTGTGTAAGCCAATTCATTTGCGAAGCAGGCCGAAGGCCTGCCCTTCACACCCACGGGACCGACAAGCTCCCTCACCCCAATCCTCTCCCAGAGT
Organism: Metapseudomonas boanensis; assembly: GCF_042232855.1. Lineage (NCBI taxonomy): Bacteria > Pseudomonadati > Pseudomonadota > Gammaproteobacteria > Pseudomonadales > Pseudomonadaceae > Metapseudomonas > Metapseudomonas boanensis. The sequence continues at coordinate 2,101,987 of NZ_CP113889.1, read as the reverse complement.
GAAGAGGGGTGGTGTGTGCGATCAGACCGCGACCGGCGCCTTGATGTGCGGATGGGACTGGTAACCAACCAGCTCGAAATCCTCGAACTTGAAGGCGAACAGGTCCTTCACTTCGGGGTTGAGCTTCATGGTCGGCAGCGGCAGAGGCTCCCGGGTGAGCTGCAGATCGGTCTGCTCGATGTGGTTGGCGTAGAGGTGGCAGTCGCCGCCAGTCCAGATGAACTCGCCCGGCTGCAGGTCGCAGACCTGGGCCACCATCAGCGTTAGCAGGGCGTAGCTGGCGATGTTGAAGGGCACGCCGAGGAAAATGTCCGCCGAGCGCTGGTAGAGCTGGCAGCTCAGCTTGCCGTCAGCCACGTAGAACTGGAACAGGGCGTGGCACGGTGGCAGGGCCATCTGGTCCACCAGGGCGGGGTTCCAGGCGGAAACGATCAGACGACGTGAATCCGGGTTCTTCTTGATCATTTCGATCAGCTTGGTGATCTGGTCGATGGACTCGCCGTCCGGTGTCGGCCAGGAGCGCCATTGGTAGCCATAGACCGGGCCGAGATTGCCCTCTTCGTCCGCCCACTCGTCCCAGATGGAGACGCCGTTGTCCTTCAGGTACTTGATGTTGGTGTCGCCCTGCAGGAACCACAGCAGCTCGTGGATGATCGACTTCAGGTGGCACTTCTTGGTAGTGACCAGCGGAAAACCTTCCGCCAGGTCGAAGCGCATCTGGTGGCCGAACACGCTGTAGGTACCGGTGCCGGTGCGGTCGCTCTTGAAGGTGCCGGTCTCGCGCACGCGGCGCATCAGGTCGAGGTACTGTTTCATCAGGCAACTCCTTGGGCGGCCTGGCGGCGATAGGCCCAGACGATCAATGCGATGCCACCGACGATCATCGGCAGGCAGAGGACCTGGCCCATGGTCAGCCAGTTGAAGGCGAGGTAGCCGAGCTGGGCGTCCGGGACGCGGACGAACTCGACGACGAAGCGGAAGATGCCGTAGCACAGGGCGAACATGCCGGAGACGGCCATCGTTGGGCGCGGCTTGCGCGAGTAGAACCAGAGGATCGCGAAGAGCGCCACGCCTTCCAGGGCGAACTGGTAGAGCTGCGACGGATGCCGGGGCAGCTGCGCAGGGTCAGTGGGGAAGATCATCGCCCAAGGCAGGTCGGTGGCCTTGCCCCACAGCTCGGCGTTGATGAAGTTGCCGATACGCCCGGCGCCCAGGCCGATCGGCACCAGCGGTGCGATGAAGTCCATCAGCTGGAAGAAGCTCTTGCCGTTGCGCTGGCCGAACCAGAGGGTCGCCAGCATCACACCGATCAAGCCGCCGTGGAAGGACATGCCGCCCTTCCAGACCTCGAAGATCAGCAGCGGGTTGGCGATATAGGCGGACAGGTCATAGAACAGCACATAGCCCAGTCGGCCGCCGGCGATGACGCCGAGCGCTACCCAGAACACCAGGTCGGAGAGTTTCTCCTTGCTCCAGGTCGGGTCGAACGCCTTCAGGCGCCGGGATGCCAGCCACCAAGCGCCGCCAATGCCAATCAGGTACATCAGGCCATACCAGTGGATTTTCAACGGGCCAAGTGCAATGGCCACCGGGTCGATCTGGGGATAAGCCAGCATCACAGCTCCTTAGATCAGAAAGTTCAGCCCGACTGTCAGCAGCAGCAGAGCGAACAGTCGCTTCAACAAACGCGGCGACAGTTTGTGCGCGAGGCGCGCACCGAAACGGGCGAAGAACATGCTGGTCAGGGCAATGCCCACCAGCGCCGGAAGGTAGATGAAGCCCAGGCTCCATTGCGGCAGGTGCGCGTCATGCCAGCCCACCACCATGAACGACAGGGCTCCGGCCAGGGCGATCGGCAATCCGCAGGCTGCGGAGGTCGCTACCGCTTGCTGGATGGGCACGCTGCGCCAAGTCAGGAAGGGCACTGTCAGCGAACCACCGCCGATGCCGAAGATCGCCGACGCCCAACCAATTACCCCACCCGCCAGGGTCAGGCCCGGCTTGCCTGGGACATCGCGACTGGCCCTGGGTTTCAGGTCGAGGCCCATCTGCAGGGCCACCAGGATGGCGAAGACGCCGATGATCTTCTGCAATGTCGGCCCCTGGATCGAAGCAGCGGTCAGCGAGCCGAGACCAGCCCCCAGCAGGATGCCCAGCGCCATCCAGGCGAAGACAGGCCAGCGCACCGCACCTTTGCGATTGTGCTCCAGCACCGAGTTGACAGAGGTGAAGATGATGGTTGCCAGCGATGTGCCCACCGCCAAGTGGGTCAGCACACTGGGATCGAATCCCTGCGCCGTGAAGCTGAACACCAGCACCGGCACGATGATCATGCCACCACCGACGCCGAACAGCCCGGCCAGTACGCCGGCGCAAGCGCCGAGCACGATATACAGCAGGAATTCCATCGACACCCCCAAAAACAAAGCGGCATGGTAACGGAAGCACGTCCGCCACTCCAATTCGCTTGATGGATGTCCGCCCGGCGCCTGCTAGACTCCGCAACATAAGAAAAGGGAGATGACACCATGTGCTTGGTCGTATTCGCATGGCGCCCCGGACACGACGTCCCGCTCGTGCTCGCAGCCAATCGAGATGAATTCTATGCCCGCCCCGCCTTGCCACTCGGGCGCTGGGAAGACGTGCCCGGCATCCTGGCGGGGCGAGACCTTGAAGCGGGTGGAACCTGGCTAGGGGTCGGCCCCGACGGGCGCTTCGCAGCCCTGACCAATATCCGTGATCCGCGCCAGCCACCAGTCGGGCGCACACGCGGCGAACTGTGCGTGCAGTTCCTGCGTGGCAACCTCAGCCCCGGTGAATTTCTCGCCGATGCTGCTCGTCGCGCCAATGACTACTCGGGCTTCAACCTGGTGGTCGGCACGGTCGAGGAGCTGTGGTTCCTCAATCCGCGCAGTGGCGGTCCGCGACCGCTGTCTGCGGGTATCTACGGGGTGTCGAACGCCGACCTGGATACGCCCTGGCCCAAGGTCGAGCGCGGCAAGGCAGCGCTGGCCGAGTGCCTGGCCCCGGCATCCACCGAGAGCCTGCTCAATCTGCTGCACGACCCGGAGCAGGCGCCGGACCACATCCTGCCGGAGACGGGTGTCGGACTGAACACCGAGCGCATGCTGTCCAGCGTGTTCATCGCCACGCGCACCTACGGCACCCGCGCGAGTTCGGCCTTGATCATCCGGGCCGATGGTCGCCGGGAACTGGTCGAGCGCAGCTACGGACCTTACGGCGCCAGGCTGGGCGAGGTGCGAATGGAGTTTTAGCAAGCAAGGTTACCGCCAGGCCTGGGTTCAGGCCTGGATGGTTGCCGCCGGGTTGATCACGCGGCCCAGGCCGAGGTTGCGCAGGGCCAGGTGCAGCGAGCTGTGGATGACCTGGGGATTGTCGATGCGCATCAGTTGCTCGAGTAGTTCCTTGGCCTTGCTGAGGGTGACCTGCCGCAACAGCCACTTCACCTTGGGCAGGTTGGTGGCGTTCATCGACAGACTGTCGAAACCCATTGCCAGCAGCAGCACGGCCGCCGCCGGGTCACCGGCCATCTCGCCGCAGATGCTGACGGGCTTGCCTTCAGCGTGGGCATCATCGACCACTTTCCTGAGCGCCTGCAGCACCGCGGGATGCAGGTAGTCGTAGAGGTCGGCCACACGCGGGTTGTTGCGATCGACCGCCAGCAGGTATTGGGTCAGGTCGTTGGAGCCTACCGAGAGGAAGTCGACCTGGCGCACCAACTCCTTGGTCTGGTAGACGGCAGCGGGAATCTCGATCATCACGCCAACTGGGGGCATGGGGATATCCACACCCTCGTCACGCACTTCACCCCAGGCGCGGTGGATCAGGTGCAGTGCTTCTTCCAGTTCATGGGTGCCGGAGATCATCGGCAGCAGGATGCGCAGGTTATCCAGGCCTTCGCTGGCCTTGAGCATGGCGCGGACCTGCACCAGGAAGATTTCCGGGTGGTCGAGGGTGACGCGGATACCACGCCAACCAAGGAACGGGTTGCTTTCCTTGATAGGGAAATAGGACAGCTCCTTGTCGCCGCCAATGTCCAGGGTACGCATGGTCACGGGCAGCGGATGGAACGCCGCGAGCTGCTCGCGGTAAATGGCGAGTTGCTCCTTTTCGCTGGGGAAGCGCTCGTTGATCATGAACGGCACTTCGGTGCGGTACAGGCCAACACCCTCGGCGCCACGTTCCTGGGCACGGGTCACGTCGGCCAGCAGGCCAGTATTGACCCACAGCGGCATGCGGTGGCCGTCGAGCGTCTCGCAAGGCAGGCTGCGCAGGGCGTCGAGGCCCTTGACCAGCTGGCGCTCCTCCTCGACCACTTCACGGTACTGCTTGCGCAGCTCGGCCGACGGGTTGGTGAAAACTTCGCCGTGGTAGCCATCGACGATCAACTCGATGCCGTCGACCTTGGAGTACGGCAGGTCGACCACGCCCATCACCGTGGGGATGCCCATGGCGCGAGCCAGGATGGCCACGTGCGAGTTGCCGGAACCCAATACCGAGACCAGGCCGACCAGCTTGCCCTCCGGCACCTCGCCGAGCATGGCCGGGGACAGCTCCTCGCTCACGAGGATGGTGTTTTCCTGGTAGACCAGGTTCTGCTTGCGCTCTTCCTGCAGGTAGGCGAGCAGGCGGCGCCCCAAGTCCTTGACGTCGGAGGCGCGCTCGCGCAGGTAGGCATCATCCATCAGCTCGAAGCGGGTGACGTGCTCCAACACGATCTGGCGCAGGGCCCCCTGGGCCCACTGGCCGGTGCGGATGACCCGTTTGACCTCCATGCCGATCGACGCATCGTCGAGCATCATCAGGTAAACGTCGAACAGGGCCCGCTCTTCTGGGCGGAGTTGGGTCTCGAGCTTGCTCGACAGCCGGCGCATATCCGCGCGGACGGATTCCAGCGCCTGCTTGAAGCGCTCGACCTCGGCCTCGATGTCATCCACCGTGCGGTCGGGCACCACATCGAGATCCGCGGGAGGCAGCACCACGACTGCGGTGCCAACGGCCGCCCCTGGCGCTCCCGGTACGCCGACGAATTTGGCCTCCTGGGTACCCTTGCCCTGGCGTCCCAGCCCCCGGATCGAGCCGGTGGCCTCGGCGTGGGCGATAACGCCGGCGAGTTGGGCGCTCATGGTGACGAGGAAAGCCTCCTCACCCTCATCGAACTGGCGACGCTCCTTTTGCTGCACCACCAGAACGCCCATCACCCGCCGGTGGTGGATGATCGGCGCACCAAGGAATGATGCGAAACGCTCCTCGCCAGTCTCGGCAAAGTAGCGGTACCGGGGGTGATCAGCGGCGTGTTCGAGGTTGAGCGGTTCCTCGCGGGTGCCTACGAGGCCCACCAGGCCCTCGTTAGGCGCCATGCTGACTTTGCCGATGGAGCGTTTGTTCAGGCCTTCGGTGGCCATCAGCACGAAGCGATTGGACTCAGGGTCCAGCAGGTAGACCGAGCAGACCTGGCTGCCCATGGCCTCCTTGACCCGCTGCACGATGATCGCCAACGCCGCCTTCAAATCCTTGGCGGCATTCACTTCCTGGACGATCTTGCGCAGGGTGTTGAGCATGGCTAGGGAGCCTTTCTCCGGGTCAGTCTTGCGCCAACAGGCGCGGGGCTAGTTCCTTTAGGGCCCGACGGTAGACTTCGCGTTTGAAAGTCACCACCTGGCCCAGCGGGTACCAATAGCTGACCCAGCGCCACCCGTCGAATTCAGGCTTGCCGGTCAGGTCCATCCGTACCTTGTTCTCATCCGACTGCAAGCGCAGCAGGAACCACTTCTGTTTCTGGCCGATGCACAAAGGCTGGCTGTTCGTACGCACCAGACGCTGCGGCAGACGATAGCGCAACCAGCCCCGGGTGCAGGCAAGAATCTTCACGTCCTGCTCTTCGAGACCGACTTCTTCATTCAATTCTCGGAATAACGCTTCTTCCGGCGTCTCCCGCAGATTGATGCCACCTTGCGGAAACTGCCAGGCGTCCTGGTTGATACGCCGAGCCCAAAGCACCTGCCCGACATCATTGGCGAGAATGATGCCGACATTCGGGCGGAAACCATCGGAATCGATCACGGCACACAACCTCGCAAACGCATGTTTTGGCATTGTTCCATAAAGGCCATAAATGCGGCAATGCGGGCATCTCGCACAATGGGCAGACCCGGCAAAAGCCGTTATTCTGGCGGCCTTCCGAAGTTTTGATGCAAGGTGTGCGACGTGCGTTTGGCTCTCTTCGATCTGGATAATACCCTGCTGGCCGGCGACAGCGACCATGCCTGGGGCGACTACTTGTGCGAGCGCGGCATTGTCGACAGTTCCGTCTATCGGGCACGCAACGATGCCTTCTACCGGGACTACCTGGCAGGCACGCTGGACGTCCAGGCCTACCAGGATTTCTGTCAGGAGATCCTTGGCCGCTGCGAGATGGAGCAGCTCCAGCAATGGCACCAGGAGTTCATGCGCGACCGTATCGAGCCGATTCTCCTGACCAAGGGCGAAGACTTGCTCGCCGAGCACCGCGCCGCAGGCGACAAGCTGGTGATCATCACCGCCACCAACCGCTTCATCACCGGCCCGATCGCCGAGCGCCTTGGGGTCGATGACCTGCTCGCCACCGAATGCGAAATGCAGGATGGCCGCTATACCGGCCGTTCCACCGACGTCCCCTGCTTCCGCGAAGGCAAGGTGACCCGACTTAATCGCTGGCTCAGCGAGAACGGCCTGACGCTGGATGGCAGCAGTTTCTACAGCGACTCCCTGAACGATCTGCCGCTGCTGGAATGTGTCGCTCGCCCGGTCGCTGTCGACCCCGACACCAAGCTGCGTGCCGAAGCCGAGAAACGCGGCTGGCCAGTGATTTCGCTGCGCTGAGTCAGAGCGGTTTCACCACCATCAGGGCGAAGATGGCGAGCAGGATGACCAGCGCCAGGCCCGAGAGTTTCAGCCTCAGCGCCAGCTGACCGACGGTCTCTGGCGCCAGCAGCGCCCCGTCGTGGAAGGCCCGGCGTGCCTGGTTGCGGATGCGCACCTGCAGCCAAAGCAAGGGCAGCCAACACAGCCCAGCCAGCACGTACAGGCCAACACTCCATAACAGCCAGCGCTGGTCCAGAGGCCAGCCGGCGACCTTTGCCAAGACCAGGCCGCCCAGCGGCAGCAGCAAGGCAGCCGGGGCGATCAACCACACCTCCAGACGGATCAGATTGCTGAACAGCACCTCGACCACCTGCGGTTCACGGCTGTGCGATGCCCGCCAGGCGAGGCAGGCGCCAGCCAGAGCCACGCCGAAGAGCACGGCGGCAAGCAGGGTGTGCAGAGTCTTGAGGAGCAGATAAAGGGTCATTTCATTGGCGAGGGAGCAGGCGCCTCATAGCGGTTTGGCAATCATCAACGCCAGCACTGCGCCGAACAGCACGAGGCCCACCGTGGCATAGGCCGCACCGAACTTCAGGCTACGCCGGGCCTGCGCAGAAGCCGGCCCACCTTCGGCCAGCGCCTGCTCCCGCAGACGCGACAGGCGCCCGAACAACAATAGCCAGGCAATGCAGCCGAACAGGTAAAGCACGGCGCTACCCAGCAACCACATCTGGCCCAGGGGCCAACCGACCAGGTCGACCAGCCACCAACCGCTCACGGGCAGGGCCACGGCGCTGAGAATCAGCAGGGGCACGCCCAGCAGCAGAATTCGCCGCAGGCTGCTGCTGACCTGCTCGGCGCTTCCTCCACGCCAGGCGCGCCAGCCATACCAGGCAGAGCCTCCGAGACCGGCAAAAAAGACCAGGGTAGAAGCGCCGTGGATGATCTTCAGCAGCAGGTAGTTATCCATCGATTGCATCCTTGTATGCGCCGCTGTCGGCATGCCGAAAGCCTAGCAGCTGGCGGCAAACCGATTGACCGGCAGCCAGGAGAGCGGCTGCTGAACCCGCCTTTCAGCCGAGGAACAGCTTATAGGCCGGGTTGTCGCTTTCGTCCCAATAGGGATAGCCGATCTCGTCCAGCGCCGCATGCACCAGATGGCGCTCTTCCGTTGGCACTTGCAGGCCCGCCACCACACGACCGTCAGCAGCTCCGTGGTTGCGGTAGTGGAACAGGGTGATATTCCAGCGCCCGCCGAGCTTGTTGAGGAAGTTGAACAACGCACCGGGCCGCTCGGGGAACTCGAAACGGAACACCAGCTCGTCACTGATCCGCGTGGTGTGGCCACCGACCATGTGGCGGATGTGTAGCTTGGCCAATTCGTTATCGGTCAGGTCCAGCACCGGGAAGCCCTGGCCGCGCAGGTTTTCTACCAATGCTGCGCGCGGGTCGTTTTCCGGGTGGGTCTGCACGCCGACGAAGATATGCGCTTCTTTGTCGGTGTGATAACGATAATTGAATTCGGTGATCTGGCGCTTGCCGATAGCCTCGCAGAACGCCTTGAAGCTGCCCGGCCGCTCCGGAATGGTGACGGCGATGATGGCTTCGCGTTTCTCACCCAACTCGGCGCGTTCGGCCACGTGGCGCAAGCGGTCGAAATTGATGTTGGCGCCCGAGTCGATGGCCACCAGGGTCTGGCCGCGCACACCGTCGCGCTCGACGTACTTCTTGATGCCCGCTACGGCGAGAGCACCGGCAGGTTCGGTGATCGAGCGGGTATCGTCGTAGATATCCTTGATGGCTGCGCAGATTTCGTCGGTGCTGACGGTGATCACCTCATCGACATGCTGCTTGCAGACGTCGAAGGTGTGCTGACCGATTTGCGCCACCGCCACGCCGTCGGCGAACAGACCGACCTGGCCAAGCACCACGCGCTCACCAGCGGCCATGGCGGCCTGCAGACAGTTGGAGTCGTCCGGCTCGACGCCGATCACCTTGGTTTCCGGACGCAGGTACTTCACATAGGCGGCGATCCCGGCGACCAGGCCGCCACCGCCTACCGGCACGAAAATGGCGTCCAGGCGCCCCGGGTGTTGGCGCAGGATTTCCATGGCGACCGTGCCCTGGCCGGCGATTACTTCGGGATCATCGTACGGGTGGATGTAGACGTAACCCTTCTCGTCCACCAGTTTCAGGGAATAGGCCAGGGCCTCAGGGAAGGCGTCGCCGTGCAGCACGACCTTGCCGCCACGGGCGCGCACGCCCTGGACTTTCAATTCCGGCGTGGTGCGCGGCATCACGATAGTCGCCTTGATGCCCAGTTCCTTGGCCGCCAGGGCGACGCCCTGGGCATGGTTACCAGCGGAAGCGGTGACCACGCCGCGCGCCAGCTCTTCCTTGGAAAGCTGGGCGAGCTTGTTGTAGGCGCCGCGAATCTTGAAGGAATAGACCGGCTGCAGGTCCTCCCGCTTGAGCAGGATCTGGTTACCCAGACGCTCGGTCAGCTGACGGGCCTTCTGCAATGGGGTTTCCACCGCAACGTCGTAGACGCGCGAGGTGAGGATCTTCTTGACGTATTCTTCAAGCATCGTGGCTTCACTGGGCGGGCACTACGGGGATGGGCGAGTCTACCGCAGGGATTCGTCGGCCGACCACATGGAATGCGGGGTTTAGCGGGTATAATCGGTCCTCTCGACTCCCCCTTTTTCACTTGGACCCCAGAATGACCCAGGACCAGCTCAAGCAAGCCGTTGCCCAGGCCGCCATCGACCATATCCGCCCCAAGCTCGATGAGAAGAGCGTCATCGGCGTTGGCACCGGCTCCACCGCGAACTTCTTCATCGACCTGCTGGCCAAGCACAAGATGGAATTCGACGGCGCGGTGGCCAGCTCCGAAGCGACCGCCCAGCGCTTGAAAGGCCACGGCATCCCGGTGTATGACCTGAACAGTGTGAGCGATCTGGAGTTCTACGTGGACGGCGCCGACGAAAGCAATGAGCGCCTGGAGCTGATCAAGGGCGGCGGCGCTGCGCTGACCCGTGAGAAGATCGTCGCGGCCGTGGCCAAGACCTTCATCTGCATCGCCGACGAGAGCAAGCTGGTACCGCTGCTCGGCAGCTTCCCGCTGCCTGTCGAGGTAATCCCGATGGCCCGCAGCCATGTGGCCCGTCAACTGGTGAAGCTGGGCGGCGACCCGGTCTACCGCGAAGGCGTGCTGACCGACAACGGCAACATCATCCTCGATGTGTACAACCTGCGCATCGACAGCCCCAGCCAACTGGAAGAACAGATCAACAACATTGTCGGCGTGGTCACCAACGGCCTGTTCGCCGCGCGTTCGGCCGACCTGCTGCTGCTCGGCACCAAGGACGGCGTGAAGACCCTCACCCGCTGATTCCGGCTTTCCGGAAACCGTCTAGATTTACAGGCTACGGCGCCTCTTCGCGCCGTTTGCCTGCCACACAATCTGGAGGTGCCCGATGGCCGGAAAATTCCACCTGAAAAAAGCCAGCGATGGCCAGTTTCACTTCAACCTGAAGGCCGGAAACGGCGAAATCGTCCTCACCAGCGAGCTGTACAAGGCCAAGGACTCCGCCCTCAACGGCATCGAGTCGGTGCGCAAGAACGCACTCCGCGAAGGCGCCTTCGAAACCAAGGCAGCCAGCAATGGCAAACACTACTTCGTGCTCAAGGCCACCAACGGCCAGGTGATCGGCCAGAGTCAGCAGTACACCAGCGAAGCCAGTGCCAACCAAGGCATCCAATCGGTGATCAGCAGTGCGCCGGGCGCTACTCTGACCGACGAAAGTTAGTCTGTCTGTTTACGGAACACGTAGAACAGGTTCGGCTCGCTGACCAGGTAGAGGTTGCCGTCGTTGTCCATGGCAACCCCTTCCGCCTGCGGCACGGACTTGCGCAAGCCCTGCATGCCACGCAACAGCGACAGGCTACTGATCGGCCGGCCTTCAGCGTTCAGCTCCAGCACCAGACGCGATTCGTCAGAAAGCGCCAACAAATGCCCACTGCGATCGTCATATTGCAGGCTGGACAGGTCGCGGAGGAAAAGCCGCGCATCGCGCTTGGGATCATCCACCACATGCACGGCAATGGGCTTTTCCGGGTTGGTGTGGGGGAAGCCGTGAATCTCATAGATGCGCATCGGATCGCGCTCCTTGGCCACGAACAGGCGCTGCCCGGCGGTGTCGTAGGCCAGACCCTCGAAGCCCTTGTTGCCGGAAAGACCAATTCCCAGGGAAAGCTGCTGCGCCTGGCTGGCATCGATGGAGCGGGTGTTCTCGTCCAGCTTCACCTTGATCAGGCGCTGCAGACGCTCGTCGGTGATCACGTACATGCCGGGGCTGATGTATTCGATGGCCTCCGGATCGCCGAAGCCGACCAGCGCGATGCGGCGAATGATATGGCCATCGAGCGACAGTTCGATGAGCTCAGAATGCTGGTTGGTCACGGTGAACAGGCTGTGGCGATCGGGATCGTAGGTCAGAGCGGAAACCTCGTCGAGTCCTTCGATCGGGCGCGCCTCGATCGCCACGCGGTAATCCGGCAGCCAGATCGAGCGGTCCCGCCACTCGGCAGCATGGCGCCATTCTTGCAGTACGAACCAGCCCCGCTCGAACAGGCGGAACTGCTGGGCGGCGGTGACCAGCAGCCCGAGGATGAGAAGCGAGAACGCAGCTGCCAGCTGCTTGGGGGTCAGAAATGAGCGCATCAGCTTGAGACTCGGCTATTCAGAGCGCGACGAGGATACAGACTGCGCTGAGGCTATACCTGAACCAAAGCTTAACGCCCTGCATCAGTGCAGCGTGAGAAATGCGTTATCAAAGGGGACGATCGATGGTTGTTTCATTGCTACCGGAAGAGCGCGCACTGACCACCCTGCACACCATCGCACTGGCAATCGACACCCTCGCCAATAATGGCATCTCTCCACCGCGCCTCCTGGAAGGCAGCGGAGTGGCAAGCTGCGACCTCGACACCCCGGACAAGCTGATCAGCCACGCCCAGGAGCTGCGGGTGTTCGCCAATGCCCTGGCCTGCACCCGCGACCCGGCGCTCGGTCTGTTCCTGGGTCTGCGCATGCATGTTTCCGCTTACGGCATGCTGGGCTACACCATGCTCGCCAGCCGCACCCTGCGCGATGCCCTGAACCTCGCACTTGACCACTCCGCATTGCTCGGCACCTATTTCAAACTCAGCCTGGAAGCGGACGGCGATGAAGCACGCCTGGTCGCCAGCGGGTACCGCTACGCCCCAGAGCTGACTGTGTTCAACAGCGAACTGTGCCTGACTTCGCTGCTCACCGTGCTGCAGGACCTGCTCGGCAAGGTGGTCCAGCCACGGCGGGTTTGCCTGTCGTATCGCCCACCGCTGCATGCTGCGAGCTATGCAGAGAAGCTTGGCTGTCCGGTCGAGTTCGGCGCCTCGCACACCGCGCTCTGCTTCGATGCGACCCTGTTGGCGCGGCCGTTGCCCCTTGCCGACCCGGTCACCAGCCATTACGGCCTGCAGCAATGCTTGAAACTGGACGCCCAGCTGAACAGCCGGCAGGACGTGCTTGAGCAGATTCGCCAACACCTGGCCGGCAACCTCCGCGACGCCTGCGACCTGGATAGTGTGGCGCGGCAGATGCACCGCTCCGAGCGGACCCTGCGACGCCACCTGCAGCGGCTGAACACCAGCTTCCAGCGCCTGCTGGATGAGGTGCGCTATGACAAGGCGCGCCAGCTGCTGATTCAGACCGACCTGCCGATCTACCTGATTGCCGAGCAGCTCGGCTATAGCGAGACGGCCAGCTTCCGTCATGCCTTCCAGCGCTGGAGCGGCCAGTCGCCTAGTCTTTATCGCCGGTAGCCAAGCGCTCTTCTGAGGGTGGGAACAAGACTGTGGGGCGATTTCAATCGCTTTGCAGGCCACAGGTCTGGCCTGCGGTAGCCCAAGCGGCGGCTTCGCCCTTAGCGATTGAATGCGCCCCCACAATACAGGTCCTGCCCGGGAGAACGGCCTCTATTGCGCCGCCATCAAAGTTCGCAATTTGGCCGAATTTATCCCCTTTTGACCTGAACCATCGTTTTTTGCCATCTAACCTGCTGACAGAATCGGACGAAACAAGGGCCGTTTCATCACCATCCAAAGTGCCCAATAAGAACAAACCTCAGAGCTTGTGATCAGCATGACCAGCGCGATCAGCATCGACCGTGTATACATGGAGTTCGGTGATCCTGGCCAGGGCGTGCGCGCCCTCGACGATGTTTCCCTGGATATCCGCGCCAACGAGTTCTTCACCCTCCTCGGCCCTTCCGGCTGCGGCAAGACCACCCTTCTGCGATTGATCGCCGGCTTCGAGCAACCGAGCTCAGGTGAAATCCGCCTCTACGACGAGCCCATGCAAGGCCTGCCGCCCTTCCGCCGACCGGTCAACACCGTGTTCCAGAGCTATGCGCTGTTCCCGCACATGACCGTGGCGCAGAACATCGCCTTCGGCTTGGAGATGCGCGGCCTTTCGCGCAGTGAGATCGACCAGACCGTGCAGCGCATGCTGGACCTGGTGAAGCTGCCGGACGTCGGCCGGCGCCGCGCCGACCAGCTTTCCGGCGGCCAGCAGCAGCGTATCGCCCTGGCCCGCGCCCTGGCGAACCAGCCCAAGGTGCTGCTGCTCGACGAGTCCCTCTCGGCGCTGGACCAGAAGCTGCGCAAGGAGATGCAGATCGAGCTCAAGCGCTTGCAGCACGAGACCGGCATTACCTTCATATTCGTCACCCACGACCAGGAAGAAGCCCTGACCATGTCCGACCGCATTGCGGTCATGAGCAAAGGCCGCATTCTCCAGGTGGGCACCCCGACGGAAATCTACGAAGCGCCACTCAACCGAACGGTGGCCGACTTCATCGGCGAGACCAATTTTCTCGAAGGCGAGGCCCTGGAGCGCGGCGTGATGCTGGCTGACGGGCAATTGCTCAGCGCCTTCAGCCCAACGCGCGGCACCGTGACCCTGGCCATCCGTCCCGAACGCACCAGCCTCGACGAGCAGGGCAACCTGCAGGGCGAGGTGGAGAACGTTGTCTACGTTGGCACCGACACGGTCTATCACCTCAAAGTGGCCGGGCAGAGCGGCTTTCGCGTGCGCCACCAGAACCGCAACGGTGCACTGAACGTTTACGCCGCTGGCGAACAAGTGCGGGTGCGAGTACCCAGCGAAGCCATTCGGGTATTGCCCGAATGAGCACGCTGCGCGAACAGGCCGCAGTCCGCCAGCTGCACCGGCGCCTGTTGTTGACCAGCCCGGCGATGCTGGCCCTGCTGGTTTTCCTGGTAGTGCCGCTAGGCATCATGTTCCTGGTTTCGGTGCTCGCACCCGGTGATTACGGCGGCGTGAAGTGGGACCAGTATTCCCTGGAGGCCTACGTCAACTTCCTCTACGAGCGCGACCTGGACGACAGCCTGGTGTTCAACACCGACTACCTGCAGATCTTCCAGCGCTCGTTCTGGCTCTCGGTGCTGACCACCGTCGGCTGCCTGCTGATCGGCTTCCCCACCGCCCTTTACCTGGCACTGCAGAGCGAGCGCCGGCGCAACCTGCTGCTGTTCCTGGTCACGGTGCCGTTCTGGACCAACCTGTTGGTACGCGTCTATGCCTGGATCCTGCTGTTGCGCAACGGCGGCCTGATCGACAGCGGCCTGGGCGTATTCGGGCTATCCGACGGCGCGCTGGGCCTGCTCTATACCGACGTGGCCGTAGTCATCGGCCTGCTCTACACCTTCTTGCCGTTTATGGTACTGCCGATCTACACCAGCCTGGAAAAGCTCGACTGGCGCCTGGTAGAAGCTGCCTTCGACCTTGGCGCCAACCGCTTCCAGGCGCTGAAACGGGTCATCGTGCCGCTGGCCATGCCGGGCATCGTCGCCGGCGCGATCCTGGTGTTCATCCCGTCGCTGGGCAACTACATCATCCCGGAGCTGCTGGGGGGCGGTAAGTCGTTGATGATCGGCAACCTGATCCAGCTGCAGTTCGGTGCCTCGCACAACTGGCCGCTGGGTGCAGCGCTGTCCTTCGCCCTGCTCGGTTTCGTCCTGCTGGCAATGCTGCTGTACAACCTGCGCTTCAAGCAGCCCACCGCCGGAGGACACCCATGACCATGCAGAATCCGCTCTGGCGCTTCACGGGCGTCCGGCCGACCGCCTGGCTGTTCTTCGCCTTCCTTTACGTGCCGATCATCGTGCTGGTGGTGCTGAGCTTCAACGGCGGCCAGTCGGCGACCATTTGGGAAGGCTTCAGCCTCAAGTGGTATTCGGTGGTGGCCAACGACCCTGAAATCGTCCGTGCGGCGAAGAACTCGCTGATCGTCGCCACGTTCGCCACCCTCATCGCCACCACCCTGGCCACGCTCGCGGCCCTCGGCATGCGCGGCAACGCCTTCCGTGGACAGACGCTGATGAGCGGAGTGCTGGGCCTGCCGCTGCTCGTGCCGGAGATCGTCACGGCCGTCGCCACCCTGATGTTCTTCGCTTTCATCGGGCTGAAGCTGTCGCTCTTCACCATCCTCATCGCCCACGTGGTGTTCTGCATTCCCTTCGCCTACCTGCCTATCCGCGCCCGCCTGGAAGGCATGGACCCGCGCCTGGCCGAGGCCGCTGCCGACCTCTATGCCTCGCCCTGGAAGGCCTTCTGGAAGGTGACCTTCCCTCTGCTGATGCCCGGCATCCTCTCCGGGGCCATGCTGGCGTTCATCATTTCCATGGACGACTTCGTCATCACCTACTTCGTCGCCGGGGCCGGCGCCACCACGCTGCCGGTGTACATCTTCAGCTCCATCAGGATGGGCATATCCCCGAAGATCAACGCCATCTCCTCGATCATCCTCGTCATTTCCATCGCGTTCGTTGCATTGTCCTACTACGTCGGGCAGCGCAAGCGCTGACCCGCTTCCGACCAGCAAGGAGCTTGACCATGACCCGTCGTACCCCGCTCGCGCTCGCCGTTCTGCTCGCCACCGGCCTGGCCGGTTCCGCCCAGGCCGCCGGGACCCTGCACTTCGCCAACTGGTCGGACTATTACCCGCCGGAGTTGCTGAAGAAGTTCGAGAAGGACACCGGCATCAAGGCCACCCTGGATGCCTACGATAGCAACGAGACCCTGCTGGCCAAACTCAAGGCCGGCGGTGGTGCCTACGACGTGGTGGTGCCATCGGACAGCTTCATCCAGATCATGGCCAGCGACGGCCTGCTGCAAAAACTGGACAAGAGCAAGCTGCCCAACCTGAAGAACCTCAAACCCAACTTCCAGACCCTCGGCTTCGACCCCGGCCACGACTACAGCGTGCCTTACCTCTGGGGCACCACCGGCTACAGCTACGACAGCAAGCAGGTGCCCGGCGGCAAACTGGATGAAAGCTGGAAACCCTTCTTCGAACCGCCAGCCGAGCTGAAAGGCAAGGTGGTCGCGCTGAACTCTATCGAGGACCTGTACATCGCTGCTTCGCACTACCTGTCCATCGACCAGTGCACCGAAGACCCGAAGGAAGCGAAGAAGATCCAGGACCTGCTGCTGGCGCAGAAACCGCTGCTGGCCATGTACAACAGCGACGGCACCATCGAGCGCATGGCAGCCGGTGAAGTGGCCATGCACCAGCAGTGGAACGGCGCCTTCCATCGCGCCCACACCCAGCGCGACAGCCTGGTCTATGTCTATCCGAAGGAAGGCATCCATGTCTTCATCGACAACCTGGTCATCCCCAAGGATGCAGTGAACGTCGAAGAGGCCCACACCTTCATCAACTGGATGATGCTGCCGGAGAACATCGCCGCCGCCTCCAACTTCGCCAAGTACAACAACGCCATCGAAGGCTCGGACAAGTTCATGGAGAAGGAACTGTTCGACGACCCGGCCATCAACACCCCGCAGGACAAGTTGGACCGCCTGAAGACCTTCAAGCTCTGCTCGCCCAAGGCCCTGTCCCTGCGCAGCAAGGTGTGGACCAAGCTGAAGAAGTAAGCGACACAGCCTCCCCCTTCCTGACCTGCAAATGACTCCGTGCGATCCCGACCTGCCTCTCTCCAAAAGGGAGAGGGGCAATTGGCGGCAGCCTGGAGTGAATAGAAACAGCCGGCCATCAAGATTGGCCACATCAATCCCTTTTTGACCCTTTGCGGGGTTCTGCACCCAGGGCTGCGCTGACAGAATCGAATCGCAAGCGACTAGCAGGCACCGCTCGAACGATGCCTTTCAAACAAGAACAATCGCTAGAGAAGAGATAACGATGTCCCAAGCGCATCCCCGCCCCACCCAGCTCCAGCCCTTCTCCTCCGTCGCCCACGAGACGCCACCCCCTTACTGACTGCCCGCGCACTGCCGGATGCGCTCGGAACCGGCACCACCGCACCCCGCAGGGATCGCGCGTACCGCGACCCAGGCGCCCAACCATGGCGCGCAGTTCAGCTTCGGAGAGAGAACCATGGCGACCCAATCTGCCCGTCTCAGCACTGATTTCAGCCAACCCGCCCCCCTTACCCACAGCGCCCAGGGTACAGCCCTGCGCCGCGTACTCGGGCTGTCCGCCCTGGTGTTCTTCGGCCTCGTCTACATGGTGCCGCTGACCCTCTTCACCACCTACGGCGTAGTCACCGAGATGACTGGGGGGCGCACTGCAGCAGCCTACGTAGTGACGCTGCTGGCGATGATCTTCACCGCCTTGTCCTATGGCTTCATGGTCCGCCGCTACCCCATTGCCGGCTCGGCCTACTCCTATACCAGCAAAAGCTTCGGCCCTGCCGTCGGATTTCTCGCCGGCTGGTCACTGCTGCTGGATTACCTGTTCCTGCCGATGATCAATTACCTGGTGATCGGCCTGTTCCTCAACATTGCCTTCCCCGAGGTACCGGCCTGGGTGTTCGTACTCAGCGCCATCGGCCTGGTGACCGCATTGAACGTTCTAGGCATCAGCTCGGTGTCCAGCATGAGCAACCTGATCGTCGCCGCCCAGGCGGTGTTCGTGGTGGTATTCCTGGCGCTGGCCGGCAAGACCCTGGCCGGCCAGCCAATCGACCTGATGACGCCCTTCCTGGGCGACGGCAGCCAGCCAGGGCTCGCGCCACTGATGGCTGGCGCTGCGGTGCTGTGCCTGTCGTTCCTGGGCTTCGATGCGGTATCCACCCTGGCGGAGGAAGCTCGCGACCCGAAGCGCGACATTCCCCGGGCCATCGTCATCACCACGGTCGGCGCCGGTGCGCTGTTCGTCATCCTGGCCATGGTCAGCCAGCTGGTTTTCCCGGGTAGCACCTTCAAGGACGCCGACGCCGCAGCCACCGAAGTAATGCTGACGACCGGCGGCCAGTTCCTCGAGGCCTTCTTCACCGCGATCTACGTGGCCGGTGCTGCGGGCTCTGCTTTGGCCTCGCAGGCCTCGGTATCACGCATCCTGTTCAGTATGGGTCGCGACGGCATCCTGCCCGAGCGTGTCTTTGGCCGCCTGTCGCAGCGCTTCCACACGCCGACCACGGCCATCCTGATCGTCTCGGCCATCTCGCTGCTGGCCATCGTCACCGACCTCACGACCCTCGCCTCGATGATCAGCTTCGGCGCCCTGGTCGCCTTCTCGGCGGTCAACCTGGCGGTGATTCGCAGCTACCTTTTCAGTGACCGCCAGCGTCAGCCCGGCGACCTGCTGCGCTACGGCCTGCTGCCGCTGGTCGGCTTCAGCCTGATCGCCTGGCTCTGGACCAGCCTGGCCGGCCTGACCCTGGTCATTGGCCTCGCCTGGTTTGCTCTAGGCTTCGCCTACCTGGCGATCCAGACCCGCGGCTTTCGGCGCAAGGCCCCTGAAGTGCAGTTCTCCGAAATCGATTGAGTCCCTACACACCCCGAGGAGATGCCGATGCTGACGATCTATTCCGACGACCACCACCTGCACCACGGCAAACATGAGCTGATCGGCGGCCAGTTCACCCCCTGCTTCGAAAAGCCCAGCCGCGCCGACATGGTGCTGGACCGGGCCCGCGCGGTGAATCTGGGCGCCATCCAGGCGCCGCAAGACTTCGGTCTGTCACCGATCCTGCGGGTGCACAGCGAAGGGTTCGTCAACTTCCTGCAGCACGCCTGGCGCGACTGGCAGGCCAAGGGCCGTAGCCACGACATGCTGCCCATCGCCTGGCCGACCCGGCGTCTGCGCCAGCTGGAGCCCACCGACATCGACGGGCGCCTGGGCTACTACTCCTTCGATGCCGGCGCCCCCATCACTGCCGGTACCTGGCAGGCCATCACCAGCTCGGCGAATGTGGCCCTCAGCGGCCAGGTCGAGCTGCGCAAGGGCGTACGCGGGGTCTTCTCGCTGTGCCGCCCTCCGGGCCACCATGCCGCCGCCGACTACATGGGCGGCTACTGCTACCTGAACAACGCCGCCATCGCCGTCCAGGCCATGCTGGACGCCGGCGCCAAGCGAATCGCAGTGCTGGACGTGGATTACCACCACGGCAATGGCACCCAGGACATCTTCTACGACCGCGCCGACGTGCTCTTTACTTCGATCCACGGCGACCCGCGCTTCGAGTACCCCTACTTCCTCGGTTTCGCCGACGAAAAAGGCTTGGGCGCAGGCGAAGGCTTCAACACCAACTACCCGCTGGCCGAAGGCAGCGACTGGTCAGTCTGGAGCCTGGCATTGCACGACGCCTGCCGGCGCATCGCCGAGTACGGCCCGGACGCGCTGGTGGTGTCGCTGGGCGTGGATACGTTCAAGGAAGACCCGATTTCGCAGTTCAAGCTGGACAGCCCGGATTACCTGCGCATGGGCGAGATCATCGGCAAGCTGGGCCTGCAGACGCTCTTCGTGATGGAAGGGGGATATGCGGTGGAGGAAATCGGCATCAACGCGATCAATGTGCTGCAGGGGTTCGAGAGCGTGGCTTGAGAAAGGCACCCGAGGGGGCAGCGGCGCTGCATCCTTCTTCGGAACAGCCATTGTAGGAGCGAGTTCTGCTCGCGAAGCCCTCTGCCAGGGTCATTCGCGAGCGAAGCTCGCTCCTCCACCATTCCTGGTAACGACGGCGCGGCTCAGTTCACCCGTTCGACGAACTCGACATCCACCTCGCGCCCCATCAGATCGCGGTCCACTTCACCGGTCAGCTTGACGGTAGCCTTGTCGTCGATGGCCTGCGGCGGCCAATCCTCGTCATCGATCTCGACCTTGATGGTGCCGCTGACATCCTTGAATTCGTAGATATCGCCTTTCACGCGGCGGACGATCTGGCCCTGCAGCACCACAGGCGCATCGTCGGCAGCCTCCAGGGCTGCGGCTACAGTGGAAATCTGGGCGGCGGCGCCCGGCCCGGTATAGCTGGACGCCAGGACGGCAGTGGAGAACAGCGGAGCGGTCAACAGAGCAAGGTATCGAGCTTTCATAGGATTGATCCCGTTTCGTTTGGAAGACGGGATCAGGCTATGGCGCCTCACTGAATTCAGGCTTAAAGGCGCCTTAACCCAACCTTAATTGGGCGCAAGATGCGAATCGACACTCGCCACCAGCTGCTTGCGGAAGACGTAGAACAGGTTCGGCTCGCTGACGACGTAGATGTCGCCACTTTCGTCCATGGCCACGCCTTCCGCACGCGGAATGCCTTTGTCGAGGCCGTTGAAACCACCCAGCAGGCTGATGAAGCTGACAGGCTGACCTTGTTCATCCAGTTCCAGCAGCAGGTTGGATTGCGCGGAGAGCACCAGGATGTGGCCGGTACGCGGATCGATGCTCAGGGCCGAGAGGTTGCGCATCCCCAACCCGTAACTGGGCAGCGGGCGCAGCTCTTCGCCCAAGGCCCGACTACCGTCGCTGCCCAGGCTGAACATCGCCGTAGGGCCACGCTCCTTACCCAGCAGCAGCCGACCTTGGGCCGGGTCCCAGGCAATGCCTTCGAAACCCTTGTTGCCCGAATCAGGGAAGCCCAGGTCAAAATCCGGTGCCTGTCCGACAGCCAGCTCACGGGTTTGCGGGTCCAGCTCAAAAATGGTCAGGGTGCGCCGACGCTCGTCGGTCACCGCCACATGGCCGCCCTCCAGCACCGCCACCCCCTCGGGGTTGGAGAAGCCCTTGAGTGGAATGCGCCGCAGTACCTCGCCCTCACGACTGATTTCCACCAGCGTTGGCGATTTGCCCGTCACGGTGAACAGAGTGCCGGTGACAGGGTTGTAGGCCAGGTCGGAGGTCTCGTCCTCTTCCAGGCCTGCCAGCGGCTTGCCCTGCAACACCGCCTTGTAGCCCGGCAGCCAGATGCTGGCGGCCCTCTGCTGCGGCGTCAGCTGCTGTTCGCCGAGCCAGACCAGCGCACGGTCATCCCAATGCATGTAGCGCGTCAGGGCGACGCAGCCGATGAAAGCGCCCGCCAGCGCGAGAAGCAGTCGACTACGGCGATTGAACTGCGGGAGAGTGAGGGCCATCGGCTATTACTCGATCAATAAGTCGGCAAGAGATAACCCGAGCCTTGTGAAAGTTCCGTGAAGGCTCTTCCCACCGGTCCGAATCTGCTTCAGATGACCTGGCTTTCAAAGGCAGTGTGGCCGACCAGCTCCAGCACCAGCGTGTCGCCTTTTTCCAGTGGCCCGACACCGACCGGCGTGCCCGTCAGGATCACATCGCCCGGCTGCAGGCTGAAATGCCCGGCCATGTGCTGGATCAGCGGCAGAATGGGGTTGAGCATGTCGCGGCTGTTGCCGTCCTGGCGCACTTGGCCATTGATGCTGAGGCGAATGCCGATGTCACCGAGATCCTCCATGGCGTCACCCGGGATGAAGGGCGCAAGCACACACGCACCATCGAAGGACTTGGAGATTTCCCAGGGCAGGCCCCTTTCCTTCAGCTTGGCCTGGACGTCACGCAGTGTCAGGTCCAGTGCCGGAGCGAAACCGGAGATGGCATCGCGCACTTCCTCGGCATCCGGGCGGCGCGACAGCGGCTTGCCGATCAGTACGGCGATTTCCGCCTCATAGTGCACGGCACCGCGGTCTTCAGGGATGCTGAAGCCACCGGCCAGCGGCACCACGCAGGAGCCCGGCTTGATGAACAGCAGCGGCTCGGTGGGTACCGGGTTGTTCAGCTCCTTGGCGTGCTCCGCGTAATTGCGGCCGACGCACACCACCTTGCCCAGGGAGTAGTGGATCGGGGTGCCATCGACGTAGTGATGCTGGTAGCTCATTGACCGACTCCTGTTGGACGCAAATCTGAAAGCGTGACGAGCGAAGGCCAGGCTAGGCGAAACGACCATCGGAAGTAACAGCCGTAAGCGGGCCCGATGGACGAGCGCCAGCGAGTAAAGCTGGCGAGTAAGCGGCGTTTACGAGCTGTATGAGCAGTGCTCACTCCGTTCGTTCGGGCCGCCCTTTCGGGCTTCAGCAGGCGAGCCTGCTGTCAGAGCCTGTTTTCAACAACACCTGGCCGAGCGCAGTAGCTTTCAGTTGAAAATCTTGCCGGGGTTCATGATGCCGTTGGGATCGAACACCGCCTTGATCGCCTTCATCACCGCGATCTCGGCCTCCGAGCGGCTGTAGCCGAGGTAGTCGCGCTTGGTCATGCCCACACCATGCTCGGCGGAGATCGACCCGTTGTACTTCTGCACGGTCTCGAATACCCACTGGTTGACGGTCGCGCACTTGGCGAAGAACTCGTCTTTGGTGAGATTGTCCGGTTTGAGGATGTTCAGGTGCAGGTTGCCGTCGCCGATGTGGCCGAACCAGACCACTTCGAAGTCTGGGTAGTTGGCTTCGACGATGGCGTCGATGTCATGCAGGAAGGCCGGGACCTTGGAAACGGTCACCGAGATGTCGTTCTTGTATGGCGTCCAGTGCGAGATCGTCTCGGAGATGTACTCGCGCAGCTTCCACAGGTTCTGCAGCTGCTGCTCGCTCTGGCTCATCACGCCGTCCAGCACCCAGCCCTGCTCCACGCAGTGCTCGAAAGTGGCCAGGGCGTCGTTGGCGATCTCCTCGGAAGCTGCCTCGAACTCCAGCAGCGCATAGAAGGGGCATTCGGTCTCGAATGGGGCCGGCACGTCACCGCGGGCCAGCACCTTGGCCATGGCCTTGTCGGAGAAGAACTCGAAGGCAGTCAGGTCCAGCTTGCTCTGGAAGGCGTGCAGCACCGGCATGATCGAGTCAAGGTCGGGCGAACCCAGCACCATGGCGGTGAGATTCTTCGGCGCACGGTCCAGACGCATGGTCGCTTCAACCACGAAGCCCAGCGTGCCCTCAGCACCGATGAACAGCTGGCGCAGGTCATATCCGGTAGCGTTCTTGATCAGGTCGCGATTCAGCTCCAGCAGTTCGCCAGCACCGGTGACGACCTTCATGCCAGCCACCCAGTTACGGGTCATGCCGTAACGGATCACCTTGATCCCGCCGGCGTTGGTGCCGATGTTGCCACCAATCTGACTGGAACCGGCGGAGGCGAAGTCCACCGGATAGTAGAGGCCCTTGTCTTCGGCGAAGTTCTGCAACTGCTCGGTCACCACGCCCGGCTGGCAGACCACAGTGCGGTCGAACTCATTGAAGCCGAGGATCTGGTTCATGTAGTCGAACGCCACGACCACCTCGCCATTGGCCGCAACCGCAGCCGCGGAGAGGCCGGTACGACCACCCGAAGGCACCAGCGCGACCTTGTGCTGGTTGGCCCAGCGCACGATGGCCTGCACCTGCTCGACGGTCTTGGGGAAGGCAATAGCCAGCGGCGCTGGGGCGAAATGCTTGGTCCAGTCCTTGCCGTAGGCATCCAGGGATTGGGCGTCGGTCAGGACCTTTCCGGGTTCAACCAGGGTCTTCAGCTCTTCGATCAGGGCAGTGTTGGTCATCAGCGGAACTCTCAAATCATTCATGGTCGCCCTGAGAACGATTCAGGTCGCAACCGAGCAAGGAAAAAGGAGTTCATGCTAGCATACGCACCCCGCGAATCGTGCGCTTCAGCCGATTTTCCGGGTAGCCGCCCCACGGCCCGCTTCGTCATTTTTACCGGGATACATAGGTACGCAGATGAGCAAGACCTCTCTCGAAAAGAGCAAGATCAAGTTCCTTCTCCTCGAAGGCGTCCACCAGAACGCCGTGGACACCCTGAAGGCCGCCGGCTACACCAACATCGAGTACCTGAAGGGCGCCCTCTCGGGTGAAGAACTGAAGGAAAAGATCGCCGACGCACACTTCATCGGCATCCGCTCGCGCACCCAACTCACCGACGAGGTGTTCGACTGCGCCAAGAAGCTCATCGCGGTGGGCTGCTTCTGCATCGGCACCAACCAGGTCAACCTTTCTGCCGCCCGCGAACGCGGCATCGCGGTGTTCAACGCCCCGTACTCCAATACCCGTTCCGTTGCCGAACTGGTGCTGGCCGAGGCCATCCTGCTGCTGCGCGGTATTCCGGAGAAGAACGCCTCCTGCCACCGCGGCGGCTGGATCAAGTCTGCTGCCAACTCCTTCGAGATCCGCGGCAAGAAGCTCGGCATCGTTGGCTACGGCTCCATCGGTACCCAGCTGTCCGTCCTGGCCGAAGCGCTGGGCATGCAGGTGTTCTTCTACGACACCGTAACCAAGCTGCCGCTGGGCAACGCCACCCAGGTGGGCAACCTGCACGAGCTGCTCGGCATGTCCGACATCGTCTCGCTCCATGTGCCTGAGCTGCCGTCCACCCAGTGGATGATCGGCGAGAAGGAAATCCGCGCGATCAAGAAGGGCGGCATCCTGATCAACGCCGCCCGCGGCACCGTGGTGAAGCTGGACGCCCTGGCCGAGGCCATCAAGGACGAACACCTGATCGGCGCCGCCATCGACGTGTTCCCGGTCGAGCCCAAGTCCAACGATGAAGAGTTCGAGAGCCCGCTGCGCGGCCTGGACCGCGTGATCCTGACTCCGCACATCGGTGGTTCCACCGCCGAAGCCCAGGCCAACATCGGGCTGGAAGTGGCCGAGAAACTGGTCAAGTACAGCGACAACGGCACCTCGGTGTCCTCGGTCAACTTCCCGGAAGTGGCGCTGCCGTCGCACCCGGGCAAGCATCGCCTGTTGCACATCCACCAGAACGTGCCGGGCGTGATGAGCGAGATCAACAAGGTGTTCGCCGACAACGGCATCAACATCTCCGGCCAGTACCTGCAGACCGACGAGAAAGTGGGCTACGTGGTGATCGACGTCGACGCCGAGTACTCCGACCTCGCGCTGGAGAAGCTGCAACACGTCAACGGCACCATCCGCAGCCGCGTGCTGTTCTAAGCACCCTTCGTGATTGAAGAAGGGAGGCCTGGGCCTCCCTTTTTCTTTGCTTTGTCGCCTCGCTGGTGCGAATTCATTCGCGAAGCTGGCCGAAGGCCGGCCCAGAACCGCCGAGCAGTTCATTGCGAATGAATTCACGCGACAACCCGTTTCCGGACTTGCCAGTGATGAGGGTCTTTATTGCACGATCACGGTGATCTTCTCGGAGATCACCGGCGGATCCAGCGGGACGTGGTTCTTGTCGCCGACCAGCAGTTGCAGGCTGTGCTTGCCGGGCGGCAGCGTCAACTGGGTTTCCGTCTGACCCTTGCCGAAATGACGGATGTTGTCGGTCATCGGCAGTGGCATATCCATCGCGGGCTCATCATTCAGATCGATCAGCAGGTGATGGTGGCCCGTAGCGGGCGCATCGACGCCAGCAGGCGCCACGCCCATGCCTTTGAGGCCGAACTTGACGGTGAAGGTCTGGCCCACGGTCGCACCATCTTCCGTCTCGATGAAGTACACCTGCGCACCTTCGGGTGCAGGTGTCCGCGGAATGGCCGCAAGGACAGTCGCTGAAGTCCCGACCAGCAGAGTCGCAAGGCTCAGGTAAGGCAAAGTTCTCATAACGTTCTCCATGTTGTATGAGCCCCATTGCAGACCGTTCTCTCCCTGCATGGTTCAGCCCCGATGCCGTGCAGCGGTATCAAGACTTGTCCAGCTCCGCGAGGCGGGCCACCGCCTCGTCCAGCTCTTCCTCGCTGAATACTTCGACTCCGGCGCGGCGCAAGGCGGCTGCGGTAACGCCTTCGCCCGCCACTCGGGTCCCGCTGAAGCTGCCGTCATAATTCTCACGATTACCGCACGACGGGCTCCGCGCCTTGAGCACCGCCATGCGAATGCCGTGGGTGGCCACCAGATCAAGGGCGATCCGCGCCCCGGCGACGAACTCGGCGGTGACATCCTGGCCGTCATCGGTCATGACCGGTAGCTCGCCCTCAAGCACACGAGCACCCTGGCCGCTGGGGATCTCTGCCGGCGCACGCGGCGTCGGCAAGCCGCCCGCGACTTCGGGGCAAAGCGGCACGATGCGCCCCTCGACTTGCCAGCGCTCCAGCGGGCCGAACGGGCCGTGGGTGCCGCCGTCATAACGCACCCGCTGCCCGAGCAGGCAACGGCTGACCAGAATCTTCTGCATTCTCAACTCCTCAAGGGACGAGCCGGCCGGATAACACATCACCGACCTGTACGGTACCTTCCGGGACCGAGGGCACAGGCCGCCATCAGAACGGCCCGTCGCCGCGTCGGCGGAACCAGCCGGTCAACGAGAGTCGATCGCGCGTGGCCGGCAACACCTCATGTGGCAGTTCTGCGGACAGAAACACCACCAGGCTGCCACCCAACGGAGGCACATCATGCTCACCCTCGTCCAGGTGCAGGCGCAGGGCTCCGCCGTGCTCCACGTGCCAGTCCGCATTCAGGTAGGCCACCACAGAAACCGCGCGGCGATCGTCGTCGCGGAAACGGTCCAGGTGCTTCTGGTAATACGCGCCTGGCGGATAGAGGGCGAAATGGCACTCGAAATCCTCCAGGCCAAGGAACAGCTCGCGGTTGAGCGCCCGCCGCAGTTCGTCCATCAGACTCAGGTAGGCGTCGCTCGCCGTGGACTGCCCGGCGTCGAGCCAGTCAATCCGGTCGCCACGGATGCCTTCGCGTACCTGCTGACCATTGGCGCGCCCAACCGCTGCGGGCGTGAGGCCGCCTTCGGCTGCCCGAGTGCGGCATTCGGCAGCCAGGGCGACGACCAGCTCGGCAGGCAACACAGCCGCGTGGTGCGACCAGCCACATCGGGCCAGATCACCGCTGATGTGGGTGAAGATCGAAGTGTCGAAGGGGGGCGTCATGGTGGCGTCATTCTACCAGCGCGTAGGACTTGTCCGACATAGCTCGAGGAGCGTTCTGTCGTATCGACAATAAGGCTCGAGTCCGCTGAAAATAGCCGCTCGTTCCGCCTGGGCCTGACAGCCGCTTATCGTCCGTCCGATAAACCCGCCCTCTACCGAACCGAGGCTATCCTGCCCGAGTCCGATAGGTATTGTGGATCGCGCCATCAAGGAGACTCCATGCGCCTGCTTTTCGCTGTTGCCCTGCTGCTGCTCGGCCTTCCCGCCTTGGCTGACGATCATGCCAGCCTCTACCAGGCCGCCGGTTGGGCAGACCAACGCGCGCATTTCAACGATGCCCTGGCAGCGGCCCAGCAGCGCTATCAGCAGACGCTGCCGCCGGCCGTTTACCAGGCGCTGGTGGACAACAGCAATCGCCGCTTCCAACCCCAGGCCATCGACCAGCGCGCGCAGACAGCCCTGCGCAACCAGTTGAACGATCCACGTCCGGCCCTGACGTTCTTCCAGTCACCTCTGGGACGCAAGATCATTGCCGCCGAGGTCCTGGCCACGCGTCGCGACCAGCTAGCCATGCATACCGGCGGCCTGCCGCGCATCGAGGCCAGCGCCACCCGGCGCTTGCTGGTCCGCCACCTGGCCCAGGCCTTGCCCGCCCGCGAGGCTGGGGCCGAGGTCAGCCTGGCCCTCGCCGGCGTCGCCGCCGACAGTCTGAGCCAGATGCTCCCCGGCCTGCTCGGTGGCGACCAGACCCAAGGCATGATCGATGGTCAGCGCCAGCGGCTGATGGAGCAGATCGGCAACGATCTGGATAACACACTGCTCTACGTTTACCGCGACCTGTCCGACCCGGAGCTGGAGGAATTCGTCACCTTCGCCGAGTCGCCCGATGGCAAGGCCTATTATCAGGCCGCCCTGGCCGCAGTCCGCGCAGGCTTGGCGGTCGGCCAGGACGCATCCAGCCTGACGCCGGTGCAGCAAGGCTACTGAGCAGCGCGGGGTCGCGTAATCGCCGCAGTGCCCGAGCGGCCCCGCTATCGGCCCAGCCGTTCCCGGAGGAACTGGAAGTAGCGCTGGCGATAGGCAGGAGACTCGTTCACCAGATGGTGACCTGCCCCCGGCAGCATCAGCACTTCAGGACGATCGAACTTGTCTTCCAGCACCTCAAGGTTGTGCTGCCAGTCCACCGTCATGTCACCTTCCCCCTGGACCACCAAGGGGCGCCGACTCGAACGGGACGCCGCCTCGATACGCGGGACCCAACGGGCCAGCGCGCCGACCCAGGCGGTAGGCAGCGTTTGCGGCTGTAGCGGGTCGCGGTGATGGACGAAGTCGATGAACTCGGGGTCGCTGGAGTTGACGCTGAAACGCCGGGGAATGCCCTCGACGAAGGGACGCATCAGGTGATAGCTGAGCTTTGACCAGCCCCAGGCCCGTGGCCGCACCAGGGGAGCGAATAGCAGGGTCTCGCCGAGCTCCTCGCGCGGCGAGCCGGTCAGCAGGTAATCGAGCAGGATAGCGCCGCCCGTGCTCTGTCCGGCCAGGTGCCAGGGCTGCGGCAGCTGCAGCGCCTCGGCTTCGCCCAGCAGGGCCGCCAAAGTGGCCTGATACTCGGCGAAGTCTCCGATGCTGGCCCGCGCGCCGCTGGACAACCCGTGCCCGGGCAGATCGCAGGACAGCACTGCGAAACCCATGCCCAAGGCCCAGTCGATCAGGTGGCGGTAGAGGCCCATGTGGTCGTAATAGCCGTGCAGCAGCACCAAGCTGGCGTGGGCCCCGGCCGGCCACCACAACTGGGTGACCACCGAGTAGCCGCCGACCTGGAGGCAGCCGAGACTCGTCCGCAGCCCCAGATGCTTCTGGGCGAAATCCAACCCGTAGTAGGCCCGGTAGACCTCGGCCTGCCGCAAGTTGGCAGGCCCTGCGGCCAATGGGCGCAGCATCGAACGCAGCAGGTCGGGTTGGAAGCTTTCGAGCATTGGGGGTTCCATCGGCTAAGTAACGATATCCACAGGGCATCCTGGCGCCCTGATTGGCTGACGATATTCTGCTGCGCATCGCGACGTGGCAAGCTACACGCCCTTTGTATGGCCAACTCCGCATGCGTTCGTCCAGCCCCAAGACCCTGCTCAGCTGTCTGCTCGTAGTCGCCTGTATCGCCGCAACCTTCGCCGCCTATCGCTGGTACGAGACACGCTATATCCGCCCCTTCAATCCCCAGGCGACGGTGTTCTCCGGGGAGAACCTGCAGCTTCCGGTGAACCTGGCCGGGTCGGGACCGATCCGTCTGGTGCACTTCTGGGATCCGGCTTGCCCATGCAATGCCGGCAACCAGCAACACCTGGCTGAACTGATCGAGCGCTTCGTGGCCCAAGGCGTCGAGTTCTATGCCGTGCAGAAGCCCGGCAGCTCGGGCCACCTGCCGCCCACCCTGCAAGACTTGCAGCCGCTGAAAGACGTGCCGGGGGCCGACCAATTACCCGCAGTGCCGGCCGTGGGCATCTGGGACAAGGACGGTCATCTGGCTTACTTCGGCCCCTACAGCGAAGGTGCTGTATGCAATTCCGCCAACAGTTTCATCGAGCCCGTCCTCGAAGCCCTGATCGCCAACCGCCCCGTCGCCGCCGCAGGGACCCTGGCCTCAGGCTGTTTCTGCAGCTGGCGGACAACTACGGAGCCTTGACCAAAAGCCACTCCCGATAGGCTTCCGGCGGCATGCCGTACCAGCGACGGAACGCCCGGTAGAAAGGCGACAGCTCGGCGAAACCACAAGCGCGAGCCACTTCACGGATGGCTTGCCCTTCCCGTAGCAGGGCCTGAGCCCGGGCCTGCTGCACTGATTCGCGCACCCGCCGCAGGTTGCTACCCTGGCCGGCCAGGGCTCGCTGCAGGGAACCCGCGGATAGCCCCAACTCGGTTGCGCACGCCGCCATCGAACAATCTGCCCTCCCCAGACGCACTCCCAACAGATAACACAGACGATTGAGCAGGTCGTTCTCCGCCAGCGCAGCCAACTGTCCTTCGGCATGTTGCCAGAGCAGGCGGTGCAAGGTCGGATTGGCGGTGCGCGATGGCCGCTTGAGCAGCGCAGCAGGAAATACCAGGGCATCGTGCTCGCCGGCAAAGCTCGGCGACACACCGAACAGGCGGAAATGTTCGCCGACGCGCCGCGGCATGGGGTGGCGAAACTCCACGCCGTCGAGGCAGAACTCATCGTCCGTGATGAACTTGAGCAGCTTGGTGAACAGCACGGCCAGACACTCCATCTGCTGGCGCAGCGAAGGAAAGCCGAAATAGTTGAGGTCGAGCACCAGGCGTGCGTGCCGGCCGTCCACCTGGAGATGTGCGACGAAGCCGCCGGAAAGGATGTGCTGAAAGCGCAGGAAGCTTTCCAACGCCTCCTCCAGGTCCCGACTGGCCAGCAACAGATAACCGACCACATCCAGCAGGCGCGGCTTCATCACTTCGCCAAGGTGCAGGCCGATGTCGGGATCGCCAGTCAGCGCATCAGCGGCCATCCAGAACAACGGCGCCTCGTCATGGCGCAGACGCCCGTCCGTTGGCGGAGGCCGCAGGCGCCGATGCTGGTTGATGCCCTGGTAGACGCGAGTCGGGTCCAGGCCGAGCTCGGTCAGCGCCTCGTAGAGCAGGCGCCTGAGGGTGGCGGAATGGGTCAAGGGCGAAATGGGCCAGGCATCAGCATCGTCGTGGGACATGGGCACTCCTTGGATTGACCAAAGACTTCCAGCCCGCGAGTCTCCGGTCAATGCCATGGTACTGCCAGCCAAGGACAATGCTGACACCAGAACAAGGAGAACCGTTCATGAAACGTACGTTGACCACCCTGGCTGTCATCATCGCCGCCACGGCCGCTGGCGCCGCTTGGTACAGCGAAAGCAGCAAGCCGCAGCGCAGCGGCGAACTGGCCCTCGCCCATCTCGATGCGCCGGTCACGGTGCGCTACGACGAGCGCGGCGTCCCGCATATCCAGGCCGCCAACGAGGCCGACCTGTACCGCGCCCTTGGCTTCGTCCATGCCCAGGACCGGTTGTTCCAGATGGAAATGCTGCGCCGCCTGGCCCGGGGCGAGTTGGCCGAAGCCTTGGGTGCCAGGCTGGTCGATACCGACCGTCTGTTCCGCACCCTCGGCATTCGGGCCCATGCCGACGACTACGCGCGCAAGATGGACATGAACAGCCCGGCAGCCAAGGCGCTGCTGGCCTATCTCGACGGCATCAACCAGTTCCAGGAAAGCCGCCCGGCGCCAGTGGAATTCGACCTGCTGGGCATCGAGAAGCGCCCATTCACCGTCGAAGACACCCTTTCCGTGGCCGGCTACATGGCCTACAGCTTTGCCGCTGCCTTCCGCACCGAGCCGGTGCTGACCTATGTGCGCGATGAGCTGGGCGCCGACTACCTGAAAGCTTTCGACCTCGAATGGCACCCCAAGGGCGTGGTCGGCCAAACGCTGGCCACCAATGACTGGAACGACCTCAACCGTCTCGCTCGCCTCAGCCAGCAAGCCCTGGTAGAAGCTGGCCTGCCACAGTTCGAAGGCAGTAACGCCTGGGCCGTCTCCGGCCGTCGTACCGCCAGTGGCAAGCCGCTGCTGGCTGGCGACCCGCACATCCGCTTCGCGGTGCCCGCCGTCTGGTACGAAGCACAACTGAGCTACCCCGGTTTCAACCTCTACGGCCATCACCAGGCACTCAATCCCACGGCATCGCTGGGGCATAACGAGCGGTTCGCCTGGAGCCTGACGATGTTCCAGAACGACGACCTCGACCTGATTGCCGAGAAGAGCAACCCGGACAACCCGCAGCAAGTCTGGTACCAGGGCCGCTGGGTCGACCTCGAACAACGTGAGGAGACCATCCGGGTCAAGGATGGCGAGCCGATCACGCTGACCCTGCGCCGCTCTGCCCACGGTCCGATCATCAACGACGCCCTCGGCGCCGCCGCCGGAAAGACGCCGATCGCCATGTGGTGGGCCTTCCTCGAAACCGAGAACCCTATCCTCGACGCCTTCTATCAGCTCAACCGCGCCAACACCCTGGACAAGGCCCGCGCTGCTGCCGAAAAGATCCACGCGCCCGGGCTGAACGTGATCTGGGCCAATGCCGACGGGGACATCGGCTGGTGGGCTGCCGCCAAGCTTCCGCAGCGTCCCGATGGCGTAAACCCCTATTTCATCCTCGATGGAAGCTCTGCAGCGGCGGACAAACCCGGCTTCCTACCCTTCAGCGCCAACCCGCAAGAGGAGAACCCCGAGCGCGGCTACATCGTCTCCGCCAACTACCAGCCGCAATCGCCCACCGGCGTCGCGATCCCCGGCTATTACAACCTGCCGGACCGGGGCCAGCGCCTGAACCAGAAGCTGGCCCAGGCCGATGTGAAGTGGGACCTGAACAACAGCCAGGCGCTGCAGCTGGATCCTGCCACCGGCTATGCCCCGCGCCTGCTCGCCCCCATCCTCGATGAGCTGCGCACGGCAGCTGCCGGCGAACGCGAACAGCAGCTGGTCGAACAGCTGGCGAGCTGGAATGGCGATCACGAACTGGACTCCGTGCCAGCGACCCTGTTCAACCAATTGACCTACGAGCTGACCAACGCCGCGATGCGCGACGAACTGGGCGATGCATTCTTCGACAGCCTGCTACAGACCCGCGCGCTCGACGTGGCCCTGCCACGCCTGACCGCGGATGCCGGTTCGCCCTGGTGGGACAAGCGCGGCACCGAGCCTGTCGAAAAACGCGCCGACATCGTCAAGGCGGCCTGGCAGGCGAGCCTCGCCCATCTGCAGAAGGCTTTTGGCGATGACAGCGCCAAATGGAACTGGGGATCGGCGCACCCCCTGACGCACAACCACCCGCTGGGTCAGCAGCAGCCGCTGGATAGGTTGTTCAATGTCGGAGCCTTTGCCGCACCGGGTGGCCACGAAACGCCGAACAATCTCTCGCACCGGGTTGGCCCGGCGCCCTGGCAGGTGATCTACGGCCCCTCGACGCGTCGCCTGATCGACCTCGCCGACGGCGCCCACGGCCTGGGCATCAACCCGGTTGGCCAGAGCGGGGTGCCCTTCGACCGCCACTACGCCGACCAGGCCGAGGCGTACATCAAAGGCGAATACCTGCAGATGCACTTCAGCGAGGAAGACGTGAAAGCCAACAGCCGGGAAACGCTGGTGCTAAAGCCGGCGAACTGAGAACTGCGAGTTGGGCAAGTGCATCTGAAGCCCAACAGCTCTGGCGCGGGGCGAGGCATCCCTCACCACCGGCCCCTCTCCCAAAGGGAGAAGCGAGCGGCGCAGTTCTGTAGGGGTGAAATCATTCGCCAAGCAGGCCAGCGGCCTGCCAAGCCCCCCACTGAAAACGACAATGGCCACCCAAAGGTGGCCATTGTCGTATCGGCTTAAGCGATCAGGCAGCCTGAGCCGGTTTCCAACTGGAGCCAGCGGCTTCCTCGGCCATGGTATCCATCGCCTGCTGGACGGCCCGCTTGCGACGCTCCTCGGCTTGGCGAGTGAAGAACCAGGCGAAAAAGGTGAACAGCGAGACGGTCAGCAGGATCAGGCTGGCCACGGCGTTGATTTCCGGCTTCACGCCCAGGCGCACGGCGGAGAAAACCTCCATCGGCAGGGTGGTGGAGCCGGGACCGGAGACGAAGCTGGCCAGGACCAGGTCGTCCAGCGACAAGGCGAATGACATCATGCCGCCCGCCGCCAGCGAAGGCGCGATCATCGGGATGGTGATCAGCAGGAACACTTTCCAGGGTCGAGCGCCCAGGTCCATGGCCGCCTCTTCGATGGAAAGGTCCAGCTCACGCAGGCGCGCCGATACCACGATCGCCACGTAGGCCGAGCAGAACGTGGTGTGGGCGATCCAGATGGTGACGATGCCACGCTCCTGGGGCCAACCAATCAATTGCGCCATGGCCACGAACAGCAGCAGCAGCGACAGACCGGTGATCACCTCCGGCATCACCAGCGGCGCAGTGACCATGCCGCCAAACACCGTACGCCCCTTGAAGCGCGGGATCCGGGTTAGCACGAAGGCCGCCAGGGTTCCCAGTGCCACCGCGGCCACCGCAGTGTAGAGGGCGATCTCCAGGGAACGGCCGACCGAGCTCATCAGCTGGGTGTTGTCCAGCAGGCCAACGTACCACTTCACCGACCAGCCGCCCCAGACGGTTACCAGCTTGGAACCGTTGAAGGAGTAGATGACCAGGATCAGCATCGGCAGATAGATGAACAGCAGACCCGCCCACAGCATCAAGGTGGAGAAACCGAAGCGCTTCATACCTTGCCCTCCAGTTCTTTCGCCTGGTTACGGTTGAAGAGAATGATCGGGACGATCAGGATCGCCAGCATCACCACTGCCAGCGCGGATGCCACCGGCCAGTCGCGGTTGTTGAAGAACTCCTGCCAGAGCACCTTGCCGATCATCAGGGTCTCGGGGCCGCCGAGCAGTTCCGGGATCACGAACTCGCCTACCACCGGGATGAACACCAGCATGCTGCCGGCGATGATGCCGTTCTTCGACAGCGGCACAGTGATCTTCCAGAAGCTGTTGAAGGTGCTCGAACCGAGGTCCGAGGCCGCTTCGAGCAGGCTTGGGTCGTGCTTCACCAGGTTGGCGTAGAGCGGCAGGATCATGAACGGCAGGTACGAGTAGACGACGCCTATGTACACCGCGGTGTTGGTGTTGAGGATCTGCAGCGGCTCGCTGATCAAGCCCAGGCCCATCAGGAAGCTGTTCAGTAGCCCGTTGTTACTGAGGATGCCCATCCACGCGTAGACGCGGATCAGGATCGCCGTCCAGGTCGGCATCATGATCAGCAGCAGCAGCACAGTCTGCGCTTCCTTGCCGGCGCGGGCGATGGCGTAGGCCATCGGGTAGCCGATCAGCAGGCAGAGCAGGGTGCTGAAGAAGGCGATCTTCAGCGAACCCAGATAGGCCGCCAAATACAGTTCGTCCTCGTTGAGTATCAGGTAGTTACCCAGGTTGAGGATGACCTGCAGCTGGTTGTCGGCCCAGGTGTAGATGTCCGTGTAGGGGGGAATCGCCACGTCCGCTTCGGCGAAGCTGATCTTCAGCACGATGACGAAGGGCAGCAGGAAGAACAGGAACAGCCAGAAGAACGGTACCCCGATGACGAGGTGCCGGCCGGTCGGCAGCACATTTTTCAGTTTGGGAATTCTCATGACCGCAGCACCACTCCGCTGTCGTCTTCCCACCAGACGAACACTTCGTCATCCCAGGTCGGACGAGTGCCGCGGCGCTCGGCGTTGGCGACGAAGGACTGGACGATGGAGCCGTTTGGCAGCTTGACGTAAAACACTGAGTGGCCGCCCAGGTAGGCGATGTCGTGGACCTTGCCGCGCGACCAGTTGTACTCGCAGGTGGGCTGTTCGGTGGTGACCAGCAGCTTCTCCGGACGCAGGGCGTAGGTGATGCGCTTGTCCTGCACCGAGGTGGTCACGCCGTGGCCGACGAAGATCGGTCGCTCCAGTTGTGGGCAGGCGATCAACGCATGGGCCTCGGCGTCCTCCACCACTTCGCCGTCGAACAGATTGACGTTGCCGATGAATTCGCAGACCAGGCGGCTGATCGGAGTCTCGTAGATATCCACCGGGCTACCGATCTGTTCGATGCAACCCAGGTGCATGATGGCGATGCGCTGGGCCATGGTCATGGCCTCTTCCTGGTCGTGGGTCACCATCACGCAGGTCACGCCCACGCGCTCAATGATCTCCACCAGTTCCAGCTGCATCTGCGAACGCAGTTTCTTGTCCAGGGCGCCCATCGGCTCGTCGAGCAGCAACAACTTCGGACGCTTGGCCAGCGAGCGAGCCAGAGCCACGCGCTGACGCTGACCGCCGGAAAGCTGATGCGGCTTGCGCTTGGCGAACTGGGTCATCTGTACGAGCTTGAGCATCTCGTTGACGCGCTGGTCGATCTCGGCGGCAGGCAGACGGTCCTGTTTAAGTCCGAAGGCGATGTTCTGCGCAACAGTCATATGCGGGAAGAGCGCATAGGACTGGAACATCATGTTGATCGGGCGCTCGTAGGGCGGCATATCGGTGATGTCGACGCCGTCGAGGAGGATGCGCCCATCAGTCGGCCGCTCGAAGCCTGCGAGCATGCGCAGCAGCGTTGATTTACCCGAACCGGAACCGCCGAGCAGGGCGAAGATTTCACCCTTCTTGATGTCCAGGGACACGCTGTCCACAGCCACCGTCTCGTCGAACTTCTTGGTCACCCGGTCGATTTTCACCAGCACCTCTTTAGGTTGCTGGTTGCCCTCGAGGGCTTTCTTGTAGGCACCGGAGGCTATTGCCATTACCACACTCCCAGAATTTACTACCCGACCACCGCGGCCGGGCGCGTTTTTACAGCATGGGCGAGAGCCAAGCATCCTGCATGGCTACGCCTTGGTGGCGCGGTGGACCCGCCGCGGATGGCGGGCTTCCCGGCCGTGCGTCATTTGCCCGACTTGACCTTGGTCCAGCTGCGGGTCATCAGCCGCTGGACTTTCGGCGGCAGCTCCGCCGAAACATAGAGCTTGTCCAGCACCGCTTGTGGCGGGTAGACGGACTCGTCGGTACGTACTTCCTGATCCATTAGCTCACCGGCCTTGAGGTTTGGGTTCGCGTAGCCAACGTAGTCGCTGACCTTAGCGATCACCTCGGGCCTGAGCAGGTAATTGATGAAGGCATGGGCCTCTTTGGCGTTCGTCGCCCCGGCCGGAATGGCCAGCATGTCGAACCAAAGGTTGCCGCCCTCTTTCGGAATCGAATAGGCGATGTCCACACCCTTGCCCGCTTCCTCGGCACGCTCCGCGGCCTGGAAGATGTCGCCGGAGAAACCGGCAGCGACGCAGATGTCGCCATTGGCCAGGTCGCCAATGTACTTGGAGGAGTGGAAGTAGGTCACATAGGGACGGATCTCCATCAGCTTGGCCTCGGCTTTCTTGTAGTCGTCCGGGTTCTTGCTGTTGGGGTCCAGGCCCAGGTAGTTGAGCATGGCCGGAATCATCTCATCGGCCGAGTCGAGGAACGCCACACCGCACTGGCTGAGCCTCTTGATGTTCTCCGGCTCGAAGATCACCGCCCAGGAGACGATGCTGTCGACACCGAGCACGGCCTTGACCTTCTCGACGTTGTAGCCGATGCCGTTGGTACCCCAGAGGTAAGGCACCGCATATAGGTTGCCGGGGTCGTTCACCTCAAGCTGCTTCAGCAGCTTGGGATCGAGGTTCTGCCAGTTGGTGAGCTGGCTGCGGTCGATCTTCTGGAACGCGCCCGCCTTGATCTGCTTGCCGAGGAAGTGGTTGGACGGCACCACGACGTCATAGCCGGTGTGGCCCGCCAGCAATTTGCCTTCCAGGGTCTCGTTGGAGTCGAAGACGTCATACACCGGCTTGATACCGGTTTCCTTCTGGAAATCCGCCAGGGTGGTCTCGCCGATGTAGTCCGACCAGTTATAGATATGCACCGACTGATCCGCCTGGGCCTGGGCAACCAGGCTCAAGGTGGTGACGGCAGTGATCATCAACTTGCGGATGGGGGAGTGCACAGGTTCGTCCTCGTG
Source organism: Metapseudomonas boanensis (assembly GCF_042232855.1). Lineage (NCBI taxonomy): Bacteria > Pseudomonadati > Pseudomonadota > Gammaproteobacteria > Pseudomonadales > Pseudomonadaceae > Metapseudomonas > Metapseudomonas boanensis. The sequence goes on along the minus strand of NZ_CP113889.1, from coordinate 2,064,401 downwards.
TGGTGTCTGGGCGTGGCCGGAATGAGCCCGGGTCTATCCGGCAACCCAGGCCAGTGAACTTGCGGTTCGCTGCAACGCGGCCCAGGCACCGGCGGGCAACCCCGCCGGGCCCGGCAACCATGCTTACTTGCCCGACTTGATGGTGGTCCAGCTGCGGGTCATGGCGCGCTGCACCTTGGCCGGCAGGTCCGGGAAGGCGTAGAGCTTGGCCATGGTCTCCTGGGTCGGGTAGATACCCGGGTCCTTGCGGATCGCCTCGTCGACCAGATCGGTGGCGGCGGCGTTCCCGTTGGGGAACTGCACCTCGTTGGTGATCTCCGCCATGATTTCCGGCTTCATCAGGAAGTTCATGAAGGCGTAGGCAGCTTCGGGGTTGGCCGCGTCTGCCGGCATGGCGATCATGTCGAAGAAGGTACCAGCACCTTCTTTCGGAATGTTGTAGGCGACGTTCACACCGGCCTTGGCCTCTTCGGCGCGGGACTTGGCCTGGTACACGTCACCCGAGTAACCCACGGCCACGCAGAGGTTGCCGTTGGCCAGGTCGGAGATGTACTTGGAAGAGTGGAAGTAGGTGATGTGCGGACGGATCTTGAGGAACAGCGCCTCGGCTTCCTTCAGCTGCTTGGGGTCCTGGCTCAGCGGATCGTGGCCCAGGTACTTCAGGGCGATCGGCAGGATCTCGGTGGGCGAGTCGAGGAAGGAAACGCCGCAGGCCTTCAGCTTCTCGATGTTTTCCGGCTTGAACAGCAGGTCCCAGGAGTCCACCGGGGCGTTGTCGCCCAGTACGGCCTTGACCTTGTCCGGGTTGTAACCGATGCCGATGGAACCCCACATGTAGGGGAAGGCGTACTGGTTGCCCGGATCGGACACTTCGACGGTCTTCAGCAGGTTCGTGTCCAGGTTCTTCCAGTTCGGCAGCTTGGACTTGTCCAGCGGCTGGTAAACCTTGGCCTTGATCTGCTTGGCCAGGAAGTTGTTGGACGGCACCACGATGTCGTAACCCGACTTGCCGGCCAAGAGCTTGGCCTCAAGGGTCTCGTTGGAGTCGAATACGTCGTAGACGACCTTGATGCCGGTTTCCTTGGTGAATTTCTCAACGGTATCCGGGGCGATGTAGTCCGACCAGTTGTAAACGTGCAGTACCTTGTCGTCAGCCTGGGCCATGCCGGCCACGGCACCAGCCAGGGTCAGGGCGAGCAGGGTTTTGCCGAAGTTTTTTATCATGCGGGTAGCTCCATTTTTTGTTGAAGTGTCCGAGCGGCGTCGTACCGAATACGCCACCACTCGGTGAGCCTGGCCAACGCACCGGCGAAGTCTGGCAAGGTCGAGGGCTTGCTTACAACAGCCGCAATCGCGAAATGCCGTAAGCCAGCCCTTTTTCTCAGCCCTTGACTGCACTCGCGGTGAGGTCCAGGCACTTGCGTGCCTTGTTCACCAGTTCGTCGATCTCATCTTTGTTGATCACCAGCGGCGGCGAAATGATCATCGTGTCGCCTACCGCGCGCATGATCAGACCATTCTGGAAGCAGTGCTCACGGCACAGCATCCCGATGCCGTCGGCGAAACGCTCGCGGGTCTTCTTGTTCTTGACCAGCTCCAGGGCCGCAACCATCCCGACCCCACGCGCCTCGCCAACCAACGGGTGGTCAGCCAGCTCCTGCCAGCGTTTTTGCAAATACGGTGCCGTTTCCGCCTTGACCTTCTCGACGATCTTCTCTTCGCGCAGGATGCGGATGTTCTCCAGCGCTACCGCAGCCGCAACCGGGTGACCAGAGTAGGTGAAGCCGTGGTAGAACTCTCCACCCTCATTCAGGGTATCGACGATCTCGTCACGCACGATTACGCCGCCCATGGGGATGTAGCCGGAGGTCAGGCCCTTGGCGATCGGCATCAGGTCCGGGGCAAGGCCGTAGTACTGGCTGCCGAACCACTCGCCGGTGCGACCGAAGCCACAGATCACTTCGTCGGCGACGAAGAGGATGTCGTACTTGGCGAGGATCTCGCGGATCTTCGGCCAGTAGGTTTCCGGCGGAACGATCACACCACCTGCGCCCTGGATAGGCTCGGCGATGAAGGCCGCGATCTTCTCCTCGCCCACTTCGAGAATCTTCTTCTCCAGCTGCTCGGCCGCCCATACGCCGAACTCTTCCGGCGCCATGTCACCGCCTTCGCCGAACCAGTAGGGCTGCGCGATGTGCTCGATCCCGGGGATCGGCAGGTCACCCTGTCCGTGCAGCGCTTTCATGCCGCCCAGGCTGACGCCGGCAACTGTGGAGCCGTGATAGCCGTTCCAGCGGCCGATGATGACTTTCTTCTGCGGCTGGCCCTTGATGGCCCAGTAATGGCGAACCATGCGCAGCACGGTGTCGTTGGCCTCGGAGCCGGAACCGGTGAAGAACACATGATTCATGCCTTCCGGGGCGATGTCGGCGATGGCTTTGGACAGTTCCAGTGCCGGCGGATGCGCGGTCTGGAAGAACAGGTTGTAGAAGGGCAGCTCGCGCATCTGGCGAGCCGCAGCCTGCACCAGCTCCTCACGGCCGTAGCCGACGTTGACGCACCACAGGCCCGCCATGCCGTCGAGGATCTTGTTGCCCTCGCTATCCCAGATGTAGACGCCCTCGGCCTTGGTGATGATCCGCGCACCCTTGGCGTTCAGTGCCTTGTAGTCGGTGAACGGTGGCAGGTGGTGGTCGCGACCGAGCGCTTGCCACTCACGGGTCTGGGGGTTGGTCACTTGGCTGTTCATATCCATACCTCGATATACACACATCTGGAGTGCCGGCCGGCGTGGCCGACACCCCGTTCCGGATCAGACGGAGAGCAGCAGGAACTCACGTTCCCAAGAGCTGATCACCCGTTTGAAGTTTTCATGTTCGGCGCGCTTGACCGCGACATAGGCCTTCACGAACTTGCTGCCCAGGTATTCCTCGATATCCCGGCAGCCTTCCATCCGCTCCAGCGCCGCCTCGATGGTCAGCGGCAGGCGCAGGTTGCGGCGCTCGTAGCCACGGCCCTTCACCGGCGCGCTCGGCGCCACGCCCGACACCATGCCGATGTAGCCGCACAGCAGGCTGGCGGCGATGGCCAGGTAAGGGTTGGCGTCGGCACCGGCCAGGCGGTTTTCCACACGCCGATTCTGCGGACCGGCATCCGGTACGCGCAGACCCACGGTACGGTTTTCCTCGCCCCACTCCACGTTCACCGGCGCCGAGGTATCCGGCAGGAAACGGCGGAACGAGTTCACGTTGGGCGCGAACAGGGGTAACACCTCGGGGATGTACTTCTGCAGACCACCGATGTGGTGCAGCAACAACTCGCTCATGGAGCCATCTTCATTTGAGAAGATGTTCTTCCCGGTCTTGATGTCGATCACGCTCTGGTGCAGGTGCATGGCACTGCCCGGCTCGTCGGTGATTGGCTTGGCCATGAAAGTGGCTGCCACGTTGTGCTTGAGCGCGGCCTCACGCATGGTGCGCTTGAACACCAGGATCTGGTCGGCCAGTTCCAGGGCATCACCGTGACGGAAGTTGATCTCCATCTGCGCCGGACCTTCCTCGTGGATCAGGGTGTCCAGATCCAGGTCCTGCATTTCGCACCAGTCGTACATGTCCTCGAACAGCGGGTCGAATTCGTTCGCCGCATCGATAGAGAAGGACTGGCGACCAGTCTCCGGGCGGCCCGAGCGGCCCAACGGTGCCTGCAGTGGGAAGTCCGGGTCATCGCAGCGCTTGGTCAGGTAGAACTCCATCTCTGGCGCAACGATGGGCTTCCAGCCCTTGTCGGCATAGAGCTTGAGCACGCGCTTGAGCAGGTTGCGCGGGGACAGCTCGATCGGGTTGCCCTGCTTGTCGAAGGTGTCGTGAATCACCATCGCGGTGGGTTCAATAGCCCAAGGCACCAGATAGACGGCATGCTCGTCAGGACGGCAGAACATATCGATGTCCGCCGGGTCGAGCAGCTCGTAGTAAATGTCGTCTTCGACGTAGTCGCCGGTTACGGTCTGCAGCAGCACGCTCTCCGGGAGGCGCATGCCCTTCTCGTCCAGAAACTTGTTCGTCGGCGAGATCTTACCTCGTGCAATACCAGTAAGATCACTGATCATGCATTCAACTTCGGTGATTTTGCGTTCTTTCAGCCAGCTTGTGAGCTGGTCGAGCTTGGTAGTCATAAAGACCTCAGGATTGAGAGCTTCACAAGAAGGCATCTGCAGGTTTGCTACCGATCGTCCACACAGGAGCTTCCAGCCACGGACAGTACAGTCCGAACTCCATGACCCGGCAAACTCATCGGCTTACTGCAGGCGATCTCCCCGTTCAGCGTTTCCCCGCCCTCTTCCTGCAAGCCTCACCAAAGGCCTGGAAGATGGCGAGATAGTTTGGGTTGGATCGAACTTGCCATTCGGGGTGCCACTGCACTCCGAGGGCAAAGCTGCTGGCGCCTTCGACCGAAAAGGCCTCGACCAACCCATCTGGCGCCAGAGCCTCTACACGCAGGCCCGGCGCCAGACGTTCAACGCCCTGGCCATGAATGGAGTTGACCTGGATCTCGGACGGCAAGCCGATGCCGTCGAGAATGCCCCCCGGCTGCACATGCAGCGGATGACGGGGGGCGTACTGGACCTCGAGCGGCTGATCGTCCGGCTCGCGGTGATCCATGAATCCTTCTACTTCATGCACCTTCTGATGCAGGGTGCCGCCGAATGCCACATTCATCTCCTGGAAGCCGCGACAGATCCCCAGCACCGGAATACCTGCCGCTACTGCTGCGCTAATAAGAGGCAAAGTCGTGCCATCGCGCTCAGGGTCATGCGGCGTGCCCGGCTCACTGGCCGAGCCTTGATAATGATGAGGTTCTATATTGGAAGGAGAGCCGGTGAAAAGCAGTCCATCCAGGCTGGCCAGGAGAGTTGGCTGATCAATGAGTTCCGCGAGGGCCGGAATCACCAGGGGAAGCCCCCCGGCTCCGACCGCCACCGCACGAACGTATTTGTCACCCGCAGTGTGGTAGGACTGAGATCCTAACTGCCTGGTACAAGCGGTTACGCCGATCAACGGCAGGCGAGCCATGAGACACCCGTTTTATTGCTGTTATGGGTTTCGACCGAGCTTAGCGTTGTTCATTTTTTTACACAATAGGGCCGTAAAAAATTGAACACACTCCACTGAGCACCGCGCCGGGCATGGCTCCGAGAGAAGTATGAATGCCCTGAAACGCCCCAAAACTGGCCATCGAGCCCACTTTTAGGGCAAAATAGGGTCAGCTTGACAACCTGGGGTGATTCGGATTGACTCTCACCTTAGATTCTGCGTGATTGATATTTTTAACAAAAAAGGTGTTGCATCATGTCGGTACCCCCGAGTGCCGTTCAGCTTCAAGAAGCGAACGAATTCCTTAAGGAACATCCTGAGGTCCAGTTCGTCGACCTACTAATTGCAGATATGAATGGAGTGGTACGAGGCAAGCGAATCGAACGCGCCAGCCTCCACAAAGTCTACGAAAAGGGCATCAACCTCCCTGCTTCACTCTTCGCTCTCGACATCAATGGATCCACCGTCGAAAGTACAGGCCTCGGCCTGGACATCGGCGATGCTGACCGCATCTGCTATCCGATCCCGGGAACCCTCAGTGACGAGCCTTGGCAAAAGCGTCCTACCGCGCAGCTGCTGATGACCATGCACGAACTGGAAGGCCAGCCCTTCTTTGCTGACCCACGTGAAGTGCTGCGTCAGGTCGTGGAGAAGTTTGACGAGCTGGGCCTTACTATTTGCGCGGCTTTCGAACTAGAGTTCTATCTGATCGACCAGGAGAACCTGAACGGCCGTCCGCAGCCGCCTCGCTCGCCGATCTCCGGCAAGCGTCCGCAGTCGACCCAGGTTTACCTGATCGACGACCTGGATGAATATGCCGACTGCCTCCAGGACATCCTCGAAGCGGCGAAGGTCCAGGGCATTCCGGCCGACGCTATCGTCAAGGAAAGCGCCCCGGCGCAGTTCGAGGTCAACCTCCACCACGTCACCGATGCGATCAAGGCCTGCGACTACGCGGTGCTGCTCAAGCGCCTGATCAAAAACATCGCCTACGACCATGAGATGGACACCACCTTCATGGCCAAACCCTATCCGGGCCAGGCGGGCAACGGTCTGCACGTGCACATTTCACTCATCGACAAGAAGACTGGCAAGAACATCTTCACCGCCGATGATCCCGAGCAGAACGCCGCTTTGCGTCATGCGGTCGGCGGTGTGCTCGAGACCATGGCAGCGTCGATGGCCTTCCTGTGCCCGAACGTGAACTCCTACCGCCGTTTCGGCGCACAGTTCTACGTGCCGAACGCACCGAGCTGGGGCCTGGACAACCGTACCGTCGCGCTGCGCGTGCCCACCGGCAGCCCGGACTCGGTGCGCCTCGAACACCGCGTTGCCGGTGCCGATGCCAACCCTTACCTGATGATGTCGGCGATCCTCGCGGGTATCCACCACGGCCTGACCAACAAGATCGAGCCCGGCGCCCCCATCGAAGGCAACTCGTACGAGCAACTGGAGCAGAGCCTGCCGAACAACCTGCGCGATGCACTGCGCGAACTGGACGACAGCGAAGTTCTGGCCAAGTACATCAGCCCGGATTACATCGACATCTTTGTCGCCTGTAAGGAAAGCGAGCTGGAGGAGTTCGAACACTCCATCTCCGACCTCGAATACAACTGGTATCTGCATACCGTGTAAGCGAGTCCCCAACGCCGGCCCCAGGGCCGGCGTTGTTTTATCTGCCCATTGGCAATTGCTCGCTCGGCTTCTCCGACCGGCAAAACCCCCAAAAGACCGAGATTGCATGTTCACATCAGGGAGGAAGTCATGCCCCGCTTGCTCGCCCCGCTGTTGCTCGCACTGCTCCCCACGCTGGCTCAGGCCGAAGATCTGATTCGCGTCTACAACTGGAACGATTACATCGCCCCCCAGGTGCTCAAGGACTTCGAGCAACACACCGGCATTCGTGTCGATTACCGCACCTTCAGCAGCGCCGAGGAACTGGAACAGGCCCTGGCCGGTGGCGAGCCGATCGATGTCGCGGTTCCCTCGCATAACGCGCTGCCTCGACTGATCAGCAGCGGGCGCTTGCAGCCGCTGGACTTCAAGCTGCTACCCAATCGCAAGCACCTCGATAAACAACTGCTGAGCAAGGTAGCCGCCTCCGACCCCAATAATCGGCACGCGGTGCCCTACCTCTGGGGTGCCGTTGGCCTGGCCGTGAACACTCCACAAGCGGAAAAGGCCTTTGGCGGCCCACTTCCCCAGAGCTGGAGCCTGCTCTTCGATCCAGAGCAAAGTGCTCGCCTGAGCCAATGCGGGGTCAGCCTGCTGGACGCCCCGGATGAAACCCTGGCGGTCCTGCTCAACTATCAGGGGCGCAGCCTCGCACGCAGTGCCCCGAGCCGACTGAAACGCAGCGGCGACCTGCTCGCAGCGCTGCGTCCGAACCTGCGCTACATCGATAGCCAGCGCTACATTGCCGATCTCAATGCCGGAAAACTCTGCGTCGCCATGGCCTGGGTCGGCGATGCCCTGAATGCCGCAGCAGCCGGCCAGCCGGTGAACTTCATGGTCCCGCAGGAAGGCTCGGTGCTGTTCATCGACAACTTGGTGATTCCTGCCAGCGCCCACCGCGCCGACCTGGCGCACCGATTCATCGACTACCTGCTTCAGCCTCAGATCGCGGCCAGGATCACCAGCGAAACCCTCTACCCCAGTGGCAATGCGGATGCTCGTCAGTACTTGGACGAGGCCCTGCGCAACCAGCCAGGCCTCTACCCGGACAAGGACACCAAGCGCCGCTTGTTCCCACTGGAGGCCCTGCCGGAAAAGCTCGGCGTCACCCGCGACCAGGTCTGGGCCGCGTTTCGCGCAGGGAAATAGCGCCCAAGGTGGCGGCCCCGCTCCTGTGCGTGTGAACTCATTCGCAAAGGGCTGCACCGCCGCCATTTTGATTACCAGGCGAATGAATTCGCTCCTACGACAAACAGCCAGCGCAGCGCCCTGCCCCTTCCCCGCACTTGCCGCCGCCCCGCGGCCTGACGTCCAATAGCGGCTCTAAGGAGAGGAGCCTCCCATGTCGCGCCACGCCACTACCCGCAAGCCTCGCGCCAGCAGCCAACTGCGTATCACCGGGATACTCGACGCCGCCCGCACCCTGCTCGCCGAGCAAGGCGTTGCCAACCTGTCGATCTACACCGTCGCTGAGCGCGCGGAGATGCCTCCCTCCTCCGTCTACCATTTCTTCTCCAGCGTGCCGGCCATCCTCGAGGCCCTTACCACAGACGTGCATGCCGCCTTCCGCGCCTGCCTGCAGCAACCCATCGCCCATGACGGCCTGCGCCACTGGCGCGATCTATCACGGCTGGTGGAGGAGCGCATGCTATCTATCTATGCTGCCGATGCCGCGGCGCGCCAACTGATCCTCGCCCAACACGGCCTCACCGAGGTGACCCAGGCCGACCGCCAACACGACATCGAACTCGGCCGGCTGATGCACATCCTCTTCGAGCGCCATTTCGAACTGCCGACCCTGCCCGACGATATCGACGTCTTCGCCCTGGCCATGGAACTGGGCGACCGTGTCTATGCCCGCTCGGTGCAGCTACACGGCGAAATCACCCCGCGCCTGGCCGAGGAGGGCATGCGGGTGTTCGATGCCTACCTCGGCCTCTACCTGCCGCCCTTCCTACCCAAACGCCCGACCCCGAAGGCGGACTAACCCAATATTAATCGGATATTTATCCGCTTAATAATCGATCAAAGCCAAGCGATAGAAAAATTACGCTTCTAATACGGATTTTTATCGATTATAAAGTCAACATCCGAACGGCGAGCACAGACTCGCCGACACGGCATTGCCACAGGTCGTCTGCTAGGTTCTAACGACCTATTCGTAATCGTCCTTACGAGGTGTTCCATGTCCCATATCGTTACCGTCGCCGCCACCCAGATGGCCTGCTCCTGGGATCGCGCCGCGAATATCGCCAACGCCGAGAAGCTGGTCCGCCAGGCTGCCGCCAAGGGCGCGCAGATCATCCTGATCCAGGAGCTCTTCGAGACCCCCTATTTCTGTCAGAAGCCCAATGCGGACTACCTGTTGCTGGCGACCCCGACTGAAGTCAATGAAGCCATCGCGCACTTCCAGAAGGTCGCTAAAGAGCTGGAAGTCGTGTTGCCCATCAGCTTCTTCGAGTTGGCCGGCCGCGCACGCTTCAACAGCATCGCGATCATTGACGCCGATGGCAGCAACCTCGGCATCTACCGCAAGAGCCACATCCCGGATGGCCCGGGCTACCACGAGAAGTACTACTTCAACCCGGGCGACACCGGCTTCAAGGTGTGGAACACCCGCTACGCCAAGATCGGCGTCGGTATCTGCTGGGACCAGTGGTATCCGGAGAGCGCGCGCTGCATGGCACTGCTCGGCGCCGAGATCCTCTTCTACCCGACGGCCATTGGTAGCGAGCCGCATGACCCCAACATCATTTCTCGCGAGCATTGGCAGCGCGTGCAGCAAGGCCATGCCGGCGCCAACCTGATGCCACTGGTGGCTTCCAACCGCATCGGCAAGGAAGAGCAGGACGGTTATGACATCACCTTCTACGGGTCCTCGTTCATCGCTAACCAGTTTGGCGAAAAAGTCGAGGAACTGAACCAGACCGAGGAAGGGATCCTGGTGCATAGCTTCGACCTCGACCAGCTCGAACGCGTACGCAGCGCCTGGGGTGTGTTCCGTGACCGCCGCCCAAACCTCTACGGCCCGATCAAGACCCTGGACGGCTCGCTGGCATCCTGATTCCAGCCTCGGGGCTCTGGTCCGCTGCCGCAGGATGCCTGCCGTAGGGGACCTGGCCCTGGCCCCAGTTCGCAGATAGAGGTGGACCGATGAACACACTGAACAGCCTCCCGCGCGACGACGGCTTCCGCATGCCTGCCGAGTGGGAAACGCACAGCCAGACCTGGATGGTCTGGCCCGAGCGTCCGGACAACTGGCGCCTGGGCGGCAAGCCCGCGCAGGAAGCCTTCACCGCTGTGGCCAAGGCCATCGCACGCTTTGAGCCGGTGACCGTTTGCGTCTCCGCCGGCCAGTACGAGAACGCCCGCGCCCGCTTGGACGAGCCGAACATCCGCGTGGTGGAAATCAGCACCGACGACGCCTGGGTGCGCGACACTGGCCCGACCTTCGTGGTCAATGACCAGGGTGACGTACGTGGCGTGGACTGGACCTTCAACGCCTGGGGCGGATTCGACGGCGGCCTCTACTTCCCCTGGAACCGCGATGACCAGGTGGCGCGCAAGGTCCTCGAGATCGAGCACAGCAAGCGCTACCGTACCGACGGCTTCGTGCTGGAAGGCGGCTCCATCCATGTGGATGGCGAAGGCACGCTGATCACCACTGAAGAATGCCTGCTGAACAAGAACCGCAACCCGCATCTCGACCGCGAGCAGATCGAGGCGGTGCTGCGCGAGCACCTGGCGGTGGACACCATCATCTGGCTGCCGGACGGTCTGTATAATGACGAGACCGACGGCCATGTGGACAACTTCTGCTGCTACGTTCGCCCAGGTGAAGTGCTGCTGGCGTGGACTGACGACCCGCAGGACCCGAACTTCCCGCGTTGCCAGGCCGCGATGAAAGTGCTGGAAAGCGCCCGCGACGCCAAGGGCCGCCAACTGGTCGTGCACAAGATGCCAATTCCAGGCCCGATCTACGCCACCGAGGAAGAATGCGCGGGCGTCGATCTGGTGGAAGGCACCCAGGAGCGCGATCCGTCGATTCGCCTGGCCGGTTCCTACGTCAACTTCCTGATCGTCAATGGCGGCATCATCGCGCCGAAGTTCGACGATGCGAAGGACGCCACGGCCGAGGCGATCCTCGCGCGCGTGTTCCCGGAGCATGAAGTGGTCATGGTGCCAGGTCGGGAGATCCTCCTCGGCGGCGGCAACATCCACTGCATCACCCAGCAGCAGCCGGCGCCGCAACAGCGCTGAGCGAAGCTGACGGTAGCCCCCCTCGTTAGCGCGGGGGGGAAATTGGCCCGACCAGGATCGATCAATCCCATCGATTGATCGATCAATCGAATACCCCCTAGACTGCGCCCTCCCAAATCCGCAGAGCATGGTGGAAATCCCTGATGCCCAAGGTCGGAATGCAGCCGATCCGCCGTTCGCAGTTGATCCAGGCCACCCTCGAGGCCGTCGACCAAGTCGGCATGAGCGATGCCAGCATCGCCTACATCGCCCGTCTCGCCGGCGTTTCCAACGGCATCATCAGCCACTACTTCCGGGACAAGAACGGCCTGCTGGAAGCCACAATGCGTCACCTGATGGCCGCCCTCAGTACTGCCGTGCGCCAGCGTCGCGCCAGGCTGCGAGACGATAGCCCACGCGCGCAGCTGCGGGCCATCGTCGAAGGCAACTTCGATGACAGCCAGGTCAGCGGCCCGGCCATGAAAACCTGGCTGGCATTCTGGGCCAGCAGCATGCACCAGCCGTCGCTGCGCCGCTTGCAGCGGATCAACGACCACCGGCTTTACTCCAATCTCTGCTGCGAGTTCCGCCGTGTGCTGCCGCTCGACGAGGCCCGCGCCGCGGCGCGGGGCATGGCCGCGCTGATCGACGGTCTGTGGCTGCGCAGTGCGCTGTCCGGCGATGCGTTCCAAACCGAGCAGGCCCTGCGCATCGCCTTCGAATACCTCGACCTGCAGCTGGCCAAGACACCCCGCAGGATGGGTTGAGCCTGTCTGCTACCGGGATGGATAGATAGCGGGGGTCGGGACACGTGGGGTGACGGTTTACCCATGACCATCCCGGCATGACAGCTGCGATACCCATCAAACAACTGCCGGTTCTCTTCGATGAGTATCACTGCGCTCACCGGAGTGCTGCCTGACCCGTCCTGCCCATGCGAATCGAAAAAGCCCGGTCACTGGACCGGGCTTTTTCGTTACACACGCAGGGCGAAGGATCAGGCCGCTTCGCCACGCAGTGCTGGCTGCGCCGTCGCGGCCGGCTGGCTCGCCGCCAGGTCGGCTTTCATCGCCTTGAGCAGGGCGAACATATACAGCAACAGCACAACCGAGAACGGCAGCCCCGCCAACACCACCACCGTCTGCATGGCGGTGAAGTTACCGGCGAACAGCAGGCCGATGGTCACCAGGGTCACCAGCACGGACCAGAAGATCCGCAGCCAGTTCGGCGCGTCTTCGTCGAGGTCGCCCTCCTCGCGAGAGAGGTTGGCCAGCATCACCGAGCCGGAGTCAGCCGGAGTGAGGAAGAGCACGAAGCCGACGCAGATCGAGAGGCCGATCACCACCTTGGACCAGGGGTAATGCTCCAGAAGCAGGTAGATCGACATCGCCGGCTGTTCCAGCGCCGCCTTGCCGAGATCTGCCGCGTTCTGGTTCATCACCAGCTCCAGGGCGCTGTTGCCGAACACCGACAGCCAGGCCAGGGTGAAGCCCAGCGGGATCAGCAGTACACCACACACCAGCTCGCGCACGGTACGACCACGCGAGATACGGGCCACGAACATGCCTACGAAGGGGGCCCAGGAAATCCACCACGCCCAGTAGAACAGGGTCCACAGGCCCATCCACTCTTCGCTCTTGCCGGACTGGCCGGTATAGACGTAGAGGTCGAAGGTCTTCAGCACCAGGCCGTTGAGGTAGTCGCCCAGGTTCTGCACGAAACCGTTGAGCAGGTGCAGGGTATCCCCCGCGAGCAGCACGAACACCAGCAGACCGCTGAACAGAATGATGTTCAGGTTCGACAGGCGACGGATGCCCTTCTCGATGCCGGACACCGCAGCCAGGGTGGCCACCGCGCTCATCACGAGGATCACCGACAACAGCGCGCCCTGGCTGTGCGGAAAGCCGAACAGGTACTCAAGGCCGGAGGAGACCTGCAGGGAACCGATACCGAGGTTGGTCACCAGGCCCAGGAGGGTCACGAAGATGCCAAAGCAATCCACCGCGTTACCCACTGAGCCCTTCATCAGGCGCTCGCCGAACAGTGGATAGAGCGCCGAACGCAGGGCCAGCGGCTGTTTGTGGCGATAGGCGAAATAGCCGACCGCCAGGCCCACCAGCGCATAGATCGCCCAGCCGTGTACGCCCCAGTGCAGGAAAGTCAGCTGCAGCGCCTGGCGCGCAGCGGACTGACTGCCCGGCTCGCCTTCCGGCGGGTTGTAGAGGTGGTCGATGGGCTCGGAGGCGGCGAAATAAAGCAGCGAAATGCCGATCCCGGAGGAGAACAGCATGCCGGCCCAGGCGCCGTAACTGAAGTCGGGTCTGTCGTCATCGGCACCCAGGCGCAGATGGCCGTAGCGGGAGAACGCCACGTAAAGCACGAAGAACAGATAAGCGCCAATGGCCAGCATGTAGTACCAGCCGAAGCTGCGCGACAGCCAGCTCTGGGCCTGGCCGAGCCAGGCGCCGGCGCTATCGGGGAATGCGATCAAGGCAACCGTGAGAAGCACGATCAGCGCAGTGGACCCGAAGAACACGACCGGATTCAGGCGCACCTTCCCGTGGTTTTTTGTTGTTGGAGAAGCAGTACTCATTTGGAGATTGGCTCCAGGGGCAGTGAAAGCAGGCGCCTGTTGGGCGCAACGACAGTCCCACACCACCGTCCGAGGTCAGGTCGATGGCCTGAAAAAGGTGCGGCGAACTGCCGCATCCCGTTCCATGGTGCGCAGCTTATTCTTTGTTGTTTGAACGTTCAATAAAAATAAAGTAGGCTGGATTTCAACCCACCCGGATACGCCGGAGAGGAGGAACCCCCATGCCCAAGATTGGAATGCAGCCACTGCGCCGTACCCAGCTGATCCACGCGACCCTCGAGGCCGTCGACCAGGTTGGGATGAGTGACGCCAGCATTTCCTACATCGCCCGGCTGGCGGGGGTTTCCAACGGCATCATCAGCCACTACTTCCAGGACAAGAACGGCCTGCTGGAAGCCACCATGCGCTTCCTCATGAACGACTTGCAGGAGGCGGTGCGCAAGCGCCGCGAAGCCATGCGCGATGAATCCCCGCGTGGCTATTTGCGTTCGATCATCGACGGCAACTTCGACGAAACCCAGGTCAACGGCCCGGCCATGAAGACCTGGCTGGCGTTCTGGGCCAGCAGCATGCACCAGCCATCGCTGCGCCGTTTGCAACGCATCAACGACCTCCGCCTCTACTCGAATCTCTGCTGGCAGTTCCGCCGCGAGCTCGACGTAGAAAGCGCCCGTACCGCCGCTCGCGGCCTGGCTGCGCTGATCGACGGCCTGTGGCTGCGCGGCGCGCTGTCCGGAGAGGCCTTCGATACCGAGCAGGCCCGCCGGCTCGCTTACGAATTCCTTGATCAACAACTGGCCAAGCAGGCGGCTTGAACCGCCCGGCCGCCTTGCGCCCACAAGACCTAGAGAGGACAACCACCATGGCCCGATTCGAAGAACAGAAGCTCTACATTGGCGGCCGCTACGTCGACTCCACCAGCGGCAGCAGCTTCGAGACCGTGAACCCGGCCAATGGTGAAGTGCTGGCCACTGTCCAGCGTGCCGGCAAGGACGACGTCGAGCGCGCCGTCGCCAGCGCCGTCGAAGGCCAGAAAGTCTGGGCTGCGATGACCGCCATGCAGCGCTCGCGCATCCTGCGCCGCGCAGTGGAGATCCTCCGTGAGCGCAACGACGAGCTGGCCGAGCTGGAGACCCTGGACACCGGCAAGCCGCTGGCCGAAACCCGCGCCGTGGACATCGTGACCGGCGCCGACGTGATCGAGTACTACGCCGGCCTGATCCCTGCCATTGAAGGCGAGCAGATCCCGCTGCGCGAAACCAGCTTCGTCTACACCCGTCGTGAGCCCCTGGGCGTGGTCGCTGGTATCGGCGCCTGGAACTACCCCGTGCAGATCGCCATGTGGAAATCCGCCCCGGCCCTGGCCGCCGGCAACGCCATGATCTTCAAGCCCAGCGAAGTCACCCCGCTGACCGCCCTGAAGCTGGCCGAAATCTACACCGAGGCCGGCGTGCCGGACGGTGTGTTCAACGTCCTCACCGGCAGCGGCCGTGAAGTCGGCCAGTGGCTGACCGAGCACCCGCTGATCGAGAAGATCTCCTTCACCGGCGGCACCTCCACCGGCAAGAAGGTCATGGCCAGCGCCTCCAGTTCCTCGCTGAAGGAAGTGACCATGGAGCTGGGCGGCAAGTCGCCCCTGATCATCTTCGACGACGCCGACCTCGACCGCGCCGCCGACATCGCCGTCATGGCCAACTTCTTCAGCTCTGGCCAGGTCTGCACCAACGGCACCCGCGTATTCATCCCGCGCGCCCTGCAGGCCGACTTTGAAGCCAAGGTGGTCGAGCGCGTGAAGCGCATCCGCCTGGGCAACCCGGAAGACGCCAACACCAACTTCGGCCCGCTGACCAGCTTCGCCCACATGGAAAGCGTGCTCGGCTATATCGAAGCCGGCCGCAAGGAAGGCGCGCGCCTGCTGATCGGCGGCGAGCGCGTCACCGACGGCGAATTCGCCAAAGGCGCCTACGTCGCCGCGACTGTATTCACCGACTGCACCGATGACATGACCATCGTTCGCGAAGAAATCTTCGGGCCGGTGATGAGCATCCTCGCCTACGACACCGAGGAAGAAGTCATTCGCCGCGCCAACGACACCGAATACGGCCTCGCCGCCGGCGTCGTCACCCGCGACCTGGCCCGCGCCCACCGAGTGATCCACAAGCTGGAAGCCGGCATCTGCTGGATCAACACCTGGGGCGAGTCGCCTGCCGAGATGCCCGTCGGTGGCTACAAGCAGTCCGGCGTTGGTCGCGAGAACGGTCTGACCACCCTGGCTCACTACACCCGCATCAAGTCCGTCCAAGTCGAGCTGGGCGACTACTACTCGGTGTTCTGACCAATGCCAGCCTGGAGGAAGTCCTGGAAGCGTGAACGCCATGCTTCCAACCTTCCTCCGGGTTGTGGCCCCTGGTAGCCCGGCGTAATCCGGGAAGAAGTTTGCCGCGCCCCGGAACCACTCCGGGTCATTTAGCAGGTAAGTCACATGTCACAAGAATTCGATTACATCATTGTTGGCGCCGGCTCTGCCGGTAACGTCCTGGCCACCCGCCTGACCGAAGACGCCGACGTCAGCGTGCTGCTCCTCGAAGCTGGCGGCCCTGACTATCGCCTGGACTTCCGCACCCAGATGCCTGCCGCCCTCGCCTACCCACTGCAGGGCCGCCGCTACAACTGGGCCTACGAGACGGATCCGGAGCCCTACATGAACAACCGCCGCATGGAGTGTGGCCGTGGCAAGGGCCTGGGCGGTTCCTCGCTGATCAACGGCATGTGCTACATCCGCGGCAACGCCATGGACTTCGACAGCTGGGCCAAGGCGCCGGGTCTGGAAGACTGGACCTACCTGGACTGCCTGCCTTACTTCCGCAAGGCGGAAACCCGCGACATTGGCCCGAACGACTATCACGGCGGCGAAGGCCCGGTGAGCGTGACCACGCCCAAGGCCGGCAACAACCCACTGTTCCACGCCATGATCGAGGCCGGCGTGCAAGCCGGTTATCCGCGCACCGAAGACCTGAATGGCTACCAACAGGAAGGCTTCGGTCCCATGGACCGGACCGTGACTCCGAAAGGTCGCCGCTCCAGCACCGCCCGCGGCTACCTGGACCAGGCGCGCAACCGCCCCAACCTGACTATCGTTACCCACGCCCAGGCTGACCGCGTGCTGTTCAGCGGCAAGCGTGCCATCGGCGTCACCTACCTCAAGGGCGACGACAACAACCCGGTGACCGTGCATGCCCGCCGCGAAGTGCTGGTGTGCAGCGGAGCCATTGCCTCGCCGCAACTGCTGCAACGCTCCGGCGTGGGTCCGGCGTCCCTGCTGCGCGACCTCGACGTACCCGTAGTGCATGACCTGCCGGGCGTCGGCGCCAACCTGCAGGACCACCTGGAACTCTACTTGCAATATGCCTGCAAGGAGCCGGTATCCATGTATCCCGCCCTGCAATGGTGGAACCAGCCGGCGATCGGCGCCGAGTGGCTGTTCCTCGGCAGCGGCAAGGGCGCGAGCAACCATTTCGAAGCGGGCGGATTCATCCGCACCCGTCCGGAATTCAAGTGGCCGAACATCCAGTACCACTTCCTGCCAGTCGCAATCAATTACAACGGCAGCAACGCGGTGAAGGAGCACGGCTTCCAGGCCCACATGGGCTCCATGCGCTCACCGAGCCGCGGTCGCATCCACCTGAAGTCCAAGGACCCGCGCAAGCACCCGAGCATCCTGTTCAACTACATGTCCGCCGAACAGGACTGGCAGGAATTCCGCGATGGTATCCGCATCACCCGCGAGATCATGGCCCAGCCTGCGCTGGACCCGTTCCGTGGCCGCGAACTTAGCCCGGGCGCACACCTCAAGAGCGATGCCGAACTGGACGAGTTCATCCGTACCCACGCGGAAACCGCCTTCCACCCCTCCTGCTCCTGCAAGATGGGCACCGACGACATGGCGGTAGTGGATGGCCAGGGCCGCGTACACGGCATGGAAGGCCTGCGTGTGGTGGATGCCTCGATCATGCCGGAGATCATCACCGGCAACCTCAACGCAACCACCATCATGATCGCCGAGAAGATCGCCGACAAAATCCGCGGCCGCAAAGGCCTGCCTCGCAGCAAGGCGAAGTACTACGTTGCCGGTGAAAAGCCGGTGCGCGGCACCCCCGCTCGCCAGCTGTAAGGTAGCCGCCTGAATGAAACGGCCCCTGGCGCACCGCGCCAGGGGCCGTTTCGTTATGGAGGCAGACAGCCTTGCAGGCTGCATCGCGAATGAATTCGCCCCGACGGGACACGCGCGGCGCCTATGGACTGCACGAACCGCGCCTCTCTCTCTGGGAGCGGGGCTGGGCGTGAGGGTAGCCCTGCCCCGTTCGCCCCCCTACTCCGGCAACTCCTGCCGAATCATCCAATGCCCCGAGGGTGGCATCAGACGACCGAAATCAAAGCGTTTCAGATTCGCCTGGTCGATTACCTCGATCAGCGGGCTGACCCGCGCCGGCGATTGCTTTCCCTCCAGGGCCCGCACTGCCAAGTCGATCGCGACCCGCGCCTGGATGACTGGTGAATCCGTGGGCGCCGCGAGGATCCCGCCGTCCCCGATGGACTCCAGAATCCGCTCGGTGGCGTAGAGCGACACCACCTGGGCGCGGTAGCGCGAACCACCGCTGCGCACCAGTTGCGCCGCGAAGGCTGCGGCCTCGGCATTCCCCAGGATGTAATCGAGCTCGGGCTCGCGCGCCAGCAGCTGGCGCACCAGCACCGCCTGGGTCGAGCGATCCACCGGGCCATAACCACCCGACACGAGTGTCACCGAACCACCTTTGAGTGCAGCCTGCAGACCACGCTCGGCGTCCGCAACCCAGCCGGCATCCTGTGGCCCGGGCAGCCAGCCTACGCGCACCGCGCGTCCGCCACTGTGATGCTGGATATAGGTGAGCGCCGCCTTGGCCATATCGGCGAAGTCCACCTGTGAGCGGGCACTGATGCCGGGACAGTCGATGCGGTTGACCAGATCGATCACCGGGACGCCATCGCGGTGCAGCAGGGCGATCTCGTCACACAATCCCTGGGTATTGATGGCGGCGACCACATAGGCATCGGCGGCGAGCTGGATGCAGCGAGTCAGCTGCGCGCGCTGCATATCCGGGTATTGGTAGCCGCCCGCTTCATAGACCCCAAGCTGCACACCCTGGCGTCGCGCTTCCTCGTGGAGTCCCCAGGCTACGCCCCACCAATAGCGGTCCATGCCATGGGGCAGCAACGCGCAAATACGCCAGGGCTTGCTCGACTGCATCAACGGCCGGTAGCTGGCCGAACGGCCATCGATCTGGACCTCCAGCGGAAACCATTCCGCCGCGCGCAGAGGCAAGTGCAACAGCAGCAAACTGAAGAGGCAGAGCACACGCATCGCAAGCGCCTTGGCAGCCAACGGTAGGAAGAAGAACTGTCGCAAGGGTAGCAGGCCAGCGCAATCCATCTTTGAAGTGGGATGAGAGCTCATTCCGTCGCCGAGCGGGGAGCCGAGGCGCCTTCCTGCTAAACTGCGCAGCCATTCGCCCCAGCAGACCATCAACGTGACCACCGCCGCCTTCAGCACCCTGCCCTTGTCCGCCGTTACCCTGGCCAACCTCGACACCCTCGGCTACCGGGAAATGACGCCCATCCAGGCGCAGGGCTTGCCGCTGATCCTCAAAGGGCACGACCTGATCGCCCAGGCCAAGACCGGCAGCGGCAAGACTGCCGCCTTCGGCATCGGCCTGCTGGAGCCGCTCAATCCGCGTTTCTTCGGCTGCCAGGCGCTGGTCTTGTGCCCCACTCGCGAACTGGCCGACCAGGTTGCCAAGGAAATTCGCCGCCTGGCCCGCGGCCACGGCAACATCAAGGTGCTGACGCTGTGCGGAGGCGTGCCCTTCGGCCCGCAGGTCGGCTCCCTCGAGCACGGCGCGCACGTCATCGTCGGCACCCCGGGCCGGGTGCAGGAACACCTGCGCAAGGGCACCCTGGTCCTCGACGGGCTGAACACACTGGTGCTGGACGAAGCCGACCGGATGCTCGATATGGGCTTCTACGACAGCATCGCCGAGATCATTGGGCAGACACCGGCAAAACGGCAGACTCTGCTGTTCTCCGCGACCTACCCGGCCGGGATCGAACAGCTGGCCAAGACTTTCATGCGCAACCCGCAACAGGTGAAGGTCGAAGCCCTGCACGACGACAACCAGATCGAGCAGCGCTTCTACGAAATCGACCCACGCCAGCGGATGGACGCCGTCCTGCGCCTGCTGCAGCAGGTGCGCCCGCAATCCTGCGTCGCCTTCTGTCACACCCGCCAGCAGTGCCAGGAGCTGGAGGCCCATCTGCAATCCCATGGCGTATCGGCGCAGTCGCTGCATGGCGATCTGGAACAGCGCGAGCGAGACCAGGTGCTGGCCCTGTTCGCCAACCAGAGTTGCAGTGTGCTGGTGGCCACCGACGTCGCTGCGCGCGGGTTGGATATCGCCGGGCTGGAAGCAGTGATCAACGTCGAACTGTCGCGCGACCCGGAAGTACACATTCACCGCATCGGCCGCAGTGGCCGCGCCGGTGAGAAAGGCCTGGCCCTGAGTCTGGTAGCACCCGCCGAGGCCAATCGCGCCCAGGCCATCGAAGACCTGCAGAAGGCCCCGCTGAACTGGCAGCGGCTGGACGAGCTGGTGGTGAAGAACAAAGAGCCACTGCTGCCGCCCATGGTAACCCTGTGCATCAACGGTGGCCGCAAGGAGAAGCTGCGTCCTGGCGACATTCTCGGCGCCCTGACCGGCGAGGCAGGCATTCCCGGCAGCCAGGTGGGCAAGATCGCTATCTTCGACTTCCAGGCCTTCGTCGCGGTGGAACGCGGTATCGCCAAGCAGGCACTCAAGCGCCTCAGCGATGGCAAGATCAAGGGCCGCTCCTACAAGGTGCGAACCCTCTGAACAATCGGGAGGCGCACGGTCTTCACTCGAAACCGTGCCGCCTGAAGATCGCCGCGTAGCTGCCGTCCTCCCTCATCGCCCGCACTGAGCGGTTGAAGTCCTCGACCAACTGGCGGTGGCGCGGGTGGCTGCGGCGGACCAGGATGTGCAGGCCGTTCTCGCTCAGTGGCCGGGGCAGGAACTCCAGTTGATCACTGACTGCCTTGAGCTCGCGCTTGAGGTGGAAGCGCGCAACCCACTCGTCCTCCAGGGTCAAGTCGACGCGACCGGCCGCCAGCATCCTTGCGGCCATCAGGAAGTCCTGCACCGGCACCTTGTTCAGCGTCACATCGTTATCGAAGGAAGCGGAGTAGCTGTAGCCGCGCGCGACGGCGATGCTGTGCGAGCCAAGGTCTGCCCTATTGGCATACTCGACACGCGTAGCCTTGCGCTTGAGGAACAGGATCCGGTTGGTCAGGTAGGGTTCGGAGAACAGGCCATAGCCGGCCCGCTCATCGCTGTACCAGGCGCTGACGATCAGGTCGTAATCGTCCTGCTGCAACCCGCGCAGGGCGCGAGCCCAAGGCGCCTCGACATATTCGGTGGTATGCCCGGCCCGCTTGAGCGCGGTGCTGACCAACTCGCTCGCCAGGCCGTTGCCGACCAGGCGCGCATCGGTAAAAGGCGGCCAGACATTCGCCACCATGCGCAGCTGCTCGGCCCGGGCACCGCCCAAGGCGAAAAGCAGGGCGAAAAAGACTACACCACAGCGTCTTCTCATCCATGGCATCCAGAATGGCTGTTGACCGGCCGGCCCGCTTAGCCTGCACCAAATCCTGGGGCGCAGCCAGTCAAGCCAGTATGACCGTGCGAGAAAACGCGAACCCTGAATGTGACTCGACGCGCCTGCAGGAAGACAAATCGATCTCCCTCTACGATGCGGCTGACAGCACGCGCCGAAGCCCTTAGGCTGTAGCCGGCAACACAGCCGCAACCGGACATCAGCCCACAAGGCCGCCATGCCCTCGACTCGATTTACAGAATCACTTCGCCGCCTCTGGGCGCTGGACAAATTCAGCTATAGCCTGCGCGTCTTCGTTGCCCTTACCGGGAGCATGGCGCTGTGCTGGCAGCAGGACCGCATGGACCTGCTGATCCCGTTGTTCCTCGGCATCATCGCCAGCGCCCTGGCCGAAACCGACGACAACTGGCAGGGCCGCCTGACCGCACTGCTGGTGATCCTGGGCTGTTTCAGCCTGGCCTCGCTATCGGTGGAGCTGCTGTTCCCCTATCCCTGGGTTTTCGTCAGCGCCCTGGCCCTGGCGAGTTTCGGCCTGACCATGCTCGGTGCCCTCGGCGAGCGCTACGCCACCATCGCCTCGGCCACGCTGATTCTCTCGATCTACACCATGATTGGCGTCGACCAGCGCGGCGGCGCACTCACCAATCTTTGGCAAGAGCCGCTGTTGCTGGTGGCCGGAGCCGCCTGGTACGGCCTGCTATCCGTCCTCTGGCAAGCGTTGTTCACCCACCAGCCAGTGCAACAGAGCCTAGCCCGGCTGTACCGCGAACTGGGGCAGTACCTCAAGCTCAAGTCCGCCCTGCTCGAGCCAGTGCGCCACCTGGATGTCGAAGCGCGCCGCCTGGCCCTGGCCCAGCAAAACGGCCGTGTAGTCGCCGCGCTCAATGCCGCCAAGGAAATCATCCTGCACCGGGTTGGCAACGGCCGCCCCGGCCCCAAGGTCAACCGCTACCTGAAGCTATATTTCCTGGCCCAGGACATCCACGAACGCGCCAGCTCATCACACCACCCCTACAACGAATTGGCCGAGACCTTCTTCCACAGCGACGTGCTGTTCCGCTGCCAACGTCTGCTGCGCCAGCAAGGCGGCGCCTGCCAGGCCCTTGGCCGGGCCATCCAAATGCGCCAGCCGTTCGATTACCTGGACGGCACCCAGGCCCTGGAAGACCTCAAGAAATCCCTCGACCACCTGCGACTGCAGAGCAACCCCGCCTGGCGCGGCCTGCTGCGCTCGCTCAGCGCGCTGGCCGGCAACCTCGCCACCCTTGACCGACTGCTGACCGACGCGAGCAACCCCGATGCCCTCGCAGAGGCACAGGACAGTAGCCTGCTGGACCGCTCGCCGAAAGGGCTGAAGGATGTCTGGGAACGTCTGAAACAGAACCTCACGCCTACCTCGCTGGTGTTTCGTCACGCCTTGCGCATGGCCCTGGCGCTCTCCGCCGGCTATGGCGTCCTGCACCTGATCCACCCGACCCAGGGCTACTGGATCCTGCTGACTACAGTCTTCGTCTGCCAACCCAACTTCGGCGCGACACGGCGCAAGCTCGTGCAACGGATCGCGGGCACCCTGATCGGCCTGGCCCTCGGCTGGGCACTGTTCGACCTGTTCCCCAACGCCCTGGCGCAATCAGTTTTTGCGGTGATCGCCGGCGTGGTGTTCTTCGCCACTCGCGCCACGCGCTACACGCTGGCCACGGCAGCCATCACCCTGCTGGTGCTGTTTTGCTTCAACCAGATCGGCGACAGCTACGGGCTGTTCCTCCCGCGCCTGGTGGATACCCTGCTGGGCAGCCTGATCGCCGGCCTCGCGGTGATCTTCATCCTGCCCGACTGGCAAGGCCGACGCCTCAACCAGGTGGTGGCCAACACTCTGAGCTGCAACAGCCGCTACCTGCGCCAGATCATGCAGCAGTACGCCAGTGGCAAGCGCGACGACCTCGCCTACCGCCTGGCCCGGCGCAACGCACACAATGCCGACGCTGCGCTGTCCACCACGCTATCGAACATGCTGATGGAGCCCGGCCACTTCCGGAAGGAGGCGGATATCGGTTTCCGCTTCCTGGTGCTCTCCCACACCCTGCTCAGCTACCTCTCAGCCCTTGGCGCGCATCGTGGCGAACAGCCAGGGGAAGCCCTCACCCCAGTCTCCGAACAGGCCGCCGAACAGATCGCCGAGAGTCTCGACTGCATCGCCCAGGGGCTCGCCGACCGGCGCCCAATCAGCATCCATCGAGATGAAGAAGAGACGCTGGCCAAGGCCCTGGAGCAGCTCCCGGAAGACATGGAGGACCGCCCCCGCCTGGTGCAGACCGAACTCGGCCTGATCTGCCGCCAGCTCGGCCCGCTGCGGACCCTGGCGGCGCACCTGTTGAGTGAGAGGAAGGTGGCGTGAAAGCACTTGGCAGGGCCTTGCCCTGCTGTTCTTGTCGGTCTTCGGCATCTTCCCTTTCCTGGATCATCCGTTTCCCAGGCAACTCCAGCCCAGCCGCCACTCCCCACCCCATAGAGTCATTGCCTTCTGCACCCTGAGGGCAATGGAAATGCCGAGCGACGATCTTCTGAAAGGCCATGTATCCCGAGCCGGCCAGATCTACCACATCACCACTGCCACCGAAGGACGAGCGCCATTGTTCAGGGACTTCACCATGGCCCGCCTGGTCATCGCCGAGATGCGACGCCTGCAAGAACAGAACCTGCTCCATTCCATCGCTTGGGTACTGATGCCTGACCACCTGCACTGGCTGCTGCAACTCAACGGGCCGGTTGCCATATCCACTGCAGTCAAGGTGCTCAAGGGGCGCTCCTCCCGACAGTTGGGCCATTTTCTGCCGGGTTCCCAACCGATCTGGCAGAAGGGATTTCACGATCACGCCCTGCGTAGGGAGGAAGACATCCGCAAGGTCGCCCGCTATATCGTGGCTAATCCCCTGCGGGCCGGACTGGTGGAACAGATAGGCGACTACCCCTTCTGGGATGCCCACTGGCTTTGAGTTGGGGCGACGCTACGCCTGTGGGGGCGAATTCATTCGTTAAGGGACGCGAAGCGGCCCCATGGGACACTTGGGCAGGCCTGCGGCCTGCATATGAATTCGCCCCCACAAAAGTCGATCCCACCCACATAGCCGTTACTCCCCCATCAGCTCCTTCACCGTCTCCCCCACCGTCCGCACCGCGGCCTCAAGCGCTGGCGAGGGCTTGGCCGCGTAGTTCATGCGCAAGCAGTTCCGGTACTTGCCGGAGGCGGAGAAGATGCTGCCAGCGGCGATCTGTACACCTTTGGGCAGCAGGGCGCGGTTCAGACGCAGAGTGTCGAAGTCCTCACTCAGCTCCACCCATAGCATGAAACTGCCCTGGGGACGGCTGGCGCGGGTGCCTTCGGGAAAGTAACGCATCACCCAGTCGATCATCTGGTCGCGGCTGTGCTGGTACTGGCTGCGCATTCGCCGCAGGTGAGGTTCGTAATGACCCTTGCCGATGAATTCGGCCAGCGCCATCTGCGGCTGAGTGGCGGTGGCGCCGGTGGAGATGTACTTCATGTGCAGTACCCGATCGAGGTAGCGGCCCGGCGCGACCCAGCCCACGCGGATCCCCGGCGCCACGGTCTTGGAGAAGGAGCTGCACAGCAATACGCGTCCATCCTCGTCGAAGGACTTGATCGTGCGCGGGCGCGGGTATCGGTAGGCCAGGTCGCCGTAGACATCGTCTTCCAGGATCGCCACGTCATAGCGCTGCGCCAGGGTCACCAACGCCTTTTTGCGGTCCTCCGGCATGATGTAGCCGAGCGGGTTGTTGCAGCTAGGCGTGAGCTGGATCAGCTTGATCGGCCACTGTTCCAAGGCCAGTTCCAACGCCTCCAGGCTGATGCCATTGACCGGGTCGGTCGGCAGCTCCAGGGCTTTCATACCGAAG
The DNA here is from genome assembly GCF_042232855.1 of Metapseudomonas boanensis. Lineage (NCBI taxonomy): Bacteria > Pseudomonadati > Pseudomonadota > Gammaproteobacteria > Pseudomonadales > Pseudomonadaceae > Metapseudomonas > Metapseudomonas boanensis. Next base: position 2,039,168 of record NZ_CP113889.1, on the reverse strand, counting down.
CCTTTCAAGGCCTGCATGGCGCCGTGGAAGCTCGGCGAATCCACGGCAACGATGTCGCCCGGCTCGCAGATGGAGCGGATCGACACCGACAACGCTTCGTGGCAGCCCGTGGTGATCACAATATCGCCGGCGGGGATCTGACAGCCCGAATCGAGCATCAACCGCGACACCTGCTCGCGCAGGGCCTGGGTGCCGTAGATGCTGTCGTAATACAGGCCGTTGCTGTCCTGTCGACGGCTGATCTGCCCGAGGCTGCGCAGCAGGGGCCGCAAGGTCGGTGTACTGATGTCCGGCATGCCGCGCCCCAGTTGCACCACATTGTCTTGCGCGCTGCGCTTGACCAGATCCAGCACGTCATTCCACTGGGAGATGTCGACGGGCCGCTGCGGGGCCCGGCTGACGGCGGGCAGTGCCGGGGCGTGGCGACGCTGCGGGACGAAATAGCCCGACTTCGGCCGTGGTTCGGCCAGGCCGCTGTCCTCCAGCATCCGGTAAGCCTGCTGTACGGTGCTGAGGCTAACGCCGTGCTCCACGCTCAGCGAGCGCACCGAAGGCAATCGGTCACCCGGTTGGTAATAACCTTGCTCGATGCGCTCGCCAAGGGTTTCCGCCAGCTTGATGTAGAGCTTCATGACTGCACCCTCGTCTTGCCATATAGATCGCTGAAGCCAGTACAGATGGTCAGTAAATTTACGATTCAGACAGCTAATCACGCAATCTGTATTAGAAAAATACCGAAATCGTGAGTCTGTATCGAATTTCACCACGCCGCCATCATGGTCCTACCCCACCGTCACAGGGCAAGAGGAACGCACTATGAACGGCCTGAGCGATATACGCCTGACCCTACACACACATGAGCTGGAAGAAGCACAGCAGCAGCCGATTTGCATAACGACGAGCATGGCGGGCAGCCGCTGGACGCGCTTCTGGCTGCGACTGCACACCCGCAAGGCCCTGCTCGACCTCGACGCCCGGGCCCTGCGTGATGTCGGCCTGACTCGCGAACAGGCCCTGGATGAAGCGCTGAAGCCATTCTGGCGGCTCTGAGAGGCGTGCCAGCCCAACCGGGTTCAGCGCAGCGAACTGGTCATCCGCTGGATCGCTTCCTGCTGGCTGGCGACCAGAGCCAAGGCACCCGTGGAATCCTGCGCGTCCAGTGGCGGCACCAGCTTCCGGTGCGCCGCCAGTTCGCCCAGGGGCGGGAGCCGGCCATGCACGTCTTCATCGTGCAACGCGTGGTAGCGGCCAAGGTTGACCAGGTCGATCAGGCAAACGCCACGCCCCTCGGTGAAGGCCCAGTCGCCCGCATTGCGCACGACGTCGATGTAGCATTCGTCGACCGCCCACTTCTTCAACACGATGATGCCCAGTGACTTGCCGTACTCTCGGCAGAGACGGGCGTAGACCTCAGGTGACGGCACCTGGCTGGCGTCCTTGAAGGCCGAGAGTATCGCCAGCTCTCCCACATCGCTGAGCAGGCTGGCGAGCAGTGCGTGATCGGCGGAGGGAAATCCCAGCGGACGCGCCAGCACCGCGCTGATGCTCGCCTGCTGGGTCATGCGACCCCAGACACTGATGAACAGATTCCTGTGCGCTGCGCCATGCAGCGTGAAGAGGCTCTTCAGGCTGTGCACCAGCGTTACCCGGTCAACTTCCAGCATGCCCAGCAGGCGGATCACCTGTTCCAGGGTCTTCGGCGCCTGGGTGGTGCGAAACGCGATGCTGGAGGCATGTTTCATCAACAAGGCGCTCAGCGCCGGATCCTTGCTGATGACCCGAGTCAGCCCCAGGACACTGGTGTTCGGATTGACCAGGGCCCGACGAATATCCAGGGTGATGGTCGGCAGGCTGGGCAACTGCTCCTCGCCATTCATGAACTGGGTGACGACCCGGCGATAGACCGAATAATCCGACTCTGCTGTGCTCACCCCAACCCTCCCCCTCGGCTGCGGGCAAGTGTAGCCGGACGAGCACTGACAGCCCATGGCCATTTTTCCCAGCATGAACTATCCGCCTCAAGGCAAGGGAATGCCGTAGGGTTTGGCCATCGTCGCCAAGCGGCCATCTTCGCGCATCTTGCGCAGTACCCCCCCGATCGCCTCGCGCAGGGCGTTGTGGCCCGAGTCTCGGGGCAGGGCGAAATAGCCGACCTGGGTGTCGATAGCCGGCTCCAGTCGAATGACTGCGCCATCCAGGCCGAGGGCGGTGATGCGGGGCCGGGTATCGCGCTCGTTACTGGCCACCAGATCGGCCCGTTCGGCCATCAGGATCTTCAAGGCGTTCTCCACCGAGGCCGCCATTTGCAGGTCGAGCCCACCACGCATGGCCTCGAAGTGCTCGCCATAGACCCAGCCATGAATGATCGCGATACGCTGACCCCGGACGCTGCCCAAGCTTCCGTCCCAGGCATTGGTGGTGCCGGCGCGGGCATAGAAGGCGATGCGATCGCGGTAGAAACCTGGTTCGCTGAACTGGAAGCGTCGCTCACGAGCGGCCGTCCGATAAGGGCCGATCAATACGTCGGCCAGCCCATCCTCCACACGCTTCTGCGCCCGCGCCCAAGGGTAGAGTTCGAAACGCACCTGATCCCCCAGCTCACGAGCGACTTCGCGCAGGACATCGACACCCAACCCACGCGGCTCGCCGGAGGGGGTCATCTGGAATATTCCGGGGAAGTCCGTGCCCACGGCAATCCACTCACGCGCACACGCGAAGGGGATCAGGCACAGCAGGCAGAAAGAAACACCGAACGCGCGTCTGCCAAGGTACATGTCCAGGGACCTCAGGCCGCTACTGAACTCTGTTCAGCCTAGCAGGCAGCCCCGAGGCCTATCAGCGCGGCAGCTCGCGCCAGGTGAGGTACACGCGAAGGTCGAACTCCAGTTGCTGGTAGCCCGGCAGCATGTACTCGCAGAGTTGGTAGAAGGCCTTGGAATGGTCGCGTTCCTTCAGGTGCGCCAGCTCATGCACCAGGATCATCTGCAGGAACTCCGGTGCCGCCTCCTTGAACAGCGAGGCCACGCGAATCTCCTTCTTCGCCTTGAGCTTGCCGCCCTGCACCCGCGAGATCGCCGTATTCAGGCCCAGGGCCTTGTGCACCACGTCCAGCTTGTTGTCGTAGAGCACCTTGTCTGGTGCCGGGGCGTTGCGCAGATGGTCCTGCTTCAGGGCCATGGCATAGCTGTACAGCGCCTTGTCGCTCTGTACCTCATGCCGACCGGGGTAGCGCCGCTCAAGGTAATCGCCCAGGCGGCCCGCCTCGATCATCAGGGCAATCTGTTCCTGAAGGTGGACGGGGTAGCCTCGGAGGTATTTGAGCGGCGTCATGCAACAGCTATCGGTAACGGGAAAGCGCGACAGTCTACCCGACGTCAACGCACCACGAGGGCCGTGTCGTCGGACAATTGCCCGGGACGCGACGCCTCCGGGATGCCACTTGCGGTCGACCCAAGAATCACGCTACCGCTCGTCGGAAGTTTCGCACTTATTTCAAATGCCGCTGTCGTCGAGCCGTCCAAAAAATGACGCCTGCTCCGGGGAAAATGCCTTGCCCATCAAGCCCGCCGATTTCCTTCCCCAACAAAAGTCCACCCGCCAACCAGTGGCGTAATACTGGCAAACGATAAAAACAACAGTTTATTGACGCCAACATCGTGACGATTAGTGCCTGACAAACCGCTGGGCAGGCCCTATAAAACGCTCGCGAGACGGCCATTATTCACGCCTTCGGACGATACGGCAGGCAACTGCCACACAAGCAACCTCCACTTTTAGTTCGTGCGCAGTTGGCCGGAATGCCGTCAGAGCGAAAGCAGCGTCGTGGATACGCAGCGCCCGACAGAAAGTTCTTTCGAGAACACAGTCATGATCGACCTTGCCACCTGGAACCTGACCCTCCCCGTTGGTGTGCCCGCCACCACCATCGAAACTCCGCTATTGGTGGGTGGCTACCAGGACCACTACTTTCAGTCCACGTCCGACAGCCTGTTCTTCTGGGCGCCGGTGAACGGCACGACCACCGACAACGCGACCTATCCGCGTACCGAACTGCGCGAAACCTACGCCGATGGCAAGCTGCGCAACTGGGCATACTCCAACGCCGACAACTACCTCAGCGCAAACCTGCGCGTGAGCCAGGTGCCCTCGACCGGAAAGATCGTCATCGGCCAGATCCATGCCTTCGGCAGCACCAGCCCGCTGCTCAAGCTGGAGTACCAGTTCAAGACCAAGACCAGCACCGGCAACATTGTCGCCAAGGTGCGCAACTCGCCGGACGACGAAACCAGCACAGTGATCCCATTGCTAAGCGGGATACCGCTCAACCAGCGCTTCAGCTACGTGATCAACCTCTCGCCCAATGGCCAGCTCAGCGTCCTGGTCAACGGCAGCCTCTGGAGCCAGCAGCTGTCCTCGGCCTGGGCGCCCAAGTCGCTGTACTTCAAGGCCGGAACCTATGTGCAGGACAACACGGGATACGAGACCGAGGCTGGTGCGGCGACCTTCTATGACCTGAGGATTGAGCATCGGGGGTTGTGACGGACCTACCCCCTCTTTCTTCAGGGAGAGGGGGATCGGGAAGCCGGCTCCAGGCACCGCGCCAAGGCCTTGGAATCCAGCAACGAGCAAGGCTGGCCACCCAGATAGCTGCGATAGACGCGCAGCAGGTCGCCCTCGCCGATCCGGCAATCCCCGACTGGACACTGGCTGCCAAACTCGAAGCGCCCTGTCGGTGGATCGGCGAGACGAATTTTCAGGCTGGGCCAGCCCGTGGGCTTGGCCGCCGACGGGGTGAACAACCAACTTCCCTTACGCTGCACCAGCGCACCTCCCGCCTCGGCGTAGTCGAAGACGAACATCAACGTGCGCGAGGTCTTGGTGGTGCAGTCCGGACGGCTGAGGCACTGTTGCGGATCACCGGGCAATGGCCCGGGCGGAGGCGCCGGAGCCAAGGTCGGCGTGGCGGCGCAGCCACCCAGAAGCAGGGCAAGACCGGTCGTTAACGGTAGGCGCATCGGCATTCCTCAGGGCGAATACAAAAGAGCCCCGCAATGCGGGGCTCCTAGGGAACAGCTCGACGCCTTAGTTGACCTTGGCGACCAGCTCACCCTTGGCATAGCGCGCGTACATGCCGTCCAGGGAGATCGGCTTGATCCTGGAGGCATTGCCAGCGGTGCCGAAGGCTTCGTAACGGGCGATGCAGATGTCACGCATGGCTTCGACGGTCTTGGCGAAGTATTTGCGCGGATCGAACTCTGCCGGGTTCTGAGCCAGGAAGCGGCGGATAGCACCGGTGGACGCCAGACGCAGGTCGGTATCGATGTTGACCTTGCGCACGCCGTGCTTGATGCCCTCGACGATTTCCTCGACCGGTACGCCGTAGGTTTCTTTGATGTCGCCACCGAACTCGTTGATGATCGCCAGCCAGTCCTGCGGGACCGAGGAAGAACCGTGCATCACCAGGTGAGTGTTGGGGATGCGCTTGTGGATTTCCTTGATGCGATCGATGGCGAGGATGTCACCGGTCGGTGGCTTGGTGAATTTGTAGGCGCCGTGGCTGGTGCCGATGGCGATGGCAAGGGCGTCGACCTGGGTCTTCTTGACGAAGTCCGCAGCCTCTTCCGGATCGGTCAGCATCTGGCTGTGATCGAGGATACCCTCGGCACCCACGCCATCTTCTTCGCCCGCCTGGCCGGTTTCCAGGGAGCCCAGGCAGCCCAGTTCGCCTTCCACGGATACGCCACAGGCGTGAGCCATGGCAACGGTTTCCTGGGTAACGCGCACGTTGTAGTCGTAGTCGGCTGGAGTCTTGCCGTCTTCACGCAGGGAGCCGTCCATCATCACCGAGCTGAAACCCAGCTGGATGGAACGCTGGCACACAGCCGGACTGGTGCCGTGATCCTGGTGCATGCACACCGGGATATGCGGGAATTCTTCGATGGCGGCCAGGATCAGGTGGCGCAGGAAGGGGGCGCCAGCGTATTTGCGAGCACCGGCGGAAGCCTGCACGATCACCGGGGAATCGGTCTTGTCGGCCGCTTCCATGATGGCGCGCATCTGTTCCAGGTTGTTGACGTTGAAAGCCGGAACGCCGTAGCCGAATTCGGCTGCGTGGTCCAGCATCTGGCGCATGCTGATGAGTGCCATGGTGTTTCAGTCTCCCGAGTGGGTGGGCTGTCAAAGTGCAAAGCCTGCCGCACGGGCAGGCCGGGTTCAAGTTTCCGGGAGGAACGGTCGTGCATCCTGCCCCGGCAGAAACAACGTCAGGGGGCTTTGCAGCCTCGCCCGATCAGATCATCCGTAGCAGCCCAGTAGACCAGACCTTCATCACCCTTGGTGTGAAGGGCCAGGTTACCGTCAGTGAACAAGCTGCCGGAGCCGGAGCGCTCCAGCTTCAGGCGATGGACGACATCGCTGCCCCCCAGACGCAGGTCGACGCGCTCCTTGTCGCTGTCGGCGAAACGCCAGAGCATCTCGACCTGGCTGTCGCAGACCCAGTGGGTCCAATTGTCGTCCGACGGCGGCTGGCTGCCACAACCGCCTATCAGGGCCAGTGCCGCCAGAGCGAACACAGCTCTCATCCGATTCTCCTTCCCTGAGTCAGGGGCGGCTCTGCGCCCCTGTTGATTCAAGCCCTGGCACGCTGCTCCAGCACTTCCACGGCAGGCAGCACCTTGCCCTCAACGAACTCGAGGAAAGCGCCGCCGCCAGTGGAAATGTAGGAGATCTGCTCGGCCACACCGTACTTGTCGATGGCGGCCAGAGTGTCGCCACCACCAGCGATGGAGAAGGCCGGGCTTTCGGCGATGGCCAGGGCCAGGGCCTTGGTGCCGTTGCCGAACTGGTCGAACTCGAAGACACCAACCGGGCCGTTCCACAGAATAGTCCTGGACGACTTCAGGAGCTCGGCGAACTGAGCAGCGGTCTGCGGGCCGATGTCGAGGATCATGTCGTCGTCGGCAACATCCGCGACGGCCTTGACGGTCGCCTCGGCGGTCTCGGCGAACTCCTTGGCAACCACCACGTCGACCGGCAGCGGCACGCTGACCTTGGCGGCGATGGCCTTGGCAGTGTCGACCAGATCGGCCTCATAGAGGGACTTGCCGACCTTGTAGCCCGCGGCGGCAAGGAAGGTGTTCGCGATGCCGCCACCGACGATCAACTGGTCGCAGATCTGGCTCAGTGAGTTCAGTACATCGAGCTTGGTGGAGACCTTGGAACCGGCGACGATCGCGGCCATCGGGCGGGCCGGGCTACCCAGGGCCTTGCCCAGGGCGTCGAGCTCGGCGGCCAGCAGCGGGCCGGCAGCGGCAACCTTGGCAAACTTGGCCACGCCGTGGGTCGAGCCCTCGGCGCGGTGGGCGGTCCCGAATGCGTCCATCACAAAGACATCACAGAGAGCGGCATACTTCTGCGCCAGCTCGTCGGCGTTCTTCTTCTCGCCTTTGTTGAAGCGCACGTTCTCGAACAGCACGACCTGGCCGGGCTGTATGTCGACGCCATCCAGATAATCGGCGACCAACGGCACGTCGCGGCCCAGGGCCTTGGCCAGGTAGTCGGCGACCGGCTTGAGGCTGTTCTCTTCGGAGAACTCGCCTTCGGTCGGACGACCCAGGTGCGAGCAGACCATTACCGCCGCGCCCTTCTCCAGTGCCAGCTTGATGGTCGGCAGGGAAGCAAGGATGCGCGCATCGCTCTTCACGACGCCGTCCTTCACCGGCACGTTGAGATCCTCACGGATCAGCACGCGCTTACCCTGGAGGTCGAGGTCGGTCATTTTCAACACGGTCATGGGGGTCAGTCCTTCACGGGGCTGGTTGTTAACGAGAAACAGCGGAAACCTGCAGGTAGTGATCTGCAGTGTCGAGCATGCGGTTGGCGAAGCCCCATTCGTTGTCGAACCAGGCCAGCAGGTTGACCAGGCGCGGGCCGGACACGCGGGTCTGGCTGCCGTCGACGATGGCGGAATGGGGATCGTGGTTGAAATCGCAGCTGGCGTGGGGCAGCTCGGTGTAAGCCAGCAACCCCTTCAACGGACCGCTTTCGGCGGCCTCGCGCAACACCCGGTTGATCTCGGCGGCCGAGGTGTCACGGGCGGTCTGCAGGGTGATGTCGAGGCAGGACACATTGACCGTCGGTACGCGGATGGCTTTGGCCTGGATGCGTCCGGTCAGTTCCGGCAGCAGGCGCTCGATGCCCCGGGCGAGGCCGGTGGAGACCGGAATCACCGACTGGAAAGCCGAGCGCGTGCGGCGCAAGTCTTCGTGGTGGTAGGCATCGATGACAGGTTGGTCGTTCATCGCCGAGTGGATGGTGGTAATGGAGATGTATTCCAGACCCACAGCCTCGTCGAGAAGTTTCAAAAGCGGCACCCCGCAGTTGGTCGTACAGGAGGCATTGGACACCAGTCTTTCGCCGCCGGTAAGGCTCGCCTGGTTCACACCGAAGACGATCGTGGCGTCGACATCGGCCTCGCTGGCCATCGGCTGGGAGAACAGCACCCGAGGCGCGCCGGCCGCGAGGAAGCGTTCGGCCTGCTCGCGATGGGTGTACTGACCAGAGCATTCCAGCACCAGGTCCACGCCCAGACTCGCCCAGTCGATACCCTCGGGATCGGCGTTTCGCAGCACTTTCACGCAATCGCCGTTGATGTGCAGGCAGTCGCCGTCCACCCGCACTTCGCCGGGGAACCGGCCGTGGGTGGAGTCGAAGCGGGTCAGGTATTCGACGCTGGCCTGATCGGCCAGATCGTTCAACGCGACGATCTCGAAGTTGGCCCCACCACTGCGCTCGTACAGCGCGCGCAGCACGCAGCGACCGATGCGGCCGTATCCGTTGAGGGCGACTTTGAAGAGGCGATTGCTAGGCATGGGCGCTCGCAGGGCTGGGGGAAGGAATCCCTGTAGGAGCGAGCTCCGCTCGCGAACTCTGCGCGACGCAAAAAGCTTCGCGAGCAGAGCTCGCTCCTACGGGTAGGTCAGACGTCCAGCAGTTCTTCGGCGGTAGCGACGATATTGTCCACGGTGAAACCGAAGTGCTCGAAGAGCGCCGGCGCGGGAGCCGACTCGCCGAAGCTGGACATGCCGATGACGCGGCCTTCCAGGCCGACGTACTTGTACCAGAAGTCGGTGTGCGCAGCCTCGATGGCGATGCGCGCGCCAACCTGCACTGGCAGCACGGCCTGCTTGTAGGCGGCGTCCTGCTGGTCGAACAGGTTGGTGGACGGCATGGACACCACGCGAGCCTTGCGGCCCTGGGCAGTGAGTGCGTCCCAGGCCTGAACAGCCAGGCCGACTTCGGAACCGGTGGCGATGAGGATCACTTCCGGCTCGCCATCGCTGTCCTTCAGCACGTAACCGCCGCGGGCGATGTTCGCCACCTGGGCGGCATCACGTGGCTGGTGCGGCAGGTTCTGGCGCGAGAAGATCAGTGCCGACGGGCCGTCATTGCGCTCGATGGCGGACTTCCAGGCCACTGCGGATTCCACTGCGTCGGCCGGACGCCAGGTGTTCAGGTTCGGCGTGCAGCGCAGGCTGGCGAGCTGCTCGACCGGCTGGTGGGTCGGGCCGTCTTCGCCGAGGCCGATGGAGTCGTGGGTGTAGACGAACAGCACACGCTTGTTCATCAGGGCAGCCATGCGCACGGCGTTGCAGGCGTATTCCATGAACACCAGGAAGGTGGCGCCATAGGGGATGAAGCCGCCATGCAGGGCGATGCCGTTCATGATGGCGCTCATGCCGAACTCACGCACGCCGTAGTACATGTAATTACCGGTAGCGTCCTCAGCGGAGACGCCCTTGCAACCTTTCCACAGGGTCAGGTTGGAGCCGGCCAGGTCGGCGGAGCCGCCGAGAAATTCCGGCAGCAGCGGGCCGAACGCGTTCAGTGCATTCTGGCTGGCCTTGCGGCTGGCAATGGTCTCGCCCTTGGAAGCGACTTCGGCAATGTAGGCGTCGGCCTTGGCGGAGAAGTCAGCCGGCAGCTCACCCTTGATGCGGCGCTGGAACTCGGCGGCCAGCTCTGGGTGTGCAGCGGCATAAGCGGCAAAGCGCTCGTTCCAGGCAGCTTCGCGGGCAGCGCCGGCAGCCTTGGCGTCCCAGTCCGCATAAATGTCAGCCGGAACTTCGAAGGGCGCGTGATTCCAGCCCAGGGCTGCGCGGGTTAGGGCGATCTCGTCGGCACCCAGCGGAGCGCCGTGGCACTCTTCCTTGCCCTGCTTGTTGGGCGAACCGAAGCCGATCACGGTCTTGCAGCAGATCAGTGTCGGACGGTCGCTGCTCTTGCGCGCGGTCTCGATGGCGGTCGTGATCTCGTCGGCGTCATGACCGTCGACATTGCGGATTACCTGCCAGCCGTAGGCTTCGAAGCGCTTTGGGGTGTCGTCGGTGAACCAGCCATGGACTTCGCCGTCGATGGAGATGCCGTTGTCGTCGTAGAAGGCAATCAGCTTGCCCAGGCCCAGGGTGCCGGCCAGGGCGCAGACTTCATGGGAGATGCCTTCCATCATGCAACCGTCGCCGAGGAACACGTAGGTGTTGTGGTCGACGATGGCATGGCCTTCACGGTTGAACTGCGCAGCCAGCACTTTTTCCGCCAGGGCGAAGCCGACGGCGTTGGCGATGCCCTGGCCCAACGGGCCAGTAGTGGTCTCGACGCCTGGGGTGTAGCCATATTCCGGGTGGCCCGGAGTGCGGCTGTGCAGCTGGCGGAAGTTCTTCAGGTCTTCGATTCCGAGGTCGTAGCCGCTGAGGTGCAGCAGCGAGTAGACCAGCATCGAGCCATGGCCGTTGGACATCACGAAGCGGTCGCGGTTGGGCCACAGCGGGTTGTTCGGGTTGTGCTGCAGGTAATCCCGCCAGAGCACTTCGGCGATATCGGCCATGCCCATGGGTGCGCCGGGGTGGCCGCTGTTGGCTTTCTGCACCGCATCCATGCTCAGGGCACGAATGGCATTGGCACGCTCACGACGGCTGGGCATCGCTTATCTCCTGCAGGTCTGAATAGACGGCTAATCGAAAAAAGGCGGCCATTTTCGCCCAGCCGGCAGGTCGCGGGCAATGACAGATGGTCGTTGTTTGCGCATTCAGCGCATTACAACCCCCTCGACGGCCGTCAGACAGGGGGGGCTGGAACAGCTCGCCGCGCCACAAACCAGCCAGCGTATGGCACATCACCGCAACCAGACCACAGCCAGCATTAGCGCCAGAGCAACGCCCAGGGACGTGGAAAACGCCTGCCCGGCGACTCCTCCCAGTGTCATGGTGGCCAGGGCAAACCCTGAGCCCGACGCCAGCCGCCTTCCTCGAAGCTCGCGCGCGGCGCGGCCTGACCTTTGATCAGCCAATATCAAAACTTTTTGATATTGGCATTGCGACACCCGCACTCGGGGGCTAGACTGCGCGCCTTATGAGCCTGCGCGTACCCCAGATCCGCCACGACGACAGCGATGAGCTGGCCGCCCTGTGCAAAGCCGGCGGTGACCCGCTGCGCCTGACTGTACTGCGCGTCCTGGCCAACGACTCGTTTGGCGTACTGGAGCTGGCGCAGATCTTCGCCACCGGTCAATCAGGCATGAGCCACCATCTCAAGGTGCTGGCCCAGGCCGGCCTGGTGGCCACACGGCGCGAAGGCAACGCGATTTTCTATCGCCGCGCGCTGCCGCAGAACGAACGCTTCGGCGGCACCCTGCACGCTGCCCTGCTGGCGGAGGTCGACGAACTGGACCTGCCAGCCGAGGTCGGGGCACGCATCAAGGAAGTGCATGCGCATCGGGAAGCCGTCAGCCGCGACTTCTTCACCCGCGCGGCGGAGAAATTCCAGGCGCAGCAAGACCTGATCGCAGGATTGCCGCAATACCGTGACAGCGTATTGGCCGTGCTGGATGCCCTGGCCTTTGCGTGCGATGCCACCGCATTGGAAGTCGGCCCTGGCGACGGCGGGTTCCTGCCGGACCTGGCCCGACGCTTCAGCCAGGTGACCGCGCTGGACAACAGCCCGGCGATGCTGGAGCTGGCGCGGATGCGCTGTAACGCAGCAGGACTGGGCAACGTCGAACTCAAGCTCGCCGACGCCCTGAATGACGAACACATCGCAGCCGACTGCGTGGTGCTGAACATGGTCTTGCATCATTTCGCCACGCCAGCCGACGCAATGAAGCTGTTGGCACAGCGGGTAAAGCCGGGAGGCAGCCTGCTGGTGACCGAGTTGTGCAGCCACAATCAGAGTTGGGCCAGGGAGGCCTGCGGCGATCTCTGGTTGGGCTTCGAACAGGACGATCTGGCCCGTTGGGCCAATGCCGCGGGGCTCACGCCCGGCGAGAGCCTCTACATTGGCTTACGAAATGGCTTTCAGATTCAGGTGAGGCAATTCGCCAAACCGGATTCACGAAGCGAACTCACCCACCGGTAACTAAATAGGAAAACCGATAGATGAGCGAATACTCCCTGTTTACCTCCGAATCCGTGTCCGAAGGCCATCCGGACAAGATCGCCGACCAGATTTCCGATGCCGTCCTCGACGCCATCATCGCTGAAGACAAACACGCCCGAGTCGCCTGTGAAACCCTGGTGAAAACCGGTGTGGCCATCGTTGCCGGCGAAATCACCACCAGCGCCTGGATCGATCTGGAAGAGCTGGTGCGCAAGGTCATCATCGACATCGGCTACAACAGCTCCGACGTCGGCTACGACGGTGCCACCTGCGGCATCATCAACATCATTGGCAAGCAGTCCCCCGACATCAACCAGGGCGTTGACCGCGCCAAGCCGGAAGACCAGGGCGCTGGCGACCAGGGCCTGATGTTCGGCTACGCCAGCAACGAAACCGACGTGCTGATGCCGGCGCCGATCTGCTTCTCCCACCGCCTGGTCGAGCGCCAGGCCGAAGCGCGCAAATCAGGCCTGCTGCCGTGGCTGCGCCCGGACGCCAAGAGCCAGGTCACCTGCCGCTACGAGAACGGCAAGGTCGTCGGTATCGACGCCGTGGTGCTGTCTACCCAGCACAGCCCGGACGTCAGCCACAATGACCTGCAGGAAGCGGTGATGGAACTCATCATCAAGCACACCCTGCCGGCCGATCTGCTGCACAAGGACACCCAGTTCCACATCAACCCGACCGGCCAGTTCATCATCGGCGGCCCGGTAGGCGACTGTGGCCTGACCGGCCGCAAGATCATCGTCGACTCCTACGGCGGCATGGCCCGTCACGGTGGCGGCGCGTTCTCCGGCAAGGATCCGTCCAAGGTTGACCGTTCCGCTGCCTACGCCGGCCGTTACGTGGCGAAGAACATCGTCGCCGCGGGTCTGGCCGACCGTTGCGAAATCCAGGTGTCCTACGCCATCGGCGTGGCCCAGCCGACCTCAATCTCGATCAACACCTTCGGCACCGGCAAGATCAGCGACGAGCGCATCGTCCAACTGGTTCGCGAGCACTTCGACCTGCGTCCGTATGCCATCACCAAGATGCTCGACCTGCTGCACCCGATGTACCAGGCCACCGCCGCCTACGGGCACTTCGGCCGTACCCCCTACGAAGCGACCTATGGTGACGACACCTTCACCACCTTCACCTGGGAACGCACCGACAAGGCCGAAGCCCTGCGCATCGCCGCAGGTCTGTAAGCCCAACCGGTCGACGAAAGCCCCGCCTCGTGCGGGGCTTTTTCGTTGGCGCCCCTCCCGCCCCAAGCCATTTCCGCAACCAAACCCAGCCGCTCCCGACAGCCCCTCCAGCCTCCGCCCACACCGGCCCGCCCTAGACTGGCCGCCGACTACACGATCACGGAGGCTCGCCATGACGCAGCGGATTGCGCTTCTTTTCCTTCTCCCTTGCCTGACTGCCCTGGCCGGAGAATGCCCCGACTGGGCAATCGCTCGCGCCGATTCCGAACTGACCGCCCTGAGCCGCCAGCTCACCGAGTGGGACGATGCGTATCACCGCCAGGGCCGTTCACCGATCGACGACGAGCTGTACGACCAGGCCCGCACCCGCCTGCAACAACTGCGCAACTGCTTCTCTACCAGCACCCTGGCAGCCAATGACCCACTGGCCACGAACAAGGGCCAGATACTCCACCCGATACCCCAGACTGGCCTCGACAAGCTGAAGGACCTCGCCGACCTGCGGCGCTGGGTGGGCGAACGCAAGGACCTCTGGGTGCAGCCCAAAGTGGATGGCGTCGCCGTGACCCTGGTCTATCGACGAGGCCGGCTTACCCAGGCCATCAGCCGGGGCAACGGCAGCCGAGGGCAGGACTGGACGGCCCAGGCACGGCGCATCCCGGCTATCGCGCAACAGCTCCCCAGCAGCGACGAACTGATCCTGCAAGGTGAGCTTTATTGGCGGCTACCGGGCCACATACAGGCCAGTGCCGGTAGCCAGGATGCACGCGGCCGGGTCGCCGGACTCATGGCGCGGCATAGCCTGAGTGAAATGGATGCGGCCGGAATTGGCCTCTTCGTCTGGGACTGGCCTACCGGCCCGGCCAACATGAGCGACCGCCTCAAGGGCCTGAAAGCGCTGGGCTTCAGTGACAGCGTCGCATTCAGCCAGCCGGTCACCCACGCGGACGACGTCGCCGAATGGCGCGAGCATTGGTATCGCACCGCCCTGCCATTCGCCAGCGATGGTGTCGTGATTCGCCAAGGGTCACGCCCCGATCCGAGCCGCTGGCGAGCTGAACCACCGAACTGGGCGATGGCCTGGAAATACCCCTTCGCCAAGGCGCTGGCGGAAGTCCGCGCAGTGGAGTTCAAGGTCGGGCGCACCGGCCGCATCACCCCCCTGCTGCGCCTTACCCCGGTAGAACTGGATGACCGACGCATCGAGCGGATCGGGCTGGGCTCGCTGCAGCAGTGGCAGCGCCTGGACATCCGCCCCGGCGACCGGGTCGCCATCGCCCTGGCCGGACTGACCATCCCGCGCTTAGAGTCGGTGGTGACCCGAGCCTCGCTGCGTGAACCGCTGGACGTTCCGGACCCGCAGGATTACCACGCGCTGAGCTGCTGGCGCCCCACTCCCGGTTGCGAGGAGCAATTCCTCGCACGCTTGCAATGGCTGAGCAGCAAACAGGGGCTGGACCTGCGCGGAGTAGGGCCAGGCACCTGGGCGAAGCTCCGGGCGGCCGGAAAACTGGAGCGGCTGCTCGATTGGCTGGCCCTCGATGAATCCGCTCTGGCAGGAATTCCCGGCTTTGCCGAGCGCAGCGCAATGACGACGGCACAGCGCTTCCGCGATGCCCGTCAAAAGTCGTTTGCAGTCTGGCTGAAGGCGCTGGGCCTGCCACCCACGGGCAAGGCCCGGCTGGGCGAACACTGGGATCTGCTGAGCCAGCGTGACGAACGCCAGTGGCGCGAGATGGCCGGCATCGGGCCGACCCGCGCCAGGCAGCTGGTCTCGTTCTTCAGGCATCCGGAAGTCCGGAGCCTGCGACTTCAACTCGAGGCGACTGGAGTGGCAGGCTTTGCCGCGCGTCAGTAAGCGCGGAATTCCTGGTGACAGGCTTCGCAGCTGTCCTCGACCTTCTGCACCAGCGGCGCAACGCCTGCCTGGGTGAACGGACGGGCCTGTACCGCACTGGCCAGCTGGCCAGTGCTGGCCTCGAGCTCACGCACCAGTTCCTGGAAGCGCTCCTGGCGCTGCCAGACCTCGTCGCGAGCGGCGCTGTCGGAGTCACCCTCCTGGACCTGCGGGAAGTGCTGCCAGGGTTGGCGTGAAAGCTGGTCGAGCTTGGTCGCCCCGGTGGCGAAGCGCTGCTCGTCGAACGTGATGCGCCCACGCAGCATGCCACCGAGGTCTTCACTGGTGCGCAGCATGTCCTTGAAGATGGCCTGGCGTTTGCCCAGCGGCGAATTAGGGTCCACGCCACCACACGCGGCAAGGCTCAGGCAGGTGGCGGCAACGATCAGGAGCGTCTTGACGTTCATCGGCGTAAATCACGGATCAGGCTGACGGCGGGCCGCCAGTATCCGCACCTCGCGCAAAGATGCCAACCCTCGCGACAGATGGTCGCAGGCTCAGACCGCTACCACGAACAGCACGATGATCACCGCCGCGGCAAAGGCCGGGGGCACTTCGAAGGCATTGAGCTGGGCGTAATGGGTGCGCTTGCGCCAGCCCGAAAGGTCCTCGAGGAAAGTGCGCGGGTCATGGTTCTGCCGGAGGCCGAAATCGCCCCCCGGAGAACTTGGCCGTAGCCGTGGACAGGTAAGGCAGGAACAGGGCGATGAATACGCACCAGTAGACAAGGGTCATGGAAGTTCCAAGAGGATGAGAAGAGGCCCGCCAGCCTCTGCCATCCCAGGGAACGGTCCTTGAACGCGCGACGCTATCTTCTGGCAGATCG
Source organism: Metapseudomonas boanensis (assembly GCF_042232855.1). NCBI lineage: Bacteria > Pseudomonadati > Pseudomonadota > Gammaproteobacteria > Pseudomonadales > Pseudomonadaceae > Metapseudomonas > Metapseudomonas boanensis. The sequence goes on along the minus strand of NZ_CP113889.1, from coordinate 2,022,826 downwards.
GCCAATCAGGCGGCCAACCGACCCTTGGCGACCGCCACTGAGGCGCTGAGCATCGCCCGTAACAGCACCGCACAACCGGCCCCCAGGTCCTCGGGAGCGGCATTCTCGATCTCGTTGTGGCTGATGCCACCCTCGCACGGCACGAAGATCATCCCAGCCGGGCCGAGTTCGGCGAGGAAGATGGCGTCATGCCCGGCGCCGCTGACGATGTCCATGTGCGTCAGGCCGAGTCCCTCAGCGGCTTCGCGCACGGCAGCCACGCAACCCTTGTCGAAGTACAGCGGCGGGAAGTCGGCCGTCGGGGTCAGCTCGTAGCTCAGACCGTGTTCTTTGCAGGTGCTGTCGATCACCTGACGCACCTCTGCGATCATCGAGTCCAGGCGTTCCGGCTCCAGGTGACGGAAGTCCAGGGTCATGCGCACCTCCCCCGGAATCACGTTGCGCGAGCCCGGATAGGCTTGCAGGCAGCCGACAGTGCCGCACGCATGGGGCTGATGGCCCAGAGCGGTGCGATTGACCGCAGCGACCACCGCCGCAGCGCCCACCAGGGCATCCTTGCGCAGGTGCATCGGCGTCGGGCCAGCGTGGGCTTCGACGCCCCGCAGCTTGAGGTCGAACCATTTTTGCCCCAGCGCACCGAGCACTACCCCAATGGTCTTGTGTTGATCTTCTAGAATTGGTCCCTGTTCGATATGGGCTTCGAAGTAGGCGCCCACCGGATGCCCGCAGACCTGGCGACTGCCCGCGTAGCCGATAGCGTTGAGCGCCTCGCCAACCGTCACGCCATTGGCATCGGTCTTGGCCAGAGCTTCCTCAAGGGTGAATTTTTCCGCGAACACACCCGACCCCATCATGCAAGGGGCGAAGCGTGAGCCCTCTTCGTTGGTCCAGACCACGACCTCCAACGGCGCCTCGGTTTCCACTCCGAGGTCGTTGAGGGTGCGAATCACCTCCAAACCTGCCAGCACGCCGAAGCAGCCGTCGAACTTGCCGCCTGTGGGCTGGGTATCGATGTGGCTGCCAGTCATCACCGGTGGCAGCTGCGCGTTGCGCCCGGCGCGACGGGCGAAGATGTTGCCAACCGCATCGATGCTCACCGTGCAGCCTGCCGCTTCGCACCACTGCACCAACAGGTCGCGGGCCTGACGATCCAGATCGGTCAGGGCCAGGCGACAGACACCACCCTTGGCCGTGGCTCCGAGCCTGGCAAGTTCCATCAGCGACTGCCAGAGCCTCTGGCTGTCGATATGTAAATGGGCGGACTGCAGGACGCTTTGCAGGACAGTCATGGCGATTTCCTCAAGCAGGACAGGTCGTATCGGCCCGCCCGGCGTACCGGGGCGAGCGTTTTTTCATACCGATGGTTTGGCGACTCCCACCGCAACGCTCCTGCGCAGGCTGCAGACCCCGTAGTAGAGCAGCCCACCCAGCAGCGAGCCGGTAAACCACCCGTAGTCATAGAACCAGCTGAACATATCGCTGCCGAGTGACATCAGGGTCAGCGCCACAGGCAAGCCGAAGGCGATGAAGCCGGCCAGGTTCCAGGCCGGGTAGACGCCGTCGCGGTATAAGCCAGGCAGATCGAGTTGCTGTTTCCTGATCAAGAAATAGTCCACGACCATGATCCCGGCGATGGGCCCAAGCAGGCTGGAATAGCCCAGCAGCCAGTTGGAATACACCGTTTCCAGGCTGACATCGGAAACCAGCAGGCCAAGCTTCTTCAGCAGCTCATGAGCCATCAGCACCAGCCCCACCAGTCCGGTGAGCATCACCGCCTTGGTGCGCCCGATCCGCTTGGGCGCGAGGTTCTGGAAATCGTTGGTCGGCGACACGATGTTCGCCGCCGTGTTGGTGGAGAGCGTCGCGATGATAATCAGCGCCATAGCCAGGGCGACCCAGATGGGGCTCTGGATATGGCCGATCAGGTTCACCGGGTCGGCCACGGTTTCGCCCACCAGAGAGGCCGAGGCGGCAGTCATCACCACGCCGAGAGCGGCGAACAGGAACATGGTCAGCGGCAGGCCGATGATCTGCCCGACTATCTGGTCCTTCTGGCTTTTCGCGTAGCGGCTGAAATCCGGGATGTTCAGCGACAGGGTGGCCCAGAAGCCGACCATCGCCGTCAGCCCGGCGAAGAAGTAGCCGGTGACACTAGCCCCTTCAGGGCGCTTCGGCGGCTGTGCCATCAGCTCTGTCAGCGACACATGGGGCAGCGCCCATACCAGCAGCCCGATACCGACCAGCACCAGCAGGGGGGCGGAGAGGGTCTCCAGCCATTTGATCGATTCCGCACCGCGCAGCACCACCCACAGGTTGAGGGCCCAGAAGATCATGAAGCCGATCACCTCGCCGGTCCCGCCCAGGGCCTTCCAGCCGTCGAACAGCGAGCCGAGGAGCAGGTGGATGGCCAGGCCGCCGAACATCGTCTGGATGCCGAACCAGCCGCAGGCGACCACGGCGCGAATCAGGCAGGGGACGTTGGAGCCAACCATGCCGAAGGACGAGCGCAACAGCACCGGGAAGGGAATGCCGTACTTGGTGCCGGCAAAGGCGTTAAGCGTCAGTGGGATGAGTACCACGATATTGGCCAGCAGGATCGCCAGTAGAGCCTCGCCTACCGTGAGTCCGAAGTAAGCGGTGAGCACCCCGCCAAGGGTATAGGTGGGCACGCAGATGGCCATGCCGACCCACAGCGCAGTGATGTGCCACTTGTTCCAGGTGCGCTCCTGCACCTTGGTCGGCGCTATGTCGTGGTTGTATCGGGGGCTGTCGAGGACATCTTCACCTGCGGTGAGTTCGTACAGGCCACCCCGCTCGATCACTTCCGATCTGCTCTGTTGCATAGGCCTCTCCAGTATTTTTCTGATTGTTAGCTCATCGGGCTAATGCGATGGCCGGAGTACGTGCATCGCCAGTAAAGCACTTCCAGTCCGGCCAGTTCGGTTGCGAGGGCAATCAATAAACATGCCGAAAAGCTCGCAATCACCCTGGAAAGCCCCGCCACCTGGAGACAACTGACTGATCTGAAACAAATTTAGCCAAACGATGAACCCGACGGAGATGTCTTCCATCGCGATCAGTGCCAGGTGGACGCCCAGCCTGTCCGCCCAGTCGGGGTCAATCTGGTGCAGACGGGCCTTCTTGCGGCTTCCCCGCCCTTCCCATGCCGGGTTCAAGCGGCTGATTTTCCATGGGAAATCTTGACAATTTTCCGTTCTTGTCAAGTGCGTCAAAACGTTGAGCATCCTCGCCACTTGGGCTTTTAGTTGATTTTTATCTTATTAATCAACAAGTTATATAAGATAAATTTGATCAACAAATAACCTTGATCAATTCACGGTCGGCAACTAGATTCTATTCCTGTCAGGTATGACAGGATCGTGAAATTCCCATGCCAGACCCAGAACAACACCAAGAACCGGCACGACCGGTCCGCCTGCGAGGAAATCGGCATGTCTCTGTTGATCCGTGGCGCCACCGTTGTCACTCATGAAGATAGCTATCGCGCTGACGTTCTCTGCACCGATGGCCTGATCCAGGCCATCGGCAGCAACCTGGATATTCCCGCAGACTGTGAAGTACTGAACGGCAGCGGCCAGTACCTGATGCCTGGCGGCATCGATCCGCACACCCACATGCAACTGCCCTTCATGGGCACCGTCGCCAGCGAAGACTTCTTCAGCGGTACGGCAGCGGGCCTGGCCGGCGGCACCACCTCGATCATCGACTTCGTGATTCCCAATCCGCAGCAGTCGCTGATGGAGGCCTTCCATCAGTGGCGTGGCTGGGCGGAGAAGTCCGCATCCGACTACGGCTTTCATGTCGCGATTACCTGGTGGAGCGAACAGGTCCGCGAGGAGATGGCCGAGTTGGTGAGCCATCACGGGGTCAACAGCTTCAAGCACTTCATGGCCTACAAGAACGCGATCATGGCCGCCGACGACACTCTGGTGGCCAGCTTCGAACGCTGCCTGGAACTGGGCGCGGTGCCAACGGTGCATGCGGAAAACGGCGAGCTGGTCTATCACCTGCAACGCAAGCTGCTGGCCCAGGGCATCACCGGGCCGGAAGCGCACCCGCTGTCGCGCCCGTCGCAGGTCGAAGGCGAAGCGGCCAGCCGCGCCATCCGCATTGCCGAAACCCTCGGCACGCCGCTGTATCTGGTGCACGTCTCGACCAAGGAGGCCCTGGACGAAATCACCTACGCCCGCGGCAAGGGCCAGCCGGTCTACGGCGAAGTGCTGGCCGGCCACCTGCTGCTGGACGACAGCGTCTACCGCAACCCCGACTGGCAGACCGCCGCCGGTTACGTGATGAGCCCGCCCTTCCGCCCGCGCGGCCACCAGGATGCGCTGTGGCACGGCCTGCAATCGGGCAACCTGCACACCACCGCCACTGACCACTGCTGCTTCTGCGCCGAGCAGAAAGCTGCCGGCCGCGACGACTTCAGCAAGATCCCCAACGGCACCGCCGGCATCGAAGACCGTATGGCCGTACTCTGGGATGAAGGGGTCAACACGGGGCGCCTGTCGATGCACGACTTCGTCGCCCTGACCTCCACCAACGCCGCAAAGATCTTCAACCTCTATCCACGCAAGGGCGCGATCCGCATTGGCGCCGATGCCGACTTGGTGCTCTGGGACCCGCAAGGCACCCGCACCATTTCGGCCAAGACCCACCACCAGCAGGTGGACTTCAACATCTTCGAAGGCAAGACCGTGCGCGGCGTGCCGAGCCACACCATCAGCCAGGGCAAGCTGGTCTGGGCCGATGGCGACCTGCGGGCCGAACGCGGCGCCGGGCGCTACGTCGAGCGGCCGGCCTACCCAGCGGTGTTCGACCTGCTGAACAAACGCGCCGAGTTGCAACGGCCGGTGGCGGTCAAGCGCTAAACCGCGCCTCCATTGCCGCACCCGCCCCCAGAGGCTGGGTGGTTACCAATGAACTGTTCACTGCCTCAGCACCGGCTCAGGTTCCTGAACCGGCGCTGCAAAACCACAATAACTGTGAGGCCATAACCGTGATCAAGACCCTGGACCACTTGCCCCGCCCGCACGAGGACGGAGCCACCCTCGCAGGTCATTTCAGCGATCTGGCGCCACCCCTCAACGACCGCCAGGCGCAGCTGGAAGCCTCGCGCTGCCTGTATTGCTATGACGCGCCCTGCGTCAACGCCTGCCCCAGCGAGATCGATATTCCCTCCTTCATCCGCAACATCCATCAGGAAAACGTCCAGGGCGCGGCGCAGAAAATCCTCTCGGCCAACATCCTCGGTGGCAGCTGCGCCCGGGTCTGCCCCACGGAGATCCTTTGCCAGCAGGCCTGCGTGCGCAACAACGCCCGGGAGTGCGCGCCGGTACTGATCGGCCTGCTGCAGCGCTATGCCCTGGACAACGCGAACTTCACCGAGCACCCATTCAAGCGTGCCGCCCCTACCGGCAAGCGCATCGCCGTGGTCGGTGCCGGGCCGGCGGGCCTGTCCTGCGCCCACCGTTGTGCCCTGCACGGCCACGAGGTGGTAATTTTCGAAGCTCGGGAGAAAGCCGGCGGCCTCAACGAATACGGGATCGCAAAATACAAGCTGGTGGACGACTTCGCCCAGCGCGAGCTGGCGTTCCTGCTGGAGATCGGCGGAATCGAGATTCGCCACGGCCAGAAGCTCGGCGACAACCTGAGCCTCACCGAGCTGCATCAGCAGTTCGATTCGGTATTCCTCGGTCTGGGCCTCGCCGCCAGCAAACAGCTGGGCCTGGCCCACGAAGATGCCTCCGGCCTGCTCGCCGCCACCGATTACATTCGCGAACTGCGCCAGGCCGATGACCTGAGCCAGCTACCCCTGGCCGACCGTTGCATCGTCCTTGGCGCCGGCAATACTGCTATCGACATGGCAGTGCAGATGGCCCGTCTCGGCGCCCGCGACGTCAATCTGGTGTATCGCCGTGGCGTGGAAGAAATGGGCGCCACCGAGCACGAACAGGAGATCGCGAAGGCCAACCAGGTACGCCTGCTGACCTGGGCCGCACCGGAGGAAGTGCTGCTCAACGAACAGGGTCAGGTACGCGGTATGCGCTTCGTCCGCACCCGGCTGGAAGAAGGTTGCCTGCTGACCACCGGCGAGACCTTCGAGCTGGCGGCGGACGCCATCTTCAAGGCCATTGGCCAGGCCTTCGACAGTTCGGCCCTGAGCGATCCGCTGGCCCGGGAACTGAAGCGTTCGGGCGAGCGCATCCAGGTCGACGAACAATTGCGAACCAGCATTCCTGGCGTGTATGCCGGCGGCGACTGCACCAGCCTCGGGCAGGACCTCACAGTCCAGGCGGTCCAGCACGGCAAGCTGGCCGCCGAGGCCATCCATGCCCGACTCATGCTCAACCAGGAGGCTGCATAAATGGCCGATCTCTCGATTGTCTTCGCCGGCATCAAAGCCCCCAACCCGTTCTGGCTCGCCTCTGCCCCTCCCACCGACAAGGCCTACAACGTGATCCGTGCTTTCGAGGCTGGCTGGGGTGGCGTGGTCTGGAAAACCCTGGGCGAGGACCCGGCAGCGGTCAACGTCTCGTCGCGCTACTCGGCCCACTACGGTGCCAACCGTGAGGTCATGGGCATCAACAACATCGAACTGATCACCGACCGCTCGCTGGAGATCAACCTGCGAGAAATCACGCAGGTGAAGAAGGACTGGCCGGACCGAGCGCTGATCGTCTCCCTGATGGTGCCCTGCGTTGAAGAGTCGTGGAAAAACATCCTGCCTCTGGTGGAAGCCACAGGCGCAGACGGCATCGAGCTGAACTTCGGCTGCCCCCACGGCATGCCGGAACGCGGCATGGGCGCGGCCGTCGGCCAGGTGCCGGAGTACGTCGAGCAGGTCACCCGCTGGTGCAAGACCTATTGCTCGTTGCCGGTGATCGTCAAGCTCACGCCGAACATCACCGATATCCGCATGGCGGCTCGCGCGGCCCATCGTGGCGGTGCTGATGCGGTGTCGCTGATCAACACCATCAACTCCATCACCAGCGTCGACCTGGAGCGCATGGTCGCGCATCCGATGGTCGGCAGCCGGAGCACCCACGGCGGTTATTGCGGCTCGGCGGTGAAACCCATAGCCCTGAACATGGTGGCCGAGATCGCCCGTGATCCGCAGACCCACGGCCTGCCCATCTGCGGTATCGGCGGAATCGGCAACTGGCGCGATGCAGCGGAGTTCGTCGCACTGGGCTGCGGCGCGGTGCAGGTGTGCACGGCAGCGATGCTTCATGGCTTCCGGATTGTCGACGCGATGAAGGACGGCCTGTCGCGCTGGATGGACAGCCAGGGTTACGCCAGCCTGCAGGAGTTCTCGGGGCGTGCGGTGAGCAATACCACCGACTGGAAGTACCTGGACATGAACTATCAGGTCATTGCCAGGATCGACCAGGACGCCTGCATCGGTTGCGGCCGTTGCCACATCGCCTGCGAAGACACATCACACCAGGCCATCGCCAGCCTCAAACAGGCCGACGGCACCCATAAATACCAAGTGATCGACGAAGAATGCGTGGGCTGCAACCTGTGCCAGATCACCTGCCCGGTGCAGGACTGCATCGAGATGGTGCCCCAGGAGAACGGCAAGCCGTTCATGGACTGGCTGCACGACCCGCGCAACCCCTATCGCGAAGCGTCCTGACCCTGGCCGATTGCGCCCCGGCAGCCTGCATGCCGGGGCGCAACCCTGAAAAACCTCAGGGCTCCAGGCCGATGCCGCGCAGGATTACGCTGGTCACGGTCTGCACCGCTCGCTCGAACTGCATGTCAGAGAGCGGCTGATGGTCGTTGAGGATCATCACCTGATGATCGAAGTCGGCGTAATGCTGGGTTGCGGCCCAGATCATGTACAGCAGGCTCGACGGTTCCACCGGTAGGATGCGCTTGTCCTCGACCCATTGGCGGATCTTCGCCTCCTTCATCTTCGCCCAGCCGTAGAGCTGCTCGTCGAGCGCCTCGCCGAGTCGCGGAGCTCCGTGCATGATCTCGTTGGCCCAGACCTTGGAGCCGTGGGGCCGCGTGCGCGAATGGTTCATCTTGGCGCGGATGTAGCTGGTCAGCACGACCCGCGGGTCGTCAAACATCTCGAAGCACAGGGCGTCCTGTTTCCAGACCCCCAGCAGGCCGAACAGCACCTCGCGGTAAAGCTCGTCCTTGGTGCTGAAGTAGTAATGCAGGTTTGAGCGTGGCAGTTCGGCTTTTTCGGCGATATCGCCCATGGAGGTGCCGGCGTAGCCTTTTTCGGCAAAAACCTGCTCAGCCGCCAGGAGAATCTTCTCGACGTTACGCCGACGAATCTCAATCTTGTGATTGCCCATGGCTGGTCCATTACCGCGAAATTCCGCAAGGCTACCATCAGCCTCGGCCCAGGGCGACGGAAGACCTTGGGCTTACCCACTGCCATCGCTATAATCCGCAGGCTTCAAACGGCCGGCTCCGCTCCGGTCGCTCCCGCCACCCGTCCGAGGGGCGCTGCAGCAGGCTCAGCCTGTCAGGCTCGGATGGGGCGTCGACCCGGCCGGCTCCCGCTGACCGAAAAACGCATCAACGGCGCCCATTCGCACACTACGAATGGAGAGTTACGCATGAGCGCTGTCATGACGCCTGCAGGTTTCACCGATTACAAGGTCGCCGACATTTCCCTGGCCGCCTGGGGCCGCCGCGAGCTGATCATCGCCGAGTCCGAAATGCCGGCCCTGATGGGGCTGCGCCGCAAGTACGCTGCCCAGCAGCCGCTCAAAGGCGCGAAAATCCTCGGCTGCATCCACATGACCATCCAGACAGGCGTCCTCATCGAGACCTTGATCGCCCTGGGCGCCGAAGTGCGCTGGTCCTCCTGCAACATCTTCTCCACCCAGGACCAGGCTGCGGCTGCCATCGCCGCCGCCGGCATCCCGGTATTCGCCTGGAAGGGCGAAACCGAAGAAGAGTACGAGTGGTGCATCGAGCAGACCATCCTCAAGGACGGCCAGCCGTGGGACGCCAACATGGTGCTGGACGACGGTGGTGACCTGACCGAGATCCTGCATAAGAAATACCCGCAAATGCTGGACAAGATCCACGGCATCACCGAAGAAACCACCACCGGTGTGCACCGTCTGCTCGACATGCTCAAGGCCGGCACCCTGAAAGTCCCGGCGATCAACGTCAACGACTCGGTGACCAAGAGCAAGAACGACAACAAGTACGGCTGCCGTCACAGCCTGAACGACGCCATCAAGCGCGGCACCGACCACCTGCTGTCCGGTAAGCAAGCGCTGGTGATCGGCTATGGCGACGTGGGTAAGGGCTCGGCCCAGTCCCTGCGCCAGGAAGGCATGATCGTGAAGGTCGCTGAAGTCGACCCGATCTGCGCCATGCAGGCCTGCATGGACGGCTTCGAAGTGGTATCTCCCTACAAGAACGGCCTCAACGACGGCACTGAAGCCAGCATCGACGCCGCACTGCTGGGCAAGATCGACCTGATCGTCACCACCACCGGCAACGTCAACGTCTGCGACGCCAACATGCTCAAGGCGCTGAAGAAGCGCGCCGTTGTGTGCAACATCGGCCACTTCGACAACGAGATCGACACCGCCTTCATGCGCAAGACCTGGGCCTGGGAAGAGGTGAAGCCGCAGGTGCACAAGATCCACCGCACCGGCAAGGATGGCTTCGATCCGCTGAACGATGACTACCTGATCCTGCTGGCCGAAGGCCGCCTGGTGAACCTGGGCAACGCCACCGGCCACCCGAGCCGGATCATGGACGGCTCCTTCGCCAACCAGGTGCTGGCACAGATCCACCTGTTCGAAGCCAAGTTCGCCGAGCTGCCGGCCGCCGAGAAGGCCGCCCGTCTCTCGGTTGAAGTGCTGCCGAAGAAGCTGGACGAAGAAGTGGCGCTGGAGATGGTCAAGGGCTTTGGTGGCGTGGTCACCCAGCTGACCCGCCAGCAGGCCGACTACATCGGCGTGACCGTGGAAGGCCCGTTCAAGCCGGACTCCTACCGTTACTGATGCGTAGAGTGGATGAGCCCACGGCTTGTCCACTGCCCATTACCGCGTGGTGAATGGACGAACGCCATTCACCCCACGCTTTCGAGCCTGGAAAGACCTATGTCCCAAGAACGCCGTTACAGCTTCGAATTCTTCCCCGCCAAGACCGAAGCCGGGCACGAAAAACTCCTGGCCACCGCCCGCAACCTGGCCAGCTACAAGCCGGACTTCTTCTCCTGCACCTACGGGGCCGGCGGCTCCACCCGCGACCGTACCCTACAGACCGTGCTGCAGCTGGACGGCGAAGTGCAGGTACCGACCGCGCCGCACCTCTCCTGCGTCGGTGACAGCAAGGCCGAACTGCGCGCCCTGCTGGCCCACTACAAGGACGCCGGCATCCAGCGCATCGTCGCCCTGCGCGGCGACCTGCCTTCCGGCATGGGCATGGCCAGCGGCGAAATGCGCCATGCCAACGACCTGGTGGAGTTCATTCGCGAGGAAACCGGCGACCATTTCCACATCGAAGTGGCGGCCTACCCCGAAGTGCACCCGCAGGCGCGCAATTTCGAGGTGGACCTGGAGAACTTCGTGCGCAAGGTCAACGCCGGCGCCGACAGCGCCATCACCCAGTACTTCTTCAACGCCGACAGCTACTTCTACTTCGTCGAACGCGTACGCAAGCTGGGTGTGGATGTCCCAGTGGTGCCTGGCATCATGCCGATCACCAACTACAGCAAACTGGCACGCTTCTCCGACGCCTGCGGCGCGGAGATCCCGCGCTGGATCCGCAAGCAGCTGGAGGCCTATGGCGATGATGTGCAGAGCATCCAGGCATTCGGCGAGCAGGTGATCACCGAGATGTGCGAGCGCCTGCTGGAAGGTGGCGCACCAGGGCTGCACTTCTACACCCTGAATCAGGCCGAGCCGAGCCTGGCGATCTGGAAGAACCTCAACCTGCCGCGTTGAGGCGGATGGGGGCGAGGCCTGCCAGGCAGCCGAGATCTTTGTAGGAGCGAGCTTCCTCGCGAACGCGCGAATGCAGAATCTCCGCGAGCAAGCTCGCTACTACAGAGAAGTGCAGTTATGAGCCCCACCATGAAAAAGCCCGCCAATATCGGCGGGCTTTTTCATTCCTGGGTTCAGGCTTCGAAGATGATCCGGCCATCCACCAACGTGTAACGCACTTTGCCTGGCAGGCAGTGGCCGATGAAGGGGCAGTTGTTGCCCTTCGAGTACCAGGCTTCCCCAGCCAGGGTCGCGGCCTCAGGATCGAACAGCACCAGGTCGGCGGGCGCACCAACCGCCAGGCGGCCGGCAGGCAGGCGCAGGGCACGAGCCGGGCCAGCGGTCAGGCGGGCCAGCAAGGTCGACAGGTCGAGCACGCCTTCCTGCACCAGGGTCATTGCCAGCGGCAGCAGTAATTCGACGCTGCTGATGCCCGGCTCGGTCGCACCGAACGGCGCCAGCTTGGCATCCGGCTCGTGGGGCTGGTGATGGCTGGCGATGGCCGAAATCACGCCACTTTTCACCGCTTCGCGCAGGCCGTCACGGTCGGCGCGGGTGCGCAGCGGCGGTTGTACGTGATAGAGGCTGGAGAAGTCGGTCAGCGCCTCGTCGGTGAGGATTAGCTGGTACAGCGCCACATCGGCGGTCACCGGCAGGCCACGGGCCTGAGCCTCGGCGATCATCTGTGCGCCGCGGGCGCTGGTCAGCTGGCTGAAGTGAGCACGCACACCGCTTTGCTCGACCAGCAGCAGATCTCGGGCCAGGGCGACCGTTTCGGCGCTCTCCGGAATCCCCGCCAGGCCGAGGAAGCTGGCAATAGGGCCTTCATGAGCGAGGCCGCCTTCGGCCAGCGAGGCGTCCTGGGAATGGAAGACCACGGTGAGATCGAAGGTCGCCGCGTATTCCAGGGCACGGCGCTGGATGCGATTGCTGGCGAAGTTGGCAAGGCCATTGCCGAAGGCTACGCAGCCGGCATCGCGCAGGGCCACGAGTTCGGCCAGCTGTTCGCCGGCCAGGCCCTTGCTGAGGGCGCCGATGGGAAACACCTTGGCATGCCCGGCTTCCTGGGCGCGGTCGAGGATCAGCTCGGCCACGGCCGGGGTGTCGAGCACTGGTTTGGTCAGCGGCGGACAACAGAGGCTGGTAACGCCTCCGGTCACGGCGGCGAGCGTCTCGCTGGCGATGTTACCCTTGCGGCTGTAGCCCGGCTCGCGCAGGGCGACGCTGAGGTCGACCAGGCCTGGCGCTGCCACCAGCCCCTGGGCATCGATCTGCTTGTCGGCCTTGAAAGCGGCAGGCGCCTGGTCGAAGGCAACCACCTTGCCGGCTTCGAGGAAGATGTCGGTGACCTGGTCACGACCGCTGGCCGGGTCGATCAGGCGGGCTCCGAGGATGTGGGTTCGCATCAGTTCAGCTCCTCGGCTTCCTGGTTCAGTTGACGCTGCGCGGCCTGGCCACTCATGGCCATGGAAAGAACGGCCATGCGAATGGCAATGCCATAGGTGACCTGGTTGAGAATCACCGACTGGGCGCCGTCGGCCACCGCCGACTCGATCTCGACGCCGCGGTTGATCGGGCCGGGGTGCATGACGATGGCATCCGGCTTGGCCAGTGCCAGGCGTTGGGTGCTCAGGCCGTAAAGCTTGTAGAACTCCCCCTCGCTGGGCAGCAGACCGCCCTGCATGCGTTCGCGCTGCAGGCGCAGCATGATCACCACGTCGACATCCTTGAGGCCTTCGGCAAGGTCGGTGTAGACCTTCACGCCGTACTGCTCGACGCCGATCGGCAGCAGGGTCTTGGGTCCGATCACGCGGATGTCCGGGCAGCCCAGGGTCTTGAGCGCCAGCATGTTGGAGCGCGCCACCCGCGAGTGCAGGACGTCACCGACGATGGCCACCGAGAGGTTCTCGAAACTGCCCTTGTGACGGCGGATGGTCAGCATGTCGAGCATGCCCTGGGTCGGGTGCGCATGGCGGCCGTCGCCGCCGTTGATCACCGCCACGTCCGGGCAGACGTGTTCGGCGATGAAGTGGGCAGCACCAGAATCGGCGTGGCGCACCACGAACATGTCGGCCGCCATGGCCTCCAGGTTGCGCAGGGTGTCGAACAGCGTCTCGCCCTTGCTGGTGGAGGAGGTAGAAACGTTCAGGGTGATTACGTCAGCGGAAAGCCGCTGGGCGGCCAGCTCGAAGGTGGTCCGGGTCCGTGTGGAGTTTTCGAAGAACACGTTGCACACGGTCTTGCCGCGCAGCAACGGGACTTTCTTAACCGCGCGAGCGCCGACTTCGAGGAAGGAGTCAGCGGTGTCGAGAATTTCGGTCAGCAGCGCACGGGGCAGGCCGTCGAGCGAAAGGAAATGGCGCAGCTGGCCCTGATCGTTGAGCTGCAGCGGGCGCTTGGCATCTGTCGGCATGGGGCAGGCCCTAAAGGTTCGAGGATTCGGGGGGGGTCAGGCGGGCGAGGCAAGGTCCTGGCGCTCAAGGGTGAGCGGCGCGGGGCCGAGCAATTTTACCCGTTCCGTGGCACCCAGCGACAGGGTTGCGCCGACGACGTCGGGACGAATCGGCAGCTCGCGGGCATTGAGGTCCAGCAGGCAGACCAGGGTCACGCTCGCCGGCCGGCCATAGTCGAACAGTTCGTTGAGTGCTGCGCGGACGGTACGGCCACTCATCAGCACGTCATCGATCAGCACCAGGTGCTGACCGTCGATCTCGAACGGCAGCTCGGACGGACGAACCTGTGGGTGCAGTCCGGTCTGGGTGAAGTCATCGCGATAGAAGGACACATCGAGGATGCCCAGCGGCACCTCCTGGCCGAGAGCCTGGAGGAGCGCCTGGGCAACCCACACGCCGCCGGTGCGGATGCCGACGAACCTGGGTTCGGTAATGCCGCGCGCGTGCAGATGCGCGGTGAGATTGCCGGCCATCCTCGGCAGCAGTTCGACGGGGTTGGGCAGGGTCATCGGCATTCCTCGCATCAGTTTCCAGTGTGTTCGGCCAACCAGCCTTCAAGCAGCAGGGCGGCAGCCAGGGCATCCACCGGGCGGTCTCGGTATCCTTCGCGCTGGCCCTGGGCCAGGCGCTGGCCCTTGGCCTCGAAGGTGGTCAGGCGTTCGTCATGGGTGAACACCGGCAGGTTGAACCGGCCGTTCAGGCGTCGGGCGAATTTCTCGGCGCGGACGCTCATATCGCTGGGTGTGCCGTCCATGTTCAGCGGCAGACCTACGACCATGGCGTCCGGCTGCCATTCGCGGATCAGGGCTTCGACCTGCTGCCAGTCCGGTACGCCGTTCTGGGCCTTGAGCACGCGCAACTCACGTGCCTGGCCGGTAACGGCCTGGCCGACGGCCACACCGATCTGTTTGGTGCCGTAATCGAAGCCGAGCAACAGGCGCAGGGGTTTGGTTTCGACCATCAGGCGTGCCCGGCCTGGGCGGTGAGCAGGCTGAGATTGATGCCCAGGCGGGCTGCGGCTGCAGCCAGGCGCTGGTCGGATGGCGTGTCGAACAGGATCGCGAGGTCCGCAGGACAGGTCAGCCAGGCGTTGTCGCTGAGTTCAGCCTCCAGCTGACCGGCATCCCAACCGGCATAACCCAATGCCACCAGGCTTTTCGCAGGTCCGCTGCCATCAGCGATGGCGAACAGCACATCCTGGGAGGTCGACAACGACAGCTCGCCCAGCTCCAGCGTGGCCTGGTAGCTGTGGCCGCTGGGGTGCAGGACGAAGCCGCGGTCGGTCTGGACCGGGCCGCCAGCAAAGATCGGCTGGCCCTGGCAGCGCGCCGGCGGAGTGTCCTCCGGACGCAGCTGCTCGAGCACATCGCTCAGGCTGAGGCCGTTGGGCCGGTTGATGACCAACCCCATGGCGCCCTGATCGTTGTGCTCCACCAGGTAGGTGACGGTCTGGGCAAAATTCGGATCGACCATGTGGGGCATGGCAATCAGGAAGTGATGCTTCAAGTAGCTCGGTGCGCTTTTCATATCCGTTAGTTTCAGGCTTAAGGCGGCAGGCTTCAAGCAGCAGGTGGAAGGGCGGACTCCGTTCAGGCGACAGGTTCACCGACGTGCGGTGAGCAATGCTCTTTAGCTTAGTTGCTCGACAGGCGATCGCCGCGCTCGAAGCGCCAGGTCCGGATGATTTCCAGACGGTCGATGTCGGCCAGGTCACCGCTGAACGGTGCATACGGGGCAGCAAGCCGGACGATACGCATAGCGCCCTGGTCCAGCACGGGGAATCCGGACGATTCCAGCACCTGCACTTCGTAGAGGGTGCCGTCGCGATTGATCGACACCAGCAGTCGCAGGTTGCCGTAGATGCGCTGGCGCCGGGCCTCTTCCGGGTAGTTCAGGTTGCCGATACGCTCGATCTTCTTGCGCCACTCTTCCTTGTACCAGGCCCCCTTGTCGCGCATGGTCGAGGCGGCGTTGAGGCGGTGGATTCGAGGGCGCTTGGCATAGAGCTGGCGCTCCTTGTCCAGTTCGGCTTCGAGGCTGGCGATCTCCGCGGAGAGTTGCGAGCTGTCGAAGCTGGGGGCCGGCTTCGTCTCAGGCTGGGGACGTGTCTGCTCGCGCTTGACCGGAGTCTTCTGCGGCTGCGGCGACCGCGTGGCGATGGCTGCCCTGGGAGCCTCCTTGCGCGGTGCCTGGGGCGGCGCTGCAGGCGGCGTGACCTTGCGGATCTGCTTGTCCTGGAACTGCGCCACCTCAGTGGTCTTGGGCGTCGCTTTGTGCTCCAGGGTGCCACTGCCCTGCTGGTTGGCCTGCGCGAGGAAGTCGGCCTTTTTGGGCTTTTCCTCGCTCTTGAAGGTAGCCAGGGTGATCTCCAGCGTCTTGCTGATCTGCTGCGGGTCACCAAAGCTGAAGCCGACGCCGAGCAGCAACACGATGTGCAACACAGCCGCGAGGAACAGGGTAAAACCCAGCCGATCCGCCGAGCGGACGCCGGCGGATGGAGGGTTCGAGATGTTCACGGCTGCGCTCATCGCCAATCTGCTTGCTTCAGGATGCCGCGCAGTCTGCCGAGGGCTCAGGGAAAAGTCTATGAAGCACTCCGCGCCTCGAGCTTGACGGCGATCACCTCCATGAGACGCTCGCCAATGCGGGTGTCATAGGCCGCATCGATTTCTCGAATGCAGGTCGGGCTGGTCACGTTGATTTCGGTGAGGTGTTCGCCGATCACGTCCAGGCCGACGAACAGCAGGCCTTTATCGCGCAGCACCGGGCCGACGAGAGCGGCGATCTCGCGATCACGGTCACTCAGCGGCTGGGCTTCGCCACGCCCGCCGGCGGCCAGGTTGCCGCGGGTCTCCCCAGCGGCGGGAATACGCGCAAGGCAATAGGGCACCGGCTCGCCATCGATCATCAGGATGCGCTTGTCGCCGTCCTTGATCGCCGGCAGGTAGCGCTGCGCCATGATCTGCTGCTTGCCGTGGGCCGTGAGGGTCTCGAGGATCACCGAGAGGTTCGGATCGCCTTCTCGGTGACGAAAGATCATCGAACCACCCATGCCATCCAGGGGTTTGAGAATGATGTCACGCTGCTCGGCCGCAAACTCGCGCAGAATGTCCGCTCGTCGACTGACCACGGTTGGCGGCGTGCATTGTGGAAACTGGGTGGCGAAGTACTTCTCGTTGCAGTCACGCAGGCTTCGCGGGCGGTTGACCACCAGCACGCCAGCGTGTTCGGCCTGTTCGAGCAGATAGGTGGAGTAGACGAACTCGTTGTCGAAGGGCGGGTCCTTGCGCATCAGGATCACGTCCAGGTCGGTCAGCGGAACGTCGAGTTCCTCACCTAATTCGAACCAGTGCACGGCGTCGTAGAAAACTTTTATCGGACGCATGCGCGCGCGAGCTTCACCGGTTTTCTGGTATAGATCCTGCTGCTCCATATAGAAGAGGTTCCAGCCGCGCGTCTGGGCGGCCAGCAGCATCGCGAGGGAGCTGTCCTTCTTGAAGGAGATTTGCGCAATGGGGTCCATGACGATCCCGAGGCGAACGCTCATGGGGGGTCTCCGCAACAAGTGTTGAGTGGGGCGCCAGTAGAGATGGCGGGCCGGTTGGGTAAGACGCTCAGGGTGGCGTCTGATATTGCTCCCGGTCAAGGAAAAACCTTCCCCGAACAGGGAAGAATCGCGGATGCGGCGGGTTTGTAGCCTGCATCTGGAGACTGTGCTAAAAAGGCCCGTCGATTGGGCTGCAGCCCGTCGGCTATAGGGCCTCAGGCGCAAAAATAACGCAGAATAACGACTCACCGAGGCAATGGTAGGGCGAACATGGAACAGCATTCCGAGGGTTTGAAGGTCATGGTGATCGACGATTCGAAAACGATTCGCCGCACCGCCGAGACTCTGCTGAAAAAGGTGGGCTGCGAGGTCATCACTGCGGTGGATGGTTTCGATGCCTTGGCCAAGATCGCCGATTCCCACCCTAATATCATTTTCGTCGACATCATGATGCCGCGCCTGGATGGCTACCAGACCTGTGCCCTGATCAAGAACAACAGTGCTTTCAAATCCACCCCGGTGATCATGCTGTCCTCCAAGGATGGCCTGTTCGACAAGGCCAAGGGTCGCATCGTCGGTTCCGACCAGTACCTCACCAAGCCTTTCAGCAAGGAAGAGCTGCTCGGCGCGATCAAGACTCACGTCCCCGATTTCACCCCGGTGGAGCAAGCCTCCTGAAGTCCGGCCTGATGGCCGGTGAAGCCTTTCCGTATGGGGAACACCATGGCTCGTATTCTGATTGTTGATGACTCGCCGACCGAGATGTACAAGCTCACCGCCATGCTCGAGAAGCATGGCCACCAGGTGCTCAAGGCCGAGAATGGTGCCGATGGCGTCGCGCTGGCCCGCCAGGAAAAGCCCGATGCAGTGCTGATGGACATCGTGATGCCCGGCCTCAATGGCTTCCAGGCCACCCGCCAGCTCACCAAGGATGCCGATACAAGTCATATCCCGGTCATCATCGTCACCACCAAGGACCAGGAAACCGACAAGGTCTGGGGCAAGCGCCAGGGCGCGCGCGACTACCTGACCAAACCGATCGACGAAGACACCCTGCTCAAGACCCTGAATGCGGTACTGGCCGGCTGATACTAAGCCGGGTGCCGTTCGATAACTATTAGAAACAAGGCCAAGGCTGGTCGCCATGTCGGATTCGCGGACCCCTTTCCAGCTTCTCTTCGAGATCGACCAACGCTGTCGTGCGCTGGCCGCTGGCCTGCCTGCGCAACAACAGGTCGTACAAAGCTGGAGCGGCATCGGCTTCCGCATGGGCGAGCGCTTGTTCGTCGCGCCCATGGGCGAAGTCGCCGAAGTCCTGCATGAACCGCGCTATACCCTGATGCCCGGCGTGAAGAACTGGGTCAAGGGCGTGGCCAACGTGCGCGGCCGGCTATTGCCAATCATGGACCTGTGCGCGTTCTTCGGTACCGAATTATCACCGCTGCGCAAGCAGCGCCGGGTGCTGGTGGTGGACCACCAGGAAATCTTCGCCGGGCTCATCGTCGATGAAGTGTTCGGCATGCAGCATTTCCTGGTGGACTCGTTCAGCGAGGAATTGCCACCGCTGGAAACCGCCGTCGAGCCTTTCATTCACGGTGTCTTCCGTCGGGAGCAACCCTGGCTGGTATTCAGCCCGCATGCCTTGGCGCAGCACCAGGCGTTTCTCGAGGTGGCGGTTTAGTTTCGCTGCGGGCGGCCCGCAGTGGCCGCCGCATACCAGGCCCGGGAGCCCAGCTCCTGGCGCCATGGCTTCAAGGTTGGGCCGGTCGTTCCGGCCCTTTGGCGTTAGATGGGAATCGTAGAGTGGTTGGTCCAGGCGGGGGCCCGATAATGAAAAGACTGAACGCAGGCAATCTATTTTCGGCGGGGCGAAGCACGCCGCTGATCGCTGGACTCTTCGTAGTCCTGATCATCGCCATCGTGCTGTTGTTCGCAAACTTCGCGTACGTCAACACCCAGGCGAACTACGACAAGGAGTACATCAGCCACTCTGGTGAGCTGCGCGTGCTTTCCCAGCGTATCGCCAAGAACGCCAGCGAGGCGGCAGCGGGCAAGGCCGAAGCCTTCGCCCTGCTCAAGGACGCACGCAACGACTTCGAGAAGCGTTGGAACACTCTGGTCCAAGGTGACGAGATCACCGGCCTGCCGACCGCGCCGACCGCCGTGAAGGCGGAAATGGACGCCGTGCAGAAGGATTGGGACAGCCTGCGGCAGAACGCCGACGCGATCCTCGCCAGCGAGCAGACCGTCCTCTCCCTGCACCAAGTGGCCGCGACCCTGGCCGAAACCATCCCGCAACTGCAGGTGGAATACGAGGAAGTCGTCGACATCCTGCTGGAAAGCGGCGCGCCTGCCAGCCAGGTGTCGGTGGCCCAGCGCCAGTCGCTGCTGGCCGAACGTATCCTCGGCTCGGTGAACAAGGTACTGGCCGGCGACGAAGACTCCGTACAGGCCGCCGACATGTTCGGTCGCGACGCCAGCCTGTTCGGCCGCGTGCTCAGCGCGATGGTCGAAGGCAATGCAGCGATGGAGATCTCCAAGGTCACCAACCCCGAGGCCCTGGAGCGCCTACAGGAGATCTCCGAACTGTTCGAGTTCGTCTCCGGTTCGGTGGACGAAATCCTGGAAACCTCGCCGGAGCTGTTCCAGGTCCGTGAATCCGCCAACACCATCTTCAGCGGCTCGCAAACCCTGCTGGACAAGGCCTCGACCCTGACCGACGGCTTCGAGAACCTGGCCTCCGGCCGCGCCATGAACACCTTGGCCGGTTATGTGCTCGGCGCCCTGGCCCTGGGCGCAGTCATCCTCATCGGCCTGGTGATGGTGCAGAGCGCACGTAGCCGCCTGGCCGAAACCGCCGCGAAGAACGAACGTAACCAGGCTGCGATTCTGCGTCTGCTCGACGAAATCGCCGACCTCGCCGACGGTGACCTGACCGTAGCCGCGACCGTGACAGAGGACTTCACCGGCGCCATCGCCGACTCGATCAACTACTCGATCGACCAACTGCGCGAACTGGTCGAAACCATCAACCTGACTGCCGTACAGGTGGCCGCTGCCGCCCAGGAAACCCAGGCCACCGCCATGCACCTGGCCGAAGCGTCCGAGCACCAGGCCCAGGAAATCGCCGGCGCATCCGCCGCCATCAACGAGATGGCGGTGTCGATCGACCAGGTATCGGCGAACGCCTCGGAGTCCTCGGCGGTAGCGGAGCGATCCGTAGCCATCGCCAACAAAGGCAACGAGGTCGTACACAACACCATCACCGGCATGGACAACATCCGCGAACAGATCCAGGACACCTCGAAGCGAATCAAGCGCCTCGGTGAATCGTCCCAGGAGATCGGCGACATCGTCAGCCTGATCAACGACATTGCCGACCAGACCAACATTCTCGCCCTGAACGCCGCGATCCAGGCGTCCATGGCCGGTGACGCCGGCCGCGGCTTCGCCGTGGTAGCGGACGAAGTACAACGCCTGGCGGAACGTTCCTCCGCCGCGACCAAGCAGATCGAAGCGCTGGTGAAGACCATTCAGACCGACACCAACGAAGCGGTTATCTCCATGGAGCAGACTACCTCCGAAGTGGTGCGCGGTGCCCGCCTGGCACAGGACGCCGGTGTGGCCCTGGAGGAGATCGAAAAGGTATCCAAGACCCTCGCGGCGCTGATCCAGAACATCTCCAACGCCGCTCGTCAGCAAGCTTCCTCGGCCGGCCATATCTCCAACACCATGAACGTGATCCAGGAGATCACCTCGCAGACCTCTGCCGGTACCACCGCCACCGCGAAGAGCATCGGCAACCTGGCGAAGATGGCCAGCGAGATGCGCAAGTCGGTTTCCGGTTTCAAACTGCCGGAAGCCCAGGATCTGGCCTGACCAAGGGAGAAGCCGCGGCCGGAGGCCGCGGCGCGACGACCATGAATCAAGGGCACGACAGCATGCAGCCAGGCGGCGTCTGGGCCTTGAAACCCATGGCCGACATGACGGCCGAGGAGTTTGACGACTGGCGCAAGCTGCTCGAGGAGCGCACTGGCGTGGTGGTCAACGAGCAGCGACGCACCTTCCTGCAAACCAACCTGTCGGCGCGCATGCGCGAGCTGGGCGTGCCGGACTACGCCACCTACTACCGCCAGGTGACCGACGGTCCGCGTGGCGCGGTGGAATGGGCGAGCCTGCTGGACCGCCTGACCGTTCAGGAGACACGCTTCTTCCGGCACCAGCCTTCGTTCCAACTGCTGGGCAGCTACCTGCGCGAGCGCCTGGCCCAAGGGCTGGCGCAGCCCCTGGCGATCTGGAGTGTCGGCTGCGCCAGCGGCGAGGAGCCTTATTCCCTCGCCATGCTGGCAGCCGAGGTACTGGCGGGCAGCGAGCGGCCGGAATACTTCGGTGTGACCGGCACCGACATCAGCCTCAATGCGCTGGCCAAGGCCCGCGAAGGCGTTTATGGCGCCCGACGCCTGGAACAGTTGGAAAGCACCCTCGCCGAGCGCTATTTCCAGGTGCTGGGAGATGGGCGCTACAAGGTATCGCCGAGCCTGGCCGCACGCGTGTGCTGCGCCCGGCTCAATGTGCTGGACCTGGCCAAGGCGCCAATGTCCGGCATGGACGTAATCTTCTGTCAGAACCTGTTGATCTATTTCCGCCGCTGGCGACGCCGGGAGATTCTCAATCGCCTGGCCGAGCGCCTGGCACCGGGAGGCCTGCTGGTGCTAGGGGTGGGTGAGGTGGCGGGATGGCACCATCCGGACCTGGAGCCGGTGGCCAATGAACAGGTTCTTGCATTCACCCGGAAGGGATAGCAGACGGCTATGACTGATCGGCACGACTACGTCGCCCTCGAGTGGGTCAAGGGCGAGATCGCGGAAACCCTGAAGCAGGCTCGACAGGCCCTGGAGGCCTACGTCGAGAACCCGCAGGACCCGACGCGCATGCGCTTCTGCCTGACCTACGTGCACCAGGTCCAAGGCACGCTGCAGATGGTCGAGTTCTATGGCGCGGCGCTGCTTGCCGAGGAAATGGAGCAGTTGGCCCAGGCGCTCATCGATGGGCGCGCGAGCAACCAGCGCGAGGCCCTGGAAGTGCTGATGCAGGCCATCCTGCAACTGCCGCTCTACCTCGATCGCATTCAGAGCGCCCGACGCGACCTGCCGATGGCCCTGCTACCCCTGCTCAACGACCTGCGCGCCGCGCGCGGCGAAAAGCTCCTTTCGGAAACCAGCCTGTTCGCCCCGGACCTCTCCAGCCAACGACCTGCGCTGCCTGTTGAGACCCTCGCACGCCTGCGCACCGCCGAGCTGCCAGTGCTGCTGCGCAAGATGCGGCAGATGCTGCAAGCCGCGCTGGTCGGCATCATCCGCGGCCAGGACCTGGCCACCAACCTCGGTTACATGGCGCGCGTCTTTGCTCGTCTCGAATCGCTATGCCAGGACGCCCCGCTCGAGCCGCTGTGGAAGATCGCCTCAGCCCTGGTGGAAGGCCTGGCCAACGGCAGCGTGGTCAACGGCTCGTCGGTGCGCAACCTGCTGCGTGAGGTGGACAAGGAACTCAAGCGCTTGCTGGACCAAGGGGCCGACGGTTTCAACCAGCCCGCGCCGGAAGACCTGGTGAAGAACCTGCTGTTCTATATTGCCAAGGCTCCCGCCCAGTCGCCGCGTATCCGCGCCATCCAAGAACAATACCGCCTCGACGAAGCCCTCCCGGACAGCGAGCTGGTGGACGAAGAGCGTGCCCGCCTTGCCGGCCCCGACCGCGGCGCCATGCGCTCGGTAGTGACCGCCCTGTGCGAAGAGCTGGTTCGCGTCAAGGACAGCCTCGACTTGTTCGTACGCAGCGATCGCCACGGGGTCACCGAACTGGACAGCCTGCTGGCACCACTCAAGCAGATCGCCGACACCCTGGCGGTACTAGGCTTCGGCCAGCCACGCAAGGTGATCCTCGACCAGCTCGACGTTATCCACAGCCTGTCGCTCGGCCAGCGCGAACCCAGTGACGCAGTACTGATGGATGTAGCCGGCGCGTTGCTCTATGTCGAAGCCACACTGGCCGGCATGGTCGGCCCAACGGAAGACGCCGCCACCGAGGCCAGCCATCTGCCGACCACCGACGTCGCGCAGATCCACCAGTTGGTGATCAAGGAAGCACGCAACGGGCTGGAACAGGCGAAGGATGCCATCATCGAGTTCATCGCCTCGCAGTGGAACCACGAGCACCTCGCGCGCGTTCCTGAGCTGCTGACCCAGGCCAGGGGAGGCCTGGCGATGATCCCGCTGCCACGTGCGGCCGCCCTGCTGGCGGCGTGCAACGGCTACATTCAGGAACAGCTTCTGGCACGCAAGGCCGTGCCCAACTGGCAGAGCCTGGACACCCTGGCCGATGCCATCACCAGCGTCGAGTACTACCTCGAACGCCTCTCCGAAGACCATGCCACCCAGGGCGACCTGATCCTGGATGTCGCTGAAGAGAGCCTGGAGAGCCTCGGCTACCCGATTCAGGAAAAACCCTCGATCCTCGATCACGACAACGAAGAAGAGGCCGAGCCACTCGCGCCGCTGGCTGACCCGCTGCAGGACATCGAAGTGCTGGCTGTCGAGGAGGCGGAGCTTGAGCAGCATCTCGACCCAGAGGACGACATCGAGCTCGACCTGACGGACCTGCAAGAGCAACCGGAAGCGATCGTCGCCCCGGCCGCTGCCCCGCAGTCCGGGGGCAGCGAGTTGCTTGTCTCCGATGACAACTGGAGCCTCGGCGAGGCAGCGCTTGATGCCACCGAACAGAGCATCGACCTCAGCCTGGATGCACCGCTGCAGTGGGAAGACACACCAGCACTGAGCACCGCACTACCGGGTACGGCGCAAGAGCTGCCAGGCCTGGAAGTCGACGAACGGGAAAGCCTGTCCGCTGCAGGAGACATCCTGACACCGGACGAAGGCGAGCGGCTCGAGCTGAACCTGGACAACCCGCTGGAGTTCGACCACGAGACGCTGCCCAGCTTCGATCTCGCCGACCTCGAAGAGCTACCTCCTGCCCTACCGGCTGATGCCGGAGCCACCCGCCTGCTACTGCCGCCAGCGGATGACGAAACGCTGCCACGCCTGGACCTCGACGAACTGGAAAACCTGTCCGCTGCAGGAGACATCCTGACACCGGACGAAGGCGAGCGGCTCGAGCTGAACCTGGACAACCCGCTGGAGTTCGACCACGAGACGCTGCCCAGCTTCGATCTCGCCGACCTCGAGGAACTGCCCCCTGCTCTCCCGGCTGATGGCGAAGTCCTCGACCTGTCCCTGCCGCCGGCGAGTGGCGAGGTGCTGCCGAGTCTGGACTTCGACGAACAGGAGGAACTGTCAGCCATCGAGCCCCCTGTCGACATGGATGCCCCCAGCCTCGACGAGCTCAGCACACCACTGGAGTGGGACGAAGCCGCGTTAGCCGAGCTGGGTCTGCCGGAAGTCGAACTGCCCACGGCCCCTCTCGAAGCCGAGCCGTCGGCCCCTGCCGAAGAACGCCCGCTGTCGCTGGCAGAAGTGATGGCAACGCCAATGCCGGCCTTCAACCCGCCAGCCCAGGAGGTGCCGCCCAGCCTGCTGCCGCCGCCTGCGGACGAAGAACCGGTGGACGATGAGCTGCAGGAAGTCTTCATTGAAGAAGCCGGGGAAGTGCTGGAGACCCTCGGCGAGTACCTGCCGCGCTGGCATGCCGACATCAACGACCGGGACTCCCTGGGCGAAGTACGCCGTGCGTTCCATACCCTCAAGGGCAGCGGCCGTATGGTCCGCGCGCTGGTGATCGGCGAGCTGTCCTGGTCCATCGAGAACCTGCTCAACCGCGTGCTCGACCGCAGCATCCAGGCCGACGAGCCAGTGCTCCAAGTGATCGACGATGTGGTCACCCTGCTCCCGGCACTGGTCGAAGAATATGCCGCCAAGGCCCAGCGTCAGCGCGAAGATGTCGATCGTCTGGCCGCCATTGCCCATGCCCTGGCCAAGGGACAAAGCCTCCCGAAACCTGACACCCCGGGGTCAGAGCCAGCCGTCGAGCCTGCAGGCACGCTGCAGGCCCTCGCTAACAGCCCAGCCGAAGAAACTCTCGACCCGCAGTTGCTGGAGATCTTCCGCAACGAGGCGGAAAACCACCTGGACACCCTGGCCGCTTTCCTGGCCAGCTGCGACCAATGGCTGCCCCGGACGATCAATGATGACCTCCAGCGTGCCCTGCATACCCTCAAGGGCAGTGCACACATGGCCGGTATCCTGCCGATCGCGGAGATTGCCACACCGCTGGAGAAGCTGGCCAAGGAGTACAAGGCCAACCTGCTGGCCATCGACCTGTCCGAGGCCGAACTGCTGCACGAGGCCCTGCACCTGTTGCGCCAGGGCGTTGCCCAGCTGGACAGTACGCCTCTGGCGCCGATAGCCGGTACCCAGGCGTTGCTCGAACGCATTGCACAACTGCATCAGGAACGCCTTGGCGCTGTTGTCAGCGCCCGTCGCGATGACAAGGGTGAAAGCCGCGATCCGCAGATGATCTCGCTGTTCCTCGCCGAAGGCATGGACATCCTGCTGGATGCTGAAGACCTGCTGCGCCGCTGGCGCGAGCACCCCGGCGAGCGCCAGGAGCTCGGCGCGCTGCTGGACGAGCTCAGCACCCTCGGCCGTGGAGCCGAAATGGCCGAACTGCCGCAGATCGAAGAACTCTGCGAGGCCCTGCTGGACTGCTATGGCGCCGTTGACGAAGGCAGCCTGCCGGTCAACGAACGCTTCTTCAGGGAAGCGGAAAGCGCCCATGAAGCGCTTATCAGCATGATGGACCAGGTCGCCGCCGCCCTGGAGGTAAGTGCCCAACCCGAGCGTGTCCAGGCCCTGCATGCCTTGCTGCAAGACACGATAGACCCGTACGCCCTCGCTCAACTGGGGTCGGACCTGCCAGCCAACCTTGACGTCGAGGGGGCAGCGCCAGAGTCCACCGAGCCAGAACCCACGCAGGCGGCCTTTGCGGAAATGCCCTCGACGCTGGATGAGGAAATGGTCTCCATCTTCCTTGAAGAGGCCGTGGACATCCTCGACAGCGCCGGCAAGGCACTGGAACGCTGGCTGGACAACCCGGAGAATCCTACGGCCCTGCTGGCATTGCAGCGCGACCTGCACACCCTGAAGGGCGGTGCGCGCATGGCCGAGATCGGCCCGATCGGTGATCTCGCCCATGAGCTGGAATCCCTCTACGAAGGGCTTCAGGACCGCCGCTACGCCTATTCGCCGCGGCTTGCCGGCCTGCTACAAAGCAGCCACGACTGCCTGGCCACCCAGCTCCAGCAATTGCAGGCCCACCAGCCACTGACCAACCCCGCGCCGCTGATCCAGGACATTCGCAGCTTCCGCCAAGGCAGCGCGCAGAGCCTGTCAGCCGCTGTGGTCCAATCCTTCCCGGATTTCGAGGACAGCTTCGCGGACGCTGACGAGACGCCGGGCGAGACACGCCAGGACGACGACGACGACGAGCCTGTCGTCGACGAAGCACCGGAACAAGCCATCGACCGGGAACCGCTCGCTGAGCAGCCCGCCCCCCCGTGTGCGCCTGAGCCGGATGACGCCCCGCCGGCACATACCGCGCTCGAGCCCAACCCCGACCCCGACCCCGAGCTGGTAGAGATCTTCCTCGAAGAGGGCTTCGATATCCTCGACAGCGCCGGCGCCGCTCTGCAGCGCTGGATGGAAGCGCCCGACAACACCCTCGAAGTCGAAGCCCTGCAACGCGACCTGCACACCCTCAAGGGTGGTGCGCGCATGGCAGAGATAGGCCCGATAGGCGACCTCGCCCACGAACTGGAGTTTCTCTACGAACGCCTGTGCGATGGGCGCCTGCGCGCCAGCCCGGCCCTCTTCGACCTGCTGCAAAGCTGCCACGACCGTCTCGCCGAAATGCTGGAAGCCGTGCGCGCCCGTCGCCCGCAACCGGATGGCACGCCGCTGATCCAGGCCATCCAGGCCTGGCGCGTTAACCCGGACGAGCAGCTCAGCGTGCCCAGCACCGTGCACCTGCAGCCGCTCACCGCAGAGCCGCCCGAAACGGTCGCTGAAGCCGACATTCTCGACATCTTCCTCGAAGAGGCCGATGACCTGCTGGAGGCCATGGAAACCTCCATCGGCCGCTGGGAGGAAGCCCGCGAAGATGCCAACCACATCGATGACGTGCTGCGTGTCCTGCATACCCTCAAAGGCGGTGCGCGATTGGCCGGGCAGAAACGCCTGGGCGACCTCGCCCATGACCTGGAACAGCACCTGGTCGAAGCCCAACAGCAAGGCGCCCCCTGGCCGGACAGCCTGTTCCTCGACGTGCAGTCCGGCTACGAAGGCCTGCAGGCGGAGCTGGACCAGTTGCGCCAGCAACTCGACTACACGCTCGCCGCGGATGTGACACCCGCCAGATCGTTCCAGCCCGAGATCCGTCCGCAGAACGGCCTGATCGTCGCAGCCAGCGTCCAGCCCACCGAGGCTGTCGCGGAGCGCGTGCTGCCCTTCGTCCGCCGTGCCGAAGAGGCCGCCCAGGACGCGGCCGCCCGGCGTGCGCCCCAGGAACTGGTCAAGGTGCCGGCAGAACTCCTCGAAGGCCTGGTCAACCTGGCCGGCGAGACCTCGATCTTCCGTGGCCGGGTCGAACAGCAGGTCAGCGACTTCAGCTTCACTCTCGCCGAGATGGAGGCCACCATCGAGCGGGTTCGCGACCAGCTACGACGCCTCGACACCGAGACCCAGGCGCAGATCCTCAGCCGCTACCAGGCCGAGGCCGAACGGGCCGGCTACGAAGAATTCGACCCATTGGAAATGGACCGCCATTCGCAGCTGCAGCAACTGTCGCGCGCACTGTTCGAGTCCGCCTCGGACTTGCTCGACCTCAAGGAAACCCTGGCCGCGCGTAACCGCGACGCCGAAACCCTGTTGCTGCAGCAGGCGCGGGTCAACACTGAGCTCCAGGAAGGCCTGATGCGTACGCGCATGGTGCCCTTCGACCGCTTGGTGCCACGACTGCGGCGGATCGTCCGGCAAGTGGCCAACGAGCTGGGCAAGCAGGTCGAGTTCATCGTCGGCAACGCCGAAGGTGAAATGGACCGCACTGTGCTCGAACGCATGGTGGCGCCGCTGGAACACATGCTGCGAAACGCCGTCGACCATGGCATCGAGAGCGCTGAGCAGCGCCAGGCTGCGGGCAAGTCGCAAGCGGGCAACATACGCCTCAACCTCAGCCGCGAGGGTGGCGATATCGTCCTGACCCTGGCCGACGACGGCGCGGGTATCCGCCTCGAAGCCGTGCGCCGCAAGGCTGTCGAACGCGGCATGATGGACCCGAATGCGGACTTGTCGGACCACGAGGTCCTGCAGTTCATCCTCGAACCCGGCTTCTCCACCGCGGACAAGGTCACGCAGATTTCCGGACGCGGCGTCGGGATGGACGTGGTGCACTCGGAGGTCAAGCAACTCGGTGGCTCCATGAGCATCGACTCGACCCTCGGCGAAGGCACCCGCTTCCTCATCCGCCTGCCCTTCACCGTATCGGTCAACCGTGCGCTGATGGTCCTTTCCGGCGAAGACCTCTATGCAATCCCGCTGAACACCATCGAGGGTATCGTCCGGGTGTCGCCGTACGAGCTGGAAACCTACTACCAGCCCAACGCACCGCGCTTCGAATACGCCGGGCAGGATTACGAACTGCGCTACCTCGGCGACCTGCTGAACAACGGTCAGCACCCCAAGCTGGTGGGCCACAGCCTGCCGCTGCCGGTAATCCTGGTGCGTTCAAGCGAACACGCCGTGGCCGTGCAGGTAGACGCCCTGGTCGGTTCCCGCGAGATTGTGGTGAAGAGCCTCGGCCCGCAGTTCGCTGGCGTGCATGGCATCTCCGGCGCAACCATCCTCGGCGATGGCCGGGTGGTGGTGATCCTCGACCTGCTGGCGACCATCCGCGTTCGCCACGCGCACCTGACCCAGCCGCAACTGCGCCTGGCCAGTGCCAACCCTGCGGTCGTCGAGACCGAGCAGGAGCGTCCGCCGCTGGTGATGGTCGTGGACGACTCGGTAACCGTGCGCAAGGTCACCAGCCGCCTGCTGGAGCGCAACGGCATGAACGTGGTAACCGCCAAGGATGGGGTGGACGCCATCACCCTACTGCAGGAACACCATCCCGATATCATGCTGCTGGACATCGAAATGCCGCGAATGGACGGCTTCGAGGTGGCCACCCTGGTTCGCCACGACTCGCGGCTCAAGGACCTGCCGATCATCATGATCACCTCACGGACCGGCGAAAAACACCGTGAGCGCGCGATCGCCATCGGCGTCAACGAGTATCTGGGCAAGCCCTATCAGGAATCCCTGTTGCTCGAAACCATCCAGCAACTGGTCAAAAGGACATGACGGAAAAGACTTCCGCACGGATCGCCGTGCTCGCCGACACCTCGTTGCAGCGTCATGTGTTGCAACAGGCACTGGTCGGCAATGGCTACCAGGTGGTGCTCAACAGCGACCCGGCGCGCCTCGACGAGGAGGCGCTGGACAACTGCGACGCCGAACTCTGGCTGGTGGATCTCGCCCAGTCCGAGGACTCACCCTTGGTGGACAGCCTGCTGGAACGCACTAGCGTGCCGGTTCTATTCGGCGAAGGGCATGCGCCCGAGCGCCACTCTGAACATTACCCGCGCTGGGAGCGACGCCTGTTCGGCAAGCTCAAGCAACTGGTCGGCGACCCCGCCGTGGCCGTGGGGCCCAGCCTGGAAACCCTCATGGCCGATGCCCAGCGCCCAGCGCGCCTGGAACTCCCGCAAGCCTTGGCCAACACACCGCTGGTGGCGGGCGCGCCGGCCCGTGAGGTCTGGCTGCTGGCGGCATCCCTGGGTGGCCCGGAGGCTGTGAAAGCCTTCCTGGATGCCCTGCCCGGCGGCCTGCCCGTTGGTTTCCTCTATGCCCAACACATCGATCCCGCCTTCGAAAGCGTCCTGCCCCAGGCCGTCGGCCGCCACAGCCAATGGCACGTCAACCCGGTGCGACCCGGCGAGCCGGTGCGCTGCGGTGAAGTGATCGTGGTACCGATCAGTCGCGAACTGGCCTTCGCCGACGATGGCCGCATACTGGTGAGCGAGCAGCCCTGGCCGGAGCCCTACAGCCCATCCATCGACCAGGCAATGCTCAACCTCGCCCAGCACTTTGGCGCGCACTGCGGGGTCATCGCCTTCAGTGGCATGGGCAGCGACGGCAGTGCCGCGGCCGCCTACGTGCGCCGCCAGGGCGGGCTGATCTGGACCCAAAGCGCCGATAGCTGCGCCTGCTCGAGCATGCCCGACAGCCTGCGCGAAGGTGGCTACAGCAGCCTGAGCGGAGCACCGCGCGAACTTGCCGCCGCACTGGTCAACCACCTGGCCGCGCAGTGCGCCTGACCAAGGACCCATCATGAGCCAAGCCATCACCTCGCAGAGCAGCACCAATAGCCTCACCGGCCTGATCCTACCGCTGGCCGACCGCAATCTCCTGGTGCCCAACGTGGCGCTGGCCGAACTCATTCCTTACCGCGCCCCACAGCCGACCCCGGGCCTACCGGCCTGGATGCTCGGACAAGTGGCCTGGCGTGACCTGCGCTTGCCGCTGCTGTCGTTCGAAGCGGCCGCTGGCGGCCAGGCAGCCGTGGGCCCGGGCGCCCGTGTTGCCGTTCTCAATGCCCTGGGTGGGCGACCTCACGTGAAATTCCTGGCCCTGCTGCTGCAAGGCATCCCGCGCTCACTGAAGCTCGAGGAAGACCTGCCCCGTACCAATGCGCCATTGGCCGCACTGGAACTGGACGCGGTACAACTCGGCCTTGACGTGGCGAAGATTCCCGACCTGGTGGCGCTGGAGCAGCTGCTGGCGGATGCCGGGCTGATCTGACTGCCCTGAGCGCTGACTGCCCCCTCTCTCTCGGGAGAGGGCCGGGGCAGGCCTGCCGACTGCGTCCCCCCTTAAAAATGGTTCCTCGCGGATGTTTGGGGGATGCCCGGGGCTCACACCGGCTTGCCAATTCGGTTCGCCCCCCGCATTCCCGAAAATCCGCGAAAACCTTAGAAATCGCCCCACAGCTGTTGCGCCACCGTCAGCGCTACTACCGGCGCCGTCTCGGTGCGCAGTACTCGCGGGCCCAGGCGCGCGGGGTGAAAGCCCGCCGCCTTGGCGGCCTCCACTTCGGCATCGGACAAGCCACCCTCAGGGCCGATCAGGAACGCCAGGCTCTGCGGCTTCTCATGACTGGCCAGAGGTTCGGCCACCGGGTGCAGCACCAGCTTGAGGTCGGCCTCCACCTGACGCTGCCAGTCCGCCAGGGTGGCTGGAGCATGGATCTCCGGTATCACCGAGCGTCCGCATTGCTCACATGCACTGATTGCCACCTGGCGCCAATGGGCCAGGCGCTTGTCGGCACGCTCATCCTTCAGGCGCACTTCACAGCGTTCGCTGACCAGCGGGGTGATTTGGGCCACGCCCAGCTCGGTGGCCTTCTGGATCGCCCAATCCATGCGTTCGCCACGGGACAGGCCCTGGCCAAGATGCACCTGCAGGGGAGACTCGGCCACGCCCGCAAAGGCTTCACGCAACTCAACCCGCACGACCTTCTTGCCCACCTCCGCCAACTCGCCCAGGTATTCCTGGCCGGAGCCATCGAAGAGCTGCACGGTGTCGCCTGCCGCCAGACGCAGCACGCGGCCTATGTAATGGGCCTGGGCTTCGGGCAGCTCGTGCTGGCCGATGGAAAGAGGGGCGTCGATGAAGAAGCGGGAAAGGCGCATGGGCATTCGGGGCAAGGAGAGGACAGGCGCGCAGTTTAAGGCCTGGCAGCGCCTCCGGGTAGGTTGGGGCGGGCGGCACAGGTCTGAGCGCAGCAAAGCCCAACGGGGAAAGCCCCCGAGCGGGGCTCGTTGGGCTTCGCCCCGCTCAGCGCAACCCCACTCGGCGCGACCTGCGCGGGCTAGCCCGGATCGCGGTGGTTCGGGTGCAGGTCCGTCGCCACGCTGACGCTCACCGAGTCGCGGGTGGCAATGTCGATGCCCTCGGTCGCAACGATCGCGAGGAAATCGATCTGCTCTTCGGTGATCACGTAAGGCGGCAGGAAGTACACCACGTTGCCCAGCGGCCGCAGCAACGCGCCACGCTCGAGGGCATGCTGGAACACCTTGAGGCCACGGCGCTCCTGCCACGGGAACGGCGTCTTGCTGGCCTTGTCCTGGACCATTTCCACCGCCAGCACCATGCCGGTTTGGCGCACCTCGGCCACGTGCGGATGGTCGGCCAGATGGGCGGTGGCGGTGGCCATGCGCGTGGAGAGCTTGCGATTGGCTTCGATTACCCGGTCTTCCTCGAAGATATCCAGGGTCGCCAGCGCCGCCGCACAGGCCAGCGGATTGCCGGTGTAGGTATGCGAATGGAGGAAGGCGCGCAGCGTCTGGTAGTCATCGTAGAAGCCCTGGTAGACAGCCTCGCTGGTCAGTACCGCGGCCATCGGCAGATAGCCGCCGGTCAGGGCTTTGGACAGCACCAGGAAGTCCGGGGCGATGCCGGCCTGCTCGCAGGCGAACATGGTGCCCGTGCGGCCGAAGCCGACGGCGATTTCGTCATGGATCAGGTGGACGCCATAGCGGTCGCAGGCTTCGCGCAGCAGCTTGAGGTACACCGGGTGGTACATGCGCATGCCGCCGGCGCCCTGGATCAGCGGCTCGACGATCACCGCCGCGACCTCTTCGTGATGCTCCGCCAGCGTCCGCTCCATGTGCGCGAACATGTTGCGCGAATGTTCTTCCCAACACATGCCTTCAGGGCGCAGGAAGCAGTCCGGGGTCGGCACCTTGAGGGTGTCCAGCAGCAGCGACTTGTAGGTCTCGGTGAACAGGGCAACGTCGCCCACCGACATCGCAGCCACGGTTTCGCCGTGGTAGCTGTTGGTCAGGGTGACGAAGCGCTTCTTGCGCTCCAGCCCCTGGTTGCGCCAGAAGTGGTAGCTCATCTTCAGCGCCACTTCGATGCCGGAGGAACCGTTGTCGGCGTAGAACACCCGATCCAGGCCCTTGGGCGTGATCTTCACCAGGCGCTCGGACAGCTCGATCACCGGCTGATGGCTGAAGCCGGCAAGGATCACGTGCTCCAGCTGGTCCACCTGGTCCTTGATGCGCTGGTTGATGCGTGGATTGGCATGGCCGAACACATTGACCCACCAGGAGCTGACGGCGTCCAGGTAGCGTTTGCCCTCGAAGTCCTCCAGCCAGACGCCCTCGCCCCGGCGGATGGGGACGACCGGCAGGCGCTCGTGATCTTTCATCTGGGTGCAAGGGTGCCAAAGCACGGCGAGGTCGCGCTGCATCCAATCGGCATTGAGGCCCATGTGCTGCTCTCCTGTAATGATCGGGGAAGCCTATGCAATGCCTCCGTCATGAACAAGCTGGACGTGATCCGGTCGTTGCAGGACACGTATGGCCGGGCCGCGAGGGCTGGCGTATCCTGCGCGCCGTTATCCAGAGTCGGTGCTTTTCCGGGGGAAATACCAATGTTTGCAACGTGGCGCGCCTTGGCGCTGATCGTTTTGGGGGCGTTCAGCGTGACCGCGCTGGGCAAGGACAAACAGCCGACGGCCATCGTCATTGGCGGCGGCCTGGCCGGCCTGACATCGGCCTATGAGCTGCAACAGAAAGGTTGGCAGGTCACCGTGCTGGAAGCCAAGCCGAACATCGGCGGGCGCTCGGGCCTGGCCACCAGCGAGTGGGTCGGTAGCGCCAAGCTGCAACCCAGCCTTTACCGCTACCTGGACACCTTCAAACTGAAGGCCGTTCCGGCACCTGACTACGTGCGCACCCCGGGCTACCTGGTCGGTGGCCGCTACTTCACCGAGGCCGACCTGCTCAAGGAAGCGCCCAGCACCGTCGAAGGCTTGAAGCGTTTCGACAAGAGCCTGGATGAACTGGCCGCCTCCATCGACGACCCACTCAAGCCGACGGTCAACCACACCCTGCAGACCCTCGACTCCATCAGCGTTGCCCGCTGGCTGGACAAGCTGGCCCTGTCACCGACCGCGCGCGCCCTGGTCGACCAGCGCATCCGCGCCCGCTACGACGAGCCCTCGCGCCTATCGCTGCTGTATCTGGCCCAGCAAGCCCGCGTCTACCGCGGCCTGCCGGACACCGAGATGCGTGCCGCGCGCTTGCCCGGCGGCAGCCAACTGCTTGCCCAGGCGCTGGCCAAGCCACTGAAGACCATCAAGACCAATGCTCGCGTCTCCGCCATTGTGCAGGAGCAGGACGGCGTCACCGTCAAGGTCGGCCCGACTGGCTACAAGGCCGATTATGTGGTGCTCGCCGTGCCGCTGCCGGCCCTTACCAAGATCAGCCTCACGCCATCGCTGTCGACCTTGCAGGTGCGCGCCCTGAAGGACATCAACTACGGCTGGCGTGATCAGATCCTGCTCAAGTTCAAGAAGCCCGTGTGGGGCAAGAGCCGCCTTTCCGGCGAGGTCTTCAGCGACAAGGGTCTGGGCATGATCTGGGTCGAACCGGCCCTCAAGGGTGGCGCCAACCTGCTGGTCAACCTGGCCGGTGACAATGCCCGCCTGATGCAGGCCTTCGGCGATCGACAGTTGGTCGATCAAGTCCTGATCCGCCTTGACGGCCTGTATCCGGGCGCTCGCGAGCAGTTCAAGGGCTCGGAGCTGCGTCGCTTCGGCAAGGACTCCCTGGCCGGCGGCGCTTACCTGGCCTATGGCCCGGGTGAAATGAGTCTCTACTGGCGCCTGTGGGAGAAGCCCCTGGGCCGTGTGGTATTCGCCGGCGAGCATACCGACGCACTCTATCCGGGCACCCTGGAAGGTGCACTGCGCAGCGGCCTGCGCGCGGCCACCCAGGTACAAGACCTGAAAGCCGGCAAGGCCGTTGCTCCTGTCGAAACCGCCGCCGAGACTAAACCTGAGGCGGTAGCCAAGGCTGCGCCCACCAAGGAAGAGCAGAAGGGTTTCTTCTCGCGCCTGTTCAACTGAGTCCGGAACCGGCGGCGCACGTCTGCGCCGCCGGCCCATTCCCAGAGGCTTCCCAACTTCCGCACCCAGCTGTTCAAGTCCATCCTACAGCCGGCCCCTGCTAGTTCCTACAGACGACAAGTATCGTTTTACTCGATATTTCAAAGCGAAATTTTCCGCTTTAATTCGATAGATTTGTCGTTAGGCTTGTCCCTCGCGTCTTCTCACCCTCTGCGATCTAGAAGGACTCATTCATGCAGTGGCGCAACTCGCCGTCTCGTTTCGGCCTGGTCAGCATCATCCTCCACTGGGGTGTGGCTCTGGTGTTCTTCGGCCTCTTCGGCCTCGGGCTGTGGATGGTCGAGCTGAACTACTACAGCAGTTGGTACAAGACCGCGCCGGAGATCCACAAGGGCATCGGCATCCTGCTCTTCGTGGTCATGCTGGCACGTTTCGGTTGGCGCTTCGCCAGCCCGCCGCCGCCGGCCCTGCCCAACCACGGCCCGATGACCCGCCTGGGCTCGAAGCTGGGCCATCTGGTCCTCTACGTTGGTCTCTTCGCCGTGATGATCTCCGGCTACCTGATCTCTACCGCGGAAGGTCGCGGCATCAGCGTATTCGGGCTCTTCGAAGTACCGGCCACCCTGACGGCGATTCCCGACCAGGAAGACGTCGCCGGTGTCATCCACGAGTATCTGGCCTGGGGCTTGGTGATCTTCGCCGGCATCCACGCCCTGGCGGCCCTGAAACATCATTTCATCGACCGCGACGCCACCCTGACACGCATGCTCGGGCGCGCCGCCAAATAACACTGCACCTCAATTAGGAGATTGATCAATGCTGAAGAAAACCTTCGCCGCGCTGACCCTGGGCGCAGCCCTGGTAGCCGGCCAGGCCATGGCCGCTGATTACCTGATCGACAAGGAAGGCCAGCACGCCTTCGTCAACTTCAAGATCGGCCACCTCGGCTACAGCTTCATCTACGGCACCTTCAAGGACTTCGACGGTTCCTTCAGCTATGACGAGAAGAATCCCGAAGCCAGCAAGGTCAAGGTGACTCTCAAGACCGCCAGCGTCGACACCAACCACGCAGAACGTGACAAGCACATCCGCAGCGGCGACTTCCTCAACGTCAGCAAGAACCCGACCGCTACCTTCGAGTCCACCTCGGTCAAATCGACCGGCCAGGGCACCGCTGACGTGACCGGCAACCTGACGCTGAACGGCGTGACCAAGCCAGTCGTGATCAAAGCCAAGTTCGTTGGCCAGGGCGACGACCCATGGGGCGGCTACCGCGCCGGTTTCGAAGGCAGCACCAAGATCAAGCTGAAGGACTTCGAGATCCAGAAGGACCTCGGCCCGGCCTCCCAGGAAGCCGAGCTGATCATCTCCATCGAGGGTGTGCGCGCGTAAGCTTGCCGCGTCTGACAGAACGCCGGCGATTGCCGGCGTTTTGCATTCTGCAAGACCGCACAAACAAGAACGCCGGCATCAGCCGGCGTTCTTGTTACTGAGGAAAACTCAGCGGTTGCGGGTCAGCAGTGCCGGCTTTTCGCCGCGCGGACGGGTCTGCTGCTGCAGTTCGTCCAGTTGCTCCGGCGTCGGGTAACGATCACCACGCGATTCCTTGAGGATGATCTTCGGCTGCGGCTTGCTGCTGCGCGGATCCTGCACGGCCGGCTCCGAGCGCTCGTCACGACCACGGGAGACCAACGGATCCTCACGGCGCGGGCCACGGCCCTTGGCGGGCTTACCCTGGCGCTGTTGGCCCGGCTTCTGGCCTTGCTTCTGACCGCCGCCCTGGGACTGGCCGCGTGGCTGGCCACCGCGGCCCTGCGGCTGCGCCTGGCCTTGACCCTGGCGTGCGCCCTGGCCTTGGCCTTGACCCTGGCCCTGGCCCTGGCCACCCCGGCGTTGTCCGCGGCCCTGATTCTTACCGACATAGGGGCTCACGTAGTCGACGCGGTTACCGAAGTTGTCGACTTCGTCATCCAGGAACTCTTCCGGATCACGATCCTGGCCAGGCTGCGGCGGACGCTGTGGACGAGCCTCCTTGGCTGGCTGAGCTGGCTGGGCGACCTGCTGGGCCTTGTCCTGCTCCTTGCCTTTACCTTTCCCGCGACGATTGCGGCTGCGGCGCGGCTTACCCTCGCCGCCTTCCTCGCCGCCCTTTGCTTCGGCAGCGGCGGCAGGCGCCTTGCCTTCACGCTTGGGACGGTCGGCACGCGGCTGGCGCTCAGGACGCGGCGGACGCGCTTCGGGGCGCTCGACCTCGACGCTCGACGGATCGAAGCCCTGGGTGTCGCCATCCGGGATCTTCTGCTTGGTCATGCGCTCGATGGACTTCAGCAGCTTCTCTTCGTCCGGCGCCACCAGCGAGATCGCCTCGCCACTGCGGCCGGCACGGCCGGTCCGGCCGATACGGTGCACGTAATCTTCCTCGACGTTCGGCAGCTCGAAGTTGACCACATGCGGCAGTTGGTCAATGTCCAGGCCACGGGCAGCGATATCGGTCGCCACGAGGATGCGGACATCGTTGGCCTTGAAGTCGGCCAGTGCCTTGGTGCGGGCGTTCTGGCTCTTGTTGCCATGGATCGCCATAGCCGGCAGGCCATGCTTGGTCAGGTACTCGGCCAGGCGGTTGGCGCCATGCTTGGTGCGGGTGAACACCAGCACCTGTTCCCAGGCGCCCACGGTGATCAGGTGCGCCAGCAAGGCACGCTTGTGGCTGGCCGGCAGGTGGAACACACGCTGTTCGATGCGCTCCACCGTGGTGTTCGGCGGCGTCACTTCGATGCGTTCGGGATCGTGCAGCAGCTTGTTGGCAAGGTCGACGATGTCTTTCGAGAAGGTCGCCGAGAACAGCAGGTTCTGGCGCTTGGCAGGGAGCCTGGCGAGGACCTTCTTGACGTCATGGATGAAACCCATGTCGAGCATGCGGTCGGCTTCGTCGAGTACCAGGACCTCCACATGGGAAAGGTCGACGCTGCCCTGGCCGGCCAGGTCCAGCAGACGGCCGGGGCACGCCACTAGCAGGTCGACGCCTTTGGACAGTGCCTGTACCTGCGGATTCATGCCGACGCCACCGAAGATGCAGGTGCTGATCAGGCTGAGGTCGCGGGCATAGAGCTTGAAGCTGTCATGCACCTGCGCTGCGAGCTCGCGAGTCGGAGTCAGGACCAGCACCCGCGCCTGGCGCGGACCGTGCCGGTGGGACTTGTCCGGATGGCCGTTGGGGAACAGCCGCTCAAGGATCGGCAGGGCGAAACCGGCGGTCTTGCCAGTGCCAGTCTGGGCCGCGACCATCAGATCGCGACCTTGCAACACGGCGGGAATCGCCCGCTGTTGCACGGGAGTAGGCTGGGCGTAGCCGGCGGCCTCGACGGCACCGACCAAGGCCTCGGAGAGACCGAGGGAAGCAAAGGACATGGGAAATCCTGTGTAGTTCTAGGGGCTGGCCCGATGGGGTGTTCGTATCTGGCTCGAATCACGGCAATGGCGCGCGATCCCGACCGGTCCTGCTGGCCTGAGGGGAGGCCTAGCGTCCGGGCGTATGCCTGACGGAAGCCGGAGTATAACAGAGCCGTTGAGTTGTACAGCCTTTCTGCTGCTCAACGGTTGCGAAACCCATGCGGACGGGGCTGCGCGGGCGTCTCCGTGTAGAGACTATCCCTCATGGGAGCGAATTCATTCGCCATGCAGACCACAGGTCTGCATTGGGACACCGCGCGGGGCTCAGTCCCCTCACCCCCTCCCCCTCTCCCGGAGGGAGGGGGAGCAGCCCGTGCAGGGGCGAATCCATTTGCCAAGCCGGCCGCAGGCGTGCCGGCCCCTATTACAGCAAGGTCAGCGTATAGCTGAGGATCAACCGGTTCTCATCCTGGTCACGTACTGCATCGCTGCGCAGAGAGGCATTGCGCCAGGAAGCACCCAGCCCCTTGAGAGGGCCGCCCTGCAGCACGTAGTCGACGCGCACGTCGCGCTCCCACTCGCCCTGGTCGCTGCCCTGGGTTTCGAGGTGGCTGCCCTTCAGGTAGGTCGCGGTTGCCTTTAGCCCCGGTAATCCGACCTTGGCGAAATCGTATCCGTACTCCGCCACCCAGGTGCGCTCGCCAGCGCTGGCGAACTTGCCGATCTGACGATCGGTGATCAGGTAGGCGGTGGCGCCGTCGCCCTGGTTGAGGAAGGGAAAGGCGCTGTCACCGGAGAGCTGCTGATAACCCAGGCTCGCCGCATGGCCCGCCAGGGTGTAGGTGAACAGGGCACTCCAGGCGCGGTTGTCCACTTCAAAGCGGTCCGGGTCGTTGGCCGCCCAGTTGCCCGCGCTGCGGAAGCCTTCGCGGCGGCCGGCGGCGCTGGCGTTCTTGCCGTCGGAGTCGCTGTAGAAGTAGCGCAGGTCGGACTTCAGCGCGCCCACCGGCAGCGCCCAGTTGTGGGTCAGGCCGAGGAAGTGCTGCTGATAGAAGTCCTCCAGGTTGCCGTAGTAGTACTGCGCCAGCAGGTTGTCGCTGACCTTGTAGTCGCCGCCGGCGAAATAGAATTTGTTGACGAACTGGCCGGTGCGGGCGTTGTTCGCCCCGGCGATGGACAGGCCGCGGGCGTCGCTGGAGTTACGCCCCTTGGCGTGTTCCAGTTGGCCACCCACCAGGGTCAGGCCGGCGATCTCGCTGGAGGTCACCTGCCCGCCCTCGAAGGTCTGCGGCAGCAGGCGGCCGTCGTTGTAGGTCACCACCGGCAGCTTCGGCAGCAGGGTGCCGAGGCGCGCTTCGGTCTTGGAGAAGCGCAGCTTGCCGGTCACGCCCAGGCTGCCGAAGTCGTCCTTGGCGCGGCCGTCCTCGTCGGTGGGGAACACGGTGCCGCCATAGTTGGCACTGGTGGGGTTGAAGTGGGTGCCCTTGCCGGAATCCAGCTTCACGCCCAACAGGCCGAGGGCGTCGACACCGACGCCGACGGTGCCTTCGGTGTAGCCCGAGGCGTAGTTGAACAGGAAGCCCTGGCCCCACTCCTCCTGCTTGGAGGGCGCCGCCGTGCCTTCGCGGTTATCCGAGTTGATGTAGAAGTTGCGCAGGGCCAGGCTGGCCTTGCTGTCTTCGATGAAACCGCCGGCGGCGGCCTGCTGGGCCAGCACGCCGAAGGCGACGGCCAGGGCGAGGGACGACTTGTTCATGCTCGATGCTCCATTGCGATCTTTTATGGGTGTTGGGTGCCCGGAGCAGGAGCAGACGCTTTACGCCGCTGCGTGACCTTCGAAGCCACTGTCGTTTTCACAGGCTCCGGTGCAAGTGCGATGCGGCGGTCCGCTTTCGGCAGGCCGCCACTCTAGGGGGCGGCTGCTAATTTCAAAAAAGAATTATTTTTCAGATGTAAATAACTATATGGAATAAAAGATTCCAGCCCTCGACCTTTCGCGATCTCTAAGCTCATTCCAAAAAATTATTTATTCGCTGTTTTTTAGATCATCTAAATTCTGCTCACCGGACCACCGGACACCCCGATCGCAGCATCCCCCTGTCCCGTGGCCCGGCCTCCAAGACCGGCCCAAGCCCGTTGAGGAGCCCCCCATGATCCCGTCCCTGTTCCCCCGTCGCCTGCTGGCGGCACTGACCCTTGGCAGCCTGGCCCTGAGCGCCCAGGCCGCGGACTTCACCGTCGCCTACCAGACCACCGTCGACCCGGCCAAGGTGGCCCAGGCCGATGGCTCTTACGAGAAGGCGAGCAAATCCGAGATCGACTGGCGCAAGTTCGACAGCGGCGCCGACGTCATCACCGCCGTTGCCTCCGGCGACGTG
The DNA here is from genome assembly GCF_042232855.1 of Metapseudomonas boanensis. Lineage (NCBI taxonomy): Bacteria > Pseudomonadati > Pseudomonadota > Gammaproteobacteria > Pseudomonadales > Pseudomonadaceae > Metapseudomonas > Metapseudomonas boanensis. The sequence goes on along the minus strand of NZ_CP113889.1, from coordinate 1,982,034 downwards.
CAGATCGGCTATGTCGGCTCCAGCCCCCTGGCGGCGGCCGCTACCCGCCAGTTGCCGATCCAGACCTTCCTCATCGCCACCCAGATCGGCGACGCCGAAGCCCTGGTGGCGCGCAACGGCGCTGGCATCGCCAAGCCCGAGGACCTGATCGGCAAGAAGATCGCCGTGCCCTTCGTTTCCACCGGCCACTACAGCCTGCTGGCGGCCCTCAAGCACTGGCAGATCGACCCCACCAAAGTGACCATCCTCAACCTCGCGCCACCGGCCATCATCGCCGCGTGGCAGCGCGGCGACATCGATGCCACCTACGTCTGGGACCCGGCCCTGGGCGTGGCCAAGTCCAACGGCAAGGTGCTGATCAGTTCCGCCGAACTGGGCAAGCTGGGCGCGCCCACCTTCGACGCCTGGATCGTGCGCAAGGACTTCGCCGAGAAGCACCCGGAAGTCGTCCGTGCCTTCGCCAAGGTGACCCTCGACGCCTACGCCGACTACCGCAAGGACCCGAAAGCCTGGCTGGCCGACAAGGGCAACATCGACAAGCTGGTGAAGCTCTCCGGCGCCAAGGCCGAGGACATCCCGCTGCTGCTGCAGGGCAACGTCTTCCCGCTGGCGGCCGACCAGGCCACCGCCCTGGGCTCCCCCACCACCCAGGCGCTCACCGAGACCGCTTCCTTCCTGAAGGAACAGGGCAAGGTCGACGCCGTGCTGCCCGACTACGCGCCCTACGTCAGCGCCCAATACGTCACCAACTGATCCAGCACGCAACCGATCCAGCGAGCTAGAGCGGGGCTAGGCGAAAACGACCGAGGACGCGGAGCTTACGTCTGTAAGTGAGCAGTCCAAGGTCGTTTTCAACAACGCCCCGCCGACGCGCAGCGGATCGTGAGCCGCTGTCTATCAAGAGCATTCGAAAATGGCCTTACTCAAGCTGGAGCGCATCAGCGCACAGTACCCCGGCACGGTCGAGCCGGTACTGACCGACATTTCCCTCGACCTGGGGCCCGGCGAACTGCTGGTGGCCCTGGGCCCTTCCGGCAGTGGCAAGACCACGCTGCTCAACCTTATCGCTGGCTTCGTCAGCCCCAGCGCCGGGCGCATCAGCCTCGACGGCGTGCCTGTCAGCGGCCCTGGAGCCGAGCGCGGCGTGGTGTTCCAGGACGACGCCCTGCTGCCCTGGCAGGACGTGCTGGGCAACGTCGCCTTCGGCCTGGAACTGGCCGGCGTACCCCGTACCGAACGCGAGGCGCGGGCCCGCGACATGCTCGCTCTGGTGGACCTGGCGGGCTTCGACCAACGCCGCATCTGGGAGCTTTCCGGCGGACAGAAACAACGCGTCGGCATCGCCCGCGCGCTGGCCGCCGCCCCACGGGTGCTGCTGATGGACGAGCCCTTCGGCGCCCTCGACGCCTTCACCCGCGAGCAGATGCAGGAACTGCTGTTGCAGGTCTGGCGTCGCGCCGCCAAACCGGTGTTCCTGATCACCCACGACATCGAGGAAGCCGTGTTCCTCGCCACCGAACTCATCCTGCTGTCGCCCAATCCCGGCCGCATCAGCGAGCGCCTTCGCCTGGACTTCGGCCAGCGTTACGCCGCCGGGGAAAGCGCGCGGGCGCTCAAGTCCGACCCGCACTTCATCGAAACCCGCGAGCACGTGCTCGCCCAGGTCTTCGCCGAACGCCAGAGGAGAAGCGCATGAGCAGCCTCGAACTGCCGCTGGCCAGCAAGGCCAACCCGACCGTGAAAGCGCGCCAGCGTCGACCGCTGAGCACCCTGTCCATCAGCCTGCTGACCCTTGGCGGCCTGCTGCTGGCTTGGTGGGCGGTGACCACCGCCGGCCTGATCGAACCGCTGTTCCTGCCCAGCCCGCAGGCCATCGCCCGCAAGGGCTGGGTGCTGCTGACCCAGGGCTACATGGACGCCAGCCTCTGGCAGCACCTGGGCGCCAGCCTCGGGCGTATCGGCGTGGCCCTGCTGGCAGCGGTGCTGACCGCCGTTCCGCTGGGCCTCGCCATCGGCCGCAACCGCATCGCCCGAGGCATTTTCGATCCGCTGATCGAGTTCTACCGGCCCATTCCGCCACTGGCCTACCTGCCCCTGATCGTCATCTGGTGCGGCATCGGCGAGCTGTCCAAGGTGCTGCTGATCTTCCTCGCGATCTTCGCGCCCATCGCCATTGCCACCGCCACCGGCGTGCGCACCGTCGACCCGGCTCGGTTGCGCGCAGCGCAGTCCCTGGGCGCCACCCCGGCGCAGCTGATCCGCCATGTGATCCTGCCCAGCGCCCTGCCGGACATCCTCACCGGCGTGCGCATCGGCCTGGGCGTCGGCTGGTCCACCCTGGTGGCCGCCGAACTGGTGGCGGCCACGCGCGGCCTGGGCTTCATGGTGCAGTCGGCGGCGCAGTTCCTGGTCACCGACGTGGTGATCCTCGGCATCCTCGTCATCGCCCTGATCGCCTTCGCCCTCGAACTCGGTCTGCGCGCCCTGCAACGCAAGCTCGTGCCCTGGCACGGGCAGAGCCACTGATCCACGCATGACCCCCTCTCCCCCTGGGGCGAATAGGCGCGCGTTTGGAAGCATCGCTTCCGGCGTCTATGAGCGACTGAACGCGAAGCGATCAGGCCGGGGCGCAGAGCGGGGCCGGGGTGAGGGGAATCCCCGCTCCACGCTTTCTGGAGATTCACTGCCATGACCCTGCACATCACCCCGCTCTCCCCCGCCCTCGGCGCCGTCGTCGAAGGGCTCGAGCTCAACCGTCCCCTCGACACCGCGCAGCGCGAAGCGGTGGAACGCGCCCTGCTCGACCACCAGGTGCTGTTCTTCCGCGACCAGCCGCTGAACCCGCAACAGCAGGCCGCCTTCGCCCGCAACTTCGGCGACCTGCATATCCATCCGATCTACCCGAACATCCCCGAGCAACCGGAAGTGCTGGTACTGGACACCGCCGTCACCGACGTGCGCGACAATGCCCTGTGGCACACCGACGTGACCTTCCTGGAAACCCCGGCATTGGGTGCGGTGCTGGCAGCCAAGCAACTCCCGCCCTATGGCGGCGACACACTCTGGGCCAGCAGCAGCGCGGCCTACGACGCCCTGTCGAAACCGATTCAATCGTTGCTGGAAGGCCTCACCGCCACCCACGACCTCAGCCGCTCCTTCCCCGAAGAACGCTTCAGCCTTACGCCCGAAGAACACGAGCGCCTGGAAGACGCCAAGCGCAGGCACCCGCCCCGTAGCCACCCGGTGGTGCGCGCCCACCCGGTCACCGGGCGCAAGGGGCTGTTCGTCAACGAAGGTTTCACCACCCGCATCAACGAGCTCTCGGCAGCGGAAAGCGACGCGCTGCTGCGCTTCCTGTTCGCCCACGCCACCCGCCCGGAATTCACCATCCGCTGGCGCTGGCAGGCCAACGACGTGGCCTTCTGGGACAACCGCATCACCCAGCATTTCGCCGTGGATGACTACCGCCCGCAGCGCCGCGTGATGCACCGCGCGACGATTCTGGGGGACAGGCCGTTCTGAACCGCCATAGCCATCTCTCGTAGGATGTGGCGGGCGGCGTTCCGCTGGAGCGAAGCGATACCCATCAGCGCTGGTCGATGGGTATCGCAAGCTCCACCCATCCTACGAGCTCCCCTGTAGGGTACGCCGTGCGCACCGGGAATCCCGCTCGGAGGTTCTGGTGCGCGCAGCGCACCCTACCGGTCTGATCCTGCGCAACCCAACTCCCGCAAATACCCCCAGGGAAATATCCCCCGCTCGTGCCCATCGCTGAACACCAGCTGCACGCCATAACCCTGCAGGGCAATGCGCTCCAGACGCACGCCTTCATCCACAACCGCGATCACCCCGCGCAGCCGCGCCGCCCTGCATTGCGAGCAGGGGCAGGCACCGCGCAGGCGGGCGTGGCTGATCGTCTGGCGTTCGCCATCCGCCCACTCCAGCGTCAGGCAGGTCTGATTACGGAGATTGCGCAGTGCGCTGGGGGCGTCCATCAGGCCGCCCCTTGCAGTTGCGCCAAGGCGATACGCACCGCCTTGCGCACTTCCGGGTCGCCGTCGGCCTCGGCCTGGCGCAGGGCGGGTAGTGCGGCGGCGTCGCCCAACTCACCGAGGGCCAGCGCTGCTTCCTTGCGCAGGTTGGCGATGCCGTGGCCGAGCAGTACGGCCAATTCTCCAAGCGCTTCGCGATAACGCAGGCGACCCAGGGCACGGGCGGCGCGCAGGCGCACCTGCCAGTAATCGTCGGTCAGGGCCTGCACAAGTGCGGGACCGGCGTCTGCCAGGCCGACCTTGCCCAGGGTGGTCGCAGCTTCCTCGCGTACCGGCCAGGCGGTATCACGCAAGGCCGCATACAGCGCGGCCAATACGCTGGCGTCGCGGGCCAGGCCGAGGGCACCCGTGGCGGCGCGGCGGACTTCGGTGTCGGCGTCATCACTGGCCAGTCGCGCCAATTCCGGCAACGCAGAGTCATGCTTCAGCCAGCCCAGGATGCCCACCGCCTCGCGGCGCACCACGGCGTCGACATCTTCCAGCGCCAGCAGAGCCGGGCAGGCGGCTTCCTCCAGACGCAGCTCGCGCAACGCACGCAGGGCGCTACTGCGCACGAAGGCGTTGGCATGGCTCACCCAGGGGAGGATCACGCGCCCGGCCTCCAGTGTCTTCAGCTCGCTGAGGCTCTGGGCAGCGGCCAGGCGCACGGGCTCGGCACCATCGGCCAGGGCGGCGCAGAGTGCCTGCACCACTTCGGGCTCTTCCCAGGCTTCCAGCAGGCGGGCGGCTTCGGCGCGCACCTCGGCCGCCGGGTCCACCACCAGGGCATCGGTGAGCCAGGGCAAGCCTTCGGGGTCTTCCAGGTCGGCCAGTTCGATCAGGGCGATGCGGCGCACGCCAGCGTCATCGGCGGCAAGGCGCGGAAGCAGGTCGAGGATGTCGGGGTTGTCGGTTGTACGGTCAGTCATAGGGCGATTCGCAGTGGCGGGTGGTCGGTAGGCAAGCCCAGCGGGGTCAGCCGTGGCAGCTCGCGGCCTTCTTCATGGCGCAGCAGTTCCAGGCAATGGCGCTTGAGGTGGGTGAAGCCGGGACTGGTGAGCAGGCTGGCGCGGCGCGGACGCGGGAAGTCCAGGCGCAGGTCTTCGATGAAGCGGCCGGGACGCGGACTCATCACCAGGATGCGGTCGGCAAGGAACAGCGCTTCATCGATGTCATGGGTGACGAACACCACGGTGGTGCGCATGCGCGTCCAGATATCCAGCAGCAGTTCCTGCATGCGCGAGCGGGTCTGTGCGTCGAGGGCGCCGAAGGGCTCGTCCATCAGTAACAGGCGCGGGCGGTTGATCAGCACGCGGGCGATTTCGGCGCGCTGCTGCATGCCGCCGGACAACTGACTCGGCCAGCGGCCGGCGAATTCCTCCAGGCCCACCAGGTGCAGGAACTCGGCGGCCTGGCGGCGGCGTTCGGACCTGCCCAGGCCCTGCATCTTCAGACCGAAGGCGACGTTATCCAGCACGCTGCGCCAGGGCAGCAAGGTGTGGTGCTGGAACACCATGCCCCGTTCGGGCGAAGGCCCCGCCACCGGTTGGCCATCCACGTCCAGGCGGCCGGCGCTGGGTTTGAGGTGGCCGGCAAGCGCGCCAAGCAGCGTGGACTTGCCGCAGCCCGAAGGGCCGAGGATGCAGACGAATTCCCCCGGTGCGATGGCGAAGTCCAGGAACTGCACCGCCTCGAAGGCGTCGCGGCCCTGGCCCAGGCGGATGGAGATGCCACGGGCCTCGATGCGGCCGGGTTCCACGGCTTGCTCGAAGGCGCTCATCAGGCAGCCCTCCGCGCGTGGTACCAGGGCGTGGCCACGGCGCCGAGGCGTTTCACCAGGCCGCTGCTGCCCATGCCGAGCAGGCCGATCAGCAGCATGCCGACGACTATGTCGGGGTAGTTCTGCACCACGTAGGACTCCCAGGTGTAGTAACCGATGCCGAATTGGCCGGAGATCATTTCGGCGGTGACCAGGCAGAACCAGGAGGTGCCCATGCCGATGGCGAGCCCCGTGACGATGCTCGGCGTCGCGCCCGGCAGGATCACCTCGCGCAGGATCGCCAGGCGCCCGGCGCCGAGGCTGCGGGCCGAGGCGATCAGGCGCGGGTCGACGCCTTCGACGCCGTGCACGGTGTTGAGCAGGATGGGGAACAGTGCGCCGGTGAAGGTGATGAACACCATGGACAGCTCGGACGAGGGGAACATCAGGATGGCCAGGGGAATCCAGGCCACCGCGGGAATCGGCCGTAGCACTTCGAGTGGTGGCAGCAGGCTGTCCTCGGCCCATTTCGAACGGCCGATGGCCAGCCCCAGCAACACGCCCAGCAGGGCGGCGGCGAGGTAGCCGGCGAAGACCCGCGCCAGGCTGCTGGCGAGGTGCGGCAGGAGCTTGCTGGAGTGCGCCAACTGCCAGGCGGCGTCGAGCACGGCAGCGGGCGTGGGCACATAGGTGAAGGTGAACAGGCCCAGGTCCAGCCGCGCAGTGGCAGCCAGCTGCCAGAACAGCAGGCAGGCGGCCAGCGAGGCGAGGCGCAGGGGCCAGCGGTACAGGTTCGTCATGGATGACTTCCTCGGTCTACCGTAGGGTGCGCTGCGCGCACCGGAGACGCCGCAGCGGGGCCTCGGTGCGCACGGCGCACCCTACGTGTTCGCAATCAGCGGCTGGCGACGGCCTGCGCCTGATTGGCACTGACGAAATCCAGCGCAGTGCCGCCGTTCTGCTGGGCGTATTGCTCGGCCTGCTCCTTGAGCAGGAAGGCAGAGAGCTCGCCCTTGTCGCCCCGCACATACCAGGCCTGGTTGGCGAGCAGCTTGATCCCGCTGTCGGCGGCCTGGGCGTAGATGGCGCGGATGTCCTTGCCGTCCTTCTCCAGTTGGGCCAATGCGGTCAGTGCGGCTTCCGGCGAGGCGTAGTGACGGACCTTGTCCTCGCCGCGCACCCAGATCTGCGCCAGGCGCTTGAAGTCGGTGATCGGCTTGCCGGTCAGCGCGTCGTTGGCCTTGAGCGGCAGCGGGGCGTAGTTCTTCAGCGCCTTGTCGTAGTCCTGACCGGACGCCTTGAAGGCGGCGCGGATGTACTGGTCGTCGATGAACTGCGCGGTGTCCAGGCCGCGGTCGGTTTTCTTCAGCAGCTTGAGGGTGTCGATGGAGGTGGCCACGGCCTTGCGGTACTCGGGCTTCCAGGTGAGGTCGCGGGTCTGCAGGCCGAGGGGGCCGTGGAACAGGAAGTTCACCTCGGCCTCGATGCCGGTGACCTTCTCGATCAGCTCGCTGTATTTCTCGGGCGACTCGGCGAACAGGCGGTCGGCTTCCAGGCTGGCGCGCAGGTAGGCAGTGACGATCTCCGGATACTTCTTCGCATAGGCCGCATCCACCAGGGCACCGTGGAAGGTCGGCGACTTGGCCTGGGAGCCGTCGTAGATCTTCCGTGCGAAGCCACGGCTGGGGAACAGCTCGGCGAAGGGCACGAAGTCGGCGTGGGCCTCGATACGGTTGCTGCGCAGGGCGGAGCCGGCGATCTCCGGCGGCTGGGCGATGATGCGCACGTCCTTCTCCGGGTCCCAGCCCTGGGCGGCGACAGCGCGCAGCAGCATGCCGTGGGCGGTGGAGGCGAAGGGCACGGAGATGGTCTTGCCCTTGAGCTCGGCCAGGGACTGCACGCTGGACGACGCCGGCACCACGATGCCGTTGCCGCTGCCCTGGGTGCTGCCCGACAGCACGCTGATGAACAGGCTGCGCTTGCCGGCGTCGAGGTGGGCGACGCCGTTGAAGGAGCCGGGGAAGTCGGCCATGGCGCCGAAGTCCAGCTTGCCGGCGACCATTTCGTTGGTCAGCGGTGCGCCGCTGGTGAAGTTCTTCCACTCCACCTGGTAGTCGGCGTCCTTGTACTTGCCGTCATGGGGCAGGTACTTGTCCAGCAGGCCCAGCTCGCGAATGAGCAGGCCGCCGGTGGCGCAGTTGATGGTGGTGTCCTGGGTGCCGATGGCGATGCGGATGGTCTCGGCGGAGGCGGACAGACTGGAGACGGCCAGCGCGAGGCCGGCGACGGTTGCACGAAGGCGCATGGGTAATTCCCCTCGAATCATGAGTGTTGGAATCGTCTCCGCCACATGGCTGGGTGGTGGGAAACGAGGGGCTTTCAGGTGAGGCGTCCGGGGGTGGGCCGGATGGCTGTTTGCTTTCTGATGTCTGGCTTTGGTGGGTATCGCTTCGCTCCACTCATCCTACGGCCTGACTTCGGAGCGCTTTTGTAGGGTGGGTGGAGCGGAGCGATACCCACGCGGAACCGGTCAGCGCAGCAGGTAAGGAATCTCCACCTTCACCGCGCCGGTCGGGCAGTCCTTCTCGCAGGGCATGCAGTACCAGCATTCGTCGAAGGCCATATAGGCCTTCTGCGTGGCCGGGTTGATGGCCAGCAGGTCCATGGGGCAGACCTCGACGCAAACGGTGCAGCCCTTGTGGGCGATGCACTTGTCTTCGTCGATGGTCACCGGCGCACTGCTGCGGAAGAAGATTTCCTGGGGCTGATGGGCCATTTCACGATTTCCTGGGAGCCTGGGGCTCTCGTTATGGGGCTGGCGAGGAGCGCGTTGCGCTCCGTGTTGGGTTTCGCTCCGCTCTACCCAACCTCCGCGTTCACGCGGCGGCTTCGGTCTTCACCCGCAGGCGGTCGTAGGCCTGCTGCTCTTCCGCATCCAGCGGAATCAGGTAAGGCTCCACCGCTTTCTTGAAGCTGGTCATGCGGCCGTCCTCACCCTTCTTCAGGTGGCAGTGGAAGAACCACTCGGCGTCGTTGCGCTCGGGGAAGTCCACCCGGTGGTGGTACAAGCCCCAGCGGCTTTCGGCGCGGTACAGCGAGGCGCGGGCGGCCATTTCGGCGCAGTCGCGGATCACCGCCACCTCCATCGCACGCATCAGCTCGTGGGGGTTGCTGGCCTTCATCTGCGCCAGGTCCCGCTCGATCTCGGCGAAGCGCGCAAGGCCGATCTCCATCTTCTTCGTCACCTTGGGCGGTTGCAGGTAGTCGTTGACAATGCGCCGCAGCTTGTACTCCACCTGGGCCGGCGGCAGGCCGTGCTCGCGTTGCAGCGGCGCGAAGACCCGCGCCCGCTCGCGCGCCACCTGGTCGGCGTCGATCTCGGCGAAGTCACGCCCGGCGATGTAATCCGCCGCGTTGACCCCGGCGAACCAGCCGTAGGTGAAGGCGCCGAGCATGTAGTTGTGTGGCACGGCGGCCATGTCGCCCGCCGCGTACAGGCCTTTCACGCTGGTCTCGGCCTTCTCGTTGACCCACACGCCCGAGGCCGAATGGCCGGAGCAGAAGCCGATCTCGGAGATGTGCATCTCCACCATCTGCTGGCGGTAGTCGGTGCCACGGTTGGCGTGGAACTGGCCACGGCTGGGGCGCTCGTTGCTGTGCAGGATGTCCTCGATGGTCTGGATGGTCTCCTCGGCCAGGTGGTCCAGCTTGAGGAACACCGGGCCGTTGCCGCCCTCCAGCTCCTGGTGGAATTCCCACATCATCTGGCCGCTCCAGTAGTCGCACTCGATGAAGCGCTCACCCTTGCTGTTCGCGGTGTAGCCGCCCAGGGGGCCGGTGACGTAGGCGCAGGCCGGGCCGTTGTAGTCCTTGATCAGCGGGTTGATCTGGAAGCACTCCAGGTTCGCCAGCTCCGCCCCGGCGTGGAACGCCATGGCGTAGCCGTCACCCGCGTTGGTGGGGTTTTCGTACGTGCCCATCAGGTAGCCCGACGACGGCAGGCCGAGGCGCCCTGCGGCACCACAAGCCAGGATCACAGCCTTGGCGCGGATCACCTGGAATTCGCCTGTGCGGCAGTCGAAACCCATCACCCCCGAGACGGCACCTTCGCTGTCCAGCAGCAGACGGGTGCAGACCACGCGGTTGCTGATCTCCACCCGCGCACGCTTGAGCTGGCGGTAGAGCACCTTCTTGATGTCGTGCCCCTCGGGCATCGGCAGCACGTAGGCGCCCATGTGGTGAACCTTCTTCACCGCGTAGTCACCGGTCTCGTCCTTCTCGAACTTCACGCCCCAGCGGTCGAGCTGCTGGATGGTCTCGAAACTGTGGGTGGCGTAGGCGTAAACGGTGGCCTGGTTGACGATGCCGTCGTTGGCGATGGTGATTTCCTTGGTGTACTGCTCGGGCGTGGCGTGGCCGGGAATGATGGCGTTGTTCAGGCCGTCCATGCCCATGCTGATGGCGCCGCTGCGCTTCACATTGGCCTTGTCCAGCAGCAGCACACGCAGCTCGCGGTTCTTTTCCTTGGCCTTGATAGCGGCCATCGGGCCGGCGGTGCCGCCGCCGATGACGACGATGTCGTAGTCCTGATGCTGGGTGCTCATGCCTGGGGTCCCTTATGGCGGTCGATGCGCAGGCGGTACTGGAAGGCATCGCCGCGGTAGTAGAGGTGTTCGAAGTCCAGCGGCGTGCCGTCGGCGGCGTGGGTCAGGCGCTCGATGCGCATGATCGGCGCGCCCTCCTCCACCTCCAGCGCCTGGGTCAGGTCGCCGTCGGCCAGCACCGCGTCGATGGCAAGGTCGGCGTGGCCGAGGGGAATGCCACAGTCGTTCTCGAGGATCAGGAAGATGTCGCGGGTGGCGAGGTCGGCCTTTTCCAACTTCTCGCCCACCGCCTTGGGCAACCAGGTGATTTCGAGCGACACCGGCTCGCGGTTGATCAGGCGCACGCGGCGGATTTCGGTCACCGGGCTGCCTTCCTCCACTTGCAGGCGCGCCGCCACCAGCGGACTGGCGGGCACGTGCTTGAAGCTGCGCAGGCGGTTGAGCACCTCGTAGCCCATCTGGGTCATGGACTCGGCCAGGCCCTGCAGGGTGGTGACGTTCTGGAAGGCCTTGGGCTTGGCAACGAAGGTGCCCTTGCCGTGGATCTTGAAGATCAGCCCTTCCTTCTGCAGGTCACCCAGCGCCTGGCGCACGGTGATGCGGCTGACGCCAAACGCCTTGCCCAACTCGCTTTCCGAGGGCATGCGGCTGTGGGGCGGGTAGGTGCCGTCGAGAATGCGCCCGCGCAGCAGCTCCTTGAGCTGGCTGTAGAGCGGCATCGGGGAAAGGGGGAGCAATTCGGCCATGGTGTCCTTCGCTTGAATTCCTGACTTGTTATAACAAGTTGTGGCGAGAGAATAGCGAGCATAAGAACTGCGATGGAAATACCTTTATCGAATAAGGATATGGCTGCCCAGGAAAAGGGCCGATGCGTTTCCTGTGGGGGCGAATTCATTCGCTATGCAGGTCGCAGACCTGCCTTTCAGCTGCCAAAGGGGACCGCTGCGCGGTCCTTAGCGAATGAATTCGCCCCCACAAGGAATCGTCCTGGCAAGTGCCGCAGAAAAAAGAACGCCGACGATAGTCCAGCCTCGTCGGCGTGAGGAGAGGTGCAGGGCATACCTACACCACCGTGGCTAGCAGGTGCAGGCTGTTGAAAAACTACTGCGCTCGGCCAGACGTCGTTGAAATCAGCCTGGTCATCGCTCGCTACGTTTTTCCAACTGCCTGCAAGATCAGAACGCCGGCACGACTGCGCCGGAGTACTTCTGCTCGATAAAGGTTTTCACTTCCGGGCTGGTCAGCGCAGCGGAGAGTTTCTTGATGGCGTCGCTGTCCTTGTTGTCCGGACGGGCCACCAGGTAGTTCACGTAGGGCGAGGTGCGGTCTTCCAGCACCAGGGCGTCCTTGGACGGGTTCAGCTTGGCTTCCAGCGCGTAGTTGGTGTTGATCAGGGCCAGGTCGACCTGGTCCAGCACGCGCGGCAGCAGGGCCGCTTCCAGTTCCTTGAACTTGAAGTTGTGCGGGTTCTCGGCGATGTCCTTGGGGGTGGCCAGGGCGTTCTTCGGGTCCTTCAGCTTGAGCAGGCCAGACTTCTGCAGCAGGAGCAGGGCGCGGCCACTGTTGCTGCCTTCGTTGGGGATGGCGATGGTGGCGCCGTCCGGCAGCTCCTTCAGGGATTTGTACTTGCTGGAGTAGCCGCCGAAGGGCTCGACGTGAACGCCCTGGACGATCACCAGGTGGGTGCCCTTGCCACTGTTGAAGTTGTCCAGGTAAGGCTTGGTCTGGAAGTAGTTGGCGTCCAGGTGTTTCTGGTCCACCTGCAGGTTGGGCTGCACGTAGTCAGTGAAAACCTTCACCTCCAGGTCCACTCCCTGCTTGGCCAGCTGGGGTTTGACCAGCTCGAGGATTTCCGCGTGGGGCACGGGAGTGGCGGCCACGGTGAGCTTCTCGCCGGCATGGGCGAAAGTCACCGAGAGGGCAGTGGCCAAGGCGGTCAACAGCAAGGTCTTCTTCATGATGGTCCTTTCGATTCTGTGGCCCCGGCTGGATCATCAGCCGCGAGCGGGTCTCCGAGTTCCTGGCCTGGGTGAGCCGGGTTGAGAGCGACACTACGGTGATTTTTTATAACCACAAAATACTGTTTTATTATTTTTATATTCCATTTTATATATAAAGTTTGAGCGCCTGATAACGCTCACACCCTGGCCGTACGGTACTTTCATGTCGCACCTGAGAATTGCCTGCAAGGCCACGGCTCACTAGAGTGGCAGCCTTCGCAATTGCTTGCCGAGCCGCCACCATGCTCAACGCTGCCCTCGCCCGTTTCCCCCGTCTGGAACTGGTCCCCTCGCCCACCCCGCTGGAGAAGCTGGAGCGGCTGTCGCAAAAGCTGGGCCGTGCGATCTACGTCAAACGCGATGACATCACCCCCTTCGCCCTCGGCGGCAACAAGGTGCGCAAGCTCGAGTTCCTTGCCGCCGACGCCCTGGCCGCGGGTGCCGATACCCTGGTCACCGCCGGCGCCATCCAGTCCAATCACGTACGCCAGACGGCCGCCCTTGCCGCACGCCTGGGCCTGTCCTGCGTAGCCCTGCTGGAGAACCCCATAGGCACCCGTGACAGCAACTACCTGAGCAACGGCAACCGCCTGCTGCTCGACCTGTTCGGCACGGAAGTGGAGCTGGTGGCCAACCTGGACAACGCCGATGAGCTGCTGACCGCCACCGGCGAACGCCTTCGTGCCGCCGGCAAGCGCCCCTACCTGGTGCCCATCGGCGGCTCCAATGCCCTCGGCGCACTGGGTTACGTACGCGCCGGCCTGGAGCTGGCCGAGCAGATCAAGGCCAGCGGCGAGACCTTCTCCGCCGTGGTGCTGGCCTCGGGCAGCGCCGGCACCCACGCGGGCCTGGCCTTGGCGCTGGAACATGCGCTGCCGGGTACCCGCGTGGTCGGTGTGACCGTCTCGCGCCCGGACGCCACCCAGCGGCCGAAGGTGGAAGGTCTGCTGCAACGCACCGCCGACCTGCTCGGCGTGGACGTGCCGGCCAGCCTCAGGGTAGAGCTGTGGGACCAGTATTTCGCTCCGCGCTATGGCGAGCCGAACGCCGGCACCCTGGAAGCTGTGCGACTGGTGGCCAGCCATGAGGGCCTGCTGCTGGACCCGGTGTATACCGGCAAGGCGTTCGCCGGGCTGCTCGATGGCGTGGCCGCAGGCGCGTTCGCGGGAGAGGGTCCGGTGCTGTTCCTGCACACCGGTGGCTCGCCGGCATTGTTCGCCTATCATCCTGCGAGGCCGATCTGACGGATCGGCTTCTTATGCAATTTGAGAAGTAATAGATAATTTTTTATTATTTTATTGCATATAAAGAACTCCCTAGAGTTGCCGCACTTTCAGCCATCTGCCCAGTGAGGTCCCAATGACATTCGCAACCCTGCGTCGCCACTTCATCCTCGGCAGCCTGAGCCTGGTGCTCGGCGCCGGTTTCGTCGGCCACAGCGCCGCCGCCGACCTGCTGCAGGACATCCAGCAGAAAGGCGCCATCAAGGTCGGCCTCGAAGGCACCTACCCACCCTTCAACTTCCAGGACGAGAACGGCAAGCTGACCGGCTTCGAAGTCGACCTGGCCGAGGCCCTGGCCAAGGAACTAGGCGTGAAGGCCGAGTTCCAGCCGACCAAGTGGGACGGCATTCTCGCGGCCTTGGAATCCAAGCGCCTGGACGTGGTGATCAACCAGGTGACCATCTCCGACGAACGCAAGAAGAAGTACGACTTCTCCACGCCCTACACCGTTTCCGGCATCCAGGCGCTGGTGCGCAAGGGTAACGAGGGTGGCATCAAGACCGCCGCCGACCTGGCCGGCAAGAAGGTCGGCGTCGGCCTGGGTACCAACTACGAACAGTGGCTGAAGGACAACGTCCCGCAGGCCGACATCCGTACCTACGACGACGACCCCACCAAGTTCCAGGACCTCAACGTGGGCCGTATCGACGCCATCCTGGTGGACCGCCTGGCCGCCTTCGAGATGGTCGAGAAGACCGGCGGTCGCCTGGCCGTGACCGGCGAACCGTTCTCCCGCCAGGAAGCCGGCATCGCCCTGCGCAAGGGCAATCCGGAACTGCTGGCCGCCCTCGACAAGGCCCTGGCCAAGCTGAAGGCCGACGGCACCCTGAAGAAGCTCTCCGAGAAATGGTTCAAGGCTGACGTGACCCAATGATCGAAACCAGCCTGCAACTTGCGCTGGACTCCGCGCCCTTCCTGTTGAAGGGCGCGGTCTTTACGGTGGTACTGAGCCTGGGCGGCATGTTCTTCGGCCTGCTGCTCGGCTTCGTTCTGGCGTTGATGCGCCTCTACGGCTTCACTGCACTGCGGTGGCTGTCGCGCATCTACGTGTCGTTCTTCCGCGGAACGCCGTTGCTGGTCCAACTGTTCATGATCTATTACGGCCTGCCGCAACTGGGCATCCAGCTCGAACCGCTGCCCGCCGCGCTGATCGGCTTCTCGCTGAACATGGCCGCCTACACCTCGGAAATCCTTCGCGCTGCCATCGCTTCGATCGACCGGGGCCAGTGGGAAGCCGCCGCCAGCATCGGCATGAGCCGCACCCAGACGCTGTATCGCGCCATCCTCCCTCAGGCCGCGCGCACCGCTCTGCCGCCGCTCGGCAACAGTTTCATCTCGCTGGTCAAGGACACCGCCCTGGCCGCCACCATCCAGGTGCCGGAACTGTTCCGCCAGGCGCAGCTGATCACCGCGCGCACCTTCGAGATCTTCACCATGTACCTGGCCGCCGCGCTGATCTACTGGGTGCTGGCCACCGTGCTGTCGCACTTCCAGGGTCGCCTCGAGGCGCGGGTCAACCAGCATGAGCAGGACAGCTGATGATCACCGTCCGTAACCTCACCAAATCCTTCAAGGGCCAGGCCGTGCTCAAGGGCATCGACCTGGATATCGCTCCTGGCGAAGTGGTCGCCATCATCGGCCCCAGCGGCTCGGGCAAGACCACCCTGCTGCGCTGCCTCAACCTGCTGGAAGAGCCCAGCGGTGGCCGCATCCAGGTCGGCCAGATCGAGATCGATGCCAGCCAGCCGCTCAAGCATCAGCAAGGCCTGATCCGCAAACTGCGCCAGCACGTCGGCTTCGTGTTCCAGAACTTCAACCTCTTCCCCCATCGCACTGCGCTGGAGAACGTCATCGAAGGCCCGGTGGTGGTAAAAAAGGAACCCCGCGAGCGCGCTACCGAACGGGCCCGCGCGCTGCTGGCCAAGGTCGGCCTGGCGGGTAAGGAAGATGCCTATCCCAAGCGCCTTTCCGGCGGCCAGCAACAACGCGTGGCCATCGCCCGCGCGCTGGCCATGGAACCTGATGTGATCCTCTTCGACGAGCCCACCTCGGCACTGGACCCGGAGCTGGTAGGCGAAGTGCTCGCCACCATCCGCGGCCTGGCCGAAGAGAATCGCACCATGGTCATCGTCACCCACGAAATGAGCTTCGCCCGCGACGTGGCCAACCGTGCGATTTTCATCGACAAGGGCGTGATCGTCGAACAGGGCGATGCCAAGGCGCTGTTCAGAGCGCCGAAGGAAGAGCGTACGCGGCAGTTCCTGAGCAAGTTCCTGGGTAACTGATTCTCGCCTTGCAGGCTCCTGCTGCTCTTTGTGGGGGCTCATTCATTGGCTCTGTCCCAGTTAAGTGTTGTCACTGGCTGGCTCCCTTGCAGGAGCCAGCTTGCTGGCGAACGGGCGCATTTCGCGAGCAAGAACTCGGCGTCCCCCTCGCTCCTACAGGGCTCTCAGCCCGACCGTTGATGGCTAGCAACAGCTAACGCCGACAGAGCCAATGAATTCGCACTCACAACGGTGCCTATCCCCACTGGCGGCCCACTCGGCAAGCCTCATGCAAGGAAATGGGCGTAAAATCCGCGCCCCTCGCGATATACCCCGGCTCCGGAACGCCCCAATGAATTCAAGCACCCTCCTCTCCCTGCCCTTGCTGGCGCTGGCACTCGGCGGTTTTGTCGTCGGCAGCAGCGAATTCATCATCATGGGCCTCTTGCCCGAAGTGGCGGCCGACCTGCACGTCAGCCTGGCCGACGCTGGCCTGCTGGTCAGCGCCTACGCCATGGGCGTGGTCATCGGTGCACCGCTGCTGGGCCCGCTGCTTGGCCGCCTGCCCCGGCGCAAGGCGCTCCTCTGGCTGATGGGCGCCTACGCCCTGGGCAACCTCGGCTGCGCCCTGGCGCCGGACTACAACTGGCTGCTGGCCATGCGCACGCTCACCGCCTTCAGCCATGCCGGCTTCTTCGGCTGCGCGACCCTGCTCGCTGCCGAACTGGCGCCGCCGCATCGCCGCGCTTCGGCCATGGCACTGGTGCTGAGCGGCCTGACCATCGCCAACGTCCTCGGCGTACCGGCGGGCGCCTGGCTAGGCCAGGCCACCAGCTGGCGTGTGACCTTCATGGTGGTGGCCGGCCTGGGCTTCCTGACATTGGTCGCCCAGTTCCTCTGGTTGCCTGCTGCAGCGACGCCACTGCGCAGCGCCAGCGGCGCCTGGGACGGCATCCTCCGCCGCCCGGTGCTACATGCGCTGTTCGTCTGCAGTCTGTCGTCGGTGGCGCTGTTCGGCGTGTTCACCTACATCAGCCCGCTGCTGCGCGATGTCTCGGGCTTCACACCCGAGCACAGCAACGGTGCGCTGCTGCTATTCGGCATCGGCCTCACCATCGGCAACCTGCTGGGCGGACGCTTGGCTGACCGGGGCTTCCGCCATGCCCTGCCGCTGGCTTTCGGCACCAGCGCCTTGTGCCTGCTGGGGATGTTCGCCTTCTCCCAATTGCCGGTGCTGGCCCTGGCCTGCCTGTTCGTCTGGGGCGTGGCCAGCTTCGCCATCTCCTCGCCACTGCAACTGCTGCTGGTGGAGCAGGCCGGCGAATCGGCCAGCCTCGCCGCCACCCTCAGCCACGCGGCGTTCAACCTGGGCAACGCCAGCGGCGCCTTCGTCGGCGGCCTCTGGCTGAGCACCGGCCTGGGCCTTCACAACCTACCGCTGATGGGCGTTGGCGTGCTGGCGCTGACCATCCTGGTGTGCCTGCCACTGCCACGCCTGCGTTCCGTGAAGGACCACCTGAAGGCGACTGGGCAGCTGCACTAGGCCCAGCGCAACTATCTTTGTAGGCGCGAGCTTGCTCGCGAAATTGCCGACCATTCGCGAGCAAGCTCGCGCCTACAGCGGGTCGTCCGCCAGCAGCTCGGTGAAAAGCGCGTGCAATTGCTCGCGTCCGGCATCATCGGCGGACAGGCGGCGCAGCTGCTGGGCAAGTTGTGCGTAGCCCGGCGCGGGCGGCAGGTTGAGGTGCTGCGGCAGCACCTCGTCGCCCTGGCTGACCAGCAAGGCGAAGTGGATGCTGTTCTCCAGCTCGCGGGTATTGCCTGGCCAGGCGTAGGCCTCCAGCACCGCTTGCGCATCAGGGCTGATCAGCGGCAATGGCAGGTCCAGCCGCTGCGCGTAGATACCGAGGAAGTACTCGGCCAGCGGCAGGATGTCGGCTGGGCGGTCACGCAGTGGTGGCAACTCGACGCGTCCCTCATCCAGGTACTGGAACAACCGCGCATTGAACTTACCGGCCTCCACGGCCTGGGCCAGATCGATACTGGTGGCGGCCACCAGACGCACGTCGACCGGCGTTGGCTGCTGGGCACCGACGCGCGTCACCTCGCGATTCTCCAGCGCGGCCAGCAGGTTGACCTGCAAGGGCAGCGGCAGGTCACCGATTTCGTCCAGGTACAGGGTTCCGCCATTAGCGGAGCCGAACCAACCGGCGCGGCTGCTGACAGAGCCGCTATAGGCGCCGGCCGCATGCCCGAACAACTCGGCTTCGGCAAAGTTCTTGCTGATCGCGCTGCAGCTCACCGCCACGAACAATCCGGACCGATCGCTGCCGCGGTGAATCTGCCGTGCCAGCAGTTCCTTGCCGGTGCCGGTTTCACCCTCCACCAGCACCGGCAGGGAGCGGGGTGCAAGCTGCTCGATTTCCTCGCGCAAGCGGCGCGAACGCGGATCGACGAAGACCAGGGCCCGCGCACGAATGCTCAGCGGGCTGCGGTCGGCGTCGGCGAAGGTCAGCAACGGCTGACGTGTGCTTTCCTGGCTCAAGGCAAATCTCCCGCCGGGGCCGCGTTGTGGATAACCGGCCCGGGCGATCTGGCGAATGGGATGGATCAGGCGCGACGACGGGCCTGCTGCTCGATGCGCGCCTGCAAGCGATAGAGGTAGGCGAAGCCCTGTTCCCAGCGGTGGTGCCCGGACTTCACGTTGATGTGTCCGGCGCCGGTAAGGATGGCCGCTTCGGCACTCCAATCACGTGCCATGTCCATGACGCGCACTGGCGAGGCGGCGTGATCGTTGTCCGAGCCCACCAGCAGGCTGGGGAACGGCAGCGGCTCACGCGGGATTGGCGCGAAGCCAGTGAGCGGTTCGGGGCAGCCAGGGCGCTCGACATCCGCGGGCGCCACCAGCAGCGCACCACGCACACGGCGCAGCACATCCGGGTCGGACTGCGTCGCCCAATGGGCCACGGTCACGCAGCCCAGACTATGGGCGACCAGGATAACCGGCGTACGCTCGGCGTCGATGGCGCGCTCCAGCGCCGCGACCCAGGCGGTGCGGTTCGGATTGTCCCAATCGGCCTGCTCGACCCGGCTGGCATTCGGCAAACTGCGTTGCCAGTGACTCTGCCAGTGGTCATCTGGCGACCCCTGCCATCCCGGCAGGATCAGGTAGCGAATGGCTTGGCTGCGCATGGCAAGCCCTCCTGGCTGAATGTTCAATGGGTGGCAGTCTAGGCGGCCCGTATATGCCTGTTAAGGAATAAGAAATTATTTATTTATTCCATTTTTGTTTATTCGTAAAAGGTCCCATTCGGATAAGCCAGGCAGCCCTGTAGGATGGCTCGAGCATCGCGATAGCCATTAACCACGAGCGGCGGGCATCGCTGCACTCGACCCATCCTACGGACGTGCCAGAGCCGGGCCATGCAGATTGATGAAGAACTGACCCTGAAGAAGCTGGAGACCTTCCTCGCCTTCATGCGCAGTGGGAATCTCTCCCGCGCAGCGGCGGACCTGAATACCAGCAATGTCAGCGTGCACCGCGCCATCCACTCGCTGGAAAGCGCGCTGCGCTGCCCGCTGTTCAAGCACGAAGGGCGCAACCTGACGCCGCTGGAAAGCGCCTATGTGCTGGAAGAAAAGGCCCAGAAGCTGATCCAGGACGCCGTCGAGATGGTCCGGGTGACGCGCGAAGCGGCCGGCTTCTCCGCCGAGCGCTTCAAGCTCGGCGCGCTCTATTCGCTGACGGTGAAAACCGTGCCGCAGTTGGTGATGGGCCTGAAGCTGAGGCGCAGCGAGCTGAACATCGACCTGACCCTGGGCTCCAACGTCGACCTGCTCTACCGCCTGAAGAACATGGAACTGGACGCCATCCTGGTGTCGCTGGACGACAGCGTCAGCGACCCGGACTGCGAGCAGTTGCCGCTGTTCTCCGACGATATCTTCCTCGCCGTGCCCACCGATTCGCCCTTCGCCAACCAGAACGAGGTGGACCTGGCGGATCTCGCCGACTCCACGTTCATCACCCTCACCCAGGGCTTCGCCACTCACCGCGACGGCGCGCGAGTGTTCGAGCAAGCGGGTTTCGAGCCGAAGGTGGCGATGCAGGTTAACGACATCTTCACCCTGCTCAGCATGGTCAGCTCCGGCGTCGGCTATGCCCTGCTACCGGGGCGCATCGCCGCGGTGTACGAGAACCGCGTAAAGCTGATTCGCCTGCAAGCCCGCTACCGCCTGCAGCAGCACATCGGCGTCGTGTTCCTTAAAGCCAAAGAACGCGACCCCAACCTGTTGGCGCTGCTCGCCGAGTGCCGGATGTATAGCCTGCGCAACGCAGGTTGAGCGCAGGAACCTTCAAGGGGCGAATTCATTGGCTATGTCTGCGTTAGCTGTTACCAGCAATCAATGGGCGGGCTGAGAGCCTTATAGGAGCGGGGGGAGGCCGGGTTCTTGGCCCCTTTCGCGAGCAAGCTCGTTCCTACAAGGAATGCCGCCACTTGCAACACTGAACGCCGATAGAGCCAACTCATGCGCCAACCGGAACGCCAGGTCCAGTGCGAGACTCCGACCGGGTCGCTGTGCGCCTCTAGAACAGCAGCCAGTCCAGCAACGCCATCGCCGGCAACATCACCCCGCATGACCAGAGCATGTAGCCGAAGAAGCTCGGCATTCGCACCCCACGCTGCTCGGCGATGGACTTGACCATGAAGTTCGGCGCATTGCCGACATAGGTGAGCGAGCCCATGAACACCGAGCCCACGGAAATCGCCAGGAGAGTGCTCGGCATCTCGTGCATCAATATCTGGGCGTCCCCGGCCGCAAGGTTGAAGAACACCAGATAGGTCGGCGCATTGTCGAGGAAGCTCGACAGCGCCCCGGTCATCCACAGGTAGAGGCTGTCCACCGGCACACCTTGGGCATCGGAGACGCTGGCCAGCAACCAGGCCAGGCGCCCTTCGCTGCCAGCGCGCAGGATGGCGATGGCTGGGGCGATGCAGAGGAAGATGCCAGCGAACAGCCGCGCCACTTCGAGCATCGGCTCCCAGTCGAAGTCATTGCCCGCGCGTACCGGCTTGGGCGTCAGCCGCAACGACAGCAAAGCCAGGCCGATCAGTGCCACGTCTCGCAGCAGGTTCTGCAACTCGACGCGGTAGCCAAGCAACTCGAAGCCGATTCCAGGTTTCCACAGCCCTGACATCAGTACCGCCAGCAGCACCCCGCCCAGCAACAGGAAGTTGAGCTTGCCGTACAGCCGCAATGGCATATCGGGTGTGGGGTCACGGGCGATGAGCTCGCCCTCGCGTCGATAGAGCGCCCGGTCCACGACGTAGAACAACGCCAGTAGCAGCGAGGACATCAGCCCTACCGGCAAGGCCATGTGCCGCAGTGTCCAGAAGAAGTCCACGCCCTTGAGAAAACCGAGGAACAAAGGCGGATCGCCCAACGGCGTCAGGCCACCTCCGACATTGGCCACCAGGAGGATGAAGAAAATCACCACATGGGCGTTGTGCCGTCGGTTGTCGTTAGCGCGCAGCAGCGGGCGGATCAGCAGCATGGCTGAGCCCGTGGTGCCCATCAGCGATGCCAGCAGCGTGCCGATGGCCAGCAATCCGGTGTTAAGGAGCGGTGAGCCATGCAGGTTGCCCCACAGCAGGATTCCGCCGGAAATGGTGTAGAGCGCGAACAGCAGGATGATGAAGGGCAGGTATTCCGCCAACAGCACATGCACACCCAGGTCGAGGGTCGCCTCGGCGCCGAACTGCCAGGTGAATGGCAGCAGGAACAGCAAGGTCCAGCCCAGCGTGAGCTTGCCGTAATGACGGTGCCAGGCGCTGATCGACACCAGCGGCAGCAACGCGATAGTCAGCAGGATACCGACGAACGGCAACGTCCACAGCAGCCCCAGGCGGGCACCGTCGAACTCGGCAGCCGAGGCGATACCGGGCAAGCAGCAGATACACAGTAACAGCCAACCCAGTGGCCGCCACAGGAAGGATGCAGACACGCGCTGACCTCGAACAGTCAACGGTGCGCCCCGGATATCGGGGCGCTTCTTAGGACAGGATAGGAAGGGATTGCGCGGCTGCTTCAGCCGACCAGGCCGCGCATGGCGAAGAACAGCAGGGATGGCCCGAGCAGGCAGCCCAGGGCGGTGTAGAACGCCGCGGTGAGACAGCCGTACGGCACCAGCGCAGGATCAGTAGCCGCCAGGCCACCCGCCACGCCGCTGGAGGTTCCCATCAGGCCACCGAAGATCACCGCCGTGCGCGGGTTGTTCAGGCCCACCAGCGGGGCCACGAAGGGCGTCACCACCATCACCAGGATGGCCTTCACCAGGCCGGCGGCGATGGACAGTGCCATCACCTCGGAACTGGCGCCAATCGCCGCGCCTGTAACCGGGCCGACGATGTAGGTCACTGCGCCGGCACCGATGGTCGTGAGGCTCACCGCATCGGTATAACCGAAGGCCATGGCCACCCCGACACCGGCGATGAACGAGGTGCCAATGCCGACGAACAGTGAGATCACCCCCGACACACCAGCGCGCTTGAGCTCTTCGATATTCACCCCGAAGGCCGTGGCGACGATGGCGAAGTCACGCAGCATCGCGCCGCCGAGCAGGCCAATGCCGGACAGCAGCGGGATGTCCACCAGGCCCTTCTGCCCGCCTGTCATTACCCCGCCGACATAGGACAGCACCAGACCGAGAAAAATGGCGATGGCCGAGCCGTGCAGGCGACCGCGAGTGAGCTTGTCGGAGAGCCAGTAAGACAACCACATGGTCACGCCAATCACGGCGAAGCCGCTGATCAAGCCGTAGCCACTGATCACTTTCATCATCGATTCGTACATGGCGGTCACCGTTGAGCCGGATTCAGGGATTCAGCGGTGGCCGCCGAAGGCTTCTTTTGCCCGAGGCGGTCGAGCACCGGGACCATGGCAAAGCCCAGCACCACGGCGGCGATGCCGGCAAGGATTGCCATGGGCCCGCCGGACAGTGCACCGAGCACGTTCTGCTGCGCCGCCATGGCGACGACGATGGGGATGTAGATGGCGCTCCAGAACTCCACGCCCTGTTCGGACTTGGCGCCCATCAGGCCGCGCTTGTGCAAGTAGCTGCCGACGAATATCAGCAGCAGCATGGCGATACCGACGCCACCGACGTTGGCTGGTACGCCCAGGAGTTTGCCCAGCAGTTCGCCGATGAACAGGCCTGCCAGGGTGCAAAGGGCCAGAAAAGCCACACCGTAGATAATCATTGTTGTTGTCCTCGCATTGGGGTCGAAGTTGCTTGTTCTTGTCCTTCGAAGTGCACGGCGGTCAGCGGGTCCGGCTTACCTCCTGACGCAGCACGGCGTCCAGCGTATCCAGACGGGCGCCCTGGAAGGCAATCACCGTACCTTGTTCGAACACCCGCCGCGCCAGGCCGCTGAGTACGGCGCCGGGCGGTAGTTCGATATGCAACCGGACACCGCGCTCATAGGCAGTGCGCAAGGTGCCATGCCAGTCGATGACGCGACACATGTTGAAAGCGAGATCGTCGCGCAGGCGCTGCGGGTCCACGATGGGCCGCGCACTGCTGCCGCTGAGGTAACGCAGCTGGGGCGCACACAGCTCGACACTGGCAAAGGCTTCGGCAAGCTCGCAGGCCGGCACCTCCAGCAAGGCGCAGTGGGACGGCACGCTGACGGCCAGACGCTTCACTGCACCAGCACCAATAGCCCGCGCACGAGCAGCGACCTTGGCCATGGCCGCGTCGCTACCGGCAATCACCAGCTGGGTGTCGGCGTTGATGTTGGCGAGAAACACCGGGCCTTCAGCTTCCGCAATCAGGTGTTCCACCGTCCCCAGGTCCAGGCCCGTGATCGCGGTCATGCCATAACCCTCGGGGTAAGCCCGCTGCATCAGCTCTCCACGCAGGGCCACAAGGCGCACCGCATCGGCGAAGCCCAGGGAGCCTGAGACCACGGCGGCGGCGTAGGCGCCGATGGACAGCCCGGCCACATAGTCGGGTGCCGGGCAACGTTGCAGCAGCAGCCGCGCACAGGCCACGCCCGCGACCAGCAGGCAGAGTTGCACGGCGCGGGTGGACTGCAACGCCTCGGCGGAGTCCAGCGCCAGCACGTTCTCGCCCAGCACATCGCTGGCTTCCTCCAGGCAGGCGGAGGTTCCGGGTGGCAGCTGGTGGAGCATGCCCGCCTGCTGCGCACCCTGGCCGGGGAAGGCAAACAAGCTGCTCACGCGGCCCGCTCCAGCGCTTGCCAGGGGTCCAGCACCAGGCGCGCGCCTTCAGCGCATTTCAGCAGCACACGGGCCGAGGGGCCGGCCCACTCGCGCAGCGCCACCGCACCGGCCGGGGTTTCCAGTTGCAGGTCGACGCGGCAGGAAGCAGCGGCCAGTGCCGCCAACAGCTCACGGGCCTGCTGGCGGCTGAAGGGGTTGGGCGCGCGCAGCAGCAGGTCGAGGTCGCTGGCGGCGTGCAGCACGGCTATGCCGGTGGCCAGCTGGAAGCCGACGCCGCCAGTGGGGCCCCAGGGTTGGCCGGTTGCGTCCAGCAGGGGCTTGATCTCGGCGAGGGCGCACAGGGCCGGCCAAGTGCCGGTCGCGGGCGGCGTCGTCAGTTGTTCAGGGGTGATCCGGCGCTGGATGGCAGCGAGCGGCATGCAAGTGCCATAGCGCTGGTCGCGGGTGGTCCCACGGATGCCTACCGCTACCTGACCGGGAATGCAGTGAGCACGACGTACCACCACCGGGTGACCACTGGCCATCGCTAGGCGCGCCCAGGCCGGAGCGTCGGCCGGCAACTGGTCTGGGGCGAAGCCCCACAGCAGGTCGTGGGGTTTTGGAGTCTTGTTCATTCGCTGCTCCTTGGTGCTCCGGTGCTTCGGGGGGCGTTGGGCGTCGCGTAGCTCAGCCCAACAAGGACGACCACTGCGCCCGCAACATCTCCCGGACCTTCGACGATGCCGCCCGGTTCTGGGCACCAAGTCGTCCAGCCAGACCGGTGCTCGAACCGATGTCCACCACCGCCCGCATCAGGCACTCACGCACCCTTGCCACGTCCGCATCGTCTGGCTGCTCCACGGCGTCTACCTTCACCCGCTCCCAAAGCAACCCGAGGGAGGCGAAGTTCTCCAGGTCATAGGCCATGGGCGGCACCTTGGCGGCCAGCACCTCCAGGTCTTCGACGCTGCGCAGGGTGATGCGTGCGGCAGCGTCCTTGCCCATGGCGTGAACCATCACCCCGCCGTCGTCCAGGGCGATCAGGCGCTGGGCCTGGTAGCCGTGGGCGAGGAAGGCACCGGACATGGCCTTGCCCACCAGCAGGCCGATCACCGCATGTCCGGCGAGGCGGGCACGGGCGTACGCGTCCACCGCACCGGCCAGGGCCTGGTGAATCCCCAAGGCCTCCTCTCGACGACCGTAAGCCTGGCTAGGCACGTCGACCACTGCGACCAGTACGCGCTTGTCGCCGTCGCGGTCGGCTTCGATGGCGTCATCCACAGCCTGGGCCAAAGCCCAACCTTCGAGCAGGCCGACCTCGCCATTACGGGCTCGAGGGAAGGGGTTCGTGGCATCCGGGACCACGGCGATGAAGCGTGCGGCGCGGCATCCCAACTCGCCATCGATCACTTTGACCGAAGCGGGGAAACCCGCCTGCTCGTTGCCGCCAGCCAGGCCGCGCAGCCAATTCAGTCCACGGCTCATGGGCGTTCTCCTTGGTAGAGGGCGCGCACGGCGGCAGCGTCCAGTTGTTCACAGTCGGTACCGAGGTGCGCCAGGCGCTCGAGAAACCAGGCATGCCGGCGGCTGCGCGGTAAGTCGCGGTTGCCTGCAGCCAACAGGCCACGGACGGCGTCACGGATGCTCGCGACATCGTCGGCTACGAAGGCATCCGCCAGGTTGCAGGCGTGGCGTTGCTCGCCACCGGTCAGGCTCCAGATGAAGGGGCGATCGCGGGAGTCGTATTCCTCGATGCCGGCTTCCTGCTCGATCACCTGCGGGCCGTTGAGACCCAGGCGTGCCTCGCGGGTCACCAGCAGGTGGCTGCACAGGCCAGCAGCTATGGACATGCCGCCGAAGCAGCCCACCGACCCGGCAATCAGGCCGACCACGGGCTGGAACTGCCGCAACTCGACAATGGCCGCCTGGATCTCTGCGATGGCCGCCAGGCCCAGGTTGGCCTCTTGCAGGCGTACGCCGCCGGTCTCCAGCAGCAGCACGGCGCAGGTGGGGATGCCCCTGCGGTTGTCCTCCACCGCCAGCTCCAGGGCCCCAGCGATCTTCGCGCCGCCCACTTCGCCCATGCTGCCGCCCTGGAAGGCGCCTTCGATGGCGGCAACCACCACTGGCTGACCGGAGATATGCCCCTTGGCGACCACCACGCCATCATCCGACTGGGGCACGATGCCCTGCTGCGCCAGCCAGGGTGACATGACCCGATCGAAGGGACCGAGCAGTTCACGGAAAGTGTCGTCATCCAGCAATTCGCAGGCGCGCTGGCGGGCGTTGAGTTCGACGAAGCTACGAGCTTCGAGCAGACGTGCAATGTCAGTCATGGGCGCGCTCCCCTTGAAGAGAAAGGGTCTCCAGCCCTTGTTCCAGGCGTAGGCGCACCACGCCGGGAGTTGCGCCGAAGTCGTGGATATCGATGTTCAGGGCCGGTAGCGCCTGGCCGTCGAACAGGCGCTGGAACAGCTGCTGCCAGCGTGGGCCGCTGCCGTTCACCGAAGTCACCACCTGGATCGCGAGCGTACCGGCCTGGCCGGGCTCCAGCAGCACCTCGAGGTCGCCGGAGCCGACGCAGCCCACCAGGGCGCGGCCACGGGCCGGCTGACCGGCGGGAAATTGGAAGGTCAGGGTTTCCATGGTCACAGGCTCCCAAGCGAATCGATGAACAGGCAGGCGGCCAGCAGGTCAGCAGCACCGCCCGGCGAAGCGTTGAGTTGCAGCAAATGTGCGTCCAGCGCGCGCAGTTGGCGGCGACCGGCGAGGCTGGCACTGCCGCCAGCGGCGAGTACGGCACGGGCGCCCTGCTGCATGGCGGCGAGCCCTTCGAGGCCAGCGCGCCAGAGCACGCAGGTGTCGGCAAGCGTGGCCATGATTGCCAGCAGCGCGTCGAGACGAGCGTTCTGCTCCCCCGCACCCTCGGAACGGCTGCGCTGCAGCTGCGGCAGCCCATGCTGAAGGACCGCGGGGAAGCCCAGCTGCGCCTCCTCGCGGGCACCTCGGACGCCAAAGCGGCGGGCTACCCGGGCGCCATGGCTGTCGGTTTGCGGTGCGGCGCGGTCGTCGAACAGGGCGATGCGCGCGGCACGCAGGGCCAAGGCAGGGGCCGAGTCGTCGTCCGGTGCGAGCGCGGCAGCGGCCACCAGCAACCCCAGTGCCCAGATAGCGCCGCGATGGGTATTCACCCCGCAGGTAGTCGCCAGCATCGCTGCTTCGCCTTCACGGCCGATGCGACCGAGGGCTTCGCGCAGTGGCTGGCCGATTTCGCCATGGGCTTGGGCGGCTTCGGCCATGGCCTTGAAGCACGGCCAGAGCGCCAGCGCCGAAGCGTGCATCAGCCCCAGGTGCAAGTCGCTGTGGGCACCGCTGCCACGGCGATCCACCAGCGCCGGCTTGGGCGAAAGGTCGGCTTCATCGATCAGGGCATCCACGGCCAGATCTGCTAGCCGCTCCACCAGCGGCAAATCGGGATTGCGTGCGATCAGTGCACTCATCACCAGCTCCTGAACTTGGCCGGGGGGTTGTAAAGGCCGCCGGACCACTCCACCAGTTCGGCGATGCTTTTCGCCGCCAGCAGCTCCCGCGAGGCTTGGGTACGACGGATGCCGAGGTCTTCCGGCAATGCGATCAGCCCTTCGCGGCGCATGCGCAGGGTGTCTTTCGGGTCGTGGCGCAGCCCGATGGTGGTAACCCCGGCGACGGCGGCGATCATCAATCGGCGCTCTTCGAGGCTGCGGGCCTTGTAGAGGTAGGCAATGCCCTCCTCGGTGAGCAGGTGGGTGACGTCGTCGCCGTAGATCATCACCGGCGCCAGCGGCATGCCGGCCTTCTTCGCCACGTCGACGGCATCGAGTGTCTCGACGAAGGTGGGTTTGCCGCCCTCCTGGAAGGTCTCCACCATCTGCACCACCAGCTTTTTGCCGCGCTCGAGCATGGTCACCGGCTCGCCCCCCTTTTGTTGACACATGGCAAGCCAGGCCGGTGTCGCGTGGCGGCGGCCGCGCGGGTCGTGCCCCATGTTCGGAGCACCGCCGAAACCAGCGAGGCGGCCACGGGTAACGGTGGAGGAGTGGCCGTCGCCATCCACCTGCAGGGTGGCGCCGATGAACAGGTCCACCGCGTACTGCCCGGCCAGTTGGCACATCATGCGGTTGGAACGCAGCGAGCCGTCGCGTCCGGTGAAGAACACGTCCGGGCGCTGGGCGATGTATCCCTCCATACCCAGCTCGGTGCCGAAGCAGTGCACGCTTTCCACCCAGCCGGTCTCGATGGCGGGGATCAGCGTCGGGTGCGGGTTGAGGGTCCAGTTACGGCAGATCTTGCCCTTGAGCCCCAGGGATTCGCCGTAGGTGGGCAGGATCAGCTCGATGGCGGCAGTGTTGAAGCCGATGCCGTGGTTCAGCGACTGCACCTGGTGTTTTTCGTAGATGCCACGGATCGCCATCATCGCCATCAGCACGTGCACCGGCTTGATGTGGCGTGGGTCGCGAGTGAACAGCGGCTCGATGTAGAAAGGCTTGTCGGCGACCACCACGAAGTCGACCCAGGAGGCCGGGATATCCACGCGCGGCAGGTCACGTACGTCATCCACCAGCTCGTTGACCTGGACGATAACGATGCCGTCGCTGAAGGCGGTGGGCTCCACCAGGGCCGGGGTGTCTTCGGTGCTCGGGCCGGTGTAGATGTTGCCCTCGCGGTCGGCCATGAAGCCGGCCACCAGCGCGACGTTGGGGATCAGGTCCACCAGCAGGCGCGAATAGAGTTCGATATAGGTGTGGATGGCGCCCACTTCCAGCAGGCCGTCCTCCAGCAGTTGGCCGATGCGCAGGCTCTGCGGGCCGGCGAAGGAGAAGTCGAGCTTGCGGGCGATGCCGCGCTCGAACAGGTCCAGGTGCTCGGCACGGCTGACGCTGGGCATGATCATGTGCAGGTCGTGCAGCCGCCCGGAGTCGGCCTTGGCCAGGGAGCGGGAAAGGAAGTCCGCCTGCTTCTGGTTGTTGCCTTCGAGCACTACGCGATCGCCGGGGGCGATCAAGGCTTCGAGGGCGGCGACGATCCGCTCGCTGGGCAGCACCACGCCATCGGCAAGGCTACGTACCCGATCGAGGCGGCGCTGCTTCTCAGCACGCCGACGCGACCACTGGGGCGGGGGGGAGGATATTGTTGTCATGGTGGCTCCACGGGTTCCGCTGTCGTGGGAGCTACCTTAGGAGCGAGGCCGATGGGGCATCAATCAAGGTCGGGGACGGATCGTTACGGAGAAGTTAACAATCCAGCGGATAACACAGGGCATCGTAGGGTGGACCACGCTTCACCGGTCCATCAGCCGGCGTTGAGCCGGGCAGGGCTTGCGCGTTGGGCCTCGCACAGCTCGGACCAACCTACCAAAGCAACGTGTGGGACTGGACACCCGCCACCAGGTGCCGTCGGGTTTTCAGTCGGCCAGGATGATCTGATCCTTCCCGCCCCGCTTGGCCTGATACATCGCCGCATCGGCCCGCGCATAGAGGCTGTCCAGGTTGCCATCGTCGCGCAGGTTGGCCAGTCCCTGACTGACGGTCACGCTGAACTGCTTGCCCCCTGCCTGGAAGCTCAGGCGCTGCACCTCGCGCTGCAGGCGCTCGGCGATCTGCCTGGCCAGGTCCGGCGGGCAGCCTGGCAGCAGGGCGGCGAACTCCTCGCCGCCGATGCGGCCGAACAGGTCGCCACGGCGCAGGGCGTTGGCGCCGCACTGGGCGATGCGCTGCAGCACCTGGTCGCCGACCTGATGGCCGTGGGTGTCGTTGATTCGCTTGAAGTCATCGACGTCGAGCAGGATGAAGGCCAGCGGGCTGCCGAACTGCACGGCATGCTCGAATGCACTCTGTGCGCATTCGAAGAAGTGCCGGCGGTTGCTGCTCTGGGTCAGGACGTCAGTGGTGGCCAGACAGTGCAGCTCACCTTCCAGCTGCTTCTTCTCGGTGATGTCTTCAGCAATCCCGACCACGATGGTCGGCTGCCCCGCGCCGCCCTGCTGGCTGATGAAACACTTGTCGCTGATCCAGCGCAGCTGGCCGTCAGCGCGGATGATGCGGTACTCGCGCGCTTCAATGGCACCTTTCTCCAGCACCTCGGCGAAGCTTCGCGCGGCGTAGTCGAGATCGTCCGGGTAGATGCAGTTGCGCCATTCGCCGTAATCGGCCAGCAACAACGCGGCGGAGCGACCGAACAGGCGCTCGTAGGCGGGGCTGACGTAGATCACCCGCTGCGCATCCCAGTCGAAGGCCCAAAGCACAGCATTCACGCCGCCCAGCAGGCTGCTGAAAATGCGCTCGCGCTCACTCAGCCGCTCGACCTCGCC
The DNA here is from genome assembly GCF_042232855.1 of Metapseudomonas boanensis. Lineage (NCBI taxonomy): Bacteria > Pseudomonadati > Pseudomonadota > Gammaproteobacteria > Pseudomonadales > Pseudomonadaceae > Metapseudomonas > Metapseudomonas boanensis. Next base: position 1,951,524 of record NZ_CP113889.1, on the reverse strand, counting down.
ACGACAATGCAGCAGGGCCAGCGTCAGTCTTTCCAGTTCAGCGGAGTCTTCGACCGGGCGATCCATTAAGCCAGTACCTCAGTGGGACCAGGCTTCGACAGATTAGGCAGGCAGAAGTGCAGCCCGCAAACCGGGCCGACGGTCAGGCGTGGCTGGCATGACGGGTGGCGGCGAAGCGGTTTAGCAAACCGTGCAGGACGAACACGGCGAGCAGCGTCAGGAACACCGCCGCACACACGGAACTGAAGCGATAGGCGATGGAATACACGACGTCGTGCTGCGGCGTGAGGTACTGGCCAAAGACAATAGCCAGGGTGGTCAAAGCGCCGAAGCCGATGCCCTGGTTGCCTTCGAGCACATGCAGCCGGGCGCAGCAGATGGCAGCGGTCCAGTACAACAGCGTGACCAGCGGCAGCACATCGTAGTGGCTGTAGAGCAGCAACTGGAGCCCCAACCCTATCAGGCACCCAAGCAGGGTGCCGAGGGCGCGGATGCGACCGGCGAAGCGGATGCCATTCCAGTGCATTGGGAACAGCACGAGGATCGATGCCACCTGTGCCGACAGCGAGTCACGCAGGTCGAAGCTCTGGAACAGGATGAACGAAAGTGTCGCGATGGTCGCGCCCAGCACCGCTTCATGGCGCTGGCTGGGCAGGTCCTTGGTGGCTGGCTGGCGCGGCGTGCGCGGGTCTGCATCGGGAAACAGGTAGAACATCAGCCAGGCGATCAACACCGTCAGCAGCGCTGCCACCAGGTTGCTGGTGACCAGGTCGTAGAGGTGGGTGTCCGGGTAGCTGGCGAAGTGCAGCTGCATGGAGAGGAACACACTGCCCAGGGCGCCGAACATGAACAGCGAGCCCTGCGCCATCAGGCGAAATCGCCAGAAGAAGGCGAGAAAGGCCAGCGGAACCATCAACTGCGGGCGATCGCCGAACAGCCCGTAGATCATCAGCACTTCGAGGCTGACCACCACCGCCTGCAGCAGAAACTGGCGCACCACGTGGGCGTTGATGCTCGGCGTCAGCCCCAGCAGCAACATCGGGTAGACGCAAAAGAACGAGCCGTTGTCCCAGCCCATAAGCTTGCACAGGAACAGGCCCAGCGTACCGCCACCGGCCAGGCGCAGACACTGGCGCAGGTCGTTTTCGGTCAGCGCCTTGCGACTCATCAGTACACCCAGCCCTTAGTAGATGTAATGCAGCAGGCTGATTAGCGCGATCTGCAGGCGGCCGAAGGCGTCCGCCAGGCCGGAGTCGCGCGGAAACAGCTGCACCGTGGCCTTGGCACCGCTGGGCAGCGGGAATGGCAATGCCTCGCTGAGCTCCACGTGCAGGCGCTGGCGCTGGGCATCGCGCACCCAGCGGTCAGAGATGGCCGGGGCGGCAAGGTCGCCATTGGCGTCGAGCTGCCCCTCTTTCACCCCGGCGTCGATGGCACTTACGCGGGCGTCGAAGATGTGCCCGGGCAGGGCGTCGAAGACCACGGACGCAGTGTCGTCCAGGCGCACATAGCGCAGGGCCTTCTCGCGGAAGTCGGCGCTGATGTCCGCCTCGTCAGCCACCAGTGCGGCCACCGGCGTGCCGGCACTGACGAAGGCCCCGGGTGACAGTTGCAGGTTGCTCAGGGTGCCGGCGCGCTCGGCACGGACTTCGCTGTATTGCAGTTGCAATCGGGCCTGTTCCAGGGCATTGCGGGCCTGGCGCAGACGCAGGTTGTCGTGACCTTCGGCGCCGCGCTGGGCCGCCAGTTCGCGGATGCGCGCGGTCGCTGCGGCAAGTTTGGCCTGGGCCGCCTGACGCTGGGCCTCGGTCTGCTCGAAGAGCTGCCGCGAGACATGCTGGCTCTGCACCAGGCGGCCCAGACGCGCGGTTTCGCGCTGCAGCTCGCTGGCGCTGGCCCGGGCGGCAGCTTGATCGGCGCGCGCGGCGGCCACGGCCGCGTCGAGCTGGCGGTTGTCCTGCGCGGCCTGCTCCAGCGCCAGTTCCGCGGCTCGCACGGCCAGGCGGAAGGGTTCCGGGTCCAGGCGAAACAGCAGGTCACCAGCCTGCACATGGCGGTTGTTGGCGACGGCGACGTCCTGGACCTGGCCGCTCACACGTGGGGCAATGCGCAGCACCGGGCGGGTAAGCTGGGCCTGGGGCGTGATGGGCATCCATAGGTCGGCTGCAAGGAAGTAGACGAACAGCAGGGCGAACAGGGCGATGGCGACTTGGACCCGACGGGCAAATCGTTGATCCGGGGTCATGCATACCTCAAGACAACGCGAACAGAAGGCGGGGGCAGAAACGGAGGGAACGGCCAGGCCTCGACCCGAGCCGCTCATGGGTCGGCAGTATATTGAGCGGCGAATCGTGGATAATCCGGCGATCTAGAGAAGCAGCCTTACACAAGGAGTAACAATGGACACACTGCACAGCATGCGGGTGTTCGTCCGGGTCATCGATACCGGCAGCTTTACCGCCGCGGCCCTGGCCCTGGACCTCTCCACTGCGCAGGTGTCCAGGCTGGTGTCCGATCTGGAGCAGCAGCTCGAAGCACGCCTGCTGAACCGCACCACCCGCCGCCTGGCGTTGACGGAGGTTGGCGAGCGCTACCTGCAACGCTGCCGGCAGATCCTCGCCGAGGTGGAGGAGGCCTCCGCCGAAGCGCGCGGAGCACACCTCAAGCCCAGCGGCAGACTGCGCGTACACACCATGACCGGGCTGGGTCTGCAGCATCTGACGACCCTGGTCGCGCGATATAGCGAGCTGTACCCCGAAGTGGTGATCGAACTGACCCTGTCGCAGCGCACGCCGGACCTGCTGGAGGACGGCCAGGATGTGATCATCACCTTCGCACGCGAACTGCCCGACTCGCAGATGGTGGCCCAGGTGCTCGGCCCGATGTACAGCGTGATCTGCGCAGCCCCCAGCTACCTGGCCAAGCACGGCGTCCCTCAGGACCCGGCGGACCTGCAGCAGCACCGTTACCTGCGCCTGCTGGACCCGCTCTATCACGACAACTGGGTGCTCAATGGAGATGACGGTGAGTTCGACGTGCTGCCAGCCGAGAGCCTCCAGGTTAACGTCGCCGAGTCCTTGGCCAAGGCCGCACAGGCGGGAATGGGCTTCTGCCTGCTGCCCTCTTTCGTCGCCTGCCCGTTTCTGCGTGAAGGTAGCCTGCTACGGGTCCTGCCGGAGTATCGCTTGCGCGCCCGCAATATCTACGCGATCTACCCGTCGCGGCGTTTCCTCGATGCCAAGATCAGGACCTGGGTCGATTTCCTGAAAGCGGAACTGCCGCCGCTGCTGGCACTGGACGAGGCGATCCTGGACGACTCGACCCATTGGGCCACTTGCTGATAACTGTTGCATCGCGCGAAACAGTCATTCACTGAATCCGCTATTTTTCCCCTTTCTTGCCCTCCCTAAGATGGCGCCATGTTTCGCAAGAAACCATCTGAGAGGGTCAAGATATGCAACGCAACCTTATTTTTACTGCCGTTTTCGCTGCTTTTTCGCTGTTTTTCTCGCAACTGAGCCTTGCTGAAGAATCTTCCGCCTTTGTTGCACGCAATGCAGCGCTGGAGCAGCGCGCCGCCGACGCTGCCCACCAGGAAGCCGTCGCCAAGCAGAACGCTGCCGAACAACAGTCTCAGGCTGGCAACGCCCAGGACAGCTGAGTTCCACCCCCGTTTCTCCACCTCCTGACGTTGATGCGTGACAGCTCCTTAATCGACGTCCTGTTCAGGCCGCTCCTCTCGAGCGGCCTTTTTTTGCTGTCCGCGGACTACGCCAGGCGTTCTTTGGCCATGCCTCAATCCAACAAAGAGGCGTGCCGCATTGCTTTGAGCTGCCATAACCACAAGGAGCACACACCGTGAACGCCAAGCATCTGCTCACCCCCCTCGCCCTGGCGCTACTCGCCACCCAAGCGCACGCCGATGAAGCCACCAACCAGGAAGGGTTCATCGAGGGTTCGCACCTGACGGTCCAGACCCGTAACTACTACTTCAACCGTGACCGTCGCGACAGTCAGACCCAGAACAGCCAGGAGTGGGGTCAGGGCTTCATCGGCCTGCTCAGTTCCGGCTACACCCAGGGCCCGATCGGCGTGGGCATCGACGCCTACGGCATGCTCGGCCTGAAGCTGGATGGCGGCGGCGGCACGGGCGGTTCCTCGATTCTGCCAAGCACCTCGCCGACCAAGCCCGGACTCAAGTACGGCAAGGCACCGGACGAGTTCTCCAGCGCCGGCGCAGCGCTCAAGCTGCGAGGCTTCGACAGCGAGCTGAAGCTCGGCGACCAGTTCATCAACAATCCGGTGATCGCAGGCGGCACCACGCGCATGCTGCCGCAGACCTTCCGTGGCGTGAGCCTGGTCAACCAGAGCGTGAAAGACCTGCGCCTGGAAGGTGGCCAGGTAAGTTTCACCAAGCTCTACAACCAGAGCGGGCATCGTCGCATCGACAGCTCCTACGGCAGCTTCCCAGACGACCGCAAGAGCCACCACATCAGCTGGCTGGGCGGCACCTGGACGGGCCCCGAAGGCTTCACCAGCAGTCTCTACGCTTCCGAACTGCAGGACGTGTGGAACCAGTACTACGCCGACCTGGACTACACTTGGCAGCTCAACGACCTGGTCAGCCTCAACCCGGGCATCCATTACTACAGAACCCAGGACACCGGCGATGCGCTGCTTGGCGACATCGCCAACAACACCTACAGCGCGCACTTCGCAGTCGGCGTCGGCCACCACAAGGTCACGGCGGTGTACCAGAAGGTCAACGGCAACACCCCCTTCGACTACATCAACCAGGGCGACAGCATCTACCTGGACAACTCGCAGCAGTACTCCGACTTCAACGGTCCCAACGAGGAATCCTGGAAGCTGCAGTACGCCTACGACTTTGCCGGCCTTGGCGTCCCCGGTTTGAGTGCCATGGTCGCTTACTCGCGTGGCGAGCTGGACCTGACCAAAGTCGACCCGAACAGCCCCGGCTACAGCAGTTGGTACAGCGTCGACGGCAAGGATGCGCGCCACTACGAGCGCGACTTCGACATCAAGTACGTGGTGCAGGACGGCTCGGCCAAGGACCTCGCCGTGCGCGCCCGCTGGGCCAACCACCGCGGTAGTAACGGCTATAACGCCGTGGACAACGACGTGGACGAACTGCGCCTGATCGTCGACTACCCGATCGAGGTGTTCTGAAGCCAGTGCGGGAGCCTTCTTGTGGGGGCGAATTCATTCGCTGACCGGGCCGCAGGTTCGGCCTGCAATGTCCGGGGCAGCTGCGCTGCCCTTAGCGATTGAAATCGCCCCCACAAGGAGCAGAAGACCCCGCGCGCAAATAAAAAAGGCCGGCAAATCTGCCGGCCTTTTTCACGGTTACTGCGTTATCAGGCGGTAGCCGGGCGCAGCGAGTAAGTCTTGAGCTGCTCGGCGAAATCGCGCAGCGACTGGATGCCGCTGGCCTCGGCCTCCTGCACCCAGTCCTTGATGGCAGCGAGCATGTCGTGGCCGTTGGCGCTGGTCTTCACCCAGATCTGCTGCAGCGCCAGGCGCTTCTCGTAGATCACTTTCAGGGACTGGCTCTGCTCCAGCATGGCGGCGATGCGCGCCTGATGGCGTTCGTCCAGCAGGCTGGTCTCGCGGGAGAGCAGGCGCTTGGCGCGGCGGAACGAGTGGCGAACCGACGCGTCAGCCTTGGCCAGTTCCTGTTTCACCAGCGGACCGATCACCAGCTTGCGATACTGCGCCATGATCTGGAAGCGATTGTTGAGAATGGCCATGGCGGTGTCCATGTCCAGGTTGCCCTTTCCTTCCACGCGGTGGGCGATGGGCGCCACACGCTGCACCTTGGCCAGGCCGAACAGGCTGAACAGTTTGATCCAGGCCCAGCCCATGTCGAACTCCCACTTCTTGACGGACAGCTTGGCGGAGTTCGGGTAGGTATGGTGGTTGTTGTGCAGTTCTTCACCACCGATGAGGATGCCCCAGGGCACCAGGTTGGTGGCCGCGTCGCGGCATTCGAAGTTGCGGTAGCCGATGGCATGGCCCAGGCCATTGACGACACCGGCGGCCCAGAGCGGAATCCAGACCATCTGCACGGCCCAGACGGTCAGACCGAGCGCGCCGAACAGGGCGAGATCGATGAGCGCCAGAAGGGTCACGCCAGCGATGGGGAAGCGCGCGTAGACATTGCGCTCCATCCAGTCATCCGGGCAGTTCTTGCCATAGATGCGCAAGGTTTCTTCGTTCTTCGCCTCGATCTGATAGAGCTCGGCTCCCTTGCGCAGGACGGTCCACACCCCCTTGACGACCGGGCTGTGCGGGTCGTCGGCGGTTTCGCACTTGGCGTGGTGCTTGCGGTGGATGGCGGTCCACTCGCGGGTATTCATGGAGGTGGTCATCCACAGCCAGAAGCGGAAGAAATGCTTGAGCGCCGGATGCAGCTCCAGAGAACGGTGCGCGGAATAGCGGTGCAGATAGACGGTAACGCTGACGATGGTGATATGGGTCAGCACGAGAGTGACCGCCACCAGTTGCCATGGCGACAGGTCGAGAAAACCGTTGTACCACATGGATGGTATTGCCTCGGTAGTAGGAAAACACAGTTTGTCGGACAAACCTGTTTGCATTATCACCAAGGCCCACAAGAAAACCATCCTGTCTTTTAGATAGAAATCAAATAGCCAGCAGTTGCTCTATAATGCGCGCCCCGCCCCATCACCCGAGCCAGGAAGGCACCTCCATGCGTTCCAAGTTCAGCGCCCTGAAACTGGTGCTGCCCTATTTCATGATTGCCAGCCTCTGGGTGCTGTTCAGCGACCATGCCCTCATGGCGCTCAACATTGGCGCGCGCGAGCTCGCCGAGCTACAGACGTTCAAGGGACTGGGCTTCGTCCTCGTCACCAGCCTGATGCTCTACCTGCTGCTGTGCCTGCACTTGCGCCGCCTGCGCGAATACCTGCAGACCCGCCGCACCCAGGAAAGCAGCCTGCGCCAGGCCGCTGCCGTGTTCGACAGCACCCTGGAGGGGGTGCTGGTCACCAACGCCCAGAGCGAGATCGTCCACGTCAATCGCGCTTTTGCCCGTATTACCGGCTATACCGAGGCAGAGGTCATGGGGCGCAATCCGCGCATGTTCAGCTCCGGACGCCATGGGCTGGATTTCTACCAGGCGATGTGGAGTGCACTGCACCACCGTAATGAGTGGAGTGGCGAGGTCTGGAATCGTCGCAAGAACGGCGAGGTTTACCCGCTTTGGCAGAACATCCGTTCCATCTTCGATGAAGATGGTGAGCTGACACACTATGTTGCCGTCTTCTCCGACATCAGTGCGATCAAGCGCTCGCAGCACGAACTCGACTTCCTGGCCCACCATGACCCCCTGACGAACCTGCCGAACCGCCTGCTCTTTACCGAGCGCGTCGAGCATGCGCTGGAACGGTCGACTCGGGAAGATCGGCCCGGCGCCGTGCTGCTCATGGACCTGGACCACTTCAAGCACGTCAACGAAAGCTTTGGCCATTCTCGCGGCGACCAGCTGCTCAAGGAGGCCGGCCTGCGCCTGCAGGGGCTGCTGGAAGGTGGCATGACGCTGGCTCGACTGGGCGGCGACGAGTTCGGCGTGATCTGGGAAGACTGCCCCAGCGCGGACCAGGCCGCCGACTTTGCCCAGCGCGTCCTTTTCGCCCTGCGACAGCCTTTCCGGATCGAAGACCACGAGTTGTTCATCAGCGCCAGCTTGGGCATCAGCCTGTTCCCGACTGACGCCGAGAACGTCGAGCAGATCATGCGCAACGCCGACTCGGCGCTGTTCAAGGCCAAGAGCAACGGCCGCGAGACCTTCGCCTTCTATAGCCTGGAGCTGACCAACCAGGCGCGCCAGCGCGTGGAGATGGTCGCCGCACTGCGACATGCCCTGGAACAGGGCGAGCTGCGCGTGCACTACCAGCCGATCCAGCGCCTGACCGACAACCGCCTGATCGGCTTGGAGGCCCTGGTGCGCTGGCAGCACCCGGAGCGCGGACTGGTTCCGCCCGGCGAGTTCCTGCCGATTGCAGAGGAAACCGGACTCATCGCCAGCATCGATCTCTGGGTGCTGGAACAGACCTGCCGGCAGATGCAGACTTGGCTTGGGCAGGGCCGCGAGCTGACGTTCGTCGCAGTCAACCTGTCGTGCCGACTGTTCAGCCGGGCAGGTCTGAGTCAGGAGATCGCCCGCGTGCTGGCCGATACCGGCCTAGCGCCAGCGCATCTGGAACTGGAAATTACCGAAAGCGCCGTGATGGCCGACCCGGATAGCGCCCGCGAACTGCTCGAGCGCCTGCGTGAACTGGGCGTTCGCCTGGCCATCGACGACTTCGGCACGGGCTATTCGTCGCTGCAGCGCCTCAAGCGTCTGCCCGTGCAGAAGCTGAAGATCGACCAGAGTTTCGTTCGCGGCTTGCCTGCCGACAAGGACGACGCAGCCATCGCCCGGGCGGTCAATGCGCTGGGCCACAACCTCGGCCTCGTGGTGCTGGCCGAAGGCATCGAGACCCCGCAGCAGCTGGACTTCCTGCAGCAGATCGGCTGTGACTACGGCCAGGGTTACCTGTTCAGCCGCCCCCTGCCACCCGAGGACATCGAGTGGAACTGGCGCAAAGCCTGATCCTGAACGACGAGTTAATTTGGTTATATTAAAATTCTTAAATAGTATTTTTAAGAATATAAGTTACCTGCTTAAGATGCGCTCACGCCACGCGGAACGTCCCACGCCCTAAGCCGCGGGCCCCACTCAAGGAGCACGACCATGAGCGCAACCCTCCGTAGCCTGGAAGGCCAGGACGAAGCCAGCATCCTGCGAGAAATCCAGAGTGCCCTGAATGGCCTGCGTTTCGGCTCGGTTGAAATCACCGTGCACAACGGCCAGGTGGTGCAGATCGAACGCAAAGAGAAGTTCCGCCTGCAGCCTCCCGCAACCCGCAATACCTGAATCCCCGACGACCCGACCGGACCACCGGAGGGCGTATCGACAAGCAGTTCGCGCCAACCACGCCTGCGAAGAACAACCAGCCCCAGCCAGCACTGAACAAGTCCAGATTCCAGGAGCTAGATAATGTCGATTCGCCGCTTCGCCCTCGCCGCCCTCGCCAGCGCCCTGATCGCCGGCCCGGCCGCCGCCGCCACCGAACTGCTCAACGTGTCCTACGACCCGACCCGTGAGCTTTACCAGGAATACAACGCTGCCTTCGCCAAGCACTGGAAAGCCCAGGGTGGCGAAGACGTGAAAGTCCAGCAATCCCACGGCGGCTCCGGCAAACAGGCCCGCGCCGTGATCGATGGTCTGAAGGCCGACGTGGTGACCCTGGCGCTGGCCGGCGACATCGACGAACTGCAGAAACTCGGCAAGCTGATCCCGGAAAACTGGCAGGCTCGCCTGCCGCAGAACAGTACACCCTACACCTCGACCATCGTATTCCTGGTCCGCAAGGGCAACCCTAAGGGCATCAAGGACTGGGGCGACCTGACCAAAGCAGGCGTAGAGGTCATAACCCCGAACCCGAAGACCTCCGGCGGCGCCCGCTGGAATTTCCTGGCCGCCTGGGCCTGGGCGAAGAAAGAGTACGGTAGCGAAGCCAAGGCCCAGGAATACGTGAAGGCGCTGTACCAGCATGTGCCGGTTCTCGACACCGGCGCCCGCGGTTCGACCATCACCTTCGTCAACAACCAGATCGGCGACGTGCTGCTGGCCTGGGAGAACGAAGCCTTCCTGGCCCTGAAGGAACAGGGCGGCGAGAACTTCGAGATCGTCGCGCCAAGCTTGTCGATCCTCGCCGAGCCGCCGGTATCGGTGGTGGACAAGAACGTCGACAAGAAGGGCACCCGAAAGGTCGCCGAAGCCTACCTGCAGTACCTGTACAGCGAGGAAGGCCAGCGCATTGCGGCGAAGAACTTCTACCGCCCACGTAACGAAAAAGTCGCGGCCGAATACGCCAAGCAGTTTCCGAAACTCGACCTGGTGACCGTGGACAAGGACTTCAACGGCTGGAAGGACGCCCAACCCAAATTCTTCAACGACGGCGGGATCTTCGACCAGATCTACCAGGCGCAATAAGCGCCCCATGCCGGCGGGCTTTTGATGGGTATCGCAAGCTCCACCCATCCTACGTAACTACGGCTTCCTCGTAGGATGGGTGGAGCGGAGCGATACCCATCGAGGTGCTCCACGGAAGGAGCAAAACCAGGCCTGATCCACGGATCGGGCCTGTTTGCTGGAAGCGGCTCGACGGGGCTGGCTCCAGAGCAACCAAGCGTTCCAACGCAGAGTAAGGACAGAACATGTCACGACGCATCTCACCGGTCATACCCGGCTTCGGGCTGACCCTGGGGTACACCCTGGTGTACCTCAGCCTGCTGGTCCTGATTCCCCTGGGGGCCTTGTTTCTCAAGACCACCGAGCTGACCTGGGAACAGTTCTGGACCATCATCAGCGCGCCCCGCGTGATCGCTGCCCTCAAGCTCAGTTTCGGCACTGCCCTGGCCGCCGCCGTGCTCAACGGCATCATCGGCACCCTGCTGGCCTGGGTCCTGGTGCGCTATGACTTCTTCGGTCGCAAGGTCATCGACGCCATGGTCGACCTGCCTTTCGCCCTGCCCACTGCGGTGGCGGGGATCGCCCTGACCGCGCTCTACGCACCGGCCGGCCTGGTAGGTCAGTTCGCCACCGACATCGGTATCAAGATCGCCTACACCCCGCTCGGTATCACCTTGGCACTGACCTTCGTCACCCTGCCTTTTGTGGTGCGCACGGTGCAGCCGGTGCTGGCCGACATCCCGCGTGAAGTGGAAGAAGCCGCTGCCTGCCTCGGCGCCAAGCCACTCCAGGTGTTTCGCCACGTGCTGCTGCCAGCCCTGCTGCCAGCCTGGCTGACCGGTTTCGCGCTGGCCTTCGCCCGCGGCGTTGGCGAGTACGGCTCGGTGATTTTCATTGCCGGCAACATGCCGATGAAGACCGAAATCCTGCCGCTGCTGATCATGGTCAAGCTCGACCAGTACGACTACACCGGCGCCACCGCAATCGGCGTGCTGATGCTGGTGGTCTCCTTCGTCCTGCTGCTCTTGATCAATCTGCTGCAACGCCGCATCGAGACCCCCTGAGGAGCGCGCCATGAGTTCTGCAACGCTGACCACTGCGTCCTCCGCCAACGCTGCCCGCCGAGGCAACGCCTGGGGTCGCCGTATTCTGATCGCCGGCGCCTGGCTGGCCTTCGCCCTGTTTCTCCTGCTGCCGCTGTTCGTGGTGCTGAGCGAAGCGCTCAAGCAAGGCCTGGGCACCTTCATCACCGCCATCTTCGAGCCAGATGCCCTCGCCGCGTTGGAGCTGACGTTGCTCGCCGTGTTCATCTCGGTACCGCTCAACGTGGTATTCGGCGTGGCCGCCGCCTGGTGCGTGAGCAAGTACGAGTTCCGCGGCAAGAGCCTGCTGGTCACGCTGATCGACCTGCCCTTCTCGGTGTCCCCGGTGATCGCCGGTCTGATCTACGTGCTGCTGTTTGGCGCCCAGGGCTATTTTGGCTCCTGGCTGCAGGACCGCGACATCCAGATCGTCTTCGCCGTGCCTGGCATCGTCCTGGCCACCCTGTTCGTCACCTTCCCCTTCGTCGCCCGCGAACTGATTCCGCTGATGCAAGAACAGGGCACCCAGGAAGAAGAAGCCGCGAGGCTGCTGGGTGCCAGCGGCTGGCAGATGTTCTGGCACGTGACCCTGCCGAACATCAAATGGGGCCTGATCTACGGCGTGGTGCTCTGCACCGCGCGAGCCATGGGCGAGTTCGGTGCGGTGTCGGTGGTTTCAGGCCATATCCGTGGCGTCACCAACACCCTGCCACTGCACGTCGAGATTCTCTACAACGAGTACAACCACGTCGCCGCCTTCAGCGTTGCCAGCCTGCTGCTGGTGCTGGCGCTGTTCATCCTGCTGCTCAAGCAGTGGAGCGAAGCCCGTCTTTCCCGCCTACGTCACAGCGACGCGGAGGAATAATTCATGTCGATCGAAATCCGTAACGTCAGCAAGAACTTCAATGCTTTCAAGGCACTGAACGAGATCAACCTGGATATCCACAGCGGCGAACTGGTGGCGCTGCTCGGCCCGTCGGGCTGCGGCAAGACCACCCTGTTGCGGATCATCGCCGGCCTGGAAACCCCGGACGTGGGCAGCATCGTGTTCCACGGCGAGGACGTTTCGCAGCACGATGTGCGCGATCGCAACGTCGGCTTCGTGTTCCAGCACTACGCGCTGTTCCGCCACATGACGGTGTTCGACAACGTCGCCTTCGGCCTGCGCATGAAACCCAAGCGCGAGCGTCCGAGCGAGAAGCAGATCGCCGAGAAAGTCCACGAACTGCTGAGCATGGTGCAGCTCGACTGGCTCGCCGACCGCTACCCGGAGCAACTCTCCGGCGGCCAGCGCCAGCGCATCGCCCTGGCCCGCGCCTTGGCGGTGGAGCCGAAGATTCTGCTGCTCGACGAGCCCTTCGGCGCCCTCGACGCCAAGGTGCGCAAGGAGCTGCGCCGCTGGCTGGCGCGCCTACACGAAGAGATCAACCTGACCTCGGTGTTCGTCACGCACGACCAGGAAGAAGCCATGGAGGTGGCCGATCGCATCGTGGTGATGAACAAAGGCGTGATCGAGCAGATCGGCGCGCCGGGCGAGGTGTACGAAAAGCCGGCGAGCGACTTCGTCTACCACTTCCTCGGCGACTCCAACCGCCTGCATCTGGGCGACGACCAGCACATGCTGTTCCGTCCGCACGAGGTCTCGCTGTCGCGCCAGGAAGTGGAAGACCACCGCGAAGCGGAAGTGCGCGACATCCGCCCACTGGGCGCCATCACCCGGGTGACGCTGAAGGTACAGGGCCAGGACGAACTGATCGAGGCCGAGGTGGTGAAAGACCACGACAGCCTGACCGGCCTGGTGCGCGGCGAGACGCTGTACTTCAAGCCCAAGGCGTGGCAGCAGCCAACGGTGGGGTTCTGACGAGGTCCGTGGAGTGCCTAAACCTCGACGTACGCACAAATCACTCTTTCGGGTAATGGTCTCCAGGCTCCGGCGCTTTACGCTTGTCGGGGGCCCACCCATGGCGCCCGACTGCACCTCAGCAATTGCTCACAACAAAAACAACAGGAGCACCCGAGATGATTCGTATGTCTGTAGGCCGATTGCTGTTCGGCTTCGCCCTCTGGCTTTGCGGCAGCTTCGCTCCGGCCCTGGCCGAGGCGATCGGGCCGCTGGAGCTGGTGCAGATACACGCCTGCCGTGCCACCAGCAGCCTGCTGCTGTTTCGTGGCGAAGGATTTCAACAGGGTCATTCGGCCCGCCTGGAGGCGGATCTCAAGTCGCTGGCTGCTGCCTACCGGCGCATCGCCGAACCCAGCGACCGGTTACGCCAATCGCACGAGCTACTCGTTACCCAGTTGCAGCGAGGTGTTTCCTTCGGCCACAAGGAAGAGGACGTGCCCTGGCGTTACCCCCAGGAACTGAGCAAGGCGCTGCGTGACTTCCTCATCGCCGCGCGCACCCAGTCCAGCGACGCGGCGCGGGCCGAGCTGCCCGCCAAGGTCGAGTACCTCGCCGTACAGTACCTCAGCCGAGCCTATATCGGCACTTTCGAGATCGCCCGCGAGAACTCCGACACCTACATCGGTCAGGATGAGCGGACGCTGCTGCCGGCCATCGATGCCCAACTGCAGCCGCTCGACGGCAAGGTCGACCCGGCGGTCGCCAAGCTGAAGACACGCTGGGGTTTCCTGAGGGCGGCGCTGCGCGACCTCAACAGCCAGAGCAATGCCCTGGTCAGCACGTCGGGCCGACCCTATGCACCGATCATGGTGGACCGCCATGCACGATCGATGAGTGGCCAGTTGTTGGCGTTGGGCGCCCTCTCGCCCAGCTCCTCTCCCTGAAGAGGAGAGAGGTGACTCGCGCCTGACACCTCACAAGTGGCTGGTGAGTCGGAATGCGGCTGAGTACAGCCATCAACCTCGGCACGGACCAACTCCCCTCCCCCTGGAGAGGGGCCGGGGGTGTGGGATGTCGGCAGTCAAAACGCAGCCTTGTTCGTCCGAATGCAGGTCGGCCCCGCCCGCTCTTCCACCGCACGCTCCACCTCTTTGCGCAGACCCAGCATGAACGCCAGTTCCGCCACCACGAACAGCGGCCCGACGACCAGCCCCATCAGGTCATCGACGAATGCCGGCTTGCGCCCTTCGTAGTAATGGCCGACGAACTGGATCACCCAGCCCACCACGAACATTCCCAGGCCGGCGCCGAGCCAGGTGCCGGTGCCTTGAACTGCCAGCGCCGCGCCCGCCCACAGACTAAGCCCGAGCAACGCAGCCATGACCAGGCCGAAACGCCGATCCAGTCGTAGGTAGAACAGTGCCGATGCCAGAGCCACGAATGCAGCGGGCGACAGCCATAGGCCGAGCACCTCGAAACCCGGGCGCGACAGCAACACCGCCACAGCGACCACGATGAGCGGGATGCCAATGAAATGGCTGGCGATGTTGCGACGGTCGCGGTGATATTCGGCATATTGGCCAAGATGGTCGATGAGCGTTTTCATTGTTGTAGTCCTCCGGTGGCACGCTGTGGCGTCGATAATGGCCTCAGCCCCCGGACCACTTCTGTCAGGTAGCCGACAAAGCCCATGTCCTCGACCGATCTCCAACCCTATCGCGCCCAACTGCTCGCGGGCCACTGGTTCAGCCACCTGCCCTGCAACCTGCAGGACGAATTGCTCGCCCTGGCACAGTTGCGCCGACTGGCGCCGGGCCAGCGGCTCTTTCGCCGGGGCGACCCGCCTTGCGGCCTGTACGCCGTGCTGGATGGCACGGTCCGCGTCGGCGGCACCAGCGAAAGCGGCAAGGAAGCGCTGTTGATGATGATGGAGACACCGTCCTGGTTCGGTGAGATCTCCCTCTTCGACGGACTCCCGCGCACCCACGACGCCTTTGCCGAGACGGCGACGACGCTGCTCAACGTACCCCAGGCAGCACTGCTGGCATTGCTGCAGCGCGAGCCCAGGTACTGGCGAGATTTCGCCCTGCTGATGAGCCAGAAGCTGCGTCTGGCCTTCATCGCCCTGGAGGAGATGAGCCTGCTACCGGCCTCGCAGCGCTTGGCACGGCGTCTGTTGATGATCGCCGAAGGTTACGGCGAAACGGCCGAGCGACGGCGAGTGATCCAGCTCGCTCAGGAGCAGCTGGCGCTGATGCTGGCGGTGTCGCGGCAGACGACCAACCAGATCCTCAAGGAACTGGAGGCCCAGGGCGTGCTGCGCCTGACCTACGGAGAAATCGAAATCCTCGACCTCGAACGCCTGCGCCACGCGGCCCAGAGACCGTAGATTCGTAGAATGGGTCGGCGCAGCGATACCCATCAATCTCGCCCGAGGCTATCGCTTCGCTCAGTAGAGCGCCGCCTGCCCCACCCTGGCTAAGCCCCCACAAAGATCAGGCCCCTGGCGTGGGCTTGAACCCACCCAGGTTCAACGGGGCAGACTTCCGCGATACTGGCTCGGGCTCTGCCCGGTCCAGCGCTTGAACGCGCGGCTGAAGCTGCTGGTATCGGCAAAGCCGAGCAGGTAGGCGATCTCGCTGATGGAACAGCGCGGATCACGCATGTGCACCAGCGCGAGATTCTGGCGCGTATCACCGAGCAGTTGTTCATAGCTGCAGCCTTCGTCCGCCAGGTGCCGTTGCAGGCTGCGCAGACTGAGGTGGAGGGACTGCGCGATGCGCTCGGCGGAAGGCTCGCCATTGGGCAGCTGCGCTTCAAGGCAGGCACGCACCCGGCGCGACCAGGTGGGTTGCTGCAATTGCTCGAGGGTGCGCTTGAGCACCGCTTCGTTGTGTTCGGCCAGCTCGGGATTGGCGTCGTCCAGGGCTTGCTCGAAGTCAGCAATGGCGAATTCCAGGCGGTTTTCCTCGGCGCCGAAATGCAGTGGCGCGCGAAACACTTGGTGCCAGGGTTGTGGATCGGCCGGACACGGCCTGCGCAAGTAGACGGCCAGCGGCGCATAGTCACGCCCCAGCCGATTGCGGCAGGTGCGCACGTAGATGGCGGCGAACGCATCCAGCGCCTCAGGCGCCGGCTCCGGTCCGTCGTCGGGAACCCACAGACGGAACGCATAGCAGTCGTCTTGCCGGCAGAGCTCCAACTCCAGCGCGTCGCTGACCACTTGGTGATAGCGAACGATGCGCTCGAACACCTCGCGCAGGCTCGAACTGGCGACCAGCGCATAACCCAGAGCATGGAAGGTTGTGGGGCTGACGTAGGAGGAAACCTTCAGACCCAGCGCCGGGTCAGCGCTGGCCGCCACGGCCAGCTCCCAAAGACGGGTGGTGGCCGACAGCGGATAGCGCGCGTTGGGGTCGTCCATCAGCGCCGGGTCGAGGTGCGCTTGACGGCAGAGGGCCGCGCTGTCGAGGCCGAGCGCATCCAGCTGCTTGCGCAGCGCGCGGGTCCAACTGGCGAGGGTGGTAGGTTCGGCACTCATGCAGGTTGGCGTTTCCGGTCAACAGGTTGGCGTGCTCGGTCGGGCGCGGCCCGGGCTTGCGACGGCAGAGTAGGCCCATCGCCAACAAGAGGATGGAAGCATGTCCCGCCCGACCGCAAGCCCCCAGCTCGTCAATGACCAACAGCGATCCGCGCATATTCGTGAAGTGGTGATGGCCCACGGCGTCGAACTGCGCAAGCGTTACCCGATCCTCAAGCATCAGGACCTGCTCGGCGCCGGTATCCTCACCGTCGCCCTGGCCGGCATGTGCGGCTCGGCCCTGCTCTACCTGGAAGGTGTTATTGCCTGGTGGGCGTGCCTGCTGCTCAATGCCTTCTTCGCCTCGCTGACCCACGAGCTGGAGCATGACCTTATCCACAGCATGTACTTCCGCAAGCAGCGAATCGCGCACAACCTGATGATGACGATGGTCTGGCTGGCTCGGCCAAGCACCATCAACCCCTGGATCCGCCGTCACCTGCACCTCAACCACCACAAAGTGTCGGGCACCGAGACCGACATGGAAGAGCGCGCCATCACCAACGGCGAACCCTGGGGCATCGCGCGCTTGCTGATGGTAGGCGACAACGTGATGTCGTCGCTGATCCGCATGCTGCGAGCCCAGAGCTGGGTCCACAAGAAAAGTATCCTGCTGCGTACGCTCAAGGTCTACGCGCCCCTGGCCCTGCTCAACTGGAGCACCTGGTACGTCTTCCTCGGTTTCCATGCCGCGGACGCACTGGCCAGTGCCCTGGGTGCACCGATCAACTGGTCGGGCGCCACGCTGGAGGCTATGGAGATCGTCGACATCGCCGTGGTGGTGCTGGTCGGCCCCAACGTGCTGCGCACCTTCTGCCTGCACTTCGTCAGCTCCAACATGCACTATTACGGCGACGTCGAGCCGGGCAACGTGATCCAGCAGACCCAGGTCCTCAACCCCTGGTGGATGTGGCCGCTGCAGGCGTTCTGCTTCAACTTCGGCAGCACCCACGCCATTCACCATTTCGTGGTGAAGGAGCCCTTCTACATCCGCCAGATGACCGCGCCAGTGGCGCACAAGGTGATGCGCGAGATGGGAGTGCGCTTCAACGATTTCGGCACCTTCGCCCGCGCCAACCGCTGGCACGCGCAGGAGCGGACGACGGCGGCAAAGGTACAGGCCGTCTAGCAGATTGATGAAAAAGTAAGCGAGGCAAACGGCCGAAGAAGCGGAGTTTACAAACTGTACATGAGTATTCTGAGCCCACTTTCAATGCCCTATTGGCAACGCAGGTGGTTTTTCAACAGCCTGCTAACGGCCAATCAATGCGTGGGGCCGCACCCGAGCTCCTGCGCGTCTATGGACGCGCGCCTTATCCGAGAATGAGCGGCAAGCGAGGTAGCGATATGAAAACCTGGACCTGTGTGGTCTGCGGTCTGATCTACGACGAAACCAAGGGCTGGCCTGAAGAGGGCATCCCCGCAGGCACGCGCTGGGAGGATATCCCGCCGGACTGGATCTGCCCGGACTGCGGCGTCGGCAAGGCCGATTTCGATATGCAGGCAATCTAAGGTCGGAATCGGCTTACCCTACAACCTCAAACTGAGCCGGACGCTCAATCCATTGTCCGACGCGTCCTCGGCATAGGCACCGTTGTAGAACAGGCCAGCGTAAGCCTGCTCGGTGAGTTCATAGTCCAGCCCCAGGTCGAGGCGGATGCTGTCTTCGGTAAGCGCGACCTCGGCGCCGCTTTCATCGGTGAGTCGGCTGTCGCTGTAGGCATGCCGCCAACCCGAGCTGAGGCGTGCGGTCAGGCGCTTGCCCGAGGCGAGGCTGATGCGAGTCGTCCCGCGCAGGCCAAAGGTGCTGTAGCCAATCTCATCGCGTTGGCTGTCCACGGCCCTGTGGGAATCGGTATCCAGTCGCACGTACGCCAGTTCGCTGAACCCCTCCAGACTGAAATCGCGGAAATCGAGCGAATAGCTCAGCTCGCCGAACACTTGCCCGCTGTCGGAATCGCCACCCTGCCCGTCCGCATCAGCGCCGCTCCAGGCTGCTCCCAGCTTCACCCCGATCTGGTTGTAGATCTTGGTGCCGGCATAGCCGCCCAAGTGAAGACTGTGGATATCCAGGTCGCGACTCTCGACTTCGACCGAGGTCGCCGAGTACCCGGCCACCGCCCCCAGCAGCCAACTGCCGATCTTGCGCTCGCTGCCGGCGAACAGGCCACCGATGTCCCGCTCACGGCGCGCGGCCTGGTGGTCGCTATCCACTGAACCGTGGCTGCCGAAGGCCCGGCCCCAGGCAGGTGTCTGCCCCTCCTCCAATGGCGGTTCACGGAACGAGAAACGCACCTGCTGCACTCGCTCGAAGGTGGCATCACGGAGGAAGTGGCTGTCCTCCAGCAAGGTGGCTCGGGCGGCGGCGAATCGCTCGTCGGCCTGAACCGGGGTGAAGGCGGCGAGCAAGCTGCAAGCGCTCGCCAGGGCGAGGCGCGCCGATGCTTCATGGGCCATGGGGTTCACCTCGGTCAGGGTCTGGGCATAACTCTAGTCCGACGGCATCCCAAATGCGCTCGCGCGACACCAATTTCCTGCATCACCCTTCCGGTTTTTGAGTTGCCCGCTCTTGGCCTCTCTGGCGCAATGGCCCCCCTACCATTCGCCGGAGACCCAACATGCTGAACGCCCACGCCTCGATGCTGCTCTGGGCTCTGCTGGTGGCGCTGTCGTTCTTCGCCGCCGCCGAGGTCAACCCGGCGCTGGATGCGCTACCACTGACAGCCCTGCGCCTGCTGCTTTCGGCCGCCATGTTCCTGCCCTTTCTGCTGCGACGACCCAGCCTACCGAATGGGCGGGCGCTGACAGCCCATGCTGTTCTCGGCCTCCTCCTGGCGCTGTACTTCGGCAGCCTGTTCGAGGCCCTCAAACACACCACGGCCCTGGATACCGCGCTGCTCTATGTCAGCGTGCCGCTGCTGACCCTGGCCGGCGAGCGCCTGATGCTGCGCAGGCCCGTACTTCAGCGCCTTTGGCCAACCCTGGTTGCCGCGCTCGGCGCGCTGGCCCTGCTCGGACTCGACCGCGCCCATTTCGATGCCTACGCCTATGGCCTGTATGGCCTCGGTTGCCTGGCCATGGCGCTCTACGCACCGCTCAGCCAACGCCTCAAGCCCTGGCTGGGCGAACAGCGCAGTGCGGCCTCGCTGGCCTGCGGTAACTTGCTGGCCGGTGGGCTGCTGCTGGCGCTGGCCAGCACCCTCGGACAGCGTTGGGAGGGGCTGCGGGGAGTATCCACCAGCGACTTCGCCTGGCTGCTCTACCTGGCCCTGAGCGCTACCCTGGCGACCTTCTGGCTATTGCACCGCGCCATCCACTCGCTGCCGCCGGCCACGGTGATTGCCTACAGCTACCTGAGCGGCCTATTCGCCCTGCTGCTGCAAAGCGCCTGGCTGGACCGTGCACCAGCGCCGCTGGCCTGGGCTGGTGCGCTGCTGATCCTGTTCGGCATGGCCTGGCTGGTGCGGTTGAGTCCGGCCCGTGTGGCCAAGGTTTGATCAGGTCATTGGCAGGCACACGCGATCTGCCTTGCGATCAGCGGAGCCTCGGGTTCTGATGGTGCCCTCATCTTCCCGGAACGACGCCATGCTGCTCGCCAATGGACTGCGCAAAATCGACATCCAGGACCTCCTGGTCTTCCTCGCAATCTGTGAGCGCCAGCATCTGGGCGAGGTGGCCGAGGCCCTCAATCTCAGTGCCTCGAGCATCAGCTACAGCCTGAAAAAGCTGCGTTCATGCTTTGCCGACGAGCTGTTCATCGCCACCCGTAGCGGCATGCGACCGACGCGAAAGGCGCTGGCCATGCACCCCCACGCCAAGTCGATGGTGGACCTGATCAACACCTGCTACAGCGAGGCCAGCAGTTTCGACCCCAAACAGGCTCCGCACACCTTCAGGCTCTGCGCCCCGGAGTATTTCGAGCTGCTGATCCTGCCGCTGCTGTTGCGTCGAATCGGCGCGGCGGGTTACCCGGTGAGCCTCACCGTGCAGCGCCTGGGCAAGGAGATTCCCGCCGATGCCTTGCAGAACGGTGAGCTGGACCTTGCCCTCGGCTTTGGCCCGCACCAGCACCGCGTCCATCCTGGCCTGGTCAGCCTGGCCTTGCTTAAGGACGATCTGCTCTGCGTGAGGGCAGCCGGCACTGCGCCGGTGGAGGACCTCGACAGCTTCTGTACGCGTCGCCAGGTATTCCCGACGCCCTGGGACTCCGACCGCAACATGATCGACGGCTGGTTGCAGCAACAAGGCCGTGCCCGGCAGATTGCCGCCCGCACCAACAACTACCTGGCTGCGCTGCAACTGGTGCGAGACAGTGATCTTCTGCTGGTACTGCCGGCACGGGTACATGCGCTGCTCGGCGATGCCCGAACCGAAGTCAGCAGCCCCCTGGATGGCCTGCCGAGCTTCTCCCTGGAACTGCTCTGGGCCCAATCCTTCGACCAGGACCCGGCGAATGCCTGGCTGCGCGAGCAAATCCTCAGCGTCTGTGCGGAGCGGTCACTGCTCTAGCCGCCCGTCCAGTGCTTCGTTGAGGAAGTGGCGGCTGGCGCTCAGCACCTGCTCCTGCGTCCCTTCCCGAGCCAGCATGCGTGCCACCACCAGCGCGCCGACACATTGGGCGATCAACGCCCAGGCCAGTTCCTCGCTTTTGAGGATCTCCGCCCAAGCCTGCTGTAGCTGACGCATCCAGTGCTCGGCCTCTTCGCGTACGGCGAGGTCGGCGCGAGCGATCTCCGCGCCCAGGGCCGGAATGGCGCAGCCACTGTCGGGATGCTGCAGATGAGCCATGCTCAGGTAACGCTCCAGACAGCGCTCGAGCTTGTCGCGCGTGAAACCCTGCTCACGCGAAACGTTGCCGATCAGGCTCTGCGACAGCTCGCGCTGGACGATGGCGGTGAACAGGTCGTTCTTCGAGGGGAAATGGCTGTAGAAGGCGCCACCGGTGAGGCCGATGGCTTTCATCAGGCCGTCGACGCCGGTGGTTGAGAACCCACCGCGCTTGGCGATGGCGCCGCTGCTTGCCAGCAGCTTCTGCCGGGTTTCTTCCTTGTGGGTGGATGAGTAGCGCACAACGACCTCCGCTTTGACCGGCTTGACGCCTCGGCGAGCGTAGCATAACGTCCGTTCAACTAACGATCGTTTAGTAAAGGATGAACACCATGGCACACGATACGAACAACAAGAAAGTCGTACTGGTTGTAGGCGCTGGCGATGCCACTGGCGGTGCCATCGCCCGGCGGTTTGCCCGCGAGGGCTACGTTGCCTGCGTGACCCGGCGCCATGCCGACAAGCTGCAACCGCTGGTGGAGAGCATCCGCGCCGAAGGTGGCGAGGCCCATGGCTTTGCCTCCGATGCGCGCAAGGAAGAAGAGGTGGCGGCGCTGGTGGAAACCATCGAGCGCGACATCGGCCCGATCGAGGCCTTTGTCTTCAACATCGGCGCCAACGTGCCGTGCAGCATCCTCGACGAAACGGCACGCAAGTACTTCAAGATCTGGGAAATGGCCTGCTTCGCCGGCTTCCTCACCAGCCAGGCGGTGGCCAAGCGCATGGTGACCCGCGAGCGCGGCACCATTCTCTTCACCGGCGCCACTGCCGGCTTGCGCGGCGCCGCCGGGTTCGCCGCCTTCGCCGGGGCCAAGCACGGCATCCGCGCGCTGGCGCAGAGCATGGCTCGCGAGCTGGGGCCGCGGAATATCCACGTGGCCCATGTGGTGGTGGACGGCGCCATCGACACCGAGTTCATTCGCGAGTCCTTCCCCGAGCGTTATGCACTGAAGGACCAGGACGGCATACTCAACCCGGAACACATCGCCGACAGCTACTGGTACCTGCACAGTCAGCCGCGAGATGCCTGGACCTTCGAGCTGGATCTGCGACCCTGGATGGAACGCTGGTGAACCTTCGCCAACAACAACGAGACCCCCCCATGAACAAGACCGTCGAATTCTTCTTCGACCTGGGCAGCCCAGCCAGTTACCTCGCCTGGACCCAACTCCCGGCGATCTGCGCCCGGAGCAACGCAACCCTGCGCTATCGCCCGATGCTGCTCGGCGGCGTGTTCCAGGCCACCGGCAACGCCTCGCCCATCGCCGTCCCGGCCAAAGGGCGCTATTCGATGATCGACCTGCAGCGCTTTGCTACACGCTATGACGTGCCTCTGGTATTCAATCCGTACTTTCCGATCAACACCCTGACACTGATGCGCGGCGCCATCGGCGTCCAACTGTGCCAGCCGGAGCGCTTCGAGGCCTATCTGGACGCCATGTTCAAGGCGCTCTGGCAGGACAAGCGCAATCTCGGCGACCCGGCTGTCCTGGCGCAAACGCTGGACGCGGCGGGCTTCGACCCGCAAACGATGCTTGCCCTGGTAGGGAATCAAGAGGTGAAAGACGCGCTCAAGGCTGCCACCGAAGAAGCAGTGAAGCGTGGAGTATTCGGTGCGCCGACCTGCTTCGTCGGTGATGAGATGTTCTTCGGCCAGGACCGCCTGGACTTCGTCGTCGAGGCGCTTGCAGGCAGCTGATCAGCCGGCCAACAAGCGGGCAGGCAGTCGCTCCAGTACCTCTGGATCGATGCGCAAGAGTCGTGTGACGCGTTCATCCATCAGGCTCAGTGGTGACTGCCCGGCGGGCAGCTCCAGCAGTGCAGCACAGAGGTTGAGCACCAGCGCCTCGCGGGAAAATACGCCGCCACCCAGGACGTGGTAGGCCGCCACCAGCTCACGCAGGCCAAAGGGTAGACGCCAGCGGATGCGCAGCGCTGAGCCGAAGCTGGCGGCGCGTTGCGTGAGGGTAGCCTGCAGCGCCTGGTCGCCCAGGCTGCCCCCGCGGTCCTGCCAGTCCTGCAGACTACGCAGCAAGGCCAGCTCGCCCATGTTGTGCAGCAGACCTGCGGTGTAACAGAGCTCGGCATCCAGATCCAACTCGCTGGCAAGCCAGTAAGCCAACTCCGCACTGCGCTGGGCTGACCGCCAAGTGCTATTGGCCAACTCAGCCAAGCGCGGGTCATGAAGTCGTGCATTGCGCTCCAGCGCCATCCCCAGCACCAGGTTCAACGCGTGGGTGATGCCCAGACGCTGAATCGCCTGGAGAAGCGTCTGGCAGGGTACGCCCAGATGCTGGGCGGCGCTGTTGGAAGCGGCGATCAGCCGCGCGGTGATCTGCGGGTCACGGGAGAAGGTTTCTTCAAGATCGCCCAAGTCGATCTGGTCGGCGTGAAGGCACTGGCTGACGGCATCCCGCACATCACCCAGCAACGGTGCGCCGAAGCCTTCTTCACGCACGCCGTCGAGGTATTCATTGAGATTGTCCACCAGCAGCGCGGGGGCTGGGCTACCTGCGCCCGTATCCTGGGCCGGCAGCAAGGCAGACAGACGCTTGCGCAGCTTGGCGGCATTGAACGGCTTGCCCAGATAGGCGGATGGGGCCAGCGGGCGTACGGCGCGCACGCTATTGGCGTCGACCCGGGCACTGATCAGCACGAAGGGCAGCGCCGGGGTGCGCGGGTGGCGACGCAACTGGCGCAGCAACTCGACGCCATTGATACCGGGCAACTCACCATCGGCGATGACCAGTTCCGGCAGGCGGCGCTTGCAGCGGCCGAGCGCTTCGTGCCCATCGCTGACCAACACCACTCGGGCATTCGCATGCAGGTCCAACACCAGTTGGGCGATCAGCTCTGCTGTCCATGGATCGGCCTCTGCGATCAAGATCTCCGGAACCTTGGAGGGGGCAGGCATGGGTACCTCGACTGGCGGAAAGATCGTGCGGACGGGAAGTGCTGGCAGCCGCGGAGTCTAAACTGCCGCCTTACTCACTGAACAGAGCGATGAGCGGTTCTCGTGAAGCCTTGCTGAGCGACCTTGCCCCAAGTCAAACAAAATAGAATTGAAGGCTGAGCCTGGTCGGCTGGGTTTACGGAATCAAGCGCAACATAGCCAGGCACAACCTGGAGCCACGGCACCAGTAGAAGAGGGACTCGCCCGTGTCGGCGGAACTCTGGGCAAAAAGAAACCCGCCGAAGCGGGTTTCTTTTTTACATCACGGGCGAGACTCAGGCGAGTTCGTCGAAGCACTCGGCAACAATGGCCAGGCCTTTGTCCAGCTGAGCGTCCGGGATGGTGATCGGCATCAGGAAGCGGATGACGTTGTAGTAGGTGCCGCAGGAGAGCAGGATCAGGCCCTTCTCGCGCGCCTTGGCAACGATCTTGCCAGTCAGTTCGGCAGCCGGCTTGCTCTCATCGCCGCCTTCGAACAGCTCAATGGCAACCATCGAACCCAGGCCACGAACGTCACCGATGACCTTGTGCTTGGCCTGGATGTCACGCAGACCGGCCTTCAGGCGCTCGCCTACAGCCTGGCTACGCTCCAGCAGCTTCTCTTCATCGAACACTTTCAGCACGGCCAGGGCCGCGGCGCAGGCGATCGGGCTACCGGCATAGGTGCCGCCCAGGCCGCCGGGAGCAATGGCGTCCATGATTTCGGCCTTGCCGCATACGCCGGAGATCGGGAAACCACCGCCAACGGACTTAGCGAAGGTGGTCAGGTCCGGAACGATGCCCAGTTGCTCGGTGGCGAAGAAGGTGCCGGTACGGCCAGCGCCAGTCTGCACTTCGTCAGCGATCAGCAGGATGCCGTGCTGGTCGCACAGGGCGCGCAGACGCTGCATGAACGGCTTGGAGTTGACGTAGAAACCACCCTCGCCCTGAACCGGCTCGATGATGATCGCGGCGATGTCCTGGGGCTGAGCGTCGTTCTTGAAGATGCGCTCGATGCTGGCGATGGACTCGTCTTCGCTCACGCCGTGCAGCTCGCACGGTGCTTGAGCGCGGTACACGCCAGCGGGCATCAGGCCCATGCCAGCGGAGTACGGAACCACCTTGCCGGTCAGCGACAGGGTCATCATGGTGCGGCCGTGGTAGGCGCCGGTGAAGGCGATCACGCCAGCACGACCGGTGGCGGCACGAGCGATCTTCACAGCGTTTTCGACAGCTTCGGAGCCGGAAGTCACCAGCAGGGTCTTCTTGGCGAAGTCGCCCGGAACGCGTTTGGCGATTTCTTCGCACAGCTCGATGTAGGGCTCATAGGCCAGCACCTGGAAGCAGGTGTGGGACAGCTTGGTCAGCTGCTCTTGAACAGCGGCGACCACTTTCGGGTGCAGATGGCCGGTGTTCAGTACGGCGATGCCACCGGCGAAGTCGATGTACTCGCGACCTTCTACGTCCCATACGGTGGCGTTTTCGGCGCGCTCGGCAACAACCGGGTGGATCTGGCCAACGCCACGGGCAACAGCGGCAGCACGGCGTTTCAGCAGGGATTCGTTGGTTTTGCTCATAAGTTCCTCACGGCCGCTCATCGGGCGGCGCAGTCTCAAGGATGAATGCCCCCGGTAGGGGCCAGCGCAGCATTCGATGATCGACTGCGCAGGCTTGCCGGAGGCCCGTTTGGTTTTGTGGTGTAACTGGGGCGCCGCGCGCTCTTTCGCGCCTTGCCCCGTCTTTGGATCAGATACCGCCGAGGCAGAGATACTTGATCTCCAGGTAATCCTCGATGCCGTATTTGGAGCCTTCGCGGCCAAGGCCAGAAGCCTTCACGCCGCCGAAAGGCGCAACTTCGTTGGAGATCAGGCCGGTGTTGATGCCCACCATGCCGTACTCCAGGGCCTCGGCCACGCGGAACACGCGGCCCAGGTCACGGGCGTAGAAGTAGGAAGCCAGGCCGAACTCGGTGTCGTTGGCCATGGCGATCACATCAGCCTCGTCCTTGAAGCGGAACAGCGGGGCCAGCGGGCCGAAGGTTTCTTCCTTGGCCACGGCAGCGTTGTTCGGCACGTCGATCAGGATGGTCGGCTCGAAGAAAGTGCCGCCCAGGCTATGCGGATTACCGCCGGCGACAACCTTGGCGCCTTTGCTGACCGCGTCCTGGATGTGCTCCTGGACCTTGGCCACGGCCTTCTCGTCGATCAGCGGACCGGTGGTGACGCCAGCCTCCAGGCCGTTACCGATATTCAGCTTGGCCACGGCGGCCTTCAGCTTCTCGGCGAAGGCGTCGTAGATACCGTCCTGCACGTACAGGCGGTTGGCGCAGACGCAGGTCTGGCCATTGTTGCGGTACTTGGAGATCAGCGCACCTTCAACGGCGGCATCCAGATCGGCGTCATCGAAGACGATGAACGGAGCGTTACCGCCCAGTTCCAGGGACACCTTCTTGATGTCCTTGGCGCATTCGGCCATCAGCTGGCGACCGATCTCGGTGGAGCCGGTGAAGGACAGCTTGCGCACGATCGGGTTGCTGGTCAGCTCGCCGCCCACTTCGCCGGCGCTACCGGTGACCACGCTCAGCACGCCTTTCGGAATGCCGGCACGTTCGGCCAGGTCGACCAGGGCCAGTGCGGAATACGGGGTCTGGGACGCAGGCTTGATCACCATCGTGCAGCCAGCGGCCAAGGCGGGGCCGGCTTTGCGAGTGATCATCGCCGCTGGGAAGTTCCACGGGGTGATCGCCGCAGTGACGCCGATCGGCTGTTTGATCACGATCAGGCGCTTGTCCGGCTGGTGGCCAGGAATCACGTCACCATAGACGCGCTTGGCTTCTTCGGCGAACCACTCGATGAAAGACGCAGCATAGGCAATCTCGCCCTTGGCTTCGGCCAGCGGCTTGCCCTGCTCGATGGTCATCAGGCGGCCGAGGTCGTCCTGGTTTTCCATCAGCAATTCGAACCAGCGGCGCAGCTTGTTGGCGCGCTCCTTGGCAGTCAGCGCACGCCAAGCCGGCAGAGCCCGATCGGCAGCCTCGATGGCGCGGCGGGTCTCAGCGGTGCCCATCTTCGGTACAGTGCCGATGATCTCGCCGGTAGCCGGGTTGTTGACCTTGATGGTCTGTCCGTTGTCGGCATCCACCCAAGCGCCATCGATATAGGCTTGCTGGCGGAACAGCGTGGCATCTTTCAGTTGCATCTCTGTCTCCTTCACACCGTCGCAACGTGCGTCGGGGGTAGGTGGTTGTTCTCCAGCCAATCCACGATCGGCCAGGACGGAGTCGATTGAAGCGGCCCGGCTCATGTGGGGGGCCAAAAGGGCGTTTGAAATCTCAAACGAATCCTAGGGTGCGAGGAAGTGAAGGGCAATAGCCCGTTCGATAAAATCAACAAAAAGTGGATGCCCTTTGTCGAAATCCTGATCAAAGATGACCGAACGACGCACGTTCGTTCAACATTACGAACAAACGCGCCAACGTGGACGCCAGGCCTCGAGATGAGTATGATTGCGCCCGCACAAGCATCCGTAGCTCAGCTGGATAGAGTACTGCCCTCCGAAGGCAGGGGTCGTGGGTTCGAATCCCGCCGGATGCGCCAAATAGCAGTTTCTGCCTGTCTCCAGCAGTCTACGAAACGCCCAGAAAAGCCCGCCCTGTGCGGGCTTTCTTGTTTCTGGCTCTCTCCTCCTTCGTCCCCGAGCCGGCCTTGGTTTCCTACGCCCCAAATGGCCAGCTCACGCTCCAGTTACTTGATCGAACGACCCGACGCCGGCCGGATGAGATTCAGGTTCCGAGAGGCGTCGTTGATGGATTAAGGCAACCGGCGCTCTGATCTGATCGATTTTCCCGTTTGCCAACGCCGCTGAGCAGAGATGAGGCGCAGGAGAGATGCCGGTCAGGCCAGGTGAGCTCTCTAGCTACACCGGATAGTATTTCCGGGCCGCAGTAACCCGGGCCCTATCCACTCACGCACCGCTCTGCACAACCACGCCGATGCGGCAATTGCGTCGCCTACGTTACTCGACTGGTTTCGAATGATAGCTCTCGTCGCTGACACGCACCTTGCCCAGACTTCACACGACGCGTTCTCATACAGCCCCAAAACAAGCTAGTGCAAGGAGCCACGATGATGCAGATACAGGACGCAGATCTGAAGTCGCTGCGGATCTTCGAGACGATTGTGCAATGTGGCGGATTCTCGGCGGCCCAGTCTGTTCTGAACATCAGTGCTTCGGCTATCAGCGAGCAGATGAGTCAGCTGGAAACCCGGCTGGGCGTCAGGTTGTGCGAGCGTGGCCGCTCCGGCTTCCGACTGACCGAAGAGGGAGAGGTCCTGTATGAAGCCGCGCAACGCATGTTGTCGGCTGTCGAAACCTTCCGCATGGAGGCTGAGACCTTGCGCCGCCAACTGCGCGGAACACTGCGCCTTGGTGTAATCGACGCGACCCTGACCGATCCGGGCAGCCCCCTCACCCTCGCCATTCGACGCTTTGGTGAAATTGCACCGCAGGTTCACCTGCAGGTCCACATCGATACCCCCAACGCACTGGAGCAACGGGTCATGGATGGCCGCCTGCACCTTGCAGTTGGACCCTTTCCAGCCAGGCTGCCAGGGCTTGATTACACGCCGCTCTATCGCGAAACCCACGGCCTCTTCTGCTCCCGTACCGACCCGCTGTACGCACAAGATGATACCGAGATCACCTTGCCCCGGCTGAGCCAGTCGAGGGTCGCTGCGCGCGCCTTCCTGGGGTGCTTCGATCTTGACCAACTGGGGGCCGAACAAGCCGCAGGCAGCGTGGATAATGTGGAGGCGCGGGCCATGATGATCCTGTCCGGCCAGTACATCGGATTTCTACCCCTGCACTATGCCCAGCCCTGGGTAGACAAGGGTGAGCTGCGCAGGCTTCGTCCAGAGGTGTACGCCACCTTCCTCGATTTCGACATCATCATGCGTCACGGGGCCAGCACTCCGCGCGCGGTCACTGCATTCCATAAGCAGTTGCTCAGCAGCTCCGTGCCCAGACCGGACGCAGCTTCGTAGGCCCAGCCAACGGGTGACAGGCCTGGTGCGGCCCTTGATTCGCCTAGCACCGAAGTTAACTTCTTGATCCGGATATTCTTCCAACGTGTCAGGCTCTCTAGAGTCGGGACGAATCAATGGTCGACCTCTCGACCACCCCGTCACGCCCTGGAGTCTAAACATGTCGGACTGCGCCCCGCTGGTTTCGCCTTACCCTTTCCAATCTCGCCGCTTTGGCGAGCAGCTGTTCATCGGCGGCGTCCTGCCTATCAACCCGGAGGGCACCCTGCGGGGGGCCGGGGACATCGAGGCCCAGACTCACGCGGTATTCCGCAATCTCCAGGTAGCACTGAAAAGTGCCGGCCTGGAAATGTCCGACCTGGTTCGGCTCAATACCTATTATGTGTTCGAGGGCGACGAGAGCGAGGCCACGCTCTACTGGGAGAGAATGACCCGGGTCCGCCTACAGTACCTCCCCAACCCAGGGCCTGCCGCCACAGCCGTGCGCGTGCGGGGAATGGGGCGCTCTGGGGCGCTGATACAATTGGAAGCCGAGGCGTTCGCCGCTCCAGCCGCGCAGCGACAGCGGATCATGCCGAGCCGGAGCTGGGACTGGAGCATTCCGGTGCCGCTGTCACAGGGCTGGAAGATCGGCAGCCAGGTCTGGGTCGGTGGACAGGTTTCGGCCGACATGGCCGGGAAAGCGGTCAGCATCGGCGATCTGCCTGGGCAGACACATAATGTGCTGGAGCACATCCGCCACGTGCTGCTGGACGCCGGGGCAGGATTTGCCGACCTGACTCAGCTCAAGGTCTGCTACCTGCATGACGGCGATGCGCACGCTGCCGAGCAACGTCTGCAGGAGATCATGAAGGTGATCCGCGACATCTGCGGCGAGACACTGCCACCAGTCACCGCCTTCGGCATCAGCTTGCTGTACGAAGGGCTATTGCTGGAGATCGACGCAACCGCCCAGGTTGGCCTTGCCAGCAAGGCGTTACAGACGCGGGCCAGCAACTGCAATTGGGCAACGGAACATCAGGTACTGCGCACCGGATCGCGTATCCAGATTGCCAGTTTGAGCGCCAGGTACAAGGCACTCGAGCCGGCATGTGAAGACGTGGTGAACCAGCTCGCGCTCAAGCTTGAAGCCGTTGGTAGCAGCCCGACCGCCCTCGCCCACCTGCACGTGTTTATCGCCGATGACGAGGCGAACGACGTTCCCGAGCATGCCATGTCACTGTTCGCTGCTGCGCTGAGGCGACTCTGTGGAGAGTCGCTGCCACCTTTCACGTTGGTCCGTGTGAATGGACTGCCGCGCGGCGTTCCGCTTCAGGTGGACGCTGTGGCCGTCGACCTTGTCATACACAGTTGCAGCCCTGAAACGCCACCGACGTATTGACGGGAGATCATCATGAGCCTACTCGAACACGCAATCGACCTGACCCGGGATCTGGTCAGGTTCGACACCACGAACCCACCCGGAAATGAGGGGCGCTGTGCCGAGTTTCTGGCTGAGCTATTGGAGAGGGAGGGATTCAGCGTCACTCTGCATGAGCTGGAACCAGATCGAGCGAGCCTGGTAGCGTATCTGGGCAACGGTCGCGGTCGCCCGCTCTGTTTCACCGGCCACCTGGATACGGTGCCTCTTGGCAAGGCAACCTGGTCGATCGATCCGTTCGCCGGAGAGATCCGGGACGGCAAGTTGTACGGACGGGGCAGCAGCGACATGAAGGCCGGTGTCGCGGCCTTCATTACCGCTGCACTGGAAGAGCGAGAGTCAATCGTAAACAGCAGTGGTGTTGTGCTGGTCCTCACGGCCAGCGAAGAAACTGGCTGCCAGGGCGCTACGGCCCTGGTGCGTGATGGCATCGATCAACACAATGCCGGTGCGATTATCATAGGCGAGATGACCGCCAACTATCCCTTGATCGGCCACAAAGGCGCGCTTTGGCTCAAGCTCACCGCCTACGGCAAAAGTGCCCATGGCTCGATGCCAGAGAAGGGCGACAACGCGCTTTACAAGGCTGGGCACGCACTGCAGAAGATCCAAGGCTATCAAGTGCCGGCGCCACGCCACTCTATTCTGGGCGCCGCCACCATCAGCGCGGGTACCCTCCACGCAGGCAGCAGCATCAACGTGGTACCGGACCACGCAGAGCTGTGCGTCGATATCCGCACCCTGCCGGGCATGTCCCACCCCGCCACCGCTGCAGCGCTGGTTGCCGAGCTGAGCCCCAACATCGCCGAGGCAACTCCGGTACTCGACCTTCCAGGTGTATTCACCAACATCGACGCTCCTTGGATAGCGACGGTGTACCGCATTGTTGAGGAAGAAACCGGAATACGCCCTGAGCCCAGAGGCGCTAGTTACTTCACCGACGCCTGCGCATTGCAGCATGCCCATCCGGGCGTGCCTATGGTCATCCTCGGGCCGGGCACCCCTGAGATGGCCCACCAGGCAGATGAGTACTGCGAAGTTCCCCGCATCGAGGAAGCCGTAAGGTTGTATCGTCGGCTGATTACCGATTGGTGTGCCGAGGATGGAAGGCATCCAGACTGACTTTCAAGCCTGCAGGTCAGCCATCTCATCGCACGAGTCGTGAACCAGCCAGCAGAATAGCGGCACGTGTGGATTGTCAGGTACTCCTTCTGACTAGGGGCCAGAGCTCTCGCGTGGCGCAGATGTTTTCCCGCGCCCAAAGACAAACCCCCGACACGCCTGGGCGTATCGGGGGTTTGGGATAGGAGCTTGACGATGACCTACTCTCACATGGAGAAGCTCCACACTACCATCGGCGATGCGTCGTTTCACTACTGAGTTCGGGATGGGATCAGGTGGTTCCAACGCTCTATGATCGTCAAGCAATTCGGTTGGGGTCTCGCCGCTGGCGCGACCCCGAATCAGGTATGTGACAGTCTGGTTTGCAAGTTCAGGCCAATTTTCGGTCTGTCGACTTCACCATCCGCACCCACAATCCGCAGATTGTTTGGGTGTTATATGGTCAAGCCTCACGGGCAATTAGTATGGGTTAGCTCAACGCCTCACAGCGCTTACACACCCCACCTATCAACGTCGTAGTCTTCGACGGCCCTTCAGGGGATTCAAGATCCCAGTGAGATCTCATCTTGAGGCAAGTTTCCCGCTTAGATGCTTTCAGCGGTTATCTCTTCCGAACATAGCTACCCGGCAATGCCACTGGCGTGACAACCGGAACACCAGAGGTTCGTCCACTCCGGTCCTCTCGTACTAGGAGCAGCCCCTCTCAAATCTCAAACGTCCACGGCAGATAGGGACCGAACTGTCTCACGACGTTCTAAACCCAGCTCGCGTACCACTTTAAATGGCGAACAGCCATACCCTTGGGACCGGCTTCAGCCCCAGGATGTGATGAGCCGACATCGAGGTGCCAAACACCGCCGTCGATATGAACTCTTGGGCGGTATCAGCCTGTTATCCCCGGAGTACCTTTTATCCGTTGAGCGATGGCCCTTCCATACAGAACCACCGGATCACTAAGACCTACTTTCGTACCTGCTCGACGTGTCTGTCTCGCAGTCAAGCGCGCTTTTGCCTTTATACTCTACGACCGATTTCCGACCGGTCTGAGCGCACCTTCGTACTCCTCCGTTACTCTTTAGGAGGAGACCGCCCCAGTCAAACTGCCCACCATACACTGTCCTCGATCCGGATGACGGACCAGAGTTAGAACCTCAAGCATGCCAGGGTGGTATTTCAAGGATGGCTCCACGAGAACTGGCGTCCTCGCTTCAAAGCCTCCCACCTATCCTACACAAGCAGGCTCAAAGTCCAGTGCAAAGCTACAGTAAAGGTTCACGGGGTCTTTCCGTCTAGCCGCGGATACACTGCATCTTCACAGCGATTTCAATTTCACTGAGTCTCGGGTGGAGACAGCGCCGCCATCGTTACGCCATTCGTGCAGGTCGGAACTTACCCGACAAGGAATTTCGCTACCTTAGGACCGTTATAGTTACGGCCGCCGTTTACCGGGGCTTCGATCAAGAGCTTCGCTTGCGCTAACCCCATCAATTAACCTTCCGGCACCGGGCAGGCGTCACACCCTATACGTCCACTTTCGTGTTTGCAGAGTGCTGTGTTTTTAATAAACAGTCGCAGCGGCCTGGTATCTTCGACCGGCATGGGCTTACGCAGTAAATGCTTCACCCTCACCGGCGCACCTTCTCCCGAAGTTACGGTGCCATTTTGCCTAGTTCCTTCACCCGAGTTCTCTCAAGCGCCTTGGTATTCTCTACCCAACCACCTGTGTCGGTTTGGGGTACGGTTCCTAGTTACCTGAAGCTTAGAAGCTTTTCCTGGAAGCATGGCATCAACCACTTCGTGTCCTAAAAGAACACTCGTCATCAGCTCTCGGCCTTGAACACCCGGATTTGCCTAAGTGTTCGGCCTACCACCTTAAACTTGGACAACCAACGCCAAGCTGGCCTAGCCTTCTCCGTCCCTCCATCGCAGTAACTAGAAGTACGGGAATATTAACCCGTTTCCCATCGACTACGCATTTCTGCCTCGCCTTAGGGACCGACTCACCCTGCGTCGATTAACGTTGCGCAGGAACCCTTGGTCTTTCGGCGTGGGTGTTTTTCACACCCATTGTCGTTACTCATGTCAGCATTCGCACTTCTGATACCTCCAGCAAGCTTCTCAACTCACCTTCACAGGCTTACAGAACGCTCCTCTACCGCTCGTCTTACGACGAACCCGTAGCTTCGGTGTATGGTTTGAGCCCCGTTACATCTTCCGCGCAGGCCGACTCGACTAGTGAGCTATTACGCTTTCTTTAAAGGGTGGCTGCTTCTAAGCCAACCTCCTAGCTGTCTAAGCCTTCCCACATCGTTTCCCACTTAACCATAACTTTGGGACCTTAGCTGACGGTCTGGGTTGTTTCCCTTTTCACGACGGACGTTAGCACCCGCCGTGTGTCTCCCACGCTGACACTTCCAGGTATTCGGAGTTTGCATCGGTTTGGTAAGTCGGGATGACCCCCTAGCCGAAACAGTGCTCTACCCCCTGGAGTGATACGTGAGGCGCTACCTAAATAGCTTTCGAGGAGAACCAGCTATCTCCGAGCTTGATTAGCCTTTCACTCCGATCCACAGGTCATCCGCTAACTTTTCAACGGTAGTCGGTTCGGTCCTCCAGTCAGTGTTACCTAACCTTCAACCTGCCCATGGATAGATCGCCCGGTTTCGGGTCTATTCCCAGCGACTAAACGCCCTATTAAGACTCGCTTTCGCTACGCCTCCCCTATTCGGTTAAGCTCGCCACTGAAAATAAGTCGCTGACCCATTATACAAAAGGTACGCAGTCACCTAACAAGTAGGCTCCCACTGCTTGTACGCATACGGTTTCAGGTTCTATTTCACTCCCCTCTCCGGGGTTCTTTTCGCCTTTCCCTCACGGTACTGGTTCACTATCGGTCAGTCAGTAGTATTTAGCCTTGGAGGATGGTCCCCCCATATTCAGACAAAGTTTCTCGTGCTCCGTCCTACTCGATTTCACTTCCTGGACCCTTTCGCGTACGGGGCTATCACCCACTATGGCCGCACTTTCCAGAGCGTTCCGCTAAAATCCAAGAAGCTTAAGGGCTAATCCCCGTTCGCTCGCCACTACTAAGGGAATCTCGGTTGATTTCTTTTCCTCAGGGTACTTAGATGTTTCAGTTCCCCTGGTTCGCCTCTTGCACCTATGGATTCAGTACAAGATACCTAGGTTATCCTAGGTGGGTTCCCCCATTCAGATATCTCCGGATCACAGTCTGTTTGCCGACTCCCCGAAGCTTTTCGCAGGCTACCACGTCTTTCATCGCCTCTGACTGCCAAGGCATCCACCGTATGCGCTTCTTCACTTGACCATATAACCCCAAGCAATCTGGTTATAAGCCTCGAACGTGAAGACGACATTCGCCGAAAATTCGCGCTTGAACTCGCAAATTTTACCTTGACTTGACTAATCACCAGTGAAAGAGATTAATCAGTCTACTTCTATCACATACCCAAATTTTTAAAGAACAGTTCTGGCGCAAAGACCAGAAATCAATGCCCTTCGCGAGGCACTCATTTCTGAGCTTTCAGCGATTGTCGAGTAATGGTGGAGCCAAGGAGGATCGAACTCCTGACCTCCTGCGTGCAAAGCAGGCGCTCTCCCAGCTGAGCTATGGCCCCATCTGCATGACCGGCCACGTCCCGTGACAATTGGTGGGTCTGGGCAGATTCGAACTGCCGACCTCACCCTTATCAGGGGTGCGCTCTAACCAACTGAGCTACAGACCCAATCGTCTTACTCTCGGGTCTTAATTACCCAATCGCTTTTCGCAATTGAATCAAGCAATTCGTGTGGGAACTTATGAAGAAGCTGAAGTCTTCGATTAAGGAGGTGATCCAGCCGCAGGTTCCCCTACGGCTACCTTGTTACGACTTCACCCCAGTCATGAATCACTCCGTGGTAACCGTCCCCCTTGCGGTTAGACTAGCTACTTCTGGAGCAACCCACTCCCATGGTGTGACGGGCGGTGTGTACAAGGCCCGGGAACGTATTCACCGTGACATTCTGATTCACGATTACTAGCGATTCCGACTTCACGCAGTCGAGTTGCAGACTGCGATCCGGACTACGATCGGTTTTATGGGATTAGCTCCACCTCGCGGCTTGGCAACCCTTTGTACCGACCATTGTAGCACGTGTGTAGCCCTGGCCGTAAGGGCCATGATGACTTGACGTCATCCCCACCTTCCTCCGGTTTGTCACCGGCAGTCTCCTTAGAGTGCCCACCATCACGTGCTGGTAACTAAGGACAAGGGTTGCGCTCGTTACGGGACTTAACCCAACATCTCACGACACGAGCTGACGACAGCCATGCAGCACCTGTGTCTGAGTTCCCGAAGGCACCAATCCATCTCTGGAAAGTTCTCAGCATGTCAAGGCCAGGTAAGGTTCTTCGCGTTGCTTCGAATTAAACCACATGCTCCACCGCTTGTGCGGGCCCCCGTCAATTCATTTGAGTTTTAACCTTGCGGCCGTACTCCCCAGGCGGTCGACTTATCGCGTTAGCTGCGCCACTAAGATCTCAAGGATCCCAACGGCTAGTCGACATCGTTTACGGCGTGGACTACCAGGGTATCTAATCCTGTTTGCTCCCCACGCTTTCGCACCTCAGTGTCAGTATCAGTCCAGGTGGTCGCCTTCGCCACTGGTGTTCCTTCCTATATCTACGCATTTCACCGCTACACAGGAAATTCCACCACCCTCTACCGTACTCTAGCTCAGTAGTTTTGGAGGCAGTTCCCAGGTTGAGCCCGGGGATTTCACCTCCAACTTGCTGAACCACCTACGCGCGCTTTACGCCCAGTAATTCCGATTAACGCTTGCACCCTTCGTATTACCGCGGCTGCTGGCACGAAGTTAGCCGGTGCTTATTCTGTCGGTAACGTCAAAACAGCAAGGTATTAACTTACTGCCCTTCCTCCCAACTTAAAGTGCTTTACAATCCGAAGACCTTCTTCACACACGCGGCATGGCTGGATCAGGCTTTCGCCCATTGTCCAATATTCCCCACTGCTGCCTCCCGTAGGAGTCTGGACCGTGTCTCAGTTCCAGTGTGACTGATCATCCTCTCAGACCAGTTACGGATCGTCGCCTTGGTGAGCCATTACCCCACCAACTAGCTAATCCGACCTAGGCTCATCTGATAGCGCGAGGTCCGAAGATCCCCCGCTTTCTCCCGTAGGACGTATGCGGTATTAGCTCGAGTTTCCCCGAGTTATCCCCCACTACCAGGCAGATTCCTAGGCATTACTCACCCGTCCGCCGCTCGCCGGCATCCCGAAGGACCCGCTGCCGCTCGACTTGCATGTGTTAGGCCTGCCGCCAGCGTTCAATCTGAGCCATGATCAAACTCTTCAGTTCAATACTGCTTGGGTTTTGAGAAAACCCTAAACTTGGCTCAGCAATCGCAAATAAACTCTTTGAATTCACGAAGAGTTACTTGTGTTGCTGATAATCAGTTGACTATCAGTCTTACTCCACAAGCACCCACACGAATTGCTTGATTCAGTTGTTAAAGAGCGTTTCGATCAAGTCTTTCGTCTCAACCGAGGCCGCGCATTCTACAGCAGCCTTTCTTTCTGTCAAGCTGTTTTTCGAAATTTTTCGTTTCTACTCAACCACTTGCTGCTTCGGCGACTCGATCGCTTCAGCGAGGGGCGCATTCTACATCACCCCATCTTGCCGTCAAGCTGTTTTTCGAAAATCTCTTTTCATTTCAACAACTTGCCGCTTTGGAGGACCAGGTCCTCTTCAGCGAGGCGCGCATTCTACATGAGCCAGGCGGGCTGTAAACCCCCTGCTGTGAAAACAAATGGAATTTCTTTGGCGAGCGACTTGAGAGTCTCAGATGACCTCTTCTTTATGCAGCTCCGCAATGCGCTCTGTCGTGAGCCCAAGCAGCCGTGCCAGAACCTGCTCGGTATGCTCACCCAGCAATGGCGGGGGCATGCGGTATTCGACGGGAGTCTCGGATAGGCGCAGAGGGCTGGCGACTTGCGGGACGATTCCAGCCAGCGGGTGAGCAAGTTCCACGCGCAATCCGCGCGCCTTTACTTGGGGGTCGGCAAATACCGCAGCCAGATCATTGATCGGGCCGCAGGGCACCCCCACCTCTTCGAGGGCTGATACCCATTCGGCCGTAGTCTTGAACACCGTGGCCTGGCGAATCAGCGGAATCAGCTCGGCCCGGTTCGCCACTCGCGCCTTGTTGGTAGAAAAACGCGAGTCGTCGGCCCACTCCCGATGGCCGGCGACCTCGCAGAACTTGCGAAACTGGTTGTCATTGCCGACGGTGAGGATGAAGTCGCCGTCCGCTGTAGGGAAATCCTGGTAAGGCACAATGTTCGGGTGTGCATTACCCAGTCGTTTGGGCGGTACGCCCGTGGTCAGGTAGTTCATGGCCTGGTTAGCCAGGCAGGCGACCTGTACATCCAGCAACGCCATGTCGATGTGCTGGCCCTGCCCGGTGATCTCGCGGGATGCCAGCGCGGCGAGGATCGCCACCGAGGAATAAAGGCCAGTCAGGATGTCGGTCAGGGCGACGCCCACCTTCACCGGGCCAGAGCCCTCTTCCTGATCGGTACGGCCGGTAATGCTCATCAGCCCACCCAGCCCCTGGATCATGAAGTCATAGCCGGCACGCTTGGCATAGGGGCCGAACTGCCCGAAGCCAGTGATCGAGCAATAGATGAGGCGGGGATTGATCGCCTTTAGCGACGGGTAATCCAGCCCATACGACGCCAGGCCGCCCACCTTGAAGTTTTCGATGACGATATCGGACTTCTGCGCCAGCTCGCGGACCAGCTGCTGGCCCTCAGGGCGGGTAAAGTCGATGGTCACCGAATGCTTGTTGCGGTTCGCGGAGAGGAAATAAGCCGCTTCGCTGGTATCCCGGCCGTCGGCTCCCTTGAGGTAGGGGGGGCCCCAGGCGCGGGTGTCGTCGCCGGCCCCCGGACGTTCGACCTTGATCACTTCGGCCCCCAGGTCCGCCATTATCTGTCCGGCCCAGGGGCCAGCTAGCACGCGGGAGAGGTCGAGAACACGGATATGGGAGAGAGCGCCAGCCATGGGATCACCTGAAGTCAGGGGGAAGACCGTTGCCTCTCTCTCTTCCATATAAGAAGAGAGAGAGGCGCGACGCGGATCAGAAGAATGCCTGGATACCGGTCTGGGCACGACCGAGGATCAGTGCGTGCACGTCGTGGGTCCCCTCGTAGGTGTTGACCACCTCCAGGTTGACCAGGTGGCGGGCAACGCCGAACTCGTCGGAGATGCCATTACCACCCAGCATGTCGCGGGCCATGCGGGCGATATCCAGGGCCTTGCCGCAAGAATTGCGCTTCATGATGGAGGTGATCTCCACCGCCGCCGTGCCTTCGTCCTTCATCCGGCCGAGGCGCAGGCAGCCTTGCAGCGCCAGGGTGATTTCGGTCTGCATGTCGGCCAGCTTTTTCTGGATCAGCTGGTTGGCAGCCAACGGACGGCCGAACTGGTTGCGATCCAGTACGTACTGGCGCGCGGTGTGCCAGCACGCTTCGGCGGCACCCAGGGCACCCCACGAAATGCCGTAGCGGGCAGAGTTCAGGCAGGTGAATGGGCCACGCAGGCCACGTACGTCCGGGAAGGCGTTCTCTTCCGGCACGAACACGTTGTCCATCACGATCTCGCCGGTAATGGAGGCGCGCAGGCCTACCTTACCGTGAATGACCGGAGCGCTGAGGCCCTGCCAGCCCTTCTCCAGGACGAAGCCGCGGATTTCACCAGCATCGTCCTTGGCCCAAACCACGAATACGTCGGCGATCGGGCTGTTGGTGATCCACATCTTGCTGCCGGTCAGGCGATAGCCACCATCGACCTTGCGCGCACGGGTGATCATCGAGCCTGGGTCGGAACCGTGGTTCGGTTCGGTCAGGCCGAAGCAGCCGATCCACTCGCCGCTGGCCAGCTTGGGTAGGTACTTCTGCTTGGTGGCTTCGTTGCCGAATTCGTGGATGGGCACCATGACCAGGGAGGACTGCACGCTCATCATTGAACGGTAGCCAGAATCGACACGCTCGACTTCGCGAGCGATCAGGCCGTAGCAGACATAGTTGAGGCCACTGCCGCCATACTCGGCCGGGATCGTGGCGCCGAGCAGGCCGACTTCGCCCATCTCGCGGAAGATCGCCGGGTCGGTCTGTTCGTGGCGAAAGGCTTCCAGTACGCGCGGGGCCAGCTTGTCCTGGGCGAACTGCTGGGCGCTATCGCGCACCATGCGCTCTTCTTCGGTGAGCTGCTGGTCCAGCAGCAGCGGATCGATCCAGTTGAAGCTTGCTTTGGAAGCCATGGGGAGTGTCCTCGGTGAACAGGATTCGGGAGCCGGAGCCGTCGCGCGGTCCGCGCCTTCTTGTGTGGAAGTCATCCTAGACAGCGTAGGACGAAACGGGCAAACGAGGATTTTGCAAGCTGTTGTGCTAATTTCTCATTCCGAAAGGCCATATATGCCCAATCTATGCCTTTCAATTGTGAGACCGAGGTACAGCATGCGCCGAAAGATCCCCAGCACCGCCGCACTCATCGCTTTCGAGTCCGCCGCGCGCCATCAGAGTTTCACCAAGGCGGCCGAAGAACTGGCCCTGACCCAGAGCGCCATCTGCCGACAGATTGCCGGGCTCGAGGATTTCCTGGGCCAGGAGCTGTTCCGTCGTTCCCGACGCGGCGTGAAACTGACCGAGGCCGGACTGGCCTATTCACGGCGGATCGCCATCCAGCTCGATGCGGTAGAGCGCGATACCCTGGCGGTGATGGGCCAGCAAGGGGCGATGGCCATCGAGCTGGCGGTGGTTCCCACCTTTGGCACGCGATGGCTCCTGCCACGACTGAAGGAGTTCCAGCGCCAGCACCCGGAAGTCACGGTGAACCTGACCAACCGCACCCGTCCCTTTCTTTTCGCCGACACCGATTTCGACGCAGCGCTCTACTTCGGTGATGCCGAATGGTCTGGCACCCGCTCCTATTTCCTCATGCACGAGAACTCCGTGCCGGTCTGCAGCCCCGCCTTGCTGGGAGGGCGCAGCCAGCTGGATGCCGAAGCCATCGCCACCCTCCCCTTGTTGCAGCAGACCACCCGTCCCTATGCCTGGCGTCAGTGGTTCAGCTCATTGGGCTTGAGCGTCGCACGCGACCTCAGCGGCCCGCGCTACGAGCTCTTCTCGATGTTGGCGCAGGCGGCCATGCACGAAATGGGTGTAGCACTGATCCCGCCCTTCCTCATCCAGCGCGAACTGGCCGATGGCCTGCTGGTGACGGCCCACGAACACAGCTTCCGTAGCGACAAGGCCTATTACCTGATCATTCCCGAACGCAAGCTGGAGTCAGCCGCGCTCGGCGCGTTCCGTGACTGGTTGGTGGAGGCGGCTCGCCGCTACCGGGAGGAAGCTGGCCTCGACTAACGCGAGGAATGTTCACCGCACCGGGTAGTGCAATTCATCTCGCGGTGATTGCCGTGATAGTCCGCCGTCCGGTAAAGCCAGGCGCGGATAAGCACCCAGTTCGTGGTCGACGTTACCGTAATGCACCCTGATGTTTTCCATCAGGTCGTCGGGCCGGGCAAAGGGGCTGCAGTCGCGCTCGGGCTGCGCGATGCGTTGAGGCCTCACACAAGAGACCTGCATCACTGGCGACGGCCACTCCTGGTCGAGAGAGCGCGTGGCGTCGAGCACGTCACCGCCCCGGGCCGGGCGCGGCATTAAAGTCAGTCGCGCAAGCGGAGCACGTCCTGTAACCCGAGGTATCAGCGCCCACCGCCGACAGACGACCGAAAGCGAATCAGCGCTCGACCAAAGCCTTGGAAGCTGGCTTTCTCACCCCTTTGGGTGATAGGTGAAATCGCCCATTCAGGCAGTTATGGGCAGACTTTTGGCTGATTAGCATGAGGCCTCCTTAATCCTCTCTGGAGAGCCGCATGACAACAAGAACAATGCGCGGAATCTTCCGGCCGCACTCGCTGGCCGCCGCCATTGCCCTGGGCTGCAGCGCCCAGGCCTCAGCCATCAGCTTCAACATCGGCGAAATCGAGGCGCAATTCGACTCCTCGCTGTCGGTTGGCGCCAGCTGGGCTGTCCGCTCGGCAGACCCGGAATTCATCTCCACCGCCAGTGGCGGCGAAGCCCTGTCGCGCACCTCGGACGACGGCCGGCTGAACTTCAAGAAAGGCGAAACTTTCTCCAAGATCTTCAAAGGCATCCACGACCTGGAACTGAAGTACGGCGATTCGGGCGTGTTCCTGCGAGGCAAGTACTGGTACGACTTCGAGCTGAAGGACGAAAGCCGCCTCTTCTATGACATCGACGACCATGACCGCAAGCCAGGCGCCCAGGCTTCCGGCGCCGAACTCCTCGACGCGTTCTTCTATCACAACTATCAGCTAGCCGACCTG
Organism: Metapseudomonas boanensis; assembly: GCF_042232855.1. Taxonomy (NCBI): domain Bacteria; kingdom Pseudomonadati; phylum Pseudomonadota; class Gammaproteobacteria; order Pseudomonadales; family Pseudomonadaceae; genus Metapseudomonas; species Metapseudomonas boanensis. The sequence goes on along the minus strand of NZ_CP113889.1, from coordinate 1,909,178 downwards.
CCGGGCAGCTTCCGCGTCGGCAAGCAGGTGGTCAGCTGGGGCGAGAGCACCTTCATCGGCAATAGCATCAACTCGATCAACCCGATCGACGTCGCCGCCTTCCGCCGCCCCGGCGCCGAGATCAAGGAAGGTCTGATTCCGGTCAACATGCTCTACCTGTCGCAGAGCCTGACCGACAGTCTCTCCGCCGAGGCTTTCTACCAACTGGAGTGGGACCAGACCGTCGTCGACAACTGCGGCACCTTCTTCTCCACCTCCGACGTGGTCGCCGATGGTTGCACGGATCGCCTGATCGTTGCAGGTCCGGACCTGCCACCGGGGGTTTCCACCAACACCGGCGGCACGCTCTATATTCCACGCGCGGGGGACCGCGATGCCCGTGACAGTGGCCAGTTCGGCGTGGCCCTGCGCTGGTTCATCCCGGAGCTGAACGACACCGAGTTCGGCGCCTATGCGATGAACTACCACAGCCGCGGCCCGGTGTTCAGCACCATCCGTACCACCCGACCGAGCGCACTGATCATCCCCGGCGCTCCCGGCGCGCGCTATTTCATCGAATACCCGGAAGACATCCGTCTCTATGGCTTGAGCTTCCAGACCAACGTCGAGGGCACCTCAGTGGCGGGTGAGATCAGCTACCGGCCGAACATGCCACTGCAGATCAACAGCACCGACCTATCCTTCGCCGCCCTTGGCGTACCGAACTCGCCAGTGTTCGAAAGCGGACACGCGCGTAACGTGGCCGGTGCCGACCTGCACGGTTACGAACGCAAGCCCGTCACCCAAGCCCAGGTCACTGCAACCCAGTTCGTTGACCAGGTCATGGGCGCCAGCCGCCTCACCCTGGTGGCCGAGGTGGGTTACAACCACATCGGCGGCATCGATGACGATATCGGCGAGCTGCGTTTCGGCCGCGACCCGATCTACGGCCCCGGCCAATTGTCCTCCCAGGCCGTCTGCCTGGCACTGACCGCTGCCAGCCCAGCCCAGCGCGAGTGCAACGACAAAGGCTTCTACACCAGCGGCTCCTGGGGCTACCGCGCTCGCGCCAGCCTGGACTACAGCAACGTCTTCGCCGGCATCAACCTTACCCCGAGCATCGCCTGGTCCCACGACGTAGACGGCTACGGCCCGAACTTCAACGAGGGCTCCAAGGCCATCAGCCTCGGCCTGAACGCCGAATACCAGAACACCTACACCGCCAACGTCAGCTACACCGACTTCTTCGGCGGCCACTACAACCCCACCACTGACCGCGACTTCGTCGCCCTCAGTTTCGGCCTCAACTTCTGACCTGATCGCAAGGACTCACACAATGACAAGCACAAGATTCCTGCAAAGCAGCGTGCTGGCCCTGAGCCTGCTGGCCGCCAACGTCATGGCTGCCGTATCCCAGGAGGAAGCGGCTGAACTGGGCGCCAGCCTCACGCCACTGGGCGCCGAGAAGGCCGGTAACGCCGATGGCAGCATCCCGGCCTGGACCGGCGGCCTGCCGACCAATGCCGCCACCGTGGACACCCGTGGCTTCATCGGCGACCCGTTCGCCAACGAGCAGCCGCTGTTCACCATCACCGCCGCCAACGTCGAGCAGTACAAGGACAAGTTGTCCCCCGGCCAGCTGGCGATGTTCAAGCGCTATGCCGGTACCTACAAGATCCCGGTCTATCCGAGCCACCGCACCACGGCTGCGCCGCAAGCCATCTATGACGCCGCCAAGCAGAGCGCGGTGAACACCCAGGCGGTGGACGGTGGCAATGGCCTGTCCAACTTTGCTGAGAGCCATTACTACGCTTTCCCGATTCCCAAGGATGGCGTGCAGGTGCTCTGGAACCACATCACCCGCTACCGGGGCGGCAACGCACGACGCCTGGTGGTACAAGCGACTCCGCAAACCAATGGCTCCTTCACGCCGGTACAGTTCCAGGACGAAGTCGCCTTCCCCTCCGAGATGCAGGCGCTGGATCAGGACAAGGCCAGCAATGTCCTGCTCTACTTCAAGCAGCGCGTACTGGCCCCCTCGCGTCTGGCCGGCAACGTGCTGCTGGTCCATGAGACCATCGACCAGGTGAAAGAGCCGCGCCTGGCCTGGCTCTACAACGCCGGCCAACGCCGTGTGCGCCGTGCTCCGCAAGTGGCGTATGACGGCCCCGGCACCGCCGCCGACGGCATGCGCACCTCCGACAACTTCGACATGTTCTCCGGCGCTCCCGACCGCTACGACTGGAAGCTGGTGGGCAAGAAGGAGATGTATATCCCCTACAACAGCTACAAGCTGGAATCGCCCGCGCTCAAGTACAAGGACATCATCCAGCCGGGCCACATCAACCAGGACCTGACCCGTTACGAGCTGCACCGCGTCTGGGAAGTGGTCGCCACCCTCAAGACGGGCGAACGGCACATCTATGCCAAGCGTCACTACTTCATTGACGAAGACAGCTGGCAGATCGCCTACGCCGACCACTACGACGGCCGCGGCCAGCTGTGGCGCGTCGGCGAGGGCCATGCGAGCTACCACTTCCAGCGGCAGGTCAGCTCCTATGCGCTCGAATCGCTTTACGACCTCATCGCCGGCCGCTACATCGCCCTCGGGATGAAGAACGAAGAGAAGCACGGCATCGAGTTCGGCTTCGCCGCCAACGGCGCCGACTACACCCCGGCCGCCCTGCGCAACGCCGGCATCCGCTAAGCCCTCTCTACGACGCCCCGCACACGGGGCGTCGTCCTTGTCCGCGCTGCTGCCTTATAACGCGGCATCAGTCATATCCATGCTGCTTCTTTACGGCCATACGCCGTTCTAGTCTGCCCTGGCTCGGTTCAGCCATAACAACAACGTCGTGAGAACCGCCATGCCAGACCGCAACTTCGGCCCATGCAGCGCCGCGGCCAACCTGCCACGCCTGCCCCCGGCGCACGTTCCACGCCCTCGACTGGTGCAGTGCCTGCAAGCCCAGGACGCCCGCCTACGCCTGCTCTGCGCGCCCGCAGGGTTTGGCAAAAGCGTGCTGCTCAATGAATTCCTCCGCGCTCAACCCGAGCCTGGACGGATCGTCTGGCTGAATCTCGCCGGGCTGCCCCTCTCTCCCGAACAACTCCTTGCGCAACTGGCCGCTGAACTGCAGGAATCCATTCCCCAGGTACCACCCGCCCAAGCCTTGCAAGAGCTGCTGGGGCAACGCGGCGAGCGGGTCTGGCTGATCCTGGACGACTATCCGCGCCAGCCACCGGCCGACCTGGATGACTGCATCGACCACCTGCTGGCGAGGGCACAGCCCAAGTTCCGGCTACTGGTCAGCGCCCGCCAGCGCCCAGCCTGGAACCTCCCTCGCCTGCTGCTGGCCGGCGAACTCCTCGAACTCGACACCACGGGCCTGGCCCTGGACCGCGAACAGCACGAACAACTCATGGAACTGCTGGCGCCGTCCAGCAGCCCCGCTGTGCGTGACGAGCTCTGGCAGGAGACAGAAGGCTGGTGCGCCGGCGTGCGCCTCCAGCTCTCAGCCATGCTCCCGGCGGGCAGCTCGGCAAGCCCGCATTGCTGGCTGAAGGAATACCTCGACCACGAACTGCTCAGCCGCCTGGCGCCGGACGAGGCCCAATGCCTGATCGCGCTTGCGCACCTGCCGAAGGTCTCAGCCGCACTCTGCCAGCACCTCTGGGAGGATGGCGACGGCGCAGCCCTGTTCGAACGTTTGCTGGCGCAGCAATCGTTCTGCATGCCGTTGGATGAACACGGCACCTGGTATCGCGTACTACCCGCCGTGGCACGCGCCCTGCGCAGCCGCATCAGCGAAGCCGCCGCCAATCAGCTGCACCTGCGCGCCTGCCGCATGTTCATCGCCGCCGGCCAGGTCGAGGACGCAATCGAACAAGCGCTCTGCGCCGGCCAGTTGGAAGCCGCCGCCAACTACTTGGAGCGGCTTGGCCAGGAATGGCTGACCGGTGAGCAGCACCTGGCCCATCTGCTGGCCTGGCGTGCGCGACTGCCCAGCGTCCTTCTGGAGAGCACCCCGCGCCTGCTCACGCTCAATGCCTGGGCCCTGTTGCTGGCGTGGCGCCTGGACGAGGCCGAAGCCTGCATCGAGAAGCTGGGGCACTTCCTGCCCCAGTTCGACCCTGAGCGTAACCGCAGGCTGCTGGCCAACTGGCAGGCCCTGCATGGCGTGCTCACTGCCCTGCGCGGCCAGTGGCCTGAAATGGCAGCCCAGCATTGCCGCCAGGCGCTGGAGCACTTGCCCGAGCGCGACTGGATGCCGATCCTGCTCTGCTACTCCGTCCTGGCCCGCATCGCCATGGCCAGCGGCGTGCCGGACCAGGCACCCGCCTACCTGCACAAGGCGCTGGAGATTGCCAGGCGCCAGGGCAGTCTGCTGTTCGAAGTGCTGATCAACCTCGACCGTATTCGCCTGCTGCTATTGCGCGGCGAATTCAATCGCACCGAGGCGCTGATCGAACAGAGCTTCGCCCTGATCAACCAACGCAAAGCCATCGACGCCCTGCTGCTAGGGCGCCTCAAGCTCGTGCGGGCCGAGCTGCACTTAATCCGCGGCGAGCTGCCAGAGGCCGAGCAGATTCTGCTGCAGGGCCTGGAGCAGGCCCTGGGGTGCGCTGACCCTTTCGCCTTGCATGGCTATCTTGGCCTGGCCGAACTGCACGCTCGCCGAGGCGAGTTCGACCAGGCTTTCCAGCACCTGCGCGAGGCGGAGCGGCAAATGCACTGCCGCCAGGTCTGGCGATACTCCTACAGCGGTGTGCTGAACCTGCAGAGCATGCGAGTCCTGGCGCGCCAGGGCCGCTGGGAACGCATCGAGCCGGTGGCATTGCGCATCCAGCGCTACTTCATCGGCGAGCGACCCTGGATGGCTCCGCTCGACTATCCAAGCCTACCTTTGCGCAACCAGCTGCTGCTGGCTCGCCTGCATCTGGCGGCCGGCAAGGCGGAACAGGCCGAGACGGAACTGCAGGCTTTGCTGGAACGCTGCAAGGCCCTGCACTTCATACCCCTGGCCTGCGAGGTGCAGCTGACTTTGGCAGAGGCGGGACGCAGCCTGCTACGCGCCAATGCCGGCAATCTCGAACGTCAGGCCCGCGAACAGGCGGAATGCCTGGGCATGCAGGGCTTGCTGCGGGACTGCGCGGTCGGCAGCGATATCCCGACTCCTGGCAATACCGATCCGGACGGCCTGCTCAGCCAGCGCGAGCGCGCGGTCCTGCAACTACTCGCCGAGGGCTTCTCCAACCAGGAAATCGGCACCTGCCTGTTCATCTCGGTGAATACGGTGAAAACCCACACCAAGAAGATCAACAGTAAACTCGGCGTGAAACGACGCACCCAGGCAGTGATGCGCGCCAAGAGTCTGGGCTTGCTAGCCTGACCCAATCCGGGCGCGCATTTGAGTCCACCGGATAGGGGTGACAACTGGTTCACCAATGACCGCAAAGCGGTCATTGGTAAGCTGAAGGGCCGTCCACAGGCCTGCCTGGCGAATGAACTCGCTCCCCACAAAAAAGCTCACCCAACACCCCACTCGCTTCGGAAATGGCTTCCAAGTAATTCTTGACCCTGTAGTCAGGCATTTTTTTTAGCTACAGAAGCCCGAAATCCGCCTCCTTATGGCAACTATTAAAAAGTCTGATTAACAGTGCCAGAGCCATTAGCGGCAGGATGCTCAGGGCTACAAGCTCGCATGGGGCCGCTTTGATGGCGGCCTATTCACGATGGGGATGAGATTCTCCTCGGGCTGGATCTGCAAACAGGCGTGTACACCAGAGCGGACGGGCCTTTGCCCGGAAGCTCGATACAGTCGGTCTAAACGTGACTTGTAGTTAACACCGCGTTTGGCTTCAGAACTTCTTGAAGCACCCGCGGTTCACCTGCAAAATGCCGCGCCTCAAGGCTCGCGGCCTTGCGGTAGTGCTGATCCGCCCTTGCCAGTGCACCATCCGTAGTGTGCTGGTTCACCAGATCGATCACGCAGGAGATTTGAAGTGCACATCGGTGTTCCTCTCGAAACCCACGCTGGGGAGACGCGGGTTGCCGCGACGCCCGAGACCATCAAGAAGCTGGTCGGCCAAGGCCATCAGGTGACGGTCCAGAGCGGAGCAGGCGTCAGCGCCTGCATCCCGGACAGCGCCTATGTCGCCGTTGGCGCCACCATCGGCAATGATGCCGCCGCCTTCGGTGCCGACCTCGTGCTGAAAGTAGTTGCCCCGACCGATGCCGAACTGGAGCACATGCGCGCTGGCGCCGTGCTGGTCGGCATGCTCAACCCCTTCAGCAACGAAACCATTGCGCGCATGAACGCACGCGGCATCACCGCCTTCGCCCTCGAAGCGGCACCGCGCACCTCCCGTGCGCAGAGCCTCGACGTGCTGTCCTCGCAGGCCAACATCGCCGGCTACAAGGCAGTGATGCTCGCGGCTAACCACTATCCGCGCTTCATGCCGATGCTGATGACCGCCGCCGGCACCGTCAAGGCTGCCCGCGTGCTGATCCTCGGCGCTGGCGTCGCCGGCCTGCAGGCCATCGCCACGGCCAAGCGCCTGGGTGCGGTGATCGAGGCCTCCGATGTGCGCCCGGCGGTGAAGGAACAGATCGAATCCCTCGGCGCCAAATTCGTCGACGTGCCCTTCGAGACCGACGAAGAGCGCGAATGCGCCCAGGGCGTTGGCGGCTATGCTCGCCCCATGCCGGCATCCTGGATGGAGCGTCAGGCCAAGGCCGTGCACGAACGGGCCAAGCAGGCCGATATCGTCATCACCACCGCGCTGATTCCGGGCCGCAAGGCGCCGACCCTGCTGCACGAAGCCACCGTCACAGAAATGAAGCCGGGCTCGGTGGTCATCGACCTGGCGGCAGCGCAAGGTGGTAACTGCCCGCTGACCGAAGCCGAGCAGGTGGTGGTCAAGCATGGCGTGACCATCGTCGGCCACAGCAACCTGGCCGCTATGGTGCCGGCAGACGCTTCCGCCCTGTACGCGCGCAACCTGCTGGACTTCCTCAAGCTGGTCATCGACAAGGACGGCCAGTTCCACCTCAACCTCGAAGACGACATCGTCGCCGCGTGCCTGATGTGCCGCGACGGACAAGTCGTTCGTACCAACGGCTAAGGGGAAGCGGACATGGATCTGATTTCTGACGGCATCTACAACGTGATCATCTTCGTGCTGGCCATCTACGTCGGCTACCACGTAGTGTGGAACGTAACTCCCGCCCTGCACACTCCGCTGATGGCCGTGACCAACGCCATCTCGGCCATCGTGATCGTCGGCGCCATGCTGGCCGCCGCCCTCACCGTGACCCCGCTGGGCAAAACCATGGGCACCCTGGCCGTGGCCCTGGCCGCGGTCAACGTCTTCGGTGGCTTCCTGGTCACCCGACGCATGCTGGAAATGTTCAAGAAGAAAGCGCCGAAAGCGGCTGCGGAGAAACACTGACCATGAGCATGAACCTGATCACTGTTCTCTACCTCGTCGCCTCGGTGTGCTTCATTCAGGCACTGAAGGGCCTGTCGCACCCGACCTCGTCGCGTCGCGGCAACCTGTTCGGCATGATCGGCATGGCCATCGCCGTGCTCACCACCGTTGGCCTCATCTATAAGCTGGGCGCCGAGCTGGCGACCCAGGGCATCGGCTACGTGATCGTCGGCCTGCTGGTCGGCGGCACGGCTGGTTCGATCATGGCCAAGCGCGTCGAAATGACCAAGATGCCGGAGCTGGTCGCCTTCATGCACAGCATGATCGGTCTGGCTGCGGTATTCATTGCCATTGCCGCCGTGGTCGAGCCGCAATCCCTGGGCATCGTCGCCGCCCTGGGCGACGCCATCCCGGCCGGTAACCGCCTGGAACTGTTCCTTGGCGCGGCCATCGGTGCCATCACCTTCTCCGGCTCGGTGATTGCCTTCGGCAAGCTGTCCGGCAAGTACAAGTTCCGCCTGTTCCAGGGTGCCCCGGTGCAATTCGCCGGCCAGCACAAGCTGAACCTGCTGGTTGGCCTGGGCATCGTCGGCCTGGGCCTGTACTTCACTCTCACCGGCAATATCGGCGCCTTCGCCCTGCTGGTAGCTCTGGCCTTCGTCATTGGCGTGCTGATCATCATCCCGATCGGCGGTGCCGACATGCCGGTGGTGGTGTCCATGCTGAACAGCTACTCGGGATGGGCGGCGGCTGGTATCGGCTTCTCGCTGAACAACTCGATGCTGATCATCGCCGGCTCACTGGTCGGCTCCTCGGGTGCGATCCTCTCCTACATCATGTGCAAGGCGATGAACCGCTCCTTCTTCAACGTCATCCTCGGTGGCTTCGGCGCCGAAGCCGATGCGGGAGCCGCTGCAGGGAGCACGGAGCAGCGTCCGGTGAAGTCTGGTTCCAGCGACGACGCCGCCTTCCTGCTGACCAACGCCGACAGCGTGATCATCGTTCCCGGCTACGGCCTGGCAGTGGCCCGTGCCCAGCACGCGCTGATGGAGCTGTCCGAGAAGCTGACCCATCGTGGCGTCAATGTGAAATATGCGATCCACCCGGTGGCGGGTCGTATGCCGGGCCACATGAACGTCCTGCTGGCCGAGGCCGAAGTGCCTTACGAGCAGGTGTTCGAGATGGAGGACATCAACTCCGAGTTCGGCCAGGCCGACGTGGTCCTGGTACTCGGCGCCAACGACGTGGTCAACCCGGCGGCGAAGAACGATCCCAAGTCGCCCATCGCCGGCATGCCGATCCTTGAGGCCTTCAAGGCCAAGACCATCATCGTCAACAAGCGCTCCATGGCCAGCGGATATGCCGGCCTGGATAACGAACTGTTCTATATGGACAAGACCATGATGGTGTTCGGCGACGCGAAGAAGGTCATCGAGGACATGGTCAAGGCAGTGGACTGATCCCCTGCCCTGCTCCACTCGAAACCCCGGCCTTGTGCCGGGGTTTTCCATTTCGCCGACCCGGTTTTCCTGTGGGTGTGAATTCATTGGCTATGTCTGCGTTAGCTGTTACTAGCAATCAATGGCCGGACTGAGAGCCCCTACAACCGACAGAAGGCCCTGAATAGAGCCATTTCTTCGACCTTGGTATAGAAGTCGGCCGCCGTCCTACCCCCTAGACTTCGCACCTCGTCCCGTTGTCCGAGGTTTTCCCCCATGTACCGTGATCGAGTGCGCCTGCCCTCCCTGCTGGGCAAAGTGATGAGTGCGGCCGACGCCGCTGCCCTGATCGAAGACGGCATGACCGTCGGCATGAGCGGCTTCACCCGCGCCGGCGAGGCCAAGGCCGTGCCGCATGCCCTGGCCGAACGCGCCAAGGCCCATCCGCTGCAGATCAGCTTGATGACCGGCGCCAGCCTCGGTAACGACCTCGACAAGCAGCTCACCGAAGCAGGCGTACTGGCACGGCGCATGCCCTTCCAGGTGGACAGCACCCTGCGCAAGGCAATCAACGCAGGCGAGGTGATGTTCATTGACCAGCACCTCTCGGAAACCGTCGAACTGCTGCGCAACCACCAGCTCAAGCTGCCGGACATCGCGGTGATTGAGGCCGTGGCCATCACCGAGCAGGGCCACATCGTGCCCACTACTTCAGTGGGCAACTCCGCCAGTTTTGCGATCTTCGCCAAACGCGTGATTGTCGAGATCAACCTCGCGCACAAGCCCAACCTGGAAGGCCTGCACGACATCTACATCCCGACCTACCGGCCGACCCGCACACCGATCCCGCTAGTCAAGGTGGATGATCGCATCGGCAGCACTGCCATTCCGATCGACCCGGCGAAGATCGTCGGCATCGTTATCACCAACCAGCCGGACTCATTGTCCACCGTGCTGCCGCCAGACGATGACACGCAGGCCATTGCCGACCACCTGATCGACTTCTTCAAGTGCGAAGTGGCCGCTGGGCGCATGAGCAATAACCTGGCGCCGCTGCAGGCGGGTATCGGCAGCATCGCCAACGCCGTGATGTGCGGGCTGATCGACTCCCCCTTCGAAGATCTCACCATGTACTCCGAGGTGCTGCAGGACTCCACCTTCGACCTGATCGATGCCGGCAAGCTGCGCTTCGCCTCGGGTAGCTCCATCACCCTCTCCAGCCGTCGCAACGCCGATGTGTTCGACAACCTCGAACGCTACAAGGACAAGCTGGTACTTCGCCCACAGGAAATCTCCAACCACCCGGAAGTGGTGCGTCGCCTCGGGATCATCGGCATCAACACTGCCCTGGAGTTCGACCTGTACGGCAACGTCAACTCTACGCATGTGGGTGGCACGAAGATGATGAACGGCATTGGCGGCTCCGGTGACTTCGCCCGCAACGCACACCTGGCGATCTTCGTCACCAAGTCCGTTGCCAAGGGTGGCGCCATCTCCAGCGTGGTGCCCATGGTCAGCCACGTGGACCATACCGAGCATGACGTCGACATCCTCGTCACCGAACAGGGCCTTGCCGACCTTCGCGGCCTGGCCCCACGCGAGCGCGCCCGCGTGATCATCGACAACTGTGTGCACCCGGACTATCGCCAACCGCTACAGAACTACTTCAGCGCAGCCTGCGCCAAGGGCGGCCATACCCCGCACCTGCTGCGCGAGGCCCTGACCTGGCATATCAATCTGGAAGAAACCGGGCAAATGCTCACCAACTGAACCGTTCCGACCGAAACAGTTATAGGCTTGTAACCATCGATTCTGCCAACGAAGCCAAAAAACAGTTTCTGAAAATCAAGAACTGTACTGCTCAAAAGTCCTGCGATCCGACAGATCAGCAGGAAAAACTGTGGCATCCCGTTCAATAACGAGTTATTCAACGGGACACCCATACAGCTGTGCAATTTTCCAGCAAAACAGTTGATAAGCCCCCTAAGTAAGACCAACACAATTTAGGACAACTGTGACTACAGTCGCGGCTGTTCCGGGTAGATCATAGGCACCAGTTGAAACGAAACCTAACCCCCGTCACAAGCGGGAAGGACTGCTGCCATGGAACGTACCCTCAGTTCCGACCTGATTTTCGAAAGCGCTGAACACACCTCGCAAACCGCTTGGCCGTTGCGCGTCATCTCGACCCTGCTGCTGTGGCAACGTCGCATTGCCAGCCGTCACCAACTGGCCATGCTGGACACCCGCCTGCTGGCCGACGCCGGCATCAGCGAAGCCCAGCGCGAAGCCGAGCTGAACAAGCCCTTCTGGCGCTAAGACGCTGGCCGGGCCCGAAGGCCCAACGCAACACCCCGACAGAACCCGTCGCCATCAGCGACGGGTTTCGTCGTTTCTGGGCTCCAGAAAACTGCGCAGATCGAACCAGCGGACCGTACGGGAAGTTCGGTGAACGCAGCGAAGCCCAACATCAATGCCGGCCTGGAAATCATCCATGCAGGCTGAATCGGAGCAGCACCCGACCACCCTCCCCATGAATACCCCCGACACAGCCGCGCCTAATCAGACCAATACAGTTCTAGTTAATCAAGATCTGATACAGAACAATTATTCGCTGCTGTGACTGACCTGTCCTGATCGAAGGCGCGATTATGGTCCTCCATAACCAAACCCCGCAGCTGTGCGGGAAGGACTGCGCCATGGAACGCACACTTACTGCCACCGTCTTGCCACAGCAGAACCGCCAGCACAGCGCCTGGCCTCTGCGCGTTCTCGCCACCATCAGCCTGTGGCTGCGCAATGTCCGCACCCGTCAGCAGCTTGCCCAACTGGACAGGCGCGCCCTTGCGGACGTTGGCATCACCCCGGCCGAGCGCTGCATGGAGCTTGAAAAACCCTTCTGGCGCTAAGCCAGCACTGGTCCCGAGCACGCGAATTGACTAGTCTTTCAGACCATGCGGAGGCACGCCTGCGCCGCCGCCTTGGTCAGTAAAGGAGCACACCATGACCTCTCTCCGCCTGCTCAGCGCTGCAGCATTGCTCGCACTCGCCACCAGCGCCTCGGCAACCAGCTTCGTGGTCACTACCGACGCCGTGGTCGGTGCCTTCGCCGCCACGTCGGAGGCGACCTCCGACATCAGCTCATCCTTTGACGACGACAAGATCGTCCTCGCCGCCCGCGACGACGCCGCCAGCTTCGTCGCCAGCGCCGGCGAGATCCGCGGCGCCCACCTGGAAGCCGCGCTCAAGCACATCCGTACGCTGCAACCACAACTGGCAGCCAGCGACCTGCAACTGGCCCAGGCGATCCTGACCCTCTGAAATACCCTCCGGGCCTCGCAATAGCCGTGGCCCGACCGCTTCTCTGTGCTTGGCCCTGTCCGGTCCATCCGCTACCCTTGCGCGCCCTGAACCCTCGGTGGAGAACTGCCGGTGGGTTCTACCGTCCAATACCCTGAAAACTTCACACGGAGACCCGCCATGCGTCGCTCGTTGTTCGTCGCAGCCACCGCCCTGTCCCTGCTGGCCAGTACCGCCCAGGCCCAGACCCTGGTCGCCACCAGCAACATCATCGTCCGTGCGCTGGACCGTTCCCTCGACTTCACCTCCGACACCACTACCTCGGTCCGTGACATGAAACTGGTTCTCGCAGCTCGTGACGACGCTGCCAGCTTCGTCGCCAGCGCTGGCGACATTCGTGGTGCCCAACTGGAGGCTGCCTTCAGCACCCTGCGTGCGCGCCTGCCAGAGGCCCGCGACGCCAGCGACCAGGTCCTGGCGGAAGCCATCCTGGCCCTGTGACCCGGAGCCCGAAGTTGAACACGCTGCTACGTCTGATTGGCCTGGCGGGCCTGCTGGCCGCAGCGACGGCCCAGGCCGAATTGCGTCTGGTACTCGATGGCGAGGACCTCACCCCGCCCCAGCGCCAGGCCAGCGAGCAGTTGCTGATCGAGGCCCGCGCCGCCCTACCCCCCAGATTCATCCAGCGCCTGGACCGCGAGGTCACGGTGAGTTGGAGCGACGAGCTGCCGGAGAACGGTTACGGTCGCGCCACCAGCCCATACACTTTGCAGCTCAATGCCAGGCTGCTACCCGGCCTGGTCGATGGCAGCGCCGCCCTTGAGCAGACCGGGCGGCCCCACGGCACCGTTCGCCGTGAAGTGCTGGCTACCGTCCTCCATGAGTTGACCCACCTCTATGACCGCGCACGACTCTGGACCGCTGCCGACCAAACGCAATTGTTTCGCTGCCGCCTGCAAGCCGGCAGCACCGGACAGGTAGGCCTGCCGGGGGACTGCCGCGGACAGACCAAACGCCGCTTCACCTTCAGCGATGACCCACGTCTGCTCGACCTTGCCGGCTGGCAGCAGCAGGTCGGCCGGCGTGGTCAGCGCGAGCTGCAAAACCACCAGGTGGCGCGCAGCCCGGATATCTACGAGCTGAGCAACTCGCGCGAGTTCGTCGCGGTGAACATGGAGTACTTTCTCCTCGACCCGGCCTACGCCTGCCGTCGCCCGGCACTGCACCGCTACTACCAGGCGCATTTCGCCTGGGCGCCGGGGAATCTAGCCGAGTGCGCCGACGGCTATGCCTACCTCAATGCCGGCCGCGACTTCGGCAAGCAGCCCCTTGGCCGCCTCGACCCCGAGCGCGTGTACGAGGTGGATTACCTGTTCGCCGAAGCCAACGAGAACTGGGTCAGCCGCTGGGGCCACAGCATGCTGCGCCTGGTGATCTGCGCCCCGGGCCGCCCGCGCGGGCCGGACTGCCGTCTCGACCTGGACCAGCACCTGGTGCTTTCCTACCGCGCCTTTGTCGGCGACGTGCAGCTGTCCAGCTGGGACGGTCTCACCGGCGCCTATCCCTCGCGGCTGTTCGTGCTGCCCCTGCACCAGGTGATCGAGGAATACACCAAGGTGGAACTGCGCGGCCTCGCCTCGGTGCCGCTCAAGCTCAGACGCGACCAACTCGAAACTCTGGTCGAGCATGCCACCGAGATGCACTGGAGCTACGATGGCGACTACTGGTTCCTGTCCAACAACTGTGCGGTGGAGACCCTCAAGCTGCTACGCAGCGGCACCGGCCACCCAGCCCTGCGCGACTTGGACAGCATCATGCCCAATGGACTGTTGAAGGTGCTGGAAGCTCGTGGCATCGCCGACCGAACGCCACTGCAGGACCCAAAGGAGGCCTTGCGCCTGGGCTACCGCTTCGACTCCTTCCGAGACCGCTACCAAGCCATGTTCACTGTCATTCGAGAGCGTATGCGGGTACCTCAGGAAAAAGTGGAAGACTGGCTGGAGATGACTGCCGAGCAACGCCGTCCCTGGTTCGCTAAAGCCGACCTGCGCGCGAGCGCCGCCCTGCTGCTGCTGGAACAGGCCGCCCAGCGCCGGCAATTGCTACTGGCCCAGGATGAACTCAAGCGCAACTACCTGAGCTCAAGGGAACAGGCTGGCCAGACGCGTTTCGCCAAGGCGGGCGGTACCCTCGAGAAAATGCTCGCCAACAGCGGTTACCTGAGCCGGCCGGCTGAGATGCTGGACGGCGGCTACGGCCTGCCGCAACGCGCCGAATGGCAACGTCTGGAAACCGAGAGCAGCAGCCGCCAGCAAACCATGCGCACCCTCAGCGACGACCTCGACCGCGAGGTCCGCAGCCTGCTGGAGCCCCAGCGCATGGCCGAGCTCAACGCCACGGAAGCCAACCTCAAGCAGATCGGCGCGCATCTGCGCCAACTGCACAAGGACGCCGGCGGGTTGGCCCTGCCTTGATATACCGCTGATGGGTATCGCGCCGCTGAGCGAAGCGATGCCCAACCTGCAGGAAGCCTCTTAGCCACGAATCCGCGATACCCACCAAGCCCAGCTCAGAGGTTCTCCTCCTCGTCCTCCGGCAGCTGCGGATCCAGGCTCAGCCAGGGCAGCCGGTTCTTCACCCAGATATGCCGGTTCGCCGGAGCGGCCTCGGGCTGGTCCAGGGTGGCAATCGTCAGGTCCATGGTGTCTGGACTGAGCTGGGTGAACAGCGCCAGGTGGCAGCCGCAGTGGGCGCAGAAGTAGCGCACGCAGCTCGCCGAGGACGCATATTCGGCGGGCATACCGGCAGTCCAGCGGAAGCTCGCCAACGGTACCGTGACCCAGGTGGTGACGATGCCGCCTGTGGTGCGCCGGCAGATCGAGCAATGGCAGTGGGCGACGTCGCTCAGTGGTGCGTCGACGGCGTAGCGCAGCTGCCCGCAATGGCAGCCGCCGGAATGCAGTTCGGCCATGGTGTCCTCCGGTATCGAGACTGACTGTTACCCTAGCAGGCCGGTTGCGAATGTCCGTCGAGCCGCCGAAGATGTGCGGCGCATGCCTGACCGGATGTCACCATGACCACCCTGCTCTACGCCCTCTGGCCCCTCTTCGCGCTGATCGTCGGCGGCTTCCTGCTGCGCCGCTGGGACTTCCCCGGCGAGGCATTCTGGCCGGCAGCCGAGCGACTCAACTACTTCATCCTGTTCCCCGCCCTGCTCTTCAGCAGCCTGGCCACGGCCCCATTGGACAACCCAGCGTTGCCCCGTCTGGCGCTAGCGGTGTTCCTTGGACTCGGCATCGGCTGGAGCGCCCTGCTCCTGACTCGCCGGCTGCTGGGCTGGCCAGCCGCGCGCTTCGGCGCGGTCACCCAGGGCATCTTGCGCTTCAACACCTACCTGGGTCTGGCCGCCATTGGCAGCCTTTACGGCAAGGAGGGCCTGGCCATAGCCGCATTGATGCTGGCGCTGATGGTGCCGACGGTGAACCTGATGTCGGTCTGGGCACTGACCGCCGAACGCGGTGTGAGCCTGCACGGCCTGCTCCTGCCCGTGGCAAAGAATCCTCTGATCCTTGCCTGCCTGGCCGGCGCCCTGGTCAACCTGGCCGGCTTCGGCCTGCCCGGCGGCACCGACCGCCTGCTCAACCTGCTGGCGGTGGCCAGCCTGCCGCTTGGCCTGCTCTGCGTCGGCGCGGCACTGCGCCCGCAGGAGCTGGCCGGCGAAGTACCGGCCCTGGCCTGGAATTGCGCCCTGCGCCTGCTTGCCATGCCGGCCCTGGCCTTCGCGGTGACCCAGGTGCTCGGCCTACCGGCCATGGAAAGCAACATCCTGGTACTGTTCTTCGCCCTGCCCACCGCCCCCACGGCCTATGTGCTGACCCGCCAACTCGGCGGCGACAGCCACCTGATGGCCGGGATCATTACCCTGCAGACCTTGCTCGCCGCCGCCAGCCTGCTGCTGGTCATGCGCGTTGTGTCCAGCTGAACCGTCATGGCGGCCCGGCCGCAGTTCGTCGCTTAATCCCCACGCTTTCGGCACCGATCACCGCCGAAAGCTCGCTGAAAGGTTGACGCCTTAGCATCCACCCCACTGCCGGCAAACGACCGGTAACTCCGACAACAACAAGATTGGTGATCGACATGTTCCGTTCCTGCTGCCATCCCGGCACCCCGCCGCCCGTTCTCCGCACGCCTTCGGCCTCGCGCTGATCCGCTTCCGCCCGCCCGAATCACGTCCGGAGAACCGCCATGCTCACTCTGCTCGGCTTCGCCATGGTCATCTGCTTCATGTACCTGATCATGACCAAACGCCTGTCCGCCCTGATCGCCCTGATCATCGTGCCCATCGTTTTCGCCCTGATCGGAGGCTTCGCCGCCGGCATCGGCCCGATGATGCTCGAAGGCATCGGCAAGCTCGCCCCCACCGGCGTCATGCTGATGTTCGCCATCCTCTACTTCGCCCTGATGATCGACTCCGGCCTGTTCGACCCGGCCGTGCGCAAGATCCTCAAACTGGTCAAGGGCGACCCGCTGAAGGTCTCGATGGGCACCGCCGCGCTGGCGCTGATCGTCTCCCTCGACGGCGACGGCGCCACCACCTACATGATCTGCGTCGCCGCCCTGCTGCCGCTGTACAGCCGCCTGGGGATGAGCCCGCTGATCATGGCCGGCCTGATCATCCTCGCCGGCGGCATCATGAACATGACCCCCTGGGGCGGCCCTACGGCTCGCGCCGCCAGCGCCCTGCACGTGGATCCGTCGGACATCTTCGTACCGATGATCCCGGCCATGATTGCAGGCGCGCTCGCCCTGTTCGGTCTCGCCTGGGTCTACGGCAAGCGGGAGCGTGCGCGGCTCGGCGTGCTGCACCTGCCGGACGAGCAGATCAACCACGACGAGATCAGCGTGTCGCAATACCCGGAAGCACGTCGGCCGAAGCTGCTGTGGGTCAACGGCGGCCTGACCGCCTGCCTGATGGCGGCGCTGATCGCCGGACTGCTGCCGCTGCCGGTGCTGTTCATGATCGCCTTCAGCGTCGCAATGATCATCAACTACCCCTGCCTGCAACAGCAGAAGGAGCGCGTCGCAGCCCATGCCGGGAACGTCCTGGCGGTGGTGGGACTGATCTTCGCCGCTGGCATTTTCACCGGCATCCTCTCCGGCACCGGCATGGTGGAAGCCATGTCCAAGAGCCTGCTGGCGGTCATCCCGCCATCCCTCGGCCCACACATGGCGGTGATTACCGCGCTGGTGAGCATGCCGTTCACCTTCTTCATGTCCAACGACGCTTTTTATTACGGCGTGTTACCGGTTCTGGCCGAGGCCGCGAGCCATTACGGCATCAGTCCGGTGGAGATGGCGCGAGCGTCTATCGTAGGCCAGCCGGTGCATCTGCTGAGCCCGCTGGTACCCTCGACCTACCTGCTGGTGGGCCTGGCCAAGGTGGAGTTCGGTGACCACCAGCGCTTCACATTGAAGTGGGCGGTGATGATTTGTCTGTGTATCCTCCTCGCCGCCTTGTTGCTGGGTGTCTTTCCACTGTTCGGATCGCACTGACAGCCGCTGAATGACACCCCCGAACCTGCCGGAAACTGCGTAAGCTCTTTCCGGCTCGTTCGTGCCCATCCCTAGTCTTAGAACCTCACGAGGAATCACGCATCATGGAATGGCTGACCAGCCCGGAAATCTGGGTCGCCTTCTTCACTCTGACGGCCCTGGAAATCGTCCTCGGCATCGACAACATCATCATGATCGCCATCCTGGTAGGACGCATGCCGCCGCACCTGCAGGCGCGCACGCGACTCTTCGGCCTGGCGCTGGCGATGGTCACCCGCATCTTGCTGCTGCTGTCGATCACCTGGATCATGCGGCTCACCACCGACCTGTTCGAGGTATTCGGCCAGGGCATCTCGGGGCGTGACCTGATCCTGTTCTTCGGTGGCCTGTTCCTCTTGTGGAAGAGCAGCACCGAGATGTATCACAGCCTGGAAGGCGAAGACGAAACCGAAGGCGAGCCCAAGAGCATGGCCGGCGGCTTCATCGGCACCATCATCCAGATCGCCATCATCGACATCGTGTTCTCGCTGGACTCGGTGATCACCGCCGTCGGCATGGTCTCCAACGTGCCGGTCATGGTCGCCGCGATCATCGTCGCCGTGCTGGTGATGATGCTGGCCGCCGGAACCATCAGCTCGTTCATCGACAAGCACCCGAGCCTGAAGATGCTGGCGCTGTCCTTCCTGGTCGTAGTCGGTACCGTGCTGATCGCCGAATCCTTCGAAGTGCATGTGCCGAAGGGCTATGTCTACTTCGCCATGGCCTTCTCCCTGGCCGTGGAAGCGCTCAACATCCGCATGCGCATCGCTCGCGGGCGCAAGGAAGTGGAGCCGGTGAAACTGCGCAAGGACATTCCTGGCGAGTAAGCCGACGCAGTGAAAAACGGGGCCTGATGGCCCCGTTCTTCATTGGTTGATGCTTTGCCCCAACAGGGCCTGTGCTCCACTCCTAGAACAGGCTCAGCTGATCCTGTTCTTGCGCTGGCGCAGACGGAGGAGAGGGTTCCAGTGCCGCTACCCCCAGCCGCTCAGCCAACCCCGCCGCACGCTCGGCCTTGGTCGAGACCGCCTCGGCGAGCCGCACTGGCAATCCCCAGATTTCCACCTTCTGCTTGGCGCGGGTGATGCCGGTATAGAACAGCGCGCGGGTCAATAGCGGGCTGGGCTGCTCCGGCAGTGCCAGGAGCACCTCAGTGAACTCCGAACCCTGGCTCTTGTGCACCGTCATGGCAAAGGCACTGTCGTGGCTCGGCAGGCGCGCCGGGGCGAAGGGACGATAGCCTTCGTCACCCTCGAAGAACACCCGCAGGCCGTTGGGCGTGGAAAGGCACAGGCCGATGTCACCGTTGAACAGACCCAGGGCATAGTCGTTCTGCCGCACCATTACCGCGCGCCCGACGTACCAGCGCTCGCGGCTGGGAACCCCCAGGCGTCGGCGGATACGGGCCTCCAGCGCCTCGTTGATACCGCCGACGCCCCACGGGCCTTCACGCTGGGCAGTGAGGGCGCGGAAGCCGTTGAAAGCGGTGAAGGCGGTCTGCGGATCGCCACTGCGCACGACAGCGAAGTAGGGCGCATAGCCACTTTCCAGCCGATCCAGCAGGGCCGCCGGGCTGGGCGCGGCATTCCAGGCCAGATCCGGGCGCGCGCCGCGCAGCAGATCGAGAGTACCGCGCGCATTACCGCCGTTGATCCGCCGCGCCAGCTCGCCGATCCCGCTGTCGCCGGCGAAGCGGTGGCTGTGGGTGAGCAGCACCACCGCGTCGCCCAACCGCGAGCGCGGGTCATCCACAGGCACGGGCTGGCCGGTCAGGCGTTGCAGGTCGTCCGCCGCCTTGGCATCGAAGCCACGCCCCTCGCAGAGTTCGGCGAATACCGCACCCGCTTCCACGGCAGCGAGCTGGTCCTTGTCACCGAGCAGGATCAACCGTGCATTGGGTGGCAGGGCGTCGAGCAGCTTGGCCATCAGCGCAAGGTCGACCATGGACGCCTCGTCCACCACCAGCACGTCCAGTGGCAGCGGGTTATCGGCATGGTGGCGCACCCGCGGGCTGTCGCCGCGGCTGCCGAGCAGGCGGTGCAGGGTGCGCGCCTCTTCGGGGAGTGCCGCCTTGATCGAATCGCCCACCGGCAGCTCGGCCTTGGCGTTGCGGATAGCCTCGGCCATGCGCGCGGCCGCCTTGCCGGTGGGCGCGGCCAGGCCGATAGCCAACCGCTGACCTCCAGGCTGTTCCAGCAGGGCGGCGAGCAGGCGCACCACGGTGGTGGTCTTGCCGGTCCCGGGGCCGCCGGAAATCACCGCCAGGTTGCGCCGAACCGCTTGCGCAGCCGCCAGGCGTTGCCAATCCGGCTGTTGGGTGTTACGGGCGAAGAGGCGCGCCAGCGACTCACTGAGCTGTACTTCATCCACTTCTGGCCGCGCCGCTGCGCGCTGCAGCAGGTTGGCCGCCAGCTGCGCCTCGTACGCGTGGTAGCGGCTGAGGTAGAGGCGGGCGCCATCCAGGGTCAGCGGCGCATAGCCACCTGGGCTGGCCACCAGCCGTGAGCCCCGCAAAGACGCCAGCCAGGCCTCCAGCGATGGCGCCAGAAGGCCCGGTCCGGCGTCGGCGAACAAGCGCTGGCCGGCCACCCGCGCCAGCGGCAGACAGACATCGCCGGCCCCCAATGCCTGACAGCACAGCGCGGCAGCGGCCAGCACCGACGCATCCGCCTGAGGATCGAGGCGCTGCAAGCTCTCGGTGAAATACCGCTCCAGCGGGCCCAGGGTCCAGTCGGCCAGGTTCATCCGCGGCCCTCCTCGAACAGGTGGTCCAGTGCGTCGAGCAAGCTGTCGGCAGGACGGTGGAAGTACACCCCGGCGTCCGGCATGCCGCGCAGGAACAGGTAAAAGGCACCGCCGAGCCGGTCACTGGAAAAACCATCCAGGCGCTGACGCAGGAAGCGCCGCAGCGCCACCAGGTAGATGAGGTACTGCAGGTGATAATGCTCGACGGCGATGGCCTGCTCCAGGCGTTCGCCGTCGTACCAGCCGGCGTCCGGGCCGAGCCAGTTGGACTTGTAGTCGGCGATGTACCAGCGCCCGGCGTGCTCGAAGGTCAGGTCGATGAAACCTTTCATGAAGCCCTTCAGGGTGTCGAACTCCAGGCGTTCGGCGGCCTGGCGCATCGGTTCCGGCAGTCCGAAGGCCGGGTTGGCGAGGAGGGCGCGCAGGCGTGCGACGTCCAGCTCGGCCACCGGAAAGGTGAAGCCGAGTTCCGGTAGACGCCGCGCCGAGGCGAGGCCAGCCAGGGTCATACCCTGGCCGTCGAGGTCGGTGTCCAGCACCTGCTGCAGGTGGGCACTGGCGATTTCCGTCCAGCTGTCCGGCAGACCGTGGCCTTGCAGGTGCTTCTGCACCAGCGCCGGCAACTCGCCCTCGTCACGCATCCAGTCTTCGAGGATGGCGTGCAGGCAGGTACCGGCGCGGGCGCCACGCGGGAAGGCGAAGAAGCCCGTGCCCGGGTCCTGGGTGGAAGGCATGGCCAGGGTGTCGCGATCCGGCGCCTCCATGTGCATGCCGGCCGCCAAGCCGGAGAAGCTGCCGACACGCCAGGTACTGCTGAGCGTGCGCGACAGGGTAGCCAGGATGGCAGGCGCCTCGGCGCGGGATTCGCCCTGGGCGTTGGCCTCATCCACTTGTGGATAAACCAGGGCGATCTGACCAGCGCTGGCACCAGCCAGGGCTTCCAGTTCCCGACGCAAGCCGGCGCCATCGAGGGCCGCCAGGTGGCTGGCCAGAGCGCCCAGCACATCCTCCTGGTCCAGCGAGCGGCCATGCAGCAACCAGGCGAGGGCGCAGCTGTGCAGGCCGTCTTCCGGCAACTCGCCGTCCTTCTTCGCCTTGGGCAGCGCCACCGGCCCCCAGTGCAGCCAGAGCCGGTCGCGGGCGCGGGTGAGGGCGACGTAGGCCAGGCGCAGGCGCTCGGCGAAACGCTCACGACGGGCCACAGCGCGATGAGCGTCGAAGTCATCACTGCCGAGGTCCAGCAGCGGGGTGCCGTCGGCGGCGTGGCAGGTAATGTCTTCATCGCGACGTAGCAGGGCGCCGTCCCACAAGTAGGGGCAGAACACCAGCGGGTATTCCAGGCCCTTGCTGGTGTGCACGGTAACGATCTGCACGCGCTCGGCATCGCTTTCCAGGCGCAGCAGGGCATCGTCGCCATGGCTTTCGGCGCCGCGCTGGGCGTTGAACCACGCCAGCAGCGGCTCCAGGCCGGGGCGCTGAAGGCTTTCGGTCTGCAGCAGCTCGGCCAGGTGGAGGAGGTTGGTCAAGCGACGTTCGCCGTCGGGCAGGGCGATCAGGCGTTCGGCCACACCCTGTTCGTCGAGCCAGGCGCGGAAGGCGCGCATGAAGCCCTGCTGCTGCCAGAGCTGGTGGTAGCGTTCGGCATTCTCGCGCTCCTCGTCCCAGGCGTGCTCGTCATCCTGGCAGCGCGCAAGTTGCAGTGCGTCGCGGCCCAGCAGGCGGGTGGCCAGGGCGTAGCGCAACACGCCTTCGCGACCCGGCTCGGCATAGGCGGCCAGCACCGCGGCCAGTTCTTCGGCTTCCTCGCTGTGCCAGACGCTGTCGCGGCCACGGCGCACGCTGGGCACACCGCGAGCGGCCAGTTCGGCGGCGACATCGCCGGCCTGGCGGTGACTGGACACCAGCACGGCGATATCACCGCCCTTGAGCGGAATCCGCTGTCCGTTATCCTCGAAATAGGCCTCACCGCGAGTGCTGGCCGCCAGCAACCCGGCGATGCGCCTGGCGGTATCGACAGCCACGGCGCTGCCGGCCTCACCCTTGCCGATGGGCTCGTCACCCAGCCAGACCAGCTCCAGCGGTGCGTCGGCCTCGGGCAACACCAGATGCGCACGCGACTTGTTGCTGGCGCCCACGGGCGGGTAGTCGAGGCCGGGTTCGGCAAAGGGCAGGGGCCGGGCAAACACCTGGTTGAGTGCGGCGATCAGCTCCGGGGTGGAGCGGTGATTGGTATCCAGGCTGTACTGCCGGGCGGCCTCCTCACGGGCCCTCAGGTAGGTGGCGAGGTCCGCGCCCCTGAAGGCGTAGATGGCCTGCTTGGGATCGCCGACGAAGCACAGGTCACCTTCGTGCTCATACACCCGGCGGAAGATTGCATACTGCACCGGGTCGGTGTCCTGGAACTCGTCGATCAGCGCCACCGGGTAGCGCTCACGCAAGGCCTGGCCCAGGGCCTCGCCGACGGGGCCATGCAAGGCGTCCTCGAGACGGTTGAGCAGGTCATCGAAAGCCAACAGGCGTTGCGCCGCCTTGCGCGCCGGCAGCTCACGGTTGAGGGTTTCCAGCAGGCGCACCTGCAGGGCGATCAATCGCGCCGCACCGGCGGGTTCGGCCTCGGCCAAGGCATCCAGCACGCCTTGCAGGGCATCGGACACCGCATCCAGTGGCGCGTCGAAGCCCTTCTTGGTGGCCTTGATCAATGCCTCCCTGGCGAGCTTCTCCAGACCGGTGGGCGCCGCGAAGAGGGCGGCCGGGTCGGCGAAATAGGCGTCCAACTCCGCCTGCCAGAGGGCGAACTTGGCGGCGTCGTAACTGCGTTTGTTCAGGCCATCGAACCGGGTCAGCGTCTCCAGCCACTGCGCGCCCTGGCGCTGCCAGATGCCCTGGGCATGGCTCCAGGCCTCGCTGGCGGAGGAGAGGTCGCCAGCCTCCAGCTCGCTCGGCTCGATGCGCAGGTACGGCTTGCCCAGATGCGCGCGCAGGCGCTGGCGCAGCCATACCGGAGTGATGCGTTTCTGCGCGAGAAAACGCGCCCAGGCCGGCTCGGCCTCGGACAGCTCGCGACGCCAGAGGTCGGCGAGCAGGGCGTCGAGCACCTCGCGGTCATCGGTGGCCAATTCGCTGTCGAAATCACCACCGGCCTCGAACGCGGCGTCCTGCAGGGCGCGCTGGCAGAAGCCGTGGATGGTGAAGATGGCCGCTTCGTCGAAGCCATGCACCGCCAGCAGCAGGCGGCGGTGGTGTTCCTCACCCGGGTACTGCGCATGCAGCCCGGCCAGCACCGGGTCCGGCGCCGGTGCACCTTCGTAGACAGCGAGCAGTGCGGCCAGGCGCGCGCGGATGCGCTCACGCAGCTCGGCGGTGGCGGCAGTGGTGTAGGTGACGACGAGGATCTGCCCGACACCCAGTTGGCGCTCGAGCAACAGGCGCGCGTAGAGCGCGGTCAGGGTCCAGGTCTTGCCGGTGCCGGCGCTGGCCTCGATCAGGCTGCGGCCGGTGAAGGGGTCGTTGAGAAGGTCGAGGCTCATGGGCGGCCCTCGGTCAGCAAGCGGCAGCGCAGGCCTGCGGCCTGCTTCGTGAATGAATTCGCCCCCACAGGAAGAGCGCCTGATTCAGCTCGGCAGGAAGCAAGCTCCCTCTCCCCCCGAAAGAGGGCGGCCGAAGGCAGGCAGAGCATCGGATCAATCCTCATCTTCACCTCCCGTCAAGACATCCAGCGCTGGCCCCAGCAGGGTTTCCGCCAGCGTTTCGAAGCGTTCGCCCAGCGGCTCGCGGTCGCGGAAGGCGAGGGCGTACCAAGGGTCCTGCGATTCGCCTATTGGTCCGAAATCGATGCCCTCCCAAGCCATTCGCGCCTTGCTGCGGGCGGCGTCGAGGGGTTCCTTGCGGCCGGGTTTGCGCAGGCCGTGGGCAAACCCGTGACTCGCCTTGGTGAGCAAGGGCAGGGGACTGCACAGGGCTTCGCGGTAGGTATGCAGCCAGGGCTCCAGCAGCTCCCTGGCGTTGGCCAGCGGGCCGGCCTGCCAGTCACCGGCGGGCGAGAGCAGGCGGCTTTCGCGGGCAATGCCTGGCGCGGCAGCGAGGTTGAGCAACAGGTGGCGCAGCCAGAAGGGCGCCAGCTCCCATTCGCCCAGGCGATTCAGGCGCCAGCCGAACAACCCCTGCGACGTGACACCATCCAGCCAGCCATGGATGCGCACACCGGCCAGTTCGATATCCACCAGCAGCGGCTGCGGGACTTCCTCGGGCCGTGCCTCGAACAGGCGCGGTGCAAAGGCGCGCACCGGTCCACGCAACTGCCCCCAGAGCGCATAGCCCAGCTCGCCAGTGGGCAACCACCCGGCGGCACGGGCGATGCGTCGCTCGTCGTCCTCCGACCAGCCACGCTCGACAGCATCCAGCGCCAACTGGCGCAGGCCGCGCCAGGCCGGGCCTTCAAGGGCGAAGGGCTCGTCGCTGGCCAAGGCTTCCTCAGCTTCGGCCAGACGCAGGCCCAACCGTTGTTCCAGCAGGAAGCGCGCCGGATGGCGGAAGCACTGGATGAGTTGCGAAGGTTCCAGGGTCAGCCAGTCAGCATCCGGCTCCGGCAGTGGCAGGGCGAACGGCGCGGCGGCCGCTTGTGGCGGCTCGGCCAGGCGCTGGGCGGCGCGGAACCAGGGGGCGGCGAACCCGGCGTGAGCGGCGCCGGTGAAGTTGCCCGAGGCGAAGGGTTGCAGCGGGTGCGCCAGCAGAATGCGCTCGCTGGCTTTGCCCTCGCCGGCGGTCGCTGTGAGGTCAATGGTTTCCAGCAGTTCGCTGACCAGCACTGAGGGCGGCAGGTGGGCGTTATCGCGCGGGTCACGGCCGACGAAGCTGAGGTAGAGGCCATCGCGCGCCGACTGCAGGGTTTCCAGCAACAGATAGCGGTCGTCGAGGCGCCGGGCGCGGTCGCCCCGACGTGGCTTGCGGGCGATCAAGTCGAATCCGGCGGCCGGTGTACGGCGGGGGAAGGCGCCATCGTCCAGGCCCAGCAGGCAGACGTGACGGAACGGCAGGCTGCGCATCGGCACCATGGTGCAGAAGGTCACCGCGCCGGTGAGGAAACCCGAGGCACCGCTGCCCGAATCCAGCGCCGCCACCAGATGCTGGCGCACCAGCGCCAGCTCCAGCGGGCGCTCGATGCCGGCGGCTTCGGCCTGCTCACGCAGGGCGCCGCAGGCCTGGGACAGCAGCAGCAGGGTATCGCCGGCCTCGCGCTCGTCGAACAGCTGGTCGAGCAGCCCCTGCAGGGTGTCGGCCCATTCCACTAGCGGCCGTGGCCGCGCCATGTCGTCGGCCAGGCTTCCGAGGCGCTGCACGAACCCGGCCAGGCGCCCGAGCAGTTGCGCCCGCGCGCCTTCCAACGCGTCCAGCGGCCAGTTATCCCCAAGCAGGGGCGGCGCCTCGCCGGCCAGCTGCGGTGGCGCAGCGAAGCCAAGCAGCAGGCGATCGAGGCCTTGGCGCCAGCTGAAGGCACCTTCCTCCGGCAATCCCAGGCGGGCGCGGTGGCCGCCATCTCGGCCCCAGCGCACACCGGCGTCGCGCAGCCAGTCGCGCAGCAACGGCAGGTCTTCCGACTCAATGCCCGCCCGAGCCGCCAGGGCCGGCTGCTCCAGCCAGGCCAGCAGTTCCTCAGCGGCAAAGCGGCTCTGCGGCAGCTCCAGCAAGGCGAGGAAGGCTTCCACCAGCGGCAGCTCGGCGCGCAGGCTGCGGTCGGCGAGACTGAAGGGGATGCGCGGCACGCCCTCGCGCGGGGCGAATACGGCTTCGATGTACGGCGCATAGCGTTCGATATCCGGCGTCAGCACCACCACCTGGTCGGGGCTGAGGCTGGGGTCGGCCTTGAATCGGGCGAGCAGTTGGTCGTGCAGCACCTCCACCTCGCGCAGCGGCGAGTGGCAGAGGTGCACCTCCAGCGAGCGATCATCCTCGCGCAGGGCGAGGCGTTCCTCGGAGCGGCGGGTGCGCAGACGCAGGATGTCGTTCTGCACGGCGCTCAACAGGCTGCTGTCCTGGAGGTCTTCGTCCTCGGCGTAGACGCCGACCTCCTGGCCGCCCAAGGTGAACAACGCATCGAAGAAGTCGCGCCCCTGCTTGCCAAGGCTGGCCAGCAGCGGGTGACCGACGTCCAGGTACCAGTCATCGATTCCCGGTTCAGGCAGCTTCGCCAGTTCGCGAATGTCGCGGATATCGCCCCAGGCCTCACGGCAGGGGTTGAGGGCAAAGAGGATGACCTCGCAATGCTGTGCCAGGCCATCCAGCACACGCATGTGGTGCGGCGGCAGGCTGCTGATGCCGAACACCACTAGGCGTTCGGGCAGGCCAGCAATGGGTTCGCCGCTGTGCAGCCGGGCCAGGAGATCGCCAAGCAGGCGTGCGCGGTGCGGGTGGCCCTCGGCGGTTAGTTCGCGCCAGAGCAGCGCCTGCCATTCTTCGTCCGGGCCGAGGCCGCAGCTTTCACCGCGCTCCCAGGCATCCAGCCAGTCATCGCGGTAGAGCAGGTATTGGTCGAAAACGTCAGCGATGCGCGCGGCCAGGGTCAGGCGTCGGCGCTCGTCGCCACCGTCGAGGTATTGCGCCAGGCGCGGCGCGCGCGCAAGGTTCTCCGGCTCGCACAGCCAGTCGTATAGGCGCCAGCCGAGAGTGACCGGGTTGAAGGCCGACTGCGGCGGCAGCTCGCCCAGCACCCGCCGAGTGACGTCCCATACGAAGCGTGCCGGCAACTGGATGTCCAGATGCATGGCGATGCCCTGCTTGCGTGCCAGCTGCAGTGTCAGCCAGCGCCCCATGCCCTGGCTCGGCACCACTACCTGGGCGGGTGCCAGGGGGTCTTTCAGGGGTTGCGCGAGTAGCATGCAGGCTAGCTCGCCGAGGCTTTCCAGGTCGTTGGCGTGGTAGAGATTGAGCATCGGGGACATCGCATCCGGAAGGTCGTCACAGGTTAGCAGCCGACCCGCCCAGCGGTCGCCCCCGACGCTGCGGATCAGCCGCTTCAGAGCTCCGAGGCCGGCCCACGGAGCTTGGCGCGAATCCGCTGGGGCAGGGACCAGACATACGCGAAGCCGATACCCGCCGGATGGTCGAATCGGTCGGCGCCGTCATGGGCCGTCAGGCCATAGTCGAACAGCGCGTCAGCGGTCTCGCGTCCCTCGACCACGATCCCGCCCTTGTACAGGCGCAGTGCGATGCTGCCGTTGACATGCGCCTGGCTGGCTTCCACGAAAGCGTCGAGGGCCTTGCGTAGCGGCGACCACCATTGCCCGCGGTAGACCAGTTCGGAGTATTTCAGCGCCAGCTCGGCCTTGCAGTGCAGGGTGTCGCAGTCGATGGTGAGATCCTCCAGTTCGCGATGGGCGAAGTGCAGGATGGCCCCGGCGGGGCTTTCGTAGAGGGCACGGTTCTTGATGCCCATCAGGCTGTTTTCCACCATGTCGACGCGGCCGACACCATGCTGGCCGCCCAGTTCGGTGAGACGCCGGACCAGTTCCATGGGCGCCAGGCGCTGGCTGTCCAGACTCACCGGCACACCGCGCTCGAAACCGATCGCGACATGTGCCGGGGCGTCGGGCGCCTCTTGCGGGTCAGTGGTCAACTGGTAGGCAGTTCGCGGCAGCCTGGCGCGAAAGTCGTCGATTACGCCACATTCCGTGCTGGTACCCCAGAGGCTGCCATCCATGCTGAACGGGCTGTCGGCGGTGGCGCTTACCGGGATGCCAAAGCGCTGTGCATAAGCCAGCTCCTCGTCGCGGGATTTCAGCTCCCATTCAGCACAGGGCGCCAGCACCCGCAGGGCCGGATCATGGGCGACCACTCCGGCATAGAAACGCACCTGGTCGTTGCCCTTGCCCGTGGAGCCGTGCGCCACCGCTTCGGCGCCTTCGGCATGGGCAATGCGCACCAGGTGCCGGGCGATCAATGGGCGTCCCAGGGGGGCGGCCATGGTGTAGCGCCGCTCGTACAACGCGCCGGCACGCAATGCCGGGAAGACGTAGTCGCGCAGGTATTCCTCGCGCAGATCCTCGATGATCACCTTGCAGGCACCACTGGCCAGCGCCTTTTCGCGGATCGCCTGGAAGTCCTCGGCCTGGCCGAGATTGGCGCAGAAGGCGATCACCTCCGCGTCATGGTTTTCCTTCAGCCAGCGCAGGGCCACCGAAGTGTCGAGACCGCCGGAATACGCCAGAACGATTTTCATGGGTTGCTCCTTCCCTGGATACCGGACTGCCTTCTGCTAAAAACAGTGAAAACTCATGGACGAACCTCATGCTAGACCATCCCACCGACGCCACCCTGACAGCGGTCGCCGAACGCTTCGGCACCCCGTTGTTCACCTACGATCTGGCGCGCATCCGCCACCAGGCCACCAACCTGCTCAGCGCGCTGCCGCCTGGTGCGACGCTGCATTACGCCTTCAAGGCCAACCCCTCGCTGGGCATCTGCCGACTCCTGCGGGAAGCGGGCCTGGGCGCCGACATCAGCTCCGAGGGCGAACTGGTGACGGCCCTGGCGGCCGGCTTCACGCCAGACCAGTTGCTGTTCACCGGCCCCGCCAAGCACCCGGCACTGCTCGAACGCCTCTGCGCACACCGCCCGGGCCTGATCGTGCTGGAGTCCCTGATCGAGGCGCGTCGGCTCGATGCCATCGCGCTGCACCTGGGCTATTGCCAGGACGTGCTGCTGCGGGTGCATCCGCCAGCCGCCCTGCTGGAGGAGGCAGCGCGCGACGGTTTCCAGGTAGCACAGGCGAGCAGTAAGTTCGGCATTGACGACGCGCACTTGGCCGAGGCGTTGCCCAGCCTGCAAGCCATGCCCGGACTGCGCTTGCGTGGCCTGCAATGCTACGTCGCCAGCAATGTGCTGGACCCGACCCAACTGCTGCGCCCGGCCACCTGGCTGCTGGGACGCCTGGAAACATTGCGCCGCGCCGGCCACCGGGACCTGGACAGCCTGGATATCGGCGGTGGTCTTGGAGTGCCTTATGCGCAAGACGAGCCCGCCCTGGACCTGAAGCGCTTCACCGAAGGTCTGCACCAGCTGCAGGCCAGCGCCGGAATGACACTGCGGCTGGTGCTGGAAGTCGGCCGTTACCTGGTGGCCGAAAGCGGCTGCTACCTCACCCGCGTGCTGGATGTGCGCGAATCCCGTGGGCGAACCTGGGTGATCGTCGACGGCGGCATTCACAACCTGCTCCGGGGTTACAACGGCAAGGCCAACCGGCTGTTACGGCTGGTTGGCGCTACAGGCCGACGCGAACACCAGGTGTGCGTCGCCGGTTGCCTGCCAACACCGCAGGACGTGCTGGTGGAGGACCTAGCACTGCCCATGCCCGAGCCGGGCGACCTGTTGGCACTGCCCAATTGCGGCGCCTACGCCTATCACCACAGCCTGCTGAGCTTCGGCCTCCACCCTGCACCGGCGGAGGTGGCGCTGGAGGCCGGCGATGCCTGGCTTCTACGCCAGCGCGGGCATTCAGAGGCGGTGCTGGCCGGCCAGGCACCTTGCCGATGAACGTCATTTGACTTCTGCCTTCGCGAGTCTAGTGTCCAATTCACCAGGGAAGAGCCATGGATGGGCGAATGGATGCGCATCGTATTCTTCGGTTTTCAGCGTTGGGGGACCGAAACCCTCAGAGCCCTGCTCGCCAGCGGCCATGACGTGCCTCTGGTGGTGACCCACCCGCCTAGCCACAACCCCGCGGACAACCTCTGGTCAGATTCGGTCACCGACCTGGCCACTGCCGCGGGCATTCCCGTAGTCGAATGCCGCTATGCCAACGCCCCGGAACTTGCCGAGCAGCTGAAGGTGCAGGACGCCGAGCTGCTTGTGCTTTCCAACTGGCGAACCTGGCTGTCGCCGCAAATCTGCGCACTAGCCCGCCACGGTGGCATCAACCTGCACGATGCGCTGTTGCCGCGTTATGGTGGCTTCGCCCCAATCAACTGGGCCATTGCCAACGGCGAAACCCTGACCGGGGTCACCGTGCACCGGGTCGAGGACGAGCTGGACCTAGGCGATATCCTCCTGCAGGAGATCGTCCCCATCCACCCTCAGGACACCGCCACCGATATCTTTCACCGCACCCTGCCACTGTTTGCCAGCCTGGCGCTGGCCGCGGTGGATGCGCTTGAGCGTGGGACCGCGAGTTTCACTCCTCAGGACAGCCGCCAGGCGACCTTCTTCCACAAGCGCGACGAACGCGATATGCGCATCGACTGGTCCCGGCCAGCGCGGGACATCCACAACCTGATCCGCGCCCAGTCGCCGCCCTATCCCGGAGCCTTCAGCCATTTCCGCGGCCAGCGCATCGAGCTGCTCAAAGCTGCGCCAGCACTTCGGGACTACCGCGGCACACCCGGCCGTCTGCTCCTCACGGCCGATGGCGCGGTGGTCCTCTGCGGGCCGCCCGGCCCACAGGGGCTGCTGATCGAGACCGTGGCGCCGGAGCAGCGCCCCGCCATGCCCGCCAGCCAGTTCTTCGCCGGCACCTCCGGCTATTTCGACTAGTCGTACGAGCCCCGCGGCGGGCCCGGCCCGTTGCGGAAATGGAAGACCGCGATACAGAGGAGGAAAGGAGATGGACCAATTCGTCATAGGCCCGAGCATCGGCATCGCCAGGGTCGGCAACAGCCCCGACGCCTTCTACCTGGCGCCGGAGACCATCGGCGGCCGACCGATTGCCTGCGATGCCCAGGGTCAGCAACTGTTCGACCATGGCCAGCCCATCTATGTCGACCAGTACAAGGACCCCGAGGGCCGCATCAAGCGCCAGGCCGCACGCTTCTGCGTGTTCGCGGTGGCCGCCGACGGCTCGACTCGCGAAGTCACCCTCGACGACCCGCAGGTGGCCAGCCTGCAATGGACGGTGCACCTCGCGAACAAGAAGGCCGCCTGGTACAACTTCCAGGAGCTGCAGGGCAACCTGCTGCTGGGCCCGGACAATAGTTACGAGAAAGTCGGCGTGCCGCTGCGCAATGCGAGCGTGACCAACGAGCAGCAGCGTCAGCAGCTGATCATCGACCCGGGCCCGCGCACCCTTGAAGGACGAGGCGGCAGCAGCGACTTCTCCAGGGACAGCATCCCGCCGGACTACCGCTACGGCTCCTTTCCGCCAGCGCCGTCGCAAGGCCTGCCGGTGAACACCCTGGGCGAAATGCGCACTGACCAGCAGGGCCGCCTGCTGGTGCTCGGCGGCTATGGCCATGCCGGCGGCAACCAGCCGATCACCAGCTTCGCCGGCGCCGATGGCTGGCATGACGACATCTCCGACGGCCCGGTCAGCTGCACCCTGACGTTCAAGAATGGCCAGGTGCTCAACCTCACCGCCTGGTGCATCGTCGGCTCACCCAAGTTCGCTCCGGAACTGGAGAACATCGTCACCCTCGACGACCTGATCTTCGACGTCTCGGTGCGCGATCTCGGCCTACTGCCGACCCTCTATCAGAACGGCCGCTACAACCCCGACTACGTGGCCAACTACCGCCGTGACATCGAGCCCATCCTCAAACGCCCCGGGGGTTACCGCTGGGTGGCCTCGGTGCCGGCACTCAACAGCTTCTCGCCGCCGCCCTTCGACGCCACCGACGCCAGCCCTCAAGCCGCCGAGTACCGCCAGGCCTACTTCCGCCTGTTCCGCGACCCGGGTGAGAACGGCTTCACCGACGGCCAGCAGGGCCAGCTCTTCGACAGCGACTCGGGCATCCCCCTCATGCCGCTGAACTCGGGCTCCAACTCGGTCAGCAACGCGGTGCTGGCGAAGTTCCTCACGCTTACCCGGACCCAATACTTCCTGCTGGGCCAATGGGCCGCCGGCAAGTTCACTCTGGACCCGCCGGCACCGCTGCCGAGCGTCACCGCACTGGACCGCGCCAGCGTCGGTAACTGCGTCGGCGGCCCACTCTGCCCGGGCATAGAGGTGACCTGGAGTCTCTATAGCCCCGAGCTCTACGAATCGCCTTTCCGCATCCGCCACCGACATGACGAGGCTTACTACTTCCACTACGGCCTGGACCCGCAGGAGAATGAAACCGCACCGAACCCAACCTTCCAGGGCTGCGAACCAGGTGACCTGACCAAGCGTATGGCCATTCCCTGGCAGGCGGACTTCTTCCAGTGCACGGTGCAGTACGTCAACTTCACTGACCCGGAAGTGAACAAGCAGGACGGCGTGCCCAAGGCGCCGACTTACTATGCCTACTGGTGGCCGCCGCAAAGCCCGTGGAACGTATTGCCTGGCGACCTCACCGAACAGTCGCAGAACCAGTCCGGCATTCCCTCGGCCCTGCAGTCGATCTACAGCCGTGGGATCAACAGCTTCTCGGAGATGATCCAAGCGTGGCATTACCTGGGCTTCATCACCAACCAGGCGACCGGCCCCTACCGCGACCTGTTCCCCTACTTCGTGGAGACTGAACGCAACAATGAGCGCTTCGTCGCCGCCAGCGTGGCAGTCGCAAGTGCCGGAAACGCGGTGACCGGTGCGGACGCCAACTTCTTCAATACCTGGTACCTGGCACCCGACCCGCAACGACCGCAGATCGATACCCGCCGGGCCGTCCCGCTGCGGGGGCACCTTGTACGCTGAGCGCCCGGGAGCCGTAGACGTAGTGATTGCAGGGGGAGGGCCGGCCGCATGCGCGGTCGCCCTCACCCTGCGCCGCTACACCGGCCTCTCGGTGATGCTGGTCGAACAATCGGGCTATGAGCACAGCAAGGTTGGCGAAACACTGTCTCCCGGCGTACTGCCCTTGCTGGACTACCTCGGCGTGGGGGAGGCCTTCCGCGATGCCGGTTTCAGCCCGTCCTATGCCTTCACCGCGGCCTGGGGCGACGGCCAGGTGCGCGCACGCGATTTTCTCTTCACCGGTCGCGGCTATGGCTGGCACCTGGACCGACGTCGCTTCGACGCCGGACTGGCCAACGCAGCCCGATCCTTCGGCGCCCAGTTGCTGCTGAAGGCACGACTCCGGGACATCTGCCGCGAGCAGGAGGGCTGGCGCCTCATGGCCAGCCTGGAGGACGGCGAAGTGCCGCTGCGCTGCGGCTACCTGATCGACGCGACCGGACGCAGCGCCTGGCTGGCACGGGCGGTCGGCGCGAAGAAGCTGCGGCATGACCGACTGGTGGGCGTCGCCACCTATCACGCGGCGTCGACGGTGCCGGTGGAGGCCTGCTCGCTGGTCGAATCAGTTCCCCAGGGCTGGTGGTACAGCGCGCCGGTACCGGACGGAAGGGTGGTGTCGGTGCTGATGACCGACTCCGACCTGCTGCAGGAAAGCCACGCCAGCCGCTTCGCTTTCTGGCAGGCCGCGCTGGACCGTGCACCGCAGACACGAGCGCGCATCGGCGGGCGCGAAGCGGAAGAACCACTGCGGATCTGGCCGGCCCACTCGCAATCGCTGGTGCCGTGCTGCGGCCCGGGCTGGGCAGCGGCAGGAGATGCGGCAGCGGCCTTCGACCCGTTGTCGTCCATGGGCATTGGCTACGCCCTGAGCACTGGCATCCAGGCCGCCCGCCTGGCCGCTGCGCACTTCGCCGATGGCTCAGGGGAGGCGCTCCAACGCCAAGCCTATGGCGACGACATAGGACGACACATCGACGAATACCTCACCCTGAAGCGCGGTTACTACGAGGCGGAACGGCGCTTCGCCCATGAGCCATTCTGGACACGACGGCGGTCAGGCGGGGAGGCTTTGTAGGAGCGGACTCATTCGCGAAGCGGACTAGCGGCCTGCCACGGCTCGTGCCATTTCGCGAGTGAATTCGCTCCCGCGAGCACACCTTGCGGTGAACTCGCGGAAACCACCTCAACTTATTTCGCCAACTCCTTGATGAATAACGAGCAGAATCCTCCATTGCGCGCTTTACTTGTCAGCAGGTGCCGTAAAAGTCAGGGACCCGTGGAAATCCTCGGGCCCCCTGAAGGTCGATTAAAGACAAACGCGCTACTACTCGCCTGACTGCCGCCGCTGCACTCCGCGGGTGGATACAGCGGCTCTCGAGTTCGCCAGGAGGGCCACCATGCTGACGCTGCTCAATTTGCTTTCCGCCGTCGCCCTGCTCATCTGGGGCACGCACATCGTGCGTAGCGGCATCCTCCGTGTCTACGGCGCCAACCTGCGACGTCTGCTCAGTATCAGCGTGCGCCGTCGACCACTGGCCTTCGCCGCCGGCATCGGCGTCACCGCGCTGGTCCAGAGCAGCAATGCCACCGCACTGCTGGTCAGCTCCTTCGTCGCCCAGGGCCTGATGCTGCTGGCCCCGGCCCTGGCCATCATGCTTGGCGCCGATGTCGGCACGGCGCTGATGGCACGGGTGCTGACCCTGGACCTGTCCTGGCTGTCGCCGCTGCTGATCTTCTTCGGCGTCATCCTGTTCCTCTCACGCAAGCAGACGCGCCTGGGCCAGCTCGGCCGGGTCGGCATCGGACTCGGGCTGATCATCCTCGCCCTGCAGCTGATCGTCGCCGCAGCCGAGCCCATTACCACGGCCAAGGGCGTGAAGGTGCTGTTCTCCTCGCTCACCGGCGATGTATTGCTGGATGCGCTGACCGGCGCACTGTTCGCCATGGTGTCCTACTCAAGCCTCGCCGCCGTCCTGCTCACCGCGACGCTGGCCGCGTCCAACGTCATTTCGCTGAAGGTGGCGCTGTGCCTGGTGATTGGCGCCAACCTTGGCAGCGGTGTGCTTGCCCTGCTCAGCAGTAGCCTGCAGAACCCCGCCGGCCGGCGCGTGGCCCTGGGCAGCCTGCTCTTCAAACTGGCCGGCTGCGTGCTGGTGCTGCCGCTGGTGGGCCCACTGGCGAACTGGATGGATAGCTGGCCAATCTCCAACGCCGAGCTGGTGATCGCCTTCCACGTGCTCTACAACAGCGTGCGCTGTGGTCTCTGCCTCCTGTTGATCGTGCCAATGGCGCGCTTCTGCAATTGGCTGCTGCCGGATCGTCCGCAGCCGGACGATGTGGCCAAACCCCGGCACCTCGACGCCACAGCCCTCGACACCCCCAGCCTGGCACTGGCCAACGCAGTGCGTGAAACCCTGCGCATGGGCGACATCGTCGAGCAGATGCTGAACAACCTCCTACACCTGCTGCGCGGCGGCGACCCGTTGTTGGGCAAGGATATCCACCGGCTCGACGACGACATCGACGCCCTCTACACCGCGATCAAGCTGTACCTGGCACGCATGCCCCGGGAGGATCTGGGCGAGCGCGACAGTCGGCGCTGGGCGGAAATCATCGAGTTGACCATCAACCTCGAGCAGGCCGGCGACATCATCGAGCGCATGCTCGACGATGTGCGCAGCAAGAAGGACGGCCAGCGCCTGGCCTTTTCCGCCGAGGGCCTGGCGGAAATCATCAGCCTTTACGACCAGCTTGTGGATAACCTGCACCTGAGCTTGTCGGTGTTCCTCAATGGCGATCAGGAGAACGCCAAGCGTCTGCGCCGGGCCAAGCGCCGCTTCCGCATGCTCGAGCGGCGTTACGCCCATGCTCATGTTGCGCGACTGCACCAACAGGTGGTGCAGAGCATCGAGACCAGCGCCCTGCACCTGGGGCTGATGGGCGATATGAAACGCCTCAACTCGCTGTTTTGTGCAATCGCCTATGCGGTGCTGGATAACCCCGACGCGCCAGATGCCGCCGAAGAGGAGCGAGAAGAATCGGTCGCGCGCCGGTACTTCGAGCCGGAGATCAGCTCACATCGCTGACCGGCTCCCCGGCAGGGTGGCGCAGGATACGCCGGACTCTCCAGAAACAGCCGCAGAGGGGGCGCAGTACTGGTAACGGGCGGTTTTACCTTCGCCCGAGTCACTGTCGCGCCCCAGGGGGCCAGAAACGCCAAGGGGCAGCAATGCGATGTTCTTCGACAGAGCCTCTCTAGAATGGACATCCCAGTCCAGATCGACTGTCCGTAGGCAAGCGCAGAAATTTGACCTGGATCAATATTCATGACCGAGCAGCCACCTAAAGTCGTAGCCCTTTGCCATCACCCAGCGCACTAAAAAAATGAAACATCGCGTGCCCCTTCTCGTGCTGGCCAGCGACGACCAGACGCTCGCTATCCAAGCCGGCTCCCTGGTCGAACGCAGCGAGTTGACCTGTACCCTCCTCACCCGCAGTAGCGACTGCCTACAGATGCCCCTCTGCCGATGGCTCAAGGATGCACCTCTCAACCATGCCGGGCGCATTCAGGCGCTGCTGGGCGAGACCATCGAGACCCTGGAAAGCACCCGTCACGCCTTCAAGTCCCGAGAGCTGGGGCGATTACGCAAGCGCCTGCAGCAGGCTCTGAAGGAGTTGTCGGACCCCTCCAACTGATGTAAAAACTGCCCGGGCAAGGTTCCGCGAAAGCGGAAGCCGGCTTTGCCGGGCAGGACACAGGGGCCTGCAAGACAGAGCGCCGTGATCGTGAGCTTCTTCCGAGGCTTCCGATCACGGCGCTTTTTTTATTCCCGGGAAAACCTCCCGAGGAGGATGCATGGGCTTAGAACAACAATTACAAGCAATGCTCGGACGAATCGGCCTGACGCACGCGGAGGTCCTCCAGCGCTTCCAGTACCTCGACTGGCAGGACGCGGATGCCGCGCGCCTGGGCCAACACGCGGCGGGCCTGGACAATTGCCACCAGGCCTTCGTCGAGCGCCTGTACAAACACCTTGGTCAATACGAGCCGATCGCCGGAATCCTCGATGAACCGGCCACCCTGGCGCGGCTCAAGCACAGCCAGCTGGGCTATTACCAGCAGCTCTGGCGCGGCCCCTACGACCACAGCTACGTGTTGCATCGGCTGCGCGTGGGGTTGGTGCACCAGCACGTAGGCGTCGAACTCAAATGGTACCTGGGTGCCTACCGCCTTTACCTGGACCACATGCTCACCGATTTGCTGGGCGAGCACGAAGCCAGTGCCACCTATGCGAGCCTGTTGAAGGCAGTGTTCTTCGACATGGCGCTGGCCATCGACACTTACAGCGCCGCCCAGCGGCAGGCCCTGGAGGACAGCGAAGCACGCTTCGCCCGAGCCTTGCGTGGGGCCAACGATGGCCTGTGGGACTGGGACCTGGAGCACGACCGGCTTTACCTCTCCGAGCGCTGGGCGAGCATGCTCGGACTGACCCGTGACAGCCTCGGCGAAGGCAGTGCCAGCTGGTTCGGTCGGGTCCACCCGGACGACCTGCCCAGCCTGCGCCAGGCCGTGGATGCGCATCTGCGCGGCGACACGCCCTCGCTGCACCATGAGTACCGTATTCGCCAACGTGACGGTGGCTATCTCTGGGTGCTGGCACGCGGCGTCGCCGAGGGCGGCCGCATGGCCGGTTCGCAAACCGACATCAGCCAGCGCAAGGCCACCGAACAGCAACTCAAGCATGCCGCACGCCACGACCCGCTGACCGGCCTGGCCAACCGCCTGCGGCTCGATGAGCTGATGCAGCTGGCCCTGCAGCGCCGGCAAAAGCCTGGTGCGCGGGAGGCAGCCCTGCTGTTCATCGACCTGGACCGCTTCAAGCTGATCAACGACAGCCTCGGCCATGCCACCGGGGACCGGGTGCTGGTGGAGGTGGCCCAGCGGCTGTCGCGCTGCCTGCGTCCAGGCGACCATCTGGCGCGTTTCGGTGGCGATGAATTCGTCGTGCTGCTCGACGACCTGGCCTGTCTGGAGGACGCCGAGCAGGTTGCGCGCCGTATGCTCGAAAGCCTGCACAAGCCGCTTCCCCTGGAGGACCGCACGCTATCCGTCAGCGCCAGCATCGGCATCGCCGGGCTGCTTGGCGCAGACCAGGCCGTGGATGCCCTGCAGGCCGCCGATTTAGCCCTGTATCGCGCCAAGGAAGCCGGTAAGGCGCAATTCGCCCGCTACAGCGTCGAGCTGCAGGAGACAGCTCGGCAGCGTCTGGACCTGCACAACGCACTGGCCCAGGCGCTGGCCCGCGAAGAGTTCGAACTGCACTACCAGCCCATCTGCCGGATTGACGGCGAGCGGCCCGTGGTCACCGCGGTGGAAGCCCTGCTGCGCTGGCGCCAGGATGGCCAACCGGTATCGCCGCTGCAGTTCATCCCGGCGCTGGAAGAGTCCGGCGAAATCATCCCGGTGGGGGAATGGGTGCTACGCGAGGCCTGTCGTCAGACGCGCTACTGGCAACTGGCGGGACAATCGTCGCTGAGCTGCTCGGTCAACCTGTCCAGCCGCCAGCTGCTGCAGCCGGGGTTCGCCAGCCAGCTCTCCGAAATCCTGCGGGAAACCGGCCTGGACGCCAGCAGCCTGGTGCTGGAAATCACCGAAAGCCTGTTGATGCAGGACGGCGCCGACACCCTGGCCTGTCTGCGTGAGCTGTCCAGTCTCGGCGTGCGCCTGGCGCTGGACGACTTCGGTACCGGCTACTCCTCGCTCGGCTACCTCAAGCGTTTTCCGCTACACCTGCTCAAGGTCGACCGCAGCTTCATCGGCGGTGCCCCGCACGACCCGGAGCTGCGCGCCATCTGTCGCGCCATCATCGGGCTGGGCCGGAGCCTGGGCCTGGAAGTAGTGGCCGAAGGGGTGGAGCAGCCCGAACACATGGACTTCCTGCTCAACGAGGACTGTTACTACGCCCAGGGCTTCTGGTTCAGCCGGCCACAACCCCCGCAGGTATTGGAGCGCCTGTTCAACGGCGAGGGCTATTTGGAGGGGTATGGCTGTCTGCTCGGAGAGACCGGGCCGTTCAACCTGCACGATGCACTCAACCAAGGAGCCAGTCGATGAAGCTCAACCTGCCGGTGACCGGCCGGGCGGTCAAGTTCGACGCCAGTGCCAACATACTCTCCACGACCGATCTGAAAGGCATGATCACCCACGTGAACCCGGACTTCCTGAGCATCAGCGGTTTCAATCGCGAGGAGTTGTTCGGCCGCAGCCACAACATCGTGCGGCATCCGGACATGCCCGTCGCCGCTTTCGCCCACCTGTGGGCCACCCTGAAATCCGGGCGCAGCTGGATGGGCCTGGTGAAGAACCGCTGCAAGAATGGCGACCATTACTGGGTCAGTGCCTACGTCACACCCGTACTGCGCGACGGACAAGTCGTGGAGTACCAGTCGGTACGCACCTGCCCCGAGGCAGGGCAGGCCGATGCCGCCGAACGCCTCTACGCCGAGCTGCGGGCCGGGCGCCAGCCACGCGCATTGCGCCGCCCCCGCCTGGGGCTGCACGGGCGCCTGCTCGCCGGCTGTGGCCTGGCCATTGCCAGCGGCATTGGCCTGGCCAGCCAGTTCGAGGACCTTCTGCCGTTTGCCAGTATTCCAACCATCCTGGCCAGCCTGGGGCTCT
Source organism: Metapseudomonas boanensis (assembly GCF_042232855.1). NCBI lineage: Bacteria > Pseudomonadati > Pseudomonadota > Gammaproteobacteria > Pseudomonadales > Pseudomonadaceae > Metapseudomonas > Metapseudomonas boanensis. Next base: position 1,869,373 of record NZ_CP113889.1, on the reverse strand, counting down.
GCGGCGCCTGGCTGCACTGGCAGCTACGACCGCTCCAGGCCCTGCTGGGCAAGGCCCGAAGCATTGCCAGCAACCCGCTCAGCCAGCATCTCTACTGCGGCCGCAATGACGAGTTCGGCGAGCTGGCCTTCGCCCTGCGCATGCTGGAAATGGAGGCGGGCGCGGTGGTTGGGCGTATCGCCGAATCATCTCGGCAATTGGCCGAGCACGCCGAGCACCTGGCCACATCCGTGACCAGCACCAGCGATGCAACGCGCCAGCAGCAGCAGGAGACCGACCAGGTCGCCAGTGCGGTCGAACAGATGGCCTGCAGTGTCCAGGAAGTGGCGCGCAACGCCCAGCAAAGCGCCACGGCCGCGGACCAGACCGATGCGGCCGCCAATCTCGGCCGCCAGGAGGTGGAAGCAACCCGCCTGCGCATTACCGAACTGGAGGAAGAGGTGCGCTTGGCGACAGGAGTGGTGCAGGACGTGCGCAAGCACAGCGATGCGATCAGTCAAGTGCTGGAAGTGATCCAGGGCGTTGCCGAACAGACCAACCTGCTGGCCCTCAACGCGGCTATCGAGGCGGCGCGGGCCGGGGAGGCAGGCCGAGGCTTCGCCGTGGTCGCCGATGAAGTGCGTGCCCTGGCGTCGCGCACGCAAAGCTCCACCGCGCAGATCCACCGCATCATCGACAGCCTGCAGCAGGGCGCCGAACAGGCAGTGACCGCCATGCAGCACAGCAGCGAACGGGCCACCGATAGCCTGCAGCAGGCCCAACGTGCCAGCAGCTCGCTGGAATCGGTGAATCTTCAGATCAACGCCATCAGCGGCATGAGCCTGCAGATTGCCAGCGCAGTCGAGCAGCAAAGTGCTGCGAGCGAGGAAATTCAGCGCAGCCTGACGAACATCCGCATGGCCGCCGACAGCAATACCCTGAGCAGCATCAAGAGCCAGCAGAGCGCGCAAGAAGTCGCCGATCTCGCCGGCGGTCTGCGCTTGCTAGCCCAGCAATTCTGGAGCAGCAGGCGCGGACCGGGTTGACCAGTCCTCGACATCCACGAGCAGCTGCGCCCATCAGGGCGCAGGCCATGCGACTTCTCAGTAGCGCCGGGCGGCAGTATCCTGCGCCACTTAGCAATCACCGCCTGCCCTCGACTGATGCCGCTGTCGACCTACAAGCCCCACGTACTCAAGCTGCTCGCATTGATTCAGCGCCATCCCCGGCTGATCGCGCTCTATGGCTTCTGCTCGGGCGTGGCGAGCTTCCTGCTGGTGGATCGCGGGGCGCGGGTGGCCAAGGTGATCGCCATCCTGATGTTGGTGAGCTGGGTCTGGCTGGTGTTGGAGCACTTGTTCCGGCGCAGCATCGAGCGGCTGTTCGGCATCGAGATGCCGCCGCCGCTGATGCGCTTCCTGACCCAGTTGATCCACCAGGAAAGCCTGTTCTTCGTGCTGCCGTTCTTCCTCATAACGACCAGTTGGAACAGCAGCCAAGCGCTGTTTACCGGGCTGCTGGCCGTAGCAGCGCTCTGCTCCATCACCGATCCGGTGTACAACAAGTTCCTCGCGCCACGGCGATGGCTGTTTCTCGCCTATCACACGCTGACGCTGTTTGCGGTATTGCTGGCCGCGCTGCCGCTGATCCTTCAACTGACCACCGCACAAAGCTATCGCTGGGCCCTGGGCAGTGCCGTGGCGCTGTCGTTCGCCAGCCTGTTCGGTGCTATCCGTGTCCAGCGCTGGTGGCGAGGCCTGGCCATGGTCGGCCTGACCCTGGCGATGGGCGGGGTCGGCTGGATGACCCGCACCTGGGTGCCGCCAGCAACACTATGGCTAACCGAAGTGGCCGTGACGCCCGAACTGGACAACCACCGCCGCACGCCGGGCGAAGGGGTGAAGGAAGTCACCTCCAGCGAGCTGCGCAGCAAGGGGCTTTACGCCTACACCGCGATCAACGCACCGCGTGGGCTGAACGAGCGGATCTATCACGTCTGGCGCTTCCGCGGACAAGTCGTGGACCGCATTGCCCTCGACATCAACGGCGGTCGTGAAGCCGGTTACCGCGCCTGGACCCACAAGCAGAACTTCCCGTCGGATCCAGAGGGCCGCTGGCAGGTGCAGGTGATTACCGAAGCCGGGCAGATGATCGGCACCCTGCGCTTTCGCGTAACACCGTCGGAGCTGCCGCCCAAGCCGCGTTAAGGAGGCCGCCCCTTGCCTGGGGCTACTTGGCGAATGAACCGCCGGCCTTAGCCGAAGAACCAGTAGCAGACGCCGATGGAGGCCAGGACCCCGGCCAGGTCCGCGGTCAGCGCACAACCCACGGCATGCCGCGCACGCTGGATGCCCACTGAACCGAAGTACACGGCCAGCACGTAGAAGGTGGTCTCAGTACTGCCTTGCACCGTTGCCGCCAGCAGCGCGGGGAAGCTGTCGACACCCTGGGTCTGCATGGTCTCGATCAGCATGGCGCGGGCCGCACTGCCGGAGAACGGTTTCACCAGCGCTGTGGGCAAGGCATCGACGAAGCGGGTGTCCCAGCCGAACCACTCGACCATCGCGCGAATGCCGTCGAGGCCAAAGTCCAGCGCGCCGGAGGCCCGCAGCACGCCTACGGCGCAGAGCATGGCCACCAGGTACGGCAACAGCGTCTTGGCCACGTCGAAGCCCTCTTTCGCCCCTTCGACGAAGCATTCGTACACTGGCACTCGCTTCAGGGCACCGAGCAGCAGGAACACCAGGATCAGGCTGAACAGCGTGAGGTTGCCGAGCAGAGAAGACAGCGCCGCCAGCGCCGTAGCGGAGAGCCCGGCAAGCAGCGCCATGAAGCCGCCCAGCAACAGCGCGCCGGGGACCAGGTAAGCGAGCACCACCGGATCCCAGAGGCGCAGGCGCTGCACCAGTGCCACCGACAGCAGGCCAACCAGGGTGGAGCAGCTGGTTGCGAGGAGAATGGGCAGGAACACCAGGGTCGGATCGTCTGCGCCCTGTTGCGCGCGGTACATGAAGATCGACACTGGCAGCAGGGTCAGCGACGAGGCATTGAGCACCAGGAACAGGATCTGCGCGTTGCTCGCCGTGGTGCTGCTGGGGTTCAGCTCCTGCAGGGCGCGCATGGCCCTGAGGCCGATCGGCGTCGCAGCGTTGTCCAGGCCCAAGCCGTTGGCGGCGAAGTTGAGGGTGATCAGGCCGAGCGCTGGATGCCCCGGCGGGACCTCGGGCATAAGTCGGTGGAACAAGGGCGCCAGGATGCGCCCCAGCCACTCCACCAGGCCGGCTTTCTCGGCGATCCGCAGAAAGCCCATCCACAGTGTCAGGGTGCCGAACAACAGGATCATCACTTCGACAGACAGCTTGGCCATGGCGAACAGGCTTTCCACCATCGCCGCCCAAACCCCCGGGTCACCACCGATCCAGCGCCCGAACGCGGCCACCGCCGCTACCACGAAAAAGCCCAGCCACAGGCCGTTCAACATTTGCAGTTCCCCCAATCAGTGACGTGGATGATAGCGGGACGGAAATGGAGGGGCGAATTCATTCGCAATGGCGGACGAAGGCTTGCGGAGGAAAAGTTCACGGGCGCCAGCTAGTGTCCTGGTTGCTAAGTTCGTTGACGTAAATCCGAGCGAGCAAGCGCTGGTCGCCCCTCTCCCGGAGAGAAAGGGGCGGGGACGGGCCGCGTTCGGGTGAAGGAAGTGCAACCAGCCTGCAAAGACCGCGATAGATAGTGCATTAACCAAACAGGCCACTAGCCTGGCTAATTCCGGCCGCTTGTGGTCGCTAGCTTGTGGGTGTGGGTAAGGGGAGAACGGCGATATTGCGGGACAGCTCGCCCTATGGCGCAACTACCGTGGCCGATAAGCAACTGGCCCTGGCCCGACTCCAGGGCGAGCACATCGCCAAGCTGGCAAGCCGTCTGCAGTAGGTGACACATGTGCCGTCCGGGCGCTGGTCTCGGACCAGTACCCGGTTTCGGCCTTTTCCGACCCAGCCCGCCGTGCGGAGGTAACCCCTCTACCCCTAGGTCGCGCCGCCCATAAAACGCGGAGCAACCCGGCCCCATGGTCCACCCCTCGATCCATCGAATCTTGCGATTTCCTCCATCAGCCTCGTCGGCGCCCCATGATGAGAGACACCACAAACAGCACCAGAAAGAGCACGAAGAGAATCTTCGCAATTCCTGCAGCAGTACCGGCAATGCCTCCAAACCCCAGGGCGGCGGCAATGATGGCAATTACCAGAAATGTCAGAGCCCAGCTCAACATGGGGCCTTCTCCTTCCACGTTCGGGTGGTCGTCAATGGGCTCAAGGCCCGCTCAAAACAGCCGCAACCTCCCTGTTGGCGGCTTAACCCGGCGTGTCTGGAAAACGATCCCAAGAGGTTGAAAGACCGCTCCACCAGGCTGGGTAACAAGACTTTCGCAAGGCTTGTGCCAGCCTGAAACAAATTAATTTCATCTTTTAAATCATGCACTTATGTCAACCAACGACAATCCGTTCAATTGCAAGCTGCAAGGCTTGTCTGAAAGTGAAGTGCAACTTGCACGATATTTCTCGGACTAAACCTTATGACTCGGACAAGTGGAGCAATGCATGGGACCAGTTACCGAGAACCAAGGTCGCATCCTTCTGGTGGATGACGAAGCGGCCATCTTGCGGACCTTCCGCTACTGCCTCGAGGACACGGGCTACAGTGTCGCCACCGCCAATAGCAGCGGCCAGGCAGAAGCGACGCTGGCGCGTCAGGTCTTCGACCTGTGCTTCCTCGACTTGCGCCTGGGCGACGAGAATGGCCTCGACTTGCTGGCCTATATGCGGGCCAACGCTCCCTGGATGCGCGTCGTGATAGTGACTGCCCACTCGGCGGTCGATACCGCCGTAGACGCCATCCAGGCAGGTGCTGCCGATTACCTGGTCAAACCCTGCAGCCCTGATCAGTTGCGCATGGCAGCGGCCAAGCAATTGGAGGTCGGTCAGCTGACCGCGCGCCTGGAAGTGCTCGAAGGCGAGCGCCAGCGCGCCGGCGACAACCTCGACTCCCAGAGCCCGGCAATGATGGCGGTGCTGGAAACCGCACGCCAGGTCGCGGCCACCGACGCCAACATCCTGATCCTCGGCGAGTCCGGGACGGGCAAGGGCGAGCTGGCTCGTGCCATCCACGGCTGGAGCAAGCGGGCGAAGAAGGCCTGCGTGACCATCAGTTGCCCGTCGCTGTCCGCCGACTTGATGGAAAGCGAGCTGTTCGGCCACAACCGCGGGGCCTTCACCGGGGCCAATGAAAGCACCCTGGGCCGGGTCAGCCAGGCCGACGGCGGCACGCTGTTCCTCGATGAGATCGGCGACTTTCCGCTGACCCTGCAACCCAAGCTACTGCGCTTCATCCAGGACAAGGAATACGAGCGGGTCGGCGACCCGGTGACGCGCCGCGCGGACGTGCGCATCCTGGCCGCCACCAACCTGGTGCTGGAGGAGATGGTGCGCGAGGGGCGCTTTCGCGAAGACCTGCTCTATCGCCTGAACGTCATCACCCTCAACCTGCCACCGCTGCGCGAACGTCATGACGACATCCTTGGGCTGGCCGAACGCTTCCTCGCACGCTTTGTGACCGACTATGGGCGGCCGGCCCGAGGCTTCAGCCAGGAAGCGCTGGAAGCCCTGAAGGGCTACCGCTGGCCAGGCAACGTGCGCGAGCTGCGCAACGTGATCGAGCGCGCCAGCATCATCTGCGATCAGGAACTGGTGGATGTGAGCCACCTTGGACTCGGCGAATCGCCGGCGGCCAATGCACCTCGGGTCGGCGATCCGATGAGCCTCGAAGAGCTGGAACGCGCGCACATCGCCGGCGTGCTGGCCGTCAGTGAGACCCTGGACCAGGCGGCCCGCACGCTTGGCATCGACTCCTCGACCCTCTACCGCAAGCGCAAGCTCTATGGCTTGTGAGCCTGACCATGAAGCTGCGGACGCAACTGTTCCTGAGCATTTCGGCGCTGATCACGGTCGCCTTGCTCGGTCTGTTGCTCGGCCTGATCGGTGTGATGCAGATGTCCCGCTCCCAGGAACAGCTGATCAACGATAACTTCACGACCCTGAACATCAGCCAGCGCCTGTACCAACACCTGGGCGATCAGATGGTCAACCTGATGGGCGAGCCGATTGATCTGCCAGCCCTGGAGCAATCGCAGCAACAGTTCCTCACCGCCCTCGAAGAAGGTTCGCGCTCCGCCCAGGATGCGCAGGCGCGCGCGGGCTTCGAACGCATCGCCGCGGCCTACCGGGACTTCCTCGAGGTGGTGGCGCAGCCGGCGAGCATGCGCTGGACACTGCTGGACGACAACGACTTCAGCCAGGCCTTCAACCAGGTGCGCCAGCACATGATGGCGCTACAGACCCAGGCCCTGGGCAAAGTTCACCAGGCGGAAGGCGCTGCCCGGGAACGCGCGTTGCTGATTGCCGGCCTGCTGGGCCTGCTCGGTGTTTCGGTGTTGCTGATCGGCTACGTGACTGCCCACGGCATTGCCCGACGGTTCGGCGAGCCGATGGATGCCCTGGCCAAGGCCGCCGACCAGATTGGCCAGGGCGACTTCCAGGTCACTCTGCCACTCTCCCCGGTCAACGAAATCGCCGCCCTGAGTCGCCGTTTCGGCCTCATGGCCGAAGCCCTGCGCGTGCTCAAGGCAACCAACATCGAAAAGTTGATGGCCGGGCAACAACGTCTCAAGGCCGTCCTCGACAGCATCGACGACGGATTACTGATCCTGGACCGTCAAGGGTGCATCGAGCACGCCAACCCCGTCGCGCAACGCCAACTGGGATGCGGCGAAAAGCAACGGGGCCAGCCCCTGGGACGGGCGCTGGGGCTACCCGAACTGGACGAGCCGGCCCAGCGTGTGCTGCGCGGCGAATCCCTGGACGAAGTGCCACCCGACCTGAGCGTCCAGGCCAGCGGCGAACTGCGCCTGCTGAGCTGGCGCCTGGCTCCGGTGACGCTGGAGGACGAGCGGATCGTCGCCGGGGTGATGGTGCTGCGTGATGTCACCGAGGACCGCGCCTTCGAGCGCGTGCGCAACGAGTTCGTTCTTCGCGCCTCCCACGAGTTGCGCACCCCCGTCACCGGTATGCAGATGGCATTCGGCCTGCTGCATGAACGCATGCATTTCCTCCCCGGGACCCGCGAAGCTGAGCTGGCCTGCACCTTCGATGAAGAAATGCAGCGGCTGGTGCGGCTGATCAACGACCTGCTGGACTTCTCCCGCTACCAGAGCGGCACCCAGACCCTGGAGCGCGAGCCCTGTGACCTCGAAGAGCTGCTCGGCGCCCTGCGCCAGCGTTTCAGCGCCCAGGCCAGCGAGCACTCGATCAGCATCGAATTGGAACTGCACCCACCGCTTCCCCGGGTCAAGCTCGATCCCCTGCGCATGGAACAGGTGCTGGACAACCTGATGGGCAACGCCATTCGCCACAGCCCGGACGGCGGGCAGATCCGCTTGCAGGCCAGGCGGCATGGTGAGCAGGTCATTCTCAGCGTCACTGACGAAGGCGAAGGCGTGCCCTACAGTCAGCAGGAGCGCATCTTCGAGCCCTTCATCCAGGTGGGGACACGCAAAGGCGGTGCGGGCTTGGGCCTGGCGCTGTGCAGGGAGATCGTGCAACTCCACGGCGGCCGTATCGGGCTGTATTCACGGCCGGGGCAGGGGGCGCGGTTCTACCTGGCATTGCCGGTGTGAAGTGGGGCAGCTCTGCCGTTCCTACATCAGCAGATGCCCGTGCTGCGGTCCGCGCGCGAGCCGTGCGTCTCTTGTAGGGACGAATTCATTCGCCCCCACAGAAACACGGGCCCTGTAACGGGAAGGTGGGTACCCCGTCCTTCAGCGCGGCATCCCGTTGAGGACCAGCAGCAGGGCGGCGGTCTCCGCGTCGGGCTGGCCGTCATAGAGGCGTTGCCGGTATTTCATCTGGAATGCGCTGATGACATTGCGCGTCGCCTCATCCAGCACTCCGGTCTGCGGCGTCGTGTAACCCAGTCGTGCCAGTTGCTGCTGGAACCACGCCACCGTCGGCAGGCTGTAGGCGAAGCGTGCCTGCGCGCGGGCAACCGCGCCGGCTTCCGGCCAGGCCACCAGACCGGCATCGGCCAGGCGTTTCCACGGAAACAGCGGTCCCGGATCGACTTTGCGCTGGGGCGCGATGTCGCTGTGGCCAATGATGCTGCCCAGGGGCAGGCTGTGGCGCGCGACGATGTCCTTGAGCAGCAGGATCAGCGCATCGATCTGCTCATCACTGTAGGGCCGGTAGACCCGACCGTTCGGCGTTTCCACATAGCCATCGTTGACCAGCTCGATGCCCAGGGTGCTGGCGTTCAGCCAGGTGCGACCCTGCCAGTCGCTCTCGCCGGCATGCCAGGCCCGACGACTTTCATCCACCAGCCGGTAGATGGTCGCGGGGTGGTCGCCGATCAGGTAGTGGCTGCTCACGCCATCGCGGGTCAGCACACGCAAGGAGGTGGGCAAGTCAGCCGAGGTGTAATGCAGCACGACGTACTGCACCCGGCTGCTCTGGCTGACCGAGGTGTGACTGGTATCGATGCGCAGTCCGCCGGCACAGCCGCCGAGCAGAGCGAGCGCAAGGCTCAGGAAGAGGATTCTCATGGGTTCAGATGAAGGACGCTTTGCAGGTTATCGAGCAGCATGTCGACGCTGAGCATGATCAGCAACATACCGGTCAGGCGTTCCACCGCCATCAGGCCACGCTCGCCGAGGAAACGTTGCAGGAACGCCGCCTGGAGCAGGATCATCGCGGTGGCACTCCAGGCCAGGACGACAGCGGCATAAAGCTCCCAGAGCTCGCCCTGATGGGTGTTGCGCAGGGTCATCAGCACCGCCAGCGCCGAAGGTCCGGCCACGGCTGGCGTCGCCAGGGGCACCAGCATCGGTTCGCCGCCAGGCAGGTCGCCCAGCACGCCCTCCGGCTTCGGGAAGATCAGGCGTAGCGCAATGATGAACAGGATGATGCCGCCGGCGATCGCAATGGCCTCGCGGGACAGGCCAAGGCCGCTAAGTATCTTGTCGCCGAAGGTCAGAAACACCAGTAGCAAACCCAGCGCGAAGAGCAGCTCGCGCAGGGCCACGCGCAAGCGCCGCTCGGGCGCGACCGTCTTCAGGGCAGCGATGAAGATGGCGATATTGCCGAATGGGTCGGTGACCAGAAAGATCAGGACGGCGATGCCTAGGATTTCCATGGAGGGCGCTCCTCAACCAATGGGCAAAGTTTAATGGCCTGCAGCAGCTGCGTCTTTGCGTAAACACGTCGGACCGTTACGCCGTGTCTCGACAGCCTTGGTGCACACGCCCAACGGCAGCCGTACTGCCAAGACCCAGCCGAAAAAGGGCGCGGATTATACGCAGCTGATCTCACAGGGCCAGCGTACCGACCGGACACGGGGGCAGACGACGAGGATGAACGGTCGGCTGTTTTCAGCGGCGAAGATTAATGTTGAGAGGAGGGATTCGCATCCCGAGGAAGCCATGATGAGCCGTGCGCTGCTCTGGTTGAAACAAGACCTGCGACTCGATGACCACCCGGCGCTACAGGCGGCACTCTTGGCTGAGCGGGTTCTTCCATTGTTCGTTTTCGACCCTGCGCTGTTGCTGCCCTCGCCGCTGGGACCTCGGCGCTTGGGTGTGCACCGCGCACGCTTCCTGCTGGAAAGCCTCACAGCGCTCGACGCCGGCCTTCGCCAGCACGGCTCACGCCTTTTGGTGCTGCAAGGACAATCTGACACGGTAATTCCGGCGCTGGTGACGCAACTGAAGCTGGATGAAGTGCTGACGCTGGAGGAAGTCGCCCCCTTCGAGCGTACGGAGCTGCAGCGAGTGCGCAGGGCTCTGGGCAGGTGTCCGCTGCGCGAACTGCCGGGCAATGCCTTGCTCAGTGAAGACCAACTGCCGTGCCTGATCGAGGAGCTGCCTTCGGTCTTCAGTCAATTCCGCGCCATGATCGAAGCACGTCCCAATGTGTTCCAGCCACGCCTCGTCCCGAATCTGCTGCCCTCGTTACCGACGGAAGCTTTGCCGCTACTGGAGCCACTGCCGACGCTTTCCCACCTGGGCCTGGGCGATCCGCTGTCGGTTCCAGCCACCGCGTTCCCCTTTGCCGGCGGCGAGCCCGCTGCCCTGGCCCGGCTACGCGATTACCTGTGGGAATCCCAGGGCGTGCGCCAACACCAGGACACTCGCAACGAGATGATTGGCAGCGAGTATTCCTCGAAGCTCTCGCCATGGCTGGCCAATGGCAGCCTGTCGCCCCGCCGCGTCGCCGCCGAACTGCATCGCCATGAAGCGCAGCATGGACGCAACGAGTCGACCCAGCGGTTATGGACCGAGCTGCTCTGGCGCGAGTTCTTCCGCTGGACCCTGCTGCGCCACGGTGGAGCCATGTTCCGGGTCGACGGCCTGAAGGCCACCGCCAGGGCTCCGCGAAACCTCGATGAGCGTTTCCTGCGCTGGTGCCAGGGGCGCACCGGTATGCCGCTGGTGGATGCGAATATGCGCGAGCTGGCGATGACTGGCTGGATGTCCAACCGCGGACGACAGGTGGTGGCCAGTTACCTGGTCAATGACCTGCAACAGCAATGGTGCTCAGGCGCCGCCTGGTTCGAGGAACACCTGCTGGACTACGACCCGGCGAGCAACTGGGGCAACTGGGCCTACCTCGCCGGCGCGGCAAGCGATCCTCGCCACAGCAGGGCGTTCAACGCCCTGCGCCAGGCGCACCGCTATGACCCTGAGGCCAGCTACGTCAGCCTCTGGCTACCGGAGTTGAGATCGCTGCCCGTGCGGCACCGGCATACGCCATTTCTCCTCAGCGCCGTGCAGTTGGCGGCGCTGGACTACCCGAGGCTCGAGACCATCCCGGAACACTGGAAGCCCTGGTTGCCCAGCGCCGCCTGAGCTGGTCACTCCGCCAGCAGCGCTCCGGAGGCGTCGGGCGCTGGCACCATTGAATTCGGCTCATTGATTTCGACCCGATTCCGGCCGCGTTGCTTGGCGCGGTAGAGGGCTCGGTCGGCGCGCTGGAAAGTCTCATCGCTGCGTTCGCCGGCAATCTGGGCGGTCAATCCAGCGGAGAAGGTGATCGCAACCCGCTCGCCCTTGAAGTGGAACGGACAAGCTTCTACTGCTATTCGCAGGTTTTCCAACAGTTGCTGGCCGCCCTCCAGCGGTGTGCCCGGCAGGAGAAGGACGAACTCTTCACCGCCGAAGCGGGCGATGAAGTCGGTCTTGCGCAGGCGCCTGGCAAGCTCTGCGGCGATGAGTTTGAGAACCTTGTCACCGGCCAGATGGCCGAAGCTGTCATTGATCCGCTTGAAGTGGTCGATGTCGATCACTGCCAGCAACAGATCGCCGCCGTAACGCTGCTGGCGAGCCACCTCCAGGTCAAGGCGCTCGTTCCAGGCTGCGCGGTTTGGCAGCCCGGTGAGCGGGTCGCGCAACGCCCTCTGGCGCTGTGCTTCGAGGTTGTCGCGAAAGCCCTGGGCCTCGGCCTCCATGCTGCTCACGCGCGCCATCAAGGCCTGCAGGCGTTCGCCCAATGCCTGCTCATGCGCGGCACGTTGCTGCTGATGATGATCCAGGGTGTCGAGCAGGCCGTCGAGGCGCTGCTCCAGGCTCTGTTTCAGGTGTTCCAGGTCAGTAGCACCCTGCACGCTGGCCTGCAACCCGCTGACCTGCTCGCGCAGCTGGTCATCCAGTGCACGCGCACTGCGCTCCGACTCGGCATGCCCACCCTGGGCAACACTCAGGTTGTCGAGAAACTGCGCCAGGCGTTGGTTGAGCTGTTTGAGGTAGCCGGCGAATTCGCGCTGGCCATTGTCCGTCACCGCCAGCACCAGCACGCCGAGGTCGTCGAGTACCGGGACCAGCTCGTACCAGTTGAGCCCGCCCTGCAGACGCTGACGCAAGGCTTCGGCCTGGGGCTGGTGGTATTCGGGCAATTCCAGCTCGTCCAGCAGCGAGCGAAGGCTGTCGGCGACATGCGGCGCCACGGCGCTGTAGCCGGGCTCCGGCAAGCTGGGCAAGGCGTAGGCGGAGTCGCCTTCGCCGGTCAAGAGCGTGGCGGGCAAAGGCAGGCTGTCGAGGCCTGCAGTGAGGGTCCCCGCAGGCCTGGGCGCGGCAGTTACGCCGAGTGCAACGGGAGCCTCGCCACGGTACGGCTGGATAACCCCATCGATGGCAGGCTCAGAAGCTGCTGGAGGCACCGGTTCCTTCCGGGCATTTTCCGGCGCCTCTTCGCAGGCTGGCGCATCGTCACGGCCGCCGAACAGGCGCTGCAGCAGCCCTGGCCGAGCCAGCGCTGGATCCGCCTGCGAGGCCAGCAGAGCCTGGCCCTGGAGCAGGTTGAGCTCCGCCAGCAGGGCGGGCATTTCCCGCGGATGGCGGGCGCGCTCATCGATGCGTTTGGCGAATTGCTTGAGGTCCTTGCGCACCTCGCGAGGCAGGTCCAGCTCGAGCAACCGGTTCGCCAGGCTACCCAGGGCAGCAACGTTCTGCTCAATGCCACGCTGGCGGTGGTGCTCGGAATCCAGCACGGCCCTCTCCAGACGCGGGATCAAGGCGGCAAGCCCGGCATCCATCTGGTCACCGCGGACGATCTCGCGCAGTTCCCGCATGCACTGGTCCACCGCCTTGTCGCTGCCCTCGGCAGCCAGCGAACTGCGCACCAGGCCACGACGTAACAGGTCGAGGCGGGACTCCCAGCGCTTCTCCAGCTTCTCCTGCTGCTCGAGGCTTTGCAGGTACTTGGCTTTCCAGCGTTGGGCGTCATCGCTCATGCAGGGGAATCCGCGAAGGGTCAGGTCAGCGCGAGCGGCAGGTCCGCACACAGTTCGTCAGGAAGGCGGATATCCACTGCCACCGGCAGGTGGTCGGAGATCGACTCGCTGAGTACCGACACCCGCTCCAGGGTGAGACTGGAGCTGAGCAGGATGTGGTCGAGGCAGCGCTGCGGCCGCCAGCTAGGGAAGGTTGCTTCGACCTGAGGCGCCAGCAGTCCGAGGTCGCGCAGAGGCGAGTGCTCGAGCAGGTCATTGGCATGGGTATTCATGTCGCCCATCAGCACCAGATGGCGGAAGCCGGCGACGCGCTCGCGAATATAGGCCAGCTGCCGGGTGCGGGTCCGGGCGCCCAGGGAAAGGTGCATCATCACCACGACGAGGGTGTTACGTCCCTCGCCGAAACGCATCAGGATCGCCCCGCGTCCCGGTGGGCCGGGAAGGGGGTGATCTTCGATAAGGCTGGGCTGCAGCCGGCTGAGCACACCATTGCTGTGCTGGGCTAGGCGACCGAGGTTGCGGTTGAGTTGCTGGTACCAGTAGGGGAAGTCACCCAACTGGGCAAGGCGCTCGACCTGGTTGACATAGCCAGTCCGGAGACTACCGCCATCGACCTCCTGCAAGGCGACCAGGTCATAGTCGCGGAGCAGGTCGCCAATGCGTTGCAGGTTGGTGGCGCGACCGGTGTGCGGCAGCAGGTGCTGCCAGCCACGAGTCAGGTAATGGTGATAGCGCTCGGTGTTGATGCCGACCTGGATGTTGAAGCTCAGCAGGCGCAGGCGACCGTCGGCCGGCAGCCTGCCCTTATCGCAATGGGGGTTGACCCGTGCATCGCACAGGCTTGCGGTCCGCTCACCCACCCAGCGACGCAGCATCGAAGAATGCACCGCTTACTTGGCGGCGCGCTCCTTATCGATCAGGTGCTCGGCGACCTTGAGGGTCTGCTCCGGGCCACCCGAGGAACTGATGTCGAAGCGGTACTTGCCGTTCACCACCAGAGTCGGTACGCCAGTGATCTGGTAGGCCATGGCCAGTTTCTTGGCTTTTTCCATCTGGCTCTTCACGCCAAAGGAGTTGTAGGCCTTGAGGAAGGCGTCCTTGTCCACGCCCTGGGTGGCGAGGAACTCGGCCATTTCTTCGGGGGTCGCCAGCTTCTTGCCGTCCTTGTGGATGGCCTCGAACACGGCTTTGTGCACCTGCTGCTCGACCTTCATGCTTTCCAGGGCGATGAACAGCTGGCCATGGACGTTCCACAGGCCGCCGAACATGGCGGGAATACGCACGAAATTGACATCCTCCGGCAGCTTCTCGGTCCAGGGATTGAGGGTCGGCTCGAACTGGTAGCAGTGCGGGCAACCGTACCAAAACAGTTCCACCACCTCGATCTTGCCAGGCACGGCCACGGGGACGGGGCTGCTCAGCTCGACATACTGCTTGCCGGCCTCGATGTCCTCGGCCTGGGCGCCCAGGCCCAGCAGGCTGGCGCCGGCAAAGACGGCGGAAAGGATCAGGTTACGCATGCTTCACTCCTTGAGATTTAGAGGGCGCCGCGAAGGCCGAGATTTGACCGGTGGCGTTGCGGCTGGTTCCAGCCATTGTAGCGAGCCTGAGAACGAAAAAGGGTGGCCTAGGCCACCCTTGTTCAAGTTCCAGACAACATGCCTCAGTGGAGGCCCTGGATGTAACTGGAAACGGCTTCGATGTCCTTGTTGCTCAGCTTGGCAGCAACGGCGCGCATCATCTGGGCATCGCCATCGTTGGTGCGGTTGCCTTCGCGGAAATCGGTCAGCTGCTTGGCCACGTACTGGGCATGCTGGCCACCCAGGTGCGGGAAGCCGGCAGCGGCGTTGCCGGAGCCATCAGGCGAGTGGCAACCGGTGCAGGCAGGCATGCCCTGGTCGAGCTTGCCGCCGCGGAACAAGGCTTCGCCGCGTGCGACCAGCTTCGGATCGGCGGCGCCGACGCTGCCCTTCTGGCTAGAGAAGTAGGCGGCGATGTCGGCCAGGTCCTGGTCGCTCATGTTGTTCAGCAGACCAGTCATTTCCAGCACCTGGCGGTTACCGGCCTTGATGTCATTGAGTTGCTTGAGCAGGTAACGCTCGCCCTGGCCAGCCAGTTTCGGGAAGTTCGGGGCAACGCTGTTGCCATCGGGGCCATGGCAGGCACCGCACACTGCGGCTTTCGCCTGGCCGGCCTTGGCGTCGCCAGCGGCGTGGGCCAGACCGGTGATGCCCAGGGTCAACAGCAGACTCACGATTACTTTGTTCATCAGCTAATCCAACTACGGCTAAAGGGTAAAGGAGTTATGCGCCGGGGCAGTTTATTGGCTCATCCACTGGATGACCGCTTTATAGTCCTCGGCACTGCAGTCCATGCACAGGCCTTTCGGTGGCATGGCGTTGAAACCGTTGGTGACGCTCTGCACCAGAGTATCCATCCCCTTGGCCAGGCGAGGTTCCCACGCAGCCTTGTCGCCCTTTTTCGGCGCCATAGGCAGCTGACCACTGTGACAGGCACCACAGGCGCGGTTGAACACCGCTTCCGGATCCTGAGCTGCTTGCGCGCCGAAAGACAGCGCCGCAAGGCTTGCGACGAGCAGCATTTTCTTCATGATCTGACCTCATTAGAGGGGTTCGCCGGGCATTCTTTCGTGCACCAGTCGGTCCCGTGGACACTAGACCCTGGGGGATAAAGCGCACACTAAATCTGCGGCATTATATACTCACGTCGCCTAAACGGAAATGAAACCGCCTCCTGCGACACCGCGTCGCACCCTTGGACACCGCATGTCATTCAAGAATCCGATCATTGGCCTGTGCCAACAGGCCCGCTTCCTCATCAGTGCCGCCAAGGTCGACCAGTGCCCGCCCGACGAGGGCCTGGAAGTGGCCTTTGCCGGGCGTTCCAACGCTGGCAAGTCGAGCGCGCTGAATACCCTCACCCACGCCAGCCTGGCCCGGACCTCGAAGACACCGGGGCGGACGCAGCTGCTCAACTTCTTCTCCCTCGATGAGCATCGACGCCTGGTGGATCTGCCCGGCTATGGCTACGCCAAGGTGCCCATTCCGCTGAAGCAGCACTGGCAGCATCACCTGGAGGCCTACCTGAGCAGCCGTGAAAGCCTGGCCGGCCTAGTGCTGATGATGGACATCCGCCATCCGCTCACCGACTTCGACCGCCTGATGCTTGACTGGTCGAGCGCAAGCCACATGCCGCTGCACATCCTGCTGACCAAGGCCGACAAGCTGGCCTTTGGCGCGGCGAAGAATGCATTGCTCAAGGTGCGCCAGGATATCCGCAAGGGTTGGGGCGAGGGCGTGACAATCCAGTTGTTCTCGGCACCCAAGCGGCAGGGCATCGAAGAAGCACAAGCTGTATTGGCGCGCTGGCTGCAGCTGGAAGACGAAGCCTCGGGCGAAGACGACAACGCCTGAATCCCAGGCAAAAAAAACCCCGGACTTCGTATGGGGAGGGGGAAGTTCGGGGTCTAAGTCTGAACCGCTAGGGCGGGGTTCAGATATCTGCCAACACTAAACACAGCAAAAGGAGCTTTGAAGGCTTCATGTGCCGTTCAGTTTTTGTGACGCCATCCCACCGCAAAAGTTCAGCCTTTATCTAAAACGACTTCGTTATCGGTCGCTGGTTATCTATGCCCAAATAACCTAAGCGAGGCGAGGCGGGCGCTTAGTGCGCCTCGTCCCAGTTGTCGCCAACCCCCACTTCCACCACCAGCGGTACTTCGAGCTCAGCGGCGCCCCCCATCAGCGGCCGGATCTGCTCGCGCACTTGCTCCACCAGGTCCTCACGGACTTCCAGAACCAGTTCGTCGTGCACCTGGAGGATGACCTTGGCATCCAGCCTGCTTTCCTGCAGCCAATTGTCCACGGCAACCATGGCGCGTTTCATGATGTCTGCGGCCGTGCCCTGCATCGGCGCGTTGATCGCGGTGCGCTCAGCGGCTCTGCGCATGGCCTGGTTCTTGGAATGGATCTCTGGCAGATACAGGCGACGGCCGAACAGGGTTTCCACGAAGCCTTGCTGCGCCGCCTGTTCGCGCGTGCGCTCCATATAGGCGAGCACGCCGGGGTAACGGGTGAAGTAGCGGTCGATGTATGCCTGGGCTTCCTTGCGTTCGACGTCGATCTGCTTGGCCAGGCCGAACGCACTCATGCCATAGATGAGACCAAAGTTGATCGCCTTGGCGCTGCGACGCTGGTCGCTGCTCACGTCTTCAAGCGGCACGCCGAAGACTTCAGCCGCGGTGGCGCGGTGCACGTCGCGGTCATGGCGGAAGGCATCCAGCAGGCCTTCGTCCTTGGCCAGGTGAGCCATGATGCGTAGCTCGATCTGCGAGTAGTCCGCCGCCAGCAATTTGTAGCCCTTGGGCGCGATGAAGGCCTGGCGAATGCGCCGGCCCTCGGCAGTGCGAATCGGGATGTTCTGCAGGTTCGGGTCGGATGACGACAGGCGCCCGGTGGCCGCCACTGCCTGGTGGTAGGAGGTGTGGATGCGCCCGGTGCGCGGGTTGATCTGTTCCGGCAGGCGGTCGGTATAGGTGCTCTTGAGCTTGCTCAGGGAGCGGTACTGCATGATTACCTTGGGCAGCTCGTAATCCTGTTCGGCGAGGTCGGCAAGAACGTTTTCCGCCGTGGATGGCTGTCCGGTGGCAGTCTTGGCCAGCACTGGCAGGCCGAGCTTCTCGTAGAGGATGGCGCCGAGCTGCTTGGGCGAGCCGAGGTTGAATTCCTGGCCGGCCTGCTCAAAGGCCTGGCGCTCCAGGGCGACCATCTTCTCGCCCAGCTCGAGGCTCTGCTGACCCAGCAGCCTGGCATCGACATAGGCGCCATTGCGCTCGATGCGGGCGAGCACCGGCACCAGCGGCATCTCGATCTCGCGCAGGACCTTGGCCAGGGAGGGGATGGCCTCCAGCTTCTGCCACAACGCCTGGTGCAGGCGCAGGGTCACGTCGGCGTCTTCGGCGGCATAGGGGCCAGCCTGTTCCAAGGCGATCTGGTCGAAGGTCAGCTGCTTGGCGCCCTTGCCGGCGATGTCCTCGAATCGGATGGTGCTATGGCCGAGGTACTTGAGGGCCAGGCTATCCATGTCGTGGCGGGTGGCAGTGGAGTCCAGTACATAGGATTCGAGCATGGTGTCGAAGGCGATACCCTGCACGGCGATGGGGGTGGAAGCATTGGCCAGGACATTCATGTCGTACTTGGCGTGCTGGCCAACCTTGGCTTTGTTCGGATCTTCCAGCAGTGGCTTGAGGGCCGTCAGGACGGCATCGCGATCCAGCTGGACGGGTACGCCCATATAGCTGTGGGCCAGCGGCACGTAGGCGGCATCGAAGGCCTGCACGGCGAACGACACTCCGACCACCTGCGCCTGCTGCGCGTCGAGACTGGTAGTTTCGGTGTCGAAGGCAAACAGCGGCGCATCGTTGAGCTTCTTCAGCCAGGCGTCGAACCGGGCCTGATCCAGGACGGTTTCATAACGGGCCTCCGTTGTCGCCGCCGACTGCTCCGGGGCAGCAAGCTCCTCGCCAGCGGACTTGGCCTGGCGCTGCAGGTCGTCGAGCCAGCTCTTGAATTCCAGGGTGCGATACAGCTCGGCCAGGGCCTCGCGGTCCGGTTCGCCCGGATGCAGGGCATCGATTTCCACGTTCAGCGGCACATCGCACTTGATGGTGGCCAGTTTGTAGGAGAGGTAGGCCATATCCCGGTGCTCTTCGAGCTTGGCCGGCAGGCTTTTGGCGCCACGGATCGGCAACTCCGGCACTTTGTCCAGGCTGGCGTAGAGCATATCCAGGCCGCCACCGATGCCCACCAACAACCCGAGGGCGGTCTTCTCGCCCACACCGGGAACCCCGGGGATGTTGTCGACCTTGTCCCCCATCAGCGCCAGGTAGTCGATGATGAGTTCAGGACCGACACCGAATTTCTCCTTCACGCCATCCACGTCTAGCGTGCTACCAGTCATGGTATTGACCAGCGTAATGTGCCCGTCGACCAGCTGCGCCATATCCTTGTCGCCGGTGGAAATCACCACCGGACGACCGACCGCAGCGCTTTGCCGGGCCAGGGTGCCGATCACGTCGTCGGCCTCCACCCCCTCCACGCAAAGCAACGGCAAGCCCAAGGCCCGCACGCTGGCGTGCAATGGTTCGACCTGGACCCGCAACTCGTCCGGCATCGATGGCCGGTTGGCCTTGTACTCGGCGAAAATCTCGTCGCGGAAGGTACCGCCCTTGGCATCGAAGACCACCGCGAAGGGACTGTCCGGGTACTGCCGGCGCAAGCTCTTGAGCATGTTCAGCACACCCTTCACCGCGCCCGTGGGCAGGCCGGCTGAAGTGGTCAGCGGCGGCAGGGCATGGAAGGCACGATACAGGTAGGAAGATCCGTCCACCAGGACGAGAGGGGCTTGGCTCATGCGTGAAATCAACCTTTATTCACCGGACCCGAAGTAGAATGGACCGATCATTGACGAGAAGGGACAAGGTTACCATGCGCGCACTGAACCGCCTGTTGCTGGCCAGCTTGCTGGCATTCGCCCCGGTCGCCACGTTCGCCGCCGACGAGCCATCTGCAGAGCCGGACATCACCATCCGCCAGGAAGGCGACAAGACCATCCAGGAATACCGCGTCAACGGGTTCCTCTACGCTATCAAGGTCACCCCGAAAAACGGCAAGCCGTATTTCCTGGTGCGGGCCGATGGCGACAGTAACTACATCCGCTCCGATAACCCCGACATGCTGATCCCAGCCTGGGAAATCTTCAGCTGGTAGTGCAAACCGAATCACCGTAGCAAGGTAGTCCTATGTCCGTATTCACTCCACTCGAACGCCCGGAACTGGAAGCCTTCCTCGCCCCTTACGGGCTGGGACGGCTGAAGGATTTCCAAGGCATTGCCGAAGGCTCCGAGAACAGCAACTTCTTCGTCAGCCTCGAGCAGGGTGAATACGTGTTGACCCTGGTGGAGCGCGGCCCTAGCCATGACCTGCCTTACTTCATCGAGCTGCTCGACGTGCTCCACGAGGCCGGCCTGCCGGTGCCCTATGCCCTGCGCACGGAAAGCGGCGAGGCCCTGCGCGAGCTGGCCGAAAAGCCGGCGCTGCTGCAGCCGCGCCTACCGGGTAAGCACGTGCGCGAGCCCAATGCGCACCACTGCGCCGAAGTCGGCTCGCTGCTGGCGCACCTGCACTTGGCGACTCGCGATCATGTACTGGAGCGCAAAAGCGACCGTGGACTGGACTGGATGCTTACCGAAGGCCCTTCGCTGGCGCTGCAACTGGATGAACAGGCGCTGCCGTTGATGCGCAATGCACTGAAGGAGATCGCCGAGACCAAGGCGCGCTTCCTCGCCTTACCGCGCGCCAACCTGCACGCGGACCTGTTCCGCGACAACGTGCTGTTCGACGGCACCCATCTGGCCGGCGTGATCGACTTCTACAACGCCTGCTCGGGCCCCATGCTCTATGACTTGGCCATCTGCCTGAACGATTGGTGCTCGGATGAGGAAGGCCGCCTGGACGTGCACCTCGCCCGCGCCCTGCTAGGCGCCTATGCAGCGTTGCGCCCCTTCACCGCCGCCGAGGCCGAGCTATGGCCGACGGCATTGCGCATCGCCTGCGTGCGTTTCTGGCTATCGCGCCTGATCGCCGCCAATACCTTTGCCGGGCAGGACGTGCTGATCCACGACCCGGGAGTGTTCGAGATCAGGCTGGCGCAGCGGCAACAGGTGGCTGTGGCGCTACCATTTGCCCTCTAGGCCCGACCACTACGTTCCTGCAGGAGCGAACTCATTCGCGAATGGGCTGCGAAGCCGCCCCTCTCAGTATCTGGGGCAGGCTTTCAGCCTGCTTGGTGAATGAATTCGCTCTGTCTGCGTTAGCTGTTGCTAGCAATCAACGGCCGGGCTGAGAACCTCGTAGGTGCGGGGGCACGCCGAGTCCTTAATCGCGAAGCGGCCCCTTTCGCGAGCAAGCTCGCTCCTACAAGGAATGCAGCCACTTGCAACACTTAACGCAGACAGAGCCAATCAATTCGCCCCCAACATCGTCCGGGCTCACCCACACTTCGAGTGACCGCAGTTGAGGCAGGTGGCGCAGCCGTCCATCTGTACGACGGCCTGGGTGCTGCACTTGCCGCAGAGTTGCGCGCCAGCGGGGAACCCTTCGCCGGGCTCTGCCTTGGAGGTTCCCAGGCTGGCCTCGTAGGCAGCGCGCTTTTCCGCCAGGTAGAGTTTGTGTTCCTCGTCGAGCTGCTGGCCTTCCATCAGGCCAATCGCTACCAGGTGACGCTCCAGTACAGCGCCGATTTCGGCCACCAGTGAAGGCATGTAGACGCCGCCGCGCTTGAGGTAGCCGCCGCGCGGATCGAACACGGCCTTCAGTTCCTCCACGAGGAAAGTGCAGTCACCGCCCTTGCGAAATACCGCCGACATGATGCGCGTGAGCGCGACGATCCACTGGAAGTGCTCCATGCCCTTGGAGTTGATGAATATCTCGAAGGGCCGGCGCTGCTCGAAGGCGGTGCCGGCATTGAGCACGATGTCGTTGATGGTCACGTACAGCGCATGCTCGAACAGCGGCGACTTGATCTTGTAGGTCGCGCCCACCAGGGTTTCCGGTCGCTGCAGCGTTTCGTCCATCTGCACAACGGACGCAGCTTCCTCGGCGGCCTTGCGAGCCTTTTCCTGGTCCAGGTCGACTAGGCTGAAGCCCTTGATCTTCTTCTCGATCTTCACGCTCATGAGCGTCTCCCACGGCTCAGTATTTGCCGTAATAGCCTTCCTTCAAGGCATCGAACAGGTTGGCGGCGGTGTGCACTTCGCCGTCGTACTCCACTTCCTCATTACCGCGCAGCTCGACCACGCTGCCGTCCTCCAGCTCGAAGCGGTAGACGGTCTTTTCCAGGTCCGCGTCCTTGACCAGCACGCCCTGGAAAGCTGCCGGATTGAAGCGGAAAGTCGTGCAGCCCTTGAGGCCCTGGCGCCAGGCGTAGAGGTAGATGTCCTTGAAGGCCTCGAAGGGGAAGTCGGTGGGCACGTTGGCCGTCTTGGAAATCGACGAGTCGATCCACTTCTGCGCGGCCGCCTGCATGTCCACATGCTCGGCGGGGGCGATGTCGTCGGCGCTGACAAAGAAGTCCGGTAGGCGCTGCGCGGGGTGATCGGCCTCAGGCCGTGCCTGGCTGTTGACCAGCGCACGATAGGCCAGCAGCTCGTAGCTGCACACCTCGATCTTCTCCTTGGTTTTGCGGCCAGGGCGGATCAGGTTGCGCGAATACTGATGGGCGTAGCTAGGCTCGATGCCATTGGAGGCGTTGTTGGCCAGACTCAGGCTGATGGTGCCGGTCGGCGCGATGGAGCTGTGGTGGGTGAAGCGCGCCCCCACCTCGGCCAGCTCGGCCACCAGTTCCGGCGCATGCTCGGCGATGCGCTGCATGTAACGCGAATAGCGAGCGTGGAGAATGCGTCCAGGTACACGGTCGCCCACCTTGTAACCGTCGTCGACCATCTCCGGGCGCTTGCGCAGCATGGCAGCCGTCACCTCGAAGTCCTGGGTCAGGAGCGGCGCGGGGCCTTTCTCTCGGGCCAACTCCAGCGCCATCTGCCAACCTGCCAGAGCCATTTCCCGTGCCACCTCTTCGGTGAATACGCAAGCCTCCGAGCTGCCGTAACGCATCCCGAGCAGGGCCAGAGCCGAACCCAAGCCAAGGAAGCCCATGCCATGCCGGCGCTTGCCGAGAATCTCGTCACGCTGGCGCGGCAACGGCAGGCCATTGATCTCCACCACATTGTCGAGCATGCGGGTGAACACCCGCACCACGGCGCGGAAGCGCTCCCAGTCGAAGTGCGCGTCGGCGCTGAACGGAGACTCGACGAAGGCGGTCAGGTTGATCGAACCGAGCAGGCAGGAGCCATAAGGCGGCAAAGGCTGTTCGCCGCAAGGGTTGGTCGCACGGATGGTCTCGCACCACCAGTTGTTGTTCAGCTCGTTGACCCGGTCGATGAGAATGAAGCCCGGCTCGGCGAAATCGTAGGTGGAGACCATGATCATGTCCCACAGGTGCCGAGCCTTGACCCAGCCGTAGACTCTGCAGGCCACCAGGCCGTCCTCGCGCACGGTGTAAGCCTCGTGGATCGGCCAATCGCGCCAAAGCACCTGGGTCGGATCATGGAAGTCGAGTTCGTCGAGCTCCTTGGCGTGCGCCGGGAACAGCAGCGGCCACTCGGTATCGTTCTCCACCGCGTGCATGAAGGCGTCACTGACCAGCAGGCTCAGGTTGAACTGACGCAGCCGGCCGTCTTCGCGCTTGGCGCGGATGAACTCGCGCACGTCTGGATGGCAGACGTCGAAGGTGCCCATCTGCGCGCCACGCCGCCCGCCGGCGGAGCTGACGGTGAAGCACATCTTGTCGTAGACATCCATGAACGACAGCGGCCCGCTGGTTTGCGCACCCGCCCCGGATACGAAGGCGCCGCGAGGGCGCAGGGTACTGAACTCATAACCAATGCCGCAGCCGGCCTTGAGCGTCAGTCCCGCCTCGTGGAGTTTGCCGAGAATGTCGTCCATGGAGTCCAGGATGGTGCCGGACACGGTGCAATTGATGGTGGAGGTGGCCGGCTTGAGATCCTGGGCACCAGCGTTGGAGAGGATCCTGCCGGCGGGGATGGCACCATTGCGCAATGCCCAGAGGAAGCGTTCGTACCAATGCTCGCGGGTGGAGGCGTCGGACTCGACATCGGCCAGTGCGCGCGCAATGCGCTGCCAGGTCCCGTCGGGGGTAAGGTCAACAGGCGTCCCGTCCTTGAGCTTGAGGCGGTACTTGCTGTCCCAGATATCTTCGGACGCCGCCTGCAGGGCAATCCCGTGATGGCCCTGGACCTGTGCCGAAACGCCTGTCTTGGCCATCCTCCACCCTCCGTCGATGAAGAGTCCAGACTAGTCTGACCTTGGAGGCCGGCCGCTGATTCACATCAACACGGCTCTCGCTCCCTCTTTCACCTTAGCAGGCGCCTCTTTCCCCCGGCCCCCCGCCCCGCGCGTCGGCGCCTGCTCAACCCTGAAGGAGCGGATTCGTTCGCGAATGGGCAGCAACGCAACCCCGGGGTCAGAGAGTTTCCAGGCATCCGGCCAGGTCGTTGGCCAGCTTTTCGATCAGTTTCTCGTAGCCATCGGCATCGACAGTCTGGTCAACGCCAAGTGCATCAAGCTCGGCCATGCGCACCGGCAGGCCGGCGCTCAGGGTCTCGGCAAGGCGCGGACGCAGCGGTGGCTCACTGAACACGCAACTCGGCCCGGCCTTCTGCAAGCGCTCCCGCATCGCCGCCACATGGCGCGCGCCGGGCTGCACTTCGCTGCCGGCACTGAACACGCCTGCATGGCGCAAACCATAGGCTGCCTCGAAATAGTCGAAGGCCTCATGGAAGACGAAGAAAGGCTTGCTGCCCACGCCCGCCAGGCGCGTCTTGATGCGCGTGTCGAGCTGGTCAAGGCGCCCTTCGAAAGCCCTAAGGTTGGCCTGGTAACGCGCAGCATTGGCCGGATCGGCCGCTACAAGGTCAGCCACCATGCGCTTGGCGATCACCCGCGCGTTGGCCGGCAGCAGCCAAAGGTGGGCGTCCAGCGAGCCAGGGCGGTGTGCGTGGTCGTGCTCATCGACGCCGTGGTCTTCTTCATGCTCGTCGTGTGCGGCCTGGAAGTGGCGCAGCTGCAGGCCAGGAAGGTCCTGGAGGGCCAGGTTCGGCTTGTCGCGTCCTTCCAGCACCCGAGGCAGAAAACCCTCCAGGTCGGGGCCGATCCAGTAGAAGAGGTCTGCTTCGCGCACCCGCCGCACGTCGGACGGCCGCAGCGCGTACTGGTGCGGCGAAGCGCCGGGGGGTAGCAGGACATCCGGCTGACCATGACCGTCCTGCACGGCGGCGGCGATCAGTTGCAGCGGCTTGATGCTGGTCAGCAGGCGGACATCGGCCTGCGCCGATAGCGCACAGGCGCCCAGGAGGAGGGTGGCGAGTAGACGGAACACGGCGAAGACTCTGCGAGAAAAGAGTTATAGAATAACGTCTCTTTAATCGGACGTCGCCGCTGCCATGCTCAAGCCGCTTTCCGCCAAGCCCCCCCTGGCCTGCCGACCTCACGACCACTCCCATTGCGTGGCCAATGCCCTGGCCGAAGCCGATGCCTTGTGCAGCCGCCATGGGCTGCGCCTGACGGTCCTGCGCAAGCGCGTGCTGGAGCTGGTCTGGCAGAGCCATAAGCCTCTGGGTGCCTACGACATCCTCGGCGTCCTCACTGAAGAAGACGGCCGCCGCGCGGCACCGCCGACCGTCTATCGCGCCCTCGACTTCCTGCTGGAGAACGGACTGGTCCATCGCATCGCATCGCTCAATGCCTTCGTCGGCTGCAACCATCCGGGCGTCGTGCACCAGGGCCAGTTCCTCATCTGCCGCAATTGCCAGACCGCCATCGAACTGGAGCAGCCGTCCATCAGCCAGGCCATTGTCGAAAGCGCCAAGGCCGTCGGCTTCAGCGTCGAAGGGCAAACCGTGGAGATCGTCGGCCTGTGCGCCAGCTGCCAGGTGGCCGCATGAGCGATGCCCTGATCCGCCTTGAAGGCGTAGGCGTTAACTTCGCCGGCCAGCCGGTGCTGCAGGACGTCCGGCTGACGGTCAAGCCCGGCGAAATCGTCACACTGATCGGCCCCAATGGTGCGGGCAAGACCACACTCGTGCGCACCGTGCTCGGCCTGCTCAAGCCACACCGGGGCACTGTATGGCGCAAGCCGCGCCTGTGCATAGGCTACATGCCGCAGAAGCTCCAGGTGGATGCAACCTTGCCGCTGACCGTGGTGCGTTTCCTGCGACTGGTGCCTGGTGTGGACCGCACGACAGCGCTTTCCGCCCTCGATGAGGTGGGCGCAACACATGTGATCGACAGCCCACTGCAGACCATCTCCGGCGGTGAGTTGCAGCGCGTGCTGCTCGCCCGCGCCCTGCTGCGCGAGCCCGAGTTGCTCGTTCTGGATGAGCCGGTGCAAGGCGTCGACGTCGCCGGGCAGGCCGAGCTCTACCGGCTGATCACCCGCCTGCGCGACCGGCACGGCTGCGGCGTGCTGATGGTGTCCCACGACCTGCACCTGGTGATGAGTACTACCGACCAGGTCGTCTGCCTGAACCGGCATGTCTGCTGCTCCGGGCACCCGGAGCAAGTCAGCGGTGATCCTGCCTTCGTCGAGCTGTTCGGCCAGGACGCCAAGAGCCTGGCTGTCTACCACCACCATCATGATCATGCCCACGACCTGCATGGCGAGGTGGTGAAGGATTCACAAGGCCCCTTCCCCAGCGGCACCCGTTTCACTCCCGTCCACAAGCACGGCCCCGACTGCAACCATGGCTGATTTCCTGCTCAACGCTCTGCTCGCCGGCCTCGCCCTCGCCCTGGTCGCTGGCCCGCTCGGCTCCTTCGTGGTCTGGCGGCGCATGGCCTATTTCGGCGACACCCTGTCCCACGCGGCGCTGCTCGGCGTCGCCCTCGGGCTGATGCTGGACGTCAGCCCGACCCTGGCGGTAACCGTCGGCTGCGTGCTGCTCGCGGTGCTGCTGGTGACCTTGCAACAGCGCCAGCCGCTGGCCTCGGACACACTGCTCGGCATCCTCGCCCACAGCACGCTGTCTCTTGGGCTGGTCGTGCTGAGTTTCATGAGCGAGGTGCGCATCGACCTGATGGGCTACCTGTTCGGCGACTTGCTCGCCGTCAGCGACATGGACCTGGCCTGGATCCTCGGCGGCAGCGCGCTGGTGCTGGTGGCGCTGATACTGATGTGGCGCCCCTTGCTGGCGATCACCGTGCACGAGGAGCTGGCGCGCGTCGAAGGTCTGCCGGTTGCCGCCATCCGCCTCGGCCTGATGCTGCTGATTGCGGTGGTGATCGCCGTGGCGATGAAGATCGTCGGCGTACTGCTGATCACCTCCCTGCTGATCATCCCGGCGGCAGCAGCCCAGCGCCACGCCCGAAGTCCGGAGCAGATGGCTCTGGGCGCCAGCGTGTTGGGGCTGTTGGCGGTCTGCGCCGGACTCTCGCTGTCCTGGTTCAAGGACACCCCGGCCGGCCCCTCGATCGTGGTCTCTGCGGCCACATTGTTCCTCTTCAGCTTCGCCCTGCCACGCCGCGCCTGAATGGCGCGGCTGTCACACAGGACGCCCCAGGCCGTCGAGGATCAGGTCGGCGGCCTTCTCCGCAATCATCAGCGTCGGCGAGCAGGTATTGCCGGAAACGATCTCCGGCATGACCGAGGCATCGGCGATCCGCAGCCCCGGAACCCCGTGCACACGCAACTCGGCATCCACCACCGCCGCCGCGCCCTGGCCCATGCGGCAGGTGCCGACTGGATGGAAGATGGTGGTGCCGATCCTTCCGGCAGCCTCCTGCAATTCGTCTTCAGACTGCAGCGCCGGACCGGGCAAATGCTCCGCAGGTCGATACCGCGCCAGGGCCGGCGCGGCGGCGATGCGTCGGGTCAGGCGGATAGCGTCGGCGGCCACCCTCAGGTCTTCGACATGGCTCAAGTAGTTGGGCTGGATCCGCGGCGGAGCGGCCGTGTCGACGGAACGGATCTCAACCCGCCCACGGCTCAGCGGCCGCAAGTTGCACACGGACGCGGTGAACGCCGGGAACGAATGCAGGGGCTCGCCGAAACGCTCCAGCGACAGCGGCTGCACGTGGTATTCCAGATTCGCCCGCGCCTGCTCGGGCCCCGAACAGACGAAAGCGCCCAGTTGACTTGGTGCCATCGCCAGCGGGCCGCTGCGATTGACGAGATAGCGCAGGCCCATGCCCAGGCGGCCCCAGAGGCTGCCTGCCAGCTGGTTCAAGGTCTTCACGCCGCTGACCTTGTAGACCAGGCGTAGCTGCAGGTGGTCCTGCAGGTTGCCGCCTACGCCGGGCAGTTCATGGCGAACACCAATCCCAAGGCGCTCGAGCAATGCGCGCGGGCCTATCCCTGAGCGCTGCAGCAGCATCGGCGAACCCACCGCGCCAGCGCAGAGGATGACCTCACGCCGCACACGAAATTCGTGCTGCAAGCCCTCCCAGCGCCCCGTCAGGCCAACCGCACGACCGTTCTCCAACAGCAGCCGGTGCACCTCCACGCCGGTGCGTACCGCCAGATTGGGCCGCTGCAAGGCTGGCCGGAGAAATGCCTTGGAAGCGTTCCAACGAACTCCGGAACGCTGGTTGACCTGGAAGTAGCCGCAGCCCTGGTTGTCACCGGTGTTGAAATCCTCCAGCGGGGCAATGCCGCATTCGCCGGCCGCCGCCCGGAAAGCATCGAGGATTTCCCAGGACAGGCGCTGTCGCTCCACCCGCCATTCGCCTCGGCCGCCATGGAAGCTGGACTCACCGGCAAAGTGGTTTTCGCTGCGCAGGAACAGCGGCAGCACCTCTTTCCAGCTCCAGCCCGGATTGCCCAGCTCGGCCCAGCGGTCATAGTCGGCCGCCTGACCGCGCATGTAGATCATCCCGTTGATCGAGGAGCTGCCACCCAGGACCTTGCCTCGGGGGTAGCTCAGGCTGCGCCCGTGCAGGCCTGGCTCCGCTTCGGTACGAAAGCACCAGTCGGTGCGCGGGTTGCCGATGCAATATAGGTAGCCGACGGGGATGTGGATCCAGGGATAGCTGTCCTGCCCGCCGGCCTCCAGGAGCAGGACGCGCAGTCGCGGGTTGGCCGAGAGCCGATTGGCCAGCAGGCAGCCGGCAGGCCCTGCGCCGACGATGACGTAGTCGAAATCCTGAATGTCTGGATACATGGCTCCACCTGCCTTTTCTTCTTGTTGTCAGGCGCCTTCCAGGGCGCGTCCACCGCATACCACTCTAGCCAAGCACTTGGCAGGAAACAGCCTGGAAGTGCCAACGATCACTTCGGAACAAGATGACAGAATCGCCAATCCAACGGCCGGAATGCCCCTACTTTTTGTCCTGACCGGTTCAGCCATGTACAATCGCGCGTTTTTTGAGCAATCAGAGGCCTGTCGGAATGAAGTTGTTCGCCACTCGTTGCCTGCCCGTTGTCGCGTTTTCCCTGTTGCTGGCCGCCTGCCAGACAGCACAACAGGAAACCGCCTCGCCAGCGGACGAACTGCGCAGCAGCTTCCAGCAGCTCGACCAGACCCTCGCCGCCGGCCAACTGGCTGACGCCGAAAACCAGCTCAAGGCCTTGGAAGGTCGCGCCACTGCCGATGCCCGCTTCGGACAGTACCAGCGCCAGTTGGCCGACGCCTGGCTGAAGCGCAGCCAGGTCGCCCTCCAGCAGGGCGACCTGAACGGCGCTGCCACAGCCCTCAGCCATGCCCGCAGTCTGATGCCCAAGGCACCAGCCCTGACCCGAGGCTTGGGGAGCGCTATCGATAAGGCCCGCCAGACCGACAACGAAACACCTCTCCCGGAACCAGCCCCACAGTCCTGAGGCCCATTCCCGGCGGGAGCTAGACTGGTCAGAGTCCATCTGTCGCTTATTCCATTACGCTATAGCCATAGGTCCAGAAAGATTTTCTGCGCCTATGCGGCAGCAGGTAAAATTGCCGGTTTTTAGCCGATCCGGCTGAACGACGAACCCACAAGGTTTCTGCAGTGATCGAATTCCATAACGTCCACAAGGCGTACCGCGTCGCGGGCCGGGAGATCCCGGCCTTGCAGCCGACTGACCTCGCCATCCAGAGCGGCGAAGTCTTTGGCCTGATCGGCCACTCGGGAGCCGGCAAGAGCACCCTGCTGCGACTGATCAACCGCCTCGAGGAGCCCACTGGCGGGCGCATCGTCATCGAAGGCGAGGACGTCACCGCCCTTGACAGCGAAGGCCTGCGCCGCTTCCGCCAGCGCGTCGGGATGATCTTCCAGCACTTCAACTTGCTGTCGTCCAAGACCGTCGCCGACAACGTCGCCCTGCCGCTGAAGCTGGCCGGCGAACTGTCGCGCAGTGAGATTGACCGCCGTGTCGCTGAACTGCTGGCCCGCGTCGGCCTCAGTGACCACGCCAGGAAGTACCCGGCGCAACTCTCCGGCGGCCAGAAGCAGCGCGTCGGAATCGCCCGCGCCCTGGCCACCCAGCCGAAGATCCTGCTCTGCGACGAGGCCACCAGCGCCCTCGATCCGCAGACCACCGCGCAAGTCCTGCAGCTGCTGGCCGAGATCAACCGCGAGCTGAACCTGACCATCGTGCTCATTACCCACGAGATGGACGTGATCCGCCGCGTCTGCGACCGCGTCGCCGTTATGGATGGTGGCGTCATCGTCGAGCAGGGGCCGGTGGCCGATGTGTTCCTGCACCCGCAGCATCCGACCACCCAGCGCTTCGTGCTGGAGGATGAACAGGTCGACGAAGGCGAACAGCATGACGACTTCGCCCACGTGACCGGTCGCATACTGCGCCTGACCTTCCGCGGCGAAGCCACCTATGCACCGCTACTGGGCACAGTGGCGCGCCAGACCGGCGTGGACTACAGCATCCTGGCTGGGCGCATCGACCGCATCAAGGATACCCCCTACGGCCAGCTGACCCTGGCCCTGACCGGCGGCGACATTGACGCCGCACTGATCTGCTTCCGCGAGGCGGACGTACACTTGGAGGTCCTCCGCTGATGGACGCCCTGCTCGCCAATATCGACTGGTACGAAATCTGGCTCGCCACCCTCGACACGCTGCTGATGCTGGGTGGCTCGCTGCTGTTCACCATCATCCTGGGCCTGCCGCTGGGCGTGCTGCTGTTCCTCACCGGACCGCGCCAGCTGTTCGAGCAGAAGGCCATTTACGGCCTGCTGTCGCTGATGGTCAACGTGCTGCGCTCGCTGCCCTTCATCATCCTGCTGATCGTGATGATCCCGTTCACCGTACTCGTCACCGGGACCTCGCTGGGTGTCGCCGGCGCCATCCCGCCGCTTGTAGTGGGGGCCACGCCGTTCTTCGCGCGCCTGGTGGAAACCGCCCTGCGCGAGGTCGACCGCGGCATCCTTGAAGCCACCCAGGCGATGGGCGCCACCACCCGGCAGATCATCGTCAACGCGCTGCTGCCGGAAGCGCGGCCGGGCATCTTCGCCGCCATCACCGTCACTGCCATCACCTTGGTGTCCTACACCGCGATGGCCGGCGTGGTAGGTGCAGGCGGCCTAGGCGACCTGGCGATCCGCTTCGGCTACCAGCGCTTCCAGACTGACGTGATGGTGGTCACCGTGATCCTGCTGCTGGTGCTCGTACAGATTCTGCAAACCGTCGGCGACAAGCTGGTGGTGCACTTCTCTCGTAAATGACCGCAAGCCGGCGCCAACTGCGCCGCTGAATGACTTCCCACAGGAGCCGAACATGAAAAAACTGCTGGTGGCCTTCGCCGCTCTGACCGCCCTCTCCGCCCAGGCCGACACCCTGAAAGTCGCCGCTACGCCGGTACCGCACGCGGAGATCCTTGAGTTCATCAAGCCGCAGCTGGCCAAAGAAGGCGTTGACCTGCAAGTGAAGGTCTTCACCGACTACGTGCAGCCAAACGTCCAGGTCGCCGAAGGCCGCCTCGACGCCAACTTCTTCCAGCACCAGCCCTATCTCGACGAGTTCAACAAGGCTCGCCAGACCAAGGTCAAGCTGGAAACCGTGACCGGCGTACACATCGAGCCCTTCGGTGCCTACTCCAGCAAGATCAAGAACCTGGCCGACCTGCCCGAGGGCGCCCAGGTGGTCATCCCCAACGACGCCACCAACGGCGGCCGCGCCCTGCTGCTGCTGGACAAGGCCGGTGTGATCAAGCTGAAGGACAACACCAGCATCACCGCCACGCCGAAGGACATCGCTGAGAATCCGAAAGGCATCAAGATCCGTGAACTGGAAGCCGCGACCCTGCCGCGCGTGCTGAACCAGGTAGACCTGGCGCTGATCAACACCAACTACGCCCTGGAAGCCAAGCTGAACCCCACCAAGGACGCCCTGGCCATCGAAGGCAGCGACTCGCCCTATGTGAACATCCTGGTGGCCCGCGAGGACAACAAGGCCAGCGCCGACATGCAGAAACTGGCCAAGGCCCTGCACAGCCCCGAGGTGAAGAAATTCATCGAGGAGAAGTACAAGGGCGCCGTCGTTCCGGCGTTCTGACCGCTTCGTGCTGAATGAAAAAGCCCGCTCATTGAGCGGGCTTTTTTTGTGGGTGATTGGGAGTCCCTGCACGGTCAAACTTCCCTCACCCCCGCCCCCTCTCCCTTTGGGGCGAACCAGGCACGCCTTTGGAAGCACAGCTTCCGGTGCCTGTGAGCGCCAGAACGCGAAGCGTTCTGGCCGGGGCGCAGGGCGGGGTTGGGGTGAGGGCAGTGGGATATTGCAGGGAGTCGAATAACCGCTTAGCCCTTCGGCGCCACCAATCCCGGCAGCTGCTCCTTGAGCTTCTGATTGTTCAGCGGCGAGCGGATGAAGCCGCGCTGGGTGCCGTCCGGGCCGAGGACCACCAGGTTGCCGCTGTGGTCCACGGTGTAGTTTTCCTTGCTGGTATCGGCGGGAATGAAGGGAATGCTCACGGCGTTGGCAAACTTCTGCAGGGTCGACACATCGGCGGTGATGCCGACGAACTCCGGATCGAAGTAGCCCAGGTACTGCTTGATCTGCTGCGGCGTATCGCGGTGCGGGTCGACGCTGACGAAGATGAAGCGCACGTTGTTCCGCGCCTCCGGTGGCAGCAGCCCCTTCAGCTCACGCATTTGCGCCAGGGTAGTGGGGCAGATGTCCGGGCAGAAGGTGTAGCCGAAGAACACCAGGCTCCACTTGTCCTTGAACTGGTCCACCGCCACCGTAGCGCCGTTCTGGTCGGTCATGCTCAGCGCCGGCAGGCTGCGGCTCTGCGGCAGCAGCACGATACCGGCATCGAGCAGCTTGGTCGGGTCGGTCTGGCGTTGGTTGTTCAGCACCTTGTGCACGGTAAGGCCGAGTACCACGGCAACGAGGGCAACGAGGACGAAGACTGTTTTCTGGATACGGGTCATAAGGTCAACAACAGGTAGTGGTCCACCAGCAAGGCGATGAACAGCAGGAAGAGGTAGGCGATAGAGTACTTGAAGGTCTTGATCGCCGCGTGCGGTTTGGCGTCACGGTACAGCACCCAGGCCCAGTGCAGGAAACGCGCGCCCAGCCCGACGGCGCACAGCAGATAGAGCAGGCCGCTCATGTGAATAGCGTAGGGCAGCAGGCTGACTGCGAACATCACCAGGGTGTAGAGCAGGATATGCACCTTGGTGTAGTGCTCGCCATGGGTCACCGGCAGCATGGGAATGTCGGCCTTGGCATATTCCTCCTTGCGGTGGATGGCCAGTGCCCAGAAGTGCGGCGGGGTCCACGCGAAGATGATCAGCACCAGCAGCAGCGGCTCGGCCGAGAGATGGCCCGTGACCGCGACCCAGCCAAGCAGCGGCGGCGCGGCGCCGGCGAGGCCGCCAATGACGATGTTCTGAGGCGTGGCGCGCTTGAGAAAGCCGGTGTATAGCACCGCGTAGCCCACCAAGGACGCCAGGGTAAGCCAGGCGGTCAGTTCGTTGGTGAAGGTCAGCAGCAGGGCCTGCCCGGCCACCGCGAGAACGAAGGCGAAGGCCAGGGCTGCTGCCGGTGAAACGCGCCCGTTCACCACCGGGCGCTTGAGCGTGCGCGCCATGATCGAGTCGATGCGTCGGTCCACCACATGGTTGACCGCCGCCGCCGCACCGGCGCACAGGCCGATGCCGAGGTTGCCGAACAACAGCACCGTCCAGGGCACACCAGCGCGGGTGGCGAGGAACATGCCGACCAGCGAGGTGATTAACATCAGCACCACCACCTTGGGCTTGGTCAGCTCCAGGTAGTCGCGCCAGCTGGCGTGGGCCTGGCTTTGACCTTGGCTGAGCAGAGTGGCCATGGCGTCTTCTCCTTAGCGATCCGATTACTTGCCGTGTGAGGTCAACGCCGCAGGAGCGAGCTCTGCTCGCGAACCCTCGGTGTTCCCTCTTTCGCGAGTAGAGCTCGCTCCTACAAAAGGAACGGGGCTGCGTACCCGGTAGTTCACTGAAACCAGCACCAGCAGCAACAGGGCACCGCCACCGTTATGTGCGACAGCGACCGGCAGCGGCAGGTGGAAGAGCACATTGCTGACGCCCAGGCTGACCTGCAGCAGCAGGGTGGCCAGCAGCAATCCCGCCAGCCTGTTCAGGCCCGCGCGGTAGAGCTGCCAGGCCAAGCCCAGCAGGGCGAGAGTCACCACCAGGGCGCCGAGGCGATGAGTCATGTGGATGGCGGTGCGCGCATCGCTGTCCAGCTGGCCGCCCAGGTAATTGGGCCCGATGTGCTGGGTGAGGTGGAAGCCGTTGGCGAAATCCATCGCCGGCCACCATTGGCCGTGGCAGGTGGGCAGGTCGACGCAGGCCACGGCCGCGTAGTTGGAGCTGACCCAGCCGCCCAGGGCGATCTGTGCGATCACCAGCACCAGGGCAACGGCCGCCCAGCCTCGCACGCGTGCGGGCAACTGCCGGGCCGGGAAGGCATTGGACAGGCGCAGGCTGAGCAGCAGCAGCAACGCCAGGGTGGTGAAGCCGCCGAGCAGATGAGCGGTGACCACCTGCGGCCAGAGCTTGAGCGTCACCGTCCACATGCCAAAGGCAGCCTGGGCGATCACCACGCCGAGCAGCAGCAACGGCAGTTTCAGCGGCTGGCCATCACGTCTGTGCTGGCGCAATGCATGTACAGCCAGGCCGAGGATCAGCAGGCCCAGGGTGCCGGCGAAATAGCGATGGACCATTTCGTTCCAACCTTTCTCCGCCTCGACCGGGGCATGGGGGAAAGTGGCCTCGGCGTGGGCCAGTTGCGCTTCGCTTTGCGGCACGCCGATGAAACCATAGCAGCCCGGCCAGTCGGGGCAACCGAGGCCGGCGTGGGTCAGGCGGGTGTAGGCGCCCAGCAGCACGACGACCAACGCCAGCAGGGTGGCGATCAGGGCGAGGTGGAATCCGGGCCGGTTCTTGTATTTGTC
Organism: Metapseudomonas boanensis; assembly: GCF_042232855.1. Classification (NCBI taxonomy): domain Bacteria; kingdom Pseudomonadati; phylum Pseudomonadota; class Gammaproteobacteria; order Pseudomonadales; family Pseudomonadaceae; genus Metapseudomonas; species Metapseudomonas boanensis. Next base: position 1,834,543 of record NZ_CP113889.1, on the reverse strand, counting down.
CACAGCAGCCGCTCCTCACCTTTCCGAGGAAAGGGGTCGTTCAACCTATGTTGGAAAGCTTCAGCAGGTGGCGCAGGTCGTTGAGGATCTGCTTGCCGTTGGCGGTGGCGTCGTAACGCAGCACCAGGTTGCCGTGCGGGTCGACGATCCACAGCTGGACGCCATCCAGGCCCTGGGTGGCTTTGCCGTAGGCATCGAGGTCCAGGCCGTAGCGACGCAATTGAGGGTATTCCCGCTCGAGCCTGGCCGCGTAGCCCTCGGGCAAGGCACTGGCGGCAAGTGCATGGCTGGCACGTCCGGCTTCGCGGTTGAGGCCGATATGGATCTGCCTGGCCACATAAACCATCTGCTGGCATTCCTCGCCGCACTCAGCCGGTACGGTGACCAGCAATTGCCAGATTGCTTCCTGCTGCGTGCCCTGCACGCCCAGGTCGGCCAGGCCCTGGCCGTTACCCAACAAGGCGCCGTGGTAGCTGCGGCCCTCAGGCACCCAGAAGCTCCAGTGGTACATGGCCGAGGCGAGGAGCATCGGGCCGATGACCACCATCAGGATCAGCAGCAACTGCAGGCGCCCACGTCGGCGCGGCGGTGCGGCATCAGGCATGACGAGGCTCTGAGTCATTGTTGTTCTCCCGTGCTTTGCGCAATCCCAGAAAAATGAAAAGGCCGAGCAGGGCGATCGCCAGGGCGAACCACTGCACGGCGTAACCGATGTGCTTATCCGGTCCCATGACCACCACCGGCCAGTCGACCCGGTAGGCGGTGGGGCCGCTCTCCAGACGCAGTTCCAGGGACAGGCCTTCTCGGCCCAGGCGTTGCCAGAGCGCCGCGGCGTCGACCTGATTGACCAGCTGCGGCCAAGCGTTGTCCGCCGTGTGTTTGAGTTCGAAGCCGGTGCCGGGCGGTACGTAGGTCCAGGCACTCAGGACCTGCTCGCCGTCGGGAGTGGTGAAGGCAGGCGCCTCGCGCCGATCTGGCCAGGGCAGCCAGCCACGATTGACCAGCAGCCAGAGACCGCTGGCACCGTCCAGGAAAGGTTGCAGCAGCTCGACACCAGCCTTGCCGTCGCGGATACGGCTATCGAGCAGGACACTGTGCCGGGCATCGAAATAGCCGCGGAGCTGCACGCGCAGGAAAGCAGGATCGGGATGCTCACGCAGGGTTTCGACGCTGACCGGCACTGCCAGCTGCTTCGCTTCGGCGGCAGCGAGCAGCTGGCGTTTCTCCTCGCCGCGCGCCAGCTGCCAGAAGCCCAGCCCCACCAGCACAGGCAGGAGCGCCAACACCACGAGGGTCGGCACCAGGCCTGGGCGAAAGGCACTCATCGCTGCCGTCCGCGACGCAGAACAGGGCTGGCTATACTGCACAACATCCCCCTTCCCCCGGAGTCACGCATGCTCAAAGCTGCGATCGTCCTGTTGCTTCTGACCACAGTGGTCAGCCTGTTCAGCGGCCTGTTCTTTCTGGTCAAGGACGAGGGCCGCGGCTCCCGCGTGGTCAATGCGCTCACTGTTCGGGTGACCCTGACCGCGCTGACCGTGGCGCTCATCGCCTGGGGTCTCCATACGGGCCAGCTGGCCTCCCACGTTACCTGGTGAACCCCGGCTGCAAGCCCCCGCTTCCAGCCGGCTGCTCTGGGCGTTCCGAGCTCAGAGCACGTACACGAAGGTAAACAGCCCGATCCACACTACGTCGACGAAGTGCCAATACCAGGCCGCCGCCTCGAAGCCAAAGTGGTGATCACCATCGAAATGCCCGCGCAGGATGCGCACCAACATCACCGTCAGGATGATGGCGCCCAGGGTCACATGGGCGCCGTGGAAACCGGTAAGCATGAAGAAGGTGGCACCGTAGATGCCCGAGCCCAGGGTCAGGCCCAGCTCCTGATAGGCATGGATGTATTCTTCCGCCTGGAAGCCAATGAAGGTCACGCCGAGCAGGATGGTCAGCGCCAGCCAGGCCTTGAGCGGGCCACGCTTGTTCTTCTTCAGCGCGTGGTGGGCGAAGGTAACGGTGAAGCTTGAACTCACCAGGAGAATGGTGTTGATCAGCGGCAGGTGCCAGGGGTCAATCACTTCCTTTGGCGGCGGGAACAGCTTGGCATCCGGGTTGCTCAGCGCCGGCCAGGCGAACTCGAAGGCTGGCCAGAGCATGTTGGCGATGCCCTTGTCGCCCTCGCCACCCAGCCAGGGACCGGCAAAGTTGCGGACATAGAACAGGGCGCCGAAGAAGGCGGCGAAGAACATCACCTCGGAGAAGATGAACCAGCTCATGCCCCAGCGAAAGGAGCGGTCCATCTGGGCGCTGTAGAGGCCCGAGCGGCTTTCGCGAATCACGGTGCCGAACCAGCCGAACAGCATATAGGCGAGGAACAGTCCGCCGACGAAGAAGATGATCGGCCCGTTGGAGTCGGCGCGACCGGCCTTCATGTCGTTGAACCAGGTGCCGACCCCATAGACCGTGATCAGCAGGCCGAGGGAGGCGATGATCGGCCATTTGCTCTGGGCCGGTACGTAATAGTGCTCGTGACTTGCCATTGTTGTTGTTCTCCTTATCGGCCCGTCAGCCGTCGTTCCTGGCGACTGGAGGCTTGCGGGCGGTGATATCGAACAGCGTGTAAGCGAGTGTCAGGTGATGCACATCGGCCGGTAGGTCGCGGTCGACGATGAAGCGTACCGGCATCTCGATGCGCTCACCGGGCTGCAGGACCTGCTGGGTGAAGCAGAAGCATTCGGTCTTGTGGAAAAAAGCCGCCGCCTTGGACGGTGCCACGCTGGGGATGGCCTGGGCAGTCATCGGTTTGTCGGTCGGGTTGAAGGCAACGAACAGCATCTCGTTGCTCGCCCCCGGGTGCACCACCAGGTCATCGGCCTTGGGACGAAACTCCCAGGACATCCCCGCCGCGTTGGTGGCGAGGAACTGCACGCGCACCTGGCGCTGCTCGTCCCGAGTCTGTGCACCTTCGTAGGCCGAGGCCGTGGTCTTGCCATTGATGCCGAATGCCTGGCACATCACGTCGTAGATCGGCACCAGGGCAAAACCGAAGCCGAACATCGCCACCACCAGCACCAGCAGGCGAACGATGAGGCGACGGTTGCCCAGTTCCTGGCTCATCTCACTTCACTTCCGGCGGGGTGGCGAAGGTGTGGTAGGGCGCCGGAGAAGGCACCGTCCACTCCAGCCCCTCGGCCCCGTCCCAAGGCTTGGCCGGGGCCTTGGCGCCGCCGCGAATGCATTTGATGACAATGAACAAGAAGAGGAACTGGGTGGCGCCGAAGGTGAAGGCGCCGATCGACGAGATCATGTTGAAGTCGGCGAACTGCAGGTTGTAGTCCGGAATCCGCCGCGGCATGCCCGCCAACCCCACGAAGTGCATGGGGAAGAACGCCATGTTCATGCCGATGAAGCTCATCCAGAAGTGCAGCTTGCCGAGGGTCTCGTCGTACATGTGGCCGGTCCACTTCGGCAGCCAGTAGTAGGCCGAGGCGAAGATCCCGAAAATCGCCCCCGGCACTAGCACATAGTGGAAGTGCGCCACCACGAAGTACGTGTCGTGATACTGGAAGTCCGCCGGGGCGATGGCCAACATCAATCCGGAGAAGCCGCCAATGGTGAACAGGATGACGAAGGCCACGGCGAACAGCATCGGCGTCTCGAAGGTCATCGAGCCTTCCCACATGGTGCTCACCCAGTTGAACACCTTCACCCCGGTGGGCACGGCGATCAGCATGGTGGCATACATGAAGAACAGTTCGCCGGTCAGCGGGATACCGACGGTGAACATGTGGTGCGCCCAGACGATGAACGAGAGGAAGGCGATCGACGCGGTGGCGTAGACCATCGAGGTGTAGCCGAACAGCGGCTTACGCGCGAAGGCAGGAATGATTGCACTGACCGCGCCGAAGGCGGGCAGGATCATGATGTAAACCTCGGGGTGGCCGAAGAACCAGAACACGTGCTGGAACAGGACCGGGTCGCCACCGCCAGCCGCGCTGAAGAAGCTGGTACCGAAGTGGATGTCCATCAGCATCATGGTTACGCAGCCAGCCAGTACCGGCATCACCGCGATCAGCAGGAACGCGGTGATCAGCCAGGTCCAGACGAACAGCGGCATCTTCATCAACGTCATGCCGGGGGCACGCAGGTTGAGAATGGTGGCGATCACGTTGATCGCTCCCATGATCGAACTGATGCCCATCAGGTGGACCGCGAAGATGAAAAAGGTGACGCTCTCCGGCGCGTAGGTGGTGGACAGCGGTGCGTAGAAGGTCCAGCCGAAGTTGGGCGCGCCGCTGGCGCTGAACAAGGTGCTCACCAGCAGGCCGAAGGCCGCCGGCAGCAGCCAGAAGCTGAAGTTGTTCATCCTCGGCAAGGCCATGTCCGGTGCGCCGATCATCAGCGGGATCATCCAGTTGGCCAGGCCGACGAAAGCCGGCATGACCGCACCGAAGACCATGATCAGGCCGTGCATGGTAGTCATCTGGTTGAAGAGCTCCGGCTGCACGATCTGCAGGCCGGGCTGGAACAGCTCGGCGCGGATCACCATCGCCATGGACCCGCCCAGCAGGAACATGGCGAAGCTGAACCAGAGATAGAGCGTTCCGATGTCCTTGTGGTTGGTAGTCAGCACCCAGCGCATCAGGCCCTTGGCCGGACCGTGGTGGTGATCATGCCCGGCATGATCGTGGTCGATCACTGCACTCATGTCAGTCTCCATATAGGCCGGTGTCTTTTTCATTGGCTTTCGGCCTGTTTCAGGGCCAGTACTTCCTTGGGCGTCACCATATCGCCGGTGTTGTTACCCCAGGCGTTGCGCTCGTAGGTGATGACGGCCGCGATGTCCACTTCCGAGAGCTGTTTGCCGAAAGCGGCCATGGAAGTGCCCGGCTTGCCGTGGAAGACGATGTTGAGGTGGTCGGCCTTGGGTCCGGTGGCGATCTTCGAGCCCTTGAGCGCCGGGAACATCGGCGGCATGCCCTGGCCTTCAGGCTGGTGACAGGCTGCGCAGGTGGTGTGGTAGACCTTGTCGCCACGCTCCACCAGCTCCTGCAGCGTCCACTCCTTGTCGGTCAGCTCTTTGAGCTTGGCGGTCTCTTCCTTGCGCGCGGCCATCCACTTGGTGAAGTCTTCCTTGGACTTGGCCTCGACCACGATCGGCATGAACCCATGGTCCTTGCCGCACAGCTCGGTGCACTGCCCGCGATAGATGCCGGGCTTCTCGATGCGCGTCCAGGACTCGTTGACGAAGCCGGGAATGGCGTCCTTCTTCACCGCCAGCGCCGGTACCCACCAGGAGTGGATGACGTCAGCGGCGGTGATCAGGAAGCGCACCTTGGTTCCGACCGGCACCACCAACGGTTGGTCGACCTCCAGCAGGTAGTGCTCGTCCTTCTCGGCGTGGTTGTGGATCTGCTCGCTGGGCGTGGCCAGGTTGCTGAAGAACTCCACATCCTGGCCCAGGTACTTGTAGTGCCACTTCCATTGGTAACCGGTCACCTGGACGTCCAGCTCCGACTCGGCGGAGTCGTATATGTCGATCAGGGTCTTGGTCGCCGGTACGGCCATCAGCACCAGGATGATGAAGGGCACGACGGTCCAGAGAATCTCGACCGTCGTGCTCTCATGGAAGTGCGCGGGCTGTTGGCCGGTGGAGCGGCGGTGGATGATCATCGACCAGAACATGGCACCGAAGACCACGACGCCAATGACGACGCAGATCCAGAAGATGGTCATGTGCAAATCGAAAACGGTACGGCTGACCTCGGTGGCCCCGGGCGTCATATTGACGGTCCAGGCAGCCTCAGCCTGGCTGAGAATCGACCACAGCAGGAGTCCCATCCAGACTCGTGGATGTCGCATCATTGCGGGTTCCCCTTCTCGTTCTTGTTATCCCGCCGGCTGGGCCAACGGCTTGGGGACGGCTGTCCATATACCAACTCGGACCGCCGGCCTCGGCACGCAGGTGCACAGTCGGGTTCCATCAGGTACTGCCTTTCGAGTCGGAGTATAGACAGGGACTTCGGGCGCGCAACGCGAGCTGAAAATTGTCTGAATCGCCGCAGGCCCTGTCCTAAAGCCCACGGCTGGCAAGCGCCTGATCTAGATGGCAAAGTGCAGTTATAACAGGGACGAATAACCGTTAAGGAATTATGACAATCCGGTCTTAGCGGTTTGAAATGGCGAGCTAAGGTCTTTTCTTCACCTCCACTCACCCCATGTCCTATCCAGGAGCAGTCATGAACACCGCAGCACTGCGCGAACTGATCCAGCGCGCCCTCCAGCACGAAGCCGCCTCCGCCCAACTCGCCCAAATCCTCGGCGCCCAGGTCGCCAGCCTGCATCCCGCCATTCGCCTGCCCAGTGAAGACGCTGAGGGCGTCCTGGCCAGATTCATCGCCGCCTATGTCGAACAAGTACCGGACGTGCTGGATGCCGCCGCCAATGTCGCCCTCGAGGCGGGGATCGAACAGCAGATCAAACCAGTGCTCCAGGTAGCCGAGCAGTTCTTCCTGCAACCGCCGTCACTGATGACCGGCCACAATGGCCTCGAAGGTCTGCTGGACGAGGCTTACCTGGCCCATCGCCTGGTGGAGGAAGTGAACGACCGCTACATCACCCACTTCGGCCAGCCCCTGATTCCACTCGACACCACGGTGGCGAACCTGATCGCGCACCACCTGATCGGAGAGCCCTTCGCCAATGAACTGGACGAGGTGGTACACCAGGCGGTCGATGGCCTGGCCGACGAGGAGGTATTTGCCCGCCCCTCAGCCCAGGCCTACCGCCAGCGACTCAACGATCCCAAGGTGGAAGCCGCTTGGAAACGCTGGCCCTGCCTGTCGCAGCAACTCGGTGTGGAGTTGCAGCTGAACCAGCGGGAGCACGCCTCTGCCTGAACAGCAGCCCGCGCAGCGTGCGTCATGTGCACCGCGGACTGATGTCCGGCCACATACAATCGCCGCGCTCCGGTGGGTGCGAATTCATTGGCTCTGTCTGCATTAGCTGTTGCTAGCAATCAAGGGCCGAGCTGAGAGCATTGTAGGACCGAGCTTGCTCGCGAAAGGGTCCAGTTCGCGAGCAAGCTCGCTCCTACAAGGAATGCAGCCACTTGCAACACTTAACGCAGACAGAGCGAATTCATTCACAATGGGCCGCGACGCGGCCCTATCACGCCTTACTCTGGCAGGTAACGCGCACGCGGTGTCGCCATGGGCAGCGGGCCCTCACCTATGGGGCGGAAGCGGCCCTGCTCGGCGTCATAGGCCTTGATGCCACAGGTCTCGATGTCATAAACCCAGCCATGGATGAACAACTGGCCGCTGGCCAGGCGCGCCGCCACCGAGGGATGGGTGCGCAGGTGGTCGAGCTGGGCGACGACGTTCTCCTCCGTCAGCACATCGAGGGTTTCGTGGTTGGCACAGCCGCAGTTCTCCTGCACGACGATCTTGGCGACCTCAGCGTGGCGCAGCCAGGCCTTTACCGTCGGCATGCGCTCCAGCGTCTGCGGGTCGAGCACCGCTTTCATCGCGCCGCAATCGGAATGGCCGCAGATGATGATGTGATGCACGCCAAGGGCCATCACCGCGAACTCGATGGCGGTGGACACGCCCCCGTTCATTTGGCCGTAGGGCGGCACCACATTGCCGACGTTGCGAGTGACGAACAGATCGCCCGGCGAGCTCTGTGTAATCAGCTCCGGGACGATGCGCGAGTCGGCGCAGGTGATGAACATGGCGCGGGGTTTCTGCTCGTGGGCAAGCTTCTTGAACAGCGCCTCCTGCTGCGGAAATACCTCATCACGAAAGCGCTGAAAGCCCTCGACGATGTTTCGCAGCGCCAATTCCGCGCTTTCAGCCGCCTCAGACTGGTGGTCGTACTCGTTGCTCATGCTGTCAACCTCGGTCGTCGTAAGAATTCGTGCCTCTGCCGCTCATTATCCCACTGAGCGATTATGTAGGAGTTCTTACAGGACTATCGTTACAGGCCGACAAGTCACACTTCAAAGCAACGACATCTGACCTCCAGGCGGGCAGAAGCGCGAGCAGTCCAGCTCATAACCGCCCCGACGGTTCAGACCAAGCTTGCGGATCGCCACGGCAAAGCGCTGTGCCAGCAGCTCGGCGAACGGGCCTTCCCCCTTGAAGCGGTGGCCGAAACGGCTGTCGTAGATCTCCCCGCCCCGGCACTGGCGAATGATGCTCATGACGTGCGCAGCGCGCTGCGGGTAATGCGCCTGCAGCCACTCCTCGAACAGCGGCCCGACTTCACGCGGCAGGCGCAGCAGCATGTAGGACGCGTTCCGCGCACCGGCATCGCGCGCCGCCTCCAGCAGGGTCTCCAGCTCCATGTCGTTGATCATCGGGATCATTGGCGAACAGAGCACGCCCACCGGCACGCGGTTCTCGCGCAGCACGCGGATGGCGCGCAGGCGTGCGGACGGCGCAGCCGCTCGCGGCTCCAGGGTACGCTTGAGCTCGTCGTCCAGCGTGGTAAGGCTGATCATCACCGCCACCAGGTTCTGCTCGGCCAGTTGCACGAGCAGGTCGAGGTCACGCAGTACCAGCGAGCCCTTGGTGACGATGGTCACCGGATGCCGGTAGCGCAGCAGCACCTCGAGGGTTTGCCGGGTCAGCCGGTGTTCGCGCTCGATCGGCTGGTAGGGGTCAGTGTTGGAACCCAGGTTGATGGGCGCGCAGACGTATCCCGGCTTGGACAGTTGCTGCTCCAGCAGGGCAGTCGCGTTACTCTTGGCGATCAGTCGCGTCTCGAAATCCAGCCCGGGTGACATGTCCCAATAGGCATGGCTCGGCCTCGCGTAGCAGTAGATGCAGCCATGCTCGCAGCCACGGTAGGGGTTCACCGAACGGTCGAATGGCAGGTCCGGCGACTGGTTACGGGTAATGATGCTTTTGGCCGTCTCCAGCCGCACTTCGGTGGCGCGGCTCGGCGGCACCTCCTGGAACCAGCCATCGTCGAACGCCTCCGACGTGGTCGGCGCGTAGCGATTGAACGGATTGCTGGCAGTGCCGCGACCACGCGGCGGAAGAGGGGCAGCCATGGAACGAGCTCCACAAATACTGGATATAAACACAGTATATGTAGCGCTTTCCTGCGCCAAGACTGTTTCAGCCGGACGGCAGGCCACGAACCTATGAGAGCGAATTCATTCGCGAGTGAATTCGCTCTCATGGCAATGACAGGCGACGCCTCAGGCACTACGGATATTGAGAGCGATATAGCCCTGCTCGCCCGGCGCGCCGTCCAGTTCCACCAGACCGCGTGCGGCCAGCTCGCGAGCGCGCCAGAAGGCAAAGTAATCAGTGACGAAGAAACCATCGGTAGTGGCCATCACCTCGGCCATGACCCGTGCCAGCGGTCGCCATTGGGGGGTGCAGGCGGACAGAAGCATGGCGTCCAGCGCCTGATGGTCCTCACCCGCGAACTCACCGTCGCGCCAGCGACGGATATCGGCACTCGCCGTCACTGCAGCGTGCCACTGGTCGGCGAGCCGGGCCTTGCGTCCAGACTCGACCAGGCACGGCTGGTAGAAGGTTTCAAGGGCCTCGGGCGCAATCATGCCCACCGCTCGCCGGGTGCTGACGCGGCTGTCGCCAGTACCGCAGGGGACTTCCCAGAGGGGAACTTCGCTATGGACCAGGGCGGCAGCGACGCGGGACAGCAGCAACTGCTCGGAGCAACTGTCACCGTGCCAGACGGTGACAGCATGGGGTTGCCCGGCCAACTCGGCAATCCAGAGGGCATCGGCACTGAGCGCTGGATCGAAGTCCGGACGGGGCGCCACCGCCTCGGGCCAGACGCCCAACCAGAATGCCGCGCGACCGGCGCAGGGCGGCTGGTCAATATCCGCCAGCGGCCCCACCGCCAGGTCATCCCGCAGCACCCGCAAGCCGTGGGCCGCTTCCTCGCCAATGGCCCGGCTGACACCGGCTACCGCCACATCGCCACAGACCAGATGCCACATAAGCCCTCCCTGGCTTCATGTCACTCGCTGGGTTTCTTCAGTTTCGGATTGGGGAAGAACTGCACGCCCTGCACCTTGGGATCGGCTGCCTTCGGCTTGGCCTGGTTGACCCGCGTTCCCAGTTCCTTGGGCACCGACTGGCCCTGGGCGTTGAGTGTGTCGGCATAGCCGCAGGCCACGCACTGGCGGTGCGGCACTCCGTCTTCGTCCCACATCTGGATCTTGTCCATTTCGCTGCATGCCGGGCATACCGCCCCGGCGATGAAGCGTTTCTTGGTAACGGTCATGCTGCGTCCTCCGCCAGGCCGCTATGGCGCAGCAAGGCATCGATCGAGGGCTCACGGCCTCGGAAGTCGACGAACAGCACCATCGGCTCCTGGGAGCCGCCGCGGGCAAGGATGGCTTCGCGGAAGGCACGACCGGTGGCCGGGTTGAGCACGCCGTCCTCTTCGAAGCGGGAGAAGGCATCGGCGGACAACACTTCGGCCCACTTGTAGCTGTAGTAACCCGCGGCGTAACCGCCGGCGAAGATGTGCGCGAAGCTGTTGGCGAAGCGGTTGAAGGCCGGCGGACGCATGACCGACACCTCGGTGCGGATCGCTTCCAGCACGTCGAGCACGCTGCGGCCGTCGCCGTGGGTGGCATGCAGTTCGAAGTCGAACAGGGAGAACTCCAGCTGGCGCACCATCATCAGGCCCGACTGGAAGTTCTTCGCCGCCAGCATCTTGTCCAGCAGATCCTGGGGCAGGGGTTCGCCGCTCTGGTAGTGGCCGGAGATCAGCGCCAGGCCCTCGGGCTCCCAGCACCAGTTCTCCATGAACTGGCTGGGCAGCTCCACCGCATCCCAGGCCACGCCATTGATGCCGGACGCGCCGGCATGCTCTACGCGGGTCAGCAGGTGGTGCAGGCCGTGACCGAACTCGTGGAAGAGGGTGGTGACTTCGTCGTGGGTCAGCAGTGCCGGCTTGTCGCCGACCGCCGGCGTGAAGTTGCAGACGAGGTTGGCCACCGGGCTGACCAGATTGCCTGCTGCGTTGCGGCGCTTGTCGCGGGCGCCATCCATCCAGGCACCGCCGCGCTTGTTGGCGCGGGCGTAGAGGTCGAAGAAGAAGCGGCCGACGTGCTGGCCGTTCTCGCTGATCTCGAACAGGCGCACATCCGGGTGCCACGTGTCGAAGCCGGAAAGCTCCTTGATCTCGATGCCGTAGAGCTTCTGCACGATGGCAAACAACCCGCCCAGGACCTTGTCGATGGGGAAGTAGGCGCGCAGGGTTTCCTGGGAAATGCTGTAGCGCTGCTCACGCAGCTTCTCGCTGAAGTAGCCGACGTCCCAGCTCTGCAGGTCGGCGACGCCACGCTCGGCGGCGAAGGCCTTGAGTTCGTCCAGATCCTTGGCGGCGAAGGGCTTGCTGCGCCTGGCCAGGTCGCGGAGGAAGCCCAGCACCTGTTCGGTGGACTCGGCCATCTTGGTGGCGAGGCTAAGTTCGGCGAAGTGGGCGAAGTCCAGCAGGTGGGCCAATTCCTGGCGCAGGTCGAGGATCTCGGCCATCACCGGGCCGTTATCGTTCTGCCCGGCATTGGGGCCCTGGTCGGAGGCGCGGGTGCTGTAGGCGGTGTAGACCTCCTCGCGCAGGGCCCGGTCGTCGGCGTAGGTCATGACCGCGTAGTAGCTGGGGAATTCCAGGGTGATCAGCCAACCGTCCAGTCCCTTGGCCTCGGCGGCCTGCTTCATCTGCGCCTTGGCCGAATCGGTGAGGCCAGCCAGGGCGGCTTCGTCGGTGAGGTGTTTGGTCCAGGCCTGGGTGGCGTCGAGCAACTGGTTGGAAAAACGGCTGCCCAGCTCGGAGAGCTTCATCTGGATTTCGCCATAGCGCTGTTGCTTGTCCGCCGGCAGATCGATACCGGACAGGCGGAAGTCACGCAGCGCGTGCTCGAGGATAGTCTTCTGTGCCACTTCGAAACCTGCCGCTTCCGGGCTATCGGACAAGGCCTCATAGGCCTGGAACAGCGCACGGTTCTGGCCCAGTTCGGTCCAGTATTCGGACAGTTTGGGCAGGCAGGCCTCGTAGGCGGCTCGCAGTTCGGCACTGTTGCACACGGCGTTGAGGTGGCTGACCGGGCTCCAGGCGCGGCCCAGGCGCTCGCCCAGTTCATCCAGTGCCAGCACCAGGCCCTGCCAGGTCGGGGTGCCGTCCTGGCGTTCCAGCAGCTCGGCGATAGCCGCCCGATTTTCGGCGAGGATCTGGTCGACGGCCGGCTCCACATGCTCCGGGCGGATGCTGGAGTAGGGCGGCAGGTCGAAGTCTTGCAGGAGGGGATTGCTCAGGGTCACGGCATTCACCTGTATTCGGAAGAGAGCGAGGAGAGCTGGCCGGGGAAAGGTGCACAGCGCGAATGACGGCCATCTTAATTACAATCGGCGCTGGACGCAGCCTCAGGAATTGCTATGAAAGCCATCAGAACTTATCAGGACATGACCCCGCAGCTTGGCGAACGGGTCTTCGTCGACGCCTCCGCCGTGGTCATCGGCGACGTATGGCTGGGCGACGACAGCTCAGTCTGGCCGCTGGTGACCATCCGTGGCGACATGCACCACATCCGCATCGGCGCGCGCACCAGCGTGCAGGATGGCAGCGTGCTGCACATCACCCACGCCAGCACCTTCAACCCGGGCGGCTATCCGCTGGAAATCGGCGACGACGTGACTATCGGCCACAAGGCGCTGCTGCATGGCTGCAAGGTCGGCAGCCGGGTGCTGATCGGCATGGGTAGTATCGTGATGGACGGTGCGGTGATAGAGGACGACGTGGTGCTCGGCGCCGGCAGCCTGGTGCCGCCCGGCAAGCGCCTGGAAAGCGGCTTTCTGTACGTCGGCAGCCCGGTGAAGCCGGCTAGGGCGCTGACCGAGAAGGAAAGGGCCTTCTTCACCTACAGCGCCGCGAACTACGTGAAGCTGAAAGATCTGCATATCGCCGAGGGGTACGGCGCCCAGGCCGAATGATGACCATGCACTACCAGAACCTGCTCTTCGACCTCGACGGCACCCTCACCGACCCGCGCGAGGGGATCACCCGCTCCGTGCAGTACGCCCTGGCCAAGTTGGATATCCATGAGCCGGAGTTAGCGCGGCTGGAGCACTTCATCGGCCCGCCGCTGCTGCAATGCTTCATGCAGACCTACCACCTGGAGGAGGCGCGCGCCTGGGAAGCGGTGAACCATTACCGCGACCGCTTCAAGGTCACCGGGTTATACGAGAACCGTGTCTTCGACGGCATCGACACCCTGCTTGGCCGGCTGCGCGACCAGGGACGAACCCTCTTCATCGCCACCAGCAAGCCGACAGTGTTCGCCCGCGAGATAGCCCGACACTTCGGCTTCGATCGGCACTTCACGCAGATCTACGGCAGCGAACTGGATGGCACGCGCACCGACAAGGTGGAGCTGATACGCCACTTGCTGGAGCAGGAAGGGCTCGACCCGGCCGACACCCTGATGATCGGCGACCGCAAGCACGACCTGATCGGCGCCCGGCGTAATGGCCTGCATGGGGCCGGGGTGGGCTACGGCTTCGGCAGCCGAGAGGAATTGCTGGGGGAGGAGCCGGCTTATTACTTCGCCAGCCTGGATGAGCTGAGCGGGGCGTTCGATTGAGCGAGATGGAACTACCTGGGCCTTGATTGTGGGGGACGCTTCGTGTCCCTTTGCGAATAAATTCGCCCCCACAGCGTTCGCGACCCATGGACCGGGCGAGGCTCAGCCGCCGTTGCGCTGGTAAATGATCTTCTTGGTGCCGTACTCGCACGAACCGACCACCATGCTTTGGTCCTTCACCTCGTCGTTCGGTACGATTTCCAAGGTGTAGCTGGTGACGCCAGCGGCCTGGATCTTCACCTCGATTTCCTTCTTCAGCTCCTCGCATGGCTTGGGTGCGGCCCAGGCGGTGCTGGCCAGCATACCCAGCAACATGATGACCCCGATTTTCTTCATTGCCGACTCCTTTTCCTTGGGAACCTGACCATTCGACTGACGGCCCAGTCTCCATGTTCTAGCGTTTTGCTATCAGGCTTTCCAGTGCCTTTGAACGTTCTGCGGTCGACAACCGCCCCAGGAGCCCCGCCCGCTCGTAGAACGCGGACCAGTCGCCTTCCACTTCGCGGAACAGCGCCGCAAAGGCCGGCACCCAATGGTCATAAAGTCCGAATGGCAGCAGCTTGGCGTTGTTCATCGGGCCCTCGACCCAGCTGTCGTAAGGGCCGACACCGCCCCACTCAGCATCGCGCAGAGCGCGATAGTCGCGGCGCAAACGTTCGAATTCGGCCTGTTTGGCCTGGCGCATGGCCTCGGCGGGCAAATCGCGAGCATAGAGCTGTTCCAGGCGCACACGGGAAGCCATTACCAACTCAACGAAAGCATCGCCGCGTTGCCGCCGCAAGTCATCCTTGGGCGGCAAGCCGCGGCTGGCACGCCACTGGCGCAGGCCCTCGCGCTCCACGAAGCTGGCGAAGGACTCGTTGAACGCGGTGTCGTCCGGCACATAAAGGCGCTGGTGGGCCAACTCATGGAAGATCAGCGCGGCAAGGCGATCGTCATCCCAGCGCAGCATGCTGCTGAGGATCGGATCCTCGAACCAGCCGAGCGTGGAATACGCCTCGACACCGCCGACCCAGGTATCCAGCCCCTCTTGCTTGAGCAGCGCAGCGGCGCCCCGTGCTCGCCCCAGCTCGTAGAAGCCGCGATACGCCACGCACCCGGCGATCGGGAAGCAGTGATTTTGCGACTCCAGGGAGAACTCCGGTGTGGCGAACAGGTTCCAGACCACATAAGGTCTGTGGATATCCGCGTATACGCGGTAACTGCCATTGTCCGGCAGGGCCAGTTGCGCACTGGCGAAGGTCCGCGCCTCCTGCGCCAGAGCCAGGCGACGCTGGAGTGTGGGGTCCTGGGCCGGATCGGCAAGCAACTCGTTCACCGGCTGGCGCGCGCGCAACAGTTCGAATTGCCCCCGGGCCAGGTGGCCATAGTAGTCGAGGCTCGAACAGCCGCTCAGCAGCCAGGCCGCCAACACGGGAACCCAGGGACGACGTATGCGGTCGAGAAGGACGATAAGAAGAGAGGGCAGCATGCCGAGACACTAGCGCATAAGCCCAATAACCCGCCATTACCGGAGTCCATCATGCGCCGCCTATTCATCTGCCTGTCTCTGTTGAACCTGGGCGCCTGCTCGCTGATCATGCCGAGCCCCGATCCGAACCAGGCCTGGGTCGCACTCGTGTATCAGGATGACCAGACGCTGAAGGCCAATCGCGTGGACGAAAAACCGCTGGAAGACGACCGTTACTTTCAGGTCATGCCAGGGCGACACGAATTGGAAGTCCGTCTCAAGTTCCCCGTCGGGGGCCAGGACATCGGTCCGGATCACCAAGGCTATCTCCGCACCTGTCTGCTGAAGCTGTCCTATGGAGACTTCGCCGCGGGCGAGCGCTATCAATTGGAGGCGGGCGCCATCGGCTTCCGCCCCTGGGCCAGGCTCTACGACGAGCAACACAACGAGGTTGCGCGGGCCCGGGAAAGCCGCTGCGGCGATGTCTGAAACCTCTGCCATGGGTTTATGCTGAGCGCATCGAACCTTGGAGGACTCCGCCATGCGCACGCTGTTGGCCCTCATGCTGCTGGCCAGCCTGACCGCCTGCGCCAGCCAGTTGCCCGAGCCTGACCCGCGAATGGCTTGGGTAGAAGTGACCCCCGAACCCGGCGACACATTGATGGCCCACCGCCTGGATGGCAAACGCTGGAATGACGGCCGCTACTTCCAGGTCCTGCCCGGCAAGCACGAGTTGGAAGTCCGCTACCAGTTCGAGGTCGGGGGCGGGGGCGGAATGCTTTCCACCTCCGAGCCTTTCCAGATCACCTGCTACCTGGAATTCCGTTACGACGGCTTCAGTGCTGGCCAGCGCTACCGCCTGGAGGCCCGCAACGCTGCCAACCAGCCAATGGCCTGGCTGTATGGCGAGAACCGCCAGGTCCTGGCCCGCAACGAACGCATGCCACGCTGCGGACCCTTCTGAGGTCAGCCGCGCAAACCCGCGAGGATGTCGAACGCGCGCAGACGAAGCTCGTGCTGGTAGAGATCGCAGGTGAAGATCAGCTCGTCGGCGTCGGTCTGGTCGAGCAATACCTGCAGCCGTGCCCGGATCTTCTCCGGCCCACCCACCATGGACAACGCCAGGAAACTGCCCACCGCCTCCTTCTCATGGGGCAGCCAGCGCCCTGCCATGCTCTCCACCGGGGGACGCAACACCAGGCTTTCGCCACGGATCAGCGCCAGCACCCGCTGATAGACAGTGGTGGCGAGGAATTCCGCCTCTTCGTCGGTCGGCGCCGCCACCAGCGGGACGCCGAGCATTACGTAGGGCTTGTCGAGCACCGCCGAGGGACGGAAATGATTGCGGTAGACGCGAATCGCCTCGTGCATGTAGCGCGGTGCGAAGTGCGAGGCGAAGGCATAGGGCAGGCCTTTTTGCCCGGCGAGCTGGGCACTGAACAAGCTCGAGCCGAGCAGCCAGATCGGCACACGGGTATCCGTGCCCGGCATGGCGATGACCTTCTGCCCTGGCTGGCGCGGGCCGAGCAGCATTTCCAGTTCCTCGACGTCCTGCGGGAAATCATCCGCATCACCCAAGCGATCACGACGCAAGGCGCGGGCGGTGAGGTGGTCGGCACCGGGCGCGCGGCCCAGACCCAGTTCGATGCGCCCCGGATAGAGGCTGGCGAGGGTGCCGAACTGTTCGGCGATCACCAGCGGCGCATGGTTGGGCAGCATGATCCCGCCGGAGCCCAGGCGCAGGGTCGAGGTTCCGCTGGCCAGGTAGCCGAGCAATACGGCAGTGGCCGAGCTGGCGATGCCGTCCATGTTGTGGTGCTCGGCGACCCAGAAACGCGAGAAACCCAGCCTTTCGACGTGCTGCGCCAACGCCAGGGAGTTGTGCAGGGCCTGCGTAGCACCGCCGTGGTCGCGGATCGGTGCCAGGTCAAGGACGGAAAGGGGCAGTTTGGAAAGGGCAGTCATGTCAGTAAGACCCGTTTCAGGGGACAGGCGGCACACGCATATCCGAGTGAATTGCTGGGTCTTACTCTAGGGAATGCCGATCGTGCCGGCTAGACGGCAGGTTTCGAAAACCAGGAAACCGCCTGGCAAGGATTGGCCTGCCAGATACACGTAGCCCAGACTTCAGCGCGGGAAGGGTGCGGCTCCCCAGATTGAGGTCCGGGCTACGGCTGACCAATCAGCCCGTAGGCTGCACGTGCCTTGGAGCGGCTGCTAGCTATCGCTGACCTTGAAACCGATCTTCAGCGTGACCTGATAGTGGCCAACGCGACCGTTCTCGATATGCCCGCGGGTATCCACCACTTCGAACCATTCCATGTTGCGGACCGACTTGGAGGCCTCGGCCAGGGCATTGTTGATCGCCTCATCGGTGCTGTTGCGCGACGACCCGATGATCTCGATCTTCTTGTACGTGTGGTGATCAGACATGGCGCATCTCCTTTGGCAGGCGCGGGTAACAAACCGTTGAAAAGCGTAGGCGAGGCAGGCAAGACAAGCCAAAAAACGGCCGAAAACGCAGTTTACGTGCTGTAAATGAGCATTTTGAGACGCCGCGTCCCGGGCCGGTTGAGCGCAGTATTGCCAACGCAGGTAGTTTTTCAACGGCCTGGTAGGTGTCTTCACCAAGGCTAGACAAGAATCCGGCTATCGGCCTGCCAACTCATTGCGCAACCAATGGGCAAGGCGTTCGGCGCGACGATCGAGCTGGCGTGCCGGCACCCAGAGTGCCAGGCGAGCCGGCGTCTCGACGAAGCCCCAGGGTGCCACCAAGCGTCCCGAGACCAGTTCGTCGGCAACCAATTGCTGCGGCGCAATGGCCACCCCGAGGCCCGCGACCGCGGCCTCCAGCAGGTAATAGAGATGCTCGAAACCTTGCCCCAGACGAAGCTGCTCTGCCATCAGGCCCTGGGCTCGCGCCCATTGCGGCCAAGCCTGGGGCCGCGACACCGTGTGCAGCAGGGCGTCCTCCAGCAATGCTGCCGGCTGGGCGTTGGCCAGCGCATCGTGGCGGGCATAGCGCGGGCTGAGGACCGGGCCGATGCGCTCGATTGCCAGCTCGAACACCCGCATGTCCGCTGGCCAGGGTGGTTCGGCGAAGCAGAGGGTGGCATCGACGCCAGGACGGCGCGGGTCCAGCTCGCCTTCGCTGGCCGAAAGCTGCAGGCGCAGTTCAGGCAACTCGCGGTTGAGGCGATCCAGGCGCGGGATGAACCAGCGCGCCAACAAGCTGCCGGGGCAACCGAGCACGAAAGGGGCATCCTCGCTGCGCCGCTGCAGGTCGGCGCACACATCGCGCAGGCGGTCGAAGGCTTCGCCCGAAGCATCCCGCAGGCGCTGGCCGGCATCCGTGAGTTTTACGCCACGCCCCTCCTTGCTGAACAGCGCCACGCCGAGCTGTTCTTCCAGCAGGCGCACCTGACGGCTTACGGCGCCATGGGTCACATGTAGTTCATCCGCAGCGCGGCTGATGCTCTGCAGGCGTGCGGCGGCCTCGAAGGCGCGCAGGGCATTCAGCGGAGGCAGGTCTCGGCTCATGATGATCTGTGAGTTTTATTGACAGGTAAAGGCAATCTAATCGCTTTTCCGGCGCCCTGCCAGGGGTAGAATGGCCCCATCACCCACTTCCCCCTCCCCTCCGGCCCCTCTCGGGGGAGAGGGGAGCAAGAGCAGGAGCACACCATGACTTCATTGCGCACCGGCCCAGACAACAAGGGCCTGTTCGGCGCCTTCGGCGGACAGTACGTCGCCGAAACCCTGATGCCGCTGATCCACGACCTGGCCCGCGAGTACGAAAAGGCCAAGATTGACCCGGAATTCCAGAAAGAGCTGGCCTACTTCCAACGCGATTACGTCGGCCGCCCGAGCCCGCTGTACTTCGCCGAACGCCTGACCGAGCACTGCGGCGGCGCGAAGATCTACCTCAAGCGCGAAGAGCTGAACCACACCGGCGCGCACAAGATCAACAACTGCATCGGCCAGATCCTCCTGGCCCGGCGCATGGGCAAGAAGCGCATCATCGCCGAGACCGGTGCCGGCATGCACGGCGTGGCCACCGCCACCGTGGCTGCCCGCTTCGGCCTGCAATGCGTGATCTACATGGGCACCACCGACATCGACCGCCAGCAGGCCAACGTCTTCCGCATGAAGCTGCTCGGTGCCGAAGTGATTCCGGTTACCGCCGGCACCGGCACCCTGAAGGACGCGATGAACGAAGCCCTGCGCGACTGGGTGACCAACGTCGACACCACTTTCTACCTGATCGGCACCGTTGCCGGTCCGCACCCCTATCCGGCCATGGTCCGCGACTTCCAGGCCGTGATCGGCAAGGAAACCCGCGAGCAACTCGCCGAGAAGGAAGGCCGCCTGCCCGACTCGCTGATCGCCTGCATTGGCGGTGGCTCCAACGCCATGGGTCTGTTCCACCCCTTCCTCGATGACCAGAGCGTGAAGATCATCGGCGTCGAAGCGGCCGGCCACGGCATCGAAACCGGCAAGCACGCAGCCAGCCTGAATGGCGGTGTACCCGGCGTACTGCACGGTAACCGCACCTTCCTGCTGCAGGACGAAGACGGCCAGATCATCGACGCCCACTCGATTTCGGCCGGCCTCGACTACCCAGGCATCGGCCCGGAACACGCCTGGTTGCACGATATCGGCCGCGTCGAATACACCTCGATCACCGACCACGAAGCACTCGAAGCCTTCCACCTGTGCTGCCGTCTGGAAGGCATCATCCCGGCGCTGGAAAGCTCCCACGCCCTGGCCGAAGTGTTCAAGCGCGCGCCGAACCTGCCGAAGGACCACATCATGGTGGTCAACCTCTCCGGCCGCGGTGACAAGGACATGCAGACCGTAATGCACCACATGCAACAGGAGCACAAGGCATGAGCCGCCTGCAGACTCGCTTTGCCCAACTGAAAGAGCAGAACCGCGCGGCGCTGGTGACCTTCGTCACCGCCGGCGACCCGAGCTACGACGCCTCCCTGGCCATCCTCAAGGGCCTGCCGGGCGCTGGCGCCGACGTCATCGAACTGGGCATGCCCTTTACCGACCCGATGGCTGACGGCCCGTCGATCCAGTTGGCCAACATCCGCGCCCTGGCCGGCAAGCAGAACCTGGCCAAGACGCTGCAGATGGTCCGCGAATTCCGCGAAGGCAACCAGGACACTCCGCTGGTACTGATGGGCTACTTCAACCCAATCCACTATTACGGCGTGGCGCGCTTCATAAGTGACGCCAAGGAAGCCGGCGTGGACGGTCTGATCGTGGTCGACTTGCCGCCGGAGCACAACGAAGACCTTTGCCAACCGGCCCAGGCCGCCGGCATCGACTTCATCCGCCTGACCACCCCGACCACCGACGATAACCGCCTGCCCACGGTGCTCGCGGGCAGCTCCGGCTTCGTCTACTACGTTTCGGTGGCCGGCGTGACCGGCGCGGGTTCGGCTACCCTGGAGCACGTCCAGGAAGCCGTCACCCGCCTGCGCCGCCACACCCAGCTGCCAGTGTGCATCGGCTTCGGCATCCGCACCGCCGAACACGCGGCCAGCGTCGCGCGCCTGGCCGATGGCGTGGTGGTGGGTTCGGCGCTGGTGGACCAGATCGCCAAGGCCGATAGCCCGGAGCAGGCCGTCGACGGTGTGCTCAACCTCTGCAAGACCCTCGCTGAAGGCGTCCGCGGCGCTCGCGCCTGACGTCATTCCGAACCGTAGGAGCGAGCTTGCTCGCAAAGCCTTGCACGGGCCATTCGCGGGCAAGCTCGCTCCTACGGTGTTTTTCTCGCCTACAGGTCGTATTCCACCGCCCCATCCGACAAATCGGACAGGTCCAGCGGCCGCACGGCGCCCATCCATAGGGGGTAGTCGCGGTGGTCGCGCAGGTCGCTGCCGGTAATGGGGTGCACCAGCACCACCAGGCCATTGCGGTGCAGTGCCAGCCAGGGGATCACCTCGCCAAAGAGCTCCGGCTTGAAGGCCAGCTGACAGCTCCAGTCCGGGTGTGGGCCAACCGGCTTCTCGTGCACGCGGCCCATCTTCAGCGGGAACAGGCGCGCCGCTTCTTCGCACAGGGTGCGGGCTTGCTCGAGGGTCTCGGCATTGAAGTAGACATGGGCGTGATAGCCCTTGATGCGGGGAGCGGGAGCCTGACTCATATTGCGATGCCTTCCGATTGCGTGATCAGCTGCCCCTGCCGGGCTTCATCGCCCAGCTCCCGTTGCAGCCAGTCGACGAACGAATCCACCAGCCGTACGCGCCGCTTGCGCGCTGGCTGGACCACGTAATAGCCAAATTCCGAGGTGACGCTGCCGTCGATCAGCCGTGTCAGCAGGCCCTGCTCGATCAACTCGTCCACCAGGTAGCGCCAACCGATGGCCACACCCTGACCGGCGATCGCAGCCTGGATCAGCAGAGTGTAATTGTCGAAGCGCAGCAGCCCCGACGCGGGCGGCTGGACAATGCCCAGGGCACGGAACAGCGCGTTCCAGTCAAACCAGCGGGTGCGTACCTCAGGCTTCAGGTGCAACAGTGGCAGGTCCGCTAACGCGCTCACTGGCAGCGGCGCCTCGCGCCCAACCAACAGACGCGGGCTGCAGATCGGGAAGACCTCCTCGCGAAACAGCAAGAGCGCGTCGCCGTGCTTGAAGCGGCCGTCGCCGAAGGCGATGGCGACATCGATCTCCGAACGCAGCATGTTCATCGTGCGGTCGCTGGTCACCAGGCTCACGTCGATGTCCGGGTTCGCCTCGTGGAAGCGGTGCAAACGTGGCATCAGCCAGTACGCGGCGAAGGCGAAGTCGGTGGCGACCTGCAGCACCTCGTGCTGTGGGCGCGAACCAATGGCTTCGAGGCCGGCACTGATTGCATGCAGGCCCTCCTGCACGTGGCCGAACAGCAGACGACCGCTGTCGGTCAGCTCGATGCCGCGGTAAACGCGGTCGAATAGGCGCGTCGCCAGTTGCTTCTCCAGGCGCTGGATCTGCTGGCTGACCGCCGGCTGCGTGGTGCCAAGTTCCACCGCAGCGGCGGTGAAGCTGAGGTGGCGCGCAGCGGATTCGAAAACCCGCAGCAGGTCGAGGGACAGCTCAGGATTCAGTTCTGCCATAACGCTTGCTTATCCGAGTCATGTTTAACCGTGCGGTTTACCCAGAAACAACTGAGCAGGATGATCGCCCCCAGCACTTTCGCATAATTCGACCGAATGGATAAGCGAACGATGAAACGCCCGAACATCCTCTTCATCATGGCCGACCAGATGGCCGCGCCAATGCTGCCCTTCTACAACCAATCGCCGATCAAGATGCCGCACCTGAGCCGTCTGGCGGCCGAGGGCGTGGTCTTCGAATCGGCCTACTGCAACAGCCCGCTCTGCGCGCCCTCGCGCTTCACCCTGGTCAGCGGCCAGCTACCGTCTAAGATCGGCGCGTTTGACAACGCCGCCGACTTCCCTGCCGATGTGCCGACCTACGCCCATTATCTGCGACGCCTGGGCTATCGGACTGCGCTGTCCGGCAAGATGCACTTCTGTGGCCCGGACCAGCTGCACGGCTACGAGGACCGCCTGACCAGCGATATCTACCCGGCCGACTATGGCTGGGCGGTGAACTGGGACGAGCCGGACGTACGCCCGAGCTGGTACCACAACATGTCTTCGGTACTGCAGGCCGGCCCCTGCGTGCGCACCAACCAACTGGATTTCGACGAGGAAGTGGTGTTCAAGGCGCGGCAGTATCTCTACGACCACGTCCGCGAGCAGGATGGGCAACCCTTCTGCCTGACCGTGTCGCTGACCCACCCACACGACCCGTACACCATCCCCGAGGAATACTGGAACCGTTACCGTGAGGAAGACATCGAGCTCCCGCGCGTGCAGTTCCCCGACGCTGACCAGGACCCGCACTCCCAACGTCTGCTGAAGGTAATCGACCTGTGGGGCAAGCCGCTGCCCCAGCACAAGATCCGCGATGCCCGACGCGCCTATTTCGGCGCCTGCAGTTACGTCGACGATCAAGTCGGCGCGTTGCTCAAGACGCTCAAGGATTGCGGCCTGGCCGAGGACACCGTAATCGTGTTCTCCGGCGACCATGGCGACATGCTTGGCGAGCGTGGCCTCTGGTTCAAAATGCACTGGTTCGAGATGGCTGCGCGAGTGCCGCTGCTGGTCCATGCGCCTGCTCGCTTCAAGGCCGCTCGGGTGAGCCAGTCGGTCTCCACCCTCGACCTCTTACCGACCCTGGTGGAATTGGCTGGTGGCTCTCTGGAGCCGAGCCTGTCGCTGGATGGCCGCTCGCTGCTGCCGCACCTGCAAGGCGAGGGCGGACACGACGAGGTGCTGGGCGAATACATGGCCGAGGGTACGACCAGCCCGCTGATGATGATTCGTCGTGGCCCTTACAAATTCATCTACTCCGAGCAGGACCCCTGCCTGTTGTTCGACCTGGAGAACGACCCGCAGGAACTGGAAAACCTGGCTGGATCGCAGGACCACCAGGCGCTGCTGGCGGCCTTCGTCGAAGAGGCCCGTACACGCTGGGACATTCCGGCAATTCACCAGGCTACCCTGGCCAGCCAACGCCGCCGCCGCTTCGTTGCAGATGCCTTGCAACGCGGCAAGCTGAAAAGCTGGGACCACCAACCCTGGGTCGATGCCAGTCAGCAGTACATGCGCAACCATATCGACCTCGACGACCTGGAGCGTCGAGCGCGTTATCCACAGCCCTAAAGAGCTTGTAGGAGCCAGGGGCACGCCGAGTTCTTGCTGGCGAAGCGGCTATGTCCCTTCGCGAGCAAGCCCGCTCCTACGGAAGAACAGCCAGAAATAGCGAGGAACGAAGGCATGAAGACGATCAATGCGGTGCTTGCCGGCAGCCTGTTGCTGTCGGGCGTGGTGTTCAATGCCCAGGCCGAGGACGCCAGCTGCGCGACGGTAAAACTGGGCGATCCGGGCTGGAGCGATATCGCCGTAACCAATGGCGTGGCGCGTATCCTGCTCGACGGGCTGGGCTACCGGACCGAGACACCGACCCTGGCGGTGCCAATCATCTTCGCTGGCCTGCACAAGGGTCAGATCGATGCCTTCCTCGGCAACTGGATGCCGGCCCAGCAAAGCAACTACGACAAGTTCGTCGCCGCCGGCAGCGTAGACAAACTGGCGCAGAACCTCAGCGGCACTGAGTACACCCTTGCTGTACCAACCTATGCCTATGAAGCGGGGGTGAAGACCTTCGCCGACCTGCAGAAATTCGCTGAGAAATTCGACAAGAAGCTCTACGGCATTGGCTCCGGTGCGCCCGCCAACGAGTCGATCCGCAAGATGATCGAGACCAACGAGTTCGGCCTGGGTGGCTGGAAGCTGGTGGAATCGAGCGAACAGGCGATGTTGGTGCAGGTGGGCCGGGCGGTAAAGCGCGAGCAGTTCGTGGTGTTCCTCGGCTGGACCCCGCATCCGATGAACGTGCAATACGACATGAAATACCTCAAGGGCGGCGAGAAGTACTTCGGTGAAAGCGGCAGCGTGAACACCCTGGCGCGCAAGGGCTACGCCCAGCAGTGCCCGAACGTCGGCAAGCTGTTGGCCAACCTGCAGTTCACCCAGGACATGGAGAACGCCATCATGAACCAGGTGCTGAACGAGAACGCCAACAACGAAGCAGCGATCAAGGCTTGGCTCAAGGCCAATCCAGCGGTGGTCGAAGGCTGGCTTCAAGGCGTCACGACCCGTGAAGGCGGCGATGCCCGCGCTGCAGTCCTGGCTAAGCTCTGACCCTGGCCGGTTGCACAAACCCTGTGGGGGCGAATTCATTCGCTAAGGGCTGCGAAGCAGCCCCCATGGGCGTCCAATGGCAGGCCTGCAGCCTGCACCGCGAATGAATTCGCCCCCACAAGAACACCCCGGCAGCCACTCCGAGTCGCCCATGCGTCCATCCGATTTCTTCCCCTTCCTGCGCTGGCTACCGAGCACGACGTATCGCGGCCTCGGCCGCGATGCGCTGGTGGGGCTGACCGGCGCCATCCTCGCGTTGCCACAATCCATCGCCTACGCGCTGATCGCAGGAATGCCGGCGGAGTACGGTTTGTACGCGGCGGTGGTGCCGGTGATCGTCGCCTGCCTCTGGGGCTCGTCCCGGCACTTGATCGGCGGCCCCACGGCGGCCATTTCGGTGGTGCTATTCACCAGTGTCAGCCCGCTAGCCTTGCCCGGCAGCGGTGACTACATCGGCCTGGTGCTACTGCTGACCTTCCTTGCCGGCGCCTTCCAATGGCTGCTCGGTGCGCTGCGTTTCGGCAGCCTGGCCAATTTCGTCTCACAATCGGTAGTACTTGGTTTCACCCTCGGTGCAGCCTTGGTGATCGCCCTCGGTCAGGTGCCCAACCTGCTCGGCCTGGCCAACCTGGAAGGGCGTGCCACCGCGTTGCAAAGCACTCAGCAACTCGCCGGGCATCTGGGTGAGATGCATTGGCCATCGCTGCTGGTGGCTGCCGTGACCCTGGCGGTCGCGGTGCTGGTGCGCAGCCTTTGGCCACGACTGCCGGCGCTGTTGATCGCCATTGCCGGCGCCAGCCTGCTGGTCGTCCTGCTGCCCGGTACCTTTGGCAGGGTCGCGCTGGTGCCGCCCTTCATCGGCAGCCTGCCGCCCCTGGCGAACCTGCAGCTGGACTTCGAAGACCTGCTGCGGCTATTGCCCTCGGCCGTGGCCTGCGGCCTACTCGGCCTGGTTACCAGTCTGTCGATTGCCCGCGCCCTGGCCAGGCAGTCCGGACAGGCGCTCGACGCCAATCTGGAAACTCGCAGCCAAGGGCTGTCGAACCTGGTCGGCGCCTGGTTCTCCGGCTACCTCTCGGCGGGCTCCTTCACCCGCTCGGCGCTGAACCTGCAAACCGGCGCCACCTCACCGCTCGCCGGGGTGTTCTCCGCGATATGGGTGGCCCTGTTCGCACTGCTGGGCGCGCACCTGATCGCACACATTCCGCTGCCGGCGATGGCCGCGAGCATCCTGCTGATCTGCTGGGGCCTAGTGGATATCCGCGGTATTCGACAGCTCTGGCGGGTCAGCCGATCGGAGTTCATGGTGATGACACTGACCTGCACCGCGACCCTGCTGCTGGAGCTGCAAACGGCCATCTACGCCGGCGTGCTGGCCTCGCTGTTCTTCTACCTCAAGCGCACTTCGCAACCCCGCGTGATGCAGGCGCGGGAAGGTGAAGAGGAGGTGCTGCGCATCGAGGGTTCGATCTTCTTCGGCGCCTGCCCGCACCTGCAGCGGCTGATCCAGCGCAGCCAGGCCGCGCGCCTGGTGCTGGACGCGCATCATGTGAACTTCATCGACTACGCAGGGGTGAGCCTGCTGCATGACGAAGCACGTCGACTGGGTGGAGAAGGGCGCAGTCTGGTGCTGCGCCGCGCCAGGCCCCAGGTTGAGCGAGAGCTACGAAAGCTGGACGACTCCCGCAGCGGCCTGGTGATCGAGGAGTAGGGCGGGGCCAAAGCCTGTAGGTTGAGTTGAGCTCGAAGAAGCCCAACGAGCCGGCACTCAACCCAACCCGTGGGTTTCGCAGGCTAAGACCCGCGCGGCCCGCACCAACCTACAAGAGACTCAGCCCAGTGCTAGCTGCCGGCGCAGCTCGGCCAAGACCGGCGCACTGTTCGGCAGCACGCCGCGCCACAGCAGGAACGCTTCAGCGGCCTGCTCCACCAGCATCCCCAGACCGTCCAGGGTGCGCGCGGCGCCGTGCTCGGTGGCCCAGCGATTGAAGGCGGTAAGGTCCTTGCCGTACATCATGTCGTAGCAGACCGTGTGGCCCGGCAGGATCAGGCTCGGGGAGATGGGCGGCAGCTCGCCGGAAAGGCTGGCGGAGGTGCCGTTGATGATCAGGTCCACCGACTCTTCCAGCCAGTCGAAACCGCTGGCGGAAACCGGGCCCAGGTCGGCGAAGAGTTGCGCCAGGGTTTCGGCCTTTTCCACGGTGCGGTTAGCGATCACCAAGGCCGCTGGCTTCTCGGCGAGCAGCGGCTCCAGCACGCCGCGCACGGCGCCACCGGCGCCCAACAGTAGGATGCGTTTGCCGGCGAGCGATACACCGGCATTGCGCTTCAGGTCACCCACCAGACCGGCGCCATCGGTGTTGTCGCCGAGCAGGCTGCCATCGTCGAGTTTCTTCAGGGTGTTCACCGCGCCGGCGCGTTGTGCGCGCGCGCTGAGGCTGTCGGCCAACTGGTAGGCCTGCTCCTTGAACGGCACGGTGACGTTGCCACCCTTACCGGTCTGGAAGAATTGGCGGGCGCAGCCAGTGAAATCATCCAGTGGCGCAAGCACGGTTTCGTAGGTGAGCTGCTGACCAGTCTGCTCGGCGAACAAGCGGTGGATCAGCGGGGATTTGCTGTGGCCGATGGGGTTGCCGAAAACACAGTAGCGGTCCATCAGAGCCCTGCCTCCCCGAGCCAGTCGCGATTTTTGAGGAAGTACTCGGTGAGCCGCGCCTCTTCGCTGCCCGGTTCGGGCTTCCAGTCATATCCCCAGCGCACCATCGGCGGCAATGACATCAGGATGGACTCGGTACGTCCGCCCGATTGCAGGCCGAACAGGGTGCCGCGGTCAAAGACCAGGTTGAACTCCACGTAACGGCCACGGCGGTAGGCCTGGAATTCACGCTGCTGCTCGGTGAAGGGCTGGTTCTTGCGCTTCTGCAGGATCGGCAGGTAAGCCTCCAGGTAGGCATCTCCGATGGCCCGCGTGAACGCGAAGCTGGTGTCGAAATCCCACTGGTTGAGGTCGTCGAAGAAAAGGCCGCCGATGCCGCGCGGCTCGTTGCGGTGCTTGAGGTGGAAGTAGCGGTCGCACCATTCCTTGTAACGCGGATACACGTCGGCGCCGAAGGGGGCGCAGGCGTCACGGGCCACCTTGTGCCAATACACGCAGTCTTCTGCATTGGCGTAGTAGGGGGTCAGGTCGAAGCCACCACCAAACCACCAGACAGGCTCCTCGCCTTCCTTCTCGGCACAGAAGAAGCGCACGTTGGCGTGGGAGGTGGGCACGTGGGGGCTTTCCGGGTGGATTACCAAGGACACACCGAGCGCCTGGAAGCCACGTCCGGCCAGCTCGGGGCGATGGGCGCTGGCCGACGGCGGCAGGTTGGCGCCGAAGACATGGGAGAAGTTGACCCCGCCTTTTTCGATCACGGCGCCCTGTTCGATCACCCGCGTACGACCGCCGCCGCCCGCCGGGCGGGTCCAGGCGTCCTCGATAAACCCGGCGCTGCCATCCTCGGCCGCCAGGGCGTTGCAGATACGGTCTTGCAGATCGAGCAGGTAGGCCTTTACGGCCTCGATACGGTCAGTCACGGCGTCAACCCTGGAGCGGTGCGGGGGCAGAAAATGAGCGGGCAAGCATACCACTGCCGGGACCTGCGGGTGACTTGACGGGAGTCAAGGCGAAGCGTTGGATGGGAGCTTTTCAGACCAGGAGTCACCCGCGATGGCCAAGCGCATCCAATTCTCCGCCTATGGCGGTCCCGAAGTCCTCGAATATGCGGACTACGCACCCGCCGAACCCGGGCCGCAAGAAGTGCGCGTGCGAAACCGCGCCATCGGCCTGAACTTCATCGACACCTACTACCGCAGCGGCCTCTATCCCGCGCCCCATTTCCCCACCAGCCTGGGCACCGAAGGCGCCGGAGAAGTGGATGCGGTGGGCAGCGAGGTGACCCAGTTCAAGGTCGGCGACCGCGTCGCCTACGCGACCGGGCCGCTGGGCGCCTACAGCGAACTGCATGTGCTGCCAGCGGACAAGCTGGTGCGGCTGCCGGATAGCATCAGCTTCGAGCAGGCCGCAGCCGTCATGCTCAAGGGCCTGACGGTGCAATACCTGCTGCGCCAGACCTTCCCGCTGCAAGGCGGCGAGACCATTCTGTTCCACGCCGCGGCGGGCGGGGTTGGCCAGATCGCCTGCCAGTGGGCAAAGGCGCTGGGCGTGAAGCTGATCGGCACCGTCAGCTCGGAGGAGAAGGCCGAGCAAGCGAAAGCCAAGGGTGCCTGGGCGACCATCGATTACAGCCGTGAAAACGTGGTGCAGCGGGTACTGGAGCTTACCAGCGGAGCGAAATGCCCGGTGGTCTACGACTCGGTCGGCAAGGACACCTGGGAAACATCACTGGATTGCGTCGCGCCGCGAGGGCTTCTGGTGAGCTTCGGCAACGCATCCGGGCCCGTCGCCGGGGTCAACCTGGGCATCCTCGCGCAGAAGGGATCACTGTTCGTCACGCGCCCGACGCTGTTCGGCTACGCCAGCACACCAGAACGCCTGCAAGCCATGGCCGATGAGCTGTTCAGCCTGATCGCCGATGGCCGCATCAAGGTGGAAGTCAGCCAGCGCTTCGCCCTGGCCGATGCGGCCAAGGCCCACGCCGCCCTGGCGAGTCGCCAAACCACCGGCTCGACCGTGCTGATCCCGTAAGCGCTGATGGTTAGCTGGCGCGAATGACCTTGCCGCTGACCAGGTCGCGAATCGTGCTCGGATTACGGCGCCCGCCAAGGGCGCCGCCGAGCACGGCGTCGAGCTGGTCACCAAAGTACTGCTGGACACGCAAGCGCGAATAGGCCGCCGGCCGACCCGCCGGGTTGGCCGAGGTGGACACCAGCGGACCGGTGAGGGCGCAGAGGTCTCGCACCACCGGGTGGCCGCTGACCCGCAGGGCAACACTGTCGTGCTGCCCGGTAATCCACTCCGGCAGAAGGTTCTGGTGTGGCACCAGCCAAGTGTTAGGGCCGGGCCAGGTGCTTGCCATGCGGTCCAGCCAGGCTTCGGGCAGGTCTTCGAGAAGAAAGTCGAACTGACGGACGTTGTCCGCCACCAGGATCAGTCCCTTCTCCACCGGGCGCCCCTTGAGCGCCAGGAGGCGATACACCGCGTCCTCGTTCCAAGGGTCGCAGCCAAGGCCCCAGACCGCCTCAGTGGGATAGGCAATCACACCGCCCTGACGTACCACTCGTGCCACCTGTTGAACTCGCCAGTTACTGACCATCGTCGACTCCAGAACACCCGATGGGCGGAGTTTACAGGTCTCAGCCGGCTCGATGCACCCAGAGCCCGGCTTCCCGTGCCACGCGTCCTTGCAGCTCCAGTTCGGTGAGTTCGGCAAGCACCTGTGGCAACGCCCAGCCACTGACCACCGCAAGGCCCTCACTGCTGTAAGGCGCTGCGCAGAGTAAGGCGAGTAGAGGATGGTCGATCAGTTGCACCGCCGGACTGGAGGTCACCGGCGCGATTGCCTGCCAACCGCGCAGGGCCTCGAGAATGTCTTCGACCCGCTGCACCAGCGTGGCCCCTTCGCGGATCAGTTCATGGCAGCCCCGCGCGCCAGGATGGTGGATCGAGCCGGGAATCGCGTAGACCTCGCGCCCTTGTTCTACGGCCAGGCGGGCGGTGATCAATGAGCCACTGGACGGGCTGGCCTCCACCACCAGCACACCCAGGGACAATCCGCTGATGATGCGATTGCGCCTGGGAAAGTTGCTCGCCTGGGGCGCGCAGTCCAGCGGCAGCTCTGACACCAGAGCACCGCCCTCGGCGACGATGCGCGCGGCCAGTCCCTTGTGCCGATGCGGATAGACACGCTCAAGGCCTGTGCCGAGCACCGCCACGGTCCGCCCCTCCACATCCAGGGCGCCCTGATGTGCTGCGCCGTCGATGCCCAAGGCCAGGCCACTGGTGACCACGAACCCACCACCGGCCAGGCTTCTGGAAAACGACCGGGCCGTATCCAACCCGGCAGCCGAGGCTCGACGGCTGCCGACCATGGCCAATTGCGGCTGCTCCAGCAGCGCAGGGTCACCGGCGACGAAGAGCAGCGGCGGGGCGTTGACCAATTCGGCGAGCAGGGCGGGGTAGGCGGGGTCGCCCCAGCACAGCAGGTGATGCCCGCGCACCTCCAACCAGGCCAGGGCCGCAGCTGCACGCTCACGGACTTCCGGGCTGCGGCGCGGTTCGGCGCAGGCACTGGGCAAGCCCAGGGAACGCCAGGCAGCAGCCGGCGCGCTCAGGGCTGCCGAGGCGCTACCGAAGGCTTCAAGGAGGTGATGGAAACGGCGTGGGCCGAGTTCGGGAAGGCTGTGCAAACGCAGGCGAGCTTCCAGCTCGGCGGGCGGGAGAGAAGGCATGTCGATCGGTCCTTGATCGCACCGCGCAACGCGGCAGGACCGCCATCAATACAACAACCCCCCGCAGAGCGGGGGCTTGGAGGTGTTACGGGTTGTGTACCTTGTCCATCACTTCGAGAGGGCGGGTGGCCTGCAACATCAGACCGTAACTGAGCTTGTCGTAGGTGCGGAATACCATCAGCAGGCCGGCGCGCTCATCGGGGATCTTGATGTTTTCGCCGGTGATCCGGTCGCGCACCGTCTCGCCAGTCTTGAAGACAGCCAGGACGTTGCCTTCGGCCAAGCCATCGCGCTTACCCTTGTTGATGGTCACCACGTCAAACTGGCCAACTTGGGTCACGCCACGCGGTACGTCGAGGATCAGGCCGTCTATCTCGCTGGCCGGCTCGCTGGGCATGAAGGTGGAGTTCACCGCACGCTCTTCGCTGGGAAACAGGCGGTCGCCCAGGCGCACTTCCTGGGTCGAGCGGGTCAGTTCCATGGTGGCGATATCGCCTTCTTCGGCCACCACTTCACCGCCGCCGATATCATCGGCGTTGATGCCAAGGAACTCCTGCGTATTCGGGTCGAGGTAAGTCTTGCCCTGGCGGAAGATGCCGTAAGCCGGCTGTTCCTCGGAGAAGGCGCCACGGGCATAGACACGGTCGCCAGCGCCGCTGACCACGCGCTCGGCATTGCCGGCGACGATATAGGGCGCGCTGTCGAACTGCGCAGGGTCGTCGATGATGCGGTTGCTCAGCAGGAAGCTGTTGATGGCCTCCAGCGGAATGGTTGGGATCGCCTCGGCCATCGGCGTGCTGCGCACCGTCGGCGACAGCTTGATGGTGCCGCGGGACGCGCCTCGATTGAGCATCAGGCGCGGCTGGCCGTCGACGTAGACCAGGGTCAGCACATCGCCCGGATAGATCAGGTGCGGGTTTTCAATTTGCGGATTGGCGTGCCAAATTTCCGGCCACTTCCAGGGTTGGCGCAGGAACTTGCCGGAGATGTCCCAGAGCGTGTCGCCACGCACGACGGTATAACGCTCGGGGTGGCCGTCCTTGAGTTCCACCGCAGCTTGGGCCAAACCACTGGCTGCCAGCAGCAGCAGGGCGAGTAAAGATTTCCTCATGCGGTGAATCCCTTTATTATGTTGATTCACATGAAAAGCCCTGAAAGCCGCCCCAACCGGGCTCTACAGCCGCTTTTTCGATGCTGCTCATCATCTTAGCAGCGGATTTTTACTTTATTCTACAAGTGCATCACAAACGCATATGGCGATTCTGAACATTCTCGAATTCCCCGATCCGCGATTGCGCACCATCGCCAAACCGGTGGACGTGGTCGACGACTCCGTGCGCAAGCTGATCGACGACATGTTCGAAACCATGTACGCCGCACCGGGCATTGGCCTCGCCGCAACCCAGGTCAATGTGCATAAGCGCGTCGTGGTGATGGACCTTTCCGAGGACAAATCCGAACCGCGGGTGTTCATCAATCCCGAGTTCGAATCCCTCACCGAGGAGATGGACCAGTACCAGGAAGGCTGCCTCTCGGTACCGGGCTTCTACGAAAACGTCGACCGCCCACAAAAGGTCAAGATCAAAGCCATCGACCGCGATGGCCAGCCTTTTGAGCTGATCGCCGAGGGCCTGCTCGCCGTGTGCATCCAGCACGAGTGCGACCACCTCAACGGCAAACTGTTCGTCGACTATCTGTCGTCGCTCAAGCGCGACCGCATCAAGAAGAAACTGGAAAAGCAGCACCGCCTCCAGGCTTGATTCCCCCGATTCCAAAGGCTTGCCCCGGCAAGCCTTTTCTTTTAGTGAGCCCCGCATGAGCCAAGCATTGCGCCTCGTCTTCGCCGGCACCCCGGAGTTCGCCGCCGAACACCTCAAAGCCCTGTTGGATTCCCCCCACCAGATCATTGCCGTCTACACCCAGCCGGACCGCCCGGCAGGCCGTGGGCAGAAGCTGATGCCGAGCCCGGTCAAGCAACTCGCACTGGAACACGGCATCCCGGTCCTGCAACCCCCGACGCTGCGTGACCCGGCCGCCCAGGCTGAGCTGAAGGCGCTAGGTGCCGATCTGATGGTGGTGGTGGCCTACGGCCTGATCCTGCCTCAGGTGGTGCTGGACATGCCGCGCCTGGGCTGCATCAACAGCCATGCCTCGCTGCTGCCGCGCTGGCGCGGTGCGGCGCCGATCCAGCGCGCTGTACAAGCGGGTGATGCGGAGAGTGGCGTCACCGTGATGCAGATGGAAGCAGGGCTGGATACTGGCCCGATGCTGCTCAAGGTCACCACTCCGATCTCGGCCTCCGACACCGGCGGTAGCCTCCACGACCGCTTGGCCCAGCTGGGCCCGCAGGCCGTGCTGCAGGCCATCGACGGCCTGGCCGCCGGCACGCTCGAAGGGGAAGCCCAGGACGATACCCTGGCAACCTATGCACACAAGCTGAACAAGGACGAAGCCCGACTCGACTGGACTCTTCCAGCCAACGAGCTGGAACGCCTGGTGCGCGCCTTCAATCCCTGGCCGATCTGCCACAGCACACTGAACGGCGAACCACTCAAAGTGCTGGCTGCCGCCCTGGGCGAGGGCAATGGCCAGCCCGGGAAAATCCTCGCAACAAACAAGGACGGCCTGACCGTGGCCTGCGGCGACGGTGCCCTGCGCTTGACCCGACTGCAGCTGCCGGGTGGCAAGCCGTTGAACTTCGCTGACCTCTATAACAGCCGCCGCGAACAGTTCGCTGTGGGCACCGTGCTAGGCGCCTCGGCATGAACCCACGCCTCGCCGCCGCCCGCGCCCTGGCCGCAGTCCTCAGTGGCAAGGCCTCGCTGGGCGGCAGCCTGCCGCCACAGCTGGACAGGGTCGAGCCCCGTGACCGCGCCCTGGCGCAAGACCTCGCCTTTGGCGCCGCACGCTGGCAGCCCCGCCTTGCCGCGTTGGCCGAGCGTCTGTTGCAGAAGCCGTTCAAAGCTACCGACAAGGATGTGGAGGCCCTCCTCCTCGTCGGCCTTTATCAGCTGTTCTACACCCGCATTCCGGCCCATGCTGCCATCGGTGAAACTGTCGGCTGTGTCGACAAGCTGAAGAAACCCTGGGCCAAGGGCCTGCTCAATGCAGTGCTGCGCAACGCCCAGCGCCAGGGTGAAACGATCTTCGCGGAACTGGAGCGCGACCCGGCCGCCCGTACTGCGCACCCTCGCTGGCTGCAGAAGGCGCTCAAGGCCAACTGGCCGGAGCACTGGGAAGCGGTCTGCGCAGCGAACAACGCACATCCGCCGTTGATCTTGCGGGTCAATCGCCGTCATGGCAGCCGCGACGCATATCTTGCCGAACTGCAGCAGGTCGGCATCGCCGCCGAACCTTGCGCGTTCAGCCGCGACGGCATCCGCCTGCTGGAAGCGCAGGACGTGAAAACCCTCCCCGGCTTCGCCGAAGGCCGGGTCAGCGTGCAGGACGAGGCCGCGCAATTGGCCGCCGACCTACTTGAACTCGCCCCCGGCCAACGTGTGCTGGACGCCTGCTGCGCCCCCGGTGGCAAGACCTGTCACCTGCTGGAGGCCGAACCCGGCCTCGCCGAAGTGGTGGCTGTCGATCTGGAAGAAACCCGCCTTGCGCGCGTGCGCGAGAACTTGGCACGGTTGCAGCTACAGGCCACCCTGATCGCCGCCGATGGCCGCAATACCGGCGCCTGGTGGGATGGCAAGCCGTTCCAGCGCATCCTGCTCGATGCCCCCTGTTCGGCCACCGGCGTGATCCGCCGGCATCCGGACATCAAGCTGACCCGCAAGGCCGAGGACATCCCCGCACTCGCACAGTTGCAGGGCGAGCTTCTCGATGCACTCTGGCCGACCCTGGAAGTGGGTGGTGTGCTGGTCTACGCGACCTGCTCGACGTTGCCGCAGGAGAACAGCGACAACATCGCCGCCTTCCTCGCCCGCACACCCGGCGCCCGCGAGCTCGGCATCCACGGTCCCTACGGATTGAAACAACCCCATGGCCGCCAGCTGCTGGCGCAGGAAAACGGTCATGACGGGTTTTACTATGCCAAGCTGATCAAGATCGCCGCCTCCCCCCGCGGCTAACGGAGCACGCTGTGAAGATCATCATTCTCGGAGCTGGCCAGGTAGGCGGCACGCTGGCAGAACACCTCTCGGGCGAGGCGAACGACATTACCGTCGTCGACACCGACAGCGACCGCCTGCGCGACCTCGGCGATCGCCTGGACATCCGTACGGTCCAGGGCAAAGGATCGTTCCCGACTGTGCTACGCCAGGCAGGCGCCGATGACGCCGACATGCTGGTGGCGGTGACCAACAGCGACGAAGTGAACATGGTCGCCTGCCAGGTGGCCTACACCCTGTTCCACACCCCGACGCGAATTGCCCGCGTGCGTGAGGCTGCCTACCTGACCCGCGCCGGCCTCTTTGACAACGACGCGATTCCGGTGGATGTACTGATTAGCCCGGAGCAGGTGGTCACCAACTACATCAAGCGCCTGATCGAATACCCCGGCGCCCTGCAGGTGATCGACTTCGCCGAGGGCAAGGCCCAGTTGGTGGGCGTCAAGGCCTATTACGGCGGCCCGCTAGTGGGTCAGGAGTTGCGCCAGATCCGCGAGCACATGCCGAACGTGGACACCCGCGTGGCAGCTATCTTCCGTCGCAACCGGCCGATCCTGCCCAAGGGCGATACCGTGATCGAGGCCGATGACGAGGTATTCTTCATCGCCGCCAAGGCTCACATCCGTGCGGTGATGAGCGAACTGCGCCGCCTGGAAGACAGCTACAAGCGCGTGGTCATCGCCGGCGGTGGCCATATCGGTGAACGCCTGGCCGAGGCTATCGAAAGCCGCTACCAGGTGAAGATAATCGAGATGAACCCAGCGCGCTGCCGGCACCTCTCGGAGACCCTGGACAGCACCGTCGTCCTTCAGGGTAGCGCCTCCGACCGCGACCTGCTGGTGGAGGAGAACATCAATGACGCGGACATCTTCCTTGCCCTGACCAACGACGACGAGGCCAACATCATGTCCTCGCTGCTGGCCAAGCGCCTGGGCGCGCGCAAGGTGATGACCATCATCAACAACCCGGCCTATGTGGACTTGGTGCAGGGCGGCGACATCGACATCGCCATCAGCCCGCAGCTGGCCACCATCGGCACCCTGTTGACCCACGTGCGCCGCGGCGACATCGTCAGTGTCCACTCCCTGCGCCGCGGTGCGGCCGAGGCCATCGAAGCCATCGCTCACGGTGACGCGAAGTCGAGCAAGGTGGTGGGCAAGATGATCGAGGACATCGCCCTGCCGCCGGGCACCACCATCGGCGCCATCATCCGCGACGAGGAAGTGCTGATCGCCCACGACGATACGGTGATCGAGTCCGGCGACCACGTGATCCTGTTCCTTGTGGACAAGAAGTACATCCGCGATGCTGAGCGCCTGTTCCAGGTCGGCCTGACCTTCTTCTGAGGCAACGAGCATGCTCGAAGGACTGGAAAAGATGCTGGCCAAGGGCGTGGACAACGCCCTCTTGCGTTTCGGCCTCGGCAAGGGGTACCTCGACCTGGGCAACGCCGCCCTGGCCGTGGAGCATCTGCGCCGCTGCGTGGAGCAGGACCCGAAGTACTCCGCTGCGTGGAAACTGCTCGGCAAGGCCCTGGAAATCCAGGGTGAACATGACTCCGCCCGCGCGGCATGGACGCAGGGCCTGGAGGCCGCCCGCGCCCACGGCGACAAGCAGGCGGAGAAGGAGATGACGGTGTTCCTCAAGCGGCTGGACCGCCAACAGCACTGAATGGCATTGCATCTCCCTGTAGGAGCCAGCTTGCTGGCGAAGAGCTAGGCACGGCTCACATCCGAAGCCATCTTCGCGAGCAAGCTCGCTCCTACGACTCCAGCTCGCACGAGCTGACAGCAAACCGAACTAGGCGCTGTGCTCCAGAAAGCGCAGGCCTGCGCCTTCGGCATCAACTCGCGTGACTTCCATCTGCAATACCGGTGCTTCGATGGGCAGGTCCTGCACTTGACCGCTGACAATGGATCCGACCGGCAGTTTGGCCAGGTCTGGATGCCGCACATAAACTCCGCCATCCGACAGATCGCGGGTCTGGGCCAGTAGCTCACCGAAGCTCGGATGGCTGATCTTGATCCTGCATTTCATCGGAGTTCGGGGAAATTGTCGCTGGTTCGCCATGGGATCGCGCCATCCTGAGCTGATTCGGTGCTGCGTTAATACGGCTTATCGTCGAATCGCACAAGGGCGGCTCGCCCCTCTCCCACCGGGAGAGGGGTTGGGGTGAGGGATGCCCAAACTCCCCAGGACCTCTCAGGGCAGACCGTTGACCTGCTTTTCGAATGAACTCGAAGCGACAAAGTCTCCAACCCAACCTTCAAACATGAAAAAGGCGCCTTCCGGCGCCTTCGTTCAGTACCACTTCTTCTCGCCATCGGGGCGTTTCTTGAAGCGTTTCATGCTCCACATGTACTGGGTCGGGTAGGCCCGCACGTACTTCTCGACCACCCCGCTCATGGCCGCTACCGCTTCTTCGATGTCTTCGCTGTACATGGCTTCCGGCGCCGCTTCCAGGATCACCTTGAAGCCCGAACCATCGGGCAGACGCAGGGCATGTAGGAAGACACCACGAGCTTTGCCCCCGGCGAGCATGCCCGGCACGAACTTGCTGGTCAGCGCGCGGGTGCCGAGGAAAGGTACGAACAGGCCTGCAGAAAGGCTCGGCTCCGGGTCGGCAGGGATACCCACGGCGCCGCCCTTACGCACTTCCTTTATGACGCTGAGGATGCCTTCCTTGGTCGACGGCGCCACACGGTTGCCCAACTGAACACGCTGCTTCTGCAGCAGCTCGTCCACCGCCTTCAGCTTTGGCGGGCGGTAGAAGATGATGGGTTTGCACTGGGCGCAGTAGAAGTGATTGAGCACCTCCCAATTACCCAGGTGGCTGGTGATGCCGACCACGCCCTTGCCACTGGCGAGCGCCTCGTGCAGCACCTCCAGGCCTTCAACTTCGTGCACCAGGCCGATGGACTTCTCCGCCGGCCAGATCCAGGCGCAGGCGCTTTCGGTGAGGGTCTTGCCAATATCCTTGAGGCTCTGCCCCACACGCTGCTCCAGCTCGGCCGGCGACAGTTCGGGGAAGCATTTGGACAGGTTGATCCGTACCACGTCGCGGGAACGATTCGGCAGTTTCCACATCAGCCAGCCAATCGCCGCCCCCACCGCTTGCACGGCCCGCCACGGCAGGAGGGCAAAGAGGCGCAGGAAGCCAACCACTAGCGCGCCTTTCAGCTTTTCCACAGGCAACTCCAGGAGATCAGAAAGTGCGCATTCTAGCGTCCCAGCCAAGGGAATGCCGCCTCAATGGGCCAGTTCGCGGTAGCGGTCGCAATCTGTGGTGTGGTCCATCACCATGCCGGACGCCTGCATGAAGGCGTAACAGATGGTCGGGCCGACGAAGGTGAAGCCGGCCTTTTTCAGTGCACGGCTCATGGCCTCGGCTTCCGGGGTCACCGCCGGCACCTCGCCGCGGCCCTGGAAGTGGTTGACCCTGGGGCGCCCGCCGACGAATGACCAGAGCAGCGCCACCGGATCGTCCAGGCGCAACCAGGCCTGAGCATTCTGCCGTGCGGCCTTGAGCTTGAGGCGGTTGCGGATGATGCCGGGGTCCTGCATCAGCACTTCGATTTCCTCGTCCGCCAGAGCAGCCAGGCGCTGGACATCGAAGCCGAACATGACTTCACGATAACGCTCGCGTTTCTTCAGCACGGTGATCCAAGAAAGCCCGGCCTGGAAACCCTCCAGCAGGAGCAGCTCGAAAAGCGCCGCCGGCTCACGCAGCGGCACCCCCCACTCGGTATCGTGGTAGTCGATGTAGAGGGGGTCGTCATTGCACCAGAAGCAGCGTGGCATAAGGCTTTCCATGCGGTTGCGGCCGGGTGGATCGGGTATACTCCCGCCTTTTCAGTTGAAGACCCAGCACAGGTGAATTTCGTGAGCCAGACTACGCCCGCCGTGCGCACCTTCCAAGACCTGATCCTCGCCCTGCAGCAGTACTGGGCCGAGCAGGGCTGTGTGGTGCTCCAGCCCTACGACATGGAAGTGGGCGCCGGTACTTTCCACACCGCCACCTTCCTCCGCGCCATCGGCCCGGAAACCTGGAACGCTGCCTACGTGCAGCCCTCCCGCCGTCCGACTGACGGCCGCTACGGCGAGAACCCCAACCGCCTGCAGCATTACTACCAGTTCCAGGTAGTCCTCAAGCCCAACCCGGAAAACTTCCAGGAGCTTTACCTCGGCTCGCTGAAGGCTATCGGTATCGACCCGCTGGTGCATGACATCCGTTTCGTCGAAGACAACTGGGAATCACCGACCCTCGGCGCCTGGGGCCTGGGCTGGGAAATCTGGCTGAACGGCATGGAAGTGACCCAGTTCACCTACTTCCAGCAGGTTGGCGGCATCGAGTGCTACCCGGTCACCGGCGAGATCACCTACGGCCTGGAGCGCCTGGCCATGTACCTGCAAGGCGTTGACTCGGTCTACGACCTGATCTGGACCGACGGCCCCTTCGGCACCGTCACCTACGGCGACGTGTTCCACCAGAACGAAGTGGAGCAGTCCACCTTCAACTTCGAGCACGCCAATGTGCCGAAGCTGTTCGAGCTCTTCGACTTCTACGAGAGCGAGGCCAACCGCCTGATCGAACTGCAGTTGCCGCTGCCGACATACGAGATGGTCCTCAAGGCCTCCCATACCTTCAACCTGCTGGATGCCCGCCGAGCCATTTCGGTGACCGAACGCCAGCGTTACATCCTGCGCGTGCGCACCTTGGCCCGCGCCGTGGCGCAGAGCTATCTGCAGGCGCGCGCGCGCCTCGGCTTCCCCATGGCCACCCCCGAACTGCGTGACGAAGTATTGGCCAAGCTGGAGGCGGCAGAATGAGTGCACAAGATTTTCTGGTAGAGCTGGGCACCGAAGAGCTGCCACCAAAGGCCCTCAAATCCCTCGGTGACGCCTTCCTGGCCGGCATCGAGCAAGGCCTGAAAAGTGCCGGTCTGGGCTATACCAAGGCCCAGGTGTATGCCGCGCCGCGCCGCCTCGCGGTGCTCATTGAACAGCTGGCCACCCAGCAGCCCGACCGCAGCGTCAACCTCGATGGCCCGCCGGTGCAAGCCGCTTTCGATGCCGAAGGCAAACCGACCCAGGCTGCCCTCGGCTTCGCCCGCAAATGCGGCGTGGGCCTGGCGCTGATCGACAAGAGCGGTCCGAAGCTGAAGTTCAGCCAGAGCATTCCAGGCCAGCCGGCCGCTGGCCTGCTGCCCGGCATTGTCGAATCCTCCCTCGCGGCCCTGCCGATTCCGAAGCGCATGCGCTGGGCAGCCCGCCGCGAAGAATTCGTGCGTCCAACCCAGTGGCTGGTGATGCTGTTCGGCGAAGAAGTCGTCGACTGCGTAATCCTTGCCCAGAAGGCCGGTCGCGAATCCCGTGGTCACCGTTTCCACAACCCGGACAAAATCCGTATCAGCAAGCCCTCAACCTACCTGGAAGACCTACGCGCAGCCCATGTGCTGGCCGACTTCGCCGAGCGTCGCGAGATCATCGCCAAGCGTGTGGCCGAACTCGCTGCCGAGCAGAAGGGCACTGCCGTGGTTCCGGCCGACCTGCTGGACGAAGTAACCGCGCTGGTCGAATGGCCGGTTCCGCTGGTGTGCTCGTTCGAGGAGCGTTTCCTCGCCGTGCCGCAAGAAGCGCTGATCTCCACCATGCAGGACAACCAGAAATATTTCTGCCTGCTGGATGCCCAGGGCAAGCTGCTACCGCGCTTCATCACCGTGGCCAACGTGGAAAGCAAGGACTCGATGCAGATTATCTCGGGTAACGAGAAGGTTGTGCGCCCGCGCCTGACCGACGCCGAATTCTTCTTCAAACAGGACAAGAAGCAGAAGCTGGAAAGCTTCAACGAGCGTCTGAAGAACGTGGTATTCCAGGCCCAGCTCGGCACTGTCTATGAAAAGGCCGAGCGCGTATCCCGCCTCGCCGGTTTCGTCGCCGAGCAGATCGGCGCCGATCCGGTCCGCGCTGCACGCGCCGGTCTCCTCGCCAAGTGCGACCTGGCCACCGAAATGGTCGGCGAGTTCCCCGAGATGCAGGGCATCGCCGGCTACTACTACGCCCTCAACGACGGTGAGCCGGAAGACGTTGCCCACGCGCTGAACGAGCAGTACATGCCTCGCGGCGCCGGCGCCGAACTGCCGAAAACCCTCACCGGTGCTGCAGTGGCCGTGGCTGACAAGCTGGACACCCTGGTGGGCATCTTCGGCATCGGCATGCTGCCGACCGGCAGCAAGGACCCGTTTGCCCTGCGTCGTCAGGCTCTTGGCGTTCTGCGCATCCTGATCGAGAAGCAACTGGGCCTCGACTTGGCGGCTGCCGTCGCCTTTGCCGTCGACCTCTACGGGGCGAAAGTGAAAGCCGAAGGCTTGGCCGACCAGGTGCTGGAATTCGTCTTCGACCGCCTGCGCGCGCGTTACGAAGACGAAGGGGTGGATGTAGCCGTTTACCTGGCCGTCCGCGCGGTGCAGCCGGTTTCGGCACTCGACTTCGACCAACGCGTCCAGGCCGTTCAAGCCTTCCGCGCGCTGGCTGAAGCCGCTGCCCTGGCCGCTGCCAACAAGCGTGTATCGAATCTGCTGAGTAAGGCCGATGGCAGCGTTCCGGCAGCCGTCGATAATG
The DNA here is from genome assembly GCF_042232855.1 of Metapseudomonas boanensis. Taxonomy (NCBI): domain Bacteria; kingdom Pseudomonadati; phylum Pseudomonadota; class Gammaproteobacteria; order Pseudomonadales; family Pseudomonadaceae; genus Metapseudomonas; species Metapseudomonas boanensis. Next base: position 1,792,569 of record NZ_CP113889.1, on the reverse strand, counting down.
CCCTGCTGCTGGAACCAGCCGAGCAGGCCTTGGCCAAGGCTGTGGCCGAGGCCGAACAGGCCCTCGCCATCGCCGGCAGCTATCGCGAAACCCTGGAGCGGCTGGCCAGCCTGCGTGAGCCAGTGGATAGCTTCTTCGAAGCGGTGCTGGTCAATGCCGAAGACGCAGCGGTGCGTGGAAACCGCTATGCGCTGCTGGCCAAGCTGCGCGGGTTGTTCCTCGGCGTAGCGGACATTTCGGTACTGGGCTAAACAGCAAGTCGGAAGCAGGAGCCTTGAAGCCAGGATCAACCTGGGCTTCAGGCTCCCAGCTTCGTGCTTCAGGCGTTGTTCATGAAACTTGTGATTCTCGACCGCGACGGCGTCATCAACCTCGACTCCGACGCGTACATCAAATCGCTTGAGGAGTGGATCCCGATTCCCTCCTCGATCGATGCCATCGCTCGCCTCAGCAAGGCAGGCTGGACCGTGGCCGTGGCCACCAATCAGTCAGGCCTGGCGCGAGGCTATTACGACCTGTCGACGCTGGAAACCATGCATGTACGCCTGCGCGAGCTGGTGGCGGAGCAGGGCGGCGAAGTCGGCCTAATCGTACATTGCCCGCACGGACCTGATGATGGCTGCGATTGCCGAAAACCCAGGCCTGGCATGTTGCTGCGCATCGCCGAGCACTACGGCGTGGACCTTGCTGGCATCTGGTTCGTCGGCGACAGCAGTGGTGACCTGGAAGCCGCCCGAGCCGTCGATTGTCAGCCCGTGCTGGTAAAGACCGGCAAGGGTGAACGCACGCTGGCCAAGGCCCTGCCGGCCGGCACCCTGGTATTCGACGATCTGGCGGCCGTCGCCGCGCATCTTCTTCAATAAGGTCAATTAGCTCCCATGACGACTGTGCAGACCATCAGAACCGTTCTCTTTTATCTGCTGCTGTCGTTGAGCGCCTGCATTTGGGGCACGCTGAGCCTGTTCATCGCGCCATTCCTGCCGTTCCATGCGCGCTATCGCTTCATCGTCTGGCGCTGGTGCCGCTCTGCAGTCTGGCTGGCCAAGGTTGTGGTCGGTATCCGCTATGAGGTGAAGGGCCTGGAGAACATCCCAGAGCGCCCGTGCGTGATCCTCGCTAAGCATCAGAGCACTTGGGAGACCTTCTATCTCTCTGGAGCCTTCGAACCGCTTAGCCAGGTCGTCAAACGCGAACTTCTGCGCGTGCCGTTCTTCGGCTGGGCGATGGCGCTGATGAAGCCCATTGCCATTGACCGCAGCAACCCCAAAGCCGCACTCAAGCAATTGGCTAGCCAGGGCGACGAACGCCTGAAGCAGGGCGCGTGGGTGCTGATATTCCCCGAAGGCACCCGCGTGCCCGCCGGCCAGATGGGCAAATTCTCCCGGGGCGGCGCAGCACTCGCGGCTAATGCCAACCTTCCCGTATTGCCCGTGGCGCACAACGCTGGAACCTATTGGCCGAAAGAAGGCTGGGCCAAGTACCCCGGAACCATCCAGGTCGTCATCGGCCCGCCAATGTACGCCGAAGGAGAGGGCCCCCGGTCCATCGCCGAACTCAACGACCGGGCGTATGCCTGGGTTGAGCAGACCCAGAAACAGATCGAAGGTTTCGCGGATCTACCTGGTTCGAGCAATTCAAGCGTTCCGCGTGATTCTGTGGATAAGCTGTGAACAAAATTTTGGCGCGAGCGCCATTGAGCATCACATCCACTTGATTTTATTGAATAAATTTAAAAGGTAAGGGTTTGCCAGAAAAGTGCATAAAACTTTTCTCTAGACCCATGACCTCATCCCTTCAGGTAGGTCGAATCCAGGGCGTTGAAACACTGAATGATTCGCTCCCTGCTCACCTCGGGGAAAGCCTTCTCGGTCAGGACGACCATAACCGCTGGCTTGACCCTGCCTGACCGCAACTGCCGCAGCATAAAGGCGCTGATCTCCTCGTCGGCCACAGCACCTGACTTAGGCTGTTCGTCCATCCTCATCTCCTCCACCCGTCACAAGAAAACAGCTTAAGGTATGCGGGGTGCACCAGAGCACCCACCCTGCACGTCTTCTGTCGACCACTTTTCGGATACTAGAGCAATCCTTCTCCCGATTGCTCACGCATGCACTACGGACTCATGGATGGCGTTAGAAGCTTCCAACATAGTGGCCATCCATATTGGGGTATCCACAAATGGGGTTTGGAACGACGAGGTAGATCATGAATAGCTTGGAAGTCGGTAAGCGGTAAATCCACCTGGACAGCTGCCGCGTCCGGTGAAACCAGCTTTGGAACCAGAGAGAAAGGGAAGGAAGTCAGAACCCCGGAAAGCACTGAGGGGAGCCTGGGCTCCCCTCAAATTTTTTTTTGGTGCTTTGTTCTTCTTCTTGATCGACTTGTTGTTGTTGTTAGCGATCTTTATTTCAAACTAGCAGTTGTCGGATCCCATAATGGATCCAGGGCAAACATATTTTTTTGGACGCCGATCTTGCAGCTGTCACACTGTGAGCCGACTGATACCTGAGCTACTTTCAAGTAGTCTTATTCTGTGGACCAGTTCGCCGGGGAGAGCCCGGAGCCGAACACCTTCTCCAAAAAAATCTGTTTGCTTCTCCTCTGCCCTGTTGTTTTTGTTGTGTCAGAGTCGAGATATCTTCTTTTTTGCAGCTTTCTTGTTTTTGTTGTGCCAGCAATAAAGCATTTGCCATGCCAATTATACAAAACCCTTATAAATCAATGCCTTACAAAAATACAGATCGAACACAAGCCCCTGAGTAGCCCATTTTTGTTCCCTTTCAACCCGGACTCACATCCTGATACACATGACCGGTAACACTCATCCCTGCCGACAAGGCCACACTTCGTTACCTTTTCAGAGGGTTTCCCTAGCTCGCGGCAAAGCGTGTATCGCAGGCAAAGGTTAATCGCATGGTGCGACGCCCTCCCGGCAAGGCTTCAAGCCAAGACAACGCCTCCGGAATGGCGCAGACATCCAGGACAAGTTCCTACCCCAGGCGGCGCTCCGCAGAAGGTAAGACGCACTGTCGAGCGCCCACCGATCCAGATCCATGTGATAGCTCAGACGGGATTGGCCTGGCCGCGGGTGAACCACACCGGCTGCCGCCATTCTGAAGGCGTTCATGCCTGCAGTGCAGTCGACTGCAGGCACTCATCGAACCGGTAGAACACCCGGTGCCGGGGATCTCACTCTATGCGACCCCAGGTTCAGACGCTTGGTTGCCAGAGCAGCGTATTCGCGGGGTCAGGGCCAAAGGCCATTTGGGTGGTAGCGTGCTCTAGGCAGAACCATCGGATCAAGAGCATCCACCTTTAGTATCTCGACAATCTGCAGCCAGCCCTGGTCAGGTGGCGCGGCGCGTTATGTGGATTGAATCGCCAGCCGCTTTGTGTTTGAGCCACTGGACGAAACAGGCCGAAGAACGGGAAGGTATCCCCCGACTGCACGCAACGCTGCCGAAGTGAAACCCGCCAGCCATTCCCCGACATGCCTGGTTCGGCGAATCATCGCTTTGCAGGTGGCCAGATTGTGGTCGAAAGGATTGGGCGCAACGCCAGTGTCCTAGGTCAACTTGCAGTTGAACCGTTTCAAGACGAGCATATCTTGCGGGTTGCATGCCCCAGGCGAGTACCCAACAGAATAGCGAACGGCAAAACACGGCTTGATCGTCCAGAGCGGCACAATGAAGGCATTCCCGAATGTGTGCTGGGGGACGAGCGGCGCAGCGGTCCATCCCGACTCAACGCCCGTCGACAACCTCGCAACCCACCTGGCCACGGTGAAATGCTGCCACCATCCAGGTATTGAGGAAGCCCCCTTGAAGTCGCCCCGTGCATGATTTTCGTGGATGCAGGACGGAAACACCTACAAGTGACTATCGATCCGCTCGCGGTGCGAGCCGATCAGGCTGTGGCAGTCTCTGACTGTGCTTGTGGGGGCTAACGTCGAGACAAAGCCGCCACAGAGCGCACACTCTTCTTGTGTCCAGCAGTGCCCATCGCGGTCGCCCAAATTAAAGGTTCTTCGCGGATTTTCGGGGAGCCATGAGAAAAGAACGGCGATTTGGTTGAAGATGTTTGTGCGACCAAACCCTTAAACCGAAACCGCCGTTCTGATGCCGGATGCTACCGCTTTCCCTCCGCTCTGGGAGGGATTTTCTGTTGTCTCCATCGATTCCGAAACCGAAGCGCTGCAGATCGTGCTGAGGCCTGACCCGCGACGGGTGCCCCGTTGCGGTGGCTGCCAGCAGCCGAGCCCGGCAGTGCATGAGTACTGCACGCGGCGCATTCGCGACCTACCCATCCTGGGACGTCCGGTGCGGATGCGGGTGCACTTGCGGCGCCTGGCCTGTAGCGGCTGTGGCCGGCGTGCCGAGTGGGTCAGTTGGCCGGGGCGCCATGCCCGCCTGACCCGGCGTCTGGCCGAGGCGGTGGCGCTCTGGTGCGCACGCCTGCCGACGCGGCATGTCGCCGAGCTTTTCGGCTTGCACTGGGGCACCGTGCGCCTACTTGAGCGACGCCGCTTGCAGGCGCAACTGAGCGCGCTGCCGCAGGCCGTACCGAGGCGCCTAGTGATGGACGAGTTCGCCCTCTACAGGAGGCATCGCTATGCTAGCGTAGTCCTGGATGCCGACACCCGGCAGGTGCTGTGGATCGGCGAAGGGCGCAGCCGCGAGGCCATCCGCCCGTTCTTCGAAGCCCTGGGACCGGCCGGTTGCGCCTGCATCGAGGCAGTGGCCATGGACATGAACACCGCCTTCGATCTGGAGGTGCGCCAGCACTGCCCGCACTCCCGGGTGGTCTACGACCTGTTCCAGGTCGTGGCGATATACGGCCGGGAAGTGATTGACCGCGTGCGGGTGAATGAGGCCAATCGGCTGCGCCACGACACAATCAATCAAACGTCGAGGTTCGAAACAGCCAGGGCGTTGCTCTCAATGAAGTCGCGACGCGGCTCTACGGCATCGCCCATCAAGGTGTTGAAGATCTGATCGGCTGCAATCGCATCCTCGATGGTCACTTTGAGCATCCGGCGCACGTTCGGGTCCATAGTGGTTTCCCAGAGCTGCTCCGGGTTCATCTCACCGAGACCTTTGTATCGCTGAATCGTGTGGCGCTTGGTGCTCTCGGTCATCAACCAGGCCAGGGCTTCCTTGAAGCTGGTCACAGGCTTCTTCCTTTCGCCACGCTGCACGTAAGCACCATCCTCGAGCAGGTTATTGAGCTGGTTACCCAGTTCAGTCACTTGCTTGTAGTCGTTGCTAGCGAAGAAGTCGCGATTGAAGGTGATGTAGTGCGCCAGGCCATGGGCGGTCTGTTCCACTTCCGGCAGCCACAGGTGACGCTCGCGGTCTTCACGCAGGCTGGCGGTGTAAGTAAGACCCGACTTCTCGGCACCTTTCAGGCGCTCCTTGAAGCCGTCAAGCCAAGTCTGCATGGCAGCTTGGTCGGAGAGCTGTTCAACGCTGACACGCGGCAGGTAGACCATGTGCTCGGTCAGCTCCAGCGGGTACAGACGGGACAAGCGCTTGAGCGTACGCATCACACCGCGATAGTCATTCACCAGCTTCTCGAGCGCCTCGCCGGACAGGCCAGGAGCGTTCTCGTTGACGTGCACGCTGGCGTCTTCCAGGGCCGATTGGGTCATGTATTCGTCCATGGCCTCATCGTCCTTGATGTACTGCTCCTGTTTGCCTTTCTTGACCTTGTAGAGTGGCGGCTGAGCGATGTAGACGTAACCACGCTCGATCAATTCAGGCATCTGGCGGAAGAAGAAGGTCAGCAGCAGGGTACGAATGTGCGAACCGTCAACGTCGGCGTCGGTCATGATAATGATGTTGTGATAACGCAGCTTCTCGATGTTGTACTCCTCCCGACCAATACCGCAGCCGAGTGCGGTAATCAGGGTGCCAACTTCCTGGGAGGACAGCATCTTGTCGAAGCGAGCTTTCTCAACGTTGAGGATCTTGCCCTTGAGGGGCAGGATAGCCTGCGTCTTGCGGTTACGACCCTGCTTGGCAGAACCGCCCGCGGAGTCACCCTCCACGATGTACAGTTCGGAGAGGGCAGGGTCCTTCTCCTGGCAGTCCGCCAGCTTGCCGGGCAGGCCGGCGATGTCGAGGGCACCCTTGCGGCGGGTCATCTCACGGGCCTTGCGAGCGGCTTCACGAGCCCGAGCAGCATCGATCATCTTGCCAACGACTGCTTTGGCTTCGTTCGGGTTCTCCAGGAGGAAGTCGGAGAAGTACTTGCCCATCTCCTGTTCGACCGCTGTCTTCACCTCGCTGGATACCAGCTTGTCCTTGGTCTGCGAGCTGAACTTGGGATCCGGTACCTTGACCGATATGATCGCGGTCAGGCCTTCGCGGGCGTCATCGCCCGTGGTAGCGATCTTGTACTTCTTCGCCAGGCCTTCCTGCTCGATGTAGTTGTTCAGGTGACGGGTCAGGGCAGAGCGGAAGCCAGCCAGGTGGGTACCGCCGTCACGCTGCGGAATATTGTTGGTGAAGCAGAGGATGTTCTCGTTGAAGCTGTCGTTCCACTGGAGCGCTACTTCTACACCAACGCCATCTTCCTCACGCTGGATATTGAAGTGGAAGACCTCGTTGACGATGGTCTTGTTGGTGTTCAGGTATTCGACGAATGCCTTCAGGCCGCCCTCGTACTTGAACAACTCCTCCTTTCCACTGCGCTCGTCACGCAGGACAATGCCTACCCCTGAGTTGAGGAAGGAAAGCTCGCGCAGACGCTTGGCCAGGATGTCCCAGCTGAAATGGATGTTGGTAAAGGTCGCAGCAGAAGCCTTGAAGTGAACTTCTGTGCCGGTGCCGTCAGTCTCGCCCACCGGGCGCAGCGGGAACTGCGGCACACCATGGTGGTAAATCTGCTCCCACACTTGGCCCGCGCGGCGAATTGTCAGGCGCAGCTCTTCGGACAGCGCGTTCACTACGGACACCCCTACACCGTGCAGACCGCCGGAAACCTTGTAGGTGTTGTCGTCGAACTTACCGCCGGCGTGCAGCACGGTCATGATGACCTCTGCCGCGGAAACCCCTTCTTCTTTGTGGATATCGACCGGAATGCCACGGCCGTTGTCGCGAACGGTGATGGATTCATCGGTATGGATGGTGATGCTGATCTCGGAGCAGTATCCGGCCAGGGCTTCGTCGATGGAGTTATCGACAACTTCGAACACCATGTGGTGCAGACCGGTTCCATCATCGGTGTCGCCGATGTACATGCCGGGGCGCTTGCGTACGGCATCCAGCCCCTTCAGCACTTTAATGCTGGAAGAGTCGTACGTGTTGTTCTCGCTCATGCTTCACTCCCGATGATCAAAGGTCTGGGTAATACAGCCATGTTCCACGTGGAACATGCTAACCGGCGTGTCCATGCGCCAGCCGTCCCTCAGAAATTCATGGTCAACACAGGTGATGAACACCTGGCAATCCAATTCTTCCAGCAATCGGCACAATGCCTTTCTATGCTGGTCGTCCAATTCAGACGGTAAGTCGTCAACTAGGTAGATACACTGGCCACGCTTGGCTTGATTAACCAGATGCCCTTGAGCGATGCGCAATGCACAAACCACCAGCTTCTGTTGACCTCGTGAAAGTATGTCGGCTGCGCTATGTACTCCAGAGCGCAGCCGCAAGTCAGCTCGTTGAGGTCCAGCCTGGGTATGGCCGATCTGTTGGTCGCGGGGTAGGGAAGTGACCAGCACTTCGGAAAGCTCCCGATCCTTATCCCAGCCACGGTAATAGCTGAGGGAAAGGCTTTCGAGTTCAACAAGATCAGCAAGCGTCCTTTCGAAGACGGGCTTCAATGCCTGGATATAAGCTCTTCGATACCGATCAATCTCGTCGCTGGCCAGGCACAATTCACGGTCCCAAGCCGCCTGCGAAGCGGCGTCAAGTGTACCATGCCGGAGCCACGAGTTCCGCTGCCGCAAGGCCTTCTGGAGCCGCTGCCAGGCCGATAGGAACCTAGGTTCCACGTGGAACACTCCCCAATCCAGGAACTGCCGCCGTATCTTCGGTGCCCCTTCCAACAGCCGAAAGCTGTCTGGATTGATCAACTGCAGCGGCAATGCTTCAGCCAACTGTGCAGTACTACGCGCATTCTGCCCATCTATTCGAATCTGAAACTCACCCTGGCGATCACGTGATATCCCGAGGCTGCATTGACCGCCTCCAGACAGCGCTACTTGTCCGAAGATCGTGCAGGCAGGTTGTTCATACTGGATGACAGGTTGCAGACGATTGCTGCGAAAGGACCGAGCAAGTCCAAGCAAGTGGATGGCTTCGAGCAGGCTGGTTTTACCGCTGCCGTTGGCGCCGTAGAGGATATTGATTCGGGGGGAGGGGGAGAGGGTCACCGGCTGCAGGTTACGCACACCGGTGACCGCGATACGACTGAGGGACATCGAGTGATTACAGACGCATCGGCATCACGACATAAGAAGAATCGTCGTTACCGGCTTCCTGGACCAACGCACTGCTGTTGGCGTCGGACAGGATCAAGCGAACCTGTTCAGTAGACATAACACCCAGCACATCGAGCAGATAGCTGACGTTGAAGCCAATTTCCAGATTGCTGCCATTGTAATCGACTGCCACTTCTTCCTCGGCTTCCTCCTGCTCAGGGTTATTAGCCTGAATCTTCAGCAGGCCGGCGGCCAAGGTCAGACGAATGCCGCGGTACTTCTCGTTGGACAGAATTGCAGTACGGCTGAACGCCTCGCGCAAGGCCTGGCGATCGCCAACAACCAACTTGTCACCGCCGCGCGGCAGCACGCGCTCATAGTCCGGGAACTTCCCGTCGACCAGCTTCGAAGTGAAAGTGAATTCCCCGGTGGTCGCGCGAATATGGTGTTGACCCAACACGATACGAACCTCACCGTCCTGCTCAGTCAGGAGGCGAGCAAGCTCCAGGATGCCCTTGCGAGGCACGATGACCTGGTGACGGTCCACACCCTCGATCCCGGCCTCCATCGCGCACATTGCGAGACGGTGACCATCGGTTGCGACCGCTCGCAGGATGCCTGCATTGACTTCCAGAAGCATGCCATTCAAGTAGTAACGGACATCTTGTTGCGCCATTGCAAAGCTGGTTCGCTCGATCAGACGACGCAGCTTGCTCTGCACCAGGCTGAACGAGAGTGAACCCGGGCCTTCTTCAACAGTGGGGAAGTCGTTGGCAGGCAGCGTCGACAGGGTAAAACGGCTGCGCCCTGCTTTGATTAGAAGCTTCTGCTCATCCACACGGATATCGATCAACGCGTCGCTCGGCAGGCTCTTGCAAATATCCATGAGCTTGCGAGCCGGTACAGTGATCTCACCCGGTTCAGCCGGCTCTTCCAGGGCCACGCGCCCAACCAGCTCGACCTCTAGGTCGGTACCAGTCAGGGACAACTGCTGGCCTTCAACCACCAGTAAGACGTTGGAGAGTACCGGCAAGGTCTGGCGGCGCTCGACGACGCCGGCGACCAGTTGCAGGGGTTTCAACAGGGCTTCGCGTTGAATGGTGAAATGCATGGTCTAGTCCCTTGCCTCGTGGGCTGCGATCAGGTGGTCAATGTACGCAGCAGATTCTTGTAATCCTCGCGGATATCCGCATCGGATTCCCTAAGTTCTGCAATCTTACGACAGCCGTGCAGAACAGTGGTGTGGTCCCGTCCGCCAAACGCATCGCCGATCTCTGGCAGGCTATGGTTGGTCAGTTCCTTGGACAGGGCCATTGCGACCTGCCGTGGCCGGGCCACCGAACGTGACCGTCGTTTGGACAGCATGTCGGACATCTTGATCTTGTAGTACTCGACTACGGTGCGCTGGATGTTGTCGATGCTGACCAACTTGTCCTGCAGCGCCAGAAGATCCTTCAACGATTCGCGAATCAGATCGATCGTGATATCACGCCCCATGAAGTGTGCATGGGCAATGACCCGCTTCAATGCGCCTTCTAGCTCACGCACATTGGAACGAATGCGCTGAGCAATGAAAAAGGCTGCGTCGTGCGGCAAATCGACTTTCGCCTGTTCCGCCTTCTTCATAAGGATGGCGACCCGCGTCTCCAGTTCAGGAGGCTCTACAGCCACTGTCAGCCCCCAACCAAAACGCGATTTCAGGCGCTCTTCAAGACCTTCGATCTCTTTCGGGTAGCGGTCGCTGGTCAGGATGACTTGCTGCCCACCTTCAAGCAGTGCGTTAAAGGTATGGAAGAACTCTTCCTGAGAACGCTCCTTACGGGCGAAGAACTGAATATCGTCGATCAGCAACGCATCTACCGACCGATAGAAGCGCTTGAACTCGTTGATTGCGTTCAGCTGCAACGCCTTCACCATGTCCGCGACGAAGCGCTCTGAATGCAGGTAAACGACCTTGGCATTCGGGTTCTTCTTGAGCAGGTGATTGCCGACGGCATGCATCAAGTGCGTCTTACCCAGGCCTACGCCACCATAAAGGAACAGCGGGTTGTAGCCATGCTTGGGATTGTCTGCAACCTGCCAGGCTGCGGCCCGTGCCAACTGGTTCGACTTGCCTTCGACGAAATTCTCGAAGGTGAAGGTGCGATTCAGATAGCTGGTGTGCTTGAGGGCGCCCTCGACCTGAACTGAACGCTCAGTGCGCAGGGCAGGCATCGGCGAACCAACAGCGGCCAACGGGTCCAGATTGTCACGCGACTCATCCACAGCCTCGATGCGCATCTGGCGTGGAGCAGGAGCAGCCGGTGGTGCGACGATGGGTTGAGGCGGCGGTGGAGGTGGTGGTGGCGGCGCTTTACGCGGAGCGGGACTACGTTTGCTGCCAATCAGCAGCGAAAGCGCAGGGGCCAATCCATTTCCACGCTCACCGAGCAGTTCAAGCAGACGGCCCATGTACTTTTCGTTGACCCAATCGAGCACGAACCGGTTGGGTGCATAGACCCTCAGTTCGTCTCCATCAGCCTCAACCTGTAGCGGGCGGATCCAGGTGTTGAATTGTTGGGCAGGCAGTTCATCGCGGAGAAGCTCCACGCACTGCTGCCAAAGTTCCACTGACACGGATATCCCCCAGGGTCGGAAAGGTGTCTAACCTAAAAATCAGCCGACATTGTAGCTTCCAGAGGAAAAGTTATCCACACGAAGAAGCGCAAATGGGCAAGTAAAATCAAGGTGTTATTCACTACCAACAGAAGCTGTGCACTTGGCATGATTCTTGTGGATAACCACCTGATAAACCCTATTGCCAGCCTGGGGAGAAGGCGCTGGATAACCAGCCTGTGCATAAATCAGCAATCACTCCCCAGCTTCCTCCCAAGGGCCACACAGCCTGATCACTGCTTGTCGACAACCTTATCAGCCTGGCTCCGACCGCTGGGTTCGCTGGTCACAGCGTTTTATCCACAGAAAAAGAGGCGCTAATACATAAAAAACACAATCAAGCTTTTCTTAATTCCCTTTCCTTCTATATCCTTCTACGCAAAGCACACTGGTTGGAAATTGACCTGACCGTGCCGTTTCTCTAGAATTGCCGGTCTCTTTAAACGGGGGCCACTTCCGGCCCGTAGTGACCACCAGGTAAAGCATCATGAAACGCACTTTCCAACCCAGCACCCTCAAGCGCGCTCGCACCCACGGTTTCCGTGCCCGTATGGCCACCAAGAACGGCCGCCAAGTCCTGTCGCGTCGTCGCGCCAAGGGCCGCAAGCGCCTGACCGTCTGATTTATCCGGAACGGGTGGTGAGTCAGGGCTTCGGTCGGGAAAAGCGTCTGCTGGTTCCCCGACAATTCAAGTCAGTCTTCGACTCACCTACCGGGAAGGTTCCCGGCAAGCACGTCCTGCTCCTAGCGCGCGACAACGGTCTCGATCATCCCCGTCTGGGTTTGGTGATCGGCAAAAAGGCCGTGAAGCTCTCCGTCGAACGCAACCGTCTCAAACGCCAGATTCGAGAATCCTTCCGCCATAACCTTGAGTCGTTGGCAGGGTGGGATATCGTGATCGTGGCCAAAAGAGGCATTGGCGATCTGGAGAATCCTGAATTGAGACATCAGTTCGCTAAGCTCTGGAAGCGCCTCGCTCGCAGCCGGACCCGCCCTGAACCCCAGACCGGATCAGGGGTGTCCGACAGTCCCCATGCGTAAACTGGCCCTCGCTCCGATCCAGTTCTATCGCTACGCCATCAGCCCCCTGATGGCCAGTCACTGTCGTTTCTATCCCAGTTGTTCCTGCTACGCGCAGGAAGCCATCGAACAGCATGGCGTCCTGCGCGGTGGCTGGCTGACCCTGAGTCGGCTCGGCCGCTGTCATCCGTGGAATCCGGGCGGCTATGACCCGGTGCCACCTGCCAAAACTTCCCAATCCTCTTCGATGGCCGAGTAATCATGGATATTCAACGCTCGATCCTGATCGTCGCCCTGGCAATCGTGTCCTATCTGATGGTTCTCCAATGGAACCAGGACTACGGCCAGGCTGCATTGCCGACGACTGGCAACATTGCCAGCAGTCAGCAGGCGACACTGCCGGACACCACGGCAGCCGCCAAGACCAGTGATGACGTCCCCACTGCAAGCAGCGAACGCAACGAGCCGGTGGCAACCCCAGTCGCTACCAGTAGCGAACTGATCCGCGTTGAAACCGACGTGTTGAATCTCGCCATTGATCCACGTGGTGGCGACATCGTCCAACTGACCCTGCCTCAGTACCCGCGTCGTCAGGACCACCCGGATGTGCCGTTCCAACTGTTCGACAACGGCAACGAGCGCACCTACCTGGCACAAAGCGGCCTGACCGGCGCCAATGGCCCTGACGCCCGCGCCAGTGGTCGCCCCCTCTACTCCGCTGCGCAGAAGGCCTACAAACTGGCCGATGGTCAGGACACATTGGTCGTCGAACTGACTTTCAGCGAAGCTGGAGTCAACTACACCAAGCGCTTCACCTTCAAGCGCGGCCAATACGATCTGGGCGTCACCTACAAGATCGACAACCAGAGCGGCCAGGCATGGAGCGGGAACTTCTTCGCCCAGCTCAAGCGCGATGGCAGCAGCGACCCGTCCTCCAGCACAGCAACCGGCGTTTCCACTTACCTCGGTGCCGCCCTGTGGACTCCGGATGAGCCGTACAAGAAAGTGTCGATGGGCGACATGGACAAGCAGGCCTTCAAGGAAAATGTGCAGGGTGGTTGGGTAGCCTGGCTGCAGCACTATTTCGTGACCGCCTGGGTGTCCGACAAGGACGAAGCAAACCTGGTCCAGACCCGCAAGGATGCACAAGGCAACTACATCGTCGGCTTCACTGGCGCTTCGCTGAACGTTCCGGCTGGCTCTCAGGCCGAAGCAGGCGCGACCCTTTATGCGGGTCCGAAGATGCAGGACAAGCTGAAGGAGCTGTCGCCAGGCCTCGAGCTGACTGTCGACTACGGCTTCCTCTGGTTTATCGCCCAACCGATCTTCTGGTTGCTGCAACATATCCACAGCCTGTTGGGTAACTGGGGCTGGGCGATCATCTGCTTGACCATCCTGATAAAACTCGCGTTTTTCCCACTCTCCGCTGCCAGCTACAAGTCGATGGCACGCATGCGTGCGGTATCGCCGAAACTGCAGGCACTGAAGGAACAGCACGGCGACGATCGTCAGAAGATGTCCCAGGCGATGATGGAGCTGTACAAAAAGGAGAAGATCAACCCATTGGGCGGCTGTCTGCCGATCCTGGTCCAGATGCCAGTATTCCTTGCCCTCTACTGGGTGCTGCTGGAAAGCGTCGAGATGCGCCAGGCTCCCTGGATGTTCTGGATCACCGACCTGTCGATCAAGGATCCATTCTTCATCCTGCCGATCATCATGGGCGCCACCATGTTCATCCAGCAGCAGCTGAACCCGACGCCGCCGGACCCCATGCAGGCCAAGGTGCTGAAGCTGATGCCAATCATCTTCACCTTCTTCTTCCTGTGGTTCCCGGCAGGTCTGGTGCTGTACTGGGTCGTCAACAACGTCCTGTCGATTGCCCAGCAGTGGTACATTACCCGGCAGATCGAGGCAGCCAGCAAGAAAGCCGCCGCCTGATAACCGCGCTAACCTAGCTTGAACAAGACGCCCCCATAGAGGGGCGTCTTGCTATCCGCAGCCCGAATCCTGGGGATATCCACAGATGAATCCTGCACGTGAAACCATCGCTGCCGTTGCTACCGCCCAAGGGCGTGGTGGCGTCGGTATCGTCCGTGTCTCCGGGCCCCATGCCATGCGAATCGCCGAAGATATCTGCGGTCGCGTGCCCACGCCCCGATACGCTCACTACGGCCCGTTCCTCGATAGCGCCGGGCAAACCCTGGACCAAGGGCTTGCGCTCTACTTCCCCGGCCCACATTCCTTTACGGGCGAAGACGTCCTCGAACTCCAGGGCCACGGCGGGCCTGTGGTGATGGATCTGCTGCTTCACCGCTGCCTGGAGTTAGGCGCACGCCAGGCTCGACCAGGCGAATTCAGCGAGCGAGCCTTCCTCAATGACAAGCTCGACCTCGCCCAGGCCGAGGCCATTGCCGACCTGATCGAAGCCAGTTCCGAACAAGCTGCACGCAATGCCCTTCGCTCGCTTCAAGGTGAGTTCTCACGTCGGGTAAATGGCCTCACCGAGAGGCTCATCGAACTTCGTATCTTCGTTGAAGCTGCCATCGACTTCCCTGAGGAAGAGATCGACTTCCTAGCTGACGGCCATGTGCTGAGCTTGTTGGATGGCGTCAGGGATAACTTATCCACAGTGCTCCGAGAAGCCGGACAAGGCGCGTTGCTACGTGACGGCATGACCGTGGTGATCGCCGGACGCCCCAATGCTGGTAAATCCAGTTTGTTGAATGCATTGGCCGGCCGTGAAGCCGCCATCGTCACTGACATCGCTGGCACGACACGTGATGTGCTGCGGGAACATATCCACATCGATGGCATGCCCCTGCATGTGGTGGATACCGCTGGCCTGCGCGATACCGACGACCATGTGGAAAAGATTGGTGTGGAACGTGCCCTGAAGGCCATCAGTGAAGCCGACCGCGTGCTGTTGGTGGTCGATGCCACCGCTCCGGAAGCTGCCGACCCTTTTGCCCTATGGCCAGAATTCCTCGACCAGACGCCGGATCCGGCCAAGGTCACGCTGATCCGCAACAAGGCGGACCTCAGCCAGGATCCGGTTGCACTTGAGGTCAGTGCTGATGGCCATGTGACCCTCAGCCTATCGGCTAGGTCCGGCGACGGTCTGGACCTGCTTCGTGAACACCTCAAGGCTTGCATGGGTTACGAGCAGACTGCCGAAAGCAGCTTCAGTGCCCGCCGCCGGCACCTGGAGGCCCTTCGCCAGGCAGCCACCTACCTCGACCATGGCCGTAGCCAATTGACCCTTGCAGGCGCTGGCGAGCTCCTGGCGGAAGACTTGCGCCAAGCTCAGCAGGTACTAGGCGAAATCACTGGCGCCTTCAGCTCAGACGATTTGCTCGGACGTATCTTCTCCAGCTTCTGCATCGGCAAGTAACCCTTTCTCGAACTTACCCACATGACAACAAGCCGCCTTCGGGCGGCTTTTTCGTATCTGCACGTTCACCCACAGGTCAATCTAAGCCCTGTTGATAAGTTGCGTTTAACTCGGTCCATAAGCCTGTTGAAAACGGATGGCATAAACCCCCTGTGCATAACTAGCCATTCCGCCCACAGCTTACCTACGGCATACACAGACGCTTCCCGCAGGATCAGCACAGTCTTATCCTGCCCTGTAATCACCGATTTAGAAGCTCTCAGAGCAGTTATCAACAGAAAAGCGCTTCCCCAAGGTATAAACATAAGAACAAGCTCTTTTAAAAATTCTTCTCTTCTATTTTTCTAATGGCTTGTCCACATCAGCCCAAGCGAAACGACACCATCGACAAAAGAAGGCTCAAAGCAGAGCAGGAGCAGGCGCTGGCTATTTTTTGTGCAGAAGGCTTCATTCAAGGAGTCGAAGTCCCTATACTTGCCGCCTTTCCCTATTCCCCATCTATGAACAGGCACGAGGTGCGTGGTGGATTTCCCTTCCCGTTTTGACGTGATCGTGATCGGCGGCGGTCATGCCGGTACCGAGGCTGCATTGGCAGCCGCACGCATGGGCGTGAAGACGCTGCTGCTGACCCACAATGTGGAAACCCTCGGCCAGATGAGCTGCAACCCAGCCATTGGTGGCATCGGCAAGAGCCACCTGGTCAAGGAAATCGATGCGCTGGGCGGCGCCATGGCAACTGCAACCGACCTTGGTGGAATCCAGTTCCGTGTGCTGAACAGCCGCAAGGGACCTGCCGTTCGCGCTACCCGTGCGCAAGCGGACCGTGTCCTGTACAAGGCAGCTATTCGGGAAATTCTGGAGAACCAACCGAACCTGTGGATATTCCAGCAGGCTTGTGATGACCTGATTGTGGAAAACGATCAGGTCAAAGGCGTTGTGACCCAAATGGGGCTGAGGTTCCACGCGGAATCCGTCGTTCTGACCACAGGCACCTTCCTCGGTGGACTTATCCACATCGGTCTGCAGAACTATTCCGGTGGCCGTGCAGGGGACCCGCCATCCATCGCCCTGGCCCAACGCCTGCGCGAATTACCACTGCGCGTCGGTCGCCTGAAAACCGGTACGCCACCGCGCATCGACGGCCGATCGGTCGATTTCTCAGTGATGACCGAACAACCTGGCGATACACCAATCCCAGTGATGTCGTTCCTCGGCTCGAAAGAGCAGCACCCGCGCCAGGTCAGTTGCTGGATTACCCACACCAATGCGCGCACCCATGAGATCATCGCGAGCAACCTCGATCGGTCACCGATGTATTCTGGCGTCATCGAAGGCGTTGGTCCGCGCTACTGCCCGTCGATCGAAGACAAGATCCATCGCTTCGCCGACAAGGACAGCCATCAGGTCTTCCTCGAACCGGAGGGCCTGACTACCCACGAGCTTTACCCGAACGGGATCTCCACCTCGCTGCCGTTCGACGTGCAACTGGATATCGTCCGCTCGATCCGCGGCATGGAAAACGCCCACATCGTGCGCCCCGGCTATGCCATCGAGTACGACTACTTCGACCCCCGCGACCTGAAGTACAGTCTGGAGACCAAGGTCATTGGCGGCCTGTTCTTCGCCGGCCAGATCAACGGCACCACCGGTTACGAAGAGGCCGGTGCCCAGGGGCTGCTCGCAGGTGCCAACGCCGCACTCCGCGCCCAGGGCAAAGAGGCCTGGTGCCCGCGTCGAGACGAAGCCTACATCGGCGTACTCGTCGATGATCTGATTACCCTGGGTACCCAGGAGCCTTACCGAATGTTCACCTCGCGCGCCGAGTACCGGCTGATCCTGCGCGAAGACAACGCTGACCTGCGCCTTACCGAGAAAGGGCGTGAACTGGGACTGGTAGACGACCGCCGCTGGGCCGCCTTCGAGGCCAAGCGCGAAGGCATCGTGCTCGAAGAGCAACGCCTGAAGAGCACCTGGGTACGCCCTGGCACGGCTGAAGGCGACGCGATCGCCCAACGCTTCGGCACTCCACTGGCCCACGAATACAACTTGCTCAACCTGTTGAGCCGCCCCGAGATCGATTACGCCGGACTGGTCGACGTGACTGGAGGTGGTGCCGAGGACCCGCAGGTCGCGGAACAGGTGGAGATCAAGACCAAGTACGCCGGATACATCGACCGCCAGCAGGACGAAATCGCACGTCTGCGCGCAAGCGAAGACACCCGCCTGCCTGCGGACTTGGACTACACGACCATTTCTGGTTTGTCCAAGGAGATCCAGCACAAGCTCGGACAGACTCGTCCCGAGACGCTTGGACAGGCTTCGCGCATCCCCGGCGTCACACCGGCAGCCATCTCCCTGCTGCTGATCCACCTGAAGAAGCGCGGCGCAGGCCGCCAGCTGGAGCAAAGTGCCTGATGTCCCTGGTCACCCAACGCCATGCAGACGAACTGTCCCAAGGCGCGCAACAACTCGCTGTCGAACTTACCCCGGTCCAGCAGGAGCACCTGCTGGCCTACCTGGCGCTGCTGATCAAGTGGAACAAGGCATACAACCTGACCGCAGTGCGCGATCCGGATGAAATGGTCTCGCGCCACCTGCTGGACAGCCTAAGCGTCCTGCCACATGTGGCTGCACTTGGGGATAACTGGCTGGATGTCGGCAGTGGCGGGGGCATGCCTGGTATTCCGTTGGCCATAATGTTTCCCAAACGCCGTTTCACCCTGCTCGACTCCAACGGCAAGAAGACCCGTTTTCTGACCCAGGTGAAGCTGGAGCTGAAACTTGCCAACCTCGAAGTTGTCCACAGCCGGGTCGAAGCATTCAGACCTGAACGTCCGTTCGACGGGATCGTCTCCCGCGCTTTCAGTTCGCTGGAAGACTTCAGCAACTGGACGCGTCATCTGGGGGACGGTAAGACCCGCTGGTTGGCCATGAAAGGCCTGCATCCGGACGAGGAACTGCAAGCCTTGCCGGAGGACTTCCGTGTGGAGTCCGAGCACGCCCTGGTGGTTCCAGGTTGCCAAGGCCAGCGGCATCTGCTGATACTGCGCCGCACGCTATAAGGGGATAGGTCTGCCATGGCCAAGGTATTCGCAATCGCCAATCAGAAAGGCGGGGTCGGCAAGACCACCACCTGTGTCAACCTGGCTGCCTCGCTGGTCGCCACCAAGCGCCGCGTGCTGTTGATCGACCTCGACCCTCAAGGCAACGCCACCATGGGCAGCGGCGTCGACAAGCTCGCCCTGGACCACTCCGTCTATGACGTCCTGACCGGCGAGTGCGACCTGGCGACCGCCATGCAATTCTCCGAGCACGGGGGCTATCAGCTGCTGCCTGCCAACCGCGACCTCACCGCGGCGGAAGTGGCTTTGCTCGAAATGCCGAACAAGGAACATCGGCTGCGCGAGGCCCTCGCACCGATTCGCGAGAACTACGACTACATCCTCATCGACTGCCCGCCTTCGCTGTCGATGCTGACGATCAACGCCCTGGTTGCCTCTGATGGCGTGATCATCCCCATGCAGTGCGAGTACTACGCACTCGAAGGCTTGTCCGACTTGGTCAACAGCATCCAGCGCATTGGCAAGTTGCTGAATCCGAGCCTGAGGATCGAAGGCCTCTTGCGCACCATGTACGATCCGCGCATCAGCCTGACCAACGAAGTGTCGGCGCAGCTCAAGACGCACTTCGGTGACAAGCTCTACGATTCTGTCATTCCGCGTAACGTGCGCCTGGCTGAAGCTCCGAGCTATGGCATGCCGGCACTGGTCTACGACAAGCAATCCCGTGGCGCCATCGCCTACTTGGCGCTGGCAGGCGAGCTGGTCCGTCGCCAGCGCGCGAACGCCAAAACCGCTACCGCATAAGGAATCCGCATGGCCGCGAAAAAACGAGGTCTGGGCCGTGGCTTGGACGCCCTGCTGGGCGGCAGTTCCGTCACAAAGCTGGAAGAAGAAGCCGTTCAGGTCGATACGCGTGAACTGCAATACGTGCCGCTGGACCTGATCCAGCGCGGCAAGTACCAGCCTCGCCGCGACATGGACCCGACCGCCCTCGAAGAACTGGCCCAGTCGATCAAGGCCCAGGGCGTCATGCAGCCCATCGTCGTGCGTCCGATCGGCGGCGGTCGTTTCGAGATCATCGCCGGCGAACGCCGCTGGCGTGCCAGCCACCAGGCTGGGCTGGACAAGATTCCGGCCATGGTCCGCGAAGTCCCTGATGAAGCCGCCATTGCCATGGCGCTGATCGAAAACATCCAACGCGAGGACCTCAACCCGATCGAGGAAGCCATTGCCCTGCAACGCCTCCAGCAGGAGTTCCAGCTGACGCAGCAGCAGGTCGCGGAAGCAGTCGGTAAATCACGCGTCACCATCACCAACCTGCTGCGCCTGATCGGCCTGCCGGAGGAGATCAAGACCCTCCTCTCCCATGGTGACCTCGAGATGGGACATGCACGGGCGCTTCTCGGTCTGCCCCTTGAGCGGCAGGTAGAAGGGGCGCGACATGTTGTCGCACGGGGCCTGACTGTGCGCCAGACCGAAGCACTGGTCCGGCACTGGTTGACCAGCAAGGAGAAAGCTGTCGAACCGGTCAAATCGGATCCGGACATCAGCCGCCTTGAACAGCGCCTGGCTGAGCGGCTGGGCGCTCCCGTGCAGATCAAGCATGGCCAGAAAGGCAAAGGCCAACTGGTCATCCGCTACAACTCCCTCGACGAATTACAGGGCGTCCTGGCCCACATCCGCTGAAACAATTGGTGCTGTAGCGACAGTCGGAATTCACTACCCGACAGTTGAACGGGGGGATTCCCCCCCCTATACTCTGCGCGCAATTTTGTCGGCACAAACTATGCCAAGTTATTGATTCAAGGCGCCGACGCCAGAGGATTCGCCGCGATGGATACCCGCACGCCAAACCGCCTGCCCTTCCATCGTTTGCCGGTTTTTCCGGTGCTGCTGGCCCAGTTGGTCGTGTTGTTGATTGCCGCCGTCGTTCTCTGGCAGTGGCGAGGCACGGTCGCTGGATACTCTGGGTTGTGTGGTGGCCTGATCTGTTGGTTGCCGAACCTGTATTTCGCCCACAAGGCTTTCCGCTTTAGCGGAGCCCGGGCCGCCCAAGCGATAGTCCGGTCTTTTTATGCCGGTGAGATGGGCAAGCTGATTTTGACGGCAGTGCTGTTTGCGCTGACGTTCGCAGGAGTGAAACCCCTGGAGGCGCTGGCGGTATTCGGCGTCTTCCTGCTGACCCAGGCGGTCAGCTGGTTCGCGCCCCTGCTGATGAGAACAAGATATTCGAAACCTTAGGGCGTTTGAGGCAAACATGGCAGAGCAAACCGCTTCGGGCTATATCCAGCATCACCTGCAGAACCTGACCTTCGGTCAACTGCCTTCGGGCGAGTGGGGCTTTGCCCACACCGCTGAGCAAGCCAAGGAAATGGGCTTCTGGGCCTTCCATGTGGACACCCTGGGGTGGTCCGTGGCCATGGGTCTGATCTTCGTCCTGCTCTTCCGTATGGCGGCCAAGAAGGCCACCTCCGGCCAGCCGGGCGCCCTGCAGAACCTCGTCGAAGTGATGATCAGCTTCGTCGACAGCAGCGTGAAAGACACCTTCCACGGCCGTAACCCGCTGATCGCTCCCCTGGCGCTGACCATCTTCGTCTGGATCTTCCTGATGAACGCCATCGACTTGGTGCCAGTGGATTGGATTCCGGTCCTCGCTGCAAAAATCACTGGTAACGAGCACCTGTTCTTCCGCGCTGTGCCGACCACCGACCCGAACGCCACCCTGGGCATGGCCCTCTCGGTATTTGGCCTGATCATTTTCTACAGCATCAAGGTGAAGGGTATCGGCGGTTTCCTCGGCGAACTGACCCTGCACCCGTTCAGCAGCAAGAACATCCTGGTTCAGATCATTCTGATCCCGGTCAACTTCCTGCTCGAGTTCGTGACCCTGGTGGCCAAGCCGATCTCCCTGGCCCTGCGTCTGTTCGGCAACATGTACGCCGGCGAGCTGGTGTTCATCCTGATCGCTGTGATGTTCGGCGCGGGCATTCTGCTGCTGAGCGGCCTGGGCATTGCACTGCAGTGGGCGTGGGCTGTGTTCCACATCCTGATCATCACCCTGCAGGCCTTCATCTTCATGATGCTGACCATCGTCTACCTGTCGATGGCGCATGAGGACAACCATTAAGAACGCGAAGCGCACCTGACGACCTTCTCCCTTCCGGGAGGAGGCGCCCGAAGGGCGCAAGAGGGTGTCTTCAAGTTCGAGATGGTCCCACGCCAACCAGCGTGGGAAAGCCCGAAAGGGCAGTGGGAATAAACGATTTCGCTTTACCGCTTCACTTAACCCTTAACCAACACGACATAAAGTCGGGAGGAAAAATGGAAACTGTAGTAGGTCTGACCGCGATCGCCGTAGCTCTGCTGATTGGCCTGGGTGCCCTGGGTACTGCCATTGGCTTCGGTCTGCTGGGTGGCAAGTTCCTGGAAGGCGCTGCGCGTCAGCCGGAAATGGTTCCGATGCTGCAAGTCAAAATGTTCATCGTTGCCGGTCTGCTCGACGCCGTAACCATGATCGGCGTTGGTATCGCTCTGTTCTTCACCTTCGCTAACCCGTTCATTGCTCAGGTAGCCCAGTAATCCTCGTTGATCGAGGATTCGACTGACAACGAACGAGCGAGGTGTTGGCGTGAACATTAATGCAACCCTGATCGGCCAGTCCGTTGCTTTCTTCATCTTCGTACTGTTCTGCATGAAGTTCGTGTGGCCTCCGGTCATCACTGCTCTGCGGGACCGTCAGAAGAAGATTGCCGATGGCCTGGACGCTGCCAACCGTGCGGCTCGTGACTTGGAGCTGGCCCATGAGAAAGTGGGTCAGCAACTGCGCGAAGCCAAGACTCAGGCAGCTGAAATCATCGAGCAAGCCAAAAAGCGCGGTACCCAGATCGTCGACGAAGCTCGCGATCAGGCACGCGCCGAAGGCGAGCGCCTGAAGGCGCAGGCTCAGGCCGAGATCGAGCAGGAACTGAACAGTGTCAAAGACGCGCTGCGCGCCCAACTGGGTAGCCTGGCCGTTAATGGCGCCGAGAAGATCCTGGGTGCCACTATCGATCAAAACGCGCATGCGGAGCTGGTTAACAAACTGGCAGCCGAAATTTAAGCGAGGGCGATCATGGCAGAACTGACCACGCTGGCCCGACCTTACGCCAAGGCTGCTTTCGAGTACGCCCAGGCCCATCAGCAGCTGGCCGCTTGGTCGGCCATGCTAGGCCTGGCCGCTGCGGTGTCGCAGGACGACACCATGCAGCAAGTGCTCAAAGCCCCGCGACTGACGAGCGCAGAGAAAGCCAACACCTTTGTCGAGGTAGTTGGCGACAAGTTTGATGCCCAGGTAGGCAATTTCATCCACGTCCTTTCCGAGAATGGCCGCCTCGTGCTGCTGCCGGAAATCGTCGAACTGTTCGAGCTTTACAAGGCCGAGCAGGAGAAGTCGGTAGACGTGGAGGTCACCAGTGCCTTCGCATTGAGCGATGAACAGCAAGACAAACTCGCCAAGGTTCTCAGCGCACGGCTCAGCCGAGAAGTGCGTCTGCACGCCGCGGAGGATGCCAGCCTGATAGGCGGCGTCGTCATCCGCGCCGGCGACCTGGTTATCGATGGCTCGGTTCGCGGCAAGCTCGCGAAACTGGCCGAAGCGTTGAAATCTTGAGTTTGAAGGGGCAGCAGAGCAATGCAGCAACTCAATCCTTCCGAAATTAGTGAAATCATCAAGGGACGTATCGAGAAACTCGACGTCTCTTCGCAAGCCCGCAACGAAGGCACCATCGTTAGCGTGTCCGACGGTATCGTGCGCATCCACGGCCTGGCCGACGTGATGTACGGCGAGATGATCGAGTTCCCTGGCGGCGTCTATGGTATGGCGCTGAACCTGGAACAAGACTCCGTCGGTGCCGTGGTCCTCGGTAGCTACCTGACCCTCGCTGAAGGCATGAGCGCCAAGTGCACCGGCCGTATCCTCGAGGTACCGGTTGGTCCGGAACTGCTGGGCCGCGTAGTCGATGCCCTGGGCAACCCGATCGATGGCAAAGGCCCTCTGAACAACGTCGCCACCGACGCTGTAGAGAAGGTCGCACCGGGTGTGATCTGGCGTAAGTCGGTCGACCAGCCGGTACAGACCGGCTATAAGTCGGTCGATGCCATGATTCCGGTAGGCCGTGGCCAGCGCGAGCTGATCATCGGTGACCGTCAGATCGGCAAGACCGCACTGGCAGTCGACGCCATCATCAACCAGAAGAACAGCGGCATCCGCTGCGTCTACGTTGCCATCGGTCAGAAGCAATCGACCATCGCCAACGTGGTTCGCAAGCTGGAAGAAAACGGCGCCCTGGCCAACACTATCGTGGTGGCTGCCAGTGCTTCCGAATCCGCTGCACTGCAGTTCATTGCACCGTACGCCGGCTGCACCATGGGCGAGTACTTCCGCGACCGCGGCGAAGACGCACTAATCGTCTATGACGATCTGTCCAAGCAAGCCGTTGCCTACCGTCAGATCTCCCTGCTGCTGCGCCGTCCGCCGGGCCGCGAAGCCTACCCGGGCGACGTGTTCTATCTCCACAGTCGTCTGCTGGAGCGCGCTTCCCGCGTTTCCGAAGAGTATGTCGAGAAGTTCACCAATGGCGCCGTGACTGGCAAGACCGGTTCCCTGACCGCTCTGCCGATCATCGAAACCCAGGCTGGCGACGTTTCCGCGTTCGTTCCGACCAACGTGATCTCCATCACCGACGGTCAGATCTTCCTGGAATCGGCCATGTTCAACTCGGGTATCCGTCCGGCCGTAAACGCCGGTATCTCGGTATCCCGTGTTGGTGGTGCAGCCCAGACCAAGATCATCAAGAAGCTCTCCGGTGGTATCCGTACCGCTCTGGCGCAGTACCGCGAGCTGGCGGCTTTCGCCCAGTTTGCTTCTGATCTGGACGAGGCTACCCGCAAGCAACTTGAGCATGGTCAGCGCGTCACCGAGCTGATGAAGCAGAAGCAGTATGCGCCCATGTCGATTGCCGACATGTCGCTGAGCCTGTATGCCGCCGAGCGTGGTTTCCTGCAGGACATCGAAGTCGCCAAGATCGGCGCTTTCGAGCAGGCCCTGATTGCTTACTTCAACCGGGATCACGCCGCTCTGCTGGCGAAGATCAACGAGAAGGGTGACTTCAATGACGAAATCGACGCAGGCCTGAAAGCCGGTATCGAGAAGTTCAAAGCCACCCAAACCTGGTAAGCCGCAGCGGGGGTCGCAAGACCCCCGCCTGCTAACCTGATAGGTGTCAAATGGCAGGCGCAAAAGAGATTCGCAGCAAGATTGCGAGCATCAAAAGCACGCAGAAGATCACCAGCGCCATGGAAAAGGTGGCGGTCAGCAAGATGCGCAGAGCTCAAATGCGCATGGCTGCCAGCCGTCCCTACGCGGAGCGCATCCGCCAGGTGATCGGTCATCTGGCCAACGCCAACCCGGAGTACCGCCATCCGTTCATGATTGAGCGCGAAGTGAAGCGCGTCGGTTATGTCGTGGTGAGCAGTGACCGTGGTTTGTGCGGCGGCTTGAACACCAACCTGTTCAAGGCCCTGGTCAAGGACATGGCGGGTTATCGCGAGCAAGGCGTAGAGGTCGACCTCTGCGTGATTGGTAGCAAGGGTGCGGCCTTCTTCCGCAACTTCGGCGGTAACGTCGTTGCAGCTATCAGCCATATCGGCGAAGAGCCGTCGATCAACGATCTGATCGGCAGCGTCAAGGTGATGCTCGATGCATACCTGGAAGGCCGTGTTGATCGCCTGTTCGTGGTCTCCAACAAGTTCGTCAATACAATGACGCAGAAGCCGACCGTGGACCAACTGGTTCCGCTGGTGGCCGATCCGGATCAAGAGCTCAAGCATCACTGGGACTACCTCTACGAACCCGACGCCAAGGAGCTCCTCGAAGGGCTGCTGGTGCGCTACGTGGAATCCCAGGTGTATCAGGCGGTCGTCGAGAACAACGCAGCCGAGCAAGCGGCGCGGATGATCGCGATGAAGAACGCCACTGACAACGCCGGTGACCTGATCAGCGAACTTCAGCTGGTCTACAACAAGGCCCGTCAGGCTGCGATCACCCAAGAGATCTCGGAAATCGTCGGCGGCGCTGCTGCGGTTTAAGAACGGTTCAAATATTCAGAGGAACCAGATATGAGTAGCGGACGTATCGTTCAAATCATCGGCGCCGTTATCGACGTGGAATTTCCGCGTGACCAGGTGCCGAACGTCTATGAGGCGCTGAAAGTACAAGGCGCTGAAACCACACTGGAAGTCCAGCAGCAGCTGGGCGACGGCGTGGTCCGTACCATTGCGATGGGTTCGACCGAAGGCCTGAAACGCGGCCTGGACGTCAACAGCACTGGCAAAGCCATTTCCGTACCGGTGGGCAAAGCGACCCTGGGCCGGATCATGGACGTGCTGGGCAACCCGATCGACGAAGCTGGCCCGATCGGTGAAGAAGAGCAGTGGGAAATCCACCGCCCTGCACCGACCTATGCCGAACAAGCTGGCTCCAATGAGCTGCTGGAAACCGGTATCAAGGTTATCGATCTGGTCTGCCCGTTCGCCAAGGGCGGTAAAGTCGGTCTGTTCGGTGGTGCCGGTGTCGGCAAGACCGTGAACATGATGGAACTGATCCGTAACATCGCCATCGAGCACAGCGGTTATTCCGTGTTCGCTGGTGTGGGTGAGCGTACTCGTGAGGGTAACGACTTCTACCACGAGATGAAGGACTCCAACGTTCTGGACAAAGTGGCCCTGGTATACGGCCAGATGAACGAGCCGCCGGGCAACCGTCTGCGCGTTGCACTGACCGGCCTGACCATGGCTGAGAAGTTCCGTGACGAGGGTCGTGACGTTCTGCTGTTCGTCGACAACATTTACCGTTACACCCTGGCCGGTACCGAAGTGTCCGCGCTGCTGGGTCGTATGCCGTCCGCTGTGGGTTACCAGCCGACCCTGGCCGAGGAAATGGGCGTTCTGCAAGAACGCATCACCTCCACCAAGACCGGTTCGATCACCTCCATCCAGGCCGTGTACGTACCTGCGGACGACCTGACCGACCCGTCCCCAGCGACCACCTTCGCCCACCTGGACGCCACGGTCGTACTGTCCCGTGACATCGCCTCCCTGGGTATCTACCCAGCTGTCGACCCACTGGACTCGACCTCCCGTCAGCTGGACCCGCTGGTGATTGGTCAGGATCACTACGACACCGCTCGCGGCGTACAGTATGTTCTGCAGCGTTACAAAGAGCTGAAGGACATCATCGCGATCCTGGGTATGGACGAACTGTCCGAAGCGGACAAGCAGTTGGTATCCCGTGCTCGTAAGATCCAGCGCTTCCTGTCCCAGCCGTTCTTCGTGGCAGAAGTCTTCACTGGTTCGCCGGGCAAGTACGTGTCCCTGAAGGACACCATCGCTGGCTTCAAAGGCATCCTTAACGGTGACTACGACCACCTGCCCGAGCAGGCGTTCTACATGGTCGGCGGCATCGAAGAAGCCATCGAGAAAGCGAAGAAACTGTAACCCCCTGAGCGCCCGGCAACGGGCGCTTACGTGAGGCAAGCGTATGGCTATTACTGTCCATTGCGATATCGTCAGCGCCGAAGCGGAGATCTTCTCCGGTCTGGTGGAGATGGTGATTGCGCACGGCAACCTGGGCGATCTGGGTATCGCTCCGGGCCACGCCCCGCTGATCACTGACCTCAAGCCGGGTCCCATCCGCCTGGTCAAGCAGGGTGGTGGGGAAGAGGTGTATTACATCTCCGGTGGTTTCCTCGAGGTCCAGCCGAACATGGTGAAGGTCCTGGCCGACACCGTGCTGCGTGCCAGCGATCTGGACGAAGCTGCTGCTCAGGAGTCCCTCAAGGCTGCTGAAAAGGCCCTGCACGAGAAAGGCGCGGAGTTCGATTACTCCAACGCATCTGCTCGTCTGGCCGAGGCTGCAGCCCAGCTGCGCACCGTCCAGCAGATCCGCAAGAAGTTCGGCGGCTAATCCCGCAGGCTTCATTGCAATCGAGTTAAAGGGTAGCCTTGGCTACCCTTTTTCTTTTCCGCTTGTTTGTTAACAGCCTGACTCGGTGATTCACGTTATGTCCCTCGATATCGTCATCCTCGCGGCCGGCCAAGGCACGCGTATGCGTTCCGCGCTGCCCAAAGTCCTGCATCCGGTGGCCGGCAAAGCCATGCTGGGTCACGTCATAGACACTGCTCGCAAGCTGCAGCCGCAAGGCATCCATGTGGTGATCGGCCACGGCGCCGAGACCGTGCGTGAGCGCTTGGCAGCAGACGACCTGAGCTTCGTCCTGCAAACCGAGCAGCTGGGAACCGGCCATGCCGTCGCCCAGGCGTTGCCGCAGTTGAGTGCTGAGCGGGTGCTGATTCTCTACGGAGATGTGCCGCTGATCGAAGTGGAAACCCTGGAGCGCCTGCTGCAGAAAGTCAGCGAGGATCAACTTGCCTTGCTCACAGTGGAGCTGGATGACCCCACCGGTTATGGCCGCATCGTCCGCGACGTGGCTGGCGTAGTGAAGGCCATCGTCGAACACAAAGATGCCTCGCCGGAGCAGCGCGCCATTCGCGAGGGCAACACCGGCATCCTGGCGGTACCGGGTAAGCGTTTGGCTGACTGGCTGGGACGATTGTCAAATGACAATGCCCAGGGCGAGTACTACCTGACCGACGTCATCGCCATGGCTGTTTCCGATGGGCTGGTGGTGGCCACCGAGCATCCTCACGACACGATGGAAGTGCAGGGTGCCAACGACCGCATCCAACTCGCAGAGCTCGAGCGGCACTACCAGAAGCGTGCAGGCCGCCGCTTGATGGCCCAGGGGGTGACCCTGCTCGACCCGGCACGCTTCGACCTGCGCGGTGAAGTGACTGTGGGCCGGGACGTGCAGATCGACATCAACGTGATCCTCGAAGGCAAGGTGGTGATCGAAGATGGAGTGCTGATCGGTCCCAACTGCGTGATCAAGGACAGCACCCTGCGCCGCGGAGCCGTGGTCAAAGCCAACAGTCACCTAGAAGGTGCCGAGCTGGGTGAAGGCGCCGATTGCGGTCCGTTCGCCCGCCTGCGTCCTGGCGCGGTGCTGGGTGCAAAGGCTCATGTGGGTAACTTCGTCGAGCTGAAGAATGCCGTGATGGGTGAGGGCGCCAAAGCTGGCCACCTGAGCTACTTGGGTGACGCCGAGATTGGCGCACGGACCAACATTGGCGCCGGCACCATCACGTGCAATTACGATGGTGCGAACAAGTTTCGGACCGTCATGGGCGAAGACGTCTTCATTGGTTCCAACAGCGCCCTCGTCGCTCCGGTGACCCTGGGTGACGGCGTGACTACAGGGGCGGGTTCCACCATTACCCAGGACGTGCCGGCCAACACCCTGGCGGTTGGCCGCGCTAAGCAGCGCAATATCGATGGCTGGAAGCGCCCGGAAAAGATCAAGAAGTAAGGCTTATCTCTCACAAAAGGCGGCTCAGGCCGCCTTTTGTCGTTTCCAGGGTTGACGTATCCGTGCTGTTAGGTTTTGATTTGCTCTATTATCTTTCGAATCGAAACTTAGCTAATGACGAAACGGAACACTCCCCAGCGTCGCCATGCAATCCTCGCGCTACTCAATGAGCAGGGCGAAGTGAGCGTCGATGAACTGGCCAGAGCTTTTTCCACGTCGGAAGTGACGATCCGAAAGGACCTCACTGCGTTGGAGAAGAACGGCCTGCTGCTGCGGCGGTACGGTGGGGCTGTACCCATGCCGCAGGAGCTGATTGGTGAGGGTAGCCATCCCGTTTCCTCATACAAGCTGGCCATCGCCCGCGCGGCCGTAGGCTGCATACGCGAGCATGCACGGATCATCATCGACAGTGGCAGCACCACCGCAGCGATGATTCCGGAGCTGGGCCGCAAGCCCGGACTTGTGGTCATGACCAACTCCCTTAGCGTGGCCAATGCCCTGCGCGAGCTGGAGCACGAACCTGTGCTGTTGATGACCGGTGGAACCTGGGACCCGCATTCGGAGTCATTTCAGGGGCAGGTTGCCGAGCAGGTCCTGCGGTCGTATGACTTTGACCAACTGTTCGTCGGTGCCGACGGCATCGATCTGCAGCGCGGCACCACCACTTTCAACGAGCTGCTGGGCTTGTCCCGCGTCATGGCCGAAGTTGCCCGCGAAGTCATCGTGATGGCGGAAGCGGACAAGGTCGGGCGGCGGATGCCTAACCTCGAGCTGCCCTGGAACAGCATCACCACTCTGATTACCGATGAGCGCCTTTCGCAGGAAGCGCGCGACCAGATCACTGCGCGCGGGGTCAAGTTGATCTGCGCGAGTGTCGATTGAAATAGGAGAAACAAGCATGTGTGGCATCGTTGGCGCCATCGCTGAGCGCAACATCACCGCAATCCTCATCGAGGGCCTGAAGCGCCTTGAGTACCGTGGGTACGACAGCGCTGGCGTTGCACTCTTCAATGGCGAGGGCACGCTGGTGCGCCGTCGTCGCGCCGGCAAGGTGGCCGAGCTGGAACAAGCCCTGGCCGCAGAACCAGCCGCAGGTCGACTGGGCATCGCCCATACTCGCTGGGCAACCCATGGGGCCCCTTGCGAGCGTAATGCTCACCCGCACTTCTCCGGTGACGAATTGGCGGTGGTGCACAACGGCATCATCGAAAACCATGAGGCCCTGCGCGAGCAGCTCAAGGGGCTCGGCTATGTATTCAGCTCCGATACCGACACCGAAGTCATCGTCCACCTGCTGCACCACAAGCTAGCCGAGCTGGGCGATCTGACCGTCGCGCTCAAGGCTGCCGTTGCCGAACTGCACGGTGCCTACGGCCTGGCGGTGATCAGCGCGAAGCAACCTGATCGCCTGCTGGCCGCTCGTAGCGGCAGCCCGCTAGTCATCGGCCTGGGGATCGGCGAGAACTTCCTGGCTTCGGACCAGCTGGCTCTGCGACAGGTCACTGACCGCTTCATCTACCTGGAAGAAGGCGATATCGCCGAGATCCGTCGAGACAGCGTGCAGATCTGGGACCAGGCCGGCCATCCGGTGCAGCGTGAGCAGGTCCAGTACCACGAAGGTGCCGAGGCCGCTGACAAAGGCGAATACCGCCACTTCATGCTCAAGGAAATCCACGAACAGCCCAAAGTGGTCCAGCGCACCCTGGAAGGCCGCCTGGGCACTGACCATGTGCTGGTAAATGCCTTCGGCCCGCGCGCTACCGAGCTGTTCGCCAAGGTGCGCAATGTGCAGATCGTCGCCTGCGGCACCAGTTATCACGCTGGCATGGTTGCACGTTACTGGCTTGAAGAGCTGGCCGGTATTCCCTGCCAGATCGAAGTGGCCAGCGAGTTCCGCTACCGCAAGGTGGTGGTGCAACCGGACACCCTGTTCGTCACCATTTCCCAGTCGGGCGAAACCGCCGATACCCTGGCCGCCCTACGCAATGCCAAGGCACTGGGCTACCTGAGCAGCCTGGCCATCTGTAACGTCGGTACCAGCTCCCTCGTTCGCGAATCGGACCTGACCCTGCTGACCCAGGCAGGTCCGGAAATCGGCGTGGCCTCGACCAAGGCCTTCACCACCCAGCTTGTGGGGCTGATGCTGCTGACCCTATCCCTGGGCCAAGTACATGGCACCCTGGAGCAGGGCGTGGAAGCCGGTCTGGTGGAGGAATTGCGTCGCCTGCCGACCCGCCTGGGTGAAGCCCTGGCAATGGACAAGACGGTGGAGAAGGTCGCCGAACTGTTCGCCGAGAAGAACCATACCCTGTTCCTCGGCCGCGGCGCCCAGTACCCGGTGGCAATGGAGGGTTCCCTCAAGCTCAAGGAGATCTCCTACATCCACGCCGAGGCCTACCCGGCTGGCGAACTCAAGCACGGCCCGCTGGCCCTGGTGGATAGCGACATGCCAGTGGTTACGGTTGCGCCTAACAACGAGCTGGTTGAGAAGCTCAAGTCGAACCTGCAGGAAGTCCGCGCGCGGGGCGGCGAGCTGATCGTTTTCGCTGATCGTGAGGCCGGAATCGACAACGGCGAAGGCACCCACGTGGTCAACATGCCGCATATCGACGATGCCCTGGCGCCGATCCTCTACACGATCCCGCTGCAGCTGCTGTCCTACTACGTCGCTGTGCTCAAGGGGACGGACGTCGACCAGCCGCGCAACCTCGCCAAGTCGGTGACGGTCGAGTAAAGCGGCCACTGCCGCGTCGAAGCGTTCATCAGCAACAAAAACAGAAGCCGGTTTAGGTTTGCGCCTCCACCGGCTTCTGATTTTTCAACTGAATTCGGGTGAATGTGGCGAAGTCGCACACCAGCCGCTCCACTCTCAATTCATGCTCACACCGAGTGCTTGATCCAGAGCATCAAGCATCAGGTCGGCATGCTTCTTCTTGAAAGCGAGAAGCGGACGAATCTTGAGGATGTTCTCCCGAGGGCCTGCTGCACTGATCAGCACGCCGCGCTCGCGTAGGTCGTTGACGATGTATCGGGTAACCAGTGCAGCCGGCTCTTTTGTCTCCCGATTGCTGACCAGTTCGATCCCGAAAAACATCCCTGCTCCACGCACGTCACCAATCAGCTCGTGGCGTTCGGCGAGGCGGCGGAAACCCTGCAACAGGTAGCCGCCGAGCTCTGCCGAGCGCTGCTGCAGGCCTTCTTCCTGGATGACGTCCAGCACCGCCTTGGCGGCAGCACAGGAAACCGGATTCCCACCGAAGGTATTGAAGTAGCGCACGCTGCGGCCGAAGCTTTCGATCACCTCTGCGCGGGCCACCACTCCGGCGATGGGCTGACCGTTCCCCATGGGCTTGCCCAGGGTGACGATGTCCGGCTGCACGGCGTGCCTCTGGAAACCCCACATAGTCGCGCCGGTGCGGGCAAATCCGGACTGGACTTCATCGGCGATGTAGAGCAGTCCCTCGGAGCGAGCAACCGCTACCGCTTCGGCGAGGAAACCAGCGGGGTCGGCGAATACGCCATCGCTGGCGAAGATGCCGTCCAGGAGCAGCGCAGCAGGCTTGACGCCATGGGCGCGCAGGTCCGCGATGCCATTCTGCAACTCGCCAAGGAGCAGGCGCCGGTGCTGAAGACACCCAAGGACATCCGCGTTCCGGTGCTTGGCAAAGAGCAGTATCTGGAGATTCGAAGCATCCGCCTCGCGCTGGAAGGACTGGCAGCAGAAACCGCGGCCACGCGTGCGACGGCACAGGAGTTGACCCTGCTGGAGGACAACATCAATGCCAATTTGCGGGCGATAAAGAGTGGCGACTTCGTCGAGGCGCTCAAGCTCAACCAGGCTTTCCACTTTGCACTTGCCGATATTGCCGCCATGCCCTTGTTACGGAGCTTCCTCGACAGTCTATGGATGCGCACTGGGCCGCTGATTGCCCAGGCTTACCATAACTTCTCCGAGCAGATCGCCATCGAGCACCACTGGGAGGTCCTTGGCTCTTTGAAGAACGGAGACGGCGTAGCGTCGAGGGCGGCGATATGTGCTGAGATCCTGGACGGGAATGAACATCTGCTCGCCTTCATCGAGCGCAATGACCACTCAGAAAAATGAAATGAAATGAAGGCAGGCTCCGGGCCTTCCCTTCACATTTCGAGGTGCCCACCGGGCCGCGCGACCGAGCTTTGCTGCGGCCACGATCGGGACCCGCTTCCGGGTGGCATGTGCCCTGGCCCAGCTACCCAGTGGCTTCCAGTTGCCTGTAACGCGTAACGACCATCGACGTGTCTACATGGTTGATGGTGGCGATGATGCGCGGCGCTTCGCAGAGGGCCGGAGCCATGGTCCAGCGCTGGGTGCGGTCGTTCCCGATACGAAGCATTCCGGTGTGGGTCGAGAGGTCGTCATCCACCTCCGGAACTGGATCAAAGAAGCCAAGGCTGTAGCGCAGTCGCCTGACATCATCGGGCTCACCGGTGAGGAACAACCAGCCAGGCTTGACCCCGTGTTTCTCGGCATAAGCCTTGAGCACTTGTGGGGTGTCCAAGTGTGGCTGCAGGGTAATGGAGTACATGAAAATGTCCCTGCCCAGACGGCTGCCGAGGAGCTCCTGAACCTTGCGCAGATTGGCGGTCATGGTTGGGCAGATGCCTTCACAGTGGACGTACATCATGTTGATGGCGACGACTTTTCCGCGAACCAGATCGTCGTAGAAATGCACTTCTTCTCCATCCTGGGTGTAGAGCGTGACGTTGGCGAACGGCGGGTGGGGAACTTTGCGGGGATTCGAGCCGCCAATTACTTCAGGCACGCCATACCAGAACGCGCCGCCCAATGCGGCAAGACCCATCCCGGCCAGCAGGTTGCGGCGAGTGTTCATGACTGGCCTCCTGTTGTCGTGGTGCGGCTTTCACCGCTCATTGATGGGCTGCTGGCATCGCTCTCGATATCGAACCGCACCATCATGGCGTGGTCCTCGTGGATCAGGTTGTGGCAGTGCATGGGGTATTTGCCGAGGAAATCGCGGAAGCGAATGAACACGCGGATGGTCATGTTCTCGCCCAGCACGTAGACGTCCTTGCGGCCTTGCTCATGGGAAGGGATAGGCACGTTCTGGCCATTGACCGTCTTGCTGAGGATTCGGCCTTCCTCGAAGTGGATATGGATCGGGTGGTCCCATCCGTCTTCGGGGTTGACCAGTTCCCAGACCTCCGCGCTGCCCTGGCGGATCCGCGCACTGATGAAGGCCGGGTCGAAGAACTGCTCGTTCACGGCCCACAGGCCATTACGGCGATCGAAGACCCAGCGCCGGACCGGAGCCGAGGCTATTTCTGCAGGATCCAGTGGGCGAAGTGGACGTAGCACGGGCGGCACTTGGCTGACGTCCTGCTCGGCCGGGAAGCGATCGACGATGATCTTCAGGACCCGCACGCCCGGCTCCCGCACGTCCTTGGGTTGGCGAGTATCTTCCGGTCGATGGGTGAGGCGGTTCACCAGATACAGCTCTGTACCAACCGGGTAGCGCGAAAAGTCGACCACGATGTCGGCCCGCTCGGCAACACCGAGACGTACCTTGGTCTGGTCGAGCAGGGGCGCCGGCAGCAGGTTGCCGTCATTGGCGATGTAGGTGAAGGTCTGCTCCCTCTCCTGTGGCGACACCAGGTAGAGCTCGTAGAAGCGGCTCGGGCCGGCGTTGAGCAGGCGGAAGCGGTATTTGCGAGCAGCGACCTGCAGCACCGGTTCGATGTAGCCGTTGACGCAGACCTTGTCGCCCAACACGCCTTCAGGATTTACCTGATCCCAGTACAGGATGCCGTTGGGATCGAAGCGCTTGTCACTGAAGCTCAGCGGATAGTCGAAGGGGTGGCTGGGCAGGCACAGGGCGCCGGGGTTCGGGTCTCGCTCGTTGCCGGAGTCGATGTCGTCGAACAGGAAGAAGAATCCGAACAGGCCGCGGTACAAGTTCGGCGCTGTGAAGTCGAACGTATGATCATGGTAGAAGAGCGTGCCCAGTGCCTCGCGCGGGTCGCCTATAGCGTTCTGGAATTCGTCCACACCTGCGTAGATGTTTCCGTAGTGGTGGTCCTGGAACTCGCCTGGCGA
This sequence comes from Metapseudomonas boanensis, assembly GCF_042232855.1. Classification (NCBI taxonomy): domain Bacteria; kingdom Pseudomonadati; phylum Pseudomonadota; class Gammaproteobacteria; order Pseudomonadales; family Pseudomonadaceae; genus Metapseudomonas; species Metapseudomonas boanensis. The sequence goes on along the minus strand of NZ_CP113889.1, from coordinate 1,757,456 downwards.
GGCCAGTGTCGGTCCGGCCTTGTTGGCGCTGTAGAAGTCGCCGGGGAAACCGTCGCTCTCCGAGCCGACGTGGGCGTTATGCAGGTGAGTGGCGATTTCCGGCGAGCCGAATCCGACATGGTCCTGGGGTAGCTCGTTGTGAATACGCAGCACCATCGGCTGCCCGTAGTGGGCAAAGATTGTCGGGCCGGGTGTGGTGGCGCCTACAACGTTGCCTTCATAGCCCCAGATTCGTTGCAGGGGATATGCGGGGTTGAACAGCCAGTCTGGACGCTCCTTAGCCCGCAGTTCACAAGCCACTGCGACGCCCAGTTCGTTGAAGCGCTGATGGGGCGCCCTCCCCGCCTCACCTGCTGCGGTATTCGCGGCTTCGGTCGGGGGGGGATCCAGGACCACAGGTTGGAGCACGGTGATCTCGTCGGGTAGCCGGATCACCCAAGGAATGGTGGGTGGACTGGGGGGGATGACGAAATTGCTGCGCTCATCATCATCTCGCCTGTGTCTCCCTTCGACCAAGAAGGATTGGGTGATTGCGGGTATAGCCAGGACGACCGCTGTAGCCTTGAGAAATATCCGTCTTGCTGGAGGGGGCGTGTAATCTCCCTGGCTGCGGCGTGTTGGCGTTTTCATGGGGACTCCTTCCCCCCAAGCTATGGCTTCTAGTGTTTCTCGAGGCGGTTAGGTATTGATGAATCAAAAGGAGTACTCCAAACCCGCCGAAAGTCATTAAGTTGACATTTGTCAAATCTAATTACTCTAAAATGAATTTTAGTCAAATTAATGGCTAATTAATGTCGAAAGTCAGTTCGTCCCGACACGCGGGCTGCCTATCAGGTGGGCTTTGACTTTCTAAGAGCCAGTCGTCGCCATCGGGCGGGATAGAGTTGAACTATCAACTCGATAGCCTGACAACTGAACAAGGTGGTCTACCTTTCAAGTGTCTTTGCTAAGGAGGGAATCACATGCTGGCGCAACTTCCTCCGGTCCTTCGGGAACTGCAACTGCCACTTCGCCTGCGCTTGTGGGATGGCAAGGAGGTTCAGTTCGGGCCGGATCCAACAGTCACGATGGTGGTCAAGGATCCCGGCCTGGTGTCGTTGTTGGCCAATCCCAGCCTGGACACGCTGGGGTCCGCTTACGTGGAGGGCCGGCTGGAGCTTGAAGGGCCGATTCTCGAGGTGATCCGGGTCGGCGATGCGCTGACCGAAGCGCTGGTGAGCAGCGAAGACAACGGGGCACCGCCCGAGTATGCGGCCCACGACAAGGACACCGACGCCAAGGCCATTTCCTATCATTACGACTTGTCCAACGACTTCTACCAGCTCTGGCTAGACCGCGAGATGGTCTATTCCTGCGCCTATTTCCCCACGGGGAGCGAAGACCTGGATACTGCCCAAGTGGCCAAGTTGCACCTTCTCTGCCGTAAGCTTCGGCTCAAGGCTGGTGAATACTTGCTGGATGTAGGCTGCGGCTGGGGAGGCCTGGCGCGCTTTGCAGCGCGTGAGTACGGTGTGCGGGTGTTTGGTATCACCCTGAGCCGTGAGCAGCTGGCGCTGGGACGTGAGCGGGTCAAGGCTGAGGGACTGGAAGGACAGGTGGAGCTGGAGCTGCTGGACTACCGCGACTTGCCTCAGGACGGCCGCTTCGACAAGGCGGTCAGCGTTGGCATGTTCGAGCATGTTGGCCACGCCAACCTGCTCGGGTACTGCCAGCGGTTGTTTGGTGCAGTGCGTGACGGCGGCTTGATCATGAATCACGGCATCACTGCCCGGCATCCGGATGGACGCCCGGTGGCTCGTGGCGCCGGCGAATTCATCGATCGCTATGTCTTTCCCCATGGCGAGTTGCCGCACCTGTCCACGATGGTGGCGCAGCTCAGTCTGGCGGGGCTGGAGGTGGTTGATGTCGAAAGCCTGCGCCTGCACTACGCGCGTACCCTGGAGCTCTGGAGCGGCAACCTGGAGGCCAGGTTGGAACAGGCGGCACAGCTGGTTCCGGAGCAGGCGCTACGGATCTGGCGTCTCTATCTCGCCGGATGTTCCCATGCCTTTCAGAAGGGCTGGATCAACCTGCACCAGATCCTTGCGCTGAAGCCCCATGTGGACGGCTCCCATGAGCTGCCGTGGAGTCGTGCGGATATCTACGCATAGTGGGTCCAGCGGCTTTCGGCGACGGCGTCGTGTGCGTGGAGGCTCTCCGCGTGCACGACCCTGAGGTGGAAACCATCCAGCCAGCTTTCCCCGCGTAGCGCCTGATCCAGGCGGCGCGCCGCGTCCTCGCAGAACATCAGGTTCTGTCCATTGGCCAGGGCGAATGCCTGTTCGTCCGCCCGCTTGACTGCCGTCTGCACCGCCGTGCCCAGGGTCTGCTCGGCGAGGTCGATCAGCCGTTGCAGAGGTAGCTCGTTTATGGCGGTCAGGCGGACCTGGATCTGCGCGCAACTGCGTTGGCTGTGCGGCGTGGCGACTATCCCCTGGCTGCTGCCGAGCCATTCGAGGACCGCCTCAGGGTCCAGCGGCTTACCGGCGAAGTCCTCCTTGAAGCGGTGCTGGATGAGTTGGCGGGCGAGAGCCGCAGAGCATGGGCAGGTGGAGGAGTAGGCCACCTGCAGTCGTAGTTCCACGTGAAACCCCCATGAGTCCTGGCGTGCATCGATCTCGAAGGGGTAAGCCTTCCACCCGGACAGCGGGCTGACCAGAGCTGGGCGACTCAACAGAGCCTCCCCACGCAGGCGAAGGTAAGCGTTGCTGGAAAGGCCCTGGTGGCTGTCGAGGAACTGCCTTAGCAGCCCTTGCAGCACGGCCGGCGTCAGTCTTTGGTGTTGCAGAGCACCCAGTGCCAGGTACAGACGCGACATGTGAATGCCTCGTGCGCCGGGGTCATCAAGGCTCACGCCGGCGTCGGCACGCGCGTTGATGCGCTGATCTTCCAGCAACAGTGGCACGGCGATGTCGCACATGCCGACCCAATCCAGCGAGGCTGGTTCGGTGGTGGATTGGGCTGCGATGTCCGGAAGGGTGAGGGCGTTCATCGAGAACCTCGGCTTGGAATGAATTCCACATGTTATGTTATAACAATTAAAACACCAAGCGAACGTGACCATGTCCGATACCCAGTTCAGCCAGGAAGACCTGCTCGCCCAACCTGCCGATGCCTACATGAATGAGGCCCAGCAGGCGTACTTCCGAACCTTGCTGCAGGGCCAGCGCGAGGAGTTGCAGCAGCGCATCGAGGATGAGTTTGGTGAGTTGCGGAATGTCGAGCCGGCGAGTGATGAGGCCGACCTCGCCTGCCGTGAAGAACGACGCCAGTGGCAACTGCGCCTCCTCGAGCGCGAGAAGAAGCTGTTGGACAAGATCGACCAGGCGTTGGAGCGCCTGGCTCGCGGCGAATACGGCTGGTGCGCCGAAACTGGTGAACCGATCGGCCTGCAGCGCCTGCTGTTACGCCCCACCGCAACCCTGTGCATCGAAGCCAAAGAGCGCCAGGAACAACGAGAGCGCCACCAGCGCCATGCCTGAGGAGACCCCAATGCCATCCCGACTTCCCGTAACCGTGCTGTCCGGCTTCCTCGGAGCCGGCAAGAGCACGCTGCTCAACCATGTGCTGAAGAACCGCGAACAACTGCGCGTGGCGGTCATCGTCAATGACATGAGCGAAATCAACATCGACGGTAGCGAAGTGCAACGCGACGTCAGTCTGAACCGTGCCGACGAGAAACTCGTCGAGATGAGCAACGGCTGCATCTGCTGCACCCTGCGCGAAGATTTGCTGGAGGAGGTCAGCCGCTTGGCCCGCGAGGGGCGTTTCGACTACCTGCTGATCGAGTCCACCGGCATCTCCGAGCCGCTTCCAGTAGCTGAGACCTTCACCTTTTGTGACGAACAGGGCCGCAGCCTGTCCGATCTGGCGCGGCTGGACACCTTGGTCACCGTAGTCGACGGGGTCAATTTCCTTGCCGACTACCAGGCGGCTGACAGCCTTGCCAGCCGCGGCGAGACCTTGGGTGATGAGGATGAGCGATCCGTCAGCGACCTGTTGATCGAGCAGGTGGAGTTCGCCGACGTCATCCTGATCAGCAAGGTCGACCTGATTTCCAGCGCTGAACGCGAGGAGCTGACGGCGATCCTGCAACGTCTCAATCCCGGTGCCCGAGTCCTGCCGATGATCATGGGCCAGGTCGATCTGAAGCAGATTCTCGATACTGGCCATTTCGACTTCGAGCGCGCGGCCCAAGCGCCCGGATGGCTCAAGGAATTGCGCGGCGAGCATGTGCCGGAAACCGAGGAATACGGCATCGCCTCCGCCGGCTACCGCGCACGCCGGCCGTTCCATCCACAGCGTTTCTTCGCTTTCCTGAATCGGGAGTGGACCAATGGCCGCCTGCTGCGCTCGAAGGGCTTCTTCTGGCTGGCCAGCAAACCGGAAGAGGCAGGCAATTGGTCCCAGGCCGGTGGGTTGATGCGTCACGGGTACGCGGGGCGCTGGTGGCGCTTTGTGCCCCAGGCACATTGGCCGCAGGATGGAGAGGGGCTCCAGCAGGTCATGAAGAACTGGATGCCCGATGTTGGAGACTGCCGTCAGGAGCTGGTGTTCATCGGCCAGGGCATCGACTTTGCTCGCCTTACCGCCGAGCTTGATGCCTGCTTGCTGGACGATGGTGAGATGGCCCTGGGTCGTGAAGCCTGGGGGCAGTTCGCTGATCCATTCGGCCCCTGGCATGAGGAGCTCGCCTGATGCTGGCGTGGCAGCGGGAGGCTGCGCCGCGACAGGTGCTGGGTGATAGTCCGGAGGTACTCAGCGAAGTTCTGCGAGACGGGACCAACCTGGCCGTCTGGCAACGCCGCCTGCCGTTGCACGTCGCCGGGTTCGCCAGCGCCTTGGTAGCGCTTGGCGAACCGCTAAGCGAGTCCATGACGATCGAGCTGCAAACGTCGGACAGTGAGCCTTCGCTTGACGGGCTGGCGACCGGCTTTGCCCACCTGGACGGCTACGCAGGTTTCGTTGCGGACGTCGCCTGGCTGGTGCGTGGATTTGCCTGCCTGGTGGACGCCCGACATATAGGCTTACGGCTGCGCCGATTGGACAAGGCCATGTGCCCACGCTTTCACGTCGACCACGTGCCGCTGCGCTTGATCACCACCTACGCCGGTTGCGCAAGCCAATGGTTGCGCGAGGATGACTTTCCGCGAGCCCGCCTTGCTGACTCGTCAGCCGAACTCCTCCAGGTTGTGGATAACCAGCAGTTAGCTGCAGGCGACGTGGCGCTGTTCAAGGGAGAAAAGTGGCTGGGGAATGAGGGGCGGGGAATTATCCACAGGTCCCCGCGGCCGGCGCCCGGGGAAAGCCGCCTGCTGCTTACCCTGGACTGGCTGGGCTGAACGGATGGTGGGTCGACGCGGAGCCAAAGATAGCGCCCCGCGAGGACACCAAGGCTGACCCTCGAGTTGAGGCTAGGGCGCAGCCCTTGGCGAATGAATTCGGCCCTACAAGGACGCGATGCCAGTGCTACTCCCACGTTCCTTGGCTCTGCCCTTCGCAAAACGGCTTGAGGTAACGGGTATCGCTGGCTACACCATAGTAGTGGATATCCTGGCGGTAAGGCTGGTTGCTCACTTGGGCATTGCGGCAGATGCCGAAGGCGCCGGAGGGGCAGTGCGGGGCGAAGCTGACCTCGACTTTCTGCCCCTGTATTTGCGGTTGGCAGAAGCCTTCGCGGAAGAGTGTCGGAGGAATACTGCGGTTTTCCTGGCAAAGCTTCACTTCCAGCCGCTCGGCTTGGGTATGCACGACGCAGGCTTCGGCGTGCACCTCGGAGGACAGGGCCAGCAACATCAGCAACCACACACGCATTGGGATCGCTCCTGAACTGAATGGCGGCGACTCTAACACGCAGCTTTCCTCGAGGGCTGTGACGCAGCACCATGGAGCCATGCTTACACATATCCCCACCCATCTCATTGCCGGCCCCCTGGGGGCTGGCAAGACCAGTCTGATCCGTCAGTTGCTGGCACAACGTCCTGCCCACGAACGCTGGGCAGTGCTAATCAACGAATTCGGCCAGATCGGTCTGGATGCCGCCCTTCTTAGCAGCGATGACGACGGCATCAGTCTTGCGGAGGTGGCAGGCGGTTGCGTCTGCTGCGTCAATGGCGCGCCATTCCAGGTTGGGCTTGCGCGCCTGCTACGCAAGGCGAGGCCGGACCGGCTACTGATAGAACCCTCCGGACTCGGCCATCCCCTCGAGATTCAGCGTCAGCTACGTGAACCCCCCTGGGAAGGGGTACTGGCGCTTCAACCCAGCGTCATGGTGCTGGACGCAGCGGCCTTAGCTACAGGCCAAGCCCTACCGGACAGCCAGCGGGAGGCCCTACCGGGTGCTGGCCTATTGATATTAAACAAGTCGGAACACCTGGACTCATCCACATGTGGAAAACTTCTCAAGCAATTGCCCCCTATCAAGGTGCTGTGGGCAAGTTGGGGAAGGCTCGATATCTCGGAGCTACCGGGTATCCATGCACAAAGTGGAAAAGCTGTAGATATCAACCAGTTACCAACAGCTGTGGGTGAAACTCCGACTTTGTGGACAAATCCGGCACAACCGATCTGCCAGATCCAGTCCCAAAACGAGGGTTGGAGCATTGGTTGGCGCTGGCATCCGAGCCAGTATTTCGAGTTGATGCGGGTCCAGATATGGCTTTCCAGACTGCCGTGGCGACGGGCCAAGCTAGTGCTGCACACCAATGCCGGCTGGCTATCTGGCAATGCGCTGGAGGGGGCGGCGATCCATTGGCAGGCCAGTGAATGGCGCAAGGATTCGCGGCTGGAGCTGATCTTTGCCGAGGCTCAGGACGAGGCGGCATTGAAGGCCGCGTTCGAGGCCTGTCGCCTCGTGTAGCTGTAGGGAATCACGATTGTTGCCGGCCCTAGGCCAGTGAATTTTCCCCCACACCGAGGCGGTCGCGCTTTGTTGGAGCGAATTCATTCCCCTGGCGGCCTATAGGCCACCTACTGACCCCAAAACGAAAACGGGCCCCGAAGGGCCCGTTGATTGCGATAAAAAGGCCCCTGGAGAGTGCTGGGGCATGAGCCTTCAGGGCTCCTTCATTCCTGGTTCATCCGGGAGTGGGTACGGGTGTCCTTCATGAAGACGTACACCAGCAGAGAGCAGGCGATGCACGCGGTGACGTACCAGTAGAAGCCGCTTTCCATGCCGATGCTCTTGAACCACAGCGCCACGTATTCAGCGGTGCCGCCGAAGATCGACACGGTCAGCGCATAGGGCAGGCCTACGCCCAAGGCGCGGATCTCGGTGGGAAACAGCTCGGCCTTCACCACGGCGTTGATCGAGGTGTAGCCGCTGACGATGATCAGCGCCGCCATGATGAGGAAGAACGCGCCCCACCAGGTTTCGATGGTGTGCAGGGTACTCAGGATCGGGTAGGTGAACAGAGTACCGAGGACGCCGAAGGCGATCAGGATCGGGCGACGGCCGATCTTGTCGGAAAGCCCGCCCACGATTGGCTGCAACAGCATGAAGAGGAACAGCGTGGCGGCCGAGATCATGGTCGAGTCGCCCTTGCTCATGCCCACGGTGTTCACCAGGTACTTCTGCATGTAGGTGGTGTAGGTGTAGAAGGCCAGGGTACCGCCCATGGTCAGTCCGACTACTGTGAGCAGCTCCTTCGGATGGCGCATCAGGGTGCGCATCAGGCTTTCCTTCGACTTCTCCTTCTTCTTGGTGAAGGAGTCGGTTTCTTCCATGCCGCGACGCAGGAACATGGCCACCACCGCGCAAAGGGCGCCGATCAGGAAGGGTACGCGCCAGCCCCAGCTTTCCAGCTGTTCGGTGCTCAGGGACTGCTGCAACACGATCAGCACCGCCAGCGCGATGAGCTGGCCGGAGATCAGCGTCACGTACTGGAAACTGGAGAAGAAGCCGCGTTGCTCGTGGGTCGCCATTTCTGACAGGTAGGTGGCAGAAGTACCGTACTCACCGCCTACCGACAGACCCTGCAGCAGGCGTGCGACCACCAGCAGGATGGGCGCGGCAATGCCGATGGATTCATAGCTGGGGGTCAGCGCGATGATCAGCGAGCCAAAGCACATCAGCAGAACAGAGGCCAACAGCGCAGCCTTGCGGCCCTTGCGATCGGCGTAGATGCCCATCAGCCAGCCACCGATGGGCCGCATCAGGAAGCCCACGGCGAAGATCGCGGCAGTGTTGAGCAACTGGGCGGTCAAGTCGCCCTGGGGGAAGAACGCCTTGGCGAAGTACAGCGAGAAGGCGGCGTAGACGTACCAGTCGTACCACTCGACCAGGTTGCCGACCGAGCCGCTGAAAATGGACTTGATGCGTTGCGATGTGGTGCGGTGTACAGCTGAGGCAGTCAGGGTGCTGGAGTTATCCATCATCTTTCCTCGAGTCATCGTTGTTGTTGTGGGCACAGCGCTGGGCGGTGCATGAGCGATGAGCACTTAGCAGGACCTGTGCCAGGGGAGGAAAGGCCCGGAATAGAGGGGTTTTAGCGGCTTCTTTCAGGGGGCATGCGCGGAATATTGCCGATGCCTACAAGCCGATGAGCAAGATTCCGCCGATCAGTCGGTGATGTGATGGCCGTGCTCGCTTGCAGGTGCGAATACATTCGTAAAGCAGGCCGATGACCTGTCCTACAGAGTCGCCAGGATCAGCAGACTATTACGCTGCGTAGGTTGGCGCTGGCTCTGCAAAACCAACATTGCGCGGTCCCTATCCGGGGTCGTTGGCTTCGCTTCGCTCAGCAACCCTCTAAATCAGCAGTTTTCCACAGGGTCAGTCGTCCTCGCCGCGCAGGAACTCGCTGCGCGCCAGGCCGTGGCGCACCATCTTCTCGTTGAGGGTGCGGCGGGGCAGTTGCAGCAGGCTCATGACCGCCTTGATATCACCTTGTGAGCGAGCCAGCGCCTGGCGCAGGCACTGGGCTTCGTAGGATTCCATCAGTTCAGCCAGGGACGGTTCGGCCTCGGCACCCTGCGTACTCCCTGTGGATAACCCCAACACATGGCGTTCAGCGGCGTTCGCCAGTTCGCGCACGTTGCCCGGCCAGTCATGCGCCAGCAGATGTGCCAGCTCAGCCGGTGTCAGCGTTGGGGAGGGGCGGCCGAGTCGCTCGCTGGCGGCGTGGGCGAAGTGCTCGAACAACAGCAGGATGTCTTCGCGGCGGTCGCGCAGGGCTGGCAACTGCAGCTCGGCGACGTTGAGGCGGTAGAGCAGATCCTCACGGAATCGCCCCGCGCGGACTTCGTCGCGCAGGTCTGGCTTGGTGGCGGCGATCACACGGATATCCACAGCGATGCTCTGATTCGAACCCAGACGCTCCAGGCGCTGTTCCTGCAACACCCGTAGCAGCTTGACCTGCTGTGCAAGAGGCATGCTCTCGATCTCGTCGAGGAACAAGGTGCCGCCGTGGGCATGCTCGATCTTGCCGATGCGTTTGCCCTGGGCACCGGTGAAGGCGCCGCTCTCGTGGCCGAACAGTTCGCTCTCGAAGAGGTTCTCCGGGATGGCGGCGCAGTTCAGTGCGACGAAGGGCTTGCCGGCCCTCGGTCCGAAGTCGTGCAGGCAGCGGGCTACCATTTCCTTGCCGCTGCCGGTTTCGCCGCGCAGCAGGACGTTGACCGGCGTCTGCGCCAGATCCAATACCTGCCGACGCAGGTGGACCATGGGGCGGGATATCCCCAGCAGGCGACCATCGAGCTGATCCTTGAGGTCGACCTGCAGGCGCAGATGACGGTTTTCCTGCACCAGCCGGCGTTTTTCCAGGGCACGGCGCAGGCTTTCCAGCAGACGCTCGGCGGTGAAAGGCTTCTCGATGAAGTCGTAGGCGCCGAAACGCATGGCCTCGACCGCCTGGGGTACGTCGCCATGGCCGGTGACCATCAGCACCGGCAGCTCCCGGTCCAGGGCCTGGATGGCTTGCAAAAGGGCCATGCCGTCCATGCCGGGCATGCGCAGGTCGCTGATCACCACTCCGGCGAAGTCGGCGTCCAGATGTTTCAGGCACTCCTCGGCGCTGGCTTCGGTGCGTACCAGGTAGCCGGACAGCTCCAACCATTCACGAACGGCCTCGCGGATGGCCGCTTCGTCATCGACGAAAATCACCTGGACGGGCATAGGGAGTCCTCTCGGGTTTTATCCACAGGCAGGCGCAGTCTGAACACGGCGCCTTCGCCCTGGTTGGCGGCGCTCAGGGTGCCTCCCAGCTCATGGACGATGGCGAAGGATACCGCCAGTCCGATGCCCAAACCGGCACCCGCCGGTTTGGTAGTGAAGAAGGGGTCGAATATCTGCGGCAAGTCGGCGTCGGCTATCCCGCCGCCATTGTCCGCGACGCTGAGCAACCAGGAGTCTTCCTCGCGGCACAGGGTTATCCACAACTCTGGGTGGGGCTTGTCCGCTACGGCGTCCAGGGAGTTTCGCAACAGGTTGACCATGACTTGTTCAAGGCGGATGGCATCGCCGGAAATCCAGGCCGGCACGTTCAGCTCCTGGTGAATCTTCACCTGGGCATCGCGCAGGTTGGGTGCCAGCAGTTGCAGGGACTTATCCACAACGCTGCCCAGTTCCAGGCATTCGCGTAGCCCGCCCGGTGTCTTGCGGGCGTAGGTTTTCAAGTGACTGGTGAGTGCTGCCATGCGCTGCAACAGCTCCTCATGCCTGGGCAGGGCCTTGCGCGCCTGTTCCAGCTGATTGTTATCGAGCATCAGGCGCAGGCTGGCCAGGTGCATCTGCAGAGCAGTGAGTGGTTGGTTGATCTCATGGGCCAGTGCTGTGGACATCTGCCCGAGCGCCGCGAGTTTGGCTGCCTGCACCAAACCATCCTGTGCTGTCCGAAGAGCGGCTGTGCGCTGTTCAACCAGGCGCTCCAGTTCCTCACGGCTGCGCTGGCGCAGACGGGCCATGCGCCAGCGCTGGTGCAGGAAGAGGCCGAGGAAGAACAGCGCGAGCCAGGCACCACCCGCCGCCAGCGCCGCACTGCGGCCGCTGCTGGCAACGCTTTGCGGGTTGCGCAGCAGGTGCAGCGTCCAGCCCTCGCTGGGCAAGGGCAGACTTTCCCATAGGTAGTCGGCGCTTCCGACCGGGCCGTCAACGCGTACCATCCGGCTGCCTTCGCCCAGCGTCTGCAGAGTGCGATGGGCCAGCGGCGCCAGGGGCTGCTTGTCATACTGCCGGGTCGTGGCCAACTCGGCCCGGCTTTGCGCGGAGAGTGGCTGCAGCTCGCGGTAACGCCAGCCCGGCTGGTTGGCGATGAACGCTACACCCTTGGCATCGCTGACAAGGATGATATCCGGGCGCTGACTCCATTCCTGCTCGAGTTCCGGAAACTCCAGCTTGACCACCACGGCCCCGAGGAATTCGTCCTGCTCGTTGCGCACGGCCTGGGAGAGAAAATAGCCAGGGATGCCGCTGGTCACTCCCACCGCATAAAAACGTCCGCTGCCCCGTGTGCGGGTTTGCTGGAAGTAGGGACGAAAGCCGTAGTTGTGCCCAACGAAACTGGTGGCCAGACGCCAGTTGCTGGCTGCGACCGCGAGGCCGGTCCGGTCCAACAGTTCCAGGGTGGTGGAGCCAGCGGCCTCGTTGGTGCGCTCCAGCTTCAGGTTGAGCTGGCGCTGCAAGAGGTTATCCACAGGGCCATCGAGCGCAGTGCGCAACTCCGGGTCCAGGGCCAGCACGGCGGGCAGGGCGCGATAACGGTCGATCAGCGTCTGCAGCGTTCCGGCATAGAGCGCCAGTTGTTCACGGGCCAGCTTGCCTTCCTCATGCAATGCTTGCTGTTCGGCGTGGCGTCCGGCGAGGTGCATCACCGTGAACAGGCCAGCGAGCAGCAGCAGGATGAGCAGTGCGATGCGCAGGGGGCGGGTCAGCAAGGCCAGCAGTCCTTGGGTTTGGGGCTGAAACGATACCACGGGTGCCCTCTGCATCTGCCTTCAACGCAGCGCTATGGCTAAACTGCGCGCTGTCATTTCGAGGCCTGTTCGATGCAATTGATCCCCTGGTCCCATTCGAGTTCGGCTGGATTCACCCTGCGTGGCTGGCACAGCCCGGTATCCGGCAAGCCGCTGCTGCACTTCCTGCACGGCAATGGTTTCTGCGGCCGCACCTACGCGCCCATGCTGCAGCTGCTGGCGCAGGACTTCGACCTCTGGCTCTGCGATATCCAGGGTCATGGCGACAGCGACCACGGTGGCCGCTTCCTTGGCTGGAATCGCAATGCCGAGTTGGCCGTGGAAGCCTTCGAGGTAGGGCGCGCCCGTTTTGGCGAGGTGCCGCGCTTCGCTGCCGGGCATAGCTTCGGCGGGGTTCTGAGCAGTCTGATCATGGCCCGCCACCCCGACCTGTTCCGGCGCGCAGTGCTGCTCGACCCGGTGTTTTTCACCACGGCGATGATTGGCGCCATGGCTTTCTCCGAGGTGCTAGGGCTGCACCGTCGCACCACCATGGCTAGCCGCGCCAGGGCCCGTCGCCACCATTGGGCGGATCGCCGGGCGGCCTGGGCCAACCTGCATGGACGCGGCATCTTCAAGGGCTGGGCGGAGGAAGCCTTCCAGGGTTACATCGACCATGCGCTCAAGGAGGTGGATGGCGGCGTCGAGCTCAAATGCCGACCAAGCCGCGAGGCCGAGATCTTCAGCTCGTTTCCCAAGCGTCTTTGGCCTTCGTTGGGCCGGATCGTTACGCCGACGCTGGTGCTCCACGGGCAGAACAGCTATCCGTTCGTGGCCAAGTCGGTGGCGCGCCTGACCGCGCAGAACGGCCATGTCAGCGCCCTGGTGGTGGACGGTGGACATTGCTTCATGCAGGAGTTCCCCGCATCCAGTGCGGAACGCACTGCGGCGTTCCTGCTCCGGCCTGCATGATCAATCGCACTATCCAGAAGGGAACTCGACTATGAAAAAGTTATTCACAGGGCTGCTGGTCCTGTTTGCCAGCCACGTATTGGCTGCGCCCACCTGGCTGGAGAGCCCGGCAGTGGCGCAGCTGTTCAGCGAGGCGAAGCTACGCGGGACCTTCGTGGTCTACGACGTCGGCGCCGATCGCTACATCGGCCATGATCGGGCGCGGGCCGAAACGCGCTTCGCGCCGGCTTCTACCTTTAAGATCCCCAACAGCCTAATTGGTTTATCCACAGGTGCGGTGAAGAGTTTCGACGAGGTGTTGCCCTATGGCGGCAAGCCGCAATGGATGAAAGCGTGGGAGCGCGACATGAGCCTGCGCGAGGCTATTCGGATCTCCAACGTGGCGATTTACCAGGAGCTAGCGCGTCGGGTGGGCCTGGAACGAATCCAGGCGGGCGTCCGTCAGCTCGGTTATGGCAATGGCGAGATTGGTCAGGTTGTGGACAGATTTTGGCTGGATGGCCCCCTGGCGATCAGCGCCATGGAACAGACCGGTTTCCTCGCCCGTCTGGCTCAGGGGCAGCTGCCGTTCCCGGAGGAGGCCCAGGCCGCGGTCCGCCAGATCACCCTGTTGGAGCAGGGCCCGGGCTGGCAGCTGCACGGCAAGACCGGTTGGGCTGACAGCAGCACACCGGCGATCGGCTGGTGGGTGGGCTGGGTGAAGCAGGACGACAAGGTTTACGCCTTCGCCCTCAACATCGACATGTCCCAGCTTAGCGATGCGCCAAAGCGTATCGAGTTGGGTAAAGCAAGCCTGAAGGCGTTGGGGCTGCTCTAATCGACCCGGCGCTGCTCATCCGCCTTGGGGTGGGTGCGGCGCCACTCGGTCATCTGGATGACCTTGCTGTCATGCTGTGCCTGGGCCTGGAAAGGGTGGGCCTGAAGCTCGATGCGTCCGAGCCGCTGGCCGAACATCTGGATGCTGCCGGTCAGGCGCTGTTCGCCTGTCACGGTGAACTCGAAGTCATAGAGGCGGGCAAGGCGTCGGTTGCCCTTGGCGTCGCGGACCATGGCCAGACGGCGAAAGGCGACGTTGCCGTCGAGCAATTCCACATCCAGGCGAGCGCAATGTTGCTTGGCCAACTGCAGTGCGCGTTCACGCACGCCATGGCTGCGCCACAACCAGGCCGCGCCTGCGGCGAACAGCATGAAGAGGAAGAGGTCGGCGAGGCTTAGCATGATGACTCCAGGAACCTAGGCAAAAGCTTAACTCATCCAGGGGAATTCAGCGGACCAGTTCGACGCGGTTTCGTCCCCGCTCCTTGGCCTGATAAAGGGCCGCATCGGCAGCTGCCTGCAAGCCCAGCAGGTTCTGGTCCTCGGTGAGTGCGGCCAGGCCGATGCTGACGCTGACCCGCAGCGGGCCGTCGGGGCTTTGCAGTTCCAAGCACTCCAGGGTTTGGCGGATGCGCTCCAGCAGGTGCTTGGCAGATTCCGCCGCCGTGTCCGGGAGCACGAGGATGAACTCTTCGCCCCCGTAGCGGGCGAACAGGTCAGTACGTCGGGCCTGTTGTTGACAGAGGTGGCTGAACTGGCGGAGTACCTCATCACCGGTTTGGTGGCCATGCCGATCGTTGATGCGTTTGAAATGGTCAAGGTCGAGCAGGGCCAGGCACAGCGCCGTGCGCTGCCGCCGGGCGCGCTGCAGCTCCTGTTCGGCGCGCTCCTCGAATGCCCGACGATTCAGGGCGCCGGTCAGGGGATCGGTGGTCGCGAGGTGCAGCAGTTTGTTCTCCAGGGCCTTGCGATGGCTGACATCGCGAATCTCCACCAGTCGTTGGCAGGTGTCGTCCAGTGCCGCGACGGCCAGTTCGGCGGGAAAGCCTGCACCATCGCCACGCAAAGCTTCTACGTCATGTGGGCGACCATCGGCCCGACTCAGCAGGTCATGCACCAGAGGCGCCTGGCCGGCGTTGAAGAGCAGGCTGAGCGGTTGGCCGAGCAGCGCATCACGGCGAAGCGCAACCAGCCGTTCAAGCATGGGGTTGGCGTCCTGGATACGGCCTTGCTCCACCACTAGCATCCCTGCATTGGCCACATTCATCAGACGCTCGAACCGGCGTGCACTGGCTTCGGCCTGGCGCGCGTTGCGTTGGCTGTCGCTAAGGATACGGCGCATTGTCAGCAGGGCCAGGCCCACCAGGGCGATAACCCAGAGCGGGATGCCGAAGTTGTAGGGCAGAAGGTAGCTCACCGAGCGGGTGACGTCGGCATGCTCGATGTGTTGCTGCCAGTCGTACAAACCGATGGCACCGCGCAGAAGGGTCACCAGCGCATAGCCAGAAAGCGTGATGGCGACGAACAGACGTGCACTGCGCAGCTCGGCTTCGCTGCATTCGATGAACAGTGCCCAGCAGGCCTGCAAGGGCAGAATACCGGCGATGCCGGCATAGATCGCGATCAGCAGCTCCGAATTAAGTGGGCTGAACCAGTGCCAGGTGTTTACGGCAGCCATCAGACCGGCGCTGAGCGGCACCGTCCAGTACGGGAGGCGACGTCCGAGAAAGCGGAAGACACCCAGCAGCAGGATCGCTTCCCCAGCCAGTTGGGTGGCATTGCCCAACACGTTGAGCGTTCGGCTGCCGCTGGCCATGAAGCCCATGAAGAAGAGGATGCCGAGGATCAGTGTCCAGGTGCCGGTCATCCAGAATCCAGGCCCCTGGTAAGGCCTCGAAAAGTACCAGAGGCCCGTGCAGGCTACCGCGCTGGCCAGCATCAGGTTCAGCCCCAGCAGCATCGGCGAGAAGTAAAGGATTTCCACGGGGCACACCTCCTTGGCGCTCCAGCAAAAGCCAGGGATTCTCGCATTGCGCGCTCCAGCTGTCCTGGGACTCCCGCCGTGAAGCACGCTGCCGGTCGGTGCGGATTTCTTCATGTACGGCCTGCGGCCATCTGCCCCAGCGGCTAGGCTTTTTCCCAGCGAGGCGTTTGGCTAGCATAAGCGCCCTTCCGACGGACCGGCCCGGGAGCTCCTGTGACCTACGGCAGACGACATCAGCGTGGTGCCTGGCTTGGCCTTCTGGCCATGCTGCTGGTGTTCGCCGGTCCCTTATTGTCCCAGTCGCTGACGCCCCCTCGACAGGCTGTACCCGCGTGGATGGGCGAACTGGCCTGTGCCACGGATCATCAGCTCTCGACCGAGCAGCCGGCGCAGCCCGGACACGAGACAACCTGGGCCAAATGCGGCTACTGCACGCTGTTGTTCAATTCGCCGGCCCTCAGCCCTGCACCGTTGCTGGCCGGTTTTCTGACGAATCCTGCCAGCCCCCGGATCTTTGCGGCCGTCCACCGCGGCCATGCCGCTTCAGCGGTGTTCCCCAATGCGCTGACCCGCGCTCCTCCTGCCGTACTCGCCTGAATAGAACCGATCCGCCCCGCAGCTGGACATGAGCAACCTGGTCCTGGCGCTGCCGTGGGCTGCTCCGCGTACCTGCGTGGCCGCTCGTGAGCCACGGCCAGGCGGGGGCACATCCTTATCCGGGAGTACGACAATGGCCAACAACAGGGTCTCCTTCTATAACCTGGCGTGGCGCTGGCATTTCTATGCCGGGCTTTTCGTCATTCCGTTCATGATCATGCTGTCCGTGACCGGCGGCATCTATCTGTTCAAACCGCAGCTGGACAATCTGCTCTACAGCGACCTGATGAGCGTCCAGCCGGGTTCCCAGGCGCTCAGCGCCGATCAGCAGCTGGAGCGCCTGCGGCAGGCTTATCCACAGGCCGCTGTCAGCCAGTACCTGCCACCGGCGGACGTCGACCGCAGCGCGCAGTTCGTGGCCACGCTGGACAGCCGCAAACAGAATGTCTTCGTCGACCCCTACAGCGGCAAGATCATGGGTATTCAGGATGCGGAGAACAATCTCCAGGCCATCTCGCGTTCGTTACACGGCACGTTGCTGATTGGCACCCTGGGTGACCGACTGATCGAGCTGGCGGCAGGTTGGGCGGTAGTCCTGGTGGTCTCCGGACTTTACCTCTGGTGGCCGCGTGGGCAAGCCGTGCACGGGGTGTTCTGGCCACGCCTGGCCAGCCGCGGTCGGCTGTTCTGGCGCGATCTGCATGCAGTGACCGGCTTCTGGGGTTCATTGCTGCTGCTGTTCATGTTACTGACCGGCATGACCTGGACGGGGTACTGGGGCGAGTCCTTCGCTGCCGTCTGGAACCGCTTCCCGGCGGCGATGTGGAACGAGGTACCGAAGTCCGGGCTGCAGGCTCGTACCCTCAACAGCGCTACCGACCAGACGGTGGCCTGGGCGGTGGAGAACACTCCGCTGCCGGTCTCCGACCCTCATGCCGCGCACAAGGGGCATGTGACCCAGGAAGATGCTCCGTCTGCCAGTCAGGTCAGCCTGCGGCAAGTGGTCGACACCGCTCGCGAGCGTGGCGTGCTGCCTGGCTACAGCATCACCTTGCCAGCCGACGCTACAGGTGTGTTTACCATTGCCGTGTTCGCCAATGATCCGCGCAACGACGCGACCCTGCATATCGACCAGTACAGCGGCCGGGTCCTGGCCGATATCCGCTGGAAGGACTACGGCATTGTGGCCAGAAGCGTGGAAATGGGCGTGGTTCTGCACGAAGGCAAGTTCTTCGGGCTGGCCAACCAACTGCTGATGTTCGGCGTGTGCCTGCTGATTCTGCTCAGTGCCGTGAGCGGACTGGTGATGTGGTGGAAGCGCCGTCCACAGGGGAGCCTGGGCGTGCCGCCGCTGCGCCATGACCTGCCGTTGTGGAAAACCGCAGTGATGATCATGATCGGCCTCGGCATTGTCTTTCCGCTGGTAGGCATGTCTCTGCTGGCGGTCTGGGCGCTGGACCGGCTGGTGCTGTCGCGCATCGGCGTGAGCAAGGCGATCGCGAGCTAGCTCGTGAATGGAAAGCAGTTGGCGCCCGCTGGGGTGGGCGCCAGTCAATCGAACGAATGGAGTTCCAACATGCGTAAGACATTGCTGGCCCTGGGGGCCTTGCTGAGCTGTTCCGCCACCCTGGCCGCCCATGACTACAACTTTGGCTCGCTGCATATCGAGCATCCCTGGGCCCTGGCGGTACCCGCGGTTTCACCCAACGGCGCTGCTTTCCTGGTTATCCACAACAAGGGCGAGCAGGTCGACAAGCTGCTCGGTGCCGATACCGCTCGCGCCGGCAAGACGGAGATCCACGAGCACCTGCACAAGGACGGCATGATGAAGATGCAGCAGGTCCAGGGCGGTGTGGAGATTCCCCCGAGTGGTGAAGTGCGCCTGGAGCAGGGCGGTTACCACCTGATGATGTTCGGCCTCAAGCAGCCGCTGAACGACGGTGACAAATTCCCCCTGACCCTGCACTTCCAGAAGGCCGGTGACCTGGAAGTGGAAATCCATGTGCAGAAGGAAGCGCCGGCTGCTGTGGCTCAGCACCAGCACTGACGTTATGCCCAGCGCGCGGGCCGAGCGTTTCTGGCCGGACCACTTCTTCTCCCTCCGCTGACGGAGGGAGAGGGTTATCCACAGCGGCCGTTCGGTGGCTTGATCTACCGGTAATTACCGCCCCCTCCTAGCTTCCATCTATTGCAAGGAGCACCCGCCGGCGCGGGTATGGCAGAGCCAGGGTAGCTGGAACGGCAATTGGCAGATGACCGAGACGGGCAGCATCCAGGTTTTCGGCTGTTTCGGGGGTTAACGGTCAGGTCGGAGAGGATGATCAGAAAATGAACAGATTTATGGAGGCCACGCCACATCGGGCTTCCAGCAATGCCCGCACAGCTTGTCCACAGGCGGCTGCACAGATTCTGTGTGCAGCCACTTCGCTATCTTGTTGAAATTGCTCGAAAAACATTCAAAAGCCTGGAGCCCATGGCAGCCGTGGGCCCTGGAGTTCCATGGACAACTTACCCACAGTTCCTTCCACGGAATTTGGGTAGAAAACGGGGAAAGTACCCGGTTGCCTGTGAATAGATCGACGCTCGCTGCATCGCTTGCAGGATGCGTTTCGTTTTGCGATGAGCACCAACGGGTAAATTCTGGACTTGATGGCCACAGGAAATATCAGGCTGCACTGAAGCACAGCACCAAGTTGGCGGATTATTCACAGTCTTGGCCACGTATCGCTCCTTTGATCGAATAGTGATCAGTAGGCTTAAAGCCCCGTACGACAAGGGGTCTAGGCATTCCCTCACAGATTATCCACAGATGGCCTAACAGTTATTGTGCGCAATGTTTGGCTTAACTAGTTGAAATAGAACGAAAATTGATCAAAGGCATGCAAGCCAAGGCTGGCATCAGTCGCAGCAGACGAACTACAGCTTATCCACAATTGCATCCACGGGATTTGGGCAAAAGATGGAAAACTTCTCCGTGTTCTGTGAACAGTTCGCCGCTTGCCGCGCGAATTGCAGGTTTGGTTGATCTTTGCGAAGCCCAATAAAGGGCAAAGTCTGGATTTCATGGGCCACAGGAAATCTCAGACTTCGCTGCCGAACAGCGCAGCCTGGCGACTTATGCACAGTCTTGGCAGTGTATGGTTCGCCTGATCAAATAATGTTCAAGCTGTTTAAAGCCACATAGCACAAGGGATCTAGGCATTCCCTCACAGATTATCCACAAATGCCCCAACAGTTTTTGTGCGCAATGTTTGGCATAACTAGTTGAAGTAGAACGAAAAATGCACAAAGTCCTGTAAGTCACGGCTAGCCTCGATCCCAAGGGTTGAACTACAGGTTATCCACAATTGCATCCACGGTATTTGGGTAAAAGATGGAGAGTTTTCCCTCTCCTGTGAACAGTTCACCGCTCGTCGCTTGATTCATATGCTTGGCCTCAGCTTTGCGAAGCCCGACAGCCGGTGCCAAGCAGCTTCCCGGATCATTCGGATTCGTTGAGCCTGGCCTCGACTCCGTGGACATCCACACTCAGGGGGAGGAAGACGGAGCTGATCAAAAAACACCCTGATCGCTGTGGGCCATAGACAACAAGGCTTACAGCAATGCCCTCACAGTATATCCACAGCTGCCTGCACAGATTCTGTGTGCAAGGCAGGAGTTATCCCTATGATTTTGTTCAGAAAATGCCCATTCAGTGGAAAGTACCGGCTGGAGTCGCTCCTGGGCATCCATGGACAACTTATCCACAGTGCTATCCACGGAATTTGGGGGAGAAGGTGTCGCTACGGCCCTGTTGCTGGGCTGGAGGCTTGGCTTGTTGGTTTTTCCTGCGCTTGGGCCCAATCCGCGGAACAGCACTGATCAAAAGATAAGCATGGATTTGGACGTCAGGAACGACGCGGGTTGGAGACCTGGCCTCACAGGTTGTCCACAGGCTGGCGCACAGTATCTGTGCGTAGTGCATCACCCAACTTATTGAAAACGCTCAAAAAATAGTCGAATCCCAAGAGGGCGCGCAGCCTCTGGGCTGCAGCGCTTGCTCTACAAGTTACCCACAGCACCATCCACGGGTTTTGGGTACAAGGCGGGAAGTGAGGGCTCAGCTGCCCTCGCGCATTTCCTGGTAGC
Organism: Metapseudomonas boanensis; assembly: GCF_042232855.1. Taxonomy (NCBI): domain Bacteria; kingdom Pseudomonadati; phylum Pseudomonadota; class Gammaproteobacteria; order Pseudomonadales; family Pseudomonadaceae; genus Metapseudomonas; species Metapseudomonas boanensis. The sequence continues at coordinate 1,737,031 of NZ_CP113889.1, read as the reverse complement.
GCTTTTCCAGCTCCTGGCGGATCTGGCGGCGCTGCTGGGCCTGGACGTAGCGGCGTTTCTCGTCGGCGGTAAGTGGCTGCAGGGGCGGCACCTGGGCTGGGCGACGCTCGTCGTCGAGGGCCACCATGGTGAAGAAGCAGCTGTTGGTATGGCGCACCGAGCGTTCGCGGATGTTTTCGGTGACTACCTTGATGCCGATCTCCATCGAGGTATTGCCGGTGTAGTTCACGGATGCGAGAAAGGTGACCAGTTCGCCGACGTGGATCGGCTCGCGGAAGATCACCTGGTCAACCGAAAGTGTGACCACGTAGCGGCCGGCGTAGCGGCTTGCGCAGGCGTAGGCCACTTCATCAAGGTACTTGAGCAGCGTGCCGCCGTGGACATTGCCTGAAAAGTTGGCCATGTCCGGGGTCATTAGCACGGTCATCGACAGCTGGGCGGTTCCGGGTTCCATGATGGCCTCATCAGTCTGGTGGCTGGAACAAGTAGACGCGGCCTGTGCGGTTGGCGCCACAGGTGCCGATTCCGTGCAATTCCCTGACCAAATCGCCCGGCGAGGCAATCGCGGTGGATAACCCTTTGCGTCAGGGTGTTCCTGCCGCCGCGGGGGCGGTGCACGCCGGGCTGTCCTCAGTGAGGTCGCTGGGACTGCAGGCCAGGCCATGGGTACGGCGTAGCTGCGCCAGTTCATCGGCATGCTCGGCGAGGAAGCGGTCGAAAGCTTCCAGGAGCTCCGGGTGTTTCAGGCTGCTGGCATGGAAGGCGGTGCGCGCCAGGGGCAGATCCGGGTCGAGCACCAGGCGATCACCGCCCAGGTCGGTCTGCTGCTTGAGGTAATGGCGCAGCACTTCGGGGTTGGCATACAGCGCGTCGATGCGCAGGCGCAGGATCATTCGCACCAGGCTGCCGATATCACTGGCCTCCACCAACTGCACCTGACCATTCTGCAGGCGTTCACGCCAGGCCTCCGGGGTGAAGCCGCGCACGGTACCTAGACGGCGAACGCTGTCGATGCCACGGCCGAGGTGCTCGCGCAGCACCAGGCTGCCGTCGATGATGCGAATGGCCGGGCGGCTGTATTGCATGTGCTGGCTACCCTTGAGCTGGCGGGACCAGTCGGGGTTGTCGGGGAACACCAGCATCAGCCGGTCGGTGGTTTGCAGGTTGCGGTGCAGGCGATTGATCGGCAGCGCTTCGAGTTCCAGTGTCATGCCCTGGCTGCTGGCGAAGCGCTGCAGCAGGGCGATGGCATAGCCCTCGGCGGGGCGCCCGGGCAGGGCGCGGTAATAGGGCAAGTAATCCTGGCTTTCCAGGCCCACGCGCAGTGGCTCGGCCTCACAGGTGCCGAGGATCAACAACAGCAATGCGAGGGTACACGCCTTCATCGAGCAGGCCTGGATGAGGTTTGAGGTCAGCCTAGCCGATTTCCTCCTGCTTAGGCATGGGTCAGGTACCAGCGCCAGTCCTGCTCACCGACCTCGCCCATGAACTGGCGGTATTCCTCTTGCTTGATGGCCAGGAACACTTTGAGGAAATCCTCGCCCAGGGCTTCTTTTGCCCATTCGGATGACTCCAGCGCACGCAGCGCGGTGAGCCAGTCGGTGGGGAGGAATTCCTTGGCCTGTGCATAACCATTGCCGGTGATGGCTTCCCCCGGGTCCAGTTGCTCGCGGATACCGCGGTGGATGCCGGCGAGGATCGCCGCAGCGGCCAGATAGGGGTTGGCGTCGGCACCGCAGATGCGGTGTTCGATGTGCCGGCTCTTGGCGGGTCCGCCCGGAACGCGGAACGACACGGTGCGGTTGTTCACGCCCCAGCTCTTGGCCAGCGGCGCATAGCTGTTGGCCTGGAAGCGGCGGAAAGAGTTGGCATTGGGGCAGAAGATCGCCAGCGAGTCGAGCAGGCTGGCCATCATGCCGCCGATCGAGTGGCGCAGCAGTGGTGTGCCGTACGGATCTTCGCTGGCGTAGAGGTTGTTGCCCTCGGCATCGGCCAAGCTGACGTGCATGTGCAGGCCGCTGCCCGCGCGGTCGCCGAAGGGTTTGGCCATGAAGCAGGCCTGCAGCCCGTGCTTGTTGGCTACGCCCTTGACGAGGCGCTTGTAGCGCACACCCTCGTCGACTGCCTGCAAGGCGTCGAAGCGGTGCTCCAGGGTCAGTTCGAGCTGGCCGGGTGCGTACTCGGAAATCGCGGTGCGCACGGGCAGTCCCTGCACTTCGCACGCGGCATAGAGGTCGTCGAGGAACGGCTGTAGTTGCTCCAGCTCATACACGCCGTAGACCTGTGGTGCGGCCGGGCGCACACCGTTCATCTGCACGGCGGGTTGTGGCTGACCGTTGGCGTCACGGTTCTTGTCCAGCAGGTAGAACTCCAGCTCCACGGCCATCACCGGGTGGTAGCCATCGGCCTTGAGGCGGTCGATGGCTCGCACCAGAACGTGGCGCGGATCGGCCGGGGAGGCCGGCAGGCCCTGGGTCGGATGCATGCTGACCTGCAGTTGCCCGGTCGGTGTTGCCCGCCAGGATTGCAGGGTCAGGCTGCCGGGCAGGGGATAAGTCCAGCAGTCGGCGTCGGCCACTTCCCAGACCAGGCCGGTGTCTTCCACGTCTTCGCCACGAATGGTCAGGGCGAGGATGGAGCTGGGCAACGGGCGGCCGTTCTCGTAAATGGCCAGCAGTTCGTCGCGGTGCAGCAGCTTGCCGCGCGGTACGCCGTTGGCGTCGATCAGGATCAGCTCGAAGCTGCGCACTTCGGGGTGTTGGTCGAGGAAGTCACGGGCTTCCTGGATATTGGCGAATTGCATGGTGATGTCCTTGGTTTTCCCTCTCCCCCTGGGAGAGGGGCGGGGTGAGGGAAGCCGGGCTCCCCTCATCCGCTCTTCGGGCACCTTCTCCCAGAGGGAGAAGGCAGGTTCAAAGTCGGGCGCCGGGGATGGCCAGCAGCTCGCTCAGCGCTTCGTCGAGGGTGGTGATCAGCTTGTCCACGTCGGACTCAAGGGTGTCCGGGCAGCACAGGGTCATGTTGTGGAACGGTGTGATCAGGATGCCGCGGTTGATCAGGTAGAGGTGCAGGGCCATCTGCAGTTCGTCATGGAAGGCGGCCTCGGCCTCGGCACCGGTGCGCGGTGATATGGGGCAGAACTGGAATTCGCTGCGCGCGCCCAGTTCGGTCACGGACCATTTCAGGTCGTGCTTGGCAATCAGTCGACGGAAGCCGTCGGCCAGGCGCTTGGCCAGTGGCAGCATGTGGTCGTAGGCCGCCTGGGTCATCACCTGCTCGAGGTTGGCGCGCATGCAGTGCATTGCCAGGGCATTGGCCGAAAGGGTGGTGCCCATGCCGCTGTGGCCGTGGCCATGGCTGTCTTCCTGGGCCTTCCTGCGCGAGGCGAGCATCTGCTCAGCCATCTCCGCGCTGCAGCCGAAGATGCCGCAGGGCACGCCGCCGGCAATGGGCTTGCCCACCACGAAGAAGTCCGGGTCGAGGTTCCACAGCTTGGTGCAGCCGCCGATGTTGGTGGAGATGGTGTGGGTCTCGTCGATGATCAGCAGACTGCCGTACTTGCGGGTGAGTTCGCGGCACTTCTGCATGAAGCCCTGATCGGGCAGCACCATGCCGATGTTGGTCATGGCTGGCTCGCAGAGCAGGGCACAGACGTCACCTTGGGCCAACGCGGCTTCCAGCGCCTCGACATCGTTGAAGGGGATCGAGCGGCTGTACTGGGTCAGGTCGTAGGCCTGGCCGACCAGGCCTGAGCGTTGCACGGTCTGACCGTCGCGGTAGCGCACCATTACATCGTCCACGGTGCCGTGATAGCAGCCGTCGAACACCAGCAGGGTCTTGCGCCCGGTGATGGCGCGGGCCCAGCGCAGCACGTAGCGGTTGGAGTCGGTAGCGGTGGCGGTCACCTGCCAATAAGGCAGACCGAAGCGCTCGGCAAGCAACTCACCGCAGACCACCGCGTCCTCGCCCGGCAGCATGGTGGTCAGGCCGTTGTTGGCCTGCTCGGCAATGGCGCGGGCTACGGGGTCCGGCGAGTGGCCGAACATGGTACCGGTGTCGCCCAGGCAGAAGTCGATGTACTCGTGGCCGTCAACGTCATAGAAGCGAGCGCCTTTGGCGCGCTCTACGAACAGCGGGCAAGGGGTGGACCAGTCGGCCATCCAGTGCATCGGTACGCCGGCGTAGAGGGATTTTCGCGCACGTTCGGCGAGGGCGACGGATTTCGGGTTGCGCTCGAGGAAACGGGCGCGCTCGCGGGCGGCGAACGTTTCTACGCTGGCTTGGCTGATTCCACTGGCAGTCATGTTGAACACCTCGTTCGAATTTTTGCACATCCTGCATTTGTGATCACAATCATGTCAAGAATTGGCGTAATCACTCAGATCAGTTAGCCTGAGCTCATATTTGTGATCACAAAGAGGTCGAGATGACACAAGCAGTATGGCAGGGCCAGGTGGCCCTGGTGAGCGGAGCGGGCAGTGCGTCGGGGATCGGCATGGCCATTGCCCGGCGCCTGGGTCAGGCTGGTGCGCGGCTCTTGATCACCGCAAGCAGCGCACGGATCGCCGAGCGCGTGGCTGAACTGCGTGCTGAAGGCTTCGAGGTCGAAGGGCGTCCGGCGGACCTGACCGACGAGCAGCAGGTAGCTGATCTGGTTACCTGGGCCGAATCCGTCTGGGGCCGCGTAGATATCCTGGTAAACAATGCCGGCATGGCCATGCAGGGCAGCCCGGAACCCTTCGCCGAACTCGCCAACATGGATTTCGCGACCTGGAACCTGTCGCTGGCGCGCAACCTCTCCACCGCCTTCCTGCTGACCCGCGCCGTGCTGCCGGGCATGCGTGCGCGTGGCTACGGCCGCATCGTCAACATCAGCTCCACCACCGGCACCCGTGGCAGCAATATCGGCGAGGCTGCGTACAGCGCGGCCAAGGCTGGCATGCTGGGCATGAGTATGGGCCTGGCGCTGGAGGTGGCGCGCCAGGGCATCACTGTGAACAGCGTGGCGCCGGGCTGGATCGGCACAGCTTCCAGTACGGAAGAAGAAATCGAGGCCGCGCGATACACTCCGCTCGGCCGCGCCGGCCGCCCTGAAGAAGTGGCCGCCGCCGTGGCGTTCCTCGCCTCCCCCGAAGCCAGCTACATCACCGGTGAAATGCTGGTAGTGGACGGTGGCAATTGTCTGATCGAGAACAAGGCCCCCTGATATGCGCAACTGCAGCCTGACCCTGAACCAACTGCCGGCACCACCGGCCCTTGCACGGTGATATGCCCATGGCCGAGAACCTGCAGGAACAGCTTTACCAACGACTACGCGAAGGCCTGCTGGCAGGCCAGTTCAAACCCGGCGAACGCTTGAAGATCCGTGATCTCGCGGCCGCCTGGGGGACCAGCCCGATGCCGGTGCGCGCCGCCTTGCAGCGCCTTGTGGCAGAAGGCGCCCTGGAGGGCGAGCCGCAGCGCTCGGTGCGCGTCCCGCCCATGACCCGCGAGCGCTTCACGCAGATATTCCAGGTGCGCATGGCCGTGGAAGGCCTGGCCGTGGAAGCTGCCGCAGCGCGCTTGTCCGCGGCCGAGCTGGAAACGCTGCAGGGCTGCATGAGACGCATGGACATTGCCATCGAAGGCCGCGATGTACAGGGCTACTTGAATGACAACAGCCTGTTCCACATGACTCTTTACCGCGCCTGCGCCAATCCCATCCTGCTGCGCACCATTGAGACGCTGTGGTTGCAGGTCGGGCCCTTCTTCAATCGTCTGTTCACCGAAGCGGACCTGTCGCTGCGCCTGAACGACTTCCACGAGGATGCCTTCAAGGCGCTCCAGGCCGGTGACGGCAAGGCCGCCCGGGCAGCCATCGAGCAGGACCTGAGCTACTTCGGCCAGTTCCTGCTCAACCTTCTCGAACTCGACAACATCCAGGCGCGCAGAAACGGTTGAACTGTATCGGCATATTGCGCCGCCCTGGCGCAGTATCCGCCGATGGTACTCTCCGAAAATTCTTCAGCAGAACATCCATATTTCTGACAAGGGCCCCACTGGAACCAAGCGAGTACTTCGCCTGGGCCTGCTGTGCTGCGTATTGATTCAAGGAGGTCGTCGCCATGCATGCCATCAGTTTCATTCAGGATCTTGCCGTGATCATGCTGGTCGCGGGCATGGTGACCATCCTCTTTCACCGCTTCAAACAACCGGTTGTGCTGGGCTACATCGTCGCTGGGTTCATCATCGGCCCGCACACCCCCCCCTTCGAGCTGATTCATGACGAGGATACGATCAAGATCCTCGCTGAACTCGGGGTGATCTTCCTGATGTTCTGCTTAGGCCTCGAGTTCAGCCTGGGCAAGCTGTTACAGGTCGGCGCCACGGCGTTCATCGCCGCATTCCTGGAGATCGTCCTGATGATCTGGATTGGTTACCAGATCGGCAGCTATTTCGGTTGGGGCGCCATGGATTCTCTGTTCCTCGGTGCGATCCTGGCGATTTCCTCCACGACCATCATCGTCAAGGCCCTCAGCGACCTGAAGATGAAGAACGAACGCTTCGCGCAACTGATCTTTGGCGTCCTCATCGTTGAAGACATCCTCGGCATCGGCATCATCGCCCTGCTTTCCGGCATCGCCGTCAGTGGCTCCGTGGAGCCGGGGCAGGTCTTTGCCACGGTGGGCAAGCTGAGCCTGTTCATGATCGTCGCGCTGGTCGTTGGCATCCTGCTGGTGCCGCGCCTGCTGGCCTATGTGGCGAAGTTCGAGAGCAACGAGGTGCTGCTGGTGACGGTGCTCGGCCTTTGCTTCGGATTTTGCCTGCTGGTGGTGAAGCTGGAGTACAGCATGGTTCTGGGCGCGTTCCTGATCGGCGCGATCATGGCGGAGTCGCGCCAATTGGCGCAGATAGAGCGGCTGGTGGAGCCGGTGCGCGACATGTTCAGCGCGATCTTCTTCGTGGCCATCGGCCTGCTCATCGACCCCAAGGTCCTGTTGGATTACGCCTGGCCGATCGCCGTGATCACCCTCGCAGTGGTCCTGGGCAAGATGCTCTCGTGCGGGCTGGGAGCCTTCATCGCCGGTAATGATGGACGTACGTCGCTGCGGGTCGGCATGGGGCTGTCACAGATCGGCGAGTTCTCCTTCATCATCGCCGCGCTGGGCATCAGCCTGCAGGTCACCAGTGACTTCCTTTACCCGGTGGCGGTTGCGGTCTCGGCGATCACCACGCTGCTGACCCCTTACCTGATTCGGGCGGCGGACCCTCTATCGGCGCGGCTCGCGAATGTGATGCCGCAGCGCATCGCTCGCGTATTCGGCATGTATGGCGAGTGGTTGCGCAGTATCCAGCCGCAGGGGCAGAACGCCGTCTTGGCCGGGATGATCCGCAAGATCCTGCTGCAGGTCGGGGTGAACCTGGCCCTGGTGGTGGCGATTTTCTTGGGCGGCGCTTACTTCGCCGATCCCCTTGCCAGTCGGCTGAGCGATTGGGTGGCTTCACCGAACCAGCAGAAGGCTTTGATCTGGGGCTGTGCGCTGCTGTTGTCGCTGCCCTTCCTCATTGCGGCCTATCGCAAGCTGAAGGCGCTCTCGATGCTCCTGGCAGAAATGGGCGTGACGCCGGACAAGGCCGGTCGCCATACCGAGCGGGTGCGCAAGGTGATCGCCGAGGTGATTCCGCTGTTGTCCCTGCTGGGCATCTTGTTGCTGCTGATGGCATTGTCGGCGAGCATCCTGCCGACGCTGGAGTTGCTGGTGATGATTGCGCTGCTGGCTGCGGGTGTCAGTGCCTTGCTCTGGCGCTGGCTGATCCGCGTGCACTCGCGTATGCAGATCGCTCTGATGGAGACCCTGGAACAGAGCCAGGATAACCATCATCGGTAAAGGCCAGGCGGGCGGGGCTCAGCTCGTCAGCCAGACGTCGCGAGCCCAGTGCCAGACCGAGTCCCAGCTTTCGTCGGTGAGTTCGCCTTCTTCTCCGGACCAGAGCAGCACTTCGCCTTCGCCGTCGACCACATAGTAGTCGCGGCCATCCTGACAGAGCGGTACCAGGTCGCGGGGTACGCCCAGATCCCAGGCAACGGCCGCGACCTCGGGCAGATAGGTATGGGACTGCGGGTCGGTGGCGGTCACCGGCTCCAGACGACCGTAGACCACATCGCTGACCTTGAGCAGGAACTCGCGCAGCTCGAAGGGCAGGTTGATCAGCAGCTGCTCCTCGATCTCCACCAGCAGTTCCTCGTCCGGCAGCTCCAGGGGAACGGGCACCGTCTCATTGAGTTCGCGCAGCTGTTCGATGACTTCTTCCACGGCAACAGGCCCTCATGGTTTGGGATGCGCTTTATACAGTAGCCGGCGTTCGGGGTGAAACGCACACCAGCACTGCGCAGGCTTAGGCCAGGAGCTGCGGTTGGCGCGCTTTTTCAGCACCAAGCGCTCCAGCCTGGCCTGTTGCTGCTGTCTAAACTTTGAGCACTGAAACAATGTTGCTCAATGACGCCCGAAAATCTGCTTATCTACAGGAGGTGCATCATGCGAATGGCCGCTACATTGCAGCGCAGCCTGGAGCGTGCGCATTGTCAGTTCGATCTGGTCCCGCACCCGCATTCGGCCACCAGCCTTGAGTCGGCACGGGTCGCTAACATCCCTGCAGAACGTTTGGCCAAATCGGTCATCCTCGATGACCGCCATGGCCACTTCCTGATGGCAGTAGTGCCTGCCAGCCGCCATCTTGATGTCGGCAAAGTGCGCAAGGACGCCAGGCAATGGCAGCTCACCAATGAGGCAACCCTGAGTGGCCTGTTCAAGGACTGCGAACTGGGCGCCGTACCGGCGGTGGGCGAGCCTTATGGGATGAACATGCTGGTGGACCCGACACTGACCCGGCAGAAAGACATCTACATGGAGTCCGGGGATCACGAAAACCTGGTGCACATGCGCATGGACGAGTTCCTCAAGCTGGTGCCCGATGCCGAAGTCTGCGAGCTCTGCCATTAAGGGTGTGAAGCCGCCGCCCGTGCCGGCGCGCTTCTACTTCCGCCGGTCGATTGCCTGCCGCCATTGGCGGCGCGGAAAGCGCATGGCCTCGTAGGGCAAGCCGGACGGCGCCCCACTCTCCAGCGCACTGTCGGGGCCGCCGTTGGGCTAAACGTGGGCTGCGTCTGGGATGGAGATAACCATAAAAAACCCCGGGCAAGCCCGGGGTTCTGGTGAACCACTGCGCAATCAGTTCTGGCGGATGCCGGCCAGCAGCCAGGGCTGGTTGTCGCCGTGCACACGCTCCATGCGCCAGCTTTCGCTGAAGCCTTCACCCTGGTCGAAGCGGGAAGACTTGGAGATCCCGTTGAAAGTCAGGGTGGCGACGGTCTTGTCGCCCAGTTCGTCGATGCCGTCCAGCTGGACCTGCAGGTTGTCGATGTAGGTGGACTGGTAGGCATCACCCAGGCTGGCGCGCTCTTCCTTGAGGAAGCTGAGCATCTGCGGAGTGACGAATTCGGAGATCTTGTCCATCTCGGCCGCATCCCAGTGTTGTTGCAGGGCCATGAAGTGCTCGCGACCGGCTTCGATGAAACGCTGCTCGTTGAACCAGCTCGGAGCATTGAAGGCTGGTGTCGGTTGGGCCGCCGGAGCGGTGCTGCCGAAGATAGGCGCCTGCTGCTGCGGCATTTCACGCTGGAATGGCGCATGACCCGCAACGGCCGGGTGACCTTGCTGCTGGCGCTTGCGAGCGGCGAGGAAGCGGAAAAGCAGGAAGGCGATCAAACCGATGATCAGGAAGTCGAAGATCTGCATGCCTTCGAAGCCGTCGCCCATGAACATGGACGCCAGCAGGCCGCCTGCGGCGATGCCGGCGAGCGGACCGAGCCAACGCGAAGCACCGCTGGCAGCGGCGGGCTGACGGCCAGCGGCCGGCGCGGTGGCGGCATTCGGGGCCTGGGCGGGTTGTGCCTGGCGGGTCTGGTGAGTCGGCGCGGAGCCGAAGGACTTGCCACCGCCCATACGCTTGGCGGCGTTGATATCCAGGCTGAGCGTCAGGCCGACGCAAAGGGCCAGGGCAATACTGAGAAATCGGCGCATCACAGGGCTTCTCTTGGTTATGAATCTACGCGCGCCATGCTGCACAGTCGCGCTGACGATGGCTAGTGGCAGAGTGTTTCGGGATTTTGTCGGACAGGCCCGACGCGGATCTTCATTCGCGCAACAGCAAGGCCAGCGGCCCACAGCGCAGTTGACGGCGGAGCAAGGCGCGCAGGTCGGCGTCATCCTCCTGCGGATGGCGCAGCCAGTGAATGAAGGTGCGCAGATAGGCGGTGGTCAGCAGCCCTTCTTCGATGATTCGGCTGAGGTGCAGGGTTTCCCGCCGCGCGGCCTCCCGCCACCACTGCACGGTACGGCTGATACGCAGCACGCCGAGCACCTGCAGGTGGATATGCCCGGGTTCCAGCTTGTAGAGCAGCATCTGCCCGGTCACGGCACGGTGCCCGCCAAGGCTCTTCAGCCAGGCGATAAGCAGTTCCTCCAGGCGTTTCTCCGGGCTCAGGGCCGCCAGGTCACTGGCTTCGCCGCGTACGAGCAGGGCTTTGTCGGCACGGTCGAACCACGCCTCCACCAGGTCGTCCTTTTGCGCGAAGTGCTTGGCGATGGCGTCCAGGCCGACACCGAGATCGTTGGCGACGTCGAACAGGTGCAAGCGTTCCCAACCGCACGTGTCGGCGAGATGCAGGGCGCTGTCGAGTATCTGTTGGGCGCTGGGCGCGCGAGCCATGGCGTTACCTCCGCATCTGAGTATGGCCAAGGTGCGGGAGGTGGCAGGCACACCTGACGGGCGGCCATGGCGCCTGTCAGGCAAGGTTGTCGGGTATTGCGCTTGATCGGTCCACCAGTGGCATGCGACCAGACCGCCGCTCGTGAGTTTGAAAAGCGACATCCTCCCGACGTGGCTGCGAGTTACCGGATCAGAGCGGCTGCAGCTTGGCGTAGGCCAGCATCAGCCACTTGCTGCCTTCGCTTTCGAACTTCACCTGTACGCGGGCCTGGGCGCCGGCGCCCTCGAAATTGAGGATGGTGCCCTCGCCGAACAGCGCGTGCTGCACACGCTGGCCCAGCGAGAACGGCGTTTCCGGAACTTCCGCGCCGGCGAAGATCGAGCCGCTGCGACCGCCCGAACCCATCGGTCGGCTGATGCTGTTGTTCAGGCGCACTTCGCGGATGAACTGCGGCGGCACTTCGCGGACGAAGCGCGAGACCTTGTTGTAGGTCTCGCTGCCATAGAGGCGGCGGGTCTCGGCGTAGGTCATCACCAGGCGCTGCATGGCGCGGGTGACGCCGACATAGGCGAGGCGGCGCTCCTCTTCAAGGCGGCCGGGTTCTTCCAGGCTCATCTTGTGCGGGAACAGGCCCTCTTCCATGCCTACCAGGAACACCAGGGGGAATTCCAGGCCCTTGGCGCTGTGCAGGGTCATCAGCTGCACGCTGTCCTCGAACGCGTCGGCCTGGGTTTCACCAGCTTCCAGCGAGGCGTGGCTGAGGAAGGCCTGCAGCGGGCTGAGCTCTTCGTCGTCTTCGTTGTTCTCGAAGGCACGGGCGGCGCTGACCAGTTCCTCCAGGTTCTCGACCCGGGCCTGGCCTTTCTCGCCTTTCTCGTCCTTGTGGTAGGCGATCAGGCCGCTCTGCTCGATGACGGTCTGGGCCATCAGGTGCAGCGGCATCGCGAGGACTTTGGCGGCGAGGTTCTCGATCAGCTCCATGAAGGCAGCCAGGGCGCTGGAGGCGCGACCGGGCAGGGCCTTGTTGGCGATCATCAGGCGCATCGCTTCCCACATCGAGACTTCATTGACGCGGGCAAACTCGCGGATGCTCTCGACCGTCTTCTCGCCGATACCGCGCGCCGGCACGTTGATCACCCGCTCCAGCGCCGCATCGTTGCCGCGGCCGTCGAGTAGGCGCAGGTAGGCCATGGCGTTCTTGATCTCGGCACGCTCGAAGAAACGCTGGCCGCCGTAGATGCGGTAGGGGATCTTTTCCCGCAGCAGCGCTTCTTCCAGCACCCGCGACTGGGCGTTGGAGCGATAGAGAATGGCAATTTCGCTCCGCGCCAGGCCGTCTTTCAGCGCCCTTTCGATGCTTTCCACCACATAGCGCGCTTCATCGTGCTCGTTGAAGGCGGCATAGAGGCCGATCGGCTCGCCGTCTTCGCCTTCGGTCCAGAGCTCCTTGCCGAGGCGGCCCTGGTTGTTGGCGATCAGGGCGTTGGCAGCCTTGAGGATGCTCGCGGTGGAGCGGTAGTTCTGCTCCAGGCGGATGACCTCGGCATCGGCGAAGTCGCAGGAGAACTGCTGGATGTTTTCGATCCGCGCGCCGCGCCAGCCGTAGATGGACTGGTCGTCGTCGCCCACCACCATCAGGCTTTCGCCATTGCGGGCGAGCAGTCGCAGCCAGGCGTACTGCACGGCGTTGGTGTCCTGGAACTCGTCCACCAGCACATGGCGGAAGCGCCGCTGATAGTGCTCCAGAAGGCTCGGGCGGTCGCGCCACAGGTCCAGGGCGCGCAGCAGCAGCTCGGAGAAGTCGATCACGCCGGCGCGGGCGCAGGCGGCCTCATAGGCCTCGTAGATTTTCAGCATGGTGCCGAGGAACAGGTCACCGCCGGCCTGGATGTGTTGCGGGCGAATGCCCTCGTCCTTCTGCCCGTTGATGAACCACTGGGCCTGGCGTGCAGGCCAGCGCTGTTCGTCGAGGCCCAGTTCGCGGATCACCCGTTTCACCAGGCGCTGCTGGTCGTCGCCATCGAGGATCTGGAAGTTCTCGGCCAGCCCGGCCTCCTGCCAATGGGCGCGCAGCAGGCGGTGCGCCAGGCCGTGGAAGGTGCCGACCCACATACCGGCCGGGTTGATGCCCAGCAGCTGCTCGATGCGCTGGCGCATTTCCGCGGCAGCCTTGTTGGTGAAGGTCACCGACAGGATCGAGTGAGGCGAGGCCTGCTCCACCTGGATCAGCCAGGCGATGCGGTGCACCAGCACGCGGGTTTTGCCGGAACCGGCGCCGGCAAGCACCAGTTGACGTCCAAGCGGGGCTGCTACGGCCTGGCGTTGGGCATCGTTGAGGGAGTTCAGGAGTAGGGAGAGATCGTCGCGCATCGCGGCATTTTAGGGACAGGGGGTGCGGGAGGGCAAACCGACGACTGGACGGTCAGCCGGACGGTCGCAGATTAGAGCAGCCGAGACTCGCCGAAAGTTGGACAGCAACCGAGCCAAACCTCGCACATAAAGCTTTGGCTGACCGATTCGCTCGGGTAAGCTCCGGGCCTCGCTTAGGCAGATCCAATACAAAAAAAGCGCCTATGACCGTTATGCCAATGCTGTCCAATCCGCTCCCTGCGCACGCCGACACTCGTGACATCCGTCAGCAGTTCGCCACGGACATCGCTGCCGAACGCACACGCCTGCTTTACCAGGGTTCGCAGGTGCCGACCCTGTTCATGCTGCTCAACGGTCTGGTCTGTGCCTATCTCCTGTGGCAGCCCGGTAACCGCCTGCTGCTGGGCGGTTGGCTCGCCTGGCTGGTGTTGCTGGCGGTGCTGCGCCTGACCCAGGTGGCGGCGTTCAAAGACGCATTGCCGTCGCTGCAGGCTGGCCCTTACTGGCGACGCACCTTCCTGCTGGGGGCCGGTGCTTCCGGCCTGACCCTGGCCTTTGCTGCTGTCGCCCTGGTGCCGCCCGACGCCTTCCTGCAGCAGGCGGTGGTCTATGGGCTGATCGCCGCCGCTATCCTCTCCGCCAGTGTTGCCTATGCCGTCAGCCTCTCGGCCTTCCTGACCTTTGCCCTGCCATGCCTGGTGCCTTCAATCGGCTACCTGCTGCTCAGCGATGCGCCACTGCAGCAGGGCTGGGGCCTGCTCGGGCTGATCCTGCTTATTGCCCTGATGGTGGTGGCTCTCCAGGTCAATCGGCTGGTGCTGCGCAGCCTGCTGCAGCGTTTTCAGAACCAGGCGCTGATTCTCAACCTGGAGCATGCCAAGACCCGCGCTGAAGGCCTGAACGAAGAGCTGGCGCGGGAAGTGGAGCAACGCCGCCGGGTTGAACGCGAGTTACGTAGCGCCCAGGCCGAGCTGGAGATGCGCGTCGCGCAGCGCACCCTGGAACTGGCCGATACCAGCCATGCCCTGAGCAAGAGCGAGGCGCGCCTGGCGCTTGCCCTGGAAGCCAGCGAACTGGGCCTGTGGGACTGGAACCTGGAAACCGACGAGGTGCACCACTCGCAACTGCAGGAGATCTTCGGCATTGAGCAGGAGGACGTTACCCGGGTCCTCAGCGACCTCAAGCCGCGTCTGCATCCCGACGATCTGCCGCTATTGCGCCGGGCCTTGGTCGAGCACCTCAAAGGCCGTACCGACGGCTACTCCATCGATTACCGGGTGCGCCACAGCGATGGCCGCTGGGTGTGGCTCGAGGATCGCGGGCGGGGCGTCGAGCGCGACGCCGAGGGTCGCGTGCTGCGCATGCTCGGCACCCGCCGTGACATCACCGCGCGCAAGGCGCGCGAAGAGGAGCAGCGCCTGGCTGCCACGGTATTCGAGGCGGCCAGCGAAGGCATCGTCATTCTCGATCCGGAGTACCGGCTGATTCAGGTGAACCAGGCCTTCAGCGAGCTCACCGGATATTGTCAGGATGAAGTGCAGGGTCAGAGCGTGGCCACGCTGATTGGCAGCCGCGAGGCTCGTCGCCAGTATCTGCAGGTTCGCCAGGAACTGGAGGAGACCGGCAGCTGGCGCGGCGAGCTGATGGACGCCCGCAAGAACGGCGAACTTTACCCTCAATGGCTGCAGCTGAATGTGGTGCGAGATTCGCGGGGCAACGTCAGCCATATCGTGGGCTTCTTCGCCGATCTGACCGCACGCCGCGAGGCGGAAGAACGCCTGCGCTATCTCTCCAGCTATGACGAGCTGACCGGGCTCGCCAACCGCACCCTGTTCAAGGATCGCCTGATGGAAGCCAGCCAGCGTTCACGCCAGAGCGGGCGCAGCCTGGCCCTGCTGCACATCGACCTTGACCGTTTCAAGGTGCTCAACGACAGCCTCGGCCATGATGTGGCCGACCAGTTGCTGCGCCAGGTCAGCCGCCGCCTGACCCAAGCGGTGCCCGAAGCCGACACCATTGCGCGGATATCCGGTGACGAGTTCGCCGTGCTGCTGGATGCCTATGGCAGCCTCTCCAGCCTGGCGCGGCAAGCCAGTCGCTTGCTTGGCAAGCTGCGCATGCCGATGACCGTGGGTGGCCATGAGTTGGTGATCAGCGGCTCGCTGGGCATCAGCCTGCTGCCGGACAATGCCCGCGACATTTCCGCCCTGATCAGCCAAGCCAACATGGCCATGCAACATGCCAAGCACCTGGGCGGCAATACCTTCCAGTTCTTCACCGACAACCTCCAGGCCTGCACCCTGGAGCGCCTGCAACTGGAAAACCAGCTGCGCAAGGCCATCGAGGAAGGTCAGCTGGAGGTCTTCTACCAACCCAAGCTGAACCTCGCTGACAACGGCCTGAACGCCGCCGAGGCGCTGGTGCGCTGGCGTCATCCACAACAGGGTCTGGTGCCGCCGGGCGACTTCATCGGCCTGGCCGAAGAAACCGGGCTGATCGCCCCCATCGGCGAGTTCGTGCTGCGCCAGGCTTGTCAGCAGGCCCGCGAGTGGCAGCGCCAGGGGCTAGCGGACATCCGCGTCTCGGTGAACCTGTCGATGCACCAACTGCGCCAGGGCAACCTCACCAGCTTGGTGCGCGAGGTGCTGGAGGAGAACGGCCTACCGGCGCGTCTGCTGGAACTAGAGCTGACCGAAAGCCACTTGCTGGAGAATGTGGAAAACGTGATCGCCACCTTCCACCAGCTACGCCAGCTGGGGGTGAAGCTGGCCATTGATGATTTCGGCACCGGCTACTCGTCACTCAGCTACCTCAAGCGCTTCCCGGTGGACTACGTGAAGATCGACCAGACCTTCATCCGCGACCTCTCGGTGGGCAGCGAGGACGCGGCGATCACCCGCGCCATCATCGCCATGGCCCATAGCCTTGACCTCAAGGTGGTGGCCGAGGGTGTCGAGAGCCAGGAACAGCTCAACTTCCTCAGGAGCCAGAGTTGCGACGAGATCCAGGGCTACCTGATCAGCCCTCCGGTGGAGGCACCGCAATTTGCGCGACTGGTCAGGGAGCAGGCCACGGCCCCCTGGCGCTGAGGGCCCGCAGATGCACGGGGCCCAGCGTAGGGAGGATGGCGCTTTTCACATCCAGCAGCGGCGCTTGGCCGGGCAACCGTGGTGGCTCGATCAAGCGTGACCGGCCCTACAGGGCCACCTGTGGCGTGCGGCTGTTGCCACTGCCGAAGTAGCGCAGCAGCAAGCCATGATCCAGGTCCGTACCGACCGGTTGCGGCAGGTAGAGGGTATGGCCGTCTCCCGGTGCGACCACCTGGCGTTCGCCAAAGCGGTTTTCCAGGGCGTCCAGGCGGAAGTCCAGGTTGCCGGCCGGGGTCATCAGCTGCAGCCGGTCGCCGACCGCAAATCGGTTTTTCACCCGCACTTCTGCCAAGCCATGGCGGGATGCCCCAGTGAGCTCTCCAACGAACTGCTGGCGTTCCGACAGGGAATAGCCGTGCTCGTAGTTCTGGTATTCGTCGTGCACGTGGCGGCGCAGGAATCCTTCGGTGTAGCCACGGTTGGCCAGGGACTCGAGGTCTTCCATGAGGCTTCGGTCGAAGGGGCGCCCGGCGACGGCGTCGTCGATGGCCTTGCGGTAGGCCTGGGCCGTGCGCGCTACGTAGAAGTGCGACTTGGTGCGGCCTTCGATCTTCAGCGAGTGCACGCCCATGCGCATCAGCCGTTCGACGTGGTGCACGGCGCGCAGATCCTTGGAATTCATGATGTAGGTGCCATGCTCGTCCTCCCAGGCGGGCATCAGCTCTCCAGGCCGGTTGGCTTCCTCCAGCAGGAACAGGCGCTCGCTGGATGAACCGCAACCCAGGGTTGGCTGCACAGCGGGGACCAGTTGGCCCTGCTCGTCCTGTGCGGCCGGCTGCGCGCTGTACTGCCAGCGGCAGGCATTGGTGCAAGTGCCTTGATTGGGGTCGCGATGGTTGAGGTAGCCGGACAGCAGGCAGCGTCCGGAGTAGGCCATGCACAGCGCGCCATGGACGAACACCTCCAACTCCATGCCGGGGACCTGCTGGCGGATTTCGCCGATTTCATCCAGCGACAGCTCACGAGAGAGGATCACCCGCGTCAGGCCCTGGCGACGCCAGAACTCGACGCTGGCCCAGTTGACTGCGTTGGCCTGCACTGAAAGGTGGACCGGCATCTGCGGGAAGTGCTCGCGAACCAGCATGATCAGGCCCGGATCAGACATGATCAGCGCATCCGGCCCCATGGCCACCACCGGCTCCAGATCCTTGAGGAAGGTGCGCAGCTTGGCGTTGTGCGGTGCGATGTTCACTACCACGTAGAAGCGCTTGCCCTGCGCGTGGGCCTCGGCGATGCCCAAGGCCAGGTTGGCATGGTCGAACTCGTTGTTGCGAACCCGCAGGCTGTAACGCGGCTGGCCCGCATACACGGCGTCGGCGCCATAGGCGAAGGCGTAGCGCATGGCTTTCAGGGAGCCGGCGGGGGAGAGCAGTTCGGGGGCTTGGAGGCTGTGCATGGCGGGGCTCGGTGGAACGCAAAGCCGCGGATTCTAGGGAGAACCGCTCGGGCCGTTATTGCTCCAGAGCAATTCCAGGTGAGCTTCGCCTGTAGGAGCGAGCTTGCTCGCGAAGGGGGGCGTCAGGTTTTCGCGAGCAAGCTCGCTCCTACGTCAATCCGCTGTTGCCTGTTCAGTCATGCCACTGCCGTCCATGCAGTTCCAGCAGGCTGTGGGCCTGCTCCGGCCCCGCTGTGCCGGCCGCGTAGGGGCGGGGGCTCTGATAATACTCGTGCCAGCCCTCGAGGATCGGGTCCACCCAGCGCCAGGCGGCTTCCACTTCGTCGCGGCGCATGAACAGGGTCGAGTCGCCCTCTATCACATCCAGCAGCAGGCGTTCGTAGGCGTCCCAGCGACGTTGCCGACTGAAGGCCTGGGCCAGGTTGAGGTCCAGCTCCACAGGCTCCAGGCGCATGCCCTTGCCCGGTGTCTTGGCCATCAGTTGCAGGCTGATGCGTTCCTCGGGTTGCAGGCGGATCAGCAGGCAATTGGCCTCACCATCGGCGAACAGTCGGTGCGGCACGGGCTTGAACTGGATGACGATCTCCGAATACTTGCGCGCCAGGCGCTTGCCGGTGCGCAGGTAGAACGGCACGCCAGCCCAGCGCCAGTTGTCGATCTCTGCCTTGATGGCGACGAAGGTCTCGGTATCGCTGTCGTTGTCGACGTTTTTCTCGAAATAATACGCCGGCACTTCCTGCCCGCCGATCTTGCCGGCGCTGTACTGGCCGCGCACCGTCTTGTCGCGCACGTCGAGCCCGGAGATGGGTTGCAGCGCCTCGAGGATCTTCACTTTCTCGTTGCGCACCGCCTCGGCGTCGAAGCGCACCGGCGCTTCCATGGCCACCAGGCAAAGCAACTGCAGCAGGTGGTTCTGCACCATGTCGCGCATGGCCCCGGAGCGGTCGTAGTAGGCGCCGCGGTTTTCCACCCCCAGGGTTTCGCAAACGCTGATCTGCACGTGGTCGATGTGCCCGGCTCGCCAGATCGGCTCGAACAGCGCGTTGGCAAAGCGCAGAGCCATTAGGTTCTGCACGGTTTCCTTGCCCAGGTAGTGGTCGATGCGGAAGACCTGGGACTCGTCGAACACCTTGCCGATGGCGGCGTTGATCGCCCGGGCCGACTCCAGCGAATGGCCGATGGGTTTCTCCAGCACGATGCGTGACTGCGGGCCGGCCAGTCCAGCGATGGCCAGGTGCGCGGCGATGTCCTCGAAGAGATGGGGCGCGGTCGCGAGGTAGTGCACGCGACCGCAGCCCTGGTCAGGCCCCAGGTAGCGGGCCAGCCGGCCGAAGTCGGCGCTTTGCGAAACGTCCATGGCGAAATAATCGAGGCGTTCAGAGAAACTGCGCCAGGCTTCACTGGAGAAATCGGCACGGGCCACCTGGGCGCGGCAGTGACGTTCGGCCAGGGCGAGATAACGTTGGCGGTCAAGTGCGTTGCGGGCCAGGGCCAGGATGCGCATCTTCGGGTGCAGGCGCCCGTCACGATGCAGGTGGAAGAGGGCTGGCAACAGTTTGTGCAAGGCCAGATCACCGGTGCCGCCGAAGACGAGCATGTCACAAAGGGTAGTCAAATCGCTCTCCGTGCACGGTTCAAGTGGGCGGGAAAGCGGCTCATGTAGTATAACTACAAGCACGCTACAGCCCGATGTCCGCCGATCATAACCGAGTTGCGGCTCGAAACAGGATCGGAGCAGACGGCAAACCCTCTTTCCAGACAGAGCCTGCCCTGTGAATCTGCTGCAACATATCGCCCAGTCGCGCCACCTGCTGCGCAAGTCGGAACTGAAAGTCGCCGATCACGTCCTGCTCGATCCCGCCGCGGTGATGCACAGCTCCATGGCTGACCTGGCCCAGGGTGTCGGGGTCAGCGAGCCGACCATCGTGCGCTTCTGTCGCGCTATTGGCTGCGGCGGCTTTCAGGACCTCAAGCTGAAACTGGCGCAGAGCCTGGCTGCCGGTGCCAGCTTTGGCCAGTTCGCCATCCATGAAGACGATTCGGTCGCCGACTTCAGCCTGAAGATCTTCGACACTACGCTGCACACCCTGATGGAGGTGCGCGAGAAACTTGATCCGGAAGCCCTGCAGCGCGCCATCGCTGCCTGCGCCCAAGCCCAGCGGGTGGAGTTCTACGGCTTCGGCGCGTCCGGCGCGGTGGCGGCGGATGCCCAGCACAAGTTCTTCCGCCTGCTGCTTACCGCGGCGGCCTATTCCGACCCGCACATGCAGGCGATGTCGGCAGTCACGCTGAAGCCTTCCGATGTGGCCATCTGCATCTCCCAGTCGGGTCGTTCGAAAGACTTGCTAATCACCGCCAACCTGGTTCGTGAGGCCGGTGCGACGCTGATCACTCTGTGCCCGAGCCAAACCCCGCTGGCTGACCTGGCCACGGTGAACCTGGCCATCGACGTCCAGGAAGATACCGAGATCTACACGCCACTGACCTCGCGTATTGCCCACCTGGTTGTAATCGACGTGCTGGCCATGGGCGTTGCCATGGCGCGTGGCCCAACCCTGGTCAACCACCTCAAGAGCGTGAAGCGCAGCCTGCGTAGCCTGCGCCTGTCGCCCAAGTCGGTGAAAGCCGCCGAGGATTGAGTGTGACGGCACGACCGGACGCCAGAAGCCGCGCGCAGTCGAGGTATCGGTCGATCGCCTGAAGCCTTGCCTTCACCACACGTTCATTGAGCTGCCGCGAAAGCGTAACCAGCCCGGGGGATGCTGCGCTTACCGCATCGACCCAGGGAGTAACGCCATGAACCGTGCTCACGACGACCTCATCCACCTGGACAGCAAGGCCCGGCGCAAGTTGGAAGACCAGCGACGCATGCAGTTTCGTCGCGCCATCGAGGACCACTGCGAACAGCGGCGCCTACGGATGGAGCTGTCGGATTACCCCGAGCTCATCGCCGCTAACTACCTGTTGTCGTCAAAGGCAGTGCGCCGGAAAACCGGTGGGAAAGTGCGCTGATCTGGGCGCGCTCTTCGCGGATAAAGGCCAGAAATGCCTGGGCAACCGGCGACAGCCGCTTGCCCTTGGCGTGCACTGCACACCAACTGCGATAGAGTGGCAACTCCTCTACCGGCAGCTCGCGCAGCAAGCCGGTGGCCAGCTCCAGGCTGACGGCGTGGCGAGGCAGCAGGGCGATCCCGAGGTCTGCAACCACGCACTCCTTTTGCGCATCCAGTGAGGCCACTTCCATCGTCTGGGCGAAGTGCGCGCGTTTCTGCTGGAAGTATTCCTCGCAGGCCTTGCGTGTGCCGGAACCGGCCTCGCGCACCAGCAGCGTATAAGGCTCCAGGTCCTTGAGCGCCAGCTTGGCAGCACTGCTCAGCGGATGCGTGGGCGGCGCTACGGCGACGATGGGGTTGTTCAGGAAGGGCAGGAACTCCAGGGCCATGTCCTGGGGGACCAGGGACATGATCACCAGATCGTCGCGATTGTCCGAGAGGCGCTTGATCACCTGGGCGCGGTTCACCACTACCAGGCTCAGGCTGACATCAGGATGCTGCTCCTTGAACGCAGCAAACAGGTGTGGCGCGAAGTACTTGGCGCTGGATTCCACCGCCAGGTTGAGCTGCCCCTGCAGCGAGCCCTGGAGGTCGGAAAGCTGCATGTCAAGGCTGGCCAGGCGCTGGAAAATATCGCTGCTGGCGCGCATCAATGCCTCGGCGGCATCGGTCACGTAGAGCTTCTTGCCAACGTATTCGAACAGCGGTTGGCCCACCAGCTCCTCGAGCTGGCGGATCTGCAGGCTGACGGCCGGTTGGGTCAGGGCCATCTCCTCCGCCGCACGGCTGTAGGAGCGGCTCTCGAACACGGCACGGAAAACCTGTAGCTGGCGCAGGGTCATCCGCAGCAAAGTCTTGCGCATTCGCATGGGTCTGGGGCCTCTGTGAATGGGGCGTGGCGGCAACTATAAGCCAATCCTAATGGATACCCCAATAATTATTGATTTGGGGTAATCACGTCTGCGGCGTAGGGTAATGACGCGACCGCTACACGATCTGCGGTCACCCGCCGACCGGCCTTGCCGTTCGCCTGTTCACTTGGTCGAGGGAAAGCTCGTGATCAAGAAAATCCTGATCGCCAACCGTGGTGAGATTGCCGTCCGCATCGTGCGCGCTTGCGCCGAAATGGGTATCCGCTCGGTGGCCATCTACTCCGATGCCGACCGGCACGCCCTGCACGTCAAGCGTGCCGACGAAGCCCACAGCATCGGTGCCGACCCGCTGGCCGGCTACCTGAATCCGCGCAAACTGGTGAACCTGGCGGTCGAGACGGGCTGCGATGCCCTCCACCCGGGTTATGGCTTCCTCTCGGAGAACGCTGAACTGGCGGAGATCTGCGCCGAGCGTGGGATCAAGTTCATCGGACCAAGCGCGGAAGTGATCCGCCGCATGGGTGACAAGACCGAAGCCCGACGCAGCATGATCAAGGCCGGCGTGCCGGTCACTCCCGGCACCGAAGGCAACGTCGCGGACCTCGAAGAGGCCCTGAGCGAGGGCGAGCGCATCGGTTACCCGGTCATGCTCAAAGCCACCTCCGGTGGTGGTGGCCGCGGTATCCGTCGCTGCAACAGCCGTGAGGAACTGGAACAGGCCTACCCACGGGTGATCTCCGAGGCCACCAAGGCCTTTGGCTCGGCCGAAGTGTTCCTCGAGAAGTGCATCGTCAACCCGAAGCACATCGAGGCGCAGGTGCTGGCCGACAGCTTCGGCAACACCGTGCACCTGTTCGAGCGCGACTGCTCGATCCAGCGCCGCAACCAGAAGCTCATCGAAATCGCCCCGAGCCCGCAGCTCACCCCCGAGCAGCGCGCCTACATCGGCGACCTCTCCGTGCGTGCGGCCAAGGCTGTGGGCTACGAGAACGCCGGGACCGTGGAGTTCCTCCTTGCCGAAGGCGAGGTGTACTTCATGGAGATGAACACCCGGGTGCAGGTGGAGCACACCATCACCGAGGAAATCACCGGCATCGACATCGTCCGCGAGCAGATCCGTATCGCCTCGGGCCTGGAACTGTCGGTCAAGCAGGACGACATCATCCACCGCGGCTTCGCCCTGCAGTTCCGCATCAACGCCGAGGACCCGAAGAACAACTTCCTGCCGTCCTTCGGCAAGATCACTCGCTACTACGCTCCCGGCGGCCCTGGTGTGCGGACCGATACGGCGATCTACACCGGCTACACCATCCCGCCGTACTACGACTCCATGTGCCTGAAGCTGATCGTCTGGGCACTGACCTGGGAAGAGGCACTGGACCGTGGCCTGCGCGCGCTCGACGACATGCGCGTACAGGGCGTGAAGACCACTGCGCCTTATTACCAGGAAATTCTCCGCGACCCCGAGTTCCGCAGCGCCGAGTTCAACACCAGCTTCGTCGAGAGCCATCCGGAGCTGACCCAGTACTCGATCAAGCGCAACCCGTCGCACCTGGCCATCGCCATCGCCACCGCCATTGCCGCCCACGCCGGCCTGTAGGGGAAGGATTCAGACCATGAGCAAGAAGATCACCGTTACCGATACCATCCTGCGCGACGCGCACCAGTCCCTGCTGGCCACCCGCATGCGCCTGGAAGACATGCTGCCGATCTGCGACAAGCTCGACCAAGTCGGCTACTGGTCCCTGGAAGTCTGGGGCGGCGCCACCTTCGACTCTTGCGTGCGCTTCCTGAAGGAAGACCCGTGGGAGCGCCTGCGCCAACTCAAGGCTGCCCTGCCCAACACTCGCCTGCAGATGCTCCTGCGCGGGCAGAACTTGCTCGGATACCGTCACTACAGCGACGACGTAGTGCGTGCCTTCGTGGCCAAGGCCGCGGTCAACGGCATCGACGTCTTCCGCATCTTCGATGCGATGAACGACGTGCGTAACCTGCGTGTGTCCATCGAGGCGGTGAAGGCTGCCGGCAAACATGCCCAGGGCACCATCTGCTACACCACCAGCCCGGTGCACACCATCGATGCCTTCGTCAGCCAGGCCAAGGCCATGGCTGCCATGGGCGTCGACTCCATCGCCATCAAGGACATGGCCGGTCTGCTGACCCCGTACGCCACTGGCGAGCTGGTCAAGGCACTGAAGGCCGAATTGAGCCTGCCGGTGTTCATCCACTCCCATGACACCGCTGGCGTGGCCAGCATGTGCCAGCTGAAGGCCATCGAGAACGGCGCCGACAACATCGACACCGCCATCTCCAGCCTGGCCTGGGGCACCAGCCACCCGGGCACCGAATCGATGGTCGCGGCCCTGCGTGGCACCCCGTACGACACCGGCCTGGACCTGGAACTGATCCAGGAGATCGGCCTGTACTTCTACGCCGTGCGCAAGAAGTACCACCAGTTCGAGAGCGACTTCACCGGCGTCGACACCCGCGTGCAGGTCAACCAGGTGCCGGGCGGGATGATTTCCAACCTGGCCAACCAGCTCAAGGAGCAGGGCGCACTCAACCGCATGAACGAAGTGCTGGAAGAGATCCCGCGCGTGCGTGCTGATCTCGGCTACCCACCGCTGGTGACCCCGACCTCGCAGATCGTCGGCACCCAGGCGTTCTTCAACGTGCTGGCCGGCGAGCGTTACAAGACCATCACCAACGAAGTGAAGCTCTACCTGCAAGGTCGCTACGGCAAGGCGGCCGGTGAGATCAACGAAGAGCTGCGCCGCCAGGCAATCGGCAACGAAGAAGTCATCGACGTGCGTCCGGCCGACCTGATCAAGCCGGAGCTGGACAAGTTGCGCGGCGAGATCGGCAGCCTGGCCAAGTCCGAAGAAGACGTACTGACCTACGCCATGTTCCCGGACATCGGCCGCAAGTTCCTCGAGGAGCGTGCTGCCGGCACCCTGACCCCGGAAGTGCTGCTGCCGATCCCTGAAGCCGGTGGCGTGAAGACCGCTCCAGGCGAGGGCGTGCCGACCGAGTTCGTCGTCGACGTGCACGGCGAAAGCTACCGGGTCGACATCACCGGCGTCGGCGTGAAGACCGATGGCAAGCGCCACTTCTACCTGTCCATCGACGGCATGCCGGAAGAGGTGGTGTTCGAGCCGCTCAACGAGTTCGTCGCCGGTACAGGCAACAAGCGCAAGAGCGCCAGCGCACCGGGTGACGTCAGCACCACCATGCCGGGCAACATCGTCGAAGTGCTGGTGTTGGAAGGCGATAAGGTCAAGGCAGGCCAGGCCGTGCTGATCACCGAAGCGATGAAGATGGAAACCGAGGTCCAGGCGCCCATCGCCGGTACCGTCAAGGCCATCCATGTCGCCAAGGGCGACCGCGTGAACCCGGGCGAAGTCCTGGTGGAAATCGTCTGACCCGCGAAAGAGCAAGTCCCTGGGGGAGCCGTGAGGCTCCCCTTTTTTGTTTGTGGGGAACAGGTGCGGAGCCCACACCCCTCACCCCAACCCTCTCCCAGGGGGAGAGGGGGCAGTCCGAGCAGAATTGGCAGTAGTACTCGGCGCGAGTCACCCCTCTCCCTCCGGGGCGAAGAGGCACGCTTTCGAAAGCACTGCCTTCGGCGCCGATGAGCGCCTGAGCGCGGATCGAACAGGCCGGGGCGGGCGAGTTCTCTTTACTCCACCCGCTCCCCGCAAAGGTCCAGCCCGAACCAGCGCTCCACCTCCGCCTGGTCAAGGCCGGCCCCGAGCAGGGCGAACAGCTTGCCCAGCGCCGCTTCGCGGGTCATGCCGCCCGCCGAAACCAAACCGGCTGCGGCCAACTGGCTGCCGGCGGCATAGATGCCGAATTCCACATGGCCCTGCGGGCACTGGCTGATGGCGGCCAGCACCACCCCGCGAGCATGGGCCTCCTTCAGCACGGTCAGCAGCTCGGCATCGTCCGAAGGGCCGGTTCCGCTGCCGTAGCACTCCAGCAGCAGTCCGCGCACGCCGCTGTCCAGCAGCGCCTGCACATGACCGGCCTGGAGGCCGGGGAACAGCGGCTGCACGGCGAGGTTCACCGGCTTGCGCGGCTGGCGGTAGTCGAGGCTGGCGGGAATGGATTCGGCGCGTTCGCCCTGACGCTGGCGTGGCAGCACGGTGAAGGCATCGAAGGCGTCGGAGCGCAGCTTGCTGACCCGCGCCCCATGCAGCAGCCGGCCATTGAAGTAGAGGTGTACGCCCGGCTGCACGCCCTGTTGCAAAGCAGCGATGGCGCCGTTGAGGTTGGGCCAGGCATCACTGCCCTCGGCGCCGGCGGGCAGCATGGCGCCGGTCAATAGCACTGGCACAGGCAGGCCGAGCAGCAGAAAACTCAAGGCGGCGGCGCTGTAGGCCAGGGTGTCGGTGCCGTGCAGCAGCAGCACGCCGTCGTGACCGCGCGCCACGGCCTCGACTATGGCATCGCGCATGGCCAGCCAGTTGGCCTGGCGCATGTTGGCGCTATCGATCAGCGGCAGCAGTTCCTGGAAGTGCCAATTCAGCACCGTACCCTGGCTGTCCAGCTGCTCGCGCATGCGTGCCTCGAAGCCGCTGGCGGGGGCCAGGCCTTCGGGAGTCTGCAGCATGCCGATGGTGCCGCCGGTGTAGAGCACGAAAAGGTTCTTCACAGCATTCATGGGTGTGGATAACTCAGGAAGTGGAGATGCAGAAACGACGGTGCCGCTCCCCGCGCCAAGCGGGGAGCGGCACCTAAGTATTGCAGGATCGCGCGCTTAGCGGTGGCTTTGCGCCAGGCCGGCGACGGGTTCGGCTACCGGGGTCGGTGCAGCCGGGTTGGTCGGCCAGGCAGCGCGGTCAAGGTCGAGATCAGCGAATTTGGCGGCGTCGAATACCGGGGACTCGATACCGGCCTTCACCTGTGCGTCATAGTCGTGCATCAGGCGCTTGCCCACCTTGAACAGCAGCGTCAGGGCCACCAGGTTGACCAGCGCCAGCAGGCCCATGGTGACGTCGGCGAAACCGAACACGGTGGAAAGGTCCTGCATCGAGCCCCACAGCACCAGAGCCATGACCAGGACGCGGTAGACGATCAGCAGCGGGCGCTTGGTGCTGAAGAAGCTCAGCGCGTTTTCACCGAGGTAGTAGTTGTAGACCAGGGTGGTGAAGACGAAGAGCAGGAGTGCCATGCTCACGAACACACGACCCCACTCGCCGACCTCGGCCGCCAGTGCAGTCTGGGTCAGGACCACGCCTGCCATTTCACTGCCCGGCTGGTAGACGCCGGAGAGCAGGATGATCAGTGCGGTGCTGGTGCAGACCAGCAGGGTGTCGATGAATACGCTGAGGGACTGAACGATGCCCTGGGCTGCCGGGTGCTTGACCTCGGCAACCGCGGCAACGTTGGGCGCACTACCCAGGCCCGCTTCGTTGGAGAACAGGCCGCGCTTGACGCCCATCAGGATCGCTGCGCCGATGCCGCCGGCGAAGGCCGGTTCCAGGCCGAAGGCACTCTTGACGATCAGCGCCAGGGTCGCCGGCACTTCGCTGATGTTGCTGCCCAGCACGAACAGGGCCATGGCGATGTAGCTGCCTGCCATGATCGGCACCAGCACGTCGGCCATGCTGGCGATGCGCTTGATGCCGCCGAACACGATCAGGCCGATCACGCCCACCAGGGCGACCCCACTGATCCAGGTCGGCAGGCCGAAGGTGTCGTGCAAGGAGGTCGCGACGGTGAAAGACTGCACGGCGTTGAAGCCGAAGCCGAAGGTCACCAGCAGCAGAATCGAGAACACCACCGCCAGCCAGCGCAGGCCCAGACCGTGGAGGATGTAGAAAGCCGGGCCGCCTCGGTAGGTGCCGTCGGCTTCACGACGTTTGTAGAGTTGGGCCAGGGAGCATTCGAAGTAGCTGGTCGCCATACCGAGCAGCGCCACCACCCACATCCAGAACACCGCGCCGGGGCCGCCGAGCATGATGGCGACGGCGACGCCCGCGATGTTGCCCGCGCCGACGCGGCCGGCAACCGACAGCATCAGTGCCTGAAAGCCGCTCAGCTGGCCTTCCTTGCGCTGCAGTGCCTGGCCGAAGATGCGGAACATGTCGCTGAAGTAGCGGAACTGTACGAAGCGCGAGCTGATGGAGAAGAACAGGCCGAGACCGACGAGGACGACGATCAGCAGCTTGCCCCAGAGGAAATCGTTGAGGATATCGAGCATGACGATTCACCTGATCCAGTTTGAATTGTTGTTGGGACCGGCAGCGAGACAAGCCAGGCGCGATGGCGCGAATCGCTGGAAGGGAGGCGAATGGTTGTGCATATGCGGGCTGAGAACAATTTCGCGGGTTGCACCGAGTTGGCGCGAGTTGACGCTATAATCGCGCCATTCGCATCAGGCAGGACGGTGGTATGGCGGAGTATCTCGGCAACAATCTCAAGCTTCTTTGCAGCCATTACCGCTCGATCGCGGAAGTCTGTCGCAAACTCGGAATCAACCGTGCCCAATTCAACAAGTACCTGAACGGGCAAAGCCGGCCGACCACCTACAACCTCAAGCGCATCTGTGATTTCTTCGGCGTCGAGGACTACGAATTGGCGCTGCCGCCGGAGCCGTTCGCCCGCCTGCTGGGAACGCGCGCTCCGGGCCAGGATTCTTCCAGCCGGAGCGACCCGCTGCTGGAGCTGCTCGCCCCGCTGCGCGAACAATCCGGCGACCTGTCGCGCTACTGCGGCTTCTACTTCGAATACTCCAACTGCATGTCGGTGCCCGGCACCGTCCTGCTGTCGCTGGTGCGCCTGTGGGAAGACGACGGCAACTTCCTCTTCGAGCGCCAGGAGCGGCAAGAGCGATCCAGCAGCACCAACGTGGAGGCCGCGGATTGGGTGCGCTGCTGCTACCGGGGCGCGGCCTTCCAGTTGCAGGACCGGCTGTTCCTGGTGGACTACGAGTCGCTCACGCTCAATGAGATGAGCCAGACCATCCTCATTCCCAGCTACAAGAGCCGCATCACCCGCCTCAACGGCTTGAAGACCGGCGTCTCCAGCGGTGACCGGCGCAACCCGGCCTGCACCCGCGTGGTTTGGGAGTTCCTCGGTCCGGAGATCAACCGCGTCGCCGCCTACCGTCAGGTAAAGCTCTACCGCCCCGACGACCCGCGCATCGACGACGACGTGCGCCAGCGCCTGAATGTCGCGCCGCTGAAGAACGGTCTGTTCGAGATCGAGTAAGCAGGCGGCGGGAACGATGTAGGAGCGAGCTTGCTCGCGAATGGGTAGGCAGGGTGTCTTTTCGCGAGCAAGCTCGCTCCTACGGGGAAGGCTCGCTGTTGGGCTTGGCTCCGTACAATCGGATCCTTCGCCAAGGACCGTGCAGCGGTCCCGGAAGGGCTCAGCCCCGCAGCTCCTCCAGCCGCCGCTTCTGGTTGCCCTCCCCATCGAAGTTATCCACAGCCAGCCAGCGCTCGAAGGCCTCGCGCCGCGCCGGCCATTCCCCATCGATGATGGCGAACCAGGCCGTGTCGCGGTTGTGCCCCTTGATCACCATGTGCTGGCGAAACAGGCCCTCGTGGGTAAAGCCCAGGCGTTCGGCGGCGCGTATGGAACGAGCATTCTCGGCATTGCACTTCCACTCCAGTCGTCGATAGCCGAGGTCGTCGAAAGCGTGCCGGGCCAGCAGCCAGACCGCCTCGGTAGAGCCTGGCGTTCGTTGCATGGCCTTGCCAAAGGCGATGTGTCCGATCTCAATGCAGCCATCCTTCGGCGCGATGCGCAGGTAGCTCAGCACGCCCAGCGCACGACCGCTGGCGCGGTCGATCACGGTGAAGAACAGCGGGTCGGCGCTGGCTGCATTGCTGGCCAGCCAGGCATCGAAGGGTTCGCGGTTGGCGAAGGGACCGTAGCCCAGATAGTCCCAGAGGGCCGGGTCAGGGCCTTGCAGCGCCAGCCACAGATCGTCGCCATGTTTGGCAGGGTCGAGAGGCTCCAGGCGCACGAAGCGGCCCTCCAGTGGTTCGCGCACCGGGCAAGGGCGGGGCTGCCAGTTGGGCAGGGCTTGCAAGTTCATGGCGTCACTCCTGTTCAAAGCAGTTTGCGGTACTGGATAAAGCCCGAGCGATCGGCGATGCGGTCATAGACCTGCATGGCGTCGGTGTTGGTCTCATGAGTCAGCCAATGCACTCGCGAAGCACCCGCCGCGCGAGCCTGGGCATAGACGTGCTCGATCAACTGACGGCCAACGCCTTCACCGCGCAGGCCTTCGGCTACATACAAATCCTGCAGGTAACAGTAGTCGCCGACTGTCCAGCAGGAACGATGGAAGATCCAATGCACCAGACCCACGGCGCGACCTTCTCGCCAGGCTAGCGCGGCGTGCATCGGCTCTGCTGGGTCGAGGAAGCGCTGCCAGGTCACGGCGCTGGTTTCCTCCGCGATGGCGGTCTTGTAGAACTGCTGGTAGCCCTGCCAAAGCGGCAGCCAGGCGGCGTGGTTGGCTGCACTGACGGGGCGGATTTCGAGCGGCGTGGAGGACATGGTCGTTCCTTCTGGTGGGTTCAGTCGTTGGCTTCAGCCATGCGCGCCGCCAGTTCGTGGTCGCGGACCTTGGCCGAGGCGCCGAGGCCTTCGCGCACGCCGGCCTGGTCGGCGGCGGAGCGGTTCTGGCTGAGCTTCCATTTGCCTTCCAGGCGACGGATCGGCAGGGCGAAGCCGACGATGGCGCGGAGCATGCTGTCCAGGTAATCGCGTGGCGCATCCTCCACGGACCAGGGCTGCGGCCGGTCGGCTTCATGATGGGCGCTGAGGCGGCTGACCAGCTGCAGCAGGCGCTCCGGCTCGTCGAAGATCTCGGCTTGGCCCCAGGCATGCACGCTGATGTAGTTCCAGGTTGGAACCACCTTGCCGTGCTCGGCCTTGGCCGGATACCAGGATGGGCTGACGTAGGCGTCCGGACCGGGGAACACCACCAGCGCTTCAGCCCCCGAGGACAGGTCGCGCCAATGCGGATTGGCTCGGGCGAAGTGGCCGTAGAGGGTGCCGAATTCGCCTTCTCCGGCCTCCAGCAGCAGCGGCAGGTGACTGGCTTGCAAGCCTTGGCTACCCACGCTGGTGAGGATGGCCAGCGGCGCCTGGCGGATTTGCGCGTGCAGTTGGGTCAGATCGTCCTGGCGGAAGGCAGCAGGCAGGTACATGGCGGATCTCCTGGCGACATGGGTCCATGCTAGGCAGGATATTGGTCTGTTGTAAGATCCAATTTCTGTCAGATCGAGAGTGCCAATTTGAGGTCGCACCATGCCGGTCACGCCACCGCTTCCCATTGACCTGTCAGGTATCCGGCTCGATCCGAACCAGCGCCTTGCCCGCCAGCTCTATCAGGCATTGCGCGAACGTATCCTCGACGGTCGTCTTCGCAGCCGCTCACGCTTGCCCGCAAGCCGTGACCTGGCGACGCTGCTCGGCGTGTCGCGGAATACGGTGACCCGTGCCTTCGACCAGCTCTACGCTGAGGGGTACATCGACGGCCGCGTGGGTGATGGCACCTATGTCGCCGAACTCGCCGGTGGCCAACGCCCGCCCGCGCCGGAAGCCAGCGGCCCTGCGCCGGGCACGGCGTTGCAGCGTCTGCAACGGCACCATCTGCCCGCACCCGTGGCGGGCCCGCCCCGTGCCTTCCGTGTAGGCGTGCCAGCCTT
This sequence comes from Metapseudomonas boanensis, assembly GCF_042232855.1. Classification (NCBI taxonomy): domain Bacteria; kingdom Pseudomonadati; phylum Pseudomonadota; class Gammaproteobacteria; order Pseudomonadales; family Pseudomonadaceae; genus Metapseudomonas; species Metapseudomonas boanensis. The sequence goes on along the minus strand of NZ_CP113889.1, from coordinate 1,705,767 downwards.
CGACCTGTTTCCCTTCGACACCTGGGCGCGGTTGCAGGCGCGCTTCTGGCGCAAACCTTCTGCGGCCCGACTGGGCTATGGCGACCCGGCTGGCGACCCGGTGCTGCGCGAACTGGTTGCTGCCTACCTGCGCAACACCCGTGGGCTGGACTGCGATCCGACCCAGGTGGTGATCACCTGCGGCGCGCAACAGGCTATCAGCCTGTGTGCCCAGCTGCTGGTCGAACCCGGCGATCGCGTGGCCGTTGAAAACCCCGGCTACCGGGCCGCCGGTCATGCCTTTGCCGTGGCGGGCGCTCAGCTCTGCGGCGTATCTGTGGATGACGATGGATTGGACACTGCCGAACTGGCGCGGCTGGGCATTTGCCGGCTGGCCTATGTAACGCCCTCGCACCAATACCCCACCGGCGTCACCCTGTCCCTGGCGCGGCGCCTGGAGTTGCTGGAGTGGGCCGAGCGTTGCGATGGTTGGATAGTCGAGGACGACTACGACGGCGAGTACCGCTACAGCGGCACGCCACTGGCGCCCCTGGCCGCTCTCGACCGCCTAGGGCGGGTGCTCTATGTCGGCACCTTCTGCAAGATTGCCTTCCCCGCCCTGCGCCTTGGCTACCTGGTGCTGCCCAAGCGCCTTGCCGGGGCTTTCGCCCAGCGACGGGCGCTGGATATGCGCCATTCCGAGATCGGTACCCAGGCGGTGATGGCCGAGTTCATCGCCGCCGGCCACTTCCAGCGCCATATTCGTCGCATGCGCAAGGCCGCCCGCGCCCGCCGCGACGCGCTGTTGCGGGACTGGCCCGTGGCGATTCCCGGTTGTGCCCCAATGCCGCCGGTTGAGGCGGGGCTGCACCTGTGCGTGCGCGTCGACAGCTTGGCCCGTGAGCGCGAACTGATTGCGGCTGCGCAGAAGGTTGGTGTGGAGCTGAACGGCCTCAGTGATTACTGGCTGGAAGAGTCGGAAGTCCCTGTGGATAACCGTGCCGGACTGGTGCTGGGCTTCGCCGCCGTACCGGAGGCGCAGATCGCTGAGGCGATTCGCACCCTCAGGACGGCCTGGCGCTTGTAGGAGCGAGCTGGCCCGCGAAGCTTTCTGGCCGGGCTCATTCGCGAGCAGAGCTCGCTCCTACGGCTAGGTTTTCCACAGGCAAAAAAAAGGATGGCCGGTGGCCATCCTCGAAGGATGAAGGGGCGAGGCCCCTCCTGGTGAGTTCGTTGGCTGATCAGGCCTTCAGCGGCACGAGGCGCGGGGCGATCATGTTTTCCGGGCGCAGGATGTCGGCCAGCATGGATTCGTCCAGCAGCTTCTCCTCACGCACCAGTTCCAGCACGCCGCGGCCACTTTCCAGCGCGTCTTTGGCAATGCGGGTGGCGTTCTCGTAACCGATGTACGGGTTCAGCGCGGTGATCAGGCCAATGGAGTTTTCCATCAGGTGGCGGCAATGGGCTTCGTTGGCGGTAATACCGTTAATGCAGTGTTCGCGCAGCATGTCCATGGCGCGCTGCAGCAGGCGGATCGAGTCGAAGATCTTGTAGGCGATCAGCGGCTCCATCACGTTCAGTTGCAGCTGACCGCCTTCGGCTGCCAGGGTCAGGGCCAGGTCGTTGCCGATGACTTCAAAGGCCACCTGGTTGACCGCTTCCGGGATCACCGGGTTGACCTTGCCCGGCATGATCGAGCTGCCCGGCTGGCGCGGCGGCAGGTTGATCTCGTTGATGCCGGTACGCGGGCCGCTGGAGAGCAGGCGCAGGTCGTTGCAGATCTTCGACAGCTTCACCGCGGTACGCTTTAGCATGCCGGAGAACAATACGAAGGCGCCCATGTCGGAGGTGGCTTCGATCAGGTCGGCTGCCGGAACCACCGGCTGGCCGCTGATGGCGGCAAGGCGCTGGACGGCCAGGTGCTGATAGCCGGGGTCGGCGTTGATGCCGGTGCCGATGGCGGTACCGCCCAGGTTCACTTCGGTCAGCAGCTCGGGTGCCAGACGCTTGAGGCGGTCGAGGTCTTCACCCAGGGTGGTGGCGAAGGCGCGGAATTCCTGGCCCAGGGTCATGGGCACGGCGTCCTGCAGCTGGGTACGGCCCATCTTCAGCACGTGGGCGAACTCTTCACCCTTGGCAGCGAAGGACTGGATCAGGCTGTCGAGGCTGGCCAGCAGAGCGTCGTGGCCGAGGAGCAGGCCCAGGCGGATGGCAGTCGGATAGGCGTCGTTGGTCGACTGCGCCATGTTCACGTCGTTGTTCGGGTGCAGATACTTGTACTCACCCTTCTGCTTGCCCATGGCCTCCAGGGCGATGTTGGCGATCACCTCGTTGGCGTTCATGTTGGTCGAGGTGCCGGCGCCACCCTGGATCATGTCCACCACGAACTGGTCGTGGAAGTCGCCACGGATCAGGCGTGCGCAGGCTTCGCTGATAGCGGCGTGCTTCTCGGTGCTGAGGTGGCCGAGCTGCTTGTTGGCATCGGCGGCGGCCTGCTTGACCATGGCCAGGGCGATGACCAGTTTCGGGTAGTGCGACAGCGGTACGCCGGACAGGCGGAAGTTGTTGACTGCGCGCAGGGTCTGGATGCCGTAGTAGGCCTCGGCAGGTACTTCAAGGGTGCCGAGAAGGTCTTTTTCGATGCGGAAGGATGCAGCAGCGGACATGATGCAATTCATCTCTGAAGGAGCACGGCTAGCGCCGCGATGCCCAATAATCTAGGCCTGTAGCCGTTTGGCGGCCAATGCTGTTATTCGCTGGGGTATGCAAAATCGGCATAATGTCCGTGTGACGCGGATTGCCCCGCAAACGTGTGCACCAAAACAGAGCACCCCGGAATTCACCATGAACCTGGAAACTAAATGGCTGGAAGATTTCGTCGCCCTGGCCAGTACCCGCAGCTTCTCTCAGGCCGCCGAGCGGCGTTTCGTCACCCAGCCGGCCTTCAGTCGGCGTATTCGCAGCCTGGAGTCGGCGCTGGGGCTGACCCTGGTCAACCGCGCACGTACGCCGGTGGAACTCACCGAGTCCGGCCAACTGTTCCTGGTGACGGCGCGCAGCATGGTCGAGCAATTGGGCGAGGTGGTGCGTCACCTGCACCACCTGGAAGGCCAGCAGGGTGAGGTGCTGCAGTTCGCCGCCGCCCACTCCCTGGCCCTGGGCTTTTTCCCGCAGTGGATCGCACGCCTGCGGGCCGACGGCCTGAACATTGCCAGCCGGCTGATCGCTACCAACGTCGGTGAGGCGGTGCACTCGCTGCGCGAGGGCGGCTGTGACCTGATCCTGGCGTTCTACGATCCGGATGCCGCCTTGCAGATGGACCCGGAAATCTTCCCGTCGATGAGCCTGGGGCGCACTGAGATGCTGCCGGTATGTGCCGTCGATGGGGAGGGCAAGCCTTTGTTCGACCTCGACAGCGGGCAGAGCGTGCCCCTGCTGGCCTACAGCGCCGGCGCGTTTCTCGGTCGTTCGGTGAACCTGCTGCTACGCCAGCGCGCTTTGCGTGCCACCACCATCTACGAAACGGCGATGGCCGACAGCCTGAAGAGCATGGCCCTGCAGGGTTTGGGTGTGGCTTGGGTACCGCACTTCAGCGCCCAGGCCGAACTCGCCCGGGGCGATCTGGTGGTGTGCGGCGGGAGCCAGTGGCACGTACCGCTGGAAATCCGCCTGTACCGCTGCGCCCTGGTGCGCAAGGCGGCGGTGCGCTTGCTCTGGCGCAAACTGGAAACCGGCGCGGGCTCGACCGCTGAGGCCTCGGCCAACCATTGAAATCGCCTTGGCAGCGGCTGAATGAAACACTGGATGACGAACCATTGCGGGCCCCGACTTGGTCTGAGGGGGCGGCGCTACCTCGATGCTTCGAACCTACTCGTAGGTCATGATGAAGGTCACTTCGGCGTTCGCGGTGCCCGGCTCCGGCGTGTAGGCGGTGAGGCGCGCATAGGCGGCACTCAGCGGGACCTCGCCGGTCTTGTCGTCGAGTGTGTAACCCTCAACGTTGTAGTCCTGATCCAGGACGATGGCATTGCCCTGTTGGTCCATCAGCTTCAGGCCAACGCCTTTAGCCGTTGACGCAGCGTTGAGCGATACCAGTCCGGCGTTCTTGTCGAGAACAGTGGTATTGGCCCGAAGTTTGTACTTGATGTTGGCGATCCCGGCATCGCACTCGGTCAGCTTGATGCTGAAGTGGGTTGGGCGTGACAGACCCGCAGTATTCAAGAAGCTTGATGGTTGGTGACCACCCATTTCGACGGGAATGATGGGCGCAGTCTTGCAGGTGGCAAGTTGAGCAGGGTCGCTTTCACGGCTGATATAGATATTTGCAAGAATTCCGAGGGTGTTGCCATAGCCCGATCCGCCATTGATGAGCCCAATCTGGGCGGCGGGAATTTTCATGCCGTTGGTGATCGAGCCGGTCTTGACCAGTCGCAGTGTGAATTTGCCGGGGCCCAATCGGTATTGCTGGTTCGCGGGCAGGTTCACCTGGCCGTAAGGGCGCGACAGCGGTCCGCTGACCGAAAAATTGCCGGGCGCAACGATTTCCCAGGAGATGGCGCTGTTACCGAGCAGCGGGAATCGAGTGTCCCCACCCTGCACTGGGTGTGAGGGGGATGATGGCTTGTCATTCACTCCAATGGAGTGTCCGATCAAGTCGCAGCGAAAGTCGACCTGGCCTGCCGTGATCGTCTCTTCGTAAAGGACCGTGCCATTGGTCGTGTCATTGGTCACCTTGATGTCGGTAGGTCCATCAAACCGGAGTTCCAGGGGTACCTGGACTGGTTCGTTGCCGCATCTCGGTGGCAGATTGGCCTGGGCAACATTTGAGGTCAGATATGACAAGAACAAGGCCACTGCCGGTAGTGTCTTCGAGGTGATATTCATGAACTGGTCACACTTGTGGTCTTGTGGAATCGAGCGCTGAGGACGTTCTACGTCCCGAGTGCCGGTGGTTGGCTATTCAGGCTTTGAATTATCGGCCGGCTATTTTATGGGCTGGGGCTCGTGGTGATTGGATGACCATCTGTGTTGGACGTGTAAGTGACGCCCTAATTCTCTGTAGGAATTGACGAGGATCTGAGTCGGTATCGATTGGGCGTCGCCGCCTTGTCGCTGGCGCGTCGGGGGGAATCAGTGGGGAGCAGCGGTGGCGGCGGCACGGGATCAGTCGCGCGGAGTGCGGTCGCCATTGTGTTTCAGGCATGGAAAGGGCGGATGACCGAAATCTGTCACCCGCCCTTGGGAGGCCAGCCTCAGGGGCTTACATTTCCAGCACGATGCGGCCCTTGATCTGCCCGGCGCGCATCTGCTCGAAGATCAGGTTGATGTTGTCCAGCTTGTCGCGGTGGATGGTGGCTTTCACCAGGCCTTCCTCGGCGAAGTCCAGGGCTTCCTGCAGGTCGGCGCGGGTGCCGACGATGGAGCCGGTGATGCTGATCGCCTTGAGCACCACATCGAAGATCGGCGTCGGGAAATCCCCCGGTGGCAGGCCGTTCAGGGCCACGGTGCCGCCGCGCCGAGCCATGCCGATGGCCTGGCCGAATGCGCTGTTGGAGACGGCGGTGACGAGCACCCCGTGGGCACCGCCGATGTCGCGCTGGATAACCTCGGCCGGATTCTCATTGCGGGCGTTCACGATAAGGCTGGCGCCGAGTTTACGCGCCAACTCCAGTTTGGCATCGTCTATGTCGATCGCAGCGACGTGCAGACCCATCGCGCGGGCGTATTGCACCGCCACGTGGCCGAGGCCGCCGATGCCGGAAATCGCAACCCACTGACCAGGCCGTGCGCCCGTCACTTTCAGGCCCTTGTAGACGGTGACGCCGGCGCAGAGAATCGGCGCAATCTCAGCGAATTCGACGTTTTTCGGTAACAATCCTACGTAGTTTGGATCGGCCAGCACGTACTCGGCATAGCCGCCGTTGACCGAGTAGCCGGTGTTCTGCTGGCCCTCGCAGAGGGTTTCCCAGCCGGTCAGGCAGTGCTCGCAGCAGCCGCAGGCGGTGTACAGCCAGGGCACGCCGACGCGGTCGCCCGCTTTGACGCGGCTCACGCCTGCGCCCACGGCGGCGACATAGCCAACGCCCTCGTGGCCGGGAATGAAGGGCAGGCTGGGTTTCACCGGCCAGTCGCCTTCAGCGGCGTGCAGGTCGGTATGGCAGACGCCCGAGGCTTCGATCTTCACCAGAATCTGCCCGGGGCCGGGCAGGGGGACCTTCACTTCCTCGATGCGCAGCGGTTCGCCGAAGGCGTGGACCACCGCGGCTTTCATGGTCTTGGGCATGACATGAACCCCCATGGTTGGAGGTTGGATTGTGCCGGCCTGCCCCTGACGTATCTTGCGCCAGCGCAAGGTTTTGCGGCTCAGGCGCCGCCCGCGGCCAGAGCCTGGACGAGTGGTCACGGCAGATGCACGCCTGGCGCGGCTTTGCGTTATACTGCGCGGCCTTCGGCCGGTCGCGCACCCGCGCAGCCCGGCCTACCTTGCTACAAGCCACGCCATTGCGTGGCTTGTTGGTTTTCGTACTTACGAAGAGGCACGACGATGAGCGCACTGGTAGGCGTGATCATGGGCTCCAAGTCCGATTGGAGCACCCTCAGCCACACCGCCGATATGCTGGACAAGCTGGGCATTCCTCATGAAGTGAAGGTGGTTTCCGCCCACCGCACCCCGGACCTGCTGTTCCAGTACGCCGAAGAGGCTGAAGGCCGTGGCATCGAAGTGATCATCGCCGGTGCCGGCGGTGCAGCCCACCTGCCGGGCATGTGCGCGGCCAAGACCCACCTGCCGGTGCTCGGTGTGCCGGTGCAGTCGTCCATGCTGTCGGGCGTCGACTCGTTGCTGTCGATCGTGCAGATGCCCGCCGGCGTCCCGGTCGCCACCTTGGCCATCGGCAAGGCCGGCGCGATCAACGCCGCGCTGCTGGCAGCGAGCATCCTCGGCGGCAAGTACCCGAAATACCACTTGGCACTGAAGGATTTCCGTCGCGAACAGACCGACATGGTGCTGGACAACCCGGACCCGCGTGAGGCCTGACCCATGAAAATCGGCGTTATCGGTGGCGGCCAGCTGGGCCGCATGTTGGCCTTGGCGGGGACTCCCCTGGGCATGAACTTCGCTTTCCTCGATCCGGCTCCGGACGCCTGTGCCGCTGCTCTCGGCGAGCACATCCGTGCCGATTACAGTGATCAGGACCACTTGCGGCAGCTGGCGGACGAGGTGGACCTGGTGACCTTCGAGTTCGAGAGCGTGCCGGCTGAGACGGTGGCATTCCTTTCGCAATTCGTGCCGGTCTATCCCTGCGCCGAGTCGCTGCGCATCGCCCGTGACCGCTGGTTCGAAAAGTCGATGTTCAAGAACCTCGGCATCCCCACGCCGGCTTTCGCCGACGTCCAGTCCCAGGCCGACCTCGATGCGGCAGCCACCAGCATCGGCTTGCCGGCTGTGCTGAAGACCCGCACCCTGGGCTACGACGGCAAGGGCCAGAAGGTCCTGCGCCAGCCTGAAGACGTGGTCGGTGCCTTCGCCGAACTGGGCAGCGTACCCTGCATTCTCGAAGGTTTCGTGCCCTTCACCGGCGAGGTTTCGCTGGTGGCGGTGCGTGGCCGCGACGGTGAAACGCGCTTTTACCCGCTGGTGCACAACACTCACGAAAACGGCATTCTGCGCCTCTCCGTGGCCAGCACCGAGCATCCACTGCAGGCCCTGGCCGAGGATTACGTCAGCCGCGTCCTGCAGGAGCTGGACTACGTGGGCGTTATCGCCTTCGAATTCTTCGAGGTGGATGGCGGCCTGAAGGCCAACGAGATTGCCCCGCGCGTGCACAACTCCGGTCACTGGACCATCGAAGGGTCCGAATGCAGCCAGTTCGAGAACCATCTGCGCGCCGTTGCCGGCCTGCCGCTGGGCTCGACCGCCAAGGTGGGCGAGAGCGCGATGCTGAACTTCATCGGCGAAGTTCCGCCTGTGGATAAAGTGATCGCCGTCGACGACTGCCACCTGCACCACTACGGCAAGGCCTTCAAGGCCGGTCGCAAAGTGGGCCACGCCACACTGCGCTGCGCCGATCGCGCCACCCTCGATCGCCAGATCGCCCAGGTCGAGTCGCTGATCGCCAAGGCCTGATCCAACCTCGGCCGCCCGTGATCGGGCGGCCGATGGCGGCGCTCGCTTCCGACTACTAGGCTCAGGCATACCCAACCCAACGGAGGGCATGCCATGGGCATCATCGGAACCATCCTCATCGGCCTGATCGTCGGCCTGATTGCACGCTTCATCAAACCCGGCGATGACAGCATGGGCTGGATCATGACCATCCTGGTCGGCATTGGCGGCTCATTGGCAGCTACCTACGGCGGGCAGGCGCTGGGCATCTATCAGGTCGGGCAGACGGCCGGCTTCATCGGTGCCGTGATCGGTGCGGTGATCCTGCTGGTGGTGCTGTCCTTCATCAGGAAGAGCTGACCGCTCGCGGGCAGGGCTGGGAACTGCCGAGTACGGGCGTTAGTCTTAGCCCCTGTTTTTCTGCCGTTGCCCGCGAGCCCTTTCCATGCGCCGTCTTGCCTGTTTTGTCCTGCTGTTGTGCTGCACCCTCGCCCGTGCCGAAACCCCGGAAACCGACTGGCTGGAGCTGATGCCTCCCGAGGACCGCAAGGCTCTGGAGGAGATGCCGGAGATCAGCCATGACACTCCCGAGGCCGACGGCACCTTCGACCAGCAAGGCGGCCTCAAGCAGCGGGACAAGAATCTGCCCGCGGTGATGTATTCGGCCAAGACGGTGGCGGCCCTCGATGGCAAGCAGATTCGCCTGGGTGGCTATCCCGTGCCGCTGGAGACGGATGCCAAGGGGCACAGCACGCTGTTCTTCCTGGTGCCTTATGCCGGCGCCTGCATCCACGTGCCGCCGCCGCCGCCCAACCAGATCGTGCTGGTGCGCTACCCGAAGGGCATAGCCCTGGATGACATCTATGCGCCGATCTGGATCGAGGGGCCGCTGAAGGTCGAACAGGTCAGCAACGACCTCGCGGACGCGGCCTACGCCATGGACGCTGGCGTGGTGCGACTGGTGGAGGAAGGGGACCTCTGAAGCCGAGGTGCTCTTCTTGGCCCCTCTCCCGTTGGGAGAGGGGGTGGAGGAGGGATGCCCGAAGTTATGCACAGGGCCGTAGCTGGGCCCACTTACAGTGAGTGGCTGGCGATGGAGAGGCTCATGCTGTGGTTCTCGCCCGGCTTCAAGACGAGGAAGTCGTCCATCACCCGCGCGGTTTCGATGCACAGCATGCGCTGCCAGGCGTCATCGGCGAATTGGCTGAGGCGTTTGGCCTTGTCGATCCAGGGGTTCCACACCACGGCCGATTTCGAGCCACTGACCTCCAGGTCGATGCGTCGGCCCCAGCCCGGATCGAGGATGCTCATGCGGTCGGGCGTACCCAGGTAGATGCGGTCGGTTTCGCCGCTGAAGGCGATGTTTCCGTTTTGTTTGCGCAGTTGCCAGTCTTCGAGAGTCTCGATATAGCGGCAGCCGTCCAGACCTTCGACCTGCGCCTGGCGGATATCGCTGACAGCGAAGTAGCTGTGCAGCGCCTGGCTGAGGGCCAGGGGCGCATCGCCATGGTTAGCGGTGGCCAGGTTCAGCTGCAGGCGCTCATCGAGGCGGATGTCGAGTCTCAGCTCAGCCGCGTGCGGCCAGCCGGGCAGAGGCTGGGCGCGGGTGTCGAGGACGAACGCCAGGTGAACCGCCGGGCCGTCGCTGTCGATGTTCAACAGCTCCCAGTCGCTCTCACGTACCAAGCCGTGGGCCGGGCAAATGGGGCCGCCCTGATGCATCCCCTGGACCTCCGGCGGATTGCGTCGCAGATCGCCAAACCAGGGCCAGCAGACTGGCACGCCGCCGCGCACGGCCTGGCCTTGCCGATAGGCCGCCTGTTCGCTGAGCCAGATCAGCGGTTGTTCGCCATCGCGCTGGTAGCTCAGAACCTGAGCGCCCTGCTGGGCGATCAGCAGTTCTGCTTCTGCGGTGCGAACGCGCCAGCAGGTCAATTCGTCGAGTTCGGTGCGTTCAACCTGGGGACTGGACATCGTGTTGCTCCTTCTCGGATTCATGAAACCTATTGGACCGCGCCGATGCGGCTTTTCCAAGCGCAAAAACGTCCGGCATCTCCTTGCCATGCCCCGTGCCGGTACTCCGTTGTTCGTGGCCGAGGCGTACGTTGGTACCAGTTTCCTATTGATTTGATTGCCGTTTCCAAGCAGGAGCGGCCCTTGATGATCATTTCCCGAGTCCTTTTGTCGGGTATTCAGAACGGATAATCGCCTGAAGTTCTCTGCCCCCGATACCGCCCGCAGCACATTCAGCTACAGGACCTGGCTCCGCACCATTGAATCATCGGGAAAATTCTTCGGAGCTGGTCGTTCGCAGGCACCGTTGGCGCACTTTTGCCGCAAAAAGTGGCTACGACGGCTGGCCTAGACTCAGCTTACCTGCTCGCATCGGGAGCACGCCGGCATGCGCAAGGTATTGATAATTATTCCTATTGTGGCGGTTTTGATGGTGCTGCTTGGTTTCTGGGCCCGATCGAAGCCGATTCCTGTGCAGCTTGTCGAGGTCGCCGACGGCCCTGTGGAAACGCTGGTGGCCAATACCCGCGCAGGCACGGTCAAGGCCTGCCGGCGCTCGCACTTGTCGTTCAAGCAGGGTGGCCAGGTCAGCGAGCTGCTGATCCATGCCGGCCAGCGGGTCGAGGCAGGAGATGTCTTGATGCGGTTGCGCCAGGACGACCTGCAGGCGCGGGTCGACGAGGCCCGCGCGCGTCTGGATGCCCGATACAACCTGCGCGACCAGAGCTGCCGTCAGGCCACCCAGGACCAGCGTGACTTGCAACGCCTGCGCCATCTGGCCGAACGCAAGCTGGCCTCCCAGGATGTGCTTGACCAGAGCGAGACCCGCTCGAGCCTGTCGCAACTGCTGTGCACGGGCAGCGAGGCGAAGATTCGTGAGGCCGAAGCCAGTCTGGCGTTGCATTTGGCACAGCTGGACCAAGCCACTCTGCGCGCACCTTTCGCCGGCATCGTCGCCGAGATCAATGGCGAACTGGGGGAGGTGGTCACGCCTTCGCCTCCGGGTATTCCGACGCCGCCTGCGGTGGACCTGATCGATGACCAATGCCTGTTCGTCGAAGCACCTATAGATGAAGTGGATGCAGCCCGGGTGCGGCCGGGCATGCCCGTGCGCATAACCCTGGATGCGTTCCGCGAACGCACTTTCGAAGGCCGGATAAGCCGCATCGCCCCCTTCGTGCGCGAGCTGGAAAAGCAGGCGCGTACTGTCGATGTCGAGGTGCGTTTCGAACAGGTACCACCGGATCTCCCGTTGCTCACCGGCTATAGCGCTGATGTGGAGATACTCCTGGCGCAACGCCCGCAGGTGCTGCGGGTGCCTACAGAGAGTCTGCTCGAGGGCGGCAGGGTGCTGCGCTATGACCCTGGCAATGGCCACCTGCGTGAGCAGAAGGTGGAGATCGGTCTGACCAACTGGCGCTGGAGCGAAGTGAAGGGTGGCCTGGCCGCTGGAGACCGGATCATCGCCAGCCTGCAGGACGATGGCGTCGAAGATGGCGCGGTGGTCAGCCCACAGCCGGAACCAGGCGAGAAGGTGGCGCCGTGATCCGCCTGCATCAGGTCAGTCGCTGCTTCCAACTGGGCGATCAACGGATCCTGGGGCTCGATGCCCTCGACCTGGCTGTGGCGGATGGCGAATACGTGGCGGTGACCGGCGCATCCGGTTCGGGCAAGTCGACCCTGCTGAATATCCTCGGCTTGCTGGATGCCCCGGACAGCGGCGAATTCTGGTTCGACGAGGCCCCCACCGCGAGCCTCGACGAAGTCCACCGGGCGGCTTTGCGCGGGCGCGAGATCGGCTTCGTGTTCCAGTCCTTCCACCTGATCCCGCGGCTGACGGCGCTCGAGAATATCGAACTGCCCATGCTGCTGGCCAACGTACCGCTGGCCGAGCGGCACAAGCGCAGCCGAGACCTGGCAGAGCGCCTGGGGCTGAGTGATCGCCTGAATCACCATCCGGCCGAGCTTTCCGGTGGCCAGCGTCAGCGGGTGGCCATCGCCAGGGCAATGGTGATGCAGCCGCGCTTGCTGCTGGCCGACGAGCCGACCGGCAACCTCGACAGCCAGTCTGGCGCCGAAGTGGTGGCGCTGCTGGAGGAACTGAACCGAGATGGCCTGACGCTGATCCTGGTGACTCACGACAGCCACTACGCTGAGCGCGCCACGCGGCAGGTGCAGTTGCGTGACGGACGCATCCTCAGCGACAGTCGGCCGGGCGCGGCTTGATGGGCGCTGGCGACACCTGGCACCTGTGGCTGGGAGCCTTGCGTGGCCATGCCCGGCGCAGCGCCATGCTTCTGCTGGCGGTCGCCATCGGCGTCTTTGCGGTCACGCTGCTCGGCGGGCTGGGGGAGGGTGCCAGGACCTATATCCTCGGCGAGTTCTCCCTGCTGGGCCGGGACATCCTGATCGTCCTGCCCGGTCGCAATGAAACCACCGGCGGCGTGCCGCCGATCACCGGCATGGCACCGCGGGAGCTGACCCGCGCCGATGCTGCCGCCCTCGGCCGGCTCCCGGCGGTGCGCCGGGTGGCGCCGTTGCATGCCGGGTTGCTGGAAATCAGCCGCAACAACCGCAACCGCGAGGCCCTGACCCTCGGCACGACCCGCGACTTCTTCGCCATCCGCCAACTGCAGCTGGCCCAGGGCCAGCCATTGCCGGAGCGCAGAGCCAATCGGGAAGAGAATGTCTGTGTAATTGGCAGTCGCCTGCGTACTGAACTCTTCGGCAAATCTCCTGCGTTGGGCCAGTGGCTGCGCGCGGGTGACCGGCGCTTCCGCGTGGTGGGTATCCTCGACGACCGTGGCGAGTCCCTTGGCATGGACTTCGCCGAAGCCGTGATCATCCCGGTGGCCAGTGCCGAATCGCTGTTCGACCGCGAAGGGTTGTTCCGGGTCTTCGTCGAAACGCGCGGCCCCAGCTATCAGGAGAGCGCCCGCCGGCAGATCCTGGCGACCCTTACGGACCGTCACCAGGGCGAGGAGGACGTCACCGTGATCAGCCAGGACTCCATGCTGGCGGCCTTCGACGGCATCCTCGGCGCCGTGACCCTGGCCCTGGCTGGGGTGGCGGCGGTGAGTCTGCTGGTCGCCGGCATCCTGATCATGAATGTCACCTGGATTGCCGTGTTGCAGCGCACGGCCGAGATCGGCCTGCTCAAGGCCATCGGAGCGCGCGCCGGGCAGGTGCGTCTGTTGTTTCTGGGTGAGGCTGTGCTGCTGGCCTTGCTCGGTTCCGGCCTGGGTCTGCTGCTGGGTGAAGGCCTGCTGTGGATCGGGCGGCTGACCAGCGACCTGCCGTTGATCTCGCCGTGGTGGGCGCGGCTCGGCGCGCCAGCATTGGCGGTCACTGTGGCAGTGTTGTTCGCCTGGTTGCCGGCCAGCCACGCGGCGGCGCAGGCGCCAGTGCGCGCCTTGCGGCCGCAAGGCAGTCGTTGATGCGCTGGCGTGATGGGCTGGGACTGTGCGGCTCCTCGATGACCAGTCAGCCGCTGCGCAGCCTGTTGACCCTGCTCGGGGTCGCCATCGGCATCGCCGCCGTCACTCTGCTCACCGCCATGGGCGAAGGGCTGCGCGGTCGCGTGCTGGACAGCTTCGCCCAGTTCGGCACGCGAGTGGTGACGGTGCGTCCGGGTGCCGTGCAGACCGGCGGCATCGGTGGCCTGCTGGCTAGCGCCCGGCCGCTGACCCTGGCCGACGCCGAGGCCCTGCGGCGTTTGCCCCATGTGGAAGCGGTGGTGCCTATCATCCAGGGCAACGGCGATATCCAGGCCGGGCAGCGCAAGCGCCGGGTCGACATTCTGGGCACCGGCCACCAATTGGCGCAGGCCTGGAGGACGCGGGTGGCGCTGGGGCAGTTTTTGCCCCAGTCACAATCTGGTAGCACGCCGCCTTATGTGGTCCTGGGCCATCGCTTGAGCCAGGAGCTGTTTGGTACGCGTAATCCGGTGGGGCAGCGAGTGCGTGTCGGCGGTATGCGTTTTCGGGTGATCGGGGTGATCGAACAGAAGGGCAACCTGCTCGGCTTCGACCTCGATGACATTGCCTATATTCCGGTCGACCGGGCGGAGCGCCTGTTCAATCGCAATGGCTTGGTCAAGGCCCATGTGTTGTTCGATAGCGGCATCCAGGCAGAGCGCTTCAGCGAGCAGGTGCGTCAGCTGTTGATTGCCCGCCACGGCCGCGAGGACTTCCGGCTGACCTCGCAAAGCGACCTGCTGGGCAGCCTGAACCGGATCCTCGCCACGCTGAGCCTGGGAATCTCCGCCCTGGGTGGTATTTCGCTGCTGGTGGGGGCGGTGGGCATCCTCACCATCATGACGACCACCGTGGGCGAGCGGACCGCCGAGATTGGCCTGTTGCGAGCCTTGGGCGCTGCGCCTCGGCAGGTGCTGGGGCTGTTCCTGGCGGAGGCGACGCTGCTGTCGCTACTGGGCGGGGTGCTGGGCGTGTTGCTTGCCGGGGGCCTGCTGGTGCTGCTGCATTGGCTGGTGCCGGGGCTGCCGCTCAGTCTCAGTCCACCGCTGGTGCTGCTGGCGTTGTTGTTGTCGGCGTTGGTAGGCATGGCGGCCGGCCTGGCTCCGGCACGGCGGGCAGCACGGCTGCATCCGGTGGTGGCGCTGAGGTTTGAATAGGGGCGTAAGGGAAGGGCAGGTGCCAGTGACCGTAACGGTGCCGAACCCGAATTCCCTCACCCGAACGTGGCCCGCCCCTGCCTCGCTCCCGGAGGGAGAGGGGCGGCGTTGGGGCGGATTCTTGTGGGGGTATCAGCCCCGGCGCGGCGGGACCGGGCGGGTGCGGCCGCTGCCGTCGATGGCGACGAACACGAAGACCGCCTCAGTGACCTTGCGCCACTCGCTGGATAGCGGGTCGTCGCTCCACACTTCGACCAGCATCTGGATCGAGCTGCGGCCGATTTCCAGGGCTTGCGTATAGAAGGAGAGCTGGGCACCGACTGCCACTGGCACAAGGAAGGCCATGCGGTCGATGGCCACCGTGGCCACGCGGCCGGCGGCCACCTTGCTGGCCATGGCAGTGCCGGCCAGGTCCATCTGGGAAACCAGCCAGCCGCCATAGATGTCGCCGAAACCGTTGGTTTCGCGCGGCAGCGCGGTGATCTGCAGGGCCAGGTCGCCCTGGGGAGTAAGGTTTTCTTCTTCTTCGATGTCGATCATGCGGGGATTGCCTGAATAAAGGTTGTGGCGCCAATGCATGGAGCGGGGGCGTGCTGCCCCAGCTACCCGGTGCGCCAGCCGACCCACTGCACGTCGACCCGCGCTGAACTCTGCGCAGTATATAGGTCGGGGCGGCGCGAGACGACCGCTGGGTCGCGCCGTGGAGGCATTTGTGGCGAAGACTGTGTACATCTGGCGCTTTTTGATATGTTGCGAAGCGATTTTCCGCCCATGCAGCGGATACACGGCCCCTGCCTTACCTCGAGAATTCCAACATGTCTTCCGTGCTTGCCTCCGAGGCGCCCGCTTCGCGCCCACTGACCCGTAGCGATTACAAAACCCTGTCGCTGTCCGCACTGGGCGGTGCCCTGGAATTCTACGACTTCATCATTTTCGTGTTCTTCGCGGCGGTGGTCGGCAAGCTGTTCTTCCCCGCGGAAATGCCGGAATGGCTGCGCCAGCTGCAGACCTTCGGGATCTTCGCCGCAGGCTACCTGGCGCGTCCGCTGGGTGGCATCGTCATGGCACACTTCGGCGACCTGCTGGGGCGCAAGCGCATGTTCACCCTGAGCATCTTCCTCATGGCGGTGCCGACCCTGGTGATGGGCCTGTTGCCAACCTTTGATCAGATCGGCATCTGGGCCCCGCTGGCGCTGTTGGCGATGCGCGTGGTGCAGGGCGCGGCGATTGGCGGTGAGGTGCCAGGTGCCTGGGTTTTCGTGGCTGAGCACGTACCGGCACGGTATACCGGCTATGCCTGCGGCACCCTGACTTCGGGCCTGACTGCCGGGATCCTGCTGGGCTCGCTGATGGCGACCCTGATCAACACGCTCTACACCCCGGCCGAGGTGCAGGAGTGGGCCTGGCGCCTGCCGTTCCTGGTTGGTGGCGTGTTCGGCCTGTTCTCCGTGTACCTGCGCCGCTGGCTGCATGAGACACCCGTATTCGCCGAAATGCAGCAGCGCAAGGCGCTGGCCGATGAGGTTCCGCTGAAGACAGTGCTGCGCGAGCATCGTGGCGCGATTGCGCTGTCCATGCTGCTGACCTGGGTGCTGTCGGCCGGCATCGTCGTCGTGATCCTGATGACCCCGACCCTGCTGCAGACCGTTTATGGCTTCGATGCCGCCACGGCACTCAAGGCCAACAGCCTAGCCATCGTGCTGTTATCGATTGGCTGCGTGGCCTCCGGTGCGCTGGCTGACCGCGTCGGTGCCGGGCGTACTTTCCTGGTCGGCGGCTTGCTGCTGGCCATCAGCTCCTGGACCTTCTACACCAGCCTGAAGGCGCATCCGGACTGGCTGTTCCCGCTCTATGCGCTGACCGGCCTGTTCGTCGGCACCATCGGCGCCGTGCCGTACGTTATGGTCAAGGCGTTCCCGCCGGTCGTGCGTTTCTCCGGGCTGTCGTTTTCCTACAACCTGGCCTACGCCATCTTCGGTGGCTTGACGCCGATGGTGGTATCCCTGCTGATGAAGTGGGACAGCCTGGGCCCGGCTTACTACGTGGCCACCCTGTGCGGCGTGGCCATGTTGATCGGCCTGTACCTGCTGAAGAAAGGACGCTGATCGTCCTGCGTCGCAGACAACGCCAGGTTGCCCGCGGCGCTTTCTGCCTTTATGCCGTTCCGACACTAGCCCCTCTCCCCCGCCCCCTCTCCCGCAAGTGGTAGAGGGGAGCCGGCCTGCCTTTGCATCCCTCTGCATAGTTGCTGACATCGGAGTGATGGCCTTTCATCCAATTGTCACAATCCATTCATAGAGTGTTCATGCGGCCTGCCGATACTGGCCCCCGTTCCATTCAACTCCGTCCTGCTTAGGAGCAAGGCATGAAACTGAAGCGTTTGATGGCGGCCCTGACCTTCGTCGCCGCCGGCGTTGCTACCGCCAGCGCGGTCGCTGCTGTCGACCCGGCCATTCCGGCCTACCAGAAAACCACTGGCGTCTCCGGCAACCTCTCCAGCGTTGGCTCCGATACCCTGGCCAACCTGATGACCCTGTGGGCCGAGGCTTATAAGC
This sequence comes from Metapseudomonas boanensis, assembly GCF_042232855.1. NCBI lineage: Bacteria > Pseudomonadati > Pseudomonadota > Gammaproteobacteria > Pseudomonadales > Pseudomonadaceae > Metapseudomonas > Metapseudomonas boanensis. Next base: position 1,688,483 of record NZ_CP113889.1, on the reverse strand, counting down.
GCGAGTACCCGAACGTGAACATTCAGATCCAGGCCGCCGGTTCTTCCACCGCGCCGCCGGCTCTGACCGAAGGTACCGCCAACCTGGGCCCGATGAGCCGCAAGATGAAGGACGTCGAGCTGCAGGCGTTCGAAGAGAAATATGGCTACAAGCCGACTGCCATCCCGGTGGCCGTGGACGCCCTGGCGATCTTCGTGCACAAGGACAACCCCATCAAAGGCCTGACCATGCAGCAGGTTGATGCGATCTTCTCCGCCAACCGTCTGTGCGGTGGCAAGAGCGACGCCAAGACCTGGGGCGACATCGGTGTGACAGGCGACCTGGCCTCCAAGCCGATCCAGCTGTTCGGCCGTAACTCGGTGTCCGGCACCTACGGTTACTTCAAGGAAGAAGCCCTGTGCAAAGGCGACTTCAAGGCTAACGTGAACGAACAACCGGGCTCCGCTTCCGTGGTGCAGTCCATCAGTCAGTCGCTGAACGGCATTGGCTATTCCGGCATTGGCTACAAGACTTCCAGCGTGAAGACTGTTGCCCTGGCCAAGAAGGAAGGTGGTCCGTTCGTCGAGGATAACGAGCAGAACGCGCTGAACGGCAGCTACCCGCTGTCCCGTTTCCTCTACGTGTACGTGAACAAGGCGCCGAACAAGCCGCTGGCCCCGCTGGAGGCTGAGTTCGTCAAGCTGGTGCTGTCCAAGCAAGGCCAGGAAGTTGTCGTCAAGGACGGCTACATCCCGGTTCCGGCCAAGGTGGCCGAGAAGACGCTGAAGGATCTGGGCCTGTAATCCAGCCCGGATAGGGGAGCGGCCCACATGTGCCGCTCCGCAAGGACGCAAAGGCGGCGGGAGACCCCCGACGCAGAGGCCCGCCCGGCATGTCGCTCAGGGTGGGCTTCGCCACGTCAACTCGCTGTAATTTTTCTGTCACATGCTGGTCGTAGGCTCTTCGCGAATCCAAGAGCCCCCACGAGCAGCCTGTGGCAACAGAGCCCGAATCCATGACTGACCTGGCCAACTCCATCACGACCCCGAAGAACCCCGCCCGGATCGACTTCAATACGCCTGCCCTGCAGCGCAAGCGTCGTATCCGTGCGTTGAAGGACCGCCTGACCCGCTGGTATGTGCTGGTTGGTGGCCTTGCCGTTCTCGGGGCCATCACCCTGATCTTCTTCTACCTGGCCTATGTGGTGCTGCCGCTCTTCCAGGGCGCCGAGCTGACCGCAAAGAAGGCCCAGAGCCCGGCCTGGCTGCAGCAGGACGCCGGCAAGCCGCTGCTGCTGGCGGTGGAAGAGCAGAACCAGGTCGGCGTGCGCGTATCCGACAAGGGCGAGGCGCTGTTCTTCGCCGTCAAGGACGGGGCTGAACTGAATCGGGTCAAGCTACCCCTGCCGGCCGGCGTCGTCGTTTCCTCGATCGGCCAGGACCAGCCCGGCAGCCCGCTGGTGGCTCTGGGCCTGTCCAATGGCCAGGTGCTGCTGTTCAAGCACAGTTACAAGGTCACCTACCCCGACAACCAGCGTGTGATCACCCCGCAGGTGAGCTTCCCCTACGGCGAGGCCCCGGTTGCCCTGAATGCGAACGGGCACGCACTGGAACACGTAGCGGTCAGCGTGAATGACGACACCTTGCTGCTGGCTGGCTCCAGCGGCAACGAGCTGCACGTCCAGGAGCTGGCCAGCGTGGAAAACATGCTGACCGGGGAAACCACCCTGGAGCAGAACAGCATCCTGCTGCCGCAGATGGTCGAGCCGATCAAGGCGATCTTCGCCGACCCACGCCAGCAATGGCTGTATGTCCTGAACGGCCGCTCCCAGGTGGACGTGTTCAGCCTCAGCGGCAAATCCCTGAACGGCCGCTACAAACTGCTCGAGGATGGCGATAGCGACGTCACTGCCAGCGGTCTGCTGCTGGGCGGTATCTCGCTGATGGTCGGTGACTCCAAGGGCGGAATCGCCCAGTGGTTCATGGCCCGCGATCCGGATGGCGAGCCGCGCTTGAAGCGCATCCGCGACTTCCAGCTGGGCGATGCGGCCATCGTGCAGATCAGCCCGGAAGAGCGTCGCAAAGGCTTCATCGCCCTGGATGCCAGCGGCAAGCTGGGAGTTTTCCACAGCACCGCCGGCCGGACCCTGCTGACTGAGCAGGTCACCGATGGTGCCGGTCTGATGGCCCTGTCGCCGCGCGCAAACCGCGTGGTGGTGGAGGAGGGCAACCTGCTGTTGCCGTTCCGCCTGCACAACCCGCACCCGGAAGTATCCTGGAGCGCGCTGTGGGGCAAGGTGTGGTACGAGAGCTATGACGAACCCAAGCATGTCTGGCAGTCCACTGCGGCCAACACCGATTTCGAGCCCAAGCTGAGCCTGGCCCCGCTGACCTTCGGCACCCTCAAGGCGGCTTTCTACGCCATGCTGCTGGCCGCGCCGCTGGCCATTGCCGCGGCGATCTATACCGCTTATTTCATGGCTCCGGCCATGCGCCGCAAGGTCAAGCCGGTCATTGAGCTGATGGAAGCCTTGCCGACCGTGATCCTCGGCTTCTTCGCCGGCCTGTTCCTGGCACCTTATGTGGAAGGTCACCTGCCGGGCATCTTCAGCCTGCTGCTGCTGACGCCGATCGGCATCCTGCTGGCTGGTTTCATTTGGAGCCGTCTGCCGGAGTCGATTCGTCTGCGTGTGCCGGATGGCTGGGAAGCGGCGATCCTGATTCCTGTCGTTGGCTTCACCGCCTGGTTCGCCCTGGGCATGAGCCCGTTGCTGGAGAACTGGTTCTTCGGTGGTGACATGCGTATGTGGATCAGCAACGACCTGGGCATCACCTACGACCAGCGCAACGCGCTGATCGTCGGCCTGGCCATGGGTTTCGCGGTGATCCCGAACATCTTCTCCATTGCCGAAGACGCCGTTTTCAGCGTGCCACGGAGCCTCACCTACGGTTCCCTCGCACTGGGCGCCACGCCGTGGCAGACCATGACCCGCGTGGTCCTGCTCACTGCCAGCCCGGGTATTTTCTCGGCGCTGATGATCGGCCTTGGCCGTGCCGTGGGCGAGACCATGATCGTGCTAATGGCCACCGGCAACACCCCGGTGATGGAACTGAACATCTTCGAAGGCATGCGCACCCTGGCCGCCAACGTGGCCGTGGAAATGCCCGAGTCCGAAGTCGGCGGCACTCACTACCGCGTGCTGTTCCTCGCCTCGCTGGTGCTGCTGACCTTCACCTTTGTGATGAACACCCTGGCCGAGCTGATTCGCCAGCGGTTGCGCAAGAAGTACGCGTCTCTATGAAAACGCGCCTCGACAGAGGCGCTTCTGACCTTCTCCCCCGGTGTGAGAAGGGAACAAAACATGAATCCTCCGGCCCTTGGGCGGGAGGAGTTGAAAGCCTAAAGAGTTGGAGAAATCCGTGAAGCAGGTTTCCCTGAAAAACTGGATCAAGAGCGGCGCACCAGGCGTCTGGATGAGCGGTGGCGCGGTATCCATCGCGGTCATCATGACCATCGGCCTGCTAGCTGTGATCGCCACGCGTGGCCTTGGCCACTTCTGGCCGGCCGATCTGGTGGAGGCCACTTACGTGGTGCCGGGCCAGCCCGCCAAGCAGGTGATTGCCGAGGCGGTGCAGGTCGAGGAAGTCTCGCGTGCCCGCCTCAAGGGCGCCGGCCTTCCGGTACCCGAGGATGGCCCGGAGTTCATGACTCGAGAGCTGCTCAAGGTCGGTAACCGCGACGTCTACGGCAGCGACTTTACCTGGGTGGTGGGTGACTGGCTGCAAGAGCAGAAGACCCCGGGCGAACTGGTGGCCATGGAGCGCCGCGAGTGGGGCAACTTCTACGGTCGTCTGGTGAGCGTCAAGGAAAGTGGCAAGGTCGTCGCAGAGGGCGAGGCCGCGATGCCGGAGCTGCAGAAACGCCTGCAGCGGGTCAATGATCTGTACGACCAACTCTACAGGCTGGAGAAGAAGGAAATCGGCGCCATCAACCATGGCCTCGAGCGTTTGCGTCTGGAAACTCGCAAGCTGGAACTCAAGGGGGAGCTGGATGATGCGGCCCAGGCCGACATCGCTGCCGAACGCGCCGCGCTGGATGCCCGCTACAAGGCGCTGGAAAACCAGCTGATGTCCCTGCACCAGGAATTCAACCGCGACAGCGTGGTGGTGCGCGAAGCGGGTGGCCAGGAGCAGGAAATCACTCTTGGCAAGGTGGTGCACGCCTATCAGCCCAACGGCATGGGCCTGTTCGATAAGCTGGGTTTCTACTTCACCAAGCTCTGGGAGTTCCTCGCGGACGACCCGCGTGAGGCCAACACCGAGGGCGGTATCTTCCCTGCTATCTTCGGCACCGTGATGATGACCCTGATCATGGCGGTGATCGTGACCCCGTTCGGCGTGATCGCTGCCATCTACCTGCGCGAGTACGCCAAACAGGGCCTGTTGACCCGCGTGATCCGTATCGCGGTGAACAACCTGGCGGGTGTTCCGGCTATCGTCTACGGCGTGTTCGGTCTTGGCTTCTTCGTCTATGTACTGGGCGGCTCCATCGACCGACTGTTCTTCCCCGAAGCGGCACCGGCGCCCACCTTCGGTACGCCGGGCCTGCTCTGGGCTTCGCTGACCCTGGCGATCCTCGCCGTGCCGGTGGTGATCGTCGCCACCGAGGAAGGCCTGGCGCGGATTCCGCGTGCCGTGCGCGAGGGCTCCCTGGCCCTCGGCGCGACCAAGGCCGAGACCCTGTGGAAAGTCGTGCTGCCCATGGCCAGCCCGGCCATGATGACCGGCCTGATCCTCGCCGTGGCCCGTGCTGCCGGTGAGGTGGCCCCGCTGATGCTGGTGGGTGTGGTGAAGCTGGCCCCCAGCCTGCCGCTGGATGGCAACTACCCCTACCTGCACCTGGACCAGAAGATCATGCACTTGGGCTTCCACATCTACGACGTCGGCTTCCAGAGCCCGAACGTCGAGGCCGCGCGGCCGCTGGTGTACGCCACCGCGTTGCTGCTGGTGCTGGTGATCGCGCTGCTCAACTTCTCCGCCGTGGCCATCCGTAACCACCTGCGCGAGAAGTACAAGGCGCTGGACAGCTAAGACATTCAAAGACGCGAGCTCGGGCTCGCACAATATCGACCCACAGGCGCTGAGCAGCGCTCGCGCCTGGCGGTAGAAACCGAGTTAGAAAGTGGAGCACAGCATGCAACACGAATCCCACAGCCACGGCGTCAACATCTCCGCCCTCGGCCGCGACAAGCAGAACCTGCGTCTGGCGGAAGAAACCGTCGCCCTGGAAGTCCCGGGCCTGAGCCTGTTCTACGGTGACAAGCAGGCGCTGCACAACGTCGCCATGAACATCCCGAAACAGCGCGTTACCGCTTTCATCGGCCCGAGCGGCTGCGGCAAGTCCACCCTGCTGCGCTGCTTCAATCGCATGAACGACCTGGTCGATGGCTGCCGCGTCGACGGCGAGATCCGCCTGGACGGCAAGGACATCTACCGCAAGGGCGAAGACGTGGCCGAGCTGCGCCGCCGCGTGGGCATGGTGTTCCAGAAGCCCAACCCGTTCCCCAAGAGCATCTACGAGAACGTCGTATACGGCTTGCGAATCCAGGGCATCAACAAGAAGCGCGTGCTCGATGAAGCCGTCGAATGGGCCCTCAAGGGCGCGGCGCTGTGGGACGAGGTCAAGGACCGCCTGCACGAATCCGCCCTTGGCCTCTCTGGTGGCCAGCAGCAGCGTCTGGTCATCGCCCGCACCATTGCGGTCGAGCCCGAGGTGCTGCTGCTCGACGAGCCCTGCTCGGCCCTGGACCCGATCTCCACCCTTAAGGTGGAAGAGCTGATCTACGAGCTGAAGAACAAGTACACCATCGTCATCGTGACCCACAACATGCAGCAGGCGGCGCGCGTTTCCGACTACACCGCCTTTATGTACATGGGCAAGCTGATCGAGTTCGGCGATACCGATACGCTGTTCACCAACCCGGCCAAGAAGCAGACTGAAGACTACATCACCGGTCGTTACGGTTAACCAGGACCGTCCCCTCTCCCTCTGGGAGAGGGTTAGGGTGAGGGATATCGCAGGCCGTGCCGGGTATCCCTCGCCCCCGGCCCCACTCCCGACGGGAGTGAGGAGACAGACGCACGCCCAAGGACATCAAGATGATCGACAAAGACAGCCTCACCCATCACATCTCCCAGCAGTTCAACGCCGAACTGGAGGAAGTGCGCAGCCACCTCCTGGCGATGGGCGGCCTCGTCGAAAAGCAGGTCAACGATGCCGTCACCGCACTGATCGATGCCGACTCCGGTCTGGCCCAGCAGGTTCGTGAGGTCGATGACCAGATCAACCAGATGGAGCGCAACATCGACGAAGAGTGCGTGCGCATCCTCGCCCGCCGTCAGCCTGCGGCCTCCGACCTGCGCTTGATCATCAGCATCTCCAAGTCGGTGATCGACCTCGAGCGCATCGGTGACGAAGCCTCGAAGATCGCCCGCCGCGCCATCCAGCTTTGCGAGGAAGGTGTGTCGCCGCGCGGCTATGTCGAAGTGCGGCATATCGGCGACCAGGTGCGCAGGATGGTTCAGGAAGCCCTGGACGCTTTCGCCCGCTTCGATGCCGACCTGGCGCTCTCGGTGGCCAAGTACGACAAGACCATCGACCGCGAGTACAAGACCGCGCTGCGTGAACTGGTCACCTACATGATGGAGGACCCGCGCGCCATCAGCCGTGTGCTCAATGTCATCTGGGCGCTGCGTTCGCTGGAGCGGATCGGCGACCATGCGCGCAACATCGCCGAGCTGGTGATCTACCTCGTGCGCGGCACAGACGTCCGGCACTTGGGGCTGGCCCGCATGCAGGAAGAAGTGCAGGGCAACGGCGGCAACTGATCGCCTTCGTACAGAAGCGCCCGGCCTTGGCCGGGCGTCTTCGTTTCTGGCAGGTGATTGGCAGGTCGAGAACGGAAACAGGCTTGGCAAATAGCTATCAGGCGAGGCTATGCTTAGGGCCGTTTTCCGGGGGGGCGGTCGATGAGCAAGGTCAATGTGCTGGTGGTGGATGACGCATCGTTTATTCGCGATCTCGTGAAAAAAGGCTTGCGTGATCACTTGCCCGGCATCCAGATCGAGGAAGCCATCAATGGGCGCAAGGCCCAGCAGTTCCTCGTGCGCGCAACCGTCGACCTGATTCTCTGCGACTGGGAAATGCCCGAACTGTCGGGCCTGGAGCTGCTCAGCTGGTGCCGTGAGCAGGACGCCCTGAAGACTACGCCCTTCATCATGGTGACCAGCCGTGGCGACAAGGAAAATGTCATCCAGGCCATCCAGGCTGGTGTCACCGACTACATCGGCAAACCCTTTTCCAACGATCAGCTGGTCACCAAGGTCAAGAAGGCCCTGGCCCGCACTGGCAAGCTCGAACGTCTGGCTGCGTCTGCTGCACCCAGGCTGCCCAATGCCGGAGGCTTCGCCAACGACTCCCTGGCAGCGTTGACGGGCGGCAAGGCCGAGGTGATCAAGCCTGCGGTTAACCCTGCAGCTCCCGTTGCCCGGCCCATTGCGCCAGCCCCTTCGGCCAAGGCTGCCGCACAGGCTCCCGGTGGGCGTGGCCAGGCCCAGTTGCGCTTGCCCGCAGGGGTTCTTGGGTGCTTGATCAAGGCGCTCAGCCTGAAGGATGCCCAGCTGGTGGTGAAGCGCAGCGAGCTGCTGCCGCAGGTGCTTGAAAGCGCGGTGCTCGACCTGGAGCAGGGCGAGGGCGGCGAAGTCGCTCGGCTCAATGGCTACCTGCATGCCGTGGCGGCGCTGGAGCCCAGGCCGGACAGCGAATGGCTGCAACTGACCTTCCGCTTCGTCGACCGCGATCCGCAGAAGCTGGATTACCTGTCGCGCCTGATTGCCCGAGGCACGACGCAGAAGCATTTCGTCCCCGGGGCGTGAACACCAAGCCAACCGCGTCACAGCTGGACTGCCAGTGTCTCGCGGACGGCTGGCGGCGCTGCTAGTCTTCGGCTTTCGGGAGCTCAGGAAAAAACAATCCGAGATGCCAGGACGACTCTTCTTCCTTTCGGTTCTGCTGACGGCGGCACTGCCTGCCTCGGCGCTGACCATTTACAAGTACACCGACGCCAATGGTGTGGTGACCTATACCGACCAGGCCGTGGCCGGTGCGCAGGTGTTCGTCTTCCGCGACCGTATGGTCGAACGCCTCGACCTCGCGGTGAAACTGGAAACCAAGAAGCATGCTGCGGGTGAAACCCTGCTGCTGCGCAACGAGCTGTACGCGCCAGTGGAAGTGGAGCTGCGCATCGAGCAGGCTCAGAACGTTTCCGGTGCGCCGGGCAAGCCGATTCGCTGGGTGCTGGCGCCGCGCAGCTCCATGCGCATGGCCACGCTGGCACCTGCGGACGCCTCTCGCCCCATGCACTACAAGCCCAAGCTACGCTATGCCCTGGGCGATCCGCGGCAGCAGCCGGCGCTCTACCGCTACCCGCTACCCTGGCGCGGTGGCCCCTTTCGCCTCACCCAGGGCGCCAACGGTCGCTACAGCCACTTCACGCCCAAGGGCCGCTATGCCCTGGACATCGCCATGCCGGAGGGCACCCCGATCGTTGCCGCGCGCCCCGGCGTGGTGGTGAAGACCGAGAACAACCAGAGCGGTCGGGGCAATAATCCTTCGGGCAACTTCGTGCGCATCCTGCATGACGACGGCACCATGGGTGTCTACCTGCACCTGATGCGTGGCTCAGTGCAGGTGCAGGAAGGGCAGCACGTGATGATTGGCGAACATATCGCACGCTCGGGAAACACCGGCAATAGCACCGGCCCACACCTGCACTTCGTCGTGCAGCGCAACATGGGCCTCGCGCTGGAGTCGATCCCCTTCCAGTTCGCCCAGCCGGTGGACACCTTGCCGAACTTCGCGGTGGGTGGGGAGTAGGGAGCGGATCCCATGCACAACCTGCCCCCTTGCCCTCCGGAAGAGGGTTGGGGCAGCTGGGAATCGCAGGGGCCTGGAGGGGCGGCCTGCGGCCCTCAGGGTCTGGTGCTCAATCCAGCTTGAGCACCTTGGCCAGGACGATCTTCGGACCCTTCATCTTCTTCACGATGATGCGCAGGCCTTCAGTTTCCAGCACTTCTTCCTCTTCCGGGACGCGGTTGAGGCTTTCGTAGATCAGGCCGGCGAGGGTGTCGGCCTCGACATGATCCAGGTCGATACCCAGCAGGCGCTCGACCTTGAACAGCGGGGTGTCGCCGCGCACCAGCAGTTTGCCTGGCTGATAGGCAAGCACGCCGCGTTCGGTCTTGCGGTGTTCGTCCTGGATATCGCCGACCAGCACTTCCAGCACGTCTTCCATGGTCAGGAAGCCCACCACTTTGCCGTCCGCCTCCTCGACCAGGGCGAAGTGCGCGCCGCCCTGGCGGAACTGCTCCAGCAGGCGTGATAGCGGCATGTGCTTGGTGACGTGCTCGACCGGGCGGGTCAGCTCGGCCAGGTCGAAGGTCTCCGGCAGGCTGTCCAGGGCCGCGAGCGCCAGCAGCAGGTCCTTGATGTGCAGGATGCCGATGAACTCGCCCTTGCGACTGTCGAAGACCGGATAGCGGCTGTACTTGTGGCGACGGATGATCGTGAGGATGTCGGCTAGCGGGGCATCATGCTCGAGGAAGATCAGGTCCTCCCGCGAGTTGGCCCAGTCGACGACTTCCAGTTCGCCCATCTCGACTGCCGAGGCCAGCACGCGCATGTCCTGGTCGCTGGGGTCGCGGGCGCGGCTGGAGTGGAGGATCAGCTTGAGTTCGTCGCGGCTGTAGTGATGCTCGTGATGCGGACCGGGTTCGCCCTGGCCAGCGATGCGCAGGATGGTGTTGGCGCTGGCGTTGAGCAGCCAGATCGCTGGGTACATCAGCCAGTAGAAGGCATACAGCGGCGCAGCAGTCCATAGCGACACCAGCTCGGGCTTGCGGATCGCCCAGGACTTGGGCGCCAGCTCGCCGACCACGATGTGCAGGTAGGAGATGATGAAGAACGCGGTGAAGAAGGCGATGCCGTGGACCAGCTTCTCCGACTCGATCCCGATGTAGCCGAGCAGCGGCTGCAGCAGGTGAGCGAAGGCCGGCTCACCGACCCAGCCAAGGCCAAGGGAGGCCAGGGTGATGCCCAGCTGGCAGGCGGAAAGGTAGGCATCCAGCTGGTTGTGCACCGTGCGCAGGATGCGCCCGCGCCAGCCGTGCTGGTCGGCAATAGCCTCCACCCGGGTGGAGCGCAGCTTGACCATGGCAAACTCGGCCGCCACGAAGAAGCCGTTCAGCAGCACGAGGAAAAGGGCAAACAGGATGAGGCCGAAATCGGCGAAGTAACTCAGGAAGCTGGTACTGGGGGAAGGGTCCATTGGGGGCTGTTGTGTGCGAATGACCGGCTAAGGGTGAAGGCTGGGCCCCGAGTTTGCAAGTGATCGGGGTGTGCGAGCGGGCGGGCTCACCGCCTGGATCAGTTGCGCTTGACCACCTGGGTGGCTGGGAAATGGCAGGTGAAGGTGCTGCCGTGGTGCAGCACGGAGCTGATGTCCAGGCGGGCACGGTGGCGGATCAGCACATGCTTGACGATGGCCAGGCCCAGGCCGGTGCCGCCGGTATTGCTGTTGCGGCTGGAGTCGACGCGATAGAAGCGCTCGGTGAGGCGTGGCAGGTGCTTGGCTTCGATGCCGATGCCGCTGTCCTGCACGCTGAGGTGCGCACCCTGCTCGTCACCCCACCAGCGGATGCGGATCTCGCCTTCGTCCGGGGTGTACTTGACGGCGTTGAAGATCAGGTTGGAGAAGGCACTGCGCAGCTCTGCCTCGCTGCCACGCAGCTTGTAGTTGTGGTCGGCCTCCAGACTGATGCGGTGGTGACGGTTGCCGGAGAACGCGAGGGCATCGGCCTTGATCGAGAGCAATATCAGATCGACGGCGACCGGCTGGTTGTCCGAGGGGTAGTCGGTGGCTTCCAGCTTGGCCAGCAGGAGCAGGTCGTTGAGCAGGTTCTGCATGCGCCCGGCCTGTTGCTGCATCTGCTGCAGGGCACGGGTCCAGCGCGGGTTCACGTCTTCGACGTTGTCGAGCAGGGTTTCCAGGTAACCGGCGATCACCGTCAGTGGGGTGCGCAGTTCGTGGGAAACGTTGGCGACGAAGTCCTTGCGCATCTGCTCCAGCTGGTGAATGCGGGTCACGTCGCGTACCAGCATCAGGTGTTCGCTGTTGCCGTATCGGGTGATGTAGAACTGCAGCCGCACACGGTCATTGACGGGTGAAGGCAGTTCCAGGGCCTCTTGGTAGTTGCCTTGCTCGAAGTATTCCTTGAAGCGCGGATGGCGAATCAGGTTGGTCACCGGCTGGCCGCTATCCTGCGGTGTCTTGAGGCCGAGCAGGGTCTCAGCGGCGCGGTTCCACCAGTCCAGGTTGCCTTCGCTGTCGAGCATCACCACGGCGTCCTTGAGGGCAGCGGTGGACTCCTGGACACGGTCGATGACGGCCTGCAGGCGGCCACGTACGCGCTGGTCGCGGCGTTGCAGGTGATAGATGCTGTCGAACACCTCGCCCCACAGGCCGTAGCCATCTGGTGGCGGTTCGTCGGGGGTGTGTTCCTTCAGCCACTTGTAGAGGCGCAGAAGTTGTACCAGGGTCCAGCCCAGATAAGCGCCGAGGCCGACGGCCAGCGCCCAGCCATATTCGCCTGTGACCAGGCCCACCAACAGGCAGGCGGCGATCAGCAACAGCAGGCGGCGGATGAGAGCGCCGCGCCAGTCTTGATTCACCTATCGCATCCTTGTCGAAGGCCCGAAGGCCCGGGTTTCAGCTTTTGGTGGAGAAACGATAGCCTGTACCGCGGACAGTCTGAACCAGATTTTCGTAGGCATCGCCCAGGGCCTTGCGCAACCGGCGGATATGCACGTCCACCGTGCGCTCCTCGACATAGACGTTGCCGCCCCAGACCTGGTCGAGCAACTGGCCGCGTGTGTAGGCGCGCTCCTGGTGGGTCATGAAGAACTGCAACAGTCGATATTCGGTCGGGCCCATCTCGGCGGGCTTGCCGTCGATGGTCACGCGATGGCTGATCGGGTCGAGCAGCAGTCCGCCGATGGCGATTGGCGCTTCGCCGTCGCTGGGGCCGGCACGGCGCAGCACGGCCTTGAGGCGGGCAACCAGCTCGCGCGGGGAAAAGGGCTTGGTGATGTAATCGTCAGCGCCGACTTCCAAGCCCTGGATCTTGTTGTCCTCTTCACCCTTGGCGGTGAGCATGATGATCGGGATGTCGCTGGTGAGGTCGTCGCGCTTCAGGCGGCGGGCCAGTTCGATGCCGGAGGTACCGGGCAGCATCCAATCGAGGAGGATCAGATCGGGCTTGCGGTCGACGATGATGGCATGGGCCTGCTGCGTGTTCTCCGCCTCCAGGCAGTCGTAGCCGGCCATTTCGAGGGCCACGGCGATCATCTCGCGAATCGGCGCTTCGTCGTCGACTATCAGGATGTTCTTGCCAACCATGTTCAGGCCTCGGGTCGCATGTATGACTGATTGCGCCGCATTAGATAACGGAATTATTGCAGGCATGTGACACCTGAATGTAGTCGCTGCCTTGTCTATGCTGAAGGAGGTCGCCGTTGGGAAAGGGGCGACCGGGAGCCTGGCGAGAAGCTTGATCGCTGCAGTGCTCGCTGTGACCTCCGGTTGTGATCGCAGCCGCCGGGCTGTTGTTTCCCACTCCGAGAAGAGGCACAAAATGAAAAAGAATCACTGCCGAATCGCTCCATTGCTTGTGGGTGCGCTGCTGAGCTTTTCGCTGATTGGTCTGGCGGCCGAGCCTGCGATGGAGAAGGACGGCATGCTGGTCGATGCCAAGGGCATGACGCTCTACACCTACGACAAGGACACCAGTGGCATGTCTGCCTGCAATGGGCAATGTGCGCAGAACTGGCCGCCCTTGATGGCCGAGGCTGGCGCTAAGGCCGAAGGTGAGTGGAGCCTGGTGAAGCGTGACGACGGCTCGATGCAGTGGGCTTACGACAACAAGCCGCTCTATACCTTTGTCATGGACAAGAAGCCGGGAGATGTCACCGGCGACGGCAAGATGGGCGTCTGGCACGTTGCCAAGCCGGAAGCCTACTGACCAGATAGCAAGGTGGGTGCTACGCGCTGCTCAGCGCAGCGCGTAGTCGGCGGCGATACCCAGCAAGATCGCCAGCCCCGCCCAGTGGTTGTGCAGGAAGGCCTTGAAGCAGGCCTGGGGTTCTGGCGTTCGGGTGCTCCAGTATTCCCAGGTGAAGCAGGCTGCGGCCACCAGCAGGCCGAGGTGGAAAGCCAGCCCCAGACCGAAGCGGTTTCCGGCCAGTAGCAGGCACAACAGCGCCAGCCCCTGGAGGGTGGCGATGATCAGCCGGTCGGCATCGCCAAACAGGATGGCGGTGGATTTCACGCCGATCTTCAGGTCGTCTTCGCGGTCGGTCATCGCGTAATAGGTGTCGTAGGCGACCGTCCACAGCAGGTTGGCGATGTACAGCAGCCAGGCGGCGGCAGGCAGCTCGCCGGTTTCGGCGGTGAAGGCCATCGGCATGCCCCAGGAAAATGCAGCTCCCAGCACCACCTGTGGGTAGTAGGTGTAGCGCTTCATGAAGGGATAGCAGGCCGCCAGCGCAAGTCCGCCGAAGGACAGCCAGATGGTCGTGCTGTTGGTGAAGAGCACCAGGACGAAACTTGCGGCCACCAACACGGCGAAGAACACCAGGGCCTCGCGGGGGGTGATGCGGCCGCTTGCCAGCGGGCGCGCCTTGGTGCGTGTGACGTGGCCATCGACCTTGCGGTCGGCGAAGTCATTGATCACGCAGCCGGCAGCGCGCATGAGGTTCACGCCGAGGACGAAGATCACCAGGTTCTTCAGGCTGGGTATGCCTTCAGCAGCAACCCACAGGGCCCAGAGGGTCGGCCAGAGCAGCAGGTAGATGCCGATGGGCTTGTCCAGGCGCGCCAGCTGGATGAAGTCCATGGCGCGGGGATGCAGGCGGTTCAGCGATTGCAGCAGCGTGAGGTACATCGACGGCTCTCCCTTCGAAGAGCCTGCTTTACGATCTGCTGCGCGTCGGAATAACTGCGTTGAGAATGGCATCGGGCTTGCTCATTTACAGCTCGTAAACTCCGCGCCCTCAGCCATTCTCGCCTTGTTCTTCTCTAGCTCGCGAGATCGTAAACAGGCTCGAAGGGCCGGATTATACGGTCTCGATCCCCGCCGCGCGCCAGAGGGCCGGAAGGAAGATTTCCGCCACCAGCACCCCGAGCTCGCCGCGCGTGAAGCAGGAGCGACGCCCCCACAGGCGTTCATCGCGGACCTCGCTGGGCAGCCAAGCGGCCGGGTAGCGGGCGACTTCCATGGCCCCCCGGTCGAAGGCACGGTCGCTGAACAGCAACTCGCCGAGGGAGCGGCTGCCGAGTTGGTGCAGGTCAAGACCAGAGCCTTCGAGGGCACTGCGCGCCGCTACGCTGCGGGCGAATACCCAGACCTCCCCGTGACCGCGCAGGTATACCTCACGGACCCAGCCGAGGCTGCCGCAGGGGATGCCGAGCGCTGTGCACTCGTCCGCGCGCAGGGGCTGCCAGCCTTCCACCAGTGGCGTTACGCTGAAGGCATTGTCGGAGAGGGCGGTCAGGCGGCGGGTCAGGGAACCCTGGTCGAACAGCCAGTCACGCACGCAGGCCGCGGGCGTGGGATGCAGTTGCGCGGCACTCAGCCAGCGGGGGGGATGGGCAAGGACGGCGTGGGGCACGGTGGTGGACATGGGCGGTGGACGACGGCGCAGATCTTAGCATGCTAACCAACGCCGGCGCCCTCCGCAGGGGCTTGCGAAGGGACGGTCGAACCAGTAAAACGCCCCGAAGCGACCGAGCAAGCGCCTTCAGGCGCGCAGGTCGGGAAAGTCTGAACACTGAGGTAGCGAGTGATGAAGAAGTGGCAATGCGTTGTCTGTGGCCTGGTCTATGACGAAACCCAGGGCTGGCCTGACGAGGGCATCCCTGCGGGTACCCGTTGGGAGGATGTGCCGACAGACTGGCTGTGCCCTGACTGTGGCGTTGGCAAGCTGGACTTCGAGATGATCGAGATCGCCTGATCTAAAGGGTGTCCCCCTCTTCCTGGCCCTTTCCCGCAATGGAGAGGGGGCATGAAGCATCAGGCGCCGCGCTGCGCCTTCGCAGCCTACCCTCTGATTGGCGCCTTCCGTCGATGCTTGGCGGTAATCGGGCTTTGGAGTAGTTTCACATCGAGTTTCCGCGTTCGCGGGGGTGGTCATGCGCAAGTGGCAGTGCATCGTCTGTGGCTTCATCTACAACGAAGCCGAAGGTTTGCCTGAAGAGGGCATCGCCCCAGGCACGCGCTGGGAGGATATCCCGCCGGACTGGGTCTGCCCCGATTGCGGTGTCGGCAAGATCGACTTCGAGATGATCGAAACAGCCTGAGCCGTCAGTCCCCATTCAAGTGACGGCCTGCGGGCCGTCACGTCGTTTTTGCCCGAGCAGGAGTGAGTGATGAGTGCACCCGTGGTAATCGTCGGTACCGGTCTGGCCGGCTACAACCTGGCCAAGGAATTCCGCAAGCTGGACAGCGAGACCCCGCTGTTGCTGATCAGCGCCGATGACGGTCGCTCGTACTCCAAGCCGATGCTGTCCACCGGTTTCGGCAAGAACAAGGACGCCGACGGCCTGGCCATTGCCGAGGCGGGGGCCATGGCCGACCAACTCAAGGCGGAGGTGCGTACCCATACACGCATCACTGGCATCGATCCCGGCCACAAGCGCCTGTGGATTGGCGAAGAGGCTGTGGAATACCGCGACCTGGTGCTGGCCTGGGGCGCGGATACCATTCGCGTGCCGGTGGAGGGCAATGCCCAGGACGCGGTCTTTCCCATCAACGACCTGGAGGATTACGCCCGCTTCCGCGCTGCGGCCGCCGGCAAGCGCCGCGTGTTGATCCTGGGCGCCGGGCTGATCGGCTGCGAGTTCGCCAACGATCTCAGCCTCGGCGGCTTGCAGGTCGAACTGGTGGCGCCTTGTGAGCAGGTCATGCCGGGCCTGTTGCACCCGGCCGCGGCTGCAGCGGTGCAAGCTGGCCTGGAAAGCCTCGGTGCGCGTTTCCACCTGGGACCGGTGCTGGCCCGCCTCGATCACGCGGGCGACGAGCTTGAGGCCCATCTGTCCGACGGCACGCGAATTCCCTGTGACCTGGTGGTGTCTGCCGTTGGCCTGCGGCCGCGCGTCGAACTGGCTGCTGTGGCCGGACTCGCGGTGAATCGCGGGGTGGTGGTGAACCGACAGCTGCAGACTTCCCACGCCAACATCTACGCTGTGGGCGACTGCGCCGAGGTGGCCGGCCTCAACCTGCTTTATGTGATGCCGCTAATGGCCTGTGCTCGCGCGTTGGCCCAGACCCTCGCGGGTACGCCGACGGCCGTCAGCTACGGCGCCATGCCGGTAACCGTCAAGACCCCGGTCTGCCCGCTGGTGGTGTCGCCGCCTCCTCGCGGCCTGGACGGCAACTGGACGGTGGAAGGCTCTGGCGCGGACATCAAGGCCCTCTGCCGCGACGCCGCCGGGCGTCTGCTGGGTTACGCCCTGACCGGGGCCGCTGTGCAGGAGAAATTGGCGCTGAATCGAGAACTACCGCCACTTTTGGCGTAAATGCCGGTCCTTCTGTCGGAGTAGTCCTTAAATTTGTAGGGAAAACCCTCCTGCAAGACTGGCGCGGCACCCAATCGCATGCCATCCTCCCCGTGGTCTGCCGCAGCGTAGAGCCGTTGCGGCGCCTTGGCGCTGTTCTGGACGAACAGCACGGACACAAAAACAACAAACCGTCAAAGAGGCATTTATGCGTAAACCGGAACTCGCCGCTGCAATCGCCGAGAAGGCCGATCTCACCAAGGACCAGGCCAATCGGGTACTCAACGCGGTGCTCGAAGAAATCACCAATGCGCTGAACCGTAAAGACAGCGTGACCCTGGTGGGCTTTGGCACCTTCCTGCAACGCCATCGCGGTGCTCGCACTGGCAAGAATCCGCAGACCGGCCAACCGGTCAAGATCAAGGCCAGCAACACCGTGGCCTTCAAGCCGGGCAAGTCGCTGAAAGAAGCCGTGAACTAAGGCTCCATTGCCCGGAGCCGGGGAGGTTCCGGGCAGCCCGGCCCTGTATCGTCACACCCGCCTTTAGCTGGCTGTAGTCCCGTCGGCAAACCGCTACAATGCGCCGCTTTGTTATTCCCTTCGAGGCCGCGCGCATGAAATTCCGCTTTCTCCTCTGGATGCTGGGTCGGCTGATGGCCAAGGCCAGCCGTGACAATGCCGAGTTCCAGCAGCAGCTGGCCGGCAAGGACCTGGTGTTCCAGTTGCACACCCTGGATGGCAAGATCGCTCGCCATTTCATCGTCAAGGACCAGCGCGTGCATAGCCGTCGCGGCCAGGCCAGCCAGCCGGCGTTCGCCATTGGCTTCAAAGATGGCGCCTACGGCTTCGCCACCATGAGCGCGAAGAACAAGCAGTTGGCGTTCATGCAGGGTATCCAGAACAAGGACATCCAGATCCAGGGCAACCCGGCGCTGGTGATCTGGTTCCAGGGCCTGACCAAGTACTTGATGCCGAAGAAGAAGGCCACCGAGAAGCGCGCAGCCTGAACGCGTTCAGAGATAGCCAGGTAGATTGGTGCTTCGCACAGCGAAGCCCAACAAGAAAGGGGCGCACAGCGCCCCTTCTTCATTTTCATTTTCGCCTTGGGTCAGTGCGTGTTGAGCTGCAGGGCTAGTTCGCGCAATGCCACCTCGGCCTGCAAGACCTTGCTCACGGCGTCCTCGGCTTTCTCGCGGCTCAGGCCCAGGGCTTCAAAGAGGTCTTCGGGTATTTCCTCCTGTGGCCCCGAACCAATGCCCCGATTGCGCAGCAGGCGCACAGCCAGGCAAACCAGGTTGGCGTAGGCAGCGTTGTCGCCCTGGTAGTCAGGGTCATGCTGGAAGCGCAACGTAGTGGATAGCTCTTCCGGCATGTCCCAGTGGCGCATCAGCCAGCTGCCGATCTGCTCGCGCGTGATGCCCAACAGGTGCTGCTCGATGAAGCTATGGGGCAGATGCGGATTGACCTCCAGATGGCGGCAGATCAGCGAGAAGTGCGGTGGGAATACGTGGGCGAGCACAAGGTAGCCGAAGTTGTGCAGCAGGCCGGCCAGGTAAGTGAGACCCGCCTCGGGGCGCTGGGCTCGCGGCATGGCGCGGGTAAGACCCTCGATGACTGCGGCGGTATAGATCGCCTGGTGCCAATACGGGGTGGTGTGTTGTGGCTGGTCCTTGGGCAGGCTGAGGGTCTTGCCGAGGGCCAGGCCCAGCGCGAGGTTGATCACCAGATCGAAGCCGAGTACGCGGACGATGGCGTCCTCCACCGAGCGGATCTTGCCTGGCGCTGCGTAGTAGGGTGAGGCGGCCCAACTGACCACCTGCGCGGCGAGGGCCGGGTCGGTCTCCACCACGCCGGTGATGTCATCGACAGTGGCATTGGGGTCGACTCGTAGCTTGATGATCTTCTGGGCCGATTCCGGCAGCGGCGGGATCTCGATGGTTTCTTCCAGTCGCTGTTGGATGCGTCGCGCGGTGAAGACCTGCACGGCCTGGGTAATCTCGGCGCGGTCGTCGTTCGGGCGGTCCAGGTTGGGCCGGATGCTGGCCACAGGCTCGCCGAAGCGCGCGGCGCTGGCCTTGCCCAGCAAGCTGCGGAAGGCCTCGCAGTGCAGCTCCAGGAGAACGCCAGGCTGGCCGGACTCCACCAGCAGCCGCGGCTCTTGCAGCAGGCGCTCGTCATACAGGCAGGGCGAACTGGTCAGCGGCGGCAGGCCGGGAAGGCTGCCCAGGTTGTGCTTGCCGAGCATCCGCTCCAGGCGTTCAGGCTTGATGGCGAACAGCTTGCGCCCGATGAGTTCGGCCAGGCGATTGAGGTCGAGCAGCTGGCTGCGCGGATAGAGCACCAGCAACGCCCCCACCGAGTCCTCCAGCAGTACTGCCTGGACGCGCTGGGCGGGGCTCAGGCTCGGATGGTCCAGGCGAATCTGGAACGCCAGGCCAAGCTTATCGAGCAACTGCAGGATCACCGCTGGGGGGCGATGTGTATCGTCGGGAACTCGTGCGACTTCGGTCATGGCGGCATCCAGCGTCAGAATTTTCTGCCGGCAGTATAACGAGCAGGTAGGGTGGCAGCGTTCGCGGGCGACGGGTGCACCGTGATCTGATTCACACTTGTCCGTACTGCTGGCCATGGCGCAGCCAGCGCTCAAGCAGCGGGCTGACGTGCTGGGGCCAATGTGCCAGCAGCGCCTGGGCGGCGTCACGTACTGCGGGCAGCAGGGCGGCATCGCGCATCAGGTCGGCCACCTTGAACTGCAGTAGACCGGTCTGGCGGGTACCGAGCATCTCGCCGGGGCCGCGCAGCTCCAGGTCCTTCTCGGCGATCACGAAGCCATCGCAGGTTTCGCGCATGATCGCCAGGCGCTCACGGCCCAGCTGCGACAGCGGCGCGTGATACAGCAGCACGCAGTGGCTGGCCGCACTGCCCCGGCCGACACGGCCGCGCAGCTGGTGCAGTTGGGCCAGGCCCAGGCGTTCCGGGTTTTCGATGATCATCAGGCTGGCATTGGGGACGTCGACGCCCACCTCAATCACCGTGGTCGCCACCAGCAGTTGCAGCGCGCCTTGCTTGAACTCGGCCATCACTGCAGCCTTCTCGGCCGGCTTCATGCGGCCGTGGATCAGGCCGACGCGCAGCTCACCCAGCGCGGAGGAGAGCTCCTCGAAAGTGGTTTCCGCGGCCTGGCAGGTCAGCTCCTCGGACTCCTCGATCAGCGTACAGACCCAATAGGCCTGGCGCCCTTCGTAGCAGGCGGCACGCACTCGCTCGATCACTTCGATGCGGCGGATGTCGGCTACCAGCACGGTATTGACCGGCGTCCGCCCGGGCGGCAGCTCGTCGAGGATCGAGGTATCCAGGTCGGCGTAGGCGCTCATCGCCAGGGTTCGGGGGATGGGGGTCGCGGTCATGATCAGCTGGTGCGGGCAGAGGCGCCCGTCCACGCCTTTCTGGCGCAGGGCCAGGCGCTGTTGCACGCCAAAGCGATGCTGCTCGTCAATGATCACAAGGGCGAGGCGTTTGAACTTGACCTCGTCCTGGAACAGCGCATGGGTACCGACGACCATGGGCACGCCGCCGGCGATCTGCTCGAGGGCGGCGGCACGCGCCTTGCCCTTGAGCTTGCCGGCGAGCCAGGCGACTTCGAGTCCGAGCGGCTGCAGCCAGCGCTGAAAGTTGAGGTAGTGCTGTTCGGCGAGGATTTCCGTGGGCGCCATCAGCGCCACCTGATAGCCGGCTTCCAGGGCCTGGAGTGCAGCCAGGGCAGCGACCACGGTCTTGCCGGCGCCAACGTCACCCTGGACCAGACGCAGCATCGGTTCCTGCTGGGCCAGGTCATAGGCGATCTCGGCGCCGACCCGCTGCTGCGCGCCAGTGGGCGCAAAGCCGAGGTTGGCCAGGTACTGGGCCGGCAGCTTGTGTGCTGGTGGCAATTGCGGTGCGTGCTGAGCGCGCAGGCTTTCACGCAGGCGTTGCAGGGAAAGCTGATGAGTCAGCAGCTCCTCGAATGCCAGACGCTGCTGGGCCCAGTGCTGCCCTTCGGCGAGTTCCTCGAGGTCGGCGTCTGGCGGTGGTCGATGCAGGTAGCGAATGGCTTCGTCGAGTGCGCCGAGCTGGTAGTCGCGGGCCAGCTCTTTCGGCAGCCAGTCCGGCAGGCTGTGCGGGCCGAGACGCGCGAGGGCGAGCTGGCTGAGGGAGCGCAGGCGTTGTTGGGTCAGGCCTTCGGTGGTGGGGTAGATCGGCGTTAGGGTCTGTTCCACCGGGGGGGCTTCGTCGCCGCTGAGGGAGCGATACTCCGGGTGGTAGATCTCAAGGCCTGTAGCGCCGGGACGGACTTCGCCGTAGCAGCGCAATTGGGTGCCGCGCTTGAGGCCTTCCTTCTGCGCCTGGCTGAAGTGGAAGAAGCGCAGGCTGAGGGTGCCGCTACCGTCCTGTAGGCGGACCAGCAGGCTACGTCGCCGTCCCATGACGATGTCCGCGCCGGCCACGATGCCCTCGACCACTGCGTCCTGGCCAGGGCGCAGTGCACCGATAGGCGTGATGCGGGTGCGGTCCTGATAACGCGTCGGCAGATGGAAGAGGATGTCTTGCAGGTTCTCCAGGCCAACCTTGGCAAGTTTCTCCGCCA
The DNA here is from genome assembly GCF_042232855.1 of Metapseudomonas boanensis. Classification (NCBI taxonomy): domain Bacteria; kingdom Pseudomonadati; phylum Pseudomonadota; class Gammaproteobacteria; order Pseudomonadales; family Pseudomonadaceae; genus Metapseudomonas; species Metapseudomonas boanensis. The sequence goes on along the minus strand of NZ_CP113889.1, from coordinate 1,667,210 downwards.
GGGCCGCACCCACCCCCTTGAGTGCTGTGACCGGGACCTGTGCCAGCTCGGTCATGCGGGCTCAGGTTCGCCCTGGGTTTGCGGGCGGGCCACCGAGCAAAGACGGATGGAGTCGGCGAGCACTTCGATGGCGCGTGGCCGCGGGAAGCTGGCGCGCCAGGCGATGGCGACAGTGCGGAAGGGCACCGGCGGGGTCAGCGGACGAATCTCGATCACGCCGGGGGCATAGTGGTGGCTATCTACCGCCGAGAACGGCAGGATGGAAACGCCGAGGCCCGAGGCGACCATGTGGCGGATGGTCTCCAGCGAGCTGGACTCGACCGTGGTGTGCTTGGCGCTGTCTTCACCTCCTTTGCGCAGGCTCGGACAGGCTTCCAGTACCTGGTCGCGGAAGCAATGACCCTCGCCCAGCAGCAGCAGACTCTTGTCGTTGAGCATCTCGCTGTCGATGGTCTCGCGCTCGGCCCAGGGATGGCCGAAGGGCAGCAGCACGTAGAAAGGCTCATCGTAGAGCGGCTTGGTCAGCACGTCGGCTTCGGCGAAGGGCAGGGCGATAATGATCGCGTCCAGCTCGCCGGTGCGCAGCTTGTCGCGCAGGACGTGGGTGAAGTTCTCTTCGATGTACAGCGGCATCTGCGGGGCAACCCGATGCAGCTGCGGGATCAGATGCGGGAACAGGTAGGGGCCGACGGTATAGATGGCGCCGACCTTGAGCGGGGCGGCCAGCTGGTTTTTGCCGGCCTGGGCCATTTCGCGGATGCCCTGGGCCTGCTCCAGCACTTTCTGGGCCTGGGTCACGATGCCCTCTCCGACCGGCGTCAGGCGAACTGCGCTCTTGCTGCGCTCGAAGATGAGGACACCGAGCTCGTCTTCAAGCTTCTTCACCCCGACGGACAAGGTCGGCTGGCTCACATGGCAGCGTTCGGCGGCACGACCGAAATGCTGTTCCTGGGCAAGGGTGACGATGTAGCGCAGTTCGGTGAGGGTCATAGCAGAATTCCATTGAGGTGCGGCAAGCATAGCGGCTGCAGTCAATGGAACCAAGCGCCTGCCCCACCGGGTGCAGGCGTTCGATCAGCGACGGTCGAGCGAGTAGACGAAGGGTGCGACCACTTCCAGGGTGCCGTTGTTGAGCAACTCCCGCGGGGGCGGGGGCAGAGGCTGGGCGCGGCGTATCATCTCCAGCGTGGCGCGGTCCAGCGAGGCGCTTCCGGACTTTCCGACCAGCGAATAGGACAGCACCTTGCCATTGCCGTCGATCACGAAACGCAGGCGGTTGACGCCCTCGAAGCCGCGTCTGCGTGCGTCATCCGGGTAGCGCTTGTAGCGGGCCAGGTGGCTGAGAAGCTTGCTCTGCCAGGTCGGCTTGGCGTCGGATGGCGCACTCGCTGCGGCTTGTTGCGGAGCGGCCGGCTTGGCATCGCTGGGCGCCGGCGTGGTCGGAGCGGCAACGCTTTCCTTGACCGGTTCGGTTTCGCGCGGCTTATCCGGCTTGGGCTCCGGCGGCTTCGGCTTGGGCGGCTGCGGTTTCGGCTTGGGTTTGGGCGCGATGGCGATCTTCGGCTTGGGCGCTTCAACCAGCTTCGGTAGCGGCTCAGGCTCAGGCTCGGGCTCCACCTGCGGCGGGGGCGGAGGAGCGGGCTTTGGCGCCGGGGCTGGCAACGGCTCCAGTTCGACCATCATGGCGGCTGGCGGCAGCTCGACCGGCTGGGCCTGCGGCCGCCAGTAAAGCGCCCAGAGACCCAATGCGATATGCAGCCCGAGCACGGTGATCAGGCTGACGCCCCAACGCGACAGCTTTCGTCTCGTTTGACTCATTTAGTGCCGACCGTCTCGAGGCCCACCAGGCCGATCTTCAGGTAGCCGGCGCCGCGAAGGGTATCCATGACCTCCATCAGCCGGGCGTAATCCACCCGCTTGTCGCCGCGGACGAAGATGGTCTTGTCCTTGTCGGCATTGGTCAGCTTGTCCAGCGAGCTGCCCAGTTGCTCGTCGGTGACCTGTGCGTTATCCAGGTACAGGCTCTTGTCTTCCTTGATACTCAGGTAGATCGGCTTGTCCGGGCGTGGTGCTGGCTTGGCCGTGGAGGCGGGCAGGTCGACCTTGATGTCGACGGTGGCCAGCGGCGCCGCAACCATGAAGATGATTAGCAGCACCAGCATGACGTCGATAAAGGGGGTGACGTTGATCTCGTGGGTTTCCTGGAGATCATCGCCACCTTCGTTCAGATGGATTCCCATGGCTCAGCCCACTTTCACCATTTGTGGAGCCTGGCTGCGCTCGGCCGGCAGATGATCGAGGTCGCGGCTGACCAGCAGCAGGACTTGGGCGGAGGCGTCGGCCACTTGGGCCTTGTAGCCAGCGATCGAACGCGCAAAGACGTTGTAGATCACCACGGCCGGAATCGCGGCAACCAGGCCCAGGGCGGTGGCCAGCAGGGCTTCGGCGATACCGGGGGCGACTACGGCCAGGTTGGTGGTCTGGGATTTGGCGATGCCGATGAAGCTGTTCATGATGCCCCAGACGGTGCCGAACAGGCCGACGAAGGGAGCGGTGGAACCGATGGTGGCGAGCACGCCGGTGCCCTGGCTCATCTGCCGGCCGCTGGCAGCGACCAGGCGTTCCAGGCGGAAGCTCACCCGCTCCTTGATGCCTTCCTTCTCGCGGGTATTGGTCGACAGTTTGAGCTCCTCCTGGGCGTCCTGGACCAGCAGCTTCGAGACGCAGGGGCCATCGCTGACCTTGTCACCGGCTTCGTTCAGGGTGCGAGCCGCCTTCAGGGTCAGCAGCTCATGGCGCAGACGGCGCTTGGCGCCCAGCAGCTCGATGCTCTTGGCGATCCAGACGGTCCAGGTCAGCACGGAGGCCAGGGCCAGACCGATCATCACGGCCTTCACCACGATGTCGGCGTTCTGGTACATGCCCCAGGGCGAGAGATCATGGGTCAGTTCTGCCATGCCAACTTGTCCGGTAGCCACCGGGTCGCCGGGCAGTGCGGGAGCAATCGGCGTTGCCCCATCGGCTGCAACACTGCCCTGTACCGCGCCGGTGGACGCTGCCGGCGCGCTGGTTTCCGAGGGCGGCGCAGTCGGGGTGGTCGGTTCCTCCGCGAAGCTGGCGCCCGGTGCGAGCAGCAGGCTGAGCATCACCGCTGTAAGCGCGCGGTGCAGACGGGAGGCAAGGGTGGGTTGTGCGGTGGGGGCGGTTGGTTTCATGCTGACCGGACCTGCAGGAAGGGAAGCGGTTTCGTTCATCGCCCCGTAAGTGCGGGGCGGGACTGAAGGCTGTGCATTATTGCAAGTAATTCTTGTTTGTAAAGGCGACAATATATCAATCGAGATTTGTCCCAATCCCTGACGGGGCCGGTTGGCGATTGCCGGACCTGTCCCTATCCTGATGTTTTCCGTTGGAGCCCATGAGATGTCAGCCCCTGCCTCCTTACTGATCGCCGGTTGCGGCGATGTTGGCGGCCGCCTTGCCCGCCAGATGCTGCAAGCCCGCTGGACCGTCCATGGCCTTCGTCGCCAGGTCGGCGCACTGCCCGCCGGTGTCCTTCCCGTACCTGCCGATCTGCAGCAGGCTGAATGTCCGTCGGCCTGGCCGACGGGCCAGCTGGATTACCTGGTGTATTGCGCCGCGGCTGGTCAGTCAGACGAGCCGGGCTATCGGGCCGCTTACGTCGAAGGCCTGCGCCATGTGCTCGACTGGCTGGCGCAGCGTGGACAACGTCCGCGCAGGTTGATCTTCGTCTCCAGTAGCGGCGTCTATGGGCAGCAGGATGGCGAGTGGATTGATGAAGACTCGCCAGCCGAAGCTGGGCGTTTTTCTGGCCGGATCATGCGCGAGGCAGAGCAGTTGGCCCTGGAGAGCGGGATTCCGGCCACCGTAGTACGCCTGACCGGTATCTACGGCCCCGGGCGCGAGTGGCTGCTCAAGCAGGTGCAAATGGGTTACCGCGTGGTCAGCGAGCCGCCACTCTACGCCAACCGCATCCATGTCGAGGATGCAGCGGGGCTGGTAGCGTTCCTGCTGCAGGCCGATGCCCGTGGCGAGGCCTTGGCCGACTGTTACCTGGGTGTCGATGACGAGCCCGCGCCGCTTCATGAAGTCGTGGGTTGGCTGCGTGAGCAGTTGGGGGTCAGTGGCTGGGCTGAGGAGTCCGCTGTGCGCCGCTCCGGCAGCAAACGCTGCAGCAACGCGCGTGCCCGGGCCTTGGGCTGGGTGCCGCGTTACCCGAGTTACCGCGAAGGCTACAGCGAGTTGCTCAAGGCTCACTGAGCATGGATGGCAACCGCCTGCAGGCGCGCCCCTGGTTGCCCGGCGTTGAGCTGTTCCATGCGGATTTCTCCGGACAGCCGTTCGGTCGGCACAGTCATGATGCTTTCGCCGTGGGGGCGATTCTCCAAGGCGTCGGCGGCTACCAGTGCCGAGGGGGCCGCCACGCGCTGCCGGCTGGAACGCTGTCGCTGATGAACCCTGAAGAGCCACACACGGGCCACGCGGTATCGCCACGCCTGGTCTATCGCATGCTCTACGTCGAGGAATCCCGCTTGCCAGCCCTGCTCGGGCGCAAACAGCTGCCGGGGGGGTTCCTCGAGCTGAACCCGGCTGATGACGGCTCCGTCGCGGCTGGACTGGAGCGCCTGGCTGTGGAGTTCGAGCGCGGCGATGCACTGGCGCTGGAAAGCGAATTGCTGGAGGTGCTCGAGCGGGTGTTTGTCCTCCATGGTGGCTTGCGGGCTGCCGCACTGTCACCTCGGGATGGTGGGGTGACGACCTTCCTGCGTGATTACCTTGAAGAGAACTTCGCGGAGGCGGTCAGCCTCGACCAGCTGGCCGGACTGGTACATCGCCATCCTCGACACCTGATCGAGGCCTTTCGGCGAGTGTATGGGGTGCCGCCACACACGTACCTGCTGCAGCGCCGGGTACGCGAGGCCAAGCGGCTGCTATTGGGCGACCAGTCGCCGCTGGACGTCGCGCTGGCGCTGGGTTTCTACGACCAAGCGCATTTCTCCACCACCTTCAAGCGCTTTACGGGCGTGACGCCCGGTCATTTCCGACGCGTCGCCAGGACCTGAGTTTCTTCCAAGACCGACCATCCGCCGAGTTTCGATACTGGTCGCCCTCTTCTTCGGAGGGTCGTGCCTTGCTTGCACTGTTTCTGCTGGTTGCCAGCACCCATTTCGTCGCCTTGCTGTCTCCCGGTCCTGACTTCTTCCTGTTACTCCGCTCCGCGTTGCTCAAAGGTGTCCGTCACGCTGATGGCTGCGCGGTCGGGATCGCCCTGGCCAACCTTTCGAGCATGCTGCTGGTATTGCTGGCGATCAGTGCCATGCCGTCTTCTGAAGGTGCTATGTGGATGGTGCTGCAGATTCTAGGCGGGGCCTATTTCGTCTGGATTGGCGGGCGGGCCCTGCTGGCGCAGCGCATGCTCGAGCTGCCGGAGGCCCTGCCTGTGGGACAAGGCTCCTGGCGTGTAGGGCTTGGAGAGGGATTCCTGGCCAGCAGCCTGAACCCCAAGTTGCCGATCTTCTACGCCGGCTTGTTCGGTGTCCTGCGCAACAGCGCGATGCCGGAGTGGGGGCTGCTGCTCAGCATGGGTTGGATGACCACGGTGGTGCTGGTGTGGGATATGGCCCTGGTGCGGTTGCTTGGCCATGGACGCTGGCGTCGATGGCTGCAGCAGCGGGTCGGCACGCTGGATAGGCTGTGCGGCTGCCTGTTGCTGCTGCTTGGTGGCTGGCTGATGGTCAGCGCATCAGTCGCGTTCCAGTAGCCAGGCGCGCTTGCCGGGCGTGTATTCGGGCATCTCGTCGGTCTGGGCACTGTTGCGTGCTTCGAGGATTTCCAGTTCGTCGCCGTCATGGACGAAGATCCAGGCGCGCCCCTGATTGCCCTGTTGCAGCCAGATGCTGTCGTTTTCGCCGCTCATCGCTGCGCAATCACCTGCCAGGCAGAGGGCATAGCGATCAGCGCCGGGCAGGCCTTCCAGGCTGCCGTCAGCATTGAACTTCACCAAGCCGCCCTGACCTTGGCCCTCACTGATGGTCCAGGTGCCTCCTAGATAAGAGGCATAGAGCGCGTGCTCGAAGCTGCTGCCTGGCGGGGCACCCTCTGCCGGGGCCTGCTCGGGATGAACGAAACGCTGCTCTGGCAGGTTTTCACTGGCGAGCTGGACCAGCTCGTCGCCGTCGACTTCGAGCCTTTCGTGGTAATCGCCGTAGAAGTCCACCTGCCAGTTGCCGTCATCGTGCGGTACCAGGCGACCTTCACCCAGTTCGAAGCCATTGCTGTATTTGGCCTCCCCGGTTTTTCCGTCGATCTGCCACTCGAGGTTGGGTCCGTAGGCCAGGAGCGATTCACGCAGCTTACCGTCCTGGGAGGCAGCATCGATCGCTGCCTGGTTGATCCAGATGCCGCTGGGGTCGGAGGGAGCACTGGAGCAGCCGCCCAGAATGAGGGCGCTGGCCAGCAAGGTGAGGGCGTGACGCATGAAGGTGTCCTTTCCGCGAACTACAGGGGAGGCGGGGCGCGGGGCCCCGCCGGTGGGGCTTACTCCAGCACCAGGATGGCGTCCATTTCCACTTGCGAGCCGCGCGGCAGGGCGGCGACGCCGATGGCTGCGCGGGCGGGGTAGGGCTGCTCGAAGTAGCGGCCCATGATCTCGTTGACCTTGGCGAAGTGGGACAGGTCGGTGAGGAAGATGTTGAGCTTGACGATGTCCTTGAAGGAGCCGCCAGCGGCTTCAGCGACGGCTTTCAGGTTTTCGAACACCTGGACGGTCTGGGCTTCGAATCCTTCCACCAGCTCCATGGTCTTGGGGTCCAGCGGGATCTGGCCGGACATGTAGACGGTGTTACCGGCCTTGATCGCCTGGGAATAAGTGCCGATGGCTGCAGGGGCCTTGTCGCTGGTAATGACGGTCTTGCTCATGTGGAACTCCTTGGTCTTGTTTAAGGCTTGGCAGTCTATTGAAAAACGGCGGCATCGGGCTGCACACAGCCTGCGTTCGCTACGTTTATCGATAGGTTGCTAGGCGCGTACACGGGTGATGCGGATCACACCCTTCAGTGCGCGCAGCTTCTTGATGACGCGGGCCAGGTGCACGCGATCATGCACGCTGACCACCAGCTGGACCACGCTGATGCGGCCATCGCGCTCGTCCATGCTGATCTTCTCGATGTTGCCGTCGGCGGCGTTGACGCTGCTGGCGAGCAGGGCGATCAGCCCGCGCTGGTGTTCCAGCTCGACGCGCAGCTCGACATTGAATTCGCCTGCCACATCCTTGGCCCAGGACAGCTGGATGCACTTTTCCGGATTGTGGCGGATCTCACCGATGTTCTTGCAGCTCTCCAGATGCACGACCATGCCCTTGCCGGCGGACAGATGCCCGACGATGGGGTCGCCAGGGATTGGCGTACAGCACTTGGCATAGCTCAGCACCAGACCCTCGGTGCCGCGAATAGCCAGCGGGCCTTCAGGGCTCGGCAACTGCTCTCCGTCGCTGGCCAGTAGGCGGCGAGCCACCACATAGGCCATGCGGTTGCCGAGGCCAATGTCCTCGAGCAGGTCTTCGATGACTTCCTGGCGATACTCAGTGAGGATGGCCTGGACCCGTTCGGGGGCAATCTTGTCCAGATGGCTCTCGAAGCCGGCCAGGGCCTTGTTCAGCAGGCGTTCGCCCAGGCTGATGGATTCGGAGCGGCGCTGTTGCTTGAGCGCATGGCGGATATGCGTGCGCGCCTTGCCGGTGACCACGAAGTTGAGCCAGGCCGGGTTCGGGCGGGCGCCCGGTGCAGTGACGATCTCGACCGTCTCGCCGCTCTGCAGTGGTTCGGAGAGTGGTGCCAGGCGTCGGTTGATGCGGCAGGCGATGCAGGTGTTGCCGACATCGGTGTGCACCGCGTAGGCGAAATCGACCGCGGTGGAGCCTTTCGGCAACTCCATGATGCGGCCCTTCGGCGTGAAGACGTAGACCTCATCCGGAAACAGGTCGATCTTCACGCTCTCGATGAACTCGAGCGAGTTTCCTGCGCGCTGCTGGAGTTCCAGCACGCCTTTCACCCATTGACGGGCGCGGGCATGGGTACCCTTGGGCTGGTCGTCCTCGCTGGACTTGTACAGCCAGTGCGCGGCGATGCCGTTGTTGGCCATCTCTTCCATTTCGCGGGTGCGAATCTGGATTTCGATGGGCACTCCGTGCATGCCGAACAGGGTGGTGTGCAGTGACTGGTAGCCGTTCGCCTTGGGGATCGCGATGTAGTCCTTGAAGCGGCCGGGCAGCGGCTTGTACAGGTTGTGCACCGCGCCGAGCACGCGGTAGCAGGTGTCGACCTTGTCGACGATGATGCGGAAGGCGTAGACGTCCATGATCTCGTTGAACGCCCGGCGCTTGCCACGCATCTTCTTGTAGATGCTGTACAGGTGTTTCTCGCGACCGATCACTTCGCCTTCCATGCCTTCGCGACGCAGGCAGTTGGTCAGCGATTCCTCGATCTTGTTGACGATTTCCTTGCGATTGCCGCGTGCACGCCGCACAGCGGCACGGATGCGCTCCGAACGCATCGGGTGCATGGCCTTGAAGCCGAGGTCCTCGAACTCCACGCGCATGCTATGCATGCCCAGCCGGTTGGCGATAGGGGCGTAGATTTCCAGAGTTTCCTTGGCGATGCGGCGACGCTTCTCGCCGGAAAGCACTTCCAGGGTGCGCATGTTGTGCAAGCGGTCCGCCAGCTTGACCAGGATCACGCGGATGTCGCGGGCCATGGCCATGGCCATCTTCTGGAAGTTCTCGGCCTGGGCCTCGGCCTTGGACTCGAAGTTCATTTGGGTCAGCTTGCTGACCCCGTCCACCAGTTCGGCGACGGTTTCGCCGAATTGCCCGCTGAGGGCTTCCTTGGCAATGCCTGTGTCCTCGATCACGTCATGCAGCATCGCGGCCATCAGGCTCTGATGGTCCATGTGCATGTCGGCCAGGATGCTGGCTACGGCGAGGGGATGGGTGACGTAGGCTTCACCGCTACGCCGGCGTTGCCCATCATGGGCTTGCTCGGCATAGAAGTAAGCTCGGCGCACCAGGTTGACCTGATCGGCGCCGAGGTAGGTCGAAAGTCGCTCGGCGAGGGCATCTATGCTCGGCAAGGCATCACTCCTGGCCGGCCGCTGCGATCCTGGGCTTTACGACGTCGACCAGGCATGGGCTCAGAGGGCCTCGTTGGCCTCGTCCTCGAAAGCAGCGAACAGCGGTTCATCTTCGACGATGTCTTCCTGGGCTATGACGTCATAGTCGACCAGGCCTGCAGCGATTTCACGCAGGGCAACGACGGTAGGCTTGTCGTTTTCCCAGGCTACCTTGGGCTCTTTGCCGCCGGTGGCCAGTTGACGGGAACGCTTGGTGGCAAGCATGACCAGCTCAAAGCGGTTATCGACGTTGTCCAGGCAGTCTTCAACGGTAACGCGGGCCATGGTGTTCCTCGTAGCACAGAATTGAATGGCAAATGCTTTGCCCGAAAGGGCGAGCGGACTGAATAGTCTAAAAAATCACCAGCATTAAGGGAAGCGCTGATTTCAGCGCCTCCCCTTGATCATCAGGCTAGCAGGCTGGCCAGCAATGCGCCGTGACGGACCTGTTGCGATCCCTGGCGAAGCTGGTTGGCGCGGAAGATGGCCTTGAGGTCGTCGAGCGCAGTAGCGAAATCATCGTTGATCACCAGGTAGTCGTACTCGACGTAGTGGCTCATCTCGCTGACGGCTTCGCGCATGCGTCGGTCGATGATCTCGTCGCTGTCCTGGCCGCGGTTGTTCAAGCGGTGGCGAAGGGCGTGCTGACTGGGTGGGAGGATGAAGATGGACTTGGCCTGGGGCATCAGGTGACGAACCTGCTGTGCGCCCTGCCAGTCGATCTCGAGGATCAGGTCATGTCCGTCGGCGAGGGCCTGCAGGACCCAGCGCTGCGACGTGCCATAGAGATTGCCGAAGACCTCGGCATGTTCCAGGAAGTCGCCGTGGTCCAGCATGTGCACGAACTCTTCGCGGCTCACGAAATGGTAGTTGAGCCCGTCCACTTCACCCGGGCGCATGCCGCGGGTGGTGTGGGAGATGGAGACGCTGATGTTGGGCTCGGCGTCGACCAGGGCTTTGACCAGGCTGGTCTTGCCGGCGCCGGAAGGCGCTGAAACGATGTACAGGGTGCCGGGGGTGGCGGTCATGGGGACTGTCTCTTACTCGATGTTCTGCACTTGCTCGCGCATTTGCTCGATCAGTACTTTGAGGTTCACGGCGGCCTGGGTCGAGCGCGGGTCGAAGGCCTTGGAGCCGAGGGTATTGGCTTCGCGGTTGAGCTCCTGCATGAGGAAGTCCAGGCGGCGTCCCGCTGCGCCGCCGGCCTTGAGCACCCGGCGAACTTCGGCGATATGGGTGCCAAGACGGTCCAGTTCCTCGGCAACGTCGCTTTTCTGAGCCAGAAGCACCAGCTCCTGCTCGAGGCGTTGCGGGTCCAGTTCGGCCTTCATCTCGTTGAAGCGGTCGAGGATCTTCTGCCGTTGGCCGGCCAGCATCTGCGGAACCAGCGCGCGCAGGGCGGTGACTTCTTCATCCATCGCGTCGAGGCGCTCGTTGAGCAGTCGCGCCAGTTCGGCGCCCTCGCGGGAGCGGCCGTTCTTCAGCTCGACCAGCGCCTGGGCAAAAAGCTCCAGGGCGGCGGCATTCAGTGCCTGAGGGTCGGTAGCGTCGGCTACCAGCACGCCAGGCCAGGCCAGGACCTCTAATGGGCTGATCGGCGCTGGCTGCTGCATCAGTGCGGCGACGCTTTCGGCGGCCTGGATCAGCTGCCCGGCACGCTCGCGATCGACCTGCAGCGGCTTGCCGGCGGTCTCCTCGGCGAGGCGCAGGGTGCACTCCACCTTGCCGCGCGAGAGGCCCTGGCGCAGTGCATCGCGCACCGGGCCTTCGAGGTCGCGAAAGGCTTCGGGCAGGCGCAGGTGGGGTTCGAGGTAGCGATGGTTGACCGAGCGCAGTTCCCAGCTCAGGGTGCCGTTGGGGCCGGCCCGTTCAACGCGGGCGAAAGCGGTCATGCTGTGCACCATGGGATTTCCTTCTGGTGTGGTCGATCGAAGGAGCCGATTGTAGCCCAGCCGGACCCACCACTCCCAACGTGGCGATGTCCCACCGGGCGAGACGTCTCTATAATGGCCGGCAGACTCCTCCCGTACAGGTATTCCCCGATGAAACGTCCCAGTGGCCGCACAGCTGATCAGCTGCGCTCGATCCGCATCACCCGCAATTACACCAAGCATGCAGAAGGCTCGGTGCTGGTTGAGTTCGGGGATACCAAAGTGATCTGCACGGCCAGCGTCGAGTCCGGTGTGCCGCGCTTCCTCAAGGGGCAAGGGCAGGGCTGGCTGACGGCTGAGTACGGCATGTTGCCGCGCTCCACTGGCGAGCGTAACCAGCGTGAGGCCAGCCGTGGCAAGCAGGGCGGCCGCACGCTGGAAATCCAGCGCCTGATCGGCCGCTCGCTGCGTGCTGCCCTGGACATGAGCAAGCTGGGCGAGAACACCATCTACCTCGATTGCGACGTGATCCAGGCTGATGGCGGTACCCGTACCGCTTCCATCACTGGCGCTATGGTGGCCCTGGTTGACGCGCTGAAGGTGCTGAAAAAGCGTGGTGCGCTGAAGGGCGAGCCGTTGAAACAGATGGTTGCCGCCGTATCCGTGGGCATCTACCAGGGCGAGCCGGTGCTGGACCTGGACTATCTGGAAGACGCGGCTGCCGAGACCGATCTCAACGTGGTAATGACTAGCGCTGGCGGCTTCATCGAAGTACAGGGCACGGCTGAGGGCACGCCCTTCCAGCCCGAGGAACTGACCGCAATGCTGGACCTGGCGCGCAAGGGCCTCGGCGAGCTCTTCGAACTCCAGCGGGCTGTGCTGGCCGACTGACCATCAGCAGAGGAGGGGCAGGTACATGGACGAACTCACTCAAACTCAGCCTCCAAGCAAGGAAGTGCGGCAGTGGGCGATGTTCTGCCATTTCTCCGCCTTCCTCGGGCTGGTCTTCCCCTTCGGCAACCTGCTGGGGCCGTTGATCGTCTGGCAGATCAAGAAGGACCTCGATCCGTTCGTCGATGCCCAGGGCAAGGAAGCACTGAACTTCCAGATCACCGTCGCCTTGGCGGTAGTGCTCTGTTTCCTGCTGATGCTGGTGGTGATCGGATTCCCGCTGCTCGGTCTGGTCAGCATTGGTGCGCTGGTGCTGACCATCATCGCGGGCATCAAGGCCAATGAAGGCCAAGCCTACCGTTATCCGTTCTGCTGGCGGTTGGTGAAATAAAGCGTATCAGCCTAGCGTGATGGTGGCTGGTGGGCCGAGCCCATCCTCCGGGATACATATCTCCAGCAAAGAAAAAGCCGGCTCGAAAGCCGGCTTTTTCGTGCGTCAGACGCTCAGCAACCAGTCGTAGTCCACGATCAGCGGCGCATGCTGTGAGAAGCGCGGCTGCCGTGGCAGGCGCGCGCTGCGCACGAAACGGCGCAGGCCGGGCGTCAGTACCTGGTAGTCGAAGCGCCAGCCGAGGTTGAGCATCTCGGCCTGTTCGCTGTCCGGCCACCAGCTGTACTGGTCGCCCTCGCGGCTCACTTCGCGCAGCGCATCCACATAGCCCATGTTGCCGAACACTTCGTCCATCCAGGCGCGCTCGGGCGCCAGGAAGCCTGGAAGCTGCTGACAGTCGCGCCAGTTCTTCACGTCCAGCTTCTGGTGGGCAACGTACAGCGAGCCACAGTAGATGTACTCGCGGCGCTTGCGCCGTTGCTTGTTCAGATAATGGGTGAGGTCGTCCATGAACTTGAACTTGTGGTTCAGATTCTCGTCCCCGCCTTGCCCGGAAGGCAGCAGCAGGGTGGCGATGCTCACTTTGTCGAAATCTGCCTGCAGGTAGCGTCCGTATCGATCACAGGACTCGAATCCGAGCCCCCAGATCACCGCCTTTGGTTGTAACCGTGAATAGAGCGCCACACCGCCTTGGGTGGGAACTTCAGCATCGCCGGCGTAGAGGAAATAACCATCCAGTTGGAAGGCAGGGTCGTCCAGGTCGAAGGCGGAGGCACGGGTATCTTGCAGGCAGATCACGTCGGCATTCTGCGCTTGCAGCCAGCTGAGGAGTCCTCGCTCGGCGGCAGCTTGAATACCATTCACGTTCACACTGATGATCCGCATAAATGGCCCCCAAAAACACGTGCGTGTATGATACCCGAGCTCTTTCTATTTAGCTAAATCCGTGCCGTCCGAGGCTTTACATGCAGGCGTATCAGCGCGAATTCATTCGCTTTGCCATCGAGCGCGGAGTACTGCGTTTCGGTGAGTTCACTCTCAAATCCGGGCGTACCAGCCCTTACTTCTTCAATGCCGGTCTGTTCAACAGCGGGCTTGCCCTGGCGCAGCTCGGGCGATTCTACGCAGCTGCCGTGGTCGATAGTGGCATTTCTTTCGATGTGCTGTTCGGGCCGGCCTACAAGGGTATTCCGCTCGCAGCAGCAACGGCGATCTCGCTGGCCGAGCATCACCAGCTCGATCTGCCCTGGTGCTTCAACCGCAAGGAAGCCAAGGATCACGGCGAGGGCGGCACCCTGGTAGGCGCCCCTTTGCAGGGGCGTGTGCTGATCGTCGATGACGTGATCACCGCTGGCACCGCCATCCGTGAAGTCATGCAGATCATCCAGGCCCAGGGCGCCCAGGCGGCGGGCGTGCTGATCGCGCTGAACCGTCAGGAGCGCGGCCAGGGTGAACTTTCAGCTATACAGGAAGTAGAGCGTGACTTCGGCATGCCGGTGGTCAGCATCGTGTCCCTGGAGCGGGTACTGGAGTATCTGGCAGGTGATTCCGAGCTGAAGAAGCACCTGCCCGCCGTGGAAACCTATCGCGCGAACTTCGGGATCTGAGCCCGCCCGGGCGGGATGTCCACATGCAGAAGCGACATGCCCTTCGCGTCAGCCTGCTGGTGTGCCTGGCCATCGCCCCGTTGGCCGGTGCCGCCGAGCTTTATCGGTATGTCGACGACAAGGGCGTGACAGTGCTCGATCGGCAGGGCGTACCGCCGGAGTACATCGGCAAGGGCTATGAAGTGCTCAACGACCAGGGGCGCGTGGTTCGGGTCGTACCGCCCGCGCCCAGTCGCGAGGAGATGCAGCGTCAACTGGACGAGCAGGCGCGAGCCAGCTCAGATGCCCAGCTGCTGCGTCTTTACACCAGCGTCGAGGACGTTGATCGTGCGCTGGAACGCAAGCTCGCCGAGCTGGATGGCCTGATTGGGGTGGTGCGAGGCAACCAGCAGTCCTTGCGCAAGCAATTGACCGGATTGCAGAGCCAGGCGGCCGAAAGCGAACGGAGCGGGCGGGACGTTCCGGCGCATCTGCTGACGCAGATGGAGCGCCTTCGTGAAGAGCAGAAGCGACTGGACAAGGAGATCGCCCGTTACCAGGCTGAGAGTGAAAAAGCCAAGACCGGCTACGCCGCTGACCGTGCCCGCCTAGCCGAGCTGTTGGGCTCCACTCCCTGAGTCAGAATTGTGGGGCGTGGCCCTCGAAGCGCAAGACTCTCTCCCTCAGCCAGTCGGGTAGCCGTCGGCTCGTTCGGTTATGGGTGTCGGCGTGCACATAGACCATCTCCCCGGAAGTCAGCTGCAAGTCATCGCGCCAGATGCCGATCTGGAAGTTCAAGCTTGCGCCACCCAGGCGGCTGACGCGGACGCCGATGTCCAGCAGGTCGTCGTACCGGGCCGGGGCGTGATACTCGAGAAGGGCCTTTACCGCGAAGAAATCGCCGCCATCACGTTGCAGGTCGGCCGGATATGCCACATCCAGGGTGCGAAAGTACTCAGTCGTGGCAACGTCCACATAGGTCAGGTAGTGACCGTTGAAGACGATGCCCTGCGGGTCCACTTCCGCCCAGCGCACGCGCAGGTTGTGAAAGTAGGTGAAATCCGTGCGTGACAGGCTGGCCATGAAGGGCTCCCGGGGTTGCTTGCAAGGTCTGGACACGGAAAGGCCGGATCGCTCCGGCCTTTCCGTATCGGGGTTTCGCTGCTCAGGAACGCTTGCGGTTGGTGATCAGGGTGCCGACACCGGTGTCGGTGAAGATCTCCAGCAGCACTGCGTGAGGTACACGGCCATCAATGATGTGCGCGCTGTTCACCCCGCCCTGCACCGACTCCAGTGCGCAGCGGATCTTCGGTAGCATGCCGCCATAGATGGTGCCGTCGGCGATCAGGTCGTTGACCTGCTCGGTGGAAAGCCCAGTGAGCACCTGGCCCTGCTTGTCCATCAGGCCGGCAATGTTGGTCAGCAGCATCAGCTTCTCGGCTTTCAGCGCCTCGGCGACCTTGCCGGCCACCAGGTCGGCGTTGATGTTATAGGACTCGCCATTGGCACCAACGCCGATGGGAGCAATCACCGGAATGAAGTCGCCCTTGACCAGCATGTTCAGCAGGTCAGTGTTGACGCCGGTGACTTCGCCTACATGGCCGATGTCGATGATTTCCGGCTGGGTCATCTCCGGGGTCTGGCGGGTGACGGTGAGCTTCTTCGCGCGGATCAGCTCAGCGTCCTTGCCGGTCAGGCCAATCGCGCTGCCGCCGTGGCGGTTGATCAGGTTGACGATATCCTTGTTCACCTGGCCCCCGAGGACCATCTCCACCACGTCCATGGTTTGCGCATCGGTGACGCGCATACCGTCGATGAAGTGGCTCTCGATGGACAGGCGCTTGAGCAGGTCACCGATCTGCGGGCCGCCACCATGCACGACCACCGGGTTGATGCCGACGGCTTTCATCAGCACCACGTCGCGGGCGAAGCCGGCTTTCAGCTCGTCGCTTTCCATGGCGTTGCCGCCGTATTTGATCACCAGGGTCTTGCCGACGAAGCGGCGGATATAGGGCAGCGCTTCGGACAGGACCTGGGCGACTTGGGAAGCGGCGTCGAGGCTGAGGGTCATGCTGGGCTCCAGTAACACGGATCAGAACGGCAGGGTGAGTTCAGGGGCGATGGCATTGAGCTGGCTGCGGAAGACCTGCTTGATGCGCTCAAGCTCTTCTTCCGAGTCGGCCTCGAAGCGCAATACCAGCACCGGCGTGGTGTTGGAGGCGCGGACGAGGCCCCAGCCCTTCGGATAATCGACGCGCACGCCGTCCAGCGTGGTGAGGTTGGCTTCACCCCAGCTGGCTTCCTGTTGCAGGCGCTCGATCAGGCGGAACTTGTTCTCGTCGGTGACGGTGATGTTGATTTCCGGCGTAGAGATGTCGCTCGGGAAGGCCGCGAACACCTGTTCGGCGTCCTGCTTCTCCTGGCTGAGGATTTCCAGCAGGCGGGCGGCACTGTAGATGCCGTCGTCGAAGCCGAACCAGCGTTCCTTGAAGAAGATGTGGCCACTCATTTCGCCCGCGAGCAGGGCGCCAGTTTCTTTCATTTTCTTCTTGATCAGCGAGTGGCCGGTTTTCCACATCACCGGACGGCCGCCGTAGCCGCTGATCAGCGACGTCAGTCGACGAGTGCATTTGACGTCGAAGATGATATCGGCGCCCGGATTGCGCGAGACCACGTCCTTGGCGAACAGCATCAGCAGGCGGTCGGGGTAGATGATGGTGCCGGCGTTGGTCACCACGCCGACGCGGTCTCCGTCGCCGTCGAAGGCCAGGCCCAGGTCGGCATTTTCTTCTTTCACCTTGGCGATCAGGTCTGCGAGGTTTTCCGGCTTGCCAGGGTCCGGGTGGTGGTTCGGGAAGGTACCGTCGACATCGCAGTAAAGCGGGATCACGGTGCAGCCCAGGGCTTCGATCAGTTGTGGAGCGATCACGCCGGCTACACCGTTGCCGCAATCGACCACGACCTTCATCTGCCGCGCCATGGCGATGTCATCGCGGATCTGGCTGAAGTAGCGATCGAGAATCTCGACCTGCTCGACGCTGCCGGTGCCGCTGGCCAGGTCGTTGTTCTTGATGCGGGTGTGCAAAGCGGTGATCTGCTCGTTGGCGAGGGTTTCGCCTGCGACCACGATCTTGAAACCGTTGTAGTCCGGCGGGTTGTGGCTACCGGTGAGCATGACGCCAGACTTGCCGGCCAGCACGTTGGCGGCGTAGTACAGGACGGGAGTCGGCACCATGCCGACATCGGTGACCTGGCAACCGCAGTCCACCAGGCCCTGGATGAGGCTTTGTACCAGCTCGGGGCCGGACAGGCGGCCGTCACGGCCGACCGAGACATTGGGCTCGCCGCGGGCCAGGCTTTCCGAGCCGATGGCGCGTCCGACCCAGTAGGCGGTCTCGGTGGTCAGGGTGTCGCCTACCACGCCGCGGATGTCATAGGCGCGGAAAATACTGGCGGGGAGGGCGGGTGCGATCTTTTCGATGCTGGTCATGGCGGGGGCTTGCTCCAATCCCAGGAGGTCCTGGTCTTCGTCGAGGATGTCGATATCGAGGATGTCGGTATCTTGGAATAACGGGTCGGCCGGCTCGGCTGACACAGTTGTCGTGGGTGGCGTCTGCTTGGCGGGCGCCGTGGCTTGGCCGTTTTCCGGCAGCGGTTCAGCTTTGCGTCCGGGCTGGCGAGCGAGCGCCTGGGCCAGACTATCCAGCGCCGGCAGGCGCAGGTTGCATGGTTTGACGCTCTTGCCGTTCGAGAGTTCGAGCAGCAGTTGGTTCAACTGCTGGGCGTCCTCGCGCAGCGTGCGATGCAGGGCAGACCGGCTGAGGTAGAGTCCGAGCACGGCACCGGCCAGGGCGAGCAGGGCGGCCAGGGCCAGGAGCAACGGTGAGCCGGAAGACTGGGCGAGCGCCGGCCCTGGGGTGAAGCTGAGGCGCCAGTTCGGGTTGCCGCTGTCGAAGGTGATCGGCGCGACGGCTGCTGCCTGGCCGCGTGTCGCCAGGATCTGGGGCGGCGCCTTGCTGAATTGCTGGGCCAGCTGCAACTGGCCGATGTCGGCCGGCAGCACCGGCAGGGCATTGAGCAGGTGCTGAAGGTCGAATGCCAGCAGCAGGGTGCCCTGCAGTGGTGCGTCGGGGCTCGCTCGCAGGGGGATGGCGCTATAGACCAGCCAGCGTTGGTCGTTCTTGTAAGCCTCCAGCGCTGGCTTCTGGCCTTCCTCTGCGCGGCGCAGCAGGTCCAGGGCGGCGAAGTTCATCGGGGCCGCGCGCTGCCCATCCGGCTGCGCCTGGCCGGGCAAGTTGAGGTGTGCGTCTACCACGCCACTCCAGTGGGTCAGATTGCGTTCGGCCATCTGGAGCCGGGTGGCGTCGCCACTTTCCAGGGCCTCGATCAGTGCCGGGTTCTGCGCCGCGGCGGCAGTTTCGGCCTGCATTTGCGCAATGGCTTGCTGGACGGCAGAGGCTTGGCTGCTGCCCCATACCTGGCTCAGCTGGGCGACGCGGTTCGCATCGGCAGGGGCGAGCACGCCGAACCAGAGAATGGCGCCGGCGGCTGCCAGGCCGCCCAGCGTTGCGATGACGCCCGGCAGGAGTTCGCCGGGCCGAGGTTGCGCCCGAGCCTTGGCCATGGGCTGCGCATTTGGCTGCTCTGTGGACGCTGCATCCTTGCTACTGCGCTTGAAGAGTTTCACTGAGGTCTCCTCGGCGGTTTGTCCTGAGGGCGGGCGATTACTGACTGCCGGTATGGCCGAAGCCGCCTGCACCGCGCTGGCTTTGGTGGAATTCCTCGACCAACTCGAAGTGAGCTTGTACCACGGGCACCAACACGAGTTGCGCGATGCGCTCACCGATTGTAATGCGGAAGGTCGTCTGGCCACGGTTCCAGCAGGAAACCATGAGCTCGCCCTGGTAGTCGGAGTCGATCAACCCCACCAGGTTGCCGAGGACGATGCCGTGTTTATGACCCAGCCCGGAGCGCGGCAGGATCATGGCTGCGAGGCCCTGGTCGGCGATATGGATCGACAGGCCAGTGGGGATCAGCAGCGTCTGGCCCGGTTCGAGGGCGACCTCTTCCTTGAGCATGGCGCGCAGGTCGAGGCCAGCGGAGCCGGGGGTGGCGTATTGCGGCAGCGGGAATTCGCTGCCCAGGCGGGGGTCGAGGATCTTGGCTTGCAGGGAATGCATGAGGTCTCAGGCCTGGTTGAGGCGGTCGGCGATGAAGATGATCAGCTGACGGGCGATCTTGCCCTTGCTGGTCTGGGCAAAGCTGGTCTGGCCCAGGTCGCGGTCGATGATGGTGATGGCGTTTTCCTCGCTGTTGAAGCCGATGGTGGGGTTGGCCACATCATTGGCGACGATCAGATCGAGGTTCTTGTCCTTGAGTTTGCGCGAAGCGTATTCGAGCAGGTTCTCGGTCTCGGCGGCGAAGCCGACGCTGAAGGGGCGATCGGGACGGCCGGCAAGGGTGGCGAGAATATCGGGGTTGCGTACCAGCTGCAGCAACAGGCCTTCGCCGCTGGTCGGGTCCTTCTTCATCTTGTGCTGGGCCACCACTTCGGGGCGGTAGTCGGCGACGGCGGCCGCGGCGATCAGCAAGTCGCAGGGCATCGCCGCTTCGCAGGCCGCCAGCATGTCACGCGCGCTGATCACATCGATGCGGTTGACCCGATCCGGCGTCGGCAGGTGCACTGGGCCGGTGATCAGCGTCACCTTGGCACCAGCCTCCACTGCGGCTTCAGCCAGGGCAAAGCCCATTTTGCCGGAGCTGTGGTTGGTGATGTAGCGCACCGGGTCGATGTTTTCCTGGGTCGGTCCGGCGGTGATCAGCACATGGCGGCCGGTCAGGGCGCGATGCTCGAAGCAGTCGGCGGCGCGTTGTGCCAGCTCCTCGGCCTCCAGCATGCGGCCGAGGCCGACGTCACCGCAGGCCTGGCTGCCCGATGCCGGGCCGAACAGGCGGAAACCGCGCTGACCCAGCAGTTCGAGGTTGGCCTGGGTGGCCGGGTCGCGCCACATCGCCTGGTTCATGGCTGGGGCCAGGGCGACCGGCGCATCGGTGGCCAGTACCAGAGTGCTCAGGAGGTCGTCGGCCATGCCCTGGGCCAAGCGCGCAATCAGGTCGGCGGTGGCCGGCGCGATCAGCACCAGGTCGGCCCAGCGGGCCAGTTCGATATGACCCATGGCCGCTTCGGCGGCGGTGTCTAGCAATTCCAGGTGGACCGGGTGACCGGAGAGGGCCTGGAGGGTCAGCGGTGTGATGAACTCACGGCCGCCCTGGGTCATCACCACGCGGACTTCCGCGCCTTGGTCACGCAGTCGGCGGACCAGCTCAGCACTCTTGTAGGCAGCAATGCCGCCGCCCACGCCCAGGAGGATGCGTTTCCGATAGAGCCGCTGCATAGGCCTGCCTTTCTATGGATGTTGACGATGCGCTGCGGCGGGGCCTCCCCAGACCGGCCGCCGCGCAAAAAGGGTGGGGTAAGATAGCACAGCGCCCGCATCGGAACAGCGGCGCAGCTCAACCAGGGAGGTCTCATGAGCATTCGACATTGGCCCGCGGCGGAGCGTCCGCGGGAGAAACTTCTCGACCAGGGCGCGGCAGCCCTCAGTGATGCCGAGCTTCTGGCCATCTTCTTGCGTACTGGCGTCGCCGGCCGTAGCGCGGTGGATCTCGCCCGCCAGCTGCTCAGCGAATTCGGCGGTCTGCGTCCGCTGCTGGAGGCGGACCTAGAATCCTTCTGCCAGCATCTGGGCCTGGGGCCGGCCAAGTTCGCCCAGTTGCAGGCGGTGCTGGAAATAGCCAGGCGCCACCTGGCCGAAGGGCTACGCCGCGATTCCGCGCTGGAGAGTCCTCAGGCTGTACGCGCTTACCTGAAGGCACAGTTGCGGCATGCGCATCACGAGCAGTTCGCCTGCCTGTTCATGGATTCCAAGCACCGGGTGCTGGCCTTCGAGGTGCTGTTTCACGGCACCATCGACGGTGCCAGCGTCTATCCGCGCCAGGTGGTCAAGCGCGCGTTGGCACACAACGCCGCAGCCTTGATCCTGACGCACAACCACCCCTCCGGGGTCGCCGAGCCCAGCGAGGCTGATCGGCAGCTGACCCAGCGCCTGAAGGAGGCGCTGGCGCTGATCGACGTGCGGGTGCTCGATCACTTCATCGTCGGCGATGGCGAGCCGCTGTCGATGGCGGAGTATGGCTGGGTTTAAGGCGCGAGTCTGACCTTGGAGAAATCCTGCCGGCCAAACGGACTGACCTTATAACCCTCGACGCTCGCACGGGTCAGGGCAAAGGCGGTGGGGTGAGCGAGGGGAAGCCACAGTGCCTGCTCGCGGATGATCTGCTGGGCCTTCTCGTAGAGCGCAGCGCGTTCGGCCTGGGTGCTGTGGGTCTTGCCGTCGCTGATCAGCTTGTCCAGTTCGGGATTGCAGAATCGCGCGAAGTTCAGTCCGGACTGCACCGAGGCGCAGGAGAATTGCGGTGTGAGGAAGTTGTCCGGATCGCCATTATCGCCAGCCCAGCCCATGAACAGCAGGTCATGCTCGCCGGCTTTGGCGCGGCGGATCAGTTCGCCCCATTCGATCACGCGGATCTCCGCCTGGATGCCCACCTTGGCCAGGTCGGCCTGCAGCAGCTGAGCGCCGAGACTGGGGTTCGGGTTGAGCAGGCTGCCGGACGGGCGCGTCCAGATCGTGGTCTTGAAGCCGTCCTTGAGACCGGCCTCGGCCAACAAGTCCTTGGCTTTCGCCGGGTCATGCGGATAGGCCGGCAGCTGGTTGGCGTAGCTCCAGGTGTTCGGTGGGAAGGGGCCATCCGCAGCGCTGGCGCTGCCGTCGAATACCGCCTTCAGGTAGCTGACCTTATCGAAGGCCATGTTGATCGCCTGGCGCACCTTGGGCTGGTCCAGCGGGGCATGCTGGCTGTTGATGCCGACGAAGGCGGTCATGAAGGCGGGTGTCTGGATGACCCGGATCGCGGTGTCGCCGGACGCGGCCTGAACATCCAGCGGCTTGGGCGAAAGGGCAATCTGGCACTCGCCCCGGCGCAGCTTCTGCAGGCGCACATTGGCATCAGGGGTGATGGCGAAAACTAGCCCGTCGACACCTGGCTTACCGGCGAAGTAGGTCGGGTTGGCCGCGTAGCGCACAGAGGCATCCTTCTGGAAGCGCTTGAAGACGAAAGGGCCGGTGCCAATGGGGTAGGCGTTGAGCTTCTCCGGCGTCCCGGATTTCATCAACTGATCGGCGTACTCTGCCGAATAGATAGAGGCGAAGCCCATGCTCAGGGTGGCCAGGAAAGTGGCGTCAGGCTTGGTCAGGGTAAAGCGCACTTCTCGGTCGCCGGCACTTTCGACGCCCTTGATCAGGCTCGGCAACTGCATCGACTGGGCATGAGGGAATCCACTTTGCGCAACCTTGTGCCAAGGGTGGGCCGGGTCGAGCATGCGCTGGAAGCTGAAGACGACATCGTCCGCAGTCAGTGGGCGGCTCGGGGTGAAGTAGTCCGTGGTGTGGAAGGCCACGCCCTGGTGCAGGTGGAAGCTGTAGACCAGACCGTCGGACGAAACCTCCCAACGCTCTGCCAGGCCGGGTACCAGCTGGCCACGTTCGGCATCGAACTCCACCAAGCGGTTCATCAACACGTCTGCCGAAGCATTGGTGGTGGTCAGGGAGTTGTACTGCACCACGTCGAAGCCTTCTGGGCTCGCCTCGGTACAGACGCTGAGATTGGCGGCCTGGGCCAGCAGCGGGGCGAATAGCAGCGGGAGGGCGGCGAAACGCATGGCAAACTCCTTTGCGGGGAAGAGGGGCGGCCAGCGGCGGGCCAAGGGCCTAACCCTAGACCAATGCCGGATACAGGACAATCGGCGGCGGGCGACGAGCGGTCGCCCTGCCCTGTGCCTCCCGAAGTAGCGGCTGTGCGTGCTTTGGGCGCGTTCCGGGCCTGTGGGTAAATCGCTACGGCCCTTGCTGCACTAGGGGGTTTCTGATATAAAGCAGCGCTCTTTTCTGGGGGCCCGGTCTTTCGCATTCATTATGCGGCCGGTAAGACCCTGACGAGACGGGCGCTGAAGCGCCCACCCAAGTTAGAGTTCAAGCGGCCAACCCATGCCGGGTTGGGCATGTGGTTTAGAGGGCTGAGGCATGTCGAGAGTCTGTCAAGTAACCGGTAAGGGTCCGGTTACCGGGAACAATATTTCCCACGCTAACAACAAAACCCGTCGTCGTTTCCTGCCGAACCTGCAGCACCATCGCTTCTGGGTCGAGTCCGAGAAGCGCTTTGTGCGTCTGCGCGTTTCCGCCAAGGGCATGCGTATCATCGACAAGCGCGGTATCGACGTCGTGCTGAGCGAGCTGCGTGCTCGCGGCGAAAAGGTTTAAGGAGCTAATCATGCGTGAACTGATCCGTTTGGTGTCCAGCGCCGGTACCGGCCACTTCTACACCACCGACAAGAACAAGCGCACCACTCCCGAAAAGATCGAGATCAAGAAGTTCGATCCGGTTGTGCGTAAGCACGTGATCTACAAGGAAGCCAAGATCAAGTAATTGATCCGGCCCTTGTCGAAAAAGCCCGCCTATATGGCGGGCTTTTTCATGTGTGCGATTTCTCCCTTTGAATGAGGGCAGGAAAAGGCCGGATCCCGATCCGCGCCCATAAAAAAGCCCGCGAAGCGCGGGCTGAAGGGTGACAAGCATCAGGGGATGAGCGGGACTATTTGGCCGCCTGCTCGAACATCACGTAAACCTTGCGACAGGGCTCCAGCACCTCCCAGGTGCCGGAGAATCCGGCCGGGATCACGAAACGGTCGCCGACGCGCAAGGTCTTGGCATTGCCATCCTTGTCGCGGATGACCGACACGCCCTGCAGGATTTCGCAGTATTCATGCTCGGTGTAGTTCACCGTCCAGTGACCGACGGCACCTTCCCAGACACCGGCATTGAACTGCCCACAGGGGCTGGCGTAATGGTTGCGTACGCTCTGCTCGGGATCGCCCTTGAGGATTTTTTCGGCGGCGGGGCGGTAATGTTCGGGCGCGGTGGTGGCCTGGGCGAAGTCGACGATCTGTTGCACATTCATGGCAGCGTTCCTGTTCAAGAAGCTTTGTGGATAGCATCGCCAAGCGTGGCGATGAGCGTATCGATCTGGGCTTTCTCGACGATCAGTGGTGGCGACATGGCGATGGTGTCGCCGGTCACGCGGACCATCACGTTGTCCTGGAAGCACTGTTCGAAGACCTGGAAGCCGCGCTTGCCAGCACCTTCGGCGCTCGGTGCCAGTTGCAGGCCGCCGACCAGGCCGATGGCGCGAATGTCAATGACGTTGGGTAGGTCGCGAAGGCTGAGCAGCGCCTCCTGCCAGTAGCCTTCCAGTTCGATGGCCTGCTGGAACAGGCGATCGTTCTGGTAGATGTCCAGGGTGGCCAGGGCGGCGGCGCAGGCCACCGGATGGCCGGAATAGGTGTAGCCGTGGAAGAACTCGATGTTGCTTTCCGGGCCTTGCATGAAAGCCTGGTAGATCTGCTCGTCGACGAACACCGCGCCCATGGGGATGGCGCCGTTGGTCAGGCCCTTGGCACAGGTGATGATGTCCGGCGTGACGCCCCAGCGCTGGGCGGCGAAGGCTTCGCCAATGCGGCCAAAACCGGTGATCACTTCATCGAAGATCAACAGGATGCCATGCTTGCGGGTGATTTCGCGCAGGCGCTGCAGGTAGCCCACCGGCGGCAGGATCACGCCCGCGGAACCCGACATCGGCTCAACGATCACCGCAGCGATATTCTCGGCACCGTGCAACGTCACCAGGCGCTCCAGCTCGTCGGCCTTCTCGATGCCGAACTCCGGCAGCCCACGGCTGAAGGCGTTGCGCTGGATATCCAGTGTGTGCGGCAGATGATCCACGTTGGGCAGTAGTGTGCTGAAAGCCTTGCGGTTGTTGACCATCCCTCCGACTGAAATGCCGCCGAAGCCCACGCCGTGGTAGCCCAGCTCGCGACCGATCAGGCGAGTGCGGGTGCCCTGGCCGATGGCGCGCTGATAAGCCAGGGCGATCTTCAGGGCGGTATCTGCGGACTCGGAGCCGGAGTTGGTGAAGAAAACCTTGTTCAGGCCCTTTGGCGCGATCTCTGCCAGGCGTTCGGCCAACTCGAAAGGCAGCGGGTGGCCCATCTGGAAGGTCGGCGCGAAGTCGAGCTTGGCGATCTGCCGGCTCACTGCTTCGGTAATTTCGCGGCGGCCGTGGCCGGCATTGCAACACCAGAGACCAGCGGTGCCATCGAGCACCTTGCGCCC
The DNA here is from genome assembly GCF_042232855.1 of Metapseudomonas boanensis. Lineage (NCBI taxonomy): Bacteria > Pseudomonadati > Pseudomonadota > Gammaproteobacteria > Pseudomonadales > Pseudomonadaceae > Metapseudomonas > Metapseudomonas boanensis. Next base: position 1,642,002 of record NZ_CP113889.1, on the reverse strand, counting down.
ATCGGTGGCGGTGAAGTACATGCCCTCGGCGCTTTCCAGCAGGCGCGGCTTTGCCTTGAACTGGCGGTTGGCCGTGAATGGCATCCAGAAATCGTCGAGGCTGTTGGTTATTCTGCCCGGTTGAGGTGAGGTGTTGTTCGTCATTATGGCCACCAGAAAGGCGAGGTAAGGCTGTAGGGCTGATTCTGACGAAGTCTATGTTTAATAAAACGAACATGACAAGGGTGTTTGGCGGATTTTTGTCAAATATATTGAAAAGGCTGGGTCCTCTGGTTTAGGGTTGCGAACATGGCGATTCATAGGTCGACCTTGCAGAATTTTTGACAGTGCGTGCCTGAATCCAGCCGCGCTTCTACTAATAAGAGGAAAACTCCATGACCACCCTGACCCGAGCAGACTGGGAACAGCGCGCCAAGTCCGTACAGATCGAGACGCGCGCTTTCATCCACGGCGAGTACACCCACGCTGTTTCCGGCGACACCTTCGATTGCATCAGCCCGGTCGATGGCCGGCTGCTGGGCAAGGTGGCCAGTTGCGACCTGGCTGACGCTGAACTGGCGGTCAAGGACGCCCGCGCGACCTTCGAATCCGGCGTGTGGTCGCGCCTGGCGCCGGTCAAGCGCAAGGAAGTGATGATTCGCTTCGCCGATCTGATCGACGCCCACGGCGAAGAACTGGCCCTGCTGGAAACCCTGGATATGGGCAAGCCGATCAGCGACTCGCTGAGCGTCGACGTCAATGCCGCCTCCCGCGCGATTCGCTGGAATGGCGAAGCCATCGACAAGATCTACGACGAAGTCGCCGCCACCCCGCACAACGAGCTGGGCCTGGTGACTCGCGAGCCGGTCGGCGTGGTTGCCGCCATCGTGCCGTGGAACTTCCCGCTGCTGATGACCTGCTGGAAGCTCGGTCCGGCGCTGTCCACCGGTAACTCGGTGGTCCTCAAGCCGTCCGAGAAGTCTCCGCTGACCGCCATTCGACTGGCCCAGCTGGCCATCGAGGCCGGCATCCCGGCGGGCGTGCTCAACGTGCTGCCAGGCTTCGGCCACACCGTGGGCAAGGCCCTGGCCCTGCACATGGACGTCGATACCCTGGTGTTCACCGGTTCAACCAAGATCGCCAAGCAGCTGATGATCTACGCCGGCGAGTCCAACATGAAGCGCGTTTGGCTGGAAGCCGGCGGCAAGAGCCCGAACATCGTTTTCGCCGACGCGCCTGATCTCAAGGCGGCCGCCGAGGCTGCTGCTGGTGCCATCGCATTCAACCAGGGCGAAGTCTGCACTGCCGGTTCGCGACTCCTGGTGGAACGTTCGATCAAGGACCAGTTCGTGCCGATGGTGGTCGAAGCGATCAAGGCCTGGAAACCGGGCAACCCGCTGGACCCGGCGACCAACGTCGGTGCCTTGGTTGACACCACCCAGATGAACAACGTGCTGTCCTACATCCAGGCTGGCCATGACGATGGCGCCAAACTGGTGGCCGGCGGTCATCGCGTGCTGGAGGAAACCGGCGGTACCTACGTCGAGCCGACCATCTTCGACGGCGTGGACAATGCCATGCGCATCGCCAAGGAAGAGATCTTCGGACCAGTGCTCTCGGTCATCGCCTTTGACGACGTCGAAGAAGCGGTGCAGATCGCCAACGATACCGTCTACGGCCTGGCCGCTGCGGTGTGGACCAGCAACCTGTCCAAGGCTCACTTGGTCTCCAAGGCCCTGCGTGCCGGCAGCGTCTGGGTCAACCAGTACGATGGCGGCGACATGACCGCACCGTTCGGCGGCTTCAAGCAGTCCGGCAACGGCCGTGACAAGTCGCTACACGCCTTCGACAAGTACACTGAGCTGAAAGCTACCTGGATCAAGCTCTGAGCTAGGTAAGGTCCGTCCCTCTTCTGAGGGGCCGGCTCATCTGAGCCACGCCTGCGGCCGGGTTCCCTCAAGGGACCCGGCCGCAGGCGCTTGTATCACCCGTTAAATGCGTCCTTTACGGAATGGAGGTCGTTGGCAATGCGTTGGGGAACCTACTTCGCCGTGTGCGGCGCAGTCATCAGCATCGGACTCGCTCTCGGGGTGACCATGCCACTGGTCTCTCTGCGTCTCGAGAGTTGGGGCCACGGCACCTTCGCCATTGGCGTGATGGCGGCGACCCCGGCCGTCGGCGTGCTGCTCGGGGCCAGCCTCGCCGGGCGACTGGCCGCGCGTTTCGGCACGACCTCGCTGATGCAGATGTGCCTGCTGGTGGGGGCGCTCTCCGTGGCCCTGCTGGCGGTGGTACAGAGCTACCCGGTCTGGGTAGCGCTGCGCCTGTTGATCGGCGTGGCCCTGACGGTGGTATTCATCCTCGGCGAAAGCTGGATCAACCAGCTCGCGGTGGAAGAGTGGCGCGGTCGGCTGGTGGCGCTCTATGGCACGGGCTATGCGCTCAGCCAACTTTCTGGCCCGCTGCTGCTCAGCGCACTGGGCACGACCAACGACCTCGGTTTCTGGACTGGCACCGGCTTACTGATTGGCGGCTCGCTGCTGCTACTTGGCCGTGCCGGGGCGCCCAGTGTCGACGCCCATAGCGCATCCGGTCGCGGTCTGTGGGCCTTCTGTAGTCGCTTGCCGACCATCGCTTGGGCCGTGGTGCTGTTCGCTGCGTTCGAAGCGATGATGCTGACCCTGCTGCCGATCTATGGCTTGCGCCAGGGCTTCAACCAGGAAGTCGCTTTGCTCATGGCCAGTGTGGTGGTGGTGGGTGACGCCGCCCTGCAGTTGCCGATTGGCTGGTTGGCCGATCGCATGTCCCGCCGCACTCTGTTTCGGGCCTGTGGCCTGACCTTGCTGGTCAGCAGCTTGGCCATTCCGCTGTTGCTGCACACACCAGTGATCTGGCCGATCTGGGTGCTGTTCGGTGCCAGTGCTGGCGGTCTCTTCACCCTGGCACTGATCCTGATCGGCGAGCATTATCGCGATGATGAACTGGTCCGCGCCAACGCCCACGTCGCCCAGCTCTGGGGCATCGGTTGCCTGGTCGGGCCCTTGGCTACCGGGGCCGCGAGCCAGTGGATCAGCGGTCACGCACTGCCGCTGATGATGGCCTTGGGCGCGGCCGGCTTCGTCTGGCTGGCCTGGAACCGGGAGCTGTTCGAGGATGAAGCGGCAACTGCTGCTGACTGAGCTAAGCCAGGCTCTGCTTTCCTGCAGAGCCCGTCCACCCTACAGAATCAAACCACCCCAACGGCTTCCTTCAAGCGGTACCAGGCCATACCTAGCGCCAGCAATGGCGAGCGAAGGTAGCGGCCGCCGGGGAAGGTCATGTGCGGTACCTTGGCGAAGATGTCGAAGCCTTGGCTCTGTTGCCCGCTGATGGCTTCGGCCAGGAGCTTGCCGGCCAGGTGAGTAGCGTTCAGCCCATGGCCGGAGTAGGCCTGGGCGAAGTAGACGTTGGGCTGGTCCGCCAGTCGACCGATCTGAGGTAGGCGGTTGGCACCGATGCCAATCATCCCGCCCCACTGAAAGTCGACTCGCACGTGCTCCAACTGCGGGAACACCTTGAGCATCTTCGGCCGCATGTACGTTTCGATGTCGGCCGGGTCGCGCCCGGAGTAATGGCAGGCACCGCCGAACAGCAGGCGGCGGTCGGCGGACAGGCGGTAGTAATCCAGTGCGACGCGTTGGTCGCAAACCGCCATGTTCTGCGGCAGCAGCTCATGTGCGAGCTCCCTGGAGAGGGGCTCGGTGGCAATGACGTAGCTGCCGGCTGGCAGCACCTTGCCGCCCAGGGCCGGGTTGAGATTGTTCAGATAGGCGTTGCAGCCAAGCACCAGCGTTTTGGCGCGAACGTGGCCGTGCGCAGTGTGCACCTTCACTTCTGCGCCGTAGTCAATCCTCGTCACCGTCGAGTGCTCGAACAGTCGCACGCCCAGCGAGGCGGCCGCAGCCGCTTCACCGAGGGCCAGGTTGAGCGGATGCAGGTGCCCGGAGCCCATGTCTATCAGCCCGCCGACATAGCGGTCGGAGCCCACCACGCTACGCATCTCGCCGGGCTGCACCAGGCGCAGCTCATGGCGATAGCCCAGGCTTTCGAGCTCTGCTTTGTCCTCGGCGAAGCCTTCCAGGTCACGCGGGCGGTTAGCCAGATCGCAGTAGCCCCAGGTCAAGTCGCAGTCGATGGCGAATTGCTCGACCCGCTGACGGACGATCTCTACCGCCTCCAGGCCCATCAGCTTGAGGGCGCGGACGCCCTCGGCACCGATCACTGGCTCGAACTGCTCGACGCCATGGCCGACGCCGCGGATCAATTGTCCGCCGTTGCGCCCGCTGGCACCCCAGCCGATCTGCCGGGCTTCGAGCAGCGCCACTGAGAGGCCGCGCTGGGCTAACTCGATGGCAGTGTTCAGCCCGGAAAATCCGCCACCGACAATGCAAACATCAGCCAGCTCCTCACCTGCCAACGGCGGGTAGTCGATGCGCCGATTGGCGCTCGCAGCGTAATAGGAGGGGGCGTGCTGATCGGTGTGCACCGGGAGGCGAACGCGGGCGTTCATGTGCGAAATCCTGATTATTGTGTTGTTAAAATTAAACGCCCGGGCAGGATAAGTCGAACCCCTCGGCGCTGCCAAGGGGGTAGGTCGTCCAGGTTGCGCTCAATCCGGAATGGGCAGGTTGAGGGACTCCTTCACTTCTTCCATGACGATGTAGGACTTGGATTCACGCACGTGTGGCAGCTTCAGCAGGATGTCTCCGAGAAGCTTGCGATACGAGGCCATCTCGTTGATCCGGGCCTTCACCAGGTAGTCGAAATCGCCAGAGACCAGATGGCATTCGAGCACGTGTGGCAGCTTCAGCACGGCGCGGCGGAAGTCCTCGAAGGTGTCGCCGGACTTGTAGTCCAGGCTGATTTCGACGAACACCAGCAGGCTGGCCTTCAGGTGTTGCGGGTTAAGCCGCGCGTTGTAGCCAAGGATGATGCCTTCGCGCTCCAGGCGGCGAACGCGCTCGGTGCAGGGGGTGGTCGAGAGGCCGACGCGCTCACCTAGTTCGGTAAAGGAGATCCGGCCGTCTTCCTGCAGGATTCGTAAAATATTCCGGTCTATCTTGTCCAGTTCACGCCGGGATTGATGCTGTGTGCGCATGGTGGATGCCCCTCCGTTGAAGCGCATTTTGCCAAGAATTATCGCCAAATATAGCTATCTATATAGTGAATATCACTGGCCTTGTCTCCATATACTTCGCGCCATCAACGCTCAAAATAACAAACGCAGCGAATTCCTCGTTGCGCTGGAGGCAAACATGCGAGTGATGGTTCTTGGCAGTGGCGTGATCGGTACCGCGAGTGCCTATTACCTGGCCCGTTCCGGCTTTGAAGTGGTCGTCGTCGACCGTCAGGACGCCGTGGCCAAGGAAACCAGCTTCGCCAACGCCGGCCAGGTATCCCCCGGCTACGCTTCGCCCTGGGCCGCGCCCGGCGTTCCGCTGAAAGCCATTAAGTGGCTGCTGCAGAAGCACGCCCCGCTGGCTATCAAGGCTACTGGCGATATCGACCAGTACCTGTGGATGTCGCAGATGCTGCGCAATTGCACCGCTGCCCGTTACGCGGTGAACAAGGAGCGCATGGTGCGCCTGTCCGAGTACAGCCGCGATTGCCTCGACGAGCTGCGCGCTGAAACCGGCATCACCTACGAAGGCCGTACGCTCGGCACCACCCAACTGTTCCGCACCCAGGCCCAGGTTGACGCTGCTGCCAAGGACATCGCCGTGCTCGAACGTTCCGGCGTGCCCTACGAACTGCTCGACCGCGATGGTATTGCCCGCGTCGAACCGGCCCTGGCCAACGTCAAGCACAAGCTGGCCGGCGCCCTGCGCCTGCCCAATGACCAGACCGGCGACTGCCAGATGTTCACCACTCGCCTCGCCGAGATGGCAGTGCAACTGGGTGTTGAATTCCGCTTCGGCCAGAACATCCAGAGCCTGGATTTCGCCGGTGATCGCATCAATGGCGTGTGGATCGACGGCAAGCTGGAAACCGCCGACCGCTATGTGCTCGCCCTTGGCAGCTACAGCCCGCAGATGCTCAAACCTCTGGGTATCAAGGCACCGGTCTATCCGCTGAAAGGCTACTCGCTGACCGTACCGATCACCGATCCGGCCATGGCCCCGACCTCGACCATCCTGGACGAGACCTACAAGGTCGCCATCACCCGTTTCGACAACCGCATCCGCGTAGGCGGCATGGCCGAGATCGCAGGCTTCGACCTGTCGCTCAATCCGCGCCGCCGCGAGACCCTGGAAATGATCACCGCCGACCTCTATCCGCAGGGCGGCGAACTCGAGCAGGCCGAATTCTGGACCGGCCTGCGCCCGGCCACTCCGGACGGCACCCCAATCGTGGGCGCGACGCCGTTCCGCAACCTGTTCCTCAACACTGGACACGGTACCCTTGGCTGGACCATGGCCTGCGGCTCTGGCCGCCTGTTGGCCGACCTGATGGCGCGCAAGCGTCCGCAGATCAGCGCCGAAGGCCTGGACATCTTCCGCTATGGCAATTCCAAGGAGACCCCGAACAATGTCAATCCAGCGCCTGCGCACTGAAACCCGTTACAGCGAAATCGTCATCCACAACGGCACGGTCTATCTGGCCGGCCAGTTGGATGAGAACCACAGTGCGGGAGTCGGACAGCAGACTCGCGAGACCCTCGCCAGCATCGACCGCATGCTGGCCGAGGCTGGCACCGACAAGAGCCGCATCCTCTCGGTGACCATCTACCTCAAGGACATGGCGGCCGACTACGCCGCGATGAACGCGGTATGGGATGCCTGGGTGCCGGCCGGCCATGCGCCAGCCCGCGCCTGCGTCGAGGCGGCGATGTACTCGCCTGACGTACTGGTGGAAATGACGGTTATCGCCGCCCTGCCTTAACGAACTTGCTCAGCCCGGCGTTCGCGCCGGGTTTTTTCCGATAAGAGAAGAAGCTCGCCATGCGTCCCGCTCGTGCCCTGATCGATTTCGAAGCCCTTCGCCACAACTATCGTCTGGCCCGTGAAGTCAGCGGCGCCAAGGCGCTGGCCGTAGTCAAGGCAGATGCCTACGGCCATGGCGCGGTGCGCTGCGCCGAAGCGCTGGAGGGAGAGGCCAATGGATTCGCCGTGGCTTGTATCGAGGAGGCCCTGCAACTACGCGCGGCCGGCATCCGCAAACCGATCCTGCTGCTTGAGGGGTTCTTCGAGGCGGACGAACTCAGCCTGATCCAGGAGCATGATTTCTGGACCGTAGTGCACGCCAGTTGGCAGCTCGAGGCCATCGAGCGGGCCGAACTGCGCAAGCCGCTGACGGTCTGGCTCAAGCTGGACTCTGGGATGCACCGGGTCGGCCTGCACCCGGCCGAGTACCGCGACGCTTACCAACGCCTGCAGGCCAGCGGCAAGGTCGAGAGGATCGTGCTGATGAGCCACTTCGCCCGAGCCGACGAGCTCGATTGCGCCAGTAGCGAAGAGCAGGTCGCCGTCTTCGAGCGGGCCCGCGCCGACCTGTCGGCTGAAGTGAGCCTGCGCAACTCGCCGGCTGTGCTGGGCTGGCCGCAAGTCCCCAGCGATTGGGTGCGCCCGGGCATCATGCTGTACGGCGCCACGCCGTTCGAGCAGGCGCATCCGCTGGCCGAGCGCCTGAAGCCGGTCATGACGCTGGAGTCGAAGATCATCAGCGTACGCGAACTGCCGGCGGGCCAGCCGGTGGGTTACGGCGCGCGTTTCGTCACTGATCGTCCGACCCGTGTCGGCGTGGTCGCCATGGGTTACGCCGACGGCTACCCGCGCCACGCGCCGACCGGGACGCCGGTGGCCATCGGCGGGCAGTTCAGCCGCCTAATCGGCCGGGTGTCCATGGACATGCTCACCGTTGACCTGACCGACCTGCCGCAGGCGGGCCTGGGCAGCCGTGTCGAGCTGTGGGGCAAGCAGGTGCTGGCCAGCGAAGTGGCGGCACACGCCGGCACCATCCCGTACCAGATTTTCTGCAACCTGCGCCGGGTGCCGTTGGTTTACAGCTGAGCGGGTGATCAGGAAATCGATCATCGTTTCTGATCGTTTATCCAAGTGACTGCTTTTACGAAGATTTTCTTTGGAGCAGGGAAAGTTGGCGCAGTATTGACAACCGGAGTGTTGTAAATACTGAACGCTGTTGCCATGATACGGCGACCGTGACCACCCCTGATCCCCAAGGAGGATCCCGCCATTGGACGTTGGTGTTCGACTGCAAGCCATTCGCAAGCTGAAAGGCCTCTCCCAGCGTGAACTCGCCAAGCGGGCGGGCGTCACCAACAGCACGATTTCCATGATCGAGAAGAACAGTGTCAGCCCCTCCATCAGTTCGCTGAAGAAGGTGCTGGGCGGTATTCCGATGTCGTTGGTGGAATTCTTCTCGCTCGACCTGGAGCAGGACAATCAGGTCCAGGTCGTCTACCGGGCCTCCGAACTCACTGACATCTGTAGCGGCGCCATTACCATGAAACTGGTGGGCAAGGCCCATCCGAGCCGGGCCATCGCCTTCCTGGACGAAACCTACCCGCCAGGCTCCGATACCGGTGATGAGATGTATGCCCACGACGGCGAGGAAGCCGGCATGCTGGTGGAAGGGCGACTGGAGCTCACGGTGGGCAGCGATGTCTACGTGCTAGAGCCAGGCGATAGCTACTACTTCGAAAGCAGCAAACCGCATCGTTTTCGCAACCCGTACGATGTGCCTGCTCGACTGATCAGTGCCACCTCGCCAGCGAATTTCTGAAAAGCTCTCCCGTCACGCCTTGGCATTGAGCCCTGCAGGGTTATTTCAGCGTGACGGGCTTACCGTTATACTTGCGCCCGCCCGCGAAACCGTGGCCGCGGGCGTCTCTAGCCACGATGAGGGTGTAAGGGTGAACCTAATCAAGAAAATGCTGGCGGCCCATGCCGCCGTATTGGCCCTGTGGGCTGTCAGCGCTCAGGCCGCGACCGACGATGCCATCGCCGAACGCATCAAGCCGGTCGGTGAAGTCTGCGTGATGGGGCAAGAGTGCAAGGGCGTCGGTGCCGTGGCTGCTGCCGCTGGCGGCGGTGCTCGTACTCCGGACGACATCATTGCCAAACATTGTGGCGCTTGCCACACCGCTGGCGTGCTCGGCGCGCCGAAGATCGGCGACAAGGCAGCCTGGAAAGAGCGTGCTGACCACCAGGGCGGCCTTGATGGCATCCTGGCCAAGGCCATCACGGGAATCAATGCCATGCCGCCGAAAGGCACCTGTGCTGACTGCACCGATGATGAGCTGAAAGCCACCATCAAGAAGATGTCCGGTCTGTAATAGACCCGACAGCGACAAAAAAGCCGCCCAAGGGCGGTTTTTTTGTGCCTGCCGGCTGCGACCTGTTGTCGCGGCTGGTGCTTAGTCGACGAAACTGACCTGGCCGTCGGCAAGCGAACTGACCCGCGCCAGTGACTCGACCCGATAGCCTTCGCTTTCCAGCAGGCTGCGACCTTCCTGGAACGACTTCTCGATCACGATCCCCATCCCGGCGATGCTCGCCCCGGCCTGCTGGATCAGGTCGATGAGCGCCTTGGCCGCGTGGCCGTTGGCGAGGAAGTCATCGATCACCAGCACATGGTCGGCAGCGGTCAGATGCTTGGCGGAGATGGCGATAGTGCTTTCGCTCTGCTTGGTGAAGGAGAACACCTTGGAGATGTAAAGGTTGTCCTTCAGCGTCAGCGACTGGTATTTGCGAGCGAAGATCACCGGTACGCCCAGTTCCAGGCCTGCCATCACGGCCGGTGCAATGCCGGAGGCCTCGATGGTGACGATCTTGGTAATGCCCTGACCGCGGAAGCGCTCGGCGAATTCGTGGCCGACCTGCTGCATCAGCTGCGGGTCGATCTGGTGGTTGAGGAAGGCATCGACCTTCAATACCTGGTCGGAGAGGACAATGCCCTCGTCGCGAATCTTCTGTTTCAGCGCTTCCACGCCCGTACCCTCGTTCTAAGTTGGAGCCCGGTCTGTGCCGGGATTATTGGTGACTGATCAGGATTTCTTCAGCATTGCACGGATATCTGCCAATGCCGTGTTGCCACGTGCGGCCTTGACCTCGACTGGTGCGTCGTCCAGGCCTTCCCACTCGAGATCCTCTTGCGGGAGCTCCTCGAGGAAGCGACTTGGCGAGCAGTCGATGATCTCGCCGTATTGCTTGCGCTTGGCGGCGAAGGTCATCGCCAGGTTCTGCCGCGCGCGGGTGATGCCCACGTAGGCCAGGCGGCGTTCTTCTTCGATGGTGTCCGCTTCGATGCTGGAGCGGTGGGGCAGGATTTCCTCCTCCACGCCCATGATGAAGACGTAGGGGAACTCCAGACCCTTGGATGCGTGCAGAGTCATCATCTGCACGCCATCGGCGCCTTCCTCTTCTTCCTGCTGACGTTCGAGCATGTCGCGCAGCACCAGCTTGGCGATAGCCTCTTCGATGGTCATGCCGCCTTCTTCGTCGCGCTCCAGGGTGTTCTTCAGGGCGTCGATGAGGAACCAGACATTGCCCATGCGGAAATCCGCGACCTTGTCGCTGGAGGCGTTCTGGCGAATCCAGTTCTCGTAGTCGATGTCCATGACCATGCTGCGCAGGGCGGCGATGGGATCGTTCTGCGCGCACTGCTGGCGCACTCCGTCCATGAAACGCTTGAAGCGCTGCAGGCGTTCGCTGAAGCGGCTGTCGAGGTGTCCGGCAAGGCCCATCTCATCGCTGGCGGCGTACATCGAGATGCCGCGTTCGGTGGCGTAGTTACCGAGCTTTTCCAGGGTGGTGGAGCCGATCTCGCGGCGCGGCACGTTGATCACCCGTAGGAAGGCATTGTCGTCATCCGGGTTCACCAGCAAGCGAAAGTAGGACATCAGGTCCTTCACTTCCTGGCGCCCGAAAAAGCTGGTGCCGCCGGACAGGCGATAGGGAATCTGGTGGTGCTGCAGTTTGAGCTCCATCAGCTTGGCCTGGTAGTTGCCCCGGTAGAGGATGGCGAACTCGCTGTACGGGCGCTGGGTGCGTAAGTGCAGGGTGAGGATTTCCATGGCGATGCGCTCGGCCTCGGCGTCCTCGTTGCGGCAGCGGATCACCCGGATCGGATCGCCCACGCCCATTTCGCTCCACAGTTGTTTCTCGAACACGTGCGGATTGTTGGCGATGAGGATGTTCGCGCACTTGAGGATGCGGCTGGTGGAGCGGTAGTTCTGCTCCAGCATCACCACCTTCAGCGAGGGAAAGTCTTCCTTCAGCTGCATCAGGTTTTCCGGCCGCGCGCCACGCCAGGCGTAGATCGACTGGTCGTCATCGCCGACCACGGTGAACTGGGCACGGTGCTGCACCAGCAGCTTCACCAGCAGGTACTGGCTGGCGTTGGTGTCCTGGTATTCGTCCACCAGCATGTAGCGCACGCGATTCTGCCATTTCTCCAGGATGTCCGGGTTGTCCTGGAACAGCTTTACCGGTAGCAGGATCAGGTCGTCGAAGTCCACCGCGTTGTACGCCTTGAGCGTGCGCTGGTAGTGCAGGTAGACGATGGCGGCGGTCTGCTCCTTGGGGTTGCGTGCTTTGGCCAGGGCCTCTTCGGGCAGGATCAGGTCGTTCTTCCAGTTGCCGATGTAGCCCTTGATTTCGTCGACGCCATCATCCCCGGAATACTCCTTCTGCATGATGTCGCTGAGCAGCGCCTTGATGTCCGACTCATCGAAAATCGAAAAACCGGGCTTGTAGCCCAGTCGGGCGTGTTCCTTGCGGATAATGTTCAGCCCGAGGTTGTGGAAGGTGGAGACGGTCAGGCCCTTGCCTTCACCGCCGCGCAGCAGTGAGCTGACGCGCTCCTTCATCTCGCGTGCGGCCTTGTTGGTGAAGGTCACTGCGACGATGTACTGGGCGCGGATCCCGCACTGCTGGACCAGGTAGGCAATCTTGCGGGTGATCACGCTGGTCTTGCCGGAGCCAGCACCGGCGAGCACCAGAAGGGGACCACCGACATAGTTCACGGCTTCCTGCTGCCGAGGATTGAGTCGGGACATACTGGAATGGATCGAGGCGAATGGCCGCGCATTCTAGCAGGCCGGCGGTTTCTACCGAAGCGTATCCGGACGCTCTGTGATCCATCACCCTTTGCACGAGGGTTGTGCTTGGATATTTCCCCGCATCAAGTAGGATTGATCCGCCCCGGATAGCTTGAGCCAGACGGGGCGGGCAAGGATGCCTGACGAGAACGACGCCGATAACGGCGCAAAGTGGCGTTATCACGCTGCAGAATCCTTGACCCCGGGGAGGTCATTTGTCCGCGCTCTCAGAGCCCTTGCGCATGCTCCTGCTGGCCGAATCGCCAGTCTGGGCTGAACGTCTCCGCGAGCTTCTGGCCGCGATGGGCAGCGCATCCCCATTGATCACCGCCGTCTCCTGGGAAGCTGCCCGCGATCTGCTCGATGATCCGGGCGCAGCGGTGATCCTCTGCACTCCAAGCCATGTGCCGCCCGCCGGTCGTTGCCCGCTGCCGGTCATCCTGTTGCTCGAGAGTGAGCCGAGCGAGCCCCCGCAGGGTGCCTGTGATTGGCTGGTGCGCGAGCACCTCAGCGTCGATGTCGTGCGCAGGACTTTGCGCCATGTCCGTGAGCGGCGCACCTTGCAGGGGGCGCTGGAACGCCTGGCCGAGCAGGACCCGCTGACCGGCATCGCCAACCGCCAGGGTTTCCAGACACTTCTGGCCGCCCGGCTGATGGAGTATGAGGGGCGTGGGTTGGCGCTCGGCCATCTTGACCTGGATAACTTTCGCCACGCCAACGACGCCCTCGGCTACCAGGCCGGTGACCGTCTGATCCGGCAGGTGGTGGCACGCCTGAAGGCACAGCTAGGGTCCAGCGACCAGCTGGCGCGTCTGGGTAGCGATGAATTCGGTTTGCTGCTGGATACTCGGCGCGATCCAACGCGACTCGCACGCCTTGCCGAGCATATCGTCGAGGCGCTGGCCGAACCTTACTGGGTGGACGGTGAAAGCCTGCTCCTCGGTTGCAGCCTGGGCCTGGCGCAGGCGCGCTCCCGCGAGGGCGCAGACCCGCTGATGTGGCATGCGCACATTGCCATGCAGCAGGCCAAGGCGACCCAGGGCTGCACTTTCCACATATTCGACGAGCGGATCAACCGCAGCGCGCGCAGCCGGGCCGACCTGGAAAGCGAGCTGCGCCGCGCCTTGCGTCGGGACGAACTGGAGCTGCACTACCAGCCACGCCTGTGCTTGAAGACCGGCACCATCGTCGGCCTGGAGGCGCTGGTGCGCTGGCGGCACGCCGAGCGCGGCCTGCTGACCCCCAACGAGTTCGTCCCGCTGGCTGAGGAGAGCGGCCTGATCGTCCCGCTGGGTTACTGGGTGATCTCCCGCGCCCTGCGCGACATGCAATGGTTGCGCGGTCGGGGGCTGCCACCGCTGCACATGGCGGTGAACCTGTCGTTCCGGCAGTTCCAGGACAGCCAACTGCTACCGACCCTGAGTCGGCTGATCAGCGAGCGCGGCATCGATGCCAGATGGCTGGAGTTCGAGCTCACCGAAACAGCCGTGATGCGCCGCAGCGACCAGGTCCGGCAGACAATGGATGCCCTCGGCAAACTTGGCGTGCGCTTTTCGCTGGATGACTTCGGAACCGGCTTCTCGTCATTCGTCCACCTCAGCAGCCTGCCCATCGCGCTGCTCAAGATCGACAAGAGCTTCGTAGGCGACATGCACGAACGCTCGGAGAATCGCCAACTGGTCAAGGCGATGATCAACCTGGCACAGAATCTCAAGCTGGAAGTGGTTGCGGAAGGTGTGGAGAACGCCGAGCAGTTAGCCCTGTTGCGGCACTTTGGCTGCGACCAGGCCCAGGGCTACTGGATCAGTCGGCCGTTGCCACTGGCCGAGTTGGCACGTTTCCTCGTTTTCGGCACGCGCCAGCCGATGTTTGCCAGCTTGCCCTCCGCCTAGGGAACCGCCGGGTCAGGTCGGCCTCATCGGCTGTATTTGGCTTTGCGCCTGTCGTGAAGCGTGCAACCTGCCGCGTGCCCCGACGTCCTGCTTTCCAGCCCCGCCGCTGCTGGCTATCGTAAGAACAAATCCCCGCATGACGAGCCGATCCATGTCCGATTCCACCGATCTGCCGGCGTGCGCCGCCACCACGGACTCTGTGCCCTCGGCCGTGCAGTCGGCCTTCGCCGAGGTTTCGGTGCAGGCCCTGAACAGCCGGTGCTTCTGCATCGGCCTGGACGAACAGGCACTGCGCGCGGCGCTGGAGACGCACCTGGGTCTGCCGGGGCTGTATGAGTTGGTACGCGAGCGCTGCCCTTACCTGTTCGCCAGTCATCCGGTGTTCGTTGCGCCGGCTGAGCTGACGCGAATGGCTGATGTGGTTCGCGCCGCAGAGGCTGCCATAGCCCTGCCGGCCTATCGCGAAGAGGTGCTGGCCAGGGCGCCGGCCATTGCTCGGATGGCGATGGGGCCGCGCGGGGTGTTTTTCGGCTACGACTTCCACCTTGATGGCGATGCCTTCGGCCTGATCGAGATCAACAGCAATGCCGGCGGTGCGCTGCTCAATGCGGTCCTGGCAAGGGCGCAGCGCGCCTGCTGTCCCGCAATCGAGCAACTGTTGCCACCCACGGGACGGGCCGAGATCCTGGAGGCGGCGATCCTCGCCATGTTCCGCCGCGAGTGGGCGCTGGCCGGGCAGGCGAGGCCGCTGGCAAGCATCGCCATTGTCGATGCGGCGCCGGCACAGCAATACCTTTACCCGGAGTTCCTGTTGTTCCAGCAGTTGTTCCAGGCGCACGGCCTGCAAGCGGTGATCGCCGATCCGGCCGACCTGGAATTGCGCGAAGGGCGCCTGTGGTGCGGCGAGCTGGCCATCGACCTGGTCTACAACCGCCTGACCGATTTCGCCCTCGACGAGGCAGCCAATGCCGTGCTGCAGAAGGCCTATCTACAGGGCGCGGTCGTGCTTACACCGCACCCGCAAAGTCATGCGCTGTATGCCGACAAGCGCAACCTGGCGCTGCTGGGCGATAGTGGTTTCTTGCGCCGTGCCGGGCTGCCGGCAGCCGAGGCCGAGGTGTTGGCGGCTGCCATCCCGCATACCGAGGTGGTAACGCCAGAGGATGCCGAGCGCCTGTGGCAGGAACGGCGGCGCCTGTTCTTCAAGCCGCGCGGGGGATACGGTAGCCGCGCAGCCTATCGTGGCGACAAGCTTACTCAGCGGGTCTGGCAGGACATCCTTGCTGGCGACTACGTGGCGCAGGCCGTGGTGCAACCCGGCCAGCGCGTGATGGCAAATGCCGGCCCGGCACTGAAGTTCGATCTGCGCAATTACGCCTATCTGGGCGAGGTGCAGTGGGTGGCGGCGCGGGTCTATCAGGGCCAGACCACCAATTTCCGCACCCCCGGTGGCGGCTTCGCCCCGGTTTATCCGGCCCCCGCGACAGGCTGTGGGCCGGCCGCGCATAGCGTCGGCACGAATGGCCATGCGCAAGCCTTCCCTGGAGCAGAACCGCACCTAACTCGCCCTGCAGATGTTTTTTTCAGTGGCATGCGCTGCCGGCCGCAGTAGCCGCGCTGTCTTCCATTCGAAGCCCAGCGTCAGGCTAACCGCCGCGCAAGCCAGGCCCAGTGCCAGGCCCCACCAGACGCCCTCCGCGCCCCAGCCGAGCGGGAAGGCCAACATCCAGGCTGCGGGCGTACCCACCAGCCAGTAACAGCCGAGGCCGACGAGGAACGTGGTCTTGGCATCCTTCAGTCCACGGATGGCGCCCATGGCAATAGTCTGGGTGCCGTCGAACAGCTCGAACCAGGCGGCCACCGCCAGCAGGCTCACGGCCAATTGCACCACTTCCTGATACGCCGCCGCCTCGTGATCGAGGAACAACCCGACCACCCATTCCGGCGCCAGCCAGAACAGCCCGGCGAAGGCCAGCATGCAGCCGGCGCCGAAGCCGATACCCAGGCGCCCGGCGCGGCGGGCATCCTCCAGTCGGCCCGCGCCGTAGTGCTGGCCGATACGGAACGTCACCGCGTAGGAAATCCCCACTGGCACCATGAAGGCCACGTACACCGACTGGATGGCGATCTGGTGTGCCGCCAGCTGGGTGCTGCCCAGGGCGCCCATGCACAAGGCAGCAAAGGCGAACAGGCCGGACTCCACCGCATAGGTGCCGCCGATCGGTAGCCCGAGGCGCAGCAATTCCTTCAGCGCCTCGCGGGACGGGCGTAACAGGCCGCGCGCGAGCGGGTAGGCGGCGTAGATGGGGTTTCGCACGATGTGCCAAGCGAGCAGGAGGGCCATGGCGTTCATCACCATCGCCGTGACCAGGCCGATACCGGCCAGCCCCAGGCGCGGCAGGCCGAACAGGCCGTGGATCAGCGCGTAGTTGAGAAGGAAGTTGGCCAACGCGCCGCCGATGCTGATGGCCATCACCGGCCCCGGCCGACCGATGGCGCTGGTGAAGCCGCGTAGGGCCATGAAGCCGAGGTAGCCGGGCAGGGCGAACACCAGCGTGGAGAGGAACTGGGTGGCACCGGTGACGCTGTCCGGCGCTTGGCCGAAGGCCAGCAGGATGGGCCCCAGGTTCCACAGCAGAATGCCGGCGCCCAGCGCCATGCCGCCTGCCAGCCACAGGCCGGATTGGGTCAGCCGCGCCGCGCCCAGGGTATCGCTCGCTCCATGTCGGATCGCGACCAGGTTACCGACAGCGGCAATCACCCCGACGCAGAAGATCGACACAAAGGAATAGCTGGCCGCGCCCAGGCCGCCACCGGCCAGGGCCTCGGGTCCGATCAGACCCATCATCACGGTATCGGTGAACACCATCAGCACGTGCGCCAACTGGGCGGCGATCAGCGGGCCGGCCAGGCGGAGGATCGCCAGGAGTTCGTTGCGCAGGTTTTGTGGCATGAGTAACGCTCACTTCCAGGTGCCTTAGCCGCTGCCTGCGACCAATTGAGGATCATGCAATTCTCCTGAGCTTGAAGCGGCGGCACAAAAGGAAAAAAATGATGCCATTCATGAGTCAAACTCATAGGTAAAGGGACATGTCGCGCCGCCTTCCTCCACTTTATGCCTTGCGCGCCTTCGAGGCCGCCGCCCGCCATACCTCCTTCACGCGCGCCGCCGAGGAGTTGGCCATCACCCAGAGTGCGGTCAGCCGCCACATTCGCACCCTGGAGGAGCACTTTTCCTGCCGCCTGTTCGAGCGCCAGGGGCGCAATCTGCAACTGACTGAGCCGGCACGCATGCTCTTACCCGGCCTGCGCGATGGCTTCGATGCCCTGGAGCGCGCCTGCACGACGCTACGGGTCGACGATGCAACCCTGCGCCTCAAGGCGCCCTCGACCCTGACCATGCGCTGGTTGCTCTCGCGTCTCAGCCGCTTCCGCCACCTCAACCCCGATATCGAGGTGCAGCTCACCAGCGCCTGGATGGATGTGGATAAGGTGGATTTCCAGCATGAGCCCTTCGATTGCGCGGTGTTGCTCAGCGACGGCCACTTCAATCAGGACTGGGAGGTGACCCTGCTGTTCAGTGAATGGCTGATCCCGGTGTGCGAGCCTTCGCAGGCGGTCGAGCCCTGGAGCCTGGAGCGTCTGCAGCAGACCGAGCTGCTGCACCCGACGCCGGACCGCCGTGACTGGCGCAAGTGGTTGCAGCGCATGGAGCTGGGTGATCAGGTGTCGCTCAAGGGCGGCCAGGTGTTCGACACCCTGGAGCTGGGGATAGTCGCCGCGACCCGCGGCTATGGCGTTTCCATTGGCGATCTGGTGATGGTGGCCGAGGACGTGGCCCTGGGACGCATCGGTCTGCCCTGGCCCACCGCAGTGGCCAGCGGTGAGAGTTACTACCTGGTCTGGCCCCGCGCCCGCAGCGGCCAGGACCGCTTGCGCCGGTTGCGGGATTTCCTGCAGGCAGAGGTGACCTCCCTGGTGCTGCCAGCGGTGGAACTGTTGGGCTAGCGCTTGACGGGATCGGGGAACTGGCGCAGCCCATGCGCCAGGCTCGCGGCTGAGAGCTCGCCCATGTGGCTGTGCTGCAAACGGCCCTGGGCATCGTAGAACAGCGTTGTGGGTAGACCAAATGAGCCGGTGGCTTGGCCCAGGCGGTTGCCGCTGTCGAGCAGCACGTCCCTGGGCTGTAAGCCCTGCACGGTCAGGAAGCGGGCCACCGCTTCGGCGTGCTCCCCCTGGTTCACCAGCACGTAGCGCACCTCGGGATGGTTTCGCTGGGCGGCTTCCAGCACCGGCATTTCGCGGCGGCACGGCGGGCACCAGGTGGCCCAGAGGTTCACCACCAGCGGCCGGCCGTCCAGATCGTGCAAGGCGATCGGGTTACCGTGCAGGTCGTGCAGGGCCAGCTTGGGCAACTGCCGACCCTGGTCGAGGGCCGAGAGGATAGCGCTCGCGCCGCCCCAGAGCAGGCCGCCCACAGTCAGGGCGATCGCCAGCGGACGGCGCAGGACCGGTGAGCGCCAGGCCAGCACGGCGCCGATCGTCGCCGCTGCCAGGACGCCAGGCCAAGGCATGAAGCCGCCATCGCGGATA
Organism: Metapseudomonas boanensis; assembly: GCF_042232855.1. Taxonomy (NCBI): domain Bacteria; kingdom Pseudomonadati; phylum Pseudomonadota; class Gammaproteobacteria; order Pseudomonadales; family Pseudomonadaceae; genus Metapseudomonas; species Metapseudomonas boanensis. Next base: position 1,623,438 of record NZ_CP113889.1, on the reverse strand, counting down.
TCCAGCAGGCCGATGGGTGCTGCCGCGTACTGCTCGAAGTAGCGCGCGGTGAATGCCAGGCGTGCCACCAGCAGGCCGCCGAGCAGCATGGCGAACAGCGCCGCCTCGGGATTGGCCTTGCGTTTGCGCCCGGCCAGCCAGCCGCTGAACAGTGCGACGAAGAAGCCCAGGTACAGCAGGGCGTGCGGCGTGGGAATGGCGAGGGGGCCGAGAGTGAAGCTGGTCATGCCGGTTTCCGCTGGAAAAGCCGCCGAGTATCGCAGCCTGGCGCGAGCAGGCCAGCGTCAGGCTGTGGATAAATGTTTCGGCCTGGCACTGAGCTGAGCGAAGCTCAGCGGGTTGCGTGCAAGCCCATGGGGCGGCGTTGCCGCCCTTGTCGGGCTTCTCAGGCTCAGCGCACCACATGCAGGAAGTGCAGGTGCTTCTCGTACTGGTCTAGCAGGTCGCCGATCACTTCCTCGCGGCTCCAGCCCATCACGTCGTAATCCTGCCCGCCTTCGCGCAGGTAGACCTCGGCGCGGAAGTATTTGCGCGCATCGCTGCCCTCATCGTTGTTGTCGCGGGGGGCGAAGCGCGGCAGGAGGAAGGTGCGAGGACGCACCTCGTAGCTGAAGTCCACATCCCCGCCGTGCCCGACGATGAGCTTGCAGCGACCATCTTCGCCGTTCTTCACCTGCACCTCGTAACCATGCTTGCGCAGCTCCTCGGCTACTTCATCGCAGGCAGGTTGCACCACTTCGCCGATGAACCGGGTGACGTGTGGACGGCGCGAGAACATCAGGATGTTGCGCAGGCGCCGCTGCCAGCCACCTTGCTGGCGATGGGCGGGGTGAGAGAGGTTCAGCGCCTGGTAGCGGATGCCGCGCTTGGTGGCATCTCGGCGCAGGGCCTTGAGCAGTCCCCAGGTCGCGGCCAATAGCACCATTGCAAAGGGCAGGGCACTGGCGATGGTGGCGGTTTGCAGGGCCTTGAGGCCGTCGGCCAGCAGCAGGGCCATGGCCACCACGCCGATCAGGATCGACCAGAACAGGCGCTGCCAGAGCGGCGTGTTCTCACGCCCGCCGGAGGCCAGCATGTCCACCACCAAGGCGCCGGAGTCGGCCGAGGTGACGAAGAACACCACCACCATCATCACCGCCACCAGCGACAGCAGCGATGCGAAGGGGAACTGCTCGAGGAAGACAAACAGTGCCAGCGAGCTATCCCGGACGACGGTCTCGCTGAGGCCCGTCAGGCCCTGGTGGAGCACCATGTGGATGGCCGTATCGCCGAATACCGTCATCCACAGTAAGGTGAAGCCGGCCGGGACGAAGAGCACGCCACAGACAAATTCGCGGATGGTGCGGCCACGGGAGATACGGGCGATGAACAGCCCGACGAAAGGCGACCAGGATAGCCACCAGCCCCAATAGAGCAAGGTCCAGCCGCCGATCCAGTCGGTGGATTCGTAGGCGTACAGGTTGAAGGTCTTGCTGACGATATCCGAGAGGTAGCCGCCGGTGTTCTGCACGAACGTCTTCAGCAGGAACACGGTTGGCCCCAGGACCAATACCACCAGCAGCAGGATCACCGCCAGGACCAGGTTCAGCTCGGAGAGGATGCGGATGCCTTTGTTCAGTCCGCTGGCCACCGACAGCGTGGCCAGGGCACAGCTGACGGCAATCAGGACGAGTTGCACCGGCACGTTGACTGGCAGGCCGAACAGGTGGTTAAGGCCACTGTTGATCTGCAGCACGCCATAGCCCAGTGAGGTGGCCACGCCGAACACCGTGCCGAGGATCGCGAAGATATCCACAGCGTGGCCGATGGGGCCGTGGATCCGTTCGCCGATCAACGGATGGAGCGCCGAGCGCAGGGTCAGCGGCAAGTCATGGCGGAAGCAGAAGTAGGCCAGAATCAGCGCGACAATGGCGTAGATCGCCCAGGCATGCAGGCCCCAGTGGAAAAAGGTGAGCGTCATCGCCTCCTTCGCGGCGGCCACCGTGTTGGCATCGCCCACCGGTGGGTTGGCATAGTGCATCAGCGGTTCGGCGACGCCGAAGAACATCAGGCCGATGCCCATGCCTGTGGAAAACAGCATGGCGAACCAGGTGCGATTGCGGTAATCGGGCTGGCTATGGTCGGGGCCGAGCTTGATGTCGCCGAAACGGCTGATGGCCAGGAAGACCACGGCGATAAGGATCAACGCGACGCTCAGGACATAGAACCAACTGGCGTTGACCACGATCCAGTCCTGGATGTGAACGAACAGCGTCTGAGCCTGTTCCTGGGCCAGGGTGCTGAACATGACCAGGGCGATGATGAGCAGGGCGGAGCCGAAAAAGACCGGCGGGTTGAGGGTGGATTGCGAAGACGAACGTGCCTCCATTGAGCTAGCTCTCCTTGTAATCGGATGGCCGCCAAGGGCGGAAGGCGCAGCATCCTAGCACATTCGATAGAGCCAGCCTCTTGCTGGGTATATCCTGATAGTTTTGTTGGTTGTCCGCTCGTTTCACACCTGGGGCTCCGGACGGTATTGCAGTGCCTCGGCCAAGTGGGGCCGGCCGATGCTCGTGGTCTGTTCCAGGTCTGCCAGGGTGCGGGCCACCTTGAGGATGCGGTGGGCCGCGCGCAGCGACAGGTTGAGGCGCTCGCAGGCGCTTTCCAGCCACTCGCGATCCTGCTTGACCAAAACGCAGTGCAGGCGCAGTCCCTTTAGGTCGAGGAAGGCATTGGCGCAGCCCTGGCGCTGGAGTTGCACGCGGCGGGCCCGGGCGACTTCGGTGGCTGCCTCGAGGCTGCTGGAACCGTTCTGGGTGATGGGCTCCAGGGCGGTGACCTCGCGGGCAACGGTCAGGTGCAGGTCAATGCGGTCGAGCAGTGGCCCGGAGAGCTTGGCGCGGTAGCGCTGGATCTGGTCCGGTGAGCAGCGGCAGCGCCCTCCGGGGTCACCGAGATATCCACAGGGGCAGGGGTTCATCGCCGCGACGAGCTGGAAGCGTGCCGGGAAGCGCACCTTGTCATGGGCGCGTGCAATCACGATCTCGCCACTTTCCAGCGGTTCGCGCAGCACTTCCAGGACCTTGCGGTCGAACTCCGGCAATTCGTCGAGGAACAGCACGCCCTGATGCGCCAGGGTGATTTCGCCCGGTTTCGGTCGGCTGCCGCCCCCCACCAACGCCGCACCCGAGGCGCTGTGGTGCGGGTGACGGAAGGGACGCTGGGGCCAGGCTTGCAGCGGAGCGTGACTGGCCACAGAGTGGATAGCCGCCACTTCCAGCGCTTCGTCTTCCTCCAGGGGCGGCAGCAGGCCGGGGAGGCGGCTGGCCAGCAAGGTCTTGCCGGTGCCGGGTGGACCGCAGAAAAGTAGATTGTGCGATCCGGCGGCGGCCACCAGCAGGGCACGTTTGGCCGATGCCTGGCCTTGAACGTCGGCGAGGTCGGGATAGGGCGGTCGTTCCTGCATCAGCCCCTGGGCCTGGTAAGGCGCCAGTGGAGTGTGGCCGGCGAAGTGCGCAGTCAGTTCCAGCAGGTGTCCGACCGCCAATACGTTCAGGCCGCTGGCGAGACTGGCTTCCTCGGCGTTCTCTCTCGGCACCACCAGGGTGCGTCCTGCTGCGCGGGCAGCCAATGCCGCTGGCAGCACGCCCTGCACCGGGCGCAGGGTACCGGAAAGGGCGAGCTCGCCGAGGCATTCCACCTGCTCCAGGCTTGCGGCCGGGAGTTGGCCACTGGCGGCGAGGACGCCGAGGGCAATGGCCAGGTCGAAGCGGCCACCGTCCTTGGGGAGGTCGGCAGGGGCCAGGTTGAGGGTGATGCGCCGGGGTGGGAAATCGAAGCCGCTATTGAGAATGGCGCTGCGCACTCGGTCCTTGCTTTCTTTCACTGCCGCTTCCGGCAGGCCGACCAGGGCCAGCGAGGGCAGGCCGTTGGCCAGGTGTGCCTCGACGGTCACGGATGGGGCTTCAACGCCGACCTGGGCGCGGCTGTGGACAATGGCAAGGGACATGATCACTCCTTGATCGTTCGACAACCGCTTCCTGCGGCTGGTCGCAGGGAGTCTAGGGAGTCCCGAGGGCCTGAGTCCAGCCTATGGTCCGAGTGGCCCGGTCCAGACGAGACGCGTATAAGTGGGCGTATTTCCACTGGCGATGCCTATCAAAGCCTGCTGATCATGCAAAAAAGCACGAATCAAGAACGCCTGAACTGGGACGACATGCGCTTCTTCCTCGAAGTGGCGCGGACCCGTACGGCCAGCGGCGCGGCCCGGCGCCTGGGTGTCGACTACACCACTGTGTCGCGGCGCATCCGGGCGCTGGAGCAGAGCCTGGGCGCCTTGCTGTTCGAAAAATCGCGGTCGGCGGGGTTCGTGCTCACGATCGAAGGCCAGCGCATGCTGAGCTATGCCGAAACCTTGGAGAGCACCCTGCAGGCAGCTTGCGAGCAGGTTTCCGGAGCCGGGCTGGAGCTGTCTGGGCACGTGCGTATCGGCTGCACCGAGGGCTTTGGATCCTGTTTCGTCACGCCACACATGAGCCGCTTCCAGGATCGCTATCCGCATATCTCGCTGGATATCCTGCCGGTGCCGCACTTCGTCAGCCTGTCGCGGCGCGAGGCGGACATCGCCATCACCCTGGAGCGTCCAGAACGCGGGCCCTATGTCTGCTCCAAGCTCTGCGACTACCGCCTGCGCCTGTACGCCACGCCGGAGTACCTGGCCAACCACGCACCGATCCGCAGCCGGGATGACCTCGTCGGCCATCCGTTCATTTCCTACGTCGAGGACCTGGCGTTCAGCTCCAAGCTGCTCTACCTCAATGACCTGGTGCCCGGTGCCCAGCGCCAGCTGCGCAGCACCAGCGTGATCGCCCATTACCATGCCGCACTGGAAGGACGGGCGCTGGCGGTCCTGCCGTGCTTTCTCGCCCGCCCGGACCCGCGTCTGCGCGAAGTGTTGCCGGACGAGGTGGAGGTGGTCCGGCAGTTCTGGATCTACTACAGCGAGGATTTGCGCAAGCTCAGGCGCATTAGCCTGGTGTCCGAATACCTGAGGGCCTGCGTCGAGCTCAACCAGCCGCTGCTGATGGGCGAGTCGACGTCGATGGCTTACTTGCCCGCGGCCTGAGTGGCCGGGTCTGCCACGCGCCGGGTGGCCAGTAGCACCCCGCGCAGCGAGCCCATCACCATTTCGCGCAGCAACTCGAGCCGCACTCTGGCGTCTGTCGGGGTGTCTCCCACCGAGGCCGGTAACTGGTTGAGCTGGGAGACGATGCCTGCCACGGCGGCTCGCCTGACCGCGCAGGCAGGCTCGCCGGTGAGCTGCTCCAAGGTAACTTCCAGCACGGTTTCGTAGCGTTGGCGCAGCGATTGGATCCGCGCCTGGTGTTCGCTGCCGAGGCAGTGCAGGTCGTACTCCGCCAGGCGGAAATAGGCGCCCATGCTCTCATGCAATTGCAGATGGGCCTCCACCAGGCGCGGCAGCCGCGCGGCCGGCGAGGACTCCCGTCGGGCCAGCAGCAGCGCGCCCTGCAGCAGGTTCTCGTAAAGCTCCTCGATCAGCTCGAAAAGCAGCGCTTCCTTGCTTTCGATGTGGTGGTAGATGGAGCCGGCGCGAATCCCCAGGAAGTCGGCCAGGTCGCGCATGCTGACGCGGCTGAAGCCGCAGCGGGCGAATAGCTCCAGAGCCTTGGTGCGGGTCTCCTGGTAGCGCGCGTGGGCGCCGTCGGCGGAGGCAGCCCGTCCAGATCGGTGGACTGTTGGTGGCGAGATGTGCAGGGCGGTAGGCATGAATGCCGGACCTCCATCGATGGTGCTGCTTCGAACGGTGTATTCCAGCCCGGACGATGACGTCTCGGGCGCTGGCCTACCACGTCCCCGCCGCTCTTTTTGATGGAGCGTTTTGGCCAATGCGCGGGTGCTGGTCGGGCACCCGCGAACACGATCAGAGCGCGTAGTTGGCCAGTTCGCGGGCGATCAGCAGCCGCTGGATTTCGCTGGAGCCTTCGTAGATCTGGGTGATGCGCGCATCTCGGTAATAACGCTCCACCGGGAAGTCCTCCAGGTAGCCATAGCCGCCATGAATCTGCAGGGCGCTGGAGCAGACCTTCTCGGCCATTTCCGAGGCGAACAGCTTGGCCTGCGAAGCCTCGCTCAGGCAGGGCAGACCGGCGCTCTTCAGGCGGGCAGCATGTAGGATCAGCAGGCGTGCGGCATTCAGCCGAGTGTGCATGTCGGCGAGTTGGTTGGCGATGCTCGGGTGTTCGATGATCGGCTTGCCGAACTGCACGCGTTCACGGGCGTAGCCGAGGGCCGCCTCGAAGGCTGCGCGGGCGATGCCGAGAGCCTGGGCGGCAATGCCGATGCGGCCGCCTTCCAGGTTCGACAGGGCGATGGCCAGGCCCTTGCCGCGCTCGCCCAGCAGGTTCGCTTCGGGGATGCGGCAGTCGGTCAGGGTCACCGCGCAGGTGTCCGAGGCGCGGATACCCATCTTGTGTTCGGTACGTTCGACCTGGAAGCCGGGCGTGCGGGTGGGCACCAGGAAGGCTGAGAGACCTTTCTTGCCCAGCGTCGGGTCGGTCACCGCGAAGACGATGGCGAGTTCGGCGCGTTTGCCGTTGCTGACGAACTGCTTGGTGCCGTTGAGCACCCACTGGCCGTTGCGCAGTTCGGCCTGGGTGCGCAGGTTGTGGGCCTCGGACCCGGCCTGCGGCTCGGTGAGGCAGAAGCAGCCGATGGCCTGACCGGAGGCCAGGCGGGGCAGCCAGGTGTCCTGCTGCTGCGAGGTACCGTACTTGAGCAGAGGACCGCAGCCGACCGAGTTGTGGATGCTCATCAGTGCGCCGAGGGCGCCGTCGCCGGCGGAGATTTCTTCCACGGCCAGGGCGTAGGCCACGTAGTCGGTGTAGCTGCCGCCCCAGGCGTCCGGCACCACCATGCCGAGCAGGCCCAGCTCGCCCATCTGCATCACCACCGAGTCGTCGATCCAGCCGGCTTTTTCCCAGGCCTGGGCCTTGGGCGCGACTTCGCTGCGGGCGAAGTCCCGGGCCATGTCGCGGATCATGCGTTGTTCTTCGGTGAGTTCGATATCGAGCATTACAAGTGTCTCCTGCCGGCTATTGCGGTTGTGCGTGGGCGCCCCGGCTGCCCGGGACGGCTTGTGGGCTCAGGCCACGGGGTCCCGGCGGTACAGGTTGATGATTGCGGAGAAGTCCAGGCCGCCATGGCCCTGCAGGCTGAAGCTCTGGTACAGCTGCTGGGCGGCGGCGCCGAGGATCACCGGCTGGCGCGCGTGGCGTGCTGCTTCGGTGGCCAGGCCCAGGTCCTTGAGCATCAGGTCGCTGCCGAAACCGCCGCTGTAGCCGCGCGAGGCGGGGGCGTTTTCCAGCACGCCGGGGAAGGGGTTGTTGATCTCCGAGCTCCAGCAGCGGCCACTGGAGGTGTTGATGATGCCGGCCAGCACCTTGGCGTCCATCCCCAAGGCAACACCCAGGGCCATGGCCTCAGCCACACCGACCATGGAAATGCCGAGCAACATGTTGTTGGCGATCTTGGCCACCTGACCGTTGCCCGTGTCGCCGCAGTGCACGATGTTCTTGCCCATGGCGGCGAGCAGCGGCTGGGCTTGGTCGAAGGCACTGTCGGGGCCGCCGACCATGAAGGTCAGGGTGCCGGCCGTGGCACCACCGGTGCCACCGGAGACAGGGGCGTCGAGCATCGGGTTGCCTTGGGCGGTGGCCAGCTTGGCGACTTCTCGGGCGCTCAGTGGGTCGATGGTGGAACTGTCGATCAGCAGCACGCCCGGGCGGACGTTGGCCAGCAGGCCGTCCTGACCGAGGTAGACGTGCTTCACGTGGGCGGCCGCCGGCAGCATGGTGATGATCGCCTCGACCGGTGCGCGGGCCACGTCGGCGGGGGACGCAACAGACTTGGCGCCTGCCTCCACCAGGCCGGCGACCGCTTGGCTCGAGGGGTCGAAGACGGTCAGCGCGTGGCCAGCCTTGAGCAGGTTGCGGGCCATGGGGCCGCCCATGTTGCCGAGGCCGAGAAAGCCGATATTCATGGTTGTCCTCGCTTGAATCTGGATTGGGGGTTCTGCTGCGGTTCGCCTGGCCGTAGGCGCGAGCTTGCTGGCGAAGCGTTGTGGGCATTCGCGAGCAAGCTCGCTCCTACAAGGGCAATGGCGTTACTTGAGGGTGATGGTGGTATTCACCGCACCGCCGACTTCGTCTTCGTCGAACCAGCGTTGGGTCACGGTCTTGGTCTGGGTGTAGAACTGCACCACCTGCTTGCCGTACGGCCCGAGGTCGCCGAGCTTGGAGGCGCGCGAGCCGGTGAAGGAGAACAGCGGGACCGGTACCGGGATCGGTACGTTGATGCCCACCTGGCCGACGTCGATCTCTTCCTGGAAGTGGCGGGCTGCAGCGCCAGAGCGAGTGAACAGGGCGGTGCCGTTGCCGTTGGGATTGGCGTTGATCAGGGCGATGGCCTCGTTCATGGTCGCGGCGTGCATGACGCAGAGCACCGGGCCGAAGACTTCCTCGCGGTAGATGCTCATCTCGGCGGTGACGCCATCGAAGATGGTCGGGCCGACGAAGTTGCCCTGGGCGTAGCCGTTGACCTCGGGATTGCGGCCATCCAGCACCAGGCGCGCGCCTTCGCGCTCACCGGTGGCGATCAGGCTGCTGACGCGGTCCAGGGCGGCGCAGGAAATCACCGGGCCGACATCGGCGCCCGGCTCGACGCCGGCACCGATCTTCAGCGACTTGGCCTTCTCCACCAGCTCTGGCAGCCAGGCCTGCGCCTCACCCACCAGGATCACCACCGAGAGCGCCATGCAGCGCTGACCGGCGGCGCCAAACGCGGCACCGGCGAGGTTGTTGAGGGTCTGCTGCTTATTGGCGTCGGGCAGCACGATGGCGTGGTTCTTCGCGCCCATCATGCACTGGGCACGTTTGCCGTTGAGGGTGGCGCGGTTGTAGACGTGGGTGCCGACCTTGGTCGAGCCGACGAAAGACACGGCCTTGATGTCCGGGTGGTCGCACAAGAGGTTCACCGCGTCGGCGCCACCGTGGATGACGTTGAGCACGCCCGGCGGTACGCCGGCCTCCAGCGCCAGTTCCACCAGGCGCATGGTGACCATCGGGTCCTGCTCGGAAGGCTTGAGGATGAAGGTGTTGCCGGTGGCGATGGCCATCGGGAACATCCACAGCGGGATCATCGCCGGGAAGTTGAACGGGGTGATGCCAGCGCAGACACCGAGCGGTTGCAGCAGGGTGTAGGTGTCGACGCCACCGGCAACGTTGTTGGCCAGTTCGCCCATCTGCAGGGTGCCAATATTGGCCGCATGCTCCACCACTTCCAGACCGCGGAAGATGTCGCCCTCGGCATCCGGCAGGGTCTTGCCCTGCTCGGCGGTGAGGATGGCCGCCAGCTCCTTCATGTTTTCGCGAATCAGCTGCTGGTACTTGAGGAAGATGCGCGCGCGGGCCCCGATGGGGGTCTTGCGCCAGGTCTTGAAGGCTTCCTTGGCGCTGGCGACGGCCGCGTTCATTTCATCCAGGGTGGCGAAGGGGACGCGGGCCAGCACTTGCTGGGTGGCCGGGTTGACGACATCGCGCCATTGGCTGGTGCGCGATTCGACGAATTCGCCGTTGATGAGCAGCTTGACGCTGGGAATGACGTTGGAGGTGGTCATGTTCGAGTCCTGCTTGCGGTCAGTGGGTCGAGAAGGGGCCCTCGGGCCTAGACCCGAGTAGTTGATGCTCTGGTGTGGAGGCCGGGCAGTGCCCGGCCGGTTCAGCCCTTGAGCTGTGGAAAGTCGTCTTCGAAGTACTCGTAGAGCCCGCGCTGGTTGCCCTGGCGCCGCTGCACTTCCATCTGCCGCAGCTCCACGCGGCGGATCTTCCCGGAGATGGTCTTGGGCAGTTCGCTGACGAACTCGAGCCGTCGCACGCGCTTGTAGGGCGCCAACTGTTCCCGGGCGAAGGCGAGGATGGCCCCGGCCAGTTCCGGCCCAGGCACCTGGTCGTGGCCGAGAATCAGGAAGGCCTTGGGCACCGCCAGGCGCAGCGGATCGGGGCTGGGCACAATGGCCACTTCCATCACCGCCGGGTGCTCGATCAGCGCGCTTTCCAGCTCGAAGGGGCTGATGCGGTAATCGGAAGCCTTGAATACGTCATCGGCGCGGCCAACGAAGGTGATGTAGCCGTCTGCGTCGATGGCTGCGGTGTCCCCGGTGCGGTAGTAGCCATCGCGCATCACCTCGGCGGTTTTCTCCGGACTGTCTTCGTAGCCGAGCATCAAGCCGAGCGGGCGCGGTGCCAGGGGGAGCGCCACCTCGCCTTCGCTGGCCGGCCGGCCGTCCGGGTCCAGCAGGGTGACGCGATAGCCAGGCAGCGGCCGGCCCATGGAGCCGGGCTTGAGCACCTGGCCCGGGGTATTGCCAATCAGCGCAGTGGTTTCCGACTGGCCGAAACCGTCGCGCAGCAGCAGGCCCCAGGCCGCCTGGACCTGCTCGATGATCTCCGGGTTGAGCGGCTCACCGGCGCCTACCAGCTCGCGCAGGCGCAATCGTCCACGGTAGCTGGCCAGGTCTTCCTGGATCAGCATCCGCCAGACCGTCGGCGGCGCGCACAGACTGTTGATGCCGTAACGTTCGAGTACCCGGAGCAGCGCGGGGGCGCTGAAACGTGCGGTGTTGTGGATGAACACGCAGGCGCCGGCATTCCACGGGGCGAAGAAGCAGCTCCAGGCGTGCTTGGCCCAGCCCGGAGAAGAAATGTTCAGGTGCAGGTCGCCGGGTTGCAGGCCGATCCAGTACATGGTTGAGAGGTGGCCGACCGGGTAGCTCTGGTGGCTGTGCAGCACCATCTTCGGCTTGGAGGTGGTGCCCGAGGTGAAGTAGAGCAGCAGCGGGTCGCTGGCCAGGGTGATGCCCTCTGCCTGGAACTCTGCGGGGTAGTTGCGTGCGGCGGCGTGCTCGGCCCAGCCGGTGGTGGGCTGTCCCACGCAGATGCGGGTGCAGCCTTCGGCGAGGCCGTCGAACTTGTCCAGGTGGTCGCCGCCGACCACAAGGTGGCGGACATCGCCGCGCTCGATGCGATCGCGCAGGTCGTCCGGGGTCAGCAGCGCCGTGGCGGGAATCACCACGGCGCCGAGCTTGAAGGCCGCCAGCATGGTTTCCCATAGGGCGATGTGGTTGCCCAGCATCAGCAGGATGCGCTCGCCGCGCTTCACACCCAGCGCGCGCAGGTGGTTGGCGACGCGGTTGGAACGCTCGGACAGCTGCTGGAAGCTGTAGTGCTGCTCTTCGCCGTTCTCCTCCACTATCCACAGGGCGCGCGCCTGGTTGCCACGGGCCATGGCGTCGAAATAATCCAGCGCCCAGTTGAATTCGTGCAGTTCTGGCCAGCGAAAGTCGCGCGTGGCGGTGGTGTAGTCGGTGCGATGTTTGAGCAGGAAGTCCCGGGCGTCCAGGAAGCTCTGGCAGGTGCGGGTCATGGTGGGAGCCCTTTTTATTGTTGTCCGACGTGCCTGGTCCGAGGGGCGACCAAGCGGGTTGGGCTCGAGTATAGGTGGGCGTTAATCAGGTAAGAATGCGCAAAAAAACCGGAGCGTTGTGCAAAAAAATACTAGGGAGGGCGGCCGGTACTCAGTCAGGTCCGCGGTATTGCGGGGGGCGGGGATGAGGGGGGAGGGGGCGTGTAGGGCGGACGCCGAGCAGGCGCGAGGGTGTTCGCGCCTGCACTGGCTGTTTCAGCAACGCGATCGGTGGCCGCGTCGATCACTCGGTGGGCGGGTTCAGCTTGGCTTCCAGCTCCGCGACCTTGGCTTCCAGGGCTTCCAGTCGCGCACGGGTGCGGGCGAGCACGACCATCTGGCTGTCGAACTCGTCGCGGCTGACCAGATCGAGCTTGCTGAATGCGCTTTGCAGCAGGACCTTGAACTGAGCCTCGAACTCGGCGCGGGGCAGCGGGCTGTCACCGCTGAACAAGCGCGAGGCGTGAGTGGCGAGGGTATCGAGCAGGGCTTTGGGCGGCAGCATGGTGATTGTCCAGAGATGATTGGGTGGCAGTTTATCACGCGCTCCGTGCTGGGGAGTTCGAGCCTGGCAGTGCACGATTTTTGAGCAATGCACGATGGTGCACTGCACCGATTTCGTGCACTGCATGCAGGGCAATCCTGCACCAGATAGGGCATCCGGCCACTATCTGGTTGAAAAATAGAGGGTTGTGCCGAGCTGGCAAGCTTTCTGCTTAGTGCAAGGCGACGCATGCATCGGATGCAGTTCCGGTGCGCCGGGCGAGGCGGGGGAATGTTTCGCCAGACGCGGATGGTTAGCGTCGGGTGCCGGGCGATGGCCGACCGACGCGTTACAAAGCCAGACACTGCGCTTAGACTTGAGCCGGGTTCGTTTTTCCTGGGGCAAGTCCACCAATACGGGAGAGAGTTTCATGAAGCTAGTCACTGCCATCATCAAGCCGTTCAAGCTCGACGACGTGCGCGAGTCGTTGTCCGAGATCGGCGTGCAGGGCATCACCGTGACCGAGGTCAAGGGTTTCGGCCGCCAGAAGGGTCACACCGAGCTGTACCGTGGAGCGGAGTACGTCGTCGATTTCCTGCCGAAGGTGAAGATCGACGTGGCCATCGCCGACGACCAGCTGGATCGCGTCATCGAAGCCATCACCAAGGCCGCCAATACCGGCAAGATTGGTGACGGCAAGATTTTCGTCGTCAATCTGGAACAGGCCATCCGCATCCGTACCGGCGAAACCGGCACCGACGCGATTTAAGCCGCCGAACCCCAACGCCCCAGGAGAAAACAACATGACTCTGCGTAAGATCGCAGGGCTAGGAGCCCTTTTGTCCCTTGTAACCCCTGGCTTGGCCATGGCTGACGAGGTTGTGCTGAATAGCGGCGACACGGCGTGGATGATCGTTGCCACCGCATTCGTGCTGTTCATGACCATTCCCGGCCTGGCCCTGTTCTACAGCGGCATGGTGCGGTCCAAGAACGTTCTTTCGGTGATGATGCAGTGCTTCGCCATCACCGGCCTGATCAGCATCCTTTGGGTCGTCTACGGCTACAGCCTGACATTCGACACCACTGGCATGGAACAGGGCGTCGTCAACTTCAACTCCTTCATCGGCGGCCTGTCCAAGGCGTTCCTCAGCGGCCTCAACACCAGCAGCCTGGTGTACGCAGTGCCGGAGAGCGTCTTCATCACCTTCCAGATGACCTTCGCCATCATCACCCCGGCGCTGATCGTCGGTGCCTTCGCCGAGCGCATGAAGTTTTCCGCCATGCTGATCTTCATGGCCGTCTGGTTCACCCTCGTCTATGCCCCGATCGCCCACATGGTGTGGAGCGGCAACGGCGGCCTGATGTGGGATTGGGGCGTGCTGGACTTCGCTGGAGGCACCGTGGTGCATATCAACGCCGGCATCGCGGGCCTGGTGGCCTGCCTGGTGCTGGGCAAGCGCAAAGGCTACCCGACTACCCCGATGGCCCCGCACAACCTGGGTTATACCCTGGTCGGCGCCGCCATGCTGTGGATTGGCTGGTTCGGTTTCAACGCCGGTTCTGCCGTAGCCGCCAACGGCACCGCAGGCATGGCCATGCTGGTCACCCAGATCGCCACAGCTGCTGCTGCCCTGGGCTGGATGTTCGCCGAGTGGCTGACCCACGGTAAGCCGAGCGCGCTGGGCATCGCTTCCGGTGTGGTCGCCGGTCTGGTCGCCATCACCCCGGCTGCTGGCACTGCCGGCCCGATGGGGGCACTGATCATCGGCCTGGTGGCTGGCGTGGTCTGCTACTTCTGCGCCACCAGCCTGAAGCGCAAGCTGGGCTATGACGACTCCCTGGACGCCTTCGGCGTACACGGTATCGGTGGCATCGTCGGTGCCCTGCTGACCGGCGTATTCGCGGCCCCGGCCCTCGGCGGCTTCGGTACCGTGGAAGACATCGGCGCGCAACTCTTCACCCAGTTAAAGGGTGTGGCCTTCACTGTGGCCTACACCGCTATCGTCACTTACGTGATCCTCAAGGTTCTGGATGTGGTCATTGGCCTGCGGGTCAATGAAGAGGCAGAGTCCGTCGGTCTCGACCTCGCCGAGCACAACGAGCGCGGCTACAACCTCTGATTTACCGTCTCTGCCGGCGCTTGCCGGTGGGGGAGGCCGCAACCAAGCCAAGGGGCGCCGAAAGGCGCCCTTTGCTTTTTCACACGCCGCGCTAGAATGCCCGCCGGACGAGCCGAGACAGGCATTTGCGAATGTGGCAGCAGACCCTGATTACCTTGCGCCCGAGATCGCGTGGCTTCCATCTGGTCACTGACGAACTCCTCGAAGCGTTACCGGAACTGCGGCGCTGCCGCGTGGGTCTGTTGCACCTGTGGCTCCAGCACACCTCGGCTTCATTGACCGTCAATGAAAATGCGGACCCTGCTGTGCGGCGAGATTTCGAGCGTTTCTTCAATCGCCTGGTACCACAGGGCGAAAGCGGCTATGAACATGACTATGAAGGTCCGGATGATCTGCCGGCACACTTCAAGGGCAGCCTGCTGGGTTGCCAACTGAGTCTGCCGGTACAGGATGGACAGCTGGCGATGGGGACATGGCAGGGAGTCTACCTGGGCGAGCATCGCGACCAGGGCGGTCCGCGACGGGTGTTGGCGACCCTCCACGGCGAGGCGAATTGATTTTTTTTCAGCGGCGTTAGAAAGCTGGCGCAGCTGGGCTATAACTAACCTGCTTTGGCAAGGCATGAGGTAGAACATGAGCGACGAAGAACTGGAACAAGACGAGCTGGAAGCGGCCGACGAGGACGACGGCGAGGAGCTGGCTGCTGCTGAAGACGGTGACAGCGACGACGATGGCGAGGTTGCTGCCCCTTCCTCCGGGAAGGGCAAGGCCAAGGCTGCAGTCGAAGTCGAAGAGTTGCCCAGTATCGAAGCCAAGCAGAAAGAGCGTGATGCGCTGGCCAGGGCGATGGAAGAATTCCTCGCGCGTGGCGGCAAGGTGCAGGAAGTCGAACCCAATGTGGTCGCCGACCCACCCAAGAAGCCGGACAGCAAGTACGGCAGCCGCCCGATCTGAGGCCGCCCCGTCGAAAAAGCCCGCCCTCCGGCGGGCTTTTTCATGGGTGAGCGGAGTCATTCGCGAAGCAGACTGCAGGCTCCCCATGGCGGGCTGGGAAGGAGTCCAGCCTCTCTCACCTTTCGCCCTCTGCGGGAGGGAGAGGGGACCGCTCTGTGCTCCGGCAATTCGTTTCCTTGTGGGGGCGAATGCATTCTCCATGCATCCCGCAGCGCTTGCGTTCAGTGCCAGCGTGCCCAGCGCGCCAGGACGCTTGGTAGTTCGGCGAGGCTGTTGATCTCTGCATCCGGTAGACGATCGCCGGTCCAGATCTTTCCCTCGGGGTTGAACCAGATGGCGCGCAGGCCGGCACCGCGGGCGCCCTCGATATCGTCGGCGGGATGGTCGCCGATATGCACCGCTTCCGCCGCGCCGACCCCTGCGCGGCGCACCGCCTCAAGGAAGGGCGTGGGGTCGGGTTTGCCAATGCCGAGCTCTTCGGCGCAAAGGGCGAACTGGAAGTAATCGGCCAGCCCCAGGCGGCGTACATCGGCATTGCCATTAGTGATGACGCCCAGGGCGTATTGGTTGGCCAGGCGCTCGAGGGTTGGCACGGTGTCGGGGTAGAAGGTGATGCGGTGGCGGGCGTGCAGCATCGCCTGGAAGGCGCCCTCGGCCAGGTCCAGCGCCTCGTCGGCGGGGTAGCCGACACCTTCCAGGGCGCGACGCAAGGTGCGCCGACGCAGCTCGCTGAGGCGGTGCCTGAGCGTGGGCTCGGCGGCCAGCACTTCGGCGCGAATGCCCCACAGGTGTTCCACAGGCAAGGCGCCCAAGGCCGGTGTGTGTTCCAGCAGCCAGTCGCGCATGGCTGTTTCGGCACCCTCGATGACCGGGCGGTTATCCCAGAGGGTGTCATCCAGGTCGAAGGTGATCAGCCGGATGCTCATTCGTCAGCTCCCCCCGCCGCTTGGCCCTGGGATGGGCCTGGTCATAGACCGCGGCGAGGTGTTGGAAATCGAGGTGGGTGTAGATCTGCGTGGTGGAGATGTCCGCATGACCGAGCAGCTCCTGGACCGCGCGCAGGTCCTGGGAGGACTCCAGCATATGGCTGGCGAAGGAATGGCGCAGCATGTGCGGGTGCAAATGCTGGCCCAGTTCACGCACGCCGGCCTCGCGAACGCGCAGCTGCACCGCGCGTGGAGATAAGCGTCGGCCCTGCTGGCTGACGAACACGGCCTGGTCCGCGGGGCGCGCGGACGCGCGGATCGGCAACCAGGTTTCCAGCGCCTCACAGGCCTTTCGTCCGACCGGTAGCTCACGAACCTTGTTGCCTTTACCGTGCACCCGTACCAGCCCTGCGGCGAGGTCCAGACCTTCCAGGTCGAGGCCCACCAGTTCGGACAGACGCAGGCCGGAGGAGTAGAAAAGCTCGAGCATGGCCTGGTCGCGGTGGGCGATGAAATCGTCCTCCACGGCCCCTTCCAGCAGTTGTAGGGTGCGATCGGCATCCAGTGCCTTGGGCAGGCGGCGCGCGCCCTTTGGTGCAGCGATCCCGGCGGCGGGGTCGTGGCGGCAGCGGCCTTCGCGCATCAGGTAGCGGTAGAGACCACGGACCGCCGAGAGCAAGCGGGACAGGCTGCGGCTCGATTGCCCGTCCAGATGCAGGCGTGCGATGAAGCTGCGCAGGTTGCGCCCGTCCAGTGCCGCCCACTCGACAACGCCGGCCTTCTCGCTGAGCACCAGAACCTTCAGCAGGTCACGCTGGTAGCCGTCCAGGGTATGTGCCGAGACCTGGCGTTCGTTGCGCAGGTGGTGGAGGTAGGCATCCAGGTCGGCTTGCATGGGACTTCCTTGGGATGCGCGAGCCTCTGCTTATCTGACCGAGCGCAGGGGCATCGCGAAGCGCGGCAGGACCCGGGCCAGGACTTCGGCGATGTAACCGAGGAACAGGGTGCCCAGGGAACTCTTGTAGTGTTGCGGATCCGGGCTGCCAATTGCCAGCACCCCGTGCATGCCCTGATGAGCGAGTGTGACCACGGCGGCGGAACCGACCTGACCGTGTTCATCGGCACCGAACAGAAACTCCAGCTCGTGGGTGCGCAGCACGCCGCAAATGGTCTTGCCGCCGGTGAGCAGGCCGCCGATGCTCTGGTGGGCTTCGGCGGTGCTGACCCAGCGGCCTACCGGCAGGGCTGATTCGCTGAACAGGATCAGGCTGACAAAGGGCACTTGGAACTCATGGCGCAGGCTGTCCTGCACGGCGCCGACCACTTCTTCGAGGCTACCGGCGTCGAGCAGATCGAGCACCAGGCGGCGGGTCTTGTCGAAGAGGCGATCGTTCTCGCGAGCGACATCCATCAACTGCGAGAGGCGATGACGCATCTCGATGTTACGGTCGCGCAGCAGCTTGACCTGCCGCTCTACCAGCGATACAGCATCACCAGCTTGGTGCGGGATGCTCAGCTCGGGAATCAGCTCTTCGTGATGGACAAAGAACTCCGGGTGGTGGCGCAGGTACGCTGCCACCACTTCGGAATCAAGGTGATGCGGCTGTTCCTGTTCCTGGTGCTGATCGGTCATAGACGTACTTGTCCTTCATACACGCGGACGGCGGGTCCAGTCATCATAACGGGGTGGCCAGGGCCTGCCCATTCGATGCACAACCGCCCGCCCGGCAGTTCCAGTTGCAGGGGGGAATCCATCCAGCCTTGGCGAATCGCGGCCACGGCAGCGGCGCAGGCACCGGTGCCGCAGGCCTGGGTTTCCCCGGCACCGCGTTCCCAGACACGCAGCTTGGCGAATTTGCGGTCGACGATTTGCAGGAAACCGACATTCACCCGCTGCGGAAAGCGCGAGTGGTGTTCCAACTTCGGTCCCAGGCTGTGCACCGGGGCCCTGGCGACGTCATCAACGCGCAGCACAGCATGGGGGTTGCCCATGGACACGGCCGCCAGTTCGACCATCTGGTCATCGACCTCGACCGGGTAGCTCAAGGCTTCGCCGTCGGCGATGAAGGGGATCTGCTGCGGCACCAGGCGGGGCGGACCCATGTCCACGGTCACCTGGCCATCGGGGCGAACGTCCAGTTCGATGATCCCACCCTTGGTTTCCACGCGGATGCGCTTCTTCACCGTCAGGCGCTTGTCGAGGACGAAGCGGGCGAAACAGCGGGCACCGTTGCCACACTGTTCGACCTCTGAACCGTCGGAGTTGAAGATGCGGTAGCGGAAATCGACATCCGGATTGGTCGGTGCCTCGACGATCAACAGCTGGTCGAAGCCGATGCCGGTGTGGCGGTCGCCCCACTGCTTGGCGTGCTTGGGCTGGATATGGGCGTGCTGGCTGACCAGGTCGAGGACCATGAAGTCGTTGCCGAGGCCGTGCATCTTGGTGAAGCGCAATAGCATGGATGCGCCCTCACTGCGGCAGCAGGCTTTCGCCGGCGTAAAGGTCTTCGATCGTTTCGCGGCGACGGACCTCGAAGGCCTGTTCTCCATCCACCAGCACTTCGGCTGCTCGGCCGCGGCTGTTGTAGTTGGAACTCATCACAAAACCATAAGCGCCAGCGGACCGGACCGCCAGCAGGTCGCCCTCGGCCAGCACCAGATTGCGCTCGCGGGCGAGGAAGTCGCCGGTTTCGCAGATCGGGCCGACCAGGTCGTAGATACGTTCATCACCGGCATGCGGTTGCACCGGCACCACGTCCATCCAAGCGTCGTAGAGCGCCGGGCGGATCAGGTCGTTCATGGCCGCGTCGATCACGGCGAAGTCCTTGTGTTCAGTGTGCTTGAGGTATTCCACCTGAGTCAGCAACACGCCAGCATTGGCGACGATGGAGCGACCGGGTTCGAGCAGCAGGGTCAGGTTGCGGCCGCCCAGGCGCTGGCGCACGGCGCGGATGTAGTCTTCTGGCTGCGGCGGTTGCTCGTCGCGGTAGCGCACGCCCAGGCCACCACCGAGGTCGAGGTGACGCACTGGGATACCGCGTTCGGCCAAACGGTCGATCAGCGCCAGGAGGCGGTCGAGGGCGTCGAGGAAAGGGGCCAGGCTGGTGAGCTGGGAGCCGATATGGCAATCGACGCCAATCACGTCCAGGTTCGGCAAAGTCGCGGCGTGGGCATACACGGCTTCCGCTTCGTCGACGGCGATGCCGAACTTGTTTTCCTTCAGACCGGTGGCTATGTACGGGTGGGTGCCGGCGTCGACGTCCGGATTGACCCGCAGCGAAACCGGGGCTTTCACCTCCATGGCCGCGGCCACGTTCTGCAGGCGGTCCAGTTCGTTGCGCGATTCGACGTTGAAGCAATGCACGCCGGCCTCCAGGGCGCGGCGCATGTCGTCACGGCTCTTGCCGACACCGGAGAAAACGATTCGCTCAGCCTTACCGCCGGCAGCGAGGACGCGCTCGAGTTCGCCGCTGGAAACGATATCGAAGCCGGCGCCCAGACGGGCCAGCACATTCAGCACGCCCAGGTTGGAGTTGGCCTTGACCGCGTAGCAGACCAGATGCGGCATACCGGCCAGCGCGTCGGCATAGGCCCGGTAACGGGCCTCGATCTGAGCACGCGAGTAGACATAAGTCGGCGTGCCGAAACGGGCAGCGATATCGGACAGCGCTACGCCTTCCGCGAACAGCTCGCCGTCGCGGTAAGTGAAAGCGTCCATGGTGGCTCCCCCGGTTAGCGGATATACACGTCTTTCTGGTGTTCTTTCGCTGCTTTTTCGTCATCCGGCAGGTAAAGCGGGCCTTTCTGGCCACAGCCGGCTAGCAGACAGACAACGGCGAGCAGGGCGACGAAGGGTGCGTGCAGTCGCTTCATGACGGAATCCTTGCAGAAAACGTGAATTGTTTCGGAGTATACCGACCCCCCGACGCCTTGCCTATGCGCCGAAGCTCCCGCCGGACGTGGCTTGTGGGCATGTGTGGCTGGTCAGTCGGAGGCCTTGGTCGTAGCATTGTCAGCCATGAGTGGAATGCCCCTGGACACAGCCGCGACCCTTGCCGGCTCGGTGTCGGTCGCCTACCTGCATGGCCTGCTGGACCATATGGACCAGCGCGGTTTCTCGTCCGCTGAAATGCTGGCGTACGTGCAACTGGCCCCGACTGTTCTTGCCCAGCGCGACCAGCGCATTGCCGCCAGCGCGTACCTGGAGTTGCTGGCGCGGGCAGTGTGCCTGTCCGGTGACGAGAACCTTGGCCTGCATCTGGGCGAGGCGGTCCGCCCCGGCACCTACGGTGTGCTCGGCTACCTGCTGATGAGCTGCGCGACTCTGGCCGATGCCCTGCACCGCCAAGCGCGTTATGCAGCGCTGGTTGGTGACCTGGGGCGGGTGGACTTGGCCGACGAGCCGCCACGTCCCGGCCTGGAGTTGCAGGTGGCGCTCAGCTGGCAATCCCTGCTGCCCCAGCAGCGGCGCCAATTGGCGGAGGAGGCGCTGGCCGGCTGGGTGACCTTCGGTCGCTGGATCACCGGCCTGGATATCCCACCCACCGAAGTGCGCTTCCAGCACGCTGCGCCGGCAGACACCTCCGAGTACGCACGAATCTTTCGCTGCCCGGCGCTCTTCGGCCAGTCGGATAACGCCCTGGTTTTCCCCAAGCGGCTGCTGGCAACGCCTCTGGGGCAGGCCGACGCTCAGGTCAGACGGATGCTTGACGGCTATGCCGAAGGCCTGCTGGCGCAACTCCGCCAGGGCGCTCACGTACTCGACCGTGCTCGTGAGCTGTTGGCCGGCCAGCTGTCCGGTCCTGGCACGGGCCTTGAGCGCCTAGCCGAGGCGCTGGAGCTGAGTCCGCGCACGTTGCAGCGCCGTTTGCGTGAGGCCGGGTTATCCTTCAGCCAGTTGGTGGACGAGACGCGCCAGCAACTGGTCCTGCACTATCTGCCTGACCCGGCCCTGGAACTGGCAGACATTGCCTTGCTGGTCGGCTTCAGTGAGCCAAGCTCGCTGGCCAGGGCCTTCCGGCGCTGGACCGGACAGAGCCTGGGCGAGTACCGTCGCCCGATTCCCCCTTTATCCTGAGGTAGCCCCGATGAGTTTGAGCGAAGCCCGTTTCCATGACCTGGTCGATGCCGTCCAGCAGAGCGTGGAAGACGTGTTCGATGATAGCGACCTGGACCTTGACCTGGAGAACAGCGGTGGCGTGCTGACCGTACGCTTCGAGAACGGCACCCAGCTGATCCTCAGTCGCCAGGCCCCCCTGCGCCAGCTCTGGGTGGCGGCCCGTTCGGGCGGCTTCCACTTCGATTACGACGAGGCAAGCGGCCTGTGGATCTGCGACAGCAGCGAAGAGCCCCTGGGCGAACTGCTGAGCCGCGTAACCAGCGAGCAGGCAGGTGAGTCGCTTGAGTTCGACGAACTCTGAACCGGTCACCCCGGGCCGCCATCCGTCGCCCTGTGTCCGACGCTGCTGCCTGAATGACGCTGACGTCTGTGTGGGGTGTGGTCGCACGTTGGCCGAAATTTGCGAGTGGGGCCAGGCCAGCGAACAGCGGCGCCGAGAAATCTGCGGAGCTGCGCAGCAACGGTTGCATCCGTCCGTCAGCTGACCCGCCGGTATTGCCAACTGCCTTCCCCCTGACGTAGTGTCGGGTCATCGAGGGCCAAGCCCTCGTACGACAATTTCTGAAACCCCGCCTTCGGGCGGGGTTTCGCTTTTTTCGAGTCACGTGCAAGGAGTTCCGCGTTCATCATGAACAGCCAGCCCGCCATCACCATTACCCGTCTCGACTTGCAGCGTCTTGAACGTCTGCTCGATAGCCTGGAGGACTACGGCCCCGGTGCCGAGGCGCTGGAGCGGGAGTTGGCGCGCGCCCAGGTGGTTGGCCTCGATGAGGTGCCGCCGGGCGTGGTGACGATGAACTCGCGTGTACATTGCCGCGAAGAAGGCAGTGGCAAGGACTATCACTTGACGCTGGTCTACCCGGAAAATGCGGGTGGAGAAGGCAAGGTCTCCATCCTGGCACCTGTTGGCAGTGCCTTGCTCGGGCTCTCCGTCGGGCAGCATATCGACTGGCCGGTTCCGGGTGGCAAGACCCTCAAGCTGACTCTCCTGGCTGTCGAATACCAGCCTGAAGCAGCTGGTGAATACAGCCGCTGACTCCCTTGGCTGGGCGCCGTTGCGGCGCTCAGCCGTCCTGTAGTGCCTGGTTCAACCGCTCCTCAAGGCTGGTTTTGTAACGCAGATAATGGACAGTCTGCGCCTGGCCCGTGGGCAGCACCCTCGACAGGTCGAGGTCGGTTATGTAGCACGGGTAGCGTTGCGCTCCGCTGCGCTGGGTCAGGATGTGACGGGCGACCGCGGCGTACAGGCCCGCTCCATATTCCAATTCGGAAAACTCCCGGTGGTTGCAGTAAAGGGTGACATGCACCTTGTCCTGTGCCGCCGGCTCGACGATCACCTGCACGTCGTAATAGGGGTGACTGACCGCCGCGGCCGGCGGGCTGCGGCGCTCCAGATGGCGGTCGCGCTTGGGCGTTGGCGTCACCACCTCGTAGTAGGTGATCTCCAGAGGGGTTGCGGGTTGCTGGCCTTCCAGCGGGAGCATGGCGTTGCGCCGGTAGAGCAGGGACTGCAGGAACCGCTGCAGCGGTGCCAGCAGTGACTGCTCGTCGTGGAACGGCAGGATTTGGCACCACAGTGCATTGTGCTCGTCGAGCACACTGAGCTTGGCCCGGTTGTCGTTCACCTGGTAGAAGACGTGGATGCAGTCGGGCCTGCCAAGTGGCAGGATCAGCGCCAAGTCCCTGTCCGCCAGGGCGTGCCGGTCCAGTTGCAACGGGCTGTAGCTCGGTTGATCGCGGCCAAGGTGCTCTACAAGCGCATGCAGGTCCGTGAGGCTGGCATGGCTGACCTGGCCGCGCTCCAGGCGCAGGACATGAAAGTGTTGCTGAACCTGCAGCAGATAGCGGGTCGAGCCGCTGTCTTCCAGCAATGCCTGGGCCTCGCCGAAGAGCTCCTCGACGCGTGAGACAATGGTCTGGGCGCGATTGCGGCAGAAGCAACGGATTCGCAATCGCGGCTTTGGGCCTGTGGCGGGGAGTGCGTTGAGGTAGTCGCGCAGGCAGTCGAGGAGTGCGTCTGGGCCGTCGTAGCGACTCACCAGCAGCTCGTTCCAGCTGTTCAAGGTGACCTGGTCGAGGGTCAGCACCAGATTGTCGCGGGCACCGGAATAGCTCAGGGCGTCGGTTCGGCCGCTGGTCAGGTGGATGTTCTTCAAGCTGTGCTGTTTCAGTGGGTCGACCCCGACATTGATCAATAACAGCACTTCAACGGGTGCGCTGGCGCAGAGCAGGGCGCTTTCTTCGATCGGTGGCAAGGGCAGGGGAAAGGCTTGTTGCAGACTGGCCAGCAGGTTGCTCAGCTCATGCTCGCCGAGGTCGCTGTCGCCAGGGTGCAGTGACATGCCTGTACCGGCATCGATCACTCCGTTGCGATGGCACCAGGCAAGCAGGCTGGCCAGGTCACGGGAGCGTTTCAGCGGGGCGAAGTCCTGCCATTCCAGCCCATTCAGGCTGCCGGCAAACAGGGCCCAGAGGCTTTCACTGGCACCTCCAGGACTGGGGCGCTGCACCAGGGTGAGGGCGTCCTCGGCGATGTCGGGGGCGATACCGGGGTTGATGACTTCGATCTTGCCAGCCTTGCGCTCGAAGGCGGCATACAGACGGCGGCCCAGTACGCCAAGGTCGCGGTTGCTGAGGGTGCCGCTGAACTGTCCGCTACGTGCGAACTGGGAAAGGAAGCGATAACTGTGGGTCAGCTCGTTGACCAGGGCGCGACGCTCTGCCAGCACCTGGCGGACTTTCCACTGGCTGCGGCTGTCGAGCACCGCCAGCTGGCGGGCCTCCCATTTCCAGTCGGCGGTTAGGCGTTCCAGCAACAGCCACTGCCAGCTTTTGCGGCGATTGTGCGGTGGTCGGCTGAGCTTCTTGTCGACCTTGAGGTAGAGGCAGCGGCGAATCAGTTCAAGGCGTTCGCGTTCCCCTCGGCCCAGCAGGTATTCCTCTAGCCGTCGGTACACGGCGATGTAGGGGTCCAGATCGTCAAGGTCGAGGCGGTTGGCGTAAATCGCTTCCTTGAAGCGCAGCGACAGGCACGCCACCCGGGGATGTTCACTCGCATAGACCTCGGTCAGCAGGAGCTTGAGCACCGACTTGTGCGGTGACTCGATGCCCTTGTACAGCTGCCACATGCTGGCGCCGATGAACTCGCCCGGCGGGATCCGCGCCAGGTGCCCGAGGTCCAGCACTTCGTCGGCACGAATGAAACGCTTGGACAGCAAGGTCTCCACGTACTGCTCGTAGCGGGGCTCTTCGTAGGTCGGCACCAGCCACCAGAGCGGCGTGCGTCCACCGAGCCAGATGGCGGTACGGTAGAACTCGTCGAGCAGCAGGTAGTGCTGGGTCGTGCCGCAGTCATCGGACGTCAGGCGTGTCTCACGCTCGCCGAGAGCGAAGCGTGCCGGGTCGACCAGGAAGCAGTGAGCCTCGGCGCCCTGGCTCGTGGCCCAGGCTTCCAGCAGTGTGCATTTGCGTTGCAGCTCTGCGAGGGATTGGGCGTCCAGATCCGGCGCGTGGCACACCCAGATATCCATATCGCTCTGTTCAGCTTGGGCAAACGTACCCAGGCTGCCCATCAGGAACAGGCCGTAAATTGGTTGAGGGCTTGAACCTCGGCGTGGCTTGTAGACGAAAGAGCGGGTCAGCCGCTGGGCCTCGGCGAGCAGTTCGTTATCCGGTTCGTAGCCCGAGAGCCCTGCTGGCGTGCTGCCTGACACGTAGCCTGGCAGTAGCGGGTGGTTGACGTGGAACAGCAGTGGCAATAGCTTGAGTGCCTGTTGCTGGCGCGTCGACAGTCCCTGCACCGCACGTTCCAGCCGGCCGCTGTTGACTTTGAGAAAGCGGGCGCGAAGCTGCGCCAGGACCTTGCGGTCGATGCCCTCGTCGATGTCCGGGTGGATTTCCTGGGTACGCCTCATGCTCACTTCATGCCCCGATGCCAGTGGCCTGCCAGGCAGCGGTCACTGGCAGCAGGCCATGGCACTGTATCGCCCGGTATGCCGCCAACTTGAGCGGCGTAGGTGGGGTCAGGCGGGGGTGGGCAGGAGGATGGTGCGCAATGCCTGGACGTGCTCGGCGGCATCCAGGCCGAGGCTGGTGAGGTAGCCACCGTCGGCCTGGGTGATCAGGCCCTTCTGGAACAGCCGCGTCACTGCGGCCTGAACGCGGGGGTTGGCGCTGTTGTGCACTTTGATGCCTTCCTGGGTGTTGTCCAGGTTGAACAGGGCCAGCAGTTCGAACTCGGCAATCAGCTCGGGGGTGAAGACCATGGTCGCTCCTTGTTCTTGTCATTAGGCGCGGGCCAGGCAAATACCGGCCAGCGTCTGTGCAGTTTAGGCTCTGTACGAAAAGTCCCGTCGCTCGACGACTTTTCCTATAGCGCCTTGGCGAGGTCCGGTTACCCGGGCGTCAGGCCTGATCCTCCGGCAGTTCGGGTAGCGCGCGCAAGGCCTGTTCGTACCAGGCTGTGTCGAAGGCACGGTCGGCACGCAGCATGGCGTCGATTTCATGGGCCAGCACCAGGGCCATCAACTGGAGGATTTCCTCACGCTCGTAACCCACCAGGGTGAGCTTATTGAAGGTTGCCCGAGCTGCGGGCGGGTCGTCGGCTTCGATCTGGTTTTCGATGGCTTGGGTCAGGGTCGCTTCGGCGAAGGCTTCTTCACCATCATCTAGTTCGCTCATGGTGTCTTCCTGCATAGGGGCATCGTGCGGCTGCCCGGTCGGGGCCGCACGGTGGGGGGGTCAGCGGGTCGCGAGCAATTCCCGGCCACGTTGCACAGCCGCCCGGACCTGGTTCGGCGCGGTGCCGCCAATGTGGTCGCGGGCATTTACCGAGCCTTCCAGGGTCAGTACGGCGAAGACGTCGTCGGTGATCTGGTCGCTGAACTGGCGCAGTTCATCGAGGCTCATTTCGGCAAGGTCCTTGCCGCTGTCGACGCCGTACTTCACCGCATGGCCGACGATCTCGTGGCAGTCGCGGAAGGGCAGGCCCTTGCGTACCAGGTAGTCAGCGAGGTCGGTGGCCGTGGAGAAACCTCGGCGTGCCGCTTCGCGCATGATTTCGCGCTTGGGCTTGATCGCCGGGACCATGTCGGCGAAGGCCCGCAGCGAGTCACGCAGCGTGTCCGCGGCGTCGAACAGCGGTTCCTTGTCTTCCTGGTTGTCCTTGTTGTAGGCCAGTGGCTGGCCCTTCATCAGGGTCAGCAGGCCGGTCAGCGCGCCAAACACCCGGCCGGACTTGCCGCGAACCAGTTCAGGGACGTCGGGGTTTTTCTTCTGCGGCATGATCGAGGAGCCGGTGCAGAAGCGGTCAGGCAGGTCGATGAACTGGAACTGGGCGCTGGTCCAGAGCACCAGCTCTTCGGAGAAGCGCGACAGGTGCATCATTGCCAGCGAGGCGGCAGCGCAGAATTCGATGGCGAAGTCGCGGTCGGATACGCCATCCAGGGAGTTGCCGGAGATCGCCTCGAATCCCAGCAGCTTGCAGGTGATTTCCCGCTGGATCGGGTAGGTGGTGCCGGCAAGGGCGGCGCTGCCCAGCGGCATGCGGTTGACGCGTTTGCGGCAGTCGACCAGGCGCTCGTGGTCGCGGCTGAGCATCTCGAACCAGGCCAGCAGGTGGTGGCCGAAGGTCACCGGTTGCGCGGTCTGCAAGTGGGTGAAGCCGGGCATGATGGTGTCCGCCTCGCGCTCCGCCAGCTCCAGCAGGCCCTGCTGCAGGCGGCTGACCTCGGCCAGGATGGTGTCGATTTCATCGCGCAGCCAGAGGCGGATGTCGGTGGCGACCTGGTCGTTGCGGCTGCGGCCGGTGTGCAGTTTCTTGCCGGTCACGCCGATGCGATCGGTCAGGCGTGCCTCGATGTTCATGTGCACGTCTTCCAGGTCGACGCGCCAGTCGAAATTTCCGGCTTCGATCTCGTTCTGGATCTGCTTCAGGCCGTCGATGATGGCGTCGCGCTCGGCATCGCTCAACACGCCGACTTGTGCCAGCATCGTGGCATGGGCGATGGAGCCCATGATGTCATGGCGGTAGAGGCGCTTGTCGAAGTCGACGGACGCGGTGAAGCGGGCAACGAAGGCGTCGACTGGCTCGCTGAAACGGCCGCCCCAGGACTGGTTGGTCTTTTCGGTGCTCATGGGTTCACTCGATGCAGAAGGTGAAAGAAAGCCACTGGGCTGGAAAATACCGTCGATAATAACAGTGTTGCCGGTAAAACCGGCGCGCGTGGTCCGGTTGCGGTTCGGCGTGGCGCTACCGTGAAGCCATGACGCTGCGGTGGGTTTGCTGTTTCAGAACAGTTTTTTGCCCGACGGCCGAGGCTAGTCGTTCGCCGGGCCATGGGGATGTAGCCAGGATGCCGAAGCGTCAGAACAACAGCACGCGCTCCAGAACCGCCGCCGACGATTTCTTCTTGCCGGAGTTGTGCCTGCCCGAGGCCCTGCTTGGTCTGGTGCTGCTGGCCGAGTTGCTGGTGCTGGTGCTGGTGCTGGCCGAACCGATGTTGCCGAACTTCAACTGGGTTCGCCTGGCGCTGACCTCGTTGTTCGTGCAGTGGATCGTGCTGCTTTCGGCGGCAATGTTGTGCCAATTGCGGCCGGTGTTGGCGCGCATGCGCGCATCACTGGCCGGCGGCCTGTGTTGCGCCTTGGTGGTCACGCTAACCCTGGCGGGCACCGGGCTGGCTGACTATTTCGATCTCGGTGGACCATTGCCGCGTAGCGGCGAGGTCAATCTCTACCTGCGTCATGGGCTGATCAGCCTGATCATGTCTGCCTTGTTGCTGCGTTACTTCTACCTGCAAAGCCAGTGGCGCAAGCAGCAGCAGGCCGAATTGCGGGCGCGTATCGAGTCGCTGCAGGCGCGCATCCGACCACACTTCCTGTTCAACAGTCTGAACAGCATCGCCAGTCTGGTGGTGATCGATCCGGACAAGGCCGAGCAAGCGGTCCTCGACCTTTCCGACATCTTCCGGGCCAGCCTGGCCAAGCCAGGCACGCTGGTGGACTGGGGCGAGGAACTGGAACTCGCCAAGCGATATCTGTCGATTGAGCAATACCGTCTCGGAGACCGGCTACAGTTGGAGTGGCAGGTGGATGAAGTGCCAGAGGATCTGCCCATTCCTCAACTGACGTTGCAGCCCTTGCTGGAGAATGCCCTGATCCATGGCATCCAGCCACGCATCGAAGGTGGGTTGGTACGAATCGAGGCGAGTTACCGGGAGGGCATGTTCAGTCTTTGCGTAAGCAACCCTTATGACGAAGACCCGGAGCAGTCTCCCAAGCGCGGCACCCAGCAGGCTTTGCGCAATATTGACGCCCGCTTGACGGCACTTTTCGGGCCGAGGGCAAGTCTCAGCGTGGAGCGCCGTGACGGCCGCCACTTCACCTGTCTACGCTATCCTTGTGCGAGACTCACGCAGGAAGCCCGAGCAATATGAATGTCCTGATCGTCGATGACGAACCACTTGCCCGTGAGCGCCTCAGCCGCCTGGTCGGCGAGCTCGATGGTTACCGGGTACTGGAGCCTTCCGCCAGCAATGGCGAGGAGGCACTTACACTGATCGACAGCCTGAAGCCGGATGTCGTGTTGCTCGACATTCGAATGCCTGGCCTAGATGGCCTGCAAGTGGCTGCCAAGCTTTGCGAGCGCGAGGCACCGCCTGCGGTGATCTTCTGTACAGCGCACGACGAGTTCGCCGTCGAGGCCTTCCAGGTGAGCGCTGTGGGCTACCTGGTCAAGCCGGTGCGCTCCGAGTCGCTGGCCGAGGCCCTGAAGAAAGCCGAGAGGCCCAACCGTGTCCAACTTGCTGCGCTGACCCGTCCGGCTGCGGTCAGTGGGAGTGGCCCCCGAAGCCACATCAGCGCGCGGACCCGGAAAGGCATCGAGCTGATCCCGCTGGACCAGGTTGTCTACTTCATCGCCGACCACAAGTACGTGACTTTGCGTCATGAGCACGGCGAGGTGCTGCTGGACGAACCTTTGAAAGCGCTGGAGGATGAATTCGGGGATCGATTCGTGCGGATCCACCGCAACGCACTGGTGGCCCGTGAGCGCATCGAGCGCTTGCAGCGCACGGCGCTGGGGCACTTTCAGCTGTTCCTGAAGGGGCTGGGTGGCGATGCCCTGACCGTGAGTCGGCGCCACGTGGCCGGGGTACGCAAGTTGATGAACCATCTCTGAACGGTGGCTGTGGATCTCGGGCGTTCGGCATCCCGGTACTCTCCGGACGGGCCGTAGCGCCGCCGGCAACTGTCCATTTGCGACCCATAACTGCGCGATTTCGACCTGCCCGATTGATCCACTCGGGCACTGATTCAGTGCCGATCCCAGTGCTGATGCGTCGTGGCGCCGGGTTCGGCGCCGGGCGGGCTGATCTGCTCCAGAACCATCCCACGCGCCGCGGGCGTCCTGGCCTGTTATGATTTCGGTCAGTTCTTTTCCCGGAAGTGACCATGTCCCGCGAGATCCGCATCGCCACCCGCAAAAGTGCCCTGGCCCTGTGGCAGGCCGAATTCGTCAAAGCCCGCCTGGAGCAGGCCCATCCCGGTCTCAAGGTCAACCTGGTGCCCATGGTCAGCCGTGGGGACAAGCTGCTGGACGCGCCGCTGGCGAAAATTGGCGGCAAAGGCCTGTTCGTCAAGGAACTGGAAACCGCCCTGCTCGAGCAGGAAGCGGACATTGCCGTGCACTCGATGAAAGACGTGCCGATGGACTTCCCCGAGGGGCTCGGCCTTTTCTGCATCTGCGAGCGCGAAGACCCGCGTGATGCGTTCGTTTCAAACCGTTTCGACAGCCTCGACGCCCTGCCTCCCGGCAGTGTTGTCGGCACCTCCAGCTTGCGACGTCAAGCGCAATTGCTGGCCAAGCGCCCCGACCTGAAGATCCAGTTCCTGCGCGGCAACGTGAACACCCGCCTGGCCAAGCTCGATGCGGGTGAGTACGACGCTATCATTCTCGCCGCTGCCGGCCTGATCCGTCTGGGCTTCGAGGCGCGCATCCGCTCCTCCATCAGCGTCGAGGACAGCCTGCCCGCCGGCGGCCAGGGCGCCGTGGGTATCGAATGCCGCACTGCCGACAGTGAAATCCACGCCTTGCTCGCGCCCTTGCACCATCGGGATACGGCCGTGCGCGTGACCGCCGAGCGTGCCCTCAACAAACGTCTCAACGGTGGTTGCCAGGTGCCCATTGCCTGCTACGCCGTGCTCGAGGGCGAGACCCTCTGGCTGCGCGGCCTGGTTGGCCAGCCCGATGGTGGCCAACTGCTGCGGGCCGAGGCTCGCGCGACTGCCTCCGATGCCGAGGCGCTGGGTGTGAAGGTGGCGGATGAACTTCTGGAGAAAGGCGCCGGGAAAATCCTCGAGGCGGTCTACGGCGAGGCCGGCCACCCGTGACGGAATGGCGTCTCTTGCTGACCCGCCCGGTCGAGGAGTGCGAAGTGTTGTCGGCGACCCTGGCCGAGCAGGGTATTTTCAGCAGCAGCCTGCCTTTGCTCGCGATCGAGCCGCTGGTGGAGAGCCCCGGCCAGCGGGCGATCATCCTCGAGCTTGATCGCTACTGCGCGGTCATCGTCGTGAGCAAACCTGCCGCGCGGCTCGGGCTCGATCTGCTCGACCGCTACTGGCCGCAGCCGCCAACCCAGCAGGCCTGGTTCAGTGTAGGCGCGGCTACCGGCAAGCTGCTCGCGGATTATGGTCTTACCGTTCATTGGCCGGACACAGGTGACGACAGCGAGGCCCTGCTGACACTGCCCAAGTTCACCGAAGCCCTGGCGGAACCCGGGGCGCGCGTGTTGATCATGCGCGGCGAGGGTGGCCGAGAGTTCCTCGCCGAGCGCTTGCGCGGCCAAGGCATCGCGGTCGACTATCTGGAACTCTACCGTCGTCAGATGCCGGACTACCCCCCCGGTGCCCTGGTGCAGCGAATCGAGGCGGAACACCTGAACGGCCTGGTGGTCAGCAGTGGCCAAGGGCTGGAAAACCTGCAGCGGCTCGCCGCCGAGGCCTGGCCGGAAGTGTCCCGCCTGGTGCTGTTCGTGCCCAGCCCAAGGGTGGCTGAGCAGGCCCGTGCGGCGGGGGCTACGAATGTTGTGGATTGTCGTGGCGCGAATGCCTCGGCATTGCTGGCAGCGCTGATGCAACAGCCGGCGCCTGCCCTCTGATGCGAAGGATGGATACGTGAGCGAAGCAGACCTCCCGAAACAAGAGCAAAACACCCCCTCCGCTGAATCTGCTCCCCCCGTCGGCACTGCCCCCGCGCCGCGGGGCAATGGCCTGGCGTTGCTGGCCCTGCTGGTTGGCGCTGCCGGCGTCGCCGTGGCCGGCTGGGGACTCTGGCAGGTGCGTAGCCTGGAAAGCCGCGATCAGCAGCAACTCGGCATGGTCGAGGAAGCCCGTGGCCAAACCCAGGCACTCGTTCAGCGTGAACAGCTGCTTTCGGCCCGTCTTGCCGAACTGCCCAGCGCCGCAGAGCTCGACGAACGCCGGCGTCTGCTGGTCGACCTGCAAGGCGACCAGCAGCAGCTCCGGCAGCGCCTGGAAACGATCCTCGGCGCCAGCCGCAAGGACTGGCGCCTGGCCGAGGCTGAACACCTGCTGCGTCTGGCCAGCCTGCGCTTGTCCGCCTTGCAGGACATCACCAGCGCCACTGCTCTGGTCCAGGCTGCCGACGACATCCTGCGTGAGCAGGACGACCCCGCAGCCTATGCAGCCCGCCAGCAGTTGGCGAAGAGCCTCATGGAGCTGCGCACCACCACTCAGCCGGACCGTACCGGGCTCTTCCTGCAGCTGGGCGCGCTGCGCGACCAGGCTGCCCAGCTCAATCCGCTGGTACCTGCCTTCGAAGACAAAGGCGGCGTGCTCCTCGACATGGCCGCCGAAGGCGATGGTCGCAGTCGCTGGTCAGAATGGCTGGAAACCCTGTCGCATTACTTCCGTATCCAGCTCAACGCTGACCAGAACATCAAACCGTTGTTGGCGGGACAGAGCCTGTCCCAGGTTCGCCTGGCACTTTCGCTAGCCCTTGAGCAAGCTCAATGGGGGGCGCTGCATGGCCAGACCCAGGTTTACCTGCAGTCACTGAGCCAGGCGCGCGAAGTACTGGATGGACACTTCAACAAAGAAAATCCGGACAGCCGCGCACTGCTTGCGCGTATCGACGAGTTGTCCAGCCAGCCGGTCGAGGTGAAAGTCCCTGACCTGGCTCCGACCCTGACGGCCTTGCAGGCTTATCTGCAGCGCAGCCCGGAAGCAGCAGGCGGTGCAGGGCCCGAGGCCGCCGATCCGGGCGAGGGGGCGGAGCAATGAAACGCGTGCTCAAGATCCTGCTGGTGCTGCTGGTGATCGGCGCAGCCATCACCCTGGTCGCTGCGGCAGTCGCCCAGCACAAAGGCTATGTGCTCATCGCCTTCAAGGGCTTCCGCTACGAATCCACCTTGTGGGCGACGTTGGCCCTGCTGGCAGCTGTCTGGCTGCTGTATCGCGGTCTACGCCTGGTGCTGACGTTGCTGTTGGCTTCCGGCGGAGTGGTCAATCCCTGGTCGCGACGCAACAACCGCCGTCGAGCACGCTTGGCGTCCGAACAGGGCTTGCTCGATCTCGCCGAGGGGCGCTGGGCACGGGCCCTGCGTCATCTGCGCCGGGCTGCCGATGCCGACCCGCAACCCCTGATGTATTACCTTGGTGCGGCCCGCGCAGCGCACAAGCTGGGTCTGCATGAAGAAAGCGATCAGTTGCTGGAGCTCGCGCTCGAGCGTCAGCCCAAGGCCGAGCGGGCCATTGCGCTGACCCATGCCGAGCTTCAGCAGGAGCGTGGTGAGGTGGATGGGGCTTTGGAGACCCTCAAGCTCATGCACGAACGCCATCCGCGCCATCACCAGGTGCTGCGCCAACTGTTGGCACTGCATGAGTCCCGTGGCGACTGGTCCGCACTGGTCGGTCTGTTGCCTGACCTGCGCAAGGAGAAGGCATTGCCTGAAGCGCAACTGGCGGAACTGGAGCTCCGGGTCTGGAGTGCTCGTCTGCACCAGGCGGGAGAAGAGGGCCTGAACAAGGGTGAAATCGCACTGCAGCCATTGACCCAGGCCTGGCAGCAGCTCTCCTCCAGCCAGCGCAACGAACCCCGACTGGTCCTGGCGTTTGCCGAGCAGCTGCGTCGGCTGGGTGCGCAGGAAGAGGCCGAAGAGGCTGTTCGTAATGCCATCAAACGCAGCTACGACAGCGCCCTGGTGCGCCTCTACGGCCTGCTGCGCGGCCGCGATGCGGCTCGCCAGCTGCAGACGGCCGAAGGTTGGCTCAAGGAGCATCCCAGCGAAAGCGCCTTGCTCCTGACCCTGGGCCGCCTGTGCCTGCGCAATCAATTGTGGGGCAAGGCGCGGGAGTATTTCGAAAGCAGCCTGAGCTTCAAGCGCGATCCTGAAACCTGCGCTGAACTCGCGCGGTTGCTGTCGCAGATGGGCGAGGTGGAGCGCAGCAACCAGCTGTTCCAGGAAGGCCTTGGCCTGCTCGATCAGCGTTTGCCCGTCTTGCCTTTGCCGACCGAGCGAATTGCCTGATCCCGGCTGCAGCCCAGTGGGCGAACTCATTCGCGAGGCGGGCGACGGCCTGTCAGCCCAACGTCCCTCACCCCGGCCACCCCTCTCGGTAGGAGAGGGGTGACTTAAGCCGGCCGCCGTTGTGCAGGGTGCGCCTTTCCTGTGAGGGCGAATTTATTCGCCAAGCAGGCCACAGGCCTGCCTAACGTCAGGCTCAGCGCCCCACGTACTCGATACGGTAGATGGCACCGGCGTAGTCATCGCTGACCAGCAGCGCGCCATCCGGGGCGACCAGCACATCCGCCGGACGCCCCCACACATCCCCGTCTTCCAGCCAGCCCTCGGCGAATACCGTCTGGCGCTTGAGGCTTCCGTTTTCGTTGAGCTCGACGCGCTTGATGCGGTATCCGATCTTTTCGCTGCGGTTCCAAGAACCATGCTCGGCGATGAAGAGATTGTTCCGATATTCCTTTGGGAATTGCCGGCCCGTGTAGAAGCGAATACCCAGCGGCGCAACGTGGGGACCGAGCCTGGCGACCGGGGCGACAAAGTCGCTGCAAGGGCGCTGAGAGAACCTCGGATCAGCGACATTGCCTGCATGGCAAAAGGGAAAGCCGAAGTGCTGACCGAGACGGGTCAGCCGGTTCAGCTCACAATCCGGCACGTCATCACCCATCAGGTCGCGGCCGTTGTCGCTGAACCACAGCTCCCCGGTCTGCGGATGCCAGTCGAAGCCCACGGTATTGCGCACTCCCCGTGCGACGAGCTCCAGCTCAGTGCCATCGGGGTTCATGCGGTGGATGGTGGCGTAACGTTCTGGGTCCTTCGCGCAAACGTTGCAAGGTGCGCCGACCGGCACGTAGAGCTTGCCGTCGGGGCCGAAGGCGATGAACTTCCAGCCGTGATGGGTTTCGCGAGGGAAGTCACCGCGGACCACTTCGGGTTCGGGGGGCGCGTCCAACCGCGACTCGATCTCACGCAGGCGCAGGATCTGGCTGACGGCCGAGATATACAGGTCACCATCCTTGAAGGCGACGCCAACGGGCAACTGCAGGCCGCTTGCAACCACCCGGACCCGCCCGCTGGCGGGTTCCAGTGCATAGACCTTGCCGGCGGCGTTGCTGCCGACAAATAAGGTCCCATGGGCTCCCCAGGCCATCTCTCGGGCGTTGGGCAGTTCATCGGTGACCAGGCTTATGCGGAAACCTTCAGGAAGCCGAATGCGCTCCAGGGGGAGCCCGGCGCTCGCCAGAAGTGGAAGTAGGAGCAAGGCAAAAAGTAGCCTGTACATGAGCGTGGTCTCCTGAGGGCTGCCCGAAACAGCCTAGACACTCGCCTTGAAAGGCTGGGGCGCTTTCCTCTACCGTATCGGCCTTTCTCATCACCCAACGGAGCCGCCATGTCCCTGGCCAGCCCGCGTTCGCTGTTCCTGATTGCATTCCTTGGTTGTGTCGCCGTAATGGGGGGCGCGCTATACCTCGAGCATGCGCTTGGGCTCGAGCCCTGCCCACTGTGCATCGTTCAGCGAGTTTTCATCATCGCCTTCGGTCTGGTCTGCCTGGTTGCCGCACTGCACGGTCCGCAAGCGCGTGGCCGACGCGTTTACGCCGGCTTGGCGTTGCTCTTCGCGGCGGGCGGAGCGGCTTCAGCCGGCCGCCAGGTCTGGCTGCAGGGAATTCCGGCTGATCAACTGCCGGCGTGCCTGCCAAGCCTTGATTACATGATGGAGGCGCTGCCCTTCCAGGACATCGTCAGGCTGATGCTGCATGGCACCGCCGATTGCGCGGAAGTAACCTGGACGCTCTTCGGTATGAGCATTCCGGAGTGGAGCCTGCTCGCGTTTGCCGGCTGCATTCTCTTCGCCCTGTTCCAGATGCTTCGCCGCGCCTGATTTGACCCAAGTGATGGCCATGCCGCGAGCCAGACAGGGCGCGGGCCACCGATCAAACGCATGTATGAATTTTTTCGCGGTGATGCCTTGAAGGCACTGCCCGGCGGGCATAATCTGGCCCGCACACGACGCCGGAAACTTGCCGTTTTGGTGTCGTCTTCCCATGATCTTGCACCGGTCGACAAAAAACCGTCTCGGAGCAGACGTATAACGGCATTACCGAATTAGGGAAGTGAGGTCGTCACCATGCTTGAAAGTTGCCAGAACGCTCAGGAACGATGGGGTGGCGTGCACCGGCTGATCGATCGCTGGTTGCAGGAGCGCCAGGAACTGGTCAAGGTGTTCCGTTCATTGAGCGACAAACCACAGGCCCCCAGTGCCAATGAGCAAGACCTGCAGAGGTTTTGCGAAGTCCTCGTCGACTACGTTTCCGCCGGCCACTTCGAGGTCTACGAACAATTGCTGAATGAAGCCAAGGCATTCGGTGACCAGCGAGGCCTTGAGCTTGCCAAGCAGATCTATCCGCGCATCGAGGCCATTACCGAAGTCGCGCTGGCGTTCAACGATCGCTGCGATAACGGCGATTGCCGCGACATCTGCCTGACCTCCGAGCTCAACAACCTGGGCCAGCTGCTCCACGAGCGTTTCGAACTGGAAGACTGCCTGATCGAAGTGCTGCACAACGCCCATCAAGGCCAGAGCGCCTTGCCGGTCTGAGCTGGCCAGCGGCCCGGTACGGAGACGTCGCCGGGCTCCCTTCCTGAACGCATTCCCGCCCGCCCGCATGGCCGTTTATGGCTGCACTCGCCAGTCAATGACCGGATGCTTTTCGGGGGCGTTTTTTGTGCGTGCAGATCACCTGGCGAATGCCTAAGTGATCTGCAGTGGCGCCGGCTCTGGCGACTAGGCGATATGGCGACTAGTATGGGCCAAATAACGCCCGCCAGGAGGCATACCATGTCGGCCAAGAAGAAGCCCGTCAGCACTCCGCTGCACCTGTTGCACCAACTGTCCCATAGCCTGCTTGAACACCTTGAAAGCGCTTGCAGCCAAGCCATGGTCGATGCTGAAAAGCTGCTGACCAAGCTGGAAAAACAGCGCGGCAAGACTCAGGAAAAACTCCATGCTGCCCGTGCCAAGTTGCAGGATGCTGCCAAGGCCGGAAAGGCCAAGGCGCAAGTCAAGGCCAAGGACGCAATTGCAGAGCTGGAGGAGTTGTTGGAAGCCCTCAAGGCTCGTCAGTCCGAGACCCGCGACTACATCGGCCAACTCAAGCGTGACGCTCAGGAAAGTCTGAAACTCGCCCAAGGCGTCGGCAAGGTGAAAGAGGCGGTTGCCAAAGCATTGACTGCTCGTGAAGCCAAACCAGCCGCGAAAGCCGCCGCCAAACCAGCTCCCAAGGCTGCTGCCAAGCCAGTAGCCAAACCGGTGGCCAGGACTGCTGCCGCCAAACCTGCAGCCAAGCCAGCCGCTAAGCCGGTGGCCAAGGTTGCTGCGGCCAAACCGGTAGCCAAGGCTGCTGCGGCCAAACCTGCAGCCAAGCCAGCGGCTAAACCGGTAGCCAAGGCTGCTGCGGCGAAACCTGCGGCCAAGCCAGCGGCTAAACCGGTAGCCAAGGCTGCTGCAGCCAAACCTGCCGCCAAGACCGCTGCCGCCAAGCCTGCTGTCAAGGCAGCACCCAAGACTGCAGCCAAGCCTGCTGCCCCAGCCGCCAAGCCGGCAGCTAAAACCGCACCTGCGGCCAGTGCTGCGAAACCTGCTGCCAAGAAAGCGCCGGCCAAGCCAGCGGCCAAGAAATCCGAGCCCGCCACCAAGGCCGCCGCTCCGGCACCCGCAGTGAAGCCCGCAGCTCCTGCATCGGCTCCCGCACCTGCCGCTCCTGCTCCGGCACCTGTCGCCGCAGCTGCGCCGGTTGCCAGCGTTGCGTCGGCCAGTGGCAACAGCGCTGCACCGACTTCGTCGTCGAACTAAAGCGCAAAGGCCGCGGCGCGCAGTTGATCAAGCGCGTCGTGGCCTGACTTCTCCAGCGCTGGGGCGCTGTTGAGCAGCCATTCGCCCAGGTCGTCCGCCGTTGCTCGCGGCCAGAGTTGTGCGGCCTGCTCCAGGCGCGTCAGCAGCTCGCGCTCCGCATCCAGCTCCAGCTCCTTGACTCGTTTGCGCAACGTCGCCAGTGCGCTATCCACTTGCGCTTCTGCACGCCACTCCTGACGCAGGGCCCGCAGTGGACCCACGACGCTTTCCTGCCAAGGTCCGGCAAGTTGCTCGAGGGTGTCCAGGTAGGTCTCCTCGAAGGGGGTGCCGCGTCGTCCAAGCCAGCAGGCGCATAGCAGCAGGCAGATGTCAGCGCCCTGATCCTGCAGGTACAGGCAGGCTTGCTCGATACCAGGGCGGGCATAGAGCTTCAGGGAAAAGGTCCACAGGTCTGAAGGCATTGCGCTCCCCCGGGCGACGGTGCGGCGAAGCTGGTACACTCCGCCGCCATCATGATTCGACTGCAAAACCTCACTCTACAGCGTGGTCCGCAGCGCCTGCTAGAAGGCGCTGAGCTGACCCTACATGCCGGCCAGAAAGTCGGCCTGATCGGTGCCAATGGCGCTGGCAAATCCAGCCTGTTCGCGTTACTGCGCGGCGAGCTGGGGCCGGACGCCGGTGATTGCCGCCTGCCGCCTGACTGGCGCATTGCCCACATGCGCCAGGAAGTGGACAACCTCGAACGTCTGGCAGTGGACTACGTCCTCGACGGCGACCTGCACCTGCGTCAGGTCCAGCGAGCGCTGGCCGAGGCCGAGGCAGGCCACGACGGTACCGCCATCGCCCGCCTGCACATCGAGCTGGACAGCGCCGATGGCTACACTGCCGATGCCCGTGCCCGCAAGCTGCTGGCCGGTCTGGGTTTCACCGCAGAGCAGATGGATCGCCGCGTCGGCGACTTCTCTGGTGGCTGGCGGATGCGTCTGAACCTCGCGCAAGCGCTGATGTGTCCGTCCGAGCTGCTGCTGCTCGACGAACCGACCAACCACCTTGACCTGGACGCCATCCTCTGGCTGGAAGAGTGGCTCAAGAGTTACCCCGGCACCCTGATGCTGATCTCCCATGACCGGGACTTCCTCGACGCCGTCGTCGACCATGTAGCGCATCTCGAGCAACGCAAGCTGACGCTCTATCGCGGCGGCTACTCGGCCTTCGAGCGCACCCGCGCCGAGCGCCTTGCGCAGCAGCAACAGGTCTACGAGAAGCAGCAGGCGCAGCGGGCCCACATGGAGAGCTTCATCGCCCGTTTCAAGGCCAAGGCCACCAAGGCCCGCCAGGCGCAGAGCCGGATCAAGGCCTTGGAACGCCTCGAAGAGTTGGCGCCGGCCCACGTCGACTCGCCTTTCGACTTCAGCTTCCGTGAGGCGGACAAGGTCTCCAGCCCGTTGCTCGACCTTGCGGAAGGTCGCCTGGGTTACGGCTCAAAGGCCGTGCTCGAACAGGTCAAATTGCAACTGGTGCCGGGTGCACGTATTGGTCTGCTGGGCCCCAATGGAGCCGGTAAGTCGACGCTGATCAAGACCCTGGCCGGCGAGCTCGAGCCGCTCGGCGGGCGTCTGGCGCGCGGCGAAAACCTGGCCATTGGCTATTTTGCCCAGCACCAGTTGGATGCCCTGGACCCGCAGGCCAGCCCGCTGTTGCACCTGCAACGCATCGCGCCGGGCGAGCGTGAGCAGACCCTACGCGACTTCCTGGGTGGGTTCGACTTCCGTGGCGACCGCTGCGACGAGCCAGTGCTGAACTTCTCCGGTGGCGAAAAGGCGCGCCTGGCCCTGGCCCTGATCGCCTGGCAGAAGCCCAACCTGCTGCTACTTGACGAACCGACCAACCACCTCGATCTGGAAATGCGCCTGGCCCTGACCATGGCCCTGCAGGATTTTGCCGGTGCTGTACTGGTAGTGTCCCACGACCGGCACCTGCTCAAGAGCACCACGGACGAGTTCCTGCTCGTGGCCGACGGTCGCGTACAGCCGTTCGATGGCGACCTCGACGACTACGCGCGCTGGCTGGTGGATTTCCGTGCGCGGCAGGCCCCGGTTGCATCGGCGACAGCAAGCCCGGACAAGACCGATAAGCGCGCGCAGCGTCAGGCTGCCGCCGCCCTTCGCCAGCAGCTGGCCCCGCACAAGCGCGAGGCGGAGAAGCTGGAAAAAGAGCTCGGCAAGGTGCACGAGAAACTCGCCGAGATCGAGACCCGGTTGGGCGATTCCGCCCTCTACGAAGTCGCGTGCAAGGACGAGCTGCGCGACCTGCTGGCTGAGCAAGCGAAATTGAAAGGTCGTGAAGCCGAGCTTGAAGAACGCTGGCTGGAAGCCCTGGAGAGCCTGGAGGAACTGCAGCGTCAGTTGGAGGCAGCCGATTGATGGATGAACTGCAACTCCTCACCGCCTGGAGCGAACCGCTGATCCGCGCCGCCCAGGTATTGCTGATTCTACTGTTGGCCTGGTTGGTTCAGCGCATCGTCACTCGTGGCATCTCCCGCCTGGGTGCGCGCTACCCGCAGCTGCCGCAGGAGCTGTTGCTGCCGCTGCGCGGGCTGCTGCGTTGGATCATCCTGGGCAGTGCCTTCATGTTGGTGCTGGAGCGCTTTGGCGTTTCCGCCGAGGTGCTCTGGGCGGCGCTCACCGGCTTCACCGCCGTTGCTGCGGTGGCGTTCTTCGCTATATGGAGCGTGCTGTCGAACATGTTCTGCGCGGTGCTGATCTTCTCCCTCGGCCCGTTCCGCCTGGGCGATACGGTGGAAGTGGTGGAAAGCGCTGACAAGCTGGGGGTGAAGGGGCGTGTGGTCTCCATCAACCTCTTCTACACCACCCTGGAAGACCTCGGTACGGACAATCACGGTGCCATGGTTCAGGTGCCCAACAGCCTGTTCTTCCAGAAGGCTGTGCGCCGCTGGCGCTGACGCAAGGCTCTGTGCAGTACGGATGACAAGGGGTAGGCTGTGCGGCCTGCCCTTTTTCATTTCCGAGGTAAGTGCCATGGCGCTCGAAACCTGGCTCGCTTTTCTGGTCGCCTGCTGGGTGATCAGCCTGTCACCGGGTGCCGGTGCCATCGCCTCCATGTCGTCCGGCCTGCAATATGGTTTCTGGCGCGGCTACTGGAACGCCATCGGCCTGCAGTTGGGCCTGGCCTTGCAGATCGCCATTGTCGCGGCCGGCGTCGGCGCCATCCTCGCGGCTTCGGCCCTGGCCTTCAGTCTGATCAAATGGTTCGGCGTGGTCTACCTCGTTTACCTCGCCTTGAAGCAATGGCAGGCGCTGCCGAGCGACCTCGCCGACGATTCCGCCGAACGTCCCCTGGGGCGCCCGCTGACGCTGGTGCTGCGCGGCTTCCTGGTCAACTTCAGCAACCCCAAGGCCATCGTCTTCATGCTCGCGGTGCTGCCGCAGTTCATCGATCCGCATGCACCTCTGGTTGAACAGTACCTGGTCATGGGCGCGACCATGATCACCGTCGACCTGATCGTGATGGCCGGCTACACCGGCCTGGCTGCCCGCGTATTGCGGCTGCTGCGGACGCCGCGCCAACAGCGGATGATGAATCGCAGTTTTGCCGCGTTGTTCGTCGGTGCCGCAGCCTTGCTGGCCACCGTGCGTCGCGCCACCGTCTAGCACGGCCTTGCTGGCATCGTTTCAGAGGGGCGTTGCGGCAAAGCGTCACAAGGGACGTGGAAATTGGGGGTTGAGCTGAATTGTTGGGAGCGTAACAATCTCGATCCCCATTCTCATTTGAGATTGAAACATGTTCCCGTTTTCCCGGCTTCTCAGCTGCCTGCTACTGCCGTTGTTGGCCATTTGCAGCTTCAACCTCCTGGCCGATCCGGCCGACGGCGCCGCTCAGGCGCTGCATCTACTGGGTTATATCGGTGCCGACTACCCGGCCACTGTCGCCAATGGCGACGTGATTGATCAGGGCGAGTACCGCGAACAACTTGAATTTCTTGGCGTCCTGCAGGGCCTGATCGTGGCCCTGCCGGCGCGCACCGAACAGAGGGACCTGGTATCCGGCGTGGCGAGCCTGCGCCAAGCCGTCGAAGCTCGTCAGGAGGGTGACAAGGTGGCTCGTCAGACGCGCCAATTGGCCGCTCATCTGGCCGCGGCCTACGACGTCAGTCAGATACCGGCCATTACGCCTGACCCTGCACGCGGCGCGCCGCTGTATGCCCAGCATTGCAGCGTCTGCCATGGCGACATGGGTGCTGGTGATGGACCGGCAGGGGTTGGCCTGGAGCCCCCGCCGGCCAACCTGCGCGACCAGGCCAGGCTTGACCGGCTGAGCCTCTATGACCTCTACAACACCATCGGCCTCGGTGTCGAAGGCACCGATATGCCGGCGTTCGCCGACCAGTTGGATGATCGGCAGCGCTGGGACCTGGCCAGCTACATTGCCGGCTTCAGTGCCGATGCTGCCGTGAAAGGTGCGCCCATCTCGCTGGCAGAGCTGGCGGGACGTACGC
This sequence comes from Metapseudomonas boanensis, assembly GCF_042232855.1. NCBI lineage: Bacteria > Pseudomonadati > Pseudomonadota > Gammaproteobacteria > Pseudomonadales > Pseudomonadaceae > Metapseudomonas > Metapseudomonas boanensis. Next base: position 1,581,413 of record NZ_CP113889.1, on the reverse strand, counting down.
CGGAGGAGATCGGTGCCAACCAGGGCGTCGAGGCAATAGCCCTGTTCCGTGCGCAACGCGCCCAGCCGCCGCTGCAGCAGCGCGGGCCCAAGGAGCTTATCGGGCATACCCAAGCGACCCTGGAGCAGAGCCTCAAGGCTTATCGCACCGGTGATGCGGAGCAGGCTTACGACCTCTCGGTGGCGGCTTACCTGGAAGGTTTCGAGCTGGTGGAGAACTCCCTCGATAACCTCGATACGGCACAGCGCAAGACCACCGAGCGCGCCCTCATGGCCTACCGCCAAGCCCTGCAGGATCGCCAGCCGGTTGGCAAGGCGGCGCAGTTTCTGGAGCAGGCCAAGGCTGAGCTGGGCAAGTCCGCCGAACTCCTGGATGGCGATGCTCTTGGCGGCTCCCTGAGTTTCTTCTCCAGCCTGCTGATCCTCCTGCGTGAAGGGCTGGAGGCCATCCTGGTGCTGGCCGCTATCCTTGCGTACCTGCGCAATACCGGCCAGGAACATGCCGCCCGGAGTGTGCATATCGGCTGGGGCGTAGCGCTGTTGGCAGGTGTTGGCACATGGGCGCTGGCCGCTTACGTAATCGATGTCGGTGGCGCTCAGCGCGAGCTGATGGAGGGCTGCACGGCCTTGTTCGCTGCCGTCATGGTGCTCTGGCTCGGCGTGTGGATGCATGACCGACGCCATGCGGCGGCGTGGCAGAACTACATCCAGCGGAACCTGATCACTGGCGGCGGACGCTTTGGGTTCGCGGTGCTGGCGTTCTTCTCGGTGTATCGCGAACTATTCGAAGTGATCCTGTTCTACGAGACTCTCTGGCTGCAGGCGGGTCCGGCCGGCCATGGCATGGTGGTGGCTGGGGCCTTGACCGCGCTGGTGCTGCTGGTGGGGCTGGCTTGGATCATTCTGCGTGGCTCGGCGAAGTTGCCGCTGGGGACCTTTTTCAGCGCCAACGCGGCACTGCTCTGCGCCCTGTCCGTGGTATTTGCCGGCCATGGTGTAGCCGCCCTGCAGGAGGCAGGTGTCCTGGGCACGCGTCCGGTGCCGTTCTTCGAGTTCGACTGGCTAGGTATCCATCCTGACGCTTACAGCCTGTCGGCCCAGGGCCTGGCGCTGTTGACCATCGCCATGCTCTATGGTCGCAGCCGGCTGCGCGAGCGGAGCACGGCGCAGGCTTGAGCCGGTGGCGGGGAGTGGCATACTCCTCGCCCTGTCTGTTTGTGAAAGGTGTGAAGCCGAGCATGCGTGTCTGGATCGATGCCGATGCCTGCCCTCGGGCGGCCAAGGACCAGGTGATCAAGTTCGCCTTGAAGCGCAAGTTCGAGGTGCTGTTGGTGGCCGGGCAGAGTCAGGTCAAGCCGGCTTTTGCGTGCGTGCGCCTGATCGTCGTGCCCAGCGGCCCGGATGCGGCCGATGACTATCTGGTGGAAAGCGCCATGCCCGGGGAGCTGGTGATCTGTAGTGATGTGCCGCTGGCCGATCGTCTGATCAAGAAAGGCGTGGCGGCGCTGGACCCGCGCGGCAAGGAGTTCGATGAGCGCAACATGGGCGAGCGCCTGGCGGTGCGCAATCTGCTGACGGACCTGCGTGATCAGGGGCAGATGGGCGGCGGCCAGGCCGCCTATGGCGAGCGCGATCGCCAGGCTTTCGCCAATGCCCTCGACCGAGTGCTGACGCGCCTCAGCCGTAGCTGATCCTGCCTAGCCACAGAGGTAGGTGCCGGTCCCGACCGCAACCAGAGTGCCGTCATCCGCGTGCAGTTCCGAGCGCACCACCGCAACCTTGTTGCCTGAGCGCAGCAGTACGGCGGTGGCGGTGAAGTGTTTGCCACGCCCGGGCCGCAGGTAGTCGATCCGAAGGTCAATGGTGCCGAGCTTGGACAGCCGAGCCATGCGCTCCGTGCCGGTCAAGTGCTGATGGCGTTCGAAGGCGCCGATCAGCGCCATTGCGCCTCCTACTACATCGAGCAGGCTGGAAATCACCCCTCCGTGGAGAATGCCGTGCACGAAGTTGCCGATCAGCTCGTCCTTCATCGGCAGGTGCATGACCACCTTCTCGGTGGACATCTCGCCCAACTGGATCCCCAGCACGCGATTGAACGGAATGCGTTCGAAGAAGCCGCTCACGGCCTGATGAAGCTCAGGGGTGAGGGTGAAGTCGGATGGGGTCATGGTGCCTCCTGTATGCCCGATTGCCCGACGCTGCCGCAGGATGAGGTGCTGTGCCAGTGGCTTGGCGGGAGTGGCTGGAGGATTGGCCGGATCGGCACGCGGACGGGCAGCGTGAACTGCCCGTCCAGGGTGGTCAGTGCGTCAGCTCGAGCACGCGGTCGACCAGCTTGTTGATGCCTGCGGCGGCCTCGCTGATCGATTGAGCCAACATGTAGGCCGGGGTGGTCACCAGCTTGCGCTTCTCATCTTGGACGATCTCGCTGACCTCGCACTCGACGTGCTGGGCACCCATTTCGGTGAGGGCGGCGGCAGTGCCGGCGTCGTTGCCGATGGTGCAGGAGACGCCCGCGCCATAGATCTTCGCCGCCAGGGCCGGGGAGATGCAGATCAGGCCAACCGGCTTGTGCGCTTCAGCAAAGCCACGGGCTGCGGCCAGCACGTCGGGCTGCACTGTGCAGCTGGCACCACTGAGGGCGAAGTCGGAAAGGTTCTTCGCAGCGCCGAATCCGCCGGGCACGATCAGCGCATCGAAGTCCTCGGCCTTCAGTTCGCGCACGTCCTTGATTTCGCCGCGGGCGATGCGCGCCGACTCCACCAGGACGTTGCGGCTTTCCGGCATTTCGTCGCCGGTGGTGTGATCGATCACATGGTGCTGGGCAATGTTCGGTGCAAAGCACTGCACCTTTGCGCCGCGTTGATCCAGACGCAGCAGGGCGATCACGCTCTCGTGGATTTCTGCGCCGTCGTATACGCCACAGCCGGACAGGATCACGGCAACTTTCTTGGTCATAGGTATCTCCAGGTCATGGGGTGGGGCCGAGGGTTTCCCGCAGGAAGGCCAGCGTACGCCGCTGGGCATCCTGGGCCAGCCCGGGTTGGTAGGTATTCAAGTCGCTGCGCTGGTCGAAGACATGGTCGGCATTGCCGTACTGCACGAGTTGCAATCGGCCGCCGTCCAGGCTGTCGAGCGCGGACAGGCATTGCTGGTGATCGGTGACGCTGTCCTTGCCGGCAAGGAACATCAGGACGGGCGCCGTGTTGCCCACGCCGTCACGCAGATGCGCCGGGAAGCCGCAGTAGGGGTAGAAGGCAACGACGCCTCGCACGCCACCCAGCGTCGCCTTGCCAGTGGCGGGGAAACCGTGGCCGGCGGCGCCGTCGTAAGCCAGCGCGTCGAGGATGGTCCAGCCGCCATGGGAGTAACCGAGCAGGGCCAGGCGCTGCTGGTCGATTTCCGGATAGCCATGGGCCAGGGCCAGGGCGGCATACACGTCAAGTGCGCGTTCGTTGCCCCATAACTGCTTGCCGTCACAGACCGGGTGCCAGTCGTTGATGCCACGGGCGGCATGGCTGTCGACGAAGAGCACGGCATAACCGGCCGGCAGCAGCCAGCTGGTCACGTTCTTGACGAATCCGGGGCTCTGGCCGCTGCAGCCGTGGAACACCAACACCGTAGGGAAGGGGCCCTTGCCGACAGGTGCGCGCAGCGTCAGGTGCGGCGCCAAGCGGGCGCTGGCGGCGTCGAGGTCGGCCGCCTGAGGCCAGAGAGCATTGCGATAGGGGTAAAGCCCGAGCAGGGCGACGCCAGCGGCGATTGTCAGGAAGATCAGTAGGGGCTTCAGGAGTCTGCGCATGCTGTCGTCATATGCCGGTTGTGTTGGCACGCCATGCCGAGGGCCTGGCCCGGCTGCGGGGTAGCATCCTAACGAGCAATCCTAGTCCTTGGATACGCATAACGATATGGCAGGCCCATGAATTACATCTTCTACGCAGTGCCTTTCTTCTTCCTGCTGATCGGGCTCGAACTGCTGGCCGACCGCTTGCGCGGGATGCGCAATTACCGCACCGCCGACACGCTTAGCAGCCTCGGCGCGGGGGTGCTGTCCACCACCAGTGGCTTGTTGACCAAGGGGCTGGGCCTGCTGACCTACAGTATTGCCTGGCAGCACCTGGCGTTGTTCGATCTGTCGGCGCAGAGCCTGTGGATGTGGCTGCTGGCGTTCGTCTTCTACGATTTTTGCTACTACTGGAACCACCGCCTCGGGCATGAGCGTAATGTGCTCTGGGCAGCCCACTCGGTGCACCACCAGAGTGAGGAGTACAACCTGTCCACTGCCCTCCGGCAGACCAGTACCGGCTTCCTCTTGGGCTGGATCTTCTACCTGCCGATGGCCATCGTCGGCGTGCCGCCGCTGGTTTTTCTCACTGTGGGCGCATTGAACCTGCTCTACCAGTTCTGGGTGCATACCCGCCATGTGCCGAAGCTCGGCTGGTTCGAGTGGGGGTTCATCACGCCGTCCAATCATCGGGTGCACCATGCGCAGAATCCCGTTTATATGGATCGCAACTACGGCGGGGTGTTCATTCTCTGGGACCGGCTGTTCGGCACTTTCCAGGAGGAGCTGACCGAAGACCCGGTGGTCTTCGGTGTGACCACACCGCTGGCCAGCTGGAATCCGCTGTGGGCCAACCTGCAGTTCTATGTGCATCTGTGGCACGACGCGATGCGTGCCGAGTCCCGTTGGGACAAGCTGCGCATCTGGTTCATGCGCACCGGCTGGCGGCCGGCGGACGTGGCCGCGAAGTATCCACAGGCCAAGCCGGACCTCGGACAGTTCGTCAAATTCGAGGTGCCCCTGGGGCTGGGGCAGACGTGTTACGCCGTGCTGCAATTTGTGCCCTACGTGGTGGCGGGTACTTATCTGTTGGGCAGGGGGGCTGAACTGGTCAGCGGAACAATGTGGCTGGGGCTGGCCTGGATGGCGTTCGGTCTTTATGTGATCGGTGCCTGGCTGGAGAACCGCCCCTGGGCGTGTGCCCTGGAACTGGCTCGCCTGCTGGCGAATTGGCCTGTGCTCTGGTTGGCCATGGACCTGGGGCTGTTGCCATTCGGAGCCATCGCTGCATGGCTGTTGCTGGCCTACAGCCTGGTCAGCCTGGCCGGACTGTTTGGCTTGCCTCGGCGAAAAACGGCGCTGGTGCTCTGATCAGCGCCGGCCATTGCTGCGCAATCGGCGGCGCAACCAAAGCATCCCACCGATTGCCAGCAGGCCGCCAAGGACCATCAGCTCATAGCGCTTCAGATTGCCCAGCATGCCCTCGAGCACGGCGCCGAAGTGGAAAGCGGCAAAGCCCAGGGCCAGCGCCCAGATGATGGCGCCGATGCCATTGAGGATCAGGTAGCGCAGTGGAGGGTAACCGGACAGGCCGATCGCCACTGGCATGACGGTGCGCAGCCCATAAACGAAACGGAAGCTGAGAACCCAGATGTCCGGATGGCGGCGAATGTGCCTGAGCGCACGTTCGCCCATCGCCTCCCAGCGTGGCCGGCGGGCCAGGAGCTGGCGGCCCTTGTGGCGTCCCATGTAATACCACAGCTGGTCCCCGGCATAGCTGCCGAAGAAGGCTGTGGCCACCACGTAGTTGATGTCCATATAACCGCGGAAGGCGAGGAACCCGGCCAGGACCAGGATGGTCTCACCCTCGAAGAAGGTGCCGAGGAAGAGGGCGAGGTAGCCGAAATCCTGAAGAGCTTGTTGCAGCATGGAATGGGCTGGGCAGCGAAATGAACGCGCAGCCTAACCGGGATGGCGTCTGGGGAAAAGCTTCTGGCTCCCCGGAGCGGATCCGTCGTCGGCTGGCTGTCCCTTGCGGCGCCTGACGTGGGCCGTGCTAACGCGACCAAGGGTCGCTGTCGCGGATTGTTACCATTCGGTCATAATCGGAGCTTATATTGTCAGACTGCGTCCGATCCGGGCCCTGGAGTTTGCTGTGAGCTTTACCCCCGCCAACCGCCTGTTCCCCGCCACCCGACTGCGCCGTAATCGTCGTGACGACTTCTCCCGTCGCCTGGTGCGCGAGAGCGTCCTGACGGTCGATGACCTGATCCTGCCGGTGTTCGTGCTCGATGGCGAAAACCGCCGTGAAGCCGTGCCCTCGATGCCCGGGGTGGAGCGCCTGTCCATAGACCTGCTGCTCGAAGAAGCCGCCGAATGGGTGGACCTGGGTATTCCGGCGCTGGCGCTCTTCCCGGTGACGCCGCTGGAGAAGAAGTCCCTCGATGGCGCCGAGGCCTGGAACCCGGAGGGTATCGCCCAGCGTGCCATTCGCGCCCTGCGTGAGCGCTTCCCGGAGCTGGGTGTGATCAGCGACGTGGCCCTGGACCCCTTCACCACCCACGGCCAGGACGGCATCCTCGACGACAACGGCTACGTGCAGAACGACATCACCGTCGATGCGCTGGTCAAGCAGGCGCTGTCCCACGCCGAAGCCGGCGCTCAGGTAGTGGCGCCATCCGACATGATGGACGGTCGCATCCAAGCCATCCGCGAAGCTCTGGAATTGGCCGACTTCCCCAACGTGCGCATCATGGCCTACTCGGCCAAGTACGCCAGCGCCTACTACGGCCCCTTCCGCGATGCCGTCGGCTCGGCCGCCAACCTCGGCAAGGGCAACAAGGCCAGCTACCAGATGGACCCGGCCAACACCGACGAAGCCCTGCATGAAGTGGCGGCCGACCTGGCCGAAGGTGCCGACATGGTGATGGTCAAGCCGGGCATGCCGTACCTTGATATCGTGCGCCGGGTGAAAGATGAATTCCGCGTGCCGACCTTTGCCTACCAGGTCAGCGGCGAGTACGCCATGCACATGGCCGCCATCCAGAACGGCTGGCTGAGCGAGGCGGTCATCCTCGAATCCCTGGTGGCCTTCAAACGCGCCGGTGCTGATGGCATTCTCACCTACTTCGCCAAACGCGCCGCAGAAATGCTCAAGACGGGAGCCTGAACTCCCCCCAGGAACTGCAGATGAACACCGAAGGACTCAATCCCAGCGCATTGCTAGAACCCGTTGCCGAGGCTCAGATCACCCCTGAGCCGGCGCCTCAGGAGGCTCTGGTGGCGCCCGTCGCTGCCCCTGCACCTGCACCTGCACCTGCGCCCGCGCCGGCCCCCGCCCCGCTGGTGGTGCCCAGCCTGGATGACAGCAGCCTGTACATCCATCGCGAACTGTCCCAGCTGCAGTTCAACATCCGCGTGCTGGAGCAGGCGCTGGACGAGTCCTATCCACTTCTCGAGCGTCTGAAGTTCTTGCTGATCTTCTCCAGCAACCTGGACGAATTCTTCGAGATTCGCGTTGCCGGGTTGAAGAAACAGATCACCTTCGCCCGTGAGCAGGCCGGCGCTGACGGCCTGCTGCCGCACCAGGTGATGGCACGCATCAGCGAGCTGGTGCACGAGCAGGTGGCGCGGCAGTACACCATTCTCAACGACATCCTGTTGCCCGAGTTGGCCAAGCACCAGGTCAACTTCATTCGCCGTCGCTACTGGACCGCGAAGCTGAAGAGCTGGGTGCGTCGTTACTTCCGCGACGAGATCGCGCCGATCATCACCCCCATCGGCCTGGACCCGACGCACCCCTTCCCGTTGTTGGTGAACAAGAGCCTCAACTTCATCGTCGAGCTTGAGGGGGTCGACGCCTTCGGCCGTGACTCCGGTCTGGCGATCATCCCCGCTCCGCGCCTACTGCCGCGGGTCATTCGCGTGCCAGAGGACATCGGCGGGGCCGGGGATAACTTCGTTTTCCTCTCCTCGATGATCCACGCCCATGCCGACGACCTGTTTCCTGGCATGAAGGTGAAGGGCTGCTACCAGTTCCGTCTGACCCGTAACGCCGACCTCTCGGTGGACACCGAGGATGTCGACGACCTGGCCCGCGCCCTGCGCGGCGAGCTGTTCTCCCGTCGCTATGGCGATGCGGTGCGCCTGGAAGTGGCCGACACCTGCCCGAAGAACCTGTCCGACTATCTGCTCAAGCAGTTCGGCCTGGCGGAAAGTGAGCTGTACCAGGTCAATGGTCCGGTGAACCTGACCCGCCTGTTCAGCATCACTGGCCTGGAAAGCCATCCGGAGCTGCAGCACGCCACCTTCACCCCAGTGATTCCCAAATTGCTGCAGAAAGCCGAGAACCTGTTCAACGTGGTTGGCAAGCAGGACATCCTGCTTCTGCATCCCTTCGAGTCTTTCACCCCGGTGGTGGACTTCCTGCGCCAGGCGGCCAAGGACCCGAACGTCCTGGCGATCAAGCAGACCTTGTATCGCGCCGGTGCCAACTCGGAAATCGTCGACTCCCTGGTGGAGGCCGCGCGCAACGGCAAGGAAGTCACCGCGGTGATCGAGCTGCGTGCGCGCTTCGACGAAGAGTCCAACCTGCAACTGGCGAGCCGCCTGCAGCAGGCAGGTGCGGTGGTGATCTATGGTGTGGTCGGTTTCAAGACCCACGCCAAGATGATGCTCATCCTCCGTCGCGAAAACGGCGAGCTGCGCCGCTATGCGCACCTCGGCACTGGCAACTACCACGCCGGCAACGCGCGCTTGTACACCGACTACAGCATGCTGACCGCCGATGATGCCCTCTGCGAAGACTTGCACAAGCTGTTCAACCAGTTGATCGGCATGGGCAAGACCTTGCGTATGAAGAAGCTGCTGCATGCGCCCTTCACGCTGAAGAAGACCATCCTCGACATGATCGCCCGCGAGACCCTGCACGCCAGTGAAGGCAAGCCTGCGCACATCATGGTCAAGGTCAACGCGCTGACCGATCCGAAGGTCATTCGCGCCCTATACAAGGCCAGCCAGAGCGGTGTGCGCATCGACCTGGTGGTGCGCGGCATGTGTTGCCTGCGCCCGGGCATCCCGGGGGTGTCGCACAACATCCAGGTGCGCTCGATCATCGGCCGCTTCCTCGAACACAGCCGCATCTACTACTTCCTCAACGGCGGTGACGAGAAGATGTACCTCTCCAGTGCCGACTGGATGGAACGCAACCTCGACATGCGCGTCGAGACCTGCTTCCCGGTCGAGGGCAAGAAGCTGCTTACCCGCGTGAAGAAAGAGCTGGAAGCCTATATCGCCGACAACACCCAGAGCTGGGTGCTGCAACCGGACGGCCGCTATCTGCGCAACAGCCCGAGCGGCAACCAGAACTCGCGCAATGCCCAGATGCTCCTGCTGGACAAGCTGACCAACCCGCCGATCAGCGTGCGTTGAGCCAGCCATGAATAACGGGGCCCTTGGGCCCCGTTATTCGTTGCAGCTGCGGTCAGCTGACCTTAAGCACCACGTCGATGCGCTTCAGCCACTGGGCCTCCTGCTCGAAATCGGCCTGGGTCAGCGGATTTGCCTCCAGCCAGCCCTTGGGGAACTGCACGGCAAAGATGTTGCCATCGGCCTTCAGTTTCACCTGGGGCATGGCCGAGGTACCGCGGATGTGGTGAAAGAGAATGGCGAAGCGCAGCAGCACGCACAGGCGCAGCAGTTTGGTGCCTTCGTCGCCGAACTCGGCGAACTTGTCCTTGGGGATGTTGCGGCGGTGGCCGCGCACCAGTAGCGCCAGCATCTGCTGGTCCTGGCGGGAGAAACCGGGCAGGTCGGAATGCTCGATCAGGTAGGCACCGTGCTTGTGGTAGTGGTAATGGGCGATGTCCATGCCAATCTCGTGAACGCGTGCAGCCCACAACAGCAGGTCGCGGTGCCAGTCGTCGTCCAGCTCCCAGCTGGATGCCACTTCCTCCAGGGCCTTCAGGGCCTTCGCTTCGACCCGTGCCGCCTGCTCGATGTCCACATGGCAGCGTTCCATCAGTGCACTCAGCGTGCGCTCGCGAACATCCTCATGGTGGTGGCGGCCCAGCAGGTCATACAGCACGCCTTCGCGCAGTGCGCCCTCGGAATGGGTCATTTGCTTGAGTTCGAGCGCCTCGAAGATCGCTTCGGTGATCGCCAGGCCAGCGGGGAAAATCGGACGGCGATCAGGCTTGATGCCCTCCAGTTCCAGTTTGTCCACCTCACCTAGCTTGAAGATCTTGCGCTTCAGCCAGGCCAAGCCTTCAGGGTTGATTTCGCCACCGCCGAGACCGGCGGCCTGGATCGCCAGGCCCACCGCGCGGATGGTGCCGGATGCGCCAACGGCCTCCTGCCAGCCGAGGCGGCGCAGGCTGTACTCGATGCCCATGAGTTCCAGGCGCGCGGCCGTATAGGCCTGTGCATAACGTGCCGGCGTGATCTTGCCGTCGCGGAAATAGCGCTGGGTGTAACTGACGCAGCCCATCTGCAGGCTTTCCCGTAGTTGCGATTCGAAGCGCTGGCCGATGATGAACTCGGTGCTGCCGCCGCCGATATCAGCGACCAGCCGACGTCCGGGGTTGTCGGGCAGGGTATGGGAGACGCCGAGGTAGATCAGGCGGGCTTCCTCACGCCCGGAGATGACCTCTACCGGGTGGCCGACGATTTCCTCGGCGCGGCGGATGAACTCGCTGCGGTTCACAGCCTCGCGCAGGGCGTTGGTCCCGACGATCCGTACGGAACCCTCCGGCAGGCCGATGATCAACTGGGCGAAGCGGCGCAGGCAGTCGAGGCCGCGCTGGATAGCCTCTTCGCTCAGGTTGCGCTCCTCATCCAGGCCGGCAGCCAGCTGCACTTTGTCCCCCAGCCGCTCAAGAATGCGGATCTCACCATGGTCGACCTTGGCCAGCACCATGTGGAAGCTGTTCGAGCCAAGGTCAATGGCAGCGATCAGGGATGGGGTTTCGGCAGGGATATCGGGCATGGTCTGGGTCTCGAGGCTGAACCGCGCAATCCTGCCACGGTTGCCTTGTCGAGCCAACGTGAATAGCGGTACGTCAGTACCACTAGCTCTGTTGGCGGGACAGGACTGCGGCTGGTGCGGGTCTCTGGAATTTGGCTTGCAGAGCTCACTATAGGCGGGCTGTAACCTGCGAGTGTGGGCCAAGGTTGCCTGTTGGTCGTGTATCGGGGCCTGATCGTCGTCAAGGAAATTGACGCGCAATCGCCGCTCGATCAGTTTTTACCCGTACAGCCATAGGCAAGCTCAATCGCCCTCGGCTTTCGGTCATCTGAAAGCCGGGCTATGATGGCTCCACTTTTTTGCTTCCGAACCACGGAGATTTTCCATGAGCGAGTTCATCACCAACGTCACCGATGCCAGCTTCGAGCAGGACGTGCTTAGTGCCGAAGGCGCGGTGCTGGTCGACTATTGGGCCGAGTGGTGCGGTCCGTGCAAGATGATTGCGCCGGTCCTCGACGAAATCGCCAAGGATTACCAGGGCAAACTGAAGGTCTGCAAGCTGAACATCGACGAGAACCAGGACACCCCGCCGAAGTATGGCGTGCGTGGCATTCCGACCCTGATGCTGTTCAAGAACGGCAACGTCGAGGCCACCAAGGTAGGGGCTCTCTCCAAGTCCCAGCTGGCGGCTTTCCTTGACGCCAACATCTGATTGCCAGGGCGGCCTGTGCGTCGCCTGAACGTGATCGAATCGTACGAAAAAGCCCCGCCTTGAGTGGGGCTTTTTCGTACTTCACTACTAGACGACCCGTTGCACTGGTGTTACATTCGGACCGCTGCTTCATCTACGCAGCCCCCTGCATGCCGTCGCCGACGCACTCCTAACTCGAATAAGCACAGCGATCCTGTCGCCTTCTCGGCGGCGCGGCCTCCAAAGCTCAATGCTTTCCTCTCTCCATATCTATCTACGTCATTCCTATGAATCTGACCGAACTCAAGCAAAAGCCGATTGCCGAACTTCTGGAAATGTCCGAAGCCATGGGCCTGGAGAACATGGCCCGTTCGCGCAAGCAGGACATCATCTTCGCCTTGCTGAAAAAGCACGCGAAGAGCGGCGAGGAGATATCCGGTGACGGCGTGCTGGAGATTCTCCAGGACGGCTTCGGCTTCCTGCGCTCCGCCGACTCCTCCTACCTGGCCGGCCCCGACGATATCTACGTTTCGCCCAGCCAGATCCGCCGCTTCAACCTGCGTACCGGCGACACCATTGTCGGCAAGATTCGCCCGCCGAAAGAGGGCGAGCGCTACTTCGCGTTGCTCAAGGTCGACTCGATCAACTACGACCGACCGGAGAACGCCAAGAATAAGATCCTGTTCGAGAACCTCACGCCCCTGTTCCCCAATGAGCGCCTGAAGATGGAGGCCGGTAACGGCTCCACCGAAGACCTCACCGGCCGCGTGATCGACCTGTGTGCGCCGATCGGCAAGGGCCAGCGTGGCCTGATCGTGGCGCCGCCGAAAGCGGGCAAGACGATCATGCTGCAGAACATCGCGGCCAACATCACCCGCAACAACCCGGAGTGCCACCTGATCGTCCTGCTGATCGACGAGCGCCCGGAAGAAGTGACCGAGATGCAGCGCACCGTGCGCGGCGAAGTGGTTGCCTCCACCTTCGACGAACCGCCAACCCGCCACGTGCAGGTTGCCGAAATGGTGATCGAGAAGGCCAAGCGCCTGGTCGAGCACAAGAAGGACGTGGTCATCCTGCTGGACTCCATCACCCGCCTGGCGCGTGCCTACAACACCGTGATCCCGAGCTCCGGCAAGGTACTCACCGGTGGTGTCGACGCCCATGCCCTGGAGAAGCCCAAGCGCTTCTTCGGTGCCGCGCGCAATATCGAGGAAGGTGGTTCGCTGACCATCCTCGCTACCGCGCTGGTCGAGACTGGGTCGAAGATGGACGAGGTGATCTACGAAGAGTTCAAGGGCACTGGCAACATGGAGCTGCCGCTTGACCGTCGAATCGCCGAGAAGCGCGTATTCCCTGCGATCAATATCAACCGCTCCGGCACCCGCCGTGAAGAGTTGCTGACCGCCGAGGACGAGCTGCAGCGCATGTGGATCCTGCGCAAGCTGCTGCACCCGATGGACGAAATCGCCGCCATCGAGTTCCTGCTCGACAAACTGAAAGACACCAAGACCAACGAAGAATTCTTCCTGTCGATGCGACGCAAGTAAGTCTTGGATATGCCGCAAGGGCCGGGGAAACCCGGCCTTTGTGTTTCCGTAATAGCGCTTTGACCTTCTGAATAACCCAGTTCGGCGCTAAACTTTGCGCCCCGACCTGCACGCCCCAAGAGGCTCAAGCATGCAGTATCGCGACTTGCGCGAATTTATCACCGGCCTGGAAAAGCGTGGCGAGCTGAAACGCATTGGCGTCCCGGTATCGCCTGTGCTGGAAATGACTGAGATCTGTGATCGAACCCTGCGCAAGCAGGGCCCGGCCCTGCTGTTCGAGAAACCCACGGGCTATGACATCCCGGTGCTTGGCAATCTGTTCGGCACACCTGGGCGCGTTGCGCTCGGCATGGGCGCCGAAGAGGTTTCGGAGCTGCGCGAGATCGGCAAGCTGCTAGCCTTTCTCAAGGAGCCCGAGCCGCCCAAGGGGCTGAAGGACGCCTGGTCGAAACTGCCGATCTTCAAAAAAGTCATTGCCATGGCACCGAAGGTGCAAAAGGATGGCCCCTGCCAGGAAGTGGTCGAGGAAGGCGACGATGTCGACCTGTCGAAACTGCCAGTGCAGACCTGCTGGCCCGGCGACGTGGGCCCGCTGATCACCTGGGGTCTGACGGTAACCCGTGGCCCGAACAAGGATCGGCAGAACCTCGGCATCTATCGCCAGCAGGTGATTGGCCGCAACAAGGTCATCATGCGCTGGCTGAGCCACCGTGGCGGTGCGCTCGACTACCGTGAGTGGTGCGAGAAACACCCTGGTCAGCCGTTCCCGGTGGCCGTTGCCCTGGGCGCGGACCCGGCGACCATCCTGGGCGCTGTCACCCCGGTTCCCGATAGCCTCTCCGAGTACGCCTTCGCTGGTCTGCTGCGCGGCAACCGCACCGAGTTGGTGAAGTGCCTGGGTAATGACCTGCAGGTCCCGGCCACTGCCGAAATCGTCCTGGAGGGCTTGATCTACCCCGGCGAGATGGCAGACGAAGGTCCCTATGGCGACCACACCGGCTACTACAACGAAGTCGACCGCTTCCCGGTGTTCACCGTGGAGCGCATCACTCGCCGGCAGAAGCCGATCTACCACAGCACCTACACCGGGCGGCCGCCGGATGAGCCAGCAATCCTCGGCGTGGCGCTGAACGAAGTCTTCGTGCCGATCCTGCAAAAGCAGTTTCCCGAGATCACCGACTTCTACCTGCCGCCTGAAGGCTGCTCCTACCGCATGGCGGTGGTGACCATGAAGAAGCAGTACCCGGGGCACGCCAAGCGCGTAATGCTGGGCGTGTGGTCGTTCCTGCGACAGTTCATGTACACCAAGTTCGTCATAGTTACCGACGACGACGTCAATGCGCGGGACTGGAACGATGTGATTTGGGCCATCACCACGCGCATGGACCCCAAACGCGATACGGTGATGATCGACAATACGCCGATCGACTACCTCGATTTCGCTTCGCCGATCTCTGGGTTGGGTTCGAAGATGGGCCTGGACGCCACCAACAAGTGGCCGGGCGAAACCAATCGCGAATGGGGCAGGGCGATCGTCCAGGACGAGGCGGTCAAGCGTCGCGTCGACGAACTCTGGTCATCTTTGGGAATCGAGTGATGCGTGTCACCCTGCAACCCTCCGGCGCAATCATCGAGGCGGCTCCCAGCGAGCGCATCCTCGATGCCGCGCGCCGCCTCGGCTATGACTGCCCGCAGAGCTGTCGCAATGGTAACTGCCATATCTGCGCCGCTCTGCTGGTGGAGGGACGAGTCCGCCAGAACGGCGTCGAACTGAGCCAGGGCGAGCTCTTCACCTGTCTGGCCGAACCCCTCGAGGATTGCGTGCTGCATTGGGATGGTGTGCTGGCGCCGGGCAAGCTGCCGGAGCGCGAGCTCAACTGCCAGCTCAGCGAGTGTGTGCCGGTGGGCGGCGATGTCTGGCGGGTCCGTTTGCGGACCCCGGCGGGGAAACTGCCGCGCTATCACGCCGGGCAGTACCTTCTGATCGAGCGCGACAGTGGCGATTGCGCTGCGTTTTCGCTGGCCTCGGCACCATGGCAGGGGCGCGACCTTGAGCTGCACATCCTTGCCCGCGAACCCAGCGCCCAGGCCTTGATCGAGCAACTGCAACGCAGCGGCATGGCGCGCGTGCGCATGCCCTTCGGCGATACCCACCTCGCCGAATTGCCGAATGGCCCACTGGTGCTGATTGCAGCAGGCACGGGTATGGCGCAGATGCACAGCTTGATCGAGCATTGCCGCGCAGCGGGCTTCAAGCACCCAGTGCATCTCTACTGGGGTGTGCGCCTGCCGGAAGATTTCTACGAGTTGACGCATTGGGCCGAGTGGCAGGAACTGGACAACCTCAGCCTGCACCAGGTAGTCAGCGACCAGTGCGGCTGGACCGGGCGCTGCGGCTTGCTGCATGAGGCGGTTTGCGAGGATTTCCCCGATCTCAAGTCACTGCACGTCTACGCCAGCGGCTCTCCCGCCATGGTCTACGCCACTCTGGATGCGTTGGTGGCGGCCGGCATGGATGCCCATCAGATGCGCGCGGATGTGTTCGCCTATGCGCCTAGGGCCTGATGCCTCGTAAATGACAAAGGCCGCCGGAGGGCGGCCTTCAATCTTGGTGCTTCGTAGGATGCGTGCGCGCACCTGCACTCCTTCTCGGAGCCATTGGTGCGCGTGGCGTGCCCTATGGATCTGCCTCAGCGCACCTCCACCACCACCTTGCCCACAGCCTGACGCGTGGCCAGGGCGTTGATGGCGTCGGCCGCACGCTCGAGGGGGAAGGTCTGGGACACCAGCGGCTTCAGCTTGCCTTCGGCGTACCAAGCGAACAGCTGCTGGAAGTTGGCCAGGTTGTCCTGGGGCTGGCGCTGGGCGAAGGAGCCCCAGAACACGCCGACCACCGACGCACCCTTGAGCAACGCGAGGTTCACCGGCAGTTCCGGGATACGCCCGCTGGCAAAGCCCACTACCAGCAGGCGGCCATTCCAGGCGATGCTGCGGATTGCGGCGTCGAACAGGTCTCCGCCCACCGGGTCGTAGATCACGTCCGCGCCCTGGCCACCGGTAAGTTCCTTCACGCGTTCCTTGAGGTTCTCTTCGTTGTAGTTGATCAGCGCGTCGGCGCCGGCTGCCTTGGCTACCGCCAACTTGTCCGCACTGCTGGCCGCAGCGATCACGCGCGCGCCCATGGCCTTGCCGATTTCAACAGCGGCCAGCCCGACACCACCCGATGCGCCAAGCACCAGCAGTGTCTCGCCCGCCTTCAGGTTCGCGCGCTGTTTGAGCGCATGCATCGAGGTGCCGTAGGTCATACCGAACGCAGCCGCGGTGTTGAAGTCGATTCCCTTGGGAATCGGCATCACGTTGTATGCCGGCGCGGCAACCTGCTCGGCGAAGCTGCCCCAGCCGGTCAGCGCCATCACACGGTCGCCCGGCTTGAGATGGCTGACCTTTTCACCTACTGCCGCGACGATGCCGGCCGCTTCGCCGCCCGGCGAGAAGGGGAAGGGCGGTTTGAACTGATACTTGCCTTCGATGATCAGCGTATCGGGGAAGTTGACGGCGGCAGCAAAGACGTCGATCAGAATCTCGTTCTTTTTCAGTTCCGGACTGGCGATTTCTTCCAGCACCAGCGTGTCGGCGGGCCCGAAGGCTTTGCAGAGGACGGCTTTCATCGGGAGGCTCCTGGGCGTTGGGCAAGTGTGCCCGCAATCTTTGGTCCCGGGCGCATGGCCTTGCAGTGTAGGTGGCGGGCCTTTAGGGTCAATCAGCATGCCCGGATCTGATAGGGCGGCATAAACATTCGGTCTTGGGCCCGCTGGCGGCTGTGGCTATGCTAGGCGCCATTCGTCCCGAGGAATGACCCTGGTGAAAAGACTGACTGCATTACTGCTGGCCCTGACCCTTCCCCTGTTGGCCATGGCTGAGGAAGAGCCCAAAGGGGACGAGGCGCCCAAGGTCGCCTATATCGACCTGGTCCCGTCGCTGGTGGGCAATTATGGCATCGGGCCGCGTCTGAAGTACTACAAGGCGGATATCTCGCTGCGTGTCGCCAGCACTGATGCCGAGATCAAGGTTACCCGTCACGAGCCGTTGATTCGCAACCAACTGATTATGCTGTTTTCACAGCAGACCGATGAGACGCTGGGTTCTCCCGAGGCCAAGGAGCAACTCCGCCAGGAGGCGCTCAAGCAGGTCCAGCAGGTCCTGCACAGCGAGGAAGGGCAGCCGCTGGTGGATGACCTGCTGTTCAACAACCTGATCTTTCAGCCCTGATTCGGCCCCCACAGGCAGGTGCGATTGCGCCCCTCGTGCTTGGCCCGGTAGAGCGCAGCGTCACTACGCGCAACGAGGCTGTCGGGTTGCTCCTCGCGTGCGGGGTCTGACACCGCAATCCCGATGCTCAGGGTCAGCCGGCCATCGATACCGTCCGGGTGCGGTATGCACAGCATCTCGACCTGTTGTCTGACTCGCTCGGCCACATTCAGCGCACCCTGTTCCGAGGTGTTGGCGAGGATGATCGCGAACTCTTCGCCACCGTAACGACAGGCCACATCGCCTTCTCGCTGGAGGCTCTCCTGAAGGACCACGGCGACTCGGCGCAATGCATCGTCGCCCGCCTGGTGACCCAGGCGATCGTTGAAGGCTTTGAAATGGTCCACGTCCAGCATGAGTAGGGCCAGCGGCGCGCCGACTCGGCGCAGGCGTCGCCATTCGCCGCTTAGCTGACGGTCGAAATGGCGTCGGTTGTACAGCCCGGTCAAGCCATCCTGATGCGACAGCCGCTGCAGCCGCGCTTCCAGTTCGAGCCGTTCGCGATTGTCTCGCGAGACGCCGATCAGGTACTCGCGCCCGTTGCGCTTGACCAGTTGGGCGCTGATCTCGGCTGCCTGCAGGCTGCCGTCGCTGCGTCGCATTTCGCGCTGGAAGATGGTGGACTGCTTATCCAGATGGGCCTGATGGACGCTCTCCAGCCAGGCGTGGAAGCCTGGCAGCAAGTGTTCAGGGTCGTCCTTCAGGCGCTGGCGGAAATCTTCGGCGCTGTAGCCCAGGCTGCTGTAAGTGGCCTGGTTCATGTGCAGCACGTCCCGGCTGGCGAGGTCGAGGATGAACAGCCCGTCCCGACTGGAGTCGGTCAAATCCAGGACCAGTTGCAGGCGCTCGCGGCTTTCGCGTAGCTCCTGCTCGGCTTCCTCGCGTTGCCTGACCTCCTGGTTGAGCCGTCGATAGCCCGTTTGCAAGGCATCGGCGCGCCGCGCGTTCTCCAGGGCCAGGGCCAGGGCAGCGACCAGCAGCAGGCTGGTGAGCAGTCCGGCACCGAAGACGAAGCGGGGCAGGGGCGAGCTGAGTTGCTTGACCAGCGCGGAGGTGGGGCTGAGCTGCAGCGCGAAATGGCGATTGTTCAGCAGGTGCAGTGGGACCTGCTGCTCGAGCTCGTTCAGACTCTGGGGGCGCTCACGGTGATATAGCGGTTTTCCGGATTCCAGCAGGCGAACGCTGAAATCTTCGTTGTCCAGGCCCTCGAGAAGCTTGTCCATCAGGCGCTCGACGCGAAACACGCCCTGGAGGAAGCCGTCAAATGTCTGCGCATTTTGGTCGTTGGCGATATAGAGCGGTGTGTACAGGACGAAGCCGCGCCCCCCCTGAACCAGCTCGACACTATTGGAGAGCTGTGGCTGGCCACTGGCCTTGGCCTGCATGGCCAGGTTGAAATTGGGGTGGTTGGGCGTCAGGCGGAAGCCGCGGGCTGCCTCGTTGCCCTTGAGCGGCTGCACCCAGCGGAGCTTCAGGGTGGAGTCCAGCCACTGGATGGATTGATAGCCCTGGAAGTGGTCCAGGGCGAACTGGGCTTCCAGCATCCACTCATCATGGGGGATGCGTCCGCGATGGTTCCATAGCAGCGCCATGCGGCGCAGGGCTTCGACCTCATCGGTCAGACTGTTTTCCAGTCGGATGGCCAGGGTCCTGGCCTGGAATCCGACACGTTCCCCGATGGCGTCCTGCTGGGCGCGCTCCATTTGCTGGAAGAGCAGCAGGCTGGTGCCTGACAGGACCAGGAGCAACAGGGCCAGTGCCAGTCGTAGCAGCCAAACGGGAGGTGAATGCAGCATCGGCAAGCCCCTGGGAATACAGCTTCGTCATAGCACAGGGCCATGGGCGACTCAACGCAATGCGAGCACGCCGCTCCATTCTTCTTCGGTGACCGGCATCACTGACAGGCGGCTGCCTCTTTGCACCAGCGGCATACCCGCCAGGACTGCCTGTTCGCGCAGGCGGGCGAGGGGGATCACACGAGCGAAGGCCTCGACGAACTCCACGTCGCGCGCGCTCCAGGGGTTCTTTTCCGCGCTGGCCTTGGCGTCGTGGTAGTGGCTTTGCGGGTCCAGTGCAGTCGGGTCCGGATACGGCTCCCCGATGAGGCGGGCGATTCCGGCAATGCCCGGTTCGGGGCAACTGGAGTGGTAGAAGAAGAACAGGTCGCCGGGCTGCATCGCGCGAAGGAAGTTGCGCGCCTGGTAGTTGCGCACGCCATCCCAGCGCGCTGTGCCGAGCCGCTGGAGGTCATGGATGGAGAGCTCGTCGGGCTCTGACTTCATCAGCCAATAAGGCATGAACTTTGCTCCTGCTCGTAAGTCATTTCTGCGGACATCAAAGCTTGGCCCGGCTGTCGGCCGGTTGGCATCATAAATTGCGTGTTCGATCACGTTGCCTGAGAATGCCGCACTTTAAGCTGATCGCCGCCGCACGGCCTACCAAAACAACAAATCGCAATCGGTCATCGTGCGAAGTTTGCCTGCAAGGGGGAGGCAATCGATGAAACGCAAGCCAGACATTCTCTGGGTATTGGTCATTATTTTCGGCTTGGGCGTGGTTACTACCGGCTACACGCAGAGCCTGTGGGAGCGCCAGAGCAGCGAACCCACGATCGTGACCCAGCAGCCCTGATTCCACCTGGTGCGCACCGCAAGGATCGCGGTGTGCGCATCAGCGCCTCTCGTACCACCCCTTGTCCGTTACCGTCGCCTGCAAGGCTACGTCCCAGCTCGCGAGTTCCAGCCTGTCGACCTTCTGACACTCATGCGCCAGCCCCAGCAGGGTGGGGCTGCGCCATTGCTTGCGTCGCGCCAGATAAGCCAGGCTGCGGTCGTAGAAGCCGGCGCCCATGCCCAGGCGACCGCCCTGCTCGTCGAACCCGACCAGCGGAAGCATGACCAGGTCCAGTGCCCAGACCTTGCGCTGCAGCGCCGGATTGGCGCGCGGCTCGAGGATGCGGAAGCGGTTCTTTCGCAGTTTTTCCCCAGGATGCAGGCGCTGGAAGACCATCTTTTCGGCCGGCCATGCGTTCAAGACGGGCAGGTAGGTCCGCTTGCCCCGGCGTTGCGCTTCACGCAGCAGCGGGCGCGGGTCGATCTCGCCATTGGTCGGCAAGTACAGCGCGACATGGCGGGAGCGGCGGAATAGCGGATCCTGCGCGAGCTGGCGGTAGAGTGCCTTGGCGGCCTGCTTCTGCTGAGTGGGGGTAAGTGCGCGTCGAGCCTGGCGAAGCAGGCGGCGCAGTGCCTGGCGGGAGAGATTGCCGGCGCTGATCATGAAAAAAAGACTCCCCGGTTGTGCCGCTGTCGGGTTAGCCCTTGAACCCGAAAGTTCAAGGTGGAGGATGCAGGAGGCGTTAAGGCTTTCCGTCAGGCGGACATGCACACCGGCCCCAACATGCACCCCCCGTGGTTGTGCGTATCGGCTCAGGGACGTCACCGACTGGCCAACACACCAGGGAGCTGGCCGCGAGTATACCCCAAGCAATGGCTCTGGCGTCAGGCTTCTTGGCTGTCCGGATCAGCGGCGAGCGCGTGGTCGACCCGCATGAGCAGGTCACGCACGTGCTCCCGGGTGGAGGTGGCCTCCTGATCTAGGCGCTCCTGCTTATGCAGCAGGTCGTGGGTGATGTTCAGAGCGGCCATGACGGCAATGCGATCTGCGCCGATCACTTTGCCGCTGGAACGGATCTCTCGCATCTTGCCGTCCAGGTAACGGGCTGCGCTTTCCAGGTTGGCGCGCTCGTCCGCCGGGCAGGCGATGCAGTATTCCTTGTCAAGGATGTGGACGGTGACGGTATTGGACTGGCTCATTAATCCTGCTCCAGGGCTTTGAGGCGCGAAATCATCGCTTCGACCTTCAGCCGGGCCATTTCGTTCTTTTCGATCAGATGGGCGCGCTCTTCGCGCCAGGCCTTCTCGCTGGCAAGCAGGAGCCGGTTCTGGGCCTTCAGCTGCTCGACTCGCTGGATCAGCAGTTCCAGCTTGGTGGTCAGCGCATGCAGTTCGGCGTCTTCCATGGGCGTCTACTTGATTGGGAGTGACCGGGACTATATAGGACCGGCGCGGGGATGGGTCAAACCCGTCGGCGGCTGGCATGACACATTGCACACTCAATCGTCGGGGCGGGTACCCGGGCGACCGATGCTGCCTTCACCGCGCCAGGCTGCTAGGATACGAGGCCTCCATTCTAGTGATTGCGCCTTCTGGCGCCTAGCCACCATGCCCAGTTCGAACTCCCCTTACGCTGCTTTTTCCGCACTGCTCGCCACCAGTGGTCAGCCAGTTTCCCCTGCCGAATTGCACGGCATGCTGCTCGGTCGCAGCTGTGCTGGTGCTGGCTTCGAGCCCGAGCCCTGGCTGGAGGATGCCGCCGAGCTGCTCGGTAGCGCTCCGCAGGACAACGTGCGCCAGGCCCTGATCGGCCTCCAGGAAATGGTCAAGGCCGAGCTTACCGGCACCGAGATGGCTGTCGTGCTCCTGCTCCCGGGCGACGATGTGCCCCTGACCGAGCGAGCTGCCGCGCTGGGCCAATGGTGCCAGGGCTTCCTCGGTGGCTTCGGCCTGACCGCGCGTGAAGGTGCGTTGTCCGGTGAGGCCGTCGAAGTGCTGCAGGACCTCGCGTCGATTGCCCAGGTGCAGAGCGCACTCGAGGACTCCGACGACGGCGAGTCCGACTACATGGAGGTGATGGAGTATCTGCGCGTCGCCCCGCTGCTGCTGTTTACCGAGTGCGCCAAGGCGGCTGCGCCGGTGCCGAAACCCTCGTTGCATTGAACCCGTGTCGCGGGCGCTACGGCGCCCGTCGAGAAGGAGCGCGCATGACCCGTATCCCGAAGTCCGAGTACGCTCGCCGGCGCAAGGCGCTGATGGCCGAGATGGAGGCCAACAGCATCGCCATCCTGCCTGCGGCGCCGGTCTACATCCGTAACCGCGACGTCGAGCACGTCTACCGCCAGGACAGCGATTTCCAGTACCTCAGCGGCTTCCCCGAGCCGGAAGCAGTGCTGGTACTGATCCCCGGTCGCGAGCACGGCGAGTATGTGTTGTTCTGTCGTGAACGTGATCCCGAGCGTGAGCTTTGGGATGGCCTGCGTGCGGGCCAGGACGGCGCGATCAGTGAGTACGGCGCGGACGATGCCTTCCCCATTGGCGATATCGACGACATCCTTCCCGGGCTGATCGAAGGGCGCAACCGCGTCTACTACTCCATCGGTACCAACACCGAGTTCGACCAGCACCTGATGGAGTGGGTCAACGTGATCCGCTCCAAGGCTCGCCAGGGCGCTCAGCCGCCGAACGAGTTCGTCGCCCTCGACCACCTGCTGCATGACATGCGCCTGTACAAGTCTGCGGCCGAGGTGAAGGTGATGCGCGAGGCGTCGGAGGTATCCGCCCGCGCTCATGTTCGCGCCATGCAGACCGCGCGTGCCGGACTCTACGAATACCACCTGGAAGCCGAGCTGGAATACGAGTTTCGCCGTGGCGGGGCGAAGATGCCGGCCTATGGCTCCATCGTCGCCGCCGGCAAGAACGCCTGCATCCTGCACTACCGCGAGAATGACGCGCCGCTCAAGGATGGCGACCTGGTACTGATCGACGCCGCCTGCGAGCTCGATTGCTACGCCAGTGACATCACCCGCACCTTCCCGGTCAGCGGCACCTTCAGCCCTGAGCAGAAGGCGATCTACGAGCTGGTGCTCAAGTCGCAGGAGGCGGCGTTCGAGCAGATCGCCCCTGGCAAGCACTGGAACGAGGCCCATGAAGCCACGGTGCGGGTAATCACCTCCGGCCTGGTGGAGCTGGGTCTGCTCAAGGGCGAGGTTGATGAGCTGATCGCCAGCGAAGCCTACAAGGCTTTCTACATGCACCGCGCCGGCCATTGGCTGGGCATGGACGTGCACGACGTCGGCGACTACAAGGTCGGCGGCGAATGGCGCGTGCTGGAACCCGGCATGGCCATGACCGTTGAGCCGGGCATCTACATCGGTGCGGACAACCAGAACGTGCCGAAGAAATGGCGCGGCATCGGTGTGCGCATCGAGGACGATGTGGTGGTGACCCGCACGGGCTGCGAGATCCTTACCGGCAGCGTGCCCAAGACCGTCGCCGAGATCGAGGCGCTGATGGCTGCAGCGCGGTCCCAGGCTGCCTGACATGCACCGGAACCAGATTGCGATCATTGGTGGAGGCCTGGTCGGCGCCAGTTTCGCCCTGGCCCTGCAGGACGGCGCCCGGGCGCGGGGCTGGAAGATCGTCCTGATCGAGCCCTTCGCCCCCGGCGACAGCTTCCAGCCGAGCTACGACGCGCGATCTTCTGCGCTGTCGTTCGGCAGCCGGCAGATCTACGAGCGCCTCGGCCTCTGGCAGAACATCGCGCGGCGCGCCGAGCCCATCCTGCAGATCCAGGTGTCCGATCGCGGGCGCTTCGGCGCGGCGCGTCTCTCGGCGCTTGAGGAGGGCGTCCCGGCACTGGGCTATGTGGTGGAAAACGCCTGGCTGGGCCAGTGTCTCTGGCAGGCGCTGGACAGCGAGGTGGTCAGCTGGCACTGCCCGGCCGAGGTCGCCCGCATGCAGGCCCTGGAGGACGGCTACCGCCTGACCCTGAATGACGAAACCGAGCTCGACTGCGCCCTGGCTATCCTCGCTGACGGTGGCCGCTCCAGTCTGCGTGAGCAGCTGGGCATCGGCGTACGGCGCACGCCTTACCGCCAGACGGCGCTGATCGCCAACGTCAGCCCGCTTGAGGCCCATCGTGGCCAGGCCTTCGAACGCTTCACCGACGCTGGCCCAATGGCTTTGCTGCCGCTGCCGGGAAACCGCTGTGCGCTGGTCTGGAGTCGCCCCGGCAACGATGCGGAGCGCCTCGCCAAGCTCGATGAGCGGCGCTTCCTCGATGAGCTGCAGGATGCCTTTGGCTATCGCCTCGGCGCTTTCCAGCAGGTCGGTGCGCGGAACCTCTATCCGCTGGAACTGGTGGAGGCCGAGGAGCAAGTGCGCTCGCACTTGGTGGTGCTCGGCAACGCCGCCCACAGCCTGCACCCGATCGCCGGTCAGGGTTACAACTTGTCGCTGCGTGACGCCCTGGCCCTGGCTGAGACGCTGCTGGCCGGCGCGGCACCGCTGGGCGACTTCGCCACGCTGCAGGGTTACCTGCAACGCCAGCGGCTGGACCAGCAACTGACGGTGGGTTTTTCCGACCAGGTGACCCGACTGTTCTCCAACGCCGAACCGCTGCTTACCGCTGGTCGCAACCTGGGCCTGCTCGGCCTCGACCTGCTGCCACCGGCGAAACGCTGGTTCGCCCGCCAGGCCATGGGCCTGGGGACTCGCCCGGGTTGACCGGGTTTGCCTCGATTCGGACTAAACGGGAGCCATCAGGCCTGATATGGAAATGCGAGCGGATCTGATCATCGTCGGCGCCGGCATGGTCGGCAGTGCCCTGGCACTTGCCCTCAAAGACAGCAGCCTGGACATCCTGCTGATCGACGGCAGCCCCCTCAGCGTCAAACCCTTCGATCGCGCGGCGTCCTTCGAACCGCGGGTCAGCGCGTTGTCCGCTGCCAGCCAGCGGATTCTCGGGCGGCTGGGAGCCTGGCGCGGTGTCGAGGCGCGGCGCAGCAGTCCCTACAGCGACATGCACGTCTGGGATGGCTCAGGCACCGGGCAGATTCACTTTTCCGCATCCAGCGTGCATGCCGAAGTGCTTGGTCACATCGTCGAGAACCGTGTCGTGCAGGATGCATTGATGGAGCCACTGCATGACACCGACATCGGCCTGATGCCCGGCTCGCGCCTGGAGCGCCTGCGCCGTTCCGGCAATGACTGGCTGCTGACCCTGGTGGATGGCCGCGAGCTGCGCACGCCGTTAGTGGTGGCGGCCGACGGCGCCAACTCGGCCGTGCGTCGTCTCGCCGGTTGCGCCACCCGTGAGTGGGATTACCTGCACCACGCCATCGTCACCAGCGTGCGCTGCGCCGAACCGCACCAGCGTACCGCCTGGCAGCGCTTCACCGATGACGGTCCGCTGGCCTTCCTGCCGCTCGACCGGGAAGGCGACGAACATTGGTGCTCGATTGTCTGGTCGGCCACTCCGGCAGAAGCCGAACGCCTGATGGCACTGGACGATGCGGCGTTCTGCCAGGCGCTCGGCAAGGCCTTCGAATGGCGTCTTGGCGAGGTGCTGGCCGCCGATCCGCGGCTGTGCATCCCGCTGCGCCAGCGCCATGCCAAGCGTTACGTGGAGGAAGGCCTGGTGCTGATCGGCGATGCTGCCCATACCATCCATCCGCTGGCGGGGCAGGGTGTCAACCTGGGTTTCCTCGATGCTGCGGTGCTCGCTGAAGTGCTGCTGCATGCCATCGGTCGCGGCGAGCGCCTGGCCGATGAGCGTGTGTTGAGCCGCTTCGAACGCCGCCGCATGCCGCACAACCTGGCCATGATGGCGGCCATGGAGGGCTTCGAACGCCTTTTCCAGGCTGACCCGCTACCCGTACGCTGGCTCCGCAACAGCGGCCTGAAATGGGTCGACGGCATGCCCGAGGCCAAGGCGATGTTCGTGCGCCAGGCGCTGGGGCTTTCCGGTGACTTGCCAGAGCTGGCTCGGGCCTGAGGTTCGGGCCTGCACGAGCAGCTCCCTCTCCCTCCGGGAGAGGGTTGGGGTGAGGGAGGCTTCAGCCAAGCCAAAGCGTATTCCGCAGAGCTGCTGGTTGGGCTTCGCTTTGCCCTGCACCAACCTTGTATCTTGTTCTTCGTTCAAGTCGCTCTTGAACACAGGGAAGGCCTCGCCGGGATCTGGACCGATCCCCTCTCTCTCAGCGAGAGGGGAGAAAAATGGAAACACCCCCGACGTAAAAACCGCTTCTGTCCGCAACTGAGGTTGACTATCATTCAGGCCTTCGTTGCTATCCAGAGGCTCCCGCAATGCAGGTACGTCAATCCCTCTTCGCGCTGCTGGCGCTGACCGCCGCTGCCACATCGGTCCAGGCTGCCGACGAGGTGGTGGTTTATTCCTCGCGCATCGACGAGCTGATCAAACCGGTGTTCGACGCCTATACCGCCAAGACTGGCGTGCCCATCAAATTCATCACCGACAAGGAAGCCCCGCTGATGCAGCGGATCAAGGCCGAAGGCGAGAACGGCGTGGCCGACCTGCTGCTCACCGTCGATGCCGGTAACCTCTGGCAGGCCGAGCAGATGGGTATCCTGCAGCCGTTCACCTCCAAGGTGATCGAGACCAATATTCCTTCCCAGTACCGCTCCAGCACTCAAGGCTGGACCGGCCTGTCGCTGCGTGCACGGACCATCGTGTACTCCACCGAGCGCGTCAAACCCGAGGAACTGTCGACCTACGAGGCCCTGGCCGACGCGAACTGGGAAGGCCGCCTGTGCCTGCGGACCGCCAAGAAGGTCTACAACCAATCGCTGACTGCGACACTGATCGAGACCCACGGCGCCGCCAAGGCCGAAGAGATTCTCAAAGGCTGGGTGAATAACCTGGCCACCGACGTATTCGCCGACGACAACGCGGTGATCCAGGCCGTGGACGCTGGCCAGTGCGACGTCGGCATCGTCAACACCTACTACTACGGCCGCTTGCACAAGGAGAACCCGGACCTGCGCGTGAAGATCTTCTGGCCGAACCAGGCCGATCGTGGCGTGCACGTCAATCTGTCCGGCATCGGCCTGACCAAGCATGCCCCGCATCCGGAAGCTGCAAAGGCCCTGGTGGAGTGGATGACCACCGACGAGGCACAGGGCCTGTTCGCCAGCATCAACCAGGAGTTCCCGGCCAACCCGGCCGTCAAACCATCTGCCGAGGTCGCCGCCTGGGGCACCTTCAAGGCCGACAGCATTCCAGTGGAGGTGGCCGGCAAACGCCAGGCCGAAGCCATCAAGATGATGGACCGCGTCGGCTGGAACTGATCGAGGTTCCTACTTCATACTCGGCGCCCCGGTTAATCCGGGGCGTCTGGTTTTGATCCGAGAGGTTCCGCGTGGCCCATTCCGCCCAGCTTCGCTGGTATCCCATCAGCTTTGCCGTCGCCGTCCTGGTACTGCTCCCGCTTAGCGTGCTCGTGCTGTCCTGGGGTGAAGTGGATGGCGAGATCTGGACCCACCTCTGGGATACCCAGATGCCGCGGCTCCTGAGCAACACCCTGGTGCTGGTGCTGGGCGTTTCGGTCGGCGTGACCCTGCTCGGTGTCAGTCTGGCCTGGCTCACCAGCCTCTGTGATTTTCCGGGGCGGCGTTGGCTGGACTGGGCGCTGATGCTGCCCTTCGCGATACCGGCCTATGTTCTGGCCTTTGTCTTCATTGGTCTGTTCGACTTTGCCGGCCCGGTTCAAAGCTTGCTACGCGAATGGTTCGGCAGCGGGCTGCGGCTGCCGCGTGTACGCTCCACGGGCGGCGTCATTCTGGTATTGGTGCTGGTTTTCTACCCTTACGTCTACCTGCTGGCGCGCAGTGCCTTCCTGGCCCAGGGCAAGGGCTTGATGGAGGCGGCGCGCGTGCTTGGCCAGTCGCCCTGGCAGGCCTTCTGGCGCGTGGGACTGCCAATGGCGCGTCCGGCCATTGGTGCAGGCCTTGCGCTGGCGGTCATGGAAACCCTGGCGGATTTCGGTGCGGTGGCGGTGTTCAACTTCGATACCTTCACCACGGCCATCTACAAGACCTGGTACGGCTTCTTCAGCCTGGCCAGCGCCGCGCAACTGGCCAGCCTGCTGCTGCTCGGCGTCTGCCTGGTGCTCTACGGCGAACGTCGTGCGCGCGGTGCCAGTCGGCCGGCGAGCGAGCGTCCCCGGGGCAAGGCGTTGTACCCGCTGAAGGGAGTCAAGGCCCTGGCAGCCAGCACCTGGTGCGGCCTGATATTCGCCTGTGCCTTCGTCATCCCTGTGCTGCAACTGCTGGTGTGGTTCTGGCAGCGTGGCCGCTTCGACCTCGACGAGCGCTACGCCGGACTCATCCTGCACACCCTCTACCTGGGTGGCATGGCAGCGCTGATCACGGTCTGCGTGGCGCTGTTGCTGGCGTTCGCCCGACGCCTGGCGCCGACCCGGCCCGTCCGCGCGGCGGTAGGGCTGGCCAATGTCGGCTACGCGCTGCCGGGTTCTGTGCTGGCGGTTTCCATCATGCTTGCGTTCAGTTACCTCGACACCCACTTGGTGATCCCACTGTCCAGCTGGCTCGGCGGTGCCGGCAAGCCGCTCTTGCTGGGCAGCCTGCTGGCCTTGCTGCTGGCCTATCTGGTGCGCTTCATGGCGGTGGCTTACGGCCCGTTGGAAGGAAGCTTGGCGCGGATTCGTCCTTCCTTGCCGGAGGCCGCACGCAGCCTCGGTGTCGGCGGCAGCGGATTGTTCTTCCGCGTTTACGTTCCGTTGCTGGTGCCGGGCGCCCTCAGCGCGGCGCTGCTGGTGTTCGTCGACGTACTCAAGGAAATGCCGGCCACCCTGCTGATGCGTCCGTTCGGCTGGGACACTCTGGCCGTTCGCATCTTCGAGATGACCAGCGAAGGCGAATGGGCCCGCGCCTCGCTGCCGGCGCTGACGCTGGTGCTGGTTGGCCTGCTGCCGGTAATCAGCCTGATACGCCGCTCGGCGCGACGAATCGGCCACTGAATCACCGGCCGCCGGCCGGAGTGTCCAGTCTCCGACCTTGCGGCTACAATGCGCGCCATTCGTTGCGGCCCACCCCGTCAGAACCACGCTGCGGCAACCCGCCCAGCCGGCCAGGACGGCCCACCGCATCTTCGCCAAGCCCGGAAGGAGAAACCCATGGGACAGCGCACTCCACTGCACGACCAGCACGTGGCACTGGGAGCCAAGATGGTCGATTTCGGCGGCTGGGACATGCCGTTGCACTACGGTTCCCAGGTTGAGGAGCACCATCAGGTGCGCCGCGATTGTGGCGTCTTCGACGTCTCCCACATGACCGTGGTCGATGTCAGCGGGTCTCAGGCCAAGGCCTGGTTGCAGATCCTCCTGGCGAACGATGTCGGGCGCCTGCAGGTGCTTGGCAAGGCCCTCTACAGCCCCATGCTCAACGAGCAGGGCGGCATCGTCGACGACCTCATCGTCTACCTCACCGATTTCGGCTACCGCCTGGTGGTCAATGCTGCGACGCGCGACAAGGACATGGCCTGGCTGGAGGCGCGTAGCCAGGGCTTCGATGTCCAGCTCCGCGAGCGCGTGGAACTGGCCATGCTGGCCATCCAGGGACCCAGCGCCCGGACCAAGGCCGCCGAGCTGGTGAGCACCGAGCGCGCCGCGCTGATCCACGAGCTCAAACCCTTTCAGGGACTGCCCGAGGGCGACTGGTTCATCTGCCGCACTGGCTACACCGGCGAGGACGGCTTGGAGATCATGCTGCCCGCCGATCAGGCAGCCGGCTTCTTCAGTGAACTGGTCGGTGCCGGCATCGCCCCCATCGGCCTTGGCGCCCGTGACACCCTGCGCCTTGAAGCCGGGATGAACCTCTACGGCCAGGACATGACCGAAGCGGTATCGCCACTGGTCTCCAACATGGCCTGGACCATCGCCTGGGAGCCGGCTGATCGCGATTTCATCGGCCGTAAGGCCCTGGAGGCCGAGCGTGATGCCGGTGTGGCCAGCAAGCTGGTCGGCCTGGTGCTTGAGGAGCGCGGCGTGCTGCGTGCCCACCAGGTGGTGCGAGTTGAGGGCGTTGGCGAAGGCGAAATCACCAGCGGCAGTTTTTCGCCTACCCTCGGTAAATCCATCGCCCTGGCCCGAGTGCCGGCGGCGACCGGTGAGCGCGCCGAGGTGGAAATCCGTGGCAAGTGGTATCCGGTGCGTGTCGTGCGAGCGAACTTCGTGCGCAATGGCAAAGCCTTGATCTAAATTTTCAGGCGGGCCATCCGCCAAAGTCTCTGAGGACCTCACTATGAGCAACATTCCCGCTGAACTGCGTTACGCCCCCAGTCACGAATGGGCCCGCCTGGAAGCCGATGGCACCGTCACCGTCGGCATTACCGACCATGCCCAGGAAGCCTTGGGCGACGTGGTTTTCGTCGAGCTGCCGGAAGTTGGCAAGACCCTCGCTGCCGGTCAGGAAGCAGGCGTGGTGGAGTCGGTGAAGGCCGCCTCCGACATCTACTCGCCGATCGGCGGTGAAGTGATCGCGGTAAACGACGCCGTCAGCGACGCCCCTGAGAGCGTCAACAGCGACCCCTACGGCAGCTGGTTCTTCAAGGTCAAGCCGAGCGACGTCGCCGAGCTCGACAAACTGCTCGACGCTGCCGCTTACAAGGCAGCCGCCGACGCCGATAGCTGATTCTCCCGCTATCCTTTCAAAGCCTCGCTAGTCGAGGCTTTGTGTTTTCTAGAGGCCACGAACATGTCCCAGACGCCCTCGTTGTCCCAGCTCCACCAGCCCGACGCCTTCCTTCGCCGGCATCTTGGCCCGGACGAACGCGAACAGCAGGCCATGCTCGAGAAGCTTGGCCTGGCGAACCGTGACGAGCTGATCGTGCAGACGGTGCCTCCGGCAATCCGCCTCAATCGCACGCTGGAGCTACCGGCAGCGCTGGACGAGCAGGGTGCCCTGGCCAAGCTGCGCGGATATGCCGGACAGAACCAGGTCTGGACCAGCCTGATCGGCATGGGTTATTACGGCACCATCACGCCGACCGTGATCCTGCGCAACGTGCTGGAAAACCCCGGCTGGTACACGGCCTACACGCCTTATCAGCCGGAGATCGCCCAGGGGCGCCTGGAAGCGCTGCTGAACTTCCAGCAGCTGACCATCGATCTCACTGGCCTCGATCTCGCCAGTGCCTCCTTGCTGGACGAAGCCACCGCCGCCGCAGAGGCCATGGCCCTGTCGAAGCGGGTGGCCAAGTCGAAGAGCAACCTGTTCTTCGTCGACGAGGATTGCCACCCGCAAACCATCTCGGTGGTGCAGACCCGCGCCGATGCTTTCGGCTTCGAGCTGGTGATCGACGCTGTGGATAACCTCGCGCAGCACCAGGTGTTCGGAGCCCTGCTGCAGTACCCCGATACCCACGGAGAGATTCGCGATCTGCGTCCGCTGATCGCGCACCTGCACGGGCAACAGGCCCTGGTCTGCGTCGCCACCGATCTACTCAGCCTGCTGCTGCTGACCCCGCCTGGCGAATTGGGCGCCGATGTGGTATTCGGCTCCGCGCAGCGCTTTGGTGTGCCCATGGGTTACGGCGGTCCGCACGCAGCCTTCTTCGCCACCCGCGACGAATTCAAACGCGCCATGCCCGGGCGCATCATCGGTGTCTCCAAGGATGCGCGCGGCAATGTGGCCCTGCGCATGGCCCTGCAGACCCGCGAGCAGCACATTCGCCGCGAGAAGGCCAACTCCAACATCTGCACTGCACAGGTGCTGCTGGCCAACATCGCCGCCTTCTACGCCGTCTACCACGGTCCGGAGGGGCTCAAACGCATCGCCCAGCGCGTGCACCGGCTCACTGCGATCCTCGCCGAGGGCCTGGCGCGCAAGGGCGTGCATCGCGACAACCAGTATTACTTCGACACCCTGACCCTGGACGTGGGCGGCAGCCAGACTGCCATCATCGAGTCGGCCAAGGCCTCGCGCATCAACCTGCGCATCCTCGGTCGCGGCAAGCTGGGTGTGAGCCTCGACGAAACCAGCACACCCGAGACCGTCGAGCAGCTGTTCTGCATCTTCCTCGGCGCCGACCACGGCCTCAGCGTCGCTGAGCTAGACGAAGCGGTGATCGTTCCCGGCATTCCGGCCGACCTCGCACGGACCAGCGACTACCTCAGCCATCCGGTGTTCAACGCCCACCACAGCGAAACCGAGATGCTGCGCTACCTCAAGCAACTGGAGAACAAGGATCTGGCGCTGAACCAGGCGATGATTCCGCTCGGTTCCTGCACCATGAAACTCAACGCCACCAGCGAGATGATCCCTATCACCTGGCCGGAATTCGCCCATCTGCACCCCTTCGTTCCACGCGACCAGGCACTGGGCTACAGCCTGATGATCGACGAGCTGGAAGCCTGGCTGCGCGCCATCACCGGTTTCGACGCCATCTGCATGCAGCCCAACTCCGGTGCCCAGGGCGAGTACGCTGGTCTGTTGGCGATTCGCCGTTTCCACGAGAGCCGTGGCGAAGGGCACCGCAACATCTGCCTGATCCCGGCTTCGGCCCACGGCACCAACCCGGCCTCGGCGCAGATGGCGAGCATGCGTGTGGTCATCGTCGAGTGCGACGCCGAGGGTAACGTCGACCTCGAGGACCTCAAGCGCAAAGCCGCTGAGGCTGGCGGCCAACTGTCCTGCCTGATGGCGACCTACCCCTCGACCCATGGTGTGTACGAAGAGGGCATCCGCGAGATCTGCGAGGTTATCCACAGCCAGGGCGGGCAGGTGTACATGGACGGCGCCAACCTCAATGCGCAGGTCGGCCTGGCTCGGCCGGCGGACATCGGTGCCGACGTCTCGCATATGAACCTGCACAAGACTTTCTGCATCCCCCACGGCGGCGGCGGACCCGGCATGGGACCGATCGGTGTGCGCGCGCACCTGGCGCCCTTCGTCGCCAATCACCCGGTAATCGAACTCAAGGGGCCCAACCCTGAGAACGGCGCGGTCAGCGCGGCACCCTGGGGTAGCGCCAGCATCCTGCCGATCAGTTGGATGTACATCGCCATGATGGGGCCCGAGCTCGCCGATGCCACCGAGGTGGCGATCCTCAGTGCCAACTACCTGGCCAAGCAGCTAGGCGATGCCTTCCCGGTGCTCTACAGCGGTCGCAATGGTCGCGTGGCCCATGAATGCATCCTCGACCTGCGTCCGCTCAAGGCAGAAACCGGCATCACCGAGGAGGACGTGGCCAAGCGCCTGATGGACTACGGCTTCCATGCCCCGACCATGTCCTTCCCAGTGCCCGGCACGCTGATGATCGAACCGACCGAGAGCGAGAACAAACACGAGCTGGATCGCTTCATCGAGGCGATGCTGAGCATTCGTGCAGAGATCGCCAAGGTCCAGGCCGGCGACTGGCCGGCCGAGGACAACCCGCTCAAGCGTGCGCCGCATACTCTGGCGGATGTCATTGGCGTGTGGGAGCGCCCGTACAGCATCGAAGAGGCCGTGACCCCCTCCGCGCATACCCGCGCGCATAAGTACTGGCCATCGGCGAACCGGGTGGACAACGTCTACGGCGACCGCAATCTGTTCTGCGCCTGCGTGCCAGTGGACGAGTACCGGGAGTGACATGCGTATTCACGGGAGTGCTCGCTACCGCAGGCCGGTTCCTGGCCTGCGTCAACCTTTTTGGATGCCTGCCCCTTCGATAATCAGGGCCACTGGTGTCCTGTTGGCTAAGTTCGTTGACTTTAATCCGAGCAAGCGCTGGTCCCCCCTCTCCCTCCGGGAGAGGGGGCGGGCCGCGTTCGGATGAGGGAAGTGCAAGCAGCCTGCAAAGACCGCGATAGATAAACGAATTAACCAGACAGGCCACTAGGTCCTTTACGAAAGCTCGTCGGGCAATGGCCAGGCAAGAATGACCAGGTTCGCACCGAAGCACAGGCGCAAGGCCAGTGTGCCGAGAGATTCACACTGACCTGAAGCACTCAGCGGAGCAAGAAACTGCCTCCGTAGTGATCGAGGTGCCTGCACTATGGGGCAGCCCGGCTCTCATTCCGTCGAGTCTGTGGTTAAACGCCCGCATGCTCAGGCCTGGCTGGCGCTCCGGGGATCACTTCTCGGTCGCGAGGATCGCGCTGGCCAGCTCTTCGTCGCTGGCCTGGAGACCCGGGTTTTCCGAGCGAATCTGCTTGAGCGCAGCCTCCAGGTACGGGCCGCGAATTTCGCCGCCGCTGGCCACAAAGCTGCTGGCATCGTCCTGGGCCGCGACGATGAGTTTGTCGTCCTTGAAGGTGACGTAGGTGGACGCGGTCGTCGCGCCGGAGGAAATGACACTCTTCCAGAAGTCGTCGTCGGCCATCGCCGAGCCGACGGGAATGGCGATCAGGGCCAGGGTCGCTGCAAAAAGTCGAGTACGCATGGGAACAACTCCAAAACACAGGTGGACTCGCGTATCAGATTCATCTGCCCGGCGTTGAGTTCCAGCAAATCGCCAGCCGGCGCGTAGCGCCAGCCTGCGCTCCGGTTCATTCGCGACGCAGTGAAGGATCGTCCGGGTTGAGTTGTTCCAGTTCTGCGAGCAGCGCCTGCACCTTCTGGATCTGCCCGGCCTCGCGCCAATAGTTGATCAGCGCCAGGCGCGCTTCGCGGTTGGCGGGCTCACGCTCCAGCAGCTTTTCCAGTTGCTGGCAGGCGGGCTCCAATTGCCCGCTGTCGTGTAGCGCCACGGCGTAGGCGTAGGCGTATTGGCCGTTGTCCGGCTCCAGTCGCGTGGATTCTGCAAAGGCTTTCAAGGCGGCCTCGCGATCGCCCTTGCGCATGAGCGCCAGGCCGTTGGCCTGCTGTAGCAGGGGGGATTGCGGATGATTGGCGATGGCTTGGTCCAGCAGGGCTCGGCCCTCTTCCCAGCGGAAATTGCTGTCCAGCCACTGGGTCAGGCCGACCAGTGCCAGCAGGTAGTCCGGATCGCGCTGCAGGGCGGCACGCAGGTAGTGCTCGACGTCATCGGAACGACCGTTGGCCTGGTACAGGGCAGCCAACTTGAGGTTGGCTTCGGCTCGATCCTGCTGGCTCAGCAGTGCGGCTTCGTATTCACCGATGGCCTTGGTCCAGCTCTTTTCGTAATTGCCCAGCCCAGTGGCGCGCAGGCGTAGCAGCTCATAAGCCGCGGCGATGCGCACGGCGCGCACGGGGTCGATCAGCAAAGGTGCCAGCAGGTTGCGCCGTTGCTCCGGCGGCACCAGGGCGGCGACAGCCTTTACCGCGGCTTCGCGCACCTGCGGCGACGGGTTCACCAGGTCATTGGCGGCGGCCTTGAGCGCGCGTTCGCTGGGGTAGGTGGGCAGCTCCGCCAGGAGTGTGGCGCGGCGGATGGCTGGCAGGTCCCTGGTCTCCAGTTGCTGGAACAAGGCCCGTGAAGCCCCGGGCTTGCCATTGCGCACCAGCCACAGGCTGTCGTCGTAACGGGGGGCGCCGCGTTTGTCATCGCCGTACCACTGGCGGAATTGCTCGGCCAAGCGGTCCCCAGGCGTCGCGCGGTGGCAGCTGAGGCAGGCGTCGGACGTACCCAGCCTGAGCGCGCGCGCAGGGTTGGGCAGGCTGAAGCCATGGTCGTGGCGCAAATCGTTGCCCCTGGCAAGCTTGCCCGGCATATGGCAGTCCACGCATTGCGAGCCGGCTTGCCCCTGAAGGTGGTGGTGATGCTCGGGAGACTCGTAGTCTTTGGCCTTCAGGCGTTTGGCGTCGATGCCGGCAAGGCGCTTTTCGGCGGGGTTGTGGCATTGCAGGCAAACGCCGTTGCCCGGAGCCTTCAGCACCGTGCTGTGCGGATCATGGCAGGTACTGCAGCGCAGGCCCTTGGCGAACATCGTGCTTTGCGTGAAGGCACCATACTCGAACACCTCATCCTTGATCTTGCCGTCCAGTTCATAGAGTTCGCGGGTGAGTGCGCTGGGCAGGTAGTCGTCCATCAGCCGCTGGGCGTGGCCGGAGCCGTCGCCCAGCGGTGCGCGGTGGGCGTGACAACGGGCGCAGGTTTCCACCTCGGTGACGTTATCCACCCTGGACAGCTTCTGGGTAAAACCGGCATTGGCCGCGTCGCGACTTTTCGCTGCCCATTCCAGGTGACGGGAGGCCGGGCCATGGCAGGCCTGGCAGCCGACGCCAAGGCTGTTCCAGTGGCTGGCAAATGTGTTGCTGGCTGGGTCGAAGTTACGTTCGTAGCCGGTGCTGTGGCAATCGATGCACTGGGCGTTGGCGTTCTGCTGCGGCTGGCTCCAGTGCTGTGGATGCTTGAAGGTAACGCCCTGGCCGGGGGCTGGCTGGAACCAGGCGTGCTTCTCGGTATCCCAGGCAAGGTCCAGGGCCTGCAGGCGGCCGCCGGGCAGTTCGATCAGGTATTGCTGCAGCGGCGTCACGCCCAGGGTATAAGCGACCTTGAAGTCCGCGAGCGTGCCGTCCGGGCCTTTGGTGTTGATCCAGAAGCCTCCATCCTTGCGGA
Source organism: Metapseudomonas boanensis (assembly GCF_042232855.1). NCBI lineage: Bacteria > Pseudomonadati > Pseudomonadota > Gammaproteobacteria > Pseudomonadales > Pseudomonadaceae > Metapseudomonas > Metapseudomonas boanensis. The sequence goes on along the minus strand of NZ_CP113889.1, from coordinate 1,545,022 downwards.
AGAAGCGCGTGGTGTCCTCGCCTTCCTGGAAGCGCGCATCATTGAAGTCGCCGAGCACGCTGGATTCGCTGGCCGCCTGCATCGCCAGTTGATGGTGGGTGCCTTGCCAGGCCTTGGTTTGCGGGCTGTGGCAGCCACTGCACAGGGCTTCGTCGACCATGGCAGCGGGAGGCGTGCCGGGTTCCGACTGCCGGAGCGGCAGTGCTTCTTCGCCACGCCCACCCTGCAGAGCCAGCCACAGACTGAGGCCTAACAGCAGCAAGAGCCCGGCCAGCACCGGATAGACCGGGCGGGCAGAGCGAGGATTGCGTTGTGGCGAGTCGGAGGGCTTCGGCATGCAGACATCCGCTGTGCTGGCGCGCTTCAAGGTTGGGCAGCTTCGATGATGCTGCCGGAAGCTGTCAAACCGTTACGCCAATACGCTGCCCATCTTCAATCCGATCGCGATCGAAGGCACCGAACTCAGATTGGCTCCACCTTCAGCAGCACGCCATCCTGGCCGACCACCCGAACCTGGCTGCCTGCTGGCAGGTCCGGACCGCTGACCAGCCAGACCGAGTCGCCCGCGCGGATCTTGCCACGACCGTCGTGGATGGCCTCATGCAAGGCGAACTGGCGGCCGATGAATTCCTGGCCGCGCTGGTTCAGGCCCGGCTGTTCGGAGGGCTTGGCGGAGCTGCGCTGGCGGCGCCACCAGAAAACAGCGGTGAGGATGGAAAGCACGCCGAACAGGACGGACTGGATGGCCCAGTGCAAATCCGGCATGACGAACGTAATGGCGCCAACGCAGGCGGCTGCGACGCCGATCCACAGTAGGTAACCGCCAGCGCCGAAGACTTCCAGGATCAATAGCAGGGTGCCGAGGGCCAGCCAGTCCCAGTAGGTGAGGTGCTGGATGTAGTCGAGCATTTGTCAGGCCTGCTTGCTGTCGAAGGTGGCGCGAACGATTTCGCCGATGCCGCCGACGGCGCCGATTACCTGGCTGGCTTCCAGCGGCATCAGGACTACCTTGCTGTTGTTGGCGCTGGCCAGTTTGCCCAGGGCCTCGACGTATTTTTGTGCGACGAAGTAGTTCACCGCCTGCACGTTGCCGTTGGCGATGGCGTCGGACACCACGCGGGTCGCCTCGGCTTCGGCCTGGGCGGCACGCTCGCGGGCTTCGGCTTCGAGGAAGGCCGCCGTACGCTCGCCTTCGGCCTTGAGGATCTGCGCCTGCTTCTCACCCTCGGCGGTGAGGATGTCCGCCTGCCGGCGACCCTCGGCCTCGAGGATCTGGGCGCGTTTGAGGCGCTCGGCCTTCATCTGGCTGGCCATGGCCTCTACCAGGTCGGCCGGCGGGGTGATGTCCTTGATCTCGATGCGGGTGACCTTGATGCCCCAGGGCGCGGTGGCTTCGTCGACGGTGCGCAGCAGGCGCTCGTTGATGGCATCGCGCTGGCTGAGCATGGCGTCCAGCTCCATAGAGCCGAGCACGGTACGGATGTTGGTCATCACCAGGTTGCGGATGGCGTGCTCCAGGTCATTCACCTCATAGGCGGCCTGGGCGGTGTTGATCACCTGGAAGAAGCACACCGCGTCGATGGTGACGATGGCGTTGTCGGCGCTGATGGCCTCCTGCGGGGGGATGTCCAGCACGCTTTCCATGACGTTGATCTTGCGGCCGATGCGGTCCACCACCGGCACGATGATGTTCAGCCCCGGTTTGAGCGTATTGGTGTAGCGGCCGAAGCGCTCTACTGTCCATTCGAAACCCTGTGGCACCACTTTGAAGCCCATGAAGACAATGGCGATTGCAAGGGCGACGAACAGGATGACGACACTGCCGATTTCCATGGTGTTTCCCTGTGTTGGCAAGTTGTTCCAGTAGCTCGGACTTCAGTCCGGGTTGTGCGCATTACCCCGGGCTGAAGCCGGGCTACGGCGTGTTTTCATAGCCGCTTAGCATTTCATTTCTGCTCGCTTTGTGGTGTGACCCGGAGCACTTCTTCGATGGTAGTCAGTCCTTGGGCAACTTTCTGCGCACCGGACAATCGCAGGCTGCGCATGCCGTCCTTGAAGGCCTGGCGGCGCAGGGCGATGAGGTCGGTATCGGCGGTGATCAGCGGCTTCAGGTTGTCAGACAGCAGCATGATCTCGTACACCCCAGTGCGGCCCCGGTAGCCGGTATCGCGGCATTCCAGGCAGCCGACGGCACGGTGGGCACCGCTGGGCCGTGGCGCGCTCCAGGGCTTGGTCAGACCCTGCCAGTCGTCCTCGCTGAGCTCCATGGGCGCCTTGCAGTGCGGGCAGAGGGTGCGTACCAGGCGCTGGGCCATGACCCCGAGCAAGGTGGCGCGAAGCAGGTAATAGGGCACGCCGAGCTCCAGCAGGCGCGTGATGGCGCTGGGAGCGTCGTTGGTGTGCAGGGTGGAGAGCACCAGGTGGCCGGTCAGCGCCGCCTGGATGGCCATCTCGGCGGTTTCCAGGTCGCGGATCTCGCCAACCATGATGATGTCCGGGTCCTGGCGCATCAGCGCGCGCACACCGCTGGCGAAAGTCAGGTCGATGTTGTGCTGTACCTGCATCTGGTTGAACGCGCCTTCGATCATCTCGATGGGGTCTTCGATGGTGCAGACATTGACCTCGCTGGTCGCCAGTTGCTTGAGCGTGGTGTAGAGCGTGGTGGTCTTGCCTGAGCCGGTGGGACCGGTGACCAGGATGATGCCGTTGGGCTGGTTGGTCATGCTCTGCCAGCGTCGCAGGTCGTCCTGGGAGAAGCCCAGCTGATCGAAGCTTTTCAGCAGCACCTCGGGGTCGAAGATGCGCATCACCATCTTCTCGCCGAAGGCAGTGGGCAGGGTGGAGAGGCGCAGTTCCACCTCGCCGCCGTCCGGGGTCTTGGTCTTCACCCGGCCGTCCTGTGGTTTTCGCTTCTCCGCCACGTTCATCCGCCCGAGGCTCTTCAGGCGGCTGACCACCGCCATGGTGACCTGTGGCGGGAACTGGTAGACGGTATGCAGCACGCCGTCGATGCGAAAGCGCACCGTGCCTTGCTCGCGGCGTGGCTCGATGTGGATGTCGCTGGCGCGCTGCTGGTAGGCGTACTGGAACAGCCAGTCGACGATATTGACGATGTGGGCGTCATTGGCGTCCGGTTCCTGGGTGCTGGAGCCGAGCTTGAGCAACTGCTCGAAGTTGCCAACGCCGCTGATCTTCTGGTCCACCGCGTTGGCGCTGCTGACCGACTTGGCCAGGCGATAGAACTCCACGGTAAAACGCTGGATATCCACCGGGTTGGCCACCACGCGCCTGATCGGGCGCTTGAGCACGTGGGTCAGGTTGCTTTCCCAGCTCTGCACGAAGGGCTGTGCGCTGGCGATGGTCACGGCTTCGCTGTCCACCGCTACGGCGAGGATCTTGTGGCGCTGGGCGAAGGCGTAGGACATCAATGGGGTGATGGCGGCGACGTCGATCTTCAGCGGATCGATGCGCAGGTAGGGCTGGCCGGCATGCTCGGCAAGCCACAGGCTTAGGGTTTCCAGGTCGAGCTTCTTGCCCGGCCGCTGGAGGTCATCGACCTGCTGGCTGGCCAGGAACTCGATGGGGTGCTGCTGGTTGTTCACCGCGCTGCGGCGGATGGCGAGGCAATGCTCGGCCTGCTCCTGGCCGACGCGGCCCTGGGCCACCAGTTCGCGCAGCAGGTCGTTGAGTTCAAGCCAGCGGTCCTGGGCAGGTGAGGCAAAGGCGGACATGCACGCTCCAAATTCATGCTTCTCAGTTGGAAAGAGTAGCAACAACCCTTTCCGCAAAGCGTTCAAGCATGCCCGAATCGTCGCGCCACGACTAAGCGCCCGGTCAAAGTCCGGTGCATTCAGCCCGGAAGCACCTCCAGGCTCACCGCGTCCACGCTCACCAGGGAGCGCATTTTCTGAGCGATGACTTCCGCGCGATGGGGCGTCAAACCCTGTTGGAGCAACTGCAAGCGCAAGGTATCGCCTTGTTGGGTGGCCTCCAGCCAGCGGGGCACCAGTTGCAGCTGTGCGAAGTAGCCGAGCAGGCGGCTGAGGATGTCCGGTTCGGACTCGGCGAGGATGGTGAATCGCACTTCGCGCGCCTGAAGCGTCGTGGTACGCGGATGCCAGTGATCTTCGCGAAGGCTGGCAAGGGGCGGGTTGGGGGCGCGGCAGGGTTCCTGGAGGCTGAGCATGGACGGTTCCTTGGGTTGGACGACGACATTTTTCCAGCCTCGGCGCGTGAATTCCTACCTCATTTAGGGTAAATGCGGTTAGATTTGGATAAACTTTTCTGATTACATGTCTGGCTTGGAATTTTTATGTCCATCACCCTGGATGCTTACGACAAGCGCATTCTCGAACTGCTGCAGGAAGACGCCAGCTTGGCCACGGCCGAGATCGCTGAGCGCGTCGGCCTGTCCCAGTCGCCCTGCTGGCGGCGTATCCAGCGCCTGAAGGAAGAGGGCGTGATCCGCCGTCAGGTGACACTGCTGGACCGCCGCAAGATCGGCCTGAACGCGCAGATATTCGCCCAGGTGAAGCTCAACGCGCACGGCCGCTCCAACCTCACCGAGTTCGCCGAAGCCATGCGCCAGTTCCCCGAAGTACTGGAGTGCCACGTGCTGATGGGTTCGGTGGACTTCATGCTGCGCATCGTCACCCGCGACATCGAGGCCTACGAGCGCTTCTTCTTCGAGAAGCTGTCGCTGGTGCCGGGCATCCAGGAGGTGAACTCCATCGTGGCGCTGTCGGAGATCAAGTCGACCACCAGCTTGCCGGTGGGGCAGGGGTAGGGCCTTTGCGCTGGGCCTTCGCCCTCTCCCCCCAATCCCTCTCTCGTAGGAGCGAGCTTGCTCGCGAACCTGGCCTTCGTTTTCGCCAGCAAGCTGGCTCCTACAAACAGGCACCGCCCTTGCTCTCCTGCAAGGGGGTATCAGGAAGCCTTGCCGTCGTCGGTCAGGACCGCTGGCTCCTTCGCCGCCTTCCCCGCCTGATGCGGCGGTGTCAGCCCCATGGACAGGTAGATGCTGGTCAATCCGTCCACGCCCATGTCCGCCGGGCGCACCCACTCCACCGGCACATAGATCAGCCCGCCGCCCACCGGGATCGGCGCAGTAGGAACCAGCACGGCGAAGTAAGGGCGACCATCAAGTTCGATGGGTTCGGAGCTGGGCTGCAGGGCTAACACGGCGGCGCCTTCGCCACCGAAGAAGCACCAGACCGGGCTCATGGCGGTGATGTCGGCGTTCTTGCTCTTGTCCAGCAGACCGACGAAGCGGTCGGCGATGTTGTAGAAGTTGCCGATCAACGGGGCGCGCCGAAGCGTCATGTCCAGCAGCCAGGCCAGCGGCCGGCGTAGGCCGAGTTGCACGGCGAGGCCCAGCGGGTAGAGGCTACCCAGCAAGACCAGGGTGCCGACGAAGTACGCCAGGTAGGGGCTGCTGGCGAAGGGTTGGCCCAGGGCCGCCAGCAACTGCCCGATGACGGTGGCCGGGCCCACCAGCTTGTTCAGCAGGTTGACGATCCAGGCCAGCAGAGCCAGCGTGAGGACCAGCGGCAGCAGGGCCAGCAGGCCGGTCAGCCAGGTGGTGACGAGGGATCTGAAGCTCTGCCGGATCATTGCGTTCTTCCAGTGAATGGACACCGCACGCCGGGGCGCGCGGTGCCTGCGGGCTACTTCAGCAGGGCCTTCCAGCTCTTCAGGCTGATCAGCGTTTGCGTCTGCTCACTGCGTGCGGCCAGCACTTCGCCGTCCAGCGGCTGGCCAGCCAGTGCCGCGAACTTGCACAGCTCGCCATAGCAGCGGTCGATTTCCGGTACTTCCAGGACGTTGCGCGCCAGGCGCAGCCAGACCAGCAGGCGCTCAATGCGCGGCAGCTGTTCGGCGAGGTCTTCCGGCTGGCGCTTGTAGCGCTCCAGCTTCAGCGCTTCGGCCTCTTCGGCCAGCAGGCGCGGCAGCCACTTGCCCACGGGCGCTGCGCCCTGGCGGTTGCCGCGCTCATTACGGCCGGCAGTCCAGGCGCGGGCCAGCAGCCAGCGCGAGGCCTTGAGGGAGAACAGGCCCCAGCGGGTGCCCTGCAGTTCCTCGGCGAATTGCTGCGGCGCAGCCTGGCGTACGGCTTCGTCGTGCTCGCCGGCCTGGACGCGTGGGCGCCAGTCATGGAGCAGGGCATCCAGCAGTTCGCGCAGGTCGTGGCTGCTGGCGCGTGGTGCGGCCTGGCCCAGGCTGCCGAGCAGGGCGCGCAGGTCAGTGAGTTGCTGCAGCCAGTCCACCAGCAGTTTCCAGTGGCCGTTGAAGCGGTATTGCTCGGCCAGGCGCTGGCTGCTGCCGAGCAGGTGCCAGGCGAGGGCAGCCACGGCGTCGTCCAGCGGCTGTTCGGCCGTCAGCTCCGGCGCGGGCAGGTTCAGGGTGTAGCTATTGGCGTCGTGCAGACGGTAGCCACGCTCGGCCTTGCTGATGTCGCAGGGCATCAGAGCCAGGTCGGCGGCCAATTCTTCGGCCAGCTCCAGCAGCGCCTCGGGCTCGCCCTGACGCAGTTCCAGTTCGAGCTCGCAGATTTCTTCCTGCTGTTTGCCGGCGATGACCTTACCGAAGTCCAGAGCAGCCTCGATCACCACCTTGGCCTTGCCACGGCCCCAGGCAATCTCCGCGCGGTCGCGGGCGAAGTCGGTGGTGAAGATCGGCTTGAGCTGCTTCTTGTCCAGATCGGCGAGGCTGGCGGGCCAGCAGTCGTCGGTGAGTTTCTTCGGGTCCAGCTTGGGCTTGTCCAGGTACCAGTCCCACTCGTTGCGTTCAGACAGCCCGGCCACGCTCTGGCCACGGGTCTTCAGGGTCTGGATGAACTGCTCGCCGTCGCGGCGCAGGCGCAGGGCAACGCGGGCCTGGGCGAGGTCACGCTCCGGGGTGTCGAAATACTGGTTGAGCAGCTCACGCCGTTCCCAGCCGCTCTTATTGCGCTTCTTCAGCAGCGGGTGGTCGCGCAGGGCTTCCAGGGTCTCGCGGCTGGCGCGAAGCTTGATTTCGGTTTCTTTCTGCATGGCCGGAGTCTTTCAGACGCAGCCAGGGTGGCTGCCAAGGCGGTGAAGTTTACAGGACCGGTCCCGACCTTGCCGAAGCGGTTTCGCCGAGGCGGCCATGTGCCTATGATGGAATTTCGTATGTGGAGGCCGTCGATGTCCGTTCCAGACCTGAAATCGCAGTTCGCCGCGCTGATCGCCGCGCCCTCGGTGAGTTGCACCCAGCCCAACTGGGACCAGTCCAACCAGGCGGTGATCAATCTCCTCGCCAGCTGGCTCACCGATCTCGGTTTCCAGTGCGAGATCCAGCAGGTAGCGCCGGGCAAGGCCAACCTGCTTGCCACCTATGGCAGCGGCCCCGGTGGTCTGGTGCTGGCTGGGCATAGCGATACGGTGCCTTTCGATGCGGCCCTGTGGAAAACCGACCCGCTGAAGCTCAGCGAGGTGGGTGATCGCTGGTATGGCCTGGGCAGTTGCGACATGAAGGGCTTTTTCCCTCTGGCCATTGAGGCGGTGCGCGGGCTGCTGGACCGGCCGTTCCGCCAGCCGTTGATGATCCTCGCGACCTGCGATGAGGAAAGCTCCATGGCCGGCGCTCGCGCACTGGCCGCGTCGGGCAGGCCCCTCGGTCGCGCGGCGGTGATCGGCGAGCCCACCGGCCTTCGGCCGATCCGCCTGCACAAGGGCGTGATGATGGAGCGCATCGATATCCTCGGGCAGAGCGGTCATTCCTCGGATCCGCGCTTCGGCCACAGTGCGCTGGAAGCCATGCATGCGGTGATGAGCGACCTGATCGAGCTGCGCGGCGAGTGGCAGCAGGAGTTCCGCAATCCGCTGTTCAACGTTCCGCAACCGACGCTCAACCTTGGCTGCATCCACGGCGGCGACAACCCCAACCGCATCTGCGGCCAGTGCAGCCTGGAGTTCGACCTGCGGCCCCTGCCGGGCATGAGCCCGGACACCCTGCGCGCGGTGATTCGCCAGCGCCTGCGGCCCGTGGCCGAGCACTACGCGGTGAAGATCGATTACAAACCGTTGTTCCCGGCAGTGCCGCCGTTCGAGCAATCGGCGGAAAGTGATCTGGTGCGCCTGGCCGAGCGTCTCACTGGTTATGCGGCAGAGGCGGTGGCCTTCGGGACTGAAGCGCCGTATCTTCAGCAGCTTGGTTGCGAGACCCTGGTGCTTGGCCCCGGCGATATCGCCTGCGCCCACCAGCCGGACGAGCACCTCGAACTGTCACGGATCGAGCCTACCGTTGCGCTATTGCGCCAGCTCATCCAGCATTACTGCCTGTAATCCACCACCACGTACTGAGAGGGTTTCCGTTGATGCTCCTGCGACGACGATAACGCGCCGCCATTTCGCTCCTTTACCGAGCTCCGCACTTCGTCTTATCGCCAACTACAGGCTCACGGAACCCATGCACGATTACGTCAACTGGCTTCGCCACGCTTCGCCCTACATCAACGCCCACCGGGACTGCACCTTCGTCGTCATGCTTCCTGGGGAGGGCGTTGCCCATCCGAATTTCGGCAACATCGTCCACGACCTCGTGCTGCTGCACAGCCTCGGCGTGCGCCTGGTGCTGGTACATGGTTCGCGCCCGCAGATCGAGGCGCGTCTCGCCTCCCGTGGCCTGACGCCGCATTTCCACCGCGACCTGCGCATCACCGACGGCCCCACCCTGGAGTGCGTGATCGACGCCGTGGGCCAGTTGCGTATCGCCATCGAGGCGCGGCTGTCCATGGACATGGCCGCCTCGCCCATGCAGGGCTCGCGGCTGCGGGTGAGCACCGGCAACTTCGTCACCGCCCGGCCCATCGGCGTGGTGGATGGCATCGACTACCACCACACCGGCGAAGTGCGCCGGGTGGATCGCAAGGGTATCGGCCGCCTGCTGGACGAGCGCTCGATCGTGCTGCTATCGCCGCTGGGGTATTCGCCCACCGGGGAAATCTTCAATCTCGCCTGCGAGGATGTGGCCACCCGCGTTGCCATCGACGTCGGCGCTGACAAACTGATCCTCTTCGGCAGTGAACGCGGCCTGATCGACGACGCCGGCAAGCTGGTGCGCGAACTGCGCCCGCAGCAGGTGCCGGCGCACCTGACACGGCTCGGCAACAACTACCAGGCGGAACTGCTGGATGCCGCTGCCCAGGCCTGCCGCGGCGGCGTCAAGCGCAGCCACATGGTCAGCTATGCCGAAGACGGATCCTTGCTCACCGAACTGTTCACCCGTGATGGTGGCGGCACCCTGGTGGACCAGGAGCAGTTCGAATCCTTGCGCGAGGCGACCATCGACGACGTGGGTGGCCTGATCGACCTGATCACCCCACTGGAAGACCAGGGCATCCTGGTGCGCCGTTCGCGGGAAGTGCTGGAGCGGGAGATCGAGCAGTTCAGCATCGTCGAGCGCGATGGCCTGATCATCGCCTGCGCGGCGCTCTATCCGATTGCCGATTCCGATGCCGGCGAACTGGCGTGCCTGGCAGTGAACCCGGAGTACCGCCACGGCGGCCGTGGCGACGAGCTGCTGGAGCGAATCGAGGAGCGCGCTCGTGCCCAGGGCCTGAAAACCCTTTTCGTGCTCACCACCCGCACCGCGCACTGGTTCCGCGAACGCGGCTTCCAGCCCAGCGCCGTCGAGCAGCTGCCGGCTGCGCGGGCGTCGCTGTACAACTACCAGCGCAACTCGCAGATCTTCGAGAAAACCCTGTAGCCCGCACTCCCGTGCCCGGACGTTCCCGGACTGAAGTCCGGGCTACGACTGATGCTCCCACAGGTGGGGCCAGTGGCGGACTGCTTTTCCTTGTGGGGGCGAATCTATTCGCCAAGGGCAGTGCAGCTGCCCCACTCGGCGCAAGGGCAGGCCTGCGGCCTGCATAGCGATTGAAATCGCCCCCACAAGAAGACCGTGAAGGGCGATTCGTTGGTCAGTTGCCGATCAGCCCAAGGATGCTCGCCTGGTAGGCGGCGACGAAGGTGTCGAAATCCACATCCGGCTCAGCTTCCAGTCTCGCCTGCTCGGCGAGGGATTCACGGGCCATGGATTCGAAGCGTTCCTGGTCCTCGGCGCTCAGCGGCTCACTGCGGAAGTACGCGGCATGGGCGCGGCTCTGACGCAGGGCGAACTCAGTGAAGCTTTCGCCACGTTCGCGCAATTCGGCGAGTACCTGCGCCGAAGGCGTCAGGTCCGGGTTTTCCACTCTGGCACGTTGCACGGCCATGGCTTCGGCGTGTTCGCGGGTATCCAACGCCAAGTCCAGAAGCGCAGCGGTGTGGTCGATGCGGTCGAGCAGGTCAGTGGCCCATTCCTTGAGGCCGATCGGCTGGCCGTGGCGCAGCAGTTCCAGGCCTGGACGGCGGCCTTCTTTCACCACTGTCTGGAAGTTGTCGGTGGCGCCACGGCATTCGTCGCCGGCCATCGGCGGGCTGTCCTGCAGGGCGCAGAACAGCAGGAAGGCATCGAGGAAGCGCGCTTCGACCAGATCGATTCCCAGCGGCAAGAAAGGGTTGATGTCCAGGCAGCGCACTTCGACATACTGCACGCCACGTGAGGCCAGGGCCTGGATCGGGCGTTCGCCGGTATAGGTGATGCGCTTGGGACGGATGCTCGAGTAGTACTCGTTTTCGATCTGGATGACGTTGGTGTTGAGCTGCACCCACTCGCCGTTCTGCTTGGTGCCGATCTCGGCATAGGGCGGGTACGGCGTAGAGACGGCCTGGCGCAGGCTCGACAGGTAGCTGTCGAGGCTGTTGTAGCAGGGCGTCAGGCCGGACTGGGCGTTGTTCTGGTAGCCCAGGTCGCTCATCCGCAGGCTGGTGGCGTACGGCAGGTAGAGGGTGTCGGCGTCCAGGCTTTGCAGGTCGTGCGGGCGGCCGCGCAGGAAACTCTTGTCCAGGGCCGGCGCAGCGCCGAACAGGTACATCAGCAGCCAGCTGTAACGGCGGAAGTTGCGGATCATCGCGATGTAGCGCGCCGACTGGTAGTCGCGGTCGCTCTGCGGATCGCCTTCGGCCTGCTTGAGCAGGGGCCAGAGGCCCTCGGGCAGCGAATAGTTGTAGTGGATACCGGCGATGCACTGCATGGTCTTGCCATAGCGCACGGCCAGGCCACGCCGGTAGACGTATTTCAGGCGTCCGATGGGCGAGGTGCCGTAGCGGGCGATCGGGATGTCTTCCTCCCCCGGCAGGCGGCAGGGCATGGAGGGGCTCCAGAGCAGTTCGTCGCCCAGCTTGTCCACCGTGAAGCGGTGGACCTTCTCCAGGTCCGCGAGGGTCACCGCCGGGTCTTTTTCGGCCGGGGTGATGAACTCCAGCAGCGACTCGGAATAGTCCGTGGTGATCTGCGAATGGGTCAGGGCCGAGCCCAGGGCAGGCGGGTGGGGCGTCAGCGCCAGTTGGCCATTGCCGTCTACGCGCAGGCATTCACGCTCGATGCCATGCAGGCACTGGGTGAGCAGCGGCAGGTTAGCGCGCTCGCCGAGCAGGGCCAGGCGGCGGGAAAGAAGATCGCTCAATTTGGAATCCTTCACGCGTCAGTCGCCCCAATATGGGGGTGGACTGGACTGTCTACAAGAGGTGGACCTGGACGGGCGGCAGAAAAAATCCGTCGCCCGTCCCGCGTTGTCGCTTCGTCCAGAATAGAGCGTTGTGGGTACCTGGTTGTTACAGCTGGGCGAAGGTGCCTTGTCCCTTCGCGACCAAGGCATCACCCTGAAGCACTTCAGCCTCAACTACCAATGTGCGGCGACCGGCGTGCAGCACCTTGGCGCGGCAGAGGATTTCCCCTTCGGCCACCGCGCGCAGGTAGTTGATCTTGCATTCCAGGGTCACGCTCTTGCGGTCGAAGCCGTGGAGGCTGGTGCAGGCCAGCCCCATGGCGATGTCCAGCAGCGAGAAGATCGCCCCACCGTGCATCACTCCACCCCGATTGCGCAGGTGTTCGCCCATCGGCAGACGCGCTTCGGCGACACCGTCGCCGAGACTCACCGCTTCGATACCCAGCATCCGGCTAAACTGGCTGCTGGCCTGTGCGTCAGTGAACTCCATCAGGTCACTTCTTCTTGATCTGTTTGGCGTTGGCGAACAGCGAGGCCATCGCGCCGCTGGCCGGCGGTGCGCTGGGGCGCGGGCTGCCCTGTTGCGGACGCGGCTGGCCGCCACCCTGGCGACCACCGCCACGTGGGCCTTCGACCTTCTCGCCGGGGGTGTCGCTCATGCGCATGGACAGGCCGACGCGGTTACGCGGGATATCCACCTCCATGACCTTCACGCGGACGATGTCGCCGGCCTTGACCACTTCGTACGGATCCTTGACGAACTTCTCCGACAGCGCAGAGATATGCACCAGGCCGTCCTGATGGACGCCGATGTCGACGAAGGCGCCGAAGTTGGTGACGTTGGTCACGACGCCCTCGAGCACCATGCCGGGCTTGAGGTCCTTGAGGCTTTCGACGCCTTCCTGGAACTCGGCCGTCTTGAACTCCGGACGCGGGTCACGGCCGGGTTTGTCCAGCTCCTTGAGGATGTCGGTGACGGTCGGCAGGCCGAAGGTCTCGTCGGTGAACTTGGCTGGGTCGAGGCGCTTGAGGAAGGCGGAGTCGCCGATCAGCGAGCGGATGTCACGGCTGGTATCGGCGGCGATGCGCTGCACCAGTGGGTAGGTTTCCGGGTGTACGGCAGAGGCGTCCAGCGGGTTGTCGCCGTTCATCACGCGGAGGAAGCCGGCGGCCAGCTCGAAGGTCTTTTCGCCCAGGCGGCTGACTTTCTTCAGCTCGTCACGGGTCTTGAAAGCGCCGTTGGCGTCGCGGTAGGTGACGATGTTCTGCGCCAGGGTCGCGTTGAGGCCGGAGATGCGTGCCAGCAGCGCTGCGGAGGCGGTGTTGACGTCGACGCCGACGGCGTTCACGCAGTCTTCCACTACTGCATCCAGGCTGCGCGCCAGTTGCAGCTGGGAAACGTCATGCTGGTACTGGCCGACGCCGATGGATTTCGGGTCGATCTTCACCAGTTCGGCCAGCGGGTCCTGCAGACGGCGGGCGATGGACACGGCGCCGCGCAGGGACACGTCCAGCTCGGGGAATTCCTTGGCCGCCAGTTCGGATGCCGAGTACACCGAAGCGCCCGCCTCGCTGACCATGACCTTGGTCATCTTCAGGCCGGGGAATTTCTTGATCAGCTCGATGGCCAGCTTGTCGGTCTCGCGGCTGGCGGTGCCGTTGCCGATGGCGATCAGGTCGACACCATGCTTGGCGCAGAGCTTGCCGAGGATCGCCAGGGTCTCGTCCCAGCGGTTGTGCGGGACGTGCGGATAGACGGTGGCGGTGTCCAGCAGTTTGCCGGTGGCGTCGACCACAGCCACCTTGCAGCCGGTGCGCAGGCCCGGGTCCAGGCCCAGGGTGGCGCGCGGGCCGGCCGGAGCGGCCAACAGCAGATCGTGCAAGTTGCGGGCGAAAACATTGATCGCTTCGCTTTCGGCGGCCTCGCGCAGCTCGCCCAGCAGGTCGGTTTCCAGATGGGTGTAGAGCTTGACCTTCCAGGTCCAGCGCACCACCTCGGCCAGCCACTTGTCGGCGGCGCGGCTCTGGTTGCTGATGCCGAAGCGCTCGCCGATCATCACTTCGCAGGGGTGCATGGTACCCGGCTGTTCCTCGCCCACCTTGAGGGCGATGCTCAGCACGCCTTCGTTGCGGCCACGGAAGATCGCCAGGGCACGGTGCGACGGCACGCCCTTGAGCGTTTCGTCGTGTTCGAAGTAATCGCTGAACTTGGCGCCTTCCTGCTCCTTGCCGGCCACCAGGCGGGCGGCGAGGGTGGCGTTGTCCTTGAGGAAACTGCGCAGGCTGGCGAGCAGCGTGGCGTCTTCGGCAAAGCGCTCCATAAGGATGTATTTGGCGCCTTCGAGCACCGCCTTGACGTCAGCGAAGCCCTTCTCGGCATTGATGAAACGCTCGGCTTCGGCCTCCGGGGCCAGGCTCGGGTCGTTGAACAGTGCATCGGCCAACTCGCCGAGGCCAGCTTCCAGGGCGATCTGGCCCTTGGTGCGACGCTTCTGCTTGTACGGCAGGTAAAGGTCTTCGAGGCGGGTCTTGGTGTCGGCCAGCTTGATTTCGCGGGCCAGCTCGGGGGTCAGCTTGCCCTGCTCCTCGATGCTGGCGAGGATCGCCGTGCGGCGGTCTTCCATCTCGCGCAGGTAGCGCAGGCGTTCTTCCAGGTTACGCAGCTGGGTATCGTCGAGGCTGCCGGTGACTTCCTTACGGTAGCGGGCGATAAAGGGCACGGTGGCGCCTTCGTCGAGCAGGCCCACGGCGGCGGCGACCTGTTGCGGGCGCACGCCCAGCTCTTCAGCAATGCGGTTGTTGATGCTATCCATTGAAAACACCTGCAAAGGCAGCGCCCGGCACGAGCCACGGCGGGGGCCGCAGAAAACCAGACCAGCCAGGTGAGCCCGGCTGGAAGTGAAAGGGCCGCATTATAAACACCGACCTTTGGCGGGTAGGGAACCGTTCGGGGAAAAATCTGCTAACAATGGGCAGCCCGCCGGACGTTGGCGGCAAGCGATAATGCGTGGCTAGTCGAATCAGGAGAGAACATGAGCAACACCTTGACCTCGGAAGGTGAAAAGATCCTTATCGTCGACGACGATGCCCGCCTGCGCCGCCTGCTCGAGCGTTTCTTCGACGAACAGGGCTACCGCGTGCGCGCGGTGGAAAACGTCGAACAGATGGATCGCCTGCTGGCCCGCGAAATCTTCAACCTGGTAGTACTCGACCTCATGCTGCCCGGCGAGGACGGCCTCTCGGCCTGCCGCCGCCTGCGCGCCTCGAACAACCAGGTGCCGATCATCATGCTCACCGCCAAGGGCGACGAAGCCAGCCGCATCCAGGGCCTGGAGCTGGGCGCCGACGATTACCTGGCCAAGCCCTTCAACCCGCGCGAACTGCTCGCCCGTATCAAGGCCGTGCTGCGCCGCCAGACGCCGCAGGTGCCAGGAGCTCCGGCGAGCGAGGACGAGAGCGTCAGCTTCGGTGAATACGAACTGTCACTGGCCACCCGTGAACTCAAGCGCGGTGATGACGTGCAGATGCTCACCACCGGCGAGTTCGCCGTGCTCAAGGCATTGGTGCAGCATGCGCGCGAGCCGCTGACCCGCGACAAACTGATGAACCTGGCCCGGGGCCGCGAGTGGGACGCGCTGGAGCGCTCCATCGACGTGCAGATTTCCCGCCTGCGCCGGCTGATCGAACCGGACCCATCCAAGCCGCGCTATATCCAGACTGTCTGGGGCGTTGGCTACGTGTTCGTTCCCGATGGCAACAAGTGATCGCGCGGCGGGTGCTCCCGCCGCAGGGCAATCCAGGGTGGGGGTGAAAGCCCCCTACTGGTTCCCGCAGAGCTTTTTCTCCCGCACCCTGTGGCTGGTGCTCATCGTCGTGCTGTTTTCCAAGGCGCTGACCCTGGTTTACCTGATGATGAACGAAGATGTGCTGGTGGATCGCCAGTACAGCCACGGCGCGGCGCTGACCCTGCGTGCCTACTGGGCGGCCAGTGAAGAAGAGCGACACGACCTGGCCAAGGCCGCCGGCCTCAAGCGCGTGACCCGAGATGCCGTGCCTCCCAGCGAGCAGCACTGGCCCTACAGCGAGATATTCCAGCGGCAGATGCAGGCCGAACTCGGGCCAGGCACTGAAGTGCGCCTGCGTGCCCAGAGCCCGCCAGCGCTGTGGGTCCATGCCCCCGAACTGGGGCCGGATTGGGTGCGCATCCCGCTTTATCCACACCCCCTGCGCGGGCAGCGCATCTGGAGCGTGCTGGGCTGGTTCCTCGGCATCGGCCTCCTGTCCACGGCAGCCGCCTGGATCTTCGTGCGCCAGCTCAATGCCCCGCTCAAACGCCTGGTGTTCGCCGCCCGCCAACTCGGCCAGGGGCGCAGCGTGCGCCTGCCGGTGAGCGACACCCCTAGCGAAATGGCCGAGGTGTACCGCGCCTTCAACCAGATGGCCGAAGACGTCGAACGTGGCGCGCGTGAGCGCGAGCTGATGCTGGCGGGGGTTTCCCACGACCTGCGCACACCGCTGACCCGGCTGCGCCTGTCGCTGGAGCTGATGAGCAGTGATTCGGAGCTGACCGAAGACATGATCCGTGACATCGAGGACATGGACGCCATCCTCGACCAGTTCCTCGCATTCATCCGTGACGGCCGTGACGAGCGGGTAGAAGAGCTGGACCTGGGCGAATTGGTGCGCGAGGTGGTGGCACCCTACAACCAGCAAGAGGAGCAGGTGCGCCTCTGCCTTGAGCCGCTGCCGCCTTTCCCCCTGCGACGGGTGTCGATGAAGCGCCTGCTGGTCAACCTGATCGAGAACGCCCTGCGCTACGGTGGCAACGGCGTCGAAGTAGCAGCGTTCGTTGCTGGCGACCACACGGCGCCCTATGTCGTGCTCAGCGTGCTCGACCGCGGTACCGGCATCGATCCGGCTGAACTCCAGGATATTTTCAACCCCTTCATCCGTGGCGACCGTGCCAGGGGTGGCAAGGGCACCGGCCTGGGCCTGGCCATCGTCAAGCGCATCGCGGCCTTGCACGGCGGTAGCGTCGAGCTGCGCAACCGCTCTGGTGGTGGCCTGGAGGCGCGCGTCTGCCTGCCGCTGGGCCTGCTACTGCCGCGCGACGCGGTCTAAGCCATTCCATTCGCTCCTCGCCCGCTCATGGGCGAGGGGCACACCCTCTCCATCGGTCGGTATAGGGCGTTTCGGTACCCTGCCGGGGCCGCCGGCTGAGCAATGCATCGAGGCTATAAATCGACATAGGCTGTGCAAGCGGGCTGGGCTATCCTCACGTGGCGCATTGACATGAGGTCAGCATGCCCGCAGTCCCCCACCGACTACCCCACTGGACCTGGTGGTTGCCGCTCCCACTCCTGTACCTGGCAACCTGGCTATCGTTGGGCACTCAAGCTGCAGGAGGTACCGCCTGGTACCTGCCGTTCGCGCTCGGCCTGGTGTTTTGCCTGTGGTGGGGTGAGCGGGTCTTCCCGGCGATCTATCTGAACGCCTTGCTCAGCGCATCGCTCTGGGATCTGGACTGGCCCTGGGCACCGCTCTATGCCGCCCCCGAAACGCTCAGTGTGGCGCTGGCCTGGTGGCTGCTGCGACGTAACGGCAGCTCCGTTGCCCTGCAGGATTTTGCTCAGCTCTTGCGTTTCATGCTGCAGGGCGTCCTGTTGCCTGCGAGTCTGCTGGTTTTTGGTGAACTGGCGGCCCTGATGATGAGCGGGGCGACGCCTGCAAACGGCTTGGCCGACACTGCCCTGCTGGCATGGCTGAGTGCTTGCATGACCGCCCTGGTGGTGAGCCTGCCGTTGCTGACCTATCTCACACCCTGGCTTGGACGGCGGGGCTGGGGCATCGATACCGGCGTGGCCTTGCCGGACTCGATGCACAAGTTGCCGCCCTGGTACCTGCTCCTGACGTTGGTGATATTCATCCCCTGGTTGCTGTCGGTGGTCCCGCCGATGCTCATTCTGCCGCCCATTGGCCTGGTGATGATCGGCCTGGCCCTGGGCTGGGGGTTTCCCGGCGCGCTCTGTGGCGGCGGACTGACCGCCCTCACCGTACTGGCCATGCCGACCCTGCGGCAGCTGAGCGGGGTGGCCGACGGTTCGGAGCAGCAATGGAGCGTCGAGCTGTATTTTAGTGTGCTTCTGCTGATGCTCTCGGCCTTGCTGGTGGGCCGTAGTCTCAGCGACCTTCGCCTGGCCCTCAGCCGCCGCGACGAGATGCAGCGGGAGTTGGCCCTCAGCAACCTGGCGCTGCAGGCCAGCCCCCTTGCGGTGACCATCGCCGATGCACGGCAGGCGGACCAGCCACTGATCTACTGCAACCCGGCCTTCGAAGTCATGAGCGGCTACTCCCGTGAGGAAGCGCTGGGCAATAACTGGCGTTTCCTTTTGCACCACGACCGCAACCAGGCCGAGCTGCCGCGTCTGCAGGCAGCCCTGGAGCGTGGACAATCCTGTCATCTGGTGCTGCGCAACTACCGCAAGGACGGCGGGCTGTTCTGGAACGAAATCACCCTGGCGCCAATGCGCGACGAGCGGGGCATCAGCCACTTCGTTGCCCTGCAGCACGACGTCAGCTCCCGCGAGATGCTGGCGGAGGAGCTGGACACGCGACGCGAGGAACTGTTGCGTCAGACCCATCTGCTTAACCAGACCGAGGCGATTGCCGACATCGGCAGCTGGGTGTTGGATGTGGCCAGCCTGAAGATGTCCTGGAGCGAAGGCAGCTTCCGCCTCTACGAATTGGAGCCGGGCAGTGCCGTGCCCTCGCTGGACCAGATGATGAGCGTCTTCGACCCCGCCAGCCGCAGCTTGCTCGAGCAAACCCTGGAGCACACCCTGCGTACCGCCGAGCCCTTCGACGTGGAGGTACGCATGCCGAGCGCCAGGGGCAGCTCGCGCTGGTTGCGGATCAAGGGACTGGCCGAGCACGACGGTGATCAGGTCATACGCATCTACGGGGCAATGCTCGACCTGACGTCGCAGAAACGTGCCGAGCGCCTGCAGCACGAGCGTGACAAGCACCTGCACCTGTTCTTCGAGGCGCCGTTGATCGGTATGGCGCTCTGCTCACCGGACCAACGTTGGGAGGAGGCCAACTTCAAGCTGTGCAGCATCCTCGGGCGGTCGCGCGAAGAGCTGCGTGGTGAAGACTGGATGGGCATGACGCTGCCGGACGACCGCGCGGCCGAGCTTGGCTTGCTCGAAGAGGTCCGCAGCGCCCGGCGTGACGGCTACGAAATGGAGAAGCGCTTCCTGCGCCCCAACGGTAGCGTGGTGCATACGCGGGTCAACATCCGCGGTGTGCGCGACCTGGACGGGCAGCTCTACGCATTGCTGGCATTGGTCGAGGACATCAGCGCGCGGCGCGAGGCCGAGGCACGCTATCGCACCCTGGTGGAACACGCGCCCGAGGCCATCCTGGTCTTCGACCTGCAGCAAGGCATAGTCGAGGCCAACGAAAACGCCGCACGCCTGTTCGGCATGCCCCGCGAGAAGCTGATCGGCCGCATGCCAACCAGCTTCAGCCCGGCCTTGCAGGCGGACGGGCGATCCTCCAATGAGGTCGGCCGCGCCTACGCCGCCGCCGCACTCAATGGGGATACACCGACCTTCGACTGGTTGATGCGCGACGTTGCCGGGCGCGTGCGGCCCTGCGAGGTACGCTTGGTGCGCCTGCCGGGAGGCGGCCGGCCGCTGATTCGATTGAGCATCACCGATATTTCCGAGCGCCAGCGCTACCAGCGGGAGATCGAGCGCCTGGCCTACAGTGACGAACTCACCGGCTTGCCGAACCGTCGTCTGCTCCTGGATCGCTTGCAGCACGCCATGGCTCGGGAAACCCGCGAGCAGCGCTACGGCGCCTTGCTGTTCATCGACCTCGACCACTTCAAGACCGTCAATGACAGCCTTGGCCACCCGGTGGGCGATGCCCTGCTGCGAGAGGTCACGACGCGCCTCGCAGGTTGCCTGCGTAGCGAAGACACCTTGGCCCGCCTGGGTGGCGATGAGTTTGTGGTACTGCTCGAAGCCATGGCGGACAGCCCTGAAAACGCCGGCAAACTCGCCGCTGAAGTGGGCGAGAAACTCCTGCACAGCCTGCACGGCAGCTATGAACTTGGAAATCACCAGCTCACCGTCAGTGCGAGCATTGGCATCGCCCTGCACCCGTTCCACGGACAGGTCGCCGCCGACGTCCTGAAACAGGCCGATACCGCCATGTACCGGGCCAAGCAGATCGGGCGCAACGCGCTGCACTTCTTCGCTCCGGAAATGCAGGCCGCCATCGACCATCGTCTGCAAATGCAGAGCGACCTGCGCCAGGCCATCGACCGCGACCAGCTCAGCCTGGCGTTCCAGCCGCAGCTGGCGCTGGCGGACGGCCGCGTACTCGGGGCCGAGGCCCTGCTGCGCTGGCGCCATCCCACGCGCGGTGATGTGCCGCCCGCGCAGTTCATCCCCCTGGCGGAGGAAACCGGCCTGATCGTCGAACTCGGTGACTGGCTGCTGGAGCATGCCTGTGCCAGCCTCGCTCGCTGGCAGGCCGACTGGCCGTGGCTGGTACTGGCGATCAACGTCAGCCCCCGGGAGCTGCGCAAGGCAGGCTTCGTCGAACGCATCAGCAACGCGCTACGCCGCCATGGCGTGCCCCCGGGCCGGCTGGAGCTGGAGATAACCGAAGGTAGCCTGCTGGAGGATGTGGAACAGTGCATCCTTGCCATGCAGGCGCTCAAGGTCCTGGGCGTACGCTTCGCCATCGACGACTTCGGCACAGGCTATTCCTCGCTGACCTACCTCAAGCGGCTGCCTCTGGACCGCCTGAAGATAGACCGCAGCTTCGTCGATGGCCTGGCGAGCGATGCCAGCGATGTGGCCCTGGTGGAGACCATTATCGCCATCGGCCGCAACCTGGGGTTGGAGTGCATTGCCGAGGGCATCGAGAACGCGGAGCAACTGACGATGCTGAACCAGCGGGGCTGCGAATCGGGGCAGGGGTACTTCTTCAGCCGCCCGCTGGACGAGGCGAGGTTCATGGGTTGGCTACGTGAGCGGCAGGCGAGTCAGGCCGTTGAGGGAAGCCTTTGAGTCGCCTTCTCCCAGGCGCCCGGCAGGATGGGTTGAACGGACTCATCCGTGAAAGCGGGTCAAAGCCCTAATGCTGTTCACATGAGAAAAAACGCCGCTTTTCCTTCAGCAGGAGGGCGGCGTTTTTGGTTTTACACCATCACGAAGTTGTTTCTGTTGGGCAGGTATCTTTCGTAGGAGCGAGCTCTGCTCGCGAACCCGCCTCCTTCGCGAGCAGAGCTCGTTCCTACGGGGCCTTCAGCTTGGTAGCCCGGATGAAATCCGGGAAAAGTCCAACCGCTGCACCCGGATTCATCCGGGCTACGAGGTGGCAGACTGCTCCGAAGGCCGGTCACGCCCCACCTCATATGCGCTGCCGCCAATGCCTAAGTGAACAGCATTAGGCCAAAGCCCGGTTTGTCACCGTTGGTGCAGAGCGAAGCCCGAAAAGAGACCGGCAGCCGCAAGGAATAGGCCACCCCTTGTAAGAGCGGGGGCGCCGAGTTCTTGCTTGCGAAAAGGTCGCGATTCGCGAGCAAGCTCGCTCCTACAGGGCATGCAGCCAGTTGCAACACTTGACCGCCTCAGGTCAGCCCCCTCTCCCTCTGGGAGAGGGTTGGGGTGAGGGATGGTGGGCTGGAACTCCAGCGTATTTCGCCAGGGTATTTCCCCCCGGGGGACCCGCGGACGAAAAAAAGCCCGGCCTCAGAGGGGCCGGGCTGGGTTCACGCACCTGGCGGGTGGCCGGGTGTTGCCTTGGGCTCTAAAGCCGGAGGCGGCAGCAATGGCTGCTGCACGAGAGAAAAACCCCGGCAGACGCTTGTGGCGCAGCCAGGGGAGGCCGGGGCAAGCGCCCAAGGCCTCATAAACAATGCACGCACGCATTGAGTGCAAAGGTAAGAGCAAGCGCCATGCCAGCCGGGCGGAGCGCTCTGCCTTGAGGCTTTGCGCCGATTGCTCGACGCTCGATGAGCGAAAACCTGCCGATCAGTCCTGCTCTTCTGCGGGATTTCCGCCACTGAAGCTGAGGTTGTGCTTCCGCAGCTTGTCCGACAGCGTCTTGCGCGGCAGGCCAAGGGCCTCGGCCACGCTGCGCAGCGAGCTGTGAGGACGGGTCAGCTCTGCGGCAATCAGGGCACGCTCGAACGCCTCCACTTGCTCACTAAGGCCGCCTTCGGTCTTCGGCAGTTCCGGCGGCGTGTTGTCGAGTGCCAGGTCCAGGCCGAGGGCAAAGCGTTCTGCAGCATTCTGCAGTTCGCGCACATTGCCCGGCCAGTTGTGGGTCAGCAGCAAGGCGCGCTGGCTGCTGTCCAGGCTGCGCGGTGCCATGCGATGGCGGTTGCTGGCGGCGTCGGCGAAATGCTGGAACAGCACCAGGGCATCCTCGCCACGCTCGCGCAGCGGCGGAATGCGCAGGCTGGCGACGTTCAGGCGGTAGTAAAGGTCAGCGCGGAAGCGGCCCTGGTCCGCGGCCTGGCGCAGGTCTTCCTTGGTGGCGGCGATGATGCGGATATCCAGCGGGATCAGCTGGTTGGCGCCAAGGCGCTCTACCACCCGCTCCTGCAGCAGGCGCAGCAGTTTCACCTGGACGTCCAGGCTCATGCTTTCGATTTCGTCGAGGAACACGGTGCCGCCATTGGCGAACTCGAACTTGCCGATACGCCGCTTCTGCGCCCCCGTGAAAGCGCCTTGTTCATGGCCGAACAGCTCGCTTTCCACCACGGACTCCGCCAGCGCTCCGGCGTTGATCGCGACGAACGGGCCATCGCGACGGGCCGACAGATCGTGCAGCGCGCGCGCCACCACTTCCTTGCCGGCACCGGTTTCGCCGAGGATCAGCACGTCAGCGTTGGTCGCCGCAAGCGCGCCGATCTGCTCGCGCAAACGCTGCATGGCGGGCGATTGGCCGACCAGCCGCCCGCTGAGTTGCTGGCGGTCGGACAGGGCCAGGCGCAGGCTGCGGTTTTCCAGCACCAGGCGGCGCAGATCGAGGGCACGGCGCACGCTGTCCGCCAACTGGTCGCTGGGGAAGGGCTTTTCCAGAAAGTCGTAGGCACCGGCACGCATGGCCTGGACGGCGAGGGGCACGTCACCGTGGCCGGTGATCAGCAGCACGGGGAGGTCGGGGTCACGCTGGCGCAGTTGGGCCAGCAGTTCGAGGCCGTCGATGCCGGGCATGCGGATATCGCTGACCACCACGCCGGGCCAGTCTTTGTCGATCATCTCCGCCACGCCACGCGCTTCGCCCATGGCCTTCACCTTGAGGCCGGCCAGGTCGAGGGTCTGGCTGAGGGCTTGGCGCAGGTGCGGGTCGTCGTCGATCAGCAGCACCTGGGTGTGGGCGTCTAGCGTGGCGGTCATGCAGGGGAATCCTCGAGAGGCAGGGAGGTGACACCAGGGGCGGCGTTACGCATGCGCAGGGTCAGCAGGGCGCCCCCGTCAGGGTGGTTGGCAAAGACCAGCTCGCCGCCCAGCGCGCGCATCAGGCTATCGCAAATCGCCAGTCCCAGGCCAAGTCCCTGGGTGCTGGTCTTGGTGGTGAAGAAAGGCTCGCGTGCACGGCGCAGGGCGTCTTCGGAGAAGCCTGGGCCATTGTCGCGCAGATGCAGCTCGATTCCCTCGGCGGTGGTTTCGGTGCTGAGCCAGATGCGTCGGGGGTGCGGCTTCTCTGCCAAGGCGTCGAGGGCGTTGGCGAGCAGGTTGCCAAGGACCTGGCGCAGGCGGGTTTCGCCGGCCTGGACCCAGATTGGAGCATCCGGCAGGTCGCGGATCAGTTCCACCTCCATGGCGCGGCGACGTTTGGCGACCAGCGCCAGGGCGTCGTCCAAGGCGGGCTGCAGGGCCACGCTCTCGGGGGCATGGCGATCACGCCGGGCAAATGCACGCAGATGGGCGATGATCGAGGCCATGCGACCGGTCAATTCACTGATCTGCTTGAGGTTGCCACGCGCATCGTCGAACCGCTGATGGTCGAGCAGCACACCCGCGTTGTCGGCGTAGCTGCGGATGGCGGCCAGGGGTTGGTTGAGCTCGTGGCTGATGCTGGCGGACATGGTGCCCAGGGCCGAGAGTTTGCTGGCCTGGACCAGCTCATCCTGGGCACTGACCAGCTCCTGCTGGGCGTGTTCGCGCTCCAGCACTTCCTCCTTGAGGCGGCTGTTGAGCGCTTCCAGGTCACGGGTGCGTTCCAGCACACGCATTTCCAGCTCCCGCCGGGCACTGGCATCCAGGGCGATACGGTCCAGGTAGTGCCGACGTCGCTGCATCAGCAGCCCGAGCAGCAGCAGCAGGGCCAGCAGGGTGGCGCCAGCGATGGCGACCGTAGTGCTGACCTGGCGATCGATGAGCTGGCGCGGGGTGAGGATGCTGGCGGTCAGCCCGGTTTGGTTAAGCTCGCGACTCTGGGTGAGCCAGGCGTTGTCATCCAGTTCAAGCGGGGCCGGGGCCTGGGTCGGGTATGGCTGGTTGGCGGCGATGGCCGCACGCTCGGCATTGTCCAGTGGCCGGGTGGCCCGGAAGCGCCAATCGCTGCGGGAAGAGATGATCACCACGCCATTGGCGTCAGTCACCATCAGTTGTTCCGGCGTTTTCCCCCACAGCGTCTCGGCGTCGTCCAGGTCCACCTTCACCACCAGGATGCCGATGATCTTCGCACCCTCGCGAACCGGGCTGGCGAAGAAGTAGCCGCGCTTGCGCGACGTGGTGCCAAGGCCAAAGAACCGCCCCTGTTTGCCGGCCAAGGCTTCGCGGAAGTACGGGCGGAAGGTGAAATTGCGGCCCACGAAGCTGTCGGGTTGGTCCCAGTTGGATGAGCTGAGCGTCTTGCCCTGCGGGCTCATCAGGTAGATCACATCCGCGCCGGTTTCCTGGCGAACCTCGGCCAGCAGTCTGTTGGCCTCGTCCTGCAGAGAGTCATCGTCCGGCGCGGCGAGCAGCGACCTGAGCGGCGGCAGGTCGGCCATGATCGGTGGCAACACCTCATAGCGGTGCAAGGTGCCCAGCAGGTTGGCCACGTAGAGGTCGAGGGTCTGGCGATTCTGTTCCGCCAAAGACTGGCTGTAGTAGCGCTCGCTCAGGTACTGCACCGGCCACAGCAACGGGGCCAGCAGCAGCGCCAGCAGCACAAGGCTGCGCCAGCGGGGGCGATGGGGGAGGGGAGTGGCTGTCATGCGGACTCAATGCACCTGGCGATGAGGCGCATTATGGCATCAGCTGGCCCGGTGAGCCTGTCTGGTGAATGAGCGTACGTGAGGGGGGCACCGGGCATTTGCTCGTGAAAATGTGGCATTCGCCAGCAAGCTGGCTCCTACAGGAGAAGGCCGAACTTGATGTAGGAGAGAGCTTGCCCGCGAGTGTCCAGGTGCCGGCGAAGTCGCTCAACCCTGCTTGAGGCACGCCTCCAGGCCGTCGCGCCAATCCGGCAGGCGGACCTGCCAATCCCGCGCCAGCTTGCTGCAATCCAGTCGCGAGTTCAGCGGACGTCGGGCCGGCGTCGGGTATTCGCTGGACGGAATCGGCAGCAGTCGCGCGCAGGGTTTGCCCTCGGCGCGCAAGTGGTCGGCGATGGCGCTGGCGAAACCGAACCACGAAGTCTCGCCCTGGGCGGTGAAGTGATAGACCCCCCATGCACGCGTGCCGGCTTGCCATTGGCGCACCAGTTGCGCCGTTGCCTGGGCGATGCTGCCAGCCCAGGTCGGCGCGCCGATTTGATCGCTCACCACGCGCAGCTCGTCGCGCTCTTGCAGCAGCCTCTGCATGGTCAGCAGGAAGTTGCGCCCATGCAGCGAATAGACCCAGCTGGTGCGCAGGATCAGATGCTCGCCACCCACCGCCTGAATCGCCTGCTCCCCGGCCAACTTGCTGCGGCCATAGACGCCAAGCGGGTTGGGAATATCGTCCTCGGTATAGGCGCCGTCTTTCTCGCCATCGAAGACGTAGTCCGTGGAGTAGTGGATCAGCGGAACGCCCAGGACCGCCGCTTCCTCGGCCAGCACGCCGGGTGCTGTCGCGTTGATCGCGAAGGCAACGTCCGGCTCGGTCTCTGCCAGGTCGACGGCCGTATGGGCGGCGGCATTGATGATCAGGTCTGGGGTCAGAGCGCGGACGTGCTGGCGAATCTCGTCGGGCTTTGCCAGGTCGAGTCGATCGCGCCCCAGGGCCATGACTTCGCCGGCATCGGCCAGGCTCATCTGCAGCTCGCAGGCAACCTGACCACTGTAGCCAGTGACCAGAATTTTCATGGGTATACGTCCGCGCCCTTGAAGTCGGTACCGACGCGATCTTTTGCAGAAAGCACGGGAGGAGCTGCCAGCGGCCAATCGATGGCCAGTTCGGGATCGTCCCAACGGATGCAACGTTCATGTTGCGGCGCGTAGTAATCAGTGGCCTTGTACAGCACCTCAGCCGTCTCGCTGAGCACCAGGAAGCCATGCGCGTAGCCTTCGGGGACCCACATCTGGTGCTTGTTCTCGGCGGACAGATAGGCCCCGACCCAACGGCCAAAGGTCGGCGAATTGCGGCGGATATCCACCGCCACATCGAAAACCTCACCTTGGACGACACGCACCAGCTTGCCCTGGGCCTGTTGCAGTTGATAGTGCAGGCCGCGAAGCACGCCGCGTTGCGAGAGAGAATGGTTGTCCTGTACGAACTCCGGCGTCAGGCCGGTGGCTTGCGCGAACTCGCGTGCATTGAAGCTTTCGTAGAAGAAGCCGCGCTCATCGCCGAATACCCTGGGCTCCAGGATCAATACGTCCGCAAGCGCAGTTGCGGTTACCTTCACACGTGTTCTCCCGCCAATTTGAATAGGTACTGACCGTAGCCGGTCTTACCGAAGGTCTCAGCCCTGGCCAGCAACTGCTCCTTGGTGATCCAGCCGGCCTGGAATGCTATTTCCTCCAGGCAGGCCACCTTCAGCCCCTGGCGCTGCTCGATGGTCTGCACATACTGGGAGGCTAACAGCAGGTTGTCAGGGGTGCCGGTATCCAGCCAGGCGAAGCCTCGGCCAAAACGCTCGACACGCAGGTCACCTCGCGCGAGGTAGGCATTGTTGACGTCGGTGATCTCCAGTTCACCTCGCCATGATGGCTTCACCGCCTTGGCGATCTCGATCACGTCATTGTCATAGAAGTACAGGCCGGTGACGGCGTAGCTCGACTTGGGCTGCTTGGGCTTCTCCTCGATGGAAACCGCCCGACCTTCAGTGTCGAACTCAATCACGCCAAAGCGTTCCGGGTCGTTTACCCAATAGCCGAAAACGGTTGCGCCGCTCGGCTGGCTGGCCGCGCGTCTGAGCTGCTCGGTGAAGTGCTGGCCATGGAAGATATTGTCGCCGAGGATCAGGCACACCGAGTCATCGCCAATGAAGTCCTCGCCAATCAGGAATGCCTGCGCCAGACCATCCGGCGACGGCTGCACCGCATAACTGAATGTGACGCCGAACTGGCTGCCGTCACCCAGAAGGTTGCGGTATTGCGGCAAGTCCTTCGGGGTGGAGATCACCAGGATCTCGCGGATGCCCGCGAGCATCAGGACCGAGAGCGGGTAATAGATCATCGGTTTGTCATAGATCGGCAGCAGCTGTTTGGAGACGCCCAGGGTGGTGGGGTGCAGGCGCGTGCCTGAGCCCCCGGCAAGGACGATCCCTTTCATACCGAGACTCCCAGTCGTTCACGTTGATAGCTGCCGTCCTGCACGCGGCGGCACCAGTCGAGGTTGTCGAGGTACCACTGCACGGTCTTGCGCAGGCCGGTTTCAAAGGTTTCCTGCGGGACCCAACCCAGTTCTCGCTTGATCTTGCCGGCATCGATGGCATAGCGCTGGTCATGGCCCGGGCGGTCCTTCACGAAGGTAATCAGCTGCTCGAATCGCTGGATGCCTTCGGGCTTGTTCGGTGCCAACTCTTCCAGCAGCGCGCAGATGCCGCGCACTACATCGAGGTTCTTCTGCTCGTTGTGGCCACCGATGTTGTAAGTCTCGCCCACCTTGCCGCGCCTTACGACTTCGAGCAGCGCACGTGCATGATCCTCGACGTACAACCAGTCGCGGACCTGCTGGCCATCGCCGTATACCGGCAGCGGCTTGCCTTCGAGCGCGTTGAGGATCATCAGCGGGATCATCTTCTCGGGGAAGTGATAAGGGCCGTAATTGTTCGAGCAGTTGGTCACCAGCACCGGCAGGCCGTAGGTGCGGTGCCAGGCGCGGACCAGGTGATCGGAAGCCGCCTTGCTGGCCGAGTACGGCGAGCTCGGTGCATAGGGCGTGGTTTCGGTGAACAGGTCATCGACACCGTGCAGGTCGCCGTAAACCTCGTCGGTGGAAATGTGATGGAAGCGGAAGGCCGCCTTGCGGGCCTCATCCAGGCCCTGCCAATAGGTGCGCACGCTTTCCAGCAGGTTGTAGGTACCCACGATGTTGGTCTGGATGAACGCCGCAGGCCCGTCGATGGAGCGGTCCACATGGGATTCCGCGGCCAGGTGCATCACCGCGTCCGGCTGGAAGCGGGCCAAGGCTGCGTCCACGGCTTTGCTATCGGCGATGTCGGCCTGGATGAACTGATAGCGAGGGTTGTCCGCCACGGTTTCAAGCGACTCGAGGTTGCCGGCGTACGTCAGCTTGTCCAGGTTGAGCACTTCGTGGCTCGTCTTCGTGAGCACGTAGCGAATCAGTGCCGAGCCAATGAAACCGGCTCCGCCAGTGACCAGAATTCGCATGTCTATTCCCCGAATTTGAAGATTTTCTGCATCGATTGTGGACCAGCATCCAGCCTTGCGCGTGAGCGGCCTGTGACTGCAATAATTGTACCCCCCTGGCAGAACCCTCGTTGGACGGAAAGCCTCGACGAATCAGCAGGGCCTGTCGCCGCCAACAAGACGCGGGCCTGCAGAGGACTGCTCTATTTCCCTGGGGCGGGCGGGTTGAGAATGGATGACAAACACGACGGTGTGCGCGGGTGACGTTTCCAGCGACAGATGAATGGCATCGTCCCGCCGTGTGCCCTATGTTCTTAACGTCAGGGGATGCAACACACGATGTTGTTGCCCGCAACATAAGCAGGGGAGTTTTTGCGGATGACCTCCAATAAGGAAAGCGCAGGTAGAGCCTGGTACGTGGTCCAGTGCAAGGTGCGCCAGGAAGAGCGCGCTGAGGAAAATCTGCGGCGTCAGGACTATGTCTGCTATCACCCCAAATTCAGGCGCGAGCGCCTGGTCAAAGGGCGGCGGGAGATCGCGGAAGAATCGCTTTTCCCAGGCTACCTGTTCGTCCATCTCAGCCAGGAGGATAACTGGGGGCCCTTGCGCTCAACGCGGGGCGTGATCCGTATCGTGAGCTTTGGCAACCAGCCGGCGGTGCTCGGTGATGGCCTGATCGAACAACTCCAGCAGCGCGAACATCAGCCTTGCGTAGAGGAGTTGCTATCGATTGGTGAAAGGGTTCGTATCAATGAGGGGCCATTTGCCGACCTCGAGGCCATTTTCATGGCCATGGATGGGGAAACACGCGTCGTGCTTCTGCTCAATTTCTTGCAGCGCGAGCAGAAGCTCCTCATGCCGTTGACCGGGGTCAGGAAGCTCTGAAGGGCGTGTCGTTTTTCAGGCGTCAATCCAGCGGTCAACAGTGAGGCGGATCGCTCCGGCTATTCCCGACACTCTCCAGTCTTTTGAAATAGCGCATCTCAAATGCCACCGGTGAATGCATCCTGGCGGTGGTCGGAGTCATGGGCATCTCGATGGCATCGCCCCCCTCTGCATTGTCTTGGCAGCTACCCTGCCGCCTCATGCTGTTGATCAGGCTATTGGCCTTGAAGAAGCGCTGCCAGACCGAGCTGCATGCGGCTGGCAAATCCACTCGGAAGCCCGTACTGCGCGGCATTCAGACGCCGGAGATCCTGTTTTTCGCTGCTCGAAGACCTCGCCGGTGTACCCGTGTGGGCGGCCCCCTCGGCGATGGGCAGACCATCTTCGGCCGCTGGCTTTGACCGTCTCGATCCTGAGTTGACCGGGATGACACGGGTTGCTCGAGCCTCCCCCTGATGCGGCTCAGTTCCAGGTTGTGCAGGTCTCCACGACACCTGGGCCGATGAAAGAGTCGAGGGGAGGAGGAGCAGAGGGAATTCCGACTGACGGTTTCAGAGGCAATACAGGCGTCAGTTCACGTGATCTCCCCGCAACTATCCTTCCAATCGACATGGTGCGCTGAGCTGTATTCGGCCCGCCGGGTCGTAAGGATTTGCTTCTGATGCATCTGGATCTAGCACCACCGCTCTCAGGTTAAGGCGGAAAAAAACTTGGGGCGGTAGCGTGTCTGGCTACTCAAATCGATGAAGGTGGCTCGCGGTTGTTCACAACCGCCTTCGAGAAAAGCAGCGTTGTCGCAACATCCGATAACTGCCCGCTACTCAAGGCAGGAGGGGACGGATATCCATGCAGTATCCAATGAGGACGTTCGATATGCGTAAAGCGCTTTCCGTTCTTACCTTGGCTATAGCGCTGACTTCTGGTCAGGCTTTCGCTGACCAATCCACCCTGGCCGCTCTGCAGTCTGCAGGCATAGCCCTGACCGGAGCCCAGGCCAGGACCGTGGCTGCTGCACATGGTGATGCTTTGGCCGACGCCATCGCCAATATCGTTGCCGCAAATTCTGAGGCAGCCACAACCATCGTTGCCGCTGCAGTAGGCGCCGCTCCGGACCAGGCTGCAGCCATCGTTGCTGCTGCCATAACCGCCGCTCCGGACCAGGCCTCAGCCATCATTGCCGCTGCCATAACCGCTGCTCCGGACCAGGCCCCAGCCATCGTTTCCGAAGCCGTGGCTGCCGCTCCGGGGCAGGCCCCAGACATTGCTGCTGCTGCCATGACCGCTGCTCCAGACCAGGCCTCGGCCATCATTACCGCTGCCGTAACGGCCGCTCCAGCCCACGCCGCCTCGATCAGCGACGCTGCGAACAATGCCGCCGGCAATAACACTGCCTCGGCCAAAAACCGCTCCTCCAACACGACTGCCACCTCCAACCCGCCTAACAGCGTCGGTGGCCCTGATACCGCTCCCATAAGCGCCGCCCGAGCCCAAACTGCCGCGACCAACGACGCCGACAACAGCGCTACCTCGGCTGATACCAGTTCTGCCGCCACCTCCAGTTCGCCGAGCAGCAGCGGTGGCGGTGGCTCTGCCAGCCCAAATTAGTCGACTGAAACTCAGCTATAACACTACCAATGCGTTACCTTAGGCGTCCGCATAGTTTTGCATTTTTCGCCAGCAAAGCCACAAGAAGGATCATTGGGGGCCCCTATGTGCATTAGGTTGAAAGCAAGTTCACTGGCTGCCGCCATTTCAGCAGCACTAACTGCAAATGCTTGGGCAATTGAGCCGCAATATATCAAGCTGTCCGAAAGCCTGACCTTCACCCCGACGCTCGAAGTGGGCGAGTGGTACGACGACAACTTCCGAGCAGTTGAAGAGAATGAGGAGTCTTCCTGGATAACCAGGATCGCCCCGACCTTCGTACTGGGCGCCAAAGGCCGCAAGAGTGCTTATGCGCTGACATACAAGGCTAGCAGCGACATTTTTCATTCGAGCCGCAAAGACGACAACACAGACCACTATCTGTTTGCAGATGCCGGGTTCATGTTCGATGCGCGCAACAATCTTAAGTTGAACGCGGGCTACCAACAGGTTGAAGACACGGACTCGAAGGACCAGAACGTCCAGAACGACAAGCCCACCACCAGCAATATTGGCGGCGTGTACACCTACGGTGCCAAGACCGCCCGTGGACAGGTCGATCTAGGTGCCAATTACGAGGAACTGCGCTATCGAAACACCGACCACATCAATGCCGAGAACGAGCGTGACACTACCGAACTCAGCAGCACCTTCTACTACCGTGTAGCACCCAAGACCCGTGCCTTGGTCGAGGCACGCCATACCGACTTCGAGTACGTTTCGAACGATCGCCTCAACAGCAACAACATCGCTCTGCTCGGCGGTCTGACCTGGGACGCCACCGCAAAGACCAGCGGCACCGTCAAGTTTGGTGGCGAGAAAAAGCGTTTTGATGAATCCGGCGTCGACGACCAGAGCGGTTCGATGTGGGAGGTGGGGGTCAGCTGGAAGCCGCGCACCTACTCGACGTTCAACCTGAATACCCGTCGTGCGATCGACGAGGGTGACGATGGTGCTTCCGCCATCAAGGTCCAGAGCGCTACCTTGAGCTGGAACCACGACTGGCTCGAGCGCTTGAGCTCCGACGTCAGCTACAGCTACTCCGACGAGGAGTACCAGGACATCGATCGTGACGACAAGATCAAGAGCCTGGGTTTGGGCCTGACCTACAAGATGCGCCGTTGGTTGGATGTGGGTGTCGGCTACACATACGCCGAAGACGATTCCACCGCCATTGGCGAAAGCTATGAACGCAACATCTACATGATCCGTTTCACCGGCAGTCTCTGACTTTGCGTCCGTAGAAAAACAGGGGGCGCTTGCCCCCTTTCGTTACTTCGATATCTTCAGGAGTAAACGAACCAAATGATCATTCGACTCTTTTCCAGACTGATTCTCGGCATGCTGCTGCTCAACAGCAGCATCGTGCAGGCGGAGGGCAATTCCCAATACAAGCTCGCTTCTGGAGATGTCATCCGCATCAGTGTCTTCGGTGAGAAGGATCTCAGTTTCGAAAAACTCCGCCTGACCGATGCCGGCACCTTCTCCTACCCATTCATTGGTGAGGTCCAGGCCAAAGGCAAAACTGCTGCCGAGATCGAGCAGATCATCATCAACAAGCTCAAGGGCGACTACCTGGTCGATCCGCGCGTATCGGTCAGCGTCCTGCAGTACCGAGAATTCTTCATCAGTGGCGAGGTGAAGACCCCTGGTGGTTATCCCTTCCAGCCAGGGTTGACCCTGCGTCGTGCCGTCGCTCTTGCCGGCGGACTCACCGAGCGTGCCTCGGACAAGCGCATCACCATCATCCGCGACCACGATGCCAGCCGCACTCCCGAGCCGGCCACCCTCGACACGCTGGTCTTGCCTGGCGACACCATCACGATCGACCAGGGCTTCTTCTAAAGAGCAAGCCATCGTCCCGGCAAACCTGGGAACGGACCGCGTCACGCGGCCTGCCCTGCTGATGCCTGAGCGCCGTTAACTTTTTCAGGGTGTCCCACTCATGGAAAGTAATACGCATATCATCGAGCGCAGCCTGATTGGCCAACGTCCGGAAGCGGTCGACTACGAGATTGACCTGCTCAAACTGTGGCGCACTGTCTGGCACCGAAAGTGGAGCATTCTCAGCCTGGTGCTGGTGGTCACCATGGTCACGATCCTTGCGGTGTTCGCCATTACCCCCATTTACCGCGCTGCCGCCACCCTGATAATCGAGGAGAAGACCGCCAAGGTCCTTTCCATCGAGCAAGTCTACGGCGCGGAGGGAGCTGGAAGCGAATACCTGCAGACACAATTCGAGCTACTGAAGTCGCGTGCTTTGGCCGAACGCGTGGTGCGCCAGCTGAACCTGACCACACATTCCGAGTTCGACCCTCGGCAGCAGCCTGAACCCCTGATCGACTTCCGTGGTGTGCTGGGCCATCTGGATTTCAATAAGGTCGTACCTGTGACGCTGCCGGGCGACCTGGAAGCAGGGGACGGCCCCACCGAAGCGCAAATCTTCGATTCGGTTACCAGGGCCTTCATGGACCGCATTAGCGTGGAGCCGCAAGGAAGAAGCCAGTTGGTCAGGGTGCAGGTGGACATGTCAGATCCGCACACGGCTGCCCTGGCTGCCAACGCCATGGCCAACGGCTTTATCGAGAGCCAGCTGGAAGCGCGTATGGAAATGTCCATGACAGCCGCCAACTGGATGAACAGTCGCCTGGGCGAATTGCGCACCAAGCTCAAGGACGCGGAAGACCGGCTGCAGGCCTTCCGGGAAGCGGAGAACCTGGTAGACGTGAAGGGCGTGGTCACCATCAGCGCTGCCGAACTGTCCAGCACCAGCGACCGCATGATCGACGCGCGCCGCCAGCGTGCCGAAGCCGAAAGCCAATACCGTCAGGTCCAGGCCATGCGCAGCAGTGGCTGGCAGCGCCTGGCAAGCGTACCGGCGGTGCTGGGTCACCCACTCATCCAGCAGTTCAAGGCAGAGGAGGCGAGGGCCAGGGCCAAAGTCGAAGAGTTGTCTCGCCGCTACGGTGCTCGCCACCCATCCATGGAGGCCGCCCGCTCCGAACTGAGTGCAGCCTCCGCCAGCCTGCGCGGTCAGGTCGAACAGGTGGTGGCCGGCATCGAACGTAACTACCAACTGGCGGTAGCCAACGAGAGCTCGTTGCAGGCCTCGTTCAACGCCAACAAATCGCAGATCCAGAACATCTCGCGCAAGGAGTTCAAGCTGCGTGAGCTGCAGCGCGAGGTTGACGCCAACCGCGCGGTCTACGACACCTTCATGACCCGCCTGAAGGAAACCACCGCCACTTCTGACCTGGAAAGCGCAAATGCCCGGGTGGTGGATCTGGCTGCAGTGCCTACCGCCCCGATCGCGCCGAAAAAGACGCAGATCATCGCCGTCGCAGCCTTGATTGCCCTGGGCTTTGGGGTCGTGCTGACCCTGTTGCTGGACAAGCTGAACAACACCGTCAAGAACACTGAGCAGTTGGAGAGCCGCCTTAACATTCCAGTGCTTGGCATCCTGCCACTCCTGAAGCGCAAGTCGCGCAGCCAGCTCGCCCGCATGTTCGCCGCCGACCAGGACAAGTGCTTTTCCGAGGCGATTCGGACCATCCGGACCGGGGTGGTGCTCTCTGGAGTCGACAATCCGCATCGGGTCATCGTCGTGACCTCCTCGGCTCCCGGAGAGGGCAAGAGTACCGTCTCGGCCAACCTGGCCTTCGCTCTGGGGCAGATGGAAAGGGTTCTGCTGATCGATGCTGACCTGCGTCGACCAAGCTTGGCCAGGAGTTTCGAGTTCCCGGTTGGCACCCCGGGCCTGGCCAACCTGATCGCCGGCACTGCCACGCTGGAAGACTGCATCAAGCAGGTGGATGGTATCGACATCATTGGCGCAGGCAGCGTGCCGCCCAATCCGCTCGAACTGCTCTCCTCGCCACGCTTTGCAAAGGTCTTCGAAGTACTCAGAGGCAAGTACGAGCGCATCATCATCGACTCGCCACCGACACAGGCGGTCAGCGATACCGTGCTCCTGGCCACCTTCGCCAACTCCGTAATCTACGTGGTCAAGTCAGCCGCCACCGCCATTCCGCTGGTGGAAAGAGGCGTCGGCCAGCTGCTGCAGAACAACGTCCCGGTGAACGGCTTTGTCCTCAACCAGGTAGATATCAAGAAGGCCAAGCGATACGGCTACAGCTACGGTGGGTACTACGACTACTACGGCTACAGCAATATCAAACAGGTGTGAGCGCAGTCACCTTGTGGCAAGTGCAAAGGCTTTGACTGACTGAGTTGTGGACGACACATGACCGCCGAGACCCAGGGCCTGTAGGGGCGAAATCAATCGTAAGCGGATTTCGCGAGCAAGAGCCAAACACCCCCCTGGTTCCAGAAAATCAGATCAAAGCATGACCTTATCGGCGTCCAGCCGCTAAGGCTTTGATTCGCGTTGAGCGTATTGCCTACCAACGCACCCCTACCCTGGAATATCCAGCAGCAGTCTCTGCTGCAGGCAATGTCTTGCCCGCGAGAAACCAGCCAAGGAGTCGGGTTTCCTGGTTGATCAGGACTCACTCCTGCCCGTTCGATGAAAGGTTTCAACAACCGCCATGATCGACTTGCACAACCATTTGCTACCCGGCATCGATGACGGGGCCCCCGACCTAGAAGCTTCCCTTGCACTGGCGCGCATAGCCGTTCAGGACGGTATCACTCACCTGGTCTGCACGCCGCATATCCACCCAGGCCGATACGACAACACACTGGCCAGCATCCAGGACGCAAAAGCTCAATTCGATGCTGCGCTGAAGGAGCAGGGCATTCCCCTGCGGGTGGTTGCAGCCGCGGAAGTGCGCTTCGGCATGGAGCTGATGATGGGTGTCAGCCAAGGGGCAATTCCCTTCCTGGGCCGATGGCAGGGCAAGCAGGTCCTGCTGCTCGAATTTCCCCACGGAGAAATACCTTTTGGCGCCGAGCGTCTGATCAGCTGGCTGCTGCAACGCAACATTGTGCCGATGATCGCCCACCCTGAGCGCAACAAGGACCTCATGCGCATGCCGTCCAGGCTCAAGCCCTTCCTTGAGCTGGGCTGTCTGCTCCAAGTCACGGCCGGGTCCGTGGCCGGCCGCTTTGGCCCCGCCGCCGAGGCACTTGCCCGCGCCCTGTTGGAACAAGGCGTGGTCACCGTACTCGCCAGCGATGCCCACAACCTGCAGCATCGCCCGCCCATGCTCAGCGAGGGTATGCAGCATGCAGTTCGTATCGTCGGTGATGCCAGGGCCGAATCCTTGGTTCTGCATACACCTTGGGAAATCGCCCAGAGCCATTTCGCATGAGCGCCAGCCAATCGCTCGACCGGCCAGGCAGCCGGAAGCACCGGAACTCGCATGCGAGTTCGCGAGGTGAGAGCGTGATCATGCAGCACGTGCCAGTTCTGTTGCTGATCCTGTTCTCCTTCGTGCTGATGGTCATGGGGGCGTACATGCTGCTGGCTGGCATTGCCAGCTATCAGGCCGAAGCTTTCATCAGCTCATGGGATAAGCGGGGTAGAGAACCCAGTGTTGTCGCCTGGGAAATTGCCCACAACGCGGCACAGCGCGCCATCAGACTCTACCCGGTCGCTGATGGCGATCGGCTGGACCGCCTCGGACGTATCTACAGCTGGAAACAATTTCGTCAGCCCTATGCCGCCCCTGCTGCGCAGCACTCTCGCCGTGCTGCTCTCGAAACATACCGTGCCGCGATAGCTGCACGGCCGAGCTGGCCTTACACCTGGGCGCGCCTGGCTCACAGCAAGCTTTACCTTCAGGAGTTCGATAGCGAGTTCGAGCAGGCCATGGCCCAGGCATTCCGGCTCGGCCCATGGCGTATCGGGGTGAACCTCGAGCTGGCCGAAATCGGCTTTGACGCCTGGCCGCAGTTAAACGAAGCCCAGCGTCAGGCAACCCGCGAATCGGCCAGGCGCAGCGCGGCTTTCGGAAATGCAGAGGCTCAGCACCTACTCGAGATCGCCCAGCGAACTGGCCGGATCAGGGTGCTGTGCGAGAGCCTGAGCCACGAGCTCATAAGCATGCGCAAGCTCGTGCCATGTGTGCATTAGTGCTACAGCAACCCGTCGAGATTCGTGCATTTCCGTGAGTGCGGGCCTGTCGGCATTCGCCAGCAAGCTGGCTCCTACAAGGAGTTGCAGGGCCGCGGAACAGTTATTACGAGGCAGTACACCAGGTAACGACGCCGAATGTGTTGGCGCCGATGGACAAAACCGCAAGGAGCGCATGACCCACGCTTTGCCACAGGCAGTAAAGAGCAAGCGCACCGTTGCAGGTATTCGTCGTGTCACAGTCCGAAGCAACAGCACCAGCACGCCATGGTGCATCTACCAGCAGGCGCAACACTCGTGTTCAAACAGGGCGTCGTTTGATCTTTCTGGGGCGTGGCTTGACGTTCTGGGGCCAATGGATAGCGGCGGTCAGTCTGCTCATTACCCTGCTCTGTGTGCTTGCGCTGATGAAGACTGGAGAGATCGGCTTGCACTACCGCATGCTGGCGCTTCTTGCCCTGGTCGGCTCCGTGCCCGTTTACTCCTTGATGCGGGTCTACCACAAGAAGCATGGCTACCTGGTTGGCCTTTGCCGTTTGCTCGGCGGCTGGTTGATTCTACTGGGCGGCCTTGCGGCTGCCGCGTATGTCACCAATACCAGCGAGCTGTTCTCCCGTGAAGTGACGTTCACCTGGGCCTTGCTCGGCTTTGCCCTGCAGGCAGGCGCCTATATACCGTTGCATACCTTTGCCCAGGGTTATGACCGCAAGCAGCAAGCCGCTCGCACCTCACTGATCATTGGCACTGGCGAGCTTGCCTGCAATCTGGCGGACAGGCTCCTGGAATACAAGTACGGCCCGGTGGCAGGTCTGGTCGCTGCGGGTGAAGAGGAGCTGCCGAGCAGCGAACGTTACCCCGTCATCGGCAATCTGGTGGACGTGCGCGAGCTGATCGTCACCCATCACATCAGCCGTCTCTACATCGCACTGCCACTGGCTTCGGCCGAAAGGATCCAGGACCTGTACTTCGACCTGCTCGACGCCAATGTCGATGTGGTCTGGATTCCAGACCTCCACACCATCATGCCGCTCAACCACTCCGTTGGCGATATCGAAGGCCTGCCGGCCATTCACTTGAATAAATGCCCGCTCTCGGTCTATCCCAGTGCCGCCCTGAGCAAAGCGTTGATGGACCGCACGCTGGCCCTGCTGGCGATCGTTGTCCTCAGTCCGGTGTTGCTGGCCACCGCGATTGCCGTGAAGTATTCGTCGCCCGGCCCAATCCTGTTCAAGCAGAAGCGCCACGGCTGGAATGGAACCATCATCCAGGTATGGAAGTTCCGTTCCATGCAATTACACGAAGACCCTCGGGTTACGCAGGCCAGTCGCGACGACCCGCGCATCACTCGCGTCGGTCGCTTCATCCGTCG
Organism: Metapseudomonas boanensis; assembly: GCF_042232855.1. Classification (NCBI taxonomy): domain Bacteria; kingdom Pseudomonadati; phylum Pseudomonadota; class Gammaproteobacteria; order Pseudomonadales; family Pseudomonadaceae; genus Metapseudomonas; species Metapseudomonas boanensis. The sequence goes on along the minus strand of NZ_CP113889.1, from coordinate 1,506,759 downwards.
CACTTCCATCGACGAATTGCCGCAGCTGTTCAATGTACTGCAAGGTCAGATGTCCCTCGTCGGCCCGCGCCCGCACGCGATCGAGCATAACAACTACTACACCGGCAAGGTCTCCGCCTATATGGCCCGCCACCGGATCAAGCCCGGCATTACCGGCCTGGCCCAGATCAGTGGCTGCCGGGGCGAAACCGAGACAATCGACAAAATGCAAAAGCGCGTTGAACTGGACCTGGCCTATATCAACAACTGGTCGTTGTGGCTGGATATAAAAATTCTGTTCCAGACGCCTTTCTCCCTGTTCTCCAGAGACATCTATTGAAGCGTCCCGGCCGCAGCCAAGCTTCCTTTTTGAGCAGCTTGGTCTCCGATTCAAATCGATGCGGCCATAAGTGCCTCACAGACATTCAGACCTTCGCTTTGCAACACGCGCAGCGAAGCGACTGTTTGCAGCAACGGTTGGTGGTCTGGCCCGAGGCGATCCGGGTCACACCCCGCAGTACGTCATCGACATGAGCAAGCGCAATCGCCTACGGGTCAGGTCTCCTCAGGGGAACTTCGAGACCGGTATCCGCAAAACCGTCGAGTGGTAACTGAGTCATCGGAACGATGCCGTCAAGTGCGGCGCGGTAACTACCAACGTGATCAGGACTGGAGAATCATGAAAGGCATTATTCTGGCCGGCGGCTCCGGAACCCGGCTCTCCCCGATTACCCGCGGTGTGTCCAAGCAACTGCTGCCGATCTACGACAAACCGATGGTCTATTACCCCTTGTCGGCACTGATGCTCGCAGGTATCCGCGACATCCTGCTGATCAGCACTCCGGAAGATATAGGGGGGTTCCAGCGGCTGCTCGGTGATGGTAGCGAGTTCGGCATCAATCTGAGCTATGCGTTGCAGCCCAGCCCCGATGGCCTGGCGCAGGCCTTCATCATTGGCGAAGAGTTCATCGGCACCGATTCGGTGTGCCTGGTGCTAGGCGACAACATTTTCTACGGCCAGGGCTTCAGGCCCATGTTGTGCCAAGCCGCTCAGCGCGAGAAAGGCGCCACTGTCTTTGGCTATCAGGTGAAGGACCCGGAGCGTTTTGGTGTGGTTGAGTTCGATCACAACAAACGCGCCATCTCCATCGAGGAGAAGCCGCTCAAGCCCAAGTCCCAGTTCGCCGTCACCGGCCTGTATTTCTACGACAACGACGTGGTGGAGATCGCCAGGCAAGTGAGACCCTCCGCTCGGGGCGAGCTGGAAATCACCAGCATCAATCAGATCTACCTGGAGCGGGACGAACTCTACGTCGAATTGCTCGGCCGCGGTTTCGCCTGGCTGGACACCGGCACCCATGAAAGCCTGATGGAAGCCGGACTTTTCGTAGAAACCATCGAGAAACGCCAAGGCTACAAAATCGCCTGCCTTGAAGAAATTGCCCTCAACAATGGCTGGCTGAACGCTGATGACCTGCAGCGTATCGGCCAGACCTTGAGCAAGAACAGTTATGGCCAGTACTTGCTTGCCCTGGCCAGGGAGGGCGTATGAGCGATAAACCGGTTTACGTCACCCAACCCTACTTGCCACCGCTGGATGAGTTCATCCCCTATCTGCAACAGATCTGGGACAACAAGATCCTCACCAATGGCGGACCGATGCACAAGGAGCTGGAAACTGCACTTTCCAACTACCTCGGTGTCGAGCACATCGCCCTGTTCAACAATGGCACCATCGCCCTGCTCACTGCGTTGCAGGCACTGCGCGTGGCGGGTGAAGTCATCACCACACCATACTCCTTCGTTGCTACCGCACATTCCCTGCTGTGGAATGGCATCAAACCCGTGTTCGTGGATATCGATCCGCACACCCTCAACCTGGATCCGGCCAGGATCGAAGCCGCCATTACCCCGCAGACCACCGCCATCATGCCGGTGCATTGCTATGGCAACCCCTGTGATGTCGAAGCCATCCAGAAAATAGCCGACAACTACAACCTGCGGGTGATCTACGACGCTGCCCATGCTTTTGGTGTGCAGGATGAAGGGGGCAGCATCCTCCGCCATGGCGATCTCAGCGTGCTGAGTTTCCATGCCACCAAGGTATTCAACACCTTCGAAGGCGGCGCCATTATCTGCCCGGATGCCAAGACCAAGAAGCGTATCGATCAGCTGAAGAACTTTGGCTTTGTCGATGAAGTTACCGTAGTGGCCCCCGGCATCAACGGCAAAATGAGCGAGATCAACGCGGCCTTCGGTCTGCTGCAACTGCAGCACATCGACCGTGCCATGGCCCGTCGGCGCGAAATAAGCCAGGCCTATCGCGAACACCTGAAAGACGTCAAAGGCATTCGTATCGTCGAGGAAACCGGTCAGAAGGTCGCCAACTACTCCTACTTCCCGATCCTGCTGGAAGCCGACTATCCGCTGAGTCGCGACGAGCTGTACCTGAAGCTCAAGGAGAACAACATATTTGCCCGTCGCTACTTTTACCCACTGATAAGTGAGTTCCCAATGTACCGTGGGCTGGCCTCGGCGCAGCGCAATAACTTGCCGGTAGCAAACGAAGTCGCTGAGAAAGTGATCTGCCTGCCGATCTATCCAGCACTTCAAGAAGCATCGATCAACGCAGTCGCGGAGCTCATTAACCAAGGTGCGAAGTGATGAATAAAGCTGTTGGCGGTTATTTCGAGCTTGAATTGCCTTCAGAAACCTCAAGCTATTATCCGGAGGCGCTTCGGTTTCAATCTGCTCGCGCTAGCTTCTACGCACTGCTCTGCGCGGGGCGCCCACGCAAGGTTTGGATGCCACATTACGTCTGTGACTCCATGCTCGGCCCGTTGGACAAGGCCGGTGTCGAGGTTTCTTTTTACTCCATAAATGAAGACTTCTCAGTCAGAGATGAAATCAACCTTCATCCAGGTGAGTGGATTTTTTATGTGAATTATTTCGGTGTTTGCTCGAATCGGCAGCGTGAGATTCTAAAGAAATTCAATTCTGAACAAGTCGTCTTTGACCACTCCCAGGCATTTTTTGCACCACCACTCGACTGTTTGGCGACTATTTACTCGCCACGTAAATTTTTCGGCATACCGGATGGTGGGCTACTGATTACGAAACTTCCTATTCCTGAACCGGAGGAAACAGACGATGGATCGATCCAGCGCTCGCTTCATCTCCTGAAACGGCTTGCTGGAACCCCGGAGTCTGGCTATGCAGACTACCAGGCAGCCGAAAAAACACTCGAAGACTTCCGGTATAGAAAAATGTCGGTGCTGACGGAAAATCTGTTATCAAGAATCGATTATGAGTCGGCAAGACTGAAAAGAAACGAGAATTTCAGGTTTCTCCATAAAGAGCTTGGGTTTCACAATAGATTGGAGTTGGACATCGAGGCAATTGACGGGGCGTTATGTTATCCCTTCTTCAAAAACTTGAAAGGCCTTAGAGAAGAGTTGATTGGGCAAAGAGTATTTACTCCAACGTATTGGGCTGCATGTCGCTCTCGCGTGAAGGTTGAGTCGTTAGAGTACGCGCTTGTCGATAGCCTGATTCCAATACCTTGTGATCAGCGCTACAGCGGAAAAGATTACGGGGCCGCTATGAGCATAATCAATAGGAGTATTGGAAGTGAGTGAATTCTATCTGAGGGAGTTGTCACGGGGTGACATAGAAAGCATCAACAGGTGGAGGAATGATCGAGAGATTATTCGCACGCTTGGATCAACCTTCAGGTATATCGCTGAAGAGATCGATTCGGCATGGATGGACTCTTACCTATCGAGCAGGAGTAACTGCATAAGGCTTGCAATCTGCGAGATGGCAAGCAAGAAAATTGTTGGTGCCGTCTATCTGTTAGCTATCGATTGGATAGCCAGAAGCTGTGAGTTCGGCATCTGGATTGGAGAAAGAGATTTCCAAGGCCGGGGGGTTGGTACCTTTGCAACCAATAAAGCACTTGAGCATGCTTTCCTGGACATGAACTTGAACCGAGTCCATTTGACTGTCCTTGAGAATAACGAAAGAGCAATCGCGCTTTATAAAAAAATTGGGTTTTCAGTTGAAGGGGTGCTCAGGCAAGCCGTTTTCAAGGAAGGTAGTTATTTGAATATGGTTCAAATGGCAATCCTGGCAAGCGAATTCAGTCGCTCAGAGTAATTCCATCAATTGGCTATGGGGCTTGTTCCCAAGGAGTGCCTTAACCAAGAGGTTCGGTGATGTCAAAAACTATTGCAATGATGCAGCCCTATCTGTTCCCGTACCTGGGATATTTCCAGTTAATAGCGGCCTCAGATTTGTTTGTGCTAGGGGATGATTTGCAGTACGTCAAGGAAGGGTGGATTAACCGTAATCGGATTCTTGTCAATTGTGAGCCGAAATTTATAACGTTTCCCCTTAAAAAAGATGGCCATACCCTGAATATAAATCAGCGGTTTTTGTGCGATAACATTCAGGATGAACTGTCTAGAATTATAAAGATGATTTCTTTGAGTTATTCCCGTGCACCTTTCATCAGGACCGTACTTCCCTGGTTGGAGCAGGTGATGCGCTATCCGCAAAACAATTTGGCGCGGTATGCGGAAAATGCAATTCGTGAGACCTGTGCGTATCTGCATATCACCACACCACTTATACGTTCTTCTGACTTGAGTCTGCCGCCGCCAATCGATCACCAAGATCGGGTCTTCCAAACCATGAAGGTGTTAGGTGGCAAGACGTACATCAATCCGATTGGTGGGCGACATTTGTATTGTTTTGAGGATTTTATACGTCAGGGCATGCAGTTGTGTTTTCATCGTATTGACCCGATAGAATACAAGCAGTTAAAGCAGTCGTTTGTCGCCAATCTGTCGATCATTGACCTGCTGATGTTTAATAGTGTCGATGAAATCCGTCTTATGTTGAGCAGGTTTTCGCTGGAAAGTATTGAGGGGACACTTCGCAAGCCTGAAGCAAGCGACTCCACTGAATCGATTTTTACTATGGAGGATATGCTCTTCGTAGACTCTGATAACGCGGGCGATTGTTGCTGACTGGATCGCATTGCCTGCTTTGAGTTTTTATTGCCCAGATGGAGGGGCTGGCGAAGGGTTTGCAGAATTCCAAAGTCGTTGGCTGAAGAAAATCCCGGAGTGGCGCGAGAAGCGATAAGTCAAGTCAAAAGACAAGGCGCATTATCCCATGCTGAGACATAAATTGTCCTTTACGCATAATGTGGTGGCTAATTACGCGAGCCAGATTTATGTCACCGTCGTAGGCATTCTGGTCCTGCCTCTGTATATCAAATACATGGGCGCAGAAGTCTATGGCCTCGTGGGCTTTTTCACCATGCTGCAGGCCTGGTTTACTCTTCTGGATTTTGGATTGACCCCCACGATTGGCCGTGAAACCGCCCGCTTCCATGGCGGCGTCATGTCCACGTTGGCCTATCGCCAGTTATTTCGCGCACTCAGCATGATCTTTACCAGTATTGCCCTGATCGGTGGTGCTGGTTTGTGGCTCATCTCCGGGGTGATTGCTACCCGTTGGCTGAATGTCACGGACTTGCCGCTGGTTGAAGTCGTACTGGCCGTGAAAATCATGGGCATCAGTGTGGCCCTGCGCTGGATGGGGGGGCTATACCGGGGCGTGGTTACTGGCGCCGAACGTATGGTTGGGCTCAGTATTTTCAATGCCCTGATCGCCACTCTGCGCTTTGTTGCGGTCTTCGCCAGCATGTGGCTGTTCGGCTTTTCAGCGTTTGTCTTCTTCATTCACCAGTTGGTCATCGCGCTGGTGGAGTTACTTGGCCTGTTCTTGATGAGCCGGCGCCTACTGCCCACGCAGGTCAGCCTGGATCAGCCCGTCGGCTGGTCATTCCGGCCAATAAAGCCACTGCTGAAATTTGCCCTGACCATCGCCATCACTACATCGGTCTGGATACTGGTCACGCAAACCGACAAGTTAGTGCTGTCGGGTTTTATGCCACTCGAGGAGTACGGCTACTTCACCCTCGCCGTGCTGGTCGCCGGTGGGATCCTGGTCATAAGCGGCCCCATCAGCAGTGCCATCATGCCGCGTATGGCCAGGTTACATGCTGAGGGCAAGCACGATGAGATGATCAAGGTCTACCGCAACGCCACCCAACTGGTCAGCATTATCGGTGGCTCCGCCGCTATCACCCTGGCTACCTTCGCCGAACCGCTGTTATTTGCCTGGACCGGTGATGCGCAACTTGCAGCCAAAGCCGCGCCTATCATGCGTTTGTACGCGATCGGTAATGGCTTGCTCGTCGTCGGCGCATTCACCTACTACCTGCAATATGCCAAGGGGAACCTGCGTTATCACCTGATTGGCAATGCCGGAATGGCCGTTGTACTGATTCCAAGCATCGTATTTGCCGCCATGCACTTCGGGGGCATTGGAGCTGGTTACGTCTGGCTCGGCATCAACGCTTTTTCCTTCCTGTTATGGGGTGCGTATATCCACCATAAACTCGAGCCTGGTCTGCATCTCACCTGGCTCTTCCAGGATGTCGCGAAGATCATTCTGCTCGCAATGCTACCGCCGTTGATACTCGTCAGCCTGGGCGTTACCGCGGAGACCAGGTTGCTGAGTCTGGCGATGGTGGTCATGGGAGGGTTTGTTTCAATTGCTGGGGCGTTGGCGGGCTCCACAACCTGGAAAAGCTGGATGCTCCGCAGGTTCGCATGTGAATCCAAGATCAAGAATTTACAGAGCTAATGGATTACCTAACAAGGTAGGCGGGTTAAATAGCCATGAAAGAATTCAATCTGGATAAATTCCTTAGCGCACCTCTTCCAACAGAAGAGGAGATAATTTCATCGTGGCAAGGGGATGCCACAAAACCTGTCGTGAGCGTGGTCTGTCTGACATACAACCAGGACAAGTATATAGAGGATGCAATCCGTGGTTTTCTGATTCAGAGAACGAGCTTCCCATTCGAGGTGATCATTCACGATGATGCATCGACTGATTCGACCGCGCAAAAAATACTTGAGTACAAGGAAAGATACCCAAACATAATAAAGCCAGTCATCCAGGCAGAGAATCAATATTCAAAAGCCCCATTCTCTGTCATGTCAGAAGCTTTCAAGGTTGCTTCTGGAGAGTATGTGGCGATATGCGAAGGCGATGATTTCTGGATCGATGAATTGAAGTTGCAGTCGCAGTTTTCAATGATGAAACAGAATCCTGAAATTAAGATTTGCTTTCACGCATGCCACGAAACCGGAGGGGGGCGCGTCAAGCAACTTTTGAAAAGATTCCTGTTGTACCCCAAGAAGGCGGGGGTTATTGATGCAAAAGAGGTCATCAGAAACGGTGGCGGCTATGTGCCAACCGCATCGATTTTCTTGAAAAGAACGGAGTTCATGAATTTTCCCGGTTGGTTCGCAGCCTGCCCTGTTGGGGACTATTTATTGCAGATCATTCTCGCCAACCCTGGCGGGGCGCTGTTCTCTCCTAAAGTAATGTGTGTCTATCGGAAATTCGCAGAGGGCTCCTGGTCAGCAAAAATTGCGAAATCCAGCGAGTTTAGCGTGACTCATAGTATAAAAATGACAGAGTCGCTGAATAAGCTAAAGCTATATTTTGCTTCAAAGTATAGTGATGAGATAGATGGGGTCATAAATCTGATAATTCTTTCGGTTCTCCTGGATAAGGACATTGATAAATCACATAAGGAAAGGTTAGGCAGCCTTATTCCTGAGTCGGTAATGGTCAAGGAGGCCTACAGGGTAGCTCAGAACCCCCATGATCCAGGGTCAATATTTATTAGACATATAATGTCTGGCTATTTGTCGCTGCTGCGCTTCGTGAGGATCTTCAAGGTGTCCTGCAAGTGGGCCGTAAAATGATACTCAACGCCAAAGATCAGTTGGGAGGCTAAATGAACAGCATGCCTGCCATTGGTACAAGCCTGAGAAGCTACCCGGTAAGCTCCCGAAACGTGTTTTACGCGGGAGTGTTGCTATCCCTGCTAACCCTGTCACTTCCTTTTACCAGACTGGTTTCAGGGGTAAATCTTATTTTGTTTGCTGTTTTGTTTGCTGTATTTGCCTTCCTGAATCGGAAGGCGCAGAAGCTTCCATGGGCTTTGTCTTTTTTCTGTTTGATTTCATTGTGCTATGCGGTGTTGTCTGTTTTCAACGTATTTCCTTCAGTGTGGACGCGCTACTTCCAGATTTCCGCAATACCTCAGCAGGCGCTTTTTGCCTATGCAATTCCCACCACTTTTCTGGTGATGACTTTCTACTTTAAAGAGAGGATCAATGCAGATGATGGTCGTAGAGGGTTGGCCAATCTGTTTTTGCTATGGGTGGTGATGAATTATCTGGATATGCTGACCTCAGATGCGTTCAGCCTTAAAGGCCTGGTCAGTATCAGTGGTCTTGGTAATGTTCCTGCACTCGTCATTGCAGCAACATCTCTTTATTTGAGTACAATTAAAACTCCAGGGAAAAGGGTCGGTCTTTTGTTGGTTTTCCTTGCGATGAGCTTTCTGAGTCCTTTTTCGCAGAATAAAATCTATGCATTGATTTTCGCTGGTATGTGGCTATTCCCCAGATATGCTTTTTGGATGTTGGTGGCACTGATTTCCAGTAGTGTCATCCTCTATGCGTCTACGGTTGGTTCGCCTTTGTCGGTTGCTTTTATAGATGCAAACCTTGCTGTTCGTCTCGTGCTGTTGCGAGATGCGCTGGAAGGCCTCGTAGGGTCAAATTTCATAGGGGTTGGGTTTGGAACGGAATCAATCAGGAACTATTATCTGGTTTTCGATAGTCCGGTATTCGCCAATGAAGAAGAGGCAGGTTTCATTCACCTTTCAGTGCACAATTCGTTTGCCGCCATACCTTTTCGAGTTGGCCTGGTAGGATTCATTGCGCTGCTTGTCTTCTTATGGCAGACCCTTATGAGGGTTAAAACAGATGGTCCGCATAATGAAAAAGCCTTGAAGTGCTCACTTTTTGCTGCATTTTTCATTGTTTCTTTCCAGAATCCGGCTATTGAGAGCTATGCATACTTGTATGGTGTGTGCATGTATTTGAGCCTGATCTGGGCCTTCGATAGGCCGGTCATAGAGATTGACAAGCGCTTGCCAGTGCGCCGTTCAGGCAAAGACAAATTGGGCGCTGTTCAGCTCTGGATTCACTCTCGTCTGCGCTAGAGTGTGGTCGGTCAATATATGTATCGTTTCTTGATGCTGTTTTCCCTTGCAGGCAATTAGTTTCTTTTCGGGTTGCCAGATAGTGTCAAGCTAGTGAAGTGGTCAAATCAACTCTTGGGTCAATCTCCGGCGCTACGCCAACGGCCCCGACTCGGATTCGGCTGGCAGCAAGTTGGCGGATGATTCGGCAGTAGCCTTTCTCAACGTTCTGTATCTGCTGTTCCAACAAGGCGCTTCGCTTTTGCCGAAGATGCTTCACTTCGAGTCAAGGAGTTCTCATGGGAATACAAGTGATCCATGGTGAATGCCATCTACCGGGGAACACTCGAAGTGCAGATGTGCCGAAGCAAATACGGTCTTTGCTGGTTCACAACTACTATGCCTCAGAGTTTCCGTCGGGTGAAAACCAGGTCTTCGAGACGGAAAAGCATTTGCTGCGATCCCATGGCCAAGAGGTGTCTGAGTTTGTTCGTCAAAGTGATGAAATTCGCGCACAAGGAAGCTGGGGCACAGTAAAGGGCGCATTGGCAACGCCGTGGAACCCTTGGGCATCTGCCGCCCTGTTACGTGAGATAGAGCGCTTCAAGCCTGATGTCGTGCATGCCCACAATACTTTCCCTTTGCTTTCTCCTGGGATCTTCCATGCAATTGGCAAGCGTGCTGCGCGAGTTCTGACACTTCATAACTACCGATTGTTTTGCCCGGCCGCCATTCCCATGCGTGACGGGAAGGTTTGTACCGAATGCCTCGATAAGCACTCACCCATGCCGGCGATGATTCATGGGTGCTATCGCAGCAGTCGTGCTGCGACGCTGCCGCTGGCCTTTAGTGTGGGTTTGCACCGCGCACTCGGTACCTGGAGCGATCAGGTTGACGCATATATCTGTCTCTCCGAGTTCCAGCGCGGGTTGATGATCAAGGCCGGGTTGCCGAGCGAGAAGGTGCACGTCAAACCCAATTTCTATCCCGGCAATCCTCCGGTCACTGCCTGGGCACAGCGAAAGCCCTACGTGATTTTTGCCGGGCGTCTGACTGCGGAAAAAGGCTTGTTCAGCCTGCTCCGCGCCTGGCAGGCCTGGGGTGCAGCCGCTCCTGAGCTCCGCTTGGTGGGCGATGGCGAATTGCGACCTGAGCTGGAGCGTATGGCTGCGGGTCTGCCGGTGAGTTTCCTGGGCCAGGTCAGCGCAGAGCAGGCGCAAGCACAGATTGCCGGTGCACGTTTACTGGTGTTGTCGTCTGAGTGCTTTGAGGGCTTCCCGATGGTCGTCCGCGAAGCTTTCGCCTTCGGTACACCCGCCGGTGTATCCGATCTTGGTCCCTTGCCGACGATCGTGCAGCACGGAAAAAGTGGCGTGGTTTTCCAGCCATCCAATCCCCAGTCGTTGTTGCAGGAAGTGCGTACTGCCTGGGAGACGCCAGGGCTCCTCGAACAGCTTGGCCAAGGCGCACGCGCCGAGTTTGAGAGCCGGTACACCGAAGAGGCCAACTTCGCCTCTTTGATGGACATTTATCGACAGGCCATCGAGGTCTCGCGCAATGGATAGACATCTCGACAACGATCAGCGGGCGGTGAGTTCGGTGATCGGTGCACCCATCGACTCGTTGAGCTGGTCGCAGGTATTGACCTGCCTCGCGATCTGGGCAGCGGCGCGGGAAAGTCGCTATGTCTGTATTTGCAACGTCCACTCGGTGGTTACTGCCCATCACAACCAGGACTTCGCCAAGGTGATCCGCGAGGCGGATATGGCCACGCCAGATGGCTCCCCCGTGGCCTGGTTGATGCGTCGTATGGGCGTTTCCAGGCAGGAGCGGATCAATGGCCCCGACCTGATGTGGCAATACTGCGCCGAGGCCGCGCAGCGTGGGGAGTCGATCTATCTCTATGGCGGCATGCCGCAAACCCTCGAGATTCTCCAGCGCAAACTGCTGGAGCAGTTTCCCGGACTGACGATTGCCGGTGCCTGCTCGCCGCCCTTTCGCCCGTTGACCACTGAAGAAGATGCCGCTGTGGTTGACGCCATCAACGCTTCCGGCGCTGGCACCGTCTGGGTCAGCCTGGGCTGCCCGAAGCAGGAGCAATGGATGGCTGAGCATTGCGGGCGGATCAATGCAGTGATGGTAGGGGTCGGCGCCGCCTTCGATTATCACGCCGGCACCATTCAGCGTGCGCCGCTGTGGATGCAACAGCACGGCCTGGAGTGGCTTCACAGGGTGTGTAGCGAGCCACGGCGTCTGTGGAAGCGTTACCTGGTGACCAACACCCTTTTCATTGTGCATGCCGTGCGACAGCTGCTGGGCCGTTGATTCACTGCGCAGCACCCGCGGTATTACCTCTCTGATTTGAAGAGGACTGATAGATGACACAGAAAAAAGCCCTTATCACCGGCATCACCGGCCAAGACGGCTCCTATCTTGCAGAACTCCTGCTCGAAAAGGGCTATGAGGTGCATGGCATCAAGCGTCGCGCTTCCTCCTTCAACACCCAGCGTGTGGATCACATCTATCAGGGGCCGCATGTCGATGATCGCAACTTCGTGCTGCATTACGGCGATCTGAGCGACTCATCCAACCTCACCCGCATCATCCAGGAAGTGCATCCGGATGAGGTCTACAACCTGGGCGCACAGTCCCACGTAGCCGTGAGCTTCGAGTCGCCGGAATACACGGCCGATGTGGATGCTTTGGGCACCCTGCGCATTCTCGAAGCGATTCGCCTGCTTGGGCTGGAGAAGAAGACTCGCTTCTACCAGGCGTCCACTTCCGAGCTCTTCGGCCAGGTGCAAGAAATCCCGCAGAAGGAAACCACGCCGTTCTACCCGCGCTCACCCTATGCGGCGGCCAAGCTCTACGCCTACTGGATCACGGTCAACTACCGTGAGGCCTATGGCATGTATGCCTGCAACGGCATCCTGTTCAACCACGAGTCGCCGCGCCGTGGCGAAACCTTCGTGACCCGCAAGATCACCCGTGGCCTGGCCAATATTGCGCAAGGCCTGGAACACTGCCTGTATCTGGGCAACATGAATTCGCTGCGTGACTGGGGACACGCCAGGGACTACGTGCGCATGCAATGGATGATGTTGCAGCAGGAGCAGCCGGATGACTTTGTCATCGCCACTGGCGTGCAGTATTCCGTTCGCGAATTCATCCGCTGGTCTGCAGCAGAATTGGGGGTCACCTTGCGCTTCGAAGGTGAAGGCGTGGACGAAATGGCCATTGTCGAACGCCTTGCGGGCGACAAGGCGCCGGCCCTCAAGATCGGCGATGTGGTTGTTCGCGTCGACCCTCGCTACTTCCGTCCGACCGAAGTGGAAACCTTGCTTGGCGACCCCACCAAGGCCAAGCAGAAGCTGGGCTGGGTACCGGAAATCACCGTGCAGGAAATGTGTGCCGAGATGATTCGTGAAGACCTCAAGGTCGCGCAGCGTCACGCGCTCCTCAAACAGCACGGCCACGAAGTGCCGGTTGCAGGGGAGCACTGAACGTGGCCCGAGATCTGAACCAGGCTGTTTTCGTCGCCGGCCATCGCGGCATGGTGGGGTCGGCCATCGTCCGCCGCCTCAAGGCGCTGGGCTATACCCATATTCTCGTGGCCGCGCATGATGAGGTGGATCTGCTCGACCAGGCCGCCGTGCAATCTTTCTTCAACACCAACCGTATTGATCAGGTGTATCTGGCGGCAGCCAAGGTGGGCGGGATTCACGCCAACAACAGCTATCCGGCGGACTTCATCTACCAGAACCTGATGATCGAAGCCAACGTCATCCAGGCGGCGCACCAGGCTGGCGTGCAGAAGCTTCTGTTCCTCGGCTCATCCTGCATCTATCCCAAGCATGCTGAACAACCGATGCGGGAAGACGCCTTGCTCACGGGGATCCTCGAGCCTACCAACGAGCCTTACGCCATCGCCAAGATCGCCGGGATCAAACTGTGCGAAAGCTATAACCGCCAGCATGGCCGCGACTATCGCAGCGTGATGCCGACCAACCTGTATGGCCCCCACGACAACTACCACCCGGAGAACAGCCACGTGATCCCGGCGCTCCTGCGCCGTTTCCACGAAGCCGTGCAGCGGGGTGACGAAGAAGTGGTGATCTGGGGCAGCGGCAAGCCGATGCGCGAATTCCTGCATGTGGACGACATGGCCGCCGCCAGCGTGCATGTGATGGAGTTGGAGAGCGCAACGTATCAGGCCAACACCCAGCCGATGCTCTCGCACATCAACGTTGGCACCGGTGTCGATTGCAGTATCCGCGAACTGGCGGAAACCCTCGCCAAGGTTACGGGTTTCGCCGGCCGGTTGGGCTTCGATGCCAGCAAGCCGGACGGCACCCCGCGCAAGCTGATGGATGTGTCCCGCCTGAAAGCGCTGGGTTGGCAAGCCAGCATCGGACTGGAGGAGGGCCTGCGCGATGCCTACCGCTGGTACGTCGAGAACGTGGAGCATGCGCGCATGCACTGACGGTGCCTCCCGCCTCCACGCGGCTGCCCGTCCAAGCGTTACCCGCACCTTGTCGATTTCGTGCCTGGATTTTTTCAGGAGCAATCATGTGGCTGAGTAACGAGTCTTTCCGCACCGTCGTGGCACTGACTCCGCTGGTCGCTATCGACCTGGTGGTGCAGAACGCCGAAGGGGCCATTCTCCTTGGCCAGCGGCTGAACCGCCCAGCCCATGGGTACTGGTTCGTACCCGGGGGCCGGATCCTGAAGAACGAGAGTCTCGATGCTGCGTTCCGGAGACTGACTCTGGACGAGCTGGGGCAGGCGTTCGAGCGACGCCAGGCGCGTTTGCTGGGTGTCTATGAGCACTTCTACAGCGATAGCGTGTTTGGCGATACGCCAACCCATCCCGACACCCATTACGTCGTGCTGGGTTACCAGCTCCGCCTACCCCCTTCTACGACGCTCATAACCCCTGCCGCCCAGCACGACTGCTTCCGCTGGTGGCGCGTGGCCGAGATGCAGGCCAGCTCCAAGGTGCACGACAACGCTCGCGCCTACCTGGATGCCCTGCAATAGCACTTCCAACAGCTCAAAAGGACGCCCGAAATGTTCCTACCGGTCATCATGGCCGGCGGTTCAGGCTCCCGCCTGTGGCCGCTGTCGCGCCAACTCAAACCGAAACAGTTCTTGCCGTTGGCCGATGCTGGCCTCTCCATGTTGCAGGCCACTATCAGTCGCCTTGAGGGGCTCGATGCCGAGTTGCCCCGGCTGATCTGCAACGAGGAGCACCGATTCCTCGCTGCCGAGCAACTGCGTCTGCTGGGCATGGCGAAGGCCAACATCCTGCTCGAACCCATCGGCCGTAACACTGCACCGGCCATTGCCCTGGCGGCCTTGCAGGCGTGCGCCGAGGCCGATGACCCGCTGCTGCTGGTACTGGCGGCGGATCATCAGATCCAGGATGTATCGGCTTTCCATGCCAGTGTCCGGGCAGCCATGCCTCTGGCCGAGGACGGCAAGCTGGTGACATTCGGCATCGTCCCCACCCACGCGGAAACAGGCTATGGCTACATCGAGAAGGGTGAAGGCATAGGTGATACCGGTTTTGCGGTCAGCCGCTTTGTCGAGAAACCAAACATGATCGAGGCCCAGGAGTACCTGGCCAGTGGCAACTACTTCTGGAACAGCGGCATGTTCATGTTCCGTGCAAGCCGCTATCTGCACGAGTTGGAGCGCTTCCGGCCGGACATACTTGCGGCCTGTCGTACGGCCCTGGAAGGAGCCTCCCGTGATATGCAGTTCACCCGCGTGGATCAGGCCGCCTTTACCGCCTGCCCGGAAGACTCCATCGACTACGCGGTGATGGAGAAGACCGAGGATGCGGCCATGGTGCCGCTGGATGCGGGCTGGAGTGACATCGGCTCCTGGTCGGCGCTCTGGGGTATCAGCGAAAAGGACGAGCAGGGCAACGTCTTCAAGGGTGACGTGCTGCACCAGCGCTCGTGCAATAACTTTGTGCATGCCAGCAGCCGCCTGGTCGCGGCCGTTGGGGTCGAAGACCTGGTCATTGTCGAAACCAAGGATGCCGTACTGGTTGCACACAAGGACCATGTGCAGGACGTGAAGAAGATCGTCGAGCAGTTGAAAGACTGTTCGCGTAACGAGCACATCAACCATCGCGAGGTCTATCGTCCCTGGGGCGTGTATGACTCCATCGACAGAGGTCAGCGTTACCAGGTCAAGCGAATCACCGTGCAGCCCGGCGCCAAGCTTTCGGTCCAGATGCATCACCACCGCGCCGAACACTGGATAGTCGTCAGCGGGACGGCCAAGGTCACCAATGGCGACAAGACCTACCTGGTGACCGAAAACCAGTCCACCTACATCCCCGTCGGCCAGGTCCACGCCCTGGAAAATCCAGGCGTCATTCCATTGGACCTGATCGAAGTGCAGTCGGGCTCCTACCTGGGTGAAGACGACATCGTGCGCTTCGAAGACAAGTACGGGCGGGCGTGAGCGCCACCCATGCATCCAGCACTCATTCGGACAACCGGGATGTCTCCAGCCCTCATGCGATATTTGCGTGTTTTGCCCTTTTTTGCCGTCCTCGCGGTCATCCTGTTCGCCGGCTTGAAGCCTGAGCCGCTGCCAGAGGCGGTTGAGCAGCAGGATAAGCTGCACCATTTACTCGGCTTTGCTGCCTTGGCTGCGACCTCGCGCCTGGGGTTTCCCCGCACGCATTTCATCTGGCTCTTGACCATCTGCCTGGGGACAGGACTGTTGATCGAACTGGGCCAGGGCTTGCTGCCCAACCGCACGCCATCGGCTGGCGACGTGATCGCCAACACCCTCGGCGTAATGCTGGGCTGGATTGGCTCGCTGTGGTTGCAAAGCTGGTTGCGGGCTCGCCGTTATGGTTGTGCTGGCTGAGGCGGAAGGCGCGGTGCGTCGAGGGGGCGTTCATGGCCGCGGGGAGAGCCGTCCCTGCCGGGATGTTCCGCGTGCTTGCGCGGTGCGGCCTGGCTGCCGGCGAGCACGGCTATCGCGCAGACAACGACCAGGGTCGCGGCGTTGGCCGGGATTTGCAGGTTGAAGTCAGTGCTGGAGTGGATCAGCAGGGCGATGATGCCCATCGCCGCGCCGAAACCTACTCCTCTGCGATACACCGACTCGCGCCGCCAAAGCGCCCTGAGTGCATACCACAAGGCCGCCAGGATGAAGGCAGCCAGTGGCAGGCTGCCCAGCAGGCCGAACTCGACGGCGAACTGGATATAGTCGTTGTGCGCATGGTCGAAATGGATGCGGATGTCCTCGCCCGGGTACCTGGGGAACACCGCTTCGAAGCTGCCGGCGCCTTGGCCCATCAGCGGCCGTTCCCGGAGCAGCGGCAGGGCGTAGCTGAACACATCGTCGCGAACTTCGTTGGCCTGCTGGACCACTTCGCCATTCACAACCACATCGTTCAAGCGGGTGCTGAGCACGCGATCCTTGAGTCTTTCCAGACCGAAATACTGACTGACCACCAGGACGTCTATGAGAATGATGCTGGTCAGAATCAGGCCGTTACGCAGGCGATTCTCCTTTTCCAGCACCACGAACAGGCTACCGACCAGCAACAGGCTGGCGAAAAACGCAATGTTGCCCATGCGCGAGTGGGTCATCACCAGAGCGATGACCATCACAACCAGGGCCAGGCGCAGACGCGCCTTGGGGCCCATCAGCAGCTCCACCAGGTTCGCCCAGCTGAAGGGGCGGTCATCGCGCAGAGCCAGTAGCAGGCCGATGCCGCAGGCCAGGGTCATCTCTAGATAGCCGGCCAGATGGTTACGGTTGACGAAGGTGCCGGTCGCGTCGCCGATGTAGCTGTCCTTGGGACCGGCCAGCAGCCACTCCACATCGGAAAGGGTCATGAAGGCGCCAAAGAAGGCCTGCAGCGTACCGCTGACCACCAGCGTGCCAAGCAGCAGGTTGAGCCGCTTGCGGGTATGGAACAGCGCGATCACCAGCAGGAACAGCAGGCAATAGGCCAGGCCGAGCATCAGGTGTTGGAAGGTCGACCCTATATCGACAGTCAGGCCGGCCAGCCATTGCACCGCCACCCAGGCCTGCGTGAGTAGAAGCAGCGCAAGCAAGGGGAGGGCAGTCTTCATGGCCTTGTTCTGCGGGCCTCGTTCGGCACCGCCGTAAATCTGGCCAATCGCCCAGGCGCATCCCAGGCCGCCCATCAACAGGATGAACAGCCCAACCGCCCACTCGCGATTGCTGCCCAGGGGCATCGGCAGCCACACCAACACAAGCAGCATCCCGGCGAGCAGAAAACGCTCAAGGTGGCGGGTAGACCGGAGCATAGGCGGGCTCTTCCGTTTGATAGTGGGCAGCCATGCGCGGCGCGCGGCAGAGAGTGAATGGCGTAAGTGTAGGAGGGGGATACCGCGCCGGCGAAATAGTTCGTGTAGGAGCCAGCTTGCTGGCGAACGGGTCCCGAAAGGGTCGTGGTTCGCGAGCAAGCTCGCTCCTACAAGTGAAAGGGTTGGCATTCGCCAGCAATCAGGCTCCTACAAAATCTGGATCAGGAATGCGGGCATAGAGCAACTGGTAGCCATGTCACTCCTTTGAGCCATAAGGAGATCAAAAATGATCAAGGGTCGCAGCGCGGTTCGTGTTTTTGTTGTTTTACTGATCCTGCTGGTTTTCCTGGCACTCATGGCTGTGGGGGGACTTTTGTTTTTGGGCAGAGGCGAGGAACTCAAGTTGGTCGCCTCGATCCTCTACTCAAGAAAGGCAGAGTATCTGTTCTTTGCTGGAGCGACGTATGTCTCGCTACTCCTGCTGAATAAGAGAAGGTTCATTTCTGCTGTAATTACATTTTTAGTGGGCCTGGCCTGGATGCTTTTTCATCAGCCTGTGTCGGGCTTCATCGGGTCGCTCGGGGTCGATTCATTCTCTGAGGCCAAGGACTTCGACTTTGAGGAGGCAAAATTCTGGCTCGCCACGATGCAGGAAACGATCAAGCCAGATTTTCGTATGAAAGCGCTTGCTCTCTACCTGCTCTACTTGCTGATGGCGGTTTCAAGTTTTTATTTGTTGAAGTGGTGGCTGCACTCAAGAACCTTTACCAAGCAATACTATACCCATATAAAGCTGGCGCTGTCTGGATTGCTTGTTATTGGTGCAATCCTGCTGACGTTTCTGGATTCCGCTTCATTATTTTTCAGTAATTCAGAATCTTATCTGGTGGTAAAGAGTAACTTTTCGAATGAACCACCCGAGGCAGTGCAGGCTGAAGGCAAGGTTGATGTCTTTGTTTATGTCGGGGAGTCCACCTCGGTAATGAATATGAGTCTCTACGGCTATCCGCGAGACACGACCCCAAGGCTCAAGAAGGTCTTCGATGAAGATCCGAATTTCATTCTTTTTGAAAATGTATTTTCTACCCACACGCATACGTCCCCATCACTGCTGGAGGCGTTTTCATTTGCCTTGCACAGCGAAGAGGATTTTCTGCCAATTGAGCGGCGCCGGCGGATTTCTGTTGTTGATGTATTAAGGAAGGCCAAGGTGGATGTTCGCCTGATAAGCAACCAGGGCATGGTCGGAACCTGGAATCAGGCGTCATCCATCATCTTCAAGAACGCCGAAAATACCTTCAGCACGGATTCGCGGCGGCTTGGCAACAGTGATGGTAAGGCCGCAAGGCCATGGGATGATGCGTTTTTCGAGGCGCAGCTTGCAAATCTGGACTTTTCAAGCAAAAGCAATGCCTCGGTTACGTTTCTCCATTCTTATGCAGGGCATGGAGAATATCTTGCAAACATCCCGGAGGAGTGGAGGGTCCCAGTTGATGGGTATTTTTCTTCCGGTTCTGGAATCAGGATGTCAGAGGCTGACTATGTCTCAATTGAATCTGTCGATGCCTATGATTCAGCAGTCAAATATATAGACTATAGCGTCTCGAAGACCCTTGACTATGTTCGCGGGCTTGATACGCCAGCAGTGCTGATCTATTTCTCCGATCACGGCGACTCGGTTTTTACCGGAAAAGGACATGATTCTTCCCGGTTCACGCATGAAATGGCACGGGTGCCGTTCTTCATCTACTTTAACGGGCCCGCCAGGCTGCAGCGTGCCGAGCTATATCGGAAGTACGTGACTCTTGCGAAAAGCTCCAGAACAGCAAGCCTGGCCCAGCTCTCGGCTACTATCCTGGATGTTGCAGGTGTTCGAGTGAAAAACACAGCGACATCTAAAATGGATTTGAAACCAGTAGTCGGGGAGGAGGCTCAGCTTCCGCCAATCGTTGTGCGTGAAATAAGTGATGGTATTTCGTTTGTCAACTTAAGTGCCGAGAAGCCTGCGCGCCCTAAGTTTGACCAGTTCAATTTTATTGACTCAACCGATGCCGATACTTCGAGCTACCTGGATGTCAAGGGTGGGCGCATTCTGGCAAGTGATTATTGCAGGAAAATGGAGTTGTCTTTCGAGTCCGCAAGAAGGCGCCAGATAATAGGCGGCTGCAAGTCCTTAAGTTTGATCGGGCTTGGTAATAATCTTGAACTGGTTGGCGATAAAGAATGAGCGCTAAAAGCTATTCGTAGGAGCCAGCTTGCTGGCGAAAGCGGGGCCACATTCGCGAGCAAGAACTCGGCGTCCCCCTTGTTCCTACAGGTACGGGTACGGGGACGATGTTTTGGGGTGGTGGTGGGGCGGTGCATGTTTTTGTAGGAGCCAGCTTGCTGGCGAAAGCGGGGCTCACATTCGCGAGCAAGCTCGCTCCTACGGGGGCGGCCCGCCCTGCCCATGAATCGCCCCTGCAACGCATCAGTTCGTAGGATGGGTGGAGTGGAGCGATACCCATGCGGACCGGGCTGATGGGCATCGCAAGCTCAACCCATCCTACGTGGCTAAAAGCTATTCGTAGGGTAAGCGTCCAGCCAAGTCACCTTCCGAACTCCCGCATTAAGGGCGATGGTGTCCGCGTATTTTTAAGCGGACGCGATAGCCCTTATCGCCGGGATTTCCATGCGCCAACGAAGCTCTTACCCCAAACCGTTCAAGGCCCAGGTTGTTCAGGAGTGCCTGCAACCTGGTGCGACCGTCTCCAGCGTTGCCATCAGCCACGGCATCAACGCCAACGTCATTCGCAAGTGGCTGCCGCTTTACCGAGATCAGCCACCAGCGGCGTTGCCGGCGTTCGTTCCATTGAGGGCCACGCCTAAACGAACAACTGAGGCGTTCGCAATCATTGAGTTGTCCCTTGGCGAGCAAGCGGTCACGGTGAAATGGCCAGCCTCCGATCCTGAAGGCTGCGCCCGCTTTGTGCGTGGGCTCACCCCGTGATCCGCATCGATACCATCTGGCTCGCCACCGAACCGATGGACATGCGCGCCGGTACCGACACCGCGTTGGCCCGTGTGGTGGCCGTGTTCGGTGCGGCGAAGCCGCACTGTGCCTATCTCTTCGCCAATCGCCGCGCCAACCGCATGAAAGTCCTGGTGCATGACGGTGTGGGTATCTGGCTGGCCGCGCGGCGCTTGCACCAGGGCAAGTTTCACTGGCCAGGCATCCGGCACGGCTCGGAAGTCGAACTCGACACCGAGCAACTTCAGGCTTTGGTACTGGGTCTACCCTGGCAGCGGGTCGGTGCCGCCGGCGCGATCACAGTGCTGTAGCACCTGCCATTAGCCCATCGGTTTATCTCCGCTGACCGCCTGCTCTGGCACAATCAGCGGCATGACTGCCTCGCCCAATCTCGACCAACTGACACCTGACCAGCTGCGCGCACTGGCCGCGCAGTTGCTCACGCAGGTCGACCTGATGGGCAAGAAGATCCACCGCGACCAAACGGTTATCGAGAACCTCACCCACGAAATCGCCATCCTCAAGCGGCACAAGTTTGCCAAGCGCAGCGAGCAACTGAGCCCTGACCAGGGCCGCCTGCTGGATGACCTGCTCGACACCGACATCGTGGCCATCGAGGCGGAGCTGAAAGCGGTCAATCCGCCGGCTGCGCCGGCCGAAGCACGCCAGCAGCCCAAGCGTGCACCGCTGCCACCGCAACTCCCGCGCACCGTGATCCATCACGAACCGGAGAACACCCAGTGCGCCTGCGGCTGCCAGCTGCAACGCGTGGGTGAAGACGTCAGCGAAAAGCTGGATTACACGCCGGGCGTGTTCACCGTCGAGCAGCATGTGCGTGGGAAATGGGCCTGCCGCCAGTGCGAAACGCTGATCCAGGCGCCGGTGCCGGCGCAGGTGATCGACAAGGGTATCCCCACCGCCGGCCTGTTGGCGCACGTGATGGTGGCCAAATTCGCCGACCACCTGCCGCTGTACCGGCAGGAAAAGATCTTCGGCCGTGCCGGCCTGGCTATCGCTCGTTCGACGCTGGCGCAGTGGGTCGGGCAAACCGGCGTGCAGCTCCAGCCGCTGGTCGATGCGCTGCGCGAAGCCGTGCTGGGCCAACGCGTGATCCACGCTGACGAAACCCCGGTGCAAATGCTCGCGCCGGGCGAAAAGAAAACCCATCGGGCTTACGTCTGGGCCTACAGCACCACGCCCTTCGCCGATCTGAAGGCCGTGGTCTACGACTTCAGCCCCAGCCGTGCCGGCGAGCATGCGCGCAATTTTCTTGGCCAGTGGAATGGCAAGCTGGTCTGCGACGACTTCGCTGGCTACAAGGCCGGTTTCGAGCAAGGCATCACCGAAATCGGCTGCATGGCCCACGCCCGCCGCAAGTTTTTCGATCTGCACGCGGCGAACAAAAGCCAACTGGCCGAACAGGCGCTGCACTCTATCGCTGGGCTGTACGAAGTCGAACGCCAAGTGCGCGACATGAGCGATGAAGAACGCGGGCGAATACGGCAGGAACAGGCTTCACCGATCCTCGACGCGCTGCATGCCTGGATGCTGGCCCAGCGTGATCGGGTGCCCAACGGCTCAGCCACGGCGAAAGCCTTGGATTACAGCCTCAAACGCTGGCAGGCACTGACTCGCTATGTCGAGGATGGTGCTGTGCCCATCGACAATAACCCGGTCGAGAACCAGATCCGGCCGTGGGCCCTTGGACGCTCGAACTGGTTGTTTGCCGGGTCGCTACGCAGCGGCAAACGGGCGGCGGCAATCATGAGCCTGATCCAGTCGGCGCGCATGAATGGGCATGATCCCTATGCCTATCTCAAGGATGTGCTGACACGACTGCCGACGCAGAAGGCCAGCGCTCTAGCCGAGCTGCTGCCGCACAACTGGGTATCCGCCGGCAAGGTGTAATGCCCGTTCGCTTACTTCGTAGGAGCCAGCTTGCTGGCGAAAGCGGGGCCACATTCGCGAGCAAGCTCGCTCCTACGGGGGCGGCCCGCCCTGTCCATGATTCGCCTCTACAGCGCATCAGTTCGTAGGATGGGTGGAGCGGAGCGATACCCATGCGGACCGGGCTGATGGGTATCGCAAGCTCAACCCATCCTACGTGGCTAAAGCTATTTGTAGGAGCCAGCTTGCTGGCGAAAGCGGGGCCACATTCGCGAGCAAGCTCGCTCCTACGGGGGCGGCCCGCCCTGCCCATGATTCGCCTCTACAGCGCATCAGTTCGTAGGATGGGTGGAGCGGAGCGATACCCATGCGGACCGGGCTGATGGGTATCGCAAGCTCAACCCATCCTACGTGGCTAAAGCTATTTGTAGGAGCCAGCTTGCTGGCGAAAGCGGGGCTCACATTCGCGAGCAAGCTCGCTCCTACGGGGGCGGCCCGCCCTGCCCATGATTCGCCTCTACAGCGCATCAGTTCGTAGGATGGGTGGAGCGGAGCGATACCCATGCGGACCGGGCTGATGGGTTTCGCACGCTCAACCCATCCTACGTGGCTAAAGCTATTCGTAGGAGCCAGCTTGCTGGCGAAAGCGGGGCCACATTCGCGAGCAAGCTCGCTCCTACGGGGGCGGCCCGCCCTACCCATGATTCGCCCCTACAGCGCATCAGTTCGTAGGATGGGTGGAGCGGAGCGATACCCATGCGGACCGGGCTGATGGGTATCGCACGCTCAACCCATCCTACGTGGCTAAAAGCTATTCGTAGGAGCCAGCTTGCTGGCGAAAGCGGGGCCACATTCGCGAGCAAGCTCGCTCCTACGGGGGCGGCCCGCCCTGCCCATGATTCGCCTCTACAGCGCATCAGTTCGTAGGATGGGTGGAGCGGAGCGATACCCATGCGGACCGGGCTGATGGGTTTCGCACGCTCAACCCATCCTACGTGGCTAAAGCTATTTGTAGGAGCCAGCTTGCTGGCGAAAGCGGGGCCACATTCGCGAGCAAGCTCGCTCCTACGGGGGCGGCCCGCCCTGCCCATGATTCGCCCCTACAGCGCATCAGTTCGTAGGATGGGTGGAGCGGAGCGATACCCATGCGGACCGGGCTGATGGGTACCACAAGCTCAACCCATCCTACGTGGCTAAAGCTATTTGTAGGAGCCAGCTTGCTGGCGAAAGCCGGCTCACATTCGCGAGCAAGCTCGCTCCTACGGGGGCGGCCCGCCCTGCCCATGATTCGCCCCTACAGCGCATCAGCCCCAGGCTCGCCGGGGCGGTCGGCCTGATCCGTTGGCCAGAGCCTGCGCAACGCCAGCGTGCACAGGATGCCGCTCAGCACGCCCAGCACGTTGGCCGCGATGTCGGCCCCGGATGCCGTGCGTAACGGCAGCAGCTCCTGCCCCAGCTCGATTCCCACAGAAACCAGAAAAGGCCACAGGAACAGCCACGGCAGCCGCGCCCGTGGAAAGGCCAACCAGGCACTCAGGGTGAGGCAAGCAAACCCCGCCCAATGGTGCAGCTTGTCCTGGTTGTCGAAAGCTTCCGGCACCGGGTCGCTGCTCAGCCCGGCCATCAAAATCACGGCCAGCACGAGGCAGAAGGCCAAGCGCGCAAGCCAGATGAGCCGGGAGTCTGTCATTCCACCACCTTGTCGAAGTTGTTGTGGAACATGTCGATGTTGCGCCCCTCGGTCAGGGAGTAGAGCGAGTAGCTGCGGCCCAGGGCAGCGCCGCCGTCACGGGTCAGCGGCGACCATACCAGGTTGGCCCGGCGCATGGTGGAGCTGGCCATCAGCTCGTCGAAGGGGATCGAGAAGTAGATGCCCTTGCCGAAGCTACCCTCGCCGTATTCTTCTTTTGTGACATTGGTGAAGGTCGCCCAGGCACCGAAGCGCACGCCGTTGCGGAACTCGCGGGAGAGGTCGAACGTCACGCCATAGTCGCGGGCCAGGTAACGGCCAACGCTGACCGCCGCGAGGATGTCCTCGAAGGGCAAACGGTAGTAGCCGGTCACATGGCCGGTGATCACGTCGTAGTCGCGCAGGCCGAAGTCCTGCTCGAAATCACGCTGCTTGGCCCAGTTGAGGTTGCCGCCGATGGCCCAGCGCTCGCCCATGGGGCGATACAGCAACTCGCCACCCACACCCGCGAACATCGATTCCAGGTAGCCGCCGTAGGCCATGCCGTAGAGGTCCTCGTCCAGCTGACGCACCTTGTTCAGCTGGAAGGTGGGCATGGTCACGTCCGAGGTGGTCATGTACTCGCGCAGGAAGGTGCGCACGCGCGGCAGGTTGCTCGGCGCGTCGTACTTGAACTTGTCGAAGTTGTTCACCAGGTTGGCGCTGAGCATGCCGTTCCACCACAGGTCACGCTGGAAGCGGTATTCGGCAGTCAGATCCGCAGTGAATTGGTAGAGGATGAAGCCATCCGGGCCACCGATGTTCTGCTTGTAGCCCAGGCCCAGGCCGTAGGTGAACGGCGACAGTGTCTGCTCGAACAGTTCCTTTTCCTGGTGTGGTACCGGCGCGTTCTGCTCCGTGACACGGCGCAGGTCTTCCACCGGCCGATCCTTCTGCGCGACTTCGCGGAAGGTCTCGCGGGGCAGGCTGATTTCCTGCACCGGCAAGCCATTGCGATTGTCGACCACGGTGAACCAGTCGATCTCGTCGTTCACGCTGTTGTCGAGAATGCGCGCAGCGCGGCCCACGGCCTTGGGCGCGTGGAAGTAGCGGGTCTGCTCGCCATAGACGATCAGCTCCGAGTCACGCTGGGCGATACGTTCTACCCGGTAGCCGGCATTCTTCTGCAGGCGCTGGGCAACGCCCGCCCATTGCACATCTTCAGGCGCCACCTTGGGCATGCTGGCCTGCACCTTTTCTGCCGGCGGGTCGAAGCTCTTGGCCGGCGCCTTGCGGGTGGCGAAGTTGGTATGCAGGGTGATGCCGAACATCGCCGTGTTGCCGCGCTCCCAGGCCGCATGCAGGTCTACCGAGTCGCTGGCCTTGAACACCAGGCCCAGGTTGATGGGGGAGTCCTGAACTTGGTTGTTGTTCAGCGGCTCCTTCTGATAGTCGTTGCCTTCATATTCCAGCTTGAGCGAGAGCGGGTCCCAGGGCGTCTGGTAGTTCACCCCACCGAAGAAAGCCGGACTACCTCGGAAGTAGCTGTCGCCGTTGAATTCCCCCGCACTGGCAACGTTACCCTCAGGGGTCGGTCGCTCATCGAACTTGTCATCCAGCAAACCGAGAGGGTTATCGATATCCCCGCGGTTGCCAATATAGCCCCAGGCCAGGCCCAGGCTCAGGTCGAAGTCGCCCAGGCGCTTGTTGCCCACGAAATATTCACTGGAGAACAGCCCGGTACCGCCGATGTCGCGGGCTCCTAGCGCCACTTCAGGCAGCCAGCGGTTTTCCTTGAGCAGGCGGACCTTGGCGTCGATGGCCTTGTCCTTGTAGCTCTGGTCGCCACTGAAGGCTTCCGCGCCGTAGTCACGGTTGCTGATGGCGGTATAGCGAAAGCTGCCCTCCAGCCAGTCGAACGGCTGGAACGAGACACTGTAGCGGCTGTAAGGGTCAGTGCGGTTGGCGTTCACCGACAGCTCGCCAGCTTGGGCCATGCGCGCGGTGGGCGTTTGCAGCAGGCCTACGCCGCCAAAGTCATTCTGGGTGTAGCGGGGCTCGGCCACTGCGCAGGTCGCGCAGCCGAGTACCAGGCACGGGAGCCAATGGCGCTTCACGGGGCCACCTCCAGCGGCTGGGTGGCGATGAACGCAGCGAACTCCGCGTTCAAGTCTGGCGTTGGCTCGCCCTGGCCAGCGCTGCGCACGGGCACATAAATGCGTGCGCCTGGGGCAGGTGCGGGGGCCTCGGTGCGGTTCCACAGGGCCACGCCTTGGCGCTGCACGCGGCCGTCAGGCTGTACCACGAAGAGTTCATCCGGATCCGCCTCGGCATGCCGGGGGCAGGCATCCAGATAGTCCCGCGCAGGCTGGAATGGCACGAAGGGCAATCGGCATTCGGCCTGCACGGCGCCCTCCACCACCACAAAGTCCGGCCTGGGTGGGTAGAGCAGGCGGTCGCCAGCGCTGAGCACGGGGTTGTGTTCGCGGTTCAGCTCCACCTTCACCGGATCGAGTTCCGCCACCCGGCGACCGGTGACCGGCATGGCCTGCACCTTGGCGCTGAGCCGGGTAGCCAGTTCGGCCAGTGCCAGGCGGTCATCCAGCAGTGCATTGCGCTCCAGGGTAGCCAGGTCGAACAACACGCCCAGCTTCAGGCGCATCTGCTCCTCACGCAGCGGGCCATGCAGCCAGGCAGCACCCAGCAGGTAAGCCTTGGGGCTGACTTGCGCAGGCAGCAGCACATCATGCAGGTGGGTCTTGGCACTAACGGGATAGGGGCCGGGCTCGGCGGCATCACCCTCAACCGTTACGGTAGGGGCTGCGCTGGCGGCGCAAACGAACAGGGCGCTGCAAAGCAGCAGCCAGGATGGGGGAAAGCTCATTGTGAATTCTGTTTGACCATGTCTTGTCGTAGGAGGGAGGGGGACGCTGAGTTCTCGCTCGTGAACCGCAGCGTTCAACGACTCTCCCGTAGGAGCCAGCTTGCTGGCGAATCGGTGGTGTCCCTTCGCGAGCAGCTCGCTCCTACATGGCGTTAGGTTTCATCGGGCGCACCTGGATGATGCGCAAAGGCAGCTCGGGGGTTACGTGCTGGACGCTGGCCAGGATGAAGCCATCGGCGGGGTCCACCCAGTACTGGTTGCGGGCGGAAAAGCCCAGGCCGGGTATCTCGATATGTTCATCCACGCGCAACAACTCCAGGTCGCGATCGAGGATGCGCACCGTCTCCAGGCCCTGCTTCTCGAAATGGCTGATCAACTGCGCACCCATCTGGTAGCGCCCGGCAAAATCCACCTGGCGCTCGGCGCGCAGGCCATCCGGAATCCGGTGCAGGCCGGTGCGGAAGGGCGACTCGCCGACAAAGCGGGTGCCGTCCAGGTTGTCATTGAAGCCCACGCTGCGAATGGCCAGGCCATCCTGCAGCATCAGTACCTGCTGGGTGGCGGCGAGATAGAACTCCACCCCTTCCTGCAGGCGCACCAGGGCCATTACCGCCTCCCCGGTGGGGGCGGTAATCATGATCTGGTAGTAAGGGACGGCCTCCACCTGCTCGCGGGTCAGTTCCAGGGGCTCTGGCCCCTGCACGGCGGCCTTGAGGGTATCCAGGCTGGCCGTCATCAACGGGTTGCAGGCACTGAGTAGAGCAGCCAGAGGCAGCATGGCCAGGCGCGTTATCTTCACGTCACAGGCTCTCAGTTGCTGTTGTCGCTCATGTCATCCTGAATGGCGACCCCGGTGCGCAGCAGATTGGCAGTGGGGAACACCTGGCTGATGAAGCGGTTCCAGCGGGTGACATCAGCCGGGCCGACGTAGACCACGTCCTGCGGCTGCAGCTTGAAGTGCTCGGCCACTACGAAGGCCGACGGGGACTTGAGGTTGAGCTGGTAAACCTTGGCCACGTCGCGCTGCAGGTCATCCACCCCACGGATCACATACACCTCCTTGCCGCTGGAGGTTTCCTGGCGCAGACCACCCACGCTGCCCAGTGCGTCCGTCAGGTTCATGCTGCTGCCTTTAAAGAACAGGGCGCGGGCGGCATTCACCTCACCCAGCAGATAGACCTTCTTCTGGTCGTTATAGGGCAGGTGGAGCTGGTCACCGTCCTTCAGGTAGATGCTGTGCAGGACCGAGTCCTTGCGATTCAGCGTATCCAGGTCGATCACATACTCGCGGCCGTCGCGTTTGAGTACCAGGCCGGCAATGTCAGCAGAACCGGCTTGCACACCGCCTTGGCCTACGGCATCCAGCAGGCTGAGCGGTGTATTGGTAACGGGCACAGGGCCAGTCTTGCCGAAGGCGCCAGAGAGAATCACCTTCTGGCTGGCAAAGCGCAGCACACTGGCGTCGACTTGTGGTTCAGATACCACTCGGGTGAGATTCGAGGCGATGAGTGCTCGCAGCTCCTCGATGGTCTTGCCTGCCGCTTCTATCCTGCCGACGTAGGGGTAGAACAGCGTGCCATCCGGGCGCACCAGGCGACCGTTGGCCTCGATCTGCTGCTGCGGGCCGGAGGGGGCGGTGAGCTCAGGGTGGTCCCACACCGTGATGTAGACCAGGTCACCCGCGCCGATACGGTATTCCTCAGGCTGATAGCTCAACAGCTCGGGCGCCACTTTCACGCCATTCATCGCGGACTCGATGGCCACCAGCTTCGGCGTAATGGGCACCAGCTCGATGCGGCTGCTTTCCGGCGAACCTTCGCGCACCAGATTGCCGGAATCCATGTGTTGGCCAGGGGAAAACATACAGCCTTGCAGGGTGAGGCCAAGCAGCATGGCCAGGGGGAGTGCGCGAGTCATGGTCGGGTGGTCTTGTGCAGTGATCCAGGCGCTACCAGACGCGGTAGGGCCTGACTCTGGAGTCATTAGTCATGGTTACAGGGTTGAGGCCCTGGCCAGCGGAAAATGCCGAATAACGGCGCGCAGGGTTGTGCACGCAAGCTGGGCAGGTGTGACGATCAACCGGGGCCCGGAGTTACAGGCCAGATATGAAAGCTCCCAGCAATGCTGGGAGCTTTCAATGTGCAGCAGCCAAGCGCAGGGCTTAGTTGGTGGTGCCGGTAGTACCAGTGGTGCCAGTGGTACCGGTGGTGCCGCCAGCGCCAGGGGTGCTGTCGTTGCCACCGCCGCCGCTGTTGGAGGCCGCAACGCCAGCAGCAATGGCCGCAGCACCGATTGCCAAGCCGGTACCCACGGTAACGCCGCCAGCAACCGGGGTGGACAGGCTGAGGCCCTGGGTGGCGCCAGGTTTGTTGGGCATCGCATTGCCGGCCTTAGAGGCGTTCTCGGCGCCGGTTGCCGATTTGGTCGCGGCGTTGGTGGTGCCCTGTGCGGGAGGGTTGGCAGCCATCAGAGGGGTGCTGATGGCAGCGGCTATAGCCAGGGAGAGAAGTTTTTTCACAGTCATGCTCCTTTTGAGGGGAAATCCCTGATGGCACGTATAGTGGCCTAGGGTAGGGGAAAAGCGGTAGTCGCTGCAAGAAAAAGCAGTATCGATGATTAACAGCCGAATAATGTCGGAAATATTTCCATTGCCAGTACGCGAGAAGTCAAGAATTTGTCGCAGCCTTAATTGGGCCAAAGCAACTCATAGGACATGCATCGCTAATTTTGGTACTGGCGATAAGTGAGCCACTCAGCTTCTTCCAAGGACTTGTTTGCACTTTTCTTTCAGCAGTAACCAGGCAAATCGGCTATTGGTGGTTAAATAGCGCTTCCACATCCGGCCGGGCTCCTGGATGACTCGATAGAACCACTCGAGGCCCCAGTTCTGCATCCAGACAGGTGCACGTTTGACCTTGCCGGCAACCACATCAAAGGTTCCGCCAACGCCCATTACGAAGTTAACGCCCAATTGGTCCTTCCAGCGGTTGATGAAGTTTTCCTTCTTGGGAGAAGTAATCGCCACGAACAGTAACTGGGCACCGGAATTGCGCACTTTTTCCACCATTGCTTCTTCATCATCCCAGAAATAACCATGGTGATAACCGGCTACTCTGAGGCCAGGGTACAGGGACTGCACCGTTGCGGCTGTCTTGGAGACAACTTCATCGGTTGCACCGAGCAGATAGACAGAAAAACCATTGCTAGTGCTCATGGCAAGAAGTTTATGAAAAAGATCGACGCCTGCCACTCGTTCGGGCACTTGGTGCCCAAGTAACCGCGCGCCCCAGACTACTCCCATGCCGTCTATGTTTATGATGTCGCAGGAAGTGACAGACTCTTTCAGTTTTGGGTCAGACATCATGTGGACGATTTTTGCAACATTGACCACCACGTGCTGCGTAAACTTCCCATCCAGAATTAGTCCACGTATTGCTTCTACTGTCTTGCTACAGGAAATTGCATGCATTGGGCAGCCGAATGCTTCAATTTTGAAGGCGGACAAGTTTTTCATCTTTTTGCCTTGCCAGGTGGGTATTTAGAGTTCTAAGCAAAATGCAGCCTACGATAATTCCGGCGGATGCGGGTTGATATGAAATCGCATAGACCATAAAGAGAACGAAGAGGTAGGCTGAGATCGGTGTTCTTAGCGAAGTTGGTGATATGGATCTGAACGAGAACACCATCGCCACAAGCATCAAGATTCCCATCAATCCGTATTTTGCGAAGAAGGTAACGTATGCGCTGTCGACAAAGTTGTTGGTTGTGTCCAGGGATCTATATCCGAACCAGTCTATCTCAAATACTGTTCCAAAGCCGGCGCCGAACAAGTAGTTCGTTGGGGTGAAGGCAGATATCACATCAAAAGCCGGCCCGTATCTGGTTGATAATTGCGCAAAAATTCCATCGATAGTCAGGCCTTCTATTACCCTGTCAGCACCAAAGAGGGTAGATAGGTATATGAAGGCAATTGCACAGGCTGGAAGGGTTGCTATTGCAAGAAATAGCTTCCTAGGGTCTTTGACGCTGCTGGCTAATGCGGCAATTGCTGTCGCAAGAATGAGTGCTCTATAGCCGGAAAATACAACCGATATTAGTGACGTCAAAAATGCAACGATTTCAATTCCGCGTAGAGGGTCGTTAAACTGGGTGCGGCCTCGTGCTTTTCTTTGTGAAAGAAAATATATGGCGAAAAGTGCGGATATATAGGTGCTGGAGTCGAAGTATTTGTAGTTGTTTGTTGTGTAGTACTCATCATCAGATGATATTATGCCTGCAATTGAAAGTGCGAGCCATATGAGGTTAGTAAAGCCCGCAAGTATTACGATGTGGATTGCAGTTTTTGCGGTAAGAATTTTTTCCGAGTTTTTTATGATAATGGCGGCGGTAACCAATTCAAGTGCGAAAATCGCTGGGCGCAGGTCCCTTAGGAAATAGACATCCAGCTTTGCACCGGCTGCTGCTGCGGTTGCGGCATATGCCAGGAGTGTTGCGAATAACAATAGGGCCCATTTTTGTATTTTAAGATTTAATGAGCCGCTTATTATTTGCTTGGATAGGAAAGATAGCAGTGCGCCAATAAAGAAAAAGTCGTATGAGTAAAGTCCAAACTTGTAAAAGTATCCGGAAAGTGAATTTGCGAATGGAAGGCACGCAATAGCCAATATGAAAGGGGCCGCCCCCTTTTCTCTGAGTAAGCCTAGAGAAAAAAACGAAAGCGAAAGAATTATGTATATCATGCTTGGGGGAGGGCTTTTAGAATTTTATTCTCTTCAGATTCCCAGCAGTACTTTTTGATTAGCATGTCGTAGTCGGGCTGGGAGCGTTTGGTGGAAATTAGTTCCAGGCACTTTTCATGAATTGCTTGCGGCGATGTGTCGCTTATTACCTCTCCGGCGCCGTTGGCTAGAATTATCTTTCTCGAAAGTGGTGAGGATGTGGTTATTAGGGCTGTTCTGCTGAATAATGAATCGAATATTTTGTTTGGACTATTAAGTCTATTGTTTAGCGAGTCATCTTTGTAGAATGCGAATGTTATTGTTGAGTTCCGCATTATATTTTTAAGCTGTTCGTTGGGAAGATGGCCTGTAAAGCTTACGGAGTCTGATATCTTCAGGTTGGATGCAAGTTCCTTCAGCCTTTCTAGATAGTCGGCGTCGCCACCGCCAGCAATAATCAGTTTTGCCGAGCGTTCATTCTCCTTTAAGAGAGAAAACGCCGATAAGATTTCGTCTATCTGGCGGCCTGGGTAAACTCCACCGCAGTAACTCAGAACTATCGACGAGGGGGTCGAGTATTCTTCCGAAGGCGCCGGGGCTTTGTTCGTATTGTAGGTGTAGCTTAGCTTTTGTGTCGTTACCTTGAAGTATCTCCGGAGGAATTTTACCCTGAATTCGTCCGTTGTGAACGTTTTTTCGCTGTTTCGAATTGCTGTCTTTTCTATAAGGTACCATATTGGTCGGTACCTTTTATTGTATGGGAAGTATTCGATTCCGCTAAAAATTTCTAGCGTTTCGTATATGAACTTGGTCTTTTTTATCTTTTTGAATATTGACGCTATTAGTCCAGGTACGGGATTAATGGCATAAATCAGGTCGGGGGACTGCTTGTTCAGCCAGTAGCACAGTTTGATGATTGCCGTGACCGATGCCAGTACCTTGGTGAATTTGTTTTTTGAGTTGACAGAAATAACGTTGTGCTTGGAGCCTGGCTCGAATGGTCTTGCGGTAACTCCTGATATCAGTACGTTCTTATATTTCTTTTCGAGCGTATCTTTTATGAGTTGTATCTTTGGGGTGGTTTGAATTCCGACCCCGAAGTACAGGATTACCGCAGTTCTGCTATTGTCAAGTTTATCCATGAGTCAAAATCTTCCAGGAAGCTGTCTGCAAGTGCTCGTTGTCTTCTTACATCTTCGTTTAACTTTAAGGTTAGTTCTTCTTTTCTCTCAAGGCAGGATAATGCTTGTTTGAAAATGTCCGATGCGTCATTTCCATCGCAGTAAAGCGTACCGTTTGGAAGAAAGTCGTGGATGTTTTTAAGCTTGGGTTCGATTCCCACAACTACACTTGGGATACCTGCTTGGGCCGGAAGTAGAACGCCGTGCGCTCTAGCGCTTACAAGTATGTCGAAGTTATTTGAAAGTTTTTCGACGAAGCCGCTTGGGGAGTCTTTCTGTGGGTCCCAGATTATCCAGTCAAACTCATTAAGGCTTTCGATGATTTCCTTGTCGTAGTCCCTGTACAGGGAAATGAAGGAAACCTTCTTCCCAGCCTTAATAAGTAGCCTTGCTGCCTCTATGGTATTTGAAATAGCGTTCCTTCCGTGCTCGTTCAGGTCCCACTTTCTGAGTATTATGCCAACAGCGTTGCCATGTGCTGCCCGCGACTTATTAGTGGAGGTGAACCAGTGATCTACAAGGAACGTGGGGTCGGTATAAACTTTTAGGTCTTGTGCATGGCCTGTGGCAAATAGAAAACTCTCATTATCTCTGACGGATTTGTAGTCACACCTCAGGAACGGAGCGATTTTGTCCCTGATCAAGTCTGACGAAGAGTTTTCGAATGGGCCAAGTCCAAGGCAAATGGCAGCACTTTTTTGAAATGATATATTGCTTTTTCTTAGTGCCCGATTGGTGAGGATTTTTGCGATGTCTTTTAGTGATAGACCTTGCTTTCTTGCCTCAAGTACTTTCTGGATGGCTGATCGGTTATTCGATTTCTTTTTGAATTCAAAAAACTGGCCGCCGCCGCCATAGAAGAGAAAGTCTGTTTTAATGGGGGCCGAAATGTGAGTGAATCGGCATCTGTATTTATTGAGGTATCCCGGCTTGCTTGGCTTGTTAAGTCCGACCGATATGGTTTGCTCGGGGAAATGATTGCGCAGGATGTTGATGCACACTTCAAGGAGTACATCGTCACCCAGGTTGCCGGGGCCGTAAGCCCCGCGAATGTGTGCTTTGAGATTGGTTTGATTATGTTGCATTTGCATATAGTATCCAGGCAAGGGGGATAATGCTTGCTAAGAATTTAAAGTCTATGAATTCCTTTGGGATGAGTTCTTTTTTTATTATTATTGGCGCCCAAAGCAGCAAATGGATGACTTGGGACGCGAGGAAGGATTTGGATACTCCATAGGCTCCCTCTTGGTGGTAAACGAAAAAATGGAGTGTGCAGAAAATAGTTGCCCATATTAAGTTGCTTGCAATGCTTAGTTTTGCGAGTTCTGCAGCAATCATTTCTCTCGAGATGGAGCTTTTTAGCGTTGTAATTACGCTGGCTAGCATGAAGAGAATTATGGTTTTCTTGAGTTCTGTGTTGTTTGCGATTTCGGTTGGATAAATTAAATCTAGATGGCTAACTAATGCTGTGCAGGCTATTGTGATTGCTACTGCAGGGTAGTATGTGATTGTATAATTGCTGTTCTTGTTCTTTTTATCTTTGTGACCTACTTTGGTGAGCAGGAGCAGTAGATATCCACCGAAAATTGCAGGTAGGATGCCGACGGTCATTCTCCACTGATTCGCTGTGGTAAGGAGAAAGGCCTCCTGGTCCCCAAACCTTGCTTGAATGTCTCCAATCAAAAGCCAGATTACTGGTAAGAAGAAGATTCCAGTAAAAATTGCAGGTAGAAAGGTCTTGGAGATGGCGGTATTGACTGTTGTGGATGTCTCGCTTGGACTCAGTTGCGTTGAGGGGATGGAAAACCAGAGGGCCGAAGCGAGTAAGAATGGTAGTGTATAAAAATCAGTTCCAAGTTCGAGTTTTAATATTGTAAATGTTGCTAGAAGGATCAGGGCTCCTTGTATGGTGCCCAGAATACTTATGTGAACGAATTTTTTTTGTATTGTTGCGTCTGCAAGCTTGAATCCGCTAGTCCCGTTTAAAATGAGTAGAATGAAAATCAGGGCAGAGTTTATTGCGGAAAGCTGAGATGTTACGTAGAGATATAATGATACTGGTAATGAAAGAGTGCTTATGATTATTGTTACGGTTGTGCGGTAATTTTTTGTTTTTGTTATTATTTGCGAGTTGTATCTGATGTTTGTCGTTGATACGGCTTGCTGGAAAAGAGTGCCAAAGGCAGAAATCGTCGCAATAATAATGCTAAGCGTCTGAGTGTTCTCCATGCTTGTAAGATGGGATGCTACTATTCCCGCAGCAACCATTGAGCCTTTGGAGAATAGGAAATTAAGCAGATTGCTTAAGGCGCTAAATAATATGTCTTTCATTTTTTTGTTGCGCGACCAAGTTCTTGGTCGCGCCTGATTCTTACCAGATACCTTTGGTGTCAATCGTCACCAGACGACCGAGTTTTTCTTTCTTGATGGACTTGAATTCCTTGTGGTCTACCAAAAGGACGGCGAGGTCGGCTTTCTCAAGAGCCGCATCAATGTCTACAAGGTTCAATTGCGCGCCCAGTTCGCGTGGGATCGTATCAATATTGGGCTCGACTGCCATCACTGCATCAGGGAAGGCCTGAGACAGTTTCTTGGCGATTTCCAGTGCGGGGCTTTCGCGCAGGTCATCG
The DNA here is from genome assembly GCF_042232855.1 of Metapseudomonas boanensis. NCBI lineage: Bacteria > Pseudomonadati > Pseudomonadota > Gammaproteobacteria > Pseudomonadales > Pseudomonadaceae > Metapseudomonas > Metapseudomonas boanensis. The sequence goes on along the minus strand of NZ_CP113889.1, from coordinate 1,471,341 downwards.
ATATTCGCCTTGAAGGCAAGACCGAAGCATGCGATTCGAGGGTTTTTGAAGCGGGACGCTTCTTTCTTCACCTTCTCGATTACCAGTTCCGGCTTGCTGTCGTTCACTTCGCGTGCGGTACGAATCAGCCTGGCTTCTTCGGGGGTCTTGCTGACGATGAACCAGGGGTCGACCGCGATGCAGTGGCCGCCTACACCTGGGCCGGGCTGGAGGATATTCACCCGCGGGTGGCGGTTGGCAAGGCGGATCAGCTCCCACACATTGATATCCAGCTTGTCGCATATGATCGAGAGTTCGTTGGCAAAGGCGATGTTCACATCGCGGAAGCTGTTCTCGGTCAGCTTGCACATCTCGGCGGTGCGGGCACTGGTGATGACGCAGTCGCCTTCCACAAAGGCCTGGTAAAGCGCCACGGCTGCCTCGGAGCACTTGGGGGTCATGCCGCCGATCACGCGGTCGTTCTGGACCAGTTCGCGGAGTACGTGGCCAGGGAGTACGCGTTCGGGGCAATGGGCCACGCGAATGTCGGACGCCTCGCCATGGGTCTGCGGGAAGGTCAGGTCAGGACGCGCTTCGGCGAGCCAAGCGGCCATTTGCTCGGTGGCACCAACCGGGGAAGTGGACTCCAGGATGACCAGGTCGCCCTTCTTCAGCACCGGGGCAATGGATTTGCTGGCGGACTCGATGTAGCCAAGGTCGGGCTCATAGTTCTCTTTGAAAGGTGTCGGAACCGCAATCAGGAAGGCATCGGCGGGTTCAGGCACTGTGGTGGCGCGCAGGTAACCTTCGACGACTGCCGCATGTACGACCATGTCCAGGTCGGGCTCTACGATGTGGATCTCGCCGCGGTTGATGGTGTCGACGGCTTGTTGGTTTACATCAACACCGATGACCTTCTTCTTGCGCGAGGCAAAGACCGCAGCAGTGGGCAAACCGATGTAGCCAAGGCCAACTACGGAGATTGTCTGGAAAGGCATTTTTCTTCCTTAATGAAACAAAGGTCAAAGCAGGAGCTTCGCCCCCGCTATTAATAGGAGCGATCGTTTAGTTGATTGAGCGCAGAGCGTTCAGAATGCGTTTGCAGGCTTCGCCATCACCGTAGGGGTTATGGGCGTAGCTCATGGCGCGGTAGGCGTTGGTGTCAGTCAGCAGAGCATTGAGCTCCCGGACGATATTCGCGGTATCGGTGCCTACGAGTTTTACCGTGCCGGCAGCAACGGCCTCGGGGCGCTCTGTTGTATCGCGCATGACCAGGACCGGTTTGCCGAGGGAGGGTGCCTCCTCCTGGATGCCACCCGAATCCGTCAGGATGATGTGCGAGCGGCTCATCAGGTACACGAACGGCAGATAGTCCAGCGGCTCGATCAGGTGGACGTTGGGGATGCCGGTCAGCAAGCGATTAACGGGCTCGCGGACGTTCGGGTTGAGGTGGACTGGGTAGACGATATCCACCTCTGGGTGTTGCTGGGCAACTTCCATGAGCGCCTGGCAGATGCGCTCGAAACCGCCGCCGAAACTCTCGCGGCGATGCCCGGTCACCAGAACGATCTTGCGGTTCAGGTTCAGGAATTCGAAGGGCTTGGCTGCTTCAGCATAAAGCGCCTGGTCCTTGTCGAGTCGTGCTACTACATCCAGCAGGGCATCGATCACAGTGTTGCCCGTCACGATGATGGCCTTGGGGTCGAGGCCTTCGCGCAGAAGGTTATCCCGCGAAGTGTTGGTCGGCGCGAAGTGAAGATTGGCCAGGGCGCCGGTCAGTTTGCGGTTGGCCTCTTCCGGCCATGGCGAGTAGATATTGCCGGTGCGCAGGCCGGCTTCCACGTGCGCGACGGGAATTTGCTGGTAGTAGGCAGCCAGGCTGGCCGCAAAGGTGGTTGCAGTGTCGCCGTGCACCAGTACCACGTCCGGCTTATACGCCGTGAAGATGCCTTTCATACCCTGCAGGATGGCCGTAGTGACGTCTGTGAGGTCCTGGCCGGGCTTCATGATGTTCAGATCGAAATCTGGCTCGATGCCGAATAGGCCGAGGACCTGGTCGAGCATTTCACGGTGTTGGCCGGTGACGCACACCTTGGCATCAAAGTTCTCGTCGGCGGCAAGGGCCAGGGCGAGAGGTGCCATCTTGATGGCTTCGGGGCGTGTGCCAAACACACAGAGGGTTTTGATGGTCATGGGGTGCTCCGCACGTCCTTGTGAGTCGACGTATTAGTTGCTGAGGTGAGGTTAGGGAATTTGCACGTCTACGACGCGGCTATATCGTTGATAGTTCACGAGAATCTGAGTGCCCAGTGCATTTTTGGCCTGGGTTTCGCCATGGACCAGCCGGATTTCACTCGGCCAGTGCCGCATTCGCGTCAGGAAGTTCACCAATCCCTGCTGGTCGGCATGGGCTGAATAGCCGCCAACGGTGTGGATGCCGGCGCGAATCTCGAAGCGTTCGTTATCCAGGTCGACATAACCGCGTTTGGGGCCGAACTGCTGGATGATCTGGCCGGGTGTTCCGCGTGCCTGGTAACCCACGAAGAGCACGTTGTGGCGTTTGTCGCCAAGCATGGCCTTCAGGTAATTGACGATGCGGCCGCCGCTGCACATGCCGTTGCCGGCAATCACGATGGCTGGGCGAGCGGTGCTGGCCAGGTGGCGCACCATGCGTAGGTGGGCGTCGTGAGTTTCTACCGTGAGCAGTTGCTCGAAGCCCAGTGGCTTGCGGCCGACCTTGATGCGCTTTTGCGCTTCGGCGTCCCAATAGGGTTGGAGGTCGCGGTAGGCCTGGGTAAAGCGCGTGGCCAAGGGGGAGTCGAGGATGATGGGCAGGGTGGGCCAGTTTGTGGCGGTTGGGGCCGAGTCTGCGGATGTTTCCCTCACCCCCGGCCCCTCTCCCGGGGAGAGAGGGGAGTGGTTGGTGCGAGGCTGGCTTCCTTCACTCCCGGCCCCTCTCGCGGAGGGAGAGGGGCGTTGGCCGGCGCGGTGGATGATGTCTTCCAGCTCGTAGAGCAGTTCCTGGGTGCGGCCGATGCTGAAAGCCGGGATGAGCACGGTGCCGTTGTCGGCCAGGGCTTGTTCGATGATGGCCTTGAGGCGTTGTTTGCGCGTGCGGCGATCTTCGTGCAGCCGGTCGCCGTAGGTGCTTTCCAGTACCAGGATGTCGGCCTTCCAGGGGGATTTGGGTGCGGGCAGCAGGGGCGTGTGAGTGGCGCCCAGGTCGCCGGAGAAGACGATGCGCTTCTGTTCGGCGCGCTTGGGGTAGCTCAGGTCGCACTCGATGTAGGCGGAGCCGAGGATGTGGCCGGCCCGCTGCAGGCGAATCTTCGCTTGCAGATCGGGGGTGTCGATCAGGCTATGCCAGGTGCGGTAGGGGAGAGGCATCAAACGTTGGCGAATCAGCTTGAGGTACTTCTGCAGCTGCTGCGGGTTGCGCCCGAAGGTGAACTGGAAGGCATCTTCCAGCACCAGCGGGAGCAGGTGCGCCGAGGGCTGGCTGCAGAGAATCGGGCCTTTGTAGCCGGCCGCCAGCAGGTACGGCAGGCGGCCTACGTGGTCCATGTGTACGTGGGTGAGCACCAGCGCTTTCAGGGTGCTGATGGCGAAGTCGATGCCCAGTTGGCTGGCATCAGCCTTGCCGTCGGCGGAGGTTTCCGCGCCCTGGAACAGGCCGCAGTCCACCAGCAGGCTGTGCTGGGCATCCATCAACAGTTGATGGCAGGAGCCGGTTACGCCGTTGACGGCGCCGTGGTGCTGGATTTCCGGGTAAAGCATGGGTGTTAGTCCTTTAACATCGGTTTGGCCACCAACCGTTCTGGTGGTGGGTGGACCCGCTCCCATCCTGGGGTTGCGGTGTTACAAACGATGCTAGCGTGCCGGGTAGATGAAAAGGTGCCGCGGCCTGCTTACGAGGGGCGGGAAACACCTTTTTCGCGAGCAAGCTCGCTCCTACAGAGTACAGATTGCCGGGTGCCGGGTGCCGGGTGCCGGGTGCCGGGTGCCGGGTGCGGCGAGAGGCCTTTGTGCCCGGGTTTAGTAGATGTCCTTGGAGAGCAGGGTGAAGGGCGTTTTGATCAGGATCTTGAGATCCAGCCAGATGGACCAGTTGTTGATGTAGGCCAGGTCCAACTCTACGCGCCTTTCCATCTTGTCCAGGGTTTCGGTCTCGCCACGGCAGCCGCTGATTTGCGCAAGGCCGGTGATGCCGGGCTTGATGCGGTGGCGGGCCATGTAGGCGTCGATCTTGCCGGTGTAGTAATCGTTGTGGGCGACGGCGTGTGGGCGCGGGCCCACCAGGGACATGCGACCTTGCAGCACGTTGAACAGCTGCGGGAGTTCGTCGATCGAGGTGCGGCGGATAAAGCGGCCAACACGGGTGATGCGCGGGTCTTCGCGGGTGGCCTGCTTGACCTGGGTATCGGCATGCACGCGCATGGAGCGGAATTTCCACACCTTGATGACCTTGCCGTTCCAGCCATGACGCTTTTGCTTGAACAGCACCGGGCCGGGGGAGGACAGCTTCACCGCCAGGGCGGTGCCCAGCAGTAGCGGACTGAGGGCGATGATCGCCAGCAGGGCGGTGCTGCGGTCCAGTACGGCTTTGGTGAAGGCCGCGGTGGGGTAGCTGGTGAGGGGGCTTTCGTTGAGGTTGATGGCCGGCAGGCCTTCGATATCTGAAACCGAATGGTTGAGCAGCTTCAGGCTGTGCAGGTCGGGGATCCACACCACGTCGACGTTGGCGTCCAGCAGGTCGATGTAGAGGCCTTCGATCTGTTCGGCGGCGGAGAGAGGCAGGGCGATGTAGAGGCGGCGCACTTTGTGGTTGGCGATCAGCTCGCGCAAGTGGCTCAGGTTGCCGACGATAGGGTAGAGGCCGTCATCCAGGTGAGGATAATCGTCGGCGGTCACCAGGCCCACCAGCGGCTCGTTGCGTTTGCGCACCAGCTTGTCGGCCAGTTCCTGGGCCAAGTCCCCGGTGCCGATCACCAGTGAGGTGCGGGCGGAGTGGAGTTGCTGGTGGTAACGGCGGGAGAAGGCGTGCAGGGGCAGGAACAGGCAGGCCTGAATCACAAAGCCGAGGCCCGCCCAGGCGATCATGATTTCGCGGGAGAACAGCTCACTGGTCTTGGTCAGGAAGGCCATCACCGTCAGGCCCGAGAGCAGCATCAGCCAGCCGGCCAGCAACCGGCCCAGACCCACCACGTAGCCATGGTGCTTGTGGTAGACGCGCATCAGCGAATAGGCCGGCACGGACCCCAGCAGGGTGAACAGCGCGAGCATGCGGTACTGGGTTTCGATATGCCCGGTCTTGGCCACCGCCAGGGCGCAGAGCAGCAGCGTCAGCATGCCGATGGCGGCGGTCCACTGGCCCCAGAACGTCAGGCCACGGTTTTCCGGCGCAGTGCTTTCACGCTTGCTGATCAGGTTGATACGGCTTGCGCGTGCGCCAGTGGCCTGGTTGCGGGCCGTAGCGGCGTGCTGGGGAACGCCTGGTGCGGGGCGGCGTTGGGCGTGGTGCGGGTGAGCGGCTGCCTGAGTGTGTGTGGGCACGACTGTTACCTCTCCTGAGGGTGCGACGCTACGATCGGGAAGCTAGCCTGCCTTCCTGTGGCTAGCGGTGTGGTTTCAATGCGAAATTCCGCGGTGCTTCCTTGTCTGTTCCCGAACCTGGTCCGGGTTACCTGGGGCTTGTGGCCCTGCCTTGTGCTGCTCTGGGTTTCGGCTTTTGGTCCGATCGTGCTTTTTGGCACGCTACCGCCCCAGGGTTATCCGTTGATTCCCTGAGAACGTTCGCCACACGCGATGGCTTGCCTCGGGCATGGCCCGATGCAGCAGTGTTTGGAGTGGATGAAAGGGGGCGTGCCGAGTCTGCGCCCGGCTGGGCTTTGCAGGGGGGGTGGTCTTCCCTGACGACGAAACTGCCTATAAGCAGTTTGCCTTGCATCCTGTAGGAATAGTCCTTGCCTATTCCTGGGCGAGCATTCTACGGATTCAACCAGGATTGTGAAGTGCGTCAACGCGTGCCGCTCGTCGAAAAGATAAAGCTGGCAGTTTGCCTTTATTGTGCGAAGTGACTGATTGGTCGAGAAAGAGGGGCGCAGGCTTTAGCCGTCCGTGGGGCTTATGAAAACCTTGCTCTGTCTGTGTTGGCTGTGGCTAGACGACAACCCGAAAGCGCAGCTGCCCGTAGGAGCCAGCTTGCTGGCGAAGGCGGACTTAACGCAGGCATAGCCAAGACCTTTGACGGCAAGGGTCTCGCTGGGGGCTGGGGTTTGTTACGCGCAGGCGGGCTTAGAGCACGTCAATACTCTCCAGCGGGACGCTGAGCCTGTGCTGGCGTTGCAGTAATTGCAGGAGGATAAGCACGCGCTCGGTGCCGTCTTTGGCCAGGAAGATGGCCTCCAGCTCTTTCAGATTGCCACTCCTGATGCGTACACGGTCGCCCGCGCTCAGGTTGGGTTCCTGTGGCGGTGGCGAGTGAGGGCGCTGCTTCAGTTGCTCGACAAGTTCATCCGAGATCGCGGCCGGTTGTTCGCCGAAGCACACCAGTTGGCTCACGCCCCGGGTGGAGCGGATCGGGTGCCAGTTGTCCTTCACCTGGTCGAGGTGGATGAACAAGTAACCCGGAAACAGCGATTCGACGCTTGCCTGCTGTTGGCCGCCACGCATACGCGTTACGCAGTGGGTGGGCCGGAAGCAGGTGAAGGCTTGGCGCTGGAGGTGCTCTTCAGCACGCGCATCCTGCTTCGGCTTGCACTGGATCAGGTACCAGCGCGGTGCTGCCGGCTTGCTTGCCATGCGATTCACCTGCGTTATCGGTCCGGGACTTGGCGTTTTGCTTGGCTATGTCTGCGCTAGCTGCTGCTAGTCGACAACCCGAGAGCGCAGATACCTGTAGGAGCTAGCTTGCTGGCGAAAAGGTCCCATTCGCGAGCAAGAACTCGGCGTCCCCCTCGCTCCTACAGTTGCAACATTTAACTGGGACAGCACCTTTCGTTCCCTCTCCCGCAGGGGGGAGAGGGACATTGGGCTTATGCCTTGTCCGATTTGTACTCGTACTGGTAGTAGGCGTAGTTGCCGTAGTAACCGTAGGCCGAGGCCTTGCGCTCCACGGCGTTGAAGATGGCGCCCTTGAGGTCGATGCCGTTCTGCTCGAAGCGCCGCTTGGTCAGCAGGATTTCCTTGGCGGCGTTCATGCCGAAGCGGGTCACGATCAGGCTGGTGCCAGCCTGGCGGCCCACCAGGGCAGCATCGGTAACCGCCAGAATCGGCGGGGTATCGATGATCACCAGGTCATAGCGGCTGCTCGCCTGCTGCAGGAACTGGGTGAAGTTGGCGTGCATCAGCAGCTCGGAGGGGTTCGGCGGAATCTGGCCGCGGGTGACCAGGTCCATGTTTTCCACTTCAGTGTGGGTGATGGCCTTGTCCAGGTCGATACGGGCGGCTAGCAGGTCGGAGAGGCCGTTTTCCGCTTCCTGGCGGAACATCTTGTGCACATAGCCCTTGCGCATGTCGGCGTCTACCAGCAGCACCCGCTGCCCGGTCTGGGCAATGATGGCGGCCAGGTTGCTCGATACGAAGGACTTACCCACAGATGGGCTGGGGCCGGAGATCATCAGGATATTGTTTTTCGCCTCCAGGGTGGCGAAGTGCAGGCTGGTACGCAGGCTGCGCAGGGACTCCACGGCCAGGTCGGCCGGGTTGGTCACCGCCAGCAGATGGGAGCCGCTGCTGGCGTTCCCTTTGCCTTTGAAGCTCAGCTCGTGGGCAGCCTGCTCCTTGCTGTGAGGGATGGAGGCATACACCGGCAGGCCCATCTGCTCGATCACGTCCGGGTCTTCCACGCCACGGTTCAGCGCTTTGCGCACCAGCACATAGGCCACGGCAATCAGGCCGCCCAGCAGGGTGGCGATCAGGACGATCAAAGGCTTCTTGGGTTTCACTGGCTTCTCGACGTTGGCGTCGGCCGAGTCGATGATGCGCACGTTGCCTACGGTCCCGGCGCGGACGATGTCCAGCTCCTGGGATTTGTTCAGCAGTTGGGTGTATATCTCGGTGGTGACCTGCATGTCGCGGGTCAGACGCAACAGCTCTTGCTGGGTCTCAGGCAGGTTTTCTACCTTCTTCTGCAGTTCGCGCTTTTGCTGCTCCAGTTGGCCCATCTGCGTGATCAGCGCCTGGTAGCTGGGGTGCTGGCGGGTGAAGCGGCGCTCCATTTCGGCACGCTTGAGCTTCTGCTCGGAGATCAGGGTTTCCAGCGCGACGATCTGGTCCAGCACCGCTTTGGTCTCGATGGTGATATCCACCGAGCGAGCGCTGGTCTGGTAGGCGTTGAGCTGGGCCTCGGCCTTTTCCAGTTGCTTGCGTACTTCCGGCAGCTGACCTTGCAGGAATTCCAGGCTCTGCGCCGCTTCAGCGGAATTGCGCTGGACGTTCTGCAGTACATACAGCCGGCTGACTTCATCCAGGACTTTGGTGGCGTGGGCCGGGTCTTCGCTTTCCAGCGACAGGCCGATGATGCCGGACTCCTTGCCGCGCTCGCCCGCGCCCAGGTCTTCCTGGTATTGAAGTATGGTGGTCAGGCGGCGCTGTTTGGTGACGTTGAACACGGTGCCGGTATTGGCATCCAGTGTGGCGATCTGCAGCTTGAAGCCGTTCTGCTCGATCTGTTCGCCGACATTACCGGTCAGCAGGCTTTCGTCGTCTTCGTTCAGCAGGGTAAAGGCGCCATTGCCGTCTGCCTGCAGGGTGAGGCCTTTGCCCAGGTAGCTGTCCGGCACTTCGAGCTGGAAGATATCCAGTGTTTCGCCGCCCCAGGCAAAACTGCTGAGGCCGAACAGGGGCTCGGCAACTTGGTGCGGAGTATCCGGCTGGAAGCGGCGTGCCATGAACTGGCCGAACAGGGGGAAATAGTTCGGTTCGACGATGATGTCGAGCTTGAGGTTTTCCACTGCCTGACCCAGCACCGCGCGGGATTTCAGCAGTTCGATCTCGGTGACCGCTGCCGAGGTGCCGCCGAACATCTCGGTCATTTCCGACATGCCCGTGAGTGCAGCCATGCCGCCTTTCTTTTCCTCCACCTGCACCAGCGCATTGGCCTGGTACACCGGCGGGGTCAGCACGGCATAGGCGACGCCCATCACAGTGAAGAAGGAGGTGATGCCGATAATGAGCCACTTGCTGTCCAGCAGGGTGCCGAGCAGGGCGAGCAGGTCGATATCGTCGTCATCGTCGCGAATGTCCTGCACGGGCAGGCTGTTTTGGCTAGTCATGTAGCGCGCTTCTTCAAAGGGGTCAGAGTTTTTGCGACCAGCTTTCGACGCCTTGCGCCATCAGCTGGTAGACGTGTTCGAATGCAGGCTTTTGCTGGCGATACGGGTCCGGGATTTCCTGGTTGCCCTGCCATTTGCCGAGGAGGAAGGTCTTGCCCCGCACTTCCGGCGCCAGTTGCACGATCCGCTGGATGTGGCCCTGCTCCATGGTGAGGATCAGGTCGTACTGGCGCAGTAGCTCGCGGTTGAGTTGCTGGCCCTGGTGGTCGGGATGGTCGCCGCCATGCTCACGCAGTACTTCAAGGGCGGTACTGTCCATGGGCTTGCCGACCAGGGCATTGATGCCGGCGGAACTCACGGTAATGCCGCGCGAGGCGAGCTTGGTCTTGAGCAGGGCTTCAGCAGTGGGGCTGCGGCAGATATTGCCAACGCAGACTACCAGGATGTTCTTGAACATAAGGGCCAGCACGGGTTGCAGGGTCGGTTTTTAAGCCGCGCGGGTGTGCTGTGAAGAAGGAAAGCGGATTCCGTTCCAGCATCCCGATACGGCATCCCCGGGAGTCGTGTAACGACCGGGGGAGGCTTGAAGGGGGGCAACTGTAGGGGGGGCCGGGATGAGGGTCAAGACTCCTTGGTCGCTTTCTGCCACTGGAGCGGGCCAGTGTTCGAGATTTCGGCTGGCTGCCCACCTTCCCTCATCCCAGCCTTCTAGAGGAAGAGGAGGCTGGCCGGATTGGCCGGAGCCTCCTTTGTGGGGGGCGAATTCCTTCGCTAAGCAGTTCGTAGGATGGGTGGAGCGGAGCGATACCCATGCGGACCGGGCTGATGGGTTTCGCACGCTCAACCCATCCTACGTGGCTTCGGCGTTGTAGGCGGCGCCACCCGGCCCATCATGCGAAGGCCTTCGGATGGCGCACTTCACGCGTCACTTGATGGTGGCGAAGCGTCGCTCATCCGTCGGCTGCAGTTTTGCCTGGAGCAGCGCCCACTCCCGCTGGATGACCGAGTAGGGAATGAACACGCTGATTCGCTCGGCTCCCCGGACGCCTGGGTGGTCACTGACATTGTTGAGGCTGATCGAATAGATGCCCATGTTGATGCCGACGACGCTGCCGTCCTCTGCCAACACCGGGCCGCCCGACATGCCTTTGGCGATGGGCGCGTCATGAATGGCGTAGAGCTCGCCGCTGTCTTCATTGCTGTTGATGAAGGGCGCGGGATAAACCTTGCCCCGGCCGCTACCGCCGACGAGATAAGGACTGGCACCTGCGGCCGTGATGCTTTCGCCGGGCTGCGCGGTGCGCCAGGTCGGCACTTTGCCGTTGGCCTTATGGCGAATGAATACCAGGTCGCACCCCGTGCTGCAGCGGTACTTCTCGTAGGGAATCAGCGGCGTGTGAGCGGTGGTGACGGCGTATTCCTCGTTCCACTGCACGGCCGAGGCCATATAGAAGTAGGGCAGCGGAAAGCCCGAGAAAATCGAGAAGTAAGTATCTGTGGTTGGACCTGAAACTTCAGGTTTCACGAGTCCGTTGCATCCTGCACACAAGGCTCCTGCCATCAAGATGGCGGCGATCCTGCGCATCGTAGCTCACCGAAATTCGGCTTGAAGGGGCGCCTCTCCTGGCTGGGTTATGTCCGCCGGTGCCCCTGTACTGCGTCATCAGGTTGAGCCCGTTGCCAACACTTATGGGCGACGAACGGTAGAAGCGTTGGATCGTCTCGTTCTAGAAAAAATAACGATTGACCATATGACCGTTGATCGCGGTTTGCTGGAGATTGGTGCGGGATGCGCCCCTCGCCATTCGGTGCTACGCCTGCAAAAGTGCCCTCGCTCCAAGGGGTTGCGCTACTGACAATTCGTCGGAAAATCAATCACGAAGGTTCGATGAGCCGATTTGCTGCTGCCGCTAGTCGTTATTTTGACGGGGCCTGTCGGCCAGGCGGTTAAACATCCCGATTTCGTTTCTAGACGGACGGACACGTGATTGCGGCTTGCTGGATCGCTCAAGGTTCTACGTTGCCGTGCCGGAGCGTATGGGGGTGGTGCGGTGGGTCACACTGCCGTGCTTAACACCCCAAGCCACCTTGGCGAACCACTGGAGCTTCTCCTGCGGCTAGCCAACCAGCCTTCGCCTGTGTAATTTAACGGCCGGGTGTCGTGTCTGCGCGTGCAGTCAGACAGGTTTCTTGTGTTGGTCGGGCCGCCGCACAGCTGCAGAGTACGAGCGACCATGGACCAACTCCCTTCCCGCAAGGCGATGCCGGCTGCGCAACGTTTAGCCGACAAAGCATTCAGCACCCTTGAAGATTTCCTGCATATCGAAGCGGTCAGCGGCATTGTCCTGCTGATCGCAGCCGCTGCTGCCCTGATCTGGGCCAATTCGTCTGCCGCTTCCAGCTATACGCACCTCTGGCACATGCCGTTGTCCTTTGCGCTGGGCGACTTTGTCATCTCGCACTCGCTGCATTTCTGGATCAACGATGCGCTGATGACGGTGTTCTTCCTGGTGGTGGGGATGGAGATCCGGCGGGAGATTCATGAGGGCGCGCTGGCCAGCCTCAAGCTTGCAGCACTGCCGATGGCGGCGGCGCTGGGAGGCGTGGCGGTACCGGCATTGGTGTATCTGTCGATCAATGGGGCCGAGGGGCTGCGCCAGGGGTGGGCGGTCCCGACGGCCACCGATATCGCCTTCGCGGTAGGCGTGCTGGCCCTGCTAGGCAAGTCGATCCCCGGCTCCGTGCGCGTGTTCTTGCTGGCGTTGGCGATCATCGACGATATCGTTGCCGTTCTGATCATTGCTTTGTTCTATTCGGAAGGCCTCGATGCCACGGGCTTCCTCATTGCCGGCATTGGCATTCTGCTCGTGCTGGGCTTGCAACGAATCGGCATTGGCTCAGCCTATGCGTACCTGATTCCAGGGGCTGTGCTATGGCTCGGCTTGCTGAAGACCGGCGCGCATCCCACTCTGGCCGGGGTAGTGCTTGGGCTCATGACGCCGGTCCTTCCGGTCAGGAACAACGAGCGCCCGCTGGACCTCGCGGCTCGCGCCATCAATGACTTTGCCGAGAAGGAGCAGAACCATTCTGGCGACGCGCATCAGCTGATGGCGCCGGTCAAGCAGCTTCGCCACGCACAGCGTGAGCTCCTTCCACCGGTGGTTCGTGTGCAACTGGCGCTGCACCCTTGGGTCGCGTATGGGGTGATGCCTCTGTTCGCGCTCGCCAATGCCGGGGTAAGCCTCGACGGAGTAGATCTGGCCGGCGGCGGGGCTATGACGGTGATGCTCGGTGTGGCGCTGGCCCTGGTCCTGGGCAAGCCGCTCGGCATTCTGCTCTGCAGCTGGCTATTGGTGCGCCTTGGCTGGTGCCGGCTCCCGGAGGGCATGACCTGGTCATGGATGTGGCTGATCGGTCTCCTGGCCGGGATTGGTTTCACCATGTCGATCTTCATCGCCAACTTGGCATTTGCCGAAGCCAGCCTGCTCAGCGCGGCCAAACTGGGCGTACTGATCGCCTCAGTGATAGCGGGGGTCATCGGCCTTGGATTCGGGCGGGTGCTAAGCCGTCGCGCGACAGCCCGAAAATAGCTTTCGTGTAGTGCCGCGTTCCTTCTGGCGCGAGCCTGCGCCAGAAACGAAAAAGGCCCGCATCGCTGCGGGCCTTGATCTATATGGTGCCGGCACCAGGAGTCGAACCCGGGACCTACTGATTACAAGTCAGTTGCTCTACCAGCTGAGCTATACCGGCTAGAAAGGGCCGCCATTATAGCGATTAGGCGTTACGAGTAAACCTCTCTCGTAATCAATTCTTCGAACCGCGAATGGGCTTGGAATGGCTTATGCACAATGGCGATGAAAATGGCACTTTAGTGCATGTTTTTTGTGCGGTGTTTCGCAGAAATCCATAACCTGCTGTTTTTCTTCGGCTTTCTTTGGTTGTCCAAAAAACGCTCAGATGCTGGGAGCCGCGCAGGGAGAGGGTTTCGGGGTATTTGCCCAGATTTCATTAACAGAGTTATCCACAGGTTCTGTGGGCAAGTTCAGCGCCTTTTCTTGTAGGAGCCAGCTGCTGGCGAAGGTTTTGCGTTCGGGCGTTCGCGAGCAAGCTCGCTCCTACGGGGTAAGGGCTCCATTTGGCGCCGCTTGTAGCCAGCTTGCTGGCGAACGACGGGGTGTCTGGCTCAGCGTTCTGCCAGCAGCAGCAGGTTGCGCGGGGTGAGTTGCGGCGGGCAGAAATTGCCCAGGCTCACCCTATAGCCTTGTTCTTGCAGGAAGAGTGCTCGGTCCAGCAGCAGCCAGACTTCAAGCGGGCGGCGGAACAGGCAGCGCAGCAGTTCGAGGTTGCGAACTTCGGCCAGGCGCTGCCAGCCCTGCGCTTCCAGGGCGTCCCAATCGCGCGGGCCGGGGGCGGGCAGCTGCTTCAGCTCGCAGAGGTCCGCGCAGTATTGGGCGAAGGTCTTGTCCAGCCAGGCTGTGGATAACGATGGAGTGGGCAGGTACTCGTCAATGCCGCGTAGCTCTCGTTGGAGCAGGTCGAAAGCCAGGCGACGGGCCATGGATTGGTCGCGCTGGCGCCGGACGCGGGCGCCGGCAGTGACGGTTTCACTGAGTGGCAGGCGCAGATCGGTTTGCGTCAGGTGCAGCGCCGAGGTTTTGGCGGTCTCGGACAGCGGTCGGTAATGCGTGGTCTGGATGCGGTTGTAGCAGCAGGGGGCTACGGCGAGCTGTCGGCAACCGGCGGCGCTGGCCAGTTGCAGCAGGCGCACATGCAGGTCGCCGCAGGCATGCAACGCAACCGGCGTGTGTTCAGTGTGCAGGCGGCTCGCGGCGCTTTCGGCCAGCACATCCTGTTGTTCGTGACGCGCAGTCAGTTCCAGGCGCTGGCTGAGTTGCTGGCCGCTGGCAACGAGGGCCGGGTCGAGTTCCAGACACGTCAGGCGGGTGCCGCCATGGGCCAGCAGCCGACCGAGATGCCCTTTGCCGGCGCACCAGTCTAGCCAGTGGCCAGGCGCCTCGCGGAACTGCAGGCGGGTGGCGAAGGCTTCGATCTGCTGCCATTTGCGGCCGGGCACGTCGACAGTCAGGCGGGGAGGGAATGCCGCAACAGCTGCAACCGGCAGATCGCCGATTCTCGCCAGCTCGCTGGATTGCGCGGCCAGCTGTGGATAAGGCGCAGGCGCATCGAGGCGTTCCGGGTGATTGTGGATGGCGTCGGCTTCGGCCAGTGTGCGTTGCCGCAGCCAATGTGCCAGTTCCGGGTACTGTCGCTCCCACGGCAGCTCCCGCTCGGTGAACGGGGTGGGGCGCCAGAGGGATTGGTGCTCGCGCAGGAAGCGGTCGAGTGCGACAAAGCGGTCCCGCAGCTGCGGGCCTTGTAGAGGCGCTGGGCTGGTCATGCTGGGTGGAGCGTTGAAAGGGGGCGCCGATTATAGCGTTGCTTGAAGTGCCCCTCATCTGCATTGCGATGAGGGGCTCCCCGCATCAGCGGCCCTGCAGGGCGTCGACCCGCAGCCGGCGTTCCAGCAGGCGGAAGGCACGCACCAGGATGTAGGCAAGCAGCAGATAGTACAGGCCGGCGGCGAAGAAGATCTCAACCGGCATGTAGGTGCGGGCGATGATGGTGCGTGCCATGCCGGTCAGTTCGAGCATGGTCACGGTGCTGGCCAGGGCGCTGGCCTTGACCATCAGGATCACCTCGTTGCTGTAGGCCGGCAGGCCGATGCGCGCCGCACGCGGCAGGATGATGTAGAACAGTGCCTGCGCCCGCGACATGCCGAGCGCTCGTGCCGCCTCGATCTCGCCTGGCGGAACCGCCTGGATGGCACCACGCAGGATCTCCGCAATATAGGCCGCGGTGTGCAGCGTCATGGTGATGACGGCGCACCAGAAGGGATCGCGCAGGTACGGCCAGAGCGGCCCTTTGCGTACGACATCGAACTGCGCCAGGCCGTAGTAGACGAGGAACAGCTGCACCAGCAGCGGCGTGCCGCGGAAGAAGAATATGTAGCCGTAAGGCAGGGCGCGCACGTACCAGTGTCGGGACGCACGGGCGATGCCCATGGGCAGCGCGAGGATCAGGCCGGCGATGACGGAGATCGCTACCAGCTCCAGGGTCAGCAATGCCCCCTGGGATAGCTGCGGCAGGTACTTGATGATGACTTCCCAGTTCATGCTGCGCTCCGCTTGAAGCCACGGCCTGCGCGCTTCTCCAGCCAGTACAGGCCGATCATCGCGAGGATGGTCAGACCAAGGTAGATGAAGGCAGCGACCATGTAGAAGGTGAACGGCTGCTTACTCGCGGTAACCGCGATCTGCGAGCGGCGCATGATCTCTTCGAGGCCGATGACGGAGACCAGTGCGGTGTCCTTCATCAGGATCATGAACAGGTTGCCCAGGCCCGGCAGGGCGATGCGCCACATCTGCGGCAGGATCAGGCGCCAGAGGATGCGACTCTTGGACAGGCCCAGGGCCATACCGGCTTCGCGATGCCCCTTGGGAATGGCCAGGATGGCGCCGCGGAACACTTCAGTGGCGTAGGCGCCGAAGCACAAGCCGAGGGCGATGGTGCCGGCGGCGAAGGCGTTGAGCTCCAGCCCCGGCATGCCTAGCCATTCGCCCAGCGAGTTCATCAGGTTGACCGTGCCGAAGTAGATCAGCAGGACCCAGAGCAGTTCGGGGACGCCCCGGACGAGGGTTGAGTAGGTGCCGCCGAGCCATTGCAGAGGCTTGACGGGGGAAGTCTTGGCCAGCGCACCGAGCAGGCCGAGCACCAGACCCACCGAGAGCGCGGACAGCGCCAGCTTGATGGTCATGAGTGTGCCCGCGGCTAGGGCAGGACCGAATCCGTAGAGATCTAGGGTCATAGGAGGTCAGGTGCCGGTGCCGCCATCAGGCGGCACCGGTGGGCAGGTCAGTAGATGCTGAAGGGGAAGTATTTGTCGTTGATCTTCTTGTAGGTGCCGTCAGCGACAATTTCCTTCAGTGCGGTGTTCAGCTTCTCACGCAGTGGGTCGCCCTTGCGCACGGCAATGGCGATCTTGTCGTTGTCGAACACTGGGTCGCCTTTGAACTCGAAGTCCTTGCCGGCGTCGCTCTTCAGCCATTCCCAGTTGACGAACTTGTCGGCCAGCACGGCATCGACACGGCCAGAGGACAGGTCGAGGTAGGCGTTTTCCTGGGTGTCGTAGAGCTTGATGTCGACGATGTCGGCCATGTTGTCTTCCAGCCAGGTGCCAGCGATGGTTGCTCGCTGGGCGCCGATTACCTTGCCTTTCAGGCTGGCCTTGTCGGTCTTGAATTCGGTGCCTTTCGGGGCAACGAACTGCAGCTTGTTGGTGTAGTAGGGGTCGGTGAAGTCAACCGCCTGCTTGCGCTCTTCGGTGATCGACATGGAGGCGGCGAGGAAGTCGAACTTCTTCGCGTTCAGGGCCGGAATGATGCCGTCCCAGTCGGAGGTGACCACTTCACACTCGGCCTTCATCTTGGCGCACAGGGCTTGGGCGATCTCGACGTCGAAGCCGCCGACCTGGCCGCTGGCATCGATCAGGTTGAAGGGTGGGTAGGCACCTTCGGTACCGATCTTCAACTTGTCGGCGGCTACGGCGCTGGTGCCGAAAGCCAGGGTTGCGGCTGCAGCCAGCAGAATCTTCTTGTAGTTCTTCATGCGATCTTGCTCCGTGTTTAGCGATTGCTGGACATGAATTGTTTACAGCGCGCCGATTGCGGGTTTTCGAACACCTGCTGCGGCGGACCCTGTTCCTCCACCAACCCCTGGTGGAGGAACACCACTTCGCTGGACACATGACGGGCGAAGTTCATCTCGTGGGTGACCAACAGCATAGTGCGGCCTTCTTCAGCCAGCGCGCGGATCACGTTAAGCACTTCTTGTACCATCTCGGGGTCGAGCGCCGAGGTGGGTTCGTCGAACAGGATGACCTTGGGTTGCATGGCCAGGGTTCGGGCAATGGCCGCGCGTTGCTGCTGGCCGCCGGAAAGCTGGGTGGGGTAAACGTGGCGCTTGTCGCCGATGCCGACCTTGGCCAGCAGGGCCTCGGCCATTTCGGTGGCTTCTGCCTTGCTCTGGCCCAGTACACGACGCGGGGCCTCGATGATGTTGTCGAGCACCGTCATATGCGGCCAGAGGTTGAAGTTCTGGAACACGAAGCCGATCTCGCTGCGCATGCGGTTGATCTGCTTGTTGTCTGCGGCGACCAGTTCACCGGACTTGCTGGGCTTGAGCTTGAGCTCTTCACCTGCGACGAAGATCTGCCCCTGGTGTGGGTTTTCCAGCAGGTTGATGCAGCGCAGGAAGGTGGACTTGCCGGAGCCGGAGGAGCCGAGAATCGAGATGACGTCGCCGTCTCGTGCGGTCAGGGAAATGCCCTTGAGCACTTCAAGGTCGCCGTAGCGTTTGTGCAGGTTGCGGATTTCAAGCGCAGGCGTGGCTTGGGCCATTAAGGGGTCCTCTTCTTGTTCGGGGCGCTCCGGCGGCTATTTGCAGCCATCCTGGCGATGCGGGAAGCTAGCACAGCGGTTTGTTGAGCGCCAAGCGTGCAGCGGGCCCCGGACAGGCTCTGCGGTCGAGGTTGTCGCATCGCTGCAGTTGGTTGTCGCGGAATCGGAAAAGATAGGGCGGATGTGGTCGGGGCGTCCGGCAATCCTGTTGCGCGATATCGTTCTCGTAGGAGCGAGCTTGCTCGCGAACCGGACCTTTTCGCGAGCAAGCTCGCTCCTACGGTTAAGGCGGGGACCGCGCCCCGGAAAGCAAAAAGCCCCAGCACATGGCTGAGGCTTTTTGTTCGGTATTAGTGGTGCCCAGGGACGGAATCGAACCGCCGACACGGGGATTTTCAATCCCCTGCTCTACCGACTGAGCTACCTGGGCAACGGGGCGCTATTAAACGGATTTGCCGGGGGGGAGTCAAGCGCCTTTTGAAAAAAATTTAGTTATTCCGGGCGCTTACGCGCTTGGGGGTACATAACCCTCGGCTTTGGCGTACTCCTCGCCGGAAAGGAACTTGTCCATTTCCGTCTGGAGGAACTTGCGATCCTCGGCATTCATCATGTTCAGGCGACGCTCGTTGATGAGCATGGTCTGGTGCTTCTGCCACTCGTCCCAGGCTTTCTGCGAGACGTGGTTGAAGAGGTCCTCGCCCTTGGCGCCCGGGTATGGTGGACGTGCCAGGCCTGGCAGTTCCTCTTTGTATTTGCGGCACATTACGGTGCGAGTCATGACATCTCTCCTGCGTTCAACACGTCGGCGGCGCGCTTGAGCAGCTTCTTCACCGGAGCGGCGAGGCCCAGGCGCGGCGGGGTGGCGAGGTTATACCAGAGCCAATCGCCCTCGGCCACGGCGGGGGCGCTGCCCGTCACCTGGACCAGCCAGGGCTCGATGGCCAACTGGAAATGACTGAAGGTGTGGGTCAGGCCCGGCAGTTCACGGCATTCGCCCAAGCTGAGGGCGTGCTGGTTGGCGAGCGGAGCGAGGGCGTCGAAGTCGTCCAGCTCCGGCAAGCTCCAGAGCCCGCCCCAGAGGCCGCTGGAAGGGCGCCGATAAAGCAGGATGGCGCCGTCGCGGGTGGCCAGTAAGGGCATCAGCGTGCGTTTCTGTGGAATTGCCTTGCGCGGTTTGGGCGCAGGATAGGCGGTCTCCCGGCCAAGTTGGTGCGCCTTGCAGCCGCTCTGCAATGGACACAGCAGGCAGCTCGGCTTGCTCCGGGTGCACAGGGTCGCGCCCAGATCCATCATCGCCTGGGTGTAGTTGTTCACACGGGTTTGCGGGGTGAAGCGTTCGGCGACATCCCAGAGTTGCTTGGCCACCTTTGGTTCGCCGGGGTAGCCCTCCTGGGCGACATAACGAGCCAGCACGCGCTTGACGTTGCCGTCGAGGATCGGCGCGCGCAGGCCCATCGACAGGCTGGCGATGGCGCCGGCGGTAGAGCGACCGATGCCCGGCAGCTCGGCGAGCTGATCGACATCGCGGGGGAACTCGCCGCCGAATTCGGCGACCACGCGTTGCGCGGTCTTCTGCAGGTTGCGCGCGCGCGTGTAGTAGCCGAGGCCGGTCCACAGGTGCAGGACTTCGTCCTCCGGTGCGTCGGCCAGGGCCTGCACGCTGGGCAGGACTTCCATGAAGCGGTCGAAGTAGCCCAGTACGGTGCTGACCTGGGTCTGCTGCAGCATGATTTCCGATACCCAGACGCGGTAGGGCGTGATGCCTAGCTGCCAAGGCAGGTCCTTGCGGCCGTGACAGTCGTACCAGTCGAGGACGGCGTTGGAGAACTGCTCAGGGGTCATTGTTTGAACAGCCCCTTGAGTGCGTCCTTGAGTTCCGGGCTGACCTTGTCGCCCAGTTTCTCTTCCAGCTTCTCGTTCAGCTTGTCGCCGGCCAGCTTGGCAGCGACTTTGCCCATGCCGTCCTTGTCCAGGCGGCAGGCCTTGGCACCCAGTTCCAGCGGGCCGCGGCAGCGCAGCGGCCACTCGATGCCAGCGTAGCGTTCATTGACCTGGCAGGCCGGGTCCGGCATTTCGCTCTTGTCGCCTTCGATGGTGATGCCCAGGCGATAGTCGAGGCCGAGGACGCGCAGGTCGACATCGCCGTTGCCCTGGACCGTGAGCCCTGGAATACGGGCCTTGAGGTCGGGGTTGTTGGCGACGCCATTGTGGAAGACGAGCGAGCCTTTGAGCTCTTCGAATGGCGTTTCCTTGCCGCCATGGCCGTTGCTCAGGACTTTGCGGTTGAGCGTGGCGATGCCTTGGCAGAGTTGCAGTTCGAGGTTGGCGTCGAGCAGGGCGCCGTCATTCAGTGCGAAGCTGGCGGTGCCGTTCAGGCCGTCGATCCAGGCTTTCATGCTGTTGCCGCTGGTGCTGATATCGGCATTCATGTCCATCTGGCCTCTGACCGGTGGCTTCTGCTCGATGGCTTTGAGCAGCTGGTCCACTGGGACGTTGCTGACGCGCTTTTTCGCCGTCATCAGCGGCACGGCCGGGCGCACGTCGATCTGTGCGCTGGCCTGGTAGTTGCCGTCGAACAGCTCGCCGCGCATGTCTTCCAGGGTCACCAGGCCGCCCTTGCTATTGGCCTTGAGGCTGACGTCGCTCATCGGCAGCTTGTTCACGGTGAGCTGGCCGAAGTTCAGCGTGGCCTCGAGGTCCAGCTTGCGCAGCTGGTCCACGGGCAGGACCGGGTCTTCGCTCCAGGCTTGCTGGGTCGGGGCGTTGGGCAGCGGTGTATTGCCCTGGCTGGCCGCGTCGACGGTGCTTTTTACTTCGGCCTGGCGGGCAGTGCTGGCAACAGCCTTTTCCTTCTCCTTAGCCTTGGGGGGCAGGTAGCGATCAAGGTCGAGTTGGTCGCCCTTGAGCTGCACGCGGACGGCCTTGTTGGCAAAGCTGGCGACGGCGACGCGACCGCTGAGGGTGCTGCCATCGAGTTTGAGATTGAGCCCCTCGAAGGCAATGCTGTCCGGGCTGCCGGCAAGCTTGGAGACCAGCTCGAACTTCTGCAGGCTGGCTGCATCGCTCATGGGGGGCAGCTCGACGCCTATGCCATCGAGGAACTCCCGCAGGTTGAGCGGGGCGATGGACAGCCCGCCTTCCAGGCGCGCGGTCTTGTCCAGGTCGTGCACCTTGAGTTCGCCCAGAGCGCGCAGCTGGTTGGCCGAGAGCTTGAGGCTGTCCCATTCGGCGACGTTGGCGGCCAGGTCGGCCAGCAGTTGGCCCTGCGCGCTGAAGGCGACGGTCTTGCCCTTGAGCGGCTCGCCGGAGGCCTCGCCGTTGAGCTTGAGGTCTTCGAGCTGGTAGCGCTTGAGGGCACGATCGAAGCGTAGCTTGGCAGTGAGCTCGGTCTTGGCGCGCAGCACAGGTTGATTGGTACCGAAGAAGGCGCTGAGCTTGAGCGGGATGCTGGCGCCTTCGCGGATGGCGCCCGTGGTCAGCTCGATGCCTTCGGCGCTGAACTGCTGTCCGCTCTTGGCGTCGGTGTAGTCGATGCGTGCGTTGTGGACGGTGAGGCTGTCGATGTCGAGTTTGATCGGCCGAGACTCTTGCTTCGCAGCGGGGGCCTGGGCCGGCTGGTCTGTCGGCGCAGGGCTGCCGGCGGGCGTGGAGGTTGGGGCCTTGGCGGGACGGCCGATATCTTCCCAGTTGCCTTGGCCCTTTTCGTCGCGCTGCAGGGTCAGGTTGAGCCCTTCGACGCGGATGTCGCTCATCTGCACTTCGCGACGCAGCAGCGGCAGCACGCGGACGGAAAGGCCGATCATGTCGAGGTCGGCGAAGGGTTTTTCAGGCGTCACGGCGCTGGCGAGGGTGGCCTGATGCAGTTCGAGGCCCAGCCACGGGAAGAGGCTCCAGCCGATGTCGCCTTTCAGGGTGAGTTCCAGGTTGGCCTTGTCGCGGGCCAGTTGCTGGATCTCGTCCTTGTAGTCGTTGGGGTCGAACAGGTGGGTCAGGGCGAAGCCCAGGGCCACGATGATCAACAGCAGCCCGAGGAGGGTTAGGCCCAGGATTTTGCCGAAGGCTTTCATTGACCGGTCCTTGTGATGGATCGTTGGATTTCAAGTCGCCGAGTATAGCGCCGGGTCAAAGGCGATGGCGTGTGGCGGCCGCTGGCTCGGTTTGCGGCAGTTGGGTCTTTGGAGGGCAAAAGCGGCCGACGGTTCAGCGCGATGTGGCGCAGGTTGGCGCTGAACGTGGTGAGGGCCAGCAAAGCGGCGTGGTAATAGGTGTTGGGCTTCGCGGTGCCCTGCCCAACCTGCGGCGCGGGCATGCACATGCTGCAGGAGCGAGCTCGCTCGCGAAGCGCCTGTCCTGTTCTTTCCGGTTCGCGAGCAAGAACTCGGTGTCCCCTCGATCCTGCGAGAGGTGGTTGTTCAAAGTGGGTCCAGTGGCAGGTGCAGGCGCGCTGCCAGGGCCTGGGTTTCCAGATGGTCGCGCGGTGCGGCGAGGTGCAGCGGCTTGCCGGCTTCACGGGCCAGGCGCGTGGCTTCATCCACCAGGCGGCGGCCCACGCCGCGTTGGCGGGTGACCTTGCGTACGCAGAGGTGCGATAACCGCCAGTGGTCTTCGTTTTTTTCCAGCAGCGCGGCGCCCAGCAGGCGATCGTTGAAGCGCCCCGCCAGCAATTGGCCGCGAGCGATGGCCTGCCCGATCAGTTCCGCGGCGTCGGCGAACGGCGGCAGGAGCCAGTCCGGCGCATCGGCATAGATCTTCTCCAGGTCGCTGCGATCCTGCGCGGAGGGGGCGCTGACGGTTTCGACGATCACGGGCATGGCGGCTCCAGGAGGCGATTGCGGGCGGGGCGGGCAGTGTAATCCCCGCCGACCGCTGTCGGTAGCCGCGTCCACAGGCTGCGGCCTATAATGGCAAACTTTTTTCGTGAGCCTTTTTTGTGGAGCTGGTGATGGCCGAACGTACGGCGTCCGTCGAACGCAACACCCTGGAGACCCAGATCAAGGTCTCGATTAACCTGGATGGCACTGGTAAAGCACGCTTCGATATCGGCGTGCCCTTTCTGGAGCACATGCTCGACCAGATCGCCCGCCATGGACTGATCGACCTGGACATCGAGTGCAAGGGCGATCTGCATATCGACGACCACCACACTGTCGAAGACGTCGGCATTACCCTCGGTCAGGCCTTCACCCAGGCCATCGGCGACAAGAAGGGCATCGTCCGCTACGGCCACTCCTATGTGCCGCTGGATGAGGCCCTGTCGCGCGTGGTGATTGACTTCTCCGGTCGCCCGGGCCTGCAGATGCACGTGCCGTTCACCCGCGCCGTGGTCGGTGGATTCGACGTCGACCTGTTCCAGGAGTTCTTCCAGGGCTTTGTCAACCACGCCCTGGTGAGCCTGCATATCGACAACCTGCGCGGGCACAACACCCACCACCAGATCGAAACCGTGTTCAAGGCCTTCGGCCGTGCCCTGCGCATGGCCGTCGAGCGCGATCCGCGCATGGTCGGGCAGATGCCTTCCACCAAGGGCGTGCTCTGATGCAGACGGTTGCAGTCATCGATTACGGCATGGGCAACCTGCACTCGGTTGCCAAGGCCCTCGAGCACGTCGGTGCCGGCCGTGTGCTGGTTACCAGCGATGCCAGCGTGATCCGCGAGGCGGACCGCGTAGTCTTCCCGGGTGTGGGCGCGATTCGCGACTGCATGGCAGAAATCCGTCGCCTCGGCTTCGACACCCTGGTGCCCGAAGTCAGCAAGGATCGTCCGTTTCTCGGCATCTGCGTCGGCATGCAGGCGCTGCTGGAGCACAGTGAGGAGAACGACGGCGTCGATTGCATCGGCCTGTTCCCTGGCCAGGTGCGCTTCTTCGGCAAGGATCTGATCGAGGACGGTGAGCACCTCAAGGTGCCGCACATGGGCTGGAACGAAGTGCAGCAGACGGTCGACCATCCGCTCTGGCACAGCATTCCGGACCTGGCGCGTTTCTACTTCGTGCACAGCTATTACATCGAGGCCGGCAATCCCAAGCAGGTAGTCGGTCGCGGCCACTACGGCAAGGACTTCGCCGCTGCCCTGGCCGAGGGTTCGCGCTTTGCGGTGCAGTTCCACCCGGAGAAGAGCCATACCCACGGCCTGCAGTTGCTGCAGAACTTCGCCGCCTGGGACGGGCGCTGGTAAGCCCATGAGCCGGACGAAGAAGGCACCGACCCTGCGACTCGACGCCGAGCAGACCCAAGGCGCCGTGCTGGCGATCAAGCGTTTCATGGCGGACCGCTTCGAGCTGGAGCTGGGCTCCTTCGAGGCTGAGGAACTCCTGGATTTCTTCGCTCAGGAGTTCGCGCCGCATTTCTACAACAAGGCGATTTCCGACGTGCAGGCGCACCTGAAAGACAGGTTCGAAAGCATCGAGAGCGACTTGTGGGCGCTCGAGAAGAGCTGAGCGCCGATCCCGATATCACTGACTTCGAACAGGTTGAACCGATGCTGATTATCCCCGCTATCGATCTGAAGGACGGCGCCTGCGTGCGTCTGCGCCAGGGCCGTATGGAAGATTCCACCGTGTTCTCCGACGACCCGGTGAGCATGGCCGCCAAGTGGGTGGAGGGTGGCTGCCGTCGCCTGCACCTGGTGGACCTGAACGGCGCCTTCGAAGGTCAGCCGGTCAACGGTGAAGTCGTTACCGCCATCGCCAAGCGTTACCCGAACCTGCCGATCCAGATCGGCGGCGGCATCCGCTCGCTGGAAACCATCGAGCACTATGTGCGCGCTGGCGTGAGCTACGTGATCATCGGTACCAAGGCGGTCAAGCAGCCGGAATTCGTCACCGAGGCATGCAAGGCGTTCCCCGGCAAGGTGATCGTCGGCCTGGATGCCAAGGACGGGTTCGTCGCCACCGACGGTTGGGCCGAAGTCAGCACCGTGCAGGCGGTCGACCTGGCCAAGCGTTTCGAGGCCGATGGCGTAGCCGCGATCGTCTACACCGACATCGCCAAGGACGGGATGATGCAGGGCTGCAACGTCGAAGCCACTGCTGCCCTGGCCGCTGCCAGCAAGATCCCGGTGATCGCCTCGGGCGGTATCCACAACCTCGGCGATATCGAGAAGCTGCTGGCCGCCAAGGCCCCGGGCATCATCGGTGCCATCACCGGCCGTGCCATCTATGAAGGCACCCTGGACGTCGCTGAGGCCCAGGCTTTCTGCGATAACTACAAGGGTTAACAAGCATGTAGGGTGGGTTAGCCGCGCAGCGGCGTAACCCACCGAAGGAGCCCCGATCAGCGAGGCTGATGGGTATCGCTTCGCTCCGCGGAACGCCGCCCGACCCATCCAACGAGAACACAGTTATGGCACTGGCAAAACGCATCATCCCTTGCCTCGACGTCGACAACGGCCGCGTGGTCAAGGGCGTCAAGTTCGAGAATATCCGCGACGCCGGCGACCCGGTGGAAATCGCCCGTCGCTATGATGAGCAGGGCGCTGACGAGATCACCTTTCTCGACATCACCGCCAGCGTCGACGGCCGCGACACCACTCTGCATACCGTCGAGCGCATGGCCAGCCAGGTGTTTATCCCGCTGACCGTGGGTGGCGGCGTGCGTACCGTGCAGGACATCCGCAACCTGCTCAACGCGGGTGCTGACAAGGTGTCGATCAATACCGCCGCCGTGTTCACCCCTGAGTTCGTGGGCGAGGCCGCCTCGCGCTTCGGCTCACAGTGCATCGTGGTCGCCATCGACGCGAAGAAGGTCTCCGCCCCTGGTGAAACACCGCGCTGGGAAATCTTCACCCATGGCGGGCGCAAGCCCACTGGCCTGGATGCCGTGGCCTGGGCTTCGAAGATGGAAGACCTGGGTGCCGGCGAAATCCTGCTCACCAGCATGGACCAGGATGGCGTCAAGAGCGGTTATGACCTCGGCGTCACCCGCGCAATCTCCGAGGCCGTGGGCATCCCGGTGATCGCCTCCGGCGGCGTCGGCAATCTCGAGCATCTCGCCGCAGGCATTCTCGAAGGCAAGGCCGACGCCGTTCTGGCGGCGAGCATCTTCCACTTCGGTGAGTACACCGTGCCGGAGGCCAAGGCTTACCTGGCCAGCCGTGGCATCGTGGTGCGCTGAGCACGATTCTTGCGTCCCTCTCTTCCAGGCTGCGCCGCGTGACGGAATTCGCAGCCTGAGCTGCTGATGCCCGAATCTTGCGACAGCGAGGTTAAGCTCAGCACATTTCCCATCTCCCCTGGAAGGTAGTCGTAAATGCCGAAACGCTTGCTGCTCGCCCTGGCCGGTACCCTGATGGTGCTTGCTGGCGCGGCTCGTGCCCAAGTGGATGAGAATTACAGCGTCGTCCTGCTGACTGAAAACTTCCCGCCGTACAACATGGCAATCAACGGCAAGAACTTTGCCCAGGAAGACAATATCGATGGCATCGCCGTCGACATCGTGCGCGAGATGTTCAAGCGTGCCGGGGTCAAGTACAGCCTGACCCTTCGCTTCCCCTGGGATCGTATCTACAAGCTGGCGCTGGAAAAGCCGGGTTATGGCGTGTTCGTGACCGCGCGGCTGCCAGAGCGTGAGCAGTCCTTCAAGTGGGTCGGCCCGATCGGTCCGGATGACTGGATCCTGCTGGCGCCCGGCGATAGCCCAATCAGCCTGGCCAGCCTCGAAGAAGCTCGGAAGTACAAGATCGGCGCCTACAAGGGCGATGCCATTGCCGAATACCTCGCCCAGCAGAAGCTGGAACCCATCACGGCGCTGCGCGATCAGGAAAACGCCAGGAAGCTGGAAAAGGGCCAGATCGACCTCTGGGCCACGGGCGATCCGGCAGGACGCTACCTGGCCAAGCAGGAAGGTGTTGCCGGCCTGAAGACCGTCCTGCGCTTCAACCAGGCCGAGCTGTACCTGGCGCTGAACAAGGAGGTGCCGGATGAGGTTGTCCAGAAGCTGCAGGCCGCGCTCGACCAGATGCGCAGCGAAGGTTTCGTCGACGAGATCCTCAATAGCTATCTGTAAGACCCCAGCGACCGGCCACAAGCCGGTCGCTTGCCATGGAAGGCAGGACGGATCGTGTCGTACGTCTGTGGGCTCTGGCCCATGCAGGGACGCCGCTAGCCACAATCACAAATCCAAGCGAGCGGTATGACAATGCAGAAGTTGATCCAACGTGCCCTGACCTTGGGCCTGATGTGCTTCGCCTTTGGGGCCCGCGCCGAGTTGCCGGCCGACTACAAGGTGGTGTTGCTCACCGAGAATTTCCCGCCCTTCAACATGGCGGTGGACGACAAGAACTTCGCCCGCGATGACGGTATCGACGGTATCAGCGCGGATATCGTCCGCGAGATGTTCAAGCGGGCCGGCGTCAATTACAGCCTGACGCTGCGCTTTCCCTGGGACCGCCTCTATCGCCTGACCCTGGACAAGCCGAACTACGGGCTGTTCTCGACCACCTTCACCGCCGAGCGTCAACCGCTGTTCAAATGGGTTGGTCCGATCGCCAAGACCGGCTGGGTACTCCTGGCGGCACCGGGCAACAACCTCAGCGTCAAGGACCTGAAGAGTGCCGCGCAATACCGCATCGGTGCCTACAAGAACGATGCGGTCAGCCAGCATCTGGAGAGCCAGGGCATCGCGCCACAGAACGCGCTGCGCGACCAGGAGAACGTGAAGAAGCTGCTCAAGGGGCAGATCGACCTGTGGGCCACCACTGACCCGGTTGGGCGTTACCTGGCCAAGCAGGAAGGTGTCAGCGGTCTGCAGACGGTGCTGCGCTTCAATGAAGCGGAGCTGTACCTGGCCTTCAACAAAGACACCCCGGACGAGGTGATCGAGCGCCTGCAGAAAGCGTTGGACCAGATGCGCAGCGAAGGCTTCGTCGACGACGTCACGCAGAACTATCTCTGAGCAACTCCGCTCTCCCTCTGGGAGAGGGCCGGGGGTGAGGGAAGTCCGAGCCTGCTCGGAGCTTGGAGGGCAGACCTTCGGCCTGCTTTCGCGAATGAATTCGCCCCCACAAGGAACCGTCCCGCACCTACAACTGGTTCTTGTAAACCCCGCCTTTGCCATGGGCCGCCATGGCGCGGTTGCCGCGCAGGGCGATGAGCATTTCCACGTCGATCAGTTCGATGCCCTGCGCGCGTAATCGCGGCAACTCGCGTTCCAGCAGCTCAAGGGTCGCCGGGTAAGGATGGCCGATCATCACGGCTGAACCCTGCTTGCGTGCCAGCTTCAGTCCGGCGGTGAATTGTGAAGCGATGGCCGCAGGGCTGGGGTCGTCGTCCAGGAAAATATCCCGCGAGAGGCTGGCCAGGCCGATCTTCTGCGCTTCGGCGGCCGCCACGGTTGTGGCGCTGGTGCGGCTGTCGATGAAGAACCGGTGCTGCTGTTGGAGCGTTTTCATCAGCCAGGCCATGGCCGGACGCTGCGACGTCATGCGACTGCCCATATGGTTATTCAGGCCGCGCGCGTGGGGGACGCGTTGCAGGGCTGCTTCCAGGCGGTGCTGCAGTTCCTCGATGGGCAGTTGCGGATGCCAGGCGTATGGGCCGTCGGCCGGGTCCATCGGCAGGTGCAGCATTACGGTCTTGCCGGCGGCGTAGGTGGCTTCGGCCAGCTCAAAGGCGTGGGGCGTGTCCGGGATTATGGCGAGGGCAACTGGACCGGGCAGGGCGAGAACGCGGCGGTCGCGTGTCGGCGTTTGCCCGAGGTCGTCGATGATCAGGGCGATGCGCGCCGGTGGGTTCGGCGCGCTGGTCTGTTCGACCGCCAGACAGTTCCCGGCTGCCAGCACGCCAAAGCACAGCGTCAGCAGCCAGGTTCTGCAGCGCACTTCAGTTCTCGCGAGTGACGTTCAGGCCTTTCAGCAGGTTCAGGGCCTGGCTCAACTGGTAGTCGTCGTCCTGCGGGCGCGGCTGCTTGCTCTGTACCTTGTCCGCGCTGGGGCGATCCGCACCGCCATTGCCATTGCCGAGGTGACCGGCAAGATCGGCTTCCTTGAAGTTTTCGCCGTCCTGTTCACGGGTCACCTTGGCGCGCGTCACCTCGATGTCGGGCACGATGCCCTGGGCCTGGATGGAACGGCCGTTCGGGGTGTAGTAGAGCGCAGTGGTCAGCTTCAGCGCGCGGTCGTTGTTCAGCGGCAACACGGTCTGCACCGAGCCTTTGCCAAAGCTGTCCGTACCCATCAGCACGCCACGCTTGTGGTCCTGCAGGGCGCCGGCAACGATCTCCGCGGCCGATGCGCTACCGCCGTTGATCAGCACTACCAGCGGCACGCCCTCGCTGGCGTCGGCCGGGTCGGCGGAGAAACGCAGTTCGGAGTTGGCGATGCGGCCCTTGGTGTAGACGATCAGGCCTTTCCTGAGGAAGTGGTCGGAGACTTCGACCGCGGCCTGCAGTACCCCGCCGGGGTTGTTACGCAGGTCGAGGACCAGGCCACTGAGTTTCTTGTTGCCGTTTTCCTTGCGCAGCTTGGCCAGCGCCTTGCCGACCTCTTCGCCGGTGTTGACCTGGAACTGGGTGATGCGCAGGTAGCCGTAGGTGTTGTCGAGCAGTTGGCTCTTCACGCTCTTGACCTTGATCACCGCGCGGGTCAGTTTCACGTCGAACGGCTGGCCGCCGTCGCGCACGAGGGTCAGGACGATGCTGCTGCCGGCTTTGCCGCGCATCTTGTCCACCGCTTCCATCAGCGAGATGCCCTTGGTGGGCTGGCCGTCGATCTTCACGATCAGGTCGCCGGGCTGGATGCCGGCCTTCGACGCCGGAGTGTCGTCGATGGGCGAGACGACCTTGACGAAGCCGTCCTCGGCGCCCACTTCGATACCCAGGCCGCCGAACTCGCCGCTGGTGCTTTCCTGCAGCTCCTGGAAATCTTCCGGCTCCAGGTAGGCCGAGTGCGGGTCGAGGTTGCTGAGCATGCCCTTGATGGCATTTTCCAGCAGGGTTTTGTCATCCACCGGCTCGACGTAGGCGGATTTGATCCGGTCGAGGACCTCGGCGAAGGTGCGCAGCTCATCCAGGGGCAAGGGTGCCTTGCCGCTCACCGCTGGCGCGGGAGGGGTTGCCGGCTCCCCGGCGGCCATGGAGTACTGAGCGCCGCCAAGCAGCACGAGCGCCATGGCCAGGGGTGTGAGGCGGGACAGATGCGGCATGCGAACTAACTCCTGCTGAATGAGGTGGCGCTTATCCTTGCGCTCGGCACCACTGTGCCGGGTCGGTTGGGCGGCCCTGTTGGCGAATGGCGAAATAAAGGGCTGGCGTTTCCTGCCCGCCGCTGGCGCCGACGGTCGCGATCGATTCGCCGGCCTTCACCACATCGCCGGCGTTCTTCAGTAAACGTTGATTGTGGCCGTAAAGGCTCAAGTAACCATTGCCATGGTCGAGGATGACCAGCAGGCCGGCGCCCCGCAACCAGTCCGCGAATACCACGCGGCCACCGTGCACGGCGCGTACCTGGCTACCAGCGGGAGCGCCGATCATTACGCCATCCCATTTGGTCCGCGAGTCGCCGCCGCGAGCTGAGCCATAGCGGGCCACCAGGCGGCCATCCACCGGCCAGGGCAACTGGCCGCGGGCCTTGGCGAAGGGGCCGCCGAAGTTGCCGCCGGTGCTGGAAACCAGCGGGCCGCTGGTCGAGGGCTTCGAGCCGGATGGCTGTTCACGCAGCTGGCGCTGTTGTTCGGCAAGGGCGCGTTTGCGTGCTTCTTCGGCTTCGCGCGCTTCCCTGGCCTGGCGGGCCAGGGTCTCTTCGATGGTCTTGAGTACCTTGGCCAGGTCGGCCTGTTCTTCCTGGCGCGACTTGAGCGAGCGGTCGCGCTCGCCGAGGTCCTTGTTGAGCTTGGCCAGTGCCAGTTGGCGCTCCTTGCGCAGTTCGGCGAGCTGCTCTCGACGACCTTCCAGAGCGCTTTTCTGCTCGTTGAGCTGGTTTTGCTGATCGACGATGTCGCGCTCGACGTTGCTCAGCTGGCGCAAGGTTTCATTGAAGGCGTTGAGCTGCTCCAGGCGGGCCTGGCTCAGGTAGTCGTAATAGGTGAGGGTGCGGGCGAACTTCTCGGGGTGCTGCTGGTTGAGCAGCAGTTTGACGTACTCCTGACGCCCGCTCTGGTAAGCCGCACGGGCCTGGATAGCGATCAGTCGCTGCTGTTCAAGGCGCGCGTCCTGGAGTTTTTTTTTCTCCTCGTTCATGCGCCTGACTTCGCCTTCGCTCTTTTCGAGCTCCTGCTGCAGCTCCTTCACCTGCTGCTCCAGGTTGCCCATTTCCGTCTCGGACTTCTTCAGCTCCTGCTGGACACCGGATTTTTCCTGTTGGATTTGCTGCAGCAGTTTTTTCAGCTCGGCAATGTCCTTCTCGGCTTGCTGGAGCTGTTGCTGGGTTTCGGCGCGCTGGTCGGCCATGACCGGACCGATCAGGCTGACAAGAACTGCGAGTGTGAGGGCGCGAAACATGGGGCAGGCGGCACCTGGGGAAAGGACTGGCCTAGTATGCCCGTCGCGCACGGCAAAAAAAACGCCCCGGGCCGAGGCTTCGGGGCGTTTCCTGATGACACGCGTGGAATTCGCGCGGTCGGCGTCGCTTATTTCAGTTCGATGATGCTCTTGCCGGTCATTTCCGCAGGTACCGGCAGGCCCATGAGGGTCAGCATGGTCGGTGCCACGTCCGCCAGCACGCCGCCCTCGCGCAGGCTCACGGCGCGCTTGCCGACATAGATGAAGGGCACGGGCTCACAGGTATGGGCGGTGTGTGCCTGGCCGGTGACTTCGTCTTCCATCTGCTCGACATTGCCGTGGTCGGCGGTGATCAGCGCTTCGCCACCAACCTTGTCCAGTGCGGTGACGATGCGGCCCATGCAGGTGTCCAGGCATTCCACGGCCTTGACCGCAGCTGCGAAGACACCGGTGTGGCCGACCATGTCGCCATTGGCGTAGTTCACCATGATGACGTCGTAGCGCTGGTTCTCGATGGCGTCGACGATCTTGTCGGTGACCTCGGGAGCGCTCATCTCAGGCTGCAGGTCATAGGTCGCGACCTTGGGCGAAGGAATGAGGATGCGCTCTTCGCCTTCGAAGGGCTCTTCGCGGCCGCCGGAGAAAAAGAAGGTCACGTGGGCGTACTTCTCGGTCTCGGCGATGCGCAGCTGGGTCTTGCCGTTCTTGGCCAGGTATTCGCCCAGGACGTTGTTCAGGGGCTCCGGCTTGAAGGCGCTGGGGGCCGGAATGTTCGCGGCGTACTGGGTCAGCATGACGTAGCCGGCCATCTTGAGCTCGCGCTGGCGCGGGAACTCCCTGAAGCCTGGCTCGACGAAGGCGCGCGACAGTTCGCGGGCACGGTCGGCGCGGAAGTTCATGAAGATCACGGCGTCGCCGTCTTCCACTTTCACGGCCTCGCCGATGCGAGTGGCCTTGACGAACTCGTCACTCTCGCCGCGCTCGTAGGCGGCGGCCAGGCCTTCGGTGGCGCTGGTGGCGGTGAACTCCGCCTGGCCTTCGGTAATGAGGTTGTAGGCAGCTTCCACGCGGTCCCAGCGATTATCGCGGTCCATGGCGTAATAACGGCCGATCAGGCTGGCGATGCGGCCTTTGCCCAGACGGGCGAACGTGTCATCCAGCAGCTTGATGGAGGGTTCGGCGCTCTTCGGGGGGGTGTCGCGGCCATCGAGGAAGGCATGCAGGTAGATCTTCTCGGCACCGCGCTGGGCGGCCAGCTCGGCCATGGCAACCAGGTGATCCTGGTGGCTGTGCACGCCGCCTTCGGACAGCAGGCCCATGAAGTGTACGGCCTTGCCGGCGGCGACGGCCTTATCCACAGCTCCGGTGATCTCGGGGTTGGTGAAGAACTCGCCATCGCGGATCGCCTTGGTCACACGGGTGAAGTCCTGGTAAACCACGCGGCCGGCGCCGAGGTTCATGTGGCCGACCTCGGAGTTGCCCATCTGCCCGTCCGGCAGACCCACGTCCATGCCCGAGCCGGAGATCAGCCCGTGGGGCTGAGTGGCGCGCAGGCGGTCGTAGACCGGCGTGTTCGCCGCAAGGATAGCGTTGTACTTGGGGCTGTCACTGTGACCGAAACCGTCCAGGATGATCAGGACAAGGGGTTTTGGCGTGGCTGTCATAAGTCCGACTCGTCTGCGGCAAAGGGAAGAGGATTGGTCCGGTGGGGCCCCGGAAAAGGTCCGGCATTTTACGGTCAAGTTCCGCTGGCGTCACCGCTGGACGGGGTTTGGCCGACCTGTGGGGCTGTGTATACTGGCCAGCATTTTACCGTCCCGGAATCCACTGATGCTGCCCCATTTGATTGAATTTGCCACTAACCACTATGTACTGAGTGGATCGTTCGTCGTGCTGTTGGTGCTGCTGCTGCTCCACGAGATGCGCCGTGGCGGCCGTAGTGTCAGCCCTCGTGAGTTGACGGCGATGGTCAACGGTGGCGAGGCCGTGGTACTGGACGTACGTGCCGGCAAGGATTTTTCCAGCGGCCACATCGTCGACGCCCTGAATATCCCCTACGAGAAGCTGACCAGCCGCATCGCCGAGCTGGAGAAGCACAAGGCAAAGGCCATCATCGTGGTCGACGCCATGGGCCAGCATGCAGGCACCGTCTGCAGCGAGTTGAAAAAGGCCGGTTACAACGCCCTCAAGCTGTCCGGCGGTATCGGCAGCTGGCGTGGCGACAACCTGCCGCTGGTGAAGTGAGATGGCTGAAATCGTCGTCTATTCGAGCGCCTGGTGTCCTTACTGCATCCGTGCAAAACATCTGCTGGACAGCAAGGGCGTCAAGTACGAAGAAATCAGCGTCGATGGAAACCCCGCAGTTCGCGCCGAGATGACCCGCAAGGCGGGGCGTACTTCGGTGCCGCAGATCTGGATCGGTCAGGCCCATGTGGGCGGCTGCGATGATCTGTACGCCCTGGAGCGCGCCGGCAAGCTCGACGCCTTGCTCCAGGCCCGAGCCCAAACGGAAACGCACTAGAACAAGGCATGACCATGACCGAACAAGCGACCAACGGCGCCGCACAAGGCTCCCAGACCCCTCAGTTCTCCCTGCAGCGCATCTACGTGCGTGACCTCTCCTTCGAAGCTCCGAAGAGCCCGGAAATCTTCCGCCAGGAGTGGTCGCCGAGCGTTTCCCTAGACCTCAATACCCGCCAAAAGGCGTTGGATGGCGACTTCCACGAAGTGGTGCTGACCCTCTCCGTCACCGTGAAGAACGGCGAAGAGACCGCCTTCATCGCTGAAGTCCAGCAGGCCGGCATCTTCCTCATCAAGGGTCTCGATGCCGCTTCGATGAGCCACACCCTCGGCGCCTTCTGCCCGAACATCCTGTTCCCGTACGCCCGTGAAACCCTGGACAGCCTGGTTGTCCGTGGCTCCTTCCCGGCGCTGATGCTTTCCCCGGTGAACTTCGACGCGCTCTACGCGCAGGAACTGGCGCGCATGCAGGCCGCCGGTGAAGTCCCCGCCCAGGCCTGACCCTTCAGCCTGACGAAAAAGCGCCCTTCGGGGCGCTTTTTCTTTGTCCGGAGAACACTGCCGGGGCGGAGCATTCTGGGGGCTTGGAGGCAGCCCTGTGGGCTGCGTAGCGAATGAATGGACGCTTTTTTGCCAAGGGTTGCAATGGGATGCATCTCCCGTAGGAGCGAGCTTGCTCGCGAAAATTCCGGTTCGCGAGCAAGAACCCGGCGTTCCCCCACGATCCTGCAAGGCTCTCAATCCGGCCGTTGATGACGGGCAACAGCCAACGCAGACAGAACCCTTCCATTCGCCCCACGGAGAAGCAGGTCGCCCTGCTCCTGTATCGAGCCTCAATCCAGGTTGAAACCCTGCTGCCGCCAGGCTTCGTAGACGGCGACGGCTACGGTGTTGGAGAGGTTCAGGCTGCGGCACCCTGGGCGCATGGGTAGGCGCAGGCGCTGCTCGGGTGGCAGGCTCTCGCGCACTTCTTCTGGCAGGCCGCGGCTTTCCGGGCCGAAGAGAAAGGCATCACCAGGCTGATATTCGACTTCATGAAAGAGTCGCGTGCCTTTGGTGGTAAAGGCGAATACGCGCGGTTGGCCAAGGCTTTCCAGGCACGTAGCGAGGTCGGGGTAGCGGCGCAGTGTGGCGTACTCGTGGTAATCGAGGCCCGCCCGGCGCAGGCGCTTGTCGTCCAGTTCGAACCCCAGGGGTTCGATCAGGTGAAGATGGCAGCCGGAATTGGCGCATAGCCTGATAATGTTGCCGGTATTTGGCGGAATTTCCGGTTGAAACAGGATGACGTGGAACATGCATGGCCCCGAGCCCGAAGACGGTCGGCATTCTACTCCTGATGAGGACCCACGGCCGCGCCTGTGGCCGCGCTTTTTGCTGTCGCTTGCTCTTCTTGGCCTATTGGTAGGCCTGATGATCGGCCGCCTGACGGCGCCGGAGCCCGCGCAGCTCAAGGTGATCGAGGTGCATCCGGATGCCTTGGTGTTGTGGTTCGAGGGCGAGCCAGAGGTTCGTGAAGCGGCGTTGGAAGGTGCCTATGCCGTCTGGTTGGGTGCCGAAGGCGAGGCAGCGAAAGGTCGACTGCGCATGGGCAGTGCCCTTGTGAGCTGGCACCTGCAGGCCTCCCAGGGCGGGATGCTGCTCCGGTTCGTGTCCGTGCGGGGTGTGCGTGGAGGCTGGCAACTGGACGAGCGCGAGGGCCGCTGGCGCCTGGCTGTCGAGTTGCGGGAGGAATAAGAGAGGGGCTCCCCCGGCCTGCCTGTACCAAGGGCCCCTGAAACGTGGTCGCCTGAGCTTGCTTGCGATGCCGTTCTGCATACGGCCCCGTTGCCGGGGCTGGGCGGCTGGGTGCCAGCGCGCCTGCGAATAAAAGAGGGGATTCCCCGGCCTGCCTGTACCAAGGCCCCCTGAAGGGTGGTCGCCCGCTGTTGCCGGCGACGCTGTTCTGTATCCGGCCCCGTTGCCGGGGCCTGGCGGCTGGAGTGCCAGCGCGCCTGTGAATAAAAGAGGGGATTCCCCGGCCTGCCTGTACCAAGGCCCCCTGAAGGGTGATCGCCCGCTGTTGCCGGCGACGCTGTTCTGCATGCGGCCCCCGTTGCCGGGGGCTGGCGGCTGGAGTGCCAGCGCGCCTCTGAATAAAAGAGGGGATTCCCCGGCCTGCCTGTACCAAGGCCCCCTGAAACCTGGTCGCCAGCCTGGGCTGGCGTCGCTGTCTTGCTCCGGCCCCTGTGGGCCCTGGCGGCTGTGGGTCAGCCTGCCTGCATAAGAGTGGGGATTCCCTGGCCTGCCTGTACCGGGGGCCCCAAAACCGCTGTTGTCTGGACTAATGCAGAGGGCGTGCCAGTTTTTTGGAAATTGGCCAGAAGAGAGCATGGCCTCCGCTGGAGGCCACGTTTTTCGGGGGTTGCGGGTTTCTCAGGAAACTCGACGGGCGTTTTTTATGAAAAGAGGAGCTGCTTGCAGGGATGCATTTTGGGCACTTTTTTGAGGCGGAGGTGGTTGTGGGGCACCACGGCGGGACTTTTGCGGAATCCAGGATACGGAACTTGTCTTCGTCGGAACGGGTTCATTCGCTCTGTGTTGGCTGTCACTAGACGACAGCCCGAGAGCGCAGGTGCCTGTAGGAGCCAGCTTGCTGGCGAAAGGGTCCGCATTCGCTAGCAAGAACTCGGCGTCCCCCCCCCTGCTCCCACAAGGGATTGCAGGGCCTCCAACTCTTAACGCGGACATAGCTGGATCATTCGTGCATGGGCCGCAAAGCTGCCCCAATACAGCCAATAAAAACCCCGCCGAAGCGGGGTCTGGAGAGCGGGGAAGGGCGCTTAGCCCTCGTCGCCTTCATCATCGTCGGCCCCATCCACCTTCATGCCCAGTTCCTTGATTTTGCGGGTGAGGGTGTTGCGGCCCCAGCCAAGGAGCACGGCGGCGTCACGACGGCGGCCGGCGGTGTGCTTCAGGGCGGTCTCGATCATGATACGTTCGAAAGAAGGCACGGCGCTGTCCAGCAGGCTCGACTGGCCGCGAGCGAGGGCCTGGTCGGCCCATTGGCGCAGGGACTGTTCCCAGTTGGTAGCCGGGGTGGCGTCCTGCGGCTGGACGAGCAATTCGGGCGGCAAGTCGTCGACATGCACCTCCCGGCCCGAGGCCATCACCGTGATCCAGCGGCAGGTGTTTTCCAGCTGGCGCACGTTGCCCGGCCAGGGCAGGTGCTTGAGGTAGTCCTCGGTCTCGTTCTTCAGCAGTTTCGGCTCGACCGCGAGTTCCTGGGCGGCGCGAGCGAGGAAGTGCCGGGCGAGCGCCGGGATGTCTTCGCGGCGGTCGGACAGCCGCGGGATATGGATGCGAATGACATTCAGGCGATGGAACAGGTCTTCGCGGAACTTGCCAGCCTGAACCAGGTTCTCCAGGTTCTGGTGGGTGGCCGCGATGATGCGTACGTCGACCTTGACCGGCGTATGCCCGCCGACCCGGTAGAACTCGCCGTCGGCCAGCACGCGCAGCAGGCGGGTCTGGGTATCGGCCGGCATGTCGCCGATCTCGTCGAGGAACAAGGTGCCGCCATCGGCCTGCTCGAAGCGGCCACGGCGCTGGTTGGCGGCGCCGGTGAAGGCGCCTTTCTCATGGCCGAACAGCTCGGACTCCATCAGGTCCTTCGGAATGGCCGCCATGTTCAGGGCGATGAAGGGCGATGCCGCGCGCGGGCTATGGCGATGCAGGGCATGTGCGACCAGTTCCTTGCCGGTACCGGATTCGCCATTGATCAGCACGGTGATGTTGGAGTGGCTGAGGCGGCCGATGGCGCGGAACACCTCCTGCATGGCCGGCGCCTCGCCGATGATCTCGGGCGTGCGTGCCTGGCTGGCCGGCGCTTCGAGGCCTTGCTGCTCCTGGGCGTGCTGGAAGGCACGCTTGACCAGGGAGACGGCTTCGTCGACGTCGAACGGCTTGGGCAGGTACTCGAAGGCACCGCCCTGATAGGAGGCCACTGCGCTATCCAGGTCGGAGTGGGCGGTCATGATGATGACCGGCAGACGCGGATGCAGATCGCGGATCTGCGCCAGCAGGTCGAGGCCACTGACGCCCGGCATGCGAATGTCGGAGATGATCACGTCCGGCTGCTGCCGGTTCAGGCGCCCCAAGAGGCTGTCGGCGCTCTCGAAACTCTGGGTGGTCATGCCTTCCTGTTGCAGGGCCTTTTCCAGGACCCAACGGATGGAACGGTCGTCGTCGACGATCCAGACTGTTTCACTGCGGCTCATGACGAAGTGGCTCCTTTGTCCAGCGGCAGGAAGATCGAGAACACGGTGTGGCCAGGATGGCTCTCGCACTCGATCAGCCCCTGGTGCTGACTGATGATGTTCTGGGCAATGGCCAGGCCGAGTCCGGTGCCGTCCGGCCGTCCGCTGACCATGGGATAGAAAATGGTTTCCTGAAGCTCGGCCGGGATGCCGGGGCCGTTGTCGATGATCTCGACCTTGGTGACCAGGCGGTGACGGGTGTGGCCGATGGTGAACTGGCGCAGGGTGCGTGAGCGCAGGGTGATGCGACCGAGGCGCAACTCGTTCTGTCCGGCGATAGCTTGCATGGCGTTGCGCACGATGTTGAGCACGGCCTGGATCATCTGCTCGCGATCGATCAGCAGGTCGGGGATGCTCGGGTCGTAGTCGCGCACCAGATTGATGCCGCCCTGGCTTTCCGCCTCCACCAGGCTGCAGACGCGCTCCAGCACTTCATGGATGTTGGTCATTGCCAGCTGCGGCAGCTTGTTCGAGCCAAGCATGCGGTCCACCAGGTTCCGCAGTCGGTCGGCCTCTTCGATGATGACGTTGGTGTAGTCCTTCAGGTGCTCCTCGGGCAGCTCGCGCGACAGCAGTTGCGCCGCGCCGCGGATCCCGCCGAGCGGATTCTTGATCTCGTGGGCCAGGCCACGTACCAGCAGCTTGGTGGTTTCCTGCTTGGAGAGTTGGGCCTCTTCCTTGGTGATGCGCAGCAGGCGGTCACGCGGGTGTACCTCGAGCAGTAGCAGGGTCGCGCCGCGATTGAGGATGGGCGTTACCGCATAATCCACCGTCAGGGTCTGGCCGGAGAGCGAGGTGACCTGGGCTTCACGCTTGGTGAAGGGGTGCGCCTGTTCGACCGCCTGGCGTAGCGAGGCGAGGGCCTCGGGCGATTCGGTGAACAACTCACTGATGAACTGGCCGTGGCTGCGCTGGCCGCTGACGGCCAGCAGCATTTCCGCTGCGGGGTTCATGTACTCGAGGCGCAGGTCGGCGTCGAGCAGAATCACCGCAGTGGTGAGGTTGTCGAGCAGAAGGCGGTGCAGGGCGTCGTCGATGGTCATGGCTTCGGCGCTCGTGGCGATGAGT
Source organism: Metapseudomonas boanensis (assembly GCF_042232855.1). Classification (NCBI taxonomy): domain Bacteria; kingdom Pseudomonadati; phylum Pseudomonadota; class Gammaproteobacteria; order Pseudomonadales; family Pseudomonadaceae; genus Metapseudomonas; species Metapseudomonas boanensis. The sequence goes on along the minus strand of NZ_CP113889.1, from coordinate 1,432,318 downwards.
TACAAAATGCAAGAAGCAAACCAAAGCCCTGAAAAGTCGCGCTAAAACAGGGTTTTTGCGGGCCCTGGCTACGTTTCAGCGCAAAAGGTCGGGACGCGAATGAACCAATTTGGGGAGAGTATAGAAAGAGGTGCAGGCTTGTGCACCATCGTGGTGCGCAAGCGGGGTCGATTACAGGAAGGGCAGGAGGCTGTCTTCTTCTTCGGGCTTGTCCTTGAGCGGGCATTCCGGGCGCACGCCGTAATCATCCTTCTTGCACGGCTTGATCATGCGCTTCTGGGCCAACGAGATGCGCGCGATGTGGACCGGCTGGCTGGGGGTTCGCTCAACCGTACGTCCTAGGTCGTCGACGATTTCCACAGCCAGTTGATGGGTGCCGCGATCCAGGTTCTTCAGCGGGAATACCGGGCTGCGACCCGGTTCGCCCATGGTCTGGCCGTCCAGCAGCAGCCGGTAGTTGTGCCCCTGGTGCAGGCCGGGCTCGCTAACGGCTGTGACGATCAGGTTGCCCTCGCCATCGCGGATCGTGGCATCGGGCTCCGGAACCAGGATGCGCAGAAGCTGATAGCCGAGTTCTCGGGGGATGGGTGCCTGCACCATCGGTGGTGGGGCTGCCGGCGATGTCGGGGACATGGCGTTGGAAGGCGCCAGCTCGATGCGTTGGGCGTCGCCGGGCTTGGGACGGTCAGTGAAGACTCGGTTCCCCTCTTCGTCGACGTAGGTGTAGACCTCGGCCAGCACGGGCTGGCCCAGCAGGATAAGGGCGAGAAGCAGGAGTCGGGTCATCGGTCAATTGTTCTGGCGGGGCGTCGGGGTCGGCGGGCGCAGCGCCGGGCTGCTGGTGCTGACCCGCTGAACGGTGAACGTGACCGTCGGGCTGCTCTGCACCACGATGGTGCCGCTCAGTACGTCCACGGAAAGGCTATGCTCGCCGCGGTCAATATTGACCAGTTGCAGGCGCGGGACGTTGGTGGCCTGGCCATAGGGTTGACCATTCAGGCGCAGGCGCAGGCTATGGCCGGGTTGCAAGTTGGGTTCCAGGCGTACGCCGACGCTGAAGGTGCCGTTGTTGGCGCGCAGGGCCTCCGCGTCGGGGATGTTGGTCAGTTCGAGCACCTGATAGGCGACCCTGCTTTCGGCGTCGCTGGGGGGGCTGACCGGCGCGCTGGGCGGCTGCGCCTGGATCGCATTGGTCGGCGCCAGCTCCACCCGTTCGCTGGCGGTGCCATCCGGTGGCTGGTTGGTGAACACCGTGTTGCCGTTGGCGTCGGTGTATTTGTAGATCTGTGCCGCGGCTGGCAGGGCCAGGACCAGCAGCAGGCTGGCGAGCAGGGGACGCATCGCACGATCTCCGTTCTTGCAGTGCTGCTAAGCCTTGCATTGGCGGGGCCGGCTGGCAAGCGTGGTGCGGTGTGGTTGTGCAGCCGAGCAACAATACGGCTAAGGCCTTGGACTTGGTGTGGGCGAATTCATTCGCTATGAACCTTGTAGGAGCGAGCTTGCTCGCGAAACGGTCCGATTCGCGAGCAAGCTCGCTCCTACAAGAGATGCATCCCGTTGCACCACCAAACGAGGGCAGAGCCAATGAATTCGCCCTCAAGGAAAAGAGCCCAACAAGGGAGTTCCATAAGAATGAAAAAGGCCTCCCGAAGGAGGCCTCTCAATCATGCCGCTTGCGCGGTCACAACTGGATCAGACGCTGTAGTACAGGTCGTATTCCAGCGGGTGCACGAAGGTGCGCACCTTGATTTCTTCTTCGCTCTTCAGCTCGATGTAGGCATCGATGAAGTCGTCGCTGAACACGCCGCCCTTGGTCAGGAACGCACGGCCCTTGTCCAGTTCTTCCAGCGCCTCTTTCAGGCTGCCGCAAACCTGCGGGATTTCCTTCGCCTCTTCCGGCGGCAGGTCGTACAGGTTCTTGTCGGCGGCATCGCCAGGATGGATCTTGTTCTGGATACCATCCAGACCAGCCATCAGCAGCGCGGCGAAGCACAGGTACGGGTTGGCAGCCGGGTCCGGGAAACGCGCTTCAATACGACGGGCTTTCGGGCTGTTCACGTACGGGATACGGATCGAGGCGGAACGGTTGCGGGCGGAGTAGGCCAGCATTACCGGAGCTTCGAAGCCAGGCACCAGACGCTTGTAGGAGTTGGTAGCCGGGTTGGTGAAGCCGTTCAGGGCCTTACCGTGCTTGATGATGCCGCCGATGAAGTACAGGGCGGTATCGGACAGGCCGGCATAGCCTTCGCCAGCGAAGGTGTTCTTGCCATCTTTGGAGATGGACATGTGAACGTGCATGCCCGAGCCGTTGTCGCCGTACAGCGGCTTCGGCATGAAGGTCACGGTCTTGCCGTAGGCGTCGGCGACGTTGTGCACGCAGTACTTCAGGGTCTGAACTTCGTCAGCCTTGGCGACCAGGGTGTTGAACTTCACGCCGATTTCGTTCTGGCCGGCAGTCGCCACTTCGTGGTGGTGAACTTCGACGACCAGGCCCATTTCTTCCAGTGCGTTGCACATGGCGGTACGGATTTCGTGGTCGTGGTCGACCGGCGGTACCGGGAAGTAGCCGCCCTTGACGCCTGGACGGTGGCCTTTGTTGCCGCCTTCGATGTCAGCGTCGGTGTTCCAGGACGCCTGCTCGGAGTAGATCTTGAACATGGAGCCGGAGATGTCCGACTTGAACTTCACTTCGTCGAAGATGAAGAACTCGGGCTCCGGGCCTACGAATACGGTGTCACCGATACCGGTGGTCTTCAGGTATTCCTCGGCGCGGCGGGCAATGGCGCGCGGGTCGCGGTCGTAGCCTTGCATGGTGCTCGGCTCGATGATGTCGCAGACCAGGATCAGGGTCGGCTCTTCGGTGAACGGATCGAGCACGGCGGTGGCGTCGTCCGGCAGCAGGATCATGTCGGAGGCTTCGATGCCTTTCCAACCTTCGATGGAGGAGCCGTCGAACATCTTGCCGTGTTCGAAGAAATCGTCATCCGCGTCACGGGCCGGCATGGTCACGTGCTGCTGCTTGCCTTTGGTATCGGTGAAGCGCAGATCAATCCACTTCACGTCGTGTTCTTTAATCAGTTGAAGCGACTTCGACATGTTGTCCTCCAGGTGGACGGGGGCTGGAACCTTAGCCCCCATAGAAAATTTGGGGTGAAGCCGGAGCGGGATAGTCCGCCAGGGCGACCTGCCTCACAAGGGAGCAAATTGCGTGCCAGTGCCCCGGAATGGGCTGAAGCCCCAAAACTCAAGCCCGGCGGGGGCTCTGGTGATTTCTGGCGGCTTTTTGCGCACTGTTTTCGTGCTCATCATGGTGCGTGCGCTCCATTGTGGTGCGCGGAGAATCCTGTTGAATGATTTTGGTCAAAGCTTGAACAATTTCCGCTATAATCCGCGCCCCTCTTTTTCGGCTGCCGCAGCAAGCGCTGTTTTCATGAAACTCATCGTCAAAGTCTTCCCGGAAATCACCATCAAGAGCCGGCCGGTGCGCAAGCATTTCATCCGCCAGCTCTCGAAGAACATCCGCTCTGTCCTGAAAGACCTGGACCCTGAGCTGGTGGTGACCGGCGTTTGGGACAACCTCGAAGTCGAGACCCGGCAGACCGAGCCGAAGCTGCTGCGCGAGATGATCGAGCGCCTGACCTGCACCCCGGGCATCACCCACTTCCTCGAAGTGCATGAGTACCCGCTGGGCGACTTCGACGATGTGCTGGAAAAGTGCAAGCTGCACTACGCCGACCAGCTGCCCGGCAAGATCTTCGCGGTGCGCTGCAAGCGTGCGGGCAAGCACACCTTTACCTCCATGGAGCTGGAGCGCCACGTCGGCAGCCGCCTGCGCCAGGAGTGCAACGCCGCCGGCATTTCGCTGAAGCAGCCGGAGGTGGAAGTGCGGATGGAGGTGCGCGACCAGCGCCTGTTCGTCATCCACCACCAGCACAATGGCATCGGCGGCTACCCGCTGGGCTCGCTGGAGCAGACCCTGGTGCTGATGTCCGGCGGTTTCGACTCCACCGTTGCTGCCTACCAGATGATGCGTCGCGGCCTGATGACCCACTTCTGCTTCTTCAACCTGGGCGGCCGTGCACACGAATTGGGCGTGATGGAAGTTGCCCACTATCTGTGGGAGAAGTTCGGCCGCTCCCAGCGTGTGCTGTTCATCAGTGTGCCCTTCGAGGAAGTGGTGGGCGAGATCCTCAGCAAGGTCGACAACAGCCAGATGGGCGTGGTGCTCAAGCGTATGATGCTGCGCGCCTCCACGCACATGGCCAAGCAACTGCACATCGATGCGCTGGTCACCGGCGAGGCCATTTCCCAGGTCTCCAGCCAGACCCTGCCCAACCTGTCGGTGATCGACTCGGCCACCGACATGCTGGTGCTGCGCCCGCTGATCGCCAGCCACAAGCAGGACATCATCGACATCGCCACCCAGATCGGTACCGCCGAGTTCGCCAAACACATGCCCGAGTACTGTGGCGTGATTTCGGTGAATCCGACCACCAAGGCGAAGCCGGGCCGCATCGAACACGAGGAAGAACAGTTCGACATGGCCATCCTCGAGCGCGCCCTGGAGCGCGCCCGCCTGGTACCGATCGACCGCGTGATCGACGAGCTCGGCCAGGACCTGAAGGTGGAAGAAGTGGCCGAGGCCCTGCCGGGGCAGATCGTCCTCGACATCCGCCATCCCGATGCCCAGGAAGACGCTCCCCTGGAGCTGCCCGGGATCGAGGTCCAGGCGCTGCCGTTCTACGCGGTGAACAATCGCTTCAAGGAACTGGACGCCAACCGCCAGTACCTACTTTATTGCGACAAAGGCGTCATGAGCCGCCTGCATGCTCATCACCTGCTCAGCGAGGGGCATGCGAATGTGCGCGTTTATCGCCCGGCTTAAGCAGCCCGGCCTGTTCGGCGGCAGCATCCGCCATCGCCCTCCCGACGGGCTGGCCGGCTGACCTGTTTCATTCATATCGGCCGCCTAGACATTGCGGCACAACGAATCCTCTGATCGAGATACAAACGTGATCGAAAATCTTCGTAACATCGCCATCATCGCCCACGTCGACCATGGCAAGACCACTCTCGTAGACAAGCTCCTGAAGCTGTCCGGCACCCTCGACCGCAAAGAAGCGGAAAGCGAGCGCGTGATGGACTCCAACGACCAGGAAAAAGAGCGCGGCATCACCATCCTGGCGAAGAACACCGCCATCAAGTGGAACGGCTACAACATCAACATCGTCGACACCCCCGGCCACGCCGACTTCGGTGGCGAGGTTGAGCGCGTAATGTCGATGGTCGACTCCGTACTGCTGGTGGTGGACGCCCAGGACGGCCCCATGCCGCAGACCCGCTTCGTGACCCAGAAGGCGTTCAAGGCCGGCCTGCGTCCGATCGTCGTGGTGAACAAGATCGACCGTCCGGGCGCGCGTCCTGACTGGGTCATCGACCAGATCTTCGACCTGTTCGACAACCTCGGCGCCACCGACGAGCAACTGGACTTCCCGATCGTCTACGCCAGTGCCCTGAACGGCATTGCCGGTATGGACCACGAGAAGATGGACGACAACATGGACGCCCTGTTCCAGGCGATCATCGACCACGTCCCCGCTCCGGTGGTGGACGTCGACGGCCCGTTCCAGATGCAAATCTCCCAGCTGGACTACAACAGCTTCCTAGGCGTGATCGGCATTGGCCGCATCGCCCGCGGCAAGATCAAGTCCAACACCCCGGTGGTGTCCATCGACGCTGAAGGCAACAAGCGCAACGGCCGCATCCTGAAGATCATGGGCCACTCCGGCCTGCAGCGCGTCGAAGTGCCTGAAGCCGAAGCCGGCGACATCGTTTGCGTCAGCGGCATGGACGAGCTGTACATCTCCGACACCCTGTGCGACCCGACTGCCGTCGAAGCCCTGCCGCCGCTGACCGTCGACCAGCCGACCGTGAGCATGACCTTCCAGGTCAACGACTCGCCGTTTGCCGGCAAGGAAGGCAAGTTCGTCACCAGCCGCAACATCAAGGACCGTCTGGAGAAGGAACTGCTGCACAACGTCGCCCTGCGCGTCGAAGCGGGCGAATCCGCCGAGAAGTTCAAAGTCTCCGGCCGTGGTGAGCTGCACCTCTCCGTACTGATCGAAACCATGCGCCGTGAAGGCTTCGAAATGGCCGTTGGCCGTCCGGAAGTGGTGATCATCGAGAAGGATGGCGAGAAGCAAGAGCCCTACGAGAACGTCACCATCGATATCGAAGAGCAGCACCAGGGCTCGGTGATGGAACAGATGGGTCTGCGCAAGGGCGATCTGACCAACATGATCCCCGACGGCAAGGGCCGCGTCCGTCTGGAGTACACCATCCCGGCGCGTGGTCTGATCGGCTTCCGTAACAACTTCCTGACCCTGACCTCGGGTACCGGCATCCTGACCTCGACCTTCAGCCACTATGGCCCGATCAAGGCTGGCGAAGTCACCAACCGTCAGAACGGCGTACTGGTCTCCATGGCCACTGGCACCGCACTGACCTACTCGCTGGAAACCCTGCAGAGCCGTGGCAAGCTGTTCCTCGGCCCAGGCGACGAAATCTACGAAGGCCAGCTGTGTGGCATCAACAGCCGTGACAACGACCTGGTGATCAACCCCACCAAGGGCAAGAAGCTCGACAACATGCGCGCCTCCGGCAAGGATGAAGTCATCGCCCTGGTTCCGCCGATCCGCTTCACCCTGGAACAGGCACTGGAATTCATCGCCGACGACGAGCTGGTGGAAGTGACTCCGAAGTCCATCCGTCTGCGCAAGAAAATGCTGAACGAGAACGACCGCAAGCGCTACGAGCGCAGCAAGGTCTGATCCTCGCGCAGTAACTGAAGAGCCCCCGTCGGAGCGATCCGGCGGGGGCTTTTTCTTTGGTCCGCACCTCCGCGCGGCGGGGGCGAGGGGCTTCCGACCAACACCGGACCACACAGGTCCGCCGCCCGTTAGGTGCGCTGTGCGCACCAGGCCTTGCTTGCGGATCACCCGGCGTCAGGCGTGGGCATTGGATCTGCTGTGTCGGGTGGGCTTCAACCCACCAGAAGCTCTTCAGACACCTAATCAGGAAATTTCCATCTGACTGTTCGGAGCGCGCTGACATACCCCTTTGCGCTCGGTTGCTTTCATTGGCGCCCGCTTTCGCACCAGGCCCAAAGCAATGGAATTGCCCAGCGCGCGTTCATTGAAACGCCATCTCCTCCCAGTGCTCATGCTTACCTTTGGCATCGTGCATTGGGCTGGCGCCGAGGTCTCGCCGGGTGACCGCGAGCTGATCCGCGAACGCCAGGAACGCATCCTCGACGAGCAACGCCGGCGTTTCGATGAGCTGCAGCAATTGCCCGGAAAGACGGAGTCGACCGAGCCACCGGCGCCCGCCGACGAAACGCAGTGTTTCCACATCCGCAGCATCCACCTGCAAGGTGCCGACCACATTCCCGCTCCGCGCCAGCATGAACTGCTGGCGCCCTTCGAGGGGCACTGCCTGGGCAGCACCCGCCTCAACGAACTGCTCAAGGCCATCACCGGGTTCTATATCGACAAGGGGTACGTTACTTCGCGTGCCTATCTGCCGCAGCAGGACCTCGCGGAAGGCGAGCTCAAGGTGATCGTGATCGAGGGGCGCGTCGAAGGGTTGGACAGCTCGTCCGTAGCCAGCGACCGTGAACTGGCCATGACCTTCCCCGGCCGTGTCGGCGATGTGCTCGACCTTCGCGAACTGGAACAACTGGTCGACCAGCTGAATCGCCTGCCCTCGCGTCCGGCCCAGTTGGAACTGGAGCCCGGCGAACAGGTCGGCGGCAGCCGCGTGCGACTCCAGGGCGAAGCCGCCAAGCCCTGGCGAGTCGGCCTCAGCCGCGACAACGACGGCCAGCGCAGCACCGGCGAACAGCAATGGGGAATCAGCCTCGGCTGGGATAGCCCCTTGGGCCTCGCCGACCAGCTCAACCTGCGCGGCGGCGGCGATGCGGTCAGCGATCGCTGGCGCCATTCGGCCAACCAGGGCTTCTCTTACAGCCTCCCCTACGGCTGGTGGGGCTTCTCCTACAGCTACAGCCAGAGCTACTACCGCACCCGCAACGACAGCACCGGTTTCGACTTTGCCCTCGATGGCGAGAGCAAGAACCACCAGCTGCGCGCCGAGCGCGTGCTGTACCGCGACAGCGTCGGCAAGACCGCCGCCAGCTTCGGCCTGGCCCACCTGCGCACCCGCAACTACGTTGAGGACAGCCTGATCAAGGCCTTCAGCCAGCGCCTCAGCGAAGCCCAGTTCGGCTTCAACCACGGGCGCCGCATCGGCTCTGCCTTCGCCAACCTGGACCTCGGCTGGCAGCGCGGCATCGGCACCCTGGACGCCCAGGGGACCGGGCACCCGTACGGCAGCGAGCCGGTGGCGCGCTACAGCAAGTACAACCTCACCCTCAGTTACCTGCAGCCATTCCAGCTCTGGGGCGAGAGCCTAAGCTTCGACAGCCTCGCCTACGGCCAGTACAGCGAGGATCCACTGTTCAGCCCGCAGCGCATCAGCCTGGGTGGCCTCAGCTCGGTGAGGGGGTTCAAGGATCAGTCCCTGGCTGGCGACAGCGGCGGTTACTGGCGCAGCCAACTGCGCTGGCGCCGTGCGGTCACCTGGGAGCCGCTGCGGCCCTGGCTGCAAGAGTACGGCGCGGCGCTGGCCTACGACCTCGGCGTGATCCACGGCAATGCCCATAACCCTGGCCAGAGCGGCCGCCTGAGCAGCCACGCGCTGGAACTCAGCACCCGCGGCCAGCACCTCGCCGCCGCGCTCACCTTCGCCCATTCGCTGGAGCGTCCGGACGCCATCGAGCGGCGCGAACGCCCCGTTTTCTTCCGCTTCGACCTCTTCTACTGAGTCGGCCAGGACAGGAGCCTTGCAGCATGGATACCCGCAGCCCCCTCAACCAATGCATCGCACTGGCACTGGCTGGCATCCTCTTTCTTGACCCGATCGTCGTCGCCGCCGCGCAACTGGCGGTGGACCAGGCCGTCGCGGGCAATGCCCGGCTGAACCAGGCCGGCAACGGCGTACCGGTGGTCAACATCGCCACCCCCGACGCCAGCGGCCTGTCCCACAACCGCTTCCGCGAGTACAACGTCGGTGCCGAGGGCCTGATCCTCAACAACGCCACCGAGCGGACCCAGGCCACCCAGCTGGGCGGCCTGATCATTGGCAACCCCAACCTCCAGGGCCGCGCCGCCGGCACCATCCTCAATGAAGTCACCGGCGGCAACCGCAGCCTGCTCGGCGGCTACACCGAAGTGGCCGGGCAGTCCGCACGGGTCATCGTCGCCAACCCCCACGGCATCACCTGCAACGGCTGCGGCTTCATCAACACTCCGCGTGCGACCCTGACCACCGGCAAACCGGTGCTGGAAGACGGGCGCCTTGCACGCTTCCAGGTGGACGGCGGCGACATCGCCCTGGAAGGCGCCGGCCTCAATGCCAGCAACGTTGACCAGTTCGATCTGATCACCCGCAGCGCCCGACTCAATGCCGAGTTGCACGCCCGCAAGCTGACCGTCGTGACCGGACGCAACGACGTCGACGCCAGCAGCCTGGCCGCCACCCCGCGTGCCGATGACGGCAGTGCCAAACCCGCGCTGGCCATCGACAGCTCCGCTCTGGGCGGCATGTATGCCGGGGCTATCGGCCTGGCCGAACGCGAGCAGGTGCTGACCGATACCCAGGCGCGCCAGGTGCAGGTCAATGACGCCGGACAGACGATCATCGGCGGCCGCCAGTTGGAACTGGGTGATCGCCTCCAAGCCGAGGGCGCCGGTATCGACATCATCCTGGTCGAGGCGGGTGAAGCACCTCCCGAGATCACGGTACCCAATCGTTCCAGCGCTGCCGGCGGTACCAGCCAGGGCGGCGGCATCGTGGATCAGCGTCCCAGCGGCGGCAGCCAGCCGCAGGGACAGAGCATCGCCCGCGTCCAGGGTCTGCCGGGCAACCAGGCACCCACCAAACCCCACAAGTATCTGGTCGAAACCAACCCGGAACTGACCAACCTCAAGCAGTTCCTCAGCTCGGACTATCTGCTCGGCAACCTCGGCTACAACCCGGATCAGGCACAGAAACGCCTGGGCGATGGCCTCTATGAGCAGCGCCTGGTGCGCGAGGCCATCGCCGCCCGCACCGGCCAGCGCTTCCTCGAAGGCCTGACCAGCGACGAGGCGATGTTCCGCTACCTGATGGACAACGCCATCGCCAGCAAGCAGCAGCTCGGCCTCAGCGTCGGCGTGGGCCTGTCCGCGGCCCAGGTGGCGGCGCTGACCCACGACATCGTCTGGATGGAAGAGCACGTGGTGAACGGCGAAAAGGTCCTCGTGCCGGTGCTCTACCTGGCCCAGGCCGATGGCCGCCTGGCGCCGAATGGCGCGTTGATCCAGGGCAAGGACGTCGCGCTGATTTCCGGCGGAGAGCTGAGCAACCAGGGCACTCTGCGCGCCAGCAACAACCTCAGCGCCACCGCCGGCAACATCGTCAACAGCGGTCTGATCGAAGCGGGCAATCGCCTCGACCTGCTGGCCACCGACAGCATCCGCAACGCCCAAGGCGGCATCATCGCCGGGCGCGATGTCAGCGCCATTGCCCTCACCGGCGACATCCTCAATGAGCGCTCAGTGACCAGTGCTCGCCATGATGGCGCGGGTAGCACCGGGCAGCGGGACTATCTGGACAGCGCGGCCCGCATCGAAGCCGCCAACAACCTGAGCCTCAGTGCCGGGCGGGATATCGCCAATATCGGCAGCGTGCTGCAGGCCGGAGGTGACCTCGCGTTGAGCGCTGGCCGCGATGTGAAAATTGCCTCACAGCAGGAGCGCGTCGGTCAAGCCATTGGTTCCGGGTACCGGAACGAGCAGACCACGCAGCATGGTTCCACCTTGAGCGGCGGCCGTGACCTGAGCATCGAGGCAGGCCGCGATGTCAGCGTCATCGCCAGCCGCTTGGAGGCCAAGCGCGACATCCTGCTGGATGCGGACGGCGACATCCTCTTGGCCTCGGCGGCCAACGAAGACCACTTCTACTCAAAGAGCAAGAAGGTCACCCGCCAGGAAGACCACGTGCACCAGCAGGAAACCTCATTGGTGGCAGGGGGGGGACGTGGATCTGCAGGCCGGCAAGGACCTCGCCCTGGTGGCCAGCCGGATCGAAGCCGGCGACGAAGCCTTCCTCTACGCCGGCAACGACCTCAGCCTGCTGGCGGCCGAAGACAGCGACTACTCGCTGTACGAGAAGAAGAAAAAGGGCTCGTTTGGCAGCAACAGCTTCAAGCGCGATGAAGTCACCGATGTACGCAACATCGGCAGCAGCATCACCACCGGCGGCAACCTCACCCTGGTCAGCAAAGGCGACCAGCGCTACCAGAAGGCCAAGCTGGAATCCGGCGCCGACTTGACCCTGAACAGCGGCGGCGCAATCGCCTTCGAAGCGGTGAAGGACCTGCACCAGGAAAGCCACGAGAAGAGCAAGGGCGACCTCGCCTGGACCAGCGCCAAGGGCAAGGGCACTACCGACGAGACACTGCGCCAGAGCGAGCTCATCGCCCAGGGCGAAATCGCCATCAAGGCGGTGGATGGCCTCAAGGTCGACCTCAAGCACATCGACCAGCAGACCGTCAGCCAGACCATCGACGCCATGGTCCAGGCCGACCCGAACCTGGCCTGGATCAAGGCGCTGGAGCAGCGCGGCGATGTCGATTGGCAGCGGGTGAAGGAAGTCCACGACAGCTTCAAGTACAGCCATTCGGGGTTGGGGGCCGGAGCTGCAATAGCCATCGCTATTCTCGTCGCGGCTGCAACCTATGGAGCTGCGAGTGGGATGGCGGGAAGTGTGGCGGGAGCCACCGCCGGGTCAGGTACAGCGATGGCAGCGGGTACCGTAACCACGACAACTGTTGCAGGTGTCGCCACTACTTCGACCGTAGCTGCAGGTTGGGCCAACGCGATGGCTGCGACAGCGCTTTCCTCCGCTGCGGGAACGGGGGCGGCCAGCTTGGTCAGCAATCGCGGCGACGTGGGGAAAACGCTCAAAGATGCGACAAGCAAGGACAGCCTGAAAGCATATGCAACTGCCGCCCTAATCGCAGGGTTTGGTGCCGGTGTAACGGACGGTTGGGGGCGAGAGTTGACGGCAGAGGGTAATTATAAGTTGGTCGACTATGGGGAGCGACTCAAAGCTTATATGGCAAATACGGCATTGAAAGGAATGTTAAGCGGTGAGAACAAAGAGGCTTGGTTGAGCATAGCGGCGACTGGGGCGTTGATGGAGTTGTATCAGTACTCAGTAGGGCGAGGGCCAGATGTTAGGCCCGGTGTCGACAGACCTGATGGTTCAAATTTCGATGATTCTTCTGGGGTTGTTCCTCAGGTAAATGTTGGTGGCTATTTACACGAAGGAAAAAATATAGGTCTTAACTTGCCTTTGACTGATTCGGCTTGCTCGGGGATCTATTCAATATGTCATGGTTCCGCTGTCAGTAATGTGCTGAATGAGATTCCTGGGTTTAATGCATTTGCAACTCTTCATGATCAGTGGATGATTTCTCTTGAAAGGACAAAGGGAGCGGATATGACAGTGTTTGAAAATATAGGAAGCATGCCTCCAGCTATTTTTGTGAACTACGGTTCAATTTATGAAAAGTATCGACCTGTTATAGAGGTTGTGCTTGATGCTAATGCCAAAAAAAGAAAGTAAAAGTAGAGCGGCGGAGTTCCTAGGAGTCTTTGGGCTGGCAATGATCGTTTCGGGATGTCTGTCCTATAGAGCATGGGAGCTCAGTAGAGATGATCTTGTAGGAAAGACATTCAATCCTGCAGTGTCTGTATATGCATGGCCGGAAAGAGCGCTTTATATGAGGGGGATTGGAAGTGATAAGCGAGGATTTGACCGGGCTATGAAGGAGGGTGGGGATACTAGATACTACATAATTTATTTGCAGTCTGGTGAAGGGATGCCAATTTGTAGTTATTCAATACTGGTTTCTCCCAGTGGTTTGATTAAGTCTTGGCGGAGGGAAACCTCTGATAGACGATCTTGCTATGTTTTCTAGGGAAGAGGAGCAGATTTATTTTCCCTGCACTAATTTTCTCACTGATCAAGTTTGTTAAGCAGGGGAAAAGAAGCAGATTAATTTTTCCTACTCTAAACCTGACTAGAGGGACGATATTATAGTGCGGAAAATAAATCTGTCCCCTTTTCCGTTGTTGATGGGGTTCCTAGGACGGTTTATTGGAGTGGGAATGTCGGGTAATAGGGGACAGACCACGATTTAGAGAAGTAATAGGGGACAGACCACGATTTAGTGGTGCGCCTACTTATGGAGCATGCAATGAAAAGGAGATTCAGCCATGCCACGTCGCGCCAGACTGCAGCTTCCAGGCGCCACTCTGCACTTGATTCAACGGGGCAACAATAATTAATCGGGGTCTGTCCCCTATTGTTCTACTCAGCAAAGCCACCGGCGGTGACTTCAAGACCGGCGCCATCGCGGCGGGGGCCAACGAGGCCCTGGTCACCCAGCTCGATGCGCTGGTGAAGAACGACCCGAATCTCCTGACCATGTCTTCGCAACTGGTGGGGCTGGTCGCGGCGGCAGCCGTGGATGGCGACATCGAAAAGGGCAGCTGGGTGGCGCAGAACGCGACGCAGTACAACTTTCTGAGACATCAGGAGCTGGATCACCTAGAGAAAGAGGCTCGCGAGTGTCAGTCGCTGGGCAACTGCGAGCAGGTCAAGCAGAAATTCCGTGATCTGAGCGTCGCCAATGACGACGCCCTCGCTGATATGTGCGTAAGCAACCCATCGCTTTGCACCCAGTTCTACGGCGACCTGCTCCATGACCGAAATAGCCTGCAAGAGCGACTTGCCGGCATGTACTTCGACGACAGCATCCCGTCGGTGTTCAAGGAGGACCTGCATCGCTATCAACTGCAGAACACCAGTGCGATAGGCACACTCACCCAGGTTGGGACGCAACTTTCCTTCGAAAGCAAAGGGGTTTCACCAGGAAATGCGAGCCTGCTCAGCAGCATACTGGCGGCAGCGGGCGGGCTCTTGGGGGGTAAAAAAGGAAAAGATGCCAGACCCGTGGCGGAACCTGTTTATAAAACCACTAAGGAGGCTAAGCAGGCGGCAGAAAAATTAGGATTTAAAAAGATAAACGAAACCGTTCACAATGGTCAGGCAGTCTTCAAGAGGGGAAAAGAGTTTATTACAAGAGACCTTGATGGGCATAACGGAGGCGCTTGGAAAATGGCAGAGTCTGTTAATGCGCTTGGTAATAGAGAAACACGCTCTGGAACCTTTGACGAAAATTTAAATCGTATTGGAGATTAAGATGAGTGCAGGTGATAAAAATCCGAGTTGGGTTATAAGAGGTAAGAGTATTAAGCAGCTGATCAAAGAGCTTCAGACTTTTGAAAATCAAGACTTGCTTGTCGAAATTTCAATTGATGGTGGGGCAACACGAAAGCCTATTAGTCTTGTAAAAAAATCTGGAGGAGTATGCCTTTTGGTAAATAGCGAGGCTTAAGATTTTTAGATGGAGGCAAAGGAAAGCCTAGTGCCCAATCCATACAGCTCCCTGGGGGCCAGACTGCTGCCCAATTCGAGAAAAGTTTATCTACTCTTCCTGTTGGTGAGCGAGTCGCGCAAGTAAAGCAAGCTGATAGTGCTGTTGCCGCTGCAAAAGGATTGGCTAAAGACAGTAGGCTTTCAAAAATAAATTGGCGAAAGGTCTATAGAGGGGAAGATGGAAAGACATATACTCTAGATACGCAGCATGGGCGTTTTGCTGTGGTCGACTCACGAACGGGTAAACATCTTGGAGAAGTGGACTTCCGACGGAAAAGGGGACAGATTTATTTTTCCTACTCTAATTTTTCGGTGACGTTCGCTCCAGGCCAGCCCCGGGCGCTGATTGCGTAGTCGAAACCAACCCGACGCTGATCCGCCTGCGTTGGCTCCGGCCTGTCAGTGACTGGAAGCCTGGCAGCTACGAGATGGGGCGTTTTGAGTTCGTTAGCAGCAGCGTGACGAACTTTTCACGCTAATGAAGTCATATTCCCTGTCTTTCAATCAGCAGTGGGCCGTTTGGCTACTGATGCAGGTTCATATGAAGTGTGATGCGATAACCACCAGGGAAAGCCGATTCGACTGGGCGGGGCTAGGTTGGCTGTTTCTATTTTTCTGGTATTTCTCAGGCGTGACCCAACTGCTGATCCAGGTGACGGGGACCAGCGGATTCACGGGTTTTCGCCAGGCATTTCTGCTCAGCGGTCTGTGGCTGATTCCGGTGCTGCTGTTCCCCCGCCGCACGCGGGGTATCGCCGCCGGGCTCGGCGCGATGCTATGGCTGGCTTCTCTGCCGGCCTTTGGTTACTTCCTGGTGTACGGGCAGGAATTCTCGCAAAGCGTGATCTTCATCCTGTTCGAGTCGAACGTGGCCGAGGGGGCGGAATATCTTTCCCAATACTTCGCTTGGTGGATGGTGCCGGCGTTCCTGGCCTATGCGCTGGGCGCGGCGTTCCTCTGGGCGCGCGTGCGTCCTGTCTATCTGCCACGGGGCAGGGCTGTGACTGTCAGCATCGCGCTGGCGGCTGCGCTGGTTGGGTACCCGCTGGTCAAGCAGGGCCTCGGCAATGAAACCTTCGAGGCCGCCCGCGACAGCTTCGAGAAGCGCATGGAACCGGCCGTGCCGTGGCAATTGCTGGTGGGCTATCGGCAGTACAGTCAGCAGTTGGCGAACATGCATGAACTGCTGGAGGGCAACGCACAGATCGCGCCCCTGGCCAACTTCAAGGATGAGAATGCCGGCCTGCCGGCAACGCTGGTGCTGGTGATCGGTGAATCGACCAACCGCCAGCGCATGAGTCTGTATGGCTATCCGCGCAAGACCACACCGAACCTGGACCGCATCCGTGATCAGCTGCAGGTGTTCGACAACGTCATTACGCCGCGCCCCTACACCATCGAGGCGCTGCAGCAGGTGCTGACCTTTGCCGACGAGCAGAATCCGGACCTCTACCTGACCAAACCGTCGCTGCTGAACATGATGAAGCAGGCCGGTTACAAGACTTACTGGATCACCAACCAGCAGACCCTGACCAAGCGCAATACCATGCTCACGACCTTCTCCAAGCAGGCGGATGAGCAGTTCTACCTGAACAACAACCGCAACCAGAACGCCCGTCAGTACGACGGTGATGTGCTGGCGCCGTTCGAGAAAGTGCTGGCCGATTCGGCGCCACGCAAGTTCATCGTGGTGCACCTGCTGGGCACGCACATGAGCTACCAGTACCGCTATCCGCCGGAGTTCGAGCACTTCACCGACCGCCAGGGCGCTCCGGCCAATGTCTCTGACGACCAGTTGCCCACCTACAACAGCTACGACAATGCGGTGCTGTACAACGACCACGTGGTGTCCAGCCTGATCGAGCGGTTTTCTGGCAGCCGAGCCAATGGCTTCCTGATGTACCTGTCCGACCATGGTGAGGCAGTGTTCGATCCGCAGCAGCCTGAGGTATTGGGGCGCAATGAGGCGGCGCCGACGGCCCCCATGTACACCATCCCCTTCATTCTCTGGAGTTCCGAGCAATGGAAGGCCAGTCACCCGCAGCCTCTCGCGACCAGCCTGGGCCGCCCTTATAGCAGCTCCAGCTTCATCCATACCTGGGCTGACCTTTCCGGCCTGAGCTTCGAGGGCTTCGATGCCACTCGCAGCATCGTCAACGCAGAGTTCAAGGCGCGTCCGTTGCTGATCGGCAACCCGCACCAGCCGAAGGCAATGATTGACTTCAGCCTGATCAAGCCGAAATCTGCCGAGGGCGACATGGAAGTGGTCAGCGGCGATCACGAATCGGTTGGCAGGAAGGCTCCGCCGGGTTGACCGCGAGGGCGTTTTTGTCTGTAGTTCGCCTGCGCCGCAGCGAAGCGCCCCCTCTCAACTCCCCTTGCAAGGACTCAAAATGGCCGGAGCCAGCCTGCTGACCCTGATCGATGACATCGCCACGATCCTCGACGATGTCTCGGTAATGACCAAAGTCGCCGCTAAGAAAACGGCCGGCGTGCTGGGCGATGACTTGGCTCTGAACGCCCAGCAGGTCAGCGGGGTGCGTGCCGACCGCGAGCTGCCAGTGGTCTGGGCAGTGGCCAAGGGCTCGCTGGTCAACAAGGCGATCCTGGTGCCGGCGGCTCTGTTGATCAGTGCTTTTGCGCCCTGGGCGGTGATTCCGCTACTGATGATTGGCGGAGCCTTTCTCTGCTTCGAGGGCTTCGAGAAGCTGGCGCACAAGTGGCTGCACAGTGCGGAGGAGGACGAAAGCGCCCACGCCGCGCTGACCGAGGCCCTGGCCGATCCGCAGGTGGATATGGTGGCCATGGAGAAGGACAAGGTGAAGGGCGCGATCCGCACCGACTTCATCCTCTCGGCCGAAATCATCGTGATTACCCTGGGTACCGTTGCCGATGCGCCGTTCGGTACGCAGGTGGCGGTACTGGCGGGCATTGCCGCGATCATGACGGTCGGCGTCTACGGGCTGGTGGCGGGCATCGTCAAGCTGGATGACCTGGGCTTCTACCTCAGTGGCAAGACCAGTGCAGCAGCGCAGGCCATCGGTCATGGCATCCTCGCTGCGGCTCCCTGGATGATGAAGGGCTTGTCGGTACTGGGCACTGCGGCGATGTTCCTGGTGGGCGGCAGCATCATCCTGCATGGCATTCCGGCTGCTCATCACCTGCTCGAACCTGTTCTGGCGGCGGCCGGCCCGGTGGCCGGGGTGGTGCAGGTGCTGATCGACGGGTTGGTGGGCATCCTCGCTGGCGCCTTGGTGCTGCTGGGCGTGAGCCTGGTGAAGAAAGTGGTATCAGCCGTCAGGGGCTGAGGCTGCACGGGCTCGCTGAGCGGCCCCTCGCGAGTGAATTCGCTCGCACATTCGGGTGTGCTCGTAGAGCTAGGTTGGGTCGGGCGGCGTTCCGCTGGGGCGCGACGCTCAACGTGGCGTTGCCGAGCCGAGCGATGGTGTTGGGCTTCGCTCCGCTCTGCACCAGCCTACGAGAGCAGAAGGCGGCTCAGTCCTTTGGCTTGAAGGCGCAGTAGCCTGGACGCGGACCGATTTTCGGGTGGTTGCGGCAGGTTTCCGGGCGCTTGTCGTAAACGGTGCAGAGACGAGTCTTGCGATCCAGGAAGTAGCAGTCGTTGTTCGACATCCGGGTGAGGGTGAAGATGCCGGACTTCTGGTTGAAGCGCTCCACCACGCCGTCTTTCATCAAGCGTTTGGCGATGTTCTTCGGCGGCTCACCGCGCTCGAACTCGGCCACCAGCTCCAGGCGGATCAGGTCGCTCAGGCGCACTTCGACCGGCATCTGGCAGCAGCTGGAGACGCACGCATGGCACATGGTCTTTTCGTATCTGATCCAGGTGTCCGTCCGGTCGAGGTCGGCGCCGACGATCATCATGGTTTTCATGGGCGGTGAGCTGAGGAGAAATGGGGGGCGGGCATCATAGCGATGTCGGTGAAAAAGTGAACAGTTTCCCGTCGGGTCATGTGAAATTTCCTGAGAGTGAGAGGCGGGTCTCGGGTTCTGGTGCTGAGCTGTAAGAAGTTTCTGTGTCTGCAATCGAGGCTGTGTTCGTCTGTATAAGGCGAGCAAAGTGCGTCCTCACAGCGGGGACTTGCGCTAGCCGGTAGCGGCTGTGAAGGGATGCAGCCGCCGCGCTCAATCATCCGGGAAATCAGTGCATGCAATGGATATTCATGCTGGTTGGCCTGGCCCTGGGGGCCGGGATCGATGAGGGCTTCAGTGCCGTCCTGCTGGGCGGGCTGCTGGGGCTGGGAATAGGGCAGGCGATCCGCCTGCATGGCCTGGGCAAGGAAAATGCCGAGCTGCGCAAGACGCTGCAGGAGTTCTCCTCTCGCTTTGACAAGGGCACGAAGGCCATCCACGAGCGTTTGCTCAGGGTCGAGCAGGGCATTGCCCCGACTACCCCAGAGTGTCCGCCAGAAGCGACTGCGCAAGCTTCCGCCCCAGCTACCGAGAGGATGGAAGAGGGCGAGGAACTGGTCTGGGAGTTACCGACCGACCTGCTGGACGAGCCCGCGCCGCTGCCCCCTGCGCCTGAACCAGCACCCGCACCCGCGATGGCGGCAGCCAGTCCGACGGATGCCTGGGGCCGCGAGGCTACGCCCAAGCCAGCGCGCCAAGCTCCACTCAGCCCGCCGAAACCCCGCGAACCCTCGCTCATCGAACGTGGTTTTGCCACCGTCCGCGACTGGCTGTTCGGCGGCAATACGGTTCTGCGTGTCGGCGTGGTGTTGCTGTTCCTCGGCCTGGCTTTCCTGCTGCGCTATGCCACTGAGGGGATGGTGGTGCCAATCGAGTTGCGCTACGCCGGCGTGGCGGGCAGCGCTGTCGTCCTGCTAGGCCTCGGCTGGTGGCTGCGCCTGCGCAATCCCAGCTATGGCCTGATGCTCCAGGGCGCTGGCATCGCGGTGCTCTACCTGACGGTATTCGCGGCGATGCGCCTGCACCCGCTACTGGACCCGGCGGCTGCGTTCGGGCTTCTGGTGGCGGTGACGCTGTTCTCGGCGATTCTTGCCGTGACGCAGAACGCCTTGGGGCTGGCCGCCGCGGCGGCATTGGGCGGATTCGCCGCCCCCATCCTGACCTCCAGCGGCAGTGGCAACCATGTAGCGCTGTTCAGTTACTTCGCCCTGCTCAACGCCGGCATTTTCGCGATCGCCTGGTTCAAGGCCTGGCGTCTGCTCAACCTGATCGGCTTCGTCGGCACCTTCGCTATCGGCTTCGCCTGGGGACTGCGCAGCTATCGATCGGAGCTGTTCAGCAGCACGGAACCATTCCTGGTGCTGTTCTTCCTGATGTACGTGGCCATCGGCCTGCTCTTCGCTCGGCGCAAGCTGCTTGAGGCGCAAGGGGCGCCTGAGGCGCGCGACGAGCTCTTGCGCTGGTCCGCACGTCAGGGCGACATGGTCGATGGTACGGCGCTGCTCGGCCCGCCGATCATCGGATTTGGCCTACAGGTGGCGTTGGTTCGTCATCTGGAGTTCGGGGCAGCCTTCAGTGCCTTGGCGCTGGGATTGTTCTACCTGTTGCTGGCGCGGGCCCTGGCCGGGCGCACAGCGGGGCGGGCGGTGCTGCTGGTGGAAGCCTGCCTGGCGCTCGGCGTGGTGTTTGGCAGCCTGGCGATCCCGCTGGGGCTGGATTCGCGCTGGACGTCCGCAGCCTGGGCGGTGGAGGGGGCGGGCATCTACTGGTTGGGGCTGCGCCAGAGCCGGCCCTTGGCGCGTGTCTTTGCCTTGTTGCTGCAATTTGGCGCAGCCTTGGCGTTCCTCGGCGGTTTGCGGGATGGCGACCTCACCGTGCTCGACGGTTCTCCGCTGGGTGCCCTGATGTTGGGCATCGCACTGCTATTCAGCTTCTGGCAGCTGCGCCAGGCCCCTGAAGATGCCTCCCGCGATTGGGAGCGCAGCGGTTTGCCAGTGCTGGCCTGTGCGGGGCTGGCCTTCGTCTACCTGATCGCACCGTTGATCTTCGCCGAGGAGGGCACGGCCATCGCCTGGGCCCTGGCCGGCCTGGCCACGCTCTGGGTGGGTCTGCGCCTGCAGGCGCGGAGCTTCCTGTTCAGTGCCTTCGCCGTGCAGTTGCTGGGAGGTGTGCTGTTCCTCCTCGATTTGGACGGCGCCAGCCTGGGCAGCGGCGCCACGCCTGGCTGGCGGGGACTGGTGGTGGCTTCGCTGATCGGACTGGGGCTGATCGGTGGGATGCTGCTGGCAGCGCGGGACGAGCAGGTCCGTACTGACACCCGGCTGCTGCGTGCGTTGTCCCTCGTGCTGTTGGCGGGCCTGGCTTTTGTCAATCTGGCGGTACTGTTCGTCCTGCCGTGGCGTACCGCGGCTGCGGTATGGGGTGGCAGCGGCCTGTTGATTCTCTGGCTCAGCCTGCATCTGCAACAGCGGGCCAGTTTCGTCTTCGGTCTGTTCTTGCAGGTGCTGGCCGGCATCAGCTTCCTGGCCGTGAGCCCGCTGCTTTTCGGCGGGCTGAGCGCGGAGGGCTTGCGGCCGCTGGCCCATGCCGGGTTCTGGACGCCGGCAGTGCTGGCCATTGCGGCCTTGGTCGGCGCGTGGCGTCTGCAACGTGCAGCGCGTGACGATGCAGCCATGGGTAACCTGAGCCTGGAACACCTGGCCCAGCTCCTGTTGGTCTGGGGCAGCGGTTGGTGGGCGGTAACCTTGCTGACCGAGATCGGTCGCTTTGCCGAGCCTGCGCAACAGGTGCCGCTGGCGCTGCTGTTGGCCGCCGTCAGTGTTGCCTTCGCTACCTGGCTGGCGCGGCGTGAGCAGTGGCGGGCCTTGGCATTGCTTTGCCTGTTGCTGGCGCCGGCCGGTTTTCTGGGCCTGTGGTTGGCCTGGCACCCGCAGTATCACCCGGCCGCTGATCTGGGGTGGGCGGGGTGGGGCGCCTTGTTTGCCGCGCACCTGCTGGCATTGCGCAGGCTTGACCCGCTGCTGCCCGAAGGGGCGCGCAGTGCCGCCCATGTGCTCGGCTGCTGGTTGGTCCTGGGGGGGCTGGCGCTGGAACTGCGTTACCTGCTGATGCTGCTCGCCGAGCAATACAATGCCTGGCGCTGGCTGGGTTGGGCGCTGTTGCCCAGTGCCTGGCTATTGTTGATGACCCTGCGGCTGAAGCTGCCATGGCCAGTGGCCGCCTTCCCGCGC
The DNA here is from genome assembly GCF_042232855.1 of Metapseudomonas boanensis. Taxonomy (NCBI): domain Bacteria; kingdom Pseudomonadati; phylum Pseudomonadota; class Gammaproteobacteria; order Pseudomonadales; family Pseudomonadaceae; genus Metapseudomonas; species Metapseudomonas boanensis. Next base: position 1,410,548 of record NZ_CP113889.1, on the reverse strand, counting down.
GAATATCGCCTATGGGCTTCACTGCCGCTGGCCCTGCTGATGCTGGTCTGGTTCTGGACTGCCAATGCCTGGAGCGACGGCGCCACCGATCCGCTGCCGTATCTGCCGCTGCTCAACCCTCTTGAACTGGGTTTGCTGTTCGCCTTGCTCAGCGTGTGCCTGTGGTTGCGTGAGGTGCTGCCGCAGTTCGACACGGTTGCTCTGCCTGGGTGGCTGGTTCCGGTCGTCGCGGGCGCTTCGTTGTTCGTTCTGGCGACGGCGGCAGTATTCCGCAGCGCCCATCATTGGGGCGGCGTGCCCTATGACCTGCAGGTGCAACTCGACTCCATGCTGGTGCAGGCCGGGCTGTCGATTGTCTGGACCTGTATCGCCCTCGGCCTGATGGTCGGTGGTCACCTGCGTGTCCGGCGTGAGCTCTGGCTGGTGGGCGCAGGGCTGATCGCGGTGGTGGTGGCCAAGTTGTTCTTCGTCGAACTGGGCAACCGGGGCGGCCTGGAGCGCATCGTGTCTTTCATTGGCGTCGGCGTCCTGTTGCTGGTCGTCGGCTATTTCGCGCCCCTGCCACCCAGGCGCGCTGATTCTGAACAGGAGCAGGTCCACGCATGATCGCTCTTTCCTGCCTGCGTAATGCCCTTGTCCTGCTAGCCGGCCTGGGGGTGTTGGGCCAACCGACGCTCGCGGCCGACCGGCTGGAGGATTTCGCCAGTCGCGTTGAGCTGAAGGTGGCCGGCGAAGGGCCGTGGTACCGCCTGGAATTGCCCATGGCGCTGCATTTCACCGCGGCACATGCCGATCTTCGCGATCTGCGGGTGTTCAACGCTGAGGGCGAGGCTCTGGCCTATGCCCTCACCCGCAGCAGCGCCTACGAGCGGCGCTCCCGTCAGGAGCACCGGCTGCGCGCCTTTCCGCTGCGTGGCCTGGCCGACGACGGGATGACCGTGCCAAGCGTGCGGATTGAGCGCAGCACCACGGGGACCCTGGTGCAGGTAGTGCCAGACGCTGCGCTGCCGAAGGGCGACTTGCTGCGTGGCTGGTTGCTGGACACCAGCGGCATTCAGTTACCGCTGGAGAAGCTGAGCCTGGACTGGAACGGCGGTGCGGAGGGCTTTCAGCGCTTCTCGATCGAGGCCAGCGATGACCTGCAGCACTGGACCTCCTGGGGGGAGGGGCAGGTGGCCCGGTTGAGCTACGCCGACGAGCGCATCGACCAGCAGGAGGTGACCCTTCCTGGTCGCCCGGCACGCTACCTGCGTCTGCTCTGGGTCAGCCCGACGCAGGCTCCGGAGCTGTCCGAGGTCCGCGTGACCAGCGCCAGCCGCGAGCATCTTCCTGCGGCGATGGCCTGGTCGGCGGCGCTGGAGCCGCTCAGCGCCAAGGACAACGAATACCTCTGGGAGCTGCCCTTGGGGCTGTCCATCGAGCGTCTGCGCATTCCCATCGACCGGCCAGGCAGCTTGTTGCCGGTCCGGCTACAGGCGCGCCGGGACGGTTCGCCGAATTGGCAACCGCTTGCTTCCGGGCTGCTCTACCGCCTGCCTGAAGGTGGCAAGGAGGTGGTGCGGGACGAGCTGGAGCTGCCGGGCTGGATGCCGGTCAAGCAGCTGCGTCTGAGCGTAGACCCGCGCGCCGGTGGCTTCGGTCAGCAGATTCCACGCCTGGAGGTCGGTATGCAGGCCACGCACGTAGTGTTCCTCGCCCGAGGTACGCCGCCCTTCATCCTGGCTTTGGGCAATCCGTCAGCGGCCCGCGTCGAATTGCCGCTGGCGACGCTGGTACCGGGGTTTGAGGAGCGTCGCCTGGCGACGATGGCGCGTGCGGAACTGGTGGGCGAGCCGGCCTTGGGAGACCACGCTGTGCCGGGCGGCGCGCCTGCTGGCGGACTCGTCTGGAAGCGCATCGGGCTTTGGGCAGTGTTGCTGCTGGGTGTGGGTCTCCTGGCCGCGATGGCTTACAGCCTGTTGCGTCGTCCTACGAGCAAGGCCTGAAAAAGACCACAGGCCGATGGCGGTGGGAGTAGCGTTTTGATGTATCTTTAGCCAGTCATTTTCGGGTCGCAGTACGTGACTCTTGCCTCCAGGTCAGAATGGCCGGTGCTAATCCATAACGAGCGGTATCACACCTCCCGACCACCGGCCCTGCCATCCGCAGCAGGACCGGCGCGGTTCAGTCCACCTCATGGGGGCGATTATGAACGCCTGCCTGGCCAGTGACTGGTTCATGGGGGGACCGGTTGTTTTCACCGCCCTGGTTGGGCTCGGGGTGATGCTCATGGCCCTCTGGGTCAGCCGCCAGCGTTATTTCCCCGGCCGCGAAATCTTCATCGTCCTGCACCTTGGCATCCTCTGGTGGCTGACCGCCGCGGGGCTGGAGCTGGCCGCACAGGCTCCGGACTGCAAGGTATTCTGGGCCAGCATGGCCTGGCCGGGAATCGTCGGCGTACCCACGTTCTGGGCTGTCTTCCTTTGGCAGTACGTCAACAGCATCCGCGAGCCGCTGAGTCTGCGCGGTTACCTGGCGCTGACCATCGCCCCGCTGCTGGCTTCGTGCCTGGCCTTGAGCAATCCCTGGCACCAGCTCTTCTATGGGCCCGGTACCGTGCCGGTGGATGGCGCGCCCGGATCGCCGATTCGTTACGACCATGGCCTGCTGTTCAACATCGTGGCGGTCTATGTCTATGTCTTCATGCTCTTCTGCCTGGCCGTGGTGACGCGCGCCGCGCTGGCTAGCCAGGGTTTGCACCGCCGGCATTACCTGGCCTTCGTGCTGGTCACCTGCGTGCCCTGGGTCGCCAACTTTGCCTATGTCGGCTATGGCTGGACGCTGTTCGGCTTTGACCCGACGCCCTTCAGCTTCGCGTTCACGCTGGTAGCCTTTGCTTTCCTGATCCTGGGCGTCCGGCTCTTCGACCTGCTGCCGGTGGCCCGTCATCTGTTGCTGGAGGAACTGCCGGACCCCGTGCTGGTAATCGACCCCCGGCAACGGGTGATCGACGCCAACCCGGCCGCCCTCGAACTGGCGGGCTTGTGCTCGGAGTGGCAAGGCCGGCCACTGGCGGACTGGCCGGTCTATGGCGATGACCTTGCGCTGATGCTGAGGACGCCGGAGAGCGGCAAGGAACTGTTGCTCGCCCTGGCCAGCTCGTCACGTTACTTCGAGGTCCGTTGCCGGGACATCGAGCGCGCCACCCGCAATGGTCCATTCGTCCTCGGGCAGATTCTCTACCTGCGAGATGTCAGTGAGCGGCATTGCAGCGAACTGAAACTCGCGGAGGCCCTGGCCACCAGCGAGGAGCGTCTGCGCACGATTACCCGGCTGCACGAACAGATGCAGGAGCAAGCCCTGTGCGATCCGCTCACCGGGCTCTACAACCGCCGGTACCTCAACGACTTCTTCGGTCGTGAGTTGGCTCGTAGCCAGCGCGAGCACACGCCTATTGCCTTGGCGCTGATCGACCTCGACCATTTCAAGCAGCTCAACGACCGCTACGGACACCTGGTGGGCGACGATGTGCTCAAGGCCGTTGCCGGTCACCTGTCGCACAACCTGCGCGGCAGCGATGCGGTGTTTCGCATCGGCGGCGAGGAGTTTCTGCTGATTCTGCCGGGAGCGACGGGTGATGAAGCCTATGCGCGGCTCGACGGACTTTGCGGCAGTCTGGCTGCCTCACCGCTGTCGACGCGCGATGGTCCCGTTTCGGTCACCCTGTCCGCCGGTGTGGCGGTATGGCCGACCCAGGGGCAGGCGCTGGAAGAATTGATGCAGGTCGCTGATGCGGCGCTTTACGAGGCCAAGCGCAACGGTCGCAACCAGGTACGCGGGGTGGCCAAGCCTGTCTCTGCGGTGCGCTGAACCCAGCGCGCCCGCAAGCGTCAGATAAAGGCGGGCGTCCAACGGCGATCGCCCATGATTCAACCGAACTTCGCGCCTTCCATCTCGGTGTGAGGCATTGCAACCCGAGTCGCGCTAAAATGCGCGCATTTTTAACCCTCCGGAGTTTTCCATGTCCCGCGTTACCCTCAGTCGCTACCTGATCGAGCAGACCCGAAGCCACAACACCCCTGCCGATCTGCGCTTCCTCATCGAGGTTGTCGCGCGTGCGTGCAAGGAAATCAGCCACGCGGTGTCAAAGGGCGCCCTGGGTGGCGTGCTTGGCAGCATGGGCACCGAGAACGTGCAGGGTGAGGTGCAGAAGAAGCTGGACGTGATGTCCAACGAAATCCTGCTGGAAGCGAACGAGTGGGGCGGCCACCTGGCCGGTATGGCCTCCGAGGAAATGGACGACGCCTACCAGATTCCCGGCAAGTACCCGAAAGGTGCCTACCTGCTGGTGTTCGACCCGCTGGATGGCTCCTCCAACATCGACGTCAACGTATCGGTGGGTACCATCTTCTCGGTGCTGCGCTGCCCCGACCAATACCTGAGCCAGAACGACAGCCTCAATGAGCAGGCGTTCCTGCAGCCGGGCACCAAGCAGGTTGCGGCTGGCTATGCGATCTACGGCCCGCAGACCATGCTGATGCTGACCCTGGGCGACGGCGTGAAGGGCTTTACCCTGGACCGTGAACTGGGCAGCTTCGTGCTCACCCACGACAACATCCGCGTGCCGGAAAACACCGCAGAGTTCGCCATCAACATGTCCAACCAGCGCCACTGGGAAGCCCCGGTACAGCGCTATGTGAGCGAGCTGCTGGCTGGCAAGGAAGGCCCGTTGGGCAAGAACTACAACATGCGCTGGATCGCCTCCATGGTGGCCGATGTACACCGCATCCTGACCCGTGGTGGCCTGTTCATGTACCCGTGGGACGCTCGCGAGCCGGAGAAGCCCGGCAAGCTGCGCCTGATGTACGAAGCCAACCCGATGTCCTTCATCATCGAGCAGGCTGGCGGCGCATCCACCGATGGTCGTCAGCGCATTCTCGACATCCAACCAAGCTCGCTGCACCAGCGCGTGCCGGTGTTCCTTGGCTCCAAGGAAGAAGTCGAGCGCGTTACCGGTTACCACCAGGAGTAAACCATGCAGCCCTGGCAGCCGTTGATCGACTGGTGGTTTGGCCCTCCGGCCAGCGCCAATGCGACGGCAGCGGCCCGCCAGGGCTTGTGGTTCGGTAAGCAGGACAGCCAGGATAATGAAGCCCGCCAGCGCTTCGGCAGCCTGGTCGAAGCGGCACTGGAAGGTGGGCTAGGTGGCTGGCTCGAAGAGCCGGAGGGCTGGCTGGCGGTGCTGCTGCTGTTAGACCAGCTGCCGCGCATGATCTTCCGTGACACCCCGCGAGCCTTCGCCGGTGATGCCCGTGCCCAGCTGTTGGTGGCCGATGGCCTGGCGCGTGGTCGTGAGCAGCAGCTGGCACCGATCCAGCAAGTATTCATCCTCCTGGTGCTGGAGCACGCCGAAGACCTGGCCAGCCAGGAGCGCGCCATGTATCGCTTCGACCACTTGCTCGCGCGGGCCGATGAGTCCGAGCGCAGGCTGTTCGAAGGCTTCGTCGACTTTGCCGAGCGGCACCGGCAAGTGATCGCTCGCTTTGGCCGCTACCCCCACCGCAATGCCATTCTTGGGCGTCCTTCAACCGCAGAAGAAATCGCGTTCCTGCAGGAACCCGGCTCACGCTTCTGAGCTCAAATGGGCAACCGTGCGACGGCTGTGCCAAGCTTGTCGCGTCTACTCGCCCAGGAGCCCTACATGTCGCTGCGAACCGTTGCCCTGCTCACTTGCTGCCTGGTGCTGGCGGCCTGCAACAAGCTCAACCAGGAGAATTACTCCAAGCTCAAGACCGGGATGACCAAGGCCGAGGTCGAGATGCTGCTCGGCAGCCCCACAGAGTGCGCCGGAGCCGTGGGCTTCAGCAGCTGTACCTGGGGTGACCAGAACACCTTCATCAGCGTGCAGTATGCCGGCGACAAGGTGCTGATTTTCTCCGGCAAAGGACTCAAATGAGACGCTTGGCCACCTTGCTCGCAGCCTTGCTGCTGGCGGGCTGTGCCAGCAGCGGAGAAGGGCCGGTGCCTCCCCGCACCGTGGGGATGGTGGACCTGCAGCGCTATCAGGGTACCTGGTACGAACTGGCGCGCCTGCCGATGCACTTCCAGCGCAAGTGCGCGCAGTCCGAGGCACATTACAGTCTGCAGGATGATGGCAGTGTGGGGGTTCTCAACCGTTGTCGTACCGCCGGGGGGGACTGGATCCAAGTCAATGGCCGTGCCGTGCCTCAGGTCGAGGGGCGCACTGACAAGCTGTGGGTGCGCTTCGACAACTGGTTCACACGACTCTTCCCGGGCATCGCCAAGGGCAACTACTGGGTGCTCTACCTGGATGACGGCTATCGCACGGCCCTTGTTGGCCATCCGAATCGGGAATACCTCTGGCTGCTTTCGCGCACTCCGGTGGTGTCCGAGAGGACCCGTGAGCAGCTGTTGGAGGTAGCCCAGGGGCAGGGCTACGACACTGACCTGTTGATCTGGCGTACCCCGGACAGCGCCTTCTCGCCCGTCCCCTCTCCCTGAAGAGGGGAGTTGGTCGGTGCGAGGAGTTTTGCTCCACTCAGCTTCGCGCTGAGCCGGCCGGCGGGCTGGAGCACGTCAGTCGCGTCTCACCCCTCTCCGCTTCAGGGAGAGGGGCGTTGGGGATGTTGACCCAGACCCCGGAGCTCTAGCCCAATACCGCTCGCAATACCTCCGCAAAGGCCCCCGCTGTTTGCTCTTCTACCGGATGGCGGCCATCGCGCACCACCCATTGACCGGCCACCATCACATCGCGGACCTGACGGTCCCCGCCGGCGAACAGCCAACGGTTGAGCAGTGCGTCACCTTCGGCAGTGGCGAGATAAGGGTCATTGCCGTCCAGCACCAGCCAGTCCGCACGCTTGCCGACCTCAAGTGCACCAACCGGTTGCCCCAGGGCCTGGGCGCCACCGGCGAGGGCTGCATCGAAAAGGGTGCGGCCGACCTGTGGCTGGTCGGTCCGGTAGAGACGGTTGCGACGCTGGTCGCGCAGGCGCTGGCCGTACTCCAGCCAGCGCAATTCCTCGACCACGCTCACGGAGACATGGCTGTCGGAGCCGATGCCGAGGCGGCCGCCCTGAGCGAGGAAGTCCACCGCCGGGAAGATGCCATCGCCCAGATTGGCTTCCGTGGTCAGGCACAGGCCTGCGATTGCGCCGCTGCCGGCCATGGCGGAGACTTCGCTTGCCTGCGCATGGGTTGCATGCACCAGGCACCAGCGCTCGTCCACCGGGGCATGCTCGTACAGCCACTGCAGGGGGCGCAGGCCGCTCCAGGCCAGGCAGTCATCGACTTCCTTCTGTTGCTCGGCGATGTGGATGTGGATCGGGCAATCGCCCTTGTCGGCGGCCAGTACGCTGGCGATCTGCTCCGGGGTCACCGCGCGCAGGGAATGGAAGCACAGGCCGAGTCGCTGGTTCGCTCGTCGCTGCAGTTCACCGCGCAGGCGTTCCTGCAGCGCCAGGTAGCTGTCGGTGCTGTGGATAAAGCGGCGTTGTCCGTCGTTCGGTGCCTGGCCGCCGAAGCCTGCATGGCTGTAGAGCACCGGCAGCAAGGTCAGTCCGATGCCTGCGTCGGTCGCGGCCTGGCTGACACGCAGCGACAATTCGGCTGGATCGGTGTAATGGCGACCGTCGACATCATGGTGCACGTAGTGGAACTCGGCGACGCTGGTGTAGCCGGCCTTGAGCATCTCTATGTAGAGCTGCCGGGCGATGACCTCGACCTGTTCGGGCGACAAGCGACCGACCAACCGATACATCAGGTCGCGCCAGGTCCAGAAGCTGTCATTGGGGTTTCCAGCCACTTCGGCCAGGCCCGCCATGGCGCGCTGGAAGGCATGGGAGTGGAGGTTGGGCATGCCGGCAAGCACCGGGCCTTGGAGGCGCTCGGCAGCCTCGGCGGAGGCGTCTGTCTCGATCTTTTCGAGCAGGCCGGCAGGGGAAACCGCGAAGCGGACGTTGCGGGCCCAGCCTTGAGGCAGCAGGGCGCGTTCAGCGAAGAATGCAGACATGGAGGGTGACCCTGGCGGGGTTGTTATTTGTATATACATATACAGACGTTTGTGGCTGGCGTAAACTCACGTTAGTCGCACACTTGTCTGGAGTTGTCGAATCCGGTACATGCCGGGGGCGGGCTCGATGTTCCGAGCAGCGCCTGATTTCCGAGCCTTGCCCCTTCCGACCAGGAGATATCCGTGCCCAGTTCGCCGAATGCGCCCACTTCGCTGGCCGCCCGCATGGGGGAAACCCCCGCGCCGCTCTATGCCCGCGTCAAGCAGATGATCAGCCAGCAAATCCAGAGCGGCACCTGGCCGCCCCACTACCGTGTGCCCTCGGAGAGCGAACTGGTCAATGAGCTGGGCTTCAGCCGCATGACCATCAACCGCGCCCTGCGTGAGCTGACCGCCGAGGGCCTGCTGGTGCGCATGCAGGGTGTTGGAACCTTCGTCGCCGAGCCCAAAGGCCAGGCAGCGCTGTTCGAAGTACACAACATCGCCGAGGAAATTGCCCAACGCGGTCACCGCCATAGCTGTGAGGTGGTCAGCCTGACCGAGGAGAAGGCGGGCCCGGAGCATGCGCTGGCATTAGGCGTGCGCGAAGGGCAGCGGGTGTTCCATTCGCGCATCGTGCATTTCGAGAACGAGGTGCCGGTGCAGATCGAAGATCGCTTCGTTAATGCCGCCGTGGCCCCGGACTATCTGAAACAGGACTTCACCCAGCAGACCCCGTACGTCTACCTGTCGCAGGTGGCGCCGATTACCGAGGGCGAGCACGTGGTGGAGGCTATTCTGGCCGATGCCGAGGAGTGCAAGCTACTGCATATCGAGCGCGGCCAGCCCTGCCTATTGATTCGTCGGCGCACCTGGTCCGGCCGCAACACGGTGACCAGCGCACGCCTGCTCTACCCCGGTACCCGTTATCGCCTAGAAGGACGTTTTGGTTCATGACCGCTACTCGCTTGCTGCACGCCGCCGACTACCCCTCCATGCCGTGGAAGAACGGTGCTGGCTCGACTCAGGAAATAACCCGAGACACCGGTGCCGGCCTGGACGGCTTTGGTTGGCGCTTGTCCATCGCCGATGTTGGCGAGTCGGGCGGGTTCTCGGCATTCGACGGCTACCAGCGAGTGATCACCGTACTGGAAGGCAAGGGCATGCGGCTGACGGTTGACGGGCAGCAGTCCCGTGACTTGACCGCGCTGGATGCCTTTGCCTTCGACGGGGCCAGCGCAGTGCAGTGCGAGTTGATCGATGGCCCGATTCGCGACTTCAATCTGATCTACGCCCCGGAGCGCTACCACGCGCGGTTGCAGTGGCTGACCGTGAAGGGCGAGGTTGGGCTGTTCAGCAGTGCCAGCACCACGCTGGTGTTCTGTGCCGAGGGTGGGCTTGCAGCTGAGCTGGATGGTGCCAACTGCGGCGAACTGGGCCGGCATGATTGCCTGCATATCGAGGCCTCCGGCCATCTCGCCGAATTGCGACTGCGTGCAAATTCCGCGTCCTGTTGCCTGATCGAGCTGACACCGCGCTAGCAGGGGCTGCCTGCTTTCTGTGGGGCGAATGAATTGGCTCTGTCCCAGTTAAGTGTTGTCACTGGCTGGCTCCCTTGTAGGAGCCAGCTTGCTGGCGAACGGGCTCATTTCGCGAGCAAGAACTCGGCGTCCCCCTCGCTCCTACAGGGCTCTCAGCCCGACCGTTGATGGCTAGCAACAGCTAACCCCGACAGAGCCAATTCATTCACCAAACAGACCGCAGGCCTGCCGGAATGCCCAGGGGGCGCTTCGCGTCCCTTTGCGAATGAATTCGCACCCACAAGAGCCTGGCCAACGGCAAGCCAGGCAGGATCGCGGTGGGCGGTCTACAACTCATTTATCGCCCGCCACGCCCTTCGGAGCCACGCATGCCCTGTCGAAGCGTTCTTGCCGCTCTGCTTGTCAGCCTTGTCCTCCCACTTGCCGCACAAGCGGACGAATGTCCCTATCCAAAGCCCGTGATCCTGGCGGGGCTCAACTGGGAAAGCGGCATGTTCACCACCGAGGTTCTGCGTTACCTGCTGGAGCGGGGTTATGGCTGCAAGACCGACGTGCTACCCGGCAACACCCTGGCCATGGAGAATGCCTTGCGGCAGAACGATGTGCAGGTGATTGCCGAACAGTGGGCCGGGCGTAGCGAGTTGTGGCGCAAGGCCGAGGCGGCAGGGGAGGTTTTTGCCGTTGGCGAGCCGGTCAAGGGGGCGACCGAAGGTTGGTGGGTGCCGGAATATCTGGTGAAAGGCGAGGGTGCGCCAGCGGCGGGGCTGCGTTCGGTCAGCGACCTGCCACGCTTCAAGACGCTGTTACGTGACCCGGAGGAAGGCGACAAGGGGCGTTTCTACAACTGTCCCACCGGCTGGACCTGCGAAGGCGTCAACAGCCAGAAACTCAAGGCCTACGGCCTCGAAGACAGCTACGTGAACTTCCGCACCGGTACGGGCCCGGCCCTGGACGCGGCCATCACCTCAGCGATCCGCCAACGCCAGCCGATCCTCTTCTACTACTGGTCACCCACGCCGCTGATGGGGCGCTATCCCCTGGTTCAGTTGGAGGAACCGCCCTTCGACCAGAAGGCCTGGGAGACGCTGATTGACCCGAACAACCCGAAGCCGATAGGCAGCCGATCGCTGCCGGCGAAGATTTCCATCGGCGTTTCACGCGACCTGCGTGAGCGTGCGCCGCAGTTGGTCGAAGCCTTCGGCAAGATGGAGATTCCCTTGCCGCTGTTCAACCGCATCCTCGCGGACATGGCCGAGCAGCGCAGCGAGGCCCGGATCGTGAGCAAGACCTTCTACCGCGAGCATCGGGACATCTGGTCACGCTGGGTGCCGGAGCCGGTTGCCCAGCGCATCGATGCCTCGCTGCGCTGAGTGGTCTATTCCCCTAGGCCCGGTGTCGTCGCCAGGGCCTATCCTTTGAAACATTGCCACCTCCGTTCTGCTGGGGGTGGCATGACGCCATCTGCTGGCCGGGTGGCAGGAGGTGCACCTAACCAGCGGAGCCACTGCGCATGTTCCCCGAACGCCTCACCTTCTCCATCGCCCATTGGGTCAATGCCTGGGTGGATGCCCTGGTGACCCAGCATGGCATGGCCTTTCGGCGTTTTTCCGATAGCCTGCTCTGGGCCGTCGTCCAGCTCGAGGGGCTGCTCCGGGCCACGCCTTGGTGGCTGGTGCTGCTGGTGGTCGCCGCCTTGGCCTGGCACGCCACACGTCGTGTCCTGCCAGCATTGCTGATCGTTGGTCTGCTGTTCCTGGTGGGTGTCATGGGGCTGTGGGACAAGCTGATGCAGACCTTGGCGCTGATGCTGGTGGCGACGGCGATCGCCGTGGTGATCGGCATTCCCCTGGGCGTGCTGGCGGGGCGTAGCGATCGCTTGCGGGCCATGCTGTTGCCGCTGCTGGATGTGATGCAGACCCTGCCGAGCTTCGTCTATCTGATTCCGGTGCTGATGCTGTTTGGTCTTGGCAAGGTGCCTGCGATCTTTGCCACCGTGATCTACGCGGTGCCGCCGCTGATCCGGCTCACCGACCTGGGGATCCGCCAGGTCGACCGCGAGGTGATGGAGGCGGCCAATGCCTTCGGTGCCAGCCGCTGGCAGCAACTGTTCGGTGTGCAGCTGCCGCTGGCCCTGCCGAGCATCATGGCTGGGCTCAACCAGACGATCATGATGGCCCTGTCGATGGTGGTGGTCGCCTCGATGATCGGCGCCCGTGGCCTGGGTGAAGAAGTGCTCGTGGGCATCCAGACACTCAATGTCGGCAAGGGGCTGGAGGCCGGCCTGGCCATCGTCATCCTCGCTGTGGCGATCGATCGCATCACCCAGGCCTATGGTCGGCCGGAACGGGTAGTCGATCCATGACAGACCAGCCCCCCGACAAGATCGTCCTGCAAGGTGTGAGCAAGGTCTTCGGCGAGCGCCCAGAAGCAGCATTGGCGCTGCTGGACCAGGGGCACAGCAAGACGGAGGTGCTGGAGGCCACGGGATGCGTGGTTGGGGTCCAGGACTTGTCGCTGTCGATTGGCGCCGGTGAGCGCTTCGTCGTCATGGGACTTTCAGGCTCCGGTAAATCAACGCTGGTCCGTCATCTCAATCGCCTGATCGAACCCAGCAGCGGCAGCATATTCGTCGATGGTGAGGACATTCTCGGCTACGACCGGGAGACCTTGCGGCATTATCGCCAGCACCAGGTAAGCATGGTATTCCAGAGCTTTGGCCTGCTGCCCCATCGGAGCGTGCTGGACAACATCGCCTATGGCTTGGAAGTGCGGGGTGAGCCGCGCACACGGCGCCTGGAGTGTGCCCGGGACTGGCTCGGCCGGGTCGGCCTGGAGGGTTATGACCAAGCCCGTCCGCAGCAGCTTTCCGGCGGCATGCGCCAACGCGTCGGCCTGGCCCGCGCGCTGGCGACCGATACCGACATCCTGCTAATGGATGAGGCCTTTAGCGCCCTGGATCCGCTGATCCGCGCGGACATGCAGGAACAACTGCTGGCCCTGCACCAGGGACTACGCAAGACCATCGTCTTCATCACCCACGACCTCGACGAAGCGCTGCTGATCGGGCAGCGCATCGCCATCCTTTGCGATGGCCGGCTGGTCCAGGTCGGTCGGCCCGACGAGATTCTCGAACAGCCAGCCGACGAGTATGTCGAACGTTTCGTTCGGCGCCGTCGGGCCACACTTCAGAACACGGCTCCAGCAACGACTGGTCGGGAGGCATGAGATGGAACAACCCGGGCCCAACGGCTGTTGCGGATGACTCGACTCGGACAGGAGAGCGACTGTGGATAACGTACTGAGCTTCAATCGTGGGCACGTGCCGCTGCTGATTAGCATGCCGCATCCCGGAACTGTCCTCACACCGGCCGTCGAGGCGGGCCTGGTGGAGGCGGGCTGGGACTTGGCGGACACCGACTGGCATATTCCGCGCCTCTACGACTTCGCTCTCGACCTTGGGGCCAGCACCCTGGCGGCGCAGTATTCGCGTTACGTCATTGACCTCAATCGCCCGCCGGATGATTCACCACTCTATGCCACGGCCTCCACGGGCCTGTATCCGGCGACGCTGTTCGACGGTTCGGCGCTGTTTCGTGAAGGGGAGGAGCCGAGCGCTGCCGAGCGTGCGCGCTACCTGGCAGAAATCTGGACTCCCTATCACCAGGCGCTTGCCGACGAGCTGGCGCGAATGAAGGCTGAGTTCGGCTACGCGCTGCTGTTCGACGCCCACTCGATTCGCTCCTTCATCCCGCGCCTGTTCGACGGACGCCTGCCAGATTTCAACCTGGGTACGAACGAAGGCCGGAGCTGCGACCTGAGTCTTGGCGAGAAACTGATGACTGTTTGTGTCGCAGCGCAGGATTACAGCCACGTGCTCAACGGCCGCTTCAAGGGCGGCTACATCACCCGCCACTACGGCCAGCCGGCGCAGGACATCCACGCCGTCCAGTTGGAGTTGGCGCAGTGCACTTACATGGACGAGCAAGTGCCGTTCGATTATCGCGAGGATCTCGCCGTGCCGACCCAGGCCGTGCTGCGCCAGATGCTATTGGCGATGCTCGACTGGGGTCGGGAGCGATATGGGCGTTGAGTGGGGGAGTCCCGGACTGAAGTCCGGGCTACGAACTGCCCGCCCCCTGTAGCCCGGACTACAGTCCGGGTTCAACGCTCAGCGTTGTAAGCCGAGATGACGGATGACGACCTCAGGCTGCGCCAGCCGCTCCCAGACATCCTCCAGCAATTCGGCGGGGTAGAAGGGCAGGGATGCCAGTTCCGCCTGGCTGACCCAGGCCAGCTCACGTATCTCGAACTCATCACCGCCCAAGCCCGTGAGGTTGGTCAGGCTGAGTTCACCGCGCCAGGCATCGATGCGGTAGAACAATTCCATGTGGAAGCGGCCCATCGCCGGCTCGGCGAATTCGCGAACGTAGACCAACGGGCCGACGTCCACTTCGAGCCCGGTTTCCTCACGGAACTCGCGACGGACCGTGTCGCGGGTCGACTCGTCGCTTTGCGACTCGAAGCCGCCACCTGGCGGAATCCAGTAGGTGTCATCACCGACTACGTGCTTGACCAGCAGGATGCGTCCCTGCTCGACCAGCAGGCCGGCAGCGCGGATACGGTGCTGCAGCGGGGCGATCATTGCCTGCCCTGCCGTGATGCGAACATCCTTGCCGACATGCTCAAATTTCCCCGTTATGATTCCCGACAGGAGCGCGAGCATACGCCTGAGGCGGCCGTGCATGCACATTTCGGGAGCCCACCATGCAGACGCTGTATCCGGAGATCAAACCCTACGCCCGCCACGAACTGGCAGTAGACGAACCGCACGTACTCTATGTGGATGAAAGCGGCTCGCCGGATGGATTGCCAGTGGTGTTCATCCACGGCGGTCCGGGCGCCGGCTGCGATGCCCTGAGTCGTCGCTTCTTCGATCCCAATCGTTACCGCATCGTCACCTTCGACCAGCGTGGTTGTGGGCGCTCGATACCCCATGCCAGCCTGGAGAAGAACACGACCTGGGACCTGGTGGCGGACCTCGAGCGCATTCGCCAGCACCTGGGGATCGACAAGTGGGTGCTGTTCGGCGGCTCCTGGGGATCCACCTTGTCGCTGGCCTACGCGCAGACTCATCCGGATCGGGTGCTGGCGCTGATCCTGCGGGGCATCTTCCTGTGTCGCCCGGAGGACTTCCGCTGGTTCTACCAGGAAGGCTGCAGCCGGTTGTTCCCCGACTACTGGGAGGACTACCTGGCACCGATCCCGGAGGAGGAGCACGGCGACCTGATGCACGCATTCCACAAGCGCTTGACCGGCCCGGACCAGATCGCCCAGATGCATGCCGCCAAGGCCTGGTCCACCTGGGAAGGCCGCACCGCCACCTTGCGCCCCAGCGCCCAGGTGGTGGACCGTTTCAGCGAACCAATGCGCGCCCTGTCCATTGCACGCATCGAGTGCCACTACTTCGTCAACAACGCCTTCCTCGAGCCCAACCAGTTATTGCGCGACATGCACAAGATCGCTCACTTGCCGGGCGTGATCGTGCACGGCCGCTATGACTCCATTTGCCCGCTGGACAACGCCTGGGCTCTGCACAAAGTGTGGCCGAACAGCGAGCTGCAGATCGTCCGCGATGCCGGCCACGCCGCTTCCGAAGCGGGCATCACCGATGCCCTGGTGCGTGCGGCGAACCAGATCGCTTGCCGCCTCCTGAAGCTGCCGCCGGAGGAGGACGCCTGATGAAGGCGCTGCTGCAACGGGTCAGTGGTGCGCGAGTCGAGGTGGAAGGCGAGATCGTCGGCTCCATCGATCAGGGCTTGTTGGTGCTGGTCGGCGTCGAACCGCAGGACACCCAGGCCAGCGCCGACAAGCTGCTGCACAAGCTGCTCAACTACCGGGTGTTCAGTGATGCCGAGGGCAAGATGAACCTGTCCGTCGGCGCTGTAGGCGGAGGCCTGCTGCTTGTTTCCCAGTTCACTCTGGCCGCGGATACCAGCAGCGGCCTGCGACCGAGCTTCTCCAGCGCCGCGCCGCCGGAGCAGGGCGAGGTGCTGTTCGACTATCTGTTGCAACAGGCACGGCTCAAACACCCACAGGTGGCCTCCGGGCGCTTCGGCGCCAACATGCAGGTGCACTTGGTCAACGACGGGCCAGTGACCTTCCTCCTGCAAGTTTGACCTGGCGCAGCAACTGCACGTTCTCGACTCGCCATCCACTCACGGGGCGGTTAGCATGCGCGCCATGCCCCGCCAGCCGTGGGCCGCCACAAGAACAACGAGCTGCCAAATTAGGAGAAAGAATGAAAAAGTTTCTCGCTTCCCTGCTGTTTTCCGCTTGTGCCCTGACCGGCCTGGCCCACGCCGGCGTCGTCGACGATGCGGTCAAGCGCGGCACCCTGCGGGTCGGCATGGACCCCACCTACATGCCCTTCGAGATGACCAACAAGCGCGGTGAGATCATCGGCTTCGAAGTCGACCTGCTGAAGGCCATGGCCAAATCGATGGGCGTGAAGCTGGAGCTGGTGTCCACCAGCTACGACGGCATCATTCCGGCGCTGCTGACCGACAAGTTCGACATGATCGGCTCCGGCATGACCCTGACCCAGGAGCGCAACCTGCGCATCAACTTCTCCGAGCCCTTCATCGTGGTCGGCCAGACTCTGCTGATCCGCAAGGAGCTGCAAGGCAAGATCAAGTCCTACAAGGACCTCAACGACACCCAGTACCGCATCACCTCGAAGATCGGCACCACCGGCGAAATGGTCGCCAAGAAACTGATCGCCAAGGCCCAGTACCACGGCTTCGACAACGAGCAGGAAGCGGTGATGGACGTGGTCAACGGCAAGGCCGATGCCTTCATCTACGACGCGCCCTACAACGTGGTCGCAGTGAACAAGGCCGGCGCCGGCAAGCTGGTGTTCCTCGAAGAGCCCTTCACCTACGAGCCCCTGGCCTTCGGCCTGAAGAAGGGTGACTACGACAGCCTCAACTGGATCAACAACTACCTGCACCAGATCAAGCAGGACGGCACCTACGATCGCATCCATGCCAAATGGTTCAAGAAGACCGACTGGTTGAAGGAAATGGAATAAACGTAGCGGCAGTTTCCAGGCTGCAAGCTGCAACTGGCAGGTCCCGGCTCACGAGGTCGGACCTGCCTTTGTCTTTTATGGCATCGCCATGAGCGAGATTCACCGTGACTAGAAAACATCGTCGTAACTGGCCTTGGCATGTCCTGACCGGAGTGATCCTGGTGGTCATGGCCTACAGCCTCTGGTACTCCACTTCGTTGATTTCCTACGAGTGGCGCTGGAACCGCGTCCCTCAATATTTCGCTTACCAGGCCGAAGTGGCGCAGCGCGCCGCTGAATACGGCACGGTAACGGAGGTCGCCGAGGACGGCGACACAGCGCAAGTGACGCTCACCGCCGAGGGCGGCGAGGAGCAGGTGCTGAGAGTCGCTCGCGACAGCGTGCAGGTGACCCGAGGTGACGACATTTCCGAGGGCGATGTGGTGGGTGTGACCCGCCATTGGACAGCCGGCCCGCTGCTCTGGGGCCTCTGGACCACCCTGTGGATATCGGTGGTGTCGGGGGGCTTCGGCCTGGCCATCGGCCTGTTCACCGGCCTCTGCCGGCTCTCCAATAATCCCACCCTGCGTGACCTGTCCACCGTCTATGTCGAATTGGTGCGCGGCACGCCGCTGCTGGTGCAGATCTTCATTTTCTACTTCTTCATCGGCACGGTGCTGAACCTGTCCCGCGAGTTCGCCGGGGTGGCGGCGCTGGCGCTGTTCACCGGTGCCTATGTCGGTGAGATCGTCCGCGCCGGCGTGCAGTCCATTGCCCGTGGGCAGAACGAGGCCGCACGTTCCCTGGGCCTCACCGCCGGGCAGTCGATGCGCCATGTGATCCTGCCGCAGGCGTTCAAGCGCGTGCTGCCGCCGCTGGCCGGACAGTTCATCAGCCTGGTCAAGGACACCTCGCTGGTCTCGGTGATCGCCATTACCGAACTGACCAAAAGCGGTCGCGAGGCGATCACCACATCCTTCTCGACCTTCGAGATCTGGTTCTGCGTCGCCGCGCTCTACCTCGTCATCAACCTGCCGCTGTCGCAAATCGCCAGCCGTCTGGAGCGGAGGCTCGGTAAAAGTGATTGAAGTCCGCAACCTGGTGAAAGTTTTCGATGCCCGTGGTCATGAAGTACGCGCTGTGGATAACGTCAGCACCACCGTCAAGCGCGGTGAAGTGGTGGTGGTGATCGGGCCGTCCGGCTCCGGCAAGTCCACCTTCCTGCGCTGCCTGAACGGCCTGGAGGAACTGGACTCCGGCTCGGTGAGCATCGACGGCGTCGACCTGGCCGACCCGAAGACCGACGTGAACGCCTACCGCCGTGAGGTGGGCATGGTGTTCCAGCACTTCAACCTGTTCCCGCACATGACCGTGCTGGAAAACCTCTGCCTGGCCCAGAAGGTGGTGCGCAAGCGCGGCAAGGCCGAGCGTGAGGACAAGGCCCGCGCGCTGCTGGCCAAGGTCGGCATCGCGCAGAAGGCCAACGAGTACCCCTCGCGCCTCTCTGGCGGCCAGCAGCAGCGCGTGGCCATCGCCCGAGCCCTGTGCATGGAACCGAAAGTGATGCTGTTCGACGAGCCCACTTCGGCGTTGGACCCGGAAATGGTCGGCGAGGTGCTCGACGTCATGAAGGCGCTGGCCGTAGAGGGCATGACCATGGTCTGCGTCACCCACGAAATGGGCTTCGCCCGTGAAGTGGCCGACCGCGTGCTGTTCTTCGACCACGGCAAGCTGCTGGAAGACGCGCCGCCCGCGCAATTCTTCGCCCAGCCCCAAGACCCGCGCGCGCAGAGTTTCCTGCGGCAGGTGCTCTGAGGGCGGGTGAGGGGCCGCTGTGCGGCCCTTCGCGAATGTACTCGCACCCACAGGCGTGCACGGTTGGCCCCCTCTCCCACTGGGAGAGGGCTGGGGCGAGGGACGCCGAGGTTAGTGCGGCCTCCAAGTGCAGGGTTTCGGCCTGCTCGGAAAATGGGTTCGCCCCTACAGGCGTGCACTTCAGTATCAGTGCAGCGGAGTCGCGGGCTGCAATTGGTTCTCTTCCAGCCAGTCCTGCGCCAGTTCGCGCAACCTGTTGGCTTCGAAGGCGTGCCAGGCCTCCAGCAGCACGGGATACTCCATCAGCACGTGGCGGAAGGTGCGCGCTGGCTTGCGGCCTGCCAAGGCCTGCTCCAGGGCGGCGTAGGCATGGGGATGGACCACCTCGAGAAGGAATTCCTGCATCAGCCGCAGTTCTTCGCCCTGCCCCAGCGGCTCCACCAGCAGGAATCGCTCCGGCTCTTCGCGCAGCAGGGTTTCCAATTCCGGGTCGGCATCCTCCTCGGGGATGAGCAGGACTTTGCCGCTCAGCAGGTCAAGGTAATGGTCGAGGCCTTCGGTATTGAGGGCGAAGGCCAGTTCGTCGAGGTCGATGGTCAGCGGGCGCATAGGCTTCTCAAGGGCGAGGGGATGGCTTCAGCCTACGCCAGCGCCGCGTCTCAGAACAACCGTGCAAGCAAGGCCGTGACGGCCGTCTCTACGCGCAGGATGCGCTCGCCAAGCTGGACGGGTTGCAGGCCTGCTTCCTGCATCTTTTCCACTTCGTAGGGAATCCAGCCGCCTTCCGGGCCAATGGCCAGGGTGATGGGGCGTTCCACCGCGCGTGGGCAGGCCGGGTAGTTGCCGGGGTGGCCGACCAGGCCGAGGGTGTCCTGAGCCAGCTGCGGCAGGCGGTCCTCGACGAAGGGCTTGAAGCGCTTTTCGATGATCACCTCGGGCAGCATGGTATCGCGGGCCTGTTCCAGGCCGAGGATCAGTTGCTCGCGGATACTCGCCGCTTCGAGGAAGGGCGTCTGCCAGAAACTCTTTTCCACCCGGTAGCTGTTCAGCAGCACCAGGCGCGGCACGCCCATGGCGGCGACGGTCTGCAGCACGCGACGGAGCATCTTCGGGCGCGGCAGGGCTAGCAGCAGGGTGATGGGCAGCTTGCCCGGCGGAGGCTGGTCGAAGCTGACTTCGAGTTCGGCGCAGTCCGCCTCCAGGCGCAACAGGCGCCCCTGGCCCATCTGGCCACCGACTTGGCCGACCCGCAGGCTGTCGCCTTCTTCGGCCCGGTGCACCTCATGCAGGTGTTTGAGCCGACGACCCTCAAGCCGCGCGCGATCCGCCGAAATGAAGTCGGCGTCCTCCAGAAGTAGCAGGTTCACGGACGAGTCGCGGGGGGCTGGTCGCCGGAATCTTCGGCACCATCTTCGGGGTGGTCGCCGCGCTTGCGGATCAGACTGCCGCAGAACAAGCCGACCTCGTAAAGCAGCCACATGGGCACGGCCAGCAGGGTCTGGGAGAAGATGTCCGGCGGCGTCAGCACCATGCCGACGACGAAGCAGCCGATGATCACGTACGGGCGGATGCGCTTGAGGTATTCGACGTTCACAACGCCGATCCAGATCAGCAACACCACCGCCACTGGAATCTCGAAGGCCACGCCGAAGGCGAAGAACAGCGTCATGACGAAGTCGAGGTAGCTGCTGATGTCGGTCATCATCGACACGCCTTCCGGGGTCACGCTGGCAAAGAAGTGGAAGATCAGCGGGAACACCAGGAAGTAGGCGAAGGCCATGCCGCCATAGAACAGCACGATGCTCGACACCAGCAGTGGCAGGGCGATGCGTTTCTCATGCTTGTACAGGCCCGGCGCGATGAAGCCCCAGACCTGGTGCAAGATCACCGGCATGGCGAGGAACAGGGCCACGACCATGGTCAGCTTGAAGGGCGTGAGGAAGGGCGACGCCACGTCGGTGGCGATCATCGTCGCGCCTTCCGGCAGGTACTGGCGCAGGGGCGCCGAGACCAGGGTGTAGATCTTCTGGGCGAAGTAGAACAGGCCGGCAAAGATCAGGAAGATGGCCGCCACGCAGCGCAGCAGGCGCGTGCGCAGTTCGGTGAGGTGCGAGACCAGGGGCATTTCCTGGTCTTGTTCCGGCTTCTGGTCGCTCATGGGATGCGGGACGGCTGCTGCGGTTCGGGGGGCGGCTGGGGTGTCGTGGGCGTGTCGGTGGCTTGCACGGCGGCTGCCGGAACCGGCTCCGGCGCAGGCTGGGCAGCGCTGGCGGCGGGCGGGGCAGTCGTGGCGCTGGCCTGGGGCGCCAGGGCGCTGTCAGGCGTAGCAGCATCGGCCGCGGGGGGCACAATGCTTTCCTTGATCTGCCGCTCCAGCGACATGATGTGTTCGTTATGCAGCTGACGGCGGATCTCGTCGGCGCCGATCTCGCGCTCGACCTCCTGCTTGATCGTGTTGAAGCTGCGCTTGAGGCGGCCGATCCACAGGCCGGCCGTGCGCGCAGCGCCGGGCAGCCGCTCGGGGCCGAGCACCAGCAGTGCGATCAGGCCGATCAGTAGCAGTTCACCGAAGCTGATACCGAACATGTGTCATCAGTCCTTGCGGGTGACCGGGTCCTGCACTTTCTGCGCCTGGCCGTCGATGGTGTGCGGCTGGTTCAGGTTGGCGCCGGGCTGTTGGGCGGCAGGCTGCTCGGGAGCCTTGTCGCCGCCCTCCTCGGTGTTCATGGCTTTGCGAAAGCCCTTGATGGCCTCGCCGACGTCGGAGCCAAGGTTCTTCAGGCGCTTGGTGCCGAAGACCAGCACGACGACGATGAGAATGACCAGCCAGTGTTTCCAGTCGAAGATACCCATGGTGCGTTCCTCTTGATTGTTGTCAGGCGGAGGGCTGACGGGCTGCCTTCTCGGCGTGCCCGGACAGGCCGAAGCGACGGTCCAGTTCGTCCAGTACGGCCTGGGGATGCTGGCCGAGGGCGGCGAGCATGATCAGGCTATGGAACCAGAGGTCGGCGGTTTCGTAGATCAGGTCGCTGCTGTCGCCACTGGTGGCGGCATCCTTGGCGGCCAGGATGGTTTCCACCGCTTCCTCGCCGACCTTCTCCAGGATCTTGTTCAGGCCCTTGTGGTACAGGCTGGCAACGTAGGAACTGTCGGGCGCGGCATTTTTGCGCGCTTCCAGAACCTCGGCCAGGCGGCTGAAGGTGTCACTCATGGCTATGTCCTGCGGTGTAGATGGCATGCGGGTCCTTGAGTACGGGGTCGACGGTCTTCCAGCCGCCGTTCTCGAATACGCGGTAGAAGCAGCTTTCCCGGCCAGTATGGCAGGCGATGCCGCCGAGTTGTTCGACCTGCAGGATGATCACGTCGGCGTCGCAGTCCAGGCGCAGCTCATGGAGCTTTTGCACATGCCCGGACTCCTCGCCCTTGCGCCACAGTTTGCCACGCGAGCGGGACCAGTAGATGGCGCGCTGCTCGGCGACGGTGAGGGCGAGGGACTCGCGGTTCATCCAGGCCATCATCAGCACGCGGCCTGTCTTGTGGTCCTGGGCGATCGCCGGCACCAGGCCTTCTGCACTCCAGTGAATCTCTTCCAGCCAGTCGTTCATTTGGTCTTCCACAACCTGGGCCGCCCCAGCCTGGGCGCGGCGCTTGAATCGAATAAGTGTGCCAGTGCAGCACGGGGCTGGCTATCGGCGCAGCACCAGATATAGACCGCCGGCCAGCATCAGCCAGCTCGGCCAAGCCTCGACAATGGCTGCGAGCCCTTGGGTGGCTGCACCTGCGATCAGTAGGGCGCCGAGCAGGCGCGCAGCCCATTGCGGCTCGCGCGGTGCTTCGTTTTTCTGCGTGGCGGCGGCGGGCAGAGACAAACGTTCCAGTGTCTCGCGAGCCATCTGCGACAAGTGCGGCACCTGCTCGGCCTGCTGCTGCAGGTTGCGCAGCAGGTGCAGGGGGCTGATGCGCTCACGCATCCAGCGTTCGAGGAAGGGTTGCGCGGTGGTCCACAGGTCCAGGTCGGGGTAGAGCTGTCGACCGAGGCCTTCGATGTTCAATAGAGTCTTCTGTAGCAGCACCAGCTGCGGCTGCACTTCCATGTTGAAGCGGCGAGCGGTCTGGAACAGGCGCAGCAGCAATTGGCCGAAGGAAATGTCTTTCAGCGGCTTCTCGAAGATGGGCTCGCAGACGGTGCGGATGGCTGCTTCGAAGTCATTGACCTTGGTTTCGGCCGGTACCCAGCCGGAGTCGATGTGCAGCTGGGCGACGCGGCGGTAGTCGCGCTTGAAGAAGGCAATGAGGTTGCGCGCCAGGTAGTCCTGGTCCTCGGGGGTGAGGCTGCCGATGATGCCGCAGTCGATGGCAATGTACTGCGGATTCCAGGGCTGTCGCGTGCTGACGAAGATGTTCCCCGGGTGCATGTCGGCGTGGAAGAAGCTGTCGCGGAACACCTGGGTGAAGAAGATCTCCACGCCCCGCTCAGCCAGCAGCTTCATGTCGGTACGCTGGTCGGCGAGGGTGGCGAGGTCCGTCACTGGGACGCCGTAGATGCGCTCCATCACCAGGACTTTGGGTCGGCACCAATCCCAGTAGACCTGGGGCACATAGAGGAGGGGCGAGCCTTCGAAGTTGCGGCGGAGCTGGCTGGCGTTGGCCGCTTCGCGGAGCAGGTCGAGTTCGTCGTAGATGGTCTTTTCGTAGTCGTCGACCACTTCCACCGGGCGCAGGCGCCGCGCATCGCTGGAGACGCGTTCGGCCAGGCGGGCGATCAGGAACAGCCAGGCCAGGTCCTGGCGGATGATCGGTCGCAAGTTGGGACGAATGACCTTCACCACCACTTCTTCGCCGCTCTTCAGCTGGGCAGCATGCACCTGGGCCACCGAGGCGGAAGCCAGCGGCTCGACGTCGAAACGGGCGAATATCTGGCTGACCTTGGCACCGAGTTGCTCCTCGATACGGGCGACGGCCTTTTCAGGTGCGAAGGGCGGCACCTGGTCCTGCAGGCGCGCCAGTTCGTCGGCAATGTCCGGCGGCATCAGGTCGCGGCGGGTGGACAGCAGTTGGCCGAACTTGATGAAGATCGGCCCCAGGTCCTCCAGGGCGCGTCGCAGGCGTTCGCCGCGGCTCAGCGACAGTTCCTTGCGGGGCAGCCAGCGCCAAGGCAGGGCATAGCTCAGCGTACGCAGCCACCAGGGCAACGGCAGGTCGAGCAGCAGGTCATCGAGCCGGTAGCGGATAATGACCTGTTGGATGCGCAGCAGACGGCGGATGGCGAGCAGCTTCATGCGGAGGGCTTGTTTCTCGGGGTCAGGCGTTCGACGCGGGCATCGAGACGGTCGAGGGCGAGCTTGAGACGGTCCAGTTCGGTAAAGCGGGCGTCGGCTTCACGCCGGCCGACCAGGGTGCGGGATTCCTCTGCCAGGTAGTCGGCGAGGTTCTGCCGCAGGCTGTCCAGGCTTTGTCCGGCCCAGCCAGCGCGGCTGCGCAGGTGGCCGGCGAGCAGTTGGGTGCCTACCGGGCCGAGCCAGCGCGATAGTTCGTACTCCCAGTCCAGCTCCAGGTCCTGGAGGATCTCGGCCAGTTCCAGCAATGCGGCGCTATCGCCGTCCAGGCTGACTTCCGGGCTGTGCAGGATGGTTGACTTTTCTCGCGTGGTGGCCAGTCGCAGCAGGCTGGAAGCGGGGGCGCGCAAGCGGCAGTCGGCAGGGGCGGCCCAGTGGGTGGCCAGCTTGAGGCCGTCGCTTCCAGGTAGCAGGAACAGCCGCAACGCGGGGCTCTGGCAGTCGACCTCGATGACCGAGCCTTCCAGAGCGGCCATGCGCGGCAACGCGGTGCTGTCCAGGGTCAGCACCCGGTTGAGGCTGAGCTCAACGCCTGCGAGCAGCGCCTGGGTCAGCATCAGGGCTTGATGCCGCGGTGCAGGGCGACGATGCCGCCGGTCATGTTGTGGTAGGTGACGCGCTCGAAACCGGCTTCACCCATCATCGCCTTCAGCGTTTCCTGGTCCGGGTGCATGCGGATCGACTCAGCCAGGTAGCGATAGCTCTCGGCGTCGTTGGTGATCAGCTTGCCCATCAGCGGTAGAAGGCTGAAGGAATAGGTGTCGTAGGCCTTGGACAGCAGGGCGCTGGAAGGTTTGGAAAACTCCAGAACCAGCAGGCGGCCACCCGGCTTGAGCACGCGCAGCATCGAGCGCAGGGCTTCGTCCTTGTGGGTGACGTTGCGCAGGCCGAAGGCGATGGTAACGACATCGAAGTGGTTATCGGGGAAGGGCAGTTTCTCGGCATCGGCCTGGACGAAGCTCACGTTGCCGGCCACGCCGCTGTCGAGCAGCTTGTCGCGGCCGACCTTGAGCATGGAGGCGTTGATGTCGGCGAGTACCACCTCTCCGGTCAAGCCGACCAGGCGCGAGAACTGGCGGGTGAGGTCGCCCGTACCGCCTGCGATATCCAGCACACGGTTGCCCGGACGCACACCCGACAGTTCGATGGTGAAGCGCTTCCAGAGACGGTGGACGCCACCGGACATCAGGTCGTTCATCAAGTCGTATTTGGCTGCCACCGAGTGGAAGACTTCGGCGACCTTGGCTGCTTTCTGGCTTTCCGGAACCTGCTGGTAGCCGAAGTGGGTCGTGGGTTCGGCATCGCTGCCTTTGCGCGGGTCGTTCATGTCGCTGCCACCGGATTTGAATGGCGGCCATTCTAATGCCCGCGCCCCGCTTTGTCTTGGCGACGGAACGTGCTCCACACGGCCAGGGCCCGCGGGGCCTGTTATAGTCGCGCGACCATAGGTCGCAGTGAGGAGAAGTCCATGGCCCGTATCCATGTCGAACGTTCGCATAACCTCGGTCACGAGGCGGTGCGCGAGAAGGCCGAGAAGCTGGCTGAGCGCCTGGCGCGCGAGTACGACGTTCGCTACCAGTGGCGTGGCGACACGCTGGAGTTCAAGCGTAGCGGCGCCGATGGGCAGATCGAAGTGAGCAACGACAAGGTGCGCGTGGAGGTCAAGCTGGGCCTATTGCTTTCGGCTATGAGCGGCA
This sequence comes from Metapseudomonas boanensis, assembly GCF_042232855.1. Lineage (NCBI taxonomy): Bacteria > Pseudomonadati > Pseudomonadota > Gammaproteobacteria > Pseudomonadales > Pseudomonadaceae > Metapseudomonas > Metapseudomonas boanensis. The sequence goes on along the minus strand of NZ_CP113889.1, from coordinate 1,385,100 downwards.
GCATCAAGCGCGAGATCGAGAAGGCGCTGGACGATTATCTGGTCTGAGGGGCTCGCCCGGCGTTTTCGACTGCTGAAACACCCACGTAGTTTGGGCAGAGCGGAGCGAAGCCCAGCAGGTGCTGCATGTTGTGCCCCGGATCGTTGGGCCGGGCGGTGTTCCACTTCGCCAAGCTCAGACCTGCGCGGCCCGCACCAACCTACGGTGCCGCTTCGCGAATGATTTTGCCCCCCACCACCAAGCCCATTGCGCGGCTAGTATGCGGTTTCTAATTTTCCTCGCTACCTTGCGCTCAAGCCCTGAGAAAGGGCGAGTCATCGTCCATTCCGCGTGAGGTGCACCATGGCCAGAGTAGCCGCCAAAAAGAAAGTCGAGAAAGTAGAAAGCAAGACCACCGTTCTGGCTGACGTTAAGCTCTACGCCCGCAAGATCTGGTTGGCAGGCCTGGGCGCTTATGCCAAGGCTGGTCAGGAAGGCGTCGATTATTTCAAGGAGCTGGTCAAGGCTGGCGAAGGCGTCGAGGAGCAAGGCAAGAAGTTGGTCGACGAGCAGGTCGAAGCCGCCAACAGCCAGTTCGACTCCGTGAAGAGCAGCGTCACCGAGGTCAAGGGCAAGGTCGAAGTGCAGTTCGACAAGATCGAGAAAGCGTTCGACGACCGAGTGGCCAGCGCGCTCAATCGTATTGGCATTCCCTCCCGCAAGGACGTCGAAGTACTCTCTGCTAAGCTTGATGAGCTGAGCGCGTTGCTCGAACACGTCGCGCGAACCAAATAAGGAGAGCAGGATGGCTGGCAAGAAGAAAACCGATAAAGACACCAACTCCTGGATCGGCGAGGTCGAGAAGTACTCGCGCCAGATCTGGCTGGCGGGCCTGGGGGCCTACTCGAAAATCAGCAACGACGGCACCAAGCTGTTCGATACGCTGGTCAAGGATGGCGAGAAGGCCGAAAAACTGGCCAAGACAGAAGTGGACAAGCAGGTTGACGCCGTGAAGTCGAAGGTCGGCTCGCGCGTCGGCTCCGCCAAGTCCAAGGTCGAAGAGGTCAAGGACAAGGCGTTCGGTAAGTGGAGCGAGCTGGAAGAGGCGTTCGACAAGCGTTTGAACAGCGCGATCTCCCGCCTGGGCGTGCCCAGCCGCGGTGAGGTGAAGGATCTGCAGAGCAAGGTCGATAGCCTGACCAAGCAGCTGGAGAAAATCACCGGTGTTTCGGCGAAGTCGGTCAAGCCCGCTGCCAAGGCAGCTGTGAAGCCGGCAGCCAAGGCCGCAGCGAAACCTGCTGCCAAGCCTGCCGCAAAAGTGGCAGCCGCCAAACCCGCGGCTAAGGCGGCGACCAAGCCCGCTGCGGCCAAGGCGGCCGCGAAGCCTGCTGCCGCTGCCAAGCCTGCCGCTGCAAAACCGGTGGCCAAGCCTGCAGCCAAGGCCGCGGCAAAACCTGCGGCGGTTGCCAAGCCTGCTGCTGCGAAGAAGCCAGTAGTGAAGAAACCCGCAGCGCCGAAGGCTGCCAAGCCTGCCGCTCCAGCACCAGCCCCTGTCCCAGCTGCTGCTTCGACTGCTGCTGCTCCAGCACCTGCGCCAACCCCGACTGCTGCACCGGCTGCCGTTCCGACACCCTCGGCAGCACCGGCTACCAGCCAGTCCTGAGTTTCATCGCAGTAACGCAAACGCCCGGCTTCGCCGGGCGTTTTGCTTTCAGCTACGTATCATTGCGTGTTGCGACCTTTCGCATGTTGCCTGGGACTTCAGGCCTCCAGATAACGCCTGGCGAGGCTTTCTGCGGCATGGCGGGATCCAGGCCGCAGGTGCGGGGCCACCAGCATCATCACCTGGTACACGACCAGGCGGATCTCGCCACCGCTACCGAGCACGCGCTGGTAATCCAGAGAGAACAACAGAGTCAGGGTGATCTGTTCCACCAGCTGGCCGAGCGCGTCGGTGTCGCTGACCAGTTGTTGCTCCGCCTTGAGGCGGGCGAGCAGGGTGGCGAGCGTGCGCTTGAGGTGGTTCAGCCAGCTGCGCATGCCTTTGGCCAGCTTGGGCAGGCGTCCGGCGAGGTTGGACAGGTCCTGGAACAGGAAGCGGTACTGCGCCAGCCGCTCGACGATCAGGTGAAGGAACAACCAGTAGTCTTCTGCATCCAGCTGCGCGTCTGCCGGTGGGTCGAGGAGCGGTGCCAGTGCTTCCTGGAAACGCTCGAACAGTGCCATCACTAACGGCTCCTTGCCGTGGAAGTGGTAGTAGAGGTTGCCCGGGCTGATGCCCAGCTCGGTAGCGATTTCCAAGGTGGTGACGTTGGGTTCGCCGTTGCGGTTGAACAGGTCGAGGGCACATTCGAGGATGCGGTCGCGGGTCTTCATCCAGTCTTCTTGTTGGGCTGACGAACGTAGTGGCCGGTACGCCTTTGGCGGCGCTGCCGGCCGGTTTCAAGGTCAGCGCACATGCACATACGTGCCGGGCGCAGCCTCCATGGCGGGGTAGTCCTGATTTCCGAGGGCGGTCAGGGTTTCCCGTTGCTCTCCCGAGCGCTCCTGGATCCAGCCGAGCCACTGTGCCCACCAGCTGCCCTCGATGTGCTTGGCATCGTAGTACCAGGCCCGTGGGTCGGAGCTGAGCTTGCCGTTTTCGAAGTAGTTGGCCTTGGGGTTGCCAGGTGGGTTGAGGATGCTCTGGATATGCCCGCTGTTGGACAGCACGAAACGACTGTCGCCACCCAGCAGCAAGGCGGAACGGTAGACAGCGTCCCAGGGGGTGATGTGGTCATTGATCCCGGCGACACTAAAGCTGTCGACGTTGACCTTCTGCAGGTCGATCGGGGTACCGCAGATCTCCAGGCCACCGCTGCGGGTAAGCGGGTTGTGCTTGAAGAAGTCGAGCAGGTCGCCGTGCAGGGCGGCTGGCAGGCGAGTGTTGTCATTGTTCCAGTAAAGGATGTCGAAGGCCGGCGGTTGGCGACCCAGCAGGTAATTGTTGACGAAGTAGTTCCACACCAGATCGTTGGGACGCATCCAGGCGAACACCTTGGCCATGTCCTTGCCGTCCAGCACGCCTTGCTGGTACGAGCGGCGCTTGGCGGCTTCCAGCGTCTGCTCGTCGGCGAAGAGCATGGCGGGACTGTCGACCTGGCTGTCCAGCAGGCTCACCAGGTAGCTCGCGCTGCCGACCTTGCGCAGCTGCCGGCGGGCCTGCAAATGCCCTTGCAGGGCCGCGATGGTCAGACCGCCAGCACAGGCACCCATCAGGTTGACCTCCTTGCTGCCGGTGATGGCGCGACAGACATCCAGTGCCTCCTCCAGCGCCTGAACGTAGGTGGACAACCCCCACTCGCGATGGCGCGCATCGGGGTTGCGCCAGCTCACCACGAAGACTTGCAGACCATTCTTGAGAGCGTACTGGACGAAGCTTTTGTCGGGGCTGAGGTCGAAGATGTAGTACTTGTTGATCTGCGGCGGCACGATCAGCAAAGGGCGCAGGTACTGCTTCTCGCTCATCGGCTTGTACTGGATGAGTTCTAGCATCTCATTGCGAAAGATCACTGCACCTGGCGTGGTGGCAAGGTTGCGGCCCACTTCGAAGGCCTGCTTGCTGACCTGGCTGGGCATGCCGTCGTTGTGCAGCAGGTCGTCCACCATGTGGCGCAGTCCGTTGACCAGGCTGAGGCCGCCGGTGTTGAACAGCTCCTTGATCGCCACGGGGTTGAGCAGGCTGTTGGTGGGTGCCAGGGCATCGCTGAGCTGGGCCAGGACGAAGCGTGCACGGGCACGGTCATCATCACTGAGGTCGCTTTCCTCGATCCATGCGGCGAGCTGTTTTTGCCAGGCGAGGTAGACCTGCAAACCCCGCCGATAGAACGGGTTGAATGTCCAGGAGGGATCGGCGAACCGACTGTCCTGCGGGTTGGGTTGGTGCAGCGTGTCGCCGAGCAGGACACGGCTGACCTGGCCGCCGAAGGCCAGCATGTGCCGGGCGCTGTGCACGGGGTGGCGGAGCCCTTGCAAGGCAAGGTTGCGGACGGTGGAAAACAGGTCCTTGCCGCGCAGCCCGACAATGGCGTTCTGTGCGTTCATGAAGGCTGCTGGCACCGGTAAGGTGCCCTGTACTTGTTTTTCTCGCATGGGCAACGCTCCGTATTCGGTCCGTGGTTCGGGAGGTTTACAGCAAGGCTTGTACCATTCGGCGACAGATGTGCATTGCAGACTATCGTGGGCAGAATTCAAGTTGGTTACAGCATGCACCAGGCTGGGGCGAGAGGTTATGGGCGCGCCCCCGCGCAGGGCGTTCGTCAATGTCCGCGCAGCGGGACGGCCTGGGGATGAATCACCGCGCGCTGCCGCTCTTCGGCGAGGAACTTCATGATGATCGGCGCTACGGTTTCGGCGCGGGTCACCAGGAATAGGTGGCCGTCATCGATCACATGGAGTTCCGCATTGGGAATGCGCCAGGCCAGCAGGCGCATGTTCACCAGCGGGATGATCGGGTCGTCGTCCCCTGCCAGCACCAGGGTGGGCTGACGGATGCGATGCAGCCAGTGGATGCTGGTCCAGCCGAGGCCGGCGAACAGCTGCCAGTAGTAGCCCATCTTGCCGGACGAGCGCACCTTGCTCGCATGCGCCATGGCCAGCCCCGGGTCGCGGCGGAAGGCGCCGCCGTAGATATCGGGTGCGATGTGGACGCCATAGGACGGCTGGATGTACCGCCTTGGGCTGGCCATGCGCCAGAGCACCTTGGGCTTGCCCGGCACCATGATCGCGCCCGCCGAGGTGGCAGCGAGGATGAGCTTCTTGCAGCGCTCCGGGTAGTCGTGGGCGAACTGCTGGGCCAGAGCTCCGCCCCAGGACACTCCGATCGCACTGACCTGGCCATAGTCCAGGTAATCCAGCATGCGTGCTGCCAGCTTGGCGAGCCCGGCGAATCGGTATGGCGTGCTGGGCGTAGATGAACCGCCGACACCGGGTACATCGAACGCAATCACTTCCAGGTCCGGGTCCAGTGCCTGGACGAAGGGAAAGACCAACTCGAGGTTGGCCCCGATGCCGTTGAAGATCAGCAAGGGCGTCATGTGCGACTGCCCGGGGCGGACAGCGGTGCGGACGGTCTGGCCATCAAGCTCGATGGTGCGGAACACGAAAGGTAGCGGCATGCGCAGGGCCCTTTAGTCAAAAACGCAGTGGGAGGTCCGCTCGGACCTCCCCTGCAACCGCCAGGCGGTGCCTGGTTGCGCCGCCGGACTCGCGGGGCGGCGCGTTGGACACATCCCGGTGCCTAGGGCAGTGTTGCGCAGGGCGCAAACCATCAACGCTCGTGTACATAGGTGCCGGGGGATGCCTCCCCTGCCGGGTAGGCCTTGTTGCCCAGGGTGAAGTTGGCCTTCTTTGTCTTGCCGGAGCGTTCGGCCATCCAGCTCTGCCAGTACAGCCACCAGGAGTCGGCGTGCTTGGTGGCTTTCTCCAGCCAGGCCTTGGGGTCGGCCGGCAGCTCGGTGCCGGTGGAGAAGCGCGCCTTGGGGTTGCCGGGCGGGTTGAGGATGCTCTGGATGTGCCCGCTGTTGGACAGTACGAACTCGCACTTGCCGCCCAGCAGAAGCGCCGAGCGGTAGCAGGCTTCCCAGGGCGTGATGTGGTCGGTGGTGCCGGCGAGGCAGAAGAAGTCGCAGGTGACCTGCTTGAGATCGATCGGCGTGCCGCACACTTCCAGGGCATTCGGCCGGGTCAGGGCGTTGGTCTTGAACATTTCGACCAGTTCGCCGTGGAAGGCCGCGGGCAGACGGGTGGTGTCGTTGTTCCAGTAGAGGATGTCGAATGCCGGGGGCTCGTTGCCCATCAGGTAATTGTTGACCCAGTAGTTCCAGATCAGGTCGTTGGGGCGCATCCAGGCGAAGACCTTGGCCATGTCCTTGCCTTCGAGAACGCCAGCCTGATAGGAGCGGCGCTTGGCGGCCTCCAGGGTCATCTCGTCAGCGAACAGGGCGACCTGGTTATTCAGGTTGAAGTCGAGGACGCTGACCATCTGGGTGAAGGCGTTGATCTTGTTCTCGCCGATAGCCTGGTAGTGGCCGAGCAGGGCAACGGTGGTGATGCCGCCGGAGCAGGCGCCCAGCACGTTGAGGTCCTTGCTGCCGGTGATCTTCAGGATCACATCGATGGCTTCCTTGAGCGCTCCGATGTACGTCGAGAGGCCCCATTCGCGCTGCGCCTTGGTCGGGTTGCGCCAGCTGACGATAAAGGTCTGGAAGCTGCTGCGCAGGCAGAAGCGTGCCAGGCTCTTTTCCGGCGACAGGTCGAACACGTAGAACTTGTTGATCTGTGGTGGCACCACCAGCAGTGGGCGCTCGTGGACCGATTCGGTGATGGGCTTGTACTGGATGAGCTCCAGCACGTCGTTGCGGAACACTACAGCGCCTTCGGTGGTGGCGAGGTTTTTGCCGACCTCAAAGGCATCCATGTTCACCTGGCTCGGCATGCCGCCATTGTTGACCAGGTCCTTGGCCAGGTGCGAGAGGCCATCGAGCAGGCTCTTGCCGCCGGTCTCGAAAAAGCGCTTGACCGCCGCGGGGTTGGCCATGGTGTTGGTCGGAGCCATGGCTTCGGTCATCAGGTTGATGACGAAGTGGCCACGGCTGGTGTCCTGGCCCGAGAGGTTGCTGTCCTCGATCCACTCGTGCAGCTCCTTGCGCCAGGCCAGGTAAGTCTGCAGGTAGCGGCGATAAAGTGGGTTCTGGCTCCAAGCGGGGTCGTTGAAGCGGCGGTCGTCGGATTCGGGTTGCAACTCGGACTGGCCGAGCAGGACGTTCTTCAGTTCGAGACCGAAGTGGGCGACATGCTTGGCGCTGTGAATGGGTTGTTTGATGGCTTGCAACAGCACCATCCGGGCTGAAGTCAGCAGATCCTTGCCACGAATTCCTATCACCGGGTTGAGGTTCAGGGTGTGTTCCGAGGCTTGACGCTGCAGGTCTTCATTGTTCTTGTTGCTCATCTACGACGCTCCATTGTCCTGAGTCGATTGCCCTGTCGCTGGGTAGGGTTACATCGCTCGGGTTACCGGGTGGCGAAGCGAACTTCGCGTATTTCTCATCATCTGGCGTAGCCAAATGCATGGAACCTGCCAGAGTTTGGTTACCCGAGTTTTTCAGTTTGCGCAAGCGGATCGCAGAAAGGCCGCTGCCCGATGAGTATGGCGAGCGGCATTAGAAAAAGCGCCCTAACCTTGGGCGAAGAGATCGGAAGTGGTGCGTGCGGTGCACCAGCTCAGAGCATGAGCTTGACGATGGACTCGTCTGGGTCGCGGGAGCGGCCAGCGGCGGCCAGGGCTTGCAGGTATTCGCTCCAGAGCGACTCCTGGCGAGTGGACAGTTCGTAGAGATAGTCCCAAGTGAACAGGCCACTGTCATGTCCGTCATCGAAGGTCAATTTGAGGGCGTAGTTGCCAGCTGGCTCCAGCTTGGTGAGGCCGACGTTTATCTTGCCGTGTTGCAGCACGGGTTTCCCGTGTCCCTGGACTTCGGCGGACGGGGAATGCACGCGCAGGAATTCGGCGGTCAGGGTGTAGCTTTCGTCGGGCCCGTACTTGAGGGTCAGAGTCTTCGACGCCTTGTGCAGTTCGATGCCGCTGGGGATCTTCATGGGGTGAAACTCCGTCATGGACCCATGCTCCGGGCGGCCGGATGCCGCCCGAAGTGGGTCGCGCTCATCAGAGAATGTAGCGCGACAGGTCCTCATCCTGCGCCAGTTCGCCGAGGTGGCCATTGACGTAGGCAGCGTCGATGCGGATCGGCGTTTCGTCATGCTGGGCGGCGAGGTCGCCGGCACTGAAGGACACTTCTTCCAAGAGGCGTTCAAGCAGGGTGTGCAGGCGACGGGCACCGATGTTCTCGGTCTTCTCGTTGACCTGCCAGGCGATTTCCGCGAGGCGCTTGATGCCGTCCGGGGCGAACTCGATGTTCAGGCCCTCGACTTTCAGCAGCGCTGTGTACTGCTCGGTGAGCGAGGCGTGAGGTTCGGTGAGAATGCGCTCGAAGTCCTCGGGGCTCAGGGCCTTGAGTTCCACGCGAATCGGTAGGCGGCCTTGCAGTTCCGGCACCAGGTCGCTGGGCTTGGACAGGTGGAAGGCGCCGGAGGCGATGAACAGGATGTGGTCGGTCTTGACCATGCCCAGCTTGGTGTTGACGGTGCAGCCCTCGATCAGCGGCAGCAGATCGCGCTGTACGCCTTCGCGAGAGACGTCGGCACCGCCGACGTTGCCGCGCTTGGCGACCTTGTCGATCTCGTCGATGAAGACGATGCCGTTCTGCTCCACCGCTTCCAGGGCGGCTGCCTTGAGTTCCTCCTCGTTGACCAGGCGCGCGGCTTCTTCGTCGCGGACCAGCTTCAGGGCTTCCTTGACCTTCAGCTTGCGGCTCTTGCGCTTGCCTTTGCCCAGGTTGGAGAACAGGTTCTGCAACTGGTTGGTCATCTCCTCCATGCCGGGCGGGGCCATGATCTCCACGCCAGCTGGGGACTCGGCGACTTCAATGTCGATCTCTTTATCGTCCAGCTGGCCTTCGCGCAGGCGCTTGCGGAACAGCTGGCGGGTGTTGGAGTCCTCGCGCACCGGCTCTTCGCCGAAGCCCTGGCGGGCCGGCGGCAGCAGCGCATCGAGGATACGATCTTCGGCGGCGTCCTCTGCGCGGTAGCGCACCTTGTGCATCTCCTGCTCGCGCATCATCTTGATCGCCGCATCGGCGAGGTCGCGGATGATCGACTCGACGTCACGGCCGACATAGCCCACTTCAGTGAACTTGGTGGCTTCGACCTTGAGGAACGGTGCGTTGGCCAGCTTGGCCAGGCGACGGGCGATTTCGGTCTTGCCGACGCCAGTCGGGCCGATCATCAGAATGTTCTTCGGCGTCACTTCCGCGCGCAGCTCGGCCGGCAGCTGCATGCGCCGCCAGCGGTTACGCAGGGCGATAGCGACGGCGCGCTTGGCGTCGTCCTGGCCAACGATGTGGCGATTGAGTTCGTGGACGATTTCGCGGGGCGTCATGGACATAAAAGGGTGCTCCAGTACCGGACGGCGGCCTTACTCGGCGCTGTCCAGTTCCTCGATAGTCAGGTTCTGGTTGGTGAAGACACAAATGGAGCCGGCGATGTTCAACGCGGTCTCGGTGATGTCGCGGGCGGACAGTTCGGTGTGCTTGAGCAGGGCCATGGCTGCGGCCTGGGCGAAACCGCCGCCGGAGCCCATTGCGATCAGGCATTGCTCGGGTTCGACCACATCGCCGTTGCCAGTGATGATCAGCGAGGCATCCTTGTTGGCCACGGCGAGCATGGCTTCGAGGCGGCTCAGGGAGCGATCGGTGCGCCAGTCCTTGGCCAGCTCGACGGCGGCACGGACAAGGTGGCCCTGGTGTTTTTCCAGCTGTCCTTCGAAGCGTTCGAAGAGGGTGAAGGCGTCGGCGGTGGCGCCGGCGAAACCAGCGAGCACCTGGCCGTGGTAGAGGCGGCGCACCTTCTTGGCGTTGCCTTTCATCACGGTGTTGCCGAGGGAAACCTGGCCGTCGCCGCCCATGACGACTTTGCCGTTGCGGCGGACTGAAACGATGGTGGTCAAGGGGGGAGTCTCCACGCAGCGGGGCGAATTGCCCGAATGGAAACTCAGATGGGGGGCCTTGCCCGGCTTTTCAACCGGGCAAGGTGATTCTCTGCTCAGCGGCTTTGGCGCTGCTGCAAAAGAAGATTGCTGAAGCCGCTGGCGGCCAATTGCTTCTGCGCCCCTGACAGCTGCGCACGATTGGCGAACGGGCCGACCAGCACGCGGTACCAGGTTTCTTCGCGGACCTTGCCGGATTCGACCTGGACATTCTGCCCGAGCAGGATGATCTGCGCGCGCACCCGGTCGGCGTCTTCCCGCTTGCGAAATGATCCGGCCTGGAGGAAGAACTGGTTGGTGACCGGAGCCTTGGCCACCACCGGAGGAGGCGGGGGCGTTTGGCCATTCAGCGCCGCCTGGGCGCGTGCGGCATCGATCTTGGCGGCCTCTTCGGGTGTAACCGGTTTTTGTGCAGGTGGCGGCGGAGTTTCCTTCGGCACGGCTTCGGGCGGCACTATGACTTCTGACTCTGGCAGCAGGGTGTAGAAGTCATATTTGGGCTTGGCCGGTTCTTGCGCCGGAGTAGGGGAGGCACTTGGCTTGCCCGTTGCCTTGCTTGCGGCCGCCTGGTCGGGCTGCGGTCTACGTATTTCGTCGCGGCCGGGCTCGAGCTTGGTCAGGAACACCACAAAGGCGCCGATGACCAGGCCCATGGCCAGCCATACCCAGCCGGGCACGGGTTTTCGCGCGGGGGCCTGGTAGCGGCTGGCGCCGCGTTTGGGCGCTGCTTTCTTTTTCGCCATAGTCCGTTACATGCGTTCCAGAGTTTGCAGGCCAAGGAGCTCAAGGCCTTGCTTGAGGGTGCGGCCGGTCAGCGCGGCGAGGCGCAGGCGACTCTGTTGGGTGGCCTCGTCCTCGGCGGCGAGGATCGGGCAGTTCTCATAGAAGCTGGAGAACAGGCCGGCCAGGTCATAGAGATAGCTGCAGAGCAGGTGCGGCACGCCCTTGGCAGCGACGTTGTTGAGGGTGTCGGCGAACTGCGCCAACTTGGCTGCCAGGGCTTGCTCCTGCTCGGTAGCGAGGCTGATGTGGCCTTCCACTTCGGTGAAGTCCAAGCCCCGCTTGCGGAACAGGCTGGCCACGCGAGTATAGGCGTAGAGCAGGTAGGGGGCGGTGTTGCCCTCGAAGCTCAGCATCAGCTCGAAGTTGAAGCTGTAGTCGCTGGTGCGGTGCTTGGACAAGTCGGCATACTTCACGGCGCCAATGCCGACGGCACTGGCGATCTGGCGCAGTTCGGCGTCCTCCAACTCGGGATTCTTGGCCTTGACCAGGTCGTAGGCGCGTTGCTCGGCTTCATTGAGCAGGTCGATCAATTTGACCGTTCCGCCATCGCGGGTCTTGAACGGGCGGCCGTCGGCGCCATTCATGGTGCCGAAGCCCATGTGCTCCATCTCCATGGACGCGGGGACGAAACCGGCGAGGCGCGCCGCGGCGAACACCATCTGGAAGTGCAGGGCCTGGCGCTGGTCGACGAAGTACAACACCCGGTCGGCCTTGAGCACGTTGCTGCGGTAGCGAGTTGCGGCCAGGTCGGTGGTGGCGTAGAGGTAGCCGCCGCCGGCTTTCTGCACGATCAGGGGTAGCGGGTTGCCTTCGGCATTCTTGAACTCATCCATGAACACGCAAAGGGCTCCGTCGCTCTCGGTGAGCAGGCCTTTGGCCTTGAGGTCGGCGACTACATTGGCCAGGTCATCGTTGTAGGCGCTCTCGCCCTTGACGTCAGCCATGGTGAGCTTCACGCCCAGGCGGTCGTAGACCGCCTGGCAGTGGCTCAGGGAAATGTCGTTGAAGCGGGTCCACAGGCGCAGGCAGTCGGCATCGCCGGCCTGCAGCTTGACCACCAGCTCACGGGCGCGATCGGCGAACTCGGAGGACTCGTCGAATCGCTTCTTCGCGGCGCGGTAGAAACCTTCCAGGTCGGACAGTTCGGCATCGCTTCCCACCGGCTGTTCCTGCATGTAGGCCAGCAGCATGCCGAACTGGGTGCCCCAGTCGCCAACATGGTTCTGGCGGATCACGGTGTCGCCGAGGAATTCCAGCACCCGCGCGACGGCATCACCAATGATGGTGGAACGCAGGTGGCCGACGTGCATTTCCTTGGCCAGGTTCGGTGCGGACAGGTCGATGACCGTGCGCTGGGCCGGACCGGCCTTGCGTACGCCCAAATGGTCGTCCGCCAGGGCCTCCTCGAGGCGCTGAGCCAGGGCATCGCTATTCTGGAAGAAGTTGAGGAAGCCGGGGCCGGCGATTTCCACCTTGGCCACCTGGTCGTCCTGGGGCAGCGCGGCGATCAATTTTTCAGCCAGGTCGCGCGGCTTCATGCCGGCGGGCTTGGCCAGCATCATGGCGATGTTGCTGGCGAAGTCGCCGTGGCACTTGTCCTTGGTGTTTTCCACCTGGATGGTCGGGCTGAGGCCTTCGGGCAGCACGCCTTCGCTGGCGAGACGGGTCAGGGCTTGCTGGATCAGCTGGCGAATCGTGTCTTTCATCTTCTGCTCTTCCGGCCTGGCCGTGGGGCTGGCGCTGTTTGAAAACTGTGCATTATCGGCGGGCAGGGGGCGCAGCGGCAAGCTATGTAGGATTAGGTTTCGCTCAAGTCTCAACCTGATCCTACAGCCTTGAGCCTTGGGCGAAACCTGGCAAGGGGGCAAAAATATCGGGCTTCGCCACGCTTGGCGCCAACCTGCGGAAAGCTAGCGGTCAGAACAAGTCAATCGGGTCGATATCCAGCGACCAGCGCACCGCGCGGCCGCCAGGCAACTGTTCCAGCGCCTGGCTCCAGGGAGTCAGCAGGCGGTGCAAGGGCGCGCGTGCGCCGGACTGTAGCAGCAATTGTGCTCGGTAGCGGCCGGCGCGCCGCTCCATGGGGGCGGGCACGGGGCCGAGCAGTTCCACGCCGGTCAGACCCAGGTCGCCCAGCAGATGCTCCGCTTCGCCGCAGGCGGCGTCGAGGAATTCCTCGGCCTGTCCCGGTCGGTGGGCCTCGGCGCGCAGCAGGGCCAGGTGGGCGAAGGGCGGTAGCCCGGCGGCGCGGCGTTCGCTCAGGGCTTGTTCGGCGAATGCGAAGTAGCCTTGCTCGGTCAGTTGCACCAACAACGGATGATCGGCGAGGTGGGTCTGGATAATCACGCGGCCCGGTTCTTCGGCGCGCCCGGCCCGGCCGGCGACCTGGACGATGAGCTGGGCCATTCGCTCGCTGGCGCGGAAGTCGGCAGAGAACAGGCCGCCGTCGGCATCGAGGATGGCGACCAGGGTGACCCGCGGGAAATGGTGCCCCTTCGCGAGCATCTGGGTGCCGACCAGGATGCAGGGATCGCCACGCTGGATGGTGGCGAACAGTTTGTCCATGGCGTCCTTGCGCGAGGTGCTGTCGCGGTCGATGCGTAGCACTGGCGTCTTCGGGAATAGGATCGACAGGCGTTCCTCGGCACGCTCGGTGCCCGCCCCGACCGGGCGCAGGTCCACACGGCCGCAATCCGGGCAGCAGGCCGGTTGGCGCTGGCTATGGCCGCAGTGGTGGCAGCGCAGTTCATTGAAACGCTGGTGCAGCGTCATGCGGGCGTCGCAGCGCGGGCATTGGCTGATCCAGCCGCAGTCGTGGCACAGCAGGGTCGGCGCAAAGCCGCGCCGGTTGAGGAATACGAGCACTTGCTGGCCGGCGGCCAGCGTCTGGGTGATCGCTTGCTGCAGGGGCATGGAAATGCCCGAGTCCAGCGGCAGGCTCTTCACATCCAGGCGCAGGAAGCGCGGCTGCTTGGCGCCGCCGGCACGCTGGGTCAGGCGCAGCAAACCATAACGCCCGGAGTGGGCGTTCTGCAGGCTTTCCAGAGACGGAGTTGCCGAGCCCAGGAGAATCGGGATGTTCTCCTGGCGCGCCCGCACCAGGGCCAGGTCGCGGGCGTGGTAGCGCAGACCTTCCTGCTGTTTATAGGAAGCGTCGTGCTCTTCGTCGATGATGATCAGCCCGGGGTTTTTCAGCGGGGTGAAGAGCGCCGAGCGGGTGCCGATGACGATATCGGCCTCGCCATCGCGGGCCGCCAGCCAGGCATCCAGGCGTTCTCGGTCGTTCACCGCCGAGTGCAGCAGGGCGATGCGTGCGTTGAAGCGTCGGGAGAAGCGCTCCAGGGTCTGCGGACCCAGGTTGATCTCGGGGATCAGCACCAGCGCTTGCTTGCCGGCTTCCAGGGTCTGGCGAATGAGCTGCAGGTAGACCTCGGTCTTGCCGCTGCCGGTGACACCGGCGAGCAGCAGGGCGTTGAATTGGCCGAACGAGGCGTGGACTGCATCGAACGAGGCCCTTTGCTCCGGGTTCAGCGGTAGCTCGGGCTGCGCCAGCCAGGCGCCATGGCGTGTGGCGGGGGCGCTGCGACGCACTTCCACGTTCACCAGACCTTTTTCAAGCAGCAGGTCAAGGCTGTCCTTGTTCAGTTGCAGCTGGTTGAGAAGTTGGTGCGCGACGCCGTGGGGATGCTGGGCGATGGTCGCCAGGGCCTGGCGCTGTCGTGGTGCACGGGCAAGGCGTGGATCATCGAGCTGGGCACCAGGGGCAACATGCCAGAAGCGCTCCTGCCGGGTCTCGGCAGGTTCGCCCTGGCGCAGCAGTACCGGGAGGGCCCAACTCAGGGTATCGCCCAGGCTGTGCTGGTAGTATTGCGCGGTCCATAGGCACAGCTTGAACAGGGCGGGCGGCAGCAGCGGGCGATTGTCGAGTAATTCCAGTGCGGCTTTCAGTTTGTCCGCGGGTACTTCGCTGTGCTCCGCCACCTCCACCAACACGCCAATGATTTCGCGGCGGCCGAAGGGTACCCGCAGGCGCATCCCGGGCTGCAATGCCGCTCGCGATACGCCGGCCGGCGCGCGGTAGTCAAACAGACGGCGCAGGGGGGAGGGCAGGGCGAGGCGCAGGATGCAGGGCGAGGTGTCAGGCAAGCGTGTGGTCCTTCTGCGGGAGGCGCGATCTTAACATGGCGCAGCGCGACAGCCGGCGTGGCCTGTGTCTTGCAACGCCCTATCACTCTGGTATCATCCGCCGCCTGTTTCCGTGCGGTGCTCGACATAGGGTCGGGTGGCGGCACGCCAGACCTGAGGATCAACCAATGAAACCGGAAATCCATCCCGAATACGTCGCGCTCGAAGCTACCTGCAGCTGCGGCAACGTGATCAAGACCCGTTCCACCCTGGGCAAGAATATCAGCCTGGACGTGTGCTCCGAGTGCCATCCGTTCTACACCGGTAAGCAGAAAGTCCTGGACACCGGCGGCCGTATCGACCGCTTCAAGCAGCGTTTCGGTGTGTTCGGCGCCAAGTAATTGGCCGAGCAGCCTGGGAAGGTCGAATGACCCGGTCCCCGCTGACGAAAAAGGCGCCTCTGATAGGCGCCTTTTTCTTTTTTCTGGCCAGCAGTCTTCCATTGCTGGCTGCCTGCCCGGTTCCGGGCAAGCTTCCTACCTATAAAGTCGAAAAAGTCATCGACGGCGACACTCTGCGCTTGGTCGATGGCCGAAGTGTCCGTCTGATTGGACTGAATGCGCCTGAGTTAGCGCGTAATGGAAAGCCGGCAGAACCTTACGCAGAAGCTGCGCATAAACGCTTGCAGGCACTCGTGCAGGAGAGTCGAGGGCAGGTCGGCTTACGTGTCGGGCGAGAGCCGAAGGATCGCTACGGCCGAACCCTTGCCCATCTCTACGACAGCCAGGGGCGCAACCTGGAAGAGCGGATGCTGGCCGATGGACTGGGGTTCAGGGTGGCGATCGCTCCGAATGCCGCGCTCAGTGATTGTCAGGGGATCGCTGAGCGTCAGGCCCGCATGGGCGGTCGTGGTATCTGGCGGCAGTCTCCATGGCAATCCCCCTGGCGGTTGCGTCAGGGCGGTTTTGCCTTGCTGCAGGGGCGTGTTTCAGCGATCGAGCGCAATCGGGGTGGACTTTGGGTGCAGCTCGAGGGGCCCTTGGTCTTGCGCGTCGAACCCCGGCTGCTAAGGCAGCTCGATGTCGGGGCGCTGCAAGGGTTGGTCGGGCGCCGGATCGAGGCGCGTGGATGGGTGATTGACCGCTCGCGCGGGCGCGGCGTAAAAACAGGACAATCACGCTGGATGCTTCCCCTGACTCACGCGTCAATGCTCGAGGTACTCCCATGAGATGGTTTGCCCTCCCCTTGGCGCTGCTGATGTCGTCACTGCTGGTTGGTTGCGCGGTCAACCCGGCAACCGGCCGGACCAATTTCGTGATGATGAGCGAGCAGCAGGAGCTGGATCTCGGGCATCGCTATAGCCAGGAAATCGCCAGGCAATACCCGCGCTACGCCGACGAAAAGCTGCAGGCCTATGTGCAGCAGGTGGGGCAGCGGGTCGCCCGCCATAGCCATCGCAGCAATCTGGATTACCGCTTCACGGTCGTCGATTCGCCGGACATCAACGCCTTCGCGGTGCCCGGCGGTTACATCTATATACATCGCGGCCTGCTGGCCTACCTGAACTCCGAAGCCGAATTGGCAGCGGTCCTGGGGCATGAGGTCGGGCATGTGACCGCGCGCCACAGCGTGCAGCAGCAGAGCCAGTCCACGGCCTGGAATATTTTCGGTCAGGCAGTTGCGATCGGCACCGGCGTTGGCGCCGCAGGCGATCTGACCAATGTGCTGGGCACGGCCTTCGTCCGTGGCTACGGGCGCGACATGGAGTTGGAGGCTGACGGCCTGGGGGCGCAATATCTGGAGCGTAGCGGTTACGACCCACAAGCGATGATCGAAGTGGTCAAAGTGTTGAAGAACCAGGAAGACTTTGCCCGTGATCAGGCGAAGCGCAAGGGGCAGGCGCCGCCCCCCTCCGGCTACCACGGGATATTCGACAGCCACCCGGACAACGACACCCGTCTGCAGCAGGTCGTTGGGCCTGCGAAGGCCCTCGCTGGCGGCAACCAGTTGGTCAATCGCGAGACTTTCCTCAAACAGTTGGAGGGCTTGCCTTTCGGCGACTCGGCCGAGACCGGCGTGCGCCGGGGGCAGCAGTTCTATCACGCCGAGTTAGGGTTCGCGCTGCGCTTCCCTGAGGGCTGGGGTGTGGTCAACCGACCGGATGCATTGATCACGCACAGTGCCGATCAGCAGGCCTTCATTGCCATGACTCTCGCCGGACCAAAGCCCAGCGTACCGCCGGCCGAGTTCCTCCGGCAGAAGGCCGCTGGACAGCGTCTGGCCATGGAGGAACCTCTGCAGCAGGAGGGATTGCAGGGTCACGCTGCCGTGCTGCCTGGCAGTCCGGCGCGACGCGTTGCTGTCATTTACAAGGACGGCAAGGCTTACTTGTTCGTCGGTGCTATCCGTGGTCGAGCATCGCTGGAAAGCCAGGATGCGAACTTCATGGCGGTGATCAAGAGCTTTCGTCCTCTGCGCAAGGATGAGTTGGCGCTGGCCCAGCCTTTGCGCCTTCACTTGATCCAGGTGCAGGCGGGGCAGAGTATCGCCAGCATCGTCCGGGACAGCGGCCTGCCGGGGGAAAAAGTCGATCTGGAAAATCGTATCCGATTGCTAAATAATTTGTATCCAATTGGCGAGCCGCGCCCAGGGGACTGGCTTAAAGTCGTACGCTAGAGGGCTTGACGTCGGGTGGCTGAACGGTCTTGTTAGCCCCCAGCATCTTGCGTATGCTCGCCCGTCACGTCTGTCACACAGCAAAAGCGGAAATGCCAAAATGTCTGATCTGAAAACTGCCGCTCTCGAATACCACGCCCAGCCCCGCCCCGGAAAACTGAGCGTCGAGCTGACCAAGCCGACCGCCACTGCGCGCGACCTGTCGCTGGCTTATAGTCCTGGTGTCGCCGAGCCGGTGCGTGAAATCGCACGCGATCCCGAGCTGGCCTACAAGTACACGGGCAAGGGTAATCTGGTGGCAGTGATCTCCGACGGCACCGCTATTCTCGGTCTGGGCAACCTTGGCCCGCTGGCCTCCAAGCCGGTGATGGAAGGTAAGGGCGTGCTGTTCAAGCGTTTCGCCGGCATCGATGTTTTCGACATCGAAGTCGACGCAGAAAGCCCGCAAGCCTTCATCGACACCGTCAAGCGCATTTCCATCACCTTCGGCGGCATCAACCTGGAAGACATCAAGGCGCCCGAGTGCTTCGAGATCGAGCGCACCCTGATCGAACAGTGTGACATCCCGGTGTTCCACGATGACCAGCACGGCACCGCCATCGTGACCGCAGCCGGTATGCTCAATGCGCTGGAAATCGCCGGCAAGAACCTGGCCGAGGCCAAGATCGTCTGCCTCGGTGCCGGTGCTGCAGCGATCTCCTGCATGAAGCTGCTGGTGAGCATGGGCGCCAAGGTCGAAAACATCTTCATGATCGACCGCAAAGGCGTTATCCACGCTGGTCGCGACGACCTGAACCAGTACAAGGCTGTTTTCGCCCATGAGACCGACAAACGCACCCTGTCTGAAGCGCTCGACGGTGCAGATGTGTTCGTCGGCCTGTCGGGTGCCAACCTGCTGAGCGCGGAAGACCTCAAGCGCATGGCGCCGAGCCCGATCGTGTTCGCCTGCTCCAACCCGGATCCGGAGATTGCTCCGGAGCTGGCGCATGCGACCCGTGACGACGTGATCATGGCGACCGGTCGTTCCGACTACCCGAACCAGGTCAACAACGTACTTGGGTTCCCTTTCATTTTCCGTGGTGCTCTGGACGTTCGCGCGACCCGTATCAACGAAGAGATGAAGATTGCCGCTGCCCTGGCGCTGCGTGACCTCGCCAAGCTGCCGGTGCCAAAGGACGTCTGCGATGCCTACGGCGTGGCTTCCCTGGAGTTTGGTCGTGAGTACATCATTCCGAAGCCGATGGACAAGCGTCTGATTACGGTGGTGTCCGATGCCGTGGCCAAAGCCGCGATCGAGTCCGGCGTGGCTACCCTGCCTTATCCGAAGCACTATCCGCTGAAGTCGGTGGATGACGTGTTCAACGGTTGATCCTCCAGCCAATAAAAAACCCGCTTAGGCGGGTTTTTTATTGGCTGCTCATCCTGCTGGAGCAAGCAGCTTGCTCCAGCAGGTGTCCGTCGCGCTTAGAAGAGATCGATTGGCGCAGCCTCGTCGGCCGGCAGTGGGCTGCCGGGAATCGCGAGGCCAGGCTCCAGCTCACTCATGGGGGGCGGGGTATCTTCACTCTTGAAGAGCTCGAAGAACGCGTCCGGCGTGCCGGGCGTAGCGGCGCGTCCGCTGAGCGGGTCGATACGTAGGGTCAGCAGACCCGGCGGCTCGGCCTGTGCATGCGCCGGCTTGTCCTTCAGCGCGGTGCTCATGAAGTCCATCCAGATCGGCAGTGCAACGGTTCCGCCGTACTCGTGACGGCCGAGGCTTTCCGGTTGGTCGAAGCCTACCCAGACGGTGGTGACGAAGTCGGCGTTGTATCCGGAGAACCAGCTGTCCTTGGATTCGTTGGTGGTACCGGTCTTGCCGGCGATGTCCCCCCGGCCCATGGACAGGGCTCGACGGCCAGTACCGCGCTTGATCACATCCTGCAGCATGCTGTTGAGAATGTAGGTGGTGCGTGGGTCGATGATTCGCTCGGCTGCTACGGGGGCTGGTGCGGCATTCGCGGACAGTTGGGTATCCGGTGCGGCCATGGGTTGGGCTGTGGTATCGGGCAGCGGCTCTGCCTGCGGGACGCGTGGCGGGTTGGCGGTGAACAGGAGCTTGCCGTCGCGGCTTTCGATACGCTCGATCAGGTAGGGCTGAACCTTGTAGCCTCCATTGGCGAAAGCACTCCAGCCGCCGGCGATTTCCAGCGGGGTCAGGTTGGCGGTGCCGAGAGCCAGCGAGAGGTTTCGCGGCAGGTCTTCCTTGTTGAAACCGAAGCGGCTGACGTAGTTCAGCGCGTAGTCGATGCCGATAGCCTGAAGCACACGGATCGATACCAGGTTGCGCGACTTGTACAGGGCCTCGCGCAGGCGAATCGGGCCCAGGAAGGTGTTGTTGTCGTTCTTGGGGCGCCAGGCTTCTTCCATGCCGGCTTCCTGGAAGACGATGGGGGCATCGTTGACCAGGCTGGCGGCAGTGAAGCCGTTGTCCAGGGCGGCGCTATACAGGAACGGTTTGAAGCTGGAGCCGGGCTGGCGCTTGGCCTGAACGGCGCGGTTGTAGTTGCTCTGTTCAAAGGAGAAGCCACCGACCAGTGCGCGAATGGCGCCGCTTTCCGGGTCCAGCGATACCAGGGCACTCTGGGCTGCCGGGAGTTGCACGAAGTTCAGGCTGCCATCGGCTTGACGCTGGACTCGAATCAGGTCTCCGACCTGGGTTACGTCTGCGGGGCGCTGTGGGCGAGGACCGAGGCTATTGGTGTTGAGGAAGGGGCGTGCCCACTTCATGCTGTCCCAGCTCACGGCCTCTTCCTGGCCGCTGCGGGTCAGGACTAGTACGCCGCTGTTCTCGACCTGGGTGACGATGGCTGGCTCCAGGCCGCCAAGGTTTTTCTGCTTGGCCAGTTCCTGCAGCCAGGTTTCACGGGTCATGCCGGGCAGACGGCTTTCGGGGCCGCGATAGCCGTGGCGCTGGTCGTAGTCCAGCAAGCCCTGGCGCAGTGATTCGTTGGCGGCTTCCTGCAGGTTGCTGGGGACTGTGGTGGTAACCCGGAAACCTTCGGTGTAGGCATCGCTGCCGTAGCGTCCCACCATCTCGGCACGCGCCATCTCGGCGATGTAAGGGGCTGCGAGCTCCGGCGTCGGCACATGGTAGCTGGCGTCGATGGGCTCGTTGATAGCCTGTTGGTAGCGCGCTTCGTCAATGCGACCGAGCTTGAACATCCGGCCGAGGATCCAGTCGCGGCGTTCTTTGCTGCGCGTCGGGTTGACCAGCGGGTTGAAGCGCGAGGGGGCCTTGGGCAAGCCTGCGATCATGGCCATCTGCGCCAGACTGATATCGCGAATGGACTTGCCGTAATAGACTTGCGCCGCCGCTTCGATTCCGTATGCACGGTTCCCGAGATAGATCTTGTTCACATAAAGTTCAAGAATCTCGTCTTTGCTGAGTTCCCGCTCGATCTGCAGTGCAAGCAGTATTTCATTGATCTTTCTGGAGAAACTTCTTTCGCTGGTCAGGAAGTAGTTCTTTGCCACCTGCATGGTGATGGTGCTTCCGCCAGTCTGGATGTGGCCGCTCTTCAATAATTGAGTGGCAGCGCGCATAAGGCTGGTAACGTCGACGCCATAATGGTTCGCGAAATTGTCGTCTTCGGCGGCCAGCAGGGCCTGGATGAAGTCCGGGGGGATGTCGGCGAAGCGCACGGGGGAGCGGCGCATCTCGCCGAATTCAGCGATCAGTTTGCCGTCGCCGCTGTAGACGCGCAGGGGGATCTGCAGCTGGATGCTGCGCAGCGATTCGACAGAGGGCAGGGTGGGGCTCAGATAGAGGTAAGCGCCGCTGAAACTGAGCAACAGCCCACAGAAAACGGCAACGAAGGACCACCAGAAAAACTTCAGCAGGCGCATCAAGGCTTGTGGATTTCCAAGTAAAAGAATGAGTTAAGCGGAAGGCGATTAGAAAAGGCAAAAGCCGTTCACATTATAAGCGTTTTTTTTCAGGGGTAGCCATTTGCGCTTCTGTCAAGACTGATATTTAATGTGGAAAAACATAAATCATCCGTAAGTCTCGGATGTGGATAGGAAATCGGTCGTGCTAGGGCTCTTCAATAAGAAAGCGAATTCGCTGTTGGGGATCGACATCAGCTCGACCTCAGTCAAGCTCCTTGAATTGAGTCGCTCGGGAAGCCGCTACAAGGTGGAGTCCTATGCCGTCGAGCCGCTCCCGCCCAATGCTGTGGTTGAAAAGAACATTGCCGAGCTGGAAGGTGTCGGGCAAGCCATTTCACGTGTCGTGACCAAGGCTCGAACGGGCGTCAAGGCAGCGGCGGTTGCGGTTGCCGGCTCAGCGGTCATCACCAAGACGATCGAGATGGAAGCGGGACTCTCCGATGACGATTTGGAGAACCAGCTGAAGATCGAAGCCGATCAGTACATTCCTTACCCTTTGGAAGAAGTGGCAATCGACTTCGAAGTGCAGGGACCTTCCGCCCGCAACCCGGAGCGGGTCGATGTGCTGCTGGCCGCTTGTCGTAAGGAAAACGTCGAAGTCCGCGAGGCTGCCCTCGCGCTGGCCGGACTGACCGCCAAGGTGGTCGATGTCGAGGCGTACGCCTTGGAGCGTGCCTACGGCCTGCTCTCGGATCAGCTGGGCGGCGGCCAGGACGAATTGACCGTTGCCGTGGTCGATATTGGCGCCACCATGACTACGCTCAGCGTCCTGCATAACGGCCGCACCATCTATACCCGCGAGCAGCTTTTCGGTGGGCGTCAGCTGACCGAGGAAATCCAGCGCCGCTATGGGCTGTCGATGGAGGAGGCCGGTCTTGCCAAGAAGCAGGGTGGTCTTCCAGACGACTACGACAGCGAGGTCTTGCAACCGTTCAAGGATGCGGTGGTCCAGCAAGTTTCCCGATCCCTGCAATTCTTCTTCGCGGCGGGTCAGTACAACGATGTCGATTACATCCTGCTGGCTGGTGGCACCGCCTCCCTCCCTGATCTGGATCGCCTGATACAGCAGAAAATCGGGACTCCGACCCTGGTCGCCAACCCCTTTGCCGACATGGCGCTGAGCAGCAAGGTCAACGCTGGTGCCTTGGCCAGTGATGCCCCTGCGCTGATGATTGCCTGCGGTTTGGCGATGAGGAGTTTCGACTGATGGCACGCATCAACCTACTCCCCTGGCGCGAGCAGCTGCGCGAGGAGCGCAAGCAGCGATTCCTGGTTGCCTTGGGGGCTGTGCTGGCATTGGCCGCGGGGCTGGTGTTCCTGGGTGACCAATACCTCAATGGCGCAATCGAAAACCAGCTTGCCCGCAACGATTTCGTACGCAAGGAGATCGCCGTCCTGGATGCCAGGATCAAGGAGATCAGCGAGCTGAAAACACGCCGCCAGCAGCTGCTGGAGCGGATGAAGATCATTCAGGACCTGCAGGGTAACCGCCCGATAATCGGTCGCGTGTTCGACCAGTTGGTGAGAACGCTGCCCGACGGCGTCTACTTTACCGGCCTGAAGATGACCGGCAAGAGCATCGAGATCGTCGGCGCGGCCGAATCGAACAACCGTGTTTCCAACCTCATGCGCAACCTGGATGCCTCTGAATGGCTCATGGCGCCAAACCTGACCGAGGTCAAGGCAATCACGGCCGGCGCCGTCGATCAGGCCAATACTTTTCAGCTGACCGTCCAGCAGACCCAGCCAGGGGCTGAGGAAGAAGCTGTCAACGTCAAGGCTGCGGACGTTAATCAAGGAGCGAAGAAATGAGCCTGTCCGACTCCCTTGATGGCTTGCGCAAGATCGACCTGGCCGATCTCGACCTGAACAACCTGGGCTCCTGGCCGATCGCGGTCAAGGTCATCGCCTGCCTGTTGTTGGTGGTCCTGGTGCTGGCGCTTGGTTACAACTTTCATCTGAAGGATCTCGAGTTCCAGTTGGACTCGAAACGAGCCGAGGAAGAGACCCTCAAGCAGCAGTTCGCCACCAAGGCCTTCCAGGCGGCCAACCTCGAGGCCTACAAGGAGCAGATGAAGGAGATGGAAACCTCCTTCGGCGCCTTGCTGCGTCAGTTGCCCAGCGATACCGAGGTGCCCGGGCTGCTCGAAGACATCACTCGCACCGGCCTGGGCAGTGGTCTGGAGTTCGAACAGATCAAGCTCATGCCCGAGTCGGTTCAGCAGTTCTACATCGAGTTGCCGATCCAGATTTCCGTGGTCGGCGGCTATCACGACCTGGCGACTTTTGTCAGCGGCGTCGCCAGCCTGCCGCGCATCGTCACCTTGCATGATTTCGAGATCAAGCCATTGAGTCAGGAGGGTGGCTCGAAGTTGCGCATGAGCATTCTGGCCAAGACCTACCGCTACAACGATAAGGGGCTGCAGAAATGAGTAGCGTCCGCGCCCGACTGATCCTTTGTGCCCTGGCGCTGGCAGGCCTTTCAGGCTGTGGCGCAGGGAGCGATTTCAGCGACTTGCAGGCCTACATGGACGAGGTGCGCGCACGCCCCAAGGGCTCCATCGAACCGTTGCCGAAGTTTCTGCCGTACGAAGCCTTCACCTACGGCGCGGCCGCGTTGCGCAGCCCGTTCCAGCCACCGATCAAGATCGAACTGGCCAAGCAACAGAAGGGTTCCAAGGACATTCGTCCGGATGAGACCCGAATCAAGCAGTTCCTCGAGGGCTTCAACATTGAGGCGTTCGAGATGGTGGGCACGCTATCCAATAAAGGTGGAACCTTTGCATTGGTTCGAGGCGCGGGAGGGGTGCATCGAGTCAAGGTGGGGGATTACCTCGGCCGCAACCATGGCCGTATCGTCGGCATCGACGAGGCCAAGGTCGAAGTGATCGAGATTGTCCCGGACGGGGAGGGTGGCTGGCTGGAGCGGCCACGGAGTCTCGCGCTCAAGGAGCGCTCTTGAGGGCGAGGTGACCTGATGAATTACAACTACCGGTCTGCACAACGGAACCAGATGATGAAAAGCTCGCTATCGCGCCTCGGTATAACGCTATTGGCTGCCCTGCTGTCACCAGCAGTCCTGGCGGCGAACCTGCTGGCGCTGGACGTCGCGGCCCTGCCAGGCGACAGGGTCGAACTCAAGCTGGGCTTCGACGAGCCGGTGAGTGCTCCGCGCGGTTACACCATCGAGCAGCCGGCGCGGATCGCACTCGATCTGCCGGGTGTATCCAACAAGCTCGGCAGCAAGAATCGTGAGCTCGGTGTTGGCAATGCGCGCAGCGTGACCGTGGTCGAGGCCAAGGATCGCACGCGCCTGATCATCAACCTGTCCAGCCTGGTGCCGTACAGCACCCGCGTCGAAGGTCGAAACCTTTACGTGCTCGTCGGAGTCTCGGCACCCAGCCAGGCCGCGCGCACTGCGCCGGCGCCGGTCCCTGCTCCGGCACCGCTGGCTGCATCGCAACCCGCTCGCAGCTATGCGTCTGCTGGCAAGGCCATCGAGAACATCGACTTCCAGCGAGGCGAGCAGGGCGAAGGCAATGTCGTCATCACTCTCTCCGACCCCAGCGTAAGCCCGGATATCCAGGAGCAGGGCGGCAAGATTCGTCTGGACTTCGCCAAAACCCAGCTGCCAGAGCCACTCCGGGTGCGCCTGGATGTGAAGGATTTCGCCACGCCCGTACAGTTCGTCAGTGCCTCGGGTTCGGGCGACAAGGCGAGCATCAGCATCGAGCCGACCGGTTTCTACGATTACCTGGCCTACCAGACTGACAACAAACTGACCGTCAGCATCAAACCCCTGAGCCAAGGCGATGCCGAGAAGCGCAAGGCTGATCGCTTCGCCTACAGCGGTGAGAAGCTGTCACTGAACTTCCAGGACATCGATGTGCGCTCGGTGCTGCAGCTGATCGCGGACTTCACCGACCTGAACCTTGTGGCTTCCGACACTGTGCAGGGCAATATCACCCTGCGCCTGCAGAACGTGCCCTGGGATCAGGCGCTGGACCTGGTGTTGAAAACCAAGGGGTTGGACAAGCGCAAAGTCGGTAATGTCCTGCTGGTTGCGCCGGCCGACGAGATCGCGGCTCGCGAGCGCCAGGAGCTGGAATCGCAGAAGCAGATTGCCGAGTTGGCTCCCCTGCGTCGTGAGCTGATCCAGGTGAACTATGCCAAGGCCTCGGACATCGCCAAGCTGTTCCAGTCGGTTACCAGCAGTGATCCGGCTGCTGCCGGTGCTGACGAGCGCGGCTCGATCACCGTCGACGACCGCACCAACAGCATCATCGCCTACCAGACCCAGGACAAGCTGGATGAGCTGCGCCGCATCGTCACCCAATTGGATATTCCGGTGCGTCAGGTCATGATCGAAGCGCGCATCGTCGAAGCCAACGTCGACTACGACAAGGCATTGGGTGTTCGCTGGGGTGGGGCATTCACCAGCGGCAACTGGGCTGGCTTTGGCAAGGACGGCAACATTGGTATCGAAGATGAGGACGGCGTGAGCTGTGGTCCCTTCGCTGGCAACTGTACGCTGCCGACCAATGAAAGCGACTCGCCGGTGCCTTTCGTCGACATGGGGGCGGTGAACAGCACCTCGGGTATCGGCATCGGTTTCATTTCCAACCACGCCATCCTGGATCTCCAGCTCTCGGCCATGGAGAAGACCGGCAACGGCGAGATCGTTTCGCAGCCCAAGGTCGTCACTGCCGACAAGGAAACCGCGAAGATCCTCAAGGGTGCCGAAATTCCCTACCAGGAGGCCAGCTCCAGCGGTGCGACCACCACTTCCTTCAAGGAGGCGGCGCTGTCCCTGGAAGTGACGCCGCAGATCACCCCGGACAACCGCATCATCATGGAAGTGAAAGTGACCAAGGATGCGCCGGACTTTGCCAATGCCCTGAACGGCGTACCGCCGATCAACAAGAACGAGGTCAACGCCAAGGTGCTGGTCAATGATGGCGAGACCATCGTCATCGGTGGCGTGTTCTCCAACACCCAGATCAAGGCGGTGGACAAGGTGCCGTTCCTGGGGGATCTGCCCTTCCTTGGTCGACTGTTCCGTCGTGATGTTGTGCAGGACAAGAAATCTGAGCTGTTGGTATTTCTCACTCCGCGTATCATGAACAGCCAGGCCATTGCTGTGAGTCGTTGAGTGCAGTGCGAAATTTGATATTGATTGGCCCGATGGGGGCTGGGAAAAGCACCATCGGGCGTTTGCTTGCCAAGGAACTGCGTCTCCCGTTCAAGGACTCCGACAAGGAAATCGAGCAGCGTACCGGTGCGGATATCCCATGGATCTTCGATGTGGAAGGCGAACAAGGCTTCCGTGATCGCGAGCAGGCGATGATCGAGGAGCTCTGTGAGGAGGACGGTGTCGTTCTGGCGACAGGTGGCGGAGCGGTATTACGCCCGGCCAATCGCCATGCGCTTCGCTGCGGTGGCCGTGTGGTGTATCTGCATACGTCGGTAGAACAGCAGATCGAGCGTACATCGCGTGATCGCAATCGCCCGTTGTTGCGGACGGCTGACCCAGGCAAGGTGCTGCGCGATCTGATGTCGATACGTGATCCGCTCTATCGCGAGATCGCCGACATTATCATTGAAACGGATGAGCGGCCGCCGCGATTGGTGGTCAACGAAATCCTTGCGCGCCTACAAGCGCTTCCGCCCCGTTAAAGCGAGGGCGGAACTGCGCTATTCTTTAGCCCTTTTTGGTCTCGGGGGCCCCATGCGGACACTTCAAGTCGATCTTGGCGAGCGTAGCTATCCCATCCACATCGGCTCGGGGCTACTGTCTCGGCCCGAGTTATTCACACCTCACATCGCTGGGCGACAAGTCGCCATCGTCACCAACGAGACGGTGGCTCCGCTCTACCTCGAGCGGCTGAGCAAAACGCTCCAGGGATACTCGGTGTTGCCGGTGATTCTTCCGGACGGCGAAGCCCACAAGAATTGGGAAACCCTCCAGCTCATCTTCGATGCCTTGCTGACGGCGCGACACGATCGCCGCACCACTGTCATCGCCCTGGGGGGTGGGGTCATCGGCGATATGGCTGGTTTTGCCGCCGCCTGCTACCAGCGTGGCGTCGACTTCATCCAAGTGCCGACCACCCTGTTGTCACAGGTGGACTCGTCGGTTGGCGGCAAGACCGGTATCAACCATCCGCTCGGCAAGAACATGGTCGGCGCTTTTTACCAGCCCAAGGCCGTGATCATCGACACCGACACACTTGGCACGCTGCCGCCTCGCGAGTTGTCTGCCGGCTTGGCTGAGGTCATCAAGTACGGCCTGATCTGTGACAAGCCTTTCCTGCCTTGGCTTTCCTCGCAGATGAGCGCCTTGCGCAGCCTCGATGCGGTAGCCCTGACTGAAGCCATCGAGCGCTCCTGTGCCGCCAAAGCCCGCGTGGTAGGCGTCGATGAGCGCGAGTCCGGCCTGCGTGCGATCCTCAACCTGGGCCACACTTTCGGCCATGCCATCGAAACGCATCAGGGCTATGGTGTCTGGCTGCATGGCGAGGCGGTCGGGGCCGGTACCGTAATGGCCCTGGAGATGTCCCGGCGACTGGGCTGGATTTCCGTTGCAGAGCGTGATGATGCAATTCGATTGCTTCGCCGCGCAGGCCTGCCGGTGGTGCCGCCGGTGGAAATGACGCCGGAACATTTTCTCGAACACATGGCCGTAGACAAGAAGGTGCTTGATGGCCAATTGCGGCTGGTGCTGTTGCGCCAGATCGGGGAAGCCGTCGTCACCGCAGAGTTCCCGCGTGAGGTATTGGATGCCACGTTGAGCACCGACTACCGCGCGCTGGCCGACCAGCTTGGAGAGTAAGGAATCCCATGAGCAGCTTGCACGCCGATGAGGCCTTCCTCGGCCATTATCAATTTACCCACGACCCGTTCGCGCCACGCGTCCCGGGCTTCAAGTTCTATCCGGCACAGCGCAAGCCGGTGCTGGGGCAATTGCATCATTTGGCGCGTTACAGCCAGCTCATGCTCGTTGTCAGCGGGCCTCACGGTAGTGGCAAGACGCTCCTGCGCCAGGCGCTCGTGGCGAGCACCAACAAGCAGAGCGTGCAGAGCGTCGTAGTGTCCGCGCGCAATGCGGTGGAATCGGGCGGTCTGCTTCGGCAGATTGCCCAAGGTTTGAATGTCGTACAGGCGGACACGCGCTCCATTCTGGCGCAAATTGCCCAGCTGGCGCTGACTGGCCAGGAAGTCTATCTGCTGGTCGATGATGCAGAAGCGCTGGATGATGCTTCCCTTGCCAACCTTGCGATTCTGGCTGAAGGCAATGTGGAGGGGCGTCCCCATGTGTTCCTCTTCGCCGAGGACGAACTGCTTGCGCGGCTCGATGCGCTCGCTGATGGCGAGGAGCGCTTTCACGTCATCGAATTGCAGCCCTATAGCCAGGAGGAAACGCGCGAGTATCTGGCGCAGCGCCTGGAAGGGGCAGGTCGTGGCCTTGACGTCCTGACCGAAGGGCAGATCGAGGACATCCATCTGCAGTCCGGTGGTTGGCCGGGCGGGATCAACCAGATCGCACGCGATCTGCTGATTGAAGCCATGTTGGCCCAGCGCGGCGCGGCGCGGCGTTCCGGTCCCGGTTTCAGCCTGCCGAAGAAGCACTTGGCGGCTCTGGCCGTCGTTGGTGTGGGCGTGATTGCCGCCTGGCTGATGCAAGGGCGCAGCGATGGTGGTGCCGAGGTGGTCCCAAGTACCGCACAGTTGCCCTTGGGCCAAGCTGCTGCGCCGGCCGATCCTGCTGCTGGGGCAACAAGCGCCGATGGTGCCCCGGCCGTCGAGTTCGCGGGCTCCTCCCAGCCGCTGCCGTTGCCGCTGGTCGGCGAGTCGCAGCCGGTGATCCGCGAACCCTTGGCCCAGGCTGCAGGCCAGGGCGAACCGGAGGATAGCGCGGCCAATCAGGCGCCGTCCGCTGTTCCGCCGACTGTGACCAGCATAGCGCCGCCACAGGGAGCGGTTGCCAGCGCGGCGCCCGTCGCGCCTGTTGAGCCTATCCCGATGGCCCAACCGATGCCTGCCCCGGTGCAGCCGATCGCTGCAGCGCCCGCAGCCAAGCCAGCTCCGGCACCCGCTCCGAAACCCGTAGCTCCGGCGCCGGTCACCAAGCCTGCTCCTGTGTCGGCCGTCGCGGCGAAGCCTGCTGCCAAACCGGCTCCTGCCACTGCAGCCGGTTCCAGCACCAATGGCTGGTACGGCACCCAGGCCGGTAGCCACTTTGCCCTACAGATCCTGGGTACCGGTTCGGAAGGCAATGCGCAGGCATTCGTGCGCCAGAATGGCGGTCAGTACCGCTACTTCAAGAAGGTGCATCAGGGTAAGGCGCTTTACGTGGTCACCTACGGCAGTTTCGCCAGCCGCACCGCCGCACAAGCCGCGATCAAGTCCTTGCCGGCCAAGATCCAGGCTGGTAAACCCTGGCCCAAGACATTCGCCAGCATTCAGCAGGAGATGGCTCGCTAGTCCTTGCGAACCCGCTCACCCGCCTTTTGACCAAGGGGTCGCTACCACGACCACTTGGTTTGTTCCTTCATTTTTGCGACATTAATTTTCGCTTGTTCGCCGCGCGGATTTGTGGTCGTCGAAGTGGATATGTACAATGACCTCCCTTTTGCCTGCGCAAAGCTGGCGCCAAGTCCTGCGCGTGTGGTAAGTGTTTGAATTAAAAAGAAATTCTGCCTTTTTATGAAGGCAACCCTGGTGAGAGTTCCCTATGAAAGCAGGTCTGTACCATCCTGATGAATTCAAGGATAACTGCGGTTTCGGCTTGATCGCCCACATGCAAGGTGAGGCGAGCCACCACCTTTTGCAAACCGCCATTGAAGCTCTGACCTGCATGACCCACCGTGGCGGTATCAACGCTGACGGCAAAACGGGTGACGGTTGCGGGCTGCTGATTCAGAAACCCGATCTGTTCCTGCGCGCGATCGCCAAGGAGACCTTCGCGGTCGACCTGCCGGCGCAATATGCCGTGGGCATGGTCTTCTTCAACCAGGATCCGGTCCGCGCCGAAGTGGCTCGCGAAAACATGAATCGCGAAATCCAGGCCGCCGGGCTGCAGCTGATCGGCTGGCGCAAGGTTCCGGTGGACACTAGCGTGCTGGGCCGCCTGGCCCTGGAGCGCCTGCCACAGATCGAGCAGGTCTTCATCGGCGGTGACGGTCTGAGTGATCAGGAATTCGCGGTCAAGCTGTTCAGCGCCCGTCGTCGTTCCTCGGTAGCGAACGCCGAAGACCTCGACCACTACATCTGCAGCCTTTCGCACAAGACGATCATCTACAAAGGCCTGATGATGCCGGCCGACCTGCAGCAGTTCTACCCGGACTTGGGTGATCCGCGCCTGCAGACGGCTATCTGCGTCTTCCACCAGCGCTTCTCCACCAACACCCTGCCGAAGTGGCCGCTGGCGCAGCCCTTCCGCTTCCTCGCCCACAACGGCGAGATCAACACCATTACCGGCAACCGCAACTGGGCTGTGGCACGGCGCACCAAGTTCGCCAATGAGCAACTGCCGGACATCGACGAACTGGGCCCGCTGGTAAACCGCGTGGGCTCCGACTCCTCGAGCATGGACAACATGCTGGAGCTGATGGTCACCGGCGGCATTGATCTGTTCCGCGGCGTGCGCATGATCATCCCGCCGGCCTGGCAGAACATGGAAACCATGGATGCCGACCTGCGTGCCTTTTACGAATACAACTCCATGCACATGGAGCCGTGGGACGGCCCCGCTGGCGTGGTCCTGACCGACGGCCGCTACGCCGTCTGCCTGCTGGACCGCAACGGCCTGCGCCCGGCGCGCTGGGTCACCACCAAGAACGGCTACATCACTCTCGCCTCGGAAATCGGCGTCTGGGACTACAAGCCCGAAGACGTCATCGCCAAAGGCCGCGTAGGCCCGGGCAAGATCCTTGCGGTGGATACCGAGACCGGTCAGATCCTTAACACCGAGGACATTGACAACCGCCTGAAATCGCGCCATCCGTATAAGCAGTGGCTGCGCCAGAGCGCAGTGCGTATCCAGGCCAAACTGGACGACGACCACGGCGCGGCCAGCTACGATGCGGATCATCTAAAACAGTTCATGAAGATGTTCCAGGTCACCTTCGAGGAGCGTGACCAGGTCCTGCGTCCGCTTGCCGAACAAGGCCAGGAAGCCGTTGGCTCCATGGGCGACGACACGCCGATGGCAGTGCTGTCGCAGCGCATTCGTTCGCCGTTCGACTACTTCCGTCAGCAGTTCGCCCAGGTCACCAACCCGCCGATCGACCCGCTGCGCGAAGCGATCGTCATGTCCCTGGAAATATGCCTCGGCGCCGAGCGCAACATCTTCAGTGAGTCGCCCGACCACGCTACCCGCGTGATCCTCAGCAGCCCGGTGATCTCTCCGGCCAAGTGGCGTGCGCTGATGAGCCTGGATCGCCCGGGCTTCGAGCGCCACATCATCGACCTGAACTACGACGAGAGCCTTGGCCTGGAAGCCGCCGTACGCAACTTCGCCGACCAGGCTGAAGAAGCTGTGCGTGCCGGCAAGGTGCTGCTGGTGCTTTCCGACCGTCACATCGCCCCCGGGAAGCTGCCGGCCCATGCCGCCCTCGCGGTAGGCGCCGTGCACCATCGCCTGGTAGAACAAGGCCTGCGCTGCGACTGCAACATCCTGGTCGAGACCGCCACTGCGCGTGATCCGCACCACTTCGCTGTGCTGGTGGGCTTCGGCGCGTCCGCCGTGTATCCGTTCCTGGCTTACGAGGTCCTGGCGGACCTGATCCGCACCGGTGAAGTGCTGGGCGACCTGTACGAAGTCTTCAAGCACTACCGCAAAGGCATCTCCAAGGGTCTGCTGAAGATCCTTTCGAAGATGGGTATTTCCACCATCGCTTCCTACCGTGGCGCCCAGCTATTTGAAGCTGTAGGCCTGGCCGACGAAGTCACCGACTTGTGCTTCCGTGGCGTTGCCAGCCGCATCCAGGGTGCGCGCTTCACCGACATCGAGTCCGAGCAGAAGCTGCTGGCCTTCGAAGCCTGGAACAATCGCAAGCCGATCCAGCAAGGCGGCTTGCTGAAGTTCGTCTACGGCGGCGAATACCATGCGTACAACCCGGACGTGGTGAATACCCTTCAGGCTGCAGTGCAGCAGGGCAACTACGAGAAGTACAAGGAATACAGTGCACTGGTGGACCAGCGTCCGGTGTCGATGATCCGCGACCTGCTGAAGGTCAAGGAAGCTGCTCAGCCGCTGGCTTTGGACCAAATCGAGCCAGTCGAGGCCATTCTCAAGCGATTCGACTCCGCGGGTATCTCCCTGGGCGCGCTGTCTCCCGAGGCCCACGAAGCCATCGCCGAGGCGATGAACCGCTTGGGCGCACGCTCCAACTCGGGTGAGGGCGGCGAAGACCCGGCCCGCTACGGCACCGTGCGCAGCTCCAAGATCAAGCAGGTGGCGACCGGCCGTTTCGGCGTGACGCCAGAATACCTGGTCAATGCCGAAGTGCTGCAGATCAAGGTGGCCCAGGGTGCCAAGCCCGGTGAGGGCGGCCAATTGCCTGGTGGCAAAGTCAACGGTCTGATCGCGCGCCTGCGATATGCGGTGCCCGGCGTGACCCTGATTTCGCCACCGCCGCACCACGACATCTACTCGATTGAAGACTTGGCGCAGCTGATCTATGACCTCAAGCAGGTCAACCCTGAAGCCCTGGTTTCGGTGAAGCTGGTGGCTGAGCCGGGTGTCGGCACCATCGCTGCCGGCGTGGCCAAGGCCTACGCGGATCTGATCACCATCTCCGGTTACGACGGCGGCACCGGCGCATCTCCGCTGACCTCCATCAAGTACGCTGGCAGCCCCTGGGAGCTGGGCCTCTCCGAGGCACACCAGACCCTGCGCGGCAACGACCTGCGCGGCAAGGTCCGGGTGCAGACCGATGGTGGCCTGAAGACTGGCCTCGACGTGGTCAAGGCGGCCATCCTCGGCGCCGAAAGCTTCGGCTTCGGCACCGCGCCGATGATCGCCCTGGGCTGCAAATACCTGCGTATCTGCCACCTGAACAACTGCGCCACCGGCGTTGCAACCCAGAACGACAAGCTGCGCAAGGACCACTTCATCGGTACCGTCGAGATGGTGATGAATTTCTTCACCTACATCGCTGAAGAAACCCGTGAGTGGCTGGCCAAGCTGGGCGTTCGTAGTCTGGGCGAGCTGATCGGCCGTACTGACCTGCTGGAAATCCTGCCGGGCGATACCGCCAAGCAAGCCAATCTGGACCTGAGCCCGCTGCTCGGCAGCGACCTCATCCCCGCTGACAAACCGCAGTTCTGCGAAGTCGAGAAGAACCCGCCCTTCGATCCCGGCCTGCTGGCCGAGAAGATGTGGGG
Organism: Metapseudomonas boanensis; assembly: GCF_042232855.1. NCBI lineage: Bacteria > Pseudomonadati > Pseudomonadota > Gammaproteobacteria > Pseudomonadales > Pseudomonadaceae > Metapseudomonas > Metapseudomonas boanensis. Next base: position 1,351,580 of record NZ_CP113889.1, on the reverse strand, counting down.
CATTGCCAAGGCGGCCGTCGAGAATAAGACTGGCGGCGTCTACGACCTCGAAATCGGCAACTGCGACCGTTCCATCGGCGCGCGCATTTCTGGTGAGATCGCCCGTCGTCATGGCAACCAGGGCATGAAGGACTCGCCTGTTACCTTCCGCTTCCGTGGCACGGCTGGCCAGAGCTTCGGCGTGTGGAACGCCGGCGGCCTGCACCTGTACCTGGAAGGCGATGCCAACGACTACGTGGGCAAGGGCATGACCGGCGGCAAGCTGGTGATCACGCCGCCGAAAGGCAGTCCGTTCAAGAGCCAGGAGTCGGCCATCATCGGCAACACCTGCCTCTACGGCGCTACCGGTGGCAAGTTGTTCGCAGCCGGTACGGCGGGTGAGCGCTTCGGCGTGCGCAACTCCGGTGCCCATGCTGTGGTGGAAGGCACGGGCGACCATTGCTGCGAATACATGACGGGCGGTTTCGTCTGCGTACTCGGCAAGACCGGCTATAACTTCGGCTCGGGTATGACTGGCGGCTTCGCTTATGTGCTCGACCAGGACAACAGCTTCGTCGACCGGGTCAACCACGAACTGGTGGAAATCCAGCGCATCAGCAATGAAGCCATGGAAGCCTACCGGAGCCACCTGCACAGCGTGCTGGTCGAATACGTCAAGGAAACCTCGAGCGAGTGGGGCGCCCACCTGCTAGAGAACCTGGACGATTACCTGCGTCGGTTCTGGCTGGTCAAGCCGAAGGCTGCGAGCCTCGCTTCGCTGCTCTCCAGCACCCGTGCCAACCCGCAATAACAACAGCGCCTGAAGTGGTTTGATGAGGTTTTTACATGACTGAACGTCTGAACAACGACTTCCAGTTCATCGAAGTCGGGCGCAAGGATCCGAAGAAGAAACTGCTGCGCCAGCGCAAGAAGGAATTCGTCGAGATCTATGACCTGTTCAAGCCGCAACAAGCGGCTGACCAGGCTCACCGCTGCCTTGGCTGCGGCAACCCGTATTGCGAGTGGAAGTGCCCGGTGCACAACTTCATTCCGAACTGGCTGAAGCTGGTATCGGAAGGCAACATCCTGGCAGCCGCCGAACTGTCGCACCAGACCAACACCCTGCCGGAAGTCTGCGGCCGGGTGTGCCCGCAGGACCGCCTCTGCGAAGGCGCCTGCACCCTGAACGACGGCTTTGGCGCGGTGACCATCGGTTCGGTGGAGAAATACATCACCGATACCGCCTTCGCCATGGGATGGCGCCCGGACATGTCCAAGGTCAAGCCTACCGGCAAGCGCGTTGCCGTGATCGGTGCCGGCCCGGCGGGTCTGGGCTGTGCCGACATCCTGGCGCGTAACGGCGTGACTCCGGTGGTGTTCGACAAAAACCCGGAAATCGGTGGCCTGCTGACCTTCGGCATCCCCGAGTTCAAGCTGGAAAAGCACGTGATGAGCCGTCGTCGCGAAGTTTTCAGTGGCATGGGCATCGAGTTCCGCCTGAACACCGAGATCGGCAAGGATGTGACCATGCAGCAGCTGCTCGATGAGTTCGATGCGGTTTTCATGGGCATGGGCACCTATACCTACATGAAGGGTGGTTTCCCCGGTGAGGATCTGCCTGGTGTGCATGACGCGCTGGACTTCCTGATCGCCAACGTCAATCGCAACCTCGGCTTCGAGAAGTCTGCCGAAGACTTCATCGACATGAAGGGCAAGCGCGTTGTGGTCCTGGGTGGTGGCGACACCGCCATGGACTGCAACCGTACCTCCATTCGCCAGGGTGCCAAGGCCGTAACCTGCGCCTACCGCCGTGACGAAGAAAACATGCCCGGCTCGCGCAAGGAAGTGAAGAACGCCAAGGAAGAGGGTGTGAAGTTCCTCTTCAACCGCCAGCCCATTGCCATTGTCGGTGAAGATAAGGTGGAAGGCGTGAAGGTGGTCGAGACCCGTCTCGGCGAGCCGGACGCCCGTGGCCGTCGCAGCCCCGAGCCGATCCCGGGCTCCGAGGAGATCATCCCGGCGGAAGCCGTGCTGATTGCCTTCGGCTTCCGCCCGAGCCCGGCACCCTGGTTCGAGCAGTTCGATATTCGTATCGACAACCAGGGGCGCGTGGTGGCGCCTGCCCAGTCGCAGTTCAAGCACCAGACCAGCAACCCGAAGATCTTCGCCGGTGGCGACATGGTCCGTGGTTCCGACCTGGTGGTGACGGCGATCTTCGAGGGGCGGACCGCCGCTGAAGGTATCCTCGACTACCTTCAGGTCTGAGGCGTACCCATCCGCGCAACGCGTCATTTCGTCGCGATGGACAAAAGGCACGGCACCCGCCGTGCCTTTTGCGTTGGGCTTTGCGAAAATGCCCGCACTTTTTTGTTGGAATCCTGCCATGACCGCTCTGAAGAACGACCGTTTCCTCCGCGCGCTGCAGAAGCAGCCCGTCGATGTCACCCCTGTCTGGATGATGCGCCAGGCCGGTCGCTACCTGCCGGAGTACCGCGCAACCCGCGCCAAGGCCGGTGACTTCATGAGCCTGTGCATGAACCCACAGTTGGCCTGCGAAGTGACCCTGCAGCCGCTGGACCGCTATCCGCAGTTGGATGCGGCGATCCTCTTCTCCGACATCCTCACCATCCCCGACGCCATGGGGCAGGGCCTGTACTTCGAGACCGGGGAAGGCCCGCGCTTCAAGAAGGTCGTGAGCAGCCTGGCCGATATCGATGCCCTGCCGATTCCGGATCCGGAAAAGGACCTGGGCTATGTGATGGATGCCGTACGCACCATCCGCCGCGAGCTGAATGGCCGCGTTCCGCTGATCGGCTTCTCCGGCAGCCCCTGGACCTTGGCCACCTACATGGTCGAGGGCGGCTCCAGTCGCGACTTCCGCAAGTCCAAGGCGATGCTCTACGACAACCCGCAGGCCATGCACGCGCTGCTGGACAAGCTGGCGCAGTCGGTTACCAGCTATCTGAACGGCCAGATCAAGGCCGGCGCCCAGGCGGTGCAGATTTTCGACTCCTGGGGCGGCAGCCTCTCGGCGGCGGCGTACCAGGAGTTCTCCCTGGCCTATATGAGGAAGATCGTCGACGGTCTGATCCGTGAGCATGACGGGCGCCGCGTGCCGGTGATCCTGTTCACCAAGGGTGGCGGCCTGTGGCTGGAGTCCATGGCCGACACCGGCGCCGATGCCCTGGGGTTGGACTGGACCTGCGACATCGGCAGTGCCCGCGCCCGCGTAGGCAGCAAGGTGGCCCTGCAGGGCAACATGGACCCCTCGGTGCTCTACGCCAATCCAGCGGCGATTCGCGCTGAAGTGGCGCGCATCCTGGCTGCCTATGGTTCGGGCACCGGCCATGTGTTCAACCTCGGTCATGGCATTACCCCGGAAGTGGACCCGGCCCACGCGGGCGCCTTCTTCGAGGCGGTGCATGAGCTGTCGGCGCAGTACCATCAGTAACAAAACAAAAAGGCCGCTGTTGCGGCCTTGTTGTTTTCTACTGGAGAGATACCTCGCCCTTGTCACAGGCTTTGCATAGAATCCAGGGCTAACCAGATTCAGGGAGGTGTGCAATGCGTCGAGTGGTCTTCAACCAGAAGGGCGGTGTGGGTAAGTCCAGCATTGCCTGCAACCTCGCGGCGGTCAGCGCTTCCCAGGGCTATCGCACTCTGTTGATCGACCTGGACGCCCAGGCGAACTCCACCCATTACCTCACGGGCCTCACCGGGGAAGACATTCCCATGGGGATCGCTGACTTCTTCAAGCAGACGCTGTCTCCTACCTCTTTCCGCAAGGGCAAGGTTGATATCTACGAAACCCCCTTCGACAATCTCCACGTCGTCACCGCGACGGCGGAGCTGGCTGACCTGCAGCCCAAGCTCGAGGCCAAACACAAGATCAACAAGCTGCGCAAACTGCTGGAGGATCTGGACGAGGATTACGATCGGATCTACCTGGATACGCCGCCGGCGCTGAATTTCTATACAGTTTCCGCGCTTATCGCTGCTGATCGTTGCCTGATCCCCTTCGATTGCGACAGCTTTTCGCGCAATGCACTGTACGGCCTGCTGGCCGAGATCGAGGAGCTGAAGGAAGACCACAACGAAGGCCTGGAGGTGGAGGGCATCGTGGTCAACCAATTCCAGCCCCGCGCATCCCTGCCTCAGCAACTGCTGGACGAGTTGCTAGGGGAGGGCCTGCCCTTGCTGCCGGTCAATCTGATGGCGTCAGTGAAAATGCGCGAGTCGCATCAGGCGTGCAAGCCATTGATCTATCTGGAGCCGCGCCACAAGCTCACCCAGCAGTTCGTCGAACTGCACGATCTACTGGAAAGCTAAGTACCACCGAAAGAAGTGCGCCGTGGGTAGCGACTCGGCGGAGCGTTGGGTTTTCCGTGGCGCGCCGCCGTTGCATCGTTGCACTCAACCCAACCGTTCAAGGCTGGCTACTTCACGACCAGCACATCGCAGGGCGGGCTCTGCAGGTAGCGTAAAGGCAGACTGCCCAGCAAGGCTTGGGAGATCAGGCTACGTCCATGGCTGCCGAGTGCGAACAGTTGTGGATTCAGGGCGCAGACAGCCTCATCCAGAGCCTTGGGCAGGGCGCCACGCGCTACTTGTACGTCTACCGTCGGCGCCGGTGCGGCCAGCCCGGCCATTTCATCTTCTAGCAGTTTTCCCAGCAGCTCCTTCTGGGTTTCCAGGAAATCTTGCGAGTCATTGCTGCGAGATAGCAGGCGGCTGCCCAGCTCCATGACGTTCAAGGCGGTCAAGGTTGCATCGGGCGCCAGAAGATCGCAGCTAGTGCGCAGGGCGTCGCAGGCGCACACGGAGAAGTCCAGGGCCACGGCCGCATGGTTGTAGGGCGTATGCGGTGTGTCGCCGGCTACCAGCAGCAGGGGAGCGGTGAGGTGCCGTGCCACGCGCTCCAGGGTGGTGCCGATGAACAGCTCCGGTGCGTTGTGGTGGTGGCGGCCGATGACCAGTAAGTCGGCCTGGCTCTCTTCCATTTCTTCCAATATCTGCTGGGCGGGGCGACCCTTGCGGAGCAACACCTTGCACTCGGTTGCTCCCAACTGTTCCAGGCGCTCCTCGAGAATGCGTTGGGCCGCCTCGCGCAGGCTGGACTGAACGGCATTCGGCAGATGGTCTTCCAGCACGTGCAGCAGACTCAGGCGGGCACCATGTTGCCGGGCCAACTGGATCGCGCGGCGCAGGGCAATGTCGGCTTCACGGCTCAGATCATGGGCGATGAGAATGTGCTTGGGCATGGTGAGCACCTCCAGTGAGGTTGCCAATCTGCGGTGATTTGTGTAGTGGCGAATTGATCCAGGACAAGCCCCGCTATCGCGCCCTCAACTGGTACAGCCCCTGGCTCTGCGCGACCACTCCACCCGCCTCATCCAGCAGGGCCAGTTCCAGCACGTACTCCGCTTTGCCCTGGGCACCGGCTTGCTCCTGAATGCATGCGACCTCCTCGACAGCCAGGCGGGCTTCCACGTGGATGTCGCTGCTGGCTGGGCGAAGGAAACGCAGGTTCATTTCCTTGACGATGGGGTAGAAGCGGCGGCTGTCGAAGCTGGTGAGGAACAGCGCGCCGCCGGGGATTTCCGCCAGGGTGAACAATGCGCCGGCGTACATGGTGCCGATGTGGTTCTGGTTACCCTTCAGGGGCATTCGCAGACGGACGTGCCCGGGCTCCAGCACCTCGGCCTTGAGCCCGCTGCGGTGGACGAAGGCAATCTGTTCCTCGGTCAGTTGGCGAATGAGTTCGACGGGCATCGACATGGTGGGTTCTCCGGCATTGGCATCGCACCAGCGTAGCCGGCGGATAGCAGGCAGCAATGACCGGTCCACTCGCCGCCCTTGGCCGAATCGCTCAAATGCCCTGGCTGCGCAGCCAGGCCAGCAGCTGCGGCAATGGCAGTGCGCCGCTCTGGCGGGCTGCTTCCACACCGTTCTTGAACAGGATCAGGGTGGGGATTGAGCGGATACCCAGTTGCCCAGCTAGTTGCCGGTTTTGCTCGCTGTTCAGTTTGCCCAGGCGGCAGCGACCCTGCAGTTGCTGGGCGGCCTGTTGATACGTCGGAGCGAAGGACTTGCAGGGGCTGCACCAGTCGGCCCAGACGTCCACCAGCAGGGGCAGGTCGCCGCGCAATTGCTTGGCGAAGTGGGCTTCATCGAGGTCGAAGGGGGTCGCGGGGAGGATGGCGGACTTGCAATGGCCACAGCGTGGCGAGTCGCCCAGGCGGGTGGCAGGAATACGGTTCAGGCCTGCGCAGTGGGCGCAGGGAATCAGCAGCGGGTCGGTCATGGTCGGCTCCAGAGGTGAGTGGGGAGATTCTGGAGCCGTCCCAACGAAATTCAAGGCTATTGAAGCGGCCAAATGCGGGGAATCACCAGCATGGCGACCACCACCATGAGGATATTGAGCGGAATGCCGATGCGCATGAAGTCACTGAAGCGGTAGCCGCCGGCGTTGTAGACGAAGGTGTTGGTCTGGTAGCCGATTGGGGTGGCGAAGCTGACGCTGGCGGCGAACATCACGGCGACCACGAAGGGGCGTGGGTCGAGGCCCAGGCTCTGGGCGATGCCGATGGCAATCGGGGTGACCAGCACCGCCACGGCGTTGTTGGAGAGGATCTCGGTCAGGATGGTGGTCAGCAGATAGACGAAGCCGAGCATCACCAGCGGGCTGGCATTGGGGATGGCGGCCATGGTCTTGGCCACGACCAGGTCGATCAGGCCGACGTTGTCCATCGCGATGCTGATGGCGAGCATGCCGAAGATCAGGCTGAGGACCTTCCAGTCGACTGCCTTGTAGGCGTCGTCCACATCCAGGCAGCGAGTGGCCAGGACGGTGGCGCAGGCGATGATCGCCAGGCCCTCGATGGGCATGAAGCTGAACGCCGACAGCACCACCACGGCCAAGGTGGCGAGGATGGCGATGGGTGCCTTGTCGCGGCGGTAGGCGCGTTCCTGCACGGCATTGAGGCTGATCAGGTCGCCATTGTCGGCAAAACGCTTGATCTGCGCCGGGGTGCCCTCTACCAGCATGACGTCGCCGAACTGCAGCTGGAAGTCGTCCAGGTTGCCTTGTACGTTCTCGTCCTGGCGGTGCACGGCGAGCACGGCGATGCCATAGCGCGCGGTGAGGTCGAGGTCGCGCATGGGGCGGTTGCTGTAGCGCGAACTGCGGCCGACGATGGCCTCGGCAACGATCACGTCGTGGCTGCTGACGGTCTCGAAGGCCTCGCCACGGTTGAAGGTCAGCTTGTTGCTCTCGCGCAGGTCCACCACGTCCTTGACCTGGCCATGCAGCACCAGCAGGTCACCGGCGGCCAAAGCGGTGTCGTGAGCGGGCTCGGTGATCTCCAACTCGTCGCGGAAGATCTTCAGCACCTTCAGGCCGCTGCCGCCGTTGAGGTTGGCTTCACTGATGGTGCGGCCAATCACCGGGGAGTCGTGAGGCACCAGCAGTTCGCTCATGAAGGTGCGACCGAGGTCTGGGCGCAGCTGCTTGGAGAGGGTCTCGCGATCCGGCAGAAGGCGCCAGCTGAAGAGCATCAGGTAGATGAAGCCGACAGCGCAGAAGGCCAGCGCTGCGGGAGTGATCTCGAACATGCCGAAGGGCTCGAGGCCTGCCTTGCGCGCCACGCCGTCCACCAGGATGTTGGTCGATGTGCCGATCATGGTCAGCATGCCGCCGAGGACGGTGGCGTAGGACAGCGGGATCAGCAGCTTGGAGGGCGAGCTGCTGGCGCGCTTGGCCAGGGCGATGGCGACCGGGGTGAGGATCGCCACCACCGGGGTGTTGTTGAGGAAGGCGGAAACCACCAGCGCGGTGATCATCAGTCCGGCGAGGACACGTGTCGGGCTGTCACCGACCAGATCACCGAGCCAGTTGCCCAGGGCGTCGATGCAACCAGTACGTTCCAAGGCCGCAGACAGCACGAACATGCAGGCGATGGTGACCGGAGCCGAGTTGGAAAGCACACCGAGCACGTCGTGGGGCGTCAGTTGCTGGGCGGCGAGCAGAGTGGCGACGGCGATGGCCACTACCACGTCCGGGCTCCACTTTTCACGGACGAACGCGTAGAGCACCCAGACCAACAGGGCGGACACGAAGTAGAGCGGGAAAGCATCCCAGGACGGCATGGGGTTCCTTTGAGGCGTGCGAATCTCGTGTGAGGTATCGGGCGCGCCTGTTCGGCACCCGCGCAAGGCCGCCAATTTAGTGGGGTTTTTTTAGAGAGTCTAAGACAATTTCAATAGGTTTATATGCCATTTGGTTATTGATGGCGGCTGTGCAGCTGCCTTGGCGGGAAACTGTATCCCTGGCTGCGCCTGGGCCTGGGGTAGGCTGCCATTTTTACCGCGAGAGGTGATTCGTGATGCGGACCCTGGGCGTGCTGGGCGGAATGAGCTGGGAGTCGACTGTGACCTATTACCGGTCGCTCAACCAGGGCGTACGGGAGCGACTGGGTGGATTGCATTCGGCACCGCTACTGATTCATTCGGTGGATTTTGCCGAGATCGCCGCGCAGCAGCAGTCCGGAGACTGGGCAGCAGCGGGCCGTTCGTTGGGGCAGGCGGCGCGAGGTCTCGAAGTGGCCGGAGCGGGGGCCCTGCTGCTGGCGACCAACACCATGCACAAGGTGGCTGCGGCGATCGAAGCGGTCGTCGACATTCCGCTCCTGCACATTGGCGATGCCGTCGGCGAGACCCTGCGGCAGCAGGGCGTCGAGCGTGCCGCCCTGCTCGGGACGCGCTTCACCATGCAGGAGGCCTTCTACCGCGAGCGCCTGGAACGGCGCTTCGGCATCGAGGTGCTGGTACCGGAGCCCGCTGCGGCACAGGAGATCGACCGGGTGATCTTCCAGGAGCTGTGCCAGGGTCGGTTCCTGTCTGCCGCGCGGGAATTCTACTTGGCCGAGTTGGAGAAGTTCAGGGCTAGCGGTGCCCAGGCAGCCATCCTCGGCTGTACCGAGATCGGTCTGTTGCTGGAGGGCTGCGAGTCGCCGCTGCCGCTGGTAGATAGCGCCGAGCGGCACGTGGCGATGGGGCTGGAGTGGGTGTTGGGATAGGCGGTACCGTAGGAGCGAGCTTGCTTGCGAACGGGTGTTCATTCGCGAGCAAGCTCGCTCCTGCAGTGATGCTCGCGTCAGCGACTCAGGACGAGCAGCTGATCTCCAGGTGTTTGCCCCATTCCGGAGGGCGTTCGGCGTAGCGTTCCATGCCCGGTTGTTCATCGAAGGGATGCGAGAGCACGGCGTGCAGCTGGCGCACTTCGCTATAGTCGCCCTGCTGGGCGGCCTCGATGGCGTGTTGGGCAAGGTAGTTGCGCAGGATGTATTTCGGGTTTACGGCATGCATGCGCTCGCGGCGCGCCTCCTGCGTGCCGCCATCCCGAACCACCCTGGCCTGGTAGTCGGTCGCCCAGGCGTCGAAACCGGCCAGGTCGACGAAGTCCTCGCGAAGCCGGCTCAATGCCTGCTCCGGTGTCTCCTCGCCCAGCCGGCGGAAGAACTGGCTGTAGTCCACTGCACTGCCTTGCATCAGTTGCAGCAGGCGCTGGACCATGGCCTCGTCCTCCGGTTCGGCGCAGGTGAAGCCGAGCCTGCGGCGCATCAGATCCAGGTAATGGGCCTGGTAGAGCGGAAGGAAGAGGTTGAGGGCTTCGCGCAGGGCTTCCACCTCGACGAACGGCGTCAGCGCCTGGGCCAGAGCCGCGAGATTCCAATGGGCGATGGGCACCTGGTTGCTGAAGGCGTAACGACCGCTGTCGTCGGAGTGATTGCAGATGTGGTTGGCATCGAAGTCGTCGAGGAAGGCGTAGGGGCCGTAGTCGAAGGTGATGCCCAGGATCGACATGTTGTCGGTGTTCATCACGCCGTGGCAGAAGCCGTAGGCTTGCCAGCGGGCAATGAGTTCGGCGTTGCGCTCCACCACGTCACGGAAGAATGCAGCCCAGGGCTGTTCCTGTTCGAGGCAGTGGGGGAAGTGGCACTCCAGGACGTGCCGGCCGAGTTCCTCCAGGCGGTCATGCTGGCGTGTGTAGTAGAAGTATTCGAAGTGGCCGAAGCGCACATGGCTGCTGGCCAGGCGCAGCAGCATGGCGCCGGTTTCGCGAGTCTCCCGGTAGACCGGCGTGCTGGATGCGGTCACGCACAGGGCACGGCTGGTCGGGATGCCCAGCGCGTCCAGGTGCTCACTGGCGAGGAATTCGCGGATAGAGCTGCGCAGCACCGCCCGGCCGTCGCCCATTCGCGAGTAAGGGGTCTGGCCGGCGCCTTTGAGGTGCAGGTCCCAGTGCTCGCCGGCATCATTCAGCACCTCCCCCAGCAGCAGGCCACGGCCATCACCTAGGCGGGGGTTGTACACGCCGAACTGGTGTCCGGAATAGACCATTGCCCGCGGCTCGGCCTCGGACCAGAGCTTGTGCCCGGAGAACAACTCGGCGAACACTTCGCTCTCGGCTTCGCCCGGGTCCAGGTCGAGCAGGGCCATGGCAGCGGGACTCGCCACCACCAGGCGCGGCTCGGCAATGGGCTCGGGCAGCACCTCGGTGGAGAAGGCATCGCCCAAGCGGGCAAAGCGGTTGTCGAACTTCAGCTCGTCGAGTTTTTTCATGGACTCAGCTTGTCATGCCGCCGCTGCGGCTGGAAGGGCGGGAGACATGCGGTTCACCTTGCCTCCGGCTCCCGCGCTTGCTTCTCCTTGGCCGGCGCTTCTACAGTTTCGGCTTCGGGCTTGCTGCACTTTTCGGCATTGCGGCTGAGGATGACGTCCATCTTCGGCACGGTAGAGACGTTGATGTCGTTCTCCTGGAACAGCTGGTCGATGCGCCGGTTCAGCTCGTCGGTCGCCAGGCCGCGGTCGCCCAGCTCACGTACGTAGACCTTCAGTTCGTGCTCCAGGGTGCTGGCGCCATAGGTTTTCAACTGCACGCTGGGTGGCGGGTCGCGCAGCACCCGCGTGTTCTCCTGGGTGGCCTGCAACAGCAGCTTGCGCACAAGCTCCAGGTCGGCGCCGCGGTTGACGTTGTACACCAGGACGATGCGGGTGACGGTGTCGGTCAGGGTCCAGTTGATCAGCTGGCTGGTGAGGAAGGTCTGGTTGGGAACTATCACTTCCTTGCGGTCACTGTCGGTGATGTGCGTGGCGCGGATGCGGATGCGGTTCACGGTGCCGGTGACCGTGCCTATGGTCACCAGGTCGCCGATGCGCACCGGACGCTCGAACAGCAGGATCAGGCCGGAAATGAAGTTGGCGAAGATCGCCTGCATACCGAAACCGATACCTACGGAAAGGGCTGCAACCAGCCATTGCAGCTTGTCCCAGCTGACTCCAAGGGTGGACAGCGCACTGACGAAGCCAACGCCGGCGATGGCATAGGAAAGCAGGGTAGTGGTGGCGTAGGAGCTGCCCTGGGCCAGGGTCAACCGCGATAGCACCAGCACCTCCAGCAGGCCCGGCAGGTTGCGTGCCAGGACGGTGGTGATGGCCGCGATGATCAGCGCCCCGAGCACGTCGAGCAGGCTGATGGGCACCTGGGTGGCGGCATCGCCTGTGCCGCTGGAGTACTGGTACAGGGTGACCTGGTCGAGGTAGGCGAAGACGCTGATCAGGTCAGCCCAGACCATATACATGGCGGCAAGGAAGATGCCGAGCAAGGCGAGGCGGATCAGTCGCAGCGATTGATCGTTGACCTTCTCGATATCGAGGGTTGGTTCCTCCACCACCACTTCTTCGCCCTCGGCATTCTCCTTGGTCTGCGCCTGTCGCTTGGTAAGCGCGCGCTGGTACGCCAGGCGCCGCGCCGCCACACCCAGGCCGCGGACGAAGGCAGCTTCGACCAGCAGGAACAGGATCAGCAGGTAGAGGGTGTTGATCAGCCGGTCGGTGAGCTTGAGCGAGGTGTAGTAGTAGCCGAAGCCCACTGCGACTATGAAGGCCAGCGGCAGCAGGGTGAAGCCGACGCCGATCAGCAGGCGGAAAGGCGAGGTCTGCTGGCGCATGGGCTCAGCCAGCAGCAGGTTACTGAGCACCAGGGTCATCAGGGCATAGCAGCTGAGCACGACGATGATGCCGATGATGTCGTCGGCCAGGGCTGCGGGCTGATGTTCGGCTACGGTGACGATGGCCACCAGGGCCATGACCACGCCGCCGAGGCGGCGGATCTGGCTGCGCAGGAAGGCCACCTGCGGGCGGTCCCAGCGGAAGTGCAGTTCGGCGATGCCGCCGGGGGTGAGTATGCGGTAGAGGGTGTAGAACACCATCCAGGCCTGGGCCATTTCCATTAGCGCGGCGCCGAGGGTGGCGTTCTGGCCGCGGGCGTCTATCTGCAAGGCGAAGCCGCCGAGCGCGAGGAACAGGCTCACCGGCAGCGCCAGCAGCACGGTGAGGAAGAGCGCCAGCGGGGTGTGCAGCTGGCTGTCGCGCTTGAAGTGGCCGACGTCCTGGTTGAGCTCCTTGAGGCGGTCGTGGAGGTAGCGGCGTTTCCACAGCAGGGCGCCGATCACCAGCAGCAGCGGCAGGAACAGCCAGGGGCGGTTCACCAGGCCCTGGCCAAGCTCGCGCACGCCCGATCCCCAGGGCATTTCGATCAACTGGCGCTCCAGCAGCTGCGGGGCGGATTTCAGCCAGTTCAGGTCCAGCGGCTTGTTGCTGGGAATCCAGAACATCTGCTCGTCGAGGGTATTGCGCAGGGTCTTTGAGGTTTCCTGCAGTTGCTTCTGGTTGAGCTGCAGGGTGATGGATTCGTTGAGCAGGGTGTTCAGCTCGCGACTCAGACGATCGAGCAGCTCGCTGCGCGTGGTGACCAGATCCATGAGGGTCGTGCGCAGCTCCGGAGTCACCTGCTCCGGCGGTTGCTCAGCCAGCAGGTTGTCGACATAGCCCTGGGGATTGCTCAACTGGTCGCGCTGCTGGTTCAGTTCGAACTGATAGAGGCGGATGTCAGCGATCTCGTCGGACAGATTGCTGTCCAGCTTCAATTGGGGCAGGGCCTGTTTCTGCTGGTAGAGGATCTTAGCCAGCAGCAGGCTGCCCTTGAGCACGCTGATCTGCTCTTCCAGAGCCTGGTCAGCCTGGCTGAGGTTGTCCAGCTGCTGTCGGGTCTGCAGGTTCTGCTGGGTCAGTTCATTGAGGCGGTCGGTGGAGCGCAGCAGGTAATTGGACATCTTCATGTTGATGGCGCTCTCCTTCGCCACCAGGCTGTCCGGCGTGGCCCCGCCGGCTTCGCGGGAGAGCTCCGCCACCGTCTGCTCCGAGCTTTCCCGACGCATCTCGTTGATCAGCGACTGCAGGTCCAGGGTTTCCTGTTCCAGGCGGCGAATGCGTTCCATCAGCAGGTCGCGGCGGCTGTTGCCGAGGTCCTGCAGCAGGCTGTTGCCAGCCAGCTCCTCGCTGCGCAGCTCGGTCTGGGCGGCCAGGGAGACCTGCTCGGCGTTGAGCAGGGCGCGCTGTTCTTCGCTGATGGCCTTGCCGGCGTCCTTGCTGGTCTTGAGGATGCTGTTTATCTGCTGGATGCGCGTCTGGTTGGTGCTGATCTCAGCCTGGGCCCGTTCAGGGCGGGTCTGCGAAGTGATGATCAGGCTATTGGCGTCGGCAAGGGCCTTCTGTAGGTTGGCCAGCTCGTTGCTGCGCTGGTCCAGCAGTTGTTCCAGTTGCGTCAGCTCGGACTTGGCGTAGCGCTCCTTCACCGCCGTCGGCTGGCTGCCCTTGAGCCGCGTCAGTTCGCGCTGGGCTTCGCCGATCAGCTTCGGCGCCTCGTTCAACTGACGCTTGAGGGCGGTGAGCGCTTGCTGGCTTTCCTCCTGGCTGGCGAGGAAAGCCTTGGTCTGTTCCTCGACCGATGGCTTGGCCGGGGCTTCACTCTCGGCGGCCTTGTCGGCGGCGGGCGCGGTGGCCGGCTTGGGGACACCGACCGCAGGCGCGGCATGCAGGTAGGCGGGAGACAGGCACAGGCCCAGCAGGGTGGCAGCGAAAAAGGTGCGCAAGGAAGCAATCATCGCGATCGGGCAGCTCGGGTTCAAATGTGGCTAATGATATGCCAGGGAGGCCGTTACGGGGCTGCCCGGCATGAGCGGTTGTGATCTCGGTTCGCGCAAGGGCGAGCCTATGCGTTCCATGGCGGTGGCCTGCAGGTTCCGGGATGACCCGGAGAGGGCCGTCCCAGACGCTTTTCCCTAGAGGAAAAGCCCCGGCCGGCCATGACCTTCGGGGAATTTGACGCCGACCTTGCGCACCTTGTTCCCTTCCATCAGAGCAACGGTCCAGGTCAGGCCGTTCCATTCGACCTGGTCACCGACCACCGGCTCGCCACCAATCTCATGGGCAATGAAGCGACCAAGGGCCTGGCTGCCATCCAGGTCGCCCAGCTTGAGACCGTAGAGCGAGGCAACGGCGGACAGCTGGGCATCGCCTTCGAGCACGAAGTCGCCGAAGAAGCGCAGATCCAGGCCGCGCTGCGGTGCCTGGCTGAACAGTTTTCCAAGGGCTGGCAGGTCGTGCTCATGGCCGACCACGCAGAGAATGTCGCCCGCCTCCAATGTGGTACTACCCGACGGGTGGAGCAGTTCCCGGCCACGGAACAACGCAGCGATGCGGGTACCTTCAGGCATCTTCAGTTCACGCAGCGCCGCGCCGATGCACCATTTTTCTGCGCCGAGACGATAGACGAACAGTTCCCACTCGCTGGTCGGGTGAACCTCCAGGCCGGCCCGGGAAATCGGCACCGGCTCCGGCGGCACCGTGACCCGCAACCACTTCGCGGCCCACGGCAGGCTGGTGCCTTGCAGCAGTAGCGACACCAGAACAATGAAGAAGGCGACGTTGAAGAACAGCTGGGCGTTGGGCAGCCCGGCCATCAGCGGGAACACCGCCAGGATGATTGGCACCGCGCCGCGCAGGCCAACCCAGGCGATGAAGGCTTTCTCGCGGTCATGGAAAGCACGGAACGGCAGCAGCCCGATGAAAACCGACAGTGGACGGGCGAACAGGATCATCCACAGGGCGAGGCCCAGCGCTGGCAGGATGATCGGCAGCAGCTCATGGGGCGTTACCAGCAGGCCGAGGACCAGGAACATGCCGATCTGCGCCAGCCAGGTCAGACCGTCGAGCATATGCAGGATGCCGTGGCGTGAGCGAATAGGGCGATTGCCGAGGAACAGGCCGAACAGATAGACGGCCAGGATTCCGCTGCCACCCACGGCGTTGGTGATGGCGAAGGCCATCAGGCCGCCCGCGACCACCAGCAACGGATAGAGCCCGTTCGCGAGGGTCAGGCGGTTGATCAGCTGCAGCATCAACCATCCGCCGCCGAAGCCGAGCAGGGTGCCCAGGCCGAACTGCTCGATGAGATGAACGACGAAGCCCCAGCTGAAGCCACTCTGGCCCTGGATGAGCATGTCAATCAGGGTCACGGTGAGGAACACCGCCATCGGGTCGTTGCTGCCCGATTCGATTTCCAGGGTCGCGCTGACCCGCTCATTGAGACCACGTCCGCCGAGCAGGCTGAAGACGGCGGCAGCGTCGGTGGAGCCAACGATCGCGCCGATCAGCAGGCCTTCCATCGTGCTCAGCCCGAATAGCCAGGCCGCTGCCACGCCGGTCAATCCGGCCGTGATGAGCACGCCCACGGTCGCCATCGACAGCGAGGGCCAGAGTGCTACGCGGAAAGTCGCGGCGCGGGTTCGCAGGCCGCCATCGAGGAGGATGATGGCCAGTGCCAGGTTGCCGACCAGATACGCCTGGGAATAGTTGTTGAAGACGATGCCGCCAGGGCCGTCGCTGCCAGCGAGCATGCCGACTGCCAGGAACACGACCAGGATGGGGATGCCAAAGCGCGATCCGAAGGCGCTGACGAGGATGCTCATGCCTACCAGCGCCGCGCCGATCAGGAACAGGCTATTGATGGTGGTGGCATCCACGTGGGGCGGCTCCTTGCAATCGGGGTATCACGACGACATGCAGGGGCGCATGCCGGGGAATTCTAACCTGCCGCCTGAGGCGGACTACAAGATTTGAAGCAGATTTCTTGCCAGAGACAGGACGCCATCTGACGTGTCGACAGGTCTTGGGGTTCCGAGATCGACTTGCATGGGGACGGGTGGTTGTTTGCCCGCACCTGCACCCGCTCCCATCGGGAGAGGGCTCAGCCCTTCCCCTTGGTTCGCGTCGAGTTCGGAATGGCGTTCTTCTCCAGGTACTGGATGATGATGTTCGCCACGTCCTGGCCTGTGGTGGTCTCGATGCCCTCCAGGCCCGGCGAGGAGTTCACCTCCATCACCAGCGGGCCATGATTGGAGCGCAGGATATCCACGCCCGCCACACTCAGGCCCATGACCCTGGCCGCGCGGATTGCGGTCATGCGCTCTTCCGGGGTGATCTTGATCAGGCTGGCAGTGCCGCCACGGTGCAGGTTGGAGCGAAACTCGCCCGGCTTGGCCTGGCGCTTCATCGCCGCGATCACCTTGTCGCCCACTACGAAGCAGCGGATATCTGCGCCGCCAGCCTCGCGGATGTACTCCTGGACCATAATGTTCTGTTTAAGGCCCATGAAGGCCTCGATCACCGACTCGGCTGCTTTCTCGGTTTCGCAGAGCACCACGCCGATGCCCTGGGTGCCTTCCAGCACCTTGATCACCAGCGGAGCGCCGTTGACCATGCGGATCAGGTCGGGGATGTCGTCCGGGGAGTGGGCGAAGCCGGTCACCGGTAGACCGATACCTTTGCGTGAGAGCAGTTGCAGGGAGCGCAACTTGTCCCGTGAGCGGGTAATGGCCACCGATTCATTGAGGGGGAACACCCCCATCATCTCGAACTGGCGCAGAACGGCGCAGCCATAAAAAGTCACCGATGCGCCGATACGCGGAATCACCGCATCGAAGCCTTCCAGCGCGCGACCCCGGTAGTGGATCTGCGGCTTGTGGCTGGCAATGTTCATGTAGGCGCGCAGGGTGTCGATCACCACCATTTCATGGCCGCGCTCCTGACCGGCCTCTACTAGGCGGCGGGTCGAATACAGGCGCGGGTTGCGCGATAACACAGCGATTTTCATTGGGCACCCGGAAGGGAAAGGGTCGGCTTGTCTTGGACGTAGGTGAGGGCCGGGTTGACCACCAACTGCGCCTGCACCAGGGCCTTGGAGCCCAGCAGTACGCGGTAGCGCATGGTCTTGCGGCAGGCCAGGGTGAACTCGATCGGCCAGACCCGGTCGCCCAGTGCGACTTGGGTGCGGATCACATAGCGGGTCTGGGCCTGGCCGTTGGAACTCCTGATGGTCTTTACCGAAACGACCTGCGCTTCACAGCGATGGCGCCGTTGCACCAGGGTGCCGAGGTGCGCAGTGAACCGCACCCAGCGCTCGCCGTCGCGCTCGAATGGGACTATGTCGCTGGCATGCAGCGTCGAGGTACTGGCGCCGGTATCGATCTTCGCGCGCAGGCCGACCATGCCCAGTTGGGGCAGGGCGATCCACTCACGAAGGCCGATCACGGAGAGTTTGTCGAAAGTCTTCAAGGCAGGCTTTCCGGTAAAGTTGTCGCATTCTAGTTGGCCTGTGTGACAACTGCATCCGGCCAGGATTGATCTTGCCAGGACGAACGAACCTATGAGTGCAAAAGACCACAAAGACGACGACAAGGTGCGCCTGGACAAGTGGCTATGGGCGGCGCGCTTCTACAAGACCCGCGCGTTGGCCAAGGAGGCCATCGAGGGCGGCAAGGTCCATCACCGCGGCGAGCGCTGCAAACCCTCGAAGGAACCCAGGGTCGGCGACGAATATGTGATTCGCACCGGCTTCGACGAGCGCACCGTTGTCGTGCGTGCTCTGTCAGTAGTGCGTCGCGGTGCGCCCGAGGCCCAGGCCTTGTACGAGGAAACCGCCGACAGCGTGGCGCGGCGCGAAGAGGCGGCGGCCCTGCGCAAGGCCGGCGCCCTGGGCGTGCAGACCGACGGTCGGCCGACCAAGAAGCAGCGTCGGCAGATCTTCCGCCTGCAGGACCGCTAGTCTGGTGGCCAACCCATCCCGGGCAGTGGGTCAGGCATCACCGAGCAGCCTCCATTGCACCTGTTCCTCGGTGAAGGTGGTCTTGTCCGGGAATGGCCAGCGGCGTGAATGGAAACGCTCGACCACCTGCACCGGCATGACCTCGCCTTGCTCGAAGCGGCGGATGACTTCGCGGGGCACTATCGTGCGCGTGTGCATCCAGGCGATCTGCCAGTAACCGCTGCGCGGACAGGCTTCGCCGCTGTAGCAGATTTCGGTGGGCACGGCCGTGATGAAGGCCGGCGAGCCGGGCATGGGGCGGCCGGTCTTCGGGTCGAGCAGCTTGGCCTTGGCCAGTTCCTCGATCAACGCCTCGCTGGGCTTGGGCGGTGGGATATTGGCCTCGTACTCTTCCTCCCACTTCAGCGTGCCGTCCCATGGCGGCAGCTTGGCCGGGGGCAGCGGCACGATTTCGTTGATCTCGGGGACCTTGGGTTGGGCGTAGGAATAGCCAGTGAGCATGTTGCCGATTTGCTCGTAGCGCGCGGCGCGTTCAAGGTCTTCCTGCTGGCCGAGGTAATCCAGACGATTGCCTGGCTCGGGGCCGCGAAATCCATGCTCTAGGAAGGATGCTGAGCTTTCGTCGCCTGCAGCGACCCCAAGCTACCTCAAGTGCCTCTTGATAGCGTTCTTTCACCGAAAGATATGGATCCAGAGGTACCGGTCGATCTTCTCGTGCAGCGCCGGGTCCAGACGCTTCTCGGTCCCTGTACCACGTCCTCGTTGTACCTCTTGCGATGAGGCTGGAGCACTCATGACGCGACTCCTCCCGCGTTCACTGACGATCAGTCCCAGGCCGCTTGCGCTCCCAGAGCTTCGGACCGTTCGTTCATGTAGTAGTGGCGGAACCAGGTCACGAAACGCGCAAGACCCTCTTCGAGGCTGACCTGGGGTTGGAAGCCGATGTCACGCTGCAACTCCGAGACATCGGCGAAGGTGTGGATCACATCGCCAGGTTGCAGCGGCAGCAGGACCCGCTGCGCCGGATGTCCGAGATAGCGCTCCAGCACGTCGATGTACTCGGCGAGGGCCACCGGGCGGTGGCTGCCGATGTTGTACAGGCGCCGCGGGGCCACTCTGGAGCCGGGTCGGGGCTGATCGCGGTCCCATGCCGCGTCGGGCTGCGGTGCGCGTGGCAGCAGGCGCACCAGGCTTTCGACGATATCGTCGATATAGGTGAAAGTCGCGGCGATGTTGGCCGTGGTTGGACAACTCGATCGGGCGGCCCCCGACGATGGCCTGGGCGAACCGGATCGGTGACATGTCCGGCCGGCCCCAGGGACCGTAGACCGTGAAAGAACGCAAGTCGGTGGCGGGAATGGCGAACAGGTGGCTTTAGCTGTGCGCCATCAGCTCATTGGCCTTCTTGGGGGCGGCATTGAGCGAAAGCGGATGGTCGACGTCATCGTCGACCGAACAGGGCATGTGCCGGTTGGCGCCATACACCGAACTGGACGAGGCGTAGAGCAGATGCCGGACGGAGTGGGCCCGGCACCCTTCGAGAATGTTGAGGAATCCGACGAGGTTGCTGTCCACGTAACTGCGCGGTTGATCCAGCGAATGGCGCACGCCGGCCTGGGCCGCCAGGTGCAGCACGGCTTCGGGCTGCTGGCGGGCGAACAGGGTGCTGACCGCAGCGGCGTCCTGGATGTCCAGGCGATGGAGCGGGAAGTCGCCGGCCTCGGCACGGAACCAGCGCATGCGGGCCTCCTTCAGGGCCGGGTCGTAATAGGTGCCGAAGTTGTCCAGGCCGACGACCTGATGGCCGTCGCACAGGAGACGGCGCACGCAGTGCGCACCGATGAAGCCGGCGGCGCCGGTGACCAGGACTTTCACGGCGCACCACCCAGCGGGGCGAGATGGGGCAGGCCGATGCCCACGTAGTCGAGGCCTGCCGCTGCCACCTGCTGAGGGCTGTAGAGATTTCGCCCATCAATGATCAGGCGATCCCGCAGCTTGCGCGCAAGCAGCTCGAAATCGACCACGCGGAAGGCTTTCCACTCGGTGCAGATCACCAGGGCGTCGGCATCTTGCACGGTGTCGTCGCGGGTGGCGCAGAGAACCAGGTCATCGCGATAGCCATAGAGGCGGCGGCATTCCGACATGGCATCAGGGTCGAATGCCCTGACGGTGGCGCCCTCCCGCCACAGGGCTTCCATCAGGTAGCGGCTGGGCGCTTCGCGCATGTCGTCGGTGTTGGGTTTGAAGGCCAGCCCCCACAGCGCGATGGACTTGCCGACCAGACCTGCGGCGTAATGTTTCTGTAGCTTGCGAAACAGCACCTGGCGCTGATCCTCGTTGACTTCCTGGACGATCTTCAGCAGTCGCATCGGGAAGCCATTGCTGCTGCCGGTGTGCAGCAGGGCGCGCAGGTCCTTGGGAAGGCACGAGCCGCCAAAGCCGCAGCCGGGGTAGATGAAGTGGTATCCGATACGTGGGTCCGAACCGATACCCTTGCGCACCGACTCGATGTCCGCACCCACTAGCTCGGCCAGGTTGGCCAGCTCGTTCATCAGGCTGATGCGAGTCGCCAGCATCGCGTTAGCAGCGTACTTGGTAAGCTCCGCGCTGCGGTTGTCCATGAAGATCAGCTTGTCGCGGCTGCGGCAGAAGGGGGCATACAATTCAGCGAGTTGCTCGCGGGCCTTCTCGTCTTCGGTGCCGACGATGATGCGGTCCGGGCGAATGCAGTCGTTCACCGCGCTGCCTTCCTTGAGGAACTCGGGGTTGGAAACCACCCGGATGGCCAGGTGTCCCTTGCCCTGCTGCTTCAGTTCCTCGCGCGCGGATTCCGTCACCTTGGCGGCAGTCCCGACCGGCACGGTCGATTTGATCACCAGGGTGCGGTCGTCCTGCATGTGCTGAGCGATCTCGCGGACCACGGCCAGGACATGACGCAGGTCGGCTGAACCATCCTCGTCAGGTGGGGTGCCGACAGTGATGAAGATCAATTGGCCGTGGATCACCGCATCGCTGGCCTGGGTGCTGAAGGACAGTCGTCCATCCCTCAGGTTGTCGTCGATCATGGCGGACAAGCCGGGCTCCTGGATCGCCGGGACAGCTTTCTGCAACTGCTCGATCTTGTGCTCATCGATGTCGATGCACAGAACCCGGTGACCGACATCGGCTAATGCAGCTGCTTGGATGAGACCGACGTATCCGGCCCCAAAGATGCTGACGTCCATGCTTTTGGGCCTCACAAAGAGTCAAACTACAAGCTTCAGATATAGGTGATCGGTGGCTGTTCCGACAGGCGGAAAAATGGTCCATGGCTATTAATGAGTGTGAAAGTGGCGCCAAGTTTTTCGTCTGAGCCCTTAAATTGCCTGGGATTTAGGGCGGTAGGCACAGAGAAAAAGTCGACAGAAAAACGTCGCTTTGAATCTGGTAGCTGGTAGGGTTCGGCGATTATTTGGCGCAACCTTGGAAGTGCCGTTCTTTGTCCTTAAAATTCCGCTACCAAGAGGGTCGTTGGACGGCCCTTCCACCCCGACAGCCTGGCCAATGCCAGTCCTGTTCCCTGCCGTGGCCTGCCGAAATGCGCGATCTCGATTTCACCCAACGCTTTCTCTTCGATGACACCGATGTACGAGGCGAAATGGTTTCCCTGGGCGACAGCTACGCCCACGTCCTGGCCAAGCACCCCTATCCGGAACCGGTTGCCCAACTGCTCGGTGAGATGCTCGCAGCGGCGTCCCTGCTGGTCGGGACCCTCAAGTTCGATGGTTTGCTGGTGCTGCAGGCGCGCTCCTCGGGCGCAGTGCCGTTGCTGATGGTCGAATGCTCCAGCAATCGTGAGGTGCGCGGTATCGCCCGCTACCATGCGAGCCAAGTGGAGGCGGGGGCCGGTATGCGCGAGCTGATGCCCGAAGGCGTGCTGACCCTGACTGTCGACCCCTCAGAGGGCAAGCGCTACCAAGGCATCGTCGCCCTCGAAGGTGCAACCCTGGCTGAGTGCCTTTCCGGCTATTTCGCCAACTCCGAGCAGTTGCCGACCCGCTTCTGGCTCTACGCCGACGGTCGCATGGCTCGTGGCTTGCTGCTCCAGGCCCTGCCGGCGGATCGCGTCAAGGACCCGGAAGCCCGCGCCGCCAACTGGCAGCACGTGACGACCTTGGCCGACACGCTCACCGCTGAGGAACTGCTTGGTCTGGACAACGAAACCGTGCTGCATCGCCTCTATCATGAAGAGACTGTGCGCCTGTTCGACTCGCAGCCGATCCATTTCAAATGCAGCTGCTCACGCCAGCGCTCCGCCAATGCGTTGGTCAGCCTCGGCCAGCACGACGCCGAGGCGCTGCTCGAGGAAAGTGGCGGCACCGTGGTGATCGACTGCCAGTTCTGCAACCAGCGCTACAGCTTCGACGCGGCGGACGTTGCCCAGCTTTTTGCCGGTGGCGGCAGCGAATCACCATCGCAAACACGCCACTGAATCAATGAAGCGTCCAAGGGGTCGCTGAATGACCAAGGTTCGATAATCGGTCAGGAATATGCCTGTCTGACAGGAGGTTTCTACCCATTACGGGCTTTTCTGGCATAATCGCGCGCACTTTTTTCGCGGTAGCGGGTCCCAGTACCCACTACAAAACGTTTGGAGGACTCGGCTTTTCGCCGACGGGGAACCACATGACGCAAGCCAATAACGCCGTGTACACCGATATCAGCGCCGCGCAACTGGTCGAAGAGGCCATTCGCCGTGGTGAAGGTGAGCTGGCCGCCAACGGTTCGTTGGTAGTGAAGACCGGCCACCGCACCGGTCGTTCTCCGGCAGACCGCTTCATCGTCCAGGAGCCGAGCACTGATGCCCACATTGCCTGGGGCAACATCAACCGCCCGTTCCCGGCGGACAAATTCGATGCACTTTGGACTCGCGTTGAAGCTTATCTGACCGAAAACGAGCGTTTCGTTTCGCATGTGCACGTTGGTGCTGATCCTGAACACTACCTGGCCGTCAAGATGACCACCGAGACTGCCTGGCACAACCTGTTCGGCCGTTGCCTGTTCATCAATCCTGAACAGTACAACCCGCAAGGCCGCCAGGAATGGCAGATCCTCAATGCACCGAACTTCGTGTGTGAGCCGGAGCGTGATGGCACCAACTCCGATGGCTGCGTGATCCTGAACTTCGCCGCCAGGAAGGTGCTGATCGCCGGCATGCGCTACGCCGGTGAAATGAAGAAAGCCATGTTCTCCGTGCAGAACTTCCTGCTGCCGGAAAAAGACGTGCTGCCGATGCATTGCGCTGCCAACGTCGGTGAAGATGGTGACACCACCCTGTTCTTCGGCCTGTCCGGTACCGGCAAGACCACCCTTTCGGCCGACCCGAGCCGCTACCTGATCGGCGACGATGAGCACGGCTGGGGTGTGGGCACTGTCTTCAACATCGAAGGCGGCTGCTACGCCAAGTGCATCGATCTGTCCGAGAAAAACGAGCCGGTCATCTGGAAAGCCATCCAGTTCGGCGCCGTTCTCGAGAACGTCGTGCTCAACCCGGAAACCCGCCTGCCCGACTACAGCGACGATAGCCTGACCCAGAACACTCGCGCCGCCTACCCGCTGGAACTGGTTGAGAAGCGCGTTGAGGCCAACCGTGCCGGCGAGCCGAACGCAGTGATCTTCCTCACCTGCGATCTGACTGGCGTGCTGCCTCCGGTTTCAATCCTGAACAATGAGCAGGCCGCTTACCACTTCCTGTCCGGCTACACCGCACTGGTCGGTTCCACCGAAATGGGTTCCGGCGGCGGCATCAAGTCCACGTTCTCCACCTGCTTCGGCGCGCCGTTCTTCCCGCGTCCGGCTGGCGAGTACGCTGAGCTGCTGATCAAGCGCATTCAGGGCTTCGGCTCCAAGGTGTACCTGGTCAACACCGGCTGGACTGGCGGTGGCTATGGTGTCGGCAAGCGCTTCAACATCCCCACCACTCGTGGCGTGATTGCGGCCATCCAGAGCGGCGCTCTGGTCGGCACCGAGACCGAGCACCTGGACATCATCAACCTGGACGTGCCGAAGGCCGTTCCGGGCGTCGACACCAACTTGCTAAACCCGCGCAACACCTGGGCTGACAAGGCTGCCTACGACGAAGCCGCCAAGGTCCTGGCCAAGCAGTTCGTCGAGAACTTCAAGAAGTTCGACGTTTCCGACGCTATCAAGAACGCTGGCCCGCAGCTCTAAGCCGCACCGCGTTGAAAGAAGCCGCCCTCGGGCGGCTTTCTTCTTTCCAGTGCCGGCTGGTTTTCGCCGCCGGGATCAGGACAGTCCTCCAGGCGCTCAGCACCACGCCTGATGTCGGCCTGGTCTATGGTCATGGCCCCGTCAACGGAGTGAACTTCATGCCCGCCACCAGCCTCGCCCGCGTCTTCGGTTACGACAGCTTCCGCCCCGGCCAGGAAGCCGCCATCGCATCGGTGCTGGCCGGCCGCTCGGCTGCCGCCATATTTCCCACAGGCTCTGGCAAGTCGTTGTGCTACCAATTGCCGGCCCTGCACTTGCCGCACTTGACCCTGGTGGTGTCGCCGCTGCTGGCGCTGATGCAGGACCAACTGGCCTTTCTCCATCGGCATGGCATCGCCGCCGCCAGCATCGATTCGGCGCAAAGTCGCGAAAAGGCCGCCGAAGTCATGGCCAGGGCGCGGTCCGGCGAGCTGAAGATCCTGATGATCTCCGTGGAGCGCCTGAAGAATGAACGCTTTCGCAGCTTCATCCAGCAAATACCGATATCCCTGCTGGTGGTGGACGAGGCGCATTGCATCTCCGAATGGGGCCACAACTTCCGTCCAGACTATCTCAAGTTGCCCGATTATCAGCGCCAGTTCGGTATTCCCCAGGTACTGCTGCTGACGGCCACTGCGACGCCTACGGTGATTGCCGACATGCAGTGCAAGTTCGCCATCGCCCACGCCGATGTGATTTCCACCGGCTTCTACCGTAGCAACCTCAACCTGCTGGTCGAACCGGTGGCCGGCGGCGACAAGTTGCATCGCCTGGTGGAGTGGTTGGCGCCGCGCGTGGGGCAGCCGACCATCGTCTACGTGACCCTGCAGAAGACCGCCGAACTGATCGCCGAGCGCTTGACCCAGCGCGGCATCGCCGCCAGCGCTTACCATGCCGGCATGCCCCATGAGGCGCGGGAAGCCCTGCAGCGTCGGTTCATGGCCGGCGGGGTCAACATCATGGTCGCCACCATCGCCTTCGGCATGGGCATCGACAAGCGCGATATCCGCCAGGTGGTGCATTACGACCTGCCCAAGTCGGTGGAAAACTACAGCCAGGAGATCGGTCGTGCCGGGCGCGACGGGTTGCCGTCGGACTGCCTGGTGCTGGCCAACCGCGACAGTCTCAACGTGCTGGAAAACTTCGTCTACGGTGATACGCCGGAGCTGTCGGGTATCCGTCTGGTACTGGAGGAGCTGCAGACCGCAGGGCTGCGTGGTGATCGCTGGGAGCTGATGCTCAATGCACTGTCCGAGCAGAGCAACATCCGCCAGCTACCGCTGAAGACGCTGCTGGTGCAGCTGGAGCTCCGGGGCATCATCGCGCCGCTGTTCGTCTATTTCGCCGATTACCGGTTCAAGTACCTGCTCGAGCCCGATGCGCTGGTCCGGCAGTTCGAGGGCGAACGTCGCCAGTTCGTCGAGGCCTTGGTGCAGACTTCTACCCGCGCACGCACTTGGTGCTCGGTGGATTTCGACAGCCTCTATCGTCAGCACAAGGCCGAACGCAGCCGCGTGGTAAAGGCCCTGGACTACTTTCAGGAACGTGGCTGGATCGAACTGGAAAGCAAGCAAATGACCGAGGTCTACGCCGTGCAGAGCCCCGGCTTCGACCTGGAGGCGCTGAGCGAGGATCTGCACCGCTACTTCCGCCAGCAGGAAAGCAGCGAGATCGCCCGCATTCACGCGATGCTGGAGCTGTTCGCCAGCGAGCGTTGCCTCAGCGCCAGGCTGGCCAACTATTTTGGTGATCGCGAGGTGCCGGAGCGCTGCGGCCACTGCTCAGTCTGCCGGGGCCAGGTGACCCGCCTGCCAGAGCCGCCGGCATTGCCGCCGCTGGAACAGCAGGACTTCCAGGCCCTGTGCGGATCCTTCATCCGTCGCCACGAAGAGCAGCGGGGCATGCCGTCCAGCGCCGAGTGCCTGACCCGCCTGCTCTGCGGCATCACCGCGCCGCTATTCACCCGGCTCAAGGCGCGCAGCCTGCCGGGCTTCGCAGCGTTGGAGGCGTATCCCTACGCCGCGGTGCGCGACTGGGTGGCGCGGCAGCTAGGCCGAGGCTGACCGGCTCATCCTGAATTTTCGATCGATTCCATCGTTAATCAGTGTTGGTACAGGGGATTGCGCCTGCTTAGGATGGCGCCACTTTTTCACCTCGCTTTTTCCAGGAGCTTTGCATGCATATCGATGACGCTATCCGCAGCCGCCGCGCAATCAAGGGCTATGACACCAATCACAGCCTCAGCCGCGAGGAGAAGGACGAACTGCTGCAGTTGGCGCTGCTCGCACCCACCGCCTTCAACCTGCAGCACGTGCGCTTGGTGGAGGTCAGTGATCCAGCGCTGCGCCAGCGCATTCGCGACGTGGCCTGGGACCAGGCCCAGGTGACCGAGGCTTCCATGCTGGTGGTGGTCTGCGCCCGCCTGGACGCCTGGGAGAAGGACGCCGCCCGTGTCTGGGCCGACGCGCCGCAACCGGTGCAGGACTCCATGGCTGGCGCCATCGACACCTACTACCGCGACAAGCCCCGTGTGCAGCGCGACGAAGTGATGCGCAGTTGCGGCCTGGTGGCCCAGACCCTGATGCTCGCAGCCCGCGGCAAGGGCCTGGATAGCTGCCCCATGGACGGCTTCGACTTCGACGCCGTGGCTGACCTGATCCGTCTCCCGGAAAACCACACCATCGGCCTGATGGTCGCCGTCGGCAAGCAGGCCATTGAGGCCAAGCCGCGCATCGGCAAGCTGGCCTTCGACGAAGCGGTGATCCGCAACCAGTTCTGACGTGGATTGCCCCGCAAAAGGGGGGACTTTAGTCCGCCAGCGAGCTTGAAGCGTTGCAGGATGGGTATGGCTGTGCTCAATGGAGCTTCGCCTGACCCATCCTGGGTGCTGCACCAACCGACCAAGTGAAACGACGCCACTGCTGCCCCGTGCAGCGGTGGCGTTTTCACATCCGGCCTATGGCTAATACCTTCTCGATCAGCCACTGCAGGGCCTCATCGCGTTCGCTGGGCGACGCTGACCAGGTCCAGGTGGAAGGGGCCGAGGGCGAAGGGCAGGGGATGCACCTGCAGCGGCAATAACCGTGCGAAGTAATGCGCCAGTTGAGTCGGCAGCACCACGGCCAAGTCGGTGCTGGCAACGATATGCGCGGCCTGCAGGTAGTTGGGGGGGGTGTAGACGATCTCGCGCGCCAGGCCTTGTTCGCCTAGCCACTGATCGACCATGCCTTTGGTCTGGCCACCGTGCACCCACAGGTGGCGTAGCCTGAGAAACGCCGCGAGGTCCGGCGCCTGTTGCACGGCGGGATGGTCCTGGCGGGCCACCAGGCGAAGGGTTTCGCTCATCCAGCGTCGACTGACGAAGCGTGTGGGAATGCTTTCGAAACGTCCCAGAGCCAGGTCCAGTTCGCCCGTATCGAGGGATGCGGCGGGCAGGCTTTGTGATGAGGCGGCTGCGATCGCGGTGGAGCGATGTAGGAGCGAGCTTGCTCGCGAAGCCTCGCACCGGATTCGCCAGCAAGCTGGCTCCTACGTGGGGCGGACCCGAAGAACAACAAGAGGAGGATTCAGTGACCCCAAGCGCATTCATCATCCAGAGCACTGCCGTAATCGGCGCCGGCACCATGGGTCGCGGCATCGTCACGAGCCTGGCCAGCGCATCGGCAAGGTCGGCGTGGTGGCGGCTAACTGCAAAGGCTTCATTGGTAACCGCATGCTCCATACCTATGTGCGCGAGGCGCGGATGCTGCTGGAGGGTGGCTTCCCGCACCAAGTGGACGCCGCCCTGCAAGGCTTCGCCATCGGGCCGTTTCGCATGTACGACGTGGTCGGCATCGACCTGGAGTGGCGTGCACGCGAATTGTCCGGCGTCGGGCAGGATGATCCGGCCGTGCAGGTGGATAACCGCCTCTGCGGCCTGGAACGATTTGGCCAGAAGGCGCGCAGGGGCTACTACTGCTACACCGAGGGGAGCTGGCAGGCGGAGCATGACCCGGAGGTTGATGCGCTGGTTCAGCCGGTGTCTGAGGAGCTCGGCTTCATCCGGCGCGGGATCGGTCAGGAAGAGATCCTTGAGCGCTGCCTGCTGGCCCTGATCCGTCGCCTGGCCGAGTCCGGCGGCCACTTCTCCATTTTTCAACAAGAGGCCTGACCATGAGTTACGTGTCTCCCCTGCGCGACATGCGCTTCGTGCTGCATGAGCTGTTCGATGTTGCCGGACACTGCGAACTACTTGGCAACGGCCTCGATCGCGCATTGGTCGACGGTGTCCTGGAGGAGGGCGCGCGCTATGCCGCCGAGGTGGTGGCGCCGCTGAATCGTAACAGCGACGAAGAAGGCGTGATCCTTGAGCAGGGCCGCGTGACCACGCCCACGGGCTTCCGCAAGGCTTACCGGCAGTATTGCGAGAGCGGCTGGGCAAGTATGACCGGACCGATCGAGCACGGTGGTCAGGGCCTTCCGCAGATGGTCGCGTGCAACTTCCACGAGATGCTGATGCGCGACAGCCGCATCACCCAACTTTACGAGGGGACTAACGGCATTCAGGCGCTGGATCTGATCCGCCGCAAGCTGATGGGCGACGATGGTGCAGAGCTGGCGACCCTGCAGGACGAGCTGGCCGCGATTGCCGATGGCCAATGCGACCGCGAGGAGCTGGCCGAGCTGGCCGGTGCCGTGCTGGCACGCCTGCAGGAGTGGCGCACCCTCAGCGCGACCGTGCTGGATCGCGTTCGCGAGAACCCGGAAGAGATCGGTGCCTGTTCGGTGGACTTCCTCCAGTACTCGGCCTATGTGTTGCTAGCGGGGTTGTGGTTGAAGGCGGCTGCCTGTGCCCAATCGGCGCTGGAGGCCGGAAGCGGTGATGCGGACTTCTACCAGGCCAAGCTGCATAGTGTGCGCTTCTACGTGCGTCGCGTGCTGCCGCGCGCCAGCAGCCACCGCGAGGCCCTGCTGGGCGGTGTTGAGTGCCTGATGGCGCTGCCCGAGGCGCACTTCGCCTTCTGACGAGATCAACCCGAACAAGAAAAGGAGCGCCCCATGCAGCCCTTCAGCTTCGCCACCACCGCCCAGTTGCTTTGTGAGTCCGGCTCGGCCCTGCGTCTGGCCGACTTGAGTCGCGAGCGCAGCGGCTCGCGGGTGTTGATCGTCACTGACCCCGGCATCACTCATCTCGGCATGCTTGACGACATCCTCCCGGGCTTCGTTGCGGCCAATGTCTCGGTGGCGGTATTCGACCAAGTCCAGGCTGATCCGCCCGAGGCGGTGGTCATGCACGCCGTGGAACTGGCCAGGGCGCTGGGTGCTGAGTTGGTGGTGGGGTTCGGTGGCGGCAGTTCGATGGACGTTGCCAAGCTGGTGGCCGTGCTGGCCCATCCGGACTGTAGCCAGGCCCTGGCGGACCTCTACGGCGTCGGTAATGCGAAGGGTAAACGCCTGCCGTTGATCCAGGTGCCCACCACCGCGGGCACGGGCTCGGAGGTGACGCCGATCGCCATCGTCACCACAAGCGGAACCACCAAGCTCGGTGTCGTCTCGCCCCTGCTGCTGCCAGACCTGGCAGTACTTGATGCCGACCTTACCCTCGGCCTGCCGCCTGCGGTCACGGCGGCCACCGGCATCGATGCGATGGTCCATGCCATCGAGGCCTACACCAGCAAGCTGAAGAAAAATCCGCTATCGGACCTGCTGGCCCGCGAGGCGTTGCGCTTGCTGGCGGCCAATCTGGACGAGGCGGTACGCAACGGCGGCAACCGGGCGGCACGCCAGGCCATGTTGTTGGGCGCCTGCCTGGCTGGCCAGGCTTTCGCCAACGCCCCAGTGGCGGCCGTGCATGCGCTGGCTTATCCGCTGGGCGGGCGCTTCCACATTCCGCATGAGCTGTCGAATGCGCTGGTGCTGCCCCACGTGCTGGGCTTCAACGCCGAGGTGGCTGCACCACTCTATGCCGAGCTGGCACCGCTGGTGCTGGGCCGCCGGCTTCGTCCCGGCAATGCAGCCTGCCTCGCTGAGCAGCTGATCGTCGAGCTGGCCGAGTTCAGCGAGCGCAGCGGCCTGCCGACGCGCCTGCGGGATGCTGGCGTGCCGGAACACAGCCTGGCGCAACTGGCTCACGAGGCCATGCAGCAGCAACGGCTGTTGGTGAATAATCCCCGCGAGGTCAGCGAGCACCAGGCGCTGTCGATCTACCAGGCGGCCTATTAACGGGCTACGAGAAGGAACAGAGATGACTCAACCCCAGCACCTGCGCGCCGATTATCGATATTTCCAGCCCATTACCACCCGCTGGCACGACAACGACCTCTACGGCCATGTGAACAACGTGGTCTACTACGGCTTCTTCGACAGCGCCGTGAATACCTACCTGATCGAGCGCGGCGGCCTGGACATCCATGAGGGCGGGGTAGTGGGCTTCGTGGTCAGTTCATCCTGCGACTACTTCTCTTCCATCGCCTTCCCCGACCGCATCGAGGTCGGCCTGCGGGTGGGCAAGCTGGGCAACAGCTCGGTGCAGTACGAACTGGCGATCTTCAAGCAGGGAGAGGGCGAGGCATGCGCCGCCGGACGCTTCGTCCACGTCTTCGTGGACCGTGACAGCAACCGGCCGGTGGCGATCCCCGAGCCATTGCGGGCGGCGTTGACGGAGTTGCTGGTTACTGGCTGAGACAAGGTTCTGCTTGTTTCCTACAGTTGCCCTTTTTGCTCCCGTCGCTCTTGTGGATAAGTTTCACCAGTTCGACCCGAAACGGCCGAAATGGCGACATCCGTGGGACCGATAGTCCTCTCGCTCTACCCTTCCTTGGCGCAAGCCCGCACAATGCGCGCCAAACCTGAAACGCCCCCAAGACTGCAGGGTGATCCACCCTGCGGCGCGGGTTTCTCTTTTCGTTTGATCTACGGCAGCGAGCGAGAGGCGCTATCAGGATTCAATGACCCCATTTGGTCGCCTCCATGACGCGACCCCTTGTTCAGCGGTATCTGCCATGACCCATGAAAAAGGCTCCATCCTGCAACGCCTGAAATGCACCAGCCTGGTGACTCGGATCATCATTGGCCTCGTGGCTGGCATCTTGCTGGCGCTGTTCTCGCCGGAGGCGGCCAGGTCCGTCAGCCTTCTCGGCAACCTCTTTGTCTCAGCCCTGAAGGCTGTGGCGCCGGTGCTGGTGTTCATCCTCGTGACCTCGGCTATCGCCAACCACAAACAGGGCGAGCGCACCCATATCCGGCCGATCCTGATGCTTTACCTGATCGGCACTTTCTCTGCGGCGGTGGTCTCTGTGCTGGCCAGCAGTTTGTTCCCCTCCACCTTGGCGCTGGATACCGCCGCCACTGGCGTCGCACCACCAGCGGGCATTTCCGAGGTCCTGCTGACGCTGCTCTCCAGCGTAGTAGCCAACCCGGTCAAGGCCCTGATGGAAGCTAACTTCATCGGCATCCTGGCTTGGGCCATTGGCCTGGGCATCGCCATTCGCCATGGCAGCGAGACTACTCGCAACGTCTTCAGCGACCTGTCTCATGGCGTTTCACTGATCGTCAAAGTGGTGATCAGCTTTGCGCCCCTCGGTATCTTCGGCCTGGTGGCCAGCACCCTGGCCGAGAGCGGCCTCGATGCATTGCTCGGTTATCTGCACCTGCTGGTCGTGCTGATCGGCTGCATGCTGTTCGTTGCCTTCGTGGTGAACCCGTTGATCGTATTCTGGAAGATTCGCCGCAACCCTTATCCGCTGGTGCTGACCTGTCTGCGCGAAAGCGGTATCACGGCGTTCTTCACCCGTAGTTCGGCGGCCAACATCCCAGTCAACCTGCAGCTGTGCGAAAAGCTTGGCCTGCATGAAGACACCTATTCAGTGTCCATCCCGCTGGGTGCGACCATCAACATGGCCGGTGCCGCCATCACCATCACAGTGCTGACCCTGGCGGCGGTGAAGACCCTCGGTATTGCGGTCGACATCCC
This sequence comes from Metapseudomonas boanensis, assembly GCF_042232855.1. NCBI lineage: Bacteria > Pseudomonadati > Pseudomonadota > Gammaproteobacteria > Pseudomonadales > Pseudomonadaceae > Metapseudomonas > Metapseudomonas boanensis. The sequence goes on along the minus strand of NZ_CP113889.1, from coordinate 1,319,394 downwards.
CACCGCCATCTTGTTGAGCATCGTGGCCTCCATCTGTGCCTGCGGCGCTTCCGGCGTGGCCGGTGGTTCGTTGCTGTTGATCCCGCTGGCTTGCAGCCTGTTCGGCATCCCCAGCGAGGTGGCCATGCAGGTCGTGGCCGTGGGCTTCATCATCGGCGTCCTGCAAGATGCCGCCGAAACAGCGCTGAACTCCTCGACTGATGTCCTGTTCACCGCGGCGGCCTGCGAAGCCAATGGCGATACGCTGGCCCAGCACCAGGCCAGTCAGATCGGCTGAGAACTGCGCTGCAATGAAAAAGCCCGGCTAATGCCGGGCTTTTTTGTGTGCGCATCGATCAGTCGTGACGATGCTTGCGGTGGCTGCCGCCCTTGCTCAGTTCGGTGGCGATAGCGCCGCCCGCTGCCCCGCCAAGGCCCGCACCGATGGCGGAGCCGGTGGAGCCGCCGAGGGAGCGGCCGACCACCGAGCCACCTGCAGCGCCCAGGCCACCACCAATCGCTGCTTCGGTTTTGCGACCGCTCCTCGCGGTCATGGCACCGCCAGCGGCGCCGCCGAGGCCTGCACCGATGGCTGCGCCGGTGCCACCGCCGATGGCGTTGCCGACGACGTTGCCCAGGGCACCGCCGAGACCACCACCGATAGCATTGTTGGTGGTCTCGCCGGCCACGACGACTTGGGTTGCCAGCAGGCTGAGGGCGAGGGCGGTTACTGCTTTGCGCATCTTGCTAAGTCTCCATTTTGAAGGGGAAGTCCATGGTCCCTCGGCGTTTCCGGGGCATCCATGACGCAGGTCGGATTATGGAATCGGCAGGGGGCCGGCCGTCGCTCGACTAGGCCTCAGCCTGCAGAAAAAGCCCGCTGGATGCGGGCTTTTTCGGTCGGTCGCGTTGATCAATCGTCCCAGTGGCGATGCTTGTGCTTGTGCTTGCGATGGCCCCAGGCATGGCCTCGGCCCGGATGGTCGCGGTAGGCACGGCGGTAGTGGCGATGACCATCGTCGTCCCAGTCGTCATCGTCATAGCGATTCCTGTCGCCGTATTCATTGCCCAGTGCACCACCGGCGCCGCCACCGAGGGCCGCGCCGATCAGGCCGCCCGTGGTGCCGCCCATGGAGCGGCCGACGACTTGGCCGCCGGCCGCGCCCAGGCCGCCGCCAATGGCGGCTTCAGTACGGTTGCGGCGCGGGGCGGCTACTGCACCGCCTGCGGCACCACCTACGCCGGCGCCGATGGCTGCGCCGGTGCTGCCGCCTACGGCATTACCGACCACAGAACCCAGGACCCCGCCTAGCGCGCCGCCAACACCGGCTTCGGTATTGCCGCCTGCGAAGACGCTGCCGCTGGCAAGGCCAAGAGACAGAAGAAGGATCGAGGTGTACTTCATGGTGAGGGTCGCCTCATTGGTTTTGGTGAGGCGATATTTACTGTGGGAATTAACTTACGCAAGTGGAGGCCGACGAAAAACACCAATTTTTTATATATTTTTAAGTGGGTTGTATTGCGGCAGAACTTTTTCTGCCTAGCGCGGTCATAGGTCGTTAACCTCCCGTTTTCCTTGTGCTTTCAGGCTTCCTGGTGCTGGCAAAGTGCCTTGAAAAGTGTGTGGCGTGTTTGCACTTTATATACACATTGAGTTGGCGTTTCAATTTGTTTCATTTGAGTAAAGTGTTGTTCTGAACTTATTTGATTAGTTCGATCTAATCCCCTCCTTCGATGGCTCAGAAGATATAGGGGGATTCCGAAAGAGAATTCATTTATCAAGCAGGCCGTGGCGCTTTCGGATGGACACCCAGGACTGCCGGCCACCCCTTGGCGAATGAATGCAGGGGAAGTTTCTCTGACGGTCGTCCCGTCAGAGAATGCGGCCTGTATCCCTTGCCGGCTCCAGGCGGATGGCGACGAATTTGGAAGTCGGCGTGAAGCTGCCCTCACCAAAACTGTCCAGCGGTACCAGCGGGTTCGTCTCCGGGTAATAGGCAGCCGCCTGGCCCGGTGGAATGTCGTACGCCAGCAAGGTGAAGCCTGACACCCGGCGCTCCACGCCATCGGCCCACAACGACACCATGTCCACCTTCTGCCCCGGCTCATAACCCAGGCGACCGATGTCTTCGGCGTTGGCGAAGACGACCTCGCGCTGCCCTCGAACGCCGCGGTAGCGGTCATCCAGGCTGTAGATGGTGGTGTTGTACTGATCGTGGGAGCGCAGCGTCTGCAGGATCAGGTCTGGCTGTTCGCCGGTCTCGCGGACCTTCTCATGCAGCAGGGTTTCGGGCAGCGGATGGGGCGCGAAGTTGGCGCGCCCGCTGGCGGTGCTCCAGCGCCGATCACCGGCCGAGTTTCCCAGGTGGAAACCGCCCGGGTGCTGCACACGGCGATTGAACTCGTGGAAGCCCGGAATGGTATCGGCGATCAGCTCGCGAATTCGGTCGTAGTGGACGATCAGCGCATCCCAGTCCACTGGGTGGTTGCCCAGGGTGGCCTTGGCGATGCCCGCGATGATGGCAGGCTCCGAGCGCATTTCGGTGGAAAGCGGTTCGAGTTGGCCATAGGACGCATGGATCATGCTAAAGGAGTCTTCCACCGTCACCGCTTGCGGGCCTTCCGCCTGGCGGTCGATATCGGTGCGGCCCAGGCACGGCAGAATCAGCGCGTCGGTCCCGGTGGTCAGGTGACTGCGGTTGAGCTTGGTGCTGATCTGCACGGTCAGCGCGCAGTGCTGCAGCGCGGCGTGGGTGCGTGGGCTGTCCGGGGTGGCCTGGGCGAAGTTGCCGCCAAGGCCGATGAAGACCTTGGAGCGGCCTTCGAGCATTGCGTTGATGGCTTCCACGGTGTTGTGGCCATGCTCACGCGGCACCCTGAACTTGAAGCGCTGCTCCAGCGCATCCAGCAGGGCGGCTGGGGGCCGGTCGTTGATGCCCATGGTGCGGTCGCCCTGCACATTGCTATGGCCACGGACCGGACACAGCCCCGCGCCCGGGCGACCGACATTGCCGCGCAGCAGTTGCAGATTGACGATTTCCTGGATGGTCGGCACCGAGTGGTGATGCTGGGTCAAGCCCATGGCCCAGCAGATGATCACGCGGTTTGCGTCGCGGTAGAGGCGCGCGGCGTATTCGATCTCGTCCAGACGCAGCCCGGATTGCTGCTCGATCTGCGCCCAGGGTGTGGCGTCCACTTGCGCCAGGTAGGCGTCGACGCCCTCCGTGTGCTCGGCGATGAAGGCGTGGTCGAACACCGCCGCCTCACCCTTGGACTGGGCCTCGCGCTCCCATTGCAGCAGGAACTTGGCCATGCCGCGCAGGGCCGCCATGTCGCCACCCAGGGCTGGGCGGAAAAAGGCGGTATTGAGCGGTCTTGAACCGTTGCTGAGCATTTCGAACGCGTGCTGCGGGTGCTGGAAACGTTCCAGCCCCCGCTCCTTGAGCGGGTTGAAGCAGACGACCTGGGCACCGCGCTTCACGGCCTCACGCAGTGGCTCCAGCATCCGTGGATGGTTGGTGCCGGGGTTCTGGCCGAAGACGAAGATGGCATCGGCATGCTCGAAGTCGGCGAAGGTGACGCTGCCCTTGCCGACGCCCACGCTTTGGCCCAGGGCGACGCCGCTGGCCTCGTGGCACATATTCGAGCAGTCCGGGAAGTTGTTGGTGCCGAACGCGCGGACGAAGAGCTGATAGAGGAAGGCAGCCTCGTTGCTGGCGCGACCGGAGGTGTAGAACTCGGCTTGGTTGGGGGTCTCCAGGTTGTGCAGGTGGCGTGCGATCAGGGCGAAAGCTTCGTCCCAGCTGACCGGCACATAGTGGTCAGTCTGGCCGTCGTAACGCATCGGCTGGGTCAGGCGGCCCTGGTATTCGAGCCAGTAATCGCTTTGCCGGCGCAGCTCGCTGACGCTGTAGCGGGCGAAGAAAGTTGCACCGACACCGCGCTTGGTGGCTTCCCAATTGACCGCCTTGGCGCCGTTTTCGCAGAACTTGATCCGGCCGTCTTCGGGGGAGTCGCCCCAGGCGCAGCCGGGGCAGTCGAAACCGCCGTTCTGGTTGGTCTTGAGCAGGGCGCGGAGGTTCTTGAACGGTTGTTTGCTGTCCAGCCAGAAGCGGGTCACGCTGCGCAGCGCGCCCCATCCGGCCGCTGCACCCGTGTAAGGCTTGTAGCGGGGTCGTGCGGGTTGAAGGCTCATTCGATCGTGGCTTGTGGTGGCGGCGCAGGGCTGTAGACCCGGGGTGCGCTGTGGTGGGGCAGGTGGATGAGGTTTAGGTGATGCTGGCGGGCCCACTGCACGGTGAGGGTGGTGGGCGCCGAGAGGCTGACCAGGGTGGCCAGGCCGGCGCGCACCGCTTTGTGGATAAGTTCCAGGCTGCAGCGGCTGGTGACCACGGCAAAGCCTTCACGAGGCTCGATGCCTTCGCGCAGCAGGGCGCCGATCAGCTTGTCCAGGGCGTTGTGCCGGCCGATGTCTTCCCGGCAAAGGCGGAGTTCGCCCGCCGCATCGACGAAGAGCGCGGCATGCAGGGCACCGCTGTGGCGAGCCAGGTTCTGCGCGGCGGCAATGCGGGGACGCAGTTCGTGCAGGTGCTCGGCCGGAGGCAGTGGCGCCGGAACCAGAGATTGCAGGTTGGGCAGTGCCTGCTCCAGGGCTTCTACTCCGCACAGGCCGCAGCCCGTGGTGCCTGCCAGTTGGCGGCGCTGCTCCTTGAGCGACCAAAAGGCGCGGTTGCTGATCTGCACATCGGCCCGCAGTGCCGTCCCTTCACCGTGGATCTGGATGTCATAGATCTCGTCGATGGACTGGATGATGCCGCTGCTCAGGCTGAAGCCGGCGATGAAGTCTTCGAGTGCGCTGGGGGAAACCATCATCACGGCATGACTGATGCCGTTATAGGCGATGGCCAGGGCGCACTCCTCCGCCAACACCGCATCCTTGACGCAGGCTGGCTGGTCCAGTTCGGCATAGGCATAGCCCACTGGCGGAGAGGGGGTGGAAACGGCGGAAAGATGGCGTTTGGCGCCTGGGCGTGGCATGGCGGGTGCCCCTGCGACGAATTGACCTAGCCATCCTAGGCCTGTCTGGCATGGGCGTCTAATCGTTGGTTCCGATGTGGTGATCGATAGCGTCTATCGTTCGTGGAGAAACCTGTCATGACCACGCAGTAGGAGCGGGGGGCCGCCGAGTTCTTGCTCGCGAACTGGGAGGGGGGGGCTCGGGGCGGTTCGCCAGCAAGCTGGCTCCTACAGCGGCTGGGTACGGGGCCGATCCAATAGCGCCTTCGCCTCCCCAAAACACGCATCCGCCAGCGCCGAGCGTGGCGCCCCACGGCGCAGGATCAGGCCCAACGGCGCCAGGGTGCGAGCGTCCGCAATGGGCGTCAGGGCCAGGTGTTCGGTGAAGTCGTCGAGGCCACTGTCGAGCGGCATGATGGCGCAGCACAGGCCGGCACTGACGGCTTGCAGCAGTTGATGGACGGCGTCGGTCTCCAGCCTTGGCTGGGGCGACAGGCCACGGCTGCGAAAGCCGTGATCGATGGACTGGCGGAAGTGCATGCCGCCCGATAGCAGGCCCAGCGGCAGGTCGACCAGGCTTTCCCAGGCCAATGGTGCATCGTCGAAGGTGAAATGCCGCCGGTCGTACAGCAGGCCCATGCGCGTTTGCGCCAGTTCCAGGCTCTCGAAATGCTCGCGGTCGAGGCGGTCGAGGTAGGACAGGCCAAGGTCCAGCTGGTTGCGCGCCAGGCCCTCGAGCACCTGCTCGGAGCTGAGGGAGAACAGCTGGAAGCGCAGGCTCGGGTGCTGCTTTGCAAAGGCGTTCACCAGGCGCATTGGGTCGAAGCCGGCCAGCGGCACTACGCCCAGGCGCAAGGTGCCGACCAACTGGCCGCGGCAGGCGGCGGCTTCGGCGTAGAGACCATCGTGGGCAGCGAGTAGGGTGCGAGCCCAGGCCAGTACACGCTGGCCCGCATCGGTGAAGCCTTCGAAGCGTTGGCCCCGGATCACCAGCTCCAGACCCAGCTCTTCCTCCAGGCTGCGCAGTCGCATCGACAGCGTCGGCTGGGTGACGTGGCAGCGCGCGGCGGCCTGGCCGAAGTGGCGGGTTTCCTCCAGTGCGATGAGGAACTTCAGTTGCTTGATGTCCATGCCGCCTCCTTGGGTGCCTGAGCATTCTAGCCATCACCGTTGGGCAGGTCCTCCAGAGAGTCTGGAACGGCCGTCTAGACTTGCACCTCCCGGGCGCACCTGCGCCTGTTTCCCCTGAGGAACGAGAGGAGCCGTCATGAGCATCTTCACCTTTGTCAAAGAAGCAGGAGTCAAGTTGTGGGAATCACTGGTCGGGCAGGAAGTGCAAGCCGCCGATTCGCTGAAGGAGCATGTGGCCAAGGTGGGTCTGGGCAACCCGGCGATCCAGGTATCGGTAGAAGGCGAAAAGGTGGTGGTACGCGGGGAAGTCGCCACTCAGGAAGAGAAGGAGAAGATTCTTCTGGCGCTGGGCAACGTTGAAGGCGTCGGTGAGGTCGAGGACCACATCACCGTCAATGCACCGGCTACCGTTCCTGCGCGCTTCGTGACGGTGAAAAAGGGCGATACCTTGAGCGCCATCGCCAAGGCTGAGTACGGCAACGCCAACGCCTATATGAAGATCTTCGAGGCCAACAAGCCGATGCTCGCGCATCCCGACAAGATCTACCCAGGGCAAGTGCTGCGCATTCCCGAATAGGGCCGAGGCTGCGCAGCACGGGCGGGGCAGTCTCGCTACAGCCCCTCGACCAGCGTGTGGTAGCTGTCCACCGCAGCGAACTCCTCGGTGTTTTTCGGCCCCTTGCGGCTGTCCGGTTCGCGCACGGCCAGCAGGTGGCCAATGCCGTACTGCCGGGCGCTGCGCAGGATCGGCAGGCTGTCGTCGATGAATAGGCTGCGCGCCGGGACGAAGCCGAAGTCTTGCTGCAGGGCGTCCCAGAACTGCTGGTCCTCCTTGGGGAAGCCATAGTCGTGGGAGCTGATCAGCCGGTCGAACCAAGGCGCGAGTTGCACCCGCTCCATCTTCAGTGACAGCGAATCGCGATGGGCGTTGGTAATCAGCGCCACGCGCTTGCCGGCGCGGCGCAGGGCAGCAAGGAAGAGATCAGAGCCCGGGCGCAGGGCGATCAGATGAGCCACTTCGCGCTTGAGGTCGCGGATCGGCAGGGCAAGCTCTCGGCTCCAGAAGTCCGTGCAGTACCAGTTGAGCTGGCCGGCGTTGTCGCGGAACAGCGGCAGCAACTCGGCGTCGGCTAGTTCGCGGCTGATGCCGTGGTGCTCGGCGTAGCGCTGCGGCAAGTATTCCATCCAGAAGTGGTTGTCGAAGTGCAGGTCAAGCAGAGTGCCGTCCATGTCGAGCAGCACGGTGTCGATTTCAGTCCAGGGCAGTTGGGGCATAGGAGATAAAGGGCCGCTGAGTGGGGGCTGTCGCAATTGCAGGGTTGGCCGTCGCCACCAGGCAATCTCTGGCGGGGACAATGGCCAAAGGCGGGGTATGATAACCCGCCGGTCATGCCAAGGAGTTCGTTATGCGTCAGAAGCCCACGGTGCTCGCCCGCGAAATCGTCGCCAGCAGCCGCCTGTTCCGCGTCGAGGAGCTGCAGTTGCGCTTCGCCAATGGCGTCGAGCGTACCTACGAACGTCTGGTGGGGCAGGGCACCGGCTATGGCGCCGTGATGGTGGTGGCCCTGGCGGATGCCGAGCATGTATTGCTGGTGGAGGAGTACTGTGCCGGCACCGATGACTACCAGCTCTCGTTGCCCAAGGGGCTGATCGAGCCCGGTGAGGACGTGCTGGAGGCTGCCAATCGCGAGCTCAAGGAAGAAGCCGGATTCGGTGCGCGCCAACTGGAGCACCTGACCGAGCTGTCGCTGTCGCCAGGCTACATGAGCCAGAGGATCCAAGTGGTGTTGGCCCGCGACCTCTATGAGGAAAGCTTGCCGGGCGATGAGCCCGAACCGTTGCGGGTCGATCGCATTAGTCTGCGCGAGCTGTCTAGCCTCGCCCAGCACCAGCAGTTCAGCGAAGGCCGTGCCCTGGCGGCGCTCTATCTGACCCGCGATATCCTCAGCCAGCGCGGAGAGTTCAAACCATGAACCACCCACTCCTACCTGCCGTCATCGATCTGGTACGCCAGGCCGGTGAAGCCATCCTGCCTTATTGGCGCAGCGAGCTGACCGTGACCGAAAAGGTCGATGCCTCGCCTGTGACCGCAGCTGACCTGGCCGCGCACCTGATACTGGATACCGGCTTGCGGGCACTTGACCCCGGTATCCCGGTGCTCTCCGAGGAGGCGGCGGACATTCCGCTGGCCGAGCGCAAGGGCTGGCATCGCTGGTGGCTGGTGGACCCGCTGGATGGCACCAAGGAGTTCATTGCCGGTACTGACGAGTTCACTGTGAACGTAGCGCTGATCGAGCAGGGACGCGTGGTGTTCGGCGTGGTCGGCATGCCGGTAGGCGGGCGCTGCTATTACGGCGGTGCTGGCCTGGGCGCCTGGCGCGTCGAGCCGGCGGAGCAGGCGCATGAAATCAGCGTTCGCATTGCGCCGGACGAGGCCTTTACGGTGGTTGCCAGTCGTCGCCATTCCAGCCCCGCGCAGGAGCGTTTGCTGAATGGGTTGGGCGAACTGTTTGGTGATCTGGCGCTGGCGAACATCGGCAGCTCGTTGAAATTCTGCCTGCTGGCCGAAGGCACCGCCGACTGTTACCCGCGTCTGGCACCGACCTCACAGTGGGATACTGCCGCCGCACAGGGGGTGCTCGAAGGGGCGGGGGGCGAGGTGCTTGATCTGGCCGGCACCGCGTTGACCTATGAGGCCCGTGAGGATTTCCTCAACCCGTCCTTCCTTGCCCTGCCGGTCGCTGCCGAATGGCGCACGGAGTTGATCCAGCTTGCACGGGCGCTGGATTGATTCCGCAGTTCGATCGCCTGTGGGTGCGAATGAATTCGCACCCACACCATTCCTTCAGCCTGTCGCCTCTCCCTGCGGGAGATGGAAGACCGAGGCTCAATCGAGCATGTCGGCGAAACGCTCGTCCTTCTTGAACATCAGCGGCTTAGCGAAACCAGGTATCTGGATGCCGTCGCTGCTGAGCTCGATGCACTGCTCATCGATCAGGTCGTTACCGAAGTTGTAGATGATGTCGAACTGACCTTGCAGGGCGCGGCGGTCGTATTCCTGGGCGTTGGCGCGGGTTTCCTCGCGCTTGGCGCAATAGGCGGCGAAGGTGGCCTCGCCGTAGCGCTTGCGCAACATGCTTTCGACTAGGCGCGGGGAGATCAGCACGCCGGTCGCGTTGTTGCCGCCGAAGCCCTTGGAGTTGACGAAGCAGACGTCCAGTTGGCGCTCGCCCAGCACCTGGTCGCGGGTGAAGAGGGCGAGGTGATCACGGTGCACATCGTCGGCTACCCGGTCGATGGTCTTGATGCCCGGCAGGATGCCGTACTTGAAGGTACCGAGGGCGGAGATCACCTGGTCGCCGCTGGCGGTGGCCAGCGAGTGACCGACGAAGGCCTTCGCGGCGGCAACCGGCCACTCCTCGATGCCGAAAGCAGCGGCAACGCGGTCCAGCAGTTCGGATTCGGTCACGCGGTTGGCCGGGGTGCTGGAGCCGTGGGCGTGGACGAAGCTGCGCTGGCGCACGCCATCCGCGCCGATCAGTTGGGTGGCGCTGGCCACGGCCTTGGCCAGGGTCAGGTAGTTGCCTGGGCCGGGAGCGGAAATGGATTTCTTGAAGCCGTCGGCGTTGATGAACACATCGGTCACCGCGCCGTGAACATCAGCGCCCAACTCGATGGCCAGGGCATCGTCCATCAGCACCACATACTGGCTGGATTCGGCCAGGGTGAAACCACAGTTCTCGCCGAACGGACGGCTGGCACGGCGGAAGTCCACCTCCTCACGGCCACCAACCTGGCGCAGGCCTTCCTCGGTGGCCAGGGCGCCCATGGCGCCATAGCCTTCGATGCACTCCTGGGTTATTGGCGCTTCGGCGTTCCCCACCAAGGCGACGCGAGCACGGCCTGAGGTGATGAGCTCGATGCCCTTCTGCAGGTTGTAGAGAAAGGTGGCGCAGGCGCCGGTGACGCTGCCGGTTGTGCCCACGCTGCCCAGCACGTAGGCATTGATGAAGTCGGCGGGCATGGTGTTCAGGCCCAGCGGCAGCTGCTTGGCGGTAACTCGCCCGCCCTTGAGGCGGGACTGCATCAGGCCACCGAAGCCGTTTTCGTCGAGCTGGCTCATGATGCTGCCCGAGAACACGGCAATCTCGTCCGGTTGCACATGGTTGACGATGGTTTGCCAGGGCAGGCCGATGGAGCGGATGGCATCGGTGGCAGCTACGACGGACATCTGCAGCCCGCGCGGATGGAAGCGCGAGTTGTAGAGCTCGCCCGGCTCGAAGCCGGTCGGCAGTTGGCCGGCGGACTTCACCGGCAGCTCGCGGTAGCTGTCGACCCTGAAGTCGCAGCGCTCGTGAATGGATACTTTGACCTCGCCATTCTCCAGCGGCTCCACCGACCAGTTGGCCGGGAGCGGCTCGGGCAGCTGCTTGCGCTGGGTGGTGAAGGAAAGGGCCTGGCCGTCGATGGCGGAGGCGGTGACGTTTTTCTGCCAATAGGCGGCGTCGACGTCCAGGTGTTGCTTCTCGACGCGGCGCACCAGGGTGGAGTCGAGGATTTGTGCCGCGTAGCGGGCCTCGATATCGGCCGGCGACAGAGTCCGGCCCTCGGCGCAGCGGTACTGGCCATCGACCACGCTGACCAGTTTCATCATCACTGCCAGGCCGGCCAGGGTTTCCTGGCGTGCCTGCGGTTCCAGGGTCTCGATCACGGTGCGGCGGAAACCGTGGTGGAACGAACTACGCCCTGCTGCGTTGTAGCCACCAAAACCCACAATGACTGGTAGTCGGGACATCACTCAGGAACTCCTCAAATGGACCATCTCATGCCGCTGGGTGCACTGCGGTGCGTGTTTGGCCGCTCTAGTGGCGGATTCGCAGCGACAAGTGTCACGGGCCAGGTGGCATGAGCCAGGTGGCAGCTCAAATGTATTGGGATGTCTACCTGACGCGGGGCGTGACTATCAAGTCACTCCTTTGGTCATTTGAGGGTGAGTTGATGGGCGGTTCTTTGACCCGCGTGGCAAAAGAATACGCCCCCACGAAGAAGCGGCTCACCCTGTTGGGGGCGAATTCATTTGCCAAAGGCCGCAAGGCGGCCCTGTTGTTGGCTCAACGATAGGTAATGCCAGGTTTTGCCGTGCTCACGCGGGTGCCGGCCTCACCGCGGGCGATGGCCTCGATGTCCGGCAGGGCGCCGATCACCGCGGCTTTACCTGTCTTGATGGCAAACTCGCAGGCGGCCTGGACTTTCGGGCCCATGGAGCCAGCGGCGAAGCCGAGGCGTTCCAATTCGTCCGGGTGGGCCTGGGCGATGCCTTTCTGGGTTGGCTTGCCCCAGTCGATGTAGGCGGCGTCCACGTCGGTGGCGATCACCAGCAGGTCAGCCTCCAGTTGCTCGGCCAGCAGGGCCGAGCAGAGGTCCTTGTCGATCACCGCTTCGATACCCTTGAGCTTGCCGTTCTCGTACATGGTCGGGATGCCGCCTCCGCCGGCGCAGACCACCACAGTGCCTTTCTCAAGCAGCCACTTGACCGGGCGGATCTCGAAGATCTGCTTCGGTCGCGGGCTCGGCACCACGCGGCGGAATTTGTTGCCATCAGGGGCGATGCTCCAGCCTTTCTCCTTGGCCAGGAGCTCGGCGTCCTCTTTTGTGTAGACCGGCCCGATGGGCTTGGTTGGTTTCTGGAAGGCGGGGTCTGCCGGGTCCACCTCGACCTGGGTGAGGATGGTCGCGAAGGGTACTTCAAAGGGCAGCAGGTTGCCCAACTCCTGTTCGATCATGTAGCCGATCATGCCCTCGGTCTCTGCGCCCAGCACGTCCAGTGGGTAGGGATTGGCAGCGTCGTATGCGGCGCCCTGCAGGGCCAACAGACCCACCTGTGGTCCGTTGCCATGGGCGATCACCAATTCGTTGCCTGGGGCTACCTTGGCGATTTGCTCACAGGCGATACGTACGTTTTCGCGCTGGTTTTCCGCGGTCATGGCTTCGCCGCGACGTAGCAGGGCATTGCCGCCCAATGCGATGACGATTCGCATAGCAATTCTCCTTGGTCAGGGGCAAGTGGCGTAGGGTGGATGGCGCTCTTCCTCCATCAGGGCGGGGCCGCGATGGAATACCACGTCGTGGCTTTTCCACCCTACGCAGTGCGTGATGCAGTTCCTCACCCCCGGCTCTCTCCTGCCGGGAGAGGGGAGGGTTCAGGTCAGATATCAGCCAGAGTCGAGACAAGGATCGCCTTGATGGTGTGCATGCGGTTTTCCGCCTGCTCGAAGGCAATGCAATACGGCGACTCGAAGACGTCATCGGTGACCTCGATACCGTTCTTCAGGTTCGGATACTGCTCGGCGATCTGTTTGCCAACCTTGGTCTCGCTGTTATGGAAGGCGGGCAGGCAGTGCATGAACTTCACTCGCGGGTTGCCGGCGGCCTTCATCAGCTCCATGTTCACTTGATAGGGCAGCAATACCTTGATGCGCTCGCCCCAGGCTTCCACGGGCTCGCCCATGGAGACCCATACGTCGGTGTGAATGAAGTCGACGCCTTTGACTGCGGCCTTTGCATCTTCGGTGAGGGTGAGGCGTGCGCCGCTCTCTTCGGCGAATTTCTTGCACTGGGCGACGAAATCATCCTCCGGCCACAGCGCCTTCGGCGCGGCGATGCGCACATCCATGCCGAGCTTGGCTCCAATCAACAGCAAGGAGTTGCCCATGTTGTTGCGGGCATCGCCAAGGTAGGCGTAGCTGATGTCGTGCAGTGGCTTGTCGCTGTGCTCGCGCATGGTCAGCACGTCAGCGAGCATCTGGGTCGGGTGGTATTCGTCGGTTAGGCCGTTGAACACGGGGACCCCGGCGTACTGGGCCAGTTCTTCGACGATCTCTTGCTTGAAGCCGCGGTACTCGATGGCGTCATACATGCGTCCGAGTACGCGGGCGGTGTCCTTCATGGACTCCTTGTGGCCTATCTGCGAGGACGTCGGGTCGATGTAGGTGACGTTGGCGCCCTGGTCATAGGCGGCGACCTCGAAGGCGCAGCGCGTACGGGTGGACGTCTTCTCGAAGATCAGTGCGATGTTCTTGCGCTTGAGGTGCTGCTGCTCTGTGCCGGTGTATTTGGCACGTTTCAGGTCGCGCGACAGGTCCAGCAGATAACGCAGCTCGCGGGTGCTGTGGTGCATCAGGCTGAGCAGGTTACGGTTGTGCAGGTTGAACGCCATGATTCTTTCTCCTTCAAGGATGCTTCGGCGCAGGGGCAGGGCCTCACTCACCCCCGACCTCTCTCCCGGAGGGAGGAGGGGGGGGTGAATGGCCAGGTCAGTAGTCGATCGGATCGCGCAGGATCGGGCAGGTCATGCAGTGACCGCCGCCACGACCGCGGCCGAGTTCGCTGGCGCTGATGGTGACCACCTCGACGCCGGCCTTGCGCAGCAGGGTATTGGTGTAGGTATTGCGGTCGTAACCGACCACTACGCCGGGCTCCAGGCAGACCACGTTGTTGCCGTCGTCCCATTGCTCGCGCTCGGCCTCGAAGGCGTCGCCACCGGTTTGCACCACGCGCAGTTTCTTCAGGTTGAGTGACGCGGCGACTACCTCGATGAAGCTCTTCTCCTCGCGACGGATATCGATGCCGTAGGGGCGGCTTTCATCCGGGCGCAGCACGAATGGCACGATTTCGCTGACCACTTCCGGGAAGACGGTGACCAGGTCGCGGTCGCAGAAAGTGAACACGGTGTCCAGGTGCATCGCGGCGCGGGACTTCGGCAAGCCGGCGACGACGATCTTCTGGGCCGCGCCCTTGGCGAACAGCGATTGCGCCAGTTGGCCGATGGCTTGGCGCGAGGTGCGCTCGCCCATGCCGATCAACACCACGCCGTTACCGATGGGCATCACGTCGCCACCTTCCAGGGTCGACATGCCGTGGTCCGTGTCCGGGTCGCCGTACCAGACTTCGAACTCGGCGTTGGTGAATTCCGGGTGGAACTTGTAGATGGCAGAGGCCAGCAAAGTCTCCTGGCGTCGTGCCGGCCAGTACATCGGGTTGAGGGTCACGCCACCGTAGATCCAGCAGGTGGTGTCACGGGTGAACTGGGTGTTGGGCAGAGGCGGCAGGATGAAGCTGGAGTGGCCCAGGTAGTCGCGGTACATCTTGATGACGCTGGCGCCTTCGCTGTCCGGCAGGTCGGAGCCAGCGACCCCCCCGATGAGAAATTCGGCAACCTTGCGCGGCTCCAGGCCTTCGAGCCAGGAACGCACTTCGTTGGTCAGGCCGAGGCCAACCTGGTCCAGGGTGATCTTGCGGTCGAGGATCCACTTCAAAGCTTCCGGGATCTGCACGATGTCGGTGAGCAGGTTGTGCATTTCCAGGACTTCGACGCCGCGCTCGCGCATCTTTGTGACGAAATCAAAGTGGTCGCGCTTGGCCTGGCTGACCCAGATCACGTCATCGAACAGGAGCTCGTCGCAGTTGTTGGGCGTCAGGCGCATGTGCGCGAGGCCCGGCGAGCAGACCATTACCTTATGCAATTTGCCGGCTTCGGAATGAACGCCGAGTTTGACTTTGGACATGGCAGGGTCTCCTTACGAGTTACAGGGTCAGGAAGCCGTCGTAGAGGCCATAGCCCGCCACGACTGCGCCGATTACCACGGCGACGAAGATCAGCTTCTCGACATTGGTGAAGATTGGCTGGCCAACTTCCCGTTTGGCCATGGCGAAGAGGATCGCGCCTGGGGCATACAGCAGGGCGGAGAGCAGCAAATACTTCACGCCGCCGGCATACACCAGCCACATGGCGTAGATCAGCGCGATGGCCGCGATGGCCAGGTCCTTGTTGCGCTCGCTGCTGTCCTGCTCGTAGGTCTCTCCGCGAATTGGCAGCAACACGGCATAGGCGGCAGACCAGAGGTAAGGCACCAGGATCATCGAGGTCGCCAGGTAGATCAGCGACAGGTAGGTGCCGGCGCTGAACAGCGTGACGATCAGGAACAACTGCACCATGGCGTTGGTCAGCCACAGGGCGTTGGCCGGTACCTGCTTGGCGTTCTCCTTGCGAAGGAAGGCCGGCATGGTGTGGTCCTTGGCCGCAGCAAAGAGGATCTCGGCGCAGAGCAGTACCCAGGACAGCAAGGCACCCGCCAGGGAGATCACCAGACCAACGCTGATCAACACCGCACCCCAGTCACCAACGACATGCTTCAACACGGCCGCCATGGACGGGTTCTGCAATTTGGCCAGTTCCGGCTGGGTCATGATGCCGAGCGACAGGACGTTCACCAGCACCAGCAGCAGCAGCACGATGACGAAGCCGAAGACAGTGGCCTTGCCCACATCGCTGCGCTTTTCAGCACGGGCGGAAAAGATGCTTGCGCCCTCGATGCCGATGAACACCCAGACAGTGACCAGCATCATGTTGCGCACCTGGTTCATCACGCTGCCCAGGTCCGGGTTCATTGCACCCCAGATGTCGGCGGTGAAGATGTCCAGCTTGAAGGCGAACAGGCAGATGAGGATGAACAGGAACAGCGGCACTACCTTGGCGACAGTGGTTATCAGGTTGATGAACGCCGCTTCCTTGATGCCGCGCAGTACCAGGAAATGCACACCCCAGAGCACAATCGAGGCGCCGATGATGGCTGCGAGCGTGTTGCCCTCGCCAAAGATCGGGAAGAAGTAGCCGAGGGTGCTGAACAACAGCACGAAGTAGCCGACGTTGCCGATCCAGGCGCTGATCCAGTAACCCCACGCCGAAGAGAAGCCCATGTAGTCGCCGAAGCCGGCCTTTGCATAGGCGTAGACCCCGCCGTCGAGGTCGGGCTTGCGGTTGGCCAACGTCTGAAAGACGAAGGCCAGGGTGAGCATGCCGACCGCAGTGATTGCCCATCCGATCAGGATGGCGCCCACATCGGCGCTGGCAGCCATGTTCTGTGGTAGCGAGAATATTCCTCCTCCCACCATGGAACCAACCACGAGCGCAACTAGAGCACCAAGCTTTAGTTTCTGAGCAGATTCTGACATCTAAATCTCCATCTCGAGTAGGAACTTGGCCAATTGAGCGCTCCGAGCGGGGAACGCGTTCTGATCCAGATCAAGCGCAGACTGATCAGGCACGAGTGACAATTTCCTTACTGTCCGGGACCAAGGTAATTGCCGCAGATGGCTGCTCGAAGCGAGCAAGATAGAAGGGGGGTGGCGAGCCATCCTGGGCAGTGCCAAATTCACGTTAGCTGGTTTTCGTGGCCCTTCAAGTTGCAACTAATGCGAATGGATTGTTCTGATAAAAGGCTATTTCGGCTGAAGGAAAGCCCTGTCAGCCATTAGTTTTAAATAGCTATAAGAGAGTGGTTTGAAATTTTTTGATGAAATATGAATGTTGGGTGGTTCAAGACATGCGGGAGTTCAAAGGCGGTAGGCGAGGGGCGGGACTGGAAATAAAAAAGCCCCGCATGTGCGCGGGGCATGAGTAACCCTGGAAGGGGTCAGAACCAGTTGTCCTGCATCGTCAGGCAGGTGTCGTCACGGGCCACGAGCAGGGCCAGGTCGTGGTGGCAGCTGGGCACTTCCCAGGTCAGGAAGTAGCGGGCGGCTTGCAGCTTGCCCAGGTAGAAGTCGGCATCCGCTGAGTTACCGCGGGCCAGTCCTTCTTCGGCGCAGATTGCCTGCTCCAGCCAGCGCCAGCCGATCACGGCATGACCGAAGACCTTGAGGTAGAGCGCTGAATTGGCCAGTGCCTGGTTGACCTTGCCTTGAATCAGGTCGCCGAGCAGTTCCAGGGTCACGCTGGAGAGTCGCACTACCAGGTTTTCCAGCGGCTGGCGTAGCGGATCGAGCGATTCAGAGGCGGCGGCGCGCTGGCAGCAAGCCTGGATCAGACGCGTCAGCTGCTTGAGGCCGGCGCCGTTGTTCTGCGACACCTTGCGGCCCAGCAGGTCCAGCGACTGGATGCCGTGGGTGCCTTCATGGATCGGATTGAGGCGGTTGTCGCGGTAGTACTGCTCCACAGGGTATTCGCGGGTGTAGCCGTGTCCACCGAGAATCTGGATTGCCAGTTCGTTGGCCTTCAGGCAGAACTCCGAGGGCCAGGATTTGACGATCGGCGTCAGCAGGTCGAGCAGTTCATGGGCCTGTTGGCGTTCTTCAGCGGTGGCCAGGGTCTGGGTATCGTCGAACAGGCGCGCGGCATAGAGACCGAGATCGAAAGCGCCTTCCACATAGGCTTTCTGGGTCAGCAGCATACGTCGCACATCGGCGTGCTCGACGATCGGCACCTGGGCGGAAGTTGGGTTCTTGCCGTCCGGATGGCGACCTTGCGGGCGCTGGCGGGCGTATTCCAGTGAGTAGAGATAGCCGGCGTAACCCAACATGATCGCGCCCATGCCAACGCCTATACGCGCTTCATTCATCATCTGGAACATGTAGGAGAGGCCGGCGTGGGGCTTACCCACCAGGTAGCCGACGCACTCACCGTTGTCGCCGAAGTTCAGCGCGGTGGAGGTGGTGCCACGCCAGCCCATCTTATGGAACAGGCCGGCCAGGACCACGTCGTTGCGCTTGCCAAGGCTGCCATCCTCGTTGACCAGGAACTTGGGCACGATGAACAGGCTGATACCCTTGACCCCTGGCGGGGCGTCCGGAAGCTTGGCCAGCACCATATGCACGATGTTCTCGGAGATCGGCTGGTCGCCGCCGGAAATGAAGATCTTGTTGCCCTTGATGCGGTAGGTGCCATCGGCGGCCGGTTCGGCGCGGGTGCGGATGTCCGACAGCGAGGAGCCGGCGTGCGGCTCGGTGAGCGCCATGGTGCCGTAGAAGCGGCCTTCGATCATGGGGGTGAGGAAGCGCTGCTTCTGCTCGGAATTGCCAAAGCTCTCGATCAGGTTGCTGGCGCCCATGGTCAGCATGGCGTAGGAGCTGGTGGCGATGTTGGCCGACTGGAAATGCGCGAAACAGGCTTGGGACAGCAGGTTGGGCAGCTGCATACCGCCCACTTCGAAATCGCGGGTGGCATTGAGGAAGCCGGCTTCGATGAAAGCTTCCAGTGCCGGTTTGACTTCGGGGATCAGCACGGCGCTACCGTCGACGTACTGCGGCTCGTTCTCGTCGTTCTTGCGGTTGTGCGGCGCGAAGAGTTCCTCGGCGATGCCGCGAGCCGTGCCGATGGCGGCGTCGAAGGTCTCGCGAGAGTGCTCGGCAAAGCGCTCCCGCTGGGTCAGGGCTTCGGCGTCCAGCACTTCATAGAGCTCGAAGGCCAGGTTACGGGAACTAAGCAGGGTCTCGGACATGGAGGCTCTCCGGTTGGATGTTTGGAGTCTAGATCGATGAATGAAGGTCTCCTAGCAACATCCATTGGCGTGATAAAGCAGCAAAACCTCGCCGTCATCAAACCAGCTCCGGCTGGTAAACTGCGTACCTTGCGAGGACCTGACCCAATGAATTACCGCCATGCCTTCCACGCCGGCAATCATGCCGACGTGTTCAAACACTTCACCCTGGCCCGCCTGATTGCCCTGCTGTCGCGCAAGGAGGCACCTTTCGCCTACCTCGACAGCCACGCGGGCGTGGGCCTGTACGACCTGCAAGGTGACCAGGCCAGTCGTACCGACGAATGGCGCGAAGGCATCGGCCGCCTCTGGGGCCTGGCCGACCTGCCGGCCCCCATGGCCGATTATCTGCGGGTGATCCATGAGCTGAACCCGGATGGCCAGCTGCGCTACTACCCCGGCTCACCGGAGCTGGCGCGTCGCCTGACCCGTCCCCAGGACCGCCTGCAACTGAACGAAAAGCACCCGGAGGATGGCCTGCTGCTCAAGGACAACATGGCCGGCGATCGTCGGGTGGCCGTGCAACTGGGCGAAGGCTGGCACATGCCACGTGCGCGGTTGCCGGTGGCGGAGAAGCGCGCGTTGATGCTGATCGACCCGCCCTTCGAGCAGGCCGATGAGCTGGGCCGCTGCGTGACGGCACTCAAGGAGGCCGTCGGGCGCATGCGCCAGACAGTGGTGGCCATCTGGTATCCGATCAAGGATCAGCGTCAGCTCAAGCGTTTCTATCAAGGGCTTGAAACAAGCGGGGCGCCCAAGCTGCTGCGCGCCGAACTGATGGTGCATCCGGCAGACAACGCAATTGGGCTCAATGGCTCAGGGCTGGCGATCGCCAACCCACCATGGGGCCTGGAGGATGAGCTACGTCAGGTCCTGCCCTGGCTGGCCGAGCGCCTGGCGCAAAGCCAGGGGCGCTGGCAGCTCGACTGGTTGATCGAGGAAGCAAAACCGTAGAAAGCGACGGGCTGCGCCCATCGTCGGCCACCAGCTATCCAGCCTTTCTCAGGCAGGCAGGCAGACGCCGGTGCCGCCCAGGCCGCAATACCCACTGGGATTCTTTGCCAGGTACTGCTGGTGATAGGCCTCGGCGTAGTAGAAGGTGGGGGCTTCGATGATCTCGGTGGTAATGGCACCCAGCCCGGCCTTTTCCAGCTCCGCCTGGAAGCGTTCCTGGCTGGCGCGCGCAGCTGCCAGTTGCTCGGGGCTGTAGCAGTAAAGGGTCGATCGGTACTGGGTTCCGACGTCGTTGCCCTGACGCATGCCCTGAGTCGGGTTGTGCGCTTCCCAGAACACCCGCAGCAAGTCTTCGTAGCGGATCTGCTGCGGGTCGAACACCACCAGCACCACTTCCGCGTGTCCGGTCAGCCCCGAGCAAACCTCGTCATAGGTCGGATTAGGCGTAAAACCGCCGGCGTAGCCAACGGCCGTCGTCCAGACGCCAGGCTGCTGCCAGAAGCGCCGCTCGGCTCCCCAGAAACAGCCCAGACCGAACTGCGCCATTTGCAGGCCCTGCGGGAAGGGCGGTTGCAGGGGGCGACCGTTGACGTAGTGGCTGTCGGGCACCGGCATGGGAGTCTCGCGCCCGGGCAGGGCTTGTGCTTCCGTAGGTAGCTCGAGTTTGTGAGTGAGAATTTGCGAACGCAGGACCATCAGCTTTCTCCTGGTTGGGGGATCCGGGGGGGAAACCACAGTGACCAGGATGTTACCGCGACTCAGGCCCCGGCGCGTGACGGATAACGGCCAAGGTATTCCAGCAGCTGCTGACCGGCAATCGGCTTGTCGAACAGGTAACCTTGGCCGACGTCGCATTGCTGGCGCCGCAGGAAGCCCAATTGCGCCGGCGTCTCGATCCCTTCCGCGACCACCTTGAGCTTAAGCTTGTGCGCCATGGCGATCACGGCGGAGGTGATTTCCTTGTCGTCCTGGTTCTCGGGAATGTCCTTGATGAAACTGCGGTCGATCTTGATCACGTCGATGGGGAATTTCTTCAAGTAACTCAGCGACGAATAGCCGGTGCCGAAATCGTCCATGGCGAGGGTGACGCCGAGATCTTTCAGGCAGTTGAGCTGGTGCCGGGTATCGTCAGTAGCCTCCAGCAGCAACCCTTCGGTCAGCTCAAGCTCGAGCTGTGCGGGCGGCAGTTGCTCTTCGTCCAGAATGGCAGCGATCGAGCCGACCAGGTCGGGGTCGCTGAACTGCTTTGGGGACAGGTTGATCGCGACCTGTAACTGCCCGAGCCCGGCGGACTGGAGGCGGTGGCTCATGCGGCAGGCTTCTCGGATCACCCATTTTCCAATGGGAATGATCATTCCGGTTTCTTCGGCCACGCTGATGAACTGGTCGGGGCTGATCATGCCTTTCTCTGGATGATGCCAGCGCAGCAACGCCTCCATGCCCAGGAGCTTTGCGGTCTTCAGGCACAGCTTGGGCTGGTAGAACACTTCCAGTTCGTTCTGGGCCAGGGCGCGGCGCAGGTTGTTCTCCACGAACAGCTTGTAGCTTGCCTCGGCATTCAGGACTTCGGTGAACAGCTGCACCTGATGCTTGCCGTTGGCCTTGGCCTTGTGCAGGGCAAGACCGGCGTGCTTCATCAGTGTTTGCGGGTCGCGCCCATGTACGGGAGCGCAGGCCAGCCCAAGCGAGCCGGTGACGCTGATCAGCTGGTTATCGACGAACAGTGGCTTGTCCAGGGTCTTGAGGATCTGACCGGCTATCTGCTGGCCGCTTTCCAGGTCGGCGCCGTCCAGCAGCACGGCGAACTCGTTACTGGCAAAGCGGGCGAGCACGCCCGAAGGGCTAAGGCTGTTGCGCAGGCGCCGGGCCAGGCTCACCAGCAGTTTGTCGCCAGTCTGGTGACCGAGGCTATCGTTGATCCGCTTGAAGTTGTCGATGTCCACCAGCAGCAGGCAGAGGGGCGTTTCGCGGTCGCTCTGGAAGCGCTCCTCGAGCGTACGGATGAAATACGGGCGATTGCCAAGGCCAGTGAGGTTGTCCGAATAGGCCAGCTTCTCGATGCGCTGCTGGGCCAGTTTGCTTTGGGTGACGTCTTCGTAAATGCCGATGTAGTGAGTCAGCTCGCCGCCCTCGCCGAATACCTTGGAGATCGACAGCTGGCCCCAGTAAGGCTCGAGATTCTTGCGCCGACTTCGGAACTCTCCTTGCCAACTGTTGCAGGCTGCCAAGCCCGAACCCGTATCGAAGAGCAGGTCGCTGAAGTTCTCCAGGGCTGGTAGCTCGGACAGCCGGCGGCCGTGGACTTCTTCGGCGCTGTATTGGGTGATGGCGGTGAAACTCGGGTTGACGTACTCCACCAGGCCGTCGCGATCCACCAGCAGGAAGGCGCTGGCGCTTTGTTCGACCGCGCGCTGGAACAGGTGCAGGGCACTGGTGGCATGACGCCGCTGCTGGTTCACCAGCACTTGGGCGAACTGGTCGGCCAGCTCGCCCGCGAAGGCGATTTCATCGGTCTGCCAGACCCGCGAGGCTCCGGTGTGCTCCAGGCACAGTACGCCGACCACCTCACCGCCTATACGAATGCTGGCATCGAGCATCGCCGAGACGCCTTCCGGTTTCAGGTAAGTATCGGCAAGTTCGCGGGTTCGGGGGTCGCTCAGGGCATCGCTCGCATCAATGGCGCGGCCACTGTGCAGGGCTTCGAGGTAGCTGGGGTAGAGGCTGATATCAACGGACAACGGTTGCTCGAAGTGCGCCTGGTCACGGCGATAGAGGCTGATCGCCGAGAGCTGGCTGCCTTCCAGTAGCCAGATCCCGCTGCGAGCTACGTCGTAGGCCTCCGAGGCGGCCTGGGAGATGAGGCGCGCGGCTTCCTGGGCCGGGTCGCTGGACGTGTAGCGATGGCGGGCCAGACGAACGATGAGACTTTGCTGGGCCTGCGAGCGGACCAGATGCTGCACATGGTCTTCCTGGGCGCGTTGATAGCGCGCCAGTGAACTACGCAGATGCGAATTCTGTGCTTCGAGGTCGAGATCTTTCTGCGGTGACCGGGGGGCATCGATGCCCCCGGGAATGACCAGGTAACCGTGCAGCAACTGGCGCCCGTGTTGCTGGAAGGCTTCCCCAATTTCCAGCAGACGCAACGGTCCGTTCGGACTGTGTAAGGTGTAATGAATGGAATAGTGCCGGTGTTCGGCCAACTGCCGCTGGACTTCGTCATGCAGGCTGTAGCGAGCCTGAGGCTCCATCAGGCTGGCGAAGGGCGCATCGAGGAAGCCGCAGAGTTCGCTGGCGGGAAGTCCGATGCTGCGTTCGCAGGCGGGATCGAGGAAAAGCAGTGCCCAGCTCGCTTCATTGAGCCGCTCGAAACGCATCAGGCCCAGTCGGGAGGGCACTGGCAACTGCGTCACTACCTCGGCCACCGCACGGCTGGCGGCATCGGGATGGCTTTTCATTGGGCGCTGGGTATCCACGTGGCCGGCGGGGGCGTGGCCCTGCCTAACTTCCTTAAACCATCGGGCAAGCGTGCATGATGCTGTTGGCACTGGCAAGCAACCCTAGGCCTGTAGGCACAAGCATTCTCGTTCCTGAAGGAGTGTAGTTCCGAGTTTTGCGCTGATGCGCTGCATTTCAAGTATTTTTTTAACGTTTGATTCCAACTGTATGGAATCAATGACTTTTTATGAAATATTGAATTGCTTCCGCGCCAGATTGGCTATTCAGCGCAAAGTCAGCGCTTCACGGATTGGTGTGCACAACTGAAAAAAAACCCCGCCGTATTGGG
This sequence comes from Metapseudomonas boanensis, assembly GCF_042232855.1. Taxonomy (NCBI): domain Bacteria; kingdom Pseudomonadati; phylum Pseudomonadota; class Gammaproteobacteria; order Pseudomonadales; family Pseudomonadaceae; genus Metapseudomonas; species Metapseudomonas boanensis. The sequence goes on along the minus strand of NZ_CP113889.1, from coordinate 1,296,216 downwards.
CGGGGTTGAGGTACGAGCGTGGCGTGCTCGCAATGAAGCAAGGGGTTACAGCAGCATCGTGCGTATGTCCGCCAGTACGTCGCCAAGACGCTTGGTGAAGCGCGCGGCAGCAGCACCGTTGATGACACGGTGGTCGTAGGACAGCGACAGCGGCAGCATCAGGCGCGGCTGGAAGGCCTTGCCGTCCCACACTGGCTGCATGGTTGCCTTGGAAACACCGAGGATCGCCACTTCCGGCGCATTGACGATCGGCGTGAAGCCGGTGCCGCCAATGTGGCCGAGGCTGGAAATGGTGAAGCAGGCGCCCTGCATGGCGTCGACAGAGAGCTTCTTGGTGCGCGCCTTTTCCGCCAGTTCGGCGGCTTCAAAGGCCAGTTGCAGCAGGCTCTTCTGGTCGACGTCGCGGATCACCGGCACCAGCAGGCCGTCCGGAGTATCCACGGCAAAGCCGATATGCACGTACTTCTTGCGGATCAGCGCCTTGCCACTCGGGGCCAGCGAACTGTTGAAGTCCGGCATTTCCTTGAGCAGGTAGGCACAGGCTTTGAGCAGTAGCGGCAGCACGGTCAGCTTAACGCCAGCCTTTTCCGCCACGGCCTTCTGGGCCACGCGGAAGGCTTCCAGCTCGGTGATGTCAGCCGAATCGAACTGAGTGACGTGCGGGACGTTGAGCCAGCTGCGGTGCAGGTTGGCAGCGCCGACCTGCATCAGGCGGGTCATGGCCACTTCTTCGATTTCGCCGAAGCGGCTGAAATCCACCTCCGGGATCGGCGGAATGCCTGCACCACCGGTCACGCCAGCAGCAGCTGCCGGAGCTTCCTTGGCCTTCTGCATCATTGCCTTGACGTAGGCTTGCACGTCTTCCTTGAGGACACGGCCGTGTGGACCGCTGGCTGGTACGGCGTTCAGCTCGACACCGAACTCACGAGCCAACTGGCGGACGGCGGGGCCAGCGTGGACCTTGGCGCCGTTCGAGCGCCCTGGCATGCCGGGGCTGCCCGCAGCTGCGGCCGATAGAGCGGCAATCGCGCTGACCTCGGCGGCCACGACCGGGTGGGCGCCGGCCGGCACGCGGTGCACCGGCTGGCTTTCCTGGACCGGCGCCACAGCAGCCGCTGCAGGGGCAGCACCTGCGACGCGCAACTTGAGGATCAGATCGCCGGTGCCGACTTCGGCGTCCAGCTTCACTTCGACACTTTCCACCACGCCGGCAGCCGGGGATGGAATCTCCATGCTGGCCTTGTCGGACTCCAGGGTGATCAGCGACTGTTCGGCCTCGACGGTGTCGCCAGCCTTGACCAGGATCTCGATGACCTTGGCCTTGCCGGCCGAGCCGATGTCCGGAACCTTGATGTCCTGCACGGAGGCTGTTGCCGGAGCTACAGGCGCCGCTGCCGGCGCGGTGGCGGGGGCTGCAGCCGGTGCCGGTGCTGCGGCCTGGGCGGGCGCAGCCGGAGCAGCACCTGCTACACGCAGCTTGATGATCAGGTCGCCGGTGCCGACCTCGGCGTCCAGCTTCACTTCGACGCTTTCCACGACGCCGGCGGCGGGGGAGGGAATCTCCATACTGGCCTTGTCGGATTCCAGGGTGATCAGCGACTGCTCGGCCGTGACGCTGTCACCGGCCTTGACCAGCACTTCGATGACCTTGGCCTTGCCGGCCGAGCCGATGTCCGGGACGAAAATGTCCTGCACGCTTTCGCTGACGGCTGCCGGCGCGGCAGCCAGGGTCGGAGCGGCAGCAGGCTGATTTTCGGCCTTGGGCGCCGGGGCGGCAGCCGCCGGTGCCGCGGCGGCGGCACCTTCGATTTCCAGTTCGAGCAGCTCGTCGCCTTCTTTCAGACGGTCGCCCAGCTTCACTTTCAGGCTCTTGATCACCCCGGCCTTGGGCGCCGGGATCTCCATGCTGGCCTTGTCGGATTCCAGGGTCAGCAGGCTCTGGTCGGCCTCGATGCGGTCGCCCACTTTGACGAACAGCTCGATCACTTCACCTTCGCCGCTGCCGATATCGGGTACGCGAATCAATTCACTCACAATGCGTCTCCTCAGAGAACCTGTTTAATTGCTGTTGCGCTTGCTCATGCTGTGTCGAAAACGGACTCAGACTGCTCATTTACTGGATGTAAACTCCGCGTCTTCGCCCGTTCTCTCCTTGCCTGAGCTGCGCTCACGACGCTCTTAAACCGATTCTTAACAGTCCAGCGGGTTGCGTTTTTCAGGGTCGATGCCGAACTTGGCAATGGCCTCGGCCACGACCTTTGGTTCGATCTCGCCGCGATCTGCCAGGGCTTCCAGGGTCGCCAGGACCACCCAGTAGCGGTCCACTTCGAAGAAGTGGCGCAGCTTCTTGCGGGTGTCGCTACGGCCGAAGCCGTCGGTGCCCAGGACCTTGTATTCCTTGCTCGGTACCCACTGGCGGATCTGGTCGGCGAACAGCTTCATGTAGTCGGTGGAAGCGACTACCGGACCCTTGCGACCGGTCAGGCACTGCTCAACGTAGCTCTGCTGAGGCTTCTGCTCCGGGTGCAGGCGGTTGTGGCGCTCGACGGCCAGGCCGTCGCGGCGCAGTTCGTTGAAGCTGGTGACGCTCCAGACATCGGCACCGACGTTGAACTCTTCGCGAAGGATATTCGCCGCTTCACGGACTTCGCGCAGGATGGTGCCGGAGCCCAACAGCTGCACGTGGTGGGCCGCGTCTTTCTTGTCTTCTTCCAGCAGGTACATGCCCTTGATGATGCCTTCTTCGACACCTACCGGCAGGGCCGGCTGGGTGTAGGCTTCGTTCATCACGGTGATGTAGTAGAAGACGTTCTGCTGCTCTTCCACCATCTGGCGGATACCTTCACGAACGATCACCGCCAGCTCATAGCCGTACGTGGGGTCGTAGGTGCGGCAGTTCGGGATGGTCGCAGCCATGATGTGGCTATGGCCGTCCTCGTGCTGCAGACCTTCACCGTTGAGCGTGGTGCGGCCGGCGGTGCCGCCGATCAGGAATCCACGGGTACGGCTGTCGCCGGCCGCCCAGGCCAGGTCGCCGATCCGCTGGAAGCCGAACATCGAATAGAAGATGTAGAACGGCAGCATCGGCTGGTTGTGGTTGCTGTACGAGGTACCTGCCGCGATGAAGGAGGACATGGCGCCCGCTTCGTTGATGCCTTCCTCGAGGATCTGGCCCTTCTTGTCCTCGCGGTAGAACATCACCTGGTCCTTGTCGACGGGCTCGTAGAGCTGGCCGACGGAGGAGTAGATGCCCAGTTGGCGGAACATGCCTTCCATGCCGAAGGTACGAGCTTCGTCCGGGATGATCGGAACGATGCGTTGGCCCAGTTCCTTGTCCTTGACCAGTTGCGCGAGGATGCGCACGAAGGCCATGGTGGTGGAGATTTCACGGTCGCCGGAGCCATCGAGGATCGCCTTGAGGGTTTCCAGCGGCGGGGTCGGGATGGAGAAGCTGTTGGCGCGACGCTGCGGCACGTAGCCACCCAGCGCGGCACGGCGCTCGTGCAGGTACTTGTGCTCGGCGCTACCTTCCTGCGGGCGGTAGAACGGCAGTTTTTCCAGGTCGTCGTCGTTTACCGGGATGTCGAAGCGGTCGCGGAACTGCTTCAGGCTCTCGATATCGACCTTCTTGGTGTTGTGCGCAGTGTTCTTCGCTTCGCCCGCACCGGTGCCGTAACCCTTGATGGTCTTGGCCAGGATCACGGTGGGCTGGCCCTTGTGGTTGACCGCCTGATGGTAGGCCGCATAGACCTTGTACGGGTCGTGGCCGCCACGGTTGAGCTTCCAGATCTCGTCGTCGGAGAGGTCTTTGACCATGTCCTTGAGCTCTGGAGAGTTGAAGAAGTTTTCACGGACGTATGCGCCGTCCTTGGCCTTGTAGTTCTGGTACTCGCCGTCGACGACTTCGTCCATGCGGCGCTGCAGGGAGCCGTTGGTGTCCTTGGCGAACAGCGGGTCCCAGAAACGCCCCCAGACCACCTTGTTGACGTTCCACTGGGCGCCGCGGAAGACGCCTTCCAGTTCCTGGATGATCTTGCCGTTGCCACGTACCGGGCCGTCGAGGCGCTGCAGGTTGCAGTTGATGACGAAGATCAGGTTATCCAGCTTTTCACGGCCGGCTAGGGAGATGGCGCCGAGGGATTCCGGCTCGTCGCACTCGCCGTCGCCCATGAAACACCAGACCTTCTGCTTGCCGGCGGGGATGAAGCCTCGGCTTTCCAGGTATTTCATGAAGCGTGCCTGGTAGATCGCCTGGATCGGGCCCAGACCCATCGAAACGGTCGGGAACTGCCAGAAGTCCGGCATCAGCCAGGGGTGCGGGTAGGAAGACAGGCCCTGACCGTCGACTTCCTGACGGAAGTTGGTCATCTGGTCTTCAGTGATGCGGCCTTCGAGGAAGGCACGGGCATAGACGCCGGGGGAGGCATGGCCTTGATAGAAGATCAGGTCGCCGCCGTGTTCGTCGGTGGGCGCCTGGAAGAAGTAGTTGAAGCCGATGTCGTAGAGGGTCGCCGAGGACGCGAAGCTGGAAATGTGACCGCCAAGGTCCGGGTCGTGCAGGTTGGTGCGCATTACCATTGCCAGGGCGTTCCAGCGAACCAGCGAACGGATGCGGCGTTCCATGAACAGGTCGCCGGGCATGCGTGCTTCGTGGGTCACCGGAATGCTGTTGCGGTACGGCGTGGTGATCGCGTACGGCAGTTGGGTGCCGCTGCGGGTCGCCAGCTCACCCATGCGGGTCAGCAGGTAATGCGCGCGGTCTTCGCCTTCTTTGTCGAGTACGGATTCCAGGGAATCCAGCCATTCCTGGGTTTCGACGGGATCGAGGTCTTGCATGGCTTGCTCCAGGGCGGAAAGGCTTCCAGAATCGGATGCCAGTGGTCACGGCCGGCCTTATGGGCGGCCGCGGCGAAATTCTTGGATTAACCGGGGGTAGAACCGGGCTCGTGTAGTTTTACTACAAATCGACGACGGTTTCAGCACCTTGGATACAATCTTTCGTAGTAAAACTACAGGCTGCGACGGACGTTCGGCTGAAATCATTGATCTAGAGCCGTTCTGCTGTCGCTGAGCCTGCTGCCCGCCCCTGGGGCGGCAGCCAGAAAAGGATAGACCATGAGCCTGCCGCCGCTGGCCGCCTTGTCGGCCCCCCTCCAATCCAGCGCCGATCGGGCGTTGGCGGCCTTTCGCACTACACTCGCACAAATTCCAGGCGTTCCCGCTGCAGAACTGGATAACTGGCCCGACGAGCAGCAGGCTGATTTTGCTCGTGTGAGCGGCGCCAGTGATTTCGTCGCCGAGCAGGCTGCGCGCGATCCTTCGATGTTGCTGGCCCTGGCAGCCTCCGGCGAGCTGGAGCGCAGCTTTGCGACGGGCGAACTGCGCGCGCAATTGGCGTCGCTGCTGGATGACTGTCCGGATGAGGACGAACTGGCGCGTCGCCTGCGCCGTTACCGTAATCGCCAACAGGTGCGCATTATCTGGCGCGACCTGACCCGGCAAGCCGACCTGGCGGAGACTTGCAACGATCTCTCTGATCTGGCCGACGCCAGCATCGATCTCGCCTATCAATGGCTATATGGCCGCCACTGTGTGCAGTTCGGCACGCCCATCGGCCGCCGCTCCGGCCAGCCGCAGCATCTGGTGGTTCTCGGCATGGGCAAGCTGGGTGCCCATGAGCTGAACCTGTCGTCCGATATCGATCTGATCTTCGGCTACCCGGAGGGAGGCGAAACGGAGGGTGCCAAGCGCGCGCTGGATAACCAGGAGTTCTTCACTCGCCTCGGACAGCGGCTGATCAAGGCGCTGGACGTGATCACAGTGGACGGCTTCGTCTTCCGTGTCGACATGCGCCTGCGCCCTTACGGATCCTCCGGCCCCCTGGTGTTCAGCTTCAATGCGCTGGAACAGTACTACCAGGATCAGGGTCGTGACTGGGAACGCTACGCCATGATCAAAGCCAGGGTCGTGGCTGGCGACCAGGTTGCGGGTGGCCAGTTGCTGCAAATGCTGCGGCCTTTCGTCTATCGCCGTTACCTGGACTTTTCGGCTGTCGAGGCGTTGCGCTCGATGAAGCAGTTGATTCAGCAGGAGGTGCGGCGCAAGGGCATGACCGAGAACGTTAAGCTCGGTTCGGGTGGGATCCGCGAAGTGGAGTTCATTGCTCAGGCCTTTCAGTTGATTCATGGAGGGCGCGATCTGAGCCTGCAACAGCGGCCACTGTTGAAGGTGCTGGACACTCTGGAGGGGCAGGGTTACCTGCCGCCGCCGGTGGTGGCGGAATTGAAGGAGGGCTACGAGTTCCTGCGTTACACGGAACATGCCCTGCAAGCGATCGCCGACCGTCAGACGCAGATGCTGCCGGATGGTGAGCTGGACCGGTCGCGTGTGGCATTCATCATGGGCTTCGATGATTGGATGGCTTTCCATGAGCGGCTGACCTACTGGCGCGGCCGGATCGATTGGCACTTCCGTCAGGTCATTGCTGATCCGGATGAAGAAGAGGGCGGTGACGGGGAGACGTGCATTGGTGGCGAATGGCTGCCGCTCTGGGAAGAGGCGCTGGATGAGGAAAGCGCCTGCCGTCAGTTGGCCGAGGCCGGCTTTGTCGAGCCCGCCGCGGCGTGGCGGCGCCTGACCGACCTGCGTACCGGGCCGCAAGTCCGGGCGATGCAGCGCCTGGGGCGTGAGCGCCTGGATGCCTTCATTCCACGCCTGCTGAACATGACTGTTGAGCACGCGAACCCTGACCTGGTGCTTGAGCGTGTGCTGCCCCTGGTCGAGAGGGTGGCACGACGCTCGGCGTACCTGGTGCTGCTTACCGAGAACCCGGGGGCCTTGCAGCGCTTAATCCAGTTGTGCGCGGCCAGCCCCTGGATCGCCGAGCAGATCACGCGCTTTCCCCTGCTGCTCGACGAACTCCTTAATGAAGGGCGGCTCTACCGTCCGCCGCTGGCGCCGGAGCTGGCTGCGGAGTTGCGCGAACGGCTGACGCGAATCCCCGAGGACGATCTGGAACAGCAGATGGAGGCCCTGCGGCACTTCAAGCTGGCTCATGGCCTGCGGGTCGCCGCATCGGAGATCGCCGGTACCCTGCCCTTGATGAAGGTCAGTGATTACCTGACCTGGCTGGCCGAGGCCATTCTCGACCAGGTGCTGGCCCTGTCCTGGCGCCAGACTGTGGCGCGCTACGGTACGCCCAGGCGCGCGGACGGAAGCCTGTGCGATCCGGACTTCATCATCGTTGGCTACGGCAAGGTGGGCGGGCTGGAGTTCGGCCATGGTTCAGACCTCGACCTGGTGTTCATCCATGATGGCGACCCTCAGGCCGAGACTGATGGCGCAAAGCCGATCGATGGCGCCCAGTTCTTCACCCGCCTGGGCCAGCGCATCATCCATCTGCTGACCACTCAGACCACATCGGGCGCGTTGTACGAGGTGGACATGCGCCTGCGGCCTTCCGGCGCCTCCGGCCTCTTGGTCAGCTCCCTGGGCGCGTTCCAGCGCTACCAGGAAAGCGAGGCCTGGACCTGGGAACACCAGGCCTTGGTGCGTGCCCGCGTGTTGGTGGGATCGCCTCGGGTTGCTGCTGCTTTTGAGCAGGTGCGCCTGGCTGTGCTCGGTCGGGAGCGTGATCTGCCGACCCTGCGAACTGAGGTCAGCGAGATGCGCGCGAAGATGCGCAGTACCCTCGGCACCCGCGAAACCGCAGCTGGAACGGCGGAAAATGCCTTCTCGGCCACGGCCTCCTTCGATCTGAAGCAGGACGCCGGCGGTATCGTCGATATCGAATTTATGGTGCAATATGCGGCCCTGGCCTGGTCACGACAGCACCCTGAACTGGTGCGTTACACCGATAACATCCGCATTCTGGATGGCCTGGAGCAGGCAGGTCTGCTGGCTGGCGACGAGGTTCGCCTGCTGCAGGAAGCCTATAAAGCCTACCGTTCGGCGGCCCACCGCCAAGCCCTGCAGAAGCAGCCTGGCGTAGTGGGTGGGGACCAGTTCCAGGCGGAGCGCCATGGCGTGATGCGGATCTGGCGCGAGTTGGGCTTGAGCTGACTCACCTGGCTGAACCAATCGAATTCTTGAGGAGCTGGCAATATGTCGATGGCCGATCGTGATGGTGTGATCTGGTATGACGGCGAACTGGTGCCTTGGCGCGAAGCGACCACCCACGTGCTGACCCACACCCTGCATTACGGGATGGGCGTGTTCGAAGGCGTGCGTGCCTACAACACCCCGGACGGCACGGCGATCTTCCGCCTGCAGGCGCACACCGACCGCCTGTTCGACTCCGCTCACATCATGAACATGCAGATCCCGTACACCAAGGACGAGATCAACGAGGCCACCCGTGCCGCCGTTCGTGAGAACAACCTGGAAAGCGCCTACATCCGCCCGATGGTCTTCTACGGATCCGAAGGCATGGGCCTGCGCGCCACCGGCCTGAAGGTCCACGTGATCGTCGCTGCCTGGAACTGGGGCGCCTACATGGGTGACGAAGCCCTGGAGGTGGGCATCAAGGTGCGCACCAGCTCCTTTACCCGTCACCACGTGAACATCTCGATGACCCGCGCCAAGTCCAACGGTGCCTACATCAACTCCATGCTGGCCCTGCAGGAAGCGATTTCCGGTGGTGCCGACGAGGCGATGATGCTCGATCCGGAGGGCTATGTGGCCGAAGGCTCCGGCGAGAACATCTTCATCATCAAGGATGGTGTGATCTACACCCCCGAAGTCACCGCCTGCCTCAACGGCATCACTCGCGCCACCGTGCTGCGCCTGGCTGAAGAGCACGGCATCAAGCTGGTGGAAAAGCGCATCACCCGTGACGAGGTGTATATCGCCGACGAGGCTTTCTTCACTGGTACCGCCGCTGAAGTCACGCCGATTCGCGAAGTCGATGGCCGCAAGATCGGCATCGGCCGTCGTGGTCCGGTGACCGAGAAGCTGCAGAAAGCCTACTTCGACCTGGTGACCGGCAAGACCTCGGCCCACGCCGAATGGCGCACGCTGGTCAAATAAACCGACAAGGCTGCAAGGGACAAGCCGCAAGCTGCAAGTGGTGGAAGCTGCTTGTCGCTTGCGGCTTGTTGCTTGGGGCTTGAAGCTGCCTTTATGAACATTCTGATCGTAGGACCCTCCTGGGTCGGCGACATGGTGATGGCGCAGACGCTGTTCCAGTGCCTGCGCAGTCGTCATCCCGACTGCCAGATCGATGTGCTGGCTCCCGAATGGAGTCGCCCCATCCTCGAACGCATGCCCGAAGTCCGGCGAGCACTGAGTTTTCCGCTTGGCCATGGCGTGCTGGATATCGCCGCCCGGCGCAAGATCGGCAAATCGCTGGCTGGGCAGTACGACCAGGCGATTCTTCTGCCTAATTCGCTGAAGTCGGCGCTGGTGCCGTTCTTCGCAGGTATTCCCAAGCGCACGGGCTGGAAGGGCGAGATGCGCTACGGCTTGCTCAATGACATCCGTGCCCTGGACAAGCAGCGTCTACCGCTGATGATCGAGCGCTTCATGGCGCTGGCGTTCGATCCGGGTGCCGAGTTGCCCAAACCTTACCCTCGGCCGTCCCTGCGCATCGATCCGGCCAGCCGTGACGCAGCACTGGCCAAGTTTGGCCTGGGGCTGGATCGACCGGTTCTGGCGCTCTGTCCGGGCGCCGAATTCGGTGAGGCCAAGCGCTGGCCGGCCGAGCACTATGCCAAGGTAGCCGAGGTGAAGATTCGTTCAGGCTGGCAGGTCTGGCTGTTCGGCTCGAAGAACGACTACCCGGGCGGCGAAGACATCCGCATGCGGCTGATCCCTGGCCTGCGCGAGGAAGCGGTGAACCTGGCCGGGCAGACCAGTCTGGCGGAGGCCATCGACCTGATGTCCTGTGCGACCGCGGTGGTTTCCAACGATTCCGGGCTGATGCACGTGGCTGCTGCCCTGGCGCGCCCGCTGGTTGCGGTCTACGGCTCGACCTCGCCGCAGTTCACCCCGCCGCTGGCGGAGCAGGTGGAAATCGTCCGCCTCGGCCTGGACTGCAGCCCCTGCTTCGAGCGCACCTGCCGCTTCGGGCACTACAACTGCCTTCGCGAGCTTCAGCCGCGCCCGGTGGTGGATGCGCTGGACCGCCTGGTGCCGGACCCGCTCGAGCTGACGGAGATTAGCTGAGTGCGGGTATTGCTGATCAAGACATCCTCCCTGGGCGATGTGATTCACACCCTTCCGGCGTTGACCGATGCCCGGCGGGCAATCCCCGGCATCCAGTTCGACTGGGTAGTGGAAGAAGGCTTCGCCGAAATTCCTGCCTGGCACCCGGCGGTGGCCCAGGTCATCCCGGTGGCCATCCGCCGCTGGCGCAAGAACCTCTGGCAGACCCTGAAGAATGGCGAGTGGCGCCGCTTCAAGCGCCGCCTGAGCGAGGTCGACTACGACCTGGTGATCGACGCACAGGGCCTGCTCAAGAGCGCGCTGCTGAGCCGTTACGCCAAGGCGCCGGTGGCAGGGCTGGACCGTGACTCTGCCCGTGAACCGGCGGCCAGCCGCTTCTATGACCGAGCCTATCCGGTCGCCTGGGGCCAGCATGCCGTCGAGCGGGTGCGCCAATTATTTGCGCAGGCCCTCGACTACCGCCTGCCGGAAGGCGTCGGCGATTACGGCCTGAGCCGCGCGCAGCTGGCCGATTCCCAAGGTGGTGCGCCTTACCTGCTGTTCCTTCATGGCACCACCTGGGACACCAAGCACTGGCCGGAAGCCTACTGGCGCGAGTTGACCGAGCGCGCCTGCGAGCACGGCTGGCATGTGCGTCTGCCGTGGGGCAATCCGAGCGAGAATGCGCGTGCCGAGCGGATCGCCGAGGGCTTGGAAAACGCCGCGGTGCTCCCCAGGTTGTCCCTCGCGGGCATGGCCAAGGTTGTGGCGGGGGCGCGTGCTTGTGTCGCCGTCGATACCGGGCTCGGGCATTTGGCTGCCGCGCTCGACGTGCCGACCTTGTCGCTCTACGGTCCGACCAATCCGGGTTTCACCGGCGCTTATGGGCGTGCCCAGATCCATTTGGGGAGCGATTTCCCCTGTGCGCCGTGCCTGAAGAAAACCTGCGCCTATAAGCCGACGGCGGAGGATCGCCGCCTGTTCGACCTCGACCGCGAACAGCCGCTATGTTTCACGCGGCTGAATCCGCAGCGCGTAGCGACCCAGCTGGAAGCCCTGCTGCTGACCGAGGATATCCACTGATGCAATTGGCATTCGTGCTCTACAAGTACTTCCCCTTCGGCGGGCTGCAACGTGATTTCATGCGCATTGCCCTGGAATGCCAACGCCGGGGGCATGCCATTCGCGTCTACACCATGATCTGGGAAGGCGAGGTCCCGGACGGCTTCGAGGTGCTGATCGCACCGGTCAAGGCGCTGTTCAATCACAAGCGCAACGAGAAGTTCACCGCTTGGGTCGAGGCTGATCTGGCGCGCCGCCCAGTCGACCGAGTGATCGGTTTCAACAAGATGCCGGGGCTGGACGTCTACTACGCCGCCGACCCCTGCTTCGAAGACAAGGCGCAGACGCTGCGCAATGGACTCTATCGCCGCTGGGGACGTTACAAGCACTTCTCCGACTACGAGCGCGCGGTGTTCGCGCCGGATTCGCGCACCGAGATATTGATGATCTCCGAAGTGCAGCAGCCGTTGTTCGTCAAGCATTACGCCACACCGGCCCGGCGCTTCCATCTGTTGCCGCCGGGGATTGCCGCCGATCGCCGCGCGCCGGCCAATGCTGCCGAGGTTCGCGCCGACTTCCGGCGCGAGTTCAAGTTGGGTGACGACGACCTGTTGCTGGTGCAGATCGGCTCTGGATTCAAGACCAAGGGCCTGGATCGCAGCCTCAAGGCGCTGGCCGACCTGCCTCGCGAACTGCGCAAGCGCACTCGGCTGATCGTCATCGGTCAGGACGACCCGAAGCCCTTCCTGCTGCAAGTGAAGGCATTGGGTATTTCTGACCAGGTCGACATTCTCAAGGGACGCAGCGACATCCCGCGCTTCCTGCTTGGGGCAGACCTGCTGATCCACCCCGCTTACAACGAGAACACCGGCACCGTGCTGCTGGAAGCGCTGGTCGCCGGGCTGCCTGTGCTGGTCACCGACGTCTGCGGCTATGCCCATTACATTGCAGAAGCGGACAGCGGCCGCGTAGTGTCTAGCCCGTTCCAACAAGAAGCGTTGAACCGCATGCTCGCTGAGATGCTTGCCGATCCTGCCGCTCGCCTGCGCTGGAGCGCCAATGGCCTGGCCTTCGCCGACAGCGCTGACCTCTACAGCATGCCGCAGCATGCCGCGGACGTGATCCTCGCGGAGCGATCTTCATGAAGCTGATGCTGAAGCCACCCTTCGAGCGACTGTGGGCTGGGCGTGATGCTTTCACCGAGGTGGAAGCGTTGCAGGGACAGGTGTACCGCGAGCTGGAAGGTCGGCGGACCCTGCGCACCGAGGTCGAGGGTCGCGGCTACTTCGTCAAGATCCACCGCGGCATCGGCTGGGGCGAGATCATCAAGAACCTGGTGTCGGCGCGGGCGCCGGTGCTCGGCGCAGCGCAGGAATGGGCGGCGATCCAGCGCCTGCATGAGGTCGGCGTGCCGACCATGACCGCCGTAGCCTTTGGTGAGCGCGGCAGCAATCCGGCGCGCCAGCACTCCTTCATCATCACCGAAGAGCTCGCGCCTACCGTCAGCCTGGAGGACTTCTGCCTCGACTGGCTGCGCAATCCTCCACCTGTACGTCTCAAGTGGGCGCTGATCGATGAAGTGGCGCGGATGACCGGCGGTATGCATCGGGCGGGGGTCAATCATCGCGATTGCTACATCTGCCATTTTCTCCTGCACACGGAGCGGCCGGTGCGTGCCGACGATTTCAAGCTGTCGGTGATCGATCTGCATCGTGCGCAAACCCGTGAGCGGACGCCTACTCGCTGGCGCAACAAGGACCTGGCCGGGCTGTACTTCTCTGCCCTGAACATTGGCCTGACCCCGCGTGACAAGCTGCGTTTTCTCAAGGCCTACTTCCGCCAGCCGTTGCGTCAGGTATTGCGCGATGAAGCCCGCCTGCTGGCATGGCTCGAGCAGAAGGCCGTGCGCCTGCTTTCGCGCTACGAGCGCAAGTACGCCGGGGGAGACCAGGCTTGAGCCAATGGAAACTTGCCGAAGGCCTGGAGGCCGATGTGGTCGCTCTGTTCGGTGACCTGGACAGAGTGTTTGCCCTGCAGGGTGACTGGATCACCGGTGATCCGCTGTCCGAGGTCCTGCGTGTCGAGCATCGCGGTGTGCGCTATTACGTCAAACGCTACTGGGCTGCGGGCAAGGGACTGCGCCGCTGGATCGGCAGACCACGGGTCAAGGCCGAGTGGCAGAATCTCAAGCACTTCGCCAACTGGGGTATCCCGACAGCGCCCTTGGTGGGCTGGGGAATGGAGCGCCGAGTGGGGGCGTTTCACCGTGGCGCACTGATCACTCGGGAGCTGGCTGGCACGGTCGATATGGCGGCCATGGCTCTGCAGCACGACCCGCGCCTGGCTGACCCGCATTGGGTCGATGGCATCAGTCGGCAGTTGGCACGGGCAACACGTACCCTGCATGACCACCACTTCGCCCACAACGACCTCAAGTGGCGCAACCTACTAGTGGATCAGGCTGGTCGCCTGTTCCTGATCGATTGCCCTACCGGGACCTTCTGGTGGGGACCTTTCCTGCGTTATCGGGTGATCAAGGACCTGGCGTGCCTGGACAAGGTGGCCAAGTACCACCTGACGCGCAGCCAGCGGTTGCGTTTCTACCTGCAGTACCAGGGGCGCCAGCGCCTCAATGCCGCGGACAAGCGCCAGGTGCTGCGGATCGTAAAATTCTTCGAGGGGCGCGAATGAGTGATTTCATCGCCCTGGCGGATCGCGAGATTCTCGCCCGCCATGGCCTGGACAGTTTCGATGCGCTCTGGGCTGCGCGGCTGCAAGCAGTGGATGAACCCAACACCGGGCGCGGCGGCTGGAGCAGCGTGTTCCGGCTGGAACTGGGCGAGGCCGCCTACTACCTCAAACGGCAGAGCAACTTCTTCAGTCGTAGCCTGGCGCGGCCGCTGGGCGAGCCGACCTTCGCCCGGGAGTTTCGCAATATCCGGCGCTACGAGCGGCTGGGCATACCCGCTTTGCAGGCTGCCTTTTTCGGTGCGCGCCAGGTGGACGGCGAATGCCGGGCCATCCTCGTCACGCGGGCCCTGGATGGCTGGCGTGAGCTGGCGGACTGGCTGGCGTCCTGGCCGACGCTTGCAGCCGCCCAGCGCTCAGCCTTGCTCGTTGCGGTGGCTGGCCTGGCGTGGCGGCTGCATCAGTCATGGCAGATGCATGGTTGCTTCTACCCCAAACACGTGTTCCTGCGAGAGGCCGGCGACGGCTTCGAGGCCTGCGTCATTGACCTGGAGAAGACCCGTCCGCTGTTGTTGGGGCGTCGAGATCGGGTAAAGGATCTGGAGGCGCTGGTGCGCCGAGCCGATGCCTGGGGTGAGTCTGAAGTGCGCGAGTTACTGGGGTTCTATCTGCAGCAACCGAGTGACTCGCCCAAGGTTGCCGATTGGCTTGCGCGCCTGAGCAGCCGTCGACAGAACAAGGAGCGCAATCAGTGAAGTTGGCTGAACTGGCCCGGGCCGGACGCAATCCGCAGCTACCATTGCGCCTGGAGATGGCTGGCGGTATCGAGCTGATCAGTCTGCTGCGGGTGCTGCCCGGGCAGCGCTACGTCGGCGTGGCGCTGTGGGAGGGGCGCAAAGTGCTGGCCAAGTTGTTGGTGGGTAGCAAGGCGCAGCGACATTATCAGCGTGAGCTTGCAGGTGTCCGCGCGCTGCATCAGCAAGGGCTCGCGACACCGGAGTTGCTGGCGGACGGAACACTGGAAGGCGAGGGCGGCTGGCTGTTGTTCGATTATCTGGACGGTGCCGATAGCCTCTGGGATGCCTGGCGTGAGGTCGAGCGCGACACGCCGTTATCCGATGGCCAGCAGGCTGTTCTGGGTGAGGCCTTGGCAACCATCGCCAGGATGCATGCGGCGGGACTGGCGCAGGAAGACCTGCACCTGGACAACCTGCTTCGCCACGGCGACACCCTGTATGTCATCGATGGCGGTGGCATCAAGGCGGAAAGCCCGGGCGAGCCTTTGTCGCGCGACAAGGTGCTGGCCAACCTCGGCGTATTCTTCGCTCAGCTGCCGACGGCGCTCGATCCTTTCCGCGAGGAGTTGCTGGTGCACTACCTGCTGGTCAATGGCGAGCACGCGCTGCCGCTGGAGGCTCTGCAAAAGGACATCGCCCGGGTTAGGCGCTGGCGGCTTGACGACTTCATGGCGAAGGTCGCCCGTGACTGCAGCTTGTTCAGCATGGTTCGTGGCGCGTTCGGTCTGCGGGCCGTTCGCCGCGAGGCTGAGTCAACACTTGCGCCGCTGCTGGATGAACCGGATGCTGCCCTGCAGCAAGGTCGCCGGCTCAAGGACGGCGCCACTGCGACGGTCGCCCAGGTTCGCGTGGCGGAGCATGATGTATTGATCAAGCGCTACAACATCAAGGGACTGATGCACGGGCTGACACGCTTCTGGCGCCCCAGTCGTGCCTGGCACAGCTGGCGCGAGGGCAACCGCCTGGACTTCCTCGGTATCGCCACCCCGCGTCCGCTGGCCGTGCTCGAGCGCCGGTTCTGCTGGTTGCGCGGACGCGCCTACCTGATTACCGAATATCTCTCCGGGCAAGATATAATCGCGCGTTTTAAGCCCTATCTGGACAATCCGGACCGGGCAGGCGTTCCTCCCGAAGCCGAATTGCAGGCCCTCGACCAACTGTTTGCCGCACTGATCCGTGAACGGATCAGCCATGGCGACCTGAAGGGCACCAACCTGTTCTGGCAGGACGGCCGCTGGGCCTTGATCGATCTCGACGCTGTGTGCCACCACCGCAGCCAGCATGGGTTCGCCAAGGCCTTCGCCCGCGACCGCGCGCGCTTCTTGAGGAATTGGCCTGCCGACTCGGCGCTGTTCCAGTTACTGGACAAACGTTTACCGCAGGTGCCCGGCACCTGCCCTGAAAGAGGCTAACCTCCGTGGCATTGACGATTCTCGGCCTTTCCGGCGCCCTCAGCCATGATCCTTCCGCCGCGCTATACATCGACGGCAAGCTGATCGCGGCCGCGGAAGAAGAGCGCTTCGTGCGCGACAAGCACGCGAAGAACCGCATGCCCTACGAGTCGGCCAAGTTCTGCCTGGAGCAGGCCGGAATCAAGCCTTCCGATGTCGATGTGGTGGCGATTCCCTTCGCGCCCATCAGCCTGTTCGGAAAGGCCCGCTGGCACTACGCCAAGCGCTACTGGTACGCCCCGGACCGCGCGCTGGACGCGATCCTGATGGGCAATCGCCGCTACAAGCGCTACCGCAAGAAGATTGTCTGGTGCCTGGAACAACTGGGTTTCGATGCCAAGAAGGTGAAGATCGAACCGGTCGAGCACCATCTGGCCCACGCCTCCAGCGCCTATCACTGCTCGGGTTTCACCGATAAGACTGCGATCCTCGGTATCGACGGCAAGGGCGAATACGCCACCACTTTCTTCGGCTGGGGCGAGAACGGCAAGATCCACAAGATCAAGGAATTCTACGACCCGGATTCCCTCGGTGGCCTGTATGGCGCGATCACCGAGTACCTCGGCTTCGAGATGCTCGACGGCGAGTTCAAGGTCATGGGCATGGCACCTTACGGTGACGCGGCCAAGTACGATTTCTCGCGTCTGGCGAAGTTCGAGAACGGTGAGCTGATCATCAATACCGACTATGCCAACGTCATCGGTTTCCGCCGCTACAAGGAAAACGGCAAGGGCTATTACTTCTCGCCCAAGCTGATCGAGTGGCTGGGGCCGAAGCGCCAGGGCGATATCGCTGACGATCCTTACATCCACTACGCCGCCAGCATGCAGGCACTGTTCGAGAAGCTGGCGTTGGAGATGATGGATTACTACCTGGGCGACATCATCCGCCAAACCGGCAAGATCGCCTTCGCCGGCGGCTGTGCGTTGAATGTCAAGCTCAACCAGAAGATCATCGCCCGTCCGGAGGTGAAGGAACTGTTCGTCCAGCCTGCCTCCGGCGATGCCGGTACCGCGGTGGGCGCTGCCGCTTACATCTCGCACAAGCGCGGCGTGCCGGTGGAGAAGATGGAGCACGTCTACCTCGGCCCGTCTTTCTCGAACGAAGAGGTCATCGCTGCCTGTGCCAAGCACCCGAACAAGCCGGTGTTCAAGCACATCGAGAACACTCCGCAGCGCATCGCCAAAATCATGGTCGAAGGCAACCCGGTGGCCTGGTTCCAGGGCCGCATGGAGTTCGGTCCGCGTGCCCTCGGCGGTCGCTCCATCATCGGCTGCCCGAGCGTGCCTGGCGTGGCAGACCGCATCAACGAACAGATCAAGTTCCGTGAGCGCTGGAGGCCGTTCTGCCCGTCGATGCTCGACACCGTCGCGTCGAAAATGCTCAAGGTCGATCATCCGTCGCCCTTCATGACCTTCACCTTCGAGGTCAATGAAGAGTGGAAGACTCGCGTCTGCGAAGTGGTGCACGAGGACGGCACATCCCGGGCCCAGGTGCTGGAGCGCCGCCACAACCCGCGCTGGTATGACCTGATGAAGGAGCTGGAAAACCTCACCGGCAACGGTGTGTCGCTGAACACCTCGCTCAATCGCCGTGGCGAGCCGATGATCTGCTCGCCCACCGACGCACTGAACATGTTCTACGGCTCGGACCTCCAGTACCTGATCATGGAAGACATCCTGGTCGTCAAGGACGGTGTGGATTGGTATGACAATGTCGGCTAAGCCCCTGCTTAGCGTCGTCATTCCCAGCTACAACTACGCGGCTGTCCTCCCGCGTGCTGTCGAGTCAGTGTTGGCCCAGGCCACCGAAGAAGTCGAACTCTGGGTGGTCGACGACGGCTCCACCGATGACACTCCGGCGGTCTTTGCCACCCTGGGCGAGCGCTATGGCGCTCGCTTCCAGGGGGTGCGCCAGGACAATGCCGGTCCTTCCGCCGCGCGCAATCACGGCATACGCCTCGCATGTGGACGCTATGTACTGTTGCTGGATGCCGACGACGAGTTGGTGCACGGCGCACTGCCACAACTGTGCGAGCACTTGCGCCAGGTACCGGACGTCGGGCTCTGGCTGGCCGGGCACGTATCCGCGGAGCCGGATGGTCGCGAGCGCGCGCACCCTGCAAGCCCGGTGCCCCGAGCGCCGTTACAGAGGCTCCAGGCCTACTTGCTGGACAAGAAGATCGCCCTCAGCCACGGCGCCTGTGTGTTCCTGCGCGAGCTCCTGCTCGAGCGCCCCTATCCCGAACATCTGCGCCACAGCGAAGATATCCCGGTGTTCGCCTACACCCTGACCCGCGGACGGGTCGAGGTTCTTGACCTGATGCTGGCGCGTGTCCACAAGCATCCCGGCAGCCTGCGCCACAATGCGACAGCAGCCCGGAAGGTCGGCCTGGCGCTGGTGGACGAGGTCTTCCGCCAGTTGCCGCCCGATCTCCAGTCACTCAAACCGTGCTATCGCGCCCAGCGCTGCCTGTCGTTGTTCCGCACCTGTCTGCTGGCTGGCGAGCACGACGGCGCCCGTGACTATTATCGCGAGGCAGTCCGGACTGACTGGCGTGTGCTGTTCAATCTGTCCTACAGCCGCAAGGCGCTGCGCCTCTGGTTGAAACGTTGAATGGGTAAAAGTGGCCGCCAAAGTAGCCATTGGCCATGAATTCTGGAGCTGTCATGCAAGGACTTATCGATCAGGTGAACAGATTGCGCCCATCCCATTGGGCCTTTATCGGCAGTCTGGTGTTGTCCTGGATTGCCGTGCACTTCGAGGTCACGGTCAGTAAGGACGCGGCCTTCTACCTTGATGCTGCGCAAACCTTCAATGAGCAAGGCGTGGCGGCGACACTGGCCAAATTCAACTGGCCCTGGTTCCCGATACTGATCGGTGTGACCCATAGCGTCACCGGAGTCTCCCTGGAGGCTATCGGCTATCTCTGGTGCGCGCTTTTCATGGCCGGCACCTGCGCATTGTTGGTGGACGCCGTAACACGGCGAGTGCCTGGCGTGGGGGGATGGGCGTGTCTCGTGGTCCTGGCGATGCCGGCCTTCAACGGATTTCGTGGTGAGATCCTTCGCGAATTCGGCTTCTGGTTCTTCTCGACACTTGCGCTATGGCTGGCACTGCGTTGGGAGGAACGAGGTGGCTGGCTTGGGGGCATCCTGATTTCAGCCGCTGTGGCGATGGCCGCTCTGTTCCGACTGGAGGCCATCCTGTTGATGGGAGCCCTGTTCCTGTGGCGGCTGCCAGGCCTCCGCAGCGCCGCTGGCCTGCGCTCGATGCTGCAACTGGTGCTGATACCGATGCTCCTCGGCGGCGCCGTCCTTGGCGGTCTGCTGGCGACCGACCGGCTCCCGCTGGAGCGGGCCCAGTACTACCTGGCGCTGCTGGACCCTCGCGTGATGTTCCATAACTTCTCGGCGATTGCCGAGCAATTGGGCTCTGAAGTTCTGCCGAAATACTCGGCAGACGATGCTGGGAAAATACTGTTCTTCGGTTTTCTCGCCACCTCAGTGCTGATGTTCATCAGGCTGCTTGGTCCGTTCGGTGTTCCCTTTCTGTTCCGCGATGGTTGGCGCAGCCTGCGCCCTTATCTGAAGTCCTTTTCGCCATTTGCCTGGGCGGGCGGGTTGTACTTCATCGTCTTGATGGTCTTCTACGTCCAGCAGTTCTTCATCAACTCTCGCTACACCAGCTTCCTCAACCTGTTGGCGGTTCCGCTCGCGATCCTGGCGATGGCTGAGCTGGCTCGGCGTTTCCCGCGCGGGATCAAGGTGCTGGCATCGGTTGCAGTTGTGGTGATGCTGGCGAACGTCATCTCGCTGTCGGCCAAGAAAACCCACTACGTCGAAGCGGGCCACTGGCTGGCGCAGAACGTCCAACGTAGCGACGCCATCTACTACGAAGATCCGCGCATTCGTTATTACGCAGGGTGGGGCTACCACACTCCTGGCCTGAGCCGCGAAGAGGCCATGAGCGATGAGCACGTTGCCGAGTTCCGCTACTACGCGATCGAGGTCAAGGCGGACGAACCCTGGTTGAAGCCCTGGCTGGACAAGCATGGGCGTCGGATTCTGGCTGACTTCAAAAATGCCAAAGGCGCCACGGTGCTGGTGATCGGCAAGTGATCCGGGGGGAGGGGAGCGTCGAGCAGACGCTCTCCTCAGTTTGGATGAAGGCGCTGGATAGCGGACGCCAGGGAGTTGGCCGACTCAGCGCTGCTGCCTTGTGCATAACCTTCGAGCAAGGCAAGGCGATGCTCCTTGGCCAACCATTGCACGTCTTCCTTGTAGCGAAGTATGTGCTGTAGATTGCGGCGTCGCTTCCCGGCTGCCAGTGGATGTCCGCTGATGCGCATGTCCGAAAGGTCGATCAGGCCGAACTGGCCGTCAGGAAGCAGCAGTACATTGCCCAGGTGCAGCGAGCGGAAGTACACGCCGAGCTGATGCAATCGCGCGAGGAACCGGCCGAAGCTCTGGACTTCAGAGTTGCGCCTGGCTGGCTCGAGGTCTCGCCAGTGATTACGCAGGGTGTCGCCGGGTAGCGGCTCGTAGAGCACGCCATTGGCTCGGTTTCGGGGCAACTGGAAGATATCGATGATTACCGGCGCAGGAATGCCAAGGCTGACCAGCTGCCTGGCGTTATCGGCGAAGCGTTGCGCAGGAGGCGACCACAGGCTCGAAGAAAGCAGCCGTTTGCGGCGGAACAGCTTCAGGAAGCTGCCATTGGCCAGGCGCGCCACCTTGAGCCCATGACCATCGGCCTCGATGGTCTTGGCTCCTTGCAGCAGGGTCTCGAGTTCGGTTTCTCGCAGCGCTCTCATCAATCAGACTCTTCACATCGCGCCTGTGCGCGGGGATCGGTGACGGGGAGCCACCGGCCAGGCGGCATCTTAATTGATCCTCGGCTTAGGGGCAGCCACCGCTGTGGTAAGCTTTTCGGCCTTTTTCGGCAACGTCGACGTGTGAGCTCATGTCCGATCAACCCCTCAGCGCCTCCGGGGCCTCGAGTCTCAAGATCTACCTGCGACTGCTGGGCTACGTAAGGCCCTACATCGGCCTGTTCTTCATCAGCATCATCGGCTTCATCATCTTCGCCTCCACGCAGCCGATGCTGGGCGGGATGCTCAAGTACTTCGTCGACGGGCTGACCAACCCCGATGCCGTGCTGTTTCCCAACGTGCCCTATGTCGGGGACCTGAAGCTTCTGCAGGCCGTGCCACTGCTGATTGTGCTGATTGCCGCCTGGCAGGGTCTCGGGTCCTTTCTTGGCAACTATTTCCTGGCCAGGGTCTCCCTCGGCCTGGTGCACGATTTGCGGGTGGCCCTGTTCAACAATCTGCTGGTGCTACCCAACCGCTACTTCGACAGCCATAACTCGGGCCACCTGATTTCCCGGATCACCTTCAACGTCACCATGGTCACAGGCGCGGCGACCGATGCGATCAAGGTGGTGATCCGCGAGGGCATGACCGTGATCTTCCTGTTCGCCACGCTGCTGTGGATGAACTGGAAGCTGACACTGGTCATGCTGGCAATCCTGCCGCTGGTGGCACTGATGGTCAGCAGCGCCAGTCGCAAGTTCCGCAAGCAGAGCAAGAAGATCCAGGTTGCCATGGGCGACGTGACCCACGTGGCGTCCGAGACCATCCAGGGTTATCGCGTGGTGCGCAGCTTCGGTGGCGAGCCCTACGAGCAGGCGCGTTTCCTCAACGCCAGCGAGGGTAATACAAAGAAGCAGCTGCGCATGACCAAGACGTCCGCCATCTACACGCCGATGCTGCAACTGGTGATCTTCTCCGCCATGGCGGTGCTGATGTTCCTGGTGCTGCTGCTGCGCGGCGATGCTTCCGCGGGGGACCTAGTGGCCTACATCACCATCGCGGGCCTATTGCCCAAGCCCATCCGGCAGCTTTCAGAAGTCAGCTCCACGGTGCAGAAAGGCGTCGCGGGTGCCGAGAGCATCTTTGAGCAGTTGGACGAAACACCCGAACTGGACGAGGGCACCGTCGAGCGCGAGCGCACCAGTGGCCGTCTCGAAGTGCGTGACCTGAGCTTCCAGTACCCCGGCACGGACAAACCCGTATTGCAGGGCATCAGCTTTACCGCCGAGCCTGGACAGATGGTGGCGTTGGTCGGTCGCTCCGGCAGCGGCAAGTCGACCCTGGCCAATCTGATTCCGCGCTTCTACCACCATAATCAAGGGCAGATCCTGCTGGATGGCGTGGATATCGAGCAGTACCGCTTGCGCAACCTGCGCCGGCATATTGCGCTGGTGACCCAGCAGGTGACCCTGTTCAACGATTCGGTGGCGAACAACATCGCTTACGGTGATCTGGCCGGCACGCCGCGCGAAGAGATCGAGCGCGCGGCCGAGGCGGCGTACGCCCGGGAGTTCGTCGACAAGCTGCCGCAGGGCTTCGATACCGAAGTCGGTGAAAACGGCGTGTTGCTCTCCGGCGGCCAGCGCCAGCGTCTGGCAATTGCCCGAGCCTTGCTGAAGAACGCCCCGGTGCTGGTGCTGGACGAGGCGACTTCGGCGTTGGACACAGAGTCCGAGCGGCATATCCAGGCGGCCCTGGACCGGGTCATGAGCGGGCGCACCACGTTGGTGATCGCCCACCGCTTGAGCACGATCGAGAAAGCCCACCTGATCCTGGTCATGGATCAGGGGAGGATCGTCGAGCGCGGTACCCATGCCGAACTGCTGGCACAGAATGGCTACTACGCGCGCTTGCATGCCAATCAGTTCGCTGAGGAAGGCGTTGCCGAAGCGAAATGATCGGCGGCAAATTGCCCCAAGGGGCGACATGCCGTGTGGCAGGGGGCTCTGAGCGCTTCCGTACCCGCCTGCCGGCTGATTCGGGACCTCTGGGCTGTTGAGCTGCTATGTTATGATCCGCGCCGTTTTTGACGCTCGGAGACACCATGAAGCTGTCCATGCCCCGTTTCGATCAGGCCCCCGTTCTGGTGGTGGGCGACGTCATGCTCGACCGTTACTGGCATGGTGGCACGTCGCGTATCTCGCCCGAAGCGCCGGTCCCGGTGGTCAAGGTCGAGCAGATCGAGGACCGTCCAGGCGGGGCGGCCAACGTTGCCCTGAACATCGCTGCCCTTGGCGCGCCCGCCACGCTGATCGGTATCACCGGTACCGACGAGGCTGCCGATAGCCTGACCGACAGCCTGCAGGCCGCGGGCGTGGCCGTGCATTTTCAGCGTCGCGCGCAGCAGCCGACCATCGTCAAGCTGCGGGTCTTGAGCCGCCATCAGCAACTGTTGCGAATGGACTTCGAGCAAGCCTTCGACACTGATGCCGAGGCGGTGGCGTCCGATGTCGAGCGTCTGCTCTCCACGGCCAAGGTGCTGGTGCTGTCCGATTACGGCAAGGGCGCGCTGAAGAACCATCAGGTGCTGATCCAGGCCGCTCGTCGCGCGGGTGTCCCAGTGTTGGCCGACCCCAAGGGCAAGGACTTCGGCATCTACCGGGGCGCCAGCCTGATCACCCCCAACCTCAGCGAGTTCGAAGCCATTGTCGGCAGCTGCGCAGACGAGGCCGACCTGGTGGCCAAGGGCGCCGCGCTGATGCAGGAACTTGAGTTGGGCGCGCTGCTGGTGACCCGTGGCGAGCATGGCATGACTTTGCTACGCCCTGGTCATCAGGCACTGCACCTGCCGGCCCGCGCCCGCGAGGTGTTCGACGTCACTGGCGCCGGTGATACCGTGATTTCTACCCTGGCGGCTGCCTTGGCTGCGGGTGAAGACCTGCCGCAGGCCGTGGCCCTGGCCAACCTGGCTGCTGGCATCGTGGTCGGCAAGCTGGGTACTGCGGCCATCAGCGCTCCCGAATTGCGTCGCGCGGTACAGCGCGAGCAAGGCTCGGAGCGCGGCGTTCTTGGCCTGGAACAGCTGCTGGTCGCGATAGAGGATGCCCGGGCCCACGGCGAGAAGATCGTTTTCACCAATGGCTGTTTCGACATTCTTCATGCGGGTCATGTGACCTACCTGGAACAGGCTCGCGCTCAAGGCGACCGCCTCGTGCTGGCGGTCAATGACGATGCGTCGGTCAGCCGCCTCAAGGGGCCGGGCCGGCCCATCAACAGCGTGGAGCGACGCATGGCCGTGCTGGCAGGCCTTGGCGCGGTGGATTGGGTGGTCAGCTTTACCGAGGACACCCCCGAGCGGTTGCTGGCCCAGATCAAGCCGGACGTACTGGTCAAAGGTGGCGACTACGGTATCGATCAGGTGGTTGGCGCCGATATCGTCCGGGCTTATGGCGGTGAGGTCAGGGTGCTCGGACTGGTGGAGAACAGTTCCACCACCGCAATCGTCAACAGGATTCGCGATCGTTCCTGAGGGCTCTTGGGACGCACTTTTTTGAACGCGCGGGTTGGTATGGGCGTAGCGGATCTGTGCCGCCATGAAGTGGACACAAAAATAAGACTGCTGATCCGTAATTCACTATTTCAATCGACAGTCGATGATCAAAAGAAGGATGCTTTGAATTATGTACATCATGGGGATTCATACGGGGCATGATGCGGGGGCGTGCCTATTTGCGGACGACAAGCTCCTGGCATTCTGCAAAGAGGAGCGCCTGAATCGGGTCAAGAATGATGGCGGCTTCTTCGCTCTGCAGTCAGTGGATGAAGTGCTGCGGATTGCCGGTATCTCCCGTTCCCAGATTGATGTGATCGCGTTTACGCGTATGAAGTTCCCTGTGTCCTGTTTCAAGACCGGCGCACTCCCGTTCAGAGATGTTCGTCGGAAGATGCTCAACCAGCAGCGTGATCGCTCGCTGGGGTCGCTGATGATACGCACCAGGAACCTGGATGCGGAAACGTGCCTCGATCTTCCCAAGTTGCGCCAACACATGGGCCTGCGGCCCGATGTCGCCATGCACTTCGCCAACCACCATCGTGCGCACGTGATGTCGTCACTGCGCTATTGCGACTGGTCTGGCGATACCCTCCTGGTGAGCTGTGATGGCGGTGGCGATGCCGCGCAATACTCAGCGTACCTGCTTGCCGATCAGCAACTGAAACTGATCTGGGGCGGCGAAGAAACGCTGCTCGACCAGCCACAGAACGAAGGCGCCTCCATTGGGCTGGCCTACGCCTATGCGACCGCTGCCTGTGGTTTCAAACCAAACCGCCATGAAGGCAAGTTGACCGGACTTGCCGCCTTCGGTCAGCCGAAGGTAGCCGATCAGATCGTTGCGCTGTTCCCGATCGATGACGACGGCCGAATCTACACCGAGTTGGCGGACAACAAGGCCCTGCATGCAGTGCTTGGCGAAATGTTCCGGGGCCTTTCCAACGAAGACATCGCCGCATCCATCCAGGTGGGTACCGAACAGGTGGTATTGCGCTGGTTGCAGGCCCTGCTGAAGAAGAACCCGGCCAAGTACATCGCCATGAGTGGCGGCGTATTTTCCAATGTGCGCCTGAATCAGCTGGTTGCGGCATTGCCGGAGATCGAAGAGGTCTTCATTTTCCCGGCAATGGGCGATGAAGGGCTGCCAGTCGGTGCTTGTGTCGACTACTGGGTGGCCACCCGCGGGCTCGCCAATTTGACGCGTGATCGCCTGGATCACCTGTATTTTGGATGGCCCTACACCGGTGAGGACTTGCTCAGCGCTGGCGAACGGCTCGGCTTCCGGGTCGAACGCGAGTCCGGCTATGTCGAGAAAACCGCCCAGCTACTTGCTGATAACTGGGTGGGAGCGATCTTCTATGGCGCCATGGAGATGGGCCCACGTGCCCTTGGTGCGCGGACTATCCTGGCGAGCCCGGCGCAGCGTGAAGTCAACGACAGCATCAACAAGCGTTTGCAGCGCACTGAGTTCATGCCTTTTGCACCTTATGTCCTGGATGTCGATGCCGAGCGCGTGTACGACATCAACCAGCGGAATCGATACGCCTGCCGGTTCATGACGATCACCACCAAGGTCAATCCCGAGTGGGCAGACAAGATTCCGGCGGTGGTGCATGTCGATGGCACCGCGAGACCGCAGATCATCGAGCGCGCGAGCAATCCGCTGTACTACGACATCCTGCAGGCGTTCAAGGTGAAGACCGGACTGCCAACCTTGGTGAATACCAGCTTCAACGCCCACGAAGAGCCGATCATCAATACGCCGGAAGAGGCCCTGCAGGCCCTTGCCGACAGCCGGATCGACTTCCTGGTCTGCGATGGCGGCCTGGTATTCCCAGGCGCTGCCCACGGCTCGGATCGCTCGCCACCGGCCAGCTGACACGCCAACCGCGAACGCCAGTGACGAGAACGCCTTGCGGTTTGAATTCGCAGGGCGTTGTCGTTTGTGGCCAAAGTCAGGCTGGATCTGGCTGACCTGCCAATTGCCAGAGGCAAGGCGGTCATAGTCGCCGGCAATCCCTGTGCGCATTCTCCTGACATCGTCAGTTGCAGGGAATGAGACACCGGGGCCTCCTCCCGTCAGGGCCGCGCCCTGGCCGTTCTGAATCGCGTGGCCCAGGCCCATTGGCCGGATCACCCGAAGCTGCGCAAGGCTTTCTGAAAACTCATCTACAGCGGTAGTCGCGCCGGCTTCCGACTGGCTGCCCGGCGTGCGGCGAAAAGCCCTCTTCTGGGCAGCCCGGACGACCTGCTCGACCTGACGCTCTCCGATGAACAGCAGATGCTCGTCGGCATGCTCGAAGGCTTCGCCCGGCGGCTTATGAAGCGGACGCCCAGGCTACCGTTACGGCGCTACTGCTCAACCACGTCCATGAACTGGGGCTGACTCAGTATGGTGTGAGTCATGCCGAGGCGACCTTGTATCGGCTGGAAGCCGAATGGGACGCGGTCTGGCTGCTGACGCTGAAGGCTGCGTGGATGGCCGACAACAAGCAGCGCAATTCGAACGAGGCCTCCATCGCCAAATCCAAGGCCGGCCAGGTGGCCAACGAGGTGACTTTCAAGTGCGTGGAGTTGGCCGGGGCACTGGGGTACGGCGAGAATGAGCTGCTGGAGAAATGGGCCCGTGATTCCAAGATCCTCGATATCTTCGAGGGTACCCAGCAGATTCAGCTGCCGATCGTTGCGCGGCGGCTGCTCGGCAAGAGTTCCAGCGAGCTGAAGGAGCCCGGTGGCGCTGCCCTGACCGTAGCCCGGACCTCAGTCCGGGCTCCCCTGCTGAACTACCGGCTAAGGCGCTGGATCTTGATCGCCTGGTTCAGCAGGCCTTGCGGCTACTGCAGGCTTTTGCGGCGCAGTTGTTTGCCAACCAGTCCTTCCAACGCACCCGTTCCTCGCGTACCAGCCAGCCATCGGCTTCGGCGAAACTTTCCGACAGCCAGACGCCGCGGGTGCTTGCTGGTTTCAGCTCGCCCTTGAGCAATGTCAGCAACTCGCCCGTGGGTTTGCCCTGGGCCAGCGGCAGCAGGTAGATGTCCGGGCGGCGGCGCTGCAGGCAGGCCACCAATTCGCCATCCTGCAGCGTTTCGTCGACGTGGAAGAGGCTCACGTGACGGCTGTCCCTAGGCAGCTCCAGGCGCAGGTCGTAGACCAGCTGCAGCGACGCAGTAGGCAGGTGCACATAGGCCTGGGGACGCTCCAGCAGGGTCAGGCTTCCGGTTCGTACCGGCCGTGCGGCACCTGACAGCGGGCTCAGGCGGAAATGGTTGGCCTGACGATAATGCAGGGTTTTCTGATAGGGCGTCGGCAGCCAGGTGTCGCCAAAGCGACCGGCCAGCCAGCCTTCGGGCGTTTCGATCAGGCACTCTTCAGCCACTTCCTGGATGGCGGTGAGCAGCGGCAGGTTCAGTTCGTGGGCTGGCACATAGCCGGAGATCAGCTTGAGGACGGTATCACCACGGTCATGGCGGCGCTGGCGCACTACCAGCCAATAATCGCGCCCCTGCAGGCCGAGGGTGAGGCGCACCGAAACCCCCAGGTTGGCCAACTCCACCGCAAAACGCCGGCTGTCGTTCACCTGCACTGGCCGACGGCGTTCCAGCATCTGCGAGAAGTTCAGCGGCCGCCCCAGGCTCTGGTAGCTCAGGGCATCGGTGCTGGCCTCGACATGTAGAGGCAGTGTCTTGAAGGCGCTGGGGTCTTTCCGGTCAAGGATTCGCGGCATGTCGGCTCCTTCTTGCGTCGGGGTCGGCCGCGAATGCGGCGCTAGCTCAGGCTGCTGATCACTGCGGCGGCCGTCGCGACATTATGGGACAGATGCAGCGGATTGATGGTCCCGATTATCGCGCTGGTCACTCCGGGGTGACCAAAGATCAGCTCGAAACTGGCCCGCACCGGGTCGACGCCGGCGCCCAGGCAGGCATGGCCGCTGGCCAGGGCCTTCTTGATCAGGATGCCCTTGCCATGCTGGGCCGCATAGTCCAGCACCGGCTTCTCGCCCCGTTCGGCGAGGTTGTAAGTAACCATGGCGCAATCGCCCTGTTGCAGCGCCAGAAGGCCACCTTCGACGGTCTTGCCCGAGAGCCCGAAAGCTCGGATCTTGCCGGCCTGTTTCAGCTCGGCGAGGGTCTCGAGGACTCCGCTCTCCTGCAGGATGGCGACGTCGTTGCCGTCCGAGTGGATCAGCACCAGGTCGATGAAGTCGGTTTCCAAGCGTTTGAGGCTGCGTTCCACCGAGAAACGGGCGTGTTCGGGGCTGAAGTCGAAGCGCGATTGGCCCGCTTCGAACTCTTCGCCCACTTTGCTGACGATCACCCAGTCTTCACGCTGGCCGCGCAGCAGCGGACCAAGCCGCTCCTCGCTGCGCCCATAGGCCGGCGCGGTGTCGATCAAGTTGATGCCCAGGTCGCGGGCCATCGCCAGTAGCTGGCGGGCCTCGGTGTCGTCGGGAATAGTGAAACCATTGGGGTACTTCACGCCTTGGTCGCGGCCAAGCTTCACGGTGCCAAGGCCCAGAGGCGAGACCATCAGGCCGGTACTGCCGAGCGGGCGATGGAAGGGGTGCAGGCTGGTCATCCGAGTAGTTCCTCCCAGGCCGGCTGCGCCAGCGGTGGACGGGGCAGGGTGGGTAAAGGCGCATGTGAAGAGGGGACCACGCCGTCGCGGGCGAAGGCAGCCAGCACGCGGTCGGTGAAGTCGGGCGCCAGGGCCAGCTTGGTCGGCCAGCCGACCAGCAGGCGACCATGCTCGCTGAGGAAGGCGTTGTCCGGGCGAACCAGGCCGGACTGTGCGGGCTCCGCGCGGTCGACGCGTAGCGTGGCCCACTGTGCGGCCGACAGATCGATCCACGGCAGCAGCTGGCGCAGTTCCTGTTCGGCGGCGGCGATTTGCTCGGTTTCGTTGCGGGCTACGCCGTCAGCTTCGGCCAGGTCGCCCCCGAGGTACCAGACCCACTGGCCATCGGCAGCGGGGTGGCTGGTCACGGTCACGCGTGGTTTCGGCCCGCCGCCCAGGCAGTGGGCGTAGAGCGGTTTCAGGCTCGGTGCCTTGACCATGACCATATGCAGCGGGCGGCGCTGCATGGCGGGTTGCTGCAGGCCCAGGGCATGCAGCAGGGCCTGGTTGCCGGCGCCGGCGCTGAGCACGATGCGCTGCGCGCGGACCTCACGGCCGTCGAGGCGCAGGCCGGCCAACAGACCCTCTTCCAACAGAGGCTCGACCTCGCGAGCAGCGAGCAGCCCGTCGCCGGCCAGGTCCGCCAACCGCGCAATCAGGCTGGGTACGTCCAGCACCAGTTCAGCGAGGCGGTAGACCTTGCCCTTGAATTTCGGGTGTTGCAGCGCCGGCGGCAGAGCATCGCCCTTGACCTGGTCGACGCGGCCGCGCACGGCCTTGCTGGCGAAGAAACTGGTGAGGTTGCCGGTCAAGGTGCCGGGTGACCATAGGTAGTGCGCATCGGAAAGCAGGCGTACGCCGGTGAGGTCCAGTTCGCCGTTGCCCGCGAGGGCTTCGCGCCAGCGGCGTGGCATATCGGCGATCGCTTCCGAGGCGCCGGTGAGGGCGCCGTGCAGTGCGTACTTGGCGCCGCCGTGGATGATGCCCTGGGATTTCACGCTCTGGCCGCCGCCGAGGCTGGCGTTCTCTACCAGCAGGGTGGCGAAGCCCTGGCGGCGGAGGCTCGCGTTGAGCCAGAGACCGGCGATGCCGCCGCCGAGGATGAGCACGTCGGTGGAAAGGGGCTGGGGCATGGGAGCGCCTCAAGGGAAAACAGGCGCGCAGTATAACCTGTCGGCCGCAGGCGTCAGGCGGGCGCCCCAGGCTGTGTGAAAACTACTGCGTTCGGTTATGCAGCGTTGAACACAGGCTGGGACGCGGCGGTTGTGGGTCAGTGGCCGGTGCTGTTGGAAAACAGCTGGATCACTACCACCCCGGAGACGATCAGGCCCATGCCGAACACGGCCGGTGCATCCAGCTTCTGCTGGTAAAGAACGAGTGCGGCGATGCTGACCAGCACGATGCCCAGTCCCGCCCAGACCGCGTAGGCAATTCCCACCGGGATGCTGCGCACTACAAGGGTCAGCATCCAGAAGGCAATGGCGTAGCCACCGATCACGAGCAGCAGCGGCAGCGGCTTGTTGAAGCCGTCGATGGCCTTCATGGAGGTGGTGGCGACGACTTCGGCAGCGATAGCGATAGCGAGGTAGATGTAGCCGGTCATGGTCAGGTCCTCCCGTTCAATGAGGAGGAATTCTAAGTTTTACAGCGATGGGGTAAAGTCATTACCTATCTGTTGATGAGATAGGTTGGCCTGGTCATGCAGTGGAATCTTGAGCAAATCCGGCTTTTCGTCAGTGTCGCCGAAGGGCAGTCCTTTTCTGCGGTGGCCAGGCAGCTTCGGCGAGCGCAATCGGCGGTCAGCAGCGGCATCGCGCTGCTCGAGGAGGATCTGGGTGTGCAGTTGTTCGACCGCAGCAGCGGCCGGCAGCCGCGGTTGACGGACGCTGGGCGAGCACTGCTGGAAGAGGCGCGGGAGGTCCTGCGCCAGTGCCAGCGCCTTGAAGGACGAGCCCTGGGACTGGCACGTGGTGAAGAGGCGCGGTTGCGCCTGGCACAGGACGAGGCCATGCCCTACCAGCCGGTGCTGTCCAGCCTGGATGCGCTGGGCCGGGCATTCCCGCTGCTGGAAGTGCAGTTGGCCAGCGGCGCTCAGGGCGACGTAGCGCGCAAACTGCTGGAGCGGCGGGCCGACCTGGGGTTGCTGTTCCACCATGAGCAAATGCCCGATGCGCTGGAACGTCAGCGTCTGGGTACCATCGAAATGGTGACCGTCTGCGGCGCGGGGCATCCCCTGGCCGCCTCCACCTATGCCGATCGCCGCGAGCTGGCGCGCCATCGCCAGTTGTTGATGTCGCCTCAGGATAGTCACTACCCAGGCGGGGAACAGCTCAGCCCGCAGGTGTGGCGCGCCGACAGCTTCTACGTCATGGCCGAACTGCTGATGCGCGACCTGGGCTGGGCCTGGCTGCCGCGGCATGTCGCGCAGTACCCGGCTTACCAGGACCATCTGATCGAACTACGCAGCGACTGGACGCCGCCGTCGCTGGTGGTGGAGTTGGTGTGTCGGCGCGATGAGGCCCTGGGGCCTGCCGCGCTCTGGCTAGCCGACAGCCTCGCGGAGCACCTGCACGCGATGGGCTGAGCATGTTGGAGATGCCATCGACGTCGAGTCACGCTAAGCTCCGCGCCCATGAACCGCACCCTATATACCTTTCTCTTCCATCTCGGGCTGCCGCTGGTTGCGGCGCGCCTGGCTTGGCGGGCCTGGCGCGCGCCGGCCTATGCGCGGCGCATCCGCGAGCGCTTCGCCTTTGGCATCGGGACGCTCAAGCCTGGCGGCATCTGGGTCCACGCCGTCTCAGTGGGCGAAAGCATCGCTGCAGCACCCATGGTGCGTGCCCTGCAGGCGCGCTATCCGGGCCTGCCGATCACCATCACCTGCATGACGCCGACGGGCTCGGAACGCATCCAGGCGCTGTTCGGCGACTCTGTGCAGCACTGCTACCTGCCGTATGACCTGCCTTGGGCAGCGGCCCGCTTCCTCGATCGCACGCGGCCGAAACTGGCGGTGATCATGGAAACGGAACTGTGGCCGAACCATATCCATCAATGTGCCAGGCGCGGGATTCCGGTCGCGCTGGCCAACGCGCGCCTGTCAGAGCGCTCGGCCCGTGGCTACGCGCGTTTCCAAAAGCTGACTGGGCCGATGCTGGCGGAGCTGAGCTGGATCGCCGTTCAGACCGAGGCCGAGGCGGAGCGTTTCCGGCGATTGGGCGCGCGGCCTGAATGTGTTGGCGTGACCGGATCGATCAAATTCGACCTCCACATAGATCCAAATCTCACAGCTCGAGCGCTCGAGTTGCGTGTGCAGTGGGTGACGACTCAGCGGCCGACCTGGATCGCCGCCAGTACTCACGCCGGCGAAGACGAGGTCATCCTGGCTGCCCATCGCCAATTGCTGCATGAACGGCCAGATGCCTTGCTGATCCTGGTGCCACGCCATCCAGAGCGCTTCGACTCTGTCTTCGAGCTGTGCCGTCGTGAGGGGCTGGCCACGGTGCGTCGCTCCAGTGGTGCGCCGGTGACGGGCGAAACCCAGATGTTGCTGGGCGACACCATGGGTGAGCTGCTCTTCCTCTATGCCTTGGTCGATGTCGCCTTCGTCGGCGGCAGCCTGGTGCCCAACGGCGGGCACAACCTGCTGGAGCCAGCCGCGCTTGGCAAGCCGGTGCTGGCAGGGCCGCACCTGTTCAACTTCCTCGAGATCTCCGCGCAATTGCGCGAGGCGGGGGCGCTGCTCGAAGTGACGGATGCCGGAGAGCTTGCGACTCAGGTTGCCGGGCTCTGGAACGATGCTGCCGGCACGGCTGCCATGCGTGAAGCCGGCCTGGCAGTGCTCAGGGCCAACCAGGGTTCGCTGGAGCGGCTGCTGGCGGGACTTTCGCGCTTGCTTGGCTCCCGATAGGCGTTTCTGCTCTTTATGAGCGTGATCTGTCTCAAAACGTTGGCGGCGTGATCACCCAGAGCACCAGGGTGTCGCGTTCGCCGGGGTTGCCGTAGCGGTGTGACTCCTGGCTGGAGAAGCTGAAGCTGTCGCCCTCCTGCAACAGGAAGTGCTTGTCGCCCACCCAAAGCTCGAATTCCCCGCTGAGGATGTAGCCGGCTTCCTCACCTTCGTGGCTGTAGCTTTCTTCGCTGTAGGCACCTGGCGGGAAGCGCGAATGGAGAATTTCCAACTGGCGGCTGGGCTGCGGGCTGAGTAGTTCATCAATGATGCCGTCTTCGTAATGCAGGCTCATCCGGCTGTTGCGGCGTACCACGTAGCCCTTGTCGGCTTCCGTGGTGTTGGCCTCGCTGGCGAAGAACCACTGGATGGTCACCCCGAGGCTGCGGGCGATGTTGAACAGCGCAGGGATCGAGGGGTAGGCCAGATTGCGTTCCAACTGGCTGATATAGCCGGCCGTGAGGTTGCTCTGTTCGGCCAGTTCGCTAAGGGTCATGCCCCGGCGTTTGCGCAGGGCGCGAATGCGCGTGCCGAGAAACTGGCTTTCGGCTGGGGTGGCGGCATTCGGCGATGGCAAGCTGGGACTCATGGTTCCTCCGGTCCGGGCGCGGCGATCGCGGCATTGTAAGGCAGCCGCGACCACGCGTGGCCGTCAGATCTCCCAGGCGACTTTCAGCCCCTCGTAGATGGCTTCTTCCACGGTGCGCGGCGCCATGCAGTCGCCGATCCGCTTGAAGGGCACCAAGCCCTGCAACTCGGTCCCGAGATCGTCCACCGGCTCGTGGCCCTGGCAGAGCACCAGGGTGTCGACCTCCTCGAAGAGCATGGCCTCGCCGCTGGCAGAGTGCAGTGTGTAGACGGTGCTGTCGTCATAACCGTAGAGGCGGGCGTAGGGCGTGACGGCGATGCCCAGCCGATGCAGTTCGCCAGCCATCTGGTCGCGGACGTAAAGCGGCAGGCTTTCCCCGCAATGCGTACCGCTGACCGCCAGGCGCACCTGATGGCCGTCGCGTGCCAGGCGTTCCGCGATGCCCGGGGCGATCCAGTCACCGCGCCAATCGCTGACCAGCACCGAGCGGCCGAGTTGTACCGTGCCCCGCAACACCTGCCAGGCATCCACCACCTGAAGGTCGCCGCCTTGTTCCAGGGTTGGCCAATAGGGCTTGGCGCCGGTGGCGAGTATCACCAGGTCGGGCCGTTCCTGTTCCACTAGCGCACGGTCGACGCGGGTATTGCGTCGTACTTGTACGCCGGCCAGTTCCATTTCGCGGTGCAGGTTGGTGGCCGCGCCACCGAACTCGCTGCGGCGGGGCAGCAGTTGCGCCAGCAGGACCTGGCCGCCCAGCTGGGGGCTGGCTTCAAAGAGGGTGACTTCATGTCCGCGCTGGGCGGCGACGGCGGCCGCCTTCATTCCGGCCGGACCGCCGCCGACCACCATTACGCGCTTGCGCTGGGTAGTCGGATTGGGTTTGCCATATTGCAGTTCGCGGCCGGTTTCCGGGTGCTGGATGCAGGAGATCGGGTAGCCACGGTGGAAGTGGCCGATGCAGGCCTGGTTGCAGCCGATGCAGGCACGGACGTCGTCATGCCGGCCGGCAGCAGCCTTGTTCGGCATCAGAGGGTCGCAGATCAGTGCGCGGGTCATGCCGCAGACGTCGGCCTGGCCGCGGGCGATGATCAGCTCGGCCTCCTGTGGCTGGTTGATACGCCCGGTGACGAACAGCGGAATCTCCAGGCGTGCCTTGAAGCTGGCCGCGGTCGGCGCCAGGTAGGCCGCCTCGATGGCCATGGGCGGCACGATATGGACGGCGCCGCCGAGGGAGGCGGAAGTGCCGGCGACGATGTGCACGTAGTCCAGCTGGCCTTGCAGGGCTAGCACCGCGCTCAAGGATTCGTCTTCGGTCAGGCCCGCGATGTCGCGCTCATCGGCGGAAATTCGTAGGCCGACGATGAAGTCCTTGGCGCACTCGGCACGTACGGCCGCGATCACCTCGCGGAGGAAGCGCAGACGAGCGTCGAGGTCGCCGTTGTAAGCATCGGTTCGGCGATTCACCCGAGGGTTGAGGAACTGCGCCGGCAGGTAGCCGTGGCTCGCGACAATCTCCACGCCATCCAGACCCGCCTGGCACAGACGCCGGGCGGCGGCGCCGTAGCCGGCGACGATTTCATCGATCATCGCCTGGTCGAGGGCGCGCGGCATGACACGGAAACGCTCGTTCGGCGAGGCCGAGGCGGACCAGGCGACGGCTAGCAGGCCATCGCTGGATTCCATGATTTCCCGCCCCGGGTGAAATATCTGCGAGAGCACGACGGTGCCCTGCTGGTGGCAGGCCTCGGCAATGCGCCGGTAGCCGTCGATGCAGGCATCGTCGGTAGCCATCAGCACATGGGAGGTGTAGCGCGCGCTGTCGTGAACGCCGGCCACCTGCAGCACAATCAAGCCGACGCCGCCCTCGGCGCGGGCGCGGTGATAGGCGATCAACTGATCGTTGACCAGGTTGTCGGCGGGCATCGAGGTGTCGTGCCCGCTGGACATGATGCGGTTCTTCAGACGCTTGCCACGAATCTCCAAGGGCTCGAAGAGGTGGGGAAAGGCCGATGCGGGACTGGTCATGGGCGGGATCCTTCTAAGTGAGGCGATCAGGCGTTGCGGGCTTGCCAATCGACGGGGTAGAGCGCGTAGAACACGCAGGCGTGGTCGCCCTCATAGGCCAGCGGCGTGCGCTCCGGGACCCAGATAACGTCGCCTGGCGCGGCCTCGATCAGGCGATCACCCAGACGCAGGCGGAAGCGGCCTTCCAGCACCACGATCAGTTCGTCGTAGAGCACCGTCCAGCTGATGGAGCAGTTGTCAAAGCGTGCCAGGCCCGCGCCCATGGTGCTGCTGGCTTCGGTGCCGATCAGCCGGCAGATTGCAGCGCGCTCCAGCGGCTGGCCGGAGTAAGGCTGGAAGGTCTGTTCGGCACGCTTGAAGTGAATGACGTCGGACATGGGGGGCTCCTGCGGCCGGACCCGGCCGGGTGTTGTTCTTGTGTTTTCATTAGAAATTTACCATCAGTAAAAAATCAACTTGTTTTTTTACTGATGGCTGGCTAGTTTTCCCTCAGCCCTCTTCCCGGGCGCTCTACAACAAAAACAAGAGGTGAACCGCCATGAGTCGAAAGCCCAGGCTTGTCCTGCATTCCGATCCCCACTGCCAGGCGTCGCCGATCACGCGCCGCTCTCATCCAGGCATCAAATCTGCTTGCTACGGTCTCTTGGCCAGCCTTGTGCTGGCGGTCGGAGGTGCCCAGGCCGCCGACCAGATGGTGGTGGTCAGCTACGGTGGTGCCGGGCAGAAAGCCATCAGCGATGCCTTCTTCAAGCCCTTCGGCAAGGCAGACGGCAAGCCGCTGGTCGAGAGCGAGTACAACGGTGAATTGGCGCGTATCAAGGTCATGGTCGATACCGGCCACACCGATTGGGATCTGGTGCAGATCGAGGCTCCCGACCTGGCACGCGGTTGTGACGAGGGCATGTTCGAACGCCTCGACTGGCAGAAGCTGGGCGATACCCGCGAGCTGATTCCGGATGCCGCGCAGGAGTGCGGCTCGGCGTCCATGGTGTGGAGCGTGGCGTTGGCCTATGACGTCGACAAACTGGCCAAGGCGCCAGCGTCCTGGGCCGATTTCTGGGATGTGAAGCAGTTCCCGGGCAAGCGCGGCTTGCGCAAGCGTGCGGTCTACAACCTGGAGTTCGCGTTACTGGCTGATGGCGTCAAGCTGGAAGATGTCTACAAGGTGCTGGCTACCCCGACGGGCGTAGAGCGCGCCTTCGCCAAGCTGGATGAACTCAAGCCACATATCCAGTGGTGGGAGGCCGGCGCGCAGCCGGTGCAATGGCTGGCGGCGGGCGACGTGAGCATGACCTCGGTCTACAGCGGCCGCGTTGCGGCAGCGCGCCAGGAAGGGCGCAACTTCTCGGTGGTCTGGCCGGGAAGCCTCTACGGCATGGACTACTGGGCCATCATCAAGGGCTCGCGTCATGCTGACCAGGCGCACCGCCTGATCGCCTTCATCAATAAGCCCGAGCACCAAGCCGATTACGTGAAACTGATTCCGTACGGGCCGACCAACCAGAAGACGCTGGCCAGTCTCGACCCGTCGCTGACCCAGATGCTGCCGAGTTCGCCGCAGAACATGACCCAGGCCCTGCCGATGAATGTCGAGTTCTGGGTCGACCATGGCGAGGAACTGGAGCAGCGCTTCAACGGCTGGGCCGCGAAGTAGGGGCAGCACGAGGGCTGGTTGGTTTCGGGAGGTAGCGCTCCGTTGGGCTCGCGAAGCCCAACAGGAAAGGCACCCACTGCCTCACACGGACCGCTCGACACCTGGAATAGAAACGCCCCGCAATGCGGGGCGTTTCTTTATTCCTCAGTATTCCGTCTGGTTCTTCAGGCTGGCTTCGGCGGCCTTGGCCAGGTCCGGCGGGAGGAAGTCCTTGTCCGGGTCGTAGTCAGGCTTGAGGAAGGCGGCCAGGGCCTCCAGGTCGGCCGGGCTGAGGGTGCCGGCGGCCTGCTTCAGGCGCAGGTTGTCGAGGACGTAGTCGTAGCGTGCGTTGTTGTAGTCACGCACCGAACTGTAGAGCTGTCGCTGGGCGTCGAGCACGTCGACGATGTTGCGAGTGCCGACCTGATAGCCGATCTCGGTGGCTTCCAGGGCGCTCTGGTTGGAGATGATCGATTGCTTGCGCGCCTTCACCTGCTCGACGTCGGTGTTCACCGCGCGGTGGAAGTTGCGAGTGTTCTGCACTACCTGGCGGCGCAGGCTTTCGCGCAGCTGCTCGGTCTGGCTCAAGCGCTGGTAAGACTCGCGCACCTGGGAGCTGGTCAGGCCACCGCTGTAGATCGGGATATTCAGTTCGAGGCCGATGCTGCGCTGCTCGACGTCGCTGCCGAAGGTGGTGCCTGTTCCGCCATTGAAGTTGCTGTTACTGAACCCGAGGCTGTCGTTGTCGCCCTTCTGGTAGCTGGCCACCGCGTCCAGGGTCGGGGCATGGCCGGCCTTGCGCTGACGCAGCGTCTCTTCGGCAGCGTCGACCGCAAAGTTGCTGGCTTGCAGGTTGAGGTTCTGCTGGGCAGCGGTGTCGACCCAGGCCTTGGCGTCATTCGGCGCGGGCTCGACGATCGGCAAGGTATGCAGGATGCCTTCGAGCGAGTTGTATTCGCGGTTAGTCAGGGTGACCAGGGCCTGGAAGGCGTCATCCACGTCGCGCTCGGCGATGATCCGGTTGGCGCGCGCGGTGTCGTAGCCGGCCTGGGCTTCGAGGACGTCGGTCTTGTCCGAGAGGCCGACATCGAAACGCTCATTGGCTTGGTCGAGTTGGCGCTTGAATGCAGCTTCCTCGGCCTTGGTGGCGGCCAGGTTGTCCTGGGCGCGGAGCACCGAGAAATAACTCTCGGCGGTCTGCAGGATCAGATTCTGCTGGGTCGCCGAGAACTCCAGGGCTGCCTGTTCGGTGCCAGCTTGCGCGGCTTTCAGCTGGAACCAGCGATCAGCCCGGAAGATAGGTTGGCTCAGGGTGGCCTGGTAGGCGATGCCACTGCGCGAGCTGGTGTTGGACGGCTCATCCAGTTCGGTACGGGTACTGTTGGCTGTGGCGCCGCCATTGATTTGTGGCAGCAGGCCGGAGCGGGCCTGGGGCACCGCCTCGCGTTGGGCTTCGTAGTTGGCGCGGGCAGCGGCCAGGTCGGCGTTGTTGTCGACGGCATCCTTGTAGACGGTCACGAGGTCCGTCCGGGCTGACAGGGGGGCATCTTCGGCCCAGGCGCTTCCGGCGAATGCGGAGGCCACGGCGATAGCCAGAGAGAGTCTGCGCAGCATGATCAATCCTGGATTCAGTGGTGTCGGGCAAGGCTACGGGGGCCATCGGGGCCGGTCAAGCGGCCTCCCAGGCGGTTTCAGTGTAGTTAGCAACAAGCTATGTTGCCTGGATGCAACAAAGGAAGCGTGCAAGGTAGCTGGCGTCATTTCCCGACGGTTCGGTCATTTTATTCTGACCATCGGGTTGGTTTTCTTGTTCGAGCTTGATTAGACTGGCCGGGTTCTTGTCGGGGTGCCTCGAATCGGAGGCTGAGATCGGAGAGTTCCGGATCCCGTTGAACCTGATCAGGTTAAGGCCTGCGTAGGGAACAAGATGCGTCGCCCCTGGCGGCTCCTCTCTGCACCAGTCCAGGTGCGCTCTGCCTTCAGGTTCGCTCCGACATCACCCCAGGAGCCAGCCGATGACCGCAAAACAACAACAGAATCTGAGCGAAATCGCCCAGGTCGACCAGCAATCCATCCAACCTTTCCCTCGTTCGCAGAAGATCTATGTCCAAGGCTCACGCCCTGACATTC
Organism: Metapseudomonas boanensis; assembly: GCF_042232855.1. Taxonomy (NCBI): domain Bacteria; kingdom Pseudomonadati; phylum Pseudomonadota; class Gammaproteobacteria; order Pseudomonadales; family Pseudomonadaceae; genus Metapseudomonas; species Metapseudomonas boanensis. Next base: position 1,256,772 of record NZ_CP113889.1, on the reverse strand, counting down.
GCGTGCCCATGCGCGAGATCAGCCTGGACGTGACGCCCACCGCCTTCGGTGGTGAGATCAATGCGCCGGTCACCGTTTACGACACCTCCGGCCCCTACACCGACCCGACTGTCAGCATCGATGTACGCAAGGGCCTGGCCGACGTGCGCTCGCCCTGGATCGATGACCGTGGCGACACCGAGCGCCTACCCGGTCTGACCTCCGAGTTCGGCCAGCGCCGCCTGGCGGACGCCGAGCTGTCGGCCATGCGCTTCGCCCACGTGCGCAACCCGCGCCGCGCCAAGGCCGGGCAGAACGTCACACAGATGCACTACGCCAAGAAGGGCATCATCACGCCGGAAATGGAATACGTCGCCATTCGCGAGAACATGAAGCTCGCCGAAGCGCGCGAGGCGGGCCTGCTCAAGGAACAACATGCCGGGCACAGCTTCGGGGCCGCCATTCCGAAAGAGATCACCCCCGAATTCGTGCGCCAGGAAATCGCCCGTGGCCGCGCGATCATTCCGGCCAACATCAACCACGTGGAGCTGGAGCCGATGATCATCGGCCGCAACTTCCTGGTGAAGATCAACGGTAACATCGGCAACTCGGCTCTGGGTTCCTCTATCGAGGAGGAAGTGGCCAAGCTGACCTGGGGTATCCGTTGGGGCTCGGACACCGTGATGGACCTGTCCACCGGCAAGCATATCCACGAAACCCGCGAGTGGATCATCCGCAACAGCCCGGTGCCGATCGGCACCGTGCCGGTTTATCAGGCGCTGGAGAAGGTCGGTGGCATCGCCGAAGATCTGACCTGGGAACTGTTCCGCGACACCCTCGTCGAGCAGGCCGAGCAGGGCGTCGATTACTTCACCATTCACGCCGGCGTGCTGTTGCGCTACGTACCGCTGACCGCCAAGCGCGTCACCGGCATTGTTTCCCGCGGTGGTTCGATCATGGCCAAGTGGTGCCTGGCGCATCACAAGGAGAATTTCCTCTACACCCACTTCGAGGAAATCTGCGAAATCATGAAGGCCTACGACGTCAGCTTCTCGCTGGGTGATGGCCTGCGTCCGGGCTCCATCGCCGACGCCAACGACGCCGCGCAGTTCGGTGAGCTGGAAACCCTCGGCGAGCTGACTCAGATTGCCTGGAAGCACGACGTGCAGACCATGATCGAAGGCCCCGGCCACGTGCCGATGCACCTGATCAAGGAAAACATGGACAAGCAGCTGGAGTGCTGCGACGAGGCGCCGTTCTACACCCTCGGCCCGCTGACCACCGACATCGCGCCCGGCTACGATCACATCACCTCCGGCATCGGCGCGGCGATGATCGGCTGGTTCGGTTGCGCCATGCTCTGCTACGTCACACCCAAGGAGCACCTGGGCCTGCCGAACAAGGATGACGTGAAGACCGGCATCATCACTTACAAGATCGCCGCCCATGCCGCCGACCTCGCCAAGGGGCATCCGGGCGCTCAGATCCGCGACAACGCGCTGTCCAAGGCGCGGTTCGAGTTCCGCTGGGAAGACCAGTTCAACCTCGGCCTCGATCCGGATACCGCGCGGTCGTTCCACGACGAGACCCTGCCGAAAGACTCGGCCAAGGTGGCGCACTTCTGCTCCATGTGCGGGCCGAAGTTCTGCTCGATGAAGATCACCCAGGAAGTCCGAGACTACGCCAAGGAGAACGGCCTGGGCGACGAGAGCAAGGCGATCCTGGCCGGCTTCGAGGAGCAGGCCGCACGCTTCAAGGACGAGGGCTCGGTGATCTACAAACAGGTCTGATAGCCTGAGCAGCAAGGCCGAAAGCCGGGCATTGAGCCCGGCTTTCGGCTTTTTCCTTTCTTCCTTTCGAGGGCGCCCGCCATCGTGAATACCCCTAACTACTCGCCAACCGTTCCGGTCGCTTTCGACCAGCGTGTACTTGGCATGCGCGACCTGTTCTCCCTCTGGTTTTCCCTCGGTCTCGGCCTGATGGTCTTGCAAGTCGGCGCTCTACTCGCGCCCGGCCTGGGGATGAGCGATGCGCTGTTGGCGATCCTCTGCGGCACGGGCGTCGGCGTGCTGCTACTCGGCGCGGTTGCGGTGATCGGCAGCGATACCGGCCTGGCCTCCATGGCCTCGCTGAAGCTGAGCCTGGGGTCGATCGGCGCGATCGTGCCGGCGCTGCTCAATCTGCTGCAGCTGCTGGGCTGGGGCGCGTTCGAGATCATCGTCATGCGGGATGCCGCCAGCCTGCTGGCCACACGCGGCCTGGGGGAGGGCAGCCTGTGGGTGTCGCCGACCCTCTGGACCCTGCTGTTCGGCGTGCTCGCCACCCTGCTCGCGGTCGCTGGGCCGCTGGCATTCGTGCGTCGCATCCTGCGTCGCTGGGGGATCTGGCTGCTCGTGGGCGCCTGCCTCTGGCTGACCTGGGATCTGCTACGTCGTGCCGATCTGTCCGCGCTGATGGCACGCGTCGGCGATGGCTCGATGTCCTTCGCCCTGGGTTTCGACATTGCGATCGCCATGCCACTGTCCTGGTTGCCGCTGATCGCCGACTATTCGCGTTTCGGCAAGCGCGGCGGAGGGGTTTTCTTCGGCTCGGCCCTGGGGTTCTTCCTTGGGTGCCTGTGGCTGATGGGGCTGGGCGTGGCTTACACCCTGGCATTTGCCGAGGGTGGCGACGTCAATGCGCTGTTGTTGGCACTGGCCGGTGCCGGCATGGGCATTCCGCTGCTGCTGATCTTGCTCGACGAGTCGGAGAAGGCGTTCGCCGACATCCACTCGGCTGCGGTTTCCAGTGGCATCCTGTTGCCGTTCAAGGTGGAGCGACTTGCGCTCGTCATCGGGGCGATATGTACGCTGGTTGCCTTGCTGGCGCCCTTGGCCGAGTACCAGAACTTCCTGCTCTTGATCGGCTCGGTGTTCGCCCCGCTGTTCGGCGTGGTGCTGGTGGATCATTTCGTACTGCGTCGCCGTCGTGCGGACCTGGCACCGCGTACCGGGCTGCGCTGGGACACGTTGCTGGCCTGGGCCTGCGGCGTGACCGTCTACCACCTGCTGGCCAACTTCTGGCCGGAGCTGGGCGCGACCCTGCCGGCGCTGGTGCTGGCGGGAGGCCTGCAATACCTCTTCGGGCGCTTCAGCCGCGCCCGGGGAAATACTCCGGCTTCAATATTCCGTTGAGCTGCGGATAGGGAATATGCAACTCCGGGTGGCCGCTGGAGTAGGGCGCGATACTGTAGACGTCATACTTGAGCAGCATCGCGCCGTAGCCCAGGCCAATATTGGCGGTGCGCTCGAACGGCCAGGTCTTGGCGTAATCCGGATCCTGGTCCAGCTTGTTGGCTGCGAGCCAGCGTTTGTGTGCTTGTTCGGCCAGCTTCCAGAAGGCCGCTTCCTGGCCAGGCAGCAGCATGTCCTTGAGGTTCAGCGGTTTGGCCAATTTGCGGTCGTAGTTGATGAAGCCGCGTCCGGGCATGCCGTGGGCGCCGCCGGTGTACAGGTAGCTGGACAGCTCGATCAGGACCAGGTTGTCGTGCTGTTCGCGGATCTTGGCCTGCAGGTAACTGCTCCAGCCCGGCTCGGCACTGGCCAGGAAATCCTGCTCATAGGATTGCAGCGAGGCTGGCAGCGGCGCGTCGGGAGAGTCCTGGGTCATCTGCAGCAGGCGGCGTTCGATCAGGGCATCGAGCTGAGGCTCGTCGGTGAAGCTCAGCGTGTCGATGTTCACCAGGGGACACTCCTGGCCTTGGCAGCCGGGCTTGAGATGCTCCCAGGCTTGGCGCTGCGCCTCCAGCTTGTCGGTGCCGCCCGGCAGCAGGGACTGGCAGGCGCTGAGCAGGAAACCAAGGCTGGCGATGGCGAGGAGTCTGGCAATGGGCATGGGCTTGATCTTCAGGTTTCGGATTGCAGAAATCGCTGGGTTCGACTGTCCTGGCCGCTCGGAGTTCGGTGCGCGCAGGCTTGTGATAGCCGTGTATCTTCCCAGCCGAATGACGATCTGCAAAGAGGCTGCGTCGGGCCCTGAGCCGAGTTAGGATGCGCGAAACACCGACCTTCGATTCAAGCGAGCAGCGCATGACTGAGACTTTCAAACCAGGCCCCGACGCCTTCGAGCTCATCGAGCGCGAGAATTGTTTCCAGGGTTTCTACCGTCTGGATCGCCTGAGTCTGCGCCATCGATTGTTCTCCGGAGCAATGGGGCCAGTAATTCATCGGGAACTCTTCGTTCGTCATGATGCGGTTTGTGTTCTGCCCTATGATCCGCAGCAAGATGCCGTGGTGTTGATCGAGCAATTCCGCGTGGGCGCCCTTGGCAAGAGCGAGAGCCCCTGGTTGCTGGAGTTGGTGGCGGGTCTGATCGACAAGGACGAGGTACCGGAGGAGGTCGCCCGTCGGGAAGCCATCGAAGAAGCCAATCTGGAATTGACGTCGCTGTGGCCGATCACTACCTACTATCCTTCTCCAGGGGGATCGAACGAACGTGTGCACCTGTTCATTGGCCGTTGCGACAGTCGCGGCGCCGGAGGTGTGCATGGCCTGGCGGAAGAGGGCGAGGATATCCGCGTGCACGTGGTTTCGCTGGCGGATGCTCTGGCCCTCATGCGTGAAGGGCGACTGGACAATGCCGCGAGCATGATCGCCCTGCAGTGGCTGGCATTGAACCGTACCGAAGTTAGGGGGTTGTGGACGTGAATTTGTTGCGCGATCGCTACCGGGTCGACCTCATCGGGCTGCAGGCAGCCTGCGAGGCGAACTACGCGCGCCTGATGCGTCTGTTGCCCGAAATGCGTGAGGTTCACGGGTCCCGGCGGGTCGCCGTCAGCCAGGGTGAGCGCTTGCTCGGCGTCCTTGCGCTGGATGTCGTGGAGGCCTGCCCCTACACCACGACCCTGCACGTTCGCCAGGAGCACAGCCTGCCGTGGTTGCCTTCGCCGCAACTGGAGGTGCGCGTCTACCATGACGCGCGCATGGCAGAAGTAGTCGGTGCCGAGAATGCACGGCGTTTCCGCAGCGTGTATCCCTATCCCAATGCGGACATGCACCAGCCTGACGAGAAGAGCCAGCTCAACCTGTTTCTCGGTGAGTGGCTCAGTCATTGCCTGGCTTGTGGTCACGAGTTGGAACCTGTAGTGCTTTAATGCCACTACGATTCACTCAACTGTGATCCAGTCCCGCTTCGCGGGTTTACCCTGGCTGGCTGGAACTACCATAATCGGAATCATTCCGTGCAAGGAGAAGGTCTTGCCGAGCCCACTCCCCCCCGTTACTGATGAGTCGGTGTTGCTGGTGCAGCTTTCCGACAGCCATCTGTTCGCCGAAACGGACGGCCGGTTGCTGGGCATGGATACCCGGGACAGTTTGCAGCGGGTTGTCGCACGGGTCCTCGAAGAGCAACCTCGAATCGATCTGGTGCTGGCCACGGGCGATCTCTCCCAGGACGGCTCGGTCGAGTCTTACCGGCGCTTTGGCGAGCTGATCGAGGCTATTCCCGCCCCTTCGCGCTGGCTACCTGGCAATCACGATGAAGTGCCAGTGATGCGTGATGTGTGTGCCGGTGGCGATCAGCTCGACAGCGTGACGGACTTTTCCCATTGGCGTGTCGTCCTGCTCGATTCGACCATCGCTGGCGCAGTGCCGGGGCATTTCCCCGCCGAACAGCTAGAACTCCTCGAACAGGCCCTGGCCAGCGCCGGGGGGCGTCACGTGCTCGTTACCTTCCATCACCATCCGGTGCCGATTGGCTGCGCCTGGATGGACCCGATCGGGGTGCGCAACGCCGAGCGGCTGTTCGCCGTCCTGGAGCGCTATCCGCAGGTTCGCGCCCTGCTCTGGGGGCATGTCCACCAGGAGTTCGATGAGCAGTTCCAGGGGATGCGCCTCCTGGCCTCGCCGTCGACCTGTGTGCAGTTTGCACCTGGCAGCGAGGATTTCCGAGTCAGTACCGAGGCGCCGGGCTACCGTTGGCTGCGCCTGAATGCCGATGGCAGCCTGGACACCGGGGTATCCCGAGTCACCGGGATTGCCTTCGAGGTGGACTACAGCGTCAAGGGTTATTGACCTGCGGCCTGCGGCACGGCAAGAAGTAGCATTCTTTCCCCGACCTGCCAGGAAACCGCGTGTCGACCCATCAGCCCTGCTTGCTCTACATCCATGGATTCAACAGCTCGCCCGCATCGCTCAAGGCACGCCAGCTGAGCGTGGCCATGCAGCGCATCGGCCTCGCCGACCGACTGCGCGTGCCGGACTTGCATCATCATCCCCGCGTGGCCATCGACCAGCTCGAAGTGGCGATCGCGGAGCTCGGGCGCCCGATGCTGGTCGGCAGCTCCCTGGGCGGCTACTATGCGACCCACTTGGCCGAACGGCATGGTTTGAAAGCCCTGCTGATCAACCCGGCGGTGAGCCCGCATCGCCTGTTCGACGGGCGACTGGGGCCACAGAAGAACTACTACAGCGATGAGACTTGGGAGCTGACACTGGACCACGTCGCGGCGCTGGCCGAGCTGGAAGTGCCCGCGCCGAAGGATCCGGCCCGCTTCCAGGTCTGGCTGCAAACGGCCGACGAAACCCTTGATTATCGCCAGGCGGAGCGTTACTACCGAGCCTGCGCCTTGCGCATCGAGGCCGGCGGCGACCACGGTTTCCAACACTTCCCTGCCCATCTGCCCGCCTTGCTGGCCTTCGCCGGCTTTCCCGCGCAGCTGTGGCTTGACATCGATTTTTCCGACCTCTGAACGAAAGGGAATCCATGGCTACTTACAACGCGGATGCCATTGAAGTCCTCTCCGGCCTGGACCCGGTGCGCAAGCGCCCGGGTATGTACACCGACACCAGCCGGCCCAACCACCTGGCCCAGGAGGTCATCGACAACAGCGTCGACGAAGCCTTGGCCGGCCACGCAAGCAGCGTCCAGGTGATCCTTCACGAGGACAACTCGCTGCAAGTGATCGACGACGGGCGCGGCATGCCGGTGGATATCCACCCCGAAGAGGGCGTGCCTGGCGTGGAGCTGATCCTCACCAAGCTGCACGCCGGCGGCAAGTTCTCCAACAAGAACTACCAGTTTTCGGGCGGCCTGCATGGCGTCGGCATTTCGGTGGTTAATGCGCTGTCCACGCGTGTCGAAGTAAGGGTGAAGCGCGATGGCAGCGAGCACCGCATGACCTTCGCCGACGGTTTCAAGGCCAGCGAGCTGGAAGTCATCGGCAGCGTCGGCAAGCGCAACACCGGCACCAGCGTGCACTTCTGGCCAGACGCCAAGTATTTCGACTCCCCCAAGTTCTCCGTCAGCCGTCTCAAGCATGTGCTCAAGGCCAAGGCGGTGCTCTGTCCGGGGCTGTCGGTCAGTTTCGAGGACAAGGCCAGTGGCGAGCGCGTCGAATGGCATTTCGAAGACGGCCTGCGCTCCTATCTGGTGGATGCCGTTGCCGAGTATGCACGGCTGCCCGACGAACCCTTTGTCGGAAGTCTGGCCGGCAACCAGGAGGCGGTGGACTGGGCCCTGTTGTGGCTGCCGGAGGGTGGTGAGTCCCTGCAGGAAAGCTACGTCAACCTGATCCCCACGGCTCAGGGCGGCACCCACGTGAACGGGCTACGCCAAGGCCTGCTGGACGCCATGCGCGAGTTCTGCGAATTCCGCAACTTGTTGCCACGTGGCGTGAAGCTGGCGCCCGAGGATGTTTGGGAGCGTATCACCTTCGTGCTGTCGATGAAGCTCCAGGAGCCGCAGTTCTCCGGACAGACCAAGGAGCGTTTGTCCTCGCGGGAGGCGGCCGCCTTCGTCTCCGGCGTGGTCAAGGACGCCTTCAGTCTCTGGCTCAACGCCCATCCCGAGCTCGGCCTGCAGCTGGCCGAGCTGGCCATCAGTAACGCCGGCCGGCGCCTCAAGGCGGGTAAGAAGGTCGAGCGCAAGAAAATTACCCAGGGTCCAGCACTGCCGGGTAAGCTGGCGGATTGTGCTGGCCAGGACCCGCTGCGCTCCGAACTGTTCCTGGTGGAGGGGGACTCCGCCGGCGGCTCGGCCAAACAGGCACGGGACAAGGAGTTCCAGGCGATCATGCCGTTGCGTGGGAAGATCCTGAACACCTGGGAGGTGGACGGCGGCGAGGTGCTGGCGTCCCAGGAGGTCCATGACATTGCGGTCGCCATTGGCGTCGACCCGGGCGCGGATGACCTGTCCCAGTTGCGTTACGGCAAGGTCTGCATCCTCGCCGACGCCGACTCCGACGGCTTACACATCGCGACCCTGTTGTGTGCCCTGTTCGTCCGCCACTTCCGTCGGCTCGTGGAAGCCGGGCACGTATACGTGGCCATGCCACCGCTGTACCGGATCGACCTGGGCAAGGAAATCTACTACGCCCTGGACGAGGCCGAGCGCGATGGCGTCCTCGACCGCCTGGCTGCCGAGAAGAAACGCGGCAAGCCGCAGGTCACCCGATTCAAGGGCCTGGGCGAGATGAACCCGCTGCAATTGCGCGAGACCACCATGGACCCGAATACCCGCCGCCTGGTCCAGCTGACCCTGGAGGATACCGAGGGCACGGTGGAAGTCATGGACATGCTGCTGGCGAAGAAGCGTGCAGGCGATCGTAAGTCCTGGCTCGAGGCCAAGGGCAATCTGGCCGAGGTCATGGTGTGAGGGGGATCCTCAGCCTGCTTGGCCTGTTCCTGATCGCTCCGCTCTGGGCCTCCGAGGCGCCGGAGCAGCTCAGGCTCGAAGCCGAGTATCCGGTGGCCGGCATGCCCGACGGCAACCTGTCGGGGCTCGCCTATTGCGATGGTGAGTTGCTGGTGGTTTCTGATCGGATCGATGACCGCATTTTCCACCTCACGCCGGTGGGCGGCCTGATGCAGGCCAAGGTGGAGCCTTTCATTGCGCCACCGCCACCGCCCAGCAACCTGCCTTGGGGCGTGCGTGCGCGCGGTCAGCTGCTCAGCCTGGTACGTGGTAACGAGCTGGATTTTGAAGGCATCAGCTGCGACTCCCTCGGAAATCGCTATCTGGTGAGTGAAACCCATGCGGCGGTGCTGCAAGTGCCGCGTGCCGGCGAGCCAAACTGGCTGCTCCTGCCCGATGCCCTGGTGCGCCAGGCACGTGCAAGCGGCATGTTGCTGAACTTCAACGCCCTGCTCGAAGGCGTAGCCGTCGACCCGACGGGTGAGCGCCTTTGGTTGGCGGCGGAGCGCGAGCGCCGTGGCCTGATGGTGGTGAAACGGCAGCAGACCAGCTGGCGCTGCGTCGGTAGCTGCGTACTCTTCACCGAAGGCGGTACCGAACTCCCGCCGGCACCGTCTGGAAGCGAGAGGCAGATCGCCCGGGACTTCTCGGATGTCACCTTCTTCAACGACAAGCTGTTCACCCTCGAGCGCTTGGCCCATCGAATCTGCCGGCGCACGCCAGGCACGGGGGTTGTCGAGCGCTGCTGGTCGTTCGTCGAAGAGGCCATGGCCGATACGCGGGTCTACGGCATGCCTTTCGGTGTCGCCGAGGGGCTTTGGGTCGATGCGAAAGGCGCCTGGATAGGCCTCGACAACGGCGGCAAGGCACGCGCCGATGGCGAGCGCCGGCCGATTGTCTGGCGCTTCAGCGCACCCAAGGACGGTTGGGGCGCGAAATGACGACACAGACGCCGGGCAGGCGCACAGGAAGGGTCATGCTGGTGCTCGTCTGGGGTATCGGCCTGTTCCTCGCCGCGCGCTTCTTTGGCATCTGGGAGGCGGAGCAGCGCAACCCGAACCGGGCGCCACAGTCGGTGCATGGCGATGGCTACATCGAAGTGCGCCTGGCCAGCAGCCGCCAAGGGCATTACCTGCTGGACGGGCGCATCGACGGCGCCAGCGTCACCTTCCTGCTCGACACGGGTGCCACCCAGGTGGCGATACCCACTGCCCTGGCCGAGCGCCTCGGCCTTGAACCAGGTGCGCCAATCACGGTGAGCACTGCCAACGGCCGGGTGACCGGCCACCGCACCCGGCTGCGCGAGCTGCGCCTGGGTGACATCCGCCTGACCCAGGTACCGGCGATCATCGTCCCGGGACTGGACGGCAACGAGGTGCTGCTCGGCATGAGCGCTCTCAAACAACTCGAATTCACCCAGCGCGACGGCACCCTGGTGCTGCGCCAAGTCACTTCCCCGTGAGGCACGCATGAGCGAATCCCTCGATCTGAGCCTGGAAGGCGTGGAGCGTCGCTCCCTGGCCGACTTCACCGAACAGGCCTACCTGAACTACTCCATGTACGTGATCATGGACCGCGCCCTCCCGCATATCGGCGACGGCCTGAAGCCCGTGCAGCGACGCATCATCTATGCCATGAGCGAACTGGGCCTGGATGCGGACTCCAAGCACAAGAAGTCGGCGCGTACCGTCGGCGACGTGCTCGGCAAGTTCCACCCCCACGGCGACTCCGCCTGCTACGAAGCCATGGTGCTGATGGCCCAGCCCTTCAGTTACCGCTATACGCTGGTGGACGGGCAGGGCAACTGGGGTGCACCTGACGATCCCAAATCCTTCGCCGCCATGCGTTACACCGAGGCCCGCCTGTCGCGCTATGCCGAGGTCCTGCTGTCGGAACTCGGCCAGGGCACGGTGGACTGGGTGCCCAACTTCGACGGCACTCTGAACGAGCCAGCGACCCTGCCGGCGCGCCTGCCCAACCTGCTGCTCAATGGCACCACCGGCATCGCCGTGGGAATGGCCACCGACGTGCCGCCGCACAACCTGCGCGAGGTCGCGGCGGCTTGCGTGCGTCTGCTGGACGAGCCGGATGCGACAGTCGAGCAGCTCTGCGAGCACATCCTCGGCCCTGACTTTCCCACCGAGGCAGAAGTCATCACGCCGCGCGCCGAGTTGCTGAAGATCTACGAGACCGGCCGCGGCTCCGTGCGTATGCGCGCCGTGTACCGAGTCGAGGATGGTGACATCGTGGTTACCGCGCTGCCGCATCAGGTATCCGGGGCCAAGGTGCTGGAGCAGATTGCCGGGCAGATGCAGGCCAAGAAGTTACCGATGGTCGCCGACCTGCGTGATGAGTCGGATCACGAGAACCCGACGCGCATCGTGATCATCCCGCGCTCCAACCGCATCGATGCCGATGAACTGATGCAGCACCTGTTCGCCACCACCGACCTGGAGTCGAGCTATCGGGTCAACACCAACGTCATCGGCCTGGATGGCAAACCCCAGGTGAAGGACCTGCGGACCTTGCTCAAGGAGTGGCTGACCTATCGCATCGGCACGGTACGTCGGCGCCTGCAGTTCCGCCTGGACAAGGTGGAAAAGCGCTTGCACCTGTTGGATGGCTTGCTGATCGCGTTTCTCAACCTGGATGAAGTCATCCACATCATCCGGACCGAGGACCAGCCCAAGTCGGTGCTGATGGAGCGCTTCCAGCTCACGGAGATCCAGGCCGACTACATCCTCGACACGCGTTTGCGCCAATTGGCACGCCTCGAAGAGATGAAGATCCGCGGCGAACAGGACGAGCTGCTCAAGGAGCAGAAGCGTCTGCAGGCACTGCTTGGCAGCGAGGCAAAACTGAAGAAGCTGGTGCGCGAGGAGCTGATCAAGGACGCGGAAACCTACGGCGACGCTCGCCGCTCGCCGATCATCGCGCGGGCGGAGGCCAAGGCGCTGTCGGAAACCGAGTTGATGCCGACCGAGCCGGTGACCGTGGTCCTCTCCGAGAAGGGGTGGGTGCGCTGCGCCAAGGGTCACGACATAGATGCCACCGGTCTCTCCTACAAGGCTGGCGATGGCTTCAGGGCCGCCGCGCCGGGGCGCTCCAACCAGTACGCGGTGTTCATCGACTCAACCGGCCGCAGCTATTCCCTGGCGGCGCACTCGCTGCCTTCTGCCAGGGGCCAGGGCGAGCCATTGACCGGTCGGCTGACCCCTCCGCCCGGCGCGAGTTTCGAGTGCGTGTTGCTGCCGGATGACGAGGCGACCTATGTGATTGCGTCGGATGCCGGTTATGGCTTCGTGGTCAAGGGTGCCGACCTGCAGGCCAAGAACAAGGCCGGCAAGGCGCTGCTCAGCTTGCCGAATGGGGCCAAGGTCGTGGCGCCGCGCCCGCTGCAGAACCTGGAGGATGACTGGCTGGCCGCTGTGACGACCGAGGGTCGCCTGTTGCTGTTCCCTGTGCGTGACCTGCCGCAACTGGCCAAGGGCAAGGGCAACAAGATCATCGGCATCCCTGGCGAGCGCGTAGCCAGTCGCGAGGAATACCTGACTGATCTCGCTGTGCTGCCTGCAGGGGCAACCCTGGTGCTGCAGGCCGGAAAGCGTACGCTCTCGCTGAAGGCCGATGATCTCGAACATTACAAAGGTGAGCGTGGACGGCGTGGCAACAAGCTTCCGCGCGGTTTTCAGCGGGTCGATGCGCTCCTGGTGGAGCCGATTGTCCAGGCCTGACACCAACCAAGTGACGCGGGGCTCTGGAGTCCAGCGTCACATTCACGGATGATAAGCACCTTCTTTGCGCCATTCTGCAGGCGCAAGCGGAATTCCTGGGTTCGACTGCAGGCCGTTAATGACCGCGGCCGTGGATGAGAGTGATGAAAGTGGTGCGTTTCCGATTGGTGGTAGTACTTGCCGGCCTGCTCGGCCTGGCTGGCTGTGTGCATAGTCCGCCTGTTCCCATGTATCAGCTGGATGCCGGCTCGCCGGAGGTTCCTTCGCAGAAAGCCGGCATGTCGGTCCTGCTCGGGCCGGTGACGGTGGCTGATTACCTGCAGCGTGAGACCCTGTTGCAACGTCAGGTTGACGGCAGCCTCACCGCCGCGTCGGACGGTCGCTGGGCCGGCAGTCTGGCAGCGGATATCGATCAGCTTCTGCTGCGCCAGCTTTCCTGGCGTCTCGACAGTCAGCGCCTGGTCCTCGCGCCGGGCAATCCGGGCTTCACTCCAGAAGTACAGGTGCTGCTGACTATCAGCCGCCTGGATTCCGGTCCCCAACTCCCGGCGGTGTTGGAGGCTCAATGGCGTTTGCTCGACCGAGCCGGGAAGCTGCGCGACAGTCGACTGGTGAGGCTCCAAGAGCCGCATACCGGCACGGCAGCTGATCAGGTTCGCGCCCAGAGCCACTTGTTGCAGCAACTGGCGGAACAACTGGCGGCGGCGGTAAAACCGCTGGAAGGCCAGGCGGCCGCCACCGAGGAGCCCGCCCGCAAACCAGCTCCTGCTGCGCCTGCCAAGGCGAAGCCGCCTCAGCCGCCGAAGATACCCATGGCGGCGCCGGTGAGGACGGATGTGGAAGTTTTTCGCTTCTGATTGCCAGGCAACGAGTTGATGAAAGCCCGCATGATGCGGGCTTTTTCATGGGCGTTTGAGTCCTGAGACTGAGCGCTTTGGCCCTTCTAGCCCGGACCGAAGCCTAGACAGCGGAGCCGAGTGCGCGCGTAGGTTGGCCAGGTCCCAATGACAGGTATAAGGCCGGTTGCAGATTGGGTATCGCTGCCCTGAGCCGTATCCCGCGGCGCTGAGTGTGGGAACAATATCTTTGGAGGCGAATTCATTGGCACTGTCTGCATGGAGTATTGCAAGTGGCGGTATTCCTTGTAGGAGCGAGCTTGCTCGCAAAAGGGGGTTGGTTCGCGAGCAAGAACTCGGCGTCCCCCCGCTCCTACAAGGCTCTCAGTCCGGCCATTGATTGCGAGCAACAGCTAACGCAGACATAGCCGATTCAATCGTCAAGGGTCCCCGCTGGGGCGTGACATCACCTATGAAAGCGCACAGCGTGATCAGGGCAACGAGGGCGCCGAAGCCGCTCCCTAGTGGGCGCGGGCTTCGTGCATGCGGGCGAGCTGGCGTTCCAGCAGGGATGGATAGGGCTCCAGCAGGCGTTCAACGCAGGAGGCACCCTCGGGGCTGGCGATGGCGCGGACGCGGGCCCGCTCGCGTACCAGTGGCGCGTCGGCGATGGCGCGTTCGACCAGCAGCAGGTTGCGGCTGTGCTGGCTGAGGGCCAGGGCGTTCTGCGTCGCGTCATTGAGCAGGAGATCGCCTTGACCGAGTCCCGACAGGTCTTCGCCTAGGGTCAGGCCCAGTTGCAACTGGAGGGTGATGCCGCTGTCGGCAACTTCGATCTGCAGGGCATGGCCGAGCGCGCGCATCAACTCACCACAGCACAAGGCGTGGGTCAGGTAGTCCTCTCCGCTCTGGCGGCTATGGAACAGCATCAAACTGCTGCCGTCATTGAGCGTCAGCAACTGGCCCTTGTAGAGCGCGCCCGCCTGGTCCATGCAGTCTCGATAGCGTTGCAGCAGATCCAGCAGACGCGCGCGCGGCAACCGCCGTAGCTGCTCCTGGGCGCCCAACTGGATTGCCAGCACGGCACTCCTCTGCGGCTCCTCTCGTGGCTGCTCGGGGACGGCAGAAGCGCTGGCAGACTCGTTCAGCTCATCGCGCAGGTCGGCAAAGGGGTCTTCCTCGTCCGGCGTGAACAACTTGCTGGGCGTCCCCTCGTCGTCTTCGTCGAAGCTGCTGTCGCTCAGGTCGCGAACTTCAAAGTTCGGTTCCTCGTCCGTTTGATCCTCGAGCTCATCCTCATCGGCCTCCGCATAGTCGACCTCCGGGATCGGCTCGGGCTCGGGTTCCGGCTCGGGTTTCTCGGGCACCAGACGCGTTTGCAGCTGGCGCGCCAGGTCGCCGATCTCATCCTGGCGACCTGCGCCGGGAGCGGGATCGTCCGGATCACGCAGCCATACCCGCAGTTGGAGCAGCGGCGTAGAGATGTGCCGGCCCAGGCGCAGGCTGAGGGAAAGGGTCAGCGCCAGCAGGATCAGGCTAAGCAGGCCCATGCTTTGCAAACTGATGGTCATCGGCTGCTGGAACTGTTCCATGTCCAGGCTTAGGCGCAGGTGTCCGGCGATCACTTCCTGGAAAGTGATGGGCGTGGAGTAGAGTCCCTCGGCCTCGCCCAGCAGTCCTTGTTTCGGGCGCGAGCCCGCTTCGGCAAGGATGCGGTTGTCGACGCTGTAAATGGCCGCGTGGGCCACCAGCGGGTTTTTCACCAGGTTATTGAGCAGGACGTTGAGGCTGAGGATGTCGTTGGACACCAGCAGCTCCGTAGCCGATGCGGCCGTCTGTATGGTCAGGCTTTGTCCAAGCGCGTCGGCCTGCTGCTGCATGGCCTGCTTGAACTGCATGCCCATGACCCAGGCATAGATGACCAGCGCCAGCGCCACCAGCAACAGGCTGTGGCTGGCGATACGCAGGGCGATGGGAACCCGCCGCTGGCGCAGTGCATGGAAGATCAGCAGGAAGAAATTATCGGGCTTGACGGACGTGGGCCGGTTCACAGAGCGCGGCTCTTCTCGGACGGAATTGTGGCGCAGTATAACGATCGGCCCTTGCACGGCAAAGCGTTCGGCATGCTCGAAGTGCTCCGAAAGTGGGTAGAATGTGCGCCTTTTCATGCGCTGAGGGAGGTGCGCCTTGCGCGAGATTGTCCTGATCAATATCACTGGCGAAGATCGCCCAGGTCTGACCGCGGCCATTACTGGCGTATTGGCCCAGGGTGGAGTGAACATCCTGGATATAGGCCAGGCGGTGATCCACGACACTCTGTCGTTCGGCATCCTGGTGGAAATTCCCGACACCGGCATGGGTTCGGCGGTGCTCAAGGACGTGCTGTTCACGGCTTACAAGCTGGATCAGCAGGTGCGCTTCACCCCGGTTTCCGAGGCTGACTACCAGCAATGGGTCGAGGGTCAGGGCAAGCCCCGTTACATCGTCACGCTGCTGACCCGCAAGGTGACCGCCGAGCAACTGCAGAGCGTGAGTTCGATCACTGCCAAGTACGGCCTCAACATCGATCATATCGACCGCCTGTCGGGACGTATGCCGCTGGACATGCCGGCCGATCAGGGCAAAGGTTGCATCGAGTTCTCCGTGCGCGGCGAGCCGGCCGATCCGGTCGCGCTGCGTGCCGAGTTCCTAAGCGTGGCCCAGGCGCTCAATGTGGATATCGCCTTCCAGCGTGACTCGGTGTTCCGCCGCAATCGCCGGCTGGCGGTGTTCGACATGGACTCGACCCTGATCGAGGCGGAGGTCATCGATGAACTGGCCAAGGCCGCGGGCGTTGGCGAGCAGGTGGCGGAAATTACCGAGCGCGCCATGCGTGGCGAGTTGGACTTCCGCGCCAGCTTCAAGGAGCGCCTGGCGCTGCTCAAGGGGCTTTCCGAAGATGTGCTGGAAGAGATTGGTGCGTCGCTGCGCCTGACCGAGGGTGCCGAGACGCTGTTCGCTGAGCTCAAGCGCCTGGGATATAAGACGGCGATTCTCTCCGGTGGCTTCACCTATTTCGCTCGGCAGTTGCAGGCGAAGCTGGGCATCGACTATGTGTTCGCCAACGAACTGCAGATCGTCGATGGCAAGCTGAGCGGTGTCGCTGTCGAGCCTATCGTCGACGCCCAGCGCAAGGCCGACCTGTTGCGCGAGCTCGCCGAGAAGGAAGGCTTGCGCCTGGAGCAGACCATCGCCGTGGGCGATGGCGCCAACGACCTGCCCATGCTTGGCCTGGCCGGTCTTGGCGTGGCGTTCCGCGCCAAACCACTGGTCAAGCAGTCGGCCAAGCAGGCGATCTCCACCCTTGGGCTGGACGGGATTCTCTACCTGCTCGGGTTCCGCGACCGTGATGGTGAGGGCTGAGGTCCGCGCCTGAACGAAAAAGCCGCCCATCGGGCGGCTTTCTTGTGGGTGGGGGCTGACTACTCATCATCGGAGGAAAAGTCGTAGTCCATGGCCTGGCTAGGCCCCTGCAGGTAGTAACCCTGGATGTAGTTGACGCCGGCTTGCCAGAGCGTCGCCAGCACGCTGGCTGTTTCGACGTAGGGCACGATGGTCAGCTTGGCCTGGGCATGGAGGCTTGCCAGCAGGGTTTTCAGGGTTTCCTGGTTCTCGGTCCGGTTGAGCTCCTGGGTGAAGGAGCCATCGACCTTCACGAAGTCGATATTCAGGTGCTTGAGGGTGTTGAACGGGGTCAGCGCGCAGCCGAACTGGCTCAGGGCAACTTGGCAATGGAGTTCGGCAAGGCCCTGGGTGAGGGTCTTGGCCGGCTTTAGGTAAGCGATGGCGTCGGGTTCGCTGAACTGGAAGATCAGGGCATCCGCGGGCAGCCGGGCAGCCTTGAGTGCAACGCTCAACCATGGCAGCAAGGTCTGGTCCTGCAGGCTCGCGCCGGACAGGTGGACGAACAAGCGCGTGTTGTGGCCCTTGGCGCGGTGTTCAGCCAGTAGCTTGATCGAATTGAGGATCACCCAGCGGTCGATCTTCTCGGCCAGGCCGGCATTCTTGGCTGCGTCCAGGAAGTCGGCGGGCGGAACTTCCTCGCCTTGCGGGTTGAGCAGGCGCAGGAGCACTTCGTAGTGTTCGAAATTGTCGCCGCGAAGGCTGATGATCGGCTGGAACAGCAGGCGGAAGCTGTTGTTTTCCAGGGCCTGCTGGACCATGGCCACCAGGCTTCCGCGATTTGCCGCTGCCGCCAGTTCATCGGCTGGATCGTAGAGTTTCAGCGAATTGCCATTGCTGAGTTCGTCGGCGCAGCGGTGGGCGCGGTCGACGACTTCCTGGGCTTTGGGGGTAGTGTCGTTGATGCCGGCGATGCCAATAGACAGGCAGATTTGCACGGTACGGCTACTGACGTCGAACAGGTGGCTGTCGACCTTCTTAAGCAGGGTGTGCAGTCCTTCTTCCGATTGTTCGGGCGTGAGGCCGGGCAGCAACACACTGAATACGTCATCGCCGTAGCGGGCCAGTTTTGCGTCACCGGCAAAGTGGGTGCGCAGCAGGTTGGCCAGGTCGGTCAGCAACAGGTCGATGCCGGCGATGCCGATTTCTGCCAGTAGGTTTGCGTAGCGGTCGACCTTGATATAGGCAAGGCTGGAGGGCTGTGAGCTCTTCACTGCACGCTCGGCCGCTGCATCCAGCAGTTCGTTGAAATGAGCGCGGTTGAACAGGCCGGTGACGAGATCCTGGCTGCTGATTTCCCGGAGCTTTTCTTCCAGCTCCGAGCTATCGGTTTCAGTGCGGATCACCACCTGTATGCACGGCTCTCCGTCGTAGGTAGCGGGCGAGAAGCTCATGTGTGCGCGAAATGCCTGGCCATCGACCTTGCAGCCATTGCAGGTCAGCTCTCCCGCGCCATTGCCGTCGCGATAGTTCTTGAGGAAGTCCTTGAAGCTGGCCTGGTCGTTGCTGGCGACCAGGTCGATCATCGGCATGCCCTCCAGCTCTTCACCATCGTCATAGCCGAAAAGTTCGACATAGGCCCGATTGGCGTAGATGTGCATGCCGTCGTGCACATAGGCGATCGCGTCGACGGAGCTGTCCAGCAGCAACTGGCAGCGTTTTTCTGCCTCGCGCAGGCTCACTTCGGCAGCTCGAAACCCGCGGCGCTGTTCGAGGTTGGCCAGTTCGCGGTTGGCCACCAGCACCAGGCGTTCGTCCTCTCCCTGGGGCAGGGCATCCTGGGCACCCAGGGCCAGGGCCTCGGTGATCAGATCGGAGTCGTTGCCTTGAACCAACTGGATGAAGGGAATGTCCTTGGACTGGCGACGCAGGGTGTTGAGTGCTTCGAGCGGGGCGAGTAGTTCGCTGCTGGGAGCCGCGACCAGCATGTCCCAGCTTTGCTGAAGTGATTCGACAAGATCGTCGTTGGAGAGGATGCGGTGGACGCGGGTCGCGCGACCGGCATTGCGGAACAGGCTGACCAGACGCTCGGCTTCGTTCTGCGAGTCTTCCAGTATCAGCAGGCGGATCGTTTTCTTTTCGATGGCCATGGCCTGCACTTAGCGCCGGACGAGCGCAAATAGGCGACAAATGGTAGTGGTTGGCGAATCTACAGCGACTTCCATAGCGAGTCAAAGTCTTCGTCGCCGCTCTGGGCATGGCCTCCCTGGGTTGTGCTGGACTTCCCATTTGGTGGCGCGGAATGCTCAAGCGTGCGGTATTCGAACTGACTGAAACTGGCGGTGCTGGTCTGACGACGGGTCAGCACAGCCTTGTGTTCTTCCCCGCGCAGGTTGATCTGCACCTTATTGCCTTCCTGGAAGGGAAGGCGGGGTGTAATCAGCGTAGCAGGCTGTGAGATGGCACCGACTTCCGGAAGCAACAGGGCTCTCAGGTAGTGGCTGTTTCTTTCGTCCTTGCGCAGCAGCAGTGCCCCGCATGACTGCGCGTGCGGGGCGATCAGTTCGATGCCCATTTGCGTCCCGCCGCCCCGAACCAAGCGGATCCAGCGGACCACGGCAATGCTCCAGCCTTGACCTGGAGCGTCCTGTACACCCAGCAGCTCGCCAGCCTGCAGTTGGCTAGGCACGTCCTTGGGCCAGCTGAGACAGTAGCCACCAGGGCTGTGATTGACTACGGCCACACTATAGGTGGGATAGCCCTCCAAGCCGGTGGGCTGCTGATTGCCACTTGACGCTGGACGAGCGTACTCGATTTCCTCCAAGGGCAAATCGGTATGCCAGGTAGTGCGTGCCGGCTGAGCATCGAAGGCCTTTGCCCAGATATCTGCAGCGGGTTTTCTGAGCTGCGGGTTGAAGACCGCCTGGCCGGCTTCCAGGGGAAGCTTCAGTACGTCACTGAACGGCGTATTGCCGGCGAGGAAGAAGTGCAACGCGCTCATGCCGATGCACAGGGTCAGGCTGCCTTGGCCGGGATTACGCTGGAACGTGCGCTCGGAAATGTCGCCCCACGCCGAGCTGAGATGCTGAAGCAGGTCCAGGCTCAGCCCTTCGGGAACCAGCAGTCTGGATTGCTCGCGTTGCTCTGCGGGAAGCAGCAAGTGGTCTTTGATGGCGTGGACCAGCGGCGAGGGGTCAAGGCCAAGTAGCTTTTGCGGCTCCACGTCCTGAAACAGCGACTTGTAGCGGGGCGGTCCATCGAGCAGGGGGGCCACGGCGAACAGGCTGGAGGGCTGGTCGGCTCGCTGCAAGGTGACCAGTGCGCTCCAGGGTTCGAGTGATTCGGCAAGGCGCGCAATTCCAATTTGGCGCATCTGGTTGCAGCGTGCGCAACCGAGTAGCAGCGCGACCAGATAGGTCTGCTCGACGCTTAGCCCCTGAGTGTGCCGGGCGAGTGGGTCGCGCACCACGATACCTTGGAGTTGGCGGCTTTGCGCCAGTTGATAAAGCTGATGGAGTTCCAGCCAGAGCCCTTCGGGGGCAGGGCAGTACAACTGGCTGGAGCGAATCAGCGGACCGTTGAGGCTGTGCATTGCGCGCTGCACGGCGACCGTCAGCAGTTGTGCACGCTCGCGCTCGCGTCCCGGGCGAGGGGCCTCGTGCACGACAATGAGCTTGTAACCGATGGCCAGGTGGTTCTGCAGCGCCTGGCAAAGGCTGGCTACCTTGCGCGGACGTTCGTCGAGGACAATCGCCTGGTTGAGGAAATGCCGCTCAAGGTGAAAGCAGACGAAGTGCACCTCGGGACGAAGCAGTTCGAGGAGCTGCAGTCGATTCTCCGAAGGGGTCACCAGTTGGTTCAGTTCGGCCAGGCATTGGTAGAGCTGCCGTGCCGTTTCGCCAAGGTTGGCCTTGGGCAGATGGGAGATCCAGCGCGTCAGGCCGCGCGGAGTGGCGTCGCAGAAGGACAGGCTCTGCTTGCTTGGCGTGGGGACACGCAATAGCAGGTGAGGGCTCTGGTAATCCATCCGACTCGACAACTCCGAAGTCTCAAGGCGCTTTAGCGCAGTTTCTGCACTCTACCAGCATCCGCCAGCTCAGGCAGCAGATCCCAAGGTTGGGCCTTGGTGCGGTGAAGCACCTGGGCGGGGGCATGCCTCGTCCAGGCGCCCAGGTTCAACTGGTGGTTTTGGGTAGAGCCATGAGCTGTCCCATGGTTACCTGGCTGCCTGGCCACACTCCTTCGGCCCAGCTGATCTGGTCGGGTCCGAACAGGACGATGGCAGTCGAACCGAGCTTGAAGCGCCCGAGCTCATCGCCTTTCTCCAGCGTGATCGGCGCTCGCGCCTGCTCGTCGTAGCTGAACGTCTTCAATTCACGCTTTGGCGGGGTGACCAGGCCAGCCCACACGGTTTCAATCGAGGCAACGATCATCGCGCCGACCAGGACGACCGCCATGGGGCCACGCTCGGTATCGAACAGGCAGACCACGCGCTCGTTGCGGGCGAAGAGTTCCGGAACGTTTTCAGCCGTGGTCTGGTTCACCGAGAACAGTCGGCCCGGTACATAGACCATCTCGCGCAGGGTGCCGCCCAGTGGGGCGTGGACCCGGTGGTAGTCCTTTGGCGAGAGGTAGACGGTTGCGAACTCGCCACCCATGAAGGGAGCTGCGCGCTCGGCATCACCGCCCAGCAGCTCCAGCACGCTGAAGCTGTGCCCCTTGGCCTGGAAGATGCGCCCGTGCTCGATGCTACCCACTTGGCTGATGGCTCCATCGGCCGGGCACAGGATTGCGCCCGGGGTTCTATCCAGTGGGCGTGCCCCTGGCTTGAGGGCGCGGGTGAAGAAGGCATTGAAGTGTTCGTAGCCTTGGGGATCTTCGACCACGGCTTCGCTCAGGTTCACCTGATAGCGCTTGGCGAACCAGGTGGTGAAGGCGTTCTTGAACCAGGGCACGCGGCACTCGGCGATGCAGCCGGCCAGGCGGGACAGCAGGTTATGGGGCAGCAGGTACTGACTGATGATGAATAGGCGTTCTTTCATGGGGAGTCCTTGGCGGGCGGAAGTCTCAGACCTCGACGGGAGTATCCGGGTGGTTGCCCCACTCGGACCAGGAGCCGGCATAACCCTTCACCCTTGGGTAGCCGAGGGACTTGGCGACCAGATAGGTGAAGCCGGAGCGATGGTGGGTCTGGCAGTGGGTGACGATTTCCTTATCCGGGGTGATGCCCAGTCCGCGCAGGATGTCGGCCATGTCTTCACGAATCCGCAAGGCCCGGGTCCTGTCCATGCCGGCAGTCCACTCGAAGTTGATCGCGCCGGGGATGTGCCCGGCTTTTGCAGCCAGTACCTTGGTGCCGTTGTATTCGCTTGGATTGCGGGCATCCCAGATGGCCAGGTCCGCAGCGCCCAGGCGGCCTTGCAGGTATTCGCGCGTCGCGGTGGGTTCATCGTGCAGCGTCAGGCTGATCGGGCCGCCCACTGGTGCGGGGATGTCTTGGGTGGTTTCGCGACCCTCGGCGAGCCAGGCGTGCAGGCCGCCGTTCAGATAGTGGTAGCGATGATGGCCGATGACGTCCAGCAGCCAGATGAAGCGACCGGCCCAGCCGCCGCCTTCATCGTCATAGACCACGTAGGTCGCCTCTGGGCGATGGCCAAGCTCCCCGAACAGTGCTTCGAGGTCCGCCTGGGCGGGCAGCAGGCCCGGAGCCGGCGGTTGGCCGAGCTGGGTGCGCTTCGGATCGACGAAGCGGGCCCCTGGCAGGTGGCCTTCGGCATAGCGGGCGGCGCTGGTGAGATCCACCAGGATCAGGTCGCTGGCGCCCAGGTATTGCGCCAGATCGGCTGGTTCAATGACCAGAGCAAGTGAGGGGAAGGCAGGCATGGGAGCCTCCGGATTGGGCAAAAGGAACGGATTGTAGCGGAAAGCCTAGCGGCCGCGATTGGCGAAGTTGCCGAGCGCTCGCTCGATGCACTGCGCGGTCTTGGTGAAGGCGCGTAAGCTGAGATCGGAAAAGGGTGCGCCATTCTGGTCGGCGATCACCAGCATGACCGTGCGACCATTGATCGCGATGGAACGCAGCAGCAGGTGGTGCCCGGGGAATAGCTCCTTGATCTGTCCGGGCAACAGCGGCGAAAACTGGGTGAAGTTGTCCGGTCCCAGGCGCAGCTGGGCAGGCTGGGTCAGCAGGCGGCGCAGGACCTGACTCTGGCTCGGGTCCAGCTGCAGGCGGTTCGCCTCTGCAGGCAGACCGGCCGATTGCTGGGCAAGCAAGCGGTTGTGATTCCGGTCGGCCAGCAGGAGGAGGGCGCGGCGCATGCCACAGCCTTGCAGCGCATCCCGTGCGCAAGCCGCCAACTGAACCACGTTGGTATAGGGGCTGGGTTCGCGCAGCAACTCGGCGCAGTGCTTGCGCCAGTTTTCCATGGCCTGGGACGAAGGCGCCGGCGCTGCCGCTGGCTCGGCTTGCAGGCGTCGGCGGCTCCAGGGCCAGAGAAGGGCCAGTGCCGGATGCCAGAGGTCGTTGCGCGCGTGCTGGTGGGCGCTGGATACGGAGTGTTGGTGGACTTGCTGCTGCAGCTCGGCCAGAGGCAGGTGCAGGAACAATCCCGTCAGGCGCTGCCAGCGCAGGCTGTGTCCGCAGTTCCAGCCATCGTGGGCGGAAAGTGCCAGACCATTGGCGAGCAGGATGGTATTGCTGGGCTGGGTCAGCCAGCGGCGTAGCGTGGGGTCGGCATCAAGCAGTTGTTGCTGATGCAGGGGGTGTTCGTTGTCGCGGGCCACGTGCAGTGCCCTGACCAGCATCCGACGGTCGCTGTTCAGCAGGCGGTAACCCTGGATGATCCATTCGGGAAGTCGCCAATGCTCGGCTACTGCCTGGCACAGGGTAAGCAGTGGAACTCCAAGAAGCTCCAACTCGACCGTGCGGGCCGGCTCGCCCTTGCCCAGTACCCGCTGCTCCCAGGACTCGAACAGTTGCGGCTGGCTGGCCAGCAATGGCCACAGGGGCGAAAGGAAGAGCAGGCTGTTCCAGTGAATCTCCTGCCAGAGCCTTGCCAGGCGCGCCGCGAACAGACCGCTGGCCTGCTGCGCAGCGTGCTGGCCAATCAGTTGGAGTTGGCGCAGGCCTTGTGGAATGTCGCTCTCGTGGACGGCTGGCAGGCGGTTAAGGAGTGTTTCTGCGCGCTTCAGACCCACGCGGGTCAACGCGACTTCCAAGCTTTCCGCCGGGCTTGCCAGCATGTTGCTGGAAGAGTTGGCCTCGCGAAGCAGGCTGAGCGCCAGGGCTGGGCTGTCCTGAGTCAACTCCGCGATCTCGCGCAGTGAGCGACGGCTGTCGCCCAAGGCGCGACGAACCCGCTCATGGCAGGTTGCCGGAACCGGCAGGCGCACGCCATCAAGGTGTTTGATCCAGGACTCGAGGCTACGCGGCATGGGCTTTGTGGTTGACATGAGGGAGGCGCCAATCTGGCTTTTCGCCTGAACAGGCTATAGTCTGGCGCATAATTTCCGATAATTAGAAGGGTTGTTTTTCATAACCCTTGCGACTAACTCTTCAAGCCCCCCTTTCTATGGCAAAAATCATCGGCATCATCGTCGTATTCGCCAGCGTGCTCGGCGGTTACATTCTGTCCCATGGCAAGATCGCCGCATTGATTCAGCCCTTCGAGGTTATGATCATTGGCGGTGCCGCGTTGGGAGCCTTCCTCCAGGCGAACCCCGGCAGTACGACCATGCATGTCTTCAAGAAGTCGTTGAAGATGTTCGGCACGCGCTTCTCCCACGGTTTTTATCTGGAAGTGCTGCGCCTGCTCTATGAGATCCTCAACAAGAGCCGCCGCGAAGGGATGATGGCCATCGAGGCCGATATCGAGGACGCGGCTGCCAGCCCGATCTTCAGCAAGTACCCGTCCGTCCTCAAGGATGAGCGGATGACGGCCTATATCTGCGATTACCTGCGCATCATGTCGTCCGGCAACATGGCGCCCCACGAGCTCGAGGGGCTGTTCGACATGGAGCTGGCAAGCCTCAAGGAAGAGTTGGAACATCCATCGCATGCGGTCAACCGAATCGCCGACGGCCTGCCGGGCTTCGGGATCGTGGCCGCGGTACTGGGTATCGTGGTCACCATGGCCATGTTGGGTGAAGCCGAGCAGGCTGCCCTTGGTCAGCATGTGGGCGCGGCGTTGGTGGGGACCTTCCTCGGCATTCTCGCCGCCTACGGCTTTTTCGGCCCGCTGGCGGTTTCCCTCGAGCATGATGCGCGCGAGGAACTCAATGTCTTCGAGGCTATCAAGGCGTGCCTGGTGGCATCGGCCTCCGGCATGCCGCCGTCTCTGGCCGTGGAGTTCGGGCGTAAGGTGCTGTTCCCGGCGCATCGGCCGAGCTTCAGCGAGCTCGAGCAGGCCGTGCGTGGCAGTTGAAGGCTGAGTCATGGAGAACAACCAGCCAATCATCGTCAAGCGCGTAAAGCGCTATGCCGCTGGTCACCACGGTGGCGCCTGGAAGATTGCCTTTGCTGATTTTGCGACGGCGATGATGGCTTTTTTCCTGGTGCTCTGGCTGATGTCTTCGGCGACGCCCGAACAGAAGAAAGCCATTTCCGGTTACTTCAAGGACCCCATCGGCTTCACGGAAAGCGCCAGCCCCTACGTGATCGACCTGGGCGGCACGCCGACGCCGGCGCCGGACCGCACGCTCAACCCTGAACTGAAGGATGCGCCTGACGCCCAGGAGTCGGCGGTCGATTCGACTGATGCCGAAAAGGTCGATGCCGACCAGGTCGAGACCCTCGCCGAGCAGATCGAGCGTGAGAGACTTGAACTGCTCCTGCAGGAGCTCCAGACCAAGGTCGAGGAGAATCCCGAACTGCAAAAGTTCAAGGATCAGATCCTCTTCGAGATCACCCAGGACGGACTGCGCATCCAGATCATGGATGCGGCCAACCGACCGATGTTCGATCTGGGTAGCGCACGTCTGCAACCGTACTTCGAAGACATCCTGCTGATCCTCGCCGAGACTATCAAGGCTGTGCCCAACAAGATCAGTGTCAGTGGCCACACGGACGCGAAACCGTTCGCGGGCGATGGTGAATTCGGCAACTGGGAGTTGTCGTCGAGCCGCGCCAACGCTGCGCGCCGCGCCCTGATTGCCGGGGGCTACCCGGACGAGCAGGTGGCTCGCGTGGTGGGCTATGCCTCCTCGGCCCTGTTCGATCGCAAGGATCCGTTCAATCCGGTCAATCGCCGGATCGACATCACCGTACTCACCAGGAAGGCTCAGCGCGCCATCGAGGGCGAAGGCGAGGCCGAGCAAGGCAAACAGGCGCCAGGCGCCCCCGAGGTGCAGCCGCCGGCTGCCGAGCCGGCACTGCCGGATACCGGGGCGGCGCCTGCCCAGCCGCGCGAATTGAGGCAGAAGTTGAATATCTTCGAGGATGGTGTTCTGAATATGGACGAGCCCAAGGGGCAGTGATCCAAATCCTCAAAAAAGGCCACGCAATGCGTGGCCTTTTTCATTCAAGCACCGTTGCGTTAATACTCGTCCTGCGGGAGGCTGGCGAGGATGTGCCGATAGCTGGCCATGCGCTGCGCATGGACGCGGCCGTCTTCCAGTGCCTTGAGCAGCGCACAGCCGGGTTCGCGGTCATGCTTGCAGTCGCGGAATCGGCAGGTGCCCAGCAGGTCGTGGAACTCGATGAAGCCGGCTTCCACATCATCGCGGCTGACGTGGCCGAGGCCAAATTCGCGGATGCCAGGGGAGTCGATCAATTCGCCACCGCCAGGGAAGTGGAAGAGGCGCGCGGTGGTGGTGGTGTGGGTGCCCTTGCCGGTGGTTTCCGACAGTGCGCCGACGCGGGTATCCACGCCCGGCAGCAGGCTGTTGACCAAGGATGACTTGCCCACACCGGATTGCCCGACGAACACGCTGATGTGACCGTCCAGAAGCGTCTGGAGCTCCTCCATGCCGCCACCCTGTCGGGCGGAAACTTCCAGCAGCGGATAGCCGAGATGCCGATAGACACCCAGCAGTTCATCGAGCATGGCGCTGTTCTGCTCGTCCACCAGGTCGGCCTTGTTCAGCAGCAGCAGGGGGCGAATGCCGGCGTGCTCGGCTGCCACCAGGTAGCGGTCGATCAGGTTGGCGTGCGGATGAGGGAGCGGGGCGAAGACGATGATGATCTGATCGACGTTAGAGGCCACCGGCTTCAGCAGGCCTCGCATATCCGGGCGGCAGAGCTCGGAGGTGCGCGGCAGCTGGGCGACGATCACCCCGCTACCCTGGTTGCTCGAGCGCCAGACCACACGGTCTCCGGTGACCAGGGTTGGCAGGTTGGCGCGCAGGTGGCAGCGGAAAATCTGGCCAGCCAGTTCGCCTTCCTGTGCCTCCACCTCCACTTGCACGCCGAAGTGCGCAATTACAAGGCCGGTTTGCTCGTGCCCCAGGTCGCCGCCCTCGAGTTCATCGAGCGCACGTGACTCGCGCTTGGCTGCCCGGGCAGCGCGCTCTTCCTGAATCTTTTCGATGCGCCAGCTTTGCCGGCGCGTTAGGTGGCGTTTGGCCATGAGGGATCCGCTTGGAAAAATCGGCGCGAGTTTAGCACGCGCGCCTCTCAGGCGGCCTCTAAGCTAGAATGCGCGTCCTGTCGAGGAGACTGACCTTATGCAAAATGCCCAGAACCTGATCTGGATCGATCTGGAGATGACCGGCCTGAACCCGGACTCGGACGTCATCATCGAGATGGCCACCATCGTCACCGACAGCGAGCTGAACGTACTCGCCGAAGGACCGACTATTGCCGTGCACCAGAGCGACGAGGTGTTGGCCGGCATGGACGAGTGGAACACCCGCCAACATGGCCAGAGCGGCCTGACGCAACGCGTACGCGAGAGCCGCATCAGCGCGGCGGAGGCAGAGGCACAAACCATTGCCTTCCTGGAGCAGTGGGTGCCCAAGGGCAAGTCGCCGATCTGCGGCAACAGCATCTGCCAGGACCGCCGCTTCCTCTATCGGCATATGCCGCAGCTGGAAGCCTACTTCCATTACCGCAACCTGGACGTTTCGACGATCAAGGAGCTGGCCGCGCGCTGGGCGCCCAAGGTGCGCGATGGCGTGAGTAAAAGCGGCAGCCACCTGGCAATGGATGAC
Organism: Metapseudomonas boanensis; assembly: GCF_042232855.1. Taxonomy (NCBI): domain Bacteria; kingdom Pseudomonadati; phylum Pseudomonadota; class Gammaproteobacteria; order Pseudomonadales; family Pseudomonadaceae; genus Metapseudomonas; species Metapseudomonas boanensis. The sequence goes on along the minus strand of NZ_CP113889.1, from coordinate 1,229,024 downwards.
ATCCGCGATTCCATCGCCGAATTGCGCCACTACCGCGAGAATTTCTTCAAGTTCTGAGGTTCAGGACTAGCCCGCTGCGTGGCGGGCTAGCGCCCACTCCACATGTTCGCGAACCAGCGCTGATGGGTCCTCGCGGCGCGCGCGCAGGGCCTCCAGTACGGGAATGGTCGAGGGGGCGTTGCCAAGGCCGACAGCCAGGTTGCGCAACCAGCGCTCATAACCCGCACGACGGAGCGGCGAGCCCTCGGTCCGGCTGAGAAACTCCTGTTCGCTCCAGCGGAACAGTTCGGCGAGCTCGGCATTGTCCAGCCCATGGCGCGGCTGGAAATCACCTTCACCGCTAGGCCGGGCGAAGCGATTCCACGGGCAGACGATCTGGCAGTCGTCGCAACCAAACACACGGTTGCCGATGAGTGGGCGCAGATGCTCGGGAATCGAGCCCTTCAGCTCGATGGTCAAATAGGAGATGCAGCGTCGCGCGTCCAGTTGGTAGGGGCCCGCGAAAGCTGCGGTGGGGCAGATGTCCAGGCAGGCCGAGCAACGGCCGCAATGTTCGCTGGCCTGTGGCGGATCCACGGGCAGCGGCGCGTCGACGAACAGTTCGCCGAGGAAGAAATAGCTGCCCGCCTTGCGGTTGAGTACCAGGGTGTTCTTGCCGATCCAGCCCAGGCCCGCTTGTTCGGCAATGGCCTTTTCCAGGACTGGGGCGCTGTCGACGAAGGCGCGATAACTGAGCGGGCCGATCACCTGCTGGATGCGGTCGGCCAGGTGCTGCAGGCGCTTGCGGATCAGCTTGTGGTAATCGCGCCCCAGCGCATAGCGCGATACGTAAGCCTTTTCGGGCGTCGCCAGGACTCTCGCCATCTGGCTATCGCCCGGGAGGTAATCCATGCGCAGTGAAATCACCCGCAACGTCCCGGGTACCAGCAGCTCCGGATGTGAACGCTTGCTGCCGTGGGCCGCCATGTAGTCCATCTCGCCCTGGTAGCCGGCGTCGAGCCAGCGCTGGAGATGGGTTTCATGTTCGCCGAGGTCGAGCCCGGAGATACCGACCTGCTGGAAGCCCAATTCTCGACCCCAATCCTTGATGGATTGCGCGAGTGCGGCGAGATCTGGCGTTGAAAAGGGCATGCTGGGGCAGGAAACGGCAGCTGAGGTGGATATAATTCTGCCAGACCTCATCCCCATATCCGAAGCACATGACGCTGCCCACTGATGAAATGCCCCTCAGCCTCCACTCCGCCGCACAAGTGCGAGACCTCGATGCTTGCCTGATTGCGGCGGGCACCCCTGGGTTCGAATTGATGCAGCGTGCCGCTCATGCCGCGTGGCGTGCGCTGCGACACCGCTGGCCCGAGGCGGGCTGCATCAGCGTCCTGGCTGGCCGTGGCAACAATGCCGGCGACGGATACCTGGTGGCCGCCCTGGCACAGCGCGCGGGCTGGCGCGTTCGAGTTTTCGCGGTCGGGGCGGCGGATGCGCTTGCTGGGGATGCGCTTGCTGGGGATGCGGCGCTGGCGCGCGACGAAGCGCTTGCCGTCGGGGTCGCTGTCCAGCCATGGACTGAATGCGCGCCGCTTGAGGGTGTGGTGGTGGATGCCCTGCTCGGGACTGGCCTGTCCGGCTCGGTGCGTGAGCCCTATGCCCAGGCGATTCGCCTGCTTAACGCCAGCGGACAGCCGGTGTTGGCGATCGATATTCCGTCCGGCCTCTGCGCGGACAGCGGTCGGGTGCTGGGCGTCGCCGTACGTGCCGACCTGACCGTAACCTTTATCGGGCTGAAACTCGGCTTGTTCACCGCCGATGCGCCGGACCAGGTCGGCGAGCTGGTGTTCGACGATCTTCAGGCTGATCCCGATCTGCTGGCCGCAGCGCCAAGCCAGGCAGTGCGCCTGGCGCTCGGCAATTTGCCGCGGCTGGCGCCCCGTCCACGCACGGCGCACAAGGGGCAGCTTGGCCACCTGCTGGTCGTGGGTGGTGACCTGGGGTTCGGCGGGGCTGCCCTGCTTGCGGCGGAAAGCGCCTTGCGCAGCGGTGCTGGGCTGGTCTCGCTGGCAACTCGCATGGAGCACATTGCCGCATCCCTGGTCAGGCGCCCGGAAGTGATGTGTGTAGGCGTGGCGTCGGCCAACCAGCTGCTGGCGCTTACGGAAAAGGTCGATGTGCTGGTGGTGGGCCCTGGGCTTGGGCAGGGTGCCTGGGGGCGTGCGCTGCTGAGTGTCGCTGCCGACCGCACCGTTCCCCAAGTGTGGGATGCCGATGCGCTCAACTTGCTTGCCGTGGGCCTGGCTCAGCCGCCCAGTGCCGGGGTCATGACTCCCCATCCGGGCGAGGCCGCTCGCCTGTTGGGCATTTCCACGGCCGAAGTGCAGGCTGATCGCCCGAAAGCGGCGCTCGCCCTGGCGCAACGCTTCAACCTGTGCGTCGTGCTCAAAGGCGCTGGCAGCCTGGTTGCGGCGCCCAATGGTCGACTGGCCCTGTGCGATCGTGGGCATCCGGCCATGGCGGGTGCGGGGCTTGGCGATGTGTTGGCCGGGCTGATCGGCGCTTTGTTGGCGCAAGGTATGGATAGTTTCGATGCCGGGTGTCTGGCTGTCTGGCTGCACGCCAGTGCCGGGGAGACGCTCGGCGCCCTGGGGCGGGGAATTGCAGCCAGCGACCTGATCCCGACCATTCGTCAGCTGCTCGAGGAGATTTCGCCGTGCCTGAAGTGATCCTGAATGCCGAAGGCGAAGAAGCCATGCTGGACCTCGGTGGGCGGTTGGCGAAGCTGACCGGCGGCTGTGGCATCCTGTACCTGCATGGTGACCTGGGCGCCGGAAAAACCACGTTGTCACGCGGAATCCTGCGGGGGCTGGGCCACGCTGGGGCCGTCAAGAGTCCGACCTTCACGCTGGTCGAGCCTTATGAAATTGGCGATAAGCGCGCCTTTCATTTCGATCTATATCGCCTTGCCGACCCTGAGGAGTTGGAATTTCTGGGGATTCGCGACTACTTCGAGGGCGATGCGCTATGTCTGATCGAGTGGCCGCAACGGGGTGAGGGCGTTTTGCCAAAGGCCGACCTGGACATTACCATTACCCCGCAAGCGGGCGGCCGTTCGCTGCGTTTGTCGCCACACACCGAGCGCGGCGAAGCCTGGTGTGCCGCCCTGGCCGTTGGAGTATGAAAAACAAAATGGGGTGGGGTATGCGCTCGCGCGCACTGTTTGCCGGGATTGGGGTTCTACTTGCGGCATTGGCCGCTGATGTCCTGGCTGCCGCGGAGGTCCGCGGGGTGCGGCTATGGCGTGCGCCGGACAATACGCGCCTGGTCTTCGACCTTTCCGGTCCGGTGCAGCACAGTGTCTTCACGCTCACTGCGCCCAATCGCATCGTCATCGATCTCAACGGTGCCCAGTTGGCTACCAAGCTGGAGCAGCTGTCGCTCAGCAATACGCCGATCACCAGCGTCCGCTCTGCCCAGCGCAGCCCGACCGACCTACGTGTCGTGATCGATGTCTCCACCGCTGTCACACCCAAGAGTTTCGCCTTGGCGCCCAACCAGCAGTACGGCAACCGTCTGGTGGTCGACTTGTTCGACCAGGAAGCGGCGGCCAATGAGGCCAGCGCGCCGCAGGTGGCGACCGCCCCGGCTGCGCCACAGGCGCCTGTGACCCCGACCCAGCCGGCACCAAGCAAGCTGCCTCCGGTTCCGGGTGGCAAGCGTGACATCATTGTCGCCATCGACGCCGGCCACGGCGGCGAGGATCCGGGTGCGCTCGGTCCCAAAGGTCAGCATGAAAAGAACGTGACCCTGGCCATTGCCAAGGAATTGCAGCGCCAGATCAGCCGCGAGAAAGGCTTCCGCGGCGAGCTGGTGCGTACTGGCGACTATTTCATTCCCCTGCGCAAACGCACCGAGATCGCCCGCAAGAAGGGCGCTGACCTGTTCGTCTCCATTCATGCGGACGCCGCGCCCAGTCGCAGCGCTTTCGGAGCTTCAGTGTTCGCTCTGTCCGATCGGGGGGCGACGTCCGAAACCGCTCGTTGGCTGGCCGACAACGAAAACCGCTCCGACCTGATCGGCGGGGTTGGCAGCGTCAGCCTGGACGACAAGGACCGCATGCTGGCCGGCGTGTTGCTGGACCTGTCGATGACCGCCACCCTGTCCTCCAGCCTGAACGTCGGGCAGAAGGTCCTGAGCAATGTCAGCCGCGTAACCCCGCTGCACAAGCGCCGGGTCGAACAGGCGGGCTTCATGGTGCTGAAATCGCCAGATATCCCATCCATCCTGGTGGAGACCGGCTTCATCTCCAACCACAACGAGTCGCAGAAGCTGGCCAACCCGAGCCACCAGCAGGTACTGGCACGCTCCATCCAGACCGGGATCAAGCAGTTCTTCCAGCAGAACCCGCCGCCCGGCACCTACATTGCCTGGCTGCGTGACCAAGGCAAGATCGCGCCTGGCCCGCGGGAGCATGTGGTGACCTCCGGCGAAAGCCTGGCGTTGATCGCCCAGCGCTATGAGGTCAGCCTCCCCGCGTTGCGCAGTGCCAATTCTCTGAAGGACGACAACATCAAAGTCGGTCAGACCCTGAGCATCCCGGCCGCGACGCTGGCGGCCCAACCATGAGCGGCTTGCCACGTATCCAGCTGCTGACTCCGCGGCTGGCGAACCAGATTGCGGCTGGTGAGGTGGTGGAACGTCCTGCTTCGGTCATCAAGGAGCTGCTGGAAAACAGTCTGGATGCGGGGGCTCGCCGCATCGATGTCGAAGTCGAGCAGGGTGGCATCAAGCTGCTACGGGTGCGCGACGATGGCGGTGGGATCCCGGCCGACGATCTGCCGCTGGCCCTGGCTCGCCACGCCACCAGCAAGATCCGTGATCTCGAGGATTTGGAGCGGGTCATGAGCCTGGGTTTCCGTGGTGAGGCGCTGGCCTCCATCAGCTCGGTCGCGCGCCTGACGATGACCTCGCGCACAGCCGATGCCGAGCAAGCTTGGCAGGTCGAGACCGAGGGGCGCGACATGGAAGCGCGGGTGCAGCCTGCAGCGCATCCGGTGGGCACCTCGGTCGAGGTCCGCGATCTTTTCTTCAACACCCCGGCACGCCGCAAGTTCCTGCGCGCCGAGAAGACCGAATTCGATCACCTGCAGGAAGTTATCAAGCGCCTGGCTCTGGCTCGCTTCGATGTCGCTTTCCACTTGCGGCATAACAGCAAGACCATCTTCGCCCTGCATGAGGCGCCGGACGATATTTCCAAGGCGCGGCGGGTGGCCACGGTCTGCGGCTCGGCTTTCCTGGAGCAGGCGCTGCCCATCGAGATCGAGCGCAACGGGCTGCATCTGTGGGGGTGGGTTGGCTTGCCGACTTTCTCGCGCAGCCAAGCGGATCTGCAATATTTCTATGTCAATGGCCGCATGGTGCGCGACAAACTGGTCGCCCACGCGGTCCGTCAGGCCTATCGCGACGTTCTCTACAATGGCCGGCATCCCACGTTCGTCCTGTTCTTCGAAGTCGACCCTGCGGCTGTGGACGTGAACGTGCACCCGACCAAGCACGAAGTGCGCTTCCGTGACAGCCGGATGGTCCACGACTTCCTTTATGGCACCTTGCATCGCGCCCTCGGCGAAGTGCGACCTGAGGATCAATTGGCATCCCCGGCCGGTACCGAAAGCGTGGTACGGCCAACCGGACAAGCTGCCGGTGAGTTCGGCCCTCAGGCGGAAATGAGCCTCGCAGCCAACGTGTTGGAGCGTCCGGCCGCTGAATCGAACTGGCACCTGTCGGGGGGCTATCAGTCTCCACGCCCGGCTGCGCCGTTGCCAGCAGCTGAAGCCAAGGGCGCTTACCGCGAGTTTTTTGCCCCTCTGACGCCGGCAGCGTCGGTCAGCCTGCCCGAGACCCAGGGTGATATTCCGCCGCTGGGCTATGCGTTGGCGCAGTTGAAAGGTATCTACATCTTGTCCGAGAACGCCCAGGGGCTGGTGCTGGTGGACATGCACGCGGCCCATGAGCGCATCACTTACGAGCGTCTGAAACTGGCTATGGCCTGTGAGGGGCTCAAGGGGCAGCCGTTGCTGGTGCCCGCGTCGCTCGCGGTCAGTCAGCGCGAAGCAGATTGTGCGGAAGAGCATGCTGAATGGTTTCGCCGCCTGGGCTTCGAGCTGCAGCGTCTGGGGCCGGAGACCCTGGCAATCCGCCAGATTCCCGCCCTTTTGAAGCAGGCCGAGGCCTCGCAGTTGGTGCGTGACGTGCTGGCCGACTTGCTTGAATACGGCACCAGCGATCGCATCCAGGCGCATCTCAACGAACTCCTCGGCACCATGGCCTGCCATGGTGCAGTCCGGGCCAATCGCCGGCTCAGCCTGCCGGAGATGAATGCCCTGCTGCGCGACATGGAAAACACCGAGCGCAGCGGCCAGTGCAATCATGGGCGGCCGACCTGGACCCAGCTGGGCATGGACGACCTGGACAAACTCTTCCTGCGTGGTCGCTGAGCATGGCTGAACGCCTGCCGCCAGCAATCTTCCTCATGGGGCCGACCGCCGCCGGCAAGACTGACCTGGCCTTGGCCCTGGCGCGCACGCTGCCTTGCGAGCTGATCAGCGTCGACTCGGCACTGATCTACCGCGGCATGGACATCGGTACGGCGAAGCCAGATAAGGCCACGCTTGCCGAGTTCCCTCATCGTCTGATCGATATCCGCGATCCGGCGCAAAGTTACTCTGCCGCGGAGTTTCGCACCGACGCCCTGGCCGCGATGGCCGAGGCTACGGCGAAAGGGCGGATACCGCTGCTGGTCGGCGGCACCATGCTGTATTACAAGGCGTTGCTCGAAGGTTTGGCGGACATGCCGGGCGCCGACTCGGCCGTGCGTGCCGAACTGGAGGCGCGGGCCGCGCGTGAAGGCTGGGATGTCTTGCACCGAGAGTTGGCCCGCGTGGATCCGGAGTCCGCAGCACGAATCCATCCGAATGACCCGCAGCGGCTTACTCGGGCATTGGAGGTCTACCTCGTCAGCGGTCTCACCATGACCGCCCACAGGCTGCGCCAGGCTGCGCAAAATCCTGTCTCCGGCGCGCCTGGTGGTGGGCAATTCCCGTATACTGTTGCGCATCTGGCGATTGCTCCAGCCCAGCGGCAGGTGTTGCACGAGAGAATTGCACAACGTTTCCAGTTGATGTTGGAACAGGGCTTCGTCGAAGAGGTCGAAGCGCTGCGCGGTCGAAGTGACCTGCACGCAGGGCTGCCGTCTATAAGGGCAGTCGGTTATCGCCAAGTCTGGGAATACCTGGATGGCACGTTGAACCGGTCAGAGATGGAGGAGCGTGGAGTCATTGCCACGCGCCAACTCGCCAAGCGGCAATTCACCTGGTTGCGCAGTTGGGCTGACCTGCACTGGCTGGATAGCCTTGATTGCGACAATCTGCCGCGCGCCTTGAAATACCTGAAGTCGGTCTCCATATTGAACTGAGACCTTGCTGGTTACCGTCTATCCTTGGGGGTAGGGCGGATACCATTCAATTTTCTTGTCATTTGAAAACTAAAACGATTAATCCAGAAAGGAGAGCGGCACATGTCAAAAGGGCATTCGCTACAAGACCCTTACCTCAATACCCTGCGTAAGGAACGCGTTCCGGTTTCCATTTACCTGGTCAACGGCATCAAGCTGCAGGGCCAGATCGAATCTTTCGACCAGTTCGTGATTTTGCTGAAGAACACTGTCAGCCAGATGGTCTACAAGCATGCCATCTCCACCGTGGTGCCTAGCCGCCCGGTACGTCTGCCCAGCGCTTCCGAGCAAGAGCAGCCAGAGCCAGGCAACGCCTAAATAGGAGATTGCATTGTTTTTCGAACGCCCGGGCGGAGGAGAGCGGGCCATCCTGGTTCACTTGGATGGCCAAGACCCAGAGGCGCGCGAAGATCCGCAGGAATTCCTCGAGCTTGCACGTTCGGCGGGTGCCGATACGGTTTCTTTTGTCTCCGTGTCTCGCCACCAGCCGACGGCCAAGTTCCTCATCGGTAGCGGTAAGGTCGATGAGCTGCATGACCTGGTCAAGGCCGAAGAGGCCGAGCTGGTCATCTTCAACCACACCCTCACACCCAGCCAGGAGCGCAATCTCGAGCGCGCCTTCGAATGCCGGGTGCTTGACCGTACCGGTCTGATTCTCGACATCTTCGCCCAGCGCGCGCGTACTCATGAAGGCAAGTTGCAGGTCGAGTTGGCCCAGCTTGAGCACATGAGCACGCGCCTAGTGCGCGGTTGGACTCACCTTGAACGCCAGAAGGGCGGTATTGGCCTGCGTGGCCCGGGTGAAACCCAGCTGGAAACCGACCGTCGTTTGCTGCGGGTACGCATTCGTCAGATCAAGCAGCGTCTCGAGAAGGTTCGCAGCCAGCGCGAGCAGGCGCGTCGCGGGCGAAAGCGCGCGGATATCCCTGCGGTCTCCCTGGTTGGCTACACGAACGCAGGCAAGTCCACGCTGTTCAATGCCCTGACCACATCCGAGGTCTATGCAGCTGACCAGTTGTTCGCCACGCTCGACCCTACCTTGCGCCGTCTGCAATTGGGCGATGTGGGGCCAATCGTCCTAGCGGACACCGTGGGTTTCATTCGCCACCTCCCGCACAAGCTTGTGGAAGCCTTCCGGGCTACCCTTGAAGAGTCCAGCAATGCCGACCTGCTGCTGCACGTGATCGACGCTCATGAGCCCGAGCGCATGGCGCAGATCGAACAGGTATTGGCCGTGCTGGGGGAGATCGGCGCCGAGGGGCTGCCGATGCTGGAGGTCTATAACAAGGTTGACCTTCTCGAGAATGTCGAGCCGCATATCCAGCGGAATGAGGAAGGAAAACCCGAGCGAGTCTGGTTGTCGGCGCGTGAAGGGCGTGGCTTGGAACTGCTGAAGCAGGCGGTGGCCGAGTTGCTGGGCGAAGACATGTTTGTCGGGACTCTGCGCTTGCCCCAGCGTTTAGGTCGTTTGCGGGCTCAGTTCTTCGCCCTGGGCGCGGTGCAGACAGAAGCGCACGATGAGGCAGGTGACGTCCTTTTGGCCGTGCGCCTGCCGCGCGTAGAGTTGAATCGACTGGTCAGCCGAGAGGGTTGGCAGCCGAACGAGTTCCTTGAGCAACACACTTTGCAATAAAGCCTGTATGAGTGGTTTTGCTGCGGGCCGCAGGCTTGGGTAGCATGGGCGGGCGCGCCGTGGGCGCGTCTTTGCTTTATCAGTATGGAGAGCGCTATGGCTTGGAACGAGCCGGGTGGCAACTCGAACAATCAGGACCCTTGGGGTGGTCGCCGTGGTGGTGATCGCAAAGGGCCGCCGGACCTGGACGAGGCCTTTCGTAAGCTGCAGGACAGCCTGAACGGGTTGTTCGGCAGCGGCAAGAAACGGAGCGGCGATGATCGCGGCGGACGGTCGGGTGGCTTCGGCCTGCTCGGCATCGGCCTCGCGTTGCTCGCGGTGGTCTGGCTGTATAGCGCCGTCTATGTCGTGGATGAGCAGGAGCAAGCCGTGGTGCTGCGCTTCGGCAAGTACTACGAAACGGTCGGTCCGGGCCTGAACTTCTACTTTCCGCCCATCGATCGCAGGTTCCAGGAGAACGTGACTCGTGAGCGTGCCTACAGCAAGCAGGGCCAGATGCTCACCGAGGACGAGAACATCGTCGAGGTTCCGCTGACCGTCCAATACAAGATCAGCAACCTGCAGGACTTCGTACTGAACGTCGATCAGCCTGAGGTCAGCCTGCAGCATGCCACCGAAAGCGCGCTGCGCCACGTGGTGGGCTCCACAGAGATGGATCAGGTGCTGACCGAAGGACGTGAACTGATGGCGAGCGAAATCAAGGAGCGCCTGCAGCGCTTCCTCGATACCTACCGCACCGGCATCACCGTCACCCAGGTCAACGTGCAGAGTGCGGCGGCTCCGCGTGAAGTCCAGGAAGCCTTCGATGACGTGATTCGCGCCCGTGAAGATGAGCAGCGTGCCAAGAACCAGGCTGAGGCGTACGCCAATGGCGTGGTGCCTGAGGCACGGGGCCAGGCGCAGCGCATCATCGAAGACGCCAACGGTTATCGCGATGAGGTGATCGCTCGTGCCGAGGGTGAGGCAGATCGCTTCAGCAAGCTTCTTGCCGAGTATCGCAAGGCGCCTGAAGTGACTCGTCAGCGCCTGTATCTCGAGACCATGCAGGAAGTCTTCAGCAATACCAACAAGGTCCTGGTGACCGGCAAGGAAGGGCAAAGCAACCTGCTCTATCTACCGCTGGACAAGATGATCGACAGCCGTGGCGCCGGTTCCGGCCCAGCGGCGCCGGCGGCATCGACTTCCGCGAGCGGCAGTGATCTGGGCTCGCGTGTCAGCTCTGATATGCAGCAGCGCAATCTGCGTTCGAGGGAGAGTCGCTGATGACCAATAAATCGCTGTTCACCTTGATCGCGGGAGTCATCGTGGCCTTGGTGGTGTGGAGCAGTCTCTATATCGTGTCGCAGACCGAGAAGGCTGTCCTTCTCCAATTCGGCCGTATCGTCGAGGCGGACGTCCAGCCTGGCCTTCATCTCAAGATTCCGTACGTCAACCAGGTGCGCAAGTTCGACGCCCGCCTGCTGACCCTGGACGCGCCGACCCAGCGCTTCCTGACTCTGGAGAAGAAGGCCGTGATGGTCGATGCCTACGCCAAGTGGCGTGTGGCTGATGCCGAGCGCTTCTATACCGCGACTTCGGGTATCAAGCAGATCGCCGACGAGCGTCTGTCCCGGCGTTTGGAGGCTGGCCTGCGTGACCAATTCGGCAAGCGTACCCTGCACGAAGTCGTGTCAGGCGAGCGCGATGCGCTGATGGCAGACATCACGACTGCCCTCAATCGCATGGCCAGCAAGGAGTTGGGGATCGAGGTGGTGGATGTGCGGGTCAAGGCCATCGATCTGCCCAAGGAAGTGAACCGTAGCGTCTTTGAGCGGATGAGCACTGAGCGTGAGCGGGAGGCCCGCGAGCATCGCGCCAAGGGCGCTGAGCTGGCCGAAGGTATTCGTGCCGACGCCGATCGTCAGCGCCGCGTGCTGCTGGCCGAGGCGTATCGCGAGGCAGAGGAAACTCGCGGTGATGGCGATGCCAAGGCCGCGGCTATCTATGCCAAGGCCTACAGCCAGGATCAGGAGTTCTACGCTTTCCACCGCAGCCTCCAGGCTTACCGTGGGAGCTTCGGGAACAAGAGTGACGTGATGGTGCTGGATCCAAGTAGCGAGTTCTTCCGTTACCTTGACAAGACAGCGCGCTGACCTGTCGCCCGGCGGACGCTGATCGTCCGCCGGGGTGACCGGCCGAGAAAACGTGTTATCATGGGTCAGCCGGGAAATCCCGGCTTTTTTGCGTCCGCGGGAATCATGTGGCAGGAATTGGGCATTGCGTTTTGTCTGATGCTGGTGCTGGAAGGCGTCCTGCCGTTCCTCTATCCGCGCCGTTGGCGCGCCGCGGTACTCGGGTTGGCGGATTTGACGGATCGCCATCTCCGCCTGATGGGTCTGTCCAGCATGTTGCTGGGGACAGGCCTCCTTTATCTGCTTCACTGAAGGCTTGCCGCCCGGATAAGAGGGGAGTGGCGAAATGGCAACGGTAGATCGCTGGCTGCTGCCAGATGGTATCGAAGAGGTACTGCCGCCCGAAGCGGCGCGCATCGAGGCAGCCCGCCGCCAGGTGCTGGACCTGTTCCAGCGTTGGGGCTATGACTTCGTGGTCACCCCGCATATCGAATATCTCGAGTCCCTGTTGACCGGTGCCGGCCAGGACCTCGACCTGCGTACCTTCAAGGTAACCGACCCGCAGTCGGGCCACCTGATGGGTTTCCGCGCTGACATTACCCCGCAAGTGGCGCGAATCGACGCCCACACTCTGCGCAGGGAGGGTCCGAATCGGCTGTGCTATGCCGGTAGCGTCCTGCATGCCAAGCCGCGCGCATTGTCCACCTCGCGAAGCCCGATCCAGCTTGGCGCTGAACTCTACGGCGATGCCAGTCCGGCAAGTGACGTGGAAGTGATCAGTCTGATGTTGGAAATGCTTGAACTGGCAGCCGTGCCTGACGTGCACATGGATCTTGGCCATGTTGGCATTTATCGCGGCCTGGCCAAGGCGGCCGGGTTGTCCGGCGAAGTCGAGCGTAGCCTGTTCGACGCCTTGCAGCGCAAGGCGATCGATGAGGTTGACGAGCTGACTGAAGGGCTCCCGGCTGATCTGGCGTCTATGCTGCGTGCCCTGGCTGAGCTGTGCGGTGGCCGTGAGGTTCTCGACTTGGCGCAAGGCGTGCTGATGGATGCTCCGACCGAGGTGCATCGTGCTCTGGACGAGCTGATCGCAATCGCTGATGCGCTGGAATTGCGCTATCCGGAGTTGCCGCTCTACTTCGATCTTGGTGAGTTGCGTGGTTACCACTACCACACGGGGGTGGTGTTTGCCGCCTTTGTGCCGGGTGTCGGACAGTCAATCGCCCAGGGCGGTCGCTATGACGATATCGGCGCCGATTTCGGTCGTGCTCGTCCGGCTACTGGCTTCTCTACCGACCTGAAGACGCTGGTGACCCTCGGCAGTATGGCGCAGGCGCAAGAGCTGCCGGGCGTCTGGGCCCCGGACAGCCACGATCTTTACCTCTGGCGAGAGGTAAAGCGCCTGCGTGCCGAAGGTGTGCGCGTGGTTCAGTCCCTGCCGGGGCAAGGGCTGGCCGATGCTCAGGAAGTGGGTTGTGATCGCCAGCTGAGCCTGCAGGGCGGGCGCTGGCAGGTAGTACCGCTTTCCTAGGAAGGTAAATTCACGACCGGTCGAGGCGGCCGGTCAGTAACGGGTTTCCGAGTTTTCCGCCGGCTGCTGCCGGCATCGAGCTTCCGCGAAGAGGACAAGTGTTATGGGTAAGAATGTCGTGGTCCTGGGCACCCAGTGGGGTGATGAGGGTAAAGGCAAGATCGTCGATCTGCTGACCGACCAGGCTGCCGCTGTCGTGCGTTACCAGGGCGGCCACAACGCCGGTCACACCCTGGTGATCGACGGTGAAAAGACGGTGCTGCACCTGATCCCGTCCGGCATCCTGCGCGAGAACGTCGAGTGCCTGATCGGCAACGGCGTCGTTGTCGCGCCCGATGCGCTGCTGCGTGAAATCACCAAGCTGGAAGAGAAAGGTGTGCCAGTGCGTGAGCGCCTGCGCATCAGTCCGGCTTGCACCCTGATCCTGCCGTACCACGTAGCGCTGGACCAGGCCCGTGAAAAGGCCCGTGGTGACGCCAAGATCGGCACCACCGGTCGCGGGATCGGCCCGGCGTACGAGGACAAGGTGGCCCGCCGCGGGCTGCGCATCGGCGACCTGTTCCATCGCGAGCGTTTCGCCGCCAAGCTGGGTGAGCTGCTGGATTACCACAACTTCGTCCTGCAGAACTATTACAAGGAGCCGGCGGTCGACTTCCAGAAGACTCTGGACGAAGCTCTGGCCTACGCAGAACTGCTCAAGCCGATGATGATCGACGTGGCTGCGCGCCTGCATCAGCTGCGCAAGCAGGGCGCCTACATCATGTTCGAAGGTGCCCAGGGCTCGCTGCTGGACATCGATCACGGCACCTATCCCTACGTCACCAGCTCCAACACCACCGCTGGCGGCACCGCCACCGGCTCCGGCTTCGGACCGCTGTACCTGGACTACATCCTCGGTATCACCAAGGCCTACACCACTCGCGTAGGTTCCGGTCCGTTCCCGACCGAGCTGTTCGACGAAACTGGCGCCTACCTGGCCAAGCGCGGTCATGAATTCGGCTCCACGACCGGACGCGCCCGTCGTTGTGGCTGGTTCGATGCGGTGATCCTGCGTCGCGCCATCGAAATCAACAGCATCTCCGGTCTCTGCCTGACCAAGCTGGATGTTCTGGATGGGCTGGAAACCATCCGTATCTGCACCGGCTACAAGGACCAGAACGGCGAAGTGCTGATCGATGCGCCGACCGATGCCGACAGCTACATCGGCCTCCAGCCGGTCTACGAAGATCTGCCGGGCTGGAGCGATTCCACCGTTGGTGCGAAGAGCCTTGAAGAACTCCCGGTTAATGCCCGCGCTTACATCAAGCGTGTGGAGGAGCTGGTTGGTGCGCCGATCGACATCATCTCCACCGGCCCGGATCGAAACGAGACCATCGTGCTGCGTCATCCCTACGCCTGAGTCGCCAGACTCTCCCGAAGGGCCGCCTAGTGCGGCCCTTCGTCGTTCTGGCAATGCGGATAATCGTGCTACTGGTCGGCACGCACTTTGCGGGGACTCAATAAATCCCGGTTGTCGCCGTTACAGCGGTAACGGTTGTTGAGGAGTCCATCGTCGTGCCAGCCATCTTGTCGCTGCTGCAAAGTCGTTTGTTGCGTCCTGCCTTCATCGCTCTGGGGCTTGCCCTGCTGGTGCAAGTGTTGGTGGCCGTTGTTCTGACCCGAAGCACCGTCAGTGCCCTGGTGGATGAGCTCGCGGTGCGCCTGGGGGGTGATACCCAGCGCCTGGCGGCCGAGCTGGAGCAGGCGGGGCAGGAGGTCTCCGGTAGCTTGGGAGCGCTTTCGACCAGGACCCGCGAGCGTCTTTCCGCTGCGCTCAGCCAGCGCTTGCAGCAGGAGCAGGGGCAGCTGCGGCAGACGCTGGAGCAGAACCTCAAGGAGTCGGCCAATGACCTGGCGCAGTTGCTCGCTGCTGTGGCCCCGCGTGCCATGTGGGACAGCGATGTGCCGACGCTGTCCGAGTTCGCCCGCCGCGCCCAGCGCAATCCCAATGTTCTTTTCGTCGTTTACGACGGTGCGGATGGCCAGCACCTGACCCGTTATCTCAACCGAGAGAACCCGCAGATCAAGACGCTGTTGGCCAAGGGGGAGGGGCAGCGTGCCCTGGATAAGGTGCTCCATGCGGCAGCCAGCGACCCGTCGGTCTATCTGGTCGAGGCTACGATCAGTCCCAACGGCGTTGAGATTGGTAAGGTTCGGCTGGGGGTCTCCACGGCGTCTGTCGAGCAGCAGCTCAATGCGCTGGACAAGCGTTTCGATGCCTTGATTGCGAGCGGCGGCGAGCTGGTTGGGGACAGTCTGACAGGTGCTGCTACGGAAAGCAGTGCAGCCTTGACTGCACGGTTGCAGTCGGCGCGTGAGGCGGCCGGCAACATGAGTGCCGGTACCCGTGATGCGGTGGAGTCGGCGGCGGATCAGCTCCGTTGGCGCGTCGGCTTAGGCTTGGCGCTGGTCGGGTTGGGCGCGCTGCTGGTGCTGGCAGTGGTGTTGGGGTGGCGAGTGGTCAGCCGGCTGCGCCTGTTGATCGTTGCTCTGGACGACCTGGCGGCGGGTGAGGGTGATCTTACTCGCCGCGTGAAGCTGGACAGTCGTGATGAGCTCGGCGAGATGGCCAGTGCGGTGAACCGCTTCGTCGACAAGCTGCAGCCGATCGTTCGGGAGGCCGGCGATGTCGCGCGGCAGACCGGGGTCGAGATCAAGGCGTTGTCCGAGCGCAGCCTGGCGGCTGAGTCGGCGGCGCAGCGTCAGCGCAGTGAGGTGGAGGGCAGCCTGCATGTCCTGGCTGGCATGGTTGCCGAGGCGCAGTCGGAAAGCCAGGCGATGCAAAGCGCCTTGCGCCAGGTCGGCGAGATTCGCCAGGCGGCCCAGGACAACGCGGCGATCGCTCGCAAGGTCGGTGGACTGATCGAGGCCTTGGAAGAGCGTGTCCAGAACGGAGCCGAAGTCATTCAGCGTTTGGCGCAGCAGAGCGAGCAGATCGAGATGGTGCTGTCTGTCATCCACGGCATCGCTGAGCAGACCAATCTGTTGGCGCTCAATGCTGCCATCGAGGCGGCGCGGGCTGGGGAAAGCGGGCGAGGCTTTGCGGTGGTGGCCGATGAAGTCAGGGCCCTGGCGAGCAAGACCCAGCAATCCACGGGAGATATCCAGACACATATCGTGGCCCTGCAGACCGGTGCCCGCGAAGCGGTGGCAGCCATCTCCCAGGCGCGGGAGCGTGCGGTCCAGGGGCTGGAGGCATTGCGCGACAGTGAGCGCCTGCAGCTGGGTGTGCAGCAAGCGGTGGAGCAGGTGCACGGTGCGGTGCAGGCCGCGGCGCGAGCGGCAGAGCATCAGGCCGAAGGTGCTGGCGGAGTGCGTGGCCGGGTTGATGTCATTCATGCCGAGGCCAGTCTGGCGGCGGAGGCGGTGGCGGCGACCGCCAGCAGTGGGCGCGTACTTGCCGGGCTGGCGGACCAGCTCAAGGCCAGCTTGGGCCAGTTCAAAGCGTAGGAAACCGTCCTGGGCCTGCCATGTGTCGAGCGGGGGTTGGCCGCCCCGCAGGCATCAAAGGCCGATTTCAGGCGTGCGGAAAGCACAAAGCCGAGCATGGCTCGGCTTTGTGTTGAAGAGTGGTGCCCAGGAGAAGACTCGAACTTCCACGGTGTTGCCACCGCTAGGACCTGAACCTAGTGCGTCTACCAATTCCGCCACCTGGGCACATTGCGATGATCGCTCATCGACTTTTATGGACTTCATCGATTCACTCGATACGGATCCACACAATCCGTTTGGTACGAAGTCGAGCCGTTGGCTCAACTTCTTAAAATGGTGCCCAGGAGAAGACTCGAACTTCCACGGTGTTGCCACCGCTAGGACCTGAACCTAGTGCGTCTACCAATTCCGCCACCTGGGCACTGGATGTTGATGATTACTCACCAATTTCCGTGTTACAACGTCTCACCGACGCTGTGGGCGCGAACTATACGAGCCGAGTTTTGTGTTGTAAACCCCTGACCACGAAAAAAATTATTCTTCAGGCAAAGCTGACCGATAAACGGAATTCGCGCTTCAATAGGCATATGGCAAATCCAACTATGTATGAAAAGGTGATCACCCTTTGATGGCCGATTGGCAGAACCTCGATCCCGAGGCCGCCCGCGAGGCGGAAAAATACGAAAACCCGATTCCCAGCCGTGAACTGATCCTGCAACGCTTGGACGAACGCGGCGCACCGGCCAATCGTGAGCAGCTGGTGGAAGAATTCGGCCTGACCAGCGAAGAGCAGCTGGAGGCCTTGCGCCGTCGACTCCGCGCCATGGAGCGCGATGGCCAGCTTATCTATACCCGTCGCGGCACCTATGCCCCGGTCGACAAGCTCGACCTGATCTGTGGGCGCATCAGTGGCCACCGTGATGGCTTCGGTTTCCTGATTCCCGATGACGGCAGCGATGACCTGTTTCTCAGCCCGGCGCAAATGCGCCTGGTGTTCGACGGCGATCGCGCGTTGGCGCGAGTCGCCGGCCTTGACCGTCGCGGTCGACGCGAGGGCGCATTGGTCGAGATCATCGAGCGCGCCCATGAAACCCTGGTCGGCCGCTTCTTCGAGGAAAGCGGTATCGCCCGGGTGGTGGCCGACAACCCGAAGATCCAGCAGGAAGTGCTGGTACCCAGTGGCAAGCAGGGCGCTGCCAAGCACGGCCAGTTCGTCCAGGTGAAGATCGACCAGTGGCCGAGCAGCTTCCGCCTGGCCCAGGGCGAAGTCGTGGAGATACTGGGTGACTACATGGCGCCCGGGATGGAGATCGAAGTCGCCTTGCGCAGCTACGACATTCCCCATGAATGGCCGCAGGCTGTTATCAAGGAGGCCGCCAAGCTCAAGCCGGAAGTGGTCGAGAAGGACAAGGAAAAGCGCATCGACCTGCGTGAGCTGCCTTTGGTTACCATCGATGGCGAAGATGCCCGCGATTTTGACGATGCCGTTTATGCCGAGGCTCGCAAGGGCGGCGGCTGGCGCCTGATCGTCGCCATCGCCGACGTTTCTCACTATGTGAAAGTGGGGTCGGCGCTGGATGAGGAGGGGGCCAGGCGGGGCAACTCGGTGTACTTCCCCGAGAAGGTCGTGCCGATGCTGCCGGAGGTGCTGTCCAACGGCCTGTGCTCGCTGAATCCGCTGGTGGATCGCCTGGCCATGGTCTGCGACATGACCATTACCCGTGCGGGCAAGCTGACCGGCTATGAGTTCTACGAGGCGGTCATCCATTCCCATGCGCGGCTCACTTACACCAAGGTCAGCCAGTTCCTCGAGACGCCTGAGTCCGCCGAGGCCCAGCAGTTCGGCGAACAGCTGCCGCATCTGGTCAAGCCGCTGCAGCAGCTCTACAAGCTCTATAAAGTGCTCCTCGCTGCGCGCCAGGTGCGTGGCGCGATCGACTTCGAAACCCAGGAGACGCGCATCGTCTTTGGTGCCGATCGCAAGATCCAGGAAATCCTGCCCACCCAGCGCAACGACGCCCACAAACTGATCGAGGAGTGCATGCTGTGCGCCAACGTGGCGACTGCACGCTTCCTGACGCAGCATGAGGTGCCGGCCCTTTACCGTATCCACGAAGGCCCACCGAGCGAACGCCTGGACAAGCTGCGTCAGTTCCTCGCGGAGCTTGGCCTGACGCTCAATCGCGGCAAGGCCGAGCCAACCCCGAGCGACTATCAGGCATTGCTGGAGTCGATCCGTGGGCGCCCGGACTTCCACCTGATCCAGACGGTGATGCTGCGCTCGCTCAGTCAGGCAGTCTACAGCCCGGATAATGAGGGACACTTCGGCCTGAATTACGACGCTTACACCCATTTCACCTCGCCGATCCGCCGTTACCCGGATCTGCTGGTGCATCGCGCCATTCGCAGCGTCATCCGCTCCAAACGGACAACCGAGCATGTGCGTCGTGCCGGTGCGGCAAGCATGGTCAAGGCACGCATCTATCCCTATGACGAGGCCGCCCTGGCCCAGCTTGGCGAACAGTGCTCGATGACCGAGCGCCGTGCGGACGAGGCGACCCGCGACGTCACCAATTGGCTGAAGTGCGAGTACATGCGCGATCGCGTGGGCGAGACTTTCCCCGGCGTGATCTCCGCGGTGACCGGCTTCGGCATCTTCGTCGAGCTGATCGACATCTATGTCGAAGGCCTGGTACATGTCACGGCGCTGCCGGGTGATTACTACCATTTCGACCCCATTCACCATCGCCTTGCCGGCGAGCGTAGTGGTCGTAGCTTCCGTCTCGGCGACACCGTGGAAGTGGTGGTGGCGCGGGTCGACCTGGACGAGCGCAAGATCGATTTCGAGCTGTCCGGAAATGTGCTCAGCGCACCTGTGGGGCGCAAGTCCCGTGGGCCGGAAAAACCCGCCAAGGCGTTGGAAACGCCCCGGACCGGCAAGGGCCGTGGTCGCGGCGCCAAGGCAGCTGCCCGCGCCGCACAGGAAAAGCCACGGCATGATCCGCAGCATTCGACTGCACCTCGTCGGCGCAAGGTCGGGCAAGTGCAGGCGCTGCCGACGGTACCCCCAGAAATGCTCGTACAGGCTGAGGAGATGCTCGGCAACACCGACGTGAACAAGAGCCGTGCATTGAAGCAGGCACTGATCAGCGAGGCCAAGCAAGGCGCCAAGGCCAGCAAAGGTACGCGGCCAGCGCAGAAGGCCCTGGATATGCCAGGCAAGGTCAAGGAAGGGGGCAAGCCGCAAAAGAAGAAGGCCAAAGCCGCCAGTAAACCCTCCAAGCATCGCAAGGGTCCGCCAAAACCCAAGGCGCCCGCTACCAAGGTCAAGAAATGAGTCAGTTGGAAAAGGTCTACGGCGTACATGCCGTGGAAGCGTTGTTGCGTCACCACCCCAAACGCGTCAAGCAGCTCTGGTTGGCCGAAAGTCGGCATGATCCGCGGGTGCAGGTCCTGATCGACCTGGCGACGCAGCACCGCGTTTCGGTTGGTCACAAGGATCGCCACGAGCTGGACGAGTGGGCCGAAGGCGTCCATCAGGGCGTGGTGGCCGAAGTCAGTCCCAGTCAGGTCTGGGGAGAGAACATGCTCGACGAACTGCTTGAGCGTACACCCGGTGCACCGCTGCTGCTGGCGCTAGACGGCGTCACCGACCCGCACAACCTTGGCGCCTGCCTGCGCACCGCCGATGCGGCGGGAGTGCTGGCAGTGATTGTTCCCAAGGATAAATCCGCCACCTTGAACGCTACGGTGCGCAAGGTCGCCTGCGGCGCAGCGGAAGTGATGCCGCTGGTGGCGGTGACCAACCTCTCGCGGACGCTGGAAAAACTGCAGAAGAAAGGCCTCTGGGTCGTTGGTACCGCTGGTGAGGCCGAGCAGGAGGTCTTCCAGCAGGACATGACCGGCCCCACTGTGCTGGTGATGGGGGCAGAGGGCAAGGGCATGCGCCGGCTGACGCGCGAGCATTGCGACTATCTGGTCAAGCTGCCCATGGCGGGTAGCGTCAGCAGCCTCAATGTCTCGGTGGCTACTGGCATCTGCCTGTTCGAGGCGGTTCGCCAGCGCGGTCGTTCCAGCCCCTGAGGCAGCAGACCTTCGGTCTGCTATTGCGAATGCATTCGCTTTCACGCGCCCTCTCCCTTGGGAGGGCGCGGATAGGAGAGGGCGAGCGTCACTCATGGCTCGAACGGCCGGCCCTCCGCTTGCTCGGCAAATGAAATCCCCGACAGGGAAAATTGCCTACTTCGGGGCTGCTCAAATAATCGCCAATTCGCCTTGCACGGTCATCGGGGCTTCTCTAGAATGTCGCCCCTTGCCGTGGGGGCAGGCTTTTTCGCGCCCTCAGCCCGGCAAGCCAAAACGAGACATTCACTCCTTGCCTGACCACAACGTTGGCAGGCTACAACCCGTAAGGAGCATTTATGCGTCATTACGAAATCATCTTCCTGGTTCACCCGGACCAGAGCGAGCAGGTTGGCGGCATGGTTGAGCGCTACACCAAGCTCATCGAAGAAGACGGCGGCAAGATCCATCGCCTCGAAGATTGGGGCCGTCGCCAGCTGGCCTACGCCATCAACAACGTTCACAAGGCTCACTACGTGATGCTGAACGTCGAGTGCAGTGGCAAGGCCCTGGCTGAGCTGGAAGACAACTTCCGCTACAACGATGCCGTTATCCGCAACCTGGTCATCCGTCGCGACGAAGCCATCACCGGCCAGTCCGAGATGCTCAAGGCCGAGGAAAACCGCAGCGAGCGTCGCGAGCGCCGCGACCGCGTTGAGACTGACGCTGTTGCCGAAGGCGACGACAGCGACAACGCTGACGAGTAATCCACGGATCTATTGAGGAGCCACATTCATGGCACGTTTCTTCCGTCGTCGTAAATTCTGCCGTTTCACCGCTGAAGGCGTGAAAGAGATCGACTTCAAAGATCTCAACACCCTGAAGGCCTACGTCTCCGAAACCGGCAAGATCGTTCCGAGCCGTATCACCGGCACCAAAGCCAAGTATCAGCGCCAGCTGGCCACCGCTATCAAGCGTGCCCGCTACCTGGCCCTGCTGCCCTACACCGACAGCCACGGCCGTTGAGACCGGGCGGTCGACTGAGTAAGGGATAGATCACATGCGCGCCCTGGCTGAGTTCATCATGCGCGGTCGTACCCAGGCCACTCTCGTGGTGGCTGGGGCTGCGGCCCTGCCCATGATGTTCTGGCTGAGCGCGGCCGCCGGTAGCCTGGTGCTGCTGCGGCGCGGCATGAACGACGCTGTCGGCATCCTTGCCTGGGCGCTGCTACCGGCTCTTGGCTGGTGGTACTTCGGCGAACCGCGCACCCTCCTGGTGCTGCTCGGCTCGCTCGGACTGGCCCTGGTGTTGCGTTCCAGCGTGTCCTGGACGCGGGTGCTGATGGTTAGCGTGGCGCTCGGGCTGTTGTTCAGCGTGGTGCTGGGCGCGGTGTTCCGCGAGCCCATCGTGGCTATGGCGGGGGAGTTGCAGAAGCTCTTGCCGCAGGTCATGGGGGGTGTCCATCCGCAGTTGTCGGAGGACGAGCGAGCGCGTCTGGATGCCATGATCGCACCGGTCTTGACTGGTTTGATCGCAGCGCTGCTGCAACTGCTTTGCGTGCTGAGCCTGGCGCTTGGCCGCTACTGGCAGGCAGCCTTGTACAACCCGGGTGGTTTCGGGCGTGAAATTCGCGCGCTGAGGCTGCCGCCGGCGCTGAGCTTCGGCTTGCTGGCTGCGATGCTATTAGGCCCGAACCTGGGTCTGGAGCTCGCCATGCTGACGCCGATCTGCAGCGTACCGCTGGCCTTTGCCGGACTGGCCCTGATACACGGGTTGGTCAAGCAGGGTGGGCTGGCTGGTTTTTGGCTCGTAGGGCTGTATGTGTCGCTGCTGCTGTTCATGCAGCTGATCTATCCGTTGCTGGTGGTTTTGGCCATCGTCGACAGTCTGATTGATTTTCGTGGGCGCCAAGCGCGCAAGAACGGCCCTGGCCCCGCGAACGGTGAAGGTTAAAAGTTAAGAGGTAAGACTCAAATGGAAGTCATCCTGCTCGAAAAAATCGCCAACCTGGGCAACCTGGGCGACAAGGTGAACGTCAAGGCCGGTTACGGCCGTAACTACCTGCTGCCGCAAGGCAAGGCCACCGCTGCTACCGCTGAGAACGTTGCTGCGTTCGAAGCTCGCCGCGCTGAACTGGAAAAGCAGGCTGCCGACAAGAAAGCTTCTGCTGAAGCTCGTGCTGCCCAACTGGCCGAACTGGAAGTGACCATCACTGCCAGCGCTGGCGACGAAGGCAAACTGTTCGGCTCCATCGGCACCCACGACATCGCTGACGCCCTGACCGCCTCTGGCGTTCCGGTTGCCAAGGCTGAAGTCCGCCTGCCGAACGGCACCATCCGTCAAGTTGGCGAGTACGACGTTGCTGTGCACCTGCACACCGACGTTGAAGCGACCGTCAAGCTGATCGTGATCGCTGGCTAAGCAAGCCGTCGAGTGGACTTGCACTTGGGTGCAGGGCCGCTAACATCGGGCACGTCATCGCAACAGCGATGCCGTGCCCGATGTCTTTCTACCCCAATATTTTTCCGAGCCCATGAACGATATCTCCGTCCCGGAACAATTCGACCTGCAAACTTCCGCCCTGAAAGTGCCGCCGCACTCCATCGAGGCCGAGCAGGCCGTCCTCGGGGGCCTGATGCTGGACAACAATGCCTGGGAGCGCGTGCTCGACCAGGTGTCCGACGGTGACTTCTATCGCCACGATCATCGGCTGATCTTCCGCGCCATCTTCAAACTGGCCGAACGCAACATGCCATTCGACGTGGTCACCTTGTCAGAGCAACTGGACAAGGAAGGCCAACTGCCCCAGGTCGGCGGACTGGCCTACCTCGGCGAACTGGCGAAGAACACCCCGTCGGTTGCCAACATCAAGGCCTACGCACAGATCATTCGCGAGCGCGCCACCTTGCGCCAGCTGATCGGTATCAGCAACGAGATCGCCGACAGCGCCTATGCGCCGCAGGGCCGCACCGGCGAAGAAATCCTCGATGAAGCCGAGCGTCTGATCTTCCAGATCGCCGAAGCGCGGCCCAAGACCGGCGGTCCAGTCGGCATCAATGACATCCTGGTGAGGGCGATCGATCGGATCGATGAGCTGTTCAACAACGGCGACGCCATCACCGGCCTGTCCACCGGCTTCAACGACCTGGACACCCAGACCAGCGGCCTTCAGCCGGCCGACCTGATCATTGTCGCGGGTCGTCCGTCCATGGGTAAGACCACCTTTGCGATGAACCTGGTCGAGAACGCGCTGATGCGCAGCGACAAGGCGATCCTGGTGTATTCGCTGGAGATGCCTTCTGAATCCATCGTGATTCGTATGCTCGCCTCTCTTGGGCGCATCGACCAGACCAAGGTGCGTGCCGGCCGACTGGACGACGATGATTGGCCGCGCCTGACCTCGGCGGTGAACCTGCTCAACGACCGCAAGCTGTTCATCGACGATACCGCCGGCATCTCACCTTCGGAAATGCGCGCGCGTACCCGCCGCCTTGCCCGCGAGCACGGCGAGATCGGTCTGATCATGGTCGACTACCTGCAGCTCATGCAGATTCCCGGCTCCAGCGGCGACAGCCGGGTCAACGAGATTTCCGAGATCTCCCGCTCGCTCAAGGCCCTGGCCAAAGAGTTCAACTGCCCGGTGATCGCGCTCTCCCAGCTCAACCGCTCGTTGGAACAGCGACCCAACAAGCGTCCGGTGAACTCCGACCTTCGTGAATCGGGAGCGATCGAGCAGGACGCCGACATCATCATGTTCGTGTACCGCGACGAGGTCTATCACCCCGAGACCGAGTACAAGGGCGTTGCCGAGATCATCATCGGCAAGCAGCGTAACGGTCCGATCGGTACCGTTCGCCTGGCCTTCATGGGCAAGTATTCACGCTTTGAGAACCTGGCGCCGGGTGCGTACAACTTCGAAGATGAGTAAGAAGCTGGATCAATGAACGCAGGCGTCCAGGCGGTATGATGGACGCCCGTTTTCGTTCTAGAGCCCGCCCATGCGCCCGCTGATCGCTGCCATCGACCTGTCCGCCATTCGTCACAACTATGCCGTTGCCAAGCGCTGCGCGCCGGGTCGGGAAGCGTTTGCCGTGGTCAAGGCCAATGCCTATGGGCACGGCGTGCGTGAAGTCGTCAGCGTCTTGCACGGTGAGTCGGATGGTTTTGCCGTAGCTTGCCTGGAGGAGGCGGCCGAGGTTCGGGCGCTGGATGACCAGACGCGGATCCTGTTGCTGGAGGGCTGCTTCGAGGCCGTTGAGTATCAGTTGGCCGCACAGCTTGGCCTCGACGTCGTGGTGCAGGGCAGCGAGCAGGTTGCTGCGCTGCTGGCCGCTCCGCTCAGCCGGCCGCTGAACGTCTGGCTCAAACTCGATTCCGGCATGCATCGCCTGGGATTCGGCGAGGACGAGTTGCGCCATTGCCATGCGCGCCTGAGGGGCACCCCTCAAGTCGCCGAACTCAACCTGATCAGCCACTTCGCCTGCGCCGACCTGCGCGGCCACGAGCTCAACGAGCGGCAGCTGGAAAGCTTCCTCGGCCTGCTGGAGCTGGATTTCGACCGGCGCAGCCTGGCCAACTCGGCGGCGATCCTGACCATGCCCGCAGCCCATATGGACTGGGTGCGCCCCGGCATCATGCTCTATGGTGCCAGCCCCTTCGCAGATATCAGCGCCCATGAACTGGGGCTCAAGCCAGCCATGAGCCTGAGCGCGAAGCTGATTGCAGTACGTGAGGTGCCGATGGGCGAGAGCGTCGGTTATGGCGCGACGTGGGAAGCCGCGCGACCGTCGCGCATTGGCACCGTCAGCTGCGGCTATGCCGATGGCTATCCGCGCCATGCGCCCAGTGGCACCCCGGTGATCGTCAATGGCCAGCGCGTGCCTCTGGCCGGACGCGTTTCCATGGACATGCTGGCCGTGGACCTGACAGACCTTCCGAGCGCCGTCGTGGGCGACCCGGTCGAGCTCTGGGGGGCACAGTTGCCCGTAGATGAGCTGGCAGCGGCGTGCGGTACCATCGGCTACGAGTTGCTGACCAAGGTGACGGCCCGGGTGCCGCGCCGTTACCTGGCCTAAGTAAGGTCATGCACATAGCCTGTGGGGGCGAATTCATTTCCTAGGCAGGCCTGCCCTCACAGCAACCCGCTGCGAATCCTCAGGACATCGAGCTGCAGATTGCTTTCCGCAGAGTGCTCACCGTCTTCGCCGAATACGGCCACGCCCGAGCGGCCGTGGGCCTTGACCTTGTAGAGGGCGCGGTCCGCAGTCTGGTACAGGCCGGCGAACTGGCTGGAGTGACGAGGGAACAAGGCCACGCCGATGCTGATGCTCACGACCAGCTCCTCGTCGCCGTAGACCACCGGGGCGGCCAGCTCCTCCAGCAGGCGCCGGGCAAGCTCGCGCGCCTGTAGCTCGGCATCCGGCCCGCAAATCAGTACGGCGAATTCGTCGCCACCCAATCGCGCCACGGCATCGCCGCCGCGTACGTGCTCACGCAGGCGCTGCCCGGTGATGCGCAGCATCAGGTCGCCGGCATCATGGCCGAAACGGTCATTGATTGGCTTGAAATGGTCGAGATCGATCAGCATCAGGGCAAGCGATTCCTCATTGCGCTTGGCACTGGAGAGGGCCGATTCGGTACGCTCGATCAAATAACGGCGATTCGGCAGCTCGGTCAGGGCATCGTGGAAGGCCGCATGTTCGAGCGCCCGTTCACGTTCGCACAGGCGTTGGTTGGCTGCTGCCAGTTCAGCCGTACGGGTGGTGACGGCCGCCTGCAACTCGTCCGCGCTGGCCTGCATCTGTGCCAGGCGTGCGGCCTTCTCGCGGTCGGCCTGTTCCAGCGCGGCAGCTTTTTCCTGTTTGAGCATCTGGATGCGGTAGGCAAGGGCGAAGGAGAACAGGATCGACTCGGCGGCGATGGCCACCGGGAACATGTAGGCGGTGAAATTGATCGGCTGGATGATGCCGGCTGCGCGCATCACCAGGACTGCAGTGCTGACCAGCACCGTGCCGTAGCCCAGCAGGTAGAAGCGTGCCGGGATGAAGCCCTGGCGCCAGCGGATGACGGCGATGATCAGGGCCGTGGGCACCGTCACGATTGGTGTTACGGCGATCAGGACGGCACCCTCGGCGCGGTAGCCGAAGAAGTTGATCAGGATGGCGACGGCGTAGAGCGCACAGGCGACATTGAATAGTCGATCAGCCCAGCGCAAGCCTCGCTGTGCGCAGAGCAGTTCCTGGGTGAAACGCATCACGAAGATGCCCCAGAGCGAGGGCAGGGTAATGCGGTCCAGCCATACCGGCACTGGCGCGTCGGACCAGAAATACTGGAAGCCGTGGCCAGTCATGCTGAGGATGAACACCAGCGCGCTGCCGGTGGCCAGCACGTACCAGAGGTAAGCGCGGTCACGCAGCGCAATGAGGATGAACAGGTTGTACAGCAGCAGCGCCAGGATCACGCCATAGACCAGGCCGAAGCCGAGGTTCTCGCCGGCCTTCAGTTCCTTGAGGTCATCCAGTTGCCAGATCTTCAGCGGGAACGAGTTGCCCGCCGGGTCATAGCTGCGGAAGTACAGGGTGAGCGGTTGGCCCTCGATCTCCGGGAGCTGGAACAGCATGCGCCGATAGGAATAGTCGCGCGTCCGGGCAAAGGGCTGGGCCTCGCTGGACTCCCGCTCCGCCCAGCCACCCTGGCCGTCCGGCAGGTAGAGCTGGACGCGCTGGACGGTGATGCCCGAGTTCTCCAGCCACCATTGCTTTGGCGCTTCGGGGCTGCGGGTCAGCTGTACCCTGACCCACCAGACGCTCCGACTCTGGCCCACGCTGGCGCGACCGGCTGCTGGCGTGAATCGCTGCTGCACCTCGGGCCGGCCCATGTCGGCGATCCCAAGGCTGCCGTCCGGGTCTTCGAGCAGCTCGATGTAAGCATTCAGGGACTCGCCGCTGCTGCCCGGGGTCAGTTCGATGGCCGCCAGTGCAGGCACGTTGGTGCCAAGCCAGCAAAGTAGCAGGAACAGTGAAATGGTCAGGCGTGACACCGCACATGCTCCTTGTTGGTGACGACTTGTTCGGCGTGGCGGGCGGCAATTTGGCAGGAGTATAGCGACCTGCAGGAACTGTGATCACAGGGCGGTCGATGAACGTCCAGCTTGTGGGTTGGCACGCAGAAACCTAGCGTAGGCGTCGGATTTGCTCAAAATTTGTGCTATATTTCGCGCCCCGTGAAAAGCCCGCTGGTCAAAAAATATGCAAGCTGCGAAGCCCCTGTTCGACTATCCGAAGTACTGGGCCGAGTGTTTCGGTCCTGCACCTTTCCTCCCGATGAGCCGGGAAGAAATGGATCAGCTCGGCTGGGATTCCTGCGACATCATCATCGTGACCGGCGATGCTTACGTTGATCACCCGTCCTTCGGCATGGCCATCATCGGCCGTCTGCTGGAAGCGCAGGGCTTCCGCGTGGGCATCATCGCCCAGCCTGACTGGCGCTCGAAGGACGACTTCATGAAGCTCGGCGAGCCGAATCTGTTCTTCGGCGTGGCGGCGGGCAACATGGACTCCATGATCAACCGCTACACCGCGGACAAGAAGATCCGCTCCGACGACGCCTATACGCCCGGCGGCATGGCCGGCAAGCGTCCGGATCGCGCCAGCCTGGTCTACAGCCAGCGCTGCAAGGAAGCCTACACTCACGTGCCGGTGGTGCTCGGTGGCATCGAGGCGTCCCTGCGCCGTATCGCCCACTACGACTACTGGCAGGACAAGGTGCGTCGCTCCATCCTGATGGATGCCACCGCCGACATTCTTCTATACGGCAACGCCGAACGCGCCGTGGTCGAGATCGCCCAGCGCCTCTCCTACGGACAGAAGATCGAAGATATCACCGATGTGCGTGGCACCGCTTTCCTGCGCCGCGACACCCCCGAGGGCTGGTTCGAGATCGACTCCACCCGCATCGATCGTCCGGGCAAGATCGACAAGATCATCAATCCCTACGTCAACACACAGGACACCGCCGCCTGCGCCATCGAGCAGGAGAAGGGGGCGGCCGGCGAAGACCCGCAGGAAGCCAAGGTCATCGAACTGCTGCCCAACCCGCGGCTGACCCGCGACAAGACCGTGATCCGCCTGCCGTCCTTCGAGAAGGTGCGCAATGACCCGGTGCTCTACGCCCACGCCAACCGCGTATTGCACCTGGAAACCAACCCCGGCAACGCCCGCGCCCTGGTACAGCGGCATGGCGAGGTGGATGTCTGGTTCAATGCGCCGCCGATCCCCATGACCACCGAGGAGATGGACTACGTCTTCGGCATGCCCTATGCCCGCGTCCCGCACCCAGCTTACGGCAAGGAGAAGATCCCGGCCTACGAGATGATCCGCTTCTCGGTGAACATCATGCGCGGCTGCTTTGGCGGCTGTACCTTCTGCTCGATCACCGAGCACGAAGGCCGCATCATCCAGAACCGTTCGGAAGAGTCCATCATCCGCGAGATCGAAGAGATCCGCGACAAGGTCCCCGGCTTTACTGGCGTCATCTCCGACCTCGGTGGGCCGACCGCCAACATGTACCGAATTGCGTGCAAGAGCCCGGAGATCGAGAAGCACTGCCGCAAGCCGTCCTGTGTATGGCCGGGCATCTGCGAGAACCTCAATACCGACCACTCGGCGCTGATCCAGCTGTACCGCTCGGCCCGCGCGCTGCCC
This sequence comes from Metapseudomonas boanensis, assembly GCF_042232855.1. Lineage (NCBI taxonomy): Bacteria > Pseudomonadati > Pseudomonadota > Gammaproteobacteria > Pseudomonadales > Pseudomonadaceae > Metapseudomonas > Metapseudomonas boanensis. The sequence goes on along the minus strand of NZ_CP113889.1, from coordinate 1,200,015 downwards.
GGAGTGAAAAAAATCCTCATCGCCTCCGGCCTGCGCTATGACCTGGCCGTGGAGTCGCCGGAGTACGTCAAGGAGCTGGTGACCCACCACGTCGGCGGCTACCTGAAAATCGCCCCGGAACATACCGAGGAAGGGCCTCTGGGCAAGATGATGAAGCCCGGCATCGGCTCCTATGACCGCTTCAAGCAGATGTTCGAGAAATACTCGAAGGAAGCGGGCAAGGAGCAGTACCTGATCCCGTACTTCATCGCCGCCCATCCCGGTACCACGGACGAGGACATGATGAACCTCGCCCTCTGGCTCAAGCGCAACGGCTTCCGTGCCGACCAGGTGCAGGCCTTCTACCCCTCGCCCATGGCCAGTGCCACCGCGATGTACCACTCGGGCAAGAACCCGCTGCGCAAGGTCACCTACAAGAGCGAAGGGGTGAAAATCGTCAAGAGCGAGGAGCAACGCCGGCTGCACAAGGCCTTCCTGCGCTACCACGATCCCAAGGGCTGGCCGATGCTGCGCGAGGCGCTCGAGCGCATGGGGCGCGGCGACCTGATCGGCAACGGCAAGCACCAGCTTATCCCGGCCTATCAGCCGGCCACTGACGAGTACCACAGCGCCCGCCGCAAGAACTCGACCCCGGCTGGCAGCAAGAAGGTCGGCAAGGCGATGTTGACCCAGCACACCGGCTTGCCGCCACGCGGCAGTGACGGCAGCAATCCCTGGGACAAGCGCGAGCAGGCCAAGGCCGCCGCCTTCGCCCGCAAGCAGGCCGAGAACAAGGCCGCAGCCGCGGAGAAAGGCGGCAAGAAAAAGCCCGGAAAGCGGCCAGCCGCGCCACGGTGATGAGAACGCCAGCCATCGGGCTGGCGTTTTTGTTTGGAGGCGACCCCTCTCCCCAACCCCTCTTCCTGAAGCTGACCGGGTGCCTCGCGCCGAGGCTCTCGAGCAGCGTTGCGTGGCTCAGTGCCGTGCTGGGCGCCGTATCAACCTCGGCACGGCCCATTTCCCTCTCCTCTTCGGGGCGAGGGTCGGGCTTCAATCCCAGCATTCCCCCCAAGATGCTTATGCCCAATCGGCCTAAACAGTCACCCAGGAATTCCTTTCTCCTTCATCTTTGGCCGCTAGGCTGGAAGGGCGGCTGACTCTCCGACGAACCATTCTTGTGCGGCCGGGTCATCAGGGGGCAGGTGTGGCCCTGTCCTGGTGCCTGCAAGGGTCGGAACCGCCGCAAATCCATACTTGGGCGCTGGCACAAGTCTTGCCCGCTCCCGGATATCGCCCAGGCTCGCAGGAGGCCCGCCGTGTCGATCCATGTCGCACTGCATCACGTCACTCACTATCGCTACGACCGGGAGGTCAATCTCGGTCCGCAGATCATCCGTCTGCGTCCCGCGCCCCACAGTCGTACGCGGATCCTCGGCTATTCACTGAAAGTGGCGCCCGGCAAGCACTTCATCAACTGGCAGCAGGATCCACAAGGCAACTACCTGGCGCGCCTGGTGTTCCCGGAGAAAACCCGGGAGCTGAAGGTCGAGGTGGACCTGGTCGCCGAAATGGCGGTGTTCAACCCCTTCGATTTCTTCCTCGAGCCCTATGCCGAGCAGATTCCCTTCACCTACACCGCCGATGAGCGGCGTGAGCTGGCGCCTTACCTGAGTTGCTTGCCGGCCACGCCGCTGTTCGCCGACTATCTGGCCGGCATCGACCTCACACCCAAGGGCAGCGTCGACTTCCTGGTGGCGCTGAACCAGCGTCTGGCCCGGGATATCCGCTACCTGATCCGCATGGAGCCTGGCGTGCAGACGCCTGAGGAAAGCCTGGAAAAGGCTTCCGGCTCCTGCCGCGACTCCGCCTGGCTACTGGTGCAACTGATGCGTCACCTTGGTCTGGCGGCGCGCTTTGTGTCCGGCTACCTGATCCAGCTCACCGCCGACCAGAAATCCCTCGATGGCCCCAGCGGTACTGAAGTGGACTTCACCGACCTGCATGCCTGGTGCGAGGTGTACCTGCCGGGCGCGGGTTGGATCGGCCTGGACCCCACCTCCGGCCTGTTCGCCGGCGAAGGCCACATCCCCCTGGCCTGCAGCCCGGAGCCGTCCTCGGCGGCTCCGATCACAGGCGGTGTTGACGAGTCCGAATGCGAGTTCTCCCATGAAATGCGCGTCGAGCGGGTCTGGGAAGCGCCAAGGGTGACCAAGCCCTACAGCGAGGAGCAGTGGCAGGCGATCCGTGCGCTGGGCGAACGCATCGACGCCGACCTCGCGCGCGGGGACGTGCGCCTGACCATGGGCGGCGAGCCCACCTTCATCACCATCGACTACCCCGACGACCCCGAGTGGAACACTGCCGCCCTGGGACCGCACAAGCGCCGCCTGGCCGCCGAGCTTTTCCATCGCCTGCGCGGGCATTACGCCCCTGAAGGCCTAGTGCATTTCGGCCAGGGCAAGTGGTACCCCGGCGAGCAGCTGCCGCGTTGGTCCCTGAACTGCTACTGGCGCCGCGATGGCGAGCCGATCTGGCAGGACCCGGAGCTCCACGCGGACGAGTCGCGCAGTTACGGTGCCGACAATGACCTGGCGGCGCGCTTTCTCCGTAGCGTCGCCGGCCGCCTGGGGCTTTCCGGGGAATCCCTGTTTCCGGCCTTTGAGGACTGGTTCTACTACCTCTGGCGCGAGCGCAAGCTGCCGGCAAACGTCACCCCCGAGGATGCCCGTCTGGCGGACCCGCTGGAGCGCGAGCGCCTGCGCAAGGTGTTCGAGCGAGGCTTGGGCGAGGTGGTCGGCCAGGTCCTGCCGCTGGCGCGCAGTCCCGACGGCAATGCGTGGGAAAGCGGCCGCTGGTTCCTGCGCGACGAGTATTGCCGGCTGATTCCCGGCGATTCGCCCCTGGGCTATCGCCTGCCACTGGACTCTCAACCATGGGCTCGCGAGGCCGATTATCCCTATGTGAATCCCGCCGACCCTGGCCAGGCATTCCCGCCTCTGCGCCAGGCCGCGCAGCTCCGCCAGCAACTGCGCGAGGGAGGACCGCAGGCTCGCTCCGGCGAGCGCGAGCCGCAGCGGCACCAATCGGCTGGCTGGATCACCCGCACGGCGCTCTGTGCCGAGCCGCGCGAGGGGCGGCTGTACCTGTTCATGCCGCCGCTGGCCGAGCTGGAAAGCTACCTGGAGCTGGTGGCGGCTATCGAGGCCACTGCCGGTGAGCTTGGCTGCCCGGTATTGCTGGAAGGTTACGAGCCGCCCAGCGATCCGCGGCTGGTCAATTTCCGCGTTACCCCGGACCCGGGCGTGATCGAGGTGAATATCCACCCCTCGGCCAACTGGGAAGAGCTGGTAGAGCGCACCGAGTTCCTCTATGAGGCGGCCCGGAAATCCCGCCTTTCCAGTGAGAAGTTCATGGTCGACGGCCGACATGTCGGCACCGGTGGTGGCAACCACTTCGTGCTCGGCGGCGCCACTCCGGCGGATTCTCCCTTCCTGCGTCGCCCCGACCTGCTGCGCAGCCTGATCAGTTACTGGCACAATCACCCGTCGCTGTCGTACCTCTTTTCCGGCCTCTTCATCGGCCCAACCTCCCAGGCTCCGCGGGTGGACGAGGCGCGCAACGATGCCCTCTACGAGCTGGAAATCGCTTTCCAGCAGATGCCCGATCCTGGCGCCGACTGCCCGCCCTGGCTGGTGGATCGGCTGTTGCGCAACCTGCTGGTAGACGTCACGGGCAACACCCACCGCGCCGAGTTTTGCATCGACAAGCTCTACTCGCCGGACAGCAGCACTGGCCGTCTGGGCCTGCTGGAGCTGCGGGCGTTCGAGATGCCACCTCATGCACGCATGAGCCTGGCCCAGCAGCTCCTGCTGCGCGGCATGGTGGCGCGCTTCTGGGACGAGCCCTACCAGCCGTCCAAGTTGGCGCGCTGGGGTACGGAGCTGCACGATCGCTTCCTGTTGCCACATTTTGTCCAGCAGGACTTCGAAGACGTGGTCCACGAGTTCAATACGGCAGGCTATCCGCTGCGCGCCGAATGGTTCGCCCCACACTTCGAGTTCCGTTTCCCCAAATACGGCGACTATTCGGTAAAGGGTATCGACCTGGAGTTGCGCCAGGCCCTGGAACCTTGGCATGTACTGGGCGAGGAGGGCGCCGTGGGGGGCGCCGTGCGCTACGTGGACTCTTCGCTGGAGCGGGTGCAGCTCAAGGTCACCGGCATGGCGCCGGACCGTTACGTGGTGACCTGCAACGGTGAACCAGTGCCGCTAAGACCCACCGGTCGGGTCGGCGAGTTCGTCGCCGGAGTACGCTACCGCGCCTGGCAGCCGGCCTCCTGCCTGCAGCCGACCATCGGCGTACAGGTGCCGCTGGTGTTCGACATCGTCGATACCTGGATGCAGCGCTCGCTCGGCGGATGCCAGTACCATGTAGCCCACCCTGGCGGGCGCAGCTACGACAGCTTCCCGGTGAATGCCTATGAGGCCGAGAGTCGGCGCCTGGCGCGCTTCTTCCGCCATGGGCACACTCCGGGCAAGCGCGAAGTGAGCCAGCCCAGGGTCAATGATGAGCTGCCGATGACCCTGGACCTGCGCCGCATCTAGGGCCAACGAACAGAGTCCGGTCAGCGATTGTCTGACCGGGCGCTTCGCCGTCCGCTAAAGTGTTCAAGCCTCCACTCTGCCGAGCCTTCGATGTCCGACCTGCTAGCCGACTACCCGCTGACCCCCGCGGCCTACCACGAACTGCTGGATGCCGATGGATCGGTGCGCCCGCACTGGCAGCGCCTGTTCCAGCAGCTGGTACGCAGCAGCCCGGCGCAGCTGCGCCAGCGCCAGGAGCTGTTGGCGCGGCAGATCCAGGAGAACGGCGTCACTTACAACGTCTACGCCGACCCCAAGGGTACTGACCGCCCCTGGGAGCTGGACCTGCTGCCCAATCTGCTTTCGGCCGAGGATTGGCAACCCATCGCCGCCGGTGTGGCGCAGCGTGCGCATCTGCTAAACGCCGTGCTGGCCGACCTCTATGGCGAGCAGCACCTATTGGCCGAAGGGCTTTTGCCCAGCGAGCTGGTCTTTGGCCATCCCAACTTCCTTTGGCCCTGCCAGGGCGTGCAGCCACCCGGTGGCATCTTCCTGCACAGCTATGCGGTGGATCTGGCTCGCGACGCCGACGGCCGCTGGCATGTGCTTGCCGACCGGACCCAAGCGCCCTCCGGCGCCGGCTACGCGCTGGAAAACCGGCAGATCGTCTCCCGCGCGCTGCCCGAGCTGTACCGCGACCTGCGCGTGCAGTACCTCGCCGGTTACTTTCGTACGCTCCAGGAAACCCTGATCCGCCAGGCCCCTAGCGACGGCGAGACGCCGTTGGTGGTACTGCTGACCCCGGGACGCTTCAACGAAACCTACTTCGAGCACCTCTACCTTGCGCGCCAGCTCGGTTTCCCACTGGTGGAAGGGCACGACCTGACGGTGCGTGACGCCACCCTCTACCTCAAGACGCTCGGCGGCCTGAAACGCGTGCACGCGGTGCTGCGTCGCCTTGATGATGATTATTGCGACCCGCTGGAACTGCGCACCGACTCGGCCCTGGGCGTTCCCGGCCTGCTGGACGCAGTGCGCCAGGGGCGCGTGCTGGTGGCCAATGCCCTGGGCAGCGGCGTGCTGGAATCGCCGGGTCTGCTCGGCTTCCTGCCGCGTATCAGCCAGCGGTTGTTCGGCGAGGACCTGTCATTGCCCTCGGTCGCCACCGGCTGGTGCGGTCAACCGCAGGTGCTCGGTCGGGCGCTGGAAGACCTGGATGGGCTGGTGGTCAAACCGGCCTTCCCCTCGCAGAGCTTCGAGCCGCTGTTCGGCCATGCCCTCGACGCCGATGCCCAGGCCGCACTGCGCAAGCGCCTACGGGCGCATCCCCATGCCTATGTTACCCAGCGCATGGCGCAGCTTTCCCAGGCACCGGTGTGGCAGGGCGATAATGAGCGTGGCGAACTGCAATCGCGTGCCATCGGCATGCGTGTGTTCGCCGTGGCTGGTAGTGATGGCAATTACTGGGTCATGCCCGGCGGGCTTACGCGGGTGGCCTCGGAGGCTGATGCCGAAGTGGTCTCCATGCAGCGCGGTGGCGCCAGCAAGGACACCTGGGTGCTGGCTGATCGCCCCGTGGCCGGCGAACCGCTGCGCCCGCGCACCCTCGGCGTGCGCGACCTGATCCGCCAGGACCCTTACCTGCCCTCGCGGGTGGTGGAAAACCTCTACTGGTTCGGTCGCTATGGCGAGCGCTGCGACGACGGCGCGCGGCTGTTGCGAGTGGTGCTGTCGCGCTATGTCGACGCCGATGGCGACGAGCAGGCGCTGCAATCGGCCCTGCAACTGGCATCGGCCATCGGCCTGCTGCCCAAGGGCGACGAGCCGCTGGAGCAGCGCTTGCTGGCCGCCTTGCTCGATGATGAGTGGCCGAGCAGCGTCAGCGCGAACCTGCGCCGCTTGCACTGGGCGGCAGCCCAGGTGCGCGGGCGCCTATCGCGAGAGAACTGGCACGCGGTGCTGGAGCTGCACCGCGAGGCTCAGGCGCTGGACCCCGAGCGAACGGACCTTGGTGAGGCGCTGGACTTCCTCAACCGCTTGCTGATGTCGCTGGCGGCTTTGTCCGGCTTCGCCCTCGACGACATGACACGCGACGACGGCTGGCGCTTCCTGATGATCGGCCGGCGCATCGAGCGCGTGCAGTTCTTTGCCGAAAGCATCGCCGGCTTCCTCGAAGGCGGCGCCGCCTGGGATCCCGTAGCCCTCGAATGGCTGCTGGAGCTGGGTAACAGCACCATCACCTACCGCTCGCGCTACCTGGCCTCGCCGCAGCTGATCCCGGTCCTGGACCTGCTCCTGCTGCATGAGCAGAACCCGCACGCCCTGCGCTTCCAGCTACAAGCCCTGGAGCGCTCCCTGGGGCGCCTGCACTTGGAGTTCGGCGCCCCGCAGGAGCTGATGCTCAGCGGCCTGATCGGGCGTCTGCTGGCCTTCGACCTCGGCACTCTGGAGAACCCGCTGTTCGGCGAAGACAGCCTGGACGAAGTGCTCACGGGCCTCTCAGGCCTGCTGCGGGAGATCGCACAGAACGTCGGACAGGTCTCCGATCGCCTCGGATTGCGCTATTTTGCCCACGTCGACGATGTCAGCCAGCAAACGGTATCCACCTGATGCACGCGCAAGCCCACGCCATCGCCCCTGCCCAGGGCGCTCGCTACCAGGTGTTCCATGACACCCATTACCACTATTCGGCGGCGGTTTCGCTGTCGCAGCAGTTGCTGCACCTCTGGCCGCGCGACTGCCCGTGGCAGTGCTGCACGGGCCGTGAACTGCTGATCAACCCCGAGCCGACGTTGCGCCACGATGTGCTCGACGTGTTCGGCAACCCGCTGACGCGCCTCGCATTCGAGCGGCCCCATGACGAGCTGCAGGTCAACACGCGCCTGCAGGTGGAAGTGCTGCCCCATGGGACATTGGATCTTGCTGCTTCACCGGCCTGGGAGCAGGTTCCGGCGACTCTGGCCTATACCGGTCGCGCGCTGAAATCTGCCGAACTGGAGGCGTGTCGCTTCCGTGTCGAGTCGCCCTACGTGCGCATCAAACGCCAGTTCGCCGAGTTCGCCGCCGGCTGCTTCCCGGCTGGCCGGCCGTTACTGCAAGGCACGGCGGCGCTGATGGAGAAGATTTTCAGCGAGTTCGCCTTCGATGCCGAAGCCACCCAGGTGGCGACGCCCCTGACCGAAGTACTGGAACGCCGCCGAGGCGTCTGCCAGGACTTCGCCCACCTGATGCTCGCCTGTCTGCGCTCCCGCGGCCTGGCAGCGCGCTATGTCAGCGGCTACCTGCTGACCCAGCCGCCCCCCGGCCAGCCCCGCCTGATCGGCGCTGACGCGTCCCACGCCTGGGTGTCGGTCTACTGCCCGCACAATGGCTGGGTGGATTTCGACCCTACGAACAACATCCTGCCGAACCTGGAACACATCACCCTGGCCTGGGGCCGCGACTTCTCCGATGTTTCGCCCCTGCGCGGGGTCATCCTCGGCGGCGGCAACCACGACCCCGAGGTACGGGTGACGGTCATGCCGCTGTGGGAACTGGCGGTCTGACTCGCCGGATAATCTTGTAGGAGCGAGCTTGCTCGCGAACCGACGTGCCTCAGGCTGTTCGCGAGCAAGAACTCGGCGTCCCCCTCGCTCGCTCCTACAAGAGCACCGGGCACTTTGCCGAGGCCGTGCTAGCTTTCTCCGGGTCACTTTCCTACTGCAGGTGCTTTGCCATGGATGAAACGAACATCGTCAACGCAGGTACGGAGAAGGTCAGCGCGTTCATGACCATGGTCACGCAATACGCGACCACCTTCGGCATCAAGATCCTTGTCGCCATCGCCTTCTGGGTGGTCGGTCGCTGGCTGATCGGCTTTGCCGTCGGCCTGGTGCAGCGCTCACTCGAGCGGCAGAAAGTCGATCCTACCGTGCTGCGTTACGTCGGCTCCTTCATCACGGTGACCCTGAACATCCTGTTGGTGGTGGGCATTCTCGGCTACTTCGGCATCCAGACCACCAGCCTGGCGGCGCTGATCGCTGCGGTGGGCCTGGCCATCGGCATGGCCTGGTCGGGCCTGCTGGCCAACCTGGCGGCGGGTGGCTTCATCATCGTGCTGCGACCGTTCAAGGTCGGTGACTTCATCAGCGCTGGGGGTGTGACTGGCACTGTCAAGGAAATCGGCCTGTTTGCCACCGCGATCAATACGCCGGACAATGTGATGACCCTGGTGGGCAACAACAAGATCTTCAGCGACAACATCCAGAACTTTACGCATAACGCCTTCCGCCGCGTTGAGCTTAAGGCCCAGCTGTCCGGTGCTGCCGATTACCAGGCAGCCATCGCGGTCCTCAAACAGCGCATTGCAGCTGTTCCCAATGTGCTCAGCGACCCGCCGGTGGATGTGGAGATCCTCGAGTTCAACCTGGTCGGTCCGGTGCTGGCTGTGCGCCCCCACTGCCACAACGACAACTACTGGCAGGTGTATTTCGATACCAATCGCATCATCAAGGACGCCCTGGGCGCCGACTTCCCCGCACCGATGCCGGCCCAGACCGTGATCGTGCAGCAGGCGCAGGGGTAGGGCACCTAATACTCTCTGGCACCTGCCAACCCCTCTCCCGTCGGGAGAGGGCTGGGAGTGAGTGGAATGCAGCCAGTTGCAACACTTGACTGGGATATAGCCAATGAATTCGCCCCCACAAGCTGTTCCCGCGTAAGACTAGGCCAGGCGCAAGTGCAGGATCGGAAATGGCTTGCCCAGGCCATCGACCTCCGAACGGCTGGCGATCTCAAAGCCCATGTGCTGGTAGAAGCCCACTGCCTGCGGGTTTTGTTCGTTCACATCGACCTGCGTTGCTCCCAGATCCAGGGCATGGCGCAGTAGGCTGCGGCCGATACCGTAGCCGTGCTGCGCCGGGTCCACGAAGAGCATTTCCACGCCGATCTTGTGTGTACCGATGAATCCGGTGATACGGCCCTCACCGTCGCGAACGCAGGCGAGCTTGACCGAATCCAGGTAAGCGTCGCGCACCAAGGGTTTGAAGAACTGGATGTCGTCCTCGGTGAGAAAGTGATGGGTGGCGAGCACGGCGCTTTCCCAGACCTCCACCAGGCGTTGGCGGTCGGCAGTCGTGAGCGTGAGGAGGGCTTCGACACGATGGGGCATGGGATCACCAGTGGTGCTTGGCTTTGTTCCAGCGATAGAGCAGCCGGGCGAAGGCCTTGTAGGCCAGTTGGGCGAGGCCGTGGACCAGCGGCAAGGAGAACAGCCGTGCTTTCCACTCCTCGCGAGGAGAGTGCCGCCAGAGCACGATGAAGGCGTCCATGCCCATGTGCTTCACGCCATGTTCGTCCACCAGGTGCAGGCGTTCGCGGACGTATTCCAGGTTCTCCCCGATCTCGCCTACGGCGGCGTTGTCCCGGTGGATGTCAGTCCACTCCACCGTGCAGGCGGTGGTCTTGCCCTTCTGGCCGTCGATGCCGGCTTTGCAGACCGGGCAGGCGCTGTTGTAGTAGACCTTGATCCGTCCTTTCCCAGTCATCGGCGTCACCGCCTCGCTATTGGTAGGTACGGCCCTTGTGCTTGAGCCAGCCGCCAATATGACGGCCTTGGGGATCGTGGTGGGTCCAGTGGATCACACCGCCCTTGTCGTTCCACTCGTACTCGCCGAAGAAGATGACTTCATCCCCTTCGCTCAGACCCTCGACGCGTGGAGCCAGGTCGATATTGTGCGCCACCAGCAGCGACAGTCCATCGGTCGTACGCAAGATGAAACGCTGGTGCCGGCTGCCCTTCTGGTCATCGCGCAGGACCTTGGCCACCACGCCGGCGCCCTCCACCTGCAGGTTGCTACGACGTTGCTCGAAGGCTTCACGCAGTTGGCCGTCAGCAGGGGCGAGCTGCTCAACAGGGGAGAAAAGGTGCGATTGCTTGTCGAGGACTCCGTAGAGGCCGAAGCCGATCAAGAGCACCAGCAGAAGCTTTTTCATCAACGCAGAGTCCTGTGCGAAGCCCAGCCATGTGGGGCCAGACGGTTCCTGATCAGTTTGGCTTGCGGTCGACCCACTTCGGCGCGCAGCTGGGGCGCCAGGCTTCCAGGCGGTCGAGCAGGGTCGATGGGTGGCCGCCGACCTGCAGCATGCCGCGGTGTTGGTCGCGGACGAAGCGCTCTTCCACGAGATGATCGAGGAAGTCGGTGAGCTTGTCGTAGAAGCTGTTCACTTCCAGCAGGCCCAGCGGTTTGTCATGGTAGCCGAGCTGGCCCCAGGTCCAGATTTCGAATAGTTCTTCCAGGGTGCCGAGGCCGCCGGGCAGGGCGATGAAAGCATCGCTCAGCTCCGCCATGCGGGCCTTGCGCGCGTGCATGCCGTCCACCACCTCCAGACGGGTCAGGCCTTTGTGGCCGATTTCGGCATCCATCAGACTCTGCGGAATCACCCCGATCACCTTGCCGCCCGCGGCCAGTGCTGCGTCTGCCACAGTGCCCATCAGCCCGACTGCGCCACCACCGTAGACCAGGGTCAGGCCACGCTCGGCCAGGGTATGACCCAGCAGGGCAGCGGTTTCACGGTAGATCGGCTTGGCACCGGGGCTGGCGCCGCAGAACACGCAGACGGAACGCAAGGACATGGGGGACTCCTGGAGCGAAAAAAGCGCGCAAGAGTACCGGCTTCGACCTCGGCCTCCAAGCTGTGTGTACGGTCAGCTTCCGAACGGTCGTGCGGGGTCGCTCATTCTGCCGCGGCGCCACAGGCACCTGCGGCGTAGGCTGCAAGCAGGTTTTTCAGGAAGTTCATGGCGATTCTCCTCAACGGTGGATGCCGCCATGCTAGGGCGACGCCGATGGTCCGGCCCGTTGATCCTCTCGATGGAGCCGATAGCTCAGGCCAGCTTCAACAATTCGACGGCTGTCATCCCGGACAGGCCCAGCAGGCAAAGGCCGCAGGCCAGATAGGTGAGGCGGTGCCAGAGGGTCGAGGCGGCGCGACGGAACCAGTCCACCAGTCCGGCGCAGATGAAGCACCAGAGCAGCGAGGAGAGCATGAAGCCGCCGAAGAACACTGCCAGGTGCAGCGGTGTCGGCTGGGCCACCCCCACTGCCGCCATCGCCCCGCCCATGGCGGCCCAGTAGACGATGTTCTGCGGGTTGGTCAGCGAGAGCGCGGCACCGGCAGCGAAGGCACCGCCGCTGGCGCTGCGTTCTTCCCCCAAAGGCTGCGGTGGACGATGAGCGTCTCGCAGTGACTGCAGACCGAGCCAGCCGAGATACAGGGCGCTGGCCACGGTCAGCGGGTAGCGCACGGCGGCGCTGTCCAGCAGCAGGGCGAGGCCAGTAAGGCCAAGCGCCGCCCAGGTGACGTCTCCGACCAGGGAGCCGATCTGCACCATCAGCGCCGGGCGATAGCCGTCACGCAGGCCGCGCCGCAGCGTTTCGCTGAACACCGCGCCGGGTGCCGCGTTGAAGATGAAGCCGAGGAGCACGGCGGCGATGAAGAAGGACAGCATAGGGGCAGGTTCCTTGTGTTCGGGGTCGCGACCTGTTGTCACAGGTCATGGGAACTCACACGCGAATGGGGCAGTCTCCCGTTCTGGGCGGGTTGCCCAGACTGCCAAGGAGACTCCCATGATTCGCAAGCTCGTCGTTGCATCCGTGCTGGCCCTGGCCAGTGCACCTCTGCTGGCTGCTGAATGTTCCGTAGATGTGCAAGGTACGGACCAGATGACCTTCGATACCAAGGAAATCAAGGTCAGCAAGAGCTGCAAGACCTTTACCGTAAACCTCAAGCACGTTGGCAAGTTGCCAAAGAATGTGATGGGGCACAACTGGGTCCTGAGCAAGACGGCTGATGCCCAGGCGATCGCCACCGAGGGCATGACCGCTGGTGTCGACAAGGATTACCTGAAGGCCGATGACGCGCGCATCATTGCCCGCACCAAGCTGATCGGCGGTGGTGAGACGGATTCGGTGAGCTTCGACGTGGCCAAGCTGGCTGCGGGCGAGAGCTACGAGTTCTTCTGCTCGTTCCCGGGCCATGTGTCGATGATGAAGGGCACCCTGGCCCTGGTCGACTGACCGAACCCGGTGAGTATGAGAAGGCCGCTCTTTGACGCGGCCTTTTTTGTTGGGCGTGCGGTATCCGGGCTATCCAGGCTGCGCGCCGGCGTCGGGCTAAACGGGAAACGCGGATGGATTCATTCCGTTTTTTCCTGATGGGATGTCTGGGCTTCTCTGTAGGGGCGAATGAATTCGCTCGCACAAAAAACGCGCCGACCTACAAGGTTTCAGCGTCCAGCTGTTCCAGCATCCAGCGCACAAAGTCACGCACTTTGGGCACTTCGGCTACGTGTTCGGGGTAGGCGAGGTAGTAGGCGTTGCGGCTCGGCATGGGGTGGTCCCAGGGAATCACCAGCTTGCCTTCGGCCAGTTCCTCCTCCACCAGGAAGCGCGGCAGCAGGGCCACGCCGCAGCCGGCCTGGGCTGCGCGGATGCACATATAGGAGGTGTCGAAGCGCGGCCCGTGGTAGCTGTGCTCGGTGTGGCGGTCCTGGCTGAGGAACCATTCGTGCCAGGCCTCCGGCCGCGTGGCGTTCTGCAGCAGGACCAGCTCGGTGAGCTGGGTCGGCTCGGTGAAAGGGGTGGCGGGCATCACACTGGGGGAGCAGACCGGCACCACTTCCTCGCTGAACAGACGGATGCACTCGGCACCGGGCAAGGCGCCCTGGCCGAAGAAAAAGGCCACGTCGCTGCGGCCCTGGGCCAGGGCGTCGGGCTCAAGTTCGTTGCGCAGGTCCAGGTGAATGTTCGGGTGGCGCATGCGCCATCCCTTGAGTCGAGGGATCAGCCAGCGCGCGCCGAACGTGGGTGGGGTCGCCACACGCAGCACTTCGGTGTCGCCGCCGTAGGAAAGCATGTAGTGGGTCGACATCTCCACCTGGGCGAGGATCTTGCGCACCTCGGTGAGGTACAGCGAGCCGGCGGGGGTCAGTTGCAGGCGCCGGCGCACACGGCGGAACAGCAGGTGCTGGAGCAGCTCCTCGAGCTGCGCCACCTGCTTGCTCACGGCGCTCTGGGTCAGGCTCAGCTCTTGGGCGGCGCGGGTGAAGCTGAGGTGCCGGGCCACCGCCTCGAAGCATTGCAGGGCGGTGATCGAAGGCATGTGGCGTTTGAGCATCGGGTTTCTCTAGGTCGCGTTAGCCATGCAGGCCGTTTCATGAATTTCCGGAATGATATGTGGAGGAAAGGTTGTTTGTTGGCAAGCCCCCTGTGCGGCTATTACTGGTGTCATTCCGACTTGGCTCTGATCTGTAGGAGCCAGCTTGCTGGCGAACGCTCCGCGAGCAAGCTCGCTCCTACAGATATGGCGCCACCATTTTCTGTGACAGGAGTTCCCATGGTTGCTGCATTGCTTGACCGCCTCGGTGTCGATTCGTCCCTCTACCAGCAGGGTGATCACGCTGTTCATTCCCCTGTCGACGGCAGCCGCATCGGCACCGTACGCCTGGAAAGCCGGGCCGAAGTGCAGCAGAAGATCGCCCAGGCCGCGCAGGCCTTCGAGGCTTGGCGCAAGGTGCCGGCCCCGCGTCGTGGCGAGCTGATCCGCCTCTACGGTGAAGCGCTGCGTCAGCACAAGGCCGAGCTGGGCGAGTTGGTGTCGTGGGAGGCCGGCAAGATCACCCAGGAAGGTCTGGGTGAAGTGCAGGAAATGATCGATATCTGCGACTTCGCCGTTGGCCTGTCTCGCCAGCTCTACGGCCTGACGATCGCCTCGGAACGCCCTGGCCACCATATGCGTGAGACCTGGCAGCCACTGGGTGTGGTCGGCGTGATCAGTGCATTCAACTTCCCGGTGGCGGTCTGGTCGTGGAACGCGGCGCTGGCGCTGGTCTGTGGTAACCCTGTGGTATGGAAACCGTCGGAAAAGACCCCGCTCACCGCCTTGGCCTGCCAGGCGCTGTTCGAGCGTGTAGCGAAGAATTTCAGTGATGCCCCGGCTCACCTCAGCCAACTGGTGATCGGTGCCCGCGAGGCCGGCGAAGCGCTGGTGGACGACCCGCGCGTGGCCCTGGTGAGCGCCACCGGCAGCACCCGGATGGGGCGAGAGGTCGCACCAAAAGTGGCCGCGCGTTTCGCCCGCAGTATCCTCGAGCTGGGCGGCAATAACGCCATGATCCTGACCCCCAGCGCCGACCTGGACCTGGCCGTGCGCGCCATCCTGTTCAGTGCAGTCGGCACCGCTGGGCAGCGCTGCACGACCCTGCGTCGCCTGATCGCGCATGAGTCGGTGAAGGGGGAAATCGTCGAGCGCCTCAAGGCGGCCTACGCCAAGGTACGTATCGGTCATCCCCTGGAAGGCAACCTGATTGGCCCGCTGATCGACCAGCAGAGTTTCGACGCCATGCAGAACGCCCTGGCCCAGGCCCGTGCGGAGGGCGGCAAGGTCTTCGGTGGCGAGCGCCAGCTGGCCGAGCAGTTCCCCAACGGCTACTACGTGTCGCCAGCCATCGTCGAAATGCCGGAGCAGAGCGCCGTTGTGCGCCACGAGACCTTCGCGCCGATCCTCTACATCGTCGGCTACAGCGAGTTCGTTGAGGCGATTCGCCTGAACAACGAGGTGCCGCAAGGCCTGTCCTCCTGCGTATTCACCACCGATGTGCGCGAGGCCGAGTTGTTCATGTCGTCGGTCGGCAGTGATTGCGGCATCGCCAACGTCAACATCGGCCCGAGTGGCGCAGAGATCGGCGGCGCCTTCGGCGGCGAGAAGGAAACCGGCGGTGGCCGTGAGTCCGGCTCGGACGCCTGGAAGGCCTACATGCGTCGACAGACCAACACGGTGAACTACTCCCACGAGCTGCCGTTGGCACAGGGCATTACCTTCGACTGATTTTTCAGCAGGAACAGCCCCTCTCCCGCTCGTGGCAGAGAGGTAAAAGCTCTTATCGTCTGGCTTTGCCTAAGGAACATGCATGACTCTGCGCCAGGAGTGTCTCTGGGAATTCCTGACTCCCCAGCCGCCTGAAGGCCCTGTGCTGCATGGCGAGGTGAAGACGGATGTCTGCGTAGTCGGCGCAGGCTTCACTGGCTTGTCCGCAGCGCTGCACCTGCTCGAAGCGGGCAAGCGAGTCTGCCTGCTGGAGGCGCATGCTCCCGGTCACGGCGGCTCGGGGCGAAACGTTGGGCTGGTCAACGCCGGCCTGTGGATTCCACCGGACGAGATCGAGGCCGGCCTCGGCCAGGAGGTGGGCGATCGCCTCAATCGCACGCTGGGCGCCGCACCGTCGCTGGTGTTCTCCCTGGTTGACCGCTACGACATCGACTGCCAACTGCGCCGCGAAGGCACCCTGCACATGGCGCACAACGCCCGTGGCCAGGCGGACCTCGCCAGCCGTTGTGAGCAGTGGCAACGCCGTGGCGCGCCGGTGGAGCTGCTGACCGGCGCTGCCTGCCGCGAAGCCACCGGCACCGACAAGATCGCCGCTGCGCTGCTCGACCGCCGCGCCGGGACGCTGAATCCGATGGGCTATGCCCGTGGCCTGGCCCGTGCCGTGCGTTACCTCGGTGGCCAGTTGTTCGAGCATTCGCCCGTGGAGCGCCTGGAGCGTCAAGGCGTCAACTGGTGCGTGGTCACCGAGCACGGCTCGGTTATCGCGCCACAAGTGGTGATCGCCTCCAATGCCTACACGGAAGGCGAGTGGACCGAGTTGCGCCGCCACTTTTTCCCCGGTTACTACTACCAGGTGGCCTCCAAGCCTCTGTCCGGTGAAGAGGCTGAGCGCATCCTGCCCGGCGGCCAAGGCTCCTGGGATACTCGCCAGGTGCTGAGCAGCATCCGTCGCGATGCCGATGGCCGCCTGCTGCTGGGCAGCCTGGGCAACGGTTCGCGCAAGCCGGCCTGGTTCCTGCGGGCCTGGGCCAACCGCATCCAGAGCCACTACTTCCCGTACCTGGGCAAGGTGGATTGGGAGTTCACCTGGACCGGCTGCATCGACTTTACCCCCGACCACCTGATGCGTCTGTACGAACCGGCGCCGGGGTTGCTGGCGTT
Source organism: Metapseudomonas boanensis (assembly GCF_042232855.1). Classification (NCBI taxonomy): domain Bacteria; kingdom Pseudomonadati; phylum Pseudomonadota; class Gammaproteobacteria; order Pseudomonadales; family Pseudomonadaceae; genus Metapseudomonas; species Metapseudomonas boanensis. Next base: position 1,183,426 of record NZ_CP113889.1, on the reverse strand, counting down.
CACCGGCTTCAACGGCCGCGGTGTGACCACTGGCAGCGTGGTCGGCAAGGCGTTCGCGAATTATCTGCTGAGCGGTGACGAAAAAGTATTGCCGATGCCCTTCCAGCCGATGCGGGCCGTGGCCGCGGTGGGGTTGCGCAGTTCATTGTACGAGGCGGGCTTTTCGCTTTATCACGCGGGCCAGTGCCTACGGGTAGTGATCTAGATCGCAAAAATACTGCAAGGAAAAGCTATCAAGCTGCAGGTAACTTCCTGCAGGATGGGGAGGGTAAAAAAACCGGGCAGTAACAGTGCGTTACGGTAACTTTTTCGCACCGGCGGTGTGCAAATAAGTACCGCCTGACTATTGTTACTTATCGTGCTGGCAGGCTGATGCCACGCAGCTTCCTGGTGTGCCTGCAAGTTTTCTTTGTTTTTCCGTAAGACACTGATTTGCAATAAGAAAAATAAGCAAAAAGGAGGTGGGATAAGCCTTTCAGGGCGCTAACCAACTACAAGAATTAATGGCACGCCACTTGCTGAATACAAGCGCTAACCCTAAAAACCTCAGGAGCAAAACTCCATGTCGCAGAAGATTTTCAGAAAAGGCTTTCTGGCTCTGGCGGTTACCACCGCTCTGAGCGTTTCTTCCGTAGTACAGGCTGATGTAGTAATCGGTGTCGCTGGCCCGCATACGGGCGCTAACGCCTCCTTTGGCGAGCAATACTGGCGCGGTGCTTCCCAGGCCGCCGAGGACATCAACGCCGCTGGCGGCATCAACGGCGAGAAGATCAAGCTGGTCAAGGCTGACGATGCCTGCGAACCGAAGCAGGCCGTATCCGTCGCCAACCGTCTGGTCGACCAGGACAAGGCCATCGCCGTGGTCGGACACTTCTGCTCGTCCTCCACCATCCCGGCTTCCGAGGTCTACGACGAAGCGGGCATCATCGCGATGACCCCCGGCTCCACCAACCCGGCCGTGACCGAGCGCGGTCTGTCCGGCATGTTCCGCATGTGTGGCCGTGACGACCAGCAGGGCATCGTCGCCGGCGATTACATCATCGACGTGCTGAAGGCGAAGAAGGTCGCGATCATCCATGACAAGGACACCTACGGTCAGGGTCTGGCCGACGCCACCAAGGCGCAGTTGGCCAAGCGCGGCGTCAAGGAAGTCCTGTATGAAGGCCTGACCCGTGGCGAGAAGGACTTCAACGCCCTGGTTACCAAGATTCGCGCCACCGGCGCTGAGGTCGTCTACTTCGGCGGCCTGCACCCGGAAGCCGGCCCGCTGGTTCGCCAGATGCGCGAGCAGGGCCTGACTGCCAAGTTCCTCTCCGGTGACGGCATCGTTACCGACGAACTGGTCACCACAGCCGGCGGCCCGCAGTACACCAAGGGTGTTCTGATGACCTTCGGCGCCGACCCGCGCAAGATCGCTGACGGCCAGGCGGTGATCGAGAAGTTCCGCGCTGGCGGTTTCGAACCCGAAGGCTACACGCTGTATGCCTATGCCACCCTGCAGGCCCTGGCTGCCGGCTTCAATGGTGCTGGCGCCAATGACCCGGCCAAGGCCAGCGAATGGCTGAAAGGCCATCCGGTACAGACCGTGATGGGCAAGAAGGAGTGGGACTCCAAGGGCGACCTGAAAGTCTCCGACTACGTGATCTACGAGTGGGACGACAAAGGAAAGTACGCCCAGCAGTGATGACCGGCTCGCGTGCTCCGAAAGGGCCGCGAACCGTTTGCTCGGCTGACCGACCAGGCGCTACCCGCGTCTGGGCGGTCGGTGTATTCCGGGAAACTGCTGAAGTCCTTTTCTGATGAGGGTCTGTGGACGATTTAGCGAGCTATGGAAAAACAAGGCGGCAGTGGCTGAGAAAGCGGAGTTTACAACTGTAAATGAGCATATCGAGGCCATTTCCAACGCAGTTTCTTCCGACGCGTAGCAAATTGTGAGCAGGTTCTGAGCCGGGTGGGCGACTACCCGATCTGACACGGTAATTCAGTGGTGCCCGTCTGATTCCACTCGCGGGAGCCGGCCGAACCCAAGGTCGGTCCCCCAAAAGACGAGACAGAGTGATGGACGGTATTATCCTGCAGCAAATGATCAACGGGCTGACCCTCGGGTCCGTCTACGGTTTGATCGCCATCGGTTACACCATGGTTTACGGCATCATTGGCATGATCAACTTCGCCCATGGCGAGGTGTACATGATCTCCGCCTACCTGGCCGCCATCACCATGGCCCTGTTGGCCTTCTTCGGCCTCGAGTCCTTCCCGCTGATAATCCTCGGCACCTTGCTGTTCACCATCCTGGTGACTGGCGTGTATGGCTTCGTGATCGAGCGCATCGCCTACAAACCGCTGCGCAACTCCACGCGTCTGGCGCCGCTGATCTCCGCGATCGGCATGTCGCTGATCCTGCAGAACTACGTGCAGATCAGCCAGGGCGCCCGCCAGCAGGGCGTACCAACGCTGCTCGACGGGGCATTCAAGCTCCACATCGGTGACGGCTTCGTGCAACTCACCTACACCAAGGTGTTCATCCTGGTGGCCGCCTTCATCGGCATGGGCGTGCTCACCTACGTGATCCAGCGCACCAAGCTCGGCCGCATGTGCCGCGCTACCCAGCAGGATCGCAAGATGGCCTCGATCCTCGGCATCAATACCGATCGGGTGATCTCCTACGTGTTCGTCATCGGCGCCGCCATGGCCGCCCTGGCCGGCGTGCTGATCACCATGAACTACGGCACCTTCGACTTCTATGCCGGCTTCATCATCGGCATCAAGGCATTCACCGCCGCGGTGCTGGGGGGAATCGGCTCGCTGCCTGGCGCCATGCTCGGTGGCATCATCCTCGGCATCGCCGAGGCGCAGTTCTCCGGCATGGTGAACACCGACTACAAGGACGTGTTCAGCTTTTCCCTGCTGGTGCTGATCCTGATCTTCCGCCCTCAAGGCCTGCTGGGCCGTCCGCATGTAGCGAAGGTGTAAGCATGTCCTCTGCTATCGCAAGCAAACCTATCGATATCAAGAAGAGCCTGGTGGATGCGGTGATCGCCGGCCTGCTGGCGCTGATCGTGTTCGGTCCCATCGTCGGCGTGGTGCTCGACGGCTACAGCTTCAACCTGGAATTCGCCCGTGTAGCCTGGATGACCGGGATCGTCATGGTCGGTCGTTTCCTGCTCAGCCTATACCTGCAGTCGGGGCGCGGCAGCGCAATGGTCGAGCGCTTCGAGACCGCCGGTTCCGGCGTGCACGTGCTGTCGCCAGGTCACAAGAGCCGGCTGCGCTGGATCCTGCCGCTGATCGTGGTCCTGGCGGTGCTCTTCCCCTTTGTGGCCACCAAGTACCTGCTCACCGTGGTGATCCTCGGGCTGATCTACGTGCTGCTGGGCCTGGGCCTGAACATCGTGGTCGGCCTCGCCGGCCTGCTCGACCTCGGCTACGTGGCGTTCTACGCCATTGGCGCCTATGGCCTGGCGCTGGGCTACGAGTACCTGGGCCTGGGCTTCTGGACCGTGCTGCCGCTGTCGGCGCTGATGGCCGCGATGGCCGGTGCGCTGCTGGGCTTCCCGGTGCTGCGCATGCATGGTGATTACCTGGCCATCGTGACCCTGGGCTTCGGCGAGATCATCCGGCTGGTGTTGAACAACTGGCTTGAGTTCACCGGCGGCCCCAACGGCATGTCGGTGCCGGCGCCGACCTTCCTCGGCCTGGAGTTTGGCCGGCGGGCGAAGGAAGGTGGGGTGCCCTTCCACGAGTTCTTCGGCGTTGCCTACAACCCCAACCTGAAGTTCCTGTTCATCTACATCGTGCTCTTCCTGGTGGTGATGCTGGTGCTCTACATCAAGCACCGCCTGACGCGCATGCCGGTAGGCCGCGCCTGGGAAGCACTGCGCGAGGACGAGATCGCCTGCCGCGCCATGGGCCTGAACCACGTGCTGGTGAAGCTCTCGGCGTTCATGATCGGTGCGTCCACCGCCGGCCTGGCCGGGGTGTTCTTCGCCAGCTACCAGGGCTTCGTTAACCCCTCGTCCTTCACCTTCTTCGAGTCGGCGCTGATCCTGGCCATTGTGGTGCTGGGTGGCATGGGCTCCACCGTCGGGGTGGTGATCGCCGCCTTCGTCCTGACCGTCGCCCCCGAGTTGCTACGTGCTTTCGCCGACTATCGAGTGCTGCTGTTCGGCGTGCTCATGGTGTTGATGATGATCTGGCGACCGCGCGGACTGATCCGCATCAGCCGCAGTGGCTTCGCCCCGCGTAAAGGAGTAGCGCCATGAGCGACGAATACATCCTCAGTGTCGAGCACCTGATGATGCACTTCGGTGGCATCAAGGCGCTCAATGACGTCAGCCTGAAGATCAAACGCCATTCCATTTCCGCGCTGATCGGCCCCAACGGCGCCGGCAAGACCACGGTGTTCAACTGCCTGACCGGTTTCTACAAGGCCACCGGCGGGCGCATTCAGCTCAATACCCGCGGTGGTAGCACCGACATCATCAAGGTACTTGGCGAGCCCTTCCAGCCGACCGATTTCGTCAACCCTGCCCAGTTCGCCAGCCGCCTGCACTACAAGATGTTCGGTGGTACTCACCTGGTGAACCGCGCCGGCCTGGCGCGCACCTTCCAGAACATCCGTCTGTTCCGGGAGATGTCGGTGGTGGAAAACCTGCTGGTGGCCCAGCACATGTGGGTCAATCGCAACCTGCTGGCCGGCGTGTTCAACACCCCGGGCTTTCGCAAGGCCGAGGAAGATGCCCTCAACCACGCCTTCTACTGGCTGGAAGTGGTGGACCTGGTGGATTGCGCCAACCGTCTGGCCGGGGAGCTGTCCTACGGCCAGCAGCGTCGCCTTGAAATCGCCCGCGCCATGTGCACCCGGCCGCAGCTCATCTGCCTGGACGAACCGGCTGCTGGCCTCAACCCGGCCGAAACTGAAGCGCTCAGCCGCATCATCCGCAAGCTGCGCGACGAACACGAACTGACCGTACTGCTGATCGAGCACGACATGGGCATGGTGATGAGCATTTCCGACTACATCGTGGTGCTCGACCACGGCGAGGTGATCGCCGACGGTGTGCCTCACGCTATCCGTCATGATCCCAAGGTGATTGCCGCCTACCTGGGCGCCGAAGAGGAGGAAGTGGCATGACCGCGCCCATGCTGGAGTTCAGGGAGGTCGACGTCTATTACGGGCCAATTCAGGCCCTGCGCAAGGTCAGCCTGCATATCAACGAAGGCGAGACGGTGAGCCTGATCGGCGCCAACGGCGCAGGCAAGTCGACCCTGCTGATGTCGATCTTCGGCCAGCCACGTGCCGCGGCCGGACAGATCATCTATCACGGCACTGACATCACCCACCGCTCGGCGCATTTCGTCGCCTCCAACGGGGTGGCGCAGTCGCCGGAAGGGCGCCGGGTGTTCCCCGACATGAGCGTGGAGGAAAACCTGCTGATGGGCACGATTCCCATCGGCATGGACCATGCCGATGAAGACATGCAGCGCATGTTCGAGCTGTTCCCGCGCCTCAAGGAACGGCGCAATCAGCGCGCCATGACCATGTCCGGCGGCGAGCAGCAGATGCTCGCCATCGCCCGTGCGCTGATGAGCCGGCCCAGGTTGCTGCTGCTCGACGAGCCGTCGCTGGGGCTGGCGCCCATCGTAGTCAAGCAGATCTTCCAGACCCTGCGCGAGCTGGCACAGACCGGCATGACCATCTTCCTGGTCGAGCAGAACGCCAACCATGCGCTGAGGCTCTCCGACCGCGCTTATGTGATGGTCACAGGGGAAATCCGCATGAGCGGCTCCGGCGAGGAGTTGCTGGGTAACCAGGAAGTCCGCAACGCGTATCTCGGCGGCCACTGAACCTTCCCCACTCCCGCCTGCCTCCTCTCTCTGTTCGGGAGAGGGGCCGGGGGTGAGGCAAGTCAGGTACTACAGGGCTTCGTCCTGCGAAGGAGTTTCACCATGCAAAGCCTGCGTTTCTTCACCAACGCCGATGTCGCCGCTGCGTTGGATTATCCACAGCTGATCGGTGCCTTGCGCAAAGGCCTGGCCAACCCCTGCGAAGCCCCAGTGCGGGCGAGTCACGCGCTGCCGGGCGATGCCTCGCTGCTGTGCATGCCGGTGTGGCAGACGGGCCAGGGCGTCGGCGTGAAGCTCGTCACCGTGTTTCCTCACAACAGCGAAAAAGGCCTGCCCTCGGTCGCTGCATTGTTCACCCTGTTCGACGATGCTACCGGCCAACCGCTGGCCATTCTCGAGGCCTCCGAACTCACGGCCCGGCGCACCGCCTGCACCTCGGCGTTGGCCGCCAGTTCGCTGGTTCGACACGATGCGAAGCGGCTGCTGGTGGTAGGCACCGGCACCCTGACCGCGCACATGGTGCGCGCCCACTGCGTGGTGCGCCAATACGAGCGTGTGGATATCTGGGGGCGCCATCCGGACAAGGCCGCCGAGCTGGCCAGGCAACTGTCCGAGGAAGGCTACCCCGCCCATGCGGCGACCGACCTGCAAACCTGCGCCCAACAGGCCGACTGCATCAGCTGCGTCACCACGTCCACGGTGCCGCTGATCCTCGGTGACTGGCTCAAGCCCGGCGTCCACCTCGACCTGGTCGGTGCTTTCCTGCCGACCATGCGCGAGACCGACAGCGCCGCCGTGGCCCGTGCGCGCATCGTCGTCGATACCCGTGCCGGCGCGCTGGAGGAGGCGGGCGACCTGCTTTTCGCCATCGCCGATGGCGCAATCACCGAACACAACATCCACTTCGAGCTGAGCGACCTGTTGCACGGTCGCGGACACCGACAGATCAATAGTGAGATCACGCTGTTCAAGTCGGTAGGGTTTGCCCTGGAAGACCTGATCGCTGCGCGCTTGCTGCTGTCGAACGCAAGTCCTGCGTAGATCCGTATCCCGGACGCCTGTCCGGGATACTCCTGGGGCCCGGTGCATTGTGGAAGCGAATTCACGCTCGACGCAGGTCGTTGCGTGCGCTCCCTGGCGTCTATGGACCCGTGCTGCGGCTCTTCGTGAATGGATCCGCTCCCAGGGGATTCAGGCAGATCTCCGGTATCTGCCTTGCTCACAAACTCTGTGGGGCACTTTGTGGATAACTTGGGGGTGGCTATCGCAAGCTCCCGCGTTTGGGCGCCTCCAACAGCCTGTATGAAAATTGATCATTAAGGTTATGTGCCGCTAAAACAGTGGCTTAGCAAAAAAAGCAACAACTTTTCACTCGCACTGACTTGTCCACCACTGCTGTGCGCAAAACTGTGGATAAGCTTGGGAGCAACTGCGCTGGGCCATGTTTGGCGAGGCCTGCGGGGAACTGGTCGAAATCTGTCCACGTGCCGCAGCCCCGTGCGGATGGCGTACCCTATGCGAGTCATTTCGCAGGTGGGCGGAGGCTGCTCCGCCTACCCTTGAGCAAGGAGAACAGCATGACTTCCACCCTTTTCATCACCGGCGCCACCTCCGGATTCGGTGAGGCCTGTGCCCGCCGTTTTGCCCAGGCTGGCTGGTCGCTGGTGCTGACCGGGCGCCGCGCGGCTCGCCTGCAGGCCCTCAGCGATGAGCTCTCGGCACTGACCGATGTGCATACCCTGGAACTCGACGTCCGCGACCGGCATGGCATGGAGCAGGCCATCGCCACGTTGCCGACCAAGTTCGACAAGTTGCGTGGGCTGATCAACAACGCGGGCCTGGCGCTGGGCACCGACCCGGCGCCCAAGTGCAACCTGGATGACTGGGACACCATGGTCGACACCAACATCAAGGGGCTGCTCTACAGCACACGCCTGCTGTTGCCCCGCCTGATCGCCCATGGCCGTGGCGCTGGCATCGTCAACCTCGGTTCCATCGCTGGCACCTGGCCCTATCCGGGCAGCCACGTATATGGCGCCACCAAGGCGTTTGTCCGCCAGTTCTCGCTGAACCTGCGCAACGATCTGGTGGGCACCGGCGTGCGCGTGACCAACATCGAGCCGGGGCTGTGCGAAAGTGAGTTCTCACTGGTGCGCTTCGGTGGCGACCAGGCAAAGTACGATGCGACCTACGCCGGGGCCGAAGCGATCCAGCCGGAAGACATCGCCGAGACCATCCACTGGGTGCTGGAGCAACCGCCACATATCAACATCAACAGCCTGGAGTTGATGCCGGTCAGCCAAACCTGGGCGGGCTTCTCTATCGATCGCTCAGCGAAGTGATGCGGGTCGAGCGTCCGAGCAGTTGCAGGGCGCGATCCGGGTAATCGGTGATCAGGCCATGGGCGCCCATGTCCAACAGGCGCTGCATGGCCGGCTGTTCGTTGATGGTCCACATCTGCACGTTGAGCCCACGTTGCTGCGCGGTCTCCATCAGCCCGGCGGTGGCAACGTCCAGACCGCCGCTGTGTTCGGGGATCTGCAGGGCGTGGTAGGACGGGGTGATCAGGCTGCCCAGGCCGATCCAGTCCAGCGCTACCAACAGGCGTACGGAGGTCGGTCCCGCTGAGGTGGCGACCTCTGGGCACACTTCGCGGAAGCGCTTCAGGCTGCGTTCGTAGAAGCTGCCCACCAGCGCCTTGTCGCGCTGGCCGTGCTCGGTCAGCAGGTCACATAGCTGCTCCTCCAGACCGATATCCGGCACCTTGATTTCTACCACCTTGGGTTTTTCAGGGAATCGTTCCAGCACCTCTGCGAGGGTCGGGATGCGGATGCCCTGGCCACGATAGGGGTGGCTCTCGCCGCCGTCGGCACTCCAGCGGTAGCCGGCATCCAGCGCCTGAGCTTCCGCCAGGCTCAGGTCCGCGACCTTGCCGCTGCCGTTGGTGGTGCGGTCCACCTCGGCATCGTGCAGCACCACCAGTTCGCCGTCGCGGGTGCGGCGCACATCCATTTCCAGCATGTCTACCTTGAGGTCACTGGCACGTTCGAAGGCGAACAGCGTGTTCTCCGGCCAGAGGCCGCGACCGCCACGATGCGCGATCACCAGGGGGTGGTTGCCGAGGTCGGCCAGCACGCGCGGATGCTCAGCCGGCCGGCTGGTCAGCGCGATGGCCAGCAGAGCGACGACCAAGAGGAAAAGGGGCGCGAGAAAAAATCGGGCGAGACGCTTCATGTTGTTCTTATCCGTAAGACGTGGACGGGCGTGCCGAATCAAACGTGGAGACTATGACAAAGACGTGAAGGCGAGGCGAGCGGGAAGCGAGTGAGATGGGATGGCGTTCCCGTGGGGCGATTTCGATCGCTAAGCAGACCGCAGGTCTGCTCGTCTGACTTCCAAGGGGGCAGCCGCGCCGCCTTCAGCGAATGAATTCGCCCTCACAAGGGAAATGGCACTGCCTGGATGTGGGATCAACCCGCCAGCAACCAGACTCCGGCGCCCGCCGAAACCGCTCCGGCAATGCGCACCAGCGGTGCGACAGCCTGTGGCAGGGCGCGGACCAGGCCGTAGCCGGCGGCGTGAAGGGCGGCGGTAGCGGTGACGAAGCCGGCGGCATAGCCCCAGGGGCTGGACAGCTCGGGCCGCTCAAGGCCGTGAGCAACGCCGTGGCCCAGGGCGAAGAGGGCGGTCAGGCCCACGGCCAGCCAGACCGGCGGGCGCACGGCGATGGCCACCAGCAGGCCAAGCGCCAATACCGAGCCGGCGATTCCGGTTTCCATCAGCGGCATTTCCAATCCCTCGAAGCCCATCAGGCCACCGAGCAACATGGCGCCGACGAAGGTGGCGGGGAGTGCCCAGCTTGCCGTGCCTTGTTGTTGGGCTGCCCATAGGCCGACTGCCAGCATGGCCAGCAGGTGATCCAGGCCAGCGATGGGGTGGGCGATGCCGGCCATCAGTCCCGAGCTCTCATGCCCCGGGTGAGCGAAGGCCATGGCCGGGGTGAGGAACAGGGCGATAGTGTAAAGGGTCTTGCGCAGTTTCATGGTGTGGCTCCTTTCACTGGGCGGCGGGAGTGGCGGGATGCATCCCTCATCCGAACGCGGCCCGCTCCGGCCCCTCTCCGGGAGGGAGAGGGGGATGATTTCTCAGATGGTGGTCAGCAGGCCTTGTTTCTCGATGAAGGCGATGATCTCGTCGAGGCCCTGGCCGACTTTCTGATTGCTGAACACAAAGGGCCGATCGCCGCGCATCTTGCGGGCATCGCGATCCATGACTTCCAGCGATGCACCGACCATGGGCGCCAGGTCCACCTTGTTGATCACCAGCAAGTCGGACTTGCAGATGCCCGGTCCGCCCTTGCGCGGCAGCTTGTCACCCGCGGAGACGTCGATCACGTAGAGAGTCAGGTCAGAGAGTTCCGGGCTGAAGGTGGCCGACAGATTGTCGCCGCCGGACTCCACCAGGATCAGCTCCAGGCCAGGAAAACGGCGGTTGAGCTGGTCCACTGCCTCCAGGTTGATCGAGGCATCTTCGCGGATGGCAGTGTGCGGGCAGCCCCCGGTCTCGACGCCGATGATCCGTTCCGGATCGAGGGCCTCGTTGCGGACGAGGAACTGGGCGTCTTCCTGGGTGTAGATATCGTTGGTCACCACCGCCAGGTTGTAGCGATCGCGCAGGGCGCGGCAGAGGGCCAGGGTCAGGGCGGTCTTGCCGGAACCGACCGGGCCGCCGATGCCGACGCGCAGGGGTTGGCTGTTCATGATTGGTGCATCTCCTAGGATCGGAACAGACGGCTGTACTGGCGCTCGTGCGCCATGCTCGCCAGGGCCAGGCCAAATGCGGCGCTACCCCAGCGAGACGGGGGGAGTTCGCTGGCCGTGCGCTGGGCATGTTCCAGGCTCGGCAGCAGTTGCGAAGTCAGGCGTTGGGCAGCCTGCTGGCCCAGCGGCAGGGTTTTCATCAGCACCGCCAGTTGGTTTTCCAGCCAGCCCCAGAGCCAGGCGCTCAGAGCATCCTGCGGGGCAATGCGCCAGGCGCGGGCAGCCATCGACCAGGCGACGGCGAGTGCGGGCTCTTCCAGATCGGCGAGCAGGGCTCGCGCCGCATCGTCCTGTTCGGGCAGATCGTCCAGCAGCTGCTGCAATGAGTAGCCCATTTGCCGGCTTTCCAGGTGCAACTCGCGAGTCTCCCGGCTGGCGCGATGACATTCGTTGAGCGCCTTCAGTTCGCACCAGTCCTCATCGGCTGCGGCCACGCAATGAGCCAACAGCAGCGGCGCCTCGAAGCGCGCGAGGTTGAGCAGTAACTGGTCCTCGATCCAGCGCGCGGCGCTGGCTGGGTCCTGCACCAGACCCTGGTCCACCGCGAGTTCCAGTGACTGTGAGTAGCTGTAGCCGCCGATCGGCAGTTGCGGGCTGGCCAGGCGAAGTAGCTGCCAGGCGTGGTTCACGTCCGAACACCGAACTGGTGCAGCCGCGGTGCGTAGTTGAAATCAGCCTCGCCGTGATGGGAGTGGTGATGGCCACCACCGTAGGCGCCGTGTTCGGGCTGGAAGCCTGCTTCGATGTTCTCTATTCGGGCGCCGAGCTGTTCGAGCATGGCTTTGAGCACGTAGTCGTCCAGGAGCCGCAGCCAGTTGTCGCCGATCTGCAGGGCCACGTGGCGATTACCCAAGTGATAGGCCGCGCGGGTCAGCTCGAAGGCATTGGCGCACGTGACATGCAGCAGCTGCTCAGGGCGGGCGCTGATGCGCACCACCCGGCCATCCTGGCTGCGCAGGCAGGCGCCATCGTGCAGGGGCGGCTGGCCTCGCTCGAGGAACAGGCCGACGTCCTCGCCCTTGACGGTGAAACAGCGCAAGCGGCTCTTGCTGCGCGCTTCGAAAGTCAGCAGCAGTTCTTCATCCCAGCTCTCCTGGGCTTCGATACGTTCCTGGATGACCAGCATTGCGGTGTTCCGGCAGTGGGCAATGCAGTCGCTAGAGCAAGGTGCTTGCCAAGACAGCCCAATGCCGGATGCTGCGGGGCTGAATGGGATCGTGCTTGTGTCTGGGGCGTTCGATTGGTCGAAAATGGTGCGCAGTGCGCGTTTCGGGGGCGATCAGGCTGGCCGGATGGTCAGCTTCCAGGCTTGCCCGCATACAGCCAGTGCTTGCCGCCGATCATGATGAAGCGCAGTTGCTGGATGATCTTGGTTTCCGGCGTGAGATGCGCCGGTAGGTCGGCTGCAGGCGGGTCGACCAGTTCCGGCAGGGCGGCGAATACCGTTTTCACCACCAGGTCGGCGACCAGGTCCAGACCTTCATCGTCCAGGTTCGGCATGCGCTGGATCAGCTTGAGGTCGGCGGCCAGGTCATCGGTGATGGCCTGGCGCAGGGCTGCAATAGCCTGGCGCACCGGCAGCGAGCCGCCATACTGCTCACGGGCGAGGAAGAGGAACTGGCCACGATTGGTTGCTACTGCAGTGAGGAAGATGCGCGCCGAGGCGTCGATGATGCCGCCCAGTTCGAATTCGTTGCGACGGACCTCTCGGATGGTGGCGCGGAAGGTTTCGCCCACCTCCTGCACCAGCGCGAGGCCAAGCTGGTCCATGTCTTCGAAATGGCGATAGAACCCCGCGGGGACAATGCCTGCGCTGCGGGCCACTTCGCGTAGGCTAAGACTGCCGAAGCCTCGGCCGTTGTCCATCAGTAGGCGCGCGGCGTCCATCAGGGCATGGCGGGTGTGCTGCTTCTGTGCGGAGCGTGGCGTCATGGTTGGAAGGGGGCGGTGGCAGAGGTGGCGGGCACTCTAGCAAATGGGGTTTGGGAAGGTCGATTGCTGGGGAGAGCGAATGGGCAGAGCTGCGGCGTGCTTGGCCAATGAATTCGCGCCCACAGGGGCTGGGCTTCAGCTGCGGTTCTGTGGGGTTGGAGAAAGGCCTGGAGCCTGGTGCTTCAGGTTTTGTGACTTGGCATGAAAAAGCCCGGCGTCCGCCGGGCTTCGAGGGTGAAAGCGTTTATTCGTCAGATCACGCGCTGATCGTCTAGCAGGCGGTCGGAACCACCTTCAGCGATGCGCTCCAGGGCGCGGTCGGCACCACCTTCAGCGATGCGGTCCTGGGTGCGCTCGGCACCGCCTTCAGCGATGCGTTCCAGTGTGCGGTCAGCGCCACCCTCGGCCACGCGGTCGAGGATCATGAACGAACCCTCTGCAGCTACCGGGTCCAGGACCTGGATGAAGGTCCCGTCCTTGGATTCGCCTAGCAGCGGCTGGGGATCGGACGGCAGGGCAAACGCACTGGTGCTAAGGGCGGTGATGAACAGGGCGGCAAGGGCGTGTGCTTTCATGATCTAAGGCTCCTCGTAGGGGGCTGGAAACTGGCTACGGGGCCTATGTTACGGATGGCCTGTCGATTAAAAAGTGAACAGTCGCGATAGAGAACATCGACGCCATTGATGGCAGTCTTCGAATACCCCGGTCGAATCTGTCAGGGCGAAATTAGATTATGCAAATCAGTGGCTTGGCATGGCTTCCGTTCGATTTTCCTGCGACGGTGGTCAGTTTGCCGGAGTCGTTGGGCGCTTTTTCTGGTCGATAGGCTATGGACTGGACGCGACGCAGCGCAGGTCGGTTTCTACGAGTCCGTAGCTGCCTGAACAAGGAGAAATGCATGACGCGTGGCTACCACATCCTGGCCAGGATTGCCCTGGCGCTGGCCCTGTTGTTCATGGTCCTGCTGGTATTCATTGCCACCTTTGACTGGAACCGCATCAAGCCAGCACTGAACGAACAGGTTTCGGTTGAACTGGGGCGTCCGTTCGCCATCGAGGGCAGCTTGCAGGTGGTGTGGCAACGCGAGCCGGGTGAGGGAGGCCTGCATGCCTGGATGCCCTGGCCGCATTTCGCTGCAGAAAATGTCCGTCTGGGCAACCCGGCCTGGGCCAAAGGCGCGACCTTCGTCAGCCTCGAACGCGTCGAATTCCGCATCTCGCCATTACCGCTGCTCTGGCAACGCCTGAGTATTCCGCACATTAATCTGGGCGGGCCCCAGGCCAGCCTTCAGCGGCTGGCGGACGGCCGCGCCAACTGGACCTTCGAGCTACCCGCCAAGGCTGAAAACGAGCAGCCCTCGGGCTGGACGCTTGATATCGGCAGCATCGGTTTCGACAAGGGACGCATCGAACTGGATGATGCGCAGCTCAAGACCCGGCTGCAGATCCAGGTCGAACCCTTGGGCAAGCCGATCGCCTTTGCCGAGTTGGTCGGCAAAGCGGTCAGGACGGGCACCGATGCACAGGATTTTGCCTTTGGCTGGCAGGCCAAAGGCACCTACAAGGCGTTGCCCATGAGCGGCAGTGGCAAGCTGGGCGGGCTGCTTGCCCTGCACGATGCCGAGCTGCCGTTTCCGCTGCAGGCTGAAGTGAAGGCCGGTGCGACGCGAATCAACGTCGTGGGCACGCTGACCGATCCCAGACAGCTGGGCGCCCTCGACCTGCGCTTGCAGCTTTCCGGCAATAGCCTGGCCCAGCTCTATCCGCTGATTGGGGTGACGCTGCCGGAAACGCCGGCTTATGCCACCGACGGCCGACTGGTCGCCAGCCTGCGCGAGGCGGGTGGCGCGCAGTTTGACTACCGGGGCTTCAATGGCAGGATCGGTGCCAGCGACATCCATGGCAACCTTCGCTATGTCGCCACTCAACCACGTCCCCGGCTGAGCGGCGAGTTGACCTCGGAGCAATTGCGCTTCGCTGATCTCGCGCCGTTGATCGGAGCGGATTCCACGGCGGGCCAGCGGACGCGTGGTGTAACGAGCCGGCAGCCGGCCGACAAGGTGCTGCCGATAGAGACCTTCCGCACCGACCGCTGGCGGGTGATGGATGCCGACGTCCGCTTCACCGGAAAACGCATCCTGCACAGCGAGGCGCTGCCCTTCCGTGACCTGTTCGCCCAGGTCAGGCTCGACGATGGCCAGCTCCGCCTGGAGCCGCTGCGCTTTGGTGTGGCCGGCGGCAACCTCGAGGCTGACATCCGCCTGGACGGTCGCCGTGCGCCCCTACTGGGTCAGGCCCGCCTCCATGCGCAGCACCTCAAGCTCAAGCAGCTGTTCCCCAAGGTGGAGTCCATGCACAGCAGCCTGGGTGAGCTCAACGGCAAGGCCGATCTCAGCGGTAGCGGTAATTCAGTGGCGGCGCTGCTGGGCAGTGCCACCGGCGAAGCCCAGTTGCTGGTGAATGACGGCACCATCAGTCGCAACCTGATGGAGATTGCCGGGCTCAACGTCGGTAATTACCTGGTAGGCAAACTTTTCGGTGATGACGACGTGAAGATCAACTGCGCAGCGGCTGACCTGGGGATGAAGAGTGGTTTGATGACGCCGCGCGTCTTCGTCTTCGACACTGAAAACGCTCTGGTACGCATCGACGGCAATGCCAACTTCCGCAGCGAGAGGCTCGACCTTGGCATCGAGCCGGAATCCAAGGGGGTGCGGGTTTTTTCGTTGCGTTCGCCGCTCTATGTGCGCGGCACCTTCAAACGGCCGGAAGCGGGGGTGAAGCCGGTACCCCTGGCGGTACGGGGCGCGGGCATGCTGGCGTTGGGTGTTGCGGTGGCGCCGGCGGCGGCTCTGCTGGCGCTGGTGGCCCCGGCCGGTGGGAGTGAAGAAGGGAGCGCCTGTGCGCCTTTGTTGCAGCGGCTCAAGCAGGGCTAGAGCCCGTCACGCTCGGCCTGTTCGCGTTGGCCGCAGGTCATGAAACCCTTGTGGCGAACGCGGCCGCTGCTGTCGAAGCTGACATGGTAGGGCTGCTGGTGACCATGTTCGTTGAGGATGTAGTTGTTGCATGACCCTGGATGCACGCTGCGTTGCACGATCGACGAAGGACGGCCGCCGATGATCAGCACCTGCTGGCGGCTCATGCCGGGCTCTACGTCCCTGACCAGTGGCTGATCGTGGAAGGTCAGGTAGTCCGTCGGGTTCTCGATCTTGCTGGCGCAGCCCGCCATCGATGCCAGGGCACAAGCCATGACAAGCGCTTGCTTGTACATCATGGGTCCTCAAGGGTTAACGCATCTGAAACATGGCCCTTGGAACATCGAAAAGTGGGGAGAGTTCGCCCGAGTCCTGAGCAGACGATGGACGGCAACCGGCCAGCAACTGGCAAAGTGCCCGGAGCGTTACCTGCAAGCCCCGGCTGGCACAGCGTTCGGGTGGAGTGTGGCGGGCAGCACAGGTTGGGCGCAGCCATGCCGTTGGTGCTGATGCGCCTGCTCCATCCTGCCGTTTCGTCGCGTCAGTAGCCGCCACCGCCTCCGCTTCCTTCCGCCTTTTCGCGATCAGCGGTTTCCCGCTGCTCGCAGGTCATGAAGCCGGTCTCCTCGACCCGTCCGCTGCTATCGAAGCTGACGTGGTAGGCCTGCTTATGCCCGTCCTTGGTGAGGATGTAGTTGTTGCAGGTACCTGACTTGACCTTGCGGCGCGTGCTCGACGAGGGCGGACCGCCAATGGTCTTCACCTCTTGCACGGTCATGCCTTCCTCCACCTGCTTGACCAGCGGCTCGTCGCGGTAGGTGTAGTAATCCGTGGGGTTTTCCATCTTGCCCGCACAGCCGGCCAGCGTAGCCACGGCGCAGGCGATGACCAGCCCATGCTTGCTCATCAGGAGGCCTCCATGTTCGCGCGGGTTGAGCCGCGATGGAGTCAGGTTAGTTCGGCTCCCGGGCCTGCCGCTGGGGAGCGGCCCGGGTGCCGATGAACGGTCGTCCGCTCAGCCGTAGCGTTTCATCGCTTCGATGGCCAGACCGCTGCCGATGCTGCCGAACAGATTGCCCTCGACCTGGCGGGCATTGGGCAGCATCGCCGCCACGCTTTGACGCAGTGCCGGGATACCGCTGGAACCACCGGTGAAGAACAGCGTGTCTACTGCATCGGCCGTGACGCCCGCCTGGACCAGCAGGCCCTCGACGCTGGCGCGCACACGTACCAGCAGCGGCTCGATGGCATCCTCGAAGATCGGCCGGGTCAGGTCCACGGCCAGGCCTGGCTCTATACGGTTCAGGTCGATGGTGCGCTGCTCAACCTGGGTCAGCTCGATTTTGCTGTCCTCGACCTGCATCGCCAGCCAGTGGCCGGCGCGCTGTTCGATCAGGCTGAAGAGGCGGTCGATGCCGGTGCTGTCGACGATGTCGTAGCGCATGTTCTTCAGTGCCAGTTGTGCCTTCTGCGCGTACACAGCGTTGATGGTGTGCCAGGTGGCCAGGTTCAGATGGTAGCTGGTGGGCATCAGTGCATCGCTTTTCATCCGGCTGCCGTAGCCGAATAGCGGCATCACGCCTTGCAGGCTGAGCTGCTTGTCGAAATCAGTGCCACCGATGTGCACACCGCCGGTGGCCAGGATGTCGGCCTGGCGATCCGCCACTTCGCGGCGCTGCGGCGACAGGCGAACCAGGGAGAAGTCCGAGGTACCGCCGCCGATGTCGACGATCAGCACCAGTTCTTCACGCTCGATGCTGCGCTCGTAATCGAAGGCTGCGGCAATCGGCTCGTACTGGAAGGACACGTCCTTGAAACCAAGCTTCTGCGCTACGGCTACCAGGGTGTTCTCGGCCTCCTGGTCAGCCTCTGCATCGTCGTCGACGAAGAACACCGGGCGGCCCAGCACCACTTGCTCGAATTCTCGGCCGGAGGCAGCTTCGGCGCGCTTCTTCAACTCGCCGATGAACAGCCCAAGCAAATCCTTGAAGGGCATGGCGCTGCCCAGCACTGTGGTTTCGCTTTTCAGTAGCGGCGAGCCCAGCAGGCTCTTCAGCGAGCGCATCAGACGGCCTTCGTAGCCCTCCAGGTACTCGTGCAGGGCCAGTCGGCCATAGACGGGGCGGCGTTCCTCGAAGTTGAAGAAGATCACCGAGGGCAGGGTGATCTTGTCGTCCTCCAGGGCGATCAATGGCTCGGCATCCGGACGCCACCAGCCGACGGTAGAGTTGGAGGTACCGAAGTCTATGCCCAGGGCGCGGGCGGGGAGGACGTTGTTCATGCTGCGGGTGTTCCGGGAAAAAACGGCCGCGCAGTTTACGCGAGCGCGCCGGTGAATGCTCCCGTCGGCCAGCGCACTTCGTCGTGACGGCTAGACTGCAATAGGCATGGATAACCCGGGAGATCATTCCATGAGTTCGATTCGCCTTCCTTTGCTGATACTGGCATTGCTCGCGGCATCTCACAGCGTGGCGGACACCGCCCAGCAGGAAAAGATGAAGACCTGCAACGCTGAAGCTACGGCCAAGGAGCTCAAGGGCGACGCCCGCAAGACCTTCATGAGCGGTTGCCTGAAGATGACCCAGCAGGAGCGTATGACCGCTTGCAACAAGACCGCTTCGACCAAGGAGCTCAAGGGCGATGCGCGCAAGAGCTTCATGAGCGAGTGCCTGAAGGCGAAGTAGCGACTGACTTGGCCGGCACTCACTACGCGTCGGCGGTGAAGAGTTTGCCGATTACGCACAGCAGCTCCGCGTTTTCGGTAAAGGCAGGTGAAAGATTGATGCAGTAAAGTGGTGGGCTTTTCCCGTCCGCAATCCCGGCCGCCGTTCGTCCGGCCGCTTCTGGCGAGCCTGTCTCAGCCTTGGAAATCATTATGCGAAGAGCCTCTCACCATGAGTTGCGCACGGCCTTTCGTGCCTTGCTGGACTCCGAATCCTGCTTCCACTCCGCCTCGGTGTTCGACCCCATGTCGGCGCGGATTGCCGCGGACCTCGGCTTCGAGGTGGGCATCCTCGGCGGCTCGGTCGCTTCGCTGCAAGTGCTGGCGGCGCCGGACTTCGCCCTGATCACGCTCAGCGAGTTCGTTGAACAGGCTACCCGCATCGGCCGCGTCAGCCGCCTGCCGGTGATTGCCGATGCCGACCATGGCTATGGCAATGCCCTCAACGTGATGCGTACCGTAGTCGAACTGGAACGCGCCGGCATCGCTGCGCTGACCATCGAAGACACCCTGTTGCCGGCCCAGTTCGGCCGCAAGTCCACCGACCTGATTCCGGTGGAAGAAGGCGTGGGCAAGATCCGCGCGGCCCTGGAAGCGCGCGTTGACCCGGACCTCGCCATCATCGCCCGGACCCACGCCGGCGTGCTCGATGTCGAGGAGGTGATCCAGCGCACCAAGGCCTACCAGGCAGCCGGGGCGGATGGCATCTGCATGGTTGGTGTGGCCGACTTCGATCACCTGGAAAAGATCGCCGAGCACCTCCACATCCCGCTGATGCTGGTCACCTATGGCAACCCCAAGCTGCGCGACAACGAGCGCCTCGCCCGTCTTGGCGTGCGCATCGTGGTCAACGGCCACGCCGCCTACTTCGCCGCCATCAAGGCGACCTACGACTGCCTGCGCGACCAGCGCCAGGTCGCCACCGGCTCCGAACTCAGCGCCACCGAACTGACGCACAAGTACACCCTGCCGGAGGACTACATCGTCTGGGCGGAAGAGTTCATGAATGTGAAGGAATAGCGCGACCTCCACTTGTCGCTCGCCGACCCGTCCCCTTGCAAAACGCCACAGGAAAGCCCAAATCTCTTTCAGGGCCGAAAGCAAGCGGGAGGTCAACATGGCCAGTGGTTGGGCAGGTGATGGTGCGGTACAGGAACAGATCGACAGCACCATCGAAGATGCCATTCAGCGCGCGCGCAGCCAGTTGCCGACGGGCGAGAGCCTGACGCACTGCGAAGAATGCGACGCGCCCATTCCCGAAGCCCGGCGCAAGGCAATCAAGGGCGTGCGACTGTGTGTCGCCTGCCAGACCGAGCATGACAAGGAAAATGCCGCCTTCACCGGGTACAACCGGCGGGGGAGCAAGGACAGTCAGTTGCGTTAGGGCCGGGGCCTGCTGCCTTGGGCCCCGCTGCGCAGGGCGCTGCGAGGCCCAATGGCGCGTCAGAACAGGAAATACCGCTGCGCCATCGGCAGCACGTCGGCCGGTTCGCACCAGAGCAGTTGGCCGTCGGCTTTCACTTGATAGTTTTGCGCGTCGACTTCGATGGTCGGGGTGTAGCCGTTGTGGATCAGGTCTTTTTTCTGTACGCCGCGGCAGCCTTTCACCACGCCGATCTTCTTTTTCAGGTTGAGTTGTTCTGGGATGCCGGCGTCCAGTGCTGCCTGGCTGATGAAGGTAATGCTGGTTGCGTGACGGCTGCCAGCAAAGCTTGCGAACATCGGCCGGTAGTGAACCGGTTGCGGGGTGGGGATGGAGGCGTTGGCGTCGCCCATCAGGCTGGCCGCGATGGCGCCGCCCTTGAGGATCAGGCTGGGTTTGACGCCGAAGAAGGCCGGGCGCCAGAGCACCAGGTCGGCCCATTTGCCCACCTCCACCGAGCCCACTTCATGGCTGATGCCATGGGTGATCGCCGGATTGATGGTGTATTTGGCGATGTAGCGCTTGGCGCGGAAGTTGTCGTTGCCGGGCGTGTCTTCGGGCAGGGCGCCGCGCTGCTTCTTCATCTTGTCGGCGGTCTGCCAGGTGCGGGTGATGACTTCGCCGACGCGGCCCATCGCCTGACTGTCGGAGCTGATCATGCTGAAGGCGCCGAGGTCGTGGAGGATGTCTTCGGCGGCGATGGTCTCGCGGCGGATGCGGCTTTCGGCGAAAGCCACGTCCTCGGCGATGCTCGGGTCCAGGTGGTGGCAGACCATCAGCATGTCCAGGTGTTCGTCGATGGTGTTGCGGGTGAAGGGCCGGGTCGGGTTGGTGGAGCTCGGCAGCACGTTGGAGAAGCCGCAGGCTTTGATGATGTCTGGCGCGTGGCCGCCACCGGCACCCTCGGTGTGGTAGGTATGGATGGTGCGGCCCTTGAACGCGCCCAGGGTGGTTTCGACGAATCCCGACTCATTCAGCGTGTCGGTGTGGATGGCCACCTGCACATCGTACTGGTCCGCCACACACAGGCAGTTGTCGATGGCCGCTGGCGTGGTGCCCCAGTCTTCATGGAGCTTGAGGCCGATGGCGCCGGCTTTCACTTGTTCGATCAGCGGTTCGGGCAGGCTGGCGTTGCCCTTTCCGGTGAGGCCAATGTTCATCGGGAAGGCATCGGCGGCCTGGAGCATGCGCGCCAAATGCCAGGGGCCGGAAGTGCAAGTGGTGGCGTTTGTGCCAGTGGCCGGCCCCGTGCCTCCGCCGATCATGGTGGTGACACCACTCATGAGGGCTTCTTCAATTTGCTGCGGGCAGATGAAGTGGATGTGGGTGTCGATGCCTCCGGCGGTGAGGATCATGCCTTCACCGGCAATCACCTCGGTGCTGGCGCCGACGGCGATGGTGACGTTGGGCTGGATGTCCGGGTTGCCGGCCTTGCCGATCGCAGCGATGCGCCCGTCCTTGAGGCCAACGTCGGCCTTGACGATGCCCCAGTGGTCGATGATCAACGCGTTGGTAATCAGGGTGTCGACTACGTCGGCAGCGAGGAGCTGGCCTTGACCCATGCCGTCGCGGATGACCTTGCCGCCGCCGAATTTCACTTCTTCGCCGTAGGTGGTGAAGTCCTTCTCGACTTCGATCCACAGGTCGGTGTCGGCCAGTCGCACCTTGTCGCCGACAGTGGGGCCGAACATGTCGGCATAGGCTTGGCGGGAAATCTTCATCATGGGTCCTGTCCGTAGGATGGGTTAGCCGCGAAGTGGCGTAACCCATCGCTTTTTAGGGGGGACGGGTTTCGCTCCGCTCTACCCATCCTACGAATTTCAGTGGGTGTTACAGCTCGCCCATCACGCGGCCGGCGAAGCCGAACACGCGGCGCTTGCCCGCCAGGTCGACCAGCTCCACCTCGCGGCTCTGGCCGGGCTCAAAGCGCACGGCAGTGCCGGCCGGGATGTTTAAACGCATGCCACGGGCGGCGGTGCGGTCGAAGGTCAGCGCGTCGTTGGCTTCGAAGAAGTGGTAATGGGAGCCGACCTGGATGGGGCGGTCGCCGGTGTTGGCCACGCTCAGGGTGTGGGTGCGACGGCCGGCGTTGAGTTCGATCTCGCCTTCCTGGATCTGGTATTCGCCGGGGATCATGGGGGTCACTCCAGAATGAGCTGCATGAAGGTGAGGTCTAGCCAGCGGCCGAACTTGCGGCCGACCTGAGGCATCTGCCCGGTGGTAATGAAGCCGAGGCGCTCGTGCAGGCGGATGGAGGTAGCGTTGCCGCTCTCGATGGCGGCTACCATCACGTGTAGTGAGGCGGCTCGGGCGTGTTCGATCAATGCCTGCATCAGCGCAGGGCCGAGGCCCTGGCCGCGCTGGTCATTGCGTACGTAGATCGAGTGCTCGACCGTGTGGCGGAAGCCTTCGATGCTGCGCCAGGTGCCATAGCTGGCGTAGCCGAGCACCGTGCCGGAGTCGTCTACCGCCACCAGCACCGGGAAGCCTGCGGCTGTGCGCTCGGCCAGCCAGGCACGGCGGTTGGCCAGGTCCACCAGGGTTTCGTTCCAGATTGCCGTGGTGTTCTGCACGGCGTCGTTGTAGATCGCCAGGACGCCTTCGAGGTCCTGTCCCTGGGCGTTGCGGATCACATAAGCCATGGCAGGCCTCAGGCTATGGGCTGGTGGACGGTCACCAGTTTGGTGCCGTCCGGGAAGGTGGCTTCGATCTGGATCTCCGGGATCATCTCCGGTATGCCTTCCATCACTTGGTCGCGGCTGAGCAGGGTGCTGCCGTAATGCATCAGCTCGGCCACAGTCTGGCCGTCGCGGGCGCCTTCGAGCAGGGCGGCGGAGATGTAGGCCATGGCTTCCGGGTAATTGAGCTTGAGGCCGCGGGCCAGGCGCCGCTCGGCAACGAGGCCGGCGGTAAAGATCAGCAGCTTGTCTTTCTCTCTTGGCGTCAGGTCCATCAGGTACTCCAGATTCTTGGGGGGACGGCGTCGCGTCCGAGTAAAGCCGGGCGCAGCTGGCGCCAGAGTGAGATCAGCCATGCGCGTGCGTGCAGGGCTTGGCCAGCGAGGCAGCGCGCTACCAGCAGGCCGGGCAGTTGGGTGAGGTTGCCACGGCCTTGGCAGGGCAGTTCTCGGCAGCGCTCCAGCAGCTCAGAGTCGATCGTACCGGTTGCGATCAGGGTCGCGAACACCGGCTGGCCGGCCAGGCCGATGGGCGAGTCGAGCAGGGCATCGTTGCCGGTGATGCGCTGGCGTTCGTGCCAAAGCAGCTTGCCGCCCCGGCGGATGTCCAGGTGGGCTTGGAAATGGCCTTCGGCGAAGCACTCGCCACTGGCCGGGCGGCCAAGGGCGACCATGTCCCAGTAGAACAGGCGGGCGCTTTCGGCCAGCTCGATACGGGTGCTGAGTTCGGCCTGGGCGCCGGAGAAGACGATGGTCTCCTGCGGAAGCCATTCGAGGATGGCGCCGGCTTCTACCTTCAGGTCGAGTCGCTGGTAGGCAGGGCCGCTGGCGCGGTACCACTTGGCCGCGCCGGGGCTGGTAAGCTGGGCCCAGGCCCGTTCGCCAACGCGGGCGGATATTCCTAAGCGGTCGCCACCGGCGATGCCGCCAGGCGGGTGCACGATGATGTGCTGGCAGACTTCCGGGCCTTCGGCGTGCAGGTGCTTCTGCACCCGCAGCGGGCCCTTGTGGCGGCGCAGCGATGGGCGCGTGGCGGCGCCATCGCGGGCGTAGCCGAGTTCCAGCTCGGCGTGCCAGCTGGGGGTGAGGAGGTCAGTGTCGGCAGGTGCATTCATGGGGCGCTCCTGTAGGGTGGGTTAGCCTCGAAGCGGCGTAACCCACGCGGTGCAGGGGTACGGGTACTTCATATGGTCACGAGGCCGCGCACGCCCTCGGCTTCCATGTTCTCGCCGCGGCCTTGCTGGATGATTTCGCCGCGGCTCATCAACAGGTACTGGTCGGCGAGCTCGGCAGCGAAGTCGTAGAACTGCTCAACCAGAAGGATGGCCATGTCGCCGCGTGCGGCGAGTTTCCTGATCACCACGCCGATCTCCTTGATGACTGACGGCTGGATGCCTTCGGTGGGCTCGTCAAGGATCAGCAGGCGCGGCTGGCTGGCCAGGGCGCGGCCGATGGCGAGCTGTTGCTGCTGGCCGCCAGAGAGGTCGCCGCCACGGCGATGTTTCATCTCGCGCAGCACCGGGAACAGCTCGTAGATGGACTCTGGCACCGCCTTGGCCTGACCGGCGGGAAAGCGCGAAAGCCCCATCAGCAGATTTTCCTCCACCGTCAGGCGCGGGAAGATTTCGCGGCCTTGGGGCACGTAGGCGATACCTGCGTGCACGCGCTGGTGCGGCTTGTGGCCGGTGATGGCGCGCCCCTCCCAATTGACCACGCCCTCCTTGGCCGGCACCAGGCCCATCAGGCATTTCAGCAGTGTCGTCTTGCCCACGCCGTTGCGCCCGAGCAGGCAGGTGACTTCACCAACCTTCGCCTCGAAGGAGAGACCACGGAGGATGTGGCTGCCACCGTAGTACTGGTGGAGCTTGTCGACTTGGAGCATGTGTCTGTTCCCCTTTGTCTGGCGCTGGCCATTCGTATGTTAGTGCGGGCCACGCTGGCTTGAGCCTGCGAAGCCCTACGTGGAGCGCGCAGCGCTCCCATGTGTTCATCGGATCCCCAATGGCCGGTCCTGCAGACCGGTTGTTGGGCTTCGCTTCGCTCTGCACCAACCTACGTGGTATCCGTCCTTCAATTGGGTCAGCGGCCGAGGTAGACCTCGATCACCCGTTCATCCGCCTGCACCTCGGCCAGCGAGCCCTCGGCCAGCACATGGCCCTGGTGCAGCACGGTGACGTGGTCGGCGATCGAGCCGACGAAGCCCATGTCGTGCTCCACCACCATCAGCGAGTGCTGGCCTTTCAGATGCTTGAAGAGTTCGGCGGTAAATTCCGTCTCGGCATCGGTCATGCCCGCTACCGGCTCGTCGAGCAGCAACAGTTGGGGGTCCTGCATCAGCAGCATGCCGATCTCGAGGAACTGCTTCTGGCCGTGGGACAAGAGGCCCGCCGGGCGATGGCGCGAGACGTCGAGCTTGATGGTGGCGAGGACTTCGTCGATACGATCCTTCTGCTCACCGCTGAGCCGGGCGCGCAGGCTGGCCCAGACGGATTTGGCGGTCTTCTGCGCCAGCTCCAGGTTCTCGAATACCGAGAGCGCCTCGAACACCGTGGGCTTCTGGAACTTACGGCCAATCCCGGCCTGGGCGATCTCCACTTCGCTCATGCGGGTGAGGTCGAGGGTTTCGCCGAACCAGGCCTTGCCGGCGTTTGGCCGGGTCTTGCCGGTGATCACGTCCATCAGCGTGGTCTTGCCCGCGCCGTTCGGGCCGATGATGCAGCGCAGCTCGCCGACGCCGATGTAGAGATTGAGGTCGTTCAGCGCCTTGAAACCGTCGAAGCTGACGCTGATGTCTTCCAGTGTGAGGATGGTGCCGTGGCGCACATCCAGCCCTTGCTGGGCGACCTGGCCGAGGCCAAGAGCGTCGCGGCCGGTGCCGGCGTCGCTGTTCGGGTCGTAGGCAGGTTCGGGCATGAATTCGGGGGCTGGGGTTACGCGCATCAGTTGTCTCCCTTCTTCACAAGGCCGATCACGCCCTTGGGCAGGTACAGGGTGACGACGATGAACAGGGCGCCCAGGAAGAACAGCCAGTATTCCGGGAAGGCCACGGTGAACCAGCTCTTCATGCCGTTGACCAGGCCGGCTCCGAGCAGCGGGCCGATCAGCGAGCCGCGTCCGCCGAGGGCGACCCACACAGCCGCTTCGATGGAGTTGGTCGGCGACATTTCACTGGGGTTGATGATGCCCACCTGCGGCACGTAGAGCGCGCCGGCAAGGCCACAGAGCACGGCAGACAGCACCCAGATGAACAGCTTGTAGCCGCGCGGGTCGTAGCCGCAGAACATCAGGCGGTTCTCCGCGTCGCGCAGGGCAGTGAGCACCCGACCGAACTTGCTCCGCGCCAGTCGCCAGCCGAGCAGCAGGCTGCCCAGCAGCAGTGCCACCGTGGCGAGGAACAGCGCGGCGCGGGTGCCCGGCGCGGTGATGTCGAAGCCGAGGATGCGGCGAAAATCGGTGAAGCCGTTGTTGCCACCGAAGCCGGTCTCGTTGCGGAAGAACAGCAGCATGCCGGCGAAAGTCAGCGCCTGGGTCATGATCGAGAAGTACACGCCCTTGATCCGCGAGCGGAAGGCGAAGAAGCCGAACACCAGAGCCAGCAGGCCGGGGGCCAGCACCACCAGACACAGCGCCCAGAGGAAATGCTGGGTGCCAGCCCAGTACCAGGGCAACTCGGTCCAGGCGAGGAAACTCATGAAGGCTGGCAGGCCGTTGCCTGACGCTTCGCGCATCAGGTACATGCCCATGGCGTAGCCGCCGAGGGCGAAGAACAGCCCGTGGCCGAGCGACAGCAGTCCGGCGTAGCCCCAGACCAAGTCCAGAGCGAGGGCGACGATGGCGTAGCAGAGGATCTTGCCGACCAGGGTCAGGGTGTAGGCCGAGACCTGCAGCGGGTTGTCGGTCGGCAGCAGGTGCAGCAGCGGCAGGGCCAGAAGCAGGACCAGCACCAGGCCGCCGAGGGCCATTGAGGCGCGCGGGCCGAGGGTGGCGGTAGCGCGCATCAGCAGTGTTTGGTTCAGTGGCTGAGTCATCAGTCGATCACCCGTCCTTTCAGTGCGAAGAGCCCTTGGGGGCGCTTCTGGATGAACAGGATGATCAGCGCGAGGATCAGGATCTTGCCCAGCACGGCGCCAATCTGCGGCTCGAGGATCTTGTTCGCCACACCCAGGCCGAAAGCCGCGAGTACGCTGCCGGCCAGCTGACCGACGCCACCCAGCACCACCACCAGGAAGGAGTCGATGATGTAGCTCTGGCCTAGGTCGGGGCCGACGTTGCCGATCTGCGAGAGGGCCACGCCACCCAGGCCTGCGATGCCGGAGCCGAGGCCGAAGGCAAGCATGTCCACGCGGCCGGTGGGCACGCCGCAGCAGGCTGCCATGTTGCGGTTCTGGGTGACAGCGCGGACGTTCAGGCCGAGGCGGGTCTTGTTCAGCAGCAACCAGGTCAGCAGCACCACGAACAGGGCGAAGCCGATGATCACGATGCGGTTGTAGGGCAGCACCAGGTTGGGCAGCACCTGGATGCCGCCAGAGAGCCATGCCGGGTTGGCCACCTCGACGTTCTGCGCCCCGAAGATCACGCGCACCAGCTGGATCAGGATCAGGCTGATGCCCCAGGTGGCTAGCAGGGTTTCGAGGGGGCGGCCGTAGAGGTGGCGGATGACCGTGCGCTCCAGGGCCATGCCGATGGCCGCAGTGACGAAGAAGGCCACTGGCAGCGCCACCAGCGGGTAGAGCGCCAGCAGGTCCGGTGCCAGGCGCTGGAACGTCAGCTGCACGATGTAGGTGGCGTAAGCACCGAGCATGAGCATCTCGCCGTGGGCCATGTTGATCACCCCGAGCAGGCCGAAGGTGATGGCCAGCCCAAGGGCGGCCAGGAGCAGGATCGAGCCCAGTGACAGGCCGCTGAACGCCTGCCCAAGCAGTTCGCCTACCAGCAGGCGGCGCTTGACCTGGGCCAGGCTGGTTTCCGCGGCGGTGCGCACGGCTGCGTCGGCTTCGATGCCAGGTTGCAGCAGGGCTTCCAGCCGGGTGCGGGCCTGCGGGTCACCGGTTTCACCAAGCAGGCGCACGGCGTTCAGGCGAATCACCGGGTCCGGGTCCACCATTTGCAGGTTGGCCAGGACCAGGCTGATGGCGTCGCGCACCCCTGGGTCTTGCTCGGCCACCATGCGCTGGTTGAGCAGTGGCAGCTGCGCGGGCTTGGCGCTCTTTTGCAGTTGGCGGGCGGCCTCCAGACGCGCGGCGCTGTCTGTCGCCAGCAGCTGGTGGCTGGCCAGGGCAGTAATCAACAGGCCGCGCAGTCTGTTGTTCAGGCGCAGTTGCTTCGGTGTGCCGGCGGGTATGGCTTCACCTTCGGCAGGGGTGTAGTTGCCGTCCTGTCCGATGAAGGCGAGCTTCGCGCTGTCGCTGGCGAAGCGGCCCTGCTGCAGGGCATCGAGCAGTGGCTGGCGCGCGGCATCGGGCTCAGCGGCCCAGCGCTCCAACAGCCTTGCCTGCTGCGCCGGGTTGGCGGCAGCGAAGTCGTTGGCGTCACCCGCCTGGGCTGCCAGGGGGAGCAGCAGGGGAAGGGCGAGGAGGATTCGGTAGAGGACTGTCGGCATTGGGTGGTCCTGGTTCATCGGGCGGTTGGAGGAGCGTGCCGGCTGACACTGCCATCCCCCCTAACCCCTCTCCCGGAGGGAGAGGGGAACCGTCTGGCGTCTCGGGGGCGGCTCGGCGTTTGGCTCCGCGTCACCCCTCTCCCCCTGGGAGAGGGGCCGGGGGAGAGGGAGGCCATGCCGAGCGCGGACTCCCCGGACGTCTTCATTCAGCTCAGTGGCTCTGCACCGCATAGTCCGGCTTCTTGTCGTTACCGGGGATGAACGGGCTCCAGGGCTGGGCGCGCAGCGGGCCCTCGGTCTGCCAGACCACGGAAAACTGACCGTCTTCCTGGATCTCGCCGATCATCACTGGCTTGTGCAGGTGGTGGTTGGTCTTGTCCATGGTCAGGGTGTAGCCGGACGGTGCTGCGAAAGTCTGCCCGGCCAGGGCTTCGCGAACCTTGTCCACATCGGTGGTGCCGGCTTTCTCGACGGCCTGGGCCCACATGTGGATGCCGACGTAGGTGGCCTCCATCGGGTCGTTGGTTACCGCGCTCTGGTAGTTAGGCAGGTTCTTGGCCTTGGCGTAGGCCTTCCACTGCTCGACGAACGTGTCGTTGACCGGGTTATCCACTGACTCGAAGTAGTTCCAGGCGGCCAGGTGGCCTACCAGCGGCTTGGTATCGATGCCGCGCAGTTCTTCCTCGCCGACCGAGAAGGCCACCACCGGTACGTCGGTGGCTTCCAGGCCCTGGTTGGCCAGTTCCTTGTAGAAGGGCACGTTGGAGTCGCCGTTGACGGTGGAGATCACCGCGGTCTTGCCGCCGGCGGAGAACTTCTTGATGTTGGCGACGATGGTCTGGTAATCGGCGTGGCCGAAGGGGGTGTAGACCTCTTCGATGTCCTTGTCGGCCACACCCTTGCTGTGCAAGAAGCTGCGCAGGATCTTGTTGGTGGTGCGCGGGTAGACGTAGTCGGTGCCAAGCAGGAAGAAGCGCTTGGCGCTGCCGCCGTCTTCGCTCATCAGGTACTCGACGGCGGGAATGGCCTGCTGGTTCGGCGCGGCGCCGGTGTAGAAGACATTGGGCGAGAGCTCTTCACCCTCGTACTGTACGGGGTAGAAAAGCAGGCCGTTGAGCTCTTCGAACACAGGAAGTACGGACTTGCGCGATACCGAGGTCCAGCAGCCGAACACCACGTCCACCTTGTCTTTGGTCAGCAGCTGGCGGGCTTTCTCAGCGAACAGCGGCCAGTTGGAGGCGGGGTCGACCACCACGGCTTCCAGTTGCTTGCCGTTCACGCCGCCCTTGGCGTTGATCTCTTCGATGCTCATCAGCGCCATGTCTTTCAGCGAGGTCTCGGAGATCGCCATGGTGCCGGACAGCGAATGCAGGATGCCGACCTTGATGGTCTCGGCCGCCTGGATGGTCCAGGACATGCCCATGGCGGCGATGGATGCGGAAAGCGTGAAGGCCTTGATCAGGCTGCGACGTTGCATGGGTCGGTCTCCATTCTCACAAGTATTTGAAATAACTGCGTTTATTGGTCTGGTGTGCTGGGCAGTATTCAAAGGTCTTCCACGTCACCCTTGGTCGGGCTGCGGCGCTGGCCGCGCGTTGTGTAACAGGTGCAGGGTGATCTTGCGCACTTCAGGGTTGCTGACTTCGGGTTGAGTCCTCAGCAATTGCTGTGCCTTTTTGACCGGATGGATGGAAATGCGCCGTAGCAGCACCGGGCGGATAAGGCTTTGGCGCGTGAAGACGCCCGCGCGATACGTCGTGTGGCGTTCAGCGAAGGGAGGGAACAGAGGCGGGGGGCGATAAGTCGGCGGCGCTCGACTCGAGTGT
The DNA here is from genome assembly GCF_042232855.1 of Metapseudomonas boanensis. Classification (NCBI taxonomy): domain Bacteria; kingdom Pseudomonadati; phylum Pseudomonadota; class Gammaproteobacteria; order Pseudomonadales; family Pseudomonadaceae; genus Metapseudomonas; species Metapseudomonas boanensis. The sequence goes on along the minus strand of NZ_CP113889.1, from coordinate 1,153,606 downwards.
CTTGCGCACTATCGGGGTGCGCAAGTCCCGTTGCGGTGCCGGGCAGTGCTCGTTGGTGGGGCAGGCGGTGCGGCGTCAACCATCAGGGCACCATATAGTTCCTCACCCCGGTGAAGATGATCTGCGCCGCAAGTGCGCAGACGAACAGTCCCATCAGACGGCTGACGATCTGCAGCCCCTGGTCGCCAAGCAGCCGCTCGATGCGGTCGGAAAGGTAAAGGATGGCCCCCACGGTGGCGCTGGCAATGGCGATGGCGAGCAGGGCGACGAGCTTGTCGTCCCACTGCACATGGCCGGCGCCCATCACCAGCATGGCGCCGATGGTGCCGGGGCCGACTGTAAGGGGAATGGTCAGCGGCACGATGGTGACGTCCTGCTGCACGTTATCCGACTGCACCGCCGAGTTGCCTTGGGCCATGCCCAGGGCGGAGATGAACAGCACAGCGCCAGCACCGATGCGGAACGCATCGATGGTGATACCGAAGATCTTGAAGATCCCCTGGCCGAACAGGTAGAGCAGGGCGCTGGCCACGAGGGTGCCGAGGGCGACTTTCCAAGCGAGTCTCTTGCGCTCCTTCACCGTGTAGCCGCGGGTCAGGCCGATGAAGCAGGAGAGTACGAAGAAGGGGCTGTAGAGCACTAGCATCTTCAGATACAGGCTGGAAAGGCTTTCAAGCATGGTGGGGCATCCGTTCGTGACTGCCAGGGCCGCCTGCTCAGTGTAGAGCGTGCCCTGCCATTGGGCGCTCAACTATAACCGTGCCGGAGGCTTCGTCTATACCTTCCTGCACCGGGGCGTGATGCCGCATCGGGAGTCACCCATGGCACACCTCAGTTTCACCCCCAACCTGCAACGCCACCTCGATGTCCCCGAACTGGACGTGGGCGGCGCCACGGTGGCCGCCGCCCTGGCCGAGGCCTTTGCCGCCAACCCGCGCCTGCGCAGTTATCTGCTCGATGACCAGGGGCGCCTGCGGCGGCATGTGGCGATCTTCGTCGATGGCAGGCAGGTCAATGATCGACGCGGGCTCTCCGATCCACTTGCCGCCGGCAGCGAGGTTTTCGTGGTGCAGGCGCTGTCCGGTGGTTGAGGCTGCGCAAGGAGGATACGCAGATGTCGCAACGCATCCATGTGGCGACCCGCAAGGGCCTGCTGCAGTTCGAGCCGGCGGGGAACGACTGGCGTCTGGTGCGCCAGGACTTCCTCGGTGAGCCGGTGAGCATGGTCCTGGCCGATCCGCGCGATGGCCGCCTCTATGCGGCACTTCACCTCGGCCACTTCGGACCCAAGCTCTGGCGTTCTGCAGATGGCGGGCAGCGGTGGGAGGAGATTCCCGCCCCCGCCTTTTCAGTTGCTGACGACGGTGAGGACGGTCCCTCGGTAGACATGATCTGGTGCCTGGAGCCGGGCGGCACCGACCAACCCGGAACGCTCTGGGCGGGCACCATTCCCGGCGGGCTATTCCGCTCCCGTGACCATGGGGACTCGTGGCAACTGGTCGACAGTCTCTGGCAGCGGCCGGAGCGGGCCAATTGGTTCGGTGGCGGCTACGACCAGCCGGGCATCCACTCCATCAGCGTCGACCCGCGGGACAGCCGTAGACTGACGCTGGCCGTGTCCTGCGGTGGCGTGTGGCACAGCGAGGATGAGGGCGCAAGCTGGAGCTACCGGACCCGTGGCATGCGCGCGGCCTACATGCCGTCAGAGCGTGCCGAGGAACCCGATATCCAGGACCCGCATCGCATGGTGGCCTGCCCGGTGGAACCGGAACGGCTCTGGGTGCAGCATCACAATGGGATTTTCCTCAGCACCGACCGGGGCCTGAACTGGAAGGAAATCGAACACGCCGGCCCCTCCACTTTCGGTTTTGCGGTGGCGGTGCACCCGTCAAATCCGGACTGCGCCTGGTTCGTCCCGGCGGTGAAGGATGAATGCCGGGTGCCTGCGGATCAGCGCCTGCGCGTGACCCGCACCCGCGATGGCGGGCGGAGTTTCGATGTGTTGGAGCAAGGTTTGCCGCAGCAGCACTGCTATGACCTGGTGTACCGACACGGCCTGGATGTGGATTCCAGTGGCCAGTGCCTGGCCATGGGCTCAACCACTGGACACCTTTGGGTATCAAAGGATCAGGGTGATAGGTGGCAACTGGTGGCGGGGCATCTGCCACCGATCTTTGCGGTGCGGTTTGCGTAGGCCGGTTTTTTTCAGGCCGGCCGTTGGCCTGAACTGACGGCTCCCTCTCCCTCTGGGAGAGGGTCGGGGTGAGGGAAGGTGGGCCATGGCGCCAGGTACTCGGCCCCAGGTTGTGGGGTGCCAGGGCAGGCCGTTGGCCTGCTTGGCGTATGAATCCGCCCCCACAGGAAAAGCGTCCCCTGTGTGGGCAGGCCGAGAAGCAATGCGGGATCAGGAATGCATCGCGTGCTGGCTGCGCAGTTCCTTCTCGGCGACCCAATGTTCGATCAGGTCACGCAGCTGCGACAGTTCCACCGGCTTGGCCATGTGGCCGTCCATGCCGGCCTGGCGTGCGCGCTCCTTGTGTTCGCTGAGGATGTGCGCGGTGAGGGCTACCACCGGCGTGCGTGGGCGGTGCTCGCTGGCTTCCCAGGTGCGCAGCATCTGGGTGGCGGTGAAGCCGTCCAGGATCGGCATTTCGCAGTCCATCAACACCAGGTCGTAGTGCTGGGCCTTCATGGCGTTGAGCGCTTCCTCGCCGTTGCTGGCGGTATCCGGCTCCAGCTTGAGCTTGCTCAGCATTCCACGGATGACCTTGGTCGAAATGCTGTTGTCCTCGGCCACCAGGATGCGGAAATCATCCGGAACACGCAGCGGCTCGCTAACCTGGGAACCTGGCAGCGGCGTCGAGCCGCCGGCTTTGCGCTGGTTGAGTTCATCGGCCAGCGTGGTCTTGAGCGTGTAGCCGGCAACCGGCTTGGCGAGGATGCGTTTGATGCCGGCGTTGCGCGCGATGATCTTGCTCGGGGCGTTACTGATACCAGTGAGCATGATGATCAGGATGTCATGGTTGAGGCTAGGGTCTTCCTTGATCTTGGCCGCCAGCTGCATGCCGGTCATGCCGGGCATGTCCTGGTCGAGCAGCACCACATCGAAGTATTCGCGCAGATGCGCCTTGGTGCGCAGCAGGGCGAGGGCCTCCTTGCCGGAGGACACGGCGCTGACCTGCAATCCCCAGGCACTGCATTGCTGGATCAGCACCTTGCGGCAGGTGTCGTTGTCGTCGACCACCAGCAGGCGTGCGCCATCAAGCGGCTGGTCGAGGTCGGTGGTGGGTTGCTCAAGGCGCTGGCTATCGACCGGCAAGGTGATCCACAGGGTGCTGCCCTGGCCGCCGCCGCTCTGGATGCCGAATTCGCCATTCATCAAGCGGACCAGTTGACGGGCGATGACCAGTCCCAGGCGACCGCCCAGCTTGGTGGCGGCCATGAAGTCGCGGCTTTGCAGCTCGGCATTGAGCAGGGCGTCGCGCTCGCCGGCCTCCAGGGGACGGCCGCTGTCCTGCACGGCGATCCGCAGGCGTGGCTCGCTGCCAGCAGTGTCCAGGGCGACCACCAGGAGGATTTCACCTTCATCGGTCTGCTTGAACGCGTTGTCCAGCAGGCTGAGCAGAATCTGGCGCAAGCGCGCAGGGTCGCCGCCAATGATCCGCGGAACCTGGGGCTGCATGAAGCTGATCAGTTCGACGCGCTGCTGCTCGGCCTTGGCGCGGAAGACATCGAGGCAATCCTCGATCAGGGCGTTGAGGTCGAACTGCACATCGTCCAGCTCGATCTGGCCGGACTCCAGTTTGGAGATGTCGAGAATCTCGTTGATCAGGGTAAGCAGTTCATTGCCTGAGCTGTGGATAGTCTGCACATAGTCGCGCTGCTTGGCCGAAAGGGGGGTGCCGAGCAGTAACTCGGTCATGCCGAGTACGCCGTTCATGGGCGTGCGAATCTCGTGGCTGATCTTGGCGAGAAACTCGCCCTTGGCCTTGAGCTCGGCGGAGCTGGCTGCACGCTCCCGGCTGGCGATGAAGGCTTCCTGCTGGATTCGCCGCTGGCGCGCACTGAGGGCGAGGCTGAGCATGACGCCGCTGAATGAAGACACTGCCAGGAGCGAGTAGGCCAGCCATTCGGACTCCAGGCGCCAGTAACCGAACAGCGCAGGCAGGGCGCCGAGGATTGCGATACAGAATACCGCCAGGCCAAGGGTGAACGGCCCCGCAGGCCGATAGCCATGGCGCCAGTGATATACCGCCACGAAGAACATGCTGATGCTGGCAATGGCCGCGAGGATATAGACCAGCTGATTGAACTGCAGGCTGGTGACCAGTATCAGCAGGACACCGATCAGGCAGATCAATACGATCTCGCCGATCAGCAGTTTGGTCAGCGGCGTGCTTGGACAGACCTTGTGAAAGAAGCTGGCTGTGAAGGCCAGGGCACAGACCATTGCCGCCAGCATCGACAGGTTGGCGATCTGCGGCTGGGCGCTTTGCCATTCGCCGAGCCAGGGCGAGCTGATGCCAAGCAGGCTCAGGCCTGTGACGATCAGGCAGCTTTGCGCGGCGGCCAGCCACAGGCAGCTGCTGTCGCGGCTGTAGGCGTAACGCATGAGACTGTAGAACACCAGCATGCCCAAGCTGCCGAGCAGCAGGCCGTAGAGCAGAGGCCGGGTATCGTCCGCCGCCATCAACGCCGAGGATTGCAGGTCGATCGTCGGGCGCAGGGCATGCTCGGAGGACAGGCGCAGGTAGAGGTCCAGCGGTTCTTTCGCCACGGGCAGCGGCAGCAGGAAGTCGCGGCTGGGCAAGGGGCGGTTGCTGTAGGGCAGACTGCTCCCCGTGCGGGTGTGGTCGATGAGTTCTTCGCCCTTGAGGACGTAGAGGTCGAGGAAAGCCAGGTAGGGCGCGAAGACGCGAAGCAGTTGCTCGTGTTCGCTGGGGGGAAGCTGGTAGTGAAGCCAGACTGCGCTGCCGCCGCCGGAGGTATAGAGTTGCTGGAGGTCGATCGGGGTGAACTGCGAGAGGGCCTGTTGGGTGCGCACGTCTTCGAGGCGCAGGCTTGAGGACGGGTCTTGCAGAATGCTCCATTGCCGATCGTCCGCAGCCTGTGCAGGCAACAGAAAGAGCGAGGTCAGCAGCATGCTGACAAGAAGGACGGTGGCAATCCTGAGCCGACGCACGGGCGAAGTCCCTTCGTGGGTGAGTGGCCCGATTATAGCCAAGGCCTGGCTGTACGGAACATGATCAAGGCGGCCAGTCGGCCGCCTTGATCCAGGCTTTTACCTGTTCTTTACCTTCAACCTTCGCCGCGTTCGCGCGCGATGGCTCGGTAACCGATGTCCTTGCGGTAGAAGCATCCGTTCCAGCGGATCTTCTCCGCCAGGCGGTACGCCTGCTGCTGGGCATCGGAGACGCTGCGACCAATGGCGGTGGCGCAGAGCACGCGGCCGCCGGCGGTGACGATCTGGCCATCCTTCAGCGCGGTGCCGGCGTGGAACACCTTGCCGTCCAGAGCAGCGGCGTCGGCCAGGCCTTCGATGACATCGCCTTTGGCGTAGTCGCCTGGGTAGCCGCCAGCCGCCAGCACCACGCCGACTGTCGGGCGCGGGTCCCAGGTGGCTTCGACCTTGTCCAGGGCCTGGGCCAGTGCGGCTTCCACCAGCAGCACCAGGGAGGACTCCAGGCGAACCATGATCGGCTGAGTTTCCGGGTCGCCGAAGCGGCAGTTGAATTCGATGACCTTGGGCGCGCCGCTCTTGTCGATCATCAGGCCGGCATAAAGGAAGCCGGTGTAGACGTTGCCTTCCTCGGCCATGCCGCGCACGGTCGGGTAGATCACCTGGTCCATCACCCGCTGGTGTACCTCGGGGGTGACCACCGGGGCCGGCGAGTAAGCACCCATGCCGCCGGTATTGGGACCGGTGTCGGCGTCGCCAACGCGCTTGTGGTCCTGGCTGGTGGCCATCGGCAGGACGTTCTTGCCGTCGACCATGACAATGAAGCTGGCTTCCTCGCCATCCAGGAACTCCTCGATCACCACGCGAGCGCCCGCATCACCGAAGGCATTGCCGGAGAGCATGTCGCGTACGGCTTCCTCGGCTTCAGCCAGGGTCATGGCGACGATCACGCCCTTGCCGGCGGCCAGGCCGTCGGCCTTGATCACGATGGGCGCACCTTTTTCACGCAGGTAGGCCAGGGCCGGCTCCACTTCGGTGAAGTTCTGGTAGTCGGCGGTGGGGATTTGGTGGCGTGCGAGGAAATCCTTGGTGAAGGCCTTGGAGCCTTCCAGCTGGGCGGCGCCGGCGGTGGGGCCGAAGATGGCGAGCTTGCGGCTGCGGAACAGGTCCACCACGCCTTTCACCAGCGGCGCTTCCGGGCCGACGATGGTCAGCTGGACGTTCTTCTCGGCGAAGTCCGCCAGTTGCTCCAGGGCCAGCACGTCGATGGCGACGTTCTCGCACTTGGCCTCGGTCGCGGTACCGGCATTACCCGGTGCGACGAAGACTTTGGCAACGCGTGGGTCCTGGGCGACCTTCCAGGCCAGGGCGTGTTCACGACCGCCGCTGCCGATGATGAGTACGTTCATTGAGTTCTCCTTGAGGAGGCGGGCCTTCCGCCCGAACGGTGGATAAGAAGAGCGTTATCCACCCTACAAAAGCTACGAATCTTCTACGACGGACCGTCGGGGGCGCGATGGAGCGGGTAGATGCAAGGCGTCCGGTCCTTCACCAAGCGGGGTTGCCTTCTGGCAATGAGCATTGGGGAAGGGCCGGACAACACAGCAGATGCCTGCTTCAGCGCGTCCCTACTCAGTGCCTGAAGTGGCGCATGCCGGTGAAGACCATCGCGATGCCGGCCTCGTCGGCTGCGGCGATGACTTCGTTGTCACGCATCGAGCCGCCCGGCTGGATCACCGCGGTGATGCCGGCCTTGGCTGCGTTGTCGATGCCGTCGCGGAACGGGAAGAAGGCATCGGAGGCCATGACTGCACCTTTGACTTCCAGGCCAGCATGCTCGGCCTTGATGGCAGCGATGCGTGCGGAGTTCACACGGCTCATCTGGCCTGCGCCGACGCCAACGGTCTGACGGTTCTTGGCATAGACGATGGCGTTGGACTTGACGAACTTGGCCACTTTCCAGGCGAAGATCAGGTCATGGATTTCCTGCTCGCTCGGCGCGCGCTGGGTCACGACCTTGAGGTCGGCAGCGCTGATCATGCCGATGTCGCGGCTCTGCACCAGCAGGCCGCCGTTGACGCGCTTGAAGTCCCAGCCCAGGGCACGTTCGGCGGCCCACTCGCCGCACTCCAGCAGGCGCACGTTGGCTTTGGCTGCAACTACAGCGCGGGCTTCGGCGGAGATTTTCGGGGCGATGATCACTTCGACGAACTGGCGATCGACGATGGCCTTGGCGGTTTCGGCATCCAGTTCGCGGTTGAAGGCGATGATGCCGCCGAACGCGGATTCGGTGTCGGTGGCGTAGGCCAGGTCGTAGGCCTTGCGGATGCCGCCTTCATCTTCAGGTACCACGGCAACACCACAGGGGTTGGCGTGTTTGACGATGACGCAGGCCGGCTTGACGAAGCTCTTCACGCACTCCAGCGCGGCATCGGTATCCGCCACATTGTTGAAGGACAGTTCCTTGCCCTGCAGCTGGATGGCGGTGGAAACGCTGGCCTCGGCCGGTTTGGCTTCAACGTAGAATGCCGCGCTCTGGTGCGGGTTCTCGCCGTAGCGCATTTCCTGGGCCTTGATGAACTGGCTGTTGAAGGTGCGCGGGAAGGCGCCGCGGCCTTCGGTGGTGAGGGTGTCGCGCGCCTGGTCGATGGTACCCAGGTAGTTGGCGATCATGCCGTCGTAGGCGGAGGTGTGCTCGAACGCCTTGAGCGCCAGGTCGAAGCGCTGCGCGTAGGTCAGACCGCCGGCCTTGAGACTTTCGAGGACGTTGGCGTAGTCGCTGGCATTGACCACGATGGCGACGTCCTTGTGATTCTTCGCCGCGGAACGAACCATGGTCGGGCCGCCGATGTCGATGTTCTCGATGGCGGTGGGGAGGTCGCAGTCAGGCTTGGCGACGGTGGCTTCGAAGGGGTAGAGGTTGACCGCGACCAGGTCGATCGGCTTGATGCCGTGCTGTTCCATCACCGCGCCATCGAGGTCACGACGGCCGAGGATGCCGCCGTGGATCTTCGGGTGCAGGGTCTTCACCCGACCGTCCATCATTTCCGGGAAGCCGGTGTAGTCCGCGACTTCTACGGCAGCGATGCCGTTGTCCTTGAGCAGCTTGTAGGTGCCGCCGGTGGAGAGGATTTCCACCCCGAGCGCTGCCAGCTCACGGGCAAAGTCGACAATGCCGGTCTTGTCGGAAACGCTGATCAGGGCGCGACGAACGGGGAGGCGGGTGGTCTGGTCGGTCATTTCGGAGCCATTCGATTGGGAAGAGGAATTTAGGGTGAGCTGGAAGCGATAAGCCGGAAGCTCGAAGGGCTGGCGGGTAGTCCAGCTTCAGGCTTCCGGCTCGGGCTCCGGCTAGTCAGAGCAGATCGTACTGCTTGAGCTTCTTGCGCAGTGTGCCGCGGTTGAGGCCGAGCATTTCGGAAGCCTTGGTCTGGTTACCCTTGACGTAATTCATCACGGTTTCCAGCAGCGGCGCTTCCACTTCGGAGAGCACCAGGTTGTAAACGTCCGTGACGGCGGCGCCCTCAAGATGGGCGAAATAGTTGTGCAGCGCCTTTTCCACGCTGCCGCGCAGGGTCTGACCCTCGGCGGTTGCTGCAGTCAGGTGCTGTTTAAGGTTGGCGTTGTCGCTCACGGGTGTTGCCCCATCAAAAAAATTCTCGGTCATCGTCGTCATGCGGCCACCTCTTCTCCTTCGTTGTGACGTTCGATGAAAAACTCCCGAACGTTGGCGCACTGCGCGTCCGTGGACTCCAAACGATTGAACTTGGTGCGAAACTCCCTGGCCCCGGGCAGGGTTGCAAGGTACCAGCCGACATGCTTGCGGGCGATGCGTACGCCCATTTCGTCGCCGTAGAAGGCGTGCAGTGCGGCAAGGTGTTCCAGCAGTATTCGTTCCACTTCTACCAGCCCCGGCGGCGGCAGGAGTTCGCCCGTCGCCAGGTAATGCGCGATCTCGCGGAATATCCAGGGACGTCCCTGGGCCGCTCGACCAATCAGCAGGGCATCGGCGCCTGTGGCGTCGAGGACCTGCCGGGCTTTCTGTGGCGAATCGATATCGCCATTGGCGAATACCGGGATCGACACGGCCTGCTTGATCGCGGCGATCGTGTCGTACTCGGCTTCGCCTGTATACAGGTCGGCCCGCGTACGGCCATGCACAGCCAGTGCCTGGATGCCGGCCTGCTCGGCGATTTTCGCCACTTGTATCCCGTTCCTGTTCGATCTGTCCCAGCCGGTCCGGATCTTCAGGGTGACAGGTACGTCAACGGCGCCGACCACGGCTTCGAGGATTTCAGCCACCAGGGCCTCATCTTTCATCAGCGCGGAGCCCGCAGCCTTGTTGCATACCTTTTTCGCCGGGCAGCCCATGTTGATGTCGATGATTTGCGCACCGAGAGCAACATTGGCCCGTGCCGCTTCCGCCAGCATCTCCGGATCACCCCCGGCTATCTGGACGGAGCGCGGTTCCGGATCCCCCTCGTGGAGCAGGCGCAACCGCGACTTGCGGCTATTCCACAGGCGCACGTCGCTGGTGACCATTTCCGATACCACCATGCCGGCGCCAAGGCGACGGCACAGCAGGCGAAACGGTCGATCGGTGACACCCGCCATCGGGGCAAGTATCACGGGGTTGGGCAAGGCGTAAGGGCCAATGCGTACCGCCGACATAAGTCTTCCCTGTTTTGGGGCCTGCTAGGAGCCTGTACTCGATCTGCGGCACGTCGGCCATGCGGATTCAAAAACAGGCTCTTGGTGATATCTGGGGAGTTCGAAAAAGGGTGGGCATGATACCCGCTCTCGATGACTGGATAAAGGCTGTTTTGAACAAATTCTGAGCAGCCAAGCTCTTATCACCAAGCGTTTGGAAAACGCTGCAGCGCCGGAATTCCGGCACTTGCAGGCTATTCGGGGGAATGGAAGCTGAGACTGTAGTTAACGGCCTTGGCGCCCGGGTCGAGGATATCCAGGGAAATGTGGATGGGCGTCTGCGGCGGCATTTCTCCCTGGCCCGCCAGTTCGCCGGAGAGGTATTCGCCGGGCTTGAAGCGACGGCTGGCCAGCAATTGGCCGCTCATGTCGGCGAAGCGCAGTTCCAGCAGCGGGAAGGGTTGGGAGAAGGACGCGCGGTTGTAGAGGATCGCGTCGACGACCAGCGCGCCGGAGAAGTCCGGATGGCTGCGTACCACCAGGTTGCTGCTCTTGATCAGATCGATATCGACCTTGGAGGGCAGCTGGCAGCCGATTTCCGGGCAGATCTGCGCGAACCAGGGGCGGTACTGGTCCTGTCGGGCCAGTTCGTCGAAGTGGTACCACACGTACTGAGTGGCCAGGGCGCCAGCGCCTAGCAGGTTCAGCAGGCCCCAGCCGATCCACCGACCCCATGGGCGCTTCGGCTGCTGCCAGTCGAGTTGCAAGGGTTCGTCGTTGAGGTTGAGCAGGCCGTCATCACGCAATCCGGGTTCGCTGCGCTGTGCGCGTGCGGACTCCCGGGGTTCTGCTTCCGGCTCGTCGTCGTGATCGTCGTCGGCAAGAATCTCTGGCTCGTCGTCACGGGCGCCACCCAGGCTGAAGTCCGGGCCCGGTTCGTCCTCCACCATATCCAGTGACAGGCTGGGCTCGGTGCGGGTCGGGGCGGCCGGGCTGCTGAGGGTTGCTGGGGTGACGGCGACGGGTTCCGGGGCGAGAGGCGGTTGGGGGGGCTCGGTCCCGCGCTCTTCGACTTCGCGGATCAGGGCCTCAGCCCAGCCTTCGTCGGCAGGCTGCTCGGCTGCTTCTTCGGGGGCTGGCGCAGGTGCTGGTGTGGGGGCAGGTTCTGGCACTTCCAGGCCGGAGCGCAGTGGTGGTTCGTGGCCGAGGAGGTCACGGGACAGCCGGCGCTCCTCCTGCTCCAGCTTGGCAAGCTCTTCGTCGAGGTCGAGGCTGTCCAGGTCGAGATCGTCGTGGATCCACTGGGTATCGCTGGTCGACGAGTCGCTGGGACTGTCGGCCGGAGACTGGATAGCCTGGTTGAGGACGGCGGCGACGCTGGGAACCGCGCTGGCCGGCAGCGGGGGTGTCGTTGGGGGCGGGGCCGGTTTGGTCTGCGTCGACGCTGGACGAGGGGTTTCCTGGTGCGACTCGGGCTTTTGGGGCGGTACCGCTTGGCCGGCTGCCGCCAGCAACTGCTGCGCAGCGTTGAACACATGCAGGCAGGCACCGCAGCGCACGGCGCCGTTGGCCACTGCCAGCTGCGCACGGCTTACGCGGAAGCTGGTCTGGCAATGTGGGCACTGGGTGACGAAGCTGTCAGTCATGCGGTGATCCGGTGGAAACGAAGGGTTATTTTACTCAATCCGGCACTGTTCTGGCGCTGTTCTCGCTAGCGGCGTATGCCGCTGATGCGTACCCAGCCTTCCTTTTCCGCCGTCGGGTCGAGTTCGAAGGCATCGGCATAGGCTGCGCGGACTTCCTCGGCCTGCTCGGCGAGGATGCCGGACAGTGCCAGGTGGCCGCCAGGCGCCACCAGGGCGGTGATCTGAGGTGCGAGGGAGACCAGCGGGCCGGCGAGGATATTGGCAACCACCACTTCGGCGGGATTGGCCGGCAGGTCTGCGGGCAGGTAGACCGGGAAGCGGGTGGGTTCGATGCCATTGCGCAAGGCGTTGTCGCGGGAGGCTTCCAGGGCCTGCGGGTCGATGTCGGTGCCCACGGCTTCGCGAGCGCCCAGCAGCAGCGCAGCGATGGCGAGGATGCCCGAGCCGCAGCCGAAGTCCAGGACGTCGCGGCCGGTCAGGTCTTGGCCATCCAGCCATTCCAGGCAGAGTGCGGTGGTCGGATGGGTGCCGGTGCCGAACGCGAGGCCCGGGTCCAGCAGCAGGTTTACCGCATCCGGTTCCGGGGCGTCGTACCAACTGGGGACAATCCATAGGCGACGGCCGAAGCGCATCGGTTTGAAGTTGTCCATCCAGCTGCGTTCCCAGTCCTGGTCCTCGATTCGCTCGATCTGGTGCTCTGGCAGCGCGGCGCCAGTGAGCAGCTCCAGGTGCGCGACCAGGTTGGCTTCGTCGGTGTCGGCCTCGAACAGCGCCAGCAGGTGGGTATGCGTCCACAGGGGCGTGGTGCCGAGGTCGGGTTCGAAAATCGGCTGATCCTCGGCGTCCATGAAGGTTACGGAAACCGCGCCAACTTCCAGGAGGGCATCTTCATAGGTTTCCGCCTGTTCCGGGGTGATGGCGAGACGGACTTGTAACCAGGGCATGGCGGGAACCTCTTGATCGATTCGTAATGGCGCTTCCGGCAGGCGCGCAAGCTTACTTGAGGCCACGCCGGAAAAACACAAGGGCCGCCATATGGCAGCCCCTGTGTGGTGGAGTCAGCCCTGAAGGGTATCAGTGCTTATCCATACCGAGTTTCTTCTCCAGGTAGTGGATGTTCACACCACCTTTGCAGAAACCCTTGTCGCGAGTGAGGTCGCGGTGCAGTGGGATGTTGGTCTTGATCCCGTCGACCACGATCTCGTCGAGGGCGTTGCGCATGCGCGCCATGGCCTCGTCGCGGCTGCTGCCGTAGGTGATCAGCTTGCCGATCAGCGAGTCGTAGTTCGGCGGAACCGTATAGCCACTGTACAGGTGCGAGTCGACGCGGACGCCGTTACCGCCTGGCGCGTGGAAGTAGGCCACCTTGCCCGGGCAGGGCATGAAGTTGTCCGGGTCTTCAGCGTTGATACGGCATTCCAGTGCGTGACCGCGGATGACCACATCGTCCTGCTTGATCGACAGCTTGTTGCCAGCGGCGATGCTGAGCATCTCCTTGACGATGTCGATACCAGTGACCATCTCGGTGACAGGGTGTTCGACCTGCACGCGGGTGTTCATCTCGATGAAGTAGAAGCGACCGTTCTCGTAGAGGAATTCGAAGGTGCCGGCGCCACGGTAGCCGATCTCGATGCAGGCCTGGACGCAGCGATCCAGCACTTCGGCTCGGGCCTTCTCGTCGATGCCCGGGGCTGGTGCTTCTTCCAGGACCTTCTGGTGACGGCGCTGCAGGGAGCAGTCGCGGTCGCCGAGGTGGATGGCATTGCCCTGGCCGTCGGAGAGTACCTGCACTTCCACGTGGCGCGGGTTGGTGAGGAACTTCTCCAGGTAGACCATGGAGTTGCCGAAAGCGGCACCCGCTTCGGTACGGGTCAGCTTGGCCGACTTGATCAGCTCTTCTTCCTCGAAGACCACGCGCATGCCGCGACCACCGCCGCCGCCTGCGGCTTTGATGATCACCGGATAGCCCACTTCGCGGGCAATGGCCAGAGCTGTTTCTTCGTCTTCCGGCAGCGGGCCGTCGGAGCCCGGAACCGTCGGGACACCGGAGCGCTTCATGGCGTCCTTGGCCGATACCTTGTCGCCCATCAGGCGAATGGTGTCGGCTTTCGGGCCGATGAAGGCAAAGCCGGACTTCTCCACCTGTTCGGCGAAGTCGGCGTTTTCGGCGAGGAAGCCGTAGCCCGGGTGGATCGCGGTAGCGCCGGTGAGTTCGGCGGCGCTGATGATCGCCGGGATGCTCAGGTAGGACTGGGCTGCCGAGGCCGGGCCGATGCAGACGGTCTCGTCGGCCAGCGACAGGTGCATCAGCTCACGGTCGGCTGTGGAATGCACTGCCACCGTCTTGATGCCCAGCTCCTTGCAGGCGCGCAGGATGCGCAGGGCAATCTCGCCACGGTTGGCGATCAGGACTTTTTCCAACATCGCAGGCTCTCCGCGGTTCAAACGATGGTGAACAGCGGCTGGTCGTATTCAACCGGCTGACCGTTTTCCACCAGGATGGATTCGATCACGCCGCTGGCCTCGGCCTCGATGTGGTTCATCATCTTCATGGCTTCGACGATGCAGAGGATGTCGCCTTTCTTCACGCTCTGGCCGACTTCGACGAAGGCCGCCGTGGTCGGGGACGGCGAGCGGTAGAAAGTGCCGACCATCGGCGAGCGAACGACGTTGCCATTCAGCTTGGGCGCGGCCGGGGCAGCGGCTTCAGCGGCGGCCGGGACTGCGGCGGCAACCGGGGCGGCGGCCGGAGCAGGTGCGGCGGCGTAGATCGGCTGGTGAGCGAAGGCCTGCTTGCTGTGACGGCTGATGCGCACGGACTCTTCGCCCTCGCGGATCTCCAGTTCGTCGATACCGGACTCTTCCAGCAGCTCAATCAGTTTTTTGACTTTTCGGATATCCATTAATCATCAACTCCCAGGGGTGAGGTCAGGGGCGTTCAAGTTGTTCAAGCGCCGCGTCCAGGGCCAGGCGGTAGCCGGTGGCACCCAGACCGCAGATCACTCCCACCGCAACGTCGGAGAAGTAGGAGTGATGGCGAAAAGGTTCTCTCTTGTGCACGTTGGACAGGTGCACTTCGATGAATGGGATGCTCACTGCGAGCAACGCGTCACGTAGGGCGACACTTGTATGCGTGAAAGCAGCAGGATTGATGATGATGAAGTCCACTCCCTCGCTGCGCGCAGCGTGGATTCGATCGATCAATTCGTACTCGGCGTTGCTCTGCAGGTACTGAAGGTGGTGTCCGGCCTCACGCGCACGGCGCTCGAGATCCTGGTTGATCTCGGCCAGGGTGGTGGCGCCGTAGGTGCCGGGCTCGCGAGTACCCAGCAGGTTGAGGTTGGGGCCGTGCAGCACGAGGAGAGTGGCCATGCGATGTCTTCCTTATTTGAGGCCGGGCGAAACTATGCCGGAGAGCCAGTAGGCTGTCCAGATGTCAACAATAGTCGACAAGATGCCCGGTGTTTGCGGCAAATATGTGACGTCATGACCTCAGCGTGATGCATTTACCCGTTGCAGACGGGTGGCGAAGGTCGCGGCATCGACTTCCCCTACGACACGCGCTTCGACCAATTCGTCACCCCGAGCATCGAAGAACAGGATGGCGGGCGGGCCGAACAGCTTGTAGCGATCGAGCAGGGCACGCTGCTCGGCGTTGCTTTCGGTCATGTCGAAACGGATCAGTCGATGGCCAGTCAGCAGGGCGGTGACCTCCGGCGCCGTCAGGACTTCTCGCTCGATCACCTTGCAACTAATGCACCAGTCGGCGTACCAGTCGAGCAGCACCGGCTGGCCAGCATTGCGGGCGTCCAGCAGGGCGGCCTCCAGCTGCAGGGGCGTCGTGACGGTCTGCCAGCGATTGGCTATCGGCGCACTGGACTGCGCGCCAACCATTACAGGACGGCCCAGCGGTCTGAGTGGGTCGGATTCGCCGCGCAGGGCTCCGGTCCAGGCGGCGACGGCATACACCAGCAGAACTAGCCCGGCCAGTTGTGCGAGACGTCCACTTGGAGCCTTGACGGTGAACTCCAGCGCGCCGAGGAACAGCGCCACGCCACCCGCCAGCAGGCCCCACAGGGCCAGAGCCAAAGGTCCCGGCAGGACCCGTTCCAGCATCCAGGCGGCCACGGCCAGCAACAGGACACCGAAGGCGTTGCGGACGGCCAGCATCCAGGGGCCGGCTTTCGGCAGCAGCGCTCCGCCGCCGGTGGCGAAGAGCACCAGTGGTGCCCCCATGCCCAATCCCAGGGCGAACAGCTTGAGGCCGCCGCCCAAGGCATCGCCGCTCGCACTGATATAGAGCAGGGCGCCCGCCAGTGGTGCGGAGACGCATGGCGATACCAACAGGCTGGAAATCACGCCCAGCAGCGCAGCGCTCCAGATCGAGCCGCCCTTGGTGCTGCCGGCCAGGGTGCCTAATGGGCCGCTGATGGCATGTGGCAGACGCAACTCGAAGAGGCCGAACATCGCCAGGGCGAATGCGGTGAAGAACGCGGCGAAGGGAACCAGCACCCAGGGTGACTGCAGGCGGGCCTGGAGGTTGAGTTCGGCCCCGAAGAGGCCCATCAGCGCGCCGAGCACCGCAAAGCAGGCGGCCATCGGCAATACGTAGGCCAGCGAGAGCACGAGGCCTCGGCTGCCACCCGTCTGGCCGCGCAGCACCACGCCGGAGAGGATCGGCAGCATCGGCAACACGCAGGGGGTGAAGGTCAGGCCGAGGCCGGCCAGGAAGAACAGGGCCAGTTCGTGCCAGCTCCAGGCATTCGAGCCCGAGCCGCCTGCTGTATCGGAACTGTCGCTGGGCAGGCCGCCGCCGACCTTGATGATTTCGGTTTCCGGCGGGTAGCACAGGCCTTTGTCGGCGCAGCCCTGATAGGTGACCTTCAGATCGAATGGCTTCGGCTGCGGCTGGTTGAGCGGCAGGTCGATGTCGAGCACGCCGTAGTAGACCTCGACGTCGCCGAAGTATTCGTCGGTCTTGTGCGTACCAGGCGGCAGCGTGGGCTGGCCCAGACCGATGTCGGACGGCTCGCTGCGGAACTGGAAACGGTGGCGGTAGAGGTAATAGCCCTCGGCATTGGTGAATCGCAACTTCACCGACCTGGGCGTGCTTTCCACCAGGCTCAGGCGGAAGGCTTCGCGCACGGGCAGGAAGTCGGCACTGTTGTTCAGCGGGGCGCCCAGGGTCGAGTCGGGGCGTTTGTCCAGCAACCCTGCGGCAGCGGGCAGGGCCACCAGCAGCAGGATCAGGCTCAGCAGACGGCGCATGGAGGTCTCTTGATCAGAAAACGTTCGCATCATAGCGGACCTTGGACCTTTCCTGCAGGTTCAAGGCTGTAAGATGTTTTGTCCTCAAGGCGTAAGGTTGTTCTGTAGGAGCGAGCTCGCGAAGCCCAGCCGCGCATTGCCGCGCATTCGCCAGCAAGCTGGCTCCTACAAGATTACCGCCCCTCTGTAGGAGCGAGTTTGCTCGCGAAGCGTTGTGCTCCGCTCGCCAGCACGCTGACTCCTACAGGGGTACAAAGTGCGATTGATCGTCTTCAGACGCGGAACGCCTGTACCGCCGTATGCAACTGGCCACCCAGCTTTTGCAGGTGCTCGCCCTGGCTGCGGCTCTCACCAATGCGTTCCAGATTATCACCGCCGAGTTGGTGGATCTGCTCGCTGTAGTCGCGTATTTCGCTGACCGCGCCGCTTTGTTGGGCGGTGGCGTCGGCGATGCGTTCGGCCATGTTGGCGATGGTGCGGATCGAGGCCACTACCTCCACCAGCGCGCCATCGGCAGCAGCAGCCTGCTCGGCGCTGGCTTCGGCGTGTTCGACCTGGACGCGCATGGCCTCCACAGACTGACGGGCGGCCTGTTGCAGGCGCGCGATCAACTGCTGGATTTCTGCGGTGGCGCCGCTGGTACGTAGCGCTAGGGAGCGGACTTCCTCGGCTACCACGGCAAAGCCCCGACCCATTTCGCCGGCTCGGGCGGCTTCGATGGCAGCATTCAGCGCCAGCAGGTTGGTCTGTTCGGCGATGCCACGGATCACTGTCAGCACCTTATCGATGGTCTCGGTTTCCTGCGCCAGGTTTTCTACTGCCTGGGCGTTGTTCTGCACTTCGCCCACTAGTTGGCGCAGCCCGGCCAGGCTCTGATCGATCACGCTCTGGCCCTGAAGGATGGCGCGGCCGGCATCGCGGGTGGCGTCGGCGGCGTGGCTGGCGTCGCCAGCTACTTGTTGGATGGTTGTCTCCAGTTCGCCGAGGGCATCGCGGATCTGCGCGGTGCCGCCGGCCTGGCGTTCGGCGCCGGCATGCAGGCCGTTACTCAATTCGGCCAGGACGTTGCTGCTGCCCGCGACCTGTTCGGCGTGTTGGCGGATGGTGCCGACCAGCTCGCCGAGGTAGGCGCGCAGGCGGTTCAGCGATTCCTCGATGCGGCGCAGGTCGGCTGTACGCGAGTCGAGCTGGATCGGGTGGCTGAAGTCGCCGGCGGCCCAGGCCGTGAGGGCGCCTACGAGGCGGCCGAGCATGTGGGTCAGACGACGTTGGATGCGGTCGATGCACAGGGCGATGAGCAGGATCAGGCCGATCATCAGGCCTTGCATCACGCGGACTTCGGCCTGGATGCGGCCATGTTCTGCGCGCACCTGCGGCTCCAGTTCCGCCAGCGCCCGTTGCAAGGCATCGACGCGGGCGGAGGTACTGGTGGCGAGCTCTGCGCGTCTCTGGATCAGATCGCGGGTGCTCGCCAGTTCGGCTGGGTAGCGTTTGAGCAGGCTTGCGAATTCGCGCTTGAGGGCAATGCCACGGTCTTCTGCCTGACCGGCATCGCTGCCGTTGCTCAGCCCCATCAGGGCGGCAAAATCGTCGGAGGCCGAGCTGGTGCTGTCGGTTATGCCGAGGAGCGGCAATTGCTCCAGCTGCCCGTGCAGGCGTTCCAGGGCGGCCAGTTCGCGCTCGACATCGGCAGCCAGCTCGTCGCGGCCGCTAGTCACCAGCTTGTTGCGTGCCTGGCTGAGGCGGCTGAGGTGCTGGGCGGCACGGAACAGCAGCGGGCGATACTCGGGTGCGGAGGTGTTGCTGGCACTATCGGTGTACTGGGCGAGTCGGTCGAGGGATTCGCCAATTTCTCGCTCCGCCTGGATCAGCAGTCCCTGCGGGTCGCCTGCCAGCTTGCCGGCCGCGAGCAGTTCGTCGCGGGTGAATTCGCGCAATTCGTTGAGGCTGGGTCGAAGCGAGTCGCTGAACCCGCTCGGCAGATTGCCGAGGCTCTGCTCCAGACTGTCGATACCCTGGCTGGCGCTGCTGTGGCGCAAGGCATCGCCGCTCGAGAGGTAGGCCTGGATGTTGTCCGCCACTTCGCCACGAAAGCGCTGAGCCAAGTCGAGGTACTGCTCCATCAACTGGTAAGGGCGCTCAAGGGCACGCTGCGACCACCACAGGGTGGCGCCGAGGGCGAGACACACCGTGACCAGCAGCAGGGTGATGAGATTGGTGAGCAACTTCAGGCGCATCCTGGACTCGACAAGCAACTGAGGGATGGCCAAATGATATTGCTGTTTAATGACAGTCCTGTGACGCGCTACCTGGTCTGGCGCTGCAGAAACCAGCGCCATCGCCCGTGATAGGAAGAGCAGACGCGCTTGATGGATGGGGCAGGCCGCCCTTCTTCATCAGTCCTGATGGAGGGCTATGCGATTGCGGCCACTATGCTTGGCCCGGTACAGCGCTTCGTCCGCCAGTTTCGACAGGTTGTTGATGTCGGTGTCTTCGCGCAGTTCGGCGATCCCGCAGCTGAAGGTGCAGGAGAGATCGATGGGTTGTGCCGGGTAGCGGATTTCAGCGAAGCGCCGGCGGATATCCTCCAGCACCTGGTGCGCCGCTGCAAGGTCGGTATCCGGCAGGATCACGGCGAACTCTTCTCCGCCGTAGCGGCCGATATGGTCGGTCTTGCGCAGTCTTTGCTTGAGAAACAGTGCCAGGCTCTTGATCACCCGGTCGCCCACGGGGTGGCCAAAGGTATCGTTGACCCTCTTGAAATGGTCGATGTCGAGCATGGCGAAGCTGAGCGGCTTGCCGTCGCGGCGCGCGCGTGAGGCGGCGTCTTCCAGCAACTGCAGCGTGTGGGTGTGGTTGAACAGCCCGGTGAGGCTGTCGCGGACCATGCGGGCTTTCAGGCTCCGCGCCCGAGCGGCGCGGTTGCGCACCGTGGCGACCAGGTGGCGCGGCTTGATCGGCTTGGTGAGGAAGTCATCGCCGGCTTCGCTCATAGCGCCGAGTTGCTTGTCCAGGTCGTCTTCGGCTGACAGGTAAATGATCGGCACGCTGACGTAGCGCTCATGCTGGCGGATCACCTTGGCCAGCTCAGGCCCCTGGCAGTCCGGCATGTACATGTCGAGGATGATCAGGTCCGGCTGGAATTCGGCCAACTCAGCCAAGGCCCGTACCGGTTCGGTGATCGCCCGGGTGACAATGCTCGAGGCGTTCAGCAGCATCTCGGTGTGGCTCGCCTGGGCCAGGGAGTCGTCGACGACCAGTACCTTGTACGGTTCGTAATGGACGGTACGGGTCAGCGCTTCGAGCTTTTCCAGCAGGATCGAGGCGTCCAGCGTACCAGTGAAGAACTCTTGGCCGCCGGCACGCACGGCCGCCAAGCGCGCCGAGGCGTCGGTTTCCTTCTCACAGAAGAAGATGATCGGCAGTTTCTGCCCCAAGCCCTGCTGTGCTTCTCGGGCCAAGGTCAGCCCGGTGCCGGAGCCGGCGAAATCCACTTCCAGGACGATCGCGGCCGGATGGCGTTCGGACATGGCTGAGCGAAAGGCGTTGGCACTGTCGCAGAGCTGCGCGCTGAGGCCGAAGAATTCCAGCTGCTGGATCAGGCGTTCCGCGCGTTCCTGGTCCTGGAGCGCCAGGTAGATGGGTTTGCGCAGCGGGGGAAGGAAGGTCTGCTCGAAATGGTCGCCCTGTCGCAGGCCCGTGCGTGAAAGACGCTGGATCAGCAGGCTGAGCTCGGTAATCAGGTCGCTGGAGAGTCGACTCCGGTTCGCTTCGATCCCCTTGAGGCAGTTGCCGATAGCCAACGCCAGCCGGACGTGTTCGGCCTGCTCGAAGCGTTCGGCATGGCGCTGCAGGTTGAGGCTGGCCTCGGCCAGCTCGGTCATGCAGGCGCTGCTCCACTCGCTGCGCTGCAGACGTTGCCAGATCTCCAGCACATGCCGCGCCTGATGGATGACGCGTTGGGCGAAATGATGCTTGAGGCGGTCGCGGCTGGGATCGTCGTGCTCGGTCATGGCCTGGCTTCTTTTTAGGCGTCGCTTCGATAGCGATCGAATGATGGCCTCATGCTATCACCTGGGGTCGACGACGCCAGTGCCTGCGACGCTGAATAATTCCAATGCGACAACCCACCGCCTTGGGACTTGGCCCTGTCACCCGACCGGCCTATGGTTTGGCTTTGAGCCACTGCGCAGCGCTCGCGCTTCCCTTATAGTGCTGTGCTCGATCACAACCTGCGCCGGCGATTGTGGTCTTATCTTTCCGTGCTGAATGATTATTGAAGGACACTGCCATGCTGGACTGGAAGAAGCGGATGGGCGAGGCGCGCGAACGCGTCGATGACTCGGTGGATGATGCTCGCAGCTACTTCGGTGGCCTGTGGGTCAGCCGCGCCCTTGGCAGCCTGCTGGGGCTTTACCTGATCGGGGCCCTGGTGGTGGGTTGGTACTGGAGCCAGGAGCCCGACCTGATCCCCGTGCAGCAGAATGCCCAGGCCGCTGCTGAGCGTGCCCAGCGCCAGATGGTCAGTGGCTACACCACGGTTGAGACCCTGAAGACCGTGGCCCAGACCCTGCTCGACAAGAGCGGCGGCTACCTCTCCAACGACCTGGCGCCGCCCGGCCTCTGGCTGGACAACATGCCGAGCTGGGAGTACGGCGTGCTGGTGCAGGTGCGTGACCTGTCCCGCGCCCTGCGCAAGGACTTCGCCCGTTCCCAGTCGCAGTCCACCGAAGATCCGGACCTGGCCAAGGCCGAGCCGCGCTTCAACTTCGACAACAAGAGCTGGGCCCTGCCGGCTGCCGAGGCCGAGTACAAGGACGGCATCCGCTCGCTGGATCGCTACCTGGCCCGACTTTCCGATCCGAGCCAGCCTAATGCGCAGTTCTATACCCGCGCCGACAACCTCAACAACTGGCTGGGCGATGTCGCCACCCGCCTGGGCTCGCTGTCCCAGCGCCTGTCCGCCAGCGTTGGTCGCGTGCGCCTGAACACTGACGTCACCGGTGGCGCTCCTGTCACCGAGGGTCAGGTGCCGGCGGTGAGCGAGGAGATCGTCGAGACGCCCTGGCTGCAGATCGACAACGTCTTCTACGAAGCACGCGGCCAGGCCTGGGCGCTGTCGCATATCCTGCGTGCGATCGAGGTCGACTTCGCCGATGTGCTGGCGAAGAAGAACGCGACCATCAGCGTCCGCCAGATCATTCGTGAGCTGGAAGCCGCCCAGGAACCGCTGTGGAGCCCGATGGTGCTCAACGGCAGTGGCTACGGCATCCTCGCCAACCATTCGCTGGTGATGGCCAACTACATCTCCCGTGCCAACGCAGCTGTCATCGACCTGCGTCAGCTGCTGGAGCAGGGCTGATGGCGATGGACGACCGCGAGGCGGCCCACCGGGCTGCCTCAGACGCGGAGCAGGTGGCCTGGGTCGACGAGCAGGACCGCTCTCTCGGCGGCCTGCCACGTGCCGAGTTGCGCGAGCGCGGGCTGATTTCCCGTGGCACCTTCATCCTCCTGTTCAACAGCCGCGGCGAACTCTGCGTGCACCGGCGCACCCTGAGCAAGGCGCTCTATCCGGGTTACTGGGATGTGGCCGCCGGCGGCATGGTGCAGGAAGGCGAGGACTATGCCGAATCGGCTGCCCGTGAGCTGGAAGAGGAGCTCGGCATTGCCGGTGTGCCCCTGAGTGAGCATGGCCGCTTCTTCTTCGACGAACCGGGCAACCGCCTATGGGGCGCAGTGTTCTCTGCGGTTTCCGACGCGCCGTTGCGGCTGCAGCCGGAGGAAGTGCTGGAAGCACGCTTCATGACGGTCGATCAGGCGCAGCTGCAGCAGCCTTGCTGCCCGGATTCGCTCAAGGCGCTGAAGCTGTACCTGGCTTCGTGCTCATAGTGGCATCCCTGTAGAGAGTCAGAGGGACGCCGAGCTCTTGCTGGCGAATACGGAGGCAAGCCCTTCGCGAGCAAGCGCGCTCCTACAGTTCGGGGCTGTTTTCATCGGTCAATGATCCCGCCAAACCCACGCCGGGCGCGGCTTTGTGCAGGATTCCCGGCGATTTCGTGCGGAATGCTGCACAGGGTCGCCATTTTGTCGATCAATGGCGCATTTTCGTACTTAGCATTTGCCGCGATTGCTGCTAAATTTCGCCGCCTTTCAACCCTGGCTTCCCGGCCAGGTTGCGCTGCCCCTGCCAGAGTGGGGCTTCGCGGTCGGCTCCTGCCGGCCAGTCGCTATCCTGACCCCTACGAGGAAAGCCGGTGGTCAAGAAAGCTTCGTCCTTTGCCGCCCTCAGCGGCCTGGTGTACTCCACAGACAGCGGCCGGCACTGCCCGGAATGCCGCCAGCCCATAGATGCCTGTATCTGCAAGCAAGCAGTCGTGCCTGCTGGCGATGGCATTGCCCGCGTACGCCGGGAAACCAAGGGGCGGGGTGGCAAGACCGTCACCAGCGTCAGCGGCGTGCCGCTGGCCGAAGACGCCCTGAAGGAGCTGGCCAGCGCACTCAAGCGTCGCTGTGGTACCGGTGGAGCATTGAAGGACGGCGTGATCGAGATCCAGGGCGACCACGTGGACCTGCTGCTCGAAGAGCTCGCCAAGCGCGGCTTCAAGGCCAAGAAATCCGGCGGCTGAGCCACGGCTTTCTAAACTGACCGCTACCAGTGCGGTCAACACTCCAACGTCATACGACCGAATTAACTTGCTCATGCCCGCCCGGCCAGATCCGGCGGGCCTGGCCCTTTTCTATCCCACAGGGGGAAACCGATGTCTGCACGACGCACGCGCAAGGACGATGGCAGCAGCTGGACCGTAGCCGACAGCCGCAGTGTCTACGGCATTCGCCACTGGGGTGCTGGCTTTTTCGGGATCAACCAGGCGGGGCGCGTCGAAGTGCGCCCGCGCGGCCCGGGCAGCGCGCCGATCGACCTCTTCGAGCAGGTCGACGCCCTGCGTGAGGCCGGTCTCAGCCTGCCGCTGCTGGTGCGATTTCCAGACATTCTGCAGGAGCGCGTGCGCCAGTTGACCGGCGCCTTCGACGCCAACATCGAGCGCCTGGAATACCAGAGCCGCTACACCGCCCTCTACCCGATCAAGGTCAACCAGCAGGAAGCGGTGGTGGAGAACATCATCGCCACCCAGAACGTCTCGATTGGCCTTGAGGCCGGCTCCAAGCCGGAGCTGCTGGCGGTGCTGGCGCTGGCGCCGAAAGGCGGCACCATCGTCTGCAACGGCTACAAGGACCGCGAATTCATCCGCCTGGCGCTGATGGGCCAGAAGCTCGGCCACAACGTCTTCATCGTCATCGAGAAGGAGGCCGAGGTCGAATTCGTCATCGACGTTGCCGCCGAACTCAAGGTCGCGCCGCAGGTCGGTCTGCGCGTGCGCCTGTCGTCCCTGGCGTCGTCAAAGTGGGCCGACACCGGTGGCGAGAAATCCAAGTTCGGCCTCTCCGCCGCGCAGATCCTCTCGGTGGTCGAGCGCTTCCGCAAGGCAGGTCTGGATCAGGGTGTGCGCCTGCTGCACTTCCACATGGGCTCGCAGATCGCCAACCTGGCGGACTACCAGCACGGCTTCAAGGAAGCCATCCGCTACTACGCAGAGCTGCGCAGCCTTGGCCTGCCGGTGGATCACATCGACGTCGGCGGCGGCCTGGGCGTGGACTACGACGGCACCCACTCGCGCAACGCCAGTTCGATCAACTACGACATGGACGACTATGCCGGCGTCGTAGTGGGCATGCTCAAGGAGTTCTGCGACGCGCAGGGCCTGCCGCACCCGCACATCTTCTCCGAGAGCGGTCGGGCCATGACTGCGCACCACGCGGTGCTGGTAATGCAGGTGACCGATGTCGAGCGCCACAACGATGAAGTGCCTAAGTTCGCCAATCTTGAAGAGCAGCCAGAGATCGTCCGCTGGCTGGCCGAACTGCTGGGCCCGACGGATGCTGAAATGGTCACCGAGACCTACTGGCGCGCCACCCACTACATGAGCGATGCCGCTGCGCAGTACGCTGAAGGCAAGCTGACCCTCGCTGAGAAGGCCCTGGCCGAGCAGACCTATTTCGCCATCTGCCGCCGCCTGCACAACCAACTCAAGGCACGCCAGCGTTCTCACCGCCAGGTGCTCGATGAGTTGAACGACAAGCTGGCAGAGAAGTACATCTGCAACTTCTCGGTGTTCCAGAGCCTGCCGGACACCTGGGCCATCGGCCAGGTGCTGCCGATACTACCGCTCCATCGCCTGGACGAAGAGCCGCTGCGCCGCGCCGTACTGCAGGACCTGACCTGCGATTCCGACGGCAAGATCAAGCAGTACGTCGACGAGCAGAGCATCGAGACCAGCCTGCCGGTCCACGAAGTGCGCGAGGGCGAGGACTACCTGTTGGGCGTGTTCCTGGTGGGCGCCTACCAGGAAATCCTTGGCGACATGCACAACCTGTTCGGCGACACCGACTCGGTGAACGTCTACCAGCGCGAAGATGGCAGCGTGTACCACGCCGGCATCGAGACCCACGACACCATCGAAGACATGCTGCGCTACGTGCATCTATCGCCGGAGGAGCTGATGGCGCATTACCGCGACAAGGTCTCCAGCGCCAAGCTGAGCCCGCGCGAGCGCACCCAGTTCGTCGATGCCCTGCGCCTCGGTCTGACGCGGTCTTCGTACCTGTCGTCCTGAGCCGGGGCATTGGGTGAAGGAACCCGGCCATGCGCCGGGTCTTTTGCTGTCGGTGGTGACGGGGTGCTCAAGCTCACCCGATCACCCCATACCCCCGCGCCATCAGCGCCGCCAGCAACGGCAGGACCAGCGCCAGCAGCAGCTCCAAGCGGATGGTCATGATCACCAGTTTCGCCATGCGCGCGCTGATCTCGGGTACCTGGCCGGCTTTCAGCGGGTTGCGCCAGTTGAGAAAAACGAAGGTCGGCAGGCTCGATAGCAACCCGATCAGCACGAACAGCCCGACCTTGGCGTGGAACAGGCTGTTGTTAAGGTAGTAGTCCAGCCCCTTGCCATACCAGAAGACCCGCGCGAGGCCCGTGGCCAGTACCACGCCCGCGCTGATGCCGTAGAAGATGTCGACCCGCACCAGGCGGCGAGCCCGGTCCAGATCAAGAGGTTGCCGGAACAGCACGTGTTCCAGGGTAAGCAGCGAGAACAGCACGAATATCGAAAGGTAGTGCAGGTACGCGGCAATCGCTTGGGCCATGGGATCTCCTTGTGGTCGTCACGGACTGATTCTTCTCATTCTCCATCCGGGTCAGCATACCGCGCCGAACCAGGCATCGCGCTTGCCCAGTCGCCAACCCATGGCGCCGAGGCTGAGGCCGCGTATCAGCATAAAGCACAGAAAGGCCAGCCACAGGCCGTGATTGCCCAAGGGCTGCAGTGCCCAGCCGACAGGCAGGCTCAGCAGCACGGCAATCAGCATGGCGTTACGCATTTCTCGGGCGCGGGTGGCGCCGATGAACAGGCCATCGAGCAGGTAGCTCCAGACGGCCACCATCGGCAGCACTGCAAGGTAGGGCAGGAAGCGGTGCGCTACGTCGCGCACCGCCGGGATATCGCTTTGCAAATCGATGAACAGCCCGCCGCCGACCATGAAGAACAGGGCAAAGCACAGGCTTGCCAGCAGTGACCAGGCCCCAGCGACGATCAGGGAACGGCGCAGGGTAAGGCGATCGCGCGCGCCGATGGCATGACCGCACAGCGCCTCCACCGCATGTGCCAGACCGTCCAGGGCGTGGGCGGTGAGCAGCAGGCCGTTGAGCAGCAGAGCATTGGCGGCCACGGTGGCATCGCCCAGACGGGTGCCCTGCACCGTGATCAGAAAGAACACCAACTCCAGCGCCAGGGTGCGGATGAAGATGTCGCGATTCACCGCCAGCAGAGGCCGCCAATTATGCCAGCGCATCAGCCTGGTCGGGTCGAGGTGGCCGGGATGCCGGCGTAGGGCCCTGCGGGTCAGCGCCAAGCCGAGCAGGGCTCCAGACCATTCAGCGACCACCGAGGCACGCGCGGCGCCGGCCACGCCCCAGTCGAGCCCAAGCACGAACCAGAGGTCGAGCACCAGGTTGATCAGGTTGGTGGTCAAAAGGATCGCCAGTGGCGCACGGGCGTTCTGCGTACCGAGGAACCAGCCCACCAGCGCATAGCTCGCCAGCGCGGCCGGCAGACCGAACAGCCGGGTGTGGAAATACTCGCGGGCCAGCGCATCCAACTCGACAGACGGCTGCATCAGCCCGAGCGCAAGGCCGGTGAAGGGAACCGCCATTACACCGAGCACCAGCGCCAGGCCGAAGGCCAATAACAGCCCTTGCAGCAACACCTGGCGCAGCGCGCCGCCATCTTCCCGGCCCGCGGCCTGGGCGGCGAAGCCGGTGGAGCCCATGCGCAGGAAACCCATGGCCCAGACCAGCAGCGTATAAAGGCTGCCGCCAACTGCCGCTGCACCCAGCTGATGGGCATGCGGCAGGTGGCCGATCACCGCGCTGTCCACCAGGGCCACCAGCGGCACGGAAATGTTGGAAAGGATCATGGGGGCGGCCATCGACCACACCCTGCGATGGGTTGGCTTGTGCCGCCAGGCATCGAGGAACGAATTCATGCAAGGCTCCAGAACGGCTGCGCAGTATAGCGGGCTCGGCAGGGTGCTATCCGCACGCCACAGTGCGACGCGCTGGTCTATAGTTCGCGGCTTGAATGCACTCTATTCGAGAGTCTGCCATGCGGAAGAAAGGACCACTTCTGGCCGTGGTGCTGAGCCTGCTCAGCGCCTGCGATTCCTCCACCCCCGAGCAGCCGGTGAGTAAGGCTCCGGCCGTTGCCGAGCAACAGGCCGAGCAACAGGCTGAGCAACAGGCCGCGCGTCCGGTGCTCGATACCGCCACGCTGGCCAAGCGTTATGCCGGCCGCGAGCTCAAGATCATTGACGTTTCCGAAGTGCAGCTCGACGGGGCCAGTGCCCTGTCGGTGACCTTCTCGGTACCGCTGGACCCCGAGCAGAAATTCGCCGACCGCTTGCACCTGGTGGACACCACGATTGGTAAGGTGGATGGCGCCTGGGAGCTCTCCGACAACCTGATGGAGCTGCGCCTGCGTCATCTGGAGCCCAAGCGCAAGCTGGTGCTGACCATCGACCCGGGCCTGCGCGCGGTGAATGACGCGCTGCTCGCCGAGGAGCACGTCACCCGCCTGGAAACCCGCGACCTACAGGCCACGGTCGGTTTCGCCAGTCGCGGTTCGCTGCTGCCGACGCGCCTGGCCGAAGGCCTGCCGGTGATTGCGCTGAACGTCGACAAGGTCGATGTCGACTTCTTTCGGGTCAAGGCCGAGGCGCTACCAGCCTTCCTTGCCCGCTGGGGCAAGCGCGGCAGTCTCGACATCTGGCAGTCTCGCGAGCTGCTTAAGCTGGCCGACCTGGTCTACACCGGCCGCTTCGACCTCAACCCCGCGCGTAATACGCGCGAAACCCTGCTGCTCCCCATTGCCGAGCTGGAGCCCATGAAGCAGCCGGGTGTCTACCTGGCGGTGATGAAGGCGGCCGGCAACTACAACTATTCGAACCCCGCGACCCTCTTTACCCTCAGCGACATCGGCCTCTCCGCGCACCGCTATCGCGACCGTCTGGACGTGTTCGCCCAAGCCCTGGAGGGCGGCGCCGCCCAAGGCGATATCACCCTGGAATTGCTGAATGGCGACGGGCGCGTGCTGGCCGAGGGCAAGACCGACGCCAAGGGGCATGCCCAATTGCCACTGTCGACCAAGGCAGAAGTACTGATCGCCCGCCAGGGTGAGCAGACCAGCCTGCTGCGCCTCTCCGCCCCGGCGCTGGATCTGGCTGAGTTCGACATCGCCGGACCGGCCAGCCATGCCCTGCAATTTTTCGTCTTCGGCCCACGCGACCTCTACCGCCCCGGCGAGTCCGTGCTGCTCAATGCCCTGCTGCGCGACGCCGATGGTCGTGAGGTGAAGGGCCAGCCGGTTACCGTGGAAGTGCGCCGCCCAGACGAGCAGGTCAGCCGCCGCTTCGTCTGGGAAGCCGGGGAGGGCGGGCTCTACCAATACCAATTGCAACTGTCTGGCGAAGCCCCTACCGGGCGCTGGCAGCTGCTCTTCGACCTGGGTGACGGCACGCCGCAGCTCTATGAGTTCCTCGTGGAGGACTTCCTTCCCGAGCGCCTGGCGCTGGACCTCAAGGGCAGCGACCAACCTTTCACCCCCACTGACAACGCCCGATTCGCCATCGAGGGGCGCTACCTCTATGGCGCGCCAGCTTCCGGCAACCGTCTGACCGGGCAGCTTTACGTGCGCCCGCTGCGCGAGGCGGTGAAGGCGCTGCCCGGCTATCAGTTCGGCTCCGTGACCGAGGGTGAACTGAGCCAGGACATCGAGCTGGACGAAACCACCCTCGATGCCAATGGCAAGACCCAGCTGGACATCGAGACTCGCTGGGGCGATGCCAAGTCGCCGCTGCAACTCATTCTTCAGGCCAGCTTGCAAGAGTCCGGTGGTCGCCCCATCACCCGCCGGCTGGTGCAGCCGGTGTGGCCGGCCGGGCGATTGCCGGGGCTGCGTGCGTTGTTCGAGGGCGAGGAAACCGATGCCGACAGCGTCGCCGAGTTCGAACTGCTGGTGGCCGACCCGGCCGGCAACAAGCTGGCCGCCGACGACCTCAAGGTGCGCCTGGTGCGCGAGCGCCGCGACTATTACTGGAACTACTCCGAGAGCGATGGCTGGACCTACCACTTCAACGAGAAGTACCTGAACCTCGCCGAAGAGAGTGTCTCGGTCGCCGCCGGCGGCACCGCCAAGGTGAGCTTCCCGGTGGAGTGGGGCCCGTATCGCCTGGAGGTGGAAGACTCGCAGACTGGCATCACCAGTAGCCTGCGCTTCTGGGCCGGCTACCGCTGGCAGGACAACGCCGAAGGCGGCGCGGTACGCCCGGACCAGGTCAAGCTGGCGCTGGACAAACCGGCCTATGCCGCGGGTGACATGGCCAAGGTCACCATCACTCCACCGGCGCCGGGCAGCGGCTACCTGCTGGTGGAATCTTCCGATGGGCCGCTCTGGTGGCAGCCGATCGACGTGCCCGTCGAAGGCAGGACCTTCGACATCCCGCTGGCCAAGGATTGGGCGCGGCATGACCTGTATGTCAGCGCCCTGGTGGTCCGCCCCGGCGAGCGTAAGGCCAGCGTCACGCCCAAGCGTGCCGTGGGTCTGCTGCACCTGCCGCTGGAGCGTGCTCCGCGCAAGCTGGCGCTGACCCTCACCGCGCCGGAGAAGATGCGGCCCAAGCAACCACTCAGCGTGCAGGTGCAGGCGAAGAACGCCGACGGCAGTATTCCCAAGCAGGTGCGCGTGCTGGTGGCGGCGGTGGATGTGGGCATCCTCAACATCACCCGCTACGCGACGCCCGATCCATTCGCCGCGTTGTTCGGCCGCAAGGCCTACGGTGCCGACCAGCTCGACGTCTACGGCCAGTTGATCGAAGCTGGGCAGGGCCGCTTGGCCTCCCTGGCCTTCGGTGGTGATGCAGCGTTGGCCGGTGGCGGCAAGCGGCCGCAGACCAGCGTCACCATCGTCGCCCTGCAAAGCGCCCCGGTGACACTGGATGAACAGGGGCGGGGCCAGGTAAGCCTGGATATTCCCGACTTCAATGGCGAGCTGCGCCTGATGGCCCAGGCCTGGACCGACGAGCGCTACGGCATGGCCGAAGCCAAGACGGTGGTCGCCGCGCCGCTGGTGGCGGAGATAGCCGCACCACGCTTCCTCGCCGGCGGTGACCTGACCACCCTGGCACTGGACCTGACCAACCTCTCTGGCAGGCCACAGCGCCTGGACGTGAACCTGAGTATCGAAGGCCAGCTGGACCTTGGGCAAAGTGCGGGCGGCCAGGCGGCGCCGATCCAGCTTGCCGAGGGCCAGCGCACCACCCTGCACATTCCGGTACGCGCCATCGGCGGCTACGGGCAGGGCAAGCTCAAGGTGACGGTGAATGGCCTTGAACTGCCCGGCGAGAACCTGCCGCCCTTCAGCCGCGAATGGACCCTCGGCATGCGCCCGG
Organism: Metapseudomonas boanensis; assembly: GCF_042232855.1. NCBI lineage: Bacteria > Pseudomonadati > Pseudomonadota > Gammaproteobacteria > Pseudomonadales > Pseudomonadaceae > Metapseudomonas > Metapseudomonas boanensis. Next base: position 1,122,805 of record NZ_CP113889.1, on the reverse strand, counting down.
CTTATCCAGCCCAGCTCAAGCAGTTCCGTGCCGTGCTCAAGGGCGATACGTGGAATCTGCCAGTTGGGAGCCTGGATGCCTTCGAGCCGGATGGCCGCGAGGCATTGCTGCAGCTCTCCAGCCGCCCGCCGCTGAATCTGGGCGAACAGATTCGCGCACTCAAGGCTTACCCCTACGGCTGCGCCGAGCAGACCACCAGCGGCCTGTACCCGTCGCTCTATGCCGATGCCGCCTCGCTCAAGCGCCTGGGGCTGGAAAGTGAACCGGACGAACAGCGGCGCAAGGCCATCGAGCTGGGTATCGAGCGCCTGCTGAGCATGCAGCGCTACAACGGCAGCTTCGGTCTCTGGGGCGCCGAGGGTGAGGAGGAATACTGGCTGACCGCCTACGTCACGGACTTCCTCCTGCGCGCTCGCGAGCAGGGCTTCGCGGTACCGCCCGAGGCACTGAAGAAGACCAGCGAGCGCCTGCTGCGATACCTGCAGGAGCGCAGCCTGATCGAGATCAGCTACAGCCAGAACGCCGACCACACCCGCTTTGCGGTGCAGGCCTACGCCGGCTACGTGTTGGCCCGCAGCCAGCAGGCCCCGCTGGGCGCCTTGCGCAGCCTGTGGGAGCGCCGCGCCGACGCCCGCTCGGGGCTACCCCTGGTGCAACTGGCGGTGGCCTTCAGGCTGATGGGCGACTCCCCACGCGCCGAGCAGGCCTTGCAACTGGGCCTGACCCAGCAGCGCCAGAGCCGTGACTGGCTGGCCGACTACGGCAGCCCGCTGCGCGACCAGGCGCTGATTCTCGCCCTCCTGGAGGAGCACGACCTGGCTGCCGGTGCCCGCGAGCAAAGACTGTTCGACTTGGCCGATCTGGTGGCGGGAGAACGCTGGCTTTCGACTCAGGAGCGCAATGCGCTCTACCTCGCCGGTCGCGGATACCTGGTCAAGCCTGAGCCGAACTGGCTGGCGAACCTGACTGTGGGTGAGCAGCAGCGCGAGCTGAGCAACCTGCAGCCCGGCCTCAAACTGGAAGGTGCCCTGCTCAGTGAGCCGTTGAGCATCGCTTCCAGCGGCAGCGAGCCGCTGTACCAGCAACTGACCTTGTCCGGCTATCCGCTGGCGGCCCCGACGGCCAGTGGTGAAAACCTGAACATCCGTCGCGAATACCTCGGCCTGGATGGCCAGCGCCTGAACCTGGGCGGTTTGGAAAGCGGCGAGCTGGTGCTGGTGCACCTGGCCATCGAGGCCAAGCAACGCGTTCCCGATGCCCTGGTGGTGGATCTACTGCCCGCCGGCCTGGAGCTAGAGAACCAGAACCTCGCCCAGAGCGCCGCCAGCCTGGACAACGCCAGCAGCGCGGTGAAAGAGTGGCAGAAGTCGATGCAGAACGCCGCCATCAAGCACCAGGAGTTCCGCGACGACCGCTACGTGGCGGCGCTGGACGTCGGTGACTACGGCACCACTCATCTGCTGTACCTTGCCCGTGCCGTGACGCCCGGCCGCTATCGCGTGCCGCCGCCGCAGGTGGAGTCGATGTACCGGCCGAACTGGCAGGCAATCGGCGAAACGCCGGGTGATTTAGTGGTGAAGGGAAAGTAGGGGACTAGCGTTGTTACGTGGTGCCCGCCCTCCGCCTCTCCCCTAAATGGAGTGGGGTGGGGAGAGGGCGGGGGACTAGGCCCCCGCCTGCGTTGTCAGCTCGGCAGTATGTGGTCGCTGCCCCAGAACGAGGCCTGTATCTGATTGACGCCGGTGATGGTGACCACCTCGACGAAGTTCACCCCGCCAGCTAAGCCGTCGACATCCACGTGAACCACCATGTCAGCACCCGACTGCACCACCTGGACATACTCCGAGAGCACTCCACCGGATGGGGCGCTGGTGCCGAGCAGCGCCGAGAAATCGAGCTTGTCTCCCTCCGCAAGGCTGTAGTCAAGGATGCTGTCCACGGCCTCGCTGAGGTTGCCGAACCTGAACAGGTCAGCCCCGTTGCCCCCTGTCAGCGAGTCGGCGCCAAGGCCTCCAATCAGTATGTCGGCGCCGTCCCCGCCATTGAGCGTGTCGTTGCCGGCCCCGCCGCGGAGTTCATCGTTGCCGATGGAGCCGGTGAGACTGTCATTGAATGCGGAGCCGATGATCCCTTCCATGTTCCTGTAGCTGTCGCTGCCCAGGCCTCCGGCGGAAATAACGGTGAGGGCATTGCTCTGTACCAGGGTGAGGTTTAGCGCAGCCGAGGCATCGGAAAGGTCCAGCAGGTCGTTGCCTGCACCGCCATCCAGCGTATCGCTGCCGGCTCCGCCACGGATGATGTCGTTGCCGCTGCTGCCGGTGAGGGTGTCGTTGTTGCCCGAACCGATAACGCCTTCCATGTTCCTGTACGTATCGTTGCCCAATCCAACGGAGGAAAGATTGACGACAGTGTTGCTGCTGCTCTGAACCAGGGTGAAGTTGAGCGCGCCTGACGCATCGGAGAAGTCGAGCAGGTCGACACCTGCGCCACCGTCCAGCGTGTCGTCGCCTGTGCCTCCGCGAAGGCGGTCGTCGCCGTTGCCGCCGGTGAGGGTGTCGTTGGCAGCTCCACCAATGAAGACGTCCGGCGCTCCGGTGCCAGTCAGGCCATCCTGGTTGCTGCCACCGTCGAGATAGGAGGCCTGGTAAGTGGCGAACGTAGACAGGTCGACGACGGAAGCCCCGTTAGTGGACACGGTGTTAACCGTCACACTCCCCATGACCGTTCCCCCGGCACCATCCGAGAGTGTGTAGGTGAACGCGCCCACGCCCGCGTTGCCGGCATCGAAGCTGATCAGGCTGTTGTTCGATCCCGCGACGAACTGGAGATTGGAAACCGCGCCCGTTGCTCCACCCAGGGCGGTTAGCGACAGGAATGACCCATCGATATCCGTATCGTTGCCAAGCAGTGCCGCCACCGATATCACGATGCCGTTGGTGTTCCTGGACACGTAAAGCGTGTCACTGGCCGCTACCGGTGCATCGTTGACCGGGGTTACCTCGATAGTCAGGGTATCGGTGTCGCTGGCGACACCGTCGCTGGTGGTCATGGTCAGGGTGTCGTCGCCGTGGAAATTGCTGCTCGGCATGTAGCTGAGGTTAGCCGCGAGTGTTGCGTTGATCTGGGCAAGGGTGCCGCTCAGCGAGAGCAAGGCACTGCCAGAGCCGGTGATGCTTGCACCTCCTGCAAGGGCCTGTGCGGACAAGGTGCCATGGGCGACCTGGAGCTTCACCGTCATGTTGCCAGATCCGGCGTCCGGGTCAGCGATACTCAGACCGCTGATGGTCTTGGTACTCCCCTCGGCGGTGGTCTGCTTGCCGGGGAGTGAATTGGTTGGTGCATCGTTGACCGGGTTGACGGTCAGCTCATAGGTGTATTCGTTGGTTCCGCCGTGGCCATCGTCGACGATGAAGGAAAAGCTGTCGGTGCCGTTGAAGTTGGCGTCGGGGGTGTAGTCGAAGGTGCCATCGGCATGCACGGTGACGCTGCCGTGGGCGGCGGTGGTCGCGCCGAGGGCATAGCTGACGCTGTCACCATCGACGTCGCTGGCGCTGGGCAGGAGCGCGCCGGTGAGTGGGGTGTCCTCGTCGGTGGCGCCGCTGCCGTTGGCGGATTCCGGGGCATCGTTGACCGGGTTGACGGTCAGCTCATAGGTGTATTCGTTGGTTCCGCCGTGGCCATCGTCGACGATGAAGGAAAAGCTGTCGGTGCCGTTGAAGTTGGCGTCGGGGGTGTAGTCGAAGGTGCCATCGGCATGCACGGTGACGCTGCCATGGGCGGCGGTGGTCGCGCCGAGGGCATAGCTGACGCTGTCGCCATCGACGTCGCTGGCGCTGGGCAGGAGCGCGCCGGTGAGCGGGGTGTCCTCGTCGGTGGCGCCGCTGCCGTTGGCGGATTCCGGGGCATCGTTGACCGGGTTGACGGTCAGCTCATAGGTGTATTCGTTGGTTCCGCCGTGGCCATCGTCGACGATGAAGGAAAAGCTGTCGGTGCCGTTGAAGTTGGCGTCGGGGGTGTAGTCGAAGGTGCCATCGGCATGCACGGTGACGCTGCCATGGGCGGCGGTGGTCGCGCCGAGGGCATAGCTGACGCTGTCACCATCGACGTCGCTGGCGCTGGGCAGGAGCGCGCCGGTGAGTGGGGTGTCCTCGTCGGTGGCGCCGCTGCCGTTGGCGGATTCTGGGGCATCGTTGACCGGGTTGACGGTCAGCTCATAGGTGTATTCGTTGGTTCCGCCGTGGCCATCGTCGACGATGAAGGAAAAGCTGTCGGTGCCGTTGAAGTTGGCGTCGGGGGTGTAGTCGAAGGTGCCATCGGCATGCACGGTGACGCTGCCATGGGCGGCGGTGGTCGCGCCGAGGGCATAGCTGACGCTGTCGCCATCGACGTCGCTGGCGCTGGGCAGGAGCGCGCCGGTGAGCGGGGTGTCCTCGTCGGTGGCGCCGCTGCCGTTGGCGGATTCCGGGGCATCGTTGACCGGGTTGACGGTCAGCTCATAGGTGTATTCGTTGGTTCCGCCGTGGCCATCGTCGACGATGAAGGAAAAGCTGTCGGTGCCGTTGAAGTTGGCGTCGGGGGTGTAGTCGAAGGTGCCATCGGCATGCACGGTGACGCTGCCGTGGGCGGCGGTGGTCGCGCCGAGGGCATAGCTGACGCTGTCGCCATCGACGTCGCTGGCGCTGGGCAGGGCCTTGCCGAGGATCGGTGTGTCCTCGTCCGTCGTGCCATAGCCTTCCGAAGACTCCGGCGCGTCGTTGGCGCCGAAGATCGTGACCGTTGCAGTGGCCCAGCTGAGTGTGCCGTTGCCGAGGCGAATGGCGTAGGTAAAAGTGTCCGTCAGGTATTCAGTCGCCGACAGACGCTGGTAGGCCTCACTCTGGTAAAGGAGGCCGGCATCGTAGAGGACCTTGATTTTCCCATCCAAGTCTTGGGCGATCCGTATCTCAGCACCGTAGGCGCTCAAGCACGAGGTGGCATGGGCCAGCAGGTCGGCCTGGATTTCAGCGCTGGTCGCGGTGCTGCCATCGGCGCTGGTTCCGTCGCTCAGCGCGTAGAGTGTTTTGGCCTTGCCGCCCAGATCGTTGGCCATTACATCCAGGTAGACGTAATCGACTCCCTCGGACACCAGGCTGTCAAAGACAAAGGAGTCCCCGGTGGCCTGGGGTGTGTTGCTGAACGAGGTAGTAGATATGGCCATGCTGCATTCCTCTTGCAGAAAGGTTTCTGGAATTGGGACTGAACTAGAGCGTCGTCATTGCCATGAGAGGGCCCTGGACGGTGGCCGGCCTGAGCGTGGCACGCAGTAATCTGCGAGTACCCATGTGGGTCTCCTGGGAATGATGACGGGGGCCGTGTGTTCGGGAAGGACTGACTACAGCGACGGCCAAAGCACTGTCATGTCAGTTTGATAGTCGTTTAGGAGCGGCTGGAGGACCTGTAAAGGTGGGGAAACAGTCGGGCCGAGTCGGCGGTAAAAAACGCGACGAACGGTTATTTTTTAGTCAATTGTTTGGCTGTCGAATTATTGACTGCTCCTTGTCTTCGCTTCTCCGCAGTCGGGGGATGGTAGGTCTGCGCCACTCCCCACTTTCCCTTGTCCCGCTTATCCTGCGTTTCTGCCTACCCGGAGACCATGGCATTGCCTCTCGCCCACGCCATCCTCATCCGCTTGCGTCACGCCTGGCTCGCCGTGCCCTTGCTGCTCGTGGCGCTGCTCTGGGTGGCCGACCTCTTCTGGCCGCTGCCATTGCCGGAGGACGATCTGGCGCGAGTGGTGTTGGCCGAAGATGGCACGCCGCTCTGGCGTTTCGCCGATGCTGAAGGCGTTTGGCGTTACCCGGTAAGCGAGGACGAAGTATCGCCGTATTACCTGCAGGCCCTGCTTACCTATGAAGACCGCTATTTCTACCAGCACCCCGGGGTCAACCCGCTGGCCCTGGCGCGGGCCGCGTGGATGAACCTGCGCGGGGGGCGTGTGCTCTCCGGCGGCAGCACCCTGTCGATGCAGGTGGCGCGCCTGCTCGACCCGCACCCGCGCAGCCTGGGGGGAAAGCTGCGCCAGCTCTGGCGCACCGCGCAGTTGGAGTGGCACCTGTCGAAGGCAGAAATCCTCGGCCTCTATCTGAATCGCGCGCCCTTCGGCGGCACCTTGCAGGGCGTGGCAGCGGCGAGCTGGGCCTACCTCGGCAAGCCACCGTCGCAGTTGACCCGGGCGGAGGCTGCGCTGCTTGCCGTGCTGCCCCAGGCACCGAGCCGGCTTCGCCCGGACCGCCACCCGGAGCAGGCTCAGGCTGCCCGTGACAAAGTGCTGCGGCGCTTGGCGCAATTCGGTGTCTGGCCCCAGGGTGCAGTGGCCGAAGCCCTGGAGGAGCCGGTGCTGTTGGCTCCGCGTCAGGAGCCGAGCTTGGCGCCGTTGCTGGCGCGGCGGTTGAATCGTGCGGACAGCCCGCCGCTGATCCGCACTACGTTGGATGCCGCGTTACAGCGCCGTCTGGAAGACTTGTTGCTCGGCTGGCGTGCGCGCCTGCCGGAGCGCACCTCCGCTGCGGTCCTGGTGGTGGAGCACGAGACGATGGCGGTGCGCGCTTATCTCGGTTCGGTGGATATCGCGGACGAGCGCCGCTTTGGCCACGTCGACATGATCAGTTCGCTGCGTTCGCCCGGCTCCACCCTGAAACCTTTTCTTTATGGCCTGGCGCTGGATGCCGGCCTGATTCATTCCGAATCGCTGCTGCAGGACGTGCCCAGGCGTTATGGCGATTACCGCCCAGGTAACTTTGCCGCTGGTTTCACCGGACCCGTGTCGGCCAGCGAGGCCCTGGGCCTGTCCCTCAATCTGCCAGCGGTGCAGTTGCTGGAAGCCTACGGGCCGAAGCGTTTCGCCGGGGAGTTGCGCAACGTCGGTGTGCCGCTGGCACTGCCGGCGGCGGCCGAGCCGAATCTGGCGCTGATACTCGGAGGTACTGGCAGCCGTCTGGAGGAGCTCGTCAGTGGTTACAGCGTCTTTGCCCGGCAGGGGCGTGTCGCCCGCTTGCGCCTGCAACCGCAGGACGCCTTGCAGGAGCGCCGTCTGCTGTCGCCCGGCGCAGCCTGGGTCGTGCGGCGCATTCTGGCCGGTCAGGCACGGCCAGACCGTGCCCCGCGCGCACGGCTGACTGAGCGTCCTGTGCTGGCCTGGAAGACCGGTACCAGTTACGGCTTCCGCGACGCTTGGGCCATCGGTGTGGGGCCACGTCACCTGATCGGCATCTGGATCGGCCGCCCGGACGGTACGCCTGTGTCCGGCCAGTTCGGCTTGGCATCGGCCGCACCGCTATTGCTGCAGGTGCATGACCTGCTGGTGAACCGCGACGCCCAGCGTGGTATCGCCCAGCCCGTCGAGCCGCAGCCGGCGGAGGTGGATGTTGCCGCCATCTGCTGGCCCTTGGGCCAGATCATGACCAAGGGCGACCCCAACTGCCGTCGCCAACGCTTCGCCTGGACCCTGGACGGCACCACGCCGCCGACCCTGCTGGCGGGCGATCAACCATTGGGGCTGGGGCTTCGGCAAACAATCTGGCTTGGCCCGGACGGACGACAGGTCGCCCCCGGCTGCCCAGGCGCAAGCCCTCAGGAACTGGTGTTTTGGCCAGCACCTCTGGAGCCTTGGCTGCCGAAGCGTGAGCGGCGCAGCGCGCGCCTGCCGGCGGTCGACCCGGCCTGCCCGCCGCCATTGCCGCCGGCTGCTGCGCCGCTGTCCATCGTCGGCGTTCGCGAGGGTGACCAGCTACGCCGGCCTGCGGGCAGCGCCGAGCCACTGCGTTTGTGGCTGTCGACCCTAGGCGGCGGAGGCCGGCGCTGGTGGTTCCTGGATGGCGCGCCGGTGGCTACCACGGCTGCCGAGGACGGCTTCAGCCAGGTGTTTCGGCAAGCGGGGCGCCATCAATTGAGCGTGTTGGATGAGACGGGTCAGACCGCTCGTCTGGAGTTCGGCATTACCGACTGATTCCTCTTAAAGCCTCGCCCCATGCCTGCCGATACGGATTGTCGGCAGTTCATGATTCATAAAGCGACCATTCTGTATACAATTCATCGTGGCCCTGACCTTTCGGTCAGATTCCTCATGCTTCCGGGTATCCAAGGAGACCACTCATGCGCCTCTGGCGACGCAGTATTCAGTGGCAGCTGATTTTCAGCATGGGCGCAGCCCTGCTCGCTGGCATCCTCATCGTGGTCGGCATCTATTCGGTGCTAATGAACCGCCTGACCGAGCGCTTCCTGCTCGATGAGGCCCTGCCGGCTCGGGTAGAGGCCATTGGCAATGACTTGGAACGTGCGCTGACAGCGCCCATCACGGCGAACGCGGCCATCGCCACGAACGTGCAGGTACAGGACTGGTTGGCCGCCGGCGAGGACCCGGCCCGGGCGGAGAGTTTCGCCCTCTACCTGGAAGGCGTGCGCGCCCAGCAAAACGCCCTCACCACCTCGATTGCGGTGCTTGAAAGTGGGCATTACCACACCGGCAAGGGCCTGAGCCGGACCCTCTCCCGCAGCCAACCGGAGAACCAATGGTTTTACAGGCTGGTGGACAGCGATCGTGATCGGGCGGTGGAGATCGACATCGACAAGGGCACGCGGCTGCCCACGCTGTTCATCAACCAGCGCATTACCCGTGACGGCAAGACACTGGGCGTGTCGGGCCTGGGTTATAGCCTGCAGGCGATGTCGGAGATGATTCGCGACTTCAGATTCGGCGAGCGTGGTCGAGTATTCCTGGTCGACCGTAAGGGCAGCATCAAGGTACACCCGCAAGCCGAGTTGAATGGCAGTGGACGCCTGACAGATGTGCTGGGGGCCGGGCCGGCCGGCGAGTTGCTGGTATCCAATGGCAAGGTGGTGCACTTCAGTCGCGAGGGCGAGGCCTTCCTGGCGTTGGCCCGCCCATTGGAGACAGCGGGCTGGTTACTGGTGAGTGAGGTACCAGAAGCGGAGATCTATGCGGAGGCTCGGCAGGCGGCGTTGACCAGCAGCCTCGCGGGGCTGGGCGTCCTGCTGCTGTGCCTGTTTCTGGTGGTGATGCTGGCGCGTGGGCTGGTGCGGCCGATTCGCCAGGTGACCTCGGCGCTGGTCGAGATCGGTGGCGGTGGCGGTGACCTGACTCGTCGACTCGACGAACGCCGCGCCGACGAACTGGGCGATCTGGCGCGTGGCTTCAACCGCTTCCTGGAGAGTCAGCGAAGTCTGATCGGCGAAGTCCTGGAGACCAGCCAGCGCCTGCACAGGGTGGTGGGTCAGGTCACGCAGGTGGTGGACAACACCGCTGGGCGCGCGGTGCAGCAACAGGAAATGACCGACATGGTGGCCACCGCCGTGCACGAGATGGGGCTGACGGTGCAGGAGATCGCTCGCAATGCGGGCACCGCCGCCCAGGCTTCGCAGCAAGCGCGCGATGAGTCCTTGCAGGCGCGTCAGGTAGTCGGCGATTCGGTCGGGCATATCGAACGCATGTCCAACGAGATTGGTGTGGCGGCCACGGCTGTCGGCGAACTGGCCAGCCAGGTGGCATCCATCGACCAGGTGCTGGCGGTAATTCGCGGTATCTCCGAACAGACCAACCTGCTGGCTCTCAACGCCGCTATCGAAGCGGCCCGGGCCGGCGAGATGGGCCGAGGTTTCGCCGTGGTGGCCGATGAAGTGCGGACGCTGGCGAGTCGCACCCAGGCTTCTACCGATGAAATCCAGCAGATGATCCAGCGCCTGAAGCACGGCGCTGAAACCGCTGTCCACTCCATGCATGCGGGCCAGTCGGCCACGGGCACGGGAGTGGAAGCCAGCCAGCGCACGGGCTTGTCGTTGGGGGCAATCACCGATCAGGTGGAGCGCATCAGTGACATGAACCATCAGGTTGCTGCAGCCACGGAGGAGCAGTCGTCGGTGACCGAGGAGATCAACCGCAACGTCCAGGGCATTGCCGATCTGGCCCATGCCACTGCCAACGAGGTGCGTGGTTGTCGGGAAGAGTGCCAGACACTGAGTCGACTGGCCGGTGATCTGGCTCAGCAGGTGGGGCGCTTCAGGCTATAAGTTCTCGAGACGCCACTGCTCGCCCAGCATGGTCGCGCCTTGCGGCCATGCCACCGCGTCTCCACGCCACTGTGTCGGCATTCAGCCTCTGCGAATCAGCCAGATCCCGCCGATGATCAGTGCCAGGCCGGCCAGCTTGCCAATACTGATCGGCGCTTCGCGGTAGCCGGCCCAGCCGAAGTGGTCGAGCATCAGCGCCATGCCCAACTGGCCCGCCAGGACCAGCGCCATGAATAGCAGGGCGCCAATACGCGGGCCTGCGAATGCGGCAGTGGCGATGAATACTGCACCCAGCAGGCCACCACTCCAATGCCACCAGCTCAGCCCCTTGAGGGCGGCGAGGCTGGGCATTTCACGCTGGACGAGCACGACGGCCAGCAAGGCGATGGTGCCAACCACGAAGGACACCAGAGCCGCGCTCATCACGCTTGAAATCTGTTTGGCCAACTGGCCATTGATGCCGGCCTGCAAGGGCAGGAAAGCACCGGCGACAAAGGGCAAGGCAAGCAGCCACCAAGCCTGTGGCATGGCGATCTCCATGGCAATTTCGAGGGGGCGCCAGTATGCCGTATTTTCTTTCTCGGACTAATCGAAACTGTCCCGGCTGAGTCGCTGGGCCCGTGCTTGCCGCTGCACTCCGGCGAGCCACGCACTCCACCGCAGGAGGCGTCAGCGTCGACGATCGAACTCGACCCCCTGCGTGGCTAGCAGCTGGGTGGTGCTCATGGCCCCTGCATCTCCCCTTTGAGGACCTTGGCGCTCTGAGTTCCAGGCTCTCCACATCGCCCAGCTGCAGGTAACGTTGCTTCAACGCGGTGACTAGCGTTTTGGCGTCCTCGGCCTTGGGCATTCCCTGCTTCAGGGCGCGCAGGTGGTTGCGCTCCGGGTAATGGCCGGGCATCAGCTTTTCCGGTTTCAGCGCGTCTCGCTAGCCGAGCGAGGCGATCCAGACTTGACGAGCCTTGGCGCTTTACGCGTCAGCGCTCCATACGTGGATTTGGTGCTGGTCTTGGTGGAGGCTGGCCGCAGCCGCCCTGGCTGGCACATCCCCCGAAGCTGACTACCCTTATAAAGGATATGCCCGGCCAAGTACCCGGTATGCATAGCCTCACGAGGGATAACCACGATGGATATGAACCGTCGACAATTCTTCAAGGTCTGCGCAGTGGGCCTTGGAGGATCGAGCCTGGCGGCCTTGGGGGTAGCGCCCCCGAAGGCCTTTGCCGACCAGGTGCGTCACTTCAAGCTGGCGCGCACCATCGAGACGCGCAATACCTGCCCATACTGCTCGGTCGGCTGCGGCCTGATCATGTACAGCCAGGGCGATGCTGCGAAGAACGTCGCGCAGAACATCATCCACATCGAGGGCGACGCCGACCACCCGGTCAACCGCGGCACCCTCTGCCCGAAAGGCGCGGGCCTGCTGGACTTCATTCACAGCCCCAATCGCCTGAAGTATCCCGAAGTGCGCGAAGCCGGCACCAACGAGTGGAAGCGCATCGAATGGGATGACGCCCTCGACCGCATTGCCAAGTTGATGAAGGCGGACCGCGACGCCAACTTCATCCAGACGAATGCCCAAGGCCAGACGGTGAACCGCTGGCTGACGACGGGCTTCCTCGCGGCGTCCGCATCGAGCAACGAAGCCGGCTACATCACCCACAAGGTGGTGCGTTCCCTCGGCATGCTGGGGTTCGATAACCAGGCACGTGTCTGACACGCCCCGACGGTGGCAGGTCTTGCCCCGACGTTTGGCCGTGGAGCCATGACGAACCACTGGACCGACATCAAGAATGCCGATCTGGTCCTTATCATGGGTGGCAATGCCGCCGAAGCCCATCCCTGCGGCTTCAAGTGGGTTACCGAAGCCAAGGCACATAACAACGCCCGACTGATCGTGGTCGATCCGCGTTTCACCCGCTCGGCCTCGGTGGCGGATTACTACGCGCCCATCCGCGCCGGTACGGACATCGCCTTCCTGGGCGGCTTGATCAACTACCTGATCAGCCACGACAAGATCCAGCACGAATACGTGAGTCACTACACCGATGCCTCGTTCATCGTCGACGACGCTTTCGCTTTCAGCGAAGGGTTGTTCAACGGCTACGACGAGCAGAAGCGCAGCTATATGGCCAAGGCGACCTGGGCCTATGCCAAGGGTGAAGACGGCTTTGCGCGCGTCGACCCGACGATGCAGGACCCGCGCTGCGTCTTCCAGCTGATGAAGCAGCACTACAGCCGCTATACGCCGGAATTGGTCAGCAGCATCTGTGGCACGCCGCGGGACCAGATGCTCAAGGTCTGGGAGCAGATTGCCGAAACCTCGGCGCCCGGCAAGACCATGACCATCATGTATGCCCTGGGCTGGACACAGCACTCCGTGGGCTCGCAGATGATCCGCACCGGTGCCATGGTGCAGTTGCTGCTGGGCAATATCGGCATGCCCGGAGGCGGCATGAACGCCCTGCGCGGCCACTCCAACATCCAGGGCCTGACCGACCTCGGCCTGCTGTCCAACTCGCTGCCTGGCTATCTCACCCTGGCGGGCGATGCCGAGCAGGACTATGCCGCCTACATCGACAAGCGGGCGTCCAAGCCATTGCGGCCGGGGCAGATGTCCTACTGGCAGAACTACGGCAAGTTCCACGTGAGCCTGATGAAGTCCTGGTTCGGCAAGTCGGCCACCGCTGAGAACAACTGGTGCTACGACTGGCTGCCCAAGCTCGACGTACCCGCCTACGACGTGCTGCGTTACTTCGACCTGATGTACCAGGGCAAGGTCAACGGCTACTTCTGCCAAGGCTTTAACCCGATCGGCTCATTCCCCAACAAGGCCAAGGTCAGCGCTGCGCTGGCGCGGTTGAAGTTCCTGGTGATCATGGACCCGCTGGCCACCGACACCTCCGAGTTCTGGCGTAACGCTGGTGAGTTCAACGACGTCGACACTGCCGGTATCCAGACCACGGTGTTCCGGCTTCCGACCACCTGCTTCGCCGAGGAGGACGGCTCGCTGGTCAACAGCGGACGCTGGCTGCAATGGCACTGGAAGGGCGCCGAGCCGCCCGGTCAGGGGCGCACCGACATCGCCATCATGGCCGGCCTGTACCATCGCCTGCGCAACCTGTATGCGAAGGAAGGCGGGGCGTTCCCCGACCCCATCCTCGGCCTCGACTGGAGTTATCTGCGCCCCGACGAGCCCGGTCCGGATGAGCTTGCTCGCGAGTTCAACGGCAAGGCCCTGGCCGATCTCACCGACCCGGCGACCGGCGCCGTGCTGCTCAAGGCCGGCGAGCAACTGCCGGGCTTTGGTCTGCTGCGTGACGATGGCAGCACGGCGAGCGGTTGCTGGATCTTCGCCGGCTCCTGGACGGCCCTGGGCAACCAGATGGCTCGGCGCGACAACGCTGACCCCTATGGCATGGGCCAGACCCTCGGCTGGGCCTGGGCCTGGCCGGCGAACCGGCGCATCCTTTACAACCGCGCTTCGTCCGACCCCATGGGCCAGCCTTGGGATCCGGCGAAGAAACGCCTGGTGTGGTGGAACGGCAAGGCCTGGACCGGCACTGACGTGCCCGACTACAAGGTCGACGCCGCTCCGGAGCAGGGCCTGAGCCCGTTCATCATGAACCCCGAGGGCGTTGCCCGGTTCTTCGCCGTGGACAAGATGAACGAGGGCCCCTTCCCGGAACACTACGAACCCTTCGAGACACCCATCGGGCGCAACCCGCTGCATCCGGAAAACCCGAAGGCCACCAGCAACCCGGCCGCGCGGGTGTTCAAGAACGACATGGAGGTGTTCGGCACGGCAGACGAGTTCCCTTACGCGGCAACAACCTACCGCCTGACCGAGCATTTCCACTTCTGGACCAAGCACTGCCGCCTGGCCGCAATCACGCAGCCGGAGCAGTTCGTCGAGATCGGCGAAGTGCTGGCCAAGGAACTGGGCATCGCTCCTGGCGAACGGGTCAAGGTCTCCTCCAACCGTGGCTTCATCAAGGCGGTGGCGGTGGTGACCAAGCGCCTGACACCGCTGACCGTGGACGGCAAGACCGTGCACCAGGTCGGCATCCCGCTGCACTGGGGCTTTTCCGGCGTGGCGCGCAATGGCTACCTGACCAACACACTGACCCCCTTCGTCGGCGACGGTAATACGCAGACGCCGGAGTTCAAGTCGTTCCTGGTCAAGGTGGAAAAGGCATGAGGAGCTGAGCCATGGCATCACAAGACATCATCGCCCGCTCCGCCACCACGACGCCCATGCCGTCCGTGCGCCAGATGGATGAAGTGGCAAAACTCATCGACGTGTCCAAGTGCATCGGCTGCAAGGCCTGCCAGGTGGCCTGTTCGGAATGGAACGACCTGCGTGACGAGGTCGGCCAGAACCGCGGCACCTACGACAACCCCGCGGACCTCACGGCCGAATCCTGGACCCTGATGCGCTTCACCGAGTATGAGGGCGAGAGCGGCAAGCTGGAGTGGCTGATCCGCAAGGACGGCTGCATGCACTGTGACGAGCCGGGTTGCCTCGCGGCCTGCCCGAGCCCCGGCGCCATCGTGAAGTACGCCAACGGCATCGTCGACTTCAACCAGGACAAGTGCATCGGCTGCGGCTACTGCATCACCGGGTGCCCCTTTGACATCCCGCGCATCTCGCAAAAGGACCACAAGGCCTACAAGTGCACGCTCTGTTCCGACCGCGTTTCCGTTGGCCTGGAGCCGGCCTGCGTAAAAACCTGCCCGACCGGGGCCATCGTCTTCGGCACCAAGGACGACATGAAGGAGCACGCGGCCGAACGCATAGTCGACCTGAAGTCCCGCGGCTTCGAGCACGCTGGTCTCTACGACCCGCCGGGCGTTGGCGGCACCCACGTCATGTATGTGCTGCACCATGCCGACAAGCCCTCGATCTACGCCGGCTTGCCGGATGATCCGGGCATCAGCCCCATGGTCAGCCTGTGGAAAGGCGTGACCAAGCCCTTGGGCCTGCTGGCCATGGGCGTAGTGGCGCTGTTCGGCTTCTTCCACTACGTGCGCGTGGGCCCCAACCGAGTGGTGGAGGACGAAGCGCCGTCGGCCGAGGCAACGGTGCAAAAGGTCGACCCGTCCGTGCACAAATTCGACCCCAAGGCGCCGAGTTGATCCGATCGCCCCCTCTCCCATCGAGAGAGGGCCGGGTTGAGGGAAGTCCGACCCGTCCAGGAGCCCCAGACATGAACAAAGACATCGAACGCTACACCCCCTCCGAACGCAGCAACCACTGGATGGTGGCCATCCTCTTCGTGCTTGCCGGGCTCTCGGGCCTGGCGCTGTTCCACCCGGCGCTGTTCTGGCTGACCAGTTTCTTCGGCGGAGGGCCGTGGACGCGCATCCTCCACCCCTTCCTGGGCGTTGCCATGTTCGTCTTCTTCATCTGGCTGGCCATGCGCTTCGCTCACCACAACCGCCTCGATAAAGCCGATGGCCAATGGCTGCGGCAATGGCGCGACGTCGTCGCCAACCGCGAGGACAAGCTGCCGGAAGTCGGCCGCTACAACGCGGGGCAGAAGCTGCTGTTTTGGGTGCTGCTGCTGTGCATGCTGGTACTGCTGGCTACGGGGTTCGTCATCTGGCGCGAATACTTCAGCCAGCTGTTCGGCATCGGACTGATCCGCCTCTCCGTCCTGCTGCATGCCTTCGCCGCCTGGGTGCTGATCCTCAGCATCATCGTCCACATCTACGCGGGCATCTGGGTCAAAGGCTCAGTCAGCGCGATGCTCACCGGCTGGGTCAGCAAAGGTTGGGCACGTAAACACCACGCCGCCTGGTTCAAGGAAGTCAGCAAAGGGGAGGGCGGTAAACACTGAACTAAAGGCGGTGAATGGCAGTTTGTAGGATGGGTGGAGCGCAGCGATACCCATCAATTCGGCGCAAACGGCGGGTATCGCGTTGCTCCACCCACCCTACACACGCCCAGACCAATCCACTGAAGGAGTCCTGCGTGTCAGGCCAAATACTTGAGCCGGGCCAGATCGAAGCCGCGGCGAACATTCCACCCTTCCTCAACCTGCCCGAGCGTGATCTCTTCCAGCATCGCGCGGAGCGCCTGCGCCGGCTTGCCGAGGGGCACCCGCTGGCTGGCTATTTGCTGCTGATCGCCAGCCTCTGCGAGGCGCAGCAGCAGGTGTTGGACAACCCGCCCAAACTGCCCGGCCCAACACCGGAGGCCCTGGCCCGCAGCCGCGAACACCGGATGCCGCCGCTGGCCTTCGAAACCCTGGTGCGCGCCGACGGCTGGTTGGCCGCTCTCGACGCGCTGCTTGCCCATTTCAAAACTCCGGCCAACCCCTCCGTAGCCGTCGCCCTCCGGCAACTTGCCGAAGCCGACGAGGGCCAGCGCAAGGCCTGGGGCATCGGTCTGCTCAATGGCCAGTTCGACTTGCTTCCGGCAGCGCTGGCGCCGTTCCTCGGTGCAGCCCTGCAAGTCGCCTTCAGCCACTGGCTACTGGCCCTGCCGGAAGACACTGTGGTTGAAACCGATACCCAGACCTTCTGCCCAGCCTGCGGTTCGCCGCCGGTAGTTGGCATGATCCGCCACCGGGGCAAGCAGAACGGCCTGCGCTATCTGGCCTGCTCGCTCTGCTCCTGCGAGTGGCACTACGTGCGGGTGAAATGCAGCCATTGCCAGGAGAGCAAGCATCTTGCCTACCTCTCCCTGGAGCGCGATGACGCCAAAGCCGAGCAGGCGGCCATCCGCGCCGAGGCCTGCCCCAATTGCCAGGGCTACCTCAAGCAGTGCTATCTGGAGTACGGCGCCGAGGCCGAAGCCCAGGCCGACGACCTGGCCAGCCTGGACCTGGACCTGCGCCTGAGCGAGGAAGGCTACCTTCGACGCGCGCCCAACCTGCTACTGGCCCCCGGAGGCGAATGAGCGCCTAGACTCATCTAAGGATCGAACTGCCTTGTGCTAAGGACTGCCCATGTCGGCTGCTCGCCTGCCGTCCCTCGACAAGCTGCTGCGCAGCCGTGCCTGCGCGCCGTTGCAGCAGCGCTATGGCCGCGACGCACTTTTGAAAACCCTGCGCGACCTGCTCGATGAACTCCGCGAGCCGGCCCGCGAGGGCCGTCTTGCGGCCGTCGAACTGACCGACGCCGTACTCGCCGGCCGAGCCGGTGAGCGCCTCGCGGCCTGGCACTCCAGCCGCGTGCGGCGCGTCTTCAACCTCACCGGCACCGTGCTGCACACCAACCTTGGCCGCGCCTTGCTGCCAGAAGAGGCCATCGACGCCATCACCCTCGCGGCGCGCTACCCGCTCAACCTTGAATTCGACCTGGCCAGCGGCAAACGCGGCGACCGCGACGATCTCATCACCGGGGTGATCCGCGAGCTCACCGGTGCCGAGGCCGTCACCGTGGTCAACAACAATGCCGCCGCTGTGCTGCTGGCCTTGAACAGCCTAGGCGCGCGCAAGGAAGGCATCATCTCCCGGGGCGAGCTGATCGAGATCGGCGGCGCTTTCCGTATCCCCGATATCATGGCCCGCGCCGGCGTCAAGCTCGTTGAAGTCGGCACCACCAACCGCACCCATCCCCGCGACTACGAAACCGCCATCGGGCCGCGGAGTGGCCTGCTCATGCGCGTGCACACTAGCAATTACAGCGTCCAAGGCTTCACCGCCAGCGTACCCACGGCGGAGTTGGCGGCCATTGCCCACAACCATGGCTTGCCGTTGCTGGAGGACCTCGGCAGCGGCACGTTGGTGGACCTGACCCGCTGGGGTCTGCCCAAGGAACCGACCGTGCAGGAGGCGCTGCGCGACGGCGCCGACATTGTCACCTTCAGCGGCGACAAACTGCTCGGCGGACCGCAGGCGGGCCTGATCGTCGGCAGCCGCGAACTCATCACACGTATCAAGAAAAACCCGCTCAAGCGTGCCCTGCGCGTGGACAAGCTGACGCTTGCCGCGCTGGAAGCCGTACTCGGCCTTTACCGGGATCCGGAGCGCCTCGGCGAGCGACTCACTACGCTGCGCCTGCTCAGCCGACCGCAGGCCGAGATTCGGTCCCAGGCCGAGCGACTGGCGCCGTTGCTGGCCGCGCAACTCGGCGCTACTTGGCAGGTACGCGCCGAGCCCGCTCTCGGCATGATCGGCAGTGGCGCCCAACCCGTGGCGCGTCTGCCCAGCGCTGCCCTGTGCCTGCGTCCACAACAGCCAAAACGCCTGCGCGGACGAGCCCTGCGCACCCTTGAAGAAGCGCTGCGTACCCTGCCGATTCCGGTGATCGGCCGGCTTGACGATGACGCCCTCTGGCTCGACCTGCGCCAGCTCGACGATGAGCCGGCATTCCTTGCCCAGCTGTCCCACCTGAGTGCGGAGGTCGAGTGATCGTAGGCACCGCCGGCCACATCGACCACGGCAAGACCGCCCTGCTGCAAGCCTTGACCGGGCTCCAGGGCGACCGCCGGCCGGCCGAACGCGAGCGCGGCATCACCATCGACCTGGGGTACCTGCACGCCGATCTTGGCAATGGCCAAACCACCGCGTTCATCGATGTGCCGGGCCACGAACGCTTCGTCCACAACATGCTCGCCGGCGCCTGCGGCATCGACCTGCTGCTGCTGGTGGTAGCCGTCGACGATGGCGTGATGCCGCAAACCCGCGAACACCTCGCCATCGCCGAGCTCCTCGGCATCCGCCGCGCCATCGTGGCCCTGACCAAAATCGATCGGGTGCTCCCTGAGCGCATCGAGGAGGCGCGCGCCGAAGTAACTGCACTATTGGCGTCCGGCCCTTTGGCCAGCGCAGCCATTTACCCCGTGGCCAGCCCAAGCGGGGAAGGCATCGCAGCCCTGCGCCAGGCCTTGCTGGCGGAATCGGCAGCGGTGGCGGCGCGCAGCGGCGAAGGCTATTTCCGCCTGCCCATTGACCGCGCCTTCAACGTGGCCGGCGCGGGCGTGGTGGTCACCGGCACCGCTTTCGCCGGGCGCGTGCGGGTGGGGGATGAACTGGTCCTCAGCCCCTCCGGCCGCACCGTGCGCGTGCGTGGCCTGCAGGCGAGTAACCGAGAGGCGGAAATCGCCCGGGCTGGTCAGCGCGTCGCCCTCAACATAGCCGGCGAACGCTTGGCCCTGGATCAACTGCATCGCGGCGACTGGCTTCTGTCGAGCGCATTGTTTGCGCCCAGTATCCGCCTCGACATCGACCTGCAGCTGCTGCCCAGCGAGCGACACGAATTGACCCACTGGACACCGGTGCACGTTCACCTCGGCGCTCAGGACGTCACTGGCCGGGTCGCATTGCTTGAAGGCACCAGTCTCGCGCCAGGCCAGCGTGGGTTCGCCCAACTGCTGCTCAACGCTCCGGCCCACGCTGTGCACGGCGACCATCTCGTACTGCGCGACCAGTCCGCCCAGCGCACCCTCGGCGGCGGCCGTGTCCTCGACCCCTTCGCCCCGGCACGCAACCGCCGCACCCCCGAGCGCCTGGCCCAGCTCGACGCCCTGCGCGGGAGCAGCCTGGAGACCGCCTTGGGGACCCTGCTCGCCAGTGCCGGCAACGGCCTCGACCCGCAGGTGCTGGAGCGCCAGTTCAACCGCCCGCGTACGGGTTGGGCGCTGCCCGACAGCATTGTCGAAATCGCCACCAAGCTCGGCCCGCGCCTGTTCGATGAGGCTCGTTGGCAGGCACTCGGCCAGACCCTGCTCGATGGATTGGCGCGCTTCCATGCTGAACAGCCGGATGAACTCGGGCCGGACCGCGACCGCCTGCGCCGTTACGCCCTGCCCGATCTGGAGCGCCCGGTATTCATCACCCTGCTGGAGCAGGCCCTGGCCGGTGATACCGTGCAGGCCAGCGGCCCCTGGCTCCACCTGCCCGACCATCAGGTGCAATTGAGCGAACAGGACGAAGCCATGCGCACGCGCCTCTGGCCGCTGTTGCTGGCCGGCCAATTCGACCCACCCTGGGTACGCGACCTTGCCGGCGAACTGGCGGTGGACGAAGGCGCAATACGCCTGCTGCTGCGCAAACTGGCCCGGCTCGGACTGCTGCACCAGGTGGTAAAAGACCTGTTCTATCCAGATGCGACCATCAGACAACTGGCTACACTGGCCCAGCAGCTGCAGGATGAAAACGGCCTGATCGCGGCTGCCGCCTGGCGCGACTGCATTGGCATCGGCCGCAAGCGCAGCGTCCAGTTGCTGGAATACTTCGACCGCATCGGCTTCACCCGCCGCATGGGCAACGCACGCAAGATCAGGGAGGACTCGGCGCTGGCCCAACGACCACCTAACTGATCACCCCGAATAAGGAAGGCAAGCACGCCCGGTGGCGTGGCCGGGCTTCAAACCCGGTGGGGGACGGCAGCCGTTCCTGGGTGGGTTCGACTCCCACTGCCTTCCGCCATTTCGCGATCTGGAGGCCCCTGTTTATGGAGCTTTCAGCGTCTCAGTCGAGGTCGGTTGGGCCTCGTTGTCGATGAAGTGTCGAAAATCCCGGGACTGGCTGCCGCGAAACGAACTGGTCGTCTGGCTGGAGGCCTTGCAATGACAGGCTTTGCGACGAATCGAGACTGCGTTATTCAGAGTTTGACTTCCTAGCTTCCCGCCATATCCAAGCCCAGCCGCTGTAGCTGCAGGGGATTTTGCTTTTCCGAGCCGGCCATGTGTCAAAAACCGGCGATAGTGGAAGGTCCGAAAACGCGTGTATGGGCGCATAATCGCAGCAGTTGAGGATTTTCCCCGGCGAGGGTTTGCGATGCCTCATCCGCCTCCGGAAACCCGCACCGTTGCTGGCTTTGATGAGGACGCGGAAAAACTGCTCCGAGTCGTCCGGCGCTCTGTGGCCGAATTGCGTCCACAGGCGGCGCCAGGATTGCGAGTGACCCTGCAAAGCGTGCTGGACCAGGACCTGGGCGTGGACAGTCTGGCTCGGGTCGAACTCTGGTCGCAGATCGAGCGCGAGTTCGGGGTGCGTTTGCCGCAAGAATTGTTCGCTTCGGCCAGCACACCCGCTGATGTGCTGCGCGTGCTCCGCGGCGGCGACGGCGCCGACCGATCGGAACAGCCTGCCTGGGTGGTAGATCCAGTCGCGCCTGGCAGCTTGGAGCGGCAGGTGCCGGATACTGCACGCACTTTGGTCGATGTATTGAACTGGCATGCGCACTATCAGCCTGGGCATACCCACGTGCGGCTGTTGGGTGAAGACGACCGGCCGGAGGACATCAGCTACGGCGATCTGCAGCGCGAAGCCCGGGGCGTGGCGGCGGGGTTGCAAAAGGGTGGTTTGCGCACCGGACAGACCGTGGCCCTGATGTTGCCGACCGGCCGTGACTTTCTGCGGGGCTTTTTCGGCATTCTGCTGGCTGGCGGCATCCCGGTTCCCATCTACCCGCCGCTGCGCCTGTCACAGGTCGAGGATCACCTGCGGCGCCAGGCCGGCATCCTGTGCAATGCCGAGGCAAGGGTACTGATCACGGTGGCGGAGGCGAAGTTTCTCGCCCAGTTGCTCCGGTCCCAGGTCCCGAGCCTTGCGCGCATCGCCAGCGTGGCTGAGTTGGGTGGCGAGGGACAGGACTGCATGACGCCGACGCGGCAGCCGGAGGATATCGCTTTCCTCCAGTACACATCAGGCAGCACCGGCCAACCCAAAGGGGTGATGGTGAGCCATGCCAACCTGCTGGCCAACCTGCGCGCCATGGGGACGACGCTTCAGGTGGAGCCTCGGGATGTGTTCGTCAGTTGGTTGCCCATGTACCACGACATGGGGCTGATAGGCGCCTGGCTGGGCAGCCTGTACTACGGCTTCAGCCTGGTGCTGATGTCGCCGTTGGCCTTCCTGGCCAGGCCGGGACGCTGGCTGTGGGCGATCCACCGCTTCCGCGGCACCCTGTCGGCGGCCCCCAATTTTGCCTACGAACTGTGCTTGGGGAAAATCTCCGATGCTGAGCTAGAGGGCCTGGATCTGAGCAGTTGGCGCCTGGCTTTCAATGGTGCCGAGCCGGTGAGTCCGAATACGCTGCAACGGTTCGCCGAGCGTTTCGCCCGTTTTGGCCTTGATCCCCGTGCGTTGTCACCGGTCTACGGTCTGGCCGAGGGTACCCTGGGCGTGGCATTTCCGCCGCTGGGCCGGGGGCTGTTGATCGACCGGGTACAGCGCGAGGCCTTCCAGGCCCGGGGCCAGGCCATTCCCGCTGAAGCTGACGACGGCGCCACCCTGAGCTTCGTTTCCTGCGGCCGTCCCTTGCCGGGGCATCAGGTGCGCATCGTCGACGGCAATGGCATCGAACTGCCCGAGCGCCGGGAAGGCCGGCTGCAATTCAGCGGGCCGTCCACCAGCGCCGGTTATTACCGCGCCCCGGAGGAGACCCGACGGGTGTTGCGCGACGGCTGGATGGACTCGCTCGATCTCGCCTACATGGCCGCTGGTGAGCTCTACATCAGCGGTCGGGCCAAGGACCTGATCATACGAGCCGGGCGCAATATCTATCCCTACGACGTCGAGGCAGCGATCGGCAGCCTCCCGGGCTTGCGCAAGGGATGCATCGCGGTGTTCGGTAGCCCCGACCCGGCCACGGGCACCGATCGCCTGGTGGTAATGGCGGAAAGTGCGGAGAAGGACAAGTCCACACGGCAGGGTTTGCGCCAGGCGATCAATCGAGTCGTGGTCGACATCACCGGTGTGCCCCCCGACGACATCGTTCTGGCGCCGCCCCGGAGCGTGCTCAAGACCTCCAGCGGCAAGATCCGTCGGGCCGCCTGCCGCGAGCTGTACCAGCGTGATGAAGTGGGGCGGCCTGGTCTGGCGCCATGGCGTCAGGTGCTGCGGCTGTTGGGGCAGGCCATCCACAGCTATCTCGGACGCGGCTGGCGGTCAGTCTGCAGCCTGCTCTATGCCGTCTATATCTGGCTGCTTTTCTGGCTGGTCGCGCCGTTGACCTGGCTTGGCGTGGCGATCCTGCCGCGTCAGCGCTGGTGCCGCGCCTTCGCCCGGCAGGCCGCGCGGCTGTTCGTTCGCCTGGCCGGGGTGCCGTTCAGTGTCGAGGGCGTGGAGCATATGCGGAAGGGCGGGCCGAGCGTGCTGGCCGCCAACCATTCCAGCTACCTCGACGGTGTCATCCTCTGCGCGGCGCTGCCGCCGCGGTTCGCCTTCGTCGCCAAGCGTGAGCTGGCCAGCCAATGGCTCGCTGGTCTGTTTCTGCGCAAGCTCGGCGCGCGGTTCGTCGAGCGCTTCGACCTGCAACGCAGTGTCGCGGACAGCGAGGCCCTGGCCGAAGCGCTGCGGACTGGCCAGTCCCTGGTGTTCTTCCCGGAAGGGACCTTCAGTCGCGAGCAGGGTCTGCGCGCCTTTCACATGGGCGCCTTCGTGCTCGCCTCGAACGCCGGGGTTCCCCTGGTCCCAGTCGCCATCCGCGGCACGCGCACGGTGTTGCGTGATGGTCAGTGGTTCCCGCTGCGGGGCGCGATCCACGTCAGCCTGTGCGCGCCATTGGTGGCGGAGGGGCCGGGCTGGTCGGCGGCAATCAGTCTGCGAAATGCGGCGAGGGCGGTGCTGCTGGAGCACGTGGATGAGTCGGAACGTACGCTGAGTCACGTTTGAGGGACCGAGGAGAGAAAAGAGCGAAACAGGGGGCAGTTTATTTGCCTGCCCCGGGACTGGAGGAAGGGACGTCAGGCAAGCGATGACGAAGACTTCCGATCCCCATGCCCCTTATGTCGCCTGACCGGTCGCTGGGAGCTCAATCGTCCGTGGCGACGGGCGGTCACCTCAAGTGGGTATCGAGCCCTTGCGGCGTCTATGGCCGCTGCGCACTATTCGCGTCGGTTTTTCGGGAAGTGAGTCACTACGCCGAGCGTACCCGCCAGGGAGCCTGGCCCGACCAAATGAGAAAGGCCCCTCCAGAAGGCGCCATCACGCACGAGCATCTAGTTAGGAGCTGATATGGTCATCCGATTCGCACTGGGCAGCGCACTCGTTCTCATGGCAAGCATGGCGTTTGCCGCAACACCTAAATCCAATGTCACACACGCGGATAGCGAGAATTACTACCTGAACTGGCAGGAACGGAACGGTGAAATTGCCCTCGACAGCGTCTGCAGCAAGAACGAGAAGGGGTCAATGCAGTTCCGCAACTGCCAACGGCACGCCCAGGTGATGTTCCGCAATCACTGCAAACAGTCGAACGACAAGTCCAGCAAGTGGTGCGTTGCCCAGAGCCGTTACAACCCTTGAGCCCGTGTCGGAAAGGTGTCGAGATCAAAGACACGAATACCCCTAAAACAATTTGCCGGGTTTGCTGGAAACCCGGCAATAGCAAGGATTGCGACGCAGCGGGCAGGCAATTTACTGGGGCGACTCCCACTGCCTTCCGTCCATTTCAAGCTACTTGTTCCTGTGGGTAGGTTCAGAGGCGAAGCAGACATCAGGGCCAAACCACCCCCCCAGGCCAAATGCCTGCTTCCCCTTCGTACCTGGCCTCAATCACTCACAGAAGCGGCCGCGTTTGGCCTCGGGCATCAGCTCCAGATATTGCTGTCCGCTCATGTGCACCAGTTCGTTGTGATCGCCTGCCTCGAAGTAGATGTCCGGCTGTTCGGTCAGGGATTGGTCGATCAGGGTTTCCAGGCCGAAGATGTTGCCGACTGCAGGGATGGCGCCCAATTCGCAGTCGCCGAAACGTTTGCTGAAATCGCCCTCACGGGCCAGTCGCCAGTGGCGGTGGGTCAGTTTGTGGACTTTCTCCAAATCGACGTGGCGCGTAGCAGGCACCACTGCCATCAGCCAGTGGCCCTGGAAGTCGTCGAGGATCACCGGCTTGGCCATCTGCTGGGGCGGTACACCGGCGCGGCGCGCGGCTTCGCGGGTGGTTACGGACGCGGCATGGGACAGCACGTCATAGCGGGAATTATGCTGCGTGAGGCAGCTTTGCAACTGGGTGACCATGGTCATGAGACACCTCCAGCCAGGGCGCCGGTTTGTCGCTCCCAGCCAGCCGGCGTTTCCGGCACACAAGGAGGAGCCTCCCGCTCCCCGCCCGGCATCAGCCGAAGGCGATGCTTCTTGTAAGTGTAGGGTCGAATTCATCCGCCAAGCAGACCGGAGGTCTGTTGCTTGGCCTATTGATTGAGGTCCCTTTGCGGCCTTTTGCGAATGATTTCGCACCTGTCAAGTATGGCCAGTCCTGCTGAGGGCCCCAGCGCCTTCACCCTTTTGCCAACTGTCGCTCAGTTCGCGTCGTTTCGTCGGTTAATCGAGAACCAAGGCCAGTAGGACTTGTCCTAAGACTGTCTCGTTGTATTGCCTGTGGAGGCACCATGTCCAAACACAAGAAGTCTCTCATCGCCCTTGCCACATGCGCGTTCATGCTTGGCTCGGCTGCGATGCTGCCGAGTGAGCTGTCGTTCTTTGGCTCCGTCTATGCCCGTGGTAATGGCGGTGGTGGTGGCGGTGGCGGTGGTGGTGGCCACGGCGGCGGCCATGGTGGCGGTTACGGCGGTGGCCATGGTGGTGGTTTCGGCGGCGGGCTGGGGAGCGGTCATGGTTATGGCCGGAGCGGCGACCACGCTGACAAGGCGTCGCGGGATCGTGGTGAGAGTGGCAACCACTACGGTCGCGACGGTCGCGATGATGGCGGCCATCACTATGGTCGCGACAGCGACGATGATAACGGCCACGGCTCGGTCACTTCGGGCCTGGCCAAGTCCCGGGATACCACCGGTCTTTCCAAGGCGCGTTCGATCTCGACCTCGACGCCCGGTTACCACAATGAGAAGGGCTTGCGTAACGCCACGACTTCTTCGATGAAGAACGACGACCGGAACGACCACGACGACTACTAAGCGATCGTGCATTTGCAACCGGAGCCCACGCGCTCGCGTCGGGCTTCGGCAAGCATCAGCATCGGCGTGATGCGTGTTGTCTCCAGGGCGCCGTTTCAGTCCCGCCCCAACGCCTGCACCCCTTCATCTTCCGGGTCATAACCGTCCAGACGCATGCGTTCGGCGAAGGCTGCGAGAGCGTCGTCGCCGCTAAGAAAGTCGGCTCTGGCGCTGGCCCAGTCGTCAGGTTGAATCCGTACCATCCAGCCAGCGCCATAACAGTCCTGATTGATCAGGGCCGGGCGGTGAACTACCGCTTCGTTGCTCGCCTGAATGACGCCCGCCAGGGGGCTGCGTGCCGAAGAGGCAGCCTTGGCGAACTCCACCACGCCGAAGCTGCGGTCCTTGTCGATATGCTGGCCATCCCGCTTGGGGGTGAAGGCGAATATCTGCCCGTATATGGCGCAGCCGTAGGCTGTAAGCCCGAGAGTCAGGCTGCCATTGGCTTCCTCGTGCAGCCAGAGGTTGTAGTCGGGCGCATAAAGAAGGTGGTCGGGGAAGTCGAGTCCATGGATGTTCATAGCGTTAGCACCCGGTCGTATTCCAGGATCATTCGCGCCAGTTCGCCGCCGCTGGCGATCTCGTCCAGTTCGGGAATCAATGCGCCCTCGTCGATCGAAACCCCAGGTGCGCGGCACATCAGCAGGCGCGCGCCGGCCAGCTTGGCCTGCTGGATGAAGTAGCGTATCGGCTCACCCCCCGGAACGGCGCAGAGATGTTCGGCCACGTCGCTGCGGGCCAATTGGGTGGCTTCGCCGCTGAGGAAAAGGGTTACCTCGGCGTCCATGCAGGCCAGCAAGGTGGCGGTATGGAAGGGCGCGGCGCAGCGGGCGGGCGTGCTGGGGCCGCTGCTGACCACAATGAGGACGCGCTGTGCCTTACTGGGCCGGCTCAAGGGACTTGTCCAGTTGCACCAGCGCTACACGCTGCCCATCCGGGCCCAGGCGTTCGACAATGCCGCTCGGTTGGTAGCCGAGCCGGCTGTAGAGCAGCAGGCCGCCGGCATTGGCATTGAAGCAGGAAACCTTCATCAGGCGGGCCTTGTACTGTTCGCGGGCCAAGCGCTCCATGGCCTCGATCAGGTACTGGGCTACGCCCTGGCCGCGTGCCCAGGGTGCCACCATCACGTTGCCGAGGGCACAGTAGTCGCTGTGCTGCCATTGGTAGAAGTTGGCGAAGCCGGCCACTCGGCCGTCCAGTAGCGCGACTGTGCTGCCACGACGTTCGGCCATGGCAGCGGCGAGTTGACCGACCGTGAGCGGCCAGCTGGCTTTCGGGTAGGCGAAGAACAACTCGTCCGCGTCCTGCGGGAAGCGCACCACCTCGTCCAGGTCCTGAGCGCTAGCGGGGCGGTGCTGGAATTGCAGGGGGTTCTGGGTCATCACGTCCTCATTGTGGCGGGTACTGTGCGATCACCTTGGCGACCGTCTCGCGGATCGCGGCTTCACGCTCGGCAGGGTTGGGCGGCGAGGCTTTCATGATCTGCTCTGCGCTACCGCGCCAGACCAGTTTGCCGTCCTTGCCGTCGAAGAAATCTACCTGAATGGTGGCGACCTTGTAGGTGTAGATGCGGGTTTCAGTGTAGGCCGGTCCGCCCCAATACCCATTCCATCCACCGCCCCAGTAACCGCCATAGTTGTAGTTGGATTGTTGCTGTCGTTCGTCGACGATCAGCCAGGATTGCACCATCAGATCAGGTTTATCGGTGGCGGGCCGGAGGCCGCGCTGGTCCAGTTGCTCGCCAACGGCTTCGCGGATGCGTTGTCCGGTGAGGTCGCTCTTGATGCGAGGGTCGTCCGGGCTGTATTGCACCGCGGGCTCCTTCCAGCTCCAGGTGCGGTAGGCGGCGAAATCACGGCTGCTGTCGTAGTCGCGATTGACCTGGTAGGTCTGGCACGCGGCCAGCAACAGGAGGAGGGGAAGCAGCAGCGTATGGCGGATCATGGTGCGTTCTCCAGTGCCATTGCCTTTATCGAAGCGCAAGGCTGGGCAGGGGGCAAGGGGAATGTCAGGAGGTGCTGCCCTCACCCCCGTCCCTCTCCCCGAAGTGAAGATGAGTGATGGTCGAGCCGGCTCGGACTTTAACGCGGTGGATAGTCATCCAGCGCTTCCCGCACCGCCTGACGCAGCGCATTGGCCCAGTCGGAGCGGTTGCCGATGGCGTCAGTTTCCGCGCTGCCGCTCCATACGCGTTGGTTGTTGTGGGCGTCGAAGAACTCCAGATAGACCACTGCGACTTCCTGTTCATAAGTGCGCACGATGGGCAAGCTGGCCCAGGCACCGTACTGGTCACGCCAGGGGCCGCTGCCATAGTAGGCGCCGCCGTAGTCATCGTACTGCCGCAGGCGCCGCTCGAAGCGCAGGTCGGCGGCCACCAGGAGGTCGGCATCGGCGACATTGCGGGCCTGGCGCAGGCCGTGCTGGTCGAGACCGGAATTGACCATCTCGGCCATTTGCTCGGGCGTTGCCCAGTTGTTGCCGGCCGGCAGGCGGCCGTCGAGCCAGGTCCAGTCGCGATAACGGCCATAGTCGCGCGGTGCGGCGGGGTAGGCGCTGGCATCGAAGATGGTCGCCGCGCCCGGTGGGGCGGGCGGCAGCGGGTTGGATTCGGCGATGTACGGATTGGGGCTCTGGCAGGCACCAAGGATGGCGGTGGCGGCCAATAGTCCGAGGCGTTTCATGGGGCCTCCCTTCAAAGCGGCCGGCAGATCCAGTGCAAGTAGCGGCCCACGCCTATGAAACTGGGGTGGCGCCGATAGGCGAGTTCCATTTCCAACAGATCCACCAGTTCGGCCTTGGCCTGGAATTCCTGCGGCATGTAGTCGTGGAATACGCGCACACCGCTCTGTCGTTCGACCTGCCAGAGGCCGTCGAGTTGCGTGGCCAGCTCACGGGGGTCGAGCGGCCGCTGCGGGGTCAGGCTCTGGCCTTCGCCGGAAAACTTCTCCTTGCGCAGCTTGCGGAAGTGCCCCTTGAGCAGGTTGCGGTAGATCAGCGCGTCCTTGTTGTAGAAGGCCAGAGATAGCATGCCGCCCTTTGTTGTGAGCTGGTGCAGCACGGGCAGGATCGCGTGGGGCTCGGCCAGCCATTCCAGCACGGCGTGGCACAGCACCAGGTCGTAAGGCTCGGTCAGTTGGCCCAGCAGTTCCTGCCAGGGGGCCTGGAGGAAGGTGGCCGGCTGGGCCGTCTCGGCAAAGCGCTGGCGGGCGCCTTCAAGCATTGGTTCGGCGGGTTCGGCGATGGTTACCTGATGACCTCGTTCGGCCAGCCAGAGCGACATGTGGCCGAGACCGGCGCCTACATCGAGCACACGCAGGGGACGGTCGGGCAGGGCTTCGGCCAGGTCGGCCTGGAGCACCGCGAGGCGAATGGCGCCTTTGGCCCCACCGTAGATTTTCTCGGCGAAACGCGTCGCCAAATCATCGAAGTGCCTGTCAGTCATGAGCTGAATCGCCGTTCGCTGTCGGCCAGTTTGGCGCGTACCACTTGCTCCATGTCCAGGCCGAGTTCGGAGCAGAGCAGCAGCAGGTAGAGAACGATGTCGCCCACTTCCTGGCCGGCGTGTTCGAGCTTTTCCGGGGGCAGTTGGCGGGACTGCTCTTCAGTCAGCCATTGGAAGATTTCCACCAGCTCGGCCATTTCGACGCTGGCGGCCATGGCCAGGTTCTTCGGGCTGTGGAATTGCCGCCAGTCGTTGCGATCGCGGATGGCGTGCAGGCGGGCGGTGAGTTCGTCGAGGTTCATGCGGCTCTCCTTGGAACCGCATAGCTTCCTGCTGAAGGTGTACTGGCGCAAGCCTTAGCTGATCGGCTTCCAACTGCCTGTCATATGTGGCACGTCATTCTTGCCGCACAGGGCGAGCTGGCCGCTGGATCGCTGGCCAGCAACGTCACTTCGCTGGGGAGCAGCACGGGTTTCTGGAAGCGCACCTCCACGTCATAACCGGCGGCGGGCAGGGCGCGCGGGCAGATTGAGCCAGTCGGTGGCCATGGTCAGTCTCCTGTAAGCGAATGGAGCCAGCATAGCCAGTAGTAGGGGCGGCATATTGGCCGCCCGGCCCAAGACCCTGGCAGGGCAGTCAATCGCTCTGCCGCCTGCGTTGCAGCCTTGAGTGGCGGGGAGAAAGCTGCATAAGATGGCCGCGCCTCGCAGATAACAAGAAAACTACGAAAATGATGCGTGATCTGACCGACGACGTGGCGCTGATGCGCCCGGTGATCGACGCCCTGCGTGCCAGCGGCACTGACCCTGACAAAGTGCTCGGGCGCGTGGGCCTGCCGCCTGGCGGCTTGCCGGCCGGGCGTTTCCCCCATGCTGCCCAAACCCAGTTCTGGAAGGCCGCAGCCGATGAGTGCGGCGAAGAGCATGTGGGTCTGTATCTGGCCAGCCATCTGCCTGCCTTCCACGGCCTGCTGCTGGAATACCTGTTCCTCTCCAGCGGTACTTTCGGCGAAGGCCTGCGCCATGCACTGCGTTATGTGCGCCTGCTTTCCGACACCCTCGATGCCGGCTTGGAAATCGAGGGTGGCCGCGCCATGCTCGCTCTCGGCCAGCATCCGGGAAGCAACCGACACTTTCCGGAGATGCTCGCCGGTGCAGCTATCCGCCTGTTCCATGCCCTGACCGAAGGTGCCTTCAAGCCGCAGGAGGTGCAGTTGATGCATGCCGAGGGCGCCCCTGCTGAGCGTTATCAGGCCGTCTATGGCTGCCCGGCGCGCCTGGGGGCTGAGCGTTTTGCGCTGATCTTCGATGCTGCCGTGCTCGACGAACCTTCCCGCCACGCCGCGCCGGACCTGCTGCGCATGCACGAATCCCAGGCACGGCGACAACTCGCGGAGGTGGAGCGCCTGGACCTGGTGCGCCAGGTGCGCGAGCTGATCGGTGAGCTGCTGGTGGATGGCGGCGCGACCCTGGAACAGGTGGCGACGCGCCTGAACATGCCGGCGCGGCGCTTGCGCGAGCGCCTGACCGTGGCCGGCGTGCGCTTCAACGACCTGGTGACCGACTACCGCTGTCGCCTGGCCAAGGAGCTGTTGTTGAAGACTGACGAACGCATCGAGGTCATCGTCGAACGCACCGGCTTTTCCGAGCCGAGCACCTTCTACCGTGCGTTCAAGCGCTGGGTGGGGGAGACGCCGGTCGAGTTTCGGCGGCGCGGGAAGGCGGCCATTTAAGCCACGATGAGACTCTGCCCACACACCCGCAGCACCTGGCCGGTCAGGGCGCCGGAATTCGGCTGGGCGAACAAGGCCACGGCTTCGGCCACGTCCTGCGGCAGGCCACCCTGGTTCATGGAGTTCATGCGGCGGCCGGCTTCGCGGATGGTAAAGGGAATGACGGCGGTCATCTGAGTTTCGATGAAATCCGGCGCGACGGCGTTGATGCTGATGCCTCGCTTGGCCAGGACCGGCGCCCAGGCCTGGGCCAGGCCAATCACTCCGGCCTTGCTGACTGCGTAGTTGGTCTGGCCCATGTTGCCCGCGATGCCACTGATCGAGGCGATCAGCACCACGCGGCTGTTGTCGTGCAGTTTGCCGGCGTCCAGTCGTGACTGGGTGAGCACCTGCGGGGCGCGCAGGTTGACGTTGATCACTGAGTTCCAGAAGTCGTCGCTCATCTTGGCAAGGGTCTTGTCACGGGTGATGCCAGCTTGTGCAAAAGGATGTCTACGCCCTCGGGCAGGGCCTCCTTGGCCTGGGGGACGTCCAGCAGCACTACGTCGGCGCCGTCGCGTGCCAGGGTTTCCGCGAGGGCGGCGCCGATCCCGCGTGAAGCGCCGGCGACCAGCGCGCGCTTGCCAGCCAGGGGGCGGGTCCAGTCCTGCACGCGGTCAGCGCAGGGCGCCGGTCTACGCCGTGCCGCGGCTGTTGGCGCGCAACATCCTGAGCCTGCAGGACTTCGATTATTACGAGATTCACGAGGCCTTCGCCGCCCAGGTGCTCTGTACCCTCAAGGCATGGAACGACGCCGAGTACTGCAAGACCGGCCTCGGTCTGGACAAGCCGCTGGGCGCAATCGACCGCAGCCGGATGAACGTCAAGGGTAGCTCGCTGGCTGCCGGCCATCCCTTCGCCGCCACCGGCGGACGCATTGTCGCCAACCTGGCCAAGCTGCTGTCGGTGGCGGGGAGAGGGCGCGGACTGATCTCGATTTGCGCAGCAGGCGGTCAAGGTGTGACCGCGATCCTGGAAAAGTAATCCAATACCTGTGGCTGCAAGTCATCGTGGCCACGCGATGTAAGCAACTCCGTGATTTAGGGCGGCCCGCAATGTCGGGGCCGCCCTTTTTTTCGTGCGCACAAAGAGGGCGTCGGCCCTTCAGGCCACCAGTTCGACCATGGCGCGGAGCACGGTGAGGCCGACGAAGGTGCTCATGGCGATCAGAGTGGGGCGGGGCATGCTGTCGGCAAAGCTGCGGTACCTGATGGGGGATAGGAACAGTCTCGGCCAGCAGGCAAGGCCTGCGCACAGCGTCAACAGGGACAGCAGGGCGAGAAAGTAGGAGAAATTGAACGGCTCGTCGGAGAGCGCAAAGCTCACCAGGATGGCGAGGCCGATAGCGGCCCAGCCGGCAGATACCAGGCGCTCACCCAAAGGACGCCGAGAGGCTTGGGGATCGACGCGGGCCATCGGGCGGTTCCTTGTCTTGCAGGGAGGGGGGCTGGCGCGCATTTTTTCACGTCGCTCGCGAAAGGCGCAAGACAGAGGGCCCGGCGGGTGCCGGGCCGATTGGATCAGAAGTGCACCTTGGCCAGAAGGCTGAAGGTGTTCTGGTCGCTGCCGCCGAGAATTTCGCCGCCGAGGAAGCTGTTGTCGTCGATGGCGTACTTGTTTTTCCAGTAGTCGTACTCGATGCCGACGTAGAAGTGTTTGACCACGCTCCAGCCCATGGCCTTGCCCAGGTCGTACTTGATCTGCGGGTTGAAGTGCAGGTTGGCATGAAGATCGTTGGGACGGCTGGAAGTGGCGTCCTTGTTGTTCCACACCCAGTCCATGAAGCCGTCGACGACCAGGTCCGAGTTGCCCACCGGAATGGTGTAGGACCACGCCGGGGTGACCTGCCACTGGCCGGACGGGTTGTTGGTGATGCCGTCGGGCTTGCGGTAGTAGAAGTTCAGCTGGAAGTAGTCGAAGCCAGGGACCTTCAGGTCGAAGCCCGGGCCGAGCAAGTAATTCTGGTTGTGGTTTTCGCCGCGTTCGTAAGTGGCGGCCAGCAGCACGTCGCTGATGGGGCCGAATTCGAGCTTCTGATCGAAGACCTTGCCGAAGGACAGGCGCGGCGAGATTTCGCCGTAATAGGTGTTCTTGCCGAGGTTCGGGTCCTCCTCGCCGTTGTAGTTGATCTGGTCAACGAAGATGAACAGGTCGCCGAAACTCCAACCGCTGGCATGCTCGAAGGTGACGGTCTGCTGGATTTCCGGATTGATCGTGAAATCCTTGCCATAGAGGTAGGTGAGGCTGTTGTCCTGCCACAGCAGCAGGTCATCGGCCGCAGCCTGACCGCTGACCAGCAGGCTGCCAGCAAGCATCAGGGAGGAGAGGGGGCGGTTCATCAAATGGGCTCCAAGTGTCTTGGTGTCTATCGGTGCAGATCTTGTCTTTTTGGTCAGAATGTTCTGCCGGGGCAATGACGGCACCACGTTTCGCAGCGCTTCGAACGGGCGCGCGATTATCGGGGGAAGACAAGGTTTTTCAAGCGCTTATGCGAATTTTGCCGAAATTCAGCGATTGCTGGAGCCAGGAGGCTGCGCGGAGTCGGGTGAAAAAACTGACCGGGCGAACAGTTTTGATTGGGGTGTGGGTGCGAATTCATTCGCAAAGGGCAGCGTGGCTGCCCCATGGGGTCCAAGGGCAGGCCAGTGGCCTGCTTTGCGAATGAATTCGCACCCACAAAGGAGCCTCGGCCTTAACGCCGAGGCTTTTCAAGTCAAGCCTGCGGAGCCTTGCCCTCTGGCTCCTTCCAGCCGCCACCCAGTGCCTTGTACAGGTTCACTTCGCTGGCGAGTTGGTTGAGTCGATCGCTGATCAGCTGCTGACGTGCGCTGAACAGCTGGCGCTGGGCATCGAGCAGGGTCAGGTAGCTGTCGACGCCGGTGCGATAGCGACGTTCGGCCAAGCGGTAGTACTCGGCGGTGGTGCTGACCAGCGCGCGCTGGGCGCCGAGTTGCTGCTGGTAGGTGGTACGGGCGGCGAGGCCGTCGGCGACCTCCTGGAAGGCTACCTGGATGGCCTTTTCGTACTGCGCCACCTGGATGTCCTTCTGCAGCTCCGCGTAGTCGAGGTTCGCCTCGAGGCGGCCGGCGGTGAAGATCGGCAGGCTGATCTGCGGCTGGAACAACCAGCTGCCGGAACCGGCGTCGAACAGCCCGGACAGCTCGTTGCTCATACTGCCGGCGTTGGCGGTCAGGCTGACGCTGGGGAAGAACGCTGCACGCGCCGCACCGATATTGGCATTGGCGCCCTTGAGCAGGTGTTCGGCCTGAAGCAGGTCGGGCCGCCGTTGCAGCAGGTCAGAGGGCAGCCCGGCGGGCACTTCCGCCAGCAAGTCGGCATCCAGGGCCAGGCCCTTGGGTAGGTCGGCCGGCAGGCCGGTTCCGATGAGTTGGACCAGCGCGTTGCGGTCCTGGGCCACCAAGCGGGTGTATTGCGCCAGGCTGACCTGGGCACTTTCCACTGCGGTGCGGGCCTGGCTCAGGGCCAGCGCATCGGCGACGCCGACGTCGAAGCTGCGCTGGGTGAGGGCGTAGCTTTGCTCGTAGGTCTTGAGAGTCTCCTGGGTCAGCTTCAGCAGGGCTTGGTCAGCCTGCCAGTCGAGATAGGCGGTCGCGACCGAGGCGACCAGGCTGATCTGGGTACTGCGGCGGGCCTGTTCGGTGGCGAAATACTGCTCCAGCGCATGCTGGTTGAGGCTGCGCAGTCGACCGAAGAAGTCCAGCTCCCAGGCACTGGTACCGAGGGTAGCGCTGTAGGTGCTGCTGGTATCGGCCTGGCCGCTCTGGCTCATGATGCCCGGCATACGCTGGCGGGTGGCGCCACCGTCAGCGGAAATGCCCGGGAACAGCTCGGAGCGCTGGATGCGATACAGCGATTGATAAGCCTGGACATTGAGCGCAGCAGTGCGCAAATCGCGGTTGTTCTCCAGGGCGGTTTGCACCAGCTGGCGAAGGGCCGGGTCCTGGAAGAATTCGCGCCAGTCGAGGTCGGCGGCGAGCGTGGTGACTTGCGCAGTGCCCATCTCATAGGCCTGGCCCTGCGGCCAGGCAGCATCCACCGGCGCTTCGGGGCGCTGGTACTCGGGGATCATCGAGCAGCCGCCGAGCAGGGTGGCGGCAATGGCGAGGGACAACAGGGACTGCTTCACTGCAGCACCTCCTTCTTGATCGCGGCCTTGCTCGCCTTGTCCTTGAACAGCGAGCAGACCAGCACGTAAAACAACGGCACCCAGAAGACCGCCAGTACGGTGGCGGTGAGCATGCCGCCGATCACCCCTGTGCCGATGGCATGCTGGCTACCGGAGCCGGCGCCATTGGAAATGGCCAGGGGCACCACGCCGAGGATGAACGCCAGCGAGGTCATGATGATCGGGCGCAGGCGCATGCGGCAGGCTTCCACGGCGGCTTCGAACAGGCTTTTGCCCTGTTCGTGCAGTTCCTTGGCGAACTCGACGATGAGGATCGCGTTCTTCGCCGATAGGCCGATGGTGGTGAGCAGTCCGACCTGGAAAAACACGTCATTGGAGAGGCCGCGCATGCTGGTGAACAGCAGCGCGCCGATCACCCCGAGCGGAACCACCAGCATCACCGAGAACGGGATCGACCAGCTCTCGTAGAGCGCCGCCAGGCAAAGGAATACCACCAGCAGCGACAGTGCGTAGAGCGCCGGTGCCTGGGCGCCGGATAGGCGTTCCTCGTACGAGAGGCCGGTCCAGGAGTAGCCGACGCCAGCCGGAAGTTCGGCGGCGATCTCTTCCACCGCGGCCATGGCTTCACCCGAGCTGTAGCCTGGGGCAGCCTCACCCAGGATTTCCACTGCCGGCACGCCGTTGTAGCGCGACAGCTTGGGGGGGCCGTAAATCCATTCGCCGCTGGCAAAGGCACTGAATGGCACCATCTGGCCCTGGTCGTTGCGCACGTACCATTTGCTGAGGTCCTCGGGGTTCATGCGCGCTTCGGGTTCACCTTGCAGGTAGACCTTCTTCACCCGGCCACGGTCGATGAAGTCGTTGACGTAGCTGGCGCCCCAGGCGATGGACACGGTGTTGTTGATGTCAGAAAGGGACACGCCATGGGCGCGGGCCTTCTCGTCGTCGATCAGCAACTGGTACTGCGGTTCGTCGCGCAGGCCGTTGGCGCGCACGCGGGTGAGCACCGGGTTCTTCGCTGCCAGCTCGAGGAACTGATCACGCGCGGCATTCAGTGCTTCGTGACCGACGCCGGCGCGGTCTTGCAGGAAGAAGTTGAAGCCGGTGGCGTTACCCAGCTCCATCACTGCCGGCGGAGCGAAGGCGAAGACCATGGCATCGCGGAAGCTGAAGAAGTGCTGCTGAGCGCGCTGGGCCAGGTCGAACACGCTCTGACCCTCAGCCTGACGCTCTTCCCACGGCTTGAGCATAATGAAGGCCATGCCCGAGCTCTGGCCGCGGCCGGCGAAGTTGAAGCCGGTGACGGTGAACACTGACTTGACCGTTTCAGTCTCTTCGGTAAGCAGGTATTCGCGCATCTGGTCGACGACCGCCTGGGTACGCTCTGCACTGGCGCCGGCTGGAGTCTGGACTTGGGCGAAGAGCACGCCCTGGTCTTCATCGGGGAGGAAAGCGGTAGGGATGCGGGTGAACAGCCAAGCCATGATCGCGAGGATCACCAGGTACATCACCAGGTAAGGAGCCTTGCGCTTGAGGATGTTGCGCACGCCGCGCTCGTAGCTTTGCACGCCGCGCTCGAAGGTGCGGTTGAACCAGCCGAAGAAGCCATGCTTCGGGCCGTGGCCGCCATGGGCGACCGGCTTGAGCAGGGTGGCGCAGAGGGCAGGGGTAAAGATCAGTGCCACCAGCACCGAGAGCGACATGGCCGCGACGATGGTGATGGAGAACTGCCGGTAGATCACCCCGGTGGAGCCACCGAAGAAGGCCATCGGCAGAAACACCGCCGAGAGCACCAGGGCGATACCCACCAGGGCACCCTGGATCTGGCCCATGGATTTGCGTGTGGCTTCCAGCGGCGACAGACCTTCTTCGGCCATCACCCGCTCGACGTTCTCGACCACGACGATGGCGTCGTCCACGAGCAAGCCGATGGCCAGGACCATGGCGAACATGGTCAGGGTATTGATGGTGAAACCGAACATCGCCAGTACACCGAAGGTGCCCAGCAGCACCACCGGCACGGCCAGGGTCGGGATGATGGTGGCGCGGAAGTTCTGCAGGAACAGGAACATCACCAGGAACACCAGCACGATGGCCTCGCCCAGGGTGTGAATCACACCTTCGATGGAGGCGGAGACTACCGGGGTGGTGTCATAGGGGAACACCACTTTCATCCCTGCAGGGAAGAAAGGTTCCAGATCGGAAATGGTGGCGCGGATGGCCTTGGCCGTGTCCAGAGCGTTGGCACCAGTCGCCAGTTTGATTGCCATGCCGGAGGCTGGCTTGCCGTTGAACTGGGCGCTGATGCTGTAGTTCTCGCCGCCCAACTCGATCTTGGCGACGTCGCTCAGGCGCACCTGGGAACCATCGCGATTGACCTTGAGCAGGATGGCGCCGAACTGTTCCGGAGTCTGCAGGCGGGTCTTGCCGATGATGGTGGCGTTCAGCTGGGTACCCGGGGAGGCGGGCAGACCGCCGAGTTGGCCGGAGGAGATCTGTACGTTCTGCGCCTGGATGGCGCTCTTCACGTCGACCGGCGTCAGTTGGTAGTTGTTCAGTCGCGCCGGGTCGAGCCAGATGCGCATCGCATACTGCGCACCGAACACTTGGAAGTCGCCGACGCCCTTGGTCCGCGAGATCGGGTCCTGGATGTTGGAAACGATGTAGTTGGCCAGGTCGTTCTTGTCCATGCTGCCGTCTTCGGAGACGACGCCGATGACCAGCAGGAAGTTCTTCACCGCCTTGGTCACGCGGATGCCCTGTTGCTGCACTTCTTGCGGCAGCAACGGAGTGGCCAGTTGCAGCTTGTTCTGCACCTGTACCTGGGCGATGTCAGGGTTGGTGCCCTGCTCGAAGGTGGCGGTGATGGTCATGCTGCCGTCGGAGTTGCTCTCCGAGGAGATGTAACGCAGGCCATCGATGCCGTTGAGCTGCTGCTCGATAACCTGCACCACGGTGTCCTGCACCGTCTGCGCGGAAGCGCCCGGATAGCTGACCGAGATACCCACTGCCGGAGCGGCGATGCTGGGATATTGGTTTACCGGCAATTTGAGAATGGACAAGGCGCCGGCGAGCATGATCACCAGCGCGATCACCCAGGCGAAGATCGGGCGATCGATGAAGAACTTAGACATCTGACAGGCTCCTCAGGGACGCTTGGCCAGGCCGTCGCCTGCCGCTTGCTGGCTGGCGACGTTGGTCGCGGGGGCAGCTTGCACTTCAGCCCCGGGGCGAACGAACTGCAGACCTTCGGTGATCAGTCGGTCGCCGGGGTTGAGCCCTTCGCTAACCAGCCAGCGGTCGCCGGCGGTGCGGTCGGCCTTGAGGTGGCGCAGCTCCACCTTGTTCTCCTCGTTCACCACCAGGGCGGTGGCCTGGCCCTTGAGGTCGCGCGTGATGCCCTGCTGTGGCGCGAGGATGGCCTGTTGCTTGACCGCAGAGCTCAGGCTCGCATGGACGAACATGCCGGGCAGCAGGTCGTGCTCGGGGTTGGGGAACACGGCGCGCAAGGTCACCGAACCGGTGCCCTCGTCCACCGAAACCTCGGAGAACTCCAGGGTGCCCTCATGGGGGTACAGACTGCCGTCTTCCAAGGTCAGGGTGACGCGGGCGCCATTCTGGCCGGCCTTCTGCAGCTGCCCTTCGGCCATCTCGCGGCGCAGGCGGAGCAGGTCGCTGGTCGACTGGGTGACGTCCACATAGATCGGATCGAGCTGCTGGATGGTTGCCATAGGCAGTGTCTGGCCGTTGCTCACCAGCGCCCCCTCGGTGACGGCGGAGCGCCCGACGCGACCGGAAATAGGCGCCAGCACCTTGGTGTAGCGCAGATCGATGCGGGCCTTTTCCAGCGCAGCTTCGGCTTGCAGGCGTGCAGCTTGGGCTTCATCGAAGGCCTGCTTGCTCACCGCCTGGTCGCTGACCAGATCCCTGTAGCGCTCGGCAAGCGATTTGGCCGAGGCCAGGCTAGCCTGGGCGCTCTTGTAGCTGGCCGAGTAGACCGCCGGGTCGATCTGGTAGAGCTGCTGCCCGGCCTTGACCTCGCTGCCCTCGGTGAACAGGCGCTTCTGGATGATGCCGTCGACCTGCGGGCGTACTTCTGCAATGCGGTAGGCGCTAGTGCGGCCGGGGAGTTCGGTA
This sequence comes from Metapseudomonas boanensis, assembly GCF_042232855.1. Lineage (NCBI taxonomy): Bacteria > Pseudomonadati > Pseudomonadota > Gammaproteobacteria > Pseudomonadales > Pseudomonadaceae > Metapseudomonas > Metapseudomonas boanensis. Next base: position 1,083,393 of record NZ_CP113889.1, on the reverse strand, counting down.
GTCAGCGTGAAGGGCTGGGCCTGCAGGGTCACGACGCCGACCTTGGGCGTCTGGCTGGGCGGTGGGGCAGAGGCTTCCTGGCAGCCACTCAGGCTGAGCACGGCCAGTGCGACGGCGGAGACCAATGCGGCCAAGGCTGGCTTCATTTGCATTTTGCTGGGACCTCGTTGGTACTGACGGCGGTCCCTTGGTCGGGACGCGCTCTAGACGGGGAGTTCTGGATTCATTTGGAGGCTGGTGAATATACTTACGTGCATGAATGTTTGTAAACGGAATCTTTCTCAACCACTGTCAGATTTTGTGTCAGTGAGCTGAGGAGTTTTCGCTCAGTCAATTAGGAAGGTCGGCAGGCTGATGGCCAGACGCACGAAAGAGGAAGCAGAGGAAACCCGCGCGCAAATCGTTGACGCGGCCGAGCGGGTTTTCCACGAGCGCGGGGTCTCCCGAGCCTCTCTGGCCGAGGTTGCAGCGGCAGCCGGGGTCAGCCGTGGGGCGATCTATTGGCATTTCGAGAACAAGGCCGATCTGTTCCACGCCATGCTCGAGCGCATGCGCCTCCCATTGGAAGACCTGGCGCGTGCCAGCGAGAGCGAGGATGAACCGGACCCGCTCGGGCGTATGCGCGAACTGCTGGTGCATTTGCTCCAACGTGTGGAGTTGGAGCCCCAGAGCCGTAGGATCAACGAGATCCTCCGGCATAAATGTGAGTACATCGATGAGCTGGGAGATCTTCGCCAGCGTCTGGAAGCGACCAGTGCCGAATGCGATGTGCGTATCGCCAGGGCGTTGGGCAATGCTGTGAGGCGTGGCCAGCTGCCCGCTGACCTGGACTGCCATCGCGCGGCGGTTAGCGTGCATGCTTATGTGGAAGGCCTGCAGACCAATTGGCTGATGGTTCCGGGCAGTTATTCCCTGGCCTGCGAGGCGGTGGTGTTGGTGGAGGCTCTGCTGGACATGCTGCGCCACAGCCTGGCATTGCGCCTGCGCGCATAGGGCGCGCCGTAAGTTTGGCGTCAAGCTGATCGTTTTTCCCCTTCGAATACCCTCTCAAACCATGTGACTACTGGTCGGAGGTGCTCTGGATCGGGACTTGCGCAACATTCGAGAGAGGTTCTTGTTTGATTCTGCATGACGCTGGTCGGAGTTAAGCCGACAGCTGTCAGTCCGTCGCCTTCCTGACTGGCGCAGTGGACAAGTCTTGGCTAAGCATGTGGATAGGCTTCTGTGTGGGCGGTGGGGTTATTGCCTCCGAGGCGCCAATTACAAGAGGGCGGTCGGTCGTGACCGAGCCCACCACTTTGCTCGTGGAGCGCCGATATGAAGGCTTCCTCCAAGCCCCGTTCCGAACTGTCCGAAGTGTTCCACAGGCTGCGCCATACCTTCTACGTGGTTGGCGCATTCAGTGGCGTGATCAACATGCTGATGCTGGCCCCGGCGCTCTACATGCTGCAGGTCTACGATCGGGTGCTGGCAAGCGCCAACGTGACCACCCTGGTCATGCTCACCGTCCTGATGGTCGGGCTCTACGTGCTCATGGGGCTTATCGAGGTGGTGCGCTCGACCGTGCTGATCCGCCTTGGCAACCGCCTCGACATGGGCTTGAACCAACGGATCTTCACGGCCTCGTTCGAGCGCAACCTGCGGCGTGCCGGTGGCAACCCTGCACAGGCGCTCGCAGACCTTTCCCAGGTGCGCCAGTTCCTGACGGGTAACGGGCTGTTCGCGTTCTTCGATGCCCCTTGGACGCCCATCTACCTGTTGGTGATTTTCCTTGTTCACCCACTGCTGGGCTTCATCACGCTGCTGGGGTCGATGCTGCTTTTCTGCCTCGCCTACCTCACCGAGGTGGTGACCCGTGGCCCGCTGGCAGAGGCCAACCAGGCGTCGATGGCTTCAGGGAGCTTTGCCAACAACAACTTGCGCAATACCGAAGTGATCGAGGCGATGGGGATGCTGCCTTCGATCCGCAAACGCTGGTACGGCAACCACAAACGCATCCTGGAGATGCAGACGCTAGCCTCCGACCGCGCTGCCTACATCAATGGCACCAGCCGGTTCGTGCGCATTACCCTGCAATCGACGATCCTTGGTGCTGGCGCTTGGCTGGCGATCAAGGGCGACATCACTGCCGGCATGATGATCGCCAGCTCCATCCTCAGTGGCCGGGCGATGGCGCCGGTCGAGCAGGCCATTTCAGTCTGGAAGCAACTGCTCACGACGCGATCGTCCTGGGATCGGCTGTCGAAGTTGCTCCAGGACTTCCCCGCGCGGCCCAACCCCATGTCGTTGCCCAAACCAGCCGGTCTGCTCTCGGTAGAGCAGGCCATGACGGCGGCTCCCGGCGGCGTCACCACTATATTGCGCGGTATCAACTTCAGCCTGGCCCCGGGCGAGGCCCTGGGGATCATCGGTCCGTCCGCGGCTGGCAAGTCGACGCTAGCCCGCCTGCTGGTGGGAGTGTGGCCGGCTCAGTCGGGCAAGGTGAGGCTGGACGGCGCCGACATCTTTCAGTGGAACAAGGAAGAGTTGGGGCCCTGGATTGGCTACCTGCCGCAGGACGTGGAACTGTTCGAGGGGACGATTGCCGACAACATCGCCCGGTTCGGCGAGGTGAACAGCGAAGAGGTGATCCTGGCCGCCAAGCGTGCCGGGGTCCATGAAATGGTCCTGCGCTTCGAGCGGGGCTACGACACGGTTCTCGGGGTCGATGGCAGCCCGCTCTCGGGTGGGCAGAAACAGCGCATTGCGCTGGCCCGCGCCATTTATGGAGACCCCTCGTTGATCGTCCTGGATGAGCCCAATGCCAACCTCGACGACGTGGGAGAGGCTGCACTGGTCGAGGCGATCCTCGATCTGAAGAAGCGAGGCAAGACACTCGTGCTCATTTCCCACCGACCGAGCGTGCTGGGCACGGTGGACAAGGTCCTGCTGCTGCGCGACGGCGGCATGCAGTTGTTCGGTCCGCGTGAGGAGGTCTTTGCGGCCTTGCGCCAAGCCAGCGTCATGCCTTCGGTGGGGACACCGAACCTGTCGTCGGTCCGGGCGAAGGAGTGACAGATCATGCAAGCGTTAAGTGAAAGCAAGGCTCTGGTGCTGGTCGACAATCCTCCAGAGGTCGATACCGACGATGCGCGCCCGGCGCGCTGGGGTGTGTGGCTGGTCCTGGCCGGGTTTGGCGGTTTCCTCGCCTGGGCGGTACTGGCTCCGCTGGATGCGGGTGTGGTCGCCAATGCGACGGTCAACGTGACCAATGCACGCAAGACCATCCAGCACCTCACTGGCGGCACCGTCGATGCAATCCTGGTGCGTGAGGGTGACATCGTGAAGGCCGGCCAGGAGCTGGTCCTGCTGGACCCGACCCAGGCGATCGCCGAACAGGGCGCCCTGAGCTCCCAGTACATCGTCGCCAAGACAGTGGAGGACCGGCTGTCTGCTGAACGCGATGGCGCCGAGCAGGTGATCTTCTCGCCGGAGCTGCTGGAGCGATTCAGTGGCGATCCGCGCCTGATGGAGGCCATCGCCCTGCAACAGCGCCTGTTCCATACGCGACGCAAGGCGTTGGTCGGTGAAATCAGCATCCTCCACGAGAACCTGAACGGCGCGGAGGAACAGCTCAACGGGCTGCGCCAGGTTCAGAACACCCGGGTCAATCAGTCGAATTTCCTGAAGCAGGAGCTGGATGGCGTTCGCAGCCTGGCGGCCGAAGGCTACATACCGCGCAACCGAATGCTCGAGCTGGAGCGCAATGCCTCCGAGCTGAATGGCTCAATGGCCCAGAACATCGCTGACATCGGCCGCACCAGAAACCAGATTGCCGAACTCAAGCTGCGCATCCTGCAGCGCGAGCAGGACTTCCAGAAGGAGGTCGAGTCGCAACTTACCGATGTGCAGAAGGAGGCGACCTCGCTGTCCGAGAAGCTCCGCTCCATCGACTACCAAGTGGACAACACGGTGATCCGTTCGCCCATCGACGGCATTGTCCTGGGGCTCAACATCGCCACCATCGGCGGCGTCATCCAGCCTGGCGCAAGGATCATGGATGTGATTCCGGACAAGGAGCCCCTGCAAGTCGATGCCCAGGTCCCGGTCCAGGCCATCGACAAAATGGCCCCGGGGCTGCCGGTGGACATCACCTTCCCGGCCTTCAACCATGCGCAGACGCCGAACATCCCGGGACGCGTCCTTACTGTTGCAGCCGATCGTCTGGTGGATGAGGCGAGCAAGCAACCGTATTACCTCGCCCAGGTGGAGGTCACCGATGAGGGCATGAAACTCCTTGGGGTGAACAACATCCGCGCTGGCATGCCGGCTACGGTCACCATCAAGACCGGTGAACGCAGCCTGATGAGCTATTTGATGAAGCCCCTCATGGGACGTGTCGACACCGCATTCAAGGAGCAGTGATATGACCAGCCGGATGGCCATTGCCGCTTTGCTGGGCGTCTACACCACGTCAGTGGCGGCCATGGATCTCACGGAAGCCTGGAATACCTTCCAGAATCAGGGGCCCACCTATCTCGCCTCGGTCCATGAGCGTGAGGCCGGGCAGGAGTACAAGGAACTGGGCAAGGCGGGTGTGCTGCCGCAGATCAACTCCACCGCCTTCTGGAGACGCATCGATGGGACCAGCGAGCAGGACACTGTCCTCGGCCGAACCGTCGAGACCGACCTCGAGTACGACTCCAAAGGAGCAGTGGTGGAGCTGCGGCAACCGATCTTCAACAAGCAGAAGATGGCCGAGTATCGCCAGGGCAAGCAGCGCACCCTGTTTAGCGACTATGTGTTCGATACCAAGACCCAGGAATCGGCCCTCAGCCTGAGCAGCCGCTATTTCGCTGTGTTGCTGGCGCTGGAAACGATCGAATTGGCCAAGGTGCGGCTGAAGGCATTCGAGCAGCAGGTGGCTGCAGCCAAACGCCGCTTCGAACTGGGTGACGGCACCGTCACGGACGTCGACCAGGCCACCGCTCGCCGCGACTTGGCCCAGGCCGAGCTGATCGAGGCTGAGGATAATCTGCTGGTCGCCCGCCGGCTGTTGCAGGAGCTGCTGGGCGTGGTACCGGAAGAAGTCACTACTTTGCGCACCGAGTTCCCCACACCACCGCTCGACCCGCCCAATCTACAGGACTGGATCAACGACGCCCGGGCCAATAACCCGACGATCCAGGCACGCACGCTGGGCGTGCAGATCGCCGAGGAAGAAGTCAAGCGCGCCAGCGCCGGGCACTGGCCAACCCTGGACTTCGTTGCTGCCTACAACGATTCCGAGAGCGACTCGGTTTCCACCCAAAACCAGAAAAACGAATACAGCTCGGTGGGCGTCGAGTTCCGCATGCCGCTCTACCTAGGCGGATCAACCAGTGCCCAGGTTCGCCAGGCAGCGGCCAACCGCGAACGCGTTCGGGAAGAGCTGAATGCCACCCGTGAGGACGTGCTGTCCGGTACCACCCGCGAGTTTCGTGGTGTTCAAAGTGGCGAGGCGCGGGTGCGAGCTCTGGAGTTGGCGGTGGTCTCCAGCGAGCGCGCCCAGGATTCGGCGCGCAAGGGCTTCCAGGCCGGTACCAGCACCAACCTCGACATCCTCAATGCCGAGGAACAGGCCTTCATCACCCGTCGCGACCTGCTCGAAGCCAAGCTGCGCTACCTGTTGGCCCGCTTGCGCTTGAGCGCCTCCGTCGGTGCCCTTGGTCAGGACGATATCGAGCAAGCGAACAACTACCTCGGCCCGGTGATTCCACTGAGGCCTTGAGGCGTTCAACCTTCCAGCAGTGCCAGCGCCCGCTGCACGCCCGCCTGGGCGCAGCGGGTGTCCACCTGCTCGGAGGCTCCCGAGACACCGATTGCCCCAATCACATCACCGCGCCAGCGCACCGGCTCACCGCCGCCGAACAGCGCCAGCCTGGGCTGTAGCGGTAATCCCTGCTGCACGGCAGGCGAGCATTTCTCCAGACGTGCACCCCACTCCGAAGTGGCGATACCGAAGCCGACGGCCGTGAGAGCCTTGTTCAGTGCGATATCGCGGCATTGGAGCGGCGCCCCATCCATATGCGCCATGTGGATCAGCTGGCCGGCCGCGTCTACCAGCGCAATGCTGATGCGCACCTGCGACTCAATGGCCTGTTCCAGCGTGGCTTGTAGCGCTGGCATAGCCAGTGCCAAGGTCATGTTGGGCTGTTGGCGAATCATTGCATTCATGGCTTGACCTGATCTCGTAAACCGGTAGAGTGCGCAATCATGAACAAGTTAATGAATTGCCTCAACGCGTATTACCGGTATCTGCCTACTCATACGAGGCGGTAGATGCTGCGCGCATGCCGATCCGCCTGAGGCGGCTCGGAACCTACCTTCTCCCTGTCTCCTCGGGCCTCCAACCCTTCAGGAGACTGCTATGAATAATCTCGATTCCGACCTTCTCGAGCTGCTCCAGGCGCGTGGCTTCGTGCACCAGTGCACCGACCTCGACGGCCTGCGCGAGCATCTGGCCCACAGCCCGGTCACCGCCTACCTGGGCTTCGACGCCACTGCCGACAGCTTGCACGTCGGCCACCTGCAGGGCCTGATGCTGATGCGCTGGCTGCAAAAGGCCGGGCACCGCCCAATCCTGCTGATCGGTGGCGCAACCACGCGTATTGGCGACCCCAGCTTCCGCGACGAAAGCCGCCCCATGCTCGATGAGGCTCAGATCCAGCGGAACATCGCCGGCATCACCGGTTGCTTCGCGCGCTACCTGGACCTGAGGGAGGGCGCCGGCCTGGTGGTGGACAACGCCGGCTGGCTGGATGGCATCGGTTACCTGCAGTTTCTCAATCAGGTGGGCAGGCACTTCTCGGTCAATCGCCTGTTGACCTTCGATGCCGTGCGCCAGCGCCTGGATCGCGAGCACTCGCTGTCCTTCCAGGAATTCGGCTACACGCTGCTGCAGGCCCATGACTTCACCGAATTGGCCCGCCGGCATGGCTGCACCCTGCAACTGGGTGGTGCCGACCAGTGGGCGAACATCATCAACGGCGTGGACCTGTCGCGTCGTCAGGGCGGTGCCCGGCTCTTCGGCCTGACCATGCCGCTGCTGACCACCAGCGACGGGCGCAAGATGGGTAAGTCCGCCAACGGCGCGGTGTGGCTCAATGGCGATCGACTGTCGGCCTTCGACTTCTGGCAGTTCTGGCGCAACTGCGACGATCGCGATGTCGGGCGCTTCCTCGCCCTTTTCAGCGAGCTGCCGTTGGACGAGGTACGGCGCCTGGGTGCCTTGCAAGGCGCCGAGCTGAACCAGGCCAAGGTCATCTTGGCCAATGCCGCCACCACCCTGGCTCATGGCGAGGCTGCGGCGCGGGTGGCCGAAGCTGCTGCGCGTGGCGTGTTCGAGCAGAATTCTGCGATTGATGGCTTGACCCGGCTGATGGTCACCGGGGCCGAGCTTGCGCGGGGTATTTCACTGGCCGACGTCTTGCTGGCGGCGGGGCTGCAGCCGTCACGCAGTGCAGTACGACGACTGGCTGCGGGAGGTGGAATCCGCCTTGATGACGCGGGCGTGAAGGATGCCGACGCGCATCTGCCAACGGAGGGTTCGACGTGGCGGCTCAGTCTGGGCAAGAAGCGCCATTTCGAGATACGCCGCGTCGATTGAGGCGATCCTTGCGTCGGCCCCTGGCTGGGGCCGGCGTGATCGCCCAGCGTGGAGATCGCTAGCGTCGAGACTTTTTTTCGTTAAAATCTTCACGAATACTGTCCCGGTCCCTGCCAACCATGCCCAGCCCCAGACCCTCGCTTACCCTGACCCTGTTGCAAGCCCGTGAAGCGGCCATGAGCTTTTTCCGTCCCCTGCTCAACCAGCACGACCTGACCGAACAGCAATGGCGGGTCATCCGCCTGCTTCGCCAGCATGGCGAACTGGAGAGCTATCAGCTTGCCGATCTGGCCTGCATCCTCAAACCGAGCATGACCGGTGTATTGGCGCGTCTGGAGCGCGATGGCATGGTGGTGCGACGCAAGGCGCCGCAGGACCAGCGTCGTGTGCTGGTGAACCTCACCGAGAAAGGGCAGCAGTGTTTCGTCTCCATGAGCGAAGGCATGGAAAGTAATTACCAGAAGATTCAGGAACAGTTCGGCGAGGAGAAGCTCAAGCAACTCCTCGACCTCCTCAATGAGCTGAAGCAGATCAAGCCCTGATCGCCTGGGCCGTGTTCTGTCGTCAGCTCCCTCTGTAGGAGCGAGCTTGCTCGCGAACGAGGCAGGCTTCAGTGTCAGCACCGTTCGCCAGTGCGCCGGATGCTAAAGGGATGCGCAGCTCTCCATGAAAAGTACAATCTGGAGTGCGTAACGTGCATTTTGAGCCTCCTGCCGCCGCTCCATAATCCCCCTGCACCCACTTGGGTTTACTTGACAGGCTCTGGTGTTTCGCAACGGTCACGGTTGCGTTCATCTACCTGCCTGGCCTCATCCAAGTACTAACAATAAGCAGGGCCACGACATGAAAAAGCCAAACCCTCTCCTCGAAGATCTCAAAGCCATCCTCCCGTCCATCGCCGCCAATGCGTCCAGGGCGGAACAGGCCAGGATGGTCCCTGGGGAAAACATCGCCCTGCTCAAAGGCATCGGCATGCACCGCGCGCTGCAGCCGAAAAAGTACGGCGGCATGGAGGTTTCCCTGCCCGAGTTCGCCGATTGCGTCGTGGCTCTGGCCGGAGCCTGCGCCAGCACTGCCTGGGCCTTCAGCCTGCTATGCACCCATAGCCACCAACTGGCGATGTTCTCTTCCCGCTTGCAGGACGAAGTCTGGGGCGAAAACCCCGATGCTACGGCGAGCAGCAGCATCGCGCCGTTCGGCAAGGTGGAAGAGGTCGAGGGCGGCGTGCTATTCAACGGCGAGATGGGCTGGAGCAGTGGCAGCGACCACGCCGAGTGGGCCATCGTCGGTTGCCGTCGCAAGAATGCTGAGGGTGAACAGGCTTACTGCTTCGCCGTGCTGCCGCGCAGCGACTACGAAATCCGTGACGACTGGTTTGCCGCCGGTATGAAGGGCAGCGGCACCAAGACCCTGATCATCAAGGATGCCTTCGTCCCCAATTACCGCATCCAGGCGGCCAAGGACATGATGGAAGGCCGGTCGGACGGCTTTGGCCTGTACCCGGACAGCAAGATCTTCTACTCCCCGTACCGCCCGTACTTCGCCAGCGGCTTCGCGGCGATCAGCCTGGGCATCGCCGAGCGCATGCTCGAAGCGTACAAGGAGAAGACCAGGAATCGTGTCCGCGCCTACACCGGGGTCAACGTTGGCACTGCCACCCCGGCGCTGATGCGCTTGGCCGAGTCCTCCCACCAGGTCGCGGCCGCCCGTGCCTTTCTGGAAAAGACCTGGCAGGAGCACGCCGAACACGGTGAGCGTCACCAATATCCGAGCCGCGAAACCCTGGCGTTCTGGCGTACCAACCAGGCCTACGCGGTGAAGATGTGCATCCAGTCCGTGGATCGCCTCTTCGAGGCGGCGGGCGGCACCAGCTGGTTTGAGAGCAACGAGATGCAGCGCTTGTTCCGTGACTCGCATATGACCGGCGCCCACGCCTACACCGACTATGACGTTTGTGCACAGATCCTCGGGCGCGAGCTGATGGGCCTGGAACCCGATCCCAGCATGGTTTGACACTTGCACCAGCCTGCTTGCGTGCGGGCCGGCCAATCCCCCGGCCCCGACCCCAGAACCATCGCGTTGTCGCCAATGAGGCGGCAGCCAGGAGTTGCGCCATGACTGCCGTTGAATCCTCCTTCGACTCCCGGGCCTTCCGCCGTGCCCTGGGCAATTTCGCCACCGGCGTGACCGTCGTCACCGCTGCCACGCCCGCCGGTGCCAAGGCGGGCGTTACCGCCAACAGTTTCAACTCGGTCTCCCTCGAACCGCCGCTGGTGCTCTGGAGCATCGACAAACGTTCCAGCAGCCTGGAGGTGTTCGAACAGGCCTCGCATTTTGCCGTGAACATCCTGGCCGCCGACCAGATCGACCTGTCCAACCAGTTCGCCCGCCCGCGGGAGGACAAGTTCGACGGCATCATTTATGAAAAGGGTGTCGGCGGCGCGCCGCTGTTCGCTGACTGCGCCGCGCGTTTCCAGTGCGAGATGCACCAGCAGGTCGATGGTGGGGACCACTGGATCCTGATCGGCAAGGTCGTCGCCTTCGACGACTTGGGTCGCTCGCCGCTGCTCTACCACCAGGGCGCTTACTCGATGGTCCTGCCGCATACCCGCATGACCCACAAAACCGAAGGTCAGGCACCCTTCAGTGCCTTCCAGGGACGCCTTAGCCACAACCTCTACTACCTGATGACCCAGGCAGTACGCAGCTATCAGGCCGGCTACCAACCGAAGCAACTGTCTACCGGGCTGCGCACCAGCGAGGCGCGCATGCTGATGGTTCTGGAGAACGACGCGGGGCTGAGCCTCTGCGGCTTGCAGCGCGAAGTGGCGATGCCCAGGCGCGAGATCGAGGAGGCGGTGGCGATCCTCAAGCGCAAGGGCATGGTCGCCGATGTCGCAGATGGCTACTCCCTGACTCCCGTCGGTCTGGACCAGGCCGAAGCGCTCTGGCGCATCGCTCGGGAGCAGCAGGAGAAAGTCTTCGCCCAGTTCAGCGATGAACAGGTGGAGGCGTTCAAGGTGATGCTCAAGGCCGTGATAGCCCTCGGCTGACGGACGCTCTCCCGCCAATGGCGCCGCTGATCGGCGCCATTTTTGTTTCAGGGCCGCGCTGTCTCCAGGTATCGACCGTGCAGAGAGTCTTGTAGGAGCGAGCTCTGCTCGCGAACGCCCGAGCGCAGAGCCTTCGCGAGCAGAGCTCGCTCCTACGGAGAATGCAGCCAGACATAGCCATTACTTTGGCTGGGGAGGGATAAACCCAGGGATCAGGTGGCGGGCATCCTTGCCCGCCGGGGGAGAGGCTGACGCGTGCCCCCCTTTTTCCTGATCAGGCCCCTTGCGGGGTCTCGCCGCGCTTGAGGCGGGCGTTGATGTCATCGATCACTGCTGGCAGTTCGGCGATGGTGTCGATCATGTAGTGCGGGCGGGAGCCTTCGAACATCTGGCCGATGCGCGCGCGCTCCTGGGCCAGCTTCTCAGCCGGCAGGGCCTTGAACTGGTCATACGTCAGGCCAAGGGCGTTGCCCGAGCAGGTCAGGGCGACAGTCCACATGCCGGCGCTGCGGCCTTCGAGGATGCCTGGCCAGGTGTCGTCGACCTTGACGCATGCGGCCACGTCATCGATGCCGAGGGCAATCACGTTGGCCAGAGCCTGGGCCGGGTGTGGGCGACCGTTGGGGACTTCGTCGGTGGCGACCACGTGATCAGCGACGTAGCCGTTCTGGCGGGCCAGCTCCACGACCTTCTCCATCACCACCGCCGGATAGCCGGAGCAGGAGCCTATCTTCAGGCCCTTGCTGCGCAGGGTAGCGATGGCGTCGAGGGCACCGGGGATCAGGGCCGAGTGCAGGGCGATCTTCTCGATCTGCAGCGGCATGAAACGTTCGTAGATGGCGGTGACGTCGTCATCGGTCGGCAGGCGGCCGAAGGCGGCGCGGTAGCGCTCGGCGATCTGCGGCAGGTCGCAGAGGGTACGGATATGATCCCATTTGCCCATGCCCATCGGGCCGCGAGCTTCTTCCAGGGAGACGGCGACACCGAACTCGGCAAAGGCTTCGACGAAGATCTGTGTCGGTGCGAAGGAGCCGAAGTCTACGACGGTACCGGCCCAGTCGAGGATGGCGGCTTGAAGGTGGGTAGGTTGCTTGTATTGCATGGTGATTGCTCCAGCGAGGTTGCGCGTAAGGGAGGAGGGATCAGGACCTGGCACCGGCCAGTTCCGGTTGTCCGTTGGCCGTGAGGGGGCTGCTGGCTTCCAGGGTTTGCGGGCGGCTGTTCCAGAAGGGCACCAGCATCAGGCTGGCCAGCAGCGCGGCGGCGGTGAACACGAGGAATACGGTGGTGGTGTCGAAGTAGCCTGGAAGCAGGCCGCCGAGGATGGCGCCGACCGAGCCGCAACCGTTGACGAAACCTGCGGCGGTGCCAGCGGCCTCGTTGGTGCCGAAGTCGATGGCTGCCGAGCCGCTGATCATCGAGTCCGGGCCATAGAGGGTCATGCCCATCATGAACAGCAGGCCGACCACCAGGTACAGACTGCCGCTCTGCATGGCGGGGACGAACAGCGCCAGGCACACGGTGAGGGCTACCAGGTTGAGTACGCACGCCGGTATGCGGCGAGCACCGAAGAGCTTGTCAGACATGAAGCCGATGAGAATCGGGCCTACCAGGCCGGCGACCTCGAAGGCGGTGGGGACGATGGCGGATGCCACCTTGCCAATTGCCGGCATGCGTTCGTAGACGATCACCGGCCCCCAGAGGAGGATGGCGTAGCGCGCGGGCTTGAGCAGGAAGTAGGCAAGGCCGAGGACCAGCACGGTGCGGTTCTTCATGATCTTGCGCAGGCTGGCCCAATGGCTTTCGCGCGGCCCCGTAACGGTAATGTTGGGTTCGATCTCGACAGGGGGTAGGCCGACATCCTGCGGCCGGTTGCGCTGCAGGAAGTAGAACAGCACCGCCACCGCCATTACCACTGCAGCACTGGACATGAACGCCATGCGCCAGTCGTGGAACACCTCGTAGGCCCACCAGCCGGCGAAGGGTGTTGCAACCAGCCCGCCGAAGGCGTAGCAGGTGCTCCAGTAGCCGAGCACGCGGCCGCGTTCGCGGGTTGCAAAGAAGCTACCGATGTTCTTGCACAGCCCCGACCAGCCCGTGGACTGGGCAAAGCCCTGTACCAGCATGCAGGTGGCGAAGATCGGCAGGGTAGCGAAGGTGCCCATGGCCAGGGCGGCGAGAGAGGAGACGAAGAGGCCGCCCAGCACCACCACGCGTGGGCCGAAACGGTCGGCAAAGATGCCCCAGGTGAACTGGCCAATGGCGTAAGCCACCAGGTAGAGAGCATCCAGGTTGGCCATCATGGCCTTGTCGAGCTCGAAGCTCGGGTCTTCGCCGATGCCGAGCTTGGCAACGGAAAACGCTTTGCGGGTGAAGTAGAAGGCGGCATAGGCCAGCCAGGTGATAAGGAATATCTGGACGCGCCAGCGCTGGAGGGACTTCCAGCCGCTTGCGAGGGCTCCTGCGGTGTTGTTCATGGTGTTCTGACCCCGTATGGGTTGCCGGACAGTGCAAATAGGGAGGTTGTTTTTGTTTTCAGTACTGCTGTGCTGTCTAAACGCACGACCTTGGTCAGATGGCAGTGGGCGTGGCGTCAGGCGGATGGTTGAGGTTTGGCGCTAGTCTTGGCTCCTGCCCGGCCTCGCCGAGCGGCTGATTATCCAGGTCGATGTTGGAGAAAGAGGTCGTCGCACCACGCTCGCGCTACCCGCAGCGCAGTCGCTCTCAGGACGGCGGACGACCTTAAAGTGAGGGTTCGGTCAGGCTGCCGGCTTATCCATCTGCACATCCATCGCTTCCAACGAGTCGGCAATGGCGCGCAGCAACTGGCAGACGATCGGTTCGTCGATCTGCCCGATGCAGCCGATGCGGAAGCTTTCGGCCACAGTCAGCTTGCCCGGGTAGATGATGAATTGACGGGCCTTGAGTTCTTCGTAGAAGCGCTTGAACTCGAAGTTCGGGTGTTCCGGGCTGAAGAAGGTAGTGATGATCGGCGACAGCCAGCGGTCTTCCAGCAGGGTCTTGAAGCCCAGCTCGCGCATGCCGGCGACCAGGACGTCGCGGTTGCGCGTGTAGCGCGCCAGGCGGCCTTGTACGCCACCTTCGGCGCTGTGTTGCTCAAGGGCCTTACGGAAGGCCACCACGCTGTGGGTCGGTGGAGTGAAACGCCATTGGCCGGTGCGCTCCATGTAGACCCACTGCTCGTAGAGGTCGAGGGAGAGGGAATGGGCGCGGCCTTTGGCGGCCTCCAGCACGGAGCGGCGGATGATCACGAAGCCGAAGCCTGGGATGCCCTCGATACATTTGTTGGCAGAGGACACCAGCACGTCGAAGGTGACCTCGTTGACGGTCAGTGGCACCGCTCCGAAGGAGCTCATGGCGTCGACGATCAGGCTCTTGCCGTGGGCCTTCACCACGTCGGCGATTTCGCGCAGCGGATTGAGGATGCCGGAGCTGGTTTCGCAGTGGACGACAAAGACGTTGGTGACGTCCGGGTTGGCCTTTAGCAGGGCGTCCACTTCTTCAGGTTGCGGCGGCAGGTAGTCGCCCTTGTCCAGGGTGATGTAGGCGCGTCCGAGGTAGTCGAGGGTCTTGGTGGCACGCTGGCCGTAGGCGCCGTTCATCAGCACCAGGGCCTTGCCGTCACGTGGGATAGCGGTGGCGAGTGCCGCTTCCACCGAGAAGCTGCCGCTGCCTTGCAGCGGGACGCAGGCGAAACTGTCGTCGTGCACGCCGGCCATGGCCAGAAGTTCCTGGCGCACTTCGGCTGTCACCAGATTGAAGGCACCGTCCCAGGAGCCCCAGTCCCGCAGCATGGCTTCCTTGGTGGCCTTGGAGGTGGTCAGCGGGCCGGGGGTGAGCAGGTAGGGTTCACCCAGGGCAGGAGCGGCCAAGGGCTGATGGGAGGTGGGGTATTCGGCTTTGGTCATGATCGTCTCCAGCGTTGTTCTGGTGAGGGCGCTTTGCGGTGAAGCCGATCAAAACAATTTTGAAGAAATAAAAAAAATCGATTTATAGTATTTCAAAAATAAGCTGAGCTTATTTATTGGAGGCGTCATGGCGGTTTCCCAGGCCCAGCTCAAGGCATTTCACGCTGTGGCGCTACACGGCAACTTCACCCGCGCGGCGGAAAGCCTGTTCCTTAGCCAGCCGGCTGTGTCGGACCAGGTGCGCAAACTGGAAGAGCGCTTCGGCATCCTGCTGTTCCACCGCAACAAGCGTTCGGTGCAGCTGACCGACCTGGGAGAGCGCCTCCTGACCATCACCCTGCGCCTGTTCGCCGCCGAGGCCGAGGCGCAGGAACTGCTGACGACCTCCCGGGCGCTGGAAACCGGCACCCTGACCCTGGCGGTGGACTCGCCCGTGCACCTGTTGGCGCATATCGCGCGCTTCTGCGATCGCTACCCGGGCATCCGCGTCAGCCTGGTGACGGGCAACAGCGACGAGTCGCTGCGCCGGCTGCAGGAGTACAAGGCCGACTTCGCCCTGCTGGGCCGGGTAGTGGAGGACGACAGCCTGATTACCCATGTGCTCAGCAGCAGCCCGATGGTGGCCTTCGTCGCCCGTTCGCACCCTTGGGCCGAGCGCGAGTCGATCGTCCTGGCCGACCTTGCCGAGATGCCCATGGTGCTGCGCGAACGGGGCTCCATGACCCGACAGATACTCGAAGAGGAGATGCAGCGGTCTGGCCTGCAGATTCGCCCGGCGATCGAAGTGGAGGGGCGCGAGGCCACCTTCGAGATGGTGGCAGCTGGCCTGGGCGTCGGGTTCGTCTCCGGCGCGGAAGTAGGTGTCAGTGCGAACGTCCACGTGCTTCCGATCCGCGACTGCCTGCAGCGCATGACCGAGACGCTGGTGTGCCTGCGCGAGCAAGGTTCGCGGCGGATTATCGAGACCTTTTTCGAGATGGTACGGTCGAATCGGAGCTGAACGCCCAGGTAAAGCTTGTCGCTATCGATTCACTCGGACACCCCCAATAGGCGTGCATTGATGGCTGTTTGCTCGCGTCCTCGAGTTACCAGCCAGCGATGGAAGTCGCGGCAGTGCTCCTTGCCGAAGGCGCTTTTCGAACCAATGAGAAAGTACGATGTTGGCAGCGGCAGTGCCCGCGGAAACGGCATTATCAGGCGCCCGGCAGCAAGGTCATCAGCAATCATCGAGCATTGCCCCAACACAATGCCCTGGCCATCTATCGCCGCCTGGATGGCAACGTACGCCAGGGAAAAGACTCGGTAGCCATCATGCATTTGGGAGCAGTCCACCTGTTGTGCCGTAAACCAGTCACGCCAGGAGGGGGGCGAGACGAACTTCGGCAGCCAGTCGATCGACAACAGTGGATAGCCCAGCAAGTCGGCGGGCGTCAGCAGCGGCGCATCGGCACGCAGGAGGGCTGGGCTGCAGACCGGCACCACGCAATCACGAAACAACTCTATGGCGTTCTCCGCATAGTCTTGATCGCTGTAGGTGATGCGGAAGTCGATCTCGAATCCGTTGGGCGATGGCTCTTCATAGCTGCCGTCAAGAAACACATTTAGCCCGGGGTGCTTGTCTTGCCAGGCGAAGACCAGCGGCGTCAGCCATTGCGAGAGCAGGGATGGCAAGGCGCTGACCCGCAGATTGCTGGCATTTTTTGAGCGTTCGACCTCGGTGTGGGCAATCCGCAGGCTCTCGAAAGCGGTTGCACAGCTTTCGTAGTAGCGCTGTCCGGCGGCGGTCAATTGGATGCGTTTCCCCACCTTGAGGGTCAAGCTCAGACCCAGGCTCTCTTCAAGCAATTTCATCTGCTGGCTGACTGCGCCGGCCGAAATGCCCAAGCGTCTGGCTGCTTCCGCAATGCCACCAAATCGGCCAACGGCTTCGAATATCTGTAGCGCCCTTAGCGAGGGGAGATTGTTCATAACGAAGTTTCCATAGCTGAGCTGGATGGAAGTTACTTTAGATAAACTAAATAAAGAATCAGTTTTCCACATCTTTTCGCAAAATTAGATTCTCGTATTCTGGTCCTGTCAGCAGCCGCCCTGTTGTTCAGGGCGAAAAACAGGATACGAGGAGAACCCTATGTTTTTGCGCAACGCTTGGTATGTGGCCGCCGAAGAGTCCGAGCTGGGCGAAGGCTTGTACCCGAGTACGATCCTCGGCGAGCAGATCGTGCTTTACCGCAAGGCTGATGGCACTCCGGTGGCCCTGGAGGATGCATGTCCGCACCGTAAGCTGCCCTTGTCGATGGGGCGCAAACGCGGTGACGACATCGAGTGCGGCTATCACGGCCTGACCTTCGACTGCTCCGGCGGCTGTGTCCGTGCACCTGGCAACAGCCGCACCCCGCAAGGTGCCAAGGTGCGCAGCTATCCGCTTGCTGAACGTTACGGCTTGATCTGGATCTGGATGGGCGATGCCGAGCTGGCGGACCCGGCCACGATATTCCAGGTGGAAGAATGGGGTGACCCGGCCTGGGGCATCAATCGTGGCGGCAACATGACTGTCGAGTGCAATTACTTGTACATGACCGATAACCTGCTCGATCCCGCTCATGTGGCCTGGGTGCATCAGACGTCGTTCGGCAATGCTGCCTGTGAAGATGAGCCACTGAAGACCATCGTTTCCGACGGCGGTGTGATCGTTTTCCGCTGGATGCGTAATGTCGAAGTGGCACCTTTCTATGCCCAGTTCGTGAAATTTTCCGGCCGCTGCGATCGGAAGCAACACTACGAGGTGCGTTATCCCTCGCACGCAATCATCAAGTCGCTGTTCACCCCGGCAGGAACCGGTTCTGATGAGGGAGTACTGCACGATCAGGTATTCCTGATGAATTCCTACAATTTCCTCACCCCGGTTGATGAGTCGAACACACGCTACTTCTGGTTCCAGATGCGCAACTTCGACCAAGACAGCCAAGAAGTATCGCGTCGGTTCGATGAAGATGTGCGCTTCGCGTTCAGCGAAGATCAGGTGATCCTCGCCGCCGTACACCGGGGAATGGCGAACAAGCGTACGCCCAACATTGACTTGGCATCCGACTCTGGCCCGCTGCGCTTTCGCCGAGCACTGGACAAACAGATCGCCCAGGAAACGTCCAGCCGGTTGATTTCGCTGGCGGAGCAGGGCGCCGAGTCGGCCAAGCTGGGGGCTTGAGATGAACGCCAACC
This sequence comes from Metapseudomonas boanensis, assembly GCF_042232855.1. NCBI lineage: Bacteria > Pseudomonadati > Pseudomonadota > Gammaproteobacteria > Pseudomonadales > Pseudomonadaceae > Metapseudomonas > Metapseudomonas boanensis. Next base: position 1,065,568 of record NZ_CP113889.1, on the reverse strand, counting down.
CGAAAGCACCGCTCGCCGCGAAGGGGTTCGTACCTTACCGGGTGATCGAGAAGCGGCAGGAAAGCGAGGTGGTCACCTCCTTTCTGCTGATGGCAGTCGATCCGACCTTGAGCATGCAGTTCCGCCCTGGGCAGTTCGTCGTGGTTCGACTGCCTGCAGAGGACGGTAGCACTCTGCTGCGTAACTACAGTTTGTCGGGAAAGGCCTCTGATATGACGCGCCTTCGCATCTCAGTGAAACGCGAGCTGGCGCCGCTCTATCGTCCCGAGCTACCGCCAGGGAAGGGGTCTGGCTATCTGCATGAGTGCGTGCAGGTCGGCGACGTGCTCGATATCGCCGGACCGGCAGGGGAATTCGTTCTGGATGAGGAGAGCCAGCGGCCGGTGCTGCTGTTCAGTGGCGGTGTCGGCGTGACTCCCATGGTCAGCATGCTGCACAGCTTGAGCAAGCACTCGACACGCCAGGTGTACTTTGTCCATGCCTGCGAAAACGGCGCCGTTCATGCCTTCCGAGATGAAGTGCTGACGCTGGCCGCCAGCCGTCCAGGTATCTACACGTACTTCTGTTACCGCCAGCCGAGCGCCGACGATATCCGCAGGGGCGTGTGCCACAGCCAGGGGCTGATCAGCCGCGAAACCTTGCAGGCACTGCTGCCGCTTGACGATTACGACGTTTACCTGTGCGGACCACGCCCTTTCATGCAGGCGAACTGGCGTTTGCTGCGCGACCTGGGGGTCGTCAAGGCGCGTATCCATTACGAGTTCTTTGGCCCGGCAACCATTCTTGAAGAAGACGAACTCAGTCCGTTGGCAAGCTCAGTTTCTTCCGCTGATCTAGTCAAGGCCAGTCCGCTGGAAGGTGCAGTCAGCGTGCAATTCCTGCCTTCGGGCACCACTGTCGCCTGGGACCCCCACTGCCATTCGCTGCTCGATCTTGCCGAGCAGGCCGGCTTGGAACCTTCATTCAACTGCCGTGCCGGCCTGTGCAATACCTGCCAGGTCCGTCTACGCAGTGGCTCGATCGAGTATTTCGAGCTGCCCCTGGATGCCCCGGAAAACGGCGAAATTCTGCTCTGTTGCGCCCGCCCGACAACGGCCGTGACGCTTGAGCTGCCGCAGTGATGAGTTCTGCCCTGCGTGCTTTTGGGCAGGCGCCCATCCGTTCAGGTGACGGCTTCCTGCGCCGCCTGCAGCGTGAACGGGTCCGCCGAAGCCATTTGGGTCGATCCCAGCGACCTTATCAACCCCGGCAGAGTGCTCCTCTGAGTCCAGGCCGGATTTCTGCCAACCCGCAGCTATTGCCCCGGCACCTTACTGCTGATCCATCGAAGTAATAACAACAGTCAAATCATGACAATCCTTTGAGGAGCTATTCGATGCAAAGTAAGACCCAACACAACAAAACACTGCGCGGCTTCTGCGTCGCGGCTCTGATGAGCTTGGCATCCTTCGCCGTCCAAGCTGACCAACTGGCCGAGGTGAAAAAGGCCGGTGAGTTGGTGATTGGTACGGAAATGCAGTTCGCCCCCTTCGACTATCTGGAAAAAGGTCAACAGAAAGGTTTCAACCCGGCCCTGTTTGCGTTGGTTGGCGAAGAGTTGGGGGTCAAGGTGCGCTTTATCGATCTGCCTTGGGCTGGCGTGCTGCCAGGTCTCGAGGCAAGCAAGTTCGACCTGGTGGGCGGACCGCTCATCATCACCAAGGCGCGCAAGGAGCGTTACAGCTTCACCCTGCCGATTTCAGAAGGCACGGTGGCGCTAATGGTGCGTGCCCAGGATGACAGCATCAGCAAACCCCAAGACATTGCTGGCAAGGTCGTTGGCGCCAGCAAGGGCTCGGCCCAGCTGGAGGAGCTGAAGGCCTTCGCCGCCACCCTGCCTGAGCCGGTGACCATTCGCGAGTACGTCGATAACAACCAAGCCTACGCTGACCTTGGTGCAGGCCGTATCGCCGCGGTGGCCAACGCTCTGCCGAACATTGCCTTCGTCGCCTCTCAGCGCTCGCAGGTGTTCAAGGTGGTGCAGCCACCGTTCGGCAAGCCGTCCTACTTCGCTTTCGTCGGCCGCAAAGGTCAGGATGCCGACAGCCTGATCGCCGCAGTCAACGAGGCGATTCTCAAGCTGCATACCGATGGTCGTCTGGTCGGCCTGCAGAAACAGTGGTTGGGCACCGAGATGCAGGTGCCGACGGTCGAGGTCGAACCGAACTGGTAAGGCCGCGGCGCGCTGAGAGCATTGTTACGACGTCCGCCTAGCCCAGTGCTGGGTGGACGAAGGCAGGGCGGCTTTCGCAAAGGCTCTGACTGCGTCGGCTGATGCCAGGTCTCAACCATCGAGCCGAAAGCCCGGTAGGAGCGTGCTTACTCGCATATGACCCGTTTGCGAGCAAGCACCTGGCGTCCCCGCGCTCCTACTGGGACTGCAGCCAGTTGCAGCACTTGACTGGGGCATCGCCTTCGCAAATGCCCTGAACGCTTGGAGTTACAGCCATGATTTTCGATTGGCAGGTTTTGATCCAGAACGTCCCGCTGCTCGCAGCGAGCTTGATCGTCACGGTGGAAGCAGCATTGGCCGGCCTGGTTTTTGGCTTTGCCATTGGCGTAGGCATCTGCAGCTTGCGCCTATCGCGCCAGCCGCTGCTCGCCCGCCTCGGCGGTGCCTATATCTTTGTGTTTCGCGGCGTACCGCTGCTGGTCCAACTGCTCTTCATCTACTACTTCCTGCCGCGTATTGGCCTACCAAATATTCCGCCGCTGGCGGCGGCAATCATTGGTCTGTCGCTGGCTGCCGGGGCCTACATCGCGGAAATTCTCCGCGGTGGATTTCTCGCCATTCCGGGTGGCCAACTGGAGGCTGCCGGGATGCTCGGCCTGACTCCCCTGCAAATGCTTCTGCGGATCAAGTTGCCCCAGGCGGTACGCCTGACCCTGCCGGCGTTGGTCAACGAGATGATCCTGTTGATCAAGGCTTCCTCGCTGATTTCCGTGGTGGGCATCGCTGAGCTGACCCGCACCGCCCAGAACCTGGCCGCCAATGACTATCTGTTCCTGCAGAATTACCTTCTGCTGGCGGCCTTCTACTGCCTCATCAACCTGCCCTTGGCCCTTTGCGGCATCTGTCTGGAACGGCGCATGGGAGGTAAGACCGCATGAGTTTCGTCCCTTCGATCATTACCGATCATCTACCGGAAATTGCCAGTGGCTTCGGTATTACCCTCGCCACTTGGGCCTGCGGTGTCGTCATCGCACTGGCGTTGGGTCTGCTGGTCGCTATCCTTCAGTTGTTTGGCGGCCCATTTTTACGCGGCCCATTGCGGATCTACATTGAGCTGATCCGCAGCACGCCGTTCCTTGTGCAGTTATTCCTGCTCTACTACGGCGGTCCGAGCCTGGGCCTGGAGCTCGATCCGGTGTCGGCTGGAGTGGTTGGCCTGGGAATCTACGGCAGCGTGTACTTCGCCGAGATCTTCCGTGGCGGCTTCCTCTCCATTCCCCGCGGTCAGTTGGAGGCTGCCGACTGCTTGGGTATCAGTCGCTGGAAATGCATCTTGCGCATCCAGGTACCGCAAATGCTGGTTGTGATCCTGCCGGCGCTGGTCAACCTGACCACCATCCTGTGCAAGGAAACCGCCGTACTGTCGATCATCACCATTCCCGAACTGACCATGGTCATGACCGGGATCGGTTCTTCCTCCTTCGCTTTCGTCGAGACATTGCTGGTGCTTTGTATCAGCTACTTGTTGCTGATCGAGTTGTGCTCGCGTGCGGGGATGTGGATGGAAAAACGCGTGGGTCGCTTCTTGGCCTTGTGACGAGCTTTGAGACAGGCGTCGCTGCCAAGGGGCGGTGGCACCAAACTGCCATGACTGCGGCGAAGATCCACCCGCCGCCCAATGAGGTTATCGCATGAATAGTTCCATCAAGAACGGCGAGCCCATCCTGAAACTGCGTGGGGTCGGTAAACACTATGGCAATCTGAAAGTGATCAAGGGCGTCGACCTGGACATCTACCCTTCAGAAGTAGTCTGCCTGATCGGACCATCCGGCTCGGGCAAGAGTACCTTGTTGCGCAGCATGGCTTTCCTCGAGCAGTACGACGAAGGCGAGGTCTACATCGAGGGCGTATTGCTCGGCTGGAAACCCGGCTCGCCGCGCAGGCTCGCCAGTCGTAGTCAGCTGAATGACGCGCGGCGTAATGTCGGCATGGTGTTCCAGCAGTTCAACCTGTGGCCACACATGAGCGTCTTGGGCAACGTCATCGAGGCTCTACTGCAGGTGCGTAAGCTGTCTCAAGCCGAGGCGCGCGCGAAAGGCCTGGCCATGCTCGACAAGGTCGGTCTGGCCCACAAGGCCGATGCCTATCCGGCACTGCTTTCCGGCGGTCAGCAGCAGCGCGTGGCGATTGCCCGTGCACTGGCCATGGAGCCGCACATCATGCTGTTCGACGAGCCGACGTCCGCGCTTGACCCGGAGCTGGTCGGCGAGGTGCTGCAGGTCATGAAATCCCTGGCCGCCGACGGCATGACCATGGTGGTGGTCACCCATGAGATGGGTTTTGCCGCTCAAGTGGCCGATCGCGTGGCTTTCCTCGACCAAGGCAAGATTGCAGTTTGCAGCTCACCGCAAAAAATCTTTCACGACAACGAACACCCCCGTCTGCAGCAGTTCCTCCAGAACTACCTGGATCGCAATGCATTCTGGCAGGACAAGAAAGAGGAGCATATCGCATGACCGTGCCGCATCTTTGAACCTGCTAGGGAAGGGCTTGTATGGACGCCTCCCGGAGCCCAAAACGGAAATCTTGCTGGCGTGTCGGCAGGCGCAGTCTTATATCTGGCCTGGTCTACAGCGTCGAGGGTACGGCGGCCAACGTGGCCGATGTTACGCGAGCACGGCATCCGTGACGTGCTGCTGGTCTCGCCCGCGAGCGATCAACCAGCGGTGGAATACCCGACATTGCGCCCTGTGGAAGTGATTCGGGTTCCAACTCAGGTGATACGATGCGGGCATCGGCATGGCCCGCTGAATGGGGATGATCAGTCGGCCTTCTTCGAGATCCTTTCTGATCATCGAGTACTGCGCCAACACCACACCTTGGCCTTCGATTGCTGCCTGGATGGCCATCCCGGAGAGTGAAAATATACGGCTGTTGCTGACTTGCGCGTCGGCTACGCCGTTGTCGGCGAACCACTCCTGCCATGATGGCGGCGAGTCGAACTTGGGGCGCCAGTCGATAGTGATCAGCGGATAGTCGAGCAGCTTGCCGATGTCGCCCGGAGCTTCGGAGGAGGCAAGCAGTTCGGGGCTGCAGGCCGGCACGACGCAGTCGCGGAATAGCTCTATGGTGTGTTGGTCGTCCTGGATGCCTTCCCCATAGCTGATGCGGAAATCCACGCCATTGGCGTCGGCCTGCGACGGCTCTGTGTGGGTGCCATCCAGGTAGACGCTGAGGTCCGGGTACTCCTGTTGCCAATCCGCGACCAGCGGAGCAAGCCACTTCGACAACAACGAGGGCAATGCGCTGACGTACAGGATGTTGGCGCTCTTCGATCGTTCCAGCTCCGCGGCTGCCGCCCGCAGTCGCTCGAAGGCTTGGGTGCAGCCTTCATGGAAGCGCTGGCCCGCCGCATTTAGGCGCAGGCGCTGGCCTTCCTTTACCGTGAGGCTTAGGCCGACTGCATCTTCCAGCACCTTCATCTGCTGGCTGACCGCTCCTGCGGAGATACCCAGGCGTTTCGCTGCCTGGGAAATGCCGCCGCAAAGTCCGACAGCTTCGAAAACCTCAAGTGCGCGTAATGGGGGAAGGTGGCTCATGGAGATTCCAGGGGAAGGAAAGACGACGCGTCTTTATAGTTTAGAAAAACTATAACGCTCAACAGAAAAGTCTATCTATTCTTTTGATTCGCTCGCTCCTACGCTCTCCCTCAAGAAGCGCCGCTTCGCAAAACAATAAGAGGAGCCACGAGCCATGTTCTTGAGAAATGTCTGGTACGCCGCAGCCTGGGATACCGAAGTGAAACAGGCGCTGCATGCGACCACCCTCCTTGGCGACCCCATCGTTCTCTACCGCAAGGCCGACGGCGGCGTGGTCGCGCTGGAAGATGCCTGCCCACACCGCAAGCTGCCACTGTCCATGGGACGCCTGCAGGGCGACCAGGTCGAGTGCGGCTACCACGGACTGACCTTCGACGGCTCGGGGAGCTGCGTGAAGGCTGCCTGTGTATCCCGCGTGCCCCAGGCCGCCCGGGTGCGCAGTTACCCAGTGGAGGAGCGCTACGGACTGGTCTGGCTGTGGATGGGCGATCCGGAGCAGGCCGACCCGGCGAAGCTGCTCGATATCCCGGAGTGGGACGACCCCAACTGGGGCATCAACCGGGGTGACTCGATGACCATCGAGTGCAACTACCTGTACATGACCGATAACCTGCTCGACCCGTCCCACGTCGCCTGGGTGCATCAGAGCAGTTTCGGCACCTCGGCTTGCGAATCGGAGCCGTTGCAGACCAGGGTGAAGGACGACGGCGTGGTGGTTTCGCGCTGGCTATACGACATAGACGTCGCGCCGTTCTACCGGCAGTACCTGAAATTCCAGGGGCGCTGTGATCGTCTGCAGTACTACGAGGTGCGCTACCCGGCCCACGCCATCATCAAGGGCGTGCACACCCCGGCCGGCACTGGCGGCGATGGGGCGCCGGTGCATGAGCAGGCGTTCCTGATGGACTCGTACAACTTCATGACGCCGGTCGACGAGAACTGCACGCGCTACTACTGGTTCCAGCTGCGTAACTTCGATGCCGATGACGAGAGCGTGTCACGCCAGTTCGCCACCGACGTGCGCCGCGCTTTCGAAGAGGACCGCGTGGTGCTCGCCGCCGTGCACGCAGGGATGAAGAACCGCCTGACGCCGAACATCGACCTGGCCATCGACTCCGGTCCGCTGCGTTTCCGTCGCGGCATGGAGCGGCTGATCCGCGAGGAGCAGGAGGCTGCCAGCCTGTGCAAGGCCAGCGAGGTTAACGCACATGCTTGACGCCACGCCTACCGCGAAGGGTTTTGCGCGCTTCCAGGTGACCGGGAAGGTTCGGGAGAGTGCGTCGATCACCTCGTTCGTGCTGAAGCCCGCGATGAACGACGCGCGCGTGAAGTTCCGCCCGGGGCAGTTCATCGTCGTCAGTATCCCGCAGGCCGAGGGCCCGCAGGTGCTGCGCGCCTACAGCCTGTCCGGCGACCCGGACGACCACTCGCAGGTGCGTATCTCGGTGAAGCACGAGCCGCCACCGCCCCATCTGCCGGATGTGCCGGCGGGCCTCGGCTCCAGCTTCCTGCACGAGGCGGTGGAGATCGGCAAGGAACTGGACATTGCCGGCCCGTCCGGCGATTTCGTCCTCGACGAAAGCAGCGAGCGCCCCGTGCTGCTGTTCAGCGGCGGCGTCGGGCTGACGCCGATGGTGAGCATGCTGCATCGCCTGGCGACCCGTTCGACGCGCCCGGTGTACTTCATCCACGCCTGCGAGAACGGCGCCGTCCACGCCCTGCGCGAGGAGGTGCTGGCGCTGGCGGCCGGGCGCCCGGGAATCGTCGTGCACTTTTGCTATCGCGCGCCGACGGCCGAAGACTTGGAGCGTGGCCAGCACCACAGCAGCGGGCTGGTCGGCAAGGACACCCTGCAGGCGCTGCTGCCGCTGGACGACTACGACGCTTACCTGTGCGGGCCGCGCCTGTTCATGCAGGCGAACTGGCGTCTGCTGCGCGGCCTGGGCATCGACAAGGCGCGGATCCGCTTCGAGTTCTTCGGCCCGGCGACCATCCTCGACGAAGACGAAGACGAAGACGAAGACGAAGACGAAGCAGCGGCCGCGCCGGTACCGGCGCCGGGAAAACCGGCACCACGGACCGACACGGAACTGAAGGTGCGCTTCGAGCCCTCCGGCCAGTCAGTCGCGTGGGGCGAGTCCTGCCCGTCGCTGCTGGACTGCGCCGAACAGGCCGGCTTCGCGCCTCCCTTCAGCTGCCGTGCCGGGCTGTGCAACTCCTGCCTGACCCCCCTGCTCAGCGGCAGCGTCGAGTACACCGAAGCGCCGCTGGTTGAGCCCTTACCGGGCCAGGTGCTGCTGTGCTGCGCGCGGCCGACCTCCCCCGTGGTGCTGAAGCTGGACACCTGATGGCGGCAACGGCCGTCGAACATCGACCGGATACGGATGGAGTGCTTATCGAACGAACACCAGAGCTTTGATGTGCTTTGCCTCACGTGCCCTTTACGACCCTCAGTGGTTTCGCATCGGAGAATACAAAGATGAAAAACAAGAAAATCGGATTCGCCGCCTGCTCGTTGTTGATGATGTTCGCCAGCTACTCGCTCAGTACCCAGGCCAAGGACTGGGAGCGCATCCAGATCGCCACGGAGGGCGTGTACGAACCCTGGAACCGCACATTGCCGGACGGCAGCTTCGACGGCTTTGAGCCGGAGATGGCCAAGGTCCTCTGCGAGCGCATGCAGGTCCGCTGCACGATCGTCGCGCAGGATTGGGACGGACTGATCCCAGGTCTTCGGGCCGGCAAATTCGACGTGGTGATGGATGCCCTGGCGATCAGCGAGGAACGCAAGAAAGTCATCGATTTCTCCCGTCCTTACACCAAGGCACCGGCCACCTTCATCGCCCTGCAGTCCAGCGACATCGACCTCGGCCGCGGCACTCTGCACCTGCGTGGCAAATCCGAACTGGACACGCCGGCCGTCGATGACTTGCGCAATCGCCTGAAGGGCAAGCTGATCGGCATCGTCTCCGGAACCGTGTACAGCAAGTTCATCCATGACCAGTTCGGCGAGGTGGCGACCATCCGCGAATACAAGACCCCGCCGGAACCGCTGATGGATCTGAAGAACGGCAGGGTGGACGTGGTGTTCGAGGACCTCGGCTTCCTCGCCGGAGAAATGCAGCGCGCCGCGGACAGCGGCCTGGTGCTGGTCGGGCCGGCGATCAACGGACCGATCTGGGGCGAGGGCGAGGCCTTCGGCATCCGCAAGGACGAGCCCGAGCTCAAGGCCAAGCTGGACGCGGCGATCGCTTCACTGATCGCCGACGGGACGATCGCCGAGCTGAGCCGCAAATGGTTCAAGCACGACTTCACGCCGCCCAGCCAGTGACCGGCTGATCCATCGGCGGGCGTCGCATTGCGCGGCGCCGCGCCGACGGAGAGGCGATTGTGCGGCCGCGCATGCCGGCCGCTCTCCTGACTCGGTTCTCGGTAGGTGTACACGTGATCGACTTAATCGGTTTTGGCGCGAAAGGCTGGGGCAGCGCGCTGCTCATGGCCGCGCTCATGACGGTCCTGGTGACGCTGGCCGCGTTGCTGGTCGGCGCCGTACTCGGTGCCCTCGTCGCCTCTGCGAAGCTGCACCACAGCTGGCTGCTGCGCCTGCTTGGCGACACCTACACCACGGTGTTCCGCGGGGTGCCGGAATTGCTGGTGATCTATCTGTTCTATTACGGCGGCTCGGCGCTGGTCAGTAGCGTCGGCGGGCTGTTCGGGGCCAGCGGCTTCATCAGCATGCCCGCCTTCCTGGTGGGAGCGCTGGCCGTCGGCGTGGTTTCCGGGGCCTACCAGGCCGAGGTCTATCGTGGCGCCTTCCAGGCCGTGTCGCGCAGTGAGCTGGAAGCGGCCAAGGCCATCGGCATGCCGGTCCTGCTGCGCTTCCGGCGGATCATCGCGCCGCAGGTCCTGCGCTTCGCCCTGCCGGGGCTAGGTGGCGTCTGGCAGATCAGCCTGAAGGACTCCGCGCTGATCTCCGTCACCGGCCTGGTGGAGCTGATGCGTGCAAGCCGGGTGGCCGCAGCCTCCACGGGCGAGTTCGTGCTGTTCTTCATGACCGGCTGCGCGCTCTACCTGGTAATGACTGGCCTTTCCAATCTGGTCTTCTCGCGGGCCGAACTGCGGGTCGGCAGAACCTTCCGCCGCAGCTGAAAAGGATCGAACCATGCCGATCGACTTCACGTTCCTCCGTGACACCCTGCTGCAACTGCTGCAGGCCCTGCCGATGACCCTGGTGCTGTTCGTCGCCTCGGTCGCCCTCGGCACCCTGCTGGCGATGCTGGTGGTGTGGCTGCGCGTATGCGAGGTCGCCGCACTGCGGCACCTGGCGCGTGGCTACATCTTCCTGTTCCGTGGCTCGCCGCTGCTGATCCAGATGTTCCTGCTCTACTACGGCCTGAGCCAGTTCCCGGCAGTGCGCCAGAGCCTGCTCTGGCCGGTGCTGCGCGAGCCGGTCACCTGCGCGGTGATCGCCCTGGCGTTGTGCACCGCAGGCTACATGGCGGAAATCTTCCGTGGCGGCCTGCTGACGGTGCCGCAGCAGCAGATCGAGGCCGGGCGCGCGGCGGGCATGTCCGGCTGGCTGCTGGCGCGGCGGATCATTATCCCGGTCGCCCTGCGCAACTGCCTGCCGGCCTACTCGACGGAAATCATCCTGATGATGAAGGCGACATCGCTCGCCAGCCTGATGACCGTCTACGAAATCTCCGGCGTGGCGCAGCGGATCATTTCCGAAACCTACCGGACGATGGAAGTGTTCCTCTGCGCCGCCCTGATCTACCTGGTTTTGAACTTCCTGATCGTCCGCACACTGGCTCTGGTCGAACGCTGGCTGTCTCCCCGGCCACCTGTCGCCACGCGTCCAACTACAAGAAATAACGCACTCAGCATGCGAAGAGGGTAAGTGGCATGGCTATAGGCAATGATCCGATCCTTCAGGTGAAGCATATCCGCAAGTCGTTCGGCGACCTGGAGGTGCTCAAGGGCATCTCGCTGGAAGCCTACGAAGGTGATGTGGTGTCGATCCTCGGCTCCAGCGGCTCCGGCAAGAGCACCTTCCTGCGCTGCATCAACCTGCTGGAAATACCCGACGCCGGCGAGATTCGCGTCGCCGGGGAACAGGTGGCGTTCAAGCTTGCGCGCAATGGGATGCGGGCGCCCGCCGACCGCCGCCAGGTCGACCGCATTCGCCCGGAGCTGGGCATGGTGTTCCAGAGCTTCGGCCTGTGGTCACACATGACCGTGCTGGAGAACGTCATCGAAGGGCCGGTGCATGTGAAGAAACGCCCACGCACCGAGTGCCTTGCCGAAGCCGAAGCCCTGCTGGAAAAGGTCGGCATGGCGGACAAACGCAACCACTACCCGGCGTTCCTCTCCGGCGGCCAGCAGCAACGCGTGGCCATCGCCCGCACCCTGGCGATGCGGCCACGGGTGATCCTGTTCGACGAGCCCACCTCGGCGCTCGACCCGGAACTGGTCGGCGAAGTGCTGAAGGTCATGCGCGCCCTCGCCGAGGAGGGGCGGACCATGCTGGTGGTGACCCATGAAATGGGCTTCGCGCGCAATGTCTCGAACCGCGTGGTGTTCATGAACCAGGGCCTGATCGAGGCCCACGGCACACCGGAAGAGATGTTCCAGGAACAGCGCTCGGAACGCTTCAGGAAGTTCATCCTGAGCCAGGCCTGACGCGCCCATAACCCCATCCTTTTTTCGCCTGTTCTTCAACAGGACAGGCGTTCTACGCCCTGAAAAAGGTCAATGACAGAGAGAGCCACGCCATGCGCATTCATCCGAAAGACATTTCCAACGTCGTACTCGACGACGCCAAGCCCTCACTCGACGAGTTCATCGCCGTCGCCCGCTACTCGGCCAAGGTGAGCTTTTCCGAGGCCTATCGCGCTCGGGTGACGCGTTCGCGTCGGCTGATCGAACGCTTCCTCGACGAGAACCGCCTGGTCTACGGCGTGACCACCGGCTTCGGCGACAACGTGCGCCACGTCATCTCGCCGCAAGACGCCCAGACCCTGCAGGTGAATATCGTCCGCTCCCACGCGGTGTCGATTGGCGAGCCGCTGAACCGCGAACAGGTCCGTGCCATCCAGTTGATGATCCTGGTGAGCCTCGGCAAGGGCTATTCGGGGGTGCGCATGGCGCTGCTGGAGCAGATCGCTGGCCTGCTCAACAACGATGTGATGCCCTTCGCGCCCGGCGAGGGCTCGGTGGGCTACCTCGGCCCGGAAGGCCACCTCGCCCTGGTGCTGATTGGCGAAGGCAAGGCCAGCGTCGCCGGTGGCGCATGGGTGGATGGCGCAACCGCGCTGCGCCAGATCGGCATGCAGCCGATCGACCTGCAGTGCAAGGAAGGCCTGGCAATGCTCAACGGCACCACCTCGGTCACCGCCATCGCCACCCTGGCGCAGTACAACGCCAACCAGGCCGTGCAGGCGGCAGACATCGCCGCAGCGATCTCGCTGCAGGCGCTGAAGGGCACCATCCGCGCCTTCGACCCGCGCTACCACTCGATCAAGGCACACGCCGAACAGGCGCAGACCGCCAGCTACATCAAGCGCCTGCTGGCTGACAGCCGGCTGGTCGAGGAGAACATCGACTACCGCCTGCAGGACGCCTACAGCCTGCGTGCCATCCCGCAGGTGCACGGCGCCTCGAAAAAATTCATCGCCTATGCCCAGGCCTGCATCGACAACGAGATCGCCTCGTCCGGCGACAATCCGGTGATCTATCCGACCACTGAAGACGACGGCATCGCCATTTCCGGGGCGAACTTCGACGGTTCCTACATCGGGATCGCCGCCGACACCCTGTGCAACGCATTGACCAACCTGGCGAAGATTTCCGAGCGGCGCACCGACCGTATGGTCAACTCGCACTTCAGCGAGATGCCGGCCTTCCTCGTGCGCAATCCCGGCCTGAACAGTGGCTACATGATCATCCAGTACACGGCGGCCGGGCTGCTCGGCGAGATGAAGGTGCTTTCCCATCCGTCCACCGTCGACAGCGTGTCCACCTGCGGCAACCAGGAAGACCCGGTGAGCTTCGCCTTCAACGCGGCGTTCAAGGCCTACCAGGTGTCGCGCAAGCTGGAGTCCGTCCTGGCCATCGAAATCCTCGTTGGCTGTCAGGCCCTGGACTTCCATGATGTGGGCAAGACCTCCAGCGCCACCCGCGCACTCTATGAACTGGTACGCAGTCGCGTGGCGCCAGCTGACGAGGACCGCGCCTTCTATCCAGACATCGTGGCGGTGACCGAGCAATTGCGCTCGGGTGAAGTCCTCGCCACCGTCGATCGCGTCCTCAGCAACCAGTGAAGGCCAGCGGCCGGTCCGGACACTGCGCCGGACCGGCCCACGCCAGGCCAGGAGCTATCGGAATGATCGAGTCCCGTCCCTCCGTAGCCCTTTGCCCTGCCGACCGCCCGGCAGGTCATTTTTGCCGCGACTGACCTATCGGACTCGGGAAGTCGGGGCTGATTCAGGCCATCCCTGGTGTGTGGTTTCACGAAACGGCCAAAAGACATTGTCCCGTGGCTATTGCCCCAGCAACTCGATCATTCGACTGATGTCCTTGCGGCCCGTCTTGGCGGCCGGCACAAAGGCACAGTAGGGATGACCCAGGGGGAGCGACACCGACGACAGGGCGATCAGGCGCCCAGCCTCCAGGTCTGCCTGGGCAATGAGTTTGTGCCCTAGTGCAATGCCAAGTCCCAGGCGTGCCAGTGAAACCGACAAGCTGGAAAGCCCGCATCGTACGCCCTGTTTCGGGTCGGGATAGCGATTGCTGGATATCAGTGAAAACCAATCGTGCCAGGTAGGGCCTGACGCATAGCTGACGCCCCAGTGGGTATGGATGAACAGGTCCTGGGGAATCTGTGCAAGGTCAAACTCGCTGTTGCCATGGGTCGACCAAAACTCAGGGGTACTGACCGGAATCACTTCGTCACGTACCAGGTGTATGGCTTCCAGACCAGGATAATGGTAATCGCCATAACTGACCCTGATGTCAATGTCATGGCGGACGAGGTCCACCGGGTCGTCTTCCACCCGTATATCGATCGCCAGCTGCGGATAAACCTCCAGCAGTGCCGAAAACTTCGGTGCAAGCCAGGTTTCGGCCAGAGAGAAGGGGACACTGATGACCAGCCGTCGCGAATGCAAATCCCCCTCAAGGATGCGAGTTGTCATTGCGGCGATATCGTTCAGCGCGCGAGAGGTCTGCGGATAGATTGCATGCCCGGCATCTGTCAGGGTGATGCGGTTTCCTGTCCGCACAAAAAGTTTGCGCTCCAGGAAGTCTTCCAGATGCCTGACTTGCTGGCTAACCGCTGCCGCAGATACGCCCAGCTCTACAGCTGCCAATGCGAAGCTGCCCACCCGTGCTGCAACCTCAAAAGCCTTAACCGCGTTGAGCGGTGGTAGACGGCTCATACCGGCCCCCTTCGAAAGTTTTTCTAATGCTAAGTTAACAATTAGTGCCGTTGTGGGAAAGTTTTTCTCGGGGTACGTTCACGTCTCACTGACTAGGAGGTACTTATGCGAGACGTACTGGATTTGGAGCGCTATCCGCTTGATCAGGAAGGTAGCCCGCAATGGCAGGCGATGGTCGATCGGGCAGCTGTCGAGTTGCAAGAGACGGGAATGTTCAATCTGAAAAAGTTGATGAAGCCGGAAGCCATCAAAAAGGCCGTGGCGGAAATCAAACCAAAGATGGACAGCCAGTCGCATACGCATTCGCGTCGGCACAATATTTACTTCCTGCCGGATTTCAAGGAACTGGATTCGCAGCACCCGGCCTTACGTGAGGTCGAATCAACCAACCACACACTGTGCGCCGATCAGATCGAAAAGAGCACTGTGCTGGCGATTTACGAATATCCGCCTCTGTTGCGCTTTATCGCGGCAGTCATGAATAAGCCATCTCTTCATATGATGAAGGACCCGCTGGCACGCGTTAACGTCATGGGTTATCGCGACGGTGAGGCGCTGAACTGGCACTTTGACCGGAGTGAGTTCACCACGACGCTGCTGCTGCAGGAGCCCCTTGAGGGTGGCAAGTTCGAGTATCGGAGCAATCTGCGTAGCGCAGAAAACCCAAACTACGACGGCATTGCCGATGTATTGGATGGGCGTGATCCAGAAATCAAGCTCCTTACACTCGAAGCTGGAACCTTGAACGTATTTCGCGGCGTGAACTCTCTGCACCGAGTGACGCCCGTGAAAGGGCCTCAAGAGCGACTGATTGCTATTTTCTCTTATTACGAGAGGCAGGATGTCGTGTTCAGCGAGGAGGAAAGCATCGGATTTTACGGGCGTGCCTACTAGGCATCATTGCCGGAAAATGAATAGCTTCACGATCGGCTTCTCGCAGTCCATGTGAGAAGCCATGATTTATCCCATCCAGCGTTCATTGAACGGGGAGCGCATATGACAACTACAAAAATCAAAGCGTCAGCAAAAGTGGCTAAGTTTGCCCTGATCGGTGCAGCCTGGTTCCTCGCCGCGACAGCCCAGGCAAAAGACTGGACTACTGTGACCATCGCCACCGAAGCCGCTTACGAACCCTGGAACTTGACGCTGCCAAACGGAGAGATTGGCGGCTTCGAACCTGAACTGATGGCGGACCTTTGTGCTCGCATGAAACTTCAATGCGTCCTGAAGGCCCAGGACTGGGATGGCATGATCCCTGGCCTGCAAGCCGGCAAGTTCGACGTCCTCATGGATGCCATCGTCATCACCCCCGAACGTGAAGAGGTCATTGCCTTCTCTCTGCCATACGCAGCCACCCAAGGCGTGCTCGTCGCAGCCGATCCGGAACTGATCGCCAGCGCTGGCGTAGCCAGCGAGGTAGTCAAACTCACTGGCGATGCCGCAGCAGACAAGCCTCATATCGACAAGCTGCGGAGTATCCTCAGCGGTAAAACCATCGGTATTCAGTCGGGCACCGCCTATACGGAGTTCGTCGAAAACAACTTCAAGGACATCGCGACCATTCGCGAGTACAAGAAATCCGGCGAGCACGTCCTGGATCTGCAGGCCGGCCGCATTGATTTCGCCTTCGATGACGTGACGTTCTTCATTTCTGCCCTCGAAAAACCCGAGAACCGTTCAGTGGCCATGGTGGGCTTCAAGATCGGCGGCCCCATCTGGGGGCCGGGCGAGGCGCTTGGCTTTCGTAAGGACACGCCGGAGTTGAAAGCCAAATTCGACGAGGCGTTGAGTGCCGCGCTGGCCGATGGAACCGTGAAGAAACTCTCCGAAAAGTGGTTCAAGGCTGACATCACGCCTTAACCAGGCTGACATCGGGACGTCCAGGGAGGACTGCAGGCCAGTGCCTGTAGTCGTGTTTCTTCTTCTGGACGGCTCAGCAACTCATCGACGCGTCGTTGCAGGTCCTGGCCCGGACGATCAGGCAACGATAAGCGAATCGAGAAGAGGATAAGTTTATGGAAACCTTGCGGATGCTCAGCTTCGGTGAGACCGGCTGGGGCTCGACCTTGTTGAGCGCCATTGGCATGACACTGGTTTTGACGCTTGTATCGCTGATGGTGGGGGCGGTAGTTGGCAGCCTGGTGGCGGCGGCCAAGCTGTCACGCCGGCATAGCCTGCGATGGGTAGGCGATTCCTACCTGGTGCTCTTCCGGGGCATTCCCGAGCTACTGGTCATCTATTTGTTCTACTTCGGTGGTGCCTCGGTAGTGTCTGCTGTCGGGCACTGGTTCGGCGCCACGGGTTATATCGATATGCCGCCATTCTGGGTGGGCGCGGTCGCGGTCGGCCTGCTGTCAGGGTCTTACCAGGCTGAAGTCTATCGAGGCGCGTTTCTGGCGGTCCCCCGAGGCCAGTTGGAAGCTGCACTGGCTATCGGCATGAGTCCCTTCATGCGTTTCAGGCGCGTGTTGTTCCCGCAGGTAATGAGTTACTCGCTCCTAGGCCTGGGAAACGTGTGGCAGATGACGTTGAAAGATTCTGCGCTGATCTCGGTCATCGGCCTGGTGGAGTTGATGCGCGCCAGCCTGATGGCTGCCGGATCTACTCGCCAGTACTTCACCTTTTACATCATTGGCGGCATTGGTTATTTGCTCCTGACGGGGTTGTCGGGGCGGATCTTCAATATTGCCGAGGCTCGCGTGCAGCGTACTCAGCGCCGCAGCCCTATCCAATATTGAGTCAGGTGAGCCTCAAATGATCGATTTCCCGTTTTTGTTCGACACGATGCTCAAGTTGCTGGGGGCATTGCCCACCACGCTGACATTGTTTTTCTGCTCCCTGTCACTGGGGCTGCTGCTGTCGTTGGGTATTGTCAGCATGCGCGTGAGCCGTTGGTGGCTGCTGAGTTATCCGGCGCGCTTTTACATCTGGATCTTCCGCGGTACGCCGCTGCTCATTCAGATGTACTTGATCTATTACGGACTGGGGCAGTTCCCCGTGGTCCGCGACAGTTTCGCCTGGGTGGTCCTGCGCTCGCCCTATGGCTGTGCAGTGGTCTCCCTGGCGTTGTGCACGGCGGGCTACACCGCGGAGATCATCCGCGGCGGCCTGCTCAGCGTGCCTCATGGCCAGATCGAGGCTGGGCAAGCCTGCGGCATGTCACGTTGGGCGCTGCTGCAGCGGATCATTGCCCCGATCACCTTGCGCCAGGTGCTGCCGGCCTACTCCACCGAGGCGATCCTGATGCTCAAGGCCACGGCACTGGCCAGCCTGATAACCGTCTGGGACGTCACCGGGGTCGCTCAGCAGATCATCCAGCGGACCTATCGGGTCATGGAAGTGTTCACCTGTGCAGCCCTCATTTACCTGGTTATCAACTTCATCATCGTGCGTGTCATTGGCTGGTTCGAACATCGCTTGACGCCGCATTTGCGTGAGCGGCCCGTGGACGGTCCGGGGAATTCCCATCTCGACGCAATCAATAATTCAAATATTCAGAGGGGCTCTGTATGAACACCCAGCCAGCGACCGCCTTGACGGTAACCGATATCCAGAAATCCTACGGAGCAGTACGAGTACTCAAAGGCATTTCCCTCAAGGCGAACCGGGGGGATGTCGTTTCGATTCTCGGTGCGAGCGGTTCAGGAAAAAGTACTTTTCTGCGTTGCATCAATCTTCTCGAAACGCCCGATGAAGGCAGTATCTGCCTCAATGGCGAGACCATTGAAATGAAGCGCCTGCGTGACGGGCGACTGGTTCCGAGCAATACGCGCCAGGTGGAACAGATACGCAGTCGTTTGGGCATGGTGTTCCAAAGCTTCAACCTGTGGTCGCACCGGACGGTGTTGGAAAACGTCATGGAAGGGCCGATGCGGGTGCTCAAACGCTCGCATGCCGAATGTCTCGAAGAGGCCGAGCAGCTCTTGCAAAAGGTTGGGCTGTACGACCGGCGCAATTATTACCCCGCTCATCTATCCGGTGGTCAACAACAGCGCGTTGCGATTGCGCGAGCCCTGGCGATGAATCCCCAGGTCATGCTTTTCGATGAGCCGACTTCGGCACTGGATCCGGAGTTGGTGGGCGAAGTGCTCAAAGTCATGCGCGCTCTGGCGGAAGAAGGGCGCACCATGTTGGTCGTCACTCATGAAATGGGTTTCGCGCGGCACGTTTCCAATCGAGTGGTCTTCATGCAAGACGGCCGCATCGATGCACAAGGCTCTCCAGAGGAGTTGTTCGAGGGCCTGCCCACTGAACGCTTCCGGCAGTTCGTCTCCAGCCATCAAATGAGGAGCGCAGAATGAGCGGAAACGTTCCTGCAGCCGAGATGGATAGAAGCGCTGTCGCCGCGGACGGCGCTCCGTCTCCGCAGCTGGCGGCCAGCCTGGCAACCGAGGACGGGCAGAGCGTCATCCTGGGTGACAACCCGTTGACCTGGCGAGAGATCGTCAAGGTTGCGCGGCATGGCTCGGAGCTGCTCCTCTCCGACGCGGCCTGGGCTCGCATTGACAATGCTCGCGCCATCGTCAATCGCATCGTGGCGCGGGGTGAGCGGGCTTATGGCATCAGCACCGGCCTGGGGGCACTCAGCAGTGTGAGGTTGGAAGGTCCGCAACTGGCACAGCTGTCTCGCAACACCTTGCTGAGCCACGCTTGTGGTGTCGGGGTGCCCCTGCAGGTCGAGCAGACGCGGGCCATCATGTGCGCGGCAGTCTGCAACTATGCCCATGGTCACTCGGGCATTAGCCGCGGCGTAGTGCAGGCCCTTGTTGCGCTGCTCAATCTGCATATCACGCCAATCGTGCCCTCACAGGGCTCGGTAGGCTATCTGACACACATGGCCCACGTTGGTGTCGCGTTGCTGGGGATCGGCGAGGTGAACTGGCAAGGACGGTCAATGCCGGCAGAGCGGGCGCTGCGGGAGGCGGGCATGGTTCCGCTTGAGTTGAGTGCCAAAGACGGCATCAGTTTGGTAAACGGCACGCCCTGCATGACCGGTCTGGCCTGTTTGGGGCTGGCTGATGCATTCAACCTGGCCGACTGGGCAGACGTCATCGGCGCGATGAGCTTCGAGGCGCTAAGGGGGCAGATCGACGCGTTCGATGAGGACGTCCTAGCGCTGAAACCCCACCCTGGTGCACAGGAGGTGGGGGCCAATCTTCGCGCTCTGTTGGCGGGAAGTGAAGTGATTGCCAGTAGTCGCGGGATTCGTACTCAAGATGCTTTGAGTATTCGTTCGATCCCTCAGATTCATGGCGCCTGCCGCGATCAGTTGATTCATGCCGAGCGGCAGGTCAATACGGAACTGGCTTCGGCTACCGACAATCCACTCGTGGTCGGTACGCCTGAGGCCTATCGGATCCTGTCGCAGGCTAACCCGCACGGCGAGTCCGTGGCGATAGCCGCCGATCTGCTGTGCATCGCGCTTGCAGAGCTTGCGGGAGTTGCCGAGCGTCGTCTGGATCGTTTGATCAACCCCCTTGTCAGTGGGCTGCCGGCTTTCCTGGTGAGCCAGCCTGGGGTGAACTCGGGGATGATGATTGCGCAATATGTGGCGGCTGCGCTGGTCGGAGAAAATCGCCATCTTGCCCAGCCTGCAGTGGTCGATAACTTTGTGACTTCTGCCCTGCAGGAAGATCACCTTAGCCTCGGTACCGGAGCAACTCTCAAACTGCTCAAAGTGATCGACAACACAACTCGAGTGCTTGCTATCGAATACCTGCTGGCAGCACAGGCATTCGAATTTCTCAAGGAGCAGCGTTTTGGCGTTGGCACCGCTTCGGCCTGGCGCCGCCTGCGAGAAGAGATCCCGCCTTATGATCAGGACCGCTGGCTAGCCCCCGATATTGAAAGCGCTGCTCGCTTGGTTCGAAAACATCCAGCGTTGGATAACTTGCCGGGGAGCTCGTTGTCTCAGTCATGAACTGCACTTCCAAGTTGTCCTTTCATTGCTGATTTGTAAGTCATGCAATGATTAAGTAAGGGCGTATCTCTCAGTAAGTCATTATTGCTGAGCTTGTTAAAAATAAATAATCACTAAAACAAAAACTCAAGGAATACCTCCCATGCAACTGAACAAGTGGCGCGTGATGGCTCTGGCCATCGCTGCGGTAGCGACTCAACTCGCTTGCGCTTCAGAAGTAGCCACAACTACCGACGATTCCAAAGACAGCGGCACCGAGCTTATTGCTCAAGGTATGAAAGACTCCAGTCAGGCCCAATCCAATGGCTTTATTGAAGATAGCCATCTCGTTTTGGAGAGTCGCAACGTCGCCTTCTACAAGAACTTCAGAAACACCGAGCCGGATACGCAAAACTACATCAATGAGTGGGGGCAGGCTGAAATGCTTAGCTTCACCTCCGGCTATACCCAGGGAACCGTTGGTTTTGGCTTGGACGCATTCGCCAATGGCGCAGTCCGCCTCAATAGCGGCGGTGGCACCGGCGGCAGCCAGGTTCTGCCGACCAGCAGCGATCACTGCGATGCTGTCACTGGTGCCTGCCAAGGTCAGGATGCCTATGGCTTGGCTGGCGGTGCCTTTAAAGTACGCATTTCAGAAACCGAATTGAAAGTGGGCGATCTGATGCCGCAAAGCCCGGTATTCGGTACTTGGGACGGTTATCTGATGCCGCAACATGCCAGCGGCGGTTTGTTCATCAGTCACGAGATCAAAGACCTCGCGCTGCAGGGGGGGCATTTTACGTCCGGGAACGCCGACAACAGTACTAATCGTGACGGCAATCTGGGTACTGCCTACGGCTTCACTCGGGTCGATAGCGCCACCTATGTGGGGGGCGACTACACCTTCAGCGATACTTTATCGGGCGGTCTGCACGCGGCTAACTATGAAGACGTGTGGAACCAGTACTACGCCGACCTCTACCATCATTGGGACATTAGCGACGACCTGTCACTGTTGACCAGCGCCAACTACTACAAGACCGACGATGCGGGTGATTCGATAGCCGGCAAGATAGACAATGACGCCTACAGTATCGCGCTGAAACTGACCGCTGGCGCACACAGCTTTACCGTTGCTCACCAGCGCATCAATGGCAACACACCTTTCGACTACTTGGGTATCAGTGGTCAGGGGGGTGAAAACCCAAGCAGCTTTGTAGGTGCCGGTTCAATCTGGCTGGCCAACTCCTCGCAATGGGCTGATTTCAACGCTCCGGGCGAAAAATCTTACAAGTTGCAATATGACCTTGATGCAAGCGCCTTAGGCGTTCCCGGATTGAGCTTCATGGTTCGTTACGTTACCGGTAAAGATGCAGACGGTATCGGTGCTGATGCCCATGGCGCCTATAGTTTTGAAAACACTATACGTAATGGCAAGGAGTGGGAGCGTGACATTGAAGTCCGCTACGTAGTGCAGGACGGTCCAGCCAAGGATCTGTCCTTCAAGATTCGCCAGGCGACTTATCGTGGAAATGAGGACATAAGCCATAACTCTGGTGCTGATGAAGATCAAATCCGTATCATCACGTCATACCCGCTGGATATCTTTTAATAAAGGCAATTTGATGCCTTTAAATGGTCTGTTCAAGTCCTGGTTTGATTTTTGTAGTTCGTGCGGAGGTCGAGCGAGTTTCCGTATCTGACTGTACGGGGATTCGCCCTTGGTCGGTGCTCTGAGGGTGAACTTCAGAAGTTCAATATGTTTCGGTTGTCTTCGTTAGGCTCTGATGAAGTTATGCATGGCATGGCTGGTTTTTCGTGGGCGGTTTGGTGTTTGATCTTGATATTCCCCTTCATTAGGTAATGATGACTTATAGAAGGCCGGTGTCACAAATTATTTGGGGTGCCTCCTTTTAAACTTAAGCAATAAAGAGGTATGCATGTTCGAGCATTTGCCGGTCTACGCGAGCGATCCAATCCTGGGGATGATGGACGAGTTTGCGCGCGATCCCAGAGCTAATAAAGTCAATCTGAGCATAGGTATCTACTATGACGAACAGGGGCGAGTTCCGCTCCTGTCGTCCATTCAAAATGCCTCGAGCCGTCTGGCTGTCATGCGTCAACCGCGTACGTACCTGCCTATTGAAGGGAACTCGGCGTATCGGAATGCGGTACGCGACCTGTTGTTCGGTGACGACGCAGAAACAGGTGGTCGTCGAATTGCAGTGGTTCAGACTGTAGGCGGTTCTGGGGCTCTGAAGGTTGGCGCAGACTTCCTGAAACGGGCATACGAATCATCGAGCGTTTGGGTCCCGAATCCGACTTGGGATAACCATATTGGCATCTTCCAGGGGGCCGGGTTCGAGGTTCAACGTTACCCCTATTACATCAGCGAAACCCACAGATTTGATTTCGAGGGGGCGAAAGCGACTCTGGATGAACTTCCTGAAAGAAGCATCGTCGTGCTGCATCCTTGCTGTCACAACCCTACGGGTGTCCAACCAGATAGGGCGCAGTGGATGGGGATGCTCGACATAATCCAGGAGCGTGAACTGATTCCGTTTCTGGATATCGCCTACCAGGGATTCGGTGAAAGCCTCGACGACGACGCCTGGCTTATTCGAGAGTGTGCGCGCAGGAAGTTGGAGTTCTTGGTTGCCAGTTCGTTCTCGAAGTCGTTCTCACTGTATGGTGAGAGAGTCGGGGCATTGAGCGTGTTCACGATGGAAGAAAGTTATGAGCAGGTGCTTGGTCAGCTTAAATTGAATATACGACGCAATTATTCAAGCCCACCTTTCTATGGTGCTGCACTGGTAGCGCATGTGCTGAGCGATGCCGTACTGGTGGCTCAATGGCGAGGAGAGTTGAATGCGATGAGAGAGAGAATCATCGCTATGCGGGCGGCATTGGTGAAGGGGCTGGTAGAGCGCGTGCCATCATGCGACTTCAGTTTTCTGGCCAATCAGCAGGGTATGTTCGCCTATACCGGCCTGAGCCCCCAGCAGATTGTCAGGTTGAAGAAAAAACACGCAATTTATGCGGTGGAAAATGGCCGTATCTGTGTGGCGGGGCTGAATTCGGAGAATCTGCCCCTCGTCTGTGATGCCGTCGCTGAAGTAGCGCCATTATATTGATGGTGCCGAGTGCTTTGGCAGGCGATAGAGAACTTAATTAAGTTCCAATGCATGTTGAAAATTATTTGATTTCTACTTGCTGGAGTGAAAGCCGGTTGAGCATTAAACAACGTTTGGTGGTCGCATTCGTCGCTATGGCTAGCGTGCCAGTGCTCGTTATCGCCGCCTGGGCGATATTCGATCAGCGCCAGCAGGCGAAGGAAGTGTTTATTGACAGCAGCAGTCGTGAGATCCGCCAGATTGACAGTGCCATGCAACTGTTTTTTGAAGGGGTCTCTCAGAATGTTTCTTATCTGGCAAGTCTGGAGCCAGTTCGGACTGCGGATGGGAGGCTCAAGTCATATCTGGGTGCGGCGCCGGAACTCTTGCCGACCAGTGATCGCGGACAGCTTCTAGCTGGATTATTCACGGAGTTCGCTCACGCTCATCCGGCGTACGCATTCATTACCTTGGGTTCTTCCGATGGCGGCGTTGCTTTTTGGCCCGACTATCCGCTTAAGAACTATGACCCAAGGGTGCGGCCATGGTACGAGGCCGCCCTGGCCAGTCCTGGAAAGCCTGTACGCACGGATTCCTACGAATGGAAAGAGGGAAATATTGCGTTAGTGGGTACAGTTCAGGCTGTCCTCAATCCAGAAGGAAAGGTCAGCGGTGTCCTGGACATCGATGTGTCGCTTAAGCAACTGACCGACCTGGTACATAAGATAAAAATCGGCAGTACCGGGTATCTAATGCTCCTTGAGCGCAATGGAACAGTATTGGCTGATGCGAGCGCTGCTGAGCATTCGTTCAGGGCCTTGGCAGACCTTGGGAGCGAATACGCTCCGCTGGACAAAGCCTCGGACGGACTTTTCGAACTTGAGCTCGGTGGAAAAGCCTACATGGCCAACGTAGTCAGCTCTTCCAGATTGGGATGGCGTTTCGTTGGGCTGATTGAGAAAGAGGAAGTGATGGCAGGGGCTCGACGTATAGCCTGGCAGCTTGGATTGGTCGCTACTCTGTTGATCATCGGCTTTGCGATAGTGGGGGCGACCCTCGCGCGCCGCATAGTGGAGCCTATCCAGGGGGTGGCCTTGGGACTGGAAGGTATTGCGAGTGGCGAAGGCGATCTGACCCGCTCGCTTCAGTGCGACGGGAATGATGAAACAGCCGTACTTGCTTGCTGGTTCAATACGTTCCTGGAGAAGATCCGCCAGTTTGTCGTGCGCGTCACAGGAGCGTCCGCAGTGCTGAACGAAACGTCCTCGCAAATGATGCAGTTCGCGACGGACATGAACGATGCCGCACAAC
This sequence comes from Metapseudomonas boanensis, assembly GCF_042232855.1. Lineage (NCBI taxonomy): Bacteria > Pseudomonadati > Pseudomonadota > Gammaproteobacteria > Pseudomonadales > Pseudomonadaceae > Metapseudomonas > Metapseudomonas boanensis. The sequence continues at coordinate 1,040,996 of NZ_CP113889.1, read as the reverse complement.
GACAAAGGGAGTCGCTGGAGTTGGTATCGACGGCATTCAACGAGATGGTGGCAACGGCAAATGAAGTCGCGAAATCCTGCGCTTTGGCGGCCAACTCTGCAGATGTCGGGCATGAGCATGTCGTGGGTGGTCAATGCCAGATCGCCGATGCCGCTGTAAGCGTCGAGCAATTGAGTGTCAGCTTGAGCCAGGCTGCCGAAGCGCTGGAGGCGCTGAAGCGGGACAGTCAGAGTATCAACACCATCCTCGATACCATTCGATCAATCGCGGATCAAACCAACCTTCTAGCGCTCAATGCCGCAATCGAGGCTGCTCGTGCAGGTGAACAAGGACGTGGCTTTTCCGTCGTTGCTGATGAGGTGCGAGCTTTGGCCAGACGTACGGCTGACTCGACGGGACAGATTGGCGATGTCCTGGGAGGGCTGGTCGAGCGGACAAGCCGAGTGACTGGCCAGATGCAGGAGAGCCTCCTGTTATCGCGGGGAAGTGTCGAGAGTATCGAGTCTGCCAAGGCCAGTTTTCAGAGCATCCAAGCCTCAATGGACGATATTCGGGACAAGAATGTACAGATCGCTGCCGCTGCTGAGGAGCAGCATCAAGTGGCAGAGGAGATCAATCGGCACATTGCGCGCATCTTCGATGACGCTTTACAGGTGGTCGATGTTGCTCAGAGGTCGCATTCAGAGTCTCGACAGCTCAGCGATGTGTCGGTGGAACTCCAGGCGTTGATTGGTCGGTATCGGACATAGGTGCGAGCCAAACGCCATGAGCCTTTGCACAAGCAGCCAATTCCGAGAAATTTCGTACCTCCCCGGACAGCCCTGCTGCTCGACGGTGCGCCTCCGCAATTGGCCTGAGGGTGGAGACATTCCCTGCGCCTGGCCGAGCATAGAACCAGGCGAAGACGATGCTGCTTCGATCAGCGGATGTGGGGCGCTCAAGTCATGGGAAGTGGCCGCGTTGCCTCATTGCCTACAGGTAACAGCCTCACCTGAATCCGTGGCGCTGTCGGCGCTCCTTTCGTACCAGCCTGCCACCTGAAAAATCAGGATCCCGTCCGGTTTTTCCGAACAACGGAAACGATGTGTCCTTTTTGTTGTATGTTATTGTATATACATGTATATGTGTTGTAGGTAAACGATGCTTTTCTCGGTTGTTGCTGTGGAGAAATGCACGGGCGCCGTTCGCTGCTAACCCCCCTATTGAGGACCCAGGCATGACCAAATTCCGTGACACCGAAATCCGCGCCCCGCGTGGCAACCAGCTGAACGCCAAAAGCTGGCTGACCGAAGCGCCGCTGCGCATGCTGATGAACAACCTCGACCCCGAGGTCGCGGAAAACCCGAAGGAACTGGTGGTCTACGGCGGCATCGGCCGCGCCGCACGCAACTGGGAGTGCTACGACAAGATCGTCGAGACCCTCAAGGAGCTGAACGAGGACGAGACCCTGCTGGTGCAATCCGGCAAACCGGTCGGCGTGTTCAAGACCCACGCCAACGCCCCGCGCGTACTGATCGCCAACTCCAACCTGGTGCCGCACTGGGCCAACTGGGAACACTTCAACGAGCTGGATGCCAAGGGCCTGGCCATGTACGGCCAGATGACCGCCGGCAGCTGGATCTACATCGGCAGCCAGGGCATCGTCCAGGGCACCTTCGAGACCTTCGTCGAAGCCGGCCGCCAGCACTACAACGGCAACCTGACCGGTCGCTGGGTCCTCACCGCCGGCCTCGGCGGCATGGGCGGTGCCCAGCCGCTGGCCGCGACCCTGGCCGGCGCCTGCTCGCTGAACATCGAATGCCAGCAAAGCCGCATCGACTTCCGCCTGAAGACCCGTTACGTCGACGAGCAGGCCAAGGACCTCGACGACGCCCTGGCGCGCATCGCCAAATACACCGCCGAAGGCAAGGCGATCTCCATCGCCCTGCATGGCAACGCCGCTGAAATCCTGCCGGCACTGGTCCGCCGTGGCGTACGCCCGGACATGGTCACCGACCAGACCAGCGCCCACGACCCGCTCAACGGCTACTTGCCGATTGGCTGGACCTGGGAACAGTACCGCGACCGCGCGCAGACCGAGCCGGCTGCCGTGGTGAAAGCCGCCAAGCAGTCCATGGCCGTGCACGTGCAGGCCATGCTGGACTTCCAGAAGCAAGGCATCCCGACCTTCGACTACGGCAACAACATCCGTCAGATGGCCAAGGAAGAAGGCGTGGCCAATGCCTTCGACTTCCCCGGTTTCGTGCCAGCCTATATCCGCCCGCTGTTCTGCCGTGGCATCGGCCCATTCCGCTGGGCCGTGCTGTCCGGCGACCCGCAGGACATCTACAAGACCGACGCCAAGGTCAAGGAACTGATCCCGGACGACGCCCACCTGCACCGCTGGCTGGACATGGCGCGCGAGCGCATCAGCTTCCAGGGCCTGCCGGCGCGCATCTGCTGGGTCGGCCTGGGCCAACGCGCCAAGCTCGGCCTGGCCTTCAACGAGATGGTCCGCTCCGGCGAGCTGTCGGCACCCATCGTGATCGGCCGCGACCACCTGGATTCCGGCTCGGTCTCCAGCCCGAACCGCGAAACCGAAGCCATGCAGGACGGTTCCGATGCCGTCTCCGACTGGCCGCTGCTCAATGCCCTGTTGAACACCGCCAGCGGCGCCACCTGGGTTTCGCTGCACCACGGCGGCGGCGTGGGGATGGGCTTCTCCCAGCACTCCGGCATGGTGATCGTTTGTGACGGTACCGACGAAGCGGCTGCGCGCATCGCCCGAGTGCTGACCAACGACCCTGGCACCGGCGTGATGCGCCATGCCGACGCCGGATACCAGATCGCCATCGATTGCGCCAAGGAACAAGGCTTGAACCTGCCGATGATCACCGGCAAGCAATAAGGCCGGGGTCCATGTGCGGGGGCGGCTTCAGGTCGTCACCCCGCGCATGGGCCTTGCGCCCACTATGGAGGCGCCGCGCAGGTAACCGTTGGGATGGATGGTGGGGCTGGCGAGCTTGGTGACGTCAGGTCCAGAGTGATTGTCCGGCTCTGCTGTCGCTGTGCGTCAGTAGCTTCAAGTGCTATAGACCTGACATCCAGGTCCGGGTGAGCTTTAAGTTGTACCGTCAGTAACTCGAAAAAGGAGGAACAATTGCATCAAGGCGCCCAGGTGTATGACCTATGGCCTTCTGAAAATAACGTTCTTCTTTTCTTGTGAAGTGCAATGGGCCATTTTAGCCAGGTGTTTATAGCGTCCTCCATTTGAGTCTGATTGTGTAATGTGGAGTCAGACGCCAAGGAAACGCTCTTGATATTGCTTGGGGGTTACGGATAAGTGCTTTTTAAACACATTGCGCATTTGGTCGGCGGTTGCAAAGCCGCACTTGAACGCGATGCTTTTCATCGGAAGGTCACTTTCGCACAGTAACCGCCGCACCTTGTCGATCCTGGCTTTTTCGAGAAACTCTGAGGGGCAGATTCCCACTTCTTTATGGAAGGTCCTCGTAAAGTTTCTAAGACTCATCGAGGCTTGATTGGCCATAAGCGATACGCTGATCTTTTGATCGATATTGTCCAATACCCACTCTTGGACTGCGCGCATGCCCGATGTCTGGGTCATCTGGCTCGTAAGGTTGGCGCTGAACTGGGACTGGCCGCCGGGGCGTTTCAGGAAAATCACAAGGTCCTGAGCCACCTGAAGAGCAAGATCATGACCGAAATCAGACTCGACAAAGGCAAGCGCTAAATCCACCGAAGCGCTGACTCCCGCTGACGTCCAGAGGTTTCCTTCGCGAATGAAGATGGAGTCAATGTCGACCTGGATGCAGGGGTATTTCTGCTGCATGACTTCGGCCATTCTCCAGTGAGTGGTCGCCCGCTTGCCCTCGAGCAGGCCCGCTGCTGCGAGGAAGAATGCCCCTGAGCAGAGGGCCGCAAAGCGATCGACTTTCAATGCGACACGCTTGGACCACTCCACAATTTCCGATTGCTCTTCGACTATTCGTTCTATCTCGTGCGCACCGACCACCATAATCGAATGGGGGAGGGATTCTTCGCTCAGGGTACGACTTGCATCCAGGCACATCAGCGTATCTGAGGGTATCGCCCCTAATCGTGTCGAGACGATTCTAACTTCGTATCCAGGTGCCTTCCCTTGTGCTTCTAAGTGTTTATTTGCATAAGTGAAGACTGTCATGGGGCCAATGGCCTCGAACGACTTGAATTCTGGATAGATCACGATATCGATAGTGCGGCGTGTTGCAGCCTCAGAGCTGAGCATCGTTACATCTCTTAATCTAGTGATTGGCCCAATTTCATGTCAGCTTGGCCGAATTTAACGCTATTTTCGTCAGCGCAACGAGTCCAACTTTTCTATTGTAGGGCAACCTGAATAATACACGGTAGGTACTCGTTACCATGATAAAGTCGCGCGCAGCTGTCGCTTTTGGGCCTAATCAGCCGCTTGAAATCGTTGAAGTCGATGTGCAGCCTCCGAAGGCTGGTGAGGTTCTGGTTCGGATCGTTGCAACCGGCGTTTGCCATACCGATGCCTACACCTTGTCCGGACAGGACTCGGAAGGTGTCTTCCCTTGCATCTTGGGCCATGAGGGCGGTGGAATCGTCGAAGCAGTAGGCGAGGGTGTGACCTCCCTGCAGGTCGGCGATCACGTGATCCCGCTCTATACGGCTGAATGCCGCGAATGCAAGTTCTGCAAATCCGGCAAGACCAACCTCTGCCAGGCTGTACGTGCCACCCAAGGCAAGGGCCTTATGCCCGATGGCACGACTCGTTTCTCCTACAACGGTGAGCCTGTTTACCACTACATGGGCTGTTCGACCTTCTCCGAATACACCGTTCTGCCGGAAATCTCCCTAGCGAAGATTCCGACGGAAGCGCCCCTGGAGAAGGTCTGCCTGCTGGGTTGCGGCGTGACCACCGGCATCGGCGCCGTGCTCAACACCGCCAAAGTGGAGGAAGGCGCCACCGTGGCGATCTTCGGCCTGGGTGGTATTGGCCTGGCGGCGATCATCGGCGCCAAGATGGCCAAGGCTTCGCGAATCATTGCCATCGACATCAACCCGACCAAGTTCGCGATTGCCGAAGAGCTCGGTGCCACCGAGTTCATCAACCCGAAGGAATACGACCGTCCGATCCAGGAAGTCATCGTCGAGCTGACTGATGGCGGCGTCGACTACTCCTTCGAGTGCATTGGCAACGTCCAACTCATGCGCGCTGCCCTCGAGTGCTGCCACAAGGGATGGGGTGAATCCACCATCATCGGTGTCGCCCCGGCCGGCGCCGAGATCACTACTCGTCCGTTCCAGTTGGTCACCGGCCGCGTTTGGCGCGGCAGTGCCTTCGGTGGCGTGAAGGGCCGTACTGAACTGCCCAGCTACGTGGCCAAGTCCGAGAAGGGCGAGATCCCGCTGGACAAGTTCATCACCCACACCATGGGGCTGGAGCAGATCAACGAAGCCTTCGAGCTGATGCACGAAGGCAAGAGCATCCGCTCAGTAGTCCACTTCTAAGTGCACCCCCGGTACTTCACAAGATGTGCCGGTTTCTCCCTATAACAACCCACCTGCGATGGAGACTTTCATGTCGATCTTCACTCATGTAACTGTTGGTACCAATGATCTCGCTAAAGCCCGTAAGTTCTACGACGACGTACTCGGCAAGCTCGGCTTCAAGCGCCTTGCTGACCTAGGCGACAACGGCTCGATCTGGGGCGTAGACAAGCCTTCCTTCTTCGTACTCAAACCGGCCAACGGCCAGCCGGCTAGTGTGGGCAACGGCGTGACCGTCAGCTTTGAAGCGCAGAGTCGGGCCCAAATCAACGCTTTCCACGACGCAGCACTCAGCGCTGGTGGCCAAGACGAAGGCGTAGCGGGCCCCCGTAACTGGGCGCCGAACGCATACGCTGCATATGCTCGTGATCTCGATGGCAACAAGCTTGCTGTCTACTGCTTCAAGGCCGAGTAAGCCGGTTCAAGCGGCGCCCACTGGGCGCCGCCTCCGACGCTCTGTCATGGCTGTGGATGTAAGCCATTTCTTCCTGCCCAGGCTGTCTTCCCCTCACGTCTTGATGATGTCGCCCTACGAGGTCCTGATCCCTTTCTACCAGGGAGTTGCCTTGCTCGGGCTGGCCTAAACGCTCCACGGCGGCATGCGGATGACGGCTGAGTTGCTCGTCCAGTTCATCGACGAGATTGCTGGGGAGCGCGCTAGGTTGGGGGACAATTTGTGTACTCCTCTGAGGGGAGGCAGGCTTGGCTTTACCGACGATATTCCGCCAACCCTATGGCTAGGTGGTGATGAATGGGTTTGGGATACAGCGATCCGGCGATGGTGGAGACGCTGTACGAAACCACGATCCTGCGCCAGTTTTCCGGGCTGAACCTCGAGCGCATTCCCGACGAAATATCATCCTCAACTTCCGTCGCCTGCTGGAAAAGTACGAGTTGGCGGCTGGGATTCTGATGGTGACCAACAACTACTCGCGGTCGGTCCAGGGGAATGGGATGTGATGGAATGCTTTCTCACCATTTATTCCTGACTTTTTCGTGCGCGAAAAAAGTTTCTCGAGCGCAATCTCAGAATGTATTTCTTAATCTTTTCTGCGGTTAGCGCAAAAGGCCCAGTAAAACGAGGGGGGTAATTCTCAATATCTATTCCTCGCAGACAGCTTGTCGCTATCGATTCACTCGGGCACCCCCAATAGGCGTGCATTGATGGCTGTTTGCTCGCGTCCTCGAGTTACCAGCCAGCGATGGAAGTCGCGGCAGTGCTCCTTGCCGAAGGCGCTTTTCGAACCAATGAGAAAGTACGATGTTGGCAGCGGCAGTGCCCGCGGAAACGGCATTATCAGGCGCCCGGCAGCAAGGTCATCAGCAATCATCGAGCATTGCCCCAACACAATGCCCTGGCCATCTATCGCCGCCTGGATGGCAACGTACGCCAGGGAAAAGACTCGGTAGCCATCACGCATTATTGAAGTGACGGGCTCCCGGACTGAAAAAGGTGTTGCCAGTGAAGAGCTGCCTCAAGGGTATTTCGAGGGTCTGGTTTTCGAGCTTTGCGTCAGCAAGGAGCGCCGAATCGGAGAGCCTCCTGCCGATAATTTTGGCAGCAGTATATGGGGTTGGTTTAAATCTGGACGTGGATGCTGAGCTAGGAGCGATTCAAAACGGATCTCACAATGATTTCGGTCAGTTGCTCCACAATTTGTTGGGTTGGTAGGGGCTGGTCACTTTCATCCCACATCGGAATGCTTTCCAACATTCCGATTATTCCGTTTGCTAGAAACTTCAATTCTATATCGTTGTGCAACGTCTCTTTGGTCTCGAATTTAATTATGTGCTTGAGACAGTTGGCATAGTCATTTCTTAGTGCTGAGACCACCTGTCGTTGTTCAAAAGAAAGGTTGCTTCTTTCGCGAAGTATGAGGAGTACTTTCTTTTTTTCGTTAATTTGAAATTCAATGAAAGTTCTGATGAATGCTCGCAGCTTTGTCTTGTTGTCCCTGGCTCGTCTCAGATTGGAGTTGATGGCGCTGACCAAGTCGCTCATGCATTCTTCTATGATTTCAAACAACAGGCTCTGCTTGCTTTCAATGTGGTGGTATAGAGAGCCAGCATGAATGCCAAGGTGCGCAGCCAGATCGCGCAAACTTGTCGATTGGTAGCCATTGTCGATGAATAGATCCAGCGCTGCTTTACGCAGGCGATCTGGCGTATTGGATCGATCGTGTGAGTTCTGGATATGGTTCATGGCTTTTTACGCTATTTGCAGTTGAGCCGGTGAAGTACTAAAGGTGAAAGTGCATGCGCTCAATTGAAGTGCCGGATGCCCAGAGGGCTTTTGAGCGGGATCGATGAAGTTTGTCCAGCTTCTCTTCTTGAGTGCGCAATAGCCTCCCGCTCAGGACTCATTGGGGCGTGCCGGGTGATGGGGCCGTGAACCTGGGCAGGGTTTGCCGCCCCGGAACGGGGCGGCGTTGAGGTGATTCACCGGTTGCCTGATTTCGATCGCAGCCCCCTAGCGATGTCCCTGGGAGAGGGCATCGCCGGGGGAAACCAGGTGTGTTGGCGCGCCGCGAAAGCCGTGACGGGCCAGGGGGTAGTAGACGAGCGCGGGAATGATCAGCCCCACTAGCCACGAGATGTCGGTTTCACCCAGGTGCGCCACCAGCGGGCCGGTATAGAAACCGGTCGCGATGAACGGCATCTGGACGATCACGCCGAACACGTAGACGCCAACGCCGATCCAGTTCCAGCGACCATAACGACCATCAGGGTCCGACAGCGCTGGAATGTCATAGCGTTCCTTGGTGATGAAGTAATAGTCGACCAGGTTGATGGCACTCCAAGGCGTGAAGAAGGCCAGCAGGAAGAGTAGAAACGACTTGAACGCGCTGAGAAACGAGTGCTGGCCGATTAGCGCCAGGGCTGTGGATATCCCGACGATGCACAGCACGAAGAGCAAGCGCTGGACATGGGAGATGGTCAGGTTGCCGCGGAAGCCACTGATGATGGTGGCGAGGCACATGAAGCTGCCATAGGCGTTCAAGGTGGAGATGGTCACCTTGCCGAAAACCACGCTGAAGAACAGCAGGCCAGCCATCACGCCACTGGCGCCCAGACCGACGATGTAGGCCACTTCATGGCCGGAGAATTCCTTGCCGGCCAGCGCGGCGGCGAAGACGCCGAGCACCATCGAAGTCTGGGAGCCGATGATTGAGCCCAGGCCTACGGCGAGGAAGGTCTTGAACGGCGAAGTGTTGCTCGGCAGATAGCGCGAGTAGTCCGCAACATAGGGCCCGAAGGCGATTTGCCAGGATGCCGATAGGGACACGGCCAGGAGGAAGGTGCTCCAGCTGAAGTGCCGGTTATCCAGCAGGGTACCGATGTCGTTGACCGAGAGCAGGCGCACGAACAGGTAGGCGAAGGCTACGATGCCGAGGATGCTGGCAGCGCGGCCTAGCAGGTGGATCACTCGATATCCGCACACCGTTAGCACGACGATCACGCCGGCGAAGATGAGGATGCCTGCCGTATCACTGACGTTGGCCATCTGTCCGATCGCCTGGCCGGCGAGCACAGTGCCGGTGGCGTTGAAGCCGATGTACATGAGGCAAACCAGCACTAGGGGTATCACCGCGCCGAGCACACCGAACTGCACTCGACTCGAGATCATCTGCGGCAGGCCGAGTTTCGGCCCTTGTGCGCCGTGCAGGGCCATGACGATACCGCCGAATACCTGGCCGATCAGCAGGCCAATCAGGGACCAGAACACATCGCCGCCCAGCACCACCGCCAAGGCCCCTGTCACGATCGCGGTGATTTGCAGGTTGGCGCCGAACCACAGGGTGAACTGACTGAATAACCGACCGTGACGCTCACGTTCGGGGATGTAGTCAATGGAGCGAGTTTCTATAAGGGACTTACCAGCCATGAGGTTCTCCTCGTGCGGCGCCATTGTTCATGGCGCCAGTATTGTTGTTATGCACAGCTATTCCCTACAGACCTGGACGACACGAGCCGCCCAGGTTGCCTCCGCTTACTTGCGGGCGGCGTCCAGTACGGCGCGAGAGATAATGATTTTCTGGACCTCGGAGGTGCCTTCGAAAATTCGCAGGATGCGGGCATCGCGAACGAAGCGCTCCAGCGGCAGGTCACGGATGTAGCCGTAGCCGCCGTGCAGTTGGAGTGCGGCGTCGGTGATGAAACCGGCTGCTTCGGCCGCGAAGAGTTTGGCGGTGGCCGATTCGAGGCTGAAGCGCTCCCCGCTGTCGCGGCGTGCTGCCGCCTGCATCGTGAGCAGGCGCGCAGCTTCGAGCTGGGTGTACATGTCGGCCAGGCGCCATTGGGTGCCCTGGTAGGCCGACAACGGTTTGGGACCGATCTGACGCTCGTCGACCCACTTGAGGCTGTACTCCATGGCCGCGCGGGCGATGCCCAGGGACATGGCTGCAACCTCGACCCGGCCGCGGTCCAGAACCTCCATGGCAGTGCGGAAGCCTTGCCCCTCATCGCCCAGCAGGGCCGACTCTGGCAGCCAGCAATCCAGCGCCAGTTCATAGATGGTGCTGGCGCGCAGACCCATGGTCTTCTCTGGGTTGGAGAAGGTCACGCCCTCGGTCCCTCTCGGGATCATGAAGGCGCTGATGCCACGGTGCCCGGCATCGGCGTCGGTCTTGGCGTACAGGACGATGAAGTCGGCTTCGCGAGCGTTGGTGATGTAGTGCTTACTACCGCGAATGCGCCAGCCGTTGTTCTCGCGCACTGCGCGGGTACGCATGTCGGCGGGGTTGGAACCTGCGGCCGGTTCGGTGAGGCCGAAGGCGCCCAGCAGCTCGCCGGCGGCGGCGCGTGGCAGCCATTCCTGGCGTTGCGCTTCGGTGCCGCCGATGAGGATGGAGTCGGTGGCGAGGAAATGCGCGGTGAGGGCCGATGCTGTAGAGGCGCAAGCCGCCGCGACTGCTTCGACTACCCGGCTCATCGCCAGGCTGCCAACGCCAAAACCACCGTAGGTCTCGGGCAGGTTGATGCCCATGAAGCCCAGATCACCCAAGGCTTTCAGGCTGTCCCCGCAGAACGCTTCGGCTTCGTCATAGCGTTGGGCGTTAGCCTGGAGCACGTCGCGCGAGACGCGCTCGGCGGACTCGACGACGGCCAGTTCAGTAGAATCAAGCTCAAAGTTCATGGGTGTCTCCGTGATGGTTCAGGCCAAAAAGGGAATTCGCCTCGCCAAGACGAGGGGCACGCAACGCGGCATTGGGCTTGGTGCCGTTGAAGAAGACCGGTTGGGGCACGAGCGGTGGACGGTCGTCGCTGGGTTGGACGAGTAACTGGCGGGATTTGGCCTGTTCGCAACCCGTTGCTTGCGCGAGGTTCCAGACGGGGGAAGAGGGCACCCCGGCGTCCAGCAGCAGATCGCAGATGTGCTCGACGGAGCGGGAACTGGTCCAATCCTCGATTTCCGCACGCAACGAGCATTCGTTGACAGTGCGTGAGGTGTCGTCGGCGAAACGAGGGTCATCCGCCAGTTCGGCGCGCTCCATGCTTTCGCAGAAACGGCGGAACAGCTTGTCGCTTGCAACGGCGATCACGACCAGGCCATCGGCGGCCTTGTAGGTGTCGAACGGGGTCGAGACCGGGTGACGATTACCCACCAGGCCGGGGGCGGTGCCCTTGGCGAACAGGTTGGAGAGACCGGTCATCTGCAGGCTGACCAGTACATCGAACATGGCAACGTCGATGTACTGGGCTCCTTCGCCCTGGCGTTCGCGGGCAAAGAGCGCCGAGCTGATCGCCCAGGCGGCATAGACACCGGCGCACAGATCGCCCAGAGCTTCGCCACTGCGGGTCGGGCCGGTTTCCGGGAAGCCGGTCACGCTCATCAGCCCGGACATGGCCTGGGCGACGATGTCATAGGCGGGCCGTTTGGACAGCGGCCCATTCTGGCCGAAACCGGAAATGCTGGCGTAGATTAGCTTCGGGTTGTGTGCTTTCAGGGACTCGAAATCGATACCCAGGCGCTGGGTCACTCCAGGGCGGAAGTTCTCGACGACCACGTCGGCGTCTGCCACCAGTTGATAGAAGCGCTCCAGATCGGCTGGTGCCTTGAAGTCCAGCTCCACACTGCGCTTACCGCGATTGATCAGGCCGAAGTAAACGCTCTCGCCATCGTCGCCGAAGGGGCCCAGGTGGCGACTGTCGTCGCCATGCCCGGGAACCTCGAACTTGACGACCTCCGCGCCCAGGTCGGCCAGCATCGCAGTGCAATGCGGGCCAGCCAGTACACGGCTGAGGTCGAGCACTCGAACCCCGCGCAATGGCTGCGCGGCGGATTTGTTGTTTGGGTTTGTCATGGTGTCAGGTCTCAGCGCTTGCCGGTGATCATCGGCAGGTTCAGGCCTTGTTCCTTGGCGCAATCGATGGCGATCTGGTATCCGGCGTCGGCATGGCGCATCACGCCGGTGCCAGGGTCGTTGGTCAGCACGTTGGCGATGCGCGCAGCCGCTTCGTCGGTACCGTCACAAACGATCACCATGCCGGAGTGCTGGGAGAAACCCATCCCCACGCCGCCGCCGTGGTGCAGCGAGACCCAGGTGGCGCCGCTGGCGGTGTTCAACAGGGCATTGAGCAGCGGCCAGTCGGAGACAGCATCGGAACCGTCCTGCATGGCTTCGGTTTCGCGGTTGGGGCTGGAGACCGAGCCGGAATCCAGGTGGTCGCGGCCGATCACGATGGGTGCCGACAGCTCGCCGGAGCGGACCATCTCGTTGAAGGCCAGGCCGAGCTTGGCGCGTTGGCCCAGGCCGACCCAGCAGATGCGCGCCGGCAGGCCCTGGAAGCTGATGCGCTCGCGCGCCATGTCCAGCCAGCGGTGCAGGTGGGCGTCGTCCGGGATCAGTTCCTTGACCTTGGCGTCGGTCTTGTAGATGTCCTGCGGGTCGCCGGACAGCACGGCCCAGCGGAATGGGCCGATGCCACGGCAGAACAGCGGGCGGATATAGGCTGGCACGAAACCGGGGAAGTCGAAGGCATTGGCCACGCCTTCTTCCTTGGCCATCTGACGGATGTTGTTGCCGTAGTCGAAGGTCGGGATGCCTTGCTTCTGGAAGTCCAGCATGGCCTGCACGTGCACGGCCATGGACTGCTTGGCGGCTTTCACCACGGCAGCCGGCTCGGTCTGCGCGCGGTCGCGGTACTGTTCCCAGGTCCAGCCAATCGGCAAGTAGCCGTTGAGCGGGTCGTGGGCGCTGGTCTGGTCGGTGACCATGTCCGGGCGTACGCCACGGCGGACCAGTGCCGGCAGGATTTCAGCGGCGTTGCCATGCAGGGCGATGGAGATCGCCTTGCCTTCGGCGGTGTATTTGGCGATGCGCGCCAGGGCGTCGTCGAGGTCCTTGGCCTGCTCGTCGACGTAACGGGTCTTCAGGCGGAAGTCGATGCGGCTTTGCTGGCATTCGATGTTCAGCGAGCAGGCGCCGGCCAGGGTCGCGGCCAGCGGCTGGGCACCGCCCATGCCGCCGAGGCCGGCGGTGAGGACCCAGCGACCGGTCAGGTTGCCGTTGTAGTGCTGGCGGCCGGCTTCGACGAAGGTCTCGAAGGTGCCCTGGACGATGCCCTGGCTGCCGATGTAGATCCAGCTGCCGGCGGTCATCTGGCCGTACATGGCCAGGCCCTTGGCATCCAGCTCGTTGAAGTGTTCCCAGTTGGCCCAGTGCGGCACCAGGTTGGAGTTGGCGATCAGTACGCGCGGGGCGTTGGCGTGGGTCTTGAACACGCCGACCGGTTTGCCGGATTGCACCAGCAGGGTCTCGTCCTCGTTCAGCTCCTTGAGGGTCTCGACGATCTTGTCGTAGCACTCCCAGTTGCGTGCGGCGCGGCCGATGCCGCCGTAGACCACCAGTTCCTTCGGGTTTTCCGCGACCTCGGGGTCGAGGTTGTTCATCAGCATGCGCAGCGGCGCTTCGGTCAGCCAGCTTTTGGCGTTCAGCTGGTTGCCACGCGGGGCGCGGATTTCGACATCACGGAAACGGGTTGGCTTGTTCAAGGTGGACTCCTTCATGCGATCACTGCGGCAAGGGCGTGGGCTCAAGCTGCTCACTGACTTACCGGAAGCTGGGGTTGTTGTTCCGGGAACTCATGTCGACAACGTCCGGTCGGGCTTCCAGTCAGCTCGCCTCGGTATGTCATGTCTTATACAGATAACCATATATCAACCTGTATAGACAAGTAGAGGCAAAAAAAGAGCCAACCCCTCAGCAATGCGCTGCCAAGAGTTCCGCTATGAGGGGTAAATCCACGTAATTTCAAGTGGTTGCGAATAGAAAAAACAGGCGCTGGAGAGCGCGCCTTTCAAGGCAGGCTAGGGCGACGAGGGAAATGGGATCGAAAAAAAGTAACAGTCTTGTGCGTTGAGTAACGCGCCGGTAACAGGTTGGTGAGGACAAGCACGCTGTCGACGGCGGGGCTACCGGCTCATGGTTCAGGTGCCCTGATCCAAGGGCGCCCACGGACTGTTACTGGCCGAAGCGGCCTTCAAGGCGATAGCGCGAACCTGGGTATACCAGCCGTGCGCTGCCGACTTGACCTTTAGCTGACCAGCTGCGTCGGCGAATCAGCAGGCACGGCTCATTGCGCTTGATCCGCAGCAGTTTGCATTCGGCGGGCGTGGCATGGATCGCCTCCACCACATGCTCGCCTTCGGTCAGCGGAGCAAGCTGGACCAGGTAGGCATAAGGGGTAATACGGGTGAAGTCCTGCTGCAGATACTGGGGCGCGATTGCGGCGTTGACGAACCGCTCCTCGATCTGCACGGGGATTTCATTCTCGTAGTGCACAACCAGCGAATGGAAGATCTGCTTAACGCCTTCCAGAGTGAACGGCATCGCCGGCTGCGAGTTTTCCGGCAAGGCTTCGAGCAGTATCACCTGGCAACGATGCGTGTGGCCTCGGGCGGCAATCTCTTCAGCGATGTTGTGGATTTCGAAAAGTGCTGCGTGGCCTTTCGGTTCTGCGACGAAGGTACCCACTCCTTGCAGGCGTACTAGCACGCCTTCGATGGTCAGCTCGCGCAGGGCCCGGTTGATGGTCATCCGACTCACCCCGAGCAGATTGAGCAACTCGCTCTCGGAAGGCAGCTTGGAGTTGGGGCCCCAGACGCCGGTCCGGATCTGCTGCAGGATGATCTCCTTGACTCTTGCATACAGAGGGGACGGACTTTCAAGGGCAAAGGCGGCCAGGGATGAGTGGTCGTCGGCAGAGTGGGACACAAGGATTCCTAACGAAGCTAGCAGGGTGAGACAGCCGCCAGTTTAACCCCCCCGATCAACACGCGCCTACCCATCCGCGTAGGGATCATCACCAGCGAACAGGAAGGTCTGGGTGAGGTAGTAGCGATCAGCGTCTGCCTTGTGGAAGCCACGTGCGATTGTCCGAGGGCGGCTGACTTGTTTAGAGATTCCGCAGGCCCCCCATTCAGCGGTTGGGGCGCGCTTTGTTTAGTACTATCCCGCTGATCTATCCGGAGGTCAGCAACAACGCGTTGCAGTTGCCCGGGCTTTGGCGATGAAACCTCAGGTCATGTTTTTCGATGAGCCAACTTCGGCACTGGCCCCTGAGTTGGTGGGGAGGTGCTCAAGGTGATGCGCTCTCTGGCGGAGGAGGGCCGCACCATGTTGGTTGTCACCCCTGAGATGGGATATGCCCGGCAGGTTTCCAATCGAGTGATCTTTATGCAGGACGGACGCCTCGATGCCCAAAGTACTCCCGCGGAGTTGTTCGAAGGCTTGCCCACCGAGCGTTTTCGTCAATTCGCGTCTAGACATCAGATGAGCAGCGCGAAATGAGCGGAATCTCCCCTTCATCTGGCATTTCCTTCAACCATGACTCCGCGCAGGCAACCTGTTTGAATCGAGTGAGTCGCCCTGGCATCCCAATCAGTTGCGGACTGCACGGGAGGCAACAGCTGCTGCTGCCGGCGCAGCAGAACGCCCGTGAATGGTAGTGACTCAACGCTCGAGGGGGAGAAAGTCAAGACCTCGGTGTCGTCAGGCAGAACTACTCTTGTGCCTGCTCCGCCTGAATTTCTTGCAGGTCCAGGTAGCGGTTGCCGATGCGCGAATGCACGCGTCCTCCATTGGCCGCGCCGAGGACAACGACAATCTCGTTTGCCCGGGGCGCATCTTCTATCTGCATTTCCAGGGTCAGGTAGTGCGAGCGAAGGCCTTCGTCATCCTTGTGCATCATTGGGATCTGGATCGACGTCCCAGCGCCGCCGCGCTTGTTGGTGAAAACCAGATAGCTTTTGGCATCGACAGCTTCACGATAGTGATTGCCGAAGCGTAGGGTATGGATCACCGCCGAGGCATGTTCGATTTCGCCCTCTTCGCCGACTACTGCGGCTTTTCCATAAGCCTCAATCCGGCCAGCACCACCGATGGCAGCGCAGAGACGCTCGACCATCAGGGCGCCGAGTTCGGAGCAGTGTGCCCTGACTTCAGGTTTGAGGTCCTCGACGAATCCTCTTCCATGCCATGGATTGCGGAGCACCACAGCCACGCCAGTCATGGTTACCGGCTTTGCAGCAGCCTTGCCACCTTCAATGAAGGTCTCTTCGATACAGGTGACGATTTTGCGAATTTCGAAGCTCATGGGATTCTCTAGATGAAGGTGTTTAGGGATTCCGTAATACGGTATGCCATTCCATATTGCCGCATAGCGGGTGCGCAAAAAATGATCAGATAGCATCGTTTTATGCGTATCAGCGGTCCTCGGATGCATCGCTTCGAACCACCCTCCAGAGCGAACGGAAAGTGGCATGAGGCAGTCATGGTTTCGTGGCCCTGAGTCGTCTTGATCCTGGCGAGATTGACCTTGGGCGAACTCCCTGCGTCCTGATTGTCAAACCAGGTTCTCGCTCCACGGCTCCGATGCCGTGGCATTCGACTGTTGGGACGAAATCATTTGCAAAGGGACTCGCCGCGCCCCCCCAAAAGGATGGCCCTTCGGCCCGGTTTTCGAATGAATTCGCACCCTCGGCAAGCAAACCCGGTTGCGTACGGGGCAATAGGGCCAGGCAGGCCGCTGTGCTAACCTGCGACAAGTTTTTTACGGGCCTGGTGGCCCGATTCAGAGGTCATTCATGCATATCCATATCCTTGGCATCTGCGGCACCTTCATGGGGTCGCTGGCGGTGCTGGCCAAAGAGCTTGGCCATCGCGTCACCGGTTCCGACGCCAACGTCTACCCGCCCATGAGCACCCAGCTGGAGGCTCAGGGCATCGAGTTGATGCAGGGCTATGATCCGGCACAGCTCACGCCGGCACCCGACCTGGTGGTAATCGGCAACGCTTTGTCTCGCGGCAACCCGGCGGTGGAATATGTGCTGAATAAAGGCCTGCCTTACGTTTCCGGCCCGCAATGGCTGGCCGACCACGTTTTGCAAGGCCGCTGGGTGCTGGCCGTTGCCGGTACCCACGGCAAGACCACCACCACGAGCATGCTGGCCTGGGTGCTGGAGCATGCGGGCATGAGCCCGGGCTTCCTCATCGGCGGTGTGCCGCAGAACTTCGGAGTGTCGGCACGCCTGGGCGGCACGCCGTTCTTCGTAGTCGAGGCTGATGAATACGACAGCGCCTTCTTCGACAAGCGTTCGAAGTTCGTCCATTACCGCCCACGCACTGCGATCCTCAATAATCTCGAGTTCGACCATGCAGATATCTTCCCCGATCTCGCGGCCATCGAGCGGCAGTTCCACCATCTGGTGCGCACCATTCCGGGCCAAGGCCTGATCATCCATCCCACCTCCGAGAGCGCTATTGCGCGGGTGCTGGAAATGGGCTGCTGGACCCCTGTGCAAACCACCGGCGAAGGCGGCCAGTGGCAGGCGCGCCTGCTTGCTGGAGACGGCTCGCGTTTCGAAGTGTCGTTCGAGGGCACCTCGGCCGGGACCGTCGAGTGGGAGCTGACCGGCCAGCACAACGTCGCCAATGCCCTGGCGACCCTGGCCGCCGCTCGCCATGTAGGTGTGGTGCCGGAACTGGGTGTCGCCGCCCTGAGCGCTTTCAAGAGCGTGAAGCGGCGCATGGAGAAGGTTGCCGAAGTGAAGGGCATAACCATCTATGACGACTTCGCTCATCACCCGACTGCCATTGCCACGACCCTTGACGGGCTGCGCAAGCGCGTAGGCGATGCGCCGGTTATCGCAGTGATCGAGCCACGTTCCAACTCCATGAAACTTGGCGCCCACCGGGATGGCCTGCCGGAGTCGGTGAAACTGGCCGATCAGGTGTTCTGGTATGCGCCTCCGAACCTCGGCTGGGACTTGGCCGCCACGGCAATGGCCTGCCCGGTACCGTCGCAGGTCTGCACCTCGCTGGAAAGCATCATTAACGAGGTCAAGGTGCTGGCCCGCCCAGGAACCCAGGTGGTGATCATGAGCAACGGCGGCTTCGGCGGCCTGCATGGCAAACTGGCCAAGGCCCTGGAAGACTGAGGAGACGGCCGATGAGCGGACCCGCACGCGTCACCCTGGCGATGACCGGCGCCTCGGGCGCGCAATATGGCCTGCGCCTGCTGGACTGTCTGGTGCAGGAGGACCGCGAGGTGCACTTCATGATCTCCAAGGCCGCCCAGTTGGTGATGGCCACCGAGACAGATGTCACCTTGCCGGCCAAGCCCCAGGCGATGCAGGTATTTCTGAGCGAATACACGGGCGCCGCACCGGGGCAGATCCGCGTCTACGGCAAGGAGGACTGGATGGCCCCGGTTGCCTCCGGCTCCGGTGCGCCGGGTGCGATGGTCGTCGTGCCCTGTTCTACCGGGACTCTCTCGGCCATCGCGACCGGCGCTTGCAACAACCTGATCGAGCGTGCCGCCGACGTGGCGCTGAAGGAGCGCCGCCAGCTGATCCTGGTGCCGCGCGAGGCGCCGTACTCCAGCATCCATCTGGAGAACATGCTGAAGCTGTCGAACCTGGGGGCACTGATCGTGCCGGCGTCGCCCGGTTTTTATCACCAGCCGCAGACCATCGATGACCTGGTGGACTTCGTGGTGGCGCGAATCCTCAACCTGCTGGACATCCCGCAGGACATGCTGCCGCGTTGGGGCGAGCACCATCTGGGTATTGATGAATAGGCCGCTGCTGGCCTTGTTGCTGGCGCTCGTCGTTCAGGGCTGCGCCAGCGTCACCACTTTGAATGCGGCTAAGCCGGGTGCACCGATTATTTATTCCGGCACTCGGCTGGATTGGTATTCGCTGAAGGGCGGTTGTTGCCCGATGGACCGCTTCGGCGTCGAGCCCCCCCGCTATCCGGGTCTGGACCTGCCCGCCAGTGCGCTGCTGGATACCCTGCTGTTACCGTTCGCCGTGGCGGCCGAGCTGGGTGTCAATCTGGGTGTTTCCGGCGGTTATTGAACGCTGCTCGACAGCGTGAATCTGGTGGAGACGAGGAGGATCGAACTCCCGACCTCGGCGATGCGAACGCCGCGCTCTCCCAGCTGAGCTACGTCCCCTTGAATCCAAAGCCTAGCTTTGGCCTGTGCACTTCGCTGCTACTGAATGCTCGAGCATGGTCAAGCATCCATTCAGCGGGTGTCTGGTGCCGTCCAGGCAAGACCCGGGCATGCTGCCCGGTCGAGGGCTGGCCGGCGATCCGGCATGTGCTTTGCTGATTGAGTTGCACCGAAGCATCCATGGGACTGCGGACCCGAAAGGGGAGGGTCGACCATGCAAACCTTCGCTATGAGGGCGTTGTGCCTGTTTGCCATGCTGGCGCCACTGGCCACTCAGGCAGACATCTATCGCGTGGATACGGTGGGCGGCAGGGTCACGCTGACCACCATCCACCGATCTGGCCTGAACCCTGCGCGAGTCGCTCGCGAGCCCGCCAGGAAGGTCTCGCAGCCTCGCGCGGCGGCATCGGGGCGGCGCTACAGGTTGATGGTGGCCCAGGCCGCCCAGGAGTACGGTCTGCCTGCGGACCTGCTGCATGCGGTGATCAAGACCGAATCCAACTACAATCCCTCAGCCGTCTCGCCGCGCGGTGCTGCCGGGTTGATGCAGCTGATGCCGGATACCGCGCGCAACATGGGCGTGAAAAATGTTTTCGACCCCGCGCAGAACATACGGGGCGGTGCACGCTACCTCAAACGCCTGATGAGACAGTTCAACAACGATCTGTCTCTTGCCCTGGCGGCTTACAACGCGGGGCCTGCGGCGGTTCACAGCGCTGGCCGTGCGATTCCGCCCTATCCGGAAACCCAGCGCTATGTGCCCAGCGTGCTGAAGCATTACGAGCGCTTGCAGGCCAGTGCCAAACGGGCCCGTTAGTGGGGAACCTCCCCAGGTTCGGGGTGCTGGCGCTGGGGGAAACTGGGGGCTGGACCTTGCCGCGGTGCGTTTGTCCGGCGGGGCGAAATCGTTGGCCGAGCCTGGCGCCGCCCGGCCATCCTGCGGACTGCTCGTTGGCCTTGAGCGCTGAGTGCTGTGGCTTGTATCGCCTATGTCAACCAGGCTCCTGACACACATCCACCCACTGCGCTTCGACCAGCTCGGCCATGTACTGCGGTGTGATGCGCACAGCACTGTGGATGGCACCGGCAGCGGGCACCACCTCGTCAAAAGCCTGCAAGGATCGATCGCAATACACCGGCAGCGGCGTTGCCAGTCCGAAGGGGCATACCCCGCCAACCGGATGGCTGGTCAGCGCCTCCACCGTCTCGGCATCGAGCATCTTGGCCTTGCCGCCAAAGGTTTCCTTGAACTTGCGGTTGTCGATTCGCGCGTCACCCCGGGCCACCACCAGGACCGCCTGTTCGCCGACGCGGAAGGCCAGCGTTTTGGCAATGCGACCGGGCTCGACACCATGCGCCTCGGCGGCGAGGGCCACGGTAGCGGTGCTGGTCTTCAGTTCGATGATGTCGATTTCCGGGGCCTTCCGGGCGAAGAAGGTGCGCACCGAATCGAGGCTCATGCTGTCGGTCTCCTTGGCAAAGCGGAATCCTTGTTTACCCGACGCTGTGCGTCAAGCCGTTCAGCCGGTCAGCCCGCGCACGTCGGCAAGGCTGTCGACCAGGCCATAGCGGCCCTTGGCATCGCGCACCACACGGCCCATGGCGATGGCCGGGTCGTGGGTGAAGACGAGTCGGCCGTTGCGTGCCAGCAGATCGGCGAGCAGGGCTTCCTTCTCTTCGATCAGGCCTTCGGGGAAGCGGTCGTAGCCCATGGTGATGGGCAAGTGCACCCAGGGTGAGCCGGGGATGAGGTCACCGCTGAACAGCACCGGGCCGTCGGGCATGTCGATCTCCGGAAGTAACTGGCCGGGGGTGTGGCCGTCGCTCCAGTGCAGGCGCCAGGCATCACCGAGGCTTGGGCTGCTGGAGCCTTCGTCGACCAGTTCGAGGCGGCCGCTGGCTTCGAGCAGTTCCAGTAATTCCGGGATGTAGGAGGCGCGATCGCGCGCGTGAGGCTGGCAGGCGCGTTGCCATTGGCGACGGCCAGTCACGAAACAGGCGTTGGGGAACAGCAGGCGCGGCGGTTGGCCGGGTGCCCAGGGGGCGAGCAGGCCGCCAGCGTGGTCGAAATGCAGGTGGGTGAGCAGGACGACATCGATGTCGGCATCACTGAGGCTCAATTGTGCGAGGCTGTCGAGGAGCACATGGTGCTCCTCCTGGACACCGAAGCGTTGCTTCAGCTCCGGGGAGAAGAAGGCGCCGATACCCGTTTCCACAAGTATGTTGCGCTCGCCGTCCTGTACCAGCAGGGCACGGCAGCCGAGGTCGATGCGGTGTTCGGCATCCGGCGCCATCCAGCGCTCCCAGAGGGCGCGGGGAGCATTGCCGAACATGGCGCCGCCGTCGAGTTTCTGGCTGTTGCCCAAGAGGGTGGTGAGGGTACGCATGGCAGAAGCTTCGCATCGACTGGAAGGTCGATAAGGCTAACCGCTGAGCTTCTGCCTGCCCAGCCCCGGGTGTCGCCGCGGAGCTGGGCGGTCAGCGACCGAGCCGGCGCAAGTCGTCGGATTCGACGATGCGTACCCCGTTGTCCTCTTCCAGTGCCAGCCGCCAGAGCGCGCGGGCAAGGGTGCAGGCATGGATGCCGCGGTATTTGCCTGGTACCCAGCGCATCAGCGGCGCTGCCAGGCGTTCGCTGACGCGGAACTCACTGCGAGGGCCGAGCAGCAGCGAGGGGCGGGCGATGGTCAGTTGTGGCCAGTCCTGGGCCTTCAGCCCTTCTTCCATCTCGCCCTTGACCCGGTTGTAGAACACTTGGGACTTTGGGTTGGCACCCAGGGCGCTGACCACGATGAAGTGCCGCGCACCCAGTTCGCGGGCGCGTTGGGCGACGGCCAGGACCAGGTCATGGTCGACAGCACGGAAGGCTTCCTGTGACCCAGCCTGGCGAATCGTGCTGCCGAGGCAGCAGAAGGCAGTGTCCAGTGGGCCGTGGAGTTGCGTGAGCAGCTCGGGGAACGGACCCACGGGATTGGTCAGGTGCGGGTGTTCGGCCAGCGGCCGACGCGTGGGCGCCACCACCCGCATTACCGTGGGTTCGCTGAGCAGGCGGTCGAGCAGGTGTTCGCCAGTGAGACCAGTGGCGCCGGCGAGCAGGATGTGCTGGGGCGTCAAATGCATGCTGTTTCTCCGCTGATACAATTCCAGCTTAGTGGCTGTGCTCGGTTTTGTCGGAATTCACGTTGCGTTGCGCAGTCAGTGCGGCCTTGGCCTGATGCTCGCGAAGCGTGCGCCAACGGGTGATCACGGACTTGGGCGCCCAGATCTGCGGCTCCGAGGCCTCGAAGTCATCGGCCTGCTCGCGCTCGGCCACTTTCGCTTTGGCGATGTCGAAGGCCCGTTCAAGGTCATCGGTTTCCTTGAAGGCCTCGGCGAACAGGGCGCGGCCGAAGTAGGTGAAGTCGCTCTCCTCGGAGCAGCCGAAGGAGACACGGTCGGCACGGGCGGCAGTCATTACCAGGGTGTTGTCATCCTTCACTGCGGGGATGAAGCCACCGGAGTAGCAGGCGGAAATCACCAGCACCTTGGTCCGCTCGCGCAGTGGCGCCAGCAGGTTGGCCAGCTCGTGGGCCGGCAGTGGGGCGAGCTCGAGGCCAGGCTGTTCCAGGGCCAGTTCATGTTGTGGCGAGCCATGGCTGGTGAGGTAGATGAACACCAGGTCCTCCGGCCCGCTGCGTTCGGCTATCGCCTGCACGGCGCGGGTCAGGCTCTCACGGGTGGCCAGGGGGCGGTCGGCCATGTGCTCGCGGTGGTTGACGAGGGTGATTTGGCCATGGGCGCCGAAACGCTCGGCAAGCAGCCGGGAAACGTAGTCCGCCTCGCGTAGGAACACGCTCTGGCGACCGTCGCCGGCCAGGCTCAGGGAATAGAGTTCGACCTCCGGAGTGGAGGCGGGCAGGCTGGCGATGGCCTGGTCGAGCAGCATGCCCTGGGCGAGGAGACCCACTTCCAGCGGAGTCGGCAGCGCCTTGCCCTGATCATCACGGATTCGCACGCCCTCGTGCCAGATGCCGGCTTCGCTGCGGCCGTCGGGCAGGGTCAGGTTGCCGCGGCCGGCGTACAGCCCGCCGCTGAAATGGCCTTGATAGTGGCTACCGTCAGCCTCTCGAAGCTGGCCTTTGCCCTGGTAGCGCCAGTCCTTGAACTGGCCTTGGTAGTGGCTGCCGTCGGCCCCCTGGAACTCCCCTTCGCCGGCCAGCGCGCCCTGCCTGAACGTACCGCTCCAGACATCGCCTTCGGCGCTGGAGAAGCGTCCCTTGCCGTCGAACACGCTGTCCTTGAACCCACCCACGTAGTGGGAGCCGTCTTCGCCCTGATAGCTGCCAGGGCCCTGCAGTTGACCTTTGCGGAACTGGCCGCTGAAGCGGTTGCCGGCGCTGTCGGTACGTACGCCTTCGCCGTCCGGCTGGCCGGCTGCGAAGCCGCCCTGATAGAGGCTGCCGTCTGGCCATTCGAGCATGCCCAGCCCGTGGTACTTGTCGTTGCGGAACTCGCCGCGGTAGGTCATGCCGCCTTGGCGCAGCGTGCCCTCGCCATTGAACTGGTTGCCCTTGAAGCGGCCTTTGTAGCTGGTGCCATCGCCATAGGTCAGCAGCCCGCGACCATGGAACAGTCCGGCCTTGAACTCACCGACGTAGACCATGCCATTGGGGCCGTGCCACTCACCCTGGCCCTCGGGTTGGCCATCCTTGAACTGGCCCTGGAACCAGGTGCCATTGCTGTAGTCCAGGCGGCCAGGGCCTTGCAGCAGGCCGTCGACCAGCTCCCCGCGGTAGCGCGAGCCATCCGGCAGGCGGGCATCTGGAGGAGTCAGGGGTTCCCCTTCGCCGCAAGCCGCTAGCAGCAGGGCGAGGGATAGGGGGAGCAGGTGCTTCATTTAGGAGCCTTGTTGGAGAGTCTGGTATCAGTGTGGCGCAAAAAAGCGGGCGATTGCGGGGATTTTTGGAGGAGGGCCACGAGGCTGCGAGAAGTGCTATGGGGCGCACGAAACCGGAGGGAGCAATTTCATTCGCCTGGCGGGCGGAACGTTTGCCCGCCTTCATTCACCCTTGCTCCTCCCAAAGGGGGGCAGCCTGAAGCTGGAACAGGGGGCGATGAGACAAGGGCGTCCCATCGTCAGGGGGCGTCTGGGCCGAGGGCAATTGCCATGCTCTCGGCCGCACGGCATCAGACAAAGCAGAGGCTGAGGGACTCTGCAATATAGGCAGGCTTCTGCTGCCCTTCGATCTCCAGGGTAGCGAGGGCCTTGATCAGCCATTGCCCCGGATTCTTTTCATTCACGTCGATCACTTTCAGCGAGAGGCGGACCCGGGAGTCGACCTTCACCGGCTGGATGAATCGCACACTGTCCAGGCCATAGTTCACAGCCATCTTCAGGCCTTCCGGCATGACCAGCAAGTTCTCGATCAGCATGGGGATAAGCGAGAGGCTGAGAAATCCATGGGCGATGGTAGAGCCGAAAGGCGTTTGCTTGGCGCGTTCGGGGTCGACGTGGATGAACTGGTGGTCGCCGGTGCATTCGGCGAACTGGTTGATGCGCTGCTGGTCGATGGTCACCCATTCGGAGTGGCCCAGGTCCTTGCCAATGTAGGTCTTCAGTTCTGCGACAGGTACAAGCGGCATACATCATCCTCCATGGATGCGTTGTTTTAGTTCTTTTTGGGTGTAACGCGTGTAGGGAGCCTACATCATCACGGCTCACCAGGCTGGTCAAGCGGCCATGTCCCTTGCGAATGACGGGTTATAGCGCGGGGTTGCGCGCCTATAATGGCGCTGCCCCGGTCACGCCTGTCTCGGCCGGGCCTGACTCCTGGAGATTGTCATGCTGTTGCGCGGACTGACCTGGCTGGTGCTGTTCCAGCTGATCGGTAGCGGGCTCAATGCCCTGTTCCTGCACATGCTGCCGGGGCCGATCATCGGCCTGGTGCTGCTGTTCCTCTACCTGCTTGCGCGCGGAGAAGTCGGCGAACCGCTCAGTGTCGCCGCCAGCAGCCTGCTGCGCTACCTGCCCTTGCTGCTGGTGCCGCCCGCGGTAGGTGTGATGGCATATGCCGGGGCCATCTGGGCCGATTTCTGGGCGATTGTCGGTACCTTGGTGCTGTCGTTGCTGCTGGCCTTCATCTTTTGTGGTTGGCTGATGCAGAAGCTCATCGACCGGCAGGCTCGGCGCAAGGAGGAGGCATGACATTCGATTGGCAAGCAGCCATCCAGGCGATGGTGCAGCACCCGCTGTTTGGCTTCGGCATCACCCTTGGCGCCTACCAACTGGCGCTGGCAGCCTATGAGAAGACTCGCTGGGTGTTTCTGCAGCCGGTGCTGCTGTCGATGTTGCTGCTGATTGGTGTACTGCTGGCCTGCGGCATCAGCTACCAGGAATACCGCAAGAGCACCGAATTGCTGAGCCTGTTCCTGGGGCCGGCCACGGTCGCCCTGGCTGTACCGCTCTATCTCAACCTGCGGCGAATTCGCCAGCTGTTCTGGCCGACTCTCCTGACATTGGTGTTCGGCGGGCTGTTCGCTACGCTGTCGGTAGCACTGTTGGGCTGGTGGTTCGGCGCCGAACACATGGTACTGATGACACTGCTGCCGAAATCGGTGACCTCGCCCATTGCCATGCTGGTGGCCGAACAACTGGGTGGTGTGGCCGCGCTGGCGGCGGTATTCGTGCTGATTACGGGCGTTTTAGGCGCCATCCTCGGGCCGGAGCTGTTGCGCCGCTTCGGCGTGCACCATCCGGCCGCGCAGGGCATGGCCCTAGGGCTAACCGCCCACGCGGTGGGCACCGCCCGGGCCTTGCAGGTCGGTGAGGAGTGTGGGGCGTTCGCAGCATTGGCCATGAGCTTGATGGGCGTGGCCACTGCGGTGTTGTTGCCACTCGCCGTGGCGCTGATTGCTTGAGGTCCGTGAATGAAGCTGCCGTTGTTTCCGCTCAATACCGTGCTCTTTCCGGGTTGCACTCTGGACCTGCAGATATTCGAGGCGCGTTACCTCGACATGATTGGGCGCTGCATGAAGCAGGGGGAGGGGTTTGGCGTGGTGGCCATCCTCGAAGGCCAGGAGGTGGGCGATGCGGCCAGCCGTTTCGCCGCCATCGGCTGTGAGGCGCTGATCCGTGACTGGCAGCAGCAGCCCAATGGCCTGTTGGGTATTCGCGTGGAGGGCGGCCGGCGCTTTCATGTCAATTCGGCCGAGGTGCTGCGTGATCAACTGACGCTGGCCGAGGTTGAGTGGCTGGAGGACAGCGGTGAGCAGTCGCTCTTGCCGGAGCATGCCGACCTTGCGGCGTTGCTCGATGTTCTGGCCGAGCATCCGATGGTGCAGAGCCTGGGCATGGGCGGGGTGGTGCAGGGGCAGCAGGCGTTGGCCAACCAGTTGGCCTACCTGCTGCCGTTCAGCCTCAAGGAGAAGCTGCAGTTGTTGGGGATGGGCGATCCGTTGCAGCGCCTGGCGTTTTTGCAGGGGATGCTCGATGAGCTGCAAGGGGAGTCGATTGCCTAGGGCTCCGTAGCTCCAGTCCCCCAGGTGACTCAGGGGCAGCGGACAGGCTTGCCTGTCCCGTGCGGGCCCCAAGTTCCGCAAAAAAACCTTTCAGTAGCTATACCGCGCAATGGCCGCCGGCAACGCCCAGGTGGCAATGCCCCCAAACAATGCCAGGCATGCTGACAACACCAATAGCCAGACTTGCGGCGCCATCGCCGAAAGTGGGGCTGCACGCTGCATCACCACCAGACTGGCGGCACAGATGCAGGCAGCCAGTAAGCTGCCAGCGAGAACGTCGCTCGGCCAATGGACCCCGAGGTACACCCGCGAGAGCGCAATCGCCAGCGCCGGCAGGCAGGCCAGCAGCAGCCAGGTCAGCCGCAAGCGCCCTGGCTGGCCACGGCCAGCCAGGATGCCCAGCACCAGGAAGAAGGCGAAGGCCGCCGAACTGTGGCCGCTCGGAAAGCTGTAGCTGGTCAGTGGCTCCATGAGGATGTCCGGGCGGGCGCGGGCGAAAAAGTGCTTCAGCGCTGTGTTGGCCAAGCCGGTTGCGGCCAGCGTGGCGATCGTGAAACCGGCCGCACGCCACTGGCGGGCAATCAGCAGGAGCGCGCCTAATGCGGCGCCGACCAGCAACTGGGTCTGGAAGTCGCCGAGTCGGGTAATCAGCACCATGAAATGGTCGAGCTTGGCGGTTCGTTGTTCCTGGACAAGGGCCATGAGGCCTTGGTCGAAACCTTGCAGGTGCGGCCAGCCGAGCAGCAGGGCGGCCAGTGCCGCGAGGCAGAGGCCAGCCGCCATCGGGTTGGCCCAGCGTCTCTCCAGCAGGGTGGCCTGGATGATCAGGCCAAGCACGACGGCCATTGCCGCCAGCACCACGGCGGCTTCGCCCCAGAAACCCTCGGGCAACGGCAGCCGCAATGCCGCGCCAGTAGCCCAGCCCGGCAGCAGGTACGCCACGGCCCATCCGGCGGCAGCGAGCATACTCACAGCGATGAAACGTGGCAGGGGCATGTCCAGCATCCCCGCCACCATGGGCAGCATCGGGCGCAGTGGACCGATGTAGCGGCCCAGCAGAAGGCTGGCAACGCCATAGCGCTGGAAGTAGGTTTCGGCGCTGCCGATCCATTCCGGGTGGTCGCGCAACAGTGGCAGGCCCCGGATGTTCTGGTGGAAGCGCCGGCCGATGCCATAGGAAATCAGGTCACCCACCAGGCCGCCGGTGTAGGCCAGCAGCAGCGTCTCCCAAAGTTCCAGTGCACCGCTGCCGGCCATCACCCCGACGGCGAAGAGCAGGGCGACGCCAGGCACCACGATGCCGGCGACGGCCAGACATTCAATGCAGGCGATCAGGAAGATGGCCAGGCCGAGCCACTCCGGATTGGCGCCTAGCCAGGCGGTGACCTGGTCGTACCATTGGGTCATGGGGACATGTCCTCGATCAGATGAAAGTCGCGTCCTTCGACCTGGCCACGGCGCAGCGGGTTTCGCGTGCAGTGGCGAGCATAGTCGGCATCGACGAATCGGTAAGGCAGGTGCTCGTCGCGCCCGTGGGGGATACCCAGGCGAGCGGTCTGGATGATACGGGCAGGGCGTTCGCCGACATCTTCGACGAACAACCGTTGCCAATCGAACCGCTGGCCATCCCAGTCTGGCACCTTCAGGGCCATGGCCTTGCAAAGCAGCGTCTGTCCAGCGCACAGGCGTTGGGGCGAGCGCGGCAGGCCGCGGGCATCTGGATTATTGCGCTGCATGGCGGCCAGGGCTTCGGCAGGGGATACGTCATCTACCCATGGATGGGCGGATTTGATCAGTACGGCGTTGCCGGCGCCGTGGGCGCTGAAGTTCAAGGAGTCGCCACCGCGTGCGTAGTACATGTAGATGTGGCCGCCGTCGAGGAACAAGGCGCGCCGCTTATTGGTGTAGCCAAGGGAGGCGTGGCTGCCCTTGTCTACCAGGTAGTAGGCTTCGGTTTCGATGATGCGTGCGCCTAGCCACCAGCCATCGACACGGTGGCGGATGACCTTGCCCAAAAGCTCGCGAGCGACCTGTTGTGCGTCACGGTCGAAGAAGGCATCCGGCAGCGGGCGGGCGCCGGGCCAAGGCAAACTTAGGATGGGATCGCGGGGCATGGGGCTGTCGCAGGGTTCCTGGTAGGCATAGGCCGGTGATTATACGGAAGCCATGCTGATCCGAAGCTGACGCCACGTTTCGGAAACATCAGGCAAAACAACAAGAGCCCGCTGCCAAGTCCCGAACGGGTCCGCGCCGACAGCGCTTACATCACGGCCAGTGCGCATTACACCGGCTACGTCTGGTATCGCCACCAACTGGCCGAGTGGCCCTTTGCCACGACGTTCGGCCGTTGGGTCCATGGCATCCTGTCACCGTTCCGCCCGGCGCTCGCCGGCCAGGGGGCCGACGACGGCTCATCGACCATCTGCCCGACGCCGCTGGGCGTGGGGCGGCGCGACAGCTATAATCGGCCGCTTTCCTGTCTTTCAGAATCCCGAGACCATGACCGAGTCCGTTCTCGATTACATGACCCGCCTGGGCCGCGCTGCGCGCGCCGCCTCGCGCGTGGCCGCACGCGCCAGCACTGCCCAGAAGAATCGCGCCCTGCTGGCGGCCGCCGATGCCCTGGACAGCGCTCGCGCCGAGCTGACCTCCGCCAACGAGCAGGATCTGGCCAATGGCCGCACCAATGGCCTTGAGCCAGCCATGCTTGACCGCCTGGCCCTGACCCCGGCGCGCATCGACGACATGATCGAGGGCCTGCGCCAGGTCGCCAGCTTGCCGGACCCCATCGGTGAAATCCGCGACATGCGGTACCTGCCGTCCGGGATCCAGGTCGGCAAGATGCGCGTGCCGCTGGGCGTGATCGGGATCATCTACGAGTCGCGTCCCAATGTGACCATCGACGCGGCGAGCCTCTGCCTGAAGTCTGGCAACGCCACCATCCTGCGCGGTGGCTCCGAGGCCATTCACTCCAATCAGGCTATCGCCCGCTGCATCCAGAAGGGCCTGGCGGATGCCGGTCTGCCGGCGGAGCTGGTCCAGGTGGTGGAAACTACCGACCGTGCTGCGGTTGGCGCGCTGATCAGCATGCCGGAGTTCGTCGACGTGATCGTACCGCGTGGCGGCAAGGGCCTGATCGAGCGTATCAGCCGCGAGGCCAAGGTGCCGGTGATCAAGCACCTGGATGGCATCTGCCATGTCTACATCGACGTCGCCGCCGACCTCGACAAGGCCATCCGTGTTGCGGATAACGCCAAGACCCAGCGCTACGCCCCGTGCAACACTATGGAAACCCTGCTGGTGCACGCAGGTATTGCCGAGCGCGTACTGCCGCCGCTGGCCGCTATCTACCGCGACAAGAACGTGGAATTGCGTGGCTGCCCACGCACCCGTGCGCTGCTGGGCAATGCGGTGCTGGAAGCCACCGAAGAAGATTGGCGCACCGAGTACAATGCGCCGATCCTGTCGATCAAGATCGTCGACAGTCTCGACGAGGCCATCTTGCACATCAATACCTACGGCTCGCAGCATACCGACGCGATCATCACTGAGAACTTCAGCGATGCGCGGCGATTCCTTACCGAAGTGGACTCCAGTTCCGTGATGGTGAACGCCTCGACCCGCTTCGCCGATGGTTTCGAGTACGGTCTGGGTGCGGAGATCGGCATCTCCACCGATAAGCTGCACGCCCGTGGACCGGTTGGCCTGGACGGGCTGACCAGCGAGAAGTACGTGGTCTTCGGCGACGGTCACGTACGCACCTGATGGGCAAGCGCATTGGCCTCTTCGGCGGCACATTCGATCCCGTGCACATAGGTCACCTGCGAGGTGCCCTGGAAGTGGC
Source organism: Metapseudomonas boanensis (assembly GCF_042232855.1). NCBI lineage: Bacteria > Pseudomonadati > Pseudomonadota > Gammaproteobacteria > Pseudomonadales > Pseudomonadaceae > Metapseudomonas > Metapseudomonas boanensis. The sequence goes on along the minus strand of NZ_CP113889.1, from coordinate 1,010,638 downwards.
CGAGCAATTTGCCTTCGACGAGTTGCGCCTGGTGCCCAGCGCGCGGCCGCCGCACCGAGATACACCGCAGGTCTCGGCAAAGGATCGCCTGGAAATGGTGCGACTGGCCGTTGCGGGTGTCCCACCGTTGCTGGTCGATGACCGCGAGCTCAAGCGTGATCGCCCTTCCTGGACCATCGACACGCTGGAGTCCGTGCGCTCGGAACTGGCGGCCGATGATCAGCTCTTCCTGCTGGTGGGCTGGGACGCGTTCTGTGGCCTGCCGACCTGGCACCGCTGGAAGGAGCTGCTGGAGTACTGCCACATCCTGGTCTTGCAGCGTCCGGATGCCGACAGTGAGGCCCCTGAAGCGCTGCGCGACCTCTTGGCTGCTCGCAGTTCGGCCGATCCGCAATCCATCCAGGGCGCATCCGGACAGATCGCCTTTGTCTGGCAGACACCGCTGGCGGTGTCCGCCACCCAGATTCGCCAATCTCTGGCGGAGGGGCGCTCGGTGCGTTTCCTCGTGCCCGATTCCGTGTTGGCCTATATCCATGCGCACGGCCTTTACCGTGCGCCGAACTGATTCATGAGGTAGATAACCGATGCAAAACGAAGAGCTCGTCAAGGTCGCCATCGCGGCCCTGGAAGACATGAAAGGGCAAGAAATCACCACCATCGACGTGCGTGGCAAGACCAGCATCACCGATTTCATGGTGATCGCCAGCGGTACTTCCAGTCGTCATGTGAAATCCCTGGCCGAAAGCGTGCTGGAAAAGGTCAAGGAGCAGGGCGTGCGTCCGCTGGGCAGCGAAGGTCTGGACGGCGGTGAGTGGGCACTGCTGGACCTGGGTGATGTCGTGGTTCACGTGATGCAGGTGGCCACTCGCCAGTTCTACGATCTGGAGCGCCTCTGGCAGGGCGCCGAGCAGAGCCGGGCCCATCACAGCCACGAATAAGCGGGGCTTCCCTTGCGTCTACGACTGATTGCCGTCGGCACGCGCATGCCGCGTTGGGTCGAAGAAGGCTGGCAAGAGTACGTCAAGCGCCTGCCGTCCGAACTGTTCCTTGAGCTGGTCGAAATTCCATTGGGTACCCGTGGCAAGAACGCCGACGTGGCCCGCCTGATTCGCCAGGAGGGCGAGGCGATGCTGTCCAAGGTGCAGCCGGGGGAACGCGTGGTGACCCTGGAGGTCGAAGGTCGACCTTGGAGCACTGAGCAGTTGGCGGCGGAGCTGGATCGCTGGCGCCTGGATGCGCGCACCGTCAACCTGATGGTCGGCGGCCCCGAGGGGCTGGCGCCGGAGGTTTGTGCGCGCAGCGAGCAGCGCTGGTCGCTATCGCCGCTGACCTTGCCGCATCCGTTGGTGCGAATCCTCATTGGCGAGCAGATCTACCGTGCCTGGACCGTGTTGTCTGGCCACCCTTACCACAAGTAAGCAGTCCCCATGCCGCAACCGATCCGTCTGAAAGACCACGAAAAGGACGCCCGCCTGGTGCGTCAGCGTGTGATCGTGGGCGCGGTGGCGGTGTTGCTGTTGACGTGCGTCCTGATTGCTCGCATGTATTACCTGCAGGTGATTCAGTACGAGTACCACTCGACGCTATCAGAGAATAATCGCGTCCATGTACAGCCGATTCCGCCGACGCGCGGACTGATCTTCGACAGAAATGGAGTGATCGTCGCCGATAACCGACCAAGCTTCAGTCTTAGTGTCACCCGGGAACGTTCTGGCGACTGGCAGAAGACGCTGGACGTGATCGTCGAAGTGCTGGAGCTGACGCCGGATGATCGCGCGCTCTTCGAGAAGCGCATGCGCCAAGGGCGCCGGCCGTTCGAGCCGGTGCCGATCCTCTTCGAGTTGTCGGAGGAGCAGATCGCCCGGGTTGCGGTGAACCAGTTCCGACTGCCGGGCGTCGAGGTGGTGGCGCAACTGGTGCGCCATTACCCGCAAGGCGAGCACTTCGCCCATTCAGTGGGCTATGTCGGACGGATCAACGAAAAAGAGTTGAAGCAGCTCGATCCGGTCAACTACAGCGGCACTCACCACATCGGCAAGACCGGGATCGAGCGCTTCTACGAAGACGTGCTGCACGGCGAGGTGGGCTACGAAGAGGTCGAGACCAATGCGCGTGGTCGCGTGCTGCGGGTACTCAAGCGCACTGACCCGAAGCCCGGCAAGGACCTGGTGCTGACCATGGACGTGCGCCTGCAGGAGGCCGCCGAACAGGCCTTGGGCGGGCGTCGTGGCGCCATCGTTGCCATCGAACCGGCTACCGGCGATGTACTGGCCATGGTCAGCCAGCCTAGCTTCGATCCGAACCCCTTTGTCACCGGCATCAGCTTCAAGGCCTATGCCGAGCTACGTGATTCCATCGATCGTCCGCTCTATAACCGCGTTCTGCGGGGGCTCTATCCGCCTGGCTCCACCATCAAGCCTATGGTGGCGGTTGCGGGTCTGGATGCAGGTGTCGTCACTCCGTCCACGAGGGTGTTCGACCCAGGCTTCTACCAATTGCCCAACTACAAGCACAAATATCGGAACTGGAACCGTTCCGGGGACGGCTGGGTGAACATGGAAACGGCGATCATGCGTTCCAATGACACCTATTTCTACGATCTTGCCCACAAGATGGGTATTGATCGCCTGCATGATTACATGAGTCGCTTTGGCTTTGGTCAGAGGGTCGCCCTGGACATGTTCGAGGAGTCCAGTGGCTTGATGCCCTCCCGCGAGTGGAAGCGTGCGCGCTATCGTCAGGCCTGGTACCCCGGCGAGACGCTGATCCTCGGCATCGGCCAGGGCTACATGCAGTCCACACCGCTGCAACTGGCACAGGCCGCTGCGCTGATGGCCAATCGTGGCAAGTGGATCCGTCCGCACCTAGCCAAGACCATCGAGGGCCAGCCGCCCGTGGACCCGAGTCCAATGCCCGACATCACCCTGCGTGATCCGAAATACTGGGATTACGGGCGCGTCGGCATGGAGCAGGTGGTGCATGGCGCGCGCGGCACGGCGCACAAGGTCGGCGCAACGTCGGTGTACCGCATCGCCGGCAAGAGCGGCACAGCCCAGGTGGTGGCGATCAAGCAGGGCGAGAAGTACGACCGCAACAAACTCCAGGAGCGACATCGCGACCATGCCTTGTTCGTGGCGTTCGCGCCAGCCGAGGACCCGAAGATCGCCGTAGCCGTGATGGTCGAGAATGGCGAGTCCGGTTCGGGCGTTGCCGCGCCGGTGGTCAAGCAAGTGATGGACGCCTGGTTGCTGGGTGAGGATGGCCAGTTGAAACCCGAGTTCCGCCCGCCGCAGCCGTTGGCGGACCAGCAGAGCGTCAATCGATGAACAGCAATTTCGATCGCACCATTTCCCAGGAGGACGTGCTCAAACGGCGCGCCACCCTCCTGCAGCGCCTGCATATCGATGGCTGGCTGTTGTTGATCCTGCTGGTGCTTGCCTCTGGCAGCCTGTTCGTCCTGTACTCTGCCAGTGGCAAGCATTGGGACCTACTGGCCAAGCAGGCCAGTTCATTCGGCCTTGGCTTGGCCGCGATGATCGTCATCGCCCAGTTCGAACCACGCTTCATGGCGCGCTGGGTGCCGCTTGCCTACGCTGTGGGCGTCAGTCTGCTGCTGGTGGTCGAGATCATGGGCCATACGGCGATGGGAGCCACGCGCTGGATCAATATCCCCGGCGTGATCCGCTTCCAGCCGTCCGAGTTCATGAAGATCATCATGCCGGCGACCATCGCTTGGTACCTGTCCAGGCACAATCTGCCGCCCAAGCTAAAGCATATCGCGGTCAGCCTGGTGCTGATCCTCGTGCCCTTCGTCCTGATCCTCAAGCAGCCTGACCTGGGTACCGCCCTGCTGATCCTCGCCTCGGGGGCCTTCGTGCTGTTCATGGCCGGGTTGCAGTGGCGCTGGATCGCCGGCGCGGTGGCTGCCCTGGTGCCCGTGGCCGTGGGGATGTGGTACTTCGTCCTGCATGACTACCAGAAGCAGCGGGTGTTGACGTTCCTCGATCCGGAGAGTGACCCGCTGGGCACCGGCTGGAACATCATCCAGTCCAAGGCAGCGATCGGTTCCGGCGGCGTATTTGGCAAGGGTTGGCTGCTGGGCACCCAGTCGCATCTGGATTTTTTGCCCGAAAGCCACACGGACTTTATCATTGCCGTCCTCAGCGAAGAGTTCGGCCTGGTGGGCGTTTGCCTGCTGCTCCTGGTTTACCTGCTGCTTATCGGCCGTGGCCTGGTGATTACTGCCCAGGCCCAGACCCTGTTCGGCAAGCTGATGGCAGGAAGCCTGACCATGACCTTTTTCGTGTACGTGTTCGTCAACATCGGCATGGTCAGCGGCCTGCTGCCGGTGGTGGGGGTGCCCCTTCCCTTTATCAGTTACGGCGGAACTCACCTTGTGACGCTGCTGTCAGGGTTTGGGGTTTTGATGGCGATCCATACCCATCGCAAGTGGATCGCCCAGGTTTGATACGAGTGAATGATTTGAACGCACTGCAAAAGTGGATGCAGCGAGTTGTTTCCGGGGCCGCTTTGGCCAGTCTGCTAGGCGCTGCTGCGCCAGCGCTGTCGGGGGATTACGAGGGAGCCCCGCAAGTGGCCGAGTTCGTCGCTGAGATGACGCGCGACTACGGCTTCGCTGGTGAGCAACTGATGGACCTGTTCCGTGAAGTAGAGCGCAAGCAGTCGATCCTCGACGCCATCTCGCGCCCCGCTGAACGGGTCAAGCCCTGGAAGGAATACCGGCCGATCTTCATCACCGAGGCACGCATCCAGAAAGGCGTGGCCTTCTGGAGCCAGCATGCCGAGGCGCTGGCTCGAGCCGAGAGGGAGTACGGCGTGCCGGCCCAGGTGATCGTCGCCATCATTGGTGTCGAAACCTTTTATGGCGGCAATACCGGCAGCTTCCGGGTGATCGATGCTCTATCCACGCTGGGTTTCGATTACCCGCCGCGCGCAGATTTCTTCCGCAAGCAGCTCAAGGAGTTCCTCCTGCTGGCCCGCGAAGAGCAGGTCGATCCATTGCTGCTCAAGGGGTCCTATGCCGGAGCCATGGGCCTGCCGCAGTTCATGCCGAGCAGTTTTCGCGCCTACGCAGTGGATTTCGATGGCGATGGCCACATCGACATCTGGAAGAACCCGGTGGATGCCATCGGCAGCGTCGCCAGCTATTTCAAGCAGCACGGCTGGGTGGCCGGTGGACCGGTCGTCAGCCGCGCCCAGGTTCGGGGCGAACGAGTCGACGAGGGGTTGACCCAAGGGCTGGACCCGGTGAAGGACGTCGGCGATCTTAGGGCGCTGGGCTGGGCAAGTGGCGATGCCGTGCGCGATGATGTGCCGGTTACGGCCTTCAAGCTGGAAGGCGACGAGGGGGCGGAGTATTGGATGGGATTGCCGAACTTCTACGTCATCACCCGCTACAATCGCAGCGTGATGTACGCCATGGCCGTGCATCAACTTTCTGAATTGCTGGTCAACGCAAGGGGCGGGCGTTAACCGATGCCACAACCAATAAAAGTTGCCGTCTACGGCGCGCTGGTGATGCTGCTGGCCAGTTGTTCCAGCAGCCGTGCGCCGCAACCTGTGCAACCCGGCGGACCGATTTCCGGTCCCGGCGACTATTCACGACCGCACAGGGACGGAGCGCCCTGGTGGGATGTCGACGTCTCGCGCATTCCCGATGCTGTGCCCATGCCGCACTATGGCGCGGTCAAGGCCAACCCCTATACCGTGCTCGGTAAGACCTACTACCCGATGAACGACGCGCGCCGCTACCAGGCAGTCGGTACTGCGTCTTGGTACGGCACCAAGTTCCATGGCCAGGCAACCGCCAACGGCGAGTCGTACGACCTCTATGGGATGACGGCGGCACACAAGACCCTGCCGCTGCCCAGTTATGTCCGCGTCACCAACCTGGACAATGGCCGCAACGTGATCCTGCGGGTCAACGATCGTGGTCCGTTCTACTCCGATCGCATCATCGACCTTTCCTTCGCTGCGGCGAAGAAGCTCGGCTATGCCGAAACCGGCACGGCACGGGTCAAGGTCGAAGGCATCGATCCCCACCAGTGGTGGGCTCAGCAGGGCCGTCCGGTCCCCATGGTGCTGGCACAGCCCAAGACCGTTGCCAAGGCACAGCCGCAGCCGGCGGTGCAACCGCTGGCCACCGCGGCAATCGAGCAGTACACGCCGCCCCCGCAGCAGCATGCCGCCGCCGTGCTGCCGGTGCAGATCGATGCAAAAAAAAACGATTCACTCGCAGCGTCTGGCCTGTTTCTCCAAGTGGGCGCCTTCGCCAATCCGGACGCTGCGGAACTCCTCAAGGCCAAGCTGAGCGAGACGGTGAGTGCCCCGGTGTTCATCAGCTCGGTCGTGCGGAACCAGCAGATCCTGCATCGGGTTCGCCTGGGGCCGATCGGCACTCAGGGTGAGGCCAAGCAACTTCAGGACAGCGTGCGTCTGGCCAATCTTGGCCAGCCAACCCTGGTGAAGCCGGACTGACGGCTTCCCAAACCTTGCCCGCAAGGGCCTGTTAGACCATTAGCAACTTCAGAGAGACGGATGAACATCATCAGCTTCGCTAAACGCCTTCTACTGCCAGCCGCCCTGCTCATTGCCGTGCCGGTGTCCCAGGCAGCCCAGCAGATTATCCCTTCGCCGCCACAACTGGCCGCCAAGTCCTATGTGCTGATGGATGCGCAGAGTGGCCAGGTGCTGGTGGAGAACAACGGTGACCAGCGTCTGCCGCCGGCCAGCCTGACCAAGCTGATGACTGCGTACATCGCCACCGTCGAGATCCGCAAGGGCCAGGTCGGTGAGAACGACCCGGTCACCATCAGCGAACACGCTTGGCGCACCGGTGGCTCGCGCATGTTCGTTCAGGTCAACACTCAGGTCTCCATGAGCGACCTGCTGCACGGCATCATCATCCAGTCGGGCAACGATGCCAGCGTCGCGGTGGCTGAACACATCGCCGGCAGCGAAGATGCCTTCGCCGACATGATGAACACCACGGCTGAAAAGCTCGGCATGACCAACAGCCACTTCATGAACGCCACGGGCCTGCCAGACCCGGAGCACTACTCCAGTGCCCACGACATGGCTCGCCTCGGTCGGGCGATCATCTATGAGGATCCGGCCCACTACGCCATCTACTCGCAGAAGGAATTCTTCTGGAACAACATCAAGCAGCCGAACCGCAACCTGCTGCTGTGGCGTGACAAGACTGTCGATGGCCTGAAAACCGGCCATACCGATGAGGCTGGCTATTGCCTGGTGGCCTCTGCTGTGCGCGACAACATGCGTCTGATCGCCGTGGTGTTCGGCACCAACAGCGAGCAAGCCCGCGCCGCGGAAACCCAGAAGCTGCTGACCTATGGTTTCCGCTTCTTCGAAACCCAGACCTTCTACCAGAAAGGCGCTGAACTGGCCAAAGCCCAGGTATGGAAGGGAGCGAACCGCGAAGTGAAGGCCGGCTTGGCCCAGGACCTGACCCTGACACTGCCCAAAGGTCAAGCCAAGAAGCTGCAAGCCAGCATGGCCCTCACCCCGCAGCTCATCGCGCCCATCAAGCAAGGCGACGTGATCGGCAAGGTCGAGGTCAAGATGGATGACCAGGTTGTGCACAGCGCGGACCTGATCGCATTGGAAACCGTTGAGGAGGGTGGCTTCTTCCGGCGTCTGTGGGATAGCATTCGCCTGTTCTTCTTCGGCCTGTTCAATTGACCTACTGAGCCGACGCCCTGCGCCTTATCCTGCGCGGGGCGTCCGCATCGCGGATCACGAGTCCGCCGCCGCCATGACCGATAGCTCCGACGTACAAGCCCCGAAAATCGAATTTCCCTGCGAACGTTACCCGATCAAGGTGATCGGCGATGCCGGCGACGGCTTTGCCGACCTGGTAATCGAGGTGATCCAGCGCCATGCCCCGGATTTCGACTCCACCACCCTGGTGGTGCGCGACAGCCGCAATGGCCGGTTCCTCTCCGTCCAGGTGTTGATCACCGCCACCGGTGTCGAGCAATTGCAGTCCATTCATAGTGACCTGCGCGCCACCGGCCGTGTGCACATGGTGCTCTAGTGGCGTCAGCCGAACTCATCGTGCGTCATCTAGGGATGGTGGACTACCTGCCGACCCTAGAGGCGATGCGCCGCCTGACCGTCGAGCGCAATCAACAGACGCCTGACGAAATCTGGCTGCTGCAGCACCCTCGTGTGTTCACCCAGGGCCAAGCCGGCAAGGCCGAGCATCTGCTGGCGCCGGGAGACATCCCGGTGATCCAGGTCGAGCGTGGCGGCCAGGTTACCTACCATGGCCCCGGCCAGCTGGTGGCCTATCTGATGCTGGACCTGCGCCGCCTGGGGTTGGGTGTACGCGAGCTGGTCACGGCCATGGAGCAGAGCCTGGTTGATGTGCTGGCTGCCTATGGCGTCAAGGCTGCACCCAAGGCGGATGCTCCCGGCGTCTATGTCGAAGGCGACAAGATCGCCTCGCTAGGGCTGCGGGTCAGCCGGGGCTGCTCCTTCCACGGGCTGGCGCTCAACGTGGATATGGACATGTCACCCTTCTGGCGGATCAACCCTTGCGGCTACGCTGGGCTGAAGATGGTGCAGCTCAAAGACTTCCTCGAGACACCGCCGCGGCTCGATGAGGTGGCGCAGCTCCTGGAGCAGGCCCTGCGCCAGCGGCTGGGCTACAAGCAGTAGGTGAGGCGTAGAACTCCCGAGGAAGCGGCGGCGGGATTGCCCCTCTCCCTTCGGGAGAGGGGGTACCTGCTCAACCCAGGTTGAGTGCCGGAATGATGCTTGGATCGAGGGGCTGGCCCGGTACCGGCACGGGTGCCGCTAGGCCCAGGTTGTTTTTCTCGAACACCCTGTCGGCCCTGTAGCTGGAGCGTACCAGCGGGCCGGCGGCGACTTCCATGAAACCTTTCTGCAGGCCGATATCGCGGAAGCGGTTGAATTCCTCCGGGCTGACCCAGCGCTTGACTGGCAGGTGGTTGCGGGTGGGCTGCAGGTACTGGCCGAGCGTGAGGATGTCCACGCCGATGGCGCGCAGATCGTCCATGGTTTCGATGACTTCCTCGTCGGTTTCGCCTAGCCCCAGCATCAGGCTGGTCTTGGTCAGCACGTCCGGGCGGTGGCGCTTGGCATGCTCCAGTACCCGCAGGGTCTTCTCGTAGCCGGCGCGCGGGTCGCGCACCACATGGGTCAGGCGCTTGACCGTCTCCACGTTCTGCGCGAACACCTGCAGTCCGGAGTCCACTACCCGTTCAATGGCCTCGTGGTCGCCGTTGAAGTCCGGGGTCAGGGCTTCCACAACCACCTGGGGCGTACGCTCCTTGATGGCGCGCACACAGGCGGCGTAGTGGCCAGCGCCGCCATCGTCCAGGTCGTCGCGATCCACCGATGTCAGCACGATATAGCGCAACGCCATCAGCTCGACCGACTTGGCAGTGTTCTGCGGTTCTTCTTGGTCCAGCCAGCCGTTGGGGTTGCCAGTGTCCACGGCGCAGAAGCGGCAGGCTCGGGTGCATACCGAGCCCATCAACATGATGGTGGCGGTGCCGTTGGACCAACACTCCCCCATGTTCGGGCAGTGCGATTCCTGGCACACGGTGCTCAGGCGATGTTCGCCGACATTGCGCTTGACCGCGTCGAAACGGCTGCCCCCCGGTGCCTTCACCCGCAGCCACTTGGGCTTTGGCTCAAATACCTGGGGTTCGGCAGAGGCGCGGCGCTTCTGGCCATCCTTGATCGCGGTGATGCCCTGAGCAGTACGGAACTTTTCGCCGCTGGCGACGGGTTTGGACGAGTCTGTATCGGACATCGGAAATCTGGCTCCGCTAGAGGCTTCGTTGGCTGCCGTAGGGGCAAGGGAGGGCGGCGCAGTGTATCACAAAAGGTGTCTGCTCGAGCTGGCAGCCGTCTGCGAGCGGGAGCGGCAGGCGGTTGCAAAGAGGTCGGGCGACGTTCTCGGCTCCGGCACGTCTTTGGTCTTCCCCGAGCTGCGGACCATTCGTGGCCCGCAGGCGTTGGCGCTGCTGGTAACTGCGGATCGCCTGGTGAGGGGCACCGATGGACGCCATCCGGAGCATCCGGGTTGTAGCGAGTCGCGGTCGAGGATTCTTGCAGCTCAACCCGTTCGCTGCGGCCCAGGGACGGCCGTCCCGAGACCGGTCACCCATGACCTTGCCTCCAGCCAGTTGGTGCGCCCGTCCCGCTGGGCCGACCAGCAGTCTCTCGGCCAGAAGATCAACTGATCGCGCCACACCCCCACACAATGGCCGGCCTCACTGGCGGCCATTGCATTTCTGACAGGGGCTCGCGCAGTGCAACGCCGCTGCCATGACCCCCGCTCCTGAACCCACATATTTGCCTATTGGTGTCTGCGCAACCCCTGCTTGTGTGTCAGTGCCTTGTTGCGCCGGCGAGGGTAACTTCATGCAGATTGTTGGGAGGGCTGCTGTCTCCGGGAAAATTCCTACGCGCCTGATGGCTCTTTTTACCTTGTTCGGGTTGTGCGTTCGGCCGACCACTCGAGCCACAAACGCCACCTTCTGACCAGGCAGGGCGCCCGGGAGAGAGCGTACATATTGCACAGGATTCTCTGGCCATCGCTGTTGCTGCTGGGAGCGCCAGCGTATGGGCAGTCTGCAGTTTCGAGGACGGCTATGCGAAGTTGCAGTACAGCATGTCCATCGACAATAGCCTGATGGTGCCTCGTGACGCCCCCTTGGGAAGCGAGTTATTTGACAGTGGTTGGAAGAGCGCGCCTGGCCCGCATCTCAAATGCAGCGGCAGTGGCAAGGTTTCTGGTCGTCACTCAGGAAGTTTCGGCGCGGCGGTCAAGGGCGTGCCTGGTAATCGGGTGGGCTCGGTGTTCGACACCAATGTTGCGGGGGCGGCATCCAGGTTTTCTAGTGCAACTCGAGCGATTGCGCCACCAATCATATGGACGTTATTCCGCCAACCAGCATCAACTGGATGGTCAATGACTTCGGCTATCACTTCAAGAAGAGCGACGGGTGGGTACGTCTGGTAAAGACCGGCCCTATGGAACCGGGCATCCACACCTTCAATGGGCTGGTGACCATACGCTAGATCGACTTGGGTGTTGCCGAGCTCCATGTACACGGGACCATCGAACCCGGCACTCTGGCCTGCCAGTTGGAAACGCCGAACCTGGTGGTGCAACTACCAAGCGTTACGGTGGGGGAGTTGCATTCCGGCAGGGAACTGCCAGGCAAGCAGTTCGAGGCTGCCTTGAAGTGCGACCCCGGTATCCGCCTCACCTGCCAGATCGATGAGCTTCATCCAAGCGCGGTTGCTGATGTAATGGCTAACGACTCGGGGCCCGGCATGGCAACTGATGTCGGTGTCAGGTTATATCGCGATGGCCCGGAGGGCATGGAGGGCGTGCCACTGTCCAAACGAGTCCTGCACACTGTCTCAACAGAGGACGGGCTTTGCACATCCCCTGATCGCTCGCTACTACAAGCGGGGCGAGCACGTTTCCTCCGGCAACCTTTCCACTGCAGCGAACCTTGTCCTCAGCTATGCGTGACGCGCGGCCGGGTGACCGGCCGCAAACCTATCCATCCACGCCTGCCGTGATGCGCGTCCGCTGACTCAGTGGCCGCCGCGCAACTGATCCAGCAGCTTCTGGGTCGGAAACCCGTCCGCAGGCCAGCCCAGGCGCTGCTGGTAACCGCGAATCGCCTTGCGGGTATTGGCGCCGATGATCCCGTCCGGGAGGCCCGGGTCGTAGCCAGCGGCGGTAAGGGACTCCTGCAGCTCAACTCGTTCGCTGCGGCTCAGGGGGCGTTCGTCCCGAGGCCAGCTAGCAATGACCTGGTTGCCGCCATCGAAGCGCTCGCCTAGCAGGCTGACGGCGAGAGCATAGGACGAGGAGTTGTTGTACTTGAGGATCGCACGGAAGTTGTTCAGCGTCAGGAACGCCGGGCCGCGGTGGCCGGCGGGCAGCAGCAGGGTGGCGGGCTCCTCGGCGAGGCCGGGTGCGAGTGGGCCAGTCTGCACGCCCAAGGCCTGCCATTGTGCTAGCGATTTGCGGGTGTCCGCATCGGCCAGGGCATAGTCGAAGCCCTGCGGCAATTGCACCTGCATCCCCCAAGGCTGGCCTTTCTGCCAGCCTGAAGCTTGCAGGTAGTGGGCCGCGGAGGCGAGAGCATCGGCCGATGAGTTCCAGATATCGCGTCGGCCGTCGCCGTCGAAGTCGACGGCGTGACTGTTGTAGGTGGTGGGGATGAACTGGGTCTGGCCCATGGCGCCGGCCCAGGAGCCAAGCATGCCCATGGGCTGGATGTCGCCATGCTGGAGGATTTGCAGCGCCGCCAGCAGCTGGCTGTGGGCGAATGCTGGTCGGCGACCTTCGTAGGCCAGGGTCGCCAGCGAGCGGATCACGGATTTGTCGCCCATGAACTGGCCAAAGCTGCTCTCCATGCCCCAGATGGCGACCAGCACTTCGCGATCGACGCCGAAGCGTTGCTCGATGCCATCGAGGGTGGTGCTGTGTTCTGCGAGCAGTGACTGACCCTTGCGCACCCGGTACGGCGACATGGCGCCTTCCAGGTACTCCCAGACGGGACGGGTGAATTCTGGCTGGCTCCGGTCGGCGGCGATTACCGCAGGATCAGGGATTACGCCAGCGAACGCGCGATCGAAGATCGTCGGGGTGACTCCGGCGGCAAGCGCTTCACTTCTGAAATGGGAGCGCCACTCTTCGAAACTGACGGCTGTGGCTGCTGGAGCATTGGTCGTTTGTTGCGTGGGTGCCGGTTGGCTCAATGGCTGGCTGGACTGGGTCGTGGCGGACGGCGCGGGGGTCGGGGCGTCAGCGCAAGAGGATAGCAGCGTAAGGGCGGAGGCCGCGGCCAGGCTGCGGAGAATCGGGCCGGGGGCTGGGGCGTCGAACATGCGTAGGTCTCAAAGCGTGCACGGTGAGTTGCGACCTTAGCACGTCCGGCCAGTTTTAGGCGGCTAGAAGCGACGAAGCCTCCCAACTGTGGGAGGCTTCGCGACGGTAGCTGCCTTTGCCTTTGAGTGGCTTTTCCTGGCGACAGCGGAAGAGTGGTTGGGCTACCAGGGATTTCGCCCGGTTGGGGGCGGCTTTGCATTTCTTGGCCATGGTTGATTCCTCGAACGACGCCTGCACCAACGCAGGCGTGCGCATCTTCTTCGATTGATCAAAAAATGTCCAGTTATTCGGTTGCCAGCGGCAATCTTTGCCCGGCCAGCAGCAGGGCAAGGCGCGCCAAGCCGTTCCATGGGTCACCCTGTGCCTGGCCCTTGATCTGGGCGTCGATCCGCTGGGCATCCTGCAGCAACTGGTTCCAGCGGGACGCTGGGTGTCGTTGCAGCGCGCGGGTCACCAAGGGCCGTCGCTTGTCCCATACCGGTGGACGCGCGGAGGCGAAGGCCTTTTCCAGCGGTACGCCTTGGCTGAACTGCTGGGCAAGGCCGGCCAGCAGCCGAAGCTCGCGGGCCAGGGCCCAGAGGATGACAGGCGGCTCGACGCCTTCGCCACGCAGCCCTTCAAGGGTGCGCAAGGTATGGGCCGCTTCGCCATTCATGGCAGCGTCGATCAGCCCGAATACGTCGAAGCGCGCGCTGTCGGCAACTGCCGCCTGCACAGTGGCGGCATCCACCTGGCCGCCCTCGGCTAGCAGCTTGAGCTTTTCGATCTCCTGGGCTGCGGCTAGCAGGTTGCCCTCGACGCGCGCGGCGATCAGGTCCACCGCTTCCTGGTTGGCGGCCAGGCCCGCCTGGGACAGGCGCTGGCGGATCCACTGGGGCAGTTGCTGCGCTTCAATCGGCCAGACCTGGATGAACTGAGCGTCCGCGCCGTCGATCAACGCCTTGGCCCATTTGGTCTTCTGTGTGCTGCCATCGAGCTTGGGCAGACTGAGCAGCAACACCGTGTCCTCGGGCGGTCGCGACAGGTATTCCAGCAAGGCCGCTGCGCCTTTGTCACCAGGCTTGCCGGAGGGTAGGCGGACTTCCAGCAGGCGCTTCTCGGCGAACAGCGAGAGGCTGGCTCCCGCTTCCAGGAGCAGGCCCCAGTCGAAATTGGATTCGGCGTTGAACACCTGCCGTTCGCTGAAGTCCCGCGCGCGGACGCAGGCCCGGATCGCGTCGCAGGCCTCTTGGCAGAGCAGCGGTTCATCGCCGCTGACCACGTAGACCGGTGCTAGCGGGCCTTGCAGGTGTTTAGCCAGTTGTGCGGCGTTGAGTTTCATAGGCTGGAAACAATAGGGGCCGCTGGTGCGGCCCCTTGGGACTCATTGAATGGGCAGTTGCAGCGGCGATTGCTGCGGTTGCTGTACCTGTCGGGACTGGCGCGCAGCTTCCATCGCTTCGGCTTCCGCCTTGGCCTTGGCTTCCGCTGTCTGTTGCAACTGGTCCAACTGCGCAGGGGAGACCAACTGCAGGCGCATGACCAGCTGCTGGACCACTTCGCGGCGCATTTCCTGACGAAGCTGGGCGGCTTCCTGGTCGGAACCGACCAAGTTGTTACCATCGTGCACGTAGTACTTCTGCACGGTCAGTCGGTCGTTCATCAGCAGCAGGTTGTTGGCGCCACGGATTTCGTAGTCGAGCGTCTGGGTCAGCTCATACTCTGCGCTGCGCACGCTTTGGGTGTAGGAGGCGGTGCGTTGGCCTTCGTCCTCGCGAGCCAATACCAAGGTGTATGGCGCGCCGGCATGGACCTTGACGTTGCTGTTTTCCAGCTGCTCGCGGACCTGCTTGACGGTTTCGCCATACTGGTTGCGCGCAGTCACATCCAGCTCTTGCAGAGCGAACGTGGCATCGCCGGTACCGCGCAAATGAAAGCCGCAGGCGCTCAGCAGCGTGGCAAGGCCCAGGACCAACAGATTCCGTTTCATCATCGTTTGCTTTCCCCTTGGCGAGCATTCCGGCGCCACCCCATCCAGGAGGACGCCGGCTTCGATCAGTTGGCGACTATGTTGACCAGTTTGCCGGGCACCACGATCACCTTGCGAATGGTCAGTCCCTCGGTGAAGCGCAGTACGTTCTCGTTCTCGCGTGCTGTGGCCTCGACGGCTTCGCGGTTGGCATCGGCCGGGACTTCGATATGACCACGCAGCTTGCCGTTGACCTGAACCACCAGTTGCAGGCTGTCCTGTACCAGGGCGGCTTCGTCGACGGCAGGCCAGGTGGCATCGATGACGGCGTCGGCATGGCCCAGTTCACGCCACAGTTCATGGCTGATGTGCGGGGTGATCGGGGCGAGCAGCAGGGCGACGGTTTCCAGTCCTTCCTGCAGCAGGGCGCGGTCTTCGGCGCTGGCCTGCGGTGCTTTTTCCAACACGTTCATCAGGGTCATCACTGCGGCGATGGCGGTGTTGAACTTGTGGTGCTGGCCAATATCCTGGCTGGCCTGCTTGATGGCCAGGTGGATCGCGCGGTGGACGGCCTTCTGGCCGTCGTCCAGGGCGCTGCGGTCCAGCTCACCTGGCAGACCGGCACTGACGTGGGCCTGGGCCAGTCGCCAGACCCGGCGCAGGAAGCGGCTCGCGCCTTCGACACCGGAGTCGGACCATTCCAGGCTCATGTCCGGCGGCGAGGCGAACATCATGAACAGGCGGCAGGTGTCGGCACCGTAGGCATCGATCATGGCTTGCGGGTCGACGCCGTTGTTCTTCGACTTGGACATCTTCTCGGTGCCGCCGATTTCCACCGGCAGGCCGTCGGTCTTCAAGCGTGCGCCAATCACTTTGGCCTTGGCATCGCGCTCAACCTCGACATCGGCTGGGTTGAACCAATCCTTGCCGCCGTTGGAGGCGGTGCGGTAGTAAGTCTCGGCGACTACCATCCCCTGGGTTAGCAGGTTCTTGAAGGGTTCGTCCGAGCTCACCAGTCCCTCGTCACGCATCAGCTTATGGAAGAAGCGCGCGTATAGCAGGTGCAGGATGGCGTGTTCGATGCCGCCGATGTACTGGTCGACCGGCAGCCAGTGATTGGCCGCCGCCGGGTCGACCATGCCCTGGTCGTAGTTCGGCGAGGCATAGCGGGCGAAGTACCAGGACGACTCGACGAAGGTGTCCATGGTGTCGGTTTCACGCTTGGCCGCGGTACCGCATTTCGGGCATTGGCATTCGTAGAACTCGGGCATCTTCGCCAGCGGGCTGCCGGCACCGTCCGGGACTACGTCTTCCGGCAGGATGACCGGCAGTTGGTCTTCCGGTACCGGTACGTCGCCGCAGCTCGGGCAGTGGATGATCGGGATCGGGCAACCCCAATAGCGCTGGCGGCTGATGCCCCAGTCACGCAGTCGGAACTGGGTACGGGCCTGGCCGAGGCCTTTCTTCTGCAGGGCCACTTCGATGGCATCAAAGGCGCCCTGGAAGTCCAGGCCGTCGAATTCGCCGGAGTTGATTAGCTGGCCGTACTCGCCATAGGCGTCCTGCCAGGGGGCCGGGGTTTCGTCGCCTGCGGCGGTGCGGATCACGGGTTTGATCGGCAGGTCGTATTTGTGGGCGAAGGCGAAGTCGCGCTCGTCATGGGCCGGTACGGCCATCACCGCACCTTCGCCGTAGTTCATCAGCACGTAGTTGGCGACCCATACCGGCAGCTTTTCACCAGTCAGCGGGTGTTCGACGAACAAGGGGGTGGGCAGGCCCTTCTTCTCCTGGGTGGCGATATCGGCTTCGGCTACGCCGCCGCGTTTGCATTCGTCGATGAATGCCTGCAGCTCGGCGGCCTTGTCAGCCGGCAGTTGCTGCACGGCCAGGGCCGCCAGCGGATGCTCAGCTGCGACCGCGACATAGGTGGCGCCCAGCAGGGTATCCGGACGGGTGGTGAAAACCTTCAGTGCGCCTGCCTGGCCGATGCTGCCCAGGTCATAGGGGAAGCTGACTTCCATGCCGCGGGATTTGCCGATCCAGTTGCGCTGCATGGTCTTGACCTGCTCGGGCCAGCCGTCCAGGTCGTCCAGGCTGCTCAAGAGCTCATCCGCGTAAGCGGTGATCTTGAAGTAGTACATCGGGATCTCGCGCTTCTCTACCAGCGCGCCGGAGCGCCAGCCGCGACCGTCGATGACCTGCTCATTGGCCAGTACGGTCTGGTCTGCCGGGTCCCAGTTGACGGTGCCGTTCTTACGGTAGATCACGCCTTTCTCGAACAGCTTGGTGAACAGCCATTGTTCCCAGCGGTAGTAGTCGGGCTTGCACGTGGTGACTTCGCGGGACCAGTCGATCGCCAGGCCCAGGCTTTTCAGCTGGGACTTCATGTAATCGATGTTCTCGTAGGTCCACTTGGCTGGCGCGACGTTGTTCTTCATCGCTGCGTTCTCAGCCGGCATGCCGAAAGCGTCCCAGCCCATTGGTTGCAGGACATTCTTGCCCTGCATGCGCTGGTAACGGGCGATTACGTCACCGATGGTGTAATTGCGCACGTGCCCCATGTGTAGCTTGCCGCTCGGGTAGGGGAACATCGACAGGCAGTAGAAGGTGTCCTTGCCGGGCTGTTCGCTTACTTCAAAGGATTTATGCGCATCCCAGTGGGCTTGCGCGGCGGCTTCGATTTCGCGGGGCTGATACTGTTCGTGCATGGCTCTGGCGCTAAGAGATGGAGTGTTCCCGGGAGTTGGGCCGACGGGGCGGTTGACGCCGCCTCCAGGCTTGCTCGGAAATGAAAAATTTAAGCGTCGTAGCATACATGACCCCCGTCTGCCGAGGGAAACCCTGATTGCACGCCGCGCTGGTCGGGCGACTGGCTGAGCCGTTTGTCGCAGGCGGTCGCCGGCCAGGAAGTGAACGCTAAGCTTTTTCTAAGCAAGGGAAGTATTTGCGTTATTCGAGGTGTTGGATGGCTGAGTTGCCGCGTAGTGAATCAGGGAAGGGGTTGTATGAACGACTGTTGCATCGCTTGGCGTTGGCGTTGGACGAGGCGGATACGGCAATTCGCCTGCGCGACGAGCAGCCGCACGAGTTGGAGCTCCGGGGGCTGACTCCTGCCGAACTGGAGTTGATTCAGGCCTATCTGGAGCGGGACCTGCACTGGCTGCGTGGCTGGCACGCGGCAGCGGCGGAGATTGCGCAGATCGAGGCGTTGCCAAGGCGTAATGCCAAGCTTGAGCGGGAAGGCTCCAAGCCGCTGATGGCGAAGGTCAGGGTTGCGCTCAAACATCGCCAGCAATTGTGCTGTGCCATGTGCGGTGCTCCGGCTACCTGGCAACGTGGCCAAGGCATTCCGGCCTGCCTGTCCTGTGGCTCCCAGCTTTTCCGGACATCCAATCCCCGCTAGGCTCCGGGCACTTGGGAGGTGCCCATGCCTATTCGTTACATCCTCAAACAACTGTGCCTGCCGCCCGGCGGTTTTCTGCTGCTGTTATTGTTGGCCTGGTGGTTGCGCCGGCGAATGCCGCGTGCCTCGTTGCTGTGTTTCGTGCTGGGTATTGGCGGGCTTTGGTTGATGAGCCTTCCAGTGGTTGTGGAATGGGCTGCCCAAGCGCTCGAGCATGAGGTGCCTCTGGATGAAAGGCAGTGGCCGGAGCTCCGTAAGCGTGTGGATGCCATTGTGGTGCTCGGGGCCGGTCGCGAGCGGGGCGATCCTGCATGGGGCGGCGATCAACCGTCCATGACAGCAATGGAGCGGCTGCGTTATGCGGCGCGCCTGGCGCGGGTAAGCGGCTTGCCCTTATTGACCAGTGGTGGGCTGCATTTTGGTGAGCCGCCAAGTGAGGCGCAGATTATGGCCGAGGTTCTGAAGCGGGACTATGGCCTCGAGGTGCGTTGGCAGGAAAGCGAAAGCCGCACGACTTGGGAGAATGCTGGGATGTCAGCACGAATCCTGTTTCCGCAGGGGGTTCGGAGAGTGGTGTTGGTGACCCAGGCAGCGCATATGCCCAGGGCGCGGTGGAGTTTCGAGCGTGCCGGATTTGAGGTGGTGGCAGCGCCCGTGGGCTATCTGGGGGTACCTAACGGCAGGCCTTTGGGTGGCTGGCTGCCAGAGAGCAAGGCAGTCTGGCAGAGTGGTCAATTGCTTAACGAGGCGATTGGCTTGATCGCCTATCCGCTGGCCTATGAATGAGCTGGGCGATGTTTCCTTGTGGGGGTGACAAGGAAACACATGTGCTGATTCAGACCGTCTTGGCGATGCGACTGGCCAGCAGGGCCCATGCGAACAGCAGGCTGCAGAGGATGACCAACGGCCATGCCCGCCATTGCAGGTAAGGTGTAAGGCCCTGCATGGGTAGCACTTCGCCATAGAGCACGCCTTGCTGGAACTGCGGGATACCTTCGGTGATCTTGCCAAACGGGTCGATGAGCACGGTGACGCCATTGTTGGTGGCTCGGATCATCCAACGGCCGGCTTCCAGTGCACGCATCTGGGCCATCTGCAGGTGCTGCAGGGGGCCGATGGAGGTGCCGAACCAGGTGTCGTTGCTTACGGTCAGGAGGATGTCGCTGTTGGCGGCGAGGTTTGCGGCGAATTCCGGGTACACCACTTCGTAGCAGATGTATGGGGCGATCCGGTAGCCCTTGGCCATCAAGGGCGGCTGGTTGGAGTCGCCCCGCGCGAAATCGGACATTGGCAGGTCGAAGAAGGCGATCAGACCACGCAGCACTTCCTGGAGTGGTACGTACTCGCCGAACGGTACGAGCTTCTGCTTCAGGTACGTCCCTTCACCCTGGCCTATCACGGTAATGCCGTTGTAGTAGCGCTTTTCACCCTGCGCATTGTTTTGCCGGATCGGTACGCCGGTGATCAGGGCGGCTTGGCGATCATTGGCGAAGCGGCTCATGACGCCGAGGTAGCCGTCGACGAACTCCTTGAGCACCGGGACTGCCGTTTCCGGCCAGACGATCAGGTCGGCCTTGGCGGCGCTGAAGGTCATGTCGCGGTAAAGGGCCAGCTGGGCATTGAGCTGTTCTGGGTCCCATTTGAGGTTCTGTTCGACGTTGCCTTGCATGGCTGCGACCTTGAGCGGTGCACCGATAGGCTGCGTCCAGGCGTGTCCTTTCAGTGTCAGGCCAATAGCCCAGGGGCCGATCAGCAGGGCGACACCCGCAGCCAGGAAGGCTGGACGGCTACGCAGCCGTGCCAGGTTCACCAGCAGGGCGGCGCTCAGCGCCAGGCTGAATGAGACCAACCAGACACCGCCGATTGGGGCCAGGCCGGCGAGTGGGCCATTCAGTTGGCTATAGCCGGAATATAGCCAGGGGAAGCCGGTGAGGAACCAGCCGCGGAACGCCTCCTGGGCCAGCCACAGTGCGGCAAAAGCCAGTGTGTCGGCCAGTGCTGCTTCGCTACGACGCAGCCAGCGTGCCCAGAGCAGGGCGGGCAGGGCAAAGAACAGGGCGACGCCCGCGCAGAAGCCGATGGTCAGGAATGTGGCCAGTGGTACCGATGCGGCACCGTAGTCGTGGATGCTGACGTAAATCCAGCTGGTGCCGGCAAGGAACAGGCCGAAGCCGTAGCACCAGCCACGCCAGAAGGCAGCCTTGGGCGCCAGGTCGCGCAGGCCGAGGTAGAACAGGGCCAGAGAGAGTATTGCCAGCGGCCAGATATCGAAGGGGGCGAACGCCAGGGGCGTCAGCGCGCCGGCGGCCAGGGCCAGGAGGTTACCGGGCCAGCCGGGGCGAGTGATCCAGTTCATGCTCGTTCCTTGGGCGGATAGGGAGCTGGTATAGCGTGGCAGTTGGGCGATTGGTGCGCGGCCCGGGCTGCGATTATCCACAGCTGACCCTTTGCAGGGGAGGGGCGTGGGGTTGCTTGTTACCTTTCGCGTCGCCAGGTACGCGAAAGGTCAGGGCAACAAGTGATCACCGGGCCAGGGGGGACATGCGCAGCAGGTGGATGCGACGGCTGTCGGCGTTCAGTACGCGAAAGCGGAAGTCACCGATCTGTGTGGTTTCGTTGCGCTTGGGCAGGTGGCCGAAGGCCCCCATGACCAGGCCGCCCACAGTGTCGAACTCGTCTTCAGAGAATGCGGTCTCGAAGAATTCGTTGAAGGCATCCACTGGGGTCAGTGCCTTGACGATGAAGTCGCCGCTGGGCAATGGCTTGATGTAGCTGTCTTCCTCGACGTCGTGTTCGTCTTCAATATCGCCAACGATCTGCTCGAGCACGTCTTCAATGGTCACCAGGCCGGCAACGCCGCCGTACTCGTCGATGACGATGGCCATATGGTTGTGGTTCGCGCGAAATTCGCGCAGCAGCACATTGAGGCGCTTGGACTCGGGTACGAAAGTGGCCGGGCGCAGTAGTTCCTTGATGTTGAAGGCGTGGTTGGCGTCATGGAGGATCAGCGGCAGCAGGTCCTTGGCCAGCAGGATGCCCATGACGTCGTCGAGGCTTTCGCCGACCACCGGGTAGCGGGAGTGCGCGGCGTCGATGATGGCGGGGAGGAAGTCGCGCGGCGTCTGGTTGGCCTTGATGCTGATCATCTGTGAACGCGGCACCATGATGTCGCGAACTTGCAGGTCAGCAACCTGAATGGCCCCTTCGACGATCGACAGCGCCTCGCTGTCGAGCAGTTTGTTCTGGTGGGCTTCGCGCAGCAGCTCAAGCAGCTCCTGGCGATTCTTCGGCTCATGGGCAAAGGCCTGGGTCAGCTTTTCCAGCCAGGACCTGTGCCCGTTGCTTGATCGATCTTCGCTCATATGTCCTTTGCTCGGTACTTCTTATTGGTCTTCGTCATCGCGGTAAGGGTCGGGGTGGCCAAGTTCTGCCAGCAATTCCCGTTCCAGTGCTTCCATTTCTTCGGCTTCCGCGTCCTCGATGTGGTCGTAGCCAAGCAGGTGCAGACAGCCGTGGATCACCAGGTGCGCCCAGTGAGCTTCCGGCGCCTTGCCTTGTTCAGAGGCTTCGCGAGCCACGACAGGCGCGCAGATCACAAGGTCTCCCAGCAGCGGGATATCCAGCAGCGGTTCGCCGCCCGGCCCTTCGGGGACCTCGGCGGGGAAGGATAGGACGTTGGTTGCGTAATCTTTGTGCCGCCAGGTGCGATTCAGCTCGCGCCCCTCGGGTTCGTCGACCAGGCGAATGGTAAGTTCGGAGTCGGCGCTGCGCTGGCGCAATGCCAATTCGCACCAGCGACGAAAGTCCGCCTCGCTCGGCAGGCCCTGGGCCTCGCTGGCAAGTTGCAGGTCAAGTTCAAGCATCGTTGTCGATCGCGCCTGGGTCGTTATCAGCCGGCTTGGCCTTGGCGGCCAGCTGGCGGTTGTCGAAGCGGTCGTAGGCTTCCACGATGCGCTGCACCAGTGGGTGGCGCACGACGTCATGCGACTTGAAGTGGGTGAAACTGATGCCCGGCACATCGCGCAGCACATCGATCACATGAGTGAGGCCTGAGCGAGTGCCGCGCGGCAGGTCGATCTGGGTGATGTCGCCAGTGATGACAGCAGTGGAGCCGAAACCTATGCGGGTCAGGAACATCTTCATCTGCTCGAGGGTGGTGTTCTGACTTTCGTCGAGAATGATGAAGCTGTTGTTAAGGGTGCGACCGCGCATGTAGGCCAGCGGGGCGACTTCGATGACCTGCTTTTCGATCAGCTTCGCCACCTGCTCGAAGCCGAGCATCTCGTATAGTGCATCGTAGAGCGGACGCAGGTAGGGATCGATCTTCTGCGACAGGTCGCCGGGGAGGAAGCCCAGCTTCTCGCCAGCCTCGACCGCTGGGCGTACCAGAAGGATGCGGCGGACTTGCTCGCGCTCCAGGGCGTCGACGGCGCAGGCGACGGCCAGGTAGGTCTTGCCGGTACCCGCCGGGCCGATGCCGAAGTTGATGTCGTGGTCGAGGATCGACTTCACATAGCCCAGCTGGTTGGCGCCGCGTGGGCGGATGTTGCCCTTGCGGGTGCGCAGGGTGATGCTCTCAGTCTTCGGATTGGCGACCTCGTCCATGCCCGTCTCGCGCAGGAATAGGTGTACCAGATCGGGCGACAGTTCGATGGCTTCGGTTTCACGGTAGAGGCGGCGCAGCAGGTTTTCCGTGGCGCGCGCATGTTGTGCATCGCCGACCAGTTCGAACTGGTTTCCACGGTTGCGGATTTCGATGTTCATGCGCTGCTCGATCAGGCGCAGGTGCTCATCGAACTGCCCGCAAAGGTTGGCGAAGCGGCGGGCTTCAAAGGGTTCCAAGGTAAAGCGATGCAGATCCAGGGTGGCGTTCAATGTCGTGTGTTCGCCCTTGGGCGTCAGGAAGGATGAAGACAAGAATACCCCTAGGGGCCCAACTGTAAAAGCTTGGGCCCTGGAGATCAGTGCGGATTTTCGTCGAGCAGGCTGCCGCGCAGGGAGTGCGGCAGTGCGTCGTCGATACGCACGTCGACGAACTGGCCGATCAGGCGCGGGTTGGCGCTGCGGAAGTTGACGATGCGGTTGTTCTCGGTGCGGCCCTGGAGCATGCCCGGGTCCTTCTTGGAGAAGTCGCTGACGAGGATACGCTGGATGCTGCCGACCATTCGTCGGCTGATTTCGAAGCCTTGCTGGTGGATGCGGGTCTGGAGGATCTGCAGGCGCTGCTTCTTCACTTCTTCCGGCGTGTCGTCGGGCAGGTCGGCGGCCGGGGTGCCGGGACGCGAGCTGTAGACGAAGGAGAAGGAGAAGTCGAAGCCGACGTCTTCCACCAGTTTCATCGTCTGCTCGAAGTCTTTGTCAGTCTCGCCGGGGAAGCCAACGATGAAGTCGGAGCTGACGCAGATATCAGGCACCGCCGCTTTCAGCTTACGGATACGCGACTTGTACTCCAGCGCGGTGTGGTTGCGCTTCATTGCGGCCAGAATGCGGTCAGAGCCCGCCTGCACCGGCAGGTGGACGAACTTGACCAGCTCCGGCACTTCGGCGTGGGCCTGGATCAGTGCGTCGGAGAACTCCAGCGGGTGCGACGTCGTGTAGCGGATGCGTTCGATGCCGTCGACTGCAGCCACCACGCGGATCAGTTCAGCGAAGTCGGCGATTCGGCCGTCATGGGTCTGGCCGCGATAACCGTTGACGTTCTGCCCCAGCAGGGTTACCTCGCGCACGCCGTTCTCGGCCAGGTGGATGACTTCGGCGATCACGTCGTCGAAGGGGCGGCTGACTTCTTCGCCGCGGGTGTAGGGCACCACGCAGAAGGTACAGTACTTGCTGCAGCCTTCCATCACCGAGACGAAGGCGCTGGGGCCGTCAACGCGAGGTTCGGGCAGGCGGTCGAATTTCTCGATCTCGGGGAAGGAAATGTCCACCTGCGGCGTGCGGGTGTTGCGTGCGGCGTCGATCATTTCCGGAAGACGGTGCAGGGTTTGCGGGCCGAATACCACGTCGACGTAAGGCGCCCGATCGCGAATGGCAGCGCCTTCCTGGCTGGCCACGCATCCACCCACGCCGATGACCAGCTGTGGGTTCTGCTGTTTCAGCTCACGCCAGCGGCCCAGCTGCGAGAATACCTTTTCCTGCGCTTTTTCGCGGATCGAGCAGGTATTGAGCAGAATCACGTCGGCTTCTTCAGGGCGTTCGGTTACTTCCAGCGCCTGGTGCTCGCCGAGCAGGTCGACCATGCGGGACGAGTCGTACTCGTTCATCTGGCAGCCGTGGGTTTCGATATAGAGCTTCTTGGCCATGCACTTTCGTCGGGTGGTTCGAAGAACCGCGCATTATAGTCGGCCCGCCGGGCTGTTCCTAGCGCTGCTTGTCCAGTGGCTGTGCTATGATTCGCGCCCCCGATTGTCTGTTGCTGTCAACGCCTACCCATGAGCAAGTCCGATCCGATCTACAAGGTGATCTTCCTGAACCAGGGCCAGGTGTACGAGATGTACGCCAAGCAGATCTACCAGAGCGATCTGTGGGGGTTCCTGGAGGTGGAGGAGTTTGTCTTTGGCGAGCGCACCCAGGTGGTAGTCGACCCTAGCGAAGAAAAGCTCAAAGCGCAGTTCGAGGGAGTAATTCGCAGCTTCCTGCCGATGCATTCCATCATTCGGATCGACGAAGTCGAGCGTCTCGGTACGCCGAAGATCAGCGAGGCGAAAGGCGGCAGCAATGTCATGCCCTTCCCTATGCCGATGCCGGAGAAGTAACGCCCTCCGACGGTCAGGCGGAGGTGCTTTGCTGATTCAGGGGAGTGGTGCGAACGGCGAACCACCGTCAGAGGCCTGCAGTTCCAGCAGATAGTTGCGGAAAATCTGTCCAAGCACCTGAGTCGCGATTTCCAGTTCCTCTGTCCCCATCTGCGCGGCCACCAGGTCGGCGGCGTCCATCGCTTCGTCCGACCCGTTCACTGAAGCCATTTTCAGCACGATATAGGCCTGAACATTGTTGGCGGGCACGCCTTCGCCCCGGAAGAACATGCTGCCCAGGCGCAATTGGGCTTGGGCATGACCTTGCAGAGAAGCTTGCTCGAACCACTGGAGGGACTTGGCCAGGTCGCGCGGTGCGCGCTTGCCATCATAGTAGAACTCACCGAGTTCGAACTGTGCCTCTGCATCGCCCCCGCGGGCTGCCTGTTGGCAGGCTGTAAGGGCTTCCGAGAGGTTTTCCGGCAGGCTGTTCAGATTGCAGCGTCCGGTGGCGGGGATCAGCAGGGAGTTGCCGCCGGCGAACGCCGACAGGGGCAGGAGTGGCAACAGGCAGCCCAAGATCAGGGCGCGGCCGGTGCGGTTCATGGAAGTCACAATGCCTCGGAAGCAGTGCGGGCTAATGGCCCGACCGGCGAAACGCGCCGGCCGTCACATTATGAAATAAGGCACGGTGATCTTACAAAGCCTTTACATGCATCACGTCTGGAACTTGTCGCTTGAAATGCACAAACGACCAGGCCAGCAGTCCCAGGTGTCGCGCCGCGCGGGCCCGGGAGAGGCACCACCGGTCAGGGTGGTGCTGTATCGCATCAACCTTGCTTCAACTTCGCGAAGGCACGTTCGGCGGCGTCCAGGGTGATTGCCAGCTCGGTATCGCCGTGGGCGATGGAGGTGAAGCCGGCTTCATAGGCGCTCGGCGCCAGGTAGACGCCACCTTCCAGCATCAGGTGGAAGAAGCGCTTGAAGCGTTCGGCATCGCTGGCCATCACATCCTGGAAGGTGACGATATCATCGGCGCCGCTGAAGTAGAGGCCGAACATGCCGCCCGCCTGGGTGGTGACGAAGGGGATGCCGGCGGCATCGGCGCGCTGCTGCAGGCCGTCGAGCATACGGGTGGTGTAGTCGGTCAGCTCGGCATGGAAGCCGGGGCGGCTGATCAGCTTCAGGGTGGTCAGGCCGGCGGCCATGGCCAGCGGGTTGCCCGACAGGGTGCCGGCCTGGTAGACCGGGCCCAGCGGGGCGATGCACGACATGATTTCGCGCTTGCCGCCGAAGCAGCCAACCGGCATGCCGCCACCGATGATCTTGCCGAAGGTGGAGAGGTCCGGGGTGATGCTGTAATGGGCTTGAGCACCGCCGAGGGCGACGCGGAAACCGGTCATCACTTCGTCGAAAATCAGCACCACGCCATGCTGATCGCAAAGACGACGCAGGCCTTCCAGGAAGCCCGGTGCCGGTGGGACGCAATTCATGTTGCCGGCAACCGGTTCGACGATGATGCAGGCCACGTCGTGCCCGACTTCACCGAGCATTTTCTCGACTGCGTCGATGTCGTTGAACGGCAGGGTCAGGGTGTGCTTGGCAAAGGCGGCCGGTACGCCAGCGGAGCTCGGAACGCCCTGGGTGAGCGCGCCGGAACCGGCTTTCACCAGTAGGCTGTCGGAGTGGCCGTGGTAGCAGCCCTCGAACTTGATGATGCTGTCTCGGCCGGTGAAACCACGGGCCAGGCGGATGGCGCTCATGGTGGCTTCGGTGCCGGAGCTGACCATGCGCACCATTTCCATGGAGGGCACCAGGGAGCAGACCAGGTCGGCCATTTCCACTTCCAGAGCAGTCGGCGCGCCGTAGGAGAGGCCGTGTTCCAGTTGCTTGCGTACTGCATCGAGGACGTCCGGGTGGCTGTGGCCGAGGATCATCGGACCCCAGGAACCGACGTAGTCGACATAGCGCTTGTCATCCTCGTCCGTCACGTAGGCGCCAACTGCGTGCTTGAAGAACAGCGGCGTGCCGCCGACGCTCTTGAAGGCGCGGACCGGCGAGTTTACGCCGCCGGGGATATGTTTCTGGGCGTTGGCGAACAGGGTTTCGGAACGGGACATGGCAGGGCTCTCTATCTGAAACTGAGAAACGAAAAGTCAGGCGGCGTCGAACAGGGCGCTGAAGGCGCGGGCGCGTTGTTCGACCTCCGCAGGGGCGGTGGCGCCGAACAGGGCGTGGATTACAGCAACCATGCTGGCGCCGTGGGCGATCAGTTCGGGGGCGTTGTCGAGGGTCACTCCGCCGATGGCGACGATCGGCTGGTGGAAACGCAGCCTGGCGGCTTCTAGCAGGTCGAGCGTAGCGGCTGGCGCCCCCGGTTTTGTGAGTGAATTGAAGAAGCGGCCGAAGGCGATATAGCTGGCGCCTTCGCGAACGGCATCGGTGGCAAGCTCGAGGCTGGCATGGCAGGTTCCGCCGATGATCGCTTCGCGTCCAAGCAGGGCCCGGGCTGCGGCGAGAGAGCCGTCGCTCTGGCCCAGGTGCAGACCCACCCCCAGGCGCGCGGCGAGTTCGGCATCGTCATTGATGATCAGCGCAGCGCCATAGCGCGTGCAGAGTTCATTCAAGGCTTCTGCCTCACGCAGGCGACGGGCCTCATCGTTGGATTTGTCGCGATACTGCAGCAGGCGTGCGCCTCCGTTCAGGGCTGCTTCGACGTACGGCAGCAACCTGCCGCCAGCAAGCAGTTGGCTATCGGTGATGGCATAGAGGCCGCGTAGTTTCATGAGCAGAAGTCCAGCGGGAGGCGGCGCGGCACGTACTGGCCGTGGCCGGGTTGTTCGGCATCGCGCAGGGTGCGCCAAGTGTAATCCAGGGCGGAGCGAACGGCGCTGGGCAGGTCTTCGCCCAAGGCTAGGCGACCGGCGAGGGTGCTGGCCAGGGTGCAGCCGGAGCCGTGATAGCTGCCGGGGAGGCGCTGGCAGGTGAAGCTGTGGCGGCTGCCGTCCCTCGAGTAGAGGCGGTTATGCACTTCGTCCTCATCACCATGCCCGCCGGTGATCAGCAGGTTGCGGCAAAAGGGTAAGAGCTTTTCCGCGCACTGGTCGGCGGTGCCGTTGGGAAGTTCGGCGAGAATCTGCGCTTCCGGTAGGTTGGGGGTGGCGATGGTTGCCACCGGCAGCAGGCGCTCGCGGATCGCGTAGCCCACTTCGTCCTTGCCCAGTGCACCGCCGCCGCCTGCACGCAGCACCGGGTCGCAGACCAGCGGTACGCCAGGCAGCGATTGCATGATCTCGAGGACGGTCTCGACCATCTCCACCGAGCCAAGCATGCCCAGCTTGACGGCAGCGATCGGCAGATCGGCGATCACGGCCCGGGCCTGGGCAAGCACCCAGTCACGGTCCAGCACGCGAAAGTCCGAGACATTGACGGTGTCCTGCACGGTCAGGGCGGTCACCGTCGGGGCGGCGTGACAGCCTTGCGCGATCAGGGCTTCGATATCTGCCTGGAGGCCGGCACCCCCACTGGGATCGTGACCGGAAAGGCAGAGGACAACGGGGCGGGAATTGGACGTTTTCATGGTCGGCGAGCTTACCATTAATCCGTGGCCGGAGAACTGCTCAGCGACCCTTGCTGATGGCAGCGCCATGCCACCTGTCGGACCCTTGGGCAGACTCATGTTTTGGCTGAAAATCCCTGAATAGAGCGGTTTCTGATGATGGCAATATGCGCATCACGGCTGTGCCTGGCTGTGCTAGAGTGGCTGCATTTCGATCAATCTGACTCGGGCAGGTGCGTCATTTCGGGAGGGGCTACTCCGCGACGCGGGCCATTGGGTCACTGTGGGGCTCCATGCGGATCGTCCTCTTCGCTTTTATTTGCCTGATCACGAGCCTGGCCCGCGCGGTCGAGTTCGATGAGCAGACGCGTTACCTGCCTCTGGGGCAGCACATGGATGTGTTCGAGGACGTACGCGGTGACGCCGGCATCGACGACATTTCGTCGCCGGCCCTGGAAAGCAGCTTCCGCCGACACGACAAACCCGTACTCAATGCCGGCTATTCGCGCTCCGTCTTCTGGCTGCGCATCGACCTGGCCTACCGCCCACTTACCCAAGGTGGCCAGCAGACCTGGTTGCTGGAACTGGCCTATCCCCCGCTGGACAACCTGGATCTCTACCTGCCTGACGGCCAGGGCGGTTTCAAGCTTGCCCAGCGGACCGGTGATGCCTTGCCCTTCTCGAGTCGGCAGATCCGGCAGAACAACTACCTGTTCAGCCTGAGCCTCCAGCCCAATGACGTCCAGCGGGTGTACCTGCGTCTGCAGAGCCAGGGCTCGATCCAGGCACCGCTGGCGATCTGGTCGCCCAAGGCCTACCTGGAGGAGCAACCCGGACGCATCTACGTACTGGGAATCATCTACGGCGTGCTGCTGGTGATGATGATCTACAACCTGTTCATCTACCTCAGCGTCCGCGATACCAGCTACCTCTACTACATCCTCTACATTGCCTCCTTCGGCTTCTACCAGGTCTCGGTGAATGGCGCCGGGATCGAGTACTTCTGGCCCGACAATCCCTGGTGGGCAAACGCAGCGACGCCTTTCCTGATCGGTTCCGCAGTGCTTTTCGGCTGCCAGTTCGCCCGTAGCTTCCTGCATACCTCCGACCACAGTCCCTGGATGGATCGCAGCCTGCTCGGCCTCATGCTGCTCGGCGCGCTGGCCATGCTGCTGTCCCTGACCGCCAGTTACGCCTTGGCCCTGCGCCTGGCCACCTCGCTCGCGCTGATCTTCACCGTGGTGATCTTCAGTGCCGGTGTCCTTGCCTGGCTGCGAGGCATGCGCGTGGCGCGCTATTTCATCATCGCCTGGAGCGCCTTCCTGCTGGGTGGGGCGATCAACACGTTGATGGTCCTGGGCTACCTGCCCAATGTCTTCATCACTATGTACGCGAGTCAAATCGGTTCTGCACTCGAAGTGGGTCTGCTCTCCCTGGCGCTGGCCGACCGCATCAACGCCATGAAGGAGGAGCGCACGCGCATCCTCCAGGAGGCAGGGCGCAAACTCGAGGCGCTCAACCAGGAACTGGCAAACAGCAACCGCCTGAAGGACGAGTTCCTCGCAACGGTCACCCATGAACTGCGAACGCCGATGAACGGGGTGATTGGTTCCCTGGAACTGATGCAGACCGTCGATCTCGACCCGGAGCTGGAGCAGTACCAGCGCACTGCCGCAGGTTCGGCGCGCGACATGATGCGCCTGGTCAACGACATCCTCGCGATGACTGAGCTGCAGGCCGGCAAGCTCTATCCCAAGCGCGAACCGTTCAGCCTGCGCGGCCTGGCCGAAGGGTTGTATGTCCAGTACGCGCCCCGCGCCGAAGAGAAGGGACTGGCCTTCGTCCTCGACCTGGACGAGAGCTTGCCCGACACGCTGGAGGGGGATACCGGCAAACTCAGCCAGGCACTGGGCTACCTGCTGGATAACGCGATCAAGTTCACCCGTTCCGGGAGTGTAACGCTCCGTATCGGCGGCCCTGCCGCGGAAGGCGGTAGCCAGACCCTGCGAATCGAAGTGCAGGATACCGGCGTCGGCTTCACCACCCCACCCAATGGTCTGCTTTACCACCACTTCTTCCAGTTGGACAGTTCCATGACCCGCGCATACGGCGGTCTGGGCATCGGCTTGGCGCTCAGTCGGCAGCTGGTGGAGCTGCTCGGCGGCACACTCGATCACGAGTCGCAGCCCGGTTGGGGGAGTCGTTTCTTCGTCGGGCTGACCTTGGCGATGCCGGCTCAGTTGCGCGGTCCTTTGGCGCGTCGTAGTGGCGGGCAGGCGTTGCTCAGGCCTGAGGACTGCACCGTTCTGGTGGTGGAAGACAATGCCATCAACCAGCTGGTGACCCGCGGCATGCTGCTCAAGCTCGGCTACAAGGTGCGCACAGCCGACAACGGCGCCGAAGCCCTCGAGCTGCTGCGCCACGAACAGATCGATGCCATGCTGCTGGATTGCCAGATGCCGGTGATGGATGGGTTCGCTACATGCCGAGCATTACGTGCCTTGCCCGGCGGCGCCGATATGCCTGTGCTGGCGATTACCGCCCATAGTCATAGCGGCGACCGCGAGCGCTGCCTGGCGGCCGGGATGAGCGACTACCTGGCCAAGCCGGTGAAGTTCGAGGAACTGCGCTCACTGCTTCACGATTGGCTACTCTGCAAGCCGGAGTCCAGCCTGAAGACGCTGATCTGACCCGGCGCGATCGCCGTTGATGGCGGCGTTTTTCCCTCTTTCTGCAAAGTCTGAATCCTGATTCACTGAGTCAAGAATGAATCAGGGTTCAGACCATGGCTTATCGCGCTTCCGCCACTCGCATCGACCGCGACCTTGAACTGCGCGGACGCATCCTCGCCCGTGCCCATGCGCGGGTGGTCGAGGGCGGTTTCGCTGCCCTGACCATGCAAGCGCTGGCTGAGGATGTGGGGATCGCCACGGGCAGCCTGTACAGACATTTCTCGGGCAAGGGCGAGCTGGCGGCCGAAGTCTTCGCCCAAGCCAGCCAGGTCGAGGTCAATAGCCTGGCCGGCGTGCTATACGGCCCTGGACCAGCCGCCTCGCGCCTGGCAGCAGGCTTGCGTCAGTTCGCGGCCCGTGCCTGGCATAGCCGGCAACTGGCCTTTGCCCTGATTGCCGAGCCGGTCGATCCGCAGGTGGACGAACAGCGTCTGCGCTACCGCGAGGCGTACGCCGAACTGTTCTGCCGTTTGCTTGAGGAAGGGCAGGCCCGGGGGGAGTTCGAGGTGCCCTCTGTGCCCCTGGCAGCCGCCTGCCTGGTGGGGGCGATTGCGGAGTCGTTGGTCGGCCCATTGTCCCCCGCTGCCCGCGCCGAGCGCGTGTCCGGCCTTGCGTCTGATGGCCTGCAAGCCGTCAGCGACAGTCTTGTCACATTTTGCCTGCGCGCCCTTGGCGCCAGCCGATCCGTCCAGGAGGACCAGCCATGAGCCTGCATCAGTTCGCCGAAACCCATGACGTGTTCAACCAGGTACCGTCGCTGGATGGCGCCAACCTGTATCGTGTCGACCTGCCGCTGCAGGAGTGGATTCGCCGTTTCGCCGGTGGCTGGGCCGAGCAGCGCCTGGATACTTACGGTGCCCTGGCGGGCGGGCCGCTGATGGCTGCGGGCTTCCCAGCCAACGAAAACAAACCGGTGTTCAAGAGCCACGACCGCTACGGCAACCGGATTGATCTCGTGGAGTTCCACCCCGCTTATCACGAGTTGATGAAAGCAGCCATCGAGCACGGCATTCCCTCCATGCCGTGGACTGACCCGCGCGCCGGTGCCCAGGTAGCCCGCGCTGGCATGAGCTATCTGCACAGCCAGGCCGAGGCGGGCACGGGCTGCCCCTTGACCATGACCTACGCCAGCGTGCCGGCGTTGCGCCTGCAGCCGGAGATTGCCGAGAAGTGGCTGCCGAAGATCCTCGCCACCGAGTACGACCCGCGCAACGTACCGATGGAGCAGAAGGCCGGGGTCACCATCGGCATGGCCATGACCGAGAAACAGGGCGGTACCGATGTCCGCGCCAACACTACCCGTGCCCATCCGGTCGGGATTCCCGGTCCCGGGCAGGCATACGAGTTGGTCGGGCACAAATGGTTCTGCTCGGCACCCATGTGCGATGCCTTCCTCACCCTGGCCTATACCGACAAGGGTTTGTCCTGCTTCCTGCTGCCGCGTCACCGGCCGGACGGCACGCGCAACCAGTTCTACATCCAGCGCTTGAAAAACAAGCTGGGCAACTGGTCCAACGCGTCCAGCGAAGTGGAGTATCGCGGCGCGTTGGCCTGGATGATCGGCGAGGAGGGACGCGGCGTGCCGACCATCATCGAAATGGTCGCTTTGACCCGGTTCGATTGCATGATCGGCTCCAGCGCGCTGATGCGTCAGGCGCTGACCCAGGCTACCCATCACTGCGCCCACCGCAAGGTTGGTGGCCGTGTGCTGGCTGAGCAACCGCTGATGCAGAACGTGCTGGCCGACCTGGCCCTGGAGAGCGAGGCCGCGCTGGCCCTGACCCTGCGCATGGGGCGCGCACTGGACCAGGCCCATGACGAACAGGAAGAGAAGTTCGCCCGACTAGTCACAGCGGTGGGCAAGTACTGGATCTGCAAACGGGCTCCGGCAATGATCAACGAAGCTCAGGAATGCATGGGCGGCGCTGGCTACGTGGAGGAAACCATCCTGCCGCGCCTGTTCCGCGAAGCACCCGTCAACTCCATCTGGGAAGGCTCGGGGAACGTGCAATGCCTCGACGTGCTGCGCGCTCTGTCCAAGGAGCCTGGTGTACTGGATGCCCTTTTCGCCGAACTGGGGGATGGTGCGGGCGATGCCCGGTTGGCTGTCCATATTGGACGGCTCAAGTCGGGCTTCAGGGATACTGCCGACATTCAGTATCGCGCTCGCCAGCTCACGGAAGATGTGGCAGTTGCCTTGCAAGCCAAGTTGCTGCTGGAGGCCGGTAATGCGGTTGTTTCTGACGCCTTCATCGCCAGCCGCCTTGCAGAGAGTGGGCGCGTCTATGGCACTTTGCCGCGGGGGGTCGACGTCGAAGCCCTGGTGGCGCGTGCCACGCCGCATCTGGTTTGAGTGGGTACCCAGTGAGGTCAGCGCTGCTTTCGGGCGGCGCTGAGACTGGATTGTGCGGGCTCTGTCGATTCGCGCTATGCCTTTTGCCATTTGCACAGGCAAGATAAGGACACTGCGATCAGAAAGGATGCCGCCCGTGAGCCTCGACTCGACTGAGTTCTTTGTTGCCGAAACCGCCGAGGCAGCCGTCGACCGCCTCGCCGAGCTGCACCAACGGGCCACTGGAGCCCTGAGCCTGGCGCTCAAGGGCTACATAAAAGAGCGCGTTGAGCCCGACGCGCAGCAGCGAGCCCTGTTCCGCTACCCACTGCTGCGCATCACCTACCGCTGCCAGGGCGAGGTGCCGTCGACCACTCGCGCTTTCGCCAAGTTACAGGAGCCGGGGGTCTACAGCGTCACCGTGACCCATCCGGATGCCTTTCGTAAGTACTTGCTGGAGCAACTGCGGCCGCTGATGAATGACTTCACGGTGCTGGTCGAAGTCGGTCCTAGCCAGCAGAACATTCCTTACCCCTATGTCGTGGAGCACGGTGACGAATTGGCGGGCTCCGGCGTGACCGCAGCCGAGTTGGCGCGGGTGTTTCCCAGTACCGACCTTTCCGCTGCCACCGACGGTGTGGCCGATGGTCTCTACGACTGGGAGAATGTCGACCCGCTGCCGCTGGCGTTGTTCGACGCGGCGCGCGTCGACTTCTCCCTGCGCCGCCTGGTGCATTACACCGGCAGCGACTGGCGTCATGTGCAACCGTGGATCCTGCTGACCAACTACCACCGCTACGTCGACCAGTTCATCCGCCACGGCGTCGACCAGTTGCGCGACGATCCGCGCTTCGTGCGTATGGTGCTGCCGGGCAACGTGGTGGTCGAACGCGGCATGGATGAGGGCGAAATGCAGGCGATCATCGACGGAGTCGTCTGGCACCGCTACCAGATGCCGGCCTATCACCTCATCGCCGACGATGGTCATGGCGTCACGCTGGTGAACATCGGGGTGGGTCCTTCCAACGCCAAGAACATCACTGACCACCTCGCCGTGCTGCGCCCGCACTGCTGGCTGATGATCGGCCACTGCGGCGGCCTGCGGCAGTCGCAGACCATCGGTGACTACGTGCTCGCCCACGCTTACATGCGTCGTGACGGGATTCTCGACCGCGTCCTGCCGCCACACATTCCTCTGCCGGCCCTGGCAGAAGTCCAGCAGGCCCTGCAGGAGGCCGCTGCACAGGTCACCGGAGAGCGCGGGGATGACCTCAAGCGGCGCCTGCGGACCGGCACCGTGCTGACCTACGACGACCGTAACTGGGAGTTACGCTGGGCTCAGGAGCGACCCTTGATCAACCTGTCGCGTGCAGTGGCAGTGGACATGGAAAGCGGCACGGTGGCCGCCCAGGGATATCGCCTGCGGGTCCCGTACGGCACCTTGCTCTGCGTGTCGGACAAGCCGCTGCACAGCGAAATCAAGCTCCCCGGATCGGCCAGCGCCTTCTATCAGCGTGCCGTCAGCCAGCACCTGCGCATCGGCATTGCCGCGCTCGACCTGCTGCGTACCCAGCTCAACTCGTTGCACTCGCGCAAGCTGCGCAGTTTCGACGAGCCTCCATTCCGTTAGGGCGGGACGATGGGCTTTTGTAGGCCCGAGCTTGCTCGCGAACCCTGCGCGGTCATTTTCGCGAGCACGCTCGCTCGTGGAGATTTTTGTCCACAACCGGGATCAGCCACTGGTAGCCCGGCGTCGGCACGCGGAAGGTCTCGCGATCTACCTGATGGTCGACCAGCGCCTTGGCGAGGTCCTGGGGCGGGGTGAACTGGCCTTCGTCCGAGAGCCGGAACGTGCCGAAATGGATCGCCAGGCTGTGCCGCGACCCCAGATGCTTATGAGCCTGTACGGCGTCGTCCGGGCTCATGTGGTTGTCGCGCATGAACCAACGCGGCGCGTAGGCACCAATCGGCAGGGCGGCAAAGCGCATCGGGCCAAAGCGCTCACGAATCAGGTGGAATTCCGGGCCTAGGCCCGAGTCACCCGGGAAGAGTACCGGGCCATCCGGTGATTCGATGACAAAACCCACCCAGAGTGTCTGGTTGGTATCGCTTGTGCCGCGTGCCGACCAGTGCTGCACCGGCACGGCATGCAGCAGCACGCCATTTTCCAGGGGTAGCGACTGCCACCAGTCCAGTTCGACGATGCGTTTGAAGCCGGTCTCGCGGATCAGCGCGGCATTGCCCAGTCCAGTCACTACCGTCGCCAAGGGGAAGCGCTCCACCAGGGTGCGCAGCGTGGCCAGGTCCAGATGGTCGTAATGGTTGTGGCTGACCAGCACCAGGTCGATGGGTGGCAACCGGTCAAGGGGCAGACCCGGAGGATGGTGGCGCCGTGGCCCGAGAAAATTGACCGGGCTGACGCGTTTGGACCAAACCGGATCGGTGAGGATATTCAAGCCGCGATGCTGGATCAGCAGCGTAGCGTGGTTGATGTAGGTGACCCTGAGTTCGTCGCCGTCTACGCGCTCCACCACATCGGGTGGCACAGCCGGACCGGGCAGGTCGACCCAGGTCGCCTGCTTGGCCCGGGTCAACTGCCAGCGAAGCAGGGCGCGCAGGTTCTTGTGGGGCTTGGGTTCGATATTGTGAAAGCGCTGGCCGTCGAAGTGGTCGGACGCAGGCCCCTGATGGGGCGCGCCAGCACGGCCGAAGAACGAGAGCACGCCAATCAACCAGCTGGGGCGCAGGGCACGTGGCATGGGGGATCACTCTTGCGGTGAAGTCACGCTCAACCTAGCATGCCGGTCCCCTTCACTGTCCAGTCAACTCGTCTCCAGGCATGTCGCGTCCACCTCGCTCCACTCGTCCCGCTGCACGCCGCCCCCAGGCAGGCGCACCCCGCCGTGTGGCCAAGGCGCCCCCCGCCGAGCCACGATTGGTGGTGTTCAACAAACCCTTCGATGTGCTGACCCAGTTCAGCGATGGCGAGGGGCGGGCGACCCTGAAGGATTTCATTGCCATTCCCGGCATTTATCCTGCCGGACGCCTGGACCGTGACAGCGAAGGCCTGCTGCTGCTGACCAACGACGGTCGTCTGCAGGCGCGCATCGCCGACCCGAAGCACAAGCTGCCCAAGACATATTGGGTGCAAGTGGAGGGCGAGCCGGAGGCTGATCAGCTGCAACGTTTGCGTGAGGGGGTGGAGCTCAATGATGGACCGACCCTGCCCGCAGAGGTCCGCGTGCTGGGGGAGCCTCAGCTGTGGGAACGCCACCCGCCCGTGCGCTTTCGCAAGAGCGTGCCCACCACATGGTTGGAATTGGTGATTCGCGAGGGGCGCAACCGCCAGGTGCGGCGGATGACGGCGGCAGTCGACTTGCCTACCTTGCGCCTGGTACGCGTGCGTATCGGTCCCTGGAGCCTGGACGGCCTGGAGCCGGGGCAGTGGCGGGACGAGCCGGCGCGACTGCCCTGAAGGGCACCGTCAGACGCCTTCCAGGCCGCCGATCACCAGGGTCTTGATCACGAAGCCGAGTACCCCGAGGCCGAGGGCGAGGAACAGGATCATCGTGCCAAAGCGGCCGGCTTTGGACTTCTTCGCCAAATCCCAGACGATGAACGCCATGAACGCGATCAGGCCGGCAATCATCGCGGTCATCATCAGTTCTTCAAACTTTTCCGGGCTCATCACTTACCTCGCGGGCTGAAAACAGGCTGCACCAGCCGGGCCGATGGGCCAGGCGGAAGGCGGGCGATGCACTTGTGGTTGTGCGAGCCGGAGGGCTCTTGTAGGGCGGGGCCGCGCGGGGTACAGCAAAGCGCGGCGATTATACGCCAAGCGGGCCCATGCGCTATTGCCGCTCAGCTGCGCAAATGGTTCAGCGGTAGCTCGGTGCTGCTCAGCACCTGATTGAGTACGAAGCTGGAGCGCACGCTGGTCACGCCTTCAATGCGAGTCAGCTGGCCCAGCAGGAACTGCTGGTAATGCTCCATGTCCGGCACCACGACCTTGAGCTGGTAGTCCGCCTCCATGCCGGTGACCAGACTGCACTCCAGGACTTCGGGGCATTGGCTGATGACCTCCTGGAAGTGCTCGAAGCGCTCCGGCGTGTGCCGGTCCATGCCAATCAGCACATAGGCGGTAAGGCTGAGACCGAGCTTCTTGCGGTCCAGCAGGGCGACCTGGCGCAGGATGTAGCCGTCGTCTTCGAGCTGTTTGACCCGGCGTGAGCAGGGCGAAGGGGAAAGGCCGATGCGCTCGGCCAGCTCCTGGTTGGAGATGCGCGAATCGTGCTGTAGCTCGGCGAGGATCTTGAGGTCGTAGCGGTCGAGCTTTTCCATTTCAAGTGCCTTCTTTTATCTGCTTGCTGGATATACTGAGTTTTTAGCTTGTTATTGCGCAAGTTACTCTGTAATGAGCAATGTTCGCAATCATTCGTCGCGCTTGAAGCTTTAAGATTTCTCTCAGTTTCACGGCCCGGACAGCAAGTCCACCCGACCCGCTCAATCAGGCGCGTCGGCGCCACCGAGCCCACCGGTTCGAGTTGGCCCCCGGGTCCGCGCTGCCCAATCAGGCAGGCGATGAAAGCGGCGACAAAATCGCCAGCACAGGACGAATTTCCCGAAGGGGGCCCGCAGTATGGGGCCCTCTTTTTTATTGCCTGCCGGCAGAGACTGCCCCTGCTTCTCGGGTGCCGGCTGGGGATCCACACTGTAGGAGCGAGCTTGCTCGCGAAGGGTGCCGAAGCGGGTTCGCCAGCAAGCTAGCTCCTACAAGATAACCACCGCGCCTTCTCCGGCAAGCTGGCTCCTACAAGGGGCGCGGGGTGGCCGGATGCAATACCTGATCCTGGTAGAACGCCTCAGGCGCTGACCACCTCGCAAGGATCAGCGTGAACCAACACCTCCGCGCGCGGGTACTGAGCGGTGATGGCCGCTGCGGCCTGCTCGCAGAGGATGTGGGCGGCCGACAGCGAAAGGTCGCCGGGCAGTTCGAGGTGCAGTTGCACATACCAATGAGTGCCAGAGACCCGGGAGCGCAGGTCGTGGGCACCCAGGACGCCTGGGATGGTGCAGGCCAGCCGCTGCATGTCATCGGTGATCGTGGTGGACAGCTCTTCATCCATGAGCACCGAGACCGACTCGCGGGCGATGCTGAAGGCGCTCCAGAGGATGTAGAAGGCAATACCCATACCGAACAGGCCATCAGCGCGATCCCAGCCGAGGCTGGCTAGAACCAGTGCGACCAGAATGCCGCCATTCAGCAGCAGGTCCGAGCGGTAGTGCAGCGAGTCCGCACGAATGGCCGTCGACCCTGTGATGCGGATCACCCTTCGCTGGAGGACCAGCAGGCCAGCGGTCAGCGCCAGGGCCAGCAGCATCACCGCGATGCCGAGGCCTTCGGCATGCAGGGGTTCCGGATGCTGGATGCGCTCCACTGCCTGAGTGCCTACCAGCAGGGCGCTTACCGCGATGAACAGGGCCTGGCCGAGGCCTGCGAGCGACTCCGCCTTGCCGTGGCCATAGCGGTGATCGTCGTCTGCGGGCTTCAGCGCATAATGCACGGCAAGCAGGTTGAGGAAGGACGCGGCGCTGTCCAGCAGCGAGTCGGTGAGCCCAGCGAGCAGGCTGACTGAACCGCTCAGCCACCAGGCTATGGCTTTGGCGATGACCAGGGTGATCGCCACGCTGAGGGACGCGCGGGTGGCCAGGCGGAGAAGGCTCGCATGCTCCTGCTTGGATTTCATGGGGATTCCGGTTGGAAGTAGATGAAGTCCATGGCCGGAGTCGCCAGGCTCATCATCGAGAGTGCAGCCGAGGCTTGACCTCGGTGATGGGTGCCGTGGTTGACCACATGCGTGATGATTTCCGCCAGCGAGCGTTGCTGCGGCTCGCCCCGCAGGTTCCGGTATGCCAGTGGTTGGATCAGGCTGTCGTCGTCGTACCGCGCCAGCACCACCTGCCAAGCACGAATGCCTTCCGCCAGGTACATCGGCAAAAGCCGGCGGTCGGCAACGGCTTGCGCATCCAGCCGGTCGAACGGCGCGGGTTCTTGTCGAACCCGCGCTAGCCAAATGCGGTCGGCGACGGCCAAGTGATTGAGCGTGCCGTGCAGGCTGCTGAAGAACAGCCCGCACGGGGCATGGTAAGCCGTGTCGTCAACCTGCTGCAGGCTGTCCAGAAGGCGCTGGTAAGCCCAGCTGTGGTACGCCAGCAGCTGCTCGAGGTGACGGGCAAGCAGCCGCATGGTCAGGCTGAGGGACGCAGGCCGAGGGCGGCCAGTTGGTCGAGGTTGCCGGCGTGTTGCAGCAGGCGTGGGTCGTCCAGCGGCAGGCTGCGGCCGGTTTCATGCTCGATGATCGCCTTCAGGCGAGCCGTGTCCACCTTGCCATCGGTACCAATGGCATCCTGTAGCAGTTCAGGCGAAACCTGAACGGTCTGGCCAGCGGGCAGGTAGATGGCGCCGGTGGCGAAGTCGACGGCGAAGGCAATCAGGCCGGGAATCACGAAAAAGAGGATACCGATGGCGTCCAGGGCGGCGACGACGGGGTCGATCTTGCCTTCGATCTGACCGCGACGGTCTGGGAAAAAGATCGTGCCGCAAGCGGTCAGCTGGGTGAGCAGGGCAGTGGCGACCAGGCCACCAACGAAGCGGGACGGCATACGCATAAGCAACTCCTGATCCAAAAAGAAATAACTATACCAAGCAGTCCGTTGCAAAAGTGCTTGGTGTATCTAAGACCTCGACAAGGAACTGGCAGTTCGCCGGTATAATCGCTGTCCTGCCTGGAGTTGCCATGATTGCCCTACCCATCGATGCCGTCCTGCCTGAACTGCGCGGTGCCCTGCACGCTCGCCATGAAGCCGTACTGGAAGCTCCGCCCGGTGCCGGTAAAACCACCCGCGTGCCCTTGGCGTTGCTGGACGAACCGTGGTTGGCCGGCCAGCGCATCCTGATGCTGGAACCGCGTCGGCTGGCCGCTCGCGCGGCGGCCGAGCGCCTGGCTAGCGAGCTGGGCGAGGCGGTGGGAGAGACCGTAGGCTACCGCATCCGCCTGGAATCCAAGGTAGGCCCGCGTACTCGCATCGAAGTGGTCACCGAGGGCATCCTTGCCCGCCGCCTGCAGGAAGACCCGGCCCTGGAAGGGGTTGGTCTGGTGATCTTCGACGAGTTCCACGAAAGGAGCCTGGACGCCGACCTTGCTCTGGCGCTGTGCCTGAGCGGCCGCGCATTGCTGCGCGACGAGCCGCCGCTGAAGGTGCTGTTGATGTCCGCCACCCTGGAAGGGGAGCGCCTGTCACGCCTGCTGGACGATGCTCCAGTCGTGAGCAGCGAGGGCCGGATGTACCCGGTCGAACTGCGCTGGGGTAGACCAGCCCAACTCGGCGAGGTGCTTGAGCCCAAGGTTGTGCAGACGGTCCTCCAAGCCTTGGCGGATGAACCTGGCAGCCTGCTGGTGTTCCTGCCCGGCCAGGCGGAGATTCGCCGCGTCGCCGATCAATTGGCAGAGCGCCTCGAAGGCTGTTCCGATGTGTTGTTGTGTCCGCTTCACGGCGAACTGGACCTCGCGGCCCAGCGCGCGGCCATCGAACCGGCGCCGGTTGGCAAGCGCAAGGTGGTGCTGGCCACCAACATCGCCGAAACCAGCCTGACCATCGATGGTGTACGGGTTGTGGTCGACGCCGGCCTTGAGCGGGTTCCACGTTTCGATCCCGCCAGTGGGATGACCCGGCTGGATACCCAGCGCATCTCCCGTGCCTCGGCCACCCAGCGCGCAGGACGGGCAGGGCGACTGCAGCCGGGTGCCTGTTATCGGCTCTGGTCGGAGGCCCAGCATGAGCAACTGCCTGCTCATGGCACTGCGGAAATCCTCCAGGCCGACCTCGCTGGCCTGGCCCTGCAACTTGCCCGCTGGGGCGTCGGTGATCCGCGCGAGCTGGCCTGGCTGGACCTTCCGCCGCCAGCGGCATATGCCCAGGGTCGCGATCTGCTGCAGCGGCTAGGTGCCTTGGACGATGGCGGTGCGCTGACACGCCACGGACAGGCCATGGCCGAACTGCCTGCACACCCGCGTATTGCCCATTTGCTCCTGCGTGGTCAGGCGTTGGGCCTGGGGGCCTTGGCGTGTGACCTCGCAGCCTTGCTCGGCGAGCGTGACATCCTGCGTGGCGGTGGCGCCGATCTGCACAGCCGCCTGGCCCTGCTGGCAGGTGAAGACAGATCTGCGCGTGGGGCTCGTGGCGGGGTTCAGCGGGCCCGCCAGCTTGCTCGGCAGTTCCGCTCCTACCTGCGGGGACCGGCCACGGAGGCTGTGGTGGAACCTGGAGATCCGCGATGGCTGGGTTGCCTGCTGGCGCTCGCCTATCCCGACCGCGTCGCCCAGCAACGTCGCCCCGGCGGTGCTGAGTACCGCCTGGCCAATGGCCGGGCGGCCACCTTCGGTGAGCCGGACGCCCTGATGAAGGAGCCCTGGCTGGTCATCGTCGATCTGGGCAGCCGCCAAGGGCAACGCGAGGAGCGGATTTACCTGGCAGCCGACCTTGACCCGAGCCTGTTCGAGGGGCCGTTGGCCGAGCAGGTCCATGCTCTGGAGGTGTTGGACTGGGATGAGCGCGAAGGCGTGTTGCGCGCCGAGCGGCAACGCAAGGTTGGCGAGCTGGTGCTGGCCCGCGAAGCGCTGGCGGGGCTGGATGAGGAGGCGCGTTCCCGGGCCTTGCTTGGCCTGGTCCGGCGCAAGGGGGTGGAGCTGCTGCCCTGGACGGCGGAACTGCGCCAGTGGCAGGCGCGGGTGGCCCTGCTGCGACGTCTCGATCTGGCCGAAAAGGGCGACAGCGAATGGCCAGATGTGTCTGACGCCGCGTTGCTGGCCAGCCTGGAGGACTGGTTGCAGCCCTGGCTGGGCAAGGTCAGCCGCCTCAGCCACTTCGGTAACCTGGACCTGCCGGGGATTCTCCAGGGACTACTGTCTTGGCCGCTGCCGCAACGACTCGACGAACTGGCGCCGCGCACACTGGAGGTTCCTTCTGGCTCGCGGATTCGCCTGGATTACAGCGAG
This sequence comes from Metapseudomonas boanensis, assembly GCF_042232855.1. Taxonomy (NCBI): domain Bacteria; kingdom Pseudomonadati; phylum Pseudomonadota; class Gammaproteobacteria; order Pseudomonadales; family Pseudomonadaceae; genus Metapseudomonas; species Metapseudomonas boanensis. The sequence goes on along the minus strand of NZ_CP113889.1, from coordinate 967,940 downwards.
GACATGCCGATCCTGGCTGTGCGCTTGCAGGAGCTGTTCGGCCTGGCCGACACGCCGCGCATCGCCAACGGGCGGCAAGGCGTCAAACTGCATCTGCTTTCGCCGGCCCAGCGTCCGGTGCAGGTCACACAAGACCTGGCCAGCTTTTGGCGCAACACCTACGCGGAGGTGAAAAAGGACCTCAAGGGGCGCTACCCGAAACACTACTGGCCGGATGACCCGCTGGTAGCCGAACCCACCGCACGGGCCAGACCGAGGAAGTGATGTGGTAGGGGCGAATTCATTCGCCCTGCAAACCGAGGGGCCGGCAATCACCATCGGGGCGGAGTGGGCCGCAACCGACGGTGCACATGGCGCACCCTACGCGGTGCCTGGCTTGGTGTTCACTGCGCGGGCGGTAGCAGGAAGCGTGCGATCAAAGGCAGGTGGTCCGAGATGCCCAGGGTGTCCTGCTGGCGGACCCGTGCATCGATGCGAGTCAGGTGCGGGCTGTGGAAAACATAGTCGAGCGTGCGATCGGGCCTGTCCACGCGCGGGTCGTTGGGGAAATGGGTATACCAACTGGCCTGTTCCGGACCGCTGGCTTCGTCGATGCTGGGAACCATCGGGTAGTGTTCCCATAACGCTTGTAGCGGGGTGTCGCGGGGGTAACGCGCCTGCTGGGATGCCGCTAGATGATCGAGCTGCCCGGGCGGCAGGAGGTTGAGGTCACCTCCCAGGAGCCAGATTTTCCCTTCGGTCTGCAGGCTGTCGAGCTGGGCGCGGACCATCGCCAGTTGACGCTGCTGGACGTCCTGTCCTTCAGTATGGGCATCCAGGTGGGTATTGATCACCGTCAGGTTGCCACCACCGCGAATGGGCAGTTGGCTCACCAGCAGCGCACGCTTGGGGGCAAACAGTTGCCTCAGTGGGAATTGCTGTAGCTCTGGTAACTGCAGGCGCTCGGCGTTGGCAATCCGGAACCGGCTCAGCGTGGTCAGCTTGGTGCCAACGCTGCCAAAGATGTGCGGATCGGGAACGAAGGCCGCTTTCCAGTAGAAGGCTTGGCTGGTACAGGGGTAGAGGTCGGCCAGGCGTTCCTGGAGCAGCGCTAGCTGGTCCTGGTAATCGGTCGCTTTGGCGCCTTCGTGGAGTTCCTGCAGGTTGAGGATGTCCGGCTGCTCCTCACGCACCACGCGCACCACTTCATCCAGGTTGTAGGCCAGGTCTTCGCGAGTGGGGCGTTCGTCCGGTCCGGAGCCATTGGCAAGGTCGTAATAGAAGACATAGCGTTTGCCGGCGAGGTACTGGAGGTTCCAGGTCATCACCTTGAGTGCCTGCCCGGGCTGCACTTGTGCCACATCGCCGGTACAGGCGAGCGTTGCCGGTTCGCGCTCTGCCGGATGCCACGTCAGCGCATATACCAGTGCGACCAGGCCGATGGCGATGGCGGCAACGCTGAGCAGGGCATAGCGCAGGACTCGGGGCATTGGAAAAGAAAGCAGGACTATTCTTGGAAAAGGCGAGCATACCCGAGAGGCCGGCATCGCCCAAGCAACGTGAGCTGAGGAGGAGCTGGGAGATGACCGAGCCTGTGATCGCCCAGAAGGGCCCTTACGCGGTCGATGTGGTAGCTGGCCAGGATTATTTCTGGTGTCGCTGCGGGCGCAGCCAACAGCAGCCATTTTGTGACGGATCGCACAAGGGTAGTGGCCTTGCGCCACTCAAATATCATGCAGAACGTACTGAAACCCTGTATTTCTGTGGCTGTAAACACAGCCATTCGCCGCCTTGCTGCGATGGGACCCACAAGCAATTAGCAGATTGATCCGGGAGCCGCCATGGGGCCGGTTGCAGTTCTCTGCTCACGCGTTTCTTCCCGCCATCGTCACTGGCCGCGAGCGTGTATCCTTGCAGGCCTGCTCATTCTATTGCCAGGCTTGGCCACGGCGGAGCGCGCGCCACTGCGGGTGATGACCGACTATTGGCCACCATTCCGTATCGCCGGTGATGGCGGCCAGCTGCGCGGGCTGGATATCGACGTGCTAAAGGAGCTGGAACGCTGTACCGGGCTGCGTTTCGACGTGCAGCGCGCACCCTGGAGTCGAGGCTTGGCCCAGTTGAACAGGGGCATGGCGGACCTGATGACCGGGCTGGCGAAGACGACGGAGCGTGAGCACTACATTGACTACCTGGAGCGTCCGTACTTTGCCTGTGCGCCGCGTTTCTATGGGGGGCAGGAGTTGGCCGGGGAGGTCACCGATTACCGCAAGCTGCGCGCCCATGACATTGGCTACGTTCTGGGTTCCGCCTATTTTGAGCCGTTCGACTCCGATAAGAGCTTGCGCAAGGTCGGGGTCAGCAGCGAGAGCCAGCTATTGCAGATGCTGCGCCACAAGCGCTTGAAGCTGGTGGTCGGTACCGACTGCCAGGTCGACTACGAGTTGCTGCAGGACCCGCAGCTGGCTGGACGTATCGTCAAGCTGGCCTATCGACCGCCAGCGCGCACGGAGTTGTTCCTCGGTTTCTCCCGGCAGCGCGCGCTCGGAGCCGAGCGCGAAGCCATCGCCCAGGCGCTGGGGCAGATGCTGGACGAGGGCTGGGTGGCCGAAGCAGCCCGGCGCTACCGACCCGGCGCTCAGTGAGCGTGGGGCTCGATATAAAGCTCGTAGACCAGGTCCAGATCCCAGTAGGACGCTTCGATCTTGTGGCCGTCCGGGTCCCGGACAAAACAGCCAAAATAAGGGTCGCCATAGTCGGGGCGGGGGCCGGGCTCTCCTTCACCCTTGGCCCCGGCATCCAGGGCCGCCTCGTAGAAGGCCAGCACGGCAGCCTTGTCCGGTGCGAAGAAGCCGATGTGGGTTCCATTGCCGACGCTGGCAGGGCGACCGTCGATGGGGGTCTGGACCCAAAACTCGGGGTATTCCCGGCCGTAAGCCACTGCGCCTGGATGCTGCATGATGCGCTTGCAGCCCAGGGTGGGCAAAACTTTGTCGTAGAAGGTCACTGCACGCTCGAAGTCGTTAGTGCCGAGGGAAACGTGGGACAGGATGCTAGGATTTTCGGCCATCGTGGGCTCCTCCTTGAGTGCCGGAACCCAGAAGACTAGACCGCTTTCACTGTTCCGGCACTGGCTCGTTGACCAGGCTGAACAGGCGATACAGCGCCACGCTGACAAACAGCTGGAAGAAGCTGTTGAAGCTTTCCAGCATCACGATCCCCACCGGATCCGGCTGGTCGCCGAGCTCCTGGTAGGCCCACCAATCGATGAGCCAGATGGGCCCCATCACCATCAGGATGCAAGCCAGGATGGTGAGAAAGTGCCCTTTGGTCAGCTCGAAGCTCAGGCGGATGGCATCCAGCGGCGACTTACCCTCCAGCACCAGCAGGTATTCGGCGAAGGCCAGCTTGATCATTACATAGAGGCCGGGAAGGATCAGCATCCAGGCGCCTACCATGATCAGCAAGGTGCTGATGGCAGCCAGCACGGCGAAAGAGGGCCAGCGGAACAGCGTCAGCTCGATCACCTGCCTGGGTTTGAGACGGATGCGGTGGCTACGGCTGTCGGTGAATATGATCAAGGCACCCACGTACAGCGGGTAGAACAGCATGCTGACGATGATCGACCAGGCTTGCACCTTACTTTGCCCGAGCCAGGCGAGCAGGACCTGCTGCGACACGGCCTCCGTCAGGATGACGGGCAGGCAGAGCAGGGCGATCTGACCGACATTGCGGGAAAAGAAGTACCAAGTGTCGCGCAGGAGCTCGAGTGGATTCATGGGCTGGCAGTCACATCGTCAGCAGTACGTCTTGCGAACTTTAGCCCATGCGGGCGTAGCCGCCCAAGACAGGCTCACCCTGAATGGAAGTGCAGCACCCGGTTGCGCAGGGTAGGTAGCAGACGGGCGATGTCCGAGGTCGCGACCTCCAGGGTTCGCTCCGGTGGTCCGGGCGAGTAGATCAGGTAGTCGTGTTCCAGGATGGCGTCGTCGAATACCAGGTCGATCGCCGCGCCATGGCCGAGCGGACAGGCGCACCGCGGCACACAACCGGTCAGCGCGACCAGTTCCGTGTCGCTGGCGATGCTCGGGCGTGCGCCCAGCAGCGATTTGAGGCACGCCCAGTCCACCCGCGCAGTCTCAAGCGTTGCGAGCATGGCGTAGCGGCCGCCTTTCAAGCGCAGGAACAGACTCTTGCTTTCGACCCCGCGCAACCCGAATCGCTGGCGGATCACATGGGCCGTCGGGTAGTCGAGCACCGCTTCGTGGTGGACTTCCCGATAGGGAATGGCGAGGTCGTTGAGCAGGGCCAGGTTGCGGTCGTAGAGCGACATGATGGGAATGGTGGCATGGAGAGGGCGCCATGATAATCGCTCGGGTCGGGCCCGGGTCAGCCTGCTCGGCTGTTTCCAGTTCCCCGGGCACGTCCCTGGCCTGCCGACCTCGGCTCGCTCTGCAGCAGGTCAGGGCTGAACACCACATCGGCGTACTCGCCTTGCAGATTGGCCATCGCCATATCGTGCACCTCATCAGCCGTGCGCGGCCGACCAGAGAAATCAGCCTTGGCGAAGGTGTAGCAGGCATCTGCCACCACGCGGGTGACAAAGCCCAGGTTGCTGGCACTGCGCGCCGTTGCTTCTACCGAGTTCTCACTGGCGACGCCGACGATCACCAGGCTGCCGATGCCGCGTATCCGTAACCAGCGCTCCAGGCCGGTATGGGTGAAGGCATCGGTGACATTCTTCTCGAACACCTGCTCGTTGTCGTGCGGAGCCAGCGCAGGTTGGAACAGAGCGCCGGACTGTCCGGGCGCGAATACCGAGTCGGGCTCGCGGGAAATATGGCGGATATGCACCACTGGCCAGCCCGCCGTGCGCCAGCGTCCCAGTAGCTGGGCAATTCGCACTTCGGCTTGCGGATTGTTGCGTGGCCAGTCCAGATGCTGGATACCTTGCTGCATGTCGATGATCAGCAGTGCACTGTGGCTGCGTTGCGAGGTCATATCCGCACTCCCTTTACCAAGGCTGGCATACTGGGCGGGACTTTAGCTCCCATCAGCCATCGCCAGCCAGCCGCCGAGGACTTCCGGTGAAAAAGATTGCCGTATTCGCCGATGTGCAGAACCTCTATTACACGGTGCGCCAGACCTATGGCTGTCACTTCGACTACGGGACCTTCTGGCGGGGCGTCTGCGCTGAAGGGGACATCGTCGAAGCCTATGCCTACGCCATCGACCGCGGCGATCCCAAACAACAGCAGTTCCAGCAGATCCTGCGCAACCTGGGCTTTACCGTGAAGCTCAAACCTTTCATCCAGCGCAGCGATGGATCGGCCAAAGGTGATTGGGATGTGGGCATCACCATCGATGTGCTGGACGCCGCGCCCCGCGTCGACCTGGTGGTGCTGGCTTCGGGCGATGGCGATTTCGACCTGTTGCTGGAGCGGGTCCGCACGGCCCATGGCGTGGAAAGCCTGGTCTACGGCGTGCCCGGCTTGACCGCGCAATCTTTGATTCGCTCTGCTGACCGCTATGCGCCCATCGAGGGCGCCCTGTTGCTCAGGGGCTGAAGCAGTCCCCGCCGCTAACTGAACCTGGAACGATTTGTGGAACCCATTGCCGTCATCGACTTCGAAACCACCGGTATCACACCGGGCGACCATTGCCGCGCCACCGAGATTGGCGTGGTCATCCTGGAGGGTGGGCGTATTGTCGACCGTTACCAGAGCCTGATGAATGCAGGCGTCCGAGTACCGTCCTTCATCGAGGGTCTGACCGGCATCACCAATGCCATGCTGCGCGAGGCGCCGCCGATCGCACAGGTGATGGGCGAGGCTGCAGATTTCGTCGGCGACCTGCCACTGTTGGCGCACAACGCCTCCTTCGACCAGAAGTTCTGGGATTCCGAACTGACGCGCCTCGGCCGCAGCCGCCGACAGGCTTTCGCCTGCTCCCTGCTGCTGGCCCGGCGCCTGTTGCCTGAAGCGCCCAATCACAAGCTGGGTACCCTCAACAGCTGGGCCCGCCTGCCGAATACCGGCAAGGCCCACCGGGCGCTGGCCGATGCCGAGATGGCGGCCAACCTGACCCTGCTCCTGGCTGAGCGCCTGCATGACCAGCACGGCATTGCCGAGGTGTCTCATGGATTGTTCTGCAGCCTGCAGAAAGTGCCGGCGTCGAAGATTCCCGAGGCGCTCAAGCGGCATCGAGGGGCGTGAGTCGCCTCTTTACCCCTGGGCGAGGCCTGGAGAAGAAAGCCTTGACCGTGCGCGTGCGAAATAATTCGCATAGCAGGCCCCAGGCTCGCCCTTGGCGGCCAAGCCCACCGTCCCTTAGCCCTTCGCCGGCCGCAACACCTCGACCTTTCCTTGCTGCACCTGCAGCACCGCGGGAATGCGCTGCTCGAATGGTGTCGAGAGGACCAGCGAGGTCTTGGTTGGCCCGTACTTGCCGATCTGGTCGATCAGGTCCTGCAGTTCCGGCATCGAGGCCACGGCGCCCTTGATCAGCAGGCAGGCGTCGCCGGTGACGCGGTGGCAGAGGGTCAGCTGGGGAATCTTTTCCAGAGCTTCCTGGGTGCGCTTGTAATCGTGATCGACAATGCGCAACTCGATCACGCATTCGATCGGTAGACCAATCTTCGCCAGGTCGACGCTGGCGTGATAGCCGGTGATCACCCCGCTGGCCTCCAGCTTGGCAACACGGTCCGCCACCGCAGGCGGCGACAGGTTGACCCGGCGCGCCAGGTCGGCAAAGGAAGCGCGGCCATTCTCTATCAGCGCTGCAAGCAGCAAACGATCATATTTATCCACAAGTGCCTCCTTAAATAGTGATCTGATGAATCGAAGGTTGTTAACCTGAATTTCAGTTGATTATTAAGTACAGAGGCAAATCAAGCAGGTTTATAGGCTTATTTTGCCGGTGATGCCTTATCTAAAATAAACACCCGTTTCCCTCCTGCGTCGAGTCCCGATCATGTCTTCGCGCCGTTTTCCGCTTCTGCTGATTGGGGCTTTCATCGCCCTTTACCTGATCTGGGGATCGACCTACCTGGCGATCCGCATCGGTGTCGAGTCCTGGCCACCGCTGCTGATGGCCGGTATTCGCTTCGTCGTCGCCGGTGGACTGATGTTTGCCTGGCTGCGCTGGCGTGGTTTGCCGAACCCGAGTTGGCAGGAATGGAAGGCTGCCGGCGCCATCGGCTTTCTCCTGCTCAGTTGTGGCAACGGCGGGGTGACCCTGGCCGAACATCTGGGCGTGGCCTCCGGTGTGGCGGCCCTGGCGGTGGCCACGGTGCCCCTGTTCGCCTTGCTCTTCGGGCTGATCTGGGGGCAGCGCACCACGCGCCTGGAGTGGGCGGGCATCGCCCTTGGCCTGGTCGGCATCGCCCTGCTCAACCTCGGCTCCAACCTGCAGGCCAGCCCGCTCGGCGCTGCGCTGATCATCTTCGCCGCCGCCGCCTGGTCGTTCGGCTCCATGTGGAGCAAGAACCTTAAGCTGCCCGCCGGCCCCATGGCCAGCGCAGTGGAAATGCTCGCTGGCGGCTTTGCTCTGTTGGCCGGTAGCCTGCTCAGCGGCGAACGCCTGGTTGCGATGCCGACGGTCGCCGGTTGGAGCGCGCTGGCTTACCTGGTGGTCTTCGGCTCGATCATCGCCTTCAGCTCCTACCTTTATCTGCTGAAGAACGTTCGCCCCGCGGCCGCCACCAGCTACGCCTACGTCAACCCGGTGGTGGCCGTGCTGCTCGGCATCGGCTTTGCCGGCGAGCAGATCGGCATGGAGGAGGGCATGGCGATGCTGGTGATCATCAGCGCCGTGATCCTCATAGGCCTGCCGCAGTGGCGCGAGCAGAAAGAGCAGGTGGTGCAGCCGTCCCTTGAGGGGCAGCCAGACGAAGGGCAGACCAGGCGCGATGCCGCGTAGGACCTAAAGCCCGCGGTAGATTCACCGCGGCCTGTTAAACTTGCGCCTTTGTGCAATTACTGGCTGCTCCTCCATGACTTTCGCTTCCCTCGGCCTTATCGAACCCCTGCTGCGTGCCATCGAGGCACTCGGATACCAAACCCCATCGCCGGTGCAGGTCGAGGCGATCCCCGCCGTGCTCAAGGGCCGCGACCTGATGGCCGCCGCCCAGACTGGCACCGGCAAGACCGCGGGCTTTGCCCTGCCGCTGTTGCAGCGCCTGATCCAGGAAGGCCCGCAAGTAGCGAGCAATTCGGTGCGTGCCCTGGTGCTGGTGCCGACCCGCGAGTTGGCCGAACAGGTCAACGAGAGCTTCCGTGTCTACGGCCAGCACCTTCCGTTGCGCAACTACGCAGTTTACGGCGGGGTAAGCATCAACCCGCAGATGATGAAACTGCGCAAGGGCATCGACGTTCTGGTCGCCACTCCGGGCCGGCTGCTTGACCTCTATCGACAGAACGCGGTGAAGTTCAACCAGCTGCAGACGTTGGTGCTGGATGAGGCCGACCGCATGCTTGACCTGGGCTTCGCCCGCGAGCTGGACGAACTCTTCGCCGCGCTGCCGCGGCGCCGGCAGACACTGCTGTTCTCCGCCACTTTCTCCGACGCTATCCGTCAGATGGCCAAGGAGCTCCTGCGCGACCCCCTGTCCATCGAGGTCAGCCCGCGCAACGCAGCGGCCAAGAGTGTCAGCCAGTGGTTGATCCCCGTGGACAAGAAGCGCAAGACCGAACTTTTCCTGCACCTGCTCGAGGAGCGCCGTTGGGGTCAGGTGCTGGTATTCGCCAAGACCCGCAAGGGCGTCGACCAACTGGTGGAGAGCTTGCAGGCAGAAGGCATCGCTGCCGACTCGATCCACGGCGACAAGCCGCAGCCCTCGCGCCTACGGGCGTTGCAGCGCTTCAAGGATGGAGAAGTACAGGTGCTGGTAGCCACCGATGTGGCGGCTCGCGGACTGGACATCGACGACCTGCCGCTGGTGGTGAACTTCGACCTGCCTATCGTCGCCGAGGACTATGTACACCGCATCGGCCGCACTGGCCGTGCCGGCGCCACCGGCGAGGCGGTCTCGCTGGTCTGTGCCGACGAGGTGCAACTGCTGGCTGCGATCGAAGTGCTGACCCGCCAGACACTGTCACGCCGTGACGAACCGGGCTTCATACCGGATCACCGGGTGCCGCAGACGGATGCTTCCGGCCAGGTATTGAAGAAGCCGAAAAAGCCGAAGAAGCCCAAGGAACTCCAGCCCGGTGCCGGCAAGCCCGGTAAGGCGAGGCTCGGCAGCTGGATCGATAGTGATAAGCCCAAGGTCAAAGCGGTGCGCAAGGCGCCGGGTTTTGGCAAGGCGAACAAGGGCTGATTGCTACTCGTCACCCGGGCCTGTGGCAATGGGTGACGCCGGGTGGGGCGATACGGGCGGGGATGGGGCAGGGCCGCCAGGCCCTAGGCAGGGCGCAGCCGCGAGCTAGAGGCTTGTGCGTGGTCTTCAGGATCTTGGCGCATTTCGTGCATTTATGTGCGAAATGCTGAACGCCTATAGTGATTGAAGCGCAGCCCAACTTCAGGCTATTCCCCCATGCGCCACAAGGAACTCAAACACTGGACCACCGGTGTCGCTCATCTGCTCACCCAGCCCGCCGGCCGGGCCCGTCTGCTTGGCCTCAGCCAGTGGTTGCAGCAAATCTGCCACGTCGATCACTTCGTGCTCTTCGTCTACGAGGGCAATCACCGGCCCCTGGCGCTGTTCGACACTTTCCCGGCGGACAAGCGCCACGTCTATGTCGAGGACTATCAGGTCGGCCCCTACCTGCTCGACCCCTTCTACCTGGCCTGCACCCGCAACCAGGCCCCTGGTCTTTGGCGCCTGCGCCAGTTCGCGCCCGACCATTTCTATCTGGGTGAGTATTACGTCACTTATTACCAGCAGACTGGCTTGACCGAGGAAATTGCGTTCTTCGTCGACCTGGCCCAAGGCGCCAAGGGCGTGCTTTCCCTGATGCGCAGTACCTGCAGCCCAGCCTACAGCCGCGATGAGATGCAAATGCTCGACTGCGCCCAGCCCGTGGTCGAACAGGTGGTGAACGAAGCCTGGGAGCTCTGTCGCGCCCATGCCCCGCGCCCGGTGCAGGACTTGGACTACAAGATTCGCGAAGCCTTCGACCAGTTCGGCGCCCACGTGTTGACCGCTCGCGAGCAGGAGGTGGTGCAGATGCTCCTGCGCGGCCACTCCAGCGCTTCGGTGGCCGAACACCTGGCCATCAGCCCTGGCACGGTGAAGATTCATCGCAAGAACATTTACGCCAAGCTCGGGATCGGTAGCCAGTCGGAACTGCTTGGCCTGTTTGTGCGCGATTTGGGCGGTCCGCGTGACGAACGTGCGGAAGAACCCTTGCGCACGGCGGTCTGATTTTTATCGCAGAATGTGATTAATACTGTGCTGTTCAATAACCAGCCAGTCTTATGTAAGCCATGTGCCATAAGGCTTGTAGGTTGATGCCCACGACTTATCCACAACGATTTGCACAGAATTTGTGGCTTATTCCTGTGGGGGCGAATTCATTCGCCAAGGGCTGCGTAGCAGCCCCCGCTCACGCAAGAGGACAGGCTGCTGGCCTGCTTTGCGAATGAATTCGCCCCCACAACGGCAGACCGACCCTCTCCTGCTCAAAAACCGAGCAACAGCTTCCAGACCTTGATCCTTGGCCTCCCCAGCCTGGAGTCCATAACTTATCCACAATCCAGTCCACAGAATCTGTGGCTTGTTTCCCGTGGAGCTCGGTACAGCCCCGTGGCCGGCGGGGCCGCCTATCCCCCAAGGGATATATACAGCTGAAAACCCCCATTGCTAGCGTGTGGCCATATGCCAAGAACACCTGCAACCAAGGGGCCGGCCGTGAGCGATGCAAGCGAAGTCTTCGATGTCGAGTTCCGCAACGTGGTGAAGCGGTACGGTTCGGTAACGGCGGTCAACGGGCTCAACTTCAAGGTGCGGCGCGGAGCCTTCCATTCCTTCCTCGGCAGTTCCGGCTGTGGCAAGACCACCACGCTGCGGATGATCGCCGGCTTCGACCAGCCCAGTTCAGGTGAGGTTCTGCTGGACGGGCATTTCGTTGCCGGGGTGCCGGCCTACCAACGCCCAGTGAACATGGTGTTCCAGAGTTATGCACTGTTCCCGCACCTGACGGTGGCAGAGAACATCGCCTATGGCCTGCGCTACCACAGCCCACGCCCGGACCGCGCCGAGCAACGGCGCTTGGCCGACCAGGCTCTGGAAATGGTGCGCCTGTCCGGCTTCGGCCTGCGCAAGCCCCATGAGCTCTCCGGCGGCCAACAGCAGCGGGTGGCCCTGGCCCGGGCACTGGTCAACAAGCCAACGGTGCTACTGCTCGACGAGCCCTTGGCGGCGCTGGACCGCAAGCTGCGCAAGGAGATGCAGTCCGAACTGCTGCGCCTGCAGCGCGAGGTGGGCATCACCTTCGTGCTGGTCACCCACGACCAGGAAGAGGCGCTGTCGATGAGCGACAGCATCAGCGTCATGCTGGACGGCCAGATCCTTCAGAGCGCCAGCCCCGAACAGCTCTACGAATCGCCGGCAAGCCGCTACGTCGCTGACTTCATCGGCGAATCCAACTTGTTCGACGGCACCGTGCGGCGTATCGACGGCGACCGCGTGCTCCTGGACACCGCACAAGGTCTGCAACTGGCCAGCCCGCAGACGCCCACTGGGCCAGCCCTGAAGGTATCCGAACCAGGCTGCATTGCCGTGCGCCCGGAACTGATCGCCATCGGTGTCGAGCGCGATGCCATGGCCCGCGATATCAGCCTGCCGGGCCAGGTGGTGGACCGCATCTACCTCGGCAATCTCACTGAATACCGTGTGCGCACCGAGCCTTTCGGCATCGTCTGCGTGCGCGTGCCGCGCCATGGCCAGCACGAGCGTTCGGCATTCGAACATGGATCGCCGGTGCGCATCGGCTGGGATCAGGCGAGCGGCCTGGCAATGGCGCTTTGACAGGGACAACACCAACCACTCACAGGCGGGTAGCAGCAATGGATCGGAAAGACTTCATCAAGCAACTGCGCAGTTGGCAGAACGGCTCCATCAGCCGTCGCGAGTTCCTGGGCCGTACCGGACTCGGCCTGGCCATGGCTGTCATGGCCGCGAACATGCCCGGGCTGTTGAGCAGCAATCGGGCCTTCGCAGCTGAGAAGGGCACCATCGGCGACCGGGTGGTGCTCGCAACCTGGCCCAACTATCACAACGCCGAAAACTTCGCCGCCTTCGCCGAGCAAACGGGCGCTCAGGTACAGATGAACGTGTTTGGCTCCAACGAGGAAATGCTCGCCAAGCTGCAGGCTGGAGGTAGTGGCTGGGACGTCTTCGTGCCGACCAACTACACCATCAGTACCTATGCCGAGCTGGGCCTGATCGTGCCGCTGGACCTGTCGCGCATCCCCAACTTCGATCCGGCTTCCTACGAGAAGCGTTTCATGGAGCAGGGGGTCATCAACGGCAAGACTTTTGCTGTGCCCAAGGACTGGGGCACCACCGGCTACGTCTATGACAGCAAGAAGATCAAGGCCCGGCCCACGACCTGGAAGGAGTTCTGGGAACTGGCCAAGGGCGAGGCCACCGGCCGGGTGATGGTCCACGACTACCAGCTCACCGTGATCGGCAATGCCCTCAAGGCCTTCGGCTACAGCTTCAATTCGATCGACCCGAAAGAATTGGCCGATGCCGAGAAGCTGCTCTTGGAGGTCAAGCCGCACCTCTTCGCGATCAACTCCGACTATCAGCCGTCCATGCGCAACGGCGATGCCTGGATGGCCATGTGCTGGACCGGCGACGCCTCGCAGTTGCACCGCGACCTGCCGCAGATGCAGTACGTGCTGGGCCGCGAAGGCGGCGAGATCTGGAGCGACTTCTTCGCCATTCCGAAGAGCGCCGAACGCCCCGATGCGGCCTATGCGCTGATCAACTACCTGCTCGATCCGCAGGTGAACAAGCGCGAAGTGGAGGCGCATGGCTATCCCAGCGGTGACAAGCGCGTGGATGCGCTATTGCCCAAGGCGATGCTTGAAGACCCGATCATGTACCCGGCAGCCGACCTGCTCAGCGCCCTGGAGTTCGGTGCTGCGGCGACCCTCACCAGCCCGGCTCGCGCCGAACTGATGGCGCGCTTCAAGGCGGCCTGATCGAGCGCCGGTTCTTGTAGGAGCGAGCTCTGCTCGCGAACCGCTTCGCGAGCAGAGCTCGCTCCTACAGTGGCCGCTCCCATGAACCGTAGGGAACCCTCCATGAACGTCGCCATCAGCACTTCTGCGCTGGCCGACGCGGGCCAGACTGTGCCAGTTGCTGGCCAGAGCCTCGGCCGGCGCGTCACGCTGCTCCTGCTGTTGCCATCCACCTTGTGGTTCCTGCTGCTGCTGCTGATGCCGCTGGTGATCATTCTGGTGTTCAGCCTCGGCGAGCGCAGCCCGGTGGGCGGCTACGCCGCCGCCCTGACGCTGGACAACTACCTCAATCTCGGCTCGCGGGCCAAGGCTTTCTACAACACCCTGGTCCTCGCGCCACTCGGTACCCTGGTGTGCCTCGTGGCAGCTTATCCGCTCGCATATTTCCTGGCGGTGAAGGTGCAGCGCAGCCGATCTTTGCTGCTGACGCTGGTCATCGTGCCGTTCTGGACCAGCTTCCTGATCCGCACCTACGCCTGGATCTTCATCCTCGGCGGCAAGGGTATCCCGGCGCTGTTGGCTTTGGTCGGTCTGGAAGACGTGCGTCTGATCAATACCCCCAGCGCAGTCTTGATCGGCATCGTCTACGGCTATCTACCGCTGATGGTGTTTCCCATCTACGTCAGCCTGGAGAAGCTCGACAAACGGCTGCTGGAGGCCTCGTCCGACCTTGGCGCCAGCGCCTTCGAAACTTTTCGCCGGGTGACCCTTCCGCTCTCCGCGCCAGGGGTTATCACTGGCGCCATGCTGGTGTTCATCCTGCTCATGGGCGAGTTCCTGATTCCCGCGATTCTCGGCGGCGGTAAGGTGTTCTTCGTCGGAAATGCGCTGGTGGACCTTTTCCTGCAATCGCGCAACTGGCCCTTTGGCAGTGCCGTTGCCATGACACTGGTGGCGATGATGCTGGCCATTATCGCCCTCTACCTGAAGCTGGTGGCGCGCTTCGGCAAGCGTTCGACAGAGGGGATGCTCTGATGTGGCTGCGCAGTTACTCCACTTCGCTCTACCTGTTCCTCTATGCGCCCATCGCGCTGATCATGCTGTTCAGCTTCAACGCCGGGCGCAGCGGGCTGTCATTCGAGTGCTGTTCGACACAATGGTTCGGCCGCGCCTTCGGCAACGCGTTCATCATGGAGGCGCTTGGCACCAGTGCACTGATCGCCTTCTGCTCGGCGCTGATTGCGACGCTCTTCGGCACCCTCGCCGTGTTCGGCCTGGAGCGGGTGGGCAAGCGTGTGCGGTTGTTCTTCGACGCCCTGACTTACTGCGCCATCATTATTCCCGGCATCGTCATCGGCATCGCCACTCTGATCGCCTTCATCAGCCTTTTCGAGCTGGTCAATCCACTGCTCGACTTGTTGCTGGGAGCTGGCCTGCCGCGTCTGCGCATGGGGTTGTTCACGGTGATCGCGGCGCACTCGCTGTTCACCATGGCGCTGGTGATGGTCATCGTCCGTACCCGGGTCGAAGCCCTGGACAAAGCCCTGCTCGAAGCCTCCGCCGACCTCTACGCGCCACCGCTGGAAACCTTCCGCCGGGTGACCCTGCCACAGATCGCCCCGGCCATCCTCGCCAGCTTCCTGCTGGCCTTCACCTTCAGCTTCGACGATTTCATCATCGCCTTCTTCGTCGCCGGTTCGGAAACCACCCTGCCGATCTACATCTTCTCGTCGATTCGCCGGGGCATTACCCCGGAGATCAACGCCATCTCCACGGTGATCATCTGCGTCTCGCTGGCGCTGCTGTTCACCTCCCGCTACCTGCAGAACCGCCGCAGCGGCGCCTGAGCGCCCATGGAGCAAGCCATGCGTGACCAGCTGTACATCAACGGGCAATGGGTCCGCCCTGACCTGGGCGGTTACTTCGATGTGATCGACCCTGGCAACGGCGACCTGATCCAGCGCGTGCCAGCCGCCACCGAGGAAGACATTGACCATGCCGTGCATGCCGCTCGCCAGGCGTTCACCCGCGGCTGGGGGCAAAGCACTGGCGCCGAGCGCGCTGCCTGGCTGGAGGCCCTGGCCGATGAACTCGATCGTCGTCGCGATGCCCTGGCCGTGCTGGAGGTGCGCGACAACGGCAAACCGCTTCCCGAGGCGCAGTGGGACATAGCCGATGCCATCGGCTGCTTCCGCTATTACGCCGAGCTGGCACGGGAGCTGGATGACCGCCAGGACCAGCCGTTGGCACTGCCGGACGAACGTTTCAGCTGTCGCATCCGCTACGAGCCGGTAGGCGTGGCCGGGCAGATCATCCCCTGGAACTACCCTTTGCTGATGGCGGCCTGGAAGGTCGCCCCAGCGCTGGCCGCGGGCGCCACCTGCGTGCTCAAACCGTCGGAGCTGACGCCGCTGACAGCGCTGGAACTGGCGGGTGCCGCCGAGCGCATCGGCCTGCCGTCCGGCGTCTTGAACGTGGTTACGGGGCTGGGCAGCGAAGCTGGGGCCCCGCTCAGCCAGCATCCGGGGGTGGACAAGCTGGCCTTCACTGGCAGCGTGCCGACTGGCTCGAAAATCATGTCGGCGGCGGCGGTTGACATCAAGAACATCAGTCTGGAGCTCGGTGGCAAGTCGGCCTTCATCGTCTTCGACGACGCCGATCTCGAAGCGGCGGTGGAGTGGATCATGTTCGGCATCTTCTGGAACCAGGGCCAGGTGTGCAGCGCGACGTCGCGTCTGCTGGTGCAGGAAGGCATCGCCGCGAAACTGCTCGAACGCCTGGTGGACGAAACCCGGCGCATCACGATCGGCCCCGGCCTGGAACGTGGCGTGCTGCTGGGCCCGCTGGTCAGTGCGGGACAATTCCAGAAGGTCATGGGCATGATCGAACAGGGCAAGCAGGAGGCGAACCTGCTCACCGGCGGCAAGCGGCCGCCGCACTTGTCGCACGGTTTCTTTGTCGAACCGGCGATCTTCGACGAACCTGGCGAGAACAGCCGCATCTGGCGTGAGGAAATCTTTGGGCCAGTGCTTTGTGTGAAGCGCTTCAAGACCGAGGCCGAGGCCCTGAAACAGGCGAACGACAGCCGATATGGCCTCGCAGCAGCGGTGATGTCGAACGATCTGGAGCGTGCTGCGCGGGTTGCCAACGGCCTGCGTGCGGGCATCGTCTGGGTCAACTGTTCGCAACCCACCTTCACCCAGGCTCCCTGGGGAGGCATGAAGCAGAGCGGCATTGGCCGTGAGCTGGGGCGCTGGGGCCTGGACAACTACCTGGAGGTGAAGCAAGTCACCGAGTACCGCAGCCGCGAGCCGTGGGGGTGGTACATCAAGTAGGCAGGAGCTACCGCTTTTCCTGTGGGGGCGAATTCATTCGCCAAGGGCTGCGAAGCTGCCCCTTCGGCATCTGCCGGGCAGCCGTGCGGCCCGCTCAGCGATTGAAATTGCCCGCACAGGAGGCATCCAGCCGCTTCTTCAAGCGCGCCACTTCGGTCACGTCATAGATCACCAGGCACACCCGCTCCGACTTCCCTCCGGCAGTCGCCAGCGGCAGGAAGGTGACGTTCTGATACATGAAGTCTTCTTCTCCGGTGATCGGCCGGTAGTTCTCGAAGCGCAGCAGGTACGGGCGTTGCTCCCACAGGCTGAAGGCGCGGGTGCCTAGTTCCAGCACGGTTTCGACCTTCCGCCGCAGCCAGGTCTGATCGATTTCGGGGAAGAGCTCGAAGAGGTTACGGCCATTCACTCGGTCCGGGCCCAGGCAGGAATGGTTTTCCATGAACCCGTTCCACACCTCCACGCGGAACTGGCGGTCCAGCACTACGACGCCGACGTCCATGCACTGAACGATGTCGAGCAGCCAGTGGAAGTCTTTCAGATCGATCTTTGCCGGCATGGGTCAGTCCATCAGATAGTGGATTTTCCGGGTCAGGCGCGCGATGGAGGTTTCGGTGAACAGCAGCAGCAGGTCGAAGTGCAGGTCGTGGCCTTCGATCACGTAGCTGATCTCCACCGCCAACGTCTTGCGCCAGCGTCGGCTGTTGAGCTGGAACAACCGCTCGACGGACGCGTGCTGCCCGAGCAGTTGAGGGTGGCCCTGGGAGAAGCGCACATCGATCTGTTCCGCAATGCCGGACAAGCAGGCACCGATCAGGATGCTCGCCAGATCCAGCAGCATTTCCGCTTGCTCCGCTTCGCCATTGGGTCGCAGGTCCAGCAGGCGCGCGATCTCTTCGCTCTCGGCGTCATGGCACAGCAGCAGCGCCTCACCGGCGATGGATTCGCCGATGAAGCCCTGGCACACCGCACTGAGACGTTCGCCGCGCTGGGCATCGGCCAGGGCCATGTGCAGCTCGCTGACTTCGAAGAGATTCACGTTAGGTACCGGCAATCGCACGAAGACGCCGAGTACCTGGGCCAGCAGCGCGGCCGCGCGGCCCATGGCGACGTTGCACACTTCACGCAAGGCATCGCGGAAGTTCACCTGTAGATCCGGAGTGGCGCGTCCGGGCACACCGGTGATCGGTGAGCCAGCAGGGGCAGGGCGCAGTAGGCCTACTGCGATCAGTGCTTCGCGCAGTTCATCGGGATCGGCGGGCTTGCTGATGAAGGCCAGGGCGCCCAACTCGTGTACACGGCGCTGGGCTCCTTCCTGGACATCGCCGGAGACCACGATCACCTGGCTGGCCAGGCCTTCGGCGCGTAGCTGCGCGAGCACCTGATAGCCATCCATCAACGGCATGGTGAGGTCCAGCAGCACCACGCGGCCGTGACCCTTGCGGATGGCAGCCAGTGCTTCCTGGCCATTGCTGGCCTGGGTGATATGGACCGGCCAATCCAGCGGTAGCGCGCGGATCAACTGCTTGCGCGCCATCATCGAGTCGTCACAGACGAGAAGGGGAATCACATTGAGGGCACCGCATGCAGGTCAGGCTTTTGGGCAAGCATAGACGCTGGCCGAAGCGCGGCGGTTACCACGCGGTGCCATCAGAAAGGCCGGTCGTCAGCGGCGTGCCAACCACTCGAGGACGCCCAGGCCGGCGGCGCGGCCACTGGCGAAGCAGGCGGTGAGCAGATAGCCACCGGTGGGCGCTTCCCAGTCCAGCATTTCGCCCGCGCAGAACACGCCGGGCAGCTGCTTGAGCATGAGGTTGGCGTCCAGCATGTCGAACGGAACGCCACCGGCTGAGCTGATGGCTTCGTCCAGCGGGCGCGCTTTTACCAGCGTCAACGGCAACGCCTTTATGACAGCCGCGAGGCGGGCCGGATCAGCGAAATCGTCCTTGGACGCCAGTTCGCGCAGCAATCCGGCGCGGGCACCGTCGATGCCGAGCTGGCTGTGCAGATGCTTGGCCATCGAGCGCGAGCCGCGTGGCTTGGCCAGGGCCTTGGCGACCTTCTCCTGCGGCTGGCTGGGCAGCAGGTCCAGGTGAATGGTGGCGCTGCCCTGGGCGTTGATGCGATCACGGATGGCGGCGGACAGCGCATAGATCAGGCTGCCTTCCACCCCCGTGGCGGTGAGTACAAACTCGCCCAGGCGTGGTGGCTGGTCACCCAGGCGGATGGCCGTCGACTTGATCGGTGCGCCGGCGAACTTCTCCTTCAGCAGCGGGCTCCAGGCCTCCACTTCGAAGCCACAGTTGCTTGGTTGCAACGGGACGACAGGCACCCCGCGCGCTTCGAGCACGCTCACCCAGGCGCCATCGGAGCCCAGCCGTGTCCAGCTTCCGCCACCCAGGGCCAGCAGGCAGGCATCGGCGGCGACGCGGGTTTCACCCGCGGCGGTGGCGATACGCAACGCGCCCTGGTCATCCCAGCCCAGCCAACGCTGCCGAGTGTGGATAACCACCCCCTGCTCGCGCAGGCGCTTGAGCCAGGCGCGCAGTAGCGGCGCGGCTTTCATGTCGGTGGGGAATACCCGGCCGGAAGTGCCGACGAAGGTCTGGATACCGAGGTCGTGGATCCACTCGCGCAGCTCCTCGGCGCCGAAGCCTTCCAGCAATGCGGTGATCTCATCGCGACGTTCGCCGTAGCGAGCAAGAAAGGCGGTCTTGGGCTCGGAGTGGGTGATGTTCATGCCGCCGACGCCGGCCAGCAGGAACTTGCGCCCGACCGAGGGCATGGCATCGAACAGCTCCACCCGCGCACCTCCCAGGGCCAGCACTTCTGCGGCCATCAATCCGGCAGGGCCGCCGCCGATGATGGCGACGTGGGGGGCGGTGTGCGTCATGGCTGGCTGTTCGTTGGTAGCGGGAGGCGCGCATTTTACTGCACGGCAGCTTCACTCAGGTAGGTTGGGCCGGGCGGCGCTCCGCTAAGCGAAGCCCAACTCAACCTCGGGCACCCGGACTTGCTGGGCTTCGGCTGTGGCGAAGCGCCAACTTACTTCATGTCCAGGTCGTCCCAGACGCGCCGGGCGCTGTGATGCAGGATGCCGTGGCGGCGGGCGAGGGCGGCACGGTCCTTGTCGTAGCCGCCACCAATCAGGCCTACCACCGGAATGTCGCGGCCCAGGCAATGGCGGATCACGCTCTCGTCGCGCGTGGCCACGCCGTCATCGGTGAGATGCAGGTAACCCAGGGCATCGTCCTTGTGCACATCCACGCCGGCGTCGTAGAGCACCAGGTCCGGCTGGTAGAGCGGCAGCAGATAATTCAGCGCATCGTCCACCACTTGCAGATAGTCGGCATCGCCCATGCCCATGGGCAGCGGGATGTCCCAGTCGCTTTCGGCCTTGCGCGCGGGGAAGTTTTTCTCGCAATGCAGTGAGACGGTGATCGCGTCAGGCGTATCAGCGAGCAGGCGCGCGGTGCCATCGCCCTGGTGCACGTCGCAATCGAAGATCAGCACCCGCTGCACCTTGCCGGCTTCCAGCAGGTAACGGCTGACCACCGCGAGGTCATTGAATATGCAGAAGCCGGCTGCGTGGTCGTAGTGGGCATGGTGGGTGCCGCCGGCCAGGTGGCAGGCCAGGCCATGCTGCAGAGCCTGTTCGGCGGCCAGCAGCGAGCCACCCACCGCGCGTATGGTGCGCTGGGCCAGCAGCTCGCTCCAGGGCAAACCGAGGCGGCGTTGCTCCTCACGGCCGAGTTCACCATCGAGGAAGCGCTGGATATAGGTCGGGCAGTGGGCGAGGGCGAGCACTTCGCGCGGGCAGATCTCCGGCCGCAGCAGCTGCGCTTCGGTAGTCACGCCGCTATCCAGAAGGTGCTCGTAGAGCAGTCGGAACTTCTCCATGGGGAAGCGGTGCTCCGCCGGAAACGGCGGACTGTAGTCATCGTGGTAGACCAACGGCAGGAACATCGATCGGCACTCGGGGTGGCACGTGCGGCAGTATGATGTGGCCTTCGCGCCGCGCTCAAGAGAAAGCCCGTGTCCCTGATCGAATTGCAAACCCCGCGCCTGTGCCTGCGTAGATGGCGCGACGATGACCTGCCGGCCTTCGCCGCGCTGAATGCCGACCCCGAGGTGATGCGCTTCTTTCCCGGCTGCCTGAGCCGAGAGCAGAGCGATGCACTGGTCACGCGCATCCAAGCGCACTTCTTAGAGCATGGCTTCGGCCTCTGGGCCCTGGAGCGGCGTGATAGTGGCGCCTTCATCGGCTTTACCGGGCTGCTGCAGGTGGGGTTCGAGGCACCATTCGCCCCGGCAGCGGAGATTGGCTGGCGCCTGGCTCGTGAGCACTGGCATCAGGGGCTGGCCAGCGAGGCGGCGCGTGCTGCGTTGACCTTTGCTTTCGAGGGCCTGCTGCTGCCTGAAGTGGTGTCCTTCACCGTGCCGGGCAATCTGCGCTCGCGGGCACTAATGGAGCGTATCGGACTTCAGCGCGACCTGGACGGTGACTTCGAGCACCCGCGCCTGCCGGAGGGCCACCCGCTGCGCGCGCATGTACTTTACCGGCTGGGCCATGCCGAATGGGAGGCAGCGCAATGAGCGATGCCGTGCGCGCCTATCACGAACTCAGTAAGCACCGGCCGGACCGTTTCGCGCCGGGCCCGGGCCAGTTGCACTGGGCCACCCAGCCGGCGCCATTCCGCCGCTATGCCGGCACCCGGTTGGTCGAGCTCTGGCATCGCCCGCTGGAGGAGTCGCCGGCTTACGACGTCGTGTTCGCCGCACCCCAGGGCAAGCCTGTGGAACTGAACCACGAGAGCCTGTCGCAGCTGCTGTACGACAGCCTGGCGATTTCCGCCTGGAAGGAGGCGGGGGGCAACCGGTGGGCGCTGCGGGTGAATCCGTCGTCGGGCAACCTGCATCCCACGGAGGCCTATCTGCTGTTGCCACCCGGCGCCCTGGAGGCGGGTGGCCTGCTAGCCCACTACGCCCCCGACGCCCACGCCCTGGAGATTCGCAGCGAAATGCCACCGGCCCTCGGTGCGCAATTAGGCGCGGCGCTGCCGGCGGGCGGCTTCCTCCTCGGCCTGGCCAGCATTCCCTGGCGCGAGGCCTGGAAGTACGGTGAGCGGGCATACCGTTATTGCCAACACGACCTCGGTCATGCCTTGGCGGCCGTGACCATCGCCGCCAGTGCTCAGGGTTGGCAGGTCCGTTTGCTCGGTAGCGTTGCCGAGTCGCGGCTGGATGCGCTGCTCGGACTGGATCGGGACGGCTTCCATGAGCAGGAGTTTGCCGACGCGCTGCTCTGGATCGGGCCTGCGCAGGAGGCGGAGTTCGTCCTGGACCGCATGCTTCTCGACGCTTTGTCTGCCCTGGAGCTGTCCGGCACACCGAACCGCCTTTCTCGCGAGCAGCGGCACTGGCCTGAAATGGAGCGGGTTCATGACCTGTGCCGGGCGCCCGCATTGCCCGCAGCCTGCTGGAAGGCTGAACTCGGTCCCAACGTTGTGGATAACCCAGGTTTGCCCTTGCGCCCGCTGTTGCACCGGCGGCGCAGCGCGCAATCCATGGACGGCCGCAGCGGTATCCAGGCCGAGCTGTTAATGGCCTGGCTGCGTCGGCTGATGCCGAACCAGTCACCGGTGCCCTTCGCCACCCTGGGACCGCCGCAGGTGGATCTGCTGCTGTTCGTCCATCGTGTCCAGGGCCTGGCACCCGGCCTCTACTGGCTGGCCCGTGGCGCTGCGTCTGAAACGGAATTGAGCGCCGGGCTGCGCGAGGATTTCCTCTGGCAGCGGACCAGCACTGATTTGCCGCTCTACCGCCTGCTGGAAGGCGACGCCAGAGGCCTGTCGGGCTTCCTCTCCTGCGGCCAGGACATTGCCAGTGACGGCTGCGTGGCTCTGGCCATGCTGGCACGCTTCGACGAGGCGCTGGAGCCAGGTCCCTGGTGCTATCCGCGCCTGTATTGGGAATGTGGGCAGATTGGTCAATTGCTGTACCTGGAGGCCGAAGCCGCTGGCCTATCGGGCACCGGCATCGGATGCTATTTCGATGACTCGGTACATGAATTGCTTGGTTTGGCCGACAGCCGTTGGCAAAGCCTTTACCATTTCACCCTGGGCCGCGCGCTGTGGGACGAGCGCCTGACAACGCTGCCGGCCTATCCTGAATTACGACGGTCACCCCGCCCATGAGCGCGGTACCAGCCTTGCAGAGGAGAATTTCATGACCCAGGTGCTCGACGAACTGGTCGCCCTGCTGAGCCTTGAATCCATCGAGGAAAACTTGTTCCGTGGCGTCAGCCAGGACCTCGGCTTCCGTCAATTGTTCGGTGGCCAAGTGCTCGGGCAGTCGCTATCCGCCGCCAGCCAGACGGTGGAAGCCGAACGACATGTGCATTCGCTGCACGGCTACTTCCTGCGCCCGGGCGATGCCAGTCTGCCGGTGGTCTATTCGGTGGAGCGGGTGCGCGACGGCGGCAGCTTCAGCACCCGCCGTGTCACTGCCATCCAGAAGGGCCAGCAGATATTCACCTGCAGCGCCTCGTTCCAGCAGGACGAAGAGGGCTTCGAGCACCAACTGAGCATGCCGCAGGTGCCGGGCCCGGAGAACCTGCCCAGCGAGCTGGAAATCGCCCGACAGAACGCCCATCTGTTATCCGAGCGGATCCGCGACAAGTTCCTCTGCGCGAAGCCCATCGAGATCCGCCCGGTCACTGCCGAGAACCCCTACGACCCCAAACCAGGCGAGCCGATCAAGCATATCTGGTTCCGCGCCGACGGCAGCCTGCCGGACATTCGCGCCATCCATAAGTACATCCTCGCCTACGCCTCCGACTTCGGCCTGCTGACCACCTCGATGCTGCCCCACGGCGTGTCGGTGTGGCAGAAGTTCATGCAAGTGGCCAGCCTCGACCATGCCCTGTGGTTCCACCGCGACCTGCGTGCGGACGACTGGCTGCTGTATTCCATGGACAGCCCCTGGTCCGGCAATGGCCGTGGTTTTTCCCGGGGCAGCATCTTCAACCGCGCCGGCCAGTTGGTGGCCTCGGTGGCCCAGGAAGGCCTCACCCGCCTGCGCGAAGACTGGAAGTAACGCCGGAATGCGTTAGGCTCCGGCGCTCGACCTGGATTGCGGAGAGTTGTGATGAGCCTGGCGCAGTTTCGCCATTGGGTATTCGACATGGACGGCACCCTGACGATTGCCGTGCATGATTTCGCGGCGATTCGCCGAGCCCTCGACATCCCCCCGGAGGACGACATCCTCCACCACCTGGCGGTCCTGCCCGAGGACGAAGCCAGCGCCAAGCACGCCTGGCTGCTGGAACACGAGCGGGAGTTGGCCCTCAACGCCCGCCCCGCACCGGGCGCCCTGGAACTGGTGCGGGAGCTGCGTGGACGCGGCTGCCGGCTGGGCATCCTCACGCGTAACGCCCATGAACTGGCCCTGGTGACACTCGAGGCCATCGGCCTGGGCGACTGCTTCGCCACCGAGGATGTCCTCGGCCGCGGCGAGGCACCACCCAAACCCCACCCCGGTGGCCTGCTGCACCTGGCTCAGCAATGGCGGGTGCTTCCTGAAAGCATGGTGATGGTTGGCGACTACCGCTTCGACCTTGACTGCGGCCGGGCTGCTGGGACCAGGACGGTGCTGGTGAACCTGCCGGAGAACCCCTGGCCGGAGCTGGCGGACTGGCATGCGCGGGATTGTGGGGAGTTGTTGGCGCTGGCTCGACTTTGAGTTGGGATCGGCCTCCCTCACCCCCGCCCCTCTCCCGGAGGGAGAGGGGCGGGGGTGAGGGAGGCTTCAGGCCGTGCGAATCTTTCGCTCAAAGCCTCGCCGTCGAAAACGTATCGCACCTCCCCACCTGGCCCTGCTCGAATCCGATCTTGAACCAGCGCACCCGCTGCGCCGAGGTGCCGTGGGTGAAGGAGTCGGGCACAACCTGCC
Organism: Metapseudomonas boanensis; assembly: GCF_042232855.1. Classification (NCBI taxonomy): domain Bacteria; kingdom Pseudomonadati; phylum Pseudomonadota; class Gammaproteobacteria; order Pseudomonadales; family Pseudomonadaceae; genus Metapseudomonas; species Metapseudomonas boanensis. The sequence continues at coordinate 943,539 of NZ_CP113889.1, read as the reverse complement.
CGCGCGTCTGGCTCTGCAGGCGATCGTCGCCGATGGCGTTGGCAGCGTTCAGGGCTTCTTCCAGGTCCCCGGGCTCCAGCCAGTCAAGGCGTTTCTGCGCGTGGTGAGCCCAGACGCCGGCCAGGCAGTCGGCCTGCAATTCCTGGCGCACCAGCAGCCCGTTGTCGCCTTCGATGCGTTCGCCGCGTTGGCGTGCGGCGTTGACCTTGGCGGAGACGCCCAGCAGGGTCTGCACGTGGTGACCCACTTCATGGGCGATCACGTAGGCCTGGGCGAAGTCGCCGGCGGCGGCGAAGCGCTGGGCCATCTCCTCGAAGAAATCCAGGTCGAGGTAGACCTTGCGGTCGCCCGGACAATAGAACGGACCTACGGCCGACGAGGCAAAGCCACAGGCGGACTGCACGCCGCCATTGAACAGCACCAGGGTCGGGTCCTGGTATTGGCGACCCGAGGCCTGGAAGATGGCCCGCCAGGTGTCCTCGGTGTCGCCGAGGATCGCGCGGACGAACTCGCGCTCGTCCGGCGTGCCGCTGGGATTCGCGGACTGTTGCTGTGGGTTGATGGCGGCGCCTTGCTGGGTGACCTGTTCGAGGATCTGCAGTGGGTCTTCACCCATCAGCAGGGCCACCACCACGACGATGGCTATCCCGCCCAGGCCCAATCCCTTGCCGCCACCCAGGCGCATTCCCCCGCTGCTACGACCATCTTCCACGTTGTCGCTGCGTCGTGCCCGTTGCCAGCGCATGGCCGCTCTCCCTCAACCCTTCGAGCTCTTGAGTGTCGTCGCTGGCAGCGTGGGTCGCCAGCCCGGTCGTCAGGCCAGTTCCTCAGGCGATGGAAGCAGGTGTGCGTGCGCGAGCAACTGCACACTTCCACCGACCTGCACCCTGCCGTCTCTGGTAACGCGGACATCGAGCCGGCTTGGCCGGTCGAGGAAGCGCCCCTGCGCAAGGGCAAAGGGTTGGTCGCGCTGCTCCAGTCCTTGAGCCACCAGCCAGGCGGCCACCGGGCCGGCCGCACTGCCGGTGGCGACGTCTTCGACCACGCCGAGCGGATCCCAGGTGCGACCTTCGCGGGCGTCGACATCCAGCAGGAAGACGAATGCCGCTCCGAGCCGGGCCAGGTCGTCGTCCAGCAACTGTCGTTGTTTGGCGGCTGCCAGCCCGGCCGGAGTCACCGGCAGTAGCAGGTAAGGCAGGCCGGTGCTGACCACTTGCGGCAGGTAGCGGTGGTCGCGCTCGCTGCCGAAGGCGGCGGCGAAGGCGGCGGCCATTTGCTCATCGAGGGTCTGGCCGAATTCGGCCTGGCCCTGATCCATTTCCGCATAGAAGCCTTTGCCCTCGCGGCGGGTGGCGATGCTCACGCGTTTGTTGGGCAATTGCAGCTCCCATGCGGCGCTGTCTTCAATCGCATGCAAGTGATGCAACAGGGCAGCAGCACCGAGAATGGGGTGCCCGGCAAACGGTAACTCCTCTTCCACCGTGAATACCCGGGCGGAAAAGCTGCGTGGCGATGCGCCTTGCTCCAGGAAGATCGACTCGAACTGGCGCAGCTCGCGGGTCAGGCCCTGCATGGCGGTTGTGGATAACCCGCAGGCGGCGGGGAACACCGCCAGACCATTGCCGGCCAGCACGCGTTCGGCGAATACATCGACTTGCCAGTAGTCCATATCGGCTCCGGAAATGCGGACGGCCGCCGAAGCAGCCGTCAGAGTGAGGGGGATTGGTATCAGTGGGTGGGATAGTCGCTCAGCACGCTTTCCTCACCCTTCTGCGAAACGCCTATCACTTGGTAGGCATCGTGGCGGTCGCCCATCTCCATCCCCGGCGAACCCATTGGCATGCCGGGAACGGCTGCGCCCAGCAGGTCCGGGCGATCCCGCAGCTTCAGAACATCGCTGGCCGGTACGTGGCCCTCGACGAATTTGCCGTCCACCACGCCCGTATGACAGGAGCCCAGCCGATGCGGCACGCCGAATCGGGTCTTCACCGCAGCTATATCGGTTTCGACGTGGTCGCGCACCTGGATGCCGTTGGCCTGCAGGTGGCTGATCCAGGCCTTGCAGCAGCCACAGTTGGGATCGCGGTAGACGTCCATGGTGACAGGGTCCGCTGCCTGGGCGATGCCCGCCAGCAGGGTGCCGAGCAAAAGGAAGGAACGCATCGGTGACTCCTAGCGACCCGGAGGCCGGATCGTCTGGTGGGAAGGAGCCCCAGCATAGCGCCACCCTGCCAGTAGCCCAAGTTTCGCCTTGTGTCAGGTTTTTCCAGCCCGACTAAGCTGATGCCAGCAACCAATCCGGGAGGTCGGCGGCATGTACTTCACCCGCGTACTGTTAGCCTTGCAAGCGCTGATTTTGACCATCATCGGCCTGGCCTACTTCATTCGCCCGGAGGAAATGGCCAGCTACAGCGGGATGCTGCTGATGGGGCCGGCAGCGGTGACGGATGTGCGAGCCTACTACGGCTGCCTGCCGCTGGGGCTGGCGGCCTTTCTACTGCTGGTCCAGCTGCGGCTGCAACTGATGCGTGCGGCGTTGGACCTGCTGGTGCTGATCTACACCGCCCTGGCCCTGGGGCGCGTCAGCGGGCTCTGGCTGGATGGCAGCCTGCAGCAAACCTTCAACCTTTATGCGCTGTTGTTCGAGGTGGTGTCGGCGGGGTTGGCGTTTGTGGCGTTGCGGAGGCTGGAGGGGCGGTAGGCCAGCCCTCACCCCCGCCCTCTCCCTGAAGCGGAGAGGGGAGGGGGTGAGGGCCAAGGGAGCTTAACGACGCTCCAACAACACTCCGGACTCCATATGGTGCGTATAGGGAAACTGGTCGAACAACGCGCAGCGGGTCACCTGGTGGGTGTCGTTGAGCTGGGCGATGTTGGCGGCAAGGGTCTCCGGGTTGCAGGAAATGTAGAGGATACGGTCGAAGCGGCGGGTCAGCTCGCAAGTGTCCGGGTCCATGCCGGCGCGTGGCGGGTCGACGAAGACGCTGCCGAACTCGTAGCTCTTCAGGTCGATGCCGGCCAGCCGGCGGAAGGGGCGGACCTCGTTCAGCGCCTCGGTCAGCTCTTCTGCGGAGAGGCGCACCAGAGTGACGTTATCCACCGCGTTGTCGGCGAGGTTGGCCAGGGCGGCGTTGACCGAGGTCTTGCTGATCTCGGTCGCCAGCACCTTGCGCACGCGGGTGGCCAGCGGCAGGGTGAAGTTGCCGTTGCCGCAGTAGAGCTCCAAGAGGTCGTCACTGCGCTCGCCGAGCACGTCATAGGCCCAGCCGAGCATCTTCTGGTTCACTTCGCCGTTGGGCTGGGTGAAGGCGCCTTCCGGCTGACGGTAGCGGAACAGGCGACCTGCGACAGTCAGTTTCTCCTCGACGAAATCGCGACCGATGACTATGCGCTTGCCCTTGGAACGGCCGACGAGGCTCACGCCCAGGGTGGCAGCGAGCTTTTCGGCTTCGGCCTGCCAGGCATCGTCCAGAGGGCGGTGGTAGCAGAGGGTGATCAGCGCATCGCCGGCCAACGTGGTGAGGAATTCCACTTGGAACAGCTTGAAGCTCAGCCCCTGGCTCGCCTGCCAGCCGGCTTTCAGGCGCGGCATCAGCTCATTGATGCGGCGGCTGGCGATGGGGAAGTCGTCGATCAGTATCGGGGTGAACTTGTCCCCAGCCTCGAACATGGCGTAGTGACGGTTTTCGCCACCCGTCTCGCGCCACAGGCGGAATTCGGCGCGCAGGCGGTAATGCTCGCGCGGGGACTCGAAGACTTCCGGCTCCGGTGCGTTGAACGGTGCCAGCAGCGCCTTCAGACGCTGTGCCTTCTCTTTGATTTGGACGGCGTAGGCCGCCGGGTCGAACTGGGGACGACTCATCAGTGGAAGAAACCCATCTTGATAACGAAGAGCACGGCGAGGATCACCAGCGCCGGGCTCAGTTCCTTGTAGCGGCCGGCCAGGGTCTTGATCGCGGCCCAGGCAATGAAACCGAAGGCGATGCCGTCGGCAATGGAATAGGTGAACGGCATGGCCAGCGTGGTGATCAGCACTGGCGCGGCAGTGGTCAAGTCGTTCCAGTCGATTTCGGCGAGGCCGGAAGCCATCAGCACGGCGACGAAGAACAGCGCCGGCGCAGTGGCGAAGGCCGGCACACTGCCCGCAAGCGGCGAGAGGAACAGTGCCAGCAGGAACAGCACGGCGACCACCATGGCGGTAAGGCCGGTGCGGCCGCCGGCACTGACGCCCGCAGCGGATTCGATGTAGCTGGTAGTGGTAGAGGTGCCCAGCAGTGAACCGCCCATGGCCGCGGTGCTATCTGCGATCAGAGCGCGGCCCATCTTCGGCATGTAGCCGTCGGCGCGCATCAGGCTGGCTTTCTTGGCTACGGCGATCAGGGTGCCGGAGTTGTCGAACAGGTCGACGAAGAGGAAGGCGAAGATCACGCTGACCAGGCCGATTTCCAGCGCGCCCTTGATGTCCAGCTGCAGGAAGGTGGGGGCCAACGATGGCGGCATGGAGAAGATGCCGCCGAACTGCGAGACGCCGAGGACGATGCCGGCGATGGTCACGGCGAGAATGCCGATCAGTACGGCGCCGGTGACCTTGCGCGCTTCCAGGGCGACGATAAGGAAAAAACCTAGCACGGCGAGGATCGGTTCGGGTTTGGTCAGGTCGCCGACGGTCAGCATGGTCACCGGATGGGCGGCCACGATACCGGCCTTCTGCAGCGCGATCAGTCCGAGGAACAGGCCGATACCCGCGGCAATGGCCGAACGCAGCTCAAGCGGGATGCTGTTGATGATCCATTCGCGGATCTTGAAGATCGACAGCAGGAAGAACATGCAGGCGGAGAGAAACACTGCGCCCAGGGCCACCTGCCAGGTGTGGCCCATCTGCAGCACCACGGTATAGGTGAAGAAGGCGTTGAGGCCCATGCCGGGGGCCAGGGCGATCGGGTAGTTGGCGATCAGCGCCATGGTGGCCGAGCCGATCGCGGCGGCCAGGCAGGTGGCGACGAACACAGCGCCCTTGTCCATGCCGGTCTCGCCAAGGATGGCTGGGTTGACGAAAAGGATGTAGGCCATCGTCAGGAAGGTGGTCAGACCTGCCAGGACCTCGGTGCGTACGTTGGTGTCGTGCGCCTTGAGTTGGAACAGCTTCTCCAGCATGTTGGGGCTCCCCGTGACGCAACGCGTCTTATGTTATGCAGCTGGCAAAAGCAAAGCACAAAAGCACGGGCCCAGGCGGGTCTGCCTTTTTTCTGCCAGTCTGAAAAAAGGCGCGCATCATACCAGCTCACCCCGGGGCGGTGAATTTATGACCGAAAGGACAGCTTCAGTTCCCGGGAGACTAGGAGAATCAACATGTCAGACCATTCCCATCCCCACGCACTGATCACCGTCGCTGACGGTGTGGAAGACCTGGAAACCGTGACCCTGATCGACGTGCTGCGGCGCGCTGAGGTGGAGGTCGTGGTGGGCAGTGTCGAAAACCGGCGCATGGTCACGCTTGCCCGTGGCACCCGCATGACTGCCGATGCCATGTTGCTCGATGTGCTGGCGCAGGATTTCGACCTGGTCGTCCTGCCCGGCGGCATGCCCGGCGCCCAGCGCCTGGCTGACCACGAGCCGTTGGCCGAACGGGTACGCGAACAGGCTGCCGCCGGCAAGCTGTTCGCCGCCATCTGCGCGGCACCGGCGCTGGCGCTGCAGTCTTACGGCGTGCTGCGCCAGCGGCGCATGACCTGCTACCCGAGCTTCAGCGATCGCCTGTCCGGATGCACCTTCGTCGACCAGCCGGTGGTCGTGGATGGCAACTGCATCACCAGCCAAGGCCCTGGTACCGCCCTGGCCTTCGCCCTGACCCTGGTGGAGCAGCTGTGCGGCAAGGCCAAGCGTAATGAGGTGGCCAAGGCGATGCTGGTACCTTGACCGCAATGAAATTCGGCGAGCCCGGCAGCGACCGGCCGGTGGCGACGTCGAGCTGCCGGGCGTCGGCCAGCTGCCGGATCAGCAATTCACTGAGCGTGAGGGCGGGATATTGGCTTTGCGCTCTTCCAGCCGCTGGAGGGTGCCGTCCGAGGGCGGTAGCGTGCCACGCACCTGGAAATGGCCACGGAAGACCCCATTTATCAGGTTGATATTGGCCTTGTAGTGCTGGTGTGCGGTTGCGATGCGGTAACTGAAGGGTTGGCTGAGCGCCTCTTCGCCCTGGAAGGCCAGCACGTCGAGTGCGGCGTCGAGGTCGCGGACCTGGAGCTTGTGGCGGCTGTGGTCGAGGAAGGTGCGGATTTCAGCGAGCAGGTTCACGCTCCCACTTGCATCAGTACGGGTGAAGACCTGGTGAACGTGCGATTGCTGAAGTCTCCCGGCATACCCGATTTCGGGGCACGTCCGATTCCTTTCCGAACGCGACCGAGGTGCCGGTCATCTCTGATGTTGATCCGCGGCTCAGGTACTTCGTATTGGGAACTGCTTGATGTCATGACCACTCCAGATAGCTCCCTAACGGGAGTTCAGATGGGATCTGTCGAGCAGGAATTCATAACCACAGCCGAGCCGATACTCGCGCCCTCCGACTGACCAGCGTGCTTGAATTCCGTTTCGCAATCTCTGCGTGCCATTCACGGAGAACAGCGGCAGAAGTCGCAGGCTTCAGAGGGCAGGTGGCGAAGCAGGCGGGCCGTCGGTTATCTAGGCCGATAACCGTGAGCGAGGGAAATAGGAGGAATGTGAAAAGTTGTCGGGAGTGTTCTGAGTAGCGACATGATCACGTCATGAGGACGTGGTTACGCACCTTGAGATGAAACGCCCCATCCTTCTAGTGGGGGCGGGAGTTCTTGTGAATGGGCTGTCGTTGCGCTGATGCATCAGGCGCAGGGATTCCGAAGGCTGACCGGACGCCAGCTGTTGGACATCAATGCAACCTGTCCCGCTTGGCCAGACTGGGGAACAGCTTCATCCACAACCCGGTCACCAGCAGCGTTCCCACGCCGCCCATCACCACCGCCGGCACCGTGCCGAACCAGGCAGCGGTGACGCCGGACTCGAACTCACCCAACTGGTTGGAAGCGCCAATGAACAGACCGTTGACCGCGCTCACCCGGCCGCGCATTTCGTCTGGCGTGTGCAGCTGCACGAAGGCGCCGCGGATCACCATGCTGATCATGTCGGCCGCGCCGAGCACGGCCAGTACCGCCAGGGAGAACCAGAAGGAGGTCGACAGGCCGAAGGCGATGGTGGCCACGCCGAACACCCCCACCGACGTAAACATGATCCGCCCGACGTTGCGCTCGATGGGGAAGCGCGCCAGCCAGAAGGACATCAGCAGTGCCCCGACTGCCGGTGCTGAACGCAAAAGGCCAAGGCCCCAGGGGCCGGTGAGCAGGATGTCCTTGGCGAACACCGGGAGCAGGGCGGTGGCGCCACCGAGCAGTACGGCGAACAGGTCCAGGGAAATGGCGCCGAGAATATCCGGCCGGCTGCGGATGAAACGAATCCCGGCCAGCAGCGAGTCCAGCGAGGCGGGTTCCTTGGGTGACTGCCGCTGGTTGCTGGTGAGGCTTAGCATCAGCACGCAGGCCCCGAGGTAAAGCACGGCGGTGGGCGCATAGACCCACAGGCTACCGAAGGCGAAGAGCAGGCCGCCCATTGCGGGGGCGACGATGGTGGCCGCCTGCATGGCTGAAGCCGACGCTGCTACCGCGCGGGGGAATAGCTCGGCCGGCACGATGTTCGGCAGCAGCGCCTGGGTGGCCGGCATCTCGAAGGCGCGGGCGGCGCCCAGGGCGAAGGCGAGGAGGAAGATCAACTCGCGGCTGGCGCTGTCGGTGGCGCTGGCAAACACCAGCACGCCGGCTACCACAGCCTGCAGGACCTGGCAGAGGGCCGCGACGCGGCGGCGGTCGAAGCGGTCGGCGACGTGGCCGGTGTGGAGCATGAAGAGCACACGGGGCAGGAACTCCACCAGGCCGACCAGGCCGAGATCCAGCACGCTGCCGGTCAGTTCATAGATGTGCCAGCCGATGGCCACTGTGATCATCTGGAAGCCGCTCGCCGTGCAGACTCGCGCGAACCAGAAGGCGAGAAATGGGCGGTGCTGGTGCAGGAGTTGGGCGTTAGACATGTCGGAAAATGCGTAGGCTGCTATCGGTTGCGGAGCCTAGCACGACCTCGGAAACATGCGGTTGCATTTGGCGGATAAAGCGTTCGATCACCGGGAAGCGGCGTCGGGCAGGCTCGCAGTTGTCGAGTATTTTTCTGACCATTCAGGCAGTTTTTGCTTTGTCTGAGTCGACGACTTCGCTAATATTTGACCTTAAAGTCAGGTTTCTCCCCGGCTACTCTTATGACGGCCCTTCCCAGGTGAAGGGCCGACCACCGTTTATTGCATTGAGAATGGGGCCGGCGACGTCCGGCCCATGAGGAACGGGCATGTCCACTCCTGAGCTCTCTCGCCGCGCCTTCCTGCAAGGCAGCGTCGTCGCCGGTATCGGCATCACCCTGGCACCTCTCGGCAGCAAGGCCTTCGCCGCGCTGTTCGAGGCGCAGGTTACGCGCACGCCGCAACCCTGGTACACCGCCGGTGGCCAGGCGCGTGGACGTATCGACGGAGTCAGCAAGGTCTGCGGCGGCAAGGTGTTCGCCCGCGACATCCGCGCCAAGGACATGCCCGGCTGGCCACAGCGCCAGGGCCATGCCCTGCTGTTGAAGGCGACCCGTGCGGACCAGCTTTACCAGGGTTTCGACCTGTCCATGCTTGGCGATGAGCTTGCACCCGATCGCGTGGTGACCGCGCAGGACCTGGCGCGTGACGGCATCGCCTTCCCCGAAGGCCATAGCCCCGACCCGCTGCTGCCGGAAGGCCAGGTGCCGATGTTCATCGGCCATCCGGTGGCGCTGCTGATCTGGAAGGATTTCGACCGCTACCGCCGGGCGAAGAACGTCCTCAAGTTCAATGACAAGGTGATCCGGTATGGCGAAAAGGCGCCGCTGTTCCAGCGCGACCCATACGGCAGCTTCCGTTTCGTGCGAGTTGGCGGCACCACGCCCTTCGAGCCGGATACCTTCTCCAGCCTGAAGGACAGCATGCTGTTTCCGTTGATCCGCGAGCGCAAGCCGATATGGGGCCAAGGCAATCCGACAGGCGACCTCACCGCCCAGGGCCTGTTCCACGCCGAGCAGATGAAGCTGCAGCTGGAAAACCCGCCCGAAGGCTGGATGGTCTTCGACGAGCGTTTCACCACTCAGTCCATCGAGCCCGCCGCGCTGGAAGCGGACAACGGCAACGGCTGGTATGACAAGGCCAGCGGCACCCTGCATTTCGTCGTCGCCACCCAATGCCCGTTCGAAGTCGCCGAGCAGACCGCACACATGCTGGCGCCGTCGCGCTTCCAGGTCAGCAGGTTGAATATGCATCCCGGTTACACCGTGGGCTACGGCTCCAAGGACAACAATATCTTCGTCTTCTACGCGGCGTTGGCGGCCATGTACGGCGATGGTGTGCCGGTGCGCCTGGCCAATGACCGTTACGAGCAGTTCCAGAGCGGTATCAAGCGTCACCCCTTCGACATGCACTACCAACTGGCGGTGAAAAAGGACGACCAGAGCTTCCAGATTTTCCGCGCTCACATGGATGTCGACGGTGGCGGCCGCATCAACTACAGCCCCTCGGTCGCCGCCGTGGGCGCGACCGCCGCGCAGTCGATCTACTACCTGCCGCAGAGCGACCTGGCTGCAACGGCTTACCATTCACGCGCTGTCGAGGCCGGTTCCATGCGCGGTTACGGCACGCTACAGACCATGGCTGCCACCGAGATGATGGTGGATGAAGTGGCCGCGCGTCTGGGCGTCGACGCCATCGAGCTGCGCAAGAAGAACGTGTTCAAGTCCGGCATGAAGAACACCCAGGGCGCAATCCCGGCTGGCGCCCTGCGCCTGGACGAAATCCTCGACAAGGCGGCCCAGCACGAAGTCTGGAAGAACCGCGACGCCCGCAAGCAGCAGGTCGAAGCGCAGGACCCGGATCACCTCTATGGGGTGGGCTTTGCCATCTGCCAGAAGGACTTCGGCACCGGCTCGGAAGCGCCCATGGCCAGCCTGGAGTTCACCGCCGAGGGCCGTGTGAAGCTGCGGCAGATCGCCATCGACATGGGCACCGGCATGGCCACCGCTCAGGCGCTGCTGGTGGCTGATTACCTGGGCCACCCGGCCGACGAGATCCGCACCGGCGAAACCGAATGGGCCGAGCTGGCGCTGACCAGCAGCGGCAACCCCTACCTGATCAGCCAGGCCGAGCAGGACGCCGCGCTGAAGAACCCGCGCTGGGTCGGCAAGCTGGCTTCGCCCTCGTCGGCGACCAACTCGGCCTACTACTCCGGCCACGGCACCCGCGAGGCGGCGCGCATCCTGTTCAACCACGGCCTGTGGCCGGCGGCGTTGAGCATCTGGGGTCGTGGCGAGTTCGGTGGCCTGGCCAACCCTTATGTGGTGCGCCGCGAGGACGCTCACTGGGTCGAGGGCAAGCTGACCGCCAACGGCCTGCCGCCGATTCCCTTCGAGCTGCTGGCGCACAAGGCCCATGAACTGGGCCTGGTTACCGGCGTCAGCGTGCACGGCTTCAACCGCTGGGCCTGGGCCGAGGGCGAGTTCGAGATCGACGGTCGCCGCGAGCGCGTGCCGCTGGATGCCTTGGCCGTGAAGTACGGCGACGGTGCCCCTGCGGCGAAGAAGGCGAACATGAACCACCACGGCTTCCACCTGCTGGACCGCCTGTCGGTGACCTATCCGCCGACCCAGCTCAACAATGCCATGGTCACCTACTACAGCCCGGTCGCCACTCTGGTGGAGGTCAAGGTCAACAAGGGCAGTGGCGAGGCGCGGGTGATCAACCACCACTCCTGGCTGGAGTGCGGGCGGGTCATCGTGCCCGAACTGGTGCGTGGCCAGCTTGAAGGCGGCATCGCCATGGGCATAGGCCACGCGCTGTTGGAAGAAATGCCGCTCTACGAGGGCGGGCCGGGTGAAGGCACCTGGAACTTCAACCGTTACCAGCTGCCCCGCGCCAAGGACTGCGCAGTCTGGACCCAGACCGCCGAGATCCTCCCGCCGCTGTCGCCCAGTGACCCTGCCAAGGGCATCGCCGAGGTGGTGATGATTCCCGTGGTCGGCGCCATCGTGAACGCGGTGGCCCACGCCACCGGCAAGCGCTTGCGTGACCTCCCCCTTACCCCGGCCCGCATCAAGGAGGCCCTCCATGGCTAAGCGCGCCCTGAGCATGACTATCAACGGCCAGGCCGTTGGTCCCCTCGAGGTCGATGACGACCTGATGATGATCGAGTTCCTCCACGAGTACCTGAACCTCACCGGCTCGCGACTGGGCTGCGGCCAGGGCGTGTGCCATGCCTGCGTGGCGATCCTCGACAAGGCCGATGGCACCAGCGAGGAAATCCGTACCTGCATCACCGGCGCGCATTTCTTCGACGGCAAGAAGGTTCGCACCATCGAAGGCCACGCCAAGCGTGATGCCAAGGGCGAGGTCAGTGAACTGAACCCGATCCAGCAGAAGTTCATCGACCAGTTCGCCTTCCAGTGCAGCTACTGCACGCCCGGCTATGTCAACGCCGCCACGGTGCTGGTGGAGAAGCTTCAGCGCCAGCCGGTCAAGCGCAGCGAACTGCAAGGGGAGATCGAAAACGCCCTCGGCAATCACATCTGTCGCTGCACCGGATACGTTCGCTACTACAGCGCTGCGCGCGATGTGGTCGAAGGCCTCGGCCTGGTCAAGGAGGGTTGAGGATGCGCGCGTTTCTCCTCGCAGCCCTGTTCCTGCCACTGGCTGCACAGGCTGCCGACAAGGCCCTGATCGAGCGCGGCCAGTACCTGGCCCGTGCCGCCGACTGCGTGGCTTGCCACAGCATCGAGGGCGGCGCCGAGTACGCCGGCGGATTGCCGCTGGTATCGCCGTTCGGCACCATCTATGGCACCAATATCACCCCGGACAAGACGCACGGCATCGGCCACTACAGCGCCGATGACTTCTATAAGGCGGTGACCCAGGGTGAGAAACCGGACGGTAGCAAGCTCTATCCGGCCATGCCCTACACCTCCTACCACCTGCTGAAACGGGAGGACTCGGACGCCATCTACGCCTACCTGATGAGCCTCGAGCCCGTCGCCAAACCGAGCCCGCAGACCGACCTGGCCTTCCCCTTCAACATCCGCTTCGGCATGGCCTTCTGGAACATGCTCTACAAGAATCGGGTGCAGCTGCAGCCGGCCGACGGTAAGGGCGAGGAGTGGCAGCGCGGCCAGTACCTGGTGGAAGTGCTTGGCCACTGCGGCGAGTGCCACACCCCACGCAACGCCGTTGGCGCGTTACAACAGGACCTGCGCCTGACCGGCGGCGTGGTGCTGGGCTACGAGGCCCCCAGCCTGCTGGCGGACGACCTCGCCGCGCGTGGCTGGAGCACCGATGATCTGGCGACCTTCCTCAAGCACGGCATCAGCGCCCAGGGCTCGGTGTTCAACGAGATGTACCCGGTGCTGCACCACAGCACCCAGTACCTGCCGCAGGACGACCACCGCGCCATGGCCACCTACCTGCTCGGTGAGAATCCACCGGCACCGCGCAAGATCGAGGCAGTGGCCGAGGCGCGGCTGGCCGACAGTGCGCGCAACGGGCGTCAGCATTACCTCAACCTCTGTGCCGGCTGCCACGGCGCGGCGGGGGAGGGCGTGCCCCATGTGGCGGTGGCGATGGACGGTAACACCACCCTGCGCCTGGCGGATTCGCGTAACCTGCTGCGGGTGATCGACGATGGCATCCGCGAGCAGCAGTTCACCGGCTTTGAGCGGATGCAGCCGATGCCCGGTTTCATGGATAAACTCGACGACGACCAGATGCGCGACCTGCTCAATTACCTGCGCCAGACCTGGGGTGGCCTGGACGCCGACGTGAGCCCGGCGCACGTCGCGCAACTGCGCAGCGAACAGGCTCATTAATGGGGAATGACGGCTGATGCAACACCTTGACCTGCTGGTGCTGCGCAAGGCTTTGGAGTGGTCCGCTGCCGGCCGGCGTGTGTGGCTATGTACGGTCCTCGGCACCTACGGCTCGGCGCCTCGCGCGCCGGGCTCGCTGCTGGCGGCCACTGCGGATGGACACTGGATCGGCTCGTTGTCCGGCGGCTGCGTGGAAGATGATTTTCTGGAACGCCTGAGCTCCGGCGCTTTTCCCGAGCCGACCCAGGTGGTGCGCTATGGCGATGGCAGCGACGAGAACTCGCAGATCCGCCTGCCCTGTGGCGGCATCCTCGAAGTACTGGTGGAGAATCTGCCGGCCGACTGCGACGTCCAGGCGCACCTGCGCGAGCTGGAGGGTGCTCTCGCCGGACAACGCCGGCTGATCCGTGAGGTGGCGCTGCCCAGCGGGACTCGTCGCCTGCTGCCGGACGTCGAGCAAGGCCCCAGGGTGGAGCGCACGGGAGATTACCTGCGCCTTCGCGTTGGCGCTGCCCAGCGCCTGCTGCTGGCGGGCTATTCCACCGTGGCCCAGGTATGCGCCGAGTTCGGCCGCAGCCTGGGCTTCGAGGTGGTGCTGTGCGACCCGCGCGAGGAGGCGTTGCAGGGTGTGGAGCTGCCCGGCGTGGAGATTCGCCGCGAGCTGCCGTCGGAATTCATCCGCCAGGGCGGCTGCCATGCCGACACTGCCGTGGTCGCCCTGACCCACGATCCGCGCATCGACGACCTGGCGATGATCGAAGCCGTTCGTACCGAGGCGTTCTACATCGGGGTGATGGGCTCCATGGCCACCAGCGCCAAGCGCCTGGAGCGCCTGCGCCGGGTTGGCGGCCTGAGCGAAGCGGAGATTGACCGCATCATCGCCCCCATCGGTCTCAATCTGGGGAGCAAGACTCCAGCGGAGATCGCCCTCGCCGTGCTCGCGGATATCCTGCGGGTGCGTAATGGGATTGCCCGGGAAAGGCTTTGAGGCCTGTTGCCTGGCTTTGCTTTTTCTTGTGGGGGCGAATTCATTCGCCAGGCAGACGGCAGGTCTGTCCTGCAATTTCCGAGGGGCCGGCTGCGCTGGCCTCTCAGCGAATGAACCCACCCCCACAGTGTTCGAGTCCGCAATGGCAATCCGGAGTTGACCCATGCCTACCGTCACCGCCCTGATCCTCGCCGCCGGCTTCGGCTCCCGCTTCGGTAGCGACAAGCGCATTGCCCGCCTGCCTGATGACCGCACCTTGCTGCGAGCCAGTCTGGATCGTGCACGGGCGGTGTTCGGCGATGTCCACGTGGTTCTGCGGCCGGAGGATGATCCCGCAGCCCTTGGGCTGCCGGCCAGTTGCCCGGTTATTCGCTGTGTCGAAGCTAGGCAAGGCATGGGCCATAGCCTGGCGGCGGGAGTCGGAGCGTTATCCACAGGTCCGGCCGACGCCATCGCCGTCCTGCTCGGGGACATGCCCTGGCTTGCCGAGGCCAGCCTGCGGGCGTTGGTGGAAAAGGCCGGGGCGGGGCATATCGTGTTTCCGCTGTACCAGGGCCAGCGCGGGCACCCGGTGCTGTTCGGGCGGGTGTTCTGGCCGGAACTTCAGGCGCTTGTCGGTGATGAGGGCGCGCGTGCGGTGCTGCAGGCTCATCGTGCGGCCTGGGTGTCGGTCGAAGTGGATGATCCGGGTGTGCTGCGGGATGTGGATATGCCCGCTGCCCTTGCCCGCGGCTCCTCTTCGCTTCAGGGAGAGAGGCGGGGGTGACGGATACGGGGGTGGCCCCCGCGTTGGTGTGGCCTGAGGTTGCGGCAACCTGTCGCGCGGCAACGGACCACAGATTCCTTTTCTCTGTGACCCGCTAATCTCTTAGCTGCTTGATCCGCGTCAAAACCTTTCTCCTGGTTTTGTGAAGGGCCCATTTGGCCTCACGCTGATTCACAGTTGCCCTGCACAACAACAATTCCAGCATGCGCAGCACCCATCACGGGATGACTGGCATGCCCGCGTGCCCTGTACCACCTGATAGAGGATTCGCCATGTTCGGATCGGAGGCGCTCGATCTCGCCCGAATGCAGTTCGCGTTCACCGTGTCCTTCCACATCATCTTTCCGGCCATCACCATTGGCCTGGCGAGCTACCTGGCCGTGCTGGAAGGTCTCTGGCTGAAGACCCGGCAGGAGGTCTATCGCGACCTCTACCACTTCTGGTCGAAGATATTCGCGGTCAACTTCGGCATGGGCGTGGTTTCCGGCCTGGTGATGGCTTACCAGTTCGGCACTAACTGGAGCGCCTTCTCCGATTTCGCCGGTGCCGTGACCGGGCCTTTGCTGACCTACGAGGTGCTCACCGCCTTCTTCCTCGAGGCGGGCTTCCTGGGCGTCATGCTGTTCGGCTGGAACCGTGTGGGGCCGGGCCTGCACTTCTTCTCCACAGTGATGGTGGCAATCGGCACCATTATCTCGACCTTCTGGATCCTCGCCTCCAACAGCTGGATGCAGACGCCACAAGGTTTTGAAATCATCGATGGCCGCGTGGTGCCGGTGGACTGGCTGGCGGTGATCTTCAACCCGTCCTTCCCCTATCGTCTGCTGCATATGGCCACTGCCGCCTTCCTCGCCACCGCCTTCTTCGTCGGTGCCTCGGCGGCCTGGCACCTGCTGCGCGGCCGCGACAATCCGGCAATCCGCAAGATGCTCTCGATGGCCATGTGGATGGCCCTGCTGGTAGCGCCGGTGCAGGCCTTCATCGGCGACCTGCACGGGCTCAACACCCTAAAGCACCAGCCGGCGAAGATCGCCGCGATGGAAGGGCACTGGGACAATAGTCACGGCGAGGCGACTCCGCTGATCCTCTTCGGCTGGCCCGACATGGAGCGAGAGGAAACCCGCTTCAAGGTGGAAATCCCCTATCTCGGCAGCCTGATCCTGACCCACAGCCTGGATAAGCAGGTGCCGGCGCTCAAGGAGTTCCCGAAGGAAGACCGACCCAACTCCACCGTAGTGTTCTGGTCGTTCCGCATCATGGTCGCCCTCGGCATGCTGATGATCCTGGCCGGCGTCTGGAGTCTCTGGCTGCGCTGGCGCGGCGGAATGTTCCAGTCGCGACCGTTCCTCTACCTGTGCCTGTGGATGGGGCCGTCTGGGCTGGTCGCCATTCTCGCCGGCTGGTTCACCACCGAGGTGGGCCGTCAGCCCTGGGTCGTGTACGGCCTGATGCGCACCACCGACGCGGTATCCAATCACAGTGTGGCGCAGATGAGCCTGACCCTGGTCACCTTCGTGGTGGTGTATTTCGTCCTCTTCGGCGCAGGGCTGGGCTACATGATGCGCCTGGTGCGCAAGGGGCCGGTCACCCATGAAGGCAAGGAGCAGGGCATTGGCGGCCCTGGCCAACAACGCACGCCTGCCCGTCCGCTCTCGGCTACCGAAGAGGGTATGGACGACGATGACAACGCTGTAACCGAGCCGAGGAGCTGAACCATGGGCGTCGACCTTTCGCTGATCTGGGCGATCATCATCGTCTTCGGCGTGATGATGTACGTGGTAATGGATGGCTTTGACCTGGGGATCGGCATCCTCTTTCCTTTCGTCAAGGACGATGGCGAACGCGATGTGATGATGAACACCGTGGCGCCGGTATGGGACGGCAACGAGACCTGGCTGGTGCTGGGCGGGGCGGCGCTGTTCGGCGCTTTCCCGCTGGCCTACTCGGTGGTGCTGAGTGCGCTCTACCTGCCGCTGATTCTGATGCTGCTCGGGCTGATCTTCCGTGGTGTGGCCTTCGAGTTCCGCTTCAAGGCCAAGCCTGCCAAGCGTCACTTGTGGGACAAGGCGTTCATCGGCGGCTCCATTGCTGCCACTTTCTTCCAGGGTGTTGCGCTGGGCGCCTACATCGAGGGTATCCCAGTGGCGAACCGCGCCTTTGCCGGCGGTTCGCTGGACTGGCTGGCGCCCTTCCCGCTGTTCTGCGGCCTGGGCCTGATTGCCGCCTATGCGCTGCTCGGCTGCACCTGGCTGATCATGAAGACCGAAGGTCGCCTGCAGCAGCAGATGCACGACCTGGCGCGGCCGCTGGTGCTGGTGATGCTGGGGATTACTGGCATCGTCAGCATCTGGACGCCGCTGGCCCACGCGGAAATTGCCGAGCGCTGGTTCAGCCTGCCGAACCTGTTCTGGTTCATGCCGGTGCCGATCCTGGTGCTGGTGTGCACCTGGGCGCTGCTGCGCGCGGTGGCGAACAATGCCCATCACGCGCCCTTCATCCTGACGCTGGTGCTGATCTTCCTTGGCTATAGCGGCCTGGGCATCAGCCTCTGGCCGAACGTGATCCCCCCGGCCGTTTCCATCTGGGATGCCGCCGCACCGCCGCAAAGCCAGGGCTTCATCCTGGTTGGGGCGCTGTTCATCATCCCGTTCATCCTGATGTACACGGCTTGGAGCTACTACGTATTCCGCGGGAAAGTGAGGCAGGAAGATGGCTACCACTGAGGTGCAGCTTGTGGATAAACCGGAGAAAAAGCCCCTGTGGCAGCGCCTGGCCTGGCTGCTGGGCATCTGGACCGCCAGCGTGCTGGCACTGGGGGCGGTGTCTTACCTGCTGCGGATGTTCATGACAGCGGCGGGGTTGAGTACGCACTGAGAGGCGTCCGAGCGGCATCCTGAACCACCACATTCAACAGCCCTCTCCCTCTGGGAGAAGGCTGAGGTGAGGGAAGCCAGACCTGGAGCAGAGTTATCTGCTCGCTTTCAGCACCACGAACTTCGGCGTCGCCGCCACCTGTTCCACACCTCGGAACAGGCGCTTGAGCTTGGCGTGGTAGCCCAGGTGGCGGTTACCGACTATCCACAACTCGCCGCCTTTTACCAGCGCATTGCGCGCCTGCACGAACATCCGCCAGGCGAGGAAGTCGCCCACCACCTGCTGCTGGTGGAAGGGCGGGTTGCACAGCACCAGGTCCAGCGAATCCGCCGGCTGCTCGGCCAAACCGTCGCCGGCACGGATATCTGCGGGGCGCTCGCCCAAGGCCGCTTGCCAGTTTTCCCGCGCCGATTGCACGGCCATATAGGACTCGTCCACCAGGGTCAGTTCGGCTTGCGGGTTGGCCAGGGCGTAGGCGATACCCAGCACGCCGTTGCCGCAGCCAAGGTCAGCCACCTTCAGTGCGCCCAGACTGCGCGGCAAGTGCGGGAGAAAGGCGCGGGTGCCGATGTCCAGGCCTTCGCGGCAGAACACGTTGGCGTGGTTGATCAGCATCAGACGCGGCTGGTCCAGCTCGTAGCGGGTCGGGTAGGGCGAGGCTACAGCGGGTTTATCCACAGGCGTGGCAATCAGCAGGCGGGCCTTCTTCACCGCCAGTGACGGCTGCATCGGGCCGATGTATTTCTCCAGCAGGTCACCCGCCGCATGGGGCAGGTGCTTGACCATGCCGGCAGCCACTACCGTGGCGTCCGGAGCCAGTTGGCCGTGCAGGCGGATCAGTTGTTCCTCCAGCAGGGCCAGGGTCTTGGGGACGCGGATCAGCACCCGGTCGAAGGGGCCGTGGACCCTGTCGCTGGCCGGCACGAAGCGGACTGCCGAATCGGCCAGGCCGTTGCGCGCCAAGTTGCGTTGCAGGGCGATGCAGCCCAGATGCGAATCGCCGCTGCTGGTGACCTGTGCACAGGAGGCCAGGCTGGCGGCCAAGGCACCGAAGCTGTCGTTCAGTACCAGGACGCGGGTATCGGCGGCCAGACCTTGCTCATGCAGGTGGTTGAGCAGGTATTCGTCGGCGGCATCGAAGGCCTGCAGCGGATCATCCTGCTGCTCGGGCTGGCGCAGTAGTTCGAGTTGGGCAAAAGGCGTAGCGAATATAGGCATAAGAACCGGCGGTGTTTCTGAAGGCCGCTTTGCGAGACACTGAGGCGGACTTCGGATCGAATCGAAAAGGGATGGGAGCGGAGTATGACCGCCAGCGAAGAGAAGTTCACCCGCCAGACCTTGCTGGATGTGCAGACCTTGACGCCCAGCCTGTTCACCCTGCGCACCACCCGCGATGCCGGATTCCGCTTCCGCGCCGGGCAGTTTGCGCGCCTTGGGGTGACCAAGGCCGATGGCAGCACGGTGTGGCGAGCCTATTCGATGGTCTCGGCCCCCTATGACGAGCACCTGGAGTTCTTCTCGATCGTGGTGCCGGACGGCGAGTTCACCAGCGAGCTTTCCCGCTTGAAGGTGGGAGACACGCTGATGGTCGACAAGCAGGCGTTCGGCTTCCTCACCCTTGACCGCTTCGTCGATGGCCGCGACCTCTGGTTGCTGGCGACCGGCACCGGGCTGGCACCCTTCCTCGCCATCCTCCAGGACCTGGAGGTGTGGCAGCGTTTCGAGCGCATCGTGCTGGTTTACAGCGCGCGCCATGCTGCCGAACTGGCCTACCAGTCGCTGATCCATTCATTGAAGGAACTGGACTACCTGGAGGGTGCTGCCGACAAGCTTACCTACATCCCCGTGGTGACCCGCGAGGAAGTGCCCGGCGCGCTGCACGGGCGCATCACCACGCTGATCGAGAACGGCGAATTGGAGCGCGCCGCCGGCCTCGAACTGACGCCCGAGCACTCGCGGGTGATGCTCTGCGGTAACCCGCAGATGATCGACGATACCCGCGCCGTACTGAAAAAGCGGGACATGCACCTGAGCCTCAGCCGCCGCCCCGGGCAGGTTGCGGTGGAGAACTACTGGTAGCGCGCGGACGATTTGTAGGATGGGTAGAGCGGAGCGAAACCCATGGTGCCGAATTGATGGGTGTCGCAGGCTCTACCCATCCTACGTAATACGTTCAGTTTCAAACCTCCATCTCAACTCTGCTCGCACAACTCCCATCACAGCTTCCCGGACAACTGCACCCCGTGCGGCTGCGGCCGGTGGCGAGCTCCATGCGTCGGGCCACCTCGTCATCGTCCACGAAGGGCAGCATGGTCGCTTCGTCCAGCTCGCGCTGGCTCCTGCCGCCCAGGCTGAGCTGGGTCGCCAGGTAGAAGAACAGCGGCGCGCTCAGGCTCAGCAATCCAAAGGTAGTGCCGTTATCCATGAACTGCTCCCGGAACCCGCTCGGTGGTCTCGGTGACGCCCACCCGCACCGTGCGCCAGGTGTTGTAGGCCATCAGCAGCATGCCGCTGAGGAAGAACAGACCACCGACCATGCGCACCATAAAGCCCGGGTGGCTGGCCTCCAGTGCTTCGACGAAGGAGTAGGTGAGGGTGCCGTCTTCGTTGACGGCGCGCCACATCAGGCCCTGGGTAATGCCGTTGACCCACATGGAGGCGATGTACAGCACGGTACCGATGGTGGCCAGCCAGAAGTGGGCGTTGATCAGGCCTATGCTGTGCATGCGCTCGCAGCCGTAGAGCTTGGGGATCAGGTGGTACAGCGAACCGATGGTGATCATCGCCACCCAGCCCAACGCCCCGGCATGGACGTGGCCGATGGTCCAGTCGGTGTAATGGGAGAGGGCGTTGACGGTCTTGATGGCCATCATCGGGCCTTCGAAGGTGGACATGCCGTAGAAGGCCAGGGACACCACCAGGAAGCGCAGGATCGGGTCGTCGCGCAGCTTATGCCAGGCGCCTGAGAGGGTCATCATGCCGTTGATCATGCCGCCCCAGCTAGGTGCCAGGAGGATGATCGACATCACCATGCCGAGGGACTGGGCCCAGTCCGGCAGGGCCGTGTAGTGCAGGTGGTGCGGGCCGGCCCAGATGTACAGGGTGATCAGCGCCCAGAAGTGCACGATGGACAACCGGTACGAATACACCGGGCGCCCGGCCTGCTTGGGGATGAAGTAATACATCATCCCGAGGAAGCCGGTGGTCAGGAAAAAGCCCACGGCGTTGTGGCCATACCACCACTGCACCATGGCGTCGGTAGCGCCGGAGTACACCGAGTAGGACTTGAACCAGCTCACCGGGATGGCCAGGTGGTTGACGATGTGCAGCATCGCGGTGACCAGGATAAAGGCACCGAAGAACCAGTTGCCCACATAGATGTGCCGGGTCTTGCGCTTGATCACCGTACCGAAGAAAACCACTGCGTAAGCAACCCAGACGAGGGCCATCCACACCGCGCCGGTGAATTCCACCTCGGCGTATTCCTTGGTGGTGGTCAGGCCCTGGGGCAGGGTGATCAGCAGGATCATGACCAGGGCCTGCCAGCCCCAGAAGGTGAAGGCCGCCAGGCTATCGGAGTAGAGCCGCACCTGGCAGGTGCGCTGCACCGTGTAGTAGCTGGTGGCAAATAGCGCGCTGCCGCCAAAGGCGAAGATCACCAGGTTGGTGTGCAGCGGGCGCAGGCGGCCGAAGCTGGTCCAGGGCAGGTCGAGGTTCAGCGCCGGCCACACTAGCTGGGCGGCGATGAACACGCCCAGGCCCATGCCGACGATGCCCCAGACGATGGTCATGAGAGCGAACTGACGAACCACCTTGTAGTTGTAGGTGGGCTCCTGAAGTGCGGTGTTCATGTGCAGGCCTTTCAGTAGGGAACGAGGCGGGGTGCCACTCTAGAAAGGTCGGCTCGCACGAAACAGACTCAGATCGTGGTGCTTTTTGGATCTCAGATACTGGGCTATCCCAGAGCCTGCCCAGGTTTGATGAGGACCAATTGAAACGCATGCTGATCTGCTTTTTTGCGCACGATCTGCCGCTGTTTATCCACGGCCCGGCTGGCCATAGTGACGGCTCTTCATCACCCGCCTGCGGGGAGCCCCGGCATGTATCACTACGACGACTACGACCGCGCCCTGGTTTTCGAGCGCGTCGCCCAGTTCCGCGACCAGGTGGCGCGGCGCATCAGTGGCGAACTGAGCGAGGAGGAGTTCCTGCCGCTGCGCCTGCAGAACGGTCTCTACCTGCAAAAGCATGCCTACATGCTGCGGGTGGCCATTCCCTATGGAACCCTGTCGTCGACGCAGCTTCGCACGCTGGCGCGCATCGCCCGCGAGCATGACCGCGGCTATGGCCACTTCACCACCCGGCAGAACATCCAGTTCAATTGGATCGAGCTTGCCGAGGTGCCGGATATCCTCGAGCAGCTGGCCGAAGTGGAAATGCACGCCATCCAGACTTCCGGCAACTGCGTTCGCAACATCACCACCGAGGCCTTCGCCGGAGTGGCTGCCGACGAGTTGCTGGACCCGCGTCCGCTGGCGGAAATCCTCCGCCAATGGTCCACCATCAACCCGGAATTCCTGTTCCTGCCGCGCAAGTTCAAGATCGCCCTGTGCGCTGCTGAGCAGGACCGTGCAGCAATACAGATGCACGATATCGGCCTTTACCTCTACCTCGACGAAGTTGGCGAGATGCGCCTGCGAGTGATGGTGGGCGGGGGCCTGGGGCGCACGCCGATCCTCGGATTGCAGATCCGTGAAGGGCTGCACTGGCGGCATCTGCTGTCCTACGTCGAAGCCATCCTGCGGGTCTACAACCGCCATGGCCGGCGCGACAACAAGTACAAGGCGCGGATCAAGATTCTGGTGAAGGCGCTGGGGATCGAAGCCTTCGCCCGCGAAGTGGAAGCCGAGTGGCAGCATCTCAAGGATGGGCCCGCCGAGCTGACCGAGGCCGAATACCAGCGCGTGGCAGCCAGCTTCGATACGCCACCCTACGCCAGGCTGCATGACACCGATCTGGAATATGGCACGCGCCTGGCAGAGGCCCCCGAATTCGCTCGCTGGGCCGCGCGCAACCTGCAGCCGCACAAGGTGCCGGGCTATGCCGCCGTGGTGCTGTCCACCAAGCCGGGGCCAGAGTCGCCGCCGGGGGACGTGACCGCCGAGCAGATGGAGGCGGTGGCCGACTGGGCGGATGCCTTCGGTTTCGGTGAAATCCGCATCGCCCACGAGCAGAACCTGGTGCTGCCGGATGTGCGCAAGGCCGATCTGCATGCGCTGTGGCAGAAGGCCCGGGCCGTTGGCCTGGCGACGTCGAACATCGGCCTGCTGACCGACATCATCGCCTGCCCGGGCGGTGACTACTGCTCGCTGGCCAATGCCAAGTCGATCCCTATTGCCCAGGCCATCCAGGCGCGTTTCGAGGATATCGAACGCCTGCACGACCTCGGCGAACTCAGCCTGAACATTTCAGGCTGCATGAATGCCTGCGGCCACCATCACATCGGCAACATCGGCATCCTGGGTGTGGATAAGGGCGGCAGCGAGTGGTACCAGATCACCTTGGGCGGCGCCCAGGGCATGAACAGCGCGTTGGGCAAGGTGGTCGGTCCCTCGTTCAGTGCCGACGAGGTGCCGGACGTGATCGAGCGCATCGTCGAGACGTTCGTCGACTACCGCGAGGGAGAGGAACGCTTCGTCGATACCATCCAACGCATTGGCCTGGAGCCGTTCAAGGAACGGGTTTACGCCAAGGCCGGGGAGGTGGCATGAACAATCTGATCAAGCTGGTGGACGGTCAGGCGCGCCTGGTGGCGGATGACTGGACGTTGTTGCGTGAGGCGCAAGGATCATGGCCTGATGGGCCGTTGATCCTGCCGATGACGCTCTGGCGCGAGCGTCTGGAGACGAACGGTACGCGCCGCGATGGCCTGCTGGTGCAGCCGGATGACGAAGTCGAAGCCTTGGGACCCTGGCTAAAGGAGTTGCCGTTGATCGCCGTCGAATTTCCCAGCTTTCGCGATGGTCGTGGCTACAGCCAGGCCTATCTGCTGCGCACGCGACTGGGCTGGCGTGGCGAGTTGCGAGCAGTAGGCGATGTGCTGCGTGACCAACTCAGCCACATGCGCCAATGTGGTTTCGATGCCTTTGCCGTGCGCGAGGACAAGTCCGCCGAAGATGCGCTCAAGGGACTGGCCGGTGTGAGCGTGCTCTACGGCCGCTCGGTCATCGAGCCAAGACCGCTATTCCGTAGGCGTTGAGACCATTCGTACATGATTGGTAAAGATTCCCGGCTTAAGCCGGGAGTCGTTCTGACCTAGGCTTTGCAGTCCGTTTCCCAACCTGGAATCCAATGGACAGCGATTGTTGCAAGCCGCCCCCTGCCCGAAAGGGTGTGGCCACCTACCTCCCCGGCACCTCGGAGTGCCGGCCTGATCTGCAGCGCTCTGCTGTATCCCCTTCAAGCACGTCGACGAATTACCCGGGCCAATGTGGCCGGCCGGTGTCGTTTGCTGTTGCTCGCCTGACAGCTGCGAGAGCCTGAACAAATGGAATGGATTGCTGACCCTACGGCCTGGCTGGGCCTGCTGACTCTGATTGTCCTGGAGATCGTGCTGGGCATCGACAACCTGGTGTTCATCGCCATCCTGGCGGACAAGCTGCCGCCGTCGCAGCGCGACCGAGCGCGGCTGATCGGCCTGTCGCTGGCGCTGTTCATGCGCCTGGGCCTGCTGGCGAGCATTTCCTGGCTGGTGACGCTGACCGAACCGCTGTTCGAGGTGCTCGGCAAGAGCTTCTCGGGGCGTGACCTGATCATGCTGTTCGGTGGTGTGTTCCTGCTGTTCAAAGCCACCATGGAATTGCACGAGCGCCTGGAGGGCCGCACTCACGTCCAGGGCGGCAGCCGCACCTATGCGTTGTTCTGGCCGGTGGTGGCGCAGATCGTGGTGCTGGACGCGGTGTTCTCGCTGGATGCGGTGATCACCGCGGTCGGCATGGTTGAGCACCTGGAAGTGATGATGATCGCCGTGGTGATTTCCATCGGCCTGATGATCCTGGCCAGCAAGCCACTGACCGCCTTCGTCAATGCCCACCCGACCGTGATCATGCTCTGCCTGGGCTTTTTGATGATGATCGGCCTCAGCCTCACCGCCGAAGGCCTGGGCTTCCACATTCCCAAGGGATACCTGTATGCGGCCATCGGCTTCTCGCTGCTGATCGAAGCGGCAAACCAGCTGGTGCGCTGGCGTCGCAAACGCCACTTGCAAGGCGACCGCGACCTGCGTGAGCGAACGGCCCATGCCGTGTTACGACTGCTCGGCGGGCGCAGCGTCGAAGCCGATGAAGTTGGCGACGACATTGCCGACCTGCTGGACGGCGGCGATGGCGCAGCGGTGCCCTTCGATCGCCGTGAACGGGTGATGATCAGCGGCGTACTGGGCTTGGCCGATCGTGCCATCCGCACGGTGATGACCAATCGTGTGGAGGTCGAGCGCATCGATCTGGACGAGTCGCGCGAGGTCATCTACGACGCTCTGTTGCGCGCGCCGCACTCACGTCTGCTGGTGATCCGTGGCGGCGATGTCGACGAGCCGCTGGGCTATGTGCACAAGAAAGAGCTACTGCGCGAACTGCTGCAAGGCCAGGTGCCAGATATCCAGCATCTGCTGCGTGTTCCGCCGAACCTTCCCGAGAGCGCTTCGGTGCTCGGTGCGCTGGAAGAGATGCGCAAGGCCTCGACCCACGTGGCGTTTGTCGTCAATGAGTTCGGCGGCTTCGAGGGCCTGCTGACCATGACCGACATTCTCGAATCCATTGCCGGTGAGCTGCCGGATGCCAGCGAGGTGGATGGTCTGGAGATCGAGCCGTGCGAAGAGGGCTGGAAGGTCAGCGGCGCGGTGAACCTGACGCTACTGGGCGAGCGGTTGGGATTTTCAAGGAAGCCAAGCGATGACTACCAGACCATTGCCGGTCTGGCCATGAGCCTGCTGGACCGCCTGCCCGTCATCGGCGACTCGCTGGAGTTCGACGGCTGGCAGCTACAAGTGGTCGAGGTTAAGGAGCGGCGGGTGAACCGGTTGTTGCTTAGGCCCTTGTCCTAGGCTGCCTGAGCATTGTGAGACCGAATTCATTCGCGAAAGAAGAAAGGGCCGCTAAGCGGCCCTTTTGCTTTGACAGGGTAGGCGTGTTGCCTGCTTCGCGAATGAACCCGCCCACAGAGCAGAAGGTGCAGCCCGGGCCTACTTGTTCTGCTGTGACTTGAGCAGGTCGCGGATCTCGCTCAGCAGCTCCTGATCCTTGGTCGGTGCGGGCGGCGCTTCGGGCGCGGCAGCTTCTTCACGCTTGAGCTTATTGATGGCTTTCACGCCCATGAAGATGGCGAAAGCGACAATGACGAAGTCCAGCACCGTCTGGATGAACTTGCCGTAACTCAGCACCACTGCGGGGATTTCACCTTCCGCGGCCTTGAGCGTGATCGCCAGGTCCGAGAAGTCGACCCCACCTATCAGCAGGCCGATGGGCGGCATGATCACGTCGCCAACGAAAGACGTGACGATCTTGCCGAAGGCCGCACCAATAATGATCCCGACGGCCATATCGACGACATTGCCCTTGACGGCGAAATCTTTGAATTCACTGAGTACTTTCATGCTTCACTCCCTGAGGTTTATTGATTCTGGGCTGAAGTGTAAATCAGCATCCTGATGCTGCCATCTCTGAATGCTGGAGGACGGGTACGCGCCGCAAGAGGTATTTTCGTCAGTCTGCGTTCCAGCCCTCTCTGGGTGGACTAGCCTGAGATTGATGGTGCAGAAGGAGGGCCACTGCCATGCCGCTAGAACATCACCCGTTGAACCGCGAGTTTCCAGATTTCCAGGACTCCATGCGCACGCTGCTGCAGAAGGACGCGCACTTTGCCCGGCTGGCGGGGGAGTATCAGCAGCTTGATTCACGCATCTATGAGGTCGAAGACGGTAACCAGGCTCTGGATGACACTGCGCTGAATGGCTTGAAAATGCAGCGGGTTGCGTTGAAAGACGAAATTGCCAAGATTCTGAAAGGCGCCCAGAGCTGACTGCAGCCCCGGGGTGACTCGTTAACTCTGGTCTTGCGCGCAGGCGATGGTCCTGTTGCGTTGATCGATATCAATCAGCGCCGTCAGGCCTCCGGATAGGCTGAGTCATCACCTGTCCGGAGAGTCCTTCATGTCTACCAACCAAACTCAGCATGGCGCTTACCCTGCTTCCGAAGCATCTCCTGAACAAGTCCTCGCCGACGAGTACCTGGATCGCCTGCAACAGCAGTTCGAGCTTCTGCAGCAGCGCATCCGGCGAGTCGAGGCGGGGAGCGAACCTCTGGATGGCTCGAGCTTGAGGGCCCTGGAAATGCGTCGGGAAGGGTTGGAGTTGGAGCTGGAACGCTTACGCAAGCGCGCAGCAGGAAAGTGTTGCGGTTGTGGAGGCGCCTGCCGCGGCTGATCCGGCTATCATGCGGGCTTTCGTTTGACGGAGTCCGCAGATGGCCAAGGCCAAGCGCATGTACGGCTGCACCGAGTGCGGTGCGACCTTTCCCAAATGGGCCGGCCAGTGCGCCGATTGCGGTGCCTGGAATACCTTGGTGGAAACCGTGCTGGAAGGCGCCGCGAGTTCCGGCGGGCGCACCGGCTGGGCTGGGCAGCAGGCGCAACTCAAGACCCTGGCTGAGGTCAGCGTCGAGGAAATGCCGCGTTTTTCTACTGGCTCCAACGAGCTCGATCGGGTGCTCGGTGGTGGCCTGGTGGATGGTTCGGTGGTGCTGATCGGCGGTGATCCGGGTATTGGCAAGTCGACCATCCTGCTGCAGACACTCTGCAACATCGCCTCGCGCTTTCCCGCCCTTTATGTCACGGGTGAAGAGTCCCAGCAGCAGGTCGCCATGCGTGCCCGCCGGCTCGGCCTGCCGGAAGACAAGCTCAAGGTGATGACAGAGACCTCCATCGAGACCATCGTTGCCACCGCGCGCATGGAGCAGCCCAAGGTGATGGTGATCGACTCGATCCAGACCATCTTCACCGAGCAGCTGCAATCGGCCCCGGGCGGCGTAGCCCAGGTGCGCGAGAGCGCGGCCCTGCTGGTGCGCTTCGCCAAACAAAGCGGCACGGCTGTATTCCTGGTGGGGCATGTGACCAAGGAAGGCGCGCTCGCCGGGCCCCGTGTGCTGGAGCACATGGTCGATACGGTGCTGTATTTCGAAGGTGAGTCCGACGGGCGCCTGCGCTTGCTGAGGGCCGTGAAGAACCGCTTTGGCGCAGTCAATGAGTTGGGCGTGTTCGGCATGACCGACAAGGGGCTCAAGGAGGTGTCCAACCCATCGGCGATTTTCCTGACCCGCGCCCAGGAATCGGTGCCGGGCAGCGTGGTGATGGCCACCTGGGAGGGTTCCCGGCCCATGCTGGTGGAGGTCCAGGCGCTGGTGGACACCAGTCATCTGGCCAATCCACGACGGGTCACCCTGGGTCTGGATCAGAACCGCCTGGCCATGCTGTTGGCTGTGCTGCACCGTCATGGTGGCATTCCGACCTACGATCAGGATGTATTCCTCAATGTCGTGGGCGGTGTGAAGGTGCTGGAGACCGCGTCGGACTTGGCGTTGATCGCAGCCATCATGTCCAGCCTGCGCAACCGTCCGCTGCCCCACGATGTTTTGGTGTTTGGCGAGGTAGGGCTTTCCGGTGAGGTGCGTCCGGTACCGAGTGGTCAGGAACGCTTGAAGGAAGCCGCCAAACACGGCTTCAAGCGCGCCATCGTGCCCAAGGGCAATGCACCGAAGGAGTCGCCTCCGGGGCTTCAGGTGGTGGCGGTGACGCGCCTGGAACAGGCGCTGGATGCTCTGTTCGAGTAGCAATCGCCAGCAGGCCGGGGCGGGCGGTGTTCCGTCGGGTGGCGATCCGTCCGACGGTACTTCGCTGAGCCTCGCTAAGCCCAGACCGGCGGGATGGGCGCCTGCGTCGGTCAGTCTTCGCCCAGTGCAGCCAGTTCGCGCTCCAGCAGGGTCTCGTCACCGAGGTTGAGTTCTACCAGGCGTCGCAGATGGCTGATGGAGTCAAGGTCGATGTGCCGGCAGACGAAACCCAGTTGGTTGTCCTGCTCGCGGGTGAGCGCCACTTCCATCTCCAGCTGGATATCCGCTGTCAGGCGAATGCAGGCGTTGAACGGCGTATTCGAATTGCCGTCCCAATCGCTTGGACGCTGGACCAGCAAGCCCTTGAGCGAGATGTCCTGCAATTCCACCGTCCAGCTGCGTTGGGCCTGTTTGATTTCGGTAGCGGCATCGAAAGTGATGCGCTGAAAGCGCCGACGATCGTTGGTGGTGTCACTCATTGCATTTCTCCTTCAAGGGGCCGTGCACTATAGCGAAGGCCGAATCCTGCCGTCGCCTCCCGGTAAGCTCATCCGTGGCCGCGTCGGCGTTTGACAGTTCTGCAACTGTCGCCAAAGCTGCTTAAGCGGTTTTTCTATAAATATATGCGGAGCGCAACTATGGATAAGCGACTGCTTAGCAAGGGGTTGATCGTGGGGCTGCTAGGCGCAGCGAGTTTGGCGGTACAAGCCGACCAGGCCGGGGGCGGCGGCTGCGGCTGGGGCAACATGCTGTTCGAAGGGCAGCGAGGCTTGGTACCCCATCTGCTGGCTACCACTACCAACGGTACTTCGGGGAATGCCACTTTCGGTCTGACTTCGGGGACCAACGGTTGCGACTCCAGCGTTCGCCTGGGGTATGGAGGCCGTTCGCTATTCGCCATGAATGGCATGCTCGACAACATCGCTGAGGACATGGCCAAGGGGCAGGGGGAGGCGCTGGACGCCTATGCCACTCTCCTGGGCATCGAGCAATCCGACCGCGCCCGCTTCGCCCAGGTCACTCATGAGAACTTTTCGACCATCTTCTCCGCTCCGGACGTGACCGGCGAGCAGGTTCTGGCGGCCACCCTGGACGTCATGAGCAAGGACCAGCAACTCGCGCGTTACGCCAAACTGCCGAGCTAAGCACAGACGGCCGAGCAAAGCCGGGCGCTGCCCGGCTTTTGTTTTGCTCGTCCTGCCAATGGGTGAAGCTGCAGAGCAAGGCGGTCAGGCCTGGCGCATCCAATTTCCTGCAGTGGTCGCTGCTTCAGGACGCATCGGACCCTCGGTTCGAAGGCGGTCCTTAATAACGCTCCGATTCGGTCGCGGAGCGCTCTAGATCAAGGTCTCATACCGATTTCCGGTGGAGCGACTAAGCTTGTGCGGCAGCTTGTCTGTCCATCCATTTGGAGAGCCTTATGAACAATAACAACAGCGTCCTGCGCCAGCTACCCTGGGTAGCGTTGG
This sequence comes from Metapseudomonas boanensis, assembly GCF_042232855.1. Classification (NCBI taxonomy): domain Bacteria; kingdom Pseudomonadati; phylum Pseudomonadota; class Gammaproteobacteria; order Pseudomonadales; family Pseudomonadaceae; genus Metapseudomonas; species Metapseudomonas boanensis. The sequence goes on along the minus strand of NZ_CP113889.1, from coordinate 913,578 downwards.
CAGTGGTCGGCGCATGCGCCTTGGGTGTCGTCGCGCTGCGTCGCGGCGAAGCCATCAACGCCTTGTGGATCGTGGTTGCCGCGGTTGCCCTGTATCTGGTTGCTTACCGTTACTACAGCCTGTTCATCGCCACCAAGGTGATGCAACTCGATCCGACCCGCGCCACGCCCGCAATCATTCACAACGACGGCCTGGACTACGTGCCTACCAACAAGCACGTTCTGTTCGGCCACCACTTCGCCGCCATCGCCGGTGCCGGTCCGCTGGTGGGCCCGGTACTCGCCGCACAGATGGGCTACCTGCCAGGTACCCTCTGGCTGATTGCCGGCGTGGTCCTGGCCGGTGCGGTGCAGGACTTCATGGTGCTGTTCATCTCCAGCCGACGTGACGGCCGCTCCCTGGGCGAGCTGGTGCGCGAGGAGATGGGGCAGGTGGCCGGGACCATCGCGCTGTTCGGTGCCTTCCTGATCATGGTCATCATCCTCGCAGTGCTCTCGCTCATCGTGGTCAAGGCCCTGGCCGAGAGCCCCTGGGGCATGTTCACGGTGATGGCGACCATCCCGATCGCGATGTTCATGGGCATCTACATGCGCTACATCCGCCCAGGCCGCATCGGCGAGATTTCGGTGGTAGGTGTCGCCCTGCTGCTGACCTCTATCTGGCTGGGCGGGCAGGTCGCCGCTGACCCGGTCTGGGGGCCGGCCTTCACCTTCACTGGTATCCAGATTACCTGGATGCTGATCGGCTACGGCTTCGTCGCCGCCGTCCTGCCAGTGTGGCTGGTGCTGGCACCGCGGGATTACCTGTCGACCTTCCTCAAGATCGGTACCATCGTCGCGCTGGCCATTGGCATTCTGATCACAATGCCGGACCTGAAGATGCCAGCGCTGACGCAGTTCGTCGATGGCACTGGGCCGGTGTGGAAGGGCGCGCTGTTCCCCTTCCTGTTCATCACCATCGCCTGCGGTGCAGTGTCCGGTTTCCATGCGCTGATCTCCTCCGGCACCACGCCCAAGCTGCTGGCCAGCGAGTCCCATGCCCGTTACATCGGTTACGGCGGCATGTTGATGGAGTCCTTTGTCGCCATCATGGCCATGGTGGCGGCCTCGGTGATCGAGCCGGGCGTGTACTTCGCCATGAACAGCCCGCCGGCCGTGGTTGGGGCTGACGTCCAGGCAGTTGCCGCCACTGTCAGCAGCTGGGGCTTCGCCATCACGCCAGAGGCCCTGGAAGCGACGGCGAGGGATATCGGTGAGCACACTGTGCTGGCGCGCGCCGGTGGTGCACCGACCTTGGCGGTCGGTATCGCGCAGATCCTTCACCAGCTGCTGCCGGGCGAGAACACCATGGCGTTCTGGTACCACTTCGCGATCCTCTTCGAGGCGCTGTTCATCCTTACCGCAGTAGATGCGGGCACCCGTGCTGGCCGCTTCATGCTGCAGGACCTGCTGGGCAACTTCATCTCCCCGCTGCAGCGCACCGAATCCTGGACTGCCAACGTGATCGCGACCGCCGGTTGCGTCGCCATGTGGGGCTGGCTGCTGTACCAGGGCGTGGTTGATCCGCTGGGTGGCATCAACACCCTCTGGCCGCTGTTCGGCATCTCCAACCAGATGCTGGCGGGCATCGCCCTGATGCTGGGCTGCGTGGTGCTGATCAAGATGAAGCGCCAGCGCTATGTGTGGGTGACGCTGATTCCGGCCACCTGGCTGCTGATCTGCACCACCACGGCAGGCCTGATCAAGCTGCTCGACCCGAATCCGGCCGTCGGCTTCCTGGCCCTGGCCAAGAAGTACAGCGATGCGCTGGAGGCTGGCCAGGTCCTGGCCCCGGCCAAGGACATCGGCCAGATGCAGCATGTGATCTTCAACGCCTACACCAACGCGACCCTGACCGTGCTGTTCCTCTTCGTGGTCCTGAGCATCCTGTTCTACGCGATCAAGGTAGGACGCAGCGCCTGGATGAAGCCCGAGCGCAGCGACAAGGAATCACCGTTCCAGCCGATCCCGGACGCTTGAGGAGGGCTCACGCATGTTCAATGACCTGAGTCGCATGGGTAAGTACCTGGGCCAGGCAGCCCGCATGCTGGTGGGCATGCCCGACTACGATACCTACGTCGAGCATATGCGCGGCAAACACCCGGACAAATCGGTGATGACCTATGAGGAGTTCTTCCGCGAGCGGCAGGAAGCCCGCTACGGTGGTGGGAAAGGGAGGCCTATCCGCTGCTGTTGAGTTCCCGTTGCGGTAACCTGAGCGCCACGCTTCGTCGTGGCGCTTTTCATTTGTAGGATCTAGGGGAACCCCTGGGCCTTGCTCGCGAACGCCCCGAGCAAAGCGATTCGCGAGCAAGCTCGCTCCTACAGTTGAACCCCGATTTCAAGGATTGCTCTAATGTCTGCCCATCTTCCTATCCCGGTGACCGTGCTCAGCGGCTTTCTCGGTGCCGGCAAGACCACGCTGCTGCGGCATATCCTCAAGGCCGAACACGGCCTGAAGATCGCCGTGATCGAGAACGAATTCAGCGAGACGCCGATCGACGGCCAGTTGCTCGGCAGCGAGCCGGTGCAGGTGATGACGCTGGCCAATGGCTGCGTCTGCTGCTCCATCCATGTCGAGTTGGAAAAGGCGCTGTTTGTGCTGCTGGAGCGCCTGGACAGCGGCGAGCTGGCGTTCGACCGCCTGGTGATCGAGTGCACCGGCCTGGCCGACCCGGCGCCAGTGGCGCAGACCTTCTTCGCCGACGAAGAGCTCTGCGAGCGCTATGTGCTGGACGGCATCATTACCCTCGTGGATGCGGCGAACGCCGAGCGGCACCTGCAGGAAACCATCGCCCAGGCCCAGGTGGGCTTCGCCGACCGCATCCTGGTGAGCAAGCTTGACCTGGTGGACGAGGCGACTTTCGAGGCGCTCAGCCAGCGCCTGCAACGCATCAACCGGCGGGCGCCGATTCGCGTGGTGGAGCACGGCCGCATTGACCTGGGTGAACTGCTGGACGTGCGCGGCTTCAATCTCAATGCCGATTTCGGCCCGACCCTGAGCTTGCGTCCACTGGCGCCGGCGGGCACGCCTGACCGCATCGCTACCCTGGTGCTGAAGAGCGCGCGGCCGCTGGATATCGACAAGCTCAGCGCTTTCATGGAGCAGCTGCTGGAAGAGCACGGCAACTCGCTGCTGCGCTACAAGGGCGTGCTGGCCATCGCTGGTGAGGAGCGCCGGATGGTGTTCCAGGGCGTGCTGCGGCTCTACGGCTTCGACTGGGACAGCGAGTGGCGTGACGACGAGGTGCGAGAGAGCGTGATCGTGTTCATCGGCGACCAGCTACCGGAAGAGAAGATCCGTGCAGGCTTTGCCGAAGCCCAGGCGTGACCCGGACGTAGGTTGATGCGGGCCGCGCAGGACTGAGCACAGCGAAGCCCAATTTGAGGGGCGTGCTGCGCATGCCTTGTTGGGCTTCGTTTCATTCAGTACCAACCTACCAAACGAGTTCTGGCGGCGCCTCTCCGAAAACGAAAAAGCCCGGCATGTGCCGGGCTTTTTGCGTGCCGTTGTCGCTTACTTGCCGTAAACCGGCAGCTTGGCGCAGATGGCCTTGACTTGATCGCGAACGCGGTCGACGACGGACTCGTCGCCCATGTTCACCAGGATGTCGCAGATCCAACCGGCCAACTCGCGGCACTCGGCTTCCTTGAAGCCACGGGTGGTCACGGCCGGCGTGCCGATACGCAGACCGGAAGTGACGAACGGCGAGCGCGGGTCGTTCGGGACGGCGTTCTTGTTCACGGTGATGAAGGCGCGGCCAAGGGCGGCGTCGGCATCCTTACCGGTGATGTCCTGCTTGATCAGGGAGAGCAGGAACAGGTGGTTCTGGGTGCCACCAGACACCACGTCGAAGCCGCGCTCGATGAACACCTGGGCCATGGCTTGGGCGTTCTTCACCACCTGCTCCTGGTAAGCCTTGAACTCAGGCTGCAGAGCTTCCTTGAAGCACACGGCCTTGGCGGCGATCACGTGCATCAGCGGGCCGCCCTGGCCGCCCGGGAAGACGGCGGAGTTCAGCTTCTTCTCGATCTCTTCGTTCGCCTTGGCCAGGATCAGGCCGCCGCGCGGGCCGCGCAGGGTCTTGTGGGTAGTGGTGGTTACCACGTCGGCATAGGGCATCGGGTTCGGGTATACGCCAGCGGCGACCAAGCCGGCCACGTGGGCCATGTCGACGAACAGGTAGGCACCGACCTTGTCGGCAATGGCGCGGAAACGCGGGAAGTCCAGGACCTGAGAGTAGGCGGAGAAGCCGGCGATGATCATCTTCGGCTTGTTCTCGACGGCCAGACGCTCGACTTCGTCGTAGTCGATCAGACCGGTTTCCGGGTTCAGACCGTACTGCACGGCCTTGTAGATCTTGCCGGAGAAGTTGACGGAAGCGCCGTGGGTCAGGTGGCCGCCATGTGCCAGGCTCATGCCCAGTACGGTGTCGCCCGGCTGAACCAGGGCCTGGAAAACAGCGCTGTTGGCCTGGGAACCGGAGTGCGGCTGGACGTTGGCGTAGTCGGCGCCGAACAGCTCTTTGGCGCGGTCGATGGCCAGCTGCTCGACGATGTCGACGAATTCGCAGCCACCGTAGTAGCGCTTGTGCGGGTAGCCTTCGGCGTACTTGTTGGTCAGCACGGAGCCCTGGGCTTCCATCACCGCCGGGCTGGTGTAGTTCTCGGAGGCGATCAGCTCGATGTGCTCTTCCTGGCGCTGGGCTTCTTGCTCCATGGCGGCAAACAGGTCGGCATCGTAGCGGGCGAGGGTCAAATCACGGCTGAACATGGCGGTCCTCTTGGGGAACGGGACGGGGAAAGGCGCGCATTCTAACGCATCGGTCGCTGGCTGGCATATGAAGGTCGGTCATGTGACAGACAAGTGGGCTTCATCCAGCTCGTGGCGCGGACCGTGCGCACCGAAGTGAGGCTGCCCGATGTGCATGGCGCACCCGGCGTCAATTGAGCACGAACAGTGCGGAGCCGCCGAACATGCGCTCGAACTGTTGCGCCGGCATGGGGTGGCCGAACAGATAGCCTTGCACCTCGTCGCAGCCATGTTCGCGGAGGAAGTTCAGCTGCGCCTGGGTTTCCACGCCCTCGGCGATGACCGCCAGGTTCAGGCTATGGGCCATGGCGATGATGGCGCGGGCGATCTGCGCATCACGTTCGCCATCGGGCAGGCCATCGACGAAGCTGCGGTCGATCTTGAGTACGTCGATGGGGAACTGCTTAAGGTAGTTAAGCGACGAGTAGCCGGTGCCGAAGTCGTCGACCGCAATGCACAGGCCAAGTCGTTTGAGGCTTTCGAGAATGTGCATGGCTGCGCCGACGTCGCGCATCAGGATGCTCTCGGTCAGTTCCAGTTCAAGGCAGGCCGGTGGCAGGCCTCTGTCTTCGATGATGGCGGCGATGCGCTCGGCCAGTTGGCCATCGGCGAACTGGCGTGCGGAAAGGTTTACCGAAATCTTCGGCAGGCGCATTTTCGCCTGGTGCCAGCATTTGAGCTGACGGCAGGCCTCGCTGAGTACCCAGTCGCCAACCTGGACCACCAGCCCGAGCTCTTCCAGCACAGGGATGAAGTCGGCTGGCGGTACCAGGCCACGCGTGGGATGGCGCCAGCGCAGCAGGGCTTCGACGCCCGTCAGGCGCCGGCCGTCGCCGGAGAACTGCGGCTGGTAATAGAGCAGGAATTCGCCTTGCTCCAGCGCGTGGCGCAGGTCGCTTTCCAGCTCCAGGCGCTCCAGGGCGCGGGCGTTCATGTCGGCCTGGTAGAACTGGAAGTTGTTCTTGCCGCGCTCCTTGGCGTGGTACATCGCCGTGTCGGCGTTCTTCATCAGCTGGCTCAGCTCTCGACCGTCCTGAGGGCTCAGGGCGATGCCGATGCTGGCGGTGACGAAGAATTCGCGGCCTTCGAGCACGAAAGGACGATCCAGGCTGGCGAGGATCTGCTCGGCAACGTGGATGGCACGATTCAGGGCGCCTTCGCGGGTTGCACGCGGTTGCAGGAGCAGGGTGAACTCGTCACCGCCCATGCGCGCCACGGTGTCGTCTTCGTCGACGCAGGCGGCAAGGCGCACGGCCACATCCTTGAGCATGCGGTCGCCGGCAGCGTGGCCAAGGGAGTCGTTGATCGGTTTGAAACGATCGAGGTCAAGGAACATCAGCACCACCCACTCCTGGTGCCTTTCGGCATGCTGCAGCGCGGTGTGCAGGCGGTCCTGGAACAGGGTGCGGTTGGGCAGGTGGGTCAGCCCATCGTAGTACGCCAGGCGGTGGATGCGCTGTTCGCTGGCTTTGCGTTCGCTGATGTCACTGAAGAAGCAGACGTAGCTGACCAGGTCGCCTTCCTCGTCATGCACGGCGGTGATGCCGACCCACGCCGGGTAGTTGTCGCCCTGGCGGCGCTTGAGCCAGATCTCACCCTCCCAGCTGCCGCGCTGGTTGAGTTGGCTGATGATGTAGGTGAGCTGGTTGGCCTGCTGGCGGTCGGCGGTGAGGATCGCTGGCAGTTGGTCGAGCACATCGCCGGAGGCATAGCCGCTGATGCGCGTGAAGGCCTCGTTGACCTGGACGATATAGCCCGCCGGGTCGGTCACCAGGATCGCCGAAGTCGAGTGCTCGAAGACGGTCGCGGCCATGCGGAGGTCTTTTTCGGCACGGCGCTGTTGGCTGATGTCGCGGCCGACGCCAAGCATGCCTTCGAAACGCCCGTGCTCGTCCCACATGAGCATGGTGCGCAGCTCCACTGGGATCTTCTGGCCGTCGGCGCGCATGCAGTCGAACAGGAACACCTGCGCTGGCATCCGATCGCGCAGTCCAGCAAGGCGCTTGGGGTTGCCCAGGGCAGCGCGGACCTGTTCCAGTTGGGCGAACAGGGTGGCCAGCTGGCGCGGATCGGCGGCCATGCCCTGGAAGCTGTTGTCGATGACCCAGTCGGCGCTGTAACCGAGTACGGGTTGTACCGACGGGCTGACATAGTTCAGCTGCAGCTCGCTGTCGGTGGTGAAGATCACGTCACTGATGCTTTCGGCGAGCATGCGGTAGCGCCGACCACTGTCGCGCATGGACTCGGCGGCTTCGATTTGTTCGGTGATGTCCTTCGCGACGCCGATCAGGCGGCTGACACGACCGCGATCATCCCGTGCCAGCGCCTGTTCGCGGATATCGAACCAGCGCCAGCTGCCGTCCTTGTGCCGCCAGCGCAGCTGGCATTGCAGCAACAGACCGTCGCCGACCACCTGCTGCAAGCTGCGCATGCGCCAATACTGCTCTGCGTCGTCTGGATGCAGGACGTGCTCCCAGAAGCGCTCGCCCATCTTTCGAAGCTCGTCCCGGCTGTAGCCGAGTTGGGGGCCAAGGCGATTGTTGCTGAGCATCACCCGTTTGCCGCCGATGTCGTGTACGTAAAGTGAGTCGGGGACGGCCAGCACGACATCGGACCAGAAGCGTTCGCGCTCGATCAGCGAGAGTTCGATGCGCTTGCGACTGGTGATGTCGCTGATGCTGAGGGTGACGGCATGCAGGTCCTGGATCATCGAGGGCAGTTGCAGGACCAGCCACAAGTGACGCTCATGCCCTTGCGGCGTGGTGATCTGGCACTCGACTTCGACCTGGGACTGGCCGCTGAGCAACGCTGCCATCAACTGGAAGCGTACGCCGTTTTCACGAATGGGGCCGAAGCTGATCAGCAACTGCCAGGCCTCTTCGCTGCAGTCCACGCCCAGCAGGCGAAGCGCCACCTGGTTGACCTCGGTGATGCGCAGCTGGCGTTGCAGCTGAAGGTGCTGCAGTGGGTTGGCGGTGAGCCAGGTGGCCAGGCTTGGGGCGTCGCGCAGACCCAGTTGGAGCAGGTGCGTGCGCAGTTCAGCGAGGTCCAGTACGCACAGGGCAACGCCGGAACCCTCGAAGATATCCTGGTAGCGTCGGCGGGTTTCCTGCAGCACGCGAAGGGCGCGCTGTTCCTCGGTCACATCGCGCAGCACCCAGACATAGCCGAGCAACTGGATGCCGTCGTTCAGCTCGCTCCGAGTCACGGCGAGCATGAGCTGCTCATCGTCGCGCTCGAAGTGCACGAGATCTGGTCCATGTTCGTTGTGCAGGTCCGGGGCGTTGAGCATCAGCGGATCAAGCCCCGGCAGCAGGGCTAGCAAGTGGTGATCCTGCGCGGCCTCCCCGCTGATACCGAACATGGCTTCGGCCTGCGGGTTGAGATAGCTCAGCCGGCCATCGACCTGGGTCACCAACACTCGCTCTTCGATAACTCCAAGCGCACTGGCCGCCTGGCGCAACGAGCGCCGCGATGCATCGTTGAGCTCGCGCAGACCGCGCTGCTCCCGCTGCAGGTAATAGAGCGCGATCAAGGCCAGGCAGGCGCTGATCAGGAATAGCAGGAGCTTGACCAGCAGTTCCGGCAGCAGCTCGGTGCGTACCCGCAGTTCATCGTGCAGGGCGCGAACCTGCCAGTCACTGTTGGCCAGCGGGGCAATAAGGATGGTTTGCGCCTGCTCTTCGGCGGTGACCGGCAGCACGATGGGGCTGCTGCCATGGGAACGGGAGCTGTGAAACAGGACGCGCTGGTTGAAGCGGTCCTCCAGCAGCCAGCGATAATCGTGATCCTCGCTGCTCAGCGCCCAGGCGGCCGAAGTCTCCAGGTCGAGGCGAAGGACCCAGGAGCCACTGCTGCCGGGGGCGGGGGACTGGCGCAGGATCAGGTAGACCTGGCCGTGATCCTGGGCGCTGAATGCATAGCGGTACGGCTCCCCATCGCTGCGCTGCGCCAGGCTGGCCAGGTAAAGGGCATCGTCGCTGACGGCCTGGGTGTCGTGTATCGCCCCGCCGCGGAGGTTCAACCAGACGAGACTCTGCAGTGACGGAAAGATCGAACGCAGGTTTTCCAGTAGCGTTTGTTGATCGGTGCCGGCAGCTGTGCCCTGTCGGAGAAGGGCCTGGCCGGCGCGCGCCTTCACGGCCATGTTCTGTTCCAGGCTGCTGGCCAGTGCGCTGGTCAGGCTGTAGCTGCGATCGCGTACGCTTTCTTGCAGCTGGCGGTATTCCAGGTGCAACTGCCAGAGCAGCAGGGCCAACATCATCAGCACCAGGCCCGCCAACAAGCCTTTCACCGAGCCGCGCGCATGGGCGTCGGGTGATTGACCTGGCTCGCTCGAGGTTGGAGGCAGCGGGGTGTGGGGCACGAGTGCGTTTCCTGCGGGTACGGCTCGGTGGGCAGGGGGCGGCCCTTGGGCTCAAGGGGGCGGTAGCATGCCTGTCTGGCGGACAAAGTGCCAGCATCGGCGACGAGTGTCGTTTGCCCTTGCTGGTGCATTCCGGTAGCTTTGCGTCACGCGCGCGGGAGCGCCCGCGTTTCAGTTTGTGTGAATACGACTGCGCGTGGTTCTGCGGCGTCGACAGCAAACCTTGGTCCAAGCCCGGGTGAAGCGCTCTTTTACTGAAGGTAATCGCGCTTTTCGACTGTTTTCGTCTCGCAGGATTGTTGTTCGCGGCAATTCACGCAGCCTGCGCCCCGCCCATTTCTCAATTCGTCACAGCACCAAGGTAGCCATGGCTCAATACGTCTACACCATGCACCGGGTCGGCAAGGTCGTGCCCCCGAAGCGTGAGATTCTCAAAGACATTTCCCTGTCCTTCTTCCCCGGTGCCAAGATCGGCGTGCTCGGTCTGAACGGCGCGGGCAAGTCGACCCTGCTGCGAATCATGGCCGGCGTCGATACCGAGATCGATGGCGAGGCCCGTCCGATGCCAGGGATCAAGGTTGGCTACCTGCCGCAGGAGCCGAAACTCGATCCAACCAGGACCGTGCGCGACATCGTTGAGGAGGCCGTAGGCGAGATCAAGCAGGCCCAGGCCCGTCTCGATGAGGTCTATGCCGCCTACGCCGAGCCGGATGCCGACTTCGACGCGCTCGCTGCGGAGCAGGCCAAGCTGGAGGCCATCCTTCAGGCCTCCGATGGCCATAACCTCGAACGTCAACTGGAAGTGGCCGCCGACGCCCTGCGCCTGCCGCAGTGGGATGCCAAGATCGAGCACCTGTCCGGTGGTGAGAAGCGCCGCGTCGCATTGTGCCGCCTGCTGCTGTCGGCCCCCGACATGCTGCTGCTGGACGAGCCGACCAACCACCTGGACGCCGACTCGGTCGCCTGGCTGGAGCATTTCCTCCACGACTTCCCCGGTACCGTGGTGGCTATTACCCACGACCGTTACTTCCTCGACAACGTTGCCGGCTGGATCCTCGAACTGGACCGTGGCCACGGCATTCCGTTCGAAGGCAATTACTCCGGCTGGCTGGAATCCAAGGCCAACCGCCTGGCCCAGGAGGCCAAGCAGGAAGCCTCTCATGCCAAGGCCATGAAGGCCGAACTGGAGTGGGTGCGCCAAGGTGCCAAGGCGCGTCAGGCGAAGTCCAAAGCCCGCCTGCAGCGTTTCGAGGAGATGCAATCGCAGGAATTCCAGAAACGCAGCGAGACCAACGAGATCTACATCCCGGCCGGTCCACGCCTGGGCGATAAGGTCATCGAGTTCAACAACGTCTGCAAGGGCTACGGCGATCGCGTGCTGATCGACGGGCTGACCTTCAGCGTGCCGAAAGGCGCCATCGTCGGCGTGATCGGTGGCAACGGCGCGGGCAAGTCCACCCTGTTCCGCATGATCACCGGCAAGGAAGAGCCTGACTCGGGCACCATCGATATCGGCGAGACCGTTCAGATCGCCAGCGTCGACCAGAGCCGCGACAGCCTGGACGGCGGCAAGACCGTATGGGAGCAGGTTTCCGACGGTTTCGACATGATCAAGGTGGGTGGCTATGAAGTGCCTTCCCGTGGTTATGTCGGCCGCTTCAACTTCAAGGGCGCGGACCAGCAGAAGTTCGTCAAGGACCTCTCCGGCGGTGAGCGTGGCCGCCTGCACCTGGCGCTGACCTTGAAACAGGGCGCCAATGTGCTGCTGCTCGACGAACCGTCCAACGACCTGGACGTGGAAACCCTGCGTGCACTGGAAGAGGCCCTGCTGGACTTCCCGGGCGCGGCCATCGTGATCTCCCACGACCGCTGGTTCCTGGACCGCATCGCGACCCACATCCTGTCCTATGAGGATGACGGCAAGGTGGTCTTCTTCGAGGGCAACTACACCGAGTTCGAAGCGGACCGCAAGAAACGCCTCGGCGAGGCGGCAGCCCAGCCGCACCGAGTGCGTTACAAGAAGCTGGCGCAGTAAGCGTCACGACAACGGAGCTGAAAAGCTCCGTTGTCGTTTCCAGGGAGTGATAAATGAAAGGATTCAACGCTTACCTGATGTGGCTGTGTGCGCTGGCCTTGTTCGGGGCCTGCGGCCTCTATTTTTCCTTCTACCCATCCTCGGCCTGGCAACTGGGTTCGGTCGGCGGGGCCCTGCTGCTGGGCGGTGGACTCTATGCCTTGCTGGCGTGGCGCGAGCGCCTGGCTGTCCTGTTCAAGCTGGATTCGGGTAGTGCCCGGCTGTACTTGCACCTGACATTGGGCTCGCTGATGGCACTTGTGGCCTGGGGGGCGCTCAACGTGCCTGTCGCGGCGCTCTACACACGGTGGTTTGGGGGGGACGCCGAGTTCACGGCCCGTGTGGTGGCCAAGGAAGAGGGTGGCCTGGGCTGCGGACATCGCATCGCGCTGGTGCTGGATGATCAGGCGGTGGCACTTGGTGTCTGCGTGCCGGAGAGCCTCTGGCGTACCTTGCCGGAGAGTGGGGATGTGTTGCTACAGGGCAAGCGCAGTGGGCTGGGGTTCAGCCCACGGCAAGTGGTGAAACTGCCGGAAGGCCGCTAGGAGAGGGCGGATAATTTACATCCATGCACCAAAAAGTTTCATAAAAGCGTCACCTTGCACTGTTCTGGCGCTGCGCTTCCTTGATAGAGTCGGCGGCCATTTTGTCCGACCGATCAACAAAAACGCCAGGAAGAGACATGAGCCAATCCCTCGACGTGTTTCTCGCGCGCCTGAAGCGGCGCGACCCCGATCAGCCCGAGTTCCACCAGGCGGTGGAAGAGGTGCTGCGCAGCCTCTGGCCTTTCCTTGAGGCCAACCCGCAATACCAGCAAGCCGGCATTCTCGAGCGCCTGGTGGAGCCAGAGCGCGCGGTGATGTTCCGGGTGCCGTGGGTCGATGACCAGGGGCGGGTGCAGGTCAACCGTGGCTTCCGCGTACAGATGAGCAGCGCCATCGGCCCTTATAAGGGCGGCCTGCGCTTCCACCCCTCGGTGAATCTCGGCGTTCTCAAGTTCCTGGCGTTCGAACAGGTGTTCAAGAACTCGCTGACCTCGCTGCCCATGGGCGGCGGCAAAGGCGGTTCGGATTTCGATCCCAAGGGCAAGAGTGACGCGGAAGTGATGCGCTTCTGCCAGTCATTCATGAGCGAGCTCTATCGCCATATCGGCGCCGACCTCGACGTGCCGGCCGGTGATATCGGCGTGGGCGCTCGTGAAATCGGCTTCCTCTTCGGTCAGTACAAGCGCCTGGCCAATGAATTCACCTCGGTCTTCACCGGCAAGGGGCTGGCCTACGGTGGCAGCCTGATCCGTCCGGAGGCCACCGGTTATGGTTGCGTCTACTTCGCCCAGGAGATGCTCAAGGGCATTGGCCGTGATTTTGAAGGCCAACGTGTCGCTATCTCTGGCTCCGGCAATGTCGCCCAGTACGCGGCACAGAAGGTCATGGAGCTGGGTGGCAAGGTGATCTCGCTGTCCGACTCGGAAGGCACTCTGTTCGCAGAGGCCGGCCTGACCCTGGAGCAGTGGGAAAGCTTGATGGAACTGAAAAACGTCCGCCGCGGGCGTATCAGCGAGCTGACTGGCCCGGGGCTGAGCTTCCTGGCGGACCAGCGGCCGTGGGCGCTGCCCTGCGACATCGCGCTGCCCTGCGCGACCCAGAACGAACTGGACGCCGAAGATGCGCGTGCCCTGCTGGCTAACGGCTGCGTGTGCGTGGCCGAAGGCGCCAACATGCCTTCTACCCTGGAAGCTGTGGATATCTTCATCGACGCAGGCATCCTCTTCGCCCCGGGCAAGGCCTCCAACGCCGGCGGCGTGGCCACTAGCGGCCTGGAGATGAGCCAGAACGCCATGCGTTTGCACTGGACTGCTGGCGAGGTTGACCAGCGTCTGCACGGCATCATGCAGAACATCCACCATGCCTGTGTGCACTACGGCGAGGAGAACGGCCGAGTGAACTATGTGAAGGGCGCCAATATCGCCGGCTTCGTCAAAGTGGCCGACGCCATGCTGGCGCAAGGGGTGGTTTAAGCATCGGCCTTTCCTTGGGGCGTCGCCTTGTGAGGGGAGTTCATTCGCCCCTCACAAGAGAGAGACAACTTCCCATCAATCGGGATGCAACGCCCTCCCCATGGCGTTATCCCGGTTCCGCTCCCAGTCGTCATCCTCGTCGTCATGGAAGCGTTCGAAATAGGCGCGGCGCTCTTCGCTCTCCACCTGCGCCTGACATTGCCGAAAACCGTCGCTCCAGCCTTCTGCGTAAGCCGCGTCCTTAAGGTAGCGGGGCACATCCTTGCGAAACGTGCCGCTGATAATGCCCGCCGCCTGGCGACCGCTGCTGCAGCCATCGTCGAAGCCGTCGACGAACGCCGGTGGATAACCCTGGGCGAGCAAGTGCTCCCGAGTGGTCTCACAGCCCGCCAGCAGGCCGTAGGCGAGCATGATCAACATAAGGGTGGCGCGACGTAACGCCATTTCGGACTCCAGTGCGCCACGCAGGAGTGACGCGCACAGCAAGGAACATGAGTGGAGTCTAAGGGGCGCGATGTGATGAAAGCGTCAAGGCGCTCAGCCCTTCACGCATACCACCTGCCGTAGCGTATGCACCACTTCGACCAAGTCACGCTGGGCTGCCATGACGGCATCTATATCCTTGTAGGCCATGGGGATCTCGTCGATCACGTCCTTGTCCTTGCGACATTCCACATGGGCGGTGGCGCGTACCTGATCCTCGACCGTGAACAATTTCTTCGCGCGGGAGCGGCTCATGGTCCGCCCGGCTCCGTGGCTGCAGGAACAGAAGGCGTCTTCGTTGCCGAGCCCGCGAACGATGAAGCTTTTCGCGCCCATCGAGCCGGGGATGATGCCCAGCTCGCCTTTCTGCGCCGATACCGCGCCCTTGCGCGTCACCAGCACCTCGCGGCCGAAGTGCTGCTCCCGCTGCACATAGTTGTGATGGCAGTTCACTGCCTCGAGGCTCGCCTCGAACGGCTTGCCAATGACCTTGCGTGCAGCGGCGATCACCGCCTGCATCATCAGGGCGCGGTTTTGGCGGGCGAAGTCCTGGGCCCAGCCGACGGCTTCGACGTAGTCGTCGAAATGCCGGCTACCTTCCTCGAAGTAGGCCAGGTCCCGGTCCGGGAGGTTGGCGATGTGCTGGCGCATGTCTGCCTGGGCCAACTCGATGAACAGCGTACCGATGGCATTGCCCACGCCGCGTGAGCCGCTATGCAGCATGAACCAGACGCGGTCGGCCTCGTCCAGACAAACCTCGATGAAGTGGTTGCCGGTGCCCAGGGTGCCGAGGTGATGGCGGTTGTTGGTCTTCTCCAGACGCGGGTACTTGGCGGTGATGGCCCTGAAGCGCCGGTCAAGCGCCCGCCAGGCCTGGCTGGCGGCATCCGGTACCTCGTCCCAGGCGCCCTGGTCACGCTTGCCAAAGGTCTTGCCGTGGGGCACGGCCTTTTCGATGGCGCTGCGTAGGCGATGCAGGTTGTCCGGTAGGTCTGCCGCGCGCAACGACGTGAGTGCGGCGATCATGCCGCAGCCAATGTCGACACCGACCGCGGCGGGAATGATAGCGCCAACGGTAGGGATCACGCTGCCGATGGTCGAGCCCTTGCCCAAGTGCACGTCGGGCATTACGGCCAGGTGCTTGAAGATGAAGGGCATCTTTGCGGTATTGATCAATTGCTGGCGGGCCTCCTCCTCCACCGGCACATCCTGTGTCCAGAGCTTGATCGGCTTACCGCCCGCGACTTCCAGCACCTGTGGGGCGTTGTGCTTCATGGACCGTTCCTGATGGGGATGTAGATAACCATTCTGAGCCATTCCGGGCCGGCTGAGCATCGTTCTTACCGGTGGAGCGCGGACTACGTAGGGGCGAGCTTGCTCGCGAATGTTGCAGGGCAATTCGCCAGCGAGCTGGCTCCTGCAAGGGGCGCGGGAGGCAGGTAGCCCGGATCCCCGGGGAGCGGGTTTGCGCTTAGTAGTGATACCACTTCAGTTCCAGCATCACCTCGTTCACCGGGGACGCCAGTTGGCTGAACTCCCGTTGCGCACTGAAGCGGAGGCCGAGATTGCGGAAAATTTCCCATTGCTGGTTGAGGGACAGGCGGCGCCGTACTTCACCGTTGTGGAAGTAGTCGCCAGCCGCTTCGAGGGTGAGGCTGCCCAGGGCGTTGTGCCACAGCAGTCCGGTGTCGAAGCCGGCGGCGCTGGCGATGAAGGGGGCGAAGTCTTCATTGTGTTCGATGCGGGCGGTGACCATGGCAAATCCCAGGGTCTTTTCGCCCAGTCGCCAGCTGCCGCCGACGCCGCCATTCAGGTGGCTGACCAGACGCTCGTCGTCGTCCTCGCCCGGCACCCGTTCAAGGCCGCCGGCCACCTGCCAGGACCAGGGCTTGAGCAGCTCGCTACGGGGTGTCAGTGAGCGGATGGTTGCCAGATCAAGGCGCTGCAATTGCCAGTGGTTGTTCTCGTACTGGCGCAGCTTGAGCTGGAGGATCTCGATCTGTGCGCCAATTGGAAAGCCTTCAAGGTTGTCGTTCAGGTCGTGGTAGGCCATTCGCAGCCCGTACTCGGCGAAGGCGCGGTCATCGCGGCTGCCGGCGCCAAGCTGCCAGGTGCGGGACTCGTGGCCTTCTTCCGGAAGTGCGGGGCGGTCGACGTGCAGCGGTTGGGGGGGATTGCGGCTGATTGCCTGCAACAGCTCGAAGCTGCGGGCGGAGTTCTCGCGGGTGCGTTGCTCGCCCGTGGAGCGGTAGCGCACCAGGCGAAATGCTGCGTCCTGGATCAGGGCACGGCGTTCTGCCGGCAGGGAGAGCAGAGCCGGGTCATCCAGCAGGCGGGTGTCATCGGCCAGGCGCAGCACCCATTGCTGTTCGTCATGGTCGAGCGGCTCGGCACGAGCGAGCAGTTCCTTCTCCCGCGACGGCCGGTAGTCGATGGACTGCACCAGCCCCGCCTGCTTGACGGCCCGGACCGTATCGGTGGGGATGGCGGTGATCGGGAATTCTTCGGTGAGTTCGATGCCGGGGCGGGCGATTTCCAGCAGCTCCAGCAGGCGGTAGGAGCAGTTTTCGTCAAAGAAGTAGTAATCGAAGCGGACCTGCTTCAGCTCCCAGACGTGCTCGACCATCCGCCCGGTTTCCTCAGCGGTGAGGTTGAGCCGGTACTCCCAGAGGTCGCGGTTCTCCAGGCGGCTGTACTCGCTGAGCTTGTCGCGGTAGGGCACCAGGGCGAACAGGCCGGGATAGCCACCCATCAATCCCTTCCAGGCGTAAAGGATGCTGTTGTCGGCCCCCTCGATGAAGGCGCCGAAGTTCAGCGCATAACTGAGCATGGCCGTGTTGTTTTCATGCACATCCGCCTGGTCGATGCGCAACAGCGTGTGGCCGAACATCGACGAGGGGCTGTTCAGGTAGGCGGCCGGGAACACCAGTACGGTGCTGTGCGGGTTGATATCGGCGAACCACGCGCGGTACTCGGCGCAGGCGGGGTGCGGCAAGTCCGTCAAGCGCAGTTGGTTGCGCAGCCAGCGGGTACGCGCCGGGTAGGTGCATTGAGGGTGCTGGTCGCCCAAGTCGGCCGGGGCGTACAGCGCATTCAGCGTGGCGCGCAGCTCGGCGGCCGGGTCGCTGGCGCCGTTGTCGGCCAGGAAGAACTTCTCGTCGTCCACGTAGCTGCGCCAGCCGCCCAGTTTGCCGGTCTCATAATGGCCGAGGGCAATCCAGTAGGGATCTACGGCCAGGACCTCCAGGTGTTCGGCGGGGAGGGAGGGGTTAGCGAGGCTATTGATGCAGGTGCAAAGCGTCAGGTACGGGAACATCCGTTTCAAGGGCGCAACTCTTCTTCGCGAGAGGTTCGTCGGCGGTCAGAGCTTTGGGGATGGCCGGTGCGGGTGTCAAGCAAGGCCAGAGCTTCCAGATTTGCAAGTTTGGTACAGCGGCATGCAGCCTTTGCCAAAGCGTCCACACTTAATGAACGACCCTGGGAGTTTACGATATGACTGCCACCGATCCCCGCACCGTTCTCGATGCCCTGATCGCGGAGTACACCGCTCGTGCCAATGCCATCCGCGAGGATCTGGCCCGAAGTCACTCGCCGGACTTCGCCGAGCAGGCGTTGCAGCGGGAAAACGACGAGGTGCTGGAGGCTATCCTGGCGGAAACTGAGGCGGCGCTGCGCCGTGTCGGCATGGCCAAGCTGCGGCTGGTCGATGGGAGCTACGGTTATTGCCAGCGTTGCGGTGAGCCCATAGAGCCGGCGCGCCTGGCGGTTCTGCCTGCCGCGGAGTTCTGTCTGGGGTGTGCGGACATGTCGGGCTGAAAACGGCATGGCGCAATGCCTTGCCAGTGATGTTCAGGCAGCGCCAGAATGCGGTCAATGCTTCTTCACCGTCCTTCAAGGATTCTCGATGCTGAATTCCTTCGCTGCCAGTCTGCGACTGGCGCCCGATGCGCTGACCCGTCCCTTCCAACCCGAGCAGTTCTGTTTCAAGTCCACCGAAGACCTGGAGCCTTTCCGTGGCGTGCTCGGCCAGGAGCGCGCGGTAGAAGCCCTGCAGTTCGGCGTGGCGATGCCACGGCCGGGCTACAACGTTTATGTGATGGGCGAGCCGGGTACCGGGCGGTTTTCCTATGTACAGCGCTACCTCAAGGCAGAGGGCAAGCGCCTCGGAACCCCCGCTGACTGGGTTTACGTCAACAATTTCGAGGAGCCACGGGAGCCGCGCGCGATCCAGTTGCCTGCCGGTGAGGCAAACGCCTTCATCTGCGACGTCAGTCATCTGGTCGATAACCTGCTGTCGACCTTCCCGGCGGTCTTCGAAACCCCGACTTATCAACAGAAGAAGAGCGCCATCGATCGCGTCTTCAACCAGCGCTATGACCGTGCCCTTGACGTGATCGAGCGGCTCGCGCTGGAAAGGGACGTGGCCCTGTACCGTGATAGCGCCAATATCGCCTTCACCCCGATGAAGGATGGCAAGGCGCTGGACGAGGCTGACTTCGCGCAGTTGCCGGAATCCGAGCGCGAGCGCTTCCACGATGATATTGCCGCCCTGGAGGAGCGCCTCAACGAGG
The DNA here is from genome assembly GCF_042232855.1 of Metapseudomonas boanensis. NCBI lineage: Bacteria > Pseudomonadati > Pseudomonadota > Gammaproteobacteria > Pseudomonadales > Pseudomonadaceae > Metapseudomonas > Metapseudomonas boanensis. The sequence continues at coordinate 895,216 of NZ_CP113889.1, read as the reverse complement.
AGCTTTCCAGCTTGCCGCAATGGAAGCGCGAGACCAGCAACCAGTTGCGCCAACTGAACGAGGAAACCATCACCCAGGCCCTGCAGCCGCTGCTGGCGCCGCTTTCCGAGAAATACGCGGAAAACGCCGGAGTCGTGGCCTATCTCCAGGCCATGCAGATCAACCTGCTGAAAACCGTGGTCGACCAGTTGCTGGACGACAAGCCGGATGGCCAGCGCCGCGAGATGCTGGAAGAGCAGTACTGCCCCAGCCTGGTAGTGGGTCACCACTCCAGCGGTGGCGCGCCGGTGGTATTCGAATCCCACCCGACCTACGACAACCTGTTTGGCCGTATCGAGTACGGCACCGACCAGGGCGCGCTCTACACCAGTTATCGGCAGCTGCGTCCCGGAGCGCTGCACCGTGCCAATGGCGGTTTCCTGGTCCTCGAAGCGGAGAAGCTGCTCGGCGAGCCGTTCGTCTGGGATGCGCTGAAGCGCGCCCTGCATTCCCGCCAGCTGAAGATGGAGTCCCCCCTGGCCGAGCTGGGGCGCCTGGCCACCGTTTCCCTGACGCCGCAAGTGATTCCGCTCCAGGTCAAGGTGGTGATCATCGGCTCGCGCCAGCTCTATTACACGCTGCAGGACCTGGATCCGGACTTCCAGGAGATGTTCCGGGTGCTGGTGGATTTCGACGAGGAAATCACCCTGTCCGAAGACAGCCTCGAACAGTTCGCCCAGCTGTTGAAAACCCGAACCTCCGAAGAGGGCATGGCGCCCTTGACGGCGGAGGCCGTAGCTCGCCTGGCGACCTACAGCGCGCGTCTGGCCGAACACCAGGGGCGCTTGTCAGCGCGTATCGGCGACCTGTTCCAGTTGGTCAGCGAGGCGGATTTCATCCGCCATCTCGCCGGTGACGCGGTGACTGATGCTGGGCATATCGAGCGTGCCCTGAAGGCCAAGGCCACTCGCACCGGACGTGTCTCGGCACGGATCCTCGACGACATGCTGGCCGGCATCATCCTGATCGACACCGCAGGCGCGGCTGTCGGCAAGTGCAACGGCCTCACCGTGCTGGAAGTCGGCGACTCGGCCTTTGGTGTACCGGCGCGCATTTCCGCCACCGTCTACCCAGGCAGCTCCGGGATCGTCGATATCGAGCGTGAGGTCAACCTCGGCCAGCCGATCCACTCCAAGGGCGTGATGATCCTCACCGGCTACCTTGGCAGCCGCTATGCTCAGGAGTTCCCACTGGAGATTTCCGCGAGTATCGCTCTGGAGCAATCCTACGGTTATGTGGATGGCGACAGCGCGTCCCTGGGCGAGGCCTGTACTCTGATCTCGGCGCTTTCGCGCACGCCCCTCAAGCAGTGTTTCGCCATCACCGGCTCGATCAATCAGTTCGGTGAGGTGCAGGCGGTGGGCGGGGTCAACGAGAAGATCGAAGGTTTCTTCCGCCTTTGCGAGGCGCGCGGCTTGACCGGGGAGCAGGGTGTCATCATTCCCCAGGCCAACGTGGCGACGCTGATGCTCGACGAGCGCGTTCTACAGGCCGTACGCAATGGTCTGTTCCATGTCTATGCCGTGCGTCAGGCCGATGAAGCGCTCGGTCTGCTGGTCGGCGAGCCGGCTGGCGTGCCGGATGAAAAGGGGCAGTTCCCGGAGGGTAGCGTCAACGCCCGGGTGGTGGCGCGGCTACGTGAAATTGCCGAAATGGGAATGGAAGAAGAGGAAAAGCCTGCTTCGACGCCTGAAGTTGCCGAGGTTGCCGCCAAGGCCGCCGCCCCGGCCAAGCCGGTGCGCAAGGCTCCGGCCAGGAAGCCTGTGGCTGACAAGACCCAGGACCCCGCCTGAGTCCGTGACGCGACCAGCTGCCCTGGAGCGTTTCTGGTGCGGCTGGTCAGTCGCTGAGCAACGCCGGTCATCCCTTGGTTGGCATGCTCGAACTGCACTTTTCCCTGTTGCTGTGCACAGGCTTATCCACAGGTTTCGTGGATAAGCCGCTCCCTTTCCGATATGGCAAACCGGGTGTAGGCTCAATTGCAGGCCCCTGCGAGGAAAGCCGCTATGACGCGCAACCTCTGCCTTACCCGCCAATGCTTGGGATTGGTCACCCGGATCGAATGCGTCATTCGCCCGCTGGCGGGAGAAAAAGGACTCTGGACGCTGCTCTGTGCGGCGGGCATGTCTGGGGAGCAGCCCTCGGCGATCAAGGCGCAGGGCCCATTCCATGGGCCTCTGGTAGCTGAATCGGTGCTCAGTGCAATCGCCGATTGCCTGGCCGAACAAGGCTACAAGGAGGCTGACGATCCGCCCATCTGGCGCATACACCTTCAGGGGGAGCTGCGACGTCTCAACGGTGAGCGTTGCCGGAACCTGGGCGATTACCAGTTCCGTCCAGATACCTGACCGGAAGGTTGAGCAACATTTGAGCGGACGCATGAGAGCCGTAAGTACTCAGGGGTACGCCCGACATTCCAAGGCTCATTCACAGACTTATCCACAGTGTATGGGGATATGTCTGCGAGGGTCCCCGATATTTTTCTGAAAGTGCCGCCTCGGTATACTCGCCGCCGTTTTTTCCCTTGCAGCGAGGTTCCATGGAACGCCTTCTAGAAAATTCGATGTATGCCGCCCGTTGGCTGCTGGCTCCCATCTACCTTGGCCTGTCGCTCGCATTGCTGGCGTTGAGCCTTAAGTTCTTCCAGGAGATCTTCCACATCCTGCCCCACGTCTTCGAGAAGACCGAGGCTGACCTGATCCTGGTTCTGCTGTCACTGATCGACATGTCGCTGGTCGGTGGATTGCTTGTCATGGTGATGATCTCGGGTTACGAAAACTTCGTCTCCCAGCTGGACATCGATGACGGCAAGGAGAAGCTCAGCTGGCTAGGCAAGATGGACTCCGGTTCGCTGAAGATGAAAGTGGCCGCGTCCATCGTCGCGATTTCCTCGATCCATCTGCTGCGCATCTTCATGGATGCCCAGAACATCGAGAACACCAAGATCATGTGGTACGTCGTCCTGCACATGACGTTCGTCATCTCGGCCTTTGCCATGGGCTACCTGGACAAGATGACCAAGCACGACCACTGATCGCCTGCTGTCAGCGTCAGCCCGGCCGCCCGTCTGTCAAAAGCAGACGGGCGGTTGCATTTCAACCTGCCGATTCTTGGCCATGCTGGCAAACACCCGTTAGATTCTGGGGTGAACCCATGCGTGAGGTGGTGCCATGAACCTGCAAGACCTCTCCAGCCATGCCCGGGCCGGGCACATCGAAAAACTCAACCTGATCTCCCTGGAAGGCGGCATCTATTTGCTGGAGGCGCGTATCGATGGGCGAAACCACGCGCTGGACGATGGCCATGGCCATGTCGTGCAACTGCGCTCCGTCGAGCATGCCCGTGAGGTGCTCCATCAGTTCCCGAAGCTACCTTTTCACCTGGTCCATGACGTCGTCCACGACGAAATGTGTGGGCTCGAAGCGGGTGGTCAGGACCAGGTGAGCGTACCCCTGTCGACTCGGCTATCGCACTGAAGGGGCGCGGCGGGGCCGGTAGCTGGCCGAGAGGGTGCGCTGCGAGCCTGAGGCTGTGCTAGTCTGGCCGGCCTTTTTTTCCAAGCGGAGCCCCGCCATGTCCGAACTCGATCTTTCCACCGACGAAACCCGCGTCAGCTATGGCATCGGCCGCCAGCTCGGCGATCAGATCCGTGACAACCCCCCGCCGGGCGTGAGCCTGGATGCCGTAGTCGCCGGCCTGCGCGATGCCTTCCTGGGCCAGGAAAGCCGCGTTGATGGCGCTGCACTGTCCGCCAGCTTCAAGGTGATCCGCGAGCGTATGCAAGCCGAAGCACAGGTCAAGGCCGAAGCCGCTGCCGGTGCCGGTCGCGAGTACCTGGTGGAAAACGCCAAGCGTGAAGGCGTCACCGTGCTGGCCTCTGGCCTGCAATACGAAGTGTTGGTGGCAGGCGAGGGCGCCAAGCCGTCCCGCGAAGACACGGTGCGCACCCACTACCACGGCACGCTGATCGACGGCACTGTCTTCGACAGTTCCTATGATCGTGGCCAGCCTGCCGAATTCCCGGTTGGTGGCGTGATCGCTGGCTGGGTCGAAGCCCTGCAGCTGATGAACACTGGCAGCAAGTGGCGTCTGCATGTTCCGAGTGAACTCGCCTACGGTGGCCAGGCTGTCGGCAGCATCCCGCCGCACAGCGTCCTGGTGTTCGACGTGGAACTGCTCGACATCCTCTGATTCGTCGACAGGATGGCCGCTGGGCGGGCCTTCCCTGGCCTGCCCAGGAACCGCGAGGGCGCCTTTGCCCTCGCTGCAAGGCTCGCGCCCGGGCGCAGGCCTTGCTGATGACGCGTCCCAGCGTCATCGAACTACCCCTCAGGCGGGCGCAAGGCCCGGGCAAAGCAGAACAGGAACAGATTTCGCACCAGTTCCTTGAGTACCAGCGGTTCGCTGGAGCTCAGTTCGGCCAAGTCGAGGTCGCCTTGGTCGCGCAGCTCTTCGAGCGCTCCCTCTCTTAATACGGCACAAACTTCGCCCGTCTCGCGGTGCAGGATTCGCAGATAGGGGTGCGGGCGATCCAGCCAGGCGTCGATCAGGTAGGTCATGGCTCATCTCCTTTGAAAATTGCTAGTGAGAATAATTCTTATTAGCAAAATAGCAAGAACCAATCGACGCCTTTTGTCCAGCCATGAAAAAAGCCCGTCACATGGACGGGCTCTTCAGGATGTGAATTGCGGGTGCGTCAGTGGGTACGGGCTACGGCGAACTCGCTGAGTTCGACCAGTGCGTCGCGATACTGGCTGCGGGGCAGGGTATCCAGGCAGGCGATGGCGCGAGCGGCGTAGTCGCGGGCGAGCTGAGCGGTGTAGTCAAGGGCGCCAGCAGCTTCTACAGCGGCGCAAATGCCTTCCAGGTCCTGGCTGCCACCTTGCTGGATGGCCTTGCGAACCAGCGCGGCCTGCTCCGGGGTGCCGTCACGCATGGCGGCGATCAGCGGCAGGGTCGGCTTGCCCTCGGCCAGGTCATCACCGACGTTCTTGCCCAGGCTGGCTGCGTCACCTCGGTAGTCGAGCAGGTCGTCCACCAACTGGAAGGCAATGCCCAGATAGTCGCCAAAACGACGCAGGGCCTCGGATTGCTCCTCGGGGGCCTTGGCCAGGGCGGCTGCGCTGTGGGTCGAGGCCTCGAAGAGCATCGCGGTCTTGCCGCGGATGACTTCCATGTAGGTTTCTTCGGTGGTGCTGGCGTCGCGGATCTTCGACAGCTGCAGCACTTCGCCCTCGGCGATCACGCGGGTAGCCTGGGAGATGATGCGCATCACCGGCATGGAGCCGAGCTCCACCATCATTTCGAAGGAGCGGGCGTAGAGGAAGTCGCCGACCAGCACGCTGGGTGCGTTACCCCACAAGGCATTGGCGGTCGAGCGGCCGCGGCGCAGGCCGGAGGCGTCGACCACATCGTCGTGCAGCAGGGTGGAGGTATGCAGGAACTCGATGGTCGCGGCCAGTAGGCGCAGCTGGTCGCCGCCGTAACCCAGGGCGTTGCCGCTGAGCAGTACCAGCAGGGGGCGCAGGCGCTTACCGCCGGCAGAGACGATGTAATCACCGATTTTCTCTACCAGGGGGACGCGGGAGGTCAGTTGCCGGCGAATGATATCGTCGACTGCGGTAAAATCGTCCGCCACCACGCGGTAGAAAGCCTGGGGTTGCATCAGCCAGAGGTGCTCCTGTTGGGTTGCGCGGCATGCTAGGGACAGGGCCGGGGACTGTCAAGGCGAGCCCCGGCGGAGCTTGCGCCGCAATCGCGGCTTGCGTACAATCGCGGCCCCTGAACTTCCTTGGGCATTTTCCTGCCTTACGCAATTGCACGGGCGTCAGTTCCGGCCCCATGCAGCCATGCCGACCAATACCTCTTTTTATAAAGCGTCGGGTGAGCAGGTTTAACGGAGAAAATCCATGTACGCAGTTATCGTTACCGGCGGCAAGCAATACAAAGTCGCTGAAGGTGAATTCCTGAAGATCGAGAAGCTCGAAGTCGCCACCGGCGAATCCGTGACTTTCGATCGCGTCCTGCTGATCGGCAATGGCGAAGACGTGAAAATAGGTGCTCCGGTTGTTGATGGCGCCAAAGTAGTCGCTGAAGTGGTCTCCCAGGGCCGTCACGACAAAGTGCGCATCATCAAGTTCCGCCGTCGTAAGCACCACATGAAGCGCCAGGGCCACCGCCAGTGGTTCACTGAAATCAAGATCACCGGCATCCAGGCCTAATTTCCTTTTTGGAGGATTTGACTCATGGCACACAAAAAAGCTGGCGGTTCTACCCGCAACGGCCGCGACTCAGAAAGTAAACGCCTTGGCGTGAAGCTGTTCGGCGGCCAGGTTGTCAAAGCTGGCAACATCATCGTGCGTCAGCGCGGTACCAAGTTCCACGCCGGTTTCGGCGTTGGCCTGGGCAAGGATCACACCCTGTTCGCGAAAGTGGACGGCGTGATCAAGTTCGAGGTCAAAGGTGCTTTCAATCGCAAGTACGTGAGCATCGTCGCGGCCTGATCGCGACCTCGCTGGAAAAGCCCTGTCTTGCGACGGGGCTTTTTTGTTTCTGCTTCATGGAAACTCTGCATCGTGCGGGGTTCCCTGTATCCTATGTGCTTTGTTTACTCAACCCGTCCCCGTGGCGGGAGGCGTCCTGATGAAATTCGTCGATGAAGTATCGATCTTTGTAAAAGCGGGCGACGGCGGCAATGGCCTGATGAGTTTCCGTCGCGAAAAATTCATTGAAAAGGGCGGTCCCAACGGTGGCGACGGGGGCGATGGCGGCTCCGTGTTCATGGAGGCCGATCCGAACCTCAATACCCTGGTGGACTACCGGTATACCCGTCGATTCGACGCCCAGCGCGGCGAGAATGGCGGCAGCAAGGACTGCACCGGGCACAAGGGTGAGGATCTGGTGTTGCCAGTTCCGGTCGGCACTACGGTGATCGATGCTGCAACCCAGGAAATCATTGGTGACCTGACCAAGCCCGGTCAACGCCTGCTGGTGGCTCAGGGCGGCTGGCACGGCCTGGGAAACACCCGTTTCAAGTCCAGTACCAACCGCGCACCGCGTCAGACTACCAAGGGTAAGCCGGGCGAGTCCCGTGACCTCAAGCTGGAGCTGAAGGTGCTGGCGGATGTTGGTCTGCTGGGTCTGCCGAATGCCGGCAAGAGCACCTTCATTCGTGCGGTTTCGGCAGCCAAGCCGAAAGTGGCGGACTATCCCTTCACCACCCTGGTGCCGAATCTTGGCGTGGTCAGCGTTGGCCGCTTCAAGAGCTTTGTCGTTGCGGATATTCCGGGGCTGATCGAAGGTGCTGCCGAGGGCGCCGGCCTGGGGATTCGCTTCCTCAAGCACCTGGCGCGTACCCGCCTGCTGCTGCACATCGTTGACATGGCGCCGCTGGATGAAAGCGATCCGGCTGATGCGGCTGAAACCATCATCGAAGAGCTGGGGCGTTTCAGTCCGGCGCTGACCGAAAGGGATCGCTGGTTGGTGCTGAATAAGGCCGACCAGTTGCTCGATGAAGACCGTGATGCTCGCATGAAAGCCGTGATTGAACGGCTGGGTTGGACGGGGCCGGTGTTCGTTATTTCGGCTCTGGAGCGTGAGGGCACCGAGGCGCTGTCCCAGGAAATCATGCGTTACCTGGATGAGCGTGCGCTGCGCATGGAAGAGGAGCCCGAATACGCCGAGGCGCTCGTCGAGTTGGATCAGCGTATCGAGGATGAGGCGCGTGCGCGTCTGCAGGCCATGGATGACCAGCGCGCGCTGCGTCGTGCGGGCTTGAAGAGCGCTGGTGCTGAAGATGATGACGATTTTGATGATGACGAGGATGACGGCGACGGGCCGGAAATCTTCTACGTACCCTGACCTGGGCGCCGACTGGCGGCGCTGCGGGGTGAACGCATGGGCTGCGTGCCTTGGTGCGCGGCCTTCTAGCTAAGGTTGGATGATATGCGGGACAAGGTGACTGGCGCGCAGCGCTGGGTGGTGAAGATCGGGAGTGCACTGCTGACGGCGGATGGTCGGGGTCTGGATCGTTCGGCCATGGCGGTATGGGTTGAGCAGATGGTGGCCCTGAGGAATGCTGGCGTCGAGCTGGTGCTGGTTTCCTCTGGGGCGGTTGCCGCTGGCATGAGTCGCCTGGGTTGGCAAAGCCGGCCGAAGGCGGTGCATGAGCTGCAGGCGGCGGCTGCGGTTGGGCAGATGGGGCTGGTACAGGCCTGGGAGTCCAGCTTCGCCGAGCACGGTCGACATACCGCGCAGATCCTTCTGACCCATGACGATCTGTCCGATCGCAAACGCTACCTGAATGCCCGCAGCACCCTGCGTACCCTGGTGGAGCTTGGCGCCATCCCGGTCATCAACGAGAACGACACTGTCGTTACCGATGAAATCCGCTTTGGTGACAACGACACTCTGGCTGCCCTGGTGGCCAACCTGGTTGAGGCGGATCTCCTGGTCATCCTGACCGACCGGGACGGTATGTTCGATGCTGACCCGCGCCATAACCCTGATGCCCAGTTGATTTTTGAGGCGCGTGCCGATGATCCGGCGCTGGATGCCGTCGCGGGCGGTACTGGCGGTGCGCTCGGTCGCGGTGGCATGCAGACCAAGCTGCGTGCCGCGCGGTTGGCGGCGCGTTCCGGTGCTTATACGGTGATCGTGGGTGGTCGTATCGAGCGTGTGCTGGACCGTCTCAAGTCGGGCGAGCGCCTGGGTACCTTGCTGGCGCCTGAGCGCGGCCTCCTGGCGGCGCGCAAGCAATGGTTGGCGGGGCATCTGCAGACTCGCGGCACGCTGGTGCTGGATGCGGGGGCGGTCAAGGCGTTGCGCCAGGATCGCAAGAGCTTGCTGCCGGTCGGCGTCAAGGCGGTCCAGGGCAGTTTCCGTCGTGGTGAGATGGTGGTGTGTGTCGGACCCGATGGCGCTGAGGTCGCACGCGGCCTTGCCAACTACAGTGCCCTCGAAGCACAAAAGATCATTGGTCAGTCTTCCGAGTTGATCGAGAAATTGTTGGGTTACGTGGATGAGCCTGAATTGGTACACCGAGATAACCTGATTCTGGTCTGAGCTTGAGGAGGGAGTGATGCGGGTATTCAAGGGATTTGTAGCGGCCCTGCTGACACTGCCATTGATGGTGTCGGCTGAGGAGATCGGCTCGGTTTCCACGGTCTTCAAGTGGGTGGGGCCGAACGACAAGATCGTCGTAGAGGCGTTCGATGATCCCAAGGTCGAGGGTGTCACTTGTTACCTGTCGCGCGCCAAGACGGGGGGTGTGAAGGGTGGTCTGGGTCTGGCCGAGGATCGCGCGGAGGCATCCATTGCTTGTCGTCAGGTGGGGCCGATTCGCTTCAATGGCGAACTGAAGGATGGCGAGGAGGTGTTCAAGGAGCGCACATCGCTGGTCTTCAAGACCATGCAGGTAGTGCGCTTCTTCGATCGCAAGCGTAATGCGCTGGTCTATCTCGTCTATAGCGACAGGGTGATCGAGGGCAGTCCGCAGAATGCGGTGACGGCCATTCCGATCCTGCCCTGGCCCAGTAAGTCTTGAGCCAACAAAAAGCCCGGAAAACCGGGCTTTTTGTTGGCTTATGCAGGGCATTCCCGGGGTGGGCTGGAGGCCTGTCCGGTAATCGTTGGGAGCGCTGTGTGGCCCTTGGTGAATGAGCACGGCCCTGCAGTGAGCGGGTGCTGGATGTGCTTTTCTGTGGGCAATAAAAAACCGGCCAGAAGGCCGGTTTTTCGCAAGAACTCAAGCTTAAGCAGCAGCTTGACCGAGCGCCTTGATATGGGCGTTCAGGCGGCTCTTGTGACGAGCAGCTTTGTTCTTGTGGATGATGCCTTTGTCGGCCATGCGGTCAATCACCGGAACAGCAACGGTGAAAGCGGCTTGAGCCTTCGGCAGGTCTTTGGCGTCGATAGCCTTGACCACGTTCTTGATGTAGGTACGAACCATGGAGCGCAGGCTGGCGTTATGGCTACGACGCTTCTCAGCCTGTTTGGCGCGTTTTTTGGCAGAAGGTGTGTTGGCCACCGTCAAGCTCCTCGAAACTGGGGGGATACATTCAAATAAGGCCGCGAATCATGCCGACAGGCTTTGCCATTGTCAAGGGCGGTTGAGGCGTGTGTCTGTGTCTTGGCGACGAGCGTTAACGTTTGATCTGGGTGATTTATTCCCTTCCGGCCTCTAAACTCGATCCCCTTTGCAGGAACGAGCTTGCTCGCGAATGCCCTGGCGCGGAGCTTGTTCGCGAGCAAGCTCGTTCCTGCAGCAGGGTGTCCTGCGCATCGTCTCATCTAGTTCGGACCCTGAATGAACCTCCTCAAGTCGCTGGCGGCCGTCAGCTCGATCACCATGATCTCCCGTGTCCTGGGTTTTGTACGGGACACGATCATTGCCCGCTTCTTCGGGGCGGGCATGGCGACCGACGCCTTTTTCGTCGCCTTCAAACTTCCCAACCTGCTGCGCCGGATATTTGCCGAGGGGGCATTCTCCCAGGCCTTCGTTCCAATCCTGGCCGAATACAAGACCCAACAGGGCGAGGAGGCGACCCGGACGTTCATTGCCTACATCGCCGGATTGCTGACGCTGGTGGTGGCTCTGGTCACCCTGCTCGGCATGCTGGCTGCGCCCTGGGTGATCTGGGTCACCGCGCCTGGATTTACCGATACCCCCGAGAAGTTCGAGCTGACCTCTGACCTGCTGCGGGTGACCTTCCCCTATATCCTGCTGATCTCACTGTCGTCACTGGCTGGCGCCATTCTCAATACCTGGAATCGTTTCTCGGTTCCCGCGTTCGTGCCGACCCTGCTGAACGTCAGCATGATCATCTTCGCGCTGTTCCTGACGCCCTATTTCGATCCGCCGGTCATGGCACTCGGGTGGGCGGTGCTGGTCGGTGGCCTGGCCCAGTTGCTTTATCAGCTGCCGGCACTCAAGCGGATCGGCATGTTGGTGCTGCCGCGCCTCAACGTCCGGGACGCTGGCGTCTGGCGAGTGCTGAAACAGATGGGGCCGGCGATCTTCGGGGTTTCGGTCGGACAGATTTCGTTGATCATCAACACCATCTTCGCCTCCTTCCTGGCGGCCGGGTCGGTGTCATGGATGTATTACGCCGACCGCCTGATGGAGCTGCCGTCAGGGGTGTTGGGCGTCGCCCTGGGGACCATCCTGCTGCCATCTCTGGCCAAGACTTACGCCAGTGACGACCGCCATGCCTACTCGCAGTTGCTGGACTGGGGGCTGCGCCTGTGTTTCCTGCTGGTGCTGCCCTGTACCCTGGCGCTGGCGCTACTGGCTGAGCCGCTGACGGTGTCGCTCTTCCAGTACGGCAAGTTCACCGCGAATGATGCGCTGATGACACAGCGTGCTTTGATCGCATATGCGGTAGGGCTGCTCGGGATCATCCTGGTCAAGGTGCTGGCGCCCGGTTTCTATGCGCGGCAGAACATCCGTACGCCGGTGCGTATCGCGATCTTCACGTTGGTCGCGACCCAGGTGATGAACGTGGCGTTCATCTTCCCGCTGCGGCACGCCGGCCTGGCGCTGGCTATTAGCCTGGCGGCCTGCATGAACGCCGGTCTGCTCTACTGGCAGCTGCGTCGTCAGCAACTGTTCCAGCCGCAACCTGGTTGGGGCAAGTTCCTCGGTAAGCTGGCAGTGGCCGTGGTGGTGATGTCCGGCGTACTGCTGGGTGTCATGCATTTCATGCCGCCATGGGAGCAAGGAGGTATGCTTGAGCGCCTTTTGCGGCTGGGCGTCCTGGTAACGGCCGGTGTCATTGCCTATTTCGGCATGCTGGCGCTCCTCGGGTTCCGTCCGCGGGACTTTGCCAGGCGAGCTGTGAAATGACCCTGCCAGAGGCAGGGTGCAGCCCCGGCATCCGCTTGTCGCACTAACGCGCCTTCGCCGCCTGTTGTCAGGCGGCACCTGTGCGTATAATCGACCACTTTGTGAACAAGACTTGTGCTATGCAGCTGGTTCGAGGCCTCCACAACCTGCAACCCCAGCACCGGGGCTGTGTTGCCACTATCGGCAATTTCGACGGCGTGCACCGTGGCCATCAGGCCATTCTCAAGCGTTTGCGCGAGCGTGCCGCCGAGCTTGGCGTGCCCAGTTGCGTGGTCATTTTCGAGCCGCAACCCCGGGAATATTTCGGCCCTGACACGGCGCCAGTCAGGCTAACGCGCCTGCGCGACAAGCTCGAGCTACTGGCCAGGGAAGGGGTCGATCGTGTGTTGTGCCTGGCTTTCAACCGCCGCCTGCGCGAGTTGAGCGCGGCCGAGTTCGTTCATGCGGTGCTGGTCGAAGGCCTGGGGGCGGCCCACCTGGAAATCGGTGACGACTTCCGCTTTGGCTGCGACCGTGCCGGTGATTTCGGCTTCCTGCTGCAGGCCGGTGCAGCTGAAGGCTTCAGCGTCGAGGCGGCAGCGACCGTAGAACTCGATGGTCATCGCGTGAGCAGCACCCGGGTGCGTCAGGCATTGGCCGAGGGGAAATTCACGCTGGCTGAGCGTTTGCTGGGGCGTCCGTTCAGCATTACCGGACGTGTCCTGCATGGCCAGAAACTGGGCCGCCAGCTGGGCACTCCAACAGCCAACGTCCAGCTCAAGCGTCGCCGGGTCCCCCTGAACGGGGTCTACCTGGTGAGTGTCGAGCTGAATGGCCACCAGGTGCCTGGTGTGGCCAACATCGGCGTGCGACCCAGTGTGAAGGGAGACGGGCGCGCCCACCTGGAGGTTCACCTGCTGGATTACGCCGGCGATCTGTACGACCAGCGGATCAGCGTGACCTTCCACCACAAGCTGCGCGAAGAGCAGCGTTTTGCCTCTCTGGAGGCGTTGAAGTCGGCGATCGATGCGGATGTCGCTGCAGCCCGTGCCTATTGGCTGGGCACCCACTCAAATTGACGAGCCTGGACTGAAATGACCGATTACAAAGCGACCCTCAACCTGCCGGAAACGGCATTCCCGATGAAGGCCGGTCTGCCCCAGCGCGAACCGGAACTGCTGCAGCGTTGGAACGGCATTGGCCTGTACCAGAAACTGCGGCAGATCGGTGAAGGGCGCCCGAAGTTCGTCCTGCACGATGGCCCGCCATATGCCAACGGCAACATTCACATCGGTCACGCGGTCAACAAGATCCTCAAGGACATCATCGTCCGCTCCAAGACGCTGTCCGGCTTCGACGCCCCCTATGTGCCGGGCTGGGACTGCCACGGCCTGCCGATCGAACACAAGGTCGAGACCACCCACGGCAAGAACCTCTCCGCCGACAAGACCCGCGAGCTGTGCCGCGCCTACGCCGCCGAGCAGATCGAAGGCCAGAAAGCCGACTTCATCCGCCTGGGCGTGCTCGGTGATTGGGACAACCCCTACAAGACCATGGACTTCGCCAACGAGGCCGGCGAAATCCGCGCGCTGGCGGAAATGGTCAAGCAAGGTTTCGTGTTCAAAGGCCTGAAGCCTGTGAACTGGTGCTTCGACTGCGGCTCGGCCCTGGCTGAAGCGGAAGTCGAGTACCAGGACAAGAAGTCCGATGCCATCGACGTAGCCTTCGCCGTTGAAGATGCCGACAAGCTGGCAGCGGCCTTTGGTCTGTCGAGCCTGGCCAAGCCTGCGGCCATCGTGATCTGGACCACCACGCCCTGGACCATCCCGGCCAACCAGGCGCTGAACGTTCACCCCGAATTCACCTACGCCCTGGTCGATACCGGTACACGTCTGCTGCTGCTGGCCGAAGAGTTGGTGGAGTCGTGCCTTTCGCGCTACGGCCTGGAAGGCCAAGTCATTGCAACCGCCAAGGGCGAGGCGCTGGATCAGGTGCGCTTCCGCCATCCGTTCTACGAGCGCCTGTCCCCGGTATATCTCGCCGAGTACGTCGAACTGGGCGCCGGCACCGGCATCGTTCACTCCGCACCAGCCTACGGTGAAGACGACTTCCGTACGTGCAAGCACTACGGCATGAGCAACGACGACATCCTCAGCCCCGTGCAGAGCAATGGCGTGTACGTCGAGTCGCTGCCGTTCTTCGGTGGCCAGTTCATCTGGAAGGCCAATCCGGCCATCGTTGCCAAGCTCGAAGAAGTGGGCGCGCTGCTCAAGCATGAGGGCATCACCCACAGCTACATGCACTGCTGGCGCCACAAGACCCCGCTGATCTACCGCGCCACTGCGCAGTGGTTCGTCGGCATGGACAAGCAGCCCAACCAGGGCGTCACCCTGCGTGAGCGTGCGCTTGATGCCATCGGCCAGACCGAGTTCGTCCCGGCCTGGGGCCAGGCGCGCCTGCATGGCATGATCGCCGGCCGTCCCGACTGGTGCATCTCGCGCCAGCGCAACTGGGGCGTACCGATTCCGCTCTTCTTGCACAAGGCGAGCGGTGAACTGCACCCGCGTACCGTCGAGCTGATGGAGCAGGTGGCCCAGCGCGTCGAGCAGGAAGGCATCGAAGCCTGGTTCAAGCTGGATGCCGCCGAGCTGCTCGGTGACGAGGCCGGCCAGTACGACAAGATCAGCGACACTCTGGACGTCTGGTTCGACTCCGGTACCACCCACTGGCACGTACTGCGCGGCTCCCATGCCGAACTGGGCCACACCAGCGGTCCGGCTGCCGACCTCTACCTGGAAGGCTCCGACCAGCACCGTGGCTGGTTCCACTCGTCCTTGCTGACCGGTTGCGCCATAGACGGCCACGCACCCTACCGCCAGCTGCTGACCCACGGCTTCACCGTAGACGAGTCCGGTCGCAAGATGTCCAAGTCTCTTGGTAACGTCATCGCACCGCAGCAGGTCACCGACAGCCTCGGCGCCGACATCCTGCGCCTGTGGGTTTCCGCGACCGACTATTCCGGCGAGATGGCGGTTTCCCAGCAGATTCTCCAGCGCAGCGCCGATGCCTACCGCCGTATCCGCAACACCGCGCGCTTCCTGCTGGCCAACCTCAACGGCTTCGACCCGGCGAAGGACCTGCTGCCGGCCGCGGACATGCTGGCCCTCGATCGTTGGGCAGTCGACCGTGCCCTGCTGCTGCAACGTGAGCTGGAAGAAGCCTACGGCGAATACCGCTTCTGGAACGTCTACTCCAGGGTGCACAACTTCTGTGTGCAGGAGTTGGGCGGTTTCTACCTGGACATCATCAAGGACCGCCAGTACACCACTGCGGCCGACAGCGTGGCGCGCCGCTCCTGCCAGACTGCGCTGTTCCACATCGCCGAGGCCCTGGTGCGCTGGGTTGCGCCGATCCTCGCGTTCACTGCCGAGGAAATCTGGCAGTACCTGCCGGGCGAGCGCAACGAGTCCGTCATGCTCAACACCTGGTATCAAGGGCTTTCCGAGATGCCCGAAGGCGCCGAACTGGGCCGCGAGTTCTGGGAGCAGGTCATGGCCGTCAAAGCCTCGGTGAACAAGGAGCTGGAGAACCTGCGCAGTGCCAAGACCATTGGTGGCAACCTGCAGGCGGAAGTGACCCTGTATGCCGAAGACAGCCTGGCTGAGCGCTTGACCAAGCTCGGCGACGAACTGCGCTTCGTGCTGATCACCTCGGCTGCGCAGATCCAGCCGCTTGCCAATGCACCGGCCGATGCCGTGGAGACCGAGGTATCCGGCCTCAAGCTGAAGATCCAGAAATCTGCCCACGCCAAGTGCGGCCGCTGCTGGCACCACCGTGAGGACGTCGGTCAGCACGCCCGGCATCCTGAGCTGTGCGACCGCTGTGTAGAGAACATCGATGGCGCCGGAGAGGTTCGTCACTATGCCTAAGGCCTACGGCCGCCTCGGCTGGCTCTGGTTGAGCGCGCTGGTGTTCGTGCTCGACCAGGCCAGCAAGTGGTTCTTCGAGACTGAGCTCAACCTCTACCAGCAGATCGTAGTCATCCCTGACTACTTCAGCTGGACGCTGGCCTATAACACCGGCGCCGCCTTCAGCTTCCTGGCCGACAGCTCCGGCTGGCAGCGTTGGCTCTTTGCCTTGATCGCCCTGGTGGTCAGCGGCGTGCTGGTGGTGTGGCTCAAACGCCTGAAACCGGAGGAAACCTGGCTGGCTGTCGCGCTGGCCCTGGTCCTCGGTGGCGCCCTGGGCAACCTCTACGATCGCGTGGTGCTTGGCCATGTGGTCGACTTCATCCTGGTGCATTGGCAGAACCGCTGGTACTTCCCTGCGTTCAACCTGGCCGATAGCGCCATCACCGTCGGCGCCGTGATGCTGGCGCTGGATATGTTCAAAGCGAATAAGCCCGGAGAAACCGCCCATGACTGAACATCGCATAGGGCCGGACATGGAGGTCACCCTGCACTTCGCTATCAAGCTGGATAACGGCGACGTGGTGGATAGTACTTTCGACAAGAATCCGGCCACCTTCAAAGTTGGCGACGGCAACTTGCTCCCCGGTTTCGAGGGCGTGCTGTTTGGCCTGAAGGCTGGCGACAAGCGCGTGCTGGCCATCGAGCCCGAGCAGGGATTCGGCCAGCACAACCCGCAGAACGTGCAAGTGATGCCGCGTGGCCAGTTCCAGGACATGGAGCTTTCCGAAGGCCTGCTGATCATCTTCAATGATGCGGCGAATGCCGAACTGCCGGGTGTGGTCAAATTCATCGACGACTCGCACGTGACCATCGATTTCAATCACCCCCTGGCCGGCAAGCCGCTGAGCTTCGAGGTGGAAATCCTGGCGGTCAAACCAGCCTGACAGGCCACGGCCCTTGTAGGAGCGAGGGGGACGCCGAGTCCTTGCTCGCGAATGGCTAATTTCAGACCGCTGAGGCAGGACGAGGTAACCGCCATGCAAATCAAACTCGCCAATCCCCGCGGCTTCTGTGCCGGTGTCGATCGCGCCATCGAAATCGTCAACCGAGCGCTGGAAGTCTTCGGCCCGCCGATCTACGTGCGCCACGAAGTGGTGCACAACAAGTTCGTGGTCGAAGACCTGCGAGCCCGTGGCGCAGTGTTCGTCGAAGAGCTGGACCAGGTGCCGGACAACGTCATCGTCATCTTCAGCGCCCATGGCGTCTCCCAGGCCGTGCGCCAGGAAGCCGAACGCCGTGGCCTCAAGGTGTTCGACGCGACCTGCCCGCTGGTGACCAAGGTGCATATGGAAGTCGCGCGCTACAGTCGCGATGGCCGCGAGTGCATCCTGATCGGCCACGCCGGGCACCCGGAGGTCGAAGGCACCATGGGCCAGTACGACGCCAGCACGGGTGGAGCGATCTACCTGGTTGAAGACGAAGCAGACGTCGAGCGCTTGGTAGTACGCAATCCTGAAGCCCTATCCTTCGTCACCCAGACGACCCTTTCGATGGACGACACCAGCCGCGTCATCGACGCGCTACGCGCCAAGTTCCCCAGCATTGGCGGGCCGCGCAAGGACGACATCTGCTACGCCACCCAGAATCGCCAGGATGCAGTCAAACAGCTGGCGAAAGAAAGCGACCTGGTCCTGGTCGTAGGCAGCCCGAACAGCTCCAACTCCAACCGCCTGCGCGAGCTTGCCGAGCGTATGGGGACCCCGGCCTACCTGATCGACGGCGCCGAAGACATGAAGCGCGAATGGTTCGAGCATGCCAAGAAGATCGGCATTACCGCCGGCGCCTCCGCGCCTGAGGTTCTGGTTCGCGGTGTGATCGACCAGTTGCGCGAGTGGGGCGCGGATGTAGCGGTCGAGCTGGATGGCAGGCCAGAGAATGTAACCTTCTCGATGCCGAAGGAGTTGCGGGTCGTCAGCGTCGGCTGAGGCCTTCGCCCTGTAGGAGGGGGCGCCGAGTCCTTGCTCACGCAAATGAGACATTCGCGAGCAAGCTCGCTCCTACAGGGAGTTCAGAGTCCTCAACAATCTTCTGGCGGCCCCTTGGTTCTGCGCACCCGGCCTGTTGCACTGATCACCAATTTCCGAGCCGGGAGTTTGCCGTCGGCATGGCAGAGAACAAGGGTTCCCGCCTGAAAAGCTCCATTGGGCATGGATGTGCGCCCTGTCGGCGTATAGCGCACATAGCGCCGCACTGGAGCGTTCCCCATGATTATCAGCCGATCCGGTTGCGGGCCAACCTCGGCGAGCACCTCTTCGCCCTCGTCCCACCTGGCGTTGTTGTTCTGATCAGCGAAGACCCGCCATCCTGCTGACCAATTTCCGCCTTGGTTGTCGACCAGGACCGGGACCCTCCGGGTGATCGAAGCTTGCCGCGCTTGACTGAAGCTTGTGAGCAGAGCAAGGCTCGCCGAGTTGAGTTGATGCGCCCTGATGAACTGCGTCATTCCGGGAACCCCGAGGCTTACAAGTAGCGCGATGAGCGTCAGCGCAACCAGCGCCTCGATAAGAGTGAAGCCGCGAGCGATTCCAGCCATGGCATCCTTGCCCTCCTGGCGTAAGTGAGGTGTGCAACCTGTCGTCCTTGGTCTTGGCCCGCTCGTCGCCGACAAAAGGACGTTCATCCGGCCAGACCTTTAAGCTTCTGGAATTGAAAGGTTTTCTCAATATCGCCCGGGCTTTTTGGCTATGAGGAAATATCTGGAATTTGGCGGCAGATCACTTTGCAGATTGTGAGAAAGGCGCATCCTATATGCACGATTGTGCTAAGCCTGTATGCGTGATGACTGCTACGTGATGAGCCGAACGGTTCATTGATTGTCGGCAGCGAGGCAAACAGAACCCAGGCGATTGTTGGTGCGGGAGTTGCGGCAGTAGTTGGAGGGTGGACAATGGTCGAGTTGAAGGGACTTCAACTGATGTCAGGAGCCTTGAGTTCGAATCAGGCATTCCTCCCGTCGTACAACCAATAAGGTGACCCAGTGGGCAGAGCGAAACAGCGCGGTTTTACACTCATAGAACTCATGGTTGTAGTGGCGATAATTGGCATCCTTGCTGCCGTCGCCTATCCCAGCTACCGGCAATATATGATTCGCGGGGACCGCGCTGCAGCGCAGGCGCAGATGATGGATATTGCCAATCGCCAGCAACAGTACCTATTGGCCAATCGTACCTATGCGACCAAGACGCAGCTTGAGGCAAGCGGCTATGGTCTACCCAGCGAGGTGGTCGGTAAGTACACGTATGACATCACCGTGGGAAGTGGTTCAGTACCCAGCTTCACCATTACTTTCACGGCGACTGGGTCGCAAGCGAGTGATGGCAACCTGTCCCTCACTAGCGAAGGGGTCAAGTCCCCGCCGGCGAAGTGGTAGTGCCATGAGCCCTTCATTTCCCTTGGGATCTCAGCGCGGCCTCACCCTCATCGAGGTGCTGGTCACCATCCTCATTCTTTCCATTGGCCTGCTCGGGATGGCTGGACTCCAGGCCCGTCTTCAGCAGTCCGAGATGGAGGCTTATCAACGTGCCCAGGCGCTGTTACTGCTGGACGATATGGCCAATCGGATTGCCGCCAACCGCAATGCAGCCCCAGCCTATGTCACGGGTACGTCCAGCCCTTTGGGCGCTGGAATGACTTGCCCTACTTCCACCGCCACCCAGCGTGAGCGTGATGTCAGCGAGTGGTGCAACACCTTGCAGGGTGTGGCCGAAACGTCGGGTACGGCAAAGGTGGGTTCGATGGTCGGTGCGAGAGGCTGTGTGCAGTCTTTAGGCAGCAACCAGTACATGATCACAATTGCTTGGCAGGGGTTGACGCCTATTTCAGCTCCGCCTTCAGGGGTCGCGTGCGGGGCAAACAATTACAACGGGGCTACAGGGTCGAGCTGCACGGATGATCGTTGTCGCCGAGTCGTTACCACCATAGTGCGTGTCGCTGACCTATGAATGACATGAATGCAGCTAGCCGCGGGTTAGCGTCCGGCAGTCGCTCTGGCAGGCAACAATCGGGGTTCAGCCTGGTCGAGTTGATGATTGCGGCCACCATCAGTCTGCTGATCATGGCCGCAGTACTGACGCTCTTTCTGGATGTTTCAAGAACAAACGACGAAATGGCCAGGACGAATGCGCAAATCGAAAATGGTAGGTTTGCGCTGCAGTTGCTCCAGGAGGATCTGGCCCATGCGGGCTTCTGGGATGGCTATGTTCCGGAGTTCGACGACCTGAGCAGCAGCGAGGATCCCACCGACGTTCCTGATGATGTACCCAGTCCGTGTTCATGGAGTGCCACTGACAATACCAATCTGCTTGGCATTCCCGTGCAGGTTTACGATGGGATTCCGCCTGGCTGCGAGGCGATCGTCACCAACAAGAAGGCCGATACGGATGTACTGGTGGTCCGCCATGCCGAAACCTGCCTTCCTGGCGTAGGTAACTGTGAAGCGGAGGCTGCCAACAAGCTCTATTTCCAGCCTTCTTTCTGTTCCAGCGACGCGGCGCGCTATGTAATGGGGACCTCCGGCTTCACGCTTATGAAACGGGATTGCGCAACGCCTTCGAATAAACGCAAGGTCGTCTCCAACCTCTATTACATCCGTGATTACTCGGTGACGGCGGGGGATGGAATACCAACTCTGATGCGTTCGGAGTTCGGCCCGGGGCCCGCACCAAAAGCAGCGGAGGCCCTTATCGAGGGTATCGAAGGATTCCGCGTTGAACTCGGCATCGACAGCATAGGCGATGGTGCTGTGGCCAACGATTATGATGAGGCAGTCACCTTTGCTCTGGATGTCAGTGGAGATGCTGACCGGTCCCGTCCGACGAATCGTGGGGATGGAGCACCTGATGGTGCGTTTGTCCGCTGTCCGGCTGGTGGATGCTCGGTGGAGCAACTCATCGATGTGGTCGCAGTCAAGGTCTTCCTGTTGGTCAGGGGCCTTCAGTCCTCCCCGGGCTACAGCGACAGTAAGACCTACGCCTTGGGAATAGCCTCACCCGCTGCCGAAATCGTCGGAAGCAATTACAAGCGCCACGTCTATTCCACCACCGCTCGTCTGGTCAACGTATCGGGCAGGAGGGAAACCCCATGATGAAAGGCGCCTCTCGACCCGATCAGCAGGGTGCGACCCTGGTGGTGGGCCTGATCATGCTGCTCATGCTCACCCTGCTGGTGGGTAGCGCATTCACCATGAGCGGAAGCAGCCTTAAGTCCGTTGGCAACATGCAGGCGCGCGAGGAAGCTCTGGCCGCCGCCAATATTGCGACCGAGCAGGTGGTGAGTTCGCCATTCACGGATGCCCCTACTGCCGAGTCGATCAACGTGGACATCAATAACGACGGCGTAACCGACTACACCGTCAACATGGCCGTTCCGATCTGCATAAGCGAAACGGAGTTGCCTGTTGTGTCCGAAGACCAGCTCAGCGGCATACGTGCCGGGGTGGTACCGCCAGATTCGCAATGGAGCACTGTTTGGGAACTGGCGGCAACAGTGACTGATCCTGCGAGTGGCGCATCCACGCGCGTTCGATCAGGTGTGCGGGTATTGCTCTCGGAGAGCGAAAAAGAAAGCGTGTGTCCGTAACCAAGGTCTGCTTCAGGAGAGCGGTATGAGAACGGGGTTCTTGAAAGGAATAGTGGCGGCAGCGGCCCTGGCGTTCTGGCTCCCTGGCCAGGCAGAGGACATCGATCTTTTCGTGGGGACCACGCCCAGCGCCAACGATGTGCCGAATGTGCTGATCGTGCTGGATAACACCGCCAACTGGAACAACGCTTTCACTAATGAAATGACGGCCCTGAGCACGGTGCTGGGTGGACTGGATGCGGACAAGTTTCGCCTTGGCCTGATGATGTTCACGGAATCCGGCCAAGGTAACTCCAATGTGGATGGCGCTTATGTACGAGCAGCCATTCGCCTGTTGAACAGCACCAACAAGACCACGTACCAGCAATTGGTTCAAAGCCTTCACATTACCGACGATAAGTCGAACGGCGGCAAAGCCAGTTTGGCGATGTGGGAGGCCTACCAGTACTTTTCAGCGGGCGCCCCGCATGCTGGTAATGGCAAGAACAAAACAGACTATGCAGGCAATACCTCGGGAACAACGGCCTCGAACGCTATCTATGCACTTTCGGGGAATGCTCTGGCCTCCAAGAATGCAACTGCTTACAACACCCCAATAGCCTCCGGCTGCGCCAAGAACTTCATCATCTACATCAGCAATGGTGCGGCTCAGGACAACAATAACGACACAACTGCGAGCACCGCTGCGCTTAGCGCTGCTGGCGGCCGGACGACGACTATTCCCATCTCTCCCAGTGGATCGCAAGACAACATGGCGGATGAGTGGGCGCGCTTCATGAAGACCAGCGACCTTGGAATCGTCACCTACACCATCGATGTGAACAAGGTGACTACCGGCCAGGGTCCAGGCTGGACGGCATTGCTCAAAAGCATTGCGGGTGTGAGTGGCGGCAAGTACTTCGACGTCACCGCCACGGGTACTCAGATTGCCGATGCTCTGAAAACAGCGCTCTCCGAAATTCAGTCGGTCAACAGTGCCTTCGCGTCGGTTAGCCTTCCGGTGAGTGTGAATACGCAGGGAACCTACCTGAACCAGGTGTTCATCGGGATGTTCCGCCCCGACGAGAACCTGGCTCCCCGGTGGGCGGGTAATCTCAAGCAGTACAAGTTGGGGATCACCAATGGTTCCTTGAGGCTGCAGGATGCCAACGGCAATGCGGCGATCAACACCTCGACTAACTTCATTGCCGAATGTGCGCGTAGCTTCTGGACCCGCTCAACTCTCGACACCTATTGGCAGAACCGCCCTCAAGGTTCATGCCTGACCGTCGCCAACTCGGATATTTCGAACACGCCTGACGGCAATGTGGTTGAAAAGGGGGGGCAAGGCTATCTGTTGAGGAGCGGGACCAGTCGGACGATGTATACCTGCAACCCGACTTTTTCTTCATGCACCCAATTGACGGACTTTGCCTCTACCAACAGCGCAATCACTTCGTCCCTCCTTGGTGTCACCGATGCAAACAGGGATGGGCTGATCAACTGGGCGCGGGGCCTCGACGTGGACGATGAGGACACCGATGGAGTGACCACCACTGAAATGCGTCGCTCGGCCCACGGCGATGTCGTGCACTCCAGGCCGGTGGCAATTGACTACGGATCCACGGGGGCTCCGAATGTGGTCGTCTACTACGGTGGTAACGACGGGGCGTTCCGGGCCATCAACGGTAATCGTCCTGCTAGTGAAACGGATACTGAAGCGGGGCGAGAGCTTTGGTCCTTCGTGCCGCCCGAGTTCTACGGCAATCTCAACCGCCTGCGGACAAATGCTCCGACCATCAGCTTCCAGGGCAGCACGGGGGGGCAGCCAAAGAGCTATGGCGTTGACGGTCCAATCACCGCATTCCGCGGCACCATCAGCAGCGTCCAGAAGACATTCATCTATGCTGGCATGCGCCGGGGTGGGCGTGCCCTTTATGCTTTCGACGTAACCAGCCCAACCAGTCCTGCACTGAAGTGGAAGGTCGGCTGCCCGAATCTTGGGAACGATACCGGCTGTACGGCGGGGTTTGACGGGATCGGCCAAACATGGTCGTCGGCCATGGTGTTGAAGGCTGCTGGTTACGACTCCGGTAACTCGCCGCTACTGATCATGGGCGGTGGCTATGACAACTGTGAAGATACCGATAACGGTACTTCCAACCATTCCTGCACGTCTTCCAGCAAAGGAAACAAGATCTATGTGCTGGACGCCAATACCGGCGCGCTGCTTAACACGCTGAATACCGAGAGAGGTGTGGTCGGGGACGTTACGGTAGTACCGGATAGCAACGGACGGGCGAAGTACGCCTATGCGGCTGACCTGGGCGGTAATGTTTACCGAATCACGATCGGCAACGATGCGCCGGGCGATTGGGATATCGACCGGATTGCTTCTCTGGGTTGTGCGAACGGAGGAACATGTTCTATCAACAGGAAGTTCATGTTTGCCCCGGAAGTTGTAGTTTCAGGTGATAGCTATCTGCTGCAGCTAGGTTCCGGCGATCGGGAAAAACCGTTGAGCAGCTATGCCGCAACTGCCGGCCTGACCAACTACTTCTTCAATATCAAAGATCGGCCGACGACCGCGGACTGGTTGACTGGCGATGACATCTGTTCGGATAGCGGTGATAGTTTCATCTGTCTCAATACGCTGTTGCCGATATCTGGCAGCGGCAATCCCACTCAGTCGCAGTTGAACTCCAAGCCCAAGGGTTGGTATCTGGCCCTGGCTGCCTCTGAGCAAGTCGTGACCTCAGCTGTGACCGTGTTTGGGCGAATTGTCTTCAATACGCACCAGCCGACCTCTCCTGATCCGAATGCCTGTTCTGGTCTGGGGACAAACCGTGCCTATAACATCTCCTACAAGGATGCCTCGGGTCTGGATGGCGACAGGTTCATTGTCCTGGATGGTGGTGGCCTGTCGCCGTCACCGGTGGCAGGCGAGGTGAGGCTGGATGATGGTACGGAGCTGCCGTTCGTTTGCACGCTGGAGTGCTTTGAGCCTGATCCCGAATTTTCCACGTCAGAGCGGCCGAAAGGACGGGTTTACTGGAGCATCGATCGAGAATGAGCAGCCTGCCCATGAATGCGGGAGTGGTGGACGACGCCCGGTGGTGTCGCTGCGGAGGCTTCACCCTGATCGAGCTGATGGTCACCCTGGTGGTGCTGGCGGTCCTCCTCGGGATCGCCATCCCATCCTTCACTGATGTGACCCTGGGCAGCAAGTTGCGGAGTCAGGCGAACGACCTGGTTGCGGGGGCGGCGCTTGCGCGTAGCGAGGCGGTCAAGCGCAACCAGGCGGTCACCCTCTGCGCGTCCTCCAATGGGTCAACCTGTGCGACATCGGGCGGCTGGCAGCAGGGCTGGATAGTTCGCAGTTCGGGTGGCACGGTGGTGCAGGTCCATCCGGCTGCACCGAGCGGATTCGTGATCAGTGCCAGTGTGCACAGCATTGCCTTCCAGCCCACGGGCACAGCGTCCGTGAGCACGGTGTTGAAAGTCTGCCGCGCGTCACCAAGCGTAGGTGAGCAGGAACGGCTGGTTTCGATCAGCCTCACGGGTCGGGCCTCTGTGTCCAAAACCACCAGTGGTGATTGCTCCTGACAGACGATTGAACAGTCGTCCGGGCTCCTCGATCGCGCATCTGCGCGTCTCCCTGTCTTAGAATTCCTCTCCCGGTGCCGGGCTTTGCCCGCACCCTGGTGCTGCGATCGTATTGTCCATGCGCCGTTTGTGCGAGGCAGTCTCTGGAGACTGCCGAGGCGAGCGACGCGCCAGATTTTCCTGTTGTGCTGGAGGTTTCATGCGCGTTTTGCTGGTCGGTGGGGGAGCTATCGGGTTGCTGTCAGCGTACCTATTGGCGAAGGAAGGGGTTGACGTGGCCGTGCTCGACAAGGGCCCTTGCGGACGCGAGTCCTCCTGGGCCGGCGGCGGCATCGTGTCCCCGCTTTATCCCTGGCGCTATTCCTCCGCCGTTACGGCGTTGGCGCATTGGTCGCAGGACTTCTATCCGCAGCTCGGTCAGCAACTGCTCGCTGAAACCGGTGTGGACCCTGAGGTCTTCGTCACGGGGCTCTACTGGCTGGACCTGGAGGATGAGGCTGAGGCGCTGGCCTGGGCCGCCGCTCAGGGGAGGCCGTTGGCCCCGGTCGATATGGCGCAGGTCCATGCCGCCGTTCCCCCGCTCGGACCGGGTTTCCAGCGGGCGATCTATATGGCGGGCGTGGCCAATGTGCGCAACCCGCGTCTGACTCGTGCCCTGCGAGAGGCTTTGCTACGGATGCCGAATGTGACCTTGCACGAGTCGTGCGAAGTGCGCGGTTTTGTCCGTGATGGCCAGCGGGTCACCGGTGTGAGCACGGTCGAAGGCGAACTCCTGGCCGATCGGGTGGTGCTGGCTGCCGGTGCCTGGAGTGGCGAGCTGTTGGGAACCTTGGGCGTCGAGCTGCCGGTGGAGCCCGTGAAGGGGCAGATGATCCTGTTCAAATGCGCGGAGGACTTCCTGCCGTCCATGGTGCTGGCCAAGGGGCGCTATGCGATTCCGCGGCGTGACGGTCACGTCCTCGTTGGCAGCACCCTGGAGCACGCCGGATTCGACAAGACCCCTACCGAGGAAGCCCTGGAAAGCCTCAAGGCATCTGCCTTCGAACTACTACCGGGCCTGGCGGATGCCGAGCTGGTGGGGCACTGGGCCGGGCTGCGTCCTGGCTCGCCGGAGGGGATTCCCTTCATTGGTCCTGTGGCGGGGTTCGACGGCCTCTGGTTGAACTGCGGGCACTACCGTAACGGGCTCGTCCTGGCACCGGCGTCCTGCCGGTTGCTGGCGGACCTCATGCTGGAACGCAAGCCGATCATCGATCCAGCCCCGTATACACCGGCCACTCGATTGGGCTGAGCGCAAACAAGCACCTCCGCCAGCGGCCCCTTGCTGGCGAAAGTGTGGGCGATGTTCGCGAGCAAGCTCGCTCCTACAGGGGCGGCGGCGGGCGTCTCGTAGGAGCCAGCTTGCTGGCGAAAGCGTGGGTGATGTTCGCGAGCAAGCTCGCTCCTACAGGGGCGGGCGACGGGCTTTTCGTAGGAGCCAGCTTGCTGGCGAATGCGGGGCGTGGTGTTCGCGAGCAAGCTCGCTCCTACAGGGGCGAGCGACGGGCTTTTCGTAGGAGCCAGCTTGCTGGCGAATGCGGGGGCGATGTTCGCGAGCAAGCTCGCTCCTACAGGGGCCGCGACGGGCTTTTCGTAGGAGCCAGCTTGCTGGCGAATGCGGGGGTGAAGTTCGCGAGCAAGCTCGCTCCTACAGGGGCGGGCGGCGGGCTTTTCGTAGGAGCCAGCTTGCTGGCGAATGCGGGGGTGATGTTCGCGAGCAAGCTCGCTCCTACAGGGGGGCGGGCGGCGGGCTTTTCGTAGGAGCCAGCTTGCTGGCGAATGCGGGGGTGATGTTCGCGAGCAAGCGCACTCCTGCAGGGGCGGGCGAGGGGCTTTTCGTAGGAGCCAGCTTGCTGGCGAATGCGGGACGTGGTGTTCGCGAGCAAGCTCGCTCCTACAGGGGCGAGCGACGGGCTTTTCGTAGGAGCCAGCTTGCTGGCGAATGCGGGGGTGATGTTCGCGAGCAAGCGCGCTCCTACAGGGGCGGCGACGGGCTTTTCGTAGGAGCCAGCTTGCTGGCGAATGCGGGGGTGATGTTCGCGAGCAAGCGCGCTCCTACAGGGGCGGGCGAGGGGCTTTTCGTAGGAGCCAGCTTGCTGGCGAATGCGGGACGTGGTGTTCGCGAGCAAGCTCGCTCCTACAGGGGCGAGCGAGGGGCTTTTCGTAGGAGCCAGCTTGCTGGCGAATGCGGGGGTGATGTTCGCGAGCAAGCGCGCTCCTACAGGGGCGGCGACGGGCTTTTCGTAGGAGCCAGCTTGCTGGCGAATGCGGGGGTGATGTTCGCGAGCAAGCTCGCTCCTACAGGGGCGAGCGAGGGGCTTTTCGTAGGAGCCAGCTTGCTGGCGAATGCGGGGGTGAAGTTCGCGAGCAAGCTCGCTCCTACAGGAGGGTGGCGACCTTTTCGTAGGAGGCGAAAGCGGAGGATGTTCGCGTACAAGGACTCGGCGTCCCCCTCGCTCCTGCAGGCGGATCAATCTATGCCCAGCTTCTTCAACCGATAGCGCATCGAGCGGAAGGTCAGGCCCAAGCGCTGGGCAGCAGCGGTGCGGTTCCAGCGCGTCTCTTCCAGCGCCTGCATGATCAGTTTGCGCTCGATCTCCTCCAGGTAGTCCTCAAGGTTATCGATCTGCGCCAGGTTCGCTTCGCCTGACTCGGCGCTGCTGCTCGCCTCGCTGAGCCGCAGGTCGCGGGCCTGGATCTCATTATCTTCGCAGAGCGTGTAGGCACGCTCGAGCATGTTTTCCAGTTCGCGCACGTTGCCCGGGAAGCGGTAGCACTTGAGTTTGTCCAGTGCTTCGGTCGTGAGCCGCGCAGCGGGCAGGCCGCTTTGCTGCGCCAGGCGCTTGAGCATGGTCTCGGTAAGCAGCGGAATGTCTTCGCGGCGTTCGCGCAGGGGCGGCACGCCAAGTTCGATGACGTTCAGGCGGTAGTAGAGGTCCTGACGGAAGCGCCCGGCGGCCACTTCAGCGGCGAGGTCCTTGTGCGTGGCGCTGAGGATGCGCACGTCGACCACCACTTCCTGCTGACCACCAACGGTCCTTACGGCCTTTTCCTGAATGGCGCGTAGCAGTTTCACCTGCATTGGCAACGGCAGGTCCGCCACTTCGTCGAGGAACAAGGTGCCGCCATTGGCCGCCTGGAACAGGCCCTGCTTGTCTTCGAGCGCGCCGGTGAAGCTGCCTTTCTTGTGGCCGAAGAATTCGCTTTCCATCAGCTCCGAGGGAATGGCGCCGCAGTTCACCGGAACGAAGGGGCGTTCTGCGCGCGGCCCTTGCTCGTGGATCAGGCGAGCCACCAGCTCCTTGCCGCTGCCGGATTCGCCGCTGATGTAGACCGGCGCCTGGCTGCGGGCAAGTTTCTGGATCTGATTGCGCAGGGACTTCATCGGCGGCGAGTCGCCCAGCAAGCGACTATCCACCGGCGCTTCGCTGGCTTCCGGATTGCTGAGACGCAGGGCCGTATTGACCAGTTCGCGCAAGCGGCCGAGGTCGACGGGCTTGGTGACGAAGTCGAAGGCGCCGGCCTTCAGGGCGTTCACGGCAGTGTCGAGGCTACCGTAGGCAGTGATCATCGCTACCGGGACCAGCGGGTGGCGCTGCTGGATGTACTGTACTAGCTCAAGGCCAGTGCCATCGGGCAGGCGCATGTCGGTCAGGCACAGGTCGAAGGGCTCGCGGGCCAGCCATTCGCGGGCTTCCTTGAGATTGCGTGCGCTGCGGGTGTCGAGCTTCATCCGCCCGAGGGTGATCTCCAGCAATTCGCGGATATCGGGCTCGTCATCGACGATCAGGGCTCTCTGTCGGGTCATGGTCAGCTCAGTTTGCGCGGATGGGCAAAGGTGATACGGAAGCAGCTGCCGCCTTGCTCGCGGGGTTTGTAGTCGAGGCGAGCCTGGTTGCTCTCGCAGAGTTCGCGGGAAATATACAACCCGAGCCCCGTGCCTTTGTTTTCGGTGGTGTAGAAGGGCTCGAAGATGTGCGGTCGGTGCTCTTCCGGCACGCCCTCGCCGTCGTCCTCGACCTCGAGCACCGGCAGATCGCTTTCCGGGTCGCGGAACAGCTTGAGCCACACCTGGCCTTGCGTGTGCTTCTGGGCGCTGTAGCGCAGGCCGTTCTCGACCAGGTTGGTCAGGACCTGAGTCAGCTGGTGCGGGTCCATGCGTGTCTGCAGGGTGCTGCCAATGCTGGCCAGATGAAGGGTCTGGTTAGTACTGGCGGAGCTGCGAAACTCACTGGCGAAGCGGGTCAGCCAGTACTTGAGGTCCAGCAACTGGGGGTCTGACTGGCGGCGACGGGACAGTTGCAATACGTTCTCGATCACCAGGTTCATGCGTCGCGAATGGTCCTGGATGATCTGCGCCAGACGCCGGTCGGGCCCTGGCAGGTCCTCCGACTCATGCAACAGCTGCGCAGCATGGCTGATGGCCCCAAGCGGGTTGCGGATTTCGTGGGCGATGCCCGCGGTGAGGCGCCCCAGAGAGGCCAGTTTCAGTTGTTGGGCCTGCTGCGCCACCTGGGAAATATCGTCGAGAAACACGAGGATGTTTTCCTGCCTGCCCTGGGGCAGTGGAACGAAGCTGGGCTGCAGTGTCGGGCCGTCGGTGAAGGCCTGGAAACTTGGTGGTCGCAATGTGGGGTTGCTGACCCACTGTTCGTAGCAATGCAGCAGCTCCGGGCATTGCGGGGCAAGTGGTTTGCCGGCAAGACCTTCCTTGCCGAGCAGGGTCTGGGCGCCCTGGTTGGCCAGGAGGATACGGTGCAAGGGGTCCAGGACCAGGATGCCGGTGCGCATGCGCTCGAGGATCTGCGCATTGAGCGCTTCGAGGTTGGCTACGTCCTCCGCCCGTTGCTCGGCCAGGCTTTCGCTGCGTTGCAGTCGCTTGCTGGCTGCCTGGACGAACAGCGCAGCGGCGAAGCAAAGGGCGCCCAATGCGCCGGCCTGGACGAACTGGCTGGACACCTGCGGGTAGATGAGGCTGAGGTAGAAGGTCAGGTAGATCAGGCCGATGGCCGCCACCGCCGCCACCAGCAGACCGATGCGACCGCGCAACAGTGAGTTGGAGATCGCCACCGAGACGATCAGCAGGTTGCCGATGCCGCTGGGAGTGCCGCCTGCAGCGAAGAACAGGCCGGACAGCAGCAGCACATCCACCAGGGCAAGGCTGAATATCTGCACCATGCGCCGGGGTTGGGCGACCAGCGTCGCGACCAGTACGTTGAGGATCAGGTAGAACCAGCTGCCCTTGCGGAACAGGTCCGCATTGACGGGGTTCAGCAACTGGTCGTCGAGCTCGCTGGAAATCAGTAGCACGAGTAGCAGGCCGATCGACAACCGATAAAGGTTGTAGAGGCGGAAAATGCGTCGTGCCTGCGGACCGACTCCGTTCAGGCTCTCAGCGCTCACCAGAGCTCTTGTCCTGTTCGAGGTGGGCCTGACTGCAGTACCAGCGGTCGTCGCGGGACAAAGCATGGGCGCGCGGCAGGTGAACACCGCACTGGGCGCAGCGCACCATGGGCTGGGTTTCATCGTCCTGGCGTGGGGCAGGGCGCGGCGGGGTTGGGGTCTTGAACCGGCGCCAGAGCCAAATGGCGGCGAAGATCACGGCAATCCAGAACAGCAGGCGAAACATCCTGTTGGTGCTCTCATCTAGTTTGGAGTCTGGCAGTTTATCCAAGCCGGTTGTCCACGCACAGAGACCAGCCGCACGGCTGTGGAGCCTTGGGCAGTATCCGCTGCGCGTGATGCGGAGTATGGTGGCGCTGAGACGCATTCCACGGTGCTCGGCGCATTGTGGACAACGCTGAGGAGGCGGCCATGAGCCAAAGCCTGCGGGTCGTGATGGCGCAGCTCAATCTGCGAGTCGGTGATGTACACGGCAACGTGGAACGAATCATCGAGGCCGCGAATTCGGCGCGGGAACTCTGGGAGGCGGACGTCATCGTCTTTCCGGAACTCACGCTGAGCGGCTATCCACCGGAGGACCTCCTGCTGCGCTCCAGCATGCAGCGGCGTATCGAGCAAGGGCTGCAGCGGCTGCGCGAGGAGGTTCGCGGCATCTACCTGGTGGTTGGCTACCCCTGGCTGGACGCCGACGCGCGCTACAACGCCTGCGCAGTGATCGCCGACGGCGAACTGCTGGCCACCTACTTCAAGCAGAAGTTGCCCAACTACCGGGTCTTCGACGAGAAACGCTACTTCGAGCCTGGCCAGCAGGCCTGCGTGGTGGATATCAAGGGCATTGCCGTGGCCTTGTCGATTTGCGAGGACATCTGGTTCCCCGAACCTATGGCGCAGGCCCGCGCAGCGGGGGCCCAGCTAATGCTGAGCTTGAATGCTTCCCCATTTCACCTGGATAAACAGCGCGAGCGGGAGGAGGTGCTGGCCGAGCGCGCCGCCGAGGGCGAGATGCCGATCATCTATGTCAACCAGGTAGGTGGGCAGGATGAGCTGGTCTTCGATGGTGGCAGTTGCGTCATCGATGTCTATCGTGCGGTTTGCCAGCGGACACCAGCGTTCATCGAAGGGTTGTATCCAGTCGACCTGCAGTGGCAAGGCGACTGCCTGAGGCCGCGCCAGACCCATTGCGAGGAGCTACCCGGCCTTGAAGCCAGTGTCTACCAGGCACTGGTGGTAGGCGTGCGTGACTACGTGCGCAAGAACGGTTTCAACGGTGTGGTGCTGGGGCTGTCCGGCGGCATCGATTCGGCCCTGACCCTTGCCGTGGCCGTTGATGCCCTGGGGCCGGAGCGGGTCGAGGCGGTGATGATGCCTTATCACTACACCGCCCAGATCAGCCAGGAGGATGCCGAGGCCGAAGCGCGCGCCCTGGGCGTCAGTTACCAGGTTCTGCCGATTGCCGCTGCTGTCGATGCCTTCATGCAGACGCTGGCGCCGGTCTTCGATGGCTCGCCCCGCGACACCAGTGAGGAGAACCTCCAGGCCCGCTGCCGAGGCACCATACTGATGGCCATTTCCAACAAGAAGGGCTACCTGGTCCTGACGACCGGCAACAAGAGCGAACTCGCCGTCGGGTATGCCACGCTCTACGGCGACATGGCGGGCGGTTTCGACGTCCTCAAGGACGTACCCAAGACCCTGGTATTTCGCCTGGCCGAGTATCGAAACAGCCATGGGCGGGTGATTCCGCAGCGGGTCATCGAGCGCCCGCCTTCGGCTGAGCTGGCGCCGGGCCAGTTGGATGAGGACTCGCTGCCGCCGTATCCGTTGCTGGATGAAATCCTCAAGCTCTACATCGAGCATGACCTCTCGGCCAACGCCATCATCGCCGAGGGCTTCGATGAGGATACGGTCAACCGGGTGCTTCGGCTGGTGGATCGCAATGAGTACAAGCGACGCCAGGCGGCGATTGGCATAAGGGTTACCCAGCGCGGATTCGGTCGCGACCGGCGCTATCCGATCACCTCGGGGTGGCGGCTGGGGGATTAGGTTCTCCAAGAAAGTCGCCTGCATTGGATGACGCAGCCTGAGGCCGGTCTCAGCGCCGTCCGAGGTTTTTTCGTGCAGAACCCATCCCCTATGTCCCGCAGGTGCGGGGTGGCTCGGCCCGGACTCCCGTTACCGGGTACTCGATAACGCCCCGGTTCCTGCGTTGAGCATCGCCAGCGCCTTGGCATGCAGCGCGGCATTGGCTGCCGCCAGGACATTGACTCGCCCATCCAACTGCAGCGGATTGCCCTGCCAATCGGTCACGATGCCCCCCGCACCTTCAATCACCGGAATCTGCGCGGCAATATCGTAGGGATAGACATTGGCCTCCACCAGCAGGTCGATCTGGCCCAGTGCCAGGAGGCCGGCGGCGTAGCAGTCGTGTGAATAACGCGTGACGCTGATCGCCTGGCGCAAGCGCTCGAAGGCCGCGACCTGACCCGGTTGCAGGCAGGCTGGGTCCGAGGTGTAGAGCACCGCGGTGGCCAGCTCGGTACAAGCGGACGTGCGGATCGGCTGATCGTTCAGCACACTTGAACGACACGTTGAGGCCAGCCAACGCTCGCCGGTGATCGGCTGGTCGATCAGGCCCAGCACGGGCTCACCGTGATGGCTGAGGGCGATTTGCGTACCAAAGCACAGCGAACCCGAGAGGAATGACTTGGTGCCATCGATCGGGTCGAGATGCCAGCACCACTCCGCTTGCGGGTTGCGGTGGGCGAACTCCTCGCCCTTGATGCCGTGGTCCGGGAAGCTCGCTTCGATACGCTCGCGCATCATGCGTTCCACTTCACGGTCGGCAATGGTCACCGGACTGGCGTCCCCTTTCGCATCGACGGCCGGCCGAGTGCGGAAGTATCGCTTGATGATGGTTCGCGCCTCGTCGGCCATTTCCTGGGCGAGCGTCAAGGCCGCCTCGGGAAGGGCCTGTGGGGAAGTCGACTGAGTCGAACTCATTGTGAAACCTCCGGTGCGAAGTGCAGCTCCAGGGCCTCGAAGCGCCAGAACTCGCGGTCGAGCTGGATCACCTGGCCTTGTTCATCGGTCTTGATGCGCCGGATGTAGAGGCCGGGCGCACCGTTGCTGCAGCCGAGCAACTGCTGGGGCTGCCCCTCCAGCCGCACGGGCCGGATCTTGAGGTCGGCCAGCTTCGGCTTGATAGCGAACTCCTGCTCCCAGACTTCAGTGAACGAGCGTCCCGCCAGTTTTGCGGGATAGTTCGGTGCTCGCTGGCAGTTGATCAGCACGTCGTGGACGAAGATCCGATGACCATTGAAGGCGCCCCAGCCCTGCACACGTAGCAGCGGAGCACCCGGCTGGATACCGAAATCAGCGGCCAGATCGGCATCGGCCTGGATTGTTTCCTGTGAAAGGTCCTGCCAGGTCGCTTCGCCCTGCAGGGAGGCCGCGCGCTGGAAGCTGACGTAGCTCAGCGGGTCATAGATGAAGCGGGGCTGCGCGACGAACCAGCCCTTTCGATCCAGACGGAAAATCGCGCCTTCGTTTTCCAGTGCCAGCAGCGCCTGACGCAGCGACATCCGCTTCACGCCCAGGGAGTCGCATAGCTCGCGCTCTGGCGGCAGCTTTTCACCCGCGCGCCAGCGCTGCTCGCGTAATGCGTCCTTCAACGCCAGCCGGGCAATACCGGCAGACGTCATGGTGGACTCGTGTTCCATCTTCCTGAATTCCTCAAGGCTTAACGAAATCGTAACAAGCGTGGTTTAAACCAGTGTCTAAGCTTTGGTTTAAACCAATCTAGCGGAATGGTTGGTAAATGACAGTGACCGTTTGATGACATCGACAACAGCTAGAGGAACAAGAAGATGAATCGCTTCTCCCGTAGGTTCTGCACCCTGCTGGGCGCCGCTGTGCTCAGTGCAAGCGCCGGACAGGCCATGGCCGTCAGCCAGACCGACCTGACCGTGGCGGTCACCAAGAATCCGTCCCGCCTCGACCCGATGGCCGAAAACAGTAACGTCAATGCCCGGGTCATGAAGAATGTGCTGGAAACCCTGATCTACACCGACAACCAGGCTGGCGGCGAGTTGAAGCCGGGGCTGGCGCAGAGCTGGCGTCGGCTCGATGACCGGACCCTCGAGTTCAGCCTGCGCCAGGGCGTGCAGTGCCATAACGGCGAGGTCTTCGATGCCGAGGATGTGGCCTTCAGCCTGGGGCCGCAGCGCTTTCTGGGCGAGCAGGCGCCGGGCTGGGGCATCGCTCGCGAATACCTGGGTGGCCTGGAACAGGTCGAGGTGCGCGACAGCCATACCGTGCGTATCCGCTTCGTCCAGCCGGACCCCTTGCTGGAGCTGCGCTTTGCCAACTGGATGAGCGAAATGGTCTGCAAGGACGCCTTCCAGGCGGCCGGAAGTTGGGAAAACTGGCTCAAGCAGCCGATCGGCACCGGCCCCTACCGCCTGGCTGAAGTCCGGCATGGCGATTACATCAAGCTGCAAGCGTTCGACCGTTATTGGGGCGAAAAGGCGCCGGTCAACAGCGTCACCTTCAAGGAGGTGCCGGAAACCGCTGCTCGTATCGCGGGCCTGAAAGCCGGCGATTACCAGATCGCTGCCGAATTGACGCCGGACCAGTTCGAGTTGCTCAAGTCCGACGGAACTGCCCGCGTCGAAGGCGGCCCGATTCGCAATATCCGCGTCATCGTTTTCGACGAGAACCACCCCCAGTTGAAAGACCCGAAGATGCGTCAGGCGCTGAGCCTTGCCATCGATCGCCAGCTGATCGTCGACACCCTGTATAGCGGGCACACGTCCGTGCCCAACGGACTGCAGATGGAAGTCTTCGGTGACCTCTATATCGGCGATTTCAAGGGCACTTCGTACGACCCCGAAAAAGCGCGCCGGTTGGTGAAGGAGGCCGGCTACAAGGGCGAGCCGATCGCTTACCGCTATCTCCAGGACTACTACGCCGGCGAGGTCAATACAGCGCAGATCCTGGTTGAGATGTGGCGCCAGGTGGGGATCAACGTGAAGCTGGAGCCGAAGGAGAACTGGGCCCAGATCGAGGACGATCCGAAAGGCCGGGGCATCTTCAACTGGTCCAACAGTGCCGAATATCCCGATCCGTTGGGCCAGATCTACCGCCTCTATGGGCCTGAGGGGTGGTTCCAGCGCAATCACACCTACCAAAGCGATGCCTTCAACCAGTGGGGCGAGCAGCTCAAGGGAACTGATAAGGCCAAACGGATCGAGGCCATGCGCCAACTGCTTGAAGTCTACGAGCGTCAAGACCCGCCAGGGACCTACCTGCACACCTTGCCGATGTATTACGGCGTGCGCAGTGAGCTGGCCTGGACCCCCTCGGACAATCCCTTCATGGACCTCGGCAGCCGAGCTTTGCGGGTCAAGGACTGATCGCGGTCTTTCCCTCTGTGCAGGGCGGGTCACGCCGCCCTGCCTGTCTGGTCAGGAGTTTCAATGCAACCTTTGTTAGATATCCGCCACTTGCAGGTGGCCTTTGCCGCCGGTGGCTCCAGTGTCCCGGTGGTGCAAGGCGTCGATCTGCAGGTGGGCCGGGGCGAGATAGTCGGCCTGGTCGGTGAAAGCGGCAGCGGTAAGAGTGTGACCTGCATGGCCGCCATGGGACTGCTGGACGGCAATGCCCGGCTCAGCGGCGAGATGCGCTGGGATGGCGAGCCGATCCCGAGCCAGGATGACCGTGCCATGAGCCGGTTGCGTGGCAACGAGCTGGCAATGATCTTCCAGGATCCTATGAGTGCGCTGAACCCCGTGCAGTCCATCGGGCGGCAACTGTTCGAGGCCATCCGTCTCAATGATCCCGACCGGCGCGGTCGCCAAGCCTTGAAGGCGCGGGCGCTCCAGCTGCTCGGTTATGTCGGCGTCCCGGACCCGGAGCAGCGTTTGCAGGCATACCCACATCAACTGTCGGGCGGCCTGAACCAACGGGTGGTGATCGCCATGATGCTGGCCGGCAATCCGCGCCTGCTGATCGCTGACGAGCCCACTACCGCGCTGGACGTCACCGTGCAGGCGCAGATCATCGACCTCCTGCGGCAACTGCGCGACCAGCGCGGCATGTCGATCATCCTGGTGACCCACGATCTTGGCGTGGTCGTCCAGGCCTGCGACCGGGTCGTGGTGATGTATTGCGGCCAGATCGTCGAGAGTGGGCCGGTCGAGGCCGTCTTCCGCTCGCCGTGCCATCCCTACACGCGGGGGCTCCTGGCCTCGCTGCCACGGATCGACAGCGACGATGACGCACTCATGGCGATCCCCGGCATGGTGCCGCCACCCCAGGAACTGGGCGCGGGCTGTGCCTTCGCGCCACGTTGCCCGAATGCATCGGCTGTCTGCTGGAGCAGCACACCGACCAGCCAGTCCACCGAAGCTGGCCAGACATTCGCCTGTTTCTTCCCTGCTACCGTGCCATCGAATCGAGTGCCGTCACGATGACCCCCATATCTCCGGACCGGCCCCTGCTGGAGGTCGCTGATCTGCGCTGCGCTTATCCAGGCAACACGTGCAATCGCCTGTTCGCCCCACGTCAGTGGGTCCATGCCGTCAACAGCGTCAGTTTCGATATTCAACCGGGCGAAGCCTTTGGCCTGGTAGGCGAAAGCGGCTGTGGCAAATCGACGACCGCCAAGCTCATCCTGAGCATGGCCCGCGCCAGTGCCGGTTCAGTGCGTTACCGCGGCGAGGAGTTGATCGGCCGCTCGGAAGCCGACTGGATCGCCTTGCGCCAACGCCTCCAGTACGTGTTCCAGGACCCGCTCGGCGCGCTGGACCCACGCATGACGGTGCTCGATCAGGTGATCGAACCCTTGACCATCCATCGCTTGCACGACCGGGCACGGCGGCGTGAGTTGGCGCAGGCGCTGATGCAAAGCGTCGGGCTGTTGCCGGGCCAGATGACCAAGTATCCGCATGAGCTGAGTGGTGGCCAGCGTCAGCGGGTGGTGTTGGCCCGAGCGCTGGTGCTGGAACCGGAGCTGTTGGTCTGTGACGAGCCGATCTCGGCGCTGGACGTGTCGATCCAGGCCCAGATCGTCAACCTGCTTCAGCAATTGCGCCGTGAGCGGGGGCTGACGCTTCTATTTATCAGTCATGATCTGTCGGTCGTACGCCACTTGTGCGATCGGGTGGCGGTGATGTACCTGGGCCGCATCGTCGAGATGGGCCGTGCCAATGAACTGTTTCGCGCGCCGCGTCACCCCTACACCCGGGCGCTGGTCTCGGCCATTCCCACCCTGGACCCCGGCTCTCCCAATCAGCGGCTCCTGCTTCCTGGGGAACCGCCGAGCCCGGCCAACCCGCCGACCGGCTGCGCATTCCATCCCCGCTGCAGCCAGGCCACGGACCGATGCCGACAGCAGCAACCCGAACTCGAAGGTGACAGCCGGCATCGAGCGGTCGCGTGCTTCCATGCCGAGGCGACTGCCAGGGAGGTGGCCTGATGAATGCCCTCTATTGCCTGCAGAAACTCCTGCGCGCCTTGCTGACGGTGCTGCTGATCGTCAGCACGGTGTTCATCGTTCTGCGCCTGTCCGGCGATCCGGCGATCTATGTGCTCGGCCTGGATGCCGATCCCCGAGCGCTGGATGCCTTTCGCCAGCAATGGGGACTGGACCAGCCGTTGTGGCAGCAATATGTGCAGTTTCTCGGCAACTGCCTGCAAGGCGACTTCGGTTACTCCTACTTCGAGGAGCGCGATGCGATGGTCGCGGTGCTGGAGCGCCTGCCCGCGACCGTGCTGCTGATGGGGGTGACCGGCATTTGCACCCTGCTGATCGGCATTCCGGCCGGCATCTGGGCTGCGTTGCATCGCAACAGCTGGATAGATCGGCTGACGATGCTGCTGTCGGTGGCCGGTTTCAGTCTGCCCAACTTCGTCTTCGGCATCCTGCTGATCCTGCTGTTCTCGATCACCTGGCAGATCCTGCCGACTGGCGGCAGCGGCAGTTGGCAGCATCTGGTAATGCCGGTGCTGACCATGACCTTGGCCGAAGCTGCAGTGCTCGCGCGCTTCACCCGTTCGGCGATGCTGGAGGCGCTGAGCCAGCCCTACATGCGTACTGCGCGGGCCAAGGGGCTGCGCTGGAATCGGGCGGTAATCCGGCACGCACTGCCCAATGCTGCGATCCCGCTGATTACGGTCGTTGGTTTCTTCGTCGGAACCCTGGTTGCGGGGGGCGTGGTGACTGAAAGCGTATTCGCCTGGCCGGGTCTGGGCAGGCTGCTGGTCAGTTCGGTGGCCAATCGCGACCTGGCGGTGGTGCAGATCATCGTGATGCTGATCGCCTGCTCGATGGTGTTGACCAACCTGCTGGTTGACCTTCTATACGGCTGGCTCGACCCACGTGTGGGCGATTCGAGAAACAGGGGTTGAAATGACGACGATGAGTGAAACGAATGTGAACGGGCGCGGCGCTGCCAAGGTGCGAGCGAGGTGGTCTCTACGCCTGCCCTTGCTGATCTGGCTGTCCATCGGCTGGCTGGCGCTGATGGTGCTGGTCGCCCTGACGGGCGACCTGTGGCTGCCTTATGACTATCAGCACATCGACCTGCGGGCACGCCTGCAGCCTCCGATCTGGCTGGAGGCGGGGAGCTGGAGCCACCTGCTCGGCACCGACCACCTCGGCCGGGACGTCCTTAGCCGCCTGGTCACCTCGGTGCAGGTGAGCCTGTTGGTGGCGCTGGTCGGCACCTTGATCAGCGCGCTGTTCGGCACCCTGGTCGGTCTGCTGGCGACCCACTTCCGGGGCTGGGTAGACGACCTGGTGATGATCGCTATCGATTACCAGGCCTCGATTCCGTTCATGATCCTGGCCTTGGCCGTGGTGGCGTTCTTCAGCAATAGCCTGATGCTGTTCATCCTGCTGATGGGGCTGTTCGGCTGGGAGCGATACGCCCGCATCGCCCGAGGTCTCGCGCTGTCATCGGTGGAGCACGGCTACGCCGTGGCGGTCCGCACCCTCGGCGCCTCCCCGTGGCGGGTCTACGGCCGGCACATCCTGCCGAACATCGCCAACGCGCTGATCGTCAACATGACGCTGAACTTCCCGCAGACCATCATGCTGGAAACGTCCTTGAGCTTCCTCGGCCTCGGCATCCAGCCTCCCATGAGCAGCCTCGGCAACATGGTCGGCTTCGGCCGCGACTATCTGCTGACCGCCTGGTGGCTGGCGACCCTGCCGGCGCTGGTGATCTTCTTCACCACCCTGGCCTTCGCCCTGCTGGGCGACTGGGTGCGCGACAGACTGGACCCCACCAGCCGGTAATTCGGCGGCCGGATCACGCTGCTTTCTCGAAAGCATGAAAAAGGGAGGCTAAAGAGCCTCCCTTTCTTGTTCCAGCAATTCGTCAGTCGAAGATGCCGAAGGTCATGCGGCTGAACCAGGAGCGGTCGCTGCTGGTGGCTTCCGCTTCGTGTTCTTCTTCCTCGACCGCTTCCTGGTTTTCCGGGAGCAGCTCTTCGGGAATCGCGTCCTTGGCGTCCTGGTACTGCCGGATCACATCTTGAGCCGCCCGGGTCCCACCTGGAGGAGGAGGGGGTTCGCTTTCGATCAGGCCGAGGGTGGCCTTGGCCAGCCAGGAGCGGTTGTCCGCTTCCTCTTCGCGCGGCACGAACTGGCCGTCCACCAGGCTCGGGTGATCCGGGTAGTTGAGCTTCAGGGTTTCCAGGCTGGTTGCGGCCAGGTCGTTGAGGCCCAGACGCTGGTAGGACTCGACCATCACCGCCAGGCCGTCGCCGACAGCCGGGGTTTCCTGGAAGTTTTCCACCACGTAGCGGCCGCGGTTGCCGGCGGCGACATAGGCCTGGCGGGTCAGGTAATAGTGGGCAACATGGATTTCATAAGCAGCCAGCAGGTTGCGCAGGTAGATCATGCGCTGCTTGGCGTCAGGCGCGTAGCGGCTGTTCGGGAAGCGGCTGGTCAGTTGGGCGAACTCGTTGTACGAGTCGCGTGCGGCGCCTGGGTCGCGTTTGGTCATGTCCAGCGGCAGGAAGCGCGCCACCAGGCCGCGGTCCTGTTCGAAGGAGGACAGGCCCTTGAGATAATAGGCATAGTCGACGTTCGGGTGCTGCGGGTGCAGGCGAATGAAACGGTCGGCGGCGGAGCGTGCGGCCTCGGGCTCGGCATTCTTGTAGTAGGCGTAGATCAGCTCAAGCTGCGCCTGTTCGGCATAGCGGCCGAAGGGGTAGCGCGATTCCAGGGCTTTCAGCTTGGCGATGGCGGGGGTGTAGCTGCTGTTGTCCAGATCGGCCTGGGCCTGCTGGTACAGCTCAGCCTCGCTGAGGTTCTCGTCCACCACTTCCTTATTGGAAGAACAGGCGGCGGTAAGGGCGAGAATGGCGATCAGCAGCAGGTGTTTCACTTGCATGGCGGCTTGCGTCCCTGTGACGGCTAGCTGTCGTGGCTTGAGCCGTCCTGTTATGATGGGCGCCCCGGAACCCCCGGGACAAAGACGCGGTATTTAACCACAAGCGCGTAACCGAAACCAAAGGCTGCGCCCCCCTCCGTTCCCGAGCATGTCTTCCATTACCAAGCAGGTCATTCAACTCAGCGCCGAGGTCCCGTCCGAAATGGGTGGGCAACGTCTCGATCAGGTCGCTGCACAACTCTTTGCCGAGCACTCCCGGTCCCGCCTGTCCGGCTGGATCAAGGACGGCCTCTTGAAGGTCGACGGCAAGGTCCTGCGCCCGCGCGATATCGTGCATGGCGGCGCGCATCTGGAACTCGAGGCCGAGCAGGAATCCCAAGGCGAGTGGGTGGCTCAGGACATCGAGCTGAACATCGTCTATGAAGACGACCAGCTGCTGGTGCTGGACAAGCCCGCCGGGCTGGTGGTCCATCCGGCAGCGGGGCATGCCGATGGCACCTTGCTCAATGCCCTGCTGCACCATGTGCCAGGCCTGGCCAACGTGCCGCGCGCGGGCATCGTCCATCGCCTGGACAAGGACACCACCGGCTTGATGGTGGTGGCCAAGACCCTCGAGGCTCATACCAGCCTGGTCGCGCAACTGCAGGCGCGCAGCGTGAGCCGTATATATGAGGCCGTGGTGGTTGGTGTGATCACCTCGGGCGGCAAGGTCGATGCGCCCATCGGTCGCCACGGCCAGCAGCGCCAGCGCATGGCGGTGGTCGCCGGCGGCAAGCCTGCGGTCAGCCACTATCGCGTGCTGGAGCGCTTTCGCTCGCACACCCATACCCGTGTCAAGCTGGAAACGGGCCGTACGCACCAGATTCGCGTGCACATGGCCTACGTGAACTTCCCGCTGGTGGGTGACCCGGTCTACGGCG
The DNA here is from genome assembly GCF_042232855.1 of Metapseudomonas boanensis. NCBI lineage: Bacteria > Pseudomonadati > Pseudomonadota > Gammaproteobacteria > Pseudomonadales > Pseudomonadaceae > Metapseudomonas > Metapseudomonas boanensis. Next base: position 853,455 of record NZ_CP113889.1, on the reverse strand, counting down.
GCCGCTTCCGTATTCCGCCGGCCGCGAACCCAACCATGGTGCAAACGCTCAAGGAATTCCCGCGCCAGGCCCTGCATGCCCGCTTCCTGGAACTGGACCATCCGATAACGGGCGAGCGCATGAAGTGGGAGTCGCCGCTGCCGGATGATTTCGTCTGGCTGCTGAGCCTGCTGCGCCAGGATCGCGAGTCCTTCGAGCAATGAACAGCTGGCTGACGCCTGACTGGCCCGCACCTGCCAATGTGCGAGCTTGCGTCACCACCCGTGACGGTGGCGTCAGCCTGCCGCCCTTTGAGGGCCTCAACCTTGGCGACCATGTCGTCGATGACCCCCAGGCTGTGCAGCACAACCGGCAGGTCCTGAGCTCATCGCTGGGCTGCCAGCCTGCCTGGTTGAGCCAGGTCCATGGTGTGCGCGTGGTCAAGGCCGATCCCGCTTCGGTAGAACAGGCCGATGCCAGCTGGACCGATACCCCCGGCATTGCCAGCGCCGTGCTGACCGCAGATTGCCTGCCGGCGCTGTTCTGTGACCGTTCGGGCACCCGTGTCGCGGCTGCTCATGCCGGTTGGCGCGGACTGGCCGGCGGTGTGCTGGAAGCGACGCTGGACGCGCTGGCCGTTCCGCCTGCCGAGGTACTGGTCTGGCTGGGGCCGGCGATCGGCCCGGAGGCGTTCGAGGTCGGACCGGAAGTGCGTGAAGCCTTTCTCGCCTGCCACGCGGAAAGTGCGGCGGCTTTTCGTCCCAGTCTGAATGACGGGCGTTACATGGCCGATATCTACCAGCTCGCGCGTATCCACCTCGCCGCGCGGGGCGTCGAGGCCGTCTTCGGGGGCGGTTTCTGTACGGTCAGCGACCCACGTTTCTACTCCTACCGCCGCTCGCCGCGCACCGGGCGTTTTGCCAGCCTGGTCTGGCTCGCCGAGTGACTTTCTCGCCGGGCGGATGATGCACATCAAAGCCCGGCGGCTTGAATCGCCCAGAATCGTCCTTATCTAGTCTTCATCCCAGCGGGCTTTCGTGTTTCGGGACAGGCATTACCCGGGCCCGCCATTGACGAGAAAGGACGAACCCATGCGAATCGATCGTTTGACCAGCAAGCTGCAACTGGCGCTTTCCGATGCCCAGTCCCTGGCGGTTGGCCATGACCACCCGGCCATCGAGCCCCTGCACCTGATGCTTGCCCTGCTTGATCAGCAGGGTGGCTCGATCAAGCCCCTGTTGATGCAAGTCGGATTCGACGTCATGGCCTTGCGCCAGACGATGACCAGCGAGCTCGACCGGCTGCCGAAGATCCAGAGCCCGACGGGTGATGTGAACCTCTCGCAAGACCTGGCGCGCCTGCTCAACCAGGCGGATCGCCTGTCCCAGCAGAAAGGTGACCAGTTCATCTCCAGCGAGCTGGTGGTGTTGGCTGCGATGGACGAGGGCACCCGTCTGGGCAAGCTGCTGCTGGGCCAGGGCGTGACCCGAAAGGCGCTGGAGAATGCCATCGCCAACCTGCGGGGTGGCCAGGCGGTGAATGACCCGAATGCCGAGGAGTCGCGCCAGGCTCTCGACAAATACACCGTGGACCTGACCAAGCGCGCCGAGGAAGGCAAGCTCGATCCAGTCATCGGCCGTGATGACGAAATCCGTCGCACCATCCAGGTCCTGCAGCGCCGCACCAAGAACAATCCGGTGCTGATCGGCGAGCCGGGTGTCGGCAAGACCGCCATCGCCGAAGGCCTGGCCCAGCGCATCGTCAACGGCGAAGTGCCGGATGGCCTCAAGGACAAGCGCCTGCTGTCGCTGGACATGGGGTCGCTGATCGCGGGCGCCAAGTTCCGCGGCGAGTTCGAAGAGCGCCTGAAGGCTGTGCTCAATGAGCTTTCCAAGCAGGAAGGCCGGATCATCCTGTTCATCGACGAGCTGCACACCATGGTCGGCGCCGGCAAGGCCGAGGGCGCCATGGATGCGGGCAACATGCTCAAGCCGGCGCTGGCGCGCGGTGAGCTGCACTGCGTCGGCGCGACCACGCTGGACGAGTACCGCCAGTACATCGAGAAGGACGCCGCCCTTGAGCGGCGCTTCCAGAAAGTGCTGGTGGATGAGCCGAGCGAAGAAGACACCATCGCCATCCTGCGCGGCCTTAAAGAGCGCTATGAAGTGCACCACGGCGTCACCATCACCGATGGCGCGATCATTGCCGCGGCCAAGCTGTCGCACCGCTATATCACTGACCGCCAGCTGCCGGACAAGGCTATCGACCTGATCGACGAAGCCGCCAGCCGTATCCGCATGGAGATCGACTCCAAGCCGGAGGCGCTGGATCGCCTGGATCGCCGCCTGATCCAGCTGAAGATCGAGCGCGAGGCGCTGAAGAAGGAAGACGACGAGGCCACCCGCAAGCGCCTGGCCAAGCTGGAGGAGGACATCCAAAAACTCGAGCGCGAGTACGCCGACCTCGAGGAAATCTGGAAATCCGAGAAGGCGGAGGTGCAAGGCTCTGCCCAGATCCAGCAGAAGATCGAACAGGCCCGCCAGGATATGGAGGCCGCCCGGCGCAAGGGCGACCTGCAACGCATGGCTGAACTGCAGTACGGGGTGATCCCGGACCTGGAGCGCAGCCTGCAGATGGTGGACCAGCACGGCAAGACCGAGAACCAGTTGCTGCGTAACAAGGTCACTGACGAAGAGATCGCCGAGGTGGTTTCAAAGTGGACCGGCATCCCGGTGGCGAAGATGCTCGAAGGCGAGCGTGAGAAGCTGCTGAAGATGGAGTCCATGCTGCACCAGCGCGTGATTGGCCAGAATGAGGCCGTGGTCGCCGTCGCCAACGCCGTGCGTCGCTCGCGTGCCGGGCTCTCCGACCCGAATCGCCCAAGCGGCTCCTTCCTCTTCCTAGGCCCGACCGGGGTCGGCAAGACCGAGCTGTGCAAGGCGCTGGCCGAATTCCTCTTCGACACCGAAGAGGCCTTGGTGCGCATCGACATGTCCGAATTCATGGAGAAACACTCGGTTGCCCGCCTCATTGGCGCCCCGCCGGGCTATGTGGGCTATGAGGAGGGCGGCTACTTGACTGAAGCGGTGCGTCGCAAGCCTTATTCCGTGGTGCTGATGGACGAAGTGGAGAAGGCGCACCCAGACGTCTTCAACATTCTCCTGCAGGTGCTCGAGGATGGCCGTCTGACCGACAGCCACGGTCGTACCGTGGACTTCCGCAACACGGTGGTGGTGATGACCTCCAACCTAGGGTCGATGCAGATCCAGGAGCTGGTGGGCGACCGCGAAGCCCAGCGTGCTGCGGTGATGGATGCGGTCAGCACCCACTTCCGGCCGGAATTCGTCAACCGCATCGACGAAGTGGTGGTCTTCGAGCCCTTGGGCCGTGAGCAGATCGCCGGTATCGCCGAGATTCAGCTGCAGCGTCTGCGCAAGCGCCTGGCCGAGCGCGAGCTCAATATCGAGCTGAGCCCGGAAGCCTTGGACAAGCTTATCGCTATTGGTTACGACCCGGTCTATGGCGCACGCCCGCTCAAGCGTGCGATCCAGCGCTGGATCGAAAACCCGCTGGCCCAGCAAATCCTCGCTGGCCAGTTCGTGCCTGGCGCGACAATCGCGGCCAGGGTGGAAGGCGAGGAGATTGTCTTCGCCTAATCCCAGGAATGAACAAGCCCCGCACTGCGGGGCTTGTTCATTGTTGTTGGCTAATGTTGACGTGCTCTTTGGGATCGGGAGCCTTGGCGGAGCGAGCTTGCTCACGAAACCAACCCCGCCTTCGCCAGCAAGCTGGCTCCTACGGAGTGGCCACTGCGCTTCGCCCCTAATCCGTAGTAGCGAGCTTGCCCACGAACATGACACCGCATTCGCCTACAGAACTCCATTACATCTGGCGGAGCAAGTTCTCCAGCTGCGCCTCCTGGTCCTCGGCCAGATCGATGATATGGAACCCTGCCCAGCAATGCTGGCCATCGGCTGCGGGGCGGGTCCATAGACAGTCGGCGCCCAGGCGAATCTCTTGGACCCCCTCGATAGGGGAGAGCGGAATCAGTCGGCACTCCCAGAGCGAATCGCAGGTCAGCAGTGCTTCGCTGAACAACATGAAGCCGTCCATCGACAGATCGACAATGCGGCCCAGGCGCTGCCCCGTGTGCGCATCGACAACCTCCAGCAGAAGCTCTGTCGAGCGGCGACCTTGCTGGCGACGTTCTTCCATGGTTGCTCCTTGAAAAGCTTCAGGCTGTGCGCCCGGTAAAGCGTTGCAGCACTCGGTAGATGGTGTTCATCGCACGATCGACCAGCGGTGCGCTGCGTTCGCTGGGAAGCAAGCGGATCAGCCCTTGCTCCATGTCTTGGGCCAGCTGGGCAATCGGCATGATAGCCACCCGTTGGCCACTATGGTCGACGAACATGTAGTTCCGTGTCGTTGGGCTGAACCAGGACAGCTTCAGCGTACGAACCTCCGGGCCATCAACGAATTCGAACCAGGTGCCGAACTCGACATGTGCGAGATCCCGCGCCAGTGCCAGGGCTCGGGGTGAAAGGCTGGATGGACTCGGCGTAGTGGCGAGCTCTGCGTCCTGCCCCAGCATTTCGCCGAGCTTGCTGTCCGGCAGGGCGCTGGCGATGCGCGCTGCAACCTGCGGTTGTTGCGACTGGATGGCATGTTGGCAGGCGACCAGGTCCTGCAGCAGGCGGCGGATGCCGTCCTCATGGTAGCCGCCGAGCAGTTCGAGGCCTTTGCGCAAATCCTCCAGCAGTGGAACGCGCAGCTGCTGGAGGCGCTCGCGCCCAGTCTGGTCCAGCGGGGTGCCGCTCCAGGCCAGTTGCTCCGCCACCTCGACCGAGCGCTGCCATTCGCTGCTGCGCTCACCATGGCGCAGGAGCACGAAGACCAGCACATCGGCCCAGGTCTGTTCGAGAAACCGCTGCATGGCTCCAGGAAGCGTTCGCCCCTCCAGGGCATTGCCGATGGCATCGACGGCCTGCTGGCGAGCGCCCAGCAGTTTGTCGCGCCCCTTGGCGGCCTCGACGGCGCGCTGTTCGCGCAGCTCGACCTTGTGGCGCAGTGTCCCGACATACGCGTTGAATTCATCCAGCAGGCTGTCGAACAGCAGCAGGTCGCCACTGAAACCGTGGGCAACGCGCTCCACGACCCAGTGCATCTTCGAGAGCAGGCCGTGCTCCTCGCCCTCGCCCGAATAGAGCACACCGGCCTGGGCCATGCTGTTGAGCAGGCGTCTGGCGGGGTGATGGTGCTGGGTGAAAAGCGCTTTATCCAGAAGGGCGACTTTCAGATAGGGCGTGTGCAAGTGGGAGAGGGCGGTCTTGTAAACGTCGGCCAGGCTATCGTCGTCGAGGATGAAGTCGAACAGCATGCCCACCAGGTCGATGACGTCCGCCTCGAGGTCTGCGACCTTCTGCTGCCCCGGCAGACGGCTGTGGCTTTCCAGTTGTTGTTGCAGCTCGGCCTTGAGGCCGTCGACGCGTTGAGGTTGGCCTATCCGGTTGGCCAGCTCCTGGGCGGATTGCTTTTGCAGCCGATTGAGCGCTTCCAGCAACTCCGATGCGGTGTAGACCCGAGTCGCCCCCTTGGGGGCGAAGCTGGAAATGCTGGGCGTGCCGCCAGGCAGCGGCGAGCGGTCGTGGTGCAAGCGCCGTTCCCCGAGCAAGGAGGTCAGGCCACTGAATAGCTGCCCAGGATCGCTGGGTGGGGGCGCGCCCGGCGTAAAGGGTGCGCCCGTTGTGGAAACAGTGGGGTGGAACGGTGGAACGCTACCGGTTGGGGGGCGCAGTTGAGCATTCGGGGCGGTGGTCGAACGCTGAACGGTGTATTTGAGGTCGGGTAACACGCCTGCCTGCACCAGGCGCTGGTTCAGGGCATCGTAGATGCTGTCGAGCCCTAGCATCACATGCCGCTCGAACAGCATGTAGAGGATGGTCTTTATGCGCATCTGGAAGGGGCAGGGCGCCAGGGCCTCGCGAAACGCCAGGGCCACTGCTTGCGGGCCGAAGGGGTTGTCGTCGTCGCCCAGCTTGCGCCCGTTGTTGAGTACGGCCAGGCGCTGATCCAGCGCGAAGAGCGATTGCGTGCAGCGCGCCTTGACCCGGCTGACCATATTGGTGAGCAGTAGCGTCTCTTCGAAATCCTCGTCCTGCACCAGTTCCAGGTGATCGGCATTAAGCTCACCAGCGTTGAGCTCAGGCTTGAGTTTGCCTTCCAGGAAGTCGTCGAACTGCCGGGCGATGCGTTGGTGGTAGGCGCGTTCGATCTGCGGGCGCTGCTTGCGGATGTCGCGCATGCTGTCGAAGAACAGTGTCTGCACCTGGTTGTTCTCGGCCTTGTCCGCGCATTCGAAGAGTGTGTCGTCGACTTGGCCGAAGACACTGCCCATGTTTTCCGCCAGGCGATTCATCACCAATTTGCGGCATCCCTGAACAAGCTCCCCGAAGCGCGGCTGGATGCCGCGGCTGGCGAGGTTGGTCGCGGGGGGCTGGGTGGGTGGGGGTTGGTCGTGGTTACTCATAACGATCCTGTGTGGAGACAGGCAGAGCGCCCGGCCTGAAACGATCTCTCCACGGCTGAGGTATAGCACTCGGACGATTATCTGCAAATCATTGTCATATTTCGCTTTTTAAGGGTTGACATGTGTTCCTGGAACCGTAAAATGGCGCGCCTCTGAAGCGCGAAACCAAATACAGGTCAGCGCCGAAGAGTTGGAAGACCGAAGTTCCGCGATAGCTCAGTCGGTAGAGCAAATGACTGTTAATCATTGGGTCCCTGGTTCGAGTCCAGGTCGCGGAGCCAACTTCCAGCCGGGGTATAGCGCAGTCCGGTAGCGCGCCTGCTTTGGGAGCAGGATGTCGGGAGTTCGAATCTCTCTACCCCGACCACCTTACATTGGGTCGTTAGCTCAGTCGGTAGAGCAGTTGGCTTTTAACCAATTGGTCGTAGGTTCGAATCCTACACGACCCACCATAAAAGACTTCGCATGAAGTCCGAGAAAGCCCGCAAGCCAATAGCTTGTGGGCTTTTTTGTTTTTCTGGCTGCCGCCGTAGGAGCGAACTTGCTCGCGAATCTCACTCCGCCTTCGCCAGCAAGAACCCGGGTCGCCTGGCTCCTACAAAAAACACCGCCCTGCGGGCTCTCAGGGGCTGACGCCCAGGTCCTCTATGGCTTGGTCCAGGCGTTCTCTCAGGGCGTCGTCCACGGCCTTGCTGCACATCAAGTAGCGCAATTGGCCCGCCGGGATATCCGGCATATTCAGTTTTGTCAGCTTCGCATCGCGTAGATCGGCTTCGGCGAGGATGTAGGGCAATTCCCGTTCGTCGATCAGCGTGAAGTCGATCCGCTCCGCAGCCAGCATGCGCACCGTCTGGGCCGGAGGTGCCGTCACTTTATGGCTGCTGGCAGTCTTCAGCATGTGGTCCAGCCCACCGTAGGAGAAACCGTCCACCAGGCCCAGGCGCAACGGGCTCTGCACCAGGGCGGACAGGCTTGAATAACTGCGAATCTGTTCGGCCAGGCTATTGCGAGTCAGCACGAGCATGGGGGCGTCGCGGTGGATGGGTCTGGAAAACCAGGCGAACTGCTGCCGCTCAGGTGTCTTGAACCAGCCGATCGAGCAAGCCGCATCACGTCCTTGTTGCAGTTCGTGGAGGATGCGCTTCGCCGGGCGCGCCTCGAAATGCACAGGCACATCCGCTTTGCTGAAGATCGCTCGGGCGCGTTCCAGCAGGAAGCCCGTCGGCTCGCCACGCTCGGTATGGTAGTAGGGTGGTTTCTCGATGTAGTAGACCGTCAGCGACTCGGCGTTGACGAAGGTCGGGAGCAGCAGGCACAGCAATAGGAAACTGCGCATAGGGTGATTCGATCCGAGAAAGCCCATGCGCAGTATAGGTCTGCCTTAGTGCAGCTTCAGCCGCGGGTCGGTGCTGCGGCCGATCCGGTCGCTCAGCATCAGCAGGAAGGTTCTGAAGGTGCCATAGAGCGCCATCTGGTGCATGCGGTAGAGCGAGATGTAGAACATCCGCGCCAGCCAGCCTTCCAGTTTGACGCTGCCCATCAGGTTACCCATGAGGTTGCCGACCGCGCTGAAGCTGGAAAGGGATATCAGCGAACCGTAATCCTTGTACTGGTAGTCCGGCAGGGTCTGACCTTCCAGGCGCAGCTTCATCGATTTGACCAGCAACGAGGCCTGCTGGTGCGCGGCCTGGGCGCGCGGCGGCACATTGCGCTCACTGCCGTCGCCAAGCGGACAGGCCGCGCAATCGCCAAAGGCGAAAATATCGTCGTCGCGAGTGGTCTGCAGGGTGGGGCGCACCACCAGTTGGTTGATGCGGTTGCTCTCGAGGCCATCCAGATCCTTCAGGAAACCTGGCGCGCGAATACCAGCCGCCCACACCTTGAGGCTGGCGGGAATCTGTTGGCCTTGGGCGGTGACGAGCCCGTCAGCCGTGACCTCCTTGACTGCGGCGCCGGTCATCACCGTGACGCCCAGTTGCTCCAGGGTGCGGTGGACCGGGGTGCTGATGCGCTCCGGCAGTGCGGGCAATACGCGTGGGCCGGCTTCGATCAGGGTAATGCGCATGTTCTCCGGCTGGATACGGTCAAGCCCGTATGCCGCCAGTTCATGGGCCGCGTGGTGCAGTTCGGCCGCCAGCTCGACACCGGTAGCGCCCGCACCGACGATGGCCACGCTGATCTGGTCGTTCGCATTCTGTTGCGCGTGGGCACGCAGGTAATGGCTGAGCAGCTTGCGGTGGAAGCGCTCGGCCTGCTCGCGCGTGTCGAGGAAGATGCAGTGCTGCGCAGCCCCTTCCGTACCGAAGTCATTGGTGGTGCTGCCAACGGCCAGCACGAGGCTGTCGTAGGCCAACTCCCGCGCCGGAACCAGCTCTCGGCCGTCCTCGTCATGGGTGGCGGCCAGCTGGATGACCTTGCGCTTGCGGTCCAGCCCGCTCATGCGGCCGAGCTGGAATTCGAAATGGTTCCACTTGGCCTGGGCGACGTAGTTCAGCTCGTTCTCCGTGGAATTCAACGAACCGGCAGCGACTTCGTGCAGCAGGGGTTTCCAGATATGGGTGAGGTTGGCGTCGGCCAGCACGACCTTGGCGAGGCCTTTCTTGCCGAGGGTTCTACCCAGGCGGGTAGCAAGCTCCAGGCCGCCGGCGCCGCCGCCGACGATCACGATCCGATGGGACATGGGACATTCTCACAAGGCTATAGGAATTCGGTGTCGCCGAGGGCGAGCGCAGGAGGCAGCTCATAGCACCAATCGGCTCAGGAGGCGGCTGAGAATGCCCAGGACAATGACCACGGCCAGCAATATCCACAACAAGCGCCAGGGGCGGAACGGCTGGCGTTCGACCTGGTGCTGCGGCAGGTTGAGGTACTGGTCGACCTTCTGCTGGTCTTCGGGAGTCAGGCGGCTGGGCATGGAGGCCTCGACTGGGGAGTGTGGGGCATTCTAGCCGGCGTTCTCACAGCGGCTCAACGCGAAGTCGTCGTTCAGGCGAATAATGCGGTTCTGTCTGCATTGGCTGTTGCGGGTTATCGGTACACGGATGGCGGGCCGTTGCCCTTGCAGCGAACCCAGGGCAGATGTCCACGATATCGCTCCGACACAGGAGAGACAGGACGGTCGTGCTTTTGTAGGAGCCAGGGGGGCGCCGAGTCCTTGCTGGCGAAAGCGTGGCAGATGTTCGCGAGCAAGCTCGCTCCTACAGGAGAGGCGCAGCTTGATGGCAGCGGGCTCACAGCCCAACACCCACATCGAACAGGATCGTCCGGCCCAGGTTGCTGCGCAGGAAGTCAGGCGCATCGGCGTGGGCGAACAATACGCGGGCGAAGTTCGACCCCACCAGCGAAAGCGAACGCCAGCCTTGGCGCAGGAATTCGGTGGGCGGCGGAAAAGGGCTGTTGAAGTCCGGTGTTTCGCGTTTCAGGTTGACGAAGGCCAGCAGGTCGAGCTCACTCACGTCGAGGCCACGCTCGTTGTAGTTGCTGGCTTTCTTGCGCAGCGTGGGCGCCAGGCGTGCCTGGAGCTCGGCGGCTGGGATACGCTTTGGGCGGCTTTCACGGCGCACCAACTGACTGAGGGAAAACGCGCTGCGCCGGCGCTCCAGTTCCGCGCGCCATTCTTCATTCAGGCGACGGCCTTCATCGAGCACGAAAAAGACCTCGAAGTTGGCGTCGCGGTACTGCACGTCTGGCGGCTCTTGCCCGGTGCTGAAGTCGTCCAGGCGATAGGGGAGGTTGAGCGCTTGCAGCAGGCGCTGACAGACCCAGCGCTCCCGTTCCCACTTGCGGGCATTGGACAGGAAGTCGTTGGCTTGCTCGGCCTGCCGCGTCAGCAGGCGCAGGTAGTCGTGCTCGTTCATGCTCTGGAGCTTAGCCTCATGGCCCCATCCCTGGGTACCCCCGAGCCTGCAACTGCATGAGGGTCGCGACAAATGCGCACAGGTCGTCCGGCCGAGCGCCGGTGTACACTTCTAGAGCCTTTCGGGAGCCAGCCATGCGGATTCGCTCGATCCACCCCGCCGATCACGCCCAACTGCTTCAACTCTGGCGTCGCACGCCGGGCATTCGCCTGCGCGCCGAGGATGAATTGGAACCGTTTTGCGCGTACCTGCAGCGCAATCCCGAATTGAGCCTGCTGCTGGAGGACGACGCCGGGCATGCCGTTGGCAGCTTGCTGGTGGGGCATGATGGACGTCGCGGTTACCTGCAACACCTGCTTGTCGATTCGCCCTTCCGCGGCCAGGGCTGGGCAAAGGCCCTGCTGCAGGAAGCGCTGCGGCGCCTGGCTTTGCTGGGCATCCGCAAGTCCCATGTTTTCGTACTTGAGGACGCGCCCGAAGCCCTTGCCTTCTGGCAGATGCAGCGAGGCTGGGTAGCGCGCGATGACATTCGGGTTTATTCCACGACTGGAGACTGAATTGATGCGGATTGGCTTGGGATTGGCGCTCTGGCTTCTGGCCTCGCTGTGCCAGGCGCTGGAGCAGGGTGAGCGCCTGGCACCGTGGACATTGCTCGATCAGTTCGAGCAACCCTACAGCCTCCATGACGAGCTGCAGGTGCTGCTGGTCGCTCGTAGCATGGACGGCGCCAAGCTGGTCAAGGGTGCCCTCGAGGGGCAACCCAAGGGCTACCTGGAGGGGCGGCGCACGGTGTTCGTGGCGGATATCAGCCGCATGCCGGCCCTGGTTTCCAAACTCTTCGCCCTGCCGGCAATGCGTGATTACAACTACCGCGTGTTGTTGGACCGGGAATCAAGGGTGGTCAGCCGTTACCCCGGCGATGAGGCCAAGGTGCTCTGGTTGCGACTGGACCATGGCGCGCTGGTCGAGCAGCGTGAGTACGACAGCGCCGCGGCATTGCGGGAGGCTCTGGAGTCGCTCACGCCGTGATCGCTGCCGAGCTCCTGTCCACGACCAGTCTGGGCCTGGGCTGGGCGGTCTATCTGCCGGTGGTGGCCTGGGCCGCCTGGCGCGCGCCCTGGGTGGAATTGTTCAGTGATATTCGCCGACAGCATCTGCTGTTCGGCACCGTGCTGGCGGTGTTTCTACTGTGGCTGTTGAGGCGGGACTTTGCCTCCGGGCTGTCGTACCACCTCATCGGCATGACAGCGGTAACCTTGCTGCTGGACTGGCCTCTCGCGATCCTCGGCGGCCTTGCCGCCCAGCTCGGTCTGCTGGTGCTCGGCCGCCAGGATCTGGCTGCGATGGGCATCAACGGCATGTTGCTGGTGCTGTTGCCGGTCCTGGTAACCGAGCTGTGTGCGATCTGGGTCGAGCGCTACCAGCCGCGCAATCTGTTCGTCTACATCTTCTGTTGCGGGTTCTTTCCGGCGGCGCTGGCGGCCTTGCTGTGCGTTCTGGTTGGGCTGGGGCTGCTGTGGAGCGATGGCATCTTTCCCATGCCGCCGTGGCTGGAGGATTTCATCGGTTATTTATGGCTGGTGATGTTCCCGGAAGCCTTCATCAACGGTACGGTGGTCACCGCCCTGGTGGTGTTCTGCCCCGAGTGGCTGGAAACCTTCAACCGAACCCGCTACCTGCAAGCGCCCTGGAAGGACGACGAAAGTCCCCGCTGATACCACCCGATTCATGCGCTGCATGGCTTGCTGGCGATTGACCTGTATCAACCGGCCCGCTGTTCCCAACTCCAAACTGCAATCCCATAGAGCCCTGTTGGAGCCAGCTTGCTGGCGAATGGTGGGGATGCTCGCGAGCAAGAACTCGGCGCTCCTCTCGCTCCTACAGGGGGCGATGGCGGTCGGTCGAATTCCAATGGCGGATGTGAAAGGCGACATCCACCCAACGCACTGGAGGAACGCAGAATGGGTATACATGATTGGGCGCGGGGCTCGCTGCAGCAGGCGTTAGCCGGCGCCGTGCAGGAAAACTTCACTGAGGAGCAAGCACTGCGGGCCATGTTGAGCGTGGTGGTAGAACGCAGTGCAGCTCTCCGCTCCGCCGACGACCTGGCTCAGGAGTTGATATTCCTGGCGGACAATCTCGATCCGGACCGTGACTACACCTTCATGCGCCCGTGAGGGATCAGGGCGTCGTACGCTTCCGGATTTCCACCCAAGCAATCCGTCCATTCGCTCAGGGCAACGGCATTGCCCCTTGCCTGTCGCGTCCATGGGCTCTGTCCTCGGCGCCTAAGAAACGCTTACTCGCCTAGCGGCCAGACCGCTCCCGAAAGCTCAGCCGGGGAACAACGCAATTTCGTAGGATGTGGTTGAGCGAAGCGATACCCATCAAATCACTGGCAAGGAAGCCTTTCGATGACCAACTACCGCCGCGACCACACCCCAGGCGCAACCTGGTTCTTCACCCTGAACCTCGCCGACCGCGACAGCCGTCTGCTCACTGAGCAGATCGACCTCCTCCGGGCCAGCTTCCGCTACTGCCTGAAGCGCCATCCCTGGAACATTGACGCCATCGTCATCCTTCCCGATCACCTGCATGCCCTTTGCACATTGCCCGCAGGCGATGCTGATTACGCTCTGCGTTGGCGACTGATCAAGACCGGGTTCTCCCGCGTCTTGCCCCGGCGAGAGCAGGCTTCGGAAAGCAGATTGAGCAAAGGCGAACGGGGCATCTGGCAACGCCGTTTCTGGGAACACCGCATTCGCGATGATGCGGACTTCGCGCGGCATGTGGACTACATCCATCACAACCCACGTAAACACGGCTATGTGGAACGGGTGGCCGATTGGCCGTGGTCGTCGTTTCACCGGTATGTGAAGGCGAGAATCCTGCCGCTCGATTGGGCTGGGGATGGAGGCGACGTGGAACATGGCGCGGGGGAATGGTGATGGGTTTCGCAGGCGCAAAGGAACGCCGCCCGCCCCCTCCTCGTGCTGACCACGGGGATACCCGTCAAATCCGCAATGATGGGTATCGCTTCGCTCAACCCATCCTACGTGCTAAGCAATCCGTCCATTCGCTCAGGGCAACGGCATTGCTCCTTGCCTGTCGCATCCGTGGGCTCTGTCCTCGGCGCCTAAAACGCATGCCAGCAGCGGCCCGACCGCTCCCGAAAGCTCAGCCGGGGCAACAACGCAATTTCGTAGGATGCGGTTGAGCGAAGCGATACCCATCAAATCACCGGCCAGAATGGTGATGGGCATCGCAGGTTCAACGGAACGCCGCCCGCCCCCTCCTTGTGCTGACCACGGGGATACCCGTCAAATCCGCAACGATGGGTATCGCTCCGAATCCTTGGTTCAATGCTCCCGAGGCGGCAGGCTGCCGGAGAACACATCATCCTCCTGGTCGTCGCCAGGAATTGCATGTGCCTCGGCGGCCCAGGCGCCCAGGTCGATCAACTTGCAGCGCTCGGAGCAGAAAGGGCGGTTTGGGCTCTGCGGGCCCCACTCGACGGGGGCGCCACAGGTTGGGCATTCCACGGTAACGGGTTGGCTCATGGCTGGCCTCCACGCAAGGTCAGGTAGAAATTGTGCAGGCGCTCCACTTCGGCCCGTAGCCAGTTGAGGTCCCGGTCGTTCACCAGCACATCGTGGGCATGCTGCAGTCGATGTTCGCGGCTGGCCTGCACTTTCAATATGGCTTGTACCTGCTCTTCGGGCACCTGATCGCGATGCATGGTGCGCTGGATCTGCAAGGCTTCCGGCGCATCGACCACCAGCACGCGCTGGGTCAGGCGATGCTGGCCGGACTCGACCAGCAACGGTGAAACCAGAATGGCGTAAGGCGATTCCGCGCTCGACAGGTAGTTGTTGATCTCCTCGCCGATCAGCGGGTGCAGCAGGCTTTCCAGCCAGCGGCGCTCTTCCGGGCTCTGGAAAATGCGCTGGCGCAGGGCGGCGCGGTCGAGCTGGCCGTCGGCCTGCAACACATCGTGGCCGAAGTGCTCGGCGATTCGCTCCAGTGCCGGGCGGCCGGGCTCCACCACCCAGCGCGCGGCGTGGTCGGCGTCCACCAGGTGCACGCCAAGTGCGCTGAAATGGGCGGCAACGGCGCTTTTTCCGCTGCCAATGCCGCCTGTAAGGCCAAGAATCCAGGGTTTGTTCATTTGAAACCGGCGAACTGCAGATAGGTCCCGGTTATTTGATCACCCCAGAGCAGCGCAATCCAGCCGGCAATGGCCAGGTAAGGACCAAAGGGGATGGGCGTGGCAGTGTCCTGATCGCGCAGGCGCAGCATGATCACGCCCAGCACGGCGCCCACCAGGGAAGAGAGCAGGATGGTCAGCGGCAACACCTGCCAGCCGCCCCAGGCCCCGATCATGGCCAGCAGCTTGAAGTCGCCATAGCCCATGCCTTCCTTGCCGGTAATCAGTTTGAACAGCCAATAGACCGACCACAGGCTCAGGTAACCGGCCACCGTGCCCCAGAGCGCATCCTCCAGGCTGGCGAACAGGCCCTGGCTGTTGAGGATCAGCCCGAGCCAGAGCAGCGGCAGCACCAGCGCATCCGGCAACAGCTGATGGTCGACGTCGATCAGGCTCATGGCCAGCAGGCCCCAGGTCAGTACCAACAGCGCGGCGGTTGCCCAGCCAAAGCCCAGGTGCCAAGCCACATAGGCCGAGAGCAGCCCGCAGGCCAGCTCCACCAACGGGTAGCGTTTGCTGATCGGTGCCTTGCAGGCCGAACATTTGCCGCCCAGCGCCAGGTAGCTGACGATGGGCACGTTCTCCCACACCTTGATCTCGTGGTTGCAGTGGGGGCAGCGGGAGTTCGGCAGCACCAGGTTGAATACCGGGCCTTTGGGCTCGGCCGGCAGGCTCAATGCCTCACGGGCCTGCTCCTGCCAATCCCGGAACATCATCTGCGGCAGGCGATAGATCACCACATTGAGGAAGCTGCCAATCAGCAGGCCGAGGACGAACACGCACAAAACAAAGGCCAGCACATGGCTGGCCAGGAATTCGATCAACTGCATGGTTACACAACGTTGCCGAGTTGGAAGATAGGTAGGTACATGGCGATGATCAGGCCGCCGACCAACACGCCGAGCACCGCCATGATCATGGGCTCCATGAGTGCGGTTAGGCCGTCGACGGCGTTATCCACTTCTGCCTCATAGAAGCTGGCCACTTTGTCCAGCATGTCATCCAGCGCGCCGGACTCCTCACCGATTGCAGTCATCTGCACGGCCATGGCTGGGAACACGCCGGTAGAGCGCATGGAGAAGTTCAGCTGCATGCCGGTGGAAACGTCCTGTTTGACCTTCATCACAGCATTCTTGAACACGACGTTGCCGCTGGCCCCAGCCACCGAGTCCAAGGCGTCAACAAGTGGGACGCCAGCGGCGAAGGTTGTCGCCAAGGTTCTGGCGAAGCGGGCAACGGCAGATTTGTACAGGATGTCACCAACGATGGGGAGTTTAAGGACTGCATGGTCAACCCCGTCTCGGAATTTCTCGGATTTCTTATGGGCCTGCTGAACGACGAATCCCAGTACGAAAAAGCCGAGGAGGACGATAAACCACCATTCCTGCAAGACTTCAGAAATCCCGATCACCATCAAGGTAAAGGCGGGCAGTTCGGCCCCAAAGCTGGCAAAAACTGACTGGAACTGCGGCACGACCTTGATCAGCAGGATGGCCGAGACGACTATGGCTACCACGATTACAGCGATAGGGTAGTTCAGCGCCTTTTTGATCTTGGCCTTTAGTGCTTCGGTCTTTTCCTTATAGGTGGCGATGCGGTCCAGCAGTGTTTCCAGGGCGCCAGCCTGCTCACCGGAATCCACCAAGTTGCAGTAAAGCTCGTCGAAATAATCCGGCTTCTTTCTTAGGGAGTTGGCGAGGCTGTTACCCGCAGAGACTTCCTGTTTGACCTCGTTCACCAAGGTACGCATGGCAGGCTTCTCAAAGCCTTCACCGATGATGTCGAATGACTGCATCAGCGGCACACCGGCCTTCATCATGGTCGCCATCTGGCGGGTGAAGAGGGCGATGTCCAGGGGCTTGATCTTCTTCCCGGCGCTGAGCAGAGAAGTAGACTTCTTGCGTACCCGAGTCGGGTTGATGCCTTGCTTGCGCAGTTGTGCCTTGATCAGCGCCGGATTCTGTCCGCTGAGCTCGCCTTTGACCTTGGAGCCTTTCTTGTCGGTCCCCTCCCAGGCGAAGGTACTGGTTTTGAGCGCTTTGTCCGCCATGGTTAATCCTTGGTCACGCGGTTGACTTCTTCGAGGCTGGTAATGCCGTTCATGGCCTTCAGCAGGCCGGAGGTGCGCAGGTCGTTGAAGCCGTCTTTGCGTGCCTGCTGGGCAATCTGGATCGAGTTTCCTTCTTCCATAATAAGATGTTGCATGGCCGGCGTGATTTTAACCACTTCATAAATCCCCACTCGGCCCTTATAGCCCTGATTGCAATTCTCGCACCCCACCGGGCCATAGAGCTTGAAGCTGCCAATCCTGTCTTCCGGGAAACCCTCCTTGAGCAGGGTCTCCTTGGGCACGTCCAACTCCTTCCGGCAGTGAACACACAATTTGCGTGCCAGACGCTGGGCGATGATCAGGTTCACCGAGGTGGCGATGTTGAAGGCCGGTACGCCCATGTTGCGCAGGCGTGTCAGGGTTTCCGCAGCGCTGTTGGTGTGCAGGGTGGAGAGCACCATGTGGCCGGTTTGCGCAGCCTTGATGGCGATCTCGGCGGTTTCCAGATCGCGGATCTCGCCCACCATGATCACGTCCGGGTCCTGACGCAGGAACGAGCGCAGGGCCTGCGCGAAGTCCAGGCCCTGTTTGGGGTTGACGTTGACCTGGTTGATGCCTTCCAGGTTGATCTCCACCGGGTCTTCGGCGGTGGAGATGTTGATGTCCACGGTATTGAGGATATTCAGGCCGGTATAGAGCGACACCGTTTTGCCCGAACCCGTGGGGCCGGTGACCAGGATCATCCCCTGGGGCTGTTTCAGCGCCGCGAGGTAAAGCTCTTTCTGCTCTGCCTCGTAGCCCAGCGCATCGATACCCATTTGTGCGCTGGTCGGGTCGAGGATCCGCATCACGATCTTCTCGCCCCAGAGGGTCGGTAGGGTGTTCACACGGAAGTCGATGGATTTCGTCTTGGAAATCTTCATCTTGATCCGCCCGTCCTGGGGCTTGCGCCGCTCGGAGATATCTAGGGCGGCCATCACTTTCAGGCGTGCAGCGATACGTGTCGCCAATTGCACAGGCGGCTTGGCCACTTCATGTAGCATGCCGTCAGTGCGGAAGCGCACGCGGTAAATACGTTCATAGGGTTCGAAGTGCAGGTCGGACGAGCCGCTGCGAATGGCATCCAACAGCATCTTGTTGACGAAACGCACTACCGGAGCATCGTCGGCATCGACCCCACCCGCCCCATCATTCTTGTCCTCGTCCACCACCTGGACATCGACACCATCCAGATCGACATCGCCGAGGTCGTCCATGCCGCTGGTGGCACTGTCGAAGAATTTCTCGATGGCATCACCGAGCTTATCGTCTTCCACCAAAATGGCTTCGGTGTTCAGCCCGGTACTGAACTGGATATCAGTGACGGCTTGGTGGTTGGTGGGATCGGAAATGCCCACGAACAGTTTGTTGCCGCGACGCCAGAGAGGCAGGGCGCGGTGCTGGCGAATCAGCTTTTCACTGACCAGATCTCTGGGCAGAGCATCTTTATCAACGCTGCCCAGATCAAGAAATGCCACGCCGAACTGTTCGGCTGCCATTTCCGCAAGGTCACGGCTCCTTAGCAATTTGTTCTGCACCAGGTAGCTGATCAGTGGAATCTTGTTGCGCTGCGCTTGGGTATGGGCTTGTAGGGCGCTCCGTTCATCCAGAAGGTTGGTCAGCACCAATTGTTTGGCCAGGCCAGAAAGGGTGGGGGCTGTCTCTGTCATGGGGAGCGTCTGTCAGTGTGGTTTGATCTGCCTTATAACGTAGTTGGTCTTGGCAGCCAAATCGCGGAATATGGAGTGACGAAAATGGGCACTAGTTGCTTTTTCGTGGGATAGGACCTTAAGCAAAGACTAATCGAGGCCTTGAGATTTGGCCATTATTGAGGTTGGCACGCCTTCTGCTTTTCTCCGATCAGGTCAATGGACCTATCATATCCAAGGAGATAAATATGAAGGCTCAAAAAGGTTTTACGCTGATCGAATTGATGATCGTTGTCGCAATCATTGGCATTCTCGCTGCTGTTGCTATTCCGGCATACCGCGATTACACGGTGAAGGCGCGAATGGGTAACGTTGTTACTACCACCATGGCCGTGAAAACGGCGATGGCTGAATGTTTGCAGACCTCGGGGGCGCTTGCGTCCTGCGATACCGCGGGAGAGTTGGGTATTACCTTGCCTGCGGCTACCGATGACCTTGCCTCTTTGACCGTCACTGCTACTACTGCTGTAATTGTTGCAACTGGTACTGCAGCTGCAGGTGGCTATACCTACACCTTGACTCCGACAGCGCCAGCGGCCGGCGACTCGACCGTTAACTTCGCCATTGCTGGTACCTGCCCGACAACCATCTGCAAGCACTAATGCGTGGAATGGATATTGCGCTTCTCCCGTCAGCAGGGTGTAGATCCTGCAGGGCACAATTAGTGTGTGGGATGAGTTTCACATAGCGCGTAGGATGGGTTGAGCGAAGCGATACCCATCACCAGGTTGTCTCGAAAGCTCTGCCCCTCGCGGCGGGGCTTTCGCGTTTTTTATGCTTGCCTTTTGGCCGCTGTGGATCGCCATCCGTTTGCGCCGAATCCCAAGCTGACGTTTTTCACACTTGGGCGCTTTTCAACTGCGTCCGCAGCGTTTATCTTGAGCGCCGCGCCGGTGTAGCTCAGTCGGTAGAGCAGCTCATTCGTAATGAGAAGGTCGAGGGTTCGATTCCTTTCACCGGCACCACGATCCCAACAAAAAGCCCCGTCTGGTACGGGGCTTTTTGTTGGCTGCGATTTGATCAGAGGCTGAGGCGCATCGACAGGTCGATGGCCTTGACGTCTTTCGTCAGGGTACCGATGGAGATGTAGTCGACGCCGGTTTCGGCGACGGTGCGCAGGGTGGTTTCGTTGATGCCACCGGAGGCTTCGAGTTTGGCGCGGCCGTTGGTGAGCTGCACGGCGGTGCGCATGTCTTCGAGGCTGAGCTCATCGAGCATGATGATGTCGGCGCCGGCGTCCAGGGCCTGTTTCAGTTCATCGAGGCTTTCCACTTCCACTTCCACCGGCTTGCCAGGGGCGATCTGGTGGGCGGCAGCGATGGCTTCCTTGATGCCACCGCACGCGGCGATGTGGTTTTCCTTGATCAGGAAGGCATCGTAGAGGCCAATGCGGTGGTTGTGGCCGCCGCCGCAGGTGACGGCATATTTCTGCGCCAGGCGCAGGCCGGGCAGGGTCTTGCGGGTGTCCAGCAGTTTCACCTGGGTGCCCTTGACCAATTCCACGTATTGGCTGACGCGGGTGGCCACGCCCGACAGGCACTGGAGGAAGTTCAGTGCGCTGCGCTCGCCGCTGAGCAGGGCGCGGGCCGGGCCGTGGAGGTGGAACAGCGCCTTGTCGGCGGGCGTGTGTTGGCCGTCCTGGACCAGCCATTCCACTGTCACGCTTGGGTCGATCTGGCGGAACACCTCATTGACCCAGGCAGTGCCGCTGATCACGGCGTCCTCGCGTGTGATGACCGTGGCGCGGGCCTGGCGGTCGGCGGGAATGAGTTGGGCGGTGATGTCGCCGCTGCCGATGTCTTCGCTGAGTGCGCAGCGAACATTGGCCTCGATTTCGGCGGTCAGGTCGGCGAGGGTGAGGTTGGGCATGTTGGGCTCCGCTGGCAGATTGGCGGCGATTATAAAGGCTATGTCTCGCTTGGGTGCCCATCCGACGTGGATTTTCCGGTCAGCGGGGTGGTGGGCTGGTGTTTTCGTAGGAGCCAGCTTGCTGGCGAAGGCGGGGGATGTTCGCGAGCAAGAACTTGGCGTCCCCCTCGCTCCTACGGGGTGACGGTATCTGGGGTGGCGGTGATTGGGTGTCTTTGTAGGAGCCAGCTTGCTGGCGAAAGTGCGGTGATGTTCGCGAGCAAGAACTCGGCGTCCCCCTCGCTCCTACGGGGTTGGGGCGGGGGCGGTGTCTGGAATGGCGGTGGGGTTTATTATCTGTGATCTGAGTCATGTCTGAAGGAAAACGTCGCTTGGTTGTCATGGCTTCGTCCCTATAATGAGTCTGAATTCTCATATTTTGACGCCAGACACTTGACGTTATGGATGACTCCCCGTTGATCGACGTTCGGACCTGCCTGCCCTGCGTGGGCGGGCGGCCTGTGGGAGGCACGTGATGCACACCGACGCGAAGGTGGTGCCTTTAACCAAGGATGCCGCCGAGCCATCGCCAATTTCACCGGTAGGCAGGCTGCCCGTGGCCTTGATCCAGGTGCGCGACAAAATGGCTCTGCGCTTGAAGCAAGCGCTTCAAGAGCTGTTCGACAACGCGGACGATACCCTCTTCGAGATGGCCGACCGGTCGACCAGCAACGTTGAGCAGAACGCGTTCTTCGAGGCGATGCGGGACATGCGCTTGAAGCGCAAGAGCATCGAGCGTGCCTTTCTGTACAAGGTTTCCGAGTCTTTCTCCGCACTCGGCCAATACGATATCGGCAGGGCTCCGCAGCTGGATGCGTTGTCGTTCGACGGTCTCGCGCTGGTGCAGAACGATGAACTGGAAGAGACCGTGGCGCAGGATGCCATGGTCGCCAGGGTGATGAGCCGTGATGCGGTTGCCATAGGCCATCTGACCGCCCGTCTTAATGTGCTGGTCAGCAAGAAGATCGAGGACAAGACCAACCCCCTGGGCCCGCGCCTGCTGTGCGAGGCGTTTCTCGATGCCTGCCGCAGCCTGGGTGTGGAGATCAAGGTCAAGCTGATCGTCCTCAAGTTGTTCGAGAAGTACGTGCTCAGCGAGTTGGAGCAGATGTACGCCGAAGCGAACCAGTTACTGGTGGCCGCGGGCGTGCTGCCGGAACTCAAGTCCGCGCCGGCGCGGCGCCAGCAGGAGCACGCCAACCCCACGCGGCAGGCAGCCCCCGCCGAGCCGCCGGTTGGCGCTGTCGGTTCGGTGGAGGACAGCGTTCAGGAGGTGTTCGGTGTCCTCCAGCAGCTTTTGTCCCAGGCACGGGGCACTGCGCTGCCGCGGCGCGAGCTGCCGGCCGATGCGGTGCCTATCAGCAACCCTGACCTACTGCGCCTGCTTTCTAATCTGCAGCAGCGCCTGCCTCAGCAGGTTGAGGGCAGTTCCGACCTGCGCATCAGCCTCGATCAGGTGCTGGCCCGTGCCAGTGAGCGGAGCGGGCGGACGCGGGTGATTGGCCAGGTGGATGACGATGTCATCAACGTGGTTTCCATGCTGTTCGAGTTCATCCTCGATGACCGCACGCTGCCGGACGCTTTCAAGGCGCTCATCGGCCGCATGCAGATCCCGATGCTAAAGGTCGCGCTGCTGGACAAGACGTTTTTCAGCCGGGGCAGCCATCCGGCGCGTCGGTTGCTGAACGAAATCGCCTCCGCTGCGCTTGGCTGCGGGGATCGCGACGATGCCCAGCGCGACAGTCTCTATCAGCGCATCGAACAGGTCGTGCAGCGCTTGCTGAACGACTTCGACGATGATCCGGTGATTTTTTCCGACCTGTTGGCCGAGTTCATCGCCTATACCGGTGACGAGCGTCGCCGCAGCGAATTGCTGGAGCAACGCACCCGCGATGCTGAAGAAGGGCGCGCCAAGGCTGAACTGGCCCGCAAGCAGGTGGAGGGCGCCCTGAACCAGCGCCTGCTGGGCCGTACGCTGCCGGAGGTGGTGGTGCGCCTGCTGCGCGAGGCCTGGAGCAAAGTGATGCTGCTCGCCTGCCTGAAGCACGGTGTGGAGTCGGATGAGTGGCACGCCGCCCTGCAGACCATGGATGAGCTGATCTGGAGCGTGGAGCCTCACGAGGCCCCGGAAGATCGCTCGCGGATGCTGGGCCTGGTGCCTGGCCTGCTGAAGTCTCTGCGCGAGGGGTTGGCGAGCGCTGCCTTCGACCCGTTCTCCACCAGCGAGTTTTTCAGTCAGCTGGAGTCCCTGCATGTCCAGACCTTCCAGCGCTTCAAGCGTTCGGAACCCGCGTCTTCGTTGGACGGTCCGGTGGGGCGGCCGTTGCTCGATCCTGGCAGCGCTGCGCCAATGGTCGCCGTGGTTGAGGAAATTGTCCTGCTAACGCCGAGGGAAGCCCCGGCGCTTGATCCAGAGCCTGTGGTGGTGGTTGACGACGAGGCGCTGGGCTTCGTCGATAACCTGAGGGTCGGCAGTTGGGTCGAGTTCCAGGAAGACGACGAGCACAAGCTTCGCTGCAAGCTGGCGGCGATCATCCGACCGAGCGGCAAGTTCATCTTCGTCAATCGCACGGGGATGAAGGTGCTGGAGAAGACGCGCACGAGTCTGGCGGTGGAGTTCCGCAGCAAGACGGTTCACCTGCTGGATGATGCCCTGCTGTTCGATCGTGCGCTGGAGTCGGTGATTGGTAACTTGCGGCGCTTGAAAGGGGCTTGAGGGGCCGGAAATTCTTGTAGGAGTGAGCTTGCTCGCGAATGGGGCACCGCTTTCGCCAGCAAGCTGGCTCCTACACAAAAACCACCGTCCCGCAGCCACCCTGTAGGAGCGAGCTTGCTCGCGAACATCCCCCGCTTTCGCCAGCAAGCTGGCTCCTACACAAAAACCGCCGCCCTGCAGCCGGTCTGTAGGAGCGAGCTTGCTCGCGAACAGACCAAACCGAACAATAACCAGCCCACACCTACATGCCCTTGCCTTGCCCCGCGCTACCTGGAGGGCAACCATTCTGCCTTTTCAAAACAAAGGCATGCCACCGATGCGCTTTCAAGGACGAAACCTCCGCAAAGGGCGTGTTTCCGAACCGGGAAGGATCTACCTGCTGACGACCGTCACCCGCGACCGGGCGCCCCTATTTGCACAATGGCCAGCGGCTTGCCTGGTCGCCCGGGAAATACATGCAATGGCAGGGAGAACCGGCATTAGTACGTTGGCGTGGGTCTTGATGCCCGATCACCTGCACTGGCTGGTAAAGCTGGAGTCCGGCGAGTTGGGGCGATACGTTCAGCGGTTGAAATCACGCACCGCCATCGCATTGAACTGGTTGAACAACCACACTGGCGCGGTTTGGCAAAGGGGCTATCACGACCATGCCGTCAGAAACGAGGCGGACGTGAAGTCCATGGCTCGATATATCGTCGCCAATCCACTGCGAGCGGGCCTGGTGAAAAACATCGGGGACTATTCCCTCTGGGATGTGACCTGGCTATCGCGAGCATGACCTCGCCTTCGCCAGCAAGCTGGCTCCTACACAAAAAACGCCGCCCCGCAGCCACCCTGTAGGAGCGAGCTTGCTCGCTAAGATCCCCCGCGTTCGCCAGCAAGCTGGCTCCTACAGAAGCACAACATTACCGCCACCGGAGACACCGCCACGCTGTAGGGGCGAGGGGGGCGAGTTCTTGCTCGCGAATGGGGCGCCGTTTTCGCCAGCAAGCTGGCTCCTACACAAAAAACGCCGCCCCGCAGCCACCCTGCAGGAGCGAGCTTGCTCGCGAAGATCCCCCGCGTTCGCCAGCAAGCTGGCTCCTACAGAAGCACAACATTACCGCCACCGGAGACACTGCCACGCCGTAGGGGTGAGGGGGCCGAGTTCTTGCTCGCGAATGGGGCGCCGTTTTCGCCAGCAAGCAGGCTCCTACACAAAAAAACGCCGCCCCGCAGCCACCCTGTAGGAGCGAGCTTGCTCGCGAAGATCCCCCGCGTTCGCCAGCAAGCTGGCTCCTACAGAAGCACAACATTACCGCCACCGGAGACACCGCCACGCTGTAGGGGCGAGGGGGGCGAGTTCTTGCTCGCGAATGGGGCGCCGTTTTCGCCAGCAAGCTGGCTCCTACACAAAAAAAGCCGCCCCGTAGCCACCCTGTAGGAGCGAGCTTGCTCGCGAACATCCCCCCGTGTTCGCCAGCTGGCTCCTACAAGGGCATGGCGAATGCATTTGCGCCCACGCGAATGCAGCCTGCTGCTTGGTTCATTCCTGGATAATGGCCTGAGTTCGGGCTCGCTACGGCCGGAGCCCTCGCTAAAATGGCTCCACTGCGCCTAAAGTGAGTAGCAGTTCAAGGAGCCAATATGCAGTTGGATCTCGCAAGCGGCTGGTGCCAGGGCATCAGTCACTGTCCTTCACCCAACTTCAACCAGCGTCCGCTGGGTGAGGTTTCCTTGCTGGTGATTCACAACATCAGCCTTCCGCCGGGCCAGTTCGGCACCGGCAAGGTCCAGGCGTTCTTCCAGAACGCCCTGGACGCCAATGAGCATCCGTACTTCGCCGGCATCAGCGGGCTTACTGTTTCCGCACATTTTCTGATCGAGCGCAATGGCGCGGTCACGCAGTTCGTGTCCTGTAACGATCGGGCCTGGCATGCCGGGCTGTCGCGATTCGCCGGCCGCAAGAACTGCAACGATTTTTCCCTGGGTATCGAACTTGAAGGGACGGACGAACTCCCTTTCACAGAGACCCAGTATGCTTCGCTCATTGCTCTGGTGGCCCAGCTGCGGCGCGGCTATCCGGCCATTACCCCGGAGCGTATCTGTGGCCACAGTGACATCGCGCCCGGTCGCAAGACCGATCCGGGGCCTGCATTCGACTGGGGGCGACTGCGGACCGCCCTCGAGCAATAAGGAGTTTTACCCATGAGTTTTCTGGTGCTCTTGCTGGTGCTGTGGATCGAGAAGTTCTCTGCCTGGCGTCGACATATCCAGCAGGACGGCGCCTGGCGGCGCGAACTGGCCAAGGCCGAAGCCAATCCGAAACTGGCGCAACGGCCCTGGGCGCTGATGGGGTTGTTGGTGGTGCTGCCGCTGGTTTTGCTGGCGCTGTTGTTGGCGGCGCTGGAGCCGCTGGCCTACGGCTGGTTGGCGCTACCGGTGCATATCCTGGTGATCATCTACAGCCTCGGGCGCGGTGACGTGCTGGCCGACCTCGGGCCGTTCCGCGACGCCTGGCGGCGTGGCGATACCCAGGGCGCTTATCACGTAGCCGAGCGTGACCTGGGCCTGGAAGCCGATGCGGGGGATGACCTGCTGCAGCAGGTGCAGGGCTATCAGCTCTGGCAGGCGTACCAGGGCTTTTTCGCGGTGATTTTCTGGTATGCCTTGCTCGGCCCTGTGGCTGCGTTGGCGTATCGACTGCTCGCGCTGACCGTCGAACATGCCAGCCTGCCGGCCCTGCGTGAGCGCGCCGAACAGGTTCGCCATGCCTTCGACTGGGTGCCGGTGCGGGTCCTGACCGCGAGCTTTTCCCTGGTGGGCAACTTCGTTGCCGTCAGCCGCGTCCTGCTGCATGAGCTGCTCAGCTGGGAAATCTCGGCGCGCAGCTACATCGATCTTGCCGGTCGCGCTGCGGCCGAGGTGCCTGCAACCGACGATGGCGAGGCCGGTGTGGCAACCCTGGATGCCCTGTGGCAGTTGGTGGTTCGGGCGGCCGTCCTCTGGTATGCAGGCTTCGCCCTCTGGGCCCTGGTGTTCTGAATACCCACTTCCTTCGCTCGCCCGACGGTTGATCGCTACCGTTGGGCGGGTCCTTCCTGCTTAACCTTTAGTTACAGAAACTCTGGTCGATATCGGGTACACAGGAGTCCGAAATCTGCACGAATTTTCTGAAGCGGTTCACAAAAGAACGAGAGCTGGCTTAGGAGTCGCGCGGAGTCGTGACCTGCCACAGATGCAGGCCGGCCGCGTTTCTGCGATGCAGTGGACGCCCATAACAAGAAACGAGAACGGGAGACGTCGTGTGAAGACTCTGTTGTATCCTGCCATCGCGCTGATGAATCGCCTCAGCTTCGGCATGAAGTTCAGTCTGATCAGTGTTCTGTTTTTCCTGCCGATGCTGATCACCAACTTCTATCTGGTGCGCGATTCCTACCGCCAGTACGTCAGCACCCGCGCCGAGTTGGAGAGCCTCGATCTGCTGGGGGCCAGCCTCAAGGTGCGGCGCGATCTCGAAAGCCTCAGCGACCAGGTGCAGATCAACGCCATGATCGGTCAGTCCGGCCAGGCTGGTGATCTGGACAAGCGTATCGCCGGCCTGGAGCAGCAACTGGCGGCGGACCTGAAAGCGCTGGAACCGGTGACTCTTGACCCTGCGCAGATCGAAGCCTTCACCACCAAGCGTGATGAGATGCTGACTGCGTTGCAGGCCGCCAGGAGCGAAACGTCCTTGCAAAGCAAGAGCGCGATGATCGAGAAACTGCTTGGCGGCGCCCAGGTCTTCATCAAGATCGTCGCGACCCAGGCCGGGCTCAGCCAGGATGACCAGGCCGATGTGCGGCAGGTCACCGAACTGGTCACCTCCGTCACCCCGGTCGTGAGCCGGGCCTTGGGCAAGGGGCGCGCCACCGGCTCCTACTCGCTGGGCCAGGGCTTCCTCAACTCTGCGGCCAGTACCCAACTGGATGAACTGCTCCTGGATCTGGACAAGCTCAATGCCGAGTACGGCCTGAAGATCGCCGATGCGTTGTCGGGGAGCCCGCGTGCTCACCAGGCGCTGGATGCGCTGAGCGCTGCCAGCCGCGACACCATCAAGCAGAGTGCATCGCTGTTCGAGGAGAAGGTCATCATGGCCGACACCCTGAGCATGCCCTGGCCACAGTTCTACGACCAGGTCAGCGCGGCTCTGGAGAAAACCTACCAGCTCAACGATGCCTCCCTGGTATTCCTGAAAATGGAGCTGGAGGACCGCCTGGCCGGCAAGCGTACCCAGACCGGCCTGCTGGTGGTGGCGCTGGTGGTGGTGTTCCTTGCCATTGGTTATCTCTACAGCGGTTTCTATGTTTCCACCCGGGCCACCTTGAAGAGCCTTGGCAAGGTCATGGACCAGGTCGCGTCCGGTGACATGACGGTCAGCTTCAAGGCCGATAGCCGGGACGAGTTGGGTGAGCTGGGCCAGGTATTCAACGGCACGGTGGCGAAGATCCATGACCTGATCGAGCTGGTCGGCCATACCGTGGTCGAGGTCGAACGCCAGGCGGGCCGAGTCGAGACCGTTTCCGGCGAAAGCAACCAGGCCGTTGCCGGTCA
The DNA here is from genome assembly GCF_042232855.1 of Metapseudomonas boanensis. Classification (NCBI taxonomy): domain Bacteria; kingdom Pseudomonadati; phylum Pseudomonadota; class Gammaproteobacteria; order Pseudomonadales; family Pseudomonadaceae; genus Metapseudomonas; species Metapseudomonas boanensis. Next base: position 825,892 of record NZ_CP113889.1, on the reverse strand, counting down.
GCGCAGCCAGATCGAACAGGTCGCTACGGCAATGAACGAGATGTCCGCTACCGCCCAGGAGGTGGCACGCAGCGCGGCTGCCGCAGTGGACAGCGCACAAAGCGTGAATCAGGAGACGGTTAGCGGCCGTGCCCTGGTGGCGTCCCAGGTCGGCAGCATCGAGCGTCTCGCCAGCGAGATCGACCAGTCGGTGGCGGTAATCAATCAGCTGGCCGCCGACAGCGCCTCCATCAGCCGGGTACTTGAGGTCATCAAGGGCATCGCCGAGCAGACCAACCTGCTGGCACTCAACGCTGCCATTGAGGCTGCGCGTGCGGGCGAGCAGGGACGCGGTTTTGCGGTGGTTGCCGATGAGGTGCGGACCCTGGCTAAGCGTACCCAGCAGTCCACCGAGGAAATCGAGCAGATGATCGACAAGCTGCAAGGCGGCGTGGGCGCAGCGGTGAAAGCCATGAGCGTCAGCCACCAGATGGCTGATGGCACCGTCAGCCAGTCGGGCAAGGTGCAGCAGGCCCTGGAGAACATCCTCGGCTCGGTGGGCATGATCGTCGATCAGAACCAGCAGATCGCCGCGGCTGCCGAACAGCAGACTGCCGTGGCCCATGACATCGATCAGAACATCGTCGAGATCAACCACGCTGGCGAACGCACTGCCCAGGGTGCGAACCAGACCGAGCAGGCCAGCCGCCAGCTGTCCGAGCAGGTGGCGCAGCTCAAGCAGCTGATTGGAGCGTTCAGGGTCTGATCAGTGCGTAGATTGAGCCTGTAGGAGCGAGCTTGCTCGCGAATGTGAGCTCGTATTCGCCAGCAGGCTGGCTCCTGCAAGCAAGGCCCGTCCCCGGACCGGGCGCTCGGTGAAGCGTGGACTACGCTTCGCTCCTGGATTGGTCCATGTTGTGGATTACCAGCCAAATACCGCGCAGGCATTGCGGCTGCTGGCGGTGGCCAGCTCCTCGGGCGTGACGCCTCGGATGTCGGCCAATGCTGCGCAGATATCCGGCAGGAACTCAGGGCTGTTGCGCCCGTAAGGATGCATGGCGGGAGCCATGTCGGGTGAGTCGGTCTCCAGCACGATGGCGTCCAGCGGCAGTTGCGCCACCACTTTGCGCAGGCGGTTGGCTTGTGGCCAGGTCGGGGCACCACCCAGGCCCAGGTGGAAGCCGAGCTTGAGGTATTCCTTGGCGTCTTCGACGCTGCCGGCAAAAGCGTGGACGATCCCGGCGCGTTTCAGGCGGAAGCGTTTCAGCGTGGCAATCACTGCTGCGTGGCTCCGGCGAACGTGGAGCAGGGCTGGCAGTTCGAAGTCCGCGGCCATTTGCAGTTGGTTTTCGAACAAGTCCTGCTGCGCTGCGCGGTCCAGTTCAGGAATGAAGTAGTCGAGCCCGATTTCGCCCACGGCGCAGAGCTTTGGATGGCCGATGTGCGCCTCCAATCTCTGGCGCAAGGCATCGAGGTGAGCCGGCTGGTGTTGTGCCAGATAAACCGGATGCAGGCCGAATGCGGCATGGAGTCCCTCCTCGGCGAGCGCCATATTCCATACACGCTGCCAATTCCCTTCGAACACCCCCAGCAGCACCTGACGCTCCACGCCGAGGGCTCGGCAGCGCGCCAGCACGTCGTTGCGATCCGCGTCGAACTCCGGGAAATCCAGGTGGTTGTGGGTATCGATCAGCATGGCAGCCTGTTCAGTCAGGGCGGGCCTAGCAGCATATACCCGGCGCCTGGCGATGGGGCATACAGGGCTGATTTCGGCCTCCCTCACCCCAACCCTTCTCCCGAAGGGAGGAGGGGAGACCCACGCTTGCTCGCTCGGATTTGGATTGACGGACTCAGCAAACAGGCCACTGGAGCTCATCCGTGGAAACGTCGCAAATCGCTATTGAACACTCGTTCATGCTGGGCTAATGTTGGGCCACTTGCCGGTTCGCCGATCCACCAAGCGGTCCGGAATCCACCATTTTCAATGGGGCCAGCACATGCGTTTCGCTTCGCTTGTAGACCGGATGGCAGGGCCAGGCACAGCCGCCTGGGACATTCATTACGCGGCCATCGAGGCCCAGCGTGCCGGTGAGGATGTGATCGTCCTCAGCATCGGCGACCCCGATTTCGCCACGCCCGAATTCATCACCGACGCTGCCGTCGATGCGCTGCGTTCCGGGGATACCCATTACTGCGACGTGGCTGGTCGGCCGGAACTGCGCCAGGCCATCGCCGACCTGCACGGCCGGCGCTTCGGGCAGGTGGTTGCCGCCGAGAATGTGATCGTGGTCGCCGGGGCGCAGAACGGCTTGTTCGCCGCTGCCATGTGCCTGCTGGAGGCCGGAGACGAGGTCATCGTCTTCGATCCCGTCTACGTGACCTATGAGGCTACGCTCAAGACCACCGGCGCGACCCTGGTCAGGGTGCCTTGTCCTGCCGAAGGTGGTTTCCGCCCGGATATTGCCGCCCTGAAGGCCGCGATCAATGAGCGCACCCGCGCCATCTTCTTCGCCAATCCGAACAACCCGACCGGTGCCGTGCTCAGCGCTGCCGAGCTCGAAGGCATCGCCGCGCTGGCGCAGGAACACGATCTCTGGGTGGTGGCGGATGAGGTGTACGAAAGCCTCTGCTTCGAGAAGCCTCACTGCTCGATTGCCACCTTGCCGGGCATGCGTGAACGCACCGTCAGCATCGGCAGCCTGTCCAAATCCCACGCGATGACCGGCTGGCGCGCCGGCTGGGTGATTGCTCAGCCTCAACTGGTTGCGCACATCGAGAACCTGGCGCTGAACATGCTCTACGGGCTGCCTGGTTTCGTGCAGGAAGCGGCGCTGGCCGCCGTACTGGCCTACGACGATGTCACGCAGGGCATGCGCGACATCTATCGGCGCCGGCGCGACCTGGTGGTGGATGCCCTGTCGGGCTGCACGCCGCTCAAGGTCCTGGCCCCAGAGGCCGGCATGTTTGTCCTGCTGGATGTGCGCGAGACTGGCTTCAGCTCGCTGGATTTCGCCTGGCGCCTGTTCCGTGAAACCGGTGTTTCCGTGCTCGACGCCGCCGCCTTCGGCCCGGCAGCGGAGGGCTTCGTACGGCTGTCCTTCACCCTGGGTGAAGAGCAGCTGGCCGAGGCCTGTGCGCGCATCCGGCGCTTCGCCGCCGGCCTGGAACCTCGCCCGGCCTTGGCCGCTTCTGTGCGGACGACTTCGATCCCGACGCCGGCAGAGCGCCCGAAGATGATCGAGGTGGATTCGATCCACAAACGCTTCGGCCAGTTCGAGGTGCTCAAGGGTGTGTCGTTGACGGCGCACGAAGGCAGCATCGTCTCGCTGATCGGCGCCAGCGGCTCCGGCAAGAGCACACTGCTGCGCTGTATCAACATGCTGGAAATCCCCAACGAGGGCTCGGTGAAGGTCGATGGCGAGCGCATCGAACTCAGCCGCAACCGTCTTGGCGAGCCGGTGGTGGCCGACCAGAAGCAGCTGACGCGTATCCGCTCGCGGCTTGGCATGGTGTTCCAGGGCTTCAATCTCTGGCCTCACCGTACCGTGCTGGAAAACCTCATCGAGGCGCCGGTCCAGGTTCTGCGCGAAAGCCGTGCCGAGGCTACGGAGCGTGCCGAGGCTTTGCTGGATCGCGTCGGCCTGGCGGCCAAGCGTCACGAGTATCCGTCCTTCCTTTCCGGAGGCCAGCAGCAGCGCGTGGCCATTGCGCGTGCCCTGGCGGTGGAGCCGAAGGTCATGCTGTTCGACGAGCCGACTTCGGCACTCGACCCGGAACTGGTGGGCGAGGTGCTGCGGGTGATCCGGTCGCTGGCCGAGGAAGGTCGCACCATGATCCTGGTCACCCACGAAATGGCCTTCGCTCGGGATGTTTCGACTCACGTGGCCTTCCTGCACCAGGGCAGGATCGAAGAAGAAGGCCCTCCGCAGGAGGTATTCCTCCGGCCGCGCAGCGAGCGCTGCCGGCAGTTCGTCAACGCTCACCAGAATCGATGACCGTGGCCGCCAGACGCGGCCGCCTCGACAAGCTCGAACCACAACAAAAACCAAGCAGGGCAGGGGATCACGATGAAGAAGTCTGGACTGGCAGGTTGGATGGCAGGTGCGGTAATGCTCATGGCCGGCGCAGCGGGAGCGCAGGCGGAAACACTCAAGTTCGCGATGGCGGCCGAGCCCTATCCGCCGTTCTCGGTCAAGCAGCCGGACGGCCAGTGGGTCGGCTTCGAGCCGGACCTGATTCGCAAGCTCTGCGCTGACATGCAGGCGCAGTGCGAAATCGAAGAGGTGGCCTGGGACGGCATCATTCCGGCGCTGCTGGCGAAGAAGGTCGACGTGATCTTCAACTCAATGTCGATCACCGAGGAGCGCGAGAAGCAGATTTCCTTCAGTCGTGCCTATTACGACTCGCCAGCCGTGATCGTCGCGCCCAAGGCATTGAATTTCAGCCTCAGCCCTGGGGCGCTCAAGGGCAAGGCCGTGGGTGTGCAGATCGCCACCAACAACGCCAACTACCTGAAGAAGCACTACGAGGGCATTGCCGACGTGCGCTACTACGACACCCAGGATTCGGTGAATGCCGACCTGGTGGCTGGGCGCATCGACGTGATGCTGGCCGATGGCCTTGCCGTGACCACCTTCGTCAAGTCGGCGGACGCCCAGGCTGCCGGGATCGAGATCGTTGGCGAGGTTCCCCACGACCCGATCTTCGGCCGAGGTATGGGAGCGGGGCTGCGCAAGGAAGACCAGGCGCTGAAGGCCAAGCTCGACGATGCCATCGGCAAGCTGCTGGCCAGCGAGGACTACAAGACCATCTCCGCCAAGTATTTCGACGTCAGCGTTGCGCCGAAACAGTGATTGCCGGAGCCATTCGCCAGCAAGATGGCTCCTACGAGCGCAACCGGCGTTGCCGCGTAGGAGCGACCTTGGTCGCTAACATCGCCCGCCATTCCGGCTGAGTCGGAATGGCGTCTTCCCGCTTCGCGCTGAGGTTCTGCGATGCAGTCTTATTTCGATCTCGTCGGCTTCGGCTCCCAAGGCTGGGGGCCGGCGCTGCTCAAAGGGTTGTTGGTAACCCTGCAAATTTCCGTTGGCGCCTTCCTGGTCGGCATCCTGATTGGGCTTTGTGTTGCAGTCGCCAAGCTGAATGGGCCACGCCCGCTGGTCCAGGTCATGCGTGGCTACACCACGATCTGCCGTGCGGTGCCCGAGCTGTTGCTGATCCTGGTGCTGTTCTACGCCGGCTCCATGGGCCTCAACAAACTGTTCGCCTGGCTGGGGTTCGGTGAGCTCAAGCTCAACGGCACCCTGGTCGCCATCGTGGTTCTTGGCCTGGTGCAGGGCGCCTATGCCTCGGAGATTTTCCGCGGCGCTATCCAGGCCATCCCCTTTGGTCAGATCGAGGCGGCCCGCGCCTTCGGCATGAGCGGGCTCGGGCTGTTCCAGCGCGTCACCCTGCCGATCATGGCGCCCAATGCCCTGGCAGGCATGGCCAACCTCTGGATCAACCTGATCAAGGACAGCGCGCTGATCAGCGTGGTCGGCACCAGCGAGCTGCTGTTCACCGCCAAGCAGGCGGCAGGCTCCACCCGCGAGTACCTGACCTTCTACCTCACCGCAGCAGCCTGTTACTACCTGCTGACCCTGCTCTCCAACCTGTTCTCCGGCTGGCTCGAGCGACGTTTCCGTCGCTGGGCCCCTTCGGTGTGAGCGAGTGACTGTCATGACTGCAGCCTGGATTTTTGACTACGGCAAATTGCTTCTGGATGGCCTTGGCACCACGTTGCTGATGCTGCTTATCTCAGCGGTGCTGGGCTTCGCGCTGGCCTTGCTGGTGGCGCTGGCTCGGATGTCTCGCAATTCGCTGGTCTCGGGTGTCAGCCTGGCTTACACCAGCGTGATTCGTGGCACACCGCTGCTGGTCCAGATCTACATCTTCTATTACGGCTTAGGGAGCCTGTTCGCGCAGTTCCCGCTGATCCGCAGCAGTTTCCTCTGGCCTTACCTGCGCGATGGTTTCTGGTACATCGTCCTGGCCCTGGTGCTTTCGGTTGGCGCTTACGTCGGGGAGGTGATCCGGGGCGGCATGAAATCCGTGCCCAAGGGCGAACTGGAGGCGGCGGCTGCCTTCGGCATGCGGCATCGGCTGGTGCTGATGCGGGTCTGGCTGCCCCGGGCGATCCGTCTGTTGCTGCCGACCCTGGCAGGCGAAACGGTGATGCTGCTCAAGTCCACCGCGCTGGCGTCGACCGTTGCCGTGGTCGATCTACTGGGCGCTGCCAACGTGGTGCGCGCGCAGACGTTCCAGATTTACCAGCCGCTGTTGCTGGTGGCGGGGATCTACATCTGCCTGACCTTCATGATCGAGGCCGGTTTCGCTCGGGCTGAGGGGCGAGCGATGTTTCGTCGGGCGAGCTGACGAAGGGGCCGAGGTGCGCCCTCACGGCGCTGGCGTTCCGATTCTGTAGGAGCGAGCTTGCTCGAGAATGTGCGCTGTTCGCCAACACGCTGGCTACAGCCGTAGGATGGGTTGAGCCTGCGATACCCATCAGTCGTGGCATCCGCCATCGATGGGAATCGCTTCGCTCGTCCCATCCTACAAGTTGAAGTCCGGCTATGCGCGCTCAGGCATAGGCGCCGCGGCGCAGGCTGTCGACCCAGCGGCGGCAGATGTCCAGGCCTTCTTCGGCGCTGAAGTTGTCGGGGTTCAGGCACCACTCGAGCCATAGGCCGTCGAGCATTGCCGAGAGCGCAATGGCGGCCAGGCGCGGCTTGGCGATGTGGAAGCCTTCCTTTTTGGCGAGGTCGGACAAAAGCGTCTCGAGCAGGCCCAGGGAGCTGCCGTAGGTGCGCTCGTGGGCATCATTCACCTGCGGTGAGTGACGGATAAGGCTCCAGAACACCACCCAGGGGCTGAGCAGGTCAGGGTCCAGTGTCACCGGGGAGAAGTAGCCGACCAGGAAGGCTTCGAGGCGCGCTGCGGGGTCGGCGCCTGCTTGCTCGATCTGCGCTTTGAGGGCCTGGCTCACTTCGTTGGCCAAGGTCTCGTAGGCCAGCGCCACCAGGGCATCGATGCTGCCGAAGTAGTGGTTGATCAGACCGATTGCGACGTTCGCCTCCTTGGCGATTCGGCGCACCGAAATCCCCGCGTGGCCTTCGGCGACCAGGCACTTCAGGGTGGCGCGCACCAAGTGTTCGCGGCGCTCCTCGGGGTTGGTCCTGGGCTGTCTCTCGCGTGGGGTGTCCAAGCTGCGATTTCCTTCGAGGCCGGGCAAAAAGGGGCTTACACCGTTCGGGATGGTACCGCCTGACCCGCGCACAAACCAATCACCGACCCCGCGCCGGTGGGACGAGAAAACCTGAACGGATCGGGGATATTTCGCGGAATGAAGGCGGCGCGAAGGCGGGGTTGTAGGAGCCAGCTTGCTGGTGAACGGTGAATGTTCGCGAGCAAGCTCGCTCCTACGGAGCGCTGATCAGTGGTGCTCGCGGGTGGCGCGGAACTTGATGTCCGGCCAGCGCTCTTCCATCAGGCTGAGGTTGACGCGGGTGGGCGCCAGGTAGGTGAGGTGGCCGCCCCCATCCACCGCGAGGTTTTCCATCGCCTTGTCGGAGAATTCGTTGAGCTTCTTCTTGTCAGCACATTCGATCCAGCGTGCAGACCAGACGTTGATCGCCTCGTAGGCGCATTCGACCTTGTATTCCTCCTTCAGGCGGCTGGCCACCACGTCGAACTGCAGCACACCCACGGCACCGAGGATGATGTCGTTGTTGCGCTGCGGGAAGAACACCTGGGTGGCGCCTTCCTCGGCCAGCTCCTGCAGACCCTGGCGCAGCTGCTTGGATTTCAGCGGGTCCTTCAGGCGCACGCGGCGGAACAGTTCCGGAGCGAAGTGCGGGATACCGGTAAAGCCCAGCACCTCGCCTTCGGTGAAGGTGTCACCGATCTGGATGGTGCCATGGTTGTGCAGGCCGATGATGTCGCCGGCAAAGGCCTCTTCCAGCTGCTCACGCTCGGAGGAGAAGAAGGTCAGGGCGTCGGCGATCTTCACGTCCTTGCCCAGGCGCACGTGGCGCATCTTCATGCCCTTTTCGTACTTGCCCGAGCAGATGCGCATGAAGGCGATGCGGTCGCGATGCTTGGGGTCCATGTTCGCCTGGATCTTGAACACGAAGCCGGAGAACTTCTCCTCGGTGGGCTCCACCTGGCGCTCGTGGGTGGCGCGTGACAGCGGCTGCGGCGCCCAGTCGACGATGCAGTCCAGGACCTGGTCGACGCCGAAGTTGCCCAGCGCGGTACCAAAGAATACCGGGGTCATGTGGCCCTTGAGGAACTCGTCCTTGTTGAACTCGTGGCAGGCGCCCTGCACCAGTTCCAGTTGCTCGACGAAGTCGTCGTAGAGGTCGCCCAGGTGGGCGCGGGCTTCATCCGAGTCGAGCTTCTCGATCACCTTGATCTCGGTGCGTTCGTGGCCGTGGCCGGGGGTGTAGACGATCACCTTGTCTTCGGCGAGGTGGTATACGCCCTTGAAGTCCTTGTAGCAGCCGATCGGCCAGGTGATGGGGGCGGCCTTGATCTTCAGTACCGCTTCGATCTCATCGAGCAGTTCGATAGGGTCGCGGATGTCACGGTCCAGCTTGTTGATGAAGCTGACGATGGGCGTGTCGCGCAGGCGGCACACGTCCATCAGGGCGATGGTGCGCGGTTCGACGCCCTTGCCGCCGTCCAGCACCATCAGCGCGGAGTCCACCGCGGTCAGGGTGCGGTAGGTGTCTTCCGAGAAGTCTTCGTGGCCGGGGGTGTCGAGCAGATTGATCATGTGCTCGCGATAAGGGAACTGCATCACCGAGGTGGTAATGGAGATACCACGCTGCTTTTCCATCTCCATCCAGTCGGAGGTGGCGTGGCGGTCGGACTTGCGCGACTTCACCGTGCCGGCGACGGCAATCGCCTTGCCCATCAGCAGCAGCTTCTCGGTGATGGTGGTCTTACCCGCGTCGGGGTGGGAAATGATGGCGAAGGTGCGGCGCTTCGCGACTTCGGCAGCCTGAATGCTCATGGAGAAGGAACCCGTCGACGAATAGTCGGTCTGTCAAAAAAGGCGGCGATTATAGCGGCAATCGCAGGTCAAGCGGCGGCTACCGGGCGAGTGGGGCTTGCAGGCTTCGTGCGGTATTTTGGGGCGGCCTGTTGCATATCCAAAACAGTCAACTGGCGATGCGACAAAGGGATGCTCCAAAGCGGCAATTTTTGATTGATCTAGAGCCCCCATGGCCCTAAAGTTCGCGCCCGAACGTCCATGCTGGCAACGATCCATCCGGCTCAAGTACTGACGACGAGAGGTTGGCAGTCAGAAATGACTGTAAATCCTCGGCGACATGCCTTGGGAAGTAGGCGAACCAAAGTGGGGAAACTGATCAGACGTTCCGGCCAGGTAACCACCGGCCACCCCTGACAACTTTTGTTTGTTTTGCCATATGGAGTCCCTCGCATGTCGATCAAGGTCGAAGACTATTTCTCGCCCCAAACTTTCCAGCGTATGAAGGCGTTTGCCGATAAGCACGAAACCCCGTTCGTGGTGATCGACAAGCAGACCATCGTCGATTCCTACGACCAGCTGGTCAGTTGCTTCCCCTTCGCCAAGATCTATTACGCGGTGAAAGCCAACCCGGCTACCGAGATCACCGAGCTGCTGCGCGACAAGGGCTCCAACTTCGACATCGCCTCCATCTATGAGCTGGACAAGGTGATGAAGACGGGCGTTGGCCCGGAGCGCATCAGCTACGGCAACACCATCAAGAAAGCCCGCGACATTCGCTACTTCTATGAGAAGGGCGTGCGCCTGTTCGCCACCGACTCCGAGGCTGACCTGCGCAACATCGCCAAGGCCGCGCCGGGCTCCAAGGTCTACGTGCGTATCCTCACCGAAGGCTCCACTTCGGCTGACTGGCCACTGTCGCGCAAGTTCGGCTGCAACCCGGACATGGCCCTCGACCTGCTGATCCTCGCCAAGCAACTGGGCCTGGTGCCTTACGGCGTGTCCTTCCACGTTGGCTCGCAGCAGCGCGATATCGACGTTTGGGACGCCGCCATTGCCAAGGTCAAGGTGATCTTCGAGCGCCTGAAGGAAGAAGACGGCATCACCCTGCAGATGATCAACATGGGTGGTGGTTTCCCGGCCAACTACATCCAGCGCACCAACAGCCTGGAAACCTATGCCGAAGAGATCATCCGCTTCCTCAAGGAAGACTTCGGTGACGAGCTGCCGGAAATCATCCTCGAGCCGGGCCGCTCGCTGATCGCCAACGCCGGTATCCTGGTCAGCGAAGTGGTGCTGGTGGCGCGCAAGTCGCGTACTGCTGTTGAGCGCTGGATCTATACCGATGTGGGCAAGTTCTCCGGCCTGATCGAAACCATGGACGAGTCCATCAAGTTCCCGATCTGGGTCGAGAAGAAGGGCGAAGTAGAAGAAGTGGTGATCGCCGGCCCGACCTGCGACAGCGCCGACATCATGTATGAGAACTACAAGTACGGCCTGCCCCTGAACCTGGCCGCCGAAGACCGCCTCTACTGGCTGTCGACCGGCGCCTACACCACCAGCTACAGCGCGGTGGAATTCAACGGCTTCCCGCCGCTGAAGGCCTACTACCTGTAAGTTGCCCCGGTGCAAACGAGCCCGCCTATATGGCGGGCTTTGTTTTTGGCGGGTTGAGGACTGGCGGCTTTTACTTCCTCTCCTTTTAGGGGCAGGAGTGAGGGGCGCCTGGTCTTTGCTCGTGGAAAAGACCTGTTCGCGAGCAAGCTCGCTCCTACCGAGGCAGTGGTGTCTCGGGTGGCGGTGGTGTTGCGCTTTTGTAGGAGCCAGCTTGCTGGCGAAGGCGGGGGGTGTTCGCGAGCAAGGACTCGGCGTCCCCCTCGCTCCTACCGGGGCAGCGGCGTCTCGGGTGGCGGTGGTGTTGCGCTTTTGTAGGAGCCAGCTTGCTGGCGAAGGCTGGGGGTGTTCGCGAGCAAGCTCGCTCCTACGGGGGGGCGGTGTCTCGGGTGGCGGTGGTGTTGCGCTTTTGTAGGAGCCAGCTTGCTGGCGAAGGCTGGGGTGTTCGCGAGCAAGCTCGCTCCTACGGGGGCGGTGTCTCGGGTGGCGGTAGTGTTGCTGTTTTGTAGGAGCCAGCTTGCTGGCGAAAGCGGGGGGTGTTCGCGAGCAAGCTCGCTCCTACGGGGGCGGTGTCTCGGGTGGCGGTAGTGTTGCTGTTTTGTAGGAGCCAGCTTGCTGGCGAAAGCGGCGGGTGTTCGCGAGCAAGCTCGCTCCTACGGGGGCGGTATCTCGGGTGGCGGTAGTGTTGCTGTTTTGTAGGAGCCAGCTTGCTGGCGAAAGCGGCGGGTGTTCGCGAGCAAGGACTCGGCGTCCCCCTCGCTCCTACCGGGGCAGCGGTGTTTCGGGTGGCGGTGGTGTTGCGCTTTTGTAGGAGCCAGCTTGCTGGCGAAAGCTTGGCTGATGTTTGCGAGCAAGCTCGCCCCTGCAGTCTTGGTCGCGCTGGCGGGTGCGGCACTTCGCCTCAGGTTTCTCGAAGCGGCTCCCCCAAAGTAAGATGCGCAGCAATTCTATTTGCAAACGCTTATCAGCCATGGAGCCCGCAAGGTGATCCTGGCCCCGGCTCGATGGAGGGCGATTCCCGTGATGTTGCAGATTCCCGATGTGCTCACCGCCGATCAGGTCCGCAAATGCCGCGAGGCCCTGGATGAGGCCAACTGGCAGGACGGCCGGGTTACCGCTGGGCATATGGCCGTGCGCGCGAAGGACAACCAGCAACTGGCCCAGGACGATCCGCTGGCCATCGAGATCGGTGACTTCATCGTCGAGCGCCTTGGCAGCAACCCACAGTTCATGGCCGCAGCCTTGCCGCTGAAGGTGCTGCCGCCGCGCTTCAACCGCTATACCGGCGGCGGCACTTATGGCAATCACATCGACAACGCCATTTTCAGTGTGCCGGGCACTACGCACAGGGTGCGCAGCGATCTGTCTGCCACGTTGTTCTTCAGTGACCCGGACGAGTACGAGGGCGGCGAACTGGTGGTCGAAGACACCTACGGCAGCCACAGCGTCAAGCTGCCGGCCGGCCACTTGGTGCTCTATCCCGGCAGTAGCCTGCATCGGGTCAACCCGGTGACCCGTGGCGCGCGCCTCGCTTCGTTCATGTGGATCCAGAGTCTGGTCCGTGAGGACAGCCAGCGCGCCATGCTGCTGGACCTGGACACCGCCATCCAGCAACTGACCCGCGAAACACCGGCAAGCGAAGTCTTGGTACGCCTCAGTGGCGTCTACCACAACCTGCTGCGGCAATGGTCGAATACTTGAGGGTGCCCACGATGACTCCCTTGCCAAAGCTTGCGCTGATTCCATCCGAGATTGCGGCTGTCGCCGACTATGAGCCTTTCGCCCGCGAGCGAATGACCGCTCAGGCCTGGGCCTACCTGGCAGGTGGTGCCGCGGACGAACTGACCCTGCGCGACAACCGGGCCGCTTTCGAGTGCCTGCGCCTGCAGAGTCGTGTCCTGGAGGACCTCACGGACGGCCATACGCGGTTGCAGCTCTGCGGACTGGACCTCGACTATCCCATCCTCCTGGCGCCCGTGGCATTCCAGAAGCTCGCGCATCCTGAAGGCGAGTTGGCCAGCGTGCTGGGTGCCTCGGCCATGAAAGCCGGAATGGTCGTCAGCACCCAGGCCAGCGTGTCTCTGGAGGCTATCGCCCAGGCCGCGCAGACGCCGCTCTGGTTCCAGCTCTACATCCAGCCAGATCGAGACTTCACGCAGGATTTGGTGCGTCGCGTCGAGGCTGCCGGTTACAAGGCGCTGGTGGTCACTGTGGATGCGCCGGTCAACGGCATGCGCAACCGCGAACAACGCGCCGGCTTCGTCCTCCCCGAGGGTGTGGAGGCGGTCAACCTTCGCGGTATGCGCAGCCTGCCGCCCAGCGTGGCGCAGCCCGGCGCGAGCCCGCTTTTCGGCAGCCCATTGCTGGCACATGCGCCAACCTGGACGGACCTGGAGTGGCTGCAGTCCCTGACCCGCCTGCCGGTGCTGGTCAAAGGCGTGATGGCTCCAGCGGATGCGATGCGCGCGGTGGAGCAGGGCATTGCCGGGGTGATCGTCTCCAACCATGGCGGACGAACCCTGGACGGCCTTCCCGCCACACTCGACGTGCTGCCTTCTGTAGTTCGGGCGATAGGGGGCAAGGTTCCCGTGCTGCTTGATGGCGGTATCCAGCGGGGCACCGACATCTTCAAGGCGTTGGCACTGGGCGCCAGTGCCGTGCTGGTCGGGAGGCCGTACGTCCATGGGCTGGCGACAGCGGGCGCCGTGGGTGTTGCCCACGTCCTGCATCTGCTGCGTGCTGAGCTTGAAGTGGCTATGGCGCTGACCGGCTGCCCCACCTTGGACGCCATCAACGCTTCGCGTCTCTGGCGGCCTGCAGGCCAGTGATTGCCGGGCTTGGTTTTCGTCGTTCTATTTGTGACTGACCGGTCACTTGTTTCAAGCCGATCTTTTCTTCCTCCGCATCGGCAAGCTCGCCATGAGAGAGGCGGCTCAAGCATGCGCTTTCTATCGCTTTACTTGCGAGTTTTCGCTTCTTTACGAAAACAAGAAGTTCCGCATCGAATGTAAAGAAAGTGTAAAGATGAAATAAAAATCTTTACTGATAAACATTCGCAAATAGAATCGCGCCTCAAATTCACTGGGGAGTGATTCTCATGACCATTAAGACCAAATCTGCCAAACAGCCACAGCGTGCCCTGCTGGCCAGCGCCATTGGCCTGGCCATCGCCTCTTCCACCGGCTTTGCACTGGCTGCCGGACAGAACCAGGCCCTTCAGCTCGATAGCGTCAAGGTGGATGGCAAGGCGGAGAAGACTTACAAGGTCGAGCAATCCTCCTCCGCCAAATACACTGCGCCGCTGCTGGATACCCCGCAGACCATCACGGTCGTGCCCAAGGAAGTCATCCAGGAGCAACAGGCGCTGAGTCTGCGCCAAGTGTTGTCCAACGTCTCCGGCATCACCTTCAACGCCGGCGAGGGCGGTGGCGGCTCTGGCGACAGCATCAACATCCGCGGCTTCTCCGCCAACAGCAACATCCAGATCGATGGCCTGCGCGACAGCGCCCAGACCAGCCGCACCGACACCTTCAACATCGAGCAGGTGGAAGTGATCAAGGGGCCGAACTCCGTATTCGGCGGTGCCGGCACTACCGGCGGCAGCATCAACATCATCAGCAAGCAGCCGCAGGACAACGCTTTCACCCAGCTCGGGGGTGGCCTGGGGACGGACAACTACCATCGCTTGACCCTGGACACCAATCAGCCGCTGGAGGGGGTTGGCACCGACAGCTCTTTCCGCCTGAACCTGATGGCCCATGAGAATGACGTCCCCGGTCGCGATGAGATCGACCGCGAGCGCTGGGGCATCGCGCCTTCCCTGCGCCTGGGCTTCAGCGACTCCACCCGCCTGACCCTCAGCGCTTTCCACCAGACCGACGACAATCTGCCGGACTACGGCGTGCCCGCCCTGGACGGCAAGAAGCTGGCGGGTGTGGACCGAGAGGACTACTACGGCTGGAAGAACCTTGACAAGGAAGAGATCGAGCAGAACGCCCTGACGGCCAACCTCGAGCACGACTTCAACGACAACCTGCGGCTGCAGAACCTGACTCGCTACAGCCGCATCGACCGTGACACTGTGGTTTCCGCCTCCCATGTGAACCTCACCGGCGTGCCGGCGGGCCGCTATCGTCCGGCCGGTCCCCAGGCCTATGGTCGGGACATCACCACCGAGATGTGGATCAACCAGACCAATCTGCGGGCCAGTTTCGACACGGCTGGAATGGGCCACGAGCTGGTGACCGGCGTTGAGATTTCCCGCGAGGACTTTGACCTCCAGACTTATAACCACGGCCTGGGCACGGGCGCCGCAGGCTATCCAGCTAACGGCTATGACCTCTACAACCCGCCGGGTTACTGGACCGGCCCGGCTATCAAGACCACCACCGGCTACACCGAGAACCAGCTGGATAACAAGGCGATATACGTCTTCGACACCATCGCCCTGAACGAGAAGTGGGACCTGAACCTGGGCCTGCGCTACGACTGGTTCGACGCAGAAAGCGACACCTACTCGGCAACCCACGTGAAGACTGGTGATTTTTCCTCCAAGGATGAAGAGCTGAGCAGCCGCGCGGGCCTGGTCTACAAGCCGACGGACAATGGCCGCATCTATCTGGCCTGGGGCACCTCCTTCAATCCGTCGGCTGAAAGCGCGGCGAGCAGCGGTGGTGGCCTGAACGCCGGCACCCAGAGCCTGGACCCGGAGAAGAACGAGACCTGGGAGCTGGGCACCAAGTGGGAGTTCCTGGATGGCAGCCTGATGCTGGATGGCGCCTTGTTCCGCGTGGAGAAGACAGATGCCCGCGAGCAACTGGCTGACGGCAGTTACATCCTGGCCGGCGAGCAGCGCGTGCAGGGTGTCGAACTGGGCGCCACCGGCAAGATCACCGACCGCTGGAATGTCTTCGCCAACTACACCTTCCTCGACAGCGAGACGATCAAGTCCGAGGTGGATCCCGCACGAGAAGGCCAGGCCCTGGGCAACACGCCGCCGCACTCCTTCAACCTGTGGAGCACGTACGAACTGCCCGAAGGCTGGACTCTGGGCTACGGTGCGCGCTACGTCAGCGAGCGCAACGTCAGTTCCAGCACCAGGGCCAAGCTGGATGACTACTGGGTCCACAACGCCATGGTCGGCTACAAGGTCAACGAGAACCTGGACCTGCAGCTGAACGTCAACAACCTGTTCGACGAGGACTATGTCGAGCGCGTGCGCCAGAACATCGGCACAAACGCCCGCTCCTCGGCCATCGAATACGGTGATGCCCGTTCTGCGATCCTCTCCGCTACCTATTCGTTCTAATGAGCGACCGGCGGGCCCTGCTTGAATGCAGGGCCCGCCGATTCGGTCCGATGATGGGAGCAGGCTGTAAATAATGGGTAAACCTTCCGAAACATCATTTAATGCATCCCGTTCTCAAATAGAATCTCGTCGCGGTCAGGCATGGGGCCGACCCTGAATGCGATTTCGCGCGCCGCCAAGCGCGCACCCGAGGTAATCCACGTGTTGAAGAAAACCCTGTTCCAGCTGCACTGGTTGTTCGGCATCAGTGCCGGGCTGGTGCTGGCTTTGATGGGCGTGACGGGAGCGGCCTACAGCTTCCAGGACGAGATTCTCCGCCTGCTCAACCCAGCGACCTTGCAGGTCGAAGTTCGTGACAGCGGCGTTCTGCCGCCTGCAGAACTGGTGCAGAAGATCGAGGCAGCCGAAGGCAAGAAGGTCGCTGGACTCTGGGTCGAGACCCACAGCGACAACGCCGCGCGGGTATTCTTCGCGCCGCCGCCCGGCGAGCGTCGTGGGCCGATGCGTTACTTCGATCCGTATACCGGCGAACTGCTGGGCCAACCCACCGGCCAGCAATTCTTTGGCCTGATGCTGCAACTGCACCGTTTCCTCGCCATGGGCGAGTTCGGCAAGCAGATCACCGCTGCGTGCACCCTGATCCTGATTTTCTTCTGCCTCTCCGGCCTGTATCTGCGCTGGCCGCGCAAGGTCGGCAGCTGGCGTGCCTGGCTGACCCTCGACTGGTCGCGCAAGGGCCGCAGCTTCAACTGGGACCTGCATGCCGTGGCCGGCACCTGGTGCTTGCTGTTTTATCTTATGGCAGCACTGACCGGCCTGTTCTGGTCCTACGACTGGTACCGCGAAGGGCTCAATCGGCTGCTTTCGGATGCGCCTGCCGGGCAGCAAGGCAAACCGGGCGAGCGCCGAGGTGAAGGCCGTGGCCGCCCCGCTATGCAGGCGCCCTCCGGCCCGCTGCTGGTGGTGGACTATGACGCCGTGTGGAACAGCATCCGCCGCAGCGTGGGTGCCGACATGTCAGCCTACAACCTGCGCCTGCCGCCCGTCGGCGGTCAGCCGGCCACGGTCTTCTACCTCGAAAGGGGCGCAGCGCACCCGCGCGCCTTCAACGAGATCACCCTCGATCCGGCCAACGGCGAGATCAAGCGTCACGAGCGCTACGCCGACAAGAGCTTCAAGGCACAGTTGCTGACCAGCGTCTATGCCCTGCATGTGGGTGAATACTTCGGCCTGAGCGGGCGCATCCTGATGTTGCTGGCGAGCCTCGCCATGCCGCTGTTCTTCATCACCGGCTGGTTGCTCTACCTCGATCGCCGTCGCAAGAAGCGCGCAGTCCGCGACGCCCGTGGCGAATTGGCCAGCAGTGCGGACCAGGGCGCCTGGTTGATCGGATTCGCCAGCCAGAGCGGCTTTGCCGAGCAACTGGCCTGGCAAAGTGCCGGTCAGTTACAGGCTGCGGGCTTGTCGGTGCGCGTAGAGCCGCTCGCCACGCTGGACGGTAGCGCCTTGGCGCAGGCGCGTAATGCGCTGTTCGTGGTCAGCACCTTCGGTGACGGTGAGGCTCCGGACAATGCACGAGGCTTCGAGCGCAAGGTGCTGGGCCAGGCATCCCAACTGGCGGGGCTGCGTTTTGCCGTGCTCGCCCTGGGCGATCGGCAGTACGAGCAGTTCTGCGGCTTTGGCCGACGTCTCCAGGCGTGGCTGAAAGGGCAGGGCGCCAGCCAGTTGTTCGAGCCCGTCGAGGTCGATGGGGGCGACGGTGCCGCTTTGCAGAAGTGGCAGGAGCAGCTTGCTGACGTTTCGGGCAGCAGCGTGCTGACGCCCTGGGGCGGACCGGTGTTCGAAAGTTGGACCCTGGAACAGCGCGAACACCTCAATCCGGGTAGCCAGGGCGAGTCCACCTGGCTGCTGCGTCTGCGCGCCCCGGCTGGCAGCCATATGAGCTGGCAGGCAGGCGACCTGGTGGAGATCCTCCCGCGCCAGGCCGAGCCCCGTATCGCGGCATGGCTGCAACAGCATCACCTGGACGGGGACGCCCAGGTCGAGCTGGATGGCGTGCGCCAACCGCTGCGTCAGGCCTTGGCTGGGCGCCTGCTGCCGAACTCGTTCGAGCATCTGGTGGGCCTGCATCCGCAAGCCTTGGTGCAGGCGCTGATTGGCCTCTCCGTCCGGCAGTATTCCATTGCGTCGCTGGCCAGCGATGGCGTGCTGGAGCTGATCGTACGTCAGGAACAGCACGCCGATGGCAGCCTGGGCATCGCTTCCGGCTGGCTGACCCACTACCTGCCGGAGGGCGCTGCCGTGCCGTTGCGCCTGCGCCGTAACAGCCGCTTCCATCTGATCGACGAAGAGCGCCCGCTGATCTTCATCGGCAACGGCACCGGCCTGGCCGGTCTGCGCAGCTTGCTGAAAGCGAGCATCGCGGCCGGGTGCCAGCGCAACTGGCTGCTATTTGGCGAGCGCAACCAGGCCCATGACTTCTACTGCCGCGATGAACTGCAAGGCTGGCTCACCAGCGGCGACCTGCAGCGTCTCGACCTGGCCTTCTCCCGCGACCAGGTGCACAAGGTCTACGTGCAGGACCGTCTGCGCGAGGCAGCTGGCGAATTGCGTGGGTGGTTGGCAGACGGCGCGGTGATCTACGTCTGCGGCAGCTTGCAAGGCATGGCTGAAGGCGTTGACCGGGCCTTGCGTGACATCCTCGGCGACGAGGGAATTCAGCAGCTCGCCGATGAAGGACGCTATCGCCGCGACGTGTATTGACGGGCGTTGCGCCGAAACGAGTGATCCCGCTCCTGGGGAACGTTCGCCCCGCCGAGTGCGGGGCGCTTTTTTGTTCCTGAATCAGGTTGCCCTCATCCCCGCTCATCCCTTGCAGGAGCGAGCTTGCTCGCGAATATTCCCGCCTTCGCCAGCAAGCTGGCTCCTACGAAGCGGTCTCCCCTCCACCTCCGGGAAAGGGGCCGGGGGTGAGGGATATTGAGCACCGTGCGGACTTGCGTGGGCAGACCTGCGGTCCGCTTTCGCGAATGAATTCGCCCCCACATGATGAGGGCGCCTCCTGCACGCTTTTCTCCGTTGGTGCCCGGTTTTTTAGCCATAATCCCCTCCATGAACAGACGAATCCTGCTGAACTGCGACATGGGTGAAAGCTTCGGCGCCTGGAAGATGGGCGACGACGAGCACGCCATGCCGCTGGTGGACCAGGCCAACCTGGCCTGTGGTTTCCACGCCTCCGACCCCCTGACCATGCAGCGCACGGTGGAGCTTGCCATCCGTCACGACGTGCGCGTCGGGGCGCATCCGGCCTACCCGGATCTGGCTGGGTTCGGCCGCCGCCATATGGCCTGCTCGCCTGAGGAGGTTCGCGCCCAGGTGCTCTATCAGATTGGCGCGCTGGAAGCCTTCTGCCGCGCGGTTGGCACCCAGGTGGCCTACGTCAAACCCCACGGCGCGCTCTACAACGACCTGGTGCGCGATGACGCCCTGCTGGCTGCCGTGCTCGATGCCTGCGCGAGCTATCGCAAGGGCCTGCCGCTGATGGTCCTGGCGCTGGCCGACAACAGTCGCGAGCTGCAATTGGCCGATGCCGCGGATGTCCCGCTGATGTTCGAGGCCTTCGCCGACCGCGCCTACCTCTCCGATGGCCAGCTTGTCCCGAGGCGCCTGGCCGGAGCGGTGCACCATGATCCCGAACGAATTATCGACCAGGCACTGGCCATCGCCACGGGCGAGCCGTTCCCGGATATCGACGGCAAGCCCCTGTGCCTCACTGCCGATAGCCTTTGCGTGCATGGCGACAATCCCGAATCCCTCGCCGTGCTGCGCCGGCTGCGGGGCAAACTGGACGCTCTATGATCCGTCTCGAACCTGCCGGCGCCGAGGCGCTGTTGCTGGTGCTGGCCGATGAGCCGGATGCCGGCCTGCCGCTGCGTATCGCCGCCCTGGCGGAGACGCTGCGCCAGCGTTTCGACTATCTGCTGGTCGACCTGGTGCCGGGTTGGACCACTCTGCTGTTGCACTACGACCTGACGCTCACCAACCATCAGGCCCTCGCAGCACAACTGGGGCCCTTGCTCGAGGAGTGGCTGGCGACCCCTGTGCCGGAGTCAGCCGCTCGTCTGCATGAGATTCCCATTTGGTACGGTGGTGAGGACCTGCCCTGGGTCGCTGAGGCCTGTCGGCTTTCGGAGGAGCAGGTGATCGCGATGCATTCGGACGTCGAGTACCAGGTCGGTGCGATAGGTTTTGCACCAGGCTTCGCTTACCTCGGCGGGCTGGATGCACGTCTGGCCCTGCCGCGCCGCTCCAGCCCGCGTATCCGCGTACCGGCTGGCAGCCTGGCCATCGCCGAACGACAGACGGCCATTTATCCACAGGCTTCTCCCGGTGGCTGGCATCTACTCGGTCGCTGCCCCTGGACACTGTTCGACGCCCGTCGCGAGCCGCCTTGCCCACTGGCGCTGGGGGACCGGGTTCGCTTTGTCTCGATTGACGAGGCGATTTATCTGGCGGAAGGAGGGGAGCCATGAGCGCCCTGCGGGTAAACAAGCCGGGCCCGCTCAGCCTGCTGCAGGACGGTGGCCGGTTCGGCTGGCAGCACCTCGGCGTGTCGCCTGCCGGCCCGATGGATATCCAGGCGGCGGCCTGGGCGAACAGGTTGTTGGGCAACCCTTGGGGTAGCGCAGTGCTGGAGATCGCCCTGGGCGGTGTCGAACTGGTAGTGGAAGAGGACGCCTGGGTGGCGCTGGCGGGTGCGGATATGCCAATCACCGTCGACGACGAGCCACGCCGCAACTGGTCGCGCTTCCATGTGCAGAGTGGGCAGTACCTGCGGATCGGCTTTGCCCGCAGCGGCCAACGTGCCTATCTGGCCATCGATGGTGGTATTCAGGCCGAGGCGGTGCTGGGAAGCGTCGCCTGCCAGTTGCGCGAGGGGCTGGGCGGGCTGGACGGGGAAGGACGCAAGCTGGCCGAAGGTGATTGCCTGCTGGGCCGGCGGGGGGGAATGATCCACGGGGCCAGCGTGCCTTGGCCCTGGCTGCCCGATTATCAGGCCCCACAGCTCATCAGGGCGGTGATCGGTGGCGACGCAGCGAGTTTTGCCGACGAGCAGGCGCGAGCTTTTTTCGAACGGCCTTGGCAGCTCAGCCCACAGTCCGACCGGATGGGCGCCCGATTGCAGGGCGAGCCGATCGAGGCTCCGCAGCAGCAGTGGTCGCAGGGGGTGGTCAGCGGCGCCATCCAGGTGCCGCCGGATGGCCAGCCTATCGTGCTGATGGCTGACCGTCAGACTATGGGCGGCTACCCGGTACTCGGCTGGGTTCATCCCCTGGACCTGGGGCGCCTCGCGCAATGCGCGGCGCATCAGGTCATGCGCTTCATCCCGATGAGCCTGGAGGATGCCCAGGCAGAGTTGCGCGAGTTCTATCAGTTCTTCGGCCGCTGATCTCCCCTCTCCCAGAGGGAGAGGGGGCTGTCGATGCAGTGGGTTACTTCGGCAAATGATTCAACGGCAACGGGCCCGGCGCCTTGACGGTCTGGATCGCGAAGTTGCTGCGGATGTCGCTGACACCAGGGAGTTTGAGCAGCGTGCCGGTAAGGAAGCGCTCATAAGCCCGCAGGTCTGGCACCACCACTTGCAGCAGGAAGTCCGACTCGCCTGAAACCAGATGCACGGAGATGACTTCTTCCAGGCGGGTCACCGCTTCGCGGAAGGCATCGGCCTCTTCCTGGTGATGCCGCTCCACCTTGATGCCGACGAACACGGTGAGACCCAGGCCGACTTCGTCGCGGTCGAGGCTGGCGTGGTAGCCGCGTATGACTCCTGCTTCTTCCAGCAGACGCACCCGGCGCAGGCAAGGTGAGGCGGAGAGGCCGATCTCGTCGGCCAGCTGCACGTTGCTCAGGCGACCGTCGCGCTGCAGCGCGGAGAGAATCCTGTGATCCAGGGCGTCGAGTTTTATTTTTGGCATAGATGGCCTGTCTGGTTTTTTCGGTTGGCAGGAAATGCCAGAAATCATGGCGCTATCGAGCAAATACGCAAGCACCTGCCTCGGCCTTCGGGCCTAGAATTTTTCCTCCACATACTGGTCTGGAGCGCAAGAATGGCCGGCTTCCTTATCGCCCTGGCGGTGGTCTACCTGCTACCAGGGCCGGACATGATCCTTCTGTTGCAAACCGGTGCCCGCCAGGGCCGCGCGATGGCGCTGGCCACGGCGCTGGGGCTGGCCCTGGCGCGCAGCTGTCATGTGGCGCTGGCAGGGCTTGGTCTGGCGGTGCTGTTCAAGACCGCCCCCTGGACCTTCGACCTGGTGCGGCTGGTCGGTGCGGGCTATCTGCTCTGGCTCGGGCTGCGGTTGCTCCAGGCGGAGACATCGGCCCAGGTGGTGGCGGGCGAGCAACGGCCGTCGCGAGCTTACTGGACGGCGCTGCGTCGGGGCCTGTTGACCAATCTGCTGAATCCCAAGGCGCTGGTGTTCTGTTCGGTGCTGCTGCCGCAGTTCGTCAGCCCCGAGGCCGGGCCGCTGGGGCTGCAGTTTGCCTTGCTGGGTATGGTGCTGGTGGCGGTGGGGATCGTGTTCGACGCGGGCTATGCCCTGGCGGGCGCCGGGCTGGGCCGCTGGCTGGAGCGGCGGCCGCTGGTGCAGCGGGTGCAGCAGTGGCTGTTCGGCGGAGTGCTGGTGGGATTCGGGGTGAGATTGGCGGTGCTGCGGGAGCTTTGACTTTCCCCTCTCCCAGGGGGAGAGGGGCCAGTTCGTGCTAGCCGTTAATAGTCTCCGCATGGTGGCAGGCCACCTGGCGGGCATCGAGCAGGCGCAGTTCAGGCACTTCCACCTTGCAGCGCTCGGTCGCGTAGGGGCAGCGCTTGTGGAAGGCGCAGCCGGATGGCGGGTCGAGCGGGTTTGGCAGTTCGCCGACGATCTTGATCTTCGGCTTCAGCGGGTCGGGGTGGATGGTCGGCGTCGCCGACAGCAGTGCCTTGGTGTAGGGGTGCAGCGGGCGGCTGTAGATCAGCTCGTTGGGGCCCATTTCCACCGGGCGGCCGAGGTACATCACCAGTACATCGTTGGCGACGTGGCGTACCACCGCGAGGTTATGGGAGATGAACACATAGCCGGTGTTGAAGCGCTCCTGCAGGTCCATGAACAAGTTCAGCACCTGGGCCTGGATGGACACGTCGAGGGCCGAGGTCGGCTCGTCCGCCACCAGCACCTTGGGGTTGAGCATCATGGCGCGGGCCAGGGCGATGCGCTGGCGCTGGCCACCGGAGAACATGTGTGGGTAGCGCTGGTAATGCTCGGGGCGCAGGCCCACCTGCTGCATCATCGCTTGCACCTGCTCGCGGCGCTCGGTGCGCGACAGCGGGGTGTTGATCAGCAGCGGTTCAGCGAGTTGGTCGCCGATCTTCTGCCGCGGGTTGAGCGAGGCATAAGGGTTCTGGAACACCATCTGCACGTCGCGGCGCAGTTGCTTGCGGTCTTCCTTGCTGGCGCCGGCCACTTCGCGCCCGGCAATCTGCAGCGAACCGGAGGAGGGCTCCTCAATCAGCGTCAGGGCGCGGGCCAGTGTGGACTTGCCACAGCCCGACTCGCCGACCACGGCGAGGGTCTTGCCGGCTTCCAGTTCGAAGGACACGCCATTCAGGGCGCGCACCAACGCGGTAGGTTTGAACAGGCCACGGGAGATTTCGTAGTGGCGGGTCAGTTCGCGGGCGGTCAATACGGCACTCATCGCGCCACCTCGATCAGGTTCAGGGGGTAGAAGCAGCGCACAGCACCATGGGCGTGGGCGTCCAGGGTCGGCCGCTGGGCGACGCAGTTGGCCTGGCCGTAGGGGCATCGCGGCGAGAGCAGGCAACCGTGGGGCCGGTCGTAGCGACCGGGGACGATGCCGGGCAGGGTGGACAGCCGGCGGGCACCGAGGCTGTGCTCGGGAATTGCCTTGAGCAGGGCTTCGGTATAGGGGTGCGTCGGGGTGTCGAACAGGCGCGGCACCTCGCCGATCTCGACGGCCTGCCCTGCGTACATCACGCAGACGCGGTCGGCAGTCTCGGCGACCACGGCCAGGTCGTGGGTGATCAGCACCAGAGCCATGCCCTGATCACGCTGCAGGTCCAGCAGCAGGTCCATGATCTGCGCCTGGATGGTCACATCGAGCGCGGTGGTCGGTTCGTCGGCGATCAGCAGCTTGGGTTCGGCGGCGATGGCCATGGCAATGGCCACGCGCTGGCTCATGCCTCCGGAGAGCTGGTGCGGATAGGCGTCGAGGCGGCTGGCGGCCCCTGGGATTTCCACCCGCTCGAGCAGTTCCAGGGCGCGTTGGCGCGCAGCCTTGCCTTTCAGACCGAGGTGCTGGTGCAGGACTTCTTCGATCTGGAAACCCACGGTGTAGCTGGGATTGAGGGCGGTCATGGGGTCCTGGAAGACCATGGCCAGGTCCTTGCCGACAATGTGCCGACGCTGCCGGCCCTTGAGCTTGAGCATGTCGTGGCCGTCGAAGTGCAGGCTGTCGGCAGTGACGATGCCGGGGGCGTCGATCAGGCCCATCAGCGCCATCATGGTCACTGACTTACCGGACCCGGACTCGCCGACGATGGCCAGGACTTCGCCTTTATCCACAGACAGGTCGAGGCCGTCGACCACGGGTACGGCATTGGCGTCGCCGAAGCGCACGCTGAGGTTCTTGATGTCGAGGAGGCTCATACGACGGTCTCCTGGCAATGCGCAAGGTCAGAACGGAGCGCCGTAGGAGCCAGCTTGCTGGCGAAGCGCTTGCGGTCATTCGCGAGCAAGCTCGCTCCTACGGGGGCGCGGCGCGGGGCGGATGTTTTCATGTCGGTCTTCCTCACGCCGCGTTCTTGAGTTTCGGGTCCAGCGCGTCGCGCAGGCCGTCGCCCATCAAGTTGATCGCCAGCACGCTGAGCAGAATGGTCAGGCCGGGCAGCGACACCACCCACCAGGCGCGTTCGATGTAGTCGCGCGCGGAGGCGAGCATCGTGCCCCACTCGGGAGTCGGTGGCTGTACGCCGAGGCCGAGGAAGCCCAGGGCGGCGGCGTCGAGGATGGCGGAGGAGAAGCTCAGGGTGGCCTGGACGATCAGCGGCGCCATGCAGTTGGGCAGCACGGTGACGAACATCAGGCGCGGCAGGCCGGCGCCGGCCAGGCGCGAGGCGGTGACGTAGTCGCGGTTCTGCTCGCCCATCACGGCGGCACGGGTCAGGCGCACGTAGCTGGGCAGGGAGACGACTGCGATGGCGATCACGGTGTTGATCAGGCCTGGGCCGAGGATCGCGACGATGGCGACCGCCAGCAGCAGCGAGGGCAGGGCCAGCATGATGTCCATCAGGCGCATGATCGAGGGCCCCAGCAGGCGTGGGAAGAAACCCGCGACCAGGCCCAAGAGGATGCCGGGGATCAGCGACATCACCACCGAGCTCAGGCCGATCAGCAGCGACAGGCGCGCGCCGTGGATCAGGCGCGAGAGCAGGTCGCGCCCCAGTTCGTCGGTGCCGAGGATGAACTGGATCTGGCCGCCTTCCAGCCAGGCGGGAGGCGCCAGCAGGAAGTCGCGGAACTGCTCGCTCGGATCATGGGGCGCCACCCAGGGTGCGAACAGTGCGCAGAAAACCACGAGGATCATGAACACGAGGCCGCCGACGGCGCCCTTGTTATGGGAAAAGGCCTTCCAGAACTCCTTCAGTGGCGAGGGGTAAAGGATGCTCGGGTCGACCTGGGTCTGCTGCAGATTGGTCACGTCAGGTCTCCTCAGCGTTGATGGCGGATGCGCGGGTTGACGAAGCCGTAGAGGACGTCCACGACGAAGTTGACCAGGATCACCAGGCAGGCGATCAGCAGGATGCCGTTCTGCACCACCGGGTAGTCCCGCGCGCCAATGGCCTCGATCAGCCATTTGCCGATGCCGGGCCAGGAGAAGATGGTTTCGGTCAGCACCGCGCCGGCGAGCAGGGTGCCCACCTGCAGGCCGAACACGGTCAGCACCGGAATCAGCGCGTTGCGCAGGCCGTGGACGAAGACCACGCGAGCCGGCGACAGACCCTTGGCGCGGGCGGTGCGCACGTAGTCCTCGCGCAGCACTTCGAGCATGGCCGAGCGGGTCATGCGCGCGATCACCGCCAGCGGGATGGTGCCGAGCACGATGGCGGGCAGGATCAGGTGGCGCAGGGCGTCGACGAAGGCGCCTTCTTCTTCGCTGAGTAGGGTGTCGATGAGCATGAAGCCCGTGACCGGCTCGATGTCATAAAGCAGGTCGATGCGCCCGGAGACCGGCGTCCAGCCCAGCCACACCGAGAAGAACATGATCAGCAGGAGGCCCCACCAGAAGATCGGCATGGAGTAGCCCGCCAGCGAGATGCCCATCACTCCGTGGTCGAACAACGAGCCGCGCTTGAGTGCGGCGATCACTCCGGCCAGCAGGCCCAGCGTGCCGGCGAATATCAGGGCAGCGATGGAGAGCTCCAGAGTGGCGGGGAACAGGGTGAGGAACTCGTGCCAGACGCTTTCGCGGGTGCGCAGGGATTCGCCCAGGTCGCCTTGGGCCAGCTTGCCGACATAGTCCAGGTACTGTTCCGGCAGCGGCTTGTTGAGACCGAGGCGCTCCATGGCCTGGGCGTGCATTTCCGGGTCGACCCGACGTTCACCCATCATCACTTCGACCGGGTCGCCGGGGATCAGGCGAATCAGGGCGAAGGTCAGCAAGGTGACGCCGAAGAAGGTGGGGATCAATAACCCCAGTCGGCGTGCAATGAAACTGAGCATCTTGGCGAGTCACTCCTCATTTCTTGTTCGTGCCGGCCAGCGCGGCCGGCCGTTCCCTGCAGTTTAGGTCGCATGGGTGAAGGCGATTTCCCGGCTTCGGGTGGTTGTTCTGGGCAGGTGAGATAGGCCTCGTCCGGTCTGGCGCCGGTTGAAGGATGCAGGCGGCGGCCTGCCGGGTTCGAATGCCTAGCGTTCAGGTCGCGCCGGGTATTGAACGAGGGGCGAGGGCGCGTCGGAGCCGGTGCCGGGGATCCGGCTGCTGGAGAGCACACTCTGGGTCTGGTGGTTCTGACGCATGCAAACCTCGTTGTTGTTGTTTTGAGGGCGGCACTTCGGCGGCCTTGTGGGCTGCGCACGCTGCCTGACAATCGCATGCCGGGGTCACATTCTGGCGGTCCCGGGCGGTCGGTGGCGGCGGCATGCGCGGGGTGGTTGCGCATTCGCCGGCCGTGGCCGAACTTAAGTCATGCTGAAATTAAGGTCAACTTAAATTCAGTGGCGCTTACTTCCAGTCGCTAGACGGTCAGGCGGTGGGACGGTCGTCGAACAAGCCCATTGTGGTGACGGTGAGGACCTCGGCCACTTCGTCACCGACATTGGCCAGGCAATGTGGTTTGCCGGCGTCGAAGTGCACCGAATCGCCGGCCCCCAGCGGATAGCTGCGGCCTTCGATGGTGTAGATGATCTGCCCGGACAGGACAAAGGCGAATTCCGCCCCCTCGTGGGAAATGAGTTCCGATTGGTAGCCCACCGGCATGCTCATCTTCACCGCGTTGATCAGGTTGCCGGGGAAGTTGCTCGACAGGCGCTCATAGGCCAGCGGCTGGCCACCGATGGTGTAGCGCACGCGCTGGCCGTGGTGCGAGTCGGGCTGGTGCTGGCTGGGCTGGTCGAACAGTGCGTTGAGAGGAATACCGAGGGACTTGGCGATATTCGCCAGGGAGGTGATCGAGACGCCCGTCAGATTGCGCTCCGCCTGTGACAGGAAGCTGGCTGTGAGGCCGGATTCGGCGGCCACTTCGTTGAGGGTCTTGTTGGCGGCTCGGCGATAGCGGCGCAGGCGCTCGCCGATGCGATCTACGGTCATGGGCATGGCTCTTCTTGTGAGGTGGCCAGTATACCGGCCGGCGCTTTTTGGGAAAGGTTTGTCGCGTTCCTGAAATTAAGAGGGGCTGAAAATTTATTTTGACGTGTATTTAAGCTGCACTTAAATTTCACGGAGGATAACGTCACCGAACCAAGAAGAGGAGAACAACATGGCACTGGGAGTGGGCGGCAGTACCCCTGAGCAGGCACTGGCACGCCTGGCGAACATGACCGCGCGTGCCGAACCTATCGGTCTTGGCGAATACCAGGCGCGCATCGCCAAGGCCCAGGCGCTGATGTGCGAGCGTGGCATTGCGGCGATCTACCTTAACGCCGGCAGCAACCTGCGCTACTTCACCGGGGTGAAGTGGAGCCCGAGCGAGCGGATGGTCGGGGCGATACTGCCTGCCAAGGGCGCGCTGGCGTATATCGCACCGGCCTTCGAGGAAGACACCATCCGTGATTTTCGCGAGGTCGAGGGGGTTATCCACAGCTGGCAGGAGCATGAAAGCCCCTACCGCTTACTGTTGGACATCCTCCAGGGCCTCGGTGTGGAGGCCGACCCTGTTGCGCCGCCGGTCGTAGGCCTGTGCCCGTCGATGGCGTTCTTCATGTTCGACGGCATTCGTCGCCTGGCCCAGGGCTATGACTTCATCGATGCCGCCGCGGTCATCGATCCTTGCCGCTTCCACAAGTCAGCCACTGAACTCGCCCTGATGCAGCAGGCCAAGGACATGACGCTGGAAGTGCACAAGGCCGCTGCCAGCATCCTGCGTGAAGGCATCAGCACCCTGGAGGTGGCCGAGTTCATCCATCAGGCCCATCGCAAGGTGGGAGCGCCGGGTTCGACCTTCTGCATCGTGCTGTTCGGCGAGGCGAGCGCCTTCCCCCACGGTGTGAAGCATGCCCAGGTGCTCAAGGATGGCGACATGGTGCTGATCGACACGGGCTGCCAGCTCCATGGCTACCAGTCGGATATCACTCGTAGCTATGTATTCGGTACGCCGAGCGAGCGCCAGCGGGCCTTCTGGAATACCGAGAAGGCGGCGCAGCAGGCAGCGTTCGAGGCGGCGCGCCCCGGTGCGCCTTGCCAGGTGGTGGATGCCGCAGCACGTCGCTGCCTGGAGGCTGCAGGCCTGGGGCCGGATTACCAACTGCCGGGCCTGCCGCACCGCACCGGTCATGGCATCGGCCTGGATATCCATGAGGGGCCCTATCTGGTGCGTGGCGACGGGACGCCACTGGCCGAGGGTATGTGCTTCAGCAACGAGCCGATGATCTGTGTGCCAGGCGAGTTCGGCATTCGCCTGGAGGATCACTTCTACATGACCGCTGAAGGTCCGCGCTGGTTTACCCAGCCCAGCCACTCCATCGACGATCCGTTTGGGCTCAATGTCTGACCAGCAGGCCTCCGGCCTGCTTTGCGAATGAATTGGCTGTGTCCGCGTTAAGCGTTGCAAGTGGCTGCATCTCCTGTAGGAGCGAGCTTGCTCGCGAAAGGGGCCGGTTCGCGAGCAAGAACTCGGCGTCCCCCCCGCTCCTCCAGGCGCCAGGCACGCCGCTACGGCTTGATCCACACCCGGGAGAAGTTGTTCGACCCCAGCGGATTGAGCACGAAACCCTCGACACCCTTGCGCACCACACTGAATTGCTTCGGGTGGGCGAGGGGGATCCATGGTGCCTGCTCGTGGAAGATCGCCAGTGCCTGGCGGTAGAGTTCGGCACGCTTTGTGGGGTCGTTCATAGCCCCCGCCTGCTGGATCAGGCCATCAAAGGCCGCATTGCACCAGCCCGCCTGGTTCTCGCCCGATTTGGCCGCCGCGCAGGAGAGGTTGGGGGTGAGGAAGTTGTCCGGGTCGCCGTTGTCACCCGCCCAGCCCATGAATATCAGATCGTGTTCGCCGTTCTTCGCTCGCTTGATCAGCTCTCCCCATTCGTAGACACGAATGTCGGCCTTGATACCAATGGCGGCGAGGTCGGCCTGCAACATTTGCGCGCCGATGCCCGGATTCGGGTTGGTCGGGCCGCCGCCTGGACGCGTCCAGATGGAAAGCTTGAAGCCGTTGGGATGGCCCGCCTCGGCCAGCAGCTTGCGCGCCCGCTCGGGGTCATGGGGCCAGGGTTCCAGTTTGTCGTTGTAGCCCAGTAGTGTGGCCGGGTAGGGCGTCACTGCGGCGCTGGCATTGCCTTCGCCGTACTGCGCTCGCAAGTAGGCTTTCTTGTCGAAGGCAAGGTTGATTGCCTGGCGCACGCGGACATCGTCCAAGGGGGCATGGCGGGTATTGATGCCGACGTAAGCGGTGAGCAGCGAGTCGAGTTCAAGAATGCTCAGCCTTGGGTCGTCGCGCAGTGAAGCGATGTCGGTCGGACGCGGGTAGACCGCCACCTGGCAGGCCCCGGCCTTGAGTTGCTGCAGGCGCACATTCGGGTCAGGCGTGATGGCAAATAGCAGACGGTCGACTTTGGGCGCGCCGGCCCAGTAGTCGGGGTTGGCGCGGAAGCGTATCTGCGCATCCTTGCGGTAGCGCTCGAAGATGAACGCGCCGGTGCCCACCGGTTGACGATTGAGCAGGTCCGGCGTGCCGGCCGCCAGCAACTGCGCGGCGTACTCGGCGGAGTAGATGGAGGCGAAGCCCATGGCCAGGTTGGCCAGAAAGGGCGCCTCGGGGTGGGTCAGGGTGAAGCGCACGCGGTAATCGTCAAGCTTGTCGATGCGCTCGATCAGCTGCCCAAGAGCCATGGATTCGGCATAGGGGAAGCCTCGTGGGGATAACTTGTGCCAGGGGTGGGTGGCGTCGAGTTGGCGCTGAAAACTCCAGATCACGTCGTCTGCATTGAAGGCTCGGCTCGGCTTGAATCCGGCCGTTTCATGGAATTTCACGCCACGCCGCAGCTGGAACTCGTAGACCAGTCCGTCCTGGCTGATGCTCCAACTCTCTGCCAGACCCGGTTGTAGCCGGGTGGTGCCGGGGGCGAATCTCACCAGACGGTCGAAGACTGTTTCGGCCGAGGCATCGGCGGTGGTGGCGGCGGTGTATTGGACGATATCAAAGCCTTCCGGGCTGGCCTCGGTGCAGACCACCAAGGATTGGCTGGCGGTGGCGTACAGGGGAAGGCACAGGGCGAGGGACAGCAGACTTCGACGCATGGAATTTCCTTCGCTGAGGAGAGCGGGGCCCGGAGGCCCCGCCAGGCCGGCTTACTTGCCGACACTCACGCCGTAGAAGGAGTTGAGCGCGAACGGGCTGATCTTGAAGTCCTGCACGTTCTTGCGCATCGGTTGGTAGACCGTGGAGTGAGCGATCGGGGTGATCGGCACTTGTTGCTTGAGGATCTGCTGGGCCTGCTTGTACAGGTCGATGCGTTTGGCCTGGTCAGGTGTGGCCTTGGCCTGCTTGACCAGCTTGTCGTAGTTGGCATCGCACCACTTGGAGAAGTTGTTGCCGTTGATCGCGTCGCAGCCGTACAGGGTACCCAGCCAGTTGTCCGGGTCGCCGTTATCGCCACTCCAGCCGATCAGCATGGCGTCATGTTCACCCGCCTTGGAGCGCTTGATGTACTCGCCCCACTCGTAGGTCACGATCTTGGCCTTGATGCCGACCTTGGCCCAGTCGGACTGGAGCATCTCGGCCATCAACTTGGCGTTGGGGTTGTAGGGACGCTGCACGGGCATGGCCCAGAGGGTGATTTCGGTGCCTTCGGCAACACCGGCAGCCTTCAGTAGCTCCTTGGCTTTCTCCGGGTTGTACTCGGTGCCCTTGATGGTCTCGTCGTAGGACCATTGGGTCGGCGGCATACCATTCACGGCCAACTGGCCCGCGCCCTGGTAGACGGCATCGATAATGGCTTTCTTGTTCACCGCCATGTCCAGCGCTTCACGTACTTCAAGCTTGTCGAACGGCTTGTGGGTAACGTTATAAGCGATGTAGCCGAGGTTGAAGCCGGGCTGCGACGGCATATTCAGGTTCGGGTCTTTCTTCAGCGACTCCAGGTCGGCGGGGCGCGGAAAAAGGGTGACCTGGCATTCACCGGCCTTGAGCTTCTGCATACGCACCGAGGCGTCGGTGTTGATGGCGAAGATCAGGTTGTCGATCTTCACGTCCTGCGGCTGCCAGTAGTCCTTGTTGCCGGTGAAACGGATCTGCGCGTCCTTCTGGTAGCGCTTGAATACGAACGGACCGGTGCCGACAGGTTTCTGGTTGATGTCGGCGGCCTTGCCGGCCTTCAGCA
This sequence comes from Metapseudomonas boanensis, assembly GCF_042232855.1. NCBI lineage: Bacteria > Pseudomonadati > Pseudomonadota > Gammaproteobacteria > Pseudomonadales > Pseudomonadaceae > Metapseudomonas > Metapseudomonas boanensis. The sequence goes on along the minus strand of NZ_CP113889.1, from coordinate 793,863 downwards.
ACTGGTCGGCGTACTCGGCCGACTGGATGGAGGCGAAACTCATCGCCAGGTTCTGGATGAAGGCGGCATCGACGCCGTTCAGGGTGAACTTGACGGTCTGGTCGTCGACCTTCTCCACCTTGGCGATGTTGGCGTCCATGCCCATGTCGGTGAAGTAGGGGAATTCGGTGGGGTAGGCCTTACGGAACGGATGCTCCTTGTCGAGCATGCGCTGGAAGGTGAACAGCACGTCGTCGGCGTTGAACTCGCGACTCGGCTTGAAGTACTCGGTGGTGTGGAACTTCACGCCCTTGCGCAGGTGGAAGGTGTAGGTCAGGCCGTCAGGAGAGACGTCCCATTTTTCCGCCAGACCGGGGATAACCGCGGTACCGCCACGCTCGAACTGGGTCAGGCGGTTGAAGATGGTTTCCGCCGAGGCATCGAAATCGGTGCCGGTGGTGTATTGGCCCGGGTCGAAGCCTGCAGGGCTGCCTTCGGAGCAGAACACCAGGTTGCTGGCAGCACTGGCGAAGGGGGCGCTGGCGATCAGCCCAGCGGCCAGGAGTGCCTGGATGACGGCGTTTTTACGCATGTTGACCTCATGTTTGTTGTGTTTGTCATCTAGAGGGGCCCCTTGTGGGGACCTTGCGAGAAGCTATGCACGGCATATGCCTGGCGCAATAGCCAGCCGGGAAAGAGTGTAGTTGGCGGAATAAAGCTGTAAGGGCTTGTCGCATTTCTGCAAGTTCGAGCCGGCACAGGAGTCGGGGCGTCGGCAGACGCCCCGATTGCAATCAAGGTTGTTGCACCTCGATGGTGCCATCAGCACTCACGACGACGCGGCTGGTACCGGCCTCGATCTCCGGGCTCGCGCCGCTATCTGCATACATCGCCGCCTTGGCCGCCATGCCACGCATCATGATTGGCTGCGGTTGGAAGCCGGCGCTGTTGAGGTTGAGGTTGACCAGCTTGTAACCCTTGCCGCCCAAGGCATCGGTGGCCAGTTGGGCGCGTGCCTTGAAGGCATCGACTGCCTGCTTGATCAGTGCGTCTTCATGTTGCTTGCGGGTCTTCTCGGCGATGCTGAAGTTCATTCCGGCCATTTTCAGGCTGCCCAGCAGGTCGGCGCTGAGTTGCGACAGGGCGGCGAAGTCGGCGCTTTCCAGCCGCAGTTCGGCGCGTTCGCGCCAGGCGGTGATCTTCTGTCCCTTGTCGTCGTAGACCGGGTAACTGCTGCGGCTACCGAGGCTCACAGTCACGCCCTTGGCTTTGCGGGCTTTTTCGACAGCCGCATTGAGGGTGCGGGTGGTTGCTTCGGCGAGCTTGGCCGGGTCGGTGTTCTGCGACTCGCTGTAGAGTGTGACGTGCATCAGGTCGTGGGCGACTTCCTGACTGACTTCAGCGCGCACCGCCACCTGGTTGTAGTGGAGTTCATCGCTGGCCTGTGCATTGACGCTGCCAAGGCTGGCGGCGCAGAGGGCGAGGGCGGCGGCGAGGCGGGGATATGCGGTCATGAAGACTCCTTGTGGGCCTGTTGTTGCGCGGGTTGCGCGGTGGTTCTCCGTATTGGACGAGGGTAGCCGCCCATTCGGGTTAACTGGCGCAATTGACCCGTAATCTGGACGAATGTTCCAAAAAGGCCGGGGCTTTGTAGGGGCGAACTCATTCGCGAAGGGATACGCAGCTTCTCTCGCGGGCTCCAACGGCAGACCTTCGGCCCGGTTGGCCAATGAATTCGTCCCCACAGGGTTCGTGCAAGCCCCAGTGTGTTCGCTGCGGCGAGTTGCCGCAGTCAGGCGGGGCGGGGCGAGCCTTGGTTATACTCCGGCCAACTTTGGGAGTACCCATGCTAGAACCCGTACAACTCTTGTCTGCCAGCCGTCAGAACCTCCTGCGTCTGACGCTGATCCGCATCCTCGTCCTTGCCGCCCAGGCCGGCTCGGTCGGCCTCGCCTACAAGGCTCAACTGCTGCAACTGCCCTGGCTCGCCCTGAGCCTGACGCTGGGTGTGTCGCTGGTGCTCTGCCTGGGCACAGCGTTGCGCCTGCGCGGCCCCTGGCCGGTGACCGAGTTGGAATATTCAGTGCAGTTGGGGTGCGACCTGATCATCCACAGCGTGCTGCTTTATTACTCAGGAGGGTCTACCAACCCCTTCGTGTCCTATTACCTGGTGCCGCTGACCATCGCCGCGGCCACCTTGCCCTGGCTCTACACCATTACGCTGGCCGGCCTGGCATTGGCCGCCTACACGCTGCTGCTGATGCTGTTCCACCCGTTGGAAATGCCCACGGGGCAGCGCGAGTCGCTGTTGATCTATGGCATGTGGCTGAGTTTTGCGCTGGCAGCGGCGTTGATCACCTTCTTCGTCGCGCGGATGGCCGAGGAACTGCGTCGGCAGGACCAGTTGCAAGCGGTGCGTCGTGAAGAAAGCATGCGTGACCAGCAACTGCTGGCAGTGGCGACCCAGGCAGCGGGCGCTGCCCACGAACTGGGCACGCCGCTGGCCACTATGAGCGTGCTGCTCAAAGAGTTGCGTCAGGAGTACCGTGACAATCCGGGCTTGCAGGACGACTTGGCGCTGCTGCAAGAGCAGGTCATGCTCTGCAAGGACACCTTGCAGCACTTGGTGCGTGCCGCCGAGGCGGATCGTCGCCAGGCAGTGGTGGAGCAATCGGTGGTGGAGTGGCTGCAGACGGCCCTCAACCGCTGGCACCTGATGCGCCCCGAGGCAACGTATCGCTTCCAGAGTCTGGGCACAGGCGTAGCGCCCAGGCTGAAACCTCCGGCGGATCTGACCCAGGCCTTGCTGAACTTGTTGAACAACGCGGCCGACGCGTGCCCGGAGAAGCTGGACATTCGCCTCAGCTGGGATCACCAATGGATGGTGCTGAGCATCCGCGACCATGGCGCGGGTGTGCCCCTGGCCATCGCCGAACAGCTGGGTCGGCCCTTCTTCACCACAAAGGGCAAGGGCTTCGGACTGGGGCTGTTTCTCAGCCAGGCCAGCGTCACCCGTGCCGGCGGCACGGTTAAACTCTATAACCATGAGGAGGGCGGTACCCTGACCGAGCTGCGCTTGCCGCGTGCTTACGGGGTCGCCTGAGTGCCTTGACGAGGAAGCGAGATGACTGACGAACCCCTGATCGAAGGCGAAGAGCACCCGCACTTGCTGCTCGTGGACGATGACGCCACCTTCACCCGTGTCATGGCGCGTGCGATGAGCCGCCGCGGCCTGCGTGTGTCGGTCGCCGGTTCGGCCGAGGAAGGCCTGCAGATGGCCAAGGAGGACCTGCCGGACTACGCCGTGCTGGACCTGAAGATGGACGGCGACTCTGGACTTGTGCTGTTGCCCAAGCTGCTGGAGCTCGACGCCGAGATGCGTGTGGTGATCCTCACTGGCTACTCCAGCATCGCCACGGCTGTCGAGGCGATCAAGCGCGGCGCCACCAACTATCTGTGCAAGCCGGCGGATGCCGACGATGTGCTGACTGCGCTGCTCTCCGAGCATGCCGACCTGGACAGCCTGGTGCCGGACAACCCCATGTCGGTGGACCGCCTGCAGTGGGAGCACATCCAGCGCGTGCTCGCCGAGCACGATGGCAATATCTCGGCCACGGCGCGCGCACTGGGCATGCATCGCCGCACCTTGCAACGCAAGTTGCAGAAGCGGCCTGTGCGGCGCTGATTCCTCTGCGCGTACTGCCTGCTCTTCGTGGGGGCGAATTCATTCGCTAAGGGATACGCAGTGTCCCCCAACGGTCCATCGCGCAGGTCTGCGTCCTGCTTAGCGAATGAATTCGCCCTCACAAGGTGATTTGCCTTCCTTCTGAAGACCCGGCGAAAGCCTTTTCCCTCTGCCCCTTGGTATCCTTAGCGCCCTATCAATTCGCCCAGGTGCCGAGGTCTGTCCATGCTTGCCGTCGTCCAGCAAACCCTCGGTATCACCGCGCCGGTGTTCTCCATGCTGTTCGTCGGCGTGGCCCTCAAACGCCTGGGGTGGATCGACACGGCCTTCATCAATACCGCATCGGAACTGGTGTTCAAGGGCACCATGCCGACCTTGCTGTTTCTCGGGATCGTCCAGGCAGACCTGCGCACGGCGCTGCAGCCGGGACTGATCGGCTATTTCCTGGCTGCGACCGTGGTGTGCTTTCTGGTGGGGTGGGGCTGGGCGATCCTGCGCTGCCCTGTGACGGATCGGGGCATTTATACCCAGGGGGCGTTTCGCGGCAACAACGGCATCATCGGCCTGGCACTGGCGACCAGCATGTACGGGGCCTATGGTCTCTCGGTGGGCGGCATCCTCGGTGGCGTCGTCATCCTCAGCTACAACACCTTGTCCGCCATCGTCCTGGCGATCTATAGCCCAAACGCCAAGACCGACCCCTGGAGCATCGCCAAGAGCATCATCACCAATCCGCTGATCATCGGGGTGCTGGCGGCGATCCCGGTGGCCTACTTCCAGCTGCAGCTGCCGGCCTGGCTGATCACCTCCGGCGAATATTTCGCCCAGATGACGCTACCCCTGGCGTTGATCTGCATCGGCGGAACGCTGTCGCTGACTTCGCTGCGGGAAAGCAGTCGTATGGCCATCAGCGCCAGCCTGATGAAAGTGTTCTGGCTGCCATTGCTGGCGACCTTCGGAGCCTGGCTCTGCGGCTTCCGCAATGCAGAGCTGGCCATTCTCTTCCTCTATTTCGCCAGCCCAACCGCCGCAGCGAGCTTCGTGATGGCGCGGGCGGTGAACGGCAACCATGAACTGGCGGCGGCGATTATCGTGATCACCACCCTGGCGGCGGTGGTGACGACCAATCTTGGGCTATTCGTCCTGCAGTGGGCCGGATGGATCTGAAGTCCTCCAGGGCTGGGTCGACTCAGCCCTTCTGATAGTCGTCGATCACTTCCTGGGCGGCGCGGAAGGCATCGATGGCGGCGGGGACGCCGGCATAGACCGCACAGTGCAGCAGCGCTTCGCGAATTTCCTCCACCGTGCAGCCGTTGTTCAGTGCGCCGCGTACATGACCTTTGAGTTCTTGCGGGCATTTCAGCGCAGTCAGCGCGGCGAGAGTGATCAGGCTGCGAGTCTTGCGCGGCAGCCCTTCACGGGCCCAGACCGCGCCCCAGGCGTGTTCGTTGACGAAGTCTTGCAACGGTTGGGTGAAGTCGGTGGCGTTGCCCATGGCTCGCTCGACGAAGGCATCGCCCATGACTTCGCGGCGCACCTGCAGGCCCCGCTGTTGTTCATCGTTCATTGTCGTTCTCCTGTCAGTCGAGACTCTCCAACCGCACCGGCACGACGCCGGCGCGCAGCATGCCGAGGCTCTCTGCGGCCTTGCGCGAGACGTCGATGATGCGGCTGCGTGAATACGGCCCACGGTCGTTGATGCGAACCACCACCGAGCGGTCGTTCCTGAGGTTGGTCACCCTTACCCGGGTGCCGAACGGCAGGGTGCGATGTGCGGCGGTCAGTGAGTTCTGGTTGAAACGCTCACCGCTAGCGGTGCGTTTGCCGTGGTGCCGGGCGCCGTAGTAGGAGGCCTTGCCTTCGGCACGGTAGTCACCAGGGGTGCCGCTTCCTTGGCCAAAAGGGTTGTAGGCGCAGCCGGCGAGCAGGCCGGTGAAGGCGAGGATGCAAAGCAGGCGCTGCATGACGAAGGCTCCTTGGTGCCGGGATAGGGCCGCCCCTGTTAGGAGCGAGCTTGCTCGCGAATGAATATGCTCCGTTCGCGAGCAAGCTCGCTCCTACAGACTCATCGGTTGTCCGCTGACCATTGGCCCGGTTCAGTCTTCGAGCTTTTTCTTCAGCAAATCGTTCACTTGGCCCGGGTTGGCCTTGCCTTTGGAGGCTTTCATGGCTTGGCCGACGAAGAAGCTGAACATCTTGCCGCGCTTGGCTTCATCGCTGGCACGGTACTGCTCGACCTGGGCGGCGTTGGCGGCCAGTACTTCGTCGAGCATGGCCTCGATGGCGCCGGAGTCGGTAACCTGCTTGAGGCCCTTTTTCTCGATGATCTCGTCGGCGCCGCCCTCACCGGCGGCCATGGCTTCGAAGACCATCTTGGCGATCTTGCCGGAGATGGTGTTGTCCTTGATGCGCAGGATCATGCCGCCCAGTTGTTCGGCGGAGACCGGCGACTGGTCGATCTCCAGGCCTTCCTTGTTGAGTAGGCTGGACAGCTCGACCATGACCCAGTTGGCTGCCAGCTTGGCATCGCCGCAGGCCTTGAACACCGCTTCGAAGTAATCGGCCACTTCGCGGCTGGCGGAGAGCACGCTGGCGTCGTAGGTAGATAGGCCGAACTCGTTCTGGAAGCGCTCGCGCTTTTGCGGCGGGAGTTCAGGCAGGCTGGCGCGCACGTCGTCGAGGAAGCTACGTTCGATGACCACCGGCAGCAGATCGGGGCAGGGGAAGTAACGGTAGTCGTTGGCTTCTTCCTTGCCGCGCATGGAGCGAGTTTCGTCCTTGTTCGGGTCGTACAGGCGGGTTTCCTGGACGACCTTGCCGCCGTCCTCGATCAGTTCGATCTGGCGCTGGATCTCGTGGTTGATCGCCTTCTCGATGAAGCGGAAGGAGTTGACGTTCTTGATCTCGGCGCGGGTGCCGAAGGCTTCCTGGCCTTTCGGGCGCACGGAAACGTTGCAGTCGCAGCGCAGCGAGCCTTCGGCCATGTTGCCGTCGCAGATGCCGAGGTAGCGCACGAGGGCGTGGATGGCCTTGACGTAGGCCACGGCCTCCTTGGCACTGCGGATGTCCGGCTCGGAGACGATCTCCAGCAGCGGGGTGCCGGCGCGGTTGAGGTCGATACCGGTCATGCCGTGGAAGTCTTCGTGCAGGCTCTTGCCGGCGTCTTCCTCCAGATGCGCGCGGGTGATGCCGATGCGCTTGACCGTGCCGTCTTCAAGGGTGATGTCCAGATGGCCCTTGCCAACGATCGGATGCTCGTACTGGCTGGTCTGGTAGCCTTTGGGCAGGTCCGGATAGAAGTAGTTCTTGCGAGCGAAGATGTTCTGTTCGGCGATCTCGGCGTCGATGGCCAGGCCGAACTTGCAGGCCATGCGCACCGCTTCCTCGTTCAGTACTGGCAGGGTGCCGGGCATGCCGAGGTCAACCAGGCTGGCCTGGGTGTTCGGCTCTGCACCGAAGGTGGTGGCACTGCCGGAGAAAATCTTCGATTGGGTGGTGAGCTGTGCGTGGATTTCCAGCCCGATCACGGTTTCCCATTGCATTGTGGTGTTCCTCAATCCTGCGGTGCCAGTGCAACCCCTCTCCCAGCCCTTTGGGTCATCCTCTCCATGAAGGGAGAGGGGGATGGGGATGTCTGGCTGGGCCAAGGCTTAGAAGCCGGCCGGAGCTTGTTTATGCCAGTCGGTGGCCTGCTGATACTGATGCGCGACGTTGAGCAGGCGGCCTTCCTGGAAGTAGGGAGCGAGCAGCTGAACACCCACCGGCAGACCGTCGACAAAACCGGCCGGCATGGACAGGCCCGGGATACCAGCAAGGTTGGCGGTGATTGTGTAGATGTCTTCCAGGTACTGCGCGACCGGGTCGTTGTTCTTCTCGCCGAGCTTCCAGGCCGGGTTGGGCGTGGTCGGCCCGAGGATCACGTCGACTTCGCCGAAGGCGGCCATGAAGTCGTTCTTGATCAGGCGACGGATTTTCTGCGCCTTCAGGTAGTACGCGTCGTAGTAGCCGGCGGAAAGGGCATAGGCACCAACCATGATGCGGCGCTTCACTTCGGCGCCGAAGCCTTCGGCACGCGAGCGCTTGTACAGGTCTTCCAGGTTCTGCGGGTTTTCGCAGCGGTAGCCGAAGCGTACGCCATCGAAGCGCGACAGGTTGGAGGAGGCTTCCGCCGGGGCGATCACGTAATAGGCCGGGATCGCATGCTGCATGTTCGGCAGGCTGATGTCCTTGACGGTGGCGCCAAGCTTTTTCAGCTCTTCGACCACTGCCAGCACGGCGTCGGCAATGCGCGAATCGAGGCCAGCGCCGAAATATTCCTTTGGCAGACCGATGCGCAGCCCGGCCAACGGCTGGTTCAGGCCAGCCAGGTAGTCGTCCACGGGCTGGTCGACGCAGGTGGAGTCTTTCGGGTCGAAGCCGGCCATGCCGCCCAGCAACAGGGCGCAGTCCTCGGCAGTGCGGGCCAGCGGGCCGCCCTGGTCGAGGCTGGAAGCGTAGGCGATCATGCCCCAGCGCGACACGCGGCCGTAGGTGGGCTTGATGCCGGTAAGGTTGGTGAAGGCTGCCGGCTGGCGGATCGAACCGCCGGTGTCGGTGCCGGTGGCGGCCGGTATCAGGCGGGCGGCGACGGCAGCGGCGGAGCCGCCGCTGGATCCGCCAGGCACGCGCTCGAGATTCCAGGGGTTCTTCACGGCGCCGTAATAGCTGGATTCGTTGGACGAACCCATGGCGAACTCGTCCATGTTCAGCTTGCCGAGGCTGACTGCGCCAGCGGCCTGGAGCTTGGCAACGACGGTGGCGTCGTAGGGCGCCTTGAAGTTGTCGAGGATCTTCGAGCCGCAGCTGGTGCGGACGTCCAGGGTGCAGAACAGGTCCTTGTGGGCGATGGGAGCGCCGAGCAGCGCGCCAGCCTCACCAGCAGCACGACGGGCGTCGGCGGCCTTGGCCTGGGCGATGGCCTGTTCCTCCGTGACGCTGATGAAGCTGTTCAGTTGCGGATCGAGCTGCTGGATGCGCGCCAGCAGTGTTCGGGTCAGCTCTTCGGCGGAGAAGTCTTTGGCGTTGAGGCTGCGGGCGATCTCGGCCAGGGTCAATTGATGCATGGGGAACCCTTTCCTTTATTCGATGACTTTGGGCACGAGGTAAAGACCGTTTTCGACGGCCGGCGCGATGGCCTGGTAGGCGTCGCGGTGGTTCTCCTCGGTGACCCGGTCGGCACGCAGGCGCTGGGTGGCTTCCAGCGGGTGGGCCAGGGGTTCGATTCCGTCGGTGTCCACGGCCTGCATCGCATCGATCAGGCCGAGGATATTGTTCAGGGTCTCGGTGGTACGCGGGATATCGGCCTCGTTCAGGCCCAGTCGGGCGAGATGGGCGATTTTTTCCACGTCGGAGCGTTCAAGCGCCATCGGGGGTCTCCAACTTAGATGCGGCCAGCGCGGGCTGCCGGCCGAACGGGAAGCGAGCGGGGAACGGTGCCGCGAACAGGCGGTCAAAGGCCGCGTTGATGGGCCTTGTCGGCCCGGAAAAACAGGCAATCTAACATATCGGCGCCTTGCCCAAAATCCCCGTGGTTGTTAGAGTTTGCCGCACTTTTTTACCCACGCGTTGCCTAGGGTCCCTTTCCCATGTTCAAGAAACTGCGTGGCATGTTTTCCAGTGATCTGTCGATCGACCTGGGCACTGCCAATACCCTGATCTACGTGCGCGAGCGCGGTATCGTCCTCAACGAGCCCTCCGTGGTCGCCATTCGTAACCACGGCAACCAGAAGAGCGTTGTAGCTGTTGGCACTGAAGCCAAGCGTATGCTCGGTCGTACTCCGGGCAATATCTCCGCCATTCGTCCGATGAAGGACGGTGTGATCGCGGATTTCAGCGTCTGCGAGAAGATGCTGCAGTACTTCATCAACAAGGTTCATGAAAACAGCTTCCTGCAGCCCAGCCCCCGTGTGCTGATCTGCGTACCCTGCAAGTCCACCCAGGTTGAACGTCGTGCCATCCGTGAATCCGCCCTGGGCGCAGGTGCCCGTGAGGTGTTTCTGATCGAAGAGCCTATGGCAGCGGCCATCGGTGCCGGCCTGCCGGTCGAGGAAGCCCGTGGTTCCATGGTCGTCGATATCGGTGGCGGCACTACCGAGATCGCGCTGATCTCCCTCAATGGTGTCGTCTATGCAGAGTCGGTCCGCGTTGGTGGCGACCGCTTCGACGAGTCCATCGTGACCTATGTGCGCCGTAACTATGGCAGCCTGATTGGTGAATCCACCGCAGAGCGCATCAAGCAGGAAATCGGTACTGCCTATCCGGGTGGCGAAGTCCGCGAGATCGACGTTCGTGGTCGTAACCTGGCCGAAGGCGTACCGCGCAGCTTCACCCTGAACTCCAATGAGGTGCTCGAAGCGCTGCAAGAGTCCCTGGCGACCATCGTCCAGGCGGTCAAGAGTGCCTTGGAGCAGTCTCCGCCGGAACTGGCCTCCGACATCGCCGAGCGTGGCCTGGTGCTGACCGGTGGTGGCGCGCTGCTGCGTGACCTCGACAAGTTGTTGGCCCAGGAAACCGGTCTGCCGGTGATCGTGGCCGAAGATCCGCTCACCTGTGTCGCTCGCGGTGGCGGCCGCGCTCTGGATATGATGGACCGTCACGCGATGGATCTGCTCTCCACCGAGTGAGGTCGGGGAGCTACTCAGCCATAGGAGCGGGCCATCAAGCCGCTATTTACCAAGGGACCTTCGCTCGGCGTGCGCCTGTTGGTGTTCGCCGTGCTATCGGCTGCGCTGATGGTGGTCGATGCCCGCTTCGAAACCCTCAAGCCTCTGCGCAGCCAGATGGGCTTGGTGCTGACCCCCTTCTACTGGCTGGCGGACCTGCCGATCAGGGCTTGGGACGGGGTTAGTGACCAGTTCAGCAGTCGCACCGCCCTGGTTGCCGAAAACGAGAAGCTCAAGGCCGAAGCGCTTTTGATGCAGCGTCGCCTGCAGAAGCTGGCCACCCTGACCGAGCAGAACGTGCGCCTGCGCGAATTGCTCAACTCCTCCGCATTGGTGGATGAAAAGGTCCTGGTGGGTGAGTTGATCGGCGTCGATCCCAACCCGTTCACCCACCGTATCCTGATCGACAAGGGCGAGAAGGATGGTGTGTTCCTCGGCCAGCCGGTGCTCGATGCGCGAGGTCTGATGGGGCAGGTGGTCGAAGTGATGCCCTACACCGCCCGCGTGCTGTTGCTGACCGACACGACCCATAGCATTCCTGTGCAGGTCAACCGCAACGGTCTGCGTGCCATCGCCAGCGGTACCGGCAACCCGGAACGTCTGGAGTTGCGCCATGTAGCGGATACCGCCGACATCAAGGAAGGTGACCTGTTGGTGAGTTCCGGTCTTGGGCAGCGCTTCCCGGCCGGGTACCCGGTTGCGACGGTGAAAGAGGTCATCCACGACTCCGGCCAGCCCTTCGCCATTGTGCGGGCCGTCCCGACGGCTGCCTTGAACCGCAGCCGTTACATGCTCCTGGTGTTCTCCGATACCCGCAGTCCGGAGCAGCGTGCCAATGATGCGGCCGTTGCCCAGGAAGCGGCTGATCGCGAAGCCGCCAAGCCGGCACTGCCAGGCGCAGACCCCGAAGCGGCAACACAGCCAGCAACAGCGGCTCCAGTGAGCCCGCCAGCGGCAGCGGCAACGCCCGCCAAGCCCCAGGCAGCCCAGAGCAATCAGGAGAGTCGTTGATGGTTGGGGTACGCTCGAACAATGGTTGGGTGATCTGGCTCAGCCTGCTCCTGGCCTTGCTGCTCAGCATCGGGCCGATGCCCAGCTTCATGGAAATCGGCCGTCCGCTCTGGCTAGCGCTGTTTCTCACCTACTGGACCCTGGCGCTGCCGCATCGGGTGGGTATGACTACTGCCTGGATGCTGGGGTTGGCCGAGGATGTGCTGTATGGCTCGTTGCTGGGGCAAAACGCGCTGATCCTGGCCCTGATCACCTTTCTGGTGCTGACATTGCATCAGCGTCTGCGTATGTTCCCCGTATGGCAGCAGTGTCTTGTGCTGCTCGTGGTTTTCGGTTTGGCCCAACTGGTTCAGCTGTGGCTCAATGCCCTCACGGGCAACCGTCCACCTACCCTGGTGTTCCTGCTCCCTGCGCTCGTAAGCGCACTGCTCTGGCCCTGGGTATATGCCGCATTGCGCGGCACAAGTCGCCGCCTCAACGTCAATTGATCGGCTTGCGGCCATGTCGCAAGCCTCTGTCCTCGACAGGGAGAAGTCTGCATGGCCACGTTGTACCTGGCTTCGGGGTCGCCCCGCCGGCGTGAGTTGCTGGCGCAAATTGGCATTCCCCACACTCCCCTGATCGCCTCGATCGATGAAACTGCCCTGCCCGGTGAGCCCGCGCTCGCTTATGTGGAGCGCCTGGCCCGGGAAAAGGCTCTTACCGGCCTGGCCAGTCTTGCAGAGCCCGGTGCTGCCTGCGTTCTCGGTGCAGACACAGCAGTGGTGCTGGACGGCCTGATCCTCGGCAAGCCGTTTGACCGCGAAGACTGCCTCGCAATGCTGAAGCGCCTGTCCGGCCGCGAACACGAAGTGCTCACCGCCGTGGCAGTGGCCGACTCTCAGCGTTGCCTGACTCGGGTCGTAAGCAGTCGAGTGCGCTTTCGTCCAATCCCCCCTGCTGAACGCGAAGCCTATTGGGCCAGTGGCGAACCAGCCGACAAGGCAGGCAGCTACGCTATCCAGGGTTTGGGCGCGGTTTTCGTCAGTGATCTACAAGGCAGTTACTCGGCGGTAGTGGGGCTACCGCTGCTGGAGACGGCGCAGTTGCTCGCCGATTTCGGTATTCCCTGTTGGCAGCACCTGCGATAGGTTCTCAGCATGAGCGAAGAAATTCTGATCAACATCACGCCGATGGAGTCGCGCGTGGCAGTCGTCGAGAACGGCGTCCTGCAAGAGGTGCATGTCGAGCGCACCCAGCGCCGCGGTATCGTCGGGAACATCTACAAGGGCAAGGTCGTGCGCGTGTTGCCTGGTATGCAGGCGGCCTTCGTCGATATCGGTCTTGACCGTGCCGCCTTCATCCATGCCTCGGAGATCAGTAATCGCGAGGGCAGTGCGGTGGAAAGCATCAGCGCGCTGGTCCATGAGGGGCAGAGCCTGGTGGTGCAGGTCACCAAGGACCCGATTGGTAGCAAAGGCGCACGGCTCACCACTCAGCTGTCGATCCCGTCGCGCTACCTCGTTTATATGCCCCGCACCTGCCATGTGGGCATTTCCCTGAAGATCGAGGACGAAGCGGAACGTGAGCGCCTCAAGCAGGTGGTGGCCGACTGCATTGCCGCAGAAGGCATCGAGGAGGCGGGCGGTTTCATACTGCGTACCGCAGCCGATGGCGCCAGGGCGGATGAGATCCTGGTCGACATCCGTTACCTGCGGCGCCTTTGGGAGCAGATTTCCGCGCAGATGCAGACCGCCCCTGCACCTTCGGTCATCTATGAGGACCTGAGCCTGGCGCTGCGCACCCTGCGCGACCTGGTCAATCCCCGTATCGAGAAGATCCGTATCGACTCGCGGGAAACCTTCCAGAAGGTCACCCTGTTCGTTGACGAATTGATGCCGGAAATCGCCGACCGCCTGGAGCACTATCCGGGCGAGCGGCCGATCTTCGATCTGTATGGCGTCGAAGATGAGATCCAGAAAGCCCTGGAACGCAAGGTGCTGCTGAAGTCAGGTGGATATCTGATCATCGACCCGACGGAAGCGATGACCACCATCGACGTCAACACGGGCGCCTTCGTCGGCCACCGCACCCTCGAAGAGACCATCTTCAAAACCAATCTCGAAGCCTCGACCGCCATTGCTCGCCAGTTGCGCCTGCGCAATCTGGGCGGGATCATCATCATCGACTTCATCGACATGGAAGATGAGGAGCATCAGCGGCAGGTGCTGCGAACCCTGGAGAAGCAGCTCGAGCGCGACCACGCCAAGACCAACATCATCGGCATCACCGAACTGGGCCTGGTGCAGATGACCCGCAAACGTACCCGTGAAAGCCTGATCCAGGTGTTGTGCGAGCCCTGCTCCTGCTGCCAGGGACGCGGACTGCTGAAGACCGCCGAGACTATCTGCTACGAGATATTCCGCGAGATCCTCCGCGAAGCCCGCGCCTACCAGGCGGAAGGTTACCTGGTGCTGGCCAACCAGAAGGTGGTCGACCGCCTGCTGGACGAAGAGTCGGGTAACGTCGCCGATCTCGAAGCTTTCATCGGTCGGCCCATCAAGTTCCAGGTGGAAACCATGTACTCCCAGGAACAGTACGATGTGGTACTGCTCTGAGGCCATGAACTGACATGGAGCGCCTGGCACGAGCCCTGGTGTCCGCCCTGCGCATGTTACTGGCGTTCTGCGCACTCGGGCTGGTGTTAGCTGCCCTTTACGTCAGCCTGGGCCGCGAACTGGTACCCTTCGTTGCCGAATACCAGGCGGAGGCCGAGGCACAGGCCAGTGCGGCACTCGGCCAGCCGGTCAAGATCGGCAGCATCGAGGGGCGCTGGGAGGCGATGGCTCCTCTGCTGATCGCCCACGATGTGCTGGTCGGAGAGGGCGACAGCGCCATCCGCCTGGACCAACTGCGGGTCGTACCAAATATGCTTGGCAGCCTGTTGGCGCGCCAGCTGCGTATCGAGCGTCTGGAACTGGATGGCTTGCAGCTTGGCCTGCTGCAGGACAAAAGCGGCAAGTGGTCCGTCGAAGGATTTGCCGTCAAAGAAGGGCAGCCGCCTTTCGGGCCGCGCCAGCTCGAGGCGATGATGGGCCTGGTCAGCCAAGTGTCGCTGATCAACAGCCAGCTCACCCTGGAGCCGCAGGCCCATGAGCCGATCACACTGACCTATGTCGGCTTCACACTGCGCAGTCTTGGCAGCCGCCAGCGACTTGATGGGCGTTTGATGCTGCCGGACGGCCAGCCCTTGGCCATGCGCTTACGCACCCGATTGAATGCCGACACCTGGCTCGACAGTGAGGCTGAGCTCTACCTGAGCCTGCCTCAGAGTGACTGGGCCCGCTGGCTGCCCGCGAGCCTGACGCGTGATTGGCGTGTCGAGCAATTGCAGGCCGGAGGTGAGTTGTGGGTCGACTGGTCGAAGGGCGGGCCAAAGCGTGCGGTTGCGCGTCTCCACGCCCCTGAACTGCGTGGCGCCTATGGCAAGCGCAAGGCGGTGACCTTGCAGAACTTTGCCGTGAATGCCTATTACACCCGCACAGATGAGGGATTCCAGATCCTGCTCGACTCCCTGGCGGTAAGTGTTGGCAAGCAGCGCTGGGGCGAGGTCAACGTCAGCTTCCAACACAGGGTGGTGCCCCAGGCCGAGTGGCGCGTGACTGCCGACCGTCTGGATCTCATCCCCTTGCAACCTGTCATCAGCGCCCTTGCACCTCTGCCTGAGCAGGTCGCCGCTGCATTGGATGGGCTCAAGCCCCGCGGAGCGCTGCGTAACCTGAGCCTGACCTATCGCCCCGGGGGCGCCGGGCCCGAGCGTCTGCTCTTCAGCAGCAATCTTTCTGGAGTGGGGGTCGACGCCTACCGTGGTGCGCCGGCTGCCGAGAACGTCAGTGGCAGCGTCAGCGGAAACCTGGAACAAGGCGAACTGCGCCTGGATGCCAATGATTTCGCCTTGCACCTTGATCACCTGTTCCCCAAGCCCTGGCATTACCAGAAAGCTCGGGCGCGCCTGACGTGGCATCTGGATGATGAGGCTTTCACCCTGGCTAGCCCTTACATGCAAGTGGTCGGCGATGAGGGGCGTATCGCCGGCGACATGCTGATCCGCCTGATGCGCGATCCCCTCGCTGAGGACTACATGGACTTGCGGGTGGGACTCCGTGATGGTGACGCCACTTATACCGAGAAGTATTTGCCGACCTTGTCGCCCGGGCTCAGCCCGGCATTGGCCAAATGGCTGAAAGAGGCGATTCGTTCCGGTGCTGTAGACGAAGGGTTCTTCCAATTCCAGGGCTCGCTGTCGCGCGATGCGAAGCCGGAGGCCCGCTCTCTCAGCCTGTTCTTCAAAGTGCATGACGCCGAGTTGGCCTACCAGCCTGGCTGGCCAGTCTTGCGCGAGGCGAAGGGCAATGTGTTCATCGAAGACACCGGCGTCCGGATCGTGCTCCCGGCCGGACGAATCCTCGACACCCGGGTGAGCAATGCCGAAGCCAATGTGCCCCACGTCGAGCCGGGACAGGTGCCGCGGCTCGACCTGGATGCCGATCTGGAGAGCAGTTTCACCGACGGGTTGAAGATTCTCCAGGAGGCGCCCATCGGCACTGCGCCGATTTTCTCCGGCTGGCAAGGCCAGGGGCCGCTGTCCGGAACGCTCAAGCTGGACATCCCCTTGGCTAAAGGGCAAGCGCCCAGGGTGGTCGTCGATCTGAATACGCGTGATGCCCAACTGAAAATTGCGCGCCCTGAGTTGGCATTCAGCCAACTGAGAGGGGCTTTCCGCTACGACACCGCCAGCGGGCTGAGTGCGTCAGATATTCGTGCCCAGGTTTTTGGTCGTGAAGTCCGCGCCAAGGCGCAGGCCGAGGGCTCCAACGGCCGTGCGCGGACGCGCATCCTGGCCAATGGCCAGATCGCACTGAAGGACCTCACCACCTGGCTTGGGGTCATGCAAGCGTTACCTGCGTCGGGGGACGTGCCTTACAGCCTCAACCTGAGCCTTGATGGAAAGGACAGCCAGCTACGCATCGACTCGTCCCTCAAAGGTTTGGCGATTGATCTGCCTGCTCCTTTGGGCAAGGCTGCTAACGAGGTTCGTGACACCCAGTGGCGCATGACGCTTGATGGCGATGAGCGTCGTTACTGGTTGGATTACGCGGGCGTCGCCAGCCTGGTCCTGGCCGCCTCCCCCGGCAAGTTCAACGATTCTCGAGGTGCCTTGCGTCTTGGCGGCGGAGCGGCGCGCCTGCCCACGGGCAAGGGGCTGCGCGTGCGTGGGCGCCTGGATGAGTTGGATGCCGATGCCTGGATGGCGGTGGCCAAGCAGTACGCGCCGGCTGATGGGGCCTCCACCGCCCGCTTGTTGAGTGGCGCCGAGCTGGAAATTGGGCGGTTCAGCGGCTTTGGCCTGAGTCTGGAAGACCTCAATATTGACTTGGCGCGGGACCCCGAGGGCTGGCGGCTGGGCTTGGCCAGTGCGAGGCTTGATGGGCAGATCAAACTCCCAGATGCCAAGGATGCCCCAATTGACGTCAGGCTGCGGCGCCTGAGCTTCCCCAAGCCGCCGGCAAGCGAAGCTGAAGCAGAAGCCAAACCGGATCCCTTCGCCTCGGTTGACCCACGCCGAGTACCGTCGCTGGATGTACACATCGATCAGGTCATCCTGGGTGATGCTGTACTCGGTGCCTGGTCGTTCAAGGCCCGACCGAACTCGAAGGGGATTGCCTTCAACGAGTTGGATCTTTCACTGAAAGGGCTGCGGATTACCGGCGCGGCAGGCTGGGAAGGTGCCGTTGGGGCCAGCAGCTCCTGGTATCGGGGGCGCCTGGAGGGCAAGAACCTGGCGGATGTGCTCAAGGCCTGGAACTTCGCACCCACGGCTACCAGCGAGCGCTTCCGTCTTGATGCCGATGGGCGCTGGCCCGGCTCCCCCGCCTGGGTCAGTCTGAAGCGCTACTCAGGTTCACTGGATGCCAGCTTGCACAAGGGGCAGTTCGCCGAAGTCGAAGGTGGCGCCCAAGCCTTGCGGGTTTTTGGTTTGCTCAATTTCAACTCGATCGGCCGTAGATTGCGCCTGGACTTTTCCGACCTGCTCGGCAAGGGACTCGCCTACGACCGGGTCAAAGGGCTTCTGATGGGGAGCGAGGGGCGCTTCGTGACCCGCAATCCGATCACGCTGGAAGGCCCCTCGAGCGGCCTGGAGCTGGACGGCACCCTGGACCTGGCCAGTGACCGCATCGACGCCAATCTGCTGGTCACCCTGCCCGTGACCAACAACCTGCCATTGGCCGCGCTGATCGTCGGTGCGCCAGCCATTGGGGGAGCGTTGTTCGTTGTGGACAAATTGCTGGGCGACAGGGTGGCGCGCGTTGCCAGCGTTCAGTACAGGGTTGAAGGTTCGTGGAAGGACCCCAAAATCACCTTCATCAAGCCTTTTGAAAAAGCTCGTTGAAGCGAGCTGCCGCCGCTTGGGTTAGCATGCCCTTTATGTCCCTGTCGGAGCGCACGATGTCCCTTGCCGTGATTCAAATGGTCAGCCAGGACGATGTGCTGGCCAACCTTGCCAGTGCCCGCCGATTGTTGGAGCAGGCCGCCGAAGGTGGTGCACGCCTGGCGGTATTGCCCGAGAACTTCAGCGCCATGGGGCGACGAGACCTGACCGAACTGGGCCGGGCCGAAGCGGAAGGGCATGGGCCGATTCTGCCTTGGCTGAGGCAGGCGGCGCGGGACCTGCGCCTGTGGATAGTGGCGGGAACCCTGCCCTTGCCGCCTGACCGGCGGCCGCAGGATAAACCCAACGCCTGTTCCCTGTTGGTGGATGAGCAGGGGGAGCGGGTTGCGCGTTATGACAAGATTCACTTGTTCGATGTGGATGTCAGCGATAGCCGGGGCCGTTACCGAGAGTCCGACGACTATGCCCATGGCGCGGATGTGGTCGTGGCAGATACGCCCGTTGGGCGGCTGGGACTGACAGTTTGCTATGACCTGCGTTTCCCCGAACTCTACAGCGCACTGCGCGAGGCTGGTGCTGAGCTGATCAGCGCGCCCTCAGCGTTCACCGCGGTGACTGGCGCGGCCCATTGGCAGGTGCTGGTGCGAGCTCGAGCCATCGAAACCCAGTGCTACCTGCTGGCAGCAGGGCAGGGTGGTATCCATCCCGGGCCACGTGAAACCTTCGGCCATTCGGCCATCGTTGACCCTTGGGGCCGGGTACTGGCCGAACAGGCCCAGGGGGAGGCGGTGCTGCTGGCCAGCCGGAATGCAGCGGAGCAGGCGGAGATACGTCAGCGCATGCCGGTGAGTACCCATCGACGATTCATGACGCCGGCCACTCCTGGGCCGGCGCGAACGGAGAAGTTATGAGCGACCTTCTGTTAGCCGTCAGCGATCACTTGCTGGCGCCCGGTGACCTCAGCATCGAGCAGTTGCCGGCGATCCTCGGTGAGTTGGCCGGGCCGGGCATCGATGCCGCCGACCTGTACTTCCAGGGGCAGGTGTCCGAATCCTGGGTGCTGGAGGACGGCATCGTCAAAGAGGGCAGTTTCCACCTTGATCAAGGTGTGGGCGTGCGTGCCCAGTCTGGAGAGAAGACCGGTTTTGCTTACAGCAATGCGATCACAGCCGAGGCGCTGCGCCAAGCTGCGCGGGCGGCCCGCTCGATCTCTCGGGCTGGCCAGGAGGGTCGGGTTCAGGCGTTCGCTACACCCCAAGTGACTCGGTTGTACGATTCCAGCAGCCCGCTGGAGGTCATCAGTCGCGCGGAAAAAGTAGAGCTGCTGAAGAACGTAGACGCAGCGACCCGTGCGCTGGATCCTCGCATCAAGCAGGTCACCGTCAGCATGGCCGGGGTCTGGGAACGAATCCTGATCGCCGCCAGTGACGGCAGTCTGGGGGCCGATATACGACCACTGGTTCGATTCAACGTCAGCGTCATCGTCGAGCAGAATGGTCGACGCGAGCGCGGCGGTCATGGCGGCGGCGGTCGCACCGATTATCGCTACTTCCTTCAGGAGGACCGGGCCATGGGTTACGCACGCGAAGCCCTTCGCCAGGCCCTGGTGAACCTGGAGGCCGTTCCCGCACCGGCGGGTACCTTGCCTGTGGTCATGGGCGCCGGCTGGTCTGGCGTGCTGCTTCACGAAGCGGTCGGCCATGGCTTGGAAGGTGATTTCAACCGCAAGGGAAGCTCGGCCTATAGCGGACGAATTGGCGAGAAGGTGGCTTCGAGCCTATGCACCATCGTCGACGACGGCACCCTGGCATTCCGCCGCGGCTCGCTGAGCATGGATGATGAAGGCACCCCTACCCAGTGCACTACGCTGATCGAAAACGGTGTGCTCAAAGGCTACATGCAGGACAAACTCAATGCCCGGCTGATGGGTGTGGCTCGCACGGGTAACGGCCGTCGGGAGTCCTACGCGCACTTGCCGATGCCGCGTATGACCAATACCTACATGTTGGCCGGTGAGAGCGATCCACAAGAAATCATTGCATCGGTGGAGCGGGGCATCTACTGCGCCAACCTCGGTGGAGGCCAGGTGGATATCACCAGCGGAAAATTCGTGTTTTCCACCAGCGAGGCCTATCTGATCGAGAACGGTCGCATCACAACACCCGTGAAAGGCGCGACCTTGATCGGCAATGGTCCTGAGGCGATGAGCCGAGTCTCCATGGTCGGCAATGACCTGGCGCTGGATAGCGGCGTTGGTACCTGCGGCAAGGATGGGCAGTCGGTACCTGTGGGCGTAGGGCAGCCTACGCTGAAGATCGATGCGATCACGGTAGGAGGGACGGGGGCCTGATGAAGGCCCCTGACGGGTTTAACGCAGTCCGCGCTTGGCTTCGTCCAGGTCGCGAATGTACTTGAACACTTTGCGCGCAGCTGCCGGTGGTTTGTTGTGGGCCGCTTCGTGCTGTGCGTGACGGATCAGGCCGCGCAGGTGCTGTCTATCGGTCTCGGGGTATTCGGCGACGAAGCTTTCAAGCGCCGCGTCACCACCCTCGATCAGTCGATCGCGCCAGCGCTCCAGGCCATGGAAACGCTCGTTGTACTGGCGAGTGGAGCTGTCGAGCTGGTCGATCAGGCCGACGATGGCATCGATGTCCTGTTCGCGCATCAGCTTGCCGATGTACTGGATGTGCCGTTTGCGGGCAATGTGGGCCTTGTGCTTTGGCGCTTCCGCCAGAGCCTTCTGCAAGGCGTCGGTCAGCGGTAGCTTGGCCAGTACGTCCGGCTTGAGGGTGGTCAGGCGCTCGCCGAGATCCTGCAGGGCATGCAGCTCGCGCTTGATCTGGGATTTACTCTTCTCTCCGGAGAAGTCGTCGTCAAAGAATTCAGACATGGGGGTGGTCCAATGGGAAACGCCGCCATGATAACCAGTCGGACGCCCGTTGTCCGGCCCGACTGGCGCCGCCTGTGGGCGGAAATCGCGGGGACGCGCTTGTGCGCCCCTCGCTTAAAAGATTTTGTGAACTGGAGTGGCTATGAGTGAAGTAGAAGTGGTCGGCCCAGAGGCCTTGCCGGAACTGCAGGCACGGGTCGAGCGTATTCTTGCCGAGGCTCGGCGCCAAGGTGCCAGCGCGTGCGAGGTGGCTGTTTCGGTGGAGCAGGGACTTTCCACGACGGTTCGCCAGGGTGAGGTGGAAACAGTCGAGTTCAATCGTGACCAGGGATTCGGCATCACCCTCTATGTCGGGCAGCGCAAGGGTTCGGCCAGCACCTCGGCCAGCGGCGAAGACGCGATTCGCGAGACAGTCGCCGCAGCCCTGGCCATTGCCAAGCATGCGTCCGAGGACGAGTGCGCCGGTTTGGCGGACGCCGCGCTGATGGCGCGTGACCTCCCGGACCTTGATCTTTACCACCCCTGGTCCATTAGTCCGGAGCAGGCAGTCGAGCAGGCACTAATCTGTGAAACGGCAGCTTTCGAGGCTGACTCGCGGATCAGCAATGCAGACGGCACGACTCTGAATACCCATCAAGGTTGTCGCGTCTACGGTAATAGTCATGGTTTTGTCGGTGGCTATGCCAGCACGCGACATAGTCTGAGCTGCGTCATGATCGCAGAGAACCAAGGTCAGATGCAGCGCGACTACTGGTACGACGTCAATCGCCTGGGCACCCTGCTCGCGGACCCTGCCAGTATTGGTCGCCGCGCTGCGGAACGCACTGTAAGCCGTTTGGGCGCCCGCCCGGTACCGACTTGCGAAGTGCCCGTGTTGTTCGCGGCCGAGTTGGCCACTGGATTGTTCGGGAGCTTTCTCTCGGCGATTTCTGGCGGAAACCTCTATCGCAAGTCGTCTTTCCTCGAGGGCGCACTCGGACAGCGCCTGTTCCCCGAGTGGTTGAGCCTGGATGAGCGTCCGCACATCCCGCGCGCCATGGCCAGTGCAGCTTTCGATAATGACGGACTGGCCACCTATGCCAAACCCTTCGTCGAAAAGGGCGAACTGGTGTCCTACATCCTGGGGACCTATTCCGGCCGGAAGCTGGGCCTGCCAAGCACCGCTAACTCAGGTGGCGTGCATAACCTCTTTGTCAGCCACGGGCAGGAAGACCAGGCATCGCTGCTGCGTCGCATGGGGCGGGGCCTGTTGGTGACCGAGCTGATGGGGCAAGGCTTGAACATGGTCACCGGCGACTACTCGCGCGGTGCTGCCGGCTATTGGGTGGAGAACGGAGAGATTCAGTTCCCAGTGCAGGAAGTCACCATCGCTGGCAACCTGAAGGACATGTTCCGCCAGATTGTGGCTGTGGGGAATGATCTGGAGTTGCGCGGGAACATTCGCACTGGCTCGGTACTGATCGAGCGAATGACGGTAGCGGGTAGCTAGCGTGTACCGCTGATTGCAGGGAGCGAAGGTTTGCCGGCTTTCGCTTCCTATTCCCCTTCGTCGAACCTGTTGTTGATCAACTCCACCAGCGCGTCCAGGGCGTCATGATCCTGCTCGCCTTCGGTGTGGAGGTGGATCGGGGTGCCCTTGCCCGCAGCCAGCATCATGACGGCCATGATGCTCTTGCCATCAACCAGGCTCTCCGGTGAACGGCCAACGCGGATTTTGCAGGGAAACCGCCCGGCAACTCCAACGAACTTGGCGGCCGCTCGGGCGTGCAGACCCAGTTTGTTGATGATGGTGATTTCACAGGCGGGCATCGCGGCGTTCATCCTTCTAGCTGAGGTCGCGGTGGCGAACCTGGACGTTCTTCAAGGTAGGCTTCAAGGCTGCGCCCAAACGTTCGGCAACATAGACCGAGCGATGATGGCCGCCCGTGCAACCAATGGCGATGGTGACATAAGCCCGGTTGCTGGCGGCAAAACGTGGCAGCCATTTGTTCAGGTACGCAAGGATGTCCTGGTACATTTCCTCGACATCCGGCTGCGCTGCGAGGTAATCGGCCACAGGCTGTTCCAGGCCAGAGTGGTCGCGTAGTTCCGGCTTCCAATAAGGGTTCGGCAAACAGCGCACGTCGAACACCAGGTCTGCATCTACCGGCATGCCGCGCTTGAAACCGAACGACTCGACCAGGAAGGCGGTGCCCGGTTCTGGCTGGTTCAGCAGGCGTAGCTTCAGGCTGTCCCGTAGCTGATAGAGGTTGAGCCGGGTAGTGTCGATACGCAGGTCTGCGAGGTCAGCAATTGGGGCGAGCAACGTTGTCTCGTCACCTATCGCTTCGGCCAGGGAGCGATTGTCGTCGGTCAATGGGTGGCGCCTGCGCGTCTCGGAGAAACGGTTGAGCAGTACCTCGTCTTCGGCGTCTAGGTAGAGAACATCGCACTGGATATAGCGCGACCGGACTTCAGCGAGCAACTCGGGGAAGCGTTTCAGCTGGCTCGGCAGGTTGCGGGCATCGATCGAGACGGCGACTTTCGGCTCGAGCAGCTCAGTGTGCAGAAACGCCCGCTCAGCAAGCTCGGGCAGGAGGCCTGCCGGCAGGTTGTCGATGCAATAAAAACCGTTGTCTTCGAGCACGTGGAGAGCCGTGCTCTTCCCCGAGCCGGAGCGGCCGCTGACGATGATCAGGCGCATTGCACAGTCCTAGCGTCCGCTCTGGACGTCCACGACTACCTTGTACAGGTCGGCGCTGTCCGTTGCATGGCGCAGGCGATCGCGAACATCGCTGCGGTCCAGCATGCTGGCGATCTGGCGTAGCAATTCAAGGTGTTCATCGGTAGCGGCTTCTGGAACCAGCAATACGAACAGCAGATCCACCGGTGCGCCGTCGATGGCATCGAAGTCTACGGGGGCGTCCAGGCGCAACACTGCGCTGATCGGCGAGTTGCAGCCGGTCAGCCGACAATGGGGGATGGCGATACCGTTACCAAAGCCCGTGGAGCCGAGCTTTTCCCGCGATACCAGGCTTTCGAAGATGTCCTGACCATCGAGTTCGGGAAGGTCGCGAGCGACCAGGTTGGCAATCTGTTCGAGGACGCGTTTCTTGCTGCCGCCCGGCACGTTCACGAGGGAACGGCCGGGGGTCAGGATTTGCTCAAGTCGGATCATAGGGTAAGGTCAGCGGGCCGTGGCGCCCTGCTGGCGGTGAAGCTGCTTTTCCTTGTGTTTGATCAGTTGGCGATCAAGTTTGTCAGTGAGCAGGTCTATGGCGGCGTACATGTCTTCGTGCTCCGCGTTGGCAACGACTTCGCCGCCGGCAACGTGAAGGGTAGCTTCAATTTGTTGCTTGAGTTTCTCCACCTGCATGATCACCTGAACATTGGTGATGCGGTCAAAGTGGCGCTCCAGTCGTTCGAACTTCTCGACAACATAGTTGCGCAGGGCGTCGGTCACATCCAGTTGATGTCCACTGATGTTGACTTGCATACCGCTTTCTCCTTATTGCCCGTGTATATGAGACAGGCTAACGGGCCTGCCACCGGAACACTTTGGCGTGGCTCAATTCTGCATCACATCAGTCGCTTCCGTTCACTGGAAGGCGCGATCCCAAGGGATTCGCGGTACTTGGCAACTGTGCGACGCGCCACTTGGATACCCTGTGCTTCCAGTAAACCAGCGATCTTGCTGTCACTCAACGGCTTTTTCGGATTTTCCGCTGCGACCAGCTTTTTGAGGATTGCGCGGATCGCTGTGGATGAGCACTCGCCGCCTTCGGAAGTGCTTACGTGGCTGGAGAAGAAGTACTTCAGCTCGTAGATTCCGCGCGGTGTGTGCATGTATTTCTGGGTGGTTACCCGGGAGATCGTCGACTCGTGCATCCCTACCGCCTCGGCGATGTCGTGCAGCACGAGTGGCTTCATTGCCTCGTCGCCGTATTCGAGGAACCCACGCTGATGCTCGACAATCTGCGTGGCGACCTTCATCAGGGTTTCGTTCCGGCTCTGCAGACTCTTGATGAACCACCTGGCTTCCTGAAGCTGGTTGCGCATGAAGGTATTGTCGGCGCTGGAGTCTGCACGGCGGACGAAACCTGCGTAATGGGGGTTGACCCGCAGGCGTGGCACGGCTTCCTGGTTCAACTCCACCAACCAGCGCTCGTTGTGCTTGCGCACGATGACGTCGGGAACGACGTATTCCGGTTCGCTGGCCTCGATCTGCGAGCCAGGGCGCGGGTTGAGCCCCTGGATCAATTCGATGATCTGGCGCAGCTCATCCTCTTTGACCTTCATGCGGCGCATCAGCTGGCTGTAGTCGCGATTGCCCAGCAGGTCCAGGTAGTCGCCCGCAAGGCGTTGCGCTTCGCTCAGCCAGGGGGTGTTCAGCGGCAGTTGGCGCAGTTGCAGCAGCAGGCATTCGCGCAGGTCGCGGGCACCGATGCCGGCGGGCTCGAACTGCTGGATGCGGTGTAGCACCACTTCGATCTCGTCGAGTTCGATCTCGAGTTCCGGGTCAAAGGCTTCGGCAATCTCCGCAAGGGACTCTTCCAGGTAGCCATCGTTGTTGATGCAGTCGATGAGCGTGACGGCAATCAGCCGGTCGGTATCCGACATCGGAGCGAGGTTCAGCTGCCACAGCAGATGGCTTTGCAGGCTTTCGCCGACAGACGTGCGGGAGGTGAAGTCCCACTCATCGTCGTCGTTGCTAGGCAGGCTGCTGGCGCTGGTTTGGTAGACGTCTTCCCAGGCAGTGTCGACTGGCAGTTCGCTCGGGATGCGTTCATGCCATTCGCCGTCTTCCAGAGCTTCGGCATTAGCCTCGACGCTGGATTCCTGGAAGCTGGATTCCTGGGTGGAGGTGTTGGTCAGTTGCTCGCCTTCAGCCATGGGGTCGGAGGTGTCGAAATCTTCGCCATCCTCCTGTCGTTCCAGCATGGGATTGGATTCCAGCGCCTCCTGGATCTCCTGCTGCAGATCGAGGGTGGACAGTTGGAGTAGGCGGATGGCCTGTTGCAGCTGCGGAGTCATCGTCAGCTGCTGGCCCATCTTTAGGACTAGCGATGGTTTCATGGCAGGGGGCTTAGCACCTTATTCGCCGGCGCTCACGCGCCATCCACTACAGGGCGCCGAAGCGCCACCAGGAAGCAAATTATATGCCTGACCTTGAAGGATTTTCCTAGCTCTCGCAACCCGTCCTTACAGATCGGTTGTCGGGCTACAGACGGAATTCATGGCCCAGGTAGACTTCCTTCACCAACTGGTTGGCCAGGATTGCTTCGGCATCACCCTCGGCAATCAGCTGGCCATCGCTGACGATATACGCAGTCTCGCAGATATCCAGAGTCTCGCGGACATTGTGATCCGTGATGAGCACGCCAATTCCCTTGGCCTTGAGATGGTGGATGATCTGCTTGATGTCACCCACTGAGATTGGGTCGACTCCCGCGAAGGGCTCGTCCAGCAAGATGAACTTCGGGGCCGTGGCCAGCGCTCGGGCGATTTCCACCCGGCGTCGCTCACCGCCGGACAGGCTCATCCCGAGGTTGTCGCGGATATGGCTGATGTGGAATTCCTGGAGCAGGCTCTCCAGTTCCTTGCGACGGGAGGCGCGATCCAGGTCCTTGCGGGTTTCCAGGATTGCCATGATGTTGTCGGCAACGCTCAGCTTGCGGAAGATCGAGGCTTCCTGCGGCAGGTAGCCGATACCGGCGCGGGCGCGGCCGTGCATGGGCTGGTGGGTAACGTCCTGATGGTCAATCAGCACTCGGCCCTGGTCGGCTTTGACCAAACCCACGATCATGTAGAAGCACGTGGTCTTGCCCGCACCGTTGGGGCCAAGCAGGCCAACGATCTGGCCGCTATCGATCGAGACGCTGACGTCTCGTACCACCTGCCGGTTCTTGTAGCTTTTGGCCAGATGCTGGGCTTTGAGGGTCGCCATTACTGTGCTTGTCCCGCGTTCTGCTCTTTCTTCTTGGGCTGGATGACCATGTCGATCCGCGGGCGCGGCGTGCTGACGTTGGTGCCGGTGGCCCGCCCTGCATTCACGATCTGACGCTGGGTGTCATAGACGATCTTCTCGCCTTCGAAGGTATTGCCTTCCTGGATCACCTTGGCCTGGTCGATCAGTACGATGCGCTCATTGCTGGCAAAGTACTGGATGGTCATGCCGTAAGCCTTGACGATCTCCTTGTCGACGGCCGGCTTCTGTTCGTAATAGGCAGGCTTGCCGACCGACGTGAAGACCTGGATGTCGCCGTTGGAGTCCTGGGTGATGGTCACCGTGTCGCCGGTGATCTTCAGGGTACCCTGGGTGATGATGACGTCGCCGCGGTAAACCGCGACGCCCTGCTTGTCGTCCAGTTCGGCGCTGTCGGCCTGGACCCGGATGGGCTGGTCGCGGTCCGTCGGCAGGGCCCAGGCAGCGGCACTTCCGAGTGCGGCACCCAGGCTGAGCAGTAGGGGGAGGGTATTAACGAACCTCATGCTGGCCTCTTACGTTGGACTGCAGGAGCATCCTGCCGTCATTCAAGTACGCTTTCATTCCTTGCGCCGTGGTGACCCCGTTAGCCGCTTCGATTTTAACGGCTTGCTGGGTCTGCGCAAATTCCTCATCCGGGAACACGGTCAGTCGGCTGGTGGTGAGAATAGTGGGGCGGCCCTTGGCGTCAGTGCGTGCGACCCTGACGCTATCGATCAGTTCGACCTGGCTACCGCCAGGGAAGACTTCGCCGCGCTCGCTCTGCACATGCCAGGGATAGACGGTGCCGCGATACAGCTGCAGATCAGGCTGGGTCAGCAATGTGACATCAGTCGCCTTGATATGTTCGAGGCGTTTGCTGGTCAGTTCGTAGTGGAGCTTGCCGTCAGCCTGGAACTGGGTGCTCTTGCCGTTTTCGACATAGAAGTCGATAGCGTTTGCATCGGTTGGGCTGGGCGTTCTGTCCATGAAGCTCTCGGGGCGGATGTTCCAGTAGCCCAAGGCGATCAGCAGCGCGGCAATGGGCGCCAGGATCAGGGTGAGGCGAAGGTTCTTGGACATGGGTGTGGCCTCAGAGGTAAGCGGCTTGGGCTGCTTCCAGGCTGTCTTGGGCGCGCATGATCAGCTCGCAGAACTCGCGGGCGGCACCGTCACCACCGCGGGCTTGGGTCACGCCGTGGGCATGCTGGCGCACGAAGCTGTCGGCGCTGGCCACGGCCATGCCGAGGCCGACGCGGCGGATCACTGGCAGGTCGGGCAGGTCATCGCCCAGATAGGCCACTTGTTCATAGTTCAGGCCCAGTTCAGCAAGCAGTTCGTCCAGGACGACCAGTTTGTCTTCGCGGCCCTGATAGAGGTGCTGGATACCCAGGTTATGGGCGCGTCGCTCGACGACCGGGGACTTGCGGCCGCTGATGATGGCGGTGCGCACGCCCGAATTGATCAGCATCTTGATGCCGTGACCATCCAGGGTATTGAAGGTCTTGAACTCGCCGCCATCTGGCAGGAAGTAAAGACGTCCGTCGGTGAGCACGCCATCGACGTCGAAAACGGCCAGGCGGATAGCCTTGGCGCGTTGCAGGAGCTGGTTGTTCATCAGATCACTCCGGCGCGGGTCAGGTCGTGGATGTGCAGGGCTCCGGTCGGTCGGTCGGAGTCATCGACCACCACCAGAACGTTGATTTTGTGGTCATCCATGATCTTCAGGGCTTCGGCGGCCAGCATCTCCGGGCGTACGGTTTTGCCGTGAACAGTCATGACCTCATCGATACTGGCCTGGCGCACGTCGATGCCTTTGTCCAGGGTTCGGCGTAGGTCGCCGTCAGTGAAAATGCCGGCGAGCGTGCCATCGCTTTCCAGAACTGCAGTCATACCCAGTCCCTTGCGGGTCATTTCCAGCAGAGCCTCGCGCAAGGGAGTGCCGCGGGCGACGCGGGGCAGGCTTTCACCTGCATGCATTATGTTCTCTACCTTGAGCAGGAGGCGACGGCCAAGTGCGCCGCCGGGATGCGAAAACGCGAAGTCCTCGGCGGTGAAGCCGCGGGCTTCCAGTAGGGCGATCGCCAGTGCATCGCCCAGCACCAGTGATGCGGTGGTGGATGAAGTCGGCGCCAGGTTGAGTGGGCAAGCTTCCTGCGCTACCCGCGCATCTAGTTTGGCAGCAGCGGCCTTGGCCAGTGGGGAGTCAGGGTTGCCGGTCATGCTGATGAGCGTGATCCCGAGACGCTTGATCAGCGGTAATAGCGTAACGATCTCGGCGGTGGAGCCCGAGTTGGAGAGGGCGAGCACCACATCGTCAGTGGTGATCATGCCCATGTCGCCATGGCTGGCCTCTGCAGGATGGACGAAGAAAGCCGGTGTGCCGGTGCTGGCAAGCGTGGCGGCGATCTTGTTTCCGACGTGACCTGACTTGCCCATGCCGACGACGACGACGCGGCCTTTGCAGGAGAGGATCAGTTCACATGCGCGGATGAAATCGGCGTCGATTCGCGGGAGGAGGGCGTCGATAGCCTCTCGTTCGAGTCGAATGGTGCGTTGTGCGGACTTGATCAGATCGCTGGACTGGGTCATGTAGGGCGTGCGGTTGCCGAAGGAAAAGGTCGGGATTATAGCGGCAAAGGCGGCTTTGCTCACGCACCAATGCCGTCGAGCTCGTCGCAAAGCCGAGCGAGACCGCACGCGGCCTTGGGAGGGCCGCTGCTGCGATGGTATAGTTCACGCCTTATTCGGCCCGTCGTGGGCGCAGTGTCCTTGCGGTGGGATGCGGCGTCTGACCGGGAGGCTGTATCGCAAGGAGTCCAGATGAGCGCCGAGAATGCCTATGCCGTTGAGCTGAAGGGCGTAACCTTCAAGCGCGGCACGCGCAGCATATTTCAAGATGTCGATATCCGCATTCCGCGCGGCAAAGTGACTGGCATCATGGGGCCGTCCGGCTGTGGCAAGACCACGCTGTTGCGCTTGATCGCCGCCCAGTTGAAACCGTCCAGCGGCGAAGTCTGGGTCAATGGTCGGAACCTGCCCACGCTATCGCGGGCAGAGCTGTTCGACATGCGCAAGCAGTTCGGCGTGCTGTTCCAGAGCGGCGCCCTGTTCACTGATCTCGATGTGTTCGAGAACGTAGCGTTCCCTTTGCGGGTCCACACGCACCTGCCCGCGGAGATGATTCGCGACATCGTGCTGATGAAGCTCCAGGCCGTTGGCCTGCGGGGCGCTTTCGAGCTGATGCCCGATGAATTGTCTGGAGGCATGAAGCGCCGGGTGGCCTTGGCGCGTGCTATCGCGCTCGACCCGCAGATCCTCATGTACGACGAGCCTTTCGTAGGCCAAGACCCGATCGCCATGGGTGTGCTGGTTCGCCTCATTCGATTGCTCAACGACGCCTTGGGCATTACCAGTATCGTGGTCTCCCATGACCTGGCCGAGACGGCCAGCATCGCTGACTACATTTACCTGGTGGGGGATGCCGAGGTGCTGGGTCAGGGTACGCCAGACGAACTTATGAATTCCGAAAACCCGCGTGTCCGGCAGTTCATGAAGGGAATCCCGGACGGTCCAGTGCCTTTCCACTTCCCGGCGCCGGATTATCGTTCCGATCTGTTGGGGGGGCGCTGATGCGCAAGAAGTCTCAACTCGAGCGCATAGGCCTGCTTGGGCGCTCTGGCCTGGATGTGGTGGAAGCACTGGGTCGCTCGACCTTGTTCCTGCTGCACGCCTTGTTTGGTCGTACTGGTGTTGGCAATGGGTTCCAGTTGCTGGTCAAGCAGCTCTTTTCCGTTGGCGTGATGTCGCTGGCAATCATCATCGTTTCGGGTGTCTTCATCGGCATGGTGCTGGCGCTGCAGGGCTACAACATCCTGGTGGACTACGGCTCGGAGCAAGCCGTTGGCCAGATGGTGGCGCTTACGTTGCTGCGTGAGCTGGGGCCGGTGGTGACTGCGCTGCTTTTCGCGGGGCGCGCCGGTTCTGCATTAACCGCCGAGATCGGCAACATGAAGTCCACGGAGCAGCTTTCCAGTCTCGAAATGATTGGCGTGGACCCGCTCAAGTACATCATCGCGCCACGTTTGTGGGCTGGGTTCATTTCGATGCCGCTGCTGGCGATGATTTTCAGCGTGGTGGGAATCTGGGGTGGGGCGATGGTGGCGGTGGACTGGTTGGGAGTCTATGAAGGCTCTTTCTGGTCCAACATGCAGAACAGTGTCGAATTCACCGAGGATGTGCTGAATGGCGTGATCAAGAGCGTCGTATTCGCCTTCGTGGTGACCTGGATCGCCGTGTTCCAGGGCTATGACTGCGAGCCGACCTCGGAAGGGATCAGCCGCGCGACGACTAAAACCGTGGTCTATGCCTCGCTGGCCGTGCTGGGGCTCGACTTCATCCTGACTGCTTTGATGTTTGGAGATTTCTGATGCAAATCCGCACCTTGGAAATTGGTGTCGGCCTTTTCATTCTGGCTGGGATGTTGGCTCTGATGTTGCTGGCTCTGCGAGTCAGTGGCCTGTCTTATGGCACCAGTGACGATACCTACAAGCTTTATGCGCATTTTGACAATATTGCCGGCTTGACTGTCAGAGCCAAGGTCACCATGGCCGGTGTAACGATTGGCAAGGTCACGGCCATCGACCTGGATCGCGACAGCTATACCGGTCGGGTCACCATGGAAGTCGAAAAGCGCGTCGACAATCTGCCGACGGACTCCACGGCGTCCATCCTGACGGCCGGGCTGCTTGGTGAGAAGTACATCGGTCTCAGCGTCGGCGGCGATGAGGAGTTGCTCAAGGATGGTGGAACCATCCGTGACACCCAGTCGGCTCTGGTGCTAGAGGATCTGATCGGTAAGTTCCTGCTGAACACGGTCAACAAAGAAAGCAAATGAGGATTACACCTATGTTGTTCAAAGCCCTGCGAAATGGCCTGCTGGTCCTGCTGGCAGCGCTCCCCTTGATCGCGACCGCTTCTGCTGGTCCGCGCGATGTGGTTCAGGAAACCACCGAGCAATTGCTGGCTGACCTCAAGGCCAACAAGGAGCAGTACCGCGGCAATCCAGACGCCTTCTACGATTCGCTCAATCGAATCCTTGGGCCAGTGGTGGATGCCGACGGCATCTCGCGCAGCATCATGACGGTGAAATACTCGCGAAATGCCACTCCTGAGCAGATGGCGCGTTTCCAGGAAAACTTCAAGCGCAGCTTGATCCAGTTCTATGGCAATGCCTTGCTGGAGTACGACAACCAGAATATCCGCGTCCTCAATGTCCGGGAGGATGATGCCGGGCGCGCAAGCGTTGGTATGGAAGTTACCGGGCGTAGCGGTGCCATCTACCCAGTTTCCTACACCATGGTGAGCGTCCAGGGGCAGTGGATGGTGCGCAACGTCATCATCAATGGCATCAACATTGGCAAGCTGTTCCGCGACCAGTTCGCCGATAGCATGCAGAAGAATGGCAACAATCTGGACAAGACCATCGATGGCTGGGCCAACGTTGTCGCCAAAGCCAAGGAAACCGAAGAAGCCCAGCGAGCAGTGGGCAAAAGTAATGAGTGAGGCCCGGATCGATCAGGCCGCGCCAGGCGAGCTTCGCCTGGTGGGCGTCCTCGACTTCAATACCGGTCCGCAGTTGCGTGAGGCGGGCGGAAAGTTGATCGGCGCAACCACCGGTGATCGCGTACTGGTGGACCTCTCGGGTGTGGAGAAGAGCAGCAGCGTTGGGTTGGCTTTGCTGCTGGCATTCATGCGCGATGCGAAGGCTGCCGGCAAGACGCTTGCCTTTCGCGGTCTGCCCGACGACATGCGGCAGATCGCTGAAGTTTCGAATTTGACCGAGCTTCTGCCGTTGGAGGCCTGAACAAGGCTTGCAGCCCTCCGTCTGACCCCGTTTGTACGGGGTTCGCAGGTGGGGGGCTTTTTTGTATCATGGCCGACCCGCGCGCGTTGGGCGCCGATTGAGGTTGAGCATGCAGGCCGTAGAAGTGAAAAGCCTCCTGGAGGCAAAACTGCCAGGTACCCAGGTGGAAGTTGAAGGTGAAGGCTGCAACTTCCAATTGAACCTGATCAGTGACGAATTGGCTGGCCTGAGTCCAGTCAAGCGCCAACAGCAGGTTTACGCACACCTGAACGCCTGGATCGCCGATGGCAGCATCCATGCCGTGACCATGAAATTCTTCAGCCGGGCCGCCTGGGCCGAGCGCTCCTGAGCTCCGCTGCCGAGAGAACTATGGACAAACTGATTATTACTGGCGGTCAACGCCTCGACGGCGAAATCCGCATTTCCGGCGCCAAGAACTCCGCGCTGCCGATCCTGGCCGCTACTTTGCTCGCCGATACCCCGGTGACCGTAGCCAACCTGCCGCACCTGCACGACATCACGACCATGATCGAGCTGTTCGGTCGTATGGGCGTGCAGCCGGTGATCGATGAGAAGCTCAGTGTCGAAGTCGACGCAAGCAGCATCAAGACCCTGGTGGCACCATACGAGCTGGTGAAGACCATGCGTGCCTCCATTCTGGTACTTGGCCCGATGGTGGCCCGCTTCGGCGAGGCTGAAGTTGCGCTGCCCGGCGGCTGTGCCATCGGTTCGCGTCCGGTGGATCTGCACATCCGTGGCCTGGAAGCCATGGGCGCCAAGATCGACGTAGAAGGCGGCTACATCAAGGCCAAGGCTCCGGCCGGCGGCCTGCGCGGCGCCAACTTCGTCTTCGACACCGTCAGTGTGACCGGTACCGAGAACATCATGATGGCCGCGGCACTGGCCAACGGCCGTTCCGTTCTGCAGAACGCAGCCCGTGAGCCGGAAGTGGTCGATCTGGCCAACTGCCTGAATGCCATGGGAGCCCAGATCCAGGGGGCGGGTACCGACACCATCACCATCGATGGTGTGAAACGCCTCGGCGGCGCTCGCTATAACGTCATGCCTGACCGTATCGAAACCGGCACTTACCTGGTGGCAGCTGCTGCTACCGGTGGTCGCGTAAAGCTCAAGGATACCGATCCGACCATTCTTGAAGCGGTCCTGCTCAAGCTGGAAGAGGCCGGCGCGCACATCAACACCGGCAACAACTGGATCGAGCTGGACATGAAGGGTAACCGTCCGAAGGCGGTCAACATCCGAACTGCCCCGTATCCGGCGTTCCCGACCGACATGCAGGCCCAGTTCATTTCCCTCAACGCTGTCGCCGAGGGCACCGGCGCTGTGATCGAGACTGTCTTCGAGAACCGCTTCATGCACGTTTATGAAATGAACCGCATGGGTGCGCAGATCCTCGTCGAGGGCAACACCGCAATCGTTACCGGTGTGCCGCGCCTCAAGGGCGCCCCGGTCATGGCCACCGACCTGCGGGCTTCCGCCAGCCTGGTGATCGCTGGTCTGGTTGCCGAGGGCGATACCCTCATCGACCGCATCTACCACATCGATCGTGGTTATGAATGCATCGAGGAAAAACTGCAGTTGCTCGGCGCCAAGATCCGTCGCGTGCCGGGTTAAGGTGGCCGCAGGCCTGGCCTAGGCTTACCGGGTCAGGCCAGCCATGTCGCCTGTGCATCAGGCCCGAATCGGGTCGTAGCCAAGGATATCCAGTTCCATGCTCACCATCGCGTTGTCCAA
The DNA here is from genome assembly GCF_042232855.1 of Metapseudomonas boanensis. Classification (NCBI taxonomy): domain Bacteria; kingdom Pseudomonadati; phylum Pseudomonadota; class Gammaproteobacteria; order Pseudomonadales; family Pseudomonadaceae; genus Metapseudomonas; species Metapseudomonas boanensis. Next base: position 759,602 of record NZ_CP113889.1, on the reverse strand, counting down.
GGGCCGTATTCTCGACGACACCCTGCCGTTGCTGGCCGAAGCCGGCATCGTGCCGACCGAGAATCCGGACAAGAGCCGCAAGCTGATCATCCCCACCACCCAGGAGGATGTCCGGCTGTTGATCGTTCGTGCCACCGATGTTCCCACCTACGTCGAACATGGTGCGGCCGACCTTGGCGTTGCCGGCAAGGACGTGCTGATGGAATACGGCGGTCAGGGGCTTTATGAGCCGCTGGACCTGCAAATCGCCCAATGCAAGCTGATGACAGCAGGTGCTATCGGAGCTTCCGAGCCGAAGGGGCGTCTGCGCGTGGCCACCAAGTTCGTCAACATCGCCAAGCGCTACTACGCCGAGCAAGGGCGCCAGGTTGATGTGATCAAGCTTTATGGCTCCATGGAGTTGGCGCCATTGGTCGGTCTGGCCGACAAGATCATCGACGTCGTCGATACCGGCAACACCCTGCGTGCTAACGGTCTGGAGCCGCAGGAGCTGATCGCCACCATCAGTTCGCGACTGATCGTCAACAAGGCTTCGATGAAGATGCAGCACGCGCGCATCCAGGCCCTGATCGATGTCCTGCGCGGCGCAGTCGAGTCTCGACACCCCAGCTGACACAATAAAGTGCGGCCCTGCGCCGCACGCGCCTATCCGTGTCATAGCCAATATTCTCGGGTGCCCGCACGGTGGGCTTGCTACTCTAGCGGCGCCCGAGTATTTGCCATTCATGAGGCCCGCTATGACCGCTCCTATCGCTATTCGCCGACTCAATGCCGCTGATCCGGACTTCGCTCGACACCTGGATCATCTGCTGAGCTGGGAAAGCGTATCCGATGAAGCCGTCAACCAGCGTGTGCTCGAGATCATCCAGGCCGTCCGCGAGCATGGCGACGCCGCCGTGGTCGAGTTCACCCAGCGTTTCGATGGTGTCGAAGCGACTTCGATGGCCGACCTGATCCTCCCCCGCGAGCGCCTGGAGCTTGCCCTGACGCGCATCACCGCTGAGCGGCGCAAGGCGCTGGAAACTGCTGCTGCACGGGTGCGCAGCTACCACGAGAAGCAGAAGCAGGACTCCTGGACTTACACGGAAGCCGACGGCACCGTGCTGGGCCAGCAGGTCACGCCGCTGGACCGCGCTGGCCTTTATGTGCCGGGCGGGAAAGCTTCCTATCCGTCCTCCGTGCTGATGAACGCGATCCCGGCCAAGGTTGCTGGTGTTGCTGAAGTGGTAATGGTGGTGCCGACGCCGCGTGGGGAGATCAACGAGATCGTCCTGGCCGCTGCCTGTGTAGCGGGCGTCGATCGCGTCTTCACCATCGGTGGCGCTCAGGCCGTGGCTGCGCTGGCCTATGGCACCGAGAGCGTACCGCAGGTGGACAAGGTCGTCGGGCCAGGCAACATCTATGTCGCCACCGCCAAGCGCCATGTGTTCGGCCAGGTGGGCATCGACATGATTGCCGGCCCGTCGGAGATCCTCGTGGTCTGCGACGGCCAGACCGATCCGGACTGGATCGCCATGGACCTATTTTCCCAGGCCGAGCACGACGAAGATGCTCAAGCGATCCTGGTCAGCTCGGACGCAGCTTTCCTTGATCGGGTTGCCGCCAGCATCGACAAGCTCCTGCCGACCATGGAGCGTGAGGCGATCATTCGCACTTCGCTGCGGAATCGAGGCGCGTTGATCCAGGTGGCTGACCAGGCCCAGGCGTGCCATGTGGCCAACCGCATCGCCCCCGAGCACCTGGAATTGTCGGTAGCCGATCCGCAAGCCTGGCTGCCGCAGATTCGCCATGCCGGTGCCATCTTCATGGGCCGCTACACTGCCGAGGCGCTGGGCGATTACTGTGCTGGGCCCAACCACGTGCTGCCGACGTCCGGCACTGCGCGCTTCTCCTCGCCGTTGGGCGTGTATGACTTCCAGAAGCGCTCGTCGATCATTTTCTGCTCGGCCGATGGTGCGTCCGAGCTGGGCAAGACTGCTTCGGTACTGGCGCGTGGCGAGTCGCTGACCGCTCACGCGCGCAGTGCCGAATACCGGATCAAGGGGGAGTGAACATGAGCAAGTTCTGGAGTCCTTTCGTCAAGGACCTGGTGCCCTACGTACCTGGCGAACAACCCAAGATCGCCAACCTGGTCAAGCTGAACACCAACGAGAACCCCTACGGACCTTCGCCCAGGGCGATTGCCGCCATGCAGGCGGAAGTGGGCGAGAGCCTCCGCCTCTATCCAGACCCGAACAGCGACCGCCTCAAGCACGCCGTGGCCGACTATTACGGCGTGCAGCCGAGCCAGGTGTTCGTCGGTAACGGTTCCGACGAGGTGTTGGCCCATGCTTTTCACGGCCTGTTCCAGCACGGTCGGCCGCTGTTGTTCCCCGACGTGACCTACAGCTTCTATCCGGTCTACTGCGGTCTGTACGGCATCCCCTTCGAGGCGATGCCGCTGGACGAGCAGTTCCAGATCCGCGTCGAGGATTATGAGCGTCCCAACGGCGGGATTATCTTCCCCAACCCGAACGCCCCAACCGGTTGCCTGCTGCCGCTCGAGGCCATCGAGAAGCTGCTGCAAGCCAACCCCGACTCGGTGGTGGTGGTGGATGAGGCCTACATCGACTTCGGCGGCGTGAGCGCAATCTGCCTGGTGGACCGTTATCCGAACCTGCTGGTGACTCAGACGTTGTCCAAGTCGCGCTCCCTTGCGGGCCTGCGAGTAGGTCTGGCAGTGGGGCACGCGGACCTGATCGAGGCCTTGGAGCGCATCAAGAACAGCTTCAACTCCTATCCGCTGGATCGGATGGCCATCGTCGGCGCCGCAACTGCGTTCGAGGACAAGGCCTACTTCGACGCCACCTGCCGCAAGGTCATCGACAGCCGTGAGCACCTGATTGCAGAGCTGGGCAAATTGGGCTTCGAGGTGCTGCCATCGGCTGCCAACTTCATCTTCGCCCGACACCCGCAGAAAGATGCCGCCGGTATCGCTGCCGGATTGCGGGAGCAGGGCGTGATCGTCCGCCACTTCAAGCAGGAGCGTATTGCCCAGTTCTTGCGCATCACCATCGGAACGCCCGAGCAGAACCAGGCGCTGCTGGATGCTTTGGCCACGCGATAAGCGTGATAGGGGTAAGAGAAGCCGAGTGCGGGTTACTGCCTCGGCTTTTTCTTTGCCTGTGTCCCATTACTCGTGGTGCGGAGCCCCAAGGACGGTCAGAGCGCTGAACAGGTTTTGCTCGCGCACGTTCTCGCCTTTTGGCGTGTCCAGGATGACGACTTGAGTGGCGATGATATTGAGTCTCGCATTGCGCGCCATGATCCTGGTGCGTGATTGCTCGTCAGCCTTGGCACTGTCCGTGTCAGCTTCGCAGCGATAGCCTCCGATCAACTCGATGTCGGCCGCAGGCTTGCCGTTCAGTAACGCCCTGACCGGTAGTGGTTCGCCCGGACCCACATCGAGCGGGTCGACTTCCGGCAGGAGCACTAGCCGCAGCATGCTGAACTCCGGCAGCCTGGCTGGTAGGTGGCCAGGCTGTACTTCCAGGTGTGAATCGAGGTTACGGCATCCGGCACCTGGGACTGGCCCTTGTTGATGCACTGCTTGTCGGCGAACTGTGGCCAGGGCTCGTTTCAGAATGTCAGTTGCCGCCGTTACTGCTCGGCGGGGGTCTCACGCCGACTTCGGCTGCGAGTTCAAGCTCCTTGCCATTTCTCATGACCAGGATGTTGACTTGCTCGCCGGGCCTGGTCCGTGCGACCTGGTTCATCGAGCGGCGTCCATCTCCGGCAGGTTCACCGTCGATGCTCAGGATGATATCGCCTGGCTGCAGGTTGGCCCGCTGTGCAGGGCTGTCGCGGTAGATGCCAGCCACCACGATGCCGGGACGGCCTTCCAGTCCGAACGACTCCGCGAGTTCGGGCGTCAGCGGTTGTACTTCGATGCCCAGCCAGCCACGAATGACCTGGCCGTGCTCGACGATGGCTTTCATCACCTCCAGTGCCAGCTTGGTCGGAATTGCGAAGCCGATGCCCTGGGAGCCGCCGGACTTGGAGAAGATGGCGGTATTGATCCCAATCAGGTCACCGTTGGCATCGACCAGAGCACCGCCGGAGTTGCCTGGGTTGATAGCGGCATCGGTCTGGATGAAGTCTTCGTAGGTGTTCAGGCCAAGCTGGTTGCGTCCGGTGGCGCTGATGATGCCCATGGTCACCGTCTGGCCAACGCCAAAGGGGTTGCCAATGGCCAGGGCGACATCGCCGATGCGGATGTCATCGGAGCGGCCAAGGGTGATCGAGGGCAGGTCCTTGAGGTCAATCTTGAGTACGGCCAGATCGGTTTCTGGGTCGCTGCCGACGAGGTGAGCCAAAGTTTCGCGCCCGTCCTTGAGTGCAACCACGATCTGGTCGGCTCCCGCGGTGACATGGTTGTTGGTCAGCAGGTAGCCTTCCGGGCTCATGATCACAGCTGAGCCGAGGCTGCTCTCCATGCGTCGTTGGCGTGGCAGGTTATCGCCGAAGAAACGGCGGAACTGTGGGTCCTCGAACAAGGGGTGAGCCGGCTTGCTCACCATCTTGGTCGTGTAGAGGTTTGCCACGGCGGGAGAGGCGCTTTTCACCGCGTCCGCATAGGAGGCAGGGCCCTGTCGGCTGAATCTGAAGCTGGGGGCTTCCTGTACGTGCACTTCCTGGGCGGGCAGGCCGACCCATTGCGGGTACTTCTGGATAATCAGCAGTGCCGCCAGCACGCCGACAAGCAGGGGCCAGCCAAGAAAACGCAGGGCCTTGAGCATCGGGGAAGAGTCCTGAGGGTTGCGAGGGGCAGAGGTGCCCCTTAAGGTGGCGCCATTATACGGAGGCGCCTGCCAAAAAGCAGACGCCAGTAATAGCTTGTGAGGAATGTGCATGGCCATCGCCCTGAACACCCTGGTGGAGGAAGCCGAGCGCTATCTCAACGCTTCGCGTATCCAGGATTACTGCCCCAATGGACTCCAGGTCGAGGGGCGACCGCAGGTCACTCGCATCGTTTCCGGCGTCACGGCCAGTCAGGCCCTGCTGGATGCCGCAGTCGAGGCGGAGGCTGATGTGGTGCTGGTGCACCATGGCTATTTCTGGAAGGGTGAGGACCCGCGGGTGGTGGGGATGAAACAGCGTCGCTTGAAGACGCTGCTCAGCCATGACATCAGCCTGCTGGCCTACCATCTGCCGCTGGACGTGCATCCCGAGGTGGGTAACAACGTGCAGTTGGCGCGCCAATTGGACATCGTCGTCGAAGGGCCGCTGGAGCCAGAAAACCCACGCACGGTCGGTCTTGTCGGCTCGCTTGTCGAGCCGATGACGGCAAACGACTTTGCCCGCAAGGTGCGGATTGTCTTGGGCAGGGAGCCGCTCCTGGTGGAAGGGCCGCAGATGGTCCGTCGGGTCGGTTGGTGCACGGGCGGTGGCCAGAGCTACATCGATCAGGCGATTGCCGCGGGCGTCGACCTGTACCTGACTGGCGAGGCGTCGGAGCAGACGTTCCACAGCGCACGGGAGAATGGCATCAGCTTCATCGCCGCGGGCCATCATGCTACCGAGCGCTACGGCATTCAGGCGTTGGGCGATTACCTGGCCCGACGTTTCGCCCTTGAGCACCTCTTCATCGACTGTCCGAATCCTGTGTAGCGGCTGCCGGCCGGCTTCTATCCGGCCGGCATATCACTAGATCGTTTCGTTCTAAATCGGCCCCTCAATAGAAGGAGGGGCTGTGCTAGAGTGCCGCTTCGTCCACGGCCCGCCGGCCGTCGTATCAGAAAGACTTCGTGAGTAGCCATGCTCGATAAACTGACGCACCTGAAACAGCTGGAGGCGGAGAGCATCCACATCATCCGTGAAGTGGCCGCCGAATTCGACAACCCGGTGATGCTCTATTCCATCGGTAAAGACTCCGCCGTCATGCTGCACCTGGCACGCAAGGCGTTCTTTCCAGGCAAGCTGCCGTTCCCGGTCATGCATGTCGACACCCGGTGGAAGTTCCAGGAGATGTACCGTTTTCGCGACAAGATGGTCAGCGAAATGGGTCTTGACCTGATTACCCACGTTAATCCGGAAGGCGTCGCCCAGGGCATCAACCCTTTCACCCATGGCAGTGCGAAGCATACTGACGTCATGAAGACCGAGGGCCTGAAGCAGGCGCTCGACAAGTACGGCTTCGATGCAGCCTTTGGTGGTGCTCGTCGTGACGAAGAGAAATCCCGTGCCAAGGAGCGTGTCTACTCTTTCCGTGACAGCAAGCACCGCTGGGACCCGAAGAACCAGCGTCCGGAGCTGTGGAACGTCTACAACGGCAAGGTGAAGAAGGGTGAGTCGATCCGCGTCTTCCCCCTGTCCAACTGGACCGAGCTGGACATCTGGCAATACATCTACTTGGAAAGCATCCCGATCGTGCCGCTCTACTTCGCAGCCGAGCGGGAAGTGATCGAGATGAATGGCGCGTTGATCATGATCGATGACGAGCGCATTCTCGAGCACCTCAGCGACGAGCAGAAGGCCGGCATTCAGAAGAAGATGGTGCGTTTCCGTACCCTGGGCTGCTACCCGCTGACCGGCGCGGTGGAGTCCAGCGCTACCACGCTCCCGGAAATCATCCAGGAAATGCTCCTGACCCGCACATCCGAACGCCAGGGCCGTGTCATCGACCACGACCAGGCCGGTTCGATGGAAGAGAAGAAACGTCAGGGCTATTTCTAAGGATTCCGCACCATGAGCCATCAATCCGATCTGATCAGCCAGGACATCCTCGCTTACCTGGCCCAGCATGAGCGCAAGGAACTCTTGCGCTTCCTTACCTGCGGCAACGTCGACGACGGCAAGAGCACCCTGATCGGGCGCCTGCTGCATGACTCCAAGATGATCTATGAAGATCACCTGGAAGCCATTACCCGCGACTCGAAGAAGGTCGGCACCACCGGTGACGACGTCGACCTGGCGCTGCTGGTAGATGGTCTGCAAGCCGAGCGTGAGCAGGGCATCACCATCGACGTGGCCTATCGCTATTTCAGCACCGCCAAACGCAAATTCATCATCGCCGACACCCCCGGCCATGAGCAGTACACCCGCAACATGGCGACTGGCGCCTCCACCTGCGACCTGGCGATCATCCTGATCGATGCCCGCTACGGTGTGCAGACGCAAACCCGCCGCCACAGCTTCATCGCTTCCCTGCTGGGTATCCGTCACATCGTCGTGGCGGTGAACAAGATGGACCTGATGGATTTCGATCAGGGCGTCTTCGAGCAGATCAAGGCCGACTACCTGAAGTTCGCCGACCGCATCAAGCTGGCTCCGACCTCGATTCATTTCGTGCCGATGTCTGCCCTCAAGGGCGACAACGTGGTCAATCGCAGCGAGCGCGCGCCCTGGTACGACGGTAAGCCGTTAATGGAGATCCTCGAGACCGTCGAGATCGCCGGCGATCGCAATTTCAACGACATGCGCTTCCCTGTGCAGTACGTGAACCGGCCGAACCTCAACTTCCGCGGGTTCGCCGGCACTCTCGCCAGCGGCATCGTGCACAAGGGCGACGAAGTCGTGGCGCTGCCTTCGGGCAAGAGCAGTCGGGTCAAGTCCATCGTCACCTTCGATGGAGAGCTTGAGCAGGCCGGCCCGGGCCAAGCCATCACTCTGACCCTGGAAGACGAGATCGACGTTTCCCGTGGCGACATGCTGGTGCACGCCGACAACCTCCCGGTGGTTACCGATGGTTTCGAGGCCATGCTGGTGTGGATGTCCGAGGAGCCGATGCTGCCGGGCAAGAAATACGACATCAAGCGCGCCACCAGCTACGTGCCGGGTTCCATCCCGAGCATTGCTCACAAGGTGGATGTGAACACCCTGGAGGAGACTTCGGCTAGCAACCTGCAGCTGAACGAGATCGCCAAGGTCAAGGTCAGCCTGGATGCGCCCATCGCCCTCGATGGCTACGAGCAGAACCGCACAACCGGTGCCTTCATCGTCATCGATCGCCTGACCAATGGCACCGTCGGTGCCGGCATGATCATTGCCGATCCGCTGGCCGGGCGTAATGTCAGTGGCCACCATGGCAAGCTAGCCCACGTGTCCCGCGACGAGCGCGCTGCCCGCTTCGGCCAGCAGCCTGCCACCGTGCTGTTCAGCGGTCTCTCTGGTGCCGGCAAGAGCACGCTGGCCTACGCGGTCGAGCGCAAGCTGTTCGACATGGGCCGCGCGGTCTACGTTCTTGACGGCCAGAACCTGCGCCATGACCTGAACAAGGGCTTGCCACAGGATCGTACTGGACGTACTGAGAACTGGCGCCGCGCCGCTCATGTCGCCCGTCAGTTCAATGAAGCTGGCCTTCTGACGCTGGCAGCCTTTGTCGCTCCGGATGCTGAGGGGCGGGAGCAGGCCAAGGCGCTGCTCGGTGCCGAGCGCTTGATTACCGTCTATGTCCAGGCGTCGCCGCAGGCTTGCCGTGAACGTGACCCGCAGGGACTCTATGCGGCTGGCCAGGACAACATCCCTGGCGAGTCCTTCCCCTACGATGTCCCGCTGGATGCCGACCTGGTGATCGACACCCAATCCACTTCGGTGGAAGAGGGCGTCAAACAGGTGCTGGACCTGCTCCGCACGCGTGGCGCGATCTAAACGGCAAGGCAGTAAAAAGCCCCGCGTTTGCGGGGCTTTTTGTTGGGCTTCAGGTTGGCGGTTCCGGCAAGCCGTCTTCGCCATCTGGGATTCAGTACTTGCCTTTGAGGCCGAAGGTTTCGTCCAGGGTGCCGGGGGTGTCCGGAGCTTTGGGCGCATAGTCCTTCGGCGCCTCGTTGCTCTTGGGTGGGGTCAGTCGCTCGCGCGGGCTGGCGGCTTCGTCAGCGTGCAGGGCGGCCAGCAGGCGTTGACGGGTCAGTTCGTCCAGGGCCAGGCGAGTAGCGCCCTCGGAGAGGTGCTCCTGTACGTCCTGGTAGCTCTGGGTAAGTTTCTTGACCAGGCTGGCGGTGGTGTTGAAGTGGGTGACCACCTCACTCTGGTAGGTGTCGAAGCGTTCCTGCAGTTCATCCAGCTGGCGTTGCGTCCTTGTCGGGGCAGCGTTGGGCGCCAGGCGGGCGATCAGGAATCCGATGCCGATACCGGCGAGCAGGGCGAAGGCTGGTAACAACCAGACGGTGAGCGACTGTTCCACGAGTCCTTCCTCTATAAGCGGCTTTGCTTTACGTTAACGGCTCGAGTCCGCGCTGTATACCGCGACGCAAGCCCTGTTGTGCTAATCCAAGACGAGTCGACCCGGACCGGGGTCACGGAGTAACCGTTGTTGATCCGCGAAAATCCTATTTTGCTCGATGGTCCCTGTGGCCAACTCGAAGCATTGCATCTCGATCTGTCCGAGGCCAAGGGCCTGGCTCTGATCTGCCATCCTAACCCGGTGCAGGGCGGAACTATGCTCAACAAGGTTGTTTCCACCTTGCAGCGTACCGCCCGTGACGCTGGTTATAGCACCCTGCGCTTCAATTACCGGGGAGTCGGGACCAGCGCCGGGAGTCATGACATGGGCACTGGCGAGGTAGACGACGCGGAGGCAGCCGCCCATTGGTTCCGCGCCCGGCGTCCAGACCTGCCATTAATCCTGTTCGGCTTTTCCTTCGGGGGATTTGTCGCTGCCAGCCTGGCCGGACGCCTGGAGCGGCAAGGCGTCGAGGTGCCGCAGCTGTTCATGGTGGCACCGGCGGTCATGCGCCTGAATGGCGACCATCCCTTGCCTGAACGAGGCAAACTGGCGGTGATTCAGCCAGATGCCGACGAGGTTGTCAGTCCGCAGGCTGTCTACGACTGGTCTGCGAGCCTGGCTCGTCCCCATGAGCTTCTGAAAGTGGCAGAATGCGGGCACTTCTTTCATGGCAAGCTGACCGATCTCAAGGATCTGGTCCTGCCGCGCCTCTGATTCCGATTGCAGTCCGACAAGCGAACACCATGACTACTCGTATCCTCACTGGCATCACCACCACCGGTACGCCACACCTCGGCAACTATGCGGGCGCGATCCGTCCGGCCATCGTTGCCAGTCGTTCCAGCGACGTCGATTCCTTCTATTTCCTCGCGGATTACCATGCGCTGATCAAGTGCGACGACCCGTTGCGCATCCAGCGTTCGCGCCTGGAGATCGCCGCCACGTGGTTGGCTTGCGGGCTGGATACCGACAAGGCGACCTTCTACCGTCAGTCCGACATCCCGGAGATCCCCGAACTGACCTGGCTGCTCACCTGTGTCAGCGCCAAGGGGCTGCTGAACCGGGCGCACGCCTACAAGGCGTCGGTGGACAAGAACCTGGAGAATGGCGAAGACCCGGATGCAGGCGTCACCATGGGCCTCTACAGCTACCCGGTGCTGATGGCGGCAGACATACTGATGTTCAATGCGCACAAGGTGCCGGTAGGGCGTGACCAGATCCAGCACGTCGAAATGGCCCGCGATATCGGCCAGCGCTTCAACCACCTGTTCGGCGCTGGGCGTGAGTTCTTCACCCTGCCCGAGGCGGTGATCGAAGAAGAAGTGGCGACCTTGCCGGGTCTGGACGGTCGCAAGATGTCCAAGAGCTACGATAACACCATCCCGCTGTTTGGCAGTGCCAAGCAGTTGAAGGATTCCATCGCCCGGATCGTCACCGACTCGCGCGCGCCCGGCGAGCCCAAGGATCCGGACAACTCGCACTTGTTCACCCTGTACCAGGCCTTCGCAACTCCTGCGCAACTCGCGGAGTTCCGAGCCGAGTTGCTGGGCGGCCTGGCTTGGGGCGAAGCCAAGCAGCGCTTGTTCCAACTGCTCGACAATGAGTTGGGCGAAGCGCGCGAGCGCTATCGCGCGCTGATCGAGCGTCCTGCAGACCTGGAAGACATCCTGCTTGCCGGCGCAGCCAAGGCCCGCAAGATCGCCACGCCGTTCCTTGGCGAACTGCGTGAGGCCGTTGGGTTGCGCTCGTTCCGCTCCAGCGTGCAGAGCGCTGAGACTGGTAAGAAAAAGGCGGTCAAGAGCGCGCGTTTCGTCAGCTTCCGAGAGGACGATGGCAGCTTCCGCTTCCGTCTGCTGGATGCCGATGGCGAGCAGTTGCTGCTGTCCAAGGGATTTGCCGATGGCAAGGCGGCCGGCCAGGTCAGCAAGCGCCTGCAGGCGGATTCCGAGCTGGATCTGCGTGTCGAGGGCGATGCTTTCGGCCTGTGGCTGGACGGCGAGCAGGTGGCGCTGAGCCCATCCTTCGCCGACCCGGCGGAGCGCGATGCAGCCATCCAGCGCCTGCACACGGTCCTTGCACCCCAGGAATAACTGTCTTTCGTACGGCCGGCGACGCTGGCCGATTGCCAATCCGAGGGGGCGTCGCTAAAGTGACGGCCCCGTTTTTCGTTGCCTTGCTACCGATCATGACTCCCCTCGAGCGCTACCAGGCCGATCTCAAGCGGCCGGACTTTTTTCACGATGCCGCGCAGGAAACTGCCGTCCGCCATTTGCAGCGCCTGTACGACGACCTGATTTCCGATGACCGCAACAAGCCCGGCCTGCTCGGCAGCCTGTTCGGCAAGAAGCGCCAGGGGCCGGTCAAGGGCCTGTACTTCTGGGGCGGCGTTGGCCGTGGCAAGACTTACCTGGTGGACACCTTCTTCGATGCGCTGCCCTTCAAGCAGAAGATGCGCACGCACTTCCACCGGTTCATGAAGCGCGTCCACGAGGAGATGAAAACCCTCAAGGGCGAGAAGAACCCGCTGACCATCATTGGCAAGCGCTTTGCCGATGAGGCCCGGGTCATCTGCTTCGACGAATTCTTCGTCTCCGATATCACCGACGCCATGATTCTGGCGACGCTGCTGGAGGAGCTGTTCAAGAACGGCGTCAGCCTGGTGGCGACCTCAAACATCGTCCCGGACGGTCTCTACAAGGATGGCCTGCAGCGTGCGCGCTTCCTGCCGGCCATTGCCTTGCTCAAGGAGCACACCGAGATCGTCAACGTCGACAGCGGCGTGGACTATCGCCTGCGCGCCCTGGAACAGGCAGAGTTGTTCCATTGGCCGCTGGACACTGAGGCCGAAGCCAGCCTGAGCAGGAGCTTCAAGAGTCTGCTGCCGGATTGCACCATGGCTCAGGAAAACGAAGCCCTGATGATCGAGAATCGCGAGATTCGGGCTGTGCGCGTTTGTGAGGACGTGGCCTGGTTCGAATTCCGCGAACTCTGCGACGGCCCGCGCAGCCAGAACGACTACATCGAACTGGGCAAGATATTCCATGCGGTGATCCTCGCCAACGTCGAGCAGATGGGCGTTGCCAAGGATGACATGGCGCGTCGTTTCATCAACCTGGTGGATGAGTTCTACGACCGCAACGTGAAGCTGATCATTTCCGCCGAAGTGGAGTTGAAGGATCTCTACAGCGGTGGTCGGTTGAACTTCGAGTTCCAGCGGACGTTGAGTCGCCTGCTGGAAATGCAGTCCCACGAGTTCCTCTCCAGACCGCACAGGCCCTGAGATGTGCATGCGAAAAAGACTGCCCTTGGGCAGTCTTTTTCATTTGGGTGCTCTAATCGACGGGAAAGGGTTTCCAGTTGTCGTCCGCCGCAGCGCTCAGGCTGCAGACAGTCAGCAGGGCAATGAGATTGCGCGCATGGCGATGGACCTTTCCTTGTTGGTCCCTCGCGCCGGGCTGGCGTGGGGCCAGGGTGGCCCGTCCGGGCGTATTCCGTTGGGATAGCGGTATCAATCCCCTTTGTGTTGGAACTGGCGACGATACTGGTTTGGCGATAGCTGAGTGTGCTGGCGAAACAGTCGTGCGAAGAAGCTGGCGTCGTCGTAGCCCACTTCGTAACTGATGGTCTTGATGCTCTTTCGCGTTGCGGAGAGCAGCCCCTTCGCTGTTTCGATGCGTAACCGTTGCAGGTAATGCAGCGGCTTGTCGCCTGTCGCTGCCTGGAAGCGCCGCATGAAGTTGCGGATGCTCATGCCATGCTCCCTTGCCACATCCTCGAAGCGGAACTTGTCGGCGAAATGCTCTTCCAGCCACTGCTGGATCTGCAGGATGGTCATGTCGTGGTGCAGCTTCTGGCCTCCGAAACCGATGCGTCCGGGAATGTAGTTGCGCTGAACCTCATAGAGAATGTCCCGCGCTACGGCTTGGGCGACGTTGGCGCCGCAGAAGCGTTCGATCAGGTAGATGTAGAGGTCGCAGGCCGAGGTAACCCCGCCCGCGCAGTACAGGTTATCAGCATCGGAAAGGTGCTTTTCCTGGTTAAGGAGCACATTGGGGAAGCGTTCCGCGAACTCGCGAAAGAAGCGCCAGTAGGTAGTCGCTTCCTTGCCGTCGAGCAGGCCAGCCTGGGCCATCCAGAAAACCCCGGTGGCTTCGCCGCAAATGGCGGTGCCTGCGGTATGGCGCTGGCGCAGCCACTCGCTGACCTGCGGGTAGCGGGTATTTAGAGCGTCGAAGTCGCCCCAGAAGGCGGGAAGAATGATGATGTCGGCTTGGTCCAGGTCGCCATCGACCGGCAGTCGTACGTCGCTGAAACTTTGTACGGGTTGGCCATCGGGACTGACCAGGCGGGTCTCGAACGCGGGCGTCAGGCCTTGGCCTTGCAGCTTGCCGAAGCGCAGGCTAGCCATATGGAAGAAATCCTTGGCTTGCATCAGGGTAGAGGCAAATACGCCGTCGAGGGCGAGGATGCTCACCCGCCTGAGGGTGGGGGGCTGCTGATTGGTCATGGGCTTATTCTTATTAGGGGAAAGCGGTCAACTTGCGGCTGGATCGTCTTATTTTTTGTCCTAAGTGTCCAGTGTGAGAGAGAGATGACTGGCCTAGAGTCTTGGCCTTCCCACTCACTCAACTCCTGTCCATCGAAGGTGGCGCCATGATTCCGAGAACCCTGTTCAGCTCCGACCATGAACTCTTCCGCGATAGCGTGCGCAAATTTCTCGAGCAGGAAGCAGTTCCCTACCACCATCAGTGGGAGAAGGACGGCCATATCGATCGCCAACTTTGGAACAAGGCTGGTGAAGCAGGCATGCTCTGCTCGCACATCCCCGAAGCCTATGGCGGAATGGGCGCAGACTTTCTCTACAGCACCGTGGTGATCGAGGAGATCGGCCGGCTCGGCCTGACCGGCATTGGCTTCTCGTTGCACTCCGATATCGTCGCACCTTACATCCTTCATTACGGTTCTGAGGCGCAGAAGCAGAAGTACTTGCCCAAGCTTGTGAGTGGCGAGCTGGTCACCGCCATTGCGATGACCGAACCAGGGGCCGGATCGGATCTCCAAGGTGTGAAAACCACGGCGGTGCTGGATGGCGACGAATACGTCATCAACGGTTCCAAGACCTTCATCACTAACGGATTCCTGGCTGACCTGGTGATCGTGGTCGCCAAGACCGACCCCAAGGCGGGGGCCAAGGGCACTAGCCTGTTCCTGGTGGACGCTGGGATGCCAGGTTTTGCCAAAGGCAAGCGCCTGGAAAAGGTGGGCATGAAAGCCCAGGACACCTCTGAACTGTTCTTCCAGGATGTACGTGTGCCTAAGGAGAACCTGTTGGGCCAGGCTGGTATGGGCTTCGCTTATCTGATGCAGGAGTTGCCTCAAGAGCGCCTGACTGTGGGTGTCGGGGCTTTGGCCTCGGCTGAGGCGGCGCTTCAGTGGACGCTGGATTACACGCGGGAGCGCAAGGCATTTGGCAAAGCTGTCGCCGAGTTCCAGAACACCCGCTTCAAGCTGGCGGAAATGGCTACCGAAATCCAGGTCGGTCGGGTCTTCGTTGATCGCTGCCTAGAGTTGCACCTGCAGGGCAAGCTGGATGTACCGACTGCGGCGATGCTCAAGTACTGGGGGACTGACCTGCAGTGCAAAGTGCTCGACGAGTGCGTACAGCTTCACGGTGGTTATGGCTACATGTGGGAATACCCAGTGGCCCGTGCCTGGGCTGATGCGCGAGTGCAGCGTATTTACGCCGGTACCAACGAAATCATGAAGGAAATCATCGCCCGTTCGCTTTAAGTGGGGGGAGCCAAAAAAGTCCCGGCAATCGCCGTAACGCTGTTCATATAAGACGAAACGCCGCTTGGCCCTCAGCGGGAAAGCGGCGTTTTCGGGTTTGGCGCGATCAAAAACTGGTTTTCCCAGACGTTTCTTCCTCTTAGGAGCGAAGGGTGGCGGTTCGTTGTAGGACTCAGCTTGCCGGCGAAAGCGGGGGTATATTCGCAAGCAAGCGGGGCCTTCAGCGCAATGGCTGAAACCTAAACAGCTGACGCAGACATAGCCTAAATGAACAGCATTACCGTAACCGCCGGGTCTTTTCATTCAGGGGGCGGGGTTCGGCTGCGCCTTGTGAATGGCTGAGATACCTTCTAGCACGGTGTCCGAAAGCTTCAGCTCGCTGCTTCGGAGGTTGTCTTCCAGTTGTTCGAGGGAGGTGGCGCCGATGATGTTGCTGGTCACGAAAGGCTGGGTGGAGACGAACGCCAGGGCCATCTGCGCCGGGTCGAGCCCGTGTTCGTGGGCCAATTGGACGTAGCGAGAACAGGCCGACTGCGCTTGCGGATTGGTATAACGAGTGAAACGGCTGAATAGGGTAATCCGTGCATTAGCCGGGCGGGCGCCGTTTTCGTACTTTCCGGAGAGCATGCCGAATGCCATCGGCGAGTAAGCGAGCAGGCCGCATCGCTCGCGGATCGCGACCTCGGCCAGGCCAACTTCGAAGGTGCGGTTGAGCAAGTTGTATGGATTCTGGATCGATACCGCTTTGGGTAGGTCTAGCTGTTCGGCCAGTTGGAGGAACTTCATCGCGCCCCAGGGCGTCTCGTTGGATAGACCGATGTGACGGATCTTTCCTGCCTTGATCTGTTCGGCCAGAACTTCGAGCGTTTCCTGCAGCGGGGTGAATTCCTGCTCCTGATGCTGGTAACCGAGCTGGCCGAAGAAGTTGGTGCTGCGTTCTGGCCAGTGCAGCTGATACAGATCGATCCAGTCGGTTCGGAGGCGCTTCAGGCTAGCATCCAGCGCTGCGACGATGTGCTGCCGGTTGTGCTTCAAGGCACCGTCGCGAATATGGCTGATACCGTTGCCGGGGCCGGCAACCTTGCTGGCGAGAACCCAGTCGGCTCGGTCCCGGTGCCTGGCGAACCAGTTGCCAATGATCGTCTCGGTGGCGCCGTAGGTTTCGCTGCGTGGCGGCACGGGGTACATTTCGGCAGTATCCATGAAGTTGATGCCGTAAGACTTGGCGCGTGCAATCTGCGCAAAGGCTTCTGCTTCGCTGTTCTGCTCCCCCCAGGTCATGGTGCCCAGGCAAAGGCTGCTGACCTTCAGTTCGGTGCGCCCGAGTTGGCGAAATTCCATAAGTACCTCCTTGCATCGGTGAAGGACGCATCAAATCAGGTTGATATTTTTCCTGCAATCGGCATAATTCGGCGGCTTTCTTTGCGGGGATGCCTAGCTCGCGAAGGAAGAAGGTGGGGATGCCTAGCCCACCGAAACCCCTGCCGTAGCGGACGCGCTGACCCGAGCCCCCGATAGCGTCTGTTTCCGGCTGTCTTGACCTTGTCAAGGCGAGCACTATTCAGTAAGATCCGCCGTCTTATTTTCAGGGCGGCCCCTGAGGCTATAGCGAATGAAGACTTTTACTGCAAAACCGGAAACTGTTAAGCGCGACTGGTATGTCGTCGACGCTGCAGGTCAGACCCTGGGTCGTCTGGCCACTGAAATTGCCAGCCGTCTGCGTGGCAAGCACAAGCCGGAATACACTCCGCATGTTGATACTGGCGACTACATCGTCGTTATCAACGCTGAGCAAGTGCGTGTGACCGGTGCCAAGACTACCGACAAGATGTACTACTCGCACTCCGGCTTCCCGGGTGGCATCAAGGAAATCAACTTCGAGAAGCTGATTGCCAAGGCCCCTGAGCGCGTGATCGAGACCGCGGTCAAAGGCATGCTGCCGAAGAATCCGCTGGGCCGCGACATGTATCGCAAGCTGAAGGTGTACAAGGGTGCTGTTCACCCGCACACCGCTCAGCAGCCCCAAGAACTGAAGATTTAACGGGATAAGTTGATTATGTCGGCGACTCAAAACTACGGCACTGGCCGTCGTAAGACTGCTACCGCTCGCGTCTTCCTGCGTCCGGGTACTGGCAAGATTTCCATCAACAACCGCAGCCTGGATCAGTTCTTCGGCCGCGAGACCGCTCGCATGGTCGTGCGTCAGCCTCTTGAGCTGACTGAGACCGTCGAGAAGTTTGACATCTACGTCACCGTTGTCGGTGGTGGTGTCAGTGGTCAAGCCGGTGCTATCCGTCACGGTATCACCCGCGCTCTGATCGAGTACGACGAGACCCTGCGCAGCCCGCTGCGTAAGGCCGGCTACGTTACTCGCGATGCTCGTGAAGTTGAACGTAAGAAAGTCGGTCTGCGTAAAGCGCGTAAGCGTCCGCAGTACTCCAAGCGTTAATTTACGCTTACAAGAAAACGCCCAGCCTGTTATCAGCTGGGCGTTTTTTTATGCGCGGATAATTATTAGCTGCGACAGCATGTCGCATGCCCAAATGCCCCGCCAATCAAGGGTTTCGCCATATTTGTATCCGGCTATTACCTTGTCAGCAGGGGGGGTTTTCTTTACCATTTGGCGAATTTTTTGCGCGGCTCGATTTTTACTTAGTAGAGGCCTGGAAAACAGGCCAATAAAGCTGATGGGAGACGACTGAATGAGCAATGACGGCGTGAATGCAGGCCGGCGTCGCTTCCTCGTAGCGGCCACATCCGTGGTTGGTGCGGCGGGAGCGGTGGGGGCTGCGGTCCCGTTCGTGGGGTCATGGCTGCCCAGTGCCAAGGCCAAGGCCGCCGGTGCACCGGTCAAGGTGAGTATTGGCAAGATCGAAGCTGGCCAGCAGATCGTTGCTGAATGGCGTGGTCAACCAGTATTTATCATGCGCCGTACCGAGGAAATCCTGGCGAATCTCGGCAAGATCCATGACAGCATGGCGGACCCGGAGTCCAAGGCTTCGGTGCAACCGGCGTACGTGGATCCAGTAACTCGCTCGATCAAGCCAGAGGTCCTGGTGTTGGTTGGTATTTGCACTCACCTGGGTTGCTCGCCGTCGTTCCGTCCGGAAGTTGCGCCGGCTGATCTGGGTGCTGAGTGGGTGGGGGGGTATTTCTGTCCTTGCCACGGCTCTCGCTACGATCTCGCCGGTCGCGTCTACAAGGCGCAGCCAGCCCCCATGAACCTGCCGGTGCCGCCTTACTCGTACGAGTCGGATGACGTCATCGTCGTCGGTGTGGACCAGGAGAAGGCGTAATGAGCAAATTCATGGAATGGGTCGATGCGCGCTTCCCCGCGACCAAGATGTGGGAAGACCATCTGAGCAAGTATTACGCTCCGAAGAACTTCAACTTCTTCTACTTTTTCGGCTCTCTCGCACTGCTGGTGCTGGTCAACCAGATCCTGACCGGTATCTGGTTGACCATGAGCTTCACTCCGTCCGCTGAGGAGGCTTTTGCCTCCGTCGAATACATCATGCGTGATGTGGAGTACGGCTGGATCATTCGCTACCTGCACTCCACCGGTGCATCGGCATTCTTCATCGTGGTCTACCTGCACATGTTCCGCGGCCTGCTCTACGGCTCCTACCAGAAGCCCCGTGAGCTGGTATGGATCTTCGGCATGCTGATCTACCTTGCACTGATGGCTGAAGCCTTCATGGGTTACCTGCTGCCGTGGGGCCAGATGTCCTACTGGGGTGCGCAGGTGATCATCTCGCTGTTTGGTGCGATTCCGGTAGTAGGTGAAGACCTGACCCAGTGGATCCGTGGTGACTACCTGATCTCTGGTATCACCCTGAACCGCTTCTTCGCTCTGCACGTAATTGCGCTGCCGATCGTCTTGCTCGGCCTGGTTGTTCTGCACATTCTTGCCCTGCACGAAGTCGGTTCCAACAACCCCGACGGCGTGGACATCAAGAAGAAGAAGGACGAGAACGGCATCCCGCTGGATGGCATCGCGTTCCATCCGTACTACACCGTCAAGGATATCGTCGGCGTCGTAGTATTCCTCTTCGTGTTCTGCTTCGTGGTGTTCTTCTTCCCGGAAATGGGCGGTTACTTCCTCGAGAAGCCGAACTTTGAACAGGCCAACCCCTTCAAGACGCCTGAACACATTGCGCCGGTGTGGTACTTCACGCCCTTCTACGCAATCCTTCGTGCTGTTCCGGACAAGCTGATGGGCGTTATCGCCATGGGCGCCGCCATCGCCATTCTTTTCGTACTGCCGTGGTTGGACCGCAGTCCGGTCAAGTCCATGCGCTACAAGGGCTGGCTGAGCCGTATCTGGCTGGTGGTATTCTGCATCTCCTTCGTCATCCTTGGCGTGCTGGGTGTTCTGGCGCCGACCCCGGGCCGTACGTTGCTGTCGCAGGTGTGCACCATCCTGTACTTCGCGTACTTCATCCTGATGCCGTTCTACACCAGGATGGAAAAAACCAAACCGGTTCCGGAAAGGGTGACGGGCTGATGAAAAAGCTATTTGCTGCATTTGTGATTGCCGCTCTGCCGGTTCTTTCCTTTGCCGCCGGCGGTGGAGAAGTGCATCTGGACAAGGTCGACATCGACTTGACCGACAAGGCTGCCATGCAGGACGGAGCGCGTACCTTCGCGAACTATTGCATGGGCTGCCATAGCGCCAAGTTCCAGCGTTATGAGCGGGTGGGCAAGGATCTGGGTATCTCCGAAGAGCTGATGTTGGAGAACCTGGTTTTGACCGGTGCCAAGATTGGCGATCACATGAAGATCGGCATGCAACCCAATGACGCTAAGGCCTGGTTCGGAGCTGCTCCGCCCGATCTGACCTTGGTGGCTCGTGTGCGTGGCACCGACTGGCTCTACAGCTACCTGCGTGCTTTCTATGAGGATCCGACCCGTCCCTGGGGTGTGAACAACAAGGTCTTCCCGAACGTGGGCATGCCCAACGTGCTGGTCGGCCTGCAGGGTCGTCAGGTTGTAGGTTGCAAGCAGGTTCAGGTGGTTGATGGCGGCAAGAAACAGTTCGATCCGCTGACCGGTGCTCCGATCACCCACGAAGCATGCGATCAGCTGACTGTCCTGCCGAAAACCGGCAAGCTGACCGAGGCTGAGTTCGACGAGAAGATCCAGAACCTGGTGACCTTCCTCGCTTACTCGGCCAACCCGGTCAAGTTGGAAAGCCAGCGCGTTGGTACCTATGTACTGCTCTTCCTGGCCTTCTTCTTCGTGTTTGCCTACCTGCTCAAGCGTGAGTACTGGAAGGACGTTCACTGATTAGCTGCTGTAGCGTTGTTTAAGCGCGCGCCCCTTAGTGGGCGCGCGCGTCTTTCTGCCCCCTGAATATCCCCAAGTGAGGAGGGTGCCATGGCCGCAATCAACAGGCTGGCCTGTTACTCCGACCCTGCCGACCACTATTCCCATCGTGTACGAATCGTGCTCGCAGAGAAGGGTGTGAGCGCCGAGATCATCAACGTTGAACAGGGTCGTTGCCCGCCGAGGCTAGCCGAGGTCAACCCTTACGGTAGTGTGCCGACCTTGGTTGATCGTGACCTGGCGCTCTATGAGTCCACGGTCATCATGGAGTACCTGGATGAGCGTTATCCTCATCCGCCGCTGTTGCCCGTCTATCCGGTGGCTCGAGCGAACAGTCGTCTGCTGATTCATCGCGTACAGCGTGACTGGTGCTCGCTGGTGGACCGGATCCTCGATCCGCGCACCAAGGATGCGGAAAAGGCGCTTGCCCGCAAGGAATTGCGCGAGAGTCTGACGGGCGTATCGCCCTTGTTTGCGGACAAACCTTTCTTCTTGAGTGAAGATTTCAGTCTGGTGGATTGCTGTCTTCTGCCGATACTTTGGCGTTTGCCTGTGCTGGGTATCGAGCTGCCGCGCCCAGCCAAGCCGTTGCTGGACTACATGGAGCGCCAGTTCGCCCGAGACAGTTTTCAGGCCAGCCTGTCTGTTGTAGAGCGCGAAATGCGCTGAGGAGAGTCCAATGAACTCCAGTCGTCCCTACCTGGTTCGTGCCCTTTACGAGTGGATCGTGGACAACAACTGCACCCCGCACCTCTTGGTCAACGCCGAGCATGCCGATGTGCGGGTTCCGTCAGGCTATGCTAGCGATGGCCAGATTGTGCTCAACGTTTCCCCAACTGCAGTTCGTCATTTGCATATGGATAACGAAGCGGTGAGCTTCGAAGGTCGTTTCGGGGGCATTGCCCACAATCTGTATATTCCTTCGGCGGCTGTGATGGCAATTTACGCTAGGGAGAACGGTCAGGGCATGGTCTTCGATCTCGAGCCGCCAATTCCTGATGATGATCCGGACCCGGAGGATGGCGGCCCGTCCGGCGGTGAGCCGAGTGGTGGTGAGCCATCCCGTCCCACTGGTCGACCCAGCCTGAAGGTGGTCAAGTAAACAAAAAAGGCGATCCTTGCGATCGCCTTTTTTGTTAGTCCAGCAATCAGTTGGTGTATTCGAAGAGCCGAACGATCTTCTGCACGCCCGAAACGTTCTGGACGATGCTGGTCGCCAAAGCGGCTTCCTGACGGGTTACCAGGCCCAGCAAATAAACGATGCCATTCTCGGTGATCACTTTGATCTGCGAGCTGGGAACGTTGCTGTTCGCCAGCAATTGGGTGGTGATCTTGGTGGTGATGGTGCTGTCGTTCAGGCGCGCAAGTGATGAGGAGGGTGGCAGCACCTGGAGTTCGTTGTGTACTCGGCGTACGCCTTGAGCGCTACGGGCAGCCTGCTCTGCCAGGTTCTTGAGATCAGTGCGCGGTGTTTGGCCGGCCAGCAGGACAACGCCGTTGTAGCTGGCGATCACGACATGCGAATTGGTCTTGAGGTCCGGGCTGGCTGCGTCGATCTTGGCCCTTACCTTGGAGGGGGTGGACTGGTCATCTATGGTCTTGCCAATGGTGCGTCCTCCGCAACCAGAAAGCGCGAGGCAGAGGGCTAGGCCGGCGAGGATCAGGGGGGGACGGATCATTCTTCACTCCCAAACAGTTGACGATCGATCAGGTCGCAGAGGCAATGGATGCTCAGCAGGTGAACCTCCTGGATTCGTGCCGTGACCTTTGACGGCACGCGGATCTCGACATCTTCTGGCAGCAACAGGGAAGCCATGCCTCCACCGTCGCGGCCGGTCAGGGCGACCACTACCATCTCCCGGTCATGGGCAGCCTGGATGGCCTGGATGATGTTGGCGGAGTTGCCGCTGGTGGAAATTGCCAGCAGGACGTCTCCGGGCTGACCCAGGGCGCGAATCTGCTTCGAGAAGATTTCGTTGTAGCTGTAGTCGTTGGCAATCGAGGTGATGGTCGAGCTATCGGTGGTCAGAGCCAGTGCCGGTAGGCTCGGCCGCTCGCGCTCGAAGCGGTTGAGCAGCTCCGAAGAGAAGTGCTGAGCGTCGCCTGCTGAGCCACCGTTGCCGCAAGACAGGATCTTGCCTTCGTTGAGCAGCGCATTGACCATTACCATGCTGCCATGCTCGATATGCGGGGCCAGCAGTTCCATGGCTTGTAGCTTTGTGTCGATGCTGGCCTGGAAGAGTTGGCGGATACGGGGTTGCATGTCCATCGGGTAAGACCTTCAGTGGGGCGACCGATCAGGTGTCGAAGGCGTTTTTCAGCCAGGTCAGTCGCGGGGGTGTGTCGCCGTCCATTGAGTCGATGGCGACCACATCAAATCGACAAGGGTATCTTGCCCAGCGGGGTTCCTGCTGCAGGAACTGCTGAGCGGCGTATGCCAGTTTTTCGCGCTTGCGGGCGTCGACGCTCTCGAGGGCGCCGCCCCAGCCAGCATGTCGCCGGTAGCGGACTTCAGCGAATACTACTGTATCGCCGTCGAGCATGACCAGATCGAGCTCTCCGCGACGGCACAGCCAGTTTTGGGACAGCAGACGCAGTCCGTTTGCTTCAAGGTGGCGGCGGGCAAGCAATTCAGCCGCTTGCCCGCGTGCGCGTTTCTCAGTCAAGAGTCGCTGTCTTCCAGGCGTTGTACCTGGCCGTCGCGGAATTCGGCCCAGGGGAGTTGCCGTTCAATCCGTTGCGCCGGGTTCAGGCTCAAGGTGCCAGAGAGGCCATCGATCGTGCTCTCCGGAAGGGCCTTGAGTTGCGTCAAGCGTGGCGCAAGCCGGTACGCGTCGGCACCCATGGCGTAGAGGCGGCCTAGGCTGCCGGCGGCTTGCGGCCACTGGGTTCCCACTTGCTGGCGTAGCGGGTCGTTGTCGTTCAGCAGCCACGGCGTTTCGCAGAAGCGAATGCCATTCAGGTCAAGGTACTGGGACTGGTCACTGCCGGCAGCATAAAGATGCGAGGTCGCATAGACAGGAACGTCGCCCGCGTATTGGAAGGCCAGTGTCGGCTTGATCTGTTGGGCTTGCTGGGGCGTTGCTGCGAGGAAAATGAAATCGACATCCTGGCGACGGGTCGGATGTGCTGCGACCGGCGTGCCAAGGGTGCTCTGCAGGCGCTTCGCGCGTGCTTCGCTTTGGCGGAGTTGGAACAGGTCAGCGATCTGCTGCGCCAGCGCAACAGGCTGGTCGACATGTTCGGCTGCAATTAGGCGACCGCCTTCAGCTTGCCAGCTCTGCTGGAAGGCCTTGAGGACGCGGTCGCCCCATTCGCCGCGGGGCACCAGGGCTACGGCGCTGCGCATGCCGTCAGCCCAGGCGCGTCGGGCTGCTTCACGGGCCTCGTCTTCAGCGGCGAGGCCAAATTGGAATAGCTGCGCGGGGCCTTCCTGGCCTGCATCGCTGTAATTCAGAGCCAAGGTTGTGATGGGGAGTTGTTCGCGGGCATTGAGTTGTTTGACCAAGGGCTTCTCGAGCGGGCCTACCACCAATTGGATACCGTCGGCCTGGGCCTGGCGATAGAACTCATCTAGCGATGTCATCTTGGAGCTGTCATACAGCTTGATGCTCGGCTGTGGTTGGTTACCTTGCTGCGCTTGGTAGTGTGCGGCGATGAAGCCATCGCGCAGCGCGCGTCCCACGGATGCCAGCTGACCTTCCTGTGGTAGCAGGAGGGCGATCTTGGTCAATGGTTGTCCCGCGATTTCCTTCAGCTTGCCCAAGGGCTGGGGCAGTTGCTTGGCGGCAGGGTGATCAGGATTCTGCTCGCGCCATTTATCAATGGCTGCCTGTTGTTCTGCGAGTGTTGCTGAGGTTTTGGTCAGACGCGCAAGTTCCAGCCATCCTGCCAGGTCGGTCTGGTCCCTGGCCTGCAGTTGGTCGATGGGCAGGCTCGAAACCAGGGCCCAGATTGCTTCGTGGTTGGAAGTGGCGGCCTCGCCGCTCAGCAGTGGGGCGATGAATACTCGCTCGCGGGCCGCAGGCAGGGTCTGGCCGTCAGCTTCAAGTGCTCGAGCGCGCACCAGTTGAGTGCGTGTCTGCTGCTCGGGGGGAAGTTCGGCGAGGCGTTCGAGGCTTGGATGTGACAGGGCTTTGAGTGCACTCTTGGGCTGGTTCCGGGCCATTGCCAGTTCTGCGGCCAGGGTACTGGCAAAAATCTGCTGGGCGGGCTTGAGGCCTTCCATCGGCACCTGCTCCAGGATGCGTGCTGAGCGACCGATGTCTTGTTGTTGAAGGGCGAGGTCGGCAGCGGAAAGGCGCAGCAGAGCGGCCTGTTCAGGTTCGCTCTCGCTTGCTTGCTGCAGTAGCTGTTCAATGCTGGCCTGCGGTGTGCGAGGCATTTCGCCGAGGCTGGACGAAGGCGAGCTGGCGCATGCAGCCAGCAAGCCGGCGAGACAGAGGGCGGAGAGCGGACGCAGGCAGGCGATCATTTATCGGTCCCGATACTCGTTGAAAGAAGTTGCGGATTGTACCCAAGCCCTTGATGGGGCGCGATGTTGCTGCTGTGAATCGGGCTACAATGCGCGCTTTCAGTATTTTCTGAGGTGTCTTGTGACTCTTTCCTCTGCTCTTGGTAGTGCGCCAGGCACCCTCTACGTGGTCGCAACGCCGATTGGCAATCTGGACGATATCAGTGCCCGGGCACTGCGAGTCCTGCGCGAGGTTGCGTTGATAGCGGCTGAAGACACTCGGCACTCGACTCGCTTGCTTCAGCATTTCGGGATCGAGACACCGCTGGCGGCCTGCCACGAGCACAATGAGCGCGATCAAGGTGGGCGTTTTCTTGCCCGGCTGCAGGCAGGGGAGGATGTTGCATTGATCTCCGACGCCGGAACACCGTTGATTTCCGATCCGGGGTTTCATCTGGTGCGCCAGGCTCGGGCGGCGGGGATTCCGGTTGTCCCGGTTCCCGGCGCTTGCGCGGTTGTCGCCGCACTGTCAGTGGCCGGGTTGCCGTCGGATCGCTTCATTTTCGAGGGCTTCCTCCCCGCCAAGGCTGTTGCCCGTCGAGGGCGGCTTGAGCAGATCAAGGAAGAGCCTCGTACCCTGATCTTCTATGAGGCACCGCACCGCCTGCTTGAGTCGCTTGAGGAAATGCGTGCAGTGTTTGGTGGTGCGCGGCCTGCGGTACTGGCCAGGGAGTTGACCAAGACATTCGAGACCATCAAGGGTGCGTCGCTGGATCAGTTGTGCGAATGGGTGGCTGCGGATTCTAATCAACAGCGCGGTGAGTGCGTCGTTCTGGTAGGGGGGTGGCAGGTCCCCGAAGGCGAAGGTGCCCTGAGTGCTGAAGCGCTTCGTGTGCTCGATCTGCTGTTGGGTGAAATGCCAGTGAAGCGGGCTGCCGCGCTTGCAGCTGAAATCACCGGGGTTCGCAAGAACCTGCTCTACCAGGCCGCGTTGGAGCGACAATCCGATTCGTGAGCTTGTTCTTCGTGCTGCCTGCCGTTAACCTTGGCAGCGGAGAGTCGATCGGACAGTCGCTGTCTCATTTCGTTTAACGATTTTGAGAGGGAGGAAAGTCCGGGCTCCATAGGGCGGAGTGCCAGGTAACGCCTGGGAGGCGCAAGCCTACGGAAAGTGCCACAGAAAATAACCGCCTAAGCGCGTAAGCGCCGGTAAGGGTGAAAAGGTGCGGTAAGAGCGCACCGCACGTCTGGTAACAGTTCGTGGCTAGGTAAACCCCACTCGGAGCAAGACCAAATAGGAATCCTTGGCGCGGCCCGCGTCGGATTCGGGTAGGTTGCTAAAGGCTGTCAGTGATGGCAGCCGTAGATGAATGACTGTCCACGACAGAACCCGGCTTACAGATCGACTCTCCTCTCTTCCTCCCGCTTTAAATCTGCCTCGCTCCTTTTCATGTCGTTGAAATACCGAAAAGATCTTACTCTTAACAAACTACTTTAAGTTTGAAGTTCAGCTTCTTGAGCTGGCTGAACTTTACCTTTGATTCGCTTCCGATAATCCCTCCCCAATCCCCTTCTTTGCTCGCTAAATTGCCGTCCTGTAAGGAGTTTTCCCCTTTTGCCCGCCTTGACGGTGGGGTGGGCGCATTCCTATAGTGTGCAGAAGTGGTGTGAAGTGGGTAAAAGTGGGAGTTATAGGCAGGGAAAGCCACTCAAAGGGGGAGCGCAGCCGTGTTTCGCGGAGCCAACGCCATCAGTCTCGACGCAAAGGGGCGCCTTGCGATGCCAAGTCGGTATCGTGATGAGCTCGTGTCGCGTTGTGCTGGGCAGCTCATCGTGACCATCGACGCTGTAGACCCCTGCTTGACTGTTTACCCCCTGCCTGAATGGGAACTCATCGAAGCGAAGCTTCGGGAGCTGCCCTCTCTGCGCGAGGAAACTCGCCGCCTGCAACGCCTGCTGATCGGCAATGCCGTGGACCTGGAGCTTGATAGTGCCGGTCGCTTTCTGGTTCCGCCGCGGTTGCGAGAGTACGCTCGGCTGGATAAGCGGGCGATGCTGGTCGGTCAACTGAACAAATTTCAACTGTGGGATGAGGATGCCTGGAATGCGATTTCCGAGGCGGATCTCATGGCAATTAAACAGCCTGGCGGTCTGCCGGGCGAACTACGTGACTTAATCCTGTGAGTACGATCAGCAGCTTCCGCCATATCACCGTACTGCTCGATGAGGCAGTAGAGGCTCTCGCCCTGCGTGCGGATGGCTGGTACCTGGACGGCACGTTTGGGCGTGGCGGCCATAGTCGGCTGATTCTTGAAAGGCTCGGTCCCGACGGGCGCTTGCTGGGCTTCGATAAAGACCCGCAAGCCATCGCAGCGGGTCAAGCGCTGGCGGCCGATGACGGCCGCTTTGTCATTGTGCAGCGCAGCTTTGCTGAGCTGGGGGATGAGGTCGGTGCACGCGGCTTGCAAGGGAAAGTGGACGGCGTGCTCCTAGATCTCGGCGTCTCTTCCCCTCAGTTGGATGATCCGGAGCGCGGCTTCAGCTTCCTGAACGATGGTCCGCTCGACATGCGGATGAACCCTGATCGCGGCGTCAGTGCTGCGCAGTGGATTGCCAGCGCCACTGAAGACGAAATCGCCCGGGTACTCAAGGATTACGGCGAGGAGCGGTTTGCCAGGCGTATGGCGCGTGCGGTTGTGCAGCGGCGCCAGGAGAAACCCTTCGAACGTACCGCCGATCTGGCTGCAGTGCTCAGTGCCGCCAACCCGGCCTG
The DNA here is from genome assembly GCF_042232855.1 of Metapseudomonas boanensis. Classification (NCBI taxonomy): domain Bacteria; kingdom Pseudomonadati; phylum Pseudomonadota; class Gammaproteobacteria; order Pseudomonadales; family Pseudomonadaceae; genus Metapseudomonas; species Metapseudomonas boanensis. The sequence goes on along the minus strand of NZ_CP113889.1, from coordinate 732,056 downwards.
GGAGAAAGGCAAGAATCCGGCCACTCGTGCTTTTCAGGGGATCCGCATCTACGTCAATAACGAATTGGGGGATCTGGAGAGCGGGCTTGAGTCGGCGCTCGAGGCGCTAGCCGTGGGTGGCCGTCTGGTGGTGATCAGCTTCCACTCGCTGGAGGACCGGATCGTCAAACAGTTCATGCGCAAGCACGCCAAGGGGGAGGCGGACAAATTGCCGCGCGACCTGCCGATTCGTCTGGCCGCCTTCGAACCGCGCCTGAAGCTGCTTGGCAAGCCTCAGTACGCCTCGGAAGAAGAACTCAAGGCCAACCCACGCTCGCGAAGCGCCGTCATGCGTGTGGCGGAGAAGCTTAAGTGAGCCGTCTCTACGCCAAGCCTCTACCTGGTGGAAGCCTCCTGATGCTTCTGCTGTTCCTGGGTGTTCTGGTTTCCTCTGTAGCAGTTTCCTACAGCGCTCATTGGAATCGTCAGCTGCTCAATCAGCTGTATGCCGAGTTGAGCGTGCGCGATAAGGCGCAGGCTGAGTGGGGGCGTCTGGTGCTCGAGCAGAGTACCTGGACAGCGCACAACCGGATCGAGTCGCTGGCGAGCGAGCAGCTGAACATGCGCATTCCCGAACCAGCGGAAATTCGGATGGTGGCGCCATGATGAAGCTCGAGGGCGCACTTTATCCTTGGCGTTTCCGGGTAGTGTTGGGCCTGCTCGCCTTGATGGTCGGTGCCATCTCCTGGCGCATCGTCGATCTGCATGTGATCGATCGTGCCTTCCTGCAGGGGCAGGGTGATGCTCGCAGTGTGCGGCATATTCCGATCCCGGCGCACCGCGGCCTGATTACCGATCGCAATGGTGAACCGCTGGCGGTAAGTACGCCCGTCACGACGCTCTGGACGAACCCCAAGGACCTGATGGGCCTGCGTGATCATTGGCCAGTGATTGCCAAGGCGCTGGGGCAGGACCCCAAGATATTTGCCCAGCGCATCGAGCAGAACGCCAACCGTGAGTTCATGTACCTGGTCCGGGGCCTGACGCCCGAGCAGGGGCAGGCCATCCTTTCGCAGAAGTTGCCTGGCGTCTACAGCATTGAGGAGTTCCGCCGCTTTTACCCGGCCGGGGAGGTCACTGCTCATGTCGTCGGCTTCACCGATGTCGATGACCGGGGGCGCGAAGGTGTCGAGCTGTCTTTTGACGAGTGGCTTGCCGGTGTGCCGGGCAAGCGCCAGGTCCTCAAGGATCGCCGCGGGCGCCTGATCAAGGATGTCCAGGTCGCTCGAAATGCCAAACCTGGCAAGACGCTGGCGCTGTCCATCGACCTACGCCTGCAGTACTTGGCCCACCGCGAGCTGCGCAATGCGCTGGTGGAGAATGGTGCCAAAGCCGGTAGCCTGGTGATCGCAGACGTAAAAACGGGCGAAATCCTGGCGATGGCCAACCAGCCCACGTACAACCCGAACAATCGGCGCAATCTGCAGCCTGCAGCGATGCGTAACCGGGCCATGATCGATGTGTTCGAGCCTGGCTCCACGGTCAAGCCGTTTTCAATCAGTGCTGCCCTGGAAAGCGGACGTTGGAAGCCGGAGGACAAGGTCGATGTCTACCCGGGTACCCTGCAGATCGGCCGCTACACCATTCGTGACGTCTCGCGCAGTGAGGGTGTGTTGGACCTGACGGGAATTCTGATCAAGTCGAGCAACGTCGGTGTCAGCAAAGTCGCCTTCGATATCGGTGCTGAGTCCATCTATCGGGTCATGCAGCAAGTCGGCCTGGGGCAAGACACCGGGCTGGGCTTTCCTGGCGAGCGAGTCGGCAATCTGCCAAACCACCGCAAGTGGCCTAAGGCGGAGACTGCGACCCTGGCTTATGGCTACGGACTTTCGGTCACTGCAATCCAGCTCGCCCATGCCTACTCGGTACTCGCCAACAACGGTCGCAGCGTACCTCTTTCCCTTACCCGGGCCGACAGCCTGCCGGACGGTGTGCAGGTCATCGATGAGTCAGTGGCCAAGACCCTGCAAGGCATGCTCCAGCAGGTGGTTGAAGCCCCAGGCGGCGTATTCCGTGCTCAGGTCCCCGGATACCACGTGTCCGGCAAGAGTGGTACCGCGCGCAAGGCAAGCGTAGGTAGCAAGGGGTACACACAGAATGCTTATCGCTCGCTGTTTGCGGGCTTTGCGCCTTCCAGCAATCCACGTATCGCCATGGTGGTCGTGATCGATGAGCCGAGCAAGGCGGGCTACTTTGGCGGCCTCGTTTCGGCCCCAGTGTTCGGCAAGGTCATGGCTGGGGCTCTGCGACTAATGAATGTGGCGCCAGATAACCTGCCCACCGAGGAACAACAAACCGCCACCGCGGTTACCGGCAAAGGAGGGCGCATCTGATGCCCATGCCATTGAATCAATTACTGCCCCAGGCGCAGAGCGCTGCGCTTATTCGTGAACTAACTCTGGACAGCCGTCGCGTGCGCCCGGGCGACCTGTTTCTTGCTGTGCCTGGAGCCCAGCAGGACGGTCGCACGCATATTGCGGACGCCGTTGCCCGCGGGGCCATTGCCGTGGCCTATGAAAGTGAGGGTGCAGTCGCGATCGAAGCTGCTGGCGCTGAGCTGATTCCAGTCAAGGGCCTCGCCGGCCAGCTTTCCTCGATCGCCGGGCGGTTCTATGGCGAGCCCAGTCGCGCCCTTCGACTGGTCGGCGTCACCGGTACCAACGGCAAGACCAGTGTCAGCCAACTGCTGGCGCAGGCCCTTGACCAGTTGGGCGAGCGCTGTGGAATCGTCGGCACCCTGGGCACCGGTTTCTATGGCGAGCTGGAAAGCGGTCGGCATACCACTCCAGACCCGCTGGCCGTGCAGGCGACTTTGGCCGGGCTGAAACAGGCCGGCGCGCGTGCCGTGGCGATGGAAGTTTCTTCCCATGGCCTCGAACAGGGACGCGTTGCAGCCCTGGATTTCGACGTGGCGGTCTTTACCAACCTGTCGCGCGATCACCTGGACTACCACGGTTCGATGGAGGCCTACGCGGCGGCTAAGGCCCGCCTGTTCGCCTGGCCCGATCTGCGTGTGCGCGTGGTCAATCTGGATGACGATTTCGGTCGCCAGCTGGCCTGCGAGCAACATGAGTCGCGACTGGTCAGCTACAGCCTGGAAGATTCCGCAGCCTTCCTTTATTGCCGCGAAGCGCATTTCGATGACAACGGCGTGCGGGCACAGCTGGTCACGCCGCAAGGCGAGGGTCTGCTGCGCAGCCCGCTGCTTGGACGTTTCAACCTGAGCAACCTGATGGCTGTGGTCGGTGTGCTGCTGGCGCTGGATTATCCACTGGACGAAGTGCTGCACCTCCTGCCTTCCCTCCACGGCCCTGTCGGGCGCATGCAGCGGCTGGGTGGCGACGCCAAGCCGCTGGTCGTGGTCGACTATGCCCACACTCCCGATGCCTTGGAAAAGGTATTGCAGGCACTGCGTCCGCATGTCCGTGGGCAACTGCTCTGCCTGTTTGGATGTGGCGGGGATCGGGATCGTGGCAAGCGCCCGTTGATGGCCGAATCTGCTGAGCGTTTTGCCGACCGGGTGCTGGTGACCGATGACAATCCGCGCAGTGAAAACCCTGCGGATATCTTCGCCGACATCCGTCCGGGATTTGCCAATGTCCAGCAGGTCGAGTTCGTGCACGGCCGTGGTCAGGCCATTGCGCAGTTGATTGGCCAGGCCGGCCCCGATGATGTCGTGCTGTTGGCCGGCAAGGGGCATGAGGACTATCAGGAAATCGCTGGTGTGCGCCTGCCATTCTCCGACCTGGACGAAGCTGCCAAGGCGCTCGACGCCTGGAAGGTGCCTCATGCTTAAGCCGCTTCGCCTTTCCGAGCTGCTGGTGCCACTGAATGCTGAGCTGGTCGGGGCAGATGTCGCCTTCACCGGCGTCTCCAGCGACAGCCGAAAGATTGAGCCAGGGCAATTGTTCGTTGCCTTGGTCGGCCCTCGTTTCGATGGTCATGACTACCTGGCCGAGGTGGCTGCCAAGGGGGCGGTCGCTGCGCTGGTGCAGCGCGAGGTCGATCATGCACCGATCCCGCAACTGGTTGTGGCCGATACCCGAGAAGGGCTTGGCCAACTAGGGGCGTTCAATCGCCAAGGATTCACTGGCCGTATAGCGGCAGTGACCGGCTCCAGCGGCAAGACCACGGTCAAGGAAATGCTGGCCAGCATCCTGCGTACGCAGGGTTCAGTCCTCGCGACCCGTGGCAACCTGAACAATGACCTGGGGGTTCCGCTGACCCTGCTGGAACTGTCGTTCGAGCACGATAGTGCCGTGATCGAGCTGGGCGCTTCGCGGGTAGGGGAGATCGCCTACACAGTCGCAATGACGCGCCCTCAAGTTGCGATCATCAATAATGCAGGCACCGCCCATGTGGGGGAGTTCGGTGGGCCGGACAAGATTGTCGAAGCCAAGGGTGAGATCCTTGAGGGCCTTGCTAGCGATGGGGTTGCGATTCTGAACCGCGACGACTCTGCGTACCCGGTTTGGCACCAGCGTGCCGCAGGCCGGAAGGTCATCAGCTTCGGCCTGAATGACCCGGTAGCGGATGTGCGAGCCGAGAACCTCGATCGCGACGCACGTGGCTGCATGGCGTTCACCCTTGTTGGTCTGGCCGGTGAAGCACGCATCCAGCTCAACCTGCTGGGCGCACACAATGTCGCCAATGCCTTGGCAGCTGCTGCTGCTGCACATGCCCTAGGCGTACCGCTTGTCGGTATAAAGACGGGGCTGGAAGCGCTTCAACCGGTCAAAGGCCGCGCCGTAGCGCAATTGGTACCCAGCGGCATGCGGGTAATCGACGACAGTTACAACGCCAACCCCGCGTCGATGCTCGCCGCCGTTGATATACTCGCCGGCTTTTCTGGGCACACCGTCCTGGTGCTCGGGGATATGGGCGAGCTGGGCGAGTGGGCGGAGCAGGGCCACCGCGAGGTGGGCGAATACGCCCGTGGCAAGGTCAGCGCGCTTTATGCCGTTGGGCCGTTGATGGCGCACGCAGTGGCAGCCTTCGGCGCAAACGGCCGCCATTTCGCAGACCAGGCCAGCCTGATTCAGGCGCTGGCAAGCGAGCAGGACACCAACACCACAATTCTGATCAAAGGCTCCCGCAGCGCGGCGATGGACAAAATCGTCGCGGCACTCTGTGGGACGGGGGAGGCTCACTAATCATGCTGCTGCTGCTCGCTGAGTACCTGCAACAGTTCTATAAAGGGTTTGGAGTATTCCAGTACCTGACCCTGCGCGGGATTCTCGGCGTCCTGACGGCGCTGTCGCTGTCGCTCTGGCTCGGTCCCTGGATGATTCGCACCCTGCAGATCCGCCAAATCGGACAGGCAGTGCGTAATGACGGCCCGCAGTCACACCTCTCCAAGTCCGGTACTCCGACCATGGGCGGCGCGTTGATTCTTACCGCCATCGCCATCAGCACCCTGCTCTGGGCCGACTTGTCCAACCGCTATGTGTGGGTGGTGTTGGCGGTCACGCTGCTGTTCGGAGCCATCGGCTGGGTCGATGACTATCGCAAAGTCATCGAGAAGAACTCCCGCGGCCTCCCGAGCCGCTGGAAGTATTTCTGGCAGTCGGTTTTTGGAATCGCGGCAGCAGCTTTCCTTTATATGACTGCCAGTACGCCGGCCGAGACCACTCTTATCCTGCCGTTGATCAAGAACATCGAAATTCCCTTGGGCATCGGTTTCGTGGTGCTGACCTACTTCGTCATCGTCGGCTCCAGCAATGCGGTGAACCTGACGGATGGCCTTGATGGCCTGGCAATCATGCCCACCGTCATGGTCGGCGGTGCGCTCGGGATCTTCTGCTATCTGTCGGGCAACATCAAATTCGCCGACTACCTGTTAATTCCCTACGTTCCGGGCGCGGGCGAGCTGATCGTGTTCTGTGCCGCGCTGGTGGGGGCGGGTCTCGGTTTCCTCTGGTTCAACACTTATCCGGCTCAGGTCTTCATGGGGGACGTCGGTGCGCTGGCCCTTGGCGCCGCGCTGGGAACCATCGCCGTGATCGTGCGCCAGGAAGTGGTGCTGTTCATCATGGGCGGCGTCTTCGTGATGGAAACCCTGTCGGTGATGATCCAGGTGGCTTCCTTCAAGCTGACCGGTCGTCGCGTATTCCGCATGGCCCCTATTCACCACCACTTTGAACTGAAAGGCTGGCCCGAGCCCCGCGTCATCGTGCGCTTCTGGATCATTACGGTGATCCTGGTGCTGATCGGCCTCGCCACCCTGAAACTGAGGTAATTGCGCGTGACTTTGATCGCTTCCGACCAGTTCCGCATCGTTGTCGGCCTCGGCAAGAGCGGCATGTCCCTGGTGCGCTTCCTGGCGCGTCAGGGCGTGTCGTTTGCCGTAGCTGATACTCGGGCGAACCCGCCGGAACTGGCCACGTTGCAAAGCCAGTTCCCGCAGGTGGAGGTTCGCTGCGGTGCGCTGGACGTCGATTTTCTCTGCCGCGCCAACGAGCTCTATGTCAGTCCAGGGTTGGCGGTTGTCACGCCGGCCCTGCAAGAGGCTGCTCGGCGCGGGGTGAGGCTTTCTGGCGACATCGAACTGTTCGCTCGACACGCCAAGGCGCCCATCGTCGCGATCACGGGTTCCAACGCCAAGAGTACGGTTACCACGCTGGTGGGCGACATGGCCCGTGCGGCAGGGCGCAACGTGGCGGTAGGGGGCAATCTTGGTACCCCAGCGCTGGATCTGCTGGATGATGCGGTCGAGCTCTACGTGCTGGAGCTCTCCAGCTTCCAGTTGGAGACCACGGATTGTCTGGGCGCCGAGGTGGCTACGGTCCTCAACGTCAGTGAAGACCACATGGATCGCTATGCTGACATGCAGGCCTATCACCTCGCCAAACACCGTATCTTCCGCGGCGCTCGCCAGGTGGTGGTGAACCGCGCGGACGCGTTGTCGCGTCCCTTGGTTGCCGACCAGCTGCCGTGCTGGACCTTTGGCCTGAACAAGCCGGACTTCAAGGGTTTTGGACTGATCGAGGAGGGCGGCGAAAAGTACCTGGCTTTCCAGTTCAATCCGTTGATGCCGGTGCGTGAACTGAAGGTCCGTGGTGCCCACAACCAGTCGAATGCCTTGGCAGCATTGGCCTTGGGGCATGCCGTGGGCCTGCCCTTCGAACCGATGCTAGAAACGCTGCGCACATTCGCGGGCCTCGCTCATCGCTGCCAGTGGCTGCGCGACCGGGAGGGTGTTTCCTACTACGACGACTCCAAGGCCACCAACGTCGGAGCCGCGCTGGCGGCCATCGAAGGTCTTGGAGCGGATATTGACGGCAAACTGGTTCTGATCGCGGGCGGTGACGGTAAAGGTGCCGATTTCTCTGGTCTGCGTGCACCGATCGAGCGCTACTGCCGAGCTGTGGTGCTGCTCGGGCGAGATGCCGAACTGATTGCCGCGACACTGGACGACTCTGTGCCGCTGGTACGAGTGAAGACCCTGGAGGAGGCCGTCCAGCGTAGCGCTGAGCTTGGCGAAGCCGGTGATGCCGTGCTGCTGTCGCCGGCTTGTGCCAGCCTCGACATGTTCAAGAACTTCGAAGAGCGCGGGCGTCTGTTCGCCCAGGCCGTGGAAGGGCTCGCCTGATGCTGGCCCGACTGCTCGCCGCCCCGTCGCCGCTGCGCAACCGACGCGGCATCGATATCGACTTCCCGCTGCTGGCCGGTTGTCTGGCCCTGCTTGGGCTGGGGCTGGTGATGATCACGTCGGCCTCGTCGGAAGTCGCGGCGGCGTTGTCGGGCAACCCGCTGTATCACATGATTCGCCACTTGATTTACCTGGCGCTCGGCCTGGGTGCTTGCCTGTTGACTCTACAAGTCCCCATGGCCTTCTGGCAGCGTCACGGCGCACGGCTGATGCTGTTGGCCTTCGTCCTGCTGATCCTGGTGCTCCTGCCGGGGATCGGTCGTGAGGTAAACGGTGCCAAGCGCTGGATCGGTTTCGGGATGTTCAACGTGCAACCTTCCGAGCTCGCCAAGCTGTTCACCGTGATGTTCATCGCCGGATATCTGGTGCGCCGTCAGGATGAGGTCCGCGAAAAACTCACGGGCTTCATCAAGCCGATGCTGGTGCTTGGTCCGATCGCCGTGCTTCTGCTAGCCGAGCCGGACTTCGGGGCCACCGTGGTGCTGGTCGGCTCCTGTATCGCCATGTTGTTCCTGGGCGGGATCAACCTACTGCGCTTCATTCCCTTGGCAGCTGCAGTTCTGGCGGCCGGTGTGCTGGTAATGACCAGCCAGAGCTATCGCATGCAGCGCTTGACCAACTTCGTAGATCCCTGGGCTGACCAGTACGGTGCCGGCTACCAACTGAGTCAGGCGCTGATCGCCTTTGGTCGCGGCGAATGGTTTGGTGTTGGTCTGGGCAATAGCATCCAGAAGCAGTTCTACCTGCCTGAGGCTCATACCGACTTCGTATTCGCCGTATTGGCCGAGGAACTGGGCATGATCGGCGCGCTGGTTACCGTCGGCCTGTTCGTCTTCGTCAGCGTGCGCGCGCTCTACATCGGTCTCTGGGCGGAGAAAGCCAAGCAGTTCTTCTCCGCTTACGTGGCCTACGGCCTGGCTTTCCTGTGGATCGGCCAGGTGCTGATCAACATCGGGGTGAACGTCGGCCTGTTGCCGACCAAAGGCCTGACATTGCCCTTCCTCAGCTACGGCGGCAGTTCGCTGGTGATCTGCTGCGTCAGCCTTGGCCTGCTCCTGCGTATCGAGTGGGAGCGGCGTACCCAACTGGGCAGCGAAGAAGTCGAGTTCGTCGAGAGCGACTTCGCTGACGAGGAGGTGCGTCCATGAGGGGTAATGTACTGATCATGGCAGGTGGCACCGGTGGTCACGTGTTCCCGGCATTGGCTTGTGCCCGTGAGTTCCAGGCGCGCGGATACCAGGTCCATTGGCTGGGGACACCGCGGGGGATTGAGAACGAATTGGTGCCACAGGCAGGGTTGCCCCTGCATCTTATCAACGTCAGTGGCCTGCGTGGCAAGGGCATCAAGTCCCTGCTCAAGGCACCGTTCGAGCTGATCAAATCGCTGTTCCAGGCGCGCCGTGTCGTACGTGACCTGAACCCTGTTTGCGTGCTGGGCATGGGCGGCTACGTTACCGGGCCCGGTGGGTTGGCTGCTCGCTTGGCGGGCGTCCCATTGATCATCCACGAGCAGAATGCTGTGGCTGGCACGGCCAATCGAAGCCTGGCTCCAATTGCCAGCCGCGTTTGCGAAGCTTTCCCGGAGACCTTCGGGGCCAGCAGCAAACGGCGCACCACCGGCAACCCTGTGCGTGAAGAGCTCTTCCTGGAAACACCACGCGACAGTCTGGTGGGGCGTAAGCCGCGCTTGCTGGTGCTGGGCGGAAGCCTGGGAGCCGAGCCCCTTAACAAACTGCTGCCCGAGGCGCTGGCCAAGGTGTCGGCGGAGCTGCGTCCGCAGGTGTTCCACCAGGCTGGTCGCAAGCACAACGATATTACTGCGGAGCGTTATCGCAATGCCGCTGTCGAAGCGGAGGTCGCACCCTTCATCAAGGATATGGCGCGTGCATATGCATGGGCCGATCTGGTCATTTGCCGAGCTGGCGCTTTGACCGTCAGCGAATTGGCTGCAGCTGGCCTACCGTCGTTCCTGGTGCCTTTGCCCCACGCGATCGACGACCACCAGTCGCGCAATGCCGATTATCTGGCGAAGGAGGGCGCGGCCGTCCTACTCCCGCAACATTCCACTGACGCGGCCACGCTGGCTGCTCAGCTGACCGAGGTTTTGATGCACCCCGAAAAACTCAAGGCAATGGGCGCTACTGCTCGCCGACTGGCCAAGCCGGCCGCTACCCGTACCGTGGTCGATATCTGCCTGGAGGTGGCCCATGGTTGAGAGCCAGAAAGCCATGCCGCAGCCGGAGATGCGCCGGATTCGCCGTATCCATTTCGTCGGGATCGGCGGCGTGGGCATGTGCGGGATCGCCGAGGTGCTGCTCAACTTGGGATACCAGGTCTCTGGCTCCGATCTCAAGGCTTCGGCTGTGACCGAGCGCCTGGAAAGTTTCGGTGCACAGATCTTCATCGGCCATCGTGCCGAAAATGCCGAGCATGCCGATGTACTGGTCGTCTCCAGTGCGGTGAACAAGGCCAACCCGGAAGTGGCGGTTGCGCTGGAGCGACGTATCCCGGTCGTGCCGCGTGCAGAGATGCTCGCGGAGCTGATGCGCTACCGCCACGGTATCGCTGTTGCCGGCACCCATGGCAAGACCACTACCACCAGCCTGATCGCTTCGGTCTTCGCAGCTGGCGGCCTGGACCCGACGTTCGTCATCGGCGGTCGCCTGAACGCGGCCGGCACTAATGCCCAACTCGGCACCAGTCGTTACCTGGTGGCTGAGGCTGACGAGAGCGATGCCAGCTTCCTGCACCTGCAGCCAATGGTTGCCGTGGTCACCAACATCGACGCCGACCACATGAGCACCTACGAAGGTGACTTCAATCGGCTGAAGAAGACCTTCGTTGAGTTCCTGCACAACCTGCCGTTTTATGGGCTTGCCGTGCTCTGTGTCGACGACCCGGTCGTCCGCGAGATTCTGCCCCAGGTGGCCCGTCCGACCGTGACCTACGGCTTTGCCGAGGATGCCGACGTCCGCGCCATCAATGTCCGCCAGGAGGGCATGCGCACATTCTTCACGGTCCTGCGCAAGGATCGTGAACCGTTGGACGTTTCGGTCAACATGCCGGGCAACCATAACGTCTTGAATTCGTTGGCGACCATTGCGATCGCCACGGATGAAGGCATCAGCGATGACGCGATCCTGCAGGGCCTTTCCGGCTTTCAGGGCGTCGGCCGCCGCTTCCAGGTCTACGGCGAACTCCCGGTCGAAGGCGGCAGCGTGATGCTGGTCGACGACTATGGCCACCACCCCCGCGAGGTAGCGGCCGTGATCAAGGCTGTCCGCGGTGGCTGGCCGGAGCGTCGCCTGGTCATGGTTTACCAGCCACACCGTTACAGCCGTACCCGCGATCTCTACGACGATTTCGTGCAGGTGCTCGGCGAGTCCAACGTGCTGCTGCTGATGGAAGTGTATCCAGCTGGCGAAGAGCCCATTCCTGGCGCGGACAGCCGCCAGTTGTGCCACAGCATTCGTCAGCGCGGTCAGCTTGATCCGATCTATATCGAGCGTGGCGTCGACTTGGCACCTCTGGTCAAGCCGCTGCTCCGCCCTGGCGACATCCTGCTATGCCAAGGCGCCGGCGATATCGGCGCGCTGGCACCGCAACTGATTCAGAACCCGTTGTTTGGCGGCCAGTCTGACGATGCTGCCAAGAGGAAAGCGAAATGAGTGCGCAGCTGAAATCCAACCTTGAGCCACAGGCATTCGGCCGTGTCGCTGTGCTTTATGGCGGCAAGAGCGCTGAACGTGAGGTGTCGCTGAAGTCCGGCACCATGGTTCTGCAGGCACTGCTGGATGCGGGCGTCGATGCATTCGGTATCGACGTGGGCGACGACCTGTTGCAGCGGCTACAGGCCGAGAAGATCGATCGCGCTTTCATCATCCTGCATGGCCGTGGCGGGGAAGATGGCAGTATGCAAGGGCTGCTCGAGTGCCTGGGCATTCCCTATACCGGCAGCGGAATCCTGGCCTCTGCGCTGGCGATGGACAAACTGCGTACCAAGCAGCTGTGGCTGAGCCTGGGGTTGCCGACACCGCGTCATGCGGTGCTGGCCAGTGAGGCTGACTGCCGTGGCGCGGCCGCGGAACTTGGCTTTCCGCTGATCGTCAAGCCGGCCCACGAAGGCTCGAGCATTGGCATGGCCAAGGTGGACAACGTCGATGCGTTGATCGAGGCCTGGCGTAGCGCCGCGGTCTATGACCCACAGGTTTTGGTGGAACAGTGGATCCAGGGGCCCGAGTTCACCGTGGCGGTGCTTCGTGGCCAAGTGTTGCCGCCGATCCGCCTGGGTACTCCGCACACCTTCTATGACTACGACGCCAAGTATCTGGCCAGTGATACCCGTTACCAGATTCCCTGCGGCCTTGATGTCGAAAAGGAAGAGGAACTCAGGAACCTGACTGCGCGCGCTTGCGAAACCCTGGGCATCCAAGGCTGGGCGCGCGCCGACGTGATGCAGGATGCAGACGGTCGATTCTGGCTCCTGGAAGTGAACACCGCGCCAGGCATGACTGATCACAGCCTGGTCCCCATGGCAGCTCGCGCCGCGGGCCTGGATTACCAGGAGTTGGTCCTGGCGATCCTCGCCGACAGCGTTGAGGCAAGAGGCTGAAACCCATGAGAACTGCCACTCTCCGTCGTCAGGAACCCGTTATCGGCCGCGCGCCTGCGCGCAAGCCGGTGCCGCGTGGTGCCAGTCGGATGGTGGCCAAGGAGCCGTTGAAGGCGCGCTTGCCAAAACCTGGCTTCGCTTCGCTCCGTCGCCTGCTCTGGCCGGTGCTGTTGCTGGTGCTGGGCGTTGGTGCCTATGAGGCGGCACAGCGTCTACTGCCCTATGCGGACAGGCCCATTGCCAAGGTCAGTGTGCTGGGAGACCTGAGCTACATCAGCCAGCAGGCGGTGCATCAGCGAATCGCGCCGTACATCTCTGCGAGTTTTTTCAGCGTCGACCTGGCTGGAATGCGCCATGAGCTGGAACAGATGCCCTGGATCGCCCATGCCGAAGTTCGGCGTGTATGGCCAGACCAGGTCAGTATCCGTCTTGAAGAGCAGTTGCCCGTCGCCCGCTGGGGGGATGAGGCTTTGTTGAACAACCAGGGCCAGGCCTTCACACCTCGTGAGTTAGCCCATTACGAACAACTGCCGCAGCTCTGGGGACCCCAAAGGGCCCAGGAGCAGGTGATGCAGCAGTACCAGATGCTCAGCCAGATGCTGCGCCCGCTTGGCTTCTCCATTGCCCGGCTGGAGCTGCGTGAGCGTGGCAGCTGGTTCCTCTCGACCGGCCAGGGGGTTGAACTCCTGCTGGGACGGGATCACCTGGTGGAAAAGATGCGTCGTTTCATCTCGATCTACGAGAAAACGTTGAAAGACCAGATTGCGAACATCGAGCGCGTCGACCTGCGTTACCCCAACGGCCTGGCCGTGGCATGGCGGGCGCCGGTCGAGGCTCCTGCGGCGACTACGGTCGCCGTGCAGTGAATTGAGGAGAAGGTTAAAACCATGGCAAGCGTGCAGAGCGGCAAGATGATCGTCGGCCTGGATATCGGCACCTCCAAGGTGGTCGCGTTGGTGGGCGAGATCGCGGCCGACGGCAAACTGGAGATCGTCGGTATTGGTACCCATCCATCACGCGGCCTGAAGAAGGGCGTGGTGGTCAATATCGAGTCCACCGTGCAGTCGATCCAGCGTGCGGTGGAAGAGGCTCAGCTGATGGCGGGCTGCCGAATTCACTCGGCCTTTGTCGGCATTGCCGGCAATCACATCCGCAGCCTGAACTCCCACGGGATTGTGGCAATCCGCGACCGCGAGGTCAGTGGCGCCGATATCGATCGGGTGCTGGACGCTGCCCAGGCGGTGGCTATTCCCGCGGACCAGCGCGTACTGCACACCCTGGCACAGGACTACGTCATCGATAACCAGGAGGGCGTACGTGAGCCGCTGGGCATGTCCGGCGTGCGCCTGGAGGCCAAGGTGCATGTGGTGACCTGTGCGGTGAATGCCGCACAGAACATCGAGAAGTGCGTGCGTCGCTGTGGTCTGGAGATGGATGACATCATCCTCGAGCAGCTGGCATCGGCGTACTCGGTGCTCACCGACGATGAGAAGGAGCTGGGCGTCTGCCTGGTGGACATCGGTGGTGGCACCACGGATATCGCCATCTTCACTGAGGGCGCGATCCGTCACACCGCAGTGATTCCGATTGCCGGCGACCAGGTCACCAACGACATCGCCATGGCCCTGCGTACACCTACCCAGTACGCCGAGGAAATCAAGATCCGTTACGCCTGCGCACTGGCCAAGTTGGCCGGCGCTGGCGAGACCATCAAGGTACCCAGTGTCGGGGACCGGCCGCCACGTGAGCTATCCCGCCAGGCCTTGGCCGAAGTGGTCGAGCCCCGCTACGACGAGCTGTTCACCTTGATCCAGGCCGAGTTGCGTCGCAGTGGCTACGAGGACCTGATCCCTGCGGGCATCGTCCTCACTGGCGGCACCGCCAAGATGGAAGGCGCGGTGGAGCTGGCCGAAGAGATTTTCCACATGCCGGTGCGCCTCGGTCTGCCGCACAACGTCAAGGGGCTGGCTGACGTGGTGCGAAACCCAATCTATTCGACGGGCGTGGGCCTGCTGCTGTATGGCCTGCAGAAGCAGTCCGATGGCATGCCCGTCTCCAGCGGTAGCTTCGGCTACGGCGAGGAAGCCAAGGCTCCTGTACTGGAACGGCTCAAACGCTGGGTCCAGGGCAATTTTTAACCGCGGTACGCAGTAGGCGATAAAACTAAAAAGGAAAGGAGAGGGGATATGTTCGAACTCGTAGATAACGTTCCGCAAACAGCGGTCATCAAAGTTATCGGCGTCGGTGGCGGTGGCGGCAACGCCGTAAACCATATGGCCAAGAGCAACATCGAAGGCGTCGAGTTCATCTGCGCCAACACTGATGCTCAGGCGCTGAAGAACATTGGAGCACGTACCGTCCTGCAACTTGGCCCAGGTGTGACAAAGGGCCTGGGCGCTGGCGCCAACCCGGAAGTCGGTCGCCAGGCAGCGATCGAGGACCGTGAGCGCATCGCTGAAGTGCTGCAAGGCGCCGACATGGTCTTCATCACCACTGGCATGGGCGGTGGCACCGGAACCGGCGCTGCGCCGGTGATTGCCGAGGTGGCGAAGGACATGGGCATTCTCACCGTTGCCGTGGTGACTCGCCCGTTCCCGTTCGAAGGTCGCAAGCGCATGCAGATTGCCGATGAGGGCATCCGTTCGCTGGCCGAGAGCGTCGACTCGCTGATTACGATCCCAAACGAAAAACTGCTGACCATCCTGGGTAAGGACGCCAGCCTCCTGTCCGCTTTCGCCAAGGCGGACGATGTCCTCGCAGGCGCTGTACGCGGCATTTCCGACATCATCAAGCGTCCGGGCATGATCAACGTCGACTTTGCCGACGTTAAAACGGTGATGGGCGAAATGGGCATGGCCATGATGGGTACCGGCTGCGCCAGCGGTCCGAATCGGGCCCGTGAAGCGACCGAAGCCGCTATCCGCAATCCGCTGCTGGATGACGTCAACCTGCAGGGCGCTCGCGGCATCCTGGTCAACATTACTGCAGGTCCTGACCTGTCCCTGGGTGAGTACTCCGATGTGGGTAACATCATCGAGCAGTTCGCTTCCGAGCACGCTACCGTGAAGGTCGGCACCGTGATCGATCCGGACATGCGCGATGAGCTGCACGTGACCGTTGTCGCCACTGGTCTCGGCGCCCGTATCGAAAAACCGGTCAAGGTCGTGGACAACACGGTGCAGCCAGCTGCCACGGCGAGCGCCACCATTACCTCCCGTCCGGAGCAACCGTCGGTCAACTACCGTGACCTGGATCGCCCCACCGTGATGCGTAACCAAGCTCATGGCGGTGCAGCCACTGCAGCCAAGCTGAATACGCAGGATGACCTGGACTATCTGGACATTCCGGCATTCCTGCGACGCCAGGCTGATTGATGTACTGTATCAGGAGTATGAAGGTGATTGGTGTTCAGCAAAGGCCGGTTCTGCTATTATCGCCGGCCATTGTTGAAAACAGTTCGCAACTTGCGTACAAGCGGCCAATGCCATGATCAGACAACGCACTCTCAAGAACATCATCCGTGCCACTGGCGTAGGGCTGCATTCCGGGGAGAAGGTCTACCTGACCCTCAAGCCTGCGCCTGTGGACACTGGGATCGTGTTCCGCCGTACCGACCTCGAACCCGTGGTGGACATCCCTGCGCGTGCCGAAAATGTCGGTGAGACCACCATGTCGACCACACTGATCAACGGTGAGGTCAAGGTGGACACCGTGGAGCATCTGCTTTCGGCCATGGCAGGCCTGGGCATCGACAACGCCTACGTCGAACTCTCCGCGTCGGAAGTGCCGATCATGGACGGCAGCGCAGGTCCCTTTGTCTTCCTGATTCAATCTGCTGGCCTGCAGGAGCAGGAGGCAGCCAAGAAGTTCATCCGTATCCTGCGAGAGGTAACGGTAGAGGAGGGCGACAAGCGCGCCACCTTCGTTCCCTTCGATGGTTTCAAGGTGAGTTTCGAGATCGATTTCGATCATCCGGTGTTCCGCAATCGCACCCAAAGTGCCTGCGTGGACTTTTCCAGCACTTCCTTCGTCAAGGAAGTCAGCC
This sequence comes from Metapseudomonas boanensis, assembly GCF_042232855.1. NCBI lineage: Bacteria > Pseudomonadati > Pseudomonadota > Gammaproteobacteria > Pseudomonadales > Pseudomonadaceae > Metapseudomonas > Metapseudomonas boanensis. The sequence continues at coordinate 715,709 of NZ_CP113889.1, read as the reverse complement.
GTGCACGGACTTTCGGGTTCATGCGTGACATCGAGTTCCTGCGTTCGCAGAACCTGGCACTCGGCGGCAGCGTGGAAAACGCGATCGTGGTCGATGAGAATCAAGTGCTCAACGAAGACGGCCTCCGTTACGAGGACGAGTTCGTCAAACACAAGATCCTCGATGCCATCGGCGACCTCTATCTGCTCGGCAACAGCCTGATCGGCGAATTCCGCGGCTTCAAGTCGGGGCACGCGCTGAACAATCGTCTGCTGCGCAAGCTCATCGAGCAAAAGGATGCGTGGGAAGTGGTGACCTTCGAGGATGCCAGGACTGCACCGATCTCCTACATGCGGCCGGTAGCAGCCGTTTAAGCAATACCCTCTTTCCTTACTTCAGAAGGCCACCCTTGCGGTGGCCTTTTTTTTTGTGCGCCCGGCAGGGCGCACTCACTCGGAGGTGAAAGTCCTCTACACACCCGGCAAGGGGAAGTGTTAGCCAGAGGCAAGGGTGGCGCGGGTGACTGCGCATCCGGAGGAAGCCCGAGGCAAAGCGCTGGCCTGACGAACAGGAAGCGGATAAGAGGCGACGCGTTGGGGTAAGGCAGCAAAAAAGGTCGAAGCCCGATACTTGCACGGAACGACGCGGCGTATATCCGACAGGCATAAGCGTGAAGGTGGGTGCGTGATACCCGGGGAGATCTGCACGGCTGCCCCAGGGCTACTGACGTCGCGAGGCGTGAGGAGGGTCGTGCAGAAGTCAGCAGAGGCCATAGTAGGTGCGGTCTGACCGAAGGGCCGAACATGAGTGACCGCAATTAGGACGGCAGAGACTCGATGCGGACCGATGAGACACACGTGCGTGGAACAAGCGCAGCCATGACCACGTTGCTGGGGCGGAACTCCGGCGGCGCTGCTCATGGTGTCGAGGTCTGCACGGCGGCTGCCGGGCAAACGAAAGCGGGGGCGCCATCGCTGATGGAGGCGGTGGTGGATCGAGCCAATCTGTGGCTGGCGTATCAGAAGGTGGTCGGTAACCGCGGTGCGCCGGGAGTCGATGGACTCTCGGTGGAGCAGTTTGCCGACTGGCTGAGGATGTACTGGCCGAGCATCAAGGCAGCGCTGCTGAACGGGCAGTACCTGCCGCAGGCGATACGCGCAGTGGACATCCCCAAGCCTGCGGGTGGGGTGCGGACACTGGGTATCCCGACGGTAGTGGACCGCCTGATCCAGCAGGCGCTGCTTCAGGTTCTTCAACCGATCTTCGAACCGACGTTCTCTGAGTCGAGCTACGGCTTCAGGCCGGGGCGCAGCGCCCAGCAGGCGGTTCTGGCGGCACAGCGGTACGTGCAAGAGGGCCGCCGCTGGGTGGTGGACATTGATCTGGAGAAATTCTTCGACCGGGTCAATCACGACCTTCTGATGGCGAGGATTGCGCGGCAGGTCAAGGATGTGCGGGTGCTGAAGCTGATCCGGCGGTACCTGGAAGCGGGTCTGATGCGTGATGGGCTGGTCGCGCAGCGACGCGAAGGCACGCCGCAAGGCGGGCCGCTTTCGCCGTTGCTGTCGAACATCCTGCTCACGGATTGGGATCGCGAACTTGAGCGACGAGGCCACGCCTTCTGCCGTTATGCCGATGACTGCAACATCTACGTCCGAAGCGAAACGGCAGGTGAGCAGTTGCTGAAACAGATGAAGAGGTTCCTCGCGGAGCGGCTGAAGCTGCGGATCAACGACGCCAAGAGTGCCTGTGCCAAGCCATCGACGCGCAAATTCCTGGGCTACAGCCTGACAGGTCAGCGTCAGGCGCGACTGCGCATCGCCCCGCAAAGCCTGCAAAGGTTGATGGCGCGAGTAAAGGAGCTGTTACGCCAAGGACGAGGAAGAAGCCTGCGCCATACCATCGAGACACTGAATCCGGTGCTTCGCGGTTGGATCGGCTACTTCCAGTACACGCAGACCAAGAGCGCGCTGGAGAATCTGGACGGTTGGCTGAGACGGAGGCTGCGCTGCCTGCTCTGGCGGCAAGCGAAGCACCGTCAAGGACGAACCACGATGCTGCGCCGGCAGGGGCTGCCGGAAGATCGAGCATGGCGCTCGGCCCACAACGGGCAAGGTCCGTGGTGGAACTCGGGCGCATCACACATGAATGTGGCCTTCCCGAAACGCTTCTTCGGTGCCCTGGGCTTGATCTCGCTGCTGGATAGCCAGCAGCGCCTTCAGTGTCACCCATGAACCGCCGTATGCGGAACCGCACGTACGGTGGTGTGAGAGGGCGGCGGGAGTAATCCCGCTCCCTACTCTATAAGTCTGCTTCGACTCTGCTGGAAACCGGGCGGGTCTCAGCAACTGCTCGGCTATGAGGGGCTAACCATGGGATTTGCCGTGGCGAGCCAGTCGCTCGAGGGCTGCCCTGAGACGGGGGTCGCTGACTGTCTCGGCGGTCGCCTGGAGGCTCTCTGCCGCAGTCGGGGAAAGCCTGCTCTCGGCGGCGGGTTTGGCGCTACCGCCAGTAGTCGGCTGCACCTTGAAGATGATTTTTGACAGGCCGGCAAAGTCTTCGAATGCCTTCAGTTGTCGTAGCAGGCGAGCCTGCTGGTAGCGCAGGCGGGTGGCCCAGTGACCATCGGTCACGATGAGCAGCAGACGGCCTTCGCGCCAGGACGCGACGTGACAATGCTCACGGGCGGCGGGTTGCAGTTGGCTGGCGACCAACTGTTGCAGGTGGTCGATTCGCTGGGCCTCGGTGAACAGGGCCCGCAGCGGCTTTTCCTCGCGTAGCAGGGCCGCGGGTGACCGGGCCGGCAAAGGGCGAAAGGACATGGCAGGAGGCCTGATCAAAGTAAGAGTCGTCATGTTAGCAGAAGCGGGACTTGGGCATTGCGCCCAGAGCCCGTAGGGCCTGGTGGAGTTACTCGACGTCTGGGTGGGTTGCCGCAGTCCGAAACGAACCTGTCCTACGGCGACGTCAAGCCACTCCTCGGACACTATGGGGACCCCCCCGCTTTCCTCGCCAACGATTCCGGGTAGAATGCCCCCTTCGCAAGCAGCCATGACGGCTGCACGGGCGACTCCAGGCCGCCCTCCATCCTAATGTGTGGAAGATCCTGTCTATATGTTTGCGCCATTGTTGAAGAAACTCTTTGGAAGCAAGAACGAGCGCGAAGTGAAGCGCATGGCCAAGGCTGTCCAGGCCGTCAACGCGTTCGAAGAACGGATGGTGGCCCTGAGCGATGAGCAGCTACGTGCCAAGACCGAAGAGTTCAAGGCGCGTTTGGCAAAAGGCGAGACGCTCGACCAATTGCTCCCCGAGGCCTTTGCGGTCGCCCGTGAGGCGGGCAAGCGAGTCATGGGCATGCGCCACTTCGACGTGCAGCTGATCGGCGGCATGACCCTGCACGAGGGCAAGATCGCCGAGATGCGTACCGGTGAGGGCAAGACCCTGGTGGCAACCCTGGCCGTCTACCTCAATGCACTGTCCGGCAAAGGGGTGCACGTGGTGACCGTCAACGACTACCTGGCGCGTCGCGATGCCAACTGGATGCGTCCTCTGTACGAATTCCTTGGTCTCAGCGTAGGCGTGGTCACGCCCTTCCAGCCTCCGGAAGAAAAACGCGCGGCATATGCTGCTGACATCACCTACGGCACCAACAACGAGTTCGGCTTCGACTACTTGCGTGACAACATGGCCTTCAGCCTGGAGGACAAGTTCCAGCGCGAGCTGAACTTTGCGGTCATCGACGAAGTCGACTCGATTCTCATCGACGAAGCCCGCACCCCGCTGATCATCTCCGGCCAGGCGGAAGACAGCTCCAAGCTCTACACCCAGATCAACCTGCTCATCCCGCGCCTCAAGCAGCACATCGAGGAAGAGGAGGGCAAGGTCACCCAGGAAGGTCATTACTCGGTCGACGAGAAGACCCGCCAGGTCGAGTTGAACGAACTGGGCCACCAGTTCATTGAGGACATGCTCACCCAGGCCGGCCTGCTGGCCGAGGGCGAGAGCCTTTATTCCGCGCACAACCTGAGCCTGCTGACCCACGTCTACGCTGCGCTGCGAGCTCACACCCTGTTCCACCGTAACGTGGAATACATCGTGCAGAACGAGCAGGTCCTGCTGATCGACGAGCACACCGGCCGTACCATGCCAGGTCGCCGCTTGTCCGAAGGCCTGCACCAGGCGATCGAAGCCAAGGAACATCTGCCGATCCAGGCCGAGAGCCAGACGCTGGCTTCGACGACTTTCCAGAACTACTTCCGTCTCTACAAGAAGCTTTCGGGCATGACCGGCACCGCCGATACCGAAGCCTTCGAGTTCCGCCAGATCTATGGTCTGGACGTGGTAGTCATCCCGACGCACCGTCCGGTCGCACGTAAAGACTTCAACGATTTGGTTTACCTGACCCAGGAAGAGAAGTTCGCCGCGATCATTGCTGATATCAAGGAATGCCAAGCCAGTGGTCGTCCCGTGCTGGTGGGCACCGCCTCGATCGAGAGCTCCGAGTACGTCTCGCAACTGCTGATCAAGGCAGGTATCGAGCACAAGGTGCTCAACGCGAAGTACCACGAGAAAGAAGCCGAGATCATTGCTCAGGCGGGGCGCCCGGGGCACGTGACCATCGCTACCAACATGGCGGGTCGTGGTACCGACATTCTCCTGGGTGGTAACTGGGAAGCAGAAGTCGCGGCCCTGGAAGCTCCGACGGATGAACAGGTTGCCCAGATCAAGGCGGAGTGGCAGAAGCGCCACCAGCAGGTGATCGAGGCCGGCGGCCTGCATGTGGTTGCTTCCGAGCGTCACGAGTCCCGTCGTATCGACAACCAGTTGCGTGGTCGTGCAGGTCGCCAGGGTGACCCGGGCTCCAGCCGTTTCTACCTGTCGCTGGAAGACAACCTGATGCGTATTTTCGCCTCCGACCGGGTGAAGAACTTCATGAAGGCACTGGGCATGCAGCCTGGTGAAGCTATCGAGCATCGCATGGTGACCAACGCCATCGAGAAGGCCCAGCGCAAGGTCGAAGGGCGCAACTTCGATATTCGTAAGCAGCTTCTCGAATACGACGACGTCGCCAACGAACAGCGCAAAGTGATCTATCACATGCGTAACAGCCTACTGGCCTCCGACGACATCGGCGACACCATTGCCGAGTTCCGCGAGGAAGTGCTGAACAGCACCATTGACTCGCACATTCCGCCGCAATCCATGCCTGAACAGTGGGACGTGGCCGGCCTGGAAGCTGCACTTGCCAGCGATTTCGGCCTGCGTCTGCCGATTCAGCAGTGGCTGGACGAAGACGACAAGCTGTACGAGGAAACCTTGCGCGCCAAGATCCTCGAGCAACTGCTGGCCGCCTACAACGAGAAGGAAGAGCTGGCGGGGGCCGAAGCCTTGCGTGCCTTCGAGAAGCAGATGCTGCTGCGTGTACTCGACGACCTATGGAAGGACCACCTGTCCACCATGGATCACCTGCGTCATGGCATTCACCTGCGTGGCTATGCGCAGAAGAACCCGAAGCAGGAGTACAAGCGCGAGTCCTTCACCCTGTTCCAGGATCTGCTCGATTCCATCAAGCGCGACACCATCCGTGTCCTGTCCCACGTCCAGGTGCGCCGCGAGGATCCGGTCGAGGAGGAGGCGCGTCTGCGTCGCGAGGCCGAAGAACTTGCCCGTCGCATGCAGTTCCAGCACGCCGCAGCCCCTGGGCTGGAGGAGCCTGCGCTTGCAGAAGAGGACGGTGATGTGGCGGTCGCTGCTGCGCCGGTGCGCAGTGAGCCCAAGGTGGGACGCAATGAACCCTGCCCCTGTGGCTCGGGCAAGAAATACAAGCACTGCCACGGCCAGATCAGCTAAGGCACTGCTGTAATACTCCACGCCGCGACCGGCCCAGCCGCTCGCGGCGTTTTTCCTGACTCTGGTAGCCGCTGCGCCAGCGCACCGGCTCCTCCGATGACCTCAATAGGAGCGCTTCTCATGGCTGTTGGTCTTGGCCCTCTGCCTACCCTGCACCCGGTACCCGGTTTCGAACTTGGCATTGCTTCCGCTGGCATCAAGCGCCCGGGGCGCAAGGATGTGGTCGTGATGCGTTGCGCTGAGGGCTCCACCATCGCCGGCGTGACCACCACCAACGCCTTCTGTGCTGCTCCGGTGCTGGTCACCCGAGAACGCCTGGCTGGCGAGGTGCGTTACCTTCTGACCAACACCGGCAATGCCAATGCCGGAACTGGCCCGGACGGCCTAGTTCGCGCCCGCCGCGCCTGCGCCAAGCTGGCGGAGCTGGCTGGGATTGCCGACAGCGCGGTGCTGCCGTTCTCCACCGGGGTGATTGGTGAGCCGCTGCCTGTCGAGAAGATCGAGGCGGCGCTGTCGGCGGCGCTGGCCGACCTCAAGGTGGACAACTGGGCGCAGGCCGCCGAGGGCATCATGACCACCGACACTCAGCCTAAGGGCGCCAGCCGCCAGTTCCAGCACGACGGGGTGACCATCACCGTTACCGGCATCAGCAAGGGTGCCGGGATGATCCGCCCGAATATGGCCACCATGCTCGGCTACATTGCCACCGACGCCAAGGTGGCGCGCGATGTGCTGCAGGTCCTGGTGCGTGACGCGGCCAACAAGTCCTTCAATCGCATCACCATCGACGGCGATACCTCCACCAACGACTGCTGCATGCTGATCGCCACCGGCCAGGCTGCCCTACCGGAAATCACTGCCGCCAGCGGTGAGTTGTTCGCAAAGCTCAAGCAGGCGGTGTTCGAGGTGTTCATGGAGGTCGCCCAGGCCATCGTGCGTGATGGCGAAGGTGCCACCAAGTTCGTGACTGTGCAGGTCAACGGCGGTGCCAACCACCAGGAGTGCCTGGACGTTGCCTATGCCGTGGCGCACTCACCGCTGATCAAGACCGCCCTGTTCGCGTCTGACCCGAACTGGGGCCGCATTCTCGCCGCTGTGGGCTACGCTGGCGTGCCGAACCTGGACGTGAGCAAGATCGACGTGTTCCTTGGCGAAGTGTGCATCGCCAGCCAGGGTGGCCGGGCCGCTACCTATACCGAGGAGCAGGGGGCGGCGGTGATGGCCCGAGAGGAAATCACCATCCAAATCGAGTTGGGGCGTGGCGACTGCAGTGAGACCATCTGGACGACCGACCTCTCCCATGAGTACGTGAAGATCAACGCCGAATACCGCTCGTAAACCGGCATTCCCGTTTTTCATCCCTGGATGAAAAACGGGAATTTGCCACGGGGCCCGTCACCTTCCATGATCCTGCGACACACCGACTAACTCGATGGATCCCGGGAGGGCCCAATGTCCCTGACACTGGTAATCGGCAACAAGAACTACTCATCCTGGTCCCTGCGTGCCTGGTTGGCCCTCCAGTTGACCGAAGCGGAGTACGAAGAGGTCCTGGTGCCGCTGTATCGTCCGGACAGCCGCCAGTGCCTGCTGAGCCATTCGCCCACTGGCAAGGTGCCCGTCCTCAAGTGCGACGACGGTACCATCTGGGACTCTCTGGCGATTGCCGAGTACCTCGCCGAAACCTTCCCTGAGGCGCATCTCTGGCCGCGTGGGGAAGCCGCCAGGGCTTTTGCGCGTTCTGCCTGCGCGGAAATGCATAGTGGCTTCAGCGCCTTGCGCAGTCATTTGCCGATGGACTTGCGGCGTAACCAGCCACTGTCCGAAGTACCCTCTGAGGTGGTCGAGGATATTCGCCGCATTTGTGCGATCTGGGCGGAGTGCCGTACCCGCTTCGGGCAGGACGGCCCGTTCCTGTTTGGCCACGCGAGTATCGCCGATGCTTTCTACGCACCAGTAGCGGGCCGGTTGCGTAGTTATGCAGTGGCATTGCCGGCTGACGCGGAGGCCTATGTCGAAACCATCTATCAGTGGCCTGCCTTCCAGCGATGGTACCAGGCCGCACTGCAAGAAACGGAGATCATCGAATGAAACGCGTGCATGTGGCAGCTGCGGTCATCCGTGGTGTCGACGGCCGGGTGCTGATTGCCAAGCGTCCGGACGAAAAGCACCAGGGGGGACTTTGGGAGTTCCCGGGGGGCAAGGTGGAGGAAGGGGAGGCCGTTCAGGTTGCTCTTGCCCGTGAGCTGAAGGAAGAGTTGGGGATCTGTGTGACTGCCGCACGCCCGCTGATCCGGGTCCACCACGATTACCCGGACAAGCAGGTTTTGCTGGATGTCTGGGAGGTCTCGGACTTCACTGGCGATCCTCATGGCGCGGAAGGGCAGCCGCTGGCTTGGGTTTCCGCGCGCCAGCTGGGCGACTACGAATTTCCGGCGGCCAACAGGCCAATCTTGGCGGCAGCTCGCTTGCCGGAGCGTTACCTGATTACGCCGGACGATCTAGAGCCCCAGGCTCTGTTGTCGGGTTTGAAAACGGCCCTGGCTTCGGGTATCCGCCTGGTCCAGTTGCGGGCTCCACGCATGTTCGATGCGCAGTATCGGGACTTGGCCGTGGATGTACAGGGCCTTTGTGCCGGCCGCGCACAGCTGATGTTGAAGGGCCCGCTGGAATGGCTGGGGGATTTCCCTGCCGCCGGCTGGCACCTGACTGCCGAGCAGCTGCACAAGTACTCGCCCAATGGTCGTCCGTTTCCCAGCGAGCGCTGGCTCGCAGCGTCCTGCCACAGCGCAGAAGAGCTGCAACTGGCTGCTGCCATGGGCGTGGACTTCGTCACTCTTTCGCCATTGCAGGCCACTCACACTCACCCCGAGGCGGAGCCGCTAGGGTGGCAGGCTGCAACTGAGTTGCTGAGGAGTTTCAACCAGCCGGCTTTCCTGCTCGGTGGCGTAGGTCCTCAAGACCTTGAGCGCGCCTGGCTGGCCGGCGCCCAAGGCGTCGCTGGTATTCGTGCATTCTGGCCAGAGAATCGTTGACCAGTCCATTTAGAGAACCAACTCGCAAAGGGAGCAGTTGCGGCAGCCCGTGCCTGACCGTTCGCTCTCCCTCTTGGAGAGGGAAAAGGGGACGGGATGTTGGCAGTTTGCTTGGGCCTGAAGGGAGGATCTCCGGTCTGCTTAGCGGACAAATTCGCCTCCACAGGTGTTGTGTCCTTCATCGAGATCGCGAGCCCAACCATCGGGGGGCTAGCTTAAGCCTTGGGCGCTGCCTGCCAAAGCACCTCATTGACGCTCTGCCGCCGGCCGATCAGCCGTGCGGCCACGAATAAGAGGTCGGAAAGGCGGTTGAGATAGGCCAGGGCGATTTCGCGCAGCGGCTCCTCGGCATTCAAGTGCTGCGCGCGGCGCTCGGCGCTGCGGGCGAAGCTGCGGCATATGTGGGCCTGGGCGATCAGCCGTGAGCCTCCCGGCAGGATGAAGTTCTCCAGCGGGCCGAGTTCGTCGTTCCATTGGTCGATGGCGGCTTCCAGGCGTGCGACTTCAGCAGCTTCCAAAGCCTGGTATTCCGGCATGGCCAGTTCGCCACCCAGATCGAAGAGGCGGTGCTGGCAGGGTGTGAGGACGTCGATCAGCTCGCTCAGGCCTGGGCAGGCTGCCTGTTGCTCGACCAGTTCGGCAATGAGCAGGCCGAGTTGACTGTTCAGCGTGTCGATTTCACCGATGGCTTCGATGCGAGGATGGTCCTTGGGAACGCGACGGCCGCTGGACAGGCCTGTTTCGCCTTTGTCACCTGTGCGGGTGTAGATCTTCGAGAGGCGATAGCCCATTTCAGGCTCCTGGCTGTTCCGGGGTGGACGTGAGCGGCAGGCGCAAGGTGAAGCAAGTGCCCTGGCCTGGCTTGGACTGCACTTCCATTTGCCCCTTGTGGTTATTGGTGATGATGAAATACGAGACCGAAAGACCAAGCCCTGTGCCTTGACCCACTTCCTTGGTGGTGAAGAAGGGCTCGAAAATGCGCTTGCGCACGGGTTCTGGAATTCCGACTCCATTATCCTCTACCTGGATTTCTGCCCAGGGTGGGTTTAGCCGGGTGCGCAGGGTGATGTGGCCTTCCTCGTCATCCTCGCGCTGGTGGATGGCCTGGGCAGCGTTCTTCAGCAAATTCAGTAGTACCTGCTCCAGTTCGTTGGCGGTGCCGGGGACTGGGCCAAGGTGTGGGTCGAATTCGCGGGTGATGCGCATTCCCTTGAAATCGAAGCCTTCGGTGAGGTCGAAGTCGTTGCTGGCGATTTCCAGGGCCTGGTCGAGCAGCAGCGGTAGTTGGCAAGGCGCCAATTGCCGGTTGCTACGTCGGCTGAAGGCGAGCATGTTGCTGACGATCTTTGCTGCGCGCGCGCCCGCCTGGTGGATATCATCAAGTAGCTTGGGCACTTCACGGGCTTCCAGGTAACGGTTTACCGCCTCGAGCTGGATGCCCGCCGCCTCGGCCTGCTGCTGGTTTCGGTCCAGCTCGGGTGACAGGCGGCGGCGGATGTTCTGCACGTTGTGCAGGATCGCGCCAAGCGGGTTGTTGATTTCATGGGCCATGCCGGCCGCCAGGCCGCCTACCGAAAGCATCTTTTCCGACTGCACCATCAGTTCTTCCATGGATAGGCGTTGGGTGATGTCGTCGATACGGATGACCACGCCCCGACCTGTTCCGCCCATCAGCGGGTAGAAGGTCAGCGCGTAATGATGGACAGCGTCCCCGACCAGCCAACTGACCCGTTCAACTTTCTCTACCTTGTGCTTTTCCGCAGTCAGCCGGATCTGCGGCAGGAAGGGCTTGAGTGATGGGAAGGCAAGGAATACCGGCTGGTTCAGCGCATCGTCCATGGGCGTGCCGGACAGAGTGCTGGCCTCCTGGTTCCACTGGGTGACGTAAAGCTGTTCGTCCAGGGCGATCAGGGCCGAGGGCATGGAGTCGATGATGCTGTTGAGGTAGTTCTGGAAGCCGGTGAGCTTCTTCTCGATCTTGCTCCGCACCTGGACTTCGAGCTCCAGGCGGCGGTTGGAGTGGCGGGTCTCTTCGGCCAACTCGCGGGCCTGGTCGAATGCGGCTTGGGCGTCGTCGCGCGCGCGCTTGAGCTGCTGCTCTCGCGCTTCGATCCGGCTGAGCATGGTATTGAAGGCATCAGCCAGGCTACCGATTTCGTCCCGGTTGCCGCGCGGTGCGCGCAGGGAGTAGTTCTCCTCGCGGGTGACCTGCCTTGAGAGCTCCTCCAGCCGACGAATCGGCCGGGTGACCATGCGGCGGATCTGCCGGGCGATCAGCAGCCAGAGCAGCACGCTGCAGGCCAGGATCGCCAGGCTGGCGGTCAGGGTGCCGGTGTAGAAAACCCCGGGTAATTCGCTGGAGGCCACGAGCAGGAGATGGCCTGGGGCTTTGCCCGGGACCGGCAGTTCTGCCAGGTGGGTGGTGCGAAACTCGTGTCGACGCCAGGCTTCGAGGTCCGTCGAGCGCAGGGGTAGGTCAAGTTGTTCACCGCGCTGCATTTGCGCGAGCAAACGGCCGTTGCTGTCGTAAAGGGCAGCCGCGCGCAGCGGCGTGTAGCTATCCAGGCGCTCCAGCAGTTGCTTGGCGCCTTCCTCCGATGCCAGCGCTTCGCTGCCTAGTGCCGAGGTGGCAAACAGGCGGCCGAGCGTGACCAGACCTTGCGGGGCGACGCTTTCCTGGGAGATCCAGTAAGCGGCGCTGATAAAGGCGAGGTTGGCGATGAGGAGCACAGTGGCGAGCAGGACCAGCAGGGCGGCGAGCAATTTGCGTCCGACCGACAGGTTCTCGAGGCGCTGGCGCAGGATGGTCAAGGGGCGTTTTCCGCTGCTGGGCTGTGGGCAGGGTAGCGCGGGGTCAGTTGACGGGCAATCCGTGCTGTCCGAGGTAGTCCGTCAGCCGGGCGTGAAGGGCTCGCAGCCGGGGAAGCTCCAGGTGCAGTTGTGTGGCGACGCTACAGGCATGGCCCAGCAGGAAGCTGATCTCTGTGCGCTGCCCGCGGGCAACATCCTGATGCATGGAGGAGAAGTTTGCCGCTGTTGCCTGGATAACCTTCAGGACCTCTGCATGAAGTCCGGCGGCCGCTTCGGGTTGGCCACAGCCACGCAGCAGTTCTACCAGCTCGCTGCACAGCGCGGCAACCACGGCAGCGTGGTCGGACAAACCCCCGTTTCGGCAATCGTGCAGTACAGTGAGTGGGTTGATGGCGCAGTTCAACGCTAGTTTTCGCCATAGACGCGAGAGGATATCCGGTGTCCAGGCGTGGGGGATATCGGCGCGCACCAGGTCGGCCAGCCACGCCGGCGCCTGCGGTAGTTTCGGGTCGCCGAGCCAGGTGAAACCCTGACCGGCGAATACCACGCGGAAGTCCCCGTCACGGAAGGCGCCTTCCGTGCTGGATGCAAGAATGCACCGGGCCTGGGGAACGCATGCAGCCACGGCGTCTTGGCTGCCCAACCCGTTCTGCAGCAGGATCAGCTCAGCTCCGTGCGCCAGGCGATGAGCCAGTTGCTGCACCGCAGGCTCGGCATCATAGGCCTTGCAGGCCACTAGCAAGCGGCCGATGGGCCCAGGAGTTTCGGGAGTTTCTGCCGCGATCGGGTAACGCCGCGCCTCGCCTTGCTCGACCAGCGTCAGGCCGTCTGCCGCTGAATAGGCCTGAAGCCTGGTCTGGTTACGTAGAATCAGCCGGGTCGGTATTCCCGCGCGGAACAAGCGAGCAGCCCAGAGGCTGCCCAAGCTGCCGGCACCCAGGATATGCCAAGTCATGGTTGCGGAAGACGCAGGGCTGTCACGCGGCCGCTGGCGTAGGACTCGGGGAGCAGGGCTGCGGCCTTGTCCAGCAGTTCGTCTATGTCCAGGGGCAGCGCCTTGGTATCCATCCCGACCAGGCTGATGCCTGCCTTGAGCGTGATGAAACCTTCACTGGTCTTGAATGCCTTGAGATTGAGTCCTTCATGCAGTCGCTTGAAGCTGCTGGGAGAGCACTCGTGCAGGTCATCGAGCAGGGTAATCAGGCCGAAGTGGTTGTCGTCCAGACGGGTCAGCACATCGAGCGGGCGGATCAGTTGCTGCAAGCGACGGGCAACGCCGTGAAGCAGTTCGTTGTAGAACGCGTCCCCGTATTGCCGACGCAACTGTGGGGTTTCCAGCAGGCCGATCTGCAGGTAACACAGGGCCCCGCCTCGGGATTCGACCTGGCGCAGGCTATCGATGAGTTTCTGGCGCAGATAGCGCGGGTTACCCAGGCCGGTCAGGGCGTCCACGAGATTGCGCTGTTCCAGGCTGGCAATGTTCTGCGTGAGTCGGTGATTCTCCTGCAGTAGCCGTTGCAGTGTGTTGCAGAGCCGGTCGGCGGCATAGACACGCGGAACCAGTTGTTCGCTCATGGCCGCCTTGCTGATGAAGTCGTCGACGCCGCGATCGAAGGCCTCCGAAAGCACGTTGTCACCTTCCTTGCCGGTGAGCAGAATGATGTAGCTGTAGTGGTCCGTCATCTCATCCAGTTGGCGGACCCGAGCGGTCAACTCCAGGCCGTCGATCTCCGGCATCAGCCAGTCGGCGAGGATGACGTTGGCTGGTTTCTGCTCCAGTAGCCGAAGCGCCTCGTCAGCGCTGCTGGCAAAACGGACATCCTGATAGCCGGCCTGGCTCAGGGTTCGGCCGATAATGGCGCTGGAAAATTTTGCATCGTCCACCACCAGAATACTGAGATGAGGGTTGGGCATGGCAGGCTCGCAAGGGCAGGGTGGCGGGGGCGATTATGGCTAAATGATATCAAAGTCGACATCCATCGCCTTTTCTCCCTGTCGTTCAGGCGGTTGCCCGCCGCTTGGGGCGCTGGAGAAAAGACGGCGTGCCGCTCGGTTATAATGGGTGCGCATTTTTTATCGTCAAGCCAGGCGCACTGTTATCCGTGATGCAGGTCGCGCCTTCTATCTGGAGGAATCCCATGCCCTCGTTCGACGTGGTGTCCGAACTGGACAAGCACGAAGTCACCAATGCGGTCGACAACGCTCTCAAGGAACTGGATCGCCGCTACGACCTGCGCGGCAAGGGCAGTTTCGAGTTCAAGGAGCTGACCGTCACGCTCACTGCCGAGGCGGATTTCCAGCTCGAGCAGATGCTGGAGATCCTCAAGCTCTGCCTGGTCAAGCGCAAGATCGATATTCAGTGCCTGGAGATCAAGGACTCTTACCCCTCCGGCAAGGTTGTGAAGCAGGAGGTCATTCTTCGGGAAGGCATCGACAAGGAGCTGGCGAAGAAGATCGTTGCTTCGATCAAGGACAGCAAGCTCAAGGTCCAGGCTGCCATCCAGGGCGAACAGGTGCGCATCACCGGCAAGAAACGCGATGACTTGCAGGAAGCCATTGCGGCCCTGCGCGCCAAGGAATTCGGGATGCCGCTGCAGTTCAACAACTTCCGCGATTGATCGGGATTTTTGGACTTTCGCGAGCAGCTGGAGTTGCAATTTGAGGGTTGTTTCGCTGGCCGCCATGGTTGATCCATGGCGGCTTTGTTTTTAGCCCCGTGTAAAGAATTTGGAGCATGACCATGGATATGAATGTTGACGAGCTGGTAAAGCTCTCCGAGGCCTGGCTGCCTATCGTGGTCGAGTACAGCGGCAAGCTGTTGCTGGCCTTGCTTACCCTCCTGGTGGGCTGGTGGCTGATAAACAAGCTCACCGGCAACGTCGGCAGGCTGATGCAAACCCGACGGGTCGACAGGACCCTGCAAGGGTTTATCGGTAGCCTGGCCAATATCATCCTCAAGGTATTGCTGCTGGTCAGCGTGGCCTCGATGATCGGCGTGGAAACTACCTCGTTCGTGGCAGCTATTGGTGCAGCGGGCCTGGCGATCGGCCTGGCATTGCAGGGCAGCCTGGCGAACTTCGCTGGTGGGGTGCTGATCCTGTTGTTCCGCCCGTTCAAGGCTGGAGATTGGATCGAAGGCCAAGGTGTGGCCGGCACGGTCGATAGCATCCAGATTTTTCACACCACCCTGAAGACCGCCGACAACAAGGTGGTGATCGTGCCCAATGGCAGCCTCTCCAATGGCAACATCACCAACTACTCGCGCGAACAGACGCGGCGAGTCGACATCAACCTGGGTATCGACTACGACTGCGACATAAAACTCGCCCGTCAAGTGTTGCTCGAGATCGCCAAGGACCCGCGGGTGCTGAACCATCCGGAGCCGGTGGTCTTCGTGACCGGGCTCGGCGAGAGTGCTATCAATATTTCTCTGAGGGTCTGGGTTGCTGCGGCTGATTACTGGCCGGTGACATTCGACTTCATCGAGCGTGCCAAGGAGCGGATGGACGAAGCGGGGATCAGCATTCCCTTTCCCCATCGGGTCGTGCGCCTGGTCCAGAGCGCCTGAGGTTTTACGGGACATCGAAGACAGAAAAGCCCCGGAAACCGGGGCTTTTTCTTGGATCAGACGTTGAAGCGGAAGTGCATCACGTCCCCGTCTTTGACAATGTATTCCTTGCCTTCCAGGCGCCATTTTCCGGCTTCTTTTGCCCCGGCTTCGCCCTTGTACTGGATGAAGTCGGTGTAGGCGACCACTTCGGCGCGGATGAAGCCTTTTTCGAAGTCGGTGTGGATCACAGCGGCAGCCTGCGGGGCTGTGGCACCGACCCGGACGGTCCAGGCGCGGACCTCCTTCACGCCAGCGGTGAAGTAGGTCTGCAGGTTGAGCAGTTCGTAGCCGGCGCGGATCACGCGGTTCAGGCCCGGTTCTTCGAGGCCCAGGGACTCAAGGAACATGTCCTTCTCTTCGCCGTCATCGAGTTCGGCGATTTCGGCTTCGATCTTGTTGCACACAGGCACCACGACCGCGCCTTCATTGGCGGCAATGGCTTTCACTACGTCCAGGTGTGGATTGTTCTCGAAACCATCTTCGGCCACGTTGGCGATGTACATCACCGGCTTGCTGGTGAGCAGGTGGAAGCCACGGACCAGGCGCTTTTCGTCGTCGCCGAGGGTTTTCAGCAGCGAGCGCGCCGGCTTGCCTTCGGTGAAGTGGGGGATGAGCTTTTCCAGCAGGGCTTTTTGCGCGAGGGCTTCCTTGTCGCCACCTTTTGCGTTGCGAGTGACGCGCTGCAGTTGCTTCTCGCAGCTATCGAGGTCGGCAAAGATCAGCTCGAGGTCGATGATCTCGATGTCACGCTTGGGGTCGACGCTGTTGGAAACGTGGATGACGTTTTCGTCTTCGAAGCAGCGCACCACGTGGGCGATGGCGTCAGTTTCACGGATGTTGGCGAGGAATTGGTTGCCCAGACCTTCACCCTTGGAGGCGCCTTCCACCAGGCCGGCGATGTCGACGAACTCCATGGTGGTGGGGATTACGCGCTCGGGCTTTACGATCTCGGCCAGTGCGTTCAGGCGCGAATCGGGCATTGGCACGATACCGCTGTTCGGCTCGATGGTGCAGAAGGGGAAGTTCTCCGCCGCAATGCCAGATTTGGTCAGGGCGTTGAACAGGGTGGACTTGCCGACGTTGGGCAGGCCGACGATGCCGCAATTGAATCCCATGGTATATGCCTCTGCGCGGAGTGGGTTCAGGCCTTCTGACTGTGCAGCTTCTGCATGGCGCGGGTGAAGTCACCGGCGAGCATTTCGGGCAGCACGTCTAGGGCGAAGTCGATACTGGTGCCGAGTAGTTCCTGTTCGGCGCGCGGGGCGCGGCCAAGAACGTAGCCGGAGACCAGGCTGCTGTGCCCCGGATGGCCAATGCCAAGCCGCAGGCGGTAGAACGAATTCTGATTGCCAAGCTGGGCGATGATGTCGCGCAACCCGTTGTGGCCGCCATGGCCGCCGCCCTTCTTGAGCTTGGCGACGCCGGGGGGCATGTCGAGTTCGTCGTGGGCCACCAGGATGGCTTCGGGGGGGATGCGGAAGAATCCTGCCAGTGCCGCCACGGATTGGCCGCTGCGGTTCATGTAGGTGGTGGGAATCAGCAGACGAACGTCACGACCTTGGTGGGAGAACTTTCCGACCAGGCCGAAGTATTTCTTGTCGAGGCTGAGATTGACGCGTTCGCGGTCGGCCAGGCGCTCAACGAAAAGAGCCCCTGCGTTATGCCGGGTCTGGTCGTATTCGGGGCCTGGGTTACCCAGGCCAACGATCAGTTGGATGGCAGTCACTACAGGGGCTCTTCTTCAGGCAGTCGAGTAAGGAGTTGGTCCGGATCCTTTGCGCGAAAGGCTAAGGCATTGGCGCGCGAGATCCGAAACAGATTCCCAGGTTACTCGGCTTCGCCTTCTTCTTTCACAACGCGGGAGGCGTGGATGTTGGCCACAGCCAGGTCGTTGCCGTGGGCCAGGGCTACCAGCTCGATACCTTTCGGCAGTTTGAGGTCGGACAGGTGAACGATCTGACCAACTTCGACCTGGGCCAGGTCAACTTCGATGAACTCCGGCAGGTCTTTCGGCAGGCAGGAGACTTCGACTTCAGAGATGGTATGGGAAACTTCGCCGCCGCCTTGCTTCACGCCAACGGAGGTAGCTTCGTTGATGAAGTGCAGGGGTACGTGAGCGGTCAGTTTCTGGCCAGCAACGACGCGCTGGAAGTCAGCGTGTACGACGAAGCCTTTCGACGGGTGACGCTGCAGGGCCTTGATCAGAACAGTTTCGGTAGCACCGGCAACGTTCAGGGCGATTACGTGGCTGAAGGCAGCTTCGTTTTCCAGCAGCTTGGCCAGTTCTTTGGCCAGCAGGCTTACGGATTGCGGAGCTTGCTCGCCGCCGTATACAACAGCAGGAACCAGATTTTCGTTACGACGCAGGCGGCGGCTCGCACCTTTCCCCAGGTCGGAACGCACGTTGGCATTCAGGGCAAATTCAGTCATTACAGTTCTCCAAAATAACCAAAACGCCCGTAATGCTTGCGACCAGCATCCGGGCGGTTGGTGAAAAAGCTCCGCTCTATCGATTTCGACGGTGCGGAGCGCTTTCGTTCAGGGATTTCCGCTTAGCGGAACATCGCGCTGATCGATTCCTCATTACTGATGCGGCGAACCGCTTCAGCCACAACCGGTGCGATATCCAGCTGGCGGATACGCGAACAGGCTTGTGCCGCGGCGGACAGCGGGATGGTGTTGGTCACCACCAGTTCGTCCAGCACGGAGTTTTCAATGTTCTCGATGGCACGGCCGGACAGCACCGGGTGGGTGCAGTAGGCGTAGACCTTGGCAGCGCCATGGTCCTTCAGGGCCTTGGCAGCGTGGCCGAGGGTGCCAGCGGTATCGACCATGTCATCGACCAGCACGCAGGTGCGGCCTTCGACGTCGCCGATGATGTGCATGACTTCGGACTGGTTCGCCTTGGGGCGACGCTTGTCGATGATCGCCAGGTCGACGCCCAGGGATTTCGCCACGGCACGGGCGCGAACGACGCCGCCAATGTCCGGGGAGACGATCATCAGATTCTCGAAGCGTTGATCTTCGATGTCGTCCACTAATACCGGGGAGCCGTAGATGTTATCCACGGGAATATCGAAGAAGCCCTGAATCTGGTCGGCGTGCAGATCGACGGTGAGAACACGGTCGATGCCGACGACGGTCAGCATGTCGGCCACTACCTTGGCGCTGATGGCCACACGAGCGGAGCGCGGACGGCGATCCTGGCGGGCATAGCCGAAGTAGGGGATGACTGCTGTGATACGGGAGGCCGATGAACGGCGGAAGGCGTCAGCCATCACTACCAGTTCCATCAGGTTGTCGTTGGTCGGGGCGCAAGTCGGCTGAATCAGGAAAACGTCCTTGCCGCGAACATTCTCGTTGATTTCAGCACTGATTTCGCCGTCGGAGAATTTGCCAACGGAGGCATCGCCGAGGGGAATATGCAGTTGACGTACGACGCGACGCGCCAGATCGGGGTTGGCGTTCCCCGTGAAGACCATCATCTTGGACACGCGCAGTACCTGCCGGCTGAGGGTGGACCTGATGAATTAAAAAGCTGTTCAAAATGCACAAGGCTTTTTGAACAGCTTTTTCGTGTATGGCAGGGGCGGCTGGATTCGAACCAACGCATGGCAGGATCAAAACCTGCTGCCTTACCGCTTGGCGACGCCCCTTTAAATTTAGATCACGCTTTGCAGAACAACTGTCGTACAGAACCCTCGAAGGGTTAATGGCAGGGGCGGCTGGATTCGAACCAACGCATGGCAGGATCAAAACCTGCTGCCTTACCGCTTGGCGACGCCCCTGTATCGTACAACCGAATGACTTGCATTCACTTCTTGGCCAACTCGTTAAGCTTGCGGTGCAACATCGAAATGTTACGACCTTGAGCAACGAAGCTCGGCAGAGTGGCCGGAAGTTGGCGGCGAACTTTATCAGCATCGCCCTTGTTTGGGAAGCTCCCAAACACACAAGCTCCAGTGCCGGTTAATCTAGCTGATGTGAAATTATTCAACAAGATCAGCGCGTTACGTACATCTGGGTAACGTTTCTCGACAACCGGCTGGCAGTCATTTCGACCGCCCCCCTCAAGAAGGCTGCGAACTTTAATGGGCTGCGTATTGCGTGTCAACTCAGGATCGGAGAAAACTTCTGCTGTGCTGACAAAGACTTGCGGTACGGCGACGAGAAACCAGGGTTCCGGAAGCTCCACGGGGGTGAGGAGTTCGCCGATGCCTTCAGCAAAGGCGGCGCGTCCTCGCACGAAAACTGGCACATCCGCGCCGAGGCCAAGCCCCAGAGCGGCCAGGCGGTCTTCACTCCATCCGAGATCCCACAACTGGTCGAGACCGAGCAGGGTGGTTGCCGCGTCCGAGCTGCCGCCACCGATGCCCCCGCCCATGGGTAGCCGCTTGTCGAGCCAGATGTCAGCGCCCAGCTGGCAGCCAGACTCGGCCTGCAGCTTGCGCGCTGCGCGGACGATCAGGTTGCTGTCATGTGGGACGCCGGGTACTTCGGTGCGCAGGTGGATTTCGCCGTCCGGGCGCAGGGCGAAGCCCAATTCGTCGCCATGATCGAGGAACTGGAAGAGCGTCTGTAGTTCGTGATAACCATCGGGTCTGCGGCCGAGGATGTGGAGCATCAGATTGAGCTTTGCCGGCGCCGGCAGGACGAGTGTTGCACCCTGCATGTCAGATACCGAGCTGGCGCGGCTGCCAGTCCTTGATCACGAGGGTGATGTCCAGGTCTTCGCCTTGCAGTTTGATGCGATCGGGTAGGGAATAGCCTTTCTGTTCGACATAGCTGATGTACTGCACATGCCAGCCGTCCTGCTCAAGGCGTGCCAGGCGGCTTCTGCCGTCCAGCGTCAGGCGGCTGCGGCTATCCGGGGCAGGAAGTCCGCGGACCCACCAGAGCAGGTGGGACACCGGCAGGCGCCAGCCAAGTTGTTCTTGTAACAGGGCTTCTGGAGACTCGGCCTGGTAGCGGCCCTGGTTGGCGACCTCCAAGACGATTTCCCCGGGACGCCCGGTCAGGCGGGCGGCGCCTCGCCCCAAGGGGCCGGACAAGCGAATGTCGTAGTAATCCTGGCGTTGCAGCCAGAACAATGTGCCGCTGCCGGAATCTCGCGGTGCGCGGATGCCCACCTTGCCGCTGATCTGCCAACCGTCGAGGGCGCTGACCTGGGTCTTGTGGGCAGTCCATTTGGCTGGGTCGCCCTGGCCTTCGAGTGTTTCGCGGGAGGTGAAGCCGGCGCAGCCGGTGAGCAGGAGCAGGGCGCCGGCGGCCAGGAAAGTACGTAAACGCATGGGTCAGAGGGTTCCGGAACCAGTCAGGCGTTGAAGGGTGTCGCGCAGGATGGCGCTGTCGGGCTGTTTTTCCAGGGCGTCGGCCCAGACCTTTCGTGCCTCGATCTGCTTACCCTGAGCCCAGAGCACCTCGCCCAGATGGGCAGCCACTTCGTGGTCGGGGAAGTTCTGGAGGGCTTGGCGCAGCAGGCGCTCGGCCTCGCTCAGGTTGCCCATGCGGTAGTTCACCCAGCCCAGGCTGTCGAGGATCGCAGGGTCGTTGGGATTGAGCTGGTGAGCTTGCTCGACCAATTTCTTGGCCTCGTCATAGCGCGTCGTGCGGTCAGCCAGGGTGTAGCCGAGGGCGTTCAGGGCCATGGCGTTTTCCGGCTCGCGCTCGATGATGAAACGCAGGTCCTTTTCCAGTTGAGCGAGGTCGTTGCGCTTCTCGGCCAGCATGGCGCGGGTGTAAAGCAGGTTGAGGTCGTCCGGGAACTGCTCCAGTGCTTGCTGGATGACCTTCCAGGCACGCTCGGGCTGCTGGCGCTTGGATAGGCTCTCGGCCTCGATCAGGTAAAGCTGAATGGCGTAGTCGGGCTGGGCTTCACGTGCCTTGGTCAGGCGGTTCTCGACTTCGTTGGCGCGACCGCTCTGCAGGAGAATCTCGACCTGACGCACCTGTGCCGGCAGGTATTCGTTGCCAGGGCCGACCAGGGCGTACTCGATCAGCGCACTTTCGTTGTTGCCTTGTTTCTCGTAGGCCTGGCCGAGGTTGAAGTGGGCGGCGTCGACGTGGCTGCCTCGCTCGACCAGTTCTTCCAGGTAGATCTGTGCTTCTTCCCAGGCTTCCGCTTCCATGCAGACGAGGGCCAGCGAGTAGCGCAAGTCGTCGTCATCGGGAAATTGCTGTACCAGGGCGGAGAACTCGGACTTGGCCTCCTCGAGCCGGTCCTGTTCCACCAGCATGCGGGCATAGGTCAGGCGCAGGCGCTTGTCGTCCGGGTGTTGCTTGATGCCTTTCTGCAGTAGGGGCAGGGCTTCTTTGCCGCGTTCCTGACTCTGCAGCAGACGGGCGCGCAGCAGGATGGGGGCGATCTCTTCGTCGTTGGCAGGAATGCCTTCGAGCAGCGTCAGGGCTTCTTCGGTCTGGCCGTTCTGCTGCAGCAGCACCGCCTTGCCGAACACCAGTTGGCTGTTGTCGGGGTACTTGGCCAGCAGGCGATCGAAGCTCTGCATCAGGCCATTGCGGGTTTCAGCATCGGTCTCGACGGCGGAGAGCGCGAGAAAGTCGAAATGGGTATCGCCCTGGCCTTGCAGCACCTTCTCCATGTAGGCCATGGACTCGTCATAGCGGCCGGCGCGTGCCAGCTGCACGGCAGCCGCGCGCTGGGCATCAAGGTTTTCTGGAGCGTTCCTGGCCCAGATAAGGGCGGTATCCAGGGCGGCCTGTTCGGCGCCCAGGTACTCGGCAATGCGGAAGGCTCGCTCGGCCACGCCGGGGTCTTGGGTCGCGTTGGCCTGTTGCACATAGTTGCCGAGGGCGATGTCGAAACGGTTGCGTTGGCCGGCCAATTCCGCTGAAAGCAAGGCGAACAGGGCTTCACGGCTGAAGGAGCCGTAGACCTCGGGCTTGGCGGGTGTACTGGTTTGGCTCTCATCTTCTACGGGCGGGGTGCCGTCTGGAGATTTGTGAGTCAAGTTCTGGCAGCCGCCGAGGAAGAGGAAGGCGGCCAGCAACGCAAGGGATCTATTCATAAGGGAAGAGGCGACTTACCAGCGGTGGGGCCATCATGACACAAGCCTTGAGTCAAGCACATGGGGCGCGGCCCTGTGCGCTGTGGTTGAAAACCTGTTCGATGCGACAATTCTCCACGGTAGTTGTTCTCGTTCTAGTGAAGTAGGACAATTGCGCGCCCTTCCGATTCAGTTAGCGACCCTGCATGGCCTTTCTTGCTTTAGGTATCAACCATAAGACCGCCTCGGTGGATGTCCGCGAACGCGTGGCTTTCACTCCCGAGCAGCTGGTTGAAGCCCTGCAGCAGTTGTGCCGCGTCACGCCCAGCCGCGAGGCGGCGATTCTCTCCACCTGCAACCGCAGCGAGTTGTACCTGGAGCAGGACCAGCCCTGCATCGACGAAGTCCTCGCCTGGCTGGCCGGCTATCACAATCTAAGCCTCGAAGAGTTGCGTGCCTGCGCCTATGTTCATCAGGACGATGACGCGGTACGTCACATGATGCGCGTAGCTGCCGGGCTCGATTCGATGGTGCTGGGCGAGCCGCAAATCCTCGGTCAGATGAAGTCCGCCTATGCCGTGGCCCGCGAGGCGGGTACGGTCGGGCCGCTGCTCGGCCGGTTGTTCCAGGCCACCTTCAGCACCGCCAAGACGGTGCGGACCGACACCGCCATCGGCGAGAACCCGGTTTCGGTGGCGTTCGCTGCCGTGAGCCTGGCCAAGCAGATCTTTGCCGACCTGCACCGTAGCCAGGCGTTGCTGATTGGGGCCGGCGAAACCATCACCCTCGTAGCTCGCCATCTGCACGAGCAGGGCGTCAAGCGCATCGTGGTCGCCAACCGGACACTGGAACGCGCCAGCATGCTGGCCGAAGAGTTCGGCGCCCACGCGGTGCTGCTGGCCGATATGCCGCAGGAACTGGTCAACAGCGACATCGTCATCAGCTCCACCGCGAGCCAGTTGCCGATTCTCGGCAAGGGCGCCGTCGAGCGCGCACTGAAGCAGCGCCGGCACAAGCCGATCTTCATGGTGGACATCGCCGTCCCACGCGATATCGAGCCGGAAGTCGGTGAGCTGGACGACGTCTACCTCTATACCGTGGATGACCTGCACGAGGTGGTCGCGGAAAACCTGAAGAGCCGCCAGGGCGCGGCCCAGGCCGCTGAAGAACTGGTCGGCGCCGGGGTCGATGACTTCATGCAGCGACTGCGCGAGTTGGCCGCAGTGGATGTGCTGCGTGCCTATCGCCAGCAGGCCGAGCGTCATCGTGATGATGAACTGGCCAAGGCCTTGCGCCTGCTGCAGAACGGCAGCTCGGCCGAAGAGGTCCTGGCTCAGTTGGCCCGTGGCCTGACCAATAAACTGCTGCACGCCCCCAGCGTGCAGCTGAAGAAACTTTCCGCCGACGGGCGCTTCGATGCGCTGAGCGTGGCCCAGGAACTCTTTGCCCTCGACGAGGGCTCGGATAAACGTTCGCAATGAAAGCTTCCCTGCTGAACAAGCTCGATCTCCTCCAGGACCGCTACGAGGAACTCACCGCCTTGCTGGGCGATGCCGAAGTCATCAGTGACCAGGGCAAGTTTCGCGCGTATTCCAAGGAGTTTGCCGAGGTCGAGCCGGTGCTCCTGGCGTTCCGCGAGTTCCGCAAAGTCCAGAGCGACCTCGAAGGGGCCCAGGCGCTGCTCAAGGACAGCGACCCCGACCTGCGTGAAATGGCCGAAGAAGAAGTTGCCCAGGCCCGCGAGCAACTGATCGAACTGGAAAATCGCCTGCAGCGCATGCTGCTTCCGAAGGACCCCAACGACGGTCGCAACGTGTTCCTCGAAATCCGTGCCGGCACAGGTGGTGATGAGGCGGCGATCTTCTCCGGCGACCTGTTCCGTATGTATTCGCGCTATGCCGAACGCCAGGGGTGGCGGGTCGAGATACTCTCGGAAAACGAGGGCGAGCACGGCGGCTATAAAGAGGTGATTGCTCGGGTCGAAGGCGATAACGTCTACGCCAAGCTCAAGTTCGAGTCTGGCGCGCACCGCGTGCAGCGGGTGCCGGAAACCGAATCCCAGGGCCGCATCCACACCTCGGCCTGCACGGTGGCCGTATTGCCCGAGCCGGACGAGCAGGCCGCCATTGAGATCAATCCGTCCGACTTGCGCGTGGACACTTACCGATCTTCGGGCGCCGGCGGCCAGCACGTGAACAAGACCGACTCCGCTGTGCGGATCACTCACCTCCCCTCCGGGATAGTGGTGGAGTGCCAGGAAGAGCGTTCCCAGCACAAGAACCGTGCCAAGGCCATGGCCTGGCTGGCCGCCAAGCTGAACGACCAGCAGGAGGCCGCTGCACACAAGGAAATCTCCGAGACCCGCAAGCTGCTGGTGGGCTCCGGTGACCGTTCCGAGCGCATCCGCACTTACAACTACCCGCAGGGGCGAGTCACCGATCACCGCATCAACCTGACGATCTACGCTTTGGATGACGTCCTGGCCGGCGGTGTGGAAGCGGTCATCGAGCCACTGCTCGCCGAGTACCAGGCTGACCAGTTGGCGGCTTTGGGAGACTGAGCGTGACCATCATCGCCAGCCTGCTCAATGCCGCCCAACTGCCGGATTCCCCCACCCCGCGCCTGGACGCCGAACTGCTGCTCGCAGCCGCCCTCGGCAAGCCGCGCAGCTTTCTGCACACCTGGCCCGAACGGGTGGTGGCCAGCGAGGCCGCAGAGCGTTATGCGGGGTACCTTCAGCGGCGTCGTGCCGGCGAACCGGTTGCCTATATCCTCGGCCACCAGGGTTTCTGGAGCCTGGACCTGGAAGTGGCGCCGCATACCCTGATTCCCCGTCCTGATACCGAACTGCTGGTGGAGACCGCTCTGGCACTGATCCCAGCCACCCCGGCGCAGGTGCTGGACCTGGGGACCGGCACCGGCGCCATCGCGCTGGCCTTGGCCTGTGAGCGTCCGGGCTGGAGCGTTACCGGCGTTGACCGGGTGGCGGCGGCCGTCGAACTGGCTGAACGCAACCGCTCGCGCCTGCAGCTGGACAACGCCCATTTCGCGGAGAGCCATTGGTTCTCTGCGTTGGGTGAGCAGCGCTTTAATCTGATCGTCAGCAATCCACCCTATATCGCCGCGAAAGATCCGCACCTGGTCAAAGGCGACGTGCGTTTCGAACCCTCCAGTGCGCTGGTTGCAGGCAGCGACGGTCTGGACGATATCCGCCAGATCATCCGCGAAGCGCCGCAGCACCTGCAGCCTGGCAGCTGGCTGATGCTCGAACACGGCTTCGACCAGGCTGCTGCCGTGCGTGATCTGCTGGTCCGGCAAGGTTTCCATCAGGTGGAAAGTCGGTGCGATCTTGGCGGCCATGAACGTATTTCCCTTGGACAATGGCCATGCTGAGCGACCAGGAACTCCTGAGGTACAGCCGGCAGATCCTGCTGCCGCAAATTGACGTCGACGGGCAATTACGCCTCAAAGCGGCGCGAGTCCTGATCGTCGGACTCGGCGGGTTGGGTTCCCCCGTCGCCCTCTACCTGGCCGCTGCCGGTGTGGGTGAACTGCACTTGGCCGATTTCGATAGCGTTGACCTGACCAACCTGCAACGGCAGATCATCCACGACAACCAGAGCCTGGGGCGCAGCAAGGTCGAATCGGCTATGGCGCGTCTGACGGCGATGAACCCGGAAGTCCGCCTGGTGCCGCATACCCGCGCGCTGGACGAGGACGCCCTGGCCGCCGCCGTGGGCGCTGTCGACCTGGTGGTGGATTGCACCGACAACTTCGCCACACGTGAAGCGGTCAACGTCGCCTGCGTCGCAGCTGGAAAGCCGCTGGTGTCGGGTGCTGCCATCCGCCTGGAAGGCCAGCTTTCGGTCTTCGATCCCCGCCGCGAGGACAGCCCTTGCTACCACTGCCTCTACGGACACGGCAGCGAGGCTGAGCTGACCTGCAGCGAAGCTGGTGTAGTGGGGCCTTTGGTGGGGTTGGTGGGTAGCCTGCAGGCGCTGGAAGCACTCAAGCTGTTGGCCGGTTTCGGTGAACCGCTGGTGGGTCGCCTGTTGCTGATCGATGCGTTGGGTACCCGCTTCCGTGAGTTACGGGTCAAGCGTGATCCGGGCTGTGAGGTCTGCGGAGCGGGGCATGCCTGACGCGCCAGCAATCGGGGTATTCGACTCGGGTGTCGGTGGGCTCTCGGTTCTGCGCGAGATACGCGAACTGTTGCCGAACGAGTCCTTGTTTTATGTGGCCGATAGCGGTCACGTGCCTTACGGTGAGAAGAGCGCCGAGTTCATTCGCGAGCGCAGCCACCGCATTGCCGAATTCCTCATCGACCAAGGCGCCAAGGCCCTGGTGCTGGCCTGCAATACCGCTACCGCCGCGGCGGTGGCGGACCTGCGTGAGTGTTATCCACAACTGCCGATCGTGGGTATGGAGCCGGCCGTCAAGCCCGCTGCGGCCGCTACCCGCAGCGGTGTCGTCGGCGTCCTAGCCACGACAGGCACATTGAGGAGCGCCAAGTTCGCTGCCTTGCTCGACCGGTTCGCCAGCGATGTACGGGTGATTACCCAGCCGTGTCCGGGATTGGTCGAACGGATCGAGGCAGGCGACCTGGTTGGGGGGCAGACGCGAACACTGCTTGCCCAATACGTCGAGCCGCTGCTGGTCGAGGGCTGCGATACGTTGATCCTCGGCTGCACCCACTACCCCTTCCTGCGGCCGCTGTTGCGTGAAATGGTGCCCTCCTCGGTTAGCCTGGTCGACACCGGGGCAGCGGTAGCTCGCCAGCTACAAAGGCTGCTGGAGGCACGGAACCTGCTAGCCGACGGCAATGCCAGGCCCTGTCGATTCTGGTCGAGTGGGGACCCGCTCGCGATGCAGGAAATCCTGCCAGTGTTGTGGGGTGAGCAGGCTGACGTAAAGCGCTTTCCTTGCTGAAGGAAATCTCCGGCAGCTTATTTCCACGATTAAAAAGCTACCTATAATCGCTGATAGGTATTACTGCTTTCTGTCAGCACTTCCAGAATAAGGACTGTTTTCATGAAGAAGATGTTCTGCTTAGCCGCGGCTGCGGCACTTTCCATGGGGTACCTTGCTAACGTTCAAGCCGCTGGGGTTTCCCTCGATATTGGCCGGACGGGTGATTCCAGTTCCAACACGGTTTACCGTTTGGGCACGCAGTTCGACTTCTCCAGCAAATGGTTCCAGAGCGACGTGGGCCACGTGGGTGGATATTGGGATGCTGCCTACACCTACTGGGAAGGTGGCGAGTCAGCCAGCAGCCACAGTATTTCTTTCACACCGATGTTCGTTTATGAGTTTGCCGGGGAAACCATACGTCCCTATGTCGAGGCGGGTATTGGCGTAGCCCTGTTTTCCAGCACCGAGTTGGATGATCATGACATCGGCACTTCCTTCCAGTTCGAAGATCGCATTGGCGCCGGCCTGCGTTTTTACAACCAAGAACTGGGCCTGCGCGCCATGCACTACTCCAACGCCGGCATCAAGCAGCCGAACGATGGGATAGAGACGTATTCGCTGCACTATCGCCTGTCGTTCTGAGGCGAAACTGCGCAAAGGAAGACCGGGCGATCTGCCCGGTTTTTTATGAGAAAAGCCCGCGGGGGCGAATTCACTCGCCAAGCCGGTCGCAGGCCTGCCTGCAATCCCTCGACCCCACCCCGCTCCGAAAGGATTTACAAAACTCCGCTGACGCTGTTGCTCGCAGTAGAACGCAGCACAGGAAGTCGCTCGTGTCAGACCGCCGCCAACTGCTTGAAGGCCGACAGCGCTCGTTCGCGGCTCTTTCGGAGATCCACGATCGGCAATGGATAGCCCTGCACGCCGAACAAGCCGCCCAGGCGGGCCGGGTTGTGGATATCGCGCTTGTCGAGATGCGCCAGTTCGGGGACCCAGTGACGGATGAATCGGCCTTCCGGGTCGAACTTCTCCGACTGGCTGATGGGGTTGAAAATGCGGAAATAGGGCGCGGCGTCTGTGCCGGTCGAGGCGCTCCATTGCCAGCCGCCGTTGTTCGCGGCGAGGTCGCCGTCGATCAGGTGGCGCATGAACCAGCGCTCTCCCTCTCGCCAGTCGATCAGCAGGTTCTTGGTCAGGAACATCGCCACGACCATGCGCAAGCGGTTGTGCATCCAGCCGGTGGCGAGGAGTTGGCGCATGGCCGCGTCCACCAGCGGGATGCCGGTGCGTCCTTGCTGCCAGGCGTTCAGATCCTCTGGCGCGTGGCGCCAGGGCAGGGCTTCGGTTTCCTGGCGGAAGGCCCGGTGACGCGATACGCGCGGATAGCCCATCAGGATGTGTTTGTAGAACTCCCGCCAGAGCAGCTCGTTGATCCAAGTGACAGCGCCGGGGTGGCCGCTGTCGAACTCGCCGCAATTGGCCTGCAACGCCGCGTGCAGACATTGGCGTGGCGAAAGCACGCCGGCCGCGAGGTAGGGCGACAGTTGGCTGGTGCCGGGCTGCGCCGGAAAGTCGCGTTGACCCTGGTACTGCCAAAGCTGCTCTTCGGCGAAGGCTTCCAGGCGGTCTCGGGCGACCCGTTCTCCGGCCGGCCAGAGGTTGCGCAGAGATTCTAACGGTGTGGCGAACCTTTCAACCCGGTCAGGTACAGGGTCGCTCGGGATATCCATATCGGCCTGCGCCTTGGGCGTAGGCAGGCAACGGGGTATGGCCGCATGCAGGCGCTCGTAGCAGACCTTGCGGAACTGGCTGTAGACCTGGAAGTAGCCACCGCTACGAGTCAGCACGCTGCCGGGCTTGAAGAACAACTGGTCGAGATGCCTGTGCAGGGCGATGCCTTCGTCGGCCAGGCTTGCGGCCACCAATCGGTCGCGACGGACTTCGTGGATGCCGTACTCTTCGTTGACGTGCACGGCTGCGATGCGCTGCTCATGGCTTAGCTCGGCCAGCGCGCGCGGTGCCTCGGCCCAGTGATCGGCCCGGCGGATCAACAGCGGCACGTTGAGCGCACGCAAGGCTGTGGACAGTTCGGCGAGGTTGCGCAGCCAGAAGTCCACCTTGCTCGGGGCATCGTCATGGGCCTGCCACTGACCAGGTGTGATCAGGTAGAGCGCAAGGGTCGGGCCGGCGTCCAGTGCTGCATTCAGCGCGGTGTTGTCCTGGGTGCGCAGGTCGCTGCGGAACCAAATGAGTTGGCGCATGGGGCGGTCCTTATCGATTGTGCAGCAGGCCGAGCTCGGCCAGTGCGTCCACTGCGGCCAGAGGATCGTCGGGGCAGGTGGGGGGGAGCTTGTCGTTGTTCTGGGCCTGAACGATCTCGCGATGGATGGCGGCCGCAGGCCCAGCCAGCAGTATCGGGCAGGTGGAGTTGTTGAGTAGACGCGGCAACCCGTCAGCGCTCAGCGTCTGGCTCGAATAGAGCAGCAAGGCGCGTGGCTCGATGCGCGCAATCGCCAGGGCCAGCTCAGCCGGTGGCACCGGCCAGTCGAATACTTCCACCAGACAGTCATCGCTGCTGGCGAGCCAGGCGGTGAGCCAGAGGCCCGGCTCCATGGGCAGCTCGGAGAAGTTGATCAACAAGAGCGGCGCGCCGGTGCATAGGCGGTTGTTGTGGTAGAGCCGGGTGCCCAGTTTGCTACGCAGCCAGGAGTAGAGGAAGACGCGCTCCACCTGCGCGCCAAACTGGCATCGCCAGCGCAGTTCCAGCTCTGCGAGCAGCGGTTGGAGCAGCTGACGATAAAGCGTGCGGGGTGGGTAGAGCGCCATGGCGCTGTTGAAGCACTCATCCAGCTGACGCTCGGAGAGTGCGCCGATGGCATTCAGCAACTGGCGACGCTGATTGTCCCAGAGCGAGTCCGGCTCGGATTCAGCTTCGATCGCCGGCCGTTTGGCCTTCAGCAGGCCCTTGACCTGGCCGACCGCGACGCCGCGATTGAGCCAGGTGAGGATCAGCTGGATACGCGCGACTTCGTCTTCGGCATACAGCCGGTGACCCTTGCTGGTGCGCAACGGTACGATCAGTCCGTAACGCCTTTCCCAGGCACGCAGGGTGACCGGGTTGACCCCGGTGCGGCGCGCCACTTCACGAATCGGCAGCAAGCCCCTGGCGAGGGCGGCCTGGTACTCATGTTCGGTCGGGATATCGGGAGTCTCGTCCATGGCTAGATGGCATTGCGCAGGCTGAGTTCTTCCGGGTGCGGCTGCAGGTAGGCCTGCTGCGTGATGTACTCGTCCGGGTGGCTACTGAAGTGATGCTTGAGCAGGGTCATGGGCACCACCAGCGGGACGATGCCGGTTCGGTACTGGTCGATCAGGCGCTGGATTTCGGCTTTTTCCTGGGGGCTGAGGTGCCGCTTCAGGTAGCCAGTCAGGTGTTGGAGGACATTGCTGTGGGTGCGCCGGGTGGCGCATTTTTTCAGCGCCGCCATCAGGCCTGAGAAATAACGAGGGCCAACTTCCTCCGGATCGTGCTGGCCGATGCTGGCAAGCAGGCGGCCAAGTGCCTTGTATTGCTCCGGATCATTGGCAAGGACCTGGTACTTGTAGCGCGAGTGGAATTCGATGATCGCGCGGCGCGTCAACCCGTTGGCGCAAAATACTTGCCATTGCGCGTAGGCGTAGACGCGAGTGAGGAAGTTTTCTCGCAGTACCGGGTCCATCAGTCGTCCGTCTTCTTCCACCGGCAGATCGGGGTGCCGCGCACAGAAGGCTCCGGCGTAGATGCCGCGGGCGCCGCCCTCGGCGGTGTGGCCGTTCTCGCGGTAGACCTTGACCCGTTCCAGGCCACAGGAAGGCGAGCGGTGCATGAAGACGTAGCCGCTGATGCCGTGTAGCTCACCGGCCATATGTTCGCCGAACTCGGCGAGCGCCTTGGTGACATCCCGTTCGCGCTTCAGAGTGCCCACCGCGCGTGGTG
Source organism: Metapseudomonas boanensis (assembly GCF_042232855.1). Classification (NCBI taxonomy): domain Bacteria; kingdom Pseudomonadati; phylum Pseudomonadota; class Gammaproteobacteria; order Pseudomonadales; family Pseudomonadaceae; genus Metapseudomonas; species Metapseudomonas boanensis. Next base: position 684,533 of record NZ_CP113889.1, on the reverse strand, counting down.
CGCTGGGGTCACCGATCAGGCGAATGGGCTCGCGCGGGGTGCCGAGGCCGATGGCAACCTCCGGGCATACCGGGACGAAATCGAAGTGCTGGGCGAGGTCGCGGCTGCACAGGCGTGATTCCTTGTGACCACCGTTGTAACGCACCGGGTCGCCGAGGAGGCAGGCGCTGATGCCGAGCTTGGGACGCTGTGGAAGGCTGAACGCGGTCGTCATGGCACTTTCCTTGAACGTAACTTGTACAGAACTAATTTCATGTACAGCTTTTTTTAAATCATAGGCCGTTGTCTGTACAAATAAAAGTTTTGTACAGGTGTTGTATTGGTTTTGGGGTGTTCAGCGCCAGCCGGGTTGCCAGCGTTCGGCGTCGCTCAGGTCTTGCCAATCCAGGCGCTGGACGCGCTTGGTGAGCACCGCTTCGATTTCCACGAATAGCACCTTGTCGAGCTAATCGCGGACCAGTTCAGTGACCAGAAAGTGTGTTTCACGGTTGGACGGCCTCACGGCCGTCCATTTGGAGAGGAGAAGCTTGTTGGATTGCTGTGCCGCGTGCTCACAGGTGTTCAAGCAGTCGGCGAGCTGCTTCCTGGCCGCTGAGCCAGGCGCCTTCTACGCGGCCTGACAGGCACCAGTCGCCACAAGCGTAGAGCCCGAGGTCGGCATCGGCCAGCGCGCCCCATTGGTGGGCCTGGCTTGGCCGCGCATAGAGCCATCGGTGCGCCAGGCTGAAGCTGGGGGCGGGCACGGCGCAGCCGATCATTTCAGCGAAGGCGCCGTGGAGGTGTTCGATGACCACTTCTTTCGGCAGGTCCAGGTGCTGTTTGCTCCAGGCATTGCTGGCATGCAGGACCCAAGTGTCGAGGCCCGCTTCGCGGCCGGGCTTGGAGCGGTTGCGTGCGACCCAATCCAGCGGGTTGTCCTGCACGAAGCAGCCCTCGACGCGCGTGTCCAGCGGCGTGTCGAACCCCAGGGCGACGGCCCAGACCGGCTCCATGGCGACGCTGGCAGCTGCACCGGCAAGCTTGGGTGCCGCAGCGAGCAATGCCGTGGCCTGCGGTGCCGGAGTGGCAACGATCACATGGCTGAAGGGGCCATGGCTGAGACCTTCCGCGTCCTGCAGCCCCCAGTGGCGTTCGCCATGGAAGACCTCGGTGATGCGGCAGGCGAAGTTGACCGGAAGCGCCCCGAGCATGGCTCGGGTGATGGCACTCATCCGTGGCGAGCCGACCCAGCGGATCTGTTCGTCAGGGGAGGGCAGCAGTTGGCCGGCGGCAAAGTTGTAGAGACTGGGCGACCATTCGGCGACCCAGCCGCGATCCCGCCACTGCTTGACCATTTCGGCAAAGCGGCGGTCGCGGGCCGTGAAGTATTGCGCGCCAAGATCCAGGGAGCCGGCGTCGCTGCGTTTGCTGGACATGCGACCACCGCTGCCTCGACTCTTGTCGAAGAGTTCTACATGCTGCCCGGCAGCGTGGAGCGTCTGGGCAGCGGAGAGTCCGGCAATACCGGTACCGATGATGGCGATGGGTGCACTCATGGTCTACCTCGTTACCTATGATTACAGGCTACGCTTTAGACAATACCTGTACAAGAGTGTTGAATTGTATAGGTTGATCGGTTCCAATCGCGGTCGTCTGAAATTCTGACGGCGGGTGCACATGAAAAAGGCACGTCACAACGTCATAAACCAGACTAGGGCGATAACTGCAGTTAGCGCCATGCGAGGAAGATGCCATGCACATATTGCTGACCGGCGGTACTGGTCTGATTGGCCGCGCGCTCTGTCGTCGTTGGCTCGCCGAGGGGTATGAGCTGACGGTACTCAGCAGGCGTCCGCAGAGTGTTGCCAGCCTGTGCGGCAGGAGCGTGCGCGGCATTGGCCAGTTCAGGGACTACGGCGACGACCCGTTGGACGCGGTGGTGAACCTGGCCGGCGAACCCATCGCCGACCGACCCTGGACTCACAAGCGCAAGGCGCAGCTCTGGGCCAGTCGCATCACTCTGACCGAGCAATTGCTGGAATGGCTGGAGGGGCGCACGCAGAAGCCGAGTGTGCTGCTTTCCGGCTCGGCAGTGGGCTGGTACGGCGATGGTGGCGAGCGCGAGTTGACGGAAGAGTCGCCGTCCGTGACGGACGATTTTGCCAGCCAGCTTTGCATCGCCTGGGAGGAGACTGCGCAACGTGCCGAGGCACTGGGCATCCGTGTGGTACTCGTGCGCACCGGACTGGTGCTGGCGCCTGATGGAGGTTTCCTGAAACGTATGTTGCCGCTGTTCAAGTTGGGGCTGGGTGGTCCGGTTGGCAGCGGGCGCCAGTGGATCCCATGGATTCATTTGCAGGATGAAATCGCCCTGATCGATTTTCTCTTGCGGCGAGAAGACGCTCGCGGTCCCTATAATGCCTGCGCGCCGCGGCCGGTGCGCAGTCGCGACTTCGCCAGCAGCCTGGGCCGGGCGCTGGCGCGCCCGGCATTCATGCCGGCCCCGGCTTTCATTTTGCGCCTGTTGCTGGGCGAGCTGTCCGGCCTGCTATTGGGTGGGCAGCGGGCCATGCCGGCTCGCCTGCAAGCGGCGGGTTTCACTTTTGCGTTTACCGACCTGGACACGGCGCTCGGCGATGTGCTGAAGCCTAAGGATGTTTGATGACTGATCATGCACTGCTGCTGGTCAACCTCGGTTCACCTGCTTCCACTTCGGCGGAGGATGTTCGCGCTTACCTCGACCAGTTCCTGATGGACCCCTACGTGGTGGATCTGCCCTGGCCACTGCGCCGACTGCTGGTGTCGCTGATCCTGATCAAGCGCCCGGCCCAGTCGGCCCATGCCTATGCCTCCATCTGGTGGCCGGAAGGCTCGCCGCTGATCGTGATCAGTCGCCAACTGCAGGACGCGGTGCGCGAATACTGGCCGCATGGGCCAGTGGCACTGGCGATGCGCTACGGCCAGCCATCCATAGAGTCCGAATTACTCAGCCTGGCCAAGCAGGGTGTCAAGCGTGTGACCCTGGCGCCGCTCTACCCCCAGTTCGCCGACAGCACCACCACTACGGCAATCGAGGAGGCACGGAGGGTATTGCGCGCCCATGACCTGAAATTGCAGGTCAACCTGGTCGAGCCGTTCTACGACCAGCCGGACTACCTCGATGCCCTGGCGGCCAGTGCCAAACCGTATCTGGACCAAGGCTTTGACCATCTGCTGATGAGCTATCACGGCCTGCCTGAGCGTCACCTGCACAAGACCGACCCGACTGGCTCCCACTGCCTGAAGGGGGCAGATTGCTGCCAGCGGGCGCAAGGTCAGATTCTCGCCAACTGCTACCGCGCGCAGTGCTACAAGACCAGCGAGGGCTTCGCCAAGCGCGCCGGGCTGCGGCCGGATCAGTGGTCAGTATCGTTCCAGTCTCGCCTTGGTCGCGCCAAGTGGATCGAGCCCTACACCGAGACCCGCCTTGACGAGCTGGCCAAGAGAGGGGTGAAGAAGCTGCTGGTGATGTGCCCGGCCTTCGTCGCCGACTGTATCGAGACCCTTGAGGAGATCGGTGACCGCGGGCGCGAGCAGTTCATCGCCGCCGGTGGCCAGGAGTTGGTACTGGTGCCCTGCCTGAATGCCCAGCCGCAGTGGGCCTCCGCGTTGGCGGCAATTTCCGCGCGCGCTTCCCGACTGCTCTGATCGGGCCCATATCAGTCAGGGGGCAGCCTTTGCATTCGCTTCGCCAATAAGGCGGGGTGACGGTACCCCTGACTTCAGTTCTGCACCTAAGCTGGCCTCACCTTCCACCGTCGTGCGTCCCGCAAGTGGCGCCGAGGAGATGCCAGTGCAGAACAAGAATAACGGCTACCCCTCCAGCCTGAGTGCCTGGACCACAGTCGCCATCCTGATGGTGGCGTACGTGCTGTCCTTCATCGACAGGCAGATCCTCAACCTGCTGGTGGAGCCCATCCGCCGTGATCTGGTCATCAGCGATACGCAGATGAGCCTACTGATGGGCCTGTCCTTCGCGTTGTTCTACACCGTTTGCGGCATCCCGCTCGGGCGCTTGGCCGATACCCGCAGCCGGCGTGGCCTGATCGCCATCGGTGTGCTGTTCTGGAGCGCCGCCACCGCCGCCTGTGGCATGGCGCGTCTGTACTGGCAGTTCCTCCTCTGCCGGATCGGTGTTGGCGTGGGCGAGGCAGCATTGTCACCTGCGGCGTATTCGCTGATTGCCGACAGCTTTCCTCAGGAGCGGCGTGCCACAGCGATCAGCGTCTACTCCATGGGCGTGTACCTGGGGTCCGGCATCGCTTTCCTGCTGGGCGGGCTAGTGATCAAGTTCGCCTCGGCCCAGGGCGATGTGGTATTGCCGCTGCTTGGTCACGTACGCCCCTGGCAGCTGATATTCCTGGCCCTGGGGGCCGCCGGCCTGCTCTTCACTCTGCTGATGCTGGCGGTCAACGAACCCAAGCGGCGAGGTATCGGCGCAGGTGTGGCCGTGCCGCTGGCGGAGGTTGGCCGTTACTTGCGCAGCAACCGGCGCACCGTGCTGTGCCACAACTTCGGTTTTGCCGGCCTGTCGTTCGCCGGCTACGGCAGTGCGGCCTGGATCCCGACCTTCTTCATCCGCACCCATGGCTGGGAAGCCGGCCAGGTGGGCGTAGTCTACGGCAGCCTGGTGGCGGTGTTCGGCTGCCTGGGCATCGTCTTCGGTGGGCGCTTGGCGGACTGGATGGCCAAGCGCGGGCGCCGCGATGCCAACATGCGCGTCGGCCTCATCGCCGCGACTGGCGCCCTGCCTCTGGTGGTGCTGTTCCCGCTGCTCAACGATGCCACTTGGACGATGGTGCTGATGGCACCTACGGTGTTCTGCCTGAGCATGCCCTTCGGCGTGGCGCCTGCGGCGATCCAGGAAATCATGCCCAACTCGATGAGAGGTCAGGCCTCGGCCATCTATCTTTTCATCATCACCCTGATCGGCCTCGGTCTTGGTCCGACGGCGGTCGCGCTGTTCACTGACTATGTATTCGATGACGATGCAGCACTGCGCTATTCCCTGCTTATCGTCACGTCCGTGGCGGTGACCAGTTCAGTGGCGTTGCTGTGGGCGGGGCTAAAGCCTTATCGCGAGAGTCTGCAGCGTCTGCAGCAGTGGGGCGTTACTACTTCGGAAGAGCCATTGATGGGCCAGGCCCAACCCTCGTAGGTTGGCGTCGAGATCGCAGGATGGGTATCGCTGCGCTCAATCCATCCTGCAAAACCAAAAGAACGCCCCGCAATCGCGGGGCGTTCTTTTGGAGCCGGATCAGAAGTGTGGCACATCGTCCTTGTGGGTCTGCTTCCAGGTGTCATGGCCCGGTAGCAACAGGTTGAGAGCGATGGCCACGATGGCACACAGCGCGATGCCCTTCAGGCCGAAATCGTCCTGGCCAGTGCCGCTGCCCACCAGCATGCCGCCGATGCCGAATACCAGCGTCACAGAGACGATTACCAGGTTGCGGGCTTCGGCCAGGTCGATCTTGTGGCGGATCATGCTGTTCATGCCCACGGCGGCGATGGAGCCGAACAGCAAGCATAGGATGCCGCCCATCACCGGTACCGGAATACTCTGCAGGATGGCGCCGAACTTGCCGATGAAGGCCAGGCCGATGGCGAATGCTGCCGCCCACGTCATGATCTTCGGGTTGTAGTTCTTAGTCAGCATGACCGCGCCGGTCACTTCGGCGTAGGTGGTGTTCGGTGGGCCGCCGAACAGGCCGGCAGCCGAAGTGGCCAGGCCGTCGCCAAGCAGGGTGCGATGCAGACCGGGTTTCTTCAGATAGTCACGACCGGTCACGCTGCCGACAGCGATCACCCCACCAATGTGCTCGATGGCCGGAGCCAGCGCCACTGGCACGATGAACAGAATGGCCTGCCAGTTGAACTCCGGCGCGACGAAGTTGGGCAGAGCGAGCCACGGGGCGGCGGCGATCTTGGCGGTATCCACCACGCCGAACCAGAACGACAGGGCAAAACCCACCAGTACGCCGGAGATGATCGGCACCAGGCGGAAGATGCCCTTGCCGAATACGGCGACAATCAGGGTCGTGAGCAACGCCGGCATGGAGATCCACATGGCGGTGCCGTAAGGGATCAGCTCGGTGCCGTCACCGGCCTTGCCCATGGCCATGTTGGCGGCGATGGGGGCCATGGCCAGGCCGATGGAGATGATCACCGGGCCGATCACCACTGGCGGTAGCAGGCGGTCGATGAAACCGGTGCCTTTGATCTTCACGGCCAGGCCGAGGAAGGTGTATACGAAGCCGGCTGCGACCACACCGCCCATGGTCGCGGCCAGACCGAACTGGCCCTTGGCGAGGATGATCGGAGTGATGAAGGCGAAGCTGGAGGCCAGGAACACCGGCACCTGGCGCCCGGTAACCAACTGGAACAGCAAGGTGCCAATGCCGGCGGTGAACAGCGCTACGTTGGGATCGAGTCCGGTAATCAGCGGCATCAGCACCAAAGCGCCGAAGGCGACGAAGAGCATCTGGGCGCCAGATAGCACTTGGCGCCAGAGCGGGTCGTTGAATTCGTCGCTCATCGATCAGTTTTCCTTCTGTTTGGTGCCGAATATCTTGTCTCCAGCATCGCCCAAACCCGGAATGATGTAGCCGTGGTCATTGAGTTTCTGGTCGATGGAGGCGGTGAAGATCATCACGTCCGGATGGGCGTCGTTGACCACCTTGATGCCTTCGGGCGCTGCCACCAGCACCATGGCGCGGATTTCCTTGCAGCCGGCGCGCTTGAGCAGATCGATGGTGGCGACCATCGATCCGCCGGTGGCCAGCATCGGATCGATGATCAGCGCCAGGCGCTCATCGATTTCCGGGGCCAGCTTTTCCAGGTACGTGTGCGCTTCGAGGGTTTCTTCGTTGCGGGCGACGCCCACCGCGCTGACTTTCGCACCGGGGATCAGGCTGAGCACGCCGTCGAGCATGCCGATGCCGGCGCGCAGGATCGGCACGACGGTGATCTTCTTGCCAGCGATCTTCTCGACCTGGACCGGCCCCGCCCAGCCCTGGATTTCGTAGTTTTCCAGGGGCAGGTCGTTGGTCGCTTCATAGGTCAGCAGGGCGCCGACTTCCTGTGCCAGTTCGCGGAAGTTCTTGGTGCTGATATCGGCGCGGCGCATCAGGCCGAGTTTGTGGCGGATCAGCGGATGGCGGATCTCTCGGATGGGCATGGGGCGTATTCTCCGGCAGGCTGGCAAAAAATTGCGTTAGCTTAAACGATTGACTACACACCGTGCAGAAGTGACTGGCGGGTCGCACCCTCTGGCCTGTGGCTTCCAGGTACCGATCTGCCGGCAGTGCAAAAGCAGTATGGTCTACGCTCGTCCGTCAAGGCTTGCGGGAGGAGAGGTCGATGAGTACCTTTGCCAGCTTTTATCTTGACGCCCCGTTCAAGTTTCCGAGGAAAGTGCAGCATTTTTCCTCGCCAGACCCAGAGGAATTGCCATGTCCGCCGATCTCGCACACATCCGCCAGGTGATGGCCGAAGCCGACTGCCTGTATACCGAAGCCCAGGTCGAAGCGGCCATTACCCAGGTGGCTGAGACCATCAACGGTGAGCTGGCCGAGCGTAACCCGGTGGTGTTCTGCGTGATGAACGGCGGCCTGATCTTCGCTGGCAAGTTGCTGCCCAAGCTGAATTTCCCGCTGGAGCTGTCCTACCTGCACGCTACCCGCTACCGCAATGAAACCAGCGGTGGCGAGCTGTTCTGGAAGGCCAAGCCGGAAATCTCCTTCATCGATCGCGACGTGCTGATCATCGACGACATCCTCGACGAAGGGCACACCCTGGCTGCCATCATCGACTTCTGCAAGCACGCCGGTGCCGCCCATGTGCACACGGCTGTACTGATCGACAAGACCCACAACCGCAAGGCTCGTCCGGACCTCAAGGCTGATTACGTCGGTCTGGATTGCGTGGATCGCTACATCTTCGGCTACGGCATGGACTACAAGGGCTATTGGCGCAACGCGGCCGGCATTTTTGCGGTCAAGGGGCTCTGAGGCATGGCCGCGCCGCGCTACCTCGACCAGGGCCTGTTCAGTGAACTGGCTGAAAAGGCCGCGACAAGCCCGCGCAAGCGTCAGCATCACAACTTCCACGAGATGGACGAGCCTTGCCATCGCCTGGCGGTGGGGCTGCAACCGGGTACCTATATCCCGCCGCATCGCCACCTGTCCGCTGACAAGGCGGAATGCCTGCTGGTGCTCAAGGGGCGGCTGGGTCTACTGATCTTCGACGAGCAGGGCACCGTGCTGGAGCAGCGCGAATTGGTGGCTGGAGGCGATTGCGTGGGCGTAGACCTGCCGCCGGGATTGTTCCATGCGCTGGTGGTGCTGGAGCCGGACAGCTTGCTGTTCGAGTGCAAGGCCGGCCCCTATCGTCCCCTGGGGGACGGCGAACAGGCCAACTGGGCGCCGCGCGAAGGCGACCCCGGTGCAGTCGATTATCTGGCCTGGATGTGCTCGTTGTTCGCCTGAGCCTCGTTTGGTTCAAGCCAGCGCAGGGCTTTGACCTGCGCTTGCTCCAGGGTTTGCACATAAGCCAGCCGGCCAGCCTCCCGATGCACGCCGGCACGGCGCAGTTTCAGCCGCACCCGCGGTGAGGTCCCGACCAGGACCAGACCGACGCCCTGGCGGTGGTAGTCGTGCAGCAGATTTTCCAGGGCGGCCAGCGCCGTCATGTCGAGCAGCGGCACGGCGCTCATCTCGACGATGACCACCTTTACCTCCGGATTGAATCGACGCAGCACGCTGAGTGCTTTCTCCGCTGCCCCGAAGAACAACGGACCGCGAATGGCATAGGCCAGCACCTGCTCGGGCAGTTCGCGCAGCGCTTCGTGGAAGTGCTTGGGAATTGGCGCGGTGTCGGTCAGGTCACTCATCCGCTTGATGAACAGCCCGGCAGCCAGCAAGAGGCCGATGCCCACCGCCAGCACCATGTCGAACAACACTGTCAGCACCAGACAGGCCAGCAGTACAAACACATCGTTGCGCGGTGCAATGTGCAGTGTATGCGCGACGTGACGGGCTTCACTCATGTTCCAGGCCACCATCAGCAACAAGGCCGCCAGCGCCGCCATCGGCAGGTAGCTGAACAGCGGCGCGAGCAGCAGCATGGCCAGAAGTACCACACCAGCGTGAATGATCGCCGCGATCGGCGAGAATGCACCAGCGCGCACGTTGGCCGCGCTGCGGGCGATGGCGGCGGTGGCGGTAATGCCGCCGAACAGCGGCGCCACGAGGTTGCCGATGCCCTGACCGAGCAGTTCGGCGTTGGGGTCGTGGCGGGTACCGGCCATGCCGTCGGCCACTACGGCGCAAAGCAGCGACTCGATTGCGCCAAGCATCGCAACGGCAAAGGCTGGAGCCAGTAGCTGGCGGAACAGCTCGAACGATAGTTGCAGCGGTTGATCGTCCGGCCCTGGGAGTTGCCAGGGCCAGGCGAAATCAGGGAGGAAGGGGGGGATACCGGGGTGGCTGACGCCGTTCAGCTCATAGCTGAAGCGCTCGCCGAGGGTGGCAACGGGGATGTTCATGCCCTCCAGCAACAAGCCGAGCAGAGCGCCTGCCGCCAGCGCTACCAAGTGGCCTGGCACCCTGGGTACAAAGCGCGGCCAGACGATCAGGATAGCCAGGCACACCAGTGCGACCAGGGTATCGCCCAGGTGGGCGGTGGGCAGGGCATTGGCCAGCAGCTGCAATTGCTCCACATAGTTTTGCGGCGGATGGGCCAGGTTTAGGCCGAGCAGGTCCTTGACCTGCAGGGTGGCGATGACGATGCCGATGCCGGCGGTAAAGCCCAGCGTCACGGGGTAGGGAATGAATTGGATCAGCTTGCCCATTTTCGCCAGTCCCATGGCGATGAGGATCACTCCGGCCATCAGGGTACAGAGCAGCAATCCGCCGACACCGAACTGCTGGGTGATGGGCAGAAGGATGACCACGAAGGCCGCCGTGGGGCCGGAGATGTTGAAGCGCGAACCACCTGTGAGGGCGATCAGCGGGGCGGCTACCAGCACGGTGTAGAGGCCATGCTGGGGCGGCACGCCGACAGCAATTGCCAGCGCCATCGCCAGCGGAATGGCGATGATGCCGACCGTAAGGCCTGCCGCCAGGTCGCCACGCAGGGCGCCAAGGGAGTAGCCTTCGCGCAGCGTATGGCGCAGCGCTGTGAACAAGGGGGGCTGGTACAGGGACATGGTCACTCCTTGGCAACTGGGTGAGTATAGGGCGTGGGGTGAACAGCATGCGTTGGCCTGAGTCGAATGCCTGCGCCGCGCAGGCCCGTGCTAGAGTGCTGCGCACCCACGCCGTCGGAGCTTTCGATGTACTCGCCTTTACGTGTTGGCGCCGCCTTCGCCATGCTGCTGGGCCTGCCGCTCAGCGCCGCCGAAAACGCGCCCATGCATATTCAGTTCCTCCCGCCGGATGACCTCTCACTGCGCCAGGAGGCTCCCGAGCAGCAGCAACTCATCCAGATCACCGAATACTCCGTGCTGCTCGGCAGCCAGCGCCAATCCAACCAGCAGCCAATCCCGATCACTTCGCCCACGGTCATTCGCCTGAAGGGCAAGCCCCTGAGCAAGGGCGCCGATGTGGCGTTGGTGCTGATCCAGTTCGACGGTGAGGGCAAGAGCCTGAAAAAGCCCAGTTACGATCCCGCTAGCCGGATACTCAACCTCAACTATCCGCTGGCGCAGTTCAGCGCTGTGGTTGACCTACTGCGCCACGGCCCGGTCTATTGTCAGTTCCTCAGCTATGCCAATGGCCACGTTTGGGCCGACTTGCACAGCGGCGCGGTGCGCGTGCGTTGAGGCTGGGGCCGGGCGGGGGTAAACTGCCCGCCCCGCGATCCTGGCCCTGTAGAGAGATGTGAGCGATGCGTAAAGACAAGAAGCAGGTGATTGGTGAAGAAATCACCGATGACTCGATCAAACTGTTCCTCGCAGTCGAGCCGGCCGATTCCACGCCGCCGTCCCTGCACAAGCTGATCAAGGCCTACCGCGGTCTGCGCGTCGATGACTTCGAACGTTTCGTCAGCTTCTTCGTCGAAGCGGGCTATGACCTGAATGCCAAGGATGAAAAGGGCAACGATTTCATCGCCCTGATCCAGGACCAGCGTATGGCTGAGCCTTATATCGACGTGATCAAGGCTGCTCGCGGCTGATTGATCTCTGTATGAATAAGCCCGCTCTTCAGCGGGCTTATTCATTTCCTGTGCCCATGGGGCGGATGTCGGAGCGAGCTGTGCGCTACGCCCATAAAAAAACCGCCCCGAAGAGCGGTTTTTCATTCAGCGGCAAGCAACGCTTCAGGCGATGCTCTGGGCAGCCTTGTCGACGCTGGTCAGGCCCAGACGCTCGTCAGAGTGGGCGCTGATCTCGCGATACAGGGCAGCATCGCTTTCCAGTGCCTTCTCGCGGGCAGGGAAGATTTCCTTCAGCTTGGCCGTCCACTGCTCAGTGCGAGCCTGTTCGGCGAAGCAGCGCTCGATGAGGTTGAGCATGATGGAAACCGTGACCGAAGCACCTGGCGAGGCGCCGAGCAGGGCCGCTATGCTGCCATCCTCGGCGGATACCAGCTCGGTACCGAACTGCAGGACACCACCTTTCTTGCCATCCTTCTTGATGATCTGAACACGCTGGCCAGCCACTTCCAGGCGCCAGTCTGCTGGGTTCAGTTCCGGATAGAACTTACGCAGGGCGTCCAGGCGCTGTTCCTGGGACTGCATCACTTCCTTGATCAGGTAGCGGGTCAGGTCCAGGTTGTCGCGGGCCACGGCCAGCATCGGGCCGAGGTTGCTTGGGCGAACCGAGAGCGGCAGGTCGAGGAAGGAGCCGTGCTTGAGGAACTTGGTGGTGAAGCCAGCGTAAGGTCCGAACAGCAGGGACTTCTTGCCATCCACCACGCGGGTATCCAGGTGTGGCACGGACATCGGCGGAGCGCCGACCTCGGCTTGGCTGTAGACCTTGGCCTGGTGCTGCTTGACCACTTCCGGGTTGTCGCAACGCAGCCACTGGCCGCTGACCGGGAAGCCGCCGAAGCCTTTGCCTTCCGGAATACCGGAGAGCTGCAGCAGGGGCAGTGCGCCGCCGCCGGCACCGAGGAAGACGAAGCGTGCGGAGACTTCTCGGTTGGCGCCGGTCTGGGTGTTCTTGATGCTGACGGTCCAACCCTTGTCGCTTCGGGAGAGGTTGGTGACCTTCTGGAAATAGCTGACGCGGGTATCCGACAGGCTGGAGAGATACTGCAGCAACTGAGTGGTGACCGCGCCAAAGTTGACGTCAGTGCCGTTCATGGCGCGAGTCGCCGCGATCTTCTCGGCCGAATCACGGCCTTTCATCATCAGCGGCGCCCATTTGGCCATCGTGATGCGATCTTCGGTGTACTCCATGTCGCTGAAGGCATGGTGCTGGCGGAGCAGCTCGAAGCGCTTCTTCAGGAATGCAGTGTCCTTGTCGCCACGCACAAAGCTCAGGTGCGGAACAGCATTGATGAAGTTCTTGGGCGAACCGAACGCGCTCTTGCCACTCATGTAGGCCCAGAACTGCTTGGAAACCTCGAATTGCGCATTGATGTTGACGGCTTTTTTGATGTCGATGGAGCCATCAGCCGCCTGAGGCGTATAGTTCAGCTCGCAGAGGCCAGCGTGGCCGGTGCCTGCGTTGTTCCAGGGGTTGGAGCTCTCGATGGCCCCTGACTCCCGGAGTTCGGCGATTTCCAGCTTGATACCGGGATCGAGCTCTTTCAGCAGGACCGCCAGTGTCGCGCTCATGATGCCGGCCCCGACCAGCAACACGTCCACCGCTTCGTAATCGTTTTGCGCCATTTGCTCGCCACTCTCTTGTGAAGTAGTGAAATACCGTCATCTCACGCTCTTTTGGAGACGTGAACCTCAAAAGGATCGGCTACCTCGGGCAGGCCACTTCCTTCTGCGTTCGTTACGCAAGCGTCCATGCAAAAGCGTTTGCATTTCGGGCGGAAGGGCGCGGCTCGCCAGCAAATGGCAGCGCGAAAAGTGGACGGCTCTCTGTGGGACTGTGCGGATGCCCCAGCTGGCGCGGGGAGCGGTATTGCGAGGCCCGATCAGGAGACGACCTTATAATCGGGGGGCGATTATAACGATGAAATCAGGGGAATAGGGCGACTGGTGTGACTTTTATTCGTCCATCGGTCAGGCTGCCAACGCCCGGCGGCGCTCAGACTGTCCGACGACTGGTGCGACCAGGGCGCCAGGGGGGAGTGGTCGGTCCAGCCAGGAGAGGCAAATGCCGTCGACCTGCACCCAGTGGCCGCCTGCCGGAGCCTCGTTGGCCTGGCGCAGCTCGCGGCAGATGCCGGCGTCGTCCAGGAGGGCAAAGCAGTGGAGTTGGCGGCGAGGGGCGAACAAGGACCAGAGGGCGATCATGGGGCTCTTCCTGGGTGGCTCCGGCTTTTATCTCATATGGCCATTACAGGCCCATTACAGGAACCCTCCAACAGTGAGCTTGTCTGAACGTTCATGAGTGCTGGCGCTCTGTCAGTACGGTGCCGGGGTGGTTATACTGCCGGCCGTTTTGTCTTCACTCCTGGAGAGATCAAGCATGCTGAAACGTGCGTTGCTCGGCCTGCTGGCCGCTTTTAGCCTGACCCTGGTCGGCTGTGCCCTCAGTCCGCAACAACTCAGCCCACAACCCAAGCTCACTGGCCCGCTCACTCCGGTAGGTCAGGGGCAGCCGGTGGTTGTGCGGGTGGCTGATGGCCGTCCATCTCCGGTACTCGGGACGCGTGGCGGCATCTACGCGGAAACCAGCGCCATCTCCGTTCAGGGCAAGGACATCCTGCCGCGTCTGCAAGCTGAAGCGGAGGCTGCGGTTCGCCTGCTCGGCTTCACCCCATCGCCGAACGCCTATAACGCGCCGCAACTGACCCTGACCCTGGCTGACCTCAAGTATCAGTCGCCGAAGGAGGGGGTCTACGTAACTGAGGCGACTATCAGTGCCACCTTCCGCGTCGACGTGCAGAACAGCACCCGTCGCTACAGCGGCCGCTATGGCGCCTCGCTGAACCAGCGATTCGGCACCGCTCCGAACCAGGAGACCAACACCAAGCTGGTGAGTGATGTCCTGAGCGATGCCCTGACCCGCGCCTTCAAGGACCCGACCATTGGCCAGCTTCTGGTCCAGTGAGTTATCCCGAGCCTCAAGAGCCCGGCCGTGCCAGGCTTGATCAGATGGTCATTCCCGACACCCTGCGAAGGCTAGCCTTTCGCAGGGTGTTTTCTTTCTGGAGACCATCGTCATGAATGACGCAGCGTTGATTGGTATCGACCTGGGCAAGCGCAGCTTCACCTGCAGGCCCAGTAAGGCTGCAGTCGCGACTTCGCTGCGTCAGTCGGCCTGGTGCCGAGCCAACCCGCCGGGCATCAGTAAGCGCGGGGAGAAGAACTTGCGCCGATTGCGGATGCAATGCGCGCGGGAGTATCTGCAGCGCCTGTGCCATCGCCGCGAGGCACACCCGTTATGAGGCGAGGTCAGACGGCTGCGCTGCCTGACCTCGCTGTTGTTGCAGTACCACGAACCACCCATCCAGGTTTTGCGATAGCTGAACAACCGATGACGTGAACGGCCCATCGGCCTGACGAAGAACCTGACACAAAAATCGGCTTTCGAAGTCGCCGGCTTTTTCAGGGTCGTCAGGCGCGACTCTCATCGTGGCGCGGGGCAAGCCCCCTACGGACGCCGGATAGATTTAGGCAAGCCAAACACCCATCGCTGGTCTGTACTGCAAAAACGGGGGTGACCATAGCTTTCGTTCCAGACCGTATCAGACCAGCAGGTCCCCGACATGGAGGATCTTCATGGTGTTGGTGCCGCCCTGGGTGGTGTAGCTATCACCCTTGGTCAGGATCACCCAGTCGCCCTTCGTCACAATGCCACGCTGCAGGAGTTCGTCGACGGCCATCTGGCTGACTTTCTCCGGTGGCAGTGCGGCCGCATCGAAGGGGACGGTCTCGACGCCGCGGAACAGCGCCACGCGGGCCTGGGTCTCGCGGTGCGGCGAGTAGGCGTAGATCGGTACCGAGGAACGGATTCGCGACATGATCAGCGGGGTGTAGCCGCTTTCGGTCAGGCAGATGATCGCCTTGATGCCCGGGAAGTGGTTGGCGGTGTACATGGACGCCAGGGCGATGCTCTCGTCGCAGCGGTTGAAGGTGTTGCCGATGCGGTGGCTGGAGCGGCGGGTGTCGGGGTGCTTTTCGGCACCCTGGCAGATGCGCGCCATGGCTTGCACCGCTTCCACCGGGTATTCGCCTGCGGCGCTTTCTGCGGACAGCATGACGGCGTCGGTGTAGTCGAGCACGGCGTTGGCCACGTCGGAGACTTCCGCGCGGGTCGGCATTGGGCTGTGGATCATCGACTCCATCATCTGGGTCGCGGTGATCACAGCTTTGTTGTAGCGGCGCGCGTGCAGAATGATCTTCTTCTGGATGCCCACCAGTTCGGCGTCACCGATCTCCACGCCGAGGTCGCCGCGCGCGACCATTACCGCATCACTGGCGCGGATCAGGCCGTCCAGTGCCTCGTCGTCGGCTACAGCTTCCGCGCGCTCGATCTTCGCTACCAGCCATGCCTTGCCACCAGCCTCGTCGCGCAGGCGGCGAGCCAGTTCCATGTCGGCGGCGTCGCGGGGGAAGGAAACGGCCAGGTAGTCCAGTTCCATCTCGGCAGCCAGCTTGATGTCGGCTTTGTCCTTGGCGGTCAGGGCCGGCGCAGTCAGGCCGCCGCCACGGCGGTTGATGCCCTTGTGGTCTGACAGCGGGCCGCCGATCATCACGCGGCATTGCAGTTCATCGGCGCTGCTGCTTTCAACGCGCATTACCACACGGCCGTCGTCCAGCAGCAGTTCATCACCTACGCCGCAGTCCCTCACCAGGTCGGGGTAGTCGATACCCACCACTTCCTGATTGCCGGCGTCACGCGGGTGGGTGACGGAGAAACGGAAGCTGTCGCCTTCCTTGAGTTCGATTCGTTTGTTGGCGAACTTGGCGATGCGGATCTTCGGTCCTTGAAGGTCGCCGAGCAGGGCAACGAAACGACCGTGCTTGGCCGCCAGCTCGCGAACCAGGCGCGCGCGCGCCTTGTGTTCTTCCGGACTGCCGTGGGAGAAGTTGAGGCGGGCCACGTTCAAACCCGCGAGGATCAGTTGTTCCAGAACCTCCGGGGAGTTGCTGGCCGGGCCGAGGGTGGCGACGATTTTGGTACGGCGGAAGGGCATGCGACGACTCCATTTTCCAAGCTGAGCCCGAGGCTACACCCTGGAAAAACTGTAGTCATGGAGTCTTTTCACTACCTGCTGAATTGTTTCAGGCGCCGCACACGGGCCCCTCAAGTTCGGTTCTGGTTGAGCGCCTGATCCTGATGCGGGAGGACTTGCTGGCCTGGTCGTCAGAGGGGAACTGCACCAGCAGGCGACGCAGGTAGGCAATCGCCTTGTCTCGATCGGGATGGGGGTTGTCGGGTGCCAGGCACATGAGGCCGAGCTGGCATAAGGCCTTCTCCGGTATATCCGGCTGAACGTGGGTTTCCGACAGGGCCAGCAGGTATAGCTCCTCGGCCTCGGTGCTCTTGGCATCGCGAATGGCGATGGCGCTGTAGGTGAGCAAGCGCCCAGCAGAAGGCTGATGACGAGCAGGGTGGGGTGGACCGCAAGGCATCTCCTCAGCGGCTTGGCGACGGGGGCAGCCTAGCTGCGTCGATGCTCGGGCCGAGCAAGCGGACGGCACGACCGAACGGAGGTTATGCTTTTTGTCTCGGTACTGGACATCGGCCCTGTAGAAACCGCTTCGATGGCCGATACACCGGCCGACGGAGGAATCAACCATGCGAACCCTGATCCTGCTGGCGATGCTTGCCAGTGTGGCCGGCTGCACCCGCTGGTCGCTCGACCACCACCTGAACAATGCATACCGCGC
Organism: Metapseudomonas boanensis; assembly: GCF_042232855.1. NCBI lineage: Bacteria > Pseudomonadati > Pseudomonadota > Gammaproteobacteria > Pseudomonadales > Pseudomonadaceae > Metapseudomonas > Metapseudomonas boanensis. Next base: position 667,553 of record NZ_CP113889.1, on the reverse strand, counting down.
CTATGAAGACGGGGACTGCGAGGATGTGATGCTGGAGCTTTCCAAGGCCGAGCGAAAGAGCCGCTCTCGGCAGTATCTGCAGCCGGAGATTTCCCTGTTACGTGGGCAATGCCTGGAGCGTCAGAGTCTGTTCGTCGACGCAGCGCAGACCTACCATTTCATCATCGCGCGTTACCCGGCGAGCGAGTACGCCTATAGGGCGAGGGCACGCCTGGAGACGCTCCAGCAACGTGGTCTCCTGAGCGGTAGCAGTGCGGCCAGGGTGCACCCCGCGGCTTATTGACTTCCTTGTGGACCGTCGGTCGTGGTTGGCTTGAGTCGATTTTCTCCCGGACTAAGCTCAAGCCTTGTTCAAGGAGGACAGGAATGCGCTATACCCTGCTGTACGTTCTGCTGATTCCCTCTCTGGCTGCGGCGGAAATCTATCGCTGGACCGACGCTGAGGGCCGGGTGCATTTCAGCGAGCGTCCGCAGGCCGGCGCCGCCCCTGTGCAAGTCAGGCCGCAAGTCGTTGAGCGCGATGCCGCCACGCGCGAGCGGGAAGAGCGCGCAGCGCGTTACTTCGATGCCCGCAGGGATGAGCAGGCTCAGGCCGCCAGTCGTGTGGCAGATGCCCGTGAGAAGCGCCAGAAGGCATGTGAGAACCTGCGCTCGCAGAAGGAGCAACTGGATCGTGGTGGCTCCTTTTTTCGGGTGGATGAGCGTGGTGAGCGTCAGTACTACAGTGATGAACAGATCGAGATGTTTCGCCGAAGTCTGGCGGAGGCCCTGAACCGCGATTGCCGCTAGCGCTTGGTTTTATGGCGGTGACGGGTTCATACTGAATGACCATTAATAGCGATTTGATATCATGCCTACTAAGCGCCGTATCGAACGCCATCAGTTGCCCTATTACCTGAAGGTGTTCAATCGCATCACCGACAAGCCCATGGGCTACATTGGCAACGTCTCGATGGACGGACTGATGCTGATCAGCCAGTTGCCGATGCTGGTGGGCGGGCGGTTCGAGATGCGTCTGAAAATCCCGGGGCAGGATGGGCAATTGCACTTCATCGATTTTTGCGCCACCTGCCAATGGTGTCGCGAAGACGTGAACCCCGGGCACTTCGATTCAGGGTTCTCGCTAGTGGCGCCGCCGGGAGAATATGCCGATCTGATCGATGCCTTGCGTTTCTATTTCAGCTTTCGTCCCTTGGCCGCCTCGGCATAAATCTGTCTGAAAAAAGATCAACTTCGCCTGCATTGGGGTCTCACGCCGGATCGGAAAGTGGTGTGGGGCGGTGGTGCCTTTCGAGCCTTGTTCCTGGCTTGGCGATCAGCTGAAGTCAGGGCGCTATCCCTTAAAGCGCTCCCGCCTTCTTCCAGGCCAGATAGCGACTCACCAGCTCTGGCCCCAGCTCGCTCGGACGAGCGTCCAGTACTGGCACACCATGCGCCGCCAGCCGCTCATGCAGGCCGGCACGGGCGTTCAGATAGTCCACCGTCCCGCAATAGGCGAGTGCATCCTCAAAGCCTCGCACTGGAGCCTGTCGCAAGCTGTCGAGGATTTCCTCGCGCAGGCTCACGACGAGCAGGCGATGCTGGCGCCCCAGGCGTTTGACGGCATTGACCAGCTCCTCATCGTCCTCGTCCCGCAGATTGCTGATCAACACCACCAGCGCGCGGCGGCGTTGGCGGGTCAGCAGGGTGTCGGTGGCTGCCCGGTAGTCCGCTGGTCGCAGGGTGCTGTCGAGGTCATAGACACCGTTGAGTAGCACGCTCAGTTGGGCGGGGCCCTTTACTGGCGCGAGGAAGCGATCTCGCTCGGCGGCGAAGGTGGCGAGTCCAACGGCGTCACCCTGGCGCAGTGCTACATAGCTGAGCAGCAGGCTGGCGTTTAGCGCGTGGTCAAAGTGAGACAGGTCGCCATCCTGGCTGCGCATGCGGCGGCCGCAGTCCAGCAGAAAGACAATCTGCTGGTCGCGTTCGTCCTGGTATTCGCGGGCGATGGGTGTGCGCTTGCGTGCAGTGGCTTTCCAGTCGATCTGGCGCAGGGTATCGCCGTCGCGGAATTCGCGGAGCTGGTGAAACTCCATGCCCAGGCCACGGCGTGGGCGTTGACGTACCCCTAGCTGGCTGAGCCAATCGTCCACGGCTTTAAGCTGGGCCCCATACAGCCGAGCGAAATCCGGGTAGACGCGAGTTTCTCCGGACAGAGGCAGGACCCGACGCTGGCGCCAGAGCCCCAAGGGGCTGGGAAGTTCGACGTCGCAGGCTGGGAGGTGGAAGTGGCCACGCTTGAGCGGGCGCACACGGTAGCTCAGCTCTGTTTGCGTGCCGGGGTGGAGCTCGATGCGCTGGGGCAGGGCGTCGAACGCCATGTCCTCTGGAACCTGGTCGAACAGTTGCAAATGCAAGGGGCGTGGATAGCCGTGATGGACTGTCAGGCGCACTTCACTCCAACGTGCCAGCGGCAGATTGCCAGGTAACAGACGTTCCAAGCGTGGAGAGGGCTGATGACGGAGCCACAGTGCGTCGATGCAGGCCAGCAACAGCAGTGCGCAGAGCAGTCCCCACCAGATGACCGGAAGTTCCGCGGGCAAGGCAATGCCCAGCGGCGGCAGGGCGCCGAGTAGCAAGGCCAGACCGAGCAGGGTGGCCATCAGCGTGAGCATTGCGCGGGACGGTCTCATAGACGGGGGGCCGGCACCTGGTCGATGAGCTGCTGCAGGACCTGGTCCACCGAAAGTCCCTCAATGTCCAGCTCCGGAGACAAACGTACACGATGGCGCAGGACGGCCAGGGCGCATCCCTTGATGTCATCCGGCAAGACGAAATCGCCGCCGCGTAGCAGAGCCCGGGCACGACCGCCGCGCACCAGAGCGATGGAGGCCCGTGGGCCGGCACCGATGGCAAGCCCTGGCCAGCTGCGAGTCGCTCGGGCCAGACGCACGGCGAAGTCGAGTACCTGGTCGTCGATCGGCAGCTCGCTGGCGATCTTCTGCAGGGCGAGCACATCCTTGGCTTGCAGCAGCGTCCGCAGCGGCGCCACGTCGAGCATGTCGGCTCGTGCGGAGCGGGTGACCTGGCGGACCAGGTTGAGTTCCTCGTCGGCCGCCGGGTAGTCCATGCGTAGCTTGAGCATGAAACGGTCGAGCTCAGCTTCCGGCAGGGGGTAGGTGCCTTCCTGCTCGATGGGGTTCTGGGTGGCCATGACCAGGAACGGTTGCGGCACCGGCAGGGCACGGCCTTCTAGGGTGACCTGGCGTTCCTGCATCACTTCCAGCAGTGCGGCCTGGGTCTTGGCCGGGGCACGGTTGATCTCGTCGGCCAGCAGCAGGTTGGTGAATACCGGGCCCTTGCGCAGTTTGAACTGCTCACTCTGCATGTCGTACACGGCATGGCCGGTCACGTCGCTGGGCATCAGGTCGGGAGTGAACTGGATGCGTGAAAACTCGCCTGCAAAGCACCGAGCCAATGCCCGGACAAGCAGCGTCTTGCCGAGTCCAGGAACGCCCTCCACCAGCACATGCCCGCCCGCCAGCAGCGCGGTAAGGACATCGTCGATGACAGTGGCCTGCCCGACCAGGGCCTTCTGCAACTCATGGCGCAACGCCTGGGCCAGCTGACTCGCGCGTTGGCGCTGGGTCGAGGCGGAAGGTGCTGCAGCGGGGGCGGTTGTTTCGAGCTGCGACGGGTCGGAAATCTGTTCGCTCATAGGGCATTCCTGAGGGTTTGCAGGTGGGCGACCTGGCGGGTGAATTCGGTGGCATTGAGGCGTTGTTGCGGCAGTGGGCGCATGGCCTGGCTGATGGCGCCGGGTGGCAGGCGTGTCAGGCGGCCCAAGACCTGCCATTGCTCGGCTACGGCCAGGCGTTCGAAGCCGGGGTGGCGACGTCGGGCCCGACGCTGGATATCGCGTTGTAGGGATTGCAGCAGACTGGCCTGCCCCGCTCGGCGGAGCATGAAATCAGCAGCGCCACGCAGGTGTTCCTCCAACTGCCGGCGAGCACGGCTGGCGGGCGTCTGCAGGGGGCCTTGGCGCGGAGCAACGTGCCACAGGCCAAGGAGGATAAGCAGCAGCAACGCGATCAGGGCTTCGGGGAAGTGTTCACCGAGCAGTTTGGCAAGGCTGTCGCGCTCAGCGCGATAGAGCAGTGTGACTTGGCTGTCCTGGCCGAGGTACCAGAGCAGCCAGGCGTTGTCGTACTGGGCGATGTCCTGGTTCTGCCAGATCCAGCCATCGGTCAGTACCGTAATCAGGCCGTCTCCCTGATTGAGTTGGAGCATGTGCGTCGCCTTGGCGCTGTTTGCCCAGGCATGGGCTCGATTCTGACTATCGAAGAGGTGGAAGTCGGTATCGAAGCTGACGAAGGCCGGTGCTTGCTCGTTCTCCAGGTAGAGTTTGGTCAGTTCGGGGAACGGGTCCTCGTTGGCGTCGGCAGGGGCTTGTTGGTCGTCGCTGCTTCGCGCAGCAGGCTCTTCGTTGGTCGCCTCGCCACCCGATGCCTGACCTTGCGACTCGCTCTCCTGTTCTTCCAGTGCATCTACCTCGAATTGCTGGATGCCCAGGCTGTCCAGCAGCAGGTCGCCGCTTTTCTGTTCGTCTTCGTCGTATAGCCGCTCGGCAATGAACACCAGGTGGCCGCCTTTGCTGACCCAGGCCAGCAGGCGCTGAGACTGGCGCGGTGTCATGTGGTTACGGCTGCCGAGCAACAGCATGGTCTGGCCGGTGCTCGGCAGTTGGTCCAGCACCTCCAGGCCATCGGCCCGATTGACGGTCAGGCCTTGTTTGCGCAGAAAGTGTTCGGCGGCCAGATAGGGGTTACCCATTACTTCCGGCGAGGGGCCGTGCTCCACGGTTTCCTGGAAGGGATGCAGGTGGCCGGCTAGCTGAATGGCCAGGATACCGAGCAAGAGGAACAGACCTGCGCCCAATAGAAAACGCACCGTGCGGTTCATGCCGTGGAGCCCTTGGCGAAGAGATGCCGCCAGCCGTCGCACAAGCCTTGGCGAAGTTCGCCCGGAGGTAGCTGGTGGCCATAGGCGAGGTTCTGCCAATGGCGCGTCACGGCCTGGCTGAACTGCTCCAGTTCGAGGTTGTCCAGCGCTATCACCATCTGCAGAACCTCGCCCTCGGTGTGTGATGCCTTCAACGGCAGGCGAAAGTCATGCAGCAATCGACTGAGCAGCGCTCGATAGAGCAGGCCAAGTGCTGCTCGCGGCTGTTCTGACCAGAGTCGCTCGGCTTCGCTGGCGACATCTTCGGGCAGGCTTTCCGGCGCCAGTTCCAGCCCGAACAGGACTGGGGGCTGCGCCTGTTGGCGTCGCTGCGGCAAGCCTAAGCGGCCGGCGAAGGTGTTCAACCAATCACGATAGCGCCACAGGACCAGGGCGATCAGGCTGAATACCAGGCCCCAGAGCAGAGCTTTGAGCGCCAGTGTCAGCATCTCCTGGCTTCGCCAGTACTCGGCCAGTTTGAACAGGTTGCGAAGCAGCGATGCCCAGCCTTCCAGTTCGCTGCCGTCGGCTGGTGTTTCTGGCGCGGCATTCCCGAGACGCCAACGAGTGACGGTTTCCCGATTCTGAAACGGCGGTGAATCGAGCAGTGTCTGGATGTCCTCGCGGGCGCTCGCGCTATCCAGAGCCTGCTGGCTGAGACGCTCGGTCTCGGGGCCATTGAGGTAGGCCGGGGGCGCCGGGCATACGCCGATGTTTTCCTGGGCCTGCGCCGGTTGCGGCGCATGTGCGATGCCCAGTCCCAGAGCTAGCAGCAGGGCATAGGCGGCGCCGGTGAGGCGCTGACGAAGGCGGCGGAATTCCAGCTCGATGTCCCAGGCTTCCAGGGCAGTGCGGCGGTTCAGGTAGAGGGTGAAGCCGCAGGCTACGTAGACCGGTTCCCAGATGATCAGCACCAGGGCATACAGGCTGTTGGATAGGTGCTCCAGCCACAGCCACTCGCCTGAAGCTGCCTCCAGCACCTTGTCCCAGTTCCACTCGATGGTCATTTGCTGCGGCAGCATGAGGTAGAAGAGCGTGATCAGGCCCAGCCAGAGCGCCAGTTCCAGATGCATCCCGATCACGGTCAGCCAGGTTGCGCCGCCGGCGTCCCGTTGACCGAGGACGACCAGCCGCTGGCTGCGCGTCTGGCCGGCAAGCCTCTCCAGCTGGATAACGGGCAGGTCGAAGCTGCGGGTCGGACTGAACCGGCGCCAGGTGAGGCTGGCAATCAGTTGCGGGCGCAGCAGGCGGGGATAGGCGCGTAGCGCTTCGCCGAGGCTGGGCGTGTCGCCGAACAGGGCGCGCGAAAGGATGAACAGCGGCAGCCGCTCATAGGCTGGCTTGCCGAGCCAGAACAGCAGGATTGCCAAGCCCGGATAATCCCAGAGCAGTACGCTCAGCAGCAGGAATACCGGCAGGGTGACCAGCGCCCAGCTGGCCATCAGGAGTCCGGCATGACGTCTTGCGAGCAGTACGCCAAGGTCCATGGCCTCCCACGCAGTGCGAGGGCGGATGGCCACGCTGGCGTCAGTCAGGCGCATGCGCCCTCCTGCCTGCCAGGCCGAAATAAAGGGCGACCAGAGTCCACAGTCCCGCACCGACCCCGTACTTGAACTGGGGGGATACGTGGTTGATGGACGACCAGTAGGCCTCGACGAAGGCGGCAATCAATAGCAGCAGGATGACTCCCGCGATCAACTGCACGCTGCGCGCGGCGGCCAGCCGCAAGGACTCGCTGCGAGGCAGTCTTCCGGGGGCGAGCAGGGCCCAGCCCAATTGCAGGCCGGCGGCACCGGCGAAGCTGATGGCGGTGAGTTCGAAAGCACCGTGGCCGATGACGAAAGACCAGAAGGTCTCGCCATAGCCGACCTGGGTCAGGTGGCCTGCGACTGCGCCGATGGTCAGCCCATTGAAGAGCAGGAAGAACAGGCTACCAAGGCCGAAAAGCAGGCCGCTGGCATAGGTCTGAAAGGCGATACCGATGTTGTTCATGATGTAGTGGCCGAACATCATCCAGTCATCGCCAGAGTTGCGCTCACTCATGGGACCGATGCGGCGGGCATCCGGGTCGTACATGGATTCCATGGACGAAACCTGCTCCGGGTCCATCATGCTGTAGACCAGGTCGGGAAAGGCATGCACCAGGACACCCATTAACAGCAGACTGCCATAGAAGAGCAGGCTTGCCGCGGCGATGCTGCGCCACTGGCTCCGAACCAGCCGCGGGAAGCCTCCGAGGATGAAGCCCAACAGGCGTCCGCCAAGGTGGCTGCGGTGGCGATAGAACTGTTGGTGACCACGCATCGCCAGTTGCTGCAACTGCGCAATCAGATGGCTGCTGTAGCCACGCTCCTGAGCCAGGGCCAGGTGCTGGCAGAGGCGCCTGTAGTCGCCCGCGAAGGTTTCGCACGCTCGTGTGTCCGCCTTGCTGCGCTCCAGGTTTCCCAGCAATTTGGAGAAGGCTTCCCAGTCAGCCTGGTGACGTTTCTCGAACAGGCTTTGTTTCATGTCGATGCAGGCCCCAGCAGGCCACGGGCGATGCCATTGATGTGAGCTTCCGCCTGCTCTGGCGGGGCGTCCAGTGGTATCGCGAGAATGGAAGCAAGCTCCGTGCGACGCGCAGCGGAAAGCGTGCCCTGGCGCTCGGCAAAGCTCAGCATGGCGCGTTGCTCGGCCAGAGTCAGGGGAAAGGGCGCTTGCTCGGGAGGGACGTCCGGAAGGGCAGGGCGCACCGGCTTTTCGTCCCGATAAATCACCAGGCTGCCAGCAGCGATGTCGCCCAGGCGTTTGAAGGCCGGATGCAGCAGGCAACTGAGGATTCCCAGCATATAGCCAAGCGGGAGGATATCGACAAAGCGCAGCAGGTTGCGGATCAGCGAGGCCGCCCAGCCAATCGGCGTGCCGTCATCATGCACGACACGCAAGCCCATGACCTGCTTGCCCGGCGAGCGTCCCTGGTTGAGTACCTCGAACAGGACCATATACCACCAGTTGAGCAGGAACATCAGGATCAGGCCCAGTCCGAAGCCAAACTGGCCGAGCACGGCTAACACGATGAACATCAACAGCAGGATTGCGCCACGGATCAGCAGATCGATGCTGTAGGCCAGGGCACGTGGCAGCAAGCCGGCAGGGCGTAACACGAGATCGATGCCTTCGGGCGTTTCCACCTGGTAGCAGGTGTCCAGCGGCGGGGCCTGGGGCGAGCGCACGGCAGGGCGGGGGCTGGACAAGGCGGTTGGCATCGCTTGGCTGCTTGGATTAAAGAGCGATGCTAGCCGGGGCCCAGGGTCCAGGCAACCGGCTGAAGGAGCTGTTCGCGCGCTGCGTGTGCGGCGCTTGGCGGCATTGGCCGGGCATCAGGTATCCCTTGTTTCAAAATCGTCCGTGCCGGCGATTCTAGGCGTCGACCAATTTCTGCAGCAAGCCGAGGTGATTGCTGCAGGGCCGCCGGATGCGTCCTGGCCAGCTCCAGCCATCGGCGCCGCTCTAGTGGGGGAGGCTAGTGCTAGACTGCCGCCTTCATGAACAAGGGGGGGCGCCGTGACATCCAGCATCTTCTGGTACGACTACGAAACCACCGGGATCAACCCACGCAGCGACCGGCCACTGCAGGTCGCGGGTATCCGCACGGACGAGTCTCTCAAAGAGATCGGCGAACCGCTGAATATCTATTGCCGTCCCAGCGATGACATCCTGCCGCATCCGGCAGCCTGCCTGGTGACCGGCATCCTGCCCGCAACGCTCGCCGCCAAGGGACTGGATGAAGCTGAGTTCATGCGTCGCGTCCATGCCGAACTGTCACAGCCGGGTACCTGTGGCGCCGGGTATAACAGCTTGCGCTTCGACGATGAGGTCACGCGCTACAGCCTCTATCGCAACTTCTACGACCCCTATGCGCGCGAGTGGCAAGGTGGCAACAGCCGATGGGACCTGATCGATCTGGTTCGCACAGCCTACGCGCTACGACCCGAGGGTATCCAGTGGCCGCAGGAGGAGGGGCGCGTCAGTCTCAAGCTGGAGCGATTGACAGTGGCTAATGGAATCGACCATGGCCAGGCCCATGATGCCTTGTCGGATGTTCGTGCGACTATCGCACTGGCGAGGCTCTTCAAAGCGCGTCAACCCAAGCTGTTCGACTATCTCTACCAACTGCGCAGCAAGCACAAGGTTCAAGAGCAAATTAGCCTGTTGCAGCCGCTGGTGCATATTTCCGGACGGTTCTCCGCAGCGCGCCATTACCTGTCGGTGGCCTTGCCCTTGGCCTGGCATCCGCGCAATCGCAATGCCCTGATCGTCTGCGATCTGCAGGCCGATCCTTCGCCTCTGCTGGAGCTGGATGCACAGTCGTTGCGCGCTCGTTTGTACACACGGCGTGAAGAGCTCGCCGAAGGTGAGTTGCCGGTACCGCTCAAGCTCCTGCACATCAACAAGTGTCCGGTGGTGGCGCCGATGGCGGTGCTGCGTGATGCCGATCGTGAGCGCCTGGGGGTTGATCTGGAACTTTGCCTCGGACGAGCACGGCAACTTGCCGAGGCTACAGCAGTCTGGCAGGCGAAACTGCCCGAGTTGTATGCCGAAGAAGGTTTCGCGGGAGTTGATGACCCTGAACAGCAGTTGTACGACGGATTTCTGGGAGACCGTGACCGCCGTTTGTGTGAACAAGTGCGTCGTGCCGAGCCGCTGAGCCTGGGGTGCGACAATTGGCCGTTCGACGATGCGCGCCTGCCGGAATTGCTGTTCCGTTACCGGGCCAGAAACTTTCCTGAAACTTTGTCGGACGATGAGCGTGGGCGCTGGTTCGAATTTTGTCGGATGCGCCTGAACAGCCCGGAGTTCGGGGCGCCAAATACTCTGGCAGGATTCACCCGGGCGTTGGACGAGTTGCTGGCCAAGTCCGACGATAAGCATCAGGCAGTATTGCTGGAGTGGCAGCGGTACGCCGCTGAGCTGCGTCTGCGCTATCACTTGTAAAGGGAAAGCCCACAACTTTGGTGGGATTAATCGTAGGTAAAAAAACGCCAGCATCAAGCTGGCGTTTTTTGTCGCGTGAGGCTTAGCCCAGGATGGTGGCCCAGCCTTCAACGGTATCGGCGCCCCACTTGGCTTTCCACTCTTTCAGCGTCTTGTGGTTGCCGCCTTTGGTCTCGATCACTTCGCCTGTGTTCGGATTCTTGTACTGCTTGACCTTGCGCGCACGCTTGCTGGTGGTAGCCGCGGCCTTGCCGGTGCGGGGAGCCTTGCTGACGCGGGCGTCCGGATCCAGGAGGGCGATCACGTCGCGCAGGGACTTCTGATATTCACCCATCAGGGTGCGCAGTTTGCCTTCAAACTCCAGTTCCTTTTTCAGCTTGTCGTCTTGCGACAGGCTTTTCAGGCGCTCCTGGAGTTCCTTGATGGCTTCTTCAGTTGCGCGGTATTCGTTGATCAGCGACATGTTGGCGTCCCTTATTTTGAATCGTGTGATGACTTAAGATGAGCGAGTGACTCCAATAATAGACAGCGATTAACTGCAAGTAAACAAGCGTGAAAAGTTTTGTGAACGTTATTTGTTTGGAAGTAGTTCATATAAGCAGCCGCAAGGCTCTGCAGATAATTCCTGTCCAGCAGCCTGCCTAGTTCCTGCGCTCGGCTATGCCTTATTTCATCGCGGGGAACTCTTCAATCAGCCCATCAGACTTCGCCTGAGACAAGGGGTTACTGAAGTTTTCTCCTACTGTGGCTAGAATGGCGACCTTTGCGAAGTCTCTGGAGTGTTCCCCCATGCGCACATTTCGTCTGGTGATTGCCTGTCCGGACGGCGTTGGCATCGTAGCCAAGGTCAGCAACTTCCTGGCTACCTATAACGGTTGGATCACCGAGGCCAGCCACCACTCGGACAATCAGAGCGGTTGGTTCTTCATGCGGCATGAAATTCGTGCCGACTCCCTGCCTTTCGACCTGGACGGTTTCCGTCAGGCGTTCGCACCGATTGCACGCGAGTTCTCGATGGATTGGCGGGTCACGGACTCGGAGGTGAAGAAACGGGTGATCCTGATGGCCAGTCGCGAGTCTCATTGTCTCGCAGACCTGCTGCACCGCTGGCACAGCGGTGAACTGGATTGCGAAATCCCCTGTGTGATTGCCAACCACGACGACCTGCGCAGCATGGTGGAGTGGCACGGCATCCCTTATTTCCATGTACCGGTCGACGCGAAGGACAAGCAGCCGGCATTCGACGAAGTCTCCCGCCTTGTGGAGTCCCATCGCGCAGATACCGTGGTGCTCGCCCGCTACATGCAGATCCTGCCGCCGGAACTCTGCCAGCGATATGCGCATCAGGTCATCAATATCCATCACAGCTTCCTGCCGTCCTTCGTGGGCGCCAAGCCTTACCACCAGGCCTCGCTTCGGGGTGTGAAGCTGATCGGCGCGACCTGCCACTATGTGACCGAGGAACTGGATGCCGGCCCGATCATCGAGCAGGATGTCGTGCGGGTCACCCACCGCGACAGCGTCGAAGATATGGTCCGCTTCGGCAAGGATGTGGAGAAGATGGTGCTGTCCCGTGGGCTACGCTATCACTTGGAGGACCGGGTGCTGGTTCACGACAACAAGACTGTCGTGTTCGACTGAGGCCTTAGGCGCGCACCTGGAACGGTACTGCGGCAGAGGAGTTCATCCATGCTCAAGTCCATCAGGGTGCGCGACTACATGACCCGTCACCTGGTGACCTTCAGGTCCGACACTGACCTGTTCCTGGCGATCGAACGACTGATCGAGCATCGGATATCCGGGGCTCCGGTCGTTGATTCTCAGGGGCACCTGATCGGAATGTTCAGCGACAACGACTGCCTGCGCGGAATCCTCTCGGGTGCCTACTACGAGGAGATTGGCGGAAACGTCAGCAGCTACATGTCTACCCAGCTGGAGACCATTTCGCCTGATGCCGACATCATAGAGGCTTGTCAGCGTTTTCTGCGTGCAAACGTCAGGCAGTTCCCCGTGGTCGAAAGCGGGGTCTTGATTGGGCAGATCAGTCGCCGTGATGTATTGCGGGCGGTGAAAGAGTTCGCCCAGCACGAGAAGGGCCAACCGCCCGAAGTCTGAGGAGATGGCTGAATGTCAGACCCACGCGAGCGAGCCACGTCCAGGCCGCCACCTGTCGTTGGTGAGGGTTGCGCGCGACGTTACGACCCGGAGGCATTGAGCAGCGAAGACGGTACCGACTTCCCCGGAGCCGAGGAGCTTTGGCGGCAGTTGCAGGAGAAGGTGCCGGATGAGTCCGAGAGGGCAGAGAAGGAAAAAGGGCGCTGATCAGGCGCCCTTTCTTTATTTACGTGGGAAGTTTGGTCGGACTTTGTCTCGCTCCGTAGAAAACCCTGTCGGGGCGAATTCATTGGCCAGGCAGGCCACAGGTCTGTCCAGGAGCATCGAGCAGGGCTTAGTATCCGCCCACGATCAGCTCCCTCTCCCAGGCGGGGAAGAGGGAGCAGGTCGTGCGGTGGTTGGGCTCCTGCGCCCCTTGGGTTCGCGACGGGGCCTCAGATCCGGAAGCTGCCCACCAGCTGTTGTAGGCGCGTGGCCTGACGCTCCAGGTCGCCGCAGGCGCGCAGGGTCGCTTGCAGGTTCTCCACGCCGTCCTGGTTGAGGGTGTTGATCTCGGTGATATCCATGTTCAGCGAGTCGACCACGGCGGTCTGCTCCTCGGTGGCGGTGGCCACCGACTGGTTCATGCCGTCGATCTCACCGATGCGCTGAGTCACGCTGCCCAGGCGCTCACCAGCCTGGTTGGCAATTTCCACGCTCTGCTCGCTGTAGCGCTGGCTCTCGGTCATGGTGGTCACCGCTTCGCGTGCGCCCACCTGCAGCTCTTCGATCATCTGCTGGATTTCCTGCGCCGACTCCTGGGTGCGGTGCGCCAGGTTGCGCACTTCGTCTGCCACCACGGCAAAGCCGCGCCCGGCCTCGCCGGCCCGCGCCGCCTCGATGGCAGCGTTGAGCGCCAGCAGGTTGGTCTGCTCGGAAATGCCCTTGATCACTTCTAGGATCTGTCCGATGTTCACCGTCTTGCTGTTCAGCGTTTCGATGTTGCCGCAGGAGGCGCGGATCTTGCCGGACAGTTCGTTCATCGCCTGGATGGTGCGCTCCACCACCTGCCGGCCATCTTCGGCCAAGGTGCGTGCGGAGGACGCCTGGTGCGAGGCGTCGGCGGCGTTACGGGCGATCTCCTGGGCGGCGGCGCCCAGTTCATTGATCGCCGCCGCGACGCTGTTGGTGCGGTTGGATTGTTCGTCGGAGTTGCTCATCGAGGAATTGGAGGCGTTGAGTACCAGCTTGGCAACCTCGTTGACCTGGCTTGTGGCCGAGGACACTTCACGGATCGAGCCGTGGATACGCTCGACGAAACGGTTGAAGGCGTTGGCCAACGTGCCGAACTCGTCCTTGGAATGCACCGCCAGGCGCATGGTCAGGTCACCTTCGCCTTCGGCGATGTCGTGCATGGCGCGACCCATGGCGTGCAGTGGTTGCATCAGCACGCGCATCAGCATGCCTAGCAGGAGCATGATGATGATCACAGCGATTATGGTGGCGAACACCGCCGAGGCGCGGAATTCGTCGAGCATGGAGTAGGCCTTGGCTTTGTCTACCGAGAGGCCAACGTACCAGTTCACCGAGGGCAGTCCCTTGATCGGGGCGAAGGTCAGGATACGCGTGCCGTCTTCAGCCTCGACCTCGCTGAAGTCGGCACTGATGGCTGGTGTGTGCTTCGGATAGATGTCGCGCAGCTTCTTCATCACCAGGTCCTTGTTCGGATGGACCAGGATCGTGCCGTCGGCGCTGACCAGGAAGGCATAACCCATGCCGTCGAAATCCAGCGAGTTGATGATCTGAACCATGTTCTCCAGGCTCAGGTCGCCACCGACGACGCCGATGGAGGGCACGGGTGTGGCGATGGACATGATCAGCTGGTTAGTGGATGCATCCACGTAAGGTTCGGTCAGAGTGGCACCGCCAGCATTTTTCGCATCCTTGTACCAGGGACGGACGCGAGGATCGTAGCCCTCGGGCATCTTGGCGTCCGGGCTGATGATGAACTGGCCATCCTCGGTTCCGATGAACGTGGAGACAAGCGCGGATTTCAGGGCCTTGCGTTCCAGTAGGCGGGTGATGGCGTCTGGTTCAGAGTCTGCGGCGATTGATTCCGCCAGGCTTTCTACCAGCACGATTCGGCCGGAGAGCCAGCCCTGAATGTTGCTTGCAGTGACATCACCTATGTCACGCAAGTCGTTTTCCAAATCGTCTCGGAGCGCATTCCTTTGCAAATAATCGTTGTACAGCGTGAACAGCGAGAATGCTGCAATCACCACCAACGAGGCAGCGAGCAGAATCTTGTGGCTGAACCTGAGGTTTTTGATCATGTTTGCTTGCGTCCGTTAAGGTCAGGCACCAGTCTTCATGGCACTTCAGTGCATAAAAAACTGAGAAGAAACGTCGGTTTATATGTCGGCACCGTCATTCGAAAGCTTTAATCCGAGGTGAGGCACAATGCCTGAGAAAAATTCCCTGATTCTTGGCGCTGATCCCCAGGGTCACGCCGTTTACCAGGCCTTGCGCCTGGCCAATCGCCATGGACTGATCGCGGGAGCCACGGGCACTGGCAAGACAGTCACTTTGCAGCGCCTGGCCGAATTGTTCAGCGATGCCGGCGTGGCGGTCTTTGCCGCGGACATCAAGGGCGACTTGTGTGGCCTCGGCGCTGTCGGCCATCCCCAGGGCAAAGTGGCCGAGCGTATCGCCACGATGCCTTGGCTTGGCCATCAACCGCAGGCTTATCCGGTGACCCTGTGGGACGTTGCCGGAGTATCCGGCCATCCTTTGCGCACCACTCTCAGTGAAATGGGGCCGCTGTTGCTGGGTAACCTGCTGGAGTTGACCGACAGTCAGCAGGCGGCGCTCTACGCGGCTTTCCAGGTGGCTGACCGTGAGGGCCTGCTGCTGCTCGACCTGAAAGACCTGAAGGCGCTGCTCAATCACCTCAAGGACAATCTCGAAGTGCTGGGTGAGGACCGCGCGCTGTTCGCTGGCGCTTCCGCACAGGCCTTGCTGCGGCGCCTGGCGACGCTGGAGCAGCAGGGGGCCGAGGCGTTGTTCGGCGAACCGGCCCTGCAGCTGGAGGATATCCTCCAGCCAAATGCCGATGGCCGTGGGCGGATCCACCTGCTTGATGCGAGCCGACTGGTTCACGAGGCGCCGAAGGTCTACGCCACCTTCCTGCTCTGGCTGCTGGCCGAGCTCTTCGAGCAACTGCCAGAGCGGGGGGATGCGGACAAGCCCGTGCTGGCGTTGTTCTTCGATGAGGCACACTTGCTGTTCGCCAACACGCCCAAGGCTTTGCAGGATCGACTCGAACAGGTCGTCCGCTTGATCCGCTCCAAGGGTGTTGGCGTGTATTTTGTCACCCAGTCTCCCAGCGACCTGCCGGATGACGTCCTGGCGCAGTTGGGTCTGCGCATCCAGCACGGCCTGCGCGCGTTCACCGCCAAGGAGCAGAAGTCCCTGCGCGCAGTGGCGGACGGCTTCCGCCCCAACCCGACTTTCGACACCTTGGCGGTCCTGACTGAACTCGGCATCGGTGAGGCTCTGGTTGGCACGCTGGAAGAGAGGGGGACGCCGGGCATGGTCCAGCGCGTGGCCATCGCGCCGCCACAATCACGCATCGGGCCGCTGAACGAGGCCGAGCGCGCTGCTCTGGTACGCAGCTCACCACAGGCAGGACGCTATGACAGGGCGATTGATCGAGAATCGGCCTACGAGATGCTCACCCAGCGGGCGACGCGGGAGGTTCCGGATGCGTCGGGCCAGGACACGGGCAAGCCGGCAACGCAACCGAGCGGGTTAGGCGATGCGGCGGGTGAGTTGCTGGGTAATCTTGCCAGTCAGGTGATGAAGACGGCGGTACGCCAAGCGGCCAATCAGATCGGCCGGCAATTGGTTCGTGGCTTGATGGGCTCGTTGCTGGGGGGCACTAAGCGACGCTGAGCGTTGTGCGCCTTCCCCCTCTGTGTGAGGGGGGAGGTAAGCTTGCGGCCAGTTTGGAATCGAGAGGCAGTCCAGCGGGCTGCTTTGCGAATGAGTTCGCACCCACGGGAATCCTGCTCTGGTACTCATGAATGCACTCTGCAGACGGCTTCCAATGAATAAGGGCGCCTGCAGGCGCCCTTATTCCATACCGTCCGGATCAGACAATCACTGTCGTTGCTAGCCAGAACAGCGCAGCAGACAGCAGGATCGTCGTCGGCAGGGTCAGCACCCAGGCCATCAGGATGGTGCGTACCGTGCCCCCCTGCAGACCGCTCTTGTTGGCAACCATGGTGCCGGCAACGCCCGAAGACAGGACATGCGTCGTGGAGACCGGCAAGCTGTAGATGTTGGCCATGCCGATGGCGCAGGCAGCGGTGATCTGGGCACTCATGCCTTGGGCATAGGTCATGCCGTGCTTGCCGATCTTCTCGCCGACGGTGCGTACAACGCGCTTCCAACCGACCATGGTGCCGATGCCCAGGGCCAGGGCCACGGCGAGGATGACCCAGAAGGGAGCGTACTCGGTGGTGGCGGTCAGGTCCTTGCGAAGTTTTTCAAGGTCGGCTTTCTCGCGAGCTGGCAGGTCGGAGAGTTTGCCCACCTTCTTGGCGGTATCGTCCAGGCAGAGCAGGTAGCGGCGAACTTCTACACGGCTCTCCTCGCTGAGGTCCTTGTAGCTGGCGACGCCATTCAGTTCACGCAGCAGTGCGGCGATGGTCTGTTCGGTCTGCTTCGGATCACAGCGGTAGAGCTTGGGCATTTCACTGCCGTTGCTCTTGCCCAGGGCCAACATCTCGCCAAGGGTGTCGGTGTGGCGCTCGTAGAACTGGCTCAAGTGGGTTGCCGCGTCACGGGTGCGCTCGATCTGGTAGGTGGTGCTATTGAGGTCCAGAACGAACTTCGCCGGCACGATGCCGATCAGTACCAGCATGATCAGACCGATGCCTTTCTGGCCGTCGTTGGAGCCATGCACGAAGCTCACGGCCATGGCGGAGAGCACCAGGACCAGGCGGTTCCAGAACGGCGGGTGCTTCTTCTCATCCAGCTCTTTGCGGGTTTCCGGTGTCTTGTGCATCTTCGACAGCGGATACATCCACTTCAGGCTGAGCAATACCAGCGCCGCGACCAGGAAGCCGGCAGCAGGGGAGAAGATCAGCGAGAGGCCGATATCGATCGCCTTCCCCCAGTTCACGCCTTCGCCAAGCGGCAGGCCAGTGATGACGGTGTTGGCAAGGCCAACGCCCAGGATCGAGCCGATCAGCGTGTGCGAGCTGGAGGCAGGAATGCCGAAATACCAGGTCCCCAGGTTCCAGGCGATGGCCGCCGTGAGCATGGAGAACACCATGGCCAAGCCGTGTCCCGTGTTGACGTTGATTAGCAGTTCCACCGGCAGCAGATGGACGATGGCGTAGGCCACGCCGACGCCGCCCAGCAATACACCGAGGAAGTTGAAGATCCCCGAGAGGATCACCGCCCGGTAGGGCGACATGGCTTTGGTATAGATAACCGTGGCTACCGCGTTGGCGGTGTCGTGGAAACCATTGATGAATTCGAAGGTCAGGACGAATGCCAAGGCCAGCACCAGACTGAGAGCTACCCAGGCATCAAGCCCACTGAAGAGATCGAACATGAAGTTTCTGTGACTGGTTCATGAAGGGGCGGCGATTATGCCAGAAAACCGGTCGCCGCCTACTCCCAGGCGTCGACCGGATTCCCTCACCCTGAACTGGAGTTGTCGCAAATCTATACGAAACAGAGCCTTGTCCCGCCAAATGCGGCAAATTGTCAGGGGTCTTGCTTGAGCTCCTTCTCGATCTTCTCCAGTTCTTTTTCAAAAACTTGATCGAGGAGGCTGGGTTTCTTGCGCCAGGCTTTACGCTCAGGATCCCGTTGTGCGGCATAGGTGGTGATTTCACCGCCGTATACGTCCTTGTAACGTTGCGCCTGACGCTCGAGTTCCGCGCGCAGTTCGTCTTTCGTCACGTGGTCATCCGTCTCTATATCTAGCAATGGTCTTGAAGGCGTTTCCGGTTATCGCGGGGGCTTGAAGCCCTCTCGTGCCGGGGGAGGGGGGCGGGACCGTCAGTGCGATCCTCTGATTATCCGTTAATCAGGCCATGCAACTTGCGTATGTCACTCAAAGCGCCGGATGAGCGACGCTGCATCGACCATGGGCTTCGAAATCAATTTCACGAAACAGCCCAGCTACAACGTCGGCAAGTATAACAAGCAAAGTTAAAACCTCCATTACTGGAAGTCCTGCAACTGCAATAGAAAAGATCCGGACGGTGCTTAGAAGTTTCCAGGTAAAGACCTGATGATCCGCCCGAGGGTTTCCATTGCTTGTTCGCTTCGGCTACTCCAGGGGTGGCCGTAGTTGAGGCGGGCGCAGTGGCTGAAGCTGCGGGTAGCGGAGAAGATCGGGCCTGGCGCGATGCTGATGCCTTGGGCAAGCGCAAGCTGGAACAGGCGCAGGGCATCCACATGCCGGGGAAACTCCAGCCAAAGGAAATAGCCACCCTCTGGGCGGCTCGCCCCGGTCTCCTCGGGGAAATATCGCGCCACTGCCGCGAGCATGGCGTTGCGCTGGCTTTCCAGGGCGAAGCGCAGCTTGCGCAGATGGCGATCATAGCCGCCGTGCTGTAGGTAGTCAGCGATGGCCGCCTGAGCGGGTACCGAGGCGGAGATGCTGGTCATCAGCTTGAGCCGCTCGATCTGCCCGGCAAATCGTCCTCCGGCTACCCAACCTACGCGGTAGCCCGGCGCCAGGCTCTTGGAGAAGGAGCTGCAGTGCATCACCAGCCCCTCCTGGTCGAAGGCTTTTACTGGTTTGGGCGCCTGGGAGCCGAAATAGAGCTCGGCGTAGACATCGTCTTCGATCATCGGCACCTGATGGCGGGCCAGCAGGGCAGCAAGCTGGCGCTTGTGGTCTTCGCTCAGGCTGGCGCCCAGGGGGTTCTGGAAATTGCTCATGAACCAGCAGGCCTTGATCGGCAGGCGCTCGAGACTGTCCGCCAGGACTTGCAGGTCGATCCCGTCGCGTGGGTGCACGGGAATTTCCACGGCTTTCAGTTTCAGGCGTTCGAGAACCTGTAGGCTGGCATAGAAAGCAGGGGCCTCGATCGCCACCAGGTCGCCGGGTTGGGTGACGACCTGCAGGCAGAGGTTCAGGGCTTCCAGCGCGCCATTGCAGATCACCAGCTCCTCAATGGCCAGCGGCAGGCCACCGACCATGTAACGCAAGGCGATCTGTCGGCGCAGAGCATGGTTGCCCGGCGTCATGTCAGCTACCGTCGAGCGCGGGTCCATGTCACGAACTGCGTGAGCCATGGACCGTGCCAAGCGCGGCAACGGGAACAGTTCCGGGCTGGGGAAGGCCGAGCCGAAAGGCACGGTGTCCGGGTCCTTGATGGAGCTCAGTACCGAGAACACCAGTTCGCTGACATCCACTTCGGTAGTGGCAGCTTCACGGGGGCCAGCCTGGGGTTCCGGCAGCGGCCGGTGCACATGCTCGCAGACGAAGTAGCCAGAGCGTGCGCGGGCCAGGATCAACCCGCGACTCTCTAGCAGGTAATAGGCCTGGAATACCGTCGAGGCACTGACTCCGTAGGTGCGACTGGCATGCCGCACCGAGGGCACTTTCTGCCCTGGTGCAAGCACGCCGCTGCTGATGAGCCCGGCGATTTCATCGGCGAATTTTTCGTAGCGCTTCATCTTTTCCTGGGCCAGCTGAGCTTCGGCTGAGGTTGCCCACTCTAAGCGCTGCGGCCTGAGCCCGCCATCGTTCCGGCCCATCAACGCCTCGGGCTGACGAAGGTGCTGGTGGCGCTGGCTTCGGCAGCCGGCAGGTCAAGGCTACGCACGATGAAGCGGATGGAGCGGGGGCCAACGGGTCCTTCATCAGCGGTCAGCGCTACGGATACCGGTAACGAGAGGATTTCGCCTGCACTCAGCTCCAGCTCCTGCGGGCCTTGCAGGCGGAAGTCGGCGGGCTCGGCCAGCTCCAGGCGATAACGCCGGGACTGCTGAGTCTTGTTGATCAGCTTCAGGTTATAGATGTTCTCGATTTCACCGGCTGCGTTCTCGCGGAACATGCCACGGTCCTTGATCACGTCCAGCGACAGCTCGGAGCGGTTGGCCCCCAGCCAGACCAG
Organism: Metapseudomonas boanensis; assembly: GCF_042232855.1. Lineage (NCBI taxonomy): Bacteria > Pseudomonadati > Pseudomonadota > Gammaproteobacteria > Pseudomonadales > Pseudomonadaceae > Metapseudomonas > Metapseudomonas boanensis. The sequence continues at coordinate 647,355 of NZ_CP113889.1, read as the reverse complement.
GGCGACGATCATCAGCAACAGGGCGCCGGCATAGCCCAGCAAGCGTGGGCGTAGCAGGCGCGTGTGCCCACCCTCGAGTGCCCGCTCCGAGGTGTAGCCCACCAGGCCCCGGTCGTAGCCCATGCGGTCCATGATCGAATCGCAGGCATCCACGCAGGCCGCACAGCCGATGCACGCGATTTGCAGGCCGTCACGGATGTCGATGCCAGTAGGGCAGACCTGCACACACATCTGGCAGTCGATACAGTCACCCAGGCCTTGAGCCTTGTGGTCAGCATCCTTGCGGCGTGGCCCCCGCGACTCACCGCGAGCGGCGTCGTAGGAGACGATCAGCGTGTCCTTGTCGAACATCACGCTCTGGAAGCGCGCGTAGGGGCACATATGAATGCAGACCTGTTCGCGCAGCCAACCGGCATTCAGGTAGGTGGCGCCGGTGAAGAACACCACCCAGAACAGCGAGGTACCGCCGATCTGCAGGCCGGCCAAGTCGATCACCAGTTCACGCACCGGGGTGAAGTAGCCGACGAAGGTGATCGCGGTGGCCAGGCTGATCAGCAGCCAGAGGCCATGCTTGGCGGTGCGACGCAGCAGCTTGCGTCCGTTCCATGGAGCGTCAGCCAGTTTGATGCGCTGGTTGCGGTCTCCCTCCGTCACCTGTTCGCACCACATGAACATCCAGGTCCAGACACTCTGGGGACAGGTGTAACCGCACCACACGCGGCCGGCGAACACCGTGATGAAGAACAGGCCGAAGGCGCAGATGATCAGCAGCCCTGACAGCAGGATGAAGTCCTGCGGCCAGAAGGTGGCGCCGAATATATAGAACTTGCTGTCCTCAAGACTCCAGAGGACCGCTTGGCGGCCATCCCAGTCGAGCCAGAGCGTACCGAAGAACAGCAGGCACAGCAGGCCCGCGCCGATACGGCGCAGATCTCGGAAGAAGCCATTGAACTGGCGGGTGTGGATGGGGCCGTTGGAGGCGGAAAGGGGCTTGCTGGCGGCGGGGGACAGGTTTGGAGTGATCTCCAAGACCTTCGCCGGGATTCTCTCGCTCATGATGTTGCCTATCAGGCTGTTGAGGCGAGGCGGACTATAGGAAGGGCCTGATAGGTAAAACAGATTCAGATCAGCCGGTAAAAACCATATCAGATGAGCAGTAGGCGTTTGCCGGGGCGCAGGGCACGTGGATAGGGCCCCTGTTGCAGGAAAACACGCAGGTAGCGCGGCATTAGGTCGCGGGCCGCTGGGCTGATTGACCAGCGCAGCGGCAATGCAGTGAGCCAGGACCGAGCAGGGCTTGCTCGTCCCCGAGCGAAGCCAGGGCTAGGGCAGCAGCGTCGCGATGGTCGGGACAGGGATGTAGCAGGCGGGGTAAGCCGGCTGGCAATAATTGGTGGCGGCCAGCGGCGGCGGCAATGGGCGCATCATCATGGCGGCATAGGCTGCCACAAAAGCGCAGGAGAGGAGAGTGAGGCACAGCTTCTTTTTTGTTTTCATGGTCTTTCCTCTACACAGGAGGGACACGTTGTTATGTGGGTAAGACTAGGAAGGCCTTCGGCAAGCCGCCTCGTCCAAACGGACTAGATGCCGCTTTTATTGCTGAGCGCCATGAACAGCGCAGCTATGGCGCGTGCCTCGTGCAACTCCCCCGAGGCAACCAGGGCCGGAACCCGCGCCAACGGCACACGCATGACCTCCAGCGGTTCAGGCTCGTCGCCAAGGGCTGTGCAGGGCTGCAGGTCCTCGGCCAGCACCACGCGGCAGCTATGGCACAGGTGACCAGGCGCCAGGGTCAGCAGGCCCAATTCGCGCAGGCGGCCCGCGCGCAGGCCGACCTCTTCCATCAGTTCACGATTGGCAGCCTGTTCCGGGCTTTCGTCGCCCTCTACGCCACCTTTGGGCAGGCCCAGGACTCGTTGTTCGACACCTACGGCGTATTCGCGCACCAGCAGCACGTGATGCGGGTCGGGCAGAGCAACCACCATCACTGACTGATAGCCCGATCCACGCAGGCGCTCGTAAACGCGCTGCTGGCCGTTGCTGAACTCCAGGTGCAGGGCTTCGATCTGGAACCAGTCGCTTTCGGCCAGCAGTTCGGTCTTGAGGATGGTGGGCAGGCTGCGCATGGCGGGGCTCCCGGCGGAGGTGGCGCTTGACCTGTCAGAGAGTCGCTTGCGCCGGCGTGGCAAGCATCGTCTGGATGGACTAGGGGCGTTCCCGCTCCCGGCCCTTTGCACGCCGGTCGCTTCTGAGGGGCGACGGGAGTTGGCCCGTGCCGAGTCGATCTCCCGCTCAATTCGGCGCCAGAATCATCTCCAGAACGCGCGCGTTATTCCGCCCCTCTTCAGGGAGAGGGGCGGGGGAGTGGGCTGGATCACCCCAGTGTCGCCACGCTGCGCAGGATCAACCGTACCAACATGGTTTGTCGGGTCACGCCGGTCTTGGAGAAGGTCGAGCGCAGGTGCGCGCGAGCGGTGTTGCGGCTGATGCCCAGGGCATCCGACGCTTCATCCAGGGTCAGACCGTTGGCCAGCAGCATCGCCAGTTGGGCTTCGGCAGGCGTGAGGTCGAACAGCGCCTTGACGATCTCCTGTGGGGCGCTGGACTCCAGCTCGGGGTCGCTGATGAAAATGACCACCGATGGGCATTGCTTGCCCTCGCTCCAGGCGCTGGGCGGTACCGAGCGGACGATGATGCCGAGGTCCGCGCGCCCTGACGGGCGTTGCACACGCATGGCCTCGACCACCGAGGGGTTGGTGCTTTTCTGCGAGAGCAGTGCCTGCTTGACCAGTTGGCGGAACACCTGGCTGTCGCGTGCAGTGCCGACCTGCAGATTTTCGTTGACCAGCTTGATGCCGTCCTTTTCGTCCAGCAGATGCTCGGCCAGGCGATTCTTCTGCAGGACCTTGCCGTCCTGGTCGAGGATGATGGTGCCCACCGCCAACTGATCGACCGCGCCGGCGTAGAGGTTCCGCTCGCTTTCGACCCGGTTGAGGTGCATGTGCAGCACCACTGCCTGTTCAAGATGAGGCAGCAACAGGGTCAGCAGGTCCTTGTCATGTTGATCGAAGGGGGGGGCGTCCTGGCCGCGGGAAATGCGGATGCGGCACTGCGCGCCATCGCTGGTGTTGATGTCGGCCCCGAGGATGTGGAACACATCCACCGGCTCCATGAAGCTCTTGTAGAACTCTGAATTCAACCAGTCTTTGTCCGAGACGAACTCGGCCAGGGTGATCACCTGCCGGTTGGGCAGGCCGACGAACGGGTCCAGGCTATAGAAATGCTGGTTATAGGAGGCCGTTACCTCTGCGGACGAGCCGGCGGTGGAGATGCTTAGACCATCCACGTGTTGGCTGGGTGGGCGCAGGATAAAAGTGGCGTACTTGGATGAAAGGCAGTTTTTCAGTTGATCCAGGAAAGTTGTCCAGGGAATGTCTTCCAGCGGCCCCTGATAGAGGTTGCGGAGCATTCCGCTGAACTCGTCGAGTGTGAGTATCTGTGCCATGTCTGAACCATTTTTTATTTTTATGTATAGGACGCTTCATACAGAGAAATAGGCCTTCTCTACAAGCACAATCGTCTGCCGATGATCGACAGACGACTGGCTCTAGGACGGGCTTAAGCGGTCTCTGTGACGTCCAGAACTACGAAAGAACGAGGTTCGGCCGTTGCGGTGCTCAGATCGGCGATGTCGGTATAGAACTGGTCGTACCACTTGCGCAGCTGATAGACCGGGCCGTCGCCGTCGCAGAGCAGCGGGTTGTCGACGCGGGTCTTGGTGTGCCAGATCGCCACGTCCTCGTAGAACGCATCCTGGGCCTGTTTCACATAGGCCTGGGCCATGGCGCGGTTCTGCTCGTCGGTGAGTCCCGGGACTTTCTTCACCAGCACGCCATAGCGCAGGGTGAAGCTGTTCAGGTCGATGGGCACATGGCAGTTGAGCAGGATGGAGTGGATCGGCACGCCATCCATCGCACCGGTCATCTCGGTGATCTGGTAGGCCGGGCCGTAATACGTGGCGACGGTCGTCAGTTGGCTCTCGCCGGATAGGCGAGCGCTGCTGCCGCGCATGTACTGGATTGCCAGGTGCTTATCGAACTTGTTGCTGAAGTGCGTCAGCTCGGTGCCGTGGACTGAGTCGAAGTGCGCCATGTCGGCCACGTTGTCGATCAGCTCGCGGCAATTGGTGTCGATCTTCAGCTCGGCCACTTCCCACTCGGCCCATTCGTCGTTGAAGCAAGCGTCGATGCGCGGGATAGCCTGCTCGGCAATCGGCGGATTGCCTTCCGGATCGTTCCAGACGAAGAGTAGATTGTTCTGTTCCAACACTGGCCAGGATTTGATCTTCGCCCGCGGCGGAATGCGCTTGGCATAGGGGATGTCGTCACACACTCCATCGCCGCGCCAGCGCCAGTCGTGGAACGGGCAACGCACGGCGTCTCCCTCGACGCAGCCTTCGCTGAGGTCGGCACCCATGTGCGGGCAGTAGCCATCGAGGATACGGATTTGCCCGTCCTCCCCGGCGAATGCCACCAGGCGGGTACCGAAGACGTCCAGGCGGTGGGCCTTGCCGTCACGGTACTGTGCGGTCAGTCCGAGGCAGTGCCAGCCACGCGCGTAGCGCGCTTCCAACTGTTTGGCTTCGATTCGGTGCAGGGTACTCATGTTCTTGTTCTCCGCTCGGGGTCCGTGAGAGCTGCGGCCGGCTTTGGCGGACCGAGGCAGCTTTTTGCACTTGAAGGATTCTGCGGCCCCAGCGTTTGTCGGCATCGTCTGATCGGACGATGGCTGCCAGACGACAGCTCGCTTTACTGCCCGGCAGAACAAGAACAGATGTGATCACAGGCGCTGGGCTCAATTGCGGCCCCGCCATTCCGCCTGTTCATCTTTGCCGCGTCCTGAGGCGTGCGACCCAGTAGATCCATCGGAGAAAGCAATGCGCGCAGTGGTCATCGAACGTATCGGCGGGGCCGAGGTGCTGCAATTGGCCGAGGTGGAGCGTCCACAACCCGGACCGGGTGAAGTGCTGGTGCGGGTGGTCTGCGCCGGGGTCAATCCGGCGGACTGGAAATGCCGGGAGGGATTGCTGGGGGGATTCCTCGAATACCGATTCCCGTTTGTCCTCGGTTTCGATCTGGCCGGCACCGTGGCTGCGGTGGGGGAGGGCGTGGAAGACCTGCCCCTGGGGACTCGGGTCTTCGCCCAGAGCGATGTCGGTGCCGGTAAGTGGGGTTCCTATGCCGAATACGCCTGCGTCTCCCGTGCCTCAATGGTGAGGATGCCGGAAAACCTCGACTTCGCCGCCGCAGCCGCTGTGCCCACGCCGGCCCTGGCGGCCTGGACGGGGTTGTTCGACGAAGGAGGCCTGCGCCCGGATATGAAGGTTCTGGTCCATGGTGGCGGCAGTGCCGTGGGCGGCTTTGCCATCCAGTTCGCTCGCTGTGCCGGCGCGCGTATCGCCACCACCTGCAGTCAGGACAACCTGCTGCATGTGCAGACCCTCGGCGCCGAGTGCGCAATCGACTACCGTGCAGGCTCAATAGCACAGACTCTGTGCCAGTGGGCACCGGAAGGCGTCGACCTGGTGCTCGACTGCATTGGTGGCGGCAGCCTGCCTGACGCCCTCGACCTGCTGCGCGATGGCGGCATGCTCGTGGCGATTCTCACCCTGACGCCCGGCGATTCCGGGCCTGACCACGCCAAAGCCGCCCAGCGCGGCCTGCGTACCGCAGTGGCCTACAGCCGCATGCCCAGCGGTGAATCCCTGGAGCGAATCGCAGCCCTGCTCGCGGCTGGGCGCGTGCGTGCGCCGAGGCTTGAAGTGCTGCCCCTTGCTGACGTGGCAACTGCTCATGAGCGACTGCAACAGGGGCGTGCACGGACCAAGCAGGTGCTGCTGGTCGCCGATTGAGCGGGCTCGCACCCTCGTCCAAGCGGACGATGGCTGGCTCCGGCGGAAGGGCTCTACTGGCCCAAATAGAACAAGAACGGGAGTCCATGATGGTTATTGAACAAGGCCAGGTGGCGGTGATCACCGGCGCGGCGGGTGGCATCGGCAAAGGCTTGGCGGAAGAAGCAGCGGCACTGGGCCTGCGCCTGGTGCTCAGCGATATCGACGGGCAACGACTGACCGCGCTGGCGGAAGAGTTGGCTGCCCAGGGCGCGGAGGTCGCCACGCTGGTGGCCGACGTCGGCGATCCGGAGCAGGTAGAAAGCCTGCTTGCGCTGGCGCAGCAGCGTTTCGACGGCGTCGACCTGCTGTTCAACAATGCTGGCGTGATGCAGACCGGATTCAGCTGGGAGATCACCGCGGCGCAATGGCAGCGCATGCTCGACATCAACCTGCGCGGCGTCATCAATGGCGTTCGCAGTTTCGTGCCGTTGCTGCTCAGGCAGGGGCGTCCGGCTCATATCGTCAATACCGCCTCGCTCGCCGGGCTGATCAGCAGCCCGATGATGGCGCCTTATACGGTGACCAAGCAGGCGGTGGTCGCGCTCTCGGAAACCCTGCATTACGAGCTGGCCATGCTGCAAGCGCCGGTCTCGGTGTCCGTGCTCTGCCCAGGCCCCGTAGCCAGCGACATCATGGCCTCCAATCGCGCGGCTGGTGAAGCCGCCCGCCAACTTGACTCGCTGCTCGACAGCACGATCCGCCAAGGCATGGCGCCGCGCGAGCTGGCACAACTGGTATTCGCCGGAGTAGCCGAAGGCCGCTTCTGGCTGCTGCCGCACAAGAGTTTCAAGCCGGCCCTGGAACAGCGCCTGGCCAGCATCCTCGAAGAAACCAATCCAGTCTTCCAGATGGTCGATGTAGAAGGAGAGCCCCATGGCGCTTGATCCGCAGATCGCCGCTGTCCTGCAACAGTTCAGCGGCTTGCCGCAGCCGGACTTCAACCAGCTTGATCCGGTGCAGTACCGCCAGTTCTCCGACAACCTCATGCCGCCGATGCCAGGTGAGCGCCTGTTCGAGGTGCGCAACCTCAAAGTGGCAGGGGCCGAGGGCGAGCTGGATGCGCGCCTTTATCGACCTGAGGACAGCAACAACCTGCCGTTGCTGGTGTTCTTCCATGGCGGCGGCTTTGTCATCGGCAACCTCGATACCCACGACAATCTCTGCCGCAGCCTGGCTCGGCTGTCCGGCGCCGTGGTGGTGTCGGTGGCTTACCGACTGGCGCCGGAAAGTAAGTTCCCGGCAGCCCCGCACGACTGCTACCGCGCCACCTGCAACCTGGTCGAGCGCGCCGGCGAGCTCGGCTTCGATGCCAGCCGCCTGGCCTTGGCCGGTGACAGCGCCGGAGCCAACCTGGCTATTGCCGTGAGTCGCCTGGCGGCAACCCGCAAGGGGCCACGTGTGGCCTACCAATGCCTGTTCTATCCAGCTGCAGACGCGCGTTGCGATAGCGCCTCCCAGCGCGAGTTCGCCGAGGGCTACTTCCTTACCCGCGAGATGATGCAGTGGTTCTGGCGCCAGTACCTGAGCCGCGCCGAACAAGCTGACGAGGCGCTGGCTTCGCCCCTGCGCGCCGAGGACCTGGAAGGGCAGCCACCCACCACTCTGCTCAGCGCCGAGTATGACCCGCTACGCGACGAGGGTGAGGCCTTCGCCCAGCGTTTGCGCGAGGCGGGAGTAGCGACCCGGCTGCAGCGCTGCGATGGCATGATCCACGGTTTCATCAGCATGGCCGCGTTCGTCCAGCAGGCGCAGCAAGCGCTCGAATCCGCCGCCGCTGATCTGCGCGCGGCGTTGAACTGAGGAACCGACCATGCTCGACAATCCGCAGTACCTGATCGAGTCCATGGCCCGTGGCGAAATGGTCGTGATCACTGACGACGACGGCGATGGTGAAGGTTCACTGGTGATCGCCGCAGGCCATGCCGATGCCGCCGCGATCAACTTCATGGCTCGCGAGGCGCGCGGGCTGATCTGCCTGACGCTTACCGACGAGCGCTGCAAGGCCCTGGGCCTGGAGTTGATGGTGCCCAACTCGCGGGCCCGGCATGGCATGGGTTTCACTCTCTCCATCGAGGCGCGCACTGGGGTGTCTACCGGCATCTCGGCGGCGGACCGGGCGCGCACCATTGCGGTGGCCGTGGACCCGGCCAGCACGGCGGCGGACCTGGTCCAACCCGGTCACGTGTTTCCGCTGCGCGCCCAGCCCGGCGGCGTCATGCAGCGTGCCGGGCATGTCGAGGCCGGCTGCGACCTGGCGCGCCTCGCTGGCCTGATGCCAGCGGCGGTGCTCGTCAGCATCCTTGATGAGGACGGCGAGCCGGCGCGGGGCGCCGCCTTGCGTGGCTTTGCCGAACGACACGGCCTACGCATCGGCAGCGTGGCTGATCTGATCCACTACCGCATTCTCCATGAAGGCACCATTCGTCGCACCGGCGAATACCCGCTCCAGACCCGCCATGGCGAGTTCAGAGTCTTTACTTACCTGGACGATTACCAGGGCCAGCTGCACCTGGCGCTGGTGCGAGGAGAGGTACGCCGCGATCGCCCGACCCTGGTCCGTGTGCAAGCCGTGGAGACGTTGCGCGATGTCCTGCACAGTCATCCGGAAGGTGGCCAGCAGTGGAACCTCGAGCGCTCCCTGGCTCGGGTGGCCAAGGAGGGGGCTGGCGTGATAGTGCTGCTGGCGCAGCAGGAAACGCCCGCAGCGGTCATCGATCAGTTGCAGCAACAGGCCGGGCAGAAGCCGCACCCGCCGATATTTCCACAGCGTACATTGGGCATTGGCGCGCAGATCCTTCGTGACGTTGGCGTGCGCAAGATGCGCCTGATGAGTTTCCCTGTAAGTCACAAGGCTGTTTCCGGCTTCGAGCTGGAAGTCGCCGAGTTCGTCCCCTTCGAATCGCAGGAGCAAGCATGAGCAATGAACTGGACAGGCTGTTGAGCCCGGCGAAATTGGCTGGCCTGACCCTGCGCAACCGCGTCATCAAGACTGCGACCTTCGAGGGCATGTGCCCCGGTGGCGTTCCGGGTGACGATCTGGTCAACCATCATGCCGGCATGGCGCGCGGCGGTGTTGGCCTGACCACCGTGGCCTATTGCGGCGTGTCGCCCGACGGCCTGACTTTCCCCGACCAGATGTGGATGCACAGCGGTGTATTTCCGCAATTGCAGCGGCTGGCCTCCGCCGTGCATGCCGAAGGTGGTGCGGTTTCCGCGCAACTGGCCCACTGTGGCTATTTCAGCCGCAATAAACCACTCAATATCCCGCGACCGCGAGGCCCCAGTGCCTGCATCAACCAGTACGGCGTGTTCTCCGGCGTACCCATCGGCGGCGCCATGGACAGCTCGGATATCGCCCGAACGGTGGCTGAGTACGCTGCCGCCGCAGCCTTCGTGCGTGATGCGGGGTTCGATGCCATCGAGATCCACATGGGGCACGGCTACCTGCTCAGCCAGTTCATTTCCTCGCTCTTGAACAAACGCCGCGATGCCTACGGCGGTTGCCTGGAGAATCGCATGCGCTTCCCGCTGCAGGTGCTGGCGGCGGTGCGCGCGGCAGTCGGCAAGGATTTCCCGCTGCTGGCCAAGCTCAACCTCAGCGATGGTCTGGAGGGCGGCCTGGGAATAGAGGAGTCCTGCAAGGCTGCGCAGTTGCTGGAGCAGGGCGGACTGGATGCCATCGTGATGAGTGGCGGCCTGGTCAGTCGTACCTCGATGTTCCTGTTCCGCGGCGAAAGTCCGCTGAAGTACATGGTGCCGCTGGAAAAGAATCCGTGGCAGCGCACGGCGATGAAATGGTTTGGTGGTGCGAGCTTCCCGTCCATGCCGTACGAGGAAATGTACTTTCTCGAACTGGCCCGCCAGATGCGCCGCGCGGTGAACATGCCGCTGGTCTACCTCGGCGGCGTGGCCACGGGCCAGAGCATGGGGCAGGCCATGGCCGAGGGTTTCGACTTCATCGCCATGGGCCGTGCCCTGCTCAATGATTCGCATTTGTTGAAGCGAGTCCGCGAACAAGGAGAGGGCTGGAAAAGCCCGTGTACCCACTGCAACCAGTGCGTGGCCAGCATGGCCCTGCCAGGTGGCATCCGCTGCACCTTGAACCAGCCGAATGCGTTCGCCTGACCAAGGCCATCTGATGGGCGGATTGCATCCGCGATTCGGCTGTACTTTGTGGGTGCGAATTCATTCGCACCCACAGGCTCTGCGCGCGTCTTCCACGTAAATGAAAAAGCCCCCGCTACCTCACGGCAGCGGGGGCTTTTCATTGAGCGCGAATCAGGGCGTCAGGTTGCCCAAGATCAGCTTGGCCTGGGCCTGCAATAATGGCGATGCCGTCATGTTGCCGTCGATCACGGTAATCACTGCTTTGCCCAATGACAGCTGATAGGCGTCGGCCTGCATCTGCTCGGTGGTAGGGGCGGGTGTCAGCCTACAGCACCTCCTTGGCGGATTTGTCGGGCCGAGTGACACATCGAAGGCGCGCGTAACCTTGTAGGAGCCAGCTTGCTGGCGAATGGCGCATGTTCGCCAGCACGCTGGCTCCTACAGAGAGAGTACCGGCTATCCGGCTGTCAACTCGCATCTCCCCCAGATTCCGCGATGAACCATGAAAAAGCCCCCGCTACCTCACGGCAGCGGGGGCTTTTCATTGAGCGCGAATCAGGGCGTCAGGTCGCCCAGGATCAGCTTGGCCTGGGCTTGCAGCAGCGGCGAGGCGGTCATGTTCCCGTCGATCACGGTGATCACCGCGTTGCCCAGGGATAACTGGTAGGCGTCGGCCTGCATCTGCTCATCGGTGGGAGTGGGCGGGGGTACGAGATTGACTCGAATCACGCCGTCAGCGCCCTGCTGTGGGGCGAAGGCAACATTGCCCCAGTCACCGATGGGCGCGAAGGCGACGCCCGTCACCTGGCCCGCTTCCAATGCTGGGTAGTTGATGTTCAGACCGGTGGTGCCGGGCAGTCCGAGCACATTGGTCGCGCATTGGGCCTTGGCCTTGCCACCACTTGTATCGCAGACGCGGCGTGCCTCGGCGCCGATGGCGGCGGCGCGTTCGATGACCTTGGCAGCGAAGCGCGCAGTGTCGTCCATGGCGTTGAGGGTTTTCAGATAGCCAGCTTGCGGGTCCTGGCTGATCAGATGCAGGTCGATGCCGGTGGACACGGCTACCGCCGGCACCCCCTTGAACATTGCGCGGACTGCCGCGTTGACGGTGCCGGACATCTGCGTCAGTGGGCCTACGTTGTCGCCGAAGTTGGTGCCTGACACCACCAGGTCCGGACGATTGTCTTTCAGCAGTAGGTCGAGGCCGACGTTGACGGCATCCACCGGCGTGCCGATGGCCGAGTTCTTGCCTGCTGGCGGGGTATAGCCGGCTGGGGCGCCAACGCAGTATTTGCCCTGGGCCAATTGGGTCACGGCCAGGGCCTGACCGGGATTGACCACACTGGCAGCGCCGATACCGCTGCTGTCGTTCTGCGGGCCGACCAGGGTTACCTGGTGGCCGGCAGCGACCAAAGCCTGGTAGACGGCATCGATTCCCGGCGCACGGCAACCGTCGTCATTGGTGAGCAGGATGTTCAAGGCGCTGGCCTGGAGCGAGAGTGACAGGGCGGCAAGACCGATAGCGGATTTCAACAGCGTATGCATCATCGTCGTTTCCTCTGTGGAGAAAAGGGAACCTAAGTCGACTGCTGGCTGAACGAAGGTGGTTTTCTGGGGACACAAAAAAGCGAGGCCCGAAGGCCTCGCTGAGGTTGGGCGCTTAGCGACCCAACTTGCGGAGGTTGGCAACCGTGAAGTAGTCGGCGTCGTAATCGCTGCTGTTGAGCTTGGCCGGCGGCTTGCCATTGAGCAGGCGGTCGGTCAGGTAGGAGCCGGCGATCAGGTCGTGGAAGACCGCGACGCGTGCCTGGAAGCCTTCCATGTCATAGGCGTAGGCCGTGGTCTGCATGTTGCTGCGCCAGAGTTGGCCCTTGCCGTCGTAGTTGTCGGCCAGTACGGCGATCCAGGAGTCCTCGTCGATGAAGAGCACGCGTTTGCCGTAGATATGGCGCTTGCCGGGCTTGAGCGTGGCTTCCAGCACCCAGACGCGGTGGGGCTCATAACGCATGAACTCGGGGTTGATGTGGCCGTTGGTGGCCAGCAGGTCGTCGAGTTTCAGGTTGGGGTCGTCGAGCTTGTAGTTGTTGTACGGGATGTACATCTCCTTCTTGCCCACCAGTTTCCACTCGTAGCGGTCCGGAGCGCCGTTGAACAGGCGGTCCTCGTCCATCACGCGGAAGCCACCGGCACCGAAGGGCGTGTCATAGGCCACGGTCGGCGCACGACGCACCCGGCGGTTGCCCGGGAGGTACTGCCAAGCCTGGGATGGCGAGCTGATCGGGTCGGTAAAGGTGTGGGCCAGGATGATCTCGCCTTTCTTGCGGGTCGGCTCCAGGGTCTGGACCAGTGCGAAGGCCTGCTGGCCGCCGAAGCTTTCCACCGTCTCCTTGGGGGAGTCCCACACGGAGAGGATCTTGTAGTCCATGGACTCCAGCGAGCGGCTGCCGTTGGCCAGGGTCAGCGCCATGGTGTAGATGGCGTCTTCCTTCCAGGCGCGGGACGGCAGGTTGAGGTTCCACATCAGCTCATAGCCGTCCTTCGGAATCGGGAAGGGCGAGGCGCCGATAGCGTTGACCACACCGTTGCCGCCGCTGACCAGCTCGGCGCTCAGGGCGTTGGCGAGGGTGCGCTGCTGGACCCGGTCGGAGTAACGGAAGTCACGATGGCTCGGATATACCGGGATCTTGAAGCTGTCTTTGTAGCGCTGGAACAGGGCCTTCTGGCCGTCCGAAAGCTTATCGGCATACTGCGCCATGTTCTGCGCAGTGATGACGAACAGCGGCTTTTCATCGGCATAAGGATCGGGGTATTGGCTGCCGCTGCCGCCGTAGTTCAGGTGGGGCGGCGCGCCGAGCCATTTGCCGCTCCACGCAGGGATGCTGCCGTCGGCGTTGCCGGCCTTTTCTGCCCCCATGGGGGTGAGGTCGTTACCCAGGCGTTTGGCCTCTTCCGGGCTGACCTTCGCCATGACCGGGGCACTGACGATGGCTGCGGCGAGAACGCCGGCGAGGAGTGGGGTCTTGTTGTTCATGTGCATCTTGATTCTCCTGCGGCAGTGGATCAGAAGCTGTACTTGACGTTGATGCCGACGTTGTCGCGGTCAGCGAATGGGGTATCTCCGGCATCGCCGAGGAATGCGTTGTAGCGGGCCTCCAGAGTCAGGTTGTTGAGGTAGCGCCAGGTGGTGCCGAGCCCTAAGCGATGGTCGCCTTCACCCATGCCGAAGGTGCCCGGCAGGGAAGAGTCGCCACCCAGGTTCTGGCTGAAAATCAGCGGAACAGTGAGGTCCCAGCCGTTGAAGATGTTCAGGTATTCGAGCTGGAGGTTGAGGGTGTAGCCCCAGGAGCTCTTGTCGAAGTAGAGCTCGTCGGTGTTCGCCGTGGTCATCGGAAAGAAGCCGCCGGCACCATCCGGAACGAAGGCGGTGAAGCTCGGCGCGCGGTCGTTGTCGAGGACCTCGTTGTAACCCACCTCACCAATCAGTGTGGTGTTGTCGGCGATCGGCAGGGTGCCGAAGGCGTGGACGAAGGACACTTGCGCCTGCATGGTTTCGGCACGCACCGGATGTGGTACCAGACCGGTATCAGCGAGCACTGGCTGGCCGTCGCGGTAACTGATTTCACCGCTGACGTTGGTGTCGCCGAGTACGGTGGAGAAACTGGCGCCGTAGAGGTCGATGTCGTCGAAGTAGCGGACCTGGTAGTTGGCAGTGTTCCAGCCGCTGAGGAAGTCCATCTGCGGCGCCTTGTCGTGGAAACGCAGGTAGTAGAGGCCGAACTCGGTGTTGTTCAGCGACTCGGCCACGTAGTTCAGGGCCACACCGTATTGGCCGCTATCGCTTGGCTCGTCGTCCGACAGCCGGCGAGTGATACCGAAGGCATCGGTGAAGCCGCCTTCATCCATCTGGTCGGTGACGGAGAAGAAGCTGCCGACTCCGTCGATCTCGGTCTTCTCCCATTCATACTGGTAGTAAGCCTGGAAACTCAGGCTGTCGGTCAGGTCGATCTGGCCATACACCTGGCCTACCGGCAGGAACAGCTCCTTCAGCTCCACGCCTGGCGTGTTTGCCTTGGTGGCATCTACCGGGCTCTGGCCGCCGGAAATACCGTTGCCGATGAACAGGCTCTCGCCCCAGCTCACCACCTGATCGCCCACGCGCAGGTTCAGGTTGTGACCTCCCAGATCCCAGGCGCCATAGACATAGGAGTCGAGCAGTCGCAGATCCTTGCCGTGCTGGTCGATGGTGCCGTGGGGGAAGTGGTTTGGCTGTGAGCAACGGCCGCCGGCGAAGCAGTTGGACGTGCCGGTGCCGTTGTCGTTGCTGCGGTTGTAGACGTCGTCGTAGAAACCACTGGCACGCATGAACAGGCCGAAGTCCTGTTGCCAGTTCAGGTTCATTTCGGTCAGGAAGCTGGCCCGGTTGGTGATCAGGCTGCCCTTGTCGAAGGCGTTGTTACCGTCGTCGATGTTGGCGATGACCGGGTTCGGGAAACCGTTGGACAGCGCGTGATCGCGAGATTCGGTACGCCAGGCGAGGCCGTAGGTCAGGGTAGTGTTCCAGTCGACCTTGAGGTCTTCGTTGGGCTGGAACGACATTGCCTGGCTGTGGCCGGCGCAGCCAGTGGCCAGGCCAAGCAGGGCAACGCGAATCGCAAACTGCAAGGGATTACGGGTTTGGCTTCTTGTTGTTGTTGTCATCATGTTGCTCTCGGCACGGCTGGGCACAGCTCGGTTCGCCAGGCCCAAATTGGAGTTGAGTGTGGCGGAGTGACTATGTGGTCGCTGCCGAGGCACAACATCGTCCAAAAAGACTACCCGCCAGCACTTGCTCTCCGATCGGGCTGAACGGTCGGTTTGTCCCGTCTCGCGTAGTCCCATCGGACGATGTTGCGTGTCGGGGGCGCACTGAGAATCCGGGCTGATTGCGCACCACGAACAACAACAAGGGAGCAGCCCGATGAGCGCGAATAGCCCGAAATGGGATCAAAGCTGTGACGTACTGGTGGTGGGTTCAGGAGCCGGTGCGATGACCGCAGCGCTGCGAGCCCACGACCTCGGGTTGCAGACGCTGGTGGTGGAGAAGAGCGACCGTTTCGGTGGTACCTCCGCGATTTCCGGTGGCGGAATATGGATTCCCTGCAACCACCGCATTGCCGCAGTGGGCGGCCAGGATTCGGCCGAGGAGGCCATCCGCTATATCCGTGCCGTTACCCATGGCGAGATCGATGACGGCCGTATCGAAGCCTATGTCGAGCATGGCCACCGGGCGATCGAGTATCTCGAACAGCACTCCCGCGTACGCTTCGAGGCACAGGAGGCCTATTCCGACTACTACCCGGAAGTGGACGGCGGTAAACCCGGCTACCGCTCCATGGACCCTTTGCCGTTCGATGCCCGAGAGTTGGGCGAGGACTTCCAGCGCCTGCGCGAGCCGTCACCCGCCACGCTGATGATGGGCCGCATGACAATGACCATGAAGGAGGCGCGGGTCCTGCTCTGCCGTGGCCCCGGCTGGGTTGGCCTGACCCTCAAGGTGCTCTGGCGCTACTGGCGCGACCTTGGCTGGCGTCTGCACTCCCGGCGCGATCGTTTTCTCACCTTGGGTAATGCCCTCATCGCTGCACTACGCTGCTCGTTGACCGACCGCCAGGTGCCGCTCACGCTGAATTGTCGACTGGAGCGACTGATCGAGGAAAACGGCCGCGTCGTCGGCGCCGAACTGGTGCACGATGGCTGTATCTTGCGTGTCCAGACCCGGCGTGGCGTGGTACTGGGCGCTGGAGGCTTCGAGCGTAATCAGGTCATGCGTGCGCAGTACCATCCGCAACCCTCGCGCAGCGACTGGAGTGCGACGCCGCCCTACAACACCGGTGATGCCATCCGCGCCGGCCAGGCCCTAGGTGCCACCACGGCACTGATGGACCATAGCTGGTGGGCGCCAACCACCCATGTCGAGGGTGAGGAGAAGCAACGCCCGTTGTTCGTCGAGCGCGCGCTGCCCGGCTGCATCATGGTGAACTCGGCGGGTCAGCGTTTCGTCAACGAAGCGGCACCTTACACCGACATCGTCTACGCCATGTACGAGAACAACCGCGAGGGCGCCACCAGCGTGCCGTGCTGGCTGATATTCGATGCCGACTTCCGCCGCAAGTACCCCTGCGGTGCTTTGCTGCCCGGCTACGCCATGCCCGACAGCCGCTTGCCCAAACATCTGCACAGCTATTTCCACAAGGCTGACAGCCTCGGTGAACTGGCTTCGAAGATTGGCATCGATGCTTCCGGACTGCTGCGTACCCTCGACCGCTTCAATTCCATGGCCGAGGCGGGCAAGGACCAGGATTTCAAGAAGGGCGATTCGCTGTTCGACCGCTACTACGGCGACCCGACCGTGCAGCCCAACCCCTGCCTGGCACCGCTGGTGAAAGCGCCTTTCTACGCCGTGAAGATCGACGCCGGGGACATCGGCACCAAGGGCGGCCTGCTCACTGACGTGCATGCCCGCGTCCTGCGTGACGACAACACCCCCATCGCCGGACTCTACGCCATCGGCAACACCGCAGCTTCGATGATGGGGCGTACCTATCCGGGCGCCGGCTCCACCATCGGTCCGGCCATGGTCTTCGGCTTCCGTGCGGCTGAGCACATCCACGCTGCCGGTACCGAGGGCGTAGGGGCGAATTCAATCGCCAAGCAGGCCAACGGCCTGTCGCTCTGAAACTCGGGGGGTCGCGTTGCGGCCCTTCGCGAATGAATTCGCTCCCAGAAGAACAAAAGGATGACGAAATGATCGATTTTGCGGGCAAGACAGTCCTGGTCACCGGCGGTGGCGTGGGCATTGGGCGGGCCATGGTCGAGGCCTTCGCCCGTGCTGGGGCTCGGTTGGCCGTGGCCGAGGTCGATGCCGAAAGGGCCGCGGCAGTCCGCGACTGGCTGGCCACCTGCGGCAACGAATCCCTGGTGGTGGAAGTGGACGTCACCCAGAAGGGCCAGGTGGTGGCTCTCGCCGAACAGGTGGCGGAACGCTTCGGTGGGCTCGACGTGCTGATCAACAACGTCGGCGATTCGCTGATGATCGCCAAGCCTTTCGATGCCTACAGCGACGACGACATGGATCGGCTCTACGCGGTCAACCTGCAGCATGTTTTCCGTGTGACCCGCGCCATGCTGCCGTTGCTGCGTCGCCAGGGGCCGGGAGGCAGCATCATCAGCCTGTCGTCCATCGAGGCCTTTCGCGGCATTCCGAACTGCAGCGTCTACGCGGCTTTCAAGGCTGCCATCGGCGGTTTCACCAAGAGCCTGGCACTGGAGCTGGGGCCGGTAGGCATTCGCGTTAACCAGATCGCCCCCGAGTCCACCGAAACCCCGCAACTGCCCATGTCGCTGATGATCGCCCCAGAACACCAGACGCAGATGCCGAACTGGATTCCGCTGGGCCGCTTCGGCCAGCCGGAAGACATGGCCGGTGCCGCGCTGTTCCTCGCCAGCCCGCTGTCGGGCTGGGTCACCGGCACAACCCTGCATGTGGATGGCGGCGCTTTGGCCGCGGCCGGCTGGTACCGCGACCCCAAAGGCACCTGGACCAACGTCCCGGTGATCACGGGCAACGGCTTCAACTTCTAGGCCTCCAGCAATCGCTGAACGCAACAAGGAATCCCAGATGAACGCGAATAACACCAAAGTCGCTGTGGTCACCGGCGCAAGCCGTGGCGTCGGCAAGGGTATTGCCATCGCCCTTGGCGCGGCGGGCATGACCGTCTACCTGAGTGGCCGTTCTGCCACCCAGAGCTTTAGCCAACTGCGCGGCCAACCTTTGCCCGGCAGCCTGGCAGAAACCGCCGAAGCCGTAACCCGTGCTGGCGGCAAGGGCATTGCCGTGCCCTGTGACCACCGCGATGACGAGCAGGTTCGTGAGCTCTTCGAGCGCGTCGAGCGCGAGCAGGGTCGCCTTGATCTCCTGGTGAACAATGCTGCCTTTCTCCACGAGAACCTGATCGACCCGGGCCCCTTCTGGGAGAAGCCGTTGGAGCTGGTGGACATCCTCGACGTCGGCTTGCGTTCGGCCTATGTCGCCAGCTACTACGCAGCGCCTTTGCTGGTGCGAAATGGCCACGGGCTGATCAGTTTTGTGTCTTCCTTCGGTGCCGGGTGCTACATGCACGGTCCGGCGTACGGCGCGCAGAAGTCCGGTTGTGACAAGTTCGCAGCGGACATGGCCGTCGACCTGGAAGGCACCGGCGTGGCTGCTCTCTCTCTCTGGCTAGGCCCGCAGCGCACCGAGCGTACGGCGATTGCCGGCGCGGAGCGGGCCGACCAGTACGAAGCCTTCATGGCCATGGCGGAAACTCCCGAGTTCAATGGCCGGGTCATCCATGCGCTGCTCAACGACCCGAACCTACAGGCACTGTCCGGCCAGACCCTGATCACCGCCGAAGTGGCACAGGGCTACGGCATCACCGAAGCCGAGGGCCGCCAGCCGCCGTCCTACCGCGAGATGCTCGGAGCACCGCATCCGCAGCATCCCGCGCGCGTTATTTGATCGATCCGTTACCGGGCCATGCCCCGGTGCCTCAACCCAGGGGCCTGAAACCAGGCCCCAGCAGGAGTGACTACGCGATGAAGATTCTTGTGATTGGCGGAACCGGCCTGATCGGCGGCCATGCCGCGCTTTACCTCAAAGACCATGGGCACGACGTCACCATTGCCGGACGCAAACCGGCTGCTGCCGGCAGCGCCTTGGCCGAGCTCAAGCAACTGCAGGGCGATTATGTCGCCGGCACCTTCAGCCGCGACGACCTGGCGGGTTACGACGCCCTGGTATTCGCTGCTGGCAGCGATATCCGCCATGCACCGCAAGGGGGAGATCTCGATGCCCACTGGCAGCGCGCCAACGTCGAAGCCATCCCGCGTTTGTTCGAACTGGCCCGCAGCGCAGGCATCAAGCAAGCGGTGCTGGTGGGCAGCTTCTACCCCCAGGTGGCGCCGGAGCTGATCGACAGCATTCCGTACGTCCGCTCGCGGCACCTGTCAGATCAGGGCGTGCGCTCGCTTTCTGGTTCGGACTTCAAGGTGTGCAGCGTCAATGCGCCCTTCGTGGTTGGCGCGGTACCGGGCTTGAAGGTCGAGATGTTCGAGGCCTATACCCGTTACGCCGAGGGCAAGTTCGCGCCGCTGCCGTTCTATGGTCCGGCAGGTGGCAGCAACTTCATCTCTACCCGTTCGCTGTCTCAGGCGATCCTCGGCGCACTGCTGCATGGCGAGTCGGGCAAGGCGTACCTGGTGGGCGACGAGAACCTCAGCTATGCGGAGTACTTCCAGGCGTTCCTGCGTGCCGCCGGCAACGACGCCGAGGTCCCGTCGCTGGATCAGGAGCACCCGCTGCTGCCGGATATGGCGCTCTACACCGGGCGCGGCAATACCGTCAGCTACGAGCCGGATGCTGCCGAGACTGCGCTACTGGGATATGTGCGCAATGACATCCAGCGTGCGGTGAATGAAGTGGTGGCGCAGTATCGGGGGTGAGGTACCGAGGCAGGCCTGCGGTCTGCTTGGCGAAAGAATTCGCCCCTCAGCAATAGCACTCCATTGCATGGATCGGCCCCCTCACCCGCTTGCCGGAGAGGGCAGGGGAGAGGGTGGCCCGAGACTGCTCGGAGTTTGGAGGGGAGGCCTGCTTGGCGAGTGAACTCGCGCCCACAGGAGTTGCTCCGGCCCCCGGGTTCTTGCGGACTGCCCTTTCTCCCTCCGGGAGAAGTCTAGGTTTGTGGCAGCTTCTTCAGCCGATAGGAGAGGGCAGGGCGGGTCATTCCCAGCAGCCTTGCTGCTTCCGATACGTTCTGCTGAGCGCGCTTCATGGCGCCCTGCATCAGGGCTTCCTCGACCGCATCCAGGCTGATCCCGCTGTCGATGAGTCGTTCCACCCAGTCCGGCTCATCGGTAGGTGCGTAATCGACCAGGCCACCTTCACTGGACAGACCAATGCTGTGCGCCTCTTGCGACAGGTGCGGAAACAGAGCATCGGCACTGATGCTCTGGTTGTTGTCGGTGATGATCACGCCGCGCTCGATCAGGTTTTCGAGCTCACGGATATTGCCTGGCCAGTCGTAGCGCATGCAGGCCTCGAGTGCACGATCGGAGAGGCCCAGAGTGGTTTTGCCGTAGCTGGCGTGTAGCCGCGTCAAAAAGTGCTCCACCAGCAGTGGGATGTCCTCCTTGCGTTCGCGAAGTGAGGGAATGAATACCGGGTAAACGTTCAGTCGATAGTAGAGGTCAGCTCGGAAACGCCCTTCCTTGACCGCTTTGGCCAGGTCCTCGTGGGTGGCCGCGACCACGCGGACATCAACCTTTCGGGTTTGCGAGTCGCCTACGCGTTCGAGCTCTTCTTCCTGCAGGACACGCAGCAGACTGGCCTGGGCCCTCGGGGTCAGCTCGACGACTTCATCAAGGAACAGGGTGCCGCCGTTCGCACGCTCGAAGCGGCCCATGCGTGACTGCTGGGCGCCGGTGTAGGCGCCGCGCTCCACGCCGAACAGCTCGGCCTCGATCAGGTCCGGCGGGATGGCGGCGCAGTTCAATGCGACGAAGGGACCACCGGCTCGCTCGCTGCGCAGGTGCAGGCTGCGCGCCATGACTTCCTTGCCGACGCCGGTTTCGCCCAACAGCAGCACTGAGGCCTTGCCTGGCGCTGCCTTGTCGATCAGGGTGCAGGCCTTGCGGTAGCGCGGTGCCCGGCCAATGCCGTAGTACTGGCCGACATCCTGCTGAAGCCGCAGGCGCAGGTTCGCCACCTGCACCTGCAGGGCCTGGAGTTCTTCGATGATGGGATCGTTCTGGAAGTAGCGCAGGAACTCATCGGCGTCCTCCCATTCCTCCACGGGTTTGCCGATGATGCGACAACGGTCGTCGCCACAGCCTCGGCAGCTGACTTCCTTGTACAACACTTGGCGCCCCAGGAAGAACGACGAGTAGCTGATGGCGTAGCCCAGGAGTGTCCAGCACACGGGCTGATCGAAGGTCAGTTGCTCGGATTGGCAGTTCTCCACCTCGTAGGAGTTCTGCCACTCCAGGTCGGCGTAGAAGCGACCATTTTCGATGTCGATATTCATCTCCAATGGCTGCACTTTGACCATCCCTTTGAGCGAGTGCAATTGAGGTCCGGTCAGGAACATTTCCACTGCATCGGCACCCGGTCTCAGTTTGCGGGCCAACTCGGCGTCCTTCAGGCCGGACTGATAGCCAAGGCGCAGGAAGAGCCCCTTGGCGCGTTCCACACCGAGCATTTCCACCAGTTCCCGCCGAAAGGATCCCATGGCCGACGCCTGCAGCAGAAGCATGCGTTGTTCATCCAGCCAGATCTTCCCTTCGGTTCCGAGAAAGCGGACCCGGTCGGTCAGGTCCTTCAGCGTCGGGCTGTGTTCCGACGCCTTGTATTCCACATTCATGGCATTGCACCCCTGATTTTTATTGTGCGGGGAGACGGTAAACCGCCGCTCAGGTCATGCGGTTCTGGAGGCTTACCGAGGCGACCCATACACGCAAAGGCGGGTCGCGTTCTTTTTCTAAGCGGCCTGAAAGCCATGCAAAAGTCAACCGTCGGCGCCAATTGTCGATTTGCTCAAAGCGCCTCGATGGATTGAGCAAATGGTTAAAAAGGACCGGCTCTGAATGCTGCGCCAGAAGGCCCTAGAGCGTCGGTTGTTTCTATAGAAAATCAATTAAAACAGTAGTTTGCAATTCATTTTGTGGCGGCCTGGCAGCGCTGGCACAGGCGTTGCTCTGGGTGCTGTACCCGTTCACGGAGTCGCCTTGCATGAACTCACTACTGCCCAGTTTCGAACAATTGCCTCGCTATGTCCGGGTGCGCAGCGAGCCCGGCGCCACTTTCGTCGAGTTCGACTTCGCCATCGGCTACCCGGACCTCTTCGTCGAGCTGGTCTTGCCTCGCGCGGCCTTCGCCAGCTTCTGCAAGCAGAACCGGGTCCAGCACATGGACACGGCGATGGCCGAAGCCGTCGATGCCGACATGGAGAAATGGCGCTATGGCGAGGTGCGTGGCCAGTCGGCCTAGCGGCCAAGCCCTGAGCGCGTCGCTCCCCCCCCCCGACAACAACAAGTACAGGACGCCCTGCATGAGCATCGAGATCAAGACGGCGACGGCCGAGCCGATCCGCCAGACTTTCAGTCACACCCGTCGGCGTTTCGGCGACAAGCCTGCAAGCCGATACCAGGAGGCCAGCTTCGACATCGAGGCCGCCACCAACTTCCACTACCGCCCGCTGTGGCAGCCGGACAAGCTGCTCAACGATTCCACCCGCACCGCCGTGCGCATGGCTGACTGGTACAGCGTCAGCGACCCGCGCCAGTTCTACTACGGCGCCTATGTGCAGACTCGCGCCAAGATGCAGGAGAACGCCGAGCACGATTACGCCTTCTGCGAGAAGCGCGAACTGCTGGCCGGCCTGGACGCCCCCCGTCGTGAGCAGATTGCCCGTCTGCTGCTGCCCCTGCGCCATGCCGAGCTGGGCGCCAACATGAACAACAGCGGTATCGCCGCCGACGGCTTCGGCACCAGCCTGACCCAGCTGCACATGTTCCAGGCCATGGACCGTCTCGGCATCGCCCAGTACCTGTCGCGCATCGGCCTGATGCTCGACGACGGCGGCACCGACCTGCTCGTCGAAGCCAAGCGCCAGTGGCTGGACGACCCGGCCTGGCAAGGCCTGCGCCGCTACGTGGAAGACAGCCTGGTGGTGCGCGACTGGTTCGAGCTGACCTTGGTGCAGAACCTGGTCAGCGACGGCCTGCTCTACCCGCTGGTGTTCCACAAGTTCGACGAACAGCTCTGTGCCAATGGCGCTGGTCAGGTGGGGATGCTCACCGAGTTCATGCGCCTGTGGTTCGCCGAGACCCAGCGTTGGGTGGATGCCCTGGTGAAGACGGTGGTCAGCGAAAGCTTTGATAACCGCCAACTGATCGAAGGCTGGATCGCCAAGTGGCAGGCCCGCGCCCTGGAGGCCCTGGCTCCGCTCGCCGAGATCGGCCCCGGCCGCGACGCACTCGACACCGTGGCCGGCGAGTTCGCCGCCCGCCTGAAGAAACTCGGCCTTGCAGGAGCCGCGCAATGACTTCCCTCGTCTACATCGCCTTCCAGGACAACGACAACGCCCGTTACATCGTCGAGGCCATTGTTCAGGACAACCCCCACGCCGAGATCCAGCACCAGCCGGCCATGATCCGCGTCCAAGCGGAAGGCCGCCTGGAGATCAACCGCGCCACGGTGGAGGAAAAGCTCGGCCGCGAATGGGACGTGCAGGAAATGCTGATCGACGTCATCACCCTCGGCGGCAACGTCGAGGAAGACGAAGACCGCTTCGCCCTGCACTGGAACTGAACCCGCGCATAACGACAAGAATCGGGAGAGCCACCATGGCCGCCAAACGCCTGAACCAGAAAGACAAGTACCGCTGCCTGACCCGTGACCTGGCCTGGGAGCCGAGCTATCAGAGCAAGGATGACATCTACCCTTACGAGCGCTTCGAGGGCATCAAGATCACCGACTGGGACAAGTGGGAGGATCCCTTCCGCCTGACCATGGATGCCTACTGGAAGTACCAGGCCGAGAAGGAGAAGAAGCTCTACGCCATCTTCGACGCCTTTGCCCAGAACAACGGCCATACCAACCTGTCCGACGCGCGCTACGTCAACGCGCTGAAGCTGTTCCTCTGCGGCGTGACCCCGCTGGAGTACCAGGCCTACCAGGGCTTCGCCCGTGTCGGCCGGCACTTCGGCGGCGCCGGGGCGCGGGTCGCCTGCCAGATGCAGGCCATCGACGAGCTGCGCCACGTGCAGACGCAGATCCACGCCATGAGCCACTACAACAAGCACTTCAACGGCCTGCATGACTTCGCCCACATGCACGACCGGGTGTGGTTCCTCTCGGTGCCCAAGTCGTTCTTCGAGGACGCCCGCACCGCCGGCCCGTTCGAATTCCTCACGGCGATTTCCTTCAGCTTCGAATACGTGCTGACCAACCTGCTGTTCGTGCCCTTCATGTCCGGCGCCGCCTACAACGGCGACATGGCCACCGTCACCTTCGGCTTCTCGGCGCAGTCCGACGAGGCGCGGCACATGACCCTGGGCCTGGAGGTGATCAAGTTCCTGCTGGAGCAGCACGAGGACAACGTGCCGATCATCCAGCGCTGGATCGACAAGTGGTTCTGGCGCGGTTACCGCCTGCTGACGCTGGTGGGGATGATGATGGATTACATGCTGCCGAATAAGGTCATGTCCTGGGCCGAGGCCTGGGAGGTGTACTACGAGCAAGCCGGCGGAGCCCTGTTCAAGGATCTGGAGCGCTATGGCATCCGTCCACCGAAGTACGTCGAGCAGACCACCATCGGCAAGGAACACATCAGCCACCAGGCCTGGTCGATCTTCTACCAGTACAGCCAGGCCACCAACTTCCACACCTGGATGCCGACTGACGAAGAACTGGACTGGCTCTCGGCCAAGTACCCGAACACCTTCGACCGCATTTACCGCCCACGCTACGAGCACTGGCGCGAGATGCAGGCCCGTGGCGAGCGCTTCTACAACAACGCGCTGCCGATGCTCTGCCAGGTGTGCCAGATCCCGCTGTCGTTCACCGAACCGGATGCCGACACCACCTTGAGCCACCGCAGTGTGATGTACGGCGGCGAGCGCTTCCATTTCTGCTCCGATGGCTGCTGCGACATCTTCCAGTTTGAACCGGAGAAGTACGTCCAGGCCTGGCTGCCGGTGCACCAGATTCTCCAGGGCAACTGCGGTGGCGGCGACGTCGAGAGCGTGGTGCGCGACTACTACAACATCGCTTTCGGCCAGGACAACTTCGACTACCAGGGCTCGCCCGAGCACCAGCGCTGGCGCGAGTGGCAGGGCGATAAACCCTCCGACAGCGACCAGGCCAAGGCCGGCTGACACTAGGGCGGGCGCCTTGCGCTCGCCTTCACCCCCATTACAAGAAGGACAGCATCATGCCCGTGACTGCCATCGGCGCCTATGCGGCGCAATCCCTGGACCGCCAGGAAAACTTCAACGGCCTGCAGCTGGTGTACCTCTGCTGGGAACGCCACCTGATGTTCTGCGCGCCCTTCACCCTGCCGCTACCGCCGGACATGCCCTTCGGCGACTTCATCGAGAACGTGGTCAAGCCGGCCATCGCTCCACATCCGGATGCGCTGAAGGTGGATTTCTCCAAGGTTCTCTGGCGCCTCGATGACGCGGACTTCACCCCTGACTGGCAGGCCGGCCTCGCCGCCAATGGCATCGGCCACAAGAGCCTGCTGCACCTTTCCACCCCTGGCCTGGATGGCCTCAACGGCAGCTTCAACTGAGGAGGTCGCCATGAGCTACCAAGTCACCATCGAACCGACCGGCGAGCAGATCGAAGTGGAGGAGGGTCAGACCATCCTCCAGGCCGCCTTGCGCCAGGGCGTCTGGTTGCCCTTCGCCTGCGGCCACGGCACCTGTGCCACTTGCAAGCTGCAGGTACTGGAAGGGGAGGTGGATATCGGTGCCGCCTCGCCCTTCGCCCTGATGGACATGGAACGTGACGAAGGCAAGGTGCTGGCCTGTTGCGCCATCCCGCAGAGCGACCTGGTGATCGAGGCCGATATCGACATCGACCCCGACTTCGCCGGCCATTCGGTGCAGGACTATCGCGCCGAAGTGGTCGCCCTCGACGATCTTTCTCCGACCATCAAGGGGCTGCGCCTGAAGTTGGACCGGCCCATGTCGTTCCAGGCGGGGCAGTACATCAATCTGCAGATTCCCGGCATCGAAGGCACCCGCGCCTTCTCGCTGGCCAACCCACCGAGCCGCGCTGACGAGGTGGAGCTGCACGTGCGCCTGGTGGACGGTGGCCAGGCCACCGGACATATCCACGGCGATCTGAGGGTGGGCGATGAGCTGGAGCTGTCCGGCCCCTATGGCCAGTTCTTCGTGCGGAGTTCGCAGCCGGGGGACCTGATCTTCATCGCCGGTGGCTCGGGGCTCTCCAGTCCGCAGTCGATGATTCTCGACCTGCTGGAACAGGGTGACACACGACGCATGACGCTGTTCCAGGGCGCCCGCACCCGTGCAGAACTGTACAACCGCGAACTTTTCGAGCGTCTGGCCGAGGAACACGAGAACTTCACCTACGTACCGTCCCTCAGCCAGGCCGCTGACGACACCGAATGGACGGGTTTCCGTGGCTACGTGCATGACGCCGCGAAGCACCACTTCGACGGCCGCTTCGCCGGTAGCAAGGCCTACCTCTGCGGCCCGCCGCCGATGATCGACGCCGCCATCACCACCCTGATGCAGGGCCGGCTGTTCGAGCGCGACATCTTCATGGAGCGCTTCCTCACTGCCGCCGACGGCGCCGGCGAGAGCACCCGCTCGGCCCTGTTCAAGCGAATCTGATCCGCTCCATCCGCCGTTCCGCGCTACGTGCGCGGACGGCGGCTCACACCCATAAGAATAAGAAGGTAATGCTGATGAGTGCCAAACTGCGTGCCCTGTCCTGCTGCATCCTCGCCACCCTCGGCCAAGTCGCCCACGCGACAGAAGGCGGTGGCTCGACCTATCCCATGGGCGCCGACAACTACATGTCCGGCGCCATGCCGCCGCCCGGCCTCTACGGCCAGGTGTTCTCCACCCACTACGAGGCCGACACCCTGCGCGGCAATGACGGCGACAGCCTGCCGGTGGACTTCCGCGTGCGTGCCAACGTCATCGCGCCACGCCTGATCTGGGTCTCCGAGCAGCAGCTATTCGGTGGCAACCTGGCCTTCGCCGCGCTGTTTCCGTTTGTCGATCTGAAGGTGGAGGTGAATGGCCAGTCCCAGAGCAAGAAAGGCCTGGGCGACATCATCTTCGGCCCGGCCCTGGGCTTTCATCACAGCGACAAGCTGCACAGCATCGTCGCGCTGGATTTCATCGCCCCGTCGGGCGAGTACGATCGCGGCGACCTGGCCAATATCGGGCGCAACTACTGGACGGTAGAACCTGTGCTGGCCATCTCCCACGTCGACCCCGCCGGGCTCAACGCCAGCGTGAAGTTGATGTACGACTTCAACCTGGAAAACAGCGCCACCGACTATCGCTCCGGCCAGGAATTCCACTTCGACTATGCCGTCGGATGGGGCTTGGGTAATGGCTGGGTGCTGGGCGTGGGGGGCTACTTCTACCGCCAGACCACTGACGACCGTCAGCATGGCGAGCGCATCGACGACAACAAGGGGCGCGCCTTCTCCATCGGCCCCTCGATCATGTACAGCAACAAGGACGGCTGGTTCCTCACCGCCAAATGGGAACAGGAAACCCAGGTGCGCAACCGGGCGGAAGGTGATGCCTATTGGTTGAAGCTGACGGTGCCATTCTGACGCGTGGGACGGATGAGAAAAGCATCATCCGCCCCACGAGGCACCGGACTTTGCAGGGTGGCCATGGCTTTTCATGTCCACCCTCCAGAGTCCGATTTGCGCGCCTCAGATTGGCGAGCCCGGCAGGCCGGGGTAGTAGGAGCCAGCCGCCACGCCGCCGTCCACCGACAGCTCGCTGCCGTTGCAGTAACTGGCCTCATCGCTGGCGAGGAACAGCGTGGCGCGGGCGATTTCTTCCGGTGCGCCGATGCGTTGTTGCGGCACGGTGCGGTACTGCGGGGCCAGCTCATCGCGCGAGGCACCGGTGGGGTTGGACATCACGGTATCCACGCCACCCGGATGTACCGAGTTGACCCGCACCCCATGCGGGCCGAGTTCCAGCGCCGCGACCTTGGTCAGCCCGCGCACGCCCCACTTGCTCGACACGTAGGCCGCCAGGGCATTCACCCCGCGCAGGCCATCTACGGACGAGATATTGACGATGGAGCCGGCGCCTTGCTCGCGCATGAAGGGCGCCACGGTATGAATGCCGAGGAAGGTGCCGGTGAGGTTGATCGACAGCGCGCGCTCGAAGTCAGCCTTGGACAGCTGTTCGATAGCGCCGAACACCAGGACGGCGGCGTTGTTCACCAGCACGTCGATACGGCCATGGCGCTCTACGGTCTCGCTGACCAGGTGCTGCCAGTCTTCTTCGTTGCGCACATCCAGGCGACGGAAGCTGGCCTTGTCGCCCAGCTCCGCGGCCAGGGCCTGGCCTTCGCTTTCCAGCAGGTCGGCGATGACCACGGTTGCACCTTCCTCGACGAACAGTCGCGAGGTTTGCGCGCCCATGCCGCGTGCGCCGCCGGTGATGATGGCGACCTTGTTTGCCAAACGTTGCATGACTCTCTCCTTGATTAACCCCAATAGGCCTGGCCGCCATCCAGCGGGATGGTGGCGCCAGTCAGATAGCGGGCGTTGTCGCTGACCAGGAAGGCCACGGTGCGGCCGATGTCGTGTTCACAGTCGCCAACGCGGCGTAGCGGAATACTGCTGAAGAAGGCTTGTGCCTCCTCCGGGTTGCCCTCGATCCAGCCGCGCAGGCCGGGAGAGAGGGCGTGGGGGGCGATGACGTTGACGCGGATGCCGTCCACGCCCCATTCGCAGGCAGCAGCCCGGCTGAGGGAGCGGATCGCCTCCTTGGTGGCGGCGTAATGGCCGTAGCCCGAGGCGTCCCAGCGCACGGCGGCAGAAGAGGCCAGATTGATTACCGCGCCGTCGCCCTTGAGGTGCGGGTAGCAGGTACGCATCAGGCGCAGCGTGGCCATCGGACCTGAGTCGATGCCCTTCATGAAGGTTTCGTCGGTGACATCGAGGATGCTGCCCAGCGGCACGATATGGGCGTTGTTGACCAGGATGTTCAGGCCGCCGAAGGCCTCCACCACCTGGGCGACACAGCGGTCGATATCCGTCTGGCTCATTACGTCGCACTCGACCGCCAGGGCGGTGCCACCGCGACGACGGATTTCCGCACAAGTTTCTTCGAGGGTGGCGAGGGTGCGGCCTGCGACGGCGACCTTGGCGCCTTCGGCCGCCAGCGAATAGGCGATGCCTTGACCAACGCCCTGGCCACCGCCGGTCACCAGGGCCACTTTTCCTTGCAGCATGCTCATTGTTGTTCGCTCTTGAATTGAGTGGGAGTGCCGGCCGCGATGCCGGAGATCATTTGCGCGTTGTCGATGCGCAGTTCGGCACCATTGATGAAGCGCGACTCATCCGAGGCCAGGAACAGCACCATGTTGGCGACGTCCTCGGGCATGCACATGCGCGCCATCGGGTTGTCACCGATGCCGAGGGCCGCCGGGTCGAGGTCCGGCACCAGGGCTTGGGTCATCGGCGTCCAGATACCGTCCGGGTGGATCGAATTGCAGCGGATGCGATAGCCGCTGTTCTTGCAATGGATCGCCACGTTGCGGGTGAGGGCGGTGACTGCGCCCTTGGAACTGCTGTAGGAGCACATGGGCGCCAAGCCACCGAGGGCAGCGACCGAGGACATCATGATGATCGAACCACCGTGCTCGTTCTGCTTCATCGCCTCGATGGCGTACTTGCAGCCGAGGAAGTAGCCGTCAGCATTCACCCGCAGCACGCTGCGCCATTGTTGCAGGCTGGTCTGCTCGATGGTCCCGAGCGGGCAGATGGCGGCGTTGTTGACCAGTACGTCGAGCCGGCCGAACTGCGCCAGGGTCTGTTCGATAGCCCGCTGCCAGTGCTCTTCTTCAGCGACGTCGAGTTCGACGAACAGGGCGTTGGCACCAATCTCGGTAGCCAGGGCCTGGCCGGCCTTGCGGTCGATGTCGCCGAGCACCACGCGGGCGCCTTCGGCGGCCAGCAGCAGCGCATCGGCCTTGCCGACGCCGCTGGCGGCGCCAGTGATCAGTACGACCTTGTCTTGAACGCGTTTCATGCAGGGCTCCTCGAGGTTTCCTCTCCGGCCAGGGCAGCGCGCAGGGCGTCTTCGCCGAAGATGGCCGAGATCACGTGATCCAGTTGGGGGTTGCGGCGCAGTTCATTGCCGCCGTCGATGGCCAGACTCTGGCCAGTGGTCCAGCCCGACTCCGGGCCGGCCAGGTAGCGCACCGCACCAGCGATGTCCCCGGGCTTGCCGAGGCGTCCCAGTGGCACCTGCTCGAGGAACGCCTGGCTGAGCTCGGCATTGCCGAACAGATCCGTGGTGGCCTCGCTTTGGAAGAGGCCGGGACGCACCGAGTTGACGCGGATGCCGGCGCTGGCCAGTTCTTCCGCCGCGCTGCGTACCAGGCTTTCCAGGGCGGCCTTGGCGGTGCAGTAGGACGACAGCCAGCGGAAGGTCATCTGCGCAGCGGTGGACGATATGCAGACGATGGAGCCGCCGCCGTTCCTGGCCATCAGCGGGGCGCCCTGGCGGATGGCGAGGAAGGCGCTGACCAGGTTCAGGTGCAGGTCGGCGGTGAAACTGGTCGCGTCATGCTGCAACAGCGGTCGGAAGCCGGCGCCACCGACGGTGGGAATAAGGATGTCGAGGCGCTGCTGCAGGCCGTAAGCCAAGTCCAGCGCGCCTTGCAGGCCGGCTTCCTGGCAGGCGTCGCCAGCATGGCACTCGACCTGGGCATCGGGAACTTGCTGGAGCAGCTCGGTGCGGGCCTTGGCCAGTGCGTCGGCGCGACGTGCCGCCAGTACCACGCTGGCGCCGTCCTTGACCAGGGCCAGCGCACAGGCCTTGGCCAATGCGCCGGTGCCACCGGTGATAAGGGCTGTCTTGCCCTTGAGCGGCGGCGTCATTGCGCCGCTCCCTGCAAGGGCAGGTCCTGGCTCCAGTCCAGCAGCAGTTCGCGCTGGGTGATGTGCCAGAGTCCGTCGATACAGACGAATCGGTCGCGGTAGCGAATCCCCCAGTCGAGCTTGCGGGTCACGCCATCGGCGTCATACAGGTGATTGGCGACGCAGTAGGTCTCGGCGCTGGCCTCCAGTTCCTCCACCTCGGCCAGGTGGTTATGCACATGGTGCTGGGTGACGCTGTAATGGCCCAGGCCATTCATGCCGTCAACGATGGCTGCCACGCCATTGAAGCTGAAACCCGGCCCCTTGAGGACCGCATCGGGGGTGAACAGGCGGGCCAATGCAGCCCAGTCACGTTGATCCACCGCCTGTGCATAACGACAGACGAGTTCGTAGAGCGCTTGCTTGTGCGATGCCTCGGACATGCTGTGAGCCTCCTTATCCATCCTGCGCGGTTGCAGGTGCGGAGAAACTCGCATCGGTGGCGCCGCGCGGCATCGGCCGATTGGACTAATGCCGGGCTGGACGCTGGATCATTAGTCCCCTTGGACGATGAGTCGACGGTGGCAGCCTCCTAATCTGCGGCATCCCCCAACCGGAGCACCACTGATGGCCGACGCAGTTGATACCTACCTCGAGATCGAGCAGATCCGGCAACTGAAGTACCGTTACTTCCGCGCACTGGATTGCCACGACTGGGCGCTGTTCGCCACCTGCCTGGCCGAGGACGTGACCACCGCGCTGGACAGCGGCAAATACAGCTTTTCCGGCCGCGAGGGCTTCGTCGCCGGCCTGCGCGAGCTGATGGACCGGCCCACGCTTTTGTCCAAGCACCACGGCCACCATCCGGAGATCGAACTGGTCGCGCCCGACCGGGCCCGCGGCACCTGGTACCTGGAGGATCACGTGATCGATGTCGAAAACAGCTGGATGGTGCATGGCACGGCCCTCTACCAGGACGAATACGTCAAGCGTGACGGCGCCTGGCAGATTCTTGCGACCGGCTATCGGCGCGTATTCGAGACGGTGACCGCGCCGATTCCACAGCAGTTCAAGGTGATCTCCAGCTGGTTCGGCGTGCCAGGCTGAGCTCAGGCCTGCTGATTCACCCGGCACGTCGCGGCCTGCGCAGGCTTGCCGGCGGCCAATGGGCAGGGGACATGGCGCGATCGCTAGCAAGGTTGGCAGTTGCGTCAGTGTCTCAGTGGGCGTAGCGGTCCTACAGTGAATGCCACACGTTCCTGCACTGTTCCGGAGACCGCTCATGTACCAGAAGACCCTTACCGCCGGCTGGGGTGACATGGACTTCAACTCCCATATGCGCAATACCGCCTACCTGGACAAATCAGCCGACGTCCGCATGATGTATTTCGCCGATTACGGTTTCCCCATGTCCGAATTCCGCCGTCTGCGCCTCGGCCCGGTGGTGATGAAGGACGAACTCGAGTACTTCCGCGAGTGTCACCTGCTCGACGACCTGGTCATCACCATGAGTGCCGCTGGCCTCTCGCCGGATGGCAGTCGGATGCTTCTGCGCAACGAGTTTTTCCGCCAAGACATCCTGGCTGCGCGGGTGACATCCACGGTTGGCTGGTTCGACCTGGAGCAGCGCAAGCTGGTCAAGCCCACCGCCAAGCTGCTGGAGGCGCTCCAGGCTCTGGACCGGACCGACGATTTTCGCGAGCTGCCCAGTAGCAGCCGATAAGGGAGAGGGCCGACATGAGTATCAGTATCGTCCAGCTCGGATCGCCACGAGGCGCTGATGAGGGCTTGCGCATCGGCACGGTACGCAGACCCCCGCGTGGCGTCCCCAAGGCCGAGTTCGCCAGGCGCGATTACTACGACACCTGGCTGCCCCAACTGGCGCCCAGCGCCGAACTGATGGCCGAGGGCAAGTCCGCCACCAGTGAAGAGGACTGGGCACGCTTTGCCAGGCACTACCGCGCTGAAATGTCCGTTGCTGATACATCTCGAGTACTCGATTTGCTGGCGGCACTGTCCCATGGCACTCACTTCGCCGTGGGTTGTTACTGTGAAGACGAGAAGCGCTGCCACCGTTCCCTCCTGCGCGAATTGCTGACTGAACGCGGTGCCGTGATGCGCGATTGAGCCACCGCTCGTCTGGCCTCTGCGGGGTTTGGTCGGCGACCCTGCTCGGCCCCTCCCGCACGGAAAAAGTCCTGGTTGATGCGCGAAGGCCGCTCCGTCTGGCCTTCGCTTGAACTTTCATGCCGTTCGCGTCTGGAAGTCCTACAGCCATTAGCGCAAAATCGCGCCCCGCCGACCGAAGGCGCAGGGTTTTCTGTACCTTCGTTCCTATACTTGTCTCATTCGGCGGTGTCCTTTTTTTCCCTTTTTCTTTGGGTGAATCGTGAAAATTCGAAGTTCGATCGCCAGATTGTTCACGCTGGGTTCGTGCCTGTTCCTGTTGGCAGGTGTCCCGGCCCAGGCCGCAGAGCCAACCCAGCCGGTCCGTGACCCGGCGAAACTGCAGCTGTCCTCACGCAGTGCCGCGCTGGTGGACCTCACCAGCGGCCAGGTGGTCTATGCGCGCAATGCGAACCGGGTGATGCCCATTGCTTCGGTGACCAAATTGATGGTCGCCGTGGTGGTCCTGTCGGCGAAACAGCCTCTGGACGAGGTGCTGACCGTGACCATCCGCGACAACAGGGAAATGCGCGGCATCTACTCGCGAGTACGCCTGGGCAGCCAGCTCAGCCGTCGCGAACTTCTGCATATCGCCCTGATGTCGTCCGAGAATCGCGCTACCTCCACCCTTGCCCACAACTACCCAGGTGGCTACTCGGCTTTCATCGCCGCCATGAACGCAAAGGCCCGGGCGCTGGGCATGAAGAGCACCCGTTATGTCGAGCCCACTGGCCTGTCGCCGCTGAACGTATCGACGGCTAACGACCTGGTGGTTCTGCTGAAGGAAACCCGTAATTACCCGCTGATGACCCAGCTCAGTACCACCGAGAGCAAGATGGTCACCTTCGTCAAACCGCGCTACACCCTCGGTTTTCGCAACACCAATGGCCTAGTGCGCAAGCCGGACTGGAGCATCCAGATGACCAAGACCGGCTTCACGAATGCGGCTGGCCATTGCCTGGTGATGCTCACCCGTATGGACCAGCGCCAGATGGCGCTGGTGTTGCTGGATGCCTACGGCAGGTATACCCATATGGCTGATGCGACCCGCATGCGCCGTTGGATGGAAACCGGCAAGAGTGGCGCGGCGCCGGCAGCGGCCGTGTCCTATCGCAAGCAGAAAGACAAGGATCTGCGGACCGTCCAGGCCAACGTCAAGCAGTAGTGGCGAGCTTTTGATGCCCTCTCCCCCTGGGCGGGGATGAGAGATGTTTGGCGCTGTTCGGACT
Organism: Metapseudomonas boanensis; assembly: GCF_042232855.1. NCBI lineage: Bacteria > Pseudomonadati > Pseudomonadota > Gammaproteobacteria > Pseudomonadales > Pseudomonadaceae > Metapseudomonas > Metapseudomonas boanensis. The sequence continues at coordinate 613,216 of NZ_CP113889.1, read as the reverse complement.
CTGGAGGGCAGACCTGTGGTCTGCGTGGCGAATGAATTCGCCCCCACAGGGAAACCACAAAGGAAAGAAGCCAGCCGTTACGGCTGGCTTCTTCATTTCAGGCACTTGGACCGATGATCCGCATCATGCTTGCGGTACGGCCTCGCCCGGCAGGCTGTCTGCGCGCTTCTGCACCGCCCGGTGCAGCAAGCTGGAAACCATGAAGCCGATCACCGCCAGCACGCTCATCAGGCTGAACACATAGGTGTAGCCCTGCTCGCCCGGGAAGTGGTCGAGGATGGCGCCGTAGATCACGTAGGCGAACATGCCCGGGGCATAGCCGATCAGGCAGCCGATGCCGAAGGCCGAGCCGGTGATGCGCGAGGGAATCCCCACTTCGCTCATGGGTGCCCAAAACACGCCGCGCATGGTGAAGATGATCAGCGCGAACGACAGGGTGGCGGCCATACCGGCGAAGATGAAGCTCTCGCCTTTGGGAATCGTCAGGATCACCGCCATCAGCGGCAGCAGCGCCAGGAACGCCCACTTCAGGTAGCGGCTCGGGCTCTTGAGGGCCTTGTCCGCCATGAAGCCGCCGGCCGGGCCGCCCAGAACCTTGAGGAAGTACTGGTTGATGATCCCGTAGGCACCCACCAGGGCTACCGGCAGGTGGTACATGTCCTTCAGGTACGGGATGAAGTAGGTCAGGCCGCAGTAGACGATGTAGACCATGAAAACGTTGAGGCTCACCAGCCAGATACCCGGCACGCGCACGGCTTCCAGCAGGCCGGCGAGGCCGATCGTTTCAGTGCTGGCTGCGCCTTTCTTGCTTTCCTTGAGCAGGAACAGGGTGAGCAGGCCGGCGCCGATATCGATCGCCGAGTAGAACAGGATGGCCGACTTCAGGCCGGCCTCGCCGGAGCCCATGGCGACGAACACGCCCAAGGCGGAGAACGCCACCAGGGTATCGACTACGCCACGGCCACCTTCGAGGAAGCCAAACATCCGCCCTTGCTCGTTATCGTCGCCCAGGTTGCGAATGGCCTTGAGCAGCGCAGGCCAGTAGATGCAATCGGCGCAGATGGCGAACAGGCTGAAGACGATCAGCAGTTGGCTGTAGCCGGGAAAGGTAGCCAGATACAGGCCAAGGGCGCCGGTGCCGATCAGGCCCAGTGGAATCAACTTGCGGGTGTCGAAGCGGTCCGCCAGGAAGCCGCCGACCACGAAGAGCGCGGTGGCGATGATGGCGTTGGCGCTGAGCAGGGTACCGATCTCGGTATGCGTCAGGCCCATGTATTCCTGCATGGGCACGTAGAAGGCGTCTTTGAGGTTCGCCAGCTTGTAGATGGTCCCGCCGCCGAGGACGAGGACCAGGAAGCGGAGCCACTTGGCCTTAGCCTGTGCTGTCATTGTTGTTCTCCACAGTTTCCAGGTTGAGATGCCGCCTGCCGCCAAGAGCGGGTCAGGCGTGGGTTTGGCCGGCTTCGGCCAGGGTGAGTTCGGCCAGCACGCGCAGCTCGGTGAGCAGCCCACGCACATGACGGATCTGGTTGTTCGCCCAGCGGTGTTCGTCGGCCATCATGCGGTCGGCGGTGTAGCCTGGCGGCAGCCCGGTTTCGCTCATCTCCCGGTAGGGGATGAAGGGGTCTTCGGCTTCGTCCGACTGGCGAAACGACGGGGCGATGTAGTGGTTTTCCTGCTCCAGGATGAAGGCGATCACCTGTGGCGTCTGCTCGCCGAGCATCAGCAGCTCGAACAGCATCCGCGCGCCGGGCAGGTCGTCTTCAAGGCTGCCGTGCAACACGCCGTAGTGACCGAAGCCGTTCTGCTCGGGAACGATGCGCACGCCCTTGAGGTGCACCTGACGGATGTATGGGGCCAGGGCTTGCAGGGCGGGCAGCGGCTGCTCGCAGGCATTGATCATGTTGCCGAAGTCGAACAGGGCGTTAAGCCGCGGGTTGCCGATCTGGCGCAGCAAATGGGCGATCTCGAAACTCTTGAGTTCCTCGTGCTGCTCGAAGTCGAAGTACAGGTCGTGCTGGTCAGCCAACTGGCTGAGGTACTGGAGGTCGGCCTCGATCAGCGCCATGACCCGCGACAGGTGGCCTTCGTAGCGGGAGTAGACGCGGATGTTGCGAGTGCCGATGGCCCGGGCGATGGCGACTACCTGGTCGACGTCCTCACGGCGGGTGCTGCTGATCTCCAGGTGGACGTCCAGGCCCAGGGTGCTGGCCTTGTCGGCGAAGGCCTGGAGCTGGGTCGGCTTCATCTGCGACAGGCTGTTCTCTTCACCGTCCAGGAGGTGCAGGCTCAGGCCCTGCAATTCGTGGCGGAAGGCGAAGTCCAGCATGTCTTCAGGCTTGAGCCGACCCAGGGTGAGGTTGGTCAGCAGCGGGTAGCCATGGGCGAACAGGCGCAGGCCGTCGAGGCGTTCGAGGAGTCGGCTGGCAAGGGGGGGCGTCAGCAGCGGTGGTGGGGCTTCGCTGCTGGCGTTATGGCTCAGCAGGGTCGCAAAGCGGGCTTGGATAGCGTTCATTCTTGTCATTCCTGAAAAAGGTGCCGGGTTGGCCGGCGCTGCCTTTATCTCTCCGGAATGGCGCTATCGATATAGCCATTATTTTTTAATTGTTATGACCACTTTGGGCGCCGCCGGCTAAAGGCGGTGCCCGAGCTTTTCCAGTGCCCGTGCCAGAGCCTCGACCTTCTCGCCGGCCTGGTGCTCGGGGGTGCCGGCAAAACCGATCAACAGCCCCGGCGGCAGGTAGCGTTTGAGGCAGTAGTCGCCGAGGCCGTAGGTATAGATCTCCTGTCGGGCCAGGCCCCGGGCGAGCGCGTCGTCGTCCAGGTTGTCATCCAGCCAGCCGATCAGGTGCAGGCCGGCCTCCACCGGGTTGACCTTCATGAAGCCGTCCAGGCGGCGCTGCAGTTGTTCCAGCAGGCTGGCCTGGCGAGCTTGGTAGAGCGCGCGCATGCGGCGGATGTGGCCGAGGAAGTGGCCTTCGATCATGAAGTCGGCGGTGGTCGCCTGGTGCAGGGTGGAGGGGCTGCGATCCATCACCGCGCGGATGGCGCAGAAGGGTTCGACCAGCGCCTCAGGGAGGATCACATAGCCCAGCCGCAGGGACGGGTAGAGCACCTTGCTGAAGGTACCTACGTAGATGACCTTCTGCCACTGATCCATGGCGAACAGTGCCGGCAGCGGCCGGCCGACGTAGCGGAATTCGCTGTCGCAGTCGTCTTCGACTATCCAGCCGTGACCACGGCCGGCCCATTCGATCAGCTCCTGCCGGCGGGCGTAGCTCATGGTGATGCCCAGCGGATGCTGGCGCGAGGGTGTGGTGAAGGCCAGGCGAGCGTCAGGGCATTCACGCAGGCCCTGCTGCACGTCCAGGCCCTGGTCGTCGATGCGCAGCGGTACCAGGCGGCAGCCCTGGGCCTGGAAGGCGATGCGCGCGGCGATGTGGCCGGGGTCTTCCATCCACACGCCGTCCTGCGGGTCGAGCAGTAGCATGCCGAGCAGGTTGAAGGCCTGCTGGGCGCCGGAGACGATCACTACCTGATCCACGCTGCACTCGATGCCGCGGGCGTCGAACACGTATTCGACGATGGCCTCGCGTAGGCGCTGCAATCCCTTCAGCTCGCCGTAGCCAAGCAGCGCCTTGGTCGGCTGGCGCAGGTGACGGTTCATCAGGCGCTTCCAGACGGGCAGCGGAAAGGCATCGTAGGCCGGGTGGCTGGGCAGGAAGGAAGTCGGGCACTCGGGCGCCCAAGTGGCGTAGGACACGCCGCTGAAGTGCTCGCTGCGCAGCGAGTGCACGGACTGGCTCAGGCTCGAGAGGCGCGGCGGCTTGCGCGGGGCGTCAGCGGCGGCGTCACGGCGCTCCCATTCATCGCCGACGTAGGTGCCGGCGCCGGTGCGTGGCGCCAGGAAGCCTTCGGCGGTCAACTGGTCGAAGGCGTTGAGGATGGTGATGCGCGACAGCTCCAGGTCCTTGCACAGGGTGCGGGTGGAGGGTAGGCGCGTGCCGCCCGGTAAGCGCCCTGCGAGGATCTGCTTGCGCACTTGCAGGTAGAGTTGACGGTAGAGGGGAACAGCGCTGGCGCGGTCCAGTTCGATACCTGTCAGCAGCATGCCGCCGGGGGACTTCATTGTGTACCTGCCTCGTCATGTCAAACTCGGTCCGGGCGTTGGCCCGGCCGCCTATTGTGCGCCAACCGAGCCACGGAAGGTGGGGTGCTTCAGCCGTTCCGGCCGAGCCGTGTCTCCAGCGTTTGAAGGATGCCCTGCGCCTGCTCATGAATCACCTGCTCGGCGGTATCCACCAGTGCGGAGGAGGGGCGGTATTCCGGACGGATCAACTGCACGCGGAACGGAATCGAGGTACGCAGCCGCCGCATCTGCAAGCCCCGACCGGCCTCATCCAGCGCGCTCAACGGGTTGACGATGGCCAGGCCCAGGCCCTGGCGCACCATGGCACATACGGAAGCGGCGGTGCTGGTTTCCACTACCAGGCGGCGCTCGATGCCGGCGGCGAGGAAGTGTGCATCCAGGCTCTGCCGGTAGATGTCCAGCCCGGAGAGGCTGATGAACGGCTCGCCATGGAAGTCCTCCAATGCCAGTTCCGTCTTGCCCAGCAGCCTGTGCCCCTCGGGCAGCACGCAGACCATGTCGGCGGCCAGCAGTGTCCTGCCACGGGTGCCACGTGGCAGCAGGTCGGTCTCCGACAAGCCAAGGTCATGGCGCTGGCCACTCAGGGATTCTTCCAGCAGGGGCGACTCCTGGGCGCTGATGCTCAGCCGGACGCCGGGGTGACGGGCCAGTAGCGCCTGGCAGAAGCCCGGTAGCAAGGTCTGGGCGAACACCGGCAAACCTGTGATGGACAGCTGCCCCTGCTCGTACTGGCGAATCGCCTGGGCCGCGCCGACGATGCGTTCCAGCCCGGCGTAGGAGCGTTGCACCTCATCGAACAGTTGCAGGCCCTGGGCGGTAGGCGTGAGCCGGCCACCCTCGCGGTCGAACAGGCGAAACCCCAGCAGGTGCTCGAAACGCCCCAGTTCACGGCTGACCGTGGGTTGCGAGGTGAGCAGCAGGCGCGCGGCACCGGTGACGCTGCCAGCGGTCATCACTGCGCGAAACACCTCGATGTGGCGAATGGAAAGCTCCACGGCTATCTCCAGAGTGGGTCTGTGCCATATCAATAATGAATCGAGTATGAATAAATTGGTATTTTTCTGAATCAAGTCGGCTTGCCATCATGGCGGCATCTGAATCCGGAGTCCGCCATGCGCCCGAACATCCCCGCTTCGACCCTTGCCAGCCTCGCCCGTGAACACGGCACCCCGCTGTGGTGCTACGACGCCCAGGTGATTCGCGAGCGCATCGCCCAGCTGCAAGGTTTCGACGTGATCCGCTTTGCCCAGAAGGCCTGCTCCAACCTGAGCATCTTGCGTCTGATGCGTGAAGAGGGCGTGCAGGTGGATGCGGTGTCCCTCGGCGAGATCGAGCGTGCACTGCTGGCGGGCTATTCGCCCAAGGGCGAGCCGGCCGGTGTGGTGCTGACTTGCGATCTGCTCGACCGCGCGACCCTCAAGCGCGTTGTCGAGCTGGGCATAGAAGTCAACGTCGGCTCCATCGACATGCTCACCCAGCTCGGCCAGCAAAGCCCCGGCCATCGCGTATGGCTGCGCATCAACCCCGGCTTCGGCCATGGCCACAGCCAGAAGACCAACACCGGCGGCGAGAACAGCAAGCACGGCATCTGGCACAGCCAACTGGACGCTGCCCTTGCGGTGATCCGCGACTACGGCCTGGTCCTGGTGGGCCTGCATATGCACATCGGCTCCGGGGTGGACTACAGCCACTTGGAGCAGGTGTGCGGCGCCATGGTCGGCGCGGTGCGCGATCTTGGCTGTGACCTGGAGGCGATCTCCGCGGGCGGTGGCCTGTCGATCCCTTATCGCGAGGGTGATGCCTCAGTCGATATCAAGCGCTACGCCGACCTATGGAACCAGGCCCGCCGCGAAATCGAAGGGCTGCTGCGCCACCCGGTGCGCCTGGAGATCGAGCCCGGACGTTTCCTGGTGGCCGAGTCCGGCTGCCTGCTGAGTGAGGTGCGCGCGACCAAGGATGTCGGCAACAACCACTTCGTCATGGTGGATGCCGGCTTCAACGACCTGATGCGTCCGTCCATGTATGGCAGCTTCCACGACATGACCCTGCTGGACGAAGCCGGTAACCCGGTCACTGCCCCGCAGCGCCCGACCGTCGTGGCCGGTCCGCTGTGCGAGTCCGGCGACGTCTTCACCCAGCACGACGGCGGCCTGGTGGCCCCGCGTGCACTGCCGGTGGCCCAGGTCGGTCACCTGCTGCTGATCCACGACACCGGGGCCTATGGCGCATCCATGTCGTCCAACTACAACAGCCGTCCGCTGCTGCCGGAAGTGTTGGTCGATGGCGATGAAGCCCGCCTGATCCGCCGCCGCCAGTCCCTGGCCGACCTGCTGGCGCTGGAGCAGTTCTAAGCCCCGGGTGGAAATCCAGCCGCTGGATTTCCACCTTGTCGGAGCGAATGAATGGGCTATGTCTGCGTTAGCGGTTGCGAGCAATCGACGGTCTTGTAGGAGCGAGCTTGCTCGCGAAAAGGTCCCATTCGCGAGCAAGAGTTAGGCGCTCCCTCGCTCCCACAGTAACCGGCCCCCTTGCTTCCTCTGACCCAACCCGCACAATGCGGCGCCATGAATTACGACTCTCCCCTCGCTGCCTATCAGCAAGCCCTCGAGCAAGGCGGCTTCCAGCCGGATACCGCCCAGCACAATGCCGCTCAATGGCTGCATGCCTGCCATGAGGCCCTTCACGGTTCCGGGCCGGCGACCGGCGTTTATCTCTGGGGCCCGGTAGGGCGCGGCAAGACCTGGTTGATGGACCGCTTCCATCAGAGCCTGCGGGTGCCGTCTCGGCGTCAACATTTCCATCACTTCATGCGCTGGGTGCACCAGCGGCTGTTCCAGCTCACCGGTACGCCCGACCCGCTACACGCCCTGGCCCGCGAGTTGGGCGAGCAGGTGCGGGTGCTGTGCTTCGACGAGCTCTTTGTCAGCGATATCGGCGACGCCATGCTCCTTGGTCGCCTGCTGCAACTGATGTTCGAGGAAGGCGTGGTGCTGGTTGCTACCTCCAACCAGCCGCCGCAGCAGCTCTATGCCGATGGCTTCAACCGCGAGCGCTTCCTCCCGGCCATTGCCGCCATCGAGCGGCACATGCAGGTGGTGGGCGTGGACGGCGGGCAGGACCATCGTCTGCACCCGGGGGTTGCCCATCCGCGTTACTGGGTAGAGCAGCCGGACCAGCCCAGCGCGTTGCATGAGGCGTTCGAACGCCTGGCAGCCGGGCAGGGCGTTTCCACCGAGCCCATCGAGCTCGGTCATCGCTCTGTTCCAGTCGTGCGTCGCTGCAAGGCGGCGGCCTGGCTCCGCTTTGCTGATCTCTGCGAGCAGCCGCTTGCCGCTCTCGATTTCATCGCCCTGTGCGACTGCTTCCCGGCACTGCTGCTGAGCGAGGTGCCCAACCTTAGCGGCCAGCAGCGCGAAGCGCGCATCGCCCGCGGCACCGAGGATGGCGTGGAGCGCGTGGTAGCCGGTGACCGGCAAATGCCTGGGCTGTCGGTCCATGACGACAGCGTGCGCCGTTTCATCGCCTTGGTGGATGAGTGCTACGACCGCCGCGTGCCGCTCTACCTGGAAGCAGCTGTGCCACTGGATGAGCTTTATACTGAGGGCTACCTGGGCTTTCCCTTTCGCCGCACCTTGAGCCGCCTGCAGGAGATGCAGATGCAGCGGTTCTGATGCCGAGCGGGGCACGGTAGTAGCACAATCACCCCAGCCAGGGTCTATACCTGCTGAACACCCACGCAGCAGGAGTCCCCCCATGAGCAGGGTTCTGGACACCGACCACCTGGTGATCTCCGTCAGCGATTTCCCGCGCTCCAAAGAGTTCTACGGCCGGCTGTTCGAGTTCCTCGGCCTGGAGATTTCCAACGAGTACGAGAACGCCATCGGCTGGAAGACTGCAAAGACCCGCTTCTGGATCTTCGCCGCCGATGCCAAGGGCAGAAAGCACAAGCACCGCATCGGTGACGTTGGCTTCCATCACTACGCATTCTTTCTGCGCAGCCGCAAGGACGTGGATGCCCTGCAGATATTCCTCGAGCAGAACGGCGTGACCATCGTGGACCCCGCCGGCGAGTATTACGAGGACTACTACGCCGTGTACTTCCTCGACCCCGATGGCCTCAAACTCGAAGGTATGTGGTGCGGCGGCGAGCATGACTGACCGGGACGATCCGCCTGGCATTCTTCTTTTGCCATCCGCAGGCGACTCGCCGGAACCAGCGACCGATTGCGCCCTGGGCGCGCCTGCCGGACACTAGGCGCCCCGCCTCCCCACAAGGAACACCCCGTGCCCCCACGCCAAGACGAAAACTGGGTCCAGATCTGCCAGGCCGCAGAGCTCGACCCGGATAAGCGCCTTGCTGCCCGGCAAGCCATTCTCGGCCATGCCGATGCCCTGGACTGCACTGTCTACCGTCCGGACGACAATGACCCGGACGCCGAAGAAGAAGACCTGGGCGATGCCCGCGTGCTGTTCACCGGCCCTTTCCAGGCCCCGGCGGACTGGAGCGAGCAGCAACGCGACGACTACTTCGACGACAGCGACCCGGCGCTGTTCTTCAGCGCGCTGATCGAGTGCGAGGCCCAGCCCGCGTCCAAGGCGTTCTTCCTGCCCGAGCCCGGCGACTACGTGGCGGTGATGACCGCGAGCGGGACCGTCGAGATGTACTACCTGTACGACTGCCATGAGGACGACAACGGTCGCGCCTGTGTCCTCATTCGTGATGACGAAGCTTTCGATTGACGCGTTCGCAGGTTGAGCGCAGCGATGCTCATCGTCGCGATTGATAGGTATCGCTGCGCTCAACCCTTCCTACCGGGCTAGAGTCCCAGACGCTGACTTACGGACGGTTGAGCTGAGCACGCTGTTCGCCAGCGACTTCTGGGGGCAGCTACTTTGCCGCTTGGCATACGTGGTACGGCGTCGTCCAGTCCTTCGCCCCGGATGGCGGAAGGTCCTGGACGGCTGTGCCGCCTCTCCCTGGCCTCTGGTGCCCGCTCCTGGCGCTCTGTCGGGCGGTATTCCTCGCCGATGCTTTAATTATCAAGAGCTTAGTATCCTCGATCCAAGAGGAGTTACAGCGGGCTCAGTGATATGCAAAAACGTGCTAAGCATAGATCCAAAAATTTAGTACGATCTTCTCCGCATATACCCCTGGGGGTATCGCTCAAGAGGAGTTCTACCATGCAACCGCGCGTCGAAGCTTTCTTCGATCCTGCCACCAGCACCTACAGCTATGTCGTCAGCGACCCAGCGACCCAACGCTGTGCCATCATCGATTCGGTGCTCGATTACGACCCGGCTGCGGGGCGGACCTCGTTCGAGAGTGCGAAGCGCCTGGTCGCCTACGTGCGTGAGCAGGGCCTGACCGTCGACTGGCTGCTGGAAACCCACGTCCACGCCGACCACCTTTCCGCTGCGCCCTATCTCCAGCGCGAACTGGGAGGCCAGTTGGCCATCGGCGAGCTGATCACGGTGGTCCAGGACACCTTCGGCAAGCTGTTCAACGCCGGCACTGAGTTCGCCACCGACGGTCGGCAGTTCGATCGGCTGTTCAAGGATGGCGACCGCTTCCAGGTTGGTACCGTCGAATCACGTGCCATCCATACGCCCGGCCACACCCCGGCGTGTATGACCTACGTCATCGGTGATGCAGCCTTCGTCGGTGACACGCTATTCATGCCCGACTATGGCACGGCCCGCTGCGATTTCCCCGGCGGCGATGCGCGGGCGATGTTCCACTCTATCCATCGGTTGTTCGAGTTGCCGGACGATACCCGCCTGTTCATGTGCCATGACTACAAGGCCCCAGGGCGCGATGACTATCGCTTCGAAACCACGGTGGCCGAGCAGCGTGAGCACAATGTCCATGCGCACCAGGGCGTCAGCGAGGACGCCTTCGTGGCGATGAGAAACGCTCGTGATGCCACCCTCGACATGCCGGCGCTGATCCTGCCTTCGGTCCAGGTGAACATGCGGGCGGGCCAGTTACCGCCTGCCGAGGATAATGGCGTCCGTTACCTGAAGATCCCGCTCGATGTGCTCTGAAGTGATGGCCTTGCAGATCGCCATTGTTGCGAGATCGACCCAATGAGGCTGCGCCGCTGGTTCCCCAGCCTGGACTGGGGCCGTCGTTACGACCGTGCAACCGCTGCGCAGGACGGACTGGCGGCGTTGATCGTTACCCTGATGCTGGTACCACAGAGCCTGGCCTACGCCATGCTGGCAGGGCTCCCGCCGGCGACCGGCCTGTATGCCAGCATCCTGCCGTTGCTCGCCTACGCGCTGTTCGGCTCCAGCCGGACTTTGGCGGTGGGGCCGGTGGCAGTGGTGTCGTTGATGACCGCTGCCGCACTCGATCCACTGTTCCCGGCGGGCAGTTCCGGGTATATGGGGGCGGCCATGCTGCTGGCGGCGCTCTCCGGGTTGATCCTGGCGGGGATGGCTCTGCTGCGGCTGGGCTTTATCGCCAACTTTCTCAGCCATCCGGTGATCTCCGGCTTCATCAGTGCCTCCGGCATCCTGATCGCCGTGGGGCAGCTCAAGCACATCCTTGGCATCTCCGCCTCCGGCGATACCCTGCTGGAATTGCTGCCGGCGCTGGTGCACAACCTGCCGGGAGTCCATCTGACCACGCTGGCGATTGGGACCTGCAGCCTGCTCTGGTTGTGGTGGGCCCGGAGTCGGCTAAGACCATTGCTCGAGCACCGTGGCGTCAGCGCACGCCTTGCCGGCAACCTGGCCAAGGCTGGGCCGGTGTTGGCGATCATCGCGTCGATTGCCACGGTCACGGTATTCGGTCTGGAGGAAGGCGGGGTCAAGGTGGTAGGCACTGTTCCTCGGGGGCTACCGGGGCTCGCATTGCCTTCGCTCGACCTCGATCTGGCCCTGCAGCTGCTGCCGGCGGCGTTATTGATCAGCCTGGTGGGGTTTGTCGAGTCCGTATCCGTTGCGCAGACACTGGCGGCCAAGCGTCGCCAGCGCATCGATCCGGACAACGAATTGATGGGCCTGGGTGCGGGGAATCTCGCTGCAGCCTTCAGTGGTGGGTTCCCGGTCACTGGCGGCTTCGCCCGCTCGGTGGTCAACTTCGATGCCGGTGCGCAAACTCCCATGGCAGGCGTATTTACTGCCGCTGGTATCGCGTTCAGCGTGCTGCTGTTCACCCCGCTGCTGCACAACCTGCCACAGGCTGTGCTGGCGGCGACCATCATCGTCGCGGTGTTGAGCCTGGTCGATTTCAAGTCGCTGCGACATACCTGGCGCTATTCCCACCAGGATGGCGCGGCCCAGGCGGCGACGATGGCGGGCGTGCTGCTGATCGGCGTGGAGGCAGGCATCCTGCTCGGCGTCGGGATTTCGTTGCTGCTTTTCCTCTGGCGTACGAGCCGCCCGCACATGGCCGTTGTCGGTCAGTTGCCGGGGAGCGAGCATTTCCGCAACGTTGCCCGCTTCGAAGTGGTGGAGAGCCCGAGCGTGCTCTCGCTGCGGGTCGATGAAAGCCTTTATTTCCCCAATGCCCGCTATCTCGAGGAGCGTGTCGGGGAGCTGGTCGCCACGCGGCCGCAGGTGCGTCATCTGGTGCTGATGTGTTCTGGCGTCAACCTGATCGACGCCAGCGCGCTGGACTCGCTGTACGCCATCGTCGAACGGCTGGATGCCGCCGGGGTGCAGCTGCACCTGTCTGAGGTGAAGGGCCCGGTGATGGATCAGCTAAGGCGTTCCGATTTCCTGGAGCGCTTTGGTGGGCAAGTGTTCGTCAGCCAGTTCGACGCCTTGCGCACCCTGGACCCGGCGGTTGCTACAAGGACCTTGCAGGGCTCGTTGCAGGCCCGCCAGTGACGCCATCAAGCCCGGCAGGTCTGAGCTCATCAGACCAGCCGGGCATCGCCCTCAGCGATCTTTTCCGGTGCTCCGAAGAAGCCCTTCCAACCGCTGCATGCGTTGGTACATTCGAATCAGGAAGCCTGCTTCGAATGCATTGCGCGGTCGGCCCGCCGGAACTCGGTCGCGCAGATACATGAAGCTTGCCCAGGGCGAGGATTTTGCCTGCTTCAGGCATGTCTCGGCAGCGCTCATGCCTCGCTGGAGGTCGTCGGCGTGACGAGCCTGCCAGAGGTTCAGCGGCAGTTCGCGGCAATGGGCGGTGGCCGGGATAACGGTCAGCTTCTCTACCTTCAGGCCCGCGCTGTCATCCTGAAAGGGGAACGGTATGGGTTTCAACGCGGCTTGTTCAAATTTCAGATGGGCATCCATCAGCAGGGCTTCTACGCCATCGAACGCCATGCCGAATTCCTGAGCCTCCCGCCGCCCTTTGGCACAGAGCGTCCGCATACGTTGGATGAGCTGAGTGACCTGGACCAACCTATAGGTACCGAGCGCGCGGATTTCCTCCGCAGGGGAGTCAGCGTTCACCACCAAAATGTCATCGGGAAAATCGTCAGGCTTGGGAAAGACCGGGGGTGTTGTCATCACGGCTGCCTCCTGACTTGGGCTTCGCACGATATGTGCAGGAGTTGGCCAGGTGATGTGCAGCCGGTGACTGCAGGCGGGGCATATCGCCGGCAGGTGGGGCGGGGCGAACGGCGGTGGGGCGCGTATGTAAAAAATGAGACGTGCATATCCATGCTTCCTCGCGTGATTGAGGAGCCGCCAGATACCGTTGCGACACGATAGGGTGGCGGGCCAATGCAGGGGTCGCAAACCGGTCACGCGAGGAACAACCCGGCAAGGCCTGAGCCTTCCCTGCACGGCCCGCCATGGACGAACGAGAACATCAGGTCGATGGCTACTTCGGCCTGGAGATCATGGCGTTACCGCGCCCTGCATGAGTCCCGGGTTGCGACACCCGTGTCGTGGTCTGAGCCACGACGGACGGGGACTCTAGCGAGGGCGTCTGTAAGCACTCAAGGCTAAATGGTTGTATGAAATTTCTCTACATATCGAGGAAATTGTGGGTTAGAAGTGTTGCGTAGGAAGTGACCGGCCAGGAATGTAGGACTTGCCCAGCAAACCTGATTTCAGTCCACGTACGATCTGCCGACGATGCGGCGCTGTGTGCGCCATGTACTGCTAACCTCACCCCCATGTACGGGGGTGAGGCGGAGAGTCACGTTGTGCGGAGGTGAATCCTTACTACTTCGCGGGCATGCCCATCATGTGCGACTGCTGTTCCATCATTTTCATCATCATCTGACCCATGCCCATGTGGCCGCCACCCATTCCCATCCCCATCCCTTTGCTCATGCCCATCCCCATCCCAGGGCAGTTAACGTCACTCTGCGCAGACATCATGCCCATGCTTTCGCGCATGACGTTCATGCTTTCCAGCATGGCGGCGCGGCGTTCCTCCGGCGTCTTGGCCGCTGCGACCTTATCGTGGGCGGCCTGCATCTTCTTCATCTGCTCGGATATTGCCTGCTCCGTCACTGCTGGAGTCGATGCGGTCGTTTCGGCCGGTGCGGTCGTCTTGGGCTCCTCTGCCGCAAAGCCAACCAGCGTGGCGCTGGCCAGGGTCGCGGCGACCAGCAGTTTCAACTGAGTGTTCATCGTGTCTCTCCTTAGGGCAGCTGCAGATCAGTGGTACTCATTTGCCAGCCTAGACCGACCGGAACAGTCAGCTTTGCGCTACATCAAGCGGGCGTGTAATTGTCAGGCGCCGGGGTTGGGGGAGTTCCACGCCGCTGGTTTGTCGTCTCGTGGGTCACGAGGCCAGAAACGCTGGGGGCCACGGCACCTTTCGGCAGTTTGCCGAGAATTAGCCGGGCAGCGCTTGATGAAAGCTCTATAGTCAATTGGCTGCTCTGCAAATTGTCACCGCGATGCTGATCTGATGTCCGCTTTTCTCATCTCCTCGGTTTCCCTCTAATTCTTTGCATTCAGCCCGGCAGGCCGCGCCCGGTCATCGTCGGTTGTCCCATCACCCTGGAGATTCAAAATGTCCAATCGTCAAAGCGGCACCGTCAAATGGTTCAACGAAGAGAAGGGCTACGGCTTCATTACGCCGACGGAGGGGCCCGATCTGTTCGTGCATTTCCGCGCCATCGAAGGCTCAGGCTACAAGACGCTGGCTGAAGGCCAGGCCGTGACCTTCGTGGTCACCAAGGGTGAAAAAGGCCTGCAGGCTGATCAGGTCCAACCCGCCTGAGCATCAACCGAGTTTCATTTGCGCGGGGTTTCCTGACCCCGTGCTTGGCCCTGCGTCCTGCACCCGACGGGGCAATGAGCAGGGCGCAAGGAGCGAGAGCGTGGCTAAACCCGCAATAGACCCGCTGCTGCTGAGCACCGTGCTGATCCGCACATTCAATGGTGAACAAGGCCTGACCAATGCCACTGGGTTTCTGTTCACCCGAGGCGAGCGACTGTTCCTGGTGACCAGCGGACACGTCCTGTTCGATGAACCGAGTGGCCATTTCCCCAGCCACCTGACCGTGGAGCTGCACACCAGTGCGGAAAACCTGGCGGAGGTGACCCAAGTCTGGATCCCGCTTTACTGCGAGGGGAAGGGCCTCTGGCATCAGGCTACTGACAGTTCCGGCCAGGTCGATGTGGCAACGCTCGAGCTGGATCGAAGCCTTTTGCCGGCCTCCGCGCTTTACCGGCCCTTCAGTGAACACCAACTGCTCAAGCCGGGCGATCAGGTCGAGGTGGGCACCTCGTTGCTGGTGATCGGTTATCCACTCGGTTTTCACGATGCGCTGCACCGTACACCGGTGGTACGGCACGGCATTGTTGCGTCAGCCTTTGGGCTGCGCTTCCATGGCAAAGGCTACTTTCTGGTCGATGCCCGCACACACCGGGGAAGTAGCGGTGCCCCTGTCGTGATGCGCGCGACAGCGCCGTTCGAGGCGGACTTTCCCTGGATATTGCTCGGGGTGCATTCAGCCCGCCTGGACGAAGGCTCACGTGATGCGCTGCAGGACGAGGCCCTGGGGCTCAACGCTGTGTGGTACGCCGACATCCTGATGTTGCTGAGCCAGGGATAAAACGGCGCCCCACCCTTAAAGAAGCATCCTATCGCCAGGAAAAGCGCATACTCGGCCAAGAGGCAGAATGTGTGGGACCATTTGTCCGGTTGATTCATTAGCGGACGCTGTACCGAAATTCTGCCCGCTCGCTAAAGGAAACCATCATGACGAATCCCGTGATTGACCGGGCCAGGGCGGCCCTCGAAGAACAAGTAGCGTCTTTCCTTTCCAACGGAGGGGAAATCCAAAGCGTCCCGCATGGCGCAACGGGCGAAAAGTCCAAGACCCCCTGGGCGAGGGGGCATCAGCGCAGTGCACTTCCGGAGGCGTCCACCGATCCTCAAGCGACCCCGCAGGAAACGCCCGGCTAACCCCAACCTTCAGCGACTGGGCCAAGCCCTCTGAGGGTCCCCGGCCGCCAGCTGGAACTGCCGACGCAGCCAGCGCCGCAAGGGGGCGGCGCCGGTGCGTTCATGCCAGATTGGGTAGCTCCAGCGGTAGCGCGTGAATGCGCAGGCCAGCATGCCTTGCAACCGCTTCTTCTGCTAATGAGAGCAGGCGGGCCCGAAGCAAGCGCGGTGCTCAAGCACTTCCATGCCGCAGGCAGGTCAACGACGTCCATCTGCCAAGGCCCGGGCACCCTCGGCGGCCTTCCAGCCTGCTTGTTGGGCCAGGCGGCTCTCCGCTTCGCGGGCACCGCTCCAACACTTCAGGCCAGAACCGCCTCGATGCCGGGATGTGCATAGTCGGGCAGGGTAGGGGGCGGCAGTGTTTCGCGGCCGTCCAGCGAATGGACGGTCAACCCGGCGGAGAGTGGAAAGTGCAGGCTGTGGGTCAGCAATCCGGTGCGTTCCCGGGCCGGCAGGTGACAAAGCGCCAATGCTGTTTCGGCCAAGTACTCCACCCGCTCGGTCGGGTAGCTCTCCGGGATGTAACGCGCGGCGCCCGGGGTGAGGATTGCAGTGCTTGGGGCCACCAGATTCACGGCGATGTTGTCAGCCTCCAGCTCCGCCGCCAGCCCTTGGGTAAAGCGCGCCAGTGCCGCTTTTGCAGCGGCATAGACACTGGTCCCGCCAACGCGCGCGAAGTCGTCATACGGTTTCAGGGGCGGCAGTGCAGTGACGGAGCCGAGGTTGACGATCCAGCCAGCGCCACGCTGGCGCATCAGCGGAATCGCTGCCTTGCTCAGCGCGAAGGGAATGCGCAGGTAATGGTCCAGCGTGCGCTCGTAAACCTCCAGCGGCATTTCTTCGACACGGCTGTAATCCGCTACTCCGGCATTGTTCACCAGAATGTCCAGCCCACCAGCCAGCTGCGCGGCAAGGGCTGGCAGAGCATCTCGGTCGGCCGCATTGGTCAGGTCCAGCGCCAGGGGGATTGCCCGGCCACCGGCCTGCTCGATCAGGGCCACCGTCTCGGCCAGCGTCCCGCTCATGCTGGCTGAATGTTCCAGGCTTCGCGCCACAGCGACGACAGTGGCGCCTTCAGCCGCCAGGCGCTGGGCAATGGCGCGGCCGATGCCGCGGCTGGCGCCGGTGACCAGCGCGACTTTGCCACTCAGCTTGGGCGTACGGGTATGGGGCATGGCTCATCTCCTCGGGTTTGGATGAGCCGATTGTGCGTGCACGTGCTGCTCGCAACCGCCGCCCGGTCACTCAGCGAGCGCTACCGTATCGCTCAATGAGCGTGCCGGTAATGGCTCGGTGGATAACCCGTCAACCGCACCATGGCCCTGCGCATTGCGGCGGCATTGCTGAAGCCCAAGTGACCGGCCACGCGCTCGATGGACCAGTCGGTGCTGCGCAGGTAATGCTGCGCAGCCTCCAGCAAGCAGTGTTCGCGCAGGGCCCGGTAGCCGCTGCCTTCAGCGTGCAAGCGCCGCCGCAACGTGGCTTCGCTGATGGAGAGCGCGATGCTGAGCTCCCGTTGGGTCGGCAGGGGCACCTGGCGGGCGAGGGCGGCGTCGATGAAGCTGCGAACCTGCTGCGTCAGCGATACGGCCGAGGCCGGCTCGCTGGAAGCCAGGCGGAACGGAAAGTCGACCAGGAAGGCCTCCAGTTCAGCAGGGCGCCGCCGTACCGGTCGCGCCAGCAGTGCGGCATCGAAGGCGAAGCCATAGGTCGGTTGCCCCACGTCCACGGGGCCTTCGAACAGGCTGAGAAAGGGAATGGCATCTTCACGGTTCGGGTGGCCGAGGAAGGTTCGCGTTGGCCGGAATGGTTCGCCGATCAGCCAGGCGAACAGACGCAGGTAGAACAGCAGCCCGGTGACATCCACCAGGCAGGCCGCCGGGCTATGACGGCGGCGCATCGAATCCATGCGAAACAGCGCTACGCCATCTTCCGTCGACAGGCTCAGCGCCCCGGCGCGCGGGTGCAGCATCGCGCAGAAGTCGGCCGCGCAAAGGATGGCATCGTCCAGGGTCCGGCAACTCAGCAGGCAACGGCAGAGCAGGTCGACCTCCCGTTTGCGCATCGGCGCATGGCTGTCGCCCTGCGCGACCTGGGCTTCCAGCCGCTCGATGGCCGAGCGGTACAACGTGGCGAAGGCGCCGGACGACAGGTGCCCTGCTGCATCGGCCATCGTCGCGCTATCGGCGCCGCTGCGGCGCAGCTCATCCAGCAGCCGTGTTCCCAGGCTCGGGGTAGGGGACAGCGGTGTGCGGGGTCGCGGCATACGAGTCGGGCTCTGAGCGTTGTGATGGCGCTGGCTGATCGGCCGGGTAGTGGTTCGACCGAACTCCACCGTGCAGGATGGCACTGGCGTCCAGTCGGGTCGCAGGCGTCCCGTCCGCTGCCGGATGGTAAGACGCCGACCTGCGAACTGCACGCAATCTTGGCAAGGGGCCGACCGATGATTCACCTGCTGGATGAAATCACCCTGGACGCGAGCGAGGTGCCGCGCGTGCTGGCGTTGATCGATGACGAATACCTGCCGGGCCTTCCGGAACCGTTGCCGGTGCTACTCAACCGCTGGGTCTCGCCGCCCGTGGTGGTGGCAGATGTACCCACCACGCTTTGGCTGCTGTGGCAGTTGCCAGACGTGCCGTCGTACTACCGTATGCGGGCAAATCCCGGAGCGTCGTCGGTCGTCTGGCCGAAGCTGGACCGCCTCTGCCGCCATCGCCGGCGCCACATCCTCGCCAGCGCAGACTGCCGGCTGCCGGTATCCGGGGAGCTGAATCATGTCGTCTGAAGTCGCCCAGATTTACCTTGCTGCCGATGCCGACGTTCCCACCTTCGAGCGTGCCCTGGACCGCTGGTGTCAGGCGGCACCTCTTGCCTTTGCTGGCCGCAACCTGCCCGGTTGCTGGGGGGCGGGGGACTTCAGCGTTGACCTGCGTGCACCCGGCGCGGCCAGCCTTGAAGAACTGCCCGGCGTGGCGCGAGTAGATCGGCTCAGCCATATACGTATAGGCGGCGGCGAACGTGCGCCCGGCCTGGTCGCAGGCGTGCTGCGGACACTGCTGTTGCGCGTGCGTCCTGAAGCTCCGGCGCACCAGGTGGAGGCCCTGGAGCGCGACTTGCTGGCCATGCCCGGCTACATGCGTGGCATCCGAAACTGGCAACTCGGCCGGGTCACCTCGACGAGCCACTGGAGCCACGTCTGGCAGCAGGAGTTCGCTGAGGAGGGCGACCTGCACGGTGAGTACCTGCTGCATCCGTTCCACTGGGGCTGGGTGGACCGCTGGTTCGACCCGGGCTTCCCCGAGTGGACGGTCGAGGCCATCTGCCATGCGTTCTGCCCACTACCAGCCAGCGTGCTGGCGCCTGCTTGATCGCCAGTCTGCCTATCCTGCGCCCCGTCACGGCCAATCCCGTGGCCGGATTTAGCCCGTACTCCGGGCGCGATTGGCCGAATGGTGCATGCGAAAAACAGCGAATCTTCTTTGCAGGCACACGCACGCATGCAGGTTTTTTGCTGCGGTGTTTCATGGCAGATCGCGCGGGGAGACCCTTGTGGTCTGCCGGGTCCTGGAGCCGGTCTGTCAACCTCGTGCGATCTGCGGCCCTTCGAGGACGCTCCTTACTTCGACTCAGGCCAGCCCCAGCAGAAGCAAGGTCTGCTGACAAGGAGGTGGCGAGGCTGAAAACCAAAGCGCCGCCCAAGGGCAGCGCATTCCCAGATGGGCGCAGAGCGGAGCAGAGCCCTACGGGGTTAGGTGCAAACGCGTGCTTACGGATGTATTTCGAGCGACAACTTTCGACCCAATAAGCGGACAGTCGTGGACGGTTTTAACGGCCAATGGCTGAAAGTGGACAGGCTGCCGGCATGTCAGCAGTTTGGTTTGATTTGCCACCTGTACTGTTGGAGAAACTCTGGATTGGAATCCGTGTCGTATTTCGCCTCGAACCCTGTTGCATAACCCGCAGTCATTCCCCTCCCTTTTCGACCTCCACCGGAAGATCACCTATGAAAAACCTAACTGTTCTGTCAGCGGCCCTTGCCGCCGTTCTTGCGGGCTGTACTTCAGACTCATCGAAGTACGAGTCCGGTACAGCACACACGGAAGTCTGCAAGTTGACCAGCGAGCAAGAAATCTCGGCCTTGTTTGACAGATGGAATCGTTCACTGCAAACCGGCGACCCACACAAGGTTGTCGCCAACTATGCCGAGCGCTCCATCCTTCTTCCCACCGTATCGAACAAACCGCGACTGACCGCATCCGAAAAGGAGGACTACTTTCATCACTTCCTGAAAAACAGGCCGGTAGGCACGATCGACTCGAGGACCATAGAGATTGGCTGTAATACGGCGGTTGACGCCGGGCTCTATACATTCACCTTTGGCACTATTGGTACCCAGGTAAAAGCTCGCTATACGTACACCTACAAGTGGGACGGACAGCAGTGGCTGATTACCAGCCACCACTCCTCTGCAATGCCAGAGAAAAACTGAGGCGCCAAGGGCGCATGACACTTCGATCGAGTCGATATCCAAGTGACTGCGCCTTTTTCTGCCACTCACCTCAACCGCCAGGCATCTTCTGGGAGCGCCCTTGGTGGCTGGAGCCAACCCTCAGCAGCCAGTGGAGTCAGGTCGAAACCGGCCAGAGGTAGAAGCTGCAAAGTGTCTGTAAATCCTTGGCGACTCAATGTGTCAGGCGCGAATAAAAACTAGGAGCGGCGTCGGCAATCGAGGATGACCAACCAAAGTGCCGTCCGATTGGCCCGCTCCTACGGAACATTTTCTCTCCTGCGTGTGGGGAGGCTCAGATCAGGGGGTATTAGGGGGCTCGTTCAAAGGTAATGATCTTGCGCAGCGTTAATCCGTAGTTTTTCCTGGCTCACTACGATCTGGGTAGTCAACTTGATACTCCGCCAGTGGCATTGCCACCGGGCTTGGCGAGTTCCGCATCCAGTGTTGCCGCGACCGTATTAAGCGTTCGGTCGCAGCGTAAAGCTGAAAGCGAACACGCAGCCCAAGGGGCGACACGTTATCAGCCAGTAAACGGCTGCGGGCCCCTTCACCAAAGGGCTCTACCGCCTGGCCGGGTCGCTGTCGATACCCAGGCGCGACGGCGACTCGGTGTTTGCCGAGGCATCGAGTTCGGACGCCATCGAGCGACGAAAGCCCTTGATCGACTCCGCCAGGTCAGCGCCTAGGCTTTTCAGCCGTTTGCCGCCAAACAGCACCAGCACGACCACGAGCAAAACCAGCCAGTGTTTCCAATCGAACAACCCCATGGACTGTCCTCCTCTATCAGGTAGCAGGTGCCCCGCGGTATCGCCGCGAGGCATCGCGTGATTCACTCGACGTTTTCGTAGGGCAGGCCAACGTAGTTCTCGGCGATGTTGACCAGTCCGGCGTGGGAGTTCAGGTAGTACTCACGGTCGGCTTGCTGCATCTTCTGGTCCCAGGCGTCTTTGTGACCGTCGAAGTTATGCAGGAGGTTGGTCATGAACCAGCTGAAACGCTCGCCCTTCCAAATGCGTCGCAGAGCCAGTTCGGAGTATTTTTCCAGCAGGTCGGTGCGGCCTTCCTTGTAGACCTTGACCAGGATGCGATACAGGTAGCACACGTCCGAAGCGGCCAGGTTCAGTCCCTTGGCGCCGGTGGGCGGCACGATGTGGGCAGCGTCACCCACCAGGAACAGGTTACCGTACTGCATCGGCTCCACTACGAAGCTGCGCAGCGGTGCGATGCTCTTCTCCAGCGACGGGCCGGTGACCAGCTTGTCCGCCACGTCTTGCGGCAGGCGCGCTTTCAACTCGGTCCAGAAGCGCTCGTCGGACCACTCTTCGACCTTGTCTGTCAGCGGCACTTGCAGGTAGTAGCGGCTGCGGCTCAGCGAGCGCTGGCTGCACAGCACGAATCCGCGGTCATGGTGAGCGTAAATCAGTTCTTCGTTGACCGGCGGGGTGTCGGACAGCAGCCCCAGCCAGCCGAACGGGTAGACGCGCTCGTACTCGGTCAGCACACCTGCCGGAATACTCTTGCGCGCAACGCCATGGAAACCGTCGCAACCGGCGATGTAATCGCAGTCAATACGATGAATCTGGCCATCCTTCTCGTAGGTGACATAAGGCTTTTCACCCTTCAGCTGATGCAACTGAACGTTCTCGGCGGAATAGACGATCGGGGCGCCGCTGGCGGTGCGAGCGTCCATCAGGTCACGGGTGACTTCGGTCTGGCCGTAGACCATGACGGTCTTGCCGCCAGTCAGTTCCTTCAGATTGATTGGAACACGCTTGCCCTCGAACACCAGCTCAACTCCCTCGTGTACCAGCCCTTCAGCATCCATGCGTTCGGCAACGCCGGCTTCGCGCAGCATGTCGACAGTGCCCTGCTCCAGCACGCCGGCGCGGATACGGCCGAGCACGTAGTCAGGGGTCTGACGCTCGAGGATGATGGTGTCGATACCGGCCTTGTGCAGCAGTTGGCCGAGCAGAAGACCGGAAGGACCAGCACCGATAATGGCAACCTGAGTGTTCATTCTTGTTCTCTCACATGTGCAATCCAGTCGGTGATCAGGCAGTGACTGGATTAGGTAGGGTTAGGGTTTCCCTGCATTTTTTTCTGACAGAGCCTCCAATAGAAGGTGATATTTCCGTCATGAATTGCACTTTTGAAAACTGCGTCCGATTATCGACCGGTACCAGACGCCTTCACCCACCCACTGCACTCTCGTACCCAGTATGAAAGCCATCCTTACCGGCATTCCCGTGTTCAAGCTTTATGGCGAGAACCTGGACTGGCCAACACCAGACCTGCTGCACTGCGAGTCGATTCCCAAGCGCAGTAGTCTTCACCACTGGGAAATCAAGCCCCATCGGCACGCCGATCTGTTCCAGTTGCTCTATGTCCAGCGCGGGCAGGCGGTCGTAGAGGTTGAAGGCAGGCGCACCGAGGTTCTGGAAGCAGCGATCCAGGTCACGCCGCCGCTGTGCGTGCATGGGTTCCAGTTCTCGGAAGACATCGAGGGCTATGTGCTAACCATCGCTGCGCCGCTGGTGGCACAGTTGGAGGAGCAACTGGGCGCTCCTTTGACGGTTCTGGCCTCATCTGGCAGCTACCCGGTGGGACGCGACCGCCGCTACATAAACATGCTCTTCACCCTACTGCACCAGGAATACGAAGGCAGCGCGCCTGCTCGCGACCTGCTGCTGCACTCCCTGGTCAACTTACTGATCGTGTGGATCAGTCGGCGTAACCAGCAGAACGTACCGCCAGACAATCGTGACGAACGCAACCGCCAACTGCTGGGGCGCTTCATCAAACTGGTGGAGCAGCACTATCGCGAGCACCTGACGGTGGAAACCTTCGCCCACCGCCTCGGCATGTCAAGCGTGTACCTCAATACTCTTTGCCGCCAACTGGCCGGACAGACGGCCCTGCAGATCGTTCATCAGCGCCTTTTGCTGGAAGCCAAGCGCAACCTGATCTACACGAGAATGACGATCAGCCAGCTGTCCGACAGTCTGGGCTTTAGCGATCCAACCTATTTTTCGCGCTTCTTCCGTCGGCTCAGCGGTCAGTCACCCAATGCTTTCCGGCACTCCGTCGGACACGATGTCGACGTCGAGTAGTGTCGAGTTTTTTCCAGCCTGCGGATTTTTCTTAACAGGTTCCTGTCATCCCGACTTCGGATCAGCGGGAGGCGGCATGGGTTATCGCGTAACTCATTGAAAAATCTGTGGTTATCAAAGAACTCACAACTGGCACAACATTTGTTTAGGACAACTTTTGCGCAACGCCCAGAAGTTGCTCCCCAATAACAACAAGGTTGGCCTTTTCATGCACAAGAAATCCCCCCACTCCACTGCCCTTGCTGTCACCACTGGTTTGCTGTTGGCTGGAGGCGTCTCCCTGGCTCAGGCCACCGAAGGTGGCGTGTCGTCCTGGCCAATGGGGATCGAAATATACGGCATGGGTATCCTGCCTCCCCCTGGGACCTACGGTCAGGTGTTCGTCGGCAACTACCTCGCCGACAACGTGCGCGACAACTCCGGCGACAAGGCGGCCGACATCGACCTCCGCGTCACCACTGTTGTTCCGCGCTTCATCTGGGTCACGGAGCAGCAGGTCCTCGGTGGCAACCTCGGTTTCCACGCTCTGCTGCCGCTCAATGACATACGCCTGAACATCAAGAACGGTCCGCACGACCATAAACGTGGCATCGGCGACGCCCACCTGGGTCCGGTGGTCGGCTTCCACCACAGCGACAAGTTCCATACTGCTGTCGGCGTCGATTTCGTGCTGCCGACCGGCAACGAGTACGACAAGGACGACCTGATCAACCTCGGCAACAACTACTACACCGTGCAGGCCGTGTACGCCATGACCTACATGGACCCCAACGGCTTCAATGCCGACGTACGCCTGATGCACGACTACAACTTCGAGAACAAGGACACCAACTACCAGTCCGGCCGCGAACTGCACGCCGACTACACCCTGGGTTGGGGCCTGGGCAACGGATGGGTGGTCGGCGTCGGTGGGCATGCCTACAAGCAGATCAGTGACGACAAGTGCAGTGCCTCGAACTGCGCCGCCGCCGCCCTGGTCGATGCAACCGATGGCAACCGTGGCCGCACCTTCTCCATCGGCCCGGCCGTCCAGTACACCAGCAAGAACGGTTGGTTCCTCAGCGCCAAGTGGCAGGATGAAAGCGGCGTGCGCAACCGAGCCGAAGGACAGACCTACTGGCTGAAGTTCACCATGCCACTCTAGGGCGAACCGGTATCCCAGCAAAAAGCCCCGCGACTGTCAGGCCGCGGGGCTTTTTATCCCAAGTGCAGGGTCTGGGCTCAATCACCCTTGAGGCGATAGCTCACCTGAGCTCGGCTCATGCCCAGCATCTGCGCGGCCGCCGTGATATTGCCGCCGGAGCGCTCCAGGGCAAGCTGCACTAGGCGCAGCTCGATATCCTTCAATGATGTGCTCAGCGCCTGATCCCGTCCCGAAACGAAAGCCTGCAGGCTGGCCAGTTCCGGCTCTCCCACCTTGGTCTCGTCTTTGCCGCTGCTACCACCGGCCAATACCGGCTCCTCCTCGGGCGTGGTAGTACTCGGCGTCGGAGTGGACAGGCGCCCTTCAGACGTCAGGCCAATCGCCGTCGACCTCAGGGGTTCCCCGGCCTCGGCCAGGTGCACGACATCGATCACTTCGCCGTTACCTGCCGCAATCACCCCACGCTCGATCAGGTTCTGCAGCTCACGGATGTTGCCGGGGAAGCTGTAGGTCAACAGCGTATTGACCAGCCGGCTACTGAAGCCCGACGGCTTGAGGCCATGACGGGCACTGAACTTGCGCAGGAAGTAACTCATCAGCAGCGGGATATCCTCCCGACGCTCGCGCAGCGGCGGCAGATGAATGGGAAACACGTTGAGGCGATAGAGCAGGTCCTCGCGGAAGCGCCCGGCCTCGACCTCGCGCCGCAGGTCCAGGTTGGTGGCGGCGATCACCCGCACATCAACCTTGATCGATGTGGTGCCACCGACCCGCTCGATCTCGCCCTCCTGCAACACCCGCAGGATCTTGCTCTGCGCACTGAGACTGAGGGTGCCGATTTCATCGAGAAACAGCGTACCGCCATGGGCCCGCTCGAAACGCCCCGGGCGCGAGCGTTCAGCCCCGGTGAAAGCGCCGCGCTCGACGCCGAACAGCTCGGCTTCCACCAGGTTTTCCGGCAGGGCTGCGCAATTGAGCGCCACCAACGGTGTGTTACGGCGGGGGCTGGCCTGGTGCAGCGTGCGGGCGAACAGTTCCTTGCCTACCCCCGATTCCCCGGTAAGTAGAACGGTCGCCTGGGTTGGCGCCACACGATAGAGCTGCTGGGTGGCTGCGATGAAGGCTGCGGAAATCCCCACGATGACCTGATCTTCGGATGCCTCCTCGAGTTGGGCGATTTCGGTTTCACCACCTGAGCCGTAGGTGCTGCGGCTCAGGAAATCATCGGCATCCAGGTAGGCCAAGTCGACATCGAGGTCCTCCCACTGCTCGGCGGGCTTGCCGACAATTCGGCAGGCCGAATACCCCATGCAGCGGCACTGCTCCTCGCGAAACACCACCAGACGCCCGAGCAGTGAAGATGCATAGCCGCTGGCGTAGCCTACTTCCATCCAGCAAGCGGGCTCACTGCCCAGCCCATAGACGGCGATGTGTTCATCAGCCTCCAGAGAATTGTGCCAGAAGAACTCCGAATAGAAGTGGCCGATGCTGGAGTCGATCTCGAAGCGCACCACCTCGACGTTGACCATGCCCTCGAGCATGTGCAAGCGCGGCCCGGCGCTGTACAGGCTGGCGTGATCGCCCTCCGGCCAGCGTGCGCTGACCTGGGCGGCATCGCGGGCGCCGGCCTGCCAACCGATACGCGTGAGCAAGCCGCGAGCCTTGTCGAAACCCAGCGTCTCGATCAGCTCGCGGCGGATGGCGCCAAAAGCCGCCCCCTGCAACAACATCATCCGCTGGCCGCACAGCCAGATATTCCCGTCCTGTGGGGCGAAAGCGACGGTTTCAGCCAACTGCTCGGCCGAAGGCAGGCCCGTTGCACCGAACTGACTGGCACGGTCGACGATCAGGCGCTTCTGCTGGCCGAGCATCTGCTTGAGGAACTCCTCCGCTAACGCCCGGCCAGGCTTGCTGGAAGTTGCACGAGTCATGGTCATAAGTACGCGGCAGGAAAATAATATTTCAGTATGCCCACGCCTCAATGCGGGTCAATCGCCGGGCAACCAGCCAGCCAAGTTCGCCGCCCGATAATCGCACCGAGTTTTCCACTCGTCCGGCGTTGAACTTTCTTCAGCGCAAATACTTCTCTGCAGAATTTTCCGCACAGCTGCCACGTAATTCAGGTGGCGGCGCCTCGTCATGTCTTTGTTTAATTATAAGCTATTGTTTTTAAAAGAAAAAATATTAACACCGGTCTGGCACGATAGTTGTTAAAGACATTTCGGCAAGCACTACAGATAACGACAACCAGGTGACGACTGCATGAACACTGCCGAATCCCTCTCTGACTCAGGTCACCTGACCGACTCAGCAACTATGTTGTTGGTATCCGATTGTGCAGGCCATGGCTCGGCCTGGATGCACTCGCTCCAAGTCTGACGCATTGCCTCTGCGTACCTTCACATCCACCGGAAGCCCGTTGGCCGGTTCCCCCTGCTGCTTGCCTGCGGCCATTCGACCAAACAAGAGAGAGCTCCATGAACACCAGTCGCCCTGCCTATCAGAACCTTGAACTGCAGCCGCTCGCCGGACAATGGCGCGCCGGTAGCGCCGGTCGTCAGCTGGAAGTGTTCGACCCCTTCACCCAGGAAAGCCTGCTGCAGATCATTCTGGCTAACCGCGAGGATCTCGACGCCGCCTACCGCACGGCGCGTGAGACCCAGGCCGAATGGGCCGCGAAGGCGCCCGCCGAGCGGGCCCAGGTCATGCTCAACGCCGTCCGCATCTTCGACGAGCGTCGTGAGGAGATCATCGACTGGATCATCCGCGAGTCGGGTAGCACTCAGATCAAGGCGCAGATCGAATGGGGCGCCGCACGCGCCATCACCCTGGAGTCGGCCAGCCTGCCGAACCGCGTGCACGGCCGCATCGTCGCCTCGAACATTCCAGGCAAGGAAAGCCGGGTGTATCGCGCGCCACTGGGCGTGATTGGTGTCATCAGCCCGTGGAACTTTCCTCTGCACCTGACCGCTCGCTCCCTGGCTCCGGCCCTGGCGCTGGGCAACGCAGTGGTGGTCAAGCCGGCCAGCGACACCCCGGTGACCGGCGGCCTGCTGCTGGCCCGTATCTTCGAAGAAGCCGGTCTGCCAGCGGGGGTGCTGAGCGTCGTAGTCGGCTCCGGTGCGGAAATCGGCGATGCCTTCGTCGAGCACCCGGTCCCGGCATTCATTTCCTTCACCGGCTCGACCCAGGTGGGGCGCAACATCGGCCGTATCGCCAGTGGCGGTGAGCACCTCAAGCATGTGGCCCTGGAACTGGGTGGCAACAGCCCGTTCGTGGTCCTGGCCGACGCCGACGTGGAACAGGCCGTGAACGCGGCTGTGGTCGGCAAGTTCCTGCACCAGGGCCAGATCTGCATGGCGATCAACCGAATCATCGTCGAGCAGCCGCTGCTGGAGGCGTTCACCCGCCGCTTCGTCGAGCGCGTAAAGGCGCTGCCCTGCGGCGACCCGCGCAAGCCCGAGACCGTGGTCGGCCCCGTGATCAACGCCAAGCAATTGGCCGGTCTGCAGGAGAAAGTCGCCACCGCCAAAACCGAAGGCGCCACGTTGCTGGTCGGCGGTGAGCCTACGGGCAACGTGATGCCGCCACACGTGTTCGGCGATGTCACCCCGGACATGGAGATCGCCCGCGAGGAAATCTTCGGTCCGCTGGTCGGCATCCAGTCCGCCCGCGACGCCGAGCATGCCCTGGAACTGGCCAACAACAGCGAGTACGGCCTCTCCAGCGCGGTGTTCACCTCCAGCCTGGAGCGTGGTGTGCAGTTCGCCCAGCGCATCCATGCCGGCATGACCCACGTGAACGACATCCCGGTCAACGACGAACCCAACGCCCCGTTTGGTGGCGAGAAGAACTCGGGCCTCGGCCGCTTCAACGGCGACTGGGCGATCGAGGAATTCACCACGGATCACTGGATCACCCTGCAGCACGCTCCCCGGCCCTATCCGTTCTGATCCGAGACCGGCTTCCGATTAACCCGCCCCCCAATAAAAAACGGAGTACGAAATGTCCTCACTCCTCAACAGCTCAGCTGTGAAACGGTCCCTCGTGGCCTGTCTTGCCCTGCCATTCACCCTGCTGGCAGGCCATGCCGCCGCCGATGGCGACGGCGTCTGGAAAAATGGCGAAAACGTCTACGCAAAGGTCTGCGGCCATTGCCACGAAAGCACCGTGGGCCCCGTGATCAAGGGACGCCAACTGCCGCCGCAGTACATTACCGCCGTCGTGCGCAGCGGTTTCCGCGCCATGCCGGCCTTCCCGGCCTCGTTCATCGATGACAAGGCTCTTCAGCAGGTCGCCGAGTACATCTCCAAAGCGCCTGCACCCGCGGCCAAACCCTGAGGAGCGCAGCATGAACGTCGAACGTCGTGCCGTGCTCAAAGGCATGGCTCTGGGCGGCCTGGCCGGTGTTGCCATGGGCAGCTCAAACCTGTACATGGCCAACGCTATGGCAGCTCCCGCATCCCGGATTGCCCCGACCCTGGTGCTGGTCAACGAAGCGGCGGCCGGGTCCGCCTTCCTCGAGGGCATTGCCTCCAGCCCGGCTGCCAGGACGGTCACCGTAGAGCGCACGGACCTTAGTCTGGACTTCATCCTGGCGCTGGAAAAACGCCTGCTGAGCGGCAAACCGCAACGCATCATCGGCCTGGTGGATGACGCTAGCGCCGCACTGATCGTGGACCTGGCCCGCAGCAGCGGTGCTCGCGTGCAGTGGCTCGGCCAGCACAGCGCTAACGTCAGTGCCTCGCAGCACCGCCTGCTCAGCGCCGACGCCGCCCATGGCTGCGCTATGCAGCTGGGCCTCCAGCTCAACGCCTGTGGCACCGGATTCAATCTCACCGAGCAGCGCCCCCACGGCCACCAGCCGCCCCTCCATCTGACCGCGGCCGCGCGCAGCAAGGCCGGTTCGGATCAGTGGGCCGCCACCCTGGGATACAGCCTGGCCATGCTGGGGACGACCCATACCGGGCAGGCACCGTTGATTGTCAGCCGCCAGTCGCCGCTGACCGGCAATTTCGTTTCGTTCTCGATCGAGGCTTGAAGGAGCTAATTCAAATGACCGAGCAAAACAAGAGTTCCTTGCTCCCACGCGGCGTGGATGACGCCAACTTCCAGCAAGCGCTCAGCAAATTCCGCAAGCTGCTGGGCGAGGAGAACGTCCTGGTCAAGGACGAGCAACTGATCCCCTACGGCAAGATCATGATGGCAGTGGATAACGCCGAACACGCGCCGTCCGCCGCCGTCACCGCCACCAGCGTCGAGCAGGTGCAGGGCGTGGTGAAAATCTGCAACGAGCACAAGATCCCGGTGTGGACCATCTCCACCGGCCGCAACTTCGGTTACGGCTCGGCGGCACCGGGCCAGCGCGGCCAGGTGATCCTCGACCTGAAGAAGATGAACAAGATCCTCCACGTCGACCCGGACCTGTGCACCGCCCTGGTCGAGCCAGGCGTGACCTACCAGCAGCTGTACGACTACCTGCAGGAAAACAACCTACCGCTGATGCTGTCATTCTCCGCGCCGTCGGCCATCGCCGGCCCGCTGGGCAACACCATGGACCGTGGCGTGGGCTACACCCCCTACGGTGAACACTTCCTCATGCAGTGCGGCATGGAGTTGGTGCTGGCCAACGGTGATGTGTATCGCACCGGCATGGGCGGCGTGAAAGGCGACAACGCCTGGCAGGTGTTCAAGTGGGGTTACGGTCCAACCCTGGATGGCATGTTCACCCAGGCCAACTACGGCATCTGCACCAAGATGGGCTTCTGGCTGATGCCGAAACCGCCGGTGTTCAAGCCGTTCGAGATCAAGTTCGAGAACGAGACCGACATCGCTGAGATCGTCGAATTCATTCGTCCGTTGCGTATCGCCCAGGTCATCCCGAACTCCGTGGTGATCGCCGGCGTCCTCTGGGAGGCCTCGACCTGCAACACCCGCCGCTCGGACTACACCACCGAGCCGGGCGCGACCCCCGATGCCATCCTCAAGCAAATCCAGAAGGACAAGAACCTCGGTGCCTGGAACGTCTACGCCGCCCTGTACGGCACCCAGGAACAGGTCGACGTGAACTGGAATATCGTCACCGGTGCCCTGAAGCAATTGGGCAAGGGCAAGATCGTCACCCAGGAAGAAGCCGGCGATACCCAGCCGTTCAAGTACCGCGCCGAGCTGATGTCCGGCGTGCCGAACCTGCAGGAATTCGGCCTGTACAACTGGCGTGGGGGCGGCGGTTCCATGTGGTTCGCGCCGGTGAGTCAGGCCCGCGGCAGCGAGTGCGAGAAGCAGCAGGCGCTGGCCAAGAAGGTCCTCAACAAGTACGGCCTGGACTACGTCGGCGAGTTCATTGTCGGCTGGCGCGACATGCACCACGTGATCGATGTGCTGTACGACCGCACCAACCCCGAGGAAACCAAGCGCGCCAACGCCTGCTTTGCCGAACTACTGGATGAGTTCGAGAAGCACGGTTATGCCGTATACCGTGTCAACACAGCGTTCCAAGAGCGCGTGGCGCAGAGCTACGGTACCGTCAAGCGCAAGGTGGAGCATGCCATCAAGCGGGCCCTGGACCCGAACAACATCCTGGCACCGGGCAAGTCGGGCATCGACCTCGCCAACAAGTTCTAAAGGCACCAAGGCCTCGCTGGGGTGAACCCGGCGAGGCCTTTTCATGTGTGGGAAATATCATGCTTCGCAAGCAACTGCTCGCTGCCAGCCTGCTGCTGGCCTTGCCGTTGGTCCTGGACCAAGGCGAGGTTACCCAGGGCCAGTCCCTGTTTGCTGCCCAGTGTGGCGTATGCCACAGCACCGAAGCCGGTATGAATGGGCCCGCATGGCGCTGATCGAAAATGCATCGTCCGCTATCTGACAACCGTGGATACCGTTGAGCGGACGCAGCCGACTTTCCACCTGGTTGCCTCAACGATCAGCGGACCTTGAGGCCGCCACCTCTCGCGCCCATATTTGAGCGCATGACTCAGACACCTTCCCCGCCAACCTCCAGCGCAACGGCGCTGGCGGGATTTCACCCCGCCGTCGCGGCCTGGTTCAGTGCGACTTTCACGGCGCCTACGGAGGCCCAGGCGCAGGCGTGGCCGTTGCTGCGCGGCGGGCGCAGCACGCTGGTGGCGGCGCCGACGGGGTCGGGGAAGACGATCACAGCCTTCCTCGCCGCCATCGACGAACTGGTGCATGAGGGGTTGGAACAGGGCGGCCTGCAGGACCGCTGCACGGTGGTTTATGTCTCGCCGCTCAAGGCGCTCTCCAATGACATCCGCATCAACCTGGAGGAGCCGTTGGCCGGCATCCGCGCCGAACTGGCGCGCCAGGGGCTGGCAGATGTGCAAATCCGCACGGCCGTGCGCACCGGAGACAGCACCCAGGCCGAGCGCGATGCCATGCGCAAACGGCCGCCGCACATCCTGGTCACCACACCGGAGTCGCTCTACATCCTGCTTGGTTCCGACTCGGGCAGGGCGATGCTGGCCGGCTGCCGCAGTCTGATTGTCGATGAAATCCACGCAATTGCCGGCAGCAAGCGCGGCAGCCACCTGATGCTCAGCGTCGAGCGGCTGGAGGCATTGTGCGGGCGGCGGTTGCAGCGCATTGGCCTGTCCGCTACGCAGAAGCCGGTCGAGGCGGTTGCGCGGTTCCTCATGGGGCAGCGAGATGGAGCGGCGCTTCCCCCATCCGGAACTGGCGGGCGGGAGGCGTTTGGCTGCGCCATCGTCGACGTTGGTTACAGCCGCAAGCGCGATCTGGCGATCGAGGTGCCGCCGTTGCCGCTGGAAGCCGTGATCAGCAATGAGGTGTGGGAGAAGGTCTACGACCGCCTCGCCGAACTCGTAGTGCAGCACCGAACGACGTTGGTGTTCGTGAACACCCGGCGGTTGGCGGAGCGCGTGGCGAGGCATCTGTCCGAGCGGTTGGGCAATGCAGTGGTCGCCGCCCACCATGGCAGCATGGCGCGTGAGCTGCGCCTGGATGCCGAGCAGCGCCTCAAGCGCGGTGAGCTAAAGGTGCTGGTGGCCACCGCATCGCTGGAGCTGGGCATCGACATTGGCGAGGTAGAGCTGGTTTGCCAACTGGGTTCGCCGCGCAGCATCGCCGCCTTCCTGCAACGCGTTGGGCGTTCCGGCCACAGTGTGGGTGGCACGCCCAAGGGACGGTTGTTCCCACAATCGCGGGATGACCTGATCGAATGCGCAGCGCTGCTCGACTGCGTACGCCGTGATGAGCTGGACGCCCTGGTGATTCCCCATGCACCGTTGGACGTGCTCGCCCAGCAGATGGTGGCCGAGGTGGCGTTGCAGGAGTGGGGCGAGGACGAACTCTATCAACTGATGACCCACGCCGCGCCCTATGCCGACCTGCCGCGTGCCAGTTTCGATGCCCTGGTGAAGATGCTCGCCGAGGGCTACACGGGCCGTCGTGGCGTACGTGGCGCCTACCTGCACCGAGATGCGGTGAACCATCGCCTGCGCGGGCGCCGTGCGGCTCGGCTGACCGCCATCACCTCCGGCGGCGCCATCCCCGAAACCGCCGATTACAGCGTATTGCTGGAGCCCCAGGGGTTGACCGTGGGCAGCGTGCATGAGGATTTCGCGGTAGAGAGCATCGCCGGGGACATCTTCCAGTTGGGCAACCAGTCCTATCGCATCCTCAAGGTGGAGCCCGGGCGGGTGCGGGTGGAGGACGCCCAGGGCCAGCCGCCGACTATTCCGTTCTGGTTGGGTGAGGCGCCGGGGCGTAGTGATGAGCTGTCGGCGGGCGTGGCGCGTTTGAGGGGGGAGGTGGAGCGATTGCTCGGAGAGTCCGGGCAGGCTCGGGAATTCCCCACCCTCAGCCCCTCCCCCGAGGGGGGAGAGGAGCTATCCGAGCGCGCGGTGAGTTGGTTACGTGAGCAGATCGGCCTCAGCGAGGCGGCGGCGCGGCAGATAGTGGAATACCTGGCGCGGGCCAGGGCATCGCTGGGGGCCTTGCCGACGCAGCAGCGACTGGTGATGGAGCGCTTCTTCGACGAATCCGGCGGCATGCAGCTGATCATCCATTCGCCGTTCGGCAGCCGCATCAATCGCGCCTGGGGGCTGGCGCTGCGCAAGCGCTTCTGCCGCAGTTTCAACTTCGAGCTGCAGGCGGCGGCAACGGAAGATGCACTGATCCTTTCGCTGTCCACCAGCCACAGCTTTGCGCTGGATGAGGTCTGGCGCTACCTGCATTCCAACAGCGCTGAGCATGTGCTGGTCCAGGCGCTGCTGGATGCGCCGCTGTTTGGCGTGCGCTGGCGCTGGAACGCATCCACCGCCCTGGCTTTGCCGCGCTTCAGCGGTGGCCGCAAGGTGGCGCCGCAGATCCAGCGCATGCGTAGCGAAGACCTGTTGGCCAGCGTCTTTCCCGACCAGGTGGCCTGTCAGGAGAACCTGGTGGGCGAGCGTGAGATTCCCGATCACCCGCTGGTGGCGCAAACGCTCGACGACTGCCTGCACGAGGCCATGGACGCCGAGGGCTGGCTGGCCCTGTTGCGGCGCATGGAGAACGGCGAGGTGCAACTGGTCGCCCGCGACCTGCCGGCGCCCTCGGCCCTGGCGGGAGAAATCCTCAGTGCTCGGCCCTACGCCTTCCTCGACGATGCGCCGCTGGAGGAACGGCGGACGCAGGCGGTGCAGAACCGTCGCTGGACCGACCCGGAATCCGCGGACGATCTCGGCGCACTGGACGCCGATGCGGTGGCGGCGGTGCGCGAGGAGGCCTGGCCATTAGTGCGTGACGCCGACGAGATGCACGAGGCGCTGCTGGCGCTGGGCTGCGTCCGTGTGGATGAGTCGAGCGCCAATGCCGGTTGGGTCGACTGGCTGGCGAAGCTGGCCAAGACCCGGCGCGCCACCTGCCTGCACATAGAGCACAAGCCGGCGCTTTGGTTGGCGGCGGAGCGGCTGTGCCAGTTACAGGTGCTTTATCCACAAGCGGTGCTCAAGCCGGCCATCACCGCGCCCGAGGGCTTCACCAACCCTTGGGAAGCGGAGCCTGCGCTGCTGGAACTGGTGCGTGCCCGGCTTGGCGGCTTTGGCCCGTTGACTCTGGAGCGCTTGGCGGATGATTTGCTTCAACCATCCTCGGCCGTCGCTTTCGCCCTGGCCAGCCTGGAGCGCGAGGGCTATGTGCTGCGCGGTCGCTTTACCCCCGGCGCGGTGGAAGAGGAGTGGTGCGAGCGGCATCTGCTGGCGCGCATCCACCGCTACACGGTCAAGCGCCTGCGCCGCGAGATCGAGCCGGTGGAGCGGGCGGATTTCATGCGTTTCTTGTTCGACTGGCAGCGCGTCGCGCCTGCAGCGCAGGTGCGTGGCGCCGAGGCGCTGGCCGGTGTGTTGCGGCAGCTGGAAGGTTTCCAGGCGGCGGCTGGCGCCTGGGAGAGCGAGATATTGCCCAGCCGGGTGGCTGACTACGGCATCAACTGGCTCGACGACCTGTGCCGGGCCGGCCGAGTGGTCTGGTGCCGCCTGGGCGGGCGGGGCAAGGCGGCGGTGGGACCGGTACGCGGAACTCCCATCGTACTGTTGCCACGCAAGAGCCTGGGCCTGTGGCGTGCATGCCTGCTGGCTGCATCTGAGCCGCAGCTTTCCGCTCGCGCTGGACGGGTGCGCGAGGTGTTGGCGGCGCAGGGAGCGTTGTTCTTCGACGAACTGATGGACGAGGCGCACCTGCTGCGCAGCGAACTGGAGGATTGCCTGGGCGAACTGGTCGCCCTCGGCCTGGCCAACGCCGACAGCTTCGCCGGATTGCGCTCATTGTTGTTGCCGGCGGCCCGGCGCAGTCGCCACGACCGACGTGCGCGGCTGGCCCTGGCCAATATGCAGGACGCCGGGCGCTGGGCCCTGCTGCGCGGGCGCGCTGAGACGCCGCCAGGCAAGGTTCCGGCTGAGGCGCTGGAGCATGTGGCGCGCACCTTGCTCCACCGGTACGGCGTGGTCTGCTGGCGGCTGCTGGAACGGGAGGCCGACTGGCTGCCACCCTGGCGCGACCTGCTGCGGGTCTATCACCGCCTGGAGGCGCGGGGCGAAATTCGCGGAGGGCGTTTCGTAGCGGGGATATCGGGCGAGCAGTTCGCTCTGCCGGAAGCTGTTGGGCTGCTGCGCGAGATCCGCAAGCGGCCGGGGGAGGGGGCGTTGATCGGGCTCTGTGCGAGTGATCCGCTGAACCTCCTGGGCACCCTGCTCAATGGCACCAAGGTGCCGGCGCTGGCGGGCAATCGCCTGTTGTTCCGCGACGGCGTGCCGGTCGCCACGCTGGTGGCCGGCAAGGTGGCGCTGCTGCAGGAAGCCGATGCGCTCTCCTGCGCCCAATGGCGCGCCGCGCTGATCCGTCAGCCTGCTGCGGCACCGCTTGGCCAGCAATCGCGCCGAACACGCATGCCGTCGTGAGCGCTTGGCCTTACCGGTGGGAGCGAGTCCACTCGCGATGGGGCGAGACAGATCGATCGCCTCCCTTGCGAATGAATGCGCTCCCCCACAATCAGTGCATCTTTTCCTATGCTCCCTGCGGGACATCTTCATCGACGTGGTCGATGGTGGCGAGGATCTGTTCTGGAGCGCCCAGGGCAGGTGCCATGGTCCAGCGATCGAAAGCGTCGTTGCCAATACGCAACATACCGGAATGGGTGGCCTTGTCGCTGTCGACCTGCGGGTCGGGGTCGTAGAAACCGAGGCTACGGCGTAGATGTTCGATATCGGCTGGCGAACCCGTCAAAAACAACCAGCCGGGTGCTACTTTGTTGCGCTCGGCGTAGTCCTTCAGAGCTTGCGGTGTGTCCAGCTCGGGCTGCAGGGTTATCGAGTACATGAAAACCTCACGCCCGATGCGCTTGCCCAGCATTTTCTGCACCTGCAGGAGGTTCGCTGTAGCAGTTGGGCAGGTGCCCGTGCATGACGTATACATCATGTTGATGGCAACCACCTTGCCGCGTATCAGATCGTCGTAGAAGCGTACCGTCTTGCCCTCATGGGTCAGCAGTGACGGGTTCGGCAGCCGGCTGCGGCTGGTAGCCGTGTCGCGATTGTGCTTCGTCGCCTCGCCGATACTGCGCCAGGCGGCCCAGCCGAGCGTGGCGGCGCCGATCAGACCTGCACCGGCCAATAGATCTCTACGTGTGTTCATGGCGTTTCTCCGAGCCGGGCCTCACTGGTCATCGGCCTTGATGTCGAAGCGCAGCATCATCGCGTGGTCTTCATGGATCACGTTGTGGCAGTGCATTACGTACTTCCCCTGGAAGTCGCGGAAGCGCATCAACACTCTGATGGTCGTGGTCTGGTCGAGCACGAAGGCATCCTTGCGGCCACGCTCGTGCGGCGGGATAGGCACCTGGACGTCGTCGACGAACTTGGCAAGGATGATGCCCTCCTCGAGGTGGACATGGATGGGGTGGGACCAGCCACCGCCGGCTCCGATGAATTCCCAGACTTCGTAATCCCCCTTTTTCAGTGTCAGGCGGGGAGCAAATACGTTGACCAGTTGCTGGTTGATCATCCAGAGGCCGTTCTTGCGATCGAACTCCCAGCGTCGCACCGGTAGTTTGGCGATTTCTTCTGCGGTCGGCAGGTCCGGCATCGGCCGGAGGTACCTAGGAACCTGACTGACGTCCTGTGTTGGCGGGTAGCGGTCGACGATGAACTTCAGCACCCGCGTCCCGGGAGATCTCACATCCTTTGGCTTGCGAGTGCTTTCCTGGCGAAGCCGGTTGACCAGAAAGAGCTCGGTGCCGATCGGGTACCTGGAGAAATCCACCACGATGTCGGCGCGCTCGGCCACGCCGAGGCGGACCTTGCTCTGGTTGAAGAGTGCCTCGGGCAGCAGGTTGCCGTCGTTGGCGATGTAGGTGAATCGCTGCACGGTACCGCTCGAGTTCACCAGATAGAACTCGTAGAAGCGGCTGGGGCCGCTGTTGAGCAAGCGCAGGCGGTACTTGCGGGCGGCAACGCGCAGCACTGGCTCGATCTTGCCGTTGATGACTACCTTGTCGCCCAGCACTCCCTCCACGTGGAACTGGTCGTAGAACAACTGGCCATCCGGGAGAGGCGTAAAGCGCCGGTCACCAAAGGCCAACGGATAATCGTACGGATGGCCCGGCAACCTCAGCGCGCTCGGGTTGGGATCATCTTCCTGGCCTGAGTCGATGTGGTCGAAAAGGAAGTAGAACCCGATCAGGCCGCGATAGACGTTTGGCGCAGTGAAGTCCAGGGTGTGGTCATGGATGAACAGCGTTCCCAGGGCTTCGCGATAATCGCCGATGCCGTTCTGCAACTGGTCGTAGCCCGCGTAGATGTTGGGGTAGAAGTGGTCCTTGAAATGGCCCTTGCCCGCGAACGGCCCTGTTTTGTCGAGGGTTGGGCCTGCCTTGTTCCTGCTGTAGTAGTCCCCTGGGAAACCGTCGCTTTCCGAGCCGACGTGCAGGTTGTGCAGGTGGGTGGAGATTTCCGGGGTGCCGAAGCCGACGTGATCCGATGGCAGTTCGTTGTGGATGCGGCAAAGGATCGGCTTGCCATAGCGGGCGAAGATGGTGGCCGGCACGGTGGCGTCCGGGTTGCCTCCTCGGTACGCCCAGACCTTTTGTGGAGGCAGGTCAGGATGGGTAATCCACTGATTGTTCTCTACCACCTTCAGTTCATGGAGTGCCGGTGCGCCCCGCGCGGCGATCAGCTCATCATAGCGCTGGTGCGGCGACCGGCCGGCTTCACCCGCTGCGACATTGGCCTGCACGGTGGGGGCAGGGCTCAGCGCTGTGACGGGGGCGATCGGAGTGATTGCGGGGGGCAGTTCTTCCATCCATGGCCGGGTGGGTGGGCTGGGAGGAAAGATCGGTTGGGGGGTGGTGACCCATTCTTCGGGTTCGCTATCGCGGGACCAGGGGAGCAACGGAGCGGCGATTGCCGCCGCTGAGAGTTTCAGAAACGAACGTCTTTCTTTACCGATGGCTGCCGGTTCAGAAGGGTATGCCCGAGGTCTCCACTTCTTGCCTTTCATCTTTCATAACCACCTCCCCCCTCGCAGTTTTGCGCTTTCCGCATGCGATGAATGGTCGGCATCATGGATGCTTCTTGCTCAAGCGCAAGCTTGACGGTTACGGTCCTGCAGCTCGTTTTTCGAGAATGCGCACATCGTCATTACATGACTAAAGATCAGCACACGCGAAGGGTAAATGTCAGCGGTAAGGCGATTAGCCATCTTCGTCGGATTATTGATCAGGTGAACGCGGTCAAGCGCTGCAGGACTCGCGGGACGAATTGGCATGTGTTGGTGTTGTGTGTGGGGGCGAATGAGCTCGCACCCACCAGGTAATACGCCAAGCCAGGTCCTTGCTACAGATCTGTCCGTGCCTGTGTCCGGCCATTGAGTGCCGGCGGATCAGCCCTGGCGCTGACGCAACTGGATGAACAAGGCCTCGACCTTTTCACGTGCCCAAGGCGTCTTGCGCAGGAAGGCCAGGCTGGACTTGATGCTGGGGTCGCTTTTGAAACAACGGATATCGATGCGCTTGGCCAGCCCGTCCCAGCCGTAGTGCGCTACCAGTTCGTTGAGCAGTTTTTCCAGCGTGACGCCATGCAGCGGGTCTTTCGGTGTCTGGGTCATGGCGTGCCTTGATCAGTGGTTCGGAAGGAAGCCGGCAGCTTAGAGCAGCGACCGCGGCAAGGCCATTCCCGAATTACCGCCGGGCATGCTCTCGAACATAGGATGCACTGCCCAAGCTATCCGGGTAACTGCATGATATCGCTCATAAATTGACCCATCCAAGGTCAGCCCGCGCGGACTGTGGCTCTTGGCCATCGCCTTACAGGTTATCCACAGCTTCATCCACGGCCTTTGTGGGTAAGGGAACGCGCTGCTCAGCCCGAGTTGCCCCCGCCCAGGAGCGGTTTGAGCAAGTCGCACATGCTGCGCCAATGAGAGCCTTCCCAGTACAGGCGGTCGCAGTTGACGCAGATGAGGAAGCGCGAATAAAGCGCGCCTACGCGGGGCGGCACCCTTGGTCGGGCCAGTTCCGGGGCAATGTCGGAGAGCGGCCGGTTGCAGTGCAGGCAGAGGCTGAACGGCTTGGCGCTGCGGGCCAGGTCCAGTCGCTCGAACAGTTCGCGTAGCTGCAGCGCGGGTTTCAGGGCATGCACGTAGCAGCCGTGGCTGATGATTCGGCGCTTGAGCAGCTCGCGGTCCCGGGTCAGCACGATACGCCCTTGCTGGGCAGCGATCTCGGCGATCTGACTGTCTTCG
Organism: Metapseudomonas boanensis; assembly: GCF_042232855.1. Classification (NCBI taxonomy): domain Bacteria; kingdom Pseudomonadati; phylum Pseudomonadota; class Gammaproteobacteria; order Pseudomonadales; family Pseudomonadaceae; genus Metapseudomonas; species Metapseudomonas boanensis. The sequence goes on along the minus strand of NZ_CP113889.1, from coordinate 573,676 downwards.
AAGGTGTTGTCGTAGAGGGTATCGAAACCGCTCATCCGCAACAGGCTGGCCAGGCCGCCCAGGTGGGCATCGGCGATGAAGCGCAGCAGCCGCAGCGGCTGGGAGCGGACTTTGAGCAGCGGGCTGATGTCCAGAGTCTCGAACTTGGGATAGACGGCCACTCGGTCGCCATCGAGGATCAGCCGCTCGAAGCCTACGGATTCGCCATTGAGCAGCACCAGCTCCACTTCGGTGTGGGGCACGCCAAGGGCTTCGATCATGTGCTTGACCGTGGCTGCCCGCGCACAGGGGCAGGTGAAGGCCTGCCGCCGCCGTTCGGCGGGCAGGAAGTCGTTGAGCTCCTCATAGAAGCGGAATGTCGCGCTGACCATGCAGGAGAGTATAGGCAGTTGCACTCGCTCCTCCGCCCGAAGGCGGAGGAGGGCATGGGCGTTACTCCGGCTGGTCGACGTAGCGCAGGTAGGGCTTGAGGGTCTTGAAGCCCTGTGGATATTTCTTGTGTGCGTCTTCGTCGGACACCGAGGTGGGGATGATTACCTCATCGCCCGGTCGCCAGTTCACCGGGGTGGCTACGGTGTGCTTGGCATTCAGTTGCAGTGAATCAAGCAGACGCAGCACTTCGTCGAAGTTGCGCCCGGCGCTCATCGGGTAGACCAGCATGGCCTTGACCTTCTTGTCCGGGCCGATGATGAACACCGAGCGCACCGTGGCGTTGTCCACGGCGGTACGTGGGCCGGCGCTGGCGTTGGGATGAATCATGTCGTAGAGCTTGGCCACCACCAGGTTTTCATCGCCGATCAGCGGATAGTTCACCGCGCAACCCTGGGTTTCCTCTATGTCCCCCATCCACTTGCGGTGGTCGCTGACCGGGTCGATGGAGAGTCCCACTACCTTGGTATTGCGCTTGTCGAATTCGGGTTTGAGCCGGGCCATATAGCCCAGTTCGGTGGTGCAGACCGGGGTGAAGTCCTTCGGGTGGGAAAAGAGAATGGCCCACTTGTCACCGATCCACTCGTGGAAGTGCAGGGTTCCCTCAGTGCTTTCGGCGGTGAAGTCGGGGGCTTCGTCGCCAATGCGGATTGCCATGATCAACCTCCATTCTGGTGGCTGGCTGGGGGCCTGCCATTGTGGCGGCCACGGTTGCGGCCAGGCCTGCGCATGCGCCGTAGGTCGGCCGGGGATAGAAGTATAGGTCCGTGGCCCGAACCTGCCCGGCTGCCAGGGGATCAGTGGTCATGTGTCTCGCTCCGGGGCTGCTATGCCTACACGATGGAGGTTCGCAGAGCTGGAAGAGTGGCGGCCTTCTTCCCTGAAGTGGCCTCCGAACCGTGGACCGTCGCTCTGCAATCCGAACAGGAGCGAAATCATGGCTACTTTCATCACGCTGGCGAGTTTTACCGACCAGGGCATCCGCAACGTCAAGGGTTCCCCGGACCGTGCCGCAGCGTTCAAGGCAATGGCTGAACAGATGGGCATTTCCGTGAAGGCGGTTTACTGGACCGTCGGCAATTATGATCTCGTGTTGATCGTCGAGGGGCCAGAGGAGGCTGCCGTTACCTTGCTCCTGAAAACAGCTTCGCTGGGTAACGTCAGGACTCAGACGTTGCGCGGATATTCGGAGCAGGAGTTCCGCGGTTTTCTGAGCAGTATCACCTGACCCCGGGCATTTGCGGGCCGGGGGTGTCGCGAGTCACGCAACACCCCCGGCCAACTTGCGCGGGGCTTGTATCAGGCCGAAGCGGTCTTCAGCACGTACTGGCTGGTTTGCAGCACATCGATCTTGTCGAAGTCGATGAAGCGGTTGCAGCTGTCCATCATGGCGGCCAGGTTTTTCTGGAACTTCTCCTCGTCACCGACCGCGTCGAAGAACGCCATCGGATCGGTCATGGCGGCTGGCGGGAAGCATTCTTCGACGATTGCATCCAGCTGGGCCGCGCCATGGGTCAGGCGGCGTACCACCAGGTTCTGCACGTAGGCAAAGTTGTCTTGGGTATCGATGGCCACGCGAGTGTGATGGCCGCGCCAGATATCCAGCCAGGCGTCGCGAGTGAGGCGCGGTGGGCAGGTGAGGAAGGCGATCTGGGCGAAACCGTGGGTGCGCTGGCCGGGCGTAGTCGGGAAGCGGGTGTTGCGAATCGCCACCGACTCGGTCACCAGGTAGGCCGCCAGGCGGCTGGTGACGCCAGCCAGGATCTGGTCGAAGGGTTTGCGTACCTCGTCATTGGCGCTGTCGACCCAGAGCGACAGGGTGGCGTCCGGCAGCGGGCGGTTGTTTTCCTGGCGCAGGCCAGCGGCAGGGTCCACATCGGCATCCGCCAGGTTCACCTGCAGGCCGCGTCCGCCCAGGCTGAAAAGTTGTTCCGCTATCTCACCACGCAGGCTCTCGGAGAATGCCTCGCGGCTGGTCTGCTGGTAGCGCCAAAGGGTGTAGATGATTTTTTCCACTGTCAGGGGCCCTCGTTCGGCTGTTGTTGTGATCGGGCTGCCGGCGCACAGGCGCGCTCAGGCCCGCAGACCTTGCTCCGGGCGGCGCTGCGATACATCGTCTGATCAGACTAACGACCTGCCAACCGGGCACCGGATGAGCGGCTGGCTCTCGTGCGGTCGATTTGTGCAGGCGGTGCTAGCGTTAATGAAAAGGTGCGCCGGCCAGGGGGCTGCGTGCGCCCCGTGGGCAAGACCCACCGGCCGAGGCTGACCGGTGTTCCAGCAGCCGCTGCCGCTTCCGACGAATCCGCCGTTTCCCCGCGAAGCCTGTCCGGCCCCGTTGGGAGAGCTGTGACCTGCCGCTACAGGTTTGCCCCATTCCATGAACCCGCACGGAGGTGAACGCCATGTCCCGCACAACGCCTATCAGCCATTACCGAAACATCGGCATCGTGGCCCATGTGGACGCCGGCAAGACGACCACCACCGAGCGGGTGCTCTATTACACCGGCGTGAACCACAAGATGGGCGAGGTGCACGATGGCGCCGCGACCATGGACTGGATGGTGCAGGAACAGGAGCGCGGCATCACCATCACCTCGGCGGCCACTACGGCCTTCTGGACTGGCTCGCGCAAGCAGTTGGACAAATACCGCATCAACATCATCGACACTCCTGGTCACGTCGACTTCACCATCGAGGTGGAGCGCTCCCTGCGCGTGCTGGATGGTGCGGTGGTGGTGTTCAGTGGGGCAGATGGCGTGGAGCCGCAGTCCGAGACGGTGTGGCGCCAGGCCGACAAGTACCACGTGCCACGCATCGCCTACGTGAACAAGATGGACCGGGCTGGTGCGGACTTCCTGCGCGTGGTCGACCAGATCAAGCGGCGCCTCGGGCACACTCCCGTGCCGATCCAGTTGCCGATCGGCCAGGAGGAAGACTTCCAGGGCCAGATCGACCTGATCCGCATGAAGGCCATCTACTGGAACGATGCGGACCAGGGCGCCACCGTCCGTGAAGAGGAGATCCCCGGCGAGTTGCTGGAGGAAGCCCGTCGTTGGCGCAACAACATGATCGAAGCTGCCGCCGAGGCCAGCGAAGACCTGATGGACAAATACGTCGACGAAGGCGAGTTGTCCGAGGAGGAGATCAAGACCGGGCTGCGCATTCGTACTCTGTCCTGCGAGGTCGTGCCGGCCGTGTGCGGTTCGTCCTTCAAGAACAAGGGCGTGCCGCTGGTGCTGGATGCTGTGGTCGAGCTGCTGCCGGCGCCCACCGAAATTCCGTCGATCCGTGGCACTCACCCGGATGATCCCGAGCGCGAGGACGAGCGCCACGCGGACGACAACGAGCCTTTTTCGGCACTGGCCTTCAAGATCGCCACCGACCCCTTCGTCGGTACCCTGACGTTCATCCGAGTCTACTCCGGGGTTCTGAACTCCGGGGATGCAGTGCTCAATTCAGTGAAGGGCAAGAAGGAGCGGGTCGGCCGCATGGTGCAGATGCACGCCAACCACCGCGCCGAGATCAAGGAAGTGCGCGCCGGAGACATTGCCGCGCTGATCGGCATGAAAGACGTCACCACCGGTGACACCATGTGCGACCTGAACAAGCCGATCATCCTCGAACGCATGGACTTCCCCGAGCCGGTGATCTCCATCGCCGTCGAGCCCAAGACCAAAGCCGACCAGGAGAAAATGGGCATTGCCCTCGCCAAGCTGGCCCAGGAAGACCCTTCATTCCGGGTGAAGACGGACGAGGAAACCGGGCAGACGATCATCTCCGGCATGGGCGAGTTGCACCTGGACATCATCGTCGACCGCATGCGCCGTGAGTTCAACGTCGAGGCCAACACCGGCAAGCCGCAAGTGGCCTACCGCGAGGCGATCCGCAAGACCTGCGAACTGGAAGGCAAGTTCGTCCGCCAGTCCGGCGGTCGCGGCCAATACGGCCATTGCTGGATCCGCTTCGCCCCGGCGGACGAGGGCCAGGAAGGCCTGGCGTTTACCAACGACGTGGTCGGCGGGGCGATTCCCCGTGAGTTCATCCCGGCTATCCAGAAGGGTATCGAGGAGCAGATGAAAAATGGCGTGGTTGCCGGCTACCCGCTGCTCGGTCTCAAGGCCGCCGTCTTCGATGGCTCGTTCCATGATGTGGACTCCAGCGAGATGGCCTTCAAGATCGCCGCTTCCATGGCCACCAAGCAGCTGTCGCAGAAAGGCGGTGCGGTGCTGCTGGAGCCGGTGATGAAGCTGGAAGTGGTGACGCCTGAGGAATACATGGGCGACATCATGGGTGACCTCAATCGCCGGCGCGGGCTGATTCACGGCATGGACGACGGCATCTCCGGCAAGATCATCCGCGCCGAAGTGCCGCTGGGCGAGATGTTCGGCTACGCCACCGACGTGCGCTCCATGTCCCAGGGCCGGGCCAGCTTCTCCATGGAGTTTGCCCGCTACGCTGAAGCGCCGGCCAGCATTGCCGAGGCGATCGTGAAGCGGTCGAGTTGAGAGCGGAGGGCCGGCCTGCAGCCTGCTTTTGCGAATAAATCCCCACAGGGTAGGCGCCGCTTTGACTCGCCGGTGCCGGGGGTGAGGGACGTCAAACTCCGCACGGACCGGCTCCGTAGGTTGGGGCTGAGCTACGCGCAGCCCAATGATCCCAGGCCCACCGTGGCTCCGTTGGGCCTCGCTTCGCTCGGCGCCAACCTACGGCAGGGCTGCGGCCAACTTGCCGATTGAATTCGCCCCTGGGCCTGAAGCCAAAAGAAAACGGGCCCGAAGGCCCGTTTTCAATTCCTTACCGCCGCTGCTCAGGCCAGTCCGTTCTGTTTGCGGAAGTAGGGAATCACGTGCTCGCCGATATTCTTCAGGGTTTCCAGCTGGGCCCACTGCGGGATGGTGCCCATCTGGCAGATGAAGAGGATTTCGTCGGCGCCGGCGTCGATCAGGCGCTGCACATAGCCGATGCAGTCCTTCACGGTGCCGTAGGCATGGTTGGGGTTCATCATCGCCATGGTCGGGTCGGAGAAGTCCACGGCGACTTCCTCGGAAGCGAAGCGCGACTTGATCACCGCCTGGCCGTTGCCGTCGACGTAGGTGTCGTCCTTCCACTTCTCCGGGTCAGGACGTTCACCGCCGGCGTACCAGTAGGCCAGGGATTCCATGAAGTAGCGCTGGCCGCGGATGCCGATCTGGCGGGCCTGCTCGTTGTCGTCGAGGACGATGGCCGGGCACAGGGCGGCGATGTGGCGGTTGGGGCGGAAGCCAACCTGCTTGTTCTCGTCACGGTTGTCCCAGGCCTCGTGGTACACGGCGACCTTCTTGGCGATGTCTTCCGGACCACCGAAGCCCAGTACCAGGGCGCCCATGCCGCGACCACCGGCGTTCTTCAGCGACTCGGTGTTGGTGCAGGCCAGGTACATCGGCGGGTGCGGATCCTGGTAAGGCTTGGGATGGATCGGACGCTTGGGGATCTTCACGAAGTCGCCGTTATGCTCGATCTCGTCCTGCACGAACATTTTCGGGATCAGGTACATGGCTTCGTCGATCTGCGGCTGCAGGGTGGCCAGGTCATAACCGAAGGTGCCAGCCTCTTGCTGGGTACCGCCCTTGCCGACGCCGAAGTGCACGCGGCCCTTGGACAGCAGGTCGAGGGTGGCGATGCGCTCAGCCACCTTCACCGGGTGGTTCATCGCCGGTGGCAGGCAGACCACACCGTGGCCGATGCCGATGCGGTCGGTCTTGCCGGCGACGAAGGCCAGCATGGTCTCCGGTGCGGACATGTGGGAGTAGTTGGTCAGGGCGGTGTGTTCTACGCACCAGAAGGTGTCGAAGCCGAGTTTGTCGGCAAGTACGGCCTGTTCGACGGTTTCGTCGAAGATACGACGGTCGCCTTCGCGGCTGGAGTCGATCGTCTGGGCCTCGTAGATCAAGGAGAATTTCATGCGCGTTGTCCTTCTTGTTCTGGATTCAGTCGAACCTGGACTGCCCAGGTCTTGCGCGCATGTTGGGTGATCGGCGACGTGTCTGAATCCTCCAAACAGACTACTTGGAATGGGCTGCAAGCCCCGTCGTATGGCCTTTTCGCAACAACGAAAACGCCCGCGCAGAGGCGGGCGTCGTCGATGGTGCGGCGTGATCCCACAAAGGGAAAACCATTGTGTACGAGCCAGCTTGCTGGCCAATGGTGCCCTTGCGGCAGGGGGGCGGTCAGCGTCTCAAAGGAAGAAGTCGGTGCTGTCCAGGCCCATGCTCACGCCGCCGAGGTTGAGGGCATACTTGCCCGGGCAGTTGGCCACGTGGGCACGGCCTGTGTGGATATCTCGGAACGCGCGATTGATGCCGTGCGTGCGGAAGATGGTCGAGGCGCCGCTGTTGTACATCAGCGCTTCGACGGCCTGCGCGCACTTGTCCGGGACGATGGCCGAGTCGTAGCGCATCTTCACTCGCTCGGCCATGGTCAGCGACTCGCCGGCATTGGCGCGGTGCATCATCATCTCGAAGTTGCGTAGCAGGACCGTACGGCATTCGTCCACCGTAACCATGGCATTGGCCAGCGCGGTCTGGGCGCCCGGGTCCTGGATGATGCGGCGGCCATCGTTGACGCCCACGCGGCCTTTGTTGGCCTCGATGAACAGGTCAATGGCGCCTTGCAGCGCGCCGATGGTGGAGGAGGATACGGCACGCACGAAGATCTGCCCGAACGGCAAGCGGAACAACGGCGAAGTGTTCACCGCATTGCCAGGGCTGTTCTGCATGAAACCGTCGAGGGACCGGTGGGTGCGGTACTCGGGAACGAATACATCTTCCACCAGCACGTCGTGGGATCCAGTGGCTTCCAGCCCCATCACATTCCAGTTGTCGATGATGCTGTAGTCGTGACGCGGCACCAGGAAGGTGCGGTAGTCCGGCGCATCGCCTTCCTTCTCTGGTGGCACCACGGCACCGAGGAAAGCCCACTGGCAGTGCTTGCTGCCGGAGGAGAACCCCCAGCGTCCGCTCAGGCGGAACCCGCCGTCGACGCGGGTGACCTTGCCCACCGGCATATAGGAAGAGGAAATCAGCACGCTCGAGTCCTGGCCCCAGACATCCTGGGCAGCACGGTCGTCGAACAGCGCCAGCTGCCAGTTGTGGATCGCCACCACGCCCAGCACCCAGGCGGAGGACATGCAGCCTTCGGCGAGGGTCATCTGCACCTCGAAGAAGTCCTTCGGCTCCAGCTCGTAGCCTTCCCAGCGGGCAGGCTGGAGGATGCGGAAGAAGCCGGCTTCCTGGAAGTCGCGGATCGTTTCTTCGGGCAGTTGGCCATTCTGTGCGGCCAGGGGCGCGCGTTCGCGCAGCACCGGGACCAGTTCACGGGCACGTTGCTTGAGGCGCTGACGAATCAAGTCGTGGTCGAGCATGTTGTTGTTCTCCTGTTGAAGGCTTTTCCACCCATCGCGAGGCATTCAAACAACAGGCAACAAGACGGACATCCCTCAAACGGACCATATGCGAGTGCGCTCTATATGAGGACTGCTCTTCTGTGGGGGCGAATTCATTCGCAAAGGGTCGCGCAGCGGCCCCGCGGAAGTTCCAAGGCAGGCCGCTGGCCTGCTTTGCGAATGAATTCGCCCCCACATGTGTCAACGCTGCAACCCGCGCGGGACTAGTCCCCTCGGACGATGTTGCGCCCAGGTACCTTCGCAAGAATCGGCTCCACGAACCTCGTCCAGAACAACAAGAGGGCAGTGCGATGAGCCAGGCCGATCTGAAAAGCGAAATGCTCCAGGCGATGCGTCGTCTGGCCAAGTCCGTGACCATTATCACCACCAGCAACGGGCAGGAGCGTTTCGCCATGTCCGCCACGGCCGTGGACTCGCTGTCCACCGAGCCGCCATCGTTGCTCATCTGTGTGAACAAGACCGCCTCCCTGCATGCCGTGCTGGATGCCGGTGCGGATTTCTGCGTGAACATCCTCGGTCATGAGCAGGAGGAGCTGTCGCACCTGTGCAGCGGCCCGGTTAAGGGCGAGGCGCGTTTTCAGCGCGGCGACTGGCGCAACAGCGTCGACGGTATCCCGTACCTCGGTGACGCCCAGTCAGCGATCCTCTGCCGCCAGGACGGCAAGTTCAGCTACGGCACCCATACCATCTTCATCGGTCGCATCCAGCAGATTCACAACAGCACGCGTATCAGTCCGCTGGTGTACCTCGACGGCACCTACACCACCACCGCACCGGCGCCTTCGCTGGCGGCTGTCGGCTGAGAACGGGTCATGACGGCGATGGAGCAGCATCCGAACGCGCCTTTGCGAGTCGCCGATGCCAGGCAGGTGAAGTGGGACGACAGCGCCGACTTGCTGGTCGTCGGTTTCGGAGGCTCGGGTGTCTGTGCGGCCCTTGAGGCCCGTGGCCAGGGGCTGTCAGTGCTGGCGCTCGAGCGCTTTGCGGGTGGCGGCGCCACCGCGCGCAGCGGCGGTGTGGTCTATGCCGGCGGTGGTACGCCGCAGCAGGCCGATGCCGGCGTCGAGGATTCGCCCCAGGCGATGTTCGACTACCTTCAGCAGGAAGTCGGTGATGCCGTCTCCGCCGAAGCCTTGCGCGAGTTCTGCGAGCGTAGTCGTGATCACCTTGCTTGGTTGGAGCGCCAGGGCGCAGCCTTCGAGGGCAGCGTGCCGCCGGTGAAAACCTCCTATCCCAGCGACCAGTATTACCTCTATTACTCCGGCAACGAGACTGTGCCCAGCTTTGCCAGCCAAGCCAAGCCGGCACCTCGCGGGCACCGTGCGCTGGGTAGCGGCATGTCTGGCCGCAACCTCTACGCTCCGCTCAAGGCCAGCGCGCTGCGCCAGGGTGTGCGCTTGCGCACTCGCTGCGAAGTGCGCCGTCTGGTGGTGGACGGCAGTGGTCGCGTGGTTGGCGTAGAAGCCTGGCAGCTCCCGGCCGGTAGCCGTGCAGCCAAGCGCCATGCACGCTTGGCGCGTTGGACCGATGCGGTGCATCCCTACGCTCCGGCACTGGCCGAACGCCTGCGCCGCAAGGTGCGTGTGTTGGAGCTGGAACATGCCGAGCGACGCCTGATTCGTGCGGGCCATGGCGTGCTGCTCTCAGCTGGCGGTTTCGTGTTCAACCGGGCGATGGTCACGGTGCATGCACCGCGCTATCTCGACGGCCTGCCGCTGGGCACCAGCGGTTGCGATGGTAGCGGCATCCGCCTGGGCCACAGCTCCGGTGGCGCGATGGACCGCATGGAAAAGGTCAGCGCCTGGCGCTTCATCAATCCGCCGCTGGCCTGGGCCCGCGGGGTGGTCGTCAACGCCGCCGGACAGCGCTACTGCAACGAAGAAGTCTACGGCGCCAAGCTGGGCCACGCGATGGTGGAAGAGCAGGGTGGTCGAGCGATCCTCATCATCAACCGTGCATTGTTCAAGGAAGCCTTGGTGCAGATCGGGCCGGGCAAGGTCTGGTCGTTTCAGCGCCTGCCAGCATTGCTCAACCTGCTGTTCAACGCCCGCCGTGGCAACACCCTGAGCCAACTTGCAGAACGCACCGGCCTGCCGCGTGCCGCGCTGGAGCAGACGCTGGTGGCCTATAACGCCGCCGCCCGTGGCGAGCGTGAAGACGCCTGGGGCAAGTCACGTGGCTTTCTCGCCTCTCTGGAACGCGGGCCCTGGTATGCACTGGACCTGTCGTTCGACAGCAAGCTGTATCCGTGCCCGGTGATCACCCTCGGCGGCCTGCGCGTGTGCGAACAGAGTGGCCAGGTGCTGGATGACGCCAGTCAACCGATCCCCGGTCTCTACAGCGCCGGCCGCAATGCGGTGGGCGTCGCTTCCAATTTCTATGTATCCGGCTTGTCGCTGGCCGACTGCGTCCACTCCGGGCGCCGTGTCGGTGCCCATGTGGCAAGCCTCGTCCGTGCCGCCCAGGCGGCCCAAGGAGCACAACGATGAATCGAGTCGAAGGCAAAGTCTGCATCGTCACCGGCGCTGCCAGCGGGGTGGGCCGTGAGGACGCGCTGCTGCTGGCCCGCGAGGGCGCCAAGGTGGTGCTCACCGACCTCAACGATGAAGCCGGTCGCCAGGTTGCCGCCGAGATTGGCGCCAATGCGCTGTTCATCCGCCACGACATTTCCAGCGAGGCGGACTGGCAGAACGTCATCAAGACCACCCTGGAAACCTTCGGCCGTCTCGACGTGCTGGTGAACAACGCCGGCATTCTCGCCGTTGGCAGCATCGAGGACACCAGCCTGGAGCTGTGGCAGAAGATCCAGCGGGTCAACAGCGATGGCTACTTCCTCGGCTGCAAATACGCCATTCCGGCGATGAAAGACAGCGGCGGTGGCTCCATCATCAACATGTCCTCGGTGGCGGCATTGGCCGGCATGCCGATGTTCTGCGCCTACTCCGCCTCCAAGGGCGCGGTGGCAGCGTTGACACGCGCCGTGGCGCTGCACTGCAAGCATCAGGGCTATCGCATCCGCTGCAACAGCGTTCATCCGGACGGCATCAATACCCCGATGACCCAGGCCATTGGCGGTGTGAAACCGATTCCGCAGGAGGAGTTGGACAAGGACCCGATGAATCGCATGTGCGACCCGCGTGACATCGCCAACCTGGTGCTGTTCCTGGCATCGGACGAGTCGCGCTTCGTCAGCGGTGCGGAAATGCGCATCGACAATGCGCAGTTGATCAGCGGGATTTGATGGGGATCGAAGCATGGGTAGCGCCGAGCAACTGGCAATGACGATGGAGCCCCAGCAGTCCGGTGGTTTCCGGCTGGAAGTGGCCGAGGTGATCAACGAGACCCATGACAGCCGCTCGCTGGTGCTGCGTATCCCGTCGGGGCAGGAAGAGCGATTCCGCTACAAGGCGGGGCAGTTTCTCAGCTTTCGCGTGGATATCGGGGGTAAGCGACTGACCCGCTGCTATTCGATGTCCAGCTCGCCGGACTGCGACGCCTTGCCCAAGGTCACCATCAAGCGGGTGGACGGTGGGCGGGTGTCCAACTGGTTCAACGATCAGGTGAGTGCGGGCGACCTGCTGGATGTGCTGCCACCGGCAGGGCACTTCCATCTGCGGCCCGGCGAACATGACCTGGTGCTGTTCGGTGGCGGCTCGGGAATCACCCCGGTGTTCTCCATCCTCAAGTCGGCACTCAAGACCAGCCAGCGGCGCATCAAGTTGGTGTATGCCAACCGCGACGAGGCGTCGGTGATCTTCCGCGACGAGCTGCGCGCCATCGCCAAGGCCAACACCGAGCGCTTGGAAGTGGTGCACGTGCTGGACTCGGTACAGGGCTTCTTGAGCGAAGGTGAAGTGCGCCAGCTTGTGCGCGGGCATGCCGGCGCGGAGTTCTACATCTGCGGTCCGGGGCCTTTCATGGACACCGTGGAAAAGGCCCTCCTGGCTGCTGGCGAAGACACTGCTCGCATCCATGTGGAGCGCTTCGTCTCGCCGCCCGATCCGGACCAGGTCGTGGCCGAGGTGGAACCCGTCGATACGGATGCCGCTGCGGTCGAGAGCGTCTTCGTCGAACTGGATGGGCAGCAGCATGAAGTCAGCTGGCAGCCTGGCGAAACACTGCTGCAGAGCATGCGTAGCGCTGGCCTGGACGCGCCATATTCCTGCGAGGAAGGCTTCTGCGGCGCCTGCATGTGCAAGGTGGAGGAGGGCGAGGTGCGCCTTTCTCGCAACGATATTCTCAGCCCGGCGGAAATCGCCGAGGGTTGGACCCTGGCCTGCCAAGGCCGTCCGGCCTCGGCCCGGCTGAAACTGAAGTTCCCGGATTGACTGGGAGCTGCTGCCCCTTTGGGCTGCACTGAGCGTGTATGTCTGTGCCTTTATACCCGGCTTCGGCCGGGTATTTTTTTGTGCGGTCGGCAGCCTGCGCGTAGTCCCAACGGACGATCATCTCACCCATTCGGGTTAGGTACACTCCGCTGAAACCCCCACTCCAAGAACAACTAGAGAGGTTCTCTCCATGGCTCGTCTGCCCAACAAAATTGCGGTCGTCACCGGTGGTGCTTCGGGTATTGGTCTGGCTTGTGTGCGTCGCTTCGCCACCGAAGGCGCACAGGTGATCGGGCTGGATGTTGGTGAGCCGCGTGCTGACGTCATTGCCAGTCTCGAGGGCCTGCAGCCGGCGCCGTTGTTCATGTCGCTGGATGTGCGTGACGAGGCCAATGTCGAACGTGTGATGCAGGAGGTGATCAGCCGCTTCGGCCGCATCGATGTCCTGGTCAACGCCGCAGGCGTGAGCAGCATCGGCAGCATCACTGACAGCAGCACCGAGGAATGGCGCCGTGTACTGGACATCAACCTCACCGGCAGCATGCTCACCAGCAAGCACGCCCTGCCACCGATGCTGGCCCAGCGCAGCGGCTCGATCATCAACATCGGTTCGATCTTCGGTGAGCAGGGTTGCGGCGACAACTCGGCGTACAACGTCTCCAAAGGCGGCATCAGCCAGCTGACCCGCTCCATGGCTATCGATTACGGCTATGCCAACGTCCGCGTCAACGGCCTCTGCCCCGGCATGATCGACACGCCCATGACGAAGATGATCAAGGACCAGCAGGAGTTCTACGCCTTCTTCGCCTCGCAGCACATGCTCAGCCGCGCGGGGCAGCCGGAGGAGGTCGCCAACGTGGCCTTGTTCCTCGCTTCCGACGAAGCCTCCTTCGTCAGCGGCCAGATGATCTGCGTTGACGGCGGCTTCTCCGCTGGCCGCCGTTTCGCGCCGCCGAAACTCTGATCGTTGATTGCAACGGGCCGGGGCCTGCCCGGCCCCGGTTTTCCGTTTCCGCGAGAAATTCTTCATGTCCAGCCTGGAATCAGCCCTGACCATCCCGCAATTGCTGGCCGCCGCTGCGACGCACTACGGTGAGTCGATGGCCATCGAGGAGGAAAACAGCCGCCTCAGTTACCACCGACTCGACCAGTTGCGTCGCCAGGCCGCGCGCGCCTTGTTGGCCCTGGAGGTCAAGGCGGGTGATCGCGTGGCGATCTGGGCGCCGAACATCCACGAGTGGATAGTCGCGGCCATCGCCCTGCAGAGCGTGGGGGCGGTGCTGGTGCCGCTGAATACGCGGATGAAGGGGGCCGAAGCCGGGTTCATCCTGCGTGAGAGCGGCGCTCGCGCGCTGTTCCTGATCGGCGAGTTCCTCGGCACCAGCTACCCCGCGCTGCTGGCGGACGAGCTATTGCCCGAGCTGCAACATCGCATCAGCCTGCGCAGCGAAGTCGAGGGTTGCCTGGGTTGGGAGACCTTCCTCACGCTGGGTGACGGAGTGTCGCCGGCGGAACTGGATGTGCGTGAAGTGGAGGTGGACGAGCACAGCCTGTCCGATCTGCTGTTCACCTCCGGCACCACCGGCAAACCCAAGGGCGTGATGACCGCCCACGGTCAGAACCTGCAGATCGTCCGTGACTGGAGCGCGATGGTCGGCCTGCGCCAGGGCGATCGCTACCTGATCGTCAACCCGTTTTTCCACAGCTTCGGCTACAAGGCCGGTTGGCTGGCGGCGCTGATGCGCGGTTGCTGCATCCTGCCGCAGCAGGTGTTCGATGTACCTGTGATGCTCGAGCGTATCGCCCGCGAGCGCATCACCGTGCTACCTGGCCCGCCGACGCTGTACCAGTCGATCCTCAGCCATCCGAACCGCCAGGATTACGACCTCGGGAGCCTGCGTGTGGCGGTGACCGGCGCCGCTTCGGTGCCGGTCGAAATGGTCCGGCGCATGCGCAGCGAACTGGGTTTCGAGACTATCGTCACCGCCTACGGCCTGACCGAGGCCTGCGGCTTCGTCACCATCTGTCGTCCGGGCGATTCCCCGGAATTGGTGGCCAACACCTCGGGTCGCGCCTTCCCTGATGTGGAAGTGCGCTGTGTGGACGGTAACGGCCAGCCAGTGCCTCCGGGTGTGGCGGGTGAAATCCAGGTGCGCGGCTACAACCTGATGCGTGGTTACTTCAATAATCCCGAAGCGACCGCTGAAGCCATCGACGCCGAGGGCTGGCTGCACACGGGCGACGTCGGCGTGCTGGATGAACAGGGCTACCTGCGCATCACCGATCGCCTCAAGGACATGTTCATCACCGGCGGTTTCAACGTATACCCGGCGGAGATCGAACAAGTCATCCTGCGTTATCCGGGCGTGGCGCAAGCCGCCGTGATCGGCATCCCCGACGAGCGCCTGGGTGAAGTGGCCATGGCCTTCCTCCTACCCGCCGCGGGTCAGCACGTAGACACTCAGGCGTTCCTCACCTGGTGCCGCGAGCAGATGGCCAACTACAAGGTGCCGCGCCGCGCGCTGCTGCTGGAGGCCATGCCGCTCAATGCTGCCGGCAAGGTGACCAAGGATGCATTGCGCAAGCTGACGGAAGCCGCTTCGTAACCCTGTAGGGTGCGCCTCGCGCACCAAGGTTCTATCGGCTGGGGTCGGTCGTCTGCCAGGGTCGTAGGATGGCTTGAGGTACGAAACCCAACAATGGCGATGGGTATCGCTACGCTCCACCCATCCTACTGGCTGTGTCTCGTTCACCATCGGCGCGGCCACCCAGAACCGCCACACTGCTGTGAAGGACATAAGCCAGCTCGCTCTGGCGGGTGACGCCAGCCTTGGAAAAGATCGAGCGCAGGTGCGCCTTCACCGTGTTTCGCCGGATGTTCAGCTGTGCGCCGGCTTCATCCAGCGAGTTGCCATGGGCCAGCTGGATCGCCAGTGCGGCTTCTGCGGGGGTGAAGCCGAACAGTTGGCGCAGCGGCTGCTGCTGTACGGAAGCCCTGCGCTCCGGGGCGCGCAGGAAGACCGCCACGGCGGGTTGCTTGCCTTCCAGGCTTTCCTGACTAGGCAGGCTCTGCACCACCACGCCCAGGCTGCTGCGGCCGGATGGGCGCTGCAAGGTGATGGCCTCGGCAATTTGCGGGCCCTGTTTCAGGCGCTCCTCCTGCGCCTGCTTGATCAAACGCTGCAAGGCCTGGTTGTCGCGCCGGTAGGCCGCGCTGAGGCCTTCGTTGAACAGGCTCAGGCCGTCGTTCTCGGCCAGCAGCTCTTTGGCCGCCTGGTTGGTTTCCAACACCTTCAGGTTGTTATCGAGGATCACCGTGCCGATCTGCATGCGCTCGACAGCGGAGGCGTAGAGCTGGCGCTCGACTTCGCTGCGCTTGAGCTGGCCGTGGAGGTTCACGGCCCGTCGCAGATGGGGCAGCAAGCGTGCACAGAAGGCCTTGTCCGCTGCGTTGAACCCGGGTGCCCCGTGTGGACGACAGACACGCAGCCGGCACTCGATGCCGTCTGTGGTATGCAGGTCGGCGCCCATGACGTGGAACACGTCCAGCGGTGCATTGAACTGCTGGTAGAAGGCCGATTCGAGCCAGCGCTCTTCGCCCAGCAGCTCAGCGATCGTATGGACCTCTCCGGACGGCAGTCCGATGAAGGGGTCAAGGGCATAGTAGGTTTCGCTGTAGGCGGATATCGCCCAGGTCTCGACGGGCCCCGCGTTGACCATGAAGCCGGGGTCGCCCGGCGCGCTAGGGCGCAGGATCAAGGTGACGTAGTTGGCCTGGAGCGCAGTACGCAACTGCTCGAGGCTGCGTTGCCAGGGCACCTCTTCGCTGGCGCCTTCGTAGATCTGCTCAATGAGTTCACTGAGTTCATCCAGCGAGAGTTCGGATGCATTCATAGTTGTTATTCACCCCTGGGGCGTAGCGAAAGTCATCGTCCACCCTACGCAGCACCGGCTGGTTTGGGGCGGAGGGTCGCCTGGATGGCTCGCCAGTGCATCCCTCGGATGGACGAGGCTTTTTTAGCACGGGGTCGCCTGGGCGGCAGCCACCTGCAGACCAACTGCACAGTTGGAATCGATTACCGCACATAGATCGTTCAAGCCAATGAAGCCACGCTGTTCAGCAAGGTCTTCACCAGTTGCGCCTGGCGGGTGGCGCCGGTCTTGGCGAACACGCCGCGCAGATGCGCGCGCACGGTATTACGCGACACACCCAGGCGCTCGGCGCTTTCGTCGAGGGTCAGGCCATCCATCATCAGCATCGCTACCTCGGTTTCTGTGCGGGTCAGTTGGAACAGGCTGCGAAGCAGGCGACGCGAAGCTTGCGGCGAGTCGCTTGGGTCGCGGATGAACACAGCGACCGCGGGTCGCCGATCGATGCCCTGACCCTCGTAGTTCAAGGCGATGGGGCGCAAGAGCACATTGAGCGGCACTTCCCCCGTGGGGCGTGCCAGGGTCAGCACCTCGATGCAGTCGTCTTTGCCGTGCTGGTGGTGTTGCAGCACGATCATGATCGCCCGTTGCAGGTTGCGGTTGTCCTGGCCGGCAAAGGCGTAGAGCTTGTCCTGCCGGCATTCGAGGCCATCGCGGGCGGCGAACAGGCGCTGCGCCGCCTGGTTGCTGCGCATCACCTTGCCGGCCTCGTCGAGGATCGCCGTGCCCACCAGCAGGCGATCGATGGTGGCGGCGTAGAGCAGGCGCTCGGAATCCAGCTGATCGACGGTCGAGTGCAAGTCCACAGCTTGCTGCAGGTGCGGCAGCAACAGGCGCACCAGGGCCATTTCCGCAGCGGTGAAGTCCTGGTCGGCGTGCCCTCGGCAGGCGAACAGGGCGCAGTGCATGCCGGCCACCGTGCGCATATTGGCTACCAGCACATAGCGCAGGTCGAGCGGGCGTAGGTAAGCCAGGTAAAAGTCATGGGCCAGCCAATGCTCGGCGCCCATCACTTCGTCGGCGCTGACCACCTGGTCGGCGGGCCAGTTCAGAAAGGGGCAGATCGAGTAGTAGTGCTCGCTATAGGAGGGTTCGCCCGGTAGGTGCGGGCCATGGATCGAGGCGTTGACGATCAGCCCCGGCCGCTCATGGGCAGGGTTGCGCAGCACCAGGGTGAGGAAGCTCGCGCCGATGCGTTGGCGCAGCGCCTCCAGCAGGCTGGCCCAGGGGGTAGGTTCCAGCGGACCCCGGTAGGTCAGTGCCAGCAGTTCGCTAAGATCCGGGCCACTAATGCCCGCGAGTTCATGGGCGTGTCGAAGGTCGTGCATCCTCGCCTCTCTAGTTGTGGTTGTCGGGCTGGATGGGGCGAGTATTGGTGGCTCGGGCGTTGAGCAAATCGTCCGTTCGGCCTAGCCAATGGCGAGGCCTTCGCGAGCAAGCTGGCTCCTACGGGGCGGGAGGGTGGCAGGCCCTGTAGGAGCCAGCTTGCCGGCGAACGGCCGGGCGGCAATCCCGGCTAAGGCATCAACAGTCGCTCGACGATGCGCTCGGCGGCCGCTTCCGCCGTTTCGCTTCCTGTGTCGACGTGGATATCCGGCGCCAGTGGCGGCTCGTAGGGCGAATCGATGCCGGTAAAGTTCTTCAGCTCGCCGCGCCGTGCCTTCTGGTAGAGGCCTTTGGGGTCGCGCTGCTCGGCCAGGGCCAGAGGCGCATCGATGAAGACCTCCAGGAAGGCCCCTTCACCGGCCAGGCTGCGCGCCAGTTCCCGCTCGGCGCGGAAGGGCGAGATGAACGACACCAGCGTGATCAGCCCCGCGTCCAGCATCAGCCTCGCCACTTCGGCCACCCGGCGGATGTTCTCTACCCGATCGGCTTCGCTGAAGCCCAGGTCACGGTTCAGACCGTGTCGCACGTTGTCGCCGTCGAGCAGGTAGGTGTGCCGGCCCAGCGCGTGCAGCTTGCGTTCCACCAGGTTGGCGATGGTCGACTTGCCGGCACCGGAGAGACCGGTGAGCCAGAGGATGCGCGGGGTCTGTCCCTTGAGTGCGGCATGGGCCTGGCGATTCACGTCGATGGCCTGCCAATGCACGTTCTGTGCGCGGCGCAGGGCGAAGTGCAGCATGCCGGCGGCCACGGTCTGGTTGCTCAGCCGGTCGATGACGATGAAGCCGCCGGTATCGCGGTTCTCGGCATAGGCATCGAAGGCGATCGGCTGGTCCAGGCTCAGGTTGCACACGCCGATCTCGTTCAGCTCCAGGGTCTTGGCTGCCAGTTGCTCCAGGGTGTTGACGTTGATCTTGTGCTTGAGGGAGGCGCAACTCATGCCGAGGGTGCGGCAACCGACCTTCATCAGGTAGGGGCGACCGGGTAGCAGCGGTTCCCCGCCCATCCACACCAGGGTGGCCTCGAACTGGTCGGCCACGGCAGGTGGCGCATCGGCCAGGGCGATCAGGTCGCCACGGCTGATGTCGATCTCGTCTTCCAGGGTCAGGGTCACGGCTTGGCCGCAGATGGCCTCTTCTTGCGCGCCGGCCATACCGAGAATGCCGCTGATGCGACTCTGTTGGCCCGACGGCAGCGCGCGGATGCGTTCGCCCACGCGAATACTGCCCGCTGCCACGTTGCCGGAGTAGCCGCGGAAGTCGAGGTTCGGCCGATTCACCCATTGCACGGGCAAGCGGAAGGCTGCGTTGCCGGGTTGGGCTGTTTCCAGCGGCACGCTTTCCAGGTGCTGGAGCAGGCACGGGCCCTGGTACCAGGGCATGTTGGCGCTGGGCTCCAGCAGATTGTCGCCCTTGAGTGCCGAGAGCGGGATGCACTGGATGTCCGTCAGCCCGAGTTGCCCGGCGAAGGCGCGGTAATCAGCCTCGATGCGGTTGAAGACATCCTCGGAATAGCCCATCAGGTCCATCTTGTTCACCGCCACCAGCACTTGGCGGATGCCCAGCAAGGACACCAGGTAACTGTGTCGGCGCGTCTGCGGCAACAAGCCCTGGCGTGCGTCGATGAGGATCACCGCAAGGTCGGCGGTGGAGGCACCGGTGACCATGTTGCGCGTGTACTGCTCGTGGCCGGGGGTGTCGGCGACGATGAACTTGCGCTTGTCGGTGGCGAAGAAGCGGTACGCCACATCGATGGTGATGCCTTGCTCACGCTCGGCGGCCAGGCCGTCCACCAGCAGGGCGAAGTCCAGCTCACCGCCCTGGGTGCCGATCTTCCTGGAGTCCGCTTCGAGCTGGCCGAGCTGGTCTTCGAAGAGCACTTTCGACTCGTACAGAAGGCGCCCGATCAAGGTGCTCTTGCCGTCGTCGACGCTGCCACAGGTGATGAAGCGCAGCAGGTCCTTGTGCTGTTGCTGTTCGAGGTACTGGTCCAGGTTGGTAATGGCGCTCATTAGAAATACCCCTCTTGTTTCTTCTTCTCCATGGAGCCGGCCGAGTCGCTGTCGATCAGTCGGCCCTGGCGCTCGGAAGTACGGCTCACCAGCATTTCCTGGATGATTGCCGACAGGTTGTCGGCCTCGCTGTCGATGGCGCCGGTCAGCGGGTAGCAGCCGAGGGTGCGGAAGCGCACCTTGCGCAGTTCGGGTGTTTCGCCGGGACGCAGCGGCAGGCGCTCGTCATCGACCATGATCAGCGTGCCGTCACGGCGCACCACGGGGCGCTCCTTGGCGAAGTAGAGGGGCACGATGGGGATCTGTTCGAGGTAGATGTATTGCCAGATATCCAGCTCGGTCCAGTTCGACAGCGGGAATACGCGCAGGCTTTCGCCCTTGCGTTTGCGCGTGTTGTACAAGCGCCAGAGTTCCGGGCGCTGTTGCTTGGGGTCCCAGCGGTGCTGCTCGGAGCGGATCGAGAAGACCCGTTCCTTGGCGCGGGACTTCTCCTCGTCGCGGCGGGCACCGCCGAAGGCCGCGTCGAAGCCATAGAGATCCAGGGCTTGCTTCAACCCTTGGGTTTTCCACACGTCGGTGTGCAGCGCCGAGCCATGGGTGAACGGATCGATCTGGCGTTCCAGACCTTCCGGGTTGATGTGCACCAGCAGTTCCAGTCCCAGGCGTTGGGCGGTCTGGTCGCGGAAGGCGATCATTTCGCGGAACTTCCAGGTGGTGTCCACGTGCAGCAGGGGGAAGGGCGGCTTGCCCGGGGCGAAGGCCTTCATCGCCAGGTGCAGCATCACCGCGCTGTCCTTGCCGATGGAGTAGAGCATCACCGGGTTTTCACACTCGGCTACCACTTCGCGGATGATCTGGACGCTTTCCGCTTCCAGCCGTTGTAGATGAGTCAGCATTGCTTGCCTCCTTGGATGGAGCCGGGGTCGGCCTGGTATGGCCGGCCCGGCTTTTTTCCACGGTAGGGAAAGCGCCGCTGCGGGTTCTTCGTCTGAGCGGACGAAGTTTCAGCGACCCGCGGCAAAGAGGGATTCGGCGCGCGCCTTGACGGCCAGGGCCACCGCATCGAAGCCCTGCTTGACCCAGGGACCGTGCAGCGCCATCACTTGATCGGCGGTCGGGCCGAGAAACAGGTCGGTGGTGTAGTAGCGGCAGCTCGCGGCGCCCGTGGCTTCGATGACCTGGTCGCGACGAGCGGCATCCGGATTACTGGCGCTGGAGAACATTTCCCACGACAGCAAGCGTTGCGGATCGAAGGCGACCAGCTCTTCGATCACATGCACCAACTCGCCGGGTCGGGCGGGGTCGGGCAGGTACAGATTCACCGGCTCGCCCAGGCGCAGGCTGGATTCCACCTTGACCGTGAAGGGGTTCCACTGCGGGTAGCGCTCCAGGTCGATGAGCACCGACCAGACCAGCTCGGCGGGGGCGGCGATATCCACGGTCAGCGAGCGGACCAGGTTCTTTTCGTCAGGCATTGGGAATTCCTTGGCTGAGTGCGCGGCGCTGCAGGGTGCAGCGCCGTTCCCGAGCGATCCTCCCAGTGCGTCACGCGCGGCTCCTCGTCCAGGCGGACTAGGGCGCTCGTACTCCCTCGTTGTAAGGACCAACTTGCCGGCGAATGGGCGGCGGCTTTCGCGAGCAAGCTCGCTCCTACGAGGCTGCGGGGTAGCACTGAGCAGGTTGCCGCAGTGTGAAGCGAAGCCCAACGCCCCGCGCATTTTAGTCCGCTCAGACGAAGAACCCAGACCGTCGGCCTCCCTAAGGTGCCTGCAGTGGCGGGGTGTCCGCCGGACCAGAGGAGACCGACATGGCGACAGATGGAATCGAACAACGGGTGCTCAGCGGGCAGGTCTGGAGCGATTTCTGCGACCAGCTCAAACGCAGTGGCGAGCAGATATTGCGGGCTGAGGCGCCGAACGATGCGCAAACCCGCGCCGAGGGATTCCGCTACCTCAGCCGCCTGCTGCGCATTGCCCTGGAAATGCACCTGGAGTTTGCCGACCCGGACTTCCCCGGATTCTTCTCCCCGTCTCACGAGACGGCCAAGATCGGCGCGGATAACCCAGACAATCTCTACCAATACGCGCGTCTCAACGGCGAGCGGCAGTACCGCGTCAGCGGCCGTCGCGGCAGCGTGTCCTACCTCAGCTTCGGCACCCAGAAGGGCGGGTATGAGAGCGACGGGAAGATGATCCAGACCGGATTCATCGATGCCAGCCAGCTTCAACTGAAGGCCGATGGCAGCTTCGAGATCATCCTCAGTCAGGAGCCAGTAGCGCAGGGCAACTGGTTGCGCCTGGAGCCCGAGAGCAATGCGCTGATCGTCCGCCAGACTTTTCTCGACCGCACCAGCGAGCAGCCCGCTCAGTTGCGCATCGAGCGCCTGGACAGCCGCCAGCAGCCGGAGCCTTTGAGTGCCGAGCGCCTGTATCAGAGCCTGGGAAGGGTCGCCAGTTTCGTAGAGAACACTTCGCGGCTATTTGCCGACTGGGCCCAGGGTTACCAGGCCCACACCAACCAACTACCTCCCGCGGACCAGGCCCTGTGCCAGTCTGTGGGCGGTGATCCGAACATCTTCTACTACCACAGCTACTGGTCCCTGGCGGACGACGAGGCGCTGCTGATCGAAGTCGACCAGGTGCCTGCCTGCGACTTCTGGAACCTGCAGATCAACAACTACTGGATGGAGTCCCTCGACTACCGCCATCACCGCATCTGCCTGAACAAGCATTCGGCGCAGTCGGACGCGCGTGGCGGGGTGCGCATGGTACTGAGTCACCGTGACCCCGGTCTGCCGAACTGGCTGGAAACCGCCGGCCATGCCGACGGCACCCTCTGCCTGCGCTGGGTCGGTGCCAAGCAGCCGGTCCATCCCACCACGCGCGTGGTCAAGCTCGACCACCTCAAGGAGCTGCAATGACCAACCCCATTGAAACGGGCGAGGAGTTTGCCCCAAACAGTCTGCTGGCCGAGGCCCGCGCACGTGCCGGCGGGCTCGATGACTTCGGCCCCGGTGATTTCCGCGAGGCCCTCCAGGTTCTGGAGAGTGCCCTGCATGACCAAGCCCGCCTCTGCGCCCAAGGCCGTGCCCTGCTCAGGGAAAAACTGGTCGCGCAACTGGTCAACCGCCTGGTAATCGAGGACCACTGCAAGCGCTACCCGGAGATTCTCCAGCAGCCCATCGATGACCCGTTGGTGATCGTCGGCCTACCGCGCACCGGCACCACGTTGCTGCAGCGCGTGCTGTCGGTTGACCCGCAGTTCAGCAAGGCGCAGTGGTGGGAAACCCGCTACCCGGCGCCGCTGCCCGGCGAAACCCTGGAGCAGCCTCAGGTGCGAATCGAGCGGGCGCGCGCCGAGGTGGCCGGGATGATCGAGTTCGTGCCGCAGATCCTCGCCATCCACCCGCTCGACGCCGAGCAGCCGGATGAAGAGTTCATGCTCATGGAGCATTCGTTCCTCTGCGCCATGGATTCCTACGTCAACGTGCCGGCCTACACCGCCTGGCTCGACCGGCAGGATCAGACCCAGGTCTACAC
Source organism: Metapseudomonas boanensis (assembly GCF_042232855.1). Lineage (NCBI taxonomy): Bacteria > Pseudomonadati > Pseudomonadota > Gammaproteobacteria > Pseudomonadales > Pseudomonadaceae > Metapseudomonas > Metapseudomonas boanensis. Next base: position 550,612 of record NZ_CP113889.1, on the reverse strand, counting down.
CTACCTGAAGAAGATGCTGCAGTTCCTGCAATGGCAGCAGGCACGTCGTGGCATCGCGCGGGGGCGCCGCTGGCTGCTGAAGAGCCCGCAGCACCTGCATACCCTGGAACTGCTGCTGAAGGTCTTCCCAAAGGCCCAGGTGATCCTTACCCATCGCGACCCGGCCAAGACCATTCCCTCGCTGGCCAGCTTCATCCACACCCTCTGGCAGATCTACAGCGACCAGGCGGACCCGGCCCAGGTCGGCGAGCAGTGGAGCCAGCGCATGGCCCGCGCCCTGCGCCACTGCATGGCGGTACGCGAGGACATGCCGGCCGGCGCCTTCCTCGACGTGCACTTCGAAGACACCGTGAGCCAGCCGCTGGGCGTGGTCGAGCGCATCTACCGCTTCGCCGGGCTGGAGTTGACCCCCCCCGTGCGTGAGGCGATGGCCGACTGGCTGTCGCGCAATGGCCGCGAAAAGCGTGCGGCGCACCACTACGACCCGGCCTCCTTCGGCCTCGACGAGGCACGCTTGCAACGCGACTACGGCGATTACCGCGCCCGCCATCTGGCCTGAACAGGCCGGCGCCGGCCTGCTGGCGAATGCGCTGCTGGGGCCGGCGTCGGTTTTTGTGTGTAGGAGCGAGCTTGCTCGCGAAGGGGACCCCCGGAGTTCGCGAGCAAGAACCAGGCGTCCCCCCTTGTACCTACGAACAGAAGATCGATAACAACAAGAGGAAATGAACATGTTGCTGAAAGACAAGGTTGTGATGATTTCCGGTATCGGCCCGGGAATGGGCATCAAGCTCGCACTGGAAGCCGCCCGCGAGGGCGCCCGTGCGGTGGCCATCTGCGCCCGCAATGAAGCGCGCCTGCGCGAGGCCGAAGAGCGCGTTCGTGCGATCGGCACCGACTGCCAGGTGCTCTGGATGCCCACCGACGTGAGCGACGCCAAGGCTTGCCAGGCGTTTGCCGAGGCCACGGTGGCGCGCTTCGGGCGTATCGATGCTCTGGTCAACAGCGCCTATGCCCATGGCGGCTTCGATCTGCTGGAAAACTGCTCCGATCAGTTGATGCAGGAGGCCCTCGACGTAAATCTGTTCGGCTCGTTGCACCTGACCCGTGCCGTGCTGCCACAGATGAAGGCCCAGCGCTCCGGCGCCATCGTCATGATCAACACCCTGGGCGTGCACCAGCCCTATGCGGGCGGCGGCGCCTACGCGATTTCCAAAGGCACTCTGGCGGTGGCGGTGCGCTACCTGGCGAACGAGCTGGCTGAACATGGCCTGCGGGTCAACGGCCTGGCCTGTGGCTGGATGTGGGGCGAGCCGGTACAGGCCCATGTGCGCGAGGCTGCGGCTGCGCGGTGCATCAGCGAAGAGCTGGTGCGGACCGAGTGCAGCGCGGGGATTCCCGGCGGGCGCATGCCGGGCGACGAGGAATGTGCCCGTGCGGCGTTGTTCCTGGCCTCCGACTACGCCAGCGCCATCAATGGTGTGCAACTGGACGCCAACGGCGGCGAACTGATGCGCTGATTGCATGTAGGAACCCGCTTGCTGGCGAAAGGCCTGGCGCCGAATTCGCCAGCAAGCTGGCTCCTACAGATTCGAATCCGAGGAATATGAAAATGCTCGATCACTGTGCCTTCAATGGTGACGCGGACGGACTCTGCGCCCTGCAGCAACTGCGCCTGGCCGGGGAGCTGGACGCTGCGGTGCGCCTGGTCAGCGGAGTGAAGCGCGACATTGGCCTGCTGCAGCGCGTGCAGGCGGGCCCTGGCGAGCGTGTGACGGTGCTGGATATCGCCCATGAGCAGAACCGCTCGGATGTCGCGCGGCTTCTCGAGGCCGGTGCCCGCATTCGCTACTTCGACCACCACTTTGCCGGCGAGCTGCCGCAGCACCCAGGGTTCGAGTCCTTCATCGACACGGCTGCAGATGTCTGCACCAGCCTGCTGGTGGATCGCTTCCTGGAGGGGCGATTCCACCGCTGGGCAGTGGCGGCGGCCTTCGGCGATGGCATGTCGGGCCCGGCCCGGGCGCTGGCCGCGCGTCATGGGCTTGGGGAGGAGGACATCGGCGGCCTGGAAGAATTGGGCCTGCTGCTGAACTACAACGCCTATGGCGAAAGCCTGGCCGACCTGCACTTCGATCCGGTGCTGTTGGCGGCGAAGTTGTTGCCCTATGACGATCCCCTGGGCTTCGTGCGGGATAGCCTCAGCTTTGTCCGTTTGCGCGAAGGATATGCGGCTGACATGGCGGCTGCGGCCAGCCTGGAACCCTGGCAGGCGGGCGCAGGGGCGTTGCTCTATCGCCTGCCGGCTGAGCCCTGGGCGCGGCGGGTCAGTGGTGTGCTGGCCAACCAGCTGGCCGCGCGGGATCCGCAGCGCGCGCTCGGCCTGCTCAGTGCCAGGGCTGATGGCGACTGGACTTTCAGTCTGCGCGTACCGGCCACTGCCAGCCTGGAGGCGGATGCCTTCTGCCGAAGCTTCGCCACCGGCGGCGGGCGCAAGCGGGCCGCCGGCATCAACCGCTTAGCGGCCGAGGACCTGCAAGACTTCGTCGGGCAGTACCTTCAGGCCTATCCCCACGCAGCCCTGTAGGCGCCAGCATGCTGGCGAATCCCGGGGAGCAGGTTCGCGAGCAAGCTCGCTCCTACGGGGGGATGGTGGCCGGCGTTGCAGGAGCCAGCTTGCTGGCGAATCCGGAGGAGCAGGTTCGCGAGCAAGCTCGCTCCTACGGGGGGATGGTGGCAGGCGTTGCAGGAGCCAGCTTGCTGGCGAACCCGGCGGAGCAGGTTCGCGAGCAAGCTCGCTCCTACGAGGGGATGGTGGCAGGCGTTGTAGGAGCCAGCTTGCTGGCGAATCCGGAGGAGCAGGTTCGCGAGCAAGCTCGCTCCTACGGGGGGATGGTGGCCGGCGTTGTAGGAGCCAGCTTGCTGGCGAATCCGGCGGAGCAGGTTCGCGAGCAAGCTCGCTCCTACGGGGGGATGGTGGCCGGCGTTGTAGGAGCCAGCTTGCTGGCGAATCCGGAGGAGCAGGTTCGCGAGCAAGCTCGCTCCTACGAGGGGATGGTGGCCGGCGTTGTAGGAGCCAGCTTGCTGGCGAATCCGGAGGAGCAGGTTCGCGAGCAAGCTCGCTCCTACGAGGGGATGGTGGCCTGCGTTGTAGGAGCCAGCTTGCTGGCGAATCCGGGGGAGCAGGTTCGCGAGCAAGTTCGCGCCTGAGGCGGAGTGCGCAGGGTGGTCCGTAGGGCTCTGGCGCGCGGCTTCTGTGCGAGGTCTAACCCGTGTGGGCTAGTCCCTGGCAGGGATGTTTGGGGCTTGGCATTGCACAATAGTTCGAGTCGACATCCATCACCTTCAGGAGAGCAGCATGGAACGGTCGACTCCCGATCATGGCACCGTATCTGCACGACGCTTCGCCCGCGGCTGGCACTGCCTCGGCCTGGTGGCCGATTACGCCGACGGCAAACCCCATCCGCTGAACATCTTCGGCACCCGGCTCGTGGCTTTCCGGGGCGAGGATGGCGCGATGCACATCCTCGATGGCTACTGCCCGCACATGGGCGCGGACCTCGCCGGTGGGCATGTGGAGGGCGACAGCGTCGTCTGCCCATTCCACCACTGGAAGTGGGGCAGCGATGGCAAGTGCGTGTCCATTCCGTACTGCAAGCGCGTGCCGGCGCGGGCAAAGGTCAAGGCGTGGCCGACCCTGGAGAAGAACCAGTTGCTGTTCGTCTGGCATGACGCAGAAGGCAACGCGCCGGACCCGGCGGTCGAGATTCCCCGTATCGAGGCCTGTTATTCGGCCGACTGGACCGAATGGATGATGCGCAAGATGGTGATCCAGACCAACTGCCGCGAACTGGTGGATAACCTCGCCGATGTTGCGCACTTCGGACCGGTCCATGGCTCGCCGGCCAGCTACTTCTGCAACACCTTCGACGGTCACTTGGGCTACCAGATGTTCCAAGGTGAGGACAGCGAACTGCTCGGCAGCGGCCTGCGCGCGGACAGCGCCTATTTCGGGCCGGCCTATCACATCACCCGTATGACTGCGAAGACGGGCGGGCAGACGGTCGATACGCTGCTGCTCAACTGCCACGTACCGATCGACCAGAACAGCTTCGAGCTGCGCTATGCGATCAAGGTGCTGAAACAGTCGCACCTTTCCGAAGCCGAGAACCAGGCCATCGCCGAGGGCTACGCGGGGCAGGCGCACAAGTCGTTCTTCCAGGACGTGGCGATCTGGCACAGCAAGACCCGCATCGACAAGCCGATTCTCTGCGACGGCGATGGCCCCGTTTACCAACTGCGCGAGTGGTACGAGCAGTTCTATACCGATGTCGCCGATCTGCCTGCCCCGAGCAAGAAAGTTTTCGAGAGCAAGGGTGGCGTCTGGCGCCAGCTCGATGAAGTGCCCGAACAGGCCCGCAGCCAGCTGCACCTGATCTGAGTACAGCTTCAGGCGCACGGCATTTCAGAACAAAAAACATAAGGGGAGCGACATGAAGCTCAAAGGCAAGGTGGCGCTGGTCACCGGCGCAGGATCGGGAATGGGGCGCGCCACGGCGGAGCTGTTCGCCACCGAAGGGGCGAGCGTGGTGGTGGTGGATATCGACGAGGCCGCGGCGCAGCGCACCATGGCAGGACTGGCCAATCGCGAGGATTGCCTGGCCGCCGCCTGTGACATTGCTGACGGCGAGTCAGTGGCGCGGCTCTTTGCCGAAGCGGAAAAGCGCTACGGCCGACTCGACGTACTGGTCAACAACGCCGGCCTCGGCCAGGTGCCGGGCGATGGATTCGACAAGTACCAGCAGCGCCTGGCCAAGCGCAGCGAGCAATTGGCGGCGGGCGCTGAGCCCGACGTGTTCACCGACATGATCGTCGACCTGACCGATGCCGGCTGGCAGCGGATCGTCGATATCAACCTCAACGGCACCTTCTACTGCAGTCGCGCGGCGGTGCGATTGATGATCGCCGGCGGCAGCCGCGGCTCAATCATCAACATCGCCAGCCTGTCGGCGTTCAGTGGCGAAGGGCCGCTGGCCTACTGCGCGTCCAAGGCCGCCATGATCGGCCTGGGCAAATGCCTGGCGCGCGACCTCGGCCCGCGCGGGATCCGCGTCAACACCATCTGCCCGGGGCCGACCCGCACGCCGATGATGCAGTCGATCTCCAAGGAGTGGCAGCAGGCCCTGGAACGCGCCATCCCACTGGGTCGGCTGCTGGAGCCGGAGGAGATCGCCCGCACCTGCCTGTTCCTGGCCAGCGATGATGCCAGCGCCTTTACCGGACAAACCCTCGCCGCCGCCGGCGGCATGATGATGCTCTAAGAGGACTTTCGAATGACTGGACGACTGCAAGGCAAGGTGGCGCTGATCAGTGGCGCGGGGACTGGGATCGGTGCCGCGGCGGCCAAGATGTTCGCCGCCCAGGGCGCCAAGGTGATGCTCTGCGGACGCCGCCAGGCACCGCTGGAAGCGGTAGTGGCGGAGATATGCGAGCAGGGTGGGGACGCCGACTGGGTGCAGACCGACGTCACCGATGAGCAGGCGGTGGATCGCGCCGTCAGCACCACCCTGGAGCGTTTTGGCCGTTTCGACATCATGGTCAACAACGCGGTGAACTACACCTGGGGTCCGCTGGTGGGCCTTTCCACCGAGGAGTGGCACAAGAGCCTGCGCGGCAGCCTCGATGTGGCCTTCTTCGGCACCCGCGCGGCGATGCGGGTGATGCAGGGCAAGGGCGGCTCGATCATCAATATGGGCTCGGTCGCCGGCCTGCTCGGCAGTCCGGGTCTCAGCGCCTACGGCGCGGCCAAGGCCGGGGTAGTCAACTTCAGCCGCGCGGCGGCCCTGGAGGGCGCGGCCGAGAAAGTCCGCGTCAATGTGGTCATTCCCGGCATCGTCTGGAGTGAAGGCACCCGCGAGGCGATGCGCAGTGAACAGATGATCGAGGGGACGGCGCGGGCTGTGCCGCTGCGCCGCATCGGCGAGCCCGAGGAAGTTGCCAACGCGATCCTCTTCCTGGCCTCGGACGAATCCTCCTACATCACCGGCCAGACCCTGGTGGTCGATGGCGGCAAGACCTGCGAGCTCAACGTTGGCGCCAGCGACTACACCTCGGCAACTTCCACTGAAATCAGATCGACCCCAAGCGAGGCGTAAATCCATGGATATCAAACTGAATTCTCCTGCCAGCCCCGTACTGGTGACCGGCGGCGCCTCCGGTATCGGTGAGGCCACCGCCGAGGCTCTGGCAGCAGTGAAGCGCCCTGTCGCCATCTGGGACCTGCAGGCCGACAAGGCGCAAGCCGTGGCTGCGCGGCTTTCCGAGCAGTACGGCGTGCCGTGCCTTGGGTTGGGCATCGACCTGCGTGATCCGGCGGCCATCGCCCCGGCCCTCGAGCAGACCCGTGCGGAACTCGGGGCGCCGGGCGGCCTGGTGCACGCCGCTGGGGTGGTCGACCAGACTGGCCTGGAAAATCTGACGGCGGACAGCTGGGACCTGGTGTTGAACGTCAACCTGCGCGCCATGGCGCTGCTGGTGCAGGCGATGCTGCCTGATCTGCGCGCCAATCCGGGTTCCGCCGTGGTCGGCATCGCCTCGATCAACGCCACGCTGGGTAATGGGTTGATTCCTTCCTACAGCGCCTCCAAGGGCGGGATGCTGTCGATGGTTCGCTCGATGGCCGATGCCCTTGGTGCCGACGGTATTCGCGTCAACTCGGTGTCGCCGGGGCAGATCCTCACGCCGATGGTCGAGCCGATCGCGGCCGCGCGACCTGGCTTCTTCGAGCGACGCATTCTCCTCGGCCGCCTCGGCCAGTCACAGGAAATCGGCCGCGTGGTGCGCTTCCTGCTGTCCGACGAGGCCAGTTACATCAACGCTGCGGAAATCGTTGTCGACGGCGGCAACATTTCCTCGCAGCGTTGATCCGGGAGATCGCCATGAACGAGCCAACATTGCAGTCCCGCCTGGACCGCCTGGAGTCGCTGGAGGAAATCCGCATGCTGCCGGCCAAGTACGCCTTGGCCCTGGATATGCGCGACCTCGACGCCTGGGTCGGGCTGTTCCCCGAAGACATCAAGGTGGGCCAGGACAAGATCGGCCGCGCCCACCTGAAGGCCTGGATCGACGACACCCTGCGCCTGCAGTTCAGCACCACCTCGCACCATATCGGTGGCCATATCATCGAGTTCAAGGACCCGGACAACGCCAGTGGCGTGGTCTATTCGAAGAATGAGCACGAGGCCGGGCCCGAGTGGGTGATCATGCAGATGCTCTATTGGGACGACTACCAGCGCATCGACGGCCGCTGGTACTTCCGTCGCCGCCTGCCGTGCTACCTGTATGCCAGCGACCTGAATCGCCCGCCGATTGGCGAGAAGAAGATGCGCTGGCCGGGCCGTGAGCCCTATGACGGTTCCTGGCATGAGCTCTGGCCTAGCTGGAAAACGTTCTGGAACAACAAGCCCGGCGATGCGCTGCCGGAAGTCGCCGAGCCGGCGCCGCTGGATGCCTTCCTCGAGCGGATGCGGCGCGGTTCGTCTGCACCGAAGGTGAGGGTCCGCTGATGTCGAGCCTTGCCCCAGCCAGCCTCGACAGGCTGTTCGAACCGGTTCATCTGGGCGAGTTGCGCCTGGCCAACCGCATCGTCATGGCGCCGATGACCCGCAGTCGCGCAGACGCCTTCGATGCGCCGAGCGAGCTGCATGCGGCCTACTACGGCCAGCGTGCGGATGCTGGCCTGATCGTGGCCGAAGGCACCTATCCAAGCCCGGACGGCAAGGGTTACTGCCGCACACCGGGAATCGTTACGCCACAGCAGATCGATGGCTGGCGCCGGGTGACCTCGCAGGTGCAGCAGCGGGGCGGGGCCAGCACGGTCCTGCAACTGATGCACGTGGGGCGTGTCGCCACCCGCTACAACAAGGCGGCTGACGCCGAAACCGTCGCGCCATCGGCTATCGCCGCGCGCGGAAGCCTGTTCAGCGACAGCCACGGCATGGTGCCGATGGACGTGCCGCGCGCCCTGGAAACCTCGGAAATCGTCAAGGTGATCGAGGAGTATCGACAGGCCGCGCTGAATGCCCGTGCAGCAGGATTCGATGGTGTCGAGTTGCACTGCAGCAGCGGGTATCTGCCGATGCAGTTCCTCATGGCCTGCAGTAACCAGCGGCAGGATGGCTATGGCGGCTCGCTGCAAAAGCGCATTCGTTTCGTGGTTGAAACCCTCGAGGCATTGAGCGAGACCATTGGTGCCGGCCGGGTCGGCCTGCGGATCATCCCCGGTAACCCCTACAACGACATGCAGGACGATGACCCGGCTGCCACCTACGGTGCCCTGCTCGACGCCATTGACCCGCTGGGCCTGGCTTATGTCCAGGTCAGCCGTTCACCGCAGCCTGGCCTCGATGCCTTTGCCTTGGCGCGCCGCCATTTCCGGGGGGCGTTGGTGCTCAACGACGGTTTCGATGGCTGCAGTGCCGCGCAGGCCATAGACGCCGGCATGGGCGAGGCTGTTTCCTTCGCCCGTCATTTCATTGCAAACCCCGACCTGGTGGAGCGCCTGCGCAAGCATAGTGCGCTCGCCGAGTTCGACCGTTCCACGCTCTACACCCCAGGAGCTCGCGGTTTCACCGACTATCCGGCCCTGGGCGAAGTCGCCAACACGCAGGATCTCCGTACATGAGTCTGCCCGCTGCTAAACCCCAAACCATTCCTGCCGCCCTGGCGCTGTCTGCCCGTCGTCATGCGCAACAGATCGCCATCGATGATGGCGAGCTCAAGATCAACTATGCGGAATTGGAGCGCCTCAGCCGCGCTGCCGGCCGGGCGTTGCTGGCCCTCGGGCTAGAGCCGGGCGAGCGCGTCGCAATCTGGGCGCCGAACAGCCATCACTGGCTGGTGGCCGCCTTGGGAAGCCTGATGGCCGGGGCCGTGCTTGTACCGCTGAGTACCCGCATGAAGGGCGGCGAGGCCGCGGATATTCTCAGGCGTAGCGGTGCGCGCGTGCTGTTCAGCGTCGGCGAGTTTCTCGGCAGTTACTACCCCGACCTGCTGGCGGAGCAGTCTCTGGACGGCCTCATGCAGACAATTGTCTTCGAGCATGCGCGGGAGGGCGACTCTACCTGGCAGGGCTTCCTCGCCCTGGCCGAGGAGGTGCCCGATCAAGCGCTGGAGCAACGTATCGCCGCCCTTGATGGCGACAGCCTCTCCGACCTGATGTTCACCTCCGGCACCACGGGCTATCCCAAAGGCGTGCTCTGTGCCCATGGCCAGAACCTGCGACTGTTCGACAACTGGAGCGAGATCGTTGGCCTCCAGGCTGGCGACCGTTACCTGATCGTCAACCCGTTCTTCCATGCCTTCGGCTTCAAGGCCGGCTGGCTTGCCGCGCTCATCCGTGGGGCGACCATCCTGCCGCAGCGGACCTTCGACGCTGAAGCCGTGCTGCAGCGTATCGAGCAGGATCGGGTGAGTTTCCTGCCCGGCCCGCCGGCGCTCTATTCCGCCATGCTGGACCATCCTCGTCGCGGCGATTTCGACTTGTCCTCGTTACGCGTGGCCGTTACGGGGGCTGCTTCGGTGCCGCCTATCCTGGTGCAGCGGATGAGCGAGGAGCTGGGCTTCAAGAGCGTGGTCACGGCCTATGGCCTGACCGAGAGCTGTGGCCTGACGACTGTTTGCCGGCCCGGCGACGATGCGCAGACCGTTGCCAGTACCTGTGGCCGGCCACTCGATGATATCGAGGTGCATTGCGTGGATGCCGAGGGCAATCCGGTGCCGACCGGCCAGCCGGGCGAGGTGCTGATCCGTGGCTACAACCTGATGAAGGGGTACTTCAATGACCCGCAGGCGACCCTGGAGGCTATCGATGCGCAGGGCTGGCTGCATACCGGCGATGTGGGTGTGCTCGACGAGCGCGGTTACCTGCGGATCACCGATCGGCTCAAGGACATGTTCATCGTCGGTGGTTTCAACTGCTATCCGGCAGAGGTCGAACGCCTGCTCATGGAGCATCCGGCGGTCGCCCAGGCGGCTGTGGTCGGTATTGCCGATGAGCGCCTAGGGGAAGTCGGCAAGGCCTATGTGATAGTGCGCCCTGGCGCCAGCCTGACGGCCGATGAGTTGATCGCCTGGAGCCGCGACCGGATGGCCAACTACAAGGTTCCGCGCAGCGTGCGGGTCGTCACAACCCTGCCGCTCAACGCGGCGGGCAAGGTGCTCAAGGGCGAGCTGCGCGGTTGACGATCAGGCACCTCCCGGCGCGCCTTGCAGTTGCGCCAGGTTGAAACCTTCGTGGCGCATCCGCTCCAGCAGCGCCTGCCAGAATGGCAGGCGCGAGGTGTCGCCCACGTGCTGGAAGCGGCCTGCGTCGATGGAAAAGAGTTGTTCTGCATCGAAGGCGTAGAGCAGGGCGAGGTCGTCCCGCTCCGAGACAGGGCGGATGCTGTCCACCAGGTTGTCCAGCACCAGGGGCTCTGACTCGGGGCTTGCGTAGTAGGTCAGCACCATATGCGCCTGATTCTGCTTCAGTACCCGGGAATAGGTAATACGCAACTTGTGCTGGGGAATGCCGAGCTGGAGCAGGCTGAAGTACTTGGCCAGGACAAAGTCCTCGCAGTCCCCCGCACCCTTGGCCAGGGTTTCGACTGGGGTGGCCCAGTAATCCTTGCGCTTCCACAGCGCGAGGTCGTCGCTGAAGCTCACCTGCTGGTTGATGTGGCGGTTCACCGCATGGAGCTTGTCCAGTTCGGACAATGGCGAGCTGTTCTCGATCAGGTCGTGCCAGGCCTGGAGGCGATCCTTGGCCGGGGCCGTGCGCCCATAGCGTTTCTCCGCCTTGCGCAGCACCTGGTCGAAACTCCAGGCTGCCTTGGCTTCGGCGGCGCCGAACAGCATGCCGGTGCTGAGCGTGGTGATCGCGATCACCCGCCAGAGGACATTGGAAAAACTGTATCGAGAGACAGACTGGAGCAACGGATTCAACCTCCAAGAAAGCGGCCTGGGCCGGGTTCAAACGGGTGGATCAATCCGTTGAGCAGGTGATTGGCGTGAGAAGACCTCCGCCAGATCAAAGATGGCTGCACGTTAGCGTCATTCAAAACACCTTCGCAAGCAGCCCGCCGACCTGTGGTCGGAAGCCAATGTGAGTGCTCGAGCCGAGAAGTGACGGGTGGGCTCTAGCGTGCGGCTTCTGCCGGTGGGACCTTGGCAACCGGTCGTCGGAAGAGCTTGTGGATAACCTTTGGAGTCCCCCCGATGCGCGGAAAGATCGGGCGCATACGGAGGGACGGGGCAACTCGATCAATGTCCGTATTCGATCCGTTGCTGATGAATCAAGGATCTGTACTGGGGTGCCGGTTGCGTCGCCGGTTCTGCTTCTTCGGAACTGAATTGCGGGCCTGCTGCTGACGGTTCCTCCTCGACCATTTGGATGAAGTTCTGGCCTGCACTTTCTCTTGCCTGGAGCCGCTGTTCCTGCATGACGCGATAGTCGCTCAGGCGATCACTACCGTTTTCCGCGAGTATCACGGGTGGTGCGGCGGTTGCCTGCATGGCGGTTACAGCTGCGAAGGTGAGTAACAGGCCGGAAAGGGCTTGTGTGGTGAATGTCGATTTCATGACGGCTTCCTCTTGATCCCCACTTCCCCCAGAACGCAGATTCTAAGGGCGTCTGAGCGCATTGCCAGTGGAACCGACAGATCTCTGACGTATGGAGCGGTTCAAGACGAATGGGCGGCAATAAACCATTGAATGGCATGGAATATTCCATGGTTTATGCTCGTTTTCAGGGCTCTTCAGATCCTCTTTTGGGGCTGAGTGATCCAATAAAGGACAGGCCGTTTTCCAGGTGTTGCGCAGGGTTTACGGATTGCCTTCCGACCGGTGCGTTTGCCTCATGGGGTGGAGGCTTTGACGGTGATCTCAGAGCCCATACTTGTGGGGGCGAATGCATTGGCCCTGTCGGCGTTAGCTGTTGCTAGCCATCAACGGTCGGGCTGGGAGCCCTGTAGGAGCGAGGGGGACGCCGAGTTCTTGCTCGCGAAATGTGCCCGTTCGCCAGCAAGCTGGCTCCTACAAGGGAGCCAGCCAGTGACAACACTTAACTGGGACAGAGCCAACGCATTTGCCAAGCGTCTCACCGGGGGCCGGTTGGCGAAGCCAAGGAGGTAATCCCAGCCTGTTTGGTCACCCGGCGACACGCGGTCATCGGCCACCCGGCGGCAACCTTCCTCACACTTCGCAAACCCCCATTCCACGGGCCTTGCGCGCTAGTCTCATCGGACGATGCCACCCCCTTGGCGAGCCGATTTAATCCCTCCTCATAGAGCCCCACGCCTGGTGCGTGAGGCGATAACGCTAATGAGGAGAACCGCATGGATATCCGTGGCCTGGGCTACGTCACCGTAGCCTCGACTGACCTGAACCGTTGGCGCGAGTACGCCGCAGGGGTGCTCGGCATGATGGTCGAGGCCGGTTCGGAAGACGCGCTCTACCTGAAGATGGACGAGCGCCATTACCGCATCCTGGTTGAGAAGGCCGATCGTGACGGTTACGGTGCCTGCGGTTGGGAAGTGGCCGGCAAGGCAGCCTTCGAGCAGGCCATCGCCGAGCTGCAACAGGCTGATGTCGTGGTGCAGCGCGGCTCGGCGGCGGATGCGAGCCTGCGCAAGGTGCAGGAGCTGGCGCGCTTCTGCGACCCGGATGGTAACCGCCACGAGCTGTTCTGGGGGCCGCGTCAGGACTTCGCTCCGTTCGTCTCCCCGGCCGGCGTCAGCGGCTTCATCACCAGCGATCTGGGGATGGGGCATGCGGTGCTGCCAGCGCCAAGTTTCGACCGCTGCCTGGACTTCTACGAGCGGGTCCTGGGCTTCGGCCTCTCCGACCTGATGAAGGTGCGTTTCACGCCCGACCCCGCCGAGCCGGAAAAGCGCATCCACTTCCTCCATTGCAACAACGGCCGCCACCACTCGCTGGCGCTGTTCGAGTGCCCAATTCCGTCCGGCTGCGTACACCTGATGGTGGAAGTGCGGGAGCTGGATGACGTCGGCCGTGCGCTCGACCGTATGCACGCCAGCGGCGTGAAGCTTTCGGCCACCCTCGGCCGCCACACCAATGACGAAATGACCTCGTTCTACATGCAGACCCCGGGCGGCTTCGACCTGGAGTACGGCTGCGGCGGCAAGGTCATGGACTGGGATCGCCACCTGCCGTTCGAAAGCACAGTGGTGAGCTACTGGGGCCACGATTTCAGCGTCGGTCGTCGTTAAGGGAGATCAGAGAATGGATAAACGAATGACAGCGGCCGACGTGGTCGGCCAGCTACGCGACGGCATGACCATCGGTATCGGCGGTTGGGGCCCGCGGCGCAAGCCCATGGCGCTGGTCCGCGAGATCCTCCGCTCCGACCTCAAGGACCTCACGGTGGTCGCCTACGGCGGTGCCGACATCGGTATGCTCTGCGCTGCCGGCAAGGTCAGGAAGCTGGTCTACGCCTTCGTCTCGCTCGACTTCATCCCGCTAGAACCCTACTTCCGCAAGGCCCGCCAGGAAGCGGCGGTGGAGGTGATGGAAATCGACGAAGGCATGCTCCTGCTCGGCCTGCGCGCTGCCGCCATGCGCGCGCCCTTCATCCCCACCGCTCTTGGCCTGGGTACAGATGTGCTGCAAATCAACCCGCAGCTCAAGCTGGTGGCTTCACCTTACGACGACAGCCGCGACTGGGTCGCCATGCCGGCGCTGAAGCTGGATGCCGCGCTTATCCACGTCGACCGTGCCGACGCCCGGGGCGTGTGCCAGATCGCCGGGCCCGACCATTACATGGATGACCTATTCGTGCGCGCCGCCGACAAGGCCTACGTGAGTTGCGACGAGCTGGTACCGAGCGATTTCTTCCACGCCGACCCCGAGAACGCCCGCAAGGTGTTTTGGGAGCGCAACCGCACCACCGGCGTCGTGCACCTGCCGGGTGGGGCACACCCCTCGTCCTGTGCACCGCTGTACGGCTTCGACGTGGCCCACTTCAAGGCCTACAACGCGTCGGCTGGCGAGCCGGATGGCTGGCAGGCCTATGTCGAGCAGTACGTGAACTGCGGTGAAGAGGAATACCTCGCCCGCGTGGGTGGCCTGGAAGCCATTCGCAAACTGCCGCTCCCGGTTTTTTGAATACGAGAGTTGAGGACGCCCAGATGACCCCGACCAATCAAGCCTACAGCCTGGCAGAGCTGATGATCTGCGCCGCCTCCGAGACGTTCCGCGACGATGGCGAAGTGCTTGCCACCGGTATCGGCGTGCTGCAGCGCCTGTCCGCGTCCCTGGCCATGCTCAACAGCAACTCGGAGCTGATGATGACCGACTCCGAGGCCTTCATGGTCGCCGAGCCGGTGCCGCTGGGCCCGCGTGGCGGCTACCAGCCGAAATGCGACAGCTGGATGGGCTTCTCGCGCATCTTCGACAACGTCTGGAGCGGCCGCCGCCATGCCCTGGTAGGTCCGGTTCAGGTCGATCGCTTCGGCCAGGCAAACATTTCCTGCATCGGTGACCACGCCAAGCCCAAGTCGCAGATGCTCGGCGTGCGTGGTTTCCCCGGCAACTCGATCAACCATGCCAACTCCTTCCTGGTGCCCAGCCACAACAAGCGGGTCTTCGTCGAAGGCGAGGTGGATGTGGTGTCGTCCGTTGGCTACAACCCGGCGCGCCTGGCGCGTGGTTGGTCGATGGACGAGATCGACATTCGCCTGATCATCACCGACCTCTGCGTCATGGACTTCCAGGGCCCTGACCGGCAGATGCGCGTTCGCTCGCTGCATCCGGGCGTGACCGCTGCCGAAGTCCAGGCCGCCACCAGCTTCCCGCTGCACCTGCCGGAGTCCATCCCGACCACGGCGGCGCCGACCCTGGAGCAACTCATCCTCATCCAGCAACTGGACCCGCACAACCTGCGTGCCAGCCAGCTCAAGGACAATCCGCCGGGCGTCCGCGCCCCGCAATGAATAACGACAAGAAGGCCTGAAGTCCCGCGAGACGGAGCAGCGCAGATGAACGAGAACATAGATAACAACGATCAAGTGGTGCTCTACGAGGTGCAGGGCCCGGTGGCCCTGGTGACCATGCACCGCCCCGAGTACCACAACGCGCAGAACTCGCGGATGACCTATGCCCTGGATGCCGCCTTCAAGCGCGCCTGTGACGATGATGCCGTGAAGGTCATTGTCCTGCGGGGCGCTGGCAAGCACTTTTCAGCCGGGCACGACATCGGTACGCCGGGCCGTGACGTCAATCAGAGCTTCGACCGCGCCAGCCTCTGGTACGACCACGTGAACAAGCCGGGCGGCGAGTTCCTCTATGCCCGCGAGCAGGAGGTCTACCTCGGCATGTGCCGGCGCTGGCGCGACATGCCCAAGCCGACCATCGCCATGGTGCAGGGTGCCTGCATCGCCGGTGGCCTGATGCTGGCCTGGGTCTGCGATCTGATCATCGCCTCGGATGACGCCTACTTCTCCGATCCGGTGGTGCGCATGGGTATTCCCGGCGTCGAGTACTTCGCCCACGTCCATGAACTGAACCCGCGCATCGCCAAGGAGTTCCTCTTCCTCGGCGAGCGCATGCCGGCCGAGCGCGCCTGGCAGATGGGCATGGTCAACAAGGTAGTGCCGCGCGACGTGCTGGAAGACGTGACGATGGACGTGGCCCGGCGCATCGCGCAGATGCCGCGCCTGGGCCTGCAACTGACCAAGCAGGCGGTGAACAATGCCGAGGACCTGATGGGCAAGCGCGCCACCATGGACATGGTGTTCGGGCTGCATCACTTCGCTCATGTGCACAACGAACTGGTCAGCGGCGACAAGCTGGGCGGCTACGACGCCCGCGCCATGGCCCAGTCCCAGCGCAATTCGGCGGAGGCGTGATGGCGATTTCCCTCGATACCCGCCTGACCCAGCTACTGGGTTGCCGCTACCCGATCATCCAGACCGCCATGGGCTGGGTCGCCGACCCGAAACTGGTTGCCGCCACCGGCAATGCCGGCGGCTTCGGCTTCCTTGCCGGCGCCACCATCGAACCGGACAAGATGGAGGCGGCGATCCTCCAGACCCAGTCACGGACGGACCGCCCCTTCGGCGTCAATTTCCACATGTATCAGGCCAACGCCGCCGAGATCGTCGAGCTGGTGCTGCGCCACAAGGTGTGCGCCGTCAGCTACAGCCGTTCGCCGGGCAAGGCGATGATCGGCCGACTCAAGGATGCCGGCGTGGTCTGCATCCCTACGGTGGGCGCCCTCAAACACGCGGTGAAAGCCGTGGAAATGGGGGCCGACGCCGTGACCGTGCAAGGCGGGGAGGGCGGTGGCCATACTGGCTCGGTGCCCACTTCGATCCTGCTCGGCCAGGTGGTGGACGCGGTCGATGTGCCTGTGATCGCCGCGGGTGGCTTCAAGGATGGGCGTGGTCTGGTATCGGCCCTGGCGCTCGGCGCCGAAGGCATCGCCATGGGCACGCGCTTCCTGATGAGCGCCGACAGCCCGGTGCCCCAGGCGACCCTGGCGCGCTACCTGGCCGTCCGCGACCCCGCGGCGATCATCGTCAGTCGCGCCATCGACGGCATGCCGCAGCGGATGATCCGCAACGAATTGCTCGACCGTCTGGAGCGCTCGGGTGGCCTGCGCCGCTTGCTCCTGGCCCTGCGCAGTGCCCTGGCCTATCGCCGGCACAGCGGCGCCAGCATCGCCCAGCTGCTCGGCAGCGCCCTGAAGATGAGGGGCAGCGACGGCCTGACCGCCGCGCAGACGCTGATGGCCGCTAACGCGCCAATGGTGATCCAGAAGGCCATGGTCGACGGCCAGCCCGAAGAGGGCGTGCTGCCCGCCGGGCAGGTCGCCGCCAGCATCGACAGCCTGCCAGGCTGCGCCGAACTCATCGAATCCATCGTGCAGCAGGCCGAGCAACGTCTCGCCGAGCTGTGCCGCCGTGCATCCTGAGGGGGAGAAGGCCATGGCAACACCATTTCATGTCAGCATCGACAACGGCATCGCCGAGATGGTCTTCGACCGTCCGCCGGTGAATGCCTTCGACAGCCAGGGCTGGGCGTCCATCGCCGCCGAGCTGGAACGCCTGGGCGAGGCGCCCGAGGTACGGGTCATCGTCATCCGCGCCGAGGGACGAGGCTTCTGCGCCGGGGTCGACATCAAGGAACTGGCGGCCAACGGCGACCTGATCGTCGCTGTGAACAAGGGCAACTACGACAGCTTCAAGGCCGTCCACCGTAATCCCAAGCCAGTGATCATCGCCGTGCATGGCTTCGTTCTCGGCGGCGGCATTGGCCTGTGCGGCGCAGCGGACATCCTGGTCGCCTCCGAATGCGCTCGCTTCGGCGTGCCCGAGGTGGACCGCGGCGCGATGGGTGGCGGCGCTCACCTGCAGCGCCTGTTCCCGGTGCAGAAGGTGCGCCACATGTACTTCACCGGCGAGATGATCGATGCCGCCGAGGCCTACCGCTTGGGCGCTGTTGAACGCGTGGTCAAGCGCGAGGAGCTGCGCGATGCGGCCCTCTCGATCGCCCGCCAGATCGCCGCCAAGAGCCCGGCCATGATCGCCCTCGCCAAGGAGGCACTGACCGGTATAGAGGACGGCAACCTCGAAGACAAATACCGCTGGGAGCAAGGCTTCACCCTGCAGGCCTACCGCTCGCTGGATTCCCAGGAAGCCCGCGATGCCTTCGTCGACAAGCGCGATGCCAACTTCAAGGGCTGAAAACCTATGGAACTGACCTATACGCAGGAACAACAGGCCTTCCGTGAGGAGGTACGCGCCTGGCTGGCGGCCAACGTGCCGGCCGAGCCGCTGCAGTCCTTCGACAGCGAAGTGGGCTTTGCCCAGCATCGCGCCTGGGAAACCAAGCTCAATGAGGGCCGCTGGGGCATGGTGACCTGGCCGAAGGAGCTGGGCGGGCGCGGCTGCGACCTGATCGAGTGGCTGATCTTCGAGGAAGAGTATTACCGCGCAGGTGCCCCGGCTCGGGTCAACCAGAACGGTATCTTTCTCCTCGGCCCGACCCTGATGGAATTCGGTACCCCCGAGCAGCAGGCGCGTTTCCTGCCGAAGATGGCCACGGGCGAGGAAGTCTGGGCCCAGGGCTGGTCCGAGCCGAACGCCGGCTCCGACATGGCGGCCATTCGCTGCCGTGCCGAACGCAAGGGTGACCACTTCGTTATCAACGGCCAGAAAACCTGGTCGACCCGCGCCGTGTGGGCCGACTGGCTGTTCGGCCTGTTCCGCAGCGACCCGAGTTCGAGCCGTCACCACGGTCTCACCTTCATCCTGCTGCCGCTAAACAGTCCGGGCGTCACCGTGCGACCGATCCCACAGCTCAATGGTCTGCCGGGCTTCGCTGAAATCTTCTTCGACGACGTCAAGGTACCGGTGGAAAACGTGCTGGGCGGGGAGGGCATGGGCTGGCACGTGGCGATGTCCACGGCCGGTTTCGAACGCGGCCTGATGCTGCGCTCGCCGGCGCGTTTCCAGGAAACCGCACGCCGTCTGGTGCAGCTCTACCAGGCCAACCGCGAAGCGGCTGACCAGGACCCGGCCATCGGTGAAGCGGTGATGCGCGCCTGGCTGGATGCCGAGGCCTACACCCTGAACACCTACATGACCGCCTCGCGCCTGGTGAAGGGCGGCAAGATCGGTCCGGAATCCTCCACCAACAAGATCTTCTGGTCCGAACTGGACCAGCGCATGCATGAGACCGCGCTGTCGATCCTCGGCCTGCGAGGCGAACTGCTGCCTGAAGCGCCAGACGCCGGCGACGTCGGCCACTGGCTGGATGGTTTCCTGTTCGCCCAGGCCGGTCCGATCTACGCCGGCACCAACGAGATCCAACGCAACATCATCGCCGAGCGCATGCTCGGCATGCCGCGCGCATAACGGGGGCGCCATGGACTTTACCTTCAGCGACGACCAACTGCTGTTCCAGGACAATGTGCGGGCTTTCCTCACCAATGAAGTGACGCCCGAGCGTATCCGCGACCTCTGGCAAACCGAGAGCGGCCGTTGCGACTACCTCTGGACCCAGCTCACCGAGCTGGGGCTGCCGGCCATGACCGTGCCCGATGGCTTCGGTGGGCTGGGCATGAACGAACTCGATTTCATCCTGCTGGCCCAAGAGTGCGGCTACGCGGCGCTGACCGAGCCGCTGGTCGACACCGTGCTGGTCGGCGTGCCGCTGCTTGCTGCCTTAGGCAACGAGCAGCTCGACCTGCAGAGCGAATGGCTGACCCGTATAGCCGAAGGAAAGGCCCGCTTGGCCGTGGGCCAACCCGGCAATCCACTGGTGGCTGACGCCCATGTGGCCGACCTGCTGCTGCTGCCCCACGGCGATGAAGTGCATGCCGTGCCGCGCGCAGCCGTGGCACTGGTGCGCAACGCTTCGGTAGACCCGAGCCGGCAACTGTTTCGCGTTGACTGGACGCCCACCGCCGCCACCTGTGTGGCTGCGGGTGAGAAGGGCCGCACGTTGTGGGCCGATACCGTCAATCGCGGCGCTCTGGCCACTGCCGCGCAACTGCTCGGCCTCGCCAAACGCATGGTCGACCTGGCCGTGGACTACAGCTTCGAGCGCAAGCAGTTCGGCAAGCCAGTGGGCTCCTTCCAGGCAATCAAGCACTTGATGGCCAACGTTGCCGTGCAGATCGAGTTCGCCAAGGGGCCGCTATACCGCGCCGCCTATGGCATTGCCAACGGACTTTCGGAGCAGGACGCGCAGGTTTCCCATGCCCGCCTGGCGTGCACCGAAGCAGCCCTGCTGGCCGCCAAGAACGCGATCCAGACCCATGGCGCCATGGGATACACCTGGGAAGTCGACCTGCAGCTGTTCATGAAACGCGCCTGGGCCCTGGACAAGGTCTGGGGCGACCGCGGCTGGCACAAGGCACGGATTCGCGAGGCACTGTTTGGCGGGGCGATCCTGCCGGGGGCTGGCAACACCTTCTGATACGGCATCCCTCACCCCAACCCTCTCCCTCCGGGAGAGGGGCTGGGGGAGAGGGAAGCTCCGCTTCACTCCAAATTTCAAGACCCGAGGTACCCCATGCCCGAAGCCTACATAGTCGACGCCCTGCGCACCCCAACCGGCCGGCGCAAGGGCGGCCTGAGCCAGATCCATGCTGCCGACCTCGGCGCCCACGTACTGCGTGAGCTGGTGGCGCGCAATGGTATTCCCGATGACGAATACGACGACGTGATCTTCGGTTGCGTCGACACCATCGGCCCGCTGGCCGGCGACATCGCCCGCACCAGCTGGCTCGCCGCTGGGCTTTCCGACGCTGTGCCCGGCACCACCATCGACCGTCAGTGCGGCTCCTCCCAGCAGGCCGTGCATTTCGCTGCCCAAGCGGTGATGAGCGGCACCCAGGATGTGGTGGTCGCTGGCGGCGTGCAGACCATGACGCAGATCCCCATCTCCTCGGCGATGACCGCTGCCGAGCCGTTGGGCTTCACCGATCCCTTCTCCGGTTCCGAAGGCTGGGTGCGTCGCTACGGCAAACAGCCGCCGACCCAGTTCCGCTCGGCGCAGATGATCGCGGAGAAGTGGGGCCTGTCCCGCGAGGCGCTGGAAGCCTATGCGCTGGAGTCCCACCGTCGCGCCCTGTGTGCAATCGAGGAGGGCCGTTTTGCTCGCGAGATCGTCCCGCTGGCTGGTGTGCAGCATGACGAAACCCCGCGTCAGACCAGCCTGGACAAGATGGCCGAGCTGGAATTCCTGTTCGGCTGCGACCGCGTCACCGCTGCCGTCTCCAGCCAGACCTGCGACGCCGCCAGCGCCATGCTGGTGGTCTCCGAGGCCGCGCTGAAGCGCTACAACCTCACCCCGCGTGCTCGCATCCACCACATCAGCGTACGTGCCGAAGACCCGGTGTGGATGCTCACCGCACCGATACCGGCCACTGCCTACGCGCTCAAGCGCGCCGGTATGAGCCTGGATGACATCGACCGGGTGGAGATCAACGAAGCCTTCGCTTCAGTGGCCATGGCCTGGCTCAAGGAAACCGGCTACCCGCACGAACGCACCAACGTCAACGGTGGCGCCATCGCCCTCGGCCACCCCCTGGGTGCGACCGGCACCCGCCTGATGTGCACGCTGCTCCATGAACTGGAGCGCAGTGGCGGGCGTTACGGCCTGCAGACCATGTGCGAAGGCGGCGGGCAGGCGAACGTGACGATCATCGAAAGGCTGTGAGCCCGTGGCCCTCACCCCCGGCCCCTCTCCCTGGAGAGGAGAGCGGAGAAAAGCGGTCCGTGCATGAACAACCCGCTGCACGGACAGCCCCCTCGTCCTTAAGGGAGCGGGCTGGGGTGAGGGCAACCAAGGTCAAGCCCCTATTCAGCTGTACCGGAGAACCAAAATGCCAATCTGCAAAGACCGCGTAGTCATCATCACCGGCGCCGGCGGCGGGCTGGGCCGGGCCTATGCCCTGGCTTTCGCCGCCGAGGGTGCCAAGGTCGTGGTCAACGACATCAACCTGCAAGCCGCCGAGGCCGTGGTGGCCGATATCCGCGAACAAGGCGGTGAGGCCCTGGCCAACAACGGCGACATCACCCACTACGCCGCCGCCGGCGACATCGTGCGCCAGGCCGTAGAGGCCTACGGCGACCTGCACGTGCTGGTGAACAACGCCGGCATCTGCCGCGACCGTATGTTCGCCAGCCTCACCGAAGCCGACTGGGACGCGGTGATGGCCGTGCACCTCAAGGGGCATTTTTGCCTGGCCAGCCATGCAGTGAAGCACTGGCGCGAGCAGGCCAAGGGCGGTGTCACGGTCAAGGCGCGGATCATCAACACCAGCTCGGGCGCCGGCCTGCAGGGTTCCATCGGCCAGTCCAACTACGCCGCGGCAAAGGGCGGTATCGCCTCGCTGACGCTGGTCCAGGCTGCTGAGCTGGCGCGCTACGGCATCACTGCCAATGCCCTGGCCCCGGCCGCCCGCACCGGCATGACCGAGCAGGTGTTCGCCGACGTGATGAAGAAGCCGGAGGAAGGCTTCGACTACTTCGCACCCGAAAACGTCGCGCCGCTGGTGGTCTGGCTCGGCTCGGAGGCCTCCCAGGCCGTCACCGGGCGGATGTTCGAGGTGGAAGGTGGCAAGCTCTCCATCGGCGACGGCTGGCGCCGTGGCCCCGAGTTTGACAAGGGCGCGCGTTTCGTTCCCGAGGAACTGGGCGGGGTCGTCGAGCAATTGCTGGCCGAGGCGGTGCCGGCGCAGAAGGTGTATGGCAGCTAAGCCTGCCGTTGCCTTGAGGCCCGTGCCGGGTTGCGCAGGTTCTGCGCAACCCGCGCCTGCAACTGGGTGGGAGACAAGTCTTCCCACGGCGCATGCGCTGCTGGCGCAAGTTGGACCGGGCGACGTCCTGTCCGAGCTGATCGGCCTCGTCTATGAAGGCCTGAACGAGGCCACCCCCTGGTACAGTTTTGCCGAGCGGCTCCGCCATCTGTGGGCGGCGCTCAATGTCACGGTCACCTTGCACCACTCCGACGACCTGCCTTGCGATGTGCAGGTGATGTCCGTCGATGAGGATGACGATACCGACTGGCTACTTGCGGAACAGATTCACCGCGAGCGTTTTACCCACATCGAACTGGTTCGACCCGAATCGGTGCTGCCGGGCGATGTCATCGTGTTCGGCCCCACGGATGTGGAGCCCGATTGCGCCGCTTTCCTGGATTCTCTCAATATCGCCAGTTGCCTCAGGACCTGCTTTGCCGAGCCGGGGGGCATGCGCTGCTGGGTTGATGTGATACGTGCCCGCAAGACACCGGAGCATCCTTTCTCCTCCGCAGACCTGGAATTGATCAGAGGCTTGTTGCCCCATCTCACCCGTGCCCTTGGACTCTATGCACGGATCAAGCGCCAGGAGGCAGAAAAGTCGATCTATGAAGGCAGCCTGGACCACTTGGTGCTGGGCTGCCTGGTGCTCGATGGCGATGCGAAGGTGATATGCGTGAATCGCGCCGCCAGGACCATCTTCGACAAGTATCCGGGTATTGAACTGAACCATGAACGGGTGCAGTTGCAGGACCGCATGATGCAACGGGTACTCGAGAAAGCCATGGCCAATGCCATCGCATCCAGAATGCAGCACGGTGCGGACTGCCACGGCGAGCTGGTGCGGTTGCACGCTCAGGATGGCGTGTTGCTGGGGATGCTGGTCACGCCGGTGCCGGTGGCTCCGTACTACCAGGGCAAGCATGTGCCCAGCGTCATCATCTATCTCTCGGAACTGACCGAAAGCTTTGCGGCGCTGCAGGTTTCCAAGAGCGCCTCCCCGGACCTGATCGCCCAGCTGTTCGACCTGACCCGCCAGGAAGCCAAGCTCGCCGCCTTGTTGGCTGCAGGCCGAACCATCAGTGAAGCGGCTGAGCAGATGGGCATTGCGGTGACCGCAGTGCGCAACTACTCGAAGAACATCTACGCGAAGCTGGGCATCAAGGGCCAGACCGACCTCGTGCGGATCGTGTGCAAGAGTTTTGCCCTCCTGCGCTGACCCTCGAACCGTTCTCGATCAGGTGCGGGGTCGGTGTTGCAAGGCAATGGGCAGCAGGGCCGTGGCCGCCAGGGCGCCGCAGAGCAGCAGGGGGAGGGTATAGGTGTGCGTGGTGTCGACGAGGTAACCGACGGCTTCCGGGCTGAACGCGGAGCCAAGGCCGGCGATCAGGTTGCCGATGCCGAGCAGGCTGCCGAAGTTGCGTTGCCCCATCGCCTCCACCAGCAGCAAGGGTGAGAGTTGGTTGACCAGGTTGAAGGTGGTGCCCCAGGTCAGGGAAAAAAGCGCGATTGCTCCCAGGCCCAATACCGGATCGTTCGCTCCCAGGAGGCACAGGATGCCTGCGGTACCGATGACGGTGCCGATCAGCAGGATGTTCTTTGCCCTCCAGCGGTTACTCAACAGGCCAAAGGTGAAATTGCCGATCAACGCAGCAGCGCCGATGCCGGCGTAATAGAAGGCAGCGTCCTGGGCCGAATATCCGGCAGAGATGAGATAGGGAACGAGCGCGATGAAGATGCCGAGGCTGCTCAGGGTCAGCAGCAGCTGCATGGCGATCCACATCCAGTACCGCGGCATGCGTAACGCGTGGCCGATTCCATGACCAAGGGACTCGTCCGCTGGCTGCAGGCCCACGACCGATGTGTCGTCAGGCATGCGTGCCAGCCATAGCAGCAATGGAGCGCAGATCAGCAGAATCATGCCGGCGATGGCCAGCATCGTACTGCGCCAGTCCACCTCAGCGATGGTGTGGGTGAGCAGTATGGGGAAGATCACGGCGCCAATGGAGGCGCCTGAGAGCAGGATGCCGAAGGCCAGGCCTTGCCGGTTTGGCACTATCCAGCGTGTGGCCAGGGTGATGGCCGGGACATAGGTCGAGGCGCCAACGCCAAGGCCACTCAACGCCATTGCAAGCGTGAGCTGGGTGATGTCAGGACTCCGCGAGGCGAGCAGATAGCCCAGCGCAGCCATGATGGCGCCCGCTGTCATGACCGGTCGCGGCGAGATGCGATCGAGCAGCCAGCCCGCCACGGGCATTGCCAGGGTCATGCTGAAAATGAACGCGGTAGCCAGGCGCGCGGCCTCTTCGTTGGAGCATCCCAGGGACGTGGTGATCGGCAGGGTGAACACGCTGATGGAGTTCAGGGTAGTGCCGAAGATGATGCACAGTACCACCGCCAATCCAAGGACGAGGGCCCAACCCTGGCGCTGGTTCGGGTGGCTTTCAGCCTTTGTGGACGGGCCAGTGCGGTCTGCCGCTACCGCGTCGATATCCAGCCCAACCACCGTGTTTTGCAAACGCGCCATATCGAAACTCTCTTGTTGTTATCGGTCGGGACTTTGCGTCCGGAGTCTAACCATCGCCTGACCACCGGATATCGCCCATTGGGGTTAGGCATCTTTAGTTGTCCGTCGATCTCTTGCTCCAGTACCAGTTGGTACTGGTTCGTTCATTCGCTATCTCAATAGGATCGATCACGCTGTGGCAGGCATTGGGTCGATCCCGTTCAGCCTCGATCAGTCCGAAATGAGGTTTCTGGAATGAATTCGAGGAGGCAGTAGTGAGCTGGAGAGAATACCGGCGTGCGGCAGCGGGACAGGTTCCGGTCTTTCCGATTGCAGGCGCGTATGAGTCGGGTGTGGTGCCCATTCGCTTCAGCGGCTGGCCTTTGTCACAGCAAGGCCCTGCCTACCCAGCACTGGACCAGGACATCGAAGCTGATGTGGTCGTCGTCGGTGCCGGGTTGGTTGGGGCTTCCTTGGCCTTGCATCTGGCCGAGGGTGGTGTACGTGTGGTGGTTCTGGAGGCGGATCAACCCGGTAGCGGTGCATCCGGTCGCAATGCCGGGCATGTGCAGCCCTACCTGGGTTCCGTTGAGCCACTTCGGGCGCACGCCGACCAGGGGAAGCGTTTCACCGAGTACTTCATCCAGCACCGCGACATCGTCTTCGACCTGTGCCAAAAACACGGACTGCAGGCGGATGCGGTGAAGTCCGGCATGGTCGATGCGGCCTACCGCAAGCATGCCGCGCTCGAGAACAAGGTGAGCCAGTGGAAGGCGTTCGGCTATGACGTCGACATCGTCGGGGCGGCCCGGCTCAAGGAACTGCTGGGCACTGATGCATACGGCTACGGCATCCACTGGCGCGAGGGCGGCCGGGTCAATCCCTACCTCTTCACCAACGGCATGATTGGCGCCGCCGTCCGCCTGGGCGCGAGGGTTCACGGCAACACCTGTGTGGTCGGCTGCGAACGGATCGGGTCGCACTGGCGGGTCCGTTCAGCCACTGGCAGTGTGCGCGCACAGCAGGTGGTGATCTGCACCAACGGCCACGCCGGCAATGCCTTCTTTCCGGAGCTTGCCCGCACCCAGTTCCCGCTGGTGGCCTGCGGGATGGCCACGCGGCCACTGCCGCAGTCGGTGCTGGACATCGTCAATCCGGCCCGGGTCACCCTCATGCAGCATCCCGCCGGCCTGTACCCGTTGATCATCGACGGCCGCAATAGACTGATCACTGCGACCATTCCGGGGCCTGGCCGTGCCCAGAGGGCGGAAACCTATTTCGCTTATTTCCTGCGATATCTGCATCGCACCTATCCGCAGCTTCGCGGCACCCACATCGAACTGGAGTCCTACTGGACGGGCATGACGGCCAATTCGTCCTCCCTCTACGAGGCGGCCTACCCGAAGTTGTACCAGGTGGCCGATGGGGTGCTGGCCCTGATGAATTTCGGCTCATGGGGCAACGTCATGGGCCCGATGATGGGCGCCAACCTGGGCCAGGCGCTGGCCAGCGATCGCCCCCAGGACTTCCTGCTCCCGCTGGAAACCCCGCAGGCCGTGCATTTCCCGGGCCTGTTCGAGACCAAGATCCGACGCGTGCTGATTCCCGCAGCGAGGTGGGCCGACAAGCTGAATCTGGTTTGACGGACGCGTTGGTAGGTAGCTGCAAGAACGCCTGTGCGGACCAATGGGCAAGGACGTCCCGCCTGGGATGGAGTGGTCCGGCGGCATCGAATCGCCAATACACAAAAACAAAAGCTGGAGATTGAACAATGAAAATCTTGCTACTGGGCTGCGGCAACGTCGGTGCGAACGTTGCGCGCCAGTTGGTGCCCCGTCACCCCGAGATCGAGTGCATCATCGGCGACCTCAACCTCGCGAACGCCGAAAAGCTGGCCGCCGAACTCGGCCCCAGGGCGACCCCAGTCAGCGCCGACATTCGCGACCCGGCACGCCTGGATGCGCTGCTCGATGGTGTCGACCTGGTGTTCAACGCTGTCGGGCCGTTCTACCGCAGTGCCGTGCCGGTCATCGAGGCTGCGCTGCGTGCGCGTGTCGACTACATCGATATCAATGACGATCACGATGTCGCCGAGGCGCTGTTCCTCGACCCGTCATACCACCAGCGTGCCCTGGAGGCGGGGATCAAACTGGTCATCGGCTGCGGCTCGACCCCGGGACTGACCAATGTAATGGCCAGGATGCTCGCCGACCGCCTCGACAAGGTGCGCGAGATCCATCTGGCCACCGCCGTGCCCTTCGTGCCGGACCTGCTGTCGCCGGCGGTCATCGACCACATGATGCACATCACTGCCGGAGAGGTGGTGCAGTTCGTCGACGGGGAGTACCGCAAGATGCCGGGTTGGGGCGGCCGGCTCGAGGTGCCTTATGCAGCACCCTTCAAGGCCTATCCGTCCTTCTTCATAGGCCACGGCGAAACCGTCACCCTGCCGCACTTCATCAAGGGGTTGGATCAGGTGACCAACCGCATCGCCTTCTTCCCCGAAGCCGGCGCTGAAGTCTGGCGTTCTCTGATCGACCTGGGGCTGGGCAGTTCCGAGGTGATCGAGGGGCTCGGCATCTCGCCGCTCAAGTTCCTCACTCATCACCTGTCCAGCGATGTCGGTCGCAAGAGCGTGACCGTCGACCTTTCGGACGAGCCTTGGGCCGTCGCTTCCCGTGTGGAGGTGGTGGGCGAGCGCAGTGGCGCCGAAGTGCGCTGCGTGCTGGAGCACCACCTGGACCTGCCCACCGAGCAGGCCGAGGACAGTACTGCCGACCCGACGCCGACCTGCGCCCGCTTGGTCATCGAGGCCTGGCTGGCCGGTGGCGTGACCGGCAAGGGTCTGCTGGCGCCCGAAGTCTGCCTGGACGCGGAGGCCTATGTGCGCGCCTTTGCACAGGAGACCGGTGGCCGGTTGATCGAGACCGAAACGGTGCTCAAGCGCGATCTCTACGCCTGAGGAAAGTCCGCGCTGCCTGAAGCCCGGGAGCGCGCTGGAACTGCCTGATGATCACGATGAGATCGCCTTCCGGGGGAAGTCCGGTCTCTGCAAGAGGATAGAGGACACCATGAACATGAAATTCCGTAGGACGTTGCCCCTGCTGGCAACGCTGATGCTGGTTGCCCAAGGGGCCGGGGCTGTGACAACCGAAGTCGAGGCGGCGAAGCTCGGTACTGAGCTCACCTGCTTTGGCGCGGAGAAGGGCGCCAATGCCGATGGCTCCATCCCGGCATTTGGTGGGCAGTGGCTGGGCACGCCGCCCGGCGTCGAGTTTGGTGGGCTTGGCACACGCCACCCTGATCCCTATGCCGCGGAAAAACCGCAGTTCGTGGTGACCGCGCAGAACATGGCGCAGTACGCGGACAGGCTGTCCGACGGGCAGAAGGCGCTGCTGAAGAAGTATCCCGACAGCTATTCGATTCCTGTCTACCCCAGTCATCGAGATTTCCGTTACGACGACTACCGTTGCGACCTGAACCGCAAGAATGCCGTCAGCTCGGTGCTGGAGGACGGCAACATGGGTGTGCGTGCGCTGAAGGGCGGCATTCCGTTCCCGATGCCGAAGACGGGCGACGAGCTGCTGCGCAACATCCTGTTGCCGGTCTTCGCCCACCAGGAAGATGCCGTGTACGACCAGGCCGTGGTCTACCCGAACGGCAACATCGCCTGGGGGCAGATGCGTATGGAGATCCTCGACCAGACCAGTGGTCATGACGACCTTGGTAAGCCGACTGAGGGCATCTTCGCCTACTCGCGGGTGACCATCCTCAAGCCCGAGCGCCAGAAGGGCGAGGTGATGCTCACCTACACCTACTTCAATGAAGCGAAGAACCCGCAGACGAGCTGGACCTACAACCCCGGCACACGTCGTGTTCGCCAGTCTCCCGGCTTCGGTTTCGACATGCCGCTGGGTGTCGGCGGATTCCGCACCATCGATGACGACCGCCTCTTCAACGGTTCGCCCGAGCGCTACAACTGGAAACTCGTCGGCAAGCGCGAGCTGTTCATCCCCTACAACGGCTATCGGCTGGAGAACGCCGGGGTCAAGTACGAGAGCCTGCTGCGTCCCGGCAGTATCGACCCGCAGCTGATGCGCTATGAGCCGCACCGCGTATGGGTTCTGGAAGCGACGCTGAAGGAAGGGTTTCGCCATCAATACGCCAAGCGCGTTCTGTACGTCGACGAAGACACCTGGCTTGCCGTCATGGCGGACAACTATGACGCGCACGGCGAGCTGTGGCGCACCAACTTCATGAACACTTACTACGCCTACGGCGCGAAGCTGTTCCATTCCGGCGTCACCGTCTATCACGACCTGGTGTCCGGGGCCTACCTGGCCGACCGCCTGACCAACGAGATCGATCCGCCGCTGGTCAATGGCGACCGCCTGAAGCCCTTCATGTTCACCACCGACCTGCTGCGCCAATCGGGCAGGTAAGTGGAGCGGACTTAGCGCTCGGACACGAATTTTCCTAACGGACCTTTTTTACGAGACAGCATCCCTGGCGACGGCACGCCCGTCGCCAGGGTGCTCGGCTGCGCGATGGGGGCTCTGCCACGGCGGGGCAAACGCGCAGACCGACGAACAGGAGGCGGTACATGAACCATTTTGCAGGCAAGGTAGTACGGGGAAACCAGTTGATGCGGGGCTCGCTGTTGCGCCCCTGGATGTTCGGACTCTGTGTGGCGCCGCTGGGGGCTTCGGTGTGGGCGGGCTCGCTGAGCGTGGGAGAGGAGGTCAATGTCGACTACCTGCTCAACGTGACCTACGGTGCGGCCTACCGGCTGAATGACCCGTCGCGAGCCCTGGTGGACGGCCCGATCGATCCGGCGAGCGGCCTGCCGACCACGGTCAACTCCGATGATGGCAACCGTAACTTCAAGCAGGGCAGCCTGATCAACAACCGTCTTTCGCTGCTGGGCGAGATGGACATCAAGTACCGAAACTACGGCGCCTTCGTCCGCGCCAGCAGTTTCTACGACGATGTGTACCAGCATCCCAACGACAACGACTCGCCTGACACCGTCAACAAGAGCGGTGCCCACGACCATTTCACCACCCATGCGCAGAACCTGGCGGGCAGTCGCAGCCGCTTCCTCGATGCCTATGTCTACGGCAGCTTCCAGACCGCCGAGCAATCCATGCTCAACCTGCGCGCAGGAAGGCAGGTGGTGCAGTGGGGGGAGAGCCTGTTCTTCCCCAACATCGCGGGCGCCCAATCACCCGCCGATGCCACCAAGGCCAACGTGCCGGGCACCGAGGTGAAGGACATTCTGCTGCCGGTCGGACAGTTCTCGGGCCAGTGGCAGCTGACTCCGGATTTCGGCGTGGCGGCGTATTACCAATATGAGTACAAGCGCACCGAGCTGGACCCGGTCGGCACCTACTTCTCCTACACCGACGTGGTCGGGCCAGGTGCGGAGTTCATTCGCGCAGCTCCGGGCTTCAACATCCCACGGTCCCCGGACGACCAGCCCCGCGACAGCGGCCAATGGGGGGTGAGCACCCGCTTCTCATTGGGTAATGAGAGCGAGCTGAGCCTCTACTACCTGCGTTACCACGACAAGAACCCCAACGTGGTGATGAATTTCGATGGCATGTTCCCGACCGATTACAACGTGGTGTACTTCGACGACATCGCGCTGACCGGAGCCAGCTTCTCGACGCGAATGGGCGACTTCAACGTCGCCGGCGAGGTCAGTTACAAGGATGGTGTGCCGGTCCTGGTCGATTCGCTGATCGGCCCGTCGGCAACGCGCGCCGATGCCACTCAGGGGAACCTGTCAGCCATCTACCTGATGGGGCCGATGGTGCTGTCGGACCAGACCACCTTCATCGGTGAAGTCAGCTACCTGCACGTGAACGACGTCGACCCGTTCGAGTTCGCTGGCGAACAATCCGATGAGCTTACCCTCGATCGCAACTCCTGGGCCTACCAGCTGTTGATGACCCCTTCCTGGAACAACGTCGTCGACGGCTGGGATCTCAACATGCCGATCACCTTCGCTCATCAGGTCCGTGGAGCCGCCGCCGTGGGCGGGGCTTTCGGCAGCCTGGTCGGCGAGGGCGACAAGCGCGCGAGCGTCGGAGTCAACGCCAAGTACCTGAACAACCTGGAGCTGGGCATGAGCTACAACGCCTTCCTCGGTGATGCCGACCTGGAGAAGCGACCTCTGGCTGACCGCGATTACCTGGCGATCAGCGCCAAGTACAGCTTCTGACCGAGTTTGTGGTGGGGCATGCCGGAAGCGTTGTGGCCTTTTTGCCATGGTGCGGCCTGCATGACCCGCCATGCATCAAGGAGTTCTCCATGAAAGTGTTAGTAGGGCTCGCGGTCTCGGTGCTGGTGGGGCTGGCAGGCGCATTGGCTTTTTCCCCCCGTTCCATGCCCACGCTGCGGCCAACGGAAGTCCCCCTCGAGCATATGCAGCTCAATGGTATCGAGGAAACGCGCATTGGTTGGGTCGCCGCCGGGGAGTTGGGGCACATCCTGATATCGCGCGACCAGGGACGGTCCTGGTCGAGCGCGACAACCGCCTCGGCACGCCAGGCCCTGATCACCCGCCTGGTATTTGCCGACGATACCCATGGCCTTGCCCTGGGGCATGAAGGATGGATCCTGCGTACGGCCGATGGCGGACGGAACTGGAGGGAGGCGGCATTTCAGGAGGACGGCGGTGAGCCATTGCTGGACGCCGCCCGCCTGCCTTCCGGCGACTGGCTGGCCGTCGGCGCCTTCGGCCGTGTGTTGCGGTCCAGCGATGGTGGCAAGCGGTGGAAGAGCGAGTCGATACCGGGACTGACGGACTGGCACCTGAATGCTATCGCGTTCTCGGCGGATCGCCGGCAATGGCTGATCGTCGGCGAGGCGGGGACGCTCCTGCGCTCGCTCGACGGTGGCCAGCACTGGCAGGTGGTTGAGCCGTTCTACAACGGTTCGTTGTATGGCGCCGTCAGCCTGGGCGCTTCCACCTGGGTCACGTATGGCATGCGCGGCCAGGTGTTCCGCAGTACGGATGACGGTCTCAATTGGTCCGCTGTCCAGATGCCCAGGCCAGTCTCCCTCTACGCCGACACCGTGCTCCCTGACGGCAGGTTGCTGCTTGCCGGCCAGGGCGGCGTTGTCCTGGCCAGCGATGACCGGGGCCTGACGTTCAAAGTCTTGCGCGAGACTGGCCAGGAGAACCTGACCGACATCTTCGTCCCGGCCTCGGGCCCCTGGCTGCTTGCCAGTGACGCCGGTTTGCGCACCCTCGCCCTGTCGGCCGCAGACGGGCTGACTGCGGCCCAATCCCCGATCACCTCGTCCCATCAGGGAACACCGTAATGACGACTTCGATCCCTACGACCCGAACCGAACGCCTGGTCGCTGCCCTGGCCCGAAGCCTGATTGCGTGGCGTTTGCCCTTGGGCCTCCTGTTCCTGCTGCTGACCATCGGCCTCGGCACATCAGCCCTCAACACCCGGCTTGACCCGGGTTTCAATAAGCTGATCCCGCTCTCGCATCCCTACATGGCGGCTTTCCAGGAACACGGCACGACCTTTTCCGGCGCCAACCGCATCATGGTCAGCGTGCACTGGAAGGGGGCTGGTGATCTGTACAACCCGCAGTTCCTCGGTGTGCTGCGCAAGGTCACCGATGAAGTGTTCTTCACCCCGGGTGTAAACCGCAGCCGTGTCCGCTCCCTGTTCACGCCGAACGTGCGCTACATCGAGGTGACCGAGTCCGGCTTCACCGGCGACGTGGTCGTACCCTCGCGCTTCGAAGCGGACGCAGCCGGCCTTGCGCAGATTCGTTCCAACGTTTCCAAGTCGGGAGAGATCGGGCAACTGGTCGCCAACGATCTGCGTTCCGCCATGGTCCAGGCCGATCTGCTGGAGATCGACCCGCAAACCGGCCGGAAACTCGACTACGCGGCAGTGGCGCAGAAGCTCGAGTCGATCCGTGCGACCTTCGCAAGCGATCTGATCGACATCCAGATCGTCGGCTTCGCCAAAGTCATGGGTGAGGTGATGGACGGACTGCTGGGCGTCGTCCTGTTCTTTGCCATCGCCTTCGGCGTTACCGCGCTGCTGCTGTGGCTATATTCCCGCTCGCTGAAGCTGACGATCCTGGCGCTCAGCGTCGCCCTGCTGCCGGTGATCTGGCTGCTCGGCTTGCTGCCCTTGATGGGTTATGGCATCGACCCGATGTCCGTGCTGGTGCCGTTCCTGATCTTCTCCATCGGCGTATCCCATGCGGTGCAGATGACCAACGCCTGGAAGCAGGATGTGCTCGCCGGGGTTTCTGCGCAGGAGGCTGCGGAGGCTGCCTTCCGCAAGCTCGCCATTCCAGGGACCGTTGCCCTGCTGGCCAATGCTCTGGGCTTTCTGGTGATCATGGTCATCGATATTCCGATCGTCCATGAGCTGGGGCTGACCGCTTGCCTGGGCGTCGCCTTGATGATCGTCACCAACAAGATGTTCCTGCCGATCATCCTGTCCCACCTTTATCTCGAACCGATGGCCCGAGCATCGTCCACGCTTGGCGGCAAGCATCGGGTCTGGTGGGCGGTGGCGGCGCTCGCGGAGCCCGGCCCGGCGCTGGCCAGTTTTGCTGTCATGGCGGCACTCCTGGCTGCCGGCACTTACCACTCGCGCTTCCTGCTGACGGGCGATGTGGGCGTTGGCGCCCCTGAACTGCGCGCGGAATCCCGCTACAACCAGGACAACGCCGCGATCATCAAGAGCTACTCGATCAGCATGGACGTGCTGTCTGTGTATGCCGAGACCTCCAACCTGGAAGAAGCCTGCCTGAACTGGGAGGTGATGAACGCCATCGAGCGTTTCGACCTGCGTTTGCGTGGGGTTGATGGCGTGCAATCGGTCAGCACGGTCGCCGGGGGTGTGAAGCTGTTCGCGGCGGCGAACAACGAGGCCAATCCGCGCTGGGCGGCGCTGCAGCGCTCGGAGTCGGCATTGCGCATCGGCGGCGGTGCGGCGAATCCGGAGTTGGGGCTGAACACCGAAGGGTGCCGGACGCTCAACTTGCTGGTGTACCTGAATGACCACCAGGGCGCGACCTTGAAGCATGTCACCGGCGAAGTGGAGAAGTTCATCGCCGAAGAGAGCACCCCCAACATCCGCTTTCGCCTCGGTGGGGGCAACGCCGGCGTCGCGGCTGCCACCAATGAAGCCGTCGAGCAGGCGGAAGTGCAAATGCTCGCCTCGATCTTCGCCGCCATCACGCTGCTGTGCTGGCTGACCTTCCGCTCGTGGCGTGCGGTGCTTTGCGTAATCGTGCCGCTGGTCCTGGTGACCATCCTCTGCAATGCGCTCATGGCCTTGCTTGGCATCGGCCTCAAGGTGGCCACCTTGCCGGTGATTGCCCTTGGTGTGGGGGTTGGTGTGGACTACGGCGTGTACATCTATGAACGCCTGCAGCATGAGATGGCGCACGGTCTGCCGCTGCGTGACGCCTTCTATGAGGCGATGCGCCAGCGCGGCACCGCAGCTGTGTTCACCGCGTTGACCATGTCGATCGGCGTGGGCACCTGGGCTTTCTCGGCGCTCAAGTTCCAGGCCGACATGGGCGTCCTGCTGGCCTTCATGTTCCTGGTCAACGTGCTGGGCGCCATCTTCCTGCTGCCTGCGTTGGCCGTCTGGCTGGGAGTGGAGCAGGCGCATCCGGCGAGCACCGGCGCCCAGGGGCGCTTGCGCCCGATCCAGTCCTGAGCGAGCTCGGGGGACGGGGTGTGCGTTGCGCCCCGCGGAGCGCCGCCCGCCCCCTCCTGCGGCGAAGCTTTTCGTGGGGGCGAATTCATTCGCTGAGGGCAGCGCAGCTGCCCTATCCAGCCCTGAAGGGCAGACCTTCGGTCTGCTTAGCGAATGAATTCGCCCCCACAGGATTTCTCCTTCACCTCTTCGCTCTCCTCGTCGTCCATCTGGACGATTCCCTGCCTTCCGCAAGCCGCCAGACTCACCGCACCGGGGCGCGGATGGCAGGCGCTCCCACGACCTAAAAGAAGGCAGCTTTATGGAATTCGCGTTCAGCGACGAGCAGGACATGATCCGCGAGTCCGCCGAGGGTTTTCTCGCGGACGTTTCCGATTCCGCCGCCGTGCGTGCGGCGATGGTCACCGAGCTGGGCTACGATCCGAAGCTCTGGCAACGCCTGTGTGGCGAGATGGTCTGGCCGGCCATTCATATTCCCGAGCAGTACGGTGGCCTGGGCCTGGGGTTCGTCGAACTGGCGATCCTCTTGGAGCAGATGGGCAGGCGCCTGCTCTGCTCCCCATTTTTTGCCACCGCTTGCCTGGCCACCCCCGCACTGTTGCTGGCCGGCAGCGAAACGCAGAAGTCCCGCTGGTTGCCGCAGATCGCTGACGGCAGCCTGACCGCCACCCTGGCCTATGCCTCCGACAACCGCTGGGGCGTGGACGCGGTGCAGGCGACGGCGCGGGAAGAAGGTGAGGGCTTCGTCCTCGATGGCGTGCTGCGCCATGTGGTCGATGGCCACAGCGCCGGCCTGCTGGTCGTTGCCGCGCGAGGCGAGCAGGGCATCAGCCTGTTTGCCGTGGACGCTGCCACGTCGGGCGTTACCCGTAGCCTCAAGCCAACCCTGGACCAGACCCGCAAGCTCGCCGAGGTGACGCTGGCGCAAGTCTACGTCGGGCCAGACGCCTTGCTGGGCGAAGTGGGGCAGGGCGCGACACTGCTGCAGAGCGTGCTGCAACTGGCCTGCGCAGCCCAGGCTGCCGAACAGACTGGCGGCGCCCAGCAGGCCCTGGACCTGACCCTGGCCTACACCGCCGAGCGTCAGCAGTTCGGCCGATCCATCGCCAGCTTTCAGGCCATCAAGCACCGCGCCGCGGACATGATGCTGGAAGTGGAATGCGCCCGCTCCGCCGCCTACTACGCGGCCTGCGTAGCCGAGGAAGCCCTGGCCGCCAATGGCGATGCCGTGGTGGCCGCCGAGCTGCCGCTGGCCGCAGCCCTGGCCAAGGCGCGGTGCTCGGAGGCGTTCTTCCACTGCGCGGCGGAATCCATCCAGTTGCATGGCGGTGTCGGCTTCACCTGGGAGTACGACCCACACCTCTATTTCAAGCGCGCTCGCGCCAGCGAGGCTTTCCTCGGCTCGCCGTCCTGGCACCGCGAACGAATTGCCGCTGCGTTATTGGGAGAATCCGCATGAAGATCAGTTTCAGCGACGCGGATGAAGCCTTCCGCGCCGAAGTGGCCGCCTGGCTGGCAGAGAACCTCTGTGGTGAGTTCGAGCCGCTGCGCTTTCGCGGTGGGCCGGGCGATGAACACAGCTTCCCCGAGGAACGCAAAGCCTGGGAGCGCAAGCTCGCCGAAGGCCGCTGGACCTGCGTCGGTTGGGCGCCGGAGCATGGCGGACGCGGCCTGTCCATCAGCCAGCAGGTGATCTTCCACGAGGAATACGCTCGCGTCGGTGGGCCTGGCCGCATGGGCCATATTGGCGAGGGCCTGGCCGGGCCGACCATCGCCGCCTTCGGTACCGAAGAGCAAAAGCGTCGGCTGCTGCCTGGCATCGTCGCCGGCACCGAGTTCTGGTGCCAGGGCTATTCCGAACCGGGTGCGGGTTCCGACCTCGCCAACGTGAAAACCCGCGCCACGCTCGATGAGGCCAGTGGAAAATGGCGAATCAGCGGGCAAAAGGTCTGGACCTCGCTCGCCCACGAATCCGAGTGGTGCTTCGTGATCGCCCGCACCGAGCCGGGCAGTGTCGGCCACAAGGGTCTGTCCTTCCTGCTGGTGCCCATGGCCCAGTCAGGCATCACGGTACGCCCGATTGAGCAGCTGACCGGCACCTCGGAGTTCAACGAGGTGTTCTTCGACGACGCTGAAACCGACGCGATGAATATCCTTGGCGCACCCGGTGACGGCTGGAAGATCGCCATGGCTCTGCTGGGCTTCGAGCGCGGCGTGTCCACGCTTGGCCAGCAGATGCTGTTCCAGAACGAGCTGGAGGAAATCATCCGCATAGCCAAGGCCAACGGCGCTGCGCAGGACCCGCTGCTGCGCCAGCGCATCGCCGAGGCCTGGAGCGGTCTGCGCATCCTCCGCTACAACTCGCTGCGCATGCTCTCTGGCGCGCAGGACGGCTCGCTGCGTCGCGAGGCCATGATCTACAAACTGTGCTGGGCCAATTGGCACGTCGATCTGGGCAAGCTGGCCATGGACGTGCTCGGCGCCGAGGCCGAGCTGCTGGAGGGCGCGCCGTACCAGCTCGACCGCCTGCAGTCGATGTTCCTCTTCAGCCGCTCCGACACCATCTACGGCGGCACCAACGAAATCCAACGCAACATCATCGCCGAACGCGCGCTGGGCATGCCCCGCGAACCGCGCGTGCGCGCCTGAGTCGAGGAAGAACCATGAGCAGTATTCCCAACTATGTTCCCGGCCACGGTCTGCTGCGCGGCAAATCGGTGCTGATCACCGCCGCCGCTGGTGCCGGCATCGGCTACTCCGCCGCCCTGCGAGCAGCCGAAGAAGGCTGTCGCGCGCTGATGATCAGCGATATCCATGAAGGTCGCCTGCAGGAAGCCGCGCTGAGAATTCGCGAAGCCACCGGGTTGGACCAGGTGTTTACCCGCGAGTGCAACGTCACCCAGGAAGAGCAGGTGCAGGCCCTGGTGGCTGCCGCTGAGCGTGACCTGGTCGGCGTCGACGTGCTGATCAACAACGCCGGCCTCGGCGGCTCCCGCCTGCTGGTGGAAATGAGCGATGAGGAGTGGAACCGCGTCCTTGACGTGACCCTCACCGGCACCATGCGCATGACCCGCGCCATGCTGCCGAAGATGATCGAGCGCCAGCGCGGTGTGATCGTCAACAATGCCTCGGTACTCGGCTGGCGCGCGCAGAAAGAACAGAGCCACTACGCCGCCGCAAAGGCCGGGGTGATGGCGTTGACCCGTTGTGCGGCGGTCGAGGCTGCCGAGCATGGTATCCGCATCAACGCGGTGAGTCCGAGCATTGCCCTGCACGATTTCCTCAAGAAGTCCGCGCCCAAGGAACTGCTGGACCAGCTCGCCTCCCGCGAGGCCTTCGGCCGCGCCGCCGAGGTGTGGGAAGTGGCCAATGTGATGATGTTCCTGGCCAGCGATTACAGCTCCTACATGACCGGCGAAGTGCTGTCGGTTTCCAGCCAGAGGGCCTGAGCATGACGATGATCTTCGAGACGCCCGCCGAGCTGCTCGAGCGCGTGGGCGAGGCACTGGGTCACAGCGAGTGGATCAGCGTGGAGCAATCGCGCATCGACCAGTTTGCCGAGGCCACGGGCGATCACCAGTGGATCCACGTCGATCCGGTACGCGCCGCCAACGGCCCATTCGGTGCCTGTATCGCCCATGGTTACCTGACCTTGGCGCTGGTCAATCTGTTCCTGCCGCAGATCGTCGAAGTGCGTGGCATATCGATGGGCGTGAACTACGGCTGCGAAAAGGTCCGCTTCCCCAATGTGGTCCGCGCCGGTAGCCGAGTGCGCGGTAGCGCGCAACTGGTGGCAGCGGAAGAAGTGAAGGGCGGTGTGCAGGCGACCATCCGAGTCAGCGTGGAGATCGAGGGCGAAGAGCGCCCCGGCTGCGTCGTGGACACCATCAGCCGCTACTACCCGGCCTAGCACGAGAGGCCTTCGCTTTTCCTGTGGGGGCGAAGTCATTCGCCAAGGGCAGCGCCGCTGCCCCCTGAGATCAGGCAGGGCAGGCCTTCGGCCTGCTTGGCGAATGATTTCGCCCCTACAAGATTTTTCCCCTCTCCCTCGGGAGCGGGGTCGGGGCGGGCTGCGTTCGGATGAGGGATGCCCCTCCCACCACTTATTCAGAGGAACCCAGGATGAAAGAAGCCGTAATCGTTTCCACCGCCCGTACTCCCATCGGCAAGGCCTTCCGTGGCGCCTTCAACGACACCGAAGCGCCGCTGATGGGCGGCCATGTGGTGCGTGAGGCGGTGCGCCGGGCGGGGATCGAACCGGGTGAAGTGGATGATGTGATCATCGGTGCCGCTGCCCAGCAGGGAACCCAGGCCTACAACCTCGGCCGCCTTTGCGCGGTTGCGGCAGGTCTGCCGAACAGCGTCTCCGGCATGGCGGTGGAGCGCCAGTGCTCCTCGGGCCTGATGAGCATCGCCATGGCGGCCAAGAGCATCATGTGCGACGAGATCGACATCGCCGTGGCCGGTGGCCTGGAGTCCATCTCGCTGGTGCAGAACAAGCACAAGAACAGTTACCGCAACCAGTCCGAAGCGGTGCTGATGCGCGACCCGCGTGCCTATATTCCGATGATCGAGACGGCAGAGATCGTCTCCGAACGGTATGGCATCTCCCGCGAGCAACAGGATGAGTACAGCTACCACAGCCAGATGCGCACCGCGCTGGCACAGAGCGCCGGGCTGTTCGATGCTGAACTGGCGCCGCTCACCGTGCGCAAGCTGGTGCTGGACAAGACCACCGGCGAGAGCCGCCACGAGTCGGTGACCCTGACCCGCGACGAATGCAACCGCGCTGACACCACCCGTGAAAGCCTGCAGGCCCTGGGGCCGGTATGGCAGGGCGGTCAGTGGACCAGCGCAGGGCGCTTCGTTACCGCCGGCAACGCCTCGCAGCTCTCCGACGGCGCCTCCGCCTCGGTGCTGATGAGCGCGCAGATGGCCGAACGTCGTGGCCTGGAGCCGCTGGGCATCTATCGCGGCCTGGCAGTGGCCGGTTGCAATGCCGACGAAATGGGCATCGGCCCGGTCTACGCCATTCCCAAACTGCTCAAGCGCCACGGCCTGAAGATGGACCACATCGGCCTGTGGGAGCTGAACGAGGCCTTCGCCTGCCAGGTGATCCACTGCCGCGACACCTTGGGGATTCCCGACGAGCGCCTGAACGTCAACGGTGGCGCCATTTCCATCGGTCACCCGTTCGGCATGTCCGGCGCGCGGATGGTTGGCCACGCCCTGATCGAGGGCAAGCGCCGCGGTCTGCGCTACGTGGTGGTGACCATGTGCATCGGTGGTGGCATGGGCGCCGCTGCGCTGTTCGAAGTGGCTTGAGGAGGCTTGCATGATCAGTGAAGAGCAAGTGCGGGCAAGTCTTGCCCGTTATGTCGAGTTGGTGGGCGCCGGGGACATCGACGGCATCCTCGCGCTCTATGCCGAGGACGCCACGGTCGAAGACCCGGTGGGCAAGCCGCCCTACGTGGGTATCGAGGCCATCTCGCGCTTCTATCGCGAGGGGCTGGGGCGCCTGGACGCCACGGCCCGCCTCGACGGCTCGATTCGCGCCACCCGCAACTGCGGCGCCGTGCCCTTTTGCGTCGACCTCGACTGGGGCGGCAGCCTCCGTACCATCGAGGTGATCGACGTGATGGAGTTCGACGCCGAAGGCCGCATCCGCTCCATGAAGGCCTACTGGGGCGAATCCAACATGATCGCGAGGGAACAGCCATGACCCTGGAATACCGCATTGCTCGCCTGGAAGCGCTGGAGGCCATCCGCCAGCTCAAGCATCGCTACCTCAACGCCTGCGACCTGAAGCAGGTGGCGGAGATCCGCGACTGCTTCGCCACGGGCGAAATCAACATCGACTACGGCCCCGTCGGCAGTTTCAAGGACCGCGACAGCTTCGTCGCGCTCTACGAATCGCTGGCGTGTAATGAGCGAGTGATCGACCTGCACCACGGTGCCAATCCGGAGATCGAACTGGTCACCGAAGACGAGGCCAAGGCACGCTGGGCACTGTATTACTTCAACCTCGACGCCGAGACCGGCGCCACACGGCAGCTGGGTGGGGTCTATCAGGATCGCTATCGCTGTATCGACGGGCAGTGGAAGATCGTCGAGACGGCGTTCAGGGCGCATTCGATGGTGGAGTCCGCTGCTCGGACCTGATGGGTATCGCTCCGCTCCGCCCATCCTACGGAGTGCCAAGTAGGATGGGTCGGGCGGCGTTCCGCGAGCGAAGCGAAACCCATCAGCTCTTCAATTCACCCCCGCCGCTTCCAGAAACGCTGGCTTCTCCCCGCCACCGTGCACGCAGATATCCACTCCGCTGACATAACTCGCCATGGGGGAGGCCAGGTACAGGCAGGCGTCTCCAATGTCGCCTGGGTTGGCCATCCGCTCCAGCGGAATGCTTGCGGCCACCCTGGCAACACCTTCGGCATCGCCATAGTGCAATTCGGCCTGCTCGGTGAGGATCAGCCCGGCGGTTACCGCATTCACCCGCACCTTCGGTGCCCACTCCACTGCCAGCGAGCGGGTCAGGTTGAGCAGCCCGGCCTTGGCGGCGCCATAGGCGGCGGTGCCGGGGGAGGGGCGTACTGCGCTGACGCTGCAGATGTTGATGATGGCGCCTCCCTCGGGTTGCTCCTGCATCACCCGGTTGGCCAGCTGGCTGAGGTTGAGCGGGGCCAGCAGGTTGAGGCGGATGATGGATTCGGAGAAGCGCGGCGAAGCGGTGGCCGCATCGGCATGCGGAGCGCCGCCGGCATTGTTGATCAGCACGTCCAGCCGCCCGAGGCGCTCGACGATCGCGTCCACCATACCTTGCAGCTGGTCCACGTCACGCACATCGCAGGGCAGGAATAGCGCTTCGCGCCCACCGTGGGCCGGCAGGCTTTCCGGGGCGTTGCGCCCGCAGATCACCACTTGGGCGCCGTGTTCGAGGAAGCGCTGGCTGATGCCGCGCCCCACGCCCTTGCCGCCGCCTGTTACCAACACCACCTTGCCGGTGAAATCCAAAGGGTCGCCCATGGCTGCCTCGCGTGTGAGTCTTTGATGCAGGTGAGGCTAAGGGCTGCGCGGATGCTCGCCCACGTCCAAGAGGACTATTTGCGGTGTCGCTGAACGCGTCTTTGTGGGTGCGAATTCATTCGCAAAGCGGACCGCAGGTCTGCCCTGCAAGGCCCGATGGGGCAGCTTTGCTGCCCTTGGCGAATGAATTCGTCCTCACAGGAAAAAGCGACCCCACGGAAATTCACGCTGCTGCGTGCTAGTCCTCTCGGACGATGTTGGCCCGATGGGGCACCCGAATAATCCCGGCAAACAACAAGCCGAGGAGAGTCCCATGGGCGCGCTACCACAAGGGCGATTCGTCACGCTGCCGGATGGCCTGCGACTGCACTACCTGGAGGCTGGCGAGGGCGAGCCGGTGGTGTTCATTCACGGCAGCGGCCCCGGAGCCAGCGGCCATAGCAACTTCAAAGAGAACTACCCGGTATTCGCCAATTTCGGCTACCGCGCCATCGTGCCGGACCTGCCGGGCTACGGCCGTTCCGACAAGCCGGAAACCCAATACACCCTGGACTTCTTCGTCAACGCCCTGACCGGCCTGCTGGACGCCCTGGATATCCAGCGCTGCGTGCTGGTGGGTAACTCCCTGGGGGGCGCCATCGCGATCAAGATGGCCCTGGACCTGCCCAAGCGGGTCAGCCGTCTGGTCCTGATGGCGCCGGGCGGCCTGATGGAGAAGGAGCAGTACTACCTGCAGATGGAAGGCATCCAGAAGATGGGTGCGGCCTTCGCCAATGGCGAGCTGAACGACGCCGCCGGCATGCGCCGCCTGCTCTCCCTGCAGCTCTACGATGCCTCGCTGATCAGCGATGAAACCGTCAACGAACGGGTTGAAGTGGTGCAGCAGCAGCCGCGCTGCGTGCTCAGCACCATGCAGGTGCCGAACATGGCCTCGCGCCTCGGCGAGCTGAACTGCCCGATCCTCGGCTTCTGGGGCATGAACGACAAGTTCTGCCCGTCTTCCGGCGCCCAGACGATGCTCGAAGCCTGTCGCAACATCCGCTTCGTGATGCTCAGCGAGTGCGGCCATTGGGTGATGGTGGAGCATCGCGAGCTGTTCAACCGCACCTGCCTGGACTTCCTGGCGGAGGGCCGGCGATGAGCGAGGTCCTGCATCGCCAATATGGCGAGGAGCTTTACCAGGCGCTGCTGAACGGCCAGACCCTGCAACCGCTGACCGCCCGTTGGCCGGAAATCGGCATCGAGGATGCCTACCGCATTTCCCTCTACAGCATCGAGCGTCGCGTTGGCGCCGGTGACGCCGTCGTCGGCAAGAAGATCGGTGTCACCTCCGAAGCCGTGCAGCGGATGCTCAATGTGCACCAGCCGGATTTCGGCTTCATCACCCGCGACATGTGGTTCGACGATGGCGACGAGATTTCCCTCTCCGGCAATCGCCTGATCCAGCCGCGTGCTGAGGGCGAGATCGCTTTCAAACTGAAGAAGGATCTGGTGGGGCCGGGCGTCACCGAGCAGGACGTGCTGGACGCCACCGAATGCGTGATGCCGTGCTTCGAGATCGTCGACTCGCGCATCCACGACTGGAAGATCCGCATCCAGGACACCGTGGCCGACAACGCCTCATGCGGGGTTTTCGTGATTGGCCGTGAGGCGGTCGACCCGCGCGAGCTGGACCTGCCCAACCTGCGCATGAAGGTGTTCAAGAACGGCGCGCAGATCAGCGAAGGCCTGGGTTCGGCCGTGCAGGGCAATCCGCTCACCGCGGTGGCCTGGCTGGCCAACACCCTGGGCGCCTTCGGCATCCCGTTCAAAGTCGGGGAAATCATCCTCTCCGGCTCGCTGGTACCGCTGGAGCCGGCCCGTGCCGGCGACCATTTCGAACTGACCATCGACGGCCTGGGCTCCGCCCGGGTGTCGTTCCGCGCCTGACTCCGGGGGAGTGAAGATGAGCAAGAAACTCAAGGCGGCCATCATCGGGCCGGGCAATATCGGCACAGATCTGTTGATCAAGATGCGCCGTTCCGAATGGATCGAACCGGTGTGGATGGTTGGCGTCGACCCCACTTCGGAAGGCCTCAAGCGTGCCGCCGAATTCGGCCTGAAGACCACCGCCGAAGGCGTCGACGGCCTGCTGCCGCATGTGCTGGACGATGACATTCGCATCGCCTTCGATGCCACCTCGGCCTATGTGCATGCCGAGAACAGCCGCAAGCTCAACGAGCTCGGCGTAATCATGATCGACCTGACCCCGGCTGCCATCGGCCCGTATTGCGTGCCGCCGGTGAACCTCAAGGAGCACGCGGCCAAGCTTGCGCTCAACGTCAATATGGTCACCTGCGGCGGCCAGGCCACCATCCCGATGGTGGCGGCGGTGTCCCGTGTGCAGCCAGTGGAGTACGGTGAGATCGTGGCCACCGTGTCCTCCCGCTCCGTGGGGCCGGGCACCCGTCAGAATATCGATGAATTCACCCGTACCACTGCAGGCGCGGTAGAGAAGATCGGCGGCGCCAAGCGCGGCAAGGCGATCATCGTCATCAACCCGGCCGAACCGCCGTTGATGATGCGCGACACCATCCACTGCCTCACCGAAGGCGAACCGGACCAGGCCGAAATCCGCGCGTCCGTACTGCACATGGTCAAGGAAGTGCAGCGCTATGTGCCTGGCTACAAATTGATCAACGGCCCCGTATTCGATGGCCGCAAGGTGTCGATCTTCATCGAGGTCGAGGGCCTGGGCGACT
The DNA here is from genome assembly GCF_042232855.1 of Metapseudomonas boanensis. Classification (NCBI taxonomy): domain Bacteria; kingdom Pseudomonadati; phylum Pseudomonadota; class Gammaproteobacteria; order Pseudomonadales; family Pseudomonadaceae; genus Metapseudomonas; species Metapseudomonas boanensis. Next base: position 506,311 of record NZ_CP113889.1, on the reverse strand, counting down.
TCCTGCCCAAGTCGGCCGGCAACCTTGACATCATGACGGCCGCCGGTCTGCGTACCGCCGAGATGTTCGCCGAAGAAGCCCATAAGGGCGCCCTGCAACTGCCTTCCCGCTGATTGGAGATCCCGACATGAACCTGCAAGGTAAGCGCGTGCGCCTGCACGACATGAGCCTGCGCGACGGCATGCACGCCAAGCGCCACCAGATCAGCCTGGAAGAGATGGTGGCCGTGGCCACCGGCCTTGACGCCGCTGGCGTTCCGCTGATCGAGATCACCCACGGCGACGGCCTGGGTGGCTCTTCGCTGAACTACGGCTTTCCGGCCCATACCGATGAAGAATATTTCGACGCGGTGATTCCCAAGCTGAAACAGGCCAAGGTCTCGGCCCTGCTGCTGCCGGGCATCGGCACGGTCGATCACTTGAAGATGGCCCACGATTGCGGTGTATCCACCATCCGCGTCGCGACCCATTGCACCGAGGCCGACGTCTCCGGCCAGCACATCGGCATGTCCGCGAAGATGGGTCTGGACACCGTGGGCTTCCTGATGATGGCGCACATGGTCAGTGCCGAAAAACTGCTGGAGCAGGCCCGGCTGATGGAAAGCTACGGCGCCAACTGCATCTACTGCACCGACTCGGCAGGTTACATGCTGCCGGATGAAGTGACTGAGAAGATCAGCGTGCTGCGTGCCGGCCTGAATGCCAAGACTGAGGTCGGTTTCCATGGCCACCACAACATGGGCATGGCAATTGCCAACTCGCTGGCGGCCATCGAGGCCGGCGCTGCGCGTATCGACGGATCGGTGGCAGGCCTGGGCGCCGGCGCCGGCAACACTCCGCTGGAGGTGTTCGTCGCGGTGCTGGAGCGCATGGGGGTGAAGAGCGGTATCGACCTCTACAAGATCATGGACGTGGCCGAGGATCTGGTGGTGCCGATGATGGATCAGCCAATCCGCGTCGATCGCGATGCCCTGACCCTGGGCTATGCCGGCGTGTACAGCTCGTTCTTGTTGTTCGCCAAGCGTGCCGAGCAGAAGTACGGCATCCAGGCCCGCGAGCTGTTGGTGGAACTGGGCCGTCGCGGCACCGTGGGTGGCCAGGAAGACATGATCGAAGACCTGGCGCTGACCATGTCGCGCCAGCGTGAGGTGTTGCCGACCTGAGGGAAACCGAGGGTCGCCGGCTTCTCTCATCCGATCGCGGCCCGCGTGGGTGCAAGACCCAGCCCCCACGCGGGCTCCCCTACGCGGGCCGCCCCTCTCCCTCGGGGAGAGGGGCGGGGTGAGGGATGTTCGAGTTGGCGGGCTGCTATCTGCTTCGCGAATGAATTCCCACAGAATGGCCCACAGGAACAGCACCCTTAGACCTCACGCCATCCAGTCATCGCCATTGGCAGGCCTGTCTTCCCCCGCCAAGCCATGGATCAAATACCAGCGCACGCCGAGGGAAACCCCGATGGCAGCCATAAATGTCAGTGCGATACGTAGCGTTTCCGCGTCCATGAACCACTCCCTGGCTAGTGTGGGCTTGCAGCCTAGCGCTGGGGTAATGGCTTGAACAGGCGCCGTTTGGGGACCGGGCAAGCGGAACAGTTGCTGGTGGAGGCTCACCTGTCACAGCCGCTCGGTTTCACCCAATGGTGTTCCATCTCGCATGTGCTTGAACCATTCCCAGACCCGGTACGGCGCTGCGCCGTCCGGGGCGGGCGCGGCGAGGCCGGTGGTGATGTGGTCGCGCGATACCGTGCGGGTTTCCAGGCTGAAGCGCGAGCGACCGTGGGTGTTGGCGATGCTGCCGTGCAGGTGCTGGCCGGAAAAGGCCAGCAGGTCGCCGGGCTGGATCACCAGCGGCAGTAACTGCGCCGCTGGCAGGGATTCGGTCAGCGTTGGCAGCACCGGGTGGGAGGCGGCCTTGCCTTCGCGCATGCGCTGCTTGAACGCCAGGTAGTCCCAGTTCGCGCTGTCGTTCTCGACTGCCTGGCTCCAGTACGCCGGGTAGAAAGCCAGGGTGTTGTCCGCGTCAGTGGGGTAGATCGGCGTCCACCAGTTAAGTTGCTGGGCGATGTTCGAGCCCCAGTTATCCCGATGCATCGGCAGCGGCATGATGCGCCGTGCCTGATGGCTGGCGGCGGAGGGCACTACCCGCAGTTGCAGCGCATCCCAGTAGCTGTCGTCTAGATCCAGGCCGACGTATTCCATTGCGGTCTTCATCAGGCGGTGCAGTTTCAGGTCTTTCATGACCTGGCTGCGTAACTGGCGAATGCGCTCGATGAAGGCCTCACCCGGAAGACGCTTTTCCGCAGTGGTGGGGGCATCGTCGGCCAATGTCTGGCGGATTATCCGGTCCAGTTCGATGCGCAGCTCGGCGAGCGCCTCCACCTCACGCCAGACCAGAATCTCGCCTTTGAGCAGCCGGGCGCCCAGCTCCTTGGCGGGTAGGGGGCGGTCGAGCAGGTGCAAGGCAACCATGGTGAGGTCCTCAGTTTCTTGTGTGTTGTTCGCCGGGCGAGCAACAGGAAGACGAGCAGGCACAGCATGCCCTGGAGCATGACGACGGGCCCCGAGGCGAGCTTGTCACTATGAATGCAGGGTAGGAGCATAAAACAGCGTCAGTTGCGTGGAGGAAATGCGGAGCAGGCTGGTGGCCTGCATTGCGAATGAATACCCGCAGGTGGCGCAGGTCATTGCGCTACACCCGATTGCCGCTGCCTCTTCGCCTGGCCTGGGCGAGCAGCGCTGTGCTGATGGCCTCCAGCGGCAGTATCTCCTCTGCCGCACCAATCTCGGCGGCTTCACGAGGCATCCCATAGACCACGCAAGTGGCCTCGTCCTGAGCGACGGTATAACCGCCGGTATCGCGGATTTCCAGCAGGCCTTGGGCGCCATCCTTGCCCATGCCAGTGAGCAGGGCGGCGATGAGGTTACGGCCGGCGCAGCGGGCGGCGGAGCTGAACATCACGTCCACGGCCGGGCGATGGCCGTTGACCTGCGGGGCATCCGACAGGCGTGCCACGTAGTTGGCCCCGGAGCGCACCACCTCCATGTGCAGGCCTCCGGGGGCGAGCAGGGCGGTGCCGGGGAGGATGCGGTCGCCGTCGCGTGCCTCGCTGACGCTGATCCGGCAGAGGCGGTCCAGCCGCGCTGCGAAAGAGCGGGTGAAGCCCGGTGGCATGTGCTGGGTGATGACCGCGCCGGGGCTGTCCGCGGGCAGGCCCATAAGCACTTCCTTGATGGCCTCGGTGCCGCCTGTGGAGGCACCGATGGCGATCAGCTTTTCGGTGCCGACGATCGGTTGGCGGCGCTCTGCCGAGGCATCGATGACTTGTGCCGGGTTACGCTGCAACAGTCGAGCTCGAGCAGCTCCCTTGAGCTTGGCGCGGATGGCTTCGGCATAGGCGTGCATGCCTTCGGCGATGCCCAGCCTGGGTTTGGCGACGAAATCGATGGCGCCCAGTTCCAGGGCGCGCAGGGTCGCCTCGGAGCCACGCTCGGTGAGCGAGGAAATCATCACCACGGGCGTTGGCCGGCCCTTCATCAGCTTGTCGAGGAAGGTCAGGCCGTCCATGCGCGGCATTTCCACATCGAGGGTGATCACGTCGGGGTTGTGTTGCTTGATCAGGTCGCGGGCGACAAAGGCATCCGGTGCCACGCCCACCAGGCGCAGTTCCGGATCGCTGCGGACGATCTCGCTCAGCAGGCTGCGAATGAGGGCGGAGTCGTCCACAACGAGTACCTTGATCGGCACGGCTCACTCCTGAAACAGGTCGTAGGGCCCCAGCACTTCGGCGCGCTTGAGGTAGAGGATGTATTCCAGTTCGCGTTGCAGGAGTGTTTCGTTGTGCAGGCTCTTGAGCTTTTTCAGCAGCACTTTGCCGCTGGCCGGAAAAAAGTAGATCTTGCGCGGGTATTCGCCGAGCACGTCCTCGGTGATGAGCGGTATCCCTTCGCTGTCGAGGTAGGAGTGAACGAACTCCACGACCCGCAGGGCGGCGTCAGGGCTCAGCAGTGCGTTGGGCAGATTGGCCGCACCGAAGACCTTGGCTTCCAGCCGTTCATGCCGGGCGCCGAGCTTGTACAGGGCGTCGAGGAGCTGATCCATGGCCAGCTTGCCGTGCCCGGCGGCATCGTGGGCCTCACGCACCCTGGTGCCGGTGTCGGGTAGGAGGAAGTGGTTCATGCCACCGACAGCGCACTCGGGGTCCAGCAGGCACACGCCAATGCAGGCGCCCAGCACGCTGACCAATACCCGGTCTTCGCCTGTCGCGTAGTGCTCGCCGGGGAGGATTTTGACGGCCGGGAGGCCTAAGTCGGGGTCGTAGTAACGGTTCGCCGCGATGGCGCCGGGGGTGTCTCCTTTCATGCGGGTGCTCCTTGCTGTGCGGGTCGGTAAACAGTCCGGTTGACCAGCTTCACCAGGTGGTTGGCCTGGACGAAGCTTTCCGAGTGCCCAGCAAAGAATAGACCGTCAGGCCGAAGCAGCCTCACCATGCGTTCGAGCAGGCGCGCCTGGGTCGGCTTGTCGAAGTAGATCATCACATTGCGGCAGAAGATGCCGTCCAGGCTGCTGGGAATGCCCCATTCGGCATCCAGCAGATTGATGCGGCGAAATTCCACCATCAGCCGCAATTCCGGGATGATCCGCGCGAGGCCGGTATTGGCCCCAGTGCCGCGCTGGAAGTAGCGCTTTTTCAGCGCTGGCTCCAGTTGCTCCAAGCGTTCCAGCGCATAGATGCCCTGTCGCGCGGTGTCCAGCACGCCGGTGTCGATATCGGAGGCGATGATGCGTAAACCCAGCGCGCGGTCGCCCAGGGCCTGATGCAGGGCGATGGCCATGGAGTAGGGCTCTTCGCCGGTACTGGCCGCCGAGGACCAGAGGCGCAGCGGGCGGCCCTGGCGTTGGGTCTCGCGGGCCAACTGGGCTAGTTGGTCGAAGTGATGGCGCTCACGGAAGAACGCGGTGATGTTGGTGGTCAGTGCATTGATGAAGGGCTGCCACTCCTCAGGGTGTCGGTCGAGGTAATCCAGGTAGCCGGAGAAGTCGCTCAGGTGCAGATGGCGCAACCGACGGGCCAGGCGGCTGTAGACCATCTGTCGCTTGCTGGTGGCCAGGCTGATGCCCGCCTGCTGGTAGAGCCGGCGGCGCACCTGCTCGAAATCATCGGGGCTGTAGCCGAACTCATGGTCTTCGTGCAGCTGGCTGGTCATCGGGTCACCTCACAGGAGCACCCCTCTCCCATGGGGGAGAGGGGGCGAGGAGCGGCGCTTAGAACTCTTCCCATTCCTCCTCTTTGCTGCGGCCCGCCCGTGTCGCCGGCTTGCCCGTGCGTGCCACAGGCTTCGCGGCCCGGGTCGGTGCCCGGGAAGCCGGTTGGCCGGCGGGCGCCTGGTCAAGCTTGAACACTGCCACCGACTGCGCCATGAGTCCGGCCTGGTCCTGCAGGGCTTCGGCGGCGGAGGCCGCTTCTTCTACAAGGGCGGCGTTCTGTTGGGTCATTTCGTCCATCTGGCTGACTGCACCATTGACCTCCTCGATGCCACGGCTCTGCTCAGCCGAGGCTGCGGCGATCTCAGCCATGATGTCGGTCACTCGTTTGATGGCGATGACGATGTCGCTCATGGTCTGCCCAGCCTGGGCCACCAGGGTATTGCCGTTCTCCACCTTGCTCACCGAGTCGGAAATCAGCGTCTTGATCTCCTTGGCCGCCGCCGCCGAGCGCTGCGCGAGGGTGCGTACTTCGGCGGCCACAACCGCGAAGCCGCGACCTTGCTCGCCGGCACGGGCGGCCTCCACAGCAGCATTGAGGGCGAGGATGTTGGTCTGGAAGGCAATGCCGTCAATGACACCGATGATGTCGTTGATCTTGCGTGCCGACTCGTTGATCGACGACATGGTGGTGACCACCTTCTGCACCACATTGCCGCCTTCGGTGGCCACTTCCGAGGCGTTCACTGCCAGGGAGTTGGCCTGCCGCGCGTTCTCGGCGTTGAGTTTCACCGTGCTGGTCAGCTCCTCCATGCTGGAGGCGGTTTCCTCCAGGCTGGAGGCTTGCTGCTCGGTGCGTGCGGACAATTCGGTGTTGCCGCTGGCGATCTCGCTGGCAGCGGTGTTGATGGTGTCGGCGGCCTCGCGAATCTGCCCGAGCATGCGCGAGAGGCTTTCCGCGGTTTCGTTGGAATAGTCCTTGAGCTCGCCGAAGGTGCCCTGGTATTCGGCTTCGATGCGCTGGGTCAGGTCGCCCTGGGCCAGCGCCCCGAGCATCCGCGAGACGTCCTTCAGGCCTTTGTCAGCAGTTTCCACCAACTGATTGAGGCCGCTGGCCAAGTTGAGGATGAACCCGGTTTTTCCCTCCTCGGAAATGCGCTTGGAGAAATCGCCGTCGGCGGCGGCATTGACCAGCCCTGCCACCTCGCGTTCGACGCTCACTTCCAGCGTGCGGTCGGCCCATTCGACCACCGAGCCAAGTCGCTCGCCGTTGTCGCTGATTACCGGGTTGGCGACCAGGCCGAAGGTGCGCCCGCCGACTTCGATCTGCGTGCGGAAGGTGCTGGTGAAGGTGGCCAGCAGACGCTTCTGGTGCTCTGGATTCTTGTGGAACTGGTCGATCGAGCCCCCCACCAGTTTGCTCACCGAGAAGCTCGGCAGTGCCTTGCGCAAATCCGCCTCGGCGTTCTGCAGCATGCTGGTGACCGTCTTGTTCATATACACGATGTTGCGATCAGCGTCGGCGATCATCACGTTGGTGCTGCAATTGTCCAAGGCGCTCTTGATGCGAACGTTTTCCCCAGCGGCACGGGCGCCGGCCTGCAGGCGGTCGCGCACCCCATCGATGGCGTCGGTGATCTGCGCCTTCTTGCCCGGCAGGCGTTCCATATCCTGGCTGAAGTCCCCGGCGCCATAGGCAGTCACCACCCGCACCACCTGCATCTTCACGGCGATGTGCGCGGCGACCAGGTCATTGATGCCGGTGGCGATATGCGCATGGGTGCCGGAGAAGCGCTCCGCCGGGATCACTTGGTCGATCCAGCCATCACCGTGCTGGTGGATCATTTCCCCCAGGGCCTTGTCCAGCGCCTCGGTTTGCGCGCTTTCGGCGTGCTGCTGGCGCAGGTTGCGTTGCAGCCTGCCGAGGGCGTCGTAGACGCGTGCCCAGACCGGATCGTCCCCCTGGCCGATCGGCTGGTCGAGATTGCCGTCCGCGAGAGCCTGGATCAGGCTGGCCAGGTGTTCGGCGCGGAGCTGTGCTTGTGCTTTGTTGTTAAAAAGACCCATGGATTGTCCCCTGCGTATGCGGTTCAGGCTGCGGCTGCTTCGACCAGGGCCATTTCGCGGCTGGTCATCAGCTTCTCGATATCCACCAGGATCAGCATCCGCTCGTCCACGGTGGCCAGACCGAGCAGGTATTGGGTGTCGAAATTGGCGCCGAACTCCGGCGGCGGCTTGATCTCCTCACTGCTCAGGGCGATGACATCCGAGACCGAGTCGACCACGACACCGACGATGCGCCGGCCGACGTTGAGGATGATCACCACGGTGAACTGGTCGTAACTCACGTCAGGGAGGTTGAACTTGGTACGCAAGTCGACGATCGGGACGATGGCACCGCGCAGGTTGATCACGCCTTTGATGAATGGCGGGCTGTTGGCGATGGCGGTGACGTGGTCGTAGCCGCGAATCTCCTGCACGCGCAGGATGTCGATGGCGTACTCCTCCCGGCCGAGGGTGAAGGTCAGGTACTCCTGGGCTGGTTGTCCGGCCTGTTCAGAACTGGTCGAGTGCATGCAGCGCTTCTCCTTGTCGCTCCGCAAGGCGGGGCAGGGCGTCTACGTCGAGGATCAGGGCGACGCTGCCGTCGCCCATGATGGTGGCGCCGGCGATGCCATCGATCCGGCGGAAGTTCTGTTCCAGGCTCTTGATCACCACCTGCTGCTGGCCGACCAGGTCATCCACCAGCAGGGCGAACAGGCGACCGTCGGCCTCCAGGATGACGACGATGGATTGCTCGGGCGGCAGGGCAGGGCTGGATTCCCCCAGCAGGTCGTGCAGCGAGAGCAGCGGCAGGTACTCGCCGCGTACGCGGATCACCGAGCCTTCCTCGCCGCCCAGACCGCGGATATCGGAGGCCTTGGGCTGCAGTGACTCGACGATGTAGGTCAGCGGGATCACATAGTGGGTTTGTGCCACAGCGACGATCAGGCCATCGAGGATCGCCAGGGTCAGCGGCAGGCGGATACTGATGCGGGTGCCGAGGCCGGCGGCCGAGTCGATATCGATGCGCCCGCCCATGCCCTGGATGTTGCGCTTGACCACATCCATGCCGACGCCGCGCCCGGAGAGGTCGGTCACCATTTCGGCGGTGGAGAAGCCGGGCATGAAGATCAGTGGCCAGACCTCGGCGTTGCTCATGCCGTCGTGCACTGCCAGGTTCTTCTCGCGGGCCTTGGCCAGGATGCGCTCGCGGGAGAGGCCCCGCCCGTCGTCGCTGACCTCGACCACGATGCTGCCGCCCTGATGGAAGGCCCCCAGGCGTACAGTGCCGCAGGCCGGCTTGCCAGCCTGGATGCGCTCCTCCGGCAGTTCGATGCCATGGTCGATGCTGTTGCGAACGATGTGCGTCAGCGGATCGCTCAGACGCTCGATCACACCCTTGTCCAGTTCCGTATGCTCGCCCTGCAGTTGCAGTTCCACCTGCTTGCCCAGGCGCGAGGAGGTGTCGCGGACCAGTCGCGGGAAACGACTGAAGATGAAGCTGATGGGCAACATGCGGATCGACATCACCGATTCCTGCAGGTCGCGTGTGTTGTGTTCCAGTTGTGCCAGGGCCTGGTGAATACGCTCGTGGACGCTGGGGTCCAGCGCTCCGCCGAGCTGCCCGAGCATGGCCTGGGTGATGACCAGTTCGCCCACCAGGTTGATCAGGCTGTCGATCTTCTCGACGCTGACGCGAATCGAACTGGACTCGGCTTCGTGGCTGGCAGGTTTCGCGGGCGCGCTTTGGACCGTGGGTACGGACTTGATTGCCAGAGCCGGGGCTGTGGCTTCGGTCTGGGGTGCCCCCGGAACCTCGGCAAACAAGCCGAAAGTGTCGTCCTCTGCGACAGGCGCGCCGGGCGCATCGTCGAAGAAGCCGAAATCATCATCCTCCGCCACCGCTTGCCCCGGCTGCCCCGGCTGCCCCGGCTGCCCCGGGGCCTGGCCGAAGAAGCCGAAGCTGTCGTCGACGCGGGTTGGCTCGGGCGCTTTCTCCAACAGGGTACGCAGCTGCTGAACGGTGGCGGCGGTTGGAATATCCGGGTCTGGCTGCTGGTGCTGGTGAGCGTGGAGCAGGCGCATCAGGACGTCGCGTGCCTGCAGGAACAGGTCGACCATCTCTGCGTGCAGCGCCAACTGGCCACCGCGGATACGGTCGAGCAAGGTTTCCAACTCATGTGTGACGGCGGTCAGGTCGTCGAAACCGAACATGCCGGCCGAGCCCTTGATGGAGTGCGCGGCGCGGAAAATGCCATTGAGTTCTTCCGCGTCAGGCTGCTCCAGGTCGAGGCCAAGCAACAGCAGTTCGAGGCTGGCCAGGTGTTCCTCGGTTTCCTCGAAGAACACCTGGAGAAACTGGTTCATCCCGTCGTTCATGGGAAGCGCCTTGTGCTGGACTCAGGGGAGGACCTTGCGAGTGACTTCCAGCAGTTTTGGCGGATCGAAGGGCTTCACCAGCCAACCCGTGGCGCCAGCGGTCTTGCCTTGCTGCTTCATGGCATCGCTGGATTCGGTGGTGAGCATCAGGATCGGAGTGGCGCGATAGCCGGGCAGGCCACGTAGGCTGCGAATCAGGCTGAGGCCGTCCATGTTCGGCATGTTCTGGTCGGTGAAAACCAGGTTGTAGGTCTTGCTCTGGGCCTTGCCGAGGCCATCTTTGCCATCCACCGCCTCATCGACGAGGTAACCGGCGGCCTTCAGGGTAAAACTCAGCATCTGCCGGATCGATGCCGAGTCGTCGACTATCAGGATCTGCTTGCTCATCAGGTTCCGCTCTCCATGCCGTTCTTTTTTGGGGCTGCGTAGACGACTTCCTGTTTTGCTCCGTGCTTCCAATGGTCAACGATTGATGGCTAGTGGCCATAAATCTATGTATATGCCGCGCTACCTGGCGTCCAGCTTTTGGCGTCGGCCATTTGTCATGTCGATGAGCGGTTGTGCGCACTCGACCGGTGGCTCAAAACAACTCCACTTCACCGGCGTTGACGCTGCTCTGGCTCACCGGGTTGGGCAGCGGTCTGCGCAACTCATGGGCTTCGGCCCCAAGCTGTCTGGGCCAGTCTTCGGGCGCCAGGCTGCTCAAGCCACCGAGACCGGCGGCAAAGCTTCCGAGCTTGGCGAAGTGCTTGCGCATCTGGCCGAGCAGCTGGCTGCTCATGTCCTGGAACTGCAGGGCGGTGATGGCCTGGTCGACGCCTGAGCCGACCTCCAGCGAGAGACGATCCAGCTCCTGGATCACCTTCAGGGTGTGGCGGTTCATCGCCTCCAGGTCGCCCAGCATGTCGTTCACCTTTTGCTTGGCATCCATGGCGAAGCTCATGTCCTTGTCGGCCAACTGGGCGATGGCGGCATCGGCGTCCTGGAGCTCGCGGTGGACTACATCCACATGCTGACGAATCTGTTCGGAAAAGCCCGTGGAGCGGGTGGACAGCGCACGCACCTCATCCGCCACCACGGCAAAGCCCCGGCCGCTCTCGCCCGCACGCGCAGCCTCGATGGCTGCATTCAGCGCCAGCAGGTTGGTTTGCTTGGCGATGGCGTCCATATCGTGGGTGGATTTCAGGATGTCGGCGATCTTCTGCGTCACGCGGTCCATGCGCTGCACCAGTTCCATGGAGGTTTTGCTGGTCTCCAGGGTGGCTTCGACGAACAGCCCAAGGGTGTGCCGAGTGGTGTTGATGAACTCCTGGAAGTTCACCTCATCGTCCTGGGATTGCTGGTTGCCGTAGCGCTCGATCAACGAGTGTGAGTGGGTGCGTTGCCGGTCGATGCGCTCGGCCAGGCCACGGAAGCTGTCACCGAGCTGGACAATGGCGTGCTGCAGGAGGCTGTCGATCTGCCCGGCATGGGCCTGCACGTGACCAAGCTGGTCATTGATCGCATCCCTGGCCTGCGGCCAATCCGGAGTCGCCAGGGGCAGTTTGTTGTCGGCATGCGTTTCAGCGTTGCTGCGCGCCTGACTGCGCAGCCAGACCAGCAACAGGCTGGCGACCCAGCCAGCGCCCAAGGACAACCATTCGGGAAGCCCCGCAGCCAGCATGCCGGCGCACATGAGCCAGACCAGGGAGTGCAGGGCGGGATCCTGCAGGGACGCGTTAGTGGAAAACGGGGTGGACATCATGCACTCCCTAGCCAAGATGGCGGCCGTACGAACGGGCCTTGTCCAGGCCATCGGCAATGCCAGATAAAACTAGAGGGTTGTGCTGTGCTGTCAAATTGCTATTAGTGAGAGAGTTCAAATAACGAAAAGGCGCCGGGTGCTCCAGCCAGGAACGCCCGGCGTGGCTCAGGCTGCGGACTTGGTGTGGACCTCTGGTGTCGGCAGGCTGACATAGCGATGGGCGCCGCAGCGTCGACATCGCTGGCAGATCATGGGTTCCGAGCCGACCTCCGTGTGAAAACCGTCATTCCAGATACAACCCAGCAGAAAGCAACGTATACGCATCGCTCCTCCCCGGGGGGTGACCCCTGGTTCGATCCGGCAGTGGTGTGTGTGACTGCACGTGCCTTGTTCTTCTTGGAGGCATGTTTCGGGGGCAAGGGTCCGCCTGCCGGGCTAGAACCAACAACCTAAAAGCACGGGCGGTACAACCGATGGTCGGGGACGAGTGACCCGTCGCGCCAGCCGCATACCCAGTCAGGAGTCGGTGCGCTTCATGCCTGCCGCGCCGAATTGCACTGCTCAGCGCTCATGGAGCTCGGCCCGTCGTCCAGCCCTTCATCCTGCGTGGCCAGAAAGCGCGGCAGATCCCGCCGTGGAATCCACACCTCGCCTTGCCACTTGAGCACGTCGATTCGTCGGTTGGCCCAGGTCATCAGTGCCCGCTGCGGGCTGGCATCCGGCTCGCGATAGTAATCGTGCAGCCCCGGCAGCACCTCGTCGCTGATCCACAGGCTGATGCAGCGGTGCTCCGGATGGTTGAAGCGGTAAAGGGCGCGGTATACCCGGCGTCATTGATCGCCTCCAGCGCCTCGACCGCACCGCAGGCGTACTGCAACCAGATGGCCCGGCGCTGGTGCGGGTCCACGCGTTGGGGCAGACGATAGGGACGACGGGCGCCAGTCAGGCAGGCGAAGTGGCGGGCGACGAACCAGGGCTGGTGATCGATCATCACCGCACGCAGTTGGTGGTCCGTGGCGGGCGAAGACGATGGGGGGTATCCATCATGCGTGGTGGAATTCCTCTTGCAGTTGACTGGCTCCGCAACCCAACACTGTCAAACGAAGGGTGGCAGATCGCGCAGGGTTGACAGACTGAGGCAAGAGGACCCGGCAGACCACGCGGGTCTCCCCACGCGATCTGCTTTAGAGCGGTGCAGCCAAAAGCTGCAGGCGAACTCGGGCCTGTAGAAGCAATCCGCTGCTTCCGCATACACCTGGAAGGCGCAATTGCACCTCTTGCGTTCGGGCTGCCACACCCGGCCATGGGACTGACCGTGACCGGCGCGGGATAGGGAGGGGAGGGCGATCAGGGCGCCGTTCATCTGCAGGGCGTTGATGTAGCCTGGAGCGAAATCCGGATTACAGCGGCTGTACGGGTTGCTGCGCACTGTCAGGCGCATCGGGCGCGCAATGCCGCTCTCCTCTTGGGTACGTCGTCAGGGGTTCCCGTGTTCGCTGATTCGAACTTGCTACTCAGTACTTGATATCCCGAGCTTTCTCCCGCCCTTGCTGTTTAGTCTGCCGCTTATCCTGCCGGCATTGGGGGTTGCTCTGCTGGTCGGCAGCGCGGCACTCCTGCTTTATCTGGCGCGCATCCTGACGTGTTTCCTGGCGGACCTCTCGCGCAGCACGACGTTGTTGGGCCTGTTCTGTGGCCCAGGAGGCTCCTATCGAAGCCCCCAGGAGCATTGCAGCTACCAAAGTAGGAAACCGAATATTTGGCATGACATAACCTCCTCTTGCCAAAGTGCCGGGAGTCTTCAGTACAGCTGAATTTCCTTTCTCTTGCAGCGGGCAGCGAATGGGAAGGCTCTGTCTGCGTTGAGTGTTGCAAGTGGCTTTCGGGCCGGCCATTGATTGCTGGTTGCTCCAGGGACAGATTGGGGGAAATGGAAATGAGTGCCCGGTTCACCACAATGTGGCGGTGTACCAAGTAGAATCGTCTCCTCCGTTGTTGCAGCAACTGGCACCAGCAAACCCGCACAACGCCAATCGCAAGCAGAGCAGAAATGTATCTACACTGGAACAAGTGACCGGAATCATGATTTCGGGGTATTCACTGTGACGGACATCGCGACCCGGATGTCTGTTTGACCCGGAAGTTACCGAACCGATAGGGACCCATGACTCCTGCCTGCACTTTCCGGTTGGTTCAACACGTTTGAGGCGGGTTGATTTGACCTGGTGGCGGCATCACGCCGGCCCGCACGACTGCAGAACGATGGGAAGAGTGCGCCTGGCGATACTTTACAGTTCGGCTGAGGTGTCGCCGTAATGGCCAACGATCCTGACGATAGGGATGTCTCAATGCCGGAGCTAGACGCCGGATCGAATCTGATCCTGATCATCGACGATAGCGTCGATACCATTCGCTTGCTGAGCAGCATGCTCAAGGATCAAGGCAAGATCCTGTTTGCTACCAATGGTGAAACGGGCATACGGCTGGCCCAGATGCAGCAGCCGACACTGATCTTGCTGGATGTGGAAATGGCCGGCATGAACGGCTACGAGGTCTGTGCCGCGCTCAAGACCGATCCAACTACTCAAGATTGCGCCGTCATCATTGTCACTGCTAACACCGGTATGGAGCACGAAATCGCGGCGTTGGAAGCCGGTGCGGTGGACTTCATTACCAAACCGTTCAACCCGCCTGTGGTGCGGGCCCGCGTTCAGACTCACCTGCGTTTGCAACAACACACGGCCATGATGCGCCAGCTCGCCAACCGCGACGGTTTGACTGGGTTGTACAACCGTCGCTACCTCGATGAGGTGTTGTCGCTGGAGTTCGAGCGGCACCGACGACAGCAATTGCCATTGGCACTGGCGATCATCGACGTCGACCATTTCAAAGCCTACAACGATCACTACGGCCACCCTCAGGGAGATGTCTGCTTGCAGAGCGTGGCTACTGCCATCAGCACCGTCGCCCGCCGGCCGGGTGAACGGGTGGCGCGTTATGGCGGCGAAGAATTCGCGGTCATCCTGCCGCACACCGACGCCGCTGGCGCCGAGAGGTACGGCCGGTGGCTCTGCCAGCTCGTACGGGATCTACAAATCCCCCATCAAAGTTCAGCAACCGCGCCTACGGTCACCATCAGCGTCGGTTTGGCCGCGGTGGTGCCGCCAGTCGGGGGCTCCACGCAACAGCTGATTGCTGCAGCTGACCAGGCGCTTTACCTGGCGAAAACGGCTGGTCGCAACCGAGCCATCGTAAACAACTGGCCATGATTGCCAGATAGACCGGAAGGGGCTTTCCCCATGCGGCATAACGCGCTGCGCCCAACGACTCACGTGCAATGGCTGGTCACGCTCCTTGCGCTGGCCGGCATTTACTATGCAGCAGCCCGACTCGGGCTTGTGTTGGCCTTTGCCAACACCAACGCGTCCCCGGTCTGGCCACCGTCGGGCATTGCCTTCGCTGCCTTGCTGCTGTTCGGTTATCGCGTCTGGCCTGGAATTACCATCGGTGCCTTTGCTGCCAACTTCGCCGTGTTTGCTGCAAATCATGTCGCCGCTGGCAGCACTTCGATCGTCGTGTCATTGGCCATTGCCATTGGTAACACCCTCGAAGCCGTGATCGGCTGCTATTTGTTGCATGCCTGGGTGAAATCCGAACACTTCCTGGCGACACCGCTATCGGTCGCCCAGTTTGTGCTGATCACGCTGCTGATGTGCACGGTCAGTGCAGGCGTTGGCACCAGCAGCCTGATCCTCAGCGGCATCGCGCCAGAAGCCGCGCACACGGTCATCTTCACGACCTGGTGGTTGGGCGATACTGCCGGCATTGTCATGCTGACGCCCTTATTGGTCAGTTGGGCCGCCCGATTCGGGACACCCGGCCCCGCGCGGCCAGCCGTCGAAATCGCACTGTCAGCTTTGGCGCTGGCGATGGTACTACTGGTCCTGTTCGGCCAACGACTACCCAGCGATGCCGGAAATCGGGCGTTGGTGTATCTGCTGTTGCCGGCCATTGCATGGACCGCCTATCGGTACGGATTGCGTGGCGTCACGGTGGTCTTGTTGCTGGTCACCGGTAGCGCCGTCTGGAGCACGACACAGGGTTACGGCCCCTTTGCGACCGGCACGCTGAATGAGTCCTTGCTGACTCTGGAGGTCTTTATTGCACTCGCCAGTGTCACCGGTCTGGTATTGGCAGCTGATCTCGCAGAACGGGCGAAGGCCCTCCGGGGGACGTTGGGCACGGTACCGTTTCGTCAGGTTCGCCCACAGTGGTTGGCGCTGCTTATCAGCCTCGGCCTGACCGTGCTGGCTTGGCATTTCGTGGCGTCGGGAACGCAGGCCCAAGCTCATGATCGTTTTGAATTCCTGGTAAGTGACGTTCAGCAGCGTATCGACGAGCGCCTGAAAGCCTATGAACAAGTGCTGCGCAGCGGCCAAGGCCTGTTCCGCGCATCCACCTCGGTCGAACGAGAGGAATGGCGGGAGTTCGTGTTGGCCCAACACCTCGCGCAGAGCTATCCGGGTATCCAGGGCATCGGTTACGCCAAACGCTTTACGCCTGGGCAGAAGGCCGCGTTGGAGGACAGCGTGCGGGGTGAGGGTTTCCCGGACTTTCGGGTTTGGCCCGTGGGCGAGCGCGAGGAATACACCTCGGTCCTGTTTCTTGAACCGTTTACCGGGCGCAACCTGCGCGCGTTTGGCTTCGACATGCTGACCGAACCGGTGCGCCGCGCCGCTCTGGCCCAGGCGAGAGACTCGGGCCGGGCCGCCCTCTCGGGCAAGGTCAGGTTGGTGCAGGAGACAGATAACGACGTACAGACCGGTGCCCTGCTGTACTTGCCGATTTACCGCAAAGGTGCACCGCTCGCGACGCCAGTCGAGCGCAGCCAGGCGCTGGAAGGCTTTGTGTATAGCGCCTTCCGGATGAACGATTTCATGGCTGGCACGCTCGGCATGAATACCGCAGAAATTGCCGTGCAGATTTTTGATGGCAATGAGACCACCGAATCTGCCCTGATGTACTCCAGTGGCTCGCTCTCACCTGAGCAACAGGCCGAATATCCCAACCCGCTCACCCGGCAAACCCCGATATCGCTTGCTGAGCATCAATGGACGCTCAAGGTCACGACCCTGCCGGCATTTGAAACGTCGATAGACCGTCAGAAATCGATTGTTGTGCTGGTTGGAGGCTCGCTTATCAGCCTCCTGCTGTTCTTTGTAGTGCGAAATCTGACCACCTTGCGTGAGGACGCCAAGGCGCTTGCCGAGCAATTGACCGTCGCGTTTACCGAGTCAGAGATCCGATTTGGCACGCTGGTCAATGCGGCCAGTGAGTTCGCGATCATTGCTACCGATGTCCGTGGCACCATCAAGATATTCAGCACCGGGGCCGAGCAGATGCTGGGTTACCGCGACGTGGACCTCGTCAATCAGCAGACGCCATTCGTATTTCATGACCGCGAGGAAGTGGAAGCACGCGGCGCTGAATTGAGTCAGGTTCTGGGCAGCTCCGTTACAGGTTTCGATGTGCTTGTCGCCATGGCACGCCAAGGTCGGGCCGAAACGCACGAATGGACTTATGTGCGCCAGGATGGCTCATGGCTCCCCGTGCAGCTTACGGTTACCGCCGTGCGTGATTCGGCGGACGAGATCATGGGTTTCCTCTGCATTGCCAAAAATATCAGCCATGAGAAGGAAGCGGCGCAGCAGTTACGCAACGCCATGGAGCGAGCTGAAGATGCCAGTCGTGCGAAAAGCGATTTCGTCGCCAGCATGAGCCACGAGATCCGCACCCCGATGAATGCGGTGCTGGGCATCACCCAACTGCTGTCGAGCACCCCCCTGTCCGCAGACCAGCGTAAATATCTACAGATGCTCAGGGGGGCGGGCGAATCCTTGCTCACCATCCTCAATGATGTGCTGGACTTCTCCAAGCTGGAGGCTGGGCATTTGGCAATCGCGCCCGTTCCGTTCCGCTTGGACGATGTGCTCAGTGCGCTGGCCACCGTGATGTCCGTCAATGCTGCCCACAAGGATCTGGAGTTGGTGATCGGGGTCGAACCCGATGTGCCGGTCGCTTTCATCGGTGACGCGCAGCGGTTGCAGCAGGTGCTGGTCAACCTGGTTGGCAACGCCATCAAGTTCACCGAGCACGGGGAGGTCGCTTTACTCGTGCAGTCGGTGGGCGCCGATGCGGAGACCGTCAGCCTGTGCTTCCGGGTACGCGATACCGGCATCGGCATAACGGCCGAGCAGCAGGCGCGCTTGTTCGCTCCATTTACCCAGGCCGACAGTTCCATCGCCCGTCGTTTTGGTGGCACGGGGCTGGGGCTGGCAATTTCGAAACAGTTGGTGTCTCTCATGGGCGGAACCATCACCGTTGACAGCACGGTTGGCACCGGTAGCGAGTTCCGCGTTGTGCTTCCGCTTGTGCGGCAGCAACGCCCAGCCACTGAAGACACGACTCGATCTCGAAGCAGCGTGGGCGATCTGCGCATTCTGGTCGTTGATGACAACCCGACCAGCCTTGACTATCTATGCAAAGCGATTGCCGGCTGGCATTGGCAAGGCGACGGAGTGGCGTCCGGCAAACAGGCAGTGGAGCGGGTGCGTACGCTGGCCCAACGCGGCGAGTTCTATGATGTGGTCATCACAGATTGGCAGATGCCGGAAATGGATGGTCTGGGCACCGTTCAGGAGATCCGCGCGTTGCTCCCGATGCGGGCCCTTCCCGCTATTGTCATGGTCAGTGCCTTTGATCACAGCACACTCATGCAAACCCCCGAGTCGGCGGACATAGATGCTGTATTGATCAAGCCCGTCACCAGTTCCAACCTGTTCGATACCCTGCATGAAGTGCAGGCGGCACGAATGGATCCGAAGATTTCCGACCACCCTGATACGGTGAATTCAGCATCAAGTAATCCATTGCAAGGCGTGCGCCTGCTGCTGGTCGAAGACAACTCACTGAACCAGTTCGTAGCCAAGCGCATGCTGGAACACGCCGGCGCGATCGTGGAGGTCGCCGACAACGGCCAGCAGGCTGTCGACAGGTTGCGCGCCGATCCGCAGCGTTATCAGTTGGTGCTCATGGACGTGCACATGCCGGTCATGGATGGTTTTATTGCCACCCGTATAATCCGCAATGAATTGCGACTGGAATTGCCCATACTGGCCATTTCCGCTGGGGTGTTGAATTACGAACGCGAGCAGTGCGCATCGGCTGGCATGGATGGTTTCATTGCAAAGCCCGTTGATGACGAGCAGATGCTAGCCACCATCCGTCAACACTTGCGTCCTGCCATCCAGGCAGCAAATGCGCTGACACCATCCAGGCCCGCAACGCCCCCGACGCGCCTGGTCGAGAACCTGGCAGTCTTTGATGTTGACCCCTTCCTCAGCGTCGGCAAGGCCGACCAGGCCTATCTCGATACCCTCATTGCGTTGATCGGGAGGGCCGTAGCCAATGGTCTCACCCCCATTTCCGACGCGCATCTCGCATGGCAGGAAGGGCGGCATCGCGATGCGGCGAGGCTGTTCCATACGTTGCGAGGATCCTTGGGCACGTTAGGGGCGCAGTCTTTTGCCGCAACCGCCCTGCAAATCGAACAGGCCATCAACGACAACGACCGCGCACGTGTCGATGCGCTGTTCCCGCTGGTCACGCAGAATCTGGAAGTCACGCTGAGGGCTGCAAAACTCTGGCTTGCGAGGCAAGCAGCCTCTGAAGCCAGCGAGCATGCTCACTCGAATTGCGATCTCGACCAGATAACTCAGCTTTACGCCCTGCTGCAGCAACAGAACCTGGATGCCTGCCAACTCTACAACCGCATGCGACTTTCATTGCTTGCTGAACTGGGCAGCAATGATTTGACCGTGCTGGACGTGGCAATGGATCAATTGGACTTTCAAGGGGCATTGGCAGTCATTCAGCCGGTGCTGAAAAAGATGGCGAGGCCGGTAGCTTGATCAGCCACGAGCAAGAACGGATGTGTGTGCGCCTATGTTTCAGGATTGCCGATAAAACCGACAATCGCCACAACCAGCGACAGCGATCATTGAACCGCTGACATCACTGCTCCAGTGATCTGCTCCAACGTTCGCTGCCGCATGTTATCAGGCTCACCATGGTTTCTTTCGCTATGGGCCGCGACTTCTTAAAGCGCAACTGTAACGCGCAAGAAAGTTGCGGGAATGGATGTGGCATCCTTCTGCGCACTTTTGTTTTGTCGGTTGAACAGATCTTCCAATTCCTTCTGCAGGTCGGCGGCTTGAGCATTCTTTTCCGCCGCTTCGAAGGCATTCATGGTCGGCCCGTAATATTTTCGGAATTCATCCAGGAACGCCGCGGGGGGGCCAGGGAAGTTGAACGTGAACGTGTCCCGAGCGAAGGAGATGTTTTCAGCAGGAACTCCAGCGCCGACAAAACGTTCGATAACGCTGCTCTCATTTCCCCACAACATCGGGCTGATGAAGCCTTCAGGCGGAGGCGGCGTGTAGGCGGAACTGATCTTCAGAATTTGCGCTACCAATGTCGGATCGTTTGGAATCCAGTTGCCCATGATGATTCGACCGCCGTGCCGAGTTACCCGCACCATCTCTTTCGCGACGTCAAACGGCTTTGGTGCAAACATAGCGCCAAAAATAGAAACAACCAGATCAAACGAATGATCCGCGAGTTCGTGCAAATGGGTCGCATCGCCTTCCTGGAACCTGCAATTCGCGAGA
Source organism: Metapseudomonas boanensis (assembly GCF_042232855.1). Lineage (NCBI taxonomy): Bacteria > Pseudomonadati > Pseudomonadota > Gammaproteobacteria > Pseudomonadales > Pseudomonadaceae > Metapseudomonas > Metapseudomonas boanensis. Next base: position 486,215 of record NZ_CP113889.1, on the reverse strand, counting down.
CCTTCTTTTTCGACACGCTTGTTTCCGGCCTCGACTAGATTTCTCGCGATATCCACGCCTAGCACGTCCGCTCCCAGCCTTGCCGCAGGCAGAGCAGTCGTTCCGTCGCCACATCCGAGATCCAGGACCTTCAGGCCTTTGCGGATTCCGAAACCGTTGACAAGCGCTTCTCCACTCTCGCGCATGGTTTCAGCAATACGTGTGAAGTCGCCTTTTTCCCAGAGTTCTTGATTTGGATTCATGGGGCCTCCTTGTGCGATCGTGATCTGAAGCCCAGCCAATCGCCGGTGATGATTGACGATAGCCCGGCGGGGACGCTTCTGCCCCTCACCGGAGCTCACGATCTCGTAACCAGAGGGGAACACGCTCTGAAGCAGGTTGAGTGAAGCCATACAACGGCGACACCGAGTTCTTGTAGGAGCCAGCTTGCAGGCGAATGGTCTTCGCGCGGTTTTTCGCGAGCAAGCGGGCACTCCTACAGAAGATAACGCTGAGTTGTCAGGAGTCGCCGCGTGCGAACCGCTCCAGGGTATCGCCGGCCAGGCGATAGCGAATCCATTCATCCTGTGGCTTGGCGCCGAGGGATTTGTAGAATTGGATGGCTGGTTCGTTCCAGTCCAGCACGCTCCATTCCAGGCGGCCGCAACCGTGCTCGACGGCCAGTTGCGCCAGGCGGCGGAGGATCTGCTTGCCTGCGCCGGCGCCGCGGTGGTTGGGGGAGACGTAGAGGTCTTCCAGGTACAGGCCCTTGCGACCGAGCCAGGTGGAGTAGCTGTAGAAGTACACGGCAAAACCCACCGGCTCGCCGTCGATGCTGCAGATTAGCGCCCGGGCCGGGGTATCGCTGCCGAACAGGCTCTGCTCGACGTCGGTCACGCTGGCGACGACTTCGTGCGCGGCATTCTCGTAAGTGGCCAGTTCGGTGATGAAGGTGTGGATCAGCGCCGCATCTTCCCGAACGGCGTCTCGGATCTGGATGGTCACGGTAGGGCTCCCAGGGTGAAAAGAAGATCATCCTAGGCAATTTATCCCCTCCCTGCAGCTGCAGCGGGCCGTTCCAGCCGTGCTGGCCAGCGTTAGAATCTTCCGCAGGCCTACCAATGCCTCTCTGCAAGACGGGAGATCGACAATGAGCAACCTGACTTGGCTGGCGCTGACACTGGCGGTCGGTGTGGCGACGGGGTGCGCGACGACGGATCGCCAGGTGGTCAGTATCCCTCTGGAAGCCACCCCGCAGAACGCGGGGCATATCGCCCAGGCCACCTTGGCTGCTGTCGGCGAGCGCACCTCCATTTCCGTCTTCATTGGCGGCGTACCACTCGGCACTACCAGGCCGCTGCGCCTCTACACCTATATCTACCCCGGCTCCTGCGGGCGCCTCGCCGCCAAGCCGGCCTTTGATATGAACAATACGGTGGTCACCCAGCGATGGAGCGGGACGACCGGTTGGTGGTTGTCGAAGAGCGCTCCCGCGTCCCTCGACCAGCTCCGCTCCGGCGGCTACGCCATAGTGGTGCGAACCACTCCGGCGGACGGCAACCGCGACATTTTCTGCGGCAACATCACCTGAGGTCTGCCTGTGGGCATCTGCCTGGGGCTGCTGTGCAGCCCTTGGTGAATGAATTGGCTCGGTCCCTGTTAAGTGTTGCAAGTGGGTGCACCTCTTGCAGGAGCGAGCTTGCTCGCGAAAAGGTCCGGTTCGCGAGCAAGAACCCGGCGTCCTCCCTCGCTCCTGCAAGGCTCTCAGCCCGGCCGTTGATTACTAGCAACAGCTAACGCAGACAGAGCCAATGAGTTCGTTGCTACAAGAAAGGCCCCTCTCTGCGCTCAGAAGGCGAAGCAGGAACATCCAAACGCCCCCCAGAAGCCCTGGAAGTCACTCACCGGTACATTCGACTGGCGTGCCCGTTCATGGCTGTGGGCGTGCACCGCGCAGGCGCCGACGCACTGGTGGACCTGGGCGGTGAGCGGGGCGGCGGGTTTCCAGTGGCCGGGAACCTTGGCCACCGGCGACCACTCGGGCAGCACCGGCAGTTGCGGCGGGCCGAGCTTGTCGAACTCGCCAGCGGCGTAGACCACCTTGCCGTCCACCACGGTGAGTACCGACTCGATCCACTTGATGGCTTCCTCCTCGACGCTGAAGAAGTCCGCCGAGAGCGCCGCCAGGTCGGCCAGCTGGCCCACCTTGATCTGCCCCTTCTTGCCCTGTTCGCTGGAGAACCAGGCGCTGCCGTGGGTGAACAGCTGCAGCGCGGTTTCGCGCGACAGGCCCTGTGGATAAAGCTCCATCCCGCCGACCGTGCGCCCGCTCACCAGCCAGTAGAGCGAGGTCCAGGGGTTGTAGCTGGAGACGCGGGTGGCGTCGGTGCCGGCGCCCACCGGCACGCCCTCGGCGAGCATGCGCTGGATAGGTGGGGTCTGCTCGGCTGCCTTGGCGCCGTAGCGATCGACGAAGTACTCGCCCTGGAAGGCCATGCGGTCCTGGATGGCGATGCCTCCGCCCAGCGCGCGGACCCGCTCGATGTTCTTCGGCGAGATGGTCTCGGCGTGGTCGAAGAACCAGGGCAGGCCGTTGAAGGGGATGTCGCGGTTGACCTTCTCGAACACGTCGAGCATGCGTGAGATGGATTCGTCATAGGTGGCGTGCAGGCGGAACGGCCAGCGTTGCTCCACCAGATGGCGCACGACCGGCTCCAGCTCCTGTTCCATGGTTTGTGGCAGGTCTGGACGGGGTTCGAGGAAGTCCTCGAAGTCGGCGGCGGAGAACACCAGCATCTCGCCCGCGCCGTTGTGGCGGAGGAAGTCGTCACCCTGGCCGGGTTTGACCAGTTTGTTCCAGGCCTGGAAGTCGGCCAGCTCTTCCTTGGGCTTCTGGGTGAACAGGTTGTAGGCGATGCGCACACTGAGCTGGCCCTGCTTGGCCAGTTCCTGGATCACCTGGTAGTCGTCCGGATAGTTCTGGTAGCCGCCGCCGGCATCGATGGCGCTGGTCAGGCCCAGGCGGTTGAGCTCGCGCATGAACTGGCGGGTGGAGTTGACCTGGTACTCCAGCGGCAGCTTCGGCCCCTTGCTCAGGGTCGAGTAGAGAATCATCGCGTTGGGACGGGCGATCAGCATGCCAGTGGGCTCGCCGTTGGCGTCACGCTGGATCTCGCCGCCAGGCGGATTGGGGGTGTTGCGGTTGTAGCCCACCACCTTGAGCGCGGCGCGGTTAAGCAGGGCGCGGTCGTAAAGGTGAAGCACGAACACGGGGGTGTCCGGCGCCGCCTTGTTCAGCTCGTCCAGAGTGGGCATGCGCTTCTCGGCGAACTGGAATTCGTTCCAGCCGCCCACCACCCGCACCCATTGCGGCGAGGGCGTGCGGTCGGCCTGCTCCTTGAGCATGCGCAGGGCGTCGGCCAGCGAGGGTACGCCTTCCCAGCGCAGCTCCAGGTTGTAGTTGAGGCCGCCGCGGATCAGGTGCAGGTGCGAGTCATTGAGGCCGGGGATGACGGTGCGCTTCTTCAGGTCGATCACCTGAGTGGCGCTGCCGCGATGGGCCATGGCTTCGGCGTCGCTGCCGACGGCGATGAACTTGCCGTCCTTGATCGCCACGGCGCTGGCGGTGGGTTTTTCTCGGTCGACCGTGTGCAGACGGCCGTTGAAGAGGATCATATCGGCGGTCATGGAACCCCCTGACGTGGTGGCATGGGCGGAGCCGGCAGCGCCGGCGAAGGGCAGTGCGGACCAGAGGGCGCCAGCGGCGCCGAGCACGCTGCTGGCAGCAAGGAACTGGCGGCGGCTATTGCTGGATGGGTCTTCGCTCATGGTTCCCTCCTGGATTAGCGGTCGTTCAGCCAACCGGCGAAGAAACGTGTCACCGGAGGCATGAAAAGATAGACAACCAGCAGCACGATGCTGAGCGTGATCAACACGTTGCTCAGCAGGTAGCCGCCGAGCCAGGGCAGCCACCGGAACAGCGGCTGCCAGAGCAGCGGTACCAGCAGGGAGAGCGGCAGAATCACCAGGAAGGTGACGCAGGCCTGCTTCCAACGCGGTGGCTGGCGCACATCGGCCGGGGCCGGGGTGAACCAGAATTCCCGCTCGGGGTTGATCTCCACCTGGTCGCCGTCGGCAAGCAGATGGCTGACTTCTTCGATCAGGCGGCGGCGTTCGTCCGAATCCAGCCAGGTCTGGAGCTGGGAGGTGGAGGCGAAGCGCAGGACGCTGGTGAAGAGATGCAGGCCATCCTTGCGGTCACGCACGACATCGATGCCGAGGTGACCGGGGTAGCCTTTGGCGATGCCGATGATGCGGCGCAGCCAGCTTTCGTATTCCTGTTCCTGTCCTTCCCTGACCCGGTGGCGGATCAGCAGGGTCACGACATCGTCGGTGGTCATTGCGGCGTGCTCCGAGCAGGTGCTGTGAAAAGGCCGGAGGCGGTGTCCGCGTCCGGCCCCGGGGGCTTACTTCACTTGGCGCTGCGGAGCCTTGTGGACCATGGTGTAGGCGTAGTCCACGCCCATACCGTAGGCGCCGCTGTGTTCCTGTACCAAGGCGATCACCGCGTCGTAGGTTTCCTTCTTCGCCCAGTCGCGCTGGTACTCGAGTAGAACTTGCTGCCAGGTCACCGGGATGGCGCCGGCCTGGATCATGCGCTGAACCGACATGTCATGCGCTTCCTTCGTGGTGCCGCCGGAAGCGTCAGTAACAATGTAGACCTCGTAGCCGGCTTCAAGGGCTTCGAGCGCCGGGAAGGTCAGGCAGACCTCGGTCCAGAGGGCTGCCATCACCAGCTTCTTGCGCCCAGTGGCTTCCACTGCGGCGACGAACTGCTTGTCTTCCCAGGAGTTCATCGAGGTGCGCTCGATGGGCTGCTGGCCGGGGAACACACCCAGCAGTTCCGGCCAGAGGTAGCCGCTGAAGCTCTCGGTTTCCACGGTGGTCAGGATGGTAGGTACATTGAACAGCTTGGCGGTCTTGGCCAGACCCACGGTGTTGTTCTTCAGTTGCTGGCGGTCGATGGACTGCACGCCGAAGGCCATTTGCGGCTGGTGGTCGATCAGGATCAGGGCGGAGTTGGTCGGGTTCAGCAGTTCGCGGATAGACATGGCATTTCTCCTGGAGCGGTGGGGTAGTCGTTTCTTCCTGGCCGGTGCCTCCGTCCGGGAGGCTGTTTGGTTCCGACGTGGGATAAAGTTTGTTCTCGCCCATTGAGAGAAACAATTAGCTAAAATTGAACTTAATTGATTCTTGAATGGAGACACTGATGGACCGGGTCGAGTGTATGCGCGCCTTTATCGAAACCGTGCGCAGCAATGGCTTCGCCGCTGCGGCGCGGACGCTGGACCTGCCGCGCTCCACCGTGAGCAAGCAGGTGCAGGCACTGGAAGAGGTCATTGGCGTGCAGCTGCTGGTGCGTACCACCCGCAGCCTGCACCTCACCGAGGCGGGGGCCGAATACTTCGAATCGGCGCGGGACCTGCTGGCAGCCCTGGACGAGGCGGAGCAGAGGGCGCGGGACGGGGTAGGGGAGCTGCGCGGGGTGTTGCGGGTGAACGCGCCCATGTCTTTCGGGCTGCGCAAGCTGGGGCCGCTGATCCCGCGTTTCCATGAGCTGCACCCGCAGATCGAGTTGCAGCTGGTGCTCAGTGACCAGCAAGTGGACCCGGTGCGCGGTGGCTTCGACGTCACCATTCGCATCGCCAGCCTGACGGATTCGTCCATGGTCGCCCGCACCATCGCGCCGGCGCCGCGCTTCCTGGTGGCATCACCGGCGTATCTGGAACGTGCCGGCATGCCGGAATCGCCGGAAGACCTCGCCAACCATGCCTTCCTCGGCTACGGCTACTTGCAGAGTGGGGTCAGCCTGTCCCTCCGCCGGGGCCAGGATACTCGCCGTGTGCAGGTCACCGGCCCGCTGCACGCCAACAATGGCGACTTCCTCGCCCAGGCCGCCGAAGCTGGCATGGGCATCGCCTTGCTGCCCAGCTTCATCGTCGATGAAGCCCTGTCTGCGGGCCGGCTGATGGCCGTGCTCTGCGAGTGGCAGGCACCGCCGATCAGCATCAATGCCGTCTACCCCACCGCCCGGCGCCTGCCACAGAAAACCCGCGCCTTCATCGATTTCCTGGCCGAGGCCATGAGCCGGGCGAACGAGCAGATGCCCTGCTGAAGGCAGCGGAACCTGATCGGGGCTAATTGACCTGGCTCACTGGCAGCCGCTCGAAGTTGGAGCAACACTTCTGCTAGAGGTTTTATGGAGTCAGCCCATGCAAGGAAAGACCGGCCCTACCAACGCGCTTGCCCCTGCTTCCGAATCGCCTCGGCGCAGGCGTTGGCCCTATGTCATCGGCGGACTTGCGGTTGTAGCCGCGATCGGCATTTTCCTGGTAAAGGGCCCGCTGCAAAAACCAGATGCCTTTGTTCCGGATGATCAGGGTTATCCACCCGTTGCGGAGCAGGCCGCTCCGGTTGCCCCACCCACTGTTCAGCCTCCCAAGACCCACGCTGAAATGCTGAGCACGGTTCTTGCTAGTTCAGAAGATGTCTGGGGTGAGTTGCTGGCGCGTGGTGACTACAGCTTCAAGAATCCGAAGACCGAGTTTTTCGATCGCAGCATCAGTTCGGCATGCGGCCTCGATCACCCAGCCAGCGGAGCGTTCTATTGCTCGAAGCGCAAGCTCATTTATCTCGACAGCAGCTGGTTTCGCGACCTGGACGAGCGATTTGCCTCAGTCCGCCATCTCGCGCAGGCCTATCTGATAGCCCACCAGATCGGCCACCACGTGCAGAACCTGGCAGGCGTCGATAGTTGGGTCAACCAGGCACGACAGCGTGGCGACGCGCTGGAGGGGGTCGATGGCCTGCTCGCGCGCAAGGAGTTGCAGACTGACTGTCTGGCTGGAGTCTGGGTGCGTTATGCGCAGCGCCACCAGCCCTGGTTGGCGCAGGGAAGCATGGACGAAGCGTTGAAATCCGTCGAAACCATTGCCCAGGAACATCAGCAGGAGCTGGCGAGTGGCACTATGGCCCCGGACCCGCTTACCCATGCCACCCTTGAGCTGCGCACTAGCTGGTTCAAGGTAGGCTATCAGGACGGCGATCCGCAATCCTGCCTGAACATTTTCTATCAGGAAGCAGATTGATCGGCAGGCTGGAGACTGGCCCTGTTCAGGGGGCGCGAGGTCTGTTTTGGCCTCACCCGATGTTTCCTTGATTCAGCGCGGGCCTGCCATGGCCGATCGGTCTGGCCTGCAAAAGTCGGTTCGTCCGCTAGGTTTAATGGACAGGTGGGCGATGGGCCCGGGAATGAGGGAGCCTGCAATGGCAAAACGCAAGAAGAAAGCCGCAAAGAGCGTCGTCGAGGGTAGCCAGGAGCGACTGTCGAGAAAGGTCTACGAAAAAGAACTCAAAGAGCTGCACGTCGAGCTGGTCAAACTGCAGCAGTGGGTGGTGGCCAAGGGGCTCAAGGTGTGCATCGTCTTCGAGGGGCGCGATGGCGCTGGCAAAGGTGGGACGATCAAGGCGATCACCGAGCGTGTCAGCCCGCGCATCTTCCGCGTGGTGGCGCTGCCGGCGCCCACCGAGCGGGAGAAGTCTCAAATGTATGCGCAGCGCTACCTGGTTCATATGCCGGCGGCGGGCGAAGTCGTGATCTTTGACCGTAGTTGGTACAACCGTGCGGGCGTGGAGCGGGTGATGGGTTTCTGCACCGAGGAGCAGGCCCAGAAGTTCCTGAAAGTGGTGCCGCTGTTCGAGAAGATGATGGTTGAGTCCGGCATCATTCTGGTCAAGTACTGGCTCGAGGTCAGTCCGGAGGAGCAGCGTCGGCGCCTGGAGGACCGTATCAACGACGGGCGCAAGATCTGGAAGCTGTCGCCCATGGACCTGAAGTCCTTCAGCCGTTGGGATGAATACACCCGCGCCCGCGATGAAATGTTCGCGGCTTCCGATTCGTCCTGGGCTCCTTGGTACATGGCGCGTTCTGAGGACAAGCGGCGGGTCCGCCTCAACCTCATCAGCCACCTTCTACAGCAGATTCCCTACGGGGACCTGACCAGGGACGCCGCGATCAAATTGCCCAAGCGCGGCACGCTTGGGCGCTACAAGGCGGCTCCGTATCCTTTCAAGATCGTTGAGGAGCGCTTCTGAATCCTGGGTTGTAAAGAACCCTGGACGGGTGATGGCGGGCGGAAGGTTTGTGGGCCAGTCTTGAAACAAGGGCGGGGTAATTGCGCCCCTCCCGCCAGGCTGTACGAAGGTGAACTCCGATGAGACTGTCCTTCCCCGCGCGCCGGCTGATCGGGATGGTGCTGGTGTGCCTGATGCAGGTTGCCCGAGCGCAGGATTTGCCGAGCGTGGAGCTGAGCGCTGCCGAAGAGGCTGAGGTTCAGGCGATGGTCCTACCAGTGCCGAAGGCCTGGGTCGGTGATTTCGAGGGCATGCGCGAGCGCCGGCTGGTGCGCATCCTGGTTCCCTACAGCAAGACGTTCTATGCCGTGGACCGCGGACGCCAACTGGGCATTGCCTATGAAATCGGCAAGGGGCTGGAGGCCTGGCTGAACACGAAGTATCCCTACCAGCGCAAATCCCTGCGCTGGAACGTGCTGTTCATTCCGGTGGCGAGGGACGAATTGTTACCCAAGCTCGTCGAGGGCGTCGGTGACATCGCGGCGGGTGGTCTGACGATCACCGGCAAGCGCCTGGAGACCGTTGATTTCAGCGCTCCCTTCGCTTCCGGCGTTCGCGAGGCCCTGGTGACCGGCCCCGGGAGTTCCCCCCTGGCCAGGTTGGAGGACCTGGCTGGCATGGAGGTGACGGTACGCCAGTCCAGCAGCTATTTCGAACACCTCACTGAACTCAACGAGAAGTTCAAGGCCCAGGGGCTGGCGCCGGTAAAGATCAAGCTGGCGGACGAGAATCTGGAGTCCGAGGACCTGTTGGAGATGGTCAACGTCGGCCTGGTGAATGCCATCGTCGTGGACCGCTACATCGCCGACAGCTGGAAGGTGGTGCTCAGGGATCTGCTGATCCACGACGCCTTCTACCTGCGCGATGACTCGCAACTGGCCTGGGCGATCCGCAAGGGCAGCCCGAAGTTCAAGGAAGTGCTCGCGGGTTTCGCCAAGACACACAAGATCGGGACTGCCTTCGGCAACAGCATCCGCAACAAGTACGTGACGAACAGCAAGGAGCTGCATAACGCCACCACGGAGGAGGAGCTCAGGCGTTTCGCCGAGCTGGTGACCTTGTTCGAAAAACATGCCGGGACCTACGACTTCGATTACCTGATGCTCATGGCGCAGGGCTATCAGGAGTCCCAGTTGGACCAGAAAGCGCGTAGTCACCGTGGCGCGGTGGGGGTGATGCAACTGCTGCCCAGCACGGCCGCCGACCCTAAAGTGGGGGTTCAGGAAATCGACAAGAGCGCTGACCGCAACATCGAGGCCGGCAGCAAGTACTTGCGCCTGATCGCCGACACCTACCTCGATGATCCGGCTCTGACACCGATGAATCGCACGTTGATGTCTTTTGCTGCCTATAACGCCGGCCCCGGCAACCTGCGCAAGTTCCGCCGGCTGGCGGAGAAGTCCGGCCTGGACAAGAACGTCTGGTTCGGCAACGTCGAACATGCGGCTGCGCGCATCGTCGGGCGTGAGACGGTGGATTACGTCGGTAACATCTATAAGTACTACGTGGCTTACAAGCTGTCCCTGGAGAAGGTACGGCTGAAAGCCAAGCGCTAAGGTTGGTGCCGCGGGGCAAGAGGTCCCGTCCCTGGTGATACATCCTGAAGCGCGGGTGAGACCGGCGAAATGCTGGGCTTCATCCATACTGAGCAGGATTGTCATTGCGACGGCCGGATTGGCTGCGGAGAGGGGGCGTCAGATGCTCGATTACTTTGCCTTGGGGGTGCTGATATTCGTCGGCATCGTGTTGTTCTACGGGATCATCGTGCTGCATGACATCCCTTACGAGATTGCCGTGCACCGCAATCATCCTCACCAGGACGCCATCCACGCCGCTGGCTGGGTGAGCCTGTTCACTCTGCACGCCCTGTGGCCGTTCCTGTGGATCTGGGCGATGTTGTACCGCGAGGACCGTGGCTGGGGTTTCACTAACGGCACGGCACAAGTCAGTGGTGCGGAGTTGCAGCAACAACTGGCCGATCTGCAGCGGCGCCTGGAAGTGCTCGAAGGCCAGCGATTGACCAGCCAGGCGCCGAGCCCCCAACCCAAGGACGAGGAGGCCTGATCCATGGACCTGTTACTGATACTCACGTACGCCGCCATCTGCATCGCGATCTTCAAGATTTTCAAGATCCCGCTCAACAAGTGGTCGGTACCGACTGCGGTGCTGGGTGGCGTGGTCCTTATCGGCGCGTTGATCTTCACCATGAACTACAACCACCCCTACAGTGAGGTGGCGCGCTCCTATTTCGTCTCGACGCCCGTGATCCCGGTGGTCACCGGCCAGGTCATCGAGGTTCCGGTCGAAACCAACCGGCCCCTGGAAAAAGGCGATGTGCTGTTCCGCATCGACCCAACGCCCTTCGAGAACCGGGTCAAGTCCTTCAAGGCGCAACTGGTGTCGGCCAGGGCTGATCAGTTTCGCGCCAGTGAGTTGTTCAAGCGCAATGTCGGCAACCGCCGCGATGTGGACCTCACCACTGCTCGGGTGGATGACCTGCAGGCCCAACTGAACATCGCCCAGTACGAGCTGGACAATACCGTGGTACGGGCGCCGGGCAAGGGCTTCGTGACCCAGGTCTCGCTGCGGCCGGGGATGATGGCCACCAGGCTGCCGCTGCGGCCCTCGATGGTCTTCATCCCCGAAGAGGGCCATTACTTCACGGCCTGGATGAGGCAGAACAGTCAATTGCGCCTCAGCTCTGGCGATGAAGCCGAAGTGGCTTTCGATGGCATACCGGGCCGGGTGTTCAAGGGCCGGGTCAAGGAAGTCCTCGCGGTGATCGGCGAGGGTCAGGTACAGCCATCAGGCACGTTGATCAGCTTCACTGGCTCCCCGCCGCCGGGACGTGTGCCCGTGACCATCGAGATCATCGACCCAGAGTACGAGCAGTACGCAGCGTTGATGCCGGGTGGTTCCTACGGCCAGGCGGCGCTCTACAGCAAGCATTTCCACCACGTCGCTGTGATGCGCAAGATCCTCCTTCGCATGGCCGCGTGGATGAACTATATCTTCCCCTTCCACTGATCCGCCCAACGCCTGCACCGGAGCCCCGCAGTCCGGGCCTCGGTCAGGCCCGGACTGCGGGGCTGAGCGAGGAAGAGCGTGCCTAGTGGCGCTGCTGCGCGCGGAGTGGACGTGACGTTCCCATGCACGACGAGGCCTCCATGAGCGACCACAGCCCGACCAGCCCCCCGCCTGAACCCGGACGTCTGGCGCGCCTGCGATCCTCCGACGTTTCCGGCTGGCAGCGCTGGTTGCCGGGCCTGCAGTTGCTACGCCGTTACCAGATCCAGTGGCTGCCGCGCGATCTGGTCGCCGGTCTGGTGTTGACCAGCATGCTGGTTCCGGTCGGCATTGCTTATGCGGAGGCATCTGGTGTGCCTGGCATCTATGGCCTCTACGCCACCATCGTCCCGTTGCTGGTCTACGCATTGCTCGGCCCCAGCCGCATCCTGGTGCTGGGGCCGGACTCCTCCCTGGTCGCGGTCATTCTGACCGTCGTGCTGGCGCAGTCGAACGGCGACCCGCAGCGTGCCGTGGTCCTGGCTAGCATGATGGCGGTCGTGTCGGGTGTGGTGTGCATCCTGGCCGGAGTGCTGAAGCTGGGATTCATTACCGAGTTGTTGTCCAAGCCGATCCGCTACGGCTACCTGAACGGTATTGCGCTGACTGTGTTGATCAGCCAGCTGCCCAAGCTGTTCGGCATCTCCATTGACGACAGGGGGCCGTTGCTCGACGTCTGGAGCCTTGGGCAGGCGCTGCTCGCGGGCGAATCCAACTGGATGACGTTCCTGGTCGGCGGCGGAACGTTGGCGGCGATCCTGCTGCTGAAGCAGTTCCCGCGTGCGCCAGGCATCCTCATCGCGGTGGTCGCGGCCACACTGGCCGTCGGCCTGCTGGATCTCGATGGCCGTGCCGGGGTCAAGGTGCTCGGCTCGTTGCCGCAGGGCCTGCCGTCATTCGCGTGGCCCTGGATGACTCCGGTCGACCTGGGGGGCGTGATCGTTGGCGGCTTCGCTGTCGCCCTGGTGTCCTTTGCCGATACCAGTGTGCTTTCGCGTGCCTATGCCGCCAAGACCAAGAGCTACGTCGATCCAAACCAGGAAATGATCGGCCTGGGCGCGGCCAACCTGGCGGCGGGGTTCTTCCAGGGGTTTCCAATCAGCAGCAGCTCGTCCCGTACGCCCGTCGCCGAGGCGGCCGGGGCCCGGACCCAGCTCAGCGGCGTCGTCGGGGCGCTAGCGGTGGCCCTGCTGTTACTGTTCGCGCCTGACCTGCTCAGCCATCTGCCCAGCAGCGCGCTGGCCGCCGTGGTGATCGCATCGGCCATTGGCCTGTTCGAATTCAAGGACCTGTGGCGCATCTACCGCATTCAGCAATGGGAGTTCTGGCTGTCCATCGCCTGCCTGGTGGGCGTGACCGTCCTCGGTGCGGTGCCTGGCATTGGGCTGGCGGTGGTGATGGCCGTCATCGAGTTCCTCTGGGATGGCTGGCGCCCGCATTTCGCAGTGTTGGGAAGGGTGGACGGCATTCGCGGCTATCACGACATCAAACGCTACCCTGACGCGCGGCGAGTGCCGGGCCTGGTGCTGTTTCGTTGGGATGCTCCGCTGTTCTTCGCCAACGCCGAACTATTTCAGGAGTCAGTGCTGGACGCGGTGGAGCAGTCACCTACGCCGGTGCGACGACTCATCATTGCGGCCGAGCCGGTGACCAGCGTCGACGTAACCTCGGCGGACATGCTCGCCGAACTCAAAAGAACTCTGCGGGAGGCACAGATCGAGTTGTGTTTCGCCGAGATGAAGGACCCGGTCAAGGACAAGCTGACACGCTTCGGCCTGCTCGAGTCCCCGGGATTCGCCATCTTCCATCCGACCGTGGGCGCTGCGGTCGAAGCCTATCTTGACGAGCATCGAGTGGACTGGACGCCATAGCAGCAATCAAGACACGCGTTATGGCTGCTCGTAGGAGCCCGCTTGCTCGACAACCGATCCACCCGTTCGCCAGCAAGCTGGCTCCTGCAGAACGGGCTTGTTCTTCGCCTGTCATGAAATGAAAAGCCGCTGTCGTGCGATGAGAAGCATGCCAGGCGGTGCCTCCCTACAGTCCAATCCATGGGTCCGTGACCCGCCAACAAGAATCCAGATTGGAGAAAAGGCATGGCCAAAGCCGTTCGCTTCTATGAGACCGGGGGACCCGAGGTACTTCGTTATGAAGACGTCGAAGTCGGGGAGCCGGGGCCGGGTGAAGTCCGCATCCGTCACGTTGCTGTTGGCCTGAACTACGCCGACACCTATTTCCGCAATGGCACCTACCCGATTCCGCTGCCCAATGGCATCGGCGTCGAGGCGTCTGGCGTGGTGGTGGCGCTGGGCGAAGGCGTGACCAATGTCGCCCTGGGCGATCGCGTCACCTACACCGGTTTTCTCAACACCCTGGGCGCCTACAGCACTGAGCGCCTGATCCCGGCTGCGCCGCTGATCAAGCTGCCGGAAACCATCGCGTTCGAAACCGCCGCCGCCATGACCATGCGTGGCCTGACGTCGGCCTACCTGATGCGCCGCATCTATGACTTCAAGCCGGGCGATAGCATCCTCCTGCACGCCGCTGCCGGTGGCGTCGGTCTGATCGTCTCGCAGTGGGCGAAGATCCTCGGCCTCAACGTGATCGGCACCGTGTCCACCGAGGCCAAGGCGGAAGTCGCCCGTGCCCACGGTTGCGACCATGTCATCAACTACAGCGAAGAAGACATCGCCAAGCGTGTGCGTGAGCTGACCGATGGCGTCGGCGTCAACGTGGTGTTCGACAGCGTTGGCAAGAACACCTTCATGGCCTCGCTGGACTCGCTCAAGCGCCGCGGTCTGATGGTTTGCGTCGGTACGGCCTCCGGTCCGATCCCGGCGTTCGACCCGGTACTGCTGGCCATGAAAGGCTCGCTGTTCATGACTCGCCCGGCGCTGGCCGACTACATCGCCGACCCGGCGGAGAAGGCAGATCTGGTGGGCGAGCTGTTCGACCACGTCGGCAGCGGCCGCATCCGCATCGACATCAACCAGCACTACGCGCTGGCAGATGCCGTCCAGGCTCATCGCGACCTGGAGTCGCGCAAGACCACTGGCTCTTCGATCTTCGTCATCTAAGGGGTTGGCCATGCACGTAGAACAACTGACCTGCAGCATTGGCGCCGAAATCAGCGGTGTGGATCTTGGTGATGCGGCTCGCGACGAAGGGCTGTTCGCCGAGATCCGGCAGTTGCTGCTCAAGCACAAGGTGCTGTTCCTGCGCGACCAGGACATCACCCGTGCCGAGCATGTGGCCTTCGCCCGCCGTTTCGGCGAGCTGGAAGACCACCCGGTAGCCGGCAGCGATCCGGAGCATCCGGGCCTGGTGCGCATCTACAAGTCCCCGGACCAGCCCAACGACCGTTACGAGAACGCCTGGCACACTGACGCCACCTGGCGTGAGGCACCGCCCATGGGGTGCGTGCTGCGTTGCGTCGAGTGCCCGCCCGTAGGTGGCGACACCATGTGGACGAACATGGCCCTGGCGTACGAAATGCTGCCGGCCGACATCAAGGCGCGCATCGCTGACTTGCGTGCACGCCACAGCATCGAAGCGAGCTTCGGTGCGGCGATGCCGATCGAGAAGCGCCTGGCCCTGAAGGCTACCTACCCGGATGCCGAGCATCCAGTGGTGCGTACCCATCCGGAAACCGGTGAGAAGGTGCTGTTCGTCAACGCTTTCACCACCCACTTCACCAACTACCACACCCCGGCCAATGTGCGTTTCGGCCAGGACGCCAACCCCGGCGCCAGCGACCTGCTGCGTTACCTCATCAGCCAGGCGTATATCCCGGAGTTCCAGGTGCGCTGGCGTTGGAAGAAGAACAGCGTAGCCATCTGGGATAACCGCTCTACCCAGCACTATGCAGTGATGGACTACCCGCCTTGCCTGCGCCAGATGGAGCGCGCCGGCATCATCGGCGACAAGCCCTTCTGACTCCCTGATCCACCCGGCTGGTCAGCCACCGGCCGGGACATCCAAACAAGAACGAACCGAGGACATCAACATGCAATTCTTCGACGATTCGCTGCACCCCGAAAATCAGGAAAAAGTGGTCATCACCGTGGCGCCATACGGCCCCGAGTGGATGCCGGAAGACTTTCCGGAAGACATCCCGGTAACCATGGAAGAGCAGGTGCAGAAGGCCGTGGACTGCTATGAAGCCGGCGCCACCGTGCTGCACCTGCACGTGCGTGAGCTGGATGGCAAGGGTTCCAAGCGCCTGTCGAAGTTCAACGAGCTGATCGCCGGTGTGCGTGAGGCAGTGCCGGACATGATCATCCAGGTCGGCGGTTCGATCTCCTTTGCGCCGGAAAGCGATGGCGAGGCGGCCAAGTGGCTGTCCGACGACACCCGTCACATGCTGGCAGAGCTGACTCCGAAGCCGGACCAGGTCACCGTGGCCATCAATACCACCCAGATGAACATCATGGAGCTGCTCTACCCGGAATACCTGAAAGGTACTTCCCTGGAGCACCCGGCCTACCAGGCCGCCTACAGCGAGATGACCGTTCCGGCCGGCCCGGCCTGGGTCGAGGAGCACCTCAAGCGCCTGCAGGCTGCCAACATCCAGCCGCACTTCCAACTCACCGGCATGCATGCCCTGGAAACCCTCGAGCGCCTGGTGCGCAAGGGCGTCTACAAGGGCCCGCTGAACCTGACCTGGATCGGCATTGGCGGCGGCTTCGACGGCCCCAACCCGTTCAACTTCTTCAACTTCATTCACCGCGCACCGGACGGCGCTACCGTCACCGCCGAGTCGCTGTTGAAGAACGTCCTGCCATTCAACGCCATGGCCCTGGCCATGGGCCTGCACCCGCGCGTCGGCATCGAAGACACCATCATCGACCAGCACGGCAAGCGTTTCACCTCGGTGCAACAGATCCAGCAGACCGTGCGCATCGCTCACGAGCTGGGCCGCGAAATCGCCAGCGGCAAGGAAGCGCGCGAGATCTACAAGATCGGCGTGCAGTACAAGGATGTTGAGGAAACCTTGCGCATGAACGGCATGGCGCCAAACCGCCAGCCGGGTCAGAAGCACGTCCCCATGCGTGGCTGACCGACGCAACAATCGGCCGGCCCACAAGGCTGGCCGGGGCGGGGTGGCGATGAGCCGCCCCTGCCGTCTAGCGTGACAAGAACAATTAGACGCACCGATTCAAGGAGCCAACATGGCTTTCCATCATGCCACCGCTACTGCCGACGACATTGAGGACGCAACTGTCAGCGTCCCCCGCACCTATGCCTGGGTCGTGTTCGCCCTGACCTTTGGCCTGCTGATTTCCGATTACATGTCGCGACAGGTGCTCAACGCGGTCTTCCCGCTGCTCAAGAGCGAATGGGCTTTGTCCGACGCCCAGCTTGGCTCGCTCAGCGGCGTGGTGGCCCTGATGGTCGGCTTGCTCACCTTTCCGCTGTCCTTGGCGGCTGACCGCTGGGGGCGGGCCAAGAGTCTGGCCCTGATGGCCTTCCTCTGGAGCCTGGCAACGCTCGGTTGTGGCCTGGCCGAGCACTACGAGCAGATGTTCGTGGCGCGCCTGCTGGTCGGCGTTGGCGAGGCGGCTTATGGCAGCGTCGGCATTGCCGTGGTGCTGTCGGTATTTCCCAAGCGCATGCGCGCCACGCTGACTGGCGCCTTCATGGCCGGTGGGATGTTCGGCTCAGTGCTGGGCATGGCGCTCGGCGGCATCATCGCTGCGCACCTGGGCTGGCGCATGGCGTTCGCCGGCATGGCCCTGTTCGGCCTGGTGTTGGCCGTACTCTATCCAGTGATCGTTCGTGAACGGCGCATCGCGGTGCCTCGCCAGTCCAAAGCAGAGGCCAGGGCGATGGCGGCGGAGGGCAAGAGCCCCCTGGCCACGCTGTTCGCCAGTCGTTCGGTGATCTGCGCCTACGTCGGCAGTGGCCTGCAGTTGTTCGTTGGCGGCGCCATAATGGCCTGGATTCCCAGCTACCTGAACCGCTATTACCAGATGGGCACCGACCGCGCCGGCGTTACCGCGGCCGTGCTGGTGCTGATCGGCGGCACCGGAATGATCCTTTGCGGGATGCTCAGCGATCGCCTGTGCCGTAATTCGCCCGATCGCAAGATCGCCCTGGCCATCAGCTTCTGCTTGAGCAGCTGCCTGCTGCTGTCGCTGGCCTTCATGCTGCCGCCAGGTCCGCTGCAACTGGTGATGATCGCCCTCGGCATGCTGGTGGCCACCGGAACGACCGGGCCGGCCGGCGCGATGGTGGCGAACCTGACTCACTACGCCATCCACGGCACGGCATTCGCGACCCTGACGCTGGCCAACAACCTGCTCGGCCTCGCCCCCGGTCCTTTCGTGACGGGCGCCCTGGCTGACCGCTTTGGCCTGGATACGGCTTTCCAGCTGATGCCGCTGGCCAGCCTCGCGGCTGCCGTCGTGTTCTTCTATGCCAAGCGCCATTACCACAGTGATATCGAGCGGCTGAGCCCGGTGCTGGCTGTTCCTGTTGGAGCCCATTCGTGAAGCCATTGCTTATCGAAGTCGCCTTCGACTTCATCTGCCCCTGGTGCCTGATCGGCAAGCGTAACCTGGAGAGGGCACTGAAGTTGCTCGCCGCAAGTCGGCCTGGTGTGCCTGTCCGGGTCCTGTGGCGGGGTGTGCAACTGTTGCCCGATCTGCCTGCCGAAGGCGTGCCATTTGGTGAGTTCTACGCTCGCCGTCTTGGCAGCGAGGCCGCGGTGCTGGCGCGCCAGGCCCAGGTGAAGGCCGCCGCTGCGCTGGCTGGTGCTGATGTTGACTTGCACCGCATCCGTGTCATGCCGAACACGGCCAATGCCCATCGCCTGTTCGCCCGTGCCGCCGAAATCGGCACCGAAGAGCAGGTGAATGCCCTGCTGGAGCGACTGTTCGCCGCGTACTTCCAGTCGGGTGACGACCTGGGGCAGCAGGAACTGCTGCTGCGCCTGGCGCAGTCCTGCGATTTCGATCCCCGTGACCTGGCCGATGTGCTGCACGATGACGCCACTCCGTACTCGGGTGACTTCGCGAGCCTGGGTGTCTCGGGCGTACCGGCCTTCGTCGTCGACCAACGCTATCCGCTGGTCGGTGCCCAGCCGCCCGAGATGATCCTGGCGACCTTGCTCCGCGCCATGCCAAGTCCGGAGCTGCAAGCATGACGCGGCTGGTCGAGATCCCATCGGAGAAGGTGCCAGGTGTCGGCGGTCGTAGCCTGTTCCGCCACGATGAAAAGTGTGTAGTGCTGTTCAACCTCGACGGCACGCTCTATGCCATCGACGATAGCTGCCCCCACAAAGGTGCTTCACTGTTCAGCGGCAAGCTGGATGGTCGCCTGCTGCAGTGCCCGGCACACGGCCTTCGCTTCGACCTGGCCACGGGTTGCATCCCCAATCTGTATGGGTTCGGGGTTGCCACCTATCCGATCGAGCAGCGAGGCGAAGCCTGCTTCATCGATCTTTCCGACTCCAGACCGCAGGAGCCTTCCGCATGACTGCCACTGCAATAGCCGCCCTGGGTTCGCGCAGCCGGACGCTGATGCCAGGCTTTATCGCCAGCGCCACCGTTGCTGCCGCCGCGACTTTCCTGTCCGAGCATTACGGCGCCCCGGTGATGCTCTTCGCCCTGCTGCTGGGCATGGCGATGAACTTCCTGTCGGGTGATGGGGTGTGTAAGCCGGGGATTGAATTCACCGCCCGCGAGGTCCTCCGGGTGGGCGTCGCTTTGCTCGGTATTCGCATCACCCTCGAACAGATCGCTGCCCTGGGTTGGCAGCCCGTAGCGATGGTGGTGGCGCTGGTGGTGGTGACCATCCTGGTGTCCATCGTCGCGGCTCGCGCCATGGGCTTCAACACCTTGTTCGGTCTGCTTACTGGCGGCGCCACCGCGATATGCGGTGCTTCGGCGGCCCTGGCCCTCGCCGCAGCCTTGCCCAGCCATGAGAAGAAGGAGCGGGCGACGCTGTTCACGGTCATTGGCGTGTCGGCGCTGTCCACCGTGGCGATGATCCTCTACCCGATGATCGCCCAAGCGTTCGGCCTGACGCCCTTGCAAGCCGGCCTGTTCCTCGGCGGCACCATCCACGACGTCGCCCAGGTGGTCGGCGCTGGCTACAGCATGTCCCATGAGACCGGCGACAGCGCCACGGTGGTGAAGCTGATGCGGGTGGCGATGCTGCTGCCGGTGATCCTTTGCGCCGCCATGATCACTCGCGCCCGCGGGGCCGAGCCTGGCACCAAGAGGCCGCCACTTTTGCCGTGGTTCGCGGTGGGATTCGTGGTCCTTGCCGCGACCAACAGCACAGGCCTGATCCCGCAAGTGGTACAGGATGCGGGTAATAGCCTGTCGCGCTGGTGCCTGGTGATTGCCATCAGTGCGCTAGGCATGAAGACCCAGCTCAAGGAGCTGGCGTCGGTCGGGATCAAGCCGATCCTGTTGATGGTGGGGGAGACCGCCTTCCTCGCCGCCCTGGTGCTCGGGATGCTGCACTGGGGCTTCTAGAACCCTGTGGTTGGGGTCATCGATGCCTTGTGAAAGCAGGGCCTTCGCCGCGCTGGAACCGTTCTACCGTCGGGTTCCAGTTTGCGGCGTTTTTTTGTTGTGTGAAGGCGGAGAGGGCAGGTCTGCCCTTGGCGAATGAATTGGCTCTGTCCCTGTCAAGTGTTGCAATGGGATGCATCGCTTGTAGGAGCGAGCTTGCTCGCGAAAAGGTCCTCCCACAAGGTTCTCAGCCAGGCCGTTCGTTGCTGGCAACAGCTAACGCAGACAAAGCCAATGAATTCCCCCGCCGTCACAGCAGCCTCCTTGCCGGTTGCGAAACGGTTCACTCCTCCAACTTGATCTGTCGCTCGCGTCGCCAGGCTGCCGGGGCCATGCCGAACTGGCTGGTGAACCAGCGGGTGAAGGAGCTGGGCACGGAGTAGCCCAGCAGGTCGGCGATGCGGCTGAGCGAGTAGCGCGGGTTTTCCATGTAACGCAGGACCAGATCCTTGCGCACGTCGTTGATCAGGTCGGAGAAGGTCACGCCGCTTTCCTCCAGGCGGCGTTGCAGGGTGCGCACGTTCATGCCGAGGGACTGGGCGATCTGCTCGATGGTCGCGCGCCCCATGGGCAGCAGCAGGTAGATCGCCTTGCGTACTTCGGCCAGCGCGGATTGCTCAGTGGCGCCGGGCAGTGACTCGACGAAGCGCTGCGCGTATTTCGCCATGGTCGGGTCGGCCAGCGGGTTCGGTTTGTCGAGGTCGGCGGCCTGGCAGACGATGCCGTTGAACTCGCTGCCGAACTCCAGCTTGCAGCCGAACAGGCGTCGGTGCACCTGCAACTCGGGCGGGGCGTCGTGGGTGAAGTTCACGCTCAACGGCCGCCAGTGCGCACCCAGGAGGGCGCTGCACATCCGAAACAGTACGCCGATGGCCAGCTCGATGCCCTGGCGGATCGGCACCGGCGGGTCGGTGATGATTTCTTCGCGCAGGATCACCGTCTTGCCAACCTCGTCTACGTAGAGCGCGAGCGACTCATTGAGCAGGTGGCGGTATTGCACGAGCGTGTCCATCGCACTGCGCAGGGTCGGCTGGTGTGAAAGCAACAGGCTGATGGCGCCGAAGTCGGACAGTTGGCGCGATTCGGCCATGCGCAGGCCGAAGTTCGGGCAGTTGGCGGCCAGGGCGGACTCTTCCAGCAGCGTCGCCACGGCGGAGGTGGGCAGGCGCTGTTCGGGGGTGTCCAGCAGTGAAGCACTGAGGCCAACCTGGCGCAGCTGCTGGTGGGGGTTCAGGCCCAGGTGCTGGGCCACTTCGAAGTAGTTGGTCAAGGCTGCTGCGCGAACCATTGGGGTCATGATGATCGCCACGCTCCTGAAGCATCCATCCTGCCGAGCGCAGGCTATTGGTCCTGGCTACGGTCGTTCTTGTCATGAAAAGGTAAGTTAGGTTGGCACTTGTATCGGTGCCTTTCCCGCCTTAGGCGACAGCATCGCGCCATTTTCCCTTCGATACCACCCCTGCAGGGTATGCCAGATTGTCGGGTTCTGCCTGCGCCTCAGCGGGCCTTTGAGCTGCCCAGGCCTAGTGGTTCCGGCGGTTTGCGGGGAGTCCAGTGTGCCGGGTGGGTGGACGAGCACGCCGCTCATTGTCATCAATTGCGAAGTCGCTGACGCCCAAAGAAAAGCAGCTGACCCCCAGCGTCTCTACTGTCTGTCCTACAAAGTTCCACAAGCACCCGATGGCGATCCCATCGACAGCTCAAGGGTAATGACGTGAACAACAATAAAGACAGCGCAACCATCCTCATCGTCCCGGGCCTGCGCGACCACGTGGCCGAGCACTGGCAGACCCTGCTCGCCGCACGCCTGCCCAAGGTGCGTACTGTCGCGCCGCTGACCGAAGACAAACTGAGCCTCGATGCTCGGGTCGAGGCCATCCAGCGCGAGCTCGAAAGCATCGAGGGTCCGGTGATCCTGGTGGCTCACAGCGCCGGTGTGCTGATGGTCGTGCACTGGGCTGCCCGCTACGACCGCCCCATCAAGGGCGCGCTGCTAGCCACGCCGCCAGACCTCGACGCTACCTGGCCGGAAGGCTACCCGGCCCCCGATACCCTGCGCGCCAATGGCTGGTCGCCCTTGCCGCGCCAGCGGCTGCCATTTCCCAGCCTGGTGGCCGCCAGCGATAACGATCACCTCGCCAGCCTGGACGCCGTCCGTGGCATGGCGGCCGATTGGGGCGGTGCCCTGGTCGAACTCGGTGAAGTCGGTCATCTCAATCCTGCCTCCGGCTACGGCGACTGGCCGCGCGCGGAAGCACTCATCCAGATTCTGGATCACTGATCCCGCACGTTCAGAGATCGCCGGGCAGTTCGGCGGGCCAGGACGCATCAAGCCAACCGGATGCGTCCCGGTCAGGCAGCAGGAGCAAGCCAGAAGGTTGCAGTAGTCATTACAACAAGAAGCGGAGCCAACGCATGAAGAACAACAAGAATCACAGTCCGAACCTGCGCAGGTGCCTGCTCGCCTCGGCGATCCTTGCCGGGATGGGCGCCTCATCGACCCAGGCCTTCGAACTCGATACCGGTAATCCGGACTGGGCCGTGCGTTTCGATAACACCGTCAAGTACAACTACGGTGTCCGTACCGAGAGTGCCGACAAGACCATGCTGGGCACGCCGAACAACAACGACGGCGACTACAACTTCCGCAAGTCCGGCACCAACATCACCAACCGCGTCGACCTGCTGACCGAGCTGGACGTGGTCTACCAGAACAACATGGGTTTCCGTGTCAGCGCTGCCAGCTGGTACGACAAGGCCTATGACAATGCCGGCTCCAATTCCAACCCGTTCGTCAACGGCAACGGCGACGAGTCCGGCGTCATCGGCAGCCCGGCAGGGCTCAATCCCTTCATTACCAACAAAAACAAGGGATTCGGCAGCTCGCACCTGAGCAACTATGCCCAGCGCTACTACAGCGGCCCGTCCGGTGAGATCCTCGATGCCTTCGTGTTCTACAGCACCGAAGTGGGCGACGAGTCGTTGTTCAGCACCAAGCTTGGCCAGCACAACGTGTACTGGGGCGAGACGCTGCTCAACCCCGTGCATGCGGTCAGCTATGGCCAGTCGGGTCTGGACCTGGCCAAGTTGGCGAACTCGCCGGGTACCGAGGCCAAGGAGTTGTTCGTCCCGCGCAACCAGATTTCCGCATCGTTCACGGTGAATTCGGAACTGACCGTCGCCGCCCAGTATTTCCTGGAGTGGGATGCGGCGCGCCTGTCTGAGGCCGGCACCTACTACGGTGGTTCCGACCTGGTGGGTGAGGGCGCCGAGTCCTTCCTGCTGGGGCATACCGGACAGGGCGGGCTGCTGCCTTCGGGCACCCTGACCAACGTGCGCCGTGGGCATGATGTGACCCCGGACAAGCGTGGCGACTGGGGTGTGATGGCCAAGTGGTCGCCGGAGTGGCTGGATGGCACCCTGGGCGTCTACTACCGCCGTACCTCGGACATCCTCCCACAGGCCTGGCTCAATGGCAGCAGCCTCAGCCAGGGCACCGCGACGCCGCCTGCCGTGGGCGCGAAGCTGGCCGGCAACGTGGTCAACTCCATCGCCGGCACGACCTATCAGTTCGCCTATGGCGAAGAGGTCGATATCTTCGGCCTGAGCCTGTCCAAGGATATCGGCGGTATTAGCGTCGGCAGCGACCTGAACGTGCGCCACAACATGCCGCTGTCGAGCATTCCGCTGATCCTCAGCCCCTACCTGGCTGCTGGTGCTACTGGCCCCATCGCGCCGTTGCTGCCTGGCCGGACCCCCGGGACTGGCGTCGTTGCTGCGGTTCCGGGCGAAAGCTACAGCGCCACCGGCGATACCTTGCACTGGACCCTGAACGGCCTGATGGCCATCGGCGATACACCGTTGTTCGATGCGGCCACGCTGCTGGGCGAGCTCTACTACAGCAACCTGCTGGAGCTGGATGACACGAACGCGGCGCTCTACAAGGGCAAGAGCACCTATCGCGGCATCGACAAGGCCACCCGTGACAACTGGGGCATCGCCGTCAACTTCACGCCGACCTGGTACCAGGTATTCCCAGGCGTGGACCTCTCCGCGCCGATGTCCATCAACGTTGGCCTGGACGGTGTTTCGCCAGTCCAGGGCGGCGGCGCCGAAGACACCGGCAACTATGCGGTCGGTGTTGGCGCAGCGATCTACAACCAATACTTCGTCGACCTCAAGTACGTCGATGCTTTCGGCGAAGCCAATAAATGCAGGGACGGGCAGACCGACGGTGCAACGCCCAATGCCTTCGATGGCCAGGAGGACTACACCTGCTACGGCGGTGGTTATTCCTCCTTCTCCGGTGGCGGCGCCACAGTCGAAGACCGTGGCGCGATGTACCTGACCTTCAAGACCACTTTCTGATTTCCGAATTGCTTAGAGCCTAAGCAGGAGAACCCCAGATGAAATTCCACCGTACCCTGATAGCCGCATCCCTGGCGCTGGCATTTGCCGGCGTGGCCCAAGCAGCTGTCTCCTCTAACGAAGCCGCCAAGCTTGGTAGCAGCCTGACCCTGGTCGGCGCCGAGAAG
This sequence comes from Metapseudomonas boanensis, assembly GCF_042232855.1. NCBI lineage: Bacteria > Pseudomonadati > Pseudomonadota > Gammaproteobacteria > Pseudomonadales > Pseudomonadaceae > Metapseudomonas > Metapseudomonas boanensis. Next base: position 461,917 of record NZ_CP113889.1, on the reverse strand, counting down.
AGCGGCAATGCCGATGGCTCGATCCCGGCCTACGAGGGTGGCCTGACCATCGCTCCGGCCAACTTCAAGGCCGGCGACAGCATGCGCCCTGACCCCTTTGCCAGCGAGAAGCCGGTGCTGGTGATCGACGGCAAGAACGTCGACCAGTACAAGCAAATGCTCAGCGCCACGACCGTGGAGCTGGCCAAGCGTTATCCCAGCTTCCGCGTCGATGTCTATCCGACCCACCGCACCGTGGCCATGCCCCAGGGCGTGCTGGACAACAGCCAGAAGAACGCCACCGGCGCCAAGTCCACCAATGGCGGTCTGGCCATCGAGAACGTGTTGCCGGGCGTGCCCTTCCCGATTCCGCAGTCGGGCGCCGAGGCCATGTGGAACCACCTGCTGCGTTACCAGGGCGTGACCATCAACTCCAAGTACGACTCTTGGAACGTGGATGCCGCTGGCGTGGCGACCCTGGCCACCACCGGTCAGGCGTTCATCAATTACCCGATCTATGAGGACCTGTCGAAGACCATCGACAGCTCGGGCGTCTACTACCAGATGAAGCTGCAGTACACCGGCCCGGCTCGCCGCGCTGGCGAGGCGATCATGCTCAAGGATGCTGCCAATGCGGTGGAGCAACCGCGCCGCGCCTGGCAGTACCTGCCCGGCCAGCGCCGCGTCAAGCTGGCGCCGAACCTGGCCTACGACACGCCTAACCCGGGTACTGCCGGCGCCGGCACCTACGACGACGTATTCGTCTTCAACGGTGCGCTGGACCGCTACGACTGGAAGCTGGTGGGCAAGCAGGACATGATCGTGCCCTACAACACCTACAGGCTGACCTACGCCCAGGATCCGAAGGCGCTGACCACGGCCAACCACCTGGCACCTGACCTTGTGCGCTGGGAGAAACACCGCGTGTGGGTGGTCGAGGGCACGCTCAAGTCCGGTGCGCGGCATATCTACCAGACCCGTCGCTTCTACCTGGACGAGGACAGCTGGGTGGCCCTTGCCTCCGACCAGTACGACGCGCGTGGCCAGCTCTATCGCGGCTCCTTCGCCTTCCTCAGCCAGAGCTATGACAAGCAGGTCCCGGACTCCACGCCGTTCATGATCTACGACCTGGTTGGCAACTCCTACAACATCAACGGCGTGGTTGGCCCGTACGGCGGCATCCGCTACATCGACCCGCTGGGCAAGGCCCAGTGGTCCGCCGAGTCCCTGGCCGGCGCCGGCATTCGCTGATCCAGCCTGGCCGCCGCCCTGAACCACGGGGCGGCGGCTCCGCTTTCGAGGTAGCCTTATGTTGTTTAGCAAACGGATCGCCCTGGCCGCACTGGCCTTGGCATTGCCTGCAGGCATCAGCCAGGCTGCGCCCTTCGTCGACGTGCTGGACCTGCCGGCCCAGCACAGCGAACTGGCCGCCAGCAACCCGCTGCTCGACCTGGCCGAGGCCGGTAAGCGCCTGGTCGCGGTGGGGCAGCGTGGACATATCCTTTATTCCGATGACGGCGGCAGGACCTGGAGCCAGGCCAGCGTGCCGGTCAGTTCGGATCTGACCGCCGTCCACTTTGCCACGCCAACCCTGGGTTGGGCCGTGGGACATGATGGCGTGGTGCTGCACAGCAGCGACGGTGGCAGGACCTGGACGAAGCAGCTCGACGGCCGCCAGCTGGGTCGCCTGATGCTGGACGCCTATGCCAACCATCCCGACGCCGAGCGCTGGCTGGAAGAGGCGCACCGCATCGAAAGCGAGGGTGCGGACAAGCCCTTCCTCGACGTCTGGTTCGAAGATGAGCGTAATGGCTTCATCGTCGGCGCCTTCAACCTGATCTTCCGCACCCGCGACGGCGGACAGAGCTGGGAGCCCTGGACCGATCGCACTGATAACCCCAGTGCTTTTCACCTCAACGCCATCGGCTACGACGGCCGTGACCTGTTCGTGGTCGGCGAGCAGGGCCTGGTGTTGCGCCTGAATCCGGCGAGCGAACGGTTCGAGGCGCTGACCTCGCCGTACCAGGGCTCGTTCTTCGGCGTTATCGGCCAGCCGGGTTCCGTGCTGGTCTATGGCCTGCGCGGCCATGTGTTCCGCAGTACTGACGGCGGCGCCAACTGGGTGCAAGTGGATACCGGTTTGCCAGTGAGCATCACCGCGTCCGCCCGCGACGCGTCCGGCCATCTCTACCTGCTCAGCCAGGCTGGCCACACCCTGCGCAGCCTCGATGGCGGCGCGAGCTTCCAGGCCGTTGAGACGGGCCCGCTAGTGCCGGTCTCCGGCGCCGTGGCACAGGCTGAGACCGGCCTGGTGCTGGCCGGCAACCGTGGCTTGAGCCTGCGGGCGCTGGCTCCTGCCCAACAAGAATAAAGAGAGGCGAACCCATCATGGGTGGCATGAAAGAAGGCGTGATACCGGTGATCCAAGATCTGAACGACTTCGACGTGCACAGCGGTAATCTGCTGGAGCGCATCGTTTTCAACAACCGCCTGCCGTTCGTGATCGGCATCCTGCTGATGACGCTGGTGCTGGGCTACATGGCGATCACCCGCCTGGAGCTGCGCCCCAGCTTCGAAAAGATGATTCCCCAGGGGCACCCTTACATCCAGAATTTCCTGGAGAACCGCAAATCCCTGCGCGGCCTGGGCAACAGCGTTCGTGTCGTGGTGGAGAGCACCCAGGGCGACATCTTCGACCCGGACTACCTCGATGCGCTCAAACAGGTGCATGACGAGCTGTTCCTCACCCAGGGCGTCGATCGTGCCTGGATGAAATCGCTCTGGGCGCCAGGCGTGCGCTGGACCGAAGTCACCGAGGAAGGTTTCCAGGGCGGCCCGGTGATGCCCGATAGCTACGACGGCTCACCGGCGAGTATCGAACAGCTGCGGCAGAACATCGCCCGCGCCGGCATCGTCGGCAGCCTGGTGGCCAACGACTTCAAATCCACCATGCTGGTGATCCCGCTGCTTGACCAGGCCGCGGCCGGGGCGAAGGGCGTGGACTACCACCAGTTCTCGCGCACCCTGGAAGACAAGTTCCGCCTGCGCTTCGAATACGCCGGTGACACAGCGGCGCAAGCCTCTGGCGAGGAAGGGCAGGGCAAGATCAAGGTCCGCGTGATCGGCTTCGCCAAGCTGGTGGGCGATCTCATCGACGGCCTCATCCGCGTGATGATGTTCTTCGGCCTGGCCGTGGTGACCGCTTTCTTCATCATCCTGGCCTACACCCGCTGTCTGCGCAGCAGCCTGCTGGTGATCTTCTGCTCGCTGCTGGCGGTGGTCTGGCAACTGGGAATCGTCGCCTGGCTCGGCTACGCCATCGACCCGTATTCGATCCTGGTGCCGTTCCTGATCTTCGCCATCGGCGTGTCCCATGCCACGCAGAAGATGAACGGCATCATGCAGGACATCGGCCGCGGCACCCACCGCCAGGTGGCTGCGCGCAACACCTTCCGCCGGCTGTTCCTCGCCGGTGTCACGGCACTGCTGGCCGACGCCGTAGGCTTCGCCGTGCTGTTGCTGATCGACATCCCGGTGATCCAGGACCTGGCCATCACTGCCAGCATTGGCGTTGCCATGCTGATCTTCACCTCGTTGCTGTTGATGCCGGTGGCGCTGTCCTACGTCGGCGTCGGCGCCAAGGCTGCTGAGCGCGCGCTGCGGATCGACTCCAACGCCGCCGCGCACCGGGGCTTCGGGCGCATCTGGGACTTCCTCGACCACTTCACCGAGCGGCGCTGGGCCCTGACTGCGGTGGTCGTGGCTGGCCTCATGGGCGTGGCCGGCTTCGTGGTCAGTCTGCAACTACAGATCGGTGACCTCGATGCCGGTGCGCCGGAGCTGCGTGCGGACTCGCGCTACAACCGTGACAACGCCTACATCACCGGACACTACGCGCTGTCCAGCGACCTGTTCGCGGTGATGGTCAAGACCCCGGCCGAAGGCTGCCTCAACTACCAGACCCTGGTGCAGGCCGATCGTCTGGCGTGGGCCCTGCAGCAGCATCCGAACGTGCAGACCACGGTGTCGCTGACCAATGCCGTGCGGCAGATCACGGCCGGAACCTATGAGGGCAACCCCAAGTTCCTCAGCCTGCAGCGCAACCAGGACGTACTCAACTACGCCGCCCAGCAGGCCTCGGTGAACACGCCGGAGCTGTTCAATACCGACTGCTCGGTGATGCCGGTGATCGCCTACCTCAAGGACCACAAGGCCCAGACGCTGTCGGAAGTGTCCGCCATCGCCGAGCGCTTCGTCGCCGATAACAGCGAGCCGGACCGCCAGTTCCTCCTCGCTGCGGGCACCGCCGGCATCGAGGCCGCCACCAACAGCGTGGTGCACTCGGCCAACCGAACCATGCTGTTCTACGTTTACCTGGCGGTGACGGTGTTCTGCCTGATCACCTTCCGCAGTTGGCGTGCGACGCTGGTGGCCGTCCTGCCGCTGGTGCTGACCTCGGTGCTGTGCGAGGCGCTGATGGTGGCCATGGGCATTGGCGTGAAGGTGGCGACCCTGCCGGTGATCGCCCTGGGCGTGGGTATTGGTGTGGACTACGCACTCTACCTGCTCAGCGTGCAGCTGCAGTACCAGCGCGAGGGTCTGTCGCTGTCGGCCGCCTACAAGAAGGCCGTGGCCTTCACCGGCCGGGTGGTGGCATTGGTGGGCATCACCCTGGCAGCGGGCGTGATTACCTGGGCCTGGTCGCCGATCAAGTTCCAGGCCGACATGGGCATCCTGCTGACCTTCATGTTCATCTGGAACATGCTCGGCGCGCTGATCCTGATCCCGGCGCTGTCCTACTTCTTCCTGCGCGAGCGCCGGGTAGAGCCCGAAGTGCTGTAGGAAAGGGACAAGTCCAACCGCCCCTCTCCCCTTGGGAGAGGGGCCAGGGCGGGCCGCGTTCGGAGGAGGGATGATTACCCCGCCGCGCGGCAGCTCAGACCACCACCGCCGTGCCGCTGACGCTCACCATCAGCATGCTGCCGTTCTGGCCCACCACCTCATAGTCGATATCGATACCGACCACGGCATTGGCTCCCTGCTTTTCCGCGTTCTCCTTCAATTCCTCGAAAGCGATCTCCCGCGCGCGGGCCAGTTCCTTCTCATACGCACCGGAACGCCCGCCGATGATGTCGCGGATACCAGCGAACAGATCACGGAACACATTGGCGCCGAGAATGGCTTCGCCGCAGACGATACCGCGGTACTCACGGATGGCCTTGCCTTCGAGGGTGGGAGTGGTGGAGAGAATCATGGCGCGCTCCTGGCTGTTCAAAGAGGGTTGAAGCATAGCCCCACACAGGGCGAGGGGCGGAATCCCGAAGCAGGATGAGCCAAGACGCTCCAAAGCGTATTCTTTTAGCACTCGCCACCGGGCGAGGTGGTCAGGTCGGTAACCACTGTTGATGGTTTTGTTGTTGTAATAACAAAATATTTTGCTGTGGTCTGTGGTTTTTTACCCTTCATGGTCGTATTTTGTTCGGCATTAAAACAAAATCATCCGCTATCTGGAGTCGATTCCATGCATCCCCGCGTCCTTGAGGTAACCGAGCGCTTGATCGAGCGCAGCCGCGCGACCCGCGAGCGCTATCTGGCGATGATCCATCAGGCGGCCAGCGAGGGGCCGCAACGCGGCAAGCTGCAATGCGCCAACTTTGCCCACGGCGTGGCCGGTTGCGGCAGTGGCGACAAGCAGCGCCTGCGCCTGATGGACGCGGCCAACGTGGCCATTGTCACCGCCTACAACGACATGCTCTCGGCGCACCAGCCCTACGAGCACTACCCGGAACGGATCAGGCAGGCGCTGCGCGACATCGGCTCGGTGGGCCAGGTGGCGGGCGGCGTGCCGGCCATGTGCGACGGCGTCACCCAGGGCGAGCCGGGCATGGAGCTGGGCATCGCCAGCCGCGAGGTGATCGCCATGTCCACCGCCGTGGCGCTGTCGCACAACATGTTCGATGCCGCGCTGTTCCTCGGCATCTGCGACAAGATCGTCCCCGGCTTGATGATGGGCGCGTTGCGCTTTGGCCACCTGCCGTCGATCTTCGTGCCGGCCGGGCCCATGCCGTCCGGCCTGTCGAACAAGGAAAAGGCCGAAGTGCGCCAGCGCTACGCCGAGGGCAAGGCCAGTCGCGACGAGCTGCTGGCGGCGGAAATGGCGGCCTACCACAGCCCCGGCACCTGCACCTTCTACGGCACCGCTAACACCAACCAGATGCTCATGGAGATCATGGGCCTGCACCTGCCGGGCGCGTCCTTCGTCAACCCGAACACCCCGCTGCGCGAGGCGCTGACCGTCGAGACCGCGCGCCAGGTCACCCGTCTGACCCGGCAGGGCGGGCAGTTCCTGCCGATCGGTGAGCTGATCGACGAGCGCGTGCTGATCAACTCCATCGTCGCCCTGCACGCCACCGGCGGCTCCACCAACCACACCCTGCACATGCCGGCGATCGCCCAGGCGGCGGGCATCCAGCTCACCTGGCAGGACATGGCCGACCTCTCCGAGGTGGTGCCGACCCTGGCCCACGTCTATCCGAACGGCAAGGCCGACATCAACCATTTCCATGCCGCCGGCGGCGTGGCCTTCCTGGTGCGCGAACTGCTCGACGCCGGGCTGCTGCACGAAGACGTCAACACCGTGATGGGGCGTGGCCTGCGCCGTTACACCCAGGAGCCGTTCCTCGAAGATGGCCAGCTGGTCTGGCGCGAAGGCGCCACCCAGAGCCTCGACGAGAGCATCCTGCGCCCGGTGGCGCGGCCCTTCTCGCCGGAGGGCGGCCTGCGGGTGATGGTGGGCAACCTCGGTCGCGGGGTGATGAAGGTGTCCGCCGTGGCCCTCGAGCATCAGGTGGTGGTCGCCCCGGCGCGGGTCTTCCATGACCAGCAGGCGCTGGCCGATGCCTTCCAGGCTGGCGAGCTGGAGCGCGACCTGGTGGCGGTGATGCGCTTCCAGGGTCCGCGCAGCAACGGCATGCCGGAGCTGCACAAGATGACGCCGTACCTCGGCGTGCTGCAGGACCGGGGCTTCCAGGTGGCGCTGGTCACCGATGGGCGCATGTCCGGCGCCTCCGGCAAGATCCCGGCGGCCATCCATGTCTGCCCGGAAGCGTTCGACGGTGGTCCGCTGGCGCGCCTGCGCGATGGCGACATCGTCCGCGTCGATGGGCATGCCGGTACCCTCGAGGTGCTGGTGGACGCCGAGGCGTTCGCCGCGCGTGAAGCGGCGCCCTGGGACCTGGAGGCCAACGTCGGCACCGGGCGCGAACTGTTCGCCTTCATGCGCGAGGCCTTCAGCTCGGCCGAGCAAGGTGCCAGCGCCTTCACCCGCAACCTGGAGGGCCTGAAGTGAAGTTGGCATTGGTCGGTGATATCGGTGGGACCAATGCGCGCTTCGCGCTGTGGCGGAACGAGACACTGGAATCGATTCGGGTGTTGGCCACCGCCGACTTTGCCAGCCCCGAACAGGCCGTCAGCCATTACCTGGCTGGGCTCGGCCTGGCGCCGGGTAGCCTGGGTTCAGTGTGCCTGGCCGTTGCCGGACCGGTGGGCGGCGAGCATTTCCGTTTTACCAACAACCATTGGCGCCTCAGTCGCGCGGCATTTTGCCGGACGCTGCAGGTCGAGCGGCTGCTGCTGGTCAATGACTTCACCGCTATGGCACTGGGCATGACCCGTCTGCGCGAGCATGAACGCGTCCTGGTGCGCCCAGGTGTTGCCGAGTCGGACAGCCCCGTCGTGGTGATCGGGCCGGGCACCGGCCTGGGCGTCGGCACTCTGCTGCCCCTGGGTGATGGGTGCTGGAAGGCTCTGCCGGGCGAGGGCGGGCATGTCGACCTGCCCATCGGCAGCCTGCGCGAGGCGGCGATTTGGCAGCACCTGCATGGGCAGCTCGGCCATGTCAGCGCCGAGAGTGTGCTCAGTGGCAATGGTCTGCTGCTGCTTTACCGTACGCTCTGCGCACTCGACGGCCATTCGGAGCGTCTGGCGACGCCAGCCGAGGTCAGCGCTGCCGCGCTGGCTGGCGATCCAGTGGCGGTGGAAGTGCTGGAGCTGTTCTGTTGCTGGCTGGGGCGTGTGGCCGGCAATAATGTGCTGACCCTTGGCGCGCGCGGCGGAGTGTATATAGTCGGCGGCGTTGTGCCACGCTTCGCCGCCTTCTTCCAGGCCAGCGGGTTTGTCCGCAGCTTCTCCAGCAAGGGCTGCATGAGCGGCTATTTTGAGGGCATACCCGTTTGGCTGGTGACGGCCGAATATCCCGGCCTGGAAGGCGCGGGCGTGGCCTTGCAGCAGGCGAACTTTCGTAGGATGGGTGGAGCGTAGCGATACCCATCGCTGCGGATTGATGGGTATTGCGGGCTCAACCCATCCTAATAAGTGCCCTGCAACGCCGACGTTTCGGCAGAAGCTCAGCCCGACGACGCTGGTGGATAGAAAAAGCGCTATCCACCCTAGGGTCAGGTCCGGCATCGAGTGAATTGATAACAACAAAGGACGGCCACTGTGAGCCAATCCGGAAAATCCATCCTCCTGGTCGACGACGACCAGGAAATCCGTGAACTGCTTGAGACCTACCTGAGCCGCGCCGGCTTCCAGGTGCGCACCGTCGGCGATGGCGAAGGTTTTCGCCGTGCCATGGGCGAGGAGGCCGCCGACCTGGTGATCCTCGATGTGATGCTGCCCGACGAAGATGGCTTCAGCCTGTGCCGCTGGGTGCGCGCGCACCAGCGCCTGGCGCAAGTGCCGATCATCATGCTTACCGCCAGCTCCGATGAGGCCGACCGGGTGATCGGCTTGGAGCTGGGCGCCGACGACTACCTTGGCAAGCCCTTCAGTCCACGCGAGTTGCTGGCGCGGATCAAGGCATTATTGCGCAGGGTCGGCTTCGGCCTGGAGCGCGCCCCCGTGGAGGTGCTGGCCTTCGACGAGTGGCGGCTGGACATGGTCAGTCACCGCCTGTTCCACCTCGATGGCGAGGAGGTGATCCTCTCCGGTGCCGACTTCGCCTTGCTCAAGCTGTTCCTTGACCATCCACAGCAGATCCTCGATCGCGACACCATTGCCAACGCCACCCGTGGCCGTGAGGTAATGCCGCTGGAGCGCATCGTCGACATGGCGGTGAGCCGCCTGCGCCAGCGTCTGCGCGACACCGGCAAGGCGCCGCGGCTGATCCGCACCGTGCGGGGTGCCGGCTATCTGCTGGCGGCGCAGGTCACGCCGCACGTCCATGCTTAGGCTTGTGCCGCGCTCGCTGCTCGGGCGCATGCTGTTCCTCACTTTGCTGGTGGTTCTGGTCGCACAAGCGTTGTCCAGTGTCATCTGGCTCTCGCAACTACGTGCCAGCCAGATGGAGGGCCTGCTCACCAGCTCCCGCAGCCTTGCCCAGTCCATGGCTGCCAGTGTCAGTTACATTCGCTCGCTGCCTCTGGGCTATCGCCCCATGGTGCTGGACCAGCTGCGCTCGATGGGCGGCACGCGTTTCTTCGTTTCCCTCAACGACAAGCCGCTGGAAATGCGTGTAATGCCGGAAACCCCTCGAAAGCGAGCGGTAATGGACGAGGTGGAGGCGGTGTTGCGCGAGCGTCTGGGCAAGCAGGCGGACCTGTCCCTGCACTTCGTCAGCCCGGATGATCTACGCATCTTCAACAGCGGCCTGAAGCTCGACGAGCTGCCACGCTCCTGGGCCCACTACGCCCTGACCCTTGAGCCAGTGAACCCGCCGGTACTGGTGACGCAGATCCAGATCGGCCCCAGCGAATGGTTGTATCTCGCCTCGCTGCTGCCTGAGCCCTACGCCAGTCTGGAGGACCAAGGCCAGCCGACCCAGCAGCTGTGGTTCATCTTGCTCACCAGCAGCTTCCTCCTGCTGTTCATCGGTCTGCTGGTGCACTGGCAGAGCCGGCCGTTGAAACGCCTGGCCACCGCCGCGCGGGAGATGTCGCTGGGCGCCGAGGTGGAGCCCCTGCCTGAGGCCGGCGGCAGTGAAGTGGTGGAGGTGAGCCGCGCCTTCAACAGCATGCGCGAGCGCATCAGCCGTTACCTCAGTGAGCGCAGCCAGCTGTTCAGCGCCATATCCCACGACCTGCGTACGCCCATCACCCGGCTGCGCCTGCGGGTCGAGTTGCTGGACGATGAAGCCTTGCAGGCCAAGTTCAGCCGCGACCTGGACGAACTGGAATTGCTGGTGAAGGGCGCACTGCAATGCGTGAAGGACACCGACATCCATGAAAATATCGAGCAGGTGGACCTCAACCACCTGCTGTACGGGTTGATCGAGCCCTATCTCGCCACCGGTCAGGTGACGCTGGAAGGCAAGGCTATTGCCAGTTACCCCGGCAAGCCGCTGGCCTTGCGCCGCTGCATCGGCAACCTGGTGGACAACGCCCTGAAGTACGGCGAGCGCGCACACCTGCATGTCGAGGACAACACCGAGGCCTTCGTGCTGCACGTGGATGATGAAGGCCCCGGCGTGCCGGAGCAGCGCCTGGAGCAGGTGTTCGAGCCCCACTTCCGTCTCGCCGGACAGCAGCAGGGCTACGGCCTGGGCCTGGGCATCGCACGCAACCTGGCGCACAGCCATGGTGGCGAGCTGAGCTTGCGCAATCTACGAGAGGGCGGCCTTCGCGTGACGCTGTGGTTGCCGAGAGTGGCGGGGTGATTGTCTCCCCTCTCCCTGAGGGAGAGGGAGCTGATCCGAGTTTTGTAACCACTCCGTGACCAACCACTATCCCTTTGTTACCCGCCGCCTTGAACACCGTGGTTAGACTGCAGGCAAGCGCAAGCACCGACTTGCACAGCCATAAAAACAAAAAGGTGTCCCATTCATGAATGCCCTGTCTCGCCTGGCCGCTGTCGTTTCCCTCGCTTCGCTGTTCCCGCTTTCCGCTCTCGCCGGTGAAGTGGAAGTCCTGCATTGGTGGACTTCCGGTGGTGAGAAGCGCGCTGCCGATACCCTGCAGAAACTCGTCGAAGAAAAAGGTCATACCTGGAAGGACTTCGCCGTCGCCGGTGGTGGTGGTGAGGCTGCGATGACTGTGCTGAAGACTCGTGCCGTGTCCGGCAATCCGCCGTCCGCTGCGCAGATCAAGGGGCCGGACATCCAGGAGTGGGGCGAACTCGGCCTGCTCACCGAGCTGGACGAAGTGTCCGAAGAGGGCCAGTGGGACACCCTGCTGCCCAAGCAGGTGGCTGGCATCATGAAGTACGACGGTCACTACGTGGCCGTGCCGGTCAACGTGCACCGGGTCAACTGGCTGTGGATCAACCCCGAGGTGTTCCAGAAGGCCGGTGCCACGCCACCGACCACCCTCGACGAATTCTTCGTTGCAGCTGACAAGCTCAAGGCCGCCGGCTTCATCCCGCTCGCCCACGGTGGCCAGCCCTGGCAGGACGGCACCGTGTTCGAGGACCTGGTGTTCAGCATCCTTGGCCCACAGGGCTACCACAAGGCCTTCGTCGAGCAGGATAAGGCGACCCTCACCAGCGACAAGATGATCGAGGTCTTCGTGGCTCTGAAGAAGGTGCGCGGCTACGTTGATCCCGATGCGGCCGGCCGCGACTGGAACAGTGCCACGGGCCTGGTGATCAACGGCAAGGCCGGCATGCAGATCATGGGTGACTGGGCAAAGAGCGAGTGGAGCGCCGCAGGTTTGGTGGCGGGCAAGGACTACCAGTGCCTGCCGTTCCCTGGAACCCAGGGCAGCTTTGCCTACAACATTGACTCCCTGGCCATGTTCAAGCTCAGCAGCGATGAGAATCGCAAGGCGCAGAACGATCTGGCGCGTACCATCCTGGATCCGCAGTTCCAGCAGTTCTTCAACCAGAACAAGGGCTCCATCCCGGTCCGTCTGGATCAGGACATGAGCAGCTTCGACGCCTGCGCCCAGCAATCCATGAAGGACTTCAAGGAAGCCGCAGCGGGCGACGGCCTGCAGCCCAGCCTGGCTCACGGCATGGCCGCCTCCAGCTACGTGCAGGGCGCGGTGTTCGACGTGGTGACCAACTTCTTCAACGACCCCGCAGCCGACCCGAAAAAGGCCGTGCAGCAACTGGCCGCCGCGATAGAAGCGGTGCAGTAAGCGCGCTCCCGGGCGGGCCCTGGCCCGCCGGACTCCAGGTCTGATTTCCGGTACGTGCCCAGGCATGTGCCTCGGGATCTGTCGCGCATGAATTACCTCTAGGAGCCAGCTTGCTGGCGATGCGGAGTCGGTCGGCAACCCCGATGTCGGCCGGCAACCCCTGTTCGCCAGCAAGCTGGCTCCTACGAGGTCCGTGCCACCGCTCTTTCCTCGCGAGGAGTTACCGATGTCTTCAATTGCAGTCTTCGCCAAGGCCTCACCGCTGGACGCGCTGCAACGCTGGCTACCCCAAGTGGTGCTGGCGCCCAGCGTGCTGATCGTGCTGGTCGGATTTTATGGCTACATCATCTGGACCTTCCTGCTGTCCTTCACCAACTCGCGCTTCATGCCCAGCTACAAGTGGGTCGGGCTGCAGCAGTACGAGCGCTTGCTGGACAACGATCGCTGGTGGGTGGCCAGCCAGAACCTGCTGGTCTACGGCGGACTGTTCATCGGCATCAGCCTGGTGCTCGGCGTGCTGCTGGCGGTGTTGCTGGATCAGCGTATCCGCCGTGAGGGCTTCATCCGCACCGTCTACCTCTACCCGATGGCGCTGTCGATGATCGTCACCGGCACCGCCTGGAAGTGGTTGCTCAACCCCGGCCTCGGCCTGGACAAGCTGCTGCGCGACTGGGGTTGGGAAGGCTTTCGCCTCGACTGGCTGGTGGACCCGGACCGCGTCGTCTACTGCCTGGTGATTGCCGCCGTGTGGCAGTCGTCGGGGTTCGTCATGGCGCTGTTCCTCGCCGGCCTGCGTGGCGTCGATCAGTCGATCATCCGCGCCGCCCAGGTGGATGGTGCGAGCCTGCCGACCATCTACCTGCGCATCGTCCTGCCGAGCCTGCGCCCGGTGTTCTTCAGTGCACTGATGATCCTTGCCCACATTGCCATCAAGAGCTTCGACCTGGTGGCAGCGATGACGGCCGGCGGCCCTGGCTACGCCTCCGACCTGCCGGCGATGTTCATGTATGCCCACACCTTCACCCGCGGCCAGATGGGCCTCGGCGCCGCCAGCGCGATGCTCATGCTCGGCGCGGTGCTGGCGATCCTGGTGCCGTACCTGTACTCCGAACTGAGGAACAAGCGCCATGACTAGCCTGGCCGGAAAACCTGCCTTCAGCTTCAGCCGCCTGGCCATCTACGCCACCTTGATCCTGGCTTGCGCCGTGTACCTGGTGCCGCTGGTGGTGATGCTGCTGACCAGCTTCAAGACCCCGGATGACATTCGCACCGGCAACCTGCTGTCGATGCCGGACGTGTTCACCCTGGTAGGCTGGGCCAAGGCCTGGGCCAGCGTCGGTGGCTACTTCTGGAACTCGGTGAAGATCACCGTGCCGGCCGTGCTTATCTCGACCCTGCTCGGTGCGCTGAACGGTTATGTGTTGTCGATGTGGCGCTTCCGTGGTTCGCAGTTGTTCTTCGGGTTGCTGCTGTTCGGCTGCTTCCTGCCGTTCCAGGTGGTGCTGCTGCCGGCGTCCTTCACCCTCGGCCAGTTCGGCCTGGCCAACACCACCAGCGGCCTGGTGCTGGTGCACGTGGTCTACGGCCTGGCCTTCACCACGCTGTTCTTCCGCAATTTCTACGTGAGCATTCCGGACGCCCTGGTGCGGGCGGCTCGGCTGGATGGGGCGGGGTTCTTCACCATCTTCGGGCGCATCCTGCTGCCAATGTCGGTGCCGACCATCATGGTCTGCCTGATCTGGCAGTTCACCCAGATCTGGAATGACTTCCTCTTCGGCGTGGTGTTCGCCAGCGGCGACACCCAGCCCATCACCGTGGCCCTGAACAACCTGGTGAACACCAGCACCGGGGTCAAGGAATACAACGTCGACATGGCCGCCGCGATGATCGCCGGCCTGCCCACCCTGCTGGTCTACGTGCTGGCCGGTAAATACTTCCTGCGCGGCCTGACGGCCGGCGCCGTCAAAGGCTGAAAGCTACTGCGCTCGGTCATGCTGTGTTGGAATCAGGCTCGGAATGCTCATTTAGCGGCCTAAACTCCGCTTCCTCGCCTGATTCCGCCTTGCCTGACCTTCGCTCGTGACGCTTTCAAAGTAGCTTTCGGGATTGGAGAAAAGACATGGCAACCCTCGAACTGCGCAATGTGAACAAGTCCTACGGCAGCGGCCTGGCGGACACCCTTAAGAACATCGAGCTGTCCATCGATTCCGGTGAGTTCCTGATCCTCGTCGGGCCGTCGGGCTGCGGCAAATCTACCCTGATGAACTGCATCGCCGGATTGGAGAGCATCACCGGCGGCGCGATCATGGTCGACGACGCCGACATCAGCGGCATGAGCCCGAAGGACCGGGACATCGCCATGGTGTTCCAGTCCTACGCCCTGTACCCGACCATGAGCGTGCGCGAGAACATTGCCTTCGGCCTGAAGATCCGCAAGATGCCGGCCGCCGAAATCGATGCCGAGGTTTCGCGCGTCGCCAAGCTGCTGCAGATCGAACACCTGCTGGAGCGCAAGCCCGGCCAGCTCTCCGGCGGCCAACAGCAGCGCGTGGCCATGGGCCGGGCGCTGGCGCGGCGGCCGAAGATCTACCTGTTCGACGAGCCACTGTCGAACCTCGACGCCAAGCTGCGGGTGGAGATGCGCACTGAGATCAAGCTGATGCACCAGCGGCTGAAAACCACCACCGTCTACGTCACCCACGACCAGATAGAGGCCATGACCCTGGGCGACAAGGTGGCGGTGATGAAGGACGGCATCATCCAGCAGTTCGGCACCCCGCAGCAGATCTACAACGATCCGGCCAACCTCTTCGTCGCCGGGTTCATGGGCTCGCCGCCGATGAACTTCATCCCCCTGCGCCTGCAGCGCCGCGACGGCCGCCTGTTCGGTCTACTCGACAGTGCCGACGGTCACTGCGAGCTGCCGCTGGGCGAGGTGGAGGACGAGCTGGACGGGCGTGAGGTGATCCTCGGTGTGCGTCCGGAGCAGATCCTCGTCGCCCAAGGCACGGCCGGGCTGCCGGGCATCCGCGCCGAGGTGCAGGTGCTCGAACCTACCGGGCCCGACACCCTGGCCTTCGTCGAGATCAACCAGACCAAGGTCTGCTGCCGCCTGGCGCCAGATGCCGCTCCGCGTGTGGGCGAGACCCTGGAGCTGCAATTCGCTCCGGACAAGGTGCTGCTGTTCGACGCGCAGAGCGGAGAGCGCCTGGGTCGTCTGGGAAAGGCGAGCCCCCCTGAGCGCGCCAAAGTGGCACGCCTGAAGGGGATGTAGGAGCGAGCTTGCTCGCGAAGGGCTGGCACGGAGCCGGGCTGTTCGCGAGCAAGATCGCTCCTACAGGCAACGCCGGAGCAGGTCCGGCACGACGATCCATCGAAACACAACAATAAAAATCTGGAGTGGACATGAGCACGACGATCAAAGGTTTGTGGGTACTGCCTTGCGCGCTGTTTGCAGTTTCCGGAGTTGCGCAGGCGGTGGAGTTCACCGGTTACGTGCGCAGCGGCGCCGGCGGCTCGAGTGAGGGTGGCACGCAATCCTGCTTCCAACTGCCGGGGGCGCAGTCGAAGTACCGCCTGGGCAACGAGTGCGAACAGTACATCGAGCTGGACCTGCGCCAGGACCTGCTCAAGCTCGACGACGGCTCGGTGATCAGCGTCGAAGGCATGGCGCAGCTCTACAACGAATACGGCCACACACCTGAGTTCACCGGCGACCACGGCTTTGCTCGGATGAACCAGATGTATGCCGAGTGGAGCAACATGCCGGCGTTGAACGGCGGCTCCTTCTGGGCGGGGCGTCGCTTCTACAAGCGGAACGACATCCACATCTCCGACTACTACTACTGGAACCAGAGCGCCACCGGCTTCGGCTTCGACCAGGTAGCCATCGGGGACCTGAAGTACAGCTACGTGTTCTCGCGCAAGGACAACTACGACCAGGACCCGTACATCAATCGGCACGACTTCAACGTCGACGGCTTCCAGACCAATCCTGGCGGTGAGGTGGGCTTTGGCGTCAGCTATATCGACAAGCCCGACAGCCTGGACGCCCACAGCGGCTGGTCGGTGGCCGTTCAGCACAAGCAGAAGGAATTCCTCGGCGGGCTGAATACCTTCGCCCTGCAGTACGGCCGCGGGCCGGGTACTGCCCTGGGCTATACCGGTGATCCGACCCTGGACAACGCCAACAAGAGTTGGCGTGTGGTGGAGTTCTTCGACTGGCAGGTAACGCCGCGCTTCGGCGGGCAGTTCCAGGTCGTCTACCAGAAAGACACCCGCCCGGACGGCGACGACCAGAACTGGCTGTCGGTCGGCGTACGCCCGAGCTATGCGATTACCGAGCAATTCAAGCTGGTGACCGAGCTTGGCCGCGATCAGGTAGAAGCTCCCGGCGGCACTCGCAAGCTGACCAAGTTCACCATCGCGCCCACCTGGTCGCCGGCGGGGCCCGGCTTCTGGGAACGCCCGGAAATCCGCCTCTACTACACCTACGCCAGTTGGAACGAAGCAGCGCAACGCGCGGCCAGCCAGATGGCGGCGGGCTCGGCGCTGTCCGACACCGGTGCCTTTGGTGATGCCCTGCACGGCTCCAACTTCGGTGTACAGCTCGAGTACTGGTGGAAGTGATGCGGAGCCGCGATGGGCGTCAGTGAGCCACGGCATGTCAGGCCGCATCGGGTAAAAACGGGGGAGGGCGTCGACCATCCCCTGGCCGATCTGTTGCGGCCGGAAGCCGGGCAGCCATTCCGCTGGACCGAGCAGCAGGGCCGCGAGCTCCTGCTGGTGGAGCACCCGCGTTGCACGGCGGTGTTCAGCCGCCAGGGCGGGCAGTTGCTGCACTTCCAGCCGCGTGGCGAACGCCCGTTGCTCTGGTGCGCCGCGCGCTGGCCGAGGATCGGCGCCATCCGTGGTGGCGTGCCGGTGTGTTGGCCCTGGTTCGGCCGTCACCCAATGGAGAGCGGCTGGCCGCACCACGGCTGGGCGCGGTTGAGCGACTGGCGTTTGACCGGCAAGGAGGCGGACGCCACCGGCGTGCGCCTGAACTGGCGGCTGGAACTGCACGACTGGGTGGTGGAGCTGGAGGCGGAGCTGGGCGATGAGATGAACCTGCGACTCACCACCCGCCACCGCGACAGTGAAGCCTGCGTACTCAGTCATGCGCTGCATGCCTATTGGCGGGTATCGGATGTGGCGCGGGTCGGGCTGCTCGGCCTGGACGGCGCCGAAGGCCGCGACCTGCTGGCCCGCGAGCCCTGCAGACAGGAAGGCGAGCTGCGCATCATCGATGGCTGCCACCGCGTGTTCCGCCGGGGCGGCAAGGTAACTATCCAGGATGCCGGCTGGCAGCGGCGTATCTGCATCGATGGGGGTGGCAATGCCAACACCGTGGTCTGGCATCCCGGCAGTCGGCCGCTTGGAGAAGTGAGCTGGTCGGAAAGCCTGGGGTTTCTCTCTGTGCAGGGCGCCGCTTGTGGACAGGATGGTGTGACGCTGGTCGCGGGGGAAGAAGCGAAGTTGAGCTTGAGGGTTTGGGTAGAGTGAGGTGTGGGACTGGATGTCGTTGCCCTCTCCCCCAGCCCTAGGGGTTGGGGGAGAGGGTATAGCTCCCGCATAGAACCCTCAGGATGGCTCCTCATCGCTCGGATACCTGCTTGCGTTGAGGCTTTCCTTGATCTTGCGCAGGTGCGGCTGGAAGTCCACGCCGCGGCGCAGCGTCATGCCGGTGGCGAGCACGTCGAGCACGGTGAGCTGGATGATGCGCGAGGTCATCGGCATGTAGATGTCGGTGTCCTCGGGCAGCGGGATGTCCAGGCTGATGGTGCTGGCCTTGGCCAGTGGCGAGCCGGCTGCGGTCAGGCCAAGCACGGAAGCGCCGTTCTGCCGGGCGATGCGAGCCACTTCCACCAGCTCGCGGGTGCGGCCGGTGTAGGAAATGATCACAAAGAGGTCACCGGTATGAGCCACCGAAGCCAGCATGCGCTGCATCAGTACATCGGAATGGGCCGTCACGGCGAGGTTGAATCGGAAGAACTTGTGCTGCGCATCCAAGGCCACGGAGGCGGAGGCGCCGAGGCCGAAGAAGTGGATCTGTCGGGCCTGGATCATCAGGTCCACCGCACGGCTGATCTGCTGCGGATCGAGGCTCTGGCAGGCACTATCCAGGGAGGCTATGGCGCTGCCGAAGATTTTCCGCGTGTAGGCCTCGGGGCCGTCTTCGGCCTCCACGGCTCGGCTAACGTAGGCGGCGCCGCTGGCCAGGCTCTGCGCCAGCTGCATCTTCAGTTCCGGGTAGCCGTTGACGCCGAAGGAACGGCAGAAGCGGTTCACCGTCGGTTCGCTGACCTTCGCGGCCTGGGCCAGCGCGGCAATGCTGTAGCGAGTGGCCTGCTGCGGATCGCGCAGGATCACTTCGGCGACTTTGCGTTCGGCCTTGTTGAGCGCTTCGAGGCGGTTCTGGATCTGCTCCAGGAGGTTGTGCACGCGGTCCATTTGGAGTCCTGGGAAGGTTCTGGCATTCGGTGGCCTATCGTACTGAGCGTAATAGGGCGGGGCCATAGGAATCTCGGATATTGGGAAATGTAGTTTTATTACTACATTTTGTCTTGATGAAACGCTTATCTGGGTGTATTCATAAGCTCATGTTTGAAAGAAGAACAAATACCATGGCCTCACAACCTGTTGAATCCTGCACCCTGGCGCTGTTCGGCGGCCTTGGTGACCTGGCGCTACGCAAGCTGTTCCCGGCGCTCTACCAACTGGATCGTGCGGGCTTGCTACCCGCCGAGACCCGCGTCCTGGCCCTGGCTCGTGAGAACGACGAGCCCGTTGCGCACCTGGCGGCCATCGGCGAGCACCTGCGTCGGCATGTTCCGGTGCGGGAGCAGGAGGAGGCTGTCATGCAGCGCTTCCTGGCGCGGTTGGACTACCTGTCGATGGACTTCCTCGAAGCTGACGGCTATGCGGTATTGGCGGACAAGATCGGCCCGGCGAGCCGGCTGATCGCCTACTTCGCCACGCCGGCTTCGGTCTACGGCGCGATCTGCGCGGGGCTGGCGGCCACAGGCCTCGCCGAGCGAACCCGCGTGGTGCTGGAGAAACCGATCGGCCATGACCTGGCGTCTTCCCGCGCGGTCAATGACGCCGTGGCGGCGCACTTCCCAGAGAACCGCACCTATCGGATCGACCATTACCTGGGCAAGGAGACGGTGCAGAACCTGATTGCCCTGCGCTTCGCCAACAGTCTGTTCGAGACCCAGTGGAACCAGAACCATATCTCCCACGTGGAAATCACCGTGGCCGAGCAGGTAGGCATCGAAGGACGCTGGGGCTATTTCGACCAGGCCGGCCAACTGCGCGACATGATCCAGAACCACCTGCTGCAGTTGCTTTGCCTGATCGCCATGGACCCGCCCAGCGACCTGTCCGCCGACAGCATCCGCGACGAGAAGGTGAAGGTGCTCAAGGCACTGGCACCCATCGGCGTCGAACAGCTGAGCCAGCAAGTGGTGCGCGGCCAGTACGTGGCCGGCAACATCCTCGGCAAGTCGGTGCCCGGCTATCTGGAAGAGGACAATGCCAACGCCCAGAGCGACACCGAGACCTTCGTCGCGCTGCGAGCGGAGATCCGCAACTGGCGCTGGGCCGGCGTGCCGTTCTACCTGCGCACCGGCAAGCGCATGCCGCAGAAGCTTTCGCAGATCGTCATCCACTTCAAGGAACCGCCGCACTACATCTTCGCGCCCGAGCAGCGCCCTCTGATCAGCAACCGCCTGATCATCCGCCTGCAGCCGGACGAGGGTATTTCCCTGCAGGTGATGACCAAGGACCAGGGCCTGGACAAGGGCATGCAGCTGCGCAGTGGCCCCCTGCAGCTGAGTTTCTCCGATACTTACCGTAGCGCACGAATTCCCGATGCCTACGAGCGGTTGCTGCTGGAAGTGATGAAGGGCAACCAGAACCTCTTCGTGCGCAAGGATGAAATCGAATACGCCTGGAAGTGGTGCGACCAGCTCATCGCCGGTTGGCAACAACAGGGCGATGCGCCCAAGCCCTACGCGGCGGGAACCTGGGGGCCGGTGGCCTCCATTGCATTGATCACTCGTGATGGTCGGAGTTGGTATGGCGATCTCTAACATCAACCTGCCGGAACAGGTTATCGGCTTCAGCCTGAACAATCCCGTGCAGCTCGCCGGCGAGCTGGCGGTCACCGTCGCCAACGCGCTGCGCTCAGCCATCGACGCACGCGGTGTGGCTACCCTGGTGGTGTCCGGCGGGCGCAGCCCGGTGGCTTTCTTCGAGCGACTCGCCAGCCAGGCGCTGGACTGGTCGAAGGTGGTCGTCAGCCTGGCAGATGAACGCTGGGTACCGGTGAGCCACCCCGACAGCAATGAGGGGCTGGTGCGTCGCCATCTATTGCAGGGCGAGGCGGCCAGGGCCCGCTTCATCGGTCTCTATAGCGCGGCAGCCAGCCTGGACGAGGCCGCGAGGCTGGCCGACCAGGCCCTGGCCGAGCTGCCGCACCCCTTTGACGTGCTGGTGCTGGGCATGGGCGAGGACGGCCACACGGCCTCGCTTTTCCCGACCAGCCCGAACCTCGAGGCAGCACTCAGCCCGGAGTGCCCGCAGCGCTGCCTGGCGATGCTGGCACCGACCGTTCCGCATCAGCGCCTCAGCCTGACCTTGCCGATGCTCGAAGGCGCGCGCTTGACGCTGCTGGCGCTGCAAGGGCAGGGCAAGCTCGCGACCCTGGCCGACGCACTGGCTGGCGAGGGCGCTGCGCAGATGCCGATCCGCGCCTTCCTCCGTCGATCCCTGGAAATCTACTGGTGCCCCTGAGCCCGAAGGACCGTCCCATGACCAGCATTCCCCACAGCCAGGCGAGCCACCGCGAAACCGTTCCGAGCATGGCCGACAAGGCTGCCCTGATCGACATCATCTGTGGCGCCGCGCGCATCCTGCCGGTGATCACCATCGAGCGTGAACAGGACATCCTGCCGCTGGCCGATGCCCTGGCCGCCGGCGGCCTGCGCACCCTGGAAATCACCCTGCGCTCGGAGCACGGCCTCGCCGCCATCCGCCTGCTGCGCGAGCAGCGCCCCGAGCTGTGCATCGGTGCCGGCACCGTGCTCGACGAACTGATGCTTGCCGAAGCCGAGGCCGCTGGGGCGCAGTTCGTCGTGACCCCGGGCTGCACCGCCGAACTGTTGCGCGCGGGCGTCTACAGCCCATTGCCGCTGATCCCCGGCATCAGCAGCGCCTCGGAAATCATGCTCGGCTATGCCCTCGGTTACCGCCGCTTCAAGCTGTTCCCTGCCGAGATTTGCGGTGGCATCAAGGCCCTCAAGGCCTTCGGCGGCCCCTTCCCGGGCATCCGCTTCTGCCCCACGGGCGGCGTCAACCCGGGCAACCTGCGTGACTACATGGCGCTGCCCAATGTGATGTGCGTTGGCGGTACCTGGATGATGGACAAGACCTGGATTCGCGAAGGCGATTGGCAGCGCGTCGAAACGTCCTCGGCCGAGGCGCTGAAGCTGCTGGGGTGATACCGGCGGAGGCTCTGCTTGCTTGTTGTGGGGGCGAATTCATTCGCTGAGGGGCATGCAGTGCCCCCCCAGGGGGCTTTCATGGCAGGCCTGTGGCCTGCTTCGTGAATGAATTCGGCCCCACAGGGTTCGCTACTCGCCGCCGTCCAGTAGCCCGGATGCAATCCGGGAATCGACTACCAGAGGCCCCCGGATTTCATCCGGGCTACCGATCCAATCTCTTTCGATCTCATGCAAGGGATTCCGCCAAGCGGTTTGCTGAAACGATTTACCAAACGAAGAAAGCGCGCTACAAACTGAATTCTCCATCACCCGTCCGTGTCCGAGGGATGAGCAATGACTCACAACAACAATCTCGATGCCCTGTTTCCCACTGCTGCCCAAATTCCCGAGCGCTACCGCCCTGAAGCGCCGATCGAGCAGCGCGAATACCTGGTGAATGGCGAGCTGGTGCGCTGGGATGGCCCGCTGGCCACCGTGCGCAGCCCAATCTTCCTGGCCAGCGATCAGGGTGATGAGCAAGTGGTACTGGGCAGCACGCCGCTGCTCGATGCCGATGCCGCGCTGGCAGCGCTGGATGCTGCCGTCAAGGCCTATGACCACGGCCAGGGGCCCTGGCCGACTATGCGTGTGGCCGAGCGCATCCAGCATGTGGAGAAGTTCCTGGCGCGTATGCGCGAGCAGCGTGAAGCGGTGGTCAAGCTGCTGATGTGGGAAATCGGCAAGAACCTCAAGGACTCGGAGAAAGAGTTCGACCGCACCTGCGACTACATCGTTGACACCATCGAAGCACTCAAGGAACTGGACCGACGCTCCAGCCGCTTCGAGCTGGAGCAGGGCACCCTCGGCCAGATCCGCCGGGTGCCGCTGGGCGTGGCACTGTGCATGGGCCCGTACAACTACCCGCTGAACGAAACCTTTACCACGCTCATCCCGGCGCTGATCATGGGCAACACTGTGGTGTTCAAGCCGGCCAAGTTCGGCGTGCTGCTGATCCGTCCGCTGCTGGAGGCCTTCCGCGACAGCTTCCCGGCAGGTGTGATCAACATCATCTACGGTCGTGGCCGTGAGACCGTCAGCGCGCTGATGGCCTCCGGCAAGATCGACGTGTTCGCCTTCATCGGGACCCACTCGGGCGCCAGCGACCTGAAGAAGCTGCACCCGCGCCCCCACCGCCTGCGTGCGGCCCTTGGGCTGGATGCGAAGAACCCCGGCATCGTCCTGCCCAAGGTGGACCTGGACAATGCCGTGAGCGAGGCCGTCACCGGCGCCCTGTCCTTCAACGGCCAGCGTTGCACCGCGCTGAAGATCCTGTTCGTCCACGAGGACGTGCTCGACCCCTTCCTCGACAAGTTCACGGCCAAGCTGGCCGCGCTCAAGCCCGGCATGCCTTGGGACGATGGCGTGGCGCTCACCCCGCTGCCCGAACCGGGCAAGGTAGATTTCCTCAACACTCTGCTGGACGACGCCGTCGCCAAGGGCGCCAAGGTGGTCAACCCGGGCGGCGGCAGCCACCGGCAGAGCTTTTTCTACCCGGCGCTACTGAGCCCGGTGAGTCCGGAGATGCGCCTCTACCACGAGGAGCAATTCGGCCCGCTGATCCCGGTCGTGCCTTACCGCGAGCTGGATGAGGTGATCGACTACGTCCTGCATTCCGACTACGGCCAGCAGCTCAGCCTGTTCGGCAACGACCCGGGGCAGGTCGGCCGGTTGGTCGATGCTTTCGCCAACCAGGTGGGCCGCATCAACATCAACGCCCAGTGCCAGCGCGGGCCGGACACCTTCCCGTTCAATGGTCGCAAGAACTCCGCCGAAGGCACGCTGTCGGTACATGACGCGCTGCGTGTGTTCTCCATCCGTACCCTGGTGGCGACCAAGTTTCAGGAGGACAACAAGGCGCTGGTCAGCGAGATCATCCGCAACCGCGAATCGAACTTCCTGACCACGGATTACATTTTCTAAGGACCCGCACGGGCTTTCCCTTTCCCTGTGGGGGGCGAGTTCATTCGCTGAGGGGCATGAAGTGCCCCCAGGGAGTTTGAAGGGCAGGACGGCGTCCTGCTTAGCGAATGAATTCGCCCCCACAGAAGGGGTGAGGCCCACCTGCCACGGAGACCTGCAATGCCCCGCTCCATCAGCCGCGACACTCGCCTGTGCATGTCGCTGTCCGGCCGCCCAGGCAACTTCGGTACTCGCTTTCAGAATTACCTCTTTGAGGCCCTGGATTTGGACTTCATCTACAAGGCCTTCACCACCACGGATCTGCCGGCCGCTATCGGCGGTATCCGCGCGCTGGGCATCCGTGGCTCAGCGGTGTCGATGCCATTCAAGGAAGCCTGCATCCCGCTGCTCGATGAGCTGGATGCCTCCGCGGCTGCCATCCAGTCGGTGAATACGATCGTCGCCGACAACGGTTGGCTGAAGGGCTACAACACCGACTACAGCGCGGTCGCCAGCCTGTTGCAGAGCCATGGCGTACCCCGGGAGATCGACTTCGCCCTGCGGGGGAGCGGCGGTATGGCCAAGGCCGTGGCCAGTGCTTTTCGCGACAGCGGTTTCAAGCGTGGCCAGATCATCGCCCGCAACACCGAAACCGGTCCGGCCCTGGCCCAGAGCTGCGGTTACCACTGGAAACCCGAGCTGGGGAACGAGCGACCGCGCATGCTGGTCAACGTCACGCCCCTGGGCATGGAAGGCGGCCCAGACGCCGACACCTTGGCCTTCACACTGGAACAGGTGGAGGCGGCGGACTGGGTATTCGACGTGGTGGCGCTGCCGGTGGAAACCCCGCTGATTCGCCTCGCCCGCGAACTTGGCAAACCGGTGATCACGGGGGCGGAGGTCATCGTGCTACAGGCCGTGGAGCAGTTCGTGCTGTATAGCGGCGTCAGGCCGGAGGGGACGCTGATCGAAAGGGCGGCGCTGTTCGCGCGGGGATAAGGCGGAGAAGAATGCCTTGTGGGCGCGAAGTCATTCGAGCTTGGGCACGTAGTGCCGCTGGCGAAGTTTCAAGGCAGGCCTGCGGCCTGCTTTCGCGAATGAACTCGCTCCCACGGGAAGAGAAGCGCTGCCGGCTCAATCCTCCGGCAGGTTCTCGAAGATCTTTTCCAGCGTGGCGTTGAGCTTGGCGATCTGGGCTCCGGTGAGGTCCCTGAAGCTATTGGTGAAGATATGCGCAGTGTTGACCTGGATTTCTTCCACCATGTGCAGGCCTTTCTCGGTGATCGATACCTGGGTCACCCGACCATCATTCGCACACGGCTTGGTGTCCACCAAACCATCTTCTTTCATGCGGTAGACGATCTTGGTCACGGTGGAGAGCTTGGCGATGGCGTGTTCGGAGATTTCCGAGATGCTCGATTCACCGTTCTCCTTGAGAATGAACAGGATGCGCCAGCGCGGGATGTCCAGGTCGATCTTCTTCAGCGACTTTTCCATGGCCATGTTGTAGCGGCCGTAGACGCGGGCGATCCAGTAGAAGGGGAATTCTTCTTTCTTGAAGTCGTCACTGGCGGGGTTGTAACGGTTGAGGCGCTTCTTCGGGGTGCTCATGCGAAAGGGGGCATAGGTTCCTGCTGACAGGGGGAGAGTTATAGGGGGTTGCGTCGAGCCTGTCGACAGCCAAGTGGCCTCGACTTGACGTTGGTCAGTCCCTGCGGGTGGCCCGACCTCGCGGCCGGGCCGGGAGCGATCAGCCGGCAAGCATTTCCTGGTGTTTGCTGGCCAGGCCCAGGTAGGCCTCGATCACCCGAGGGTCGTCCGCCAGTTGGGCGGCGGGGCCCTGCATGGCGATTTGCCCGGTTTCCAGCACATAGGCGTAGTCCGCTACGCGCAGGGCCGCGCGGGCGTTCTGCTCCACCAGCAGGATCGACACACCTTGCTGGCGCAGGGTGGTGATGATGCGGAAGATTTCGCGGGTGATCAGCGGCGCCAGGCCGAGGCTCGGTTCATCCAGCATCAGCAGCTTGGGCTTGGCCATCAGTGCGCGGCCCACGGCGAGCATCTGCCGCTCGCCACCGGAGAGGGTGGCGGCAAGCTGGTCGCGACGCTCCCATAAGCGCGGGAACAGTTCGTACACCTCGGCCTGGGTGGCGGCGTAGTCGCGCTTGCCGCTGCGGTGGCGCTGGAAGGCGCCGAGCAGCAGGTTGTCGGCGACGCTCATGCTGCCGAACAGCTCGCGCTTTTCCGGTACCAGGCCGAGCCCGCGAGAGACCATCACCTCGACTTCCGGAACGGCCTCCAGGCTGCCGTCGAAGGCCACCCGGCCGCGCGAGCCGAGCACGCCCATGATGGCCGAGAGCAGGGTCGTCTTGCCGGCACCATTGGGGCCTATCACGGTGACGATCTGCCCTTGGCCCACCCGCAGGTTGGCGTTGGACAAGGCCTCGACCTTGCCGTAGGTGACACAGAGGTCGCTGACCTCGAGCACGGCGTTGCTCACTGTGTTGCCGGCCTGTGCCGGGGATTGCACCTGCATGTTCATCACTCAGTCACTCCGAGATAGGCTTCCAGCACCGCCGGGTCTTTCTGCACTTCTTTTGGCAGGCCGTGGGCGATGCGCTGGCCGAACTCCATCACCACTACACGATCCACCAGCCCCATGACGAAGTCCACGTCGTGCTCCACCAGGAGGATGGCCATGCCCTCGCTGCGCAGGCGACTGAGGAGCAGCCCGAGCGCTTCTTTCTCCTTGTGGCGCAGGCCGGCGGCCGGCTCGTCGAGCAACAGCAGGCAAGGGTTGGCGCAGAGCGCGCGGGCGATCTCGAGGATGCGCTGCTGGCCGAGGGCCAGGCTGCCGGCCTCCGTGTGCAGGTGGTCGCCGAGCCCGACGCGCTCCAGCTGGCGCCGGGCCTCATTGAGCAGTTCAGCCTCTTCCTGGCGGTCCAGGCGCAGGGCGGCGGAGAGTACGCCCTTGTGGCCGCGCAGGTGGGCGCCGATGGCGACGTTCTCCAGCACGCTCATCTCCGGCAACAGCTTCACATGCTGGAAGGTGCGGCTCATGCCCATGCGGGCAATACTGCGCGGGGGCAGGCCGTTGATGCGCTGGCCGCGGAACAGCACGTCGCCGCTGGTGGGCTTGTCCACGCCGGAGAGCTGGTTGAATAGAGTGCTCTTTCCGGCGCCGTTGGGGCCGATCAGGGCGAGGATTTCGCCGGCGCGTACTTCCAGGTTCATTGCGTTGTTGGCCACCAAACCGCCGAAGCGCTTGGTCACGTCGCGGGCTTCGAGCAAGGTCTCGCCATGCGCGGGCTGCTTGCGGCAGGGCAACTGCGCGGCATCGGCGAACTGGGCTATCGCCTTGCGCGGCTTCCAGCTGGCCGGCGCCAGGCGCGTCAGGACCGGCCAGAGGCCGCCGGGGCTGCGCTGCATGAGCAGGATGATGATCAGGCCGAAGACGATCGTCTCGTAGTTGCCGACGCTGCCCAGCAGTTGTGGCAACAGGTCCTGTAGCCATTGCTTGAGCAGGGTGAGGATGCCGGTGCCGAGCAGGGCGCCCCAGACGCTGCCGACCCCACCGATCAGGGCCATGAACAGGTACTCGATGCCCATGTGCAGGCCGAACGGTGTCGGGTTCACGAAGCGCTGGGTATGGGCATAGAGCCAGCCGGAGAGGGCGGCGAATAGCGCGGAGATGACGAAGATCACCAGCTTGGCGCGGAAGGTGTTCACGCCCTTGGACTCGGCCATCAGCTGGCCGCCCTTGAGCGCGCGGATCGCCCGACCCTCGCGCGAATCCAGCAGGTTCTGGGTGAGTAGCATGGCAAGCAGCAGTACGGCCCAGATCAGGCAGTAGATCTTCTCGCCCTTATCCAGCTGCCAACCCAGCAGCGAAATCGACGGCAGACCGCTGACCCCGGTATGCCCGCCGAGGGATTCGACGGTGCCGAACAGGTAGTAGAGCGACAAACCCCAGGCGATGGTGCCGAGCGGCAAGTAGTGGCCCGAGAGTTTCAGCGTCAGCGCGCCAAGCAGCAGGGCGACGGCGCCGGTCAGTGCCAGGCCCACCAGCAAGGTCAGCCAGGGCGAGCCGCCGGCCCAGGCGAGCCAGGTGGGCAGCTCCTGTACTGTGGTGAGGTAGGCGCTGGTGTAGGCGCCGAGGCCGACGAAGGCGGCCTGGCCGAAGCTGGTCATGCCGCCGACGCCAGTCAGCAGAACCAGACCCAGCACCACCAGGGTATAGAGGCCGATGTAGTTGAGCAGGGTGACGTAGAAGGGCGGCAGTAGCAGCGGGGCGACGCCCAGCGCGGCCACCAGGGCGAGGGTCAGGTAGCGCGGTTTCATTCATCGTCCTCCACGTGACGGCTGGTGAGGGAGCGCCAGAGCAGGACGGGGATGATCAGGGTGAAGACGATGATCTCCTTGTAGGTGCTGGCCCAGAACATCGAGAAGGCTTCGATCAGCCCAACGCCGAGGGCGCCGACTGCCGCTGCCGGGTAGCTGACCAGGCCGCCGATGATGGCACCGACGAAGCCCTTGAGGCTGATGACGAAGCCGGAGTCGAAATACAGCGTGGTGATCGGTGCGATGAGGATGCCCGACAGCGCACCGATGAAGGTAGCGAGGCCGAAGGTG
Organism: Metapseudomonas boanensis; assembly: GCF_042232855.1. NCBI lineage: Bacteria > Pseudomonadati > Pseudomonadota > Gammaproteobacteria > Pseudomonadales > Pseudomonadaceae > Metapseudomonas > Metapseudomonas boanensis. Next base: position 433,746 of record NZ_CP113889.1, on the reverse strand, counting down.
GCCTTGCCCGCCAGGGTCGGTGAGATGCCCATAAGGCGCGCGCCCATGCGGTTCACGGCGGTGGCGCGTAGCGCCTTGCCGTAGAGGCTGCGCTCGAAGAACTGGAACAGGCCGATGATCAGCGCCAGCGATACGGCGATCACCCACAGCGTCTGGCTGTTGAAGGTCACCGGGCCCAGGGTCAGGCCTGCCTCCGAGAAGGGGGCGGTGCGCGCGCCTTCCGGACCGAACAGCAGCAGGGCGATGCCGACCATGGCGACATGTACGGCGATGGAAACGATCAGCAGCACCAGCGAACTGGCCGAGGCGATCGGCTGGAACACCAGGCGATACAACTGCGGTCCGAGCGGCACCACCAGTGCCAGGGTCAGCAGGGCCTGGACGGCCATGGGCAACTCGGCCAGGGGCAGGGTACGAACCAGTGCGACCAGCGCAAGGGCGTAGCCGAGCTTCAGCGCAATGCGCCTGGGGAAACGGAAGGCGTGGTTGGCGCGCGTCGCGTCGATTAGATCCAGGGAGCAGTCCAGCAGGGTCAGGCCGAACAGGAGCCAGATCAGCGCCGTGGGTTGGCCGGCCTGCAGGCTGGCCATGGTCAGTGCGCCGAAGGTGACGAATTCGCCCTGGGGGATCAGCAGGATCCGCGTGACGGTGAAGACCAGCAGGAGCGACAGGGCCAGCAGGGCATAGATCGCCCCGTTGGTGATGCCGTCCTGGCCGAGCAGCATGGCTATCTGGAAATTCATGGTGGGAACTCTTTATTGCGAGGTGAAAAGCACGCGGCGCCGGACCGTGGCCAGGCGCGGCGCGACCATCAGTTGCTGCCGAGCAGGGTCCAGGTGCCGTTCTTCACCTGGATCAGCTCGCGACCGCGCTCGTCGAAGCCGCTGTGGTCTTCGGCGGTCATGTTGTAGACGCCCTGGGTGGCGGCGACTTCATGGCTTTGTTCCAGGGCATCGCGCAGAGCTGCACGGAATTCCGGGGTTCCCGGTGCGGCCTGCTCGGCAGCGACGGGGATGGCGCGTTGCAGCAACAGGCCGGCATCGAAGGTGTTGGCGCCGAAGGTGGCGGGCTTGCTGCCGTTGAGCTTTTCGTAGGCGGCGATGTAGTCCGTGGCGACCTGCTTGGACGGGTGGCTGTCAGGGACCTGATCGATCACCAGCATCAGGCTGGCAGCGAGGATGGTGCCTTCGACCTTCTTGCCTCCGAGCTTGAGAAAGTCCGGCAGCGCGGCGCCGTGGGTCTGGTACATCTGGCCGCGGTAGCCCTGGTCGAACAGGGTGGTCTGTGGCATCACCGCGGCGCTGCCGGGGGCGGCCACCAGCACCGCGTCGGGCCTTGCAGCGAGCACTTTCAGGCTCTGCCCGGTCACGGAGGTGTCCTGGCGCTGGAAGCGTTCGCTGGCGACGATCTCGATGCCGTGCTCGGCGGCCATCGCCCCCATCACCTTGGCCCAGTTCTCGCCGTACGGGTCGGCGGTTCCGATGAAACCGAGGGTCTTCACGCCCTTGGCGACCATATTGACGACCAGTGCCTTGGCGATCAGGTCGTCGTTCTGGGTGGTCTTGAACACCCACTTCTTCTGCTCGTTCATCGGCAGCACCACGGATGCGGTGCCCACCGGCGCCAGCAGCGGCACGCCTGCCTCGGCGGCGAACTGGATCACGCCCATGGCATTGGGTGAGCCGCTCGGGCCGATGATGGCGTCGACGTTTTCCTCGCTGATCAGCTTCTTCAGCGCCTTGACGGTAGCAGTGGGGTCGCTGCCGTCATCGAGGGCGATGTAGGTCACCTTCTGGTTGCCCGCCTGGGTAGGCAGCAGCGGCGTCGAGTTCTTCTGTGGCAACCCGACCAGGGCGAGCGGCCCGGAGGAGGAGGTGATGACGCCGACTTTCACGTCTGCCTGGGCGAAGGTGGCGCAGGCGGCGCTGAGGAGCAGGGTGGACAAGGCTTTCTTGAGGGGCATGACGGTCTCCGAGGAGTAGCAGGGCATTCAAGTGGCAGGGTCCCGCAGGGCGCCTGGCCCTGATGCTCGGAGCCGGCGCAGTGGATTGCCGCTTTGTTGTTGTTCTGGTGCCGGTCCGCTGGCCGGTCGGCGAGGAGCGAAAGTGCAGGTTGCATGCCAGGAACCTGCTCGAACGGGCTGGGCATCCGGCAAGTCAGGTCCTGTTGCCTGGACGTTTTCTGCTCCATTTCCTCCTCCGTGACCCAGTTCGGAGTGGCCTGCCTAACGCGTGCAAAAAACGACCTCGAACCCTGTTCATGCCTCGCTCCGAGGGATGCAGGGACAAGGTGGGAAAAGTTGTTTTTCCTGTCCAATAAGCCAGATTTTATGAGGTTAAAAAGCGTTGTTTTTATCTCTAAAAAATACAGCTTGATCTCAATTAAATCGTTCGATTATCGACCGCTTCAAGGGTGGTGTTTTTCCCGGTGTTTCCTGAATAGGTATTCGATAATCATTTTCATAATACTCTTAAAGCATTGAATAATAAGTCATTAATAGTAAATTTTGCGTGAATATTCATGTTTTTGAGTGTTACCAAACTGCACGCAATCAGTGCGTTCGAGGGTGAAAATGCACCGAATCTACACATTCATTTTCCTGTGATAATTCAATTGACAATTCACGTAATTATTCCGATTTTAGATTTACGCAAGCCGCCACCGCTTCGAGGTGGGCAAGGCTGATCTGATTCACCGTGTGTAGAGGGGATGAACATGACGATCGTCGTCGAGCAGTTGGCGTTAGGAGGCGAAGGCCGGACGGTGATGGTGAAGGACACTATCGACGTCGCTGGCTACCCCACCCGCGCTTCCAGCCGTGCACTGGACAATGCCCCGGCTGCTTCGCGCCATGCCGATGTGGTACAGGCCCTGCTCGACAGCGGTTGCCGCATTACCGGCAAGACCAGTCTGCATGAACTGGCCTTCGGTACCACCGGGTTGAATGCCTGGGTCGGTACCGCCGAAAACCCGCGCTATCCGGGCCGCGTCCCGGGTGGTTCATCCAGTGGTTCGGCCGCTGCGGTTGCCGCCGGCCTGGCCGACTTCTCCCTGGGTACAGATACCGGCGGTTCGGTACGGGTACCCGCCGCTTGCTGTGGCGTGTTCGGCCTCAAGCCGACTTTCGGCCGTGTCAGCCGCGCCGGAGTGATGCCGGCACAGACATCGCTGGATTGCGTTGGCCCGTTTGCCGCCAGCATCGACTTGCTGATCGAGGCGATGGAGATCATCGATCCGACCTTCAAGGCGCTGCCGACCATGGATGGCGTCCGTATCGGCGTGGTGCCGGTCCAGGCCGAAGCGGAAGTCCAGGCCGCCCTGGACTCGGTTCTGGAAGCCAGCGGCTTCCCCCTGGATTTTGCCCCGTTGCCCGGTATGCAGGCGGCCTATGACGCCGGGCTGAAGATCATCAACCGTGAAACCTGGGAAGGCTGCGGCCATCTGGTGGAAACCGGTCTGGTGGGCGCGGACGTCGCGGCCCGCTTGCTGGCGGCGCGCGATACCACTGACGCCGAACTGCGTGATGCCGAAGCCTGCCGCGCAGTCTTCAGCGCCGAGGTGGATGCCGCTCTGGCGCGCTGCCCAATCCTCGCCTTGCCGACCATGCCGAGCTACCCGGCGCGGGTTGTCGAGGCAGCGGACACCCGCGCGGCCATCGGCATGACTGCCTTCGTGCGGCCTTTCAACCTTTCTGGCCACCCGGCAATCAGCGTCCCATTCGAAGGGCCCTCGAAGCTGCCGGTCGGTCTGCAACTTATTGCCGCCAAGGGCGCGGACGAACTGCTCTGTGCAGTCGCCCGTGAACTGGTGCGGCGCCTCGAACAATAAAACTCATGCCCACCCTGGAGAGCCCCATGTCTTCGCTAAGCGAGCTGGATTACCAGCAACCCGCCCCGATTACCGCGAGTGAAGGATTTCAGGCGCTGCTCGCCGATATCCGCGAGCGTGCCAGGAACGAGGAATTCGATCGGCAGAAATACATCTCCCAGGACGTCATCGAGCGCTTCAGAAAACTCGGTGTCTATCGCGCCCTGGTGCCCACGCGCTTCGGCGGCGACCAGCGCTCGCCGATCGAGTTCTGCCAGATGATCGAGGAGATCTCCGCCGCCGACGGTTCCGCCGGCTGGGTGGCGAGCTTTGGCATGAGTCCGGTCTACCTGGCGGCGTTACCGCTGGACACGCTGAAGCAGGTGTACGCCAAGGGCCCGGACGAGGTGTTCGCCGGCGGTATCTTCCCGCCGCAGCCGGCGTCCTTCGTCGACGGTGGCCTGGAGGTCAATGGGCGCTGGAAGTTCTCCAGCGGTTGCAAGGGCGCCACCCTGATCGGCGTCGGCATCAGTCCGCGCAATGGCGAAACCCTCGGCCTGCCGCGCCTGGCCGTGATGCCGCGGGAGAAAGTCAGCATCGAAGAAACCTGGGATGTGGTCGGACTGATCGGTACCGGCAGCCATGACGTGGTGATCGACCGCGTGGTGGTACCGGAGGAGTGGACCTTCGTCCGTGGCGGCGCGGCCAACCTCGATGAGCCAATGTTCCGCTACCCATCGCTGTCCTTCGCCACCCAGGTGCTGTCCGTGGTCGGCCTCGGCGTGGCCCGCGCGGCGCTGGACTTCCTCAGCGGCATGGCCAGCGGACGTTTCTCGGTGACCGGCGCCCCGGCCTTGTCCGACCGTCCGCTGGCGCAGATGCAGATGGCCAAGGCCGAGGCCGAGCTGCGTGCCGCCCGCGCCTGGTTCTATGAGGCCATGGATGCCGCCTGGCGCAGCGTGCTCGCCGGCGACCCGGTGTCGGTGGAGCAGACCAACCTGCTGCGCCTGTCCTCGACCCACGCCACCCGCGTGTCTGCCGAAGTGGCGCGCACCGCGCAGATGCTCTCCGGCATGACCGGCGTGTACCGGGACAACCCGCTGTCGCGCTTCGTCAATGACACCCTGGTGATCACCCAGCACGCCTTCATGGGCGACATGACCTACCAGAACGCCGGCGCGATCTTCTTCGGCAACAAGCCGCTGCCCGGCTACCTGTGAATTCCAACTGACTGATCGGTGATTGTGATGAGCGAGAAAAAAGCCCTGCGCGTCCTCTTCTGCATGGGGATCAACCAGAACTTCTTCGACGCCCCGCGCGAGGAGCAACTGCAGGTCTGGGCGGCCTTCAGCGAGATGTGGAACGGCATCCACGACCTGCCCGGCGTGAAGGTGTTCGGCAACATGGACGACGACCAGAGCATGGTCGGCCCGTCTACTGGCTACCCCTGGACCACCTACCTGCTGGCCGACGTACCGGACATCGAAACCGTCCACGCCGCCTGCAACCTGTTCCGTACCACGCCGGTAGGTGACGGCACCTACAAGCTGTGGCGCTACGCCAAGGTCGAGGCCCGCACCGGCCGCGAACTGATCATCCAGCGCGCGTGACCGACATGAGCCAAGCCCTCGAACTGCGCCTGCGCCAGCTGGAAAGCGAACACGCCGTGCGCGCCTGCATGAACCGCTACATGGAGCTGTGCGATGCCCTCGACGCCCGCACGCCCCTCGACGAACTGGCCGGCCTGTTCACCGCCGACGCCGTCTGGGAAGGCAAGGGCGCGAAGTACGCCAAGAGCTTTGGTGGTTACCAGGGCCGCGAGGCGATCCGCGCCATGTTCGCCACCTACGTGGTGGAGCCGGCGCACTTCGCCCTGAACGTGCACTTCCTCTGCTCGGAGCTGATCCGCGTCGAGGGTGTGGAAGCCACCGGCAGCTGGGTGATGTTGCAGACCTCCACCTTCGCCAGCGGCGCCTCGCACCTCAATGCCGCGCGCCTCACCGCGGCGTTCCGCGAAGAGGAAGGGCTGTGGCGCATGGCGCATTTCCAGACCGAGAACCTGTTCAGCCGTCCGGTGGATGCCTGGAACAGCACCGCACACCTGCCGGTGCCCGAGCGCGACGGGCAGTAGACGACGCGGAATGTAGGAGCGAGCTTGCTCGCGAAAAGGTGGTAACCGAGGTTCGCGAGCAAGCTCGCTCCTACGGAAGCCGCCAACAAGAACTTTCTGTGAGTCGGTGCCCTGCGCCGACGAGGAGTGATCGTGACCAATCTGATCGAAACCGTAACCCTGGCCAGCTCCCCGGCCGACCTCGTGCAGCACGACCGTGTGCACACCTCGCTCTACACCGACGCCCGCCTCTTCGACGAGGAGCTGGAGAAGATCTTCTACAGCACTTGGGTCTGGGTAGCCCACGCCAGCGAGATTCCGGAAGCCGGCAACTACAAGAGCACCTACATCGGCAAGCAGCCGGTGATCGTGGTGCGCGACCGCAAGAAGGACGTGCACGTGCTGCTCAACCGTTGCCGCCACCGTGGCGCCACCGTTTGCGAACACAAGAAGGGCAAGGCTGCGAGCTTCGTCTGCCCCTACCACGGCTGGAGCTACGCCCTGGACGGCAGCCTGCGCGGCGTGCCGCACCCGGAGAGCTACGCCGATTGCCTGGACAAGGGCGAGCTACCGCTGGTGAGCCTGCGTGTCGAGGAATACAACGGCATGCTCTTCGCCACCTTCAAGGACGATATCGAGCCGCTGGTGGACTTCCTCGGCCCGGCGAAGAAATGGATCGACCTGTTCATGAAACAAGGCGCCGGCTACCCGGTGAAGCTGGCGGGCGAGCACCGCTTCCGCTTCCCCGGCAACTGGAAGATCCAGTTGGAAAACACCACCGACGCCTACCACTTCCCGCTGGTGCACAAGTCGTTCCTGTCCTCGGTGGATGAGCAGACCCTGGAGCTGTTCGATTTCGTCCAGGGGCCGGGCTATGTCGAAGACCTCGGCAACGGCCACAGCGTGATGGTGATGATTCCCGACCTGGTGGACCTGGAGGCCGACCTGGACAAGCCGATCCCCGAGCGCTTCGAGGCCCTCGCCCAGGAACTGCGCGCCGAGGGCATCGAGGAGCAGCAGGTGCGCCGTATCGTCCGCGCAGTCGGAGGCTCCGGCTTCAACCTCAACCTGTTCCCCAACGTGGCCTGCTCCATGGCCTTCTTCCGCGTGCTGCAGCCGATCTCGGTGAACGAGACCGAGATCCACCACGCGGTCATCACCATGGACGGCGGCCCGGCCGTGGCCAACCGCTACCGCCTGCGCCTGCACGAACACTTCCAGGGCCCCATGGGCTTCGGCACCCCGGACGATTCCGAGGCCTGGGAACGCGTGCAGAAGGGCGCCCGGGCCGGCACCGACCTGTGGATCATGCTCAACCGCGGCCTGCCCGGTGAGAGACAGAGCGAGGACGGGCTGATCAGCGACGTGAGTGCCGAGACGGGCATGCGCGCCGCCTATCAGCAGTGGAAAAAGATGATGTCGGCCTGAGGAGTAACCCGCCATGAACCTTGAATTGCTCAACCACGTCAGTGCCTACATCTGGCAGGAAGCGGACATGCTCGACCACGGCGAATTCGACGCCTGGCTCGACCTGTGGACCGAACAGGGGACCTACATCATCCCCATCGATCCTAACGAAACCGACTTCGAGAACACGCTGAACTACGCCTACGACGACCACCACATGCGTCAATTGCGGGTGAAGCGGCTGATCAGTGGCGAGTCCATCTCCACCACTCCGCGTGCCCGTACCGTGCGCGCCCTGTCGCGCTTTCGTGTGCTGGGCGAGGCGGATGGCGTGGTCACCGTGCGCTGCGCGCAGAACCTGCGCGAGTTCCGCAAGGACATGCTCAAGCACTACACCGCCGATGTGACCTTCCAGCTCAAGCGCGAAGGCGAGGGCTTCCGCATCCAGCGCAAGCTGATCCAACTCATCAACTCCACCGATACCCTCGCCGGCATCGGTTACATCCTCTAAGGCGCCGACCATGAGCCAAGTAGCCCTTGTCACCGGCGCCGCGCAGGGACTCGGTAGCGAGATTGCCCGAGCCCTGCACGCCGCCGGCTATGCGGTGGTGATCACCGATCTGTCACTGGAGCAGGCCCAGGCTGCGGCGGATCGGCTCGACCCGAGCGGCGACCGCGCGCAGGCACTGAAGCTGGATGTCGCCAGCAAGCCGGACTTCGAGGACGCGCTGGCGGCGGTGCTTGAGCGCTGGGGTGCGTTGCACGTGGCGGTGAACAACGCCGCCATGACGCTGACCACGCCGCTGATGCAGATCAGCCCGGAGGAATTCGACCGGGTCACCAGCATCAACCAGCGCGGCACCTTCGTCGGCTGCCAGGTGTTCGGCGCCCACATGGCCGCTGCCGGTTACGGGCGGATCATCAACATGGCCTCGCTGGCCGGGCAGAACGGCGGCACCGCCACGGGCGCGCACTACGCAGCGTCAAAAGGCGCCATCGTCACCCTGACCAAGATCTTCGCCCGTGAGCTCGCCGCCAGCGGCGTCACCGTCAACGCCATTGCCCCGGGACCCATCGAGTCCCCGGCGGTGCGCGCGGCGGTACCGCCGGAGCGGCTGGAGACGCTCATCGAGGCGATTCCGGTGAAGCGCCTCGGCAACGCCGCCTTCCTTGGCAGCCTGGTCGTGCAGTTGGCGTCCGAAGACGCCTACTTCACCACCGGTGCCACCTGGGATGTGAATGGTGGCATCTACATGCGTTGAAGCAAGTGAACCGCATGGCGCCAGTCGCGCGGTTCTGAAAGATCCATAAGAAACAAACAGCACCACAAGGTGCGGGAAGGCCGGTATGAGTGAGCAAGTGTTGAAGCTGGTGGTGCGCAAACGGGTGGAGCAGGGCGAGGGCGTGGTAATCCTCGACCTCGCCGACCCAGCGGGGCAGCCGTTGCCGGCGTTCGAAGCCGGAGCGCATGTGGATGTGCACCTGGCGCCTGGTCTTGTGCGCCAGTATTCCCTGTGTGGCGACCCTGCCAACACAACGGCCTATCGCCTCGGCGTGCTCAAGGACCCAGCCTCGCGCGGCGGTTCGGTCGCCGTGCATGAGCGTCTGCAGGAAGGCAGCGAAGTCGCCATCGGCGCGCCACGCAACCACTTCCCGCTGGCCGCTGACGCCAGCCGCTCGATCCTCATCGGCGGCGGTATCGGGATCACCCCGATGATCGCCATGGCCCATGCCCTGGCCGCGCAGGACAGCCAGTTCGCGCTGCATTACTGCGGACGTTCCCGCAGCCGCACGGCCTTCCTCGACGAGTTGGGCGACGCCGACTTCGCCGCCTGCGTGCACACCCACTTCGACGACGAGGCTGATGCCCAGAAGCTCGACCTTCCCAACGTGCTGGGTCGCCCTGAGGCGGGCGCGCATGTCTACGTCTGCGGCCCGGCTGGCTTCATGGACTGGGTGATCGGTGAAGCGCGCAAGGCTGGCTACGCCGAGGACAACATCCACCGCGAGTACTTTCAGGTGGAGCTGGATGCCAGCGGCAGCGGCTTTGAAGTAGTGGCCTCGCGCAGCGGCAAGACGGTGCAGGTGGGCGAGGGCCAGACCATCGTCGATGCCCTGGCCGGGGTCGGCATCAAGGTCGAGATTTCCTGCGAGCAGGGGGTTTGCGGCACCTGCCTGTGCGACGTGCTCGAAGGCGAGCCGGACCACCGCGACGTGTACCTGACCGATGACGAAAAAGCCGCCAACGACCAGATCCTGGTGTGTTGCTCGCGGGCCAAGTCGAAAAAACTCGTGCTGGATATCTAAGCGCCTTTTCAAAGGAGGCAAGACTATGGTCGATACCACTGGATTCCGTAATGCGATGGCCCTGCTCGGGGGGGCGGTTTCGGTCATCACCACCGACGGTGCCGCCGGGCGCTTCGGCTTCACCGCCTCGGCGGTGTGCAGCGTCACCGACCAGCCACCGACCTTGCTGGTGTGCATGAATCGTTCGTCCTTTTCCAACGGCCACTTCAAGAGCAATGGCGTGCTCGGCGTGAACGTGCTGACCGCCGAACTCAAGGATATCTCCGCCGTATTCGCCAACCGCGAGCTGGACTCCGACCAGCGCTTCGCCCAGGCCAGCTGGAACACCCTGGAGAGCGGTGCACCGCTGCTTGACGAGGCGCTGGTCAGCTTCGACTGCCGCATAGCCCAGGCCCACGAAGTGGGTTCCCACACCATCTTCTATTGCGAAGTACTGGGCATCCGCCACGGCAAGAGCCAGGAGGGCCTGGTGTATTTCAACCGCGCCTACCACCGCCTGGGCGACGCCTCGCGCGCGTCCTGCTGATGCCAGGGCCGCACGGTTGCTCGCTCCTGCGATCGGGGTGAGGGGCGGCGGATGCCTTGTAGAAGCCAGCTTGCTGGCGAATGGCCTTTGCGCGGTCTTTCGCGAGCAAGCTCGCTCCTACAGGAGATAACGCTGAGTTTCAGCAATAAGTTCTACCAAAACAATAAAACGAGGGTGCCCGTTACTTGTTCGGGTAGCGGGTTGATTTTCGCCTTTTTGCTGTAAGTGGTCATAAAAACAACACTGCGGATTAACTGCCGAAGTTTTGCCTTTGCGAATTAATCTGCTCCCACCTTATGTGCCTTGCACGTGTAAGAAAGGAACATGTCATGTTTCAGAAAAGCTGGCTGGCTCGCGGTGTTGCTGCTGCGAGCCTGATTGGAATATTCGTGCCGGTTTCCGCTCTGGCGGACTTTGTCAAAGATCGACAAGTCAGTCTTGGACTGCGCAACTTCTATATCGATCGCGACTTCAAGCAGGACGATGCACCCAAGTCGCGGATTGGAAGTTGGACCCAGGGTTTCGACTTTCGCGCCATCTCCGGATATACCGAAGGCATTGTCCAGTTCGGCCTGGATGTTTCCGGGCAATATGCCTATCGCCTCGATGGCGGCGGTGGTCGTGGCCCGGACACCATCATTCCCTACGACGACAGCAAGGATGAGCAGGTCCGCGATTACGGCCGCGCCGCGCTGACCGGCAAAGTGCGTTATTCCAGGACCGAGCTTAAGGTCGGCGAGCACCGTCCGATGCTGCCGGTAGCCTTCTACGACGACTCCCGCCAGCTGATCACCACCTACCACGGCTTCCTGCTGGAGTCACGTGAGGTGGACAACCTGACCCTCACCGCCGGCCGCTTCACCGAGATCAGCAGCCGCGAATCCTCCAACCGCGAGAAGATGTACCTGTTCAACGGCCCGGATATCCAGCGCCGCAGCGATGGCCTGAACTTCGGCGGCGCCACCTATGCGTTCAATCCGGCGCTTTCGGCCAGCTACTTCTACGGCCAGCTGGAAGACATCTACCAGCAGCACTATGCCGGCCTGACCCACAACGCAAACCTGGGTAACGGTTTCGGCCTGAAGACCGACTTGCGCTATTTCGATAACAGCGAGGACGGCAAGGCACTGTACGGGGACATCGACAACCGCTCCTACGGCATCATGACCACCCTGCGCAAGGGGCCCCATGCCGTGGGCGTCGCCTACCAGCGCATGCTGGGCGAAAGCGCCTTCCCGACGCTGAACGGCTATGCGCCGCAACCCTACCTGGTGAACTGGTCCACCGTGGCCTTCGTCAAGCCCAACGAAAGCTCATGGCAGCTGCGCTACGACTACGACTTTGCCGCCCTCGGCGTGCCCGGTCTGCGCTTCATGACCCGCTACCTGCGCGGCACAGGCATCGATCGCGGCAACAACGCCCTGGACCAGAACGTCGAGAGTGAGCGCAACATCGTCGTCAACTACGTGGTGCAGAGCGGAGCGTTCAAGGGCGTTGGTTTCGAGTGGCGCAACATCGACGTGAAGACCCGCTACGGCAATGGCGGTGCATCAGGGCCGGACTACCAGGAGAACCGCCTGATCACGTCGTACACCTTCAAGTTCTGACGGCCGCCTTTGATCTCGGTGATGCGAATTCATTCGGCAAGGGACGCGCAGCGGCCCCAATAGGAGATGGGCAGGGCAGGCCGTTGGCCTGCTCGCGAATGAGTTTGCCGCCACAAGAGCCGCTGTACCGAGGCTAGTTGCTCCGCCCCTTCGACAGCTCCTCGACCAGCGCCAGGCAATGCTTGAGCGCCGGCGTGGGTTCGCCGACACGGCGGCTGATGACGATGGGCGAGGTGGCCTGGCTTTCTTGCAGCGGCGCGTAGTCGATATCGGAGCGATGCAGCACTTGCACCGAGGCCGGCACCAGGGTGATGCCGATGCCGGCGGCGACCAGGCCGATGGCGGTCTGCAGTTCGTTGGTCCACTGCGCCACCTCGATCTGCAGGCCATAGGCGGCGAACAGCGCGATCACGTGGTCGGCATAGCTCGGCCGTGGGTTGCCGGGGTAGAGCACGAAGGGTTCGTTGGCCAGGTCGGTCAGGCTCACCGGACCCGGTAGCAATGGATGCCCGGCGGGCAGGGCGGCCACCAGCGGGTCGAGGGTAAGCACAGCCTGCTGGATCGCCGCGTCGTCGATGCGGATGCGGCCGAAGCCGATGTCGATGCGGCCCGCCTTCAGCGCTTCTACCTGTTGCAGGGTGGTCATCTCCGACAAGCCCAGTTCCAGGCCCGCATCCCTGCGCAGACGGCGGATCAGGTCCGGCAGTACGCCGTAGAGCGTCGAGGGGGCAAAACCGATGCCCAGCCAAGCTTTTTCGCCCGAACCAATGCGGCGGGTATTGTCACAAACTTTCGCCAACTGCTCGAGCAGGGTGCTTGAATGCTCGTGGAAAAAACGCCCGGCTTCGGTCAGGCGCAGTGGCCGGCCACGATCCAGCAGCGCGACGCCCAATTCGTCCTCGAGCTGCTGGATCTGTCGGCTCAGCGGTGGCTGGGCAATATGCAGGCGCTCGGCGGCGCGGGTGAAATTGAGGGTCTCGGCGAGCACCTGGAAATAGCGCAGGTGGCGAAGCTCCATAGGGCCTCCGGGGCGGTTTCGGTTCGTTTCTTTCAATACCTGGAAGGTATCGAACTAGACAAACTCTATATTGGATTCCGTCGGTCCAGGTGATCAATATCAAGCACCAGAGGAAATCAACCTGATGGGTATTGAAATGATCCACACCGCGATCGAGTCGCTCGAGGCGATCATCGTCGACTTGCCGACCATCCGCCCGCACAAGCTGGCGATGCACACCATGCAGAACCAGACCCTGGTGATCCTGCGCATCCGCTGTGCCGATGGCATCGAGGGGATCGGTGAGGCGACCACCATCGGCGGCCTGTCCTATGGCAACGAAAGCCCGGACAGCATCAAAACCAACCTGGATCGCCACTTCGCACCGCTACTGGTTGGCCAGGATGCCTGCAACATCAACGCGGCGATGCAGCGCCTGGATCGCGTGATCAAGGGCAACACCTTCGCCCGCTCCGCAGTGGAAACCGCGCTGCTGGACGCCCAAGGCAAGCGCCTGGGCCTGCCGGTCAGCGAACTGCTCGGCGGCCGCGTGCGTGACAGCCTGGAGGTGGCCTGGACCTTGGCCAGCGGCGATACCACCAAGGACATCGCCGAAGCCGAACATATGCTCGAAGTCCGTCGCCATCGCATCTTCAAGCTGAAGATCGGCGCCGGCGAGGTGAGCAAGGACCTGGCCCACGTCATTGCCATCAAGAAGGCCTTGGGTGACCGTGCCAGCGTACGCGTCGACGTCAACCAGGCCTGGGACGAAGGCGTGGCCATACGTGCCTGCCAGATCCTCGGCGATAACGGCATCGACCTGATCGAGCAGCCCATCTCGCGCAACAACCGCGCTGGCCAGGTGCGCCTCAACCTGCGCAGTCCGGCACCTATCATGGCTGACGAGTCCATTGAATGCGTCGAAGACGCCTTCAACCTGGCTCGCGATGGCGCGGCCCCGGTGTTCGCCCTGAAGATCGCCAAGAATGGTGGCCCGCGCGCCGTGCTGCGCACCGCCTCGATTGCTGAAGCGGCCGGCATCGGCCTCTACGGTGGCACCATGCTGGAAGGCAGCGTCGGCACCCTGGCATCGGCCCATGCGTTCATCACGCTGAACAAGCTGGCCTGGGATACCGAACTGTTCGGCCCGCTGTTGCTGACTGAAGAGATCGTCAGCAATCCGCTGCAATACCACGATTTCCAGCTGCACGTTCCCGCGCTTCCTGGCCTTGGCCTGGAACTGGATGAAGAGCGCCTGGCGCATTTCCGTCGCAAGTGACGACTGCCTGAGGAGGAGAGCAACCCATGCTGTTCCACGTGAAGATGACCGTGAAGCTTCCGGTCGACATGGACCCCGCGAAGGCGGCCAGACTCAAGGCCGACGAGAAGGAACTGGCTCAGCGCCTGCAGCGCGAGGGCAAGTGGCGCCACCTGTGGCGCATTGCCGGGCATTACGCCAACTACAGCGTGTTCGACCTGGCCAGTGTCGAGGAGCTGCACGATACCCTCATGCAACTGCCGCTGTTTCCGTACATGGATATCGAGGTCGACGGTCTCTGCCGCCATCCGTCGTCGATTCACGAAGACGATCGTTGATCGTCTCGCCACCGATAACAACAAGATGAGGACCCAAAGATGACTATCAAACTGTCCAACACCGAAAACGTTCAGAAGTTCTTCCAGGAAGCCAGTGGCTTCAACAACGATCTGGGCAGCCAGCGCATGAAGAAGCTGGTGAACCGAATCCTGATCGACACCGTGAAGATCATCGAAGACCTCGAAGTCACCACCGAAGAGTTCTGGAAGGCCGTTGACTACCTCAACCGCCTCGGCGCTCGCCAGGAAGCTGGCCTGCTGGTCGCTGGCCTGGGCCTGGAGCACTACCTCGACCTGCTGCTGGACGCCCAGGACGAGCAGGCCGGCCTGACCGGCGGCACTCCACGCACCATCGAAGGCCCGCTCTACGTGGCCGGCGCCCCGATGTCGGAAGGCGAAACCCGCATGGACGACGGTACCGATCCGGGCACCGTGATGTTCCTCCAGGGCCAGGTGTTCGACGTTGACGGCAAGCCGGTAGCCGGCGCCGTGGTCGACCTGTGGCACGCCAACACCAATGGCACCTATTCCTACTTCGACACCACCCAGTCCGAGTTCAACCTGCGCCGCCGCATCGTCACCGACGCCGAAGGCCGCTACCGCGCTCGCAGCATCGTGCCGTCCGGCTACGGCTGCCCGCCGGATGGCCCGACCCAGGAGCTGCTGAACCTGCTCGGCCGCCACGGCAACCGCCCTGCGCACATCCACTTCTTCATCTCCGCACCGGGCTACCGTCACCTGACCACCCAGATCAACCTGTCGGGTGACGAGTACCTGTGGGACGACTTCGCCTACGCCACCCGCGATGGCCTGGTCGGTGACATTCGCTTCGTCGACGACGCTGCCGCAGCCAAGGCCCGTGGCGTGGAGGGCCGCTTCGCGGAACTCGACTTCAACTTCCAGCTTGCGCCGGCCCTGACGCCAGAGCAGGAAGCGATCCGCGACCGCGTTCGCGCCCTGAGCAATTGAGTTGAGTTGACCGACGGGGGAGGCTGGTTCCCCCGTCTGCTCCTTGAGCCGGCCTTCGGGTCGGCTTTTTTGTGGGCGGGATTAGTGTTCGGGCGGGCTTCCCTCTCCCCTGGGGAGAGGGGGCTGTCCGTGCAGGATGGGCGCTTCAACTTTTCCAGCGAGAGTCACCCCCTCCCACCGGGAAAGGGGCAGGGTCGGGCCGCGTTCGGATGAGGGAAAGTGGGCCATGCAGGGACTTGAAGTGACACGCCTTTGCGAATGAATTTGCCCCTACAGTGGCCGTCCCCCGCAGGCCCTTCCACACGAACTAGCTGGATAGCCATCCCCAACTATCAGGATTTCGGACATTCGCTGGCTGTCGCCTAATCGGTTGGACCTGACCAGGAGCATTCCATGACCACCGCGACCACCCCAGCCGATCTGGCCGCCTACTTCGACGTCCAATACAACGCCCGCGCCAGTGTCGATGACTTCGACCAGTATCCGCGCCAGTACCGGGCGCTCAGTGATGCGGCCCACGCCAGCCTGCCCTGCTTCAAGGATGTGGCCTATGGGCCGGGAGCCGGTGAGCGGCTGGATATCTTCCCCGCCAGCCGGCCCGACGCGCCGGTGCTGCTGTTCATCCATGGTGGTTACTGGCGTGCCCTGTCCAAGGCCGACTCCGCTTTCATGGCGTCGGCGCTGACGGCGGCGGGAGCCTGCGTGGTGGTGCTGGACTACGACCTGGCGCCGACAGTGACGCTGGACCATATCGTCGACCAGGCCCGTCGGGCACTCGCCTGGCTCTACCTGCACATCGGTGAGTTCGGCGGCGATCCGCAGCGCCTCTATGCCAGCGGCAGCTCGGCGGGCGGACATCTGGTGGGTATGTTGCTGGCCGGCGGCTGGCAGCCTGAATACGGCGTACCGGCGACGGTGCTGCGGGGGGCGCTGCCCATCAGCGGCCTGTTCGATCTGCGGCCGCTGCTGCTGACCCATATCAATGGCTGGATGAATCTCGACGAGGCCGCGGCGATCCGTAACAGCCCGGCCTTCCAGCTGCCTGCCGAAGGCGGTGAGCTGGTGGTGAGCTACGGTGCGCTGGAGACCGAGGAGTTTGCCCGGCAGTCGGAGGAGTACCTGGCTGCCTGGACCAGCCAGGGACTGCCCGGCCGCCTCGTCGCAGCGCCCGGCAGGAATCATTTCGACGTGGTGCTGGAGCTGGGGCAGGCGGGTACGCCGCTGTACCAGGCGGCAATCGAGCTGATGGGGTTGTAAGTGGCGGGATTTGCTGGGGGGTGAATTCAATCGCTGAGCAGGCCGCAGGTCTGCCCTGCGGAATCTCGTAGGGGGCAGCTACGCTGCCCTTGGCGAATGAATTCGCCCCCACAGTAAAAGCAGCCCCTTGGCAAAGTCAGGTGCCGCGGGCATCGTCGATTCAGTCCAGCAGCTCCCTCAACTGCCCGGTGATCCGCTGCTTCTCATCGAGGCGCAGCATAATGCGCTGGACGATCTCGTAACGCGCGGTTGCGACGGTCTTCATTTCAGCCAACGCCTGCAGCGCCAGGTCCGACTTATCCAGGCCGGCCCGCGTCGAGCCGTCTACCTGCCGCAGGCCGGTGCGCGCATCTTTTGATGCTGTCTGCAGGCCGCCGACGATCTGCCGGATCTGCTCGCTAGCCTCGTTCGCGCGGCGTGCCAGCAGGCGCACCTCATCGGCCACCACGGCGAAACCACGACCTTGTTCGCCGGCTCGTGCCGCCTCGATGGCCGCATTGAGGGCCAGCAGGTTGGTCTGCTTGGCAATCTCCTGGATGCTGCCGACGATGGAGCCGATGCGCTGCGACTGGTCGCTCAGGTCATTGAACACCTCGGTGATGTGGCCCATGTAGTCAGCGAGCTCGCTGATCGAGGTCTTCGAGTCTTCGATGCTCTGGGTGGAGAGCTTGAGGCTCTCACCGGCCTGGCGGGCCAGTGTGTTGGCCTGCTGCATGTCCGCTTCGCTGTCGGCGATAGCGCCGCTGAGTTCGGCCAGACGGGAGAGGAGTTGTTCGAGGGGCAGGGCGGTTGTCTGCGCCACGGGGAGATCCACAGGGGGTGGTGGTGCGGGTAGCGCCTCCGGGGCGGGATGGATAACCGGTATCTCGATTACCTGGGCGGGTAGGCGGTGGTAGAGCAGCCCTCCGCAGAAGGTGCAGACGATGGCCAGCGCCAGCGGCCAGGGGCTGGCCAGCAGCCAGGCGGCGAGCATGAACAGGCCGCCGAGGCAGAGCATAAAGGCAGCCAGGGTTTTTCGGGGCATGGGGATTTCCTTGTCGGGCAGGGACTATGGGCGGGCCACCCATGGGGGCGAATTCGTTCGCCCCCACGGGTGGAGCAGGCCGTGCCGTAGCCGGGCGGCGACGCGCGGTCCTAGAACAGTGCCAATGTGTAATTGAGGATCAGGCGGTTTTCGTTGATGTCGGTGCGGTAGTTGGAGCGCGCAGTGACGTTCCGCACGCGCACGCCCAGCCCTTTGAGGGCACCGCTCTGGAACACGTAGCCGATGTCCAGGTCGCGCTCCCAGTCCTGGCCCTCGAAGCCTTTGCCGGTGTCGACGTTGTCGCCCGTGATATAGCGCAAGGTGGTGGTCAGGCCGGGGATACCGAGGGCGGCGAAGTCATAGTCGTGGCGGACCTGCCAGGAGCGCTCGTCGGCCGAGGCGAACTCGTAGGTGGGCACTTCGTTACCCAGAGGGGTGACGTTGGCGAATACCCGCGGGAAGCCCTGGCCGCCGAACATGCCCTGGTAACCGACGAAGAAGGTGTGTCCGCCGCGCTTGGCCGAGAACAGCGAGTAGAAGGCCTGGTTGTCCAGTTCGCCGATCAGCTGCTTGCCGTCCTCGGCCGAGTCGTAGAAGCCGAGGTTGGCACCCAGCACCCAGTCGCCGACCGGTTCGCTGTGCTTGAGGCTGATCAGGCGCTGGTTGTAGATGTCCTCCAGTTGTGCGTACCAGGCACCGACCGTGGTGCGGTTGGCGTTGAAGGCGTAATCCGCGCCTGCGTAGTTGAAGGCATCGCTGGTGCCCTGGCGCTGGGGCTGGTAGCCGACGATGGCCTGCATCTTGTCGTCGCCGGCCTCGTTGCGCAGGCTGGTGGAGACCAGATGGCCCGCTTGCAGGGTCAGCCCTGCGATTTCATTGGAGATGACGCTGGCGCCCTGGTAGGTGGGGGGCAGCAGGCGGATGTCGCTGAAACTCAGCACCGGCAGGTTGGGTTGCAGTTCGCCGACCTTCAGCTCTGTCTTCGACAACCGCGCCTTCACGGCGGCGCCCACACGACTGTAATCATCGGCGGCACGGCCGTCGTCCTGCACGGGCAGCAGGCCGGTGTTGACCCGGTCGGGGCTGCTGTCGAGTTTCAGGCCGAGCATGCCGATGGCATCGACGCCAAGGCCGATGGTGCCCGGCGTGTAGCCGGACTTGAAATTGAGGATGAAGCCTTGGCCCCATTCCTCGGCCTTGGACTGCTTGCTGGGGCCGACGATGTCCGAATAGTCGCGGCTGAAGTAGTAATTGCGCGCCTGCAGAGTCGCGCTGGAGTCTTCGAAGAACCCACCCTCGGCCGCGACGGCGGACAGGGGAAGGGTGGTGCACAGCATGAGCGGGAACAGTCGGGTGTTGTACGTCATCGCAAGGCTCTTCTTTTTCTGGTTTTGAGATGAACGCCCAGCCGCAGGCCTGCCGCCGGACGCGTGGCCGGTGGCAATGGTCAGTGACGGGACGGTGGGCCGCCCGGCCCGCTTCCTCCCCGGGTCGGGCGGAATGGGCGGCGGTCAGACGCCCAGGTAGCGGTGCGACAGCGCAGGTTCCGCGGCCAGTTCGTCCGGCGTGCCCTGCCAGACCTGGCGGCCTTTCTCGATGATGTGGTGGCGGTCCACCACGCGCGCCATTTCCTTGAGGTTCTTGTCGATCACCAGAATGGTTTCGCCCTCGGCCTTGAGGGTGGCCAGACAGTTCCAAATGGTCTCGCGGATGATCGGCGCCAGGCCTTCGGTGGCCTCGTCGAGGATCAGCAACTGCGGGTTGGTCATCAGCGCGCGGCCGACCACCAGCATCTGCTGCTCGCCACCGGAGAGGGTCCTGGACAGCTGGTCCTGGCGCTCCTCCAGGCGTGGGAACAGCTGGTAGATGCGCGCCAGGTCCCACTTGCCGGCGTTGCCTCGGCTGGCCGTGGCCAGCAGGTTCTCGCGCACGCTGAGGGTGCCGAAGGCGCGGCGGCCTTCAGGCACCAGGCCAAGGCCGGCCTGGGCGATGCGGTAGGGAGTGGCACCGCGCATTTCCTGGCCATGGATGCGGATGCTGCCGGCGTTGGGTTTGAGCAGGCCCATGATGGATTTGACCGTGGTCGTCTTGCCCATGCCGTTGCGGCCGATCAGCGATACCACCTGGCCCTGTTCGATCCTCAGGTGCATGTCGAACAGCACCTGGCTCAGGCCGTAACCGGCCTGCAATCCACTGACTTCAAGCATGTTCTTCCCCCAGATAGGCAGCGCGGACCTGCGCATTGTTGCGGACCTCTTCGACCGTGCCGGTGAGGATGGTCTGGCCGTAGACGAGCACGGTGATGCGGTCGGCCAGGGCGAACACTGCATCCATGTCGTGCTCCACCAGCAGGATCGCGTAGCGGCCCTTGAGCTCCTGCAGCAGTTCGGTCATGCGCGCGGACTCCTCCGCGCCCATGCCTGCCATGGGTTCGTCGAGCAGCAGCACCGAGGCCTCCTGGGCGAGCGCCAGGGCCAGCTCCAGCTGACGGCGTTCGCCGTGGGACAGTTCACTCACCAGGTCCTCGGCACGGTGGCCGAGGCCAACCCGCTGCAGATAGCCGCGTGCCGGCTGCATCAGGCGTTGGTCGCGACTGAGCGGGTGCCACATACCGAAGGTCCGGCCCTCGCGGGCGGCGATGGCCAGGGCGACGTTCTCCAGCAGGCTGAAATCCGGGTACAGCTGGCTGACCTGGAAGGAGCGGGCCAGGCCCAGGCGCGGCCGCTCGTGGGCGGGGACGTCGGTGATGTCCTGCCCGGCGAAGAGGATCTGACCCTTGTCCGGGCGGATTTCCCCGGCGATCTGCGAGATCAGCGTGGACTTGCCGGCACCGTTGGGCCCGATGATGGCGTGCAGTTCCCCGGCAGCCAGTTCCAGGTTGGCGCCGTTGGTGGCTTTCACTGCGCCGAAGGCCTTCTCCAGGCCGCGGATCGACAGTTGTGCGCTCATGGGTGCACCTCGCGGGTGGTGGCGACCGGGGCGGCCTTGGTGGCCGGTTTGCGCGGCCTGGCTCCAGCCAGCAGGAAGCCGTAGACGCCCTTGCGGCCGAACAGCACCACGGCCAGCAGCAGCGGGCCGAAGATCAGCATCCAGTGCTCGGTCCACAGGCTCAGCAGTTGCTCCAGGCCGAGGTACACGGCCGCGCCCAGCACCGGGCCGAGCAGAGTGCCGACGCCGCCGAGGATGACCATGGCCATCAGCTCGCCGGATTTCTGCCAGGCACCCATGTCAGGGCTGACGAACAGCGCGTAGTTGGCCCAGAGCACACCGGCCAGGCCAGCGCCGAGGCCGGCGATGACGAAGGCGGTGAGGCGGTAGCGCAAAGGCTTGAGGCCCAGGCTGACGGTGCGTCGCTCGCTCTGCTTGAGTCCGCGCAGGACGAAGCCGAAGCGCGAGGCCACCAGTCGGCGGCAGAACAGCAACCAGGCCACCAACAGGCCCACGCACAGGTAGTAGAACTGCGTCGGGTCGTTCATATCCAGGCCTGGCAGGCTGTTGCGCTCGTTCATCAGGATGCCGTCGTCGCCGCCGTAGAGGGACAGGGATCCGAGGATGAAATAGAGCATCTGGCTGAACGCCAGGGTGATCATGATGAACTGCACGCCGCTGGTGCGCAGCGACAGGTAGCCCATGACCAGGCCAAGCAGGGCGCACAGCAGCAACGCCAGCGGCCAGACCAGCAAGGCGCTGTTGCTGCCCTCCCAGCCCCATAGCGGCATCATCTGCGAGGTGTGGAAGGCGATGATGCCGACCACGTAGCCGCCGAGGCCGAAGAAGGCCGCGTGGCCGAAACTGACCATGGCGCCGTAGCCGATCAGCAGGTCCAGGCTGGCGGCGGCCATGCCATAGATGGCCAGACGGGTGAACAGGCTGACCAGGAAGGGTTCATCCAGCAGTGCCGCCAGCAGTGGCAGCAGCGCGAAGGTGGCCAGGCAGGCCAGGTCGATAAGCAGTCGACGGGACATGGGATTCTCCTCAGGCACGCGCCGGCAGCAGGCCGCGCGGACACACCAGCAGCACCAGGGCCATGACGATGTAGGCGCTCGCGGAAATCAGTCCGGCGCTCAGGGCGCCACTGACCTCGGCGGGCAGCAGTTGGTCGAGCAGCGGCGGGATATAGGCGCGGCCCAGGCTGTCGACCATGCCGATCAACAGGGCGCCGAACAGCGCGCCGCGGACCGAGCCGACGCCGCCGACGACGATCACCACGAAGGTGGTGATCAGTACTTTCTCGCCCATGCCGATCTCCACCGATAGCAGTGGGGCGGCCATGAAGCCGGCGAGGCCGCAGAGCACGCAGCCGAAGACGAACACCAGGGTGTAGAGGCGCGAGATGTTCACGCCAAGGGCACCCACCATCTCGTGATCGTCGGCCCCCGCGCGGATCAGCATCCCCAGGCGGGTGTGGTTGATCAGCAGCCACATGCCGAGGGCGACCAGCAGGCCGGCGGCGATGAACAGCAGGCGGCTGACCGGGTACATCAGCCCTGGCAGTACCTCGACGAAGGCGTTGTACCAGTCGGGCGTCGGCATGGCCGGCGGGCTGCGGCCGAACACCAGGGTGACCAGTTCGTTGGTGAAAAACACCACGGCGAGTGTGGCCAGCACCTGGTCCAGGTGGTCGCGGTTGTAGAGACGGCGGATGATGCCGGTTTCGATCACCAGCCCATAGAGCGCTGCGCCGGCCAGCGCGGCCAAGCCGCCGAGCCAGAAGGAGCCCGTAGCAATCGCAGTGTAGGCCGCACAGAAGGCACCGACCATGTAGAAGGCGCCGTGGGCCAGGTTGATTACGCCCATGATGCCGAAGATCAGCGTCAGGCCGGAGGCGAGCAGAAACAGCAAGGCGCTGTATTGCAGGCCATTGAGAAGTTGTTCGAGCAACAGCATGGCAAAGGTCCTACGCGGGGCCCGCCGCCGAGAGGGCGGCAGGCGAGGGGACATCAGCGGAGGGTTACAGCGCGCACTGGGCGGCGTAGCTGTCCACTTGGGCCTTGGCAATGGTTTTCACCGGGACTTCGGTGAGCTTGCCGTCGGCGCCGGCCTTCACCTGCAGCAGGTGCCAGTCGATCACCGCGTGCTGGTTGCTGCCGAAGCGGAAGTCGCCGCGCACCGAGTCGAAGCGCGCCTCGCGCAGGGCTGCGCGGAAGGCGTCCGCATCCTTGAGGTTGCCGTTGGTGGCCTTGAGCGCCGAGCCGATCAGTCGTGCGGTGTCGTAGCCCTGGGCGGCGTAGACGGTGGGCGCGCGGTTGTACTTCTCGGTGAAGGCCTTGACGAAAGCCTGGTTGGCCGGAGCGTCGGCCTTGGGGTTCCAGCCGCTGACCACGTTCACGCCTTCGGCCACGTTGCCGGTGGCGCTGAGCATGCGTTCGTCCATGGAGAAGATCGGCACCACCATCGGGATGCTCTTGCCGAGGCCCGCGCTGCCGTATTGTTTGGCGAAGTTGATGCCAGCGCCGCCCGGGTGGAACTGGAATACGGCGTCTGGCGCCAGGGCGCGTACACGGGCCAGTTCGACGGAGAAGTCCAGCTGGTTGAGCTTGGTGTAGATCTCGGTCACTTCACCCTTGTAGGTGCGTTTGAAGCCCGCCAGTGCATCGCGGCCGGCCTGGTAATTGGGGGCGAGGATGACCATTTTCTTGTAGCCCAGGTCGTTGGCGGCGACGCCGGCCATCTCGTGGGGTACGTCGTTCTGGTAGGAGGCAGCGAAGTAGTTGGGCTTGCACTGCGCGCCGGCGAGGTTGGACGGGGCGGCATTGGTGCTGATGTAGAAGCTGTCGCCTTGGGTGGCGCCGTTCACCACGGCGGCCAGCACGTTGGAGAACATCACGCCGGTGTAGAGCGAGATGCCGTCCAGGCTCATGCGGTCGATGATCTGCTTGCCGCGGGCGGGCTGCAGCCCATCGTCTTCTACCACCAGCTCCACCGGCACGCCGCCGAGCTTTCCGTCTTCCTGCTCCATGGCCAGGCGGAAAGCGTCGCGGGCGTCCTCGCCGAGGTAGCCGGCGGGCGTCGACAACGTGGTTATGAAACCAATGCGCACAGGGTCCTGTGCCAGGGCGGGGAGGGAAGAGGCCAGTGCGGCCCCGAGCATCGCAAGGTTCAGAGTGTTTTTCATGGTTACCGCCTTGGTTGCGCAGTGCCGCGTGACTCGGCCTGCTGATTGTTGTTGGTGGGCAGTGGGTGAAGCGGGTGTCGCAAGGCTTGTTGTTGTGGCTACAGCGGTTGGTCGTAGGAGCCAGTTCGCTGGCGAATCCGTGGTGCGTTAGCGTGTAGGAGCGAGCTTGCTCGCGAAGAGTTGGGACGTTCGCCAGCAAGCTGGCTCCTACAGTGGCGATGAGCCTTGACCTTCAGGTATTGCTTTCGGTGAACTTCTCGAAATACAGGTGACCGTTGTCGATACCGTTCTCCGTGAGCCAGGTCTTGACTGACTCGACCATGGGGGGCGGGCCGCACAGGTACATGTCGAACGGTGCTTCACGCAGCGCGGCGGCATCGAAGTGCTGGGGTACGTAGCCACGTTTGCCATCCCATTGCTGGTCTTCGTCGCTGATCACCGGGATGAAGCGGAAACCCGGAATACGCGCGGCATAGCCCTGGATGCGTTCCAGTTCGCAGAGGTCCGCGACCTGGCGCACACCGTAGAACAGGTGCACCGGCTGGCCGCAGCCGCCGCGCTCGGCGATCTCGTCGAGCATGCCGAGGAAGGCCGAGAGACCGGTACCGCCGGCCACCAGGAGCAGGGGCTTTTCCACATGGCGCAGGTAGAAGGCGCCCAGCGGGGCCTCGAAGCGGATCTCGTCACCCACCTTGCAGCGCTCGCGGATGTAGTTGCTCATCACGCCGTCCGGCAGCAGGCGAATGAGGAACTGCAGCTTGTTCGCGGCATTGGGGCGGTTGGCGAAGGAGTAGGAGCGCTTCGCCTCGGTGCCCGGGATCTGCAGGCGAGCGTACTGACCCGGCAGGAAGTCCAGTTGCTGGCCGTCGACGCCGGCATCCAGGTGGAGGATGGCGGTGGTGGGCGAGACCTGCTCGACATGGGTCACCACGCCACGTTCCTCCACCGTCTTCGACGCGCCGCAGAGCGTGGAGTCGAAGTCGAAGTAGAACGACGCATCGGACTGCACGCGGGTCTGGCAGGTGAGGATCTTGCGTTGCTCCAGGTCCTTGGCCGACAAGGCCTCTTCGTCCACGTAGTCCATTGCGAAGCGACCGGATTCGCAGCGGCCCATGCAGGTACCGCAGACGCCCTCGCGGCAGTCCAGCGGGATGTTGATACCGTTGCGCAGGGCGGCGTCGAGCAGGATCTCGTTGCCTTGCACGGGGAAGAACAGGGTTTTGCCGTCGGCAAAACTGAAGGCGACCTTGTGGTTCATGGCGCGTACATCCAGTCGATCAGAGGTGGTAGAAATCGAGCACCGAGTTGATGGTGTCGTTGAGCAGCACCATGTGCTTTCGGGTGATCTTCCAGCTCTCGCCCGTGGGTCTCAGGTGGTAGGTCGCGTGGCCGAAGAACTGCTCGCTCTGTCCCAGGCGGTAGTACAGCGTGTGCCAGTTGGCCTTCACCTCCAGCTGCCCGTCGGCCATTTCCGCGATACGCACGTTGCTGATCTGGTGCAGGGTGCGCGGCATCGGCACGGTCGAGGCGGCCTTGCCGGTGCGGATGCGGAACACGCGATCCTCAAGGCCCGAGCGGTTGCTGTAATAGATCAGCGACATACCGCGCTTCGGATCCTTGGTGTACTCGTGCTCGGACTCCCACTGTGGCAGGTGGTATTCGCACTGCTCGTCGAACAGGTCGAGGTAGGCGTCCCAGTCCTGGGCGTCGCACAGCGCTGACTTGCGGTAGAGGTACTGTTCGATCTGGTATTGCAGTTGCTGGTTCATGCCTGCACCTCCTGCAGTTTCAGGGCTTTCTGGTCCAGGCCTTCGAGCAGGAACCGCTGCCAGTTGGCGTGCTGGTTCACGTACAGGCCTTCATGGGTGAATTCGGTACCGGTCAGAACCGGCGCGATGCCCAGGGTCTGGCTGTTCGAGGTGACGCCGGTGACCCACTTGTCATAACCGCGGGAGATGTCGCTCCAGCGCTCCAGGCGGGCCTGGAAGCCGCGCTGGGCCTCGCGGAATTCCACCAGGTCGTCCGGGGTGCCCATGCCGGATACGTTGAAGAAATCCTCGAACTGGCGGATGCGGCTTTCGCGATCCTGGTCCGACTCGCCCTTCACACCAATGCACTGGCTGATGATTTCGGTCTTGTTCCAGGCCACCGGCCGCACGATGCGCAGCTGCGAGCTGATCTGGTCCATGAAGAACAGGCTGGGGTAGATGTTCAGGTTGCGCAGACGATGCATCATCCACTCGGCCTTGGCCTGGCCGTGCTCCTCCACCAGGCGCGGCATCACGGTGGCGTAGCCGGGGCGCACGGCGGGGTTGGGCATGTCGCTGAACAGCACACTGTGGCCGTTATTGAAGGAGAACCAGCCGTCGTCGGTCTCGGCATCGCCGGCGCCCAGCTTGCTGTAGTCCAGGGTGCTGCTGGCGCCGCCTTTGGCCGAGTTGACCTGCTGACGGTGCTGCACGGTGGCCACGTAGTTGTAGTGCACGGTACTGACGTGATAGCCGTCCAGACCGTTCTCGTTCTGCAGCTTCCAGTTGCCGTCGTAGGTGTAGGTAGACTTGCCGGGCAGCACTTCCAGTTCGCCGGTAGGCGACTGGGCGACCATCATGTCGAAGAACACCTTGGCGTCGCCGAGGAAGTCTTCCAGGCTGTCGGTGCCGTTGGCGTCGAGGCTGATGAAGACGAAGCCCTTGTAGCTCTCGATGCGCGCTTTCTTCAGACCGCGAGTGGCCTTGTCGAAGCCCTCGGGGTATTCACCCGGCGCCTTGACCTTCACCAGGCGGCCGTCGCTCTTGTAGCACCAGGCGTGGAAGGGGCACGTAAAGGTGGACTGGTTGCCCTTGCCGACGCGGGTCAGGGTGGCGCCGCGATGTTGGCAGGCGTTGATCAGGGCATGCAGCTGGCCGTTGCCGTCGCGGGTGATGATCATCGGCTGGCGGCCGGCGCGCATGGTCATGAAGTCATTCGCGTTGGCGATCTCGCTTTCATGGCAGGCGTAGATCCAGTTCTTCTCGAAGATCAGTTCCATCTCCAGGTCGAACAGTTCCGGCTCGGTGAACATGTCCCGGGCAATGCGGTACACGCCTTCGTCAGGACGGAAGTCCAGGCAGCCGCTGACGTATTCTCTCCACTGCGCAACGCTTTTATTCGAAGTATTCATGGGTTGGCACCTTCCACATCGGGCGAATCAGTGGGGTTCATTAGAAGGAGCCGCGGGTAATCCGGTCTATCCGCTTAGTTGGCAAAGCCGATCCGTAAAATTCGGCCTGGCAGGTGGAGTTCGGCCGCAAGCCAGGGGCGCTCTGGGGTGAAGTGTTCCTTGAGCCGGACGGGCCAAAACAAGTGGATAGTCTTGGTCGAAAAAGGGGATAGCGAGCGAGCCGTCCAACTGGCCTCATCGACAGCGACTAACGCCGTGCAACCCCGCGAGGTAACAGCCTTTGTCGGGATTCCAGGCAGGCGGTAACGCTTGTGGATCGATTTGCCTGCCGCTAGCAGGAAGGGGGCGGCAGGGCTATCCGATAAATGAGGTTTTCCTATCCGCTGGCTGCGAAAGCCGGGCGCGCGCCGCCGTGGGTGTTTCCAAAGGAAGTAACACCTACCTGCCGCTGAGGTCGCGCGGTGGGCGTGGGAGGTTGGCAGGACTCGAAATCGTGGAGTTCCGCTACCTGACCAAGGCAGGGCAGCGTTGCCCCAAAGCTGTGCCCAATGAGTCACGAGGCCGCTCTGGATCGCCCGTTAGGGGCGTCGCCCGGCCGTTGGGCGGCCATTCCTGTCCGGAAAGTTGGCCAGTGCTATCCTCGAATTTCGCAATGTCCGGACGCCCCGGGGGCTGGCATGGACCTTGCTGTACGTGGAGAGTGACGCGCCGCAAGAGCGCGCACGTTCAGAACAGCCGTGATGGGTGCCGCGTGATGACGACAAAAAATGACCTGCATTTCCGTGATATCTCCGCCGATCGCTACGATCTGGCAGGAGCGCGATCCTGGATGTCGGACATCTGTGGACCGCACCTGCTGAAAGCCAGCCAGCCAAACCGGATCCAGTTTCATCACAGCGGCAATGTCCTCCGGTCGATGTCTACCACGCTCGGCTACGTCGAGTACGGTACCGACGTGGTCATCGGCATTGGCGAAGAAACCAACCTCAATTGCTATAGCGTCAGCCTGCCGTTGTCCGGTGAGCAGGAGTTGGCCAAGTCGGGCCGGCTACTGCGTTCCGATCGTGATCACGGCGTGATCGTCTCGCCCTATGAGCATCAGGAGCTGACCATCGGCGGCGACTGCCACAAGCTGCAGGTGGCCATTCCCCGGGCGGCCATGCAGCAAACCTTGGAAGACCTGTTGCAGCGCGCCGTGGATGTACCGCTCTGCTTCGAGCCGGAGATGGATGCGGTCAACGGTGCCGCCGCCTCCTGGTGGCGTATGGCTCGCCATCTGATCGACGAACTGGAGCGCAGCCGAGACCTCTACGGCCAGCTGTTTTTCACCCGTGATCTGGAAAGTGCGCTGATCAAGGGGCTGATCCTCGCCCAGCCGAACAACTACTCCGAGGAGTTGCGCGCACGGCTGGAGATCAAACTGCCGTATTACCTGGTCCGCGCCCGCGACTACATCCATGCGCATGCCCGTGAAGAACTCTTCCTGGAGGACATCGAGCAGGCCTCGGGTATCTCGCGCTTCAAGCTGTTCGAGGGGTTCAAGAAGTTCTTCGGCCTGTCGCCCATGGCCTACCTGAAGAAGTACCGACTGACGGCCGTGCGCCAGGAGATCCTCGAAGATCGCTCCCAGCGCAATATCTCGGTGATCGCCATGGCCTGGGGCTTCAACCACCTCGGCCGCTTCTCCAGCGAGTACCGCAAGCTGTTCGATGAAACCCCGAGCATGACCGTGCAGCGCGCTGAGGCGCGGCGCGTGCGCTAGGTGGCTGTCGCAGGTGCTCGTCCACCTTTGGTCGAGTGCCTGTCACGGTGTTGTCGATTGGCCGCAAGCCCGGACGACTAGGAGGTGAAAGCCCCCCAGACTGGGCTGCGGATCAGGAGAGTCACCATGAACATCGACAACCACCCCGTGGTTTCCCGGGAGCAATGGGTGCTGGCGCGTGAAGCGCACCTGCGCAGGGAGAAGGAGTTCACTCGACTGCGCGACCAACTCAGTGCCGAGCGCCGCGCACTGCCCTGGGTTCGGATCGACAAAGCC
Source organism: Metapseudomonas boanensis (assembly GCF_042232855.1). Classification (NCBI taxonomy): domain Bacteria; kingdom Pseudomonadati; phylum Pseudomonadota; class Gammaproteobacteria; order Pseudomonadales; family Pseudomonadaceae; genus Metapseudomonas; species Metapseudomonas boanensis. The sequence goes on along the minus strand of NZ_CP113889.1, from coordinate 404,826 downwards.
TACGTCTTTGAAGGGCCGCAAGGGCGCGAGACGCTTTCGGACCTGTTCGACGGGCGCAGTACCCTGGTCATCTACCACTTCATGTTCGGCCCCGGTTGGGAGGAGGGCTGCCCTGGCTGCTCCTTCCTGGCGGATCACATCGACAGTGCCAATCAGCACCTGAAGCATCACGACGTGACCCTGCTGGCGGTATCACGGGCGCCCTGGCCGGAATTCCAGTCCTTCAAACGGCGGATGGGCTGGCAGTTCAAATGGGTGTCGTCCCATGGCAGTGATTTCAATTACGACTTCGGCGTAGCGGTGAGGGCGGAGGACATCGCCGCCGGTACCGCCCGCTACAACTACGGCACCAGCAAAGATCCGGGCGAGGACATGCCTGGACTCAGCGTGCTCTACCGCAACCGCGCGGGTGAGATTTTCCACACCTATTCCACCTACGCGCGCGGCCTGGACATGCTGGTGGGCGCCTACAACTACCTGGACCTGCTGCCCAAGGGGCGTGATGAGCAGGAAATCATGGACTGGATGCGCCACCACGATCGGTATGAGGAAGGGCCGGAGAAGCCAGAGAGTTGTTGCAGCGCATAGCCTTCAGGTCTCGCTGCTTTTCCTTGCGGGGCGACTTCATTTTCTCGGATCCGCAAGGGGCATCTTTGCTGCCCTTGGCGGATGAATCGGCTCTGTCCCTGTCTCGTGTTGCAACTGGATGCATCTCGCTCCTATGGCACGGAGATCGGCGTCGACCTGCCGCGATTGTAGGAGCCAGCTTGCTGGCGAATGCGGGGCTGGATTCGCGATCAAGAACCAGGCGTCCCTCTTGCTCTTGCAAGGTTCTCAGCCCGGCCGTAGACGACTGGCACCAACTAACGCAGACATAGCCAATCCAATCAGGGGCAGGCATTCCGTCGGGAAAGGCTCAAAAAATTATGGCTATCATTTCAAGGAGAGTATATATGTTGACCGTAATTTAATTGCTGCCGGTCTGGCGGCACGGTCTGCGAGGAATCGAAGATGGCGGGCGAGCAACGAGGTGACGAAAGCCTGGTCGGGTGCCAGGCGAGCGATTGGATCAGCCACGAAAGCTGGCAAATGTTCGAGCACCAGTTGATTGCACTGGCGTTCGAAGCGGGATGGTCCGCGACAGCGGATACCCATCCATCCAGTCAGGGAGATCTGTCATGAGCGCCGGAGCTTCGCGCCTGCTGCTGGCGATCCTGATGGTGCTCACGGCACTGGGTGAACTTTCGACCCAACTGATCATTCCTGCGCTCGCCGGCATCGAGCAGGGACTCGGGGCTGAGCGCGGTGCCAGCCTGACCGCTCTGTCTATCTTCGTTGCCGCTTTCGGACTGGGGCAGCTGGTACTCGGACCGCTGTCCGACCGGGTCGGCCGTCGACCGGTGCTGGTTGGCGGACTGATACTTTATCTGGTTGCCACGTCCTGGATGCTGCTGGCCGACAGCATGGCTGACTTCATTGTCGGGCGCATGCTGCAGGGCCTGGGGGCTTGTACGGCGATGGTCCTGGCCCGGGCGATCGTACGCGATGTGTGGCAGGCGCAAGCGGCGCCAGCCCTGGCGCTGACGGTGATCGGTATGCTCTGCGCCATTGCCCTCTCACCGATGCTGGGTGGTCTGCTGACCCACTGGGGTGGCTGGCACGCCCCCATCTTCGCCTCCCTGGCGGTGGGCGGTTGCGCGCTATTGGCGGTGCTGGTGGTCTACCGGGAGAGCAACCTGAACCTTGACCCGAAAGCCGGTCACTTGCCGACACTGCTGAGCAGCTACCTGGACTTGCTGAACAACCCGTCCAGCCGCGCCCTGGCCCTGGCCCTGGCCTGCACCTACGGCGCGATGTTCGCTGTGGTGGCCGGATCATCGGCAGTCTACATCGGCCTGCTCGGACTGACGTCGGCGGAGTACGGCCTGGTGTTCGGCGCTACCATTTCCGGGCTGATCGCCGGGGCCCTGTTCACCCAGCGGCAGATCATGCGTCTCGGGCCGCGGCGTATCGTCGGCATCGGCGTGACGCTGGTCGCCTTGGGAGCGCTTGGCACGATGCTGGTACATGCCGTACTTGGTTTGTCGGTGCTGGGGGTTTCCCTGCCGCAAGTGCTGGTGACCTTGGGCGGTGGCATGTTGATCCCCGCCTCGGTGGCCGGCGTGGTGATCCCTAACGCCCACCGAGCTGGCCTGGCGGCGGGACTGATGGGCTTCGCCCAGATGTCCGGTGCCACCTGCAGTGGCTTGCTGCTCGGCGTACTGCAAGATGGGACCGCCTGGCCCATGATCGGGTTGCAAGGGGCTTTCGCGTTTGCCGCCATCACCAGCTTCAACGTACTGAGCCGGGCCGGGCGATCGGCGGCAGCCGCAACAGCTGGGTGAGTACTGGACAAACGCATGACACTGCACCGGCGGCCGGAGGAGCGGCAGCCGGTCAATGAGAGACTGCGCCGAGAAACCCATCCGTTGCGTGCACCTTTGCAGGCCAATGGCCAGCGCTTGACAGAGCCATGAGCGACACGGGAATAGCTATCCCCGCCAGGCGCGGCGACGGCGGGCGGAATAGGGCCTTAAGATCGCGCCATCTATGAGAGGACGCATCGCCCCAGGCCTGAATCATGAAGATCCATCCCTTGCCTCCCCTGAACAGCCTGGTCGGCTTCGAGGCTGCCGCCAGGCACCTGAGCTTCACCCAAGCCGCGAGCGAGCTGAACGTCACCCAGGGTGCTATCAGCCGTCAGGTGCGCCATCTGGAAGAGTACCTGGGCAAGCCGTTGTTCGAGCGCAATACCCGCACTATCCATCTCACCCCCACTGGCAGCCAGTACTACGAAACGGTACGCGACAGCCTGCTGCACCTGGCCCGCTCGACGGACGAGATCCGCCACTGGCGCGGCGACCAGCAGGTGACCGTGGTCACGAGCACCGCGCTGGCCGCGCATTGGTTGCTGCCGAGAGTCCCCGAGTTCAAAGGCCGCTTCGAAGAGATCGATCTGCGCATCGTCGCCAATGACCAGGTGCGGGATTTCGCCCGCCTGGATTGCGACCTAGCGCTCTACTACTGCAGCAAGCCACCCAAGGACATGCTGGCCACGCCGCTGTTCGCCGAAGAGGTGTTCCCGGTGTGCAGTCCTGCCTATCTGGCGCGGCACCCGCACCTTGCTTCGGCAGATGGCCTGGCGGACTGCACCTGGCTCTGGCTGGAAGCGGCCCAGCGGGACTGGATCGGCTGGCCGGAATGGCTCGTCCGTCTCGGGCTCGGGCCCATGGCGCCGCGGCAGCGGATCAACATCAACAGCTACAGCCTGCTGATCCAGTCCGCGCTCAATGGACAGGGCGTGGCGCTGGCCTGGCACCAGTTGGTGGACGATCACCTGCTCACCGGCGCCCTGGTGCGGCCGAACGACCTGGTGCTGAACACCGAGGGCCACTTCTACCTGCTGGAGCGGCCCGGGCCCGGTAGCCCGCGGCAGAGCGTGCGGCAGTTCCGCCAGTGGCTGATCGAGCAGCATCTGGCCGACACTGCCCGGGGTTCGGAAAGCACGAAGCCGGCAGCCTAAGCTGCCGGCTTCGTAAGGGGCGGGCGGAGTCAACCGGTCTTGCGTGCGCTCAGTGCGCCATCCAGACTGCTGCCCGGCATGGTGCGACCGGCCGGACTGGCGCCGTCCCGCTGCGGGTCCTGCAGCGGCATACGACGCCCGCCCGGGTGGCCGGGCAGCGCGCCCATGGGTTCCTGGCGCAGGCAGCACATCAGTGTGTAGCTCAGCAACAGGACGAAGGCGGCGATGGGCAGGCCGGCGGCGATGCTGGCCATCTGGATGGCCGTCAGCCCGCCGGCCAGCAGCAGCGCGATGGCGATGCCAGCCTGGAGGACGCACCAGAGCAGGCGAATGCTCTTGGGTGGGTTGGTGCTGCCGTTGGAGTTGAGGGTGCAGAGCACCTGGGTACCGGAGTCCGCCGAGGTGATGAAGTAGGTTGCAAGCAGGATGCAGACCAGGATGCTCATGGCCTTGCCCAGCAGGCCGCCGTCGATCCGGTCCATCAGGACGAACATGGCCGAGGTGGCGTCCTGCTGGGTGGCCAGCAGCAGCGGGCCGCCGTCGAACCTGGCCTGCTCGCCCACCAGCTCGCCGGCGGTCACCCGCTGTTCATGCTGGATGCGGTCTTCCTGCTCGGCCTTCAGCGCCGAACCACCGAACACCGACATCCAGATGATGGTGACCACGGTGGGCACCAGCAGCGCGCCGACAATCAGCTCGCGAACGGTCCGGCCCTTGGAGATGCGGGCGATGAACAGGCCGACGAAGGGGCCCCAGGTCAGCCACCAGGACCAGTAGAAGGCCGTCCACAGGTTCTGCCAGCCATTGTCCTTCTGCGTGTCGCTCCAGAAGCTCAGGTGCATGATGTTCTGCGCGTAGTCGCCGGTGCTCTCCAGCATCAGGTTGAGGATATAGCGGGTGGGCCCCAGGCAGAGCACCGCCACTACCAGCACCACGGAGAGGATCATGTTCCATTCCGAGAGGATCTTCATGCCGCGGGATACGCCGGCCATCACCGACAGGGTGGTGACCAGGCTGATGATGACCACCAGCGCGACTTGCACGTTCAGGTTCACCGGCAGGTTGAAGACCTGGGCGAGGCCGGTGTTCATCTGCACCACCCCCATCCCCAGGGAGAGGGACACGCCGAATGCGGTGATCACCGCGGCGATGATGTCCACCGCATGGCCCAGGGGGCCGTGGATGCGCTCGCCTATCAGCGGGTAGAGAATGGAGCGCATCGTCAGCGGCAGGCCCTTGCGGTAGGCGAAGTACGCCAGCGCCAGGCCGACCATGGTGAAGATTGCCCAGGGATGCAGGCCCCAGTGGAACAGGGTGATGCGCATGGCGGTGGTGGCGGCTTCGTCGGTCAGCCCTTGGGCGAAGGGGTTGTCGGCGTAGTGCGACATTGGCTCGGCCACCGACCAGAAGATCAGGCCGATGCCCATGCCACCGCTGAACAGCATGGCGATCCAGGAGCCGAAACTGAACTCAGGCGCGTCTTCGTCACGCCCGAGCTTGATGTGCCCGAAGCGGCTCATCGCCAGGTAGATCAGCAGACCCAGGACGCCCGTGACCAAGCCGAGGTAGAACCATTTGAAGTCCTTAAGGATCAGGTCCGAGGTGGCCTTGAAGACTTCCCCCGCCTGCTCGGCTTGCAGGACACAGCTTACGACGAAGGCGATCACCAACAGCACGGAACTGAGCGTCACCACGGGATTGAGGCCCTTGAACAGGCCCGACTCTGCACGCATCTACATCCCCTTTTGTTTTTGTTCAAGGGTTTTTACAGGGCGCCAAGGCCCAATTTAGGGCGACAAAAATGGGTCAGAGCGGATTGTCGGGCAACTCATTTTTAGTCATGCCTTGATGATATTTCGGCATGGGTAGTGGGGGTGACGAGAACAGGGCCGTCCTTTGCAGGGGAGAACTCATTCGCCAAGAACCGCAAGGCTGTGCCTTCGGGGGACTGATGGGGCGGGCCGTTGGCCTGCATCGTGAAAGTGCCATGCAGAGGCACCGGGGATTCCCGATCAGCGCCCCATATCGCCCAGGCCACCTGGCCTGCCTGATCCCGGCAGTGATCAGTAGCGGGGGCAGCAGATGGCGGTCCACCGATTCGCTGACGCTGTAGCGCGGAGCCAGCGGATCAGCGTGCGCATCCCTGCGAGCGGATTCATCCTGAAGGGCTGTTCAGTGCGAGCTGGCGTTGCGGACTTCACGGGCGGTGCAGCCGTACTGCTGGCGGAAGGCGCGAGTGAACTGGGCCTGATCGCTGAAGCCCCAGCGGTAGGCGAGTTCGCCGATGGACAGGTGGCAGTGCGGATCACGCAGTTGGCGATGCACGGCTTCCAGGCGTTGCTGGCGCACCCACTCGCCTAGGGTGTAGGGCGTAGCGGCGAAGAGCTTGTGCAGGTAGCGCAATGACAGGCCGCAGGCGCTGGCGATGGATTGCGGGGAGAGCTCCGGGTCGGCGAGGTTCTGCGCAACGAACTGCTCGACTCGTTGCAGGTGCAGGGCGCTGAGGTTGGAGCTTTCACTGCTGAGCACGCGTTCGTCCTGCTGCAACACCAGCAGCAGGGTTGACAGGGTCTGTTCCAGCAGCAGGTGGCGGGCGGAGGACGGGCAGTCGTCGAAGTTGGCAGCGCACAACCCCAATTGCTCGATGAAAACCCGCCCCAGGCCGCGTTCGGCGCCGAAGCAGAAACGGGTGTAGCGCTCGGGGCCGCGCAAGTGGCCTCGCAGTGCCCGCTCGGGCAGCTTGAGCACCCAGAGATCGTTCTCGGCACCGTAATGGAAGCGGTAGGGCGCGTCGCCGCGTTCGACGATGAAGCCGCCCGGCGCGCAGCTCAGCTGGCGGCCGTCCTGCTCGAAATGCACATCGGTACAGCGGGGCACAGTGACCAGATAGAACGCCTCGTTGTCCTGGCCAACCTGAGCCTTGCTGCGTGAATAACCCAGCGTGCTGGAGCGCAGGCGCGAGAGGCTGACGGGACTGCTTGGGGTATCCCAGACCTGCAGGTGGCCGTCGAAGGGCTTGTTTGTGTCGAACTCCAGCGACAGCGGGAAGTAGGTATCGCTGATCGCCTCGGCCCAGCGCACCTGTCGTTCATGCTGCGACCAGCTGCCGGTCGACAATTCATGGGGCATGGCGTGTCCTCGTGCTTATTGCTTTTGTGAGGACAGCGCGGCAGGTCGAACCTGCCGCGCTGTGTGTCGGCCAATGATCCGCGTGATTCAGGGCCGCATCAAGCGCAGCACGTCACCCGGTAGGTGGCGGACGGCTCGAGAGTCGCCTGCCAACCCGGTGGCACCACGATGTTGGTGGTGTCTTCCTCGATCACGCAGGGGCCTTGCACTGTCTGTCCGGGCAGCAAGCGGTTGCCATTGAACACGGCGGTGGACTGCCAGTCGCCATCGGCGCTGAACAGCATGGGGCGCAGGCTGTTCGGAACCGGTGCCGGCGGGTTGGCCGGGCCTTGCAGCTCGGGCTGCGGCGGGCGCGGCAGATGGCCGATCACCGAGCACTCCAGGTTCACCAACTCCACCGGGCTGCCCTTTTCGCTGTAGGAATAGAGGGTTTTGTGAAGCGAGTGGAAGGACTCGCAAAGGGCGGCAAGGCCCGCTTCGTCGAGTTGATGCTCCTTCAGTTCCACGCTGCATTCATGGATCTGCCCGAGGTAGCGCATTTCCAAGGTGTAGTGGCAGCTGGTGGTCTCTTCGCCGAAACCATCGTCGCGCAAGTTGGCCAGCCCTTGCTGGCGCAGGTCGGCCATGGCGCGGTTGAGCTGGCCCAGGTCCACGTGTTCGGCGTCCAGGCGCATGGGCAGGGTGGTCAGCTGGTCATAGCGGACATCGGAGAGGATCTGGCCGAAGGCGCACAGGCCCGAGGCGACCTTGGGAATCAGTACGGTATGGATGCCGATCTCCTCGGCCAGGCGAACCACGTGCATGCCCGCCGCGCCGCCGGCTCCGATCAGGGCGAAGTCACGCGGGTCATGGCCGCGCTCGATGGACACGCGGCGGATGCCGTTGACCATGTTCAGGTTGACCAGCGTGGTGATGCCGAAGGCCGCGCGTTCGATGCTGATGCCCAGCGGATCGGCGATTTTCTGCCGGATGGCGTCCAGCGCCGCCTGGCGATTGAGGCGGATGGTGCCGCCGAGCAGGGCACCGTCCGGCAGGTAACCAAGGGCCAGGTTGGCGTCGGTCACGGTCGGCTCGGTGCCACCCTTGCCGTAGCACACCGGACCGGGCTTGGAGCCGGCACTGCGCGGACCGACCTGGAGCATGCCGAACTCGTCGAGGTGGGCGATGGAGCCGCCGCCGGCTCCCAGGGTTTCCACCTGAATCATCGGCACGCCGATGCGCTGGCGGAGGAAGTCCACGTCCTTGCTGAAGTTGGTGCGGCCAGCGTTGGTCAGGGTGATATCGAAGGAGGTGCCTCCCATATCGACGGTGATCACGTTGTCGATGCCGAAAGGACGAGCCACCGAGAGGCCTGCCTGCGGTGCCGAGGCTGGACCGGAGTTGATCGCATTCACCGCGCGGTCGCGCATCACATTGCCCGGAGCCAGACCGCCGTTGGACTGGAAGTAGCGCACCGGCTGCTGGGCGCCAAGTTCTTCGAACAGGGCGTCGATGCGTTCCACGTAGCGGCCCATCACCGGGCTCAGATAGGCGTTGACCACGGTGGTGGAGGTGCGGGTGTATTCGCGGATTTGCGGGAACACTTCGTTGCCGGTGCAGACGAAGACGCCGGGCAGGGCGGCGCGCACCAGTTCGGCGGCGCGTTTCTCATGGCTCGGGTTGCGCACCGACCAGACGAAGGAGATGGCGACTGCTTCCACGCCCTCGGCGCGGAAGTAGTCGATGGCGTCATGAATGGCACGCTCATCCAGTGGACTGTGCTCGCAGCCGTCGCTGAGGATGCGCCCGGCGATGGGGCGACGCAGGTGGCGCGGCACCAGCATGTGCGCCGGCGGGTAGTGGGCGTCGTAGCGGTGGCCTTCTTCCTTGTGGCCCAGACGGATTTCCAGGCTGTCTTCGTGGCCTTCGGTGCAGAGCAGCCCGACCTTCACGCCGGTGCGCTCGATTAGCGCATTGAGGGCTACCGTGGTGCCGTTGATGCACAGATCGCAGTTGGCAATGATGTCCGCCGGCGTGCGGCCGGTGGCGTCGGCGATCTGCGCGAGGCCGGCGCGGATGGCCAGGGTGCCGTCCTGCGGAGTGGAGGGCGCCTTGAACAGCTGCACGGAGCCGTCGCGGTTGGCGAGGATGAAGTCGGTGAAGGTGCCGCCGGCGTCGATGCCCAGGCGAAATTGGTTACGCATGTCGAATCTCCGATCAGTACTGGGCGCGGGCAGCGCGGGTGGCGGTTTCGTCGAGGTGACCGTCGGCGTCGAGGATTACGCCGTATTCCAGGGCTGCGCCCTTGGGCGAGACCAGGCCGTTACGCACGTCTTCCAGTACGGCGGCCACGGGGCGACGCAGCGGGTCGCCGTAGCCGCCACCACCCGGGTTGATGTTGATGATCCGCTCGCCCGGACGGACGGTGAGCATGGGGTTCTGGGTGTAGTGGGTTTCCTCGCCGTTGGCTTTGCAGTGGATCAGCCGGCCGAGCTTGGGCTCGATCAGTGCGTTGCGCGCACCGGCCGCTCCGGCCGTCGGCAGCTGCCGGCCTTCGCCGAAACCGACCATGGTCATGTCGTGGGCCAAGGGCTCGATCTCCAGGCGTGTGCCGGAGCCTCCGCGGAATTCGCCGGCGCCGCCGCTATCGGTCATCAGGCTGTAGCGGTGGATGACCACCGGGTATGCGTGTTCGAGCAGCTCGATGTCGCCGCTCATCAGCGCGCCGAAGCAGCACAGCGGGCCACGGGAGTGCCAGCCATCCATTTCCTTGTTGGCGCCGGCGCCGGAGATGATCGAGGCCAGGACCATGGTCACGTACTCGCTGTTCTCGTTGCGCGGGTCGCGGCCAGCGATGTTGATGCCGCTGGTGTGGCCCCAGGAGGCGGTGACGCGTTGTGGCGAGGCCTGCTCCAGGGCCAGGCGCACGGCATCGGCCAGGGTTTCCATCGGTGTGGTGGTGCAGTTGACGTGGGGCGCCGGCTCCTGGGCGTTGCACAGGGTGCCGCGCGGGCCGACGTCGACGCTGACGCAGCGGTACAGCCCTTCGTTATAGGGCGGGGCGACCTGGGCGAACATCATCAGCCCGAGGTAGACGCCGGATACCGAGTTACCCTCGTAGGAGTTGATGAAATAGGGCACCTGCGGTGGGCTTTCGATGCGTACGTGGGCCTGGTCGCCGCGGATTTCCACATGCGCCGTGATGGCCAGCTCACCCAGACCGTGGCCGGAGTCTTCGAGCACGGCGGTGCCGCTGTAGTGGCCGTCCGGTACGTCGCGCAGCAGGGCGCGCATATGGCGGTCGGCCATGTTCTTCAGCTCGGCGATGCAGGCGCGGACCTGCTCGACGCCGTACTTGTCGAGCAGATCCAGCAGGTGCCGTTCGCCGACGCTGCAGGCGCCGAACTGGGCATTGAGGTCGCCTTCCTGGTAGGCACGGGCGCGCATGTTGGTGAGCAACAGGTTGATCACGTCTTCACGGCGCTTGCCATTGGCCCACAGCTTGACCGGCGGGATGCGCAGGCCTTCGGCGTAGATCTCCTTGGCGTCCGGGTTGTAGCCGGCCGGCACCGGGCCGCCGATGTCGGTGAGGTGGCCCTTGCAGACAGTCCAGAACACCAGTTCGCCCTTGTAGAACACCGGCTTGTACATGCAGCAGTCGAGGATGTGGCTGCCCTTGTAGGCGGGGTCGTTGTGGTAGATCACGTCGCCTTCGGCAATGTCGTCGCCGAAGAACTCGGCCACGCACTTCATGGCGGGAATCAGCGAACCCAGGTGGATCGGGATGTCCTGGCCTTGCAGGATCATCTCCGGGAGGTGGTCGAACAGGGAGTTGGAGTAATCGTGGGCGAGGTTGAAGACACTGGAACGGCCCGTCTTCTCCAGGGTCAGGGTCATTTCGCGCTGCGCTGTTTCCAGCGCGCCTCGCACGACCGCCAGGGTAATGGGATCTACTGTTTTCATGGGGCACCAACGCTTGTTTTTATGTTTCGGGTGAGGGCCGTCTGCGCGCGGCCCGTGGGGTATACGCTACGGCTGGGGCGGGGTGGCTGGCTTGTCGCTGGGTGTACCCCTTGTTGCGTTTTGGCGCACTCGGGGAGGGGAATTACCGGGGCGCATTCCACGTAGGAGCGAGCTTGCTCGCGAAAAGGGCCTGCACCTTCGCCAGCAAGCTGGCTCCTACAAGAGCCGCAGGCCGGCGCCGATCCTCCGTCGGTAGGAGCGAGGTTGCTCGCGAATGGGCCTGCGTCTTCGCCAGCAAGCTGGCTCCTACAAGAGCCGCAGGCCGGCGCCGATCCTCCGTCGGTAGGAGCGAGCTTGCTCGCGAATGGGCCTGCGTCTCGGGGAGGGGAATTACCGGGGCGCATTCCACGTAGGAGCGAGCTTGCTCGCGGATGGGGCCTGCGTCTTCGCCAGCAATCGGGCTCAGGTCGGGTGGCTAGAAGTAGTACCCAATGTTGCTGTAGAGCTGGTTTTCCCAGCGGTCGCTGCCGCCGGCCCCGAGGCTCTGGGTGTAGCTGCTGCCCCCAATGTACGGGTCGTTCTTGCCGTGCAGCCATTCCAGGGCAATCCACAGTGGGCCGAAGCTGAAGGAGCTGCCGGCGATGAAGCGCTGGGAGTCCTGGAAGGCACTTTCATCCTTGTCGAACAGGCTGTAGTTGGCGTAGACCTTGATACCCGACAGCCAACCGTATTGCCCGGCGATGTCGTAGCTGAGGTCGGCCAGATAGAGGTTGCCCTTGGCGGCGACGTTGAAGGTGCCGTCGAAGCTACCGAAGGTTACCAGGCGGTCGTCGCCCGGATTCTTCGGGGTCATCTGCTGCCTTGCCGCCTGGGCCTGTACGCCCCAAGGGCCGTGCTTGCCGGAGAAATGCAGAGCGGCGGTGTAACGATGGCCGTCGCGGTCGGTGTCCTGGTTCTCCAGCGTCGAGGCGAGGCCCGAGAGGCCGATTTCCGATTTCCAGCCGCCGCCCTCGAATTCCCGCGCCAGGCGCCCGACGAAGATGTCCTTCTCGTGGTTGTCGCTGCCGTCGACCACATAATCATCGGCCGTGGCCACGCTGGTGCCATAGGTGCGGCCGCCTCGGCTGGTGCCTTCGCCCTGCTCGGCGGGGATCGGGTAGTAGGCCGCCTGCAAATCCCAGTCGCCGCTCTGTTGCAGGTACTTGAAGCCAATGTTCTGGGTGTCTTCCAGGCCGATCACGTTGCCTAGGCTTTCGAAGAAGGTGCTGCCGAAGTAGGGCAGCAGGCCAAAGGGAATCGCCGTCTGGCCCACCTGCAGCTGCTGCTCAGGGGAGAACTTGTAGCCAACCCAGGCGTACTCGGCGAAGGAGATATCGCCCACTTTGTCGGTGTAGTCAAACGGGTAGGCATCGCCGTAGAAACGGTACTTGGCGGCGGCGATCCAGGTGTCGGAATGGTAGTCCGCCGTGAGGAAGAAGGTATCGAAGCTGAACTTGGAAAGGTCCCGATCCGGGTCATAGTCCAGGCGCCCGCGGATGGCACCGCCGAGGTCTAGGTTGTCGGTAATTTCCACGGCGCTGGCTGGCAGGACGAGGCCGACGGCGAGCAGGGTTGCAAGAATCGAGTTAAGCCGAGTGTGTTGCAGGTTCATTGACCGCTCCGGTGTTCTTGTTGTGGGTTGCGGAGTAAAGGGCCGCCCGGAGGCGGCCGGGGGTATCAGCCGAGATCGCCCTGGGGCAGGGCTCGGCGGAACAGCACGGGCACTGCCAGGTAGCCGACGAAGGCCACCAGGAAGGCTGCCGGCGCAGAGCTGGTCGCCAGGTCGGCATTGCCACTGATGTGCAGGGCGATACCGACCGACGCCGAGATGAACCAGGCGAGCAGGCCGCGGGCGCGGAAGGCTGGCAAGCCGTCGAGGCGGTACTGCGCGGTGCGCGAGAAGAGGATGTGCGCCAGAGTGATCGCCACCCAGCCGACAATGAAGATGCTCTGGTAGGCCAGCGCCTGGAGGATGTAGCTGAACACGTCGAGCAACATCAACAGGTAGACCACCACGCCGCTCAACAGCGCCCAGACGACATAGGGCACTCGCGCCAGGCCCAGGTGGGCGAAGAAGGCTTGCATGTTGGTGGCAGCGAGGAAGAAGTTGCCGGTGTTGATACGCGTCTGGCTGATCCAGACGAATAGGAGGCCGCCCAGGCCCATCAGCTTGATGATCGCCAGCACCACCGAGACTTCACTCAAGCCGCCCTCGGTCGGAATGGTGGCGGCGAGGAAAATGCCCACCAGACCGTTGAGCAGGAAGGCCACGGCATAGAACGGCATGCCGAAGTTGAAGCGGGCGTGATAGTTGCTGTCTTCCTGGCGCCCGAAGCGGGCGTAGTCCCAGGTGTACATCATCAGCACCCACACACCCATGAAGTAGGTGAAGCAGTTCCACCAGCCGTGCTCGACCGGCCCACCTGCCGGTGCCATGGCCAGCCAGGCGGGCGAGTAGCCATATTCGGCGATGGCCATTGCCACCGCTGCCACCAGGCCGAGCAGGTAGAAGGGCAGCAGCACGCCGTTGAGCTTGTCGAGCCAGCGCATGGCGTTGCCGAAGATCAGCAGCACGCTGTAGCACACCACCAACAGGAAGGCCGCATGCAGGCCGATGGCGGGGAAGTAGTGCTGCAGCGCCACTGCCATGACCGAGCCTTCGAAGACGCTGTAATAGATCGCCGTGGCGCTGAAGATCAGCGTGGCCAGCGCCGCGCCTGTCTTGCCGAACAGCACCTGGGAGAACTGTGCCACCGACAGCCCGGTGGCGATGGCGTGACGGGTGATGACCGCATTGATCACGCCGTAGCTGATCACCGACAGCACCAGGCCGATGATGGCGTTCACCGTACCGTAGCCCATGGCCAGGGCGGCGGCGACCACCAGGTAGAACATCGCACTGCAAATGCCCCACCAGGCCATCGTCAATGAGCCACGGCTGAGCCGCTGAGAGTCCGGCACTGCGCCTTGGGATTGTTCAGGGGATGAATCGTTGTTCGAGAGTGCACCAGCCATGACCGTACCTTTCTTGTTGTTGGAGTGAGAGGCTCCGAAACAGTAAGGAAATCCGGTCGAGCTGAATTTGCGTTTGGCGCATGGGTTTTTGCGCTTGGGTGTACAGGTCAGGGCACGCCGTTGGCCATCTCCGTGAATGAATTCACTCCCCCGATGGTGCTGTGCTCGGGGCGAGTTTTTGCTGTGGGGGCGAATTCATTCGCAAAGGGCCGCGCAGCGGCCCCAAGAACATTCCAATCAGCGCGCTGCGTTACCCAGGCCACCCGCCTGCATGATCTCAGCAATGATCGGTACCGGCGTCATCAGGTGGCTGCGCATCATCTCGCTGGCGCGCTTTGCGTCACGGGCAAGGATGGCCTCGACCAGTGAGGCATGCTCCTGGCGCTTGAGCTCCAGGGCCTGTTCCGAGAACACCGTCTGCGTCAGCCACAGGTGGCGGTAGCGCTCGGCCTGGTCGAACAGGTAGGTGCGCGCCTGCAGCAGATGCTTGGAGCCGCAACCGGAGGCGATGGCAGAGTGGAACGCCTTGTGGCGTTCGTCCCAGATATCCAGGCGCTGCTCACGGGTCTTCACTTCCATCACCTTGGCCAGCGTGTGCGAACTGGCCAGCACCGAAGCCTCCCAGGCGTCGTCGCCACGCTCGATGGCCAGGCTGACGATCATCGCCTCCAGATTGGCGCGGGCATCGTAGATGTCCTTCATTTCTTCCAGTGACATCGGGGCGACGCGATAGCCCTTCTGGCTGATGGCGACCACCAGGTGCTCGGCTACCAGTTGCGACAGCGCCTCACGCAGAGGGCCGACGCCCAGGTCGTAGCGTTCCTTCAGGGCACTCATCAGCAGCTTCTCTCCGGGCTTGAACACGCCACGGATGATGTCCTGCTTGAGCCACTCATATCCGCTGAATGCTGAGTTTTGACGGGGAGCGAGAGCTTCCAAGGTCCTGTTCCTCAAAGCGTTTTGCGGATCATACCCAAACGTCGTATAGACGAAAAACAATAGACAAACGTGCGTTTTGAATTCGTTTAATAAAAATGTAGACATTTTTCCTTGGTGGCGATATTTTTGAATCGCCCGCCTGATCCAGATCATTGCTGGACGGCGAAATCCAACACCAATGTCAGGACACCGCCATGAATGCCTTTACGAAGATCGAGGACCTTGTGATGCCACTGCCGCTCGAGACCCGGGGTTACACCGTCACACCCTCGAAGCAGTCGCCCCGCCTCCTCGAGCTGACCTTCGCCCGCGAAACGGTCGAAGCTTTCGTCAAGGCCGTGGCCGAGTGGCCGGTCCAGGCGCTGGAGTACAAATCCTTCCTGCGCTTCCGCGTTGGCCAGATTCTCGATGACTTGTGCGAAGGCACCCTGCGCCCGGTCCTGCTGAACACCATCCTCGGCCGTTCCACCGGCGGGATGCTGATCAAGCCTGAAGGCCTGGATGACGTTTCCCAGGCCGAGGACATGGTGAAGTTCACCACCGCCTGTGCACACCTGATCGGTCGTTCCAACTTCGATGCCATGAGTGGCCAGTACTACGCCCGCTTCGTGGTGGTGAACACCGATAACTCCGACAGCTACCTGCGCCAGCCGCACCGCGTGATGGAGCTGCACAACGACGGTACCTTCGTCGACCAGATCACCGACTACGTGCTGATGCTGAAGATCGACGAGAAAAACATGGAAGGCGGCAACTCCCTGCTGCTGCACCTGGACGACTGGGAAGATCTGGACGCGTTCTTCACCCACCCGCTGGCTCGCCGTGAAATGCGCTGGACTGCGCCGCCGAGCAAGAACACCACCAAGGACGTGTTCCACTCGGTGTTCGACATCGACGCCGAAGGCCGCCCGACCATGCGCTACATCGACCAGTTCGTGCAGCCGGCCAACTTCGAGGAAGGCGTCTGGCTGCACGCCCTGTCGGAATCCATCGAGGGCAGCGATCAGAAACTGTCGATCCCGGTGCCGGTGGGCAGCTTCCTGCTGATCAACAACCTGTTCTGGCTGCACGGTCGCGACCGCTTCATCCCGCACGAAGGCCTGCGTCGTGAGCTGATGCGCCAGCGTGGCTACATCAGCTTCCAGAAGCCGATGTACCAGCGCGGTCAATAATCAATGGAGCGCGGCGGAGGGTTGCCCTTCGCCGCGCGCAACAGTTGTAGGAGCGCGCTTGCTCGCGAAGGTCCCGCGCACGGACATTCGCGAGCAAGCCCGCTCCTGCAGGCAGTTTTCAGCTACGCCAGTGCGCGAGGTAATGGCTGTGTACGACTTCATCATCATCGGCGGCGGCATCGTGGGTATGTCCACGGCCATGCAACTGACCCAGGTCTACCCGGACGCGAAGATTCTCCTGCTGGAGAAGGAATCCGGCCCGGCCCGTCACCAGACCGGCCACAACAGCGGTGTGATCCACGCTGGCGTCTACTACACCCCGGGCAGCCTCAAGGCGCGCTTCTGCCTGGAAGGCAACAAGGCCACCAAGACTTTCTGCGACAAGCACGGCATCCGTTACGACGAGTGCGGCAAGCTGCTGGTGGCCACCAACGAGCTGGAAATGGAGCGGATGCACGCGCTCTGGGAACGCACCGCAGCCAACGGCCTTAAGCGTGAATGGCTGTCGGCGGCCGAACTGCGTGAGCGCGAGCCGAACATCGTCGGCATGGGTGGCATCTTCGTGCCCTCCAGCGGCATCGTCAGCTATGCCGAAGTCACCGCCGCCATGGGCCGCGAGTTCCAGGCCGCCGGTGGCGAGATCCGCTACAACGCCGAAGTGGTCGCCCTCGACGAGCGCGCCGACGAAGTGGTCGTGCGCACCACCACCGACGAATTCCGTGGCCGTTACCTGGTGACCTGCTCCGGGCTGATGGCCGACCGCATCGTGCGCATGCTCGGCGTCGAACCGCAGTTCATCATCTGCCCCTTCCGTGGCGAGTACTACCTGCTGCCAAAGCAGCACAACCAGATCGTCAACCACTTGATCTACCCGATCCCCGACCCGTCCATGCCGTTCCTCGGCGTGCATCTGACCCGGATGATCGACGGCACCGTCACCGTCGGCCCCAATGCGGTGCTGGCGATGAAGCGCGAGGGCTATCGCAAGTCCGATATCTCCCTCTCCGACATGTTCGAGACCCTGACCTCGCCCGGCATCCTCAAGGTGCTGGCGAAGAACCTGCGTCCCGGCCTGATCGAGATGAAAAACTCCCTGTTCAAGGGCGGCTACCTCAAGGAAGTACAGAAGTACTGCCCCAGCATCACCAAGAGCGATCTCACCGAATACCCGGCCGGCGTGCGTGCCCAGGCGGTCTCCCGCGAGGGCAAGCTCATCGACGACTTCCTGTTCGTCAACACCGCGCGCAGCGTGAACGTGTGCAACGCGCCGTCACCTGCCGCCACCTCGGCCATCCCGATCGGCGCGTACATCGTCGAGAAGGTCCGCGAGCAGATCGCCAGCCAGGGCGCTGCCTTCGTAAAGCCAGCCACTCATAACAACCAGCGGGCCGCCGGCTGAGCCGACGTCACCGCCCCGACACATGAGGATGACAAGCGTGCAACTCAACGATTCCAACCTGTTCCGCCAGCAGGCCTACATTGATGGCGCCTGGGTCGATGCCGACAACGGCCAGACCCTCAAGGTGAACAACCCGGCTACCGGCGAAATCATCGGCAGCGTGCCGAAGATGGGCGCGGCCGAAACCCGCCGCGCCATTGAGGCCGCCGAGCGCGCCCTGCCGGCCTGGCGTGCGCTGACTGCCAAAGAGCGCGCCAACAAGCTGCGCCGCTGGTTCGAACTGATGATGCTGCACCAGGAAGACCTGGCTCGCCTGATGACCCTGGAGCAGGGCAAGCCACTAGTGGAGTCCCGCGGCGAGATCGCCTATGCGGCGTCTTTCCTCGAGTGGTTCGGTGAAGAGGCCAAACGTGTCTATGGCGACATGATCCCCGGCCACCAGGCCGACAAGCGCCTGATGGTGATCAAGCAACCGATCGGTGTCACCGCTGCCATCACCCCGTGGAACTTCCCCTCGGCGATGATCACCCGCAAGGCCGGCCCGGCGCTGGCTGCCGGCTGCACCATGGTGCTCAAGCCGGCCTCGCAGACCCCTTATTCCGCCCTGGCTCTGGCCGAGTTGGCCGAGCGCGCCGGCATCCCGAAAGGCGTGCTGAGCGTGGTCACTGGCAGCGCTGGCGAAGTCGGCGGCGAGCTGACCAGCAACCCGATCGTACGCAAGCTGACCTTCACCGGCTCCACCGAAATCGGCCGCCAGCTGATGGCCGAATGCGCCAAGGACATCAAGAAGGTGTCCCTGGAACTGGGCGGCAACGCGCCCTTCATCGTCTTCGATGACGCCGACCTGGACGCCGCTGTCGAAGGCGCGCTGGTCTCCAAGTACCGCAACAACGGCCAGACCTGCGTCTGCGCCAACCGCCTGTATGTGCAGGATGGCGTGTACGACGCCTTCGTCGACAAGCTGAAGGCCGCTGTCGCCCGCCTGAATATCGGCAACGGCCTGGAGGCTGGCGTCACCACCGGTCCGCTGATCGATGAGAAGGCCGTGGCCAAGGTCCAGGAGCACATCCAGGACGCGGTCAGCAAAGGCGCCAAGGTTGTCGCCGGTGGCAACCCGCACAGCCTGGGCGGCACCTTCTTCGAGCCGACCATCCTGATCGATGTGCCGAACAACGCTGCCGTGGCCAAGGAAGAAACCTTCGGCCCGCTGGCGCCGCTGTTCCGCTTCAAGGACGAGGCCGACGTGATCGCCATGTCCAACGACACCGAGTACGGCCTGGCCGCCTACTTCTATGCCCGCGACCTGGGCCGCGTGTTCCGCGTGGGCGAAGCGCTGGAGTACGGCATCGTCGGCATCAACACCGGGATCATTTCCAACGAAGTCGCGCCATTCGGCGGCATCAAGGCTTCAGGCCTGGGCCGTGAAGGCTCCAAGTACGGCATCGAGGATTACCTGGAAATCAAATACCTGTGCATCGGCGTGTAATCACGGCGGACATTCATCAAGCGTCAATTGGAGCGAAAATGAACACCAACCAGAGCCTGCAACAACGCCGCATGGCTGCCATTCCCCGTGGCGTCGGCCAGATCCACCAGGTATTCGCCGAGCGCGCCGAGAACGCCACCGTGTGGGACGTCGAGGGTCGTGAGTACCTCGACTTCGCCGGCGGCATCGCCGTGCTCAACACTGGCCACCTGCACCCGGGCGTCATGGCTGCCGTGCAGGAGCAACTGGCGAAACTGACCCACACCTGCTTCCACGTATTCGGCTACGAGCCCTACGTGACCTTGGCCGAGAAGATCAACCAGCTGGTGCCGGGCAACTTCGAGAAGAAGACCCTACTGGTCACCACCGGCGCCGAAGCGGTGGAAAATGCGATCAAGATCGCCCGCGCCGCCACTGGCCGCAACGGCGTGATCGCCTTTACCGGCGCCTACCACGGCCGTACCCAATACACCCTGTCGCTGACCGGCAAAGTGGTGCCGTACTCCGCGGGCATGGGCCTGATGCCGGGCGGCGTGTACCGCGCGCAGTATCCGAACGCCCTGCATGGCATCTCGGTCGACGAGGCCATGGCCAGCATCGAGCGCATTTTCAAGAACGACGCCGCTCCCAGCGACATCGCTGCGATCATCCTCGAGCCGGTGCAAGGGGAGGGCGGCTTCAACGTCGCGCCCAAGGACTTCATGGCCCGCCTGCGCGCCCTGTGCGACCAGCACGGCATCCTGCTGATCGCCGACGAAGTGCAGACCGGCGCTGGCCGTACCGGAACCTTCTTCGCCATGGAGCAGATGGGGGTAGCCCCGGACCTGACCACCTTCGCCAAGTCCATCGCCGGTGGCTTCCCGCTGGCCGGTGTCGCTGGCCGTGCCGAGGCCATGGACGCCGTTGCCCCAGGCGGCTTGGGCGGCACCTACGCGGGTAGCCCGGTTTCCTGCGCCGCGGCCCTGGCGGTTATCGAAGCCTTCGAGAACGAAAAGCTGCTGGACCGTGCCAAGTCCGTGGGTGAAATCCTCACCACTGGCCTGCGCAAGATCGGCGAGCGCCATGCCAGCATCGTCGAGGTTCGCAACCTGGGCGCGATGGTCGCAGTCGAGCTGTTCGAAGGCGGCGATCTGGCCAAGCCAGCGGCCGAGCTGACCGGCAAGATTGTCGCCAAGGCGCGCGAGAAGGGCCTGATCCTGCTGTCCTGCGGCACCTACTACAACGTCCTGCGGATCCTCGTGCCGCTGACTGTCAGCGACGTCGACCTCGAGCGTGGCCTGGCCATTATTGGCGAGTGCTTCGACGAACTGGCTTAAGGCTTCCGAGCGTCACCCCTGGTCTATTGCTCAACCCGTCCCTGCCCCGGAAACCGTCCCGGGCAGGACGGGCTTTTTTTGATTTCGCGTCAGGCTCCTGCGGGTGCCGACGCTGCTCTCACGGGCATGACAACAACAAAGGTAATGCCATGCAGACTCACAAGAACAACCTGAGTCATGGGTTGAAATCGCGGCATGTCACCATGCTGTCCATCGCCGGTGTCATCGGTGCCGGCCTCTTCGTCGGTTCCGGCCGCGCCATCGCCGAAGCCGGTCCGGCCACCATCCTGGCCTACATCTTCGCCGGTGCGCTGGTCGTCCTGGTGATGCGCATGCTGGCCGAAATGGCCGTCGCCTCGCCGGATAGCGGCTCCTTCTCCACCTATGCCGATCAAGCCATCGGCAAGTGGGCCGGCTACACCATCGGCTGGCTTTATTGGTGGTTCTGGGTCCTGATCATCCCCATCGAAGCCAACATCGCGGCCACCATCATCAACACCTGGGTACCGCAACTGGATATCTGGGTGTTGTCGCTTGTGATCACCCTATTGCTCACAGCCACTAACCTGTTCAGCGTGAAGAACTACGGTGAGTTCGAGTTCTGGCTGGCGCTGGTCAAGGTGGCGGCGATCGTCGGCTTCATCATCCTCGGTGCCTGCGCCATCCTCGGCCTGCTGCCGAACACGGGTGTCAGCGGCGTTTCACGACTGTGGGACACCGGCGGTTTCATGCCCAACGGCTTCGGTGCAGTGCTGAGCGCCATGCTGATCACCATGTTCTCTTTCCTCGGCGCGGAAGTGGTGACCATTGCCGCGGCCGAGTCCGATGCGGCTGAGAAGCAGATCTCCAAGGCCACCAACTCGGTGATCTGGCGGATTACCCTGTTCTACATCCTGTCGATCTTCATTGTCGTCGCCCTGGTGCCCTGGACCGATCCGCGCCTGGCCACCGAAGGCTCCTACGTCACCGTACTGGACACCCTCGGAGTGCCGCACGCCAAGGCCATCATCGACGTCGTCGTGCTGACCTCGGTGACCAGCTGCCTCAACTCTTCGCTCTACACCGCCTCGCGCATGCTCTATTCCCTGAGCCGTCGCGGCGATGCACCGGCCTGCGCGCGCGTCACCACCACCACCGGCACCCCGATCTACGCCGTGCTGCTGTCCACCGCCGCCGCCTTCCTGACCGTGATCGCCAACTACCTGGTGCCCGCCAAGGTGTTCGGCTTCCTTATGGCCAGCTCCGGCGCCATCGCCCTGCTGGTGTACCTGGTCATCGCCATCTCGCAACTGCGCATGCGCAAGCGGATGATCGCCGAGGGCAAGCCGATTCAATACCGCATGTGGCTGTACCCCTGGCTGACCTGGGGCGTGATTGCCTTCATCGTCAGTGTGCTGGTGGTGATGCTGTTCCGTCCGGACCACCGCATCGAAGTCCTTGCCACCGCCGTGCTCAGCATCCTCGTGGTGTGCTCCGGCCTGCTGGTGACCCGCCGCCGCGCGAAAGAG
Source organism: Metapseudomonas boanensis (assembly GCF_042232855.1). NCBI lineage: Bacteria > Pseudomonadati > Pseudomonadota > Gammaproteobacteria > Pseudomonadales > Pseudomonadaceae > Metapseudomonas > Metapseudomonas boanensis. Next base: position 383,319 of record NZ_CP113889.1, on the reverse strand, counting down.
GAAAGCGTTGTGGGTAATTTGCAGGTATCTGAGCGCTGATCCTGCAAACGTAGCCCGGACTGAAGTCCGGGCTACGTGTCTGATAGGTCTTGAAGAGAATCCCCCTACAAAGCTATCAGCAGTTTCTCTGGGGTCATGACGTTAGATCGCCATTATGGGTAGACTGCAGGCTCCTATGGCCGATACGCGCCAGGCGGCTCATTACAGTCCTGGCGAAGCAGAGTCCAGATGCAGCCCTTGTACTCTCTCAAGGTGCCGGAGAGCGCCAACGATGAGCGATTCGATGGTCTGGCACGCCTGACCAGATGCCATTTCGGTGTCATGGCTGTGTTGGTCACGACTGGCGTCGAAAACCAGCAACAGGTCAGGACTTGCGACGGCATGGCCTTCAGCAATGCATCCCGGATTGGTTGCTTTGGCAAGCCCTGGGGGGGCGCCGACGCGCTCCTTGTCGTCCCTGACGCCCATTGCGACGAGCGCTTCCGTGATCACGACCTGGTAGTGGCTGCTCCCCATGTGCGTTTTTTTGCCGGTTGCCCGCTACGGGGCCCGGATGGCGGCCTGCTCGGCATGTTGTGCCTGCTGCACGACCAACCTCGTGAACTGGACGCAACTCAGCAGCACCTGTTTCGCGAACTCGCCCAATTGGCAGCTGACATGCTTGCGCGGGAAGAGGCGCACACCCACCTCCAGCGGGAACTCGATGCATTGCGCGAAAGCGAAAGGCGCATGGCGCTCGCCATGGCCGGAAGCGGTACCGGTATCTGGGACCGCAACGTGGCGACCGGCGAGATTCATTACTCCACCGGCTGGAAAGCGATGCTGGGGTATGCCGAGCACGAAGTCGGCAATCGCATCGAGGAGAGCTACACCCGTGTCCACCCGGCGGACCTCGATTATGTGAGAGCGACCATCCTGGCTCACTTCGAGCAGCGAACCGACGCGTACGAAGTGGAGCACCGCATCCGTTGCCGGGACGGTAGCTACAAATGGGTCTGCAGCCGTGGCAAGGTCGTCGAGCGCGATGGGGCCGGCAAACCATTGCGCATGATCGGCACCACCACGGACATCACCGCCATGCGCACCCTGTCGGAGCGGGTGCAGCAGACCGCCGAGCTGATGACCGACCTGACCAATGAGATTCCGGGCATGGTCTTCCAGTACCGTCGGCAGCCGGACGGCACCTCGCGCTTCTCCTATGTCAGTGCCGGGGTTCAGGACATCTACGGACTCACGCCGGAGCAACTGGCCGGAAGCGCGGAGGCGCTGCATGCAATCATCCACCCGGACGACTTGCCGCGATACCTGGCTTCCTTCGAAGTCTCCGCGAACGACCTGACACCCTGGCACCTCGAGTACCGTGTGCAGCTGCCGGGGCAGGGGATCCTCTGGCGCCAGGGCGACGCGCGCCCCAGGGGGTTGGAGGACGGTGGTGTGCTCTGGCACGGCTTCATCACCGATATCACCGAACGCAAGCAGATCGAGGCCGAGCTGCAGGTGTTCGCCACTACGGACTTCCTTACCCAGCTGTCCAACCGCCGGCATTTCATGCATCAGCTCGAAGTCGAACTGGCCCGGGTGCAGCGCTCCGCAGGCCATTGCGCAGCCATCCTCATGTTCGACCTGGATCATTTCAAGTCAATCAACGACCGCTGGGGCCACTCCGTCGGCGATCAGGCTTTGCGCCATTTCGCAGGGATTCTGTGTGCGCAGCTGCGCAAGACCGATGCCGCTGGCCGGATGGGGGGCGAAGAGTTCGCAGTGGTGCTGAGCAACGCGAATATTGACGAGGCCAAGACCTTCGCCCAGCGCATCCAGCACGAACTCGCCGAGTCACCCGTGCTGCACGACCAAGAGCGAATCCCCCTGGCCATCAGTGTCGGCATTACGGCCATCGACGCCAATGACGCCACCGCCGAGTCCGCACTGTCGCGGAGCGACATGGCGCTGTACCGCGCCAAACGCGGCGGTCGCAACCGCATCGAGTGCTATTGAGCACCGATCCTGCGGGTGCGAGTTCATTGGCAAATGACCTCGCCCCGAAGTGGGCCTCTTGGAGAGCCGGTAGACAGGAAGAGTGTTGTCCACCAAGGCAGATCCAGGCTGCCTCGCTATTCGAGAGCGGTTTGAGTCGACCCGTTGCCGCCATTCACTCCATCGATCTCAATGTCAGATAGGCAGCGGAAACGGCACGACCTGAGAGTGACTGGGGACTGCATTCCGAAGGGGCTGTAGCCTGTCATTCGTGAACGGTTCGGTTGCCTCCAAGCCATCCGCGTCTAGGCTAAGGCTGACATGAAGGTCCGGAGCAAGGCTGGGCATTCCTTCATCGGTGCATCGCCTGCAAGCGGAATGCGGTTGCGATTGGCAAGTGCTCAGAAACAGGTGGTCTAGCTATGTCGCTCGTGCTCTACGGTCATCCTTTCTCGTCGTACACGCAGAAAGCCCTTATCGCGCTGTACGAGAACAATACGCCGTTCGAGTTTCGCTGCCTTGGGCCGGACACGCCACAGCACTCGGCGGACTGGCTGCGGCTGTGGCCCCTGGGCAAGTTCCCGGTGCTGCTCGATGGCGAGCGCAGCATCGCCGAGACGAGCATCATCATCGAGTATCTGCAATTGGCGCATGGGGGGGCTTTGCGTTTGTTGCCAACCGAACCGATGGCGGCCCTGGACGTGCGCTTCCTTGATCGCTTCTTCGACCTCCATGTGATGAGCCCGGTGCAACATGCGGTCAGTGGGGCTCTGACGGGCGACGCGGCGAAGCGCCGGGACGGTCTCGAGACTGCAGTGGAGAAGCTTGAGCGCGCGTACGCCTGGCTCGAAGGGCATCTGGCCGACAGGCTGTGGGCGGCGGGTGAAGATTTCACGCTGGCTGACTGTGCGGCGGCGCCGTCGCTTTTCTACGCCGACTGGACGCACCGCATCTCCGATGTCTACCCCGTGCTTCGAGCGTATCGTACGCGCCTGCTGGCACGCCCCTCGTTCGCCCGGGCCGTCGATGAAGCTCGCCCATACCGCCCGCTCTTCCCGCTCGGTGCGCCCGACCGGGATTGAGCTCCTCCGCGCACGGTGGGGCCTGCGTTTTGCGCGGCTGACGCTTCCGCTCACAGCCGGAGCGGCCAAGCGGCCCGTGAATCTGAAGCGTCGCTCCTGACCGATCTCTGTCAGGCATGACCGGCAGAAGTCGGCCTTTGCAGTCGTTTAGCTGCTAATTTTACAGCCACCGATAATGGCCGTCGGCGAGGTCACGTCGGCGCGTCACTCGGGAAGACCGGCCTTGCGGTAGCCATCAACCAGATGCTCTAGCGTCGCAGCGTCGCGGAATGGCCCCGTCGTGACCCGGTGGGTAGAGCATCGTGGACGCTGGCTTTATAGATCTCGACATGCTGCTCACAAGAGTTCGGCATGCGCAGTCGAAGGTTCATTTTCTCGACGCTGTAAAGCCTACAGCCGAAAAGGCTGGCGCATCTTTCATGGATGCCCGATGGGGTTCGTCGTAAACATTCCGATCGCTTGAATTTAGAGGAGACGCAGCATGGAGCGATTCAGGGGCGGTTGCCTTTGCGGCAACGTCCGAATTGTGGCGTCGGGACTCCCATACCGGGTCGGCCTTTGTCACTGCCTCGACTGCCGCAAGCATCATGGGGCGCTTTTTCACGCATCCGCGGTATTCCCTCAGGATGCGGTGACGATTGAAGGTGAAACACGCGACTATGCCGGGCGGTTTTTCTGTCCCCACTGCGGCTCGTCCGTGTTCGCACGCACTGCCGACGAAATCGAAGTGAACCTGGGATCCCTGGATGCCCCTGACCAACTGATGCCAACCTACGAAAGCTGGATCATCCGTCGCGAGTCCTGGTTGCCGCCGTTTCCGCTGGCGAGACGATACGAGCGCGATCGTGACGCCACGAGTCGCTTTGAGGAGTAGGTGGCACGAACGGTGCGAAGTAGCCTCTGCAGCAGTTGGGCCGGAGCAATGAGCTCCCTTATCGTCACCGCTGCTGCGATAAGGCTACGTCCGCTGCTGGCCCAGGCTGTAATTCGCCGCTTGAAGTCGACGGGTAAGCAACCATCAGCACCCGAGCCCGTCGGGCTTCGCTCCTCTCATCGCATTCCACAAAGAAAGCGCCGCCCCTCGGCGGTGCTTTGGTTTTCAGCCTCGCCACCACCTCGGCAGCAGGCTGCAGGAGCATCCGCTGCTTCTCATATACCATCAGGCGCAATCGCGCCTCCTGCCAATTGGGGCGCAGGACAGGCAGGCTTGGAGGGGAGGGCAAGTGATCAGCAAGCAACGCGGCCCGACTTGTCTTTTTTCCCAGGTTGGGCCGCTTCAGTGGTGAGCGCCGGCCAGCGCCCTTGTGATTCTTCGCAAAGGGCGCTGCACGCTATCAGTAGTTCCTGAACTCGGTGCCGAAGAACACGCCAAAGCGCGGGTCGTAATACTGGATCACCACCCGTGGGCGATGGGGGTAGTAGTAGCGATCGTAGTAGTAAGGCTGTGGCCCGATGACGAATCCCACATGTGGCGAGATGATGACTCGCGGATGGTGATGATGCTTGAAGCCCCTGTGGCGCGGGGCGTAATACTTGTGGCCGTAGTAGGGACGGTGGAAGCGGGCGCCGTGACCGCCGCCATTCCAGGCCAACATCATCTCGCCGCTGCCGTTGCTGCTGGTCCAGGGTTGCTGACCGAGGGCCTGGCCTGCCACTAAGCAGGCGAAGATCAGGAACAGGAATTTGAGGATACGCATGGCCAGTCCTCCACGCCGTCCCCCACTGTTGCCCCGCATTTTCATTATAGGTTTGACCTGACGACCCCCAAAGCCCTGGCACTGTCCCTTCGTCGGTGCGTTGCCGTGCATCCTCTGGTGCTTTTCGGGCTTCAGTCGCTGTTGTCAACGCAGGATTTCCCATTGGGGAAACAAGAACCACACACTCTCCGTCAGGAAAAACAAGAATTCAGGACCGCGCCCGTGCGAAAATGCGCCATCTGCAGGACTTAATTTGCTGGAGACTGTATGGAAATCCTGGATCACCAAGACAACCTCGAGGGTTACCTCAGTGAACTGGTCGACAAGAGGATCACGATCGTTTCCGCCTTCGCGAGCGGCACCGAGCCCCTGCTCGGCGCACTGCGCGAGAATGGCAACCAACTGGATATCGTTGTCGGCAGCATCAACTCGTTCACTTCGCCGGACTTCATCGACTTTTGCGTGAACGAGGCCGATGAGGGGCTTTCGTTGTCGGTGGATTTTCGCTACCAGGGCAGCGTCAACTGGAAGCTCTACCTGATCGAGCCTGACGTCGTGATCGTGGGCAGCGCCAATCTCACCCAGGTTGGTCTCAGCCTGGTTCGTGATACCTGCGTGGTCATACAGGATGCCGATCTCTACCAGGCCTATATGGACAAGGTCCAAGCCCTGAAGGCAACTGACGGCGTCATGGCTTGCAGTCATTCCCAGGCATTCGAGGATGCGCTGGAGGAATATCGGGTCAACCACCGCCGTATGCAGGCGGGTCTGGCGCGGACATCGGAATACCTGGACAGCGAAAGCTGGCTGGGGGATGACTCCAACCAGAGCATTCCGCTGTTCATCTGGTACAGCGACCATTCCGAAGCGTCCGAGGACGAAGCGCGCAAGTACCTCAAGTCCAGCAGTGATGGCGTTGCCTGGGACGACGTTCGGGAGTTCTTCACCTACGAATGCGCCGAAGGAGCATTGCCGTACGAAGAGGGCGACGTCGTGCTGACGGCCCGCTGCAATGGCTCGCACATCGGCTTCTACACCTTCGACCGCATCCTCTATCGCGACGGCGTTTACTACATCTACGCCTATCGCAAGAAGCGCTACACCATGCCGTTCAAGCTTGAAGGTGCCAAGGACCGGCTCAAGGAAGCCATTCCGTCCTGGTACGAAGAGAGCCGGACCGAGCTCAATCGCGCCGATATCGCCCGCTTCATCAACTGACGGACGATCTGCTCTGCCGGCGTTGGTTGCCGGGTGCCAGCAGCGCTCGCTGCTACAGTCCATCCGCGTCAGCGAGCTGGATAGAGGGCCTTGTACGGTGGAGTATCCGCTCAGCGGTTCTCCACCTAGGGGGCCAGGCTCGCCGCTTGATCCAACGCCCTCACTGGGCGTTGGGCAACGCGGCGCCTTTTGGCCACAACATCCAGATCTGTCCTTGCTGCTTCATGTTGCCCGCCAGTTCACCGGCCTCGGCGCCAGTGCCCCAGAACAGGTCGGCGCGGACTTCGCCGGCAATGGCGCCGCCAGTGTCCTGGGCGGCTACGGGCCGGGTCACAGGGCTGCCATCCGGTCGTGTGGTCGACAGCCAGAGCAGGCTGCCAAGCGGAATCACCTTGCGGTCGATGGCCACGCTGTAGCCGGCCGTCAGCGGCACGTTGAGCGACCCACGTGGGCCTTCGTTGCTGTCGGGGTTCTGGGTGAAGAACACATAGCTGGGGTTGCTCGCCAATAGCTCCGGCACGCGCTCAGGGTTGGCCTGGGCCCATTCTCGAATCTTGCCCATGCTCACTTCTTCCCGCTTGAGCTGACCTTGCTCGACCAGCCAGCGGCCCACGGGCCGGTATGGGTGGCCGTTCTGGTCCGAGTAGCCGACGCGCAGCTGCCGGCCATCGTCCAGCTGGATGCGACCGGAGCCCTGGATCTGCAGGAACTGCAGGTCCATCGGGTCGCTCAGCCAGGCCAGCACCGGGGCGTTCACGCCCTGGCTGCGGATGGTGGCTGCATCGTCATAAGGCTTGAGTACGCGCCCTTCGAGGCGACCACGCAAGCGCTTGCCCTTTAGCTCGGGGTAGAGGCTGTCGAGCGCCACGACGATCATGTCGTCGGGGATGCCATAGACCGGCACCTGGGTGTGCTCGCTGCGCTCCAGGCTGCCCGGGTAGACGGGCTCGTAATAGCCGGTGATCAAGCCCTGCGCGCTGTTCTTGGCCGAGCGCAGGCTATAGACGTCGAGTTGCGCGCTGAGGAAGGTCCGAATCGGCTCGGCGCTTGCCGGCACGGTGGCAGCGGTGCTGCACGGCGCGGCCCAGATCGGGTCCTTGGCCAGTCGTGCGCAGGCCGAGCGCCAGGCGTTGAAGCCGCTGATGAGGTCTTGATCGCCGGTGGCGGGCAAGTCGCTCCAGGCGGCTTTGGCGTAGGGAGATACTTTCGGCGGCGGGGGGCTGGGCTTGTCGCCGTCGCATCCCGCCAGCAGGGCAATGAGGGGGGCCGAGCACAGCAATAGCCGGCCCCAGCGGAAGAAGGGGGCAGTCACGTGGTGGTGTTCCTGGTGGACGAATCAAGGCGGGTAGCTTGGTGAAACCCACGCGTGGCGTCAAACGCCGTGGTCCGCCACGCCCAGGTTGAGCGGCTCTCGATCTCGCGCCAACTAGTGGCCCAGCGTCCGGCGAATCCCCTCGATGCGGCTATCGATCAGTGGTGTGAGCAGGGCATAGAGCTGCGCGGGCTGGATGCCCGGTTCGCCCTCTCGGAGCAGTTCATGGCGCAGGCGCGTCAGGGCTTCGTGCAAGGGGCGATCCGCGTCGGTTTGGAGGCGGTCGTGCAAGTACTGCAACTGGATGCGCAGTTCCAAAGGGCATTGCTGCTGTGCTGCTGCGCGTATCGAGAGACCGCGCAGGCGCCCCAGGTCTTCGACTTGCCAGCAACGTTCGGCGATCGCCGGCGCGGTCTTGAGCAGGTGGCAGCGCCGATATTCCAGATGTTGGATACGCCCGAGCAAGCGTTCGAGGAGGCGGCAGTGTCCTTCGAAATCACTCGGCGCGCGCTGCAAATCGTTCCAGGTCAGGAGATGTGCTTTGTCCGCCCAATCACGCCACGCGGGGCCGAGTTGTGCAGCCAGTTCCTGGCAGCGCTGCACGGCTTCACGGCCAGTCTGCCCGCCGAGGGCGCGATGACGCTGGACGCCCTGCAATAGCTCAAGGCCGCGCAGCAGCATTTGGTTCAGTTCCTGTTCGTTGCGATGCCATTTCGCTCGGCCAGCGAGCATCGCAATCGTGCAGCCGAGGATCAGGAGACCCAGGGGCAACAAGGTTTGAATGGATTGTTCGGTCATCGCGCGGCCTCGCCGGTCAAGCGCGCCAAGTGGCGGGTCAGGTCGTGCAGGCTGCGGGTCTGCACGCTCTGCGCCTGCAGGCTGTCGCTGATCTGCTGTAACTGTTCACACAGGTCCTGGTTGGCCTGGTGATGGTCGCCCAGCGCGTGCTGCATGCTGCTGAAGCTTTGCAGATTCTCCTGGCTGCGCTGGGCGAGGCGGTCGAGGCTGACGGCCAACCGATAGCTGTGCTCGCTGCCGCGCTCGAGCAGCTCCCGGTGGTGGCCAACCTCGCGATCCACCTGATGAACGGCCGTCGCAATGGAGGTTGCCGCGCCGGTGATGTCACGCGTTGTTGCATCGGTTGCGGACGCCATCCGCCGGACTTCCTCCGCCACCACCGCGAAGCCACGGCCTTGCTCACCGGCTCGGGCTGCCTCGATCGAGGCGTTGAGGGCGAGCAGTTGCGTCTGCTTGGCAAGGTCCTGGATTCCCTGCACCGATTGCTCGACCAGGGCGGTGCTGTGCAGGAGGTGTTTCACGGCCTGGGCGGTGTTGCCGAGGCTATCGCGTATCTCGCTCATCCCGACGCCCAGATCCTGCGCTGCCTGGCGGCCTTCTTCGCCTTGGGCGAGGGCGCTGGAGAAGGCGTGTCGGGCTTCTTCGGCCAGGACCTCGACACTCTCCAGGCTGCGTTCGATCTGTTCGCTGGCGGCGGCGATCATGCTGACCCGCTGGCTCTGTTCGCTGCCCTGGGCATGTGCTTTTTGCGCCAGTTGCTCCAGCGCCTGGCCCGCGAAGCGGGCCTCGCTGTGAAGGCGCTCGCTGCCGCGCAGCTGCTCGTTGCAAAGCACCAGCAGGCCGGCGGAATCCGCATCGGCGCGCGCGCGCAACAGCCGGGCCAGTTCCTCGAACCAGAAGTTCTCGCTGGCGCGACAGCGGCGCAGATGCAGGTGTAGGGCTGCGCCCAGGTAGAGCGAGGCGACGATCAAGCCGAAGGCTCCGCCATTCAGGCCGGCATAAGCGAGGGCGGAGGCCGCGAAGGCTGCGCCCATGGGCAACCACACCGGCGCGGGGGTACTGGCCAGCAGTGCGATGCCCGGTTCAAACAGCAGACCGAGGGGCCCGGCCGCGAGAGCGGATGCGTCGAGGTCGCGCTGGGAGTACGTCAGGGGAGGGCTCTCGCTCATGCTCATTGTCTCGCTCTGAAGGGGCGGAGCGCGGCGTCAACCGCACTCCGCTGCAATGCCCTTGGCGGGCTCGCAAAGGTCAGAAGGTGTATTGCAATTGCAGCCAGACCTTGTCGGTATCGACGGTGCGGGCCTCGTCGTCCGATCTGTAGCTGGCGTACTTGGCCAGGCCGACCAGGCCCTTCACGCCCGGAATCGGATGGGCGTAGGACAGGTCGATTTCATCGCCGTAGCTGTCACTGTTCCGCTCGGTTTTGAAGTCGTGGTACCAGGCCTGCAGGGTCCCGCCGGCCAGCGGCGCGGTGAAGCCGACATAGGCGTCCTCGATGCCGTCGGCGGGCGTAGTGAGGAACTGGTCGGCCCAGCCCTGGAAGATGTGCTTGGTTGCCAGGGGCGTCTGGAAGGCGTGGTTGCCGGGGCCGTTGTCGCCACCGAGCACCTCGTAGCCGCCCTTCAGTTGCACGCCTTTGAGCGTGTAGCCCAGCTCAGCCAGGTAGTACTCGCTGTCCAGGTCGACCGGGTTGTCGGCGTAGTCCTTCTGCTGCGCGTACTCCAACGCGTAGCTGAAGCCCGCGACGAGACCGTTGAGGCGCAGGCCGCTGGTTTTGCTGGAGAGGCTGCCCAGCGGTGCGGTGGTGGTCACGGCGATGTTGTCCAGGCCGAGCAGGTAGCTGTAGGCCGTCACCGTCAGTTCCGGCATGACCACGTACTGGGCATTGATCAGGTGACTGTGGCCTTCGATGTTGGCCGGGTTGGTGCGATTGTCGTAACGGCCGTTGTCCGGGCCGAAGATGGTGTTGATGTTGTCGACGTAGGCGTAGGTCAGGGTCAGGCCGTCGAGCGGTTTCAGCTGGGCGAGCGCGCCGTCGTAAGTCTGCTCGTTCTGCCGCCAGGCCACACCACCGATGAAGCGCTGGTTGTCCAGGTTGACGCGCTGGCGACCGAACACGCCATTGCCGTATTGGTGGTCGTAGCGCACCAGGGCCTGATTGAACTCGGTGCCGTCCGGGTCCACGACCATGGCGTATTCCTTCTGGCCGTTGCGGGTGTCGTTGTAGGCGGCGTCACCCAGGCGGCTGACGTTGTCGACTTCGACAAGGCCGGACAGGCCGTACCATTTGCCGCTCTGGAAGCCGACGCGGGTACGCAGGGTCTGGGCGTTGGCGTCACGCAAGGCGTTGTCCTGGTCGACGTTCTCGAAGCGGTAGCGGGCGTCGAGGATCGGCTTGCCCTGGGTGAATAGATTGCCGAGATCCTCTGCATGTGCGGCGTGGCTGAAGGTGGTAGCGGTAACGGCCAGCGACAGCAGGGACAGCTTGTTCATGCGCATAACGGATTTCCTGTTTGCCAAATTGCGCAAAAAAAACGCCACTGTGCCCGCGCTCCTGGAGTGGAGGGGGAACGGTGACGTCGTTGTCGGTTGAGTGGCAGACACGCCGTTGTGCTGACCGGGGAGGGTCATAGCAGGCAACGTGCCACTTTGGTCAAGTTGTTGATTGTTAAGTATTTGTTTTGTTTTTAAGAACACTTGGCGATTAAGCGATGCACCGCCCTAGTTCATTCCGCATTGAATAAGTGCAGGTGCCGGGAGGTTCGATCGGCATGGCCTGGAGTTGATGCGACGCGGACATGGAACGGCGGACGAAGAAAAGCCCGGCTCAAGGCCGGGCTTGGAGGAGGGTGCTGGGGCTCAGGCCGCGGGGCGTTGCTGGCGCTGATAGAGGAACTCCAGCACGGCGGTGCGGTACTGGTGGTAGCGCGCATCGTTGGCCAGGCTCAGGCGGTCGCGCGGGCGGGGCAGATCGACCTGCACGATATCGCCGATGGTGGCAGCGGGGCCGTTGGTCATCATCACGATGCGGTCGGATAGCAGCACGGCCTCGTCGACATCATGGGTGACCATCACCACGGTGCTTTGCGTTTCGCCCACGATGCGTAACAGCTCGTCCTGCAGGTGCGCGCGGGTGAGGGCGTCCAGCGCGCCGAAGGGTTCGTCCATCAGCAGCACCTTGGGTTCCATGGCCAGGGCGCGGGCGATGCCGACCCGTTGTTTCATGCCGCCGGAGATCTCGTTGGGGTGTTTGTGCATGGCATGGTCCAGGCCCACCATGTGCAGCGCGGCGCTGGTGCGCTCCTTGAGCTGCGCCTTGCTTTCCTTGCCGCTGAAGACCTTCTCCACGGCCAGGAAAACATTGCCGAAACAGGTCATCCAGGGCAGCAGGCTGTGGTTCTGGAACACCACCGCACGCTCCGGCCCGGGGCCGTCGATCTCACGGCCGTTGCAGATCAGCCCGCCTTCGCTGGCCTCCAGCAGACCGGCAATCAGGTTCAGCACGGTGGATTTGCCGCAGCCGGAGTGGCCGATCAGCGAGACGAACTCTCCACGGGAGATGTTCAGGTTGACGTCCGAGAGGGCCTGGAAGCGGCCTTTGCGGGTATCGAAATGCTTGCTGACGCGGGTCAGCTCCACGAATTTGTCCATTTACGGTTCTCCCGCTCTTGGTAGGAGCCAGCTTGCTGGCGAATGCCGCTCGCTCCCGGAGGAATGTTCAATTGCTGTAGTCGAAACGCTTGGCCAGCCACACCAGGCTCTGCTCCAGCGCCAGGCCGACGAGGCCGACGATGATGATGGCGATGAGGATGTGCTCGACGTTGAGGTTGTTCCACTCGTCCCACACCCAGAAGCCCAGGCCAGTGCCGCCGGTGAGCATTTCCGCAGCGACGATCACCAGCCAGGCGACGCCGATGGCCAGGCGGATGCCGGTCATCAGGTGTGGCAGCACAGCGGGGAAGAGGATGCGCGTCAGCACCTTGAACTCCGAGAGCTTCAGCACCCTGGCCACGTTCAGGTAGTCCTGCGGCACGCTGGCCACGCCTGCCGCTGTGTTGAGGATGATCGGCCAGATCGAGCTGATGAAGATCACCCAAATCGAGGCGGGGCCGGCGGCCTCGAAAACCAGCAGGCCGATCGGCAGCCAGGCCAGCGGAGAGACAGGACGCAGCAGGCTGATGATCGGCGAGAGCATCTTGGCCAGGAAGGTGAAGCGGCCGATGGCGAAGCCCAGCGGAATGCCAATCAGCGCCGCCAGGCCGAAGCCCAATCCGACGCGGCCGAGCGAGTGGAGGATGTTCCAGCCGATGCCCATGTCGTTCGGGCCGTTGTCGTAAAACGGATCGGCAAACAGTTCCAGCGCCGAGTACCAGGTGGACAGCGGCCCCGGCAGGCCTTCGCTGCGCACGGCGACCAGGGCCCAGACGCCGATGAACAGCAGAATGCCGAGTAGGGGCGCGATCACGGCTTTCGCCAGTGTGGCCAAGGCCTCCGCGCCAGGCAGGGCCTGGCGCGGAGCCGCGCTGGGCGCGACTTTGTTGGCCACGGTCAGTGGCGTTATCAGGGGAGCGTTCATTCTGGGCCTCCGCTATCAGGCTTTTATCGCAAAGGATTGGGCATAGGCGGCAGGGTTGGAGCCGTCCCAGACCTTGCCGTCGATCAGGGTGCTGCTGCGCATCTGGGTCAGCGGCACGGGCAGGCCGAGGGCGCTGGCGGCTTCAGCGAAGAGCTTGGTCTGGTTGACCTTGGCGGCCACCGCGGCGTAGTCGGGGTCTTCCTTGATCAGGCCCCAACGCTTGAACTGGGTCATGAACCACATGCCGTCGGAGTGGTAGGGGAAGTTCACGCTGCACTCTTTGCAGAAGGCCATGGCGTGCTTGTCCTGCCAGCTGTTGCCCAGCCCATCCTCATAGTTGCCGAGGAAGCGCTGCTCGATGACTTCCGTCGGCGCGTTGACATAGGCCTTGCCGGAGATGAGCTTGGCAGTGGCCTTCTTGTTCTCCTCGCTGGCCTCGATGAAGCGGCTGGCGTCGAGAAGGGCCATGACCAGGGCCCGAGCGGTGTTGGGGTTCTGCTCGACGAAATCGCGCGAGCAGCCCAGCACCTTCTCCGGATGGTCGGCCCAGATCTGTTGGGTGGTCACGGCGGTGAAGCCGATCTTGTCGAAGATCGCCCGCGCGCCCCACGGCTCGCCGACGCAAAAGCCGTCCATATTGCCGACGCGCATGTTGGCGACCATCTGCGGTGGCGGCACGGTGATGGTCTTGACGTCGCTCATGGGGTTGATGCCATGGCTGGCCAGCCAGTAGTACAGCCACATGGCGTGGGTGCCGGTGGGGAAGGTCTGGGCGAAGGTCAGCGGATTGCCGCCTTTCTTGATGTGCGCGGCGAGCTGTTCGCCGTTGGTCACGCCCGCTTCCTTGAGCTGCTTGGACAAGGTGATGGCCTGGCCGTTCTGGTTCAGGCCCATGAGCACGGCCATGTCCTTCTGCGGGCCGGCCACACCGAGCTGGGAGCTGTACATCATCCCGTAGAGAACGTGCGAGGCATCCAGTTCACCGGTGTTCAGCTTGTCGCGCACGCCGGCCCAGGAGGCCTCCTTGCTCGGGGTGATGGAGAGGCCGTACTTGGCAGCGAAGCCCTGGGTGGCAGCGACCACCACCGAGGCGCAGTCGGTCAGCGGAATGAAACCTACCTTCAGGGCAGCCTTTTCCGGCGCATCCGAGCCGGCGGCCCAGGCGGCGCTGCGCAGGAAGCCGGGGGCGGAGAGCCCCAGCGCGGTGATACCACCGACGGTGCCGGCGACGGCGATGGACTGCTTGAGGAAGTTGCGACGGCTGTTGTTAACCGGGTCTTTGGAATCACGCTCACTCATGGAGTTGTCCTTGATAAGAGGCAAAACAAAAACGGCGTCGCCAGAACACCTGCCAAGCAGGTGTTCGAGCGGACGCCGTTGTCCGTGATCCGCGGCCCGCCGCCGTTGGCGTGCTACGCAGGAGTCTGCAGGAGGAATTGCAAAGGCCTTGCCAGTTTTGCCTGAGGCTCATATCGCCCTGCCAGCGGGCAGGGGCAGTGGGCTCTGCCGAGGGCGTTCGGGCCCCTCGATGCCTTGAAAATCAAATGCTTGTAAACGCGGCGAGAGCCATCCTGCTGGCATCCGCAGGGCACTGAACGCCGTTGGGGGACGTGGGGTAATGGGCTATTTGCGTGCGCGCCTGGAAGGTGCTGTGCGCTTTTGGTTCGGCGTGGCGGAGTGATGTGATGGGCGTGCGAAGAGGAGCCATTCCCTGGCCCCTGGCAGGACGGGGCAGGCTTCAGGCGCCCAGCATCTCGTGCGTGGCGATGACCTGCTCGGCCACCTGGATCAGCTTCTGCTGGCGGCTCATGGCCTGGCGGCGCATGAGGGTGTAGGCCTCGTCTTCGCTGCAGTTCTTCATCTTCATCAGCAGCCCCTTGGCCAGTTCGATGCGCTTGCGCTCGGCCAGCTGCGCATCGCGAACCTGCAATTGGGCACGCAGCGCCTGGTCGCTCTCGAAGCGGGCCATGGCGACATCGAGAATCGGTTGCAGGCGTTCGGCGTGAATGCCCTCGACTATATAAGCGCTGACGCCAGCCTGGATGGCCTGGCGCATCACGCCTGGGTCGTGGTCATCGGTGAACATGACGATGGGGCGAGGTTGGTCGCGGGTGACCAGGACCACTTGTTCCATCATGTCGCGGCCCGGGGACTCGGTGTCGATCAGCACTACATCGGGGCGAACCGCTTCGAGCCGCTCGGGCAGGTCGATGGTCAGTCCGGACTCGTCGATGACATCGAAGCCTGCCTCGAGCAGGGCGTTCTTCAGGCGCCCGACCTTCTTTGGCGTGTCGTTGATCAGGAGAATACGTAGCATCGGAGGCTTCTCCAACCGTCACAGGGCAGTGGCTGCAGCGCGGTGGCTGCGGGCATGAAGGGCAAAACTGCGGGCGTAGCCGACCGGGTCGCTGCCGTCCCAGGTGCTGCCGTCGAGCAGGGTGCTGCTGCGCATCGGCTGGTTCGGCACACTGATGCCCAGTGCTTCAGCGGCTTGCCGATAGAGCACCAGTTGATGAATCCGGCGGGCGATGCCGAGGTAGTCCGGGTCGTCCCGGAGCAGGCCCCAGCGACGGAACTGGGTCATGAACCAGATGCCGTCCGACAGCCAGGGCATGGTCACCTCGCCATCCGCAAAGAAGCGCAGCGGATGGGCGTCCCGCCAGGCATAGCCGAGGCCGTCCTCATAATGGCCGAGAAAGCGCGGCAGGATTGCCGAGAGCGGGGCGTCGACGTAATCGCTGCCGGAGATCAGTTGTGCGGTGCTGCGCTTGTTCTCCACGTTGGCGTCGATGAAGCGGCTGGCTTCCAGTACGGCCATGGTCAGCGCGCGTGCGGTGTTGGGATATTGCAGGACGAACTCGCGGGTGCAGCCGAGCACCTTTTCCGGGTGGTCGGCCCAGATCATCTGGCTGGTGGCCAGGGTGAAGCCTTGCCGCTCTTCCACGGCCAGCCCGCCCCAGGGTCCACCGGCGCAGAATCCGTCGATCCGCCCGGCCTTGAGGTGGGGGACCATCTGCGAGGGCGGCACGACCACTGTGTTGACGTCATGCAGCGGGTGGATGCCTTGGGCTGCCAGCCAGTAATACAGCCACATGGCGTGGGTGCCGGTGGGAAAGGTCTGGGCGAAGGTGAGTTTTGCACCAGCCTGGCGCACGTGAGCGGCCAGTGCTTCGGCACTGGTCACTCCGGCCTGCTTGAGGGGTTCGGAGAGATTGATCGCCTGGCCGTTTTGGCTCAGACCCATGAGGATCGCCATGTCGGTTGCCGTGCTCCCCAGGCCCAGGTGGATGCCGTAGACCTGGCCGTAGAGCATCTGCGCCGCATCCAGTTCTCCGGACAGTAGCTTGTCGCGCAGTGTGGCCCAGGAGGCCTGCCGTTTCAGGTTGAGGGTCAGCCCGTAAGGCTGGGTGAAGCCCTGGGTGGCGGCGACTATCAACGGGGCGGAGTCGGTCAGGGCCATGAAGCCCAGGTTCAGCGCACTTTTTTCAGGGGCGTCGCTTCCGCCGACCCAGGCCAGGTAGTCGTCACGGATACTGCTGTTATCAGTCATTTGATTGGTTCCGCCGTTGAACGAAAAAGGCGCCGCTCCGAACACCAGATGATTGGTGGCCGGAAGCGACGCCATCGTCTTTGAACTGACTCCGCCGTTGGAGAGAGTTCTGCGGCTGATCCACTAGCAAGTGGGGTGCCACTGTCACGGCGCTGGAATCACAGTCACGGGAAGCGCAGGTCGAACTTCAGCAGGAGGTGGAGTCAGTAACGGGTTGCTGCAGCGGCGACCTGTGCATGCTTCTGTCGTCACGGCCTTCTCCCGTGACGGGAGCACTGAACAACATCCTGAGCTCTGCACTCGGACACCAGGACACTGTCCTGTTGAAGCGGGGCATGGGGTTTGGGCGAAGAGGGTCACCCGGGACATGCGTCACGGAGCATGATGATGCGCTATGCGCACCTGGCTCCGGAGCATTTGCACGATGCAATCAGGCTGGGTCCGCTGGCCGATTTCGACACTTTTCGACACCGGCAGAGCCCAGAAACGAAAAAACCCCATGAATCAGGGGCTTAGTCAGAGAATTTTGGAGCGGGCGAAGGGAATCGAACCCTCGTCATGAGCTTGGGAAGCTCAGGTAATGCCATTATACGACGCCCGCAGCGGGTGCCTTTTTACCAGAAGCTGGCCCATAGGTGAAGCCCGGAGCAGTCACAAGTTACTGAAAATACTTGCACCTGCCCGGGCGCTCGCGCGTTCAAACCGCAATTGCCTGGTAATCGGCAACCGGTTGCGGCCGTGCGAGGCTAGAGCTCACCGGGGCCTTCAGGAACCCCAGCAGGGCTTGCTGGGTTTGCAACCAGCCTGCCTTGTGTTCCACATCGACGAAGTGGCCGGCGTTGTCGATGGTGACGAACTCGCAGTCACGCACGTGCTTGGCGAAATGGCGCGCGTCGGCGGCCGAGGTGTATTCGTCATGCTCTCCGTTGACGAACAGCATCGGGATGTCGACGTTCTGCAGGCAGTCCACGTAGCAACGCGAATCCATGTTCAGGACCTGGCGGACGTGGTAATGCATCTGCAGGTATTCGTGATCGTCGAGGCTGCTGCAGTGCTTATGGTTGAAGCGCTTGTACAGCGACGGCAGGTATTTGCCGATGGTGTCATTCACCAGATGGCCGACGTTGTCGCGGTCGACGGCGGCAAGGTAGTCCAGCCCACGGGTGAGGTAATCCATCATCGCGTCGTTGAGGATCGGCGAGAAGGAGGTGATGACGGCCTTCTTTATCCGTGCCGGGCATTGGGCCAGGGCCAGCAGGGCGGAGACGCTGCCCCAGGAGAAGGACATCAGGTAATCGACGCGGAAGTGCTCGATCAGGTGCAGGAGGATGTCCGCCTCGGTTTCCTTGCTGATGAAACGGGTGTTGTCGTTGTGTGGCTTGGACTGCCCGGCATAGGGCTCGTCGAAGAGCACGACGTTGAAGTGCGGTTGCAGGTATTTCACGGTCTGCGCGAACGAGGCTGTCGTCGACAACGAGCCATTGACCAGGATGATGGTCTGCTTGGCTTCGGGATTGCCGTAGAACTCCGTGTGAACCTTGTACTGGCTGTGAATCTCGACGATGGCGGTTTCCGGCCTCATGTCGTTTTCCTCCTGGCGCAGATGGGTCATGCGGGTCATGGACAGGCATGGCTCGCTGTAAGTCTTGGCAGTAGGAAAGCGCCTTTGGATGACAATCCGATGTCAGGCGAAAAATTTAAAAATTTCTTAATTTTCAGGCGGTTAGGTCGAAAAAAGACGGCGAGTTCCGGCGCTTTTCGGCACCAGACAGTGTCTTCTAACCAGGCAGGAAACCTTCATGTGCAGAGCACAGGGGACCGCAGAATCGCTTAGATGATCGGTGTGACTCTTTGGTCACACTCTGACCTTGTGTCCGATTTAAGCAGGGCCTCTTTACACCTGCAAGCTCATTGAAAGGAAAAATTCTTGCAGTTCGTCGGTTTATTCAAAACCGATGTGACTCGGGTGTGACCTAGCTAAAAGTGGGCCACTTCTTCGGCGGTGAGTGACCGGTAGTCGCCTGGTTGCATGTCGGGGTCCAATTTGAGCGGGCCGACGCTTTCGCGATGCAGGCGCACGACCTTGTTGCGAAAGTGCCCGAACATGCGCTTGACCTGGTGGTAGCGACCTTCATGCAGGGTCAGGCGGGCGGCGCGGGTGTCGAGGATTTCCAGCTGAGCGGGGAGGGTGGTCAGGTCTTCAAAGGCGAAGTAGAGGCCCTGGGCGAAGGTCTCGGCGTACTCGGCGCCGATGGGCTGCTCGGTTTCCACGTAGTAGACCTTGGGCTGCTTGCGCTCAGGCTGGGTGAGGCGGCGCGACCAGAGCCCGTCGTTGGTGATCAGCAGCAGGCCGGTGGTGGTCAGGTCGAGACGGCCGCCCAGGTGCAGTTCGTGTTTGTCGGGCTCGTCGAGCAGGTCGAGCACGGTGGGGTGCTCAGGATGCTCGGTGGCGCTCACCCAGCCAGCAGGTTTGTACAACATGAAGTAGCGTGCCGGCTTGCCGACTTGCAGCAGGCGGTCGTCGAGTTCGATTCGGTTGAACTCGCGAACCTCAGAGCGGCCATCTGTGACCGTCTGTCCATCCACGCGGACCCGACCAGCGGCGAGCAACAGGCGCGCATCGAGGCGGCTGAATTCAGCGAGGTTGCTCAAAAAGCGATCGAGGCGCATCAGCTTGGTGCGTCAGTGGGCAATGCGTGTGCACAGCGGGGACAGAGGCAGGCGCGATTGAGGTCCTGTTCCGGGACCTGCTTGAGCTGTTCCGGGTCGATCCGCACCTCGAAGCACCAGCAGGGCTGGTCGGCAGTTGCCGGGTTTGCCTGGGTGCACTGGTTGCTCTGGCCGCAGAGTGGACAGCGGGCGGGATCGGTCGGGGCGCTCATGCCGGTGTATCACAGGTGGAAAGGACGCTCAGGGTGCAGGGGTGACGCCTGGGATGCAAGAGGGGCGGGGAGTTCAAGTATAGGAGCCAGCTTGCTGGCGAATGCTGAGGTGGGCAATTCGCGAGCAAGCTCGCTCCTACCAGGTCGCGCATGGTCAGTGGTCAGGGAGCGTTGCCGTTCGCGATAGACGACCTAGCATCGAATATGCAAGTGCAAGGAGTCTGAGAGCGACAAAGTCGTTTTCAGAAATGTCTGAAGGCCTGAAGAAGCTGACGCATAATTGGAGTCTATCGAATCTACTCCCCCATCACTTTGAGCAGAACTGCCGTGTCCGCCAATATCAACGTAGTGAATAAAGCCAAGGCATGGTCCGCACACGGTGTCACTGCCACCGGTGTCGTGCTTGCCCTGATGGCGATACTTGCCCTGTTCGACAACCAGCCCCGCGATTGCCTGCTCTGGCTTGGCGCGGCGCTCCTGGTGGATGGCCTGGATGGCACCTTCGCCCGTCGTGTGCAGACCAGTACCATGCTGCCGAACTTTGACGGCTCCACGCTGGACCTGGTGATCGATTACCTGACCTATGTGTTCATCCCGGCAATCTTCATCTACCGCTACATTGACCTGCCCGATCACACTGCACTGGTCACGGTGAGCCTGATCCTGGTGTCATCGCTGTTCTGCTTCTGCAACCTGAACATGAAGAGCAGCGACAACTACTTTGTCGGCTTCCCGGCGGCCTGGAACGTGGTGGCGCTGTATATCTGGATCATCGACCCGCCGCCGGTTGTCAGCCTGTTGCTGATCTGTTTCCTGGCCGCGTTGACGCTGACCAAGCTGAAGTTCCTGCACCCCTTCCGCGTGCGCAAGCTGATGCCGCTGAACATCGTGGTCACCTTCGTGTGGATGATCAGCAGTATGCTGCTGATCATCCAGCACCCCTTCTACAAGTCGCTGGTGCTGGGCATCTGGTGGCTGGCTTCGGCCTATTTCGTGGGCATCTGCCTGTGGCGCAGCCTGCTGGACTGGACGCACAAGCTGAAGGCCTGAATCGCCTCGCGCAATGCCGTGCCGCTGCGTAGCCCGGACTTCAGTCCGGGCTACGGCTTGCAAGGGTAAGGGCGACCGGCGGCCACCCTCGCTGGGTTGCTCACCACAATGGCAGTGTGTAGCTGAGGATCAGCCGGTTCTCGTCGAGATCGTTGCCGAAGTTCGTTGTGCGCACCGTCGCGTTTCGCCATTTCAGGCCCAGGTTCTTCAGCGGGCCGCTCTGCACCACGTAGGCGATGTCGGTATCTCGCTCCCACTCCTTGCCGCTGGCTTTACCCACGCCCAAGTCGATGTCGTCGCCTGAGAGATAGCGGGTCATGAAGGTCAGGCCCGGCACGCCCAGGGCGGCGAAGTTGTAGTCATAACGAGCTTGCCAGGAGCGTTCTTCGACGTTGGCGAAGTCGCTGATCTGCACGAAGTTCACCAGGTAGGCATCGCTGCCGTTGACGTAGGCGAAACCGGTGTCCCCGCTCATGCGCTGGTAGCCAAGTCCGAAGGCGTGGCTGCCGAGGTTGTAGGTGAACATCGCGCCAAACGCGCTGTTGTCGACGTTGCTACCACCTTCATCGGTTGAGCGCGCGTAGCGGATATCGCTCTTCAGTGCCTGGCCGGAACCCAGCGGCTGCAGGTGATTGAGGGTGAGCATGTGCTGGCGATAGAAGTCGTCCAGCCGACCAAAGCCGTAACCGGTGCTCAGGCTGTCGTTCCACTTGTAGCTGAGGTTGGCGAAGTCGAAGGCGTCGCTGGTGGCTTGGCGGGCGCGGATATTCTTCACGCCAACGGTGGTGATGCCCATGTCCTCGTAGTCCGAAGAGTCGCGCTGGTTCACCTCGGTCAGGCGCCCGGCGTCGAAGGTCAGGCCGTCGATCTCCAGCGAATTGAGCTGGCCGCCTTCGAAGGTCTGCGGCAGCAGGCGTGAGTCGTTGGCCAGCAGCACCGGTAGCTTGGGCATCAGGGTGCCGAGCTTCAGCACACTCTTGGAAGCGCGCAGCTTGGCGGTCAGGCCCAGTTCGCCGTATTCGTCCTGCGCACGCTTGGGCGCTTCGCGGTCGCGCTTGAGTAGGCCGGAACCCGCGCGGTCCGGGCTGGAGTCGAGCTTCACACCGAGCAAGCCGATGGCGTCCAGGCCGACGCCGATGCTGCCTTCGGTGAATCCGGACTCATAGCGAAGCAGGAAGCCCTGGGCCCACTCCTCGGCCTTGGCCTGGGTAGCCCCTTGCTGGCGAAAGTCACGGTTGAAGTAGAAGTTGCGCAGCTCAAGTCCGGCCTTGCCATCGGCGATGAAATCCGCTTGGGCAGGGGCCGACAGCGCGGCGGCGCCGCAGGCCATGAGCAGGCCGGAGGTGAGGGTGTTGCGGTCCATGGTCTTACCTCTTCTTGTTGTTGTGGAAAAGCCGGTCCCGCATCGGGCCGTTCGGCCCAATGGTTGGTGGGGGAAGAAAAAGGCGCGGTCCGAAGGAGCCCAGACCGCGCTGCTACACGCTAAGCGTCAGAAGTGCTCAGCCTTCAACTCGTAGAGCGAGGTGCTGCCGGCGCGGATACTGGCCTCCAGGCTCAGGGTGCGCGGCAGCAGGCGCTGGAAGTAGAACGCCGCGGTGGCCAGTTTGGCGCCGTAGAAGTCCTCGTCCTCGCTGCGTTTTGCCTCGGCGACAGCGGCCATGCGTGCCCACATGTAGGCGTAGGCGACGTAACCGAACAGATGCAGGTATTCCACCGAGGCGGCACCCACCTCGTTGGGGTTGGTCTTGGCGTGCTCCAGCAGCCAGCCGCTGACGGTCTCCAGGCGCTCCAGCGCTACGACCAGCTCGCTGCCGTAAGGCACTTCGTGGTGGTGGGCGAAGTTGCGCACTTCGGCGCAGAACTGGCGCAGTGCGGCACCGCCATTTGCAACCACCTTGCGGCCCAGCAGGTCGAGGGCCTGAATGCCGTTGGTGCCTTCGTAGATCTGCGCGATGCGCACATCACGCACATGCTGCTCCTGGCCCCATTCGCGGATGTAGCCATGACCGCCGAACACCTGCTGGCCATTGACGCAGCTTTCCAGCCCAGTGTCGGTGAAGAAGGCCTTGGCCACCGGGGTGAGTAGCGCCACCAGGGCCTCGGCGCGCTGGCGCTCGTCGGCGTCCTCGGTGAACTTGGCCAGGTCGAGTTGCTGGCCGACGTAGCAGGCGAAGGCGCGGCCGCCCTCAGTCAGGGCTTTCATGCTCAGCAGCATGCGGCGCACGTCGGGGTGATTGATGATCGGGTCGGCCACCTTGTCCGTCGCTACCGGGCCGGTGGGCGCGCGGCTCTGGATGCGCTCGCGGGCGTAGCCGACAGCGGCCTGGTAGGAGGCTTCGGCGCAACCGATGCCCTGGATGCCGATGGACAGGCGCTCGTAGTTCATCATGGTGAACATCGCCGCCAGGCCCTTGTTGGCCTCACCGATCAGGTAGCCGGTGGCGCCATCGAAGTTCATCACGCAGGTGCTTGAAGCCTTGATGCCCATCTTGTGTTCGATGGAGCCGCAGCTCACCGCATTGCGTGCGCCCAGGCTGCCATCGGCGTTGACCAGCAGCTTGGGTACCAGGAACAGGGAGATGCCTTTCGGCCCCGCTGGTGCGTCCGGCAGCTTGGCCAGCACCAGGTGGATGATGTTCTCGGTCAGATCCTGCTCGCCGCCGGTGATGAAGATCTTGGTGCCGCTGATCTTGTAGCTGCCGTCAACCTGCGGCTCGGCTTTGGTGCGGATGATGCCGAGGTCGGTGCCGGCGTGGGGCTCGGTGAGGCACATGGAGCCAGCCCAACGGCCTTCGTACATCGGCGGTAGGTAGGTGGAGCGCAGCTCAGCGCTGGCGTGGGCGTCGATCGCCAGGCAGGCGCCGGAAGACAGCGCAGAGTAGAGGGCGAAGCTCGAATTGGCGGCGTAGAGCATTTCCTCGAACTGCACGGCGAGCATTTTGGGCATGCCCATGCCGGCAAAATCCGGGTTGCCGGAGAGGCCCACCCAACCGCCTTCGATATAGGTGGCGTAGGCCTCCTTGAATCCGGCCGGAGTGGTCACCACGCCATCGCACCATTGCGCGCCCTCTTCGTCGCCGCTGCGGTTGAGCGGGGCGATGAGCTGCCCGGTGACCTTGGCCGCTTCTTCCAGGATGGCATCGGCGGTGCCGGCGTCGACCCGTTCGGCCAGCGCGGGCAGGCGCGCCCAGATAGCGGGGGCGTCGAAGACCTCATGCAGGACGAAGCGCAGGTCGCGCAGCGGGGCGTTGAATTCGGGCATGGTGTGGAACCTCTTTTTTCGGTTGTACATCGGGCACGACCCACGCGGGGGGAGCCGTGCCCGGTCGGTCAATGGCTGCTGGCGGCAGCGGCCCCCAGGCCGGTCTGGGCGCGGACGAACTGGTCCTCGAAGGCGGCCCGCTCGCGGTCGGCTCGGGCGCTGCGGTCGAGGTTGGACACGACCACGATCACCAGAAAGGCCAGCGGCATGGAGAACAGCGCCGGGTGGTCATAAGGGAAGATAGCCTGTGCGTGGCCCAGCACCGTGACCCAGACGGCCGGCGAGAGGATCACCAGCAGCAGGGCGCAGGCCAATCCGGCAAAACCACCCCAGAGCGCGCCGCGGGTAGTCAGGCCCTTCCAGTACATAGCCATGATCAGCACCGGGAAGTTGGCCGAGGCGGCGACACCGAAGGTCAGGCCGACCAGGAAGGCGATGTTCATCTGCTCGAACAGCAGGCCCAGGCCGATAGCGATCACACCCAGACCGACGGTGGCAAAGCGGGTGACGCGCATTTCATCCTTCTCGCTGGCGCGGCCCTTCTTCAAGACGGTGGCGTAGAGGTCATGGGAGATGGCTGAGGCACCGGCCAGAGCCAGGCCGGAAACCACCGCCAGGATGGTGGCGAAGGCCACGGCGGAGAGGAAACCGAGGAACAGGTTGCCGCCCACCGCCTGGGCCAGGTGCATGGCCACCATGTTGCCGCCGCCGATCAGTGCTCCGCCGACCTTGCCGTCGATGAAGTACTGCGGGTCGGTGCCGATGATGACGATGGCAGTGAAACCCAGGGTGCAGACCACGAGGAAGAAGAAGCCGATGAAGCCGGTGGCGTAGAACACTGATTTACGGGCTTCCCGCGCATTCGGCACGGTGAAGAAACGCATCAGGATGTGCGGCAGGCCGGCGATCCCGAACACCAGGCCGAGGGACAGCGACACGGTGTTGATCGGGTCCGCCAGCATCGAGCCCGGCCCCATGATGGCGCTGCCGGCGGCGTGCACGTCGATGGCGCGGCTGGCCAGTTGCTCATAGCTGAAGCCGAACTCGCTCATGGCCAGGAACACCAGGGTGGTGCCGCCGGCCAGCAGCAGGACGGCCTTGATGATCTGCACCCAGGTGGTGGCGATCATGCCGCCGAAGATCACGTAGACCAGCATCAGCGCGCCGACCACCATCACCGCGATGGGATAGTCGAGGCCGAACAGCAGCTTGATCAACTGGCCGGCGCCGACCATTTGCACGATCAGGTAGCAGCACACCACGGTCAACGAGCCGATGGCCGCCAGGGTGCGCACGCGGCTCTGGTCGAGGCGGTAGGAAACGATGTCGGCGAAGGTGTAGCGCCCGAGGTTGCGCAGGCGCTCGGCCATCAGGAAGGTGACGATGGGCCAGCCGACGAAGAAGCCGATGGTGTAGATGAAACCGTCGTAGCCCTTGGCGAACACCAGACTGGAGAGGCCCAGCAAGGTTGCAGCGGACATGTAGTCGCCGGCGATCGCCAGGCCGTTCTGGAAGCCGCTGATACCCCCACCTGCGGTGTAGAAGTCCGAGGTGGAGCGGGTGCGCCGCGCGGCCCACCAGGTGATCAGCAGCGTGCCAAGGACGAAGACGAAGAACATGCCGATGGCGTGCAGGTTCAGCGGCTGCTTTTCGGCGGTGATGGGTGCCGCGAGGGCGACCAGGGGGGCGCAGGCGAGGAGGGCGAGCAGGCGCTTCATGCTTGGGCCTCCTCGACAATCTCGGCACTCAGCGCGTCGAAGCGGGTGTTGGCGCTGCGCACGTACCAACCGGTGAGCAGCCAGGACAGGACGATGATGCCCGCGCCCAGTGGCAGGCCGAGGGTGAGTTGGCTGCCGTCGGCCAGGGGCAGGCGGAGCCAGCCCGGGGCGAAGGCCACGACTAGCATGTAACCGTAGTAGACGCCGAGCACCAGGGCGCTCAGTGACCAGGCGAGGCGTGCGCGCTGGCGGGCCAGGCGCTGGAACTTGGGGTTTGACCGGATGCGGTCGCAGTGTTGGGCGTGAGGTGTGTTGTGAGTGGTCATTGCTGGCTCCGCTTGTTGTTGTTGTCGATGCCTGGTTCGGGTTGCCGCTGCTTTTTCGGGCATGAGGCAGCCTTGGGCGACCGCCGGGGACGGTCGCCTTGTTCATGACGCGCTGCTGTTAGAGGTTCTTGGCCATATCGCGCAGGACGTACTTCTGGATCTTGCCGGTGGAGGTTTTCGGCAGTTGGGTGAAGATCACCGTCTTCGGCACCTTGAAGCTGGCCAGGTGCTCGCGGCAGAAGGCGATGATTTCTGCCTCGCGGGTGTCCTGCTGGTCGGCCTTGAGGGTGATGAAGGCGCAGGGCGTCTCACCCCACTTCTCGTCGGGGCGTGCCACCACGGCTGCTTCCAGCACCGCAGGGTGACGATAGAGCACGCCTTCCAGTTCGATGGTGGAGATGTTCTCGCCGCCGGAGATGATGATGTCCTTCAGCCGGTCGCGGATTTCCACATAGCCGTCCGGGTGCCACACGGCCAAATCGCCGGTGTGGAACCAGCCACCCTCGAAGGCTTCGGCCGTGGCGGTGGGGTTCTTCAGGTAGCCCTTCATCACGGTGTTGCCACGCATGAAGATCTCGCCAATGGTCTGGCCGTCTTTGGGCGCTGGCTCAAGGGTTTTCGGGTCCGCGACCATTACCCCTTCCAGGGTCGGGTAACGCACGCCCTGGCGGGATTTGATGCTGGCACGTTCTTCCAGCGGCAGCTCGTCCCATTCGGCGTGCCAGGCGCAGACCGTCACCGGGCCGTAGACCTCGGTCAGGCCATAGACGTGGGTCACGCGGATGCCCATGGCTTCGACGGCGCCGATCACCTTGGCCGGCGGCGCAGCGCCGGCGACCATGGCGTTCACCGGGTGATCGATGGCGGCCTTGGCCGAGTCAGGCATGTTCACGAGGGCGTTGAGCACGATGGGCGCACCGCACATGTGGGTCACCTGGTGTTCGCGGATCAGGGTGAGGATCTTCTGCGGGTCGACCCGGCGCAGGAACACGTGCACACCAGCCAGGGCAGTGACCGTCCAGGGGTAGCACCAGCCGTTGCAGTGGAACATCGGCAGGGTCCAGAGGTAGACGGGATGGTTGCCCATGGCCCAGGTCATCTGGTTGCCCAGGGCGTTCAGGTAGGCGCCGCGATGGTGATAGACCACACCCTTGGGATTGCCGGTGGTGCCGGAGGTGTAGTTCAGCGAGATGGCCTGCCACTCATCGTCCGGCCAGCTCCAGGCGAATTCCGGGTCGCCCTCGGCCAACAGTGCTTCATAGTCCAGGTCGCTGACCGCCTGGCCTTCGCCGTATTCCGGGTCGTCGACGTCGATCACCAGCGGCGGGTGGTCGAGCATGCCGATGGCAGCGTGGATAACGGCATGGAACTCGCGGTCGGTGATCAGCACCTTGGCCTCGCCGTGCTGCAGCATGAAGGCGATGGCCTCGGCATCCAGGCGCACGTTGAGGGTGTTGAGCACGGCACCGATCATGGGTACGCCGAAGTGCGCCTCCAGCATGGCCGGGATGTTCGGCAGCATCACCGCTACCGTGTCGCCCTTGCCGATCCCGCGGCCGGCCAGGGCGGAGGCCAGGCGCCGGCAGCGCGTGTAGGTCTCGGCCCAGTTGCGGCGAACCGAACCGTGGATGACGGCGGGGTAGTGCGGATAGACGCTGGCGGTGCGCTCGATGAAGCTGAGAGGGGAGAGGGCGATATGGTTGACGGCAGCAGGGGCTAGGCCCTGTTCGTAGATCGACATGCTGGACACCCGACGGCTGATTATTAGCTCTTCTGTACCGGCCCATCAGAATGGTCGGTAGATTTCGTGGTGAATTTATATACCAATATCCACTTAATATGGAAGTGCATCTATAGTTGTATAGTAAAACTACTATACGATAACGCTGTAGGAGCGAGCTTACTCGCGAATGACTTGGGCGCGTGAGCAGGGTTTGATCCTCATGGAGCGGTCAATTCGCCATCAAGCTGGCTCCTGCAGGGGGGCGACGCGCCCTCGCGAACGTTCCGGCATCCTTCCACCACGCTATCCTTGTCCACCCCCTGACACTGGACCTTCGATGACCCAGACCCCGGTTCGACTGCACACCTGGCTGCGCCTGCAGCGTGAAGACGTGCCCCTGGCGGCCCGCGCCGATGCCCTGTGCCGGGCCTTGCGCGGCTGCCCGGAAGTGCGGCAGGCCTACTACCTGAGCTGGCTGCCCGGTGCGCGCATCTATGGCCACGAGGGCAGCGGCCAGCACCTGCCGCCCGGCCAGGGCGACCCGATGCAGGCCAGCGACGAGGAGTTGTTCGCCCGTCTGGAAGTGGAGGGCCGCCTGGGGCTGGACCAGGTGCGCCAGCTCGACTGCTGGTTGGCGGGGCGCCTGCGCCGTGCAGCCATCAGCCATGGCCAGGCCTTCGACCTGGCGCTGGTGCCCGGCCAGCCGGGCCTGCTGCTGGTGGATGTGCGTGAGGATGTGAGCCTGGACTGGCTTGGCTGGCTGCATGAGTTGTTGAGCACCCTGCTGGCCAGCGTCAGCGGCCTTCTGCGGGCCTCCCCGTTGTTGGGCCTCGACCCGCAACCCAGCCTGCTGCTGGATGCCGAGGCGCATCCCCTGGAACTCAACGCCGCGCTGCTGGCCATGCTCGGCGAACTGCCGCTGGCCGAGGTATTGCGCTTTCTGCCGGTCAACCATGCTTCGCTGGTGCGGGCCTCCCTCGAGCAGTCGCGGGCCATCGAAGGGGTGGAGGCCGAATGCGGCGAGCGCATGCTGATCTGGACGTACATTCCTGACCCGCAGGAGCGACGTGTCCTGGCGCGTTGCCGCGAGGCCACCGCGCAGATTCGCGCCGAACGCGAGGCTGCCCGCGCGCGGCGGTTGTACCGACTGATCACCGAGAACACTACCGACCTGATTTCCCGCCATACGCCGGACGGGCGCTTCCTCGACGCCTCGCCGGCCTCCTGGACACTGCTCGGCTACTGGCCGGAAGAGTTGCGTGGCCAACTCGCGCAATGCCTGTTTCACCCGCAGGAGCTGGCGCAGCTGGTGCAGCGTGCACGTGATGCGTTGGAGCAGGACGGCTACCACACGATGACTTACCGCATCCGCCATCGCGCCGGGCATTACCTCTGGTTCGAGACGGCCAGCCGCGCCATTCGCGAGACCTATACGGGCGCGGTGGTGGAGGTGGTCAGCGTGTCCCGCGATATCACCGCGCGGGTGCAAGCCGAGGAAAACAGGCGGCGCCTGGCCGAAGTGGTGGAAGCCAATACTGACCCGGTGCTGTTTGTCGACCCCGCCGGCCTGATCACTTACCTCAACCCGGCGGCACGTCGTGCCCTCAAGCTCGGTGTTCGGGACGCCATGCCAGCGCTGGCGCAGGTCTTCGCCCCGGACGACCTCGCGCGGATCAGTCGTGAGGGCTGGAGCACGGCCGAGCGCAAGGGGGTGTGGAACCTCGACGCGCGCCTGCATCCGCCCGGTGGTGGTGCCTCGGTGCCGGTCTCCATGGTGCTGCTGGCCCACACCGCGGCGGGCGGCGAACGTTACTACTCGCTGGTGGCCCGTGACATGACCGAGCGCGAACTGCGCGAGGCACAGCAACGCCGACATCAGGACGAACTTGCACACACCGCTCGCCTGGTGACCCTGGGCGAGTTGGCCTCCGGTATCGCTCATGAGATCAACCAGCCGCTGGCAGCGGTGGTCAACTACGCCAGTGCCAGCCAGCGCTACCTGCAATCGCTGGCCAGTAATCCCAAGGCTGCCGACCGCGTGGCGCAAGGCCTGGAGCGCATCACCGAGCACGCCAATCATGCCTCGGAGGTGATCAAGCGGCTGCGCGCCTTCCTGCGCAAGGGCCAGCGCAAGATGCAGGCGCTGGACGTGGCCGAAGTGGCGCGCGAGGCGGTGCGCCTGTGCGTCTGGGAGGCCAGTGCCAGTCAGGTGGCGATCGTCGAGCAATTACCGGAGAATCTGCCGCCGGTCTACGCCGACCGGGTGCTGCTGGAGCAGGTGCTGCTCAACCTGCTGCGTAACGCCATCGATGCCAATCGCGAGGCGCATCCGGGGCAGGATTCGGTCATCGTCCTGGCGGCTCGGCCGGAGGTCGAAGGCCGGCTGGCCATCGAGGTTCGTGACCAGGGGCCAGGGCTGGACGAGGCGGAGCTGGCACGCATCTTCACCCCGTTCTACACCAGCAAGCCGGATGGTTTGGGCTTGGGGTTGTCGATGAGTCGAAGCATCATTGAAGGCTTTGGCGGTTCCCTTGATGGTGAGCCGGGCGAGGAGGGCGGCTTGCTGATGCGTTGTCGCCTGCCGCTGCAATAACAAGAACGGGATAGGAGAGGAGAACGATGTCGATCGGGGCGGAGCAGGTGGTCTACGTGGTGGATGACGACCAGGGCATGCTCGACTCCACTGTGTGGTTGCTGGAGTCCGTGGGCCTCAAGGCATTGCCCTTCACCAGCGGCCGTGCCTTCCTTGACGCCTGCGACGACAGCCTCAACGCCTGCGTGCTGCTGGATGTACGCATGCCGGGCATGGGCGGCCTCAACGTGCAGGAGGAGATGCGTAACCGCGGTCTCGATCTGCCGGTGATCTTCGTCAGCGGTCACGCCGATGTGCCCATCGTGGTGCGCGCCTTCAAGGCCGGCGCGCACGACTTCATCGAGAAGCCCTACAACGAGCAACTGCTGCTCGACAGTGTGCAGCAGGCCCTGAGCAGCATGGACGAGCGTCGCTCCGGCACGAACGGCCACAACCAGTTGCAAGAGCGCCTGGCCAGCCTCACCCCGCGCGAGCGCGACGTGCTGGTGCCGCTGGTGCAGGGCTACACCAACCGCGAAATTGCCGAGCAGCTGGACATCAGCGTGAAGACCGTCGATCTCTACCGCGCCCGTGTGATGAAACGCATGCAGGCAGAGCGGCTGCCCGACCTCGTGGCCATGGCGATCGTGGCGGGGTTGGTGGATCCGTTGAGGTTGCGGTGAGATCGTGTTGGCTGGTGTAGGGGCGATTTCAGTCGTGAATGAATTCATTGCCACAGGGGCGGTCGACGGATTGCCCGTAGGAGTGAGCTTGCTCGGAAATCGCCATGCCATTCTCCAGCAAGCTGGCTGCTACAGAATGTTTAGCCAGCACTGAATCAAAGATAATCAATCCTGCATTTTATTGACCCATGACGGCGTGCGAGTCTCCTCGCATTCCAATAACACGACGCTTGCTCATGGGTTGTCCCACTCCAAATACCTCGCCGCTCGCCGCCTTGTCCCTTGGGCAGGTCCGCGCCGCTCGGCGTGCGCCTGGAGTCGCGCCCAAGGTCCTCTTCTCCCGCAAGTGGGCCGTTGACCTGTTGATATCCCTGCCGCTCGAACTTGCCTTCTGGGCGCTATGGCATTGCCGCCACGCCCGCCCGCCGGATAGCTCTCCCGTCTGACCCAGCTCTGCCGCCGATATCGCGGTGGTCGCTCCACACTTCAGATCATGACGTTTCGTCCCTGCCAGTTGGGCGGGGGCTGCTTGCGTGCCCATGGGCACTAAAAGAGAGCCATATGAATTTTGCCAGCGTGCAGGAAGCCCGGGATTTCCTCGAGCAGAACCCGGACATCGACGCCTTCGAACTCTTCATCCTCGACGCTAACGGCGTGCCGCGCGGCAAGCTGCTGCACCGCGACGAACTCCTGGCCGTCTATGAAACCGGTCGTCCACTGCCCAGCACCATCCTTGGCTTGACCATGCACGGCGAAGACGTGGAGAACTCCGGGCTGGTCTGGGAGGTGGGCGACATCGATTGCCGCGCCTACCCGCTGGCGGGCAGCCTGGTGCGCCTACCTTGGCGCAAGATGGCCACCGCAGCGGTGCAGGTCAGCATGCACCCGCAGGAAGGCATGCCGGCCGCCATCGCCGATCCGCGCCATGTGCTGATCGAGGTGATCGATCGTCTCAAGGCCGACGGCTATTACCCGGTCATGGCCTGCGAGCTGGAGTTCTACCTGCTGGACCAGAAGCGCGACGCCCAGGGCCGACCGCAACCGGCGCTGGACACCGACGGCAACCGTCCTCGCGGCACCCAGGTATATGGCCTGCGCGAACTGGAGCAGATCGAACCCTTCCTTGCCGACCTCTATGCGGCCTGCAAGGCCCAGGGCATCCCGGCGCGTACGGCGATTTCCGAATATGCGCCGGGCCAGGTGGAAATTACCCTGGAACATGGTGATGCGCTGGAAGCCATGGACCAGGCCGTGCGTTACAAGCGCGTGGTCAAGGGCGTGGCCAACGCCCACGGCATGCAGGCCTGCTTCATGGCCAAGCCGTTCGCCGAAATTGCCGGCACCGGCATGCACATGCACGTGAGTCTGGCTGACGCCGAAGGTCACAACCAGTTCGCCAGCGAAGACCCGGCCGGTACGCCGCTGCTGCGTCAGGCCGTGGGCGGCATGCTCACCAGCCTGCTCGACTCGCTGCTGCTGTTTTGCCCCAACGCCAACTCCTACCGCCGCTTCCAGGCCAACAGCTACGCACCACTGGCACCGACCTGGGGTGTGGATAACCGCACCGTCAGCCTCCGTGTGCCGGGCGGCCCGGCCAATAGCCGGCACATCGAGCACCGCATCTGTGGCGCTGACGCCAACCCTTACCTGGCCGCTGCCGCCATCCTCGCCGGTATCCACCGCGGCATTCGCGAGAACATCGATCCGGGCGCACCGGTAGAAGGCAATGGTTACGCCCAGGCCAAGGAGTTGCTGCCCACCGACTGGCTGACCTCCATCCGCGCGCTGGAGCAGTCCAGCTGGGCGCGCGATGCCTTCGGCAACGCTTTCCTTGGCGTCTACCTCGCCGTCAAGCGTGCCGAGTACCGCCAGTTCATGGCCGAGGTCGGCGAGCAGGACTGGAGCTGGTACCTGACCCAGGCCTGAGCCCTGATTCCAAGCATTGAATGGAGCTGTAGGGGCGAATTCATTCGCCAAGCAGGCCAAGGGCCTGCCGTACGGGCTCCAGGCACCACCAAAGGATTCATCCATGACTGCAGCAATCAAACACACACTCCCGGCAGCCGAGCGCAGCCCTTCCTATTACGCAGCGACACTCAACGAGGAAACCGCCTACCCGACCCTGCAAGGCGAGGTGAATGTCGACGTCGCCATCATCGGCGGGGGCTTCACTGGCGTTGCAACGGCAGTGGAAATGGCCGAGCGCGGCTACAAGGTGGCGTTGGTTGAAACCCACAAGGTCGGCTGGGGTGCCACCGGCCGCAACGGCGGCCAGGTGACCGGCAGCCTGTCGGGCGATGAGGCCATGCGCAAGCAGATGAGTCGCCGCATCGGCGCCGAGGTGGATGATTTCATCTGGCACCTGCGTTGGCGCGGTCACGACATCATCCAGAACCGTGTGGCCAAGTACGGCATCCAGTGCGATTTGAAGCACGGCCACCTGCACGCGGCGATGAAGCCGGCGCACATGGACGAGCTGAAGGCATCCTATGAGGAAGCCGTGCGCCGTGGCATGGGCGACGATGTGACGCTGCTCGATGCCGCCGGCATGCGCCAGCATCTGGATTCCGATCTCTACTGCGGGGCCATCAAGAACACCCGCAACATGCACCTGCACCCGCTCAACCTATGCATTGGTGAAGCCAAGGCAGCGGCCAGCCTGGGGGCGCAGATCTTCGAACACTCCGAGGTGCTGGACATCATCCACGGCGACCGCCCCGCTGTGGTTACCGCCAAAGGCCGGATCAACGCGCAGCAGATCCTGCTGGCCGGCGATGTCTACCACAAACTGGAGCGACGCAAGCTCAAGGGCATGATCTTCCCGGCCATGGGCGGCATCGTCACCACCAAGCCGCTGGGCGACCTGGCGCGCGAGCTGAACCCGCAGGACATGGCCGTGTACGACTGCCGCTTCGTGCTCGATTACTACCGCATGACCGCCGACGGACGCTTGCTGTTCGGCGGTGGCGCCAACTACTCCGGACGCGATTCTCGGGACATCGAGGCCGAGCTGCGCCCCTGTATCGAACGCACGTTCCCAAAGCTCAAGGGCGTGGAGATCGACTTCAAGTGGAGCTGTGCCATGGGCATCGTTATCAACCGCATCCCGCAGCTGGGCAAGGTGTCGAAGAACGTCTGGTACTGCCAGGGCTACTCCGGCCACGGCGTGGCGACCACCCACATCATGGGCGAGATCATGGCCAACGCCATGAGCGGCAGCCTGGAGCGTTTCGATACCTTCGCCGGTTGTTCACACATCCGCGTGCCGCTGAGCGAGCGTCTGGGCAACAGCATGCTGGCCGTTGGCATGTGGTACTACCAGATGCTGGAAAAGCTCCGCTGATTGCAGTCTTTGCCGTTCCGTAGGAGCGAGCTTGCTCGCGAAGCTGTCCGGCGGTGTTCGCCAGCAAGCTGGCTCCTACGACGGTGAAGATTTTCTCGCATTGGCCTTTTCTCCCCTCTCCCTCCGGGAGAGGGGCCGGAGGTGAGGGAGGAATCCGCCCGAATTGGCGCTCCCCACCGGCCCGACTTCGCTATATAGTCCGCAACATAGCGAAACTCGGTTACTGGGCCATCCCATGACTTCCCCTCTCGACCGCTCCGACCTGGCGGCCATCTGGCTGACCCTGGAACTGGCGACCCTGACCACCCTGCTACTGTTGGTGATAGGTACACCCATCGCCTGGTGGCTGGCGCGAACCTCGTCGCGGCTCAAGGGCGTGGTGGCGGCGGTTGTGGCGCTGCCGCTGGTGCTGCCGCCTACGGTGATCGGCTTTTACCTGCTGGTGAGCATGGGTCCCCATGGCTTCATCGGGCAGTTCACCCAGAGCCTGGGCCTGGGCACTTTGCCCTTTACCTTCGCCGGCCTGGTGGTGGGCTCGGTGATCTACTCGATGCCCTTCGTGGTGCAGCCGTTGCAGAACGCATTCAGCGCCATTGGCGCGCGCCCGCTGGAGGTGGCCGCGACACTGCGAGCGGGGCCTTGGGATACCTTCTTCAGCGTGGTGCTGCCGCTGGCCCGACCGGGCTTCGTCACGGCCTCGATCCTTGGCTTTGCGCATACGGTGGGCGAGTTCGGCGTGGTGCTGATGATCGGCGGCAATATCCCCGAGAAGACTCGTGTGGTCTCGGTACAGATCTTCGACCATGTCGAGGCCATGGAGTACGCCCAGGCCCATTGGCTGGCGGGTGGCATGCTGCTGTTCTCCTTCCTCATCCTGCTGGCGCTCAATACCAGCCGGCGCCTGAAACCTGGCTGGACCTGAGCCATGCATCAGATTCACGCGCGTTTTCGCCTCAAGCACCCCGGCTTCGAACTGGCGGCGGACCTCAGCCTGCCGGGGCGCGGCATCACGGCGCTGTTCGGCCACTCCGGCTCAGGCAAGACCAGCCTGCTGCGTTGCATTGCCGGGCTGGAGCGGGCGGCTGACGGGTACCTCGAGGTCAACGGCGAACGCTGGCAGGACAGCGCCAGTGGCGTCTTCCTGCCGACTCACAAGCGACCTCTGGGCTACGTATTCCAAGAGGCCAGTCTGTTCGAGCATCTTTCGGTACAACGTAACCTGGCGTTCGGGGAAAAGCGCATCCCGGCGCGGGAGCGACGGGTGCGCCTGGAGCAGGCGGTAGAGTTGCTCGGTATCGAGCATCTGCTGGAGCGCATGCCGGAGCGCCTGTCCGGTGGTGAGCGCCAGCGCGTGGGGATCGCCCGCGCGCTGCTGACCAGCCCGCGCCTGCTGTTGATGGACGAGCCCCTGGCGGCCCTGGACTTCAAGCGCAAGGCGGAGATCCTGCCGTACCTCGAGCGCCTGCACGATGAGCTGGATATCCCGCTGCTCTACGTCAGTCACTCGCCGGACGAGGTAGCGCGGCTGGCCGATCACCTGGTGTTGCTGGAGGGCGGCCAGGTACTGGCCAGCGGTCCCCTGGAGCAGACATTGCCACGGTTGGATCTGCCAACTGCCCAGGACGACGATGCCGGCGTGGTGATCGAGGGCCGCGTGCAATCCTTCGACGCGCACTACCAACTGCTCAGCCTGGCGCTGCCTGGCGGTGCCCTGAGCGTGCGCGTAGCCCATTCGCCGGTGGCGGAAGGTCACCCGCTGCGCTTTCGCATATTGGCGCGGGACGTCAGCCTGAGCCTGGAGAAGCAGCGCGATAGCAGCATCCTCAACCTGTTGCCGGCACGAGTCGTCGCCGAGGCCCCGGCGGCCAATCCGGCCCATGTGCTGGTGCGCCTGGAAGCCGATGGCACGCCTCTGCTGGCGCGGATCACCCGCTACTCACGCGACCAGTTGGGGCTGTACCCCGGGCAGGCGCTCTGGGCGCAGATCAAATCGGTGGCGTTGCTGGCCTGATCACCGCACTTTGGGCTTCGCTGCGCTCTGACCTGCGCGGCCCGCAGCAACCTACAGGGTGTCGAGATTGCCTGAGGGCTCCACGCAGACACAGTCGCGCCCCGATTGCTTTGCCCGATACAGGCCCTTGTCGGCGCGGCTGAGGAGGCTGTCCAGGGAATCGTCCGGATGCATTTCCGCCAGGCCGATGCTGGTGGTGACCGACAGGTTCACGCCTTTGTACGGGTAGCGCTTGCTGGCGATCTCCTTGCGGATCTTTTCCGCGAGTTGGCGCGCGTTCGCGTTGCCGGTGTCCTTGAGCAGGATGATGAATTCCTCCCCGCCCCAACGACAGATGATGTCGGATTGCCGCAGGCTGTCGCGCAGGTTCTGGGAGAAGCCCTGAAGCACCAGATCGCCGGCCTGGTGACCGTAGGTGTCATTGAGCATTTTGAAGTGATCGAGATCCAGCAGCAGGGCCACCAGCGGCTTGCGGTCGCGCCGCGCTTCCTGCAGGGCCTGTCCGGCAAGGAGCTGGAAACCACGGCGGTTGGGGAGGCCGGTTAGGCTGTCGGCATTGGCTAGATCGGTGATTCGCGTCTGGTAGCGGCGGATCTGTCGGTTCACCAGGATCAGCACCACCACGGTGACGACCAGGCAGATCAGCAGGTTCAGGTAGAGCGTCTTGCGTATGCTGTCCAGCAGCCCGCCTTCGTGTTTGTCGACGAAGAGGTACCAGTCCAGTTCGGGGATGTAGCGCACGTTGAGGAAGTGATTGCGGCCCTGCTCGTGGTATTCGAACTTGCCACTCTGCGGGCGCTTCAGTTTCGCTTGCAGGTCCTTCAGGCCGGGGATCTCGCTGAGCGACTGACCGACCTTGGCGCCTATCGGGCCGCTCTGTGCGCCGGTCAGGACTATGCGCCCCGTGGTGTCGACGAAGTAGATGCTGCGGTCGTAGCGACGCTGGTAGTCGTCGATCAGCTTGATCACCGCGTCCACCGCCAGCCCGACACCCGTGGCCCCCAGGAAGCGGTTCTCGTAGTCGAACACCTTGTAGTTGATGAAGATGGTCAGGCGGTCCTGGTTGGCCAGGTCGACATCGACATTGATCTCGTAGGGTTCCTTCATGTCGCGCACGCGGAAGTACCAGACGTCGCGTGGCTCCTGCCGGCTCACCTGCTTGAGCACGCCTTTGCTCTGGTAGTAGGTGAGCGTACGGTCGGAGACGAAGAAGCTGGTGAAGGCGCCGTAGTGGTCCTGCACTTCATGCAGGTAGCGGGTCATCTGCTCGACGTCCTTTTCGCCCTTCATGACCCAGTCGCGGACGAAGGTGTCGCGGCTCATCATCGAGGAGATCAGGATCGGGCGTACCAGATCCTTCTGAATTTCCGAGTAGACGTTGTCGGAGGTCAGCGGTAGCTCGGTATTGACGATGCTGTTGCGGATGGATTTCAACGAGGCCTGGTAGCTGACCAGCGAGGTTGCCAGGAAGCCGCTGCCAAGCAGAAGCACCAGCATGAGGACCAGCAACTGCTGGCCGTTCTTGGAATGTTCTTTCAGCAGCATCAGGGACGGCGACCTCAATTTTAATGGCGCAATGCTAGCGTGCGGTGGAAATGGCGTCACTGCTGGCTTGCAGTAAATTCATACAGCTATTCAATCAATTGCCAGGCGCGTCCCAGGCCTTACCGCTCAAGGTCAGGGGCGGCGCTGACCCAGGGCTCCAGGCGCTGGCCAAAGCTGACCTGTACTAAGAATTGGGCTTTTTCCGAGGCCAGGCGCTCGCCCAGAGGGTGGCGCCAGGCGTACGGCACATTGATCGTGCTGATGCGCAGTTGGCTGAGCTGGCCTTGCAGCTGCCCTTCATGGAGCCAGGCCTGAACCGTGCCGGGTACGATGGCGTAACGCTCGCGATCGGGATAGCGCTGGCGCAATGCCTGGCGGTCCAGCCCGACGTCCACGGCGAAGAGTCTGCTCTGCTGCGTTTTTTCACGTTCCAGGGCTTGTTGCGCGGCGCGGTCAGCATCCTGCAGGTGCTTGTCGCCGGGCTCTGCCGCGAGGGCCCGGCGGGCGCGTTCGCGGCGTTGCGATTCACGTTCCATTTCTGCCTGGTAGGCGGGGCCATCGAGTTCCAGTACCACCAACGCTTCACGACGACGATTGTTGCGCTGAGGGCGGGGTTTGCCCTTATCGGGAGCGCGAAAGCCCAGAGCAAGCAACTGCGCTTCGTCGAGCGGCTGGCGCAGGTAACGATCGTCGCCGTCTGCCTTGCTTGGGCGGCGCCAATCCAGCCGAAGCGTCAGGCCGCTGTTCTCCTTCCGCGACCATTCGTGGTCACGCTGCAATTCGCGCCCGGAGAGCAGCAGGCGACTTTCCGGCTCCCCGGTTCGGTTCTGCCAGACGCCGGCCAGGGCGACGGCATTGGCCAGGAGGATGATGGCAAGGCCCGCGAGCAGGCCGTGACGGGGTTTGAGAATGCTCATGCTGCGGTCCCTCCCTTGCGTCCCTGGACGCGGCGCAGGCGGCCGAGTATCAGCAGGATCAGGACCGCGACCAGTCCAAGCACGAGGAAGAACAGGTATTTGGGCATGACCTCCCACCACCAGTCGAACAGCTTGATGTAGAGGAAGATCACAAAGAACAGCAGGCCGGTGTGTACCACCTCTGGCCAATCGCGACGATTGCCAAACCAGATGGTCAGGGCTGCGCCGGCGAACCCGAGGAGCTGGTAGAAGCCTTCCACCAGATCGTCATCGAACGGCAGGTAGCTGCCATTGCTCCAGTTGGCCAGGGCCAGCACGGGAATGAACAGCCCGAGCAGCCCGATGACCCGGTAGGTGCTGGCAAAGCCCTGGTAGCGTGCCTGGGAGATGAACAGTGGCACGAGGAAGATCAGCAGTGCGGCAGGCAACAGGTGTTCCGGCCGCTCGACGACGTCGAGCCAGTAAAAGCCGGTCCAGCTCGCCAGGCGGGTGGCGATCAGCGCCAGGATGCAGACTAGGCCGGCGCCCAGCAGCAGCCGGGATTCGCAGGCATAGGCCAGGAGAAGCGCATAGGCAGCCCAGGGCAGCAGGGCGCGGTCGCTCGGAGTGATGTTGAAAATCTGCCCGAGCATGCTGATGTTCAGTACGAAGCAAGCAAAGGCGAGGGTGGCGGCCAGTCGGCAGAAGTAGCCCGATGGGTCGCGGCGGCGAACCAGAAAGGTCAGCAGGAGGGTGCCGATAGACGAGCCGGCGAGAATGCAGACCTGGGCCGTTTCGGTGAACAGTCCCCAGAACTGGTAGAAGAAGAACAGCAGGCTCGCGGCCAGGGCCAGGGCGCCGAGCAAGGAAGCGATGCGCATGCTCAGGGACAGCCGACGGGCCTGGGCGTCCTGGTCGATGTCGTAGGCGGCGCGAAAGTCGGCTAGCAGCCGCTGGTGGTGACCGCCCAGCCGATCGAGTTGCTCGGGGGGCAGCAGCAGTGCCTGCTCCTCTTGCAAACGCTCCACTTCGCGGTAGAACGCCTGGATATCGTCAGCGCGTTGTTGCGCCTGGTCGCGGGTGAGCGGCGGCATTGCGGATCCTTGTGCGATGGGGCCGTACTGAACTCTAGCGGCTGCGGTGACTTGCGCCAAACCGCGGTGGGTTATCGGCTGTTCTGCGGTGGGAACTTTGCAACAACTGGTAATGGATTTTTCCCATAGGCAACGGCGCAATGATCGGCTGGAAATGCTGTCAAACCGAATGGGAGAAATCCTGGGTGCTGACATCGGTCTGCACCATCCTTGCGGTCGAAGGAGGCCGCCATGTCTTATCGAGCATTCTTACTCGCCTTGCTGAGCCTGACCCTGAGCGGTTGTGCGGTTTACGACTATGACTATGACGATTACCGTGGCCGTTATTACGGTGGTAGCGATTACCGGGTATATGGCCATTATGACGCCCCACGCTCGGACTATTACATCGCGGATGAACGCCGCTATGGCACCCATCGCTATTACGACAAGCGCAGCAAGTACCACAACCAGCCTTACTACAACCCACCCCGCCACAAGCCGCCTTACCAATACCGTCATGACCGGCGCTATGACGACCGTGATCACAATTATCGCTACGACCGCCGCTATCAGCCGCGGTACGACAATTATCAGGAACGCCGCCATGACTACACGCCGCGGCTGAAGAGTTGGGGACAGAACAACCCGGGCCACTACCAGGTTCAGCCGGGTTACAAGGCTCGTCCGCATAACAATCCAATGCGCCATGATCGGAGCGACTGGTCGCAGCGCAATCGTTACTAATCCCTCATCCATGATGCTTTGCACCTGCCTGCCCGCTTGCGGGATAGCAGGTGCAAAGTGCATTGGCCCACCTTAAGTGCAGAGGGCAGCCGGGGTGCGGCGAGGTAGACGGCGAGGCCGATCCATCCTTGGAGAAATCCTATGCACGTCCTGTCGTTCGCCGAAGGCGCACTTGCAATGTTGGGGCTGGTGGCCGTGCTGTTGGCGTACATCGCCGAGGCCATCCTGTTCGATCGGCGTATCAGGAGCCGATCATTCCCCTGGCTGGAGCGCATTCAGATGCTGTTGTTCGGCATTCTTCAGTTGCGCGGCACGCACTGAGTACTGGGCTTCAGATAACCCCGGAATCTTCGTCCTCGATCAGACGGTCGAGGCCTCCGAGGTTTTCCCGTGCCTGGGTGCGGCTGAGCAACTTGGACTGGGCGGCAGCGGGGAGATCTGTGATGCGGATGACGCCCTGCCTCATCAGTACCTCGATCAGGTCGTCGAGCACCCGGATCATATCCAGGTCGCTCTGCTTGAGTTGCAGCAGCCTGTTCTGGACTTCGAGGCGCTTGTACCAAGTCTGGACTTCCGGGGCATCGGGCTGAAGCGTTCCGTTGGAACCGTCAAATGGGTCTGCCTCCACACGGATCAAACGTCCCTGATCGTCGCGTTGGATATGGAGCATTGTCTGGCTTCTCCCTGTTGACGCGCGGTGTGATGGGCCCGCTTGCCGCTGCTTTCTCATTGAAGCCCAGAAAATGACTTCTGTCGTAGACGCCCCTTGGGCGCAGCTGACGTCGAGGTGCGGCGGCGGCCAGCTTGCCGGCTCACTCCGTGAACAGCTTCTGCACCACCGAGAAGTCTTTCTTGCCCTTGCCCTGCTTGAGCAGCAGACGATAGAGGTGCAACGCCAGGGCGCCCATGGGCGTACTGCTCAGGCTGTGCTGCGCGGTTTCCTGAGCCAGGCCGAGGTCCTTGGCCATCAGTTCGGCCATGAATCCGCCGTCGTAATCCTTGCTCGCCGGTGCATTGAGCATCACGCCGGGCCAGGGGTTGTAGCGTTCCAGCACCCAGTTGCCACCCGAGCTCTGGCGCATGATTTCTGCCAGCGTCGTCGGGTCCAGGCCGTTGGCGACCCCCAGGGCCATCGACTCGGCGGTGCCGATCATCTGCACGGCGAGCAACTGGTTGTTGCACACCTTGGCGACCTGGCCAGCACCATCGGGGCCGGCGTGGAAGATGTTCTTGCCCATGGCGGCAAAGAGCGGGCGGGCCTTCTCCAGTGCCGCCGCGTCGCCACCGACCATGAAAGTCAGGGTTCCAGCGGCGGCGCCGGCGGTGCCACCGGAAACCGGCGCGTCCAGCATTTCGATGCCCCGAGCCTTGGCGGCCGCGTGAACCTTGCGGGCGGAGTCCGGCGCAATGGTCGAGCATTCCAGCACGAGGCTGCCGGCTGGGATGCTTTCCAGCAGGCCGCCTTCACCCAGCAGCAACCCTTCGACATGCTTGCTGGCCGGCAGCATGGTGATCACCACCTGCATGCCCGCAACCGCATCGCGAGCATCCCGGGCGGGCTTGGCACCTTCCGCGGCCAACTCGTTGATGGCTTCCTGTACCAGGTCGTAGACTTTGAGTTCATGGCCGGCCTTGAGCAGGTTGCGGGCCATGGGCAAGCCCATGTGGCCCAGGCCGATAAAGGCGATCTTGCTCATCGTGCGTCTCCTTTGCGTTGAAGCAGGCCGGTGGCCTGCTCCGTCTCTCGGATCAAAGGTCCTGCAGCGGGTGAGGCCCTTCCCAGACTGGCTCGAAGTGCGCCTCGATCACAGCTTGTGGAATGGCTGCGACGTCCGGCCAGTGCCAGCGCGGGGCATTGTCCTTGTCGATCAGCCGGGCGCGCACGCCTTCGGGAAACTCCGGGTGGCGGCAGCAGTTCAGGCTCATCGCGTATTCCATGCGGAACACATCGGCCAGGGACAGGTGTTTGGCTCGGCGGATCTGCTCCCAGACCAGATGCGCAGTGAGTGGGCAGCCGGCGGCGAGGGTCTTGGCGGCGCGGGCCAGTGGGACGT
This sequence comes from Metapseudomonas boanensis, assembly GCF_042232855.1. Lineage (NCBI taxonomy): Bacteria > Pseudomonadati > Pseudomonadota > Gammaproteobacteria > Pseudomonadales > Pseudomonadaceae > Metapseudomonas > Metapseudomonas boanensis. The sequence continues at coordinate 341,227 of NZ_CP113889.1, read as the reverse complement.
CGCTGTCGTGTTGCAGCGCTGTCATGGCCTTCCAGGCTGAAGGCAGATCGGCGACGTCCAGCAACTCGTCGATACGCTTGCGCCGGGGCAGCCATTGGGCCTCGGGTAGCTGGCCACGGGCCTCATGCTCCAGCGCCTTGAGCAGGCTGTTGAGCTGGGCCTGCGGTTTGTCGCGCCAGTTGAGCTGTACCAGGCCGGCGAGCAAGGCGTGCTGCTGGTCATCGAGCAGGAAGCGGTCGGCGAGGTCGAGGTCCAGCGCGTCATGTGCGTTGATGGTGCTCGCACCGAGGCCGAGGAACAGGCCCAGCTTGCCGGGCAGGCGAGCCAGGAACCAGCTGCCGCCGACGTCAGGGTAGAGGCCAATGTTGATCTCCGGCATACCCAGGCGGCTGGACGGCGTGACGATGCGGATCGAGGCGCCCTGCATCAGCCCCATGCCACCGCCCAGCACATGGCCGTGGGCCCAGCAGATCAGTGGCTTGGGGTAGGTGTGGATGCGATGGTCGAGGCGATACTCGTCGGCGAAGAAGCGACCCGCCAGCGGCGGCACTTCGCCCGGGTGTTCGCGACAGGCGTCCACCAGTTGGCGCACGTCCCCACCGGCACAGAAGGCCTTCGGCCCGTTGCCGCGCAGCAGAACGCAGACGATTTCAGGGTCGTCCGCCCAGGCGCGCAGCTTGGCATCCAGCGCCTCGATCATCGGCATGGACAGGGCGTTGAGGCTGCTTTCGGCATCCAGGCTGGCGATGCCGATACGGGCGCCATGCAGGCCAATTCGTTCTTCAAAACTCACATTCATGGTCGTTCTCGTCGCGCTCTTGATTACTTGTTGCGCCAGTGCGGATCGCGTTTTTCCAGGAAGGCATTGACGCCTTCGCGGGTGTCATCGGCGTCGAACAGGTCGACGAAGCGCTCCCGCTCCTCGGGCAACCAGCCGTTCGGTCCGCGTTCGCGCGCACCCTGGATCAGCGGCTTGATGGTGCGCACGGCCACCGGGCTCTGGCGCGCGACCTTGGCCGCAAGCAACAGGGCCGTGCCACGTGCTTCGCCGTTGTCCACCACTTGTTCCACCAAGCCGATGCGCAGCGCGGTTTCAGCATCGACCCGTTCGCCACAAAGGATCATGCGCTTTGCCCAGCCTTCGCCGATCAGCCACGGCAGGGCCTGGGTGCCGCCAGCGCAGGGCAGCAGGCCCACGGTCGCTTCCGGCAAGGCCATCTGGGCCTGGCGTTCGGCAATGCGGATGTCGCAGGCCAGGGCGCATTCCAGGCCGCCACCCATGGCGTAGCCATTGATCGCGGCGATGGAAACACCACGGAAATCGCGCAGTGCTTCGAAGGCTTCGCCAAAACGCCGGGCCATTTCCCGCGCTCGGGCCTTGTCGCCGTCGGCGAACAGGTTGAGGTCGGCCCCGGCGCTGAAGAACTTCTGCCCCTGGCCGGTGATGACCAGGGCGTAGATGTTGTCGTCGTGGTTGAGATGCTCGATCAGCTGCTTGAGGCCGATCAGCGATTCGCGATCCCAGGTGTTGGCCGGCGGATGGTTGATGGTGATCAGCGCGGTGTGCCCATGCTTCTCCACGGTCAGCTTGTGGGTCAGGTCGAATACGCCGGGTTGGTACTGTTCAACGGCAGTGGTCATCAGGTTCTCCTCACAGCAGGCGGTCAAGCATGCCGCCCTGTTCCAGTAAACGGCGCGCCACGATGACGCGCATGATTTCATTGGTGCCTTCAAGGATCTGGTGCACCCGGGTATCACGCACCCAGCGCTCCAGAGGATAGTCGTTCAGGTAGCCGTAGCCGCCGTGCAGCTGCAACGCATCGTTGCATAGCTCAAAGCACTGATCGGTTGCAAAACGCTTGGCCATGGCGCAGTAGAGACTGGCCTCGGCATGCCGCTGGTCCAGCCGGTGGGCGGCCAGGCGCACCATCTGCCGGCTGGCGGTAAGCGCGGTGAGCATGTCAGCGAGCTTGAATTGCAGCGCCTGGAACTCGGCCAGTGGCTTGCCGAACTGCTTGCGTTCCTCCACATAGCGCAGGCTCTGCTCCAAGGCTGCCTGGGCCGCGCCGAGGGAACAGCTGGCGATATTCAGCCGGCCGCCGTCCAGACCTTTCATGGCGTAGACGAACCCCTGGCCCTCGGGGCCGATGCGGTTGCCCACCGGGATGCGCACGCCTTCGAAGGTGATGGTGCGGGTCGGTTGGGCGCGCCAGCCCATCTTGTCTTCGTTGCGCCCATAGCGGACGCCTTCGGCATCGGCCGGCACCAGGAAACAGGAGATGCCCTTGGCGCCGTCTTCACCCGTACGCGCCATGACGATCAGCACCTGGGTGCTACCGGCGCCGGAAATGAAACATTTGCTGCCATCGAGCACATAGTCTTTGCCATCGAGGCGCGCACGCGTGCGCAGGTGGGCAGCGTCGGAGCCGGCATCCGGCTCGGTCAGGCAATAGGACGCCAGCAGCTCGCCACCGACTAGGCCGGGCAGCCAGCGCGCCTTGAGTTCGGCATCGCCGAACGAGGCGAGCATCGAGGCGGCCATGTTGTGAATGGTCAGATAAGCGGTGGTGGCCACGCATCCGGCCGCCAATTGCTCGAAGATCAGCGACGCGCTGAGGCGTGAAAGCCCCAGGCCACCGTCCTCTTCATTGATGTAGAGCGCCAGATAACCCTGCTCGGCGGCGCGGCGGATCACGTCTACCGGGAAATGATGGTCGCGGTCCCAGTCCGCCGCTCCGGGAGCCAGTTCGTGGCTGGCGAAGGCGCGGGCGCTCTCCACCAGCAGGCGCTGTTCCTCGTTCAGGTCGAAATCCATGTTCTCTGCCTTGATCACTTGTAGGAGCGAGCTTTGCTCGCGAACCTTGTTCCGGAGTTTTCGCGAGCGGAACTCACTCCTACGGGCCTATTTCAAGTGGATGGTCATGTTGGGGCCGGTAACCGGCGTGTCGTCGAACCAGCGGCTGGTGACTGTCTTGGTCTCTGTATAAAAGCGCACCGCCTGTTTGCCGTACGCGTGCAAATCGCCATAGAACGAGCCCTTCCAGCCGGTGAAGGAGAAGAAGGGAAGGGGCACCGGGATCGGTACGTTGATGCCCACCTGACCGACCTCCACGGCGTGCTGGAAGTGTCGCGCAGCGCCGCCTGAGCGGGTGAACAGGCTGGTTCCGTTGCCGTATGGGTTGGCGTTGACCAGGGCGATGGCCTCTTCCAGGCTGTCCACTTCCATGCAGATCAGCACCGGACCGAAGATCTCCTCACGGTAGAGGCCCATCTTCGCCGTCACACCGCGGAACAGCGTTGGGCCAAGCCAGTTGCCGTTCGGATAACCGGGGACCTGGCAGTGCGAGCCGTCCAGCAGGCACTCAGCGCCTTCCGCCTTGCCTTCGGCAATCAACCGCAATACACGCTGTCGGGCCTGCTGGCTGATCAGCGGGCCATAGGCGGCATGGCCGTCCTGCCAAGGACCGGGGCGCAGTTCAACCATCTGCGTGGCCAGCTCGGGAATCCATTGTCGCGCCTCACCGACGAATACCGCCACGCTGATGGCCATACAGCGCTGCCCCGCAGCACCGCAGCTGGCGCCGACAAGGTTGCTGAGCACCTGGTCCTTGTGGGCGTCAGGCAGGACCACCATGTGGTTCTTGGCGCCGGCGAAGGCCTGAACGCGCTTGAGGTGCGAGGTACCGGTGCGGTAGATGTGCTGGCCCACCGGCACCGAGCCGACGAAGGAAATGGCGCGGACATCCGGGTGGGTAAGCAGGGCGTCCACCTGTTCGCGGCCGCCATGGATGACTTGCAGTACGCCTTTGGGTGCACCGGCCTCGAGGAACAGTTCAGCCAGGCGGTTGGGGGTCAGTGGGTCCTGTTCGGAAGGCTTGAGGACGAAGGTGTTGCCGCAGGCGATGGCCAGCGGAAACATCCACAACGGAATCATCGCCGGGAAGTTGAAGGGCGTGATGCCGACGCAAACGCCGAGCGGCTGGACCCAACTGGCGGTATCGATCTCGCGGGCGACGTTCTCCACCGTCTCGCCCATCATCAGGCTGGCGACGTTGGCCGCGTGTTCGACCACCTCGATGCCACGCCACACGTCGCCCTTGGCATCGGCAAAGGTCTTGCCGGTATCGCTGGCGAGCAGCTCGGCCAGTTCGTCGTGATGGTCCTTGAGCAGCTGCTGGTAGCGCAGCATCAAGCGGGCACGTTCGGGGACCGGGACTTCGCGCCAGTCCTGGAAGGCCTGTTTGGCACTGGCGACCGCCTCCTCGATTTCCTCCGCCGTGGCCTTGGGTGCCAGGGCGAGGACCTCCTGGGTTGCCGGGTCGGTGATTTCGATCAGCTCGCGAGAGCGGCTTTCACGCCATTCGCCGCCGATCAGTAGCGGGATTACCTTGGCCATCTTGTCCTCCAGCCGGAAGGCGGGACTTGTTGTTTTTTGTTCTTATAGCTGCCACTAGCGTAGATGTGGATTGACGATCTTGGGTGGGGGATGGACGATCTTGCTATTGCTGACGACTTCAAGAGCCCCTATGAGCCGCTCCGTCGAGACCTCCAACTGGCCGCTGCCGGCAAACGGCGTGCGCTTCACCACGCCGCCGCGCCTGCGCCGCTCGCTGGCCCGCCACCCGCTGACGGCGGGCTGTTACCCCTTGGCTCTGGGGTTTTACCCAGAAGCCGTGGGGCATCGCATGGAACGGTTCGAACCTGAGGATCACCTGCTGATCTACTGCCGCGCTGGGCAAGGCTGGCTGGAGACCGGGGATGGACGATTCGAGGTGGGCGGCGGCGACCTGCTGCTGCTGCCCAGGGGACAGGCCCACGCCTATGGCGCTGATTCGCAGCGGCCATGGAGTATCTATTGGGTCCACTTCGAGGGCGAGCTGGTGGAGGAATACCTCCGCCCCTTGGGGCCGGCCGCGTTACGCCGTATCGGCGTGTTGCCGCGCCTGCTGGCGGATTTCGATGCACTGCTTGGCCTGCGTCGGCAGGGACTCAACTTGCCGCACTTCGTTCACGCGGCCCATCAGCTGCAGACACTGCTGACTTCGCTTGCGGTACTGCCGGTGCGCGGGTTCCTGAAATCGGGCCGGGTCCTGGACGTGGATGCCGTGCAGGCCGTCATGCGCGCCCATCTGCATGACAGCCTCAACCTTGATCAGTTGGCGGCGCAGTTCAAGCTTTCTCGCTTCCATTTCGCCAAAACCTACCGTGCACTGACTGGCCACGCGCCGATCCAGGACTTCATCCAGCTGAAGATGGCCCATGCCTGCCGGTTGCTCGATGAGGGCAACCAAGGGGTGCGTCAGATTGCCGAGCAACTGGGCTACGAGGACGTCTATTACTTCTCGCGCCTTTTCCGCAAGGTGGTGGGCATGGCGCCGAGTCATTATCGGGCGCTGCACCAGGGGTGATGGAGGGGGGGGCGCGGAGGTATTGTTGTTGCGGTTCGGCCACCCTCTCCCAGAGGGAGAGGGGAGACAAGCGGTTCGTGAGAATCTTCAGCATCACACCAATGGCCCCAACTCCTTATCGGGAGAGGGTTTGGGGGAGGGAGGGGCGGCGTTGCAGGTGGTCAGTCGACTTCGTTTGGACGACCACCCAGCAGCTTGAGCCAGAGAGCCACCGATTCTGCCAGCTCGGGCCGCAGCTCTCGGGGGGGCGGCAGCTGCAGGCGCTGGAAGGCGGGAAGTCGCGCGAGACGGTCGTCATCGCGGGGTTCCTCGAGCAACTGATCGGCGACCTGGACGACATCTGCGAGGTCAGCCGGTCCTTTGTGCTGACGGCACCAGTCACGGCGCAACCGCGCGCAATCGACTAGGGCAGGTTCCAGTTGCCAGGCGCTGAGCAGCATTTCACCCAGCTCGGCCGAGAGCTGGTCGCAGAGGCGTTGCAGGTCGCATTCCAACCGCGATACCTGGGGCCAGTGTTGCAACTCCTCGAGGAGCGGGTGGCAGCCGATGTCTTGCACAAGGCCAGCCAGCAAGGCATCGACGCTATCCAGATGGGGCACGTGTTGGGCCAGCCCTGCGCTCAAGGCGGCGCGCCGCAGCGAGAGAGCCCAGCGTTTGTTGAGCACTTTCTGCAAACGAGGCTCCCGGATTTCGGAGGGGCAACACAGTTCTAATGCAAGCACCAGATGGCCAAGGTGTTGCGGCCCCAACTGCGCGACAAGTTCGCTGAGGTCTGCCTCGTCATCAGGGTGGTGACGCAGGTGCAGCGCCGCGAAGTGTTGCAGTCGGCTTTCCAGCAGCGGATCGTGGTGCAGGAGTTGGCCGGTCTGCGCGGGCTGGGGTGCTTTGCTGGCCGACCAGTGGCGCAGTCGTTGGGAGTTTGGCGGTAGCGGCGGGAGCGCAGCGGCTCCCGTGGAAAAATGGTTGCCCAATTCTTGCTTCACCGCATCATGTCGATTATCCATTCCGATGAACTCCAACCGTCCTTGATTGACAAGGGTAGTGGGCATTTTTTAGGGTGCCCGACCATCGGGCGGGAACCGCCCCGGCATGCGCCACGGAAACCTGAAAGTGATGACTGAAAGCGACGACCGCATCAAGCTCGAGCCGAGCTGGAAAGAAGCCCTGCGTGAGGAGTTCGAAAAGCCGTATATGAAGGCCCTGGGCGAGTTCCTGCGCCAGGAGAAAGCAGTAGGCAAGGTGATTTTCCCGCCGGGGCCGCTGATCTTCAACGCACTCAACTCCACGCCGCTGGAAAAGGTGAAAGTCGTCATCATCGGCCAGGACCCGTACCACGGACCGGGTCAGGCACATGGCCTGTGCTTCTCGGTGCAGCCGGGGGTTCCGGCGCCGCCGTCCTTGCAGAACATCTACAAGGAACTCAAGCGCGACCTGAACATCGACATCCCCAGTCATGGCTACCTGCAGTCATGGGCGGAGCAGGGCGTGCTGTTGCTCAACACCTCCCTCACCGTTGAACAGGCCAAGGCCGGTTCCCACGCCGCGGCTGGCTGGCAGCACTTCACCGACAAGGTGATCGAGGTGGTGAGCCAGCAACGCCCGCACCTCGTGTTCCTGCTCTGGGGCTCCCACGCCCAGAGCAAGGAGCGGCTGATCGACCCCACCAAACACCTGATCCTGAAGTCAGCTCACCCGTCGCCGCTTTCGGCTTATCGGGGCTTCTTGGGCAATGGCCACTTCAGTCGCTGCAACAAGTTCCTGGTCCAGCACGGTCTGGAGCCTGTCGACTGGAGCTTGCCTACGCTCTGAGGCGGTGCCCGTCCTACTTGGGGTAGCAGGACTGGTTGCGAAGGTCGCTGATCATCCCGCTCAGGCGTTCCCGCAGGTGGTAGCGCTGCTTGCTGTCAGCGGCATTGAACAGATCGGCCAGCAGGCTGGCCAGTTCATGTTCCGAAGGTTCGAAGGCTTCCCGGAACTCCCGGGTCCAGAAGGCTTCTGGTTGCTGCAGCAGTAGCGTCAGTCGCCGCGCGAAGTCCGGCGTACGATGGACGTACAGTGCCGCACGAAGCTCCCGTTGCCAGAGCTCGCGATTCTCGACCCAGGCGCGGTCATAGGGCGACTGGGATGATGCCCAGTCGCGGATACGTTTGCTTTGCCGTTCACTGGTCGAGCCCAACCAATCCCGGATGCGGTGCTCCATTCGCCGGGACCTCGCCTGGATCAGCTCCTCCGGCTCCCCAACCAAGTACTTTTTGCGAATCTCCGCGTTCTTCTCATCCAGTGAGACATAAAGCTCACCCAACTGCCTGGGCGTCAGGCTTTCCGCCAGGCTGATCGCGCTCGGTGTGATTTCCACAACTATGGACTGGATGGCACTGCGGACCTTGGTGGTCTCTTCGCGCAGGTCCTTGGCTTCGAGTCGAGAACGGCTGGCCAGTTCGCGCAGGTGAGTAAGCCAGTCGACGTAGTTCGGAAGCTGGGTCTTGCAGTGCCAGGCCAGGTGCTGCTGCAGACGGGGTTCGAGCCATTCTTCCTGCGCGTCATCGAGGCTGACGTAGCTGTCGATCCACCAGGGGATTGCCAGATCGAGGTTGCGATAGGCCAGGTCCAGGCGGCTGCAGGCGGCCAGCAGGAGTGCGGCTATGCAGAACAGGAGTTGCCTGATGGTGAGGGGGCCGGACATTTTGGGGCTCCGGGCGGGGAATAGGGGAGAGGATAGCCTGCGCGATTGGGGATTTGGTGAGGGAGGCCGATCTGGTAAGAACACTCAGCGGAACAAAAAAAGCCCGCACAGGGCGGGCTAAGCATGGCTATTGAGTCGCTGCCAGCGTCTGAACACCGGCTCGGCCAGAAACAGCACCAACAACAATCGCAACACCTGCAACGCCGTCACCAAGGGCACTGAAAGCTGCAGCGCCTCGGCGGTCAAGCAGAGTTCCGCGATGCCTCCAGGCATCATCCCCAGCATCAGCGAGCGATGGTCGAGCCCGTCCAGCCAGCCAAGCGCCTCGGCGGCCAACGCGGCGAAGGCCATCCCTAGCGAGGTGGCGAGCAGCGTGCGGGTGATGAAAGAGGGTGCGCGGCGGAAGAAGGCTCGGTCGAAATGACAGCCCAGCGCACTGCCGATCAACCATTGGCCCAACTGACTGCCGCCTTCTGGCAGACCGAGTTGCAGGTCGAAGGCAATGCTGAAGGCTGCGCTGACCAACAACGGCCCGATCAGCCAGGGATTGGGCTGGTGAAAGCGCTGCATGAGCCAAGCCAGCGCGGCGCCAGCGGCCAGCAGCATGGCAAGCCAGCCCCAATCGGTGGATGACGCGTGGCCCAAAGCGGGCGGAGCGCCGAGGAACCATTGGAACAACGCCGGGACGCTGAGCACTACCAGCAACAGGCGCAGGCTCTGGCCTGCGGCAACCCGGCTGAGTACCGCGCCGTTACGCTGGCCGAGGTTGACCATCTCGCTGGCGCCGCCCGGCATGCTGGCGAAGAACGCGGTGGCGCGATCCTCGCCGCTACGCAGCATTAGGCTGATACCTATCACGCTGGAAAGGGTGGTGGCGATCGCGCCGAGCAGGATGATTCCGCTGTGGGCCAGCACTTGTTCGATCACCGCCGGAGTGAAGTGCAGACCGATGCCGATACCGACTATCCATTGCCCGCACTTGCGCCCGCCCGGTACTTCAGCGAGCGGCCTGTTACCGATGCAGCGTACGGCAATAACCGCCAGCAGCGAGCCCACCATCCAGGGCAGGGGCCAGCCGACCAGGCTGGCCAGCCAGCCGCCGCCGACGCCCACCAGGGGCGTCAGGAGCCATTTAGGCATGGGCCAGCTTCGCTTTGGCCCGGCGCGCACGCAACCAGCGGATACCCGGCAGGGCCAGCATAAGAATGGTCAGCGCCCAGAGGGCGATGGTGATCGGACTGCTCCAGAGAATGCCCAGATCACCGTTGGTGATCGACAGGGCACGGCGCAGGTTGGACTCCATCAACTCGCCCAGTACGAAGCCGAGGATCAGCGATGACAGCGGGAAGTCCATCTTGCGCAGCAGGTAGCCGAATACGCCGAGGGCCGCCATCAACACTAGGTCAAAGGTGGTGCTGTGCACGGCGTAGACGCCGACCACGCTGACGATGGTGATCGCCGGCACGAGGATCCAGGTCGGTACGCTGAGCATGCGGGCGAACATGCCCACAAGCGGGATGTTCATTACCAGCAGGATGACGTTGCCGATGAACAACGAGGCGATCAGGCCCCAGACCACATCGGGCTGCTGCTCGAACAGCAGCGGGCCGGGGGTGATGTTGTAGAGGCTCAGGGCGCCGATCATCACGGCGGTGGTGCCTGAGCCTGGCACGCCCAGGGTCAGCATGGGAATCAGCGAGCCGCAAGCCGAGGCATTGTTGGCGGCCTCTGGAGCCGCTACGCCGCGCAGGTCGCCCTCGCCAAAGCGGCCGGAACTCCCCGCCATGCGCTTCTCGCTCATGTAGGTAATGGCACTGGCGATGGTGGCGCCGGCTCCCGGCAGCACGCCGATCACGAAGCCGGCCAGGGAGCTGCGTATGCTGCTCCACCAGGTGAAGGTGAACTCCTTGAAGTTGAACAGCATGCGACCGCTGGTCTTGACCGCCTGCTGGCCGGTCGTCGTGTGCTCCAGCATCAGCAGCACCTCGCTGACGCTGAACAGGCCGATGACGACGATGACGAACTGGATCCCGTCAGAAAGGCCGATGCTGTCGAAAGTGAAGCGGTAGACGCCGGTGGTGGCGTCTACGCCGACGGTGGCCAGGCCGAGACCAATCAACGCCGAGAGCAGGGTTTTCACCGGTTTGTCGCCGACCATACCGCCCAGGCAGGCAATGGCGAAGACCATCAGCATGAAGTACTCGGCCGGGCCGAATGCCACTGCCCAGTTCGCCAGCATCGGTGCGAAGAGCACCACGCCAATGGTGGCAATGGTGCTGCCGATGAAGGAGCTCATGGCTGACAGCGACAGGGCGATGCCTGCCTTCCCTTGGCGCGCCATTGGGTAACCGTCCAGGGTGGTCATGATCGCGGCGGCGTCACCGGGCACGTTGAGCAGGATGGCGGAGATGCGACCGCCGTATTCGCAGCCCAGGTAAACCGCGGCCAGCAGGATCAGCGCGGTCTCCGGCGGCAGGCCAAGGGCGAAGGCCAGCGGCAGCAGGATGGCCACACCGTTGATCGGGCCGAGGCCCGGCAGCAGGCCGACGACGGTGCCAACGAAGGCGCCGAACAGGGCCACCAGCAGGTTGATCGGGCGTAGGGCGACATCGAAGCCCTGGGCCAGGAAGTTCAGGGTTTCCATATCAGTTCTCCAGAATGCCGAGTACGCCGAGCGGCAGCGGGACGTCCAGCAGGTAATCGAACAGGCCGTAGAGCAGCACACCCATCAACACACCGCTGACCAAGCTCGGAAGCGGTCGGCCCAGGAAAAGCAGGCCCATGCTGAAGCCCACCAGCGCAGTGCTGACGACGAACCCCAGTGGCTCGAACAGCACGGCATAGGCGACCAATGCCAGGACGCAGAGCACGACCTTGCGCGCCAGCTGCCAGGAAATCGGCAGGTCCGGGCCGTCACCGGGTTTGTAGATCAGCCAGAGAGCGGCTGTGGCCATCAGGCATAACAGCAGTAGCGGATAGGCGCGCGGGCCTACCGGGTCGTAGCTGAAGGGTGCCTGGAAGCCCCACGCCACCACGGCGAGGAACGCGCAGACGATCAACCAGACCGCAGCGAAAATTCGTACGTACATGACGAGTTACCTAGGAATGCATGGATCTCCCCTCTCCTCTGGGGAGAGGAGCCGGGGGTGAGGGAGCCTTGCGTTTGCGCGCCTCCCGCACCCGGCCCGACGGACTACTCTCTCCCGACGGGAGAGGGCATCAGTTACTGGGCGAGACCAAATTCACCTGCGAGCTGCTTGTACTGCTTCACCTGCTCGAAGACATAAGTCTTCAGCTCGTCACCAGTCAGCGTCAGCGGGAACAGGTCGCGTTGCTCACGCAGCTTGGCGAAGTCTTCGCTGGCCAGCAGGGTGTCGAACTGCTGCTTCCACCAGTTGAAGTCCTCGTCGCTGACTTCCGGGCCCATGTAAAAGCCGCGGATCACCGGCCAGCTGATATCGAAACCCTGTTCCTTGGCGGTCGGCAGGTTCGCCAGTTTGCCGGGCAGGCGTTCATCGGCGAGCACGGCCAGGACACGGATCTTGCCGGCCGCGAGTTGCGGGGTGACTTCGCCGAGGCCGCTGCTGGTGACTTGCACGTGGCCGCCGAGCATCGCGGTCAGTGTTTCGCCACCGCCCTCGAAGGCCACATAGCGCAGCTTCTGCGGGTCGATACCGGCAGCGCGGGCAATCAGCGCGGTTTGCATCCAGTCCTGGCCACCGATGGTCGCGCCTGCGCCGAAGACGATGCTGGCCGGATCTTTCTTCACAGCCTCGACCAGGTCGCCCAGGGTCTTGTACGGCGAGTCCGCGCGAACCGAGATGGCGCCATAGTCGGTGCCGATGCCGGCCAGCCAGCGCACGGCACTCTCGTCATAGCGACCGAACTTGCCCTGGGCCAGGTTCAGCAAGGAACCGGAGGAGAACGCGGTGATGGTCCCGGCGTCCTTTGGTCGCTGCGCCACCACGGCGTTGTAAGCCACCGCACCGACGCCGCCCGGCATGTAGGTGACGCGCATCGGCGCCTTGAGCAGCCCGCCATCCTTCAGGCCGCTCTGGGCCAGCTTGCAGGTCAGGTCGAAGCCGCCGCCGGGCTTGGCCGGGGCGATGCATTCGGGGCGCTTGGGTTCGGCCAGCAACTGGGTCGAGAGCAGTAGGCCGGAGGCGATCAGGGCGATGCGGGAGAGAGCAGTTTTCATCGATGTTCTCCTGTGGAGTTTTATTGTGGTTCAGGCTTCACCAGATCGGCAGGGCGTAACTGACGATCAGGCGCAGTTCATCCGCATCGCGGGCGATGTTGGAACGAAAACTGGCATGGCGCGCGCGCAGGGTCAGGTTCTTCAGGCTGCCGCTGGGCACTACGTACTTGAACTCGGCATCACGTTCCCACTCGCGACCTTCCTCGGTGCTGGCGGTGATCTGCGCGTTGTCGCCGCTGATGTAGCGGGTCATGAAGCTCAGGCCGGGTACGCCGAGGCTGGCAAAGTCGAAGTCGTAGCGGGTCTGCCAGGAGCGCTCGTCGGCGTTGGCGAAGTCGTTGATCTGCACGAAGTTGACCAGGAAGGGGTCGCTGCCATCGATGTAGGCGTAGCCGGTGTCGCCGCTCATGCGCTGGTAGCCCAGGCCGACCTTATGGCTGCCCTGGCCGTAGCTGAGCATGCCGTTGAGGGCGCGGTTGTCGACCTTGCCTGCCTCGGCCGTCCCGGTGTCGTCGCTCAGCGCATAGCGCAGGTCGGCGCTGAGGGTGCCGGCGCCCAGTGGCTGGCTAGCGAGCAGGCCGAAGAAATGCTGGCGGTAGACATCGTCCAGTTCGGCGGCGTAGTAGCGGCCGGTGTAGTGCTCGCTGAAGGCGTAGTCCAGGCCGGCGAGGTCGAAATGGTCGCCCGTGGCAGCGCTGGAGAATCGCTTGTTCTTGTTGTTCAGGGCCAGGTCTTCGGAGTTGGTGGAGGCACGGTCCTTGACCTCCCTGAGGCGACCGCCGGTGAAGGTCAGGTCCTTGATCTCGCTGGAGGTGAGCAGACCGCCCTCGAAGACCTGGGGCAGGATGCGGCTATCGCTGGCCTTGACCACCGGCAGCTCGGGGATATGCGTGCCGAGGCGCAGTTCGCTCTCGGAAACCTTGATCTTGGCAGTCAGGCCGAGCTTGCTGTACTCGTCCGGGGTGCCACCGTCGTCCTGGACGGGTAGCAGGTCGGTACCGCTGCGGCCGGGACCGGAGTCCAGCTTGACCCCGAGCATGCCAAGGGCATCGAGGCCGAAGCCGACTGTGCCTTCGGTGTAGCCGGATTGCAGATTGAGAATGAAACCTTGTGCCCATTCTTCGCGCTTGGATTGGCCGTCACCTTCGCGGAAATCGCGATTCAGGTAGATGTTGCGGGCCTCCAGGTTGGCCGAGCTGTCCTTGATGAAGTCAGCCTGGGCCAGCGGGGTCAGGATACAGCCTGCAATGACGAGGCCGAGGGTTCGAACAGGCAGGCGTGCCTGTCGTGCGGCAGTGAGCATCGAGTGGTCTCCATTGTTGTTTTTGTCACGCCAGTGCAACCACGGACCAGCGTTCTTTTGGTGGTTCTTGCCACCTTGTCGCGATGCTATGCAGTGAAACTTTCGCCAGGCTTTCAGCGAGAAAGAATTTCGACATCGCGTCCACAGGTGGTGTCAGGCCGTTAAACTTCAGTCCGATCGCTGCCCATTCGGAGACTTCGTCGTGCGAATCCTGCTGGTCGAAGACCACCCCCAACTGGCTGAGAGCGTGGCCCAGGTACTCAAGGGCGCCGGCTGGACGGTAGACGTGCTGCACGACGGCATTGCCGCCGACCTGGCCCTCGCCAGCGAGGACTATGCATTGGCGGTACTGGATGTGGGGTTACCGCGCATGGATGGATTCGAGGTCCTGGCGCGCTTGCGTGGGCGCGGCAAGACCCTGCCAGTGCTGATGTTGACGGCGCGGGGCGAGGTCAAGGACCGGGTCCATGGCCTCAACCTGGGCGCCGATGACTACCTGGCCAAACCCTTCGAGCTGACGGAGCTGGAAGCTCGGGTCAAGGCACTGCTGCGCCGCAGCGTGCTTGGCGGCGAGCAGCAGCAACGCTGCGGCGCCCTGGTCTATGACCTCGGCACCCGTCGCTTCAGCCTCGATGATGAAGTGCTCAGCCTGACCTCCCGCGAGCAGTCCGTGTTGGAGGCGCTGATCGCCCGGCCAGGACGGGTGATGAGCAAGGAGCAACTGGCCTCCCAGGTGTTCGGCCTGGACGAGGAGGCCAGCCCGGATGCGATCGAGATCTATATTCACCGCCTGCGCAAGAAGCTGGAAGGCAGCCCGGTGCGCATCGTGACGTTCCGCGGTCTGGGCTACCTGCTTGAGAGCCAGGATGCGTGAAGCCGGCAGCCTGCGTGGGCGGCTTCTGCGTCGTCTGGCGCTGCTGCTGGGCGCGCTTCTGGTGATTGCCAGCCTGAGCTCCTACTGGAATGCACGCGAGGCCGCGGATACTGCCTACGACCGCACCTTGCTGGCATCGGCCCGGGCCATTGCCGACGGCCTCTACGAGAATGACGGACGGTTGAACGCGGATGTTCCTTATGTGGCGCTGGATATCTTTGCCTACGACAGCGCCGGTCGAATCTTCTACCAGGTGATGGATCCCGACGGGAAGCTGGTGTCCGGTTACGAGAATCTGCCGCCGCCGCCTCCAGGGACCCGGCGGACCGATGACTATCCCGCGCTGGCGCGTTTCTACGATGGCGAGTACCAGGGGGTAGGCGTACGCGTGGTGAGCCTGTTGCAGCCGGTGAGCGAGCCGGGGCTCAACGGCATTGCGGAGATACGCGTGGCTGAGACGGAAAGCGCTCGCGAGCGTCTGGCCCGGGGTCTGCTGATGGACAGTTTGTGGCGGTTGGCACTGCTGGTGATCGCCGCCCTGCTGCTGGTGTGGCTAGCGGTCAGCGCCGCTTTGCGACCGCTGCAGAAGCTGCGCGTGGCCGTGGAGGAGCGCCAGGCCGACGATCTCCGCCCTCTGCCTGAGGTGGCGGTCCAACGGGAGCTGCGCCCTCTGGTCGAGGCCCTCAACCAGTTCACTGAGCGCTTGCGCGGTCTCTTTCAGCGCCAGGCTGACTTCATCGCGGACGCATCCCACGAGTTGCGCACACCCCTCGCCGCATTGAAGGCGCGGGTCGAGCTGGGCTTGCGCGAGCAGGACCCGGTGGTGTGGCGCGCAACGCTCGAAGAGGCTGCGCAGAATACTGATCGATTGACCCATCTGGCCAACCAGCTGTTATCGCTGGCGCGGATCGAGAGCGGGGCGCGGGCTATTGCAGAGGGCGGTGCCGAGCGGATCGAACTCGGCCAGTTGGCGCGTGAGTTGGGCATGGCCCTGGCACCCTTGGCCCATGCGCGGGGCATCGCCCTGGCACTGGAGGCCGAAGACCAGGTCTGGGTGATGGGGGAGCCGACCTTGCTCAACGAGCTGCTCTGCAACCTGGTGGATAACGCCCTGGCTCACACCCCGAGAGGCGGCAATGTGGTGCTCCGGGTTCGGGCGCCAGCCGTGCTGGAGGTGGAGGATGACGGTAGCGGGATTCCGGCCGACGAGCGAGACAAGGTGTTCCAGCGCTTCTACCGGCGCAACGTTCAGGGCACTGGAGCGGGGCTTGGATTGGCCATCGTTGGCGAGATCTGTCGCGCGCATCTGGCGGAAATAAGTCTTCACGATGGCGCGGCAGGAGGACTTCTGGTCCGGGTCAGCTTTCCGCCGGCTTAGCAAGGCCTCAGGGGGCGAGGCCAAGGGGTTGCTGGATCTCCATCAGGTACTGGCTGACTTTTCCGCTTTTGCGCAGGCGGGCGAGCCCTCGGTTGAAACGCTCCATCAACTCACGACTGCCAGCCACCTCTCGAGAGAGCAGAAGGTGAAGGCTGTCGGTACGCAAAGGTTTGGGGTGAAAACTGAGCTGGGCGCGTTCGGCTGCGCTGAAGCGCTCACGGAGCAGGGTGGAGGCCACGACCTGATCCATGGGGAATGCATCCAGACGTCCCGCAAGCAGCATGCGCAAACCTTGCTCTTCATTGCTCAGGCGCTTCACTTCGAGCTGCTGGTCGTGTTCAGCCTGCTGGAAGGCCTCGCCATAGTCGTAATCGATGGCGCCGCCCAGGCGAAGGCCGCGAAGGTCGGCCACCCGCCGCCATTGCAGTGGACGTTCCTTGAGGTGAAATAGGTAGTAGCTACATTCGATGACCGGGTCGCTGATATGGAAACGACGTTCGCGCTCAGGACTTCGCATCCACACCGCCGTGCCAGCACGTTCGCCGCGTTCGGCCAGGTGCAGTGAGCGAGCCCAGGGAAAGAATTCCCAACGGACCCGAACGCCTTCAAGTCCGAAGGCTTCTTCGACAATGCGGGAGGCAACGCCGTGGTGAGGCAGCTGCGCGCCGAGGTAGGGAGCCCACTCGCCGTTGGTCAGACGCACCTCCTCAGCGGCGGCGAAGCCATGGCAGAAGAGGCACAGGATCAGCAGCAGCGCGCGCATTCGACTCCATCCTGCGACACCAGGCGATGCCGCAGTCTAGCGCTGGATGGGCGAGTGCGCTCGGGCCTTTACTGGAGCATGCTCATGGCCGCTTCCATGGCGGCGGAGAGATCTTCGTCGGCCTGGATGTCGACATTCGGGTCGATGCCGAGTTTTGCGAAGGCAGGAATCGCACCCCAGTCGAGCTCGGTGCAGGGATGCCCGCTTCCCAGGTAGCTCTGCAGGGTGGCGACCTGGACGATGTCGGTGTAGTCGGCACGCACCGAATTGCGTGTGAAGTCGACATACTGCGACGGCACGGCGGCAATGGGGTCGGGGAACTCCCAGGCACGCAGGATGCGATCACCAATGATCGGATGGATACGTTCGATCACGTGGTTGAGGCTGATCGAGTCCGCCAGCAACTCACCGTGTTCTTCCGCGTAGGTGAGGATGGGCAGCACGCCGATCTGGTGCACAAGGCCGGCAAGCGTGGCCTGGTCCGGCATCAGGCGGGTGTAGTGGCGGCAGAGTGCGTGGCAGATGCCGGCGATTTCCGTACTTTTGTTCCACACCTCGCGCATCTTGCGATCGACCACATCGGAGGTCGCCTGGAACATCTGCTCCATGGCAAGACCCGTGGCCAGGTTGCAGGTGTAGTTGATCCCCAGGCGGCTGATAGCCATCTGCAGGTCGGTGATTTCCTTGTTGGTGCGCAGTAGCGGGCTGTTCACCACCTTGATGATGCGAGCGGTCAGTGCGGCGTCGTTGCCGATCACCTTGGTCAGCCCTTGGATACTGGCGTCAGGATCCTCGGCGGCTTCGCGGACCTTGAGCGCCACTTCGGGCAAGGTCGGGAGCACCAGCGCATCGTCATCGATGGCCTGGATCAGCTCCTGTTGGACTTTATCGGCAAGCGTGCTCATTGACATTCTCTTGTAAGGTCGGCGACGGACCTAGCGTTGAATCTCGCGATCAGCGTCCAGGGTATAGGGAAGGTCCAGCAGCGACAGCGTTGGTCCGTCGGCCGCACCGAGGTGGATGCGTCCATCGGTAACGGCGTCTTCCTGCAGGACTGCCAACAACTCACAGCCACCCTCTGCCGGTGCAGCCAGGACCACTTCGCCAACTGAACTTTGATGTACGGGCGAGAACAGCTCCATACCGGGCGTCGGCAGGTCACCCTGTGTGAGGGCCAGACGATAGAGGCGCCGCTTGAGCTTGCCCAGGTACTGCATGCGCGCAACGATTTCCTGGCCGGTGTAGCAGCCTTTCTTGAAGCTGACGCCGCCAAGTGCCTGCAGGTTGATCATTTGCGGAATGAACAGCTCGCGGGTCGCGTGGACCACCTGGCCGATGCCGGCGCGAACCTGCGCCAGCAACCAGGCGTCGAGTGGCGCTTCCGGCAATTGAGCAGCGAGGCGTGCCTGCAAGGTGGCTGCCTCGGCCTGGACGGCCCAGAGTTCGGCGCGGCCGTCAGGTAGGCGCAGCGCAATCAGCTGGCCATTTCGGCATACGCTGTCGGCGGTTTGCGGCAGATCGAGGCCGAGCGCGAGCAAGACACCATCGCCCTGGCTGAGGCCGTAACGAACCCAGGAGGCGCTTTCGTCGCCCAGGGTGGACTTGGAGAACACCGCGTACTTCTTCAGCTCGGAAAGCTGCGACTCGACCAGGTCGGCGGCCATGGCGAGGAGAAAGCCGTCCCCTTGCGCCAGGATGCGAAAGCTGGAGGTCATGCGCCCCTTGGGCGTGCAGCGTGCCCCCAGGCTGCAGGTGTCCTGGTCCAGATAATTCAGGTTGCAGGTCAGCTGGCCCTGAAGGAACTTCGCGGCGTCTACGCCGCGGACGGCGAGCAGGCCCTCGTGGGTGAGCGGGCAGAAAAATGCGGGATTGGCCATTGCGAATCGCTGGGTAGGAGACTGGGGCGCCATCATAGAGCGCTGCTGGTGGCTTGTCAGCGGGTGCTTGGGGATGTGGCTGTGGTTATAATGCCGACCTCTTTCCCGGAGGCGCTGTGATGGCCGACACAACTGAACTGAACCGACTCTTCTGGCACAGCCGCCGTGGCATGCTCGAACTCGATGTGCTGCTGGTGCCTTTCGTCAAGGAGGTCTACCCGACCCTCGACGAGGCGGATCAGGCCCGCTACCGCAAGCTGCTGGCGTGCGAGGACCAGGACTTGTTCGGCTGGTTCATGCAGCGCGGCGAGCCCGAGGACGCAGATCTGCTGCGCATGGTGCGAATGATCCTGGACCGTGTCCAGCCGAAGTGACCGCTTCGAATGCCACTGGTGCCCGTCGCGGCGCCTGCTGGCCCTCTACCTGATCCTGCTGGGCTTGGCGGCGGTGGCTCCCTTTGCGGCCGAACTGCCCGGCTGGGCGCGGTTGGGAACCTTGTTGGCCTGTGCCGGTCATGCGGTGTGGTGCCTGCCCAGATACGTGTTGCTGAGCTCAGCTTCGGCGTTCAATGGCTTGTGCCTGGATGCAAACGGTTGGCAGCTCTGGCGATCAGCCGATGGTTGGCAGCCGGTACAACTTTGCCCGGACAGCCTGGCCTTGCCGTCTGTAGTGATTCTCAGGTTTCGCCTGGCCGGTGAGCGTCGGGTTAGAGGTATCTGCGTACCGGCGGATGCGCTCGATCCCGAACAGCATCGCCGGTTGCGGATGCTCCTGAAATTCAGTCGCCGAAGGTGGGTGGCGCCAGAATAGTATCCCGGGCGTCGGGGAGCTGATCCGGGTAGTCCAGCGTGTAATGCAGGCCTCGGCTTTCGTGGCGCAGCATGGCCGAGCGGATGATCAGTTCTGCTACCTGCGCCAGGTTGCGCAGTTCGATCAGGTCCCGGCTGACCTTGTAGTTGCTGTAGAACTCATCGATTTCGCTGAGCAGCAGGCGCACGCGGTGCTGGGCGCGTTGCAGGCGTTTGTTGGTGCGCACGATGCCAACGTAGTCCCACATGAAGCGCCGCAATTCGTCCCAGTTGTGGGCGATGATCACGTCTTCGTCCGAGTCCGTTACCTGGCTGGCGTCCCAGGTCGGCAGGTTTTCCGGCATCGTCACATCGGGCAGCTGCTGGACGATGTCCTCGGCGGCCGAATGCCCGTAGACAAAGCATTCCAGCAGTGAGTTGCTGGCCATGCGGTTGGCGCCGTGCAGGCCGGTGAAGCTGGTTTCGCCGATGGCGTAGAGGCCCGGGATATCGGTTCGGCCATGCTGGTCGACGAGCACGCCGCCGCAGGTGTAGTGTGCGGCGGGCACCACCGGGATCGGCTGCCGGGTGATATCGATGCCGAAGTCCAGGCAGCGTTCGTAAACCGTCGGGAAATGGCTTTTCACGAACTCGGCCGGCTTGTGGCTGATGTCCAGGTAGACACAGTCGATGCCCAGGCGCTTCATTTCATGGTCGATGGCGCGCGCCACGACATCGCGCGGGGCCAGTTCGGCACGCTCGTCGAAGCGTTGCATGAAGCGTTCGCCGTTCGGCAGCTTGAGCAGGCCGCCCTCGCCACGCACTGCTTCGGTGATCAGGAAGCTTTTGGCCTGCGGATGATAGAGGCAGGTCGGGTGGAACTGGTTGAACTCCAGGTTGCCGACCCGGCAGCCAGCACGCCAGGCCATGGCGATACCGTCGCCACAGGCTCCGTCGGGGTTGCTGGTGTAAAGGTAGACCTTGGAGGCACCGCCCGAGGCCAGGATGGTGAAGCGGGCATGGAAGGTGTCCACCTCACTGGTGCCGCGGTTCAGCACATAGGCGCCGAGGCAGCGTTGGCCTTCGAGCCCCAGCTTGCGCTCGGTGATCAGGTCAACGGCGACCCGTTGTTCCAGCAGTTCGATGTTCGGCCGCTGGCGCGCCTGTTCCAGCAGCGTATTGAAAATGGCTGCGCCGGTGGCGTCTGCGGCATGGATGATGCGTCGGTGGCTATGCCCGCCCTCACGAGTGAGGTGGTACTCGAAGCCGCCGTCTTCATGGTCGCTCTTGTCGTCACGGGTAAAGGGGACGCCCTGGTCAATCAGCCACTGGATGGCCGCGCGGCTGTGCTCGACCGTGAAGCGGACAGCATCCTCCTGGCACAGCCCGGCTCCGGCGACCAGAGTGTCCTGGACGTGGGAGTCGACGGTGTCGGTGTCGTCCAGCACGGCGGCGACGCCGCCCTGGGCCCAATAGGTTGAACCATTGCTCAGGTTGCCTTTGCTCAGCACGACGATCTTCAGGTGCGAGGGCAGGGTGAGGGCGAGGGTCAGGCCGGCGGCGCCGCTGCCGATGACCAGAACGTCATGCTGGAAATGTTGGCTCATGTCGGTTTCCGCGAGAAAAGCGGCCACTAGTATATAGAGGGGGTGGCCTGCACAATAGCGAGCTTATGACTCGGTAGGGCGGCAGGGAACTTTTCCAGCTGTTCAGGCTCCATTCAGAGTCACCGATTCATAGGGACGGTGCTTGCTTTCAATCACGCAACGAACGCACGTGAATGTGCTATCCGGATGCCTGTAGATCAAGCGACTTATTTTCAGCGCAGCAGAGCGGTGGGCCCTGCTGCGTTATTCCGTGCAGATGAAAAAACTATCTGCAGGAAGCTTGCTTGGAGGGGAGAACTTTTGCGCAGTGCACGAGTCTATTTTGGCAAGCCGATCCATTGGCTGGCGCAACACCCCTTCGAGATCGACGAGGAGTGTTCATGCTAACCCAGGAAGAGGATCAGCAACTGGTCGAGCGGGTGCAGCGGGGCGACAAGCGGGCTTTTGATCTGTTGGTGCTCAAGTACCAGCACAAGATTCTTGGGTTGATCGTGCGATTCGTACACGATGCCCAGGAAGCTCAGGATGTCGCTCAGGAAGCCTTTATCAAGGCCTATCGTGCGCTCGGGAATTTTCGCGGTGACAGTGCGTTCTATACATGGCTGTACCGGATCGCCATCAATACGGCGAAGAACCATCTGGTGGCGCGTGGTAGGCGTCCACCAGATAGCGATGTAAGTGCCGAGGACGCCGAGTTTTACGACGGTGACCACGCCCTCAAGGATATCGAGTCCCCTGAGCGAGCTTTGCTGAGGGATGAGATCGAGGCAACTGTGCACCGGAGCATCCAGCAATTGCCTGAGGATTTGCGTACTGCACTGACTTTGCGCGAATTCGATGGTCTGAGTTATGAGGACATTGCGAGCGTCATGCAGTGTCCGGTCGGCACAGTGCGCTCACGCATATTCCGGGCGCGTGAGGCCATCGATAAAGCCTTGCAACCCTTGTTGCAGGGCACCTGAGACAGCGGCGACAGCCAAGAGGGGAACCGCCATGAGTCGTGAAGCTTTGCAGGAATCGCTGTCCGCGGTGATGGATAACGAAGCGGACGAACTGGAGTTGCGTCGAGTTCTCGCCGCGAGCGGGGACGCAGACGTGAGAGCTACCTGGTCGCGTTACCAGATTGCTCGTGCTGTGATGCACAAGGAATTGCTGGAACCACGCCTGGATATTGCTGCAGCCGTATCCGCTGCGTTGGCCGAGGAGGCTGTACCTGCGAAGGTCGTGCCTGGTCCGTGGCGGAATCTGGGGCGCTTGGCAGTAGCAGCGTCGGTAACGGTCGCGGTATTGGTTGGCGTGCGCTTCTACAATCAGGGCGACGCAGTAGGTACCCAGCAACTTGCCCAGCAGCAGGCGGGGCAGCCGATGATGGTATTGCCTCAGGCTCAGCAGGGGGCAGTCCTGGCGGGTTATAGTGAGGGGGCACAACAGGTGGCGGCACCTGCAGGTGCGACACAGGGATCGTCTGGTTGGCACGAAAAGCGTCTGCCGGCATACCTGCGCCAGCATGCTCAACAGGCCGCCATGAGTGGCTCTGAGGGGGCTCTTCCGTATGCTCGGGCAGCCAGTCTGGAGAGTCGCTGAGGGAGAACATGCGCGCACTTCCGGTTTTCATTCTGCTGGGCGGATGGCTAGCCCAGTCCGCCCAGGCCGCTGACGCCCAGGACTGGCTGAAGCGCCTCACTGAGGCCGAACTGCGCCAAAGTTTCCATGGGGCTTTCATCTACGAGCGAAACGGCAGCTTCACCACGCATGAGGTGTGGCGCAAGGTCGAGTCGAGCGGTGAAGTGCGCGAGCGTCTGCTGCAACTTGATGGTCCGGCCCAGGAGGTGGTGCGGGTGAATGGCCAGACCTGGTGTGTTAGTAGCACGCTTTCTGACCAGTTGCCTGAAGCCCAGGCGTGGCCGTCTCGAAGTCTGGATACGGCGGTACTCGCTCAATGGTATGACCTGCGTCTGGTCGGCGAGTCTCGCGTCGCTGGCCGGCCTGCAGTGGTTTTGTCGCTTTCCCCGCGGGACCAGCATCGTTATGGCTTCGAGCTACACCTGGACCGTGACACCGGTCTGCCGCTGAAATCGCTTCTGCTGGGCGACAAGGGGCAGTTACTGGAGCGGTTGCAGTTCACCTGGATCGATACCAAGGATGCGCCTGCTGACGGCAGCGTCCAGCCGAGCCAGGCCTGCGAAGCTGTTCGAGTCACCGAGGCGCCCAAGGGCCAGTCAAGCCGCTGGCGCTCGGAGTGGCTTCCGCCGGGATTCAGTCTAGCCAGCGAGCAGGAGCGCCGAAGTCCGGCTTCGTCTGATTCGGTTTCCTGGCTGGTGTACGACGATGGGCTTTCCCGTTTTTCGGTGTTCCTCGAACCTCTGCATGGCGCGGTGGTGGAGGATGCCCGGAGCCAGCTTGGGCCTACTGTCATGGTGGCCAAGCGTGTGAGTACGGCGGATGGTGACGTAATGGTGACGGTCGTAGGCGAGATCCCGCTGGGGACCGCTGAGCGCGTCGCCTTATCCATGCGTGCTGCGGAGGCGCCAGCTGCTCAATGACACCTGGTACAGCTGCATGTCGCGGAACCTTGGTGATGCCTGTGGTATCGCCGGCCAGGGATGGCTTGAACGAAAGTTCCACATTTTTCCTTGATATTTGACGGAGCCTGGGGATATCCCTATTGGCTCCTTTTTTTTGTTCGTCGTGCCGAAAGGCCCGAGGAGCTCATACCACTCGTTCTGCAACGGGAGCAGTATGTCGATGTTAAGTCTCAAATCCTGCATGACCGCCATGGCAGCCGTGTTGCTGCTGGGGCAAACTCTGATCGCGCGCGCTGAGTTGCCTGATTTCACGCCTCTGGTCGAGGAGGCGTCTCCGGCCGTCGTCAACATCAGTACTCGGCAGAAGCTGCCGCAGCGCAGTACGGCCGGTGCCCCCGTGATGCCTGATCTGGAGGGCTTGCCGCCGATGCTGCGGGAGTTCTTCGAGCGCAACATGCCACCGGCGCCGCGAAATCCTCAAGGTGGTCGCCAACGCGAAGCGCAGTCCCTGGGTTCCGGCTTCATCATCTCCAAGGACGGCTACGTCCTGACCAACAACCATGTGGTGGCCGATGCGGACGAGATCATCGTTCGCCTGTCCGATCGCAGTGAGCTGGAAGCCAAGCTGGTTGGGGCGGACCCGCGCACGGACGTCGCGCTGCTCAAAGTTGAGGGCAAGGGGCTGCCGACCGTCAAGATCGGCAAGTCCGAAGATCTGAAGGTTGGTAGCTGGGTGCTGGCCATTGGCTCGCCGTTCGGCTTCGACCATTCGGCGACTGCTGGCATCGTCAGTGCCAAGGGGCGGAGCCTGCCGAACGAGAACTACGTTCCGTTCATCCAGACTGATGTGGCGATCAACCCGGGCAACTCCGGCGGCCCCCTGTTCAACCTCGATGGTGAGGTGGTCGGCATTAATTCGCAGATCTTCACCCGTTCGGGCGGCTTCATGGGCCTGTCCTTCGCCATTCCGATCGATGTTGCCATGACGGTGGCGGACCAGCTGAAGGCCGAGGGCAAGGTCAGACGCGGCTGGCTGGGTGTGGTCATCCAGGAAGTGAACAAGGATCTGGCCGAGTCTTTTGGCCTGGATAAGCCGGCTGGTGCCCTGGTGGCCCAGGTGCTGGAGGATGGTCCGGCGGCCAAAGGCGGCCTGCAGGTCGGTGACGTGATCCTCAGTATGAATGGCCAGCCTATCGTAGTATCCGCGGACCTCCCGCACCTGGTGGGTACTCTCAAACCAGGCAGCAAGATCGAACTGGACGTGGTTCGCGACGGCTCGCGCAAGACCCTCAGCATGGCCATTGGCGCCTTGCCTGAAGAGGGGGCGGAAGTGACTGCCGCCGGCGCTCAGGGTGTCGAGCGCAGCAGCAATCGCCTGGGCGTCAGCATTGTCGAGCTTACCGATGATCAGAAGAAAGCCCTGGACCTGCAAGGTGGAGTAGTCATCAAGGAGGTTCAGGACGGTCCGGCCGCGATGATGGGCCTGCGCCCGGGCGACGTGATCACTCACCTCAATAACCAGGCGATCGACTCTGCCAAGACATTTACCCAGATCGCCAAGGACTTGCCGAAGAATCGCTCGGTGTCCATGCGTGTTCTGCGTCAGGGGCGGGCCAGCTTCATTACCTTCAAACTGGCCGAATAACGACGCGGCACGGAAAAAGGCGGCCCGCGGGCCGCCTTTTTCATGCCTGCCTTCCGCTGCGCGGGCGTGACGTGTTGACTGGCGATCAGGTAAACTCCCTCGCTATTTTTCGGCGAGCAACCTGCTCGCGGCTTTTTTGAGTGTTAATCCGTGAGTGACCTGAGTCATATCCGCAATTTCTCCATCATCGCCCATATCGACCATGGCAAGTCGACCCTGGCTGACCGCTTCATCCAGATGTGCGGCGGCCTGTCCGACCGCGAGATGGAGG
The DNA here is from genome assembly GCF_042232855.1 of Metapseudomonas boanensis. NCBI lineage: Bacteria > Pseudomonadati > Pseudomonadota > Gammaproteobacteria > Pseudomonadales > Pseudomonadaceae > Metapseudomonas > Metapseudomonas boanensis. Next base: position 315,907 of record NZ_CP113889.1, on the reverse strand, counting down.
CGCAGGTACTGGACTCCATGGACCTGGAGCGGGAGCGTGGTATCACCATCAAAGCCCACAGCGTCACCCTGCATTACAAAGCGCAGGACGGGCAGACCTACCAACTGAACTTCATCGATACTCCCGGCCACGTGGACTTCACCTATGAGGTCAGCCGCTCGCTGGCCGCCTGTGAAGGCGCGCTGCTCGTGGTCGATGCCGGCCAGGGCGTCGAGGCACAGTCGGTTGCCAACTGCTATACCGCCATCGAGCAAGGCCTCGAGGTCATGCCGGTGCTGAACAAGATGGACCTGCCCCAGGCCGAGCCGGAACGGGTCAAGGAAGAGATCGAGCACATCATCGGCATCGACGCCACTGATGCCGTGCCCTGCAGCGCCAAGTCCGGCATGGGCGTAGTGGATGTGCTGGAGCAACTGGTCAAGGTCATCCCGCCGCCGGAAGGGGAGATCGACGCTCCGTTGCAGGCCCTGATCATCGACTCCTGGTTCGACAATTACTTGGGCGTGGTGTCGCTGGTGCGCGTCAAGCACGGCCGGGTAAAAAAGGGCGACAAGATTCTGGTGAAGTCCACCGGCAAGCTCCACCAGGTGGACAGCGTCGGCGTCTTCACCCCGAAGCATACCGAGATGCCTGACCTCAAGGCCGGCGAAGTAGGCTTCATCATCGCCGGTATCAAGGACATTCATGGCGCGCCGGTGGGCGATACCCTGACCCTCTCCAATACCCCGGATGTCGATGTTCTGCCGGGCTTCCAACGCATCAAACCGCAGGTCTATGCGGGCCTGTTCCCGGTCAGTTCCGATGATTTCGAGGACTTCCGCGAAGCGCTGCAGAAACTGACGCTGAACGATGCCGCCCTGCAGTACGAACCGGAAAGCTCCGAGGCCCTGGGCTTCGGCTTCCGCATCGGCTTCCTCGGCATGCTGCACATGGAGATCATCCAGGAGCGACTTGAGCGCGAATACGACCTGGACCTGATCACCACGGCGCCGACTGTAGTCTTCGAAGTGGTGCAGAAGAACGGAGAGATCATCTACGTCGATAACCCGTCCAAGCTGCCCGATCTTTCGTCCATCGAAGAGATGCGCGAGCCGATCGTCCGCGCGAACATCCTGGTTCCCCAGGAGCATCTGGGCAACGTCATCACCCTGTGTATCGAGAAGCGTGGTGTCCAGCGTGACATGCAATTCCTCAGCTCCCAGGTTCAGGTTTGCTACGACCTGCCGATGAACGAGGTGGTGCTCGACTTCTTCGACCGCCTGAAGTCGGTAAGTCGTGGATATGCGTCGCTGGACTACAGCTTCGACCGTTTCGAACCGGCTAATCTGGTCAAGCTGGATGTCCTGATCAACGGCGAGAAGGTCGATGCGCTGGCGCTGATCGTCCATCGCGACCAGGCCCACTACAAGGGGCGGGCGTTGACTGAGAAGATGAAGGAACTGATCCCACGGCAGATGTTCGACGTGGCGATTCAGGCGGCGATCGGTGGACAGATCGTTGCGCGTACTACCGTAAAGGCGCTCAGGAAGAACGTTCTGGCCAAGTGCTACGGCGGCGACGTTAGCCGTAAGAAAAAACTGCTGGAGAAGCAGAAGGCCGGTAAGAAAAGGATGAAGCAGGTTGGCAGCGTGGAAATCCCGCAGGAAGCCTTCCTTGCTGTGCTCAAAGTGGATAGCTAGGGTCTATGTCGATCAATTTCCCGCTGTTGTTGGTTATCGCCGTTGCAGTCTCTGGTGTGCTCGCACTTGTTGACCTGGTTCTGCTGGCGCCTCGCCGGCGCTCGGCGATTGCCGCCTACGAGGGGCAGGTCGGAGAGCCTGATCCGAATGTGGTCGACAAACTGAGCAAGGAACCGCTGCTGATCGAGTACGGGAAGTCCTTCTTCCCGGTGCTGGCCATCGTGCTGGTGCTGCGTTCTTTCCTGGTTGAGCCCTTCCAGATTCCGTCCGGCTCGATGAAGCCGACACTGGAAGTGGGCGATTTCATCCTGGTCAACAAGTTCGCCTACGGCATTCGCCTGCCGGTGGTTGATACCAAAGTGATCGAGGTGGGTGACCCGCTGCGTGGCGACGTCATGGTGTTCCGCTATCCGAGCGACCCGAACGTCAACTACATCAAGCGCGTCATTGGCCTGCCTGGCGACCGGATTGCCTACAGCAGCGACAAACGACTGACCGTCAACGGCCAGCCGGTTGCGGAAAAGCTGCTTGGCGAAGAGCCTGGCACCCTGGGTAGTGCGATGTTGTTCCAAGAGAAGCTGGGTGAAGCCGAGCACCTGATCCGTAAGGAAATGAAGCGCTATCGCATGGAACCGGGTCGCGAATGGGTAGTACCGCAGGGACACTACTTCATGATGGGTGACAACCGTGACAACTCCAACGACAGCCGCTACTGGAACGACCCGAACATTCCTCGGAACCTGCTTGGCATGGTCCCGGACCGGAATATCGTGGGCAAAGCCTTTGCAGTGTGGATGAGCTGGCCCGATCCCAAGCTGCGTAACGTGCCGAACTTCTCCCGAGTGGGCCTGATCCACTGACAGGCAGGCTCGCTTTGCGAAAATGCGGCGTTGTTCATGGCAGCGTCGCACGCGCCATATAGTCTTGCTTGCGGGCCTTTGGCCTCCACAACAATACAGACATAGAGGTCGATCATGACGTTCGCGCGTTCCCAGAAGGGTTTGTCGATGCTGGGCTGGCTGTTGGTCCTGGCGGTTGTAGCCTTCCTCGCCAGCACAGCCTTCAAAGTCATCCCGCATTATCTCGACTTCTTCTCCCTGGAGAAGATCATAAGCTCGGTGGAAACCGAGAAGGCCCTGGAAGTCAGGACCATCCCCGACTTTTACAGCCATGTCAGCAAGGGACTTCAGGTCAACGGCATTCGCGACCTGGACTTGGACAAGGCCCTGAAGGTGACGTTGGAAAACAACGAGTTCCATGCCCACCTGAAGTATGAAAAACGCGAACCTCTGGTCGAGAACCTCGATCTGGTGGTGCGCTTCGATAAAGAATTCCGTGTGCGAGTCCAGTGAGCGTATCCCTCAGCCGTCTCGAGCGTAAGCTCGGCTACACCTTCAAGGACCAGAGTCTGATGACCCTGGCCTTGACCCACCGCAGTTTCGCCGGTCGTAACAACGAGCGCCTCGAGTTCCTCGGTGATGCCATCCTCAATTTCGTCGCGGGCGAGGCGCTCTTCGAGCGCTTTCCGCAGGCTCGTGAAGGCCAGTTGTCGCGGTTGCGCGCGCGCCTTGTCAAAGGTGAGACCCTGGCGCTGCTGGCGCGTGGCTTCGAGCTTGGCGAATACCTGCGCCTGGGCTCGGGTGAGCTGAAAAGCGGCGGATTCCGCCGCGAGTCCATACTTGCTGATGCGCTGGAAGCCCTGATCGGGGCGATTTACCTGGATGCTGGCATGGATGCCGCCCGTGAGCGGGTGCTCGCCTGGTTGGCTAATGAGCTCGAAAGCCTGACGCTGGTGGACACCAACAAGGATCCCAAGACGCGCCTGCAGGAGTTTCTGCAATCGCGCGCCTGTGAACTCCCCCGCTACGAGGTAGTGGATATCCAGGGTGAACCGCACTGCCGGACGTTTTTCGTCGAGTGTCAGGTCACCCTGCTGAATGACAAGACCCAAGGGCAGGGCGCCAGCCGGCGCATCGCAGAACAGGTGGCCGCCGCCGCCGCCCTGATCGCACTCGGCGTGGAGAATGGCAATGACTGACAATACCCCCTTCCGCTGTGGCTATGTCGCCATCGTCGGTCGCCCCAACGTGGGCAAATCCACGCTGCTGAACCATATCCTTGGACAGAAGCTGGCGATCACCTCGCGCAAGCCGCAGACCACCCGCCACAACATGCTCGGGATCAAGACCGAGGGTAATGTCCAGGCGGTCTATGTCGATACGCCCGGCCTTCACAAGAAAAGTGACAAAGCGCTGAATCGCTACATGAACCGCAGCGCGTCCGCTGCCCTGAAGGACGTCGACGTGGTGATCTTCGTCGTCGACCGCAACCGCTGGACCGAGGAAGACCAGCTGGTGCTCGAGCGCGTGCAGTACGTGCAGGGCCCGGTGATCATCGCAGTCAACAAGACCGACCGGCTTGATGAAAAGGGTGACCTGATCCCGCATCTGTCCTGGCTCCAGGAACAGTTGCCGAATGCCGAGGTGGTGCCGATCTCCGCCCAGCAAGGCCACAACCTCGATACGCTGGAGCGCCTGGTGGCGGAGCGCCTACCAGAAGGTGAGCACTTCTTCCCGGAAGACCAGATCACCGACCGCAGCAGCCGCTTCCTGGCCGCTGAGCTTGTGCGCGAGAAAATCATGCGCCAACTGGGCGCCGAACTGCCCTACCAGATCACCGTAGAGATAGAGGAGTTCAAGCAGGAAGGTCGCATTCTGCACATTCATGCGCTGATCCTGGTCGAGCGGGAAGGGCAGAAGAAGATCATCATCGGCGACGCTGGTGAGCGTATCAAACGCATCGGCCAGGAGGCCCGCAAGGACATGGAGGTGCTGTTCGACTCCAAGGTCATGCTCAACCTCTGGGTGAAGGTAAAGGGTGGCTGGTCCGACGACGAGCGTGCCTTGCGCTCGCTGGGCTACAACGACCTCTGAATTACCCATGCAGACCAGTGCGCAGCTGGCTTTCGTCCTGCACAGCCGGCCCTACCGTGAAAGCAGCGCGCTGGTTGATTTCTTCAGCCCCGAAGGGCGGTTCCGTGCCGTTCTGCGTGGAGCGCGGGGCAAGGCCGGCACCCTGGCACGTCCTTTTATCCCACTGGAAGCCGAGTTTCGTGGCCGGGGCGAGCTGAGGAATGTCGCTCGCCTGGAAAGCGCCGGCATTCCCAACCTATTGGCCGGCGAGGCCTTGTTCAGTGGCCTCTACCTCAACGAGCTGCTGGTCCGCCTGCTGCCGACAGAAGATCCGCAACCGGCGCTGTTCGATCATTACGCCCTGACCCTCCAGGCACTGGCGGCCAACCGCCCGCTGGAACCCCTGTTGCGCGCGTTCGAATGGCGCCTGCTGGATCAGCTGGGCTATGGTTTCCCGCTGGATATTGACGTCGCCGGACAACCCATCATCCCCGACCGAATCTACCGTCTGTTGCCGGACGCCGGCCTGGAGCCGGTAGCGCAGTTGCAACCTGGACTGTTTCATGGTCGGGAGCTGTTGGCCCTGGCCGACGCGAACTGGGACGCCCCTGGTGCCCTGGCAGCCGCCAAGCGCCTGATGCGCCAGGCCCTGGCACCTCACTTGGGCGGCCGGCCTCTGGTCAGCCGCGAGCTTTTCATGACGATCAAGGAACCTCCCCGTGACTGAAGCGAATCGCGTACTACTCGGCGTAAACATCGACCACGTTGCCACCCTTCGACAAGCTCGCGGCACCCGTTACCCTGACCCGGTCAAGGCGGCGCTGGATGCTGAAGAGGCCGGTGCCGACGGCATCACTGTGCATCTGCGCGAGGATCGCCGGCACATTCAGGAGCGCGATGTGCGCGTGCTGAAGGATGTGCTGCAGACGCGCATGAACTTCGAGATGGGCGTGACCGAGGAAATGCTCGCCTTTGCCGAGATCATCCGCCCCGAACACATCTGCCTGGTGCCGGAAACCCGCCAGGAGCTGACCACCGAAGGCGGTCTGGATGTCGCTGGCCAGGAAGCGCGGATCAGGGCGGCGGTAGAGCGCCTGTCCAAGCTGGGCTGCGAGGTGTCGCTGTTCATCGATGCTGACGAGCGCCAGATCGAGGCCTCCCGCCGCGTAGGCGCGCCGGCCATCGAGCTGCATACCGGCCGCTATGCCGATGCCCACACCCCGGAAGAGGCGGTCCGTGAACTGGCGCGTATCCGCGATGGCGTGGCCTTTGGCCTCGGTCAAGGTCTGGTCGTCAATGCTGGCCATGGCCTGCACTACCACAATGTGGAGCCGGTGGCGGCGATCCGTGGGATCAATGAGCTGAACATCGGCCATGCGCTGGTCGCCCACGCCCTGTTCGTCGGCTTCAAGCAGGCCGTCGTGGAAATGAAACAGTTGATCGTGGCGGCTGCGGCGCGGGGCTGATTCGTAGGATGGACCGAGCGCAGCGATTCCCTTCGATTCCTGCTCGATGGCGATGGGTATCCCAGGCTCAATCTGCGGGCCTGCTTGGCGGATGGATTGGCTCTGTCTGCGTTGAGCGCTGCAAGCGGCGGCATTCCTTGTAGGAGCGAGCTTGCTCGCGAACCGGACCCTTTCGCGAGCAAGAACTTGGCGTCCTCCCGCTCCTACAAGGCTCTCAGCCCGGTCATTGATTGCTGATAACAGCAAACGCAGACATATCCAATGGATTCGCCAAGGACCGCGAAACGGTCCTTGGCCAGGTCAGGGCTTGCGTGCGATCAGCACGGCCCGTGCAGGGGCCGGCAGGCCTTCGACGGTCCGCGTGTGATCGGCAGGGTCGAGGAATTCCGGCAGCGACTGGAAGCGCATCCAATCAGTGCTGCGCTGCTCTTCGACGCTGGTATAGCTGACATCCACACAGCGCACATCAAGGAAGCCCGCACGACGCAACCAGAGCTCCAGTGCCGGTACCGAAGGCAGGAACCAGACGTTGCGCATTTGCGCGTAGCGATCCTCGGGCACCAGTACCTGCTGGGCGTCACCTTCCACAACCAGGGTTTCCAGGACCAGTTCGCCGCCACGGCGCAGGCAATCCTTCAGTTCGAAGAGATGGTCGATGGGCGAGCGACGGTGATAGAGCACGCCCATGGAGAACACGGTGTCGAAGCCTTCCAGCTTCGGCGGCAGTTCCTCAAGTGCCAACGGCAGATGCCAGGCCGGCAACTCGGGCAGGAAGTGCTTCATCGCGAGGAATTGGCAGAGGAACAGCCAGTTCGGGTCGATGCCCACCACGCAGTCGGCGCCCGCCCCGAGCATGCGCCACTGGTAGTAGCCATTGCCGCAACCCACATCCAGCACACGCTTGCCGCGCAGGTCCAGGTGGGGGGCCACGCGGGCCCACTTCCAATCCGAGCGCCATTCGGTGTCGATGTGTACGCCGAAGAGGTCGAATGGGCCTTTACGCCAGGGAATGAGCCCCTGCAGTGCTGTTTTCAGTGCAGCGCGGGTGGGCTCATCGCAGGGGGTGTCGAGGTGGAAACGCTGCGCAAGGTCGACGACCTGGGGTTGCAGGGGGGGCAATGCGCGTACGGCGGCGCTCCAGCGCTCCAGATCGCCATGCCCGACTGCCAGCTTGGTGTCGAGTTGTGCCGGGAGGTCGGCCGCCCAGTCCTGCAGCGGGCTACCCGCCAGGCGTTGCTGCAAAGCGTCGAGGTCAAGCGTGGGAATCATGGCAGGGCGATCAGTGAGGCAAAGTTGAGGCACTGGAACCAGGGCACCACTTTGGAGAATCCAGCCGCTTTCAGGCGTGCCCGATGCTCTTCGAGGCTGTCGGGGCGCATGACGTTCTCCAGAGCGCTGCGCTTCTGGGCAATTTCCAGCTCGCTGTAGCCGTTAGCGCGCTTGAAGGCAATGTGCAGGTTGGTGAGCAACTGGTGCTCCTCGGCATCTTCGAAACGCAGTTTTTCCGAGAGGATCAGCGCGCCCCCGGGTAACAGGGCCCGGCGGATACGGCCGAGGAGTTCCAGGCGCTGGTCGCGCGGCACGAACTGGAGGGTGAAGTTCATCGCCACCAGGGAGCAGGGCTGGAACTCCATGTCGAGAATGTCCGCCTCGATCACGTCCACCGGCAGCAGCTCCTGGAACATCGAGTCCTGGGCGTGCAGGTACTCGCGGCAGCGCTCGACCATGGCGCTGGAGTTGTCCACAGCGATCACCCGGCAGCCATCCGCTTTCACATGACGGCGCAGGGCCTGGGTCACGGCGCCGAGAGAGCTGCCCAGGTCATACAGAGGTGTGCCGGGCTGGGCGAACTGGGATGCCAGCACGCCAATGTTCTCGACGATGGTGGGATAGCCCGGGACCGAGCGTTTGATCATGTCCGGGAATACGCGGACCACGTCTTCATTGAAGGCGAAGTCGGCGACCTGCCCCTGGGGGGTGGCGTAGATGCGGTCTGGGCTGTCTGTCACGGGCCGTTACCAGCGTTGGAAAAGGCCGGCATTCTAGCGGACTGCGCGGCGCCGCCAAACCACCCCTACTTCAACTGGTCGGAAAAGAACTCGCCTGCCCCCTGCAGGGGCCCCAGCGGGTTGCGTTTGACCTCGTAGCGACGAATGTTCGGTTCGCCATTACTGACCTTGTGCACCAGGACGTCGTCAACCAATACGAACACCGCGCGGAATACCCAGCCCTGATACTCGCGGTTCTTGCGGAAGTTGAAGACGTCTGCCCAGAAATTGCCGACCCGTTGGGTGTCGGTCTTGGTGAACTCGAAGGCATAACCGATGCAGCGGTCCTTGGCCTCCAGGCATTTGATCAGGCCGTCCGGCAGGTAGTCGATCGGTACGTTGGGTTGGACGAACATCAATCGCACGTCGATGAACGAGAGCATCCGGCCATTACCCTGGATCAGCGGATCGAACCCCAGCGAGAAGAGCTCAGGTCTGGTGGTCGTACCCGGCATGGCCTGGGAATAACGGATCTCTGCATCCGTGTAGTCCCGGAAGGGTGAGAGTACTTCTGCACGCTCGCTGGGCAACAGGCTGCCGCATCCAGCCAGCAGCAATGCCCAGGACAACAAGCCCAACAGTCTCGATAGGCTGCCCATTTCTCATCCTCTGAATGAGGGTCCGCCTAATTGCTATAGCTGATTTCCGGGCGGCTTGCCGGATCTGCCTGAGCAGTTCAGGGCGTTTCTGATTGGGCCATCACGGATGCGGCGATGGCCCATTGTCCGAGCCAGTAAGTGAGGATGATCGCGTAACTGGCTCCACCGAAAGGGGACACGAAGCGGTTGATGCCAATCAGGCTGTCAGACAGCACGAACAGTATTGCCCCGGCCGCCGCGAGCACGACCGACTGGCGGTCAAGACCCGTGCCTAGGCGGGCGAGGGCGCGCCAGAGCATGGTGCTGATGGCTAATGAGTAGCAGGCTACAGGAACCAGCAGAGGTCCCAGGTCGCGGGAGGCGAGCAGGCCGAACATGCCTCCGCCAACCGCGATCGATACGATCAGTGGCAATGGTGAAAGCCGTCGGCAGGTGCCCAGGTAAGCGTAAAGATAGGCGAGGTGAGCGAGCAAGAAAGCGCCAAGGCCGAAGACGAACTGATCAGTGGGCCAGGCCAGCAGCACGTCGCCAACCAATGAAAATGCCAGGCCCAGCGTGATCCAGCGACGATAGGCTCCGGCAGGAGCGCCGCGCAGCCAATAGAGCATCGCCAACACTGGAACAGGTTTGCTCCAGAAGCACAAGGCATCCCAGTCGCTGGCGAGTCCGAAAATGAATGCCAGCGCACCAGCCAGCCCAACCAATAATGCGTACATCCAGGCGCTCCCTGTCTTATCGGAAGGCCGCACTATGCGCAGTCATGGGGTGTGCTTCCAGGCTCAAGGCGCCATTGGCGGTAGCCTATGGCGCAGCACTGGCCGGAGATCAGTTGACGCTGATCTGGCAATCGAAGGTATCGGCAGGCTCGACGTCGGTTTCCCAGGGGCGTTGGTAGTCCAGCAGCAAGCGACCCTGCCCGGCATAGCTAGCGCGAAAGCGCCAGGTGGATTGCCCGGCGCTGCCGACCAGGCCGGCGTCCTCCGGCGTCGAATACACCTCAGGCCCCAGGCTCTGCAGGACAGTGGCGGCCGAGTCCCTGACCACCCAGCGGAAACCCGTGGTGGGATTGCTTGGCAGGGTGAGCACCAGTGTCTGGCCCTGATTGAGCTCCAGCGGACATTCGCGTTCCTGGCCCATCACGATCGGGCCAGTTTGCTGTTGTGAACAGGCTGTGAGCAGGACCAGTCCCAGGGGTAGCAGCAGACGGGGGAGGCGGGTCAGCGTCATCGGAGGGGCTCCATCATCCAAGGGCCGGGCCAGCATAGCTGCTCACCCGCCCTCGCGTAAGGGGAGTCGCTCAGTCGAAGAGCACCTTGGCGACATCGGTGAAGCGCTTGGCAAAATGCACGGTCATGCCTTCCTTCAGGTATGCCGGCAGTTCCTCGAATGCGCCCCGGTTGGCCTCTGGCAGGATCAGTTCATGGATCTTCTGTCGGCGTGCGGCAATGACTTTCTCTCGAACGCCACCAATTGGCAGCACCTGGCCGGTCAGAGTCAGCTCGCCAGTCATGGCGACGCCTTTCTTCGGCGCCTGGTTGCGTGCCAGGGAGAGCAGGGCGCTGGCCATGGTGATGCCGGCGCTGGGGCCGTCCTTCGGCGTTGCACCTTCAGGAACGTGCAGGTGCACGAAAGCCTGGTCGAAGAAGCCCTGGTCGCCGCCGAACTTCTTCAGGTGCGAACTGATGTAGCTGTAGGCGATCTCTGCTGACTCCTTCATCACGTCGCCCAACTGGCCCGTCAGCTTGAACCCGCGATTGAGCGTATGGATGCGGGTCGCTTCTATCGGCAGGGTCGCGCCGCCCAAACTGGTCCAGGCCAGCCCGGTGATGACGCCGATTCCGGCCAGCAGCTGTTCCTTGCGGAAATGCGGCAAGCCCAGGTAACGCTCCAGGTCCTTCTGGCCCACCTTGATCTTCGCCTTGGGGTCTTCCAGGAGCTGGACCACGGATTTGCGGATGATCTTGCCCAGCTGTTTTTCCAGCTGACGAACGCCGGCCTCCCGGGCGTAGCCTTCAATGACCGCAGTCAGTGCGCCATCGGTAATGCTCAGGCGTTCCTTCGGTACACCCGTGCGCTCAAGCAGACGGGGCCAAAGGTGACGCTTGGCGATGGCGTGTTTCTCTTCGGTGATGTAGCCGGAGAGACGGATCATTTCCATCCGGTCCAGGAGCGGTCCGGGGATCGAGTCCAGGGTATTGGCCGTGCAGACGAAGAGTACCTTGGACAAGTCCAGACGCAGGTCCAGGTAGTGGTCGAGGAACTCGACGTTCTGCTCGGGATCGAGGGTCTCCAGCAGCGCGGAGGCCGGGTCGCCCTGATAGCTGGCGCCGAGCTTGTCGATCTCGTCGAGCATGATGACCGGGTTCATCACCTCCACTTCCTTGAGTGCCTGTACCAGCTTGCCGGGCAAGGCGCCAATGTAGGTGCGACGGTGGCCCTTGATCTCCGCCTCGTCGCGCATGCCGCCAACACTGAAGCGATAGAAAGGCCGCCCGAGGGATTCGGCGATGGACTTGCCGATGCTGGTCTTGCCCACACCCGGTGGACCCACCAGCAGGACGATGGAACCGGAAATCTCACCCTTGAAGGCGCCCACGGCGAGAAATTCGAGGATGCGGCTCTTCACGTCCTCCAGGCCGGCATGGTGTTGGTCCAACACCTTGCGCGCGTGTTTGAGGTCGAGCTTGTCCTTGCCATAGACGCCCCAGGGTACCGAGGTCGCCCAGTCGAGGTAGTTGCGGGTGACCGCATACTCGGGCGAGCCGGTTTCCAGTATCTGCAGCTTGTTAAGTTCTTCGTCGATGCGTTTGCGCGCCTGCTCCGGCAACACCTTGCCTTCCAGTCGCTGGTGGAACTGTTCGCTGTCGGCGCTGCGGTCATCCTTGGTGATGCCGAGTTCCTGCTGGATGATCTTCAGTTGTTCCTTGAGGAAGAATTCGCGCTGATGCTTGCCGATCTTGCGGTTCACCTCAGCAGACAGCTCGCTTTGCAGGCGAGCGACCTCAACTTCCTTGCGCAGCAGCGGCAGCACCTTCTCCATCCGCTTGAGCACCGGCACCGTGTCCAGCACTTCTTGCAGCTCGGCAGCGGAGGCTGTCGTCAAGGCTGCGGCAAAGTCGGTGAGCGGCGAGGGATCGTTGGGACTGAAGCGATTCAGGTAGTTCTTCAGCTCCTCGCTGTACAGTGGGTTGAGCGGCAGCAGTTCCTTGATCGCGTTGATCAGCGCCATGCCGTAGGCCTTTACCTCGTCGCGCGGGTCGGCCGCCGGTTGCGGGTAGTCGACCTCCGCCAGGTAGGGCGGATGCTGGCGCCGCAGCCAGCCGCGGATGCGCACCCGCGACAGGCCCTGGGCCACGAACTGGAGCTTGCCATCGGCCCGCGTGACATGGTGCACGCGCACCAGGGTGCCGTGTTCCGGCAGATTGCCGAGATCGAACTGGCTGGGGTCCTCCGACGGGTTGTCGACGAAGAACACGGCCAGGCAACGGTGGGCCGTCTTGGTCACCAGTTCGAGGGTTTCTGCCCAGGGTTCTTCATTGACGATGACGGGCAGCACCTGCGAGGGCAGGAAAGGGCGGTTATGGATGGGAATGATGTACAGTTTGTCGGGCAGCGCCTGGCCGGGCAGCACCAGGCCCGTGCCGTGGGCCGGGGTGGCTTCTTCGACGATTTCCGCTGTGATGTCCTGATCGCTCATGGGGGCACCTGGCTGTTGGCTCATCCAAGCTAGATGGGGCAAGGCGTCGGGCATTTCAACCTTATTGTCGGACTTGTCGCTGCCGCCCGGTGCTGGGCAAGTCAGGGGTGCTTCGCTAAACTGCGCAAAATTTGATCGAAATCCCCATGCTCAAGACCCGTCTGATGAGCCTGGACGACCAGGCTCACGAACATGCTCACGATCATCACCAGTTGGTGATGTCCCTTTCCGGCCGCGCCGAGTTCGAAGTGAACGGCCGCGGGGGAGAGGTGTGCCGCATGCGCGCGTGTCTCGTTCCAGGGGATGCCGGGCATCAGTTCGCCGGTGTCGGCGAGAACCGCATGCTGATCCTCGATCTGAATGAGCAAGGCACGTCGGCTGAGGACCTCGAGCTGCTCGGCCGCTTGTTCGAGGCACCACGCTATCCCGCTCTGGATGCTGATTTCCAGAATCTGCTCAGCTACGCAGGTGCCGAACTCGCCCGTTATGGCAGTGATCCCATGCTGGCACGTTCGCTCGGCGGCATCCTGCTCCGGGCCCTCTATCTGCGCCTGTTTGGCGAACCGGGCAAGCGGCCAGCCGGTAGCCTGGACCTGGGGCGCCTGGATGGCTACATCCTTGAGAACCTGTCCCGGCGTATAAGCGTGGCAGAGTTGGCGCAGGTCACCTGCCTGAGCCCCAGTCACTTCCACGCCCAGTTCAAGGACAGCGTTGGCCTCACACCTCACCAGTACCTGCTCAAGACTCGCCTGGACCGTGCTGCCCGCATGTTGCGCGAAAGCGAGCACCCTCTCGTTCGAATCGCTGAAGAGTGCGGCTTCTCCAGCCAGAGTGCCCTCACCACGGCCATGCGCCGTTATCTGGGCCTGACGCCCAAGCGTCTGCGCGACGCCCATTAATCCTGAAATATCAACCTTTCTGCGAGGGTTGATCCCGCCAGTGTCATGACTTGCGTGCATCCCCTGCTGCTGTGACCGGGGCGGTTTCAGTTCGTCACGATTGGCCTGGTGGCCAAGCGGCTGTCATTCCTGAGAAGGGGGCAAACAACCCGTTGTCGCTATTAGGGTGCAACCGATGTTCGAGGTTGTACCTGCTTGGAGCAACCGGATGACGCCATGCATTGAGAGATCTCAATGACTTTCACGGATTGCAAAGGGTGCAATTGGTTGCACCTTTTGGCGGAAAGTTCCCCTGATCAGAGGATATGGAAAGGAAATCGGAGGATTCAGCAAGAAAGGGGTGGTGGCATATCACTACATTCCGCTCTCCCGGCGCCGAGCCAAGGCCAGAAACTTTTCCTTGCGTGCCGGCCGGGTTGTACTAGACCCAAGTTAATCGTTCAGAGATGAGGAGGGGCGTGATGTTGGCTGCAGGTCACGTCTTGTTGCGCAGTGCGAATGAGCCGCTGCTGCGTCACTTCCCTGTGCGGACGACCATGGAGGTCGACCGGGGCGCTTCCACTGCCGATTGTCATGGTTTCCTGCTGCTTCGCGATATTTGCGACATGGCAATCAGCGAGGCACACAAAGACTTCCAGTAATACGCATGGTGCGCGTAAGCCCCAAGGCTTGCGTGCGCCGTCGCATTGGCAGGGCTGGACGCCCTGCGACCGTTTCTCGACCGGGATTGCGTTGGCCTGATGTGGCTGGTGCGGTCGAGGCCAGAACCGGCGGCCGCCATAAGCGGCTGTCAAAAGCCAACTACGGGCGCGGACAACCCGCTGTGCCCGAATAAGAACAATCGACAGGGGAGACCCCCATGAGTGTGAGTAACCCGACACTGATCACGTTCGTGATCTACATCGCGGCCATGGTGCTGATCGGCTTCGCCGCCTATCGCTCCACCAACAACCTTTCCGACTACATCCTTGGTGGTCGCAGCCTCGGCAGCTTCGTAACGGCGCTGTCCGCCGGTGCCTCTGACATGAGCGGCTGGCTGTTGATGGGCCTGCCTGGCGCCGTTTACCTCTCCGGGCTGTCGGAAAGCTGGATCGCTATTGGCCTGATCGTTGGTGCCTACCTCAACTGGCTGTTCGTTGCCGGCCGCCTGCGCGTGCAGACCGAGCACTGCGGCAACGCCCTTACCCTGCCCGACTACTTCACCAACCGCTTCGAAGATAACAGCCGCATTCTGCGCATCTTCTCCGCCGTGGTGATTCTGGTGTTCTTCACCATCTACTGCGCCTCCGGGATCGTTGCCGGTGCTCGCCTGTTCGAGAGCACCTTCGGCATTTCCTACGAAACCGCCCTGTGGGCCGGTGCCGCCGCCACCATCTGCTACACCTTCGTTGGTGGCTTCCTGGCGGTGAGCTGGACCGATACCGTTCAGGCCAGCCTGATGATCTTCGCGCTGATCCTTACCCCGATCATTGTGATGGTCGCCACCGGTGGCATGGATCCGACCTTTGCTGCCATCGAGTTGAAGGACGCGACCAACTTCGACATGCTCAAGGGCGCTACTTTCGTCGGTGTGATTTCGCTGCTGGCTTGGGGGCTGGGCTACTTCGGTCAGCCTCACATCCTGGCGCGCTTCATGGCGGCTGATTCGGTCAAGTCGATCCCCAACGCTCGCCGCATCTCCATGGGCTGGATGATTTTCTGCCTGGCTGGCGCCGTGGCGGTGGGCTTCTTCGGTATCGCTTACTTCTCCGCTCATCCGGATCAGGCTGGTGCTGTTGGCGAGAACCACGAGCGTGTGTTCATCGAACTGGCCAAGATCCTCTTCAACCCGTGGATCGCCGGTGTCCTGTTGTCGGCCATTCTGGCGGCCGTAATGAGCACTCTGAGCTGCCAGCTGCTGGTGTGCTCCAGCGCCTTGACCGAGGACTTCTACAAGGCCTTCTTCCGCAAAAATGCCAGTCAGCTCGAGCTGGTGTGGGTCGGCCGCGCCATGGTGCTGCTGGTGGCCGTAATCGCTATCGCCATCGCCGCTGACCCGGACAGCAAGGTGCTGGGCCTGGTGTCTTACGCCTGGGCCGGCTTCGGTGCCGCCTTCGGGCCGGTGGTGATCCTTTCCCTGCTGTGGAAAGGCATGACCCGCAATGGCGCCCTGGCTGGCATGGTGCTCGGCGCGGTAACCGTGGTCCTGTGGAAGAACTTCTTTGGCTGGACCGGCCTGTACGAAATCATCCCGGGCTTCATCCTTTGCACCCTTGGCATCCTGGTCTTCAGCCGCATTGGCAACGGTCCGTCCGCCGCCATGCTGAAGAACTTCGACGAGGCGGAGAAGGAATACCAAGACGCCCACATCTGATCTCTCCGCGGTACGCGGCTGGTCGTCCGCGTCCCGTTTGCCGGGCTGATGTCCGGGCTCTCACCGACGACCCGATAGTGCTTCACCGGCCCATATCTTCGGATGTGGGCCGGTTTTTTTTTGCACTTGGCAAGGGGGCGTAGCGGGGCGCTGGATCACACTGGATTGCCTATCCGGAGTGTACGTGGTCCCAATGACATGCATGAGCAGCCTTTGCCTGCCGGACCAGCGCCCATTCCCTAGCCAATCTCGCGCCCCAGCCAATCGAAGAGCGCTCTGACCGGCGGATGCCGTTCCCGCCCTGGAACGCAAAGCGTTAAATATCCGCCCCCGCCACACTGACGTCCGGCCGGTAAGGCACCAGCAGGCCCCTTGCGAGGCTTTCTGATTGGCCGGCGCCAGGCCTTCCAGCCCAGTTCGTAGAGTTGCGAGTTTCGCCAGCGAACGGCAATCAGTTCGGGCATTGCGGCCCCCACCCCGCCACCACTGCGGGGGGTGCCGTAAACGCCAAAGCATTCGTCGAGCAGGCACTGGCTGTGCAGGTTGGGGGGATTCGCCCGTGCCATAGCGGATTACCAGATCGACGCTGGCATCCTCGTGCAGCTCTATCAGCGCGGTACTGGTGTCCAGGCGCAGGCTGATGTCCGGGTATTGCGCATAGAAACGGCCCCGCCGGGGAATCAGCCAACGCGTGGCGAACGCAGGCGTCGTGGACAGGATCAGGCTGCCGGCGCTGCGTGGCGCTAGCGCCGGCTCACTTGCACGGCCGGCGCCGGGGTCTGGCATTGGGTGCTTAAGCCGGGCTCCAGGTACGGCTGGAGAATCGGCGCCATGCCTTTGAGCACCTGGACGGGTAGCGCCGAAGTGAAGCTGAACTTGTCCGCCTGGCTGCCTTCGACAAAGGCTGTCAGGGTGCCGAAGTGACGTGGTCCGAGGTAGAAGACGAAGGTGGCGGTGCGGTTCATCGCCTTCGAACTCTTCACGGCGCCATAGCGCGTTACGGTCTGGATGCGGTTGTCGCCGGTCCCGGTCTTGCCACCCAGCACAAGCGGTTTTCCGTCCGACAGCGTGAAGCTGCCTTGCAGACGCCGCGCGGTGCCGCCTTCCACCACCTTGGACAGGGCGTCGCGCAGGGCTGCGGCGACTTCGGAGGTCATCACGCGTTTGCCCGCGTCATTCTGCCGACCCACCAGGGTTTCGTAGGGCGTGTCAGCGGCGAAGTGCAACTGGTCGATGCGAACGGTGGGCTGACGGATGCCGTCGTTGAGGATGATCCCCATCAATTCCGCCAGCGCAGCCGGACGGTCACCGGAGCTGCCCAGTGCGGTGGCCAGAGAGGGTACCAGGTGATCGAAGGGGTAGCCCAACTGGCGCCATTGCTGGTGAATATCGAGGAAGGCCTCAACTTCGAGCATGATGCGGATGCGCTTGTCGCGGGCGTACTTGCGCTTGGACTTGAACAGCCAGCCATAGACCTCGCGCCGCTCATCGCTGCTGGCTTCCACTGCGTCGCGGTAGCTGGCCTGCGGAAACTTCTGCAGGTAGCCGAGCAGCCAGAGCTCCAATGGGTGGACACGGGCGACATAGCCCTGATCGTTGAGGTTGTAGGCGCCGGGGCCGTAGCGCGTGTAAAGCTCCTCGATGCGTTTTTCGGTCAGCGGCTCCTTGGGCATGCGTTCGCGCAGGAAGGCCTTGAAGGTCGGCAGGTCGGCCTGGGGTTGTAGGTATCGGTGGATCGCCGCGAGGCGCGCCGGCCAGGGGTGAAGGCCGTCGAGAAAGGTGCTGAGGCGCTGTTCGGCGTCCTTGCCGCGATATTTCTTCCAGAAGCGCAGCAGGTAGGTCTGGCTTTCGCGGGAGACGAACAGGTCCAGGTATCCCTGGCGCCGCGGGTCCTTATCGTCACTGAGCAGTTGCATCTTGCCGCCTTCGGGGCGGTACATGTCGTGGCGCACCAGATCCCGCATCAGGCGTACGAAGGGCAGGTTGATGGATTCACGCAAGGCGTCGCGCAGGGTCGGCCGGCGGCCGTTGTCTTCCTTGCGGAAGTTGTTGAAGGTGTGCAGGCCGCCTCCGGTGAAGAAGCTTTCATAGGGGCTGGCGGAATACTTCCTCTCCAGGGCAGCCTCCAGCATCGCCGGAAGGTTGCGGTCCTTGTTTTCGATCAGGTAGTCGATGGACCAGCGGGTGATGAAATCAAGCGGGTCGACAGGGACCTTGCGCAGCTCCTCGACGGTCAGGCCAGCGTAACGCTCGTGCAGGGTCGCCACGTTCTCCAGGTAGGTCGCCAGGACCCGCAGCTTGGCAGTGGACCCCAGTTCCAGCTTGCTGCCTTCGTTGATGTCGAAGGGCTGGTTGGTGTTGTCGGTCTGCACCCGCACGCGGTTGCCGGAGGGGGTGCGTTCGAACAGGGTGAAGCTATATCGCACCTCGCGAGTCTTCTCGGGGGAGAGCAGCCGCTCACCATAGAGGCCGACCTGTTCGGCGAAGGCCGGGTCAGCCAGCTTGACCAGATAGTCGGTCACGGCATTCTGCAGTTCGGCCTGCAGTGTGCTTGTGGCTGTGAGGTCAAGCCGGTCGAGATCGTAAAGTGGCATCTTCAACAAGCCGGACAGTCGGCTGCGGGCGATGCTGATGCCTTTGTTCGCCTCGACCTCCTGAATCGCGGACTCCTGCTCCCAGTTGCGGAAGCGCAGACGCGCCGAGAGCGCTGCTTCGCGCAGGTCTGGGTCGATCACCCCGGCATTGGCCAGCACGCGGATATGACTGTCGGTAAGTTCGTTCAGCTCCTCGTGCTCACGCGTCAAGTAGTAGGAAGGGCGGCGCTGGGCGATGAACAGCGAGAGCACCTGGCGCACAGCAAGCCCGCGCGCCCTGATATCCGCATCCTGATCGGCCAGCAGGCGGTTGACCGTGTTGAAGTCGGCCCCGTACCAGACCCGCAATCCATCAGCGATACCGTGTACCTCGCCATGTCCCGGTGCGGCCGAGAGCGGCACGCTATTGACGTAGTCCATGACGATGCGTTCCCGTGCCTCACGGGTTTCGGGGCCATCCCGATAGGCGCGCACGCTGGCCGAAACCATCTGGCGAATCTTCTCGCCTGCGGAAACCGTGCGGCCATGGGGTGAATGCCGGTACTTCTCCAGCTGGGTGGCCAGCGTACTGCCGCCGGCGGACTGTCCGTCCAGGTCGAACGCCTTGCCGACCTGGGTCAGGGCGGCCTTGCTGAAGCGTGGCCAGTCCACGGCCGGGTTCGCCAAGGGTTCGCTCTCGTCCAGCAGCTTGCGGTTCTCGATGAACAGCAGGCTGCTGACCAGCAGCGGTGGGATGCTGTCGAAGCTGGTGTAATGCTGCTGTGGATAACTGAATTGATAAAAGGGCAGTCCACGACAGTCGCAGATATTGATGCCGGCCTGAACCTTCTCGTGATAAGGCGGGAACAGTCCGTGCTCGGCATAGTTCAGCAGAGCGGGGGAGAAACGAGTCTGTTGCTGGATTTCAAAACCACGTTTCTGCAGTCGCTCCAACATCTGAGGAAGATGGGCATAGCCCAGTCGCCGATCGAATGGGCCGTCGTCCGGAAACTGGATGGCGTCACTGGGGCCGTTTTCCAGCGAGTAGTCCAGAGAGGCGGCATATCGGCTGATTTCGTGGGATTGGAGTTTCGAAGTGCGCATTTCATAGGAGATCGCTACCGCCAGGCCGCTGGCAACGAGCACGCACCCGCCCCAGAACAGCAGGCGGTGTTTTCGTCGGGGTTTTTCAGGGGAAACAGCGGGCTCGGTGAGATCACCTTTGGGTTGCTCTTTCTTGATTTCACCTGATTGCTCAATAGCGCCCATATTCCACCGGACTGGCCTACCATCGCTCTTGCTTCCAGCTTAGTAGCTTGCGCGCAAGCTGTATTCCACAAAGTTGGCAAAAAGGGGAAGAAGTGATGGCAGCCGATGATCGGAAGCAACCGAGTCGCGGCTGGTGGGGCAGCGCCGGGGCGGAAGCGGGAGTGTGGCGTCCCAGGGCGGCCGACTGGTCCGATTGCGGCCGTGACGTTGATCTTTCAGGAGAGCAATATGCGACAGATTGAATTCCCCGATGGCGCGGAGGTTCCTGTCATTGGCCAGGGGACTTGGCATATGGGCGAAAGCCGGAGCGAACGTAAGCGCGAGGTGGCTGCCTTACGCGAGGGAGTGGCGCTGGGTCTCAGGCTGATCGATACGGCGGAAATGTACGCGGAAGGAGGCGCTGAAGAGGTCGTTGGCGAAGCTATCGCCGGCTTGCGTGACGATGTATTCCTCGTGAGCAAGGTTTACCCTTGGAATGCCAGTCGCAAGGGCATTCCACTGGCCTGTGAACGCAGTCTCAAGCGGCTTGGGACTGATCGCCTGGATCTGTACCTGTTGCATTGGCGGGGCGAGCATCCGCTGGATGAAACGGTGGAGGCTTTCGAGCGCCTGCGCGAGCAGGGCAAGATCGCTCGCTGGGGCGTCTCCAACCTTGATCTCGATGACCTGCTTGAGCTGCCGTCAGGATGTGCCGCCAATCAGGTGCTGTACAACCCGGCGGCGCGGGGCATCGAGTTCGATCTCCTGCCCTGGCAGCAGCGGCGGGGCATGCCGCTCATGGCGTATTGCCCGGTGGGGCGGGGTGGCAAGCTGCTGGACAATTGTGCCCTCAGGCAGGTTGCCGAGCGTCATGCCGCCACGCCTGCCCAGGTGGCGCTTGCCTGGGCCTTGCGTCAGGAGAATGTGTTGGTCATTCCCAAGGCTGTTGAACCGTTGCACCTGAAGCAGAATGCCGAAGCGCACCGTATTGCTCTTACTGCCGAGGATCTTGCCCTGATCGACCGCCACTTTCCGCCTCCCGCTCGCGAACGTCCGCTGGAGATGATCTGAGGTGGGGGCGCCCAGGGTTCCCATAGCGGGGCGAGCTTCCCGGCGCACTCGTCTTTTTAGGCTAAATACCGATTTCATATCGGGTTTTTCATTGCGAAAGGCTTGGGTTTCGCCTTGAGGTAACAGTCCTCGTTACGCTGCGCACTCGTTCGGGGCGAATGGAAACGAACTGGTGCAAATGAGGGGGGCAGTTCCCGCTGGATGGGTAAGTCGAAGTCTGGGAAATCGTTATCCATAAGGGTGTTC
The DNA here is from genome assembly GCF_042232855.1 of Metapseudomonas boanensis. NCBI lineage: Bacteria > Pseudomonadati > Pseudomonadota > Gammaproteobacteria > Pseudomonadales > Pseudomonadaceae > Metapseudomonas > Metapseudomonas boanensis. The sequence goes on along the minus strand of NZ_CP113889.1, from coordinate 295,116 downwards.
AATTTTTTGGCCTGATAATTGCCTTTTTAATTGGTTTGCAAATGTAATCTCTACTGCACTTTTTCGAGTGCCTGTCAATCTGCCTCTTGCGGCTCTTTTGTCCTTCTGTAATTTGTTGTCGCATTGAAGAAATATCGACTTCGGGGCTGTGGCTAGAATGCCGCTCACTCAGTCGGAGCCTTTTGCCTGCAATCCCATGTCCGGCAAAGACGACGACTCTTTCTACAATTCGTGGACGGTCTGGGCGAATTCTTACGTTGCCAACAGAAGCCATTCCCCTTTGAAGGAGTCATAAGATGAAGAAGATTGCACTTCTCGGCGCCATGGCGCTGTCCCTGTTGTCGCCGCTGGCAGCCATTGCCGAAGACGCCAAGCCACTGCGCATCGGTATCGAAGCCGCTTACCCACCCTTCGCCTACAAGACTCCCGACGGCAAGATCACTGGTTTCGACTACGACATCGGCAACGCCCTGTGCGCCGAGATGAAGGTCGAGTGCAAGTGGGTCGAGCAGGAGTTCGATGGCCTGATCCCCGCGCTCAAGGTGCGTAAGTTCGATGCCGTGCTGTCGTCCCTGAGCATCACGGAAGAGCGTCTTAAGTCTGTGGATTTCACCAAGAAGTATTACCACACGCCGGCTCGCCTCGCGATGAAGGAAGGCTCCGTCATCAGCGACCCGCTGGTGGATCTGAAGGGCAAGAAGGTCGGTGTGCAGCGTGCTTCCATCTATGACCGCTATGCCACCGATGTGTTTGCACCGGCGGGGGTCGAGGTTGTTCGCTACAGCTCACAGAATGAAATCTTCCTGGATCTGGCGGCAGGTCGCCTGGACGCCACCCTGGCGGACGTAGTGAACATCGACGACGGCTTCCTGAAGACTGATGCAGGCAAGGGCTTCGCCCTGGTCGGCCCGGCCTTCAACGAGAAGAAGTACTTTGGCGAGGGTGCCGGCATCGCTGTACGCAAGGGCGACAAGGCTCTGGCTGACAAGATCAGCGCTGCCATCGCGGCCATTCGCGCCAATGGCAAGTACAAGGAAGTGCAGGACAAGTACTTCAAGTTCGACGTCTACGGCGAGTAATCGCTTTCCCTGAAAGTGGCACAAACTTCAATTTGCGGTTTGTGCCATTTTTTCGTTGTGGCGGTGCCGCCTGGTGTTTCCTGGCGCGCTGCATGAGGATCTGAATCATGCTCAACGGCTACGGCTCGACCATTCTCGATGGTGCCTGGCTCACCCTGTTGCTGGCCTTGTCTTCCATGTCCCTGTCGATCCTGCTTGGCCTGGTAGGCGCGGCGTTTCGGCTCTCGCCGGTCAAGTGGCTCGCGATCATGGGTGAAGCCTATGCCACCGTGGTGCGTGGCATTCCCGACCTGGTGCTGATCCTGCTGATCTTCTACGGTGGCCAGCAGATCGTGAACCTGGTGGCGCCGATGGTCGGCTACGAGGACTACATCGACCTCGATCCCTTCTGGTCCGGCGTGTTCACCCTGGGCTTCATCTTCGGGGCCTACCTCTCCGAGACCTTCCGCGGTGCCTTCATGGCTATCCCGAAGGGGCAGGGCGAAGCGGGCCTGGCCTATGGCATGAGTCATCTCCAGGTGTTCTTCCGTGTGCTGGTGCCGCAGATGATTCGCCTGGCCATTCCCGGCTTCACCAACAACTGGCTGGTGCTGACCAAGGCTACTGCGCTGATTTCGGTGGTCGGCCTGCAGGACATGATGTTCAAGGCCAAGAGCGCAGCGGATGCTACCCGTGAACCCTTCACCTTCTACCTGGCGGTCGCGGCGCTTTACCTGGTGCTGACCAGCGTTTCCCTGCTGGCGCTGCGCTTCCTGGAAAAACGCTACTCGGCGGGCATCAAGGCGGCTGAACTATGATCTTCGACTACAACGTCATCCTGGAGAACCTGCCGCTCTATTTCGGGGGCGTGCTGGTAACCCTCAAGCTCTTGGCGATCTCCCTGGCCCTTGGCCTGGCGACTGCGGTGCCGTTGGCGCTGATGCGGGTCTCCAAGCAGCCGGTGGTGAACTTTCCGGCCTGGCTCTTCACCTACGTCATTCGCGGCACACCGATGCTGGTGCAGCTGTTCCTCATCTACTACGGTCTGGCCCAGTTCGAGGGAGTACGCGAAAGCGTGCTGTGGCCTTACCTGTCCAATGCCACCTTCTGCGCTTGTCTGGCCTTCGCGATCAACACCAGCGCCTACACTGCGGAAATCCTCGCCGGCAGCCTGAAGGCCACGCCCTATGGCGAGATCGAGGCGGCAAAGGCGATGGGCATGTCGCGCGCCAAGCTGTATCGCCGCATCCTCCTGCCTTCGGCGCTGCGTCGCGCGCTGCCGCAGTACAGCAACGAAGTCATCATGATGCTGCACACCACCAGCCTGGCGTCGATCGTCACCCTGATCGATATCACCGGGGCTGCGCGTACGGTGAACTCGCAGTATTACCTGCCGTTCGAGGCCTTTATCACTGCCGGCCTGTTCTACTTGTGCCTGACCTTCATTCTGGTGCGCCTGTTCAAGAAGGCTGAGCTGCGTTGGCTGGCCTACCTGGCTCCGCGCAAGGCCTGATGCCATGCAAAGGATCGATCACGACCTGCCCTGGGGCTGCCCGGGTACCCGCCGCCAGTTGACGGTGTTTCGCTTCGGCAGCGGTCCTTGCAAGGCCTATGTCCAGGCCTCGTTGCATGCTGACGAGCTGCCGGGTATGCGAGTCGCGGCGGAGCTCAAGCGCCGGCTGCGCGAGTTGGAAGCCCAAGGGTGCCTGACCGGTGTCATCGAGCTGGTGCCGGTGGCAAATCCCATCGGCCTTGGTCAGATGCTTCAGGCTGCCCCGCAAGGGCGTTTCGAGTTCGGCAGCGGCAAGAACTTCAATCGCGACTTCATCGACCTCGCAGAGGCGGTCGCGCCGGCGGTGGACGGGCGTTTGGGGCGGGATGGACCGACCAATGTGCGCGTCATTCGCGAGGCCATGCAGGCGCTATTCAACGTGTTGCCACCAGCGGGTTCCGAGCTTGTCGGGCTCCAGCGCCTGCTGTTGCAGCATGCTTGCGATGCTGATGTGGTGCTCGATCTGCATTGCGATTTCGAGGCGGTCGTCCATTTCTACACCTTGCCGCAGCAATGGCCGCAATGGCGTTCGCTCGCTGCAAGGATGGGGGCTGGAGCCGTGCTGACCGCCGAGGAATCCGGTGGCAGTTCGTTCGATGAGTCCTGCTCGTTGCCTTGGCTGCGGCTTGCCCGCCACTTCCCGCAGGCCGAGATACCGCTGGCCTGCTTGGCCACCACCGTCGAACTGGGGGGCATGGCTGATACCGACAAGCAGAAGGCCGAGGCCAGTGCCGAGTCGATCCTGGCGTTCCTCGCCGAGCAGGGCCTGATTGCCGGTGACTGGCCGGCGGTGCCGGAAGCCTGTTGCGAGGCCACACCGTTCGACGGTGCCGAGTATGTCTACCCGCCGCATGCAGGCGTGGTGAGTTTCCTGCAGCCAGTTGGTGCCCGGGTTAGTGCGGGCGACCCGTTGTTCGAGGTGATCGACCCTCTGGAGGATCGTCACAGCATCGTCCGTGCTTCCACTGACGGTGTGCTTTATGTGCGAGAGCGCCTGCGCTTCGCGCAACCTGGACTATGGCTGGCCAAGGTGGCAGGCCGTGAACCTATCCGTCAGGGACGCCTGCTGAGCGACTGAGCCAAACGAGACCGAGACCATGTACAAACTGGAAGTCCAAGACCTGCACAAGCGCTATGGCAGCCACGAAGTGCTCAAGGGTGTGTCCCTGGCGGCCAAGGCTGGTGACGTCATCAGCATCATCGGCTCGAGTGGCTCCGGCAAGAGCACCTTCCTGCGCTGCATCAACATGCTGGAGCAGCCCCATGGCGGCAAGATTCTACTTAATGGCGAAGAGCTGAAGCTGGTGGCGAACAAGGATGGTGGCCTGAAGGCCGCTGATCCCAAGCAACTGCAGCGCATGCGTTCGCGTCTGGCGATGGTGTTCCAGCACTTCAATCTGTGGTCGCACATGAGTGCCCTGGAGAATGTCATCGAAGCGCCTGTCCATGTGCTCGGTGTGCCGAAGAAGGAGGCCATCGAGAAAGCCGAGCATTACCTGGCCAAGGTTGGTGTGTCGCACCGCAAGGACGCCTACCCGGCACACATGTCCGGCGGGGAGCAGCAGCGCGTGGCCATTGCCCGCGCCCTGGCCATGGAGCCCGAGGTGATGCTGTTCGACGAACCCACTTCGGCGCTGGATCCGGAGCTGGTCGGTGAAGTGCTCAAGGTCATGAAGGACCTGGCCGTTGAAGGTCGCACCATGGTTGTGGTGACCCACGAAATGGGCTTTGCTCGTGAGGTGTCCAACCAGCTGATCTTCCTGCACAAAGGCCTGGTGGAAGAGACTGGTTGTCCGAGAGAAGTGCTGGCCAATCCGCAATCCGAGCGCCTCAAGCAGTTCCTTTCCGGCAGCTTGAAGTGATACCGCATGGCGGCGGCTCGAAAGCCGCCGCCATGCCCTGCAACGCGGGATAAATCCTGCTCTCGCCACCTCATCTTCCTATCCTCAGGGTCTGCTAAGCTGCCTGCCATGACTGCCCATCGAATTGCTTTTCTCCTCTGGCCCGGCACCAAGGCGCTGACCCTGGCCCTGGCCGAGGATGCCCTTCGCGTTGCCCAGCGACTGCACCCTGAAGTGGTCTACGAAATTTCATTCCTACATGCCGAGCCCTTGGCTGAGGGAGCTTGGCGTTTGCCGGGCGAAGCCTGGGCGGGCAAGCTGGAAGGGTTCCAGCGCCTGTTCCTGTTGGCTGATGAGCCGCCGTTGCAGATGTCGCCAGCGCTGTCGTCCGCCATCAAGCAGCTGGTGCGTACCGGTTGCGTAGTTGGGGGGCTGTCCGCCGGTGTCTACCCGCTGGCGCAGCTCGGCCTGCTGGATGGTTACCGTGCCGCGGTGCACTGGCGCTGGCAGGACGACTTCGCCGAGCGCTTCCCCAAGGTGATCGCCACCAATCACCTGTTCGACTGGGACCGCGACCGCCTGAGCGCCTGTGGCGGTCTGGCGGTGCTCGACCTGTTACTCGCCGTGCTGGCGCGTGACCATGGTGCTGAGCTTGCTGGTGCGGTGTCCGAAGAGTTGGTGGTGGAGCGCATCCGCGAAGGTGGTGAGCGTCAGCGCATTCCGCTGCAGAACCGCCTTGGCTCCAGCCATCCGAAGCTGACCCAGGCCGTGCTGCTGATGGAGGCCAATATCGAAGAACCGCTCACCACGGATGAGATTGCCCAGCACGTCTGCGTCTCCCGTCGCCAACTGGAGCGCATCTTCAAGCAATATCTCAACCGCGTGCCCAGCCAGTACTACCTGGAGCTGCGTCTGAACAAGGCTCGGCAGATGCTGATGCAGACCAGCAAGTCGATCATCCAGATCGGTCTGTCCTGCGGCTTCTCCTCCGGTCCGCACTTCTCCAGCGCCTACCGCAACTTCTTTGGTGTCACTCCGCGCGAAGACCGCAACCAGCGGCGCAGCGGCAGCCCCTTCGACACCCAGCCCGCCGTTACCGAGCGCGGCTGACCCCGCGCTTTCTTGGTCGGATGGGAATCGCTGCGCCCGATCCGTCCGACGATCTGCATATCCCTGCAAGCCGGCCCTGCGGGCCGGTTGGCGAATGAATTCGCCCTCACAGGCAATCCGGTCTTCCAGTGCACTAAAACCCGCCGGTCACCCCGTGGAGAAAATTTGCCGCCCTGTGCGTGGCTGCGGCTATCAGCGTTTAAACTGCGCCTTCCCGACGCTTTCTGTCGCATTTCCATAAGCGCCGGAATTTCCCGGGTTGGCGCTATAAGAAGTTGTCGCATGGCGGCAATGCCAGCCCTGAATCTGTCCCTACAATCCTTTCATCACTAGCCGTTCATGGCAGGAGAAACTGATGTCCGTTGAGCATGCGCAGGTCGAGCGCGCCGATTTCGACAAGGTGATGGTTCCCAACTATGCCCCCGCCGCTTTCATTCCGGTGCGTGGCGAAGGTTCCCGAGTCTGGGATCAATCTGGTCGCGAATTGATCGATTTTGCGGGCGGTATTGCCGTGAACTCCCTGGGTCATGCACACCCGGCCCTGGTCAAGGCCCTCACTGAGCAGGCCCACAAGATCTGGCACGTGTCGAACGTCTTCACCAACGAGCCGGCCCTGCGCCTGGCCAAGAAGCTGGTGGATGCCACCTTCGCCGAGCGTGTGTTCCTCGCCAACTCCGGCGCCGAGGCCAACGAGGCTGCGTTCAAGCTGGCTCGCCGATATGCCCACGATGTTTACGGCCCGCAGAAGCACGAGATCATCTCCGCCACCAACAGCTTCCACGGTCGCACCCTGTTCACCGTGACTGTTGGCGGCCAGCCAAAGTACTCCGATGGCTTTGGGCCGAAGATGGAGGGCATCACCCATGTGCCCTTCAACGATCTGGAAGCCCTGAAGGCTGCCATTTCCGACAAGACCTGCGCCGTGGTCCTGGAGCCCGTGCAGGGCGAGGGCGGAGTACTGCCGGCTGATCAGGCCTACCTGGAAGGCGCACGCAAGCTGTGCGACGAGCACAACGCGTTGCTGGTGTTCGACGAAGTGCAGAGCGGCATGGGCCGCAGCGGTCACCTCTTCGCTTACCAGCATTACGGTGTGACCCCGGACATCCTCTCCAGCGCCAAGAGCCTGGGCGGTGGCTTTCCCATCGGCGCCATGTTGACCACCACCGAGATCGCCAAGCACTTGGCCGTCGGCACCCACGGCACCACCTACGGTGGCAACCCGCTGGCCAGCGCCGTGGCAGAAGCGGTGCTGGACGTGATCAATACGCCGGACGTGCTGAAGGGCATCAATGCCAAGCACGACCGCTTCAAGACCCGCCTCGAGGCGATTGGTGCCAAATACGGCATCTTCACCGAAGTGCGCGGCCTCGGCCTGCTGATCGGTGCCGCCCTGTCCGATGCCTGGAAGGGCAAGGCCAAGGACGTGCTCAACGCTGCCGAGAAGGAAGCCGTGATGGTTCTGCAGGCCGGCCCGGACGTGGTGCGCTTCGCCCCCAGCCTGGTAATCCCGGATGCGGACATCGACGAAGGTCTCGACCGTTTCGAGCGCGCAGTGGCCAAACTGACCCAAGCGTAATTGCTGCAAGACGCGGCGCATGGATGCGCCGTGCTTCAACCACGGACGATCCAGATTCATGCATGCCAGGGCCATTGGGCTTCAGGCTTTCTCCGGGCGACTCAGCGCGAATTGCCCGGAGCTTTTAACAAGAAAAGGAGTGACACCATGCTGGTGATGCGCCCCGCGCAAATGGCCGATCTCGCTGAAGTCCAGCGTCTGGCCGCGGATAGCCCCGTGGGTGTCACTTCGTTGCCGGACGACGCCGAACGCCTGGGCGAGAAAATTGCCGCGTCCGAAGCGTCCTTCGCCGCCGAGGTGAGCTACAACGGTGAAGAAAGCTATTTCTTCGTCCTTGAAGATACCCAGACCGGCCGCCTTGCCGGCTGTTCGGCGATCGTTGCCTCCGCCGGTTTCTCCGAGCCGTTCTACAGCTTCCGTAACGAGACCTTCGTGCATGCCTCGCGGGAGCTGAAGATCCACAACAAGATCCACGTGCTTTCGCTGTGCCACGACCTGACGGGCAACAGCCTGCTGACCAGCTTCTATGTCGAGCGCGATCTGGTTAACACCCCGATTGCCGAACTCAACTCCCGTAGCCGCCTGCTGTTCATGGCCAGTCACCCGGAGCGTTTCGCCGATGCCGTGGTGGTGGAGATCGTTGGCTACAGCGACGACCAGGGCGAGTCACCTTTCTGGAATGCGGTGGGGCGTAACTTCTTCGACCTCAACTACACCGAGGCCGAGCGCCTTTCCGGCCTGAAGAGCCGTACCTTCCTCGCCGAACTGATGCCGCATTACCCCATCTACGTGCCGCTGCTGCCGGACGCCGCCCAGGAATCCATGGGCCAGGTGCACCCGCGTGCGCAGATCACCTTCGACATCCTGATGCGTGAAGGCTTCGAGACCGACAACTACATCGACATCTTCGATGGCGGTCCGACCCTGCATGCGCGGACGTCGAGCATTCGCTCCATCGCCCAGAGCCGCATGGTGCCGGTCAAGTTCGGCGACCAGGGCAAAGGTGGTCGCCAGTATCTGGTGTGCAACGGCCAGTTGCAGGATTTCCGCGCCATCGTCGCCGAACTCGACTGGGTCCCCGGCAAGCCGGTAGTGCTGGGCGAGGAAGCCGCTGAGGCACTGGGTGTCGGTGAAGGCGCCAGCGTTCGCCTGGTCGCACTTTAAGTCGTTAGCCCTCTCCCCGTCGGGAGAGGGCGGCCCACTGGGCCGGATGAGGGCTCGGCCCTCACCCCTGGCTCCTCTCCCGGAGGGCGGGGGGATGCATTTTCTGGAGGCACTATGATCGTTCGTCCCGTACGCAGCGCCGACTTACCGGCCCTGATCGACCTGGCGCGCAGCACCGGCGCAGGCCTGACCACGCTGCCGGCCAATGAGGAGCGCCTGTCGCACCGCGTCGGTTGGGCGGAAAAGGCATTCCGTGGCGAGGCGGAGCGCGCCGATGCGGATTACCTGTTCGTCCTCGAAGACGATGACGGCAAGGTGGTTGGCATTTCCGCCATCGCCGGCGCCGTAGGCCTGCGTGAGCCCTGGTACAACTACCGGGTTGGCCTGACCGTCAGTGCTTCCCAGGAGCTGCACATCCATCGGCAGATTCCGACCCTGTTCCTGGCTAACGACCTGACCGGTAACTCCGAGCTCTGCTCGCTGTTCCTGCATTCCGGCTACCGCAGTGGTCTCAATGGTCGCCTGCTGTCCAAGGCACGGTTCCTGTTCATCGCCGAGTTCCCCGAGTTGTTCGGCGACAAGGTAATCGCCGAAATGCGCGGCATGTCCGATGAGAAAGGCGTGTCGCCGTTCTGGGAGAGCCTCGGCCGACACTTCTTCAAGATGGAGTTTTCCCGCGCCGACTACCTGACTGGCGTCGGCAACAAGGCCTTCATCGCCGAACTGATGCCCAAGTTCCCGCTCTATACCTGCTTCCTCTCCGAGGACGCACGCAACACCATCGGCCGCGTGCACCCGAATACCGAACCGGCGCTGGCCATGCTCAAGGGCGAAGGCTTCAGCTACCAGGGCTATGTCGACATCTTCGACGCGGGTCCGGCCATCGAGTGCGAAACCGCGAAGATTCGGGCCGTACGTGACAGTCAGAGCCTGGTGCTGGCGGTCGGCACGCCGGGCGATGACGCGACGCCCTACCTGATCCACAACCGCAAGCGCGAAGACTGCCGCATCACCGCCGCGCCTGCTCGTCTGGCCGCGGGGACCCTGGTGGTCGATGCGCAGACCGCCAAACGCCTGAAACTCTCCGCCGGCGCCCAAGTGCGCGCCGTGCCGCTGTCGGCCAAGGAGTCCGTGAAATGAGTACCCATTACATCGCAGGCCGTTGGCTGGACGGCCAGGGCGAGACCTTCACTTCGCTGAATCCGGTGACCCAGGCGGTCGTCTGGTCCGGCGCTGGCGCCAGCGCAGAGCAGGTCGATGAAGCGGTCAAGGCCGCCCGCGCTGCTTTCCCGGCCTGGGCCCGTCGCCCGCTGGAAGAGCGCATCGCCATCCTCGAACAATTCGCCGTGACCCTGCGCAGCCATGCCGACGAACTGGCTCGTTGCATCGGCGAAGAGACCGGCAAGCCGCTGTGGGAGTCCGCCACCGAAGTGACCAGCATGGTCAACAAGGTCGCCATCTCCATCCAGAGCTACCGCGAGCGTACTGGTGAGAAAAGCGGACCGCTGGCCGACGCCATCGCCGTACTGCGCCACAAGCCGCACGGTGTCGTTGCGGTATTTGGTCCCTATAACTTCCCTGGCCACTTGCCTAATGGCCATATCGTTCCGGCGCTGTTGGCGGGCAACGCAGTCGTGTTCAAACCCAGTGAGCTGACACCCAAGGTCGCCGAGCTGACGGTCAAGTGCTGGATCGAAGCCGGTCTGCCGGCTGGCGTGCTCAACCTGCTGCAGGGGGCTCGTGAGACCGGCGTGGCCCTGGCTGGCAACCCGGGCATCGACGGCCTGTTCTTCACCGGTTCCAGTCGCACCGGCAACCTGCTGCATCAACAATTCGCCGGCCGCCCGGACAAGATCCTGGCGCTGGAGATGGGTGGCAACAACCCGCTGGTGGTCGACCAGGTGCAGGACGTCGACGCCGCCGTCTACACCATCATCCAGTCCGCCTTCATTTCCGCAGGCCAGCGCTGCACCTGTGCACGCCGCCTGCTGGTGCCGCAAGGCGCCTGGGGTGATGCCCTGCTGGCGCGCCTGGTGGCGGTGGCCGGCACCATCAAGGTCGGTGCCTTCGACGCCCAGCCGGCTCCCTTCATGGGTTCGGTGATTTCCCTGGCGGCGGCACAACACCTGATGCAGGCCCAGGAGCAACTGGTCACCAAGGGCGCCAAGGTGCTGCTGGCCATGACCCAGCCCCAGGCCAATGCCGCATTGCTCACCCCGGGCATCATCGACGTGACCAGCGTCGCCGATCGTCCGGACGAAGAATTCTTCGGCCCGCTACTGCAGGTTATCCGCTATGACGGTTTCGACGCCGCCATCGCCGAGGCCAATGCCACTCAGTACGGCCTTGCGGCCGGCCTGCTCTCCGATTCCAGCGAGCGCTACCAGCAGTTCCTGATCGAGAGCCGCGCTGGCATCGTCAACTGGAACAAGCAGCTCACCGGCGCCGCCAGCAGCGCGCCGTTCGGCGGCGTGGGCGCCTCTGGCAACCACCGCGCCAGCGCCTATTACGCCGCGGACTACTGCGCTTACCCAGTGGCCTCGCTGGAAAGTGAAACCCTTGCACTGCCTGCAACCCTTACTCCAGGAGTCAGCCTGTGAACGCCTATGAAGTAAACTTCGACGGACTGGTCGGCCCGACCCACAACTACGGTGGCTTGTCCTACGGTAACGTCGCCTCGCAGAGCAACAGCCAGACGGTTTCCAATCCGAAGGAAGCCGCGTTGCAGGGCCTGGGCAAGATGAAGGCGCTGATGGAAATGGGCTTCAAGCAGGGTGTATTTGCGCCGCAGGAGCGCCAGGACGTCGCCGCGTTGCGCAGCCTGGGCTTCGCCGGCACCGACGCCGAGGTGATCGCCCAGGCCGCCAAGGAAGCGATGCCACTGCTGGCTGCCTGCAGCTCGGCCTCCAGCATGTGGACTGCCAACTCCTGCACCGTCAGCCCCAGTGCCGACACCGCCGACGGTCGCGTGCACTTCACCGCCGCCAACCTGAACTGCAAGTTTCACCGTTCGATCGAACATCCGACCACCAGTCGCGTGCTGGGGGCCATGTTCGCCAATGACAAACACTTCGCCCATCATGCCGCCTTGCCGGCAGTGAGCCAGTTCGGTGACGAAGGCGCGGCCAACCACACGCGCTTCTGCAAGGGCTATGGCGAGGCCGGCGTAGAGTTCTTCGTGTTCGGCCGCAGCGCATTTGACAGCCGTTTCCCGGCACCACAACGCTACCCTGCACGGCAAACCCTGGAAGCTTGTCAGGCGGTTGCCCGCCTGCACGGCCTGGGTGAGCAGGGCGTGGTCTACGCCCAGCAGAATCCGTCGGTGATCGACCAGGGTGTGTTCCACAACGATGTGATTTCCGTGGGTAACGGCGAGGTGCTGTTCTACCACGAAGACGCCTTCCTCGAGACCGACAAGGTGCTGGCCGAGTTGGACACCAAGCTGGGTCGTCGTGGCGGCCGTTTCAATGCTGTCCGCGTGCCGCGCGATGCCGTGAGCGTCGAGGATGCCGTGCGCTCCTACCTCTTCAACAGCCAGTTGCTCAGCCGTGATGACGGCAGCATGCTGCTGATCGTGCCGGAAGAGTGCCGCAGCAATAGCAACGTGTGGAACTACCTGAGCCAGCTCACCGCCAGCAACGGACCGATCCGTGAAGTCAAGGTCTTCGATCTGAAGCAGAGCATGCAGAACGGCGGCGGCCCAGCCTGCCTGCGGCTGCGCGTGGCGCTGAAGGAAGATGAGCTGGCGGCAGTCAATCAGGGGGTGATCATGACGCCAGCGCTCTACACTACGTTGACGGCCTGGGTCGAAAAGCACTATCGCGATCGCCTGAGCGAGAGCGACCTGGCCGACCCGCAATTGCTCATTGAGTGCCGGACGGCATTGGATGAACTGACGCAGATCCTTAAACTGGGCGCGGTTTATCCGTTTCAACTGACATAAGCGGCAAGCTGCAAGCCTCGAGTACGAGCTTGTCGCTTGCAGCGAACAACCTGGAGTTTTTCCCCCATGTCCGATGCCCTGCAACTCATCCTCGAAGATACCGACGGTACCCAGCTCGAAACCTCCTGCACCCGGTTCGCCGTCGTCTGGCAGGGCAGGGAGGTCTGGATTCAGCAGGCCGGAAATGGTCAGCTGCTGATCGGCGTAGATGTGGAGGAGGGCGACACCGAGTACGCCAACCTGTTGCTGCGCCCGTTGGCCACCAATCTGGTCAGCCTGCAGCTGGAAATGGAAGCGGCCGATGCTGACGATGACGACGACCATGTCCATGGTCCGGACTGCGATCACGATCATTGAGGTAACAGGATGCTATCCCTCGGTAAATTGCTCGAATTGACCCTGGCCGGCCGTGAGCCGACCGAGAAGATCCAGCTGACTTCCGGGGGCGTGCGTCTGCACTGGCTGGGCGAGGGCGCGCTCGACGTGACCCCGCCCGCCGCCGACGACAGCGGCTTCGACCTGTTGCTGTCGGCCGGGGTGCACGGTAACGAGACGGCGCCGATCGAGTTGCTCGATCGTCTGATCCAGGGCATCGCCCGTGGGCATCTCAAGCCCCGCGCGCGGATTCTCTTCCTGCTCGGTAATCCCGAGGCGATCCGCCGGGGCGAACGCTTTGTGGAGCAGGACATCAATCGCCTGTTCAACGGACGCCACGGCGAGTCCAGCGGTTTCGAGGCCATGCGTGCAGCCGAGCTGGAACGTTACGCCGCCGCCTTCTTTACCAAGCCCGAGCGCTCGCGCCTGCATTACGATCTGCATACTGCGATCCGCGCTTCGAAGATCGAACAATTCGCGCTCTATCCTTACGTCGAAGGACGAAAACACTCCCGCCAGGAACTGGCTCGACTGCGCGCTGCCGGGATCGACGCGGTGCTGCTGCAGAACAAGACCGGCATCACTTTCAGCTCGTATACCTATGCGCAACTTGGCGCCGAGGCGTTCACCCTGGAGCTGGGCAAAGCGCGGCCGTTCGGCAGCAATGCCGAAGTCAACCTCGATCGCCTCGAGGAGCGGTTGCACAGCCTGATCGAGGGACGTGAGCCCGAGTTCGACGGCGATCGACTGGATGGCCTGCAGCTGTTCTCGGTCGCACGCGAGATCATCAAACACAGCGAATCCTTCCTGCTGCATCTGGCGCCGGATATCGAAAACTTCAGCGAGCTGCCGGTCGGCTACCTGCTCGCCGAAGATATTGCCGGCACCCGCTGGGTAGTAGAGGAGGAGGGTGCACGTATCATCTTCCCCAATCCCAAAGTCAAGAACGGCCTGAGGGCCGGCATCCTCGTGGTCCCCGCTGAGGTCTGACGCCCTCCAAACCTGTTCTTATCTGTACCTGTACCCATGGGGCCCGGGGCCTTAGGATCAGGCTCTTAGCCCATCCAAGGAGCCCGGCATGAGCCTGATCGACCTGCGCAGCGACACCGTCACCCAACCCACCGCCGGCATGCGTGAAGCCATGCTGCGTGCCGACCTGGGCGACGACGTGTACGGCGAGGACCCCACCGTCAATCGCCTGGAGGCGAGCCTCGCCGAACGTCTAGGCTTCGAAGCCGCTTTGTTCGTGCCGACCGGCACCATGAGCAACCTGCTGGGCTTGATGGCGCACTGTGAGCGCGGGGACGAGTACATCGTCGGCCAGCAGGCGCACACCTATAAATACGAAGGTGGTGGCGCGGCGGTACTCGGCTCGGTCCAGCCGCAACCCATCGATGGTGAGGTGGATGGCAGCCTGGATCTGGGCAAAGTGGAGGCTGCCATCAAGCAGGATGACTTCCACTTCGCCCGCACCCGTCTGCTGGCGCTGGAAAACACCATGCAGGGCAAGGTGCTGCCGATGGCTTACTTGGCAGCTGCTCGCGAGCTGACCCACCGCCGCGGTCTGGCGCTTCATCTGGATGGCGCCCGCCTCTATAACGCAGCAGTGAAGCTGGGCGTGGACGCCGGCGAGATCGCGCGTCACTTCGATTCGGTCTCGGTGTGCCTGTCCAAAGGTCTGGGGGCCCCAGTTGGTTCGGTGCTCTGCGGAAACCGGGCGTTGATCGCCAAGGCGCGTCGTCTACGCAAGATGGTCGGCGGTGGCATGCGCCAGGCCGGGGTGCTTGCTGCCGCGGGGCTTTATGCGCTGGACCACCAGGTCGAGCGTCTGGCCGAAGACCATGCCAACGCCGAGCGACTGGGCGCCGGCTTACAGGCGATCGGCTTTGTCGTCGAGCCTGTGCAGACCAACATGGTTTACGTGCAGGCCGGCGATCGGGCGCAGGAACTGGCGGTTGTCCTGGCAGAGCGTGGCATCCGCGTCAGCCCAGCGCCTCGGTTGCGTCTGGTCACCCACCTCGATGTGGGGGCTACCGATATCCCACGGATAATCGAGGCTTTCGCCGCCTTCCCCCGCGCCTGATTCGCCAGGGCGGTCAAATAGGCGGAATCTATCGCACAAAGGCACTATCCCAACGGCGCGGGGCCGATATAATGCGGCCCTTTGCCGGCGATTCGTACGTCAGTCGAAAGACTGCTGCGAGCCTTGCGAGCAATGTAGGGAACGGGCGCGAAGTTCAGGGTTATCACCGGTAACTCGACCTCATCTGTGCTCTTCCTGCGTTCTCGCTTTCGCTGATAACGATTTGCACCCGCCTTCGTGGCCGCAGTTTCCGTGGAAGAACCTATGAAAAGCGCAGAAATCCGTGAAGCCTTCCTCAGCTTCTTCGAAGAGAAGGGGCATACCCGAGTCGCCTCCAGCTCCCTGATCCCGGGCAACGACCCGACCCTGCTGTTCACCAACGCGGGGATGAACCAGTTCAAGGACTGCTTCCTGGGCTTGGAAAAGCGCGCCTACACTCGCGCCACCACCAGTCAGAAATGCGTGCGCGCCGGCGGCAAGCACAACGACCTCGAAAACGTCGGCTATACCGCCCGTCACCACACGTTCTTCGAAATGCTGGGCAACTTCAGCTTCGGCGACTACTTCAAGCGCGATGCGATTCACTACGCTTGGGAATTCCTAACTGGCGACAAGTGGCTGAAGCTGCCGAAGGACAAACTTTGGGTCACCGTCTACGCCAGCGATGACGAGGCCTACGATATCTGGACCCAGGAAGTCGGAATTCCCCACGAGCGCATGGTGCGTATCGGAGACAATAAGGGCGCGCCCTATGCGTCGGACAATTTCTGGGCCATGGGCGATACCGGCCCGTGCGGCCCTTGCACCGAGATCTTCTATGACCACGGTCCGGACATCTGGGGCGGCCCGCCCGGGTCCCCGGAAGAAGACGGTGACCGTTACATCGAGATCTGGAACAACGTCTTCATGCAGTTCAATCGCACGGCCGACGGTGTGATGCACCCGCTGCCGGCACCAAGCGTGGACACCGGCATGGGCCTGGAGCGTATCAGCGCCGTGCTGCAGCATGTCCACTCGAACTACGAGATCGACCTGTTCCAGAGCCTGCTGAAGGCCTCTGCCGAAGCCATCGGCTGCACCAACGACGATGCGCCATCGCTGAAAGTGGTGGCCGACCACATCCGCTCCTGCAGCTTCCTGGTTGCCGACGGCGTGCTGCCGTCCAATGAGGGCCGTGGCTATGTACTGCGCCGAATCATCCGTCGCGCCTGTCGCCACGGTAACAAGCTGGGTGCCAAGGGCAGCTTCTTCCACAAGATCGTTGCTGCCCTGGTGGCCGAGATGGGCGAGGCGTTCCCCGAGCTCAAACAGCAGCAGGCGCACATTGAGCGTGTGCTGAAGACCGAAGAAGAACAGTTTGCCAAGACCCTGGAGCAAGGTCTGAAGATCCTCGAACAGGATCTGGTTGGCCTCAAGGGCAAGATGATCCCCGGCGAAACCCTGTTCAAGCTGTATGACACCTATGGTTTTCCCGTCGACCTGACTGGCGACATCGCTCGTGAACGCGGCCTGACCATCGACGAGGCTGGCTTTGAGCGCGAGATGGAAGGCCAGCGTGAGCGCGCCCGCGCCTCCAGCGCCTTTGGTATGGACTACAACGCCCTGGTCAAGGTGGACGCCGACACCAATTTCACCGGCTATGTCTGCACTTCCGGCGAAGGTAAGGTCATCGCCCTGTTCAAGGACGGCCAGGCCGTCGAGCAACTGGGCGAAGGCGAGGAGGGCGTTCTGGTGCTCGACCGCACTCCGTTCTACGCCGAGTCCGGCGGGCAGGTCGGTGACTGCGGCTTCATTGCTTCGGCAGACCTGCGTTTCGACGTGCGTGACACCACCAAGGCCGGCGGAGCCTTCCTTCATCATGGGGTGGTCGACAGCGGCACGCTGCGTGTCGGTGCCAGTGTTACGGCCCAGGTCGATGCAACCGTGCGCCAGGCCACCGCCCTGAACCACTCGGCCACCCACCTGCTGCACGCCGCCCTGCGTCGCGTGCTGGGTGATCACGTACAACAGAAAGGTTCGCTGGTGGATAGCCAGCGCCTGCGCTTCGACTTCAGCCACTTCGAGGCGATCAAGCCCGAGCAGCTGAAAGCCCTGGAAGACATCGTCAATGCCGAGATCCGCAAGAACAGCGAAGTCGAGACAGAGGAAACCGATATCGACACCGCCAAGGCCAAGGGCGCCATGGCGCTGTTCGGTGAGAAGTACGGCGAGCAGGTTCGTGTGCTGAGCATGGGCGGCGACTTCTCCGTCGAACTCTGCGGCGGTACCCACGTCTCCCGCACCGGCGATATCGGCCTGTTCAAGATTGTCAGCGAAGGCGGCGTTGCCGCTGGCGTGCGCCGCATCGAGGCGGTAACCGGCTCGGCGGCCCTGGTCTACCTGAATGGCGCCGAGGAGCAACTCAAGGAAGCGGCGGCGCTGGTCAAAGGCAGTCGCGACAACCTGCTGGACAAGTTGTCCGGCCTGCTGGAACGCAACCGTCAGCTGGAGAAAGAGCTGGAGCAGCTGAAGGCCAAGGCGGCCAGCGCTGCCGGCGACGATCTGGCGTCTTCCGCCATCGAAGTGAAAGGCGTGAAGGTCCTGGCCGCCCGTCTCGACGGCCTGGATGGTGATGCGCTGCTGGCACTCGTCGACCAACTGAAGAACAAGCTCGGCCGCGCAGTGATCCTGCTCGGCGGTGCGCTGGAGGGCAAGGTGACACTGGTCGCTGGCGTCACCCAGGACCTGACCGGCCAACTCAAAGCCGGCGATCTGATGAAGCAGGCTGCGGCAGCGGTCGGCGGTAAGGGCGGTGGTCGCCCGGATATGGCCCGTGGCGGCGGCACCGACGCCGCAGCCCTGGAGCAGGCCCTGGCACTTACCGTACCGTTCGTCGAAAAAGGGATCTGAGCAACCGCTCAGGGAACCCTGGTCAAGGCCCATCCCACGCCCGGCGGGCCTTGGCAGTGCTTTGCGTTGATTGTTTAATGGGCGCCCTTCACGGGATTAGGCGGCTTTTGAAATGGCTTTGATCGTACAGAAGTTTGGGGGGACCTCGGTCGGCACTGTCGAGCGCATCGAGCAGGTGGCCGAGAAGGTGAAAAAGTTCCGCGAAGGCGGTGATGACATCGTGGTCGTGGTTTCTGCCATGAGTGGCGAAACCAACCGTCTGATCGATCTGGCCAAACAGATCAGCGACACGCCGGTTCCGCGCGAACTGGACGTGATGGTCTCCACCGGCGAGCAAGTAACCATCGCGCTGTTGTCCATGGCGCTGATCAAGCGCGGTGTGCCGGCCGTTTCCTACACCGGCAACCAGGTGCGCATCCTCACCGACAGCGCGCACAACAAGGCCCGCATCCTGCAGATCGATGACCAGAAGATTCGCGCTGACCTCAAGGCCGGTCGTGTCGTCGTGGTCGCGGGTTTCCAGGGCGTGGACGAGCACGGCAACATCACCACCCTGGGGCGTGGCGGTTCCGACACCACCGGCGTGGCCCTGGCGGCAGCATTGAAGGCTGATGAGTGCCAGATCTACACCGATGTAGATGGCGTCTACACCACCGACCCGCGCGTCGTGCCGCAGGCTCAGCGTCTGGACAAGATCACCTTCGAGGAAATGCTGGAAATGGCCAGCCTCGGCTCCAAGGTGCTGCAAATCCGCTCGGTTGAGTTCGCCGGCAAGTACAACGTTCCGCTGCGCGTGCTGCACAGCTTCCAGGAGGGTCCTGGCACCCTCATTACCCTTGATGAAGAGGAATCCATGGAACAGCCGATCATCTCCGGCATCGCCTTCAATCGCGACGAAGCCAAGCTGACCATCCGTGGTGTACCGGATACCCCCGGCGTGGCTTTCAAGATCCTTGGTCCGATCAGCGCTGCCAACATCGAAGTGGACATGATCGTGCAGAACGTGTCGCACGATAACACCACCGATTTCACCTTCACCGTACACCGCAATGACTACCAGAACGCTCTGCGCGTGCTGGAGCAGACTGCTAGCGAAATCGGTGCTCGCGAAGTGGTTGGCGACACCAATATCGCCAAGGTTTCCATCGTCGGCGTTGGCATGCGTTCCCACGCAGGTGTCGCCAGCCGCATGTTCGAAGCACTGGCCAAGGAAAGCATCAACATCCAGATGATCTCCACCTCGGAAATCAAAGTGTCCGTGGTCATTGAGGAGAAATACCTGGAGCTGGCGGTACGCGCTCTGCACACCGCTTTCGAGTTGGACGCTCCGGCCCGACAGGGCGAGTAAGACGTTCAACAAAAGGCGCGGCTCACCCCGCGCCTTTGTCGTTTTTGGCTGCTACGGTGGAACTTTCCTTTTGCCGGGGCTGGTCAATACTTGGGTGAAGGCCTCGACACTTGATTTTGCCTGAGGCTGCAACCATTTCTTTTTTGCAGACTGTTGTCCCGAACTGAATCCGTAAGGAGAAAGGAATGCTGATTCTGACTCGCCGGGTCGGAGAGACCCTGATGGTGGGTGACGATGTCACTGTGACCGTACTAGGTGTCAAAGGTAACCAGGTGCGCATTGGCGTGAATGCCCCGAAGGAGGTGGCCGTGCACCGTGAGGAAATCTACCAACGCATACAAAAAGAAAAGGACCAAGAACCAAGCCACTAATTTTTCTGCAATTTTTGGCTTTGCAAACGGGGAAAACATGGTTATCATGCGCCCCGTGTTGCGGAGAGGTGGCCGAGTGGCCGAAGGCGCTCCCCTGCTAAGGGAGTACACCTCAAAAGGGTGTCGGGGGTTCGAATCCCCCCTTCTCCGCCATATTTAGTGTTCTAGGGATGGTTGGCGCTAAATCGATAAGTTATTGAAACTTCTCGAGAAAGTAGTTGACTGATGCAAGAATATCCCTATAATGCGCGCCCACAACGCACTCATAGCTCAGCTGGATAGAGTACCCGGCTACGAACCGGGCGGTCGGAGGTTCGAATCCTCCTGAGTGCGCCATATTCAAGATGTACCAGCCGAAGGTTGGTGGTCCTGAAGTAACCAGCGGTGATCTGGTATAAAAACACCACAACGCACTCATAGCTCAGCTGGATAGAGTACCCGGCTACGAACCGGGCGGTCGGAGGTTCGAATCCTCCTGAGTGCGCCATACAGAAAGGGCCTGCAGAAATGCAGGCCCTTTTTATTTGTCTGTTCAGCGCCCTCCTTTCACGCAGCCCGCTTCGTCGAAGCTCACTTGGTGGCTCGCGCCTTTGCGTGGCTGGTAGTGGTAGCGCAGCTGCCCGTTGCGACTGCTGATCTTGTCTGGCTTGCCCAGCGCGCTCTCGACGTCCGAGCGAGTCATGCCGGCTCGCGCTTGGCGTTTGATAATCGCCTGGCGACGTTCAGTCGGAGTTATCAGGTTCCCGCACACGACATCCTGTTCGCCGACTACGACGATTTCGCGGCTCATTTCCTCTGGGGCTGACGGTGCCCTCGGAAGGAGGGCTGAGCTCGGTTCTCCTGAGACGCGGTGTCCTTGGATGAAGTTGGAGGCGCCGAGACGATGTTCGTGGGCCTCGCTATCTGCCGGGCAGCCGAGATGGGTGAACGTTGTCGTGCCTTCAGTATCGATGCAGCGATACAGCGGGCCCGCTTGGACGGGGCTGCTGAGGTGTAGGGACAGAGCGCAGAGCAGCGCTAGCGATCGTTGCTTCATTAGCCTTCTCCTTGGCAATGGCCCATCAGGGTAATGCTCCGGGAGTGCTTCGCGGGGGTGTCCTACAAGGTCTCTTCGGCGTCGTAGCTGTGTTGATGACAATCTCAGCTTTACGATGCAAGCGATTGTTCTGTCCGGTTTTTGTAACGCGAAAGCATTTCGGCGGTGCTATCATTGCGCGGTCAGCCCCGCCGGGGCTTTCGGACAACCATCATGGACTTACCCAGTAGTTACTCAGAATCTCGATTGCACAATCGCGTTTTGACTGTTTGACCCCTCTTGGCGTGCTCTGCCACTGGGGGTGGAGCGCGCTATATGACTGAAGTAGAAGCCAAGAAGCCGCAAGAAAGCCTGCAGGATCGCCTTGCTCAGGTGATCGAGCTCTTGCATCGCCACAAGCTGGTCGAGGACCTGACCCATCGTCAGGAAGGCCAGCACCACGACCTCGTCGAAAACCTCGTCCACCGGCAGAACCTTGCCGAGCTGCAGCGCAAGCTGGACGAGCTGCACCCGGCCGACATCGCCCACATCCTTGAGGCCCTGCCGCTGGATGACCGCCTGATGGTCTGGCAGCTGGTAAAGGCGGAGCGTGACGGCGACATTCTCCTTGAGGTTTCGGACGCCGTCCGTGAATCGCTGATCGCCAACATGGACGATCACGAACTGCTCGCCGCAGCCAAGGAGATGGACGCCGACGAACTCGCGGACCTGGCGCCTGAGCTGCCGCGGGATGTGGTCCACGAACTGATGGAATCGCTCGACGCGCAGCAGCGCGAGCGTGTGCGTTCCGTCCTGTCCTACGAAGAGGATCAGGTCGGCGCTCTGATGGACTTCGAGATGGTTACCATCCGCGATGATGTGACTCTCGAAGTGGTATTGCGCTACCTGCGCAGGCTCAAGGAGCTGCCGGGGCACACCGACAAGCTGTTCGTGGTCGACTACGACGGCATCCTTAAAGGTGTGCTGCCGATCAAGCGTCTGCTGGTCAATGATCCAGACAAGCAAGTGGCCGAGGTCATGGCGACCGATCCGGTGAGTTTCCACCCGGATGAGGATGCCTACGATGCGGCCCAGGCGTTCGAGCGTTACGATCTGATTTCGGCGCCGGTGGTCGACAAGAACGGCAAGCTGATCGGCCGTCTGACCATCGACGAGATGGTCGATCTGATCCGCGAGGAAAGCGAGAGCGAAGTCCTCAACATGGCCGGTTTGCGTGAAGAGGAAGATATCTTCGCGTCTGTCTGGAAATCGGTGGGCAACCGCTGGGCTTGGCTGGCGGTCAATCTGGTAACGGCCTTCATTGCCTCGCGGGTGATCGGCCTGTTCGAAGGGTCGATCGAGAAGCTGGTCGCCCTTGCGGCGCTAATGCCTATTGTTGCCGGCATTGGTGGCAACTCCGGAAACCAGACGATCACCATGATCGTTCGCGCGATGGCCCTGGATCAGGTTGGGACCGGCAATACGTCACGACTGGTTCGCAAGGAGCTGGGCGTCGCCTTGATCAACGGCCTCCTCTGGGGAGGGGTGATTGGTCTGGTGGCCTACTACCTTTATGGCAGTTGGTCACTGGGGGTGGTGATGACCGGTGCCATGACCTTGAACCTGCTTCTGGCTGCGTTGATGGGGGTGCTGATTCCGATGACGCTGGTGCGCATGGGGCGAGATCCAGCCATGGGCTCCAGCGTGATGATCACGGCCATGACCGACAGTGGTGGATTCTTTATCTTCCTCGGCCTCGCCACGCTATTCCTGCTCTGATTGGACATCGCCATGAGAAAAGCCGCCTGAAGGCGGCTTTCTTGTTTGTGCGGTCCTGCCGATACTTTTCGCGGGCATGAAAAAACCGGCACGAGCCGGCTTCTTCACACGATGCCGGGCTTCAGGACTCTTCGGCCGCCAGCTCTGCGTCGTGCGCGATCAGCGCAACCAGTGCATTTTGCTGGCGCCGTGACAATTGCCGGAAGCGTTGTAGCAGTTCGCGCTCATGCAGGGTCAGTTCAGGGCTGTCCAATCGCATGGATACGCCCTCATCAAGAGCGCCTTCCTGAAGCATGCTCTGCTCCAGGCGAGCGATGATCTCGGAGTTCATGCTTCGATGATGGTTGCGTGCGACGAGGGCGATGCGTTCGCGCATGCCTTCGGGCAGGCGGACGACGAATTTGTCTGCCGTACGACTGGAATAAATAGCCTGTTTCATAGGGCGCATACATTCAACCGGTTAGTTCAGGAAAGCGGTGCTGGCAATGAGCCGCAAGATTGTCACCGGTTTGACTGTCTTGGGCGGCAATTGTTCAACCAGTTCCGCGATTCGAATCGGTATGACCGATGGGGTCGTAAACGGTTCCTTGACGTCAATTTGGCGTCGAATTGTGCTTGGAATAGCGGCGTTTCGCCAGCACCAATTCTCAAAATTGCGAGTGGATGAACGAAGGCGTTCGAATGCTTCCTTGCGCTGCAGCCACCTAATGGTCTGGGCTGCAGTCTGTTTGGTGAGACGTGGGCCTTGCTTGTCCATCGGTAGCGGCAAATTGACATTTAATAGCCATTATTGTGAATGATAGCCGCAGAAATGAGCCGACGCCTTCGCACGCAAGGTCTGACAAATTTTTGCGATGGGTGTTCAGTCTTGCTTCGCCTGGAGCCATACTTTTTTAATTTCCTGTCCCTAGCCCGCGTGGTAGCTGGTGATGGAACGAGGCAAGGCGAATGAACCACTCCCGGGAATGATGATGAACGGCAGGATGATCTACCTGATAGGCCCCTCCGGTTCCGGCAAGGACAGTCTGCTGGACTCCGCGCGTGATGCCCTTGCGGCGCAAGGCTGCCGGATTGCAAGACGGGTGATTACCCGTTCGGCCGAAGCGCAGAGCGAGGCCGCCGAGGTGGTGGACGCGGACACCTTTGCCCGGCTCGAAGCGGAAGGTGCTTTTGCCATGAATTGGTACGCCAATGGCCTGTCGTACGGCATCCCCAAGGTGGTCGATGAATGGCTGTCAGCAGGCGACGATGTGCTGGTGAACGGCTCTCGTGGCTACCTTCCGGAAGCGCGTCGGCGCTACCCGGACATGTTGGCGGTGCTATTGACGGTGGACGACCACGTTCTGCGTCAGCGTCTGCATGCCCGCGGTCGCGAGTCGGCGGAGGAAATCGAGGCGCGCCTGGCGCGCAATGCCGGGTTCGCCGAAACCCTCATGGCCGGCGAAAGTGAAGGGCTATGCCTGCTGGACAACGCGGGGACCCTTGCGCAGACCCGTGAGCGCCTGCTCAAGCTTATTGCCGAGCACCGGCTCCCCGACTGAGGCTCAGTCCAGGGGCAATTCCGTGGTGCGCTTGACCTCGCTCATGGCGATGTTCGAGTGCGCCTCCTGCACATGCGGCCGTTGCAGCAACTGGTCGCGCAGGAAGCGCTCATAGCTGCCGATATCCCGCGCCACCACCTTGAGCAGGTAATCCGAACCTCCCGCCATGGTGTAGCACTCCAGCACCTCCGGATAACCGACGATGGCCTCCTCGAACTCGGTCAGGTTGTTGCGGCCGTGGGCGGAGAGCTTGATGTTGACGAATACCGTGATCGAAAAACCCAGGCGCTTGGGATTCAGCAGGGCGACCTTGCGTTCGATCAGCCCCTCTTCCTGCATGCGATGAATGCGGCGCCAGCAGGGTGATTGGGACAGCTCGACCTTCTCCGCCACTTCGGCAGCCGAGAGGTCGGCATTGTGTTGCAGTAGCCGGAGAATCTTGCGATCGATGGGGCTCAGTGGGTTTTGCATGAATCAGTCCGAAATCTTGTTCTTGTTGGAAGAGTCATGCGCAATAGTGGCGTTCAGGCTCGAAAATAGAAAGAAAAAATCGGTACCGTCCAGTCATATTCTTGCCCATGCGCCGACGGCAGCGATCCTGCCCTAGGCTGAATGAAAAGATGGCAATGACTCTTGCCATCTAGGTCGCCATAAAAACAACAGGAGCGCCCGCATGTCTCTGGCCGAGATCCGCCTGGATGACAAATACCGACTCGCAACCGGTCACCTCTATCTCACCGGCACCCAGGCTCTGACCCGCCTGCCGATGCTGCAGAAGCAACGCGACAAGGCCCACGGGCTGAATACCGCCTGCTTCATCTCCGGCTACCGGGGCTCGCCGCTTGGCAACCTCGACAAGAGCCTTTGGGAGGCTAAGACCTTCCTCAAGGAAAACCACATCCATTTCCAGCCCGGCGTGAATGAAGAGTTGGCCGCGACTGCCGTGTGGGGCAGCCAGCAGACCAGCCTGTTCCCCGGTGCGCGTTATGACGGTGTGTTTTCCATGTGGTACGGGAAGGGGCCAGGGGTCGATCGCTGTGGTGACGTGTTCAAGCATGGCAACTCCGCGGGTGTGTCCCCGCATGGTGGTGTCCTGCTGCTGGCCGGTGACGACCACGGCTGCAAGTCCTCGAGTATCGCGAACCAGAGCGAGCACGCCTTTATCGCGGCTTCCATTCCGGTGCTGAATCCGGCCAACGTCCAGGAAATCCTCGACTACGGCATCATCGGCTGGGAGCTGTCGCGTTACAGCGGTTGCTGGGTGGCGCTCAAGACCATCGCCGAGAACGTCGACTCGTCGGCCGTGGTGGAGGTCGACCCACTGCGGGTCGACGTGAAAATCCCGGAAGACTTTGTCCTGCCGGAAGACGGCGTGCACATCCGCTGGCCGGATCCGCCCCTGGCGCAGGAAAAGCGCCTGAACATGTTCAAGATCTATGCGGCTCGTGCCTTTGCCCGCGCCAACAACCTCAACCAGGTGACGCTGGATTCGCCCAACCCGCGCTTGGGCATCATCACCACCGGCAAGTCCTACCTCGATGTACGCCAGGCCCTCAACGACCTGGGTCTGGACGAGGAGCTGTGCGCCAAGGTCGGACTGCGCGTGCTCAAGGTCGGCATGAGCTGGCCGCTGGAACCTGTTTCCGTGCACGAGTTCGCCCAAGGCCTGGACGAAATACTGGTCGTCGAAGAGAAGCGCAGCATCATCGAAGACCAACTGACCGGCCAACTCTACAACTGGCCGGTGGACAAGCGTCCGCGTGTGGTTGGCGAGTTCGATGAGCAGGGCGTTTCCCTGCTGCCCAACCTCAGCGAGCTGACCCCGGCGATGATCGCCCGCGCCATCGCCAAGCGCCTTGCGCCGATCTACTCCAGTGAGCAGATCGAATCGCGCCTGGCCTTCCTCGCTGCCAAGGAAAAGGCCCTGGCCGAGCCCAAGCACACGACCGTGCGCACCCCGCACTTCTGCTCCGGCTGCCCGCACAACACGTCCACCAAACTGCCCGAAGGCAGCCGCGCCCAGGGTGGCATCGGTTGCCACTACATGACCCAGTGGATGGACCGCAACACCGACACCTTCACCCAGATGGGCGGGGAGGGCGCTACCTGGATCGGCCAGGCGCCCTTCACCGAAACACCGCACATCTTCCAGAACCTTGGTGACGGCACCTACTTCCACTCTGGCCAGCTTGCCCTGCGTGCCGCCGTGGCGGCCGGGGTCAACATCACCTACAAGATTCTCTACAACGACGCAGTGGCCATGACTGGCGGCCAGCCCATCGACGGCGAACTGCGCGTCGACCAGCTCAGCCAGCAGGTGTTCGCCGAAGGCGTGAAGCGCATCGCGCTGGTGTCCGACGAGCCGGAGAAGTACCCGAATCGCGCCACCTTCGCGCCCATCGTCACCTTCCACCACCGCCGCGAACTGGATGCGGTACAGCGCGAGCTGCGCGAGTTCAAGGGTGTGTCGGTCATCATCTACGACCAGACCTGCGCCACCGAGAAGCGTCGTCGGCGCAAGCGTGGCAAGCTGGTCGACCCGCAGAAACGCGCCTTCATCAACCCCGCAGTGTGCGAGGGCTGTGGCGATTGCAGCGTTAAATCCAACTGCCTGTCGGTGCTGCCGCTGGAAACCGAGCTGGGGCGCAAGCGCCAGATCGACCAGAACGCCTGCAACAAGGATTTCTCCTGCGTCGAAGGCTTCTGCCCGAGCTTCGTCACCGTGCACGGCGGCAGCCTGCGCAAGCCGGAAGCGGTGGGCGCCAAAGCGCTCTTCGTGGCGCTGCCGGAACCGCGGCAGCCGAGCCTGGCTC
The DNA here is from genome assembly GCF_042232855.1 of Metapseudomonas boanensis. NCBI lineage: Bacteria > Pseudomonadati > Pseudomonadota > Gammaproteobacteria > Pseudomonadales > Pseudomonadaceae > Metapseudomonas > Metapseudomonas boanensis. The sequence goes on along the minus strand of NZ_CP113889.1, from coordinate 268,658 downwards.
GCCCCTGGAACATCCTCCTCCCAGGTGTTGGCGGTAGTGGCGTGACCACAGTCGGCGCATTGCTTGGCATGGCCGCGCACATCGAAGGCAAGGGCTGCACCGTCCTCGACCAGGCAGGCCTGGCGCAGAAGTTTGGCCCGGTGATCACCCACATCCGCATCGCCGCCAAGCAGGACGACATCTATGCCGTGCGCATCGCCGCCGGCGAGACCGACCTGCTGCTGGGTTGCGACCTGGTGGTCTCGGCCAGCGAAGAGGCCCTGGCCAAGCTCAACGAGCGCATCGCCCATGCGGTGATCAACAGCCACGAGGCGGCGACTGCCGAGTTCACCCGCAACCCCGACGCCCAGGTGCCGGGTGCGGCCATGCGCGAAGCGCTGGTGGAAGCGGTCGGCGAGGCCAAGACCCACTTCGTCGATGCCACCCGCCTGGCAACCCGCCTGCTTGGCGACAGCATTGCCACCAACCTGTTCATGCTGGGTTATGCCTACCAGAAGGGCCTGGTGCCGGTCTCGGCCGAAGCCATCGATAAGGCCATCGAGCTGAACGGCGTGGCCGTGCAACTCAACCAGCAGGCCTTCCTCTGGGGCCGCCGCGCCGCCCATGACCCGGCGGCCGTGGAAAAACTGGCCAAGCCGCAGGAAGTGGACGCGCCCAAGTGCGAAACCCTGGAGGAAATCGTCCAGTACCGTGCCGATCACCTGCGTGCCTACCAGAACGCCGAATACGCAGAGCGTTACCGCGCCCTGGTGGAGCGGGTGCGCCAGGCCGACATGGCTGACGACAAGGCACTGACCCGCGCCGTGGCTCGCTATTACGCCAAGCTGCTGGCCTACAAGGACGAGTACGAAGTGGCCCGTCTCTACAGCGACGGCAACTTCCGCAAACAACTGGAGGCCCAGTTCCAGGGCGACTACCACCTGGAATTCCACCTGGCGCCATCCTGGTTGGCCAAGCCCGATCCGGTCACTGGCGAGCCGCGCAAGCGCCGCTTCGGCCCCTGGATGCTCAAAGCCTTCGGCGTACTGGCCGGCTTCAAGTTTCTGCGCGGCACTGCCTTCGACGTCTTCGGCTACAGCGCCGAGCGCAGGCTGGAGCGCGAGCTGATTGCCCAGTACGAAGCCAATATCGACCTGCTGATCAAAGAGTTGAAGCCCGGCAACTATGCCGCGGCCAAGGCCCTGGCCGAGCTGCCGGAGCAGATCCGCGGCTATGGGCCGGTCAAGGAGCGCGCCCTGGTCAAGGTACGCGAGCAGGAGAGGCAACTGCGCGCACGCCTCACTGCCAGCGAGATCCAGGTGCTGCACCTGTTCGACCCGGCCGCCTGAAGGTAACCCCTCTCCCTCCGGGAGAGGGGTGGGGTGAGGGATGTTCTGGCCTCCTGGCGCATCCCTCATCCATCGCTTCGGGTCACCTTCTCCCAGCGGGAGAAGGAAACTTATTTCCCCTCCGTAAGTAACAACAAATCCGAGGAACTCCCATGTCCGTTTTTACCCACGTCGAATTCGATCATCACGAACAAGTAGTTTTCGGCCACGACAAGGCTTCCGGCCTCAAGGCGATCATCGCGATCCACAACAGCAACCTCGGTCCGGCCCTCGGTGGCTGCCGCATGTGGCCCTATGCCAACGACGAACAAGCCCTGCGCGATGTGCTGCGTCTGTCCCGCGGCATGACCTACAAATCAGCCCTGGCCAATCTGCCACTGGGCGGTGGCAAGGCCGTGATCATCGGCGATCCGCATACCGGCAAGAGCGAGGCGTTGTTCCAGGCCATGGGGGATTTCGTCGATAGCCTGGGGGGCCGCTACATCACCGCCGCCGACTCCGGTACCGGCGTTACCGAAATGCGGATCATGGCCGAGCGCAGCCGCCATGTGGCGGGCGCTGGCACTCGTGAAGCCCTGGGGGGCGGCACCCGCGACGGCGACCCTTCGCCGTCCACTGCCTATGGCGTATTCGTCGGCATCCAGGTGGCGGCCAAACACCGTCTGGGACGTGATGACCTCAAAGGTCTCAAGGTTGCGATCCAGGGCGTCGGCCAAGTCGGTTTCAGCCTTGCCCGGCACCTGAAGGAAGCCGGCGCGCAACTCTGGGTCTGCGACATCCATGAGGCCAACGCCCGCCGTGCCGCCGAGCAACTGGGGGCCCAGGTGGTCGGGCAGAATGACATCTACGGCCTGGGGGTCGATGTATTCGCCCCGTGTGCGATGGGCGGCATCATCAACCTGCAAACCCTCGAGGCACTGCGCGCCCCCATCATCGCCGGCGCCGCCAATAACCAACTGGCCGATGCAGGCCTGGCTGAAGACCTACGCCGTCGCGACTGCCTCTATGCACCGGACTACGCCATCAACGCCGGCGGCATCATCGACGTCTGGTACGAGCGCAGCAATGGCAGCGCCGAAGCCTTGAAGGCTCATGTTGAAGGCATTGGCGAGACGTTGCGCCAGATCTTCGTTCGCGCTGACCAGGAAGGACGAACCACCACGGCTGTCGCCGACCGCCTGGCCGAGGAGCGTTTCGGCCTCGCGAACTGAATTCGGAGGAATTACTGCTCCCGCCCTGAGGGCGGGGCAGGGGATGGATAGCTCGTACCAATCAATACAACAACAAGACGGTATGCCTCATGACTCAAGAAAGCATTGCCGCCGGCAGCCTTGCCGGTGATGCCCAAATCAGCACCGGTGCGCGCGGTCAATGGTCGTCGCGCTGGGTATTCTTCCTGGCCGCCACCGGCTCGGCCGTGGGCTTGGGAAACATCTGGAAGTTCCCCTATATCACCGGCGAAAACGGAGGCGGCGCCTTCGTCATGGTTTACCTGGCCTGCATCCTGGTCATCGGCATTCCCCTGCTCATGCTGGAAGTGATGATCGGTCGCCGTGGTCGCGCCAATCCCGAGGGCGCCATCGGCGTGGTCGCGGCGCAGGCCGGTGCCAGCCGCCACTGGCGGGCGCTTGGGACTATGGCGGTGCTGACCGGCTTCCTGATCCTGAGCTTCTATACCCTGATCGCCGGATGGGCCGTGGCCTATGTGCCGGATGCGCTGCTCGGCAGATTCGCCGGGCTGACCGGCGAAAGCAGTTCTGCGCTGTTCGGGGCATTGCTGGCCGATCCGCTCAAGTTGATTGCCTATGGCACCTTGGTGCTGCTGGCAACCTTGCTCATCGTCGCGTTCGGTGTGCACAAGGGGCTGGAACGGTCGCTGCGCTTCCTCATGCCCGGCCTGTTCATACTGCTGCTGGTGCTGGTCGGCTATGCGGCTACTACCGGACATTTCGCTGCTGCCGTGCACTTCCTGTTCGATGTCGACTTCAGCAAGCTGACCGGGCAGAGCGTGCTGGTGGCCCTAGGCCATTCGTTCTTCACGCTCAGCCTGGCCAGCGGCGCCATGATGGTCTATGGCTCCTATTTGCCAGCAGGAACCTCCATCGCCAAGACCTCCATCATGGTTGCGGTGGCCGACACTGCGGTGGCATTGCTGGCGGGACTGGCAATATTTCCGCTGGTTTTTGCCAACGGACTGGAGCCAGGTTCCGGCCCGGGGCTGATCTTCGTGACCTTGCCCATCGCATTCGGGCAGATGCCGCTGGGGGCGCTGGTGGGGGCCTTGTTCTTCGTCATGCTGGCAATCGCCGCACTGACTTCGGCGATCTCCCTGAGTGAACCTACCATCGCCTGGCTTACCGAGCGGTTTGGCCTCAGCCGACTCAAGGCAGTCCTACTCAGCGGTGTCGCCCTTTGGATACTAGGCCTGGGCTCGGTGTTTTCGTTCAACCACTGGGCTGAGTTCACCGTTTTTGGCAAGAACTTCTTCGATGCCCTGGACTACTTGACTGCCAACCTGATGATGCCCATCGGTGGACTGCTTACTGTGCTCTTCTGCGGTTGGTCGCTGCGACAGGCAACCGTCAGAGAGGGGCTTGGAGTTGGCAGCGCAGGCCTGTTCAGGCTGTGGTGGCTGATCGTACGTTTCGTCACTCCTCTGGGAATAGCGATCGTCTTCCTGCGCAGCCTGGAACTGCTGTAATAACCGCTCGGCCAGGCGCAGGATCGAGCCTGGCCCTGGTGGTCCCGGTGACCTTGGTGGCTGGCGCTTTGCTGGGGCTCCAAAACCAGTGACTGGCTACGCTGTAGCGGCTGACAAATCTGTCGAACGTCGCTAACATGCCGCCCGTCCCTCGGATCTCGCTTAGCCCTGGCGAGCCCGCCGCGTCCCAGTAGCTCAATTGGATAGAGCATCCCCCTCCTAAGGGGAAGGTTGGTGGTTCGAACCCACTCTGGGACGCCATATATCCCACGGCTTACAGCCATTCACTGCAGATCAAGCCCTTCTCCGTGGGTGCATGGTGGGTGCAAAAGGTTTTGATGTCTGCCTGAGATCACCACTTCTCCGCTGGTTCCCGGAGCTCCGCCTAAATAAATCCGTGTGCGCTCCCTTTTTCGCGGGGCCGCATAACGATGGCGGACCTTCCAGCCCCCCTCTCCCACCGTTAGTCCCCCCCCGCTCTACTCCTCGCTTGAAACCGCGGCGAGTCGATCTACCGTCTACGTGGAACCGCATGGAAGCGCCTGTCTCTGGAGGTAGCACATGCAAAGCTCTGCGAGGTTGACCCGCCTCATTCAAAAGGGGATCGAGGTAATCAAGAAAGGGCCGGCGCGGCTCGACTTCAAGGTCTGGACCGGATTCGCTTTGACCTCCGCGGGAATTCTGCTGGCCGCTCAGATGGTTCGATCCAACTCGGAGGTCGTCCTGACCCCGTTGGAGCAACTTGGCAAGAAACTGTTCTTCGACAACATCTCGCAGCCGGCGAAATCGCAGTCTTGCTCCACCTGCCACCTGCCCGATGCCGGGTGGACCGGAGGCGTTGCCGGCGTCAACTTGCATGGGTCCGTCTTTCGCGGCGCCGATCGGCATACCTTCGGGAACCGCAAACCACCGAGTTCGGCTTACGCGACGTTCAGCCCGCTGTTCCAGCTGGCGAATCCGGCCACCGGGAGGTTCGTCGGTGGTAACTTCTGGGACGGCCGCGCGACGGGCGAGTTGCTCGGAAACCCGGCCGCTGACCAGGCGCTAGCCCCTTTCCTCAACCCTGTTGAGCAGAATAACCCGACCCGCGAGGCCGTCTGCGAGCAAGTCGCCAGGTCGCAATACGTCGCGCTGTTCGAGCAGGTCTGGGGGGCGGGTTCGCTCGACTGCAGTACTGGCGGGATCGAAGGGACCTACGCCCGGATCGGCCTATCCATCGCCGCATACGAAGGCTCACGGGAGGTCAGCCCCTTCAGCTCGAAGTTCGATGCATACTTCACGGCGTGCCTCGAAGCTGGCAACGCTTTCGCCGCTTGTGGGCGTCCAGCGGAGGGCGACAGGAGCGTTCTGGACCCGAGGGGAATCCTCACCGACAAGGAGTTCCACGGGCTCACCAAGTTCGGACAACACTGCTCGGCCTGTCACGTGAGCCATATCCCGGGGCCCAACGGAGAGCCACCGCTTTTCACCAGCTTCGGCTTCGCGAACATCGGCACGCCGAGGAACCCGGAAAACCCGTTCTACGACATGGACACGGTGTTTCTGGACGATGGGACGCCCATCAATCCACTTGGCGATGACTTTGTCGACTTGGGCTTGGGCGACTTCCTGCGCACCCGGCCGGAGTGGGCTCACCTGGCTGAGGCAAACGACGGGAAGTTCAAGTTTCCGACTGTGAGAAACGTTGATCAACGCCCCGGCGTCGGGTTTCCGAAGGCCTACATGCACAACGGTGCTCTCCGGACGCTCGAAGACGTAGTCCACTTCTACAACACTCGGGACATTCCGTCCGAAAACTGGCCGCCACCCGAGGTGCCCCAGAATGTCACGCGAGGAAATTTCGGCGGCGTCCCCTTGGGCAACCTTCAGCTCGACAAAGAGGATGAGGACGCCATCGTTGCTTTCCTCAAGACCCTGTCGGACGGCTTCGTCAAGGGGGACACCCAATAGCGGGCCCTTCGTCAAGACCGAAACCATGCATGCCCTGCCGTTGCTTGTCGGCAGGGCTTGTTCGTTTCCAAACCTGATTGGTTGATCCGGTCGAGTCCGTTTCCTCATTCCTGGCTACGACCGAGTCGCGCCTGTCACCCATATGGATCAAGCGGCAAGGCTGGCCCTACAACTTACCGCCCTGGCGGTAATCCACCCCAGAGAAATGTTGGGGCCGCCGAAGTGTCCGGGTGCGGTCACAGATCTGCATAGCAATAGGGGACGACGATTAATTTCGCTTCTGCTTGATCATTCAAGCCAAAACCGTGGTCTGTTCCCTACTGATTAATGGGTCGACTGCTGCCGGTCAGCACCGGCAGAAATCGGCCCAGAGTGTGTAAAAACGCTTCGCCAAAATTGAAGTGTGCGCGTCTACGTTAAATCGGAAGTTTATCGGCACGTCAGCAGATGTGGATTTCGCGTAGAAGCGCGATTTCCAGTCCAGTTTTGAGTACCTGTCGCACTCAAAAACGGTTTACACACTCTCGGCCAGAAGCGGCCGCTCGAATGTGTCTAGGGATCTAGGTGCGATTCACTTCACTGAAATCGCCCGAGTCGAGCCTGCGTCACCATCGAAGTGAGCTTGATCGCATTTCAGCGCGCGGGCGCCTTACCCTTTGAACCCCTTCGCCACCAGATAAACCTCCCTCGACCGTGGCCGCGACGACTCTGGTTTGCGTATCACCACCTTCTCGAATGAGGTGCGAACGTCCTTCAGAAACTCGTCGGAGCCTTCGCCCTGAAAGACCTTGGCCACAAAGTTGCCATTGGGCTTGAGCACCTGCCGGACCATATCGAGGACGAGTTCGACCAGATACATCGAGGAGGCCTGGTCAGCGGCAGCGACGCCGCTGATATTGGGGGCGATGTCGGAGATGATCAGGTCGGGCTGGCTGCCGTTGAGCTTGTCGAGAAGCTGTTGGAACACGGCGTCGTCGGTAAAGTCGCCCTGAATGAAGTCGACGTTATCCAGCGGGTCCATCGGCAGAATGTCGCTGGCCAGAACCCGTCCCTTTTCGCCCACGAGACGTCCGGCCACCTGCGACCAGCCGCCGGGAGCGGAGCCAAGATCCATGACCAGCATGCCGGGGCGTATCAGCTTGTCCTTCTCGTTCAGCTCGATCAGCTTGTAGCTGGCACGGGAACGTAAGCCATCCTTCTGAGCCTGTTTGACGTAGGGATCGTTGACGTGTTCATCCAGCCAGCGACGGCTGCTTTTGGATCGTTTCATGATTGAGCCAACCACGGAAAATCAATGTGAGGAGCGGACCAACGCACGGGACAGAGGGAAAGCTGTTGGACGCAAAGTGGTGGCGATTATAAGCCGATAATAATGCTCAGGTTAAATTCGCGGGGCAGGGATCGCACAGCGCTGACCCACACGGCGCTTTACGGAGAACCATCATGCCAGGCCTGACAGGGGCGGGCGGTGGCGGGTACAATTCGCGCCTTACTCCCTTCTTCTGTTCTTTCCTTTGCCGGAGTCACCGGCCAGGATTACCGCCATGATTCGCATCAACGAACTGTCTCTGCCCCTGGATCATTCCGCCGATGAGTTGCGCAAGGCCATCGTCAAACGCCTGAGTATCAGCGACGCTGATCTGCTGAACTTCACCGTGTTCAAGCGCAGCTATGATGCCCGCAAGAAAAACAGCGTCATCCTATTCATCTACATCATCGATCTGGAGGCTCGTGACGAGGCGGCGATTCTGGCGCGCTTTGCCGATGACCACAATATCCGCCCGGCCCCGGACACCCACTACTATCCGGTAGGGCAAGCACCGGCCAATCTGAGCGAGCGGCCGCTGGTCGTGGGCTTTGGGCCCTGTGGATTATTCGCGGCGCTGTTGCTCGCGCAGATGGGGTTTAAACCCATTGTGCTGGAGCGCGGCAAGGATGTGCGCAGCCGCACCAAGGATACCTGGGCACTGTGGCGCAAAAAGATCCTGACCCCGGAATCCAACGTACAATTCGGCGAGGGTGGTGCCGGCCTGTTCTCGGACGGCAAACTTTACAGCCAGATCAAAGACCCCAAGTTCTACGCCCGCAAGGTTGTGCACGAGTTTGTCCGCGCTGGCGCTCCGGCGGAGATCATGTACGTGAGCAAGCCGCATATCGGCACCTTCCGTCTCACCGGAGTGGTATCCGCCATGCGCGAGGAGATTATCGCCCTCGGCGGCGAGGTGCGATTTGAAAGCAAAGTTACCGATCTGCTGATCAACGATGGCCAGCTTGAGGGCGTGGTGCTGGCCAGTGGCGAAACAATCCGCAGTCGCCATGTGGTGCTGGCGCTGGGCCACAGTTCCCGCGATACCTTTCGTATGCTGCACCGGCAGGGCGTGTTTATCGAGGCTAAACCCTTTGCTGTGGGTTTTCGCATCGAACACCCGCAAGGCATGATCGACCAGGCCAGACTGGGCAAATACGCCGGCCATCCGGAGCTCGGCGCTGCCGACTACAAACTGGTGCATCACGCCAAGAATGGCCGCGCCGTCTACAGCTTCTGCATGTGCCCCGGCGGCACTGTAGTGGCGGCCACGTCCGAGCCGGAGCGCGTCGTTACCAACGGCATGAGCCAGTACTCGCGCAACGAACGCAATGCGAATGCTGGCATAGTCGTGGGCATCAATCCGGAGCAGGATTTCCCAGGCGGCCCGCTGGCCGGAGTGGAGTTCCAGGAGCGTCTGGAGTCCCGCGCCTATGAATTGGGCGGTAGCGATTACTGCGCGCCCGCGCAATTGGTGGGCGACTTCATTCGCGGAGTGCCGTCGACCGAATTTGGCGAGGTGGAACCCTCCTACAAACCCGGCGTGCGCCTGGGCGATCTTGCGCCCTCGCTGCCGGATTATGCGATCGAGGCCATCCGCGAGGCGCTGCCGGCATTTGGCAAGCAGATACGCGGTTTTGATCGCGATGACGCTGTGCTCACCGGTATCGAAACCCGCACCTCTTCCCCAGTCCGCATCACCCGCGACCATGAGACATTGCAAAGCCTCAACCTGCGAGGCCTGTATCCGGCCGGTGAAGGCGCCGGTTATGCGGGTGGCATTTTGTCGGCGGGCGTGGATGGCATCAAAGTCGCCGAAGCGTTGGCTAAGTCGCTTCTGTCTGAAATAAAAAAGGCCGAAGTGCAGACCAACTGAGTGCCGCATTGATGAAACTCGATGACATTAAAAAACTCCACCAGAAAAAATACCGGGCCGAATTCGGTCATTTTCTGGTGGAGGGCGAGCATCTGCTGCTGGAACTACAAAAAGCGGCCTTACAGAATCCGCTGCTACAGGGCAGTCAACTGTATGTAACCGGCGCCTACGAGCACTGGCAAAGCCCGTTTAAAACCCATGTGATCAACGACCGCCAAATGGCGCAGATCGCCGACACCAAAACACCGCAGGGAATTATTGCGCTGGTGCCAATGCCAGCGACAGCTGCACCACTTTCTGCTCCAATTAATAACGAGCGCGCCATTTACCTGCATGAAATTCAGGATCCGGGCAATCTTGGCACCATCCTGCGCACGTTGGCGTGGTTCGGTAATTTTCGCTGCCTGCTCAGTCCCGGCAGCGTTGATCCGTATAACCCCAAGGTCGTGCGCTCCAGCATGGGCGCCATTTTTCATGCGCCCATGGAACTGGATGTGGAATTGGATTCCTTACGCACGCGCTTTGAGCGCATTGCCTGTCTGGATATGAATGGTGACCGCGTCCAATCCGCCAGTTTTAAAACTTTCGATTGTTATCTGTTCGGCAACGAAGCACGCGGCGTGCCCCGCGAGCAACTGATCGCACTCAACGCCCAACCTTTTACGATACCGGGTTGTGGCACCATCGAATCGCTGAACCTGGCCGCGACAGTCAATATGTGCGCGTACGAATTGAACAGATAGCGGATCAGGGAGCCGTTCTCTGATTTGGAAATCCCGCTCAATCCCAGGTCTTTCAAAGACCCGGGATAGTTCAGCCGCTCGTCAATGGCCGCTATGGGCCCAGGCTGTGTAAAAACTCCTACTTCATTCGCCGAAGCGACCGGAAGCCCACGCTCTGCGGCAGCATCGGTCAGTTCCCGCTGATGAATCACGAACTCAGCGAGCACGACGGTTTCGTGATCATCACCGCCGATAGCCAAAGCGGCATGGTCGACATCCACGACCGCAAGCGATGGTGTTTCCTCCCGACCTTGCCCAGGAATGGCTGGACCCAACCACGCCCAAAGAGCGCGCCGAGGCGATGGTCTTGCACCGGGGCGAGCCGTCCGAAATCTTCGAATGGTTCCCGGTCAGCAGGGATGTGGGAAACGTGCGGGATGACCTACCCGGCTTGATCGAGCCGATCGGTCATCCTCTCGTCCAGGTGGCCAGCGCCATCCAGCATCATGTGCTGGGCTTAAATGGAAAACTGATCAGGTGGAGGATCACGCCGTGAGCACAGACCCGAATGTCCGCACGCCCGAACCGAAGCCCCAAGGCCCCAGCAAGCCGCCAGAGACAGTTCCGGCTCCGGACGTTAAGCGCATGAGCAATAACGCACCCAGCAAGGACAAGCGGCCGGACGACTGGGAATAGGTTGCGAAATTGCGTCCCGCGTGGCCATCCATTTTCGTTCCCACTGGCCACTGCTTGCGTGACCAGGGGCCGCCAAGAAAGCGATATGACGCTTCGCTGAAAAAAGCGTGCGAGTCGATTCGAGCTTTCTGCCAGAACGTTGTCGATAGCCCACTCGCTGTCGCTAGATACAACGTGGCATGACGGGCCACATTCTGTCGGTAAGGGGCAGTCGCAGAGACTCACGAGGTCTTCGCCTACCCCTTGCTTTTCGTGCTTCCCACGGAAGCCCGTTTGTCAGTTCGAGCCAATAGCCCCCTTATTGTTCTATTCACCTACGGCGCCCAGTCCTTCCCTGCCAGGGAATCGCAGCTGTCCCTTTTTAGCGTATCCATAGTGGTGGAGCTGCCAGCCTGAGACGGGGCCATCGTCCAAACACGGCCGTAGGCTGTTTGTGCATAAATCAACAACGGCCGTTTAAGATATTGAACCTTGCCTGGCCGGCCAATTGATGAAAAGCGTTATAAAACAGTGTGTTAAAGGTGTTTTTTGTGAGTGTGTGGCCATTATTTTGGACGGGTGGCGGTCATATTGTTTGACATATTTAACGGCTCTGGCAGTCTATGGGGCAGGTTTCGACCGTGAATCGGCATTCAGGCTGCGTTCGCGGCAGTGCTCGGAACCTCAGGTAGCGCCAGCCTGGAGCGGCGCGCCTGCACAACAACGACAGGCTGCGCTTGTCTCAAGGTGATATATGTCCAACAGCAACATTGGCAATAAGAATCAGAAACTCCGTAAACCAGTCGTCCTGATGTCCATGGGCGCCCAGGAACGCAAGGGCCATGACTATCAGGTGATGACCCACAAATACATCGTCCCATTGGTTGAACTGGCAGATTGCGTGCCAGTCCTGGTACCGACCTGCTGCGGTACCGACGACCTCGAGCAGTATCTGGATATGGCTGACGGTGTCTACCTGACTGGCGCCGGCAGCAACATCGACCCTGCGCTCTACGGCCAGGAAAACGAGACTCCCGAAAAGGGCCAGGACAGGGATCGCGACCTGTTCGACCTTCCCCTCATCCGCGCTGCAATCGCTCGTGGCCTGCCGATCTTTGGCATCTGCCGCGGTATGCAGGAAATCAACGTGGCGTTGGGCGGTGACATGTACCAGAAGCTGTATGCCGAGCCTGGCTTCAATGACCACCGCGAAAACACCGAAGACCCTGTGGACGTGCAATACAGTGCTGTCCATGGCGTCCGCCCGCTGCCGAACAGTTGGCTGCACAAGCTTCTGCAGGCCGATGAGATCCGTGTCAACTCGCTGCACGGCCAGGGCCTGAAAAACCTCGGCAAGGGCATCGAAGCCATTGCGTTCGCGGAGGATGGTCTGGTCGAGGCGATCCACGCGCCAAGCATTTCGCCGTTCCTGTTCGCGGTGCAATGGCACCCGGAGTGGCAGGCTGCACAGAACCCTGACTCGGTGAAACTGTTCCAGGCCTTTGGCGAAGCATGCCGCCAACAGGTGCGGGATAAGTCGCAAGGAAAGGCATTCGATACCGCCGCCTAACGCAGCGACTTATCGGTGAAAAGCCCGGCTCGAGAGCCGGGCTTTTTTGTATGTGCGGTGAAACGCTCTTTCGATCACCGACCGTTCGACGATTGCATCGCCGCCGGGAGGATGCACAATGCCGTGATTTTCGTGCAGCAGACGGCGAATGGAACGAACAGTGGTGAGCCACTCTAAAGGACAATCCCATGCTCAGCGCTGAGCTCAAGGCCTTCTATATGGTTGCCCGCCTGGGCAGCATTACCCAGGCAGGGAAGAAGCTCGGTCTCAGCCAGCCCACGGTGACCACTCAGATCCGCCATCTGGAAAGCCAGTACGGCGTGGAGCTGTTCCACCGTGGTGGCCGGCGGCTGGTGGTGAGCGAGGAAGGCGCTCGCCTGCTACCAATGGTTAAGAACCTGCTGCAACAGGAAGCCGACATTGAGTTTTTCCTGCGTAATTGCGGCCAGGTCCAGGGCACGCTGCGCATCGGCGCGACGGCACCGTATTACATCCTCGACCTGGTGCGCAGCTTCCGTGAGCGCTTCCCGCAGACGGACGTGTCGGTAGAAATTGGCAATTCCCAACAGGTGATCGAGGCCCTTGAAGAGTATCGCGTCGATCTCGCGGCTTCCTCCCAACGTCTGGACGACGCCCGCCTGACCCGTGTGGTCCTCGGTAGCGACCCACTGGTGCTGGCTGTGCATCGTGAGCATCCGCTGGCCAAGTGCAAATCCGTGGGGCTCGACGCCCTGAAAGGCCATTGCCTGCTGATGCGCGAGCCGGGATCGACGACCCGCCAGCTCACCGAGGCGATGCTCAAGGAGGCCAGCATCGGCATCGGACCGTTGCTGGAGATCGGCAGCCGCGAGTCCATACGCGAGGCGGTGATCCGCAACCTAGGCATCAGCATCATCGCTCGCCATGAGGTGCCGGATAACCCGGACTTGTGCGTGTTGGAGCTCAAGGGTGCGCCCTGCATCGATGAATATCTCTATTGCCTGAAGGAGCGGCGCCAGGCGCGGTTGCCCGCGGCGTTCCTGGAGTTGGCGCGGGAAGGCACCGAGCGCTAAGACGACTGTAGGATGGGGCGGGCCGCGCAGGTAGAGCGCAGCGATATCCATCGTTGCGGTCCTGATGGGTACCGCGTTGCTCCACCCATCCTACGTTCATGGCTATGCCGCTCGGACAAGCGCCGAGCTGGTCGGCTGCACGCAAAGTCATCAGGCGCGAGTCACCCCTCTCCTGTTCAGGGAGAGGCGGCGGGGGAGGGCCGCCACATCCCAAATCCACCAATGCCACTATCTGCGTACTTGGGTTAACCGCCATCTAGTCTTCGCATTCCGTCCCTAGCATCTACCTCGTCCTGTCGTGTCCTGCCGCACGCCAACCGCTTACGAGGTACCGCCATGAACCCCGCCCAGCACGCCGCCCCGCATTTGCAGGTGCGCGACATCCATAAACGCTTCGGCCATTTCACTGCCCTGGGCGGTGTTTCGCTGAATATCGATAAAGGCGAGCTGGTGTGCCTGCTCGGGCCCTCCGGGTGTGGCAAGACCACGCTGCTGCGCTGCATCGCCGGCTTGGAGCAGCAGGACAGCGGCAGCCTGCACGTTGGCCAGCGCGACATTTCGCTGTTGCCGCCGCAGGCCCGTGATTACGGCATCCTGTTCCAGTCCTATGCGCTGTTTCCCAACCTGACCGCGGAGCAGAACATTGCCTACGGCCTGGCCGGCAGCGCTCGCGAGCAGGTGCGTAATCGAGTGGCAGAGATGCTCGAACTGGTCGGCCTGGCTGGCAGCGAAAAGAAATTCCCCAGCCAGCTCTCCGGTGGTCAGCAACAACGCGTGGCCCTGGCTCGCGCCTTGGCGCCGGCGCCTTCGCTGTTGCTGCTCGACGAACCCATGTCGGCGCTCGATGCCCGCGTGCGCGAGCACCTCTGCACCGAACTGCGCCAGCTACAGAAACGACTGGGCATTACGACCCTGATGGTGACCCACAACCAGGACGAGGCCATGCTGATGGCCGACCGCATCGCGGTGATGAACCAGGGCCGCGTGGAGCAGTACGGCACCCCGCAGGAGATTTATCGTCAGCCGGCCACGCCCTTCGTTGCCGAGTTCGTCGGCCAAGGCAACTGGTTGCCGTTCGAGTCCCGCGAGCGTGGCCTGGCCCAGGTCGGCGGCCTCAGCCTGCGCTTGCCGGAGCAGGCAGGCGCTGCCCAGCGCGGTCACTTGTTCTGCCGCCCCGAGGCCGTTGCCATCAACCCGGCCGATGCGCAGGACAACCGCTTCCGCGCCCAGGTGCGTGAGATCACTTTCCTCGGCAACCGTTGCCGCATGAGCTTCGAGCTGGAGCAACTGCCGGGCCATGCACTGCTCGCTGAGCTGGACCCCGAGAGCATGCCGCGCCTGGGCTCGCCGGATATCTGGGTGGCATTGCCGCCGCGCAGCCTGCAGGTGTTCGCCTGAGATGGACAGCATCATCAAGCTCGAAAAAAACCAGGCCAGACGCGCCGCGCGAATCGACCTGGGTGACCGCCTGTTCGTCCAGGGCGGCAAGTTGCTGCTTCTGGCTGTTCTGACCCTGGCCGTGCTGATGCCGCTGCTGGCGATCTTCTGGCGTGGCTTCAGCGGCGAGGTCGGGCAGGGCGGTGGTCTGGTGGCGGCGAGGGAGCTGCTGGCCAGCGCCAACTTCCACTGGCTGCTGGGCAACAGCCTCAAGGTGTCGCTGAGCGTCGCCGCCATCGTGGTGCCGCTGGCCTATCTCTTTGCCTATGCGCTGCAACGCACGCTGATCCCGGCCAAGGGCCTGTGGCGGGGGATCTCCCTGCTTCCACTGCTGGCGCCGTCGATGCTGCCAGGCATTGCGCTGATTTATCTCTTCGGCAACCAGGGCCTGCTGCGCGACTGGCTGCCGGACAACATCTACGGTTACTGGGGCATCGTCCTGGGCGAGGCCATTTACACCTTTCCGCATGCGCTGATGGTGCTGCTCTCGGCACTGTCGATGGCCGACGCGCGCTTGTTCGACGCGGCTGCCAGCATGGGCGCGGGGCCCTGGAAGGCCTTTTGCAGCATCACCTGGCCGGCGACCCGCCAGGCCGTGTTCGCCGCCTTCTGCCTGGTGTTCACCCTGACCATCACCGACTTCGGCGTACCCGTGGTTGTGGGTGGCGACTACCAGGTGCTGGCGCTGGAGGCCTACAAGGCCGTGGTGGGGCAGCAGCAGTTCGGCCGTGGCGCGCTGATCGGCATGGTCCTGCTGCTGCCGGCGCTGCTCAGCTTTGGCGTGGATGCCTGGCTGCGCCGCCGCCAGGGCGAGGCCATGAGCGGTCGCGCCCAGGTGTTCCACCCGGCCCCGTGCAAGCTACGTGATGCGTGCTTTCTGGCCCTGGTGGTCCTGGTGTGCGCGGTACTGCTGCTGGTGCTGGGCATGGCCGTGTACTCCTCGCTGGTGAAGTTCTGGCCTTACAACCTGTCGCTGTCGTTGCGTCACTACGCCTTCGAGGAAACTACCGGCGGCGGCTGGCTGGCCTACAGCAATAGCCTGACCCTGGCCACTTGCACAGCGCTGTTCGGCAGCGCGCTGATCTTCACCGGCGCCTACCTGATGGAGAAGACTCGCGGCCAGGCCTGGCTGAACCAGGCGCTGCGCCTGTTCAGCTTCGTACCCATGGCGGTGCCTGGCCTGGTGCTCGGCCTTGGCTATGTCTTTTTCTTCAACTTTCCGGGCAATCCGCTGCATGCGCTCTACGGCAGCATGACCCTGCTGGTGGTGTGCTCCATCGCGCACTTCCTCACCACTGCGCAGATGACTGCCACCACTGCGTTGCGCCAGCTGGATGGTGAGTTCGAGGCCGCTGCGCTGTCGCTCAAGGCGCCGCTGTGGCGCCACTATCTGCGGGTGACGGTGCCGATTTGCCTGCCAGCGCTGCTGGATATCGTCCGCTACCTGTTCGTCTCGGCCATGACCACGGTATCCGCCGCGATCTTCCTCTACAGCCCGGACAGCATGCTCGCCGCGGTCGCCGTGCTGAACATGGACGACGCCGGCAACGTCGGCGGCGCGGCTGCCATGTCCACCCTGATCCTGCTCACATCCGCCGTGGTTTCGCTGCTGCTGGCCTGGACCTCGCGCGGCCTCGTGCGTCGTTCCCAGGCCTGGCGGCGAGGCGCCTCGGCGACCACCTGAATAATCACTCAAGCACTGCCTATCCCGACAAGGAGCTTCACCATGTTCAAACGCCTCGCCCTCGCCGCTGCCGTTGCAGCCGGCTTCAGCTTCCAGGTCCAGGCCGCTACCGAGCTGACCGTCTACACCGCCCTGGAAGCCGAGCAGCTGTCCGCCTACAAGAAGGCCTTCGAAGCGCAGAACCCGGATATCGAGATCAAATGGGTGCGTGATTCCACCGGCATCATCACCGCCAAGCTGCTGGCCGAGAAGGGTCGTCCGCAGGCTGACGCGGTGTGGGGCCTGGCCGCTTCCAGCCTGGCCATCCTCGATGCGCAGGGCATGCTGGAGAAATACGCACCCAAACACCTGGGCGGCATCGGCGCCAATTACCGCGACGCCGCCAACCCACCAGCCTGGGTCGGTATGGACGTGTGGGCCGCCACCATCTGTTTCAACACCGTCGAAGCCGAGAAGCTGGGCCTGGAAAAGCCCATCAGCTGGCAGGACCTGACCAAGCCTGAATACAAGGGCAAGATCGTCATGCCCAACCCCGCCTCCTCTGGCACCGGCTTCCTCGACGTCAGCGCCTGGCTGCAGACCTTCGGCGAGAAGCAGGGCTGGACCTATATGGATGGTCTGCACCAGAACATCGGCCAGTACGTTCATTCCGGATCCAAGACCTGCAAGCTGGCCGCAGCGGGGGAGTTCCCCATCGGCATCTCCTTCGAATACCCGGCTGTACAGCTGAAGCGCCAGGGTGCCCCGTTGGATATCGTGCTGCCGAAGGAAGGCCTGGGCTGGGAAATCGAAGCCACCGGCATCGTCAAGGGTACTGATCAGTTGAAAGCGGCGAAGAAGCTCGCTGACTTCTCCTCCAGCCCTGCCGCCATGGAGTTGTACAAGGAAAACTTCGCTGTCCTCGCTGCCCCTGGCATCGCCAAGCCGCAGACCGAACTGCCGGCCGACTACGAACAGCGCCTGATCAAGAACGACTTCGCCTGGGCCTCGCAGAACCGCGACCAGATCCTCGCCGAATGGCGCAAGCGCTACGACGGCAAGTCCGAGAAGCTGCCGCAGTAATGAACAGACCTGGCCCCTTGCTCGGCTGGCCCCTCTCCTTTCGGGAGAGGGGTTGGGGTGAGAGGGGCTGGGCCTCACCCGATTCCAAGGAGTAGCCATGTCCCTGCAAGACACCGACTTCGCCATCGTCGGCGCCGGCATCCTCGGCCTGTCCCATGCCTACGCCGTCGCCCGCCGAGGTCTGCGCGTCAGCGTGTTCGAGCGCAGCGCCACACCTTTGGGCGCCTCGGTACGCAACTTCGGCCAGGCCCTGGTCACCGGCCAGCCGCCGGGGCCGATGCTCGCCATGGCGCGCGACAGCCGCGAAATCTGGGCGCGCTGGGCGCAAGGAGCCGGTTTCCACCTGCGCCGTAACGGCTCGCTGCTGTTCGCCCGAACCCGGGCGGAAGAAGAATTGCTGGAAGCCTTCTACGAGGTTCGCGCCCCAGAGTACGGCTATCGCGTGGAGTTGCTGCGCGGTTCACGTCTGCTTGATCTCTACCGCGGCCAGTTCAGTCATCACCGCGCTGTGCTGCATGGGCTGGACGACCAGCAGCTCTATTCCCGTGAGGCCATCCCGGCACTGGTGGAGTACTTGCAAAACGAACACGGCGTCGAGTTTCACTTCTCGACCCTGGTGCGCGACGTCGAGCCGGGACGTCTCCATACCACCGTCGGCAGCTGCCGTGCCGAACAGATCCTGGTGTGCTCCGGCCATGACTACCAGACCCTGCTGGCCGAGCAGATCGCGCCATTGCAGCCGCAGGTTTGTCGCCTGCAAATGCTGCGTGTGCGCCCCGAACAGGATTTCGGCCTGGCCCATGCCGTGCTCACTGGCCTCAGCTGTGTGCATTACGGTGCTTTCGCCGACCTTCCGGAAGCGGAGGCGATCCGCGAGCAGATCCAGAACCAGCAGCCCGAGTTGGAGGAGCACGGCATCCACCTGCTGGTCAGTCCTACACCCCATGGCGAGCTGATCATCGGCGATTCCCACGACTACGGTAGCGACGCCTCGCCATTCAACGCCGAGGCAGTGGATGACATCATGCTCGACCTGGCCGAGCACACCCTGGGCACCCGCCTGCAGGTGTTGGAGCGTTGGCAGGGCGTCTACGGCTCGCGCGGACCGGGGCCGTTTTCTGTGCTCAGGGTTGCGCCGGGTGTGACTGCGGTGCTGATGCATACCGGCGTGGGGATGAGCGTGGGGCCGGCACTGGCGGAGCGGGCGGTGGCGATGTTGCTGGGGTGAGGCTCCTTTCGCTCTCTCCCCAGCCCCTCTCCACGTCAGGGAGAGGGGGAGAGGGACCGGCCCTCCATCCCATACTCTCGCTCGACCAGCGCCACACGTGTCCTGAACGCCCGATACCATTCCTTCCGCCCGCGCAGTTGCGCCACCCGGTGTTCCGCCTGCTCGCGCCAGGCACCGATGGCTTCTTCGCTCGCCCAGTAGGACACCGTGATACCCAGCCCATCGGCCCCGCGCGCCGATTCCACACCGAGAAACCCCGGGTGCTCGCGCGCCAGTTCCAGCATGCGTTCCGCGGTGGTGGCGTAATCCTGCTCAACGTCGCTGCGCAGCGAGGTGAATATCACGGCGTAGTAGGGCGGCTCCGGCGTGCAGGCGATCATGCTGCCACCCGGGATGCGCAGGCATCGATGAAGGCCGACACCAGAGGCGGCGTGCGGCCGATCAGCGCAGCGCGTTCCGGTTGGAACAAGGTGGCGACGAAAAAAGGGTGATCGTCCAGTTCCACGGCGCGCACCGTGCCGCTGGAATCGGTAGCGGCGACGCGCAATGGTCCGTCGGTGAGCTGGGCGCGGTATTCAGGATTGAGGCCATAGCCGCAGAAATACCCCTCGAACGCATAGGGCGCGTTGTAGGCGTTAGCCACTCGTGTGCCGGCCTTCAGCACCACCAGTTCCAGGGTTTCCCGCAAGGCGCAGGCCAGAGGCGAAATCACCGGACGAGTCGCCTCGGGGAAGCTTTCGGCGTGATCGGCATCCTGCCAGCCGAGTACGTTGCGCGCATGTTCCAGCACGGCATGCTGGAAGCCGCCGCAGGTACCGAGGAAGGGCAGGCGCTGTTCGCGGGCGTGGGTGATGGCGCGCAAGGCGTTTTCAGTGTCGCGGTATGGACTGCCGGGGACGCACCAGAGGCCGTTGAATCCATCGAGTGACTCTTCAGCCAGCGTCTCGGTGGGCAGCCAGATCACATCCAACGTCACGTCGGAGGCCAGGGCGGCTTGCTCAAGGGCGCGGGGAATGGCGCGGTGAGCGGTAATGCTGGCGTCATGGTCGCCAACCAGGCCAATTCGCAAGGAGCGGCGCGACTGGTACGAATCCTTCATCGAAAGTCCTCGGTTGGATGGCGCGGGTTGCGCCATTGAGAACGGACTATATAGTTGCGCAATGGCAATAAAAATTGGCGAATCAGCAAGGAATATTTGCGCAAATGCAATATCGGATCGACTACGCGGACTTGTCCCTGGTACTCGCCCTGGTTCGCGGCGGCACCCTGGCGCGAGCCGCTGAAATACTGAAGGTGGACGTGTCGACAGTGTTCCGTTCGTTGCGCCGGCTGGAGCAGGCACTGGGCACCGTCCTGTTCGACAAGAGCCGTGCGGGCTACATGCCCAATACCGCAGCGCAGTTACTGGCCCAGCAGGCGGAACAGGCCGAAAAGGCCCTGGACGCGGCGCGCCTGGGACTGGAGCACGGCCGTGAGGCCGTCAGCGGCACCCTGCGCCTGACTTGCACCGACTCTGTGCTGCACGGTCTGCTCCTGCCGGCCCTGGCGCGCTTCATGCCCGACTACCCGGCGCTGGAACTGGAACTGACCACCTCCAACGATTTCGCCAACCTGAGCCGTCGCGATGCCGACATCGCCCTGCGGCTGACCACCACGCCGCCGGGCCATCTGGTGGGCCGTTGCTTGGGTGCGGTGCCCTATGTGCTCTGCGCGGCGGAGCGTTACCTGGCGCAGCAGGCCAGCGATGACCCGGCGCAGATGACCTGGGTTGCGCCGGACGATTTCCTGCCCAACCAGCCCAGCGTGGTCTGGCGTCGTCAGCGCTACCCCGAGGTGCAACCCGCCTTTCGCTGCAACAGCATGTTCTCTGTCGCGCAACTGGCGCGGGCGGGGCTCGGCGTAGCGGCGCTGCCAGAGTTCCTCGTGAGGCAGGGCGATGGCTTGCGCGTGCTGGAGGCCGACCTGCCCGGATGCGCCAGCGCACTTTGGCTGTTGACCCGTCCGGACTGCCGGGCCCTGCGCTCGGTGATCACCCTGTTCGAGGAGTTGGGACGGCATATTCGGTTGCCAAGCGCCTTGGGTGGAAACGGCTAACCTGAAATCTGCACGTGGTGTCGAAGTGCCCGTTCAACCAGCCAGCAGCCCCTGGAGGGCGCCATGACCAAAGCCATCATCGCCATCATTGTCGTCGCCATCGTCGGCGTGCTGGGCTACGCCGCTATCCGTCCGGACAGCTTTCGCATCGAGCGCAGCGCAACCATCGAGGCCCCGCCGGAAAAGGTCTTCCCACTGATCAACGACTTCAAGCGCTGGAAGGCCTGGTCCCCCTGGGAAAAGATCGACCCGGCCCTCAAACGCAGCTACACCGGGCCGAATGAAGGGGTTGGGGCTGCCTACTCCTGGCAAGGCGTCAACGAGGTGGGGACCGGACGCATGCAGATCGTCCAGAGCACCCCGAATTCGCGCATCGAGATCAAACTGGACTTCGAGAAGCCGTTCGAAGCCCATAACATCGCCGAGTTTTCCTTCAAGCCGGAGAATGGCGGCACCCATGTCACCTGGGCCATGCACGGTCCCTCACCCTACATGCATCGCCTGATGCAGGTGTTCTTCGACATGGACGATATGGTCGGCGGCAAGTTTGATCAGGGCCTGGCCAACCTGAAGGCCGCCGCCGAGCAATGAATTGTACCGCTCGGCTGTTCGCCGGCCCTGCGCCGGATTGAGGGCTATTCTTGGTCCGTCCAGACGGCGCATCCGTGTCCTTGTGGGTGCGAATGGGTTCGCAAGGCAGGCCAAAGGCCTGCGATGGCTAACAATACGGGGCTGCTACGCGACCCTTTGCGAATAGACTCGCACTCACAATCAAATCAATCGACGCTGTCGATTCCCGCCTCCGCCAATCGACCAATGGGTGTCAGTACCCCGAACGCCACCCCGAGGATCGAACCATGAAATACCTGTGCATGATCTACATCGACGAACGCAAACTGGCCGCGCTGTCCGGCGCCGAGTTCGACGCCATCGTCAACGAGTGCCTGGACTACAGCGAACAGCTCAAGGCCAGTGGTCATTACCTGGGAGCCAACGCCCTGGAGTCGGTACAGAGTGCTACCACCTTGCGCATGCAGGGCGGGCGAATGTCGGTGACCGACGGTCCCTTTGCGGAAACCAAGGAGCAGCTCGGCGGCTTCTACATGATCGAGGCTCGCGACCTCAATGAAGCCCTGCAGATCGCCGCGAAGATCCCGCCAGGGCGCCTGGGTTGCATTGAGGTGCGGCCTCTCCGCGAGCCTGAAGCCCGGCCGACCATCGCCACGTTCGAGGCCGCGTCCTGACCACAGGCACCGCAGGCCAGGAAGGCAGCTGATGCAGGACGAAAACCAAAGCCATTGGCGCGAGCGGGTCGAGGCGGTCTATCGCAGCGACTCGCGCCGCGTGCTCGCCACCCTGATCCGCCTGCTGGGCGACTTCGACCTGGCCGAAGAGGCCTTGCACGACGCCTTCATCGCTGCGGTGCAGCAGTGGCCGCGCGATGGCGTGCCGGCCAACCCCCGGGCCTGGCTGGTATCGGCCGGACGCTTCAAGGCCATCGATAACCTGCGCCGACGTGCTCGCTTCGATGCCTCCCAGCGCCTGCTGGCGGAGCAGTTGGAGGAAGCGGCCACCGCCTTCGAGGAGGGCGAGGATGTGGAGGACGACCGCCTGCGGCTGATCTTCACCTGTTGCCACCCGGCGTTGCCCGCCGACGCCCAGGTGCCCCTGACCTTGCGTGAAGTGTGTGACCTGAAGACCGAGGAAATCGCCCACGCGTTCCTCAGCAGCCCGGCCACCATCGCCCAGCGCATCGTGCGCGCCAAGGCGAAGATCCGCGACGCGCGCATTCCTTACCAGGTGCCCTCGCTGGCCGACCTTCCGGAACGACTGGATAACGTGCTGCGAGTCATCTACCTGGTGTTCAACGAAGGCTACTCGGCCTCGTCCGGCGAGACACTGGTGCGCACTGATCTATCAGCCGAGGCGATTCGCCTGGCACGTTTGCTCCTGGAACTGCTGCCGGATCCGGAAGTGATGGGGCTGCTGGCGTTGATGCTACTGCATGATTCACGTCGCACGGCCCGGACCACTGCTGATGGCGAGCTGGTGCTGCTGGACGAACAGGACCGGACCGCATGGGATCGTGCTCAGATCGCCGAAGGCCTGGTCCTGGTGGCCCAGGCCTTCGCTGCGCGGCGTGTCGGTGTCTACCAGTTGCAGGCGGCCATCGCCGCCGTACACGCGCAGGCCCCTGATGGGGCGCGGACCGACTGGGAGCAGATCGTCGGGCTTTATGACGTGTTGTTAAGGCTGACGCCCTCGCCAGTGGTCGCGCTCAACCGCGCTGTGGCTGTTGCCATGCGCGATGGTGCCGAAGTTGGTCTGGCTGAAGTGGATGCCTTGCTCGATGCTGGCGTGCTGCAGGACTACCACCTGGCCCACGCGGCCCGTGCCGACTTGTGCCGACGCCTGGGACGCAAGGCCGAAGCTCGTGCGGCTTATCAGAGTGCCCTGGCGTTGATCCGCCAGGCGCCGGAGCGGCGCTTCATCGAGCGGCGCCTGCGCGAGCTGGACGACTGACTTCACCACCCGTCGGGTTGGCTCTGGCCGTTGTCGAACCACATGTCCCGTGAACGACAAGGGTTGAACCTGCTGGCTGATGCCGGTTAGGCCCGACACATGGAAACGGAGAACGACAATGAACAGCGAAACCCAGAAGGCGACTGCCGAACTCGAAGTGCATGAACTGTTCAATAAGTGGCTGAAAGCGGCCCGCGCCAAGGACGTGGAAGGCGTGGTGGCCTGCTACGCGCCGGACGTGGTCGCCTATGACGCCATCCTGCAATTACAGTTCAAAGGCATCCAGGCCTATGCCCAGCATTGGCGCAACTGCATGGAAATGTGTAGCGGCGACGGTGTCTTCGAGCCCAGCGAACCGACCATCCAGGCAGATGCCCGCGTGGCCTTCCTGCACTTCCTCTGCCGTTGCGGTGGAACAGAGAACGGCGTGGAAAAATCCAGTTGGATGCGTGGCACCCAATGCCTGACCAAGCGTGGCGGGCAGTGGATGATCGTCCACGAGCATTTCTCCGCGCCCTTCGATATGGAAAGTGGCAAGGCATTGTTCGATGCAAAGCCTTAAGCGAAGACCCCTCTCTCGTTAGCGGGAGAGGGTACTTCTGGCAGGGCTGTGGCCTGCTTGGCGAATGAATTGGCTATGTCCTGGTCAAGTGTTGCAACTGGCTGCATCCCCCCGCTTCTACGAGGCTCTCAGCCCGGCATTGATTGCTAGCAACAGCTAACGCAGACAGAGCCAATGAATTCGCCCCTACACGGCATGTTGCCGGGCTGGCACGAGCAAGCCCCCTCTCCTTCTGGGAGAGGGCTGGGGTGAGGGATGGTGGGCCCAAGACGTCCCTGACGACCCAGCCCTCCAGCCGCTAGAATTCTGCGTTTCCCGCCCATCCCGCGAGCAAGCCCATGGATATCGACCTGGCGCGCACCTTTCTGGAAATCGTCCGCAGCGGCAGTTTCATTGCCGCCGCCGAGCGCCTGCATGTCACTCAGACCACCATCACCGCACGGGTGCATAACCTGGAGCAGCAGTTGGACTGCCGGCTCTTCGTCCGTAACCGCGCAGGTGCGAAGTTGACCGCCGATGGCGAGGTGTTCGTCGCCTACGCTAATCAGTTGCTGCAGACCTGGGAGGCGGCGCGGCGCGATCTGCCCTTGCCCCAAGGCTATCGCGACATGCTCAACGTCGGCGGAGAGGTGAGCCTGTGCAACCCGCTGATCCTCAATTGGGTGATCCGCCTGCGCCAACGGATGCCGTCCCACGCGGTGCGCGCCGAGGTAGGGGAGGCGGGGCACGTGCAACAGCAACTGCGACTTGGCTTGCTGGATGCCGCGCTGGTCTACCGGCCTGACTACTGGCCTGGCATGCAGGTCGAATTGCTACTGGAAGAAAAGCTCATACATGTGCGCTCGACGATCAATCCGGAGCCTTACCTGTACAACGATTGGGGCCCGGAGTTTCGTCAGCGCCACGATGCCGCGTTGCCTGACAAGGCGCGCGCCGCACTGAGCACCAACCTGCCGCCGATGGCACTGCAATACATCCTGCAATGCGGCGGCAGCGGCTACTTCCGCACCCGCGTGGCCCAACGGCATCTGGACAGTGGTGCGCTGGAGCGGGTGGAGATGGCCCCCGAGTTCACCTATCCGACCTACCTGGTCTATTCGCGCGACAAGGATTCGCCCGCGTTGCGCGAGGCCATCGGCATCCTCCGCGAGGTGGTGGCCGATGACATCGACTGGTCGCTGGGTGGCGAGCTGATCTAACTGGCGAGCCTCATCGGCGCTGCCTCGTTTTCGGAGTCGTTCAGCCACAGCCGGTACAGCGTGGCGATCAGGTCGCTCTGGGTGACGATGCCGACCAGTTGGCTGCCTTCGTCCAGCACGGGCAGGCAATGCATGCCCTGATCGGACAGCAGCGAAACCAGGTCTTCCAGTGGCGTATCCGTCCTGGCGCAACGCACCGATCGCGTCATCAGGCGCGAGACGGGGATATCCCGGCGGCTGCGCAGGCGCTCCATCCAGGTCCGCGGCGCAGCGCCCAGGGCGTGGCCGAGCAGGTCGGCGAGCGTGAGGATGCCCACCAGTTTCTGCTGGGCATCCAGCACCGGAAGTGCCTTGATGTGGTGCTGGTCGAGTACGCGCCAGGCCTCGCTCACGGGCGTTTCTGGCTGGACAGTGCGCAGGTCGCGGGACATGAAGCGCTCCGCCTTCAGGTCGCCCATGCGGCGGCGCAAGGCGTGCTTCTCGATCAGTTGCAGCAGGTGCTGCAGGTCATCGCGGGTGACATCGACGAAACCGCCGAACTCCTCTAGTGCCTGGTCGAGGTCGACCGGTTCGATGCCGTTGCGCTCGCCCGGTAGCGGATCCGCCGTGTGATGCGGATTTTCAGTCGGCGGGGCCAAGGCACGCGGGTAGGGCATGCCGCTGAGGTTGTTGTAGAGCATGGCGACGCCCACCAGTACCAAGGAGCCCAGCAGCACCGTACCGAGTACGAGCAGACTTTGCTCTATTGGTAGTGACCCACCCAGGGTGACGGCCAGCGCCACCGCGCAACTCGGTGGATGCAGGCAGCGCAAGGCGTGCAGGCTGACGATGGCGAGGACGATCGCCACACTGGCGGCCAGCAAGGGCGGCTGCACCCACTGTGCCACCAGCAAGCCGATACAGGCAGCCAGCAGGTTGCCGACCATTACCGGCCAGGGCTGGGCCAAGGGGCTGGAGGGAAGCGCGAACAGCAGCACCGACGACGCGGCGAAGGGAGCGGCCAGGCGTGAAGCCAGGTCACCGCCGAAGCCTAGGCTGTTGGCATAGATGGCGAGGGTGACGGCCACGCAGGCGCCGAGTGCCGTACGCAGCCATTCCCGTGGGGACGCGCTGCTGGCGGCAGGGCGAAGTCGTTTCAACCAAAGACGCAATGGAGTTTCTGGCATGGAGAAGAAGCGTTGGCAGTGAACAAAAATAAAGGGCCTTGCGGCCCTGTCTAAATCCCACTCAGGGTGGGGTGTCCGTCCCTGGACTATGGAAATGTCTGCAGCAGGGTTACTCGCCCTGGCAGCGTCTGCGCGCTGCTCATCAGGCGTTGATGGGGAGATGCTACGGAGACTGCTTGCTGAAGGCTAATGAATAGAATTGCTGGTTAAGTGCAAAAAAAATGCATTTAAAGTGGGCGGACCTGATTTCCGCCCGATACCTCGTCACTCGGCGCGAAAGCGCAGCGTTTCCGACGGCAGGCAGCCGTAGCGGCGTTTGTATTCCTGGGCGAAGCGGCCGAGGTGGGCAAAACCCCATTTGAACGCCACGTCGGTGACCGACGCCTGGGGCTGGCTCGAGAGCTCCAGATGCACCTGCTCCAGGCGCAGGTTGCGCAGATAGGCCATCGGGCTGGTGTCGCAGAACTCGCGAAACCCGGCGAACAGGGTGCGCACGCTGACGCCGGCGTATTCGGCCAGTTGCTCGATCGTCAACGGCTCGTGGGCATGGGCGCGCATGTATTCCTCGGTGCGCCGGACGAAGTGCGGCGAGATGCTCCGTGGGCGGCCATCACCTTCCATGCGTTCACGGAAGTTGTGCGGCTGGCCGTAGATGAGCGCGTTGAGCAGCACCGACTCGAACTGCTTGAGCACCAGCGGCTGGTGGATAGGGTGCTGCGATTGAGCGATGGCGTCCACCAGCATTTCCAGCAACTGCAGGAAGTAGCGCCCGCCGGGGCTGCGCAGGTCCAGCTCAGGGCTGAACTCCAGGGCCTTGTCCGGGACATACCCCAGATGCTGTGCGCAGTGGTGGCGCATCTCGCTCTGGTCGATGCGCAGCGCCAGCTGCGGCGCGTCGGCCTCCCAGCGCATCCACAGCGGCAGGTCAGGGGAAATCAGCGAGGCCAATTCCGGGGTCGAGATGAAGCTGTGGCCGCCGCACTTGATGCGGGCGCGCCCCTGAATGGGCACCTGCACCAGGTAGAAGGATTCGAGCCGGCCGGGATCGATATCCACAGTGGTGCCGTACTCCAGACGGTTCAGCGACAGGCGTCCGCGGGAAACATGGTGCATGCGGGCGCTGACCCGCTCGCCAGGGCGCAGCGGGGACAGATCGTGCGGCTTGAAGACGCCGCCGACGCCCTCGCGGATCGCGTTCAGGTCGTTGAGCAGGAACAGTTGGTTCTGCGGCGTGAACAAGGGTGTTCTGAGAAAACGGTTGCCGCCGTCCCCCGGGGTCGGTTCCTGGCTCATCGGTTCACCTCACTCGCAATGCACGTTATCAAGGCAGGGCGCGCGGTTGTGGAGCGGGGTAACTGCAGGATCTGGATAGTCCTTGCAGTTACCGGATAACACCGCACGCCTGCCTGTTTCTTTTTGTACCCTCGCCGGGGTCTGGTGAATGAAGCAGCAAGAGCCGCGCCAGGCTACCTCAACTCTGCATGCCCGCGCTCCATCGGAGGGGGGCTGTAGGAGCGAGCTTGCTCGCGAAGGGCCGTGCGCACGATTCGCCAGCAAGCTGGCTCCTACAGGACGGCACCGGCCTTAAAAAAACACCTGCCGAAATTTCCTGCATGTAGCGGACGCTGTTTGCAGCAAGCGGATAGTGAGCCCGGCACCGTGCGCGGAAGATCGCCTCCAACGTTCCCCCAACCGTTGGAGGCATCTCATGAAAGGCCGTTATGTCAGCGTTCCGGCAGCGTCCGGTGAACAATTCCAGGCCTACCTGGCGACCTCGGTGGACGGCCGTGGGCCGGGCATCGTCCTGTGCCAGGAAATCTTCGGCGTCAACCAGGCGATGCGCGATGTCGCCGACCTGCTGGCCGAAGAGGGCTACACCGTGCTGGTGCCGGACCTCTACTGGCGACAGGAGCGAGGCGTCGATCTGGGCTACACCGAGGCCGACTTCGGCCGCGCTTTCGCCCTCTATCAAGGCTTCAATGAAGCGCTAGGCGTCGACGATATCCGCAGCAGTCTCCAGGCCCTGAAGGCCTTGGACGAATGCAGCGCCGGCGAACTGGGCGTGGTCGGTTACTGCCTGGGCGGCAAGCTAGCCTACCTGGCAGGCTGCCGCCTGCCGGAATTGGCCTGCGCGGTGGGTTACTACGGCGTCGGCATCGAACACGCGCTGCAGGAAGCCGAAGGGCTGCAGGGCCGTCGACTGGTGCTGCACCTGGCCGAACTGGACGCCTACTGCCCGGTCGAGGCCCGTGCTGCGATCGTCGAAGGACTGGGGCGTCTGCCGGGCGTCGAGCTGTACGTCTATCCGGGCGTCGACCATGCCTTCGCCCGTCCGCAAGGCGACCACTACAACAAGCCCGCCGCTTTGCTGGCCCACGAACGCAGCATCGCCGCATTGCGCCGTACCCTCGGCCCGGACTACAACCTCTCCGACCTCTGGGAAGAGCATGTCCGCCACGAGTTCGACACCCGCGACGTGCCCGCCACGATGGCCACTATGGTCGCCGATCCCTACGTCAATCACATCCCGACGATGACCGGCGGGGTGGGCTACCGCGAGCTGAGCCGTTTCTACCAGCATCATTTCGTCCACAACAACCCGAAGGACATGGCGTTGACGCCCATCTCGCGCACGGTTGGCGCCTCGCAGATCGTCGACGAATTCATCATGACCTTCACCCACGACAGCGAGATCGACTGGATGCTGCCGGGCGTCGCCCCCACCGGCAAGCGCGTCGAGATCCCCATGCTCGGGGTAGTGAAGTTCCGCGGACCCAAGCTCTACCACGAACACATCTACTGGGATCAGGCCAGCGTGCTGGTGCAGATCGGCCTGCTCGACCCCACCGGCTTACCCGTCGCCGGGCGCGAGACCGCACAGAAGCTGCTCGACGAGAGCCTGCCGTCCAACACCCTGATGCCGAGCTGGGCCTCCAGCGCCGACAAGTCCTGCTGAGGAGCCGCCCATGTCCCGCAATCCTGATAAGGCGGCCATCGTCAGCGGTGGCGCCACGCTGATCGGCTGCGCCGTCGCCCGTGCCCTGATCGATGCCGGCTATCGCGTTGCCCTGTTCGACATCGACCGCGAGGGCGGCCAGCAAGCTGTCGCCGAACTGGGCGAAAGAGCGGTGTTCTTCCCCGTCGACATCACTGATGACGCCCGCGTAGCCGATGCCGTGGAGGAGGTTCGGGCCTGCTTCGGTGGCATCGACACGCTGATCAACCTGGCCTGCACTTATGGCGACGAAGGCTTTGCTTCCGGCCGCCAGGACTGGCTGCAGGCGCTGGATGTGAACCTGGTGTCGGCTGTGGTGCTGACCCAGGCCGTGCATGCCGACCTCAAGGCGCGCGGTGGCTGCATCGTCAACTTCACCTCCATCTCGGCCAAGTGCGCGCAGACCGGCCGCTGGCTCTACCCGGTGTCCAAGGCGGCGATGCTGCAGCTGACCCGCAGCATGGCCATGGACCTGGCCGCCGATGGTATCCGGGTCAACTCGGTGTCGCCGGGCTGGACCTGGTCGCGGGTGATCAGCGAAGTCGCCAGCGGCGACCGTGCCAAGGCTGATGCCGTGGCAGCGTCCTACCACTTGTTGGGGCGCCTCGGCGACCCGGCCGAGGTGGCCAACGTGGTGGCCTTCCTCTGCTCGCCGGCCGCCAGCTTCGTCACCGGCGCGGATTACGCCGTCGATGGCGGCTACTCGGTGATGGGCCCGGAACAGAACCTGCCTGCCATCCCGCGTCTGGCCGAGTGAGCGGCCACCCATGAAAAGACTTTTGCAAAGCCTGTTCGGCGCCCGCCTTGCGCCACAGTCCCAACCGTCGCCTGTCAGGAGAACAAGAATGCGTCGAATCGCCATCGTCGGAGCCGGCCAAGCCGGCCTGCAACTGGCCCTTGGTCTGCTCGCCAAGGGCTACCACGTGACCCTCACCACTAACCGCACGGGTGAGGAAATCCGCAACGGCAAGGTCATGTCCAGCCAGTGCATGTTCAATACCGCCCTGCAGACCGAGCGCGACCTGGGCCTGAACTTCTGGGAAGACGAATGCCCGGCGGTGGAAGGTATCGGCCTGACCGTGCCGCACCCGGAGAAGCCTGGCGAGCAGCTGTTCAGCTGGTCGGCGCGGCTGGAGCGCTACGCCCAGTCCGTCGACCAGCGGGTGAAGATGCCGGTGTGGATGGAGGAATTCAGCCGCCGCGGCGGCGAACTGGTGATCCAGGATGTCGGCCTACCGGAGCTGGAGCAGCTCGCCGCCAGCCATGACCTGGTGCTACTGGCCGCCGGCAAGGGCGAGATCGTCAACCTGTTCCCCCGCGATACCGAGCGCACCCGCTTCCAGCAGCCGCAGCGCGCCCTGGCGCTGACCTACGTGAAGGGCATGAAGCCCGTGTCGCCGTTCTCGCGGGTCGCCTTCAACCTGATTCCGGGCGTCGGCGAGTACTTCGTGTTCCCCGCCCTGACCACGACCGGCCCCTGCGAGATCATGGTTTTCGAAGGCGTCCCCGGCGGCCCGATGGACTGCTGGCAAGGCGTGCAAACCGCCGAGCAGCATCTGGACAAGAGCCTGGAGATTGTCCGCCGCTACCTGCCTTGGGAAGCCGAGCGTTGCCAGTCGCTGGAACTGACCGACGACAAGGGCTTCCTTGCCGGCCGCTTCACCCCGATGGTGCGCAAACCGGTGTTGGAGCTGCCGTCTGGCCGCCACGTCTTCGGCATGGCCGACGCCCTGGTGGTGAACGACCCGATCACCGGGCAAGGCTCCAACAATGCCGCCAAGTGCAGCAAGGTCTACCTCGACGCGATCCTCGCCCACGGCGACCAGGCCTTCAGCGACGGCTGGATGCGCCAGACCTTCGAGCGCTATTGGGACTATGCCCAGCACGTGGTGGGCTGGACCAACACCATGCTCCTGCCGCCACCACCGCACCTGCTTGAGCTGCTGGCCGCAGCCAGCCAGTCGCGTGCCCTGGCCTCGCTCATCACCAATGGCTTCGATGACCCGCGCAACTTCGCCCCCTGGTGGTTCGACGCCGACCAATGCCAGGCCCTGATCCAGAAGCTGAGCCGCCAGGCCGCCTGACGCACCGGAGAATCCCTATGAATGCCAGTACTCCCGCCCCGCGCTTCGATGAACTGGTCAGTGCCCAGGACAGCGATCCGCGCGCGCTGCGCAACCTGCTCGGCCAGTTCGCCACCGGCGTCACCGTCATCACCACCCAGGGGGCCGACGGCCGCAATGTGGGCATGACCGCCAACTCTTTTTCCTCGGTCTCCCTGGACCCGCCGCTGGTGCTCTGGAGCATCTCGCGCAGTGCGCCGAGCCTTGTGGAC
Source organism: Metapseudomonas boanensis (assembly GCF_042232855.1). Classification (NCBI taxonomy): domain Bacteria; kingdom Pseudomonadati; phylum Pseudomonadota; class Gammaproteobacteria; order Pseudomonadales; family Pseudomonadaceae; genus Metapseudomonas; species Metapseudomonas boanensis. The sequence continues at coordinate 237,193 of NZ_CP113889.1, read as the reverse complement.
TTCCTCTCGGCCAGCCATTTCGCGATCAACGTGCTGGGCGCCGACCAGCACGGCCTCTCCGGGCATTTCGCCCGGGGCTCGGCAGACAAGTTCGCCGGCATCGCCTACCAGACGGGGGCCGGCGGCGTGCCAATCCTGGATGGCGTGATCGCCACCCTGGTGTGCCGCAACCTCACGCAGTACGAAGGTGGCGACCACCTGATCTTCCTCGGCCAGATCGAGCAATACCGACACAGCGGCGGAGAACCGCTGGTCTTCCATGCCGGCCAGTACCGGGTTGCCGCGGCGCACCCGGCCCTTGGCCAGTAACGCTGCCTCCCGCCTTGCGTAAGGGAACTCACCATGACAAGAACGATAAGAACGTTGCAGCTGTGTTTGATCGGAACCGGCCTGCTTGGAGGGCAGGCCGCCCAGGCCTATGACCTGCCAGTGGTCAACCTGGGGCTTACCACCTTCCTCGACGGCGGCTTGCCGGCGGGACCTGGCTGGTACATCCAGCAGTACTTCCAGGACTATCGCGCCGACCACCTGCGCGACCAGCACGGCAAGGACCTGCCGTTACCCAACCAGGAGCTGGATTACCAGGTGGCCGTGACCCAGCTCAGCTACCTCTCCAACCTGCGTCTGGGCAACGCCAGCCTCGGCCTGAATGCTGTGTTGCCGGTGGTCACCAGCATGGATGTCGATGACGGCCTGGACAACGCAGTGCTCAAGGCTCAGAGCGGGGTAGGGGACCTGCTGATCGGCCCTTTCATCCAGTTCGACCCGATCATGGGTGAGGACGGGCCACGCTTCGTTCACCGCATCGAACTGCAGGTGAACCTGCCGACCGGCAAGTACGATGATGACCACGCCATCAACCCCGGCGCCAATGCCTGGTCGTTCAACCCGTATTGGGCGGCGACCTACTGGTTCACGCCGAAGTGGACCGCATCGATCCGCGCGCACTACCTGTACAACGGCAAGAACGACGACCCGAACTACAGCTACGGCAGTGCCGATGACATCCAGGCCGGGCAGGCGGTGCATGCCAACCTGGCCACCGAGTACGCGGTGACGCCGCAGCTGCGCCTGGGCCTGAACGGCTACTGGTTGAATCAGTTCACCGACACGAAGATCGACGGCCACGAAGTGTCCGGGCGGCGGGAAAAAGTCTGGGCCATCGGACCAGGAGCGATGTACAGCTTCTCCCAGGAAGACCATCTGTTCGTGAATGCGTATTTCGAGCAGGACGTGGAGAACCGACCGGAAGGCTCGCGGGTGCAGGTGCGGTACGTGCACCACTTCTGATTCGCAAGGACCACCTCTCAGGGTTGTCCCTTGGCCTGCCGCTTGCGGTGGGCCTTTTTTGTGGATGGCCGATCCCTGGCCACGGGTGTCTGAATGTAGGAGCGAGCTTGCTCGCGAAGAGGCGGACGCCATTCGCCAGCAAGCGGGCTCCTACAAGGTGACCACTATCAACGCGCCGCCAATACCACCCCACGGCACTCGCCGAAGCCGATCGACGCATAGCCATCGCGCTGGCAGCGGGCGCGCAGGATCACTTCGTCGCCGTCCTCCAGGAAGGTGCGTTTCTCGCCGTTCGGCAGGGTCAGCGCCTCTTTTCCGCCGAAGGTGCTCTCCAGCAGGCTGCCGAAGGCATCCGGCTGCGGGCCGGAGAGGGTGCCGGAACCGAACAGGTCACCCGCTTGCAGCTTGCAACCGCCAACGCTGTGGTGGGCGACCATCTGGGCCACGGTCCAATACATGTTCAGCGTGTTGCTCAAGGCCAGACGGTGGGGCGCCAAGCCCTGTTCGCGCATGTCGGCGGTGAGCAGCAGCACTTCCAGTTCGATGTCGAAGGCGCCGGTAGCCTGGTCGGCATCGTCCAGCAGGTAGGGCAGCGGCTGCGGGTCGCCTTCCGGACGGGCCGGCTGGGCCTTGCGGAAGGGCTCCAGGGCTTCGGCGGTCACTACCCAGGGCGATACGCTGGTGCCGAAGTTCTTCGCCAGGAACGGGCCCAGCGGCTGGTATTCCCAAGCCTGCACGTCGCGCGCGGACCAGTCGTTGAGCAGGCAGTATCCGGCAATGTGATCCTGGGCCTCGCCGATGGCGATGGAGTCGCCCATCGCGTTGCCCTGGCCGATCCAGATGCCCAGTTCCAGTTCGTAGTCCAGGCGTTTGCTCGGGCCAAAGTTCGGCTCGGTCTGGCCCGGTGGCATTGTCTGGCCGATGGGGCGGCGTACCGGCGTGCCGGAAACACAGACGGTGGAGGCGCGACCGTGGTAACCGATCGGTACGTACTTGTAGTTCGGCAGCAGCGGGTTATCCGGGCGGAACAGCCGACCGACGTTGTTGGCGTGGTGGATGCCCACGTAGAAGTCGGTGTAGTCGCCGACATGCGCCGGGAGGTGCAGCTGGCAGGTCGCCATGGACGGCAGCAGGGCCTGGCCCATGGCCTCGAGGCGCTCCTGGGCGGGGCTACCTTCGGCCAGCAGCTCCTGCAGTTGCGCGCGCAGGGCGCGGCGGGCGGAGGTGCCGAGGGCGAAGAAGGCGTTGAGGCTGTCGCCACAGGCCGATTGTGCCGCGTCGGCGGCTTCACCGCTGAACAGGCCGGCATCGCAGGCGACCTTCAGGTCGAAGATCGCATCACCTATGGCCACGCCGCCACGGGGCGAGGCGCCATGCGGGCTGAAGATGCCCAGCGGCAGGTTCTGCAGGGGAAAGTCGGGGTGGCCGTTGGCGGAGGTGATCCAGCTACGGCGATTATCTGCTTGAGTCATGGGTTCAGTTCCTACCTTTGTCGAAGGTTTTGGCCATGCCTGCCCAGCAGGCATCGTAGTCGGCTTGCAGTTGCGGGCATTCGAGCGCGTATTGGCTCGGCCGCAGGACGCTGCAGGTCTCGAACATGAAGGCCATGGTGTTGTCGATCTTGTGCGGCTTGAGTTCCACCGCGATGGCCTGCGTGGTGGTGGCGTTGTCCGGCCCGTGGGCGCTCATGCAGTTGTGCAGCGAAGCGCCGCCCGGGGCGAAGCCCTCGGCCTTGGCATCATAGGCGCCCTGGATCAGGCCCATGAACTCGTTCATCAGGTTGCGGTGGAACCACGGTGGACGGAAGGTGTTCTCGGCCACCATCCAGCGCGGCGGGAAGATCACGAAGTCCACGTTGGCCTGGCCCGGCGTACCGCTGGGCGAGGTCAGCACCGTGAAGATCGACGGGTCCGGATGGTCGTAGCTGACAGTGCCGATGGTGTTGAAGCGGCGCAGGTCGTATTTGTACGGCACGTTATTGCCGTGCCAGGCGACCACGTCCAGCGGCGAGTGGTCAAGCGTGGTGGCCCAGAGCTCGCCGAGGAACTTCTGCACGAGTTCAACCGGCGCATTGACGTCTTCGTAGTGGGCCACCGGAGCGAGGAAGTCGCGCGGGTTGGCCAGTCCGTTGCTGCCGATCGGGCCGAGATCGGGCAGGCGCAACGCGCAGCCGTGGTTCTCGCAGATGTAGCCGCGGGCGCTGGAGTCCAGCAGCTCGACGCGGAACTTCATGCCGCGCGGGATCACTGCTATTTCCAGCGGTTCGACATCGAGGATGCCGAGCTCGGTGACCAGGCGCAGGCGCCCCTGCTCGGGGACGATCAGCCATTCGCCATCGGCGTTGAAGAACACCCGCTGCATCGAGACGTTGGCGCGATACAGGTGCACGCTGACGCCCGAGGCCTGCTCGGCATCGCTGGTGGCGGCGATGGTGAGTAGGCCGTCAATGAAGTCAGTGCGCTCGGCGGGAATATCCTGCGGGTTCCAGCGCAGGCGGTTGGGCGTGATCGGGCCCAGGCGGTTGCCAGCGATCTGGCGCTCCAGGCGCTCATATTTCGGGTGGTTGGCCGAGGGCTTGATGCGATACAGCCAGGTGCGGCGTGCCTCGCTGCGGGGCACGGTGAAGGCGGTACCGGAGAGCAGCTCTGTGTACAGGCCATAGGGGACCTGTTGCGGCGAGTTCTGACCGACGGGCAGGGCGCCGGGCAGCGCTTCGCTGCTGAACCCGTTATTGAAGCCGGAAAGATAGATGAGCGGTGCGGGCGTTTGGGGGGAGACCATGGTGACCTCTCTGTTTTTGTAATTTAATTACGCATAACGTAATTTGAAAGCCCCAAAGGGTCAAGCTATAACAGCGCCCTTCATCTCCAACCAAGGCCAGGTCATGACGAGCGAAAACGACAGCGCGAGCGCCCCACGGCGGCAGAAGGTGCAGGCTGCGGAAGTCGGCACCGACATCCTCAAGGGGCTCGCCGAACTGGCGCCGGCCACTTCCCTGTCGAAGCTGGCCGAGCACGTCGGCATGCCGGCGAGCAAGGTACACCGCTACTTGCAGGCGCTGATCGCCAGTGGCTTCGCAGAACAGGACGCCACTACCAATCACTATGGCCTCGGCCGCGAGGCACTGCTGGTGGGCCTGGCCGCCATCGGTCGGCTGGATGTGGTGAAGGTGTCCATGCCGCACCTGGTGGAATTGCGCGATGCACTGAACGAGACCTGCTTCCTCGCCGTCTGGGGTAACAAGGGGCCGACCGTGGTGCATGTGGAACAGGCGCTGCGCGCAGTCACGCTGGTGACCCAGGTGGGTTCGGTATTGCCGCTGCTGGGCTCATCCACCGGCCTGGTATTCAACACTTTCCTGCCTGAAGCGGAAACCGCGCCCCTGCGTGATGAAGAGCTGGCTGCAGGCCTGGCACCGAGCGCTGCCGAGTTGCAGGAGCAGATGGCTAAGATTCGTGCGACCGGGCTGCACCCCGTACAGGGCTTGTTGATGCCGGGGGTGAATGCCGTGTCGGCGCCGCTGTTCGCGACCGGCCACAAGCTGGCAGGGGTGATTACCGTAGTGGGCGCGGCCAGCGCCTTTCGCGCGGACACCCAGGGTTCTGCGGCCGAGCGACTGCACCAGACCGCCCTGGCTATCAGCGAGCGCATGGGCGGCAAGATGCCGGATTGACGAGGTCCCCACCCCAAAAAAAGAAACCCGGCATCAGCCGGGTTCTTTTTAGAACTCGAAACCTCAATCGGTGCTCAGCACACCACGGCGGATCTGGTCGCGCTCGATCGACTCGAAGAGCGCCTTGAAGTTGCCTTCGCCGAAGCCGTCATCGCCCTTGCGCTGGATGAACTCAAAGAACACCGGGCCCATCAGGGTTTCCGAGAAGATCTGCAGCAGCAGGCGCTTGTTGCCACCTTCGGAGGTACCGTCCAGCAGGATGCCGCGTGCCTGCAGCTCCCTTTCCGGCTCGCCATGGTCCGGCAGGCGGCCTTCGAGCATTTCGTAGTAGGTGTCCGGCGGCGGAGTCATGAAGCGCATGCCGCGAGCCTTCAGGTCATCCCAGGTCTTGATTAGGTCGTCGGTGAAGAAGGCCACGTGCTGGATGCCTTCGCCGTTGAACTGCATCAGGAATTCTTCGATCTGTCCGGCGCCCTTGGACGATTCCTCGTTCAGCGGGATGCGGATCATGCCATCTGGCGCGGTCATGGCCTTGGAGGTCAGGCCGGTGTACTCGCCCTTGATGTCGAAGTAGCGGATCTCGCGGAAGTTGAACAGCTTCTCGTAGAAGTCCGCCCAGTAGGCCATGCGGCCGCGGTACACGTTGTGGGTCAGGTGGTCGATGAGTTTCAGGCCAGCCCCTTTGGGGTGACGGTCGACGCCTTCGATGAACTCGAAGTCGATGTCGTAGATCGAGGAGCCTTCACCGAAGCGGTCGATCAGGTACAGCGGCGCACCGCCGATGCCCTTGATCGCTGGCAGGCGCAGTTCCATTGGGCCGGTGGGGATTTCGATCGGTTGGGCGCCCAGCTCCAGCGCGCGAGCGTAGGCCTGGTGGGCGTTCTTCACGCGGAAGGCCATGCCGCAGACCGACGGGCCGTGCTCGGCGGCAAAATAGGACGCCAAGCTCTTGGGCTCGTTGTTGAGAATCAGGTTGATCTCACCCTGGCGATACAGGTGCACGTCTTTCGAGCGGTGGGTGGCGACCTTGGTGAAGCCCATCATGGCGAAGATAGGCTCCAGGGTATTCGGGGTGGGTGATGCGAACTCGATGAATTCGAAGCCCATCAGGCCCATTGGGTTTTCAAAGATATCAGCCATTTTCGGCACCTCAGCATGTATTGAAAGTTATAGGTCAATGCGAGGTGGGCTGTGGCGGCGCGCAGGAAATACCGCGCACGCTGCGTGCGAGGTGATCGCCGATGGTGACCTTGAAGGCGAGCGTTTGCATATTGGGCTCAGGCCGGCTTGTCGGCTTGCTGATCGGGGTGCGCCTGGCTGAATGCCGGGTGCTCCAATGCCAGTCGTTCGACACGGGTAATCTTGGGGTAGTGCGCGAGATCCAGCCCGAAGCGACGAGCGGCATAGATTTGCGGCAGCAGGTAGACGTCGGCGAGGCCCGGTTCGCCGAAGCAGAAACCGTCATTCCCGATCAGCGCTTCGACGGCGTTGAAACCTTCGCCGATCCAGTGGCGAATCCACGCCATGACGTCGGTCTCGTCGACCTTCAGGCCGCGCAGGCGGTTGAGCACGGCGACGTTGTGCAGCGGATGGATGTCGCAGCCGATGATAGCTGCCACCGCACGCTGGCGGGCCCGGTCTTCGAAGCCTGCGGGCAGCAGGGCGGGCTGGGGATAACGTTCTTCGAGGTATTCGATGATGGCAGGCGATTGGGTCAGCACCTGATCTTCGTCGGTGCGCAGGCTGGGCACGCGGCCCTGCGGGTTGATCGCCTTGTATTCGGGCTTTAGCTGCTGGCCGCCGTCCTGGATGAGGTTCACCGGAATGTGCCGGGCCTCCAACCCCTTCAGCGCCAGGACGATACGCACCCGGTACGACGAGGTGGAGCGGTAATAGGTGTAGAGATCCATGGCAATCACTCGCGGAGGCTGCAGGTGGTCTGGCGGTGAGGGCCAGTCGCTTGCATTATTATTTTCGTAATTAATTTACACTTTGCGTAATCTGCGGTGTGCGGCCTGGACTGTCAAGCAGGATCATCGACACACGCCCCCCTGTGCTGGCCATCCTCGCGTCGGCTGAAGCCTCGAGCGAGCTCGCCAATGCGCTGAGCTCGAGATTCGCCAGCAAGCTGGCTCCTACAGGGGCCGTCGAGGGACATAGGTTCCGTTGTAGGAGCGAGTTTGCTCGCGAAGGGGCGGACAGGTGTAAAGCCTTTGCTCCCCGCATTACAACTGTAACGGCGGACCCTTTACAGAAAAGCCTCCAACTAACCTGGATTTCGCTTTATAAGAATAAAAAATGTAGTTAAAACAAAGGCTTGAATAAATTTCGTGCAATTGGCACGCAAGCTGCTCCCTGGCTATCGAGGGGCCGAAAAAAGGCCCCGCAAACGATAACAACGAACGCTGGTCACACCTGTCCCCACCTTGCAGCTGTGCCGGCAATAGCCTGGAGCTCTGCCATGCATGACTCACCTCCCCTGGGCGCCTCCCTCAGCCGCAGGCGCTTCATCAGCCTGTCGGGCCAGTCCCTGCTGGTGCTGGGTGCCACCGCCGTCACCAGCCAGTTGATCCCCGTCACCCTGCTTGCCAACGAGGCGTTGCCCGACCTGCCTGCCGGCCTGCTGTGCATGGGCCGCGATATCTACCCCCACGACCGCCTGGGCGACATGCATTACGCCACGCCGCTGGCCGAACTGGTCGGCAAACAGCCGAAGTTGATCAAGGACGGCCTGAAGGCCCTCCAAGCCCGTGCTCGCGAACGCCATGGCAAGGCTTTCGAGGCGATTGCCAGCGAGGACGACCGCGTCGCTTTGCTGCGTGAGATCGAGACCGACCCCTTCTTCCGCGAAGTGCGTAGCGCGCTGATGTTCGGCCTCTACGACAACACTGCGCTGTTCTCGCTGTTCGGCTACGAGGGCTCCTCGGTGGAGAAGGGCGGCTACCTCGCGCGCGGCTTCAACGACATCGACTGGCTCTGACCCGTCCTTCTTCGCAGCTCCACCTATTCCAACAATGAGGGTTAACCCCATGGCAGCGAAATTCTCTCAGGACGACGGCGACGTCGTCGTCATCATCGGCTCGGGCGCCGGTGGCGGCACCCTGGCCCATGCCCTGGCCCGGCAAGGCATCCGCACCGTGGTGCTGGAGGCCGGCAAGCGCTATGAGATGTCCGACATCGAGAACGATGAATGGGCCATGTTCAACAAGATCTCCTGGCTCGACAAACGCATCGCCACCGGTGGCTGGGACGTGGCCCGCAACCACCCGAACCTGCCGGCCTGGATCGTCAAGGCGGTCGGCGGCAGTTCCGTGCACTGGGCGGGCGTAGCCCTGCGCTTTCGCGATTTCGAATTCCGCATGCGCACCGAGAACGGCGATATCAAGGGCGCCAACATGCTCGACTGGCCGCTCAGCTATGAGGAACTGGAGCCCTGGTACGTCAAGGCCGAGCAGCACATGGGCGTGACCGGCCCGAGCACCGGCATGCCGTACCACCAGTGGCACAACTCCTTCAAGGTCTTGGCCACCGGCGCCCAGCGCGTCGGCTACAAGGAAATCCAGTCCGGACCGATGGCGATCAACACCCAGCCCTACGACGGCAGGCCCGGATGCATGCAGATCGGCTTCTGCATGCAGGGCTGCCGCATCGGCGCCAAGTGGTCGACGCTCTACACCGACATCCCCCGTGCCGAGGCCACCGGCAATTGTGAGGTGCGCCCGCAGAGCATGGCGCTGCGCATTGAGCACGACGCCCGTGGCAGGGTCAGCGCGGTGGTCTACGCCGACGCCCAGGGTCGCCAGCAGCGGCAGAAGGCGCGGGTGGTGTGCGTGGCCGGCAATTCCATCGAGTCTCCGCGCCTGCTGCTCAATTCCGAGTCGTCGATGTTCAAGGACGGCCTGGCCAACTCCTCCGGCCAGGTCGGGCGCAATTACATGTGCCACACCACCGCCGGCATCTACGCGGTGATGCCCAAGCCGGTGCACATGTACCGCGGCACTACCTGCGCCGGGATCATCTCCGACGAGTCCTACAACAATACCTCGCGCGGCTTCGTCGGCGGCTACCGGCTGGAAATCCTCTCCCTCGGTCTGCCGTTCATGTCCGCCTTCCTCGACCCGACCCCGCAGGGCTGGGGCCGTGGCTTCACCGCGAAGATGGAGCGCTACGACCACATGTCCGGCGTGTGGTTGTGCGGCGAGGACCTGCCCATGGAGAGCAACCGCATCACCCTCCATGGCACCGAGAAGGACCAGTACGGCCTGCCCATCCCGGTGGTGCACAAGGACGACCACGCCTTCGACAACGCCATGCGCGACCACGGCGTGGAGCAGACCCGCAAGTGCTACGAGGCAGTCGGCGCCACCGAGGTCATCCGCCTTCCGTCCTACCCGGCCAGCCACAACATGGGCACCAACCGCATGAGCGCCAAGGCCGCCGACGGCGTGGTGAACAAGTGGGGCCAGAGCCATGACATCCCCAACCTGTTCGTCTCCGACGGCAGCCAGTTCACCACCAGCGGCGGGCAGAACCCGACCCTGACCATCGTCGCCCTGGCCCTGCGCCAGGCCGAACACATCGGCTCGCTGCTCAACCAGCGCGCTATCTGATCCCCACAAGGAGCCGATCCCATGACCGTACCGAGCAACGCGCAGCGACTCTGGATGTTCGAGCAGATGCTCGTCAGCCGCTATCTGGAAGAGTCCATCGAGCGCATCTACATGGAAGGCAAGACCCCGGTCTTCAACATGGCCAACGGGCCGATCCCCGGCGAGATGCACCTGTCCAACGGCCAGGAGCCTTGCGCCGTGGGCGTCTGCTCCCACCTGACGGCTGATGACATCGTCACCGCCACCCACCGACCACACCACGTCGCCGTCGCCAAGGGCGTCGACCTGGACGCAATGGTCGCCGAAATATTCGGCAAGAAGACTGGCCTCTCCGGCGGTCGGGGCGGCCACATGCATCTGTTCGACCCACGGGTGAATTTCTGCTGCTCCGGGATCATTGCCCAGGGCATGGGCCCAGCAGTCGGCGCGGCACTGTCGCGGCAAATGCAAGGCAAGCCCGGCGTCGCGGTGGCCTACATCGGCGAAGGCGCGGCAAATCAGGGCGCCTTCCACGAGACGCTGAACCTGGCCGCACTGTGGAAGCTGCCGGTGGTCTTCGTCATCGAGGACAACGCCTGGGGCATCTCCGTGGCCAAGCAGTCTTCCACCGCCATCGAGCGCAACTACCTGCGCGCAGCGGCCTACGGGATGCCCGGAGTGTTCGTCCCCGGCAATGACGCCGACGCCATCTTCGCCGCAGCGGATGAGGCCATCGCCCGTGCCCGTGCCGGCGAAGGGCCGAGCCTGATCGAAATCGAAACCCACCGCCTGGCCGGCCACTTCATGGGCGACGGCGAGACCTATCGCCCGGCCGGCGAGAAGGAAGCCTTGCTGCAGAAAGATCCGATCCCCGCGTACCGCCAGCGTCTGCTGGAGCTGGGCGTGTTGGACGAAATCACCGCCGCCGGCATCGACGAGCGCGCCCGTGGCCGGGTCGACGCTGCGGTGCGCTTTGCCCGTGACAGCGAGTACCCGGCGCCGGAAGAGGCCATGGACAAGGTGTTCGTCTGATCGACGCCAGACATAACAACAAGAGGGTTATCGAGATGAGCCAGAAGCTGACGATGAAGGCCGCCGTATGGCACGGGCGCAAGGACATCCGCCTGGAGGAGGTGCCCTTGCCGGGCAACCCCCAGCCCGGCTGGGCGCAGATCCGCGTCCACTGGTGCGGTATCTGCGGTTCCGACCTGCACGAGTACCTGGCCGGGCCGGTGTTCATTCCCACCGACAGCGCCCATCCGCTGACCGGCATCCAGGGACAGTGCATCCTCGGCCATGAGTTCTGCGGTGAGATCGTCGCTCTCGGCGAGGGCGTAAGCGGGTTCCAGCCCGGCGACCTGGTGGCCGCCGACGCCTGCCAGCACTGCGGCAAGTGCTGGTACTGCCAGCAGGGCCAGTACAACCTCTGCGAGAACCTCGCCTTCACCGGGCTGATGAACAACGGCGCCTTCGCCGAACTGGTCAATGTCCCGGCCAACCTGCTGTACCGCCTTCCGGCCAACTTTCCCAGCGAGGCCGGCGCGCTGATCGAGCCGCTGGCGGTGGGCATGCACGCCGTGAAGAAGGCCGGCAGTCTGCTCGGCCAGACCGTGGTGGTGGTCGGTGCCGGCACCATCGGCCTGTGCACCATCATGTGTGCCCGGGCCGCTGGTGCCTCGCGCATCATCGCCCTGGAGATGTCCTCGGCACGCAAGCGCAAGGCCCTGGAGGTGGGCGCCACCGAGGTCATCGACCCCAGCCAGTGCGATGCCATCGCCGCCGTGCGCGAGCGGACCGATGGCTACGGTGCGGCAGTGTCCTTCGAGTGCATCGGCCACAAGGCCACCGCCAAGCTGGCCATCGATGTGGTCCGCAAGGCCGGCCGCTGCGTGATGGTCGGCATCTTCGAGGAGCCCAGCGAGTTCAACTTCTTCGAAATCGTCGCCACCGAGAAGCAGGTCATCGGCGCGCTGGCCTACAACGGCGAATTCGCCGATGTCATCGCGCTGATTGCCGACGGCCGACTGGACGTGACCCCGCTGATCACCGGGCGGATCGAGCTGGAGCACATCCTCGAACAGGGTTTCGAGGAGCTGGTGAACAACAAGGATCAGAACGTGAAGATCATCGTCAGGCCCGCCGTATCCGGCACTGAGCCTGTCGCTGCCTGTCACTGACCCCTAATCGACAGAGGAATTACGACAATGTCCGCAGCGATCAAAGAAAGAAAACTGACCGTGGCTCGCGCCATGGCCGAAGCGGTGGCCCAGGAAATGCGCCTCGATCCGCGCGTGTTCGTGATGGGCGAAGACATCGGCCAGCTTGGCGGGGTGTTCGGCAACACCCGTGGCCTGCATGAAGAGTTCGGCAGCGCGCGCATCCGCGACACGCCGATCTCCGAAACCGCCTTCATCGGCGCCGCCGTGGGTGCGGCCTCGGACGGCATGCGGCCGATCGTCGAGCTGATGTTCGTCGACTTCTTCGGCGTGTGCATGGACGCCATCTACAACCTGATGGCGAAGAACACCTACTTCTCCGGCGGCAAGGTCAGCGTGCCGATGGTGCTGATGGCCTCCACCGGCGCCGGTTATTCCGATGCCGGGCAGCACTCGCAGTGCCTCTACGGTACCTTCGCCCATCTTCCGGGCATGAAGGTAGTGGTGCCGAGCAACGCTTACGACGCCAAGGGGCTGATGACCGCCGCCATCCGCGACGACAACCCGGTGATCTACCTGTTCCACAAGGCCCTGCAAGGCATGGGCTGGCTGGGCACCGAGAAGGGCGCCACCGTGGCCGTGCCCGAGGATCCGTACACCGTGGAGATCGGCAAGGCGAAGACGGTGCGCGAAGGCCGCGACGTCAGCATCGTCAGCCTCGGCGCAGGTGTGCACCACGCGCTGCGTGCCGCCCAGCAGCTGGAACAGCAGGGCGTCAGTGCCGAGGTGGTGGACCTGCGCAGCCTGGTACCGCTGGATCGCGAACACGTCATCGCTTCGGTGCGCAAGACCGGCCGCCTGATCGTCGTCGACGAGGACTACCACAGCTTCGGCGTCAGCGGCGAAATCATCGCCAGCGTCGTCGAGCACGACATCGGCATGCTCAAGGCACGCCCGCAGCGGGTGGCCTTCCCCGATATCCCGATTCCCTTCACGCCGCCCATGGAGCAGTGGGCGCTGCCATCCGCCGCGAAGATCGTCGCGGCCTACCTGAACCTGAAGAACGAGGAGTAAACCATGTCGACCCCAATCGTGATTGCCGATGACCTCTGGGAAGGTGACGCCGAAGCGGTGATCACCTCCTGGCTGGTCAGTGATGGTGCCGAAGTCGCCCAGGGCGACCTGGTCGCCGAGATCATGTCCGAGAAGGCCCAGTTCGAGATCGAAGCCCCGGCAGCCGGCGTGCTGAAAATCCTCGAGGAAGAAGACGCGGTGGTCGCCAAGGGCGCGACCATCGCCCAAGTGGAGTGACCCATGGGACAGATGCAAACGCCGCAGGCAGCCGAAAACAGCACGCTGCCGCTCAAGGGCATGCGCAAGATGATCGCGGCGAAGATGAGCGAGAGCCTGCAGACCGCCGCGCAGCTCACCCACCACGCCGAGTGCGAACTCACCGCCCTCCAGGCCCGCCGTGCGCGCCTGAAGGCGGCGGGCAGCCAGGCTTCGTTGCAGGACCTGCTGCTGCACGAGATCGTCGCCACGCTGAAGGCCCACCCGGACCTCAACGCCACCTTGCAGGACAACCTGATCACCCGCCACGCGGCGGTTCATCTGGGCCTGGCCATCCCGCTGCCGGATGACCTGCTGGTGGCCCCGGCGCTGTTCGATGCCGACCAACTCGATCTGGAGGGACTGGCCAGAGCGCGCCGGGCCCTGGTCGAGAAGGCCCAGGCGGGAAAGCTCTCGGTCAAGGAACTGACCGGGGCCACCGTCACCGTGTCCAACCTGGGGCTGTCGCGGGTGCGCTTCTTCACGCCGATCCTCAACGTGCCGCAGGTGGCCATCATCGGCATCGGCGGCACTCAGCGGCGGTTGCAGCGTGAGGCGGATGGTTCGCTGGTGGAGCGCGAGTTCATCGGCCTGTCGCTGACCTTCGACCATCGCGCGGTGAATGGCGCGCCGGCGGCGGAGTTCCTCGACGACCTGTGCCGGCGGCTCGAAGGAGACGAGCTGCCATGAGCCCGATCTGGCGGCTCAGCGTCGAAGCCGGTCTGGAGGCCGAGCGACAGTTGCTGGATGCCGTGCACACCGGGGAGGAGGAGCGGGGGCTGCTGTTCTGGCGCCCCTCCGATCGCGCGCTGGTGATGCCGCGTCGGTTTAGCCGATTGCCGGGTTTTCTGGTGGCGGACATCGGCTGCGCGGCCCTCGGATGGCCTATCGCCCTGCGCGATACCGGCGGCGAGCCCGTGCCGCAGTCACCGGCGGTCCTCAACGTAGCCCTGGCCTATGCGCTGCCGGTGGAAGACGACGAGCAGGCGCGGATAGAACATGCCTATCTGGGCCTCTGCGAGCCGATCTGCCAATGGTTGCGCGAGCTGGGCCTGGTCCCTGGTCTGGGCGAGGTGCCGGGTGCTTTCTGCGATGGTCGCTTCAACGTCACGCTCGGTCGGCGCAAGCTGGTGGGCACCGCCCAGCGCTGGCGCCGGCGGGCGGCCGGTGGTCGCCTGGTGGTGCTGGTCCACGGGGCGATCCTGCTGGAAGACGAGCGGGAGACCATGGTCGATGTGGTCAACCGCTTCTACCAGGGCTGCGGCCTGGACCAACGCTGCCGCGCGACGAGCCATGTGGCTCTGGATGAGTGGGTAACGTCGGTCTGGTCGGAGACAGCCAGCCTTGGGAGCTGCTTCGGGACGCCTCGGGAGTCCTGGCTACCGCCGGCGGGTGCGGGGAAAAGCCAGGCGCGTCTCGCGATCTGATTGCTGTTGGCTGGCTCACAGGCTCAGTTGCTCTGACTGTCTGCCTGTGAGCCCCCAGGAGTAGGCCGGGCGGCGCGCTGCTTCAGCCCACGATCGAACTCGCCGGTGGGCTGAAGTGTTTCTGGCGTGATTTCAGGGCGGCACGACCTGGCCATTGCTCAAGGTCGGTCCTCTTCGGATGGAAGGTGACGTTCCGTGGCGTCCTCCACGGACCTGCGGAAGCCTTTGATTGCCTCTCCCAGGTCGGAGCCCAAGTGCCGCAGGCGCTTGCCGCCAAACAGAACCAACACCACCAGCAGGATCACCGCCCAGTGTTTCCAGTCAAAGATGCCCATGCATGTCTCTCCTATAGGGATAAGGCGCCTGTCTGCCCATGAGCCTGCTGGTCGGCATGGTACGAGGAACGTACCAAGGGGCCTGCGGCGACGTTCTTGAAGCCCATCTCAGCGCCCTGCTCGGCGAACCAGGCAAAGGTGTCGGGATGCACGAAGCGCTGCACCGGCAGGTGGTTGCGCGACGGCTGCAGGTACTGGCCGAGGGTGAGCATGTCGATCTCGTGCTCGCGCATGCGCTGCATGACCTCGATCACTTCCTCGTCGGTCTCGCCCAGGCCGAGCATCAGCCCGGACTTGGTCGGCACGTGCGGCACGCGCTGCTTGAAGTTCTGCAAGAGGTCCAGCGACCACTCGAAGTCCGAGCCCGGACGCGCCGCCTTGTACAGGCGCGGCACGGTTTCCAGGTTGTGGTTGAACACATCCGGCGGCTCCTGCTCGGTGATCGCCAGGGCTACATCCATGCGCCCGCGATAGTCCGGCACCAGGGTTTCCAGTTGGATGCCCGGAGACAGCTTGCGGATTTCCCGCAGGCAGTCGACGAAGTGCTGGGCACCGCCGTCGCGCAGGTCGTCGCGGTCCACCGAGGTGATCACCACGTACTTCAGGCGCAGGTCGGCGATGGCCACCGCGAGGTTCTTTGGCTCGTCCGCATCCAGCGGCTTCGGCCGGCCGTGGCCGACGTCGCAGAAGGGGCAGCGACGGGTGCAGATGTCGCCCATGATCATGAAGGTCGCGGTGCCGCCGGAGAAGCACTCGCCCAGGTTCGGGCAGGAGGCTTCTTCGCAGACGCTGTGCAGCTTGTGCTTGCGCAGCAGTTGCTTGATGCGGTCCACCTCGGGGGACACCGGGATACGTACGCGGATCCAATCCGGCTTCTTCGGCTGCGCTTCAGTCGGAATGATTTTCACCGGGATGCGTGCGACCTTCTCGGCGCCGCGTAGCTTCACGCCGGTTTCGACCTTGCCCGGCTTCGCGGTCGTGTGTTGAGACTCCACATGTTTCTCCGATGGGTTAAAGGGATTCATGGGGATCTCAGCAACAACCGGGCCAGTTCCCAGAAGTACGTGATATCGGGAC
This sequence comes from Metapseudomonas boanensis, assembly GCF_042232855.1. Lineage (NCBI taxonomy): Bacteria > Pseudomonadati > Pseudomonadota > Gammaproteobacteria > Pseudomonadales > Pseudomonadaceae > Metapseudomonas > Metapseudomonas boanensis. The sequence continues at coordinate 221,317 of NZ_CP113889.1, read as the reverse complement.
TTCAGCCGCGATCCGGGCATGTCCAAAGCGCTTTACACCTGTAAGCGCCTTTACAGGTTGGTGGACGTGATTGGAGAGGTAATCTAAACAAAATCAATAGCTTGGCGAGTGGCATTGGTTGTGCTGGAGAGCAAGGGCGGCGCCGTGCGCTGCTCAATCTCTTACAACAACAATTCGTCTGGAGAGCTTCATGACTCAACATTGCCGTTCGAACGACAAGCTGCCTGGCATGCGCGGTATGCAGCATATCGGGATCACCGTGCCGAACCTGGCTGAAGCCGTTGCCTTCTTCGTCGATGTATTGGGCTGCGAGCCGTATTTCCGGTTCGGCGAGTTCCGTTTCGAGGACGATTGGATGGAGCGCCACCTCAATGTGCATCCACGGGCAACCATCCGGGACTTTCAGATGGTTCGCTGCGGCAATGGCACCAACCTGGAGATATTCGAGTACACAGCGCCAGACCAGAACCAGCGCTTGCCGCGCAACAGCGATATTGGCGGACACCATCTTGCGTTCTACGTCGATGACATGGAGGCGGCGGTGGCGTACCTGAAGTCTCGAGGTGTGCAGGTGCTGGATACCCCCTCGACCTTCACCGACGGGCCGGCGGCGGGGCTTACCTGGGTTTATTTCCTCGCGCCCTGGGGCTTGCAGCTAGAACTGGTCAGCTTCCCCGAAGGGATGCGCTACGCGGAGGATTCGCAGCGGCTGCTGTGGGATCCGCGCACACCCGATCGATAGTCGGTCGCTGTTGTCCGGTCCGAGCGATAGCGGCTCGGGTCGGGCTCAACGGCTTCCCAGGTCCTGCGCATGCAAGGGCGGTCGCTCAGCGTTCCTGGGCATTCGGCGTGACGATGTCGCAGTACCTCATTCACCGATACAGGGTTGGCTGTGCCGTGCGTGTTCGCGAGCCAGCCAGCTTCTGCTGATGATCGGCGGCAAACTTGACACCTCGCGTACCCGTACGAAGGTTTCCTTTAGCGCCGACTTCACCCGGCGGCGTCTCCTTCCACCCGGCAACCAGGAGCACGACCATGATCCGCAAGCTCGCACTTATCACTGGCGCCAGCCGTGGCCTCGGCAAAAGCATGGCGCAGCACCTGGCCGCCCAGGGCATCGACATCATCGGCACCTACCACAGCAAGCTGGAGGACGCGGAGTCCCTGAGTCGGGAGATCATCGACCTCGGTGGCCACGCGGCCATGCTCCAGCTGGACGTCAGCAAGAGCGCTACCTTCGACACCTTTGTTGCGACCCTTGGTCGGTTGCTGAAGAACGAATTCGGCCGCGACAACTTCGATTTCCTGGTGAACAACGCCGGCATTGGTATCCATGCCAGCTTTACCGAAACCACCGAGGAGCAGTTCGACCAACTGGTGAACGTCCAGCTGAAGGGCCCGTTCTTCCTGACCCAGAAGTTGCTGCCGCTGATCGCCGACGGTGGGCGCATCCTCAATGTCTCCACGGGCCTGACACGCTTTGCCTTGCCGGGCTACGCGGCCTACGCGGCGATGAAGGGCGGAATAGAAGTGCTCACCCGCTACCAGGCCAAGGAGCTGGGCGCACGCGGCATTGCGGTGAACGTGCTGGCTCCGGGGGCCATCGAGACCGACTTTGGCGGTGGCGTGGTGCGCGACAACGCGGAGGTGAATGCCTTCATCGCGGGCAACACGGCGCTGGGGCGTGTCGGCCAGCCGGAAGACATCGGGGCGGCGGTGGCCATGCTGCTCTCGGATGCCGGCCGCTGGATCAATGGCCAGCGGATCGAGGCATCGGGCGGGATGTTCCTCTGAGCAATGGGTAAAGCCCTCAGCCGAATTGGCGGAGGGCTGCTGTACCGGAGGGGCTTGCTTGAGGTGAGGCTCAGGCTGAGGCGTGGGCCAGATCGGCCAGGACGCCGATCAGGATGAGACGGAAACCAAGCAGGGTTTTTCGCATTGTTATTCTCCTGGTGGTTTGGATCGCTTCGGTTGGCACCGATGAATGTGTGCGCATCTGGAGCCTAGTCGACCCTTGGTGGATGTGCTGCGCCAGTTTCGCCACCGGGGCCAGGGCCGTATTCATTGTGGGGGCGAATTCATTCGCTGAGGGCAGCGCAGCTGCCCCTTGGGGGTTCCAGGGCAGGCCGGCGGCCTGCTTGGCGACTGAAGTCGCCCCCACAAGAACCACTGGGCCGGATCGTTAATGCTTGAACATCACATGGCGGACGGCGGTGTAGTCCTCCAGCCCGTACATGGACATGTCCTTGCCGTAGCCGGAATGCTTCACGCCGCCGTGGGGCATTTCGCTGGTCAGCATGAAATGAGTGTTGACCCAGGTGCAGCCGTACTGCAGGCGCGCGGACAGGCGGTGGGCGCGACCGACGTCGGCGGTCCATAGCGAGGAGGCGAGGCCGTAGTCGGAGTCGTTGGCCCAGGCCAGTACTTGTTCTTCGTCGTCGAATTCGGTGACCGAGACCACCGGGCCGAACACCTCGCGGCGGACGATTTCGTCGTCCTGACGGGCGCCGGCGAGCACGGTGGGCTGGAAGAAGAAGCCCGGACCGTCGACACGCTGACCGCCAGTGACCACCCGGATGTGCGGCAGGGCAGCGGCGCGCTGGACGAAGCCCTCGACGCGGGCGAGGTGCTGCTCGGTGATCAGCGGGCCGAGTTCGGTGCTCGGGTCGTCCTGCAGGCCAGGCTGGATGCTGGCCACGGCTTCGCCCAGTTTCGCCACGAAGCGCTCGTAGACGCCTCTCTGCACGTAGAGGCGGCAGGCGGCGGTGCAGTCCTGGCCGGCGTTGTAGAAGCCGAAGGTGCGGATGCCCTCGACGGCGGCGTCGATGTCGGCGTCGTCGAAGATGATCACCGGGGCCTTGCCACCCAGCTCCATGTGCATGCGCTTCACCGTGTCGGCGGTGCCGGCAATGATCCGCGAGCCGGTGGCGACCGAGCCGGTCAGCGACACCATGCGCACTTTCGGGTGGGTCACCAGCGGCTCGCCGACGCTGGGGCCGCGGCCGAACACCAGGTTGACCACGCCGGCGGGGAACAGCTCATTGATGAACTCGGCGAGTTTCAGCGCGGTCAGCGGGGTCTGCTCGGAGGGCTTGAGCACCACGGTGTTGCCGGCGGCGAGCGCCGGGCCGAGCTTCCAGGCGGCCATCATCAGCGGGTAGTTCCACGGCGCGATGGAGGCGACCACGCCGATCGGGTCGCGGCGGATCATCGAGGTGTGGCCGGGCAGGTACTCCCCGGCGGCAGAACCGCTCATGCAGCGGCTGGCGCCGGCGAAGAAGCGGAACACGTCGGCGATGGCCGGCAGTTCGTCGTTCAGCACTGCGTTGTAGGGCTTGCCGCAGTTGTTGGATTCCAGGCGGGCCAGCTCTTCGGCGTGGGCCTCGATGCGCTCGGCAAGCTTGAGCAGCAGGGCGGCGCGGTCCTTTGGCGGGGTCTGCGACCAGGCCGGGAAGGCAGCGTCGGCGGCCTGCACGGCGGCATCGACCTGGGCCGCGCTGGCCTCGGGGATTTCCACCAGGGCGGTGCCGAGGGCAGGGTTGAGCACGGCGAGGCCCGGGCCTTCGCCGGCGATGAGCTGGCCGTTGATCAGCAGTTTGGTTTGCATGGGTCAAGTCCTCGTTCGGTCTAGCCCCTCTCCCCTTGGGGGAGGGGGTGGGGTAAGGGATGGTTCGTGCTGTTCCGAGCTTCCCTCTCCCCCGGCCCCTCTCCTGGAGGGAGAGGGGAGAAGAGCAAGGGAGAGAGGGGGAGGGGCTTACTGTGCAGGCACGCCTGCTACAGCAGTGGCCTCGGCAGTCGGCTTGGAAAACTTCCAGGCGTCACCCGCTGGAGCGGTGCCCTTGTCGTACGGTTTGGCCAGCAGCATGTAGATGAAGCCGGCACCCATTACGACGACTGTGGTCAGGATCATCGAGTAGTTGATGTACCAGGCAGCGTCCGGACTGCGGGGCCAGACCATGTTGACGATGGCACCCACGCCGTAGACCAATGCAGCGATGTTCACCAGCGGGCCCCAGCCACCGAGGCTGAACTGTCCGCTCGGACGCCAGCCCTTGGCACGGGCGATGAGCGCCGCGATGACGATGAGCTGGAAGGCGACGTAGATGCCAATGGCGGCGAAGCCGACGATGGTGGCCACGGCATCGGCCATGAACAGGCCGAGGCAGACGATGGCGGCCGGAACGACACCACTCACCACCAGGGCTGCGGACGGCACGTGGTTGGCCGAGAGACGCTTGAGGATGGCGCTGCCGACGATCATCTCGTCACGGGCGTAGGCGAACAGCAGACGACTGGCAGCGGCTTGCAGGCTGAGAACGCAGGAGATGAAGGAGACCATCACCACGCCCATCACCAGTTTCGACCCCAGCGGGCCGAAAGCGTTGGAGAGGATGGTGGCAACCGGGTCGGTGTCTTCACCGGCTAGGACCTTCTGCATGTCCGGTACCGCGAGGATCAGCGCCAGGCAGGCGAACATGGCAGCAGCGCCACCGATGTAGATGGTCATGCGCATGGCCTTGGGGATGCGCTTGCCCGGATTCGGCGTTTCTTCGGCTACGTCACCGCAAGCCTCGAAGCCGTAGTACTGGAACAGACCAGCCAGGGAGGCGGCGAGGAAGGCTGGCAGGTAGGAACCGTTGACGTTCAGGTCGAAGGTGTCGAACAGCACGCTGAATGGCTGGTGACGCTCGAAGATCAGCAGGTAACCGCCGACCAGGATGGCGCCGACCAGCTCGCAGAGGAAGCCGAACATGGCCACCCGCGCCAGCAATTTGGTGCCCACCAGGTTCAGCGCGGTGGAGAGCAGGATCAGTCCCAGGGCGATGTAGATGTTGGCGTTGGAGTTGGACTCGAAGCCGAGCATGGCCGCGAGGTAAGGGCCGGCACCGACGGCAACGCCGGCGATGGTCGCGCATAGCGCCCAGGCATAGACCCAGCCCACCATCCACGCCCAGCGTTTGCCGACCAGGCGACGAGCCCAGGGGTAGACGCCACCGGAAATGGGGAACTGCGAAACCACTTCACCGAAGATCAGGCATACCAGTAATTGGCCGAGGCCGATCAGCAGGTAGGACCAGAACATCGGCGGGCCGCCTGCTGCCAGGCAGAGGCCGAACAGGGTATAGACGCCAACCACGGGCGACAGGTAGGTGAAACCGAGGGAGAAGTTTTCCCACAGGCTCATGCTGCGTTCGAAGTTGGAGCTGTAGCCAAGCGCCTTCAGCTGCTCGGCATCATGATCGAGCGTAGCGGTTGCACGCGCTGCAGATGACCCACTCATATTGTTTTTTCCTCGTTTGAATGGCAGTCGATTGCACTGCCGGCAGGCGGGCCTGCCGGTGCCCCTCATGGGGCCTTTGTTGTTATGGCTGGAACGTTTTCACACTGGCTGGTCGGCGGTGTCATTCCGCCTTGGCCACCTCCTCATCGCGGCCGTCGTCGAATTGCGAGAGCCAGGCCACGGCTGCGTCGCGGTAACGGGTGAAGCCCTTGTAGTCGACCAGGTCCTGCTTGAGCGTCTTGAGGACGCGGTGCATGCGTTTGGCCCAGGCCGGGTTGTTGTTGGCGATTTCCTCGAGGCTGACGAGGTAGGTGCGTACCGGGAACACGATGGCGTTGCTGCGCGGCAAGCGGTGCAGGGGCTGCAGCTCGATGCGCAGGTAGACCAGGCGGCCGGCGTTTTCCGGCGTGACGATGGTGCGGTCCGGCGCCCATTCCGGCAGGCTTTCCGCAGAGACTTCCAGGCGCGGGTTGACGGTCAGCGACCAGTTCAGGCGACGTACCGGGTGGCCGACGCGCAGGCGCAGGAGGAACTTCAGCGCGCGGTCGAGCATGCCGATTTCCTTGACCAGCGGCACCGGACCGTGGAATTCGTTCCAGCTCATGCCAAGGTTGAAGCGCAGCGAGTAGTCGGCGCGCTGGGTGGCGATGCCGGCGCCCCAGTAGAGCATGGCGTCGCGTTCTTCCTGGAGGATCCAGTCGCCCTGGGCCTGGCGGGTGATGTACTCCATCGGCTCATAGGGCAGGGTGGAGGTATCGCCGAAGGTGAAGGTGTCGTCGATGCCCAGCAGGCGGTTCACCCAGTGCCAGCGCGCGCCGTCGCGGGTCAGGCTGAAGTGCTCCGGGTAGTCGCGAGCGTAGGATTCCATGATCAGTTCGAGCAGGTCCCACTGCGCTTCCATCATGTGCGGGGCTGCCACGTAGTGCATGCCCGGGTCCCTTTCCAGGGTGATGGCGCGGTCGCGGCACTCGGTGATGTAGTGTTCGTCGATATCGAACGCCGCGCGCAGAGCGCCGTCGCCCACCGGCACATGGGGCTCCAGGTTCATCGAGTACATGTACTCGTCGTCCGGGAAGGGGAAGGGCAGGCGCGCGACGCATTCCGGGCTGTTGGCGAAGCTGTAGTCGTCGCGGAAGGTTTCGTGCTGCTTGAAGTGGATCGTCATGGTTCTTTCTCCAGCGCTCAGAGGTCAATGACCAGGCGGCTGCACTTGGCCCGGGATACGCAGGGCATGATCTTGGTGTTGGCTTGCTTCTCTTCGTCGCTGAGCCAGTCGTCGCTGTGGATCAGTTCGCCGTCGAGCTCCAGTACGCGGGTCTCGCAGTGGCCGCAGGCGCCGCCACGGCACAGGTAGGGCATTTCGAACCCTGCGGCTTCCACGGCTTCGAGCATGCTCTGGTCCGGCGAGACTTCGACGGTGGCGCCGCTGCGGGCGAGGGTGACGCTGAAAGCTTCGCCAGCGCTGCCTTGTTCGAGGAACCGCTCGAAGTGGATGTGGCTGTCGGTCCAGCCGAGTTCGCGGGCGGTGGCGACGGTGGCGTCGATCATGCTGTCAGGGCCGCAGACATAGACGTGGCTGCCCAGCGGCCGGTCGGCCAGCACGGCGGCGATGTTCAGGCGCTGCTCGATGCCCTTGCGGTACAGATGCACGCGGTCGCCGTAGGTGCGCTGCAACTCTTCGCCCAACTGTGCGTGCTCAGGACCGCGCACGGCGAAGTGCAATTCGAATGGCACCTTGGACAGGCGCAGCTCCTCCAGTTGCGAGATCACCGGGGTGATGCCCACGCCACCGGCGATGAACAGGTGCATCCGCGCCTGCTTGATCAGTGGGAAGAGGTTGGCTGGCGAGGTGATCTCGACCAGGTCACCTTCCTGCACTTTGTCATGCATCAGCCGGGAGCCGCCACGGCCGTCTTCGACACGGCGCACTGCGATCTGGTAGGCGCTGGAGTCGTAGGGCGAGCCCATCAGCGAGTAAGCATTGCGGTAGGTGGTCTGGCCGTTGGGGATCAGCACCACCACGTGGCTGCCGCCGGAAAATGCTGGCAGATGGCCGCCGTCCTTCGGGACCAGGGTGAAGCGCTTGATTTCCGGGGTAACGGTGTCGATGCGTGCGACCCGGACACTCAGGGTTCCGCTGTTCTGGCTCATGTGTCGAGCTCCTCTGCTTCCGGCAGCTCGCCGGGGACTTCGGCATCAGCCTTGACCGCCTGGAAGGCGGCGAGGCGGCGGGAGTAGTGGTCCCGCACCACCAGCATCTGGTGGCAGCCGGGGCACTGGTAAACACGCTTGGTGACGTTCTCGGTGTAGGTATCGCAATGCACGCACCAGACGCGGCGCACGAAGGTTCCGGCGTGTTCGCGTAGCACTTCGTCGTGGTTCAGGTCGTAGGCGGTGGCGACTTGCATGGCCGTGCCGATGAAGCTTTCCGAGCCGGAGAGGTAGAGGCGGGTGCCCATGCGGGCTTCGCCCAGCAGTTGGTCAAGCGCTTCGACCAGGGCGTGGTTGCTGGCATAGACGCGAAGCTCGGCAACGTCCTGCTGTTGCAGCTCGGCGAGGAAGTCCTGGCCGGAGAAGGATTCCTGGGAGTAGAGCAGGGTGATATGCAGGCCTTGTTCGGCCATTTCACCCAGCAGGCGCAGCATGGCGCGACCGCCGCTTCCCTGGCCGGCGACGATGTGCCGGGTACCACCGGGGAGGGGGGTCAGCTGGTCATAGACCGGCCGGCTCTTGATACCTGTGATTAGCATTGTTGTTTTTCCTCCAGAGCTGCCGCTGCGATTCACGCAATCGGCATTTGTGCGAAGCCCCATTCAGGTGGATGGGCTGGAGTGTCTGGAGCATATGCCGTGCCAACTTTGCAAGATATTGAAATATAAGGATTTAATCTTTTTTTGAGGCACTGCAGTAGGCAGAAATAGCCAGTGCTGTAGGCATTCTTGCAGCGGTGAGAGAGGCGGTAAGACGGGAGGCGGGTGGCACGTCCATGTGCCGACTGGTCAGTCGCGTTGCAGCTTGCGGATCAGGGTGCCGATGTCGATACCCAGTTGCTGGGCAGCCTTGCGCTTGCTGCCGCAGTTCTGCACGGCTTGCAGGATGATCTGGCGCTCGTAACGCTGGACCTGGGCCTTGAGGTTGCCGCCGCCATCGTCGTCGGTCGCCGGCACGGGTTCCGGTTCGTGGCGGACGATGTTGGGGCCGGCATGCAGCGGCGTTGCCAGGCCAAGCAGTTCAGGGGGCAGGTGCTGCTCCTGCGCTTCGTCGTCGGCCAGCACGGCCAGGCGCTCGAAGATGTTGACCAACTCGCGGATGTTGCCGGGGTAGGAATAGTTCATCAGGCGCTGCCGGCAGCCATTGGAGATCCGCAGGGTGGGCTGGCGGTCGCGGTTGATGCGCATCAGCAGGATATCCATCAGCACCGGCAGGTCTTCCAGGTGCTGGCGCAGGGGGGGGACCTCCACTGGCAGGACTGCCAGCCGGTAATAGAGGTCAGCGCGGAACTCGCCGGTTTCCACCAGACGGCGCAGGTCCTTGTTGGTCGCGGCGATCACCTGGACCTGCACGGTCTTGCTCAGGGGCGAGCCGACCGACTGGATGCTGCCGTCCTCGAGGAACTTGAGCAGCTTGGCCTGCACGTGCAGCGGGATCTCACCGATCTCATCGAGGAACAGCGTGCCGCCCGAGGCGCTTTCGATATAGCCGCGCTTGCCACCCTGCAAGGCACCGGTGAAGGCGCCGCGCTCGTAGCCGAACATCTCCGACTCGAAGAGGGTCTCCGGGATGCTCCCGCAGTTGACGTGGATGAACGGCCGGTCACCCCAGCCGGCCGCCCGGTGGATATGCCGGGCGATGGCAGTCTTTCCCACGCCAGGTTCTCCCAGCAGGAGCAGGCGGGCGCGACGGCGGAAGGCGCGCACGCCGGTATCAGCGATGCTGGAGAGCAGGGGCGACAGGTGCAGGGCATTGTCCTGCGGATCGCCCAGGCCACTGTTCTCCACCGGTGCGAACGCTGCGGGCGAGCGGCGCTGACTTTCGCGTCCTTCGAAGTCGCGCTGTACCAGCAGGGTGTAGGGCTTCTCATAGGCGCCGGTGGGCACCGCCTGGGTGCTGGTGAGGAACATGCGGCCGTCGCGGGAGCGGGTCAGCGCGCTGTTGCCACCGCGGCCGACGGCTTGCTGGAAGTCCTCGAAGCCCAGTGCCGAACGCTGGAAGAACTCGGCATTCGGCAGGCCCACAACGTCCTGCCGGGATAGGCGGTTGACCCGTTCGGCGGCAAGGTTGAGAAAGCGCACGCGAGATTCACCGTCGAGCAGAATGATGGCTTCGCTGAAGCTATCCAGTAGGGCATGCAGCGCCGGTGTTTCCAGCAGCCCGGAGAGGACCTCGCTGCTGACGTTGACCGACGAACGCATCCCCATTTTCAGGGGGGGCAGCAGGCTCTTGTCGATCATGGATGCAACTCGCCGGAGTGCCGGGCGGCGCGCTCGGTGGCCCGCAATACCGCCACCTTCCAGGCCACGCCTTCCTGCATGAGGATGCGCGAGCAATGGACGCTGAACCGTCGTGAGTGCCCGCTGAGATCAGGCAGGCTCAAATTGTGCCAGGTCCGCTCGGGCAGCGAGTGGCCAAGCAGGGCATGGGCGATGCTGGCGCCCTGGGTGATGCCGAAGGTGTATTCGAAGGCTGCGTTGCGCCACTGCGGCTGCAGGTTTTCGTCGATGACCAGCACCGCATCCGGTACTGCGTCGAACACGCGGCGCAGGGCGTCGATGCGCTGCTCGGCGTCGTGCTGCATGCGCAGTTCCTGGCTGACGTCGCGGATGCTGCCCCACATGCGCAGCAGGCGGCCGTTGTGGATCGCCGCGCGTACGTCGTTCTCCACGTAGGCCGGTGAGCCATCGTGACGGCGGTCGACCGACAGTGCGCCGTCGACGCAGAAATCGGTTTCGATCAAGCGTCGCACGAACTCTTCGTTCGCGGGGCTGCGTGGCCAGTAGAGGCGCACGGGCTGCTGGTTGAAGTCGACGTCTGCGGGCATCTCGTAGACATCGGCCATAGCGCGGTTGCACATGCGCCAGTAGGAGCGGTTCTCGAATACCTGGCGGACGATTTCATCGGGTGTCTGGTTGATGTCCACCGACTCGGCGAATTCGATGCACCAATAGGCCACCTTGGCGCTATAGAGCATCTGGCTCATGACCTCGTTGGCATTCTGCAGCTCGCTCATGCGGCGGCTCAGCGAGCCCAGCGGCATCTTTATCAGGTGCAGGCGGGGCGCATGCACGGCGCGCCATTCAAGGATGCCGCTGGCCAGGACCGGCAGCAGGCCGCCGCTGTGGCGGATCAGCGTCAGCTCCAGATCCTGGACACGCTCGTCAGCCGGCGGGTTGGCAAAGAGCTGATGCAAGGCGTGCACGGACTCGGCCGTGTAGATCTGCTCGATGCTCTGGCCCTGCAGTTCGTCAGGGGCATAGCCGAGCTGGTCGCTCTGGCTGGGCGAGACGTGGAGGAAATGGCCGCTCGCGGTGATGGTGTCGGAGAGGAGCAGGCCCTTGTCGGCCAGAAGTTGTAAAGAGTCCATGATGCATCCAGAGAGATTGTGCGGGATTCGGACTTCGACCCGCACAATGCATGCCAGCCAGCGGTGACAGCAGGCATGAGGCCTGCAGCACCGGCCACGGGTGCGAGTGATGCATTGTTACAGCGGAATTGGCATTTTCGCAGCGCCCTTTGGTCGGGTGACGAAGTGCTCTGGATGTTGCCCTCTCCCCGTAGCCCCCCGAGGGAGGGGAGAGTTCATCCGTGCCGAGATTGTTTACATGCCCAGATCAACTCCGGGCTGACCGGTAAACAAAAAGCTTCAGGCGTGACTCACCCCTCTCTGCTTCAAGGGCGACCGGTGTGGGGAAGGGGGGAGAGGGCAACTGTGGTGTATGAGAACAAGCCATCCAGGCTTCCCCTTGAGCAACGCCAGCTAAGCCGATATCTTGAGTCGCCTAATCATTAGTCTGCTACCAAGCCCTTCCTGGCAGACCTTTCGGACCCCCCCATGAGTTCCCCGAGCCCCTTGCCGCAGCGCATCGATCAGCCTCTGAAAGGCATCGTGCTGGTCTGCCTGGCGACCTTCCTGTTCTCCAGTCACGACGCTATTTCCAAGTACCTGTCTGCCTTCTATCCCATCGTCATGGTGGTGTGGGTGCGCTATCTGGTGCATACGTTGTTGATGGCAGGGTTCCTGCTGCCACGCGAAGGCGGACGGGTGTTGCGCACCAAACGACCGTTGTTGCAGGTGGTGCGGGCGCTGTGCCTGATCGGTGTGAGCCTGTTGTTCACCACTGGGCTGCGCTACATCCCGCTGGCCGAGGCGACATCGGTGATCTTCCTGGCGCCCCTGCTGGTCACGGCGCTGTCGGTGCCCTTGTTGCGTGAACGGGTGTCGCGCGGGCAGTGGGCGGCGGTACTGGTGGGGTTTGGTGGGGTGCTGTTGATCGTGCGACCGGGCGGAGCGTTGTTCACTCCGGCCATCCTGCTGCCGTTGGCGGCGGCGGTGTGCTTCGCATTCTATCAATTGGCCACACGCATTCTCAGCCGCAGTGATAGCGCTGCAACCAGCAACTTCATCACCGGCCTGACCAATACGCTGATCATGAGCGCTCTGGTGCCGTTCTTCTGGCATCTGCCGGACACCCTCGAACACAGCTTGCTGATGCTGGCGCTGGGTATCTGCGGCATGGGTGGGCACATGCTGCTGACCCAGGCGTTCCGCCACGCGTCGCCGCCGCTGTTGGCGCCGTTCGGCTATGGGCAGATCGTATTTGCCGGGCTGCTCGGGCTGTTCATGTTCAACCACGCGCCGGACCAGGTGGGCCTGCTGGGCATTGCCATCATCGTCGGCAGCGGCTTGTTCATGGCATACGCCCAGCGCCGCTGATTCAGGCCAGCGCCTGGCGCGAGTCAACGTACTCCTTCAGCCATCTCAACACCTGCACAGGCTCCCAGCGGGCCGGATCGAACAGGGCATAGACCTGTCCCTGATAACCCACCACGTCCAGTTGTCGGTGGTAGCCGGCGCGCTGGAACAGCGCCTCGATCTCGGCGAGGCAGGTGTTGAAATGCAGCCGACCGAAGGGCGTCTTGCCATCGGTCACCAGGCCCTCGAGGCGCAGTTCTTCCACTGCTTCACGGATGTCTTCCGGTGCCATGCGGCTCACGGTGTATTTCAACTGGCGTATGTCCAGCATTGGTGTAGTCCTTGGAGGCGGTCAGTGCAGGTGCCGGCTGGCCAGCAGCGGCTGGACCTGGCCACGCGGCGGGAAAGGAAGCGGCAGTTGGTAGGGCACGGGGAACGACGAGGGCACGGGTTGCTCCGGTATTGGCAATCGGATTGGGGCTGATACAGGCATAGGACTTTTCCTGAATTACTGTATATTTATACAGATAACAGTTGCCGCGGTCTGATGGCAACCAAACCAAAGGAAAAATCTGTTGTCAGTCTTTTCCCCTCTGACGCTGTACCGGGAAGTCCGCGCCTGATGATTCGAATTATCTTGTTGTTTTGCCTGCTGTTTTCCTCAGTATCCGAAGCCTCCGCCCCACGCACGTTCAAGGAAGCGAAGAAAGTCGCCTGGAAGCTCTATGCGCCGCATCCGGTCGAGTTCTATTGCGGCTGTCGCTACAAGGGCAACCGCGTTGACCTCAAGAGCTGCGGCTATGTGCCGAGAAAGGCACCTGAGCGGGCCAAGCGGATCGAGTGGGAGCACATCGTCCCGGCCTGGGTGATCGGCCACCAGCGCCAGTGCTGGCAGCAGGGAGGGCGCAAGCATTGCGCCGAGAACGACGCGACCTACCAACGCGCCGAAGCGGACCTGCACAACCTGGTGCCGAGCATCGGTGAGGTGAATGGTGACCGCAGCAACTACCGCTTCGCCTGGCTGCCGCAGAAGCCCAGCCAATACGGCGCCTGCCCCATGGTGGTGGACTTCAAGGCGCGCAGGGCGATGCCTCGCCAGCAGATCCGCGGGATGATCGCGCGCACGTACTTCTATATGAGCGACCGTTACGGCCTGCGCCTATCCAGTCAGGATCGAAAGCTCTACAACGCCTGGAACCGTCAGTACCCGGTGGAGGCCTGGGAGCGCAACCGCAATCAGCGGGTGGCCTGCGTCATGGGCCATGGCAATCCGTTCGTAGGCGACGTCGATCTGAAACGTTGCCGCTGATTCTGGCCTTGTGCACAGATAGCCCTGCGGCCGAGATGTTGCCTGGACTGACATCCGGGCTGTATGTCGCCCAGCGTGGGATTTGGCGAATCAAATGTGGACCACTAGTCGAACTTCGACCGTTTATCCAGTCCATTTAGGCGCAATTCTGGCGAAAGTCCCCGTCGCCATGTGCCGTTTCTGGAGTTACCCTTCGCATCCAGGAGTGGACGCTCCGCGTGTTTATCCTTGCCCTTTGCGCGGCATAGCGAAGCGCTGTGGCCACGACATTCGTCGCTTTTCATCCCGCAGTGCGGGCTGACCGTTTGCTGTTGCGGGTCGAATGCTTCGGCCCGCAATTGATTGCCTAATCCGGCTGCTCGAAGAAGTGGCCCTGTATCGAGAGGATCGACCGTGCACAACGTCGTGATCAGTGGCACTGGCCTGTATACCCCGCCCAACAGCATCTCCAACGAAGAACTGGTGGCCTCGTTCAATGCCTATGTGCAGGCCTTCAACGCCGAGAACGCGGCGGCCATCGAACGTGGCGAAATCGAAGCGCTGGCAGAGTCCAGTGTTGGCTTCATCGAAAAGGCGTCCGGCATCAAGAGTCGTTTCGTGGTCGACAAGGAAGGCATCCTGGATCCCACGCGCATGGTGCCGCGCATTCCTGAGCGCTCCAACGACGAGTGGGGCATTCTCTGCGAAATGTCCGTTGTGGCTGCCAAGGAGGCCCTGCAGCGCGCTGGGAAGTCGCCGACCGATATCGACGGGGTGATCGTCGCCTGCTCCAACTTGCAGCGCGCCTATCCGGCGGTGGCCATCGAAGTCCAGGCTGCCCTTGGCATCCAGGGTTTCGGTTATGACATGAATGTGGCCTGTTCCTCGGCGACCTTCGGTATCCAGGCCGCCACCAATGCGGTGAAGACCGGCCAGGCTCGCGCCATCCTGATGGTCAACCCGGAAATCTGCACCGGCCACCTGAATTTCCGCGACCGCGACAGCCACTTCATCTTTGGTGATGCGGCTACCGCGGTGGTCATCGAGCGTGCCGACCTGGCCACCTCCAAACACCAGTTCGACGTGGTCGGCACCAAGCTGCTGACGCAGTTCTCCAACAACATTCGCAACAACTTCGGCTTCCTCAACCGTGCGGCGGAGGAGGGCATCGGCGCCCGCGACAAGCTGTTCGTGCAGGAAGGCCGCAAGGTGTTCAAGGACGTGTGCCCGATGGTCGCCGAGCTGATCGCCGCGCATCTGGGGGAGAACCAGCTGAACGTTGGTGATGTGAAGCGTTTCTGGCTTCACCAGGCTAACCTCAACATGAACCTGCTGATCGCCCGCAAGCTGCTCGGTCGCGATGCCGAGCCCGAGGAGGCGCCGGTGATCCTCGACACCTACGCCAATACCAGCTCCGCCGGCTCGGTTATCGCCTTCCACAAACACCAGGATGACCTGCCCAGCGGCGCCCTTGGCGTGCTCAGCTCGTTTGGCGCCGGTTACTCCATCGGCAGCGTGATCCTGCGCAAGCGCTGATGGAAGGCCCGGCCGACACCGACCTGCTGCCCCGGCTCCTGGCCGGGGAGCAGCAGGCCTATCGTGAGCTGATCGGCCGCTATCAAGGCGCTATGCGCGCCGTCGCCTATGCCATCGTGGGCCAGCGCCACACCGAAGAGGTGGTGCAGGACGCCTGGTTGGCGGTGGTGCGCAACCTGGAAGGGTTTCAGCAGCGCTCCAGCCTCAAGACCTGGCTGCTGACCATCGTCGCCAACACTGCGCGCAGCCGCCTCAAGCAAAACCGCCGCGAAGTGCTCCTCGACGACCTGCCAGCCCCTCACGGCAGCGTGGGTGATTCACGCTTCGCAGAGGATGGCCACTGGCTCACCGCTCCGTTTGCCTGGCACGAGGATTCGCCCGAAGCCCTGCTGACGAAGGAGGAGTTGCGTGAGTGCCTGGAAAAGACCCTGCTCAGCCTTTCCGAGATGCAGCGAAGCGTGCTGTTGCTGCGCGAGCGACAAGGCCTGGAGTTGGAGGAGATCTGTAATTTATTGGAGATATCGCTCTCCAATGTCCGGGTCCTTCTGCATCGTGGGCGCTTGAAGGTATTCGCCACGCTGGAGCATTTCGAGGAAACAGGCCAATGCTGAGCTGCAAGGAACTGGTTGCCCAGTCCAGCGATCTCCTCGATGGACAATTGAGCTTTCGCGAGCGCATGGCCGTGCGCCGCCATCTCATGCTCTGCCGCAATTGCCGGCGCTTCATCAAACAGATGAGGCTGACCCAGGGCGTGTTGCGTCACCTCCCGGAAGTTGAAGACGCCGAGTTGGACACGCTCGCTGCCAAGTTGGCCGAGCAGCGCCGACGTTCCTCCTGAGGCGATACGGCCCCTGAGTGCAGTGACTCCCATCGATGGCGGATGAGATGGGTGATGGGTATTGCAAGTTCAGCGGAGCGCCGCTTGACCCATCCAGGGTGCCCAGGCGCGCCCCCGCCTGGTAGTCGCGATTTGCGGATATCGCAACCTGCCTGTTTCCCTTCCGATCTGCCCGCCTGAACCCTGAAAGCAGCGCAAATGCCTGTGGCAGAGCGGTTCGAGGCTTATATGAATTCGGAGTAAAAAAGTTCCGATGTCACAAAATATTTATATTAGAGCAACCGCTCTGAAATAAGGCGCCGCCAAGATTCCCCACCAGCACCGATGAGCCCAGCGCTCGTGTGTTTTCTAATGCTAAAGACCAATAGGGGAATTCTTCGATGATCCGTAAGCACTTCGCCGGTTTTGCCGCCAGCGCCATGGCCCTGGCCATTTCCGCCCAGGCTTTCGCCGGTACCGTTACCACTGACGGTGCCGACATCGTCGTCAAGACCAAAGGCGGCCTTGAAGTTGGCACTACCGACAAGGCTTTCAGCTTCAAGCTGGGCGGTCGTCTGCAGGCTGACTACAGCCGCTTCGATGGCTTCTACACCGTGAACGGCGACACCGCCGATGCCGGCTATTTCCGTCGAGCCTTCCTGGAACTGGGCGGTGTCGCTTTCACCGACTGGGCTTACCAGATCAACTACGACTTCTCGCATAACGCCGGCGGTGACAACCGTAAAGAAGACGGTTATTTCGACGAAGCTTCCATCGCCTACACCGGTTTCAACCCGGTTGTGATCAAGATGGGCCGCTTCGACCCCGACTTCGGCCTGGAAAAAGCCACCAGCTCCAAGTGGGTCACTGCCCAGGAGCGTAACGCGGCCTATGACCTGGTCGACTGGGCCAACGCCCACGACGGCGGCATGGGCATCCAGGTTGCCGGCACCTACGGCGCATCCCTGTACGGTTCGGCCGGCGTCACCGCGAAGGATCCGAACAACGCGGCTGACGACGGTGACAGCGTCAAGCAATTCAACCTGCGTGGTGTCTTTGCCCCGATGCATGAAGCTGGCAACGTGCTGCACCTCGGCGTCAACTACGCCCAGCGCGATCTGTCCGAAACCTCTTACGATGGCCGTATCCGCAGCCGCCTGGGCATGCGTGGCGTGAGCACCGACGGTGGCCAGGATGCCGGCACCAACGGCAACCGCCTGGTCCTGGCTGGTGCGAACAACACCCCGTCCGGCGCCTATGACACCGACAGCGCCCTGGGTCTGGAGGGCGCCTTCGCCACCGGTCCGTTCTCCATCCAGGGTGAGTACATCACCCGTGAGGTGGAAGCCGACGCGGCCAACCGCGAAGACATCGACGCCGATGGCTACTACGTCCAGCTCGCCTACACCCTTACCGGCGAAGCCCGTGACTACAAGCTGGGCAAGTTCGACAAGATCAAGCCTGCCAACAAGCAGATGGGCGCCTGGGAAGTGTTCTACCGCTACGACAACATCAGCGCGGAAGACGACAACGGCGCCTTCGCCAACATCGATGACGTCGAAGCCAAGGTGCACAACCTGGGGGTGAACTGGTACGCCAACGAAGCGGTGAAGATCGGCGGCTACTACGTCATGACCAAGGTCGACAACGCCACCAACGCCAATGGCGACGACGACGGCGATGGCTTCGTAGTCCGCGCCCAGTACGTCTTCTAAGCCAGACGCAGCTTCCTGCTCCTTTATTCAGCCCCGCTTCGGCGGGGCTTTTTTCGTTTGCAGGAGCGCCTGGGTAGCTTTGCATCGCCGGGTGCGCTGCTCATGGAAATGCCCGAGTGCGACCTTCAACAATCCATCGCAGCCATTAAAAAAAGCGACCCTTTGGCCCCGATAACATCGTTTCTCAGATCGCTGGCGTTTACCTATATTGGCGCCAGGACAACTCTTGAACTTATGAGCTTGTCATTATCGATTGTGGGAAACATCAATGAAGAACAAGACTGAAGTTTCTGAAATTGGCGGTGCGGGCAAGGGCACTAAAGCAGTTTGGGGCGGTGAGCAGATCACGCACCCCTACAATGCTACTCAAACTCCAATCGTAGTCAGTGCCGCCTATGGCTATGACGATATTGATGTGTGGTATGACGTTGCACTGGGCAAGTCTCCCGGTTTTATTTATAGCCGGATGAGCAATCCGACGGTCGCAACACTCGAAGCCAAGATCTGCGAGCTGGAAAATGCAGAGTCCGCAGTTGCTTTCAGCAGTGGCATGGCGGCGATCAGTGGTGTATTGCATACCTTCCTGGCCAGCGGGGGGCGGGTGGTGTCCACCCGCGACAGCTACGGCGGCACCAACAAGATTTTCGAGGAGTTCCTGCCGCGCATGGGCGTGCAGGTCACTCTCTGTGACACCCTCGACCACGAGGCCATCGAGCGGGAGATCGCACGCGGCTGTGATGTCCTCTATCTGGAAACGCCGACCAACCCGACCCTGAAAGTCCTCGACATCAAGCGTCTGGTGGCGGCCGCCAAGCGTGCCGGAGCCCTGGTGGTGGCGGACAATACCTTCGCCACGCCGCTGAACCAGAACCCGCTCGCCCTGGGCGTGGATGTGGTGGTGCACAGCGCGACGAAGTTCCTCAGCGGCCACGGCGATGTGCTCGGCGGGCTGGTCTGCGGCGCCGAGACGCAGATGGAAAAGGTGCGTCACTACCGGGAGATCAACGGGGCATCCCTCGATCCTTTCTCCGCCTACCTCATCATTCGCGGTATGAAGACTCTCGCGCTGCGTCTGCGTCAGCAACAGCAGAGCGCTCGTGCCCTGGCGGAATACCTGTGCACGGAGCCGCTGGTGGAGTCAGTGAATTATCCGGGCCTGCCCAGTCATCCGGGGCACGCGGTGGCCTGTGCGCAGATGCAGGGTTTCGGTGCCATCGTCAGCTTCGTGGTGGTCGGTGGGATGGAGACGGTGAAGGTTCTGCTGCCGCGCCTGCAGTACGCCCATTGCGCCGGCAACCTGGGCGCCGTCGAAACCATCTACGGTCCGGCGCGGACCACCAGCCATGTGGAGAACACCCTGGAAGAACGCCTGGCGCTGGGTATATCCGAAGGCCTGGTGAGAGTCTCGGTGGGAATCGAAGAAACGGAAGACCTTCTGGCAGATCTCAAACAGGCTTTTGATTTTACAAGAGCGCAACTTCGTAACGACAGTCAATCCAACTCGAAAAATACCCAGACCGAACGTCGCACTGAGGTGGAGATCTGACGTTCGACGCTTGAGGCCCCTGGCGGGAAGGCCAGTGGGAATTCATGAAAAGGAATAATAACAATACCCGGCGGCAATCAGTTTTGTTCTGCCATCAAGTTCAATGCAGAAACTTACCTTGCCCTTAAAACTTTCATGAGAATTCATTATGTCCACACCTATAACAACGGATAAAAGTGCACCGGGTCCGGGATTCAAGCAGGAAATGCAGACGCGCCATATCGTGATGTTGGCGCTGGGCGGTGTCATTGGGACCGGGCTGTTCCTGACTTCGGGTTATACCGTCAATCAGGCAGGGCCGCTGGGAGCCGTGATCGCCTACATCATCGGCGCAGTCATGGTCTACATGGTGATGATGTGCCTGGGCGAGCTGGCTGTGCAGATGCCGGAAACCGGCTCGTTCAGCACTTACGCCACCCGGTATCTGGGGGCTGGCACTGGCTATACGGTTGCCTGGCTCTATTGGCTGACCTGGACGGTGGCGATCGGGTCGGAGTTCACCGCCGCCGGTATCCTGATGGTGCGCTGGTTCCCTGACACGCCGGTCTGGGTGTGGAGCGCGATGTTCGCCGCAGTGGTGTTCCTTACCAACGTCGTTTCGGTCAAGCTGTTCGCCGAGACGGAGTTCTGGCTGTCGCTGATCAAGGTACTGACCGTAATCGCCTTCCTGGTGGTGGGTACCGGGGCGATCGTTGGCCTGTTCGAAGTGGAGCAGGCGCACAGTATCGGCCTTGGCAACTTCACCCGCGAGGGACTGTTCCCGACGGGCTTCATGTCTATCGCCATGACCTTGCTGGCAGTTTCCTTCGCGTTTTCCGGGACCGAGTTGATCGGCATCGCCGCGGGCGAAACGAAGGACCCGCAACGCAATGTGCCCAAGGCTATCCGCACGACCGTGGTGCGCCTGGCGATCTTCTTCGTCGGCACCATCTTCGTCCTGTCGACCCTCCTGCCGCGAGAGCAGGCGGGTCTGGTGGAAAGTCCATTCGTGACGGTATTCGAGTTCATCGGCATCCCGTACTCCGCCGACATCATGAACTTCGTGATCATCACCGCGCTGCTCTCGGCAGCCAACTCCGGGCTCTATGCGGCCTCGCGCATGCTCTGGACCTTGAGTGACCAAGGGCACATGCCCCGACGCTTCGGCGCGCTGACCCGCCAGGGCACGCCTTTCACCGCGATTGTCGTGAGCATGGCCGGCGCAGGGGCTTCGCTGCTGAGCAGTGTGTTCGCACCGGACACCATCTACCTTGCCCTGGTTTCCATCTCGGGCCTTGCGGTGGTCGTGGTCTGGATGAGCATCGCCGCGAGCCAGATGGCGTTCCGTCGCCAGTTCGTCGCCAACGGTGGAGACATCAAGGACCTCAGTTTTCGTGTCCGTGGCTACCCCTGGGTCCCGCTGGGCGCCTTGCTCTGCTGCACGTTGGCCTGCGTGGGCATCGCTTTCGATCCGGCACAGCGGGTTGCGCTCTACTTCGGCCTGCCGTTCATTGCCTGGTGCTATTTCGTCTTCTACATCACCCGCAAGAGCCGTGAGCGGCGGTTGTCATCGGGCACCGCGCCGGCCAGCGCGGTAGAGGCGGCCTGAGCGACGTTGAGTTAGCCTGCGCGTCCAGTCTTTTCAGTGAGGGGTAATGCCAATGGGGTGCCGAGCATGAATCAGAAGGCCTTGCCTCCACTGAACTGGCTACGTGCGTTCGAAGTGTCCGCGCGGAGTTTGAACTTCACCCATGCGGCCGAGGAGCTTCACCTGACCCAGGGCGCCGTGAGCCAACAGATTCGCCAGCTGGAGAGTCATCTGGGCGTGGCGCTGTTCAAGCGCCTGCCACGGGGCTTGAGTCTCACGGAAGAGGGGCAGTCGTACCTGCCGGTGGTACAGGACGCAATCACCCGGCTGGCGGTCGGCACCAACGAGATCTTCGGCCAGCACAAGCGGCGGCCGATCAAGATTCGCGGCAGCCTGGCGTTCCTCGTCCACTGGCTGGCACCCAAGCTTGCCGAGTTTCGCCAGGCGCACCCGAACGTGGACATTCGCTACATCAGCAACCTGTGGGTCAAGGAACTGGACGGCGAGGACGACATGGAAATCCGCTGGGGCCACGGCCAGTGGTCGGGGCTGGTCTCCCAGCGCCTGACCTGGGACACGCTGTTCCCGGTCTGCTCCCCGCAGTTGATGGCGCAGTCGCCGCTCCGCGAGCCCGCGGACGTTGCCAACCACCTGCTGCTGCACGTATTGGGCTACGAGGAGGGCTGGGGCTACTGGCTGAAGAGGGTCGGCGCGAACGATGTCGACTATTCCACCGGTATGCAGTTCGACACCCTCATTTCCACCTTGCGCATGGCCGAACTGGGGCAGGGTATCGCACTGGCTCGGTCGTCAATGGTGGAGGAGTTGCTCAGGGAGGGGCGCCTCGTGGAGCCCTTCACCCAGAGGATCGAGGCCAGTGAGTCCTTTTACCTGGTGCGCAGTTCCGGGGCGGAACTGCATCCTGATGCGATGACGTTCTCGACCTGGCTGGTGGCGCAGACCCATCGATACAAATGAGTGATCGGAGTTAAACATGCACTATGTGAGTACACGAAGCGCTGCCGTGCGTGCGGACTTCGAGACCGTGGTCCTGTCCGGGCTTGCCGAAGACGGTGGGTTGTACGTCCCGGCGAGCCTGCCGGTGTTCAGCGCCCAGGAGGTCACCTACTGGTCGTGGTTGCCTTTCGATGAGCTGGCCTGGCGCGTCATGAGCCCCTTCGTTGGCCAGGCGATTCCGGAGGACGATCTCAAAGGCCTGCTCAAGGACACCTATCGCGCCTTCGGCCATCGCTCCATTGCGCCGCTGCACCAGGTGGATCGGAACGAATGGGTGCTGGAACTGTTCCATGGCCCAACCCGGGCCTCCAAGGACTTCGCCGCCCAATTGCACGCTCGCCTGGTGAGCTACTTCCTCGATCGGCGCCAGCAACAGGCGGTCGTGGTGGGTGCCACCAACGGCGATACCGGGCTTGCCGCGATCGAAGCGTTCGGAAGCTGCGAGCAGAGCCGGGTCATGGTGCTGTATCCGCGCAACGGCGTGCCGGAGGATCGTCTTGACGAGTTGCAGGACGCCGACCCGGCCAGGGTACTGGCCTTTGCCGTAGATGGCAGCTTCGACGATTGCCAGGCCATGGTTGCTCAGCTGTTCCGCCAATGGCCCTTGGCCAATGTTCGGGCCATCGGCTTCAACTCCACCAACTGGGTCGGTGTGATGGCCCAGATTGTCCTCTACTTCCATGCCGCGCTGCAGTTGGGTGGGGGCGTGCGGCCCATCGGCTTCAGCATTCCGGCCGCCAGCTTCGCTGAGGTGTATGCCGGGTACATAGCCCAGAAGATGGGCCTGCCGATCAACCAGATCATCATCTCCACCAACCGCAACGATGCCCTGCACCAGTTCGTCCACAAGAACCAGTACTCGAAACGGCAAGCGAACAGGACCGTCTCTCCGGCGATGGACTTTTCCATCTT
Organism: Metapseudomonas boanensis; assembly: GCF_042232855.1. Classification (NCBI taxonomy): domain Bacteria; kingdom Pseudomonadati; phylum Pseudomonadota; class Gammaproteobacteria; order Pseudomonadales; family Pseudomonadaceae; genus Metapseudomonas; species Metapseudomonas boanensis. The sequence goes on along the minus strand of NZ_CP113889.1, from coordinate 198,728 downwards.
TTCCAACCTGGAGCGCTTTGTCTGGGAGCTCTACGGCCATGATGACCAGGCCGTCAGGGCACTCATGGACTCTTTTGAAACTACCGGTGAGCTGAGCATCGCCAACAAACACTGGCTGCAGGCGCGCATGCTCATCGACTCCTATGCCGTCACCGATGAGCAGACCATCGATGAGATCACCGCGCTGTTCCGCGATACCGGCTATGTCATCGACCCGCACACGGCCACGGGAGTCCTCGCGGCGCGTCTCTATCGGCGCAGCATGGTGACGCCCATGGTGACCCTGGGCGAGTTTTCACCGGTCAAGTCGGCGGCACTGCTCGCCGGGTTGGGTGTCATGGCCGCGCCTGTCTCGGCCCCGGGGCGGCGCGCTGGCCACCCGCAGTCAATTCGGGTGGGCGATCTGGATACCATTGCCAGGGCGTTGGCTGAGCTGTGATGCAGGTGGGCGCGCGATGAAGCGAATACTGGATCCACTCGATGAGCGCCTCCTGGCGGAACTCACCGTTAATGCGCGGATCGCCCACGCCGAGCTGGCTGCCAAGGTGAATCTGTCGCGCAATGCCGTGCGTCAGCGGATCGAGCGGCTGGAGCGTGACGGAGCCATCCAGGGCTACACGATTATCGAGGGCGACGGACGCAGGCAATCGTCCCAGATCAGCGCCGTGATCTTCGTCTACCGCTACGACCGCATGCGCGGGGACGAAGTTTTGCGAGCCCTGGGCGCCATCCCGGAAATCGTCCAATGCGAAGTGATGAGTGGAGAGTTCGACCTCATGGTCCGCGTCGGCGCCTCGAGCCCCGAGCGTGTCCACAATGTATGGAAGGAAATATCCGCCATGCCCGGAGTCGAGAATACCGTCACCTCTTTCGTGCTCTCGTCCGTCATTTGAGTTTGACGTGAAAGTCATAGCGCGTGGGTTGGCGCTGAGTCGAGCGAAACCCAACCTGCCTTGGTCAAGACACGTGCCTCGTCTTGCCAGATGTCGACTTTTGCAGTCCCGACGCCAACCTACTTGGCTACCGCCTTCGTCGATTGGCCAACTTCCAGGGCTTGATCGCGCAGATGTGGCCAACATGAATAGAAGTCCTCGCCTGGTTTAATCGACCCTCCCGTGCAGCCCCGCAGTATCTAACTTGGCGCCATACCGCGGCCGCTCCCTGTTCCGGCGCTATTACCCATTTCAGCCAGTAAAGACCGTTCAACTTTCCAGCAAGCCTGGGACTTTCGGCTGCACAACTTTCAAGCATGTGGAAAGTTTTCATCAATGGTCAAAACGACCAATAAATACAGCAGATAGCCATATTCAACTGACAGTCCCTCCCTCTTAGTCTGGTGCCCATCGAGCAACTGCCTGATTGGGAGGCAACCTGATGACTGAATACAAGATCGCACTGGTGGGGTTCGGGGGTGTTAACCGGGGTCTGGCGCAACTGATCGCCGAGCGTAACCAGGCCTGGCAGAAAGAGCTGGGCTTGAGCCTGAAGATCGTCGGCGTGACCGACCTGTTCCTCGGCTCGATCATGGCCCGTGACGGCCTGGATGCTGCCGAGCTGGTCAAGCTGCCAAGCGCCAGGGGCGCCTTCGCGCAGATGCCGGGTGGTTCTGCCGAGGCTTTCAATGAAACCATCATCAAGCAGGCCGGTGCCGACATCATTGCCGAGGCCACCTTCACCAATCCGGTGGATGGCGAGCCCGCTACCACCTTCTGCCGCTGGGCCCTGGAAGGCGGCAAGCACGTAGTCACCACCAACAAGGGGCCAATCGCCTTGCATGCCGATGAGCTCAAGGCGCTGGCCAAGCGCAACGGCGTGTGCTTCGAGTACGAGGGTTCGGTGATGAGCGGCACCCCGGTCATCCGCATGGCCCGGGAAACCTTGCCCGGAGCCGTGATCAGCGGCTTCGAAGGCATCCTCAATGGCACCTCGAACTACGTGCTGACCCGCATGGAGGAGGGGCTGAGCTTTGCCGATGCCGTGCGCAAGGCCCAGGAACTCGGCTATGCAGAGGCCGATCCGACGGCGGATGTAGAGGGACATGACGTGCGCCTGAAGGTGGTCATCCTGGCCAACGAACTGCTCGACGCCAAGCTGACCGTCAACGATGTGAACTGCAGCGGCATCACCTCGCTGAGCCCCGCCGATATCGAGCGTGCGCATCAGAGCGGCGAACGTTGGAAGCTGATTGGTTCCGCCACCCGCAATGCTGCTGGCGCAGTCAGCGCCAGCGTCGAGGCCAGACTGCTGGACAACAGCCACCCGCTGGCAGGCATCTCCGGCGCGACCAACGCCGTGTCCTTCAACACTGAGTTGCTGGGTGCGGTGACCGTCTCCGGCCCGGGTGCCGGACGGATCGAAACCGCGTTTGCGCTGTTGTCGGACATCGTCGCCATCCACAAGTCCGTATCGAACAAATAAGGGGAGAAGACTCGTGAACGTATCCCGTCTCGCCGTAGCGATGGCCGTGGCACAAGATCAGATCGATGTACTCAATCCATTCGATGGCAGCCTTATCGGCTCCGTGCCATGCCTGGGTGTGACGGATGTTCCCGGCCTGCTGGAGCAGGCGCGCCGTGGCACTCGCGCCTGCGCCGCGCTGGCGCGTCATCAGCGGGCACGGATTCTCGAACAGGCAGCGCAGCTGGTCGAACGGGACGCGCAAGCCTTCGCTCGGCTCATCGTCCAGGAGGCCGGCAAGACCATTCGACAGGCGCAGAAGGAGGTCAAACGCTGCGTCAATACGCTGAAGCTTTCGGCGGAGGAGGCCCGACGCAATGCCGGCGAGGTGGTGCCTTTCGATGCCTACGAGGGCTCCGAGTCCCGCCAGGGTTGGTTCACGCGTGATCCGCTGGGCCTGATCGTGGCGATCACGCCCTACAACGATCCACTGAACCTGGTGGCACACAAGCTCGGCCCGGCCATTGCGGGCGGCAATGCGGTCATCCTCAAGCCGTCGGAGCTGGCGCCGCTGTCTGCAATCAAACTGGTCGGCTGCCTGGTGGAAGCGGGGCTGCCGGAGTTCGTGGTCACCCTGGCCACCGGCGGCGCGGACTTGGGGAAGGCCCTGGTCGCCGCTCGCGAGGTGCGGATGATTTCCTTCACCGGCGGATTCGTTACTGGAGAAAATATTGCCCGTACCGCCGGCCTGAAAAAGCTGGCCATGGACCTGGGTGGCAATGCACCGGTCATCGTGATGGCGGATTGCAACCTCGAGGCCGCCGTCGAGTCCTGCGCCTCGGGCGCCTTCTGGGCCGCAGGGCAGAACTGTATCGGCACGCAACGACTGCTGATCCAGGCTTCGATCTATGAAGCGTTCCGCGACCGCTTCGTCGCCCTGGCCGGGAGCCTGGTCGTCGGCAACCCGGCCAGCCCGGACACCGATATCGGCCCGATGATCACCGAGCAAGCTGCACAGAACACCGAGCGGGTCGTTGCCGAAGCCCTGGGGGAGGGTGCACGCCTGCTCTGTGGCCACCAGCGCAAGGGCGCCTGCTATGCCGCCACCGTGCTGGAAAAGGTCGACCACGGCAGTCGCCTGTGGCGCAACGAAGTCTTCGCCCCGGTAGTGGTGCTCGAACCCTTCGACACCCTTGAGGACGCCATCGCGCTGGCCAACGAGCCCGAATACAGCCTGCATGCCGGCATCTTCACCAACGACCTGCAGCAGGCCTTGGGGGCTGCGCGGCGCATCGAAGCGGGCGGGGTGATGATCAACGACTCCTCCGATTACCGCTTCGATGCCATGCCTTTCGGCGGCTTCAAGTACGGCAGCCTGGGACGCGAAGGCGTGCGCTTCGCCTACGAGGAAATGACCCAGCCAAAGGTGGTGTGCATCAACCAGCTGTAAAGAACCGTCGGGTGACGTCCGGTTACGGTCGTCCTTTGCATCGGGCAGGTTCGCTCGCAGCGCTGCCCGGTGCGTTTTTTTACGCTGGCCGGCTTGGGCCACAATATGGACTGCAAGGCAGACACGACATGATCGAACGATTCGACGAAGGCAACAGGATGTCCATGGCGGTCAGGTACGGCCACCATTTCGAAACCGCAGGTGTGGTGGCCGAAGACCTCACTTTGGGCGTCCAGCAGCAAGCGCGGCAGGCTCTGGCGGCCATCGACACACTCATGGCGCGGGCCGGAGTGACCAAGGACGACCTGACTCGTGTGCAGATCTGGATTGCCGACTATGCGCACTTCGACCTGGTCAATGAGGTGTACGACCACTGGTTGGAGGGCCACCGCAAGCCCGTGCGCGCCTGTGTCGAAAGCCGGCTGGGCGGGTGCCTGATCGAGATCCAGGTCTTCGGCTACCTCGTAGCCGCATGACCGCGGAGCAACCAACCGCGCGGAGTCACCCGTATCCCTTGAGGCGACGCGTTTCCTTGTTGGGGCGAATGAATAGGATCTGTCCCTGTCGAGTGATGCAACGTGATGCCTCTCCTGTAGGAGCGAGCTTGCTCGCGAAAAGGTCCGGTCCGCGAGCAAGAGTTCGGCGTCTCCCTGCTGCTGCAAGGTTCTCTGCCCGGCCGTTGATTCCTGGCAACAGCTAACGCAGACAAAGCCAATTCATTCGCCAAGGGCGGCGCAGCTGCCCCCGGGGAGTTGGCAGGGCAGACCTTTCCCCCCGCATATCCGACGGCTGTCGCCCGGAGAATGGCTGGCCGGACCGCTTTCGATTCCGTAACATCCGCCGCCTTCCGTAATCCCCTCCCACTTCTCAGGAAAGCCATGAAGCCAGCCCGCTTGCGCGCCGATGTCCTGGCCGGACTCACTACTTCATTCGCCCTGGCGCCCGAGTGCATCGCCTTCGCCCTGGTCGCTCATCTAAATCCGCTGGTTGGACTGTACGGCGCCTTCATCATCTGCACCCTGACTGCCCTGTTCGGCGGCCGCCCCGGCATGGTGTCCGGCGCTGCCGGATCGATGGCCGTGGTGATCGTCGCCCTGGTGGTACAGCATGGCGTGCAGTACCTGCTCGCCACCGTGTTGCTGGGCGGGCTGGTGATGATCGCCTTCGGTCTGCTGCGCCTGGGCAAGCTGGTGCGGATGGTGCCGTATCCGGTGATGCTCGGCTTCGTCAACGGCCTGGCAATCGTCATCGCCCTGGCCCAGCTGGAGCACTTCAAAGCTGGTGAAGCCTGGCTGAGCGGCACGTCGCTTTACCTGATGCTGGGGCTGGTGGCGCTGACCATGGCCATCGTCTACCTGTTGCCGCGTCTGACCCGCGCCGTGCCGCCGGCGCTGGTGGCGATCCTCGGCGTCGGCGTGCTGGTCTATCTGCTCGACCTGCCGACCCGCACCCTCGGCGACATGGCGCATATCGCCGGCGGTCTGCCCGGCGCGGCTCTGCCGGTGGTGCCCTGGACCCTGGAAACCCTGCGCATCATTGCTCCCTACGCCGTGCTGATGGCCCTGGTCGGCCTGCTGGAAACCCTGCTGACGCTGAACCTCACCGATGAGATCAGCGAAAGTCGGGGCTACCCGGACCGCGAGTGCGTGACCCTGGGCGCAGCCAACATGGTGTCTGGTCTGTTTGGTGGCATGGGCGGCTGCGCGATGATCGGACAGACCATGATCAATCTCAGCTCCGGCGGCCGCGGTCGCCTCTCCGGCGTGGTCGCCGGGGTGATGATCCTGCTGTTCGTACTGTTTCTTTCGCCGCTGATCGAGCGCATCCCGCTGGCTGCCCTGGTCGGGGTGATGTTCGTGGTAGCACAGCAGACTTTCGCCTGGGCCTCACTGCGTGTGCTCAACAGGGTGCCGTTTCACGACGTGCTGGTGATCCTCGCGGTGACCGTCATCACGGTGTTCACCGACCTGGCCACGGCTGTGCTGTGCGGAATCGTCATCGCCGCGCTCAACTTCGCCTGGCAACATGCCCGCGAACTGTACGCCGACACTCATGTGGAGGCCGATGGCAGCAAGCTCTATCTTTTGCACGGTACGCTGTTCTTCGCTTCCACCACGCCTTTTCTCAATCTGTTCGACCCGGCCAACGATCCGCCGCAAGTGACCCTCGACTGCCGTCACTTGAGCTTCGTCGACTACTCGGCCATCGCCGCGCTGAAGACTCTGCGCGAGCGCTATGCCAAAGCCGGAAAACATCTTCGCGTCGTGCACCTTTCCGAGCGCTGCAAGCACCTGCTCCGACGTGCCGGAATCCAGCATGTCGAGGTCAGCGCAGGACAGTGAACCGGCTGCCGGTCTGATTCGATCCATCCGGGCGAGTCATCCCTTTCCTTTCCAGGGGCGACTGGCGCGGGAAGGGGCCCGGGAGTGGGATACCTCTATCCATCACTTGGGATGTCGAATACCTGGCTGTACCTTGGCGCTTGCCACCTGGCGGCTGCTTCAAGCTCGGCTCGGCTCGTCGCGTCGGGCAATCCATATTTCTGAGTTTGGCGACTAGAATTTCCAACGCCGACTCTTCTAAAACCAGGTCAGATCTCAATCTTGCAATGTCAAGTCACGAGCCTTAGTTAGGTCTCCAGGAATCTGGTATGACAAATCCGAAAGAGAATGCCGAATCCGACGAGGATTTAGCTCAGATGGTAATTGGCCTAGGGCCCTGCACCTATCTATTGCTGCTCTTATTAGGATTGATCCTCCTGTTTCCCTTTCTTGAGGAAGGCATATTCGCTCGCACGTTGCTCGGCATTCTGTTTTCGATCGTGCTACTCGTGGGCGCCCTCGCCACCAGGCAGACTCGGTGGGGGTTCATCCTCAAACTAGGGATGGCGCTGGTTGGAGTTGGCCTTCAATGGACGGCGTTGTGGGCTGAAAGTATCGCGATTCTTGTCCTGGCCGGGATAACTTTTGCGGCGTCTCTTGCCGTCTCGTTTGGCGGAGTGCTTCGCTATATTTTCAGGCGCGGGCCAATTACTGCCGACAAACTGCATGGCGCGCTTGCGGGTTACATCATGCTGGCCCTCGTTTGGTCCTTCATCTACGGCCTGGTCGAGATATCCAGTGCGGGCTCATTTGGCCCCGGCCGCCTCGATTTCACACAGCCTGGCACGTTCTTCGAGCTGATCTATTTTAGCTTCACGACGCTCACGACCACCGGTTACGGTGATGTTCTCCCATTGACCAACCACGCCCGCTCACTTGTCATGGTCGAAGAGTTCTCAGGCGTCTTTTATGTTGGTGTTCTGATAGCGCGGCTTGCCGGTCTTTATCCGTCGAATCAGACGAGGTGACTCTCGATCTGCCTGAGGATTTTTGATTGGCGGTCATGATGCTGTCGTCGCCGACGACTCGCGAAAAGGGGATAGATTTATTCGTCTTCCAGACCCGGCCGGCAGAACCAGTGGTAGGCCAGATTCAGATGCACCTCTTCGCATAGCCGTCGCTCAGAACGAATGCCATAGCAGTAACCGACGACCCGCATGCGCACCATCAACTTCGGATCAATCGACGGGCGCCTGATGGGGCTATAGAAGTCGGCCAAGTGGGCGCGCAGATCACTGAGGTCCAGGCACTGGTCGATGCTGCGCAGGAGGTGTTGCGGCGGGATGTGCTCGTCCAGATTGAACGAGTAGAACAGGCGCTGCTTGTCCCCCCGGTATCCGCCCCATCATGCTGCCTGCACCCATGCTCGCTGAGCGCGTGATTCTGCCGGTGGCTTCGGGTGGCAGCTACTTTTTCAACAGAATCGGCCAGAAGCCGTCGGTCGGAGAGGAAGGCGTTGGTCTAGCAAGAAGCAGCTCCCAGCGGCTGGTGCGGGACGTCTGTTTTCGGTGGGAAGCGCTCGAGGCTGAGGTACCATGCTGATCGGAAATCCCCGTCGAACCCTCTGGCTGCTTATGTCCTCCAACGCGCTGTACACCGACCTGTCCACTTACTACGACCTGATGTGCGCCGACATCGACTACCGGGCGCAGAGCCACGGTGTGCGCCGGCTGCACCAGTTGTTCGGCAATCAGGGGCGCAGGCACCTGGATCTTGCCTGTGGCACCGGGCCGCACGTGCGCCATTTCCTCGATTTCGGCTACCGCAGTGCCGGCCTGGACATCAATCAGCCGATGCTGGATATCGCCCAGTTGCGCTGCCCCGAGGCACAGTTCAGTCGGCAGGACATGGCGGGCTTTCGAGTGGGCGAGCCGCTGGATCTGGTCACCTGTTTCCTCTACTCGATCCACTACAACGCCGGGCTGGAGCAACTGCGGGCGTGCTTGGCCAGCGTGCACGGCGCGCTTGAGGATAACGGCGTGTTCTGCTTCAACGCGGTGGACAAGCGGCTGATCGACAACCGCTCATTTGTGCGCCATACCGTGGAGCACGAGGGCAGCCACTTTACCTTTGGTTCCGGCTGGTACTACAGCGGCGAGGGCGAGCGGCAGGCGCTGCGCCTCAGCATCGAGAAGACCGCGGCAGGGGTGACCCAGGCCTGGCAGGATGAACACGCCATGGTCGCCCTGAGTTTCACCGAGCTTCAGCAACTGTTGCAGCCGCACTTCGAGGTGCACGTCCTTGAGCATGACTACGAACGGATCACTCGCTGGGGCGGCACGTCCGGGAATGCATTGTTTGTCTGCGTGAAGCGCTAAGAACCTGCGTACGATCTTCTAATTCTCGGCCATGCTGCACTGCAACGCAGGAGCAACTGCAAGCTGGCGAATTATCCTCTAGCAGCAATCACCAAGGGAGTTTTGTCCCAGAATCGGTCGAAATCCATCCTTCCAAGTAGAAGCTCCCGTTCACGAAATGACCTTCATCACTGACTTTTTTCACGGTGCTCGCTCATCGCATCGGTGTGCTCATCCTCAAGGCGCTGAGCGGCGGCCGTTTCAAGGGTGATTGCGGTCATGCCTGGGGCTGGGCCGTAGCGCTGGGCAACCTGTTGCTGTTGGCACCGTTCGTTGCCCTCATCGCCTGGAAGATTCACCACGGCATCGGGTGATACTCCAACCCGCCACCCCTGACCTTTGAATCACGGCCCGCTCACCCCGTTTGGCCGGCCTCCTTGCGCTCGGACCTGCCCAATCTGCGTCAACTACGAACGTTTCTCGACCTTCTGCGCCAGCCGCTCCCGGCAGAAATCCACAAACAGCTGTGCAGGTTTGGTCAACTGCGCGCGTTTCAGGCGGGCGGCAACCAGACCAGAGGTGGCGACGGGTTCGGCGATGTCGACCATTACCACTTTCTTGCCGTCGTAGGTGCATTCCGAGTGCGGGCGGGTGACCAGCAGGGAGAAGCCGAAGCCCTGGCCCACCATGCCGCGCACCATCTCGATAGACGGGGAGCTGAAGACGATGTTCGGCGAAAGGCCGAGTTCGATGAACAGGCTGACGAAGTAGGTCCGGCTGGGTTGCACGTCCAGCAGGATCATCGGCTCCAGGGCAAGGTCGCGCAGCGATACCTGGGCCTGGCCGGCGAAACGGTGGTTTTCCGGGAGCAGGGCGTAGGGCTTCTGCGGCGGCATCAGCGGTTCGGTTTCGATCGTGCTGTCCAGGTCGTGGTCGTAGAGGAAGGCCAGGTCGAAGGTGCCGGCAGTGAGGCCTTGCACCAGTTCCTGCTGCTCGCCATCGCGGATGCGGATGTCGACGCCAGGGTAAAGCTCGCGGAAGCCAGCGATCAGCTGCGGCAGATATAGCGGGGCCACGGTCTCGAAGCAGCCGATATCGATCTGCCCGGCCACGATGTCGTTGTCCGCCAGGGCGTTCTGCTCGAACTCGCGAGCCATGCGCAGCAGCTCCTGGGCCTTTTGGTAGAAGCGCGCGCCGCTGGGTGTCAGCGAGACCCCCTGGGCGTGGTGGCGGATGAACAGCTGCACGCCGAAGCTTTCTTCCAGGCCTTTGATCGCGGTGGAGATCGACGGCTGGGCGATATACAGCTTGCGCGAGGCCTCGGCCACGCTGCCGGACTCCACCGTCGTCACGAAATACTTCAGTTGTCGCAAGGTATAGGAAGCCACGGAAACCTCTGCTTCACAGCCTCGGGCAGGGCCCCGGGCGGGTGATTCTTATTGGTGGAGCTCAAGCGCTCCATGAGCTGCACCTTACCCCAGAGGGGGCGCCGGGAGCTGAATACGCTGCCGAGTTTTTTCATATGACTCGAGCATATTTTTAATAATTTTCCTCTGCCGGACTCTGGAGCAACATCTCCCCGACCCGAATAACAACATGACCGCACAGACGGTCGATCTGGGAGTGCAGCGTGTTCGATCTCGGCTATTGGCAGCAGAAGGCTGCCCGGCAAGCATTCAATGACAAGGCGCTGATCGGTGGCCGCCAGGTGGCCGCCGAATCCGGCGAAACCTTCGACTCGATCAACCCGGCGACCAACCAGTTGCTGGCCCGCGTGGCTGCCTGTGGCGTAGCCGAGGTCGACCTGGCCGTGCGGACAGCGCGCCGTGCCTTCAATGAGGGCCCCTGGGCGCGCATGGCACCGGTGGAGCGCAAGAAGGTGCTGCTGCGCCTGGCCGAGCTGATGCTGCAACACCGCGAGGAGCTGGCCCTGCTGGACTCGCTGAACATGGGCAAACCGGTGATGGATGCCTGGAACATCGACGTACCCGGCGCCGCCCATGTGTTCGCCTGGTACGGCGAATGCCTGGACAAACTTTACGACCAAGTGGCGCCAACCGCGACGAACGCCCTGGCCACGATCACCCGCGAGGCGCTGGGCGTGATCGCCGCCGTGGTGCCCTGGAATTTCCCCCTTGATATGGCCGCCTGGAAGCTGGCTCCGGCTCTGGCCGCTGGCAACAGCGTGGTGCTCAAGCCTGCCGAGCAGTCACCGTTCTCCGCTCTGCGTCTGGCCGAGCTGGCGCTTGAAGCCGGCCTGCCGGAAGGCGTGCTGAACGTGGTACCCGGCCTTGGCGAGCATGCTGGCAAGGCCCTCGGCCTGCACCCGGATGTCGACTGCCTGGTGTTCACCGGCTCGACCCAGGTGGGCAAGTACTTCATGCAGTATTCGGCCCAGTCCAACCTCAAGCAGGTCTGGCTTGAGTGCGGTGGCAAGAGCCCGAACCTGGTGTTCGAGGATTGCCGCGACCTCGATCTGGCGGCGGAGAAGGCAGCGTTCGGCATTTTCTTCAACCAGGGCGAGGTCTGTTCGGCCAACTCGCGGCTCTATGTACAGCGCTCGATCCAGAACGAGTTCGTCGAGCGCCTGATCGACAAGGCCCGCCAATGGATGCCGGGCGATCCGCTGGACCCGGCCAGCCGCGCCGGTGCCATCGTCGACGCCGGGCAGACCGCCCGCATCATGGCCTTCATCGAGCAGGCCCAGGGCGAGGGCGCGCAACTGCTCGGTGGCGGTCGTCGCTTGAGCTTTAACGGCTCCAGCAATTTTGTCGAGCCGACCCTGTTCAACAACGTCTCCAGTGATATGCAACTGGCCCGTGAGGAGGTGTTCGGCCCGGTCCTGGCGATCAGCGCCTTTGACTCCGAGGAAGAGGCCCTGCGCCTGGCCAATGACAGCATCTATGGCCTGGCGGCTTCGGTGTGGAGCGACGATCTGAACCGCGCACACCGTGTGGCCCGCGCGCTCAAGGTGGGTACCGTTTCGGTCAACACTGTGGACGCCCTGGACGTCAGCGTTCCTTTTGGAGGTGGCAAGCAATCGGGCTTCGGCCGCGATCTCTCGCTGCATTCCTTCGACAAATACAGCCAGCTGAAAACCACCTGGTTCCAGCTGCGTTGAGGTTGCGATGACGACCCGGCCGCGATGCCCCTGCAGCAATGCGGCCGCCCATAAAAAGATCCATTCCTGTCGCGTGGTGTCACGCGCGGATTCACGGCTTCTGGCCATGCCTGCCTCAGCAACTGATCACAACCACAAAGAGAAGTGAGGGAGTTCCCATGAAAGAGTCCTTGCCCCCGTGCATTCGCGTTGCCGTTGGTCTTGCATTCCTGGCCGCTGCCAGTAACCAGGCCATGGCACAGTCCCAGAGTCTCACCGTGATCTCCTTCGGCGGGGCCACCAAGGCCGCGCAGGAAGCGGCCTACTTCAAACCTTTCGAGCAAAGCGGCGCCGCCAAGGTCGTGGTCGGCGAGTACAACGGTGAACTGTCCAAGGTGAAGGCGATGGTCGACATCGGGCAGGTCAGTTGGGACGTGGTGGAAGTGGAAAGCCCTGAGCTGCTGCGTGGTTGCGAGGAAGGTCTGTTCGAGCGCATCGACCCGGCGGTGCTCGGTGAGTCCGCGCAGTACATGCCGGGAACCGTGAGCGAATGCGGCGTGGCCAGTTACGTCTGGTCCATGGTGCTGGCGTACAACGCCGGCAAGCTGGCCAGCGCACCGGCCTCCTGGGCGGACTTCTGGGATGTCCAGCGCTTCCCGGGCAAGCGTGGTCTGCGCAAGGGCGCCAAGTACACCCTGGAGGCCGCTCTGCTGGCCGATGGAGTCAAGCGCGAAGATCTCTACAAGGTCCTGGAAACCCCTGAGGGTGTGACACGTGCTTTCCGCAAGCTGGATCAGATCAAGCCCTACATCCAGTGGTGGGAAGCCGGTGCCCAGCCGCCGCAATGGCTGATGGCCGGTGACGTGGTGATGTCCGCCGCCTACAACGGGCGTATCGCTGCCGCGCAGAAGGAAGGCTCCGCGCTTGCCATCGTCTGGAACGGCAACCTCTATGACCCGGACCACTGGGCCATCGTGCGCGGCACTCCGAACAAGGCGCTGGCCGAGCGCTTCATCGCTTTTGCCAGCCAGGCCGAAACGCAGAAGACCTTCTCTACCCAGATTCCCTACGGCCCGGTTCACAAGGACGCCCTGGCCACATTGCCGGCCGAGACCCTGCAGCAACTACCAACCGCTCCGGCCAACCTGGCCGATGCACAGCTGGTGAATGCCGAGTTCTGGGTCAACCACGGCGAGGAGCTGGAGGAGCGCTTCAACGCCTGGGCAGCCCGATAAGGATTGCGCCCCTCGGCATCGGGATTTGCGATGCCGATGAGGGGCGTGGATGGCGAAGGCGGGCGCTTCCGTCCTTCGTCCACTAAAGCCTGCCGGCCCAGCGCGGCCGGACGGACGAATAACAAGTACAAGATCGGGAGAGTGTCATGAGTGCAAGTGTTTCCGTTCCTGCCCAGGGGCAGGTGGAGGAGGGCGGCTTTCGCCGGGTCCTGGGCCTGGGGTCGCTGCTGGCAGTCGCCATCGGCCTGGTGGTATCGCAGGGCGTGATGGTGCTGATGCTGCAGGGTGCAGGCTTCTCCGGCCTGGGCTTCATCGTTCCGCTCGGGCTGGCTTACCTATTGGCCCTGAGCTATGCGTTTTCCTTCTCCGAACTGTCGTTGATGATTCCGCGTGCCGGCGGCCTCAGCAGTTACACCGAAGTCGCCATCGGCCACTTTCCGGCGATCCTGGCGACCTTCTCCGGCTATGTGGTGGTGGCCATGTTCGCCCTCTCGGCCGAGCTACTGCTGCTCGACCTGATTGTCGGCAAGGTCTACCCCGGCGTGTTCCCCCCCTTCAGCATCGCCTTTGGCGTGTTAGGGCTGTTCACTGTGCTCAACCTGATGGGCATCGACATCTTCGCCAAGTTGCAGACTGCCCTGGCGGTTGTGATGGTGATTGTGCTGCTGGTAATTGGCGTGGCCGCCATCGTCGAAGGCGCGCCGAGCGAAACCGCCAGCACTGTCCTGCAGGGTGACTGGAACCCGATGGGCGCTGGTGTGCTGACCCTCACCGCACTGGCCGTGTGGGGCTTTGTCGGGGCAGAGTTCGTCTGCCCGCTGGTGGAGGAAACCCGCAAGCCGGAGCGTAATATCCCGCGCTCGATGATCATCGGCCTGACCGTGATTTTCGTGACCATCGGCCTCTACTGCCTCGGTGCTCTGTTCATGCTGCCGCAGGAAGCGCTGACCACCGATGCACTGCCGCACTACCTGTTCGCCACTGCCGTGTTCGGCAAGGCAGGCGAAGCGTTCCTGGTAATCGCTGCCGTGACTGCTACCTGCAGCACCCTGAACACCTCGCTGGCGGCCATTCCGCGGATGCTTTACGGCATGGCGCAGAACGGCCAGGCCTTCCCGCAGTTCAAACGCCTCAGCCCGCGTGCCCGCACGCCCTGGGTGGCGGTGCTGTTCGTCGCGGCCATCACCGGCCTGCCGATCCTGGTGATGGGGCAGGACGCCGCGTCGATCAACCTGCTGCTGCTCGCCGCGGCCCTGGCCTGGCTGCTGGCCTACATCATCGTCCACATCGATGTGATCGCCCTGCGCCGCCGCTACCCGAACATCGCCCGGCCCTTCAGCACGCCGTTCTATCCCTGGCCTCAGGTGTTCGGTATCGCCGGCATGCTCTACGCCATCTGGTATGCCTCGCCGAGCCCAGACATGACCGCCAAGATATTCGGCTGCGCTGGCGTGGTGCTGGCCGTGGTGTCGCTGATCGCTGCGGTCTGGATCAAGCTGGTGATGAAGAAGCCGCTGTTCACGCCCGAACCCATCGAGCGGATCCAGTGATCCGCCGCCAACGACAAGAAAGAACCTGCAACACCCCGAAGTGGGGCAAGGAGAACCTGAGATGAATGCCCAATTCAAGGCTCAACGTGAAACCCGCGACTACCAGGCATCGGATGCGGCCCACCACATCCATGCATTCCTCGACCAGAAGGCGCTGAACGCTGAAGGGCCGCGGGTGATGGTCGGCGGCGAGGGCCTCTACCTCTGGGACAACGACGGCAATCGCTACCTGGACGGCATGTCCGGCCTGTGGTGCACCAACCTCGGCTACGGCCGTAAGGACCTGACCGCCGCCGCGACCCGGCAACTGGAGCAGTTGCCTTACTACAACTTGTTCTTCCACACCACCCACCCGGCGGTCGTGGAGCTCTCCGAGCTGCTCTTCAGCCTTTTGCCCGGCCATTACAGCCACGCGATCTACACCAACTCGGGCTCCGAGGCCAACGAGGTGCTGATCCGTACCGTGCGCCGTTATTGGCAGATCCTCGGCAAGCCTGAGAAGAAGGTCATGATCGGCCGCTGGAACGGCTACCACGGCTCCACCTTGGGCAGCACTGCGCTGGGCGGCATGAAGTTCATGCACGAAATGGGCGGCATGCTGCCGGACATCGAGCACATCGACGAGCCTTACTGGTTCGCCCATGGCGGCGACCTGACACCGGAAGAGTTCGGCCTGCGCGCTGCTCGCCAGCTTGAGGAGAAGATCCTCGAACTGGGTGCCGACAAGGTAGCGGCCTTTGTGGCTGAACCCTTCCAGGGCGCGGGCGGCATGATCTTCCCGCCGGAAACCTACTGGCCGGAAATCCAGCGCATCTGTCGCAAGTACGACGTGCTGCTGTGCGCCGATGAGGTGATCGGTGGCTTCGGCCGGACCGGCGAGTGGTTCGCCCACCAGCACTTCGGCTTCGAGCCGGACACCCTGTCGATTGCCAAGGGGCTAACCTCCGGCTACATCCCCATGGGCGGCCTGGTGCTCAGCAAACGTATGGCAGAAGTGTTGGTAGAAAAAGGCGGGGTGTTCGCCCACGGCCTGACCTACTCCGGGCACCCGGTAGCGGCTGCCGTGGCTATCGCCAACCTCAAGGCACTGCGTGACGAGGGCGTCGTGACCCAGGTGAAGAGCGACACCGGCCCATATCTGCAGCAATGCCTGCGGGATGTGTTCGGCAATCACCCGCTGGTGGGCGATATCCAAGGCACAGGCCTGGTCGCCGCGCTGCAGTTCGCCGAGGACAAGGCGACCCGCAAGCGCTTCGACAACGAGAATGACATCGCCTGGCGCTGCCGCACCATCGGCTTCGAGGAGGGCGTCATTATCCGCTCTACACTGGGCCGGATGATCATGGCGCCGGCCCTGGTGGCGACTCGTGCCGAAATCGACGAGCTGGTCGCCAAGACCGCGATTGCGGTGGATCGCACCGCGCAGGAGCTGGGGCTGCTTTAAGCCCCGCTACGGGGTGCCGGTGACCACGTCCGGCATCCTGGTACCCACAGCTGCAAGGCAGTTTTACGGCGCCCGGGATTGCTGCCCGCGCGCCGTTTTTTTGGTCAAACGGACGTGCCTGGCTATGCGCGGACCGCTCCCTCTCCCTGAGGGAGAGGGGCTGGACGATGCGCTATTACGCGAAGACGAAGTACTTGCGTACCGTTTCCACCACTTCCCAGGTGCCCTTCATGCCCGGCTCGATGACGAACACGTCGCCGGCTTTGAGGTGCACCGGCTGCTCGCCTTCCGGGGTGATGATGCAGTAACCGTCGAGGAAGTGGCAGTACTCCCACTTCTCGTAGTTCACCTCGAACTTGCCGGGGGTGCAGATCCAGGTGCCCATGATCTTGCTGCCGTCCTTCGAGACGTAGGCGTTGAGGTTGACGGTGTGCGGGTCGCCGCCGATGCGCTTCCACTTGGTGGCGTCCAGCACCGGGGTCGGACAGGTTTCGCGCAGGACGGTGATGAAGTCGGACATGACAGCTCCAGGTCGATCGGATGAATGGCCCGTCACCATAGGTCTAATGTGAAAGAGGGAGTTGCCTGGTTTCGACCCCGATCTGCCTGGAAACGCATGCGAATGCTTATTTCATTGCAAAGGGCGCAGGTGTTAACCCGGTTCACTCACGTCAATTCTGCAGGTTAGGCGGCTTGATTCGGCGGAGCGTGCACTGAATGCTCCCGCGAGGAGGTGAAGCGATGAACATTCTCGAATCGAAGGAGGCGTCCACCAACCGGGATGCGAATTTCGACAAATGGTGGGATACCTACGGCGAGTGGTTCGAGTCCGGAGACCAGCTGGTAAGCGGCGAGAGCGGCATCCAACGCCTGCATGCCGCGGATGGCCGGCTGCTATACAGCAAGCGCCAGGTTAACCACCTCAGTCGATCCGCCCTGCATCCCTTCGGGCGCCCGACCATCCTTGACGAATTGCAGGCCCTCGAGGCTCTGAAACATTTGGGTGTCCGCGTGCCGGATGTGGTTTTCAGTGATGCGCGGAAGGTCAATGGGGAGTGGCAGGCGTTGCTCGTCACCGAGGCGCTGGAAGGCTTCAACAGCCTGGAAGACTGGTACCTCAAAGGGACCCCGCAGTCAGGGGACGAGGCGCTTAACCAGCAGATGCTGAGGCAGCTGGCCAATACCGTGGGCCTGATGCATGTGGGGGGGTGGGAGCATGGCCGGCTTTCGCCGAAAACGATATTCGTCAAAGTGCGGATGCAGGGCGACGAGGCCGTTCCGGAGATTGCACTGCTCGGCCTGGCGAAAGCTCGGCATCACATGTCGACTCATCAGGCATCCAGTCATGACTTCGACTACTTCAAGGCGCATCACCAGCCCATGCCGGAGTCGGACTGGGTGCAGTTCGCGCATGCCTACCGGGGCGTGTTGGAAAGTGACTACATCCGCTGAGGCTTTGCTGCTGACGCTGTGACTGATCCGCTCCCAGTGCCTCCAAGGCGCGTAAGGCATGCATCAAGCGCAGGGACAGCCCGCCGATGATTTTGCCCTGCCTTCCAGTGCGCATAAGCTTCAGGCAGGCAACGGGCGCAAGGGCGATAGCCGGCGGCCTGGGCAATGGTTTGGTCGAGGAAGAACACGCGCTGCGCCACATAGCCACCCCGCGCGAGGGCGCGCAGAGCGGCGGGGCAGTCGAGTTTTCCATACACGCGGCTGCGTCGGTGGCCGCCGAGGGTTCCCGGCGAGGGGCTCCTGTAGGGCTTGCTGTCGGCGCCGAGCAGTGTCCAGCGCTTCACACCTCGGCCTCGCGGTCCAGCAGTTGGCGCTTGCGCTCGACACCCCAGCGATAGCCGGAGAGGTTACCGTCGCTGCGCACGACGCGGTGGCACGGGATGGCCACTGCCAGACTGTTGGCCGCGCAGGCCTGGGCGACGGCGCGGACCGCCTTGGGAGCGCCGATGCGGGTGGCGATCTCGGCGTAGCTGGCCGTGCTGCCCGGGGGAATCTCGCGCAAGGCTTGCCAGACCCGTTCCTGGAAGGCCGTGCCGCGCACATCCAGCGGCAGGTCCAGGCCGAGTGCCGGAGCCTCGACGAAGCCCACTACCTTGGACACCAGTTGCTCGTACTTTCGATCACCGCCGATCAAACGGGCACGGGGAAACTTGTCCTGCAGGTCCTTGAGCAGCACGTTCGGATCATCGCCCAGCAGGATGGCGCAGACGCCGATGCCACTCTGCGCGACGAGGATCGAGCCGAGCGAGCATTCGCCCACGGCAAAGCGGATGTCGGTGTTTGCGCCGCCCGCACGGTAATCGCTGGGCTTCATGCCCAGGACCTGGCTGGAGGCTGCGTAGAAGCGGCTATTGGAATTGAAACCGGCGTCGTACAACACTTCGGTCACCGAGGCTCCAGCGCCGAGGCGTTGGCGAACCCGCTGGGCGCGCTGGGCCAGCGCATAGGCCTTGGGCGTCAGCCCGGTGATGCCCTTGAATACCCGGTGGAAGTGCGAAGGGCTCATGCCGGCTTCGCCCGCCAGCGTCTCCAGGCCAGGCGCTTCCTCGGCAGTCTCGATACGCCGACAGGCTGTCTCGACCAGGGCCGCATGCTGCGCCGCGACGCTGGTCATGTCGGCGGCGGCGCGACGGCTAGGGCGGTAGCCGGCGGCTTCGGCCTGCTCGGCCGTGTCGAAGAACTCGACGTTCTCTGGACGTGGCAGGCGCGTTGGACTGCTGGGGCGGCAGTAGATCCCGGTGGTTTTCACCGCATACACGAAGTGCCGATCTGCGGCGGGGTCACGAGCCTGCACCGCCGCCCAGCGTGGGTCCTGCTCCGTGTTGCTCTTGGCTGAGGCGTTCATCTCGGCTCCCGGTCTCCGTTCGATTCAGGGCCAAGCTTATGCCCAGCATGAGGTCTGCGCATCCCGAGTCTTGCGGCCAAATTCGGGCAGGCTGGTGCAGGCACTGTGGGGGCCATTCATTGACCAAGGAGCACATGGCAATCCCGCGGAAGGGCGGTAGGGTGGAATGAGTGCATCAGAGGTAAACTGACGCTTCGTTCATCCCTTTCACGAGTCTGCAATGCCTCTGCTTCCTGCCGACCTAGCCAGCATCACCGCCACGACCCTGGACGATTACAACCGCAATGCCGAGGGTTTTCGTGAGGGTACCCGCGACCACGATGTCAGCCAGAACATCGAGGCCTTGCTGCGCAATATCCGGGGTTCGACACCGTTCACGTTGCTCGATTTCGGCTGCGGGCCAGGCCGCGATCTCAAAGTGTTCAGCCGCATGGGGCATCAGGCCATCGGGCTCGACGGTGCCCTGGCGTTCGTCGAGATGGCACGAGCGGACTCCGGTTGCGAGGTATGGCACCAGGACTTCCTGGCGCTGGACCTACCCGCCGGGTTTTTCGATGGGATCTATGCCAATGCCAGCCTGTTCCACGTGCCGGTGCAGGAATTGCCAAGGGTGCTCAGGCAGCTACATGCCGCCTTGAAGTCTGGTGGTGTGCTGTTCAGCTCGAATCCGCGCGGGAGCAATGAGGAAGGCTGGAATGGCAACCGCTACGGCGCATGGCACGACTTTGATGCCTGGCGACACTTGCTGGAGGAGGCGGGGTTCGTGGCGCTGGAGCACTACTATCGTCCCGCCGGCCTGCCGCGCGAGCAGCAGCCATGGCTGGCCAGCGTGTGGCGCAAGCCGAGTTAGTCGTTTCTGTCGAGCGCGCATTTCGCGAATGATTTCGCATCCCCCAGGATGCGGAGCTTCAGTGTCGACGTCCCTGATTTATCAGCCTCGGCCGGATCGCTGGAGGGGAAGGTCCTTGCCGACGCTGGGAACCTTGGGATGCAGGATGGCGTTGCGGACCTTTTCGTAGTCCTCATAGGGCAGCCCACTGCGGCTGAGCATCTCGAGGGCGAACTGCTTCACTTCGGCGTCCGTGTAGGGGCGCTCCTCGGGTTTGGGCTGGCTGGCGCAGCCGGCCAGAATCACAGCCGTTACGGCCAGCGTCAGGATGTGAAGGGGTTTCATGGTGGGCACCGAGAGCAGGTTTCCAGATACCCAGCAGACTAACAACCACTCAGAGTGGGAAAAAATCATCCCGCCTGATAATGACTATTGCCTCTCGCGTAACGATCAGGAGGCTGGCCGCCAATTGGCGGAGAAGCGCTCGGCCAGTTTCTGGGCGCGGAACTGTTCGACGATGAAGTCGATGAAGGCGCGTGTCTTCGCCGGCAGCAGCTTCTGAGCGCTGAAGTAAAGCACCAGGCTGCCCGTGTCGACGTACCAGTCCGGTAGCACCCGCACCAGCGTTCCGCGTTGCAGGTGGGGTAGGGCGTGCACGGTGCTGACCAGAGTGATGCCCAACCCCTGCATCGCCGCATGACAGGCGGCCTCGGGATCGGTCATCGTCATGCGCAGCCTGAGGTCGAGGGTAGCTAGGCGATCATCTCGGGTGCGTAGTGCCCAGGAGCGCACGCGGCCGGTCTGCGGTGAGCGGATCAGGATGCCGTCGTGCTGCTGCAGGTCGGCAGGGGATTGGACGGCAGGCCGGCTGGCCAGGTAACCGGGTGACGCCAGCAATACGCGATGCGCCGGCCCCAGCTCACGGGCGATGACTCCCTGCGGAAGTTCGAAACCGCCGCCGATGGCTGCGTCGAAACCCTCGCCGATCAGGTCCACTGGACGGTTTTCGAAGTGCCAGTCCGGGAGGATGGCCGGATAGCGCGTCAGGAATTCGCCCAGCAAGGGCAAGATGTAGTCCCGGCCGAACGCCATGCCCATGCTTACCTTCAAGGTCCCGGCCGGCTGGCCCTGGCTGCTGGCGAGGTTGGCTACGGCGCTCTGGATGCTGGCAAGGCCGCCGCTGACTTCGGCGAGGAAGCGCTCGCCGGCTTCGGTCAGGGTCAACCGCCGAGTGCTGCGCAGGAACAGGCGCACGCCGAGGTTGGACTCCAGCCGGGCGACGTTCTTGCCGACGGCCGCTGGGGTGAGGCCAAGGCGCCGCGCGGCCTCGGCGAAGCTGCCGGCTTCTGCGCTTCGGACGAAACACTCGATGCTGATGAGTGACTCCACGAGGAACTCCGTAAACCTTTGGTATCGACTGAATATAGCGATTGCCAGCTTATCGGTTTCGAGTGAGAGGTGAATACTGGGGCCGTATTCAACCTCACTCTCGGATTCCAGGAGACTCCACATGACCACTTCCAATCAACTTGCAGGCAAAGTCGCGTTCATCCAGGGCGGTTCGCGCGGTATCGGTGCAGCGACAGCCTTGCGCCTGGCGAAGGAAGGCGCGGCTGTCGCCCTGACCTACGCCAGCTCCGCCCAAGCCGCTGAAGCGGTCATCGAGACCATTCGGGCCACAGGTGGCCGCGCCATGGCGATCAGGGCTGACAGTGCCGACGAGCAGGCCATCCGCGGTGCCATCCGCCAAGCCGTGGAAGCCTTTGGCCGTCTCGACATCCTGGTGAACAATGCCGGCGTACTGGCGGTGGCACCGATCGAAGACTTCAGCATCGAAGACCTCGACCGCACCCTGGCGGTGAATGTCCGCAGCGTGGTGATCGCCAGCCAGGAGGCGGCCCGTGTCATGGGCGAGGGTGGTCGCATCATCACCATCGGCAGCACCAATGCCGAGCGCATGCCCTTTGCCGGTGGTTCCGTCTATGCCATGAGCAAGGCGGCGGTGGCTGGCTTTACCAAAGGCCTGGCCCGCGACCTGGGGCCGCGTGGCATCACGGTGAACAACGTGCAGCCGGGGCCGGTGGACACCGACATGAACCCCGACGATGGCGAGTTCGCCGAGTCCCTGAAGCTGCTCATGGCGCTGCCCCGTTACGGTCGGGCCGAGGAAATCGCCAGCTTTGTCGCTTACCTGGCTGGGCCAGAATCCGCCTTTATCACCGGCGCCAGCCTGATGATCGACGGTGGTTTCTCCGCCTGAAATGGAGCTCCGTAGGATGCGGCGGGCGGCACTCCGCTGAGCAATGCGATAGCCATGACAGGAGTTGATGGGTGTCGCTGCGCTCGACCCATCCTACGAACTAAGAAATCTCGATCAGGCGCTGGCGCAGCGCCTGGTCCGGTTCCGTCCCCCGCCCGGCCTGGAGGTTGTCCAACATGTGGCGCGGTTTTCCCGTTCCGGGGATCACACAGGTGACCGCCGGATGGCTCAGGCAGAACTTCAGCAGCAGTTGCGGCCAGCTTGTGCAGTCGTAGTCGCCGGCCCAGCCTGGCACGGGTTGCTGTATCAACCTGCGCAGGAGGTTGCCGCCGCCGAAGGGGCGGTTGATCAACACGGCTACGCCGCGCTCCTGGGCCAGTGGCAAGATGCGCTCCTCTGCTTTGCGGTCGGCCAGGGCATAGTTGATCTGCAGGAAATCCAGCTTCTGCGCGCGTAACACCCGCTCGACTTCATCAAAGGCGCTGGCGGTGTAGTGGGTGATGCCCAGGTAGCGGATCCGCCCTTCGTCTTTCCACTGCCGCAGCGTCTTCAGCTGCTCCTCCCAGTCCACCAGATTGTGCACCTGCATCAGGTCGATGTGCTGGCGTTGCAGCAAGCGCATCGAGTGCTGCATCTGTTCAATGCCGCGCTCGCGGCCCTGGGTCCAGACCTTGGTGGCGACGAAGGCTTTGGCATGGGCCTGGAGCTCACCGAGCAGGCTGCCGACCACCGTCTCGGCTTCGCCGTACATGGGCGAACTGTCGATCACCGAACCGCCGGCGGCGAAGAGATGTTCCAGAACCCGGCGGCAGTCGGTCCAGGCCTCACTGTCAGCCGGGGAAATGTCGAAGACGCGGGAGGTGCCGACGCCAATCACCGGCAGCAGCTCACCGCTGGTGGGAGTGGCGCGGCGCTTGAGCGGTTGCGCTTCGACGGCCTCGGCGCCGAGGCCGAAGGGGCTCATGGCGCAGAGCGCGGCGCCTGCGCCGAGGCGCAGGAATTCGGCGCGGGTAATGCCTGTTTTCATGGTTCCACCTCGTGTGACGGATTTGCAGCGCTGCGCTCGTGGCGCCATCCCAGGCGCCAGCCCAGCAGGCCCCAGGCCAGGGCGACACCGGCGCCCACCAGGGCCACCTGCGCGGCACCGAGACCGATGGCCGTGAGCAGGGCATTGAGCCAGGCGCTGACGGCATCGCCACCGCGGTAGACCACGGTATCGATGAAGTTTTTCGCCCGGTACTTGAGTTGGGCGCCGAGCGGTACGAAAAGCATCTCCCGCCCCGGCCGGATAAAGGCGTATTCGCCGACCCGGCGCAGCACCATCACCCCGACGAACAACGTGGACTGTGGCACCAGCGCCAGCAACAGGAAACCCAGGGCAACCAGCAACGGCACTACGCCGAGCAGCGCGGCAACGCCAAAACGCTGGGCTACCCGGCCGGCAATGAACAACTGGCAAAGCAGCGACAGCGCCTGGACGGAGAAGTCGATCAGGCTGAAGATGCGGATCTGCTGCCGGCCTTCCGGGAACAGCGCCGCTACCAGCCGTGCCTGCTCGAAGTAGAGGAAGGTACTGGTGCAGGTCAGCAACAGGACGAAGGCGCAGATGCCCAGCAGATAGGGCGAACCCAATACCAGTGTGATGCCAGCGAAGAGATTGCCGGGCACCGGCCGCTCGGGGGATTCATCATCGCCAGATGCACCGGGCCGGCCGGCGCCGCCATGCGTTCGCCAGCCCATCAGGTAGCGCCGGACGGGAAGGGTCGGCAGCAGGAGCAGGGCAGCCAGCACCAGCAGGCCAGCGGCGCCCAGATGTCCGACCAGCCAGCCACCCAGCAGCGGGCCGAGCAGGCCGCCGAGGCTGGCCCCGGCGGCGATGAAGGGGAACAGCCGCTTGGCCTGTCGGCGGTCGAACACATCGGCCAGCAGGCTCCAGGCCAGGGACACCACGAACAGATTGTAGACCGACAACCAGACATAAAAGGCCCGCGCCGCCCAGAGTGGTTCCGGGTTTTTCCACAGCAGCCAGGCGAAGCCCAGCAGGTTGAGCGCGAAGAACAGGTAGACCCAGTCGAGGAATTGCTTTCGTGGCACCCGCGCGTTCAGCCAGCCATAGGCGGGCACGGCCAGCAGCATGGTGATGAAGGTCGCGCTGAACAGCCACTGCAGGTTCTCCACACCGCCCGCAATGCCCATGCTTTCGCGCACCGGGCGCAGCATGAAGTAGCCACCGAACAGGCATAGCAGCAGGACGAAGGCGGCCATGGCCGGGGCCAGTTCGGTTGGCTCGGCCTTGATCGCCTGGCTGGCTCGCTGAAGGAGGGGCATGGCGGTGGTCCATGCGGGTAGGATGTCTGAAGGTTTTAGACCATGGGGACGGGAGCCGCTTTTCCTGTGGGTTAGGCCTACCTCCGGGCCGGGTAGTCAGAGCCCGTACTTCTTCACCTTGTCGAACAGCGTGGTCTTGGCCATCCCCAGCGCAATGCTGGCCTGGCTGAGGTTGCCACCGTGCCGTTCCAGAGCCGCGCTGAGCAAGCTCCTTTCGAAGGCTTCCACCGCTTCGGCAAAACGCGGCTCATTGCCGTCCGGCGTGAGGCCGGTTTTCTTGAACACCGGCAGGCCAAGGGCGAAGCGTTCGGCGACGTTGCGCAGTTCGCGCACGTTGCCGGGCCAGTCGTGGGCCATCAGCGCCGACACGGTGGCGTTGTCCAGTTCCGGTGCGACGCGGTCGAAGCGCAGCGAGGATTGCTGCAGGAAGTGCTCGAACAGCATCAGGATGTCTTCGCGGCGCTCGCGCAGCGGCGGCAGCTCCAGGGTGACGACATTGAGGCGGTAATAGAGGTCGCTGCGGAAATTGCCGGCCTTGCCCTGTTCGTCGAGGTCGAACTTGGTGGCGGCGATCACCCGGCAGTCCACTGGGATCGGCTGGTTCGAGCCCAGGCGCTCCAGCGTCTGCTCCTGCAGCACACGGAGGAACTTGATCTGCAGGTTCAGCGGCATGCTCTCGATTTCGTCGAGGAACAACGTGCCCTGGTGGGCGTGCTCGATCTTACCGATGCGGCGCTTGCCAGCGCCGGTGAAGGCGTGGGCCTCGTGGCCGAAAATCTCGCTGTCGAACAGGTTCTCCGGCAGGCCGCCGCAGTTGAGGGCGACGAACTCCTTGGTGTGGCGGCGGCTGTAGTCGTGCAGGCAGCGCGCGACCAGTTCCTTGCCGGTGCCGGTTTCGCCTTCGATCAGCACGTTGGCAGCGGTATCGGCGACGTTGGCGATCAGCTCGCGCAGGGCCTGGATCGCCGGCGAGCGACCGATGATACGTTGCTCCAGCGACTGGCGGCCGGCCAGTTGGCGACGCAGTGACGACACTTCGCGAGCCAGGCGACGTTGCTCCAGGGCGCGGCGGGCCACGTCCACCAGGCGTTCGGGGGAGAAGGGCTTCTCCATGAAGTCGTAGGCGCCGTCGCGCATGGCCTGCACGGCCATGGAGATGTCGCCGTGGCCGGTGATCAGCACCACCGGCAGGCTGCGGTCGCGAGCTTTGAGACGTTCCAGCAGGGTCAGGCCGTCCATGCCCGGCAGGCGGATGTCGCTGATGACGATCCCGGCGAAGTCTTCGCCGACCTGCTTGAGTGCCTCTTCGGCGCTGCCGACGCCGATGCTGGGAATATCCTCCAGGTCCAGGGCCTGCTGGCAACCTAGCAATACGTGGGGGTCGTCTTCGACGATGAGGACGCTGAGCGGCTCGGTCATGGGGTGGGGCTCGCTGTGGAATCGGTGCTTTCCAGCAAGGGCAGGCTCAGCTCGAAGGCTGTGCCGCCGGTTTCCGGATGGTGCGCGGCCAGGCTGCCGCCGGCGGCGGTGGCCAGGCTGGCGGAGAGCGTCAGGCCAAGACCCAGGCCGGTTTCGCCAGGCTTGGTGGTGAAGAAGGGCTCGAACAGGTGGACGCGGTTGGCCGGGTCGATCCCTGGGCCGTTGTCGCGGACCTGCAGGCGATAGGTCTGGCCGTCGACCCGACCATCCAGCCAGAGCTGGCAGTCGGGCTGGCCGCTCATGGCGTCCAAGGCGTTGGTGATGAGGTTGACCAGGATCTGCTCCAGCCGAGTCTGATCGATGGCTAGCAATACGTCGCCGAAGTCCCGGTGCAGGGTTAGCGGGGTGCGCTCAAGGCGCGCGTGCAGCAGGAACAGCGCGGCATCCACCGCTTTGCCCAGGCGGGCCTGCCCATGGTCGTCGGAGCGTCGGGCGAAGGCGCGCAGGCTGGCGGTGATGCGGCCCATGCGGTCGACCAGTTCGTTGATCGCCGCGAGGTTGGTCGAGGCCGTATCGAGGGACCCTCGCTGGAGGAAGCGCACGGTGTTGCCGGACAGGGTCCGTAGGGCGGCCAACGGCTGGTTGAGTTCGTGGGCGATGCTGGTGGACATCTGTCCGATCACGGCCAACTTCCCGGCCTGGACCAGGCCGTCCTGGGCCTTGCGCAGATTGTCTTCGGTCTGCTTGCGCTCACGGATCTCGTCGAGCAGGCGGGCGTTGCTGGCGCGCAGGTCCGCTGTACGCTCGGCAATCTTGCGTTCCAGCTCATTGTTGGCGGCAAGCAACGCTTCGCGGGCGGCCAAGCGGGTGGCGATGACCTTGCGTCGCTCATTCCAGGCAATCAGCAGGAAGGCCAGGAAGGCGAAGCCAACGGCCGCCAGCATCCCCTGAATCAAGGCCTCGCGGCGTAGGTCGGTGAGGGGCGAAAGCAGGGTGAAGTGCCAGGGCGTGTCGTTCAGGGTGCGGGTCTGGGCGAGGTAGGCCACTTCACTGGACTGGTCGCTGGCGGCGAAGCTGATGGCTTCCAACCCGTCGCCAAGGACCTCCCGCGAACGCGGCTCCCATTCGTTGAGGGCCCACCAGTGGTACTGCAGGCTACGGGCCAGGCGTTCCTTGTCCTCGGCGCTGAGCGGACGCACGGCCTTCATGCGCAGGGCCGGGTCGCTGGAGAGGATGATGATGCCGTTCTCGTCGCTGACGAAGGCCTGCAAGCGGGCCTTTTCCCAGCGCTCCTGCAGTGCCTCAAGCTTCACCTTGACCACGGCGACGCCAATGATCCGGCCTTGGTAGCGCAATCCGTGGGCCAGGTAGTAGCCCGCTTCGCCGGTGGTGCTGCCGACGCCGTAGAAGCGCCCCGGGCGCCCGTGGACGGCTTCCTGGTAGTAGGCGCGGAAGGACAGGTCCTCACCGAGGAAGCTGTCGGCGTCCCGCCAGTTGCTGGTGGCCAGTACGCGGCCGGTGGTGTCGAGCAGGAAGATGGCGCGGTTGCCGCTGCGACGGTTGAGGCCTTCAAGGTAATCGTTGACCAGTGTGCGGCGGTAGGGCGTGGGGTTCAGCAACAGATGGCTGACGCTGTTTTCCAGCTCCAACAGGCTGGGCAGGTAGGTGTAGCGGTTGATCTCGCTCTCGACGGCGCGGGCATGGAGTTCGAGCTGGCGTTCGCCGTTCACCCGCAGGGCGCGGATGCCGGATTGTTCGCTGAGGTTGTAGCCGATGTAACCGATGCCCAGCATCAGCAGGACCAGCAACAGGGACAGCAGGGTGTGGCGTAGCAGGCGCGGTTTCACGGTCAGGGCGGCGGGCGTGGCGCGGAAGCTGGCGGAAGGGCATTGCATCATAGACATCCGGGCCTGACCAGTCGCCGCCCGCCGCTAGGCTTTAAGCGGCGGGGTGGGGCGTGTCGGAAAGCCTGTAGGAGCGAGCTTGCTCGCGAATTGCCTGGCAACCTTCGCCAGCAAGAACTCGGCGTCGCCCTGGCTCCTACAAAAGCCCTGCGATCAGTGTTGAAGGATCTTGGCGAGGAACTGCTGGGCGCGGTCGGAGCGTGCCGAGACGTCACCGAAGAACTCGTCCTTGGCGCAGTCTTCGACGATCTGCCCGCGGTCCATGAAGATCACTCGGTCGGCCACTTTGCGCGCGAAGCCCATCTCGTGCGTTACGCACATCATGGTCATGCCTTCCTGGGCCAGTTCGACCATCACGTCAAGCACTTCGTTGACCATCTCCGGGTCCAGCGCCGAGGTGGGTTCGTCGAACAGCATCACCACCGGGTCCATCGCCAGCGCGCGCGCAATCGCCACGCGCTGCTGCTGGCCGCCGGAGAGCTGACCTGGGTGCTTGTGGGCGTGGGCCTTGAGGCCGACGCGGTCAAGCAGCTTGAGGCCCTTGTCGATCGCCTCGTCCTTGCCGCGGCCCAATACCCTGGTCTGGGCGATAGTGAGGTTCTCGGTGATCGACAGGTGCGGGAACAGTTCGAAGTGCTGGAATACCATGCCGACGCGCGAACGCAGTTTGGGCAGATTGGTGGCTTTGTCGGCGATGGAGGTGCCGTCGACCACGATATCGCCTTTCTGGAACGGCTCCAGGGCGTTGACGCACTTGATCAGGGTGGACTTGCCCGAGCCTGACGGGCCGCACACGACTACCACTTCGCCCTTGCTCACGTCGGTGCTGCAGTTGGTCAGCACCTGGAAGTCCCCGTACCACTTGTTGACGTTTTTGATGGAAATCATACGGCTAACCTTTTCTGCAGGAGTTTGACCAGCTGGGAAGCGGCGAAGCTGACGGTGAAATAGACCAGACCGGCGAAGATCAGGAATTCATGCGGCTGGCCGATGATGTCGCCACGCGAGCGGGAGGCGTTGAGGAAGTCCATCAGGCCCACGGTGTAAACGAGCGAGGTGTCCTGGAACAGGATGATGCTCTGCTGCAGCAGCAGGGGCGTCATCTTGCGGAAAGCCTGGGGCAGGATGATCAGGCGCATGCTCTGGCCGTAGGTCATGCCCAATGCCTGCGCAGCACCCATCTGGCCCTTGGGAATGGCCTGGATGCCGGCGCGGACGATTTCGCAGAAATACGCCGCCTCGAACATCATGAAGGCCACCAGGCAGGAGGTGAACGCGCCGACGGGGGTGTCTTCACCGGTGATCGCACGCAGCAGGAAGGGCACCGCGAAATAAAACCAGGTGATCACCAGCAGCAGCGGGATGGAGCGGAAGTAGTTGACGTACAGTCCGGCGATCTTCGACAGCATCGGGTTGTGCGACAGGCGCATGAGGGCCAGCAGGGTGCCCAGGGCCACGCCGCCGAACACGCCCAGGACCATCAGCTTGAAGGTCATCAGCAGGCCTTCGCCCAGGCCCGGCAACGCAGGGATGATTGCGCTGAAATCCATCATTTACCTCCTACGGAGATCAGGCCGGGCACCGCGACCTTCTGCTCCACCAGGCGCATGAACAGCATCAGGCTCATGTTCAGGGTGAAGTAGATCAGCGTGGCCAGGGTGAAGGCCTCGAACAGGTTGGCGGAGAACTCGGCGGTCTGCTTGGTCTGCGCCAGCAGTTCCATCAGGCCGATCAAGGACGCCACCGAAGAGTTCTTGAAGATGTTGAGGAACTCACTGGTGAGCGGCGGGATGATGATGCGGAAGGCCTGTGGCAACAGTACGTAACGGTAGATCTGCGGCAGGCGGAAGCCCATGGCGCGGGCGGCGCCCAACTGGCCCTTGGGTAGCGCCTGGATGCCAGTGCGCACCTGCTCGCAGACGCGTGCAGCTGTGAACAGGCCAAGGCACACGACCACGCTGAGGTAGGCGGAAGTCGCTGGGTTCAGGTCTTGTTTGAACCACATCTCCAGCGGCTCGGGCAGCAGGTCCGGCACCAGGAAGTACCAGAGGAACAGCTGCACCAGCAGCGGCACGTTGCGGAAGATTTCCACGTAGGTGGTAGCGATGCCAGAGACCCAACGGTTTGGCACAGTACGCATCACGCCGAGCAAGGCACCCAGCAACAATGCGATGATCCAGGCCACCAGAGCGATGGCGATGGTCCAGCCCAGGCCGGTGACGAACCAGTCCAGGTAGATTTCGCTGCCGATCCCGGTGGACTTGAAGAACACGCTCCAGTCCCAGTTGTAATTCATCAGGGAGTTCCCCTTTAAGGTCGATCTGTCTGCGGTTGAAGGCAGTGGAAGGGAGTGGCTGGCAGGAATATGGCGATACTTCAGGCCGAATCCAGACAACCCCCTCTCCCAGAGGGAGAGGGGAGCAACAGCGGAGAGCGGACTCGTCAGATTTCCTCAGCCGACTTGTCGGTGGGATTGGCCACCAGCTTCTTCAGCTCGTCGCTCATGGGGAAGTTGAGGTTCAGGCCCTTGGGCGGGATGGGCTGGGTGAACCACTTGTCGTAGATGCCGGTGATCTCGCCGGAGGCGTAGGTGTCGGCGATGGCCTTGTCGACCACTTTCTTGAAGGCCTCGTCACCTTTGCGCACCATGCAGCCATAGATTTCGAACGACTGTGGCTTGCCGGTCACGACCCACTCGTCTGGCTTCTTGGCCTTGGCCATTTCGCCGTAAAGCAGGGCGTCGTCCATCATGAAGGCCACGGCGCGGCCGGATTCGAGCATCAGGAAAGACTCGCCATGGTCCTTGGCCGAGATGATGTTCATGCCCATCTGCTTCTCGGCGTTCATGGACTTGAGCAGACGCTCGGAGGTGGTGCCAGCGGTGGTCACCACGTTCTTGCCCTTGAGGTCGTCGAACTCGTTGACGCCAGCCGACTTCTTCGACAGCAGGCGGGTGCCCACCTCGAAGATGCCGACGGAGAAGCCAACCTGCTTCTGGCGCTCCAGGTTGTTGGTGGTGGAGCCGCACTCCAGATCGACGGTCCCGTTCTGTACCAGGGGAATGCGGGTCTGCGAGGTGACCAGGTTGTAGCGGACCTTCAGCTCGGGCATGCCCAGCTCCTGCTTGATGGCCTCGACTACTTTCAGCTGGATGTCATGGGAGTAGCCGACTGGCTTGCCCGGCTCGGTGCCAAGGTAGGAGAAGGGGATGGAGGCGTCACGGTGACCGAGGGTGATGGTGCCGGTTTCCTTGATCTTCTTCAGGGTGCCGGTCAGCTCTGCGGCAAAGGCCGGAGCACAAATCAGGGTTGCTGCGATAGTGGAGGCCAATACCTTGGGGAGCATACGCATGAATTTCAGTCCTCGACGATGTTTGTTCTTATCGGAGCGAGCGGGATATTCGCGTCCGTCGAGATCTTTAATGGCAGGATGCGTGCCAGCTATCTGGTAATCCGTACTTATAAATAAATAATTGAAATATAAGGGTTTTATTTAGATGGCATGCTGGCCGGAAAAACGCGTTGTCCGGTCTTCCGAATATCCATGCCGGACGTCGTTCGGATATCCGAACGAGTGATGCAGGGCCTGTCTGGCAGGAGGGCTCGCAGGTTGGTGCTGAGCGAAACCCAACATTCTCGGATTGCACGGACCCACTGTGTTGGGCTTCGTACCTCAGCCCGACCTACGTTCACTCCGCGGCCTCGGATGCCTCGACCACCTTGGGCTTGGGTGCGAACTTCGCGGCCAGGCGCATGGAACGGGTGACCAGACGCTGAAACAGGGGCGAATGCATCTGCGATTCGATCATGCCTGGTCAGGCGGATGATCTCGGTTTCCAGCAGCGTCTGGTCCTGCAGGCGGTACTTTTCCCAGCATCCTTCGAGGTAGGTCTTTATCTCGTCCTGCTTGGCGAACATCCGTGTCCAGTTGGGGTTTGGCTCGAAAGCAAAGGAATACAGGTGCGATTGCACGTCGCAACCGCAGCCCGGGTCGTTGTTCACACGCCAGGTGCCGCCGATTTCAGTTTTCTTCTCGAACATGAGGAAATCGTTTTCGCCCTTCTGCTTGGGACGGATGGCCATGCCGAGGCCTTCATTCTTGGTGTGCGCGAGCTGCATGGGGCCTCACCAGTGCTGCGAGCGCTGCTGCGCAAGGTGATGGACGAGTTCGCCGCTGACATGGCTGAGGACTCCGCGAGATCCAGCTGCTTACGGCCAACTCCCGGAAGCGGTGGTGCTGCGCGTGGCCAGCCAGGTCAGCCGCAACCTGTTCCAGATGTCCCTGGACTACCTGGTTGAACCATGCCGTCGAGAGGCCATCCGCACCGAGGCCGAGGAGCAGGTGCTGTTCCTCTTCACGGGAGCCAGCGTTTTGCAGGCGTTGGGGGGGCGAGTGAGGGGAGTCGGCTCGAAGTCGCCTTCACAGGATGGTTGAGCAATGCGATACGCATCATTTCAGACCGCATGTGTAACCATCCGAACTCCATAGGATGAGCTGCCTGGAATTACACGCTTTCGTCCTGAGTGATCGTGGTTGTGCTGCCGTCCTTGTCCTGCGCCAGACTGTGATGCAGGAAGGCCTGAGCGATGGCCGCGCGTAGCTGTTCGTCGTCCCAGGGTTTGGTGAGGAACTTGTAGATGGCTCCCTGGTTGATGGCATCGGTGACCGATTTCAGGTCGGTATAACCGGAAAGCACGATGCGCACGGTGTCCGGGTACAGGTCTTTGACCAGGCTGAAGAACTCGGTGCCATTCATCTCCGGCATGCGCTGGTCTGAGAGGATGACCTGGACGTTGTGCTTGGCCAGCAGCGTGAACGCATCCTGGGCACGGCTGGCCGTGAGGATCTGGTAGCCGTCGCGGCGCAGCACGCGGGTGAGGGCGCGAAGGATGTTTTCTTCATCGTCGATCAGCAGGAGTGTCTGGGTGCTGCTGCTCCCTGACCGGCTGCTGAGGTAGGCCGCGGGGCTCTTGTGGTGCTCGCGCAGGAAGGTTTCCAGGTCGGCGAAGGGCATGGGGCGGGCGAAGTAGTAGCCCTGGAATTCGTCGCAATGGCTCTTCTTGAGGAAGGCGAACTGGGATTCGTTTTCCACCCCCTCGGCGATGACCCGCAGGCGCAGGTGGTGGGCCATGGAGATGATGCCCAGGGTGATCGCGGCGTCGTGTCGGTCGCTGATGATTTCCTGGACGAAGGCACGGTCGATCTTCACTTTGTCGATTGGCAGGCGCTTGAGGTAGTTGAGGCTGGAGAAGCCGGTACCGAAGTCGTCGATGGCCAGGCGCACGCCCAGGCTCTTGAGCGCCTGCAGTGTGTTGATGGCGCGCTCGGCATTGTCCAGCAGGACGGTCTCGGTGATTTCCAGTTCCAGCAGTTCGGCGGGTAGCCGGGTCTCTTCGAGGACGCGGCGGACGCTGTCGACGAAGATGCTGCGCTGGAAGTGCACCGCCGAGATGTTCACGGCCACCACCGCGCCGCTGATGCCGCGGTCCAGCAATTCGCGGCAGTCGCGGCACGCCGTTGCAAGGACCCACTCGCTGAGCGGGATGATCTGACCGGTATCTTCGGCAACGGGAATGAATTGCGTTGGGGAGATGGACCCGAGCGTGGGGTGCTGCCAACGCAGCAGCGCCTCGTAGCCGGCGACACGGCCATTGCGACCGTCGATTTGTGGCTGGTAATGCAGGGTGAAGGCGTTGGACTCGATGGCCTTCTGCAACTCGTTTCGCAAAGTCACCCGCTCGCTGACCTTCTGCTCCAGGTCGGTGGTGTACCACTGGTAGCAATTGCGGCCCTGCTGCTTAGCCTTGTACATGGCCAGGTCGGCCTGCTGGATCAGCTGCATGGGTTGCTGCATGCCGCCCTCGCTCATGGCGATACCCAGGCTGGCGGTGATGTGCAATTCGCTACCGGATACCGGATAAGGGCGAGCGATGCTATCGATGACCCGCTCCGCGATTTGCAGGACGTCTTCCTCGCGAGCCAGGTCTGGCAAAACCAGGATGAACTCGTCACCACCCAGCCGGGCCACGGTATCGCCGGGGCGCACTTGCTGGCTCAGGCGGCGCGCCACTTCGACGAGGATCTGGTCACCGATGCTGTGGCCCATGGAGTCGTTGATCGGTTTGAAGCCGTCGAGGTCGATGAACATCACCGCAAGTTGGCGCTGGTAACGCTGGCTGATCTGGCACCCCTGGCGCAGCCGATCTTCCAGCAGCGACCGGTTAGGCAATCCGGTCAGTACGTCATGGCTGGCGTTGTAGGCCAGTTCTGACTCGACGCGCTTCTGCTCGGAGATGTCGTTCTGGACACCGATGAAGTGGGTGATCCGGCCCCGTTCATCAGGTACCGGGGCGATGTAGAGGTCATTCCAGAAGGGCGTGCCGTCCTTGCGGAAGTTGCGCAGCACTACATGCACTTCGCGCTTGTGCTTCAGACTCTTGCGAATTTCGGCGACGCCGGGTTGGCTGTGGTCCGTCCCTTGGAGGAAACGACAGTTGCGCCCGAGCGCTTCGCCTGCGCTGTAGCCGGTGATCCGCTCGAACGCCGGATTGACGTAGATGATCGGCAGGTCGTCGGCTTCAGCATCACAGATGAGCGCGCCGTTGTAGCTGGCCTCGAGGCTGCGTTGGAGGATGCGCAGCTGTTTTTCCGATTCCTTGGCGCGGGTGATGTCGCGGAAGGCGACGACCCAGCCGCCGAGGGCCCGGGCGTGCAATAGCGGGGCGCAGTCATAGGCGAGGTGACGGATACCGCCATGTTCTTCTTCGAGGCTTGCTTCGCCATGCCGCGACTGGGAGGCGCCGGTGCCGTCGTGGTCCAGTGGCAGCGGCAGGCGTATGTCCAGCGGTTGTCCGAGCAGCGTGTCTGCGGTCTGGCCCAGGAGCCCGGCTGCGGCCGGGTTGACGTAGGTCAGGCGGCCCTGGCGATCGATGGCCAGCAGGCCCTCGCCGACGCTCTGGGTGATGGCCGAAGTGAAATCCAGTTGTTCCTGCAGGCGTTGCTCGCTGGCAAGCACTTGGCGTACCAGGCGGATGTTCTCCAGGGCGGCAATGGCCATCTGGGCGAACTGCTGGGTAATGGCCAGGTCATCCTGGTCGAAGGTGCCCTCGAACTTGTCGGAAAGTTCGATCTGCCCTAGTTGTTTGCCGCTGTGATCGATCAGCGGCGCCGAGAGCTTGCCGGACGAGGGCAGTTGCCCATCGGCGGCGCCGGGGGGCGGCGTTGGCTCCAGTTCCGCACAGGGCAGCAGATCCGGTTGGCTGGTGGCGGCTGGTGGTGGCTGGTGCTGCCTGGCTGCGTAAGTCTCGGAGAGCGACACCTGTTGCAGTGTGTCGGTCTGTTCGCTGTCGGCGTTGAGGGTGATGACGGCGCGATGTGCGCCAATCAGCAGACGCAGTTGGCCGCACATGTAATCGACAAGCGCACGTGGGTCGAGGATGCCGCCGATGTTCAGCGCGGTTTCGCTGAGACCACGCAGCAGCAGCGCCTTGCGTTCGGACTGTTGCAGGGTTTCGCGCAGTGCGCTGGTCATGCGGTTGCGCTCGCCGATTTCCTTGGCAATTCCGAAGACGCCAACGATTTCGTCTTCGACGACGATGGGCAACTGGGTGATGTCCAGCTCCAACACGTCGCCCAGCCGGGTACGGCATCGGACCTCGTAACGCTGTGCCTCGCCCTTCAGCACTTTACGAAAGTGCTGTTTGATTCGCTCGATATCTTCCTCGAGCAGCAAGGTGGAAAAGTGCTGTCCGAGCAGCTCCGCTTCGCTGTATCCCACTCGTTCACAGCAGGCGCGGTTGAGGCTGAGGTAGCGACCAAGGCGGTCGGTTGCGAACACCGGATCGGGGTTGAAGGTGAACAGGGAGCGGTAACGCTGCTCGCTTTCCTCCAGGCGAAGGCGGTCATGCTGGCGCTCGATGGCAATGGCCGCCAACTGGCCGGCCGTACCCATCAGTTGCAGGTTGTCGTCGTCCGGAGAGGCGGGTTCGCGGCGGTAGACGGCGAAGGTGCCGAGCACGTCGCCGTGATGGGAGATCAGCGGGATCGACCAGCAAGCGCGCAAGCCATGGCGCAAAGCCTGCTCGCGGTGCTCGTGCCAGAGCGGGTCCTCGCTGATATCCAGGCTGGTGACCATCTGCCGGCGGAACACGGCCGTGCCGCAGGTGGTTGCCAGGGGGCCGATGGGCAGGCCGTCGATGGCTTGTCGATAGGCATCTGGCAGGCTGGGGGCCGCGGCAAGGCGAAGTCGCTTCTTTTCGGCATCGACCAGCATGACCGCGCAGAGCGAACCCGGCTCCAGCGTTTCACTCATCTCGCAGATAGCCTTGAGGATGCTCGGCAGTGGCTGGTCGGTGGAGATCATGCTGAGGATGTCGCGCTGGTCCTCTGCGTAGGCCTCGTGCTGAACCAGGTGGGTAATGTCATGGGCCACGGCGAACAGGGTACGCTCGCCGGCTGACCACCCAGCCGACCAGAGCAGGTGGACGGTGCTGCCGTCACGGCGCTGGCACCGATTGCGCACGGATTCCCGGGAGTTGCCATCGATGATGGCGCGCACCTGGGCCTGGGTACGCTCCCGGTCCTCGGGGTGGATGAAGTCCGTGTAGCGTCGGCCCATCAACTCAACGGGGGTATAGCCGAGAATGGCTTGGCTGGAGGGGCTGACCTGGATGAAACGGTCCGCTTCGTCGATCGAGCAGAGCACGTCCATGGAGTGATCCATGATCCGCTGATTCTGGATTTGCAGGCGCGCCTGGAGGTGCAGGCTGTGCTCCAGGTCCTGGTTGCTCCGATGCAGGCTCCGGCTGCGCTCGACCGCCAGCCGCGCCAGGCTCTGGCTGATCATCAGGAAGAACGTGAAGCCGAGCCCGAAGAGCATGAACAGGGGCGGCAGGTAGGTCGCGGTAGCGTCCGCAGGCGGATTCACCTGGTAGGTCACCAGGCGCCAGTGCCTCGAGGGCTCGAGGGCGACCAGGCGCTCACCCGTGGGAAAGGGCGCGCGTGCGCCAAGGCCATCCTGCGAGTCGTAGATGCGCTGCTGGCCTTCGTAGGCCTGGAGCACGAAGCCGCCCAGGTCCTTGCCCAGCAGCTCGTCGAGGGTGGCGCCAATGTTGAGGTTGGCTACGAGCAGGCTGGGCGTTTGATTGCCAACCCGCAAAGGGACCGCAATCAGACTGCTGTCGTCCTGGGCACTGTAGCGTTGTGTCGGGCTCATGCGAGCAACGTCGCCCTGCTGTACCTGATGCAGCCATTGGCGCAGCTCCGGCTGGGCGAGGAAACGGGTCAGCCAGTCGCGTGCCTGCTGGCCACGACCTTGTTGGTGCTGCAGACGCAGGTCGGGGTCCAATACGGCAATCAGGTTGAGGTTGCTGAAGTCCCGCAGGTAACTCCCGCTTTCCTGATACCACAAGGGTTCGGCTGGCATCGCGCCCAGGCTTTGCCAGCGTTCGGCCATGCGTTTGATGAGTTGCTGGCGGTCGGCAACGGTGCGCTCAATGGAGGCCTGCGTGCGCAGCAGTAACTGGTCGCTGAGGTCGTTGAGGTTGGCAATGCCATTGAGGCTGAGCATGAACCAGCCGACGCTGGTGAATAGCGCGCCGAGCAGGCCAATGCCCAGGGCGCGCCGGTCAGGCAGGCCGATGCGTGGAACCGGTTGCGCACACAACAGCACAATGGCAATGCCGAGCATGGCGACCAGCAGGTTGGCGATGCTGTTGATGTCTGGCCTGATGGCGATACGCAACGGGCTGGCGTCGGGCCAGAAGGTGACCAGTTGCGACAACAGGCTGATGCCGACCAATGCCATGCCTGCCAGGCGGCACAGCCATCGGCCTCCCTGGCGGATCGCCGAGAACAGCAAGGCAAGGCCAAACAGGCAGGCGATCGAGGCCAGTTCGTTGCGTATGCGCCAGTAGCCGCTGACGAGGGAGCTGCCCTGGTCATTGCCGCCGGCCAGAATGTTGTGGGCAAGGCTGTAGCCGGCCAGACCCAGTACCAGGAGACTTCCGATCAGGCATGGGTTGCGCCTGCCCCGGGTGGCAGCCAGCAGGGAGAATCCAGCCAGACCGGCAAGCAGGGCGCTGTCGGGTAGCAGGACCAGGTCCTGCCGCCCCGGGTTGTCAAAAAATGGAACGGCCATCAAGCCGATGCCACCCAGGGCCATGAGAACAAATGCCAGGCAATGCAGATAGGCCTGTGAAACCACACTGCGGGTGGCACTAGCCTGGCGGATGCCAGCTCTCATCGTGGTTGTGTCGCGCTCAATCATCGAGCTCGTAACCTTCGATCAGAACTGCGCCGTCTTTGTCACGGCACACGCGCGTCAGGCCAGGATGCTCGGCCTCCAGGCGCAGCAGTTCGCGACGCTGGCGATCGAGGGTATTCTGCTGGCTGCGGACCTGTGCCAGAAGACGCTGGTTTTCGTTGCGCAGGCGGTGCAGGTCGACGGCGGCGAGCAAGGCGCTTTCTATCTCGTATTCTTCCCAGGGCTTGGAAAGGAAGCGGTACACCTCGACCCGGTTGATCGCTTGCATGAGTGTGCTGCGGTCGCCATGGGCGCTCAGCAATATACGCAGGGCATCGGGTTGGCGCTGGCGGGCGAACTGCAGGTAGGTGAGGCCATCGAGTCTGGGCATCTTCAGGTCGCAGACGATCGCGGCGTACTGGTGCTCGCCGAGGGCAGCCAGCGCCGCCTCGGGGTCGTCGAACAGGTGGAGTGTCCAGCCCTGCGGATGCAGCAGGCGTTGTAGTGCGCTGAGCACGTTGCGCTCGTCGTCCACCAACTGGATCTTGATCATCTGGACAGCTCCTCGATCATGCCCGCTGCGGTCGCGGGCTGCCTGACATAAAGGGTGTAGCGCGCCCCTTCGCTGGACTCGAAGGCGATCAGCTTGTCGATCAGGTGGCGGGTCAGTTGCTTGCCGATGTTGAGCAGCAACATGCCGCTTTCAGCTTGCAGGTTACGGGCGAGGACCATGCCGGGCTCCAGGCGTCGGGTATCCAGCGCAACGACACCCGGTTCGGTGTCTGCCAGATCAGGTGCAAGCTCATCACAGAGTTCGATGAAATGGCGGCAGAGTTCCGGGTCGTAGAGTCGGCCGGCATTCTTGCCGAGGAACTGCAAGGCTTCTCGCCGTGTAAGGCGCCGTTGCAGGAGCAGTCCACACTGGAGTTCGACGAAGTCCACTGCAATCTTGAGCAGCCGTGCGCCAAGGGGGATCGCTTCTCTGTGCAACTGATCAGGGAAGCCCGTGCCGTTCCAGCACTCTTGGTGGTGCCGAATCAATCGGCCCGCATTATGCA
The DNA here is from genome assembly GCF_042232855.1 of Metapseudomonas boanensis. Lineage (NCBI taxonomy): Bacteria > Pseudomonadati > Pseudomonadota > Gammaproteobacteria > Pseudomonadales > Pseudomonadaceae > Metapseudomonas > Metapseudomonas boanensis. Next base: position 159,976 of record NZ_CP113889.1, on the reverse strand, counting down.
AGGGCTCCAGGGCCATCAACAGGCTTTCCCCGAGCGTGGGGTATTGTCGGTAGCGGTCGCGTTCCTCCCTGTGCAGGAGGTCGGATGGTCGGTTGAGCAGGTGGTCATCCCAGGTCAGTTTGCCCAGGTTGTACAGCGCGGCCGCCATGGCCAGGTCGCGGATTTCGGTCGCGGGCATTGAAAGACGACTGGAGAATGCGCGGACCAGGCCAATGACCTGGGCGTTGCTCTGTTTATCGCGCGGCAGGCGCTGGTTGAGCAGGGCCGAGAAGACTTCGGTTGTCGTGACATAGCTGTGCCGCAGTTCGGCATAGGCCAGGTCGAGCATGTCGGCGGTCTGTTGCAGTTCGGCGGTGCGCTCGCGCACGCGTTGCTCCAGGTTGGCGTTGAGTTCTTGCAGGCGCAGGTTCTGTTCCCAGGTGAGCCGCTCCAGGCGCCGATGCTCACGCTCGGCGTGCTGGTGGGCCAGTGCCTGTCGCAAGGTGATGCGCAACTCGTCGTCGTTCCAGGGTTTGCTCAGGTAGCGGTAGATGTGGCCCTGGTTGATCGCACGGATACTGGTGTCCAGGTCCGCGAGCCCGGTCATCAGCAGGCGCAGGGTGTCCGGCCAGCGCTGCTGGACCTGGGCCAGCAGGGTGGGGCCGTCCATTCCTGGCATCTGAGCGTCGGAGATGACCAAGTCCACGGGCTGCCGCTCCAACAGCTGGAGCGCAGCACGCGCGCAGTTGGCGGTCAGCAGCTCGTAAGCCTCGTTGCGCAGCGAGCGGTGCAGGCTGCTGAGCACGTTGTCATCGTCATCCACCAGCAACACATAGCGGCCAGTTTGCCGGGCTTCGCTCATGCGGACGGCGCTCCCGACGACTCGGCCGGGTCCGGCTGCTGGATCGGTAGCCAGATGCGGAAACGGGTGCCGATGCCGGGCTGGCTGAACGCTTCAATGCGCCCGTTGTGCTTCTGCACGATGTTGTAGGAAAGGGCCAGCCCGAGGCCGGTGCCCTTGCCCACGGGCTTGGTGGTGAAAAAGGGTTCATAGATGCGGTGGAGGATGCGAGGTTCGATGCCTTTGCCGTTATCTTCCACTTCCAGCCAGACCCAGGCGCCTTCGTGGCCGGTGCGCACGGTGATGCGTCCGAATCCTTCAATGGCGTGCGCGGCGTTGATCAGCAGGTTCATCGCCACCTGGTTGATCTGCGAAGGAATGCACTCCACTGCAGGCAGCTCGCCATAGGCCTTGATCACATCCGCTTTGTACTTGAGCTCGTTGTTGACCAGGTTGAGGGTGCTGTCCAGGCCACGATGCAGATCGGCGGCATGGAAGGCCTCTTCCTCGATATGCGAGAAGTCCTTCAGAGCCATGATGATCTTCTTGACGCGCTCGATACCGTCTCCCGACTCGTGGATCAGGGCTTCGACATCATTGCGGATGTAGTCATAGTCCAGGCTGCGCTTGAGCTGCTGCAGGTCCTCCAAGGATGAGACGGTATCCACGCTGTCGACGATGCGCAGCAGGTCATTGACGTAGCCGGTCAAGGTCTTGAGGTTGGAGAAGACATAACCGATGGGGTTGTTGATCTCGTGCGCAACGCCGGCCGCGAGTTGGCCGATGGCGGCGAGCTTCTCTGACTGCAACAGCTGGGCATTGGCTTTTTCCAGCTTGCGGATCAGCTGCTCCGGCTTCACTTCATCGATCAGCTCGTCCGGCGTGGCAGTTGACTTGTCACTCGCGGATTCCTGGTTGGTGGCGTCGTACAGCAGCAGGCCCAGGCAGGCTTGGCCGTCAGCCGAGTGGAACGGTAGGAGCAGGGCGTCCTGCAGCATGCGGTCCGCCGGAAGGTACGGAAGCTGGAGCAGGTCTCTGGCATTGTTGCCGTGGCGATGGACATGGCGTCCTTTGCTATGGGCTGTGGACGCCATCTGTTGCAGATGTGTCGCATCGGCTTCGGGAAAAACGTCGCTGAAGGGCTGCTGCCTGGCCTGCTGGAGCGATGTGCCGCTCCAACGACTGACTAGGGCATTCCAGTAGAGGATGTTCAGTTTCTGGTCGAGCAGAATCACACCGATGTCGATGTGTTCGGTCCAAGCACTGATGAGTTCTGACGGGCTGCTGTCCATGATGATCGCCCTGGCTGCCTAGCTGAGTCCTAAATCGCCCTTGTTCCTGGCGCTTCTTGTATTTTGTTGTATGAATTGTATGACAGATTGCTGGCGCCTGAATTGTGTCGTTTTCGTTTTTTTACTGAGTGAGGCTAGACCATGACACCCGAGGCCATGGCTGATTCGCTGGTGCGGTACGAGTTTGCCTTCCCCGATGGGCATCGCTGGTCGCATCAGGTGAACCTGGCAGAGGGCGAACAGGGGCCATGTTCGCAGGCCTTACCAGATTGGGTGCGTCTGGGTTTCCAGCAGTGCAGCCATTGCCCGCTGGATGCCCGACAGGTTGCCTGTTGCCCATTCGCCCGCGCGCTGGCGCAGCCGGTTGAGGTGCTGGCGCATTCGCCTTCCTACGAGGAGGTGAATGTGACGGTGTTCTGGCGCGGGCGTGAAATTCGTCAGCACACCACCCTGCAGCGGGCACTTGGCTCGCTATTGGGCGTGCTGGGAGCCGCGTGCGGCTGCCCACACACGCGACTGCTCAAGGCCATGGCCTGGTTTCACTGGCCATTCAGCACCTCTACCGAAACCCTCTATCGGGCCCTGGGGACTTACCTGCTGGGCCAGCACTTGCGGCTGCAGCGGGGACTGACCGCGGATTGGTCGATGGCGGGGCTGCGCGATATCTACCGCAACCTCAGGCTGGTGAACCTCGGCATGGCTGGGCGCCTACGGGCGGCCGCGGAAGAAGACTCCAGTCTCAACGGCCTGGTGTTGCTGGACCTGCTGGCGGCGGACACGCTCTATTCGCTCGATAGTTATGACGGCGAGTTGGATGAGTACTTCGCCGATTTCTTCGAAGAGGAATAGAGGCTTAGCGTGGGGGCGCACCGCGAAGGGGGCGCCGGGCAGCCTTGCGGCCCACCTGAGCTTCTCGATTGAATCCAGGACGGTGCTCCCAAGGCTCTTTCAGACCCTTTTTCTCGTGGTCGAGGGGTGGAAGTTAGGGCTGCAGTAGTCGAAGTAGGGTTTGATTATCTTCGGGAAGAAGCCATCGCGCGGCCCCAGTCGGATCTTCAGGCCATATGCCCAGCTGCGCCAGTTGAACAGCGGGCCTTTGAAGGAGTCGCTACTCCACCGTACTTTTGGGTCGATGCAACGCTGAAGTCCATTCGGCGGACCGTGTGGTTGACTTTGGGCAGGGAGCGCTGGCCCAGCTACGATCGGGGCGGGCCCATTGGGAGGACCCGCAGCGAGATCAACGTTCGGCGAGGGAGAAGGCCGTCAGCGAGAAGGTGGGAATGCCTGCATCTTCCAGACGCTGGGAACCGCCCAGCTCAGGCAGGTCGATGATGGCGGCGGCCTCAAACACGCTGGCACCCATCCGTCGCACCAGACGAGCTGCTGCCATCAGTGTTCCGCCGGTGGCGATCAGGTCGTCGAAGATCAGCACCTTGTCACCCTCACACAGGCTGTCGCTGTGGACTTCCAGCAGGGCCTCGCCGTACTCGGTCTGGTAACCCTCGGAGAGCACGTCGGCGGGCAGCTTGCCCTGCTTGCGGAAGAGGATCAGTGGCTTGTTCAGTTCGTAGGCGATGATCGAACCAATCAGGAAACCCCGTGCATCCATGGCACCGATGTGACTGAAGTCGGTCTCGACATAGCGCTGGATGAAGCTGTCGGCCACCAGGCGAAGTATGCGCGGTGACTGAAACAGTGGGGTGATGTCGCGGAAGATCACGCCGGGCCTGGGGAAGTCCGGTACCGGGCGGATCAGGGATTTGATGCTGATTTCGTCGTAGATCATCGTCATGGTCTATGGTGCGGAGACTGGATCGAGGGCGGGGAGATCCCGCCGTTGGCTCAACTCTGGATGCTGCCGCCGGCCAGGGCGCAAAGCTCGATGGGGTCGAGGATGTTCACTTCCTTGCCCTCGGCGGCGATGAGCTGGTTCTGCTGGAAACGGGTGAAAACCCGGGATACGGTTTCGACCGCCAGACCCAGGTAGTTGCCGATCTCGTTGCGCGACATGGCCAGGCGGAACTGGTTGGCTGAGAAGCCTCGGGCCCGGAAGCGCGCAGAAAGGTTCACCAGGAAGGTGGCGATACGCTCGTCCGCCGTTTTCTTCGACAGCAGCAGCATCATTTGCTGGTCATCACGGATCTCTCGGCTCATCACCCGCATCAACTGCCTGCGTAGTTGTGGGAGTTGCACGGAAAGGTCATCGAGGCGTTCGAACGGAATCTCGCAGACCGAGGTGGTTTCCAAGGCCTGGGCCGAGACCGGGTAGAGTTCGGTGTCCATGCCGGACAGCCCGACCAGTTCACTGGGCAGGTGGAAGCCGGTGATCTGTTCTTCGCCGGTATCCGTCACGGTAAAGGTCTTGAGCGCGCCGGAGCGCACGGCGAAGACTGAACCGAAGGCATCTCCCTGGCGGAAGAGATAATCGCCTTTCTTCAGGGGGCGGCCGCGTTTGACGATCTCGTCGAGCGCGTCCATATCTTCCATATTCAGTGACAGCGGCAGGCACAGCGGGGCAAGACTGCAATCCTTGCAGTGGGCCTGGGGCATGTTGCGCACCTTGATGATTTCGGACATCGGCTAATCCTTGCAGGGCATACACACAATGCCCGTAAGGGTAACGCAGAGTATGAGCCACGGCCAGAAAAGGCCTACGTGACCGATTGTTCAATTTTCCAGCGTGCAGGTCGAAATCGGGTCGCAAGGACGCAAGGAGCACTTCTGATTTGCACCTGGATACGACCGACTGGTCGACAGCCTGTGCCTAGCCATGCGGCGACAAGTCGCAGGCGACCCGCATGAGGCTGCCCGTGGCGGCCCCCGGAGGAAAGTGTTCGGGTCGGTTTGTCCCCCTTGGGCAAGGTCGGGCTGTCGGGAAGGACGGTGCTATCGATCAAAGCAATGTGCCCGACGTCATCAAGCAGTTGCTCAAGCTGATTCGTGCGATCAAGGCACAACGCCGAAAAGCAGGCAGAACAGCAGGCCCTGGTGGCGGACGGTAACCTGGGTGAGGAGGCGATGCTGACACGGACGGAGGCGCTGAATACTGAGCTGTCCGGCCTGCAGTCGGCACTCATGGTCGCCATGGGCAAGATGATGGGTGAGGCAAACCTCACCGACGAGCAATTACTCGAGGCCACCAGGTTGATGGTGACCCGAGCCTGTCTCAGATCACCCGCGAGAAGCGCTGGTTGTTCTGCCCGGCCAGAAAACGGTCGAACAGCATGCACAGCGAGCGCACCAGCAGACGACCGCTGGGTAGCACGTCTATACCCTTTTCGGTCAGGTTGATCAGCCGATCGTTGGCCATTTGCTGGAGTTGCGGCCATATCGTCGCGAAGTAGCCACGAAACTCGATGTTGAAACGTGTCTCGATGCTGGCGAATTCGAGCTCGAATTCACAGATCAGTTGCTGGATCACGGCGCGCCGGATGCGGTCATCTTCGTCGCAGACCAGCCCACGAGCGGTGGCCAGAAGCCCTTGTTCGAGGCTGGCCTGATAGTCGAGGAGCTGGCTGCTGTTCTGACAGTAAAGATCGCCGACCTGGCTGATCGCGGAAACGCCCAGACCGATCAGGTCGCAGTGTCCGTGGGTGGTATAGCCTTGGAAGTTGCGCTGGAGGCGGCCATCCTCCTGGGCGATGGCCAGCTCATCGTCTGGCAGTGCGAAGTGGTCCATACCGATGTAGCGGTAGCCTGCTGTGCTGAGTTGCTCGATGGTCCGCTCGAGCATTTCCAATTTCTGCGCTGGCGCCGGCAAGTCCTCATTGCGGATCCGGCGTTGCGGCATGAACCGCTCCGGAAGGTGGGCATAGTTGAAGACCGAAAGACGGTCGGGCTGCAAGGCGATCACCTCGTCCACGGTCCGGGCGAAGTTGTCCGGCGTCTGCTTGGGCAGGCCGTAGATGAGGTCGAGGTTGACCGAGCGATACTGCAGCGTACGTGCAGCTTCGACGATGGCGCGGGTTTCCTCGAGACTTTGCAGGCGATTCACCGCGCGCTGAACCGCGGGGTCAAGGTCCTGAACGCCGATACTGACGCGGTTGAAGCCGAGTTCGCGCAGCAGGCCCATGGTCGACCAGTCGGCCTCGCGCGGGTCGATCTCGATGCCGTAGTCGCCGGCATCATCATCCAGGAGGTGGAAGTGCTTGCGCAGGTGGCCGATCAGGCGCCGTAGTTCGTCGTGGCTCAGGAAGGTCGGGGTCCCACCGCCGAAATGCAGTTGCTCCACCTTTTGGCCAGGGTCCAGGTGGCAAGCGATCAGTTCGATTTCCCGTTCCAGTCGTTCGAGATAGGGCAGGGCCCGACCTCGATCCTTGGTGATGATCTTGTTGCAGGCGCAGTAGTAGCAGATGTTGGCGCAGAACGGCACATGCACATACAGCGAAAGAGGGCGTTTGGCCTTGCGGCTTTCGCGCAGGGCATGAAGCAGGTCAAAAGAGCCTACCCGGTGGTCGAACTGCACCGCGGTGGGGTAGGACGTGTAACGCGGGCCTGGGGTGTCATAGCGCTTTATCAGGCCGGCGTCCCAGCGAATGTCATCGAGCATGCGGGAATCCCCGGATCAGCAGTCAGTGTCGGCGAGTCTAGAAGTGGCCAGGGCTAGCCATCTTGACCTGCATCAAGGCTGCTCAGTGACTGTGTACGGGCTCGCTATTGGCGCTGCTATGACTGCCATGGCCCATCAGCCAGGCTTGATGGGGGCCGGGAAGGGACCAGAGGCCGAAGAGGATCACCAGCGCTCCGCCAGCCATGCGCACCCCGCGCTTGCGCAGCAGGGCGATAAGGCGTTCGGCGGCGAGTCCAGTGGCCAGCAGGACGGGCCAGGTACCGACGCCAAAGGCCAGCATCAGTAGTGCGCTATCGGTTGATGTTCCCTGGCTGGCAGACCACAATAAGGTGCTGTAGACCAGCCCGCAGGGCAACCAGCCCCATAGTGCCCCGAGCAGCAGGGCGCGCGGCAAGCTGGAGACGGGCAGCAATTTCTGGGCGATGGGTTGGATATGCCGCCAGAGGCCCCGGCCCAGCGCTTCGATATGGGTCAGGCCGCTCCACCATCCGGCCAGGTAGAGGCCCATGGCAATCAGCAGAAGTGCAGCGATTACGCGTAGGAGGGTTGCTGCGGGACTATTGGCGACAGCCCAGCCGACAAGTCCGATGAGCAAACCAGCGAGGCCGTAGCTGAGAATGCGCCCGAGGTTGTAGGCGAGCAGCAGGCGGAAGCGGCGGGTACGTTGCTCGGGCGGAATGGCGAGGGTCAGGGCTCCCATCAGGCCACCACACATGCCCAGGCAATGGCCGCCCCCCAGCAGGCCAAGAATGAACGCGGACAATAGCAGTGGGGCAAGTTCAGCCACGGGGGGCGTCCTGGTCGTCCTTCTCGCCCCCAGCTTCGGCGATGCCAGCTTTGTGCTTGGGGTCTTCGTCATCGAACAGGATGCTGTGGGCTGGGCTGTCGAGGTCATCGTACTGGCCGCTGTCCACGGCCCAGAAGAACAGCCAGATGGCGAATCCGACCAATCCAATAGCGACGGGAATCAGAATGTAGAGCGCGGGCATGGCAATTTCTCTATTTGAGCGGCGAGCCTTGGGCAGTGGCAGGCTTCCCGCTTCAGGCCTTCAGCTTTTGGCCAGTCGAAGCGCATTGACTACCACCACTAGAGAACTGACTGACATACCGAACGCGGCCCAGAGTGGGGTGATCCAGCCAAGGGCAGCGAAGGGCAACACCAGGCCATTGTACAGCGTTGCCCAGGTGAGGTTCTCGATGATGATGCGGCGCGTCCTGCGAGCCACAGTGAAGGCTTGCACCAGACTTTCCAGTCGGTTCGAGAGCAGCACGGCGTCGGCGCTGGTCTTGGCCAGGTCGGTTGCGCTGCCCATGGCGACGCTGATGTCCGCGCCGGCAAGTACCGGCACGTCGTTGACGCCGTCACCCAGCATGAGGACCCGGCGACCCTGCTTGTGCAGTTGGCGCAGAACTTCCAGTTTTGCATCCGGGGTCATGCCTGCACGGGCATCTTCGATTCCCAGCTGACGAGCGATGGCGGCGACCATGGGCGAGCTGTCGCCGGAGAGCAACAGCAGCCGCCAGCCGCGCTCGCGGCAGGCCTCCAACAAGGCCGGGGCATCCGCGCGCAGGTGGTCGTCGAGAACGAACCAGGCCAGCGGACCCTGATCGTCGCCCAGCAGCAGCCATTGGCCCTGGTCGCCAGGAATGGCCGGTACCGGCTGCCCGCTCAGCTCGGCGACGAACTCCGCCTGGCCGATGCGCAGGTGGCGGCCACCAACCTGGCCTTCCAACCCCCGGCCAGGAACGCTTTCAACGCAATCGGCGGCCTCGGGGGCGCGGCCGAAGGCGCGGGCGATCGGGTGCTCCGATCGGTTTTCCAGCGCGGCGGCCAGGGCTAGGCAGTTATTGCTATCAAGCAGGCCGAGGGGGTGGATGGCGCTGAGGGTCAGGCGACCTTCGGTGAGGGTACCGGTCTTGTCGAAGATGGCGGTATCGATGTGGTTGAGTCCTTCCAGCACATGGCCGCGCGTCAGCAGCAGGCCAAGCTTGTGTAGGCTTCCGGTGGCCGTGGTGAGCGCAGTGGGTGTGGCCAGGGCAAGGGCGCAGGGGCACGTAGCCACCAGCAGCGATAGCACGACCCAGAACGCCCGCTGCGGGTCGAACTGCCACCAGACGATGCCGACGACTGCCGCCGCAGTCAGGACGATGAGCAGAAACCACTGGGCGACTTTGTCGGCCAACTCAGCGAGGCGCGGCTTGTCGGTTTGGGCGCGCTCCAGCAGCCGGACGATCGCGGAGAGGCGGGTACTGTCGCCCAAGGCTTCGACTTCGATGGTCAGTGGGCCTTCGACATTGAGGGTGCCAGCCGTGACAGAGTCGCCCTGGCAGCGTGCCTGGGGCAGGTATTCGCCGGTCAGTACGGATTCGTCGATGCTGGATTGGCCTTCGAGAATGCGTCCGTCTGCGGGAAGTAAGGCCCCCGGCGGGACCAGAACGCGATCACCGGTGCGCAGTTCATTCAGCAGAATCCGTTCGCTGTGGCCATCAACATCCAGCCTCAAGCACGATGACGGTAGCAGGTTCACTAACTGCGCCGTGGCTGCGGCCGTGCGCTCTCGGGCCCTGCGCTCCAGATAACGGCCGGCCAGCAGGAACAGGGCAAACATGCCTACGGCGTCGAAATACAGTTCACCGACCCCGGTGACGGTGGACCAGATACCGGCGACATAGGCACCGCCGATGGCCAGGGAGACGGAGACGTCCATGGTGAGGTGACGGGTGCGCAGGTCGCGCAGGGCACCACGGAAGAATTGACCACAGCAATAGAAGACGATGGGCGTGGTCAGGAACAGGCTGACCCAGCGCAGGATGGTGTCGAGCTCTACGGAGAGGTCGATATTGAACTCCGGCCAGGTGGCCATGGCAGCCATCATTACCTGCATCCAGAGCAGGCCGGCGACACCCAACTGGCGCATGGCGCGGCGGTTTTCCGCAGTCAGGCGCTCGGCGGCTTCGTCCGGTTTGTAGGGATGGCCGGCGTATCCGATCTTGCGCAGTTCCTTGAGCAGTTGGCTCAGGGGAAGCTGGCTGTCTGCCCAGCGCACCTGCAGGCGGTGGTTGGACAAGTTCAGGCTGGCTTCGGCGACTGCTGGGAGCGCACGTAGATGCTTTTCGATCAGCCAGCCGCAGGCCGCGCAGCTGATGCCCTCAATCAGCAGGCAGGTCTCGCTCAGTTCACCCTGATGCTGGACGAAGGGCTGCTGGACTTCGGCACGATCATAGAGCGCCAACTCGTCAGGCAACTCCCTGGGCAGGGCTTCGGGGTTGGGGGCCCTATCGCTGCGGTGGTGGTAGTAGCTCTCAAGTCCGCCGGCGACGATGGCTTCGGCCACGGCCTGGCAGCCCGGACAGCACATGGCCCGCGTCTCTCCCAGCACGCGGGCCTCGAAACGGCTGCCGGCGGGGACCGGCAAGCCGCAGTGATAGCAGGAAAGGGGGGTGTTCATTCCAGGCTGGCTTATTCGCCGAGACGGATTACGCCACCCTTCTCGAGGTTTTCTTCCTCGAACAGGCGCCAGTCCTGGCCTTGCTCCTGGCCGATCAGTTCAACGAAGCGGCGACCACTGACCGGGTCCTGCAGCTGGCCACGATACTTGCCGTCAGCCTGGGGCTGAAGCACGACACGGCGGTCCTTTTCAGGCTGAGTGGGGGACAGCAGGCTGAGCACCAGTTGTTGGGGATGGCTTTCGCCGTTCAGTTCCAGTACCACCTCGCCGCTTTCTTCTTGGACTCTCAGGCTGGCCTTCATGCCTAAACGCTCTGCCAGGTTTTCACGCTCCAGGGAGGTGTTGATGCCTTTGCCGACTTCGTAATAGTTGTCGGATACAAGGCTTGGCGGGTTCTTCGTGGCGATCACCAGCATGGTGGTCCCCAGCACCACGGAGGTACCGAGGATACTGAGGATGAACCAAGGCCAGAACTGCTTGTACCAAGGGCTTACGGGTGCTTCGGACTGCATGGTGGTTCCATTGTCTAGCGGACGCTGGGGCCGATGAAACGGCTGTCGGCGTCAGTCTTGATGCTGGGGACATCCGCGGAGTGGACGCGGAAGAGGATCTTGTTGGTGCTTGAGGGCAGTTGGTCAGGTTCGATGGACAGCTCCACCGGCACCGAGAGGACTTCTCCGGCCTCGGCGCGAACCTCACGCTTGCCTTCATAGACAAGGCCGTCAAGGCCCTCGGCTTCGATGACGAAAGTCTGGTCCAACTGCGACTTGTTCATCACTTTCAGGGTGTAGACGTTCTCGATCCGGCCCTGTTCGTTCTCGCGGAACAGGACTCGGTCCTTGATCACGTCAAGCTCTACCAGCGAGCGTGCTGCCACGGCGTAGGCGAACATACCGATCATGGCTACAAGGGCGACAGCGTACCCGATCAGGCGCGGGCGCAGCAGATGAGTCTTCTGGCCGTTCAGGTTGTGCTCGGTGGTATAGCTGATCAAGCCTTTCGGGTAGTTCATCTTCTCCATGATCGAATCGCAGGCGTCGATGCAAGCGGCGCAGCCGATGCACTCGATCTGCAGGCCGTCACGGATGTCGATCCCGGTGGGGCAGACCTGGACGCACATGGTGCAATCAATGCAGTCGCCGAGGCCCTGAGCCTTGTAGTCGATGCCCTTCTTGCGCGGACCGCGCGATTCGCCGCGACGCGGGTCGTAGGAGACGATCAGGGTGTCCTTGTCGAACATCACGCTCTGGAAGCGCGCATAAGGACACATGTAGATGCACACCTGCTCGCGGAGCCAGCCAGCGTTGCCATAGGTGGCGAGGGTGAAGAAGCCGACCCAGAAATAGGCCCAACCACTGGCCTGGCCGATGAAGAAATCGAAAATCAGTTCGCGAATCGGCGTGAAGTAGCCGACGAAGGTCATGCCGGTGGCGAAGCCGATCATTAGCCACAAGCCATGCTTGGCCGACTTGCGCAGTAGTTTCTGCGAGGTCATGTGAGCTTTGTCGAGCTTCATGCGCTGATTGCGGTCACCTTCGGTGACTTTTTCGCACCACATGAAGATCCAGGTCCAGACGCTCTGCGGGCAGGTGTAGCCGCACCAGACGCGTCCAGCGAATACGGTGATGAAGAATAGGCCGAAGGCGCAGATGATCAGCAGCCAGGACAGGAGGACGAAGTCCTGGGGCCAGAAGGTGGCGCCAAAGATGTAGAACTTGCGCTCGGGCAGGTTCCACCACACGGCCTGGCGGTCGTTCCAGCTGAGCCAGACAGTGCCGAAATAGAGCAGGAACAAGAACGCTCCGCCGGTCATGCGCAGGTTGCGGAAGATGCCGGTGAAAGCGCGCGTGTAGATTTTTTCGCGGCTGGCGTACAGGTCGACGTTGTCGCCTTTGGCCGGAGGAGGGGTGATGTTCTGGACGGGAATCTGTTCGCTCATCGTTCTCATACCACGGCAGTTATCGGCGCCCTGACCAGTACATTGCCGGTCGGAGTCTTGGAGCCTGCCGCATATGGTACGCCTGATAGCGGCCTGCCATGTGCGACAGTGCGTCGCGCATGGCAGGTTAGGGTATTACTTGGCTTCAGCTTCTGCAGCAGGTTTCTGCGACAGGCTGTACACGTAGGCGGCCAGCAGGTGCACTTTGTCGTTGCCGAGGATTTGCTCCTGGGCAGGCATCATGCCTTGGCGACCGTAACGGATGGTCTGTTGCAGTTGGGCAAAGCTACTGCCGTAGATGAAGGCGTTCGGGTGCGTCAGGTCAGGCGCGCCCATGGCCGGCGTACCTTTGCCTTCCGGACCATGGCAAGCCACGCAGTTGGCGGCGAAGATCGCCTTGCCAGCTTGCGGATCAGCCTTAGCCTCCTTCGGCAGGTCGCGACCGTGCAGTTGCACGCGGACGAACGCTGCAACGTCACGCACGCCCTGCTCGCCGACTACCTCACCCCAGGCTGGCATTACGCCATGGCGGCCACCGAGGATGGTGGTCTTGATGGTGGCGGGTTCGCCGCCCCAGCGCCAGTCATGGTCGGTCAGGTTCGGGAAACCGTAGGCGCCCTTGGCGTCGGAGCCGTGGCAGACCGAGCAGTAGGAGGCAAACATGCGGCCGCCCATTTTCAGGGCCTTCTCGTCCTGGGCCACGTCCTCGATCGGCATGGCAGCGTACTTGGCGAAGATCGGGCCATATTCCTTGTCGGCCCTGTCCATTTCCTTTTCCCACTGATGCACGCCGGTCCAGCCGGACTCGCCGTTGGCGAACGGCTTCCCTTCAGCGACTTCGTTGTAGCCAGGGAAAATGCCTTTCCAGTTGCCCATGCCCGGGTACATGACCAGGTAGCCGACGGCGAAGATCAGAGTGCCGACGAACAGCATGAACCACCACTTGGGCAGCGGGTTGTCGTATTCCTCGATACCGTCGAAGGAATGGCCGACCTTTTCATCGGTGCTTTCCTGGCGCTGTCCCCGGCGGGTGGCGAAGATCAGCCAGGTCAGCGCTACCAGCGTGGCGCTGGTGAGCAGGGTTACGTACCAACTCCAGAAAGAAGTCATTCTTTGTTACTCCTAGAATCTTGCTCGTCACGCTTGGCGGACTTGGGAGGCTCATCCGCGAAGGGCAGGTTGGCGGCCTCGTCGAAGCTGCTCTTGCGCTTGCTGCTGTAGGCCCAGAGCACGACACCAATAAAGGCGACGAAGACCACGAAAGTGCCAATACCGCGGAGAGTCCCGATATCCATCATGCGTTACCGTTTGTTCTTGATAGAGGTGCCCAGGCCTTGGAGGAACGCGACCAGTGCGTCCATCTCGGTCTTGCCCTTGACGGCTTCTTTCGCGCCAGCGATGTCTTCGTCGGTGTAGGGCACGCCCAGTTTGCGCAGAGCTTCCATCTTGTCGGCGGTGTGCTTGCCGTCGAGCTTGTTCTCAACCAGCCACGGGTAGGCCGGCATCTTCGATTCCGGAACTACGTTGCGCGGGTTGTACAGGTGGGCACGCTGCCAGTCGTCGGAGTAACGGCCGCCAACGCGGGCCAGGTCCGGACCAGTGCGCTTGGAGCCCCACAGGAACGGGTGGTCCCAGACGCTTTCGCCCGCAACGGAGTAGTGGCCATAACGCTCGGTTTCGGCACGGAACGGACGAACCATCTGCGAATGGCAGCCAACGCAACCTTCGCGGATGTAAATGTCGCGGCCTTCGAGCTCCAGCGCGGTGCGTGGTTTCATGCCTTCGACTGGGTTGTTGGTCACGTCCTGGAAGAACAGCGGCACGATCTGTACCAGGCCGCCGATGCTCACGGCGATCACCATGAACAGTGCCAGCAGGCCGACGTTCTTCTCGACTAATTCATGTTGCTTCATTAGTGATGAGCTCCTTGCGGAATCTGCGCAGCGGCGTCGTATTCAGCCGGCTTGGCAGCACGTACGGTGCGGTAGGTGTTGTAGGCCATCAGCAGCATGCCGGTCACGAAGAAGGCGCCGCCGATCATGCGCACCAGGAAGCCCGGATGGCTGGCCTCAAGGGCTTCGACGAAGGAGTAGGTGAGGGTGCCGTCTTCGTTGACTGCACGCCACATCAGGCCCTGGGTGATGCCGTTGACCCACATGGAGGCGATGTACAGCACGGTACCGATGGTGGCCAGCCAGAAGTGGGCGTTGATCAGACCGACGCTGTGCATCTGCTCACGACCGAAGACCTTCGGAATCAGGTGGTACAGCGAGCCGATGGAGATCATTGCAACCCAGCCGAGGGCGCCGGCATGCACGTGGCCGATGGTCCAGTCGGTGTAGTGGGAGAGGGCGTTGACGGTCTTGATGGCCATCATCGGGCCTTCGAAGGTGGACATGCCGTAGAAGGCCAGGGACACCACCAGGAAGCGCAGGATCGGGTCGCTACGCAGCTTATGCCAGGCGCCCGACAGGCTCATCATGCCGTTGATCATGCCACCCCAGCTCGGAGCCAGGAGGATCAAGGACATGGCCATGCCAAGGGACTGGGCCCAGTCCGGCAGGGCGGTGTAGTGCAGGTGGTGTGGACCAGCCCAGATGTACAGGGTGATCAGCGCCCAGAAGTGCACGATGGACAGACGATAGGAGTAGATCGGACGCTCGGCCTGCTTGGGTACGAAGTAATACATCATCCCGAGGAAGCCGGTGGTCAGGAAGAAGCCCACGGCGTTGTGACCGTACCACCACTGGATCATCGCATCGGTTGCGCCGGCGTACATGGAGTACGACTTGAAGGCGTAGACCGGCATTTCCATGCTGTTGACGATGTGCAGCATGGCGGTGACCAGGATGAAAGCGCCGAAGAACCAGTTACCCACATAGATGTGCTTGGACTTGCGCTTGATGATGGTGCCGAAGAAAACCACCGCATAGGTGATCCAGACGATCCCCAAGAGGATGTCGATCGGCCACTCCAGCTCGGCGTACTCCTTGGAAGAGGTGTAGCCCAGCGGCAGTGTGATCACCGCCAGCACGATCACGGCTTGCCAACCCCAGAAGGTGAAGGCGGCCAGACTATCGGAGACCAGGCGGGCTTGGCAGGTGCGCTGTACCACGTAGTAGGACGTGGCGAACAAGGCGCAACCACCAAACGCGAAGATCACCGCGTTGGTATGCAGTGGGCGAAGACGGCCGAAGCTGGTCCACGGTAGGCCAAGGTTGAGTTCCGGCCACACGAGTTGTGCGGCAATGAACACACCTAGACCCATCCCTATGACCCCCCAGATCACCGTCATAACGGCGAACTGGCGGACCACCTTATAGTTATAAGCAGTCTGACTGATTGCTGTGCTCATGCTAGGGGTTCCACGGTTAATGGAGTTTTTCTGGGGACAAAAAATCGGCGGCAAGTATGGAGAAAGAGGGTAGCCATTGCAACGACACATGCCGACACAATCAGGGCTTCAGAGCCCTCTGGACAAGGATTGGCGCGCGTGCGTTTGGCGCAGTCAGAAGGTGGCGAGCGCTCAATCCGCTGCGCGAAGAAGGGGATCGCCTTAGAGTTGGGACCTATAACGACTCCGGGGAAGCTTAGCCCAAGTCAAAGCGGGATGTGTGCTGCTTGTCGGAGAGGTGCGACACTGGGTCGCACTATATAAAGGAAGATAAATAAAGGCGGACACATCCTTGTGTCCGGGCACCTGAGGGCGCCGTATTACGCGGCTGGCAGTTTAGCGCTCAGCTGGCCGCCGAAGGGGGAGGCGTCCGTGCCTCCCTCGCGCCTTTCTACTTTCCGGCAGTTTGTTCGCCCTGTTGCGACAGGCTGTATACATAAGCGGCTAGCACGTGGACCTTGTCTTGACCCAGATATTCCTGTTGGGCGGGCATCTGACCGTTGCGGCCGTATCGAATGGTCTGCTGCAACTGGGTTAGGCCGGAGCCGTAGATCCAGCCGCCGGGGCGGGTCAGGTCCGGTGCCCCCATCATTGCTGTGCCCCTGCCTTCGGCACCATGACAGGCGGTGCAGGTGCTGGCGAACAGGGCCTTGCCCGCTGCGAGGTCGGCCTTGGTGTCTACCGGCAGTTTCAGGCCGGCGAGGTCCTGACGCACATAAGCGGCGACATTCTTCACGCCCTCGTCACCAAGTATTTCGCCCCAGGCAGGCATGGCGGCAACGCGGCCATGGAGGATGCTGGCCTTGATGGTTTCGGGCTCGCCACCCCAGCGCCAGTTGCTGTCGGTGAGGTTCGGGAAACCCACTGCTCCCTTGGCGTCCGAGCCATGGCAAATGGAGCAATAGGTTGCAAACAGGCGGCCACCCATCTTCAGGGCTTGGGGGTCTAGGGCCACAGCCTCGATTGGCATGGCCGAATAGCGCGCGAAGATCGGGCCGTACTGTTGCTCGGCCTTGTTCACTTCACGCTGCCATTGCTTGACCTGCGTCCAGCCGTCCTCATAGCCCGGGAACACGCCTTTCCAGTTGCCGAGACCTGGATAGACCACCAGATAGCCGGCTGCGAAGATCAACGTGCCAATGAACAGCAGGAACCACCACTTGGGCAGCGGATTGTCGTATTCCTCAATGCCGTCGAAGCTGTGGCCCATGGTTTGGTCCGTGGTCCCTTTTGCCTCGCCCTTGCGCGTGGCGAAGATCAGCCAGACCAGGGCGAGTAGGGTAAATATGGTGAGCAGGGAGATGTACCAGCTCCAGAAAGTGGTCATGCGTGAGGGCTCCTAGAGTCGTTCCGGTCGAGCGTGACGTCATCAGCGAAGGGTAGATTGGCCGCCTCTTCGAAGCTTGCCTTGCGTTTACCGCTGTACGCCCAGCAGATCACACCAAGGGTGGCGATCAGCACCACGAGGGTGCCGAGGCCACGCAGCGTTCCGATATCCATGGACTACCTCTTGTTCTTCAGGCTGGTGCCGAGGACCTGCAGGTAAGCGACCAGGGCATCCATCTCGGTCTTGCCCTTGACTGCCGACTGGGCGCCTGCAACGTCTTCGTCGGTGTAAGGCACGCCCAGTGTCCGCATTGCCTTCAACTTCGCAGCGGTATCCTTGCCGTCGAGGGTGTTTTCTACCAGCCAGGGGTAGGCAGGCATCTTCGATTCCGGCACTACGTTTCGCGGGTTGTACAAGTGGGCGCGGTGCCAGTCATCTGAGTAGCGGCCGCCAACGCGAGCCAGGTCCGGACCGGTGCGCTTGGAACCCCACAGGAACGGGTGGTCCCAGACGCTTTCGCCCGCAACGGAGTAGTGGCCATAACGCTCGGTCTCGGCACGGAACGGGCGGATCATCTGCGAGTGGCAGCCAACGCAGCCTTCGCGGATGTAGATGTCGCGGCCTTCCAGTTGCAGGGCGGTGTAGGGCTTCATGCCTTCCACCGGGTTGTTGGTCACGTCCTGGAAGAACAGCGGCACGATCTGTACCAGGCCGCCGATGCTGACGGCCAGGACCATGAACAGCGCCATCAGGCCAACGTTCTTCTCGATTACTTCATGCTTTTTCATCTAGCGCTCCTCAGGCGATCTGCGCAGCTGCGTCGTACTGGGTCGGTTCTACGGCGCGGGCGGTACGCCAGGTGTTCCAGGCCATTAGCAGCATGCCGCTGAGGAAGATCGCACCACCGATCATGCGCACCACGAAGCCTGCGTGGCTGGCTTCAAGGGCTTCGACGAAGGAGTAGGTGAGGGTGCCGTCTTCGTTGACGGCGCGCCACATCAGGCCCTGGGTAATGCCGTTGACCCACATGGAGGCGATGTACAGCACGGTACCGATGGTGGCCAGCCAGAAGTGGGCGTTGATCAGGCCTATGCTGTGCATCTCCTCGCGGCCGAAGACTTTCGGGATCAGGTGGTACAGCGAGCCGATTGACACCATCGCTACCCAGCCTAGCGCCCCGGCATGGACATGGCCGATGGTCCAGTCGGTGTAGTGGGAAAGGGCATTGACGGTCTTGATGGCCATCATCGGGCCTTCGAAGGTGGACATGCCGTAGAAGGCCAGGGAGACGACCAGGAAGCGCAGGATCGGGTCGCTGCGCAGCTTATGCCAGGCACCGGAAAGGGTCATCATGCCGTTGATCATGCCGCCCCAGCTGGGAGCCAGCAGTACCAAGGACATAACCATGCCAAGGGACTGGGCCCAGTCCGGCAGGGCGGTGTAGTGCAGGTGATGCGGGCCGGCCCAGATGTACAGGGTGATCAGCGCCCAGAAGTGCACGATGGACAGGCGGTAGGAATACACCGGTCGCTCGGCCTGCTTGGGCACGAAGTAGTACATCATCCCCAGGAAGCCTGCAGTCAGGAAGAAACCCACGGCGTTATGGCCATACCACCACTGGATCATCGCATCCGTGGCTCCCGAGTAGAGCGAATAGGACTTGGTCAGGGTGACGGGGAGTTCCAGGTTGTTCACCAGGTGCAGAATCGCAACTGTGAGGATGAAGCCGCCGAAAAACCAGTTGCCCACGTAGATGTGCTTGGTCTTGCGCTTCATCACCGTGCCGAAGAACACGATGGCGTAGGAAACCCAGACGATGGTGATCAGGATGTCGATCGGCCATTCCAGTTCGGCGTATTCTTTCGAGCTTGTATAGCCCAGCGGCAGGCTGATGGCAGCCAGGACAATCACCAGTTGCCAGCCCCAGAAGGTGAAGGCGGCGAGTTTGTCCGAAACCAGCCGCGTCTGGCAGGTGCGTTGCACTGCGTAGTAGCTGGTGGCGAACAGCGCGCATCCGCCAAAGGCGAATATCACTGCATTGGTATGCAGCGGGCGCAGGCGACCGAAGCTGGTCCAGGGCAGGTTGAAGTTGAGTTCCGGCCAAGCTAGCTGGGCTGCCAGGAGAACGCCGAGCCCCATCCCGACGATTCCCCAGACCACCGTCATAATGGCGAACTGGCGGACCACCTTGTAGTTGTAGGCGGTACTGGTTGCTGTGCTCATGTTGTGGGCTTCCGTACACGGTTTCTTGGAATTGCGTGGGAAGCATGGTGAAACGCCTCGGAACCCCTATTGACTTGGATCAACGGCCTCTGACTACCGGAGATGTCTGAATGTTGTTGTCGCAAAGGCCTTCGGGCCAGGTAAAGAGCACACTGATTCTTGCCCATGGGGCGGGAGCGCCGATGGATAGTCCATTCATGGAAAACGTCTCGGAGAGGCTGGTAGCGCGGGGGGTTGCGGTAGTTCGGTTCGAGTTTCCCTACATGTCGGCGAGGCGGGAGGACGGGCGAAAACGCCCCCCTAATCCACAGGCACAATTGCTCGCCCACTGGCGTGTGGTGTATGAGCAGGTGCGACAGCAGGTCACAGGGCCACTGGCTATAGGCGGCAAGTCTATGGGTGGGCGTATGGCCAGCCTCATGGCGGACGAGTTAGGGGTGGATGCGCTGGTATGCCTGGGCTATCCCTTCCATGCCGTGGGCAAGGCTGACAAGCCGCGTGTCGCCCACTTGGCGGATCTAAAAACACCGACGCTGATCATTCAGGGGGACCGCGACCCCATGGGTGATCGCCAAACGGTCGCCGGTTACAACCTGTCCCAGGCGATTCGTGTGCACTGGCTCCTGGCCGCCAACCACGACCTGAAGCCGCTCAAGGCTTCAGGCCTGAACCATGAACAGCACCTGGAGACTGCGGCGGATGAAGTTGCGCAATTCCTCGCCAAATAGGCCAGCGCTGGCTGCTACTTCCTCGCCACCAGCAAGTCCAGCACGCCGCCGCCTTCCTTGATCTTTTGCAAGATGATCTCGGAGCGGATATCGGTGACCCCGACCGTCCGGTTCAGCTTGTTAACGATGAAGTCGGAGTACTGCTTGAGGTTGCGGGCCTGCACTCTCAGCACATAGTTGCTGGCGCCGGTAATTACGTAAGCGCTGACGACCTCGGGCCAGGACTGCACCTTCTGGATGAATGCCTCGTGCCAGTTCTCATCGTCCTGGCGCATGGAAATGTGCACGATGGCTTCCAGCTCCACCCCAAGCCGCTCGGCATTGAAGACGGCGCGATAACCTTCTATTACGCCGTTGTCTTCCAGGATGCGCAGCCGGCGCAGACAGGCCGACGGTGAGAGTGCGACCTTTTCCGCCAGATCCTGATTGCTGATGCGGCCGTTCTGCTGCAGGCAGAGGAGGATACGAATATCTGTGGAGTCTAGTGTCATGGCGTAAGAATAAAATTGCGTACTTGATTTTAGTAATCGAATTATATTCGAGAATATGGCGATTTTGTCTCTGAGTTTGCACGAAAATTCAAGTGGGGTTCCGTCATCATCTTCCCAGTAGCAACTGGAGATCGAGCATGTCGGTATCCCCTCGCTTGTGGGACATCAGTCCCTGGATCAACCCGGCCATTCCCACCTGGCCCGGCGATACGCCCTACACCGAAGAGGCCGTTTGGCACATGGGGCCGGACTGCCCGGTCAATGTCGGTCGTATCAGCCTGTCGCCGCATACCGGCGCCCATGCTGATGCGCCCCGGCATTACGACCCGGCTGGTGCTGCTATCGGCGCCGTGTCCCTGGAGCCTTACCTGGGGCCCTGCCGGGTCATCCATTGCATGGATGGCGGGCAACTCGTGCGTCCGGAAGATATTGCGCCGCATCTGCAGGGCGTTCCGCCGAGGGTGCTGTTGCGAGCCTGCCAACAGGCCGCCCAAACCCATTGGGATGAGTGCTTTCGGGCGGTCGCGGCGGACACGATCGAGTTGCTTGCAGCCCACGGCGTGCGCCTGATCGGTATCGATACGCCCTCGCTCGACCCACAGCAGTCCAAGACTCTGGACGCCCATAAGACCGTTGCACGGCATGGCATGGCGATTCTGGAGGGGCTGGTTCTCGATGAAGTACCGGCCGGCGACTACGAGCTGATCGCGCTCCCTCTCAAGTTCACCCACCTCGATGCCAGCCCGGTTCGTGCGGTGCTGCGTCCTCCATCGACCTAGGAAAAGAAGATGACAACAAGAGAATATTGCCTGGCGCTCGACGCCCAGGACTCGCTCGCCCATTTGCGCGCTGACTTTGCCTTGCCCGAAGGTGTGATCTATCTGGACGGCAACTCCCTCGGCGCCCGCCCGGCTGCCGCTCAGGAGCGTGCCCGACAAGTACTCGCGGATGAGTGGGGGGACGGCCTGGTCCGTAGCTGGAATACCGCCGGCTGGCGCGCCCTGCCAGAGCGCTTGGGCAACAAGCTCGCACAGCTGATTGGCGCAGCCGAGGACGAAGTAGTAGTGACTGATACCACCTCGATCAACCTGTTCAAGGTGCTGGTGGCAGCACTCCGCGTCCAGGCCAATCGCGACCCCTCACGCAAGGTGATTGTCTCCGAGGCCAGCAACTTCCCCACGGACCTCTACATGGCCGAGGGCCTGGCCGACATGCTCCAGCAGGGTTATTCCCTGCGTCTGGTACAGAGCCCAGAGGAGCTTCCCGCAGTCATCGGCGCGGACACGGCTGTGGTGATGATCACCCACGTCAACTACAAGACTGGCTACCTGCATGACATGGCTGCCCTGACTGCGCTGGCCCATGAGTGCGGCGCGCTGGCCATCTGGGACCTGGCCCACTCGGCCGGCGCCGTGCCGGTGGACCTGAAAGGCGCGAATGCCGACTATGCCATCGGCTGCACCTACAAGTACCTGAATGGTGGTCCTGGCTCACCGGCGTTCGTCTGGGTTGCGCCACATCTGCGTGACCTGGTCTGGCAGCCGCTCACCGGTTGGTGGGGGCACGCCCGTCAGTTTGGCATGGAGACCAGTTATGAGCCGGCGCCGGGCATTGGTCGATACCTCTGCGGCACCCAGCCCATCACTTCGTTGGCGCTTGTCGAGTGCGGCCTGGATGTTTTTGCCAAGACCGATATGCAGGCCCTGCGATGCAAGTCCCTGGCGCTGACTGACCTGTTCATCAATCTGGTTCAGCAGCGTTGCGCCAAACACCCGCTCACTTTGGTGACGCCGCTCGAGCATGCCCATCGTGGCAGCCATGTCAGCTTCGAGCATCCAGAAGGCTACGCGTTGATCCAGGCGCTGATCGAGCGCGGCGTCATCGGTGATTACCGTGAGCCCCGCATCATGCGATTCGGCTTTACCCCGCTCTACACAAGCTTCGCCGATGTATGGGATGCAGCAGAGATCCTGGGCGAGATCCTCGACTCCGGTATCTGGCAACAAGAGCGCTTCCGCGTTCGCCACAAGGTGACCTGACCTTCAGGCCCACCTGAAACGGCGCCCCTGTACCTGGGGCGCTACGCGATGAAATGCCATAACCACAACAAGAAAGGAAAACCCATGAAGCTGAATATGTCTTCGGCGTGCCTACTCCTGCTGCTGGGCGCGTGCAGTCCGGGCTTGATGGCAGAGGAGGTTGCGGGCGGGCTCCTGGCCGACAGCAGCCTGGTGCTGACGCAGCGCAACTTCTACTTCCACCGTAACCTGCTGAACAATCCAGGCGGCCAGAACTACAGGGAAGAGTGGGCCCATGGCTTCCAGCTCGACTTCGCTTCGGGCTACACACCTGGCACCGTAAGGTTTGGTGTCGACGCCTATGCTCATTTGGGGCTCAAGCTCGACAGCGGCAAGGGGCGCACGGGTACGGACCTGCTGCCGGTAGGCTCCGATGGCCGTGCCGAGGACGAGTACTCCGAGGTAGGCGCCGCAGTGAAGGCGCGGGTATCACGCAGCGAGCTGAAATACGGCAACCTGATGCCCATGAATCCTGTGTTCGGCACTGGCGCTGCGCGTCTGTTCACGCCGACGGCCACCGGATTTCAGCTGAACAGTCGCGAAATCGATGACCTTTTGCTGGATGCTGGTCATTTCACTGCTGGCAACGATGGCAACTCCACCAACTTCGATGGCGCGCTCAAGGCCCTGTATGCGCAGGTCGAGACTGGTCATGTGGACTACGCCGGGGTGGCATTCGCCCCCGCTGGCGGAACCAGCCTGAGCTTCTATGCCTCGCGTTTCGACGATATCTGGCGGCAGTACTACGCCAACGCAGGTCATGTCTTCCAGCTGGACGAACTGCGTGGCCTGTCCTTCGACCTCAACCTCTACCGCACGCTCGATGAGGGGCAGCGGCGAGCAGGGGAAATCGACAACACCACTTGGTCGCTTTCCAGTCGTTACAGCCAGGGCCCGCACAGCTTGACCTTGGCTTACCAGCGCGTGCATGGCGATGAGCCCTTCGACTACCTGGGCTTCGATCGTCAGCCCGGCACTTCGATCTATCTTGCCAACTCGGTGCAGGTTGTCGACTTCAACGCCCCCAACGAACGTTCCTGGCAGATGCGCTATGACCTCGATATGGCGGCGTTCGGCGTACCGGGACTTAGTTTCATGACTCGTTACGTGAGCGGCGACCACATCGATGACAGCCATTACGACGGTGGCCCCAATGGCGCCTATGGTCGTTATGGCGGTGACGGCAAGCGCTGGGAACGCGACATTGAGCTGCGCTACGTGGTCCAGGACGGGCCGGTAAAGGACCTGTCCGTGCGGCTGCGCCAGGCCAGCCTGCGCTCGTCGGCCGAACTGGCGCGGGCTGACACAGCGGACAACAACGAGGTCCGCGTCATCCTGGAATATCCGTTGAGCCTGCTGTAGCGCCCGGATCGGATGCTTCTGCTTTCAATAATCACAAGACTCAGAGACAAGAAATGAACGAATCCAATGGTTTCCAGGCGATCGCCGGGCGTGAGAAGGGGCTGCGGCAGCAGTTGACCAGCGCCCAAATGAGCATGATCGCGATCGGCGGTGCCATCGGCACTGGTCTGTTCATGGGCAGCACCTTCGCCATCGGTTTCGCTGGCCCCAGCGTGCTCATCAGTTATGCCATCGGCGCCCTGATCACCTTGTTGCTGATGGGGTGTCTGGCCGAGATGACAGTTGCCCATCCGACTTCGGGGTCCTTCGGGGCCTATGCCGAGTTCTACGTCAGCCCGCTGGCAGGCTTCCTGGTGCGCTATGCATATTGGGCCGCGATCGTCCTGGCTGTGGGCACGGAGGTCACGGCGGTTGCCTTGTACATGAAATTCTGGTTTCCGCAGGTCGCGGAGTGGGTCTGGATCCTGTCGTTCTCTGCCGGTCTGGTGCTGATCAACGCGATCAGTGTGAAGACCTTCGGTCGCTTCGAATACTGGTTCTCGGCGATAAAGATCAGTGCCATCGTCGGATTCATCCTGCTTGGTGCGTACCTGGTCTTCGGAGTCAGCGGAAACGGCTATGGTGTACATCTCTATAGCGCCCATGGCGGGTTCTTCCCCAATGGCATCCATGGCATGTGGATTGCCGTGATCGTCTCCATCTTCAGCTACCTGAGCGTCGAGATGATCGCGGTGGCGGCCGGTGAGGCAGAGGATCCGCAGCACGCCGTGAAGCAGGCCTTCCGCGCAACCCTCGTGCGCCTGGTGGTGTTCTATCTCCTGACCCTGGCGCTGATCCTCGCCATCGTGCCCTGGAATACAGCGGGGACGGGCACCCAGAGCCCCTTCGTCACCGTGATGCAGGAAACCGGCATTCCCGGTGCAACAGGGCTGCTCAACTTCGTGATTCTGGTAGCGGCTGTCTCGGCCATGAACAGTCAGCTCTACACCACCACTCGGATGATGTTCAGCCTGTCCCGTGCTGGCCATGCGCCCAAGGCCATGGGGCGACTGAGCCGAAACGGCGTTCCGCTCAATGCCCTGATGCTGTCCTGTGTGGGCATTGCGCTGGCGACGCTGGTGAACCTGATCTATCCGAAAGAATCCTTCTCTCTGATGATGGCCGTCTCCATGTTCGGTGCGCTGTTCGCCTGGATGATGATCTTCCTGACTCACTATCGCTTCCGTCGCTACCACGAGCGCAGTGGTGGTCTGCAGCTTTCGTTCCGGATGCGCTTGTTCCCCTGGACGACATTGCTGGGGCTGGGGCTGATGGTGGCGATCCTGGTGACCACTGCATTCACCGAGGTATTCAGGATGACGCTGGTGTTCGGCGTGCCGTTTCTAGTGGTGTTAGTGGTGGCCTACCAGTTTGGTCTGCGCAAGCGCTCAGCCGCGGGCGAGGTGGCACTGGAGCCGTCGTCGAGCTGACGCATGTTCAGGCCTTGAGATAAAGCCATGGCCCCAGCAGGGGCCATGGCTTTTTGTACTACGGAGAAGCCTGCGATGAGCTCACCAACAAAAACGCCATCGCCTCGAACCGGGGTGATGGCGTTCTTGCTGACGCATGGAAATGCTTAGCGGTTGAAACGATCCACCAGCGAATATTGTCCTTGAGCGGTATTGGTCAGCTCCTCGCTGAGCAGGGCTGTACGCTGGGCTTCGCCCGAGGTCTGGTCGGCCAGGTGTGCAATGCTGCTGATGCTCTGGTTTATCTGCTCGGCCACTGCGCTCTGTTCCTCGGTAGCGGCGGCGATTTGATCAGCCATGTCGGCGATGTTGGCAACCGCATCGCTGATGCCAGCCAGTGCCTGGTCGGCCTGTTGCACTCGCTCGACGCCCTCGTCTGCCTGGCGACGACCGTTCTCCATGGTGAGCACGGCTTCTTCGGCGGTCTTTTGCAGTTGTGCGATCAACTGGTGGATCTGCCCGGTGGACTCCGCTGTACGCTGTGCCAGCTGGCGTACTTCGTCAGCCACCACAGCAAAGCCGCGGCCCATTTCACCGGCCCGGGCGGCTTCGATTGCTGCGTTGAGCGCCAGCAGGTTGGTCTGATCGGCGATACCCTTGATCACGTCGACGACACCGCCGATTTCATTACTGTCCTGGGCCAGGCGGGTGACGGTCTCACCGGTTTCACCCACCGACTGCGACAGGCGCTGGATGGCTTCGCGGGTTTCAGCTGCGATGGTCCGGCCCTGGCTGGTCAGGCGGTTGGCTTCCTGGGTTGCATCGGCTGTGCGCTGCACATTGTTGGCGACTTCCTGGGTGGTGGTCGCCATCTGGTTCACGGCGGCGGCGACCTGCTCGGTTTCTACGCGTTGGCGCTCCAGCCCGTCGGAGCTGTTGTGCGCGAGGGTGTCGGCCTGGCGGGCCTGTTTGGTCAGGTGCTCGGCAGTATCCTGCAGGCGGGTCAGGCAAGTCTTCAGGCGAGCTTCCTGGCTGAGCATGGCCATCTCAAGACGGCCTTGTACGCCTCGGCTGTCGGTGTACATCTGAGCGATCAGCGGGTCAGAAGTGGCCTGCTCGGCGAGGTGGAGCAACCGTTTGATACCCCGATTCTGCCAAGCCAGGCCGATCAGACCCAGCGGTATCGAGAGGAGGGCTGCCGCCAGGAATCCCCAGTGGGAATTGAGCCAGGCGCCAATCAGGAAACCGATCTGGCTGATCAGGATGAAGGGCAACCAATCCTGCAGGACCGGCAGCCACTGATCCCGTTTTGGAATGGGGGATTTGCCGGAGTTGATGCGTTGGTAGAGCGCCTCGGCACGGCGAATCTGCTCAGCCGTCGGCTTAACGCGCACGGACTCGAAGCCGGTGATCTGGCTGCCTTCAAAGATGGGGGTGACGTAGGCATTGACCCAGTAGTGGTCGCCATTCTTGCAGCGGTTTTTGACGACGCCCATCCACGGGCGGCCTTTCTTGAGCGTGGCCCACATATGGGCGAACACCGCCGGCGGCACATCGGGATGTCGCACCAGGTTATGGGGGGCGCGAATCAGCTCTTCTCGGTTGTAGCCGCTGATATCGATGAACGCGTCGTTGCAATAAGTGATGACGCCCCTGCTGTCTGTGGTGGAGATCAGTCGCTGTTCAACGGGGAATATGCGCTCACGCTGGGTGATAGGTTGGTTGTTTCTCATGGTGTTTTTCCGGAAGGCCTGCTGCTTGTATCGGCATCCAGGCGCTAAGGTTGAGCCTTTTTTCGACGGCGCATTCTAAAGGGTTGGTTTCCCTGGGCGCGGTGCAATGAGCGTGGAGTGTCGTTGTCAGGCGGGTGCTGGCGCAGATGAATATCAGGGGCAGCAGTCTCGCGACGAGTGGGCACTGTCAGAAAGCGTGGGGCGCTTCGGGGCTCGGACAAATGTGCCGAGCCCCGAACCGCAGCGGATCAAGCCGCCAGCATCTGCCGCAGCACGTAGTGCAAGATGCCGCCCGCCTTGAAGTACTCCACCTCGTTCAATGTGTCGATTCGGCAGAGTAGCTGGACCCTGTCCTGCGTGCCGTCCTCGCGAGTGATCTCCAGTGTCAGGGGCATGTGTGGCTTCAGGTTGGCGCCTGTCAGGCCAAGGATTGCCAAGGTCTCCCGGCCGGTCAGGCACAGCGTCGTGCGGTCATTATCTGCTTCGAACTGCAACGGTAGCACGCCCATGCCCACCAGGTTGGAGCGGTGGATTCGCTCGAAGCTCTCCGCGATCACAGCTTTGACGCCCAGCAGATTGGTGCCCTTGGCGGCCCAGTCACGAGAGGAGCCGGTGCCATATTCCTTGCCGGCCACAATCACCAGCGCAGTTCCCTCCGTCTGATAGCGCATGGCTGCGTCATAGATCGCCAGCTTCTCACCACTGGGAATGTGCAGGGTATTGCCACCTTCCTCGCCCCCGAGCATTTCATTCCTGATGCGGATGTTGGCGAAGGTGCCGCGCATCATCACTTCATGGTTGCCGCGTCGTGAGCCGTAGGAGTTGAAATCCTTGGGCTCCACACCATGTTCTCGCAAGTAGCGACCAGCTGGGCTGTCGGCCTTGATGTTGCCGGCAGGGGAGATGTGATCGGTGGTGACCGAGTCGCCCAGCAGGGCGAGGATGCGCGCTTGACGCACATCCTCCACTTTGGGAGGGGCTTTGGAGATGTCCGCAAAGAATGGCGGATGCTGGATATACGTGGAGTCTGCCTGCCACGCATAGGTGTCGGATTCCGGCACAAGGATGTTGCGCCACTGCTCATCGCCAGAGAACACCTCGGCGTATTCCCTGCGGAACATCGCAGTGTCGACTTTCTGGATCGCCTCGGCGATTTCCTTCTGGCTGGGCCAGATGTCCTTGAGGTACACCGGCTTGCCCTTCTGGTCCTGCCCCAGCGGCTCCTGGCTGATGTCCAGACGTACGGTGCCGGCCAGCGCATAGGCCACGACCAGTGGTGGGGATGCCAGCCAATTGGCTTTCACCAGCGGATGGACGCGACCCTCGAAATTGCGGTTGCCCGAAAGCACCGAGGCGACCGTCAGGTCGGCCTGCTGGATTGCCTGCTCAATGGGCGCCAGCAGCGGTCCGGAGTTGCCGATGCAGGTGGTGCAGCCGTAACCCACCAGGTTGAAGCCGAGTTGGTCGAGGTAGGGCGTAAGACCGGCGGCCCTGAAGTATTCGGTCACCACCTTGGAGCCAGGGGCCAGCGAGCTCTTGACCCAGGGTCTGCGGGTCAGTCCCTTCTCCACGGCTTTCTTGGCGACCAGGCCGGCGGCCATCATCACGCTTGGGTTGGAGGTGTTGGTGCAAGAGGTGATGGCTGCGATGACCACGGCGCCATTTTCCAGCGGATAGCGTTGCCCGTCATCTTGCTCGACCAGCACGCTTGTGGCGACAGGAGCACCCCCGGTCTTGAGTTGCAGGCCGAGCAGGTCATCGAAGGCCTTCGGTACCTGCGGCAGCGGCACGCGGTCTTGCGGGCGCCTGGGGCCTGCGAGGCTGGCTTCGACACTGCCCAGGTCCAGCGCCAGGGTGTCGGTGAAGAATGGCTCATGGCCCGGCTCGCGCCACAGGCCCTGGGCTTTGCTATACGCCTCGACCAGTTGCACCGTTTCTTCTGAGCGGCCAGACAGGCGAAGGTAACCCAGGGTGATGTCGTCAACTGGGAAGAAACCACAAGTGGCGCCATACTCCGGTGCCATGTTGGCAATCGTGGCCCGGTCGGCCAGTGGCAGGTCAGCGAGGCCGTCGCCATAGAACTCGACGAATTTCCCCACTACACCCTTCTTGCGCAGCATCTGGGTAACGGTGAGGACCAGGTCGGTAGCGGTGATACCCTCCTTCAACTTGCCGGTGAGCTTGAAGCCGATCACCTCCGGAATCAGCATCGACACCGGTTGGCCGAGCATTGCCGCTTCTGCTTCGATGCCGCCGACACCCCAGCCAAGCACGCCGAGGCCGTTGATCATGGTGGTGTGGGAGTCTGTACCGACTAGGGTGTCGGGGTAAGCCCAAGTCTGCTCGTCCTCTTCGCAGGTCCAGACGGTGCGGGCCAGGTATTCCAGGTTGACCTGGTGGCAGATGCCAGTGCCGGGCGGTACCACGCTGAAGTTGTCAAAGGCTTGCTGGCCCCATCGCAGGAAGGCATAGCGTTCGCCATTGCGCTGCATCTCGATCTCAACGTTCTCCTCGAAGGCAGCCGGTGTGGCGAAGCGGTCCACCATCACTGAATGGTCGATCACCAGATCCACGGGGGAGAGCGGGTTGATCCGTTGTGGATCACCGCCCGCAGCGGCCACAGCCGCGCGCATGGCGGCCAAGTCGACGACTGCCGGTACCCCGGTGAAATCCTGCATCAGCACTCGCGCCGGGCGGTACTGGATCTCGCGCTCCGAGTTGCGTGGACCAAGCCAGGCGGCCATGGCTTTCAGGTCGTCACTGGTGACGGTCTCGTCGTCCTCCCAGCGCAGCAGGTTCTCCAGCAGCACTTTCATCGACATCGGTAACTTGTCGATCTGGCCAAGGCGCTTGGCCGCCTCCGGCAGGCTGAAGAACTGGTAGGTCTTGCCTGCAACTTCAAGGCTGCGATGGCAATTCAGGCTATCTAGCGAAGGCATCGTAAATCTCCTCTGGGCCCACACAGCATGGGCCGGCTGCACGTGCGGAGCTTTACAAACTAGCTCTGCTTGGCGGGCCTCGCCATCTCAGCCGACCGAGAGGGTGGCCAGGAAGTTCCCGGGGCCCGCGCATTCGCAGGACTTTGAATGAAGGATTTTGCTGATTGGGATGTGTGAAAACTGCCGCGGCGGAACTATAGTGCGCGCCCAG
The DNA here is from genome assembly GCF_042232855.1 of Metapseudomonas boanensis. Taxonomy (NCBI): domain Bacteria; kingdom Pseudomonadati; phylum Pseudomonadota; class Gammaproteobacteria; order Pseudomonadales; family Pseudomonadaceae; genus Metapseudomonas; species Metapseudomonas boanensis. The sequence continues at coordinate 129,972 of NZ_CP113889.1, read as the reverse complement.
GAGGAGCCCCCGATGAACACTTTGCTGTTGCACTGCCGCCCCGGTTTCGAAGGCGAGGTTTGTGCCGAGATTTCCGAGCAGGCAGCGCGTCTGGATGTGGCTGGCTATGCCAAGGCAAAACCGAACAGCGCTCATGCCGAGTTCATTTGCAGCGAGCCCGGTGGTGCCGAGCACCTGATGCGCCGTGTGCGCTTCAACCAACTGATATTCCCGCGCCAGTGGGCACGAGGCGAATACGTCGAACTGCCGGAGAGCGACCGCGTCGGCGTGTTGCTTGAGAGCCTGGCCAATTATCCAGTGTGCGGCAGTCTCTGGCTGGAAGTGTTCGATACCAACGAAGGCAAGGAACTCTCGAATTTCTGCCGCAAGTTCGAAAAGCCCCTGCGCACCGCCTTGATCAAGGCCGGCCGGTTGCAGGACGACCCGAAGAAGCCGCGCCTGCTGCTGACTTTTCGCAGTGGCCGTGAAGCGTTCGTCGGCGTAGCTGAATCGAACAACTCGGCGCTCTGGCCCATGGGCATTCCACGTTTGAAGTTCCCCCGCGAGGCACCTAGCCGCTCCACTCTCAAGCTGGAAGAGGCCTGGCACCATTTCATCCCGCGCGACCAGTGGGATCAGCGCCTGGCGCCAGGCATGACCGCCGTGGACCTGGGGGCTGCGCCGGGTGGTTGGACCTGGCAGCTGGTCAATCGGAACATCAAGGTCACCGCGGTCGACAACGGCCCCATGGCGGAAAACCTGATGTACTCCGGACTGGTGGACCACCAGCGTGCTGACGGCTTTGCTTTCAAGCCACGCCGGCCGGTGAACTGGATGGTTTGCGATATCGTCGAGAAACCCGCGCGTACTGCCTCGATGATCGAGACTTGGATGGGAGAGGGCTGGTGCAAAGAGGCGGTGGTCAACCTCAAGTTGCCGATGAAACAGCGCTATGCCGAAGTGCAACGCCTGCTCGCTCGCATCGACGAGGGCCTCAAGGCTCGTGGCTTGAAAGTGTCCATCGCTTGCAAACAGCTCTATCACGACCGCGAGGAAGTCACCTGCCACCTGCGCAGGTTGTGATCATATTCAAGGGGACTCCTTGTACGGGCGAACTTATTGGCTATGTCTGCGTTAGCGGTTACTAGCAATCAATGGCCGGGCTGAGAGCCTTGTAGGAGCGTGCTTGCTCGCGAAAGGGTCCGGTTCGCGAGCAAGAACTCCGCGTCCCCCCCCGCTCCTACAAGGAACGCCGCCACTTGCAACACTCAACGCAGACAGAGCGAATTTATTCGCCCCTACGACTCAATTGGCCATCCGGCTTGCCCAATAGCTCTGCTTGTGCCCCCGAGCCTGATACTCGGCGGCCAGCCGCTCGGCCTCGGCGCGGGTCAGGCTATCGCGCAGGATGAACTCGTTGCCGTTGTCGTCCAGGCGTTTGACGCACCAGCAGCGAGCGTCACGAGTCGCGGCATCAGCCATGGCGTTATTCTCCAGATGCGGAAGCACCATGCTGCGCTGGTGCGACAGGAATGGCCAGCGAGGTTGGCCGGATGTCGAACGGTACCCGGCAAGGCTGGGCGTGCTCGCCGCTTTGCGCGACAATGACAGCCAGTTTCTGGAGTCCCCCAATGTCCGATCAGCCTGAAGCCATTCTCGATGCCACCGGCCTCAACTGCCCCGAGCCGGTGATGATGTTGCACAACAAGGTACGTGACCTGCCGGCGGGTGGCTTGCTCAAGGTCATCGCGACCGACCCTTCCACTCGTCGCGATATCCCCAAGTTCTGCATGTTCCTGGGGCATGAACTGCTCGAGCAGGCCGAAGAGTCAGGTACCTACCTCTACTGGATTCGCAAGAAGGCTGATTGATGCCGTTCTATTTTGCCTACGGATCCAACATGAACCCGGCGCGCATGCACACTCGTGGGTTGGTGTTCAGCGAGGCGTTGCCGGGGCGCCTGGAAGGCTATGCGCTGTGTTTCGACAAGCGAGCACATGACCGGCCCGGACGCTCCTACGCCAATATCCGTTACCAGCGCGGCGGTGTGGTGGAGGGTGTTCTCTATCGCCTGGAGCACCAGGACGAAATTTTCAAGATGGATCCCTTCGAAGGAACTCCGGTGTTCTACAGCCGCGAACGGATGCCGATCGTCACCACACTGGGCGTCCAGTCAGCCTGGGTCTATGTTGCCAACCCTGCCATGCGGGAAGCGGGGCTTTGGCCGACGCGGAGCTATCTCGAACAGCTGTTGGCGGGGCGCGATTTCCTGAGTCCCGCATACTGGGAGTCGCTGGCCGCCGTGCCGGCTCACCCGGACGAGTGAGCATCAGTCGGGTTGCGGCCGCGGCCGGCATCACGCAGGTCCAAGCGACGTAGCGCGTCGAATGCGCGTGCGGGCGCTGCGGACCAGTCTCCAGCCCAGCAGAACCGCCGCGCAGGTCAGCCCGACCACCAGCCCCTGCCACAGTCCTTTGGGCCCGCTCGGCTCGCCCAGCCAGTCGGATAGCCCGAGCGCATAACCAACCGGCAGGCCGATTCCCCAATAGGCGAACAGGGTAATGACCATGGTGGCGCGGGTATCCTGATAGCCGCGTAGCGCACCTGCGGCGGTGACCTGAATGCCGTCAGAGAACTGGAACAACGCCGAATAGACGATCAGCATCGCTGCTACGGCGATGACCTGGGGATCTGGCGAATACATCTTCGCGATCTCTTCGCGGAACAGCAGCATCAGACTGGCCGAGAGGCAGGAATAGGCCAGTGCTGTGGCCAGCCCAGTGCCGGCAGCAAAGCGTGCTGCGCGTGGTTCCCCCCGGCCTAGGGCTTGGCCGACCCGCACTGTGATGGCCATTGCCAGGGCATAGGGAATCATGAACATCAGCGCGCTGAAGTTGAGGGCAATCTGGTGCCCGGCCACTACTGTGGCCCCCAGGCCACCGATGAGCAGGGCGATCACGGCAAAGATGCTGGACTCGGCGAATACAGCGACGCCGATGGGCGTACCGATGCCTAGCAGCCGCTTGATCTCCGGCCACTTGGGCTTCTCGAAGTGGCTGAGCGGCCGGCTCGCCTTGTAGGCGGGCGCGTGGATGACCCAGACCAGCATGCCCAGGAGCATGAACCACATCACCGTGCCTGTTGCCCAGCCACAACCGACGCCACCCATGGCCGGGAAGCCGAGGTGGCCGTAGATCAGCACATAGTTCAGCGGGATGTTCAGCAGCAGGCCGCAGAGTCCGAGAATCATGCTCGGACGGGTCCGGCCGAGGCCGTCGCTGTAGCAACGCAAGACATAATAGAAAGCCACGGCGGGCAGTCCGAAAGCGATGCCCTGCAGGTAGCCCATGCTTGGCGTGATCAGCGTGTCGTCCACCCCCATTAAAACGAGTACCGGTCGAGCATTGAGCAGCAGTACAGAGCCGCAGATGCCGACCACCAAGGCCAGCCAGAGCGCTTGACGCACCAGCGGACCGATCTCGTCCTGCTGGCCAGCGCCGAACCGTTGGGCGACTTTCGCCGTGGTGGCGAGGAGGATGCCGGTCATCAGCAGGAACACAGGAATCCAGATCGAATTACCTAGCGCTACAGCGGCCAAGTCTCGCGGGCTGACACGTCCAGCCATCACGGCATCGACGAAACCCATGGCGGAGTTGGAGAGCTGGGCGATCATGATCGGCAGCGCCAGCTTAAGAAGTGCCCGTACCTCGGCCAGGCTGCGGTCGAAACGGGATGACGAGTGGGTCACGGATAGTTCCATATCAATCAGGCATCCACTGCACGTGGCAGGGGCGTCCATGTTGGGTGGCTGGCAATGGTCGGAAAGCTGCCTGGCTGCGACGGGCTCGCAGCGGTGCCTTGTCCCAGCCTTTGCAGGTAGGCTGCCGGCGGAACGGGACAGGGGAGGCTGAAGGACGGCTAGTCTACGCCCTGACGCCTTGGTCAGGAAAGGGGCAGCGCAGTGTCTCACGGGAACGCGTAGAATTGGCCAACCTTTGCTGGAGCCTGCCATGCGAATCGTCGCTGATGAAAATATTCCCCTGGTCGACGCCTTCTTTGCCGGCCAGGGCGAGATCCACCGACTGCCTGGGCGTTCGATAGACGCCACCGTCCTGGCTGACACCGACCTGCTGCTGGTGCGCTCGGTTACTCGGGTCGACCGGGCCTTGCTTGCCGGCAGTCCCGTGCGTTTCGTCGGTACTTGTACGATCGGCACCGATCATCTCGATCTCGACTACTTCCAGGAGTCCGGCATTGCCTGGTCCAGTGCCCCCGGCTGCAATGCCCGCGGGGTGGTGGACTATGTGCTTGGCAGCTTGCTGGCATTGGCCGAGGAGGTCGGCGTCGCACTCGCATCTCGCACCTACGGTGTGGTTGGCGCAGGCCAGGTGGGTGGGCGGCTGGTGGACGTTCTACGTGGGCTGGGATGGCGTGTCCTGGTTTGCGATCCGCCACGGCAGGCGATGGAAGGGGGCGACTATGTGGATCTTGCGACCATCCTTCGGGAATGCGACACCATCAGCTTGCACACTCCTTTGAGCCACGCTGGCGAACACCCGACACATCACCTTCTGAACGAAGCGCGCCTGGCCGAGCTGCAGTCCGGCGCTTGGCTGATCAATGCCAGCCGCGGTGGTGTGGTGGACAACCAGGCGTTGTGCGCCGTCCTCGCTCGTCGTAACGACCTTCGGGCAGTGCTGGATGTATGGGAGGGGGAGCCTCAGGCAGATGTCGAGTTGGCTGGGCTGTGCCGCATCGCCACGCCGCACATTGCGGGATACAGCCTGGATGGCAAGCTGCGCGGCACGGCGCAGATCTACCAGGCCTATTGCCGAACGCAGGGCTTGCCCGAAACGGTGGTGCTGGATGAGCTGTTGCCAGCCCCGTGGCTGGAGGAGCTCACCCTGGATGCAAACTGTGACCCGGACTGGGCGCTGGCTACCCTATGCCGGGCGGTCTACGACCCGCGCCGCGACGATGCCGACTTCCGCCGCAGCCTGCTGGGTGATGACACCCAGCGCCGCGCGGCCTTCGACGGGCTGCGCAAGCATTACCCGGTTCGTCGCGAGATCGATGGGCTGCGAGTCAGGTTATTGGGCGAGGCGCCTGGATTGGCGAGCTTGGTCCGGGCGCTCGGCGCAACCTTGGTATAGCGAGCCCCGGGATATCCGGCGCGACGCTCATCAGATGGGCCGATTATCCTTGTTCAGCTGCCTTTGTAGTTCCTGGCAGGCACGCTGGATCATGGATTCGGTAATCGGTATCTCGCGCCCCTGGGCGTCGATGACGGCGCCGCCTATTGGCTGGCGTGGCTGAAGCGGAACGACGCGACGGTCGGATGTGCTGTTTGGCAAGCTCATGGCCTGTCTCCTCATCAGTGTGTGCGCAGTCTAGATCCGCAAGATGAATTCGCAGTGACAGTAGGTGGCAGTTTAGCGCCTTAAAAAAAGAAGGACCGTCCACAACAGGCTGTCATTTAGCCGCAGCCTGGTTGTCGGTCCTCATGGGTGGACCCCGTTTACGGGGCACGAGTTCAGACCGAGGTAGGCATGTCCACATTCCATATGGGCCTGATCATCAACCCCTTGGCCGGGCTGGGGGGGACAGTGGCGCTCAAGGGCAGCGACGGCGTCGCCGCAGAGGCGCTGGCTAGAGGCGCTGAGCCACGCGCCGAGATGCGCACGCGACAGGCGCTGGAGTGCCTGCAGCCGCTCGTCGAGCGAATCGAGTTCCTGACCTTCCCAGGTCCCATGGGCGCCGATCTTCTGGAGGAAATGGGCTTCGCTCACCGGGTCCTGGGTCACCTGGAAAACCAGACGACCAGCGCACAAGACACCCGACATGCGGTCGAGGCGTTGCAGCAGTCTGGCGTGGCGTTGATCCTTTTTGCTGGTGGCGATGGTACGGCGCGAGATGTCTGCTCGGCCGTGCGTGCGGACCAACCAGTGTTGGGCATCCCGGCAGGGGTGAAGATCCATTCCGGTGTCTATGCCATCAGCCCGCGCGCAGCCGGTGAGTTGGTGAGACGCCTGGTAGAGGGTGGCCTGGTGCGCCTGGCCAGTGGCGAGGTCCGCGACCTGGACGAGGTCGCCTTACGCGATGGACGCGTGGCAGCACGCTGGTATGGCGAGTTGACCGTGCCGGAGGAGGGCCACTTCATGCAGCACGTAAAACAAGCGGGCATGGAGTCCGAAGAATTGGTGCTGGTGGACCTTGCGGACTGGCTCTCGGACAGCTGGGAGGAGGGCGTCCGCTACGTCTTCGGTCCCGGTTCGACCCTGCATGGTCTGGCGGCAAACCTGGGGATCGAGACCACGCTGCTCGGGGTGGATGTGATCCAGGATGGTCGCGTGATTGCACGGGACGTGTCCGAGCAGCAGCTCTTCGATCTGGTTGACCGCCATCCAGCGAGGTTACTGGTCACTGCGATCGGCGGGCAGGGGCACATCATCGGACGCGGCAATCAGCAGATCAGTCCTCGCGTATTGCGGGCCGTTGGCCTGGACAATCTTCGGGTCGTGGCTACCAAGCGCAAGCTCGGCACTCTGGAAGGTCGGCCATTGTTGGTGGACAGTGGCGATCCTGAGCTGGACTCGGCCTTCCCGGATGCCGTCCGGGTCTGGGCAGGCTACAAAGAAGAGCTGCTCTACCCGCTTGGCTGGGGCGACTGACGTCCCGCCACGACTGTTGTTGAGGAAAATGGCTACTATCGAAAGCGCCAGTGTATTGTGGTGACCGCTGACACTGACCTACGTGCGCTTGAATCCTTTCGACTGGCTGACCGAGACGCATATGGCATCGCTCCTTACTTCACGGCAGCGCAAAGCGCTGCGCATGGCGGGACAGTTCGTGGCGCCCTATCGATGGCGGGTCATTGGAGCTTTGCTGGCGTTGCTTTTCACGGCGGGTATCACCCTGTCGATGGGGCAGGGCATCCGGCTGCTGGTGGATCAGGGCCTGGCAACGCAGTCCCCCGCCGCGTTGAATCGGTCTATCGGCTTTTTCTTCGGTCTGGTGCTGGCATTGGCGGTTGGCACCTTTACCCGTTTCTACCTGGTGTCGTGGATCGGAGAGCGCTTCGTCGCAGATATCCGCAAGCGAGTGTTCGACCATCTGATACAGCTGCATCCGGGCTTCTACGAGACCAATAGAAGTTCGGAGATCCAGTCGAGGCTGACGGCGGACACCACCTTGCTGCAATCAGTGATTGGTTCCTCGCTGTCCATGGCGCTGCGCAATGGCATCATGCTGGTTGGCGGTATCGTCCTTTTGTTCATCACCAATCCGAAGCTGACTGGCATCGTGCTGCTGGCCCTCCCCCTGGTGTTGGCCCCTATCCTGATATTCGGTCGGAGGGTGCGCCGGCTCTCGCGACAGAGCCAGGATCGCATTGCTGATGTCGGCAGCTACGTGGGGGAGACGCTTGGACAGATCAAGACAGTTCAGGCTTATAACCATCAAGCCCAGGATCGCCTGCGCTTTGCCGGGACTGTCGAGGGTGCGTTCGACACGGCGCGCAAACGCATTGCCCAGCGCGCCTGGTTGATCACCTTGGTCATCGTCCTGGTCCTGGGCGCCGTCGGCGCGATGCTTTGGGTTGGCGGCATGGACGTGATCGGTGGGCGGATTTCCCCGGGAGATCTAGCAGCATTCGTGTTCTACAGCCTGATCGTCGGTGCAGCATTTGGAGCGATCAGTGAAGTGATTGGCGAGTTGCAGAGTGCAGCCGGGGCTGCGGAGCGGATTGCGGAGTTACTGCAGGCGCGTAACGAGATCATGCCGCCGCAGCAGAATAGGGTTGTGCTGCCGGACAGGGTCAGTGGCCGCCTCGAAATGCGCAACGTGCGTTTCGCCTATCCAACCAGACCGCATATCCCGGCACTGGACGGCGTAAGCCTTGAGGTGCGTCCAGGGGAGACGCTGGCTCTAGTGGGGCCTTCGGGGGCTGGAAAGACGACCGTCTTCGAGCTGTTGCTGCGCTTCTTCGATCCCCAGGAGGGCAGCATCCTGGTGGAAGGACTACCGCTGCAGCGCCTGGACCCGGTAGACCTGAGGCATTGTTTTGCGCTGGTCTCGCAGAACCCTGCGCTGTTCTTCGGCAATGTCGAAGACAACATCCGCTACGGTCGGCCCGATGCCAGTCAGGCCGAAGTGGAGGCGGCGGCCCGCGCGGCCTATGCCCATGAGTTCATCATGCGACTTCCTGAAGGCTACAAGACGCACCTCGGTGAGGGCGGTATTGGATTGTCGGGTGGTCAGCGACAGCGGCTTGCAATCGCGCGGGCGTTGCTGGTGGATGCTCCAATCCTGTTGCTGGACGAAGCGACGAGTGCTCTGGATGCGGAAAGCGAGCACCTGATCCAACAGGCGCTGCCGGCATTGATGAGTGGACGGACAACTTTGGTCATCGCGCATCGCCTGGCAACGGTACAGAACGCGGACCGGATTGCGGTCATGGATCACGGGAGGCTGGTAGCCATTGGTACCCACTCGCAATTGGTCGCCAACAATCCTCTATATGCGCGCCTTGCCGAGCTACAGTTCGGCGCCCAGGAGGCAATCGAAGAAACCGGTGAGGTCGGCCGCTGAGTTTCTCCGTCAGGCTCCGATTGGGCTTTTCTGAAGGTAAAGAAAAAGGGGGATGCTGGCAGCATCCCCCTTTTTCTATTCAGTGCAAGGCTTCAGACCACCGGTTTCGGTTCGTCCTTGGCTTTAGCCTGCTCATGCTCTTCGGTCTTGGGCTCGGCTTCGAGTTCGACCTCAGCTTTGGCAATTGCCTCGGCAGCTTCGTCGGCATGCTCCTGCTGTTCAGCGGGGGCCTCGGCGATCTGCTCGGGCTGCGGCTCGGTTGTTGCAGCTGGCTGCTCTTCGACATTGGCAACGGCGTGAGCCACTACAGATATCGGTTCGGCGGCAGCGACAGCCTCGACAACGCCAGCGGCTGACTGCTGCGCTTCCTTGGCCAGACGCTCGGCTTCCAGTTGGCGGCGGCGAACTTCGCGTGGATCGTTAGGTGCACGACCGGAGCTGGATGGCGCTGCTGCCGGCGTAGCGACAGGCTCCTCCATCCGCGGGGTCGGAGCAGGCGCTTGGATCACGACAGGCTGCTCGGCTTCGACTGCGGCCTCGGTATCGGTAACCACAGGTGCTACTTCAACAGCGCGGACCTCTTCGGTGACTGCGGCCTCTTCCACTTCCGCAGCGGCTGGAGCCTCTACCGCTTCGACTTCACGGGCAGCTACCTCGACCTCGGCGGTCTGAGCTTCGGCCTTGGCTTCGACCTCCTGCGCCGGGGCGGCTTCCGTCACCTCGGCGGTGGCGAAAGTAGCGGTGGCGACTGCAGCGGCGACGACAGCGGAGCCGCCTTCACCCTCGGCAACGGCTTCTTCATTGCCTTCCTGATCTTCGATGACTTCGCCGTTGGCTTCACGTTGGCGTTCGCGACGATTGCTGCGGCGACGCTGACCGCGGGAGCGGCGGCGAGGGCGGTCGCCATCGGCGCCTTCCTGGCCGTCATCCTGCAGCAGTTCTTCGTTCAACAGCTCTTCCTCTGGAGCCTCGACTGCAGCCAGTTCGTCGCGCGGCTGGCGCTCCTCGCGGGGCTGGCGCTCTTCACGCGGCGGGCGCTCGGCGCGCTCGCGGCGCCCTTCCTGAACTTCGCGGGGTTCACGCGGCTGGCGCTCCTCACGAGGCTGACGCTCTTCGCGGGGCTGACGCTCCTCACGAGGCTGACGCTCTTCGCGGGGCTGACGCTCCTCTCGAGGCTGACGTTCTTCGCGGGGCTGACGCTCCTCGCGGACCTGGCGCTCTTCACGCGGCTGGCGCTCTTCGCGGGGCTCGCGAGCAGGACGCTCTTCACGCGGCTGGCGTTCTTCGCGGGCAGGGCGCTCGCCACGCTCGCGGCGGCTTTCCTGGCCTTCGCGTGGCTGACGCTCTTCACGCGGCTTGCGATCTTCATCGCGGCGGGTGTCGCGTCCATCGCGGCGACGATTCTGCTGGCGGCCGTTACGACGCTCCTCGCTGCGAGGCTGACGCTCGGCTGCCGGCTTTTCCGCTTCCGGTTGAGTTTGTTCCTTGCCGGCGAACAGGCTGACCAGCGACTTCACCAGCCCCTTGAACAGGCTCGGCTCGGGGGACGGCTGCTCTGGGGCCAGTGGAACGGTGGGGGCAGGGGTCGGAGCTGGAGCCGGGCGATCTGGGGAAACAGTCTTAACCGCAGCCTCCTGGCGGACCAGGGTGCGGGTGGAGGTGGCCGGTTGGAGCTCTTCGGTTTCGGCCGGGGTCATTTCATAGCTGGACTGGCCTGTCAGCACTTCAGGGCTGTCGTCGCGCAGACGCTGAACTTCGAAATGTGGGGTTTCGAGGTGGTCGTTCGGCAGAATGACGATACGCGAACGGGAGCGCAGCTCGATCTTGGTGATGCTGTTGCGCTTCTCGTTGAGCAGGAAGGCGGCGACCGGAATCGGTACCTGGGCGCGAACTTCTGCAGTGCGATCCTTCAGCGCTTCTTCTTCGATCAGGCGAAGAATGGCCAGTGACAGGGATTCGACGTCGCGAATTATGCCTTGGCCGTTGCAGCGCGGGCAGACGATGCCGCTGGTCTCGCCCAGGGATGGGCGCAGGCGCTGACGGGACATTTCCAGCAGGCCGAAACGCGAGATGCGGCCGATCTGCACGCGGGCGCGGTCGGCTTCCAATGCTTCGCGGACTTTTTCTTCCACTGCGCGCTGGTTCTTGGCGGGCGTCATGTCGATGAAGTCGATGACGATCAGGCCACCGATGTCGCGCAGGCGCAGCTGGCGGGCGATTTCCTCAGCTGCTTCCAGGTTTGTCTGCAGGGCGGTTTCTTCGATGTCGCCGCCTTTGGTCGCGCGTGCCGAGTTGATGTCGATGGACACCAGGGCTTCGGTCGGATCGATCACGATGGAGCCGCCGGAAGGCAGCTTCACTTCACGCTGGAAAGCAGTCTCGATCTGGCTCTCGATCTGGAAGCGGTTGAACAGCGGAACGCTGTCCTGGTAGAGCTTGATCTTGCTCTGGTACTGCGGCATGACCTGGCGGATGAAGCTGAGCGCTTCCTCGTGGGCCTCGACGCTGTCGACCAGTACTTCGCCGATGTCCTGGCGCAGGTAGTCGCGGATGGCGCGGATGATGACGTTGCTTTCCTGATAGATCAGGAAGGGGGCGCCACGTTCACCGGAGGCTTCTTTGATGGCGCTCCAGAGTTGCAGCAGGTAGTCGAGGTCCCACTGCAGCTCTTCGCTGGAACGGCCCAGGCCGGCGGTACGAACGATCAGGCCCATGTCGGCGGGTGCATTGAGACCATTCAGGGCCTCACGCAGTTCGTTGCGCTCTTCGCCTTCGATTCGACGGGAGATACCACCTGCGCGCGGGTTGTTGGGCATCAATACCAGGTAGCGGCCGGCCAGGCTGATGAAGGTGGTGAGGGCGGCGCCTTTGTTGCCACGCTCTTCCTTCTCGACCTGGACTATGACTTCCTGGCCTTCGCTCAGCACTTCCTTGATGTTGATCCGTCCCTCTGGGGACTTCTTGAAGTACTCGCGGGAGATTTCTTTCAGCGGCAGGAAGCCGTGGCGTTCAGCGCCGAAATCGACGAAGGCTGCTTCGAGGCTGGGCTCGATACGCGTGATACGGCCTTTGTAGATGTTGGCTTTCTTCTGCTCGCGGGCACCCGACTCAATGTCCAGGTCATACAGGCGTTGGCCGTCGACCAGGGCAACACGCAACTCTTCGGGTTGAGTTGCGTTAATCAGCATTCTTTTCATGTGGTACCAACAGGTTTCCGGGCTGCCGGAAACGGCGATTGGCGCACACGACTCTCGCGGTCGGTGTCAGGTGCGTATCAGAGGTGGCATGCCGCCTCAGTGTCCAGCGAATTCCGGCCAGTGGGGCCTGAATCGCGACTACGTCTCCTGCTTGCTGTGTTGTGACAGAAGCACTTGTTCAGGAGGAGGAATCAGTCGTCGGTAGCGGACGAAGTGAAGCGTCTTGAATAAAGCTGGTGCTACGCAGTCCGACGAATGTGCATCTCCACCCTACACTTATCCCTTGAAAATCGGGTGCCGCTCGCTGAATCCGTAGCGGGTTGCATTTACCGTGATCTCCCATTGGGGTAATCACGCGTCATGGCTCAAGGCTTTGATTTCGGAAAATTCGCGGGCATTTCGGCGAATTTTCTGTCGGACGGCCTCACGTCCTGAATGAGTTGCTAGCGGCTGGGATGGTGGTTTTGATGCTCATCCCGAAGCCAGGCCGCTTTTGGCGGCGTTCGCGACTATAGCAGTAATCATTAAGTGCTTCAAATCCATAAAAAATTGTTATGATGCCGCGATGACTACTCCTTCCTCCCCAACCTTCGGCGTTCAGCTGCTTGAGGTTGCGCCGGAATATGCCGGCCAGCGCATCGATAATTTCCTACGCACCCAGCTGAAAGGTGTGCCTAAAACCCTGATCTATCGCATTCTCCGAAAGGGTGAGGTGCGCGTGAACAAGGGGCGAATCAAGCCTGAATACAAGCTTCAGTCTGGCGACATCGTCAGGGTGCCGCCACTGCGATTGGCTGAGCGTGATGAGGTGCCTCCAGTCGCGCAGGGGCTTCTGGAGCGCCTGGAAGCGGCCATCGTGTATGAGGACAAGGCACTCATCGTGCTGAACAAGCCGGCGGGTATCGCTGTGCATGGTGGGAGCGGGCTCAGCTTCGGAGTGATCGAGGCCTTTCGTCAGCTGCGTCCGGACGCCAAGGACCTGGAGCTGGTGCATCGGCTGGATCGTGATACTTCCGGGCTGCTCATGATCGCCAAAAAACGCAGCATGCTCCGGCATCTTCATGAGGCGTTGCGTGGCGACGGTGTTGATAAGCGCTATCTGGCTCTGGTTCGGGGTAGTTGGCCTACTTCGAAGAAGAAGGTCAGTGCGCCGTTGATGAAGAACAATTTGCGCTCCGGTGAGCGAGTGGTCGAGGTGAATGCCGAAGGCAAGGACGCGCTGACCGAGTTCCGCGTCGTGCGACGGTTCGGTGAGTTCGCAACCCTGGTCGAGGCCAGTCCCATTACCGGGCGGACCCATCAGATCCGTGTTCATGCCAAACATGCGGGACATTCCATTGCGGGTGATCCGAAGTATGGCGATGAGGAATTCACTCGCGAGATTCGCGAGTTGGGTGGCAGGCGCCTCTTCCTGCATGCCTACGCGCTCACCATTCAACTGCCGGACGGCGGCGAGCTGAAGCTCGAGGCGCCCGTGGATGAGGTGTGGCAGAAGACCCTGGAGCGTCTCGGTGCGTGACTATCAGCTATTGATCTTCGATTGGGATGGCACCCTTGTCGATTCCATTGCTCGCATCGTCGAGGCCATGAGGATTGCTGCTTCAGATTGCGCGCTGCCTTTATGCGACGAGCGGGCAATCAGAGGGATTATCGGGCTGGGCCTTCCTGAAGCGATCCATACGCTTTATCCGGAGCTCGATGATCCTCATTGTGTCGAACGATTCCGGCGGCGCTACAGTGATCATTACCATGCGCTGGAGGAGCAGCCTTCGGCTTTGTTTCCAGGGGTCGCTGAGGCTTTGGATGCGTTCAGGAGCGAGGGCTTTCGCCTTGCGGTTGCTACAGGCAAGACGCGTCGAGGTCTGGATCATGTTCTGGCCGGGCGTGATTGGTTGGGGTATTTCGATGTGACTCGCTGTGCGGATGAGACGGCAAGCAAGCCTGATCCGCTGATGTTGCACGAGATACTGGCGTTCTGTGGGGTTGGGCCTGAGAGCGCGCTGATGGTGGGCGATTCGCCTTTTGATCTGCGCATGGCGCATCGCGCAGGAATGGATTCGGTGGCGGTAGGTTATGGCGCTCAGCCGCTCGATCAGTTAATCAAGGAGTCGCCTAGGTTGGCGATCGATCATTTTGATGAGTTGCGCCACTGGTTGAGTGGTGGCGTCAGTCGGCAACCCAATGAGGTGGCAATTTATGTCTGATGAATGGAAGGCATCGGCCCCTGCCGACAAGCCTGAAGACAAAAGCTGGAAATTGCTGGAGAAGGCGGTTCTCGCTGGAGTTCAGGAGCAGCGTCGGGCGCGGCGCTGGGGCATTTTCTTCAAGTCGCTGACCTTTGTTTATCTGTTTGTTGTGTTGGTGTTGTTCTCTCCTGTCTTCGACTTGCAGAAGAGTGCTGCGCGTAGCCAGGAGCATACGGCGCTGGTGGAGGTCCGTGGCATGATTGTCGATACTGAGGCGGCCAGTGCGGACAATATTGTCACTAGTCTGCGGAAGGCCTTCGAGGATCCGAAAACCAAAGGGGTTGTCCTGCGCATCAATAGCCCTGGGGGCAGCCCGGTCCAGTCTGGCTACATCTATGACGAGATTCGGCGCCTGCGTGAGGCGCACAAGGACATCAAGGCCTATGCGGTCATCACGGACCTTGGGGCGTCGGGGGCCTATTACATCGCCAGTGCTGCGGATGAGATCTATGCGGACAAGGCCAGCCTGGTCGGTTCCATCGGCGTAACGGCTGCCAGTTTCGGGTTTGTCGATGCGATGACCAAGCTCGGTGTTGAGCGTCGGGTCTATACATCGGGTGAGCACAAAGCGTTTCTTGATCCGTTCCAGCCGCAAAAACCGGCAGAAACGGAGTTCTGGCAAAGCGTCCTTGAGACTACCCACCAGCAGTTCATTGAAAGTGTAAAGAAGGGGCGTGGCGACCGTTTGAAGGTTGCTGATCATCCGGAGTTATTCAGTGGCCTGGTCTGGTCTGGCGAGCAGGCCCTGAAGTTGGGATTGGTGGATAAGTTGGGTAGTGCCAGTTTTGTGGCTCGGGAAGTGATTGGAGCGAAAGAGATCGTTGATTACACGGTGCAAGAGACGCCGTTCGATCGTTTTGCGAAGAAATTTGGTTCCAGCGTCGCGGAGCGGTTGGCGCTCTGGATGGGTTTTCAGGGGCCTGCGTTGCGCTGAGTGTTTCTCGTTCAATGAAAATGCCCGGCCATTGCCGGGCATTTTCATTCGTGGGGCTGGAGGGTCAGGGTATTTGCACGCCTTCGGCGAGAAGCATGTCGACTAGGCGGATGAGGGGGAGGCCAACGAGGCTGGTGGCGTCACAGCCTTCTGTAGCGCTGAAAAGGCTGACTCCGAGCCCTTCGGCTTTGAAGCTGCCGGCGCAGTCGTAGGGGTGTTCTGCTTCGAGGTAGCGGCCAATGCGTGCTTCGTCGAGTTGGCGGAAGTGTACGGTGAAGGGTACGCAGTCCACTTGGCAGGTGTTGGACTCGCTGTTCAGCAGTGCCAGGCCTGTAAGGAAGGTCACGTGAGTGCCGCTCGCGGCCATTAACTGGCTGCGGGCTCGCTGGAAGTTGTGGGGTTTGCCGAGGATCTGATCGCCAAGTACGGCCACTTGGTCCGAGCCGATGATGAGGTGATTCGGGTGGGTTGTGATCAGAGCTCGCGCTTTTTCCTCTGCAAGTCGGCGTACCAGTTGTTCGGCGCCTTCTTCAGGGTGGCGCGATTCGTCGATGGCGGGGGCGCTCCAAGTAAAGGGAAGGCGCAGGCGTTCGAGTAATTCGCGACGGTAGGGCGAGCTGGATGCGAGCACCAGGGGAAGCATGACGGTCTCCGGGGCAAAGGGCGTGAGTTTATAGAGCTCGTCCGTGGCTGAACAATGCGGAATTTCTTTTGACAGGGGCAGGGCTCGTCCCTAGAATGCTGCGCCTATGTTGAATGGGCCGATTCCACCTTATGTAGATCCGCGCAAGCTTGCGGACCGCGAGACCACCCTTGAGGGTGAGATCGCGCTCGCCAGCCTGGAGCGGCTCTGTGACACACTTTCGGACAACGCGGGCGTCGTGCGAGCGAGCCTTGCGTTTGGTCGTGATGAGCGCCGAGCCGTTTTCATCCATAGCCGGATCGACGTCGAAGTTAAGATGGTTTGCCAGCGTTGTCTTGAGCTGGTCGCCCTGAACATCCACAGCGAGTGCGATTACGCCGTGGTGAGGGAAGGGACTGACAGTCAGTCGCTGCCGAAGGGCTATGACGTGCTGGAAGTGGGTGAAGATCCATTGGATCTTATTACTCTGGTCGAGGATGAGCTGTTGCTCGCCCTGCCCATAGTTCCGGCCCATGACCCTGAAGATTGCCAGCAGCCGGCGGGTCTCGATGAGCCCGAGCCGAGCGAGGACGAGGTTTCGCGGTCCAACCCGTTCAGCGTATTGGCGCAGTTAAAGCGTGACCCAAACGTTTAGGAGTTAATTGATTATGGCTGTTCAGCAGAACAAAAAATCCCGCTCGGCACGCGACATGCGTCGTTCCCACGATGCCCTCGAAGCCAATGCGCTGTCCGTAGAAAAAAGCACTGGTGAAGTTCACCTGCGCCACCACGTTTCCCCGGACGGTTTCTACCGTGGTCGCAAAGTGATCGACAAGGGCGCTGACGAGTAATCCTTGTCCGCTTCGATCATCGCGATTGACGCAATGGGTGGGGACTACGGTCCCCACTGCATTGTTCCAGCTAGTCTTTCTTGTCTGGCTGAATACCCCTCGCTTCACCTGGTCCTTGTCGGCCAAGTTCCCCTCGTCGAAGAAATTATCGCCCGCTACCCTGAGGTCGATCGCCAACGCCTGCATGTCGAGCATGCCAGTGAAGTCATCGCCATGGATGAGCGTCCGGCTCAAGCCTTGCGCGGCAAGCCTGATTCCTCGATGCGTGTTGCGTTGGAGTTGGTACGTAATGGTCGTGCCCAGGCCTGTGTTAGTGCGGGCAACACCGGTGCACTCATGGCGCTCTCCCGGTATGTGCTGAAGACTCTGCCAGGTATTGATCGCCCAGCCATGATGGCTGCCGTTCCTACAATGGCTGGCCACTGCCACTTGCTGGATCTCGGTGCCAACGTTGATTGCAGTGCCGAGCATCTTTATCAATTCGCCGTGATGGGTGCGGTTGCGGCCGAAACCTTGGGTACCGTTCAGCCGCGGGTGGCGTTACTTAACGTCGGAACCGAGGACATCAAGGGTAACCAGCAGGTCAAGCTCGCTTCTAACCTGTTACAGCAGGCGGCAGGGCTTAACTACATCGGTTTCGTCGAAGGTGATGGTCTTTATCGCGGCGATGCGGATGTGGTTGTCTGTGATGGCTTCGTTGGCAATATCCTGCTGAAGTCCAGCGAAGGATTGGCGTCGATGATTTCTTCGCGCATCGAGGCGCTTTTCAGTCAGAGTATCGGCTCGCGCATGATTGGGGCTCTGGCATTGCCGGTGCTGCGTCGGCTGCGTACCGAGTTGGCTCCAGCTCAGTACAATGGCGCCAGTTTCCTCGGATTGCAGGGTATCGTCGTCAAGAGTCATGGTTCGGCGGGGGGCGAAGGGTTCCAGAGCGCTATTCGTCGTGCCTTGATCGAGGTTCGGGAGAACCTGCCGCAGCGGCTACATGGTCGTCTCGAGCATCTGTTGTTGTAGGATGTGACCACTGCCGGGGGCTTGTCATCCAACTGTCAGTTCCGTGCGCTTGGCTATGTCGAGCGTCAATTTCCCTATACCGCCAGATAAGGGACTCATTTAAATGTCCGCATCCCTCGCGTTCGTTTTTCCCGGTCAAGGCTCCCAGTCCCTGGGCATGCTGGCCGAGCAAGGGGCTCAGCAGCAGCTGGTCCTGGATACCTTTGCCGAAGCTTCCGAAGCCCTTGGTTATGATCTCTGGGCGCTGACCCAGCAAGGCCCGGAAGAACAGCTGAATCAGACCGACAAGACCCAGCCGGCCATCCTCACTGCTTCCATTGCCCTCTGGCGCCTCTGGCTTGCTGAGGGTGGCAAGCGTCCCGCCTTTGTTGCAGGTCATAGCCTGGGTGAATACTCCGCGCTGGTGGCAGCCGGCAGCCTGGCATTTGTCGATGCGGTGAAGCTGGTAGAGCGCCGTGGTCAGCTGATGCAGCAAGCCGTGCCAGCCGGGCAGGGCGGCATGGCTGCAATTCTCGGTCTTGAGGATGCCGACGTGCTGGCCGCTTGCGCCGAAGCTTCCCAGGGCGAAGTGGTCAGTGCCGTGAATTTCAACGCCCCCGGTCAGGTGGTGATCGCCGGGGCAGCTGCTGCCGTTGGTCGTGCTGTCGAAGCCTGCAAGGCGCGTGGCGCAAAGCGCGCGATGCCGCTTCCGGTCAGCGTGCCGTCCCACTGCGCGCTCATGAAGCCTGCTGCCGAGCGTTTTGCGGAGGCGGTGGAGGCTGTCGCGTGGCAGGCGCCGCAGATCCCGCTCGTGCAGAACGTCAGTGCTGCCGTTGTAGGTGATCTGGAGGTGCTCAAGCGTGACCTTCTGGCGCAGCTCTACAGTCCCGTGCGCTGGGTCGAATCTATGGTCTGTCTGTCCGGGAACGGCGTTGCCGACCTGGTCGAATGTGGCCCGGGCAAGGTGCTGTCTGGCCTCAACAAGCGTTGTGTGAAGGGTGTGAACACCCACAACCTGGATACCCCTGATGCCTTCGCAGCCGCTCGTGCTGCGCTGGCCTGAACAAGGAGAAGACCTATGAGTCTGCAAGGTAAGGTGGCGCTGGTTACCGGTGCGAGCCGCGGTATTGGTCAGGCGATTGCGCTTGAACTGGGCCGTCAGGGCGCAGTAGTCATTGGCACTGCAACTTCTGCTTCGGGCGCCGAGCGCATCGCCGAGGTACTGAAAGCGAACGGCATCGAAGGTGCCGGCCTGGTGCTGGATGTCAGCAACGACGAATCCGTTGCCAGTACGCTGGAACACATCCAGCAGCACTTGGGGCAGCCGCTGATTCTGGTCAACAACGCCGGTATCACCCGCGACAACCTCATGCTGCGCATGAAGGATGACGAGTGGTTTGACGTGATCAATACCAACCTCAACAGCCTGTATCGTCTGTCCAAGGCTGTGCTGCGTGGCATGACCAAGGCTCGTTGGGGGCGCATCATCAACATTGGATCGGTAGTCGGTGCCATGGGTAACGCCGGGCAGACCAACTACGCTGCCGCCAAGGCCGGCCTAGAGGGCTTTAGTCGCGCGCTGGCGCGAGAAGTTGGTTCGCGTGCTATCACTGTCAACTCGGTAGCGCCGGGCTTCATCGATACCGACATGACGCGCGAGTTGCCGGATGCTCAGCGTGATGCACTACTGACCCAGATTCCGCTGGGTCGTCTGGGGCAAGCAGAAGAGATCGCCAAAGTGGTAGGATTCCTCGCGTCCGATGGCGCTGCCTACGTGACTGGCGCCACCATCCCCGTGAACGGTGGCATGTACATGAGCTGAATGTGACGAATCCCTTCAGGAAACTGTCATACGGGCTGTCTAAAATCCGTTATAAAAGTGCAACTGGTTTATAGACATTTCGTTGCAGCGATCCAGGGGGGGGCAGGCGTTCTGCTTGAAATGCGGAAAACCCTTTCTATAAACTGCAGCCCCAGCTGCACGGATTTTTCCATAGGAGTGAAAACAAGGTATGAGCACCATCGAAGAACGCGTCAAGAAAATCGTCGCCGAGCAACTGGGCGTCAAAGAAGAGGAAGTCACCAACAGCGCTTCCTTCGTTGAAGACCTGGGCGCCGACTCCCTTGACACCGTTGAGCTGGTGATGGCTCTGGAAGAGGAATTCGAGACCGAGATCCCGGACGAGCAAGCCGAGAAGATCACCACCGTTCAGGAAGCCATCGATTACATCAACGCGCACGCGCAGTAAGTTGTAATCGTCGGTTCCTGACTCGGAAAAGCCGCACGACCTTAACCAGGCGTGCGGTTTTTCTTTAAGCCTGAATCAACCGCCGTGTAGAGATTGAAGAAGGAGATCGCTGTGTCGCGTAGACGCGTCGTGGTCACTGGCATGGGCATGCTGTCGCCGCTGGGTACCGATGTGCCGAGCAGCTGGCAAGGAATTCTGGCCGGCCAAAGTGGCATTGGTCCGATCGAGCATATGGATTTGACGGCCTATTCCACCCGTTTTGGTGGATCGGTCAAAGGGTTCAATGTCGAGGAATATCTGTCGGCCAAAGAGGCGCGCAAGCTCGACCTGTTCATCCAGTACGGCCTTGCTGCCAGTTTCCAGGCCGTGCGTCACTCCGGCCTCGAAGTGACTGATGCCAACCGAGAGCGCATTGGCGTGGTCATGGGTTCAGGTATCGGTGGCCTCACCAATATTGAGAACAACTGCAATTCCTTGATTGAGCAAGGACCTCGGCGGATTTCGCCGTTCTTCGTCCCAGGCTCGATCATCAACATGGTTTCCGGCTTCCTGTCGATCCACTTGGGTATCCAGGGGCCGAACTACGCCATCGCAACCGCCTGCACCACGGGTACGCATTGCATTGGCATGGCCGCCCGCAACATTGCCTACGGCGAAGCTGACGTTATGGTTGCCGGCGGCTCCGAGATGGCGGCTTGTGGTCTTGGCATCGGCGGTTTTGCGGCAGCCCGCGCGCTGTCTACACGCAATGACGATCCGACCCGTGCCAGTCGTCCGTGGGACAAGGGACGCGATGGCTTCGTGCTGTCCGATGGCGCTGGTGCATTGGTGCTCGAGGAGCTCGAGCATGCCAAAGCGCGCGGCGCTACCATCTATGCAGAGCTGATCGGCTTTGGTATGAGTGGCGATGCTTACCACATGACTTCGCCGCCAGAAGACGGTGCGGGCGCGGCCCGTTGCATGCGCAATGCGCTTCGCGATGCTGGCCTCAATCCTGACCAGGTCGACTATGTTAACGCCCACGGCACTTCGACCCCGGCAGGCGACGTCGCCGAGGCCATGGCGCTCAAGTCAGTATTCGGCGAGCACGCCTACAAGCTTGCGATCAGTTCGACCAAGTCCATGACCGGCCATTTGCTGGGCGCTGCGGGTGCGGTTGAGGCGATTTTCAGCGTGCTGGCTATACGGGATCAGGTCGCGCCGCCGACCATCAATCTCGACGAGCCTGATGCAGGCTGCGACCTGGACTTCGTGCCCCATCAGGCGCGACCCATGCCTATGGATGTCGTGCTGTCCAACTCCTTCGGCTTCGGCGGTACCAACGGCTCGTTGATCTTCCGGCGGTACGTGGGTTGATGCCGAGCTGGGTCGATGGCCGCCCGGCCGAGTCGCTGTCCATCAAGGATCGCGGCTTGGCCTACGGTGATGGGGTGTTCGAGACCATCGCTGTGCGCGCTGGCCGTCCTCCTTTGCTGGAGTACCACATGGCCCGTCTATCGACGGGCTGTGCGCGACTAGGCATTGCCCTGGATGTTGCGCTGGTACGTACTGAAATCTTGTCCTTTGCCACTAAGTTGGGGGAAGGCGTCGCCAAGCTCATACTCACTCGCGGGGACGGGCTGCGTGGCTATGCGCCGCCGCCCACAACACAGGCTCGGCGGATACTCCAGGGCAGCCCACTGCCAGCCTACCCTTCTGTCAATGCCGAGCAAGGGGTCGAGCTCTACCCGTGCGCTACGCGGTTGGCCGAACAGCCCCTGCTAGCTGGTCTCAAGCATCTCAATCGTCTTGAGCAGGTGATGGCCCGTGCAGAGTGGCAGTCGACCGAGTATGCCGAAGGGCTTGTTCGGGACATTTCCGGTCGTGTCATCGAGGGGGTGTTCAGCAACCTTTTCCTGCTGGTCGATGGGGTGCTGGTAACAGCTGAGCTATCTCGTTGCGGTGTTGCCGGAGTCATGCGGGCCGCGCTGCTCGAGCGTGCGAAGGCCGTTGGCATGCCGGTCGAGATACGCGACATCGAATTCGATGAGCTTCTCGCTGCCCAGGAAGTCTTTCTCTGCAATAGCCTCTATGGCGTCTGGCCCGTGCGAGCGATGGCGGGCCATCACTGGTCGGTGGGCCCGCTGACCCGTACACTTCAAGCTATCGCCCGCGATCTACTGGACAACTGATTCGTGATACGCAAATTCCTGCTGATGCTGGAGGCAGGCCTGTTGCTTGCCGGCCTGCTGGTGGCCTTTGCCGCCTGGCAGCAGCACGTCACCTTGCAACAGAAGCTGATCCTGCCGGAGGAGCGCCTGCTGGACGTGCCGGCAGGCTCCACGCCAGGCGGACTGCTGAATCGTCTGGAGGAAGAGGGTGTCCTGCACAATGCCTTCTGGCTCCGGCAATATTGGCGATTCAATCTGGACGGGGCATCGCTGCACAGCGGTGAATACCGTTTGACGCCCGGCATGGATGCCGCCGAGTTGCTGGCGCTGTGGCGGCGCGGCGAAGTGGTGCAATACAGCCTCACCCTGGTGGAGGGGTGGAGCTTCCGCCAGGTGCGTGCCGCATTGGCGAAGCAGGCCAAGCTCGAACAAACCCTGGAAGGCGCAAGTGATGCCGAGCTGATGGCGCGTATCGGTCGCCCAGGCGAGCATCCCGAGGGGCGTTTCTTTCCAGATACTTATCGCTATGTGCGTGGGACTCGCGATGTCGACCTGCTGAAGCAGGCGCGTGGTCGCCTGGATGAGGTGCTGGACGAAGAATGGAGTAAGCGCGCCGACAAGCTGCCTTATAGTGGGCCTTACCAGGCCTTGATCATGGCCTCGCTGGTCGAGAAGGAAACCGGCGTGCCTGACGAGCGCGCACAGATTGCCGGGGTTTTCATTCGCCGCCTTCAGAGCGGCATGCTGCTGCAAACCGATCCGACCGTGATCTACGGTTTGGGGGAGCGCTATAACGGCAACCTGACCCGTGCCGACCTGCGTGAGCCGACGCCTTACAACACGTATGTCATCAGTGGCCTGCCACCTACGCCAATCGCCCTGGCCGGACGCGAGGCGATAAATGCAGCCTTGCACCCTGCTGCAGGAAAGAGCCTCTACTTCGTCGCCCGTGGCGACGGCAGCCATGTATTCTCCGAGACCCTGGGTGAGCACAATCAGGCAGTGCGCGATTTCCAAATGAAACGCCGCGCAGATTACCGCTCCAGCCCGATCCCGCAATGAAGAAGGACACCCCGTGAGCGGTCTGTTCATTACCCTCGAAGGCCCCGAGGGTGCCGGAAAAAGCACCAACCGAGATTATCTTGCCGAAAGGTTGCGCAGTGCTGGAAAGGAAATCGTGCTGACCCGTGAGCCGGGTGGCACCCCCTTGGCTGAGCGCATTCGCGAAATTCTCCTCACACCCAGCGACGAGAGCATGGCCACCGATACTGAGCTCTTGCTGGTTTTTGCCGCTCGTGCACAGCACCTGCATACGGTGATTAGGCCAGCCTTGGCGCGCGGGGCGATCGTGCTGTGCGATCGTTTTACCGATGCGACTTACGCCTACCAGGGCGGTGGCCGTGGTCTTTCAGCAGAGCGCATTGCTTTGCTGGAGTCTTTCGTCCAGGGCGATCTGCGCCCCGACCTGACCCTGATCTTCGATCTGCCCGTCGATGTGGGCCTTGCCCGCGCTGCCGCACGAGGGCGTCTGGATCGCTTCGAGCAAGAGCACCGAGATTTCTTCGAGTCGGTCCGGCGTACTTACTTGCAGCGTGCGGCACAAGCGCCGCAGCGCTATCGAATCATCGATTCGTCCGTGCCGCTGGCAGATGTGCAGCGCAGCCTCGATTGCTTGCTTCCAGAGCTGCTGGAGCGCTGCGATGGCTGAGGTCTACCCATGGCAGGAAGGTCTATGGTCGCAGCTCGCAGGCCGCCCTCGGCATGCTCATGCCTATCTCCTGCACGGCCCAGCTGGAATCGGCAAGCGGGCCATGGCAGAGCGCCTGATGGCTTTCCTGCTTTGCCAGAGTCCGGATCGGCTGCAAGCCTGCGGTCGGTGCAAGGCCTGCATGCTGCTGTCTGCCGGGACGCACCCGGATGCTTTCGTGCTGGAACCCGAAGAAGCTGACAAGGCGATCCGGGTCGACCAGGTTCGTGAGCTGGTCGGTTTCGTGGTCCAGACCGCCCAGCTCGGCGGGCGCAAGGTCGTCTTGCTGGAGCCGGCGGAAGCGATGAACCTGAATGCCGCCAATGCCCTGCTGAAGAGCCTGGAAGAACCCTCTGGCGATACGGTTTTGTTGCTGATCAGCCACCAACCTAGCCGACTGCTACCAACGATCAAGAGTCGTTGCGTACAGCAGGCCTGTCCCTTGCCGAGTGAAAGCCAGAGCTTGACGTGGTTGGGCGCTGCATTACCGGGCTTGAGCCCGGAGGAGCGTCATGAGCTTCTCGTGCTGGCAGGTGGTTCACCCTTGTCTGCGAAGCGGCTGGAGGAGCAATCCGTTCGTCAGCAACGTGCTGATGTGGTGGATGGGGTCAAGAAGCTGCTCAAGCAGCAGGTGGGGGCGAGCCAACTGGCCGAAGGTTGGAATGCGGTCCCGCTGATCCTCTTGTTCGACTGGTTCAGCGAATGGGCGCAGTTGATGTTGCGCTACCAGCTGACCCGAGATGAGGCGGGGCTTGGTCTGGCCGACATGCGCAAGGTGGTGCAGTACCTGGCCGACAAGGCGCCGCAGCACAAAGTGCTGGCCATGCAGGATTGGCTCTTGCAGCAGCGGCAGAAAGTCCTTGGTAAAGCCAACCTCAATCGTGTCCTGCTTCTCGAAGCACTGCTCGTGCAGTGGGCAAGCCTGCCCGGGCCGGGCTAGAATCCCGAGTTGAGTCAGACAGCCAGGAATGCCGCATGAGCCTGCCACCGAATATGGGTCCGCGTAACGGGATCTTGTCTCTTACCATCAAGGACAAGTCAGTGCTTTACGCCGCCTATATGCCGTTCATCAAGAACGGTGGCTTGTTCATCCCTACCAACAAGAGCTACAAGCTCGGTGATGAAGTCTTCATGCTGCTCAATCTGATGGACGAGCAAGAGAAGATTCCGGTCGCCGGTAAGGTTGTCTGGATTACCCCGAAGGGCGCCCAGGGCAACCGTGCTGCAGGCATCGGTGTCCAGTTCAACGACGGCGACAGCGGGGCGCGCAACAAGATCGAGACCTACCTGGCCGGTGCCCTCAAGTCCGATCGCCCCACTCACACGATGTAGCGGGCGCCTGCCCAGGGCTGCAAGCGACGGGCTTGAGTCTGGCAGATGCGGCCTGGAGCCTTGAACCATGTTGATCGACTCCCATTGCCACCTGGACCGCCTCGACCTGGCGGCCCACGGCGGTTCACTGGACGCTGCACTTGAGGCCGCTCGGGCCCGTGGCGTAGGTCATTTCCTCTGCATTGGTGTCAGCGCGGACAATGCGGCCAGCGTCAAGGCACTGGCCGAGCATTATGCGGATGTCGACTGCTCGGTTGGCGTGCATCCGCTGGATCTGCAGCCAGGTGAGGACCTTGCGCTGGACTGGTTGCTGCGCGAACTCGACCATCCTCGTGTAGTCGCCATCGGTGAAACCGGTCTGGATTATCACTACGAGCCAGAAGCAGCGGATCTTCAGCAGAGCGCCTTCCGATTGCATCTCGAGGCTGCGCGGGTTACCGGCAAGCCGGTCATCGTGCATACCCGCGAGGCGCGTGCCGACACCTTGGCCCTGCTGCGTGAGGCTGCGTTGCCCCAGGCCGGCGTGCTGCACTGCTTCACCGAGGACTGGGAAATGGCCCGGGCTGCGCTGGACCTCGGCTTTTATATTTCCCTTTCCGGCATCGTGACCTTCCGCAATGCCGATTCGCTTCGTGATGTCGCGCGCCAGGTTCCTGCCGATCGGCTGTTGGTGGAGACCGATTCCCCTTATCTCGCGCCGGTCCCATATCGCGGCAAGGCAAATCTCCCGCAGTATGTGCGTGAGGTGGCCGAGTTCCTGGCGATGCTTCGCGGTGAGGATTTCGAGGCGTTTGCCGAGCAGACCACTGCCAATTTCCAGCGGCTGTTCCCGTTGGCTCGGGTTGCCGGGTAAATCCTGCGGGCAAAAAAAACCCGGGTTCTGGGGGATGAATCCGGGTCAAGACCATTAGGAGTAAAACAAAGGTACACGATCCACGGTACCTCGACTGGCTGGGCACTTGGGGGGAGATGCCGCGCACCAGTAACAAGAAGTATTGGCTAATATCCCTTCACGTCCAGAGCAGGTCCCGGTGTTTTTAAACGTATTTGGAATACACTCGCACCGGCTGAGTCCTCATCCGTCTGCCAGCTGGCGCAGCACGGCCAGAGTCTCGTCGATCACCCGCAACTCCGTATAGAAATGGGGAGAAAAGCGGATGCCGCCTCCCCGTTGGGCGCAGACTACTTGTTCGTCTCTTAGTCGCTCGAAGAGCGCGAGATTGTCCCAATGATCAAGGCGGAAGTTCAGAATCCCGGCGCGCCGCTCAGGATCGGGTGGGCTCAGCAGTTGTGCGCCTGGAATGCCGACAAGTCCGTCCTGAAGCCACTGCACGCGTTCTGCCAGGGCGCTGCCGACCTTTACCATGCCCACTTCCTCCAGAAGCGAGAGGCTGGCCTCCAGGGCCATTGCGCCCAACATATTGGGGCTGCCGCACTCGAAGCGCCGAGCCGTACGCGCCGGTTCCCATTCGTCGAACTCGTAGTTTCCGGGATTCTCCAGCATGTGCCAGCCGTACTCATGAAGCTTTAGCTGTTGTCGCAGGTCGCTGCGGCAATAAAAGACGCCCAATCCCTCGGGGCCCAGCATCCACTTGTGCCCGTCGGCCATCGCGAAGGCGCAATCATAGTCCTGGACGTCGAAGGGCAGAGCGCCAAGCTGCTGGATGGCATCCACGCAGAACAGCACGCCGCGCTGGCGGCAGCCGTGTCCAAGGCGCTGGAGGTCCATGCGCAAGCCGCGGGCATATTGCACGGCGCTGATGGACAAGAGGCGAGTCCGCGGGCCGCAGGTATTCAGCAGGACGGCCTCCGGGTCGGCCACATTGAGGTCGACGTGCAGGACCTCCACGCCGAAGCGCTTGAGCGCCTCCCAGACCACTCGGTTCGAGGGGAATTCCTGGTCGCTGATGACCACTTGGTCACCCTCCCGCCAGTCCAGACCAAAAGCGACGAAGGAGAGAGCTTCCGATGTATTCTTGACCAGCGAAATATCGGCAGTGGTTGGCGCGTTCAGGAGGCGGGTAAGGCGTTCTCGTAAGCTACGCTCTACCTTTAACCAGTCTGGATAATCGCGTGCACCGATGCTGAGGTTCTCGTTGGCGAAGCGTGTGACCGCCTGGGTCGCGCGTTTCGGCCAGGGCGCGACAGCGGCATGGTTCAAATAGCGAAGGCCAGAGGCCTGGGCAAACTCATCGTGCAATAAGCTCATAGTCGGATGATCCGTGCATTTTTGCGCTAGTTAGGCATAATACGCGGCTTGATTTTTGACCCCACAGTCCCTTTATGCAGAAAGAACCCCGTAAAGTCCGTGAGTTCCGCCGCCGCGAGCAGGAAATTCTCGACACCGCCCTTAAGCTCTTCCTTGAGGAGGGTGAGGACAGCGTTACCGTCGAGATGATCGCTGACGCAGTGGGTATCGGCAAAGGCACCATCTACAAGCACTTCAAGTCGAAGGCGGAAATCTATCTGCGCCTGATGCTCGACTATGAGCGCGACCTCAATGCCCTGCTGCATTCGGCCGATGTGGATCGAGACAAGGAAGCCTTGTCGCGCGCCTATTTCGAGTTCCGTATGCGTGATCCGCAGCGTTACCGCTTGTTCGACCGTCTGGAAGAGAAGGTGGTCAAGAACAGCCAGGTACCTGAGATGGTCGAGCAGCTGCACAAAATCCGCGCGTCGAACTTCGAACGGCTGACCCAGCTGATCAAAGGGCGGATAGCCGAGGGCAAGCTCGAAGATGTGCCGCCGTATTTTCACTATTGCGCGGCCTGGGCTCTGGTCCATGGTGCTGTCGCACTCTACCACTCACCTTTCTGGAGCAGCGTCCTCGAAGATCAGGAAGGTTTCTTCCAGTTCCTCATGGATATTGGCGTGCGCATGGGCAACAAGCGCAAGCGCGAGAGCGACTCCCCCGCCGGTTGACGTATTCAGTAGGCCTATGTCGCGTTGACGGGCATGTGAGGCGGCTGGTTGCAGGGATATACTCCGGCTTATCCATTGCCGGAGCGTCCCATGATCGTTGACCGCCAAGGCAGGCGCTTCCGAAACCTGCGAATCAGCCTGACCGCCGCTTGCAATTACGCCTGCACCTATTGCGTGCCCGACGGCAAACGTCTGGTGGCGGCCCAGGATGAACTGTCTGCTGAGGCGATGGTGCGCGGTGTGGCCTACCTGATCGAAGCGGCCGGCATTGAGCGACTGCGCGTCACCGGGGGTGAGCCTTTGGTGAGCCCGAAGCTGGAACCCTTCCTGCGAGAGGTCAGCCAGTTAGGGCTTGAAGACATCAGCTTGACCAGCAATGGCCAACTCCTGTCCCGCAAGTTGCCGCTCTTGCTCGAGTGCGGCATCCGTCGCCTGAACATCTCCCTGGATACCTTGGATGCCGGAGCCTTCCGCAGCATTGCGCGTGGTGGGGACCTGGCTACGGTCCTTGCCGGGCTGGATGAGGCGAGGGCGGCGGGCTTGAAGATCAAGGTGAATATGGTCCCCCTTCGCGGGAAGAACCTCGACCAGATACTGCCGCTGTTGGAGTACTGCCTGGAGCACGGCTTCGAATTGCGCTTCATCGAGTTGATGCGGATGGGCCACCTGGCGCGCGACCCCAATGGGTTCCATCAGCAGTTCGTTGGGATGGAGGAGCTCCTGGCCTTGATTGGCAGCTCTCACGAGTTCGTCCAGGCGGAGGCGCCGTTGGATGCCACGGCCCTGCGCTACGAAGTGCCTGGTCAGGGCTATTTCGGAGTCATTGCCAACGAGAGCGTGCCATTCTGTCGAACCTGTTCCCGGTTGCGCTTGTCGTCCACCGGCTGGCTGCATGGCTGTCTTTCTTCCAGTAACCGCCACTATGTTGGTGACCTGCTGGATAAGCCACGCCATCAAGCGCTGCCCGCATTGCAGCGCTTGCTGGTGAAGGCGCTGGCGGACAAGCAGGAAGTTGCATTTTCCGGCGGAATAACCGTGATGAAGATTATTGGCGGCTGATTACCGCATCAGTTCACTCCCGTCTTGCAGAGCTAATCAGGACCATGTCCAGCGCTTTTCCGATTTCCTACATCGAGCCGGTATTCCGCCCGCCGAGTGAGGCCAATTCCCTGATCCTCCCGGTTACCAACGGCTGCTCCTGGAGCCGTTGCACCTTCTGCGAGATGTACACGCAACCGCAGAAGAAGTTTCGCGCCCGTGACGAGTCTGATGTGCTTGAGGATATCCGTCGTTGCGGCGAGCGCCTGATCGTCCAGAGAGTGTTTCTCGCGGATGGCGATGCCCTGGTTCTGCCAACACGGCGGCTGCTGAACATCCTGACTGCCATTCGTGAGAACATGCCCTCGGTGCGCCGGGTTTCCAGCTATTGCCTGCCCAGGAACCTGCGCAATAAGTCGGTGGCCGAGCTCAAAGAGTTGGCCGATGCGGGGCTTGCGATGGCTTATGTCGGCGCCGAGTCGGGTGACGACGAGGTTTTGGAGCGCGTAAGCAAGGGCGAGACGTTCGAGTCGAGCCTGAGCGCCCTGGATAAGCTCGGGGAGGCAGGCATCACCCGCTCGGTGATGATTCTCAACGGTCTAGGCGGCAAAACCCTGAGCGTCCAGCATGCTGACAATTCGGCGCGCCTGATGAACGCCGTGCAGCCAGAATACTTGTCGACCCTTGTGGTCAGCTTTCCGGTCGGGGAGGCCCGGTTTCGCGAAGGCTTCCCGGATTACCAGCCGCTCAGCCAGCAGGGGCTGTTCGGCGAGCTCGAGCGCATCCTGGCGGCGTTGGAGCTGAAGAACACCGTTTTTCGCAGCGACCATGCGTCCAACTACCTTGTCCTCAAGGGGCGACTAGGGTTGGAAAAGGATCGTTTGCTGGGTCAGGTCCGCGCCGCGATCAAGCATCCGGACGAGGCTCGCCTGCGTCAGGAGTGGCAGCGTGGCCTGTGATGGCGCGGAAGCTGCATCGACTACCTGTCCGCCGGTTTTACGTCACCGGCGCATGGAGACCGCACGATGCGTAGCATGATTCTGTTCCTGACCGTTCTCAGCCTTGGCGGCTGCATGAAGGTCAGTGACATGGCCGAAGGCACCCGTGTCCAGTTGAGCGACGCCGGGTTGCTCGATCACAGTGAAACCCGGCGTGCCAGCCCTTGGCGTCTGCAACCGGATTCGTTCATCTACATCGCGCAGGGTTTTTTCGTGCCGCCCGGGTCAGCCTATCCGAGACCCAACGTGGTGGCCGAAGAGGCCTTCAAGGGCTTTGTCGAATATTTCCCAATGGTGCGTCGAGCCAACGGACCGGCAGGCCTGGAGGCGGCGATGGGGCAAGCTCGTGCACAGGGCGCTCATTATCTGCTGTACGCTCGTTTTGCCAGCGCCGATGATCGCATTGGGACCTATGAAGAGTGGGGAGATCAGGAAGCCCTGGATCGCCTCGGACGTGATCGTGGCGTTATTCAACTGATGCTTGTGGAAACCAATACCCGCTACCTGGTCGATACGGCGCGTATCCATAACCGTGGCGGCTTTCTGACGTTCTACGATGCCAAGCCGGAAGATCTGATCGGCCCTCCCCTGGAGGAGTACGCCCGCAGCCTGCTTGGGCTCAGTCGTTGAGGAGAGTGAGATGAGTGACCCGGGCAAGGCCGGAGATCTGCTGGTGCAGATACCTAAGGGTGACAAACGGGGTGGTGCTCCCGTGCACCTGTGGAATCCACCTTTCTGTGGCGATATCGACATGCGCATCGCGCGTGATGGCACCTGGTTCTATCTGGGTACTCCGATTGGCCGCAAGCCGATGGTCAAGCTGTTCTCGAGCGTGATACGGCGTGATGGTGATGACTACTTCCTGGTGACGCCGGTAGAGAAAGTCGGTATCCGGGTCGACGATGCGCCGTTCGTTGCTGTTCAGGTGCAGGCCGAAGGGGAGGGTGAAGAGCAGCGGCTACGATTCATCACCAACGTGGAGGATGAAGTCTTCGCTGGGGCAGAGCACGGCATCCGAGTCGAGCTGGACCCGCTCACCCAGGAGCCTTCGCCCTACGTGCATGTGCGCGCCAATCTGGAGGCGCTGATCCATCGCAATGTCTTCTATCAGTTGGTGGAGCTGGCCGTTCCGCGCGAGATCGATGGTGCGACCTGGCTTGGTGTCTGGAGTGGCGGGCAATTCTTCCGCATCGGAACCATCTAGCTAGCAAGCTGTTCGAAGCAAAATGAAAAAAGGCCCCGAGGGGCCTTTTCGTTTCTTACATGTTGGGATAGTTCGGACCGCCGGTGCCTTCCGGGGCCACCCAGGTGATGTTCTGGGCTGGGTCCTTGATATCGCAGGTCTTGCAGTGCACGCAGTTCTGCGCGTTGATCTGGAAGCGCTTTGCGCCATCTTCCTGGGTCACCACTTCGTACACGCCAGCCGGGCAATAACGCTGCGCCGGTTCGTCGTACATCGGCAGGTTCTTGGCGATCGGGATGCTCGCGTCGGCCAGCTTCAGGTGGCAGGGTTGTTCCTCTTCATGGTTGGTGTTGGAGAGGAATACCGAGCTGAGCTTGTCGAAGCTGAGCTTGCCGTCAGGCTTCGGATACTCAATGCGCTGGGACTGGGCGGCAGGTTTCAGGCAGGCGTAGTCCGGCTTGTTGTCGTGCAGGGTGACCGGGATCTTGCCGCCGAACCAGTTCTGGTCGATGTAGTTGAAGGCGCCGCCCGCGAGCGTGCCGAACTTGTGGATCGCCGCGCCGAAGTTACGACTGCGGAACAGCTCGTCATACAGCCAGCTGGACTTGAAGGAGTCGACGTAGCCGGTCAGCTCGTCACCGCCTTCCCGGCCTGCAGCCAGTGCAGCAGCCACGGCTTCAGCGGCCAGCATGCCGGACTTCATGGCGGTGTGGCTGCCCTTGATCTTGGCGAAGTTCAGGGTGCCCAGGTCGCAGCCGATCAGCGCGCCGCCCGGGAAGACCATCTTCGGCAGCGAGTTCAGGCCGCCCTTGCAGATGGCGCGGGCGCCATAGGCCACGCGCTTGCCGCCTTCCAGGTACTGCTTGACCACCGGGTGGTGCTTGTAGCGCTGGAACTCGTCGAACGGCGAGAGGAAGGGGTTGCTGTAGGACAGGTCGATGATCAGGCCCACTACGACCTGGTTGTTTTCCAGGTGATAGAGGAAGGAACCGCCCGGGTTCTCGTCATTCAGCGGCCAGCCAGCGGTGTGGACGACTAGGCCGGGCTGGTGCTTGGCGGGGTCGATGTCCCAGATTTCCTTGATGCCGATCCCGTAGTGCTGGGCGTCGGCTTCGGAGTCCAGCTTGTACTTCTTGATCAGCTGCTTGCCGATATGGCCACGGCAGCCTTCGGCGAACAGGGTATATTTGGCGCGCAGTTCCATGCCGGGGGTGTAGTAACCCTCTTTCGGGTTCCCTTCACGGTCAACGCCGAGATCACCGGTGATAATGCCGCGAACCACGCCGTTCTCGTCGATCAGCGCTTCCTGGGCGGCGAAGCCCGGGTAGATCTCTACGCCTAGGCCTTCGGCCTGTTGGGCCAGCCAGCGACAGAGATTGCCCAGGGAAATGATATAGTTGCCCTCGTTGTGCATGGTCTTTGGCACGAAGAGGCCGGGAACCTTGATCGCGGACTGGGCATCCTTGAGCATATAGATGTCGTCGCCGGCTACCGGGGTATTCAGCGGGGCGCCCAGTTCTTTCCAGTCAGGGAACAGCTCGTTCAGGGCTCGCGGTTCGAAGACGGCACCAGAGAGGATGTGGGCGCCGACTTCGGAACCTTTCTCGACCACGCACACGCTGATCTCTTGACCCACTTGCGCGGCCTTCTGCTTCAGTCGGCACGCGGCGGACAGGCCAGCGGGGCCGGCACCGACGATGACGACGTCGAATT
Source organism: Metapseudomonas boanensis (assembly GCF_042232855.1). Classification (NCBI taxonomy): domain Bacteria; kingdom Pseudomonadati; phylum Pseudomonadota; class Gammaproteobacteria; order Pseudomonadales; family Pseudomonadaceae; genus Metapseudomonas; species Metapseudomonas boanensis. The sequence continues at coordinate 97,229 of NZ_CP113889.1, read as the reverse complement.
CCATGTATTCGCGTTCCACAGTCAATCTCCTCAAGGCTCTTCGATATTTTGTGTTGGAGGGCTAGGCTCGATCCCTGACCTGAGCCGGCGCATTATATCCAGACCCTTTGCCTGGTCCAATACAAACGTTTGTTTGAATTTTGTGAAACCCTGATAGGATAAGGCTCTGCGGCTTATGACGCGGTATTTTTCCGTATTGACCCGATTGGGGGATACGGTCAAGATACGGGCGGTTTTGCGCTCGCTGTCTGGGCTGACAGTCGGTTCCGGCCGACCTGCATCACTGGCCAGGCTCGTCTTGGCGACATTCTTATTAACCGGAGAGTAACGAGGAATCCATGAAGGTTCTTGTAGCTGTCAAACGAGTGGTCGACTACAACGTCAAGGTCCGCGTCAAGGCGGACAACTCCGGCGTCGATCTCGCGAACGTCAAGATGTCGATGAACCCCTTCTGCGAAATCGCCGTGGAAGAAGCCGTCCGTCTGAAAGAAAAAGGCGTAGCGAGTGAAATCGTCGTCGTCACCATCGGCCCGAACACCGCTCAAGAGCAGCTGCGTACGGCCCTGGCCCTGGGTGCCGATCGTGCCATTCTGGTCGAAAGCGCTGACGAACTGAACTCACTGGCCGTGGCCAAACTGCTGAAGGCCGTGGTTGAGAAAGAACAGCCTCAGCTGGTCATCCTCGGCAAGCAGGCCATCGACAGCGACAACAACCAGACCGGCCAGATGCTCGGCGCCCTCACTGGCTACGCCCAGGGCACCTTCGCCTCCAAAGTCGAAGTGGCGGGCGACAAAGTCAACGTGACCCGCGAGATCGACGGCGGTCTGCAGACTGTTGCGCTGAACCTGCCGGCGATTGTTACTACCGACCTGCGCCTCAACGAGCCGCGCTATGCGTCGCTGCCGAACATCATGAAAGCCAAGAAGAAGCCGCTGGACGTGGTGACCCCGGATGCCCTGGGCGTTTCCACTGCCTCCACCGTGAAGACCCTGAAAGTCGAAGCGCCGGCTGCCCGCCAAGCCGGCATCAAGGTCAAGTCCGTGGCTGAACTGGTCGACAAACTGAAGAACGAGGCGAAGGTAATCTGATGGCTATCCTGGTTGTTGCTGAACATTCGAACGCCGCTCTGGCAGCCGCCACCCTGAACACCGTTACCGCTGCGCAAAAAATCGGTGGCGACATCCACGTGCTGGTCGCTGGCCAGGGCGTAGGTGCCGTAGCTGAAGCCGCCGCCAAAGTCGCCGGTGTCTCCAAGGTTCTGGTAGCCGACAATGCCGCCTATGCCCATCAGCTGCCGGAAAACGTTGCTCCGCTGATCGCTGAACTGGGCAAGGGCTACAGCCATGTTCTGGCTGCTGCCACCACCAACGGCAAGAACTACCTGCCGCGCGTGGCGGCTCTGCTGGACGTCGACCAGATCTCCGAGATCATCGCTGTCGAGAGCGCCGACACCTTCAAGCGTCCGATCTACGCCGGTAACGCCATCGCCACCGTGCAGTCTTCGGCGGCCGTGAAAGTGATCACCGTGCGTGGTACCGGTTTCGACGCTGCGGCTGCCGAAGGCGGTTCCGCTGCCATCGAAGCCGTGAGCAGCGTGACCGACGCTGGCAAGTCCGCCTTCGTTGGCGAGGAGCTGGCCAAGTCCGACCGTCCAGAGCTGACCGCCGCGAAGATCGTGGTGTCCGGCGGCCGTGGCATGCAGAACGGCGAGAACTTCAAGCACCTCTACGCCCTGGCTGACAAGCTGGGGGCTGCCGTGGGCGCTTCCCGTGCCGCCGTCGACGCCGGTTTCGTACCGAACGACATGCAAGTCGGCCAGACTGGCAAGATCGTCGCGCCGCAGCTGTACATCGCCGTGGGCATCTCCGGTGCCATCCAGCACCTGGCTGGTATGAAAGACTCCAAGGTCATCGTCGCAATCAACAAGGACGAAGAAGCCCCGATCTTCCAGGTCGCGGACTACGGCCTGGTGGCTGACCTGTTCGAAGCCGTACCGGAACTGGAAAAGCTGCTGTAATAGCGATTCCTGCTCCGCTGCGAAGGAAAACCCGCTCACTTGAGCGGGTTTTTTGATTTTGGAGAAGAAGTGAAGGCTCAGGCCGGGTGGTAGCCCAGACTTCAGTCCGGGGGCGGCCGAGGGAGTTCCCGGACTGAGGTTCGCTATAGCCGCGAGGCGTCCCCATTTTATGGTTACAGGCTGTCGAGAAACGCCTGATAGTGGCGCGCAGTTTCTTCAGGGCGCTCGATCATGGGGGCGTGGCCACAATTCTCCAGGATGGCCACGCTGGGGCGCTGTAGCAGTGGCTTCATCACCTCGACACTGGAAACATCGAGCACTCGGTCCTTGTCTCCCCAGAGCAGGAGGGTCGGGGCCTTGATCTTCGGCAGTTCGGGTTCCAAGGGAATGTAGCGTTGCATCAGTTGCTGGAATACGAGGTCGTAATGGGCTTCATTGGCAATCGACTGTTCGGCCAGGTAGGCCTTCAGGCCGGTGGTCAGCGGCGGCGGGGTGACGAAGACGAAATCCAGCAGGCGGTCATAGTCGGCTGCGCTCTTGACGACCAGCGGGTTGGGCTTGCCTTGCTCCAGAAGCTCCAGCAGTTCGCTCTGGCGTGGAGAGCGTACGCCCGCATTGTCGAATAGCGCCAGGCTGCGGACCTGATCCGGGTAGCGGGCGGCGTAAAGCGCCACGATATGGCCACCCATCGAGTTGCCGACCAGGTGGGGTTTATCCAGTTCCAGCGCCTTGATGAAGGAGGCCAGGCGCTCGGCCTGGGTGCCTACGTCATAGCTACCCGCGGGCCGATCACTGTCACCGAAGCCGGGCAGGTCCAGTGCGATTACGTGGTAACGCTCGGTGAAAAGGGCCGCAAAGCGCAGCCAGTTGTCCTTGTTGGTACCGAACCCGTGGACCAGCACCAAGGTTTCGGCTTTGGCTGAGCCGCCTTCGTAGTAGCGGATAGCCAGGTCGTCCAGCATGACTTGGTTAACCGAGAGTCCGGCGCGCTGGCGCTCGGCCCACTGAACTCCCATCAGAAGGGCCGCAGGAGACAGGTACAGCGTCGCGGCCGTTGCTGTTAGCAGCAATACGAAAGCGATCAGTACTTTTTTCATGACACATCCTTATTGCGAATGGTTCGGTCAGGCCTCAGTAAGCTAGCATGGTGCTCGCCCTGGGTGAGGTTGCCGAGGGTTCAGCCAATCGAATGTCCAGTTCGGGAAACCCAGATGTCTCGTCGACTCCAGCTAGCCTCGTTGCTCGTCTTTCTCAGCTTCCTGCCTGGGCTGACTACGGCCGCGGGAAAGTGCGAGCGCCTGGTAGCGACCGGTAATCCGGAGTATCCACCTTATCTGTGGCGAGATCCGCAGGACCCGCAACACCTGATCGGCACCAACGCTGACCTGTTGAAACAGATCGGCAAGGAGTTGGGGCTGAAGGTTGATGTGATCTACACGGGGTCCTGGTCCAAAGCGCAGGATGAAGTGCGGACGGGGCGGGTGGATCTGTTTGCTGGCGCCTTCCTGACTATCCCCCGGCTCGAGACCATGGACTATGTCCATCCGGCGTTCCTGCAGACGCAGAGTGTGGTCTGGGTGAAGCGCGATAGGGCGTTTCCTCTCGGCACGTGGGACGACCTGCGTGGCCGTAACGGTAGCAAGCTGATCAAGAGCAGCTTTGGCGAGTCCTTCGACCGCTTCGCCAAGGAGAACCTCATCCTGGAACCTATCCCCAACCTGACTCAGGCGTACCAGCAGCTGCTGCTGGATCGCACCGACTATGTGCTTTACGAGCGCGCTCGGGGCCTTGCCCTAGCCGACACTCTGGGTATGGCAGATGATCTCGTTGCCTTGGAACCGCCGATATCCAGTGAAGGTCTGTACCTCACGCTGTCGCATAACTCAGCGTGCAACGACCCTTGGCTGCGAGGACAGCTGGCAAAAAAAATGACAGAATTAGTTGCCGCCGGGGTGCCCAAAGCCCTGCTGGAACGCAACCTGGAGCGCTGGAAGGCCTCGCAGATGCAGCCCGTCAGCACCTCCGAATTATTAGGAAGTCCTCAGTGATCGATAAGTCCCTTCTGGCCGTCGGCCTGACCGCGCTGGTGCTGGCTGGCTGTGCCAATGACCCAGCGCCTGTGGAGCAGATGCGCCTGACCGAGCAGGCTGTCGCCCAGGCTAAGGCCGTGGGTGCCAGCGAGCAGGTCGAAGAGTTGAAGTTGGCGCACGAAAAGCTGGCCCTGGCCGAGAAGAACATGGGCGAAGCGGATTACAAGCGCGCTCGCGTGCTGGCCGAGCAGGCTGAACTGGATGCCCGTTTGGCGGAGTCGAAAGTCCTTACGCTGAAAAGTCAGGAGCAGCTTGCGGAGCTGACCGCGCGCATCAATCGCCTGCGCAAGCAACTAGGGGACCAGCAGTGAAGTCGAGAGTCCACCTGCATATCGTTGCGCTGCTGGGCTTGGGGCTGCTTGCCGGTTGTGCCGGCCAGCAACAATCCGAGCAAAGCCTGGAGCAGGCACGCCTGATGTTCCAGAAGGTCAAGGAAGACCCCGACGTCCTGGGCAGCGCTCCCAAGGACGTTATCCGGGCTGGAGAGTCGCTTGCACGCGCCGAGCGACTGTCGAACTACTGGGGCAATGAAGACGACGTTGCCCATTATGCGTACCTGAGCCAGCGCTACAGCGAGATTGCCAGCCAGCACAGCGAGCAGAGTCTCAATCAGGCGCGCGCAGCCAGGCTGCAACTCGAGCTCGAGCGCCTGCAGCTGGCGCTGCGGGAGGCCAAGTTGCTCAGCGTGCAGCAGCAGGGAAAATGGCTGGAAGAGCAGATGATCAGCCTGGCGGCTACCGAGACCGATCGTGGCCTGGTGATGACCCTCGGTGATGTGCTGTTCGATACCGGACGGTCGGACCTCAAGGCCTCGGCCAATCGCACCGTGCTCAAGCTCGTGCAGTTCCTGCAGATAAACCCCAAGCGCATCGTGCGTGTCGAAGGCTACACCGACAACAGCGGCAAGAAGCAGGACAACCTCAGGCTCTCACAAGAGCGCGCGCAGTCGGTGGCCGATGCGCTGATAGACCTGGGTATCGATCCCAAGCGGATTCAGGTGGAGGGATATGGCGAAGCTCATCCGGTGGCGGAAAACGCCTCGAACCGTGGGCGCGCGCAGAACCGTCGGGTAGAGATCGTGTTCTCCAACGACAAGGGCGTTCTCGGCCAGGCCCGCTGACGTCCGTAACGCAAAAACCCCGGCTGCCGTCTGGCACCGGGGTTTTTTGTGGCCTGGACAATTTCACTGTATCGCCCACAATTCATTGATCTGTACCGGTGCACTTCAAGTGTGTTCGGATACTGTTTCGGTCCAGTGATACAGGTGCCGCCGTCATGACCAATCTGTTGTTATATCAACGCATCGCCCAGCAACTGGCCGACGACATTCGCCGTGGGGTGTACCAGCCAGGAGAGCGGGTGCCCTCGGTACGTAAGTTGAGTTCACAGCTCAGCGTCAGCCATGCCACGGTCCTGCAGGCTTATGCGAGCCTTGAGGATCAGGGACTGATTCGCGCCCGCCCACAATCTGGCTTCTATGTGCACCAGACACCGGCCCTGACAGCTTCCACCCCGGACATCGCGCGGGTCGAGCGGCCCGGATTAGTGACGCGCGCCAGCATCATCCAACAAGTACTGACCGAGTCGCGCCGTGAGGGCGTCTTCCCTCTGGGGGCGGCAGTGCCCCACGTCGACTACCTGCCGGTACGCACCCTGCACCAGCAGTTGGCCAAGGTCACCCGTTTCCAGAGCCCTCGAGCGTTCAGCTACATGTTCAGCCCGGGCTTCGAGCCATTGCGCCGCCAGGTGGCGATCCGCATGCGCGATGCGGGTGTGGTCGTGGATCCCAGCGAAGTGGTCATCACCCATGGTTGCGTGGATGCACTGCAGATGAGCCTGCGGGTACTGACCCGGCCCGGCGACCTGATCGCTACCGAGTCGCCGACCTACTACGGTCTGTTGCAACTGGCCGATCTGCTCGGGCTCAAGGTCGTCGAGATTCCTAGTGACCCCACCACCGGCGTTAGCCTGGAGGCCCTGCAACTGGCGGCCAACCAGTGGCCGATCAAGGCGCTGGTCCTGACGGCCCGCTTGAGTAATCCTCTGGGCGGCACCATCCCTGAGGATCGCCAGAAACAGCTGCTGCGTCTGGCGTCGGATTTCGATATCCAGATCATTGAGGACGATATCTACGGGGAGTTGATGTTCGACCAAGGGCCTTCCAAGGCGCTCAAGGCCTACGATCTGGATGATCGGGTGGTCTACTGTTCGAGCTTCTCCAAAACTTTGTCGCCCGGTGTTCGAATCGGCTGGATGATCGCCGGAAAGTACCAGGCCGAGATCCAGCGACTGCAGACCTTCAGCACCCATTCGGCATGCAGCGTTACCCAGATGGGCGTCGCGGCCTACCTGGAGAACGGCGGCTACGACCGGCACTTGCGTTACATTCGCCAGGAGTACCGGAAGAACCTCACGGCGTTCCAGTTGGGCGTGCAGCAGTACTTCCCCGAGGGGACGCAGATCACCCGGCCCAATGGTGGATTCATCCTTTGGATCAGTCTTCCGGCGAAGGTCAACACCAAGGATCTGCATGTGCGCGCATTGCAGCAGGGCATCAGCATCGCACCGGGCTTGATCTTCAGTAACACCGAGCAGTTCAACCACTGTGTGCGGCTCAACTGCGGTATCCCCTGGAACCGTGAGGCCGAGCGCGCCATCATGACGCTCGGCATGCTGGCCAAGCAACTGTGCCAGGAGGCTGGCTTATAGGGGCGAATGAAATCGCCCTATAAGGAGCTCCGCATTGCGTTAACCCGTTTGGCAGATTGTCTCCGTCTATTGATGCGAAGGGTTCATTCGTATCCGGGAGGCGTCCATGTCCAGTCACTCTTCGATTCTCCAGCAGCCACTTGCCGCCGGCTTCATCGCAAGTGTGCTGCTGTCCCTGGCAGCTTGCGGCGGACAGGATTCCGCGGTGTCCACGGGCGGCCAAGCCGCCAGCCTTGATTCGCAAACGACCCAAGTCCAGCGCGCGGCACCGGCCCAGGCCGAGGCTAAGTCAGATGCGCCTGCTCCACCGGCGGAGCGGTCCAGCTACTCCGGCATGCTGCAGGTTGCGCCAATGCCCGCACCAATGGCCGACGCATTAGCGCCCGGTTATCGCGATGTGCCGCGCGAGCAGTACCAGCATCTGGCCAACAACCCGGTGCATGCCGTTGCCAGTGACCCGGTCTCCACCTTCAGCATCGACGTGGATACCGGCAGCTACGCCAATGTGCGGCGTTTCCTCAATGGCGGGCAGATGCCTCCTGATGATGCCGTGCGACTGGAGGAGCTGGTCAACTACTTTCCCTATCACTATCCGTTGCCTGAGGGGGATGTGCCCTTCGGCATCGGCATAGAGGTGGCCCAGACGCCCTGGAACCCCCAGAGTTGCCTGTTGCGGGTAGCCATCAAGGCGTCGGACCGTCAGGTTGAGCAACTGCCTCCGGCCAACCTGGTATTCCTGGTGGATGTCTCCGGCTCGATGGACCGGCGCGAAGGCCTGCCCATGGTGCAGGGCACCCTGAAGCTACTGGTGGACCAGCTACGCCCTCAGGACCGGGTTTCCCTGGTCACCTATGCCGGCGAGGCACGGGTGGTGCTGGCCTCCACCTCTGGGAGTGACAAGGCGAAAATACGCCTCGCTATCGATCAGCTCAGCGCCGGAGGTTCGACGGCCGGCGAGTCGGGAATTCAGTTGGCCTATGCCGAAGCGCAGAAGGGGCTCCTGAAGGACGGCATCAACCGCATCCTGCTGGCCACCGACGGCGACTTCAATGTGGGCATCAGTGACTTCGAGACGCTCAAACAACTGGCTGCCGACAGGCGCAAGACAGGCGTGTCGCTGACCACCCTGGGTTTTGGCGTGGATAACTATAACGAGCGTCTGATGGAACAGCTGGCCGACGCGGGTGATGGCAACTACGCCTACATCGACAACCTACGCGAGGCGCGCAAGGTGGTCGTGGACCAGTTGAGTTCGACGCTGGCGGTCGTTGCTCGAGATGTAAAACTGCAACTGGAGTTCAACCCGGCCCAAGTCAGCGAGTACCGTTTGCTTGGCTACGAGAACCGGGCGCTCAAGCGTGAGGACTTCAGCAACGACAAGGTGGATGCCGGGGAAATCGGTGCTGGCCATACCGTGACCGCGCTCTATGAGATCGTCCCGGTTGGTGGCAAGGGTTGGCTGGAGCCGTTGCGTTACCAAAAGGCCACCCAGCCAGAGGGTAGGGCAGGTGAGCTGGCCTGGTTGCGAATTCGCTACAAGACCCCGGGTGCCGAGCAGAGTACATTGCTGGAGCGACCAATACCTGCGGGTGCGGTTGCCAAGCTGGGGGAGGCCAGTGAAGACCTACGCTTCGCCGCTGCGGTGGCTGCCTTCGCCCAGCAGCTGAAGGGAGGCCAGTACACCGGTGCTTTCACCATGGCTGACAGTGCTGGACTGGCCCGAGGCGCCCGAGGCGACGACCGCTTCGGCTTGCGTGGTGAGTTCATCCAACTGGTAGAGCTCGCCCAGAGCCTGCACACTCCACTCCCGGCTCAAGCGCGGAAGGAATAATGTGAACGGACCCCTCTCGGACGACGACGCCGTCCTGCTGCGGCGCTACCGAAGCGGCGATGCCGAGGCTTTTGGCGAGCTCTATGCTCGCCATCGTCTTGGGCTTTATCGATTTCTTTGTGGCTTGTGTGGTGACGGTGCCCTGGCCGAGGAGATTTTCCAGGAAACCTGGCTGAACCTGATCCGCAGCGCATCCGAGCCGCTTGGTCAGGCCAGCTTCAAGACCTGGCTGTATCAGATCGCGCGCAACCGCCTGATTGACCACTGGCGCAAGCACGGGCCATTGCAAGGCCGTCAGGAGCGCTTCGATGAAACTGTGCATGGCGATGCGCTGTTCGATTGGGGACCAGACCCGGAGCAGGCGCTGTCCTTGAGTCGGGATCAACAGCGGCTGCGTGAGGCCCTCGACGAATTGCCGGGAGATCAGCGTGAGGTGTTCCTACTACGTGCCCATGGCGATATGGAATTGAGCGAGATTGCCGAACTGACCCGCACACCCGCCGAGACGGTCAAGAGCAGACTGCGCTACGCGTTGCAGAAGTTACGTCGGCTGCTGGCCGACCCGGCTGCGTCCGAGGAGGTATCCGCATGACCCGAAAGACGCACAAACCGGATAGCTCCGAGCAGGAGATGCTCGAGCATTACCGTTGCTACAGCACGGACCAGCCTTCGCCAGCGCTGGATAAGCAGATCCTGGAAGCCGCATCTGTCCAGGCCGGTAAAGGCAAACCCAGCCTGGGGGCGCGGTTGCAGCATTGGCTGGCTAGCCGCGGTGGGCGCCAGCGTTGGTCGGTCGCATTGGCTGGCGTGGCCACGCTGGGTATTGGGCTCAGCCTGACCATGCGGACCCAGGAACAGGCCCACGAGCAGTTCGACGCCCCACCTGCCCAGGTCTCACCGATCGCCGCTCCAGCGCCTATGACCAGGTCTGCGCCTGCCACCTATGCCAGCCCGCCGGTGCAGGCCGAGAAGAAGGCTTCCGCCATGGCTGACAGCGTCGACGAAACAGCAAGGCAACAGGCTGAATCCGCTTCCATGCAGGAGGCGTCGAAAACTGCTGGGGCCAGCTCGCCTCTGGCCGACCCGACAGCCAGCTTGCAGCAGGTCCTAGAGCTGCGGCAGGCCGGCAAGCGCGAGGAGGCGGCGAAATTGCTCGATGAACTAATGGCGCGCTACCCGCAGCGTGATATTGCAGGCGAACTGCGTGAGCTGGCGCGTGGCCGTGAATAGCGGTCGCGCCAGGCTTGCCTCGATGCCTGCTTAGGTGGAGCATGTTCGCATTACTGACCTTTCCGAAGATTCCATGCGCTCTATCCGTTTCGCTGCTGTCTGTATTGCGCTGACACTAGTGGCTGCCTGTGACAAGGAGGCCTCGCCTCCTGCTGTGCCACCCGCTCTACCCAATCCTCCTGCGGTGCCTGCAGCCCCGCAGACACCCGTCGAAGAGCCGACAGAGCCAGTTGAAAAGGCTGAGCCGAAACCCGCGGCGCCGGTACCCAAACCGGCGTCTCCTGCACCAGACCTGAGAAAGCCCAAGTTGCCGCCGGCCACTGTCACGGCCAAGGCAGAAGAGCCCAAAGCCAAGCTGGACCTCAGTCTGCCCGAGGAACTGGCCAGGCAGTTGGAGCAGAGTGATGTGATGGAAAGCCTCCCTCCTTCACCACTTCTACCGCAGATGTTCGTCGAGAAACCTGCGCCGCAGAGTCCGTTCCAGCTCAATGGCAAGTTGATCACCGACCAGCGTGAGGACGATTACTGGCGTTCGGTTGAAGGGGCCGAGCTGCAGTTCGAGTTCAAGCGCTGAGTGGTGCGAAAAACCTCGTGGGAGCGCATGGATTGCGCTCTGTCCCTGTTAACTGTTGCAACTGGATGCATCTCCGGTAGGGGCGAGCTTGCCCGCGAACTGGACCTTTTTGCGAGCAAGAACTCGGCGTCCCCCTTGTAAGTCTTTACTCAACCTGCTTCAGACCGTATTCCCCTCCGGTTACAAGACGGTGGGATCAGTTCGGCTTGGCTCATGGTCTTCGCGTATTGTCGTTGTTGCATGCAGGCGTGGGCTCACTCTAGAACGGTGCTGGGCGGGCGGCCATGACCGTGGCGCGACTGTGGGGTGGGCAGATGGGCAAATGCAGGGAACCTCGGACTGCTGTTGAGCTTTTGTGGGGGCGAATTCACTCGCTAAGCAGTTCGCAGGACTGCCCAAGTTCCCATTGGGGCCGTTGCGCAGCCCGTAGCGAATGAGTTCGCCCCCGCAAGGAAGATCATGATCATGGTCGGCGTGTTCGGGACGGCTTCAGTCCAGGAATAGATCCGGCACCAGGGACCCTCCTTGCGGGTCGAAGCGGTAGTGCTCGAATTCGGTCTGCCCTTGCTCGCGCAGCAATTCCTCGTCGATGAGCAGGCGTCCGGTGATTACGCGTCCCTGGCTGGAGAGGATAGCGTGAGCGGCGTCAGCCATGATCGCCGGGGTGCGCGCACGTTTGAAGGCATCGCGACTGCCCAGTTCGAACTCGATGGCGGCAGTGGCGATCATGGTCTGCGGCCACAGCGAGTTGACGCTGATGCCGTACCTCTTGAACTCCTCGCTCATCCCTAGGGTGAGCATGCTCATGCCGTACTTGGTGACGGTGTAGGGGCCATGCTGGGCGAACCATTTCGGCGCCAGATTCAGCGGCGGCGAGAGGTTGAGGATGTGGCCTGAGGCGCTCTTCTTCAAAAAGGGCAGTGCGGCCTGGCTGCACACCATCACGGCGCGGGTGTTGATCTGGTACATGAGGTCAAAACGCTTCGGCTCCAGGTGCTCCACACCCATCAGTTTGATGGCGCCGGCATTGTTCACCAAGGCGTCGATGTCGCCGAAATGCTTGGCGGCTTTGGCCATGGCCTCTTTGACGGCAACCTCATCGCGCACATCCAGCTGCAGGGGGAGGGCCTTGCCGCCAGCCGCTTCGACCTCCTCGGCAACGCTGAATATGGTGCCGGGCAGCTTGGGATGGGCTGCGGCGCTCTTGGCCGCGATGACGATGTTGGCGCCATCCCGGGCCGCGCGCAGGGCAATCTCGCGGCCGATGCCACGGCTGGCGCCGGTGATGAACAGGGTTTTGCCGGACAGTGACATGCGCGTTCTCCTGATTGTTGTTGTTCTTGTGGCCGCGTACGGCCCTTGGCGAATGAGTGCGCCCCCACAAGAGTGCTAGGCTTCCTCGACTTCCACCAGCAGCTGGCGGCTCTTCACCTGATCGCCCTTGATCACCTGGACGCGGCGGATGATGCCGTCGATCCCTGCTTTGAGCGGATGCTCCATTTTCATCGCCTCGAGCACCACCAGCAGCTGGCCCTTACCGACCCGTTCCCCCTCGCTCACCAGGACGTCGACGATGGCACCGTCCATCGGGGCCTCCACGGTGCCGGAACTGGCGCCAGCCTGGCCGCTGGCGGGCTCGTGGGTCACGTCGAGCAGTTCGAGGTTGCCGTTCGGGCCAAACAACCATAGACGCTCGGCCTGTTGATGGTAGGCAATACGACGGCGAATGCCGTTCAGTTCGATCACGGCCCAGCGGCCATCGGCTTGGCTCAGGCAAATGACGAGTTCGTCATTGCCAACCTTGGCGAGGAGGCGGGGCCGCTCACCAGTCTCGCTGACGGTCAGTTCGACCTCATGCTTGTGTTCCCACTGGCGCAGACTGAAGCGCCAGGGAGCGCTACGGGCGCTGCGCCAGCCAGCCAGTCCGCCCTGATGGGCAGTGGACATGGCTGAAGCGTGGTAGAGCAGGGCGGCCGCCACCCCCAACTCGGTCGGGCTGACAGCTTGTGGAGTCAGACTCGGGTCATTGCTGAACTGTTCGTCGATGAAGGCCGTGGTGGCTTGGCCGGCTGCAAAGTGCGGGTGCCGGAGCAGATTGGCGAGGAAGCGCTGGTTGCCATTCACGCCGAGCAGCACACAGTCTTCTACTGCCCGCGCCAGCTTGCGTCGCGCCTCGTCGCGGGTGCGGCCCCAGGCGATGACCTTGGCCAGCATAGGGTCGTAAAAGGGGGTAACGGCCTGGCCTTCGACCAGCCCGTGATCGATGCGGATGCCATCGAACTCAGCGGGTTCCCAGCGCAGCACCTGGCCGGTCTGTGGCAGGAAGCCCGCGGCCGGGACCTCGGCATATAGGCGTACCTCAATGGCGTGGCCGTCGAGACGCACCTCGTCCTGGCGCAGCGGCAGCGGTTGCCCCTCTGCCACGTTGATCTGCCAGGCCACCAAGTCCTGGCCGGTCACCAGTTCGGTCACCGGGTGCTCAACCTGCAGGCGGGTGTTCATTTCCAGGAAGTAGAAGGCGCCATTGGCGTCGAGTAGGAACTCCACCGTGCCTGCACCGACGTAGTTCACAGTGCGCGCGGCCTTGACTGCTGCTTCGCCCATCGCCTGGCGCAGCTCGGGGGTCATGACCGGGCAGGGCGCTTCTTCGATGACCTTCTGGTGGCGGCGTTGCACCGAGCAATCGCGCTCGCCGAGGTAGATCAGGTTCCCGTGCTGGTCGCCGAATATCTGGATCTCCACATGGCGCGGCTGCAGCACGGCTTTTTCCAGGATCAGCTCGGCACTGCCGAAGGCATTCAGCGCCTCTGAACGAGCGGTGCGCAGTTGCGCCGCCAGCTCATCCCCGCTCTGCACCCGGCGCATGCCGCGCCCGCCGCCTCCAGCGCTGGCCTTGATCATCAGCGGGTAACCGATGCCCTCGGCCTCGCGGGCCAGGGTGGCGTCGTCCTGCTCGGCGCCCTCGTAGCCGGGGATGCAGGGCACCCCGGCTTCCAGCATGGCCAGTTTGGATAGGCGCTTGCTGCCCATCAGGTGGATGGCTTCCACGGTCGGCCCAATGAAAGTGAGGCCAGCGGCCTCGCAGGCGCGGGCAAAGTCGGCGTTCTCGGAAAGGAAGCCGTAGCCGGGGTGGATGGCATCGGCGCCCGTCTTTCCTGCGGCGGCAATGATCGCCTCGATGGCGAGGTACGATTGGCCCACTGGGGCAGGGCCAATGCATACCGCCTCGTCCGCCAGTTGCACATGGCGCGCATCGCAGTCGGCCTCGCTGTAGACGGCCACGGTGCGGTAGCCCAGCGCCTGGGCTGTGCGCAACACGCGGCAGGCGATCTCGCCGCGGTTTGCGATCAGGATTTTGTTGAAGCTGGGCATGTCAATTGGCTCCTTGGTTCTGTTCCTCCCGCCCCTTGGGATAGGGGCCAGGGCGGGCCGTGTTTGGCTGAGGGAGGGGGTCTGCGCGCGGAGGCTCCCCTCACTCCAACCCTCTCCCGGAAGGAGAGGGTTAGTTGGTCACTGCGCCCAGTTGGGCTTGCGCTTTTGCACGAACGCCAGGGTCCCTTCGCCGCCCTCGGCGCCGGTCACAGCTTTGGCGAACTGCTCGGCCGCCCGGTCAAGCAAGGGGCCCAGCGGCTCGACTTCGGTCGAAAGCAGCAGCGCCTTGGTCTGGGCATTGGCGCCTGGCGCACAGCGGCGCACCTGTTCCAGCGTTTGGGCCAGACGCTGCTCCAGCGTTGCGCTGTCGGCTTCCGCGAAGTGCACCAGGCCCAGGCGCTGCGCCTCGCTGCCATCGAAGCGGGCGGCAGTGAGGGCCAGGCGGCGGGCCTGGGTCAGGCCGATGCGCTTGACCACGAAGGGGGCGATCTGCGCCGGGAGGATGCCGAGGCTGGTTTCCGGCAGGCCGAACTGCGCGTCCTGCCGGGCGATGGCGATGTCCGACACGCAGGCTAGGCCGAAGCCGCCACCGAGTACGGCGCCCTCCAGCACCGCCACCAGCGTCTGGGGCTGTGCCTGGGCTTCTTCCAGCAGGCGGCCGAAGGCGCGATTCAGCGTGCGGTAGGCGTCCTCTCCAGTCGCCCGGGCGCTGGCCATGTCCTTGATGTCGCCGCCGGCGCAGAAGTGTCCAGCCGCCCCGCGCAGCACCAGGGCGCGCACGCCGAGGTCATCGTGTACTGCAGCCAGCACGGCGCGCAATTCCTCGACCATCTCCAGGCTCATGGCATTGCGGTTCTGCGGACGGTTCAGGGTGACGTGCAGTACGCCATCGGCCTGTTCCAGCAGCAGGGTGTCGGTACTCGGCAAAGCGGTCATGCCGGTGTCCTCGCAGGATTTTCGTAGGAGCCAGCTTGCTGGCGAAGCTTCTCGCGGCATTCGCCAGCAAGCTGGCTCCTACAGGTTCGGGGTTCAGCCTTTCTTCTTGCCCGGCAGGATGCCCATCAGCTTGCAGATGATGCCCAGCATGATTTCGTCGGCACCGCCACCAATCGATACCAGGCGGGTGTCGCGGTAGGCGCGGGAGACATGGTTGTCCCACATGAAGCCCATGCCGCCCCAATACTGCAGGCAGGCGTCGGTGACTTCACGGCCCAGACGGCCAGCCTTGAGCTTGGCCATAGAGGCGAGGCGGGTGACGTCCTTGCCACTGACGTAGAGCTCCACTGCCTGATAGACCAGGGCACGTAGCGATTCGATTTCGGTCATCAACTCGGCCATGCGGAAATGGATGACCTGATTTTCGATCAGCGGATTGCCGAAGGTCCTGCGTTCCTTGCAGTAGTCGATGGTGACGTCGACGCAGTGCTCCAGCCCCTTGAGGATATTGGCGGCACCGAACATTCGCTCCTCCTGGAACTGCAGCATCTGCATCATGAAACCGGCGCCTTCGTGGCCGATGCGGTAGCGCTGCGGCACGCGAACGTTATCGAAGAACACCTGGGCGGTTTCCGAACTGCGCATGCCGAGCTTGTCCAGGTGCGCGCTGAGGCTGATGCCGGGGGTGTTCATCGGCACCATGATCAGCGACTTGTTGACGTGGGGCTTGTCGTCGGAGGTGTTGGCCAGGAGGCAGATGAAATCGGCGCTGGGCGAGTTGGTGATCCACATCTTGCTGCCGTTGATCACATAGTCGCTACCCTCCTTGCGGGCAGTGGTCTTCATCCCGGCGACGTCGGAGCCGGCGCCCACTTCGGACACCCCAATGCAGCCGACCATTTCGCCGGCGATAGCCGGGCGGAGGAACTCCTCGCGCAGTTCGTCGGAGCCGAAGCGGGCCAGGGCCGGGGTGCACATATCGGTCTGCACGCCGATGGCCATAGGGATGCCGCCGCAGTGGATGGTGCCGAACTCCTCGGCGGCGACGATCGAATAGCTGTAGTCCAGGCCCATGCCGCCGAACTTTTCCGGCTTGGAGATGCCCAGCAGGCCCAGCTCGCCGGCCTTCTTGAAAATGTCGTGGATGGGGAAGCGTCCTTCCTGTTCCCACTGGTCGACATGGGGGTTGATCTCCTTGTCGACGAAATTGCGCACCGTGCGGCGGAGTTCTTCGTGTTCCTGGGTGAAGATCATTTTGTTGTTCTCCTTGTAGGGTGGGTCGTGCGCACCGTGATCTGGGGCAGTGCGCACGGCGCACCCTGCCGTCAAAACCGAGCGACGCCGAACGTATTGCCTTTGAGTGGCCGGACTTCCGCCTCTGCACAGATATCCAACAGATAGCCCAGTAGCCTGCGCGTGTCGCGCGGGTCGATCAGCCCGTCGTCCCAGAGATTGGCGGTGCTGTAGAGCGCCGTGGACTGGCTGTCGAGCTTCTGCGCGGTCATCTGTTCCAGCATGTCGAGCATCTTCGGGTCGGCTTCATTGCCTTCCTTGACGTGCTTCTCCTCGGTGACGATGCGCAGCACCTTGCCGGCCTGGGCGCCACCCATCACCGCAGTGCGGCTGTTGGGCCAGGCGAAGATGAAGCGTGGGTCGAGGCCGCGGCCGCACATGGCGTAGTTGCCGGCGCCGTAGGATCCGCCGACGACCACGGTGAGCTTGGGCACCCGGGCATTGGCCACCGCCTGGATCATCTTCGAGCCGTGCTTGATCACGCCCAGTTGTTCCGAGTCGGTGCCGACCATGAACCCGGTGGTGTTGTGCAGGAACAGCAGCGGCACATTGGCCTGGTCGCAGAGCTGGATGAACTGCGCGGCCTTGGCTGCCCCTTGCGGCGTGATGGGGCCGTTGTTGCCGATCAGGCCGCAGCTGCGGCCCTCGATGCGCAGGTGGCCGCAGACGGTCTGGTGGTCGAACTCCGGCTTGAAGTCTAGGAATTCCGAACCATCGGCGATGCGCGCGATGATCTCGCGCACGTCATAAGGCTTCTTTGCATCGGCAGGGACCACGCCCAGCAGCTCTTCGGCCGGATACAAGGGTTCGCGCCAGTTGCGCTGAGCACGCTCCGGCAACTGGGCGCTCCACGGCAACATGGCCAGAATTTCACGGGCCAGGCGCACGCCGTCGGCGTCGCTTTCCGCCAGGTATTCGGCCGTGCCAGCCACCTGGGCGTGCATTTCAGCGCCGCCGAGTTCCTCATCGGTGGCGACTTCACCCGTGGCGGCCTTCAGCAATGGCGGCCCTGCGAGGAACATCTTGGCCTTGCCGCGCACCACGATGACGTAGTCGGACAGCCCCGGCTGGTAGGCTCCACCCGCTGTGCTGGAACCATGTACCACTGTGATCTGCGGCAGCCCCATGGCCGACATCCGGGCCTGGTTGGCGAAGCCGCGCGCGCCCTCGACGAAGATCTCCGCGGCGTAATTGAGGTTGGCGCCGCCGCTTTCGGTCAGGGCCACCAGCGGCAGTTTGTTTTCCACAGCGATCTGTTGCAGGCGCAAGGTCTTCTTCAGCCCAGTGGGGGAGATGGTGCCCCCCTTGATCGCGCTGTTGCTGGCACTGACCAGGCAGCGCACGCCAGCGATGTAACCGATGCCGGCGATGATGCCGCCGCCGGCCTGGGTGCCGTCCTTGTCGTCATGCAGCTTGTAGCCGGCCAGTGAGCAGAGTTCGAGAAACGGCGAGCCCGGATCGAGGAGCAGGTTCAGGCGCTCGCGGGGCAGCAACTGGCCACGCTTCTGGAACTTCGGCTTGGCCTCATTGGCCTTGTCCAGCACCCGCTGCTCCACATCGCGGAAGCTGGCGATGGCCGCCAACATGGCCTCGCGATTGCGGGCGAAGTCGTCGCCCTGGATGTCCAGTTCGGATTGGATGATCGTCATCGTCTCAATCCTTCAGCACGTCGGGCAGATAGGCTCGGTGGAAGCCGTTGTAGGCCTGGTTTTGCCCGGGCTTGGCCTTCGGCAGCGGGAAAGCGCGGCTGCCTTGGCTAGCGGCTCCGTCGATGCGGATGGTGTTGCCGCTGATGAAGGCAGCGCCGGGTGAGAGCAAAAAGACGATGGCTGCGGAGACTTCCGATTCGCTCCCGATGCGCTTGAGTGGTACATGCTCACGCAGGGTCGGGATGATGGCCTTGAAGGCGCCCTCGTAGGTGTCCATGCCGCTGGAGGCGATCCAGCCCGGTGCCACGGCGTTGACCCGCACGCCCGCGTATCCCCATTCCACTGCGGCGGTTCTGGTGAAGTTCTCCATGCCGGCACGGGCGGCGCCGGAGTGGCCCATGCCCGGCATGCCACCCCACATGTCGGCGAGCATGTTGACGATGCTGCCGCCGGTCTTGCTCATGCTCTGGTTGAACACTTCGCGCGCCACCAGAAAACCGCCGACCAGGTTGGTGCGAACCACGGTCTCGAAGCCTTTCTGGTTGATCGAAGCCAGCGGCGCCGGGTATTGGCCGCCGGCGTTGTTGACCAGGTGGTGGATGCTGCCGCGCTCGGCCAGCACGGCCGCGACCATGGCCTTCACCTCCTCCTCGTCGCGAATATCGCAAGCCTGCCAGCTGACACTGCCGCCGTCCTCGTGGATTTCGCCTGCCGTCTTTTCCAGCTTCTCCGCCTTGCGTCCCACCAGCACCACGTGGGCGCCCAGCGCTGCCAGCTCATGGGCGGTGCAGCGGCCGATGCCGCTGCCGCCACCGGTGACCATGATCGTCTGGCCTGCGAACAGGTCGGGCTTGAATACCGAGTCGTAGCTCATTCTTGTTGTCCTTCCGTCTGTCGCGTCGGGGGCTCTGTTCGCTTCAGGAGCGAGGGGGACGCCTAGTTCTTGCTCGCGAAGCTCCGGGCTGAAGCCGTTTGCCAGCAGGCTGGCTCCTACAAAGGCGTCAGGTGGCTCATTGCAGTCTTTCGGCCAGTGCCTTGGGCACGGCTACGGGGAATTCCAGTAGTTGCTGGGCGAAGGCCTTGCCCTGCGGGTCAATACGCAGGCTGGCGACACCGCCACCGCCGAGGGCGTTTTCCAGCAGGAAGTTCAGGCTGTGGCTGCCCGGCAAGTACCAGCGCGCGACACGGCCGAGCTGTGGGTCCAGTACGTGGCCCATCCAGTCGACGATGGCTTCCGGTGTCAGGGCTTCAGCGATCCAGGGCAGATACTCGGATTTGCGCGCCATGACGCCGATGTTGCTGTGATTGCCCTTGTCGCCGGAGCGGGCCACCGCGAGCTTGATCAGCGGGACGCTGGCGTCGGCCTGGCCCGGCGCAGTAGGTGGCGCCACGTCATCGGCCAGGGCATCGACGGCGAAGGCTTCGACGGCCGGCAGCTCGACGAGGTGGCGCTGCCCGGCGAGATCGACCTCCAGAGTGCAAGCGGACTTGTCGACCAGGAAGGAGTATAGGCGGATCACTGGATACACCGTCGGGCGGCCGCCGACGATACCGGTGAGGCCGGGCGCCATGCCGGTAGCGGCCTGGGCGATCTCACGGGAGAACAGCACCAGGGCCTCCTTGTGGCTGTGGCTGACGCCGATCTTGATCACCACTTCGCGGCTGTCCGAGCGCTTGCCGTGGGGGCCGTAGGTGGCTTCGCTGCCGAGTAGTTCGATGTTCACCTCACGGTAGGGGCCCCAGCCGCGATCGGCGAAGAGTTCCTCGGTCTTGGCGATGATGGCGCGGCTGACGCGCTCGGCTTTCTTCACCGCATCGATCCCGGCGAGCAGACAGCTGGCGGTGCAGCGAAACCCATCCGGGTAGGTGGCGCTGACCTTGTACTGCGCGGTCGGCGGTAGGCCTCGGGCGCCCTGGACGAGGACCTTATCAGGGCCAGCCTGTATGAGCGTTGCATGGGTGAAGTCACAGACTACGTCCGGCAGCAGGTAAGCGCGCGGGTCGCCGATTTCGTAGAGCATCTGCTCGCCGACCGTGAAAGGCGTGACCAGTCCGCCAGAGCCGTCCGGCTTGGTCACGCAGAAACTGCCACTGGTTTCGACCTCAATGATGGGGAAGCCGATGTGTTCGTAGTCCGGCACCGCTTCCCAGTCGGTGAAGTTGCCACCGGTGCACTGGGCACCGCACTCGATCAGGTGCCCGGCCAGGGCGGCCTGGGCCAGCTTGTCGTAGTCCGTCCAGGACCAGCCGAACTCATGTACCAGGGCGGCGCTGACTACTGCGCTGTCCACCACGCGCCCGGTGATCACGATGTCTGCACCCTGACGCAGGGCTTCGACAATGCCGGGGGCGCCGAGGTAGGCGTTGACCGACACGCACATCGACGGCATGGGCGCACCGCTGAACATTTCCGTCGTGCCGGCCTTGGCCAGCTCACCTTGCCTGGACTGCAGATTGTCGCCATGCAGCACAGCGATCTTCAGGGAGACGCCGACCTTTTCGCAGGCAGCCGCAAGGGCATTCGCGCAGGCAGTCGGGTTGATGCCGCCGGCGTTGCTGATCACACGGATGTTTTTCTCGGCAATGCTTGGCAACAGCGGGGCGAGCACTTCGACGAAATCAGTGGCGTAGCCAGCATTGGGGTTCTTGAGCCGAGCCCCTGCCATGATCGACATGGTGATCTCGGCGAGGTAGTCGAACACCAGATAGTCCAGTGCTGCGCCTTTCACCAGCTGGGAGGCGGCGGTAGAGGTGTCGCCCCAGAAAGCGGAGGCGCAGCCGATGCGTACGGTCTTTGTCATTGGTATATCCGCAGCGCGTAGGGAAGATAGGGAAAACACTACCAAGCAAGCGCTTGGTTGAAAAGTGGAGCGCGCAGGATTTTTTACCCAAGCGCTTGCTTGGTGTACGGCGGAGGCATAGATTTCACCAATCAAGACAGAGACTTGCAGACCATTCCTCAGTTGAGTGGGGACTGCGAGCAGCCTAACGACGGTGATTTCGATGAGCCTTGACGATGAAAAAGCCCAGGCGGTGATGCGCGAACTGGTCGCCACCGGCCAGATCACTGATCCGGAGAGTGCGCGCGGAAAGCTGCTGCAGACCGCCGCGCACCTGTTCCGTAGCAAGGGCTTTGAGCGCACCACGGTGCGCGACCTGGCCAGCGCAGTGGGTATCCAGTCCGGCAGCATCTTCCACCACTTCAAGAGCAAGGATGAAATCTTGCGGTCGGTGATGGAGGAGACCGTTCTCTACAACACCGCAGTAATGAAGGCCGCGCTGAGCGATGCAAGCGACCTGCGGGAACGGGTGCTGGCGCTGATCCGTTGCGAACTGCAGTCGATCATGGGCGGTACTGGCGAGGCGATGGCGGTGCTGGTCTACGAATGGCGGTCGCTGTCTGAGGAGGGTCAGCGCTACATCCTCGGATTGCGCGAAAGTTATGAGCAGATTTGGCTGGAGGTGTTGGGGGAGGCCCGCGCAGCAGGGTATTGCACGACCGACCCGTTCATCCTGCGGCGCTTCCTGACAGGGGCTTTGAGCTGGACCACGACCTGGTTTCGCCCGGAAGGGCCAATGACGCTCGATGAGCTTGCAGAGCAGGCCCTTACGCTGGTGCTGAAGGACAGCTGAGTCGATTGCAATAAATGTGATATGCGTCACGATCGGCTTGATCAGGGAGTGAGAGCGATCACAGGTTTCGCGTAGTCTGAGGCAATGTGCCAGCATTTGTGGGGAATGGTGGAGACTATGGAGGGTGGTCTGCGCTTCTGGATTGGCGCGTGGTTGTGCTTGTGCGCCTCGCTCGTCTCAGCGACCGAGCATGCGACCGAAACGGTGCAGGTTGCCGGTGCACAGTTTCCCCCCTATGTCGTCAAACCTGATTCGGCCGACGCCAGTGGCCTGCTGCTGGATCTTCTGGCTGCGCTCAATGCGATCCAGTCGAATTACTATTTTATCATGCGCCCCACAGCCATTCCGCGTCGCTTTCGGGATTTCCAGGAAGGCCGGATCGACCTGGCGGTATTCGAGAATCCGGACTGGGGCTGGCAGGGCATTCCCGGCGTCCGCATCGACATGGGGCTTGAAGACACCGAAGTCTTCGTTGCCGCGTCTCGATCGGGGCGTGACCAGCGCTATTTCGACGACTTGAGCGGCAAACGCCTCGCTTTGTTCAGCGGCTACCACTACGGCTTTGCCAGCTTCAACGCCGATCCGCAGTTTCTCAAGCAGGAATTCAACGCCAAGCTCAGCTATTCGCACGACAGCAACTTGCGCATGCTCCTGCGGGAGCGGGCGGATATCGCCTTGGTGACCCGTTCGTACTTCGGCGCCTATCTTGAAGTCCACCCAGAGGAGGCCGGTCGGTTCCTGGTCAGCGATCGGGTCGACCAGCGATATCGCCATTACGCGCTGCTCCGACCCCAGGCGCCGATCAGCGGTCCTGCATTCCACGCGCTGTTGGAACAGTTGCGTACCAATGGCCAGCTCGAACAGATATTCGCGCCGTATGGCGTGACAGTCAGACCAGCCGCAGCGGGTAGCTCAGCAACAGCAGATGGCTCAGATTGACGGCCAGGTGCAAGGCCATGGCCGCAGCCAACCGTCCGCTGTAATGGAACGCCAGGCCATAACCGAGCCCCGCGCATCCGGCCAGCAAGGCGAACAAGGGACTGAAGGGTAGGTGAACTGCTCCGAATAGCGCTGCGGTGGCCAGGAGACCCGGCCAGACGCCCAGTCTTGAGACCAGCGCTGGCTGCAACAGCCCGCGAAACAGCAGTTCCTCCGCCAGGACCGCCACCAGCAGGTTGACCGCCAACCACTCCCAGATCAGTCCCGGCCACTTCGGTTGCCAGGCTACCAGGCCCAGTGCCAGAGCTAGCAGCGGCACCAGCAGCAGGGTCGCCAGTATCACCAGACATGTCAGCCTCAGGTTGCCGTTGGCTGTACGTGGACGGCCCAGCCACCAGGCTAGCAGCGTCATCCCCACCAGCAGCTTGTCCCATGACAGGCGCAAGACGTAGGTCGGTGCGTCTGGGCTGAGCGCTTGCGGGGCGCTTAGCAGCAGCGCCTTGAAGCCCGGCAGCAGATGGGCGGCCAGGGCGGTCGCGGCGAGTAGGGTGACTGGCAGCCAGAGCTGCGCCGACAGTCGCTCGCCGGCGAATACCCAGGCGCTGAACAGGGTGCCCGCGAGCAGGCCGCTGACCTGGACTCCGCCGAGGCCATGACCCAGGGCAAGCACGATGAAAGGAAACAGCAGTTGCAGATGGAGCGGCATGGCACCTCCCTGTGGCGATGCCGCAGTCTAGCGGGTGCCGTTGTGGCCGTGAGCAACCTTCTTCAGCGGCCCGTTTGGATGCGAAATCAACGGTCCTTCGCGTCCTTGGCGTCCGCCTCTGCATTGCGCTCGTGGACGCGCTTGAGTTGTTCCTCGGTCAAGGGCAGTTGTTTCGCCGTGTCGCGCAGCAGCATGAGGCTGCCAACGATTGAGCCGATCGCCAGAACCAAAATTAGCCAGGCATACCAAGGCATGTTGAGTCTCCCGATTCAAAGGACTCCACTCTATTCGATTGCAGGCGCCTTTCCACGTTCCATGGCCCCGGGAGCCTGAAGCTGTCCTTCCAACCGGTGCATCGGCCTATGATGCCCATGGCATGGCGCTGGACGGGGAATTCCCGTTCGGACAAACGGATGGAGGTCCCACCTGAACGGGGCCGAAGGGATGCGTAGGAGGATTCATGCAGTTACCGATCACTTTCCAGGCTGGCCTCTGGGGTTGGCTGGCGGCGAGCAGCCTGCTAGTGGGCGCGGCGATTGGTTTTCTAGTGACTTTGCCGCAGAAGGTGGTGGCTTCGGTCATGGCCTACGGCAGCGGCGTCCTGATCGCCGCTCTATGCTTTGGGCAGATTCCCGATGCCGAGCGCATTGGCGGGTTGTGGCCGACCATGGCGGGGCTGCTGGTGGGGGGCGTGGTTTTCGTCCTGGCCAGCCAGTTCGTTGAACGGCTGGAGATGCACCACCGGTCCAAGGACGCTGGGGCGATGGTGGCGCTGTTGATTGCCGTAGGGGCGTTCCTCGATGGCATTCCCGAGTCGCTGGGGCTTGGCCTCGGGCTGCTGGATGGCGGCGGGGTCAGCGTAATGATGCTGGTGGCGATCTTTCTCGCCAACTTGCCCGAGGGGCTGGCCAGCGCGGCCGGTCTGCGTGCCGAGAAACGCGGTGGTTGGTTGGTTTTCGGCCTTTGGGGTGCGATAGCGCTCCTTTCCGGGCTGGCAGCCATGGCCGGGCCATGGCTGTTCGCCGGTGTTCCGCCCAATTGGTTAGCATTTGCCCTCAGCTTTTCGGCTGGCGCCGTGCTCTGCATGCTGGTGGATACGCTGATCCCGGATGCATTCGAAACGACGCATGCCTGGACCGGCCTGGTCACCCTGGCCGGTTTCATGACGGCCTTCATGATCGACCATCTGGTTTGAGGCAGCGGCGCGCTCCGGCTTCCGCTACAATGCGCGCCGTTTCCGATTTGCCAGAGAGCTCTCCCCATGTCCGCCTGTCAGACGCCGATCATCGTCGCCCTCGACTTTCCCTCTCGTGAAGCAGCCCTGCGGCTGGCCGACCAGCTCGACCCCAAGCTGTGCCGGGTCAAGGTGGGCAAGGAGCTGTTCACCAGCTGCGCTTCGGAGATCGTCTCGACCCTGCGTGACAGAGGCTTCGAGGTGTTCCTCGACCTGAAATTCCATGACATCCCCAACACCACGGCAATGGCGGTGAAGGCCGCTGCCGAGATGGGCGTGTGGATGGTCAATGTGCACTGCTCGGGTGGCCTGCGCATGATGGCGGCCTGTCGCGAAACCCTCGACAAGTTCAATGGGCCCAAGCCATTGCTGATCGGCGTGACCGTGCTTACCAGCATGGAGCGTGAGGACCTGGCGGGAATTGGTCTGGATGTCGAACCCCAAGTGCAGGTGCTGCGCCTGGCTGCCCTCGCCGAAAAGGCCGGTATGGACGGGCTGGTGTGTTCGGCCCAGGAAGCTTCGGCCCTGAAGGCAGCCCACCCGGGGCTGCAACTGGTTACGCCGGGCATCCGCCCGGCCGGTAGCGCCCAGGATGACCAGCGCCGTATCCTCACTCCGCGCCAGGCCTTGGATGCTGGTTCTGACTATCTGGTGATCGGCCGGCCGATCAGCCAGGCCGCTGACCCGGGCAAGGCGTTGGCGGCGGTGGTCGCTGAACTGGCCTGAAACTCACCCATCCCCTTGGGTGGGCCGCCCGGCCCACCCAAGGCTCGGTCCGGCTCAACGGACCTTCAGCACCAGCTTTCCGAAGTTCTCCCCGCTGAACAGCTTGCCCAGGGTCTCCGGGAAGCTTTCCAGCCCCTCGACGATGTCTTCCTTGCTCTTCAGCTTGCCGCTGGCCAGCCAGTTGCCGATCTCCGCTGCGGCCTCGCCGAAGCGTGGGGCGTAGTCCATCACCACCATGCCTTCCATGCGTGCGCGATTGACCAGCAGCGACAGGTAGTTGGCCGGCCCTTTCACTGCCTGCTTGGCGTTGTATTGGCTGATTGCGCCGCAGATCACCACGCGGGCCTTGAGGTTGATTCGAGTGAGCACGGCATCGAGGATGTCCCCGCCGACGTTGTCGAAATACACGTCGACGCCTTGCGGGCATTCGCGCTTGAGCGCCGAGTGCAGGTCTTCCGCCTTGTAGTCAATGGCGCCGTCGAAGCCCAGTTGGTCCACCAGGAATCGGCATTTCTCAGCCCCGCCGGCGATGCCAACGACACGACAGCCTTTGAGCTTGGCGATCTGACCCGCAATACTGCCGACTGCACCGGCGGCGCCGGAGATGACCACGGTCTCGCCTGCTTTGGGCTGGCCCACATCCAGCAGGGCGAAGTAGGCGGTCATTCCCGTCATGCCCAGCGCCGAGAGGTAGAGCGGTAGCGGCGCACGGCTTGGGTCCACTTTGTGGAAGCCTCGAGGCTCGCCGAGGAAATAGTCCTGCACGCCCAGTGCGCCGTTGACGTGATCGCCCACGGCGAAGTCTGGGTGCTGCGAGGCGATGACCTTGCCAACACCCAGGGCGCGCATCACTTCACCCAACGCAACCGGCGGGATGTAGGACTTGCCTTCATTCATCCAGCCGCGCATGGCCGGATCCAGCGAAAGGTAGAGGTTCTCCACGAGAATTTGGCCGGAGCCAGGCTCGGTGACCGGCGTTTCAACGAAGTTGAATGTCTCGCGGGTGGCCGCGCCGATTGGGCGCTGGGCAAGGAGAAACTGGCGGTTGCGCAAGGTCATGGTTGGGGCTCCGGGATTTGGAAACCATGGTGATAGTCCGCCTGCACCGAAGCGACAAGGGTGGTTGGCAGACCGAATGTAGTGCCATGGATTTTGGTGATTTGGTTTCCAGTTGGGCATCATTGAAATGGATGCCTGCCCCACCAGAGTCCTGATGATGCTGACGCGGCTGGCGGGTGACTGACTAGACTCGGCGCAGGCTTTAATCCATCGAGGATGAACAGATGAGCATGAGTTTTTCCGGCCAGGTTGCACTGGTCACCGGCGCTGCCAACGGAATTGGCCGGGCGACTGCCCTGGCGTTCGCTGCCGAAGGCCTGAAAGTGGTGGTTTCCGATGTAGACGCCGCCGGCGGTGAGGGGACCGTGCAACTGATTCGTGATGCGGGCAGCGAAGCGTGCTTCATCCGTTGCGATGTGACCCGCGACGCTGAGGTCAAGGCACTGATGGAGGGGACGCTCGCGGCTTATGGTCGTCTGGACTATGCCTTCAACAACGCCGGCATCGAGATCGAGAAAGGCAGGCTGGCCGAGGGCAGCGAAGCTGAGTTCGATGCCATCATGGGTGTCAACGTCAAGGGCGTATGGTTGTGCATGAAGCACCAGATTCCGCTGATGCTGGCCCAGGGCGGTGGTGCGATCGTCAATACCGCGTCCGTGGCCGGGCTGGGTGCCGCGCCGAAGATGAGCATCTATGCCGCCTCCAAGCATGCGGTGATCGGCCTGACCAAGTCGGCAGCGGTCGAGTACGCGAAGAAAAAGCTGCGGGTCAATGCAGTGTGCCCGGCGGTGATTGACACAGATATGTTCCGCCGTGCGCACGAAGCCGACCCGAAGAAGGCCGAGTTCGCCGCCGCCATGCATCCGGTTGGGCGCATCGGCAAAGTGGAGGAAATCGCCGCGGCGGTGCTTTATCTCTGCAGCGATGCTGCCGGATTCACCACGGGTCATGCCCTAGCCGTGGATGGCGGGGCGACGGCGATCTGAAGTCCCGTGCGGACCACGCCCCTCTCCCTCTGGGAGAGGGGGGAAGTGAAGGATACTGGCCAGAACGCCGGTTTGAATTGCGAACGAATTCGCCCCCACAGGTTCCCCCATAGTGTGAATGGCGCCTTCCGGCGCCTTTTTTCAATTCTGCTTCTCACCACCCCAGTTGAGGATCAGTAAGGTCAGCACCCCGGCGATCAGGCCCCAGAAGGCTGAACCGATGGAGAGCAGGGTCATGCCGGAGGCGGTGACCATGAAGGTGATGAGCGCCGCCTCGCGTTCCTTCGCTTCATGCATGGCGGCGGTCAGGCCGCTGCCGATCGAGCCGAATAGCGCCAGGGCGGCGATGGACAGCACCAGTTCCTTGGGCAGCGCGGCGAAGAGGGCTGCCAGGGTGGCACCGAAGGTGCCTGCGGCGCCATAGAACAGGCCACACCAGACCGCTGCCGTGTAGCGTTTGTCGCGATCCTCATGGGCGTGGGAGCCGGTGCAGATGGCGGCGCTGATCGCGGCCAGGTTGATGCCATGGGAGCCGAAGGGTGCGAGTAGTACCGATGCGATGCCGGTTACCGAAATCAGGGGGGAGGCGGGCACCTGATAGCCGTCGGCGCGGAGCACGGCGATCCCTGGGATGTTCTGCGAAGCCATGGCCACCACGAACAGTGGGATGCCGATGCTGATCACCGCCGTCAGCGAAAACTCGGGGGAGGTCCAAACCGGTTTGGCGAGGGCAAACTCGAAGCCCCGGAAATCCAGCAAGCCAAGTGCTGCTGCAACAACACAGCCCACCACCAATGCCGCAAGTACCGCATAACGTGGCTGCAGGCGTTTGAGCAGCAGGTAACTGAAGAACATTGCCAGCACCAGTGAAGTCCTGTGCTGGGCGGCAATGAAGATCTCGCTACCGATCTTGAACAGGATCCCGGCCAGCAGGGCGGAGGCCAGCGAGCCGGGCAGACGACGCATCAATCGTTCGAAGCCACCTGTCAGGCCGACCAGACTGAGCAGCAGGGCACAGATGATGAAGGCACCGATGGCTTCGCCATAACTGACACCGGGCAGGCTGGTGATCAGAAGGGCAGCACCGGGCGTCGACCAAGCGACGACGATCGGGGTGCGGTAACGCAGCGACAGGCCGACGGTGGTGATGGCCATTCCAATGGAGAGCGCCCAGATCCACGAAGAAATCTGTGCATTGCTGAGGCCGGCAGCCTGTCCCGCCTGGAACATCAGCACCAGCGAGCTGGTGTAACCCGTGAGCATGGCGATGAAGCCTGCCACCACTGCGGAGGGGGAGGAGTCCGCCAGCGGGCGCAAGCGTGCTGGGGCTGCAGGATTTTCGGTGCGTGGATGCATCACAGGCTTCCGTTGACGTCGACCAGGATGGGGTAGAGCGAGGCCACCAGTAGCAGAGCCATGCCGATATTGAACAGGCGCAGGATGCGCGGTTCATCAAGCCAGCGGCGCAGCAGGCTCCCAGCCACCGTCCAGAGGCCGACGCTGGGGCAGTTGATCAGGGCGAAGAGGCCGGCGATCAACAGCACGTTGGTGACGAAGTCCTCCTGAGGCGTATAGGTGGTGATGGCCCCAATTGCCATGACCCAGGCCTTGGGGTTGACCCACTGGAATGCAGCAGCCTGCAGGAAGGTGAAGGGACGTGGCTGGCGCTCCGAGCTGTTGCTGTCCGGTGCCCCGGATCCGGCGATCTTCCAGGCCAGGTAGAGCAGGTAGGCGGCACCGGCATAGCGCAATGTCGTGTACAGGACTGGAATCTGCTCAAAGACCTGGGCTAGGCCGAGTCCCACCGCCATCACCAACACCATGAAGCCTAGGCTGATACCGAGCATGTGCGGCACGCTGCGACGAACACCGAAGTTCACGCCGGAAGCCAGCAACATCATATTGTTAGGGCCAGGCGTCACCGAAGTGACGAAGGCGAAAAGGGTAAATGCGAGTAATAGTTCCAGGCTCATGGCGGTCACCTTGTCGTTGTGCTCGCAGCCTAAGCCTTGCCTGTTCGCCGAGTCCCGATACAGCAACACGCAGGTTGGGCAATACAGTCGGTTGGCAGGCGTCCGCTCGGGGACTAGTGTCGTGATATTCCTCCCCAGGTAGAGCGATACCCATGGACGAAAATCCCTATGCTGCACCTCAGGTCGAGCTGGTCGAAAACGCAGGTCCGCGCCAGATGCTTGGCTGGAGCCCGGAACAGTTCAGGCTGCTGGGTTGGCTGAGCCTGGTGAGTGTCGTTGGCACCTTGGTCCTGACCGGCCTGGCCGCTGCCAGCGGAGCCATGCAGAGTGACGCCATGCCGACCAGCGCCGACTGGCTGAGTGCAGCCCTGACGTTGCTTGGCTGCTACCTGCTGATCCAGCTCAAGCGCTTTGCTGAGGCGCGCTTCTCCGCAGTCGGCCTGGGTTGGCCGGTCTGGGCGGTAGTGGTGGCGAGCCTGCTAGTGGAGTTACTGGACTTTGTGCTGGGAGATGCAAGCCTTGAGCCTGGGTGGTCGATGCTGCTGTATTTTGGCGTTCTGGCGCTTTCCGGAGCGCTGACCACCTGGATGGCCGTATGCCTGCTCAAGGTGCAGAACGCCTACCCGGTTTTTCGTGTCATGGCCTGGCTGGATCTGGCGGGGGGCATCCTTCTCGCCACAGTGATTCTGATGCTATTGGCCCTGTTTCCGCTGATCGCCGCCAGCGCTGCAATGATGCTGGTGTTCTTCAAGGCCGCTGGCGAGCTCGAGGGGCGCAAGGTCTAGGGCTCGGCTACTTCGCTTTGCCGGGCGCTACACAAGGCCTGGTTGACCTGTAGCCAGCCGCGTACGGCCTCTTCGCCTGCTTCACTGAACGCTCGCTGCAGCAGCCGTGCCTGCTCTCGACGCAGGGCCTGTTCGAGCTTCGCGCCTTCAGCGGTGAAACCGAGCAAGCGTTTACGTTTGTCGTCGTCGGCGGCGACGCTTTCGACCAGATGCATCTCGATCAGCTGCCGCAGTGGTATGTTCAGCGCCTGCTTGCTGACGCCCAGATAGCCGAGCAGTTCCTTGACGCTCAGGCCGGGGTACTTGGCGATGAAGAACAGGATCCGGTGGTGCACCCGCGACAGACCACGCCGGGCGAGAATTTCGTCCGGCTTGCTGGTGAAGGCCTGGTAGCCGAAGAAGAACGCTTCCATGGCGGCTTGCTGAATGGCTGGATTTTTCAGGTCAAGCATATTGACGTATCTGTCATTGGCGTCGTAGTTTCGGTCAATCAGTTTGACTTAATTTTATTGCTTCCGCACCCGGTGACATTCCATGGCCTTCTCCGAACGCATTGCCCGCCTGAAAAGCTCCCTGATCCGTGAAATCCTTGCCGCCGCCCAGCGTCCGGAAGTGATGTCTTTCGCCGGGGGGCTGCCGGCCGAGCCGATGCTGCCGAAGGTGGAGTGGGCCGAGATGCCGGCGAGCATGGGCCAGTACGGCATGAGCGAGGGCGAGCCGGCGCTGCGCGAGGCCATCGCTACCGAGGCGCGAGCGCTAGGCGTACCCTGTGAGGCCAGCCAGGTGCTGATCGTCAGCGGTTCCCAGCAAACCCTGGACCTGGCATCCAAGCTGTTTATCGATCCGGGCACCGAGGTGCTGCTGGAGGCTCCGACCTACCTCGCGGCGCTCCAGGCCTTCCAGTTGTTCGGTGCCGACTGCATCGCTGTACCCCAGGAGGCCGATGGCCCCGAACTGGCTGCACTACGTCAGCGCCTGGAGCAGCACAAGCCGGCCTTTGCCTACCTGATTCCGACGTTCCAGAATCCGTCCGGCACCCGCTACAGCGAGGCTAAGCGCGATGCCGTGGCGGAGTTGCTCGACGAGTTCGGCGTTACCCTGATCGAAGACGAACCTTACCGTGAGCTGGTGTTCGATGAAGGCTGCGCAACGCCTATTGTCAGCCGCCTGAAAAAGGCCAGCTGGATCTACACCGGCACTGTCTCCAAGACGCTGCTGCCTGGCCTGCGCGTGGGATTCCTGATCGCAACGCCGGACCTCTTCCCGCACCTGCTGCGCCTAAAGCAGTCCGCCGACCTGCACACCAATCGCATCGGCCAGTGGCAAGCGCTGCAATGGTTCGGTACCGAGCAGTACCGCCAGCATCTGGCCGAGCTGCGCGACTTCTACCGGATTCGCCGCGATTCGATGCAAACAGCGCTGGAAGAACACTTCGGTGAGCTGGCGACCTGGGAAATCCCCCAGGGTGGGCTGTTCTTCTGGCTGACCCTGAAGCAGCCACTCGATACTCGTACATTGCTCAAGCCAGCGCTGGAGCAGAATGTGGCATTCATGCCGGGCGAGCCTTTCTTCATCGATCCGGATCAGCATCCGGGCCACCTGCGCCTGAACTTCAGCCACGTGGCTCCGGAGCGCCTGGGCGAGGGGCTGAAGCGGCTCGCCAGCGTCATTCGCCAGGCCCATGCGGCCGAGGCCGCCTGATCACAAGGGAGGGGTGAGGATGTACAAGGTTTACGGTGATTACATCTCGGGCAACTGCTACAAGGTCAAGCTGATCCTCAATCTGCTTGGGCTGCCTTACCAATGGGTGCCGATCGATATCCGAAAGGGTGAGACGCAAAGCCCCGAGTTCCTGGAAAAGAACCCGAACGGCAAGATCCCGGTGTTGGAGCTGGACGATGGCACCACCCTCTGGGAATCCAACGCCATCCTCAATTTCCTGGCCGAGGGCAGCGACCTGCTGCCCAGCGAGCCACGCTTGCGGACTCAGGTGCTGCAGTGGCAGTTCTTCGAACAATACAGCCACGAACCCTACATTGCGGTCGCGCGGTTCATCCAGCTCTACCAAGGCATGCCCGCCGAGCGGCTGGAGGAGTACAAGGTCTGCCATGTGCGCGGCCACAAGGCGCTCAAGGTGATGGAAAAGCAGTTGCAGCGCACGACGTACCTGGTGGGTGAGCATTACTCGATCGCTGACATCGCCCTTTACGCCTATACGCATGTGGCTCACGAGGGCGGATTCGACCTCTCGGGATACCCGGCGATCCTGGCCTGGCTGGAACGTGTGGCCAGCCATCCACGGCATGTGGGTATGCTCGATTGACTGAAGCCGGCATTATGCCGGCTTTTTCATCTGGGGCCGGCCTAACTGTCGCAGGGTGGGCTATGCACCCCTGCACTCGGCATGGCGGGTTCAGTGCTGCTGGGCTAACTTGGAGGCTCCAGCCTGTCCATAGGCTTCCGAAGGAGCGCGCACCATGAAGTACCGAGGCAGTTGCCACTGCGGAAAGATCGCGTTCGAGGTTGAGGGAAACCTGGAGCAGGTCATGGACTGCAATTGCTCCCTGTGCAGCCGGCGCGGCTACCTGTTGTGGTTTGTCCCTCGCGACCAGTTGCACCTCGAGACACCCGCATCGGACCTGTCTACCTACCGCTTCAATCGCATGCACATCGCCCACCATTTCTGCGCGACCTGCGGCTGTGCGCCGTTTGGCGAGGCCCTTGATCCGAAGGGCAATGCCATGGCTGCGGTTAATGTGCGCTGTCTTGAGGATGTGCCGCTGGATGGCCTGAAGGTCGTAAAGGTTGATGGACGCAGTTTTTAGGAACACCAGAAAGGAAAAAGCCGGCATCAGCCGGCTTTTTTATGCATGTGTCTGGCTTCAGTTGTTGATCAGGCTGAGGAATTCGCTGCGAGTCGCTGCGTTTTCACGGAATTCTCCGAGCATCACCGAAGTGACCATGGACGAGTTCTGCTTTTCGACACCGCGCATCATCATGCACATGTGCTGGGCTTCGATAACCACGGCCACGCCAAGCGCGCCCGTGACCTGCTGAACGGCCTCGGCAATCTGGCGGCTGAGGTTTTCCTGAATCTGCAGACGCCGGGCGTACATGTCGACGATGCGCGCCACCTTGGACAGGCCCAATACTTTGCCGTTGGGAATGTAGGCGACGTGCGCCTTGCCGATGAACGGCAGCAGATGGTGTTCGCAGAGCGAATACAACTCGATGTGCTTCACCAGCACCATTTCGCTGTTATCGGAGCTGAACAGGGCGCCATTGGTGACTTCCTCCAGCGTTTGCTCATAGCCACGGCAAAGGTACTGCATGGCTTTGGCGGCGCGCTTCGGGGTATCGAGCAAGCCTTCGCGGGAGACGTCCTCGCCGATCTGGTCGAGGATGGCGGTGTAATGCTGTTCCAGGGACATGGAAATTCCTGTGGGGATTTACGCAAAGGCGCAGGGTAGGGCGCCTTTGCGATGCTGGCAAGGGTATGCGGCACCCGTCGAGCGATTGGTGGATGTTTGGCTCACTCGTCACGGCCCTCAAGCATGGTGCGGCGCAGCATCACGTAAACCGCGCCCGTGCCGCCATGTTTTGGCAGGCAGGAAGTGAAGCCGAGTACCTGCGGGTGCTGGCGGAGCCAGGTGTTGACGTGGCTTTTGATCAACGGACGTTTGCCGTCCAGGCGCGCGGCCTTGCCGTGGGTTACACGCACGCAGCGCACCTCGAAGCGGGTGGCTTCGGCGATGAAGTCCCACAGGGTCTCACGGGCCTTCTCGACGGTCATGCCATGCAGGTCCAGGCTGCCCTCGAAGCCGATCTGGCCTTGTTTGAGCTTACGCATCTGGCCTTCTTGGACGCCGTCCCGGGCCCAATGCAGCTCATCTTCGGCGCCAACATCGATGATGAACTGGTCCGAGAGCCCATCGACCTTGACGTTGGCAACGCGGACGGTGGCATTCTGCCGCCGGGTGGCCAGTTGCTTGAGGTCGGCCCTGGGCTTGCCGGTTTCGGCACGGTCGTCCTGGATGCGCTTTACGCCGCGCATTTCCTGGGCGAACAGGGAAGTTTCGTCGTCTTTGTGGGCATTATCGTGCATGCAGGCCTCCGCGAAGGGCGGCTAGTTTACCCAATGCTTAGTGCTGCGGTCAGTCGCGTTTCTTCATCAGGTGCGGCGATAGGCTCAGGTCACTCCGGCGACGGGATCGGCGCCTGCAGACTCGCCAGGCGATCACACCCAGCCACAGGAAAAGCAGGCCCACGACCAGCAGCACGATGGCCGCGCCGGTGCTTTCGTTGAGTGGGCCGAGCGCTGGGGGGCGGCCGAGCAGCGTAGCAGTGCCGGCCATGGCCAGCAGTATGCCGAAGCCGGCAAACAGGGCCGAAAGCGCCGCTGCGAAACGCCAGCGCCAGCTGCCCGGGCCTCGTGGGCGCAGGCGGCGGGCATCAAATCCATCGGATAACTTCATCCGGACGTCCTCTTGCTTTATCGGGGGTATGACCGGCGCTGGCGGGCGTGGTTCCGGTCAACCTCGGGGCGGATGTCGCGGGATGTGTCGACGCGTCGGTCAGATCAGCGCCTTGGCCTGCGGCACCACGCTAGCGAAATTGTCGGCGAGGGCGATGACCTCGACGCGATGCATTTCATCCGCGCTGATGACGCCGCCGTCGAGAGTCGGTAAGTCGCGAGTCGCGCAAGCAGCACTCACCAGCGTGCAGCGATAACCATAGTCCTTGGCGGCTCGAACGGTGGTGCTGATGCTCGAATGAGTCATGAAGCCGCAGACGATCAGGTCGAGATGGCCGATCTGCTGAAGGCGGTCGTGGAGTTCTGTACCGGCGAATGCATTCGGCAGGCGCTTCTCCACAACGATTTCGCCCGGCAGGGGGGCAGCTTCCGGCAGATGCTGGCCGCGGATACCCTGAGGGTCGAGCAGGCCGCCAGGAACGCCGAGGTGCTTGACGTGAACGATGGTGCTACCCATGGCGCGGGCAGCGGCGAGCAGGCTCGCAATCTCGGCGAGGGCAGCATCCAGCCCTGGCAGGGCAAGGACGCCGCTGCGGTACTCTTCCTGAGCATCGATGATCACAAGTGTGGCGTTGTTGAGATTGGCCGGCGGGTAACCGCGGCCACTCAACTGGAACATGGATTTCGGGGCGGACATGCGAATCTCCGGGTACGACATTGCCACCATTGTCCGCCGTGTGGAGCAATAAGTGAACCATGGACCAAGGTCCAGTTGCTTGCCGCGCCACCGGGCGAGCCGGTTTCCGTGGTGTGCAGGGGCGTGGCGGGGCTTCCGTTCGTCGGCCGCCCGAGGCTGATGCGATGCGGCAGGAGTGCTAGAATCGCTGGCCCGTTTCCAGAGGTCGTCCGACGTGTCCGAATCCCGCCTGCGCACCCTGCGTGATCACATCCGCTGGGCTGTGAGCCGTTTCCACGCTGAAAACCTGTTCTTCGGTCATGGCACCGACAATGCCTGGGATGAGGCCCGTCAATTGGTGCTGGGCGCCTTGCACCTGCCGTATGAGATTGCCGACAGCTACCTCGACTGCCGTCTGGAAGAGGATGAAAGCGCCCTCCTGCGTGAACTGCTGCGCCGCCGCATCGAAGAGCGTGTGCCCGTAGCGTACCTGCTCGGGGAGGCGTGGTTCTGCGGCATGCCGTTCGTGGTGGATGAGCGGGTGTTGGTGCCACGGTCACCGATCGCTGAGCTTATCCAGCAGCAGTTCTCGCCCTGGCTGCCGCATGAGCCTGCGCGAATCCTCGACCTCTGCACCGGCTCGGGCTGCATCGGCATTGCTTGCGCCCATGCCTTCCCGGACGCGGAGGTCGTCCTCGCCGACCTGTCGTTCGAGGCGCTCGAGGTGGCTAACCTGAACATCGAACGGCACGGCCTCGAGGAGCGTGTATTTACGGTTCAGGGTGATGGCTTCGAAGGGCTCCCGGGGCAGCGCTTCGACTTGATCGTATCGAACCCGCCCTATGTGGACGCGGAGGACTTCGCTGATATGCCAGCGGAATACCAGCACGAACCTGAGCTGGGCCTGGCCTGTGGCAACGATGGTCTGGACCTGGTGCGTCGTATGCTCGCCGAGGCGGCAGACCATCTGACGGAAAAGGGCTTGCTGATTGTCGAGGTGGGCAACAGCCAGGTCCACGTCGAGGAGCTCTACCCGGAGGTGGATTTCCTCTGGTTAGACTTCGAGCACGGTGGCCACGGCGTGTTTCTGCTCAGTGCCAAGCAGTGCCGCGAGCACCAGGCGTTGTTCCGCTCGCGCGTGAATGGCTGACGCCTGGCATCAGCGGGTCGCGATCCAGATCAGCAGGCCTGCCTGGAATACCGCGAAGGCCACCAGGCAGGCGATGGTGAAGCGTAGTCCGCTATCATCGCGCTTGTAGATATCGACCCGCTCTTCCAGCTTGCGAAGCTCCAGAGCCTGGTGCTGCAGGTTCTGGTCGGCCTGCTGGAGCATCATGGCCGCTTCTGCCAGGCCGATGTACTGGACCTTCTGATCGTGCCAGTCTGCATGTAACTCACTCACGTGGCCGGCGCCATAGGTTGCCTTCATCTGCAGGCTGTCGAGGTAAGTGACGGTGAAACCCTGCGCCTTGAGCGCATGGTCGCGACGCAGGCGCATTTCGTCGTTCAGCGCATCCTTTGCAGGTAGAGCGCCGCCCTCCACCCGATAGTGCGTCCATTTCTGGCGTACCCAGGCAATGCCTTGTGCCATGAGGAATCGACCGAGTCCGCGGTTCGGGGGCTCGACTTGCAGACCGCTGTCAGGGCCGAAACGAACTTCCTTGCTCCGGTGATCGACCCAGACCTCGAGCATGTTCCGTGCTTTGCGCAGGTGCTGGTCCGGCAGGTTGACGACCAGGCGTAGCATGCTCAGCTCAGGTGAGTGGCGCTCGATCCGCCCCAGCTCGACGAAACGCAACGGCCGCGCCCCGGTGTGGCGATCCACCGGCAGGGGGGACAGGCGGAGCAAGTCGAAATGCTCGGGGGCCAGCCCTGACCACGGATGAAGCGGGACTTGCTCAGCATTCGGTTTTTCGGGTGGGCTGTCAGTCATGAGGATTTCCTGTCGAGCGCACGATCCGTTGTCTATAGGAACTCTGGCAAGCTGGTTATCGACCGTTTCCAGCATTACTGGAGGTCGATTCCGTCTCGATGAAGCTGACGATGCTTTTTCCGAGCTGCTGCGCCAGG
The DNA here is from genome assembly GCF_042232855.1 of Metapseudomonas boanensis. Classification (NCBI taxonomy): domain Bacteria; kingdom Pseudomonadati; phylum Pseudomonadota; class Gammaproteobacteria; order Pseudomonadales; family Pseudomonadaceae; genus Metapseudomonas; species Metapseudomonas boanensis. Next base: position 60,267 of record NZ_CP113889.1, on the reverse strand, counting down.
GGTAGGCGTGGCTCACGGTAGGACGCCAGTTGCTGGGCCATATCCATTGGAACGATGCGCAGCATGTGGTTCATGCCGTCGATGATGATCAGGCGAGCATCCGGCTTGACGGCCTTGAGGCGCTCCGCGTCGGAGACGCTGACCTGGATGTCATGGCTGCCCTGGATGATCAGGGCGGGTATCCGCAGGCGCGCAAAGGCATCAGCCGGGTCCTGACGGAACAGGGAAATCAGGTAAGGCTGTACGCTGGGGCGGAACAGTACCTCCAGTTGCGGCGGCACGTCTGCGACTGTCTGGCCATTGCGGAGGCTGGCCAACAGGCGCTCGCTCTGGGCCAGCAGTGGTGGCGGTAGCCTGATGCGCAACTGGGCGTAAAGCAATTGGTCGATGGGGCGTGCGCTGCCTGCGAGGCTGACTATCGCATCGGCACCGGCGGCGTCTGCCGCCAGGCTGGCGAGCAGGGCTCCCTCGCTGTGGCCGATGAGGATCAGGCGGGAGAAGCGTGGGTCCTGCTTCAGCTTCTGGCCCCAGGCTGCGACATCGGCGGTGTAGCGTTCGATGCTCAGGGTCCGCTCGTCCGCGCCTGCTGCCTGGCTGGCGGCAACGCCGCGCTTGTCATAGCGAACACTGGCAATGCCCTGGTTCGCGAGCAGGCGGGCCAGCTTCTTCAGGCTGTCATTGCGTCCGCCAATAGGGTTGTTGCCGTCGCGGTCAGTGGGGCCGGAACCGGCGATGAGCAGTGCGACAGGTACTGCCTTGTCGCGCTTGGGGACCAGCAGCGAGCCGTACAGCGTCCCACTGTGGGTATCCAGCTCGATGGGGCGTTGCAAAAAACTATCGGGTGCCGCCAGCGCTTGGCCGGCGAGCAGGGTCAACAGAAGCAGGAGAATGCGTAGCATGGGTTGAGATGGTGGCCGGAGTGTTCGTTGGACTCGATTGCCGGGCCAAGGTTCGAGGGTGAACTGGCCGAACGCCGCAGGTATACTGCTCGGCCTTCGATCGAGGCCCATTTCTGCGGAGCACTGTGCATGTCCGGCAACACCTACGGCAAGCTATTTACCGTCACCACCGCTGGCGAAAGCCATGGTCCGGCGCTGGTCGCCATCGTTGACGGCTGTCCGCCGGGGCTCGAGCTGTCACAGGAGGATCTGCAGCGTGACCTGGATCGGCGCAAGCCAGGCACCAGTCGCCACACCACCCAGCGCCAGGAAGCCGATGAAGTGGAGATCCTTTCTGGGGTGTTCGAGGGACGTACCACCGGTTGCTCCATCGGCCTGCTGATCCGCAATACCGACCAGAAGTCCAAGGACTACTCGGCGATCAAGGATCTGTTCCGCCCGGCCCACGCTGACTACACCTACCACCACAAGTACGGTATCCGCGACTACCGTGGCGGCGGTCGCTCATCGGCGCGGGAGACCGCGATGCGCGTGGCAGCCGGTGCCATTGCCAAGAAGTTCCTGGCGACCCAGGGCATCCAGGTGCGTGGCTACATGAGCCAGCTCGGCCCGGTCGAAATCCCTTTCAAAACTTGGGACTCCGTGGAGCAGAATCCGTTCTTCTGCCCCGATCCGGACAAAGTGCCGGAGTTGGAGGCCTACATGGACCAGCTGCGCCGCGACCAGGATTCGGTAGGTGCGAAGATCACGGTGGTCGCCGACGGCGTACCCCCGGGCCTGGGCGAGCCGATCTTCGATCGTCTGGATGCTGAGCTGGCCCATGCGCTGATGAGTATCAACGCGGTCAAGGGCGTCGAGATCGGCGCCGGTTTCGCCAGTATTGCGCAGCGCGGCACCGAGCATCGCGATGAGCTGACCCCGGAAGGCTTCTTGTCGAACAATGCCGGCGGCATCCTCGGCGGCATCTCGTCCGGCCAGCCGATCATCGCCAACCTTGCGTTGAAGCCGACTTCCAGCATCACTACACCCGGCCGCTCCATCGATGTTCATGGCAATCCGGTGGAGGTGGTCACCAAGGGCCGCCACGATCCCTGTGTGGGCATCCGTGCGACGCCGATCGCTGAAGCCATGATGGCCATCGTTCTGATGGACCACCTGCTACGTCACCGCGCGCAGAACGCAGGGGTCAGCGTCACCACGCCGGTGCTGGGCCAGCTGTGAGAACCATGGGGTGGGGCGGGCGGCGCTCCGCTGAGTCCAGCGATACCCGACAATCCGCCTCCAGGGTACTGCTGCGCTCGTCCCAGGGCACCGCATGACCGCTGCGTTACCCTATTGGCGGCTGTCCGGTTTTTACCTGTTCTACTTCTCCCTGTTGGGCGCCACAGCGCCCTTTCTTGGTTTGTACTTTGCACACCTGGGGTTTTCCAGTGCGCGAATCGGCGAGTTGCTGGCCATCCCCATGCTCATGCGCTGCGTGGCGCCGAACATTTGGTGTTGGCTCGGGGATCGAAGCGGCCGGCGCCTGCAGATCGTCCGGTTGGGGGCTGTCTGCACATTGGCGACCTTTGCCCTGATCTTCGTTGACCAGAGCTATGCCTGGCTGGCATTGATCATGGCCTTGCATGCGTTTTTCTGGCACGCGGTGCTGCCGCAGTTCGAGGTGATCACCCTGGCGCACCTGGGTGACCAGGCAGCGCGCTATAGCCAGATTCGTCTCTGGGGCTCGATTGGCTTCATCCTCGCCGTGATCGGGCTGGGCCAGTTGTTCGAGCGTTACAGCCTGGACCTGTATCCCTGGGCGCCGGTGCTGATAATGGGCGGCATCGTCATGGCCAGCCTGTGGGTACCAAACGCTTTGCCTTTGGCCCGCGACGACATGAGCAGTGATGAAGGATTCTTTCGCCAGTTGCTCAACCCGGCCATGCTGGCGTTCTACCTCTGTGTTGGGCTGATGCAGCTTTCCCACGGCCCCTACTACAGCTTCCAGACCATCTATCTAGAGTCCCTCGGTTATTCCCGTGGCTTGATTGGCCAACTCTGGGCGTTGGGGGTGGTGGCCGAGGTCCTGCTGTTTCTGGTGATGTCGAGGATACTCAGCCGCTACTCTGTGCGCCGGGTGCTGATGGCCAGCTTCCTCATCGCGGCGCTGCGGTGGCTGCTGTTGGGCGGTTTCGCCGATCACCTTTTGGTGCTGCTGTTCGCCCAGTTGCTGCATGCCGCTACCTTCGGCAGCTTTCATGCGGCGGCCATCCATTTCGTGCAGCGTCGCTTCGGGCCCGGCCAGCAAGGCCAGGGGCAGGCGCTCTATGCAGCGATGGCCGGCACTGGTGGGGCGCTCGGGGCTTTGTACTCGGGCTACAGCTGGAGCTCGCTCGGGCCGTTCTGCACCTTTGCCATCGCCAGTCTAGCGGCGCTGGCTGCAACCGTTATCATTGCCACCCATTTGCAAGAGGAGCGGGCATGAATCGCCAACAACTCGCCCAGGAAATCATCGATGCCGGCCGCTTCCTTTATGGGCGCGGGTGGTCGCCGGCCACTAGCAGCAACTACTCGGTGCGCCTGTCTGAAAGCCAGGCGCTGCTAACCGTATCCGGCAAGCACAAGGGGCAGCTTGGTCTCGATGACGTGCTGGCCACGGACTTCGATGGCAAGAGCCTGGAGCCGGGCAAGAAGCCGTCTGCGGAAACCCTGCTGCATACGCAGCTGTACCGCTGGAAACCGGAGATCGGTTCGGTGCTGCATACCCACTCGGTAAACGCCACCGTGCTGTCGCGCCTGACCCTGGCCGATTCGCTGGTGTTTGCCGATTACGAGTTGCAGAAGGCTTTCAGTGGCATTTCGACCCACGAGTCTCAAGTGCTGGTGCCGATTTTCGATAACGACCAGGACATTGCGCGCCTGGCCAGCAAAGTACAGCCCTGGCTCGATCAGCACCCCGATTGCGTCGGGTATCTGATCCGCGGGCACGGCCTCTATACTTGGGGGCCGCGCATGAGCGACGCCCTGCGCCAGGTCGAAGCCTTCGAGTTCCTGTTCGAGTGCGAGCTGAAGACCCTCTCGATCACCAACCGCTGATGCTTCCTTTGCACAAGGATGCCTGACCGATTGATGGCGTGCCGACCCGCCCGAGAGCTGGGAGGCCGCCTGCAAGGAGTTCCTAAGATGAGCAGCCTGACCGTTTACCACGAATCCAGTCCGGACCAGCCAAACAAGGTCTTGACCCACCTGGAGGACATCGCCTCCACCCTTGCCACGGTGGGAGTGCGTTTCGAGCGTTGGGAGGCCTCCGCGCGTATTGCGCCGGGCGCTAGCCAGGACGAGGTGATCACTGCCTACCGCCCGCAGATCGACCGGCTGATGCAGGAGCAAGGTTACGTCACCGTGGACGTGGTCAGCCTCACCAGCGACCATCCGCAGAAAGCCGAGCTGCGGGCCAAGTTCCTCGACGAGCACCGCCATGGCGAAGACGAAGTGCGCTTCTTCGTAGCGGGCCGCGGCCTGTTCACCCTGCACATCAATGATTATGTCTACGCCGTACTGTGCGAGAAGAATGACCTGATTTCCGTGCCCGCCGGTACACGCCATTGGTTCGACATGGGCGAGCACCCGCACTTCGTGGCCATTCGGTTGTTCAACAATCCCGAGGGCTGGGTGGCGCAGTTCACCGGCGACGACATCGCCGGCCGCTTTCCACAACTAGAAGACTGAGCCACGAGCCACGGTAGGTTGGGCTGCAGCGGTTTCCCGCCCAGACCCGCCTGTCTGCGGCGCTTGGCAATTACCGATTTACCTGGAGTTCCCCATGCCAATCAAGGCCGTCCTCACTGATATCGAAGGCACCACCAGCGCGGTGAGCTTTGTCTTCGACGTACTCTTTCCCTTCGCCGCTCGTCATTTGCCCGCGTTCGTCGTGGAGCATGCTGCTGTTCCTGAAGTCGCGGTGCAGATCGAGGCGGTCCGGGTCGAAAGCGGGGAGACCGATGCAAGCATCCAGCGAGTCGTGGAGATTCTTCTCGGCTGGATCGCCGAGGATCGCAAGGCGACGCCGTTAAAGGCGCTGCAGGGAATGGTCTGGGAACAGGGCTACAAGGCTGGCCAGCTAAAGGGACATGTCTACCCCGATGCTGTCGAGGCGCTGCGTCGCTGGAAACAGGAAGGCTATGAGCTGTATGTCTATTCCTCGGGCTCGATCCAAGCGCAGAAGCTGATCTTCGGTTGCTCGGAAACGGGTGATATGACGCCGCTGTTTTCCGGTTATTTCGACACCACATCGGGACCAAAGCGCGAGGCGGCTTCCTACGAGCGCATCGCTAAGGTAATTGCAATGCCGGCTGACGCGATCCTGTTCCTCTCCGATGTCGTGGAGGAACTGGATGCGGCCCAGGCAGCGGGCATGCAGACCATCGGACTGGCGCGTGATGGCGGCGAGTTGCCCGGTCATGAAACGGTGGCGAGCTTCGCGGTCATCGATCTGTCGCGCCTGTAAATTAGCGGTCTGCGCGAAAGGCACCGGGCACACGCGTCTTTCGTGGGCGACCTTATCTGATGGGTCGCCAGGAAGGCTCGCCTGGCGCGATCTATCCTGTTGGTACAGCGTCTTCCTTGGGAGCGTTACGCCATGGGGTTTCGCCCTTGTGTCGTTGCAGTTCGGCGTAGTCGGGCGTTTTACAGGCAGCATTTCGAGCATGTGGTCACAGCATGCTCCGCGTAATCGCGCTCCTGCTGTTGGGGTTGCTCGTTTTGCCTGTCCAGGCTGACCAGAGAGCAGCGTGGGCGGCATTGCGCGAAGGCCAGGCACTGCTGTTGATGCGTCATACCACGGCCCCTGGAACAGGTGACCCGGAGGGTTTTCGACTAGGGGACTGCAGCACCCAGCGCAATCTCAATGACCGTGGGCGCCGTGAGGCGCGTAGGTGGGGGCAGTTACTGCGCAAGCGCAAGGTCGAGCAGCCTCGTCTCTATGCCAGCAGTTGGTGTCGCGCCCAGGACACCGCTCTGGAGATGGGATTCGGCGCGGTTGAGACCCTTCCGGCGCTGGATTCCTTCTTCAGCGACCCCTCCAGTCAGGCCGCCCAGACCGCCGAGATGCGCAAGGCGATCCAGCAGTTACCGGCCGACCGGCCAGTGATCATGGTCAGCCATCAGGTGAACATCCAGGCCCTCACGGGCGTTTCACCGCGAAACGGGGAAGGGGTGATCATCGCCTTGCCGCTGTCGGAACCGGCCAAGGTGCTGGCACGTATTCGCCAGCCGTGAATGCCATCAGACCAGCATCAGTTGGTCCTGCTCGGGCAGCAGGTTCACCCCTTCGAGTTTCAGCAGCAGTGCCTTGCGCTCCAGGCCACCGGCGTAGCCGGTCAGGCTGCCGTCACGGCCGATCACCCGATGGCAGGGAATGATGATGGCTATAGGATTGGCGCCGTTGGCGGTGCCGACGGCCCGCACGGACTTGGGATTGCCAATGCGTTGGGCCAATTCGCCGTAGCTGGTGGTGGTGCCATAAGGGATCGACTGCAAGGCTTGCCAGACCCGTTGCTGGAAGCTGGTGCCGCGAGGTGCCAGGCGAAGATCGAAGCGGCGTAGTCGGCCACTGAAGTAGTGGTCGAGTTGGCGACAGACTTCGTCGAATTCATTCGTCCCTGCGTGCCAGTCGGCATCCAGTTGCCAGGGTTGAGCGGCGTCCATGTGCAGCAGGCGAAGGCCGACGTCGTCCCCGGCCAGCAGCAGCGGGCCCAGGGGGCTGTCGTAATAGCGGTAGAGCATGGTTCAGTCCTCGTCGGCGTAACTTTGCCAGAGATAGACGGCAGCATAGGCGCGCCAGGGACGCCAGAGTTCCGCGCGCTTCTGCAGCTCACGTGCACTGATTCCCTCGGCGCCCCACAAGGGAGACTTCAGGAGGCCCAAGTCAGCGGTTGGGAAGGCGTCGGGCTCCCCAAAGGCACGCAAGGCAATATACTCGGCGGTCCAGCGGCCGATGCCGGGTAATGCGCAGAGCCTGTCGATCAGTGTTTCGATACCGTCAGCGGTAGTCAGTTCAAGCGTGCCGTCAGCTACGGCGCTGGCCAGCCGGCGCAAGGTGTCGACACGTTTGCCAGGCATGCCGATACCGGGCAGAGGATCGTCAGCAATGGCCTGTGGGGTTGGGAAAAGCCTGAGTGGACCGTCCACAGGAGCGTCGCTCAGCGACTCGCCAAGGCGCTCCACCAGACGTCCGGCAATGGTCACGGCGGCCTTCACGGTCACCTGTTGACCAATGATGGTGCGAACGGCTTGCTCGAAGGGGTCGAATGCGACCGGCAGTCGCAGTCCGGGATAACGTTGCAGCAGAGTGTGCAGGAGTGGGTCCTGCGCCAGATGGTGGGCGATGGCGGCTGGGTCGCTGTCCAGGTCGAACATGCGCCGCACTCGCGCTGCGAGTCGTGATTCCAGGTCTTTGGCAGAGGGGCTGACATCCAGGGTAAGGGAGCTGGATGCGGCCGTCAGCCGAAACCAGCCGGTGCATCCATCCAGGCGAAAGCTGCGGCTGTAGCTGTCTGCCGTCAGGCGCTCGACGCCCGCTAGTCGGCGCAGGGCAAAATGACGTTGGAACTGCTGCCAGCTCCAGGGCTCGAAATAGTCAAGGTGCATCGGCTCGATCCAGTCGGTCAGCGGTCGCGAAAGAGGTGTCTCCGCTTGGTTGTGGTTCGACGATAGCTGTAGGTGTCTGAACTGTCTCTGCAAAACTGACTTTCAAATTCTACCCGGCGTGCGGTTCGACCTGACATCGAAGCCATCGTAGAATGCGCGCCTTTCATGGGGGCGGGCGCCTCACCAAGGCGCCGTCCGTCAATGCAGCTACCAGGAGAGATGACCCATGAGCGATTATCAGGAAACCCTCTATGACGGTTACGGCCAGCGTTTTCGCATGGATCGCCTGCTGCATGAGGTACGCACCGAGCATCAACATCTGGTGATCTTCGAGAACGCGCGCATGGGCCGCGTCATGGCGCTGGATGGCGTGATCCAGACCACCGAGGCCGACGAGTTCATTTACCACGAGATGCTCACCCATGTGCCGATCCTGGCCCATGGCGCAGCGCGCCGCGTGCTGATCATCGGTGGCGGTGACGGGGGCATGCTGCGCGAAGTGAGCAAGCACCGTGATGTCGAGAGCATCACCATGGTCGAGATCGACGGCACTGTGGTCGATATGTGCAAGGAGTTCCTACCCAACCACTCCAAGGGTGCATATGACGATCCGCGCCTGAACCTGGTGATCGATGACGGCATGCGCTTCGTCGCCACGACCGAGGAGAAGTTCGACGTCATCATTTCCGACTCCACGGATCCGATCGGTCCGGGCGAAGTGCTGTTCTCCGAGAACTTCTACCAGGCCTGCTGCCGTTGCCTGAATGATGGCGGCATCCTGGTCACGCAAAACGGCACGCCGTTCATGCAGCTTGCCGAAGTACAGACTACCGCCGGTCGGATGAACGACTTATTCGCGGATTGGCACTTCTATCAGGCGGCTGTGCCGACATACATCGGCGGTGCCATGACTTTTGCCTGGGGCGCTACCGACCCGGAACTACGCAAGCTGCCGCTGGAAACCTTGCGTCAGCGTTTTGCTGGTAGCGGTATCGTGACCCGTTACTACAACCCGGAAATCCACCTCGGTGCCTTCGCCCTCCCGCAGTATGTGCTGCAGGCCGTGGGCAAGCCGAGTAACGATTGAGGGGTGTGATGCATTAAGAAGGGGCCGAAAGGCCCTTTTTTATTGGTTTGGGGAGTGCGTGGGCTGCCGGGGAGGAGTGTGGTTTATGGGGTGTAGGGTGGATGTTGCTTTTCACATCCACCCGTGTAGCCAGGCGTGGCGCCGATGGTGGCTCGGTGAGGGGTGATCCCCCGACGAAACCGGGAGGCGGATGGCTTAAGGAAAGGGGTTCCGCAGGCTAGTAGTCTGCCCGGCAAAGAAAAGCCCGGCACTTGGCCGGGTATTTTCAAGGAGCAGGCGATCAGATCTCAGCCGGGTGAACGTGGCCGAACAGTCCCTGGGAAACCCGGACACGCTCTTCCGGGGTCTCCTGGACACCCTTGGCCTTCAGCTCTTCGATGCGAGCCTCGATGGCGTGGGCGCGATGGGTCAGGCCGCAGTCGTTGGCTATCTGGATATTCAGGCCGGGACGGGCGTTGAGCTCAAGGATCAGCGGGCCCTTTTCCTGGTCCAGCACCATATCGACACCAATGTATCCAAGACCGCACAGCTCGTAGCAGCCGGCCGCGAGCTTCATGAAGCCATCCCAGTTCGGCAATTGCACGCCATCCACCGCGTTTGTGGTGTCCGGGTGCTTGGCGATCTTGTTGTTCAGCCAGGTGCCACGCAGAGTGACGCCGGTTGCCAGGTCGACACCGACGCCGATGGCGCCCTGGTGCAGGTTGGCCTTGCCGTTGGACTGGCGGGTCGGCAGGCGCAGCATGGCCATGACCGGGTAGCCCATCAGCACAATGATGCGGATGTCCGGTACTCCCTCGTAGCTGATGCTCTTGAAGATCTGGTCAGGGGTTACGCGGTACTCGATCAGTGCACGGTCGCGGTGCCCGCCGAGCGAGTAGAGCCCGGTCAGGATGCTGGAGATCTGGTGCTCGATCTCCTCGTGGCTGATGATCTTCCCGGATACGGTCTTGTAGCGGCCTTCGAAACGGTCGGCGATCACGAGAATGCCGTCCCCGCCGGCGCCTTGCGCCGGCTTGATCACGAAGTCGTTACGCTCGCCGATGATCTCGTCGAGCTTGTCGATTTCCTTCTCGGTGGAAATGATCCCGTACATTTCGGGTACGTGGATCCCCGCCTCGATGGCGCGCTGCTTGGTGATGATCTTGTCGTCGACGATCGGGTACAGGTGCCGTTTGTTGTACTTCAGCACGTAGTCCGCGTTGCGTCGGTTGATGCCCATGATGCCGCGGGCACTCAGGGCTTTCCATGTCTTGATCAGGCCGAACATGGCTCAGTCCTTCAGGAAGGCTTTGAAACGGAAGAGTTCGGTCAGGCGGTAGCCGCGGTAGCGACCCATCGCCAGCATGAAGCCCACCAGGATCATCAGCACGGCCGGGAAGGTGAAGATGAAGTAGATCAGCTCCGGAATGCTCATCAGCACGTGCGCCAGGGACGCCGCGATGATGGTGCCCACACCGACCTTGAAGGCATGGCCGCCGCCGCGTTCCTCCCAGGTGATGGACAGGCGCTCGATGGTCATGGTCAGGATCACCATCGGGAACAGGGCAACGGACAGGCCGCGTTCCAGGCCGAGTTTGTGGCTGAACAGGCTGATGACCGCGATCAGCACCACCACGAAGGTCAACACCACCGATAGGCGTGGCAGCATCTGCAGCTTCAGGTGCTCCAGGTAGGATCGCAGCGACAGGCCGAGCGCGGTGATGATGGTGAACAGCACGATACCGAAGCCGAGCTGGGTCTCGCGGAAGGCAAGGGCGATAAGGACCGGCGTGAAGGTGCCGAGGGTCTGGATGCCAATCAGGTTGCGCAGGATCAGGATCACCAGCACGCCGATCGGGATCATGATCATGATCTGGTAGGTCTGCTGGGTCTGCAGCGGCAGGCCGTAGAGCGAGTACTCGAGGAAGTCGGCGTCAGTGTTCTCGTCGGTCAGCTTGGCCAGGCGGATGGCGTTCATCTCGCTGTTGTTCATGCTGAAGGTCACCTGGGCCTTCTTGCCGCCGTCCACGTTGACCAGGTTGTCGTCACCGGTCCACCAGATCAAGCGGTCTGTGGGCAAGCCCTGCTCACCCGTCTCGGGGTTGAAGTACAGCCAGTTTTCGCCGTTGAAGCTGCGCAGCCAGAGTTCTGGGCTCTGCGCTTGCTCGCTGATCAGGCGGATGGTGTGCACGCGCTCCATGGGGACGTGGGCAATGGACAGCAGCAGCTCGATGACCTGGGCCTTCCTGGAGGTCGAGGGATCGCCGGCCAGGAGGAGCTTGACGTTGTCATCGTTGATGTTGTTGACGCGCTTGATGGTCTCGGTGATGAAGGTCTCGACATCCGCCGAGTGCTGACGGATGGGGGCGAGCAGGGCTTCGGCCGCGATTTTCTCGGCGCCTTCCACGGGGATGCTGTCGCGGAAGATCGGCCCCTTGTCCTTGGGCTTCTCGCCGCTGTAGCGCTTGGTCAGCACCAGGCGGTAGTAGAGCGTCTGGTTGCCGCTGGCGCGACGCGCGGACCAGGTCACCTTGCGGTTGCCGTCCACGCGATTAATGCTCACCCCGTAATTGTTGGAGATGAAGCTCTCATTGAGGCTGACGTAGTCCCGGTTCAAGGGCGGCACGAACATTTGCACCTTGATCGGGTCGCGCGGGTTGGCCTGGAACTCGACCTTGGCATCGATGTTCCACAGGTCGTCGGTCGCATCCTCGGTAATCGGAATGCCCTGGATGAATATCTGGTAGGCCGTTATCAGAATGCCCAGGCTCACCAGGAGGGTGATCAGGACTTTCAGATGCAGGGTAAGAGAGCGCATGTGGGTTACTCGTCAGAGTTTGCGTCAGTGGCACAGCCGGGCTTGCCGGCAGCGTATTTAAGGCTCGGGTCGACCAGTGCGTCGAAGCGCTTGAGCGCTTCGGAACCGATCAGAAGCGGGTATTGGAAAGCACTGCGGTCAGTGAGGTTCACTTCAATTTGCCGCAGGGCATCGCCCATGCACACCTCAAGCTCGATCACGGGGCGTGCAGTGTAGGTCTTGCCTTCTTCGGGGTTGAAGTCGCCGGCGCGTCGCTTGATCTTGCTGATGCGCGCCAAGGGGCGTTCGATCGGGTGTTCGTGGGCATCGTCGATGGCCAGGTAGAAGCGTACCCAGGGTTCGCCGTCGCGCTTGAATCGCTTGATGTCGCGGGCGCTGAGGGAGGCGGTCTTGGCACCTGTGTCCAGCTTGGCGGCTACTATCAGATCGAGGTCTTTCAGCCTGGCGTATTCGTTCAGACCGTAAACGGTCTTTTCGGTGGCTAAGCCGAGGCCGGGGAGGCCAATCAGACAGGCAAAGAGGGCGAAGGGCTTGAGTGTCATAAGTCCTTTGAGCGTAACGCGGTCATCGGTCCAGGAGCCCGGCCCACGGCCTTCGTGGCTGCGGCGCCTGGTCTGGGAGTCTAGCAGGCAAGTCAATGGCGCCCAGACTGGCGCTGGCGGCGCGCATTCTAACACGGGGATTTTCCGCTGCGACAGACGCTTTTGGCTCGGCTGCCGGGCGTGTGTGGCGCTTCAAGCATTTTGTTAGGCGGGCAGATTGTTGACAATCTGCCCGGCGGCGTTTGACAAGCTTGGGGTTGTAGCGCTAGTTTTGCGCAACTGACAAACAATGTGTCGACAATCATGCTTGAAGTATCTGAAGGCCCTATAGCGGAATCTCTGGATTCGGAAACCCTCGCCGAGCACGTCTTCCGACGCATCCAGGCAGCCATCGTTCGAGGTGAGATCGCCCCGGGCAGCAAGATCTCCGAACCGGAGTTGGCGCGTACCTACGGCATCAGTCGGGGCCCGCTGCGCGAGGCGATCCATCGATTGGAAGGACAGAAGCTGCTGGTTCGGGTGCCTCATGTCGGTGCTCGGGTGGTTTCCCTGAGTCATGCCGAGCTGATCGAGCTCTACGAAATTCGGGAATCCCTGGAGGGCATGGCCTGCCGCTTGGCCGCCGAGCGCATGACTCAATCCGAGATCGATGAGCTGCGCCGCGTACTGGATACCCACGAGCGCGACGAGGCCTTCCAGGCGGGTCGTGGTTACTACCAGCAGGAAGGCGATTTCGACTTCCACTACCGGATTATCCAGGGCAGCGGCAACCGCACCCTGACCCAGATGCTCTGTGGCGAGCTTTATCAACTTGTTCGCATGTATCGCATCCAGTTCTCTGGCGTACCGAACCGGCCGCGCCAGGCCTTCAATGAACACCACCGGATTCTCGATGCCATCGCCGACCGAGACGGCGAACTGGCCGAGTTGCTGATGCGCCGTCACATCGGCGCCTCCAAGCGCAATATCGAGCGCCACTACCAGGAAGCGCTCGCCAACCCGTCCAAAACACGAGGTGAGTCATGAGTCAGAAAACCGCCGGCCAGCGCTTCCGCGACGCCATCGCCGAGGAACGTCCGCTGCAGGTCATCGGCGCAATCAACGCCAACCATGCGCTGCTGGCCAAGCGTGCCGGCTTCAAGGCCATCTACCTGTCCGGTGGCGGTGTCGCCGCTGGCTCGCTGGGTCTGCCGGACTTGGGAATCAACACCCTGGACGACGTGCTCACCGACGTGCGTCGCATCACCGACGTCTGCGACCTGCCGCTGCTGGTGGACATCGACACCGGCTTCGGCCCCAGCGCCTTCAACATCGAACGCACAGTGAAGAGCCTGATCAAGGCTGGTGCTGCTGCCGCCCACATCGAGGACCAGGTCGGCGCCAAGCGCTGCGGCCATCGTCCTGGCAAGGAAATCGTCTCCGTCGAGGAGATGGTCGATCGCGTCAAGGCCGCTGCCGATGCCAAGACCGACCCGAACTTCTTCCTGATCGCGCGTACCGACGCCATCCAGGCCGAAGGTGTCGATGCCGCCATCGAACGTTGCCTGCAATACGTGGAGGCTGGTGCCGACGCTATCTTTGCTGAAGCCGCCTACGATCTGCCGACCTACAAGCGCTTCGTCGATGCGCTGGGCGTGCCGGTCCTGGCCAACATCACCGAGTTCGGCGCGACCCCGCTGTTCTCGCGCGACGAGCTGGCCTCGGTCGGCGTGGCCATCCAACTCTACCCGCTGTCGGCCTTCCGCGCCGCCAACAAGGCGGCCGAGGCTGTCTACACAGCCATTCGCCGCGACGGTCACCAAAAAGAAGTCATCGACCTGATGCAGACTCGTGCCGAACTGTACGACCGCATCGGCTACCACGCTTTCGAGCAGAAACTCGACGCCCTGTTCGCCGCCAAGAAATGACCGGTCCGCCGGTGGCTCCGGCTGCCGGTGGAAAGCAAGAGAAACAACCGGAAAAGATGAGGAGATCCAAGCGATGAGCGCTACCGCCGAAACCACCACCACAGCCTTCAAGCCGAAGAAATCGGTGGCTCTGAGTGGCACTGCCGCTGGCAATACCGCCCTGTGCACCGTTGGCCGCACTGGCAATGACCTGCACTACCGCGGCTATGACATTCTCGACTTCGCCACCACCTGCGAGTTCGAGGAAATCGCCCACTTGCTGGTCCACGGCAAGCTGCCCAACGTTGCCGAGCTGGCTGGTTACAAGGCCAAGCTCAAGGCCCTGCGTGGCCTCCCGGCCGGCGTCAAGGCTGCTCTCGAGCAGCTGCCGCCTTCCGCTCACCCGATGGACGTGATGCGTACTGCCGTCTCCGTGCTGGGTTGCCTGTCGCCGGAGAAGGACGACCACAATCACCCGGGCGCTCGCGACATCGCCGATAAGCTGATGGCCTCCCTGGGTTCCGTGCTGCTGTACTGGTATCACTACAGCCACAACGGCAAACGCATCGAAGTGGAAACCGACGACGACTCCATCGGCGGCCACTTCCTGCATCTGCTGCACGGCGAGAAGCCACGTGACTCGTGGGTGCGCGCCATGCACACCTCGCTGATCCTCTATGCCGAGCACGAATTCAACGCGTCCACCTTTACTTCGCGGGTGATCGCGGGTACCGGCTCCGACATGTTCTCGTGCATTGCCGGCGCCATCGGCGCGCTGCGTGGGCCCAAGCACGGCGGCGCCAACGAAGTGGCCTTCGAGATCCAGAAGCGCTACGACAATCCGGACGAAGCCGAGGCTGACATCCGTGCCCGCGTAGAGAAGAAGGAAGTAGTCATCGGTTTCGGCCATCCGGTCTACACCGTCTCCGATCCGCGCAACAAGGTGATCAAGGAAGTGGCTCGCGAGCTTTCCGCCGAGCAGGGCAATACCAAGATGTTCGACATCGCCGAGCGCCTGGAAAGCGTGATGTGGGAGATCAAGAAGATGTTCCCCAACCTGGATTGGTTCAGCGCAGTCAGCTACCACATGATGGGCGTGCCTACTGCCATGTTCACCCCGCTGTTCGTGATCGCCCGCACCTCCGGCTGGTCGTCCCATGTCATCGAGCAGCGCATCGATGGCAAGATCATCCGCCCGAGCGCCAACTACGTCGGTCCCGAGGACCTGAAGTTCGTGCCGCTCAAGGATCGCAAATAAGATGAACACACAATTCCGCAAGAATCTGCCGGGTGCTGCGCTGGATTACTTCGACGCACGCGCTGCGGTCGAGGCAATCAAGCCTGGTGCCTATGACACGTTGCCCTACACCTCGCGTGTGCTGGCGGAAAACCTGGTGCGCCGTTGCGACCCTGCCACGCTGAACGATTCCCTGAATCAACTCATCGAGCGCAGGCGTGACCTGGACTTCCCGTGGTTCCCGGCCCGCGTGGTGTGTCATGACATCCTTGGTCAGACGGCGCTGGTGGACCTTGCCGGCCTGCGCGATGCCATTGCCGACCAGGGCGGAGACCCTGCTCAGGTCAACCCGGTGGTACCGGTGCAGCTGATCGTCGACCACTCGCTGGCGGTAGAGTGCGGCGGCTTCGACCCGCAGGCGTTCGAGAAGAACCGTGCTATCGAGGATCGCCGCAACGAAGATCGCTTCCACTTCATCAACTGGACCAAGAAGGCGTTCAAGAACGTCGATGTGATCCCGCCGGGCAACGGCATCATGCACCAGATCAACCTGGAGAAGATGTCGCCGGTCATCCAGGTGCGCGAGGGCGTAGCCTTTCCGGACACCTGCGTGGGTACTGACAGCCACACTCCGCATGTTGACGCGCTGGGTGTGATCGCAATCGGCGTCGGCGGCCTGGAAGCCGAGAACGTGATGCTGGGCCGCGCTTCCTGGATGCGCCTGCCTGACATCATCGGCGTAGAGCTGTCCGGCAAGCCGCAGCCGGGCATCACCGCTACCGACGTCGTGCTTGCGCTGACTGAGTTCCTGCGCAAGGCCAAAGTGGTGGGTGCCTACCTGGAGTTCTACGGCGAGGGCGCTTCCGCGCTGACCCTGGGCGACCGCGCGACCATCTCCAACATGGCGCCGGAGTACGGCGCCACTGCCGCGATGTTCTCCATCGACCAGCAGACCATTGACTACCTGAAGCTCACCGGTCGTGATGATGAGCAGGTCAAGCTGGTGGAAACCTATGCGAAGGCGGCCGGCCTCTGGTCCGACAGCCTGGTCAATGCCGAGTACGAGCGTGTGCTCAAGTTCGACCTGTCCACCGTTGTACGCAACATGGCCGGCCCGTCCAACCCGCATGCCCGCCTCGCAACCGCCGATCTCGCCGCGAAAGGCATTGCTGGCGAGTGGGAAGAAGTTCCTGGTCAGATGCCCGATGGCGCGGTGATCATTGCCGCCATCACCAGCTGCACCAACACCAGCAACCCGCGCAACGTGATCGCTGCCGGCCTGCTGGCACGTAACGCCAACAAGCTTGGGCTGACCCGCAAGCCCTGGGTGAAGTCCTCCCTGGCACCGGGTTCCAAGACCGTGAAGCTGTACCTGGAAGAGGGGGGGCTGCTGCCGGAACTGGAGAAGCTCGGCTTCGGCGTGGTCGCCTTTGCCTGCACCACCTGCAACGGCATGTCTGGTGCGCTGGATCCGAAAATCCAGCAGGAGATCATCGATCGCGACCTCTACGCGACCGCCGTACTCTCCGGTAACCGCAACTTCGACGGCCGTATCCATCCCTATGCCAAGCAGGCTTTCCTCGCCTCGCCGCCGCTGGTGGTGGCCTACGCGATTGCCGGTACCGTTCGCTTCGACATCGAGAAGGATGTGCTGGGCGTAGTGGATGGCAAGGAAATCCGCCTGAAGGACATCTGGCCAAGTGACGAAGAGATCGATGCCGTGGTCAAGGCTTCGGTGAAGCCGGAGCAGTTCCGCCAGGTCTACATCCCGATGTTCGCGATTCAGGAAGACAACGGTCCCAAAGTCGAGCCGCTGTACGACTGGCGCCCGATGAGCACCTATATTCGCCGCCCGCCCTATTGGGAGGGTGCACTGGCGGGTGAGCGCACGCTCAAGGGCATGCGTCCGCTAGCGGTGCTGCCGGATAACATCACCACCGACCACCTGTCGCCGTCGAACGCCATCATGGCCAACAGTGCAGCGGGTGAGTACCTGGCGAAAATGGGTCTGCCAGAAGAGGACTTCAACTCCTACGCGACCCACCGCGGCGACCACCTGACTGCGCAGCGCGCCACCTTCGCTAACCCGCAGCTGGTCAACGAGATGGCCGTGGTCGACGGCCAGGTCAAGAAGGGCTCCCTGGCCCGCGTCGAGCCGGAAGGCAAGGTCATGCGCATGTGGGAAGCGATCGAGACCTACATGGACCGCAAGCAGCCGCTGATCATCATCGCGGGTGCCGACTACGGTCAGGGCTCCTCGCGTGACTGGGCAGCCAAGGGCGTGCGCCTGGCGGGTGTCGAGGCCATCGTTGCCGAAGGCTTCGAGCGTATCCATCGCACCAACCTGATTGGGATGGGCGTGTTGCCGCTGGAGTTCAAGTCGGGCGTGACCCGCAAGACGCTCGGTATCGACGGCACCGAAACCTTCGATGTGGTAGGCGAGCGCAAGCCGCGCGCTGACCTCACGCTCGTCATTCGTCGCAAGAACGGCGAGAGCGTCGAGGTGCCGGTGACCTGCCGACTGGATAGCGACGAGGAAGTCTCTATCTACGAGGCCGGCGGCGTGTTGCAGCGCTTTGCTCAGGACTTCCTGGAGGCGGCGGCTGTCTGAGCTGCCCAGCGCAATGAGGTCGCAGGTTGGCGTTGAGCACAGTGAGACCCAGCGAGCCCAGGCTCCATGGATATCGCTTTGCTCAATCCATCCTGCGGGTTAGACCTGGCTGAGCGGGGCTGCAATGCCCCGCCCCAGCCCAACAGGAAAGACGCTTTATGGCTCATGTACCTCAGATCAAAGTACCCGCCACCTACATCCGTGGCGGCACCAGCAAGGGCGTGTTCTTCCGCCTGCACGATCTGCCCGAGCGCGCGCAAGTGCCAGGCGCGGCGCGCGATGCCCTGTTGTTGCGGGTTATCGGCAGTCCAGACCCCTATGGCAAGCAGATCGACGGCATGGGCGGGGCGACCTCGAGCACCAGCAAGACGGTCATCCTGTCCAAGAGCTCGAAGCCGGACCATGACGTGGATTACCTCTTCGGTCAGGTGTCGATCGAGAAGGCCTTTGTCGACTGGAGCGGCAACTGCGGCAACCTGTCCGCTGCGGTAGGCTCCTTTGCCATCAGCTCCGGCCTGGTGGATGCCGCACGAATCCCGCGGAGCGGCGTCTGCACTGTGCGAATCTGGCAGGCCAATATCGGCAAGACCATCGTTGCCCACGTCCCCATCATCAACGGTGAAGTCCAGGAAACCGGCGACTTCGAGCTCGATGGTGTGACGTTCCCCGCAGCCGAGGTGCAACTGGAGTTCCTTGACCCCGCCGACGAGGGTGACGGCGAGGGCAGCGGCTCCATGTTCCCCACCGGAAACCTGGTGGATGACCTGGAAGTGCCGGGTGTCGGTACTTTCAAGGCGACCCTTATCAACGCCGGCATCCCGACGATCTTCGTCAACGCAGAAGACATCGGCTACACGGGCACCGAGCTGCAGGACGCGATCAACGGCGATACCAAGGCGCTGGCCATGTTCGAGACGATCCGCGCCTATGGGGCGGTGCGCATGGGCCTCATCGATGACGTGGATGAAGCCGCCAAGCGTCAGCACACGCCCAAGGTGGCCTTCGTCGCCAAGCCGGTCGATTACATTGCTTCCAGTGGCAAGCCGGTAGCGGCTTCTGACGTCGACCTGCTGGTGCGTGCGTTGTCCATGGGTAAATTGCATCACGCCATGATGGGCACCGCCGCTGTGGCTATTGGGACCGCTGCTGCGATTCCGGGCACGCTGGTGAATCTCGCCGCTGGTGGCAGCGCGCGTAGCGCCGTGCGCTTCGGCCATCCCTCGGGCACCCTGCGAGTGGGCGCGGAAGCGAGTCAGATCGACGGCGAATGGACAGTCACCAAGGCGATCATGAGTCGCAGCGCCCGTGTCTTGATGGAAGGGTGGGTTCGCGTGCCTGGTGATGCGTTCTAAGGTGCGCGACTGCTGGATCCGTGAACGCGGCGAGAGCATGCGCTGATGAAAAAGCCCGCCGAGGCGGGCTTTTTCACAGGATCTTCGAGCTGTTTACTTGAGGCGGCGCTCAATACCTTTTTCCACCAGGATCTTGGCGGAGATTTCCTCCACCGAGAAATGCGTGGAATTGATGAAATTAATGTTTTCCCGGCGGAACAGGCTCTCCACTTCGCGCACTTCGAACTCGCACTGGGCGAAGCTGGCATAGCGGCTATTGGGTTTGCGTTCGTGACGGATGGCGGTCAGGCGGTCGGGGTCGATGGTCAAGCCGAACAACTTGCTCTTGTACTGCTTGAGGGCAGATGGCAGCTGCAGGCGCTCCATGTCTTCCTCTGTCAGCGGATAGTTGGCGGCGCGAATCCCGTACTGCATGGCCATGTACAGGCAGGTCGGGGTCTTGCCACAGCGTGACACTCCAACCAGGATCAGGTCGGCCTTCTCGTAAAAATGAGTTCGGGCACCGTCATCATTGTCCAGGGCGAAGTTGACAGCTTCGATGCGCTCCATGTAATTGCTGTGTTGGCCGATGGAGTGGGATTTACCGACCGAGTAGGATGAGTGCGTCGTAAGCTCTTGTTCCAGCGGGGAAAGGAACGTCGAGAAGATGTCGATCATGAACCCGTTGGAGGTCGCCAGGACGTCGCGGATGTCCTGGTTGACGATGGTGTCGAAGATGATGGGGCGCGCCCCGTCTGCCTCGGCAGCCTTGTTGATTTGCTGTACGATGGCGCGCGCCTTTTCGACGTTGTCGATGTAGGGGCGCGTGATCTTGCTGAAGGTGGTGGTTTCGAACTGCGCAAGGAGGCTCTGGCCCAAGGCTTCTGCAGTGATGCCAGTGCCATCTGAAATAAAGAAAGCGGTACGTTTCATTTGCGCCAAGGGCCTTAAGTCAGGATCAATTCTTGGCTATGATAGGCCGCGTTTTTTCGCTGGGCCCCAGCCGGTCGGCATTGTGACTTATTTTTCTGGCTCAAGGCCAGAACGCAGCGGACCTGCTCCGTTTGAGCTTTTCCAACACATTAGTGGAGAGATCACCTTGGTAGAGTACGTAGTTTCCCTCGATAAGCTCGGCGTCCACGATGTTGAGCATGTGGGGGGCAAGAACGCATCCCTGGGCGAGATGATCAGCAATCTGGCTGGCGCCGGTGTTTCTGTCCCCGGTGGTTTCGCCACGACCGCCCAGGCCTACCGTGACTTCCTCGAGCAGAGCGGCCTGAACGACCGTATCCATGCTGCCTTGGATCAGCTCGATGTGGATGACGTCAATGCCCTCGCAAAGACCGGCGCGGAGATCCGCGGCTGGGTGATGGATGCCGAGTTTCCTGCGCGTCTGGATGCGGAAATCCGCACTGCCTTCGCCGAACTGGCCCAGGGCAGCGACAACCTGGCTGTAGCCGTTCGCTCTTCCGCTACCGCCGAAGACCTGCCGGACGCTTCCTTTGCCGGTCAACAGGAAACCTTCCTCAACATCCGCGGCGTGGATAACGTGATCCGCGCAGCCAAGGAGGTATTCGCCTCCCTGTTCAACGACCGAGCCATTGCTTACCGCGTGCATCAGGGCTTCGATCACAAGCTCGTCGCCCTGTCCGCCGGCGTGCAGCGCATGGTCCGCTCCGAAACCGGCACCGCCGGCGTCATGTTTACCCTGGACACCGAGTCCGGCTTCCGTGACGTGGTCTTCATCACTGCCGCTTATGGCCTGGGTGAAACCGTCGTACAAGGCGCCGTGAACCCGGACGAGTTCTACGTGCACAAGTCGACCCTTGAGGCGGGCCGTCCCGCGATCCTGCGCCGTAACCTGGGCAGCAAGGCTATCAAGATGATCTATGGCGAGGAGGCCAAGGCCGGCAAATCGGTCAAGACCGTCGAGGTGGATCGTGCCGATCGTGCCCGTTTTGCCCTGTCTGACGCCGAGGTCACCGAGCTGGCCAAACAGGCGCTGATCATCGAGAAGCACTACGGCCGCCCGATGGACATCGAGTGGGCCAAGGACGGTGACGACGGCAAACTGTACATCGTCCAGGCTCGTCCCGAGACCGTGAAGAGCCGCACCAGCGCCACCGTCATGGAGCGCTACCTGCTGAAGGAAAAGGGCAAGGTCCTGGTCGAAGGCCGTGCTATTGGCCAGCGCATTGGTGCCGGCCCGGTGAAGGTGATCCACGACGTTTCCGAGATGGACAAGGTCCAGCCGGGTGACGTGCTGGTCTCCGACATGACTGACCCGGACTGGGAGCCGGTGATGAAGCGCGCAAGCGCCATCGTCACCAACCGCGGGGGGCGTACCTGCCACGCTGCGATCATCGCTCGTGAGCTGGGTATTCCGGCTGTTGTGGGTTGCGGCAACGCCACTCATGTCCTGCAGGATGGCCAGGGCGTTACCGTTTCCTGTGCCGAAGGTGATACCGGCTTCATATTCGAAGGCCAGTTGGGTTTCGACATTCGTAAGAACTCGGTCGATGCCATGCCCGAGCTGCCGTTCAAGATCATGATGAACGTCGGTAACCCGGACCGCGCTTTCGACTTCGCCCAATTGCCGAACGAAGGCGTTGGCTTGGCCCGACTGGAATTCATCATCAACCGCATGATCGGCGTGCACCCCAAGGCCTTGCTGAACTTCGCCGGCTTGCCGGCTGAGATCAAGGACAGCGTCGAGAAGCGCATTGCCGGCTACAACGACCCGGTTGGTTTCTACGTCGAGAAGCTGGTCGAGGGCATCAGTACCCTGGCTGCTGCTTTCTGGCCGAAGAAGGTCATCGTGCGCCTGTCGGACTTCAAGTCCAATGAATACGCCAACCTTATCGGCGGCAAGCTTTACGAGCCGGAAGAAGAAAATCCGATGCTCGGCTTCCGCGGTGCCTCGCGCTATATCAGCGAGTCGTTCCGTGACTGCTTCGAGCTGGAGTGCCGTGCGCTGAAGAAGGTGCGCAACGAGATGGGTCTGACCAACGTCGAGATCATGGTGCCTTTCGTTCGCACCCTCGGCGAGGCCTCGCAGGTTGTCGAATTGCTCGCCAGTAATGGCCTGAAGCGCGGTGAGAATGGCCTGAAGGTCATCATGATGTGCGAGCTGCCGTCGAACGCCCTGCTGGCCGATGAGTTCCTGGAGTTCTTCGATGGTTTCTCCATCGGTTCCAACGACCTCACCCAACTTACCCTGGGCCTGGACCGGGACTCTGGCATCGTTGCGCACCTGTTCGACGAGCGTAATCCTGCCGTGAAGAAGCTGCTGGCCAACGCCATTACTGCCTGCAACAAGGCAGGCAAGTACATCGGTATTTGTGGACAGGGCCCGTCGGACCATCCCGATCTGGCCAAGTGGCTGATGGAGCAGGGCATCGAGAGCGTTTCGCTGAACCCCGACTCCGTGCTGGATACCTGGTTCTTCCTGGCTGAAGGGCAGGCCTGATACCTGGAGTGGCTTAAAGGCTTTGCGAGCGCAGCTTAGGCGCGCTCAACGGCCCTGAAAGCAGGCTCCAGAAGTCATCTCGAAAAGGGCGGGCGTAAGTCCCGCCCTTTTTTGTGCAAGCAGAATCATGCAGAGCAGTAGCGATCTATTTCCCGTTGCGCTGATGAGCGCGGAACTTCGTGGCGACCTGACCGAGGATGTCTATCGTCTGAAGCCAGGCAATAGCCCGGACCCCAGTGTTGAACTGGTTTTGACCCGACTTGGGATATTTGGCCGTGAGGGTGCGCGTGGCGCGCCAGTCATCCTGTTGCATGGCAGTTTTTCAAACCGGCGATTCTGGTACTCGCCCAAGGGAATCGGCCTGGGGCCTTTCCTGGCCAGGGCGGGCTTCGATATCTGGATAGCGGAAATGCGTGGGCATGGCCTTTCGCCGCGCAACCAGCACTATCGACGCAATCGCGTGGCTGATTACGCGCGCTATGACTTGCCCGCCATCGCCGATTTCGTGTGCGAGCAGACGGGCGAGGTTCCGCACTGGATCGGGCATTCCCTTGGGGGAACGACCCTGGCTGCGGCGCTCGGTGGGCACTATCTTGGCGAAGGGCAGGTCGCATCGGTGGCGCTGTTCGGAAGTCAGGTCAGTCGTACCTACTGGCCGTTGAAAATGCCGCCGGTGGAGTGGGGCGGTCGTCTACTACTCAAGCGCTTCGAGGTGCTATCCGGCTCTTTGCTGAAGCGCGGTCCGGAGGACGAACCGATCGGGCTTGCCCTCGAGAGTTTGCGTTGGCACGGGCTGTTCGGCCGCTTTGGTGACGCCGAGAGCGACTGGTGGGCGGGCTTGTCCGAAGTGCCCGTACCTGTGCTGGCAGTTGCTGCTGCGGGTGACGGGCAAGATCCCGTCTGGGCCTGCCGCAAGCTGTTGGAGCAGTTTCCTGAGGAGAGTCGGCATTTTCTATGCCTGTCTCGGCAGGAAGGTTTCGCTGGTGATTACGGGCATGTCGAAATGCTCATCGGCAAGGATGCCCAGCGTGAAGTCTGGCCGCTCGTTGCGCGTTGGCTTGAGGATCGGCAGCTGCCTGCGCAGGTCGGGACGGAAATCGCAGCGGGCTAGTCGAATACAGCAGGTTTTCGATTTCGGCTCAATGGGGCATATGCAAATATGCACAGAACCGCAGGGGTTCGGAGGCTCTATGTTCGTAGAGTTGGAACGATTGATCAATCTGGACGAAGGCTATCGCGGCACTTTTCAGGTGCAGGGTCGTCATTTGCTGTTGATCGTCGTTGATAGGCAGCCGATCCTCATGGAAAATCGCTGCCCACACCAAGGCGCTCCCCTGCACAACGGAACCCTCGAAGGAACGATGCTGCGCTGTTCCCGGCATGGGATAACCTTCGACCTGTCCACTGGTTGCGCCATCAACGCACCTTGTGCGCCTCTTCAGCGACTGCCGCTGGCGTACGATGGTGATCGCGTCGGGCTCGACCTGTAACTGCTATCAAGGAGATGACCATGCAATACGTTACCCCTGACTTGTGTGACGCCTATCCCGACCTCGTGCAGGTTGTCGAGCCGATGCTCAGCAACTTCGGCGGCCGCGACTCCTTCGGTGGTGAAATCGTCACCGTGAAGTGCTTCGAAGACAACTCCCTGGTGAAAGAGCAGGTCGACCTGCCGGGCAAGGGCAAGGTCCTGGTCGTGGATGGTGGCGGCTCGCTTCGCCGTGCACTGCTTGGCGACATGCTGGCCGAGAAAGCGGCGAAGAACGGCTGGGAGGGCATCGTGGTCTATGGTTGCATCCGTGATGTCGATGTCATCGCCCAGACCGACCTGGGTGTGCAGGCGCTGGCCACTCACCCGATGAAAACCGACAAGCGCGGTATTGGCGACCTCAATGTGCCGGTTACCTTTGGCGGGATAACCTTTCGCCCAGGCGAATTCATCTACGCCGACAACAATGGCGTAATTGTCTCGCCCAAGGCCCTTGAGATGCCTCAGTAAGGCAAGTCCATCAGCATCGCCTGGAGTCTTGGGGGCAGGAGTCGTCATGTTCGAGGAGCAGAACGCCCAATGGGGGCTGGTCCATGCCTTTGTGCTCGATGGCCAGGGCGGGGCAGCTCCCATCTCCCGACTGGCGTTGGAGAGTCTGGACCTGCAGCCGGGGCAGAGCCTCTGGTTGCACTGGGACAGAAGCCATCCTCAAGCGCAGCGTTGGCTGAGGGAACGCAGCGGATTGGCCGAGTTCACCTGCGACCTGTTGCTTGAGGAAAGTACGCGGCCACGTTTGCTGTCCCTGCCTGGCGACGAGCTCCTGCTGTTCCTGCGGGGCATCAATCTGAATCCGGGGTCTGAGCCCGAGGACATGGTTGCAGTCCGCATCTTCGCCGATGCGCAGCGAGTCATCTCGTTGCGACTTAGGCCCTTGCACGCCACTGATGCGCTCATCGAGCAATGGGGTCGTGGCTCTGGCCCGAAAACCGGCTCGGAGGTACTGCTTTATCTCGCGGAGCACCTGACGGACAAGGTCGACACCCTGGTCAGTGATTTTGCCGAGCGGGTGGACGAGCAGGAGGAGCGCCTGGATGTGGACGAGCGTTTTCGCCCGGACCATGACCTCATGCTCCAGGTGCGTCGCCGTGCAGCAGCCCTGCGGCGATTCCTTGCGCCGCAACGCGACCTTTACGCTCAATTGGGGCGCAATCGCCTGCCCTGGTTCGTCGAGGACGATACCGGGTACTGGAACGAGCTGAACAACCGCCTTACTCGCTATCTGGAAGAGCTAGAGCTGACGCGTGAACGGGTTGGACTGGTGCTGGAGTCGGAAAGCCGCCGCCAGAGCGAGCGAATGGGCAAGACCATGTATTTGCTGGGTATCACGACCGGCTTTTTCCTGCCGATGAGCTTCGTCACTGGGTTGCTGGGTATGAACGTGGCCGGAATTCCCGGTGCAGGGACGAGCTATGGGTTCTATGTCGTTTGCGCCCTGATTGGTGGAATGGTTCTGTTTCAGTGGTGGTTGTTCCGTCGCCTGCGCTGGCTCTGATGTGACCTGCCCAAGGTCGGCTGCGTCTAGCCGACATATCCACGTGAGGTGCGCATGCACGATCCGTTTGAAGAATCCCTGCGAGACCTGCTCAAGGCGCCGTCGTCTGATCATGATGACGATGCGACCCTGGGGCGGGTACTCAAGACCGCCAACCGCCAGGTCGGCGCGGGGGACTTGTTCGGCCTGATGGGGCATTGGCTAGAGGCCATGATGATTGCCCTGAACAATGGTTCACCTCACCTGGCGCCTGTTTCGCGCCGTAATGCTCCTGACCGCTCTGCAGATAAGGCTGATTGAACATGGAATTCGACCCCTGGACCCAAGGACTCGTTAACGCCATGACCTCGGTGTGGGCACCGGTGGCTGGCTTCATTCCGCGTCTTTTCGGCGCGCTGGTCGTAGTGCTGCTCGGTTTCGTGGTGGCCAAGCTGCTCGATACGCTGCTGTCGAAGCTGCTCGCCAAAGTCGGGCTTGATCGCCTGATGGGCGGCACCGGCCTGACCAAGATGATTGCCCGTGCCGGTATCCAGGTCCCGGTTTCCACCTTGATCGGCAAGATCGTCTACTGGTTCGTATTGCTGATCTTCCTGGTGTCCGCTGCCGAATCCCTGGGCCTGGATCGAGTGTCGGCGACTCTGGATGTGCTGGCCCTATACCTGCCCAAGGTTCTTGGCGCTGCCCTGGTATTGCTGGCTGGCGTATTGCTGGCCCAGCTGCTCAGCGGCGTGGTGCGCG
This sequence comes from Metapseudomonas boanensis, assembly GCF_042232855.1. Lineage (NCBI taxonomy): Bacteria > Pseudomonadati > Pseudomonadota > Gammaproteobacteria > Pseudomonadales > Pseudomonadaceae > Metapseudomonas > Metapseudomonas boanensis. The sequence continues at coordinate 33,999 of NZ_CP113889.1, read as the reverse complement.
GTGCGGCGGAGGGTGTTGGCCTTGAGTACGCACACGGCCTTGGGCGCCTCGCCCAGGGTCTGGTCATCATCATCAGCATTTCAGTGGCCATCGGTCAGCTCGAGGTCAAGACCGACCTGCTGAACAACGTCATCGCTATCGTGCTGATTTCCATCGGCTTGGCGGCTGCCCTGGCGTTGGGATTGGGAAGTCGCGAGATCGCAGGCCAGATCCTGGCCGGCATCTATGTGCGAGAACTTTATCAAGTCGGGCAACAAGTCAAGATTGGCGATGTCGAAGGGCAGATCGAAGAGATCGGCACGGTGAAAACGCTCCTGCTTACCGAGGATGGTGAGCTGGTTTCGCTGTCGAACCGCGCATTACTTGATCAACGGGTAACCAGCCGCTAACACGACGGCATTTCCCTGCTAATGTATGCCGCCAGAATTGGAGCGCGAACCTTCGTGCTCCGGCGGCTTTTGACCTGACTGTCGGCCCGACCCGCTTTGAACAAGCCCCAATCGCTGTCCTTGCGCTATGACCCACGCGAGCTTTCTGACGAGGAGCTGGTGGAGCGTGCGCACGTCGAGCTGTTTCACGTCACGCGCGCTTATGAAGAGTTGATGCGACGTTATCAGCGCACTCTTTTCAACGTTTGCGCTCGTTATCTAGGGAACGATCGTGATGCGGATGATGTCTGTCAGGAGGTCATGCTGAAGGTTCTGTACGGCCTGAAGAACTTCGAGGGCAAGTCCAAGTTCAAGACATGGTTGTATAGCATCACGTACAACGAGTGCATTACCCAGTATCGGAAAGAGCGGCGAAAGCGTCGTCTGCTAGATGCTCTGAGTCTTGATCCGCTTGAGGAAGCCTCTGAAGAAAAGTCTCCCAAAGTCGAGGAGCGTGGCGGCCTAGAACGTTGGCTTGTGCATGTCAACCCCATTGACAGAGAAATCCTGGTGCTACGTTTTGTCGCAGAGTTGGAGTTCCAGGAAATCGCCGACATCATGCACATGGGCCTGAGTGCGACCAAGATGCGATACAAGCGTGCGCTGGATCGCCTGCGTGAGAAATTCTCGGGCCTCTCCGAAACTTAGTTTGGGAAAATTATCTCTTAAGGGACGGCAAGTTCTGCTAGACTTCGGCCCGAAGTTGTCCCAGCGATTGATTGACAACTTATTTACCACCAATGATGGGGATTTACGGATGAAACTGAAAAACACCTTGGGCGTAGCCGTTGGCTCTCTTGTTGCCGCTATCTCGCTGAACGCGTTGGCTCAGGGCCAAGGCGCAGTTGAGGTGGAAGCTTTCGGTAAGCGTTACTTCACTGACAGTTCTCGCAACCTCGAGGACGGCAACCTGTACGGCGGTTCCGTTGGTTACTACCTGACCGACGACGTCGCCCTGGCCTTGTCGTACGGTGAATACCACGACATGACCTCCGACGACGCCTTCGCACCGAACGGCCACAAGGACATCAAGGGCAACCTGGCTTCCCTCGATGCCGTCTACCACTTCGGCACCCCGGGTGTTGGTCTGCGTCCGTACGTTTCTGCCGGTTTCGCCCATCAGAACATCAGCAACATCCCGCCGCGCACCGGCCGCGACCACAGCACCTTCGCAAACGTTGGCACCGGTCTGAAGTACTACTTCACCGAGAACTTCTTCGCCAAGGCTAGCCTGGACGGTATGTACAACCTGGACGCCCAGGAATCCGAGTGGATGGCTGGCGTAGGTGTCGGCGTCAACTTCGGTGGCTCCACCAAGCAGCCTGAGCCGGCTCCGGCTCCGGTAGCCGAAGTCTGTGCTGACAGCGACAACGACGGCGTTTGCGACAACGTCGACAAGTGCCCGGACACCCCGGCCAACGTCACCGTTGACGCCGATGGCTGCCCGGCTGTTGCTGAAGTCGTTCGCGTCGAGCTGGACGTGAAGTTCGACTTCGACAAGTCCAAGGTCAAGGAAGAAAGCTACGGTGATATCAAGAACCTGGCTGACTTCATGAACCAGTACCCGGCTACCTCCACCACCGTTGAAGGCCATACCGACTCCGTTGGTACCGACGCCTACAACCAGAAGCTGTCCGAGCGTCGTGCCAACGCCGTTCGTGAAGTTCTGGTCAACCAGTACGGTGTAGGTGGTGAGCGCGTCGAAGCTGTTGGCTACGGCGAGTCCCGCCCGGTTGCCGACAACGCCACTGCTGATGGCCGCGCGATCAACCGTCGCGTAGAGGCTGAAGTAGAAGCCCAAGCCAAGTAGTTGGGTTGCGCTTGAGGAAAACCCGGCTTCGGCCGGGTTTTTCTTTGCCTGGAAAAAGGTTGAGCCAGGTCGGCCGGTCGGACGGTCGGCTTGCAGGGGGGGCGACCTGTCCGGTGGAGGCTACCCTGTCCGGCGGGGGATATTGGCAGTGCTCAGGGCCGTCGGGCTTCTCGGGCTCAGCGGAGCACCGGCCAACCTACGTGTCTGTTTTTCTGGATGGCTCTTCGTCCCGACGGACGCTGGCGAGCAATTGCTAGCCCAGAAAAAGCCAATTCACCGCCGGTGATGAAGTACATTCCTCACCTCGGTGCTTTCCTGGTGGGCGAAAGGGCTGATCGTGCCATAAAAAAGCCCGGCCAAGGCCGGGCAAGCACTACTTCGCAGGAGCGAAGATGGGGACTAGGCGCTCAGGGCCTGGGGCAGGGCCGAGGTATCGGCTGCCACTTCACCGATCACCAGGATCGCAGGGCTCTTGAGCTGGAAGACCAAAGCATCAGCTTGCATCCGGCCAAGCGTGCTTCGACATTCGCGCTGAAAGGGCAGGGAGGCGTTCTCGATCATAGCGACTGGCATTCCGTCGGACATGCCGCCCGCCAGCAGACCGTTGCGGATGTCCGCCAGTTTGGCCACACCCATGTACACCACCAGAGTGGTTCCACTCTGGGCGAGGGCATGCCAATTGAGTTCGCTGTCGTCCTGGGTATGCGCGGTGACCAGGGTCACGCCGCGACTGATGCCGCGCAGGGTCAGCGAAATGCCACAGTTGGTGGCACCGGCTAGACCCGCGGTGATGCCGTTGATCAGCTCGCTTTCCACGCCATGGGCCGCGAGCCATTCAGCCTCTTCACCGCCGCGGCCGAAGATGCAAGGGTCACCGCCTTTCAGGCGTACGACGGCCTTACCTTGGCGGGCATAGCGCAACATCAACCGATGGATGAACGCCTGGGGTGTCGAACGGCAACCGCCGCGTTTGCCGACGCGGATGACGCGTGCGTTAGGGCTGTGCTCAAGAACTGCGGGGTTGACCAGGTCGTCGATCATCACGATTTCCGCCCGGCTCAATGCTCGTACCGCCTTGAGCGTCAGCAGTTCCGGGTCTCCTGGGCCTGCGCCTACCAACCATACCTTGCCATTCATAACGGTCTCCTCAGGCAAACGCTGCGGAGGGCGCCGCGTGCGCCACCAGCAGTCTCTTGATTTCCGGAACGCAGGAGCCGCAGCTGGTGCCGCAGCCCAGTTCCTGCTTCAGGCCGGCCAGGTCCAGCCCGCGCTCGATTCCCGCGCAGACGGCCTGTTGGCTTACATTCATGCAGTTGCACAGGGTTTTGCTTGGGACGCTTGAAGCGCCAGCGGCCGAGGGCGGGGTGCTGAGCGGAGCGAGGAGCCAGCGCCGCATCTGCTCGTCCATCTGCCCGCTCTGCCAGAGATCCTTGAGCCAGTGCCGTGCTGCCGTTTCGCCTGCCAGGCGTACGGCTGTGATGCGACCCTGGTCGACGCGCGCGCGCTTGCCGACGGCTTGGCTGGGGTCGTCGTAGGCGATGACAGGGCCATCGCACAGGTTCAGATGCACGTCTATCCGGTCGAGCAGCTCCTTGGCGATTGCGCCATGGTGTGCGGCGCGCAGTACCAGGGCGGGACGCTCCCTGCCTGCCAGACTCAAGCTGGCATAGTCGAAGTCCTCGCACAAAGGGCGTAGTGCTTCGAAGCGTTGCTGAACGTCACCTTCGATCAGCGCGAACAATTGCCAGGGCAGTTCGGCTTTTTCTATCGCAACAGCCGCGTGCTTCAGTTCCGGCTGCTTTGACAGCGGGTCGAAGGCGGGGAGTGTCAGCACATTGCAGCCGAGGCCCTTGAGAAAACGGTCGCCCCAATGCATGGGAAGGAAGGCTTCACCGGGCTGGATTGCGTCATCACTCTGCACCGGCAGGATCAGGCTAGCGCGCCGGCTGGTGACGCGCACCAACTGGCCGTCCTGCAGGCCTCGCTGGTGCAGTTCGTCCGGGTGCAGGCTCAGCATGGCTTCTTCGACATGGCCGAACAGCCGGGCAGCGGTGCCGGTGCGGCTCATGCCATGCCACTGGTCGCGCAGGCGGCCGGTGTTCAGCGTCAGCGGATAGCGATCATCACGTGGTTCCTGTGGTGCGCAATAAGCGTCGGCCACGAATCGCGCACGTGAGCTCGCAGTGGGGAAGCGGCCATCGACGTAGAGCCGTGGGGTGCCCTGGGTGGCCCCCACGGGTAGAGGCCATTGCTGGGGGCCTTGGTTGTCCAGCAGGGCATAGTCGATGCCGGTGAGATCGAGGTCGCGACCGGAGGTCAGCTGCTTGTATTCCTCGAACAGGGCTTCTGCGTTGTTGAAGTCGAACAGGCTTGGCAGGCCGGGGCGGAGTTGGGATTCCAGGCGCTGGGCGAAGTCACAGACGATTGCCCAGTCCGGTCGCGCCTCTGCGGGCGCTGGGACCGCGCGCCGCACATGACTGACGCGACGCTCGGAGTTGGTCACGGTACCTTCCTTCTCGCCCCAGCTGGCGGCGGGCAGAAGCAGGTCGGCATAGCGGCAGGTCTCGGTGGTGAAAAAGCTTCCTGGACCACGACAAAGGGACAGGCTGCCAGCGCTTCGTGGATTTTCTGCTGATCGGGCAGCGATTGGGCCGGATTGGTGCAGGCAATCCAGAGTGCCTTGATTCGTCCGTCACGGACCGCTTCGAACAGTTCGATGGCCGTGAGGCCCGGGCGCACGGGAAGCGAGTCGACTCCCCAGTATTGAGCGACCTCGGCACGGTGCTCGGCGTTGCCAGCCTCCCGATGCCCGGGCAGCAAGTTGGCCAGGCTACCGGTTTCGCGGCCGCCCATCGCGTTAGGCTGGCCGGTGAGGGAGAAGGGGCCGCAACCGCGGCGACCGATCATGCCGGTGGCCAGGTGGAGGTTGATCAGTGCGCTGTTTTTGGCGCTACCGGCAGTGGACTGGTTCAAGCCCATGCACCAGAGCGAGAGGAAGGTTGGCGACTTGCCGATCCATTCGGCGCAGCGGCGCAGGTCGCTCTCGGTGATACCGCAGAATTCTGCAACCGCCTCCGGGGTGCTGTCGGCAACCTGCGTTTCGAGCGCCTCGAAGCCTTCGGTGTGTTCGGCGATGAAGCGCCGGGCGACCCAGTCTTCCTGGATCAGGATGTGCAGGATGCCGTGGAACAACGCCACGTCGGTGCCGGGACGAATGGCCAGGTGCAAGTCCGCCAGGTCGCAGGTGTCAGTGCGGCGCGGGTCGATGACGATGACGCGCATGTCGGGGCGCTGCGCCTTGGCCGCTTCCAGGCGACGAAACAGGATCGGGTGGGCGAAGGCCATGTTGCTACCAGCAATCAGCACGCAATCGCTCTGTTCGAGGTCTTCGTAGCTGCAGGGCGGCGCGTCCACGCCCAGGCTGCGCTTGTAGCCGACTACAGCCGAGGACATGCACAGCCGGGAGTTGCTGTCGATGTTGTGGGTGCCGACCAGTGCCCGGGCCAGCTTGTTGAAGGCGTAGTAGTCCTCGGTCAGTAGTTGCCCGGAGATATAGAAGGCCACGCTGTCCGGACCGTGCTCGCGGATGGTTTCGGCGAAGCGGCTGGCCGCGTGGTCCAGGGCAGTGCTCCAGTCGGTTCGTGCTCTTGCCAGGCCCTTGGCGAGACAAAGTTCCGGGTACAGCGCACGCGCGTCGATATCGCCGGTCAAGTGCAGGGTGGAGCCCTTGCTGCAGAGCCGGCCGAAGTTGGCCGGATGCGCGGGGTCGCCCTGCACACCCAGGATCCGCTCGCCGTCGTGCTCGATCAGCACACCGCAGCCAACGCCGCAGTAGCAGCAGGTGGAGGCGGTGGTTTGGGTTTCACTGTTCAGGGACATGTTGAAGCTTCCGTAAGTCTGGGCTTGAGGAGGTATCGAAGCGTCCAATCACGCGCTCAGAGCGGTTTGCTGGGCATGCAGCCGGGTCAAGGTGGCTGTCAGGAGCATACTGGCCGGGGCCGCCGGAACCATGGGGCTGATGCTGACCTTGCGGGTTTCCTGCGCGTAGGCCGATTCCGGTGACGGTTCGCCAAACATCAGGTGGTCGCGAATGGCGCCGATATCCTGCTGCTCGCGGATTTGCCGGAAGTACCAGGCGCCGTCGGCGATGTCGCCATACAGGCAGGCACCTACCAGCAGGTTGTCCTTGATCACGAGCTTCTTGTAGATGCCGCCAACCGGGTCGGAGAAGGTGATGGTTTCGCAACCCGCGCTGCCCATGAAATCGCCGGCGGAGAACAGGTCGATGCCGGTGACCTTGAGCTTGGTGGACGTCACCGAACCCTGGTAGCGGGCGAAGCCGAGGCCTGCGAGGTGGTTGGCGCAAACCTTGGCCTGGTCGAAAAGGGGCGCCACCAGGCCGTAAGCGACACCGCGATGGTTGGCGCACTCGCCGATGGCATAGATGCGCGGATCATAGGTTTGCAGCGTGTCGTTGACCAGAATGCCGCGGTTGCAGGGCAGGCCTGCTGCTTCCGCGAGCCGGAAATTGGGGCGGATACCGGCGGCCAGCACGACAAGGTCAGCGGGTATGATGTCGCCGTCGTTGAACTGGACGGCGCAGACCTGGCCTTCGCCGTTGTCGACCAGTTCCTCTGTGTTGGTTCCCAGGCGGAAGTGGATCCCACGGGCCTGAAGGGCCTCCTTCAGTAGGCCTGCGGCGGTTGCGTCGAGCTGCCGATCCAACAGCCAGTCACCGAGATGCACTACAGTGACGTCCATGCCGCGCTGGCGCAGGCCGTTGGCAGCTTCCAGGCCGAGCAGGCCGCCACCGATGACGACGGCGTGGCTGTGGGTACGGGCGGCCTCGATCATCGCGCGGGTATCGGCGATGTCGCGGTAGCCGAACACGCCCTCCAGGCGATTACCCGGTACCGGAGGAACGAATGGAGTGGAGCCCGTGGCGATGACCAGGCGATCGTAGTCAGCGACTGTACCGTCCTGGGCGATCACCTGGCGCTTGATTCGGTCGATCTTCACCACTTCGCGGCCTAGCAGCAGCTTGATGTCGTGCCGCGAATACCAGTCGAGATCGTTGAGGACGATGTCCTCGAACGCTTGCTCGCCAGCCAATACGGGGGAGAGCAGGATGCGGTTGTAGTTCGGGTGCGGCTCCGCGCCGAACACGGTAATGTCGTAGCGCTCTGGGGCAAGCGTGAGCAGTTCCTCCAGCGTACGGACCCCAGCCATGCCATTTCCGATCATCACCAGCTTGAGTTTCTTCATGCGGGAGGCTCCTGCATTTCAATCGCGCAAACAAAAAAGGCGCCTGCTGTTGCCAGCAGGACGCCTTTGTCCAAGTCCCGTTCGATCGGGAAAGTGCCACCTCGTCGTTGAGGTGGGCGCTTTTGTAGATTGTCGAATCTGTCTTTGCAGGTGCTGTGCCAACTCTGCAAGGCCGCATGGTTAGTGGGTTCCACCAGAGGCTCAGTGTTTGCTGGGGCCGCTGGCGCACCTTATTGCAGCCTGCTTGCCCTGGGTTGGTGCGTCAGGTGTTGGCGAGCAGGAAGGCCAGCGCGAGGTTCACCAACAGCGATATCAGGGCGATGCCACGCCAGACCTTCAGTGGTTCTCGTTCCAGCAAGGGACGTGGTCGCGTGTTGAGCGACTTGCGTTCATCCTGTTCGAGCGCCAGCAGCCATTCTTCGGCTGTTTCGTAGCGTTTTTCCGGATCGGCACTGAGTGACCGGAGCAGCCATTCATCAATCCAGTTCGGGAGATCCGGACGGTAGCGGCTGGCTGGGGCGGGGGTGCCGAACTTTGGGTGCTGAAATGGCTCGATTTCGCCGTAGGGATAGTGACCGGTTAGCAGGTAGTAGAGGGTAACGCCCGCAGCAAAGAGATCCTGGCGGCTTGTCGGGGCTGCGCCGCTGAAGGCCTCGGGGGCAATGAAACTGGGGGTTCCAGGGAGGCTGTTGGGTTCGTCCTGGGAGATGCCGGGGCAGTAGGCCAGGCCAAAGTCCAGCAGGCGAAGCTCGCCATCATCGCCCCAGAGCAGGTTCTCTGGTTTGATGTCGCGGTGCAGGATATTGCGCCGGTGCAGCATGCCCAGGGCCTTGATCAGCCGGGGTGCGATGTCCAGCCATTCCGGCAGCGCCACCGGGCCGCTGATATGCAGGTGTTCGGCCAGGGTCCGGCCAGGATACTCGCGCTGGACGTAGTAAAGGTGTTGGCGGTGCGGCAGCGGGTGGACTTCCGGAAAGTTCCGGCCGGCGACGCGGCGCAGGAACCATTCCTCCTGCATCAGTGCTGGTCCGGCTTGAAGCTCGTCGCGACGGCTGGGCGGCAAGGTTTTCAGTAACCAGCGGCGGGCCTGGGCATCGCGCACGCGGTAGACCATCGACTGGCGGGACTCGGCCAGAAGGCGGTCCACCTGCCAGCCTTCGAAATCCTGCCCGGGCTGCAGCAGAGGGGGCAGCGGCCAGTGATCCAGTTGGGCAAGGGTGTCCGCCAGTCCGGTCTCAGGCAACTGGTCGACCTGGATCAGCAAGGCGCTGGCATTGTCCTGACTGCCGGCCAGGTGCGCCGCGCTGACCAGCGCCTTGGCAGCGCCACTCAAGTCTGACTCGTCCTGCAGGATGCTCTGGATACCGCGGTCCCCCAGCACCGCCCAGACACCGTCGCTGACCAACAGAAAGCGCTGCTGCTCCTGTAGTTCGCCATCCAGGTAATCCACCACCAGATGCTGGTCTAGCCCCAACGCACGCTTGAGCACATGCTGCATGCCTGGTTGTTCCCAGACATGGTCCTCGCTGAGGCGTTCGAGTTGGCCGGCATGCCAGCGATAGGCCCGGCAGTCTCCGACATGCGCGAGGGTGAAGCGACGGCCGCGCAATACCAGGGCGGAGAGGGTTGTCAGCAGCGATTGGCCGGCGCCGCTTGCCTGAAGCCAGCGGTTGTGGGCGACCAGGAGGCGATCCAGCGATTGCGCGACGGGCCAGGTTTCCGGCGTGGAGTAGTAGTCCAGAGCCAGGGCCTGCAACGTGGCGCGGGCGGCCAGGCCACCGTCCGCACACTGGCTGACACCGTCGGCGAGAGCGAAGAGGTAGCCCTTGCTCGCTGCGAGTGCCGGGGCCGGGGTGACCACGCGCAGGGCATCTTGGTTTTCGGCCCGGGGGCCGGTGGCGCTGGCTTCGCCGAAGCTGAGTTGCAGGGGCATGCGCGCGTCCTGGGGATTGAAGGAGCTGTTGGGCTGGCGTGCCAACCTACCACGTGCAAGCGGCCCGGATCGTTTCCGGGCCGCAGGGCAGGGGTTAGACGCGGGCAGCGGTCACGGCAGCCGAGCCCCAGGTGGTCCGCCAGCGCATTTTCACGCCGTGCAGACCGAACCAGGCGAGCACGCCAAGGCTGGCGAACAGCCACAGACCGAGCTGGTAGTCCCCAGTGTGTTGCTTGATGGCGCCGAGGCCAGCCGTCAGACAGAAACCGCCAATGCCGCCTGCCATTCCGATCAGGCCGGTCATGACGCCGATTTCCTTGTGGAACCGCTGCGGTACCAGTTGGAACACGGCGCCATTGCCTGCGCCGAGGCTGAGCATGGCGACCACGAACAGGGCCAGCGCTGCGGTGGGGCTGGAGATGTGGAAGCCCACGGCGGCGATGCACAGTGCGGCGACGGTATAGACCGCAAGCAGGGTACGGATACCGCCAACACGGTCGGCAAAGGCACCCCCAGCGGGCGCATCAGGCTGCCGGCGAAGACGCAGGCGGCGGTGTAATAGCCAGCCGTGACAGGCGCCAGGCCGTATTGGTCGTGGAAGTAGCCGGGCAGGGTGCTGGCCAGGCCGAGGAAGCCGCCAAAGGTCACGCTGTAGAAGAACATGAACCACCAGCTGTCGCGGTCGCCCAGTGCTTTCAGGTAGTCACCGAGGGCCTTGGGCGCCGGGCGGTTGGGCGCGTTACGGGCGGCCAGGGCAAAGATCGCCAGAGTCAGCACCAGTGGGATGAGGGCAAGTCCGAAAACGTTGTTCCAGCCGAACATGGTTGCCAGGCCGGGAGCGAACAGGGCGGCCAGCACTGTGCCGGAGTTGCCTGCGCCGGCAATACCCATGGCCTTGCCCTGATGTTCTGCCGGGTACCACTGGGAAGCCAGCGGCAGCGCTACTGCGAAGGAGGCGCCGGCAAAGCCGAGGAACAGGCCGAGCAGCAGGGCTTGCTCATAGCTGTGGACCCCCAACTGCCAAGCACCGAACAATGCGCAGATCACTACCACTTGGCCCAGCAGGCCGGCGGTCTTCGGCGAGGAGCGATCGGCCAGCAGGCCCATCAGGAAGCGCAGTACCGCGCCAGCGAGGATCGGGGTGGCGACCATCAGGGCACGCTGCTGCGTGGTCAGTTGCAGGTCGGCGGCGATCTGAACACCCAGGGGGCCAAGTACGTACCAGACCATGAAGCTCAGGTCGAAGTAGAGAAATGCGGAGAACAGGGTGGGCGTGTGGCCGGCCTTCCAGAAACTCGTAGTCATCGAACACCTCATCTGCAGTTAGGGGCCGGGAGGCGCGTCCGCCGTGATCGTGGGCACGGCGGTCGTGCCTCCCGGTAAAACGTCGCGCTTGTGGCGCTCCGTTCTGCGGCTGGAGCCGCAGCGGGATTGAGTTAGCTGCATGCGAACGTCCGGATCCCGGCCCGTCCACCGGCCCCATCGCTGGGGCTGAAACGAAAAAGGCGCCGCATCACTGCCCGCATTGATGCGGAGTGACGCGACGCCTTTGTCGTTTAGTCGGGCAGCCGACGTTGGCTACCTTTGGCAATTGCTGAGCAAGAGCTGGGCCATATTCTGGAAAGGCCTGTTTCAGAGCGGTTTCGGGAAAGCACGGCTTGAGTCGGCTGGCTCAAAAGGGGGCGAGGTGGTCGTGTGTGCACCGAGTTGGGCCGGTGCGGGATTCAATCCAGCCAGTTCACCTTGGGAAAGGTATCGCGGAAGCCGTCGGGCATCGGCACGACGCGGGAGGTTTGATAGTTGAAGAAGACGAAACCGGACTTCGCCATAGCGATGAGTTTGCCATCGGCGGGTCGGCTGATGCGGAAGGTGATGTCCCCACCGTATCTGTTGAAGTCCATGACGCCGACCTCGAACAGCAGCTGGTCGCGGGCATGGGCTTCCGCCCGATAGGTCGTGGCCAGGTCTGTGACGATGATGCCCGTGCCGTCTTCCGTCGCTTCGTTGATGCCATACTCGAACAGGAAGCGCGCGCGGGCTTCGGAGATCATCGAGATCATCGAGTCATTGCCGAGGTGGTTGGCGGCGTTGATGTCGGTAACCCGGACGGTGAGGTGGGTCGAGTAGCAATACTGGTCTTCAGGAAATTCAAGCGACAGTCGGGCCATTGCGCAGGAACTCTTCAGGCATGTGTTGAAGGGGGATGCGGCAGAAGGTTGATTCTACGCTGGCACGGCCCGATTGATGACTCATTCCGCTGCTCAATGGGCTCGCTCAGTGGTAGCCCGGGCTTCAGTCCGGGACTTCACCGGATGGAGGGCCCGGGCTCCGTGCCGAAGGGCGCGAGGTGCAGGAAGTCAGCGGTGCAGGCCGTTGAGCCAGTAGAAGGTTACCCGCCCACCCTCGTTGACGGGGCCATAGTTGTCCTGGATATAGGCGCCGGCCTTGAAGTAGAGCTGCTGCACGCTCCAGTAGCCACTGAGTTCACGGTAGTGATTGCCGTCATCGTCGGGGCTGGTGATCACGATACCCAGTTTGCCCGTAGGCGTCAGGCGGAAGTCGTAGCCGAAGCGTTGACCAAGCGGCACATCATCAACCAGCAGGATGTTCTCCACCTCGGTGTCACCGGGACGTTTGCGCAGCAGTGCCTCGATGCGACCTTTGCCGCGCAGGTAGTGGTACTGCAATTTAAGCAGCGGGTCGTTCTCGCTGCCGGGCTCGTCCTTGCTGTGGATCTGGCCAATGATGATCTTGCCTTCGCTGGGCACCTGCTCTACGGAGAGGACGGCACTCAGGTAGCTATCCGAACTGCCGTGGTACCAGTAACTCAGCGTTCCGTCAGCCTGGGTTTCGCGAAGTTCTGTACGGGGATATCGGGCATCCTCGGTAACGGAGCCGGTTACCGGAACCCAGAAAGTGATACTGCCGTCGTCATTACGGCGAAAGTACTGACTTTCATAGCCGTTATTGAGGCGCTCGGTGCTGATCAGGGTTGCCGAGTCATAAGCGGGAACGGTCAGGTTCCAGGTCGTCAGGTCGATCACTGCATTTCCTTAGCGTTGTTTGGAGTTGCAGCAGTTCGTGTGCGAGACAGACAGAAAGTTCTACCGAGTCGACCGACGGATGGTCGCGGAGTTTGGTACGGAAGTACGAGTATTCGTGGGCGGGATTGTGGTCTTTTCTATGAGGAGTACTTGCATGTACTCGAAACATTAAGAAAAGTTTATTGCAGGGGATATGAAAGGAGAAAGTCTTACGGAGAATTACTGAGTGGATGTCGCGAAAAATAGTTTTTCTTAATACTGGGCATCCCTGCCCAGTCAGCTCCTGTCAGGAGGCGAGTGCGGGGGCCACTCGAGCACGAGTGACACGTTCAGCTCGCTTGCTTGCCCAACTGACCAGCAGTGTCATCATGATGAAGCCAGCGCAAATGAACAGCGGGTAAGCAAACATGATTTCGCCAAGGGAGTATTTCCAGCTGAGCGGGCGGGCGATGCCCAGCATGGCCGCATAGAACCAGGAAACTCCGGAGACGACGCCCGAGAATACCGCGAGGGTACGAGCATTCGCTTCCAGCTTGAGCAGCGTGCCAGCCTTGACCAAGGCAGGCATTACAACGCTGTGGAGCAGGAAGCCGTTGATGGTCAGGAGCATTACGATCAGGATCTTGGCCTGGAGTTTGGGGTTGAGGAAATACACCGCGCCTTTGACAGAGTAGTCCAGTAGGACGATACCTATCCCAGTTACCCAGAGTGCCGCAAGTGCAAACAGTACAGTTTTCTTCAGCGTATCAAGATGGGTTTTGTCGCTATGAGCCGCGTCGTTGCCTTGTACCAGTTGCTTGATCATGGCGACGTCGCTTGTGAGGACAAGACCGATCGCTACGCAGCAAGCAATAAGGTGGGCATAAACAATACCCATGCGCATTAGTTCCATGGTTGCTTCCTGTTGGAACAGGGAAGTCATCAGATGGTACAGCTCCATGGTTTACCTCTTGTTCTACAAAGTAAGTTGGTGTGCTGATGCAGTAAGGGCACCGATTAGATCTAGTTGCTTACTCGTGAGCCTCTTTGGGCTTTGAGTCATGGTTCTTTGTTGTCACGTCGCACAGTTGCTTTCATGTCTTCATACGCCGTTCCTCCTTTTTTGAGACAAAAAAGTCTCCCGCACCAGATTGGGTGCTTTGGGAATCTCTCCGGACTCAAGGGGAAAAAAGGTATGCGCGCCGTAAGCCGACCATGGATGAGAACAGCGCGATGTACTAAGGCTTACATGAGAACCTATTAAGCCCTGTTTTGTTCAAAAAATGATCTAAAAGCCGACGAGTGGTTATTTTTTGTTCTACTCGAAAGGCTGTCCGTGAGGGCGGAAACCCTTGCCAGGCGGGCGTTTCAGGCAAATGAAGGGAAAATGCGCCCCCTGTGACTCGGGGGCGCGGGTCAGCGTCATTGCTGCTCGTTTTTCCGTGCCCTGGCGGGGAGCGGGAGCAGGCCGTCTGCCCGGAACATGCTCTTGATACCACGTACTGCCTGGCGGATGCGGTCCTGGTTTTCGATCAGGGCGAAGCGCACATGGTCGTCACCGTAATCACCGAAACCGAGGCCCGGTGAGACACAGACCTTGGCCTCAGCCAACAGTTTCTTGGCAAACTCCAGCGAGCCAAGCTCGGCATAGGCCTCGGGGATTTTGGCCCAGACGTACATCGAGGCCTTGGGGTTCTCAACCATCCAGCCGATCTCGTGCAGGCCTTTCACCAGAACGTTGCGACGCTGCCGGTATTGCTCGGCGATATCCCGTACGCATTGCTGGTCCCCCTCGAGTGCGGCGATGGCCGCCACCTGCAGCGGGGTGAAGGTGCCGTAGTCGTGGTAACTCTTGATCCGCGCCAGGGCGCTGACCAGTTCTGGGTTGCCGACCATGAAGCCGATGCGCCAGCCAGCCATGTTGTAGCTCTTGGACAGGGTGAAGAACTCCACCGCGATGTCCTTGGCGCCCGGGACTTGCATGATCGAGGGCGCCTTCCAGCCGTCGTAGACGATGTCGGCGTAGGCCAGGTCGTGGACTACCAGGATGTCGTACTGCTTGGCCAGGGCCACCACACGCTCGAAGAAATCCAGCTCCACGCACTGCGCCGTAGGGTTGGAGGGGAAACCGATGATCATCATCTTCGGTTTCGGGATGCTTTCGCGAATGGCCCGCTCAAGTTCGGCAAAGAAGTCCACACCCGGTACCAGGGGCACGGAGCGCACCTGGGCACCGGCGATCACGGCGCCATAGATGTGGATCGGGTAGCTTGGGTTGGGCACCAGCACCGTGTCGCCGTGGTCAAGGGTGGCGAGCATCAGGTGTGCCAGGCCTTCTTTGGAGCCGATGGTGACGATGGCTTCGCTTTCCGGATCGATCTCCACGTCGTAACGGTCCTTGTACCAACGCGAGATGGCTCGGCGCAGGCGGGGAATACCGCGGGAAGTGGAGTATCCGTGGGTGTCTTCACGCTGGGCGACTTGCACGAGCTTCTCGACGATGTGCGGCGGGGTAGCGCCGTCGGGATTGCCCATGGACAGGTCGATGATGTCCTCGCCACGACGACGGGCAGCCATCTTGAGTTCGGCGGTGATGTTGAAGACGTAGGGGAGACGATCGATGCGCGCAAAACGGCGCGGAGAACGCTGGTCAGCCATGCTTTCCTCGGATACGTAAGCGCCCGGAACCGTCCGAGCGACGTCGGCCACTGCGGTGGCCTGGCGGGGAAGATAAGCGCAATGCAGGGGCCTGTCGAGTGCTTGCGGCACCTTTTCATGGCAGGCCCTGTCGCTTCAGCTCGCGGGTGAGGCGCTCGCTTGGCGCAGTGCAGCCAGCAGGCTAACCAGTTGTTGGACGTCGGCATCGGTGGTGCGCCATGAGGATAAGCTGAGGCGGAACGCCGGACGCCCTTGCCAGAGCGTGGGCCCGAACCAGACCTCGCCTGAGCGCTGCGCGGCTTCGCGGATGGCCACCGTGTGTGCGTCGCTGGTGGCACGCACTAGCACCTGATTGAGCACAGGACGGTTGAGTACCTCGAAACCTGCTGCGCGCAGCCCGGCCGCTAACTCAGCGGCCTGTCGCAGGTGCCGGTCGATCATCGACCGCAGGCCGTCGCGGCCAAGGGCTGCCAGAGCTGCCCAGATCGGGATGCCACGGGCACGGCGGGAGAATTCCAGGGTCAGGTTCTTCTGCGCGTCGCGCGAGGCGGTGGCGTAGGCCGCATCGCTGTTCATCGCGCTGGCCAGGGCATCGGCGTCGCGGCAGATGGCCATGGCGCCGTCATAGGGGGTGTTCAGCCACTTATGGCCGTCGGTGGTCCAGCTGTCGGCCTGCTCCACGTCTGCCGCCAGCGCCGAGCTTGACGAAGCGCGCACCCAGAGTCCGAAGGCGCCATCGACATGAACCCACGCGCCCGCTGCTTTGGCTCGGGGAATGAGTTCTGCGAAGGGATCGAATTCGCCAGTATTCACCTCGCCGGCCTGTAAGCAGAGGATAGTGCGGGCATCCAGCTCCGGGAGCCGGGAGGCATCTACGCGCCCTTGGGCGTCGGTGGGTGCGACTATGAGGCGCCGCATTCCGAAACCTAGAATGCGCAGGGCCTTCTTCACCGTAATGTGGGTGGTTTCCGAGACCACTACTCGAATCTCCGGTGCGCCGATCAAGCCGTCGGCGTCGAAATCCCAGCCTTGGCGGGCGAGCAGGCTACGGCGCGCAGCCGATAGTGCGGCGAGAGTACAGGCGGTGGCGCTGGTGCCGAAGCCCACGGCGCATTCTCTGGGCAAGCCAAGGGTTTCCAGGACCCAGCGGGCAGCGACTTGCTCGATGCGGTGGGCAGCCGGTGAGTTTTCGAAGGACGAGGCGCATTGATCCCAGGCCAGTAGCAGCCGCTCTGCCGCGGCCGCGGCCGGCAGCGTCGCGCCGATGACGAAGCCGAAATAGCGTGGTCCGTTGGAGGCGGTGGTGGCCGGCGAACCCAGTTCGTCAAGCTGGCGCAGCACCTCATTGGCTGGGCGTCCCTCTTGTGGCATGGGCTCATCGAATCCCCGCAATGCCTCGATGGCTGCCTGGGAGGGGAAGACCCTGCGGCAGTCAGTACCGTCGAGATAGCGCAGAGCGCGCTGGTCGGCGTCCTCGAGCAACTGGCGTTCGGGCGGCTGAGTGGTCATCGGGGAGCTCGCAGGCAGTGGGTAGTGCCCACAACATTAGCGATTAACGTTGACGGCTTGCAGATACACGGCCGTACAACGCAAGTCGTACAGTTTTGCTGTACGACGTGACTGGAGCAGTACAGCGGTGCCGGTGAGCGATACAGTTGCCAGAGTCTGAGGTCAGTGCCCCAGCATCTCGTGCATGGCGATGATCTGTTCGGCCACTTGGATCAGCTTCTGCTGTCGACTCATGGCCTGGCGCCGCATTAGGGTATAGGCCTCCTCTTCGTTGCAGCTTTTCATCTTCATCAGCAGCCCTTTCGCCAGTTCGATGCGCTTGCGTTCGGCCAGTTGCTGGTCGCGGGCTGTGAGCTGGGCGCGTAACGCCTGGTCGCTTTCGAAACGGGCCATGGCGACGTCGAGAATAGGCTGGAGGCGATCGGCCTGAATGCCTTCGACGATGTAAGCGCTGACGCCGGATTGGATGGCCTGGCGCATGACATTGGGGTCGTGTTCGTCGGTGAACATGACGATGGGGCGAGGCTGGTCACGGCTTACCAGTACGACCTGCTCCATGACGTCCCGTCCAGGGGACTCAGTGTCGATGAGGATCACGTCCGGGCGAATTGCCTCGACCCGCGCCGGCAGATCGATGGTAAGGCCGGACTCGTCGATGACCTCGAAGCCGGCTTCGACCAGAGCGGCTCTCAGGCGGCCGACTTTCTTGGCGGTATCGTTGATCAGGAGAATGCGCAACATGATGTCGGTCTTCCCTCGCGGCTACAGGGCCATGGCCTGGGTGCTGCCAGCCAGTGCATGGATCGGGAAGCTGCGGGCATAGCCTGCTGGATCGCTACCGTCCCAGTGCTTGCCGTCGAGCAGTGTGGCGCTGCGCATGGGTTCGGGCACCTCGATGCCCAGTGCTCCAGCGGCCTGTTTGTAAAGATCGATCCGCTGAACCTGGCGTGCGATGCCGAGATAGTCTGGATCGTCACGCAACAGGCCCCAGCGACGGAATTGAGTCATGAACCACATGCCATCCGATAGGTAAGGCATGTTGACCCTTCCCTGGTCGAAGAACCGTAAGGGATGAGCGTCCTCCCACGCGTTGCCGAGACCGTCTTCGTAGTGCCCCAGAAAGCGTGGTTCGATAGCTGAAACAGGGACGTCGACATAGTCGCTGCCACTGATCAGCTGGGCCGTGCTGCGGCGATTCTCCGGGTTGTCTTCAATGAAACGGCTGGCCTCCAGCAGGGCCATGGTCAGGGCACGGGCTGTGTTGGGGTATTGCTCGGTAAATGCCTGGGTAACGGCGAGGACTTTCTCCGGATGATCGGACCAGATCATCTGGCTTGTGGCGAGGGTAAAGCCTTGGCCTTGCTCCACGGCCAGCGCGCCCCAGGGACCGCCAGCACAGAAGCCATCGATGCGGGCAGCCTTGAGGTGAGTGACCATCTGCGAGGGCGGCACCACCACTGTGTCGACGTCATGCAGCGGATGAATGCCTTGGGCCGCCAGCCAGTAGTTGAGCCACATGGCATGGGTGCCAGTAGGAAAGGTCTGGGCGAAGGTCAGGCGTGCACCGCCATGGAGCACGTGGCGGGTCAGTGCCTCTGAACTGGTCACGCCGGTGCGCTTGAGGGGTTCCGAGAGGTTGATGGCCTGACCGTTCTGGCACAGGGTCATCAGGATCGCCATGTCGGCAGTAGGGCCACCGATCCCGAACTGGATGCCATAGACCTGACCGTAGAGCGCCTGCGCGGCATCAAGCTCCCCGCCCAGCAGTTTGTCGCGCAGGGTTGCCCAGGATGCCTGGCGTTGCAGATTGAGTGTCAGCCCGTATGGCTGCGCGAATCCCTGAGTGGCGGCGACGATCAGGGAGGCCGAATCGGTCAGGGGCATGAAGCCCAGGTTGAGCATGCACTTTTCCGGGGCATCGCTGCCTGCCACCCAGTCCAGGCTGTCCGATCGTGTAGGGGTCTGCTTGTCGGTCATGGTTTCTTGCCACCTAATCAGCAAAATGGCGTCGCCCCAGAGCTGCCGGAGCTGCCACTGGCATCGACGCCATCGTCATCAACCCGCTCCGCTGTTGGAGTGAGTATTGGTGAACTGGCTAAAGCAAGCGATGTGCCAGTGGCTCAAAAAAAAGAAACCCCGCCAGGGCGGGGTCAAGGATTTGAGGCTGGAGCTACCTCAACGTTCGATGATCTGCTTCACCTGGGATTGGGGAATCTGTTGGGTGCGGCCCTCGTCGTCTTCGAACTCAATCATGCCGGTGTCCCGGTCCAGTTCGGGCTTCTCATGGGTGGTGATGATCTGGCCGTCGGCCGTGGCAATCAGGTATTCGCTGGAGCACGCAGCAAGGCCCAGCACGAAGATCACAATCAACACCGCCTGTTTCATCACTTAGCTCCGTCACGATTGTCCGCCCTTACATGGAACATAGCTGCTGCAGGTACGTCTGCAAGGCGGGGCGCGTGATTGCTTGCGGCCGGTTGCCACTGGGCTAGCGAAGCCCAATGTTCAGTGGCTCGGGGTCTTGTTGGGCTACGCGGCGTTGCGACAACGACCAAGAAAAAGCCCCGCACGGGGCGGGGCTTCTTCATGGCCGGTTAGGGCTTAGGCTTGAACGACCGGGATCTTGGCGTTCGCAGCGGCTTCCTTGTACTCGGCGATCTGGTCGAAGGACAGGTAGCGGTAGATATCGGCCGCCATGCTGTCGATGTTCTTCGCGTAGGCCATGTACTCCTCGACGGTCGGCAGTTTGCCCAGGATCGAGGCAACGGCCGCCAGCTCGGCGGAGGCCAGGAACACGTCGGTCGCGTCGCCCAGGCGGTTCGGGAAGTTACGGGTGGAGGTGGAGACCACGGTGGAACCGGTCTGTACGCGCGCCTGGTTACCCATGCACAGCGAGCAGCCCGGCATTTCCATGCGCGCACCGGCCTTGCCGTAGATGCCGTAGTAGCCTTCTTCGGTCAGCTGGTGGGCGTCCATCTTGGTCGGCGGGGCCAGCCACAGGCGGGTCGGAATGCCCCCTTTGACCTTGTCCAGCAGTTTGCCGGCGGCGCGGAAGTGACCGATGTTGGTCATGCAGGAGCCGATGAACACTTCATCGATCTTGCGACCTTGCACGCTGGACAGCAGGCGGGCGTCGTCCGGGTCGTTCGGGGCGCAGAGTACCGGCTCCTTGACCTCGGCCAGGTCGATCTCGATGACGGCGGCGTATTCGGCGTCCGGGTCGGCTGCCAGCAGGTTCGGCTTGGCCAGCCAGGCTTCCATCGCCTGGGCGCGACGCTCCAGGGTCCGGGCATCGCCGTAGCCTTCGCCGATCATCCAGCGCAGCAGGGTGATGTTGGACCTCAGGTACTCGGCGATGGCCTCTTCCGGCAGCTTGATGGTGCAACCGGCAGCGGAACGCTCGGCCGAGGCGTCGGACAGTTCGAAAGCCTGCTCGACGGTCAGGTCGTTGAGGCCTTCGATCTCGAGGATGCGGCCGGAGAAGATGTTTTTCTTGCCTTTCTTCTCGACGGTCAGCAGACCGGCCTGGATGGCGTAGTAGGGGATGGCGTGTACGAGGTCACGCAGGGTGATCCCGGGCTGCATCTTGCCCTTGAAGCGCACCAGTACCGATTCCGGCATGTCCAGCGGCATTACGCCGGTGGCAGCGGCGAAGGCCACCAGGCCGGAGCCGGCCGGGAAGCTGATGCCGATCGGGAAGCGGGTGTGCGAGTCACCGCCGGTGCCGACGGTGTCTGGCAGCAGCATGCGGTTCAGCCAGCTATGGATGATGCCGTCGCCCGGACGCAGGGACACACCGCCGCGGGTCTTGATGAAGTCCGGCAGGGTGTGGTGGGTGTTGACGTCGATGGGCTTCGGATAGGCGGCGGTGTGGCAGAAGGACTGCATCACCAGGTCGGCGGAGAAGCCGAGGCAGGCGAGGTCTTTCAGCTCGTCGCGAGTCATCGGGCCCGTGGTGTCCTGGGAACCGACGGTGGTCATCTTCGGCTCGCAGTAGGTGCCTGGACGCACGCCTTGGCCTTCCGGCAGACCGCAGGCACGGCCGACCATCTTCTGCGCCAGGGTGAAGCCCTTGCCGCTGTCGGCCGGGGACTCCGGCTTCTTGAACAGGTCGGAAGCGCCCAGGCCCAGCTCGGCACGGGCCTTCTCGGTCAGGCCACGGCCGATGATCAGCGGGATACGGCCGCCGGCGCGGACTTCGTCGAGCAGCACCGGAGTTTTCAGTTCGAAAGTCGTGACGACTTCGCCGCTGTCATGGCGAACGACCTTGCCTTCGTACGGGTAGACGTCGATGACGTCGCCCATGGCCAGGTTGGTGCAGTCGAATTCGATCGGCAGGGCGCCGGCATCTTCCATGGTGTTGTAGAAGATCGGGGCGATCTTGGTGCCGAAGCAGAAGCCACCGGCGCGCTTGTTCGGCACGAACGGGATGTCGTCGCCGAAGAACCACAGCACCGAGTTGGTGGCGGACTTGCGGGAAGAGCCGGTACCGACCACGTCACCGACGTAGGCGACCGGGAAGCCCTTGGCCTTGACCGCTTCGATCTGCTGCAGCGGGCCGATGGAGCCGGGCTGGACCGGTTCGATGCCGTCGCGGGCCATTTTCAGCATGGCCAGGGCATGCAGCGGGATATCCGGGCGGGACCAGGCGTCCGGGGCCGGGGACAGGTCGTCGGTGTTGGTTTCGCCGGGGACCTTGAACACGGTCAGGGTGACTTTTTCCGGCACGGCGGGCTTGTTGACGAACCACTCGCCATCGGCCCAGGACTTGAGCACGGCTTGGGCGGCGGCGTTGCCTTGCTTGGCGCGCTCGGCGACGTCGTGGAAGGCGTCGAACATCAGCAGGGTGTGCTTCAGCTGCTCGGCGGCGACGTTAGCCAGTGCAGCGTCGTCCAGCAGTTCCACCAGGGTGGCGATGTTGTAGCCGCCCTGCATGGTGCCCAGCAGTTCGGTGGCGCGGGCCTTGCTGATCAGCGGGGAATTGGCTTCGCCCTTGGCGATAGCGGAGAGGAAACCGGCTTTGACGTAGGCGGCTTCGTCGACGCCCGGCGGAACACGGTTGGTGATCAGGTCGAGGAGGAAGGCCTCTTCGCCGGCCGGCGGGTTCTTCAGCAGTTCGACCAGGCCTGCGGTTTGTTCGGCGTTCAGCGGCTGGGGCACAACGCCCTGGGCGGCACGCTCTTCTACATGTTTGCGATAGGCTTCAAGCACAGTTTTACCCTCATCAGTGGCCCTGGATTCTTCCAGGGCGCTCATCCAGGAATCCGCCGAACGCATGCGCCGCACAGCTTTGTGAGCTGTCTGGCCAAGGTTTCGGCGGCCTCCATCGAGAAGCTGTTTTCAAAGTTTTACGCCGTCAGGAAGGCCTGATGAGGGCTGGCGCTGGACACCTCAAATGAGGGGGCCAGCGCCAATTTTTCCTGCCGGATGAACTGTGCTCGTGACGCTTTGAAAACAGCTTCCAACGGATATCGGCGCCTTAAATGGCGGGCTGATTCTACTGGAAAGGTTCGGCAAAGTTAAGACAAAACCCCCTCCTCGCCATGGGTGACCCCGATTAGACAAAGGGCTAAGATGGCGCGCCTGATTCACCCGTCGAACCTGCCATCACCATGTCCAACCAGCGAATCAAGACGCCTTGCGTCGGCCTCTGCTCCACTGTCTATGGCGACCTGGTGTGTCGGGGCTGCAAGCGCTTTCATCACGAAGTGGTGAACTGGAATCTCTATGGCGAGGAAGAGAAGCGCGCGGTATGGCGACGTCTTGAGATTCTCCTGGTGCAGGTCATGACCGCCAAGCTGGAAGTGTTCGACCCTTCGCGCCTGCGTGCGCAGCTCGAGCAGCATCAGGTGCGGTTCGTGCCTGAACAGTCGCCTTACTGCTGGGCCTACCAGCTGATTGCCAGGGCCGCACGGATGATCAATCGTCTGGATGCTTACGGGGTTGCGCTGCTTCCCGAGTTTCGTGACTGGGCCTTGCCAAATCTTCGCGAAGCCATTGATCGGGAGTTTTTCCTGCTCTCCGAGGCACATTACGAGCGTTACATCGCTCCGCGCTTTCTTAGGGAAGGGATGGAAATTCGCCTATGACGCTTTAAAGAGAGCCGCCCGATGGGCGGCGCTTTTTTTCATATTGTCAGCGTTGGGCTACCAGTTCTTCGAGATGGCTGATTATGTCGTCAGGTTTCAGGACCAGGACATCGCTTTCCAGCGTGTCGAGCACCACTTCGGCCGTATTGCCGATCAGGGCTCCGGAGAGGCCGGTCCGCGCAACGGTTCCGATGATCGTGACCACTGCCTGTAGCTTGTGGGCAATGTGAGGAATGAGGACATCGGCTGGGCCTTCCTCGATATGCAGACGCTCGTCGCTGACATCGAATTCGGCCTGGAAAGCCCTGCATTCTTCGCGATAGCGCGCCTCAATGGTCTCCTTGAGCTGGAAGGTCGGGTCGGCCGCCGACAGCATCGGCGAGGGGTGCGCGGAAATCACGTGCAAGGTGCCCTGGGCCAAGCTGGCAATGTCGTAGCCGTGGCTGACGATGCCAGCATGCAGGGTACGATGCTCGCCATCACTGTTGCCCACATCGACAGCAGCCAGGATTACTCCGCCGGTCCAGGGGCGGTCCGTCTTGACCATCAGGACCGGGGCGGGACAGAAGCGCAGGAGCTTCCAGTCATCCGGTGTCAGCAGCGCCTTTTTCAGCGGGTTGTCGGGATAGTGTTGCTTGATCACCAGGCCACAGCCTTCTGCCTGTTGTGCAGCAATGACGGTCTGGTGCAGGTTGTCCAGCCAGTCCTGCTGGGTGGTGGCGCTGAAACCCTCGGCTGTGAGCGAGGCTGCCAGGTCGCTGAGGTAGGCGCTGTGGTCGCTCTTCTTGTCGCAGATCAGCAGGTGCAGGTGCGACTGGGTGACATTAGCGATCAGTTTCGCCCTCTTCAGGGCCAGGCCCTCTGGTCGGTCCGGTTCCAGTACTACCAGGATGCTGCGAATGGCTTGCATGGTCCTCATCTCCCTGTCGATGGCTTATAGCCAAAGCAAATGTAGTACCGATCAAGCTTTGGTGTTCTTGACATATGTCAGAGCGCCGGACTAGTCGTTGCGACTCGCATTCGTATAATGCTCCGCCTTTGCGGGAGCGGCCAGCAGCCAAGAACTCCCGCCCCGTCGAATCAGTGACGCATCTGCATAACGGAAGACCCGCCAGTGACCTTGCCTGAAATTCATGACTTTCTTGGTTGCCGTACGCCCGACGCCTGGGTGGCGGCCGCGCTGGCCGATCAGGAGACCATGCTGATCGACCACAAGAACAACGAGTTCAAGGCAGCCTCGACGGCGATGGCCCTGATTGCCAAGTACAGCACTCATTTGGATCTGATCAACTTCATGTCGCGACTGGCCCGCGAGGAGCTGGTACATCATGAGCAGGTGCTGCGGATAATGAAGCGCCGGAAGATTGGCCTGCGGCCGGTTTCCGCTGCACGCTATGCGTCTGGCTTGCGTAAGGTGGTGCGCACACATGAGCCACAGAAGCTGGTCGATACCCTCGTTGTGGGGGCGTTCATCGAAGCGCGCTCCTGCGAACGTTTCGAGGCGCTTGTGCCTCATCTGGATGAGGACCTTGGCAAGTTCTACGGTGGGCTATTGAGGTCCGAGGCCCGCCATTTCCAGGGTTATCTGAAGCTTGCCTATCAATACGGGGATGCGGCTGACGTCGATCTGGTGATCGAGAAGGTCTGCGCGGTCGAGCGAGAGTTGATCGAGTCGCCGGATAGCGAGTTCCGTTTCCACAGCGGCGTGCCCGCTTGAAGGTCAGGGCATCAGGCCCGTCGCGCTGACAGTCGACAGCTGCTCAAAAGGAAGCGCCCAAGTGGGCGCTTCTTTATTCCTGACGATGAACGGTGTCCTTCTGGCTCGCACTTTCTTGTGCGGAAATGCTGCCCGTGGGTCGGCACCAATGCGCGGTATCGAGCGAATCAGGCAAGGCTGAAGGGCGCTTGCTGGAAACCTTGTTCGTCTACCTGGAGGGCCCAGCCTTGTCGATCCCAGTCGCCAAGCACGATGCGCCGCGCAGGCTGGCCGTCGAGAGCAAAGTCGTGGCATGCCGGGCGGTGGGTGTGGCCATGGATCAGAGTCCTGGCGCCATGTTCGCGGAGGATCTTCGGAATCTCTTCGGCAGTGACATCGGTGATCTCGGTCGTTTTCTGCCGGGTCTGCATGCGGCTTTCATTGCGTAACTTCCGGGCCAGCTTGTGGCGGGTTCTCAGCGGCAGGTTGCGCAGTATCCACAGCGAGACAGGGTTGCGCAGCCATCGACGCAGGCGCATGTAGGCCTCGTCGCGGGTGCACAGGCTGTCGCCGTGCATCAGCAGGACGGGTTCGCCGTTCAGCTGGACCAGGCTCGGGTCCGGGATCAGCGTGCAACCGGCCTCGCGGCAGAAGGCGCTTCCAATCATGAAGTCGCGATTGCCGTGCATCAGGTAGATGCGGGTGCCGGTGTCGGAAAGCTGACGGAGCGCTTGGGCGATCGAGCGCTGGAAGGAGGTCATGGCATCGTCACCGATCCAGGCCTCAAAGAAGTCGCCGAGGATGTAGAGAGCTTCCGCCTGGGGCGCGCGCGTCTGCAGGAAATGAAGGAACGCCCGGGTTATGTCCGGGCGCTCCTCTTCAAGGTGCAGATCGGAGATCAGCAATATCACTCAGCGATCTCGGCCTTCTCGATAATGACGTCGTCGACCGGTACGTCCTGGTGGCCGGCCTTCATGGTCGTGGAGACGGCCTTGATCTTGTTCACTACGTCCATGCCTTCGACCACTTCACCGAATACGGCGTAGCCCCAGCCCTGGACAGTCGGTGCGCTGTGGTTGAGGAAGCTGTTGTCAGCGACGTTGATGAAGAACTGGGCAGAAGCCGAGTGCGGCTCCATGGTGCGAGCCATGGCAATGGTGCCAACCTTGTTCGACAGACCGTTGTTGGCCTCGTTCTTGATAGGCGCGCGAGTCGGCTTCTGCTTCATGCCCGGCTCGAAACCACCACCCTGGATCATGAAGTTGCCGATCACACGGTGGAAAATGGTGCCGTTGTAATGGCCGGACTTCACGTACTCCTTGAAGTTGGCCACGGTTTCCGGGGCTTTGTCTTCAAAGAGTTTCAGGGTGATGACGCCATGGTTGGTGTGCAGCTTGATCATTGGGGTATTCGCTCTGTCGAGAAATCCAAGGCCTGTCAGGGGATTGACAGCTTCGGCTATGATAAGCGCTTTGATTTGGCCGGCCTACCCTGAGCCGCGCACCAGCATGACCAAGGACACCATGAGCAAGCCAGAGACTCCCGCCGCCTCCAACTTCCTGCGCCAGATCGTCCAGGCCGATCTGGATGCCGGCAAGCACACGAAGATCGTCACCCGATTCCCGCCGGAGCCCAACGGCTACCTGCATATCGGTCATGCCAAGTCTATCTGCCTGAACTTTGGCCTGGCCAAGGAGTTCGGCGGCGACTGCCACCTGCGCTTCGATGACACCAACCCGGCCAAGGAAGACCAGGAATACATCGATGCCATCGAAAGCGATGTGACGTGGTTGGGCTTCCAGTGGGCCGGCGAAGTGCGCTATGCCTCCAACTATTTCGACCAGCTGCATGCTTGGGCAGTAGAGCTGATCAAGGCTGGCAAAGCCTTCGTTTGCGACCTGTCCCCGGAAGAAGCACGCGAATTCCGCGGTAGTCTGACTGAGCCAGGCAAGAACAGCCCGTTCCGTGATCGCTCGGTAGAAGAGAACCTGGACCTTTTCGCACGCATGAAGGCGGGCGAGTTCCCCGATGGTGCCCGTTCGTTGCGAGCCAAGATCGACATGACGTCGCCGAACATGAACCTGCGCGATCCGATCCTCTATCGCATCCGCCACGCGAATCACCACCAGACCGGCGACAAATGGTGCATCTACCCGAGCTACGACTTCACCCATGGTCAGTCGGACGCCATCGAAGGCATCACCCACTCCATCTGCACTTTGGAGTTCGAAGACCATCGTCCGCTCTACGAGTGGTTCCTGGCCAACCTGCCGGTACCCGCAGAACCGCGCCAGTATGAGTTCTCGCGCCTCAACCTGAACTACACCATCACCAGCAAGCGCAAACTCAAGCAGCTGGTGGACGAGGGGCATGTGAGCGGATGGGATGATCCACGCATGTCCACCCTGTCCGGTTATCGCCGTCGTGGCTACACGCCCGAGTCCATCCGTAATTTCTGCGAGATGATCGGCGTCAACCGTGCCAGCGGTGTGGTGGACATCGGCATGCTCGAGTTCAGCATCCGTGATCATCTGGATGCCACGGCCCCGCGCGCCATGTGTGTACTGCGCCCGCTCAAGGTGGTGATCACCAACTATCCGGAAGGTCAGGTGGAGAATCTCGAACTTCCACGTCATCCGAAGGAAGACATGGGTGTTCGCGTCCTGCCGTTCGCCCGTGAGCTGTACATCGACCGTGAAGACTTCATGGAAGAGCCGCCCAAGGGCTACAAGCGCCTTGAGCCCAATGGCGAAGTACGCCTGCGCGGCAGCTACGTCATCCGTGCTGATGAGGCGATCAAGGATGCCGACGGCAACATCGTCGAGCTGCGCTGCAGCTACGACCCGGACACCCTGGGCAAGAACCCTGAAGGTCGCAAGGTCAAGGGTGTTATCCACTGGGTGCCTGCCGAGGGCAGCGTGGAGTGCGAAGTTCGCCTCTATGATCGCCTGTTCCGCTCGGCTAACCCGGAGAAGTCGGAGGAGGGCGGTAGCTTCCTCGACAACATCAACCCGGGGTCTCTGCAAGTGCTGACGGGTTGTCGTGCCGAGCCGTCCCTGGCTCAGGCCCAGCCGGAAGACCGCTTCCAGTTCGAGCGCGAAGGTTACTTCTGCGCCGACCTGAAGGATTCGCAACCCGGCAAGCCGGTGTTCAACCGTACCGTGACCCTGCGTGACTCCTGGGGCCAATGATGACGCTGTCGATCTACAACACGCTGAACAAGACCAAGGAAGCGCTGAAGCCCCTGGTGGGCAATCAGGTGCGCATGTACGTCTGCGGTATGACGGTCTATGACTTCTGCCACATCGGCCATGCCCGTGTAATGGTGGCCTTCGACGTGGTGGCGCGCTGGTTGCGTCACCGCGGCTTTGAGTTGACCTATGTGCGCAACATCACCGACATCGATGACAAGATCATCCGGCGTGCCAACGAGAACGGCGAGCCGTTCGAGGCGTTGGTCGAGCGCATGATCGCTGCGATGCATGAGGACGAGGCACGCCTTTCCGTATTGCGTCCGGATATCGAGCCACGTGCCACCGGCCATATCGCCGGCATGCACACCATGATCCAGACCCTGATCGACAAGGGTTTCGCCTATGCGCCCGGCAACGGAGATGTCTATTACCGGGTCGGCAAATTCGTCGGCTATGGCAAGTTGTCGCGCAAGAAGATCGAGGATCTGCGCATCGGTGCCCGTATCGAGGTGGATGAGGCCAAGGAAGATCCGCTGGACTTCGTGCTATGGAAGGGCGCCAAGCCTGGCGAGCCGAGTTGGGAGTCACCGTGGGGGCGGGGCGTCCCGGTTGGCACATCGAATGCTCGGTGATGTCCACCTGCTGTCTGGGCGAAACGTTCGATATCCACGGCGGTGGCCCGGATCTGGTGTTCCCGCATCACGAGAACGAGATCGCCCAGAGCGAGGCGGCCACTGGCAAGCTTTATGCCCAGGCCTGGATGCACGCCGGTGCAGTTCGGGTAGATGGCGAGAAGATGTCCAAGTCCTTGGGCAACTTCTTTACCATTCGCGAAGTGCTGGAAAAGTATCACCCGGAAGTGGTTCGCTATCTGCTGGTGTCCAGCCACTATCGCAGCCCCATCAACTATTCCGAGGAAAGCCTCAAGGAAGCCAAGGGTGCGCTCGAGCGTTTCTATCATGCATTGAGAGGGCTGCCTGATGCGGCACCGGCAGGCGGAGAGGCCTTCGTCGAGCGCTTCGGTGCGGCCATGGATGATGACTTCAACAGTCCTGAAGCCTGTGCGGTTCTGTTTGAGATGGTGCGTGAGGTCAACCGACTGCGCGATACCGATCTGCAAGCTGCTGCCGCCCTGGCCGCCCGGCTGAAGGAGCTGGCTGGCCTGCTCGGCGTGTTGCAACTGGAACCGGACGCATTCCTGCGTGCGGGGGCTGAGGGCAAGGTGGATGCGGCCGAGGTGGAGGCATTGATCCAGGCTCGCCTCCAGGCCCGCGCGGAAAAGAACTGGGCGGAATCCGACCGAATTCGCGATCAGCTGACGGCCATGGGCGTTGTCCTGGAGGACAGCAAGGGTGGCACAACCTGGCGTTTGGCTGATTGAGTGCGGTGTGACCTGCGGGAGTCCGTTCCTGTCAGGTCCGCGGCTCGGGCAGATGTCCGCGCAGAACCAAGCAAGAGGCCGCTACTCCTAGCGGCCTTTTTCTTGGCTGCCGGTATCACTTGCCCCCAGTGTTGGGTGGCGATGTGTCATCAATCCGCCTCGCACTGGCCGCAGCATGGATCGCTGAAGCGTGACCCATCCTGCGCTTTGCGCCTCCGACGGGCCGAGTTGGAATTGTCTTGTCGGTTACACAGCGTCTTTCTTGCTTAACAAAACATAACGTCCCGCTGATTGTGCAGCCTTTCCAAAGCTGGCTAGGATTAGGTCGCTGCTGCCTCCCTGGGCAGCTTTACCTATAACAAAAAGGGGAAAGGTGTATGAGTGAGCCCGTCATGCGGCGCACCCAGTTCGGCCTGCCTGTGGAGTCCTTCCGCGCGCCGACGTTTCGCTTCCACTCGCCGCTGGCCAAAGCGCTCTCGCTGTTCAGTGTGCTGTCCGTCGTCGCCGTTGCCGCTGTGCCAATCACCGCATCCGCGCTTGCCGCCGATGCTTCGTCTTCCTCAATCGAATCTCCCAAGGCCGTCAGCAGCCTGCTGCTGGATGTCGTTCATGCCGGCAAACGCCTGGTGGCTGCAGGCGATCGTGGCCACATCCTGTACTCCGATGACGATGGAAAGTCCTGGAGTCAGGCCAAGGTGCCGACTCGTCAGATGCTGACTTCTGTCTACTTCATCGATGACAAAAAGGGTTGGGCAGTCGGGCACGACGCGCAGATTCTTGCAAGCGAGGATGGCGGCGCTACCTGGACGCTGCAATTCGAAGACCTGCAGCGTGAAGCCCCGCTGCTGGATGTCTGGTTCAAGGATGCCAACACCGGCTTCGCCGTGGGGGCCTACGGCGCCTTGCTGACCACCGCAGATGGCGGCAAGCACTGGGATGACGTCAGTGACCGCCTCGACAACGAGGACCAGTACCACCTCAACGCCATCACAGCGGTCAAGGACTCTGGTCTGTTTGTGGTCGGCGAGATGGGCAGCATGTTTCGCTCCGCGGACTGGGGTGAAACCTGGGAGCGCATCCAGGGCCCCTATGAGGGCTCTCTGTTCGGCGTTCTGGGGGCGGCCGACTCCGGCGTGGTGATTGCCTATGGCCTGCGTGGCCATCTATTCCGCTCTGCCGACTTCGGAACCACCTGGGAAACCATTCCGTTGAAAACCACCGGTGGCGAGCTGGAGTTCGGACTGTCCGGGGCGCTTTGCTGCCCAATGGCAGCCTTGTGGTGGTCGGCCACGGCGGTAGCGTCCTCAAGAGCAATGACAGCGGTCGCAGTTTCAGTGTGGTCAACCGCGCTGATCGCATGTCGCTGGCCGGCGTCATCGCCGACGACAAGGGCAACCTGATCCTGGTGGGACAGGGCGGCGTGCGTGTGGCATCACCGACCGGCGCCGAGCTGGGCCAACTATAAGAAAGGCGGGAGCGTTTTATGAGTACCCATCACCAGGACAAGGCGACCTTCCTGGAGCGCCTGATCTTCAACAACAGGCCGGCGGTGATCATCATCTGCCTGCTGGTCAGCGTCTTCCTATTCTGGCAGGCCCTGCAAGTGCGGCCCTCGACCAGCTTCGAGAAGATGATCCCGCTGCATCACCCCTACATCCAGAAGATGATCGAGCATCGCAATGACCTGGCCAACCTCGGCAACACCGTGCGTATCTCGGTGGAAGCGGTCAACGGCGACATCTTCAACAAGGAGTACATGGAGACCCTTCGCCAGATCCATGACGAGGTGTTCTACATCTCCGGCGTCGATCGCTCGGGCCTGGAAGTCGCTGTGGAGTCCTAGTGTGCGCTGGACCGAAGTGACGGAAGAAGGCTTCGCCGGTGGCGAGGTGATTCCACAGACCTATGATGGTTCCACGGCTACTCTCGAAGATCTGCGTAACAATGTGCTCAAGTCCGGCCAGATCGGTCGTCTGGTGGCGAACAACTTCAAGTCCAGCATCATCGACGTGCCGTTGCTCGAGTCCTACCCGGACCCGAACGATCAGGGCAAACTGCTCAAGCTCGACTACCGCCAGTTCTCCCATGAGCTGGAAGAGAAGATTCGCGAGAAGTACCAGGCGCAGAACCCGAACGTGAAGGTCCACGTGGTGGGCTTCGCCAAGAAGGTCGGTGACCTGATCGATGGTCTGATCATGGTGGTGGTGTTCTTCGGCATCGCCTTCCTGATCACCCTGGTGCTGCTCTATTGGTTCACCTGGTGTATCCGCAGCACCATCGCCGTGCTGTCCACCACCCTGGTGGCGGTGGTCTGGCAGCTCGGCCTGATGCACAGCGTCGGTTTCGGTCTCGATCCCTACTCGATGCTGGTGCCGTTCCTGATCTTCGCCATCGGGATTTCCCACGGCGTGCAGAAGATCAACGGTATCGCTCTGCAGTCCAGTGATGCCGACAACGCCCTGACGGCGGCACGTCGGACGTTCCGACAACTGTTCCTGCCGGGCATGATAGCCATCCTGGCGGACGCGGTGGGCTTCATCACCTTGCTGATCATCGACATCGGCGTGATCCGTGAGCTGGCGATTGGCGCCTCCATCGGCGTGGCAGTGATTGTGTTCACCAACCTGATCCTGCTGCCCGTAGCGATCTCCTATGTGGGCATCAGCAAGAAGGCCATCGAGCGGAGCAAGAAGGACGCCGTACGCGATCATCCGTTCTGGCGCCTGCTATCTAACTTTGCTCACCCGGTCGTGGCTCCGATCTCCGTTGTCATTGCGCTGATCGCTTTCGGTGGTGGCCTCTGGTACAGCCAGAACCTGAAGATCGGTGACCTGGACCAGGGTGCCCCCGAGCTGCGTCCTGATTCCCGTTACAACCAGGACAACAACTTCATCATCAACAACTACTCCACCAGTTCCGATGTGCTGGTGGTCATGGTCAAGACCGGTCCTGAGGGCTGCTCGACCCATGAGGCGCTGGCGCCAGTGGACGAGCTGATGTGGAAGATGGAGAACACTCCTGGCGTGCAGTCCGCCATCTCCATGGTCACCGTCTCCAAGCAGGTGATCAAAGGGATGAACGAGGGCAACCTGAAATGGGAAACCCTGTCGCGCAATCAGGACGTGCTGAACAACTCGATCAGCCGTGCAGAAGGCCTGTACAACTCCGACTGCTCGCTGGCGCCGGTGTTGATCTTCCTCAACGACCACAAGGCCGAAACCCTGTCCCGCGCTGTCAAAGAGGTCGAGGCGTTCGCCAAGGAGCACAACAAGGAGGGCCTGCAGTTCCTCCTGGCTGCCGGTAACGCGGGCATCGAGGCGGCCACCAACGTGGTGATCGCCCAGGCTGAACTGACCATCCTGATCCTGGTGTACATCTGTGTGGCGGTGATGTGCCTGATCACTTTCCGCTCCATCGCTGCAACCCTGTGCATCGTGCTGCCGCTGATCCTCACCTCCGTGCTGGGTAACGCGCTGATGGCTTGGCTGGGTATTGGCGTGAAAGTGGCGACCCTGCCAGTGATTGCGCTGGGTGTGGGTATTGGCGTTGACTACGGCATCTATATCTATAGCCGCCTGGAAAGCTTCCTGCGCGCGGGCCTGCCGCTGCAAGAGGCGTACTACCAGACCCTGAAGTCCACAGGTAAGGCCGTGCTGTTCACCGGGTTGTGCCTGGCAATTGGCGTGGCAACCTGGATCTTCTCGGCGATCAAGTTCCAGGCTGATATGGGCTTGATGCTGACCTTCATGCTCCTCTGGAACATGTTTGGT
The DNA here is from genome assembly GCF_042232855.1 of Metapseudomonas boanensis. Lineage (NCBI taxonomy): Bacteria > Pseudomonadati > Pseudomonadota > Gammaproteobacteria > Pseudomonadales > Pseudomonadaceae > Metapseudomonas > Metapseudomonas boanensis. The sequence continues at coordinate 1,243 of NZ_CP113889.1, read as the reverse complement.
GCGCTGTGGCTGCTGCCGGCCCTGGCACGGTTCCTGATCAAGCCCGAGAAGCTGGCGGGCAAGGTCGGTGGTTCACTGTTCGCCCACTGAGCCTGATAGCTCGACGAAGAAACCGCGGCTCTGGGCCGCGGTTTTTTTATGGCTGAATTTTTTCTTGGGGCGCTTGGCGAATGGATCAGCGCTGTTCGCGTTAGGTGTTGGGGTCGTAGCAACAGCTGAGGCAAACACGGTGAATGGATTCGTTCACCAGAAGCGACGGCCGCAAGGCCATTCTCTGCGTATGGTCAGCGATTTCCCGCTGAAGGGGCACGCAGGCCCGCTTATGTGGGTCTAGATGCGCTGGAACGCCATGCGTTCGAGCGTGACGGGGGATAGGGATTCCGAGTCATGGCGGGGACCCGTAGGGCAGGCCTGCGGTCTGCTTCGCAAATGAATTCGCCCCACAGGGAGGAGCGGTCCAACGGTCAACGCGGGTAGAGCGGCGGCAGTTGGCTGGCCTCGACCGTAACTTGTTGCGCTGTCTGTTGTGCAGGCAGTGCCCGGATGGCCTTCCACAAATCCTCGCCTTGCCAGCGCTGGCCTGCCTCGCTGTATAACGCTCCGTTCAGCTCATCCAGGGCGTCGGACAGCGGAACGAAGCGTGCGGCCATGTCGGCCAGGGTTTCTGGTTGCTGACGGGCCCAAGCGTCCAAGGCCTGGCGTGTGGCGTGCGGGTCGTTCGACTGGCAGGCACGTTTGAGGTCATCGAGGAGTGTCCGAGGACTCGGTCCTGTCTGGGCGGTTGGCAGGATCGCCGGCTGTCGGCGGGCGCGCCACCAGAGGCTGAATCCCAGGAAGGTCGTGCAAGCGAACAGCGCACTGGCGAGTTGCCAGGGCCACAGTCGGACCTGTGTGGACGGAGCGTCGGTGGAGGCTTCGGCTTCGTGGCATCGTTGGCAGCCTCCAGTTCGGGATTGATGGCGACTTCCAGAGTGCGTGCAGGCAGTTCGCTGCGCATCAGCCGGTCGTCCCTGGTGCTCCACCAAGTTACGCTTCCACCGGCGGAAGCTCCAGGCGGCCACTGGCCGTTGGCACCAGCGCTTCGCGTTCTTCCCGGCTGCCAATCATTCCGCGTTCGCCATTCTGGCTGCTCAGCTGAGGTTGGTCGGGGTAGCGACGCAGTCCCTTGACCTGCGTGGCTGGTAGCGGGGTAGCTGGTGCGCTGGAAAGGCCGTCGACCTGAAGCATCAGACTACGGGTCAGG